>CAWAEE010000001.1:0-11306 GCA_963781125.1 uncultured Acidobacteriaceae bacterium
CTCCTCGTCGGGAATAAAGTGGATCCTGAGGATGACCTGCTCTGGAGGGATTTCTTGCGTCAACGAAATGCTGAATCTCGTGCAGGTACTCTTCGGCATCCTTGTTGGGCTCTCCAGCGAGAATCAACCGGTAGTTGCCCTTGCGAGAGGCGGAGAGGAGTTTGAAAGCCGCAACCAGATGTTCGATGCCCTTATACGGCCTGATTTTGCCGAAGAACAGAATCGTCTTTTCCTCATCCCCGAGACCAAGCCGCAGCTTCGCTTCGGCCGATGTGAGTCCCGTGTCGGGCAAAGCATAGTTCATCGGATACGGGATCACGGTGACTGCATCTTCGGGCACACGAAAACCCTCGCAGAGCTCCTCTTTCATCTTTTGCGTATGGACAAAGACATGGTCGCAAAGGCTGTACTGCATTCTCAGCGTGACTCGATTGAGAAGCGAGTCCTTCCCGTCACGTCTGGCCCCGTTCACGTTATGCGCCGTGAGAACCACTTTTTTTCCGCAGAGCTTGTAGTAGAGCATCAAGAGGGTACGATCAAAAAACTCAAACTTACCATTCCATAGGATGTGCAGAACACGTCGTTTGGTGTGTGCCGCATACCGGATGAGCCTTCCGTAGTAGACAAGCAGCTCGATATTCTTTTTGCAAAGCCGGCCTTGCTTCCTTGGTCGTCGAGAAAGTTGAGAAAGCGCAGATTAGGAGTCGTGTGCAGCTCAGGGCTGTCAATTTCATCGCCGCCCACAAGTCCAGGCTCACGCCCCGTCGGCAAGTGCTATGGCCAGCCCTAAGGCATAATGCCGATCTCGGCAGGCTGTCAGCAGGCCGAGCTCGATCTCCGGCTGCGAATCGGGGACTAACCCGTCTCCGAACTCTCAATTTCTGCTGATGGTCGGTCTTTCGGCAACGCTATTGGTCTGCATGATGACTTACACCCAACTTCTCTTGAGGCCAGGTTTTTTGAAGGGCTTCCTAAGTTGAGTCAGGAACCCAACCCTATACGCGGTGGTTGAAAACGACAAGACTCCGAATCGGGACGTCATTTACTGATTCTCTTGCGCCTGAGGGGTGCTTCTTGTCGGAAAAATGCAACTGCACTCGAGACCGGCGCGTTCTCCATTCAGGACGCCGGCTTCTCTTCGTCGGCCGACGCGTATGCGGTTGCGATCAAATAGTCGCGCCAGCGAGGAACGAGATGCAGCGGATATCCAAGAACAGCGAGTGGACGAAAGAGTGGGTTGGTCGGTAAATGGTGCATCTGAAAGTACTCTACGCGGTATTGCTTGAAGCCAACTTTCTTAAACTGCCAGTCGAGATGATCGCGGCTGTATTCAAGCACGTGACCGAGGGCGACATCTTCATCCGGATATTGGAAATTGTCGAAAATGGGGCGTCCCAGCGCCATATATATTACGTTTCGAAGGCGATAGAGATTTGGCGTCGTGCAGATAATGACGCCGCCGGGCCGTAGAACCTTTCGGAGACGTTCAAGCGCGATATAACCCGGTATCGGCAAGTGCTCGATAACTTCAGAAAAAAACACGAAGTCGAATTTAGCTTCGGAAGGCAGCTCAGACTTGCACAGGTTCCATTGGATCGTCTCCACACCATGCTCCGCCATGTACGACAGATGCGGCCCGGGAAGGTCTACCGCGACGCCGCGGTCGTTCCATAACTTGGCGCACATAAGGGCTAACTGCCCTCCACCGACATCCAGGACATCAACAGGCTGAACCGGAGCCAGGGCAGCAAAGCGCCGGATGCATTCTTTAAAGCGAAAGCGATATCGAAGATAGTAAGCTCGCCCCCCAAACTGCATTTCATCTCGACAGATGTATCGCTCATATAATGAGTCGAAGTCACCGGGCTTCCACGGGCGCGCCATCAGAGATTTCTCCTTGTCAGACAATCTAGCCATTCAATCATTTGGGTTCTCGTTGTTTCTTCCGGATGAGAGCCGTGTGTTCGGGTCATGTTACTCTCACAACCATTCCGGTACCGCCTGTGGCGAAAAAAAACATAAACTAGCGGGGACCCGGCACGCTGCTAGTGTACGGCACAGGCTTTACCAGGGAGGAACTAGTACCGGCGGACAAGACCTTGGGCGGCGGAAGGTCTGGCTTCGGACCCTGCCGCACCACCCACCGCAGGACTCGAGTAACGGCCTGCGCCTTCGCCTCCCAGGTCAGACTTTCCCGCGCGTAGGCCATTCCTTGCCGCCGTAACTGCTCGAGCCTATCTCGATTGTGAGCCAGTTCCGTCAGAATCTTCTCCATCTGCACCACGACGTCGCTTTCATTCGTAAGGGTCGCCTTGCACCCTACCTCTGGATGAACGATATCCCCGGGTCCACCAAAGTCCACGACCACAGGTACGGCGCCACTGGCGAGAGCTTCGAAAACTACGCCTGCACCATTGTCACGGAGAGACGGAAACAGAAACACATCCGAGGACCGCAAACCCTTGAAGACTTCCGCATGGCCGAGCCAGCCGCAGAAGGAAACCGCCTTCTCGATCCCGAGGGATCTCGCAAGCTCCTCGAGACGGCTCCGATCCGGGCCATCGCCAATCACGGTAAAGCGGGCCGCATCGCTTCGCAAGAGTGGAGCAGCCGCGCGCAAAGCAAGATCGCAAGCCTTCCGGGGAACAAGGCCGCCAACGAAAATCAACTTAAGTTTGGCGTCTCGCTCAGGACTGCGCGGGTCATCGGAACACGAGGAGGAACCGATACCGGGCTCCGGGACGAAAAACAGTTTGTCGCGATATGCAGTGAACTCGGAATACGTTTGGGACGAAGCTGCTATAATCGCCGCCGCGTAGCGATAGGTGGAGCGGGCGAACGGCAGATAGCGATACAGATTCCGCAGGTTAGAGACCCATTCCTTTTGGTTTTCGAGTTGGCCAAAACCGGGCGGCCAGGGCAGACCACCATTGAGCGGACCGAGCACGAATGGTATGGGCCCCTTGCGCAGAAAGAAAGAGAAGGGACTCGGCAAGACGGGTGACATCGGCATGACACGTAGAACCACATCGAATTCGCCTGCGAAGATGCGGCGCCGCAACTGTCGCCAGGCGCACCATTCAAAGGCAAGAGAAAACGGATAAAAGAACGCGGTCAACATCTGCGTGTCAAAGTTGTATTTGAAGACCCGGCGTAAACTCCAGTTGTAGATTCGCTCAAGCAATGGCATCCTGACCATTTCGATTGCGTGAAACGGAGCATTTGCCCGGCGCACCGGCGCCTCAGAATTCGATCCGATAACCAAAGTGACGTCATGGAGTTGGGCGTGCGCTGCAGCATGCGAGTAAGTGACAAATGGCATGCTGACGGCCTCCGGATTACAGTCCGGCGCTAACAGCAAGATCCGTAATCGATCCATATGATCCTCTCGTGAACGACTCTTTTCTAAGCCCAACCCGGAAAGCAAACTAAATTGCGGTCGCTTCTCCAGAAAACTTCGATGCTTTGGTTAGTAAATGAATCAAGTACAGCATAAAAACTCATCCAGATTCAATCCATTCTATGTGTACGGCCTGAGCTGCAATCAAGTGTGTAGTTGAGGCGACCACGTAACGGCGAATGAAGCGAAGATTTTAGTTGACGCCGCTGAGAGCTTTGCAACCTAATCGTAGATTTCAATTTCTTTGACACTCCTCACCGTACGCTCCGGTAGCAGGTCGTGAACCAGGCTAGCGGTCTCACTGAGGGGCTTCAGCCCACGGTGGAGAGCAACCACGCCGCCTAGATACAGCCCGAAGAATACCAAAGAAACTAAAACCATCCTCGCGAATGCGCCCGAAGCTCCAAATTCCGCCATAATATGCGGCACAGTCCTGAGGATCAGAGCAGTCCCACAGCCAGCCGCAACCGATGCTACAAAGAATTTCCAGATGACTGCGAAAACCGGCCCAATACCTAGCCCGATCGGCTTTCCGGCGTACCAGAATCCGGGAAACATCAGGAGGAAATACGAAGCCGTCCAAGCTAACGCGATTCCAGAAGGCCCCCAGCGTAAAGCCATCAGGAACAGGCTCACGGTGAATCCAAACTCAATCAAACCCCAGCGAAAATACCTCTCGGGACGACCGATCGAAAGATGAATCCACCCTTGCGTGTTGTACAGGAACATAACTCCGATTCCTGGGCCGAATAAGGCAAAGATTCGACCAGCCTCCTCCCAGCCAGGCCCGAAAAGAAAACGAATGAAATCTCCTCCCACTAATGTAAAATCCGTCCCGATTCCCATCCCCAGGAGCGCCAGAACTGATATCGCACGCAGGAAGTAGCGTTGGAATTGTTCGCGGTCCTGGTTAACTCGGCTAAGCGTATTTATGGCCACGGCGATAATTGGTGCCAGCAATTGCGCTCCTGGCAGAACGAACAAGTCGTACGCTTTCTTGTAAAATCCGAGTGTCCGCGCGCCAAACCGCCAGCCAACGAGGAGGTTGTCCGTGTTTTGAGTCGCGTAGGCGAAAACAAAATGTGAGTAGACGTTCATCGCAAACTTCAGCCCTGAAGCAGTGCCCGAGGCGCGGCGCGGTCGACTCGGTATCCATCGGCACATCAACCAAGCGCCCGCTGCGGCGACTGCCGTCTGCGTCACACTGCCCCAAACGAGCGCCCAGTAGTGCCAACCCGCCATCGCCAAGACGATAGAGATAATCACTTGGAGTGCCTGCCCAGCGAAATTGATGAATGCGATACTCCGGAAATGCATGGCGCGCTGCAACAGCCCCGTGTGAATATACCCTAGGGAGCCAATCCCAATCGTCAGCGACATCCCCTCAGCTACTTGAACTATGGCCGGGTTGTGATAGAAAAGCGCCAGCAACGGACCCAAGCAAGCAAACGTAAGGGCGAGAATCGTGCCGATGCCCAGATTAATCCAAAACAGATTGCTCGCGAGAGATTCTGTGAGTTCCTCGCGCTGCATGATCAATTCAGTGAATCCATTCAGGCCGAAGCTCCGAAGCAGAAGGCTAAAAGTGGTGACCATGGTCACGATCCCGAAATCAGACGGAGTAAGCAGCCGAGCCAAGATAACTACTGACCCAATTTGCACAGTGAAGTTACTCGCCGAACCAGCAATGGCCGCCCCGGCACCGCGAACTGCAGTCCGGCGAAGCCCACTTCCCGCGGCGGTGGGCTGAAAGGTGCCGTTGGACTGAAAAGGCTTCAAGATTTTCTCGTTTCGATGTGGTGCCGTTCCAGATAATCGGTAGATTATGTTCAGTCCGCCCAATCATTCCGCAGAGTATTGCTCATGGATTGGAAGGGGTGCGGGGTCCTATGTTAACCTCGATCATATCCAGGATTGTGGTTGCGACCTCTTTGCTGGACGTATCACGTTCAGCATGTTGGGAAACGCGGCACCACAGTTCTGTGGAACCAGCGGAAGTTGGTTCCGGTCCACTGCTCTTTCGATCGCTGCCTTGGCCACAGGTGAAACCCATATTGGACTGCATCGGATCCGGCCGGCAGCCCCAACTCACAAACTGGGAAATTTGCGGCCCCAATGCCTTCAATGTGACTTGAGTAACCGTTTCTCTGACCCGTTTGTGGTACTCATCGTTTCTTGAGTACTAGACTCGGGACAGTCGACCGGGGCATAGTGCCATTGCGCATTTCTGGCGTTACAGCGAGTTCTCCTCGCGGTGACGCCCCAATAGGATCTTTGATCCAATTAAAAGGAGTTCTGCATATTTTATGAATCTTACTCTCGCACTTTTCTGGATACTTCGTCCGAAGGCATACAACTGTAGCTTTGACCGCCAAAGGGGTTCCTGGTTCGGTAAACAAAGCCCCCAAGCGGTCTCCTCTCACAACCAACCGACGTATGTAGAGCGTTCGGTCCTTCGGAACCCATGTCGGGCAGGCCTGATTGCCCTGGCTGCCGCCTTTCTGAGTGCAGGCATGGCGCATGCGCAGGGAATTTATAAGGCTGCTTCCTGCAACTATTCCGATGTGAATACCGTCATCAACGGTCCAACGCACACAGCGATTAACGGCGACACGATTCAAATCCCCGCCGGTAACTTGTACCTGGACGAGTGGCATAAATGTTTCGGCTTCCATCACTATTACGGGACTCGGCGGAACTCCGAACAGCGGGCCGTCCACCTTTGGCTCGGGCACAAACGGGGTAACGATCCTCGATAACTATGCGTCGGGACCGCTGTTTAACCTGACTCCGACCTATGCCTCCTCGAACAACGTCACCACGATCCAGAACATGAATCTGGACCCGATCAACAGCACCACGCCGCTTTACAGTCCGATTGTTATTGAAGCGACTTCGACGTCGAGCGGCTTCCCACAAGTCCGTATCGATAACATCTACTTTGGGCACACAACGCCGTGGACTGAAAGCGGTAACAGTTCGAACTCTGTAGACATGATCCGTTGGGCTGAAGCGGTGGGCGTGATGGACCACAACACGATACCCACGGGGAGCACATCGAATCACCTGTACTCAGCGCAAATGGCGTCGTATCTAGGCGTCGGGCAGTTTGGCGATAACTCGTGGGCGCAGCCGGATACAATGGGCAGCGCGACCAATGCGTTCGCAGAGAATAATCAGGTTTACATCAACGGTTCGACGTTTAATGACTGCACGGAAGCTCCTCCGGGTGCAGGGGAGACTTCGGGCGGTTGCCGCGTGGTCAATCGTTTCAATCATGCGACGGGCGATACCATGTTCGATTTCACTGCCGTGCATGGTCTTGATACGACTGGCAGACCCAGATCAGGGCGGCACACCGAAGCCTATGGCAACACCGTCAATTGTCGTAAACAATTGCGCCGATGCAGAACTTCCTTCCGGGGCGGCACGGGGATTGTCTTCGGCAATACGGCATCAGTTTCCTGCTTAGGGCACTACAACCAGATTTTCGATTTCACCGTCTATCGCGAGGTGTACAACCCTTCCCCGTGGAGTTTTTGCGGCGGTTTGAATTCGCTTGATCCGTGGGACACAAACGACAACGTGGTCTATTACTCAGGAACAGTATCCTCGGGCGCCGGGGGATATACCATTACGTCCTCGATTTCGGGGCTCCAGAATCTAGCTCCTGCCGGTGCGCCTTACTCCGTCTACGACACCACGAGAGGGTTCGTCACCCAGATCACGTCAAACACGACGAACACCATCACTGTTCAGCCTCCCATCGGTGAAAACCTGTGGTCATTCAGCAACGGCGATAGTTTCGAGATTATCCGCTCGACGGTGTGCGCGGATCAGGCGGGACGTGGACAGGGCGGGTATATCTCCGGAGTCACCCCGAGCCCGGCATCTGCTCTGAGTGAAGCGCTCGATCCCATCTACGAGTGGGATGATGTGGTAAGCCCTTCATCTGCCCTCTCGGCTCAATTCGGGTCGAGTTACAGCGGCGGGATTCTCCAAAACCGCGATTTCTACACGGACAATTGGCTGGCAGGAGGATTATCAGGCCCGACGGCGCAGACCAGCGCAACTGTTCCATTCAACGGCTCGACCACGTGCAGTGCGGGGAGCGGGAACTACACTTGTGGAGTTGGATTTGGTACGCTGGCGAATCGGCCCACCACCTGCACCACGGGCGTAGGGTACTTCGCGACCGACCAGGGGAGTTGGAATACCAGCGGCAACGGCTTCGGGCAGGGCGAGTTGCTCAAATGCACCTCGACGAACACCTGGACCTTGGCCTACACGCCGTACACTTACCCGCATCCGCTCGCGGGCGGCACAAGTTCGAACACCACCCCTCCTCCTCCGTCAAACCTGAATGGAACGCTTGTTCAATAGGCAAGAAGCAGAAGTCGGTCCGAGAAAGGGAGAAGAGAATGCAATTTTGGAAGTTCCCTTCTCCCTTCATCCGAACCCCGCCCTTCGTCTTCCACCATCGTTTCCGTTTCCTTGCTTACCCATTCCGTCGCTCTCCTGCCCTCTCCAGTGAAACCACGGCTACAGCCATCTCTCAACTTCAAAACGAAGGAGTTCTTGGGCTTTGTGCCAGATCCATCAACTAGCGCAACACCTGAGAATTCTTCGTTGGGACTTCAGTTTTTGCAGACGACTTGTCACTAAGACACTCCAAGTCGCCGAGTCGAAGCATCCTCGCGCTAGAAGTTCCGAACCTTCTTCCCTCAAATGCAACCCTTCCCTCAATTCCGCCTTGCGCATGAGGCGCTATCATGAAATATTGCTACGCGGTGGCCTGCCCGGTAATTTGTAGCAGCGAGATTGTTAGTGTAGCGCGGAAGATGAGTTAGTTAACTCGCCGCCGCAGTCAGGGGCGTGGAGAAGTGGGAAGCGTTGCTTGCTTTCCACTTTTCCATGCCCCAAGGGATCTTCGCTTTGCCATGCCACTGGTGCTGGAGGTCGATATCCCAACGATGAGTGTGGGCGTTCCGTGTTGTAGTAGACACCTTCAGACCGCCATATTCCTTGCGCCAGCGGTAGGCTCCTTCCATACCAGTTTGTCTCATTGACTCTGGTACAGAATCTGCCGGGCACTCCAGCGGCAATTGCAGCCAAAGCGTTACCGAGGACTATTTGTCCGAGCAGTCGTCGACGGAATCAATCCACTCTGCGCGGCGTAAATGGTACCCCACGCCGGCTTGGGTTCATTCTTGCCAAGCGTTCTACCTCCTTTGTCGGCGCTTACAGCAAGCTTCTCGCGCGCCTTGCCGCGGAAGAAACCGGTCGCGACTCCGCTCGCACTAACTATCGCCAGAAGAAGAAAAATCCACATAGGATTCAACGTTCTAAATCCGGCCTCGGCTAAGCTATAAACCGATCCAGCCACGATATACGCCAACATCAGGCCGCCGACGGATGGATCCACCCGAAATGCTGCCACGGCAGATCTATAACCACTGATTAAAACCAACGAGATTAAGCCCAACCCTACCCAGCCAAGATTTAAGTACAGCTCTATGTAGCCATTGTGCGCCTCATTGATATCACTAGCATGGTACCAGTTTAGAAGATTGCGCTGAAACTCCAGCGCGTTCGGGCTGGTCCAGAAACTATCGAATCCGGCTCCGAAAACCGGGTTAGTTGCCGCAGGAATAAGGGCTGCCCAAATATCGGTTCGTCCCGAGAGAGTAGAATTCCTGCCCAGAGCATGTGTGATACTCTCTACACCCCCCAGAAGGAAAATGATTCCCCCGGCAAATATGATTGCGAAGCAAAGCGCATGGACCCGGGCGGGCCGATTTCTGATCGCACGCAGACCAGTCGCGAAAATGATGCCACTGGCGAGAATGAAGCAGGCGATACTGGTCGCCGAATGGGCCATCTCCAATACTACTAACCCAAACGCGAGCAGCGTACCCTGAGCTACTAGCCGGCGGCCTCGGTTCGGTTCGTCCTTGTGGATGAGGAGTGAGCGCAGGTTCCATAGCACACCCAGCGAAACCACGAAAGCGATGAGTCCGAGTGAATTCTTATCTGTTGTTACACCGATGTTCGCCGGGTTCCCTATCGGATCAAATCCGCGGCCCATGTTCGAGTAGCGAATCAATACGATGGAAAAAGGAAAGAGAATAAAGCCAACTCGGGAATATAGTCGCCGAAGGGCGCTAACCGGCTCAGGATCCGTCGCGATGATGAGAACCATGACCAGATCCCCCACGTCCTTCGTCCACCGTTTAAAGGCGGGACCAAGGAATGGCGCCCACAATACGCTCATAAGGCAGTATAGAGAGTAGACGATTATAGGACTGTTTCGTATGACAAAAGCGCTTGTTTTCTTCCTCCGATGAAGGAGGACGATAACACCAATGGCCAAGAGCGCCCCGTATATAGCTGCGTCCATGGGGCTCCCCTCGAGAGTTGCTGAAAGAGTGTTCGCGGAGCTCACCCCGAACCACGCGGAGACAGGTCTCGAGCCAGCAATCCATAACCAAATGACGGGCAGCCAAAGTGCTTTCGAGTTCCGGGCGGACTTATCTCGGTTAAGGTAGAAAAGGACTGCGATTCCAACACTACAAATCAGTATCGCGAGCTGAATGCCCATTCTAAGCTCCCTCGAGAATAGTTCCTGCCCGGCTCGACCCGATCGCTTTGCAGTCTAACTGCGTTGTATTTCGCGGCTCCAGCAAGTGCCGGCCGCATTCCGTCAACACTATGTCCGCAATTCCTCAATTGAATACCGCCTTGTACAGTCTGTTTATGCTCGGTGCCGCTAATCTGGCGCGATCAACCACTTCTACGCTGATCACGGTCAGTGCGAAGGCGGCAACAGCGGATACGACTAACACAGGGATTCCAAAACTGAGATGCCAAAGGCTGGCTTTGAGGATCTGCAAGATTGCAATCTGTGAGATGTATGCAAACAACGAGTACTTTCCAAGTAGAATGACTTCGTTCCGAATTCTTCCAGGTTGACGTTCGGTAGAACCAACCAGGTAAATGACCATTACGCTCAAACAGGTTCCAACGACTTCAAGTGGGAATGGAACATTCCAAATTGCTATCGCAATCGTGTAAAGAAGATAGGCAAATGCAAGCAGGTACGGACGCCGAACAAATTTGTTGATTCGCTCAATAGGCGTGAATCCTGCTAACACACCCAGCATTCCGATGGCGACTAGTTCTAAGTCTTGATTCTTCGCGCCCATCAAGTCCAACATCGATATCGCTATGAAAAGGAATACACATACAACGTGAAACGTGTATCTGTAAATTCTCTGCGGCACCATGAGAATCCCCGAAAGCATGAGTAAATAGGCGATGGGGACCAAAATAAAGAAGGCCACGAGCTTGCTGGTGAAATCTCCGGTCACGAACGTTGCCAGGATGCTCTCAGGGTTTAGTAGATTCGCCACCAGGCCGCCAGTCGACAATCTGGGAAGCATGCAATCCCGAGCAATGTTAAGAGCGAGAAAAATAGCGATAAGCTTGAGGCCCCGCGTAACTAATCTCTTCGTCAGTTGAGGATTGGCAGCGTCATATTTAGAGAGATAAACGTTGGAAATCATGAACCCGCTAATAAAGATAAAGGATGGGCTCAGAAACCGCAGATATCGATAATATGCCCATTGAATTCCAATGAAATAGTTGATCCAGTGGTAGAGAACCATGAAAAGGACCAACGTACCTTTCGTGAAATCTAGCGCGGGAATACGCTGGGCTCCCACCCGGCCTGCAGTCGTCAGCATATCAACCCTGAGTATGGGAGCGCTTTTGTGTGAGATTCGGCTTTGCGGAACATTTTGGAGATTTTTGCCGATTCTGATTACTCGGATTCGAATTGAACTAGTTTCCTGCGTCAAAGAAGAGCCGATGCAGCAGCTCCAACGTCAACAACTTGTGAATGGCG
>CAWAEE010000002.1:0-10907 GCA_963781125.1 uncultured Acidobacteriaceae bacterium
TTGCCCACAGTCCGCTCAGAACCCCACGCATGCACGATAATATTCAATCCGACCTAAACAGAAGCTGAGTTGTATTAGAGGCAAAGGAGAGCGCGTGTGAGGAAAATCTTGGTTTCGCTGTTTGCGTTGTTGATTGTTTTCACTGCCGACGCGTCTGACAAAGGTGATCCACGTCAGAGGGTTCTGGACGCAAGCCATTTCACACGAATCAACGATGTCGATATGAAGCCGTGGCATCTGAAAGTGAACTTCCATCTGAGCGGTCGCAGCGGCCAGCGGTCGGAAGAAGGAAGCATTGAGGAGTGGTGGGCTGGGCTGACCGCCTGGAAACTAAGAATTGAAAGTCCTTCATACACCGGCACTGTCATCGAGAACAGGGACGGCGACTTTCGGACAGAGGGTGCGGGCCCGATCCCATTGCGCATTCGTGCAATTGAGCAAGACATCGTGTACCCGATGCCGATGGGAGAGGACTTGAGCCACACCGTGCCGCACACGAGTCATCAGAAGCTTGAGAAGGTTACGCTCGATTGCATCCAGTTGTCTGAACCCCCGATTCCTCTTCCGTCTCCATCATTCTGCTTCGATCAAGGTGGTGGAGCGTTGCGTGCGATCATCTCTGCCAATTCGTCGATGCTGGTTCGGGACCGGATCAGCCAGTTCGCGGGACACGCGCCTGCTCTATCGATCAAATCCGAGGAAGGCAAGACGGTGTTGGCAACGGCCGAAGTCGTTGATCTGTCCCCAATGCAACCGGTTGATGCTGTGTTCACGCCTTCGCCTGACATGAAGAGAGTCACGGATATGCACACAGTCAAGATCACCCCTGGACCTTGAACATCCGGAGGCAAAATGACGTTCAGGTCGGTTAGACCCTCCAACCGGCAGTTCTCCTGAGGAAATGACGGTTGGTCCACCACTCGCCAGAATGCAAGTGCCAGCCTCACGACGGCGACTGGCTGAATTCAGAACTCATCCGCAACTCATCTCCGCCTCATTGATCGCAAGAGAGAACTGCCGCAGACTCCTTTCATGACACGGCGCAAGCAGACTGAGGCGCCGAATCCAAAAGGAGAATTTCCATGAACTTCAGCATCCGCTCCCTCGTCGTGGCCGCCATCGCTTTGGCGTCCTTCGCCGCCACCGCCCCCAAGGCCTCAGCACAGTACATGGCCGCCAACGCCACAACAAATCATGTCCTGCCCTACGAGAGCGTTGGAACCATCAATTCTGTTTACTTGCCCTACGCCGGCACCTATCAGATCGCAGGGCAGCAATTGCTGCTCGTCGAAGGCAACCAGCAGACTACCGTTGAGTGCTGGGCATCACCCAACGCCAACAGCACGGCGCCGCTTACCCATGGTCCTTTTTCGGCGTCAACTGTGACAACTGGCGGATACATAACCCTTCCACTCAACGGATACTTAACGACCGGAAATCCAGGCTCCTTCTGGATCTCGTGCTATTATTCGGCGCCCTCGACCGCAACGATCGTCCAAACCCTC
Organism: uncultured Acidobacteriaceae bacterium; assembly: GCA_963781125.1. Lineage (GTDB taxonomy): Bacteria > Acidobacteriota > Terriglobia > Terriglobales > Acidobacteriaceae > Telmatobacter. Next base: position 1,506 of record CAWAEE010000002.1, read on the forward strand.
CAAGGAACCATCACAGCGACGCTGGTGCAGTAACAGTGGCCTCTCTCTTCCGCCAGCCTGTTGCATCTTGGAGGGCGAATCGTTGGCATGCTAAGGTGTCGGCGGACATGCATGAAAAAGGCTACATCTCGCGTGCGGAGCACGCGAGATGGGTTAAGGGAAGGTGTCGGTCGAGTGACCCTCTAACCGTCAATAACCCAATTTTGGTGCAATGCTGATATGGAGCGTGGGTTCTTCGGTTAGGAACTGCGGCTGGAGTGAGGGCGGGGCAATCGCGAGGCTCATCGCACCAAGATGCTACTTCTTCGGCCGGGATTCCGGGGGCACGAGTCCCGCTGTGCGGTAGTAGACCACCAGTTGCCCGTAGTGTTCGCCGGAGTGCTCGATGAAGCCCCAAGCGCCGTCAGAGAAACGCGTCTGCTGATTGCTGAACGGGTCGGCGAACAGATCGCTCATCCCTCGGTCGCCTTTCCACTTGATCAGCGCCGCACCGTCCGCGAACGACTTTTTCACATAGTCGACAACCGCAGCCTTGGTCGCAAAGTCGGTACGCTTTATGTCCGAAGGGGGCTTGGCGCCCTTCGCCGCTTCGATAAAGAAGTAGAGGTTAACCGAGACGTGCAGCAACTGCTCGGCAAACGAACGTTGCGCAGGGTTCGGCTTGAAATCGTATTTCTCTTCTGGAAAGTCTTCCGCCATTGCGGTCAGCTTGCGGCCGATATCGTTCCAGTTGTCCAACAGGACCTTCGAGGGGCTGTCGGCGGCCTTCGGCGCGGGTGGCGCTTTGGGCGCATCCTGAGCAGGCGCGGTCTCAATCAACAAAGCAACCGCAAACACAATGGCGAAATTCTTGACGAGATTTCTCATGGGCTTTCTCCTTTGACTTCGAGGAGCGGTAAGACGATAGCGCTTTTTGCAAAACTCTCGTCTGCCGGTAGAAATGCAGCCCTCGCCCGCGTAGCGCTACCTTCCTGCTCGAAGACGGGCAAGAACCTCGTTGAATATGCTCTCGTCGTGGCGATCATCGCCTTCCGGGCCGTGGCTGCGATGAAGGGCCTTGGGACCGAGATCAATACTGCTTTCAAGACCATCAGCAGTGACCTCGGCAGTTGCTCTAGCACGACTTTCGGGAGCTGGTGGCCGAACAAAGACAACTGAGTTGTCTGAGCGGCAATTAGCCTGGAAACGCAGCTCCTCGGCGATTCGGCCGAGCGATTCCAGCATCTGAGCGAGTGACCCGCCACTCGGAAATAACTAAGTAGGCAACATCTGTGCACACCGTGATCGAAGAAATAACTTCCGAGCGCTCTACCATACTTCCATTTCCAGACCCCGAAACCTGGCGATGTTCGGTCGAATGAGCGCCAAGGTATGTTGGCGTTCATGGGTACAAATTGTCTCTCGTGCCCGGCTGCCTGGCCCTTCTACGCCCTCTTGCGAAGCAGGTCCGCGATATCGTCCATTTTCTGGTCCAGCATCGTCATCTTGTGCGACACCCCCTGGATCTCAGACTCGGCGCGCTTGTTCACATCGAAATCCAACTCAGCGCGCAAACGATCCCTCGTGTCCTGTCGATTCTGGCTCATCATAATAACGGGAGCCTGCACCGCCGCCAGCATCGAAAGAAACAGGTTCAGCAGAATAAACGGGTACGGATCCCAGGCATTCTTGTCGAGGAAAACATTGACCGCCGTGTAGACCGCAAGGACAACGGAGAAGGCGATGATGAAGGTCCACGAGCCGCCGAACCGGGCAACCCCGTCGGCGATTCGCTCTCCGGTCGTCTCTTCTTTTTCGATCACTTCATTTGGATTGCGGGCAGCGCGTCCGCGCACCAACCCCTGGGTCGCATGGAGCTGGCGGCCGAGCGTGGTGAGCAGATCCATGCCCGCCATCGGCTTTTTATTGAGCAGGACTTCAATGTCCTCCCTTGTCACTTCCAGGCACAAGGACTCCACCAACGCGAGGGCGTTGGTCTGATGGGGCGTCATCTCAAGCATGGAAGCGAAACCGAAAAATTCGCCGCTCCCCGGCTCGTCCACCACCACTTCCTGCTGGTCTTCGTCCACTGTGAATACACTCACCTGGCCTGAGAGAACGACGTAGGCCGCAGCGCCGGGGTCGCCTACCTTGTAGATGCGCTCGCGAGCTGCGAACTTTTTGAGATCCACTTGACTTGCCAGCACCGCGGCCTCTTCATCGTCCAGCAGGGCGAAGAGGGGAACTTTCTTGAGCACTTCCGGATTACACGCCATGAATCGCCTCCATGTGATCAACGGTGCCGAGGTTAGCCAATCGTTGAGAATTCGTTATTGCGCCCCACTTTGCCGGGATGCGGGAACCCAGACGTCCGGAAAATCCACGGCAAACCCGATCTGGCCGCCGACCTGCGGGCTGGCAACGTATTTGCCTCCAAGCAGGCCGAAACAGAAACTCAGCCCATTGCGAAGCGCATACTGTCCGCCGGCCATCGCCTGAAGTTGACTTTTTCCAAGATTATCGTTCTCCGCATAACCGCCGTAGAGCTCCCCACCGAGCGTGAGCCGGCTATTGAAATCGTGCAGCAGAGAAAGGCCGCCCGTGTAAACCTGGCCGCGGGTGTTCTGCAGTCCAATCACGCCGGTGCTGGTGTTGCCGGCAAACAGGACGCCTAAGTTGCCAGTAACTCTGGTCTTTTCCGAAAGGGACTTTTGCCCGATGAAGTTGAGCCAATAGTCAGCCAACCCAGAGCCGAGCTGCTGCCGTGTATCTCCGGTCGGGAATTCCGTGTAGAAACTAGCCCCGAGAGCAGGGAGCCGCGAGCCCTTGGACTCCTTATGAAAAATCCACTTGATTCCCATGTTCGTATCCCCCCAGCCACTGGAGGGCAGGTTTCCCGCAGTTCGCTGGATGTTGAGGTAGGGAACATCGAAATCGAGTTCCAAATTGTGCGGCAGGCCATAGTTCAGCTTGAAATTGGCTGTGTTTTGCCGAACATTCGGGTACTGCAGCTGGAGAGCGTCATACTCGTTGAAGAACTCGAAGTGCCATTTTCCTCGGTCGGTAACTCCGGTGTCATCGGTATAAAAAGGGAGTTGCGCGTGAAGCTGCGAGCAGAAGCAGAGCACACACGCAAGCGAGAACAAAAGCCGAAGGCGAATCATCAGGGTCATCAGGTGAGCAATCAGAATAGCGGTCGAGGAGAGGTCCGCCAACTTCCTGTTGGCAACGGACGCAAGAATTAACAGTCCTCTAACCCGGTTTGCGCTGAATCCCCACCCCACTCCTTGCACTGCGTAAGCACGGGAATTCCCTCGTTCAGCCTCATCCAGCCTGGTCCAACCTCGTCCAGCCTGGCTCAGCCTCGTCCAACCTCGCCCAGCAGGTCAGCAGCCGCTCCTGAAAATCACCGCTGCCTGCGGACGAATTGTCTCCATCTCGGGAAGAAGGGAAGGCTGCGTCTTTTTCCCCGACCCCGGATGCTACGATTGCGCGTGTTTAACTTTGGCAATCCGAAGACGCCAGGCCAATGGGCCGGCCACGTTGTAATGGCACTGATTGGCCTTTTTCTGATTTGGTGGATGCTTCGAATCTATGTTCACTGATTTCGTTCGATAGGTTGTCCGGTCGCACCCCCCGGACCCGCCGCCCGACGTTTTTTGCGCTTTCCCAAGACCATAACCAGTACAGCGTCCGCAGCCAGTGGCCGATTTGTTCAAGACACGGCGCCGCGCGGAGCGTTATCGTTCCCTGCATGTCGAGATTGCACAGGACACTCATGCGCGTGGCAGCTGCGGGCGTGCTGGGTTACGCATGTTGCGGAAACGTGGCGCCATCGCAGGTGAACGCACAGCCGGCAACAACCCCATCTTTGAAGCGCAGCACGCGTCCCGCTCTCATCAGTACCTGCGTCATCACCAAGGATGTAAAGGGTCTCGTCGCATTCTACGAGCCTGTTCTCAAGCTGAAAGCAAAATGGTCGGGCAAAGATTACGCTGAGTTCGCAACCGGCGCAGGAGTGCTGGCCATCTTCTCCGCCAATGCACAGGAAAAATACATTCCTGGATCGGCTGAAGCGGCCAGGAATCGAACCATCATTCTGGAATTCGAAGTTGCCGACGTGGATGCCGAGTACAGGCGGCTCAAGGACCTGGTGAAAACCTGGGTCAAGCCGCCAACCACGCAACCCTGGGGTACACGTTCGATTTATTTTCGCGATGCAGACGGAAACCTCGTCAATTTCTATGCGCATGTACTGACCGCGCATGGACTCACTCCGTAAGCGAACATTGCGGGCACCGCCCCATGAATCTAGAAAAACCGACACGTGTCCCGATGCCGTTCTTCCAGGTCCACGCAAGAAGGGCTAGTGCCGTCTTACGTCCGTCTGATCCCGGGGATGCGACGTGCGAAAGATCAGTCCATCGAGCGGCTCGCCTCCTCGAATTCTTTTGAGTTGCTGGTCCAGGTTCTCCACGGGTGACTCTGGATCCTCTTGATCGTCCTCCTCAACCAATTCAACCTGACTCGCTTTGATCTCACATTCGAGCTGTGGCTGGTAAAACAGCGTCACCAATTGCAACACCGTTCCCAGAGCGTAGGCCGATGGACAGAATCCCAGTTGAACCTTGCCCAGGCGCTTCTTTCTCTTCCAGATTGCGCGCCGCAGGAAAAAGTAAGTAAGAAGCGCAAAAATGGCCAGAAACGGAGTTGCCCCCGCCAACATACCAAAGGCTTGGAGCGCAGAAGCACGCATAGTAATCCTTCAAAATTGCAGGCCAGACTTCCCAATGAATGGGGCAAGGGCGCAAAGCAGCTAAGGCTGCTCCGGATACCCAAACCGTTTGCAGGGACTTAAGCCAATCTGAAGGGGGGCGGACGCTGGAAGGATGTGGGGAGAGCGGGAGCTTCAGGAACAAGGCCCAAGTAGAAATAGGCCAACGGCGACAGCAGACTGAGAGACGAGATGACTCCGACAAAGAGAATCGGCAGAATTGCCTGCCATACCCCGTTGTCTGCACCATGAGCGTGCGGGACGAGCAATAACACGATGGCTATCCCGATCGCAATCGCTGCGATCAGTAACCATCCCCGTCCACGCATACGACCAATCATGGCTGAGCTTCTCTGCCGGAAGTATAGCAAGTCCGAAAATAATCCCGAGCCGGATCGATCCAGACGTTTAGCATGACGGCCTGAATGCGCTACCATTCTCTTCGTAAGAACCAAGATCAATCTCGATTTCCCCATCCCCGCAAAAGCGATTTGCGCCAAACGAATGTCGTCTGAACGTGCCAATTGAGGGTGCCGATGAGATTCAAGCGTTCAAGCGAAGTGCGTCGCGGCGTCCAATACGTTCCTTCCTTCCGACTCCGATTGTTCGGTCTGGCATGGGGGATAGCGATTCCGTTGCTGGTCTTCTCTCCGATTAGCTGCCGAAAACCCTCCGCCCCGGTCACCTTGACATTTCTCGATCCTGAGGGCTTCCTTGACCTGGGAGAACAGCGCAGAATATCGGATGCGGCCTTGCAGCAGTTCACCAGGGAAACGGGAATTCTGGTCAACCACCTTCCGGGTCCTGAAGACAACGGTGAGGATTTCCGCCTCGCCCGTGACTTGCTCCAAAAGGGAGCTTCCATTCCCGATGTATATGGGGTAGATACAATCTGGTCTGGCGCTCTAAGCGAATATCTCGTCGACCTCAAACCATTCTTTGCTTCCGAATTGACTTCGATGGATCCGGAATTAGTTGCGAGCTTCATCGTTCAGGGCAAGCTGGCCGCAATGCCGTACCACCCCAACGTGGGAGTTCTGTATTACAGGACCGACCTGCTTCGAAAATATGGGTACAGCGCTCCGCCAAGGACCTGGGATGAGCTGGAGCAAATGGCCGTGCGCATTCAGAACGGCGAGCGCGCTCGCGGCCAGAAGGACTTTTGGGGATTCGTTTGGCCCGGGAACGTCAGCGAATCCGTGTCATCGGACACTACGGAGTTGGACGCAGGAGAAGGCGGCGGTACCACCATCGATGCAGACGGAAAGATCACCGTAAACAATCCAAATGTCATCCGTGCCTGGGAGCGCGCCGCGCGCTGGGTGGGTTGGATCTCATCTCCCGATGTGCTTTCTTACTCGGACTGGGACGCAAGCAATGCGTTCTGGATTTCAGGCAAGGCCGCATTCACTCGCGGTTGGTCGGACTATTTCGAGCGGCACCCGCCAGGCGAACCATTTCGCCAACAAGCCGGGGTAACCAGTGTGCCGGCTGGAAAGGGTGCGCGCGTTTCCATGCTGGGAGGTTACGCCTTGGCCGTCTCCCGCTCTTCTGCTCACCTTCCTGAGGCAACCAGGCTCATTGCGTTTCTCACGCGCAGAGAAACACAGCTTCGGGTGGCTAGCTCCGGTTCGGAACCGCCCATTCAGCTTGAATTCCACGAGCTTCCTCGGATATTGGTGAAGATGTATCCATGGGCGGGCAGGCCCGGTGAACAGCCCGGAGGAACTTTGGTTTCACGCCCATCCGCCGTTGCGGGAGCAAAGTACGACGCAGTTTCCCGGGCCTACGTGCAGGCAGTGCGTTCCGTGTTGACTCGCCAGTCCGCAGCACAGCAGGCTGCGGAAGGTTTGGAAAAAGAACTCGTGCGCATTACTGGATTTGAACCGGCACATAAGTAGAAGACCAGGTTGGAACAGGGGGACAGATTGCGGCTCAACATTGGTCCTCGATTGATACTGTGCTTCGTATTCATCGTTCTGTCCATGTTAGGCGGCGATGCTGTCTTGCTTTGGCAATTCCACATTGTCCGTTTGCAGGCAGAGCGCCTCGACGGATTGGACCAGGAACTGGTGGCGGTGTTGCGGCTGCACGCCAGTCTGCTGGCATTTCACGACCGGCTCGAGGCGATTGCAAATTACGAGGACGCCAAGCGCCTGGCTGCGGAAGCCGGTTCCCTGAATCGTGCTGTACTTGAGGACACACAGCGCGCAAAGAGCGTCTTGAGCGGATTGTCTTCCGGGGTCCAGCCAGATCCCACCATCATGCCTACCCTCGAAGTCATCCAGAGATCCTTCCAGTCGCAGCTTGAGGCGATCATGGATCTGGCCACCCGAAGCGACTGGAACGCGGTGCGCCTGCGCCTGGCAAGTCAGGTGCACCCGCTCGAGTTCCTGTCGTCGACGCTGGTAGAGAGAGTCGACCGTGAAGTAGGCGAAGAGCAGGCGCAAGCCGGCCTGAATTTCCGGCGTATTCAGCGCTGGGTGTTTGTGGTTGTGCCGATGACGGTCGTCTTCACAGTGGTGATCGGGGCCACGCTGGGACTGGCGATTACACGCAGCATCACCCAGCCGCTGGCCCGATTGGTGGAAGGCTCGCGCAAGTTCGCCCAGGGGGAGTTTCATTCGCAGGTTGCGATCCAGGGAGAGGACGAGCTCGCCCGTCTCGGGCAGGTCTTCAACGACACCGCGGATAAGCTGCGGTCTCTCTATGAAGACATCCGGCGCAGCGAAGCTTACCTCGCCGAAGGCCAACGCATCAGTCGAACCGGAACCTTTTCCTGGCGCACGGAAACTGACGAGGTCACATGGTCAGAGGAACTTTACCGGATTTCGAGCTTCAACCGGGAACACCTGCGACCCTCGAACTGTCTCTTAGTCGGATCCATCCGGACGATCTAGCGGCGATCGCCGGCGTGGCTGCCCGGGCTCGAGAGACTGGCGCCGAATTTGAGGGCGAACTGCGTTTGTCAATGCCCGGCAATTCCATCAAGTACCTGCACGTAACCGCTCACGTCGCTCGGGACCATCGGGGCCGGCTGAGTATATTGGTGCGGCGCAGGACGTAACCCAGCGTCGTCTCGCAGAAGAAGCTCTCGCCAAAGCTAGATCGGAGATCGCTTCTGTGGCACGCGCCTCGACCCTCGGCGTGCTCACGGCATCCATCGCCCACGAAGTCAACCAGCCTCTTTCCGGCATCATCACGAACTCGGGCACCTGCTTGCGCATGCTCTCAACCGATCCCCCAAATATCGAGGGCGCTCACGAAACCGCACGGCGCACGATGCGCGATGGTAACCGGGCATCGGATGTAATTACGCGCTTACGCACACTTTATAGCAAGAAAAAACTGTCCCCGGAATCGATGGACCTGAATGACGCAACTCGAGAAGTGACCTCATTGACCTTGAGTGAGATGCAGAGAAATCGCGTGATACTCAGACAGGAACTTGCCGATAACCTTCCACTGATTACGGGCGATCGTTTCCAGCTCCAACAAGTCATCCTTAACCTGTTACGGAATGCATGCGACGCGATGAGCGCTGTGGATGACCGCCCGCGCGAGCTGTTCGTCAGGACGGAGCTGGAGGATGGTGATGGAATCCGGCTCAGCGTCCAAGACGCAGGAGTGGGCTTTAAGCCCGAGGCTGCAGACAGGCTCTTCCAGGCGTTCTACACAACCAAGAACGACGGAATGGGCATCGGGCTTTCCATCAGCCGCTCCATCATCGAGGCGCATCAGGGGCGTCTCTGGGCAACAGTCAACAACGGCCCGGGAGTCACATTTTCGTTTTCCATTCCTCGAAGACCCGTCAGCGGCGCGATTCCCGATGAACGACCCGATGCGATCCTGGGACTGCGTGCGTGAGCTATCTGCGGATAATCGGCCGGCACAACAGACGACAGAGGGAGCAGAGGCCTTCAGGCCTCTGAGTCGGCTAGGGAGACTCGGACTCAGGCGCCGGCGGTTCCCACAGTTCGACGCGATTTCCCTCGGGGTCGATAATCCAGGCGAAGCGGCCGTAGGGATAGTCTTCGCGCTTGGGGTCGATGGAGACGCCGGCTGCCGCAAGCTGGGCGAGCATCTCATCGAGACTGTCCACCCGCAGGTTGACCATGGCCTGCTGCGGAACTTGTTACATACCGGGCCCGAAGTATTCCGTGTCGCGCGGGAAATGTGCGAAGACGGTCATGCCGGCGGCGCTGGGACCGTCGAAGAGGAGCGAAGTTTTATCCGCGGACACGATGCCAAAGTGTTTTGCGTACCAGGCGGACAACGCCTTGGGGTCCTGCGCCTTCGAGGAAAATACCGCCCACTCCCACTGCACGTGCCATTTTTAATCCTCTTGCCGGATGAGTTCGTCGAGCCTGGGTTTGTGCTTGGCCTCGCGGCCGGTGCGCGGCTGGGTGGTGGTGAGCACACGGGCGGGCTTGGGTTGGCCTACGCGTTCGCGGGCGTTGGCCTTGACCGCTTTGGTGGCCGAAAACTTGGCTGGCTTGCGTTTCGTCATGGCAAGGAAGAGTATGGAATAGTTTGAGCGCAAGCGGAAGGCCTGAGCCATTTCCTTAGTTGGATTTTGGCACACGGCAGCGGAAATCGAGAGCTTTTTCGGCGAGCTTTGCGCCGGTTTTTTGGAGAAGAACGGAGCG
>CAWAEE010000003.1:0-43737 GCA_963781125.1 uncultured Acidobacteriaceae bacterium
CGAGGCTATTCCTTTGTCTGGCTCTCTTTCCCTCGTGCAGCCATTGTACGTTTTATCATTTCATTCATCAGGAGCGCAGCGGTTTTGACGATCGATTCTTGAAGATCAGACGTTGCGTAATTGCCTGAGCGGGTCAGCAATGTGAGCCGAATTCCTGACTTTGGTAGCGAGAGATCGGATCTTGGCGTGGCACGCGAACCGACTGAAAGAGCTGACCGGAGCAGCGCGTGACACAGTGCTTTGATAGATTCGTCACCTCTGTCCCATAAGATCGCAGAGCCTGAAAAGTTTAAATAACGCGCCGAACCGTCTTGATAAGCGGCCAGCGTATCGTATGCACCTTGCATCGGGACCTCCACGACGACGCCCAGAATCTCACGAGCATCCCTCGGTTCAGGCAGAATGCCCAACTCCCGCAGAGCCGACCAAACTCGAAGTTGAACGCGCGTTTCGAGGTTGGGAATGCCAAGGATGCCATGGAGAACCGATATCGCCTCTTCCGTCATTCCCTTATCAACGAGATTTGCTGCATCCACAAAGGCCTGGAGAGGGGAACCCTTATGTGGTTCTAGTCCGTGCAGCGACTCCTTCATAGACTGCGAAGCGAAAAGGAGTTGCCTGATCGGGTCATTCTCGCTGCCGAGCTTGGGCGAAGGGTTTGATGGAGAAGTCTTCATCGCAACAGACTACCGCCTCTCGATCAACGGACAAACCAGCAAGCTTGCAATGCTGGCGACGACAACAAACGAGCTGCTGGTGGATAGTGGACAAACCGTACATAACCCCAATTTTCGAGTTCTGTCCGGTTTGAGGGTTATTCGCCCGTCACTGAAGCTCCGGCTCTCGTTCCTCACGCTTGAGATTCTTGACTTCAGCATTCTTCAGCCGAACTAGCCCACAGTGTCTGCACAGACGGGTAAAGAACGGATCGAAAGCAAAAGCCGACAGGAAGAAACGCTTCGCGCATCTCGGACAGGGCCAGGTTGCCATCTCCCACAGGAAGAAGAACCACTGTGCGAGGAGCGCAATGAGAAGCAGACCGAACGAAACGGCGATGGCTATCCGCACGACAAGCAGCGGATAGTGGTCACTTCGCGGTATTGCTTATCGCCACTTGCCGCAGAAGCCGACGGCCGCAACTCGTCCATGGCTGCAATGTTACCCGGTTTGCACGAGCAGCACCCTGATTCTGAATGTGTGGTGGCCAAACAGGAAGTAACCGTTTGGGGGGAGGCATGCAAGGTGAAGAACAGGATTCCTCGACTCTCAACGGTGAGCGCGAGGGAAGAAACTCGCAGCCACCAGGATCATGCCGAAAACGAGAAGGCCCCAGAAGAGCGGGTCGCTGATCGAGATCGCGCGATGTACTCCCGGTGTCACGGTATATGCCCATCCGAAAGACACGTACCGACTCGAAAGGCGCAATGCCAGCGCCAGCACAAAGGCAATCGCTGCAAACCATCTCATCGGCGTCATCGTTTGAGTCGCCTTCCGCTCCCGTTCGTTATTTCATGACTGTCTATTTCGCCACTCCGCAATGTCTGCGTGTTTAGCGGTCGGATGGTGGCCCAACCGTCAGTGGCCCAACCGTCAGTAACGGAAAGATAACGTCAGGGTAGCGTTGACTCACCCGAAATGCCGATTCTCAGCACAGACTCCCTTCCATCAAACAACCGCTCGAAGCGCGAATCCCACCACAGAAGGCTCATCGATGCGGACAACCCGGCCAGCAGCACGGCCGCCGCATCCCTTCTTTGAGCTCCGAGCACACCCTTTCGACATGCTGCCGCCTTGTCTCATCTTTCTTGACGGAGATGGTCCAGCAGATCCACTCGTTGCGCGCGAGTGGCGTGATGTCTTCCCAGGCCGCCAGCGCCTTCGCGTCGGCCGCGAGCGCCTTGCGGAGATCAGCCGGAAGGTCATGTGCGACTCCCCCGGAGATTCGAACGGTTGTCATAGTGTTATCCCGCAGGCTACAGCAAAACCAGGGTCGACGCATCCCAGAGCCCCAGCACTCAAGTCGACGCGACCCCAAGGAGCGGCGACCTGGAAGGATTTCGAGAGGACCCAGTTACCCTGGTTTTGCTCTAGAGGATCAGGCATCTGATGCGAGAGTGCAACTCGGATCGGCGAAAATCCCTCCGGTCTCAAGCTTTTATGAGCGCGCTTTCCTCGCCTCGTTCTCCGCCACCCGCGCCTTCACCATCTTCTTCACCAATGCAGCCGGCAGGGGCTTGTCCACTGGAAACTGCAGCGTGCCCTTCGCCGTCCGGTATCCCTTCAGTTCCTCTTTCATCTCGTCGATGAGCGAAGCCTGCATCGGAAAAAAGCTGCAATGGTTTTTGAAAGCCGCATAAGCCACCAGCGCTCCCTTATAGCGAAACGCCGGCATGCCGTAACTCAGGCCCTCCGTCACCTCCGCCGGAACAGCCGATCGAATCGTCGCACGGACCTTCTCCAACGTGCTGCGCGCAGGCTCGGGCACCTTGGCAAGATAAGCGTTCACGGCGGCGACGTCGTCAGTTGCAGCTCCGCCCGATTTTTTTGACTTCTTCAACTGGCTACCCTCCCTTCGCTGACCGTGGAAAAGTTTATAACAGGCTCTAGGTCCCTGACCGCGTGAATTCGCACTTTGAGGTTCGTGCTCTCCCACCCATTCGCCAGAAGAAAGGCGAATGGATGAGGCACGGAGATGGTACAGATGCAAGCGGTCACGGCTCTAGCTCGCCGAGCGGCTGACCCGCTGCTCCTTGAGATATTCCAGCCACTCCTCCATGCCCGCGCCGGTTTTGGCCGAAGTCTCAAAGATCGCGGATTCCCGGCCGAATCTCGTTGATATTTTTCAGCGCCAGCTCGCGATCGAAACCGCACGGCTCGGCAATATCGATCTTGGTAATCACCGCCGCGTCGGCCGAGTTGAACAGCGTGGGATACTTCAGCGGCTTGTCTTCGCCCTCGGTCACGCTGAGCAGCGCCACGCGAATCTTTTCGCCCAGGTCGTAGCTCGACGGGCAAACCAGGTTGCCGACATTCTCAATAAACAGATAGTCGAGGCCGGCGAGCCGTCTCCCAGCCTTCGAGGTGCTTCGCCATCATCTCCGCGTCAAGGTGGCAGATGCCATGGGTATTGATCTGGCGCACCGGCGCGCCGCTCGCCGCCAGCCGCCGCGCATCGTTGTCGGTTTCCAGATCGCCCACCAGCGCGGCCACACGCGCCCGCACTGTCGCGCAGCGTCTTCAAAGTCCGCTCAAGAAACGCCGTCTTCCCCGTTCCCGGGCTCGAAACCAGGTTCAGCACCAGCACGCCCGCGCGACGTAAACCGCTCCCGCAGCCCCGCCGCCAGCTCGTCGTTCTTCTTCAGGATTCCCCGCCGCAGCTCCACAATCCGCGTCGTCATGCCTTCTACCTCACCTCCGTCTGTCTCTCAATCTCGATCGACTCAATCTCCAGCTCCCGCCCCTGGCGCAGATCAATCACCGGCTCGCCGCAGTGCGGACACCGAAAGCTCTGCACGCTCTCGATCTCCGCATCGGCGCCGCACGCCTCGCAGTGCATCACCACCGGCAGAATCTTGACCACCAGCTTCGAGCCCTCCAGCGCCGTCCCCTCCGTCGCGATGCCCCAGCAGAACTGCAGCGAATCCTCGACCACCGCGGCCAGCGCGCCCACCGCAGCCGCACCTCTTTCACGCGCGCGCCGGATAAGCAGCCAGCGACTCGGTGACCGAGTCCACAATGCTCGCGACGATGGAGAGCTCATGCATAACAGGAGGATTCTACGCCGGGCCTCACAGGCCCTTATGTGCCGGACCTGCGCTTGACCTGTCGCGTGACAGCCCGCATTGTAAGATGTCGTTGAAGATCGGATATTCCCCATGTCCCTACCGTCAGCGCCCCATCCGCAAACCGCGTCTCGCCTTGCCCTCAGCGAGCTCGCCCCCGGCGTTATGCAGTCTGAAATCCGCGCCATGACCACGGAGTGCGACCGCATGGGCGGCATCAACCTGGCGCAGGGCGTCTGCGATACGCCCGGTCCCGCACCCGTTGAGGCCGAGGCCCACGCCGCCATCCGCGCCGGCCACAACATCTACACCCGCCTCGACGGCATCGCCCGCCTGCGCAAGGCCATCTCCGCCAAGCAGAAAGAGCGACTACGGCCTCGGCTACGACCCCGAGACCGAAGTGCTGGTGGCGTCGGCGCGACCGGCGGCCTGCACGCCGCGGCCATGGCCCTGCTCAATCCCGGCGACGAAGTCCTGCTCTTCGAGCCGTTCTACGGCTACCACGTGGCCACGCTCAAGTCGCATGCGCGTCAAGCCGGTGCTGGTTCCGCTGGCCGAGCCCGACTGGGCGCTCGACACCGACGCGCTGCGCGCCGCCATCACGCCGCGCACCCGCGCCATTCTGCTCAACACGCCCGCCAACCCCAGCGGCAAAATCTTTCTCGCGCGCCGAGATCGAAGCCATCGCCGCAGTCTGCCGCGAGCACGACCTGTTCCTCTTCACCGATGAGATTTACGAGTACTTCGTCTACGACGGCGCCGACACATCTTGCCCTGCCACGCTGCCCGGCATGCGCGAGCGCACCATCGTGATGTCGGGATTCTCGAAGACCTTCACCATCACCGGCTGGCGGCTCGGCTATGTCACTGCCGACGCGCAAGTGGATGGCGGCGATGGCCTACTTCCACGACCTGACCTACGTCTGCGCTCCCTCCGCTTTTCAGCACGGCGCCGCCGCGGGCCTGGAGCAGCTGCCGCCGAGTTCTACACCCAGCTGGCGAACGATCACCAGTCGAAGCGCGAACGAATGCTATCCGCGCTGCGCGACGCGGGCATGGAACCCAGCGTTCCCGCCGGCGCCTACTACGTGCTGGCCAAGGCGACGCATCTGCCCGGCGCAACAGCCGCGCTGAAAGCCCGCCATCTGCTGGCCGCAACCGGAGTGGCCTCGGTAGCCGGATCGGCGTTCTTCCGTCCCGGCCGCGGCGAAGATCTGCTGCGCTTCTGCTTTGCCAAAAAGGACGAAGATCTGGACGAGGCCTGCGCTCGGCTGCGGAGACTCTAGCCATCCGGCGGAGCAGGCCGGGATGTCCAGGAATTCTGCGAACTGAAATTCGGCGAACCAGGATTAACATTGCCGGAATATACTGTGCCCGTCTTCGGAGAATGCGATGAACGGCAAACTCTTCCTGATATGTGCGTTGACATTCGTACCCCTTGCGGGTGCGCAGACGCCGAACAACCAAGCCGGCAAGCAACCCAACAGCCAGCCCCAATCCATCAGCAGGCCCGACGGCGGAGCAGGCGGGCCAATGGAGAGCATCTTTGTCCCGCCGAAGCCAGGAGCGCCCTTCACCTTGCAACTGGCCGCGGAGTGGACGCGGACGATGATGAACGGTGGCGGAAGCTACACGCTCGCCAATCAGCGGCGCATCGTGCGCGATGGCCGGGGCAGAATCTATCAGGAACGATGGATCCTTGTGCCGAAGGGTGGCGACGTCAAGTCCACGATGAACGTTTTTCAGATCACCGATCCAGAGCAGCACACCTGGTACAACTGCGGGACATTCACGAAGATTTGCGAACTGCTCACATATCACTTGACGGCGGAGCAAATCTATCTGCCGGCGATCACGAAGACAGGGCCGATGCCCAACGGCAAGGGCACGCTGCTCCACGAGGACCTCGGGATATCCACCATTGAAAGCGTGGAGACGCACGGCTACCGCGAGACACAGACGCTGAATCCCGGAGTGATGGGCAACGATGCACCGATGGTGACGGTGCGGGAGTTCTGGTATTCGCCGGATCTGGGGCTCAACCTGAAGTCGACGGTCGACAGCCCGTTCAGCGGTAAGCAGGTGTTCGCGGTGAAGGAACTCACGCTGGGCGAGCCGGAAGCCACGCTCTTTCTCGTTCCCGACGACTATAAGGTCGTGGACCATCGGAGTGAGCAGGAGTAAGACAGAGGCGGCTCGACCAGGTTTTACGCGGACCCGGCATAAGGAGAGAACGGATGGATTTGTTTCGCGGCTTGTTTCGCGCAAACGTTGTGGTGCGCTTGGGCGCGCTGCTGGCCATGATGCTTTTAAGTACGGCGGCGACGCTTCGCGCAGAAAATCCACTCGAAGGCCTCTGGCAAGGCTACGACGCCGAATGGCAGCATACTTCATCCCAGCTGATCGCGCTGGCCGAAGCCACTCCGGCGGAGAAGTTCGCATGGCGACCAGCTCCCGGCGTGCGCTCGATCAGTGAAGTCTACATGCACATCGTCGACGCGAACTTTTACCTGCTCAGCATCACCGGCCCCAAGATGCCCGATGACCTGAAAGAGAACATGGACAAGACGGTCACCTCGAAAGAAGACGTGATCCGCTGGCTGAAGCGCTCGCTCGAAGCGGTGAAGCAGGCCCATCTGAAAGAAACGCCGCAGGATCTCACCCGCAGAGTGCACATCGAAGACCGCGACTCGACGGTGGACTGGATGTATCTGCGCATCATCATTCATGCCAATGAGCACATGGGGCAGCTTGTAGCCTACGCGCGCATGACCGGCGTGGTGCCGCCCTGGTCAAAATAAGCAGCCCGGCATCGGATCCCGTTGGCCTCGCTCTATTCCGCGCGCAACGCATCCACCGGATCGATGGAAGCAGCTCGCCGCGCGGGCAGATAACTTGCCAGCACCGCGGAGGCGATCAGCACCACCGGAATCGCAATGTAGGTGAATGGATCGAGCGGGCTAATTCCGAACAGCAGCGATTTCATCGATTGCGTAACCACGCCGGCTGCACACAGGCCAAGGCCAACGCCGATGCCGGTGAGAGTGAGCGCGGAACGGACGAACATCCATTTAAGCTCGCTTTTTTGCGCGCCGAGCGCGAGGCGGATACCGATTTCGCGCGTGCGTTGCGCAACGGTGTACGAAATAACGCCGTAGATGCCAAGGATGCCCAGCGTCAGCGCCATCGATCCGGCAATGGCGAGCATGACGAGTGTGAACGAAGTACGCGCCATCGAGTCGCCATAGATATCCTGCATGGTGCTGATCTCCGCGACGGGCAGATTCGAATTCACCGACCAGACGGCCTGCTGCATTTCGTTGATGAAGGCATGTGTCCCGGCCCGACTGCTGCGCATCGCGAAATAGACAGTGCGCCAGGCTCCCAGCTTTTCCGGGACCGCGGGGTTGCCCATCAACGAGGGCCAGTAGACAGTTGCGGGCGACACCTGATCCACGCCATTCTCGCGCACATCCTGCACGACCCCCACCACTTCATGCCAGGGCATGGTGTCCCATTCCCTGAACCGCTTGCCGATGGCAGCCTGGGGTGATCCCCACAGCTCGCGGGCAAGGCCTTCAGATACGATCCCGACAGGCCTGACGCCATAGATATCCGTCCAGGTGAAGTCGCGTCCAGCAACAAACCGTGTGCCGGCAGTATGGAAGTATCCGGGCGAGACGTAGTTGTAGAGACGCATGGGGGCCACCCCATCTTTGTAGAGGATGCCTTCGGGGAAAATATCGTCCCAGTTCGGTTCGGCCCCACTCATAGGAACGGAAGCGGTAAAACCCGCGGACGAGACGCCCGGTATGCCAGCCAGCTTGTCGAGGATGCTGTTCTGCATACGCACGACTGTCGTGGAGTCGCGCACCAGCGTTTCCGGAATGGAAAGGCGCATCACCTGGAGCGATGCAGGATCGGTGAAGCCCGGGTCCACATCGCGCATGGCCAGAAAGGTTCGGATCATCAGCGCCGCGCCGACCAGCAGCACCAGCGCCATGGCGACCTGGGCAACAACCAGCAAGTTGCGGCCGCTCTTCCGTTCGCGGCTTACGCTCGCTGTTCGTGCAGCTCCAAGCAAGGTCTGGCGCTGCCGTGATGGGGCATAACGCAGTGCCGGGATGGCGCCGAAGAACAGGCCGGAAAGCACAGAAAGAATGAGCGTGAATGCGATGGACCGGCCATCCAGCGAGATTTCGCCCAGACGCGGAAGTTCCCCCGGCCCGATCGCCGTCAACAGGTGCAGCCCCGCGTATGCCACTGCAACGCCCGCCGCTCCGCCGAGCAGGCCCAGAGTCACACTCTCCAGCAGAAGCTCACGCACAATCCGCCATCGCCCCGCGCCGAGCGCCGAACGAACCGCAAGCTCCTGCTGGCGTGCATCGGCGCGGACCAGGAGCAGGTTGGCCACGTTGGTGCAGGCAATCAGCATCACCATGCCGATGGTTCCCATCACCACCCAAAGCACTGTTTGAATGCTGCCCACCACAGCATCTTTCAAAGGCTGCAGCGCCGGCGCAATCTTCCAGTTGAGATACCAGTGCGGATCGCCGCCGAGAGGGTTGTGCCACGAGTCCATCCATACATTCACCAGGCGCGCAACATCGGCATTCGCCTGCGAAAGGCTAACTCCCGGACGAAGACGCGCGATGCCGCGATAAGCAAAGCCCGCCAGCGGTTGATTTGTCTGATCGAAAGCCAGCGGGACCAGCACATCGAAGTCGTAATTCACGATCTTGAATCCCCGCGGCATCACCCCGGCGATCACGCGCGATTGGGAATTGACGATGATCGTGCGCCCGATGACACCAGGATCGCCGCCGAATTGGCGATGCCAATAGCCATAGCTCAACATCACTCGCCCCAATCCATGGGCGTCCTGATCGGTCGCCGTAAGCCATTGGCCTGCGAAGGCAGGCACATTCAGCGTCTCAAGAACGCCGCCGGAAATCTGCGCAGTGTTCACCTGCTCCGGCTGGGCGAAGCCAGTGATACTCGCCGTTCCCGGCCCCCACACGCCTAGGGACTGAAATGTATGGTTGTGCGCGGCGAAGGTGAGATACATTGAGGCCGACAGACGCAGCTCACTGCGAAACTGGGCGAGCCCCGGTGCGCCGGGCGCGTTGAGGTGGAGCGACACCAACTGCTGCGGCTCTGGATAGGGCAGGGGCCGCAGCAGCACGCTGTTCAACACGCTGAAGACCGCGGTATTCGCGCCGATGCCAATGGCCAGCGTCAGCAGAACCGTCACCGCAAAGCCCGGCGATTTACGCAGCCGGCGAAGCACATACTTCAGGTCGGCAAGGATCGACTCGAACGCCGGCCACTGCCATGCTTCGCGGCTCTTCTGCTCGACTAGCGCAACATTGCCGAACTCCCGCCGAGCCGTCTGCTCGGCTTCCGCGCGCGGCATTCCTTCCGCCATCAACTCTTCGGTCCGCTCGGCGATGTGTTCCTGAATGGAAACGGAGAGATCGTCGTAACGGCGACCGCGGCGGAAGCGACGTGCGATCCAATTCATCGGATGACTCCATACACTGAATAAAAGTTGACCTGCGAAAATCGTCGAAAATCAGATCCAGTTCGTCTACTCGTTGCGCAACGCCGACGTCGGATCAACATGCGTAGCGCGCCGCGCGGGACCAAACGTCGCGCAAAAAGCTACAAGCAGCATCACCACCATCACGAGCGGATAAACTTCCGGCTCACTTAAAACGAGGCCCTGAAAGATGGATTCGAAAAGCTTCGGCAGCGGCAGAGCCAGTGCGAAGCCAATCGCCGAACCAATGCCCGCAACCTTCAAGCCCTCTCGCAGAATCATCCGCGAAATATCCGATGCCTTCGCTCCCAAAGCCAGCCGAATGCCAATCTCATGCGTGCGCTGCCCCACAGAGTACGCAATCAGCCCGTAGATCCCGATGGCCGAAAGAATCAGGGCGAGAACAGCAAACGTACCCAGCAGCTTCGTGAAGAAGGGGTTCCCGTTCCTCTGCACCTGAATCACATCGTCCATGCTCATCACCCGCAGCAGCGGCAGCTCCGGGTCAATTTTCGCAAGCACCTGCCGTAGAGATGTCGCAAGACTCTTCGGCTCAACCGTCGATCGCAGCATGAGGGAGATCGAGGCAACCGGCCGCTGTTGGTAAGCCTCGTACACCTCCGGCTCAATGCGCGGATCTTCGGAGTAGCTCTTCACATCGCTCACCACGCCCACAATTTCGCTCCACGCCGCGGAAGACCCGGGCGTGTCGAGCTCGATCTGTTTCCCAGCGGATCGCGATCGTGGAAATATTTGTGGACGAATTCCTGGTTCACCAGCACCACTCGCGGCGCGGCAGTATTGTCCTGCTCCGTGAATCCCCGCCCATGCAGCAGCGGAACGCCGGCAACCTGGAAATACTCCAGCGTCACCACCACATCGGCTGTTGTGATTTGCTCGTTGGCACGCGCTTCCGGTTGTCCTTTGACATGGAAGACAACGCTGCTCAGTCCAGAGGCCGGAAGATCCGATGCGACTGCCGTCTGCTCCACTCCCGGAATCTGTCGCGTTTGCTCAACCAGGCCGCGCACAAACTGAATCTGTTTCGCGGAATCCGCGTACCGCGCCTGGTCCAACACCAAGCCAGCCGTCAAAAGATGATCGTGATTGAAACCAAGCTTTTGATGATCGAGCAGGTAGACTCCTCGAATCAAAAGGCAGCTCCCAATCAGCAGAAAGAGTGCCAGCGCAATCTCCCCGCCAACAAGAAACACGCGCAGCCGATTGTGCGCGCGCCCCGAACTCGAGCCGCGCCCCTCGCTCTTCAGGTCGGTATTGATCTCCGTGCGCGAGGCCTTCAGCGCCGGCGCCACACTCGATAAGAATCGCCGAAACAAATGACACCACTGCGGCAAAGATCAGAACATTCGTATCCAGGCTGACGGGAACATCGCTGATCGCATCATTAAAACTCAGCCCCGCACGAACACCGCGAATGCCAAGATAAGTCAGCAACAGACCCCACGCCGCCCCCCAGCAGCGCGATGACCACACCTTCCGTCAGAAGTTGCCGCACCACGCGCACCCGTGTCGCCCCCAGCGACATGCGAATCGCCAACTCCTTCTGCCGGCCTACCGCGCGCGTCAGCAGCAGTCCCGCCACATTCGCACAGGCAATCAGCAGCACAAACCCAACCACCGTCATAATCACGGCCAGCGCGGTCCGGATGCCAAAGTTGTACAGAAGAAAATCAGGCAGCATGCGCACCGATGCGCCCC
Organism: uncultured Acidobacteriaceae bacterium; assembly: GCA_963781125.1. GTDB lineage: Bacteria > Acidobacteriota > Terriglobia > Terriglobales > Acidobacteriaceae > Telmatobacter. Next base: position 11,044 of record CAWAEE010000003.1, read on the forward strand.
AGTGCCCTTCAATCGTCGGGAAAATCCCGCTGCGCCTGCTGCGCAAGGATGCTCATCTGCGCGCGTGCCTGTTCGAGCTGCACACCGGGAGCGAGTCCGCGCAAACAGATAGAGGGAACGATTCTTCCGTGCATCGGCTGTCGCATCCGCCGCGGTCAACGTCAACGGCGTCCAAAGCTGCGGCGTAAAGCCCAGCAGTCTGAAATCCGCCGGCATCACGCCCGCTACGACATAGTCCTCGCGGTTCAGCCGCACCACCCGCCCCACTACTGAAGGATCCGAACCGAAGCGCCGCTCCCACAAACCGTGACTCAGAAGCACGACATGATCGCGCCCCGCCTGATCCTCTCTTGCCAGAAAGACGCGCCCCAGTGCCGGCGTGACACCAAAGAGCGCAAAGTAGTTGGGCGAGACAGCGGCATACGTAATCGCTTCTGGCTGCTGCCCCTTCCCCGACAGGCTGCCCGTCCGATACTCATCCGCCGCTGCCATCGCGGAGAACACGCGCGTCTGCTTGCTCCACGCCAAATAATTCGGCGCCGACGCAGGATTGGCGTCCGCCTGGAACTGTCTGTCGGGACCCACAGACGACACGACCACCATGCTCTGCGGATCGTGCCCCGGTAGATGCGGCAGCATGAACGCGCTCACCATGCTGAACATGGTCGCGTTCACGGCGATTCCCAGTGCCAGCGTTGCCACCGCCGTGGCCGTAAAACCAGGCGACTTGATCAGTTGCCGCAGCGCGAATCGAATATCGGCGAAGACACTTTCAAAGCTTGGCCACTGCCACACCTCGCGGCTGCGCTGCTCCACCAGGCCTACATTGCCGAATGCACGGCGCGCCGCCTGCTCGGCTTCGGCGCGCGACCTGCCCTCGGCCATCAATTCATCCGCGCGCTCGGCGATGTGCTCCTGGATCGAGACCGAAAGGTCGTCATAGCGGCGACGGCGAAACAGCTTGCTCAAAAAAGACATGGTCGTTCTCCTACGCCTTGGCAACGGCGAGCACGCGCGTAATGCCGGCAAACATCTTTTCGAAACTGGAAACTTCCTGCTCGAGGCGGCTGAGGCCGGCAGCTGTCACGTGATAAATGCGCGTCGGCCGGCCCTTCGCCGAGGTTCCGGCTTCGGACTCGAGCAGCCCCTCGCGCAGCAACCGCTGCAGCGCCGGATAAAGCGAGCCCTCTTCCACCTGCAGCAGGTCACCGGAGACCTGTTGGATGTGCTTCACCAGCGCATACCCATGCATCGGGCGGAAGCGAAGCGATTGCAGGATCATCAGTTCGAGGGCGCCCGGGAAAAGGTCGCGGCGATCGGAATCTTTGGCCATGGCCCGAGTCTAGGCGCGGCATACCTATTTTGAAAATAGCTATTCGTCACAAATATCGGCGGGACGCAGGGGTGACGCATGGTCTGGTATCGAGGACGCAGGGTCTGGCTTTGTAACGGGTCATGACTTCTCAGGTGCGGAAAATCGAGACGGAGGGAGGCGGGGGTTTCAACCCCCGCACGAAGCCAACACAATCAATACCGGCTCTAGCCGCGGAGGTTGCAGAAAACTCAATTCATCATTGCTTTGTAACAAGGCATGACTCTTGCAGGTTGCGAAAGACTCAATTCATCATTGCTTTGTAACAGGGCACGACTTCAGTCGTGCCGAACTCCGGCTCAAAATCGTCCCGGGCTTTAGCCCCAGAGGAAAGCTCCCCGGTTGCACCCGAAATCCTACCTGTTCGCTCCTGCTGCACGCCGCTTTCATGGCGTGAGCTCGCCTCATAACAGGCCGTAACTTCGCGGCCGCGGAAAAATCGAGACGGAGGGAGGCGGGGGTTTCAACCCCCGCAGAAGCCAACCCAATCAATACCGGCTTTAGCCGCGGAGGGACGTTTTTCTTGAAATTCGATTCGGCTCTTCCCGCAGCCGGTTCAGCCATGAGGAGGGCATGTTCACCGCCAACTCCCCATCAGCCGCAACAAGATCGATAGCCGAAGTGGAACTGACCGCAGAAATGACAACGTGGGGACAATTGGCTGACAACAGCTGCCGCGTGCCGGCCTAAGGTGGTCGATAAGTTGGCGAATCGGCAGGGGCAAGCCGCACGCGCCAGCTTATTCCTTCCGCGTTTCGACCACTTCTGGGCATCCGCTTAACTTGGGCCAGCGGAACCGTCTGCAAGTGGTCGCTTTTTTTTGGGACTGGCCGGGACTGGCCGTCCAGGCAAGGACTTCGCGTGGTCTTTACGCCGCGGCGGATGCCAGCGGGATTGCTGGCTCGACAGGGGCTGACCGTTCGGGGATTGGCCGTCGAGGCAAGCGTGTCGACCAACCTTCCGTAAACGAACCCGCCAATCGCGACACCCCGCGCGAAATCGTGCAAACTTGCTCAAAACTGACCTTATAGACATGCGGGAGCTTGCGAAGCCCAGGCAGATTCAGGGGCAAAGCATGAATTGGCGCGAGGTTTCGGGTCCAGGGGTATGTCCCGCCTGTCCGGACATTGACTCACAATTGCAGACCTCGCTTTTGCTCGAAACGAAAGATCCCCATGAGAATACAACTGAGGCCAGAATCTCTCATTTCTCCTCCAGCGCGAGGGCATAGATATCGTCGCTTCCGATGTCGCGAAGTAAGAGGGGGGCGTCGGTGGGATCGAGCGCCATCCAAAACGAATAATATCCCGTAATATGCCAGTCTTTCAGGTCGGCAACCCGCTCGGTTTTACCCCCCGTGACGCGAACCCGATACACGCCCCGGTCGCCATCGATGAGTCGCAGAAAGTAGATGGATTGGCTATCGCTGGACCAGGCGGGATAATCCATCCGTCCGTTCACCGGCAATGAGGACCAGTGCTGCGTCGCCGTGTCGAGGATCTTCAGGCCCGGAAAGTCGTTCGACATCGCCGCGATGTACCTTCCGTTCGGCGACCACCTTGGTGACCATAAGCCAGCGGACCCAGGGAGAACAGTGATCTCATGGCTTGAGAGGTCGAGGATGTGCAATTCATCCTTTGCTGGCGGCCCCTCTCTGGCCGCGTCGAAAACGACTTTGCGTCCGTCCGCTGACCAGTTCGGATCTTCCTCTAGTTCTGTGTCATCCGGAAGAAGCCGTTGCAGGCTGCCGCCTTCGGAAGAGACCAGATAAATTTTGAGGGCATCAGGTGCTTGAGTGTCCGTGAACAAAATCTGCGTGCTATCGGGCGACCAGCGGGGATTCATCGCATAGATCGGCGGTCGGCTCAGTTGTACCGGGTTGCTTCCATCCCGATTGGCCTTCCACAGCATGCCGTTCGGGTAGGAGACATAAGCCACAAATTGACCATTCTTGGAAAATGAGACATCCTGGGCGGAAATGCCCCCAAGGTAGGGTAGAAGCTGTTTGTTTGTTGAGTCGAAACGGCAAAGCTCGCCGCGATGGGTTCGACCTTCAGAGAAAATTGTCTTTCCATCCTTGCCAGGAATTGGCTGGCTCCAACTGATAGGCCCCGACGTCAATTGGACCGGCTCCGCGGGTGGATGGCGAAAGGGCCCGCGTCGTTCGTCCAAAACCCAAATCTGATCTCCCCCCGAAAAAACTGAAGCTGGACTAAGAAAGAGATAGAATCGCCCGTCGGGGGTCCAACGGCCGCAGCATGCTCCCCTCCCGGATGGCCAACCGGGGAGCATTTTGTGGAGGTTTGATCCATCCGACGATATCTCCCAAAGCGACCCATTGGGCGCCGCAACAAAGCCCTCGTGCTGCTCTCCATTCCTGTCAAAACCGATGACGCCTCCATCGGGTGACCAATGGGGATTCACGGCGTCGTTTCCAACCGAGGCCAGTTTGTGCGCCCCGGTTCCATCGCTCCGAACCAGCCAGAGCTCACCTTCCTCCGTTATGTATGCAATCGAATTTCCGTCCGGTGAAAAGGCCGCGCCTTCGGCGTACCCCAGGCGGCGCACTGTGCCTCCCAACGCCCCGACATCGAAGAGCGATTTGCCAAGGTTTCCACCTTCCTCCAATGCCTGAACCAGAAGATTGGACCCATCGGGTGCCACATCCAGGAGATAAAAGATGCCCGGCACCTTCGCCGGGATCTGCGCCACTTCTCCGCCCGATACGCCGACCACGGCGAGTGCCTTTGGCTGCATCTGAGTGAAGTAGAGCCTGCTGCCATCCGTCCCCACCAGCTGCTTTTCGCGCCCGTCATGCGTGATCTGGGTAAACCCGGCGATTCGAGACGGCGGCAGCGGCCGATGCAGAAACCAAATCAAAATCGCCACGAAGACCGCGATCACAGCTGCGCCGGAAAGCAACAACTTCGGAAACCTGCTGCGGCGTCGACCGATCAGTCCTCCAGTCTTGGGTTTATCACTGATCCCCTCTTGAGTTTCAGGCGATGGCGGCGCTTCGGCATCTGCAGGGATCCCGTTCGCGGCCGATTCGCCGGCCCCTTCCAAAATCCCCGAGTCATCCTCCGAGACCTCGACCTTGCAGACCCATCGATAGCCCACCGTGGCCACAGTTTCGATGTAGCGCGGGTCGCGGGCCTCGTCGCCCAACAGTTTGCGCAGCAGCGCGATGCTGCGCGTCAGGGAATTCTCCGTCACTGCCGCATCGCCCCAAACCGCGTTCAGCAGCTCTTCTTTTGGGATCAGCTTTCCGGGGTTGCGCAGCAGGATGAGCAGCACCCGGAACGCCTTCGGCTCGACTGACAATGCCTCGCCCGCTTTGACGATCGTGAACTCCCGTTCGCGGACCTCCACATCGGCAAATCTGAAGACAAAGGACTTACTCGCCATCATCATCCCATCACAAGTTCATCAACTGCGTTCAGGAATTGATCAACCGCGTCCAGAAACAGATCAGGTGTCCTTCAAGACCATGTAGAAGCATACGCCCAGAGTGCCTTCAGCCTACCCGGCTGAGGAGCACTCACAATGACCAATTTCAAGGGTTTCGCTTCGCTGGTCCTTCTAGCAACAATCGTCTCCACGCTCTCCGCAGAAACTCATTGCCCCGGGAATGTCGCCAGTGTACCGTTCCGCCTCGTCAACCGCCACCAGATGATCGTTCCCGTATCCATTAATCATGCCGGGCCCTTCAGCTTCTTGCTCGATACCGGCACGCAGATGACGATGGTTGAACCGGCCCTGGCCGCCGCGCTCCACATGGAAACGACCGGAAAGGCCGAGGTGGCCAGCGTCGGTATGCAGTCCGCCGCCTCCTTCGCGCAGGCCGCCCTGCTCGAAGCCGGCCCCCATTCCGTAGCCAACCAGAAGGTGCTCGTCTATGACCTCGCCAATCTTCAGGCCACGGGCCTCAACATTCAGGGCGTTTTAGGCGAGGATTTCCTCGAGCAATTCGACATGCTGATTGACAATGCGCACAACCTTCTCTGTCTCGATAACTCAGCTTCGATGCGCCGAGAAGTAAAAGGATCGCACATTCCGCTGCTTGTACCAGCTCAGAATACAGACGGCACTCTTCCCAAGTCGCTCGTCGTCTCGGTTCGACTCTCCGATGGAATGCGACCGGTCCGCTTGAAGCTGGATTCAGGCTCCAACGTCAACTTCCTCTACAACACAGCGGAGTACATGGCGCTGGGCCTGTTCCGCGGCGCGTCGTTGCAGGGCGGCTCCGGAGGATCGCAGAAGAACTTCATGGCACTCCCGCTGCAGGATGTAAAAATCGGTTCAGCCGAATTCGGCAAAGTCCCGTTCATCACCCTGACCGGCGCCCAGAAGAACACCCGCACATCGGAGTTCGACGGCTTGTTGACCATGGGCCAATTCAAGCGCGTCTTCATTGACCACGCAGAGCACTTCGCGGTGCTCGACCCGCTGTAGTCTCGGCTGCGGTCTGCGCACTTCAGGCGAGAGACTTATCTCTTACTGAGCGAGTTCTATCCGGATCGGCGTCTCCTCGATGCGCCTCGGCGTTGCAAATGATTTCCCACCCATGGAGCACAATCGCAAGGTGAGATGTGCGAGAAGGCAGGCTTCTCGCACGTTCTTCCCCTCGAAGAGGGTCCCACCCCCTCCCCCCTCCCCGTGCCTCTGAAGTTGTGCAACTATCCGGCGGCATGAATCACAGAAATTCTTCGCAAATCCCCACCCACACCTGTGCTCCCAAACACAAACACAGCCGGCGATAAATTGCGCAAACCCGCATGAACACTGGTGATGGTCGATACAATTGTTCCACGTGGAACAATTTGGACTGGCCGTCCAGGCAGAAGCTTCGCGCGGCTAGTCTGATTCAGCTGTTCCACGCCGCGAAATTGTTCCACGTGGAACAATTTTGAGCCCGCGATGTCGCTACGGCGCCACGCGAAAGCCCTTGCCTGAACGTCAAGTTCCCTCGCTAGCCAATCCCTGCCTGGCCAACCCCTACTTCAGAGCAGCTTGCATGGCCAGGTTGAGCACAATCATCAATACCGCCGAGCCCGGAATCAGCAGCAGTGCCTTCTTGAGCCGCTGCGGATCGGGCCCGGCAATGGCTCCGATGATGCGCGAGCTCACCGCCAATCCAGCCCACCCGCACGTAATCGCAAATCCAATCGCAGTGCCGGTCATCTGCGGAAAAGCTGTGCCCACAATCGCCAGCGTCGTGGGAAAGACGGGAGCCATGGCCAGTCCCGCAAGAAAAACCAGCACTGCAGCCGCTACAGGTTTATTGGTGCGGAGCATGAGAAATGTAGTCACCGCCATCGCAATCGACGACGCAAGCGTAACGGTAGCCGCGGGCACATGAATCAGGATGGGTGAGACAGCGACCCGGCCAATCAACAGGCCCAGGGCAAATCCCAGCGAAAGAATATTGAGCGCTTTCGACTCCGGAATTCCCTGCGCAATGAGGTGGCGCGGCAGCCAGTTCCACACCCCGACTTCGCAGCCAACATAGAGAAAGAGGAAGAGGCCGCTGAGGAGCAGCAGCGGGCGGCCCAGGATCGGTCCGACGTTGGTGAGGAGGAAGGCGGCGCTGCCGGTGGGTGCGGGCATCGGCGCGACAGCCTGCACCACCAGGGTAAGCACGGTGACGGAGGCAACGGTATAGCAGAGGCGGACCCAGTTGCGCTTGAAGAGGTTGGCGGAGATGAAGGGGGTGGCGAGTCCTCCAAGGCCGAAGAAGAGGTTGACGAGATTCAGCGCGGTGGCGCGGTGTTCGGGGCTGGCGGCCGAGGAGAGAGCGTTGGCCCCGGTGACGACGATGCCTCCGCCGACGCCGAGCAGGAAGAGCAGAAAAATGATGGAGCCATAGCCGCGCGATTTGGGGAGGGCAAAGAGAGCGACGGCGATGCAAATGAGTCCAAGAACGAGGCCGATCTTGTCGCCCTGTGTGTCGAGCAGGGGCCCGACAGCGAGCGAGGCAATCATCAGGCCGAGGGCCTGCGCGAAAGCGATTGTCCCGTTCTGGGTGGGAGTGAGGTGGAAGCGTTCCGAGAGGTCGGGGAGGATGGTGCCGAGCATGGCGGCGATCATTCCGTAGACGAAGATGGCGAGGATGGCGGCAAAGATCAGCACAGGCCGGAGGTCCTTTCGAGATCGTAGGCAAGGATACGGCATGAGGGTGGATGGACGGGGAGTTTGCGAGTTGAGGGTCGTGCTTTCCCAGGTCTCAGAAGCGGGACCTCCACCCCAGCGACGTGGACCTGTCGCTGGGGACTCCCCCGTGAGACCTGGGGCACCCATTTTCGTGCGGATTGACATCTTGTTTATCGACAGGTCGCCGCTGGTCACAAAGCGCGAGAATTGGAACGCCGGATGCTCACTCGGCGTATAGGATTGCGTCCAGAAAGAAGAAGCCGCCTTTCGTTTTTTGGTCCCCACTTGTGAACGAAACCAGCAGTTGGTGCGTTGTAGTAAGAAGAGCTTCTTCTTCGATTCGTGGGATCCCTTTCGATCGGCAAAACAAAACTGAAACGCGGAGCACGTCATGGGCGATTTGGGTAAGGACATCAGGCACGCGCTGCAAATGTTCTTCAAGAGTCCCGGTTTTACGATTGCGGCGGTGGCCGCGTTGTCGCTGGGGATTGGCGCGAATACGGCCATCTTTACAGTCGTGAATGCGGTGCTGCTGAAGCCTCTGACGTATCCCAATGCAGACAGGATCGTGGAGATTGAGCTGACGGGTCCGGACGGCAATAATGCGATTGCGTCGATTCCGAAGTTTCATGTGTACCAGCAGCAGACGAGCATTTTTAAGGAAGTGGCGGCGTACGATTTTGCGGGGCCGGGCTACAACCTGACTGGCGACAGGCCGGAACAGATTCACGGGATTCACGTGACGGAGGCGTATTTCCGGCTATTTGGCGCGCCAGTGATGCTGGGGCGCACGTTCACACCGCAGGAGGATCTGCCGAACGGCGGCAAAGTGGTGGTGCTGGGCTACGGTTTGTGGCAGCGGCGCTTTGGCGGAAATCCCAAGGTCATTGGGAGCGCGCTCTCGCTGGGCAATGAGCCGTACACGATTGTCGGCGTGCTGGGGAGGGAATTTGTTTCCGATCCCGAGGCCGATATCTGGCTGCCGTTTCAATTTGAGCCGAACAGCACCAACCAGGGACATTTCTTTCAGGCTGCGGGGATGCTGAAGCCGGGTGTGACGCTGGCTCAGGCCAATGCGCAGATGAAGCTCGCCTACGGGCAATTTCATCGGCTGTATCCGCAGTCGGATCCGAAGGGCGGATTTGCGGTGGAGCCGCTGCGCGATTCGATTGTGAATGACGCGCGCAAATCGCTGCTGGTGCTGCTGGGCGCGGTAGGGCTGGTGCTATTGATTGCGTGCGCGAATGTGGCGAACCTGCTGCTGGTGCGGGCGACGGGACGGAAGCGCGAGTTTGCAATTCGTGCGGCGCTGGGGGCGAGCCGGACGCGGATTATTCGGCAGCTGCTGACGGAGAGCGTGCTGCTGGCGGTGACGGGCGGGGTGTTGGGGTCGGTGCTGGGATTTGCGGGCGTGCGCGCTCTGCTGGCGATCAGCCCTGCAGGACTGCCGCGCATCGGCGAAGACGGCGCGGCGATCGGCGTGGATTGGCGCGTGCTTGGATTCACTTTGGCGATTTCGCTGCTGACGGGGATCTTGTTTGGACTGTTCCCGGCATTCGCGGCTTCGCGGACAGATTTGAATTCGTCGTTGAAGGAGAGCAGCAACCGGTCGGGCACGGGGTTCCGGCAAGGAAAGGCGCGCGCGGCGCTGGTGGTGAGTGAAGTGTCGCTGGCGCTGGTTCTGCTGATCGGCTCGGCGCTACTGATCAGGACCTTCATTGCTCTGCGGGGCGTGAATCCTGGATTTGACGCGCACAATGTGGTGACCATGGAGATGTCGCTGACCGGCGCGCGGTTTGACAAGACGGCTGGCGTGGCGCAGCTTTCGCACGAGGGGCGCGCGCGGCTCAACGCGATTCCCGGCGTGGAGGATTCGGCGTTCACATGCTGTTTGCCGATTCAGGGGCAGTTTGGATTGCCGTTCACGATTGTGGGGCGACCAGTGGATCCAGCGAAGGGATCGCCGGGCGCCGGTTGGATGAGCGCATCGCCGGATTACTACAAGCTGTTCAAGATTCCGTTGCTGCGGGGACGCGAGTTCAACGAGCACGATACGGGGTCAGCTCCGGGGGTGGTGCTGATCAATGAAGCGTTGGCAAAACAGTATTGGCCGAAGGGGAATCCGCTGGGGCAGCAGATTCTGATTGGGCATGGCGTGGGGCCGGAATTTGAAGAACCGGCGCGGCAAGTGATCGGGGTAGTGGGCAATGTGCATGAAGGCGGATTGGCACGCGATCCTGGGCCGTTGATGATTGTTCCCGATGCGCAGGTGACCGATGGGATGACGAAGCTGAATGCGGGAATTGTGCCGCTGCGGTGGGTGATCCGGACGCACGGCGATCCGCATCCGCTGATTCCGCAGATCACGGAACAATTGCGATTGGCGAGCGGAGGATTTTCTGTGTCGCACGTGCGGACCATGGACGAGATTGTTTCGCGGTCGATGGCGCGGGATAGCTTCAACATGCTGCTGCTGACGATTTTTGGCGGAGTGGCGCTGGTGCTGGCCGCGATCGGAATCTATGGGCTGATGGCGTATTCCGTGGAGCAGCGCAGGCAGGAGATGGGCATTCGCATGGCGCTGGGCGCGGATCGGAGCACGATTCGAAAGCTCGTGGTGTGGCAGGGCATGCGGCTGGCGCTTGTGGGCGTTGTGCTGGGGATTGGCGCGGCGTTCGGGCTGACGCGGCTGATTGCGAGTTTCCTATTTGGCGTGAAGAGCTGGGACCCGCTGGTATTTGTTTCGGTGCCAGTGATTCTGAGTGCAGTGGCATTGTTGGCGGTGTGGCTGCCGGCGGCCCGGGCGGCGAAGATGGATCCCATGCGGGCGCTGCGGGTGGAGTGAGGGACGGCGTGCGGCCCACTCTTGCCCTGTGCCCAGATCGCGATGAGATTCAGGGCAAGCGTCCCCTCTAAAACCCAGAAACTTCTGGATTCACCACTTCCCAGCCAGCACCGACGAAATCGAACGATTCCGCTCAATCAGAAATTTGGGCTCGCCCGTCCCCTGAACTGCCTGGCAGAGCAGTGCGGGTGATGGAGATGACGCTGATGTCGTCCTCCTGTCCAAACGTCTGGGCGGCGCTGGCAACCTCGGCGGCAGCCTTTGCAGTCCGCAGCAGTTGATGAACCCGCTCAAATCCAAACAGTTGACCGTGGGGATCCGTCGCTTCTGCTACGCCGTCGGACATCAGCATCAACCTGTCGTCCTTCTTCAGTTGAAAATGCATGACGGAAGACTCCGCGCTTTCAATCATGCCCAGCGGCAGCGCGCCCTCCATGGGCAATGGTTCACCGTTCAGGTAGGGCGCAATATGGCCAGCGTTGGCCAGCGTCACTGCACCATCCTTCGAAATAAGCAGCGCCAGGCAGGTGGCCTGGGCGTCGCTGCGACCCACAAGAAGCAGATTCAGAGCGCTGAGTACGGCAGCCGGATCGGGAACATATTGAGCTGCAGTGCGGATTGCTCCCACCAGCAACGCCACCAGCATTCCTGCCTTCAGCCCTTTCCCGGCTACATCGCCGGCTACGATCAGCAAGCTGCCATCGGTTCTGTGCGGGATCATCTGGAAGAAGTCCCCGCCCACCTCGCGTGCAGGCCGGTACTCGCTCTCCACCAGAAGCCCCGGGAGCACCAGACGTGATTCCGGGAGGATGACCTGCTGCACCTCCTGCGCTTGCGCCAGTTCGTTGTGCATGTGGAACGACTCCATCCCTGTGCCTCGGAGGTAAATGATGAAGAAAACATAAGAGAGGATGAGCACGAACATGATCCCGATTGCTGCGAAATCAATTCCTTTGTCTGAGGGAGCTGGCTGCAGATGAAAGGCGCCGGTCATCCAGGCTGCGATGACAGTGTTGATGACGGGAAGTAAGAACTGGAGCACAATCAACAGCACCACAAAGATTTTGGAAAGACGAGCCAGCACGAAGACCCAGAGCACCGCGTTCAGACCGCTGATGGCCGCGATCACCAGCACCACAGCATACGGCATCTGTCCTTTCAAATAGATCAGGTCGACGAGGAAGCCAACCACCGAGAACAAAAAGAAGACACCGATCAACTGCGACCAAAGGCGCTTGAAAGGGAGAGCCCGTAAGTGCTCCGGGCGGACTAATTCCTCCAGGAACCGAAGCTTGCTTTTCGCAGCCATCGACACGAACCTCCTTCGACGTCGATCATTTCGCGTTCTCGCCAGTTTACTTTTGGGACATGAGCGAATATACCGAACGCTGCGTATGCAGTGCGAGATTGCTGTGCAAAGTCATTCGCAGGGTGAATTGAGGGCAGGTTCCGGACGAATGATCCTCGACTCGGACAGAGCGCTATTTTTCGGGTAATGTCCGGTTGGGCTACGACGATTCGACAGGAGTCCCGATTTTCTACCCAGCCCGCGAAAATCTTGAGCCGGATTTGTGGTTGTAGACGCCGAATGATTGTCAAACGTCCCGTACGTCCTCGAGTTCCCCGGTTGTCAGCGACCGGCCGCTGTTTTCCCAAAGGATCCCTCTTGGAAGCAGCTAAATCCCGCATCTGTACAATAATCCCGCATTGCAGTTGCCAAAGATTCCACGCAAGGAATTCTCCATGAAAACCACAAAACTCCGTATTGCACTCTGGGCAATCCTTTTGATCGTCCTCAGCGCGCTTCCCGCGCTGGCCGCGGACGTCACCGGCACTTGGACCATGGAAGACAAAGACCCCCGGCACGGCAGCGCTGTCAAGGCAGCCTATGTTTTCAAGCAGGAAGGCGTGAAACTCACCGGAACGATCGAAATATCTGTAGGGAATGAAGAGACCAGCAATCTTCACGGCAAAGTCGACGGCGACAAGATCTCCTTCACCGTCACTTTCAGCGACGCGACGTACACCCTTAGCGGCACGATTGAAGGAGACGAGATGAAGTTGACAATGAAATCCGACGACCCGAACTTTCCCGCGCACGATGTAACACTCAAACGCTCGAATCACTAGAGCTGGTTGCATAAATCCGGTCCGGCCAGCGAGGGAGCACCCGCAGACACTAAAAGACCCTTGATTTATACGCTTTCTGCGGCACGCGACCCACCCACTGGGTGGGTACCCCGGTCGTGCCCTGTTACAAAACCGTTTGTGCAACCAACCCTAGTTGATCTCGCAGAGATAACGAAGGGCGTGTAACTGCCGACTCGCCCTATGCTCGATCTCCGCTCGCATCCGTCTGGCGTGGCGCGGAATTGTCGGCACTTCTGTATACCGTTGTTCAATTTTGCTCAGAGTTCAGCTTGAAGAAGCGCATAGGGTTGATTCACTCCGACAGGTGAACTGACGAGTCAAGACACTCGCAGCCTTGCTTGACGCCAGGTGCGACGACCAAATCGTCATTTGACGAACTTATCGATTGCCTTAAAACCTGTAAAACGTCGGAATGGGCGCTCATGTCGTACCATCAAGCCTATAGGAGTAACCGAATGCCAATGTTGTCGAGCCTGCCTGGCTGGCCGCCTCAAGGGGGCGCTGGACCCTTCGATACCCGCAAAGCAGCCTTTGCGAGTTCGCCGGAATTGGTGACCGTACGGAGCGTCGACAGGATCGTGAGCACGCGCGTCGACATCACCTGTATGTTCGGCAAAGAAGTCGTTACCTTTCGATTCTTCGCGTCAAGTCCAGGAATGGCCGAAAATGTTGCCGAGGTTCTCAGGCGCAACGCGGGTCAGAGCCTGCGCGAATTGGGCATGGTTCGGGTTGACGACGCCGAATAGGGGTCGTCAGGAATTCCTCCATTGAACAATCCAGATAAATGATGGAGTGTTCGCCTGCCACTCCATCATTTATCCGGAATCACCATGTTGCGGAAGATCCTCCATGTCCCGTCGGGCTGTTGTTGCCAAGCTGTCAGATATCGTTCAACCAGTCTTTCGCCTCCGCTGAATGTGGCCTCAGCTTCGCCCCATTCATAGACAAAGCTTCCTTGCTCCGTCGATCCCCACGTCTTCACCGCGGCGGAGCGCGCTCGTCCAAGGCTTTCGAGCTGGGTTTTCATATGCCGCTCGATTTGAGACCGCCCTCGAATACAGTCTCCTGTTCGACCGCAATCGACCGCATCTTGGGTATATGTTGCGGCGATCCGCTGCATGTCTCCCGCCTTTATCCCGTCGATCCAGGCCTGGTTTCCAGCATCAATTGCGACCCGTGCCGAGGCGGCCGGCGTTTGGCCCGGCATGAGCATCGCTGCCGAACCCAGGCCAACCGCCGTGATGAACGACCGGAGTGTTTTCATCGAAGAAATCTCCTCTCGCTTCCTTGCACTTACAAGAGATAGAGTTCGCCTAGGCGAACTGTTTGGCCGGACGCAGAATCAGGAATACGCTGACGAGGACGAGAGCTGTTCCGGCGAGGGTGCGGAGAGTGACTGGCTCGTTGGCCAAGAAGTAGCCCAGCGCAACCGCAACGATAGGGTTGACATAGGCGTAGCTGGAGATGCGCGAGGCGGGCATGTGCCCGAGCAGCCAGACATACGCGGTGAAGGCCAGGAGCGATCCGAAGACAATGAGGTAGAGCAGAGCTCCGGCGGCGCGCAGCGAGATGTGCGGGAAGGGATGCATCTCGCCGAAGGCTGCGGAGAGCGCGAGCAGGTTCCGCCGCCGAGCATCATGGTGGCGCCCGCGGTGAGGGGGCGCGCCTTGGGCATGTCGAGCGAGCGGCTGAAGATTGAGCCCAGCGCCCAGCATGCGGAACCGACGAGCACGGCGAAGCAGGGAATGAGAGCCGAAGGTGTGCCCATCGCCGCGCAGCAGAAGAAAGGCCGACGCCGGCGAAGCCCAACAAGGTGGAGAGAACCGTCGACACGTGAAAGTGCTGCTGGCGCAGGATGAGCATTTCAAGAATCAGGGTGAGAATGGGGATGGTGGCCGCCAGCACGGAGACGATGCCGGAGGGCACGTATTTTTCGGCCCAGAAGAGCGGGCCGTACTCGGCGACAAACATGAGCAAGCGCGATAAGGCGCCAGGTTGCGCCACTGAATCGGCGGTGGGGCGGGCGTGGCCGCTGAAGACGCATAAAGGCGTAGAGCACGATGCCGGCGATGAAGAAGCGCGCGCCGGCGGCAAAGAGCGGCGGCAGTTCCTCGACGGCGATGCGGATGGCGAGAAAGGTTGTGCCCCAGAGGAAGTAAATGGCGAAGAAGGCGGCGATCATGCGCAGCCGGAACGATCGAGTGGCGGGAAGGACGACCGGATTGGTAACCACTGAATCACTCATAGACAGTTATCACTTTACAGAAGGGTGAGTAACCTGTCAAGATGACTTGAGAGGTTAGTTGAAGCAGTGCCGTCAGGGAAGAAGAACGTAAATTTGAGTTGATTGCGGGCGATCCCGCGCTGGACCTGGTGAATACACTGGACTGGCGATTTCGTGACAGCGGGACCGAAGAGTTGATCGAGAGCTATGACGATGTTGCAGATTTTACGCAGCAGACGGGCCTCTTGAACGCGAAACAGGCAAAGGCTTTGCGGCGGGGGACGAGCGCTTACTGCAGGAAACCGGGTGGTTGCAGAAGTGAGAGAGCTGCGGGAGGCGCTGGCGGATCTTCTCTACTCGGGACTGGACGGAATGAATTCTTCTGGTGCTTCGATCAGGGCGCTGGAGCGGTTTTTTCAGCAAGCGCGGGAGCAGACAAAGCTGCGTTCGAGATGGTGCGCGGCTGCGATGGGAGTGGGCAGCGGGCGCGGAGACGAAGGCGGAGTTTCCGCTGTGGCTGCTGGCTCGTGCGGCTTCGCGATTGATGCTCTCGGAAAATGTGCAGAAGGTGCGGGCTTGCGACAACCCTGAGTGCCGCTGGCTGTTTCTGGATACGAGCAAGAATCACACGCGTCGCTGGTGCGACATGAAGATTTGCGGAAACCGGATGAAGGCGCGGCGGTTTAAGGCGCAGCGGAGGGCGGCGGTATAGGTTCAGGATTTTTCCGGGCCTAAAGGCCGCGATCTCCGCTTCCCTTCTTCGTGGGGCTGAAGCCCCACGCTCCCTCCGTTCTCCCTCGTGGAGCTAGTCGTACGTTTCCTCCGTTCTCCCGCTTCGCATTTTTGAGAGCTGAGTTTCGGAACCCAGCTTAGCCTTTTTGCTCCGGTAGACTGAGAAGCGATGAGCCTGGGACAAAGGTGGGGATGGGTTGCGCTGGCGGGCGTGGCGATCACGTTGCAAGCCGGTTGCGGAACGCCGGGCGCGCCGCAGCCACCGTCGCTGAATCTGCCGCAGCCGGTAACGGACTTGTCCGCGATGCGCGCGGGTAACCAGGTGACGCTGACCTGGACGATGCCCAAAAAAAACACAGACAAGCTCGTGATTAAGAGCGACATCGCCGCGCATGTTTGCCGGCAGGAATCGGTGGGCCCGTGCGTCGATGCGGGAACGGTGACAATCGCTCCCGGCGCTGCGGGCTCATTTTCAGAGACTCTTCCCACGTTGCTGGCGTCGGGCCCTCCGCGGGTACTAAATTATTTTGTCGAATTGAAGAATCACAAGGCCAAGTCGGCGGGGCTGTCGAATGCCGCCGTGACACTTGCCGGAGCGCCACCCGAAGCTGTGCGTGGATTCACCGCGGAGGTGCGAAAAGCTGGAGTAGTGCTGAGCTGGACTCCCGATGAAGAGAAAACGGCGGTGCGGCTGCAGCGCAAACTGCTGACCCCGCCGGCGGCCAAGCCGCAGCAGGGGCTGATGGCGCCGCCGCCGGAACCACTGGAACAGAATCTGCTGATCGAGGACGGGTCGCAGGGCCACGCGCTCGACAAGAGCATTCACTTTGGCGAGACATATGAGTATCGCGCGCAACGCGTCGCGCGCATCACCGTAGATGGCAAGGCGCTGGAATTGGCTGGAGAGCTTTCGCCGCCGGTGAAGGTCGACGCTGAGGATGTATTTCCGCCGGCTGTGCCGGCAGGATTGGCGGCGGTGGCAACCCTGGGAGAAAAGGCCGGCGGGGCCGCGATCGATCTGAGCTGGGCGCCGGACAGCGAGGCGGACGTGGCCGGGTATGTGGTGTATCGGCGTGAAGGCGCCGGGGCGTGGGAGCGGATTTCTCCTGCGGAGCCGATGGTAGGACCGGCATTTCACGATACCCATGTGCAGCCGGGCCACATGTATCACTATGCTGTGAGCGCCGTGGATGAGGGTGGGCATGAGAGCGCGCGGTCGGCCGAGGCTGCGGAGACCGTGCCCAGCGAGTGAGGACGCAAGGGAGATGCGATGAAATATTGCCGGTTTGTGTTTGAGGGTGACCCTCACTATGGCAGGGTGGAAGAACGCGGCGGCGAGTTGTGGATTGTGGACCTGGCCGAAGCGCCGGAAGAGGATTTTGCCTATCGGGTGGCGCATGTGCGGCCGATGGTCGCGAAGGCCCTGGTGAACGATTTGGCGAGTTTCGATTTCGAGCCGATGCCGCTGAGTTCGGCAAAGTTGCTCGTACCGGTGACGCCTTCGAAGATTGTGTGCGTGGGGCGCAACTATCGCGACCATGCGAAGGAACTGGGCAACGAAGTTCCTGCGGAGCCGCTGTTGTTTTTCAAGCCGCCCTCGTCGTCTGCTCGAGGCCGGTGGCGTGGTCGAGATGCCAGCGGCTTCAGAGCGCGTGGATTTTGAGGGCGAGCTGGCGCTGGTGATTGGGCGGCGGGCGACGAAGATGAGAGTCGATGAGGACTGGCGCGCATTCGTGCGCGGCTACACATTGGCCAACGATGTCACGGCGCGCGATCTGCAGAAAAAAGATGGGCAATGGACGCGAGCCAAGGGGTTCGACACGTTTTGCCCAGTTGGACCGCTGGTCAGCGACGAGATCGATCCGGAAGCGGGTGTGGCGATTGAAACGCGTGTGAACGGCGAGGTACGGCAGCAGGGATCGACCAAGGACTTCATTTTTTCGATTCCGGAGCTGCTGCGTTACATCACGGCAGCGATTACGCTTGAGCCGGGGGACCTGGTGCTGACGGGGACGCCGGCAGGGGTGGGTCCGGTGGCCGCGGGCGATCGTGTCGACGTTGCGGTGAAGGGGCTCGGCGTGCTGAGCAATACGTTTTCGGCAGACGCGCGCTGATTTTGAATTCGTCGGCATGCAACCTGAGCCGCGCCGATGAATCCAAAGAAGCGGTACAGAGCGGTTCCACAATGAACGTGCCGATGTTGCGAGTTGCAAGGCGGCATTTTCTTAATGAAATTGCCACACAGCCTCAGCAGCTTCGCGAGACAGCCGTTGCGAAACCGCTGTAGACTGAAATTCGAACGCGCTCCCGAGTGCGGGCGCACCTTCCCCGAGGAGGAATTATGCCGCAGAATTTGCTGGAACAGTTGCGCAAGTTCACCACCGTTGTTGCCGATACCGGTGACATCGAGGCGATGGAGAAGTTCATGCCCACGGATGCCACGACCAATCCTTCGTTGATTACGACGGCGGCGCAGATGCCGCAGTACCAGCCGATTGTGGACGGCGTGCTGATTGAGGCGCGCAAGGAACTGGGTGACAGCGCGACCGACCAGGATGTCGCAAACCTGGCCTTCAAGCGGCTGGCGGTGGCGTTTGGCAAAAAAATTCTGGCCATTGTGCCGGGACGCGTTTCGACGGAAGTGGATGCGCGCCTTTCCTACGACACGCATAAGACGATCGAACAGGCGCGGGAGATTATCGGGCAATACGATGCCGCGGGGATCAAGCGCGAGCATGTGCTGATCAAGATTGCATCGACGTGGGAGGGCATTCGCGCCGCCGAAGTTCTGGAGCGCGAAGGCATACACTGCAATCTCACCTTGCTGTTTGGCATGCACCAGGCGGTTGCCTGCGCGGAAGCGGGTGTGACGCTGATTTCGCCGTTTGTGGGTCGCATTCTGGATTGGTACAAGAAGAGCACGGGCAAAGATTTTCATGGACCGGACGATCCCGGCGTGCAGTCAGTGACGAAGATTTACGACTACTTCAAGAAGTTCGACTACAAGACGGTTGTGATGGGAGCGAGCTTCCGCAATATCGGGGAGATTACAGAATTGGCTGGATGCGATCTGCTCACAATTTCGCCGCAACTGCTGGCGGAGCTTGAGTCGACGCAGGCCGATCTGCCGCGCAAACTTGATCCGGCAAAAGCCAAGACGATGCAGATCGAAAAGATCCCCATGGACAAGGAGACCTTTGACCGCATGCATAACGAAGACCGCATGGCCCACGACAAGTTGAAGGAAGGGATCGAAGGCTTTTCGGCGGCGCTTGAGAAGCTGGAAGGGCTGCTTGCGAACCGGCTGGCGGCGCTGGAATCGCGCGCTCCGGCAGTGGCATAGGCTCAACGAATCGGCGTCGCGCGGGGCAGCCCGAATCGGGCTGCCCCTTCTCTTTTAAGGACATGCGTATTCGAATCGTAACCACCTGGTGTGATTTGCGGCATTGGCAAACGCGACAATTCCGATAGACTCCGTGTTACACAGAGTGAGTTCGAGGCCTTTTGAGAGCTGCCGAGCGGCGAATGCGTTGCAGAGGTACTTTGAAAAGGTCTTGCGGGACGCGGGCACCAGCTCCGGACTGCGCACGTTGCACCGAGCCGCCCTACCGGCCCAGCGCTGTGCGCGGCTCATGGAGGTGCGTATGCAAACCGAAGCTCATCCTCTCGAATCCTTTTTCTACCACGCTGTACGCACCAGCTTTATCGACAATGTGGGGCTGGACGATCCCGAGATCGTCGAGTACGTCGCGCACATGCTTTGCGAATTTTCAGAGCCGGACAGCCTGCACCGTCTGAAAGATGCGACGGGACATCGTGTGGAGACTGTGGCCGAGATGCTGCGCGCCGCCGACCCGGTTTATGGAACAGCGAATTCGTTCGATGAGGAACGCAAGGTGCGCAAGTATATCGGCGATTATGCGATGTTCATGACTGGGATGCATCTGGACGTGATGGAATCGGCGCCGCACTACGAGATCGATCATTCGATCGCAGACGAACTGATCAAGATCGGCAAGGAGAGCTACTTCGTTGTGAGCCAGTTCAACGTGTTCGAGTTTGAGCAGGAAGCGCCACTCTTTGCGCGGCTCTCGGAGTGCTTTGATCGGTGCGTCCTGGGTCTCGCGATGATACGAGCCGAACTTGGCAATCAGCGGTTTCTGGCTGCCGGGGAGGCTTAGAGCAGTGCGCCGATTCTGCATTTCGGGGGAGAGGAGCGGCGGATTTTCAGCTACTCTAACGCGAAAGTTGTACAGGAGTCTTGATTCTCTTTGCAATCGTGACTCCGAAGTGCCAAGAAATGTATGCGCTCCCTCTTGGCAAACACAACATTTCGGTTAAGCTCTTTGTCAAAGCAATGTAAATAGGCAGTGGCTGGCTTCCCAAGGCTGCACGCATGGCAATTCCGGCCAATGCCCTAACAAGCAGGCCGGCTGCGCGCGAGCGGCCGCACAGGAGGCGTGTATGGAGTCGCAAGCACACCCACTGGAGCCCTTCTTCCACCAGGCTGTTCGCAACAGCTACGAGGGGAAGTTGGGGCTCAACGATCCAGACGTGACAGGTTACGTGGCCCATCTTCTCTGCGAGTTCTCGCAGGCCGACAAACTTTACAAAGTGCGCGATGCGATGGGGCATCCGATTGAGGAGCTCGAAGCGATGCTGTTCGCCGCCGATCCGGTGAATGGCACGGCGACGTCTTTCGATGCGGAGCGGGCGCTGCGCAAATACATTGGCGACTATGCGTTGTTTGTCAGCGGCATGTACCCCGAGGCGATGGTTCCGGGGCGCAGAAGGCGCGGCACGCATCCGAGCCTGGGCGAGCTGATTCAGGCGGGCAAAGAGAGCTACTTCATCGTGAGCCAGTTCAACCTGTTTGAGTACGAGCAGGAGGCTCCACTGTTTGCGCGCCTGTCCGACTCGTTTGAGCGCTGCATCCTGGGTCTTGCGCTGGTAAGGGAAGATCTGAACAAACGGAAAGCGCTGCCGGCGCCGCTAGTGAACTAAGCACCTGCGGTGCGGCTGACCTCAGAAGCGGTTGGATTCAGATTTGTGCATTCCCAGGTTTCAGAATCGAGACCTGGGGCACCATGTTCGCGGGGATTGAAGCCTTGCAAGAAGCCGGCCCTCGCATCCATGTTCCTGCAGAGCGAAAAACACGAGAAGCAGTTCGTCGCCCCTATTCCGACCAGACAGCGAGCACGTTGCCCGCGCCGTCGCTGAAATGGAAGCGGCGGCCCCCGGGAAACTCGAATGTGGCAACGACGATCTCGCCGCCGGCTTGGAGAATTGCGGCTTCGGTGGCTTTCAGATCCTGTGAATAGAGGACAATCAGCGGGGCAGACTTGCCCGGTAATTCGCCAAGTTCCCCTTTGCGGAAGCCCCCATCTATGCCCGCGCTGGTTTTATCGAAGCTGATGTAATCCGGACCGAAATCCTGGAAATTCCAGCCGAAGACCTTCTCGTAGAAGCGCTTGCTGCGTTCAATGTCACTGGACGCGAACTCGATGTAGTTGATGCCGTGGTGTTGCGCGGGTTGGGTCATTGCTCTCTCCGATTCTGGTTGGGATGCGAGGGATGGAGCGGAGAGGCGGCCTGGGCTTTCACACGCAGATGCGAGGCACAGGTGTCGGGCGCGGACTGGCGAAGTACGAGACGAAAGTAGCAAAAGCGCGCGGAGCATTCGGACGATACCGCCGGGTTACAGAATGTAGCGGCTCAGGTCCTGGTCTTTCACGATGGTGGCGACCATTTGTTTTACGTAGTCGGGAGTGATGGTGAAGACCTTCTCGGGGCCTGACGCGGTCATGCGCTCCGCGATAAGGCAGCGGCGTTGAAGACTCATTTTTGATGGCTTCGGAAAGCGCGGCGGCCTGTTCTCCCTCGGGCGCGCGGCGAGCAACGTCGGGCGCGAGGAAGCTGACGTCTTCGAGCACCTTCTCCATGATGGTATGGAGGCGGCGGGCGCCGATATTCTCGGTTGCCTCATTGACCTCTGAAAGCAAACTCGGCCATCTCACGCAGAGCTTCGGGCGCGAACTCGAGACGGACACCCTCGGTTTCAAGCAGCGCCGTGTATTGCTTGGTGAGCGAGGATTTTGGCTCGGTGAGGATGCGGAGAAAATCCTCGACGGTGAGGGATTTCAGCTCGACGCGAAGCGGGAAGCGGCCCTGCAACTCGGGGATGAGGTCGCTGGGCTTGGAAACGTGGAAGGCGCCGGCGGCGATGAAGAGGATGTGGTCGGTGCGCACCATGCCGTAGCGTGTGTTGACGGTGGTGCCTTCAACGATGGGGAGGATGTCGCGCTGCACACCTTCGCGGGAGACATCGGGGCCGTGGCCGCCTTCGCGCCCGGCGATCTTGTCGATTTCATCCAGGAAAATGATGCCGCTCGATTCGACGCGCTCGGTCGCGACGCGGTTCACCTGGTCCATGTCGATGAGGCGGCCTTCTTCTTCCTGAATGAGGTAGTCGAAGGCGTCGGCGACGCGCATTTTGCGTTTTTTGGTGCCGCCGCCAAAGATGTTGGGCAGCATGTCCTTGAGGTTCATCTCCATGTCTTCGAGGTTCTGGTTGGAGATGATGCCAAATTGCGGGGAGCCGCGCTCACGGACGTCGAGCTCGACCATGCGGTCGTCGAGTTTGCCTTCGCGGAATTGCTGGCGAAGTTTTTCGCGGGAACGCTGGTGGCTGTCATTGCCGGGGAGCGTGTGCTGGCTGTCGGGGGCCTGGGAGGCGGCCGGCGGAGGAGGCAGAAGGATGTCGAGCAGGCGCTCTTCGGCGTTCATCTCAGCGCGGTCTTCGACTTCTTCGAGGCGTTCTTCGCGGACCATGTCGATGGCGATTTCGACGAGGTCGCGGATCATGGATTCGACATCGCGGCCGACGTAGCCGACCTCAGTGAATTTCGAAGCTTCGACTTTGAGGAAGGGCGAGTTGGTGAGCTTCGCAAGGCGACGCGCGATCTCGGTTTTACCGACGCCGGTGGGCCCAATCATGATGATGTTCTTGGGCATGATGTCTTCGGCGAGATCGGGGGGAGCTTCTGGCGGCGCTGGCGATTGCGAAGAGCAATGGCCACGGCGCGCTTGGCGGCTTTCTGGCCCACGACATGCTTGTCAAGCTCAGCGACAATTTCGCGGGGGGTCAACTCGTCGAGCGCGAGATCTTGTTCTTCGGCGGATGCGGGCAGATAGATAGCCATACTTTTTCTTCTTCTGAAACGAACTAGCTTTTTAGTTCTTCAAATGTGACGCGGTCATTGGTATAGATGCAGATGTCCCCAGCAATCTTCATTGCTTTTTCGGCAATCTCGCGGGCGCCGAGATCGGTGTTATCCATCAGAGCACGCGCGGCGGCTGTCGCATAGCTGCCGCCGGAGCCGATGGCGGCGATTGGTTCGTCGGGATCGATCACATCTCCAGACCCGGAGATCAGGAAGGTCTGCCCTGCGTCGGCAACCACGAGCAAAGCTTCGAGGTTGCGCAGCATCTTGTCGGTGCGCCAATCCTTGGCGAGTTCGACGGCAGCGCGATTCAGGTTGCCGGCATACTGTTCGAGCTTGCTCTCGAAGCGCGCAAAGAGCGAAAAGGCGTCGGCGGTAGAGCCGGCAAACCCGGCGAGAATCTTGTCCTGATAGAGGCGGCGGATCTTTTTGGCGGAATGCTTCAGCACGTGATCGCCCAGCGTGACCTGACCGTCCGCGGCCATGACCACCTGGCCATTGCGGCGCACACAAATCACTGTGGTCGATCGAATCCGGGGGCGGTTCGTGGTGTCGATCTTTTGTTCCGGTACCAAGG
Source organism: uncultured Acidobacteriaceae bacterium (assembly GCA_963781125.1). Lineage (GTDB taxonomy): Bacteria > Acidobacteriota > Terriglobia > Terriglobales > Acidobacteriaceae > Telmatobacter. The sequence continues at coordinate 34,321 of CAWAEE010000003.1, forward strand.
AAAAACCTCTAGCCATGCGGGTTCCGGAGTGACGGGAACCTTGAATGCGCAGTCCTCAGTATAGGGCATGGCAGGCGGTGCGATCGGAGAGGAGGGCACGTCCCCAGGAGGCGGCGGTTCGTGCTTTCCCGGACCCCAATGCCAGAGGCATGGGGCAGCTTTGGTTGTACGCATCGGGGCTAGCGGATTTCCATCCTTTCCGCAGAAACAAGCGGAAAAAATAGGGTCGAGGCAGGAGTGGGGTTGACGCCTGCTTATTATCTCTGCCAGATGACGCGGCCGGAGCGAATCACCATCTGCACGCGGGCGAAGTTGGTGAGGTCCTGAGCGGGATCGGCAGAGAGGATCGTGAGGTCGGCGAGCTTGCCGGGCGTGACGGTTCCCTTGGCGCGGGAGACACCCATGCGCGCGGCGGGGTTGGTGGTGAGCATCGCGAGGACGTCTTTCCAGTCAAGGCCGCTCTTGCCGAGTTCAACAAACTCGCCGTCGGTCGAGTAGTCGGTCATGTAGCCGACGTCGGTGCCGAAGATCAATTGGCCGCCAAGCTGATGGAACTGGCGCACCTCGTCACAGATGGGATCCATGTAATGCGGGTCGGTGGTGACGGTGGTCGTGAACATTTTGAGCGTGGGAATCATGGCCATGTTGTTCCGGATGGCCGCGGAGAGCAGGGCCTGATCGACGCCGCGCGTGTCATCCGCGGCGTGGGCCAGCACGTCGACACCGCTGTCGATGGCGACGCGGATACCGGCGAGGTTCGACGGATGCGCGAAGACAAGCTTGCCGTTGAGATGGCTTTCTTCGACGGCGGCTTTGGCGATGTCGAGCGGCATGGGCAGGACTTGGCCGCGTTGAACCCATGATCCGGTAAAGAGCTTGGTCAGGTCCGCACCAGAAGCAAGATTGCGACGAACGATGCGGCGGGCTGCGTCGGGCGTTCCGGGCTCGGGCAGGAGCGCTGAAGCCAGCCAGGAGCGGATTCTTTGATATAGAAGGGGATGCCGTTGGGCGGGTAGAGCGGCGGCCCGGACGAGTAGATGTAGGGACCGTTGAGCTGAACGTGCTCGATGCGACGCCTGATAGCAAACGTATCGGCAGGATTGGAGCCGGTGTCGATGACGGTGGTGAAGCCGCGGCTGAGAAACATGTCGGCCAGCTGCGCGTTGAGCAGGTCGTCGGATTTCCACTCGGCCAGGTTCCACTTGGGCTCGGTGAAGTGGACGTGGGCGTTCCAGAAGCCTGCGGTGACGACGCAATGGTTGCAGGGCAGGAGGGTGGCGCCGGCAGGGATTTCGAACCTGGTGGCCAACGGCGGCGATGAGGCCGTCGCGGATGAGCACGGTGCCGTCCTCGATGGGCGGTTCCGTGGGTGAAATGTAGATATGCGCGTGTTGAATGGCGAGGGTTGCTGTGCGGCGAGCTTAAGAGGCGGATGCGATCCGTGCTCGGGAAAAATCTCCAGAGCCCAGAAAGCGCCGCAAGCCGCGACAAAGAGAAGAAGAACGAGAAAAATGAGACGAAAGACCCAGCGGCGCATGACGACCTCACCCGTACTCAACGATATACGCACGAAGCGGGCGGGCGGTTCGTCACACGATGACAAGTTTGACGGGTCCGGTTTGGGACAATAGGTTGGAAGAGTGCGGGGTCGCGGAATGGCCCTGAAGGAGCAGGGATGCAGAGCAGAACCTTTTCCCGGTTTTGGGGAGTGTTTCTGGCGGTGGCGCTGACGGCGATGGCCGGACACGGTGCGCTGGGCCAGGACCTAAAGAGCTTCGAGCAGAGGATCACAACGAAGGTGCTGCCGAACGGGCTGACGCTGCTGATCTGCGAGCGTCCGGATGCGCCGGTCTTCAGCTACACCACGTTTATCGATGCGGGCGACGTGAACGATCCCTCGGGCGAGAGCGGCCTGGCACACATGTTTGAGCATCTTGCCTTCAAGGGGACCAGCCAGATCGGAACCACGGACTACGCCGCAGAAAAGGTGGCGCTGGCCAAGGTGGAAGCGGCGAACGATGCGTATGAAGCCGAGTATCTGAAGCCGGTGGGGCGCGACCCGCAAGAAGCTGGCAGAGCTGCACAAGGCATTTGTCGAGGCGCAGAACGAGGCGCACAAATACGTCATCCCGAACCAGTTCACCGAGGTGGCGCAGACGCAACGGCGCGGACGGGACTGAATGCAGAGACGGGACTGGACGAGACGCAGTATTTCTGGTCGATGCCGGAGAACCGGCTGGAGCTGTGGGCGTGGCTCGAGAGCGGGCGGCTGGCCGATGCGGTTCCGCGCGAGTTCTACAAAGAGCGGGACGTGGTGATGGAGGAGCGGCGGATGCGCACCGACTCCAATCCCATCGGCCGGCTGTTTGAGCAGTTCGTGGCGACGGCCTACGTGGCGCACAACTATGGGCGCAGCGGCGTCGGCTGGCCCAGCGAGGTGAGCCAGATTAACGCTACGGAGGCGATGGCGTTCCACAAGAAGTACTACGTGGGGTCGAAACATCGTGGTGGCGGTGGTGGGCGATGTGAAGGCGGCGGAAGCGATGCCGATGCTGGAGAAGTATTTCAGCAAGGTGCCGGGCGGACCGAAGCCGGAAGACATGACGACCGTCGAGCCGAAGCAGTTTGCGGAGAAGTCGGTCGTGATTCGCGAGCAGACGCAGCCCATTTACATCGAGGGCTATCATCGGCCGAGTTATCGCGATCAGGACGATGCGGTGTTCGACGCAATCCAGGACATCATGTCGAATGGGCGGGTGTCGCGGCTCTATCGCAGCCTGGTGCGCGACCAGCAAATTGCCGCGGAGGCCGTGGGATTCAGCCCGTATCCCGGCGACAAGTATCCCAGCCTGTTTTTCTTCGGCGCAATTCCCTTGCCCGGACATACACCTGCAGAGATGCGCGACGCAATTCACAAAGAGATTGAAAAGCTGAAGACCACCGACGTGACGGACGCAGAACTGGCGATGTACAAGACGCGCGCCCGCGCCGATTTGCTGCGCGGACTGGCGGACAACCAGGGACTGGCGAATGCTCTGGCTGAATACCAGACGCGGTATGGCGATTGGCGCGAATTATTCCTGCAACTGGATCGGGTGGACAAGGTAACGAAGGCAGATATCAAGCGCGTGGCGAACCAGGTATTTGTAGCTTCGAATCGAACCACCGCCGAGATCGACACCGAACCTCCGGCGAGCAATGGGAAAAGCGGAGGCGCGGAATGAAGAACCACGATCAGGGAACAGGGACCAGGGAACAGACAGTGGGCAGTGAACAGCGGACAGTGAACAGTGGATGGTTGGCCGGGCTTGCCATTGTCGCTGCCATTTGTGTTGGTCTGCTTGTGCCGTTCGCGGCCACGGCGCAGGAGAGCAAGCCGTGGGAGAAGATTCCGGTTCCGGCGCTGCATCGCATTCAATCCGCACCAGCCGAAGCGCATCGAGTTGAAGAATGGCATCGTGCTGTTTCTGCAGGAAGATCACGAACTGCCCTTTGTGACTGGTTCGGTGTTGATTCCCGGCGGATCGCGCGATGAGGATCCGGCCAAGGCGGGAATGATCGACCTCTATGGACAGGCATGGCGGACGAGCGGCACGGAAAAGATGGACGGCGATGCGATGGATGATCTGCTGGAAGCAAAAGCAGCGCACATCGAAACCGGCGGGGACATTGATTCGACGGCGCTGTCGTGGGATTCGCTGAAAGGCGATGCGGACGAGGTGTATGGGCTGGCGATGGATCTGCTTTTCCATCCGAAGTTCAATGGGGAGAAACTGCAACTGGCGCAGCAGCAGGACGCGACGGGCATCGTGCGCCGCAACGATGACGAGGGCGAGATTGCGAACCGCGAAGCAGCCAAGCTGGTGTATGGCGCAAGCAGTTCCTATGCGCGGCAGGCGGAGCTCGCCACAATCGGTGCCGTGACGCTGGTCGATCTGAATGCATGGCACGATCGTTCGCTGAAGGGCAAGCTGATCGTAAGCATCAGTGGAGACTTCGATCCCGCGGCGATGGAAGCAAAACTGCGCGGAACGTTTGAAGCGTTGCCTCCAGTGAAGCCGCTTCCGGCGCATCACGAGGTCTTTCACGATCCAAACCAAGCCGTCTACTTCATCAATAAGGATGATGTGAACCAGTCGAACGTGGAGATCGTGGGACTGGGCACCGATCGACGCAATCCAGACGTGCCGTCTCTGGCGGTGATGAACGAGATTCTGGGCGGCGGATTCGGAAGCCGGTTGTTTGAGAAGGTACGCACGGAGCTTGGACTGGCGTATGCCGTGGGCGGCGGTCTTGGCTTCGACTATGACCATCCCGGTATGTTGCGCGTGATGGTGTTGACCAAGAGCGCTTCGACCGTGGACGCAACGAAAGCGGCCCTGGCAGAGATTGCCGGGATGAGCCAAAAGCCCTTTACGGAAGTGGAATTGAAGCGGGCCAAGGACGAAATCCTGAACTCGTTCCTTTTCCGTTACGACACGCGGGAAAAGGTTCTGGCCGAAAGCGTGCGGCTGGAATTCTACGGCTACCCGGCCAATTATCTGGAGACCTACAAGACAGCGCTTGAAAAGGTGACGCTGGCCGACGTGGGCGCCGTTGCCAAGAAATATGTCCATCCAGAAAAGCTGGCGGTGCTGGTCGTTGGGAACGGCCCGGAGATCAAGCCTGGACTGGACGAGTTGGGCATGGGCGCGACTCATCCGATTGACATCACGATTCCGCAGCCCAAGCAGGCGCCTGGGCAGGAGAACAAGCAGTGAGCAAGAAAGACGCCGGCGGCCGGCAGGAAAAAGCAAAGCTGGCCGTCGTGATTATGGCTGCGGGCAAAGGGACACGGTTGAAATCGCGAAAGCCCAAGGTGCTGCACGAAGTGGGCGGCACGACCTTACTGAGCCACGTGATCGCCGCGGCAAGCGAGGTGGTAGACGGCGAAGGATATCTTCACCGTCGTGGGCCACGAAGCGGAGCGGGTACGGAAGGCAGTGGCGGAGTCCGGCACCCAGTTTATGGAACAGACCGAGCAGCGCGGTACGGGCCATGCGGTCAAGTGCCGCGCTGGGATCCGTTGCCGCATTATGAAAATGTCCTGGTCCTGTCCGGCGATGTGCCGCTGATCCGGGCGGAGACCATCGAGCAGTTGTGGCGCTTCCATCAAAGAGAGAACGCAGCCATGACAATTCTCACCGCGGCGCCGGAAAACCCAGCCGGCTACGGACGTGTGGTGCGTCGGGCGAGCCGACGTCAGCAGAGGTTGAGAACATCGTGGAAGCACGAAGCGCTGGCTCCACAACAGCGATCGATCCGCGAGATCAACTCCGGAATTTACGCATTCAAGACCGTCGGCTCTCGAGGCGCATCTAGGCGACCTGAAAGCAAACAATCGCACGGGGCGAACTTTACTTGACTGACATGGCCGGCGCTCTGCGGGCTGCCGGCGAGCGGGTGGTTGGAGTCCAGGCAGAAGAGGCCGCCGAGGTTCTGGGCGCGAACACGATTGCTGAGCTAGTGGCGCTGGATGCGCGGATGCGCGCGACGACCGCGAACCGGTTGATGGCGGCGGGCGTCACGATCTACCGGCCCGACACGTGCGTGATCGACGCCGGGGTTGAAGTGGAAGCCGACGCGATTATCGAGCCTTTTGTCCAACTGCTGGGACGGACGCGGATCGGCGCAGAGACTCGAGTCCGGTCCTATTCAGTGATCGAAAATTGCACGGTGGGCGATCGTGTCATGATCCGGCAGAGCTGCGTACTGGCCGATAGCTCGGTGGGGGACGGCGCAGATATCGGCCCGTTTGCCCGGATGCGACCCGGATGCGAGATCGGCGAGGATGTGCACATCGGCAACTTCGTCGAGGTCAAGAAATCCAAGCTGCACGCCGGCGTGAAGGCGGGACACCTGGCCTATCTTGGCGACGCGGAGATTGGCGAGGAGACGAACATCGGCGCAGGCGTCATCACCTGCAACTACGATGGCGTGCGCAAGCACATGCAACACGCATCGGCAAAGGACGTCTTTGTGGGCAGCGACTCGACACTGGTGGCTCCGATTGACCGTTGCCGATGGGGCGTACATCGGGGCGGGTTCTTGCATCACAAAGGACGTACCAGCCGGGGCGCTTGCCGTGGCTCGAGGCCGGCAGGTAACGAAAGAAGGATGGGCCGAGGCACGACGCGCGCGGCGCAAGGCGCAGGAACAAGGCTGAAGCGGCGGCATTTTGCCGGCAGCTGCAGACAGCGCGGACCGCCGGAATGCCGTTCTCCGTCAATTGGGCCGGTGATATTACCGAGGAACCTTTTGGAGTCCATACGACTTTTGTGGGGGGTGGGTTGCTGGACAAGCTTGATTTAATTGATTTAATAATTTGATACTTTCCTCGGAAAGGCTTGCGCTAGATCAGTGGGTGGCGTAATTTCGACCTACGCATTGTCTTCAATAAAAAAGAGCGGCAGGTACGGCGGAAAGTAGAGTGACCGGCCAAATCCGCTCACGGAACTTGACCCCTGGGCCCAAGTTGCGGTTCCCCGGTTTCCTGCGTTCGAGCTATGATCGTCCAATAAGCAGCGGGCGCCGGCTTTGTCTCAATCACCCGGCGGCCTTGGAGGTAATTGGCCCTCACCGGCAAGGGTGAATTAGGGGCCGTTGGAACGTAGGAGTGTAATGGGATTCGCGTTGAACCTGGCAAATCTGGGTGGAAGTGCCCCCGCGATGGCTGCTCCAGCCAACCCGAAGGAACATTCAAGCGTGCGGACACGCAGGCCGGCGCGCGTCCTGGTTGTGGATGACGAGGCCCCCGTTCGATCGATGATTGGCGCGACCCTGCAACGGCAGGGATACGATGTGCAATTGGCGATCAGCGGCTCCCAGGCCGTGGAGATGTTGGGACAAGGTCCGTACGACCTGGTTCTGACCGACATCGTGATGCAGGATGGGAACGGAATCGCGCTGCTGGAGCGCATTCATGCCGACCAGCCACATCTTCCCGTGGTAATGGTCAGCGCAATTCACGACATCAGCGTGGCGATTGATTCAATGCGCCGCGGCGCCTACGACTACCTGCTGAAGCCCTTTGAGCGCGAGCACCTGGTGGCGACGGTGCAGCGGGCGCTCGATCATCGGCAGGCACTGCAGGACAGCCACAACTACCAGCAGAACTTGGAACAGGTGGTCCGGGCGCGCACCGAGATGCTGCGCCAGGCGATGGAAGACCTGGAACACTCCTATGACGTGACGCTCGAGGCGTTGGGCGATGCGCTGGACCTGAAGGACTCGGAGACCGAGGGGCACTCCAAGCGGGTGACCGCGTACACGATTGCCCTGGCACGAGCGATGGGAATTTCGCCGGTCGACATCAAGATCATTGCGCGCGGCGCGTTCCTGCACGACATCGGCAAGATGGCGATTCCTGACGAAATTCTGCGCAAGCCCGGCAAATTAACCGCCGAAGAAGAAGAGGTCATGCGCGACCATTGCACGCGGGGCTACCACATCCTGCGCAAGATTCCGTTCCTAAGCGAGGCAGCTGCCATTGTCTACACGCATCAGGAGTATTTTGACGGGAACGGGTACCCAAGCCGCTTACGGGGCAGCGAGATTCCCGTCGGTGCACGGATATTCGCGGTAGCCGACGCGATGGATGCGATCACGAGCGATCGGCCCTATCGCAAGGCGCGCAGCTTCGATGAGGCCCGGGAAGAGATTCTGCGCTGTTCGGGGAGTCAATTCGATCCGAACGTGGTCGAAGTCTTCCTCAAGATTCCCAATGAGCTGTGGCACGAGTTGCGGGCGGAGATTAACGGCGACAATCGCCACTTCTCTACCTTTGATTTCTCAGGTGCCTCGACGACATCGGCGGAATAGGCAACTCGGTTAAACGACGGGCCGAAGAACTCTCCGAGACAAATGATTGTGGCACTGCAGGTCGAAGGCAGCCGTCCGGTTGTGTCGTATGCTACGCCCAAGGACAGCTATTTCCTGTCTCGGGGCATTCAGGCTTTTGCGACCGACAAGGGCTTGTCTCTTCATAGACCTGCAGACGTTCAAAGCCCGTCCGGGCGCAAGACCACACAGGCATCTGCTTGTAGAATAAAGACAGAAATGCCGCCGAACCCGAAACCGGCAGGAACAGATGCCCACAGACACTTCGCTCCCCGAACTGCAGGAACAAGCCCATCCCAATCCCTCGCCGAGCGTTGGAAAGGATGGCAAAGAATGACGATGAGATTTCTCTTCTAGATCTTTTGATCGTTCTGGCTGAGCGGAAGCGCACCATACTGTGGGTGACGGCAGCTTTTGCGGTTATCGCGATTTTCGTCTCCCTCGTGCTGCCGCAGAGTTATACCGCAATGGTGGTCCTGCTTCCACCACAACAGAGCTCGTCCATGGGCGGCGCAATTGCATCTCAGCTTGGTAATCTGGGAGGCATGGCCGCACTTGCCGGTGGCGGTCTCGGGCTGAAATCCCCCAATGACATGATTGTGGCGGAGCTGAAGAGCCGCACTGTCGAAGAAGCGATGGTGCAGCATTTCGGACTTATGCAGGAGTATCACCAGCGACTTCTTTCCGATACCCGAAAAGTATTTGAAAAACACACCACGATAGACGGCAGCGGCAAAGATGGGCTGCTCCACATCTCTGTTGAGGACCGCGACCCAAACCGCGCGGCAGAACTCGCGAACGGATATGTTGACCAGTTCAGAAAAATGTCGGAGCATCTTGCAATCACGGAAGCCTCACAACGCCGATTGTTCTTTGAGCAGCAGCTTGAACAGGCGAAGGACAATCTCGCTAATGCCGAAGAGGCCCTGAAGCTAACCCAACAGAAAACAGGACTGATCCAGCTCGACAGTCAGGCGCGGGCTTTGATCGAGTCGGCGGCATCACTAAGGGCGCAGATAGCGGCGAAGGAAGTGCAGATCGAATCGATGCGCACTTTCGCGACTGGTGAAAACGCTCAATTAATACAGGCTCAACAGGAGTTGGACGGCCTGCGTACACAACTGGCAAAGCTTGGAGGATCGGAGAACATCGACGCCGGCCTGATGGTGCCAAAGGGGCAAGTGCCCGAAGCGGGTTTGGAGTATGTACGCAAGCTGCGCGACGTTAAATACTATGAAACCATCTTCGACATCCTCGCTCGTCAATTCGAGATCGCGAAATTGGACGAGGCAAAGCAGGGTGCGTTGATCCAAGTGGTTGACGCGGCCGTTCCTCCCGATCGACGTTCGTTTCCCAAGCGGGGAATGATAGTCATTGGAGCGACCGCCGCCGGTTTCTTTGTCGGGATCATCGTTGCACTCGTGTGCGCGATGTATGAAAACATGAACCGAAAATCAGAACAAGCCGTCAAGTTTCTGCGTCTGCGAGAAGCTCTCTCCGTGAAACGGCGAGCGCATGAAGTGCCGTTCTCGCATTGAT
>CAWAEE010000004.1:0-254513 GCA_963781125.1 uncultured Acidobacteriaceae bacterium
CGTAGTGGGCCATCGCACCGGCATCCAGCACGTCGCTTGCATACTCGTGCTTCTCCGCTGCACCCAGCGTGAACAGCTTGCCCGTGTTGCCGGTCCCGATCAGCAATTCAGAGCCCGACCCGTGCGCGAGGCTCAATCCCTGCTGCGCTTCCAGGTGCGCCACATCCGCGTAATCCCCGTTCGGCTCGATGCGGAAAATGTGTCCGCGATTGCCGCTCAGCGCCAGCAGGCCTCCGGCTGTGCCGCCAGCGCGTAGACAATATCGTCCTTGCTGGACCACAGCTTGCGCGGCGCCTGCCCATCGCTCAATGCATAAATGTCGGTTCCCTCGGGCACCGAGGCGCTGGCATTCGCGGCCTGCACCGAACCCGGCTGCACAATGGTGATCGTGATCGAGCCGATTCCTTGCACCGGCAGCGGCGGCAAAGGATTGTGGCTCTTGTCGCCCACGCTCGCCGCATAGATCGTGCCATCCCGTCCCACCGCAACAGACGTGATTTCGCGCCGTGGCGCTTCGAACAGCACGTAGCCCTTGCCTTCGGAGTTGATGCGGTAGACGAGCCCGCTGCCATCGGAACCGGCAATAAGATTTCCCTTTGCATCCCAGGCCAGCGAGCGAATATGCTGTTCGTCGCTCTTGAAGAATTCTTCAGGCTTCGCTGCCGGCTTTGCGGGATCCACACGGAACACCGCGGCGGGGCCTCCTGTTGCGATGTAGAGCCGCCCCGTCGGGTCGAAGGTCATATCCCAGATGTAGTGGGATTTTGCGTCTGCCTTTTCGTCTGCCGCCGCATCATCGGACTTCGGCTCGCTCCGTCTCCGGCTTTCGCGCCATCGAGTTTCGAAGCATCGAAGACAACCGTTGCCTTTTGCTCGTCGATTTTCGTCGACGCTGCCGGCGTCCAGCTTGTAAACTTTGCCGCTCGGCAGCGTTGCCACATAAAGAGCGCCATCCGGTCCCAGCCGCACCACCTGCACGTTCAGGTCCTTGCTCTCAAACAGCGTGAAAGGTTGCCATCCTTGCTCCACGCGCAGCACAGTGGCCGGCGAACCGGTGCCCAGATACGCTGTGCCATTCTTGTCCGCGGCTACCGACCACACAAACGTCGAAGGCGTCGTCAGAGTTTCTTTAAGCGCCGGTCCCTCGCGCAGATGGCCATCGCTGCCAATCGCAACGCCCTGCGGGCGTGCCCTTTTCAAATTCTTCGAACCGCGATTGCGTCCACAGATGGGTACCCTGGGCGTTGGCATACGAAGCGCCGCTCACAGCGAGCGACGCGCCTGTGACAGCCAGAATGGAGGGCAAAGGAAGATAGGCAAATGGAGCGGAAAGAGACAACCATGCTGCCGTTGAGTCTACTAGACTGCACGTCGCTGAGTGCGTAGGACGCATCGGGTGCGCAGGCCGCTGCGACGATTGAATAAGCGTAGCCGCTACGCGCCGCTGCGAAACTGAATGATTCGGCGCCGGTCACGCTTGCTTGGCCGCCGCTCTGGGACCGGCGCGTACTGCTGCATCGCTTTTCGCTCCGCGGCGAGCTTCATCCGCGCCTCTTTGCTGGCGTCGGTCTCGCGATAGAGCGTCTGCGCCACCGCCGCAGGGCCGCGCATCTCGCTCAGTTGCAGGACCTCGATCTCAAAGTCGCCGCCCTCGTTCCTCACCTGGAGCATGTCGCGTACACGAACTTCGCGCGCCGGCTTGGCCTCGATTCCGTTCGATCGAACGCGTCCCAGGTCGCAGGCCTCGCGACGCAAGCGCCCGCGTCTTGAAGAAACGGGCCGCCCACAGCCATTTATCGATGCGTACTCCGTTCATGAATGTGCGAGGCAGTCTGCACCCGTCCGTGGGTCAGGAATCCGTCTCGGTCTTCCACACGTACAGATGTTCCGCGTCGCTTGACGTCGAAACATCGAGACCCCGCTGACGCGCCGCGCGATTGAGCGCGGACCGGATGTTTTCCTTGGAATCGGGAAGAGCGGAAAGCGGGATCTTGAGCGCCCTCCCGGCCTGCAACTGGTCGATGTCGCTCAGAAGTTGGGTGACGATCTGCTTGTGCTTTCCGTCGCGGCCCTTCGGAACATCGAACTGCTCGATCGATTTGAAATTCATCGGAAGGGTGCCCGATTTCACTTTGGTCGCCATGTCTCTGCTCGCCATTTCTCTCCCCTCTGAGGTTGCACGTTCGGCAAACCTGTACTTAACGTATATCTAACCTCCGTAAAACTATCCTTCGGTTGATAGCATACTCAAGAGAGCAAGAACCGGCAACCTCCAATGTTATCTTGTCTCGCTACGCCAAAGCTCGCAAGGCTCATAAATCTTCGCAACTCCCTCTGTTTTGAAAGATTTAACCCGTATCCGAGAAACCCTGCTAGGGTGTCTTACAGAGGTGATATTCCGTGAACAAAAGGAACAATTTCCCCAGCAGTCCCGCTCCATGAAGTTCCTTCCCAGGGCTCAAATCCCAAGGCGAGACCTATCGCCCGGTCGTCATGGTGGTCGACGACGAAAGCAGCATCGCCGACACACTGGCAGAAATCCTCTCGCGCAGCGGGTATGCGGCAGTCACCGCGTACGACGGAGACAGCGCTCTCGAAACTGCACTGCTGATGCCTCCGGAGATGCTCATCACCGACGTGGTCCTGCCCGGCATGAGCGGCATTGATTTGGCCATCACGGTAAAGCGCATCTTCCCCGATTGCAAGATCATTCTTTTCTCGGGGCAGGCTTCGACCGCTGATTTGCTCGCCGCGGCCAATCGCGATGGACATCAATTTGTGTTGCTCAGCAAACCCGTCCATCCTGCCGATCTGCTTTCGCGGATCGCCGACGGATTGAAACATCGCAAACCCCAATACGTCGCGACTGCTTAGCGCTTCACTCCTGCAGTGCCCAGGGCTATCCATCGCGCATTCCATGCGCCCAATTGAAGCCGCCCTGCTCTCCCAGCATGCGGAGAGCAGACGCTCGGTCATTTGCGTGTAGGTGTCAGAATGGAAACGTGCCAACGAGGCAGTGGCCGATCAGTTGGCCAGCACGGCGCGATAGCGCACCTTGTTCTTCTTCACTTTTTCAATGGCTTCGTTTGCCTCGGCCATCGCAAAGCGTTCGGTCTTCGCCTGGACACGATGGCGCGCCGCAACATCCAGCATCTCGCGCAGCCGCGATGGGCTTCCGGTGGGATTGCCTGTGATCGCGCGAATGCCCGCGATGAGCGGAAGCGCCTGCACCGACATCGGCGACGGCGGGATGCCCACCAAGCAGAGCGTCCCGGTCGGCCGCAGCGCCTGAATATAGGTGTTCCACTCCTCATTGGCATTCACAGTGCTCAAAATCAGGTCCAGCGATCCGGCCACTTCCCTCATGGCCTTCGTCTCCCGCGAATTCACAAAGTGGTGGCGCCCAACTCCCGCGCCTCTTCTTCTTTTGCGGCCGAGGTAGAAAATGCGTCACCTCCGCGCCGAAGACGCGCGCAAATTGAATCGCCATGTGTCCCAGTCCGCCAATGCCCACCACGCCGACCCGCGAAGAGGGATTGATGCCATGCGTGCGCATCGGGTTGTAGACCGTAATGCCGCCGCAAAGCAGCGGCGCCGCCTGTTCGCTTGGCAACGCATCGGGAATCGGCACCACGAAGCGCGCGTTCGCGCGCACGCGCTGGGCATAGCCGCCATTCCGGTGAACGCAGGTCGCCTCGGCAATGCGCGCAAAGATTCTCCATGCCCTGCATGCACCACTCGCACTGGCCGCAGGAGTTCGACTGCCACCCCAGGCCCACGCGCTGGCCCACCGTCAGCGAGCGCACCTCGGCGCCGACCGCGGTAATCGCGCCAATCACTTCATGTCCGGGAATGAAAGGATACTGGCTGATTCCCCAGTCGTTCGCAGATCAGGTGCAGATCGCTATGGCAGATGCCGCAATGAGAGACTGCCGATCTCGACTTCCTGCGGACCCAATTCGCCTGGGTCATAGCGAAAAGGCAAAAGTTCGGCTCCCGCCGCGTGCGCTGCAAGTCCTTGAATGAGACTCATCGTCGTTCCGCATTCCTCGCTCGGGGCTAAAGCGGTCGTCCAGTCGGAACCGCCGTAATAAAGTGAGCGAACCCGAGACTCCGGAGACCGCCCGAAACGCAGGAGATGATTCCCTGTATGCCGGGCCTTAGTTTAAACCGCCGCCGCTCTCAATGTGCAGATTCAGAATTTGGAACCCGGTGAGAACTCCTCCCGCCGATGCCTGGCCAGCCACGAGCGCTGATTCTCCATTCATGGTGACGTCCTGGCCGGCACGCAGAGTTTCAAGCGCGTTGGCCATCGACAAGGGCAGTCCCGTAAGCGTTTGGCCTTCCATGTTGGCCTGCGTCTCCGGCGCCAGCAGGCTCACATAGATCTGATCGGCTGGATGCGTCCGCTTGCCTGGGCCAGCGCCGTTTCCAAATCGGCCGGGCGCGTCGAGAGCCGAGGCTGGTCCATGGTCCGGTCCAGCGTCCCGGCATCTGAAACCAGTAGCCGCAGATTGCCACGCTTCCAGCCGCGCCGGGATTCTTACCGGAATCCTGACATTGCGTGCCGGCTGCTGCCACGGACGCAGCGTCGCCTCCACCACTATCGAATCGCCCGCATGCACGATATCGCCAGAGACCACACGCGCCGTCTCCAATGTCACCTGCATGTTGCGTGGAATCTCTTCCACCTGAGCCTGATCGAGTGCACCGTTCCCTGGCGCGTGCCATTCGAATAAAGCTTTGCAAAGCTCTCGCCGGTCAATAGCGCAGCCGCCAGCGGCGCAGGCAATCCATTCCCGCCGGGGGCCCACAGGTCGAGAGGCGAAGGCGGATAGCCATCCAGGTCGATGCTTCCTTTGACGTGGTAGCTCGTGTCCGCGGTGCTCTCGTTGGTTTGGAGCAGCGCGTCGTACAACGAGACCATCACCGCCTGCGGCGTCAAAGCAGGCAGATCGAGGACCTCAAAATTCAGCTTCCTGTCGCGTTGCGCTTCATGCACCGTGACATGCACCGGAATCATGTGCGCCTTTTCGCCCAGCACGCCGCGGATGGCCGCATCGCGATCCTGCGTGAATGCTCCGATCGTCTCGCCGGTGTTCACGATCTTGAATGCGTTGAGTGGCGACGCCAGCGTGGCCACCACATCGGTCGTCGTCATCGGCATCGACACCGGGCCCGCTTGCAGAATCGGGTGGCCGCACGCCAGCAGTTGTTTCGGATCGACGTAGGTGACCGTGCAGGTCGCAGAAATCTCCAGATCTCCGCGAATCAGTTGCGCGCTGACTGCGGAACCCGGCACGATGCTCGCCATCGCCGCTTGAGAAATCTCGCCATTGACTTCGCCATCGGACCCGGGAAGGGAACTGCCGCTTCCGCCGCCCGCTGCCACCATCTCCAGTCCGGTGCCGGCCATCTTTTCCTGCCACAGCTTGACCGCTTCAGGCCGGAACCCGCTCATCACCAGCGGCGTTTCCATGGCCTGAAACGTCATTCCATCCGCTGTCACTTTGTCGTCGGAATCCGCTGCTGGTCGAGCGTCGTTCGTGCGGCGTCCACGGGCAAATCGCGCACTTCAAGCATCTGCTCAATCGGCGTAATCCCCGCAATCGGATCCTTGCTGAACTGGCCAATGCGATACGAGAGCGAGCCCAGCAGCTTGTTCCCGATGTAAACCGGGCTGCCGCTCATTCCCGCCACGACGCCGGTGTATTCCGGCTTCGTGCCATGCAGTTGCGCCAGGATCATGTCGTGTCCCGGCCCGCGCGCCCCTCGCAGAACGCCCAGAATCTCCACCTGCATCGGCTCCGGCTTGTCTCCGGTAAAGACGGTCCAGGCCGTTCCCATCAGGCCGCGATGCACCTGGCTCAGGGGGAAAAACCCTCCGGTGGACGGCGGGGGACCCGAAGGCGTGTCCGCCGTCTCAGCCCCCCAAGCAAGCGGCCAGGAGGACACTCCACCGGCCAATCCCAGCATTAGGAGACCGGGCAAGATTCCCTTAAGGCATAGTTTCACGTCTATAAGAGTACAACCGGCGGCATTGGTTTTCGATAAAGCCATTCGCACCGCACCGTTAATGAATGCGTTCCGGCAGATTCAGTGTTTTGACGCATTGGGTGAATCATATGTCACGGCCAGGTTTGTGCGGCCAGTTCGATGCGCTAGCTGTCGAGAATCCCGTATTCTGTCTTGAGCACAGAGGTTGTCATGTCAAACATGCGCGTCTCAGTTTCACCGGCTCACACATCGAAGGCCTTCCTGCTGTTTCTTTCAGCAGCAATTGTCTTTGCTCCGTTGGGTCGAGCCCAGGCTCAATCGCAACCTCAGTCCCCATCCCAGCCGGCGCCTCAGCAGCCGAATGACCAGGCTTCGCCCGATGCTGGCGGGCCCGGCGGGGACAATGGCACCATCGCTCTGCCCAAAAAGAAGGAGGCCCCCGAAGACGCGCCGCCGCCCGCCCCCGCCGCAACCGAAGATAAAAAATCCCCAGGGTCTGGACAATTTCTCGATTCGCGTCGACGTTCCCGAGGTCAGCGTGGACGTAGGTGTGCTTCTCGAGAAGACGGGTCAGTTCGTGCCCAACCTCAAGCCATCCAACTTCAAGGTCTATGAGAATGGCGTCGAGCAGAAGGTTGTCGGATTCAAGCGCGTGGAAGCCCCGATCACCGCTCTTCTGCTGTGCGAGTTTGCCTCAACCAACTATTACTTCGTTTACGACATGCGCAATGCCGCATGGTCCTTCGCGCAGCAGCTTCGCCCGCAGGATTACGTCGCGATGATGACCTTCGATATGCGCACGCAGATCGTCACCGATTTCACCCAGGACAAGCGCCAACTCTACAACGCCATTAATTCGCTCATGATCCCGGGCTTCACCGACCGCAATCTCTTCGACGCTCTGTACGAAGCCGAGGATCGACTCACCCGCATCGACGGCCACAAGTACATCATCCTCATCGCGTCTGGCCGCGACACATTCTCCAAGATCACGCTCGACAAAATCTTGCAGAAGGTCAAGAACACGCCCGACGTCACCATCTTTGCCGTTTCCACCGGCGGCGCGGTCCGCGCCATGACCGAAGGCGGCCCCGGTTTCCGTCAGGAACTCAGAGACCTCGACTATCTGCAGGCCGACAACCAGATGAAGACTTTTGCGAAGATGACCGGCGGTATGTGGTTCAGCCCGCGCTTCGTCGCCGAAATGCCTGACATCTTCTCGAGCATCAATTCAGCCATCCGCTCAAAGTACCAGTTGATCTATCACCCCACCGATCCCAAACAGGACGGCACCTACCGCAAGCTGCGCGTCGAGTTGGTCGACGACGAAGGACAGCCCTTGCGCATGCAGGATGAAAAGCACAAGCCGCTGAAATACGACATCATTGCGCGAGACGGATACCGTGCCCGTCAGGAAGTGGAGTGACGGGGTCCGAAGGTTCTCTGAATGAACCGGGCGGCAGTTTTTCAACCGCCGCCTGGCTGCATCGGCAACAGGGAGAGGGCAGCTTACTTGAATTGGTTGAAGATGTCGACGACGTAGTAACCGAGTACCAACACCGTCGCAATGCCCACCAGCCACAGTGCAACCCGAAGCAATGGCTGCACCTTATTCACCTTTTCGATGATCGCTGCCTGGGCGCTCTTCACGTGGTTGAAGGAATCATCCAGGAAGATCTGATCCTCTTCGTCCTTTGTCAGGGTCGAACGGTAGATGAAGAGTGCGGCTGTAAGGATCACCAGCGCACTCCAGACCGTCCACAGGATCGGAGCAATTGCCATACAACACCTCCAATGAACTTGTGGGGTCCCAGATACCGGCGGGCCGTGCATGCTGCAAACCGCGGTCTCGTGAGTAGAGGGGCCGTACGGGACCCATATTAGCCCCGTTTTGGCACAGCCATCGTGACAAAAATCACACCAATTTTCAGTGGATGAACATACTCGTTACTGTCCGCCAACTCAATCCTCGAAGGGCGCATCCAGCCCGCGTCCAGGGCGAAATAAAGGTAAGTGGCTGTGAATTCAATCCTTGCAACGATCTTCACTCCAGCACATCAAACTATTGAGTGGTCCGATTGGGCCTTGAATCCCCGCGCACGGGGCGGTAAAGTTAATATGAGCTTTTAAAAAGGCAAGATCCCGAAGTAGTCCAAGGATTGGAGAGTCTATGTCCACAGCAACGATCGCACCACAGGAAACAGTAAAGAAGGCCCCCATAGTTCTGACCCCTCAGGCAATCGCCAAGGTGCGCGAAATCATGGCCACGCAGGATCCCATACCCGCAGGGCTGCGCGTTGGCGTCGTGGGCGGGGGCTGTTCCGGCTTCCAGTACTCCATGGCCTTTGAAAACCAGAGTGGCATGATGGATAAGGTCTTCAGTTTCGATGACTTGAAGGTCTTTGTGGACGCCACCTCGCTGATGTATCTCAATGGCTGCACTGTCGATTACGTCGAAACCCTTGAAGCAGCAGGCTTTAAGTTCGAAAACCCCCAGGTCAAATCGACCTGCGGCTGCGGTTCTTCCTTTAGCGTCTAAGCCGAATTCCGATCGACTGCACTTCGGTCTCAAAGTAAAAAGCCCATCCCGGCTCGGGATGGGCTTTTTACATGTCGATCTCGTGTGCTGAGTCCCAACCCCACTGTCACTGCTGCGGCGTCGTGGGTGCAAACGGGGTCGTCGGCGCGGTTGGCGATCCCATGCCGGGGCTGTTTTGGAACGCTCCACCATTTCCCGCCGGCGTCCCAGTGCTGCCGCCCGTCCCGCCCGCAGGCTGCCCTATGGTCCCCAGGTTTCCGCCACCTTGCATCATCTGGTCCGCGAGCGGGCTGTAGAGAAACTCCCACTCGTTGTAGTGATTCTTCTTCTTGTAGGTCAGGATCGACTGCTTCTCACTTCCCGGCGAGAAGCCGATGATGCCTCCGCCGCCAAAGGTCTGGTTCGAGCTCAGGCTCCCGCTACCCGATCCCGTGTCGCTCCCGGAACTCCCGGGGCTCGTTCCAGTCGCGCCCGTGCTCCCAGCGGTTCCGATTCCAGTCGGAGACCCCGTGGTACTCGATCCGAACGTCGACCCGCCTCCCGAGAAGGAGCTACCACCCGAAAACGATCCGCCATTTGAAAACGTGCTTCCACCCATTGAGCCATTGCTCCCGCCCGCAATCGGCGTTGCGCCGGCTATTCCGCCCGGCCCCGTTCCTGCGATTGCCGCTCCTGCGAGCGGCTGCCCAAAGAATCCCATCGCCAGCGGTGTCTTGTTCTGTCCAAATTGGACGGCTTCCAATCGTCTTTCCCGGTGATTGGATCGGTGTAGCGCTTGCGCAAGAAACGAATCTCGTTGGTTTTTACCAACGCATCCACATTGGGCGGATAGGCGTGGAATCTCTTGTAGTACATCTTGATCGCGCGGATGTATTGCTTGCCGCGATTCATCGTCTCAATCTCGCGGTCGCGCTGAATGTCCTCACGAACGCGCGGCAGCGCAACTGCCAACGAAATAATCAACAGCGCCAGCAGGAACATGACCGCAACAAGGATGTACCCCTCTTCCGAAGGTTTCCGTCGTATCGGCACGGCACTGTTCACTGTCCACTGTTCGCTGTTCACTATACTTCTCAATTCGCCGTAAGCGGCACCGTCTGCGTGTTGTTGTACTGCAGGTCAGTCACTTGCACATTTCCCCGCACAATCGTCAACACCTTGTAGCGATGATCGACGATGTCGCCAGGCTGCGCCATGAAGATGTCGTCTCCACGCACCAGAAAGGCTTGCAGTGACTTGTCGCTTTTTTCCGTGTAGCCAAAATATTTGAGGTCGATTGGAGGCGGCTTTGGCGCTTCCGGCGCAGTCACTACCGGTGCCTCGATCCGCGCGCTCTTCACAGGTTCTGGAATCGCGACTGGCGCCGACTCGGCGGAGAAAATATTTCGCCCTGTTCCCGCGTAAACCACGTCCTCGCTCAGCGCCAGTTTGTCCAAGTGGAGCGCCGGATCGATTCCCGCATTGCTCAGTTTCTGAGCCTCTGGCCCACTCGCAGCATTCGTGCGTACGGCGATTGCCGGCCGTGCCACTGCGCTGGACGCACTCGGCGCTGGTGCACTCGAAAACGAACCGATCAGTTCGTAGGCACCAATGCCCAGGATCACTACCGCGAGACCGATCAGCAGATAGACCTGCCGCTTGTTCTCCGTCCCCAGCGCGAGTGCCATGGCTATTGGCCCTCCCTTCCGGAAGGGGGCGCGTTGTCTGAACCCGTTGGCGAACTCTGCGTCTGCGGCAATCCGCTATTCGCGGCGTCTGCTGCGCGCATCCACGTTGAAACACGCAGGCGCAGATTCACCATGCCGCCCTGTTGTCCCGTCAGCCCCATCGCGCGAATGACAAAGAATGTCTGATCCCGTTCCATCCCGTTCACAAACCGCATGATCTGCGGATACTCGCCGCTAATCCCCGCGTCCATCGAGATCTCGGTCAAATCGCCGGTGGGCGCCCCCTGGGTATAGAGCACGCGCGATAGCCGAACGCCAGACTTCACTTCGAGATCGCCAATCCGGCTCGCAATCGACGAGTAATTCGCCGGAATCCGCTTGGCATAAAACTGCTTCATCTGCTCATGCGACTCGACTACGCGCCGATCGAGCCCTCTTAGAGGCACAGTTTGCAGTTCAAGCGCTTTCAACTGCACCTCCTCGGCCGTCAGCGCATCGGTGGTGGTGCCGTTGGTTGCCGACCAGTCCATCCCCAGCCGCACTCCCAGCCCAATGACAATCAGGATCAGCACCGCCAACCCCGCATAGTGCCATGTCAACGGAGAAGTCAGGCGCTCGCGCAAAGAAATCTTTTCACTCATTGCGGGCCTCCCGGTCTAGGCTGCATCGGCGGTCTCGGCATGCCCGTGTACGGCGGACGAGATCCACCCAGCGGCGGGCCAGGCTGCATCGGCAGCATCCGACGCATTTGGAGTCCAGCGCCCGCACCAGTCGCGGCAACCGCTTTTGTCGCTCTTCGCTCACCCGGCTTCGCGGGTATGTAATCGGCCAGCAAATCGAAGTTCACGCGATTCTCCGCGCTCACTGGCTCCATGCGCTGGTTCGGACCGCCCTGCGTCTCCGAGTTCTCACCCACAATGCGCGGACTCAAGAATCGCCTGGAGTGTTCCAGGTTCTCCACCAGGTGGATCGCCTGGTTACGCGGGCCTGCAACGCGCAAGTGCAGCGTGATGTGTCCATCCTTTTCGCGCGCCGGCTCTAGCGTTGTCACCTGCACCCCGCCGGGCAGCACCGTCTCCAGGTCCTCCATCGCCAGCGTCCATGAGAATGCCTTCTCGTCGAAAAGCTGGTTGAGGTTTTCGGCCTGGGCCAGAACTGCGGCGTTCTCGGGCTCGCGCATCAGCGTTTGATAGCCATGCCGTTCCGCGTTCAAGCGCGCAATCTTTTCATCGAGCGCGCGCACTTTGTCCCGCGCAATTTGCGCCTTCTGGTCCAGCGCATGCACGCCAAATCCCAACGCAATCGCCACCACCGCCAGCACAACCATCGCGATACGCAACTGCTTCAGGAGCGGTCCAACATCTGCAAACGGCCGAGTCGCGAGATTGAGTGAGATCCGCATCTATGCCGCTCCCGCCAGTGCTCCGATAATTCCCGCGAAGCTCAGCTTACCAAGCGGTGTTGCAGCGCCTGCGGTGGGGCGTTGCGCGAGTTCCACCACCGTCAGTTCCCCTTCGGTCAAGCGAATCCAGCGTGCAAAATCCTCAGCCCCGCCTACGCCGCCGTAGTAGAGATGCCGGGGCCGCGTTGCCAGTTTGTCTTCGTAATAGGCCGCCGCCACTGCAATATCGCGCTGCACCTCGGCAAGGCGTTGGGCGGGTTCGGACGGCAAATCGACTGTGCGATATAGTAGCAAATCCTGTCCGTTGGTAATGGTCGTCGTCAGCGAAGCTCCGCTCAGGCAGGCAGCCAGCGCCGGTTCCGATGTCTCCAGCGCAGCCAACGCCGCAAGGCTCGAAGGCAGCACCGCGCCGGGCTCAAATCCCGCCGTCCGTACCACGGCTTCGTATTCTCCGAGAATCTGTCCCGGCAAAACAGCAATTAATACGCGGCATTCGTTCTTGTCTTCCGACAGAACCTGGTAGCTCACACCCGCCTTTTCCACGTCGAATGGAACCATTTTGCGCAGGCGGAAGCGCAACACAGGAACCACATCGGCAGCCTTCGGGGGCAGGGAATCGAAGTCCAGTACAAACACACGCACCGCCGTGTCCGGCAGTATCAGCGTCACGTACCGCGTCCGCGGCGTCACGTCTCCCAATGCGGACTGGATCGCGTGCGCCACTGCAGACGCCGACACGAATATTGGGCTCGTCAATCCCCGGTACCAGCGCACCCGACGGCAACGGCGCAAACGCATACACAGCGGACTCGTTCTTGCCCTGCATCGCCGCAGCCAGCACGCCCTCGGGCATGAGTTCGATTGCCGCTGGAGGACGGCCGCCCGTGTGTACTCCAAGTTTTCTCGCACTCAAATTCGAAGTCACAATCGCTCGCTCTTCCGCACTTGTTCTGATCCCTGTCTTCTATCTCGAGGCCTCGATGAATGTCACCTTGTTGATCTCTTTCAATGTCGTCAATCCGCGCCGCACGCGGTCCAGTGCCGACTCGCGCAGGAACGACATGCCTTCCTTTTGCGCCAGCCTGCGTACTTCCGACGTCGGTTTCTTCTCCAGAATCAGCTCGCGGATCGGATCGGTCAAATCCAACAGTTCGTGAATTGCAGTACGTCCTCGATAACCTGTCCCGCCGCATTCGATGCAGCCCGCACCCTCGCGGAACTCGAATCCTCGCCATTCCGCCAGATCCATGCCGCTCGCGATCAACAAATCGTCAGGGTATTTCACCGTCCGCCCGCAGTATTCGCAAATGGTGCGCACCAGCCGCTGAGCCAGAATACAGTTCAGGGCGGAAACAAAGTTATATGCTTCCACACCCATATTCAGGAACCGTCCCAGCACGTCTACGACATTATTGGCGTGCACCGTCGTAAAAACCAAATGCCCGGTCAGTGCCGAATTGATCGCGATCTGCGCTGTCTCCTGGTCGCGAATTTCGCCCACCAGGATCTTGTCTGGATCGTGCCGCAGAATCGACCGCAGTCCGCGTGCGAAGGTCAGGCCTTTTTTCTCGTTCACGGGAATCTGCGTGATCCCGCGAATCTGATACTCCACCGGATCTTCAATCGTGATGATCTTGTCTTCATCGCTCTTGATCTCGTTCAGCGCAGCGTAGAGCGTCGTCGTCTTGCCCGATCCGGTCGGCCCCGTCACGAGCACCATGCCGTAGGGCTCGCGAATATACCGCCGAAACCGCTTCAGATCCTCATCGGCGAATCCCACCACATCCAGTGTCAAGTTACTGAACTTCTCACTCATCGACTGCTTATCGAGTACGCGCAGCACGGCATTCTCGCCATGAACCGTCGGCATGATTGAAACGCGGAAGTCGATCAGCCTGCCCTTGTAGCGCACCCTGAAGCGCCCGTCCTGCGGCACGCGGCGCTCGGCAATATCCAGTTCGCTCATGATCTTCACGCGGCTCAGGATCGTGGTGTGGTGCTCGCGCGCAATCGGCGCCATCGCCTCCTGCAAGACACCGTCAATGCGGTACTTCACATGGACCGAATCGTCGTAGCTCTCAATGTGAATGTCCGACGCGCGCCTCTCCAGGGCCGTGAAAATCGTCGTATCCACCAGCCGAATAATCGGGCTGATGTCCTCATCGCTGGTCAGCTTCTCAATCGAAATATTTTCATCGGAGTTGTCATCGCCCGTCAGAACGTCGAACGTCAGTCCCTCGCTGGCTTCGTCCAGCACCCGCTGCGACTGCTCCGTCTTCTTCAGCAAATCTGTGATCTGCGAGAGCGTTGCCACCCGCGCAATAATCCTGTGCCCCAGCAGTCCCGCAATCTCATCCAGCACCATCAGCCGCGAGGGATCGCTCACCGCAATCACCAGTGCTTCTTCCTGCTGCTCAATCGGCACAAAGTTGTAGCGGAACATCAGTTCCACGGGAACCGTCCGCAGAAGATCGTGCTGAATGCGGAAGTTCTTCAGGTCGACAAACTCCGCGCGATAGCGTGCGGCAAGCGCCTCGGCGTGCGCACGTTCCTCGGGACTTCCCGGCATCGGCGTATTTGGAATGGTAAGAAGAGTCGTGTCTGCCATAAATAATTACCCCTGACCTCCTGCTGCCGATCCCAGGGAAAAGATCGGAAGATAAAGCGAGATGAGAATAAACACCACCACGATTCCCATCACGATGAGAATCGCGGGCTCAATCAAAGCCAGTGCGGCCGTCAGCGCCGTGGCCACGTCTTCCTCGAAAAATTCCGCAACCGAATTCAGCATCTGCGGCAGCGCGCCCGTCTGCTCGCCCACCGAAATCATCTCCGTCGCCAGATCGGGGATCACCTTGGTCGCCGTGAGCGCATCCGCCAGGCTCTTGCCTTCGCGCACCGTCTCAATCGAATCCTGAACCGCCTTCGAAACCTTGCGGGATGAAATCGAGCGCGCGGCCGTATCGAGCGATGGCACCAGCGGCAATCCGCCCGTCAGCAGGGTTGAGAGAGTCCGCGCAAACAACGCCACCTGATACTTCAGCCAGATCTTGCCGAATATCGGCAGCCTGATGCGAAAGGCATCCACAAAATCACGGCCCTTTTCGGTAATTGAAAACCGGTAGCCCACCGCGCCCACAATTACTGCCACCAGCGCGATCCAGACAATGTTGCGCTGGGTCCACGTGCCAAACGACAACAGCATCATCGTCATCGCCGGCAGCTGCGAGCCCATCTCGTCATAGAGCTTGGAGAACTGGGGAATGACGACCGTGAACAGAAAAACCAGCAGCCCCGACACCAAGGTAAGCAGCAGACCGGGATAGATCAGCGACGCCGATAGCTTTTTCCGGAAGGTCAGCGACACGCGCTGGAAAGCTACATACCGCTCCAGCACCTCCTGCAAATTGCCGCTACGCTCGCCGGCAAGCAATGTCGTGGTGTAAATCGTCGGAATTCCCACCTGCGCTTCAAACGCCGCCGAAAGCGACTCGCCCGTCTTCACGCGGTTGGCCACGTCTTCCAACTGCCCGGCGAAGTGGGCATCTTTCTGCCCCTTTGCCAGCATGTTCAGCGAGCCCAGAATCGGCAGGCCGGCCCGAACCAGCGTCAGAAACTGCTGATTGAAGATCAGAAACTTTTCAAGCTTGACCTTGCGCCGCCCCAGCAGCGACGCGCTACTGCGCGCGCGCACTGAGAACACGTGATAGCCCGCATGCGAAAAGCGGCTGCGCAGCTCCTCGGCGGTCGCCGCTGTCTGGATCTGCTCCTGCACGCGGCCACGCTCATCGGCTAATTTGATAACAAATTCTGCCATGATTCGGCTACCGGCCCGGCGCCCGCCGCAAGCCGGACTTTCCCAGGTTCACTTTCCTTCTCAAGGGTAACAGTCTCTTCGCTGGGATAGACGCAATCCTGCCCCGAACCGTTCGCCAGGACCAGATGGTGTACATGTATCCTGATGGGGTTCCCTGCAAGCGGAAACGAATGGAAATCCCTCTGAATAAGCCGACAGTCTGGCCGGCGATCAACGCGTCCGGTGCAGGGAAGCGCCGGACCCGCACCGCGCCTTGGCTCCTGGCCATCGCCCTGCTGGCTGCCATCGTTTCCTTCGTCGTACTGGCCGGCTCGGGATCCCGTTTCGGCTTACAGGCGGCCAAACCTGTCGTTCCCTATCCCCACGAACTCGCCCACATCAGCTTTGCCGTCGCCGGCGACGTCATCCCCCACGAGGCCGTCCGCGCCGCGGCTGCCGCAGCCGGGGACGATGTCCAGGGCTGGACCGCACTCCTCTCCGATGTCAGCGACGTCTTCAAGTCCGCCGACTTCGGATTCGTCAACATGGAAACGCCGGTCGCGCCCGAACCACTCCAAAGGCTCCAAGCCATTCATGTTCGATGCGCCCGTCGCCCTGCCTGAGGCCCTCAAAGCCAGCGGCATCAAAATCGTCTCCTTTGCCAACAACCACGTAATGGACCAGGGCTGGCCCGGCTTCATTGAAACGCGGGAACACCTGCGGGACACCGGCCTGCTCTTTGCCGGCTCCGGCGACACGGCCGCCACCACGTTTCAGCCCGTTTTACCGAGGCCAACGGCATCAAGGTGGGCTGGCTCGGCATGACGCGCTGGCTCAACGGCAATCGCAATCCAGACAACCCCGCCCAGCCCCACGTCAACTTCTTTCCCTATCCCGGCGAATCGGGGGGCGCGCCCGGCGCCGACGAATCCCAGGTCCTCACCGCCATCAAAGCGGCGCGTGCCCAGTGCGACCTGCTTGTCGTCTCCATTCACTGGGGCATCGAATACGCGCCTGCACCGCGCCCCGAAGATATCGAGACGGCACACAGGATGCTCGATGCCGGTGCTTCCATCATCGTCGGCCACCATCCCCACGTGCTCCAGCAGGTCGAGACCTACCGCACAGCCGACGGCCGCAATACCGTCATCTTTTACTCCCTCGGCAATTTTCTCTCCAACCAGTCGCGCAGTTACGTCGACGGCCTCATGCCCGACAAGGACGGCGATCCGCGCGACTCTATGATCGGTCTCTTCTCCGCGGTCCGCGAAGATTACGGCCCCGGCGGCATCCGCGTCGAACTCGGCCATGTCGGTATCCTGCCCGTCTGGGGCGAAAACAACCGCAACGAAATTGCGGCTGGAAAGACAAAAACGCCTGTCATTCACCCTGTCTTCATCGATCGCGAGATGCCGCGTCTCCAGGCCCGCCTGGATGAATTATCGAAAGCTGCCGAGATCAGCAAAAGCGCCGATCAGAACCGGTCCGCCACGACCGCCGCCGATCCCACGGCCGCTCCATCTCCGTCGCCGTCGTCGCTCACACCAGAGCAGCAGAGGGAATTCGTAGAGATCACGACCCAGCTCAAGCTTCTCGATGACCGCCGCAAACTGCTGCTGGCCCGCACCGGCGACGACTACGTAGCCGATCCACCCAGACTTCCCGTCAAACCGTAGTCCTATCTATCTTCATCCCCAGAGAGGAGGCACTCCCTGTGAAGCCTACACATCTCTTCTGCTCAGTCGCTCTTCTCGCGTCCCTCTGTCTCGCGACCCCGTCCCGTGCCGATTCCGCCAGCGACCGCGCAGCCGTCGAAGCCACCGGCGCGGCCATCCGTGCCGCCTTCGCCGCAGGCAATGTCGCCGAGATCATGCGCTATCACCACCCCGACGTGCGCAAGGCCTTGTCGTTCAAGAACGTCGAGGTCGGTGGCAACGCGGTTGCCGCCGGATTACAGGACTCGCTTCGCCGATTCCACGTCGAGTTCGTCGAAAATAACGTCGAGAACCTTCTTATTGCGGGCGACACGGCGATCGAACAGACCGTTTTCGCCATCAAGGCAACTCCTCTCGCAGGCGGCCAGCCCTCGATCTTCCGCGGCCGCACCATGGTCGTCTATGTCCGATACAAGGACAGCCCCACCGGCTGGGCCTCGATTCGCGAGCTCATTCAGCCCGCCTCGAATTGACCGGCTCATTCAACATGCGGAGACCCTGATGGATTCTGCCCAACACCGCGCCACCGGTTGGATCAACGTCACCCACTACGACCCCAAGGCCTATGACGACGCGCTCACCGACGTCCACGTCACCCAGGAGTTCACCGGCGGCCTCATCGGCACCGGCACCGCGCGTTTTTTCATGGTGACCATCACCGATGGCAGCGCCTACTTCACCGGCTTGGAGCGCTTCGCCGGGAGTATCGACGGCCGCGCTGGCTCTTTCATCCTGCGCAACATGGGCCTGCTCAAGGACGGCCAGGTTACATCCGAATGGCTCGTCATCCCCGGCACCGGCACGGGCGAACTCTCAGGGCTCAACGGCACCGGCGGCACCGGCCCCAGTGGCTACTTTCTCGATTTTTGGTTTGAATGATCCAGAAAACCTAAACCAGCAAAGGAATATCCTCGGCCACGGCCGCATTTCTCAGAGCTTTATCCAGGGTCGCAAATGCCACGCGATTGCGCTTCGCCACAGCAAGATAAGCCGCGTCGTAAAACGACAACCGATGATCGCGCGCCAATTGCAATGTCAGGTTCTCGTCCTCAGTCGTGTCGGTGCGTATTGGATACGAAGAAAGAAGCTCGAGGAAAAGTCTGGAGTCGTCGACCGTCATCCTCAACCTTCGCTCATTCACGACCAATAGGTTCCGCACTTCGTACCACCAGAGCGGAGGTACCAACGCGAACTCGCTATTGAAGAGCTCAGCCGCTCGATCCGCGATCGGAGAAGACTCATCCGCCAGCGCCCAAACCGCCGAAATCGATGCGTCGAGGACAAAGGCCATGTCAGGCCCGTCCTTCATCCCTCGCTGACAGAATCTCCTCGAGCGAGAGTTTTCCGATCCTCTGGCGCAGTGCGCGCATTCCTTCAGTCGCTTGCCTGACACGCTCCCGATCAATCGCCGTTTCAGGTTGAATGCGCGCCACCGGCTTTCCATGCCGCGTGATTAAGACACTCTCACCGCGCTCCACATCATCCAGAATGCGAAGGAAATGCGTCTTTGCTTCCGACGCCTGATAAGTTTGCATATAATTGACCAGTCAAACGACTGGTCAATTATGCCATATGCCTTCAAGTTAGGCAAACCGCGCTTAAACTTAATAATTGCAATAACTTAGTTTGGTTTCGAACATGCCCGGCGGACCTCTGATAACTGTGAACTAAGAACTACGAACTGCTTTTTAATACCCGTTCGCTACCAGCCAAGCCTCGGTCAGTTCAAACTCCGGTTTTTTCGTGGACTTCATTTCCTGATACGCCAGCTTCACCAGCACATCGGCCTCCACATTCACCGGCGCACCTACGCTCAGGGTGTGAAGATTCGTCCGCCAATACGTCAGCGGCAAAATCGCGATGGAGATCTCATCGCCATCAATCCCGGCGATCGTTAGGCTGATCCCCTCAATCGCGACCGACCCCTTGGGCACCATCCACTGCCGCGTGCTCTCCGGCACCTGCACCTTGAGCGTCCAGTCCGTCGTCTGCTCGTCAAACTCCGCACTCGTCCTAGGAACCACCGGCTCCAGCGCCGTCATCACGCCAGCGCCGTCCACGTGCCCCTGGACCACGTGGCCGCCCAGCGGACTCCCCGCCGCAGTCGGCAGTTCCAGATTGACTTTGGCTCCGGGTTTGAGCGCACCCAGTGACGTCCGATCCAATGTCTCTTGCGCCAGGTCCGCGTGAAAGTACTTCGCTTCCGGCTCCAGCGCCGTCAAACACACGCCGCTCACCGCCAGCGAATCGCCCTCGCGCAATCGCTCTGCAATCCCCGGAGCCTCCAGCGTCAGTCGCCGCACGCCGCCCGTGTCCTTCAGGCTTACCAGCGTCCCAGTCTGTTCAATAATCCCCGTAAACATGGCTCTAGTTTAAGCCACGGTCCAGGCCGCTTTCGGAAGTCGCCCCAGCCGTCAAAACCGCAGCGTCACGCCTTGCTCGCACATGTCCGTGAGCACGGAGAGAAGGTGGGTGAGTCCCAGTAATTCGCGAATCTGTTTTCCCAGGTGGATCAGCTCCAGCCGGCTTCCGCTGCCGCTGGCCGAAACGTAGAGGCGCACCAGCGCACCCAGCCCCATGCTGTCCATAAACGTCACGCCCGCCAGATCGAGCACGATCAGCTTGCATTCGGGGATCAGAGGCTTCACGCCGTCAAAGAGAGGCTTGGCGGCTCCTGCAACCAGCCGCCCGTGGCAGTGCACCAGAGCCTTACTGCCTTTGCGCTCGATTTCCAGAGTGAAGGAATTTTCGGCGGCTACATTGGGCATCAGGGCCTCCTAGAAACCACTTTGAGAGGAAGGGAAGAATTGCCCATGATTCTCTCATGCCCTCCTGATCCCGGTACGAAATTTCCGATCCTTTTCTGCGCCTGAGCCCTCTACGTCTGGAACCCTGGACGTCTGGAGCCAAAAATCGCGCAGCAGCGAGCACAAGCGGCTACTTCGCTTTCAGCCACCGCAGGATCTCCGCCATGACTCGCTCCCCCTGGTCCGTGTCGAACAAGTATTGCGCGTGAGCCGACCCCTCCAGCACAACGAGCTTCTTCGGCTCCGGGGCCTTCGCAAACTGCGCCTTGATTCCCGGCAATCGCGGCCCGTCCCCACTTGCATCGTCGCGCGCCACAATGAACAGCGCAGGCGACTTCAGCTTCTCCGCCGGCAAATTCGGCGCCGCGCCCAGCATCACCAGCCGATCGATCTCGCCAGGCCGCGACACAATCGATGCATCCCCCGCCGCTCCTCCGCCCATGCTCCCGCCGACAATCGAAACACTCTTCGCGCCATGCCCATGCAGGTACCGCACCGCGGCCATCACGTCCATCTCCAGTTGCTCGTCGCTCGCTTCCATGCCGCCGGGCCCCTGCGATTTTCCCCGCCCGCGAAAATCGATCGCCATCACCTCAAACCCCGCATTCACCAGCACCGGAGCCTGCTTCGCCCAGCTTTCCTTGTTGAAGCGCCCACCATGCGCCAGCAACACAGCGTGCTCGCCCGCCCCATAGACGTCGGCATACACCACACCGCCGTCTTCCGTCGGAAAGTTCACTGTGGTCTGGGCATTCGCAAGCGCACTCAAAACCACCGACGCAACCAACGCCACCAGTACGCGCATCCGCCGATGTCCCCCCATTCCCTGCTCGCTACTCCCTGCTTCCAGTTTTTTCCCAAGGGTCTTTCAGCAGCGAACACAGTCCAAGATCATTCCCATACCGCTCCACCTCGACCTCCGCCATGCGAATTGCCTGAGGCATTCCGCGAAACGCCGGCACCGCATCCGATCCCATGATCTGTGGCGACACAAACAGGTGCACGCGATCCACAAGTCCGCCCGCCAGAAGCGCCGTGTTCAGCCGCGTTCCAGTTTCGGTGATCACAGTCAAAATGCCTTCCTCGCCCAGCTTGTCCAGCAGCTTTCCCAGCGGCACGCGCCCAGCCTCGGCCGCGAACACCTCCACACGCACACCGCGATTGCGCAGCTCGCCAATGCGCGCCTCATCCTTCGACACGGTAAAGATCACCACATCCTTCTGCGCGCCCTTCACCATCTTTGAATCGAGCGGCATCCGCAGCGCCGAATCCAGTACCACGCGCAGCAGGGGACGTCTTCGCCTGAATCCGCTTCGGTCTGTCATCAACGGATCATCCGCAAGCACTGTATCCACGCCCGTCAGCGCCGCATCGGCTTGCCAACGTAGCGGCTGCACCGCGGCGCGGCTTGCCTCACTCGTAATCCAATACGGCTGGTGCGGAGCTTGCCGCCCTGCGGGTGGCGCTATGCGCCCATCCAGCGTCATCGCCACTTTCATCAACACCAGCGGCCGTTTGTGCTGGCTCCAGCGCGCGAAGCCCTTCATTGATGCGCCGTGCTTCCGCCTCGCACACACCGACAATTGCTTCGAGCCCGGCTGCGCGCAATGCCTCCAGCCCATGCCCCGCCACGTTAGGATTTGGGTCGATCGTCGCCGCTACAACGCGCACCAATCCCCGCCGCAATTAGCGCCTGCGTGCAGGGACCCGTGCGCCCCGTGTGGTTGCATGGCTCCAAAGTTACGTAGGCTGTGCCACCCTTCAGCCGATCCTCCTCGCAGTGCATGTTGCTTTGCCTCGTTCAGCGCGACGACTTCTGCATGATCGAGCAAGTCGTACTCATGCCAGCCCTCGCCCACTACCTGCCCCGCGCGATCCAGGATCACGCAGCCCACCGCAGGATTCGGCGAACTCACACCGATGCCGCGCCGCGCCAGCTCCAGCGCCCGCCGCATCCAGTAAATGTCTTTTTCCAGATGCCATCTAGCGCATTCATGCGTTCTGAAGGTCTCAAGAATAGCTGCACGAAGCAGTGTGACTGTTCATTGGCGACCTGCATTCCTTGCGATCCGCTAGAAACTCTAGCCGTTCCGTAGGACTGGGCTAGCCCACCAGCGCATCCACAAACGCCTCGGGCGAAAACTCCAGCAGGTCCGTCATCTTTTCGCCCACACCCACAAACCGCACCGGCAAATTCAGTTCGCGCGCAATCGCCACCGCAATGCCGCCCTTCGCCGTCCCATCCAGCTTCGTCAGCACAATCCCCGTCACGCCAGCCGACTGCGTAAACAGCCGCGCCTGCTGCAACCCGTTCTGTCCCGTCGTCGCGTCCATCACCAACAGCACTTCATGCGGAGCTCCCGGGATCAGCTTCGCCGCCGTCCGCCGCATCTTGTCCAACTCATCCATCAAGCCGGTCTTCGTGTGCAGACGTCCCGCGGTATCCACAATCAGCTCGCCGATGTTACGTGCCTTCGCCGCCGTCGCCGCGTCATACAGCACCGCCGCCGGATCGCCGCCCTGCCGCGTCTTGATCATTTCCACGCCCGAGCGTGAAGCCCACACTTCCAACTGCTCAATCGCCGCGGCCCGAAACGTATCCGCCGCGCACAACAACGCCGTCTGCCCATGCGCCCGATACCACGCCGCCAGCTTGCCGCTCGTCGTCGTCTTCCCGGTTCCATTCACACCGACAAGAAACGTCACCCTCGGCGGCGTCGCCGGCGTCAGCAACCGGCTCGCTGCGGCGCTTCCAGAATCTCCGCGAATCTGTTCCTTCAGCAGATCCCGCAGTTCCGCGCCACCCTCAATGGCCTGCTGCTTCGCCCGATCGCGCAGCGCATCCAGAATCTCCGTCGTCGTCTGGACGCCGATATCGCTGGTCAGCAGCGCCGTCTCCAGATCCTCCAGCGCCGCTTCATCCACTTCGCGCGTCAGCGCAACCAGGTCATCGATCCGCGACGAAAACGACTCTCGCGTGTGCGCGTCACCGCATCGCGCATGCGGCCAAAAAATCCGCGCTTTTCTTCCGGATCTGGCGTCTGCTCCGGCTTATCGTCCTGGTTGCCAAAAAGTGTGATGAATTCGGGCATATCCAGCCTTCAGTCTAAAGCAGCCGCAGACCCGCCCTTCGCACGCCAGCCCTTTTCCTCGACAAGCCGATTTTTGAGGATGCCCGTCCATCGACACATCGCTTACTATGTCCTCCATGCGATGTTCCTGCTTCCCGTGCGTCTTTCCGGCGTGCCGCGGTATCTTCGTGCGCATTCTTTCTCGCCGCTCTTCTTGCCCTTGGCGCACGCCGCGCGTCCGCGCAATGCAGATCCATGGGCGCTGGGCACAACATGGCCGACATGCAGCCCATCCCGCCGCCCGAGCAGCTGCCCGTTCCCATCAAAATGACCGGCATCGGCAACAGCCACATCGCCATCAAGGCCACGCCCGAAGCGCAAGCCTGGTTCGATCAGGGGCTCAGCCTTCTCCACGATTTCTGGGACTACGAATCCGCCAAAGCTTTCGAGCAGGCCATCCGCGTCGATCCCAAATGCGCCATGTGCTGAGTGGGGACTCGCACAGGCCCTCGACATGCGCGGCGACGAAGCGTGAAGTCCTATGTCCGAGCACGCCATGGACGAGGCTGAACGCCTCGAAGAATCCACGCCAGCGCGACGGACAAACTCTACATCGATGCGGCCAAAGCCGATCTTCTTCGCCGAGGAGCAGCGGCCACTCCGCGGCGAATCCCATCCTCCGCAAGCTGGTCAAGAAATATCCCCACGATATCCAGGCGCGCATCTTTCTCGCCGAAGCTGTGGGCGACGGCTACGACGAAAACGGCGAGCCGAAAGCCGGCCAGAAAGAACGCATCGCCATTCTCGAAGGCATTCTGCGCGAAGCGCCCAACGACTCCGCCGCCAATCACTATTGGATCCACGCCATGGAGCCGGGCAATCATCCCGAGCGCGCCATCCCCAGTGCTGCGTTGCTCGCCAGTCTCGCTCCCACTTCCGGCCACATGGTCCACATGCCCGGCCACATCTACTATCGGGTCGGCGACTATGCCCAGGCCGAGCACTGGTTCGCCGCATCGATGACCGCCGACGAAACCTACATGCGCGACCAGCATGTCGCCGTCGACGACGACTGGAATTACGTGCACAACATGATGTACGCCATCGCCAACCTGATGGAACAGGGCAAGCTCTCCGAGGCCAACGCGCTCTCCGACCATCTCGCCGGTGCGCGCGGCAAACTCTCCGCCACTCTCTACATCTGGTCGGCGCGCGATCAGATGGCGCGCATCAGCCGCCGTCTGCCTGTTGCTCTTCGCACCGCCGATTGGGACACCGTCCTCGCGCTGCTCTCGCAGGCCAACCTTCCTGAAGCCGACAAGACCGCCAATCTTCGCTTTCTCGCCTCGGAACTCAGCGACTTTGCCGCCGGCATGAAGGCCCTTGACAGCAACGATGTCTGCCGCCGCCGCAAGCTGCCTCCGATCGCATGGATGCCGGTCTCTGGCGCACGCAAGCGCGACACCGACACCGCGGACGAGGCAAAGAAGAAAGCTCGACGATGCATGCAAGAAAGTCGAGACGGGACACAGACCAGGCCCCCGCGCATACCCGATCTCTCCCGACGCCATGGCCGGTCCGCTGTTCAAGGCTCTCAGCGTCGCGTCCATCGAACTCCGCGCCGGCGTTCTGGTCGCGCCAGGGCAAACTCGAAGCGGAGCAAAGAAGGAGTTCGCCTCCGCCATCGCTGAAGAGAAGAAGCTGGGCTATCACGAGCCGCCCTTGTACATTCGTCCCGTCGGCGAAAACGAGGCCGTCGCCCTCATTCGCGCCAAGGACTATGCTGGCGCCAAGGCTGCCTACGAAGATGCACTCAAGGAGCGGCCTAACTCCGGCTTCGCCCTCTACGGTCTCGCGCATGTGCGCGAACTCTCCGGCGACGCACCCGGCGCCCGCGAAGGCTATCAGGCATTTCTCAAAGCCTGGTCCGCGGCCGATCCCACGCTGCCCGAAGTCGTCCACGCGCGCAAGATCGTCGACGAATACTGCCGTCGCTGCACGCTGAAGGATCGTGCGATTCAATGCGGCTTCGTGCGGCTTTGCTGCGCCGAATCGAACCCTCTCTCCGTCTCGCCACAAATCACTTGCAATCTGCAACCGAATTCGGAACAATCGCAGCGCTGCGCCGTCCGCACCCACGCGGATGAAACCACTCGAGGAGTCTCCGAGCACATGAGCAATGTGCGTGTTTTGGTCGGGACGCGCAAAGGCGCGTTCATTCTTACCTCCGACGGCAAGCGTGACAACTGGCAAGTCAGCGGTCCCCATTTTGCGGGCTGGGAGATCTACCACATGAAAGGTTCGCCAGTTGGATCCCGACCGCATCTACGCCTCGCAAACCAGCGGCTGGTTCGGCCAGATCCTGCAAGCCTCCGAACGATGGCGGCCAAACGTGGTTTCAGCCCGGCGTCAAGCCGGAAGATGCAACACCGCAGTGGCCGCCGGTGAAGAGCAACCGTTTTGCGTACGACTCCTCAGCCGAAACCGGCAAGCCCCTCACCACGCATCAGTGGTACGACGGCACGCAACATCCATGGGAGTTCAAACGCGTCTGGCATCTCGAGCCCTCGCTTACCGATGCCGACACCGTCTACGCCGGCGTCGAAGATGCGGCCCTCTTCCGCTCCACCGACGGCGGCGTCAGCTGGCACGAACTTCCCGGCCTGCGCGGCCACGGCACCGGTCCGGACTGGCAGCCCGGCGCGGGCGGAATGTGCCTCCACACCATCATTCTCGATCCCACCAATCCCGACCGCATCTACATCGCAATCTCTGCCGCTGGAGCTTTCCGCACCGACGATGGCGGCAAATCCTGGAAGCCAATCAACAAAGGCCTCGTCTCCAACACATGCCCAATCCCACGGCCGAAGTGGGCCACTGCGTCCATCACATCGCCATGCATCCAACGCGCCCCGACGTGCTCTTCATGCAGAAGCACTGGGACGTGATGCGCTCTGACAACGCGGGCGACAACTGGCGCGAAGATCAGCGGAAACCTGCCCACCGACTTCGGCTTCGTCATCGACGTCCACGCTCACGAGCCTGAAACCCTCTACGTCGTTCCCATCAAGAGCGACTCGCAGCATTTTCCGCTCGATGGCAAGCTCCAGGTCTATCCGCAGTCGCGCACCGGCGGCAACGAGTGGGAGCCGCTCACCAAGGGCCTTCCGCAGGAGAATTGCTACGTGAATGTTCTGCGCGACGCCATGGCTGTCGATACACTCGACGACTGCGGCGTTTACTTCGGCACCACCGGCGGTCAGGTCTACGTGTTCGCCCAACGGCGGCGATTCCTGGCCGCCCATCGTCCACGACCTTCCCGCCGTGCTCAGCGTCGAGGTGCAAACACTGGCTTAGCGTGAGACTTTACCAGCACGAAAATGGGTGCCCCATCCTAACCGCGCTTTTTGCGGTTAGGGTGGGAAAGCACGAAGCTGATCAAGAACCATGCCTGACACCGCCGCACATTCGCGTCCAGCTCCCCTACCATCTGCGCACTCTCGCGCGCATTGACGGCGAATTGACCCTCGCACGTCTCGCAACCCGTCACCATTCGCGCCGTCCTCGACGCCCTCGAAGCCCGCTATCCCATGCTCGCCGGCACCATCCGCGAACACGATACCCTCAAGCGCCGCCCGTTCCTCCGCTTCTTCGCCTGCGAAGAAGACCTCTCGCTCCAACCGCCGGACACACTCTCCCGGCCCCCGTCGCCGAGGGCAGGGAGCCGTTCCTCATCATCGGCGCAATTGCCGGCGGATGAGAAGCGGCTCCACTTCCTACTCTCGATTGCCTGTTCGCGGGTTGTTACTTCTTGTAGAGAGCGGCCAGCACCTGACCCGCATCGGCGTCTTCAATCACCGCCACGCTCGTCAACTCCAGCAGATCGCCCCATTTCACGGCGCCCTTGTACAGAGCCACCGGATCGTTGGTCTCATACAGCGCGTAACCGCCGCTGCAGTCCACGTTGTGCCAGCGGCCCAGCAGCGTCACTCCCGCCTCGGGCGTCGCGGCGCCAGCCAAAAATCGCGAAGCAGCCTCGGGAAGATTTCCCGTCGGAAAACTCCACGTCGTCATGAATTTCATGTCTGTCTTTCTCCAATTCAGATTTGTCGAATGATCTTCGAGGGGGGAAAGCAAGGGATGCACGAAGGCGGCAAGCATAGCACGCGCAGATTCAATCCGGAATGGTGAAA
This sequence comes from uncultured Acidobacteriaceae bacterium, assembly GCA_963781125.1. Lineage (GTDB taxonomy): Bacteria > Acidobacteriota > Terriglobia > Terriglobales > Acidobacteriaceae > Telmatobacter. The sequence continues at coordinate 27,188 of CAWAEE010000004.1, forward strand.
AACCATGCGGCCAGCTGGCCACTACTGCCTCGCGTCACTCCTCGAACCGCGGCGCGCAATGTGCCACCGGTAATCCGATCACGACCATGTGCACACCCAGGCCCAACAGCAAATCTTTTAGTTCATACGGTCCGCGCGCATGCAGCGCCGACAGGGGCAGCACCACGAGCCGCATCACCTCTTCCACTGCCGTCCAAAAACAATCCGCAGACCAGCCAATGTTCCCTCAAAAATCCCAGCCTGAAACTAGCAGCGTAGTAAATCGCCGCCGCCGACAACGCAATAAAAAAGTGCAACGCCACCCCCAGCGCATAGGTGCCTGCCCCGCCAGCGAATGCTTGCTTCCCCAGCAAGCCGCCCGCAAATGCCAACGGAATGTCCTTTCCAAACAGGACGCAAGCCTGCGTCAAATCCAACGCCCCGGCAATCCCGCCGCCCACGCCGATCGCCCCGGCCAGATCGTCTCCATCGACGACCTGCTCACCCGCGTCTCGCCCGACTCTGTTTACCAGGCCATCGCCTCGCTCCGCCGCCAACTCGGAGATGACCCACGCCAGCCCACATACATCGCCACCATCCCGCGCCTCGGCTATCAAATGGTCTCCCAGGTCAGCGCCCTGTCGTATCCCGCGAACGACGCAGCGCTAGACCCTCTTTCGACCCAACCCAGTCGGCTGACGCTCGTTCCCTCTGCTCGTCGCAAAGCAGTTGTACCCGCCGCCATTGCCGCCGCGTTGTGCCTCGTTCTCCTTGCTGGGTCCCTCATACACAGCAGCGCCGCCAACAAGAATCGCGCAGCCTTATCGGCAATTCCAGTCCAAACGCAGAAATCCATTGCCGTCTTACCCTTTCTCGATCTGACGCAAGGGATGAAGGAAGAAGAATTCGCCGACGGCATGACAGAAGAACTCATCGACAAGCTCGCCAAGGTTCCCGGCCTGCACGTGCCGTCGCCCAAATCGTCCTTCGTGTACAAGCGCAAACAGGTCCCCATCGCCGACATCGCCCGCGCTCTCTTGGTGTCGCCTACATAATCGACGGCAATGTGCGCAAAGACGGCACATTGTCTGGACAGCCAGTCCATCCTAGGCAAAGTACTTCTTCAGCGGCTCCCAATAATGGTTCTTCCAGCCCCAATCCAGATGACCGTAATCGCCGACAGGGAAGGCCGTGTGGTCGAAAACGAGCGTGCACCCCTGCGCGCCTGGCTTCAACTCAAAGTGAACGATGGAATAGATACCTTGCTCCCAGTGCGAAGGGCGCCAGGCCTGAACGATTCGTTGGCTCCGAATAAGTTCGATATTGCGCCCGACGATGAGTCCTCCGAACATGGAGAAGGCGCCGCCCGCCGTGGCATCGATCGTCGCCGGCATTCCTGAAAAAGCAGCGAACTGCTTCTGATTCGCGATCGCATCGTAAAAACGCTGCGGACTCGATTTGAATTCGAGCTTGTAGTGGATTGAAGTGCGCGGATCATTGGAATTCTCGGGGGGCTGTTGTCCCATCGAAGGCTGCTGCGCAAAGGTGCGTGACACGGATGCGATGCTGCCCAGGGCAACAGCAATACCGGCAACGGCCTGTCGGCGCGTAGGCATGGGAAGAAAATCGTTCATGTTGGCCTCACAATTGGAATGGAAACGACTCGTTCATCGAACCACGCCGGGAATCTATGTTCAAGAACATATTTTGTTCGACACGATGGTGGTTCCCGGACAATACTGCGGACAAGCGAGGAAACTTCCATGCCTTATCCCGTTGGTCACCGCACCGAAGTGAAGAAAAAGATCGTCTCCAGCGCACGCCGTCTCTTTAACCGCCACGGCTTTGAAAAAGTCTCTCTCGACCAGATCATGGAAGGCGCCGGACTTACCCGCGGCGGCTTCTATAGCTACTTCGATAGCAAGAGCGACCTCTATGCCGAGGTGCTCGGATGCTTCTTTACCGACCCGGAATGGCAGAGCTGCTGGGACGGCGTCGAAGTCGACCTCAAGTCAACCGATGTGGGCCCCCAGGTGGTGCGCGCTTATCTATCTATCCAGCATTTCGAGGATGTCGAGAACTCCTGCCCCATGGTCGCCTTGCCTACCGACGTGACCCGTACTGGCGCAACGGCGAAGCGCGCGTTTGAAACTGTCTTTGCGGCCATGGTCAGCGTGCTCGAGCGCAGTATGCCTGCGCGCAAGCGTGATCGCCACGCAGTTGCACAAGCTGTAGCCGCGTTGTGCGTCGGGGGTATGGTCGTCGCCCGCGCCATGGAGGAGCGACGCTCCGCCGACCGCCTGCGCAACGCGTGTATGCGTGTCGCTCTTTCCCTGGGAGGTTGGAATCCTGGGAAATCACACCCTCACAAGCTTGCATGAGCAATCTCTACGAAAGATGAGCAAAACGAAACAGTCTGCAAACTGAGTCAGCGGTACAGTGCTGCTTATGTCCAGACAAATTCTGATAGTCGCGGTCGAACGCGATGGGGATGATGGGTTGGTTGTGACGTTCTCAGACGGTACGACTGCCGGGTACGTGACGGAAGAGCTGCTGGAGCTCAGGCCAGGCCGCGAACCAGTCCGATCGCTTTTCGATCCCGGTCGACCCGCTGCCAACGCCTCAGCGTAATTTTGCTTCACGAATCACAGTCAGCCTAAGACTTCGTTCCCTCTTCATTCAGCACAGTACCGCTCACTGGACAGACTAGGATTGTGAAGTCTTTATAGCCTGACGCAATCAATTGATCGGGAAGCTGCTTCCGGATGAGCGGCACGTTGTGAACGGCGCAGGAGGGTGGGCTGAAATCGTTCTTTCTGAAGCACTGTTCTGCCATCTGCAGGTTCCAGTTGGATATGTCGTCCACCGATCATAGCAGCAAGATCGGTACGGTCAGAATTGACCATTCTCACCGTACTCAATGGCGTACGGTGGACCTAACGCCAGCCCCTCCCCCGTTTCTGCAAGCAAAACCTCAAAATCTTCTTCCATTCAAACTGCACTGACTTCCTTCCCCCGCTGGACAAGAGTCGAGAGGAATCTCGGCTCATTTCTATTGCGCGCACTCAGCAGCCGAATGTGTAGCCAGCCAAACCCGCGCGTCAGTTCTCATCTTTGTGGTTGTTACAGCTCGCCCTTGCCCGGCCGCAACATCAGATCCTTGATCGCTTCGCGCGGATCCTTTCCCTCGTCGAGAATCAACTCCATTTGCTCGGTAATTGGCATCTCGATGCCGTGACGCCGCGCCAGTCCCAGTGCCGCGCGCGTGGTCCGCACGCCCTCCGCCACCTTGCCGCCCAGGCTATCCAGGATCTCCGGCAGCTTGCGTCCCTCGCCCAGCGCCTGCCCTACGGTGCGATTGCGTGAGAGCGATCCGGTACAGGTCAGCACCAAGTCGCCAACTCCTGACAGTCCTGCGAGCGTTTCGCGCCGCCCACCGCACGCCACTGCCAGCCGCGTAATCTCTGCGATGCCGCGGGTCATCAATCCCGCCGCCGAATTGTATCCAAGGCCCACTCCCGCGGCAATGCCTGCGGCGATCGCAATGACGTTCTTGAGCGCGCCGCCCAACTCCACGCCAATAACGTCTGTCGATGTGTAAAGCCGCAGCGTCTCTGATGAAAATTCCTGTTGCACGAGCGCGGCAATTTGAGGGTCGCTGAAGGCCACCGTAACGGCAGTCGGCTGTCCCTGGGCCACTTCCAGAGCAAAGCTTGGACCCGAAAATGCGCCAATGGGAAGAAGCAGGCCGGCAGGCTCAAGAGTCTCTGAGATCACCTGGGTCATGCGCAGGAAACTGCGATCTTCCACGCCCTTGGTGGCGCTCACCACAAACTGGCCGTTGTGCAGATGTGGCCGAAGCCGCATCAGCGTTGAGCGCAGGAACTCCGACGGAATGACCGAGACGAGAACTTCCGCCGTTCTCAAAGGCACGACGTCCGCCGTGACCTCAAGATCGGTCGGCAGCGGAATTCCCGGCAGAAAGAGGACATTTTCGCCTGCATCGGCGATCTGACGGGCCTCCTCGTCGCTGTGCGACCAGAGCGAAACATGATGGCCCCCACGGCGATAGAGCGAGAGGGCGATGGCGGTTCCCCATGCTCCAGCGCCAAGAACAACGATGCGGCTCATGCCGGTTTTCCTTCCTGGGGTCGGCTGCCGAATCGGCTCTCTGTCCCCGACAGCAGGCGGCGAATGTTCTGGTGATGCTTGGCGATGATCAGGAACGCAACAATGGCCTGCACGGCGATAAAAAATGCCGGCTTCTCGCCCTGCACCAGGAAACACGCGAAGATCGGAAAGCTGGCTGCACCCAGGATTGAGGCCAGGGAGACGAACCGGGTGAGCGCGAGAAGGATGAAAAAGACCGTAATAGCCGCCAGGGCGGCGAGCGGTGCGGCCACCAGAAAAACGCCGAAACCCGTGGCAACGCCCTTGCCGCCCTTAAATCCGAGCCAAACGGGGAACATGTGGCCAAGCACCGCGCACAGCGCCGCCAAGGCCTCAACGCTGCGAACGGGAGCATTTGGCATCAAGTGGGGAGCCAGCGCGGCTCCCAGCCACACGGACGCGCACCCTTTGAGCACATCGAGAATGAACGTAGCGGCGCCGAGACCGCGCGCGCCGGAACGAAGCACGTTCGTTGCGCCGATATTGCCGCTGCCGATCGTCCGAATGTCCTGCTTGAGAAACAGCCGCACCAGCAAATATCCGGTGGGGATGGAGCCAAGCAAGTAGGCAGCAGCCACGACCAGGAGGATTGCAAGGGGCATAATCAGAACGAGTTTAGCAGGTATCCCGGCAGACGCTCCGGCCTCGCCGCCTGCGCCCGTATTCCTCAGAAGCGCTCGTCGGCCGAAGGCCCGTACAGCGCAGGAACCTTCGAATTCGCCAGCCGCAAGTAGACCGTGAGTTGACCGCGATGGTGCGCGAGGTGGCTGAACACAGCGTCGCTGATCATCAAATACCGCGGCTCTTTCTGAAGCGTTTGGCCACTCATTTTGAAGGCCCACGGCGTCAGCAGATGTTCGTCGCTGGTGGTTTCAAGAGCGCGCCGGGCTTTGGCTACAGCGGTATCCAAGCTGGCCAGAAGCTCGCCTCGTGTGTTGACCGCTTTCGTCCGAAGGCCTTCCGACGATGGAACACCGAGGTCGAGTTCGTCGCGATCAATCATGAACCCGATCCATCCCAGCATGCTGGCCACAAGCGCCGCCAGATAGCCCAGTTCCATCGACCGCTCGTGCGGCTTGAAGCTGTTTTGGCCTTCGGGCACACGTTCGAGTGCTTTGCGGGTCAGCACGGCTTCACGTTCCAGTTGGGCGAGCAAAAAATCCTTCAGTATCATGTTCGGTCTCCTTGTGCGTGGTTTTGGGTTCGATAGCTTGATTTGAACGGGAAATGGAGCAGCAGCGGAATTACGCCGTCTGCTCCAGCTCGTAATACCTTGATACGTCGCCGTACTTGAACAGCGCATACCAGGCGTCGAGCGCGCCGGCATTGAAGAGGTTGAGAGATTCGAAAATCTCCCGCGCAAAATCCACGGGAGCAACGCCGGACGCTGTAATCACGCCCTGATCGCTCACCGCAGGTACATCGCGATACCACTTCGCGCCGCGATAGCCGCTGGAGGCGAGATAAGCACGCGCATTGCTGGTGTGATAGCGGTTGTCGAGCAAGCCGGCACGCGCCAAGGCCAGGGTCGCGGCACAGATGGCGGCCACCGGCACACAGTGTGCGATGAATCTCCTTGCCATCTCAATGGCTGCCTCATTGCCGCCGAACTCCCACTTTTCGCCGCCGGGCAGGATCAACATCCGGCTTGCGCTTGGTGAAATCTCGCTGAGCGTCGCGTCTGGTTGAATTCGAATGCCGCCCATCGTCGTCACCGGCTCCCGGCTCAACCCGACCGTGACCACCCGATAAAGTCCCGGCTCCCGCTGAAACTGGGGATTGTTGATTGCTGCGACGGCGAAGGATGCTTCCCAATCGGCCATCGTATCGAAAACAAAAAGATGAACGGCATTGCTGCGCATGAAGCACCTCAGTAGGTCATCTTCATCATCTTTCCTGAAATATGACAACTGATGTCATATATACTTTGTGAAAATAAGAATTGTTGAGGAAAAGAAGAGGGATCCCTGCGATGAAGGCCGACCGGCTGCTCTCGGTGTTGTTCCTGTTGCAGGCGAAGGGGCGTGCCACGGAGCGGGAGCTGGCGGAGCAGCTGGAAGTCTCGCAGCGAACGATTCATCGCGATCTTGAAGCGCTGAGCGCGGCCCGCGTGCCGGTTGTGGCGTTGCGCGGCTCGCAAGGTGGTTGGGAGCTTGAAAAAGGCTGGCGGACGCAAGTTCCCGGGTTGGATGAAGCCGAGTTGCGGGCGCTGTTGATGGCGCAGCCAAGGGCGGTCGGGCATCCACGGCTTGCCGCGGCTGCGGAGAGCGCGCTGAACAAGCTCATGGCTTCGCTTCCGGGACCGATGCGCGCACAGGCCGCAGCGATGCGGGAGCGCCTGCATGTGGATGCAACCGGATGGCACGGGACAGGCGAAGACCTCTCGATGCTTGCGGTCGTGCAGGAAGCTGTCGCGCGCGAACGCAAGCTTGCCTTCGATTACACCAAGGCCGACGGCGAAAAAGCGCCGCGTACCGTGGATCCGCTGGGCCTTGTTGCCAAGGGATTGAGCTGGTACCTGGTGGCGCGGGGCGCAAACGGGGTGCGGACGTATCGCGTTTCGCGGATGGAATCCACAACCATGCTTGCCAGCGGATTCGAGCGGCCGCCGCGCTTTGACCTGGCAGAATTCTGGAAGAAATCGACTGCAGAGTTCACCCAGCAGCGAAGACGCTATGCAGCGACGTTGTCGCTTACGGCCGATGCCGCGCGAAAGTTGCAAGGGTGGTCCGCAACGACTGTATTGACCGGCCGCAAGCACCAAGAAGGTTCCGGTGACTGGACTACATTGCGAGTCGAGTTTGAGGCCGAGGCCGAGGCGCGGTTCATCGTGCTGGGCTTCGGGTCCAGCGCGGAGGTCGTCGAGCCCATGGAACTGCGTCAATGGGTGCAAGCGGAAGCACGTGCAATCACCGGGCAGAAGCTTTCGCATTCAACGAAAAATTGATCGCGACCTTTGTGAAGCGCCCCATGTATAGTTGGGTCCTCTCCCAGGATCCACAAATTTGCACTTCCCACGAAAGGCGGGATTCAATGTCCAGCTATCTCATTCAGGCGTCGTACACAATCGAAGCGCTGCAGGCTTTGATGAAGAAGCCGCAGGATCGTACCGCGGTTGTGGCCAAGGCCGTTGAAAACCTTGGCGGCAGTTTGACCGGTCTTTGGCTGTCGTTCGGCGATCAGGACATTGTGGCGCTTGTGGAATTACCCAACAACGTCAGCGCCGCGGCCCTTGCGTTGGCCATTGCCGCAGGAGGCGCGTTGAAGAGCACCAAGACCACGCCGCTGCTCACCGTCGCTCAGGGAATTTCGGCGATGAAGAAAGCATCTTCATCGGGATATACGCCTGTTACCAAGGCCTGATTGGTTCTCGGCCCGCTCGATCGGGCGCGGCCTCCGCATCCCATAGAATCTCTATCCTGAGAACCGCGCGTTTGTCGGGGTCCCGGGCGACAGGTCGCCGTCGCTGGGGCGATTTGGGACCCCACGTGCAACGTAGTTGTTCATGGGGTCGGCGGGGGATCTGCTTCTCCCAGCCCTTCGCTTTATTCGAACGCCGAGTCGAAGTCTGAGGTTTTGGCGACGGCTCTTGGATTCAGTCGACCATCACTTCGCCGGGCAGAATGGGACGCGTGCGCGGTAGCGCGCCGTTGTATGCCGCTGCGCCCACGGCGATCAACGTCCCCGCATAAACGGCGAGCTTAATCAGGCTCCCCGCCCGCGTCACGGGCAAGGTTTTCCAAAGAACAAGAAGCAGCGTCTGGGCGATCGTGGCGGCCCAGACCGAGCCGTAGAAATAACGGCGCTCCGTGCCTTCGCCCTTGGTCGAGCGGCCCACGCGGGGCAGTTTTCCGAAAGCGCCCAGCAGCAGAATGAGAGCGCAAAGAGGGAAGTACGCGTACTCATAGAGCTGTTTCATATACCAGACGCCCGTTACGCTGGCGATCGTCAATCCCGCCAGGTTCATCAGCGCAAAGTTCAGCACCGCATTCCACGCGAACGTATAGCAGACCTTGCGATAAAGAGGATTGGGCTTGTCCTCATCGAAGCGCAGGATATAAGGGCGCGCCTCAACCCCCGGCATCTGCCCGTAGAGTCCCGCAATACCCGTCCCGAGGAGCACGGTCACAAGCCACGCCGAATTAGCCCAGCTGAAGCCATGCGCGAAAAGCGAGAAGGTCAACGGCCCCGGGGTCAGAAAGAAAACCCAGATCCAAATTGGCCAGTGAAGAACCCGATAGTAGCCCTTGTTGCGTTGGCGCATTTTTCGGGCGTCTGCATACTCCACCCTTCCGCTGTATCGCATGGCCGGAGTCTTGCAGAGGCGGCGGGGCCGAGTCAATCGGTCTGAATCCGCGAAGGGTCCGCAAGGCTTCCGCGGGCCCGTCCTTGACGCTCAGGCCCGCGGGCATTGCCAGTTTGCAATCGACCCTCTTCGGAGTCGGAGGTGAAGCAAAACAATGCGCGTGTGATTGCTTAGGCGTGCACTTGGCCGTGCGCTTCGACGTGGTGCTTGGCGGCTTCTTCTGCGTGCTCGGTGGCTTGGACATGGTGGCCGTGCGCCAGGTGGGCATGGTGGGCGGCGGCTTCGTGATTGCCGCCTTCATGGTGTTGGGCGGCTTCGCGGTGGTGGCGCGCAGCGTGGTCGTGGTGCTCCGCTGCCTGCTTGTGATGTTGAATTGCTTCGTGGGACATGAGGAATTCCTCTCATCGCGCCGGTCGCTTCGCGGCACGCGAGGATTATCGTGATCGACGATAAGGGAAGGAGTTACAATTTCGCGAATTCGAGGTAAATTTCGCATTGCACACACTTCTCGAACAGGTTTGATTTCTTACTGGAGGCAGAGCTGCGATTCTATGTTTGCCGAACGATCAATCCTGAGTCTAAAAACTGTGCCTCAATGGGGCGTCGTTGATCTACGGATCGAAATGCTCTTCTGCGTGGGAATAACGTGCATTGAACGAAAAACTGCACAGCGGCACAATTCATGCCACAGCGGAGCAACATGCGAGTGCTCTTAGTCGGATGCCTGTTCGCGGGCATGGTCCCTCCAATCTGCTTTTGTCAGACAATCGGTGCTTCGCAGGCCGTACAACCCGGCGCAGCCGAAAAGAACCTGCTTGCGGATATTCGATTCTGAAGAACGAGGAGGAGAATACACCTTATACACTCAATCGTTCGTTGATAAGGAAAATCAGCGGGTGGCGTATTCCGGATCTGTCTACGGAGCGATAAAAGACTTTTCAGTAGACCGGTGTTCCATCAGTATCAACACCGTACTCACTGATTCCTTCGCGGGAATCGTCGGCAAGAAACAGACCGGAAAACTGCAAGACGACTCTCAATTCTCGATTCGTCTTTTGCTGACGCGCGTGATCGCCAACAGGCTTGGAGTCGTTGAAGCCAGGCCTGTCGAGTTAGCCTCCGCGACAAACTCTGTTTGCACTGAGCGACCGTCGTGCACCTTCACGTGGCTGCGAATACAAACCTGTCAGCCAGTCATCCGAGAGACAAAGTTGACGAATCATTTAGTCGTTTTCGACGGAACCGTTGATCACTTTTTACTCCCAGTGAGCTCGGCACAGAGGGCAAAGGAGATCATTGAGAAGCTACAGAACTTCGCTTACTCCGATTGCCGATGACCGTTGGTGGAAATCCTCCCTACATCAATTTCCTGCGAATCAGATCCAGCGCCTGCTGCGCCGCCCATTGCCGCACTCGATCCCGATCTCCACGAAACGTCCGATTGAAGGAATCTGTCTTCTGCGAATCGGAGACTGCGAAATACACCAGGCCGACGGGCTTGGATTCGGTGCCGCCCGTGGGGCCGGCGATGCCTGTCACACCGACGCCGAGTGTGGCGCCAGTCCGCTTGCGGATTCCTTCGGCCATTGCCGAGGCCACTTCAGTGGAAACAGCGCCATGCTGGGCGATCATCTCCGGCGGCACATTTGCGAAACGAGGTCTTCAGCGGATCGGAATACACAACCGCGCCCCCGAGGAACGAACGCGAGCTGCCGGGAACCGCGGTGATGCGCTGCGCAACGAGCCCGCCCGTGCAGCTTTCGGCTACTGCCAGAGTCGCCTGCCGCAAGCCAAGATAATACAGAACGATTTGCTCGAGCGATTCGCCTTCAGAAGAATAGAGCCAGTCGTCGAGGGCCTCCTCCAGTTTGCCCGCGAGCTCCTCCACGCGCAGATTGGCCGCAGCCTGCGTGGACTTGGAGCAGATCAACGTGAGCTGAATGTCTCCGTTGTGGGCCAGGATGGTCGTCTCCACATCCTTGTACTCGGTATAAATTGGCGCCAGAAGTTTGTCTGCCTGCGATTCCGGGAATCATCGCAGCCTTGAGCGTGCGCACAGCAATTGCGCGTGGAGGCAACTCGTCGCGGAGGCGCGGCAGGCACTCCGCGTCGAAGAGCGCATGGCACTCGTGCGGCGGTCCCGGCACCATCATGATGAGCTTGCGATAGCCCTCGAATATGGTGTCGAGCCATTGCCCTGGAGCGCTGCCGTTGGGATTTGTCAAAACGGTTGCGCCCTGAATCACGTCAGCCTGCTTCAGATTGTTTTCCGGCATCGAGATGCGCCACGTGGCTGCGCGCGCGTGCAGCGCGGCAACCTGCACGGGTTCGCGCCGCAGGCTCAGCGAAAGCGTTTCAGCCACAGCCTCGCGCGTGAGGTCGTCTTCCGTCGGTCCTAAGCCGCCGACCAGGATAATGATGTCGGTCCGGCCCAAGCGCTGTGCGGACGGCGCTGACCAGATCTTTTTGCCGATCGCCAACGATGGTCTTGAAGGCGACGGTCACGCCGATTTCGTTGAGCTTTTCTGTGATGTAAAGAGAGTTGGTGTCCTGTCGGAACGGAGTAAGCATCTCGGAGCCGACAGCGATGATTTCCGATTTCATATTTGCAGCGACTAGCTCCTGGCGTTCAGCCTCTAGTTAGGATAATGCGGCGGAGGTCGATTTTGATCCTTCGCCTGCTGGGCTGCGATTGGCAACAGACAGGGAAGGGGAGGAAGCTGGAAACCAGTCAGGAAACTCTCATGCTACGAAACATTCATCCCTTCGACGCCCAGGTCCACATCGTAAACCGCCTCATTGGTCGCCAGGATGGTGGTGCCCAAGGGCGAGAAAGCCACGCCAACAAGATTGTTCCCGGCCACAACCAGGCTGGTTTCGCCTGCGGGAGTGACACGCACCAGCCCGCGCCGGCCGCGCAAACACGCGGTCACGTAGACGTCCCCGTCTTTCGATAGCGCCAGGCCCTGTGGCCTGCCAAGACCACGAAACCAGGCTCGCATCTGGCCATGCGTATCAATGGCCCAGATTGCGTCATTCGAGCAGAGTGTGGGTCCGGTAACGAAAAGTGTGCCCTCCGAATCGATGGATAGGTGGTAGGCCGAGATGCTCGGCTCCAGCGTAGCGAGAACGAAAATCTTCCGCTGCGGATCGATCTTGAAGATGGTTCCGCTGCGGTCGCCGACGTAGAGATTGCCTTCCTGATCGAACACGGCGCCGGTGGCAACGCCCATGCCTTCGGAGTAGAGCGTCGACTCGCCTGCCCCATCCACGCGATAGACATTTCCTTCGGCCCGCGAAGTCACGAAAAGATCGCCTTCAGGACTGAAGGCCAGGCCCGTGGCGTTGAGGATCCCAGTCACGAAAGGCGTGGCCCGCCCATCGGGGCTCACCCGCACCACCGAAACAGGCGTCTGTTTCCCGCGCGGACCGGAAATCGTGGAGTAAACCATGCCCGAGCGGCTGACGGCGGGGCTGGTCACCGGGTGCAGCCCGCTGGTGAGTTCATGTGCCACGCGCAGAGGTGCAGCATTACTGACACCCACCGGCGACCGTACTTCGATCAGCCCCGTTGTGGCCTCTTCGGGTACGCGAAAGGCCAGACGGCTCGGCCGGCTCATCAGCACCTGCGCCGGCTGCGTGCCGACCAGTACGACCGGCGGCCCCGAAGAGTGAGGACCCAGATGGACACCGGTGATTTCCACTTCACCGAGGGGCAACGCCGATGCGGGAGCGACGTCGTCGATGCGCGGATCGGCAAATACGTCTTCCGTTGCGGATTGGGAACGTGTCCGAGCCATGTTGCACCTCAGGGCCAGATGGTGTGAACAAGCCCTAACCTTGCAGCAGCGGAATGAAATGCCGCAGCAACCAACCTACTCCCAAAGCATACAGCCCGGCGGCCACGTCGTCGAAAACGATGCCCCAGCCTTCAGGCAGGCTTTCCAGCTGTCGCGCAGGAAACGGTTTGGTAATGTCAAAGAGCCGAAAGAGGATGAGAGCCAGAACCGCAGTTCGCCAATTTGCGCGGCTGCCCAGCAGGGCAATCCACTGGCCGGCCACTTCGTCGATGACCACGAAGCTGGGATCATGCCGTCCGCTCTCGCGCGCGGCAAGAGTCGCCGCCGGTACGCCCAGCGCGATCGAAAAAACGACTCCCGCCAGCAGAGTATTAAAAGGAGTCGGGATGTCGGATGGAAACTCCAGGCAAACGCGGCCCATAGCAGGAGGGCAGCGATCGAACCCCATGTCCCGGGGCCTGGCTTGCCAAGTCCGGCGCCAAAAAAGGTCGCGATCACCCACGCCCAGGCGGTCTTGTGCGTGGAGGCTGGCTGAGCCGCGGAGTTTGCTCCGCTAGTCTTCATCCGAGCCTTTATTTTGTCCGCCGCTCATGCCGCCCAAGTCTTCCAGCACTTCCGGATCGAGGACAGGCGAGCTGATCTTGTAGACACCCATCGCCCATTTGCCGAGATCGATCTTGCGGCAGCGATCGCTGCAAAACGGAAAGTCCTCGTCTTTTGGACTGACCAGCATCCCACAGGTGGGGCAATGCAGAACCTTCACGGATTTTTTCTTCGCGGGCACGTCTATCACTCCGGCACAACTTCCTGAGGAGATTTTCTCACTAACACGACAACTCCCGTCGACCACACCAGCGGCAACATCACGAATCGCGGGTCAGTAGCCAGGCGATCCAACAGGGCCTGGGCCCTGTCCCCATGGCCCTCCGGCCAGTTCGGTTGCGGCAGCATGTCGTCAATCACGTAGTATCCGCCGGGCTTCACAATCGCCAGCGCTTCATCCAGTGCTTCGTACTTTCCGGGAATAGCATCGGCAAATACCAGGTCAAAGCTCTTCTTGGGCTGGCGCCACAGGAACGCGGCTCCATCGTGCGACAGCAGCTTCAGGCGCGTGTCGTGGCACAAGGCTTCGCGCGCCACAGCCTGCACCTGATGATCTGTATCGACGCTGATGAGGGTCGACGCTGCATCCATACCCGACAACAGCCATGCCGTTCCGATGCCGGTTCCCGTGCCCAGTTCCAGCAGCCGGCCACACGGCTTTGAAGCCGCAAGCATTTGCAGCATTGCGCCCGTGCGCGGGTCCGACGCCATGTTGAAATTCAATTCTGTTGTGCGAGCCAGAATGGGGGCCAGCGCCCGCGGCGACTTCAAGTAGCCAAGATCGTCCATTGAAAAACAGTTTAAAGCGAATCCGACACAATCCGCGCCACAACATCGTATTCGTGCGCCTCGGTGATCTCGGCACGATAGAAACTACCCGCCTGCAAGGTCTCCAAACTTCCAAAGTCGTTGATGTACACCTTGCCGTCAATTTCTGGAGCGTGGAACTGCGTGCGGCCCTCCCAAAGCATTGGCGTCTCTTCGCTCTCGCCTTCCGCCAGAATCGTCACTTCACGGCCCACCCACCGCTGTTTCGCGCGTTTGCTGATCGATTGCTGCAGCTTCATCAGCCGCCGCTTTCGTGCCTCAATGGTCCGCTTTTGAAGCTTCTCGCCGAGAGAAAAAGCTCCCGATCCCTCTTCATCGGAGTAGTTGAAGACGCCTAGCCAGTCGAACTTGGCCTCGCCGATGAACTCCTCCAGAATCTCAAAATCTTTGGCGCGACTCGCCCGGAAAGCCGACGATGAACGAGGTGCGCAGAGCAATGCCAGGCACCGCAACACGCACCTTCTCCAAAGTCTTCAGAAAAATCTCAGCCCCGGCCCCGCGTTTCATCCGCTTCAGAACGTCCGGTGACGCATGTTGTAAAGGCACGTCGAGATATTTGCAGATGTTGTCGTGCTTCGCGATCGTATCGAGCAGACGCCCCGTAATCCGATTTGGATAGGCGTAAAGGAACCGCAGCCAACGCAAGCCCTCGATGCCGGCAAGCGTTGTCGAGCAGCGTCGCAAGCCCATCCTTAATCCCCAAATCCTCGCCATAGCAGGTCGTATCCTGCCCGATCAGCGTGATCTCCTGCACGCCGCTTGCCACGAGCCTCTGCGCCTCGGCAACCACCGATTCGAAGCGTCGCGAGCGAAACTTTCCGCGCAAGTTCGGAATAATGCAGAAGCTGCACGGATGATCGCAGCCTTCCGCGATCTTGATATACGCCGATGTGCGTCCGGTCGACAAGAAGCGCGGCGTGTCTTCGTTGTAGAGATACGTCGGCAGCAGATGTCCGGCGCCCTGCCAATCCTCGCGGCTAAAGCGCCCTTGCTTCTCCCGATGGTCGCCTTCCGGCCGGAAGCCCTTCGGGCCGTCCTCGGTGTGCGCTAAGGGGGTCGATTTATGAGTACCCGCTCCCGACTCCCGTCCTTCACGAATCTCCGCGTGTCCATTCCCGCTCAAAATATTGAATGGCGACGGCGATGCAACGGCCCTCGGCGCGATACCCGCAGCCTCCAGAATCGATTCCAGCTCGCCCGTCCCGACCACTGCATCCACTTCAGGGATGTTCTTTTTGATCTCGTCTCGATAACGCTCCACCAGGCACCCGGCAACGATGAGCTTCTTAGCCGAGCCGGAAGTCTTGAGGCGAGCCATTTCGAGGATGGTATCGACCGACTCCTGCTTGGCCGTGTCGATAAAGCTGCAGGTGTTCACGACGAGGATCTCGGCGTCTTCGGGCTTTGCGGTTAGCCGCGCGCCGGCGCGATTGAGCAGGCCCATCATGACCTCGGAATCGACGAGGTTTTTGGGGCAGCCTAACGAAATAAAGCCCACGGAAGGGGCCGTGGGTGCGGAAAGTTTACTCACTCCCTTATTGTACCGGGAGTGGAGTTTTGGCGCTGATAATCGAACTAGGGTCGCACAAAGGAGGAGACATGGTTGCTCGACATTGGCGCGGCTGGACAACGGCCAAAAATGCGGATGCCTACGAGGGTCTTCTGAAGTCGAAAGTGTTGCCCGGTTTGCGTGAAATTGAGGGCTACCGGGGCGGGTACGTTCTCCGCAGAGACGATACGAACGAAGCGGAGTTTCTGGTGGTGAATCTTTTCGATTCGGTGGAGGCGATCCAGCGTTTTGCGGGACAGGATTACACGACTGCAGTGTTCGAACCCGAAGCAAGAGCGCTCCTGAGCCGAATCGAACCAGTCGCAACCCACTACGAGGTTCGGGCCTGCACGGTTTAGCGGACACACGCCTTGCGCGTGCTCAAACCCGATCGAGGTTGTCGAAGACCTGCTGGATATTCTCGTTCACGTCATCCTGAAGCGGAGACATCTCGCCAAAGTGCGGGTTGCCGTCTGCCTGGTTGCGCGCCAGCAGTGCAGCATAGCCATTGGATTGGAGCGACCGCAGCGAGGCCACGGTGAAGCGCTGATGCATCTCTGTCGAGCGCCAGGCCGGCTTTCTTTGCCTTGTTCCACCTTCTCCGTGAGTTCCTCGATGTAATTTCTCTGATTCATCATCACGGTGCGGTCCGACTGCAAAGGGCCATGGCCGCTGAGAATGTGCTTAAAGTCAGCCTGGCTCACTTCATCGATGGTGCGTGGCCAACCCCGCGGAAAGCCATCCGCGATGTTCGGCAGCCAGCCATGACTCGCATCTCCAGTGGCCAACGCGCGCTGTTGCGGGCAGAAAACGAAGAGATCTCCGGCGGTGTGCGCGTGTCCATGGAAATCGAGATGCAAGTCGAATGCGGGATCGGAGAGCGCATAGGATTTGTCAAAGGTGATCGTCGGCAATTCAAGTTGGTAGTTTTTGAGCTCAGCCAGGTACGACTCCATCTGGCGAATCTGGTCTGAGCACAAAGCTTTCTCTTCGGGAGACGTTGAATGCGCGGCGCGGTCGCGCAATTTGTCAATCTGCTGCGGCACGGCATCGACGGAAGCCTTCATCCGAGTGACTGCCAGATCCGACATGAGCTGCTTGGTGGCTGAGGTGGCGATGAAATCAACCTTCGAGCCAGTCTGCGCATAGGCCTGATTGCCCTGGGTGTGGTCCCAATGGAAGTGCGTATTGATTACGTAGCGAACCGGCTTGGTCGTTACTTCGCGCTTGATTTGGGCCAGGAGTGCCGCCGCGGCCGATGGCTTGGAGTGCGCGTCGACGATCACCACATCCTTTGATCGCACAAAAACAGCGGCATTGCAGTTGATCATCGCTTGCGCGCGTGCATGGGCGAAGAAAACCCCATCCGCCGCCTGCTGCAGGTCGAAGAGCTTGGCCCTCTGCGGGCGCAGCCGCACGCGCCCATGCTGCGCGGTGGTACGCGAGCTCCAAAACCGACGCTCCGGCCAGTGCGCCTCCCATGAGCACGCGGAAAAAGTCGCGTCGCGATGTCGTGTGCACCGCCGGCTACCGAGTGGTTGTGAAGATGCGCGTGGTGGTCTGGATACAAATCGTTATGCACATGGACGTGACCATGCGGGTGTTGATGCAGCGCCAGCTTCGTTCACGAGTATCCTCCACAGCAAAGTCTTTGAGGGTTCTGGAAATCGCAATGATTCTCCGCCGGTTCGTACCAGGATGCAACGACAAATGCGCAGGGGGACACTGGTGTGCTGAAAGCGATTACTTCTTCGCCGCTTTGATAGCCACGCCCGCGGCCGCAAGCATTCCCTTTGCATCCGTCGAATACGGACCCGAAGGATCTAGATCCAGGTATTTCTGCAGCGCGTCTGCGCAGCCCGCGGGCAGCACAAGTTTCTGCGTCTTGGGGTCGACGGTGGCCTGTGCGGCAAGGCCCTGTCCCTTATAGAAATAAAGAACAGCGCGCGTCGGGTCGACAGCAATGGCTTTGTCCGCCGCCGCTACTTGCTCCACAGCATTCCCGGCCTGCAAAAAGAAAACAGCTTCATTGCGATAGTAGAGCGGCGCCTGCGCCGGGAAAGTCCTTGGCCGCCTCGTCAAAAGCAGCCTTGGCGTCTGGAACCTTGTTCGACAGAATGTAGAGCTGCCCGAGACTCGAGTAGCTGATGCCCTTGCACTTCCGGGCCGATTTTGCTTTGCAGTTGTGACTGCCGCATCCGAGATGCGTTATCCCCGAGTGCGTCCCTTTTCCATCCGCGGCATAAAATCCCTCTTTGGCGGCTGTAGCTTTCACTTGCCCTCCGCCTCCCAATGCTGCCTTGAAGCTGGCCTCCGCGTCGTCGTATTTTTTTTCGCCCAGTTGCGCCTGTCCCAGTTCGATCCACAAATAGGGCATGTCGGAGCGGGCAGCGGTGTCCCGCACCATCAGCGCTTCCGCGTCCGCATAGCGCTTTTCCTGGTTGGCTGTGCGCGCAGTTTTCAGATCGGCATTCGCTGCTTCAACTGTGAGCCAGCTTGGCGGCGCGGGTCGCGGGCGGGGCCGCAGCGGGTTTTTGATCGGACGACTGGCCGAGCGGAGGAAGACCTTGCGCGGCAACCAGAATCGGGATGCACAAGAAATGCAGAACGACAGAAGTTGGGTTTTGATTTTCATTTCGCGCCCTCCTATCAATGGGTTATCAAGGCGCCAAAAGAATATCCCATCGCGCGCCCGTGATGGGCTCCGCAACAGACAGGTCTGACCGCAAAAATGCTCCTGCGCACGGGTGGTAAAATCAATCAGTGCCGGGTCCTACGCGACGTAATCCCGCCAACCCCGCCAGGTCCGGAAGGAAGCAACGGTAACGGGCTAGTACGGGCGCAGTAGGTCACCCGGTACTTTTTTGGCGCCGTGGGTGCGTTTACGTGACAAAGTGCTGGTCGCATCAGGAAATCCCCGTCAGCGCTTTTGCTAAGAGCTCCGGGCTAATTGCTAGCTACCCGCAGGCGCTTTTGCTTTGAATCGTCCGGCTGATTTTGCCCGACGACGAGTGTTGTAAGGAGAATCCATTGAGCCTCACCGTTCGTCCTGTGGTGGGCCGGCGCGCCAAAATCACGGCGCTCGGCACCTACGTTCCTCCTCAAGTCCTCACCAATCAAGACCTCGAAAAGATGGTCGACACCAACGACCAGTGGATCCTGGAACGCACCGGAATCCGCGAGCGTCATGTCCTCGCCAAAGGACTCGGCGTGAGCGATATGTGCGTCGAAGCGGCAAAAAAATGTCTCGCCGCGCGCGGCATCGAGCCCACCGAGGTCGAAGCCATCATCGTCGGCACCGTCACACCCGACATGATGTTCCCATCGACAGCCTGCCTGGTGCAGGACAAGATCGGCGCCAAAGGCGCATGGGGATTCGACGTCTCGGCCGGTTGCTCAGGATTTGTTTTCGCATTGCAGGCGGGCGTCAAGCTGGTCGAAAGCGGCGCACATTCCAAAGTACTGGTCATCGGCGCCGACGCCAACACGCGCATGACCGACTACACCGACCGCGCCACCTGCATTCTCTTTGGCGATGGAGGCGGCGCCGTGCTGATCGAGCCGGCAGCCGAGGGCGAAATCGGCTTTATCGATTTCGTCCACGAGGTCGACGGTTCCGGCGGCGTGTCACTGAACCTGAAAGGCGGCGGCAGCCTGAACCCGCCGACCCACGAAACCATCGACAAGAAGATGCACTACATCTACCAGGACGGCCAGGCGGTCTATAAGTTCGCCGTTCGCAAAATGGCGGAGGCCACGACCAAGGTGCTCGAGCGCAACGGAGTCACCGGCGCCGATCTGGATGTCTTCATTCCCCACCAGGCCAACAAGCGCATCATCACCTCGACTGCGGACCGTCTGGGCATGGATCCGGAGCGCGTCATTATCAATATTGATAAGTACGGCAACACGTCGGCCGGCACCATTCCTCTGGCCATGGAAACCGCCATCGAACAGGGGAAGCTGAAGAAGGGCGATCTCGTGCTGCTGGCCGCCGTGGGTGCCGGTTTCACCGTCGGCGCGGCGCTGCTGCGCTGGGAGATCTGAAGGCTTTCATGACTGGCGCGCAGTAAGAACACGCAGGCCTCTCTCATCCCTCCACACTCAGCCGATCTCGGTTGGCGCGGTCACGGTCGCCCAGCGCTTCGGCGATCTTGTTGCCCTCGAACCGCCACTCCACAAACCCATGGAACTCGATCCGCTTGCCGGTCTTGGCGTTTGTGCCCCTCCAGCGATTGCGGCATACCACTTTGTCGCCTTCGGCGATCATCTCTTCGACGGTGATCCGCAGATCGGGAAAAACCTAGTACATGCTGCGCATCATCGCTTCGTCCCCGTCCACGCCGGTCTCTTTACCCGCCCGGACCATCGTGATCCAGAAAGCCTGCAGTCATGTTGTGCCGGATCACATCGGCTTTCTTGTTGTTCACGAAGTCCTCGAAATGCTGTCGCACCATGGCTTTCATTGCGCCTGTCAGAGAGAGGTCGGCACTGCACACACCTCCGGAGTCTTGTCTGATCTGCGAGCAGTATACTGCCCTTGTCTATGAGCGCAATGAGAACGCATCCGCAATTGATTCGAACGAATACTCCGGCAGCACCTCCGCCTCGGCCGCCACGCGGAAGAAACCCCGCATGCCCTCCAGACACTCTTCATCCAGCACGTAGTGAATGTTTGTGGTCAGGTATGACCGGATGGTCTGCTCCGTCAGCGCCATCCGCTGCGCCCACTCGGCCGCGAGCGCATCGATGTTCTGCAGTCCCCGATCGCGCGAATGAATGAAGTCGCGGCAATACTCTCCTCCAGAGGCCTGCTCCACGCAGTGGCTTTCGAGGCAGTCGCGCCCCAGACGGCGGAGACGAAGGGCAATCCGGTAAGCGCATGCCACTCTTCGGCCAGGTCGTGATAGACCAGCTCTTCGCCGGTTCGTTCGAATCGGTTGGCACGCTCTTCGAGAGCCATCAGCGCCGGGTCGCCGATCACGATCGCGGCATCGGCGTGTTCCAGCATCGTATCCAGATCGGCCGCCATCGGCAGGAATGCGACATCGCGATTCCCCCATTGATGAAAGAGAATGCGCGCGTAAGCAATCGTGGTTCGGCTTGCTGTGTCGGCGGCTACCCTGCGCACGGATTCCAGACGTTGCGTGTCGCGATGCACCAGCAGCAGCGACCGCACGCTTCCTTTCGAGGCGATGGTGCAACCAGGCAAAATGCGCAGGCCGGGCGTCGTAGCCAGTGCGGCAATCGGCACCAATCCGATGTCGGCCGCGCCCGAGGCCAACTGGTCCGCACATTCCGAGGGCAGCATCCAGTCAATCTTGTAGCGGGATGCCAGCTCCCTATCCAGCGGGGGATGCTCGAAATCCCACATGAGCGGCGCGGGATTCAAAAATCGAATGGCTGCAATCCGCAGGCGGCTATCTGTTTGGAAACTCACGTTCTATTAGACTAACAACCGGGTCGATTCGATGCGTTCTAACGGCCGGGATGGACGCATTTGCAACCCTCACGCAACCGAATCCCGGTATATTCTCGGACCGGCTCTCGCGACAACACATGTGGTGGCTCTCCTTGACTTCCCCTACGATGCCGGTTAAGGTGACGGAAATTACCAAAGAAAGCGATTCCGGTTACCTTCGCGGTCGATCGGGAGTGCGTTCCGACGCATGCGCGCGCTCCAGTGAATCCAGGTTTGCTCTTGCAGTCGATCCCTCCAGCTGCTTCTCAACTCGATGACGATCGGCTCGCGTGGCTGGCCTTGACGTTGGCGCCCGGACTCGGTCCCAAACGAATCCTCGATGCCGTGAGATTGCTGGATACGCCTGGCCAGATATTCCACATCTCGCTGACCGAGCTCGAGAGCCTCAAGTTTCCCGCCCCAGCCGCGCAATTCATCTTTGACGGCAAAGGCCGCGACGCAGCCGAACGCGAATGGGCGCAAGTGGTTGAGCAGGGTGGGACGATCTGCACCTTTGGTTGCGCCGAATATCCCGAGCGTCTCAAGGAGATCTACGATCCGCCTGCCGGTGCTGTGGGTGCAGCGGCGCCGTACGATTGTTGACGCGCCCGTCGATCGCGATTGTGGGCACACGCCATCCTTCGCCGTACGGCTCCGGCGTTGCCGAGATGCTGGCGCGCGATCTCGCGGCGCGGCGTCTGCTGATATTGAGCGGCATGGCGCGGGGGATTGATACCTGCGCGCACAAAGGCGCCCTCGCTGCGCGTATGCCGACGGTAGCCGTCTGGGGCACGGGCATCGATGTCGTCTATCCGAAGGAGAACAAGAAGACTGTCGGAGGAGATTCTGGCCGGCGGTGGCGCAATCGTGAGCGAAATGCCGTTGGGAACTTTTCCGGCGCCGCAGAATTTTCCGCGCCGCAACCGTATTCTGAGCGGACTGAGCATTGCCGTCCTCGTCGTGGAGGCGAGCGAGAACTCCGGAACGCGTGTCACCGCTCGTTGCGCGGCCGAGCAGAATCGCGACCTGTACGCGGTCCCCGGCAACGTCACCAACAAGAATTCCTGGACTCCCAACACGTTGATTAAACAGGGCGCAAAGCTAGTCGCCACATGGGAAGACATATGGGAAGATCTGCCTTCGCAGGTGCGGCGGGAGCTGGAAGACGAAGCTCAAGTCGAATCCGGTCATGAATCCAAACGTGAAGCCCCCGCATCTCTTCTGCCTGACCCGGTGTTACGGCCTCAAGAGTCGATCGTCCTTGAAGTTCTCCATGCGGACGAGTCTCTCCAGATCGACGAAATCCTGGAAAGCCTGGAGAGCCAGTTGACCTCGGCGGAGGTGTTCACAGCGCTTTTTGAATTGGAGATCGCCGGCAGAATTCGCCAACTGCCGGGAAAGAATTACGTTCGTGCATTGTGATCGTATCCCGACTTTTTGCTCGTCCCCAAATGGCGGTTTCTGCAAATGTTACTGCGCCATCCTCGTGGTCTGGCGGGTATCCAATCAGGCACGCAAGCCTGCCAGAATGCCGATTTGCGAGTGGAAACGCAGCAGGGTTCCGTGGTAGGGTGCAACTTTTGCAGCCTGTTTTTCCTCAGCGGTGAGAAACGGGACGGTGCAAAATGACGAAAGAAATCGTATCGGGACAAAACGGATTGGCTTGCAAGTAGTCCAACAGGCCAAACGCAATTCGTAAACAGCAATGAAGGAAAGCAATGAGCGAAATCACTGGTGATCGTCGAATCTGCCACCAAGGCGAAGACGATCGAGAAATATCTGGGCAAAGGATTTTCGGTGCTGGCCTCGGTGGGCCACATCATGGACCTGCCTAAAAAAGACATCGGCGTGGAGCTCGCGAACCGCACCTTCGAGCCGACGCTCGAAGTGTCTCCCGACAAATTGAAGGTTGTTGCGCAATTGAAGCGTGCCGGCGCTGCTGCGGACGAAATTTTCCTGGCGCCTGACCCCGACCGCGAAGGCGAAGCGATTGCCTACCACCTCGCCATTCAGCTTGGAACGAACGCCAAAGAGCGGAAAAAAATTCGTCGCGTCACCTTCAACGAGATCACGAAAAAGGCCGTGCAGGAGGCATTCAAGCACGCTCGCGATGTAGATCAGAATCTCGTGTATGCGCAGCAGACACGCCGTGTGCTTGACCGGCTGGTGGGCTATCAGATTTCTCCGCTGCTTTGGGACAAGGTGCGCCGCGGCCTCTCGGCGGGTCGCGTGCAAACTGTTGCCGTGCGCCTGATTGTGGAGCGCGAACGGGAGATTGGCGCATTCCAGCCTGTCGAATATTGGACACTCGACGCCTTGCTTCATCCCGAGCGTCAGGCGGATAAGACTTTCAAGGCGCGGTTCGTCGGCATCGGCGGAGAACCGGTGCGGGTTGCGAACGGTAAAGACAAGGACGGCAAAGATCAGTTCATCGCGAATGCTCTCCCCGACAGCAAATCGATGGCGGAAGTGGTCGGTGCTCTCGAAGGAGCGAAATGGTCTCTGGATTCAGTTCAATCGAGAGAGCAACAGCGGAAGCCGTTGCCGCCGTTCATCACCAGCCAATTGCAGCGCGATGCATCGAGCAAACTCGGCTTCAACGTGCGGCGCACCATGGGCGTTGCGCAGCGGCTCTATGAGGGCGTCGAAATCGGCTCCGAGGGCATGGTCGGCCTCATCACCTACATGCGTACCGATTCTCCGCGCATTGCCCCGGAGGCGATTGAGGCGGCGCGTGAATGGATCGGCAAGCAGTTGGGAGCAAAGTATCTGCCGGAATCGGCGAATTTATACAAGGGCAAAAAGGACGCGCAGGATGCGCACGAAGCGATTCGTCCTTCCGATGTAACCCGTACGCCCGAGTCGATCGCGCGTTATCTCACCGAGGAGCAACTCAAGCTTTACCGCTTGATCTGGCAGCGTTTTGTGGCTTCGCAGATGACTCCGGCGATCTTCGATGTAACCACGGCGAAGATTGTCGCGGTTTCCTCGAAGACAGGAAAGTCCTACGACTTTCGCGTAAGCGGTTCGGTGGTGCGCTTCGACGGCTTCCTCAAGGTCTACGAAGTGCAGGAAGAAAAGAAGGACGAGGACGAGGAGTCTGCGAACAAGCTGCCCAATCTGGATAATGTGAAGGCGCTGGCTTTGGAGAAGCTGCTCGACGAACAGCATTTCACTTCGCCTCCTCCGCGTTACAACGAAGGCTCTCTGGTAAAGGTGCTTGAAGAGCGCGGCATCGGACGGCCTTCCACGTATGCCTCGATCATCAGCACCATTCAGGATCGCGAGTACGTGAGCAAGATCAACGGCCGCTTCTATCCCACTGAAATAGGGATGGTGGTATGCGATCTGCTGGTCGAAAGCTTCCCGTACATCTTCGACACCAAATATACGGCCAAGCTTGAAGAGGAGCTGGACGACATCGAAGAAGGTAAAGAGAAGTGGACCGACCTGCTCAACGGTTTCTACGACCACTTCGAAGATGAGCTCAAGCATGCCGACAAAAAAATGCGCAACATCAAGCGCATGGAGCAGGTGACCAACGAAAAATGCGACCTGTGCGGGTCGCCGCTGGTGCTCAAGTGGGGCAAATTCGGCAGCTTCTTTGCGTGTTCTGCCTATAACAAGAAGGACCCGGCGAGCTGCACATTCACCAAGGAAAACACCGCGGGCAAGCCGGATATGAACACGCCCGAGGCGCAGGAAGCGGGCGAGCAGGAAGAGTATTGCGAGAACTGCGGGCGAGTGATGGTGCTCCGGCGCGGGCCATTCGGCATGTTCATGTCGTGCCCCGGCTACAACGACGATCCGCCCTGCAAGACCTTCCGCAAGCTGAGCCAGAAGCAGCAGCAGAAGCAATCCACACCCAAGCCGACCGGCGAAGATTGCCCGGTCTGCGGCAAGCCGCTCGTGCTGCGCCAGGGCGCGTACGGAGAATTCGTTTCCTGCTCCGGTTATCCGAAGTGCAAATACATCAAGCAGAACCTGATCGAAGGCATGAAATGCCCCAAGTGTGGCGTCGGCGACATCGCCGAACGCAAAGCGCGGCGCGGCAATATCTTCTGGGGATGCACCAATTATCCGAAGTGCGACTTCACTTCGAACAACAAGCCGGTGCCTACGAAGTGTCCCAAATGCAGCAGTTCCTATCTGGTTGAGAAGACTCTCAAGTCCGGCGTCTATCTGGAATGTCCGAACAAGAAGAAGGGCGCTGAAGAAGAGGCGAAGCCGAAGAAGCGCGGCAAAAAGACGCCGGAAGCAGCCGAGCCCACGGTGGTCTGCACCTACTCCAAGCGCATCGGCGATGCGCCGCCTCCACCGACCGTCGAGACGCACGGCCCAGTAGTCGAGAGCGAGGATGGCAAGAAGGAACTGCAGCCGGTCTGAGTTAGGGATCGCGTGAAAGAGGAAGTGATCCTCGGCGGCCCCAAAGGCGCAGGCAAAACTACCGCAGCGCGGAGGCTTCTGCTTAAGTTTCCGCAGGTCTGGGAATTCCTGAACGCGGACGAGTTTGCTCGCGAGATTTCTCCCCACGATGTTGCATCAGCATCGATTGCTGCAGGGCGTAAGATGCTTCTGCGCATGAATGCGCTCATATCGGAAGGCGCAAGCTTCGGTTTCGAGAGCACACTTTCTGGCAAGGGATACGCGCGCCTGCTCAAAGAGTGCAAGCAAGCCGGTTGGCGAATTACCATCCTTTATTTGTGGCTTCCGTCTCCCGAGGATGCCATTGAACACGGTGCGCGCCGGGTTCGTGCGGGCGGGCATAACATTCGGCCCGAGGATATTCGCCGGAGGTATTACGCAGGACTTGCGAACCTGCTGAAGCTGTACATGCCACTAGCCGATGAATTGGAGATATACGATAATTCTTTTAAGCGTGCTCGCATTGCGAGTAGACACGGAGGCGGAGTCATTCAGTTGCGGGATATGAAGCGCTGGTTAAAGCTAAAAAGGGCGGCAAGATGCGATCAATAAGCTCTCGAGAAATTCACATTGCGATTCGGCAGGCACTCGACGAAGTGGCCCATAGCCTCTCGTCGGGCGAGCTCGATCGATCCGGTCGCTTTTACTCCGACTCCGAATGGAAGGCGCTGCGCGCGTCCCAGGAACTTCGCAAACCGTTTCGACCTTCTCGATCGGCTGCGCAGCGTAGGCCAGATACGCGTTCCGCCTGAATCCGGTACCATTGGCATCGGAGAACCCTCTTGGAACGAATGCTCGCGACGCCCGCCGATGCGGAAATTATTCTCAGGCTGTATGAACTGCGCACTGAAGCAGTCATGCGCCAGGCCCGTGCCTGGATGACGGGAGAATTCTGGCCCGACACAGCCGACGACTTCTTTGCGGTCGCCTCCAACTCGACCGATCCTCACAACGCTTGGTTCCGGCAAGTCATTACTTACTGGGAAATGGCCGCCGCAATGGTGCTGCACGGCGCTGTCTCGGCCGAGCTGTTTGTGGACTGCAATGCCGAGGGCTTCTTCCTGCTGGCGAAGTTTGCCCACATCCTGGAAGCAATCCGGGAAAAGACACCCGGCTTCATGACCAAAACCTCCGATTTGGTGAGCCGGTTTTCAGCCGCGGCCGCTCGTTATGAGATTGTGCATAAAAACGTCGAAGCGAGACGCAAGCGCCTGCAGAACCGTTAAAATTCGCCAAATCTCATCCCCATCTGATAGCCCGGGCGGTTCGGGCTTGTGCAATCAGAGGCCGCGAGAGCATCATGGTGACCGGTATAAACAATCAACTTCCCGGAGGCTTTGTGAAGAATCGTTCGGTAACAGCACTTCTTCTCTCGGTATCGTTTGCTGCAATCACGGCGCACGCTGCCGGTTCCACTGAGATCAAAGGTTGGGTGTCTGACTCCATGTGCGGAGCCAAACACGCCGGCTCCGGTGCGGCGTGCGTCAAGAAGTGCATTGAAGGCGGGATGGCCCCCGTCTTTGTTGACGAAGAGAAGAAGGCCGTCTGGAGTATTGATAATCCCGACGCGGTCAAGGGTCACTATGGTGAACACGTCACCATCCACGCAACCGCTGACGCCGACAAGAAAAGCGTCCACATCGACTCGGTCACCGCAGCAAAGTAGATCTTTCCTGAGACCCGGAACCTAGAGCCGCACTCGCCACGCGAGTCAAACTCTGGTAGTGTCGTATCCGTCATCGCCCTCGCCGGCGAATTCTGTCGGCAAAGAGGGCGAAGCTGTGGATGGGCCGGTAAACTCAATGGCAAGAGCAACTTGGAATGGCAAGATAATCGCCGAAAGCGATGTGACAGAGACAGTCGAAGGCAATGTCTACTTCCCGGAGACGAGCCTCAAGCGCGAATTTTTTCGCCCCAGCAGCACCACTTCCACATGTCCCTGGAAAGGTCAGGCCCGCTACATGAGCCTCTTGATCGACGGCCAGGATAATCCCGACGCGGCCTGGTACTACCCGGATCCCAAACCGGCAGCCCGCAAGATCAAGGGCTTCGTTGCATTCTGGCGTGGTGTGGAAATCGAGAAATAACTGCCGAGCTCCGTGTTGAGCTGAATGCCGTGTGTTCTGCCTTGCCGTGAGCCCTCACAGGCTGTGTGCATCAACCCGTCCCCTCGACACACGGCAGCTTGGCCCCGACGCTGGCTGGCGATCCGGCACATCCGGGACAAACCAAAGGCTGGGTCGATACCAAGCTGTATTTCGGATTGGGACCGGCCGACTCAACGGAAAAGGGTGTCTCCGAGACGCAATGGCGCGACTTCCTCGACAAGGAAGTCACACCCCGCTTTCCTGACGGCCTCAGCGTTGTGGATGTCTACGGCCAGTGGCAGGGAAAGAATCAAACCACTCCTGAGCGACTCCGCTCTAAAATGCTCGTCATAGACTATCCCGATATCCCGGAGAACCGCGACAAGATTGAGGCCATCCGTGCCGCCTGGAAGCAGCGCACCGGCGACCAATCCGTCCTGCGCGTCACTGAGCCGGTCGACGTCTCGTTCTAGGCATCGAAGCGCATCGAATAGCTCAGCACGTCGCTTCGCGACCCCGGCGAAAGATTCGGGAACTCAGTGTGGGACGCGCTGACACCGTCACAATGAAAGCCGCATTTCTCCAGCACATGAGCTGAGGCGCGATGTTCAGCGTGGCAGATTGCCTCGAGCCGCCTGACACCGGTTTGCCGGGCTAGCTCAACCATCGCCAAAAGCGACTCAGTCGCGAAGCCCTGGCCCCAAGCGTCTTGCGCCAGCACATAGCCGGTCACGGCAGACGCGGGCGTTTTGAATGTGAGTCCTGTTCCGCCCAGAAGAAGACCGTTCGTTTTGCGCGAATAAATCAGGTACGATCCTGCCGGCCACAACTCCCAATCCGCCTCACTCCAGGCCAGGAATGCGCGTGTATCCGCGACGGTGCGGTGGGTTGGCCAGCTCATGTAGCGCGTTACTGTCGGGTCCCCGGCGTAGCGCTCGAAGATCGCTTGTGCGTCTCGGATGGTAGGTTTGCGCAACAGCAGACGCTCGGTCTCAAGCGTCCTGGGACCTTTCATCGAGCTCGATCTCCGTGCCCAACAACTGTGCTAGACCGGCTTGCCGATCTCCCAATGGTGCCCAAACGGATCGATGACGCGGCCAACGCGCCAGCCATAATTCTGGTCGGTAACCGGCCACAATTCTTTCGCGCCTGCCGCGATGGCTTTGTTGAAGACGCCGTCGGGATCCTCCACAACCAGTACCATCCGCATCGTACTCCCGCCAAGCGCGTCGGGGCTGAAGTTCTGGTGCTCCGGCGACTCGTCGGCGAGCCAGAAGTCGCAATCGCCAATGCTCAGTTGCGCCACGACTTCTCCGTCAGGGCTCTCGGTGCGAAATATCTCGACAGCGCCAAAGGCCGACTTGTAGAACTCAATCGCCTCGGATCCTCTGCGCACGTTGAGGAGCGGCGCAACAGTCGGCATTTTCTTCGTGCCGGACATCAGGCCTCTCCTCGCTTGACCCTTCGTTGCACCACGCTTCGTTCAATACGCCTGCAACTGATCCAGCGGTAGACGAATCCGAAAGCACGTCGATCCAGGCTCCGAACGCACACTGATGTGACCGCGATGTTTGCGCACAATGCGCATGGCATTATCGAGGCCCAGCCCAAGGCCAAGTCCCGGCGGCTTTGTCGTAAAGAATGGCTCGAAGATCCGGTCCTGCAGTTCCGGTGGAATCCCCGGGCCCGGTGTCCCAAATCTCCACCAGGAGCATTTCACCTTCGAGTCTGCAACCAAGTCGCAGCAGTCCCTGGTTCCCCAGCGCGTCCAGAGCATTTTCGATCAGCGCAGTCCAAACCTGGTTCAGCTCGCTGCCATACGCGCTGATGTGCGGCAGACCCGGTTCGTAATCGCGCTCGACAATCACATTCGTCATACGCGACTGCAGCATCTGCACCGTTGCATCCAACCCTGCCGGCACGTCGACCTCGAGTATCGGCGCCCGGTCCATGTACGAGTAGGCTTTTACCGCACTGATCAGATCGAAAATGCGGTCTGTCGAGTTGATGAGCGTCTCCACCGAACGAGTCGATCGCAAATATCGCGCAAAGAACTGGAGAGCGACGCAAACCTCATTCGCTCCGAGGAGCTTGCGCAAGTCGTCCAGGTCGCCGACACTCACGTCCTGTTCGTTGAGCTGCGCCGCTACCTCCCACGACTCCTCGCACGGCAATTCGCTCAACCAGTTGCGCAGCGCCTCTTCGCGTGCAATCAGTTCGCCTGCGTTCACTCCATCCACCGAGGCACGGCGGCTCAGAATGCGTTGCTCCCAATCCTGAATGCGCCCAATTTGTTCGTCCGAGAGGCACAGGTTTACCAGCTTGAATCGATTTTTCCGGTTCGCTCGAAGCTCCGTGACCAGGCTGGAAGCCGCGCGCTGTGCTGCCGAAGCGGGGTTGTTGAGCTCGTGAGCCAGGTTGCCGGCTAGCTTGCCCGAGAGCCGAAAGCTTCTCTGCCTGCTGCTCGATCCGCGTCACCTCGCGCACACGATCCAACAGCGTGGAGACGACGCGCTGCGCCATCGATGGGATGGCCTCGAGCATCTCAGGAAACAGCTCTTTGTGGATCGTAAGCGCCCAAACCGGTGAGACTGCGAATCCCTGGCCGCCTGAAATCTTCATCCGCGAAAAAGGAAGATAGCCGGTCATCTGCCCGGCGCGGCCAATAAAAAGCTCCATTGGTCCGCCGCGCTGCCGGCGCACGTGAATCTCGCCCTTCAGGATAAGAATCATCCGGTCGGCTGGAGCGCCTTCTTCAAACAGGATCTGACCCGGCTCCCCAACAACTTCTTCGCCATGGCGGGCCAGCCACAGCCGGTCTTCAAGACTCAGTCCATGCAACTGGATGACGCGATCAATGGCGGCCGCGATCTCTTCAACGGGGGTGGGAGATGCAGGTGCGGTGACGGCAGGGGAGATCATCCGCGAACCTCCGGGGTGCACGTTCAGGATAGCCGATTCGGTCTGAGGGCCATCCTTTCTGTGACAGATTTCAATGTTGTTTGTTGTGGAACGGTCCTCACAAAGAATGGGAATCCTGAATGGTATGATGGGTCGGTTTGCAGGGAAGGGAAGAAAAGCGCATCATGTTGAAAACCTTTTCAGGATTTGTATTGCTGACTGCCTCGATCACAAGCATGGCTCAAACTCCCGCATACGATGACAACGCGAAAACCTTTCGCCTCGATGGCGGAAACGTTTCCTATGTCTTCGGCGTCAATCCGCGCGGCGAATTGCAGCAGCTCTACTGGGGCGGACGCCTCGCTGCGACCGATCACTTCCCGCAGGCTGTGCCCATGCGCGAAGCCGCTTCCTTCGATACCTCCTACACCACCACACCCCAGGAGTATGCAGGCTGGGGGGACGGCCTTTACGTCGAGCCCGCTCTCAAGGTCACCTTCGCCGACGGAAATCGCGATCTCGTCCTTCACTATCAGAGCCACAAGGCAACGGAGCACGGATTTGACGTTGTCCTCAAAGACATCGAGCGCAACATCATCGTCACCCTCCACTACTCCATCGACCCCGAGAGCGGCATCCTCGCGCGTTCTGCCGTCATCGAAAACCACGAGTCGCAGCCCGTTACCGTCGAACAGGCCGCTGCCGCTGCATGGGCGCTACCACCTGCCCACTATTCCTTGAATTACCTGACCGGTCGCTGGGCAGGCGAATGGACGCTGACGCAAGAGACTCTGCATCCGGGAGAACGCGTCATCGAAAGCCGCCGCGGCTCAACCGGCAACCAGGCTAATCCGTGGTTCGCGATCCAGGCAGGCGATCCAAGCGAAGATCACGGCGAAGTCTGGTTCGGCGCGCTGGCATGGAGCGGCTCCTGGCGCATTACGGTAGAGCAGGACCAGCTCGATTCCATCCGTGTCACCGGTGGCTTCAATCCATTTGATTTTGGCTACGTCCTGCATCCCGGAGAGAAGCTCGAAACGCCGATTTTCTATGGTGGCTACTCGGCGCACGGGCTAGGAGGGGCATCGCGCATCCTGCACCACTTTGAAATCGCCCATGTGCTGCCGCGCCGCGTCGGAGAGGGCGACAACGCCGCACCCAAACCCCGCCCCGTGATCTACAACTCGTGGGAAGCGACAGAAATGAACGTAACCGAAGCTGGCCAGGAGGCATTGGCAGAGAAGGCCGCGGCTCTTGGCGTCGACCGTTTTGTGATGGACGACGGCTGGTTTGGCCAGCGCAAAACAGACCACGCGGGATTGGGTGACTGGTATGTGAATACGCAGAAGTTTCCCAACGGCCTCAAGCCGCTCATCGATAAGGTGCACTCACTAGGAATGGACTTCGGCATCTGGGTCGAGCCCGAAATGGTGAACCCGGACTCCGATCTCTATCGAAAACATCCGGATTGGGTTTTGAATTTTCCCGGCCGCCCGCGCACACAGCAGCGCAATCAAATGGTGCTCAATCTCGCACGGCCCGATGTGCGCGCTTACGTCTACGGCTTTCTCGACAAACTCCTCACTGAAAATGACATCGCTTTTCTCAAGTGGGATTACAACCGCAACTGGAGCGAGCCCGGTTGGGATCAGCTCCCGCCGACAGAACAGAAAAAGGTTTACGTCGAATTCACACGCAACCTCTACTCCATCCTTGCCGAATTGCAGGCCAAGCATCCCAAAGTTGAATTGGAATCTTGCTCCGGCGGCGGTGGCCGCGTCGACCTCGGAATCCTCAAGTACGCCGACGAAGTCTGGCCCTCCGATAACACCGACCCCTTCGATCGCATCACGCAGCAGGACGGGTTCACCTACGCCTATACGCCGCAGATCATGATGGCCTGGGTCACGGACTCGCCGCATTGGGCCAATCGCCGGACGACCTCATTGCAGTATCGAATGTTGAGCTCGATGCAGGGCTCCCTCGGCATCGGTGCAAACATTGCGAAGTGGAGTGACGAAGAAGCAGCGACCGCGAAGCGCCTCATCGCTGCCTATCACCAGGTGCAGCCCACCATCGTGCAAGGTAATCTCTATCGACTGATCTCGCCGCGCAACGGCAGCGAATTTTCGGCGACGCAGACCGTGAATCGGGAGAAAAGCCAGTCGGTAGTCTTTCTCTTCATTCACTCGACACAGGAAGGACGACTGTTTCCGCGGTTGAAACTCCAGGGATTGGATCCGGCAGCCGAGTATGCGCTCACACCCATCGAAGGCAAAGCCGCGCCTGCGACCCCAACCACCGCCAGTGGCGCCTGGTGGATGAGCCATGGCCTCGACATGTCCGACGAATTCCGCGGAGACTTCCAGGCCGCCGCCTTCCGCCTGGACAAGAAATAGAGAGTAATCCGAACAGGCTCTAGGCCCTCGCATCGAGGGCATTAATCACCGCAAAGCTGGGTGCCCCAGGTCTCGATTCTGAGACCTGGGAAACCTCGATGAGCCAATATTTAAATTGACAGCCTCGCCGAATCTGCGGGAGCGGCCTATACGCGCTATGCCGACGATCTTGCGTTCTCGGGCGATCAAGCATTCGAACGCAGCGTGCTGCGGTTTGCCGCAAGTCGCCGCCATTCTCAGAGAAGAAGGATTCACCCTCCATCACCGCAAGACCCGCGTGATGCGGCAGGGCGTGCGCCAGTATCTTGCGGGCATCGTCGTCAATGAACACTCCAACATCGCGCGTAGGGACTACGACCGCCTAAAGGCAATTCTCACCAACTGTGTTCGGCACGGACCCGAGAGCCAGAATCGCGAATCCCATCCAGCATTTCGCCAGCACCTGAAAGGCCGCGTCGCATTTGTCGCACAGGTGAACCTCGCGAGGGGTGCGAAGCTTCACAAGCTATTCGAACAAATTGAATGGTAAGTTCATCAAGGCCGAGCTTACTGCCCTCTTCGCGGTTCGAGGCCCTCTGTGCAGAGAATTACGAGCTCCCAGCGCACAATAGAGGCTAGGCCAAAGCACGAAAGCTAAGGGCTAACGGCGGAAAGCTGCTAAGTCCTTTGTCGAGAAATATTTCGCCATAAGTGATTGATGTTATTAAGGTTATCGTAAGTTATTGATAAAGCTA
Organism: uncultured Acidobacteriaceae bacterium; assembly: GCA_963781125.1. Lineage (GTDB taxonomy): Bacteria > Acidobacteriota > Terriglobia > Terriglobales > Acidobacteriaceae > Telmatobacter. Next base: position 60,430 of record CAWAEE010000004.1, read on the forward strand.
AGTCCAATGGGCAGAGATATTTAGCAAGAAACGAGGGGAGGGGGTATACCCCCCAGCGGGCCCGCAGGCCCGCCCGGGTGCCCCATCCAAGCTTTGCTTGGGTGGGATTCGTCATCAACGCGTCTTCGCAACTTCCTCCACGGTGACCGGGTCGAGGAAGGGCATCGAAGCGCGCAGCTTTTTGCCCACAATCTCGACCGGATGCTTCGCCTCAGCTTCACGGAACGCGAGGAACTCCTTGCGCCCAGAGTTCTGGTCGGCGAGAAAGCGCTTGGCAAAAGTGCCATCCTGAATTTCTTTCAGGATCGCCTTCATCGCCTTCTTGCTTTCGTCGTTGATCACGCGCGGTCCCGAGACATAATCGCCCCACTCCGCCGTGTCGGAGATCGAGTAGCGCATGTAAGCCAGTCCGCCACGATAGATGAGGTCGACGATCAGCTTCAGCTCATGCAGCACTTCGAAATACGCGCTCTCTTCCTGATAACCGGCTTCAACGAGCGTTTCGTAGCCTGCCTTAATCAGCGCGCTCACACCGCCGCAAAGCACGGCCTGCTCACCAAAGAGATCGGTCTCGGTCTCTTCTTTGAAGGTCGTTTCCAGCACTCCGGCGCGCGTGCAGCCAATGCCTTTGAGGTAGCTGAGCGTCAGCGCATGCGCCTTGCCCGTGGCGTCCTGGTGTACGGCAATCAGTCCCGGAACGCCGCCGCCTTCGGTGAACACTTCGCGCACGCGATGCCCAGGGGCCTTAGGCGCGGCCATGCCTACATCGATGCCCGCAGCAGGGGTGATGGTCTTGAAGTGGATGTTGAACCCGTGGGCAAAAAGCAGCAGCTTGCCGGCTGACAAGATTGGGCGCGATCTCATCGGCATAGAGTTTGGCTGCCGTCTGATCCGGGACCAGGACCATGACGACATCGGCCCACTTGGTGACGGAAGGGACGGTGTCGACTTCGAGCCCGGCCTTCTGTGCTTTTGCAATCGATTTGGAATTTGCAGCCAGGCCCACCTTCACTTGGACGCCAGAGTCCTTCAGGTTGAGCGAGTGTGCGTGTCCCTGCGAGCCGTAGCCAATAATGGCAACTTTCTTGGCTTGAATAAGCGTGAGATCAGCGTCGTGATCGTAGTAAGTCTTTGCCATGTTGTTCTCGATTTTTCCTTTGCGTACAGGTTGGGAATTTCTTTGCGGATTCGTGGCACAAAGCCTGGTGTTGTTATGCCTTGACGAATGTGGTCAGGCTGCGTCGAGCGCGTTCGCGAAGCTGGCAATCTCGCAGTTCATCGGCGAGCGCTTCAAGGTGAGGCACTCCGTAAATCGAAAAGTTTTCAAGCTCCGCATCGGACGAGTACAGGTGTAGAGAGGATTGACCCAGGAGCCGGCTGCCTATAGGCTTGCGCAACTCGAAATGGTCGATGCGAAACAGCTCCAGCGATTCCTGAACCTTGGAGAGCAGACCGCGTTCAAGCTTGATTCTCTGCGTCGTGATTCGGTAGTGCACTCGCCGGCTCTTGGTAAAGAAGACGAGGAAAATGAGAGCGAAGGCGACGACGAAAAACAGGCATACATACGCGATGTACGAATCGGACCGTTCGATGTATCCAGCCTTCATCGCATACCCGACAGCTGCCGCGATAGCGATCACGACAAGAAAGGGCGTGAGTTGGCCGACCGTATAAATCAGGGCAGGATGGCCGACAAACAGATCGTGCTCGGTCTCGTCCTCCTTGGCAGCAGCGAATTGGGTGAGGTCAGAGTTGCAGAATCGGCACTTGATTGCGACGGCCTTGATGGTCTCTCCGCAAAAAGGGCAGGCTTTGCTGTCTGGATCCATGGTTCGCTCCTTTCACGTGAGGATACCAATGCAAGGTGAGGTCGGGCCAAATGCTACACGGGTATCGATGTCCGCGCTCTCTTCGGCGGCTTCGGCGGATTCCACTTCCGACACCGGCTTTTCATCGGCTCCCGCGCCCATCGCCCGGAGCACGCCGCTGGTGTGATGGCCGCGGCGCATCGTCATCTTGCCGCTGCGGCAGATTTCGAGAATGCGCTCTTCGCCTTCGTTCAGCACCTGAATCAGTCCTTCGATCTTGCTTTCGACGCCGGTCATCTCGATCATCAGCGACTCGGGCGCAAGATCGACAATGCGGGCACGAAAGACCTCGACAAGTTCGAAGATCTGCGACCGATTCTTCGGCGTGGCGGCGACCTTGATGAGCGCCAGTTCGCGCGTGACTGAAGGCGCCTGGGCAATGTCATCCACATCGACGACATTCTCCAGCTTGAACAGACTGGCGCGAATGCGATCGCCTGCTTCTGCCGAAGCCTCGCAGACCAGCGTGAGCCGCGAGAGCCCGGGCGCTCGCTGCGCCCGACAGAAAGCGAATGGATGTTGATGTTCAGGCGGCGAAACAACGACGCCACGCGCGTCAGCACGCCGGGCAAGTCTTCAACATATGCGACGAATGTGTGCAGCATAAGAAGCCTTTCTAGTGCTTGCCAGTCTCCAGCTGCCAGCTTCGTGCACTGACGCTTCTGAAGTTTTGACTTGGAATGCGATCGAGCTTGGCAACGAACTCGAGCGAGCTAGACTGGTCACAGCTACCGTCAGCTGAGAAGCTGTTTCACTTGTCGTCCGGTGACTCGAGCAGCGGATCGTGCTCGGGGCGGCGAATCATCTCGTGCAATGCGGCAGCCGACAGGAATCATCGGATAAACCGAATCTTCCTTTTCGACCAGGAAATTGATCAGGAATGCGCCCGTGGCCGAACGCGCCTCGTTGACGGCGGACTCGACCTCGCCCGCGTGCGGACGGCGCGTCCCGCAATGCCGTGTGCTTCGGCCAGCTTGACGAAATCGGGGCTGACCAGCGGCGTCGATTCGTAGTTGCGCTCGTAGAAAAACTCCTGCCACTGGCGCACCATGCCGAGATAGCCGTTGTTGATGATGGCGATGTTGATCTTGAGCCCTTCCTGCACAATCGTGGAGAGCTCGGCCGCGGTCATCTGGAAACCGCCATCGCCGGCAATCACCCAGACTTCTTTTTCAGGGCAAGCGGTCTTCGCGCCGATCGCCGCCGGCAATGCAAAGCCCATGGTTCCGAGACCGCCCGATGTGATGAGCGTGCGCGGCTTCTCGTGGTGGAAGTACTGCGCCTCCCACATCTGGTGCTGGCCCACGTCAGTGACGACGATGGCGTCGCCGCCGGTGATGCGCCATAGATCGTGCACCACATGAGCAGCGTAAAAATGACCATGAATCGGGCAGGTTCTTGATGTCGCGCACTGCGCACGCGCCCTTGCTGGCCTCGATCGGTCTTGAGCCAGGCGACTGCCGTCGCGACCTGCGATGCGGGGCAGCAATTCTTCCAGCACTTCGCGCAGATCGCCGACCAGCGCAACATCGACTTTGACGTTCTTGTTGATCTCCGCGGGATCGACTTCGATATGAATCTTCTTCGCTTTTGTCGCGTAGGAGGCCAACGTGCCCGTGACGCGATCATCGAAGCGCATGCCGCACGCAATCAGCAGATCGGCTTCTTGAATTGCATGGTTCACCCACGCCTCGCCGTGCATGCCCATCATGCCCATGTTCAGAGGATGTGAGGCAGGAAAGGCGCCGAGCCCGAGCAGCGTCAGCGCGACCGGGATCTGCGTGCGCTCAGCCAGCGTGCGCAACTGCTCCATCGCTCCGGATTCCGACACGCCGTGTCCGGCGAGAATGATGGGGCGCTTTGCATTGCGGATCAGTTCAGCCGCATGTTCCAGTCCATATCTGTCCACGTTGAGCATGGGATGGGGCCGATACGGGCGCGGCTTGGCCGCGGCAAAGTCGAAGATGGCTTTGCCCTGCTGCGCGTCTTTGGTGATGTCGACGAGCACCGGACCAGGGCGGCCGGAACGTGCGATCTGAAACGCTTGACGCAGCGCCGGCGCGATGTCTTCAGTCGGCTGATCAGAAAGTTGTGCTTGGTTACCGGCAGCGTAATGCCGGTGATGTCGACTTCCTGAAATGCGTCGGTGCCGAGCACCTTGCTGGAAACATTGCCGGTGATGCAGACCATTGGAATCGAATCGAGCATGGCCGTGGCGATGCCGGTGACGAGATTGGTCGCGCCGGGACCGCTGGTCGCAATTGCAACGCCGACCTTGCCGGAGGCGCGCGCGTAGCCGTCGGCCATGTGCGCTGCGCCTTGCTCGTGGCGCACCAGCGTGTGGTGGATGGGAAACTTGCGCAGCGCGTCATAGACAGGCAGAATCGCTCCGCCCGGATAGCCGAAGACATCCGTAACACCTTCGCCCACCAGCGTGGCCCAGACAATTTCCGATCCCGTAAGGCGCGTGGGTGTGGTGAGGTGGGCGTTTGCGTCCGTGCGTCGTTGTTTCGCGTTGCTTTCCCATGAGTGACTCCTTTTCAGCTGCTAGCTTTTAGCCTCTAGCTTCTAGCTTGTTTCGGGATACTTCCCGTTTGGTCGCTGCTTCGCCCCTGATTTCGATTCGGCTCTTAGCTAGAGGCTAGAAGCTAGCAGCTAGAGGCTGTTCTTACGTTGTTGCCCCGACGGATGCCGAAGTTACGCGATCGACATATTTGCGAAAGACGCCGGCGGGCCATCGCAGAGCAGGCGGCGGAAAGTCTTTGAGACGCTTCGCAATTTCCGCGTCGCTCACTTCAAGCGTCAATTTGCGATTGGGAATGTCGAAATGAATGATGTCGCCCTCCCGCACTGCGGCGATCGGTCCACCGACAAATGCTTCAGGAGCGACGTGGCCGGCTGTAAAGCCGCGCGTAGCGCCCGAAAAGCGGCCGTCTGTCAGCAGGGCGACGTGTGCGCTCAGTTCTGGGTTGGATGAGATGGCTGCGGTTACCTGCAACATCTCGCGCATGCCAGGGCCGCCCTTCGGACCCTCATAGCGAATCACCAGCACATCGCCGGGCTTGATTCTGCCTTCCTGGACGGCGGCAAAGCAGGCTTCTTCTGTATCGAAGACGCGGGCTGGACCGCGATGTTCCACTCGATCGGCAGCGGCAATCTTCATCACGCAACCTTCCGGTGCGAGATTGCCTTTCAGGATGACCAGCCCGCCTGTCGGCTTGATGGGCTTGTCGAATGTGTGGATGACCACCTGTCCCGGTGTTTCCTCGGCAAGTGCAGCTTCTTCGGCCAGTGTGCGGCCGCTGATGGTGAGTGTGGACCCATCCGCGAATCCCGCATCGATCAGACGCTTCGCCAGCACACGCGAACCACCCGCCGATTGAAAATGCGAGGCCATGTACTTGCCCGCGGGCACCAGGTCGCAGATGAACGGGGTCCTCTTGCTGATCGCGTCGAAGTCGTCGATGGAGAGCTCGATGCCCAATTCACGCGCGATGGCGAGCAGATGAGCACGGCGTTTGTCGACCCGCCGCTGGCTGCAACGCTCGCAATCGTATTTTCAAGAGACTTGCGCGTGATGATCTGCGAAGGCCGGCGATTGGCGCGGACTGCATCCATGAGCATGCGGCCGGCTTCCTTCGTCGCTGCGTGCTTCTCCTTCCAGGTGGCAGGCACACCGGAAAGTTGAATGGGCGAAATGCCGAGAATCTCGCCGGACATGGCCATCGTGTTGGCCGTAAACTGTCCGCCGCATGCGCCCGCGCCCGGACAGGCATTCGCTTCGAGTGCTTCAAGGCCGGCGTCGTCAATCTTGCCTGCTGCATACGAGCCAATGCCTTCAAATACGTTTTGAATCGTGTAATTTGTCGCCATTGGGGCCGTTCAGCTTGCCGGGCGCGATCGATCCGCCGTACAACATCATGCCGGGAATATCGAGGCGACACAGAGCCATGATGATGCCGGGCATATTTTTGTCGCAGCCGCCGATGCCGACGAGTCCGTCGAAAAGATTGCCGCGGGCGACCAGTTCGATAGAGTCGGCGATCACCTCGCGCGAAACCAGCGAAGCCTTCATACCCTGCGTGCCCATCGTGATGCCGTCGGAGATGGTGACGGTGTTGAACTCCATCGGCGTACCGCCCGCTTCTCGAATGCCTTCCTTCAACGCTTCAGCAATTTCGCGCAGGTGCACATTACAGGTTCCGATTTCGGTCCAGGTATTGGCGATGCCGATGATCGGCTTATGCAGATCGTCTTTCGAGAATCCGGATCCACGCAGATACGAGCGCGCCGCGGCGCGGCTGGGGCCCTCGGTTAACGGAATGCTTTGGCGCTTGCCTTCAATGGTCATTCGTCTCTCTTGTTCTTAGTTATTCTTCGCTGTGAGCCAGCCAGCATCGTTGTGTTTCGCTTCAAAAGCATCCAATGCCGCCTGCATGCCGCAGGGTCAGGCCAATATCGTCGAGACCCTCGATCAGGCAGAATTTGCGGAATGGATCAAACTCAAAAGAAGCCTTGAATCCATGTGCAATCGGTCACCGTTTGATCCTCGAGCGAGACCGTGAGTTGATAGCCGGGAATCATCTGCGCGTTCTGAAGCAATGTCTCGACCTGTTCTTCCGGCAGGCGGACGAGCACGATGCCGTTCTTGCCCGCATTCGAAAAGAAGATGTCGGCGAATGTGGGCGCGATCACGCAGCGAAAGCCGAAGTCGCTCAGTGCCCATGCAGCGTGTTCACGGCTCGATCCGCAGCCGAAGTTTTTTCCAGCGACCAGAATCTGCGCGCCCTGTAGCGTGGATCGTTGACTACGAAGGTTGGATCCTGGTCGCCGGATGCGGTTTTGCGCCAGTCGAAGAAGAGAAATTCGCCATAGCCGGTGCGTTCGATGCGCTTCAAAAACTGCTTCGGGATGATCTGATCGGTATCGACGTTGGCGCGGTCGAGCGGTGCGACGAGTGCTGTGAGTGTGCGGAACGGTTCCATTAGACGGCCACCTCCTCATTGACGTTCCAGGTGCGAATGTCAACGAAATGCCCCGCAATTGCGGCTGCCGCAGCCATTTCAGGGCTTACGAGATGCGTCCGTCCGCCGCGCCCCTGGCGGCCTTCGAAGTTGCGGTTGCTGGTGGAGGCGCAGCGCTCGCCCGGGAGCCAGAATGTCCGGATTCATTCCGAGGCACATGGAGCAGCCGGGCTCGCGCCAATCGAAGCCTGCTTCCTTGAAGATTACGTCGAGGCCTTCTTTTTCCGCCTGCGCTTTCACGGCCTGCGAGCCGGGAACGACCATCGCGCTGACATGCGTCGAGACCTTGTGGCCGGCGCAGATGCGGGCGGCAGCGCGCAGGTCTTCAATGCGGCGAGTTGGTGCAGGAGCCAATGAAAACGCGGTCAACAGCCACTTCTTTCAGGGGCGTGCCTGCCTTGAGCCCCATGTATTCGAGCGCACGCTCAAGGCCCTTGCGCTCCTGCTCGGTCGGCGCAGAAGCTGGGTCGGGCACATTCTCCGTCACCGGCGCGACCATGCCAGGGCTGGTTCCCCAGCTCACATAGGGCACGAGCTTCGTGGCGTCAATCACCAGTTCGCGATCGAACTTCGCGTCCTGGATCGCTGGGCAGCTTGCTCCACTCGGCGACCGCGGTCTTCCAGGCTTCTCCCTTGGGACTGAACCGCCGGACCTTCAAGATAGGCGAAGGTCGTTCGCATCGGGCGCGATCATTCCGGCGCGCGCGCCCGCTTCGATGCTCATGTTGCAGATGGTCATGCGGCCCTCCATCGAAAGCGCGCGGATGGCCGAACCTGCATACTCAATCACGCAGCCGGTCGCGCCGTCGGTGCCGATTTGTCCAATGATGGCGAGGATGATGTCCTTGGCGGTCACGCCTTGCGGTAGCTGGCCTTCGACCGCGATGCGGAAGGTCTTCGGCTTCGATTGGGGCAGCGTCTGTGTCGCAAGCACATGTTCCACTTCGCTGGTGCCGATGCCGAAAGCCAGAGCGCCGAACGCGCCGTGCGTCGAAGTGTGCGAGTCGCCGCAGACGATCGTCATGCCGGGCTTGGTGATACCGAGTTCCGGACCAATCACGTGCACGATGCCTTGCTCGCGTGAGTTGATGTCGTAGAGCTCGACGCCGAAGTCGGCGCAATTCTTGCGCAGCGTAGCAATCTGCGTGGCGGCGATCTGATCGACGATGTTCAGACGGCCTTCGATCGTTGTCGGCACGTTGTGGTCCACCGTGGCGATCGTGCGATCTGGGCGGCGCACTTTGCGACCGGCGAGGCGCAGACCTTCGAACGCCTGCGGCGATGTCACCTCGTGCACCAATTGCAGGTCGATGTAGAGCAGCGTGGGCTCGCCTTTTGGCTCAACCACTACGTGCTGCTCCCAGACCTTTTCGAATAATGTCTTTGGCTCTGAACTCATGAAACTCCTTGTTTCAGCTTCTAGCTTCTAGCCGCTAGCCCCGGCTTTGAAACTGCTCGATTGCCATCGCGTCAACTTGATTGCTGTCCATTTCTCATCCGCCAACTCTTTACGTGCGCGTTGCTAGAGCTGGGAGCTAGAGGCTAGCAGCTGATCTTTACGGTCTCGCGTACCTTGGCGCCCATCTCTTTTGTCGAGAGCACAGTGAATCCCTGCGTGTTCGCCGCGGGCAAGATCGGGCGTGCGGAAGCCTTGCTCCAGCACCTTGCGCACCGCCGCTTCGATTGCCGCAGCTTCGGCTTCGAGCTTCGCCGGTGTGGCGCAGGATCAAGGCGCCGGTCAGAATCGCGCCGAGCGGATTGGCCAGACCCTTGCCGGCGATGTCCGGCGCGGAGCCGTGGACCGGTTCGTAGAGATTGACTTTGCCGCCAATCGTCGCCGAGGGCAGCATGCCCAGCGATCCGGTGATGACAGCCGATTCGTCGGAGAGAATGTCGCCGAAGAGATTCTCGGTCAGCACCACATCGTAGTTGCGCGGCTGATTCATCAGGTGCATCGCCATCGCGTCGACATACTGATGCTCGACAGTGCACGCCAGGGAATTCGGCCGCGACTTCATTCACCGTGGCGCGCCAGAGCTGCGAGACTTCGAGCACGTTGGCCTTGTCCACGCTGGTCAGCTTCTTGCGGCGCTTGCGACGCTAGCTGGAAGGCGATGCGGGCGACGCGTGCCACTTCATCGCGTGTGTAGCGCATCGTGTTCCACGCCTCGCCCGTCGTGCGGTTCCACTCGCGCGGCTGGCCGAAGTAGAGGCCGCCGAGCAGTTCGCGGACGAAGAGAATGTCGGCGCCGTCGACGATCTCCGGGCGCAGCGGGCTGTTGACGGCCAGTTCCTTGAACGCAAATGCCGGGCGCAGGTTGGCGAATCCGCCGAGCGCGGCGCGAATCTGCAGCAGGCCAGCTTCGGGCCGCTTGTCCGGGGGCAGGGAATTGAATTCATTGCCGCCCACTGCGCCGAGCAGAACGGCGTCGGAGGCCAGTGCGGCCTCAAGCGTGTCCGCGGGCAGCGGCGTTCCGTCCTGCACGATCGCCACGCCGCCGATGCGCTTGTCAGTCAAATGCGAAGTGTGACCGCCGAGTTCGGCGACTTCGCTTCAGCACCGCGACGGCTTCATTGGTGACTTCGGGGCCGATGCCGTCGCCGGCGGTGACTAGAATTTTCAGCTTCATTTCCCAGTTCTTCCCTCAGGGGCTAAAGCCCCGGCAGTTTCGCAGTTTTGCGGCACGGCTGAAGTCGTGCCCTTCAAAGCGCGCTCACGATGACTGCGTTAATCCAGTCCGCAACCGGCACGCTGCCGCCGCTCGCGGATCTGATCGGGAAGAATCCCGACCAGGTCCTGGTCGTAGATGTTCTTCTTGCGGTCGGCCAGCGCCACAAACCGGTAGTAGATCTGCTGCAGCTCATCGCGGGTCACCGTGAATCCAAGCTGTTCCAGCCGATGCCGCAGGGCCGCACGGCCCGAGTGCTTGCCAAGACCAGGTGCGTCTTGTGAAACGCCGACCAGCGACGGCGTCATGATCTCGTAGCAGAGCGGATTGGCCAGCATGCCGTGCTGGTGAATGCCGGACTCGTGCGCAAAGGCATTGGCGCCCACGATGGCCTTGTTGGGCGAAGGCTTGAAGGTGATGATCTGGCCCAGCACTTCGCTGGTCGGATAGAGGTTGGTCGAGTTTGATGCTGGTCGAGACGCCGTAGCGGTCGCCGCGCACGTAGAGGGCGGCAGCAATCTCTTCGAGAGAGGCATTGCCGGCGCGTTCGCCGATGCCGTTGATGGTGCACTCCACCTGCCGCGCGCCGCGCGGAGATGGCGGCCAGCGAGTTGGCAACAGCGAGGCCAAGGTCATCGTGGCAGTGCGAGGAGAGAATGACGCCCTTTTCGTCGATGGCCGGAATGCGCTCGCGGACTTCGCGGAACATCTGGCCGTATTCTTCGGGCGTCGATGTAGCCGACGGTGTCGGGCATGTTGATGGTGGTTGCGCCGGCTTCAACGGCGATGCGCACCATCTCGATCAAGAAAATCGCGATCCGAGCGGGTCGCGTCCTCGGGCGAAAACTCGACATCGTCGGCGAGCGAGCGCGCCAGGCGGACCGACTCGCCGCAGAGATCGAGCGCTTCCTGGCGGCTGATCTTGAGCTTGTATTCGAGATGCAGGTCGCTCGAGGCGAGAAAGACATGGATGCGGGCGCGGTCGGCAAACTGCAGGGCGCGGGCGGCCATTTCGATGTCTTCCGTCTTGGCGCGGGCCAGGGACGCGATGCGCGGCTTGCGAATGGCCTGGGTGATGGTCGCGATGGCGGCAAAGTCGCCTTCGGAGGCCATGGCAAAGCCGGCCTCGATGATGTCGACCCCAAGGTCCTCAAGGGCATGGGCCATGGTGAGCTTTTCCTGCGTGGTCATGCTGCAGCCGGGGGACTGTTCGCCGTCGCGCAGAGTGGTGTCGAAGAAGACTACATGGTCAGAAGTCATAGGTTCGCCTGCCAGGGAAGCCGCTGCCAACACACAGTGTCTCGCATCCTGGCGATATAAGGCAAAGTTATTATTGTTGGGGAATCGATTAGAATGCTGTTATGATCTATTTCGAGGAAACAGGCCGACGAGGTTGCTATGGAATTAACCCAGCTCGAGACTTTTCTGGCGGTGGCCGAGGAGCGAAGCTTCTCGCGCGCGGCCGTGCGCCTGAACCGGACCCAGCCGGCGGTCAGCCAGGTGATTCGCAAGCTGGAAGAGTCTCTCGGCGAAACGCTCTTTGACCGCGCCGCGCGGGATGGGTCGCTGACCGCGGCGGGCGTGCTTTTGCGCGATTACGCGCTGCGCCTGCTGGCCCTGCGCCGCGAGGCCACCAGCGCGCTCGGGCGAATTGAAGAGCCTGGAGCGCGGGCAACTGCAATCTGGCCGCCAACGAGTACACCTGCATGTACCTGCTGCCGGCCATCGACGCAATTCCGGCGCGAGTTTCCCCATATCAACGTCACAGTGCATCGCATGCTGGCCAGCCGCATTCCCGAGGAGTTGAATCTGCGCACCTTCGAGATCGGCGTGGTCTCGTTCCGTCCGGATGCGGCGCAGTTCCGCACCATCGCCGTCTATGGCGACAGCCTGGCGCTTATCGTCAGCCCGCAGCCACCCCCTGGCGCGTGCGGAACGGGTCTCCATCACCGATCTCGGCGCAGCAGGATTTCATTGCCCACCATGTCGCGTCGCCGTTGCGACGAAAAGTGATTGAGGCGTTCCAGCGTTATCGGACGCCCTCAACATGGGCATCGAACTGCCGACGATCGAGGCCATTAAGCGGTTCGTGGCCATGGGCAACGGCGTCGCGCTGGTGCCGCACCTGACAGTGGCGCGTGAGCTGGCGAACCGGCGACCTGGTGCGGGTCACTGTCGAGGAACTGGAGATGAAGCGCGTGTTGCGGCTTGTTCACCGTCGCCAGGCCACGCTGAGCTATGCGGCGCGAGCTTTCTTAAAGACGGTGCGCTCGATGGCCGAGGAGAAGGGGCCGCCCTTTTACTACCATGTGGAACGCACGGCGTGATGGGTCCGTTGGTCGCTCTCGATTTCAAGCGCCTCACGATCGCTTGGCACGCTAGCAGTAGTATCGCTGATTTTTGCCTCCGAGGCATGAGAGTCCATTTGCAATCGGCATGCGTCTAAAGGCCAAAGAGTCATTCCGGCGTAACCCGCTTCTGTCCTGCCCCGTTCCGGCCATTTACAATGCTGAGCGGGGCCGCAGACGGCGGCCCGGCACCTGAACTTGTGGGGCACCGGAATCAATAAGATTGGTTGCCGGCCGTACGGTTGGGCAGTCGCGAGGTTCTACACGGGATGAAGAAGATCGCCTTTATTGCATTCCTGCTGGCCGTGTGTGTGTCAGTGGGCCGTGCCCAGGAAAGCAGGCAGGACATCAGCCTTAGCGGAACGGGCATTTATGAACCGTTCAGGGCTTCTTCCACAGATGTCCAGGTGAGTTCGACGGTGGGCGAAGGAGCAATGGTCAGCTACCGGTTCATGCTCACGCCATCAAGCGCCTCGAAGCCAACTACGGCATCACTTACGAGAACAAGATTCACTACCTGATCAGCAATACCAACAACTACCTGGTGAACACCCGTACGCAGGAGATTTCATTTGCCTACGTTCGTAGCTTCACTTTCGCAAATGGAATCCGTTTGTCGAAGGCGGTCCGGGGGTGCTGATCTTTCTGCCCATCCGCGAACTCCACCACGACGTCGCTGGATGTGAAGCAGCAGACCGGCGTCGGCGGCGCTCTACGGCGCGGGCATTGCCTATGAGATCAGCCCCAGCTTCGACATCCGCGCCGAGTATCGCGGCATCGTCACCAAGGTGCCGACGTTCGGCGACTCGCAGTTCGATACCAAGCGCTGGTACAACATCTACTACTCCGGCGATCGGCGTGGCCTACCACTTCTAAGCCAATTCCGCAAGCAGAAATGCGAAGGGCGATGGAGTCGATTCCAGCCCATTCCCTTTCGTTTTTGCGGATTGCACACTCGATCTCCAGGTTAGCGCTGGGCTTCCTTGTAGCGGCCCAATTCCTTCACCATGGCGCAATGCGGTTGAGAGCGGCGAGGGCGCGGCTGCCTTCGTCGGCCGAATGAATCTGGCAGTCGACGTAGAAAATATATTCCCACGGCTTGCCGTGCACCGGCCGCGACTCGATCTTGGTCAAATTGGTTCCGATGGCCGACAGCTCCGAGAAGCGCGGCGACCAGCGACCCGGGGCGATTTTCGACGAAAATGCGATGCTGATTTTGTTCGATCGGGATCGGCGACTGCATTCGCATTTGCGCCGGACCAGGAAGAAGCGGGTGAAGTTCTCCGGATTGTCCTCGATGTCGGCTGCAAGGATGCTGTGCGCCATAAAAGTGTGCGGCGGCCTCGCTGGCAATTGCCGCCGCATTGCGGTCGCTGCAGCTCCACCAAGCTGCTTCACGCTGCCCGCCGTGTCGTAGAAGGCAACGGATTTCATCCTCGGGTGCTCGGCCAGAAAACGCCTGCACTGCGCCAGCGCAACGGGATGCGAAAAGACGCGGTCGATATCGGCGATCGACGAACCCGGCAAGCGCGATGAGATTGTGCCGGATGCGCAGCAGCGTTTCGCGTTCCACCTGCACATCGTGGGCCAGCAGCAGGTCGAAGTGCTCCAGCACCGAGCCGGCCAGGCTGTTTTCAATGGGAATGACGGCTGCATCGACGGCGCCGCTCGAGAGCGCCGCAAAGACTTCGGCGGAGAGCGAAAAGGGAACAATCTCCGCGTCGGCGTTCAGTTTCTTCGCCGCTTCGTGACTGAACGAGCCGGGTTCTCCTTGAATTGCGACTTTCATGCCAATGTCGGGCAATCCAGCGGACCCATCTGCGCATGCGGCGAAAGGTGCGTGGGAAAGCCTCTTGCACCATACCACAGCTGTGCGGAGACGCCGATTGAGAAACAGCCGGAAGAAAGAAAGTTCAACTCCGCAGCCACAAATCGGTCGCCACAAAGCCAAGGAAGACCATGGCGATGACGCCGTTCATGGTGAAGAATGCCGCATTCAGCCGGCGCAGATCGCGCGGCGAAACGATGGAGTGCTCATAGGCCAGCAGGAGTCCTGCCGCCGCGATGCCCAGCCATCCCGCGGGACCAAAGGGAAAGAGCCACGCGAACCAGGCAAGCAGGCCCAGCATGGTGAGATGCATTGCGCGGGCAGCCCAGAATGCCGCCGGAATCCCGATGGACTGCGGCAGGCTGTAGAGTCCGGCGGTCCGGTCGTGTTCAAAGTCCTGGCAGGCGTAGAGCACGTCGAAGCCGCCCGACCCAGAGCGTGACCGCCGCGGTGAGCACCAGAATGCGCGGGTCGAGACTGCCGCGCACGGCGATCCAGGCGGCCGCAGGGGCGAGCCCGAGCGCCAGGCCCAGCACAAGGTGAGACCAGCGGGTAACGCGCTTCATGTAGCTGTAGCCGAGCAGAACGATCAAGACCAACGGGCGAAAGGTCAAGGGTGAGCCGGTTGAGATTGGCCGCGGCCACCACGAAGAGAACTCCCGTCAGCACTGTGAATCCGAGCACAAACTAGCGCGACAGCAGGCCCGCGGGAATGGCGCGGCTGCGGGTGCGCGGATTGGCGGCGTCAAGGTCGGCGTCGGCCCAGCGGTTGAAGGCCATCGCACAAGACCGAGCCGCGACCATGGCGACCAGGATCCACGCGAGGGTGCGCCAGGCGGGCAGTCCGCGCGCGGCAAGAAGGGTCGCGGTCAGCGCAAACGGGAGCGCAAAGATCGAGTGCTCCCACTTGATCATTTCCAAAGTCGTGCGTGTCTTTTCCAGCAGTCGCACCGCGCCCACTCCATCGAACAGTTTACATGTGAGCCCATAGGCTTCTATTGTCCGTAGAGTGAATGCGGCAGAACGCGGCGCTCCTTTAAAGAGATTTTTCTTTCCGAAACAACAACGCGCCAGAGCGACTGTGCTCTGGCGCGAAGCGAGTTCGTGAGGATTGAACGCTCTACCTTGATTCGGTGGGTTGGTTGGCAACCTGCAAGTAGTTCTTCACGCTAAAGATCGCCGGGGACGCCGTTGGCGCGAATGTAGGCTGTTTCCTTGTCAGCCTGCGTGTCGACTGTGCCATAAAGCTCAACATGCCCGTTCTGCACCGAGATGCGAATCGGCTTGGCGGGATCGATGGCGTACTTGTTCAGCGAAGGATAGCCATAGACAGCGCGTGCCACTTGCATGCGAGTCTGGTCATCCATGATCGACGTCGGGTCGACTTCGATTTCGTTGACCACGTCTTTCACTCCTGGATAGGTGCTCACGAGAGACAAGGCGGAGTCCCGATCGGTATAGCCGTAAGCATGGCCGCCCAGCGTCACAACGCCGTTCTCGACCTTGAGGCTGATGGCGTTGAAAGGGGTGGTGCCGTAGCCCACGCGATCGTAGGCTAGTTTTTCGCCGAGCTTGTTCTGGAGTTCCTGGTCCGACACCGTGGGTCCCGCGACTTCGATCTCGTTTCTGACCGCGGTGACTCCCTTCATTTTGCTCACCCGTTTTTCCGCATCCGCCTTGTGTTCGAACAAATCGACGCTGCCCGACAAAGTGGCGATGCCGTTCGAGTCGACGTTGACCTGGACGTTCCTGAATTGCGATTTGTTTAACTTCGATTTGGCCGCGCTTGTTGTATCCGATTGTTCCTGTCCACGGGCTGCGATTGCCCCGGAGCTCCCGGCCATCGCCAAAGAGATTTGGGGAAGGCTCAGGAGGGATCCAGCGAGCGCGGCCGCCAAGATGGCTGCTCTGGAACGACATCTTCGTCGTCATACTTCCTCCTCTTTCTGGTCGATCACCCGGCAGTTGTCACGTGCCAGCTGCCGTACGTTTCATATAGACACGCAAATCAGCCCTGGGTTGTGTTTGGCCGCGGCACTTGACTCCAAGACGGTTTCTATCAAGGCTTTTCGCGTTGGGCCGGCTTAAGGTACCGGGTGTTGTTGACAACAGGAAGCCAGGGAATTGCATCGTACGCTTGAGAGGGAGTGAGCGACCTCTCTTCCATGATCCGGCTCGTCCGGTGAGCAGCATGTGGAGGCGGAGCGTATTTCCGGGGCTCAATTCTGGAGGATTGTCCTATGCCGTTGCGGGATATCGACACCTCCGAGCCCAGCGGATCCCATTCCATACTCTTCTACGAGGACGAATCGGCTCTTCTTGATAATTTGAGCGAGTTTGCAGGGGCTTCCCTCGGGGCCGGCGGATCGTTCGTCGTAATCGCCACCAGGAAGCACCGGGAACAGCTCGCAGAGTGCCTGCGCGCGCGCGGGGTAGACGTCGATTTTGCGGTGACTCGAAATCGTTACATCCAGATGGATGCGGAAGAAACGCTGGATCGATTCCTGGTCGAGGGCTGGCCAGAGAGCGAATTGTTTTTTGATGCAATCGAACCTGAGGTTCAGCGCGCAAAGTTAAGCAGCCTTCGGAAATCCGGGGCCATTGCTGGATTTGCCGAGATGGTAGACCTGCTCTGGAGAAAAGACAGGAACGACGCTGCCATTGAAGTGGAAAGGCTATGCGCTGAACTTGCTGAACGGAACTCTATGACCTTGCGCTGCGCGTATCCCATCGGGTCATTCAAGAATGAATCGCAGCTTGAATCGTTTCGCAAAGTTTGCGCGGAGCATGGACACGTGTTTCCGGCGGAGAGCTACACATCTCTCAAGAGCGAGGACGACCGGCTGCGCATGGTGAGTTCGCTGCAGCAAAGGGCTTCAGTCGTGCATTGGGCAGTTCTCGAGCGCCAACGGGAGACGGCCCAACGGAAAGAGGCGGAAACACGGCTCCGGCGCGCCGAGCAATTCGCAAAGCAAGTTGTGGAGAGCAGCATCGATTGTGTCAACGTACTCGGTTTAGATGGGCGCGTGGATTATGTGAGCCCTCCCGGGGCGCGGGCTCTCGAAATTCATGGGGCAGGACAGGTCGGCGAGCACTGGGTCGATCTCTGGAACGAGGAGGATCGAGGACGTGCGGAGGCCGCTGTGGCTGATGCCAGGACCGGCGCAATCGGCTGTTTCCGGGGCGATTGCCGGGCGGACGACGGTGACTTAAAGAGTTGGGACGTCCGAATCTCGCCGGTTCGCGGAACCAATGGAGAAGTCGAGCGACTGGTGGCCGATATCCCGCGACGTCACCGAGCTAAAAAATGCCCAGCACATGGCGGTCCAAGCTGAAAAGGTGGCTTCTGCGGGTCGGATGGCAGCCACGATTGCGCACGAAATCAACAATCCGCTGGAGGCAGTCACGAATCTGATTTACCTCGCGAAGACCACGCCCGGCGTGCCCAATGAGGTCTGCCGGCACTTGGAGATTGCTGATCGCGAGCTTGCGCGCGTCGCACAGATCGCCAAACAGACGCTTGGCTTTTACAAAGACACATCGACGAGAAGGCGGCTCGACGTGGAGGAGCTCGTTGAAGATGTACTCGTTGTCTATGAGCGAAAATTGCGATCGAAGCGCATCAAGACATCGGTTTCAATCGCGCCCCGCATCAAGATTTACGGCAAGCAGGGAGAGCTCAAGCAGGTCCTTTCAAATCTGATCGCCAATGCCATCGATGCTTCCGCGCCTGGCGGCAAGATATGGCTTCGCGTGCACGGGACAAAGGATAAGACCAACGGATTGGAACCCGGCGCACGCATCACCGTGGCGGACAATGGCTCGGGTATGTCGCCGGAAGTGAAGCGACGGATATTCGTCCCATTCTTCACCACCAAATCCAACGTGGGAACTGGAATCGGTCTTTGGGTAACGAAGTGCCTGATAGAACAGCAAGGCGGTTACCTGCGCTTCCGCAGCCAGCAGGGGCAAAGAGCTGGGACAGTCATGAGCTTTTTTGTTCCGAGTGGAAGCGAAGACCTAACCGATGAGGCAATACAAGCGAATGATCGATAGACGCGTACGTCTCCTGGTAACAACAATCGTAAGAGTCGTGGTTGAAGGAGTTCCTCCTCAATTTCTCGCAAGCGGTCTGGCAGACCAGCC
Source organism: uncultured Acidobacteriaceae bacterium (assembly GCA_963781125.1). Lineage (GTDB taxonomy): Bacteria > Acidobacteriota > Terriglobia > Terriglobales > Acidobacteriaceae > Telmatobacter. The sequence goes on from CAWAEE010000004.1 coordinate 78,313, forward strand.
CGCAGAATCACGATTCGTAACGCAAAAAAGCCCGGTCGCCAAGGATGGAAATCCGCCCCGGGTCCTCGTCGTCGACGATGAGCGACTGATCGCCGACAGCGTTGCGATGATTCTCAACCGCAACGGTTATATTGCGGTGGCCAAATACAGCGGAGCTGACGCCCTTCAATCGATTACACGAACAATGCCCGGACATTATTGTCTCCGATGTAGTGATGCCGGACTTCAATGGAATCCAGCTCGCAAAAGCCGTTCGCTCTCTCTGTCCCGATGCGCGAATCGTTCTCTTTTCAGGCAATGTGGACACGTCCAGCCTGCTTGATGACGCGTCGATCGAAGGATATTTCTTCGAGATTCTCGCGAAGCCAATTCATCCTGTTCAGTTGCTGAAGGCTCTGAAATCCTGAGGGCAACGGCTCGTCTGTAGGGACTCGGCTCCGAAAACTCAAGCGCAATCCATTGCATTAGCGATAGCGCCGGACCGCTTTCAGCACCATCGAAAAGACGCCCGACTCGTCGCGCGCCACCAGCAGCGAGACGTGGCTGTTGATGGCGATCTCGGCCTGCAGCAACTGTTGAGCGGTCGTGTTTACGTCGGTGGCATAGGTGAGCGTGACATATTTGCTGAGCTGTTCCTCCACCGTGATTCGCGTCGTGGAGTTTCCCAGCACGCCCAGATAATTGGGGTCCACTTTCACCGCGCCGGCGCCGAATAGTTTTTGCACGCGACTGCTCACGGTCGCATTGAGCGCTCCGCCCAGCAATGCCTCCGTAGTGGGATTCGCCGCGACTTGTTCCTGCTGCTGTCCGTAAATCTGCTGCTCGCTTTCGGTTCTACCCAAGGCCAGCAGAGCCACCACGTCGGCCTCCGGCAAGGGCGGATCGCTGCGATACGAAACCGTCATCTTGCTGAGCGTGCCGTGCAGTCCCAGCGTAATGTCGTAGTCTTCAACGCGCGCCGTTGCATTCAAGTCGATGGCGGGTTCAATACGCACAGGATTCGTGAAAGTGATGTCCCCGCGCTGCAATTCATAACGTGTTCCCGCGATGGTTGCGTTGCCTTCGGTGATCGAGACGCGGCCAAGCAGAGTAGGTGTGGCGAGCGTGCCGCGTAATCGCAAATCGACATCGCCCGCGAGCTTGGCGTACGCATTTTGAAAATTCAGCTGCGGAGAAGACTGGATATGTACGTCGAGACGTACGTGATTGGAGGGTGCGTCGGGCGGCGCAACCGGCTGAGATCTTGCCTGCCTGCGTCGCGAGGGCGGCGATGTCCAGATCTGGACTCACCGTGAAGCGCGTAACCATTACGTTTCCGCTGAGGAGAAGGTTGTTTTGCGTGCCCTGAAGTTGCAGATTGGCGTCTGCGAGTGAACTCACTCCCTGCGGATAACGAATGCGAATCCCCTTACCCGAAACTGAGAGATCGGCGAAAATGCCACGCTGATAAGCCAGATAGCCCGAGACGCTGAGCAGGCCGCCGCCCGTCATCGCGGTCAGGGATTTAACTTCCAGTCGATTCTGGTTGAACTCCAATGATCCATGCAGTTGGCTCAGGCTGTTGGGCAGGTCTTCGAGGGCGACCGAGGCATTCTCGAAATCAACGCGGCCGCGGAGCCCAGGATTGCTCAAAGGACCGTGCGCCTCGATCTGGAAAGTGGTGATGCCACTTGCCGTGAGGTCCGGATCGAGAGATTCCGCGAGTTTCAAATTGATGGAGCCGTTCGCAGCAAAGTCGAGACGACGATTTGCCTTGAAATCGAGGCTGCCCTGGAGCGTGAAGGTCGGTCTCTTCTCCCTTCACATGGAGAGGGTCAAGGCTCACGCGCGAGTTGGCCAACGTGGCATGAACGGGGCCGTCGCTGGCCAGATGAACACCGGCGAGGGTTACAGCGAGATTCTGCAACCGCGCTTCGCCTCGAAGTTGATTGGGATGCGCAAGCGGTCCCTCAATTGTGACGGTACCGGCCAATGAGGACTGACCGGTGAACCCAGGGACATGAGCCGTTTTGAGAAGGCCCTCAATATTGAATTCGGAAAACTCCAGCCTGGCCTGCGTGTCGTAGTCGCCATTCAATGCAGTCAGTCCATGAGCAGTCAGCGATGCCGATTCGAACCGAGTCGCCAGGTCATAGGTGAGACCGTGGTTTGCTGTATGGGCGCTAATTTGCAGCTCGCCCACTGGCTCGTCGCCCAGGGTCAATCCGACGATCTTGCCTTGGGCTTGAAGGTGCGGATCATCCAACGTTCCGTTTCCGGAGACTGAGAAATCCAATTTGCCGCTCGATGCGAGGCCGGCTTGCTGCAGGCGTTGAATTCGGCTGATGTCAAGTCCCGCGCCTTGTGCCACAAGCTGAAATTGGCGCGAGTCCAAATCAAAGCTGCCCGAGCCGGAGACTTTTCCGGCCTCGTTGTTTACGGTGATCGAAGCAGCCTGTACATCGTGTCCCATCATCTTGCCCTGGGCACGGATGCGCGCTATCGGTTCGCCGTAGACCACGCCATGATCCAATTCGACCCATCCAGCACCATCGAGTGCGCGAACGGGCCCCTCCGCTTCAATTTGTGCACTCAACTGACCGGACAGAGGCAGGCTCTTGCCAAGGAACGGCATGATTTCTTCGATGCCGACATTGCCGGCATTCAAGTGGAGATGAAGTTCGGAGTTGGAATCGAAATTCGGTATCCCCTTCCGGCGCGGTGACGAAGGTGAGCCGGTCAGGGAACCATCCATGCGGATCGTGGACTGCCCGTGCGTCAGTTGACTCTGATCGATCGCAATGCGCGCCGCGGAGTAGCTGCCTGTTGCCTCGAGACCATCCCAATGCACAATCTGCGGTTTCCCGGACTTGTCATTCGGATTTGCAGGCAATTCGAGCGTGATGTCAGATGCTTTCAAATTGCCATTCAGGTAAGGGTCGTTGAGAGAACCGGCCCAATTGCCATGAAACTCGGCCTGCCCTCCGAGCAATAAAGGAAGAGCTGCAACTCCCGTTTTCCCCTCGCGTGTGAGCCCGAGGTCGCGCAGCACCGTGTCGAATTCGCCAAGATTGTGCGAACGAAAATCAACGGCGATGGCCGATGGGCTGTTGATGGGATATGCGCCGAGATGGCCGTGCGCCTCTATCTGGCTCTCCGGCAACGAAAGATCGAGTTGACGCAGGTCGACCGCGCCGTCCCTCTGCGTATAGATACCGTCGATTGAACCTTTCGCAGGCGCCTCTCCCGCGGGGACGGCACTCGATGGATTCAGACTCAACTGTGCGCCAACGGCTAATGTCCTTATATCGCCATTGGACCATACGGCTGTCGCCGGACCATTCATCCGTGCGTCGATCCCGAGCCGCATAAATGGCCGCTGGCTGACGATGTCCAGGATCGCGTCCAGCGTAACGTTTTTCAATTGCGCGGTCACTTTTCCGTTTACGGGAATCGGCGAGGATTCGGGATAAACAGGCTTCGGGACCGGCTTGGGAGCGGGCAGTTGCTTTCCGCCAAACCGCCAGCGCCTGACCGGCGCTGCTGTCGTCGAAGCTTCCAGAACCGGAGTCCCCGGAATGACAGGAAGCCAATGTTCCAGCGCGACCGTTCCCTCCAACTGACCGCCCTGATGAAGCCGTGCCACGATCGAAGTGATCTGCAACCGCTCCGGATCTGCGTGAACGTGTGCATCCAAATTGACTCCCCGGGCATTTACACCCGGCGCAATGTACGAGCCTCGGTCTACGTGGACCTTTCCATCGACGCGGAACTGCCCATCATGGCCTTCTGCAGCGAGATCGAGTTGAGCCATTCCTTCGGGCGAGTTCGGGTAACCCGTCGACGGCTCCAGCAGACGCATGTCAAGAACGCCCTGCGCCGTTGCCTGCCAGCGTGGACGGACGAAGTCAAGAAGCGATCCTGAGATTTCGAGCGTGCGTTCTCCCGCATCCTTGCTGCGCGAAGTGAGTCGCAGAGAACGCAGAAAAGCCGCGTTGCGGGTCAGGTCAAGGGTGGCCTGCGCGAATCCTTCTGCCGGCTGCGAAACTGGATGTGCAGGGTCGCCTCGTGTCACGGCGAGATCGCGCGCCCCAGCCTCAATTCGGTAGGCCTCGGGATTCGTGCCATTGGCTTTTACGTAGGTGATGAGCGCGGATACATCATTCGCGGCAAAGTCGAGGCGTATGTGGCGATTTTGAAAATCGAAGTCTGCCGCTCGATTCTCGTAGTCCAGAACACCCTGCTCCAGCGCTACATGATCCGCCCTGAAATCGAAAAATGTATTGATTCCGGATTTGCCCGCTTGAGTTGGCCTGGAAGGCTGTGGTTGGTTAGTTGAGCTGTCGGGATAAACGATAAAGTGGAACACGGGTTGGGTAATTTCGAGGTCTTGCAGAAGAACGCGCGGGCTGAAGAATCCAAGCACACTGATGCGAACATGGACACGGGCAACTTTCGCGTAAGGTGCTTCGTTGGCAGCCTCGCGACCGTGAATCACTAAGCCCGTTGCGTCCGCATCGAGGCCGAATAAATGCCAGTGGAACGCAGCAATTTCGACGCGCCCACCAGTCACGGCCTCGATCCGCGCAATCAATCGTCGACGGACCAAACTTTCGAAACTCGCCGATCCGGCCCACAAAATCACACCAACGATACTTAGGATCAGGATGAGTGCGGTCGCGCCGCCCATCAGCAATAGGCGTCGACGGGGCCGGCGTGGCGGCTTCGGCTCGTTCTCGGTTAGCTGCATCTCCTCCGCCTCGCTCATGGGGACGTGCCCCCCTGGAGCGAGGCGTTCGCCGTTTCAAGGGCCGGATCAAGCACTTCGACCTCGCCCTGCTTACGCAAGCTATCGAGCCATCCGCTGAACAGGGCGTTCACCTGGCGCTGCAGCAGGATCTCCTCAATGCGGGGAGCAACCTGGTCGAGAGGCGGGGCCTTTTGACCCGTTTGATACTGCGGCACAAGCGTGTTGCGGTAGTACGCCTCAATGTCCTGCTGTGAAATGCGGATTCCCTGGCGGAAGCGTATTTCAATGAAGCGAAGAATTTCCATGCGGCCGCGTAAATAAGATTCCACGCGTGCCTCGGTCAAGCCGTGGCTGTCGAGAAATCTCTTCCATCCCTCGTCGGTGGAACAGTTCTCACGAACGCATACAGGCAATTCTCTTCTGATCTCGGAGAGGCGTTCCCTTACTTCCTCCGGTGAGGGTTCGATCGACCTCAAATCTTCTTCACGGATCTGCTGTCGGATAATCGTTCTGCTGATGATGCGCTGAAGCGCAGCCGCGGGCGTCTCAGCATTTCCATTCTCATCCTTCGGCTCCAAAACAGATAAGAGCATTTCCTCGTGAACGTCACTTGCCAGAATGGCGCGAGTGTTCACAACCGCCACCACGTGGTCCAAAACAACAGGCATTGAGGAGGAGGCAGTTTGCGCTTGAAGCGCCGCAAAGCCGCCCAGCACGAGGCACAAAAACAGCCGTCCCAACCAGTACGCGGGGGACTTGGGGCCGAGCTGAAAATCGTGGGTACGTCTCATCAAAACGTCTGACCCAAGCTGAAGAAAAAGTTGAAATGGCTGGCTTCGCCAACGTGTTGATCGGTGTAAGGGCTCGAAAGCGAGTAGTTGACGTTGACAGGAAAAATGGGCGGATTCAGGTTATAGCTGAAATCCAGGCGAATTGGCCCGACGGGCGTATGGTAGCGCAAACCCAGCCCTGCGGCGTGTGAGAAGTAGTTGAAGCTGCAACTGCCCAGCGGGCCGATCGAAGTGGCGGGACCGTTCGGGGTCGGAGGCGTGGGGGGGGTGCCGGCGCCGGCGGGAGTGGGAACCTTGCAGGTATCGCGATCAGGCTGGTGGATCCGCAAGGCGCTCTCCCATGCATCTCCGGCATTGGCAAACACGTTGCCCATGTCATGAAAAAGAACAAAGCTGAGCGTGTCCCCAAGCCACGGGAGGGTTGGCGGCGGTAGTCGTAGTTCGGTGCTGTTTACCAATGCTCCGGCGCCGCCGATTGGAAAACCTGTTTCTGGATCGCGAGGGCCTGCTGCGTTGATCGAAAATCCGCGTAGCGATGTGGGTCCGCCGGCATAGAGCCTCTCGGGAAGAGGAATCAAGCTCGTCTCCATTTGCTCCGAAGGCGCGCTCCTGCCCATACCGGCTGTTACGCGCCAGCACGAAGCGATTCTTGTCGAAGCCGTAGAAGCTGGAATTGGAAAAGTCGAGCCGGTTGAACTGCGCCTCCGAGCCGAACGTGTGGCTCGAAAAAAATTCCTGAAAGCTGGTGTACGTTCCCCGATGCGCATCCAGCGGCGAATCGCGCGTATCGCGAAGCCAGGTGCATCCCCGGTCCCGCAACACGGACCGCCTGCGATAAGACCGGAATCTCGGTCGGGAAGACTTGCAAGCTGCTCGCCGCGACTTTTACTCGGCGAAAATCGAATTCGTAAACGAATGTATTGGCCCTGGAGAAAAGTCTTCCTGCGCCATTGAAGCGCTCTGTCCACCGCAATCCGGCATCGAGTTTCGACGCAACATACGTTGTGACATCCTGGCTGTTCGCGTAGCCGCCGGTGAACGTGAGTCCGAAATTTGGATTGCCGTAAAAGTGCGGATTCTGAAAGACGAGGTTCACTTTCTGTTCCAGCAGACCGTAAGTGCCCTGGACCGAGGCCGACTCGTCTCGTCCAAAAAGGCCATTGCGCGTCAGAGCGCCAAGGACTCGTGGGCTGATTCCCGTTTTGCCATTGGGCGAACACGGCGTTCCGGTGGCAATGTATCCGGCGCAATTGTTTTGCGGCGTCCCCGTTTGCGCCTCAAAGCCAAGTCCATAAGTGAAAGTCCATCGGCGGGCCTCAGCGATTTGCAGCAGCACCGTCTTTTGGGTTTCGGCGCCCGTGGGGTTTTCGATTGCCGTATCCACCTCATTGAAGAGTGCGAAGTTGTAGAGGTTGCGTTGCGTTTCAAGGAGCGCCGTCTGATTCAAAGGGTCGCCTGGATGGATCGTAATGGCATTGGCCACAGTATCTGGACGTGTGTAAACCAATCCGTTCATCAAAACCTTGCGGACGAAAACCTGCTGGCCTTCCGTGATATGGAAGACAACGTCCAACAAACTTGCGTTCGCAGGCTGCGGCCGTTCCTCGACCTCAATCCGTGCCTGATCAAATCCCTTGCTCAGGTAGTCGGTCAGCAGAGTGTCCCGATCTCCGGCCAGATTCTGTGCCGAAAGCAACTGGCCCGCTGAAGTATTCAGCAAGGGAAGAAGCTTTGCAGCTTCCACGTGTTCGTTTCCTTCCAGCGTCACTGTTCCCACGCGCTGCTGCGGCCCTTCGTTGATTTGATACTCCACGGCAAGACCGGCATGCTTTGACTTACCCGAGGAAGTGGCGGTGGGGTTAATCGGTATCGTCCTGGGGGTCACCTTTACCGAGGGGAACCCGTTGTTCTGATAGACGTTCTCGATGGCGCCGACGTCTGACGCCACAAGCGCCTGGCTGTAGATACCATGGCGATCCAGCGAATCGGTGGCTCGAACGCTCAACAAGTCCTTCAACGTGGAGGAATCGAAGTATCGGTTTCCCGGTGACAGACACGTTCTCAACACGTCGCTTCACTCCAAGAGTGACGGTATAGACAATGACGACCTGATCAGGCTCCGGCGTCTGGCGCTCATGGTCGACCTTTACGTCGAAATAGCCCAGCCGTTGGAAATAGTCGCGGAGACGCCGATTGCCTTCATTGAGTAGATCCTCGTCTACCGTCCCTTCTTCGTAGACGGGGATTGCGTGCTTCAGACGATCCGTGCCGATTCCCGCTCCTTGCAATCGCAGCTTCACAACCGGTCCGCGATTCACGGTGAATCCGAAGTTGATCTTCTTTGTGTCGGCCGCGTAACTCTGCGACTCCAATTTGATTTCGGCTTCGAGCCGGCCTTCTTTCTGGTAATACTTCAGCACTCCATTCAGGGCCCGATTGGCGGTGTCGTGATCGATATGGGCCCCCGGCCGAAGATGCGCATGCCGCCGAAACTCATCGACGCTCATACCCGGCGTTCCCGTCACCTGCACCGCACCTACGCGAGCCTGAGGCCCCGACACCACTTTGAAGGCGATGTCCATGAGCTGTTCCGTCGGATGGAGGGTGACCGAATGGGTGATCTCGGGCTCGTGAAATCCGTTATCAGCGAGAGCTTCACGTATACGGTCCAATGCCTGGTTCAGCCGCGGTTCAGTAAAGCGAGTACCTGGCGAAAGGCTTGAGGCGCGCTCCAGTTGAGTATTGATCGTTGCGCCCTTCGCCCCCGTCACACTCACGGTTCCTATAAACACGCGGGGCACTCCTTTGAAGATCAGCGCAATACCGCCCGGTTCGCGGACCCCATCGACTTCGACAGTTTCAAAAAGACCGCTCCCGAACACCAGACGAAGACTTCGAGAGAGGTTCTCCTGCGTAAGCGGAGCCCCGATCATCTGGGCGATTCGTTCAGGAAGGGGGGTAAATCGCGAGGCATCGACTCCCTCGAATCCGATCCGGATCACAGTCACACCGAGAAATGCGTCCAAAGAAGCCGTCCGCTGTTTTTCGTCGGATTGGTCCTCTTGAGCACTCCCGCCGGAGGGCGACCGAGTATTAACTGTCGAGGTACGCACCTGCGCATATATTGGGATTGCATGAAGGAAAACAGCCGCAAAAAGTCCCGTCAGCAGGATGCCAAACCTTATTCGCTTGCCCAAGGTTCCCGCCGACGTTGGCCTCAAAACCATTTCTCCTGAAAAAACACTAGATACAAGGCTTCGTTGCGGCAAATGATTGCATCCAAATAAGAATCTGCATGGCATCGCTCAGGTACACCAACCCCGAAGCCCCGCCAACCAAAATGCTGCACCCTATACTAACCACCAAAGAAGCCCGGTGCAGTAATACCCGACTTGCAAACGCAAGCGATTCCCCCGGAAGGTTACGCATGCCTCGATCGAATTCTGCGAAAAATGCACCATCCAATCCCGATTCTGGACCCGCGCCGGCAGTAGATGGCAGGGCGCCGACGTATACGCCTCCGTCCAACAACTCCGACCCCAATACGCTCGCACGCGCCCAGGCCGGAGACCACCTCGCCTTTGCCCAACTCTATTCCATCCATAAAAGACGGATTTACTCCCTGTGCCTGCGCATGGTGGGGAATGCGGCGGAAGCTGAAGATTTGACGCAGGAGGCGTTCCTTCAACTGCATCGCAAGATCGCAACATTTCGAGGGGACTCGGCTTTTTCCACATGGTTGCACCGCCTCGCGATCAACGTTGTACTCATGCACCTGAGAAAGAAGGGACTTCCACTTATGTCCCTGGACGAAGCGATGGAACCTTCCCACGATGACGGCCCCGGCCGCAGCTTCGGCGCCCCGGATTTGTCTTTGTCCGGATCGATCGATAGACTTGCGCTCGAACGCGCAGTCGCTGAACTTCCCGCGGGCTACCGGCTGATCTTTGTCCTGCACGACGTGGAAGGCTACGAACATAATGAGATTGCAGGCATGCTCGATTGCTCCATCGGCAACAGCAAATCGCAGTTGCACAAGGCAAGGCTCAAACTCAGAGACGCTCTGCGCACAACTCTCCAGAGGGGGGGCAGCAATGACCGCAAGACCGCAAGGACCTAAGCTGCCAGGAATTTCAGGCGCAGATGGCGGATCTGATCGGGTCCGGCGAAGACGTTTCGACGCATCCTCACCTGCAGACCTGCGCCAACTGCCGCGCGCTGCTTAGCGGACTTGCAAACGATCGCCGACGCCGCCAAACAACTCCTCCCCATCGAGCAGCCCAAAGAGGACCTCTGGGATCGCATCGAGCTCGCAATTAAGAAAGAAGAAGGCTCAGTCCAACCCGATTGACCCAGGCGCCGGTTGCCATTCCCCAAAAGATTGTTTGCCGGCCGGCGCTCACCTTTCCATTCAATAGGTCGATATAGGGAACGGATCGAGACATTCTCCGCGATGTTGATGGAAAAAGCCGCCCCAGGGATCAGGCTGGAGCGCAAAACCGGCATTTTAAGGCAGGATCGGCCTCAATCCCTATTGACGAACATTTTTGCCGGGCGCAGGCTTTTACGGTGGAACCGATCCGGCCCCGGAACGTACTAACAATCGTTCAGGATCGAGGAGATTGAGGGCAGCGAAAACCGATGACTTTCCTGAAACTTTTCTTCTTCTGCGTGCTCTAATGAAGGAAAGTTGACAAAAGGACACTCAATGCCGAACCAGCCAATTATCTTACCGCCGGCAACATCTTCTGCAGCAACAGGACCTCGGCGCATCCCCGTCCTTCCCGTTCGCGACACGGTCCTCTTCCCGCATGCTGTTCTGCCGCTTACAGTTGGACGTGAGAGCTCCATCCAGCTGATCGAATCGCTGGGGGAAGAACGCTCCATTATCGTGGCCGCGCAGCTCGACCCGCGGCTGGATTCTCCGAAACCCACGGATATGCACGAAGTCGGCACTCTGGCTACCGTGCACAAGGTTGTGCGGATGCCCAACCAGAGCCGTTTCGTGTTTACCGAAGGCGTCAGCCGCGTGCGGTTGCTCCGCTACGTCCAAACAGAGCCGTTCATGGTGGCGGAGATCGAGGAGCTTGAAGACGGTCATCCCGAATCCAATGCCGGCGTCGAAGCGCTGGTGCGGAATGTCATCGGGCAATTCCAGCAGATCGTCTCCGAGTCGCCGACTCTCTCGGATGAACTCCGGACCATTGCCGCGAATATCGAGGATCCCGGCCGCCTGGTGGATTTCGTTGCTTCCTCCTTGCCGTTCCTGACTACCGACGATAAGCAGAAGCTTCTTGAAACAACCTCGATTCAAGCCCGGCTCGAGCAACTGAATAAACACCTGGCCAAGGAGCTTGAGGTGCAGCAATTGCGCACCAAGATTCAAAGCGAGGTACAGGATCAGGTCCAGCAGTCGCAGCGGGATTACTACCTGCGCGAACAGATGAAGGCCATTCAAAAAGAACTGGGCGAGCAGGACGAGGGCCAGCGCGAAGTGGACGACCTGCGCGAAAAGATCGAAGCTGCAGGCATGCCCGACGATGTGAAGAAAGAAGCGATGAAGGAACTGAATCGGCTTGGCCGTATGTCGCCCATGGCTGCCGACTACTCGCTCACCCGCAACTATATCGAGTGGCTTGCCGTACTGCCCTGGACAAAGAGCTCCGGGCGAGAAAATCGACATTTCAAAGGCCAAGGAGATTCTCGACGAGGATCACTACGAGCTCAAGAAGGTCAAGGACCGCATCCTCGACTACTTGTCGGTCCTGGAATTGAAGCCCGACATGAAGGGACCGATCCTTTGCTTTGTCGGCCCTCCCGGGCGTGGGAAAGACCAGCCTGGGCCGTTCGATCGCGCGCGCCCTGGGGCGCAAGTTCCAGCGCGTGTCGCTGGGCGGCATGCATGACGAGGCAGAGATTCGCGGGCACCGCCGCACCTACATTGGCGCGTTGCCAGGCCAGATCATTCAGAGCATCCGCCGGGCGGAAACCAACGACCCGGTGATCATGCTCGACGAAGTGGACAAGCTGGGCCGCGACTTCCGTGGCGATCCTGCTTCGGCTCTGCTCGAGACGCTCGATCCGGAACAGAACAACACGTTCCGCGACAACTATCTCGACGTGCCGTTTGACTTGTCCAAAGTCCTGTTCATTTGCACGGCGAACATGCTTGATACCGTGCCGGCGCCTTTGATCGATCGCATGGAGATCATCCCGCTGCAGGGCTACAGCGAAGAAGAGAAAGTGCACATCGCGTTCCGCTACCTGATTCCGCGCCAGATCAAGGCCAACGGAATTACGGCGGAGCACATCGATTTCCCGGAAGAAGCGATCCGGCACATCGTCCGCCACTACACGCGCGAGGCAGGCGTGCGCAAGCTCGAGCAGGTCATCGGTACAGTTTGCCGCAAGCAGGCGCGCCGGGTGGTGGAAGGCAAGACGGAGAAACTGGTCGTCACGCGCGAAGTCCTCAAAGACTTCCTCGGTGGTATCCAGGTCCGTGTCGAGACGGAAGTAGCCGAGCGCGTGAAACGGCCCGGCGTGGCCATTGGCCTGGCTTGGACGCCGGCCGGCGGCGACATCCTCTTCATCGAAGCAAACAAGATGAAGGGGAAGGGAAGCTTCACAATGACCGGCCAGATCGGCGAAGTCATGCAGGAATCCATGCAGGCTGCGCTCACGTGGGTCCGGTCGAACTCCGGACGTCTGGGGTTGGCCGAGGATTTCAACAAGGACCTCGACCTCCACATTCACGTGCCGGCGGGGGCTATTCCCAAGGATGGTCCGTCGGCGGGCGTGACCATGACCACCGTTCTGGCGTCACTCTTAACTGACACGCCGGTGCGTCCACTGACTGCGATGACGGGTGAGATTACCCTGAGCGGAAACGTGCTCCCGGTGGGCGGTATCAAGGAGAAATTCCTCGCCGCGCGCCGAGCCGGGGTTGAAACCATCATCCTGCCTGCCGAGAATCGGCAGAATGTGGAAGAGGATCTGACGCCCGAGATGACGCAAGGGGTGGACATTCATTACGCCAGCCACATTGAAGATGTCCTGGCTGTCGCGTTGCCGCTCCTGAACCCGCGCCCACAAACGGTTCCGATCGCGGAAGCGGGAACCAGCGTTGCTGCATAATTCAGTGCTTTTGTCGAAAAAGAGGCCGGCGAAACTGCCGGCCTTTTTTGGCGTTCAGAGAGCCGAGGGCGACAGATTCGGCACGCTCGCAGGATCTGGTCTTTTGCCGAAGCTCATCCCATTGCAGGATTCAGCAGCCCCGCCGATGAAAACGAAAGATGCTTGAACGCGCAGGCACGACGGACGGTGAATATGGCAACACCATGCATGACTCCACTCCACCTTTCAGGGAATACCACTGAATGCCAGAACTCCCAACTCCTGGTCTCTCTTGGAGAAGCCGCCCAGAAAGCCTGCAGGATTGCGATTGACCAGTTGGATACGAATCGTGCGCAGGTGGTCCTCGATCTCAATCAGCAGGTGCAGTCGGAGGTCATCGATTCAATCGTCGACATCATCCACCAGCACACGATCAGCGACAAGTTCAAGGTCGAGCAGGTGCCCTCGGATCGTACGTATCCCCCTAAATACCAGGTCCGTCCCGTAGAAGCTCAGGTCACTGAACTGCGCAAACTGTTTCCTTCGCTGGGCAGTTGCATGGAGAAACTTGGAAGGAAACCTCTTCTCGAAGGTGCTGAAGCATGGTTTGCGATTCCGCGCTGGCAGGCACTGGCGCCGACATATAACGAGGCAGTCGAGACGGTGCTTGGAGCTCTCGGCACGCGTAGAAAATTCGGCCATCGGCTCGCAGGACGGCTTGGCTCCGCCTATCTTCGCCAGTCTGAACGCGCCAAACTGGCGGAAAACGTCCTCCTGGACCAGCAGCAGGGGCAGGACATTCTGGTTCTGGCAGCGCAGGCTGGGGTGCTTCATCGCGGTTGCTCGGCTCGGCGCGCCCGTGTGGCGATGGCCGGCAATGAATTTGGCCTGGGCGTCTTCGCCGTTTCATGCATGCTGCTCACCCATCCCGAACGGCTCTCTTCAGAAAACGCCCTCATGATCGATTGCGGGGGCGACGAGTATTCGTTTCGTGGGGACCTCAGCTTCGACCGCGTCCCGCTCTTCGATTACGACATCTCGGGCATCGAGTTCAGCATCTTCTACGAAGACCGCGCCCGGGACCTCTGGGGCACGCCGTCCGGCTTCCTCTACAAGATGTCTTAGGGATGAACGCAGTTCCGTTCGCATGCTGCCGCGTCTAACTCAGAGGCAGTATGCTTCTCTCTATGATCCCGACTGCGATGATTCATGTCCGCGTGCTTGCATTCGGGGCGCTGAAAGACGCGCTGGGTACAGATGCGGCCGAGGTGGCGTTGCCGGAAGGTGCAACTGTCTCCGAGCTGGTGGCGCATCTTTCCCTGAATTATCCCCACGCCATGCTGCGCGGCATCGCAGTAAGCGTCAATGCCGAATATGCGACCGCGACGCAGGTGTTGCGCCAGGGCGATGAGGTCGGTCTTCTGCCGCCCGTTTCCGGCGGCGGTACCTCGCGCGCGGCGAACGCTTGCGAAGGAGTTGAGCCTGGGCCGGGCCTCGCCGCCTATCTCACACGCGAGCCTATCGATGCCGGCAAACTCGTCTCCGAAGCCAAGCAAGGAGCCGATGGCGCAGTCGTCGTCTTCGACGGTATCGTCCGCAACAACTCCCGCGGCCGTCGAACGCTGCATCTCGATTACGAAGCCTACGAAGAGATGGCTCTGAGCCAGATGCACGAGCTCGCGCAAAAAGCGCGGACGAACTTTGCCGTGCGCCACGTAACCATCATCCATCGCCTCGGCCGCCTCGAAGTTGGGGAGACCAGTGTGTTGATCGTTGTGGCATCGGCCCATCGAGCGCAGGCCTTCGACGCCTGCCGCTGGCTCATCGACACGCTCAAGACCACCGTGCCTATCTGGAAGAAAGAAACGTTCGTAGACGGAGCAGTATGGGCCGCTGGCGAGCCTTTCCCCGCAGCGTTGGGCCTGGAGGCGAACGATGCTCCGTAGGGTCCCATCGGCACGGACCACACGCGCCTTCTTCATTGCAGCGGCTTTCACCGTCTATGGTGCACTGTTCCTTGTCGCGCAAGACGGCATGACGTTACGCATGGATGTAAAGCTGGTGAATGTTTTCGTCAACGTGACAGATCCCAACGGCGCCATTGTGGGCGGACTCACGCGCCAGGATTTTGCAGTGGCCGAGGACAACCGACCCCAGGAGATTGCGGTCTTCGAGCGCCAGTCGGAGCTGCCGCTCAATCTGACCCTCGCCATTGACACCAGCGGAAGCGTCTTCAAAGACCGGGCGCTCGAAGCCGAGGCGGCTCGACGCTTTGTTCACGCCCTGATGCGCACCCAGGACCAGATGAGCCTCTTCGAATTTGCGACGGACGTGCGCGAGGTGACTTCATTTACCAACAAGGAATCCGTCATTGATCGGGGGCTGGGTTCATTGCGTGGCGGGGACGCGACGGCGCTTTATGACGCAATCTACCTGGCTTCGCGACGGCTCGGCACAAAAGAGGGGCGCAAAGTGCTGGTGCTTGTCTCCGATGGCGGCGACACGGCAAAAAGCACTACCTATTCCGAGGCGCTGGAACAGGCCTTGCGCAACGAGGTCATGATCTACAGCATCATCGACGTGCCCATCGCGGCCAGTGCCGGCCGCGACATCGGCGGGGAGCATGCGCTCATTACACTTGCCGAGCAGACCGGGGGCAAAAGCTTTTATGCCAGCGCAGGCGGCCTCGACAAGGCATTCAAGCAGGTGAGCGATGATCTCCGCACGCAATATTTGCTGGGTTACTATCCTCACCATCAGGAACCCGGCAGAACATTCCATCGTCTGAACGTGACCATCCCGCGTGCGGCCAACGAGGCCTTTAACATCCGCTACCGCACAGGCTATTACGCCGACGCCCCGGTCAAAAGCAACTAGGTCGCAAAACCCGCACGCGTTTACCGCATTTCGCGGCAAGATTTTCCTTGCCCCGCACCATCTGCATCTAAAATTGCATCATGACTCCACCATTGTCGACGCGCCGCCGCTCGAAGACGCCACCTCCGGGGGAAACGGGTCAGGAAGCCTTGTATCTGCGTTCTCTCAGCGACCGCCAAGTGCCGGTTGCGGTCAAGTTATGGGATGGTGAAACTGTGCGCGGCTGGATCGAATACTTCGATGACGGAATGCTGCGCTTGACGCGCGAAGGAAAACCGAACCTTTTCATCTATAAGCACCAGATCCAGACCATCACGGAATCCGGACGCCGCCGTGGGTCGCGCACAACGATGCTGGACGGGGCCGCTTCGTGAGCGGTGCTGGGTCCGACACACAGAGCTGGGTATGGGTTCCGCAAGCTTCTGAGATTGCGCGCGAAGCTGGTGCGCGCCTGCGCGAGTTCTTCGCTCAAGGTGTAGAGACGGAATATAAGGGCGACGTCGACGTGGTGACAATCGCCGACCGCACGGTTGAAAAACTCATCCGGACCCGCCTCAGCGAGGTTTTTCCCGATCATGGCGTGTACGGCGAAGAAGGAACACGCGATCGGCTGGAGGGTGAATTTCGTTGGTACGTCGATCCACTGGACGGCACAACCAACTTTGCCCACGGTTTTCCGCAGTTTTGCGTTTCGATGGGCCTCGAGCAGCGACCCAGCAGCACTGAAGCCGGAGGAGGACGGAACTCTGGTCGCGGGTGTCATTTACGATCCCTTGCGCGACGAGCTTTTCTCCGCCGAAAAAGGAAAGGGTGCGTTTCTCAACGGGAAGCCAATCCGCACCTCGCCCATTTCAAAGCTGGCGGAGGCACTGCTTGCCACCGGATTTCCGAGTCGAAAGCGCCATGCGAGCCCGAACATCCACTTCTATCAGGAGTTCACTTTGCGTTCGCACGGGGTCAGGCGTGCAGGTTCGGCTGCGCTCGACCTGGCCTATGTAGCAGCGGGACGCCTGGAGGGCTTTTGGGAGTTCAATCTGAACCCCTGGGACACGGCGGCGGGCATCCTGCTGGTGGAAGAAGCAGGCGGCCGGGTTACGGATTTCGCGGGTCGCGGCTATCGCATCGATAGCCGCGAAATACTCGCATCCGATGGTGGCATTCACGACGAATTACTCGGCCTCTTTGCGGATATGTTCGCGGGCAGAGATTTGTCGCCGATCCCGACACCTGCCGAGTGGGCGGCGCAAAGGGAAGCAGCGGCGAAGGGCTGATCCAGCTCTCTCGCTGATCTACTGGCACCTCAAGAAACCGATCTGTCCCCGGAATCTTCTGTTCCGTGTTCGCTACTCCCATTGCATTTTTCAGCCATTCCCGCATCGCAAAACGCCGGCACCCGACAGTGCCTCTTGCGTGCGGGGTCCTGTGCTACTATCAGCGTCGAGAAGATACCTTTCCGGAGAACTGCACGATGGCTTATGTGATTGCAGAACCTTGTATCGGCACCAAGGACACCGCCTGTGTAGACGCCTGTCCAGTCGATTGCATCCACCCCAAGAAAGATGAAGCCGGCTTTGCTGAGTCTGAACAGCTGTTTATCGATCCGGTCGAGTGCATCGATTGCGGCGCCTGCGTTCCGGCCTGCCCGGTATCGGCTATTTTCGCGCTGGACGACCTGCCGGAAAAGTGGGCTCATTTCACCGAGAAGAACTCCGCTCACTTCGGCCGATAAAATTCCGCAGCGCCGAAAGCGATATCGCGTATTAGACCGCGCGCACTGTGTCGAGCAGTGCGCGCTCTTGCTTTTATGGGAGATCGCCCGATTAGGTTCCGAATCAGGCAGGTGCGATGATGGAACCCGATGAGTGTGCTCACGTCGGAAGCCGTGGTTTTGCGCACGTGGCCGGTCCACGATGCCGATCTCATCGTCAGCTTTTTCACACGCGATCATGGCCGGATCAAGGGCGTCGCCAAAGCCGCACTGAAAAGCCGAAAGCGCTTTGGCGGCGCGCTGGAACCCATGACCCTGGCTCGTGCGTGGTTCGCGGAGCGGCCGAAACAGGAACTGGTGCGGCTCGATCAGTTGGAGATTATTCGCTCGCCTCTCTCCGGCCCTGTGGATCAGGTGCGGATGACGGTTCTCAGTTTCTTTGCCGAACTGCTCGACCAGGCACTGCCCGAACACGATCCACAGGAGGCGGTCTTCCGCCTGCTCGTCTCGGTGTTGGAGCGGACCACGGTCGAGCAGCCGTGGCTGCCACTGACGTATTTCCAGCTTTGGATGACGCGCCTGATGGGACTGCTGCCGGACCTGGCGCATTGCACCGCGTGCAGTGAGGCTCTCAAAGCCGGCGAAACCAGCTTCAATCCATTTCAGGATGGACTTTTCTGCGCCGTACATCGCAGCAGCAACGCGAGCGACCTCTCGGCCGACTCGTGGCAACTGGCGCAGCGCATGTTGCGTGCGCCCGTAGGCGCGTTTGCGGACGAGTCGTGGCCGAAGCGGCGAGGCCACGATTTGCGGCGGTTCACGTTGCAGGCCCTGGAGCGGCACCTGGAGCGCAAACTGCGCACCGCCGAAGTGCTGGCTCGCCTCAGCATGTAATTGCCCCGCGGCCCGCCGATGAATTGGGTTCTGCGAAACGGCTGGTAAGATAGTCGAGAGTCCCGTAAAGAGAGCCCTGCCTGTGTCGTCGAGCCCGGTTGAATCCTCACGCAAACTTTCCGCACTTACGTTTCAGGAATTGCTCTTCCGCCTGCAAAGCTTCTGGGCAGATCGTGGCTGCGTGTTGCAGCAGCCCTACGACGTTGAAGTAGGCGCGGGTACCATGGCGCCCGAGACCTTTCTCCGCGTGCTTGGCCCGAAGCCGTATCGTGTGGGCTATGCGCAACCTTCGCGGCGGCCTGCCGATGGCCGTTACGGCGAGAATCCAAACCGCCTCTTCAAGCACACGCAGTTTCAGCTCATTCTGAAACCGCCCCCGGTCAACGTGCAGGAGCTGTATCTCGAATCTCTCGAGGCCCTCGGAATCGACCTGAAAAAGCACGACATCAAGTTTGAAGAGGACAACTGGGAGTGGCCTGCGGGGGGCGCGTGGGGCGTGGGCTGGCAGGTGATGTTCGACGGGCAGGAGATCACCCAGTTCACTTACTTCCAGCAATGCGGCGGCCTCGATCTCGACCCGATCTGCGCGGAACTGACCTACGGCCTGGAGCGCATCGCGCAGGTGCTACAGGATCTGGATTCGATCTACGACATTGTGTGGGCGCGCGACCCTGAAACAGGTTCGACGGTGAAGTACGGCGAGGTTCGGTTTGCCGAGGAACTGCAGTTCTCGGTGTACAACTTCGAGATTGCCGACGTCGCGAAACTCTGGGAGCACTTCAACCTCTACGAGGCTGAGGCGAAGGCTCTCTTGATCCAGGCGAACACATTGCTTGAGAGTGAAGGCGCTGCCGCCGCCGAAAAGAGGCGCTTTCCACTGCTGGCGACATATGAGTTGGCGCTGAAGTGCTCCAACCTGTTCAACATCCTCGATGCGCGCGGAGCCATCAGCGTGACGGAACGCGTGGGCGTGATTGGGCGCATTCGGGCACTGGCCGTAGGCGTGGCCAAAGCCTACGCGGTGCAGCAGGCGGTGGCGTAGCATGCCAGATTTACTTTTAGAGATTGGGTTTGAAGAAGTTCCCGCCCGCATGATTGCCGGGGCCGAGGCGGAACTGGGTCACCGCGTGCATGAATTGCTGACGCGCGAGCGGCTGCTTCAGCCTTCCGCAAGGGTGACGACCTACTCTACACCGCGGCGGCTGGCCGTGCTGGTGGAAGGCGTGCTGGCAGCGCAGGCCGATACCGAAGAGCAAATGACGGGCCCGTCGTGGAAGGTGGCATTCAAAGATGGCGTGCCGACAGCCGCCGCAGAGGCCTTTGCGAAAAAGGCTGGCGTTGCTGTTTCCTCACTCGAAAAAATCGTGACGGCCAAGGGCGAGTACGTTGCTGCACTGATACAAGCGCAAGGGAGAGGCCGCACCGCGGGTGCTCGCTGCCGAATTGCCGAAGGAAGTCCTCGGACTTTATTGGGCCAAGAATATGTACTGGCGCGCGGGCAAGCCGGAGCGTTTTGTGCGGCCCGTGCGCTGGTTAGTGGCGCTGCTGGATTCGGCAGTGGTGCCGGTTGAAATCGCCGGTATTGTTGCGGGCAACGCCAGCCGCGGGCATCGCGTCCTGCACGGGGATGCGCCGGTGGTGATTCCTGCGGCGAAGAGCTACGCCGAAACCCTGCGAGCGGCTTTCGTTGTGGCCGATGTGGCAGAGCGCAGGCAACTGATCCGCAAGGCGCTGGACAAGGCAACGCGGACTGTTGCCGGAGCGCGCTGGCGTGAGGACGAGCCGCTGGTCGAGACGGTCCTGCATCTGACTGAGTGGCCGACGGTGATCCTTGGCGATTTTGAGCCTGAATATCTGAAGCTGCCCGAGGAAGTGCTCGTGACCGTCATGCGCGACCACCAGAAGTACTTTGCCGTCGAAGAGCGCCGACGGCAAGCTGGCGCCGCATTTTCTGGCCGTGCTGAACACGGTGGTGGATGAAGAAGGCGAAGCGATCATTCGCCATGGCAACGCGCGCGTGCTGCGGGCGCGGTTCAAGGATGCGCAGTTCTTCTGGGACTTCGATCAGAAAACGCCGCTGACCGAGCGCGTCGAGAGCCTTAAGAATGTGACCTTCCAGAAGGAACTGGGCAGCTACTACTGGAAGACGGAGCAGAATCTCCTGGTTTCGCGAAAGCTCTCCAAGGCTGTAAAAGATGCGGGCGTTGTATTCGACGAAGCGGCCCTTTTCAAAGCCGTTGAATTGGCGAAAACAGACCTCACAGCCGAGCTCGTGAAGGAGTTCACGGAATTGCAGGGCATTATCGGCGGTGTTTACGCGCGAGCTCAAGGGCTGGGCGAATCGGTCGCGCGAGCAATCTACGATCAATACACGCCTGCATCGACCGAGGATGCGATCCCTTCAACCATTGAAGGGCAATTGCTCGGGCTCGCCGACCGAATTCAGACAATTACTGCAATGTTCAGCATCGGCAACGTGCCGACGGGATCGAAGGACCCTTTTGCGCTGCGACGCGCCGCTCAAGGGATCGTCAAAATTCTTGCCGAATCGGACCTGCAGCTGAATCTAACGACGGTGATCGCTGCCGGCGTTCCCGATGAGTCGAAACAAGAAGAGCGTCCAAGTGGATTACACAACCAGATGAATCTGCATGGAGAGGTCGCCGTGTTTGTTCTCGAGCGACTGCACTTTTATCTGAAGGATGTTCGTGGATTCGCCTACGACGTGGTGAATGCAGTCCTGGCAGTGGGTTCCGGTGACGTACGCGATGCACTTGCTTGCGCCGATGCCATCACCGGCGTCCGCGATTCGGAGGATTTCGCCGCAATTTCGGCGGCTTTTAAACGGATCAAGAATATCCTGCGACAGGCTGAAGAAAAGAAATTTGCAATCGGCTCGGTGAAGGATGCGAAGCTGACTCCTGAAGCGCAGAAGCTGGCAAACGCAGCTGCATCCCTGGCGCCGCAGGTGGCAAAGCTCCGCAATGAGAAGGCGTACGGCGAGGCGTTGGCTCTCATCGCAACGTTGAGGCCCACGGTTAACGCCTTCTTCGACAAAGTCATGGTGCTGGACCCGGACCCGACGATACGTGGTGCGCACCTCGCCCTGATCGACCAAGTCCTGCGCGGCTTCTCCGGCATTGCCGATTTCAGCGAGATTGTGACGACGTAAGAATTTGTCCGCCTGCGTTGCCGAGAACGATGCTCACGCTTCACAAATCTCGGAAATCTTCTGCAAATTCTCTGTGGATAAAAGCAAATATTGGGGGTAGGGGGGGGCTTTGAACTCCCACGCTGGGCGTTGGCGCATGGGTTTCGCAGAGTAGCCCGGAAACCCTCCAAGTCCATTGTGGGGCAAACGGGTTTAATTCTCCGCAAGACTGCGTCTGGGACTGCGCTTGTCCGACGCGTTTTTGGTTTCCCAACCTTCCGCAAACAACGCGGAAGGATGGGGCACGGAGAGTTGCGGCGGTCGGCTGCAGTCCGGGCCTGAACAGGCTGCGGAGAAAGTCAGAGGTTCCGAAAAGAGTTGTGAAATACATCCCTCTGCGGCTAAAGCCGGCGTCAATCGAATCGACTTATCGGCACGAGTAAACTCGTGCCCTTTCAAAACCGCTCTTGAGAGGAGTTTTTCCGCAGTCTGTGAAGGCCTCGGCTCCCTCCGAATCGAAAGGCCCGCGGATCGTAAAGTTACATCGGGCGAAGGCCTCCGCTCCCGCCGATGGATGCCTGCATCGGAAGAGGAGCCAACGCGTCTAAAATCAATAGAGATGTCCGACACGCTTTATTTGAGTCTGTGGTTTCCGAACCTGCGCCTGGCCGCGCTCCCCGACAAGCTGACTGCAGTCCTGGGTGGCTTTGCCGCGCATGGCGGCGATGCCCGGGTCTACTCCGCAACCGTGTGGCCGGTGGGCTGGAGCGAGTCTCCGATCTTTCAGCATGTCTATGGTCGCGGCGATCGTGGCGCAGAACCGCGGCAGGCTGTGGAAACCGCCATGGAGCTACTTCATGACGACTACGCCTACGAATTCCAGATTGGCTGGGATCTGTGGGAGCTGGAAATAGCTCCCCATGTCGATCCGCGCTGGGCACGCGAACCGCGCCTCGTGCGGGTGACCGGTTTTGGTCCTTTATTTGACGAGGGCACCTACGAGCAGGATGGGCACATCCGGATCGATTTCGGCGACGACGCAGCCTTTGTCGAAGTGGATGCGGATCTGGATGCTTTCGCGGCTCGCCACGTCGAAGAAAATGTGCGCCAACTGGTGGAACTCACCTTGGCATTGGAGAAAGCCTCCGGAGCCACGGCACGCGTCTTGTGGAGTGAATTGGGAGAGAGTCTCGCGCAGAGGCTGGCCGCCCGGCTCGGCATGGGGAATTGAAGCCGGAGATTCGATGACGGTCCTTCACGTGCGATTCACCCTTGAACGGATTCGGACGCTGGTGCTGGTGGCAGGGGTGCTTCTGCTGGTTGCTGTCGGCGCCTTTCTGACCATCGGAAGGTTCAGGAGCCCGTTCAATCGTCGCGATCTCCCCAAAAAGCTTGGCATCGACATTCAGCAGGAGGCGAACGGCTTCACGCATGCCGAATTTCACGCAGGTCACGCGCAATTCAAAATCACTGCATCGAAGGTTGAGCAGCTCAAGGACAGCCGTTATCGGCTCCATGTTGTGAAGATCGAAATGTATGACCCGAGTGGCGGCGGGACCGACCGGATTGAAGGCTCCGAGTTTGAGTACGACCAACAGGCCGGGATTGCCAAGGCGGATGGGCCAGTTGAAATCACGCTGGATCGGCCGGGGAGTTTGCAGACTGATCCAAAGTCGGCAAAAGGGCAACAGAAAAAAGCCGCACCCAATCCTGCAGGAAAGGCTCCTGCGGACACGCAGATTCACGTGAAGACGATTGGACTGATCTTCAACCAGAACACGGGGGTCGCCACATCCACCGAGCACGTTGAATTCGATCTGCCGCAGGGCTGGGGCAGCTCCATCGGCGCTTCTTACGATTCACAGAACGGCCGGCTGGTGCTTCAGAGCGCGGTCGAACTGAACACGCATCGGGGTGTGGATCCCGTGGCGATCGCGGCCCAGCATGCGGAGTTCGACCGCGACACCGATCTTTGCCGCATGATTGCGAGTACGGCCCGCTATCGCCATGGAGAAGCGCGCTCTGCGCAAGCGACGATCCAGTTTCGCGATGACGGCACAGCAGAGGAACTCGATTCAACCAAAGGCCTGGTGCTGAACACCGCAGCGGGCGGGCATTTGCAGGCAGCCAGCGGATTGCTCCAATTCGACGAACACAATGAGCCGCAGCATGGCCATCTCGAGGGCGGCGTAACCATCGATTCCGACAACAACGGCCGCAAGCTGCATGGAACAGCACCCACCGCCGAACTCCAGTTCGGGGCAGGAGGTGTGCTGCGGCTTGCGCATCTGGAGCGGGGTGTCAACTTTGACAGCGACGAACAAACGAATGCCTCCGGTGTTGCATCGCGCGCCCACCGGGTTTGGGCCTCTCCCATCGCCGATCTCGTCTTTCGCGACTCCGGAAAAGGACAGGTGGAACTGGATTCACTGCACGGAATCGGCGGCGTGGTCGTGAACAGCGAGAGCCAGCGCGGCTCAACCGCTCCGGCACATGCCCGGATGACGGCAGATGACGTGAAGGGAATGTTTGGACCCGACTCTGCGCTGAGCGCAATCACCGGCGTGGGGCACGCGAACATCGAGCAGACCACGGAGACGGGAACGCTCCAGACAACCAGCGGAGACCGGCTCGAGGCCCGTTTCGCTGCGCAGTCCGTCGATGGAAAATCGCACAGGCAGAAAGCAAACGATCCGGCAGGCGCGACACAGATCGAATCGGCCACCGTACTCGGCCACGTTGTCCTGGTGCAGCAGGCCGCGGCCAAGCCGGGATCGACTATGCCTCCGGTATTGCGCGCCACGGCCGACCGTGCCGAGTACGAAGGAAGCGGGGAGTGGTTGCATCTGATAGGCAATCCCCGCGTGGTGAACGGCGGGCTGGACCTGGACGCTGACAAGATCGACATTGCGCGTGCTTCGGGGGACGCCTTCGCGCACGGGAACGTGAAGGCTACCTGGTTTGGAGGTGATCCAGGGGCGAGTTCCAAGCAGGATGCAGCCTCGGCGGCGAAGCCCGGACCGGGTTTGGGGACGGAGGGCCCTGCGCATGTAATTGCGGCCGAGGCACAGCTACACCAGGGCACGGGAGAAGCGACGTTCCGAGGACAGGCGCGGTTGTGGCAGCAGGGGAACTCGATCGCCGCCCCTGTGATCGTGCTGGACAGGACGAAGGAGACGCTGGTGGCGCGCACGACGAATGCGACCGATCCGGTGAAAGTGGTCCTGGTGAGCGCGGCGAGCACGGGCCCGAACAAATCGAACGCGGGACAAGCCAAGGCGCCAAACAAGGCCAATGGGCGACAAACGAAGGCGGGCCAACCCGACACGCCTTCGGTGATCCGGGTGCGGGGCGGCGACCTGAAGTACTCCGATGCCGAGCGCAAAGCCTTGATGCGTGGTGGCGCCGTTGGCGGCGTAATCGCGGAGACTGGCGACGCGACAACGCGCTCCAACGAAGTGGAGCTGGTTTTGCTGGCGCCGGGGAATCATGCGGGAAGGGATGGCGGCTCTGCGCAGGTGGACCGAATGACGGCGGTTGGCAACGTCGTCATCGATTCGCAGGACAGGCACGGGACCGGAGACCGGCTCGACTACTCCAGCGAAAGCGGTGAGTATGTGCTGACGGGGACAGCCGCCACGCCTCCGCGGATGACCGATCCGGCGCGCGGGACAGTCACCGGCGGGTCTTTGATTTTCAATAGTCGCGATGATAGCGTCAATGTCGAAGGCGACGGACGCGCAACCACCACGGAGACAACAGTGCCGAAGCGGCAGTGAGATTAGCCCCAGAGAGCTTGATGGAAACATTGATCGCCGAGGGAATCGGCAAGACTTACAAGGGACGGCAGGTTGTGCGTGGCGTCAACCTGCAGTATCTCCCGCGGCGAAGTGGTGGGACTGCTGGGGCCGAACGGCGCCGGCAAAACGACGAGCTTTTACATCATCGTCGGCCTGGTGCCGCCGGAGACGGGCCGCGTGATGGTGGATGACATCGACATCACGCGTACTCCCCATGTATCTGCGGGCACGCAATTTCGGCATCAGCTATCTTCCCCAGGAGCCCTCGGTTTTTCGCAAGCTGACGGTCGAAGAGAACATCCTGGCCGTTTTGGAAGCGCAGCCGCTCGATGCCCGCGAACGCCGCACGCGGACCGAACGCCTGATTCAGCAGCTCAACCTGGCCCACATCCGTACCACGCGGGGTTACGCTTTGTCGGGCGGGGAGAGGCGGCGCGTCGAGATTGCGCGATCGCCTTTGCATCCAGCCCAATTTCATTCTGCTCGACGAGCCATTCAGCGGCATCGATCCCATCGCCGTCCTGGAACTGCAAAAGATTATCTTCGATTTGAAATCGAGCGGGATCGGGATCCTGATCACCGACCACAACGTGCGCGAAACCTTGAGCGTGACCGACCGGGCGTACATCATTGCCGAAGGGAAAATCTTTCGTACCGGGACCCCGCACGAACTGGGAAACGATATGGAAGTGCGGCGCGTTTATCTTGGAGAAGGATTCTCGTTAAGTTAAAGTGGCCGATGGGGAATTCGCCCCCAATGAATTGAGTCCAACCGATTTGACGCGACCGATGGAGCGCGGCGAAGGGGCGGGTCAATTCCGCAAAGGGTGTAGCAAGCCGAGTCCTTCCAGCAGTAGACTGCGCACAGGAATCCACCCAATTTGGGAAAATAGTGCAAGTGGAGGGGAGTTACCCCTGCAAGCACGTTCACGTCCAAGTACACTTAAGGGTTAAGGAAATCTGGAATCGAGCACTTGTATGCCACTGTTGCAGCCAAGATTAAATTTGAAGGTCGCACAGCGCCAGGTTCTTACCCCGGGCCTCATGCAGATGGTGAGCGTGCTCGCGCTCAACAAGCTGGAACTGAAGGAAATGATCGACGCCGAGATGGTGGAAAACCCCGTCCTGGAGGAGATTGACGAAACCGTTCCGATGATCGACCAGGTGGGGGAACGCCTGGAGCGGCAGGAGCGCGATGGGCGGATAGAGCAGCTCGAGCATGGGGCCACTGAGCCCGCGCCCGCGCCCAAAGATCCCTTCAACGAGATCGATTTCGGCTCTTATTTTCAGGACTATCTGGATCCTGGGTATCGCACGCAGCCGGAGTTCGAAGAGAGCGACAGGCCCTCGTTTGAGAATTTTCTTTCCCAGCCGACTACGCTGTCAGACCACCTGACTTGGCAACTGGGGGCTTCCTCGGTGGATTCCCGGCTCAAGCTGGTAGCTGAATTCATCATCGGCAACCTGGATGAGGATGGATATCTCACCGTCACCGAGGAAGAGTTGATCCAGGCCCTCCGCCAATTTCCTGAAAGCCCTCTTGTCGCAAGCCAGGAGTTGGATGACGAGGCCGCGCTCGAGCTGGTGCGCCGGGGTGTCGAGCTGGTCCAGCATCTCGATCCTCCGGGCGTCGCGGCACGAGATCTTCGCGAATGCCTGATGATCCAAATTGCCGCGCAACAACAGGAGTTTGGCCAAGTGTTTGCGCGCCATAGCGAGGATGGATCCGAAGATCCGCATGGCAGTTTCCGCGTCGAGGCGGAAGCGAAGCTTGGATGAACGGCGGCATTGCATGGAAGTCGCAGCAATGATCGCCGACCGCCACCTGCACCTGGTTCAAAAGCGCGATGTGAAGGACCTTGCGCGGGCTCTGCAGGTGTCTCCGGCAGAGGCGCATTCCGCAGTCGAGTTCATTCGCACCCTGGAACCGCGGCCGGGACGGCTCTACAACCGTGAGCAGACGCGCCTGATCGAGCCAGACGTGGTGTTTGTGAAGCGGGGCGCCGAATGGGTGGTCACGATGAACGAGGAAGACCTTCCCAGTTTGCGGCTGAGCCAGCGCTACCGGCGCATGTTGGTGGCCGAAGGCACCGATAAAGAAGTCAAGGAGTACGTGAAGGAGCGGTTCCGCTCGGCGCTGCAATTGATGCGCAATATTGCCCAACGCAAGAGCACGATCCTGAGGACCTGTGAAGTGATTGTGCGCCGGCAATACGATTTCCTCGAGCAGGGCATCGAGGCGCTGCGTCCAATGATGATCAAGGAGGTGGCCGAGGAGATCGGCGTGCACCCTTCCACGGTGAGCCGCGCGGTCGCGAACAAATACGCACACACACCGCAGGGCGTCATCGAACTGCGCTTCTTCTTTTCAGAGGGTTCAAACGGGCCCGAAGGTGCGGATACACCCTTGCTGGTGCTCAAACGCAAGGTCAAGAAATTGATTGAGGATGAAGATCCCCGGCGGCCGTGGACCGACGATCAACTGGCTGGCATGCTGCAGGCGCAAGGCATCCAACTGACCCGCCGGACGGTCGCGAAATATCGGGAAGACATGAATATACCTTCGACGCATCAGCGCAGACGACGGGACGCGTAGAGCTTCTTGGCAAGTGCGTCACACGATGGCAGTTACCTTCGTGCCTCCGTGTTCAGACAATTTCAGACGTAAACACTGCAGTAGACAACCCTCCTTTCAGAAATCGCATCCCTCCTTAAGCTGCGCGTACACGATCAGGTTGGGCCGTTCCCCGGGATAGGTTTCCGAAGGTACTTCCCTGTCATGCATCGCTCGGCAATCGTAAGTAAAGTTCCATGTCAAAGGTCGTGCCCATGGAGACCGTAGTTTCGCAGCCTGTCATCGGACAGGACGACCCCACCCGCCTCCCTCCCAACGGTTTAGAACACACCCCTTCCGAGTACATGGCTTTAATCCTGCAGAGCCTTCAAACCATGAAGGACGGGGACTTCAGCGTGCGCCTTCCCGTGTCGTGGACGGGATTGCCGGGCAAGATCGCCGACAACTTCAACGAGATTGTGACCACCAACGAGCAAATGGCGCGCGAGTTGAAACGCGTCGGCCTGGCGGTCGGCAAAGAGGGCAGAACCCGTGAGCGCATTCGCATTGAGCGGCACCGCGGCGCCTGGGACGACATGGAGACCTCGGTCAATACGCTGGTCGAGGACTTGCTCCGGCCGACGACAGAGGTAACGCGCGCCATCGCCGCCGTGGCCCAGGGCAATCTCACCCAGACGGTCCGGCTCGATGTCGACGGCCGCCCTCTCGAAGGCGAATTCCTCCGCTCCGCGAACATCGTGAACACCATGATTCAGCAGCTGGGTGTGTTCACTGCTGAAGTGACGCGCGTGGCTCGCGAAGTAGGAACCGACGGCAAACTCGGTGGCCAGGCTGTGGTACCGGGTGTGGACGGAACCTGGAAGGATCTGACGGACTCGGTCAACTCCATGGCTTCGAACCTTACCGGCCAGGTGCGAAATATCGCGGAAGTGGCAACAGCCGTGGCCAGCGGCGACCTTTCCCGCAAAATCACCGTGGACGTTCGCGGCGAAATTCTGCAACTCAAAGAGGCCATCAACACGATGGTCGACCAGCTCCGCTCCTTCGCCTCCGAAGTGACGCGCGTGGCTCGTGAAGTGGGCACCGACGGCAAGCTCGGCGGCCAGGCCGTTGTGCCCGGTGTGGCCGGAACCTGGAAGGATCTCACGGACTCAGTGAACGCCATGGCCGGCAACCTGACGGCCCAGGTGAGAAACATCGCCGAAGTCACGACAGCGGTAGCCCGCGGTGACTTGTCGCGCAAGATCACGGTGGACGTGAAGGGCGAAATCCTCGCCCTGAAGGACACCATCAACACGATGGTTGACCAGCTGAATGCCTTCGCCGGCGAAGTGACGCGCGTGGCCCGCGAAGTGGGAACGGAAGGCAAACTCGGTGGCCAGGCCAACGTTCCAGGCGTCGCTGGAACATGGAAGGATCTCACGGACAATGTGAACTTCATGGCCGGCAACCTGACCGGCCAGGTTCGTAACATCGCCGAAGTAGCAACTGCCATCGCCAATGGCGACCTTTCCCGCAAAATCACCGTCGATGTGCGCGGCGAAATTCTGCAGCTGAAAGAAACGCTGAACACGATGGTGGATCAGCTCAACCGGTTCGCCGGCGAAGTGACGCGCGTGGCCCGTGAAGTAGGAACGGAAGGCCGGCTCGGCGGTCAGGCCAATGTGCCGGGCGTCGCCGGAACGTGGAAGGATCTCACCGACTCGGTCAATTCGATGGCCGGCAACCTCACGGCACAGGTAAGAAACATTGCCGAAGTGACCACAGCCGTGGCGCGCGGCGACTTGTCCCGCAAGATCACGGTCGATGTGAAGGGCGAGATTCTCGAACTGAAAAACACCATCAACACCATGGTGGACCAGCTGAATGCGTTCGCGGGCGAAGTAACGCGCGTGGCTCGCGAGGTGGGCACCGACGGCAAGCTGGGCGGGCAGGCGCAGGTCTCGGGCGTCGCCGGCACCTGGAAGGATCTCACCGACAACGTCAACTTCATGGCGTCGAACCTGACGGGCCAGGTGAGAAACATTGCCGAAGTGGCTACGGCCGTGGCCCGCGGCGACTTGTCCCGCAAGATCACAGTCGACGTGAAGGGCGAAATTCTGGAGCTCAAAGACACCATCAACACCATGGTGGATCAGCTCAACGCGTTCGCGGGAGAAGTGACGCGCGTGGCTCGCGAAGTCGGCACCGACGGCAAACTGGGCGGCCAGGCGCAGGTGCCCGGTGTGGCCGGAACGTGGAAGGATCTCACCGACTCGGTCAACTCGATGGCCTCGAACCTGACGGGTCAGGTGCGTAACATCGCCGAAGTTTCGACGGCAATTGCGACAGGCGATCTGTCGAAGAAGATCACGGTGAACGTCAGCGGCGAAATTCTGCTGCTGAAAGAAACCATCAATACCATGGTCGACCAGCTAAACCGGTTCGCGGGCGAGGTGACGCGCGTGGCCCGCGAAGTGGGAACGGAAGGTCGGCTTGGCGGCCAAGCCAATGTGCCGGGTGTCGCCGGAACCTGGAAGGATCTCACCGACTCGGTGAACTCGATGGCCGGCAACCTCACGGCTCAGGTGAGAAACATTGCCGAGGTTACGACTGCGGTGGCCCGCGGCGATTTGTCCCGCAAGATTACGGTCGATGTGAAGGGTGAAATCCTGGAGCTGAGAAACACCATCAACACCATGGTCGACCAGCTCAATGCATTCGCCGGCGAAGTAACGCGCGTGGCCCGCGAAGTGGGTACGGACGGCAAGCTAGGTGGCCAGGCGCAAGTCTCGGGCGTCGCCGGCACCTGGAAGGATCTCACCGACTCGGTGAACTTCATGGCCGGAAATCTTACCGCTCAGGTGAGAAACATTGCCGAAGTGGCCACGGCTATCGCCAACGGGGACTTGTCACGCAAGATCACGGTCGATGTGCGTGGCGAGATTCTGCAGCTCAAAGAAACTCTGAACACCATGGTCGAGCAGCTTCGCTCCTTCGCTGCCGAAGTCACACGCGTGGCGCGCGAAGTGGGTTCGGAAGGACGCCTGGGCGGCCAGGCCAACGTGCCCGGCGTGGCCGGAACGTGGAAGGATCTCACCGATTCAGTGAACTCCATGGCTGGCAACCTGACGGCCCAGGTGAGAAATATCGCCGAGGTGACCACCGCAGTGGCGCGCGGCGACTTGTCCCGCAAGATCACGGTCGACGTGAAGGGCGAGATTCTCGAGCTCAAAGACACCATCAACACCATGGTCGATCAGCTCAACGCCTTCGCCGCCGAAGTAACCCGCGTGGCGCGCGAAGTGGGAACTGAAGGCAAGCTGGGTGGCCAGGCGCAAGTGCAGGGGGTGGCCGGAACCTGGAAGGACCTTACCGATAACGTCAACGTCATGGCCGCCAACCTGACGGAGCAAGTCCGCGGCATTGTGAAGGTGGTGACCGCCGTCGCCAACGGCGCGCTCACGCAGAAGCTAACCGTGAATGCCAAGGGCGAAGTGGCGGCGCTCGCCGAGACCATCAACAACATGACCGACACGCTCGCGACCTTTGCCGACCAGGTGACCACCGTTGCCCGTGAAGTCGGTGTGGAAGGCCGCCTGGGCGGCCAGGCCAACGTGCCCGGCGCTGCGGGGACCTGGAAGGATTTGACCGGCAACGTGAACCTGCTGGCCGATAACCTAACCAACCAGGTGCGCGCGATTGCCGAAGTGGCGACGGCCGTAACCAAGGGCGACTTGACGCGTTCGATTCAGGTGGATGCCCGCGGCGAAGTGGCGGAGCTAAAAGACAACATCAACACCATGATCGACAATCTCCGGCTCACGACCGACCGCAACACGGAGCAGGACTGGTTGAAGACGAATCTCGCCCGATTCACCGGCATGTTGCAAGGTCAACGCGATTTGGCCACCGTGGGCCGCATGTTGCTGTCGGAACTTGCGCCGCTCGTCAGCGCGCAACAGGGCGTCATCTATCAGATGGGCATCGAATCCACTGCTCCCGACGGCAGTCTCGTTCTGCTCTCGACGTATGCCGACACGCCCGACGGCTACATAAAGGAAGTCAGAATCGGCGAAGGCATGATCGGTCAATGCGCCGCTGAAAAACGCCGCATGCTGATCACGGAACTCCCCAAGAAAACGGTGCCGATTCGCTCCGGGCTTTTCAAAGCAGTGCCGAAAAATGTGATTGTGCTGCCGGTGCTCTTCGAAGATCGCGTGAAAGCGGTCATTGAATTGGCCAGCCTCAGCGCGTTTACGGCATCGCACCTGGCGTTCCTGGAG
This sequence comes from uncultured Acidobacteriaceae bacterium, assembly GCA_963781125.1. Classification (GTDB taxonomy): domain Bacteria; phylum Acidobacteriota; class Terriglobia; order Terriglobales; family Acidobacteriaceae; genus Telmatobacter. The sequence goes on from CAWAEE010000004.1 coordinate 110,216, forward strand.
CAGCTCACCGCCAGCATCGGCATCGTGCTCAACTCCATTGAGGCGACGATGCAGACCGAAGGACTTCTCAAGCAGTCCCAGCAACTCGCAACGGAACTGCAGACACAGCAAAAAGAGTTGCAGCAGACCAACGAACAGCTTGCGCAAAAGGCGCAGCAGCTGGCCGAACAGAACTACGAAGTGGAACGCAAGAACCAGGAAATCGAGCAGGCACGCCGCGCACTGGAAGAGAAGGCGCGCGAACTCGCCCTCACCTCGAAGTACAAATCCGAGTTCCTTGCCAACATGTCTCACGAGCTGCGCACACCGCTCAACAGCATTCTGGTTCTGGGCCAGCAGCTGGCCGAGAACCCTGATGGAAGCCTGACTGCGAAGCAGGTTGAATTTGCCCGTACCATTCATGGCGCTGGCACCGACCTCCTCAACCTGATCAGCGACATTCTCGATCTATCGAAGATCGAGTCTGGAACCGTCTCGGTCGAAGCCGAAGAAATCTTCTTTGGCGCCCTTCTTGAGGCTGTCTCCCGCCCCTTCCGTCACGAAGCGGAAAACCGCAAGCTGCTCTTCGAAGTCACGAGCGATCCAAGCATGGGCCGCAGCCTCGTCACAGACTCCAAGCGTCTCCAGCAGGTTCTCAAAAACCTGTTGTCGAATGCGTTCAAATTCACCGAACAGGGAGGCGTCCGGCTGACCGTTGCCAGTGCTTCCGCAGGTTGGAGCGGCGATCACCCCATTTTGAGCGGAGCTGGTTCAGTGGTTTCGTTCTCAGTCACCGACACTGGCATCGGCATTCCGCCGGAGAAGCAGCGCATCATCTTCGAGGCCTTCCAACAGGCCGATGCAGGCACGAGCCGCAAGTACGGTGGAACGGGCTTGGGGCTCGCCATCAGCCGTGAACTCGCGAGCCTGCTCGGCGGCGAAATCCAACTGAAGAGCAGTCCCGGGCATGGCAGCACGTTCACGCTCTACCTGCCGCAGACCTATGTCGGTCCGGCCGTCCCAAGCATCGGCAAGATGGAAAAGAGCGGCTCGCAAACAGCTATGCCGATCTTTATCACTACCGTGACGGCGGTCGAACAGGAAGCCAGGATTGAAGACGATCGCAACAACCTCGCTGAAGGGGACGCGATCCTTTTGATCGTCGAAGACGATCCGCACTATGCCCGCGTCTTGTGTGACCTGTCCCGCGACAAGGGCTTCAAGGTCTTGAGTGCCATGACCGGGACCGAGGCTTTGTCGCTGGCGCAGGAGTACAACCCGACGGCGATTTCGCTCGACGTTTTCCTGCCGGATATGCTCGGATGGACCGTCTTGAACCACCTCAAGCAGGATGCGAGGACGCGTCACATTCCTGTGCAAATGCTGACTCTCGATGAGGACCGGCACCACGGCCTGTCGCGCGGCGCATTCGCGTTTGTCACCAAGCCGACTTCGACGGAAGATCTCGATGCGGCGCTTACGCGCATCAAGGAGTACTCGCAGCCTCGCCGGAAGCGTCTTCTGATCGTGGAAGACAATCCTGCCGAGGTGTTGAGCACGCGCGAACTGCTGTGGCATAAGGATATCGACATCGAGGCCGCGGAATCCGGTGCAGCTGCAATCAAGGCGCTCGAGCAGGGAGGCTACGACTGCGTTGTGCTTGATCTGCGCTTGCCTGACATGACCGGCTTCGAGGTGCTGGAGCAGTTGCGCGATCGGCCCCAGTTGAAAGATCTACCTGTGGTCGTCTTTACCGGCAGAGATCTGACGGCGGAAGAGGACGCGCAACTACGCACGCTGGCGCGCAGTGTCGTATTGAAGGACGTGGAATCGCCCGAGCGTTTGCTCGACGAAACCGCACTCTTCCTGCATCGGGTAGTTGCCGACCTGCCACAATCGAAACAGCAGATGCTCGATCGCCTTCACCGTTCCGACGACGCATTGGCCGGACGCAAGGTGCTCGTGGTGGATGATGACGTGCGCAATATCTTCGCGCTCAGCAGCGTTCTGGAACGCCGCGGTATGACCGTACTTTCCGCTGGGACGGGGCGCGAGGCAATCGAAACCATCGAACAAACGACCGACTTGGCAATTGTCCTGATGGACATCATGATGCCTGAAATGGATGGCTACGAAACCATGCAGGTGATTCGGCAAAATCCGGCGCTTTGCCGTTTGCCCATCATCGCTCTCACGGCAAAGGCCATGAAGGGAGACCGCGAAAGGTGCCTGGAAGCAGGTGCTTCAGAGTATCTTGCCAAACCAGTAAATACCGAACAGTTGCTCGCTGCCCTGCGAATGTGGTTGCATCGGTAGTCAAAAGGGCAATTGCGAGTGGGACAACGGAGAGTACGATTTTTCGAATCAGTTTAATCCGGCGGCGCGACAGCTTTCGATTTTACCGGCCGCTCGGTGCGGAGACGCGAGGAACAAAGACCGATGTCAGACAAAATCAATATCCTGATGGTCGATGACCAACCGGCTAAGCTCCTGAGCTATGAAGTCATCCTCGCCGACTTGGGTGAGAATCTCATCAAGGCACACTCCGCGAGCGATGCGTTGAATATTCTCTTGAAGAACGATATCGCTGTCGTCCTCATGGATGTGAGTATGCCGGACGTCGATGGGTTCGAGCTCGCCGACGTCATTCGTCAGCATCCGCGATTTCAGAAGACGGCGATTATCTTTATCTCCGGCGTCCACCTTGCTGACTCCGACAAAATCCAGGGTTATCGCAGCGGTGCGGTCGATTACATTTCGGTTCCGGTCATTCCGGAGGTGCTGCGCGCCAAGGTCGCGATCTTTGTCGAACTTCACCGCAAGACGCGCATGCTGGAAAAACTGAACAGCGAGCTTGAACGGCGCGTGGTGGAACGCACCGAGGAACTCCAGCAGAGCGAAGCGGGTTTTCGCACCCAGGCGAATTTGCTGGAACTCGCATCCGAGGCGATTATCGTGCGCGACTTGAAAGGGGCAATTCAGTTCTGGAACGCCGGTGCGGAGACCCTCTATGGCTGGAGCAGGGAAGAAGCAATCGGTCAGGATATGCACGGATTACTGAAAACCGTCTTTCCTGTCTCGCGAGAGGACGTTGAAAAGGCGCTCACGGAGAAGGGAAACTGGCAGGGGAATCTGGTTCAGCAAACCAGAATTGGACGCGAGGTGGTGATCGCGTGCCGCAAGACGATGAACCGCGAGGCCGACGCAGTGCTCGAGGTCAACCGCGACATCACCGTCCAAATGAAGGCAGAAGAAGCATTGCGGGAAAGTGAAAAGCTGGCCGCGATGGGACGCGTCGCCGGCATCATTGCGCATGAAATCAACAATCCACTCGCGGCCATCACCAATATCTTTTATCTGCTTCGCAATCACCCATCGCTGAATGATGAGGCCAAAACCTATGCCGATGCCGCTGAGCAGGAACTGGTTCGCGTATCCCATATCACGCGGCAGACGCTTAGCTTTTATCGGGAATCGAAGCAGCCTACGCCGGTCCGGGTTCACGAACTTCTGGACGACGTTGCCGAGCTGCAGAACCGTGCCTTCCAGGTGAACAAAATTGAATTGCGAAAGAAATATTCCAGCGCCAGCAATGTGACCGGTTTTCCCGTGGAGCTTCGCCAGGTATTCCTGAATTTGATTGCCAATGCGGTTCAGGCCATGCCGAAAGGCGGAGTCTTGCGGCTGCACGTACATGAAGCAACAGACTGGATGACGCAACGGCGCGGGCCATCGATCTCCGTAATTGACACGGGCGTTGGCATCAAGCCTGAAGATGCGCAGCGGCTCTTTGAGCCTTTCTACAGCACCAAGGCGGCGAAGGGCACGGGCCTTGGACTGTGGATAAGCAAAGGGATTCTGCAAAAATATAGCGGCCGCATTTCCTACCGAAGCTATCACCGCGACGGCGGGTGCGTTACCTGTTTTCGAGTCTTCCTGCCAGGGAACGGAACGTTGAATCTTGTTCCTGAAGGGGAAGCGGGCCTCGAGCAGGACGCGGCGAACAACGGCGATGGAGAATGGCGCGCATCCGACGCCGCCACTCCCCGTGTTCCTGCGACCCTCTTGCGCTGAAGTGCCTGCAATGTAAATGTCCCAAGATCTGGGAGACCGTTTCGCCGGATGCCTGGAAGCGCTGTTTCACGTCCTGTTCCCCAAAAATCTTGCGCGGTGGCTATAATTCCTCACATGCGTTGCGTCACCGTCAATTCAGATTTCGAGGTTTCGCCCTTTGCACGGTCGGCGCATTCGACACGGCTCGGATTCATTGAATCTGAGCCTTGTCGCGTTGCTCCGCGTGTCGAGTCGCACTGCACGAGATCGAAGCAGTGATTCAAACTGTTCATGATCGCAGGCAGATTGGACGATCAATGAAATCAGAAGGTCTCGGCCAGCGTTTAACGAAAGCAGAACAGGGACCGGAGGGCTGACGATGCAAGTGGAGTTGACAGCCAGACAAGTAAAAGTCTCCAAGGCGTTGCGTACCCAAGCCGAGGAGGGCATGGACCGTATTGCACGGATCCTGGGCCGAACCACAAGCGCGAGTGTGATCTTTCGCGTTCAGCGACACTTGCAGATTGCCGAATTGACGGTCAAGGCGCGCCTGCAGACCATCGTGGCTGCCGGGCAGGCCGATTCGCTGGAGTCCGCATTGCGCGAAGCTTTGGCGCATGCTGAACATCAGGCCTTGCGTTATCGCGACCGGCACCTCACGCGCAAGCGGCTACCCAAAGAGGAAAAGGTGCTCACCGCGCTCCCCGTCTCCCGGCCAAAGGCGCGACCTGCTTTGCAGGAAGAAATGCCATTGAACGGAAAACATGGCGCAAATGCGCGTGCGTCGATTGCCGTACACTCGTTTCCGGTGAATACCGCGATTGTCGAGCCGCATATTGTCTCCAGCGTCGAAGCAATCGCCATGAAACCCATGACCATCGAAGAAGCTGTCAAAGAAGCCGAGTTTCGAGACCGCGACCTTCTTGTCTTTCGCAATCCCATGGGAGAGCTATATGTGCTCCACCGGCGCCGCGATGGCCAGATGGAACTGGTAGAGATTCCTTAGCGTTGGCAAACCGCTGAACGGAACGCCTCGCAATGCATTGGAACTCACCGAGGATCGATTCGAGGTTCCTCTGGTAACCCCGCAAAAGATTGTGCAAATTCTTATTACCAGCAGCGAGGCTTTCATCTCGCTTCAACTCACGCACGATCCAATTCGGTGTACGATGTGCCCATGATACCTTCGTTGCAGGTGTCCCCAATTCCACCCAACAATTTGCCTGCAGACGGTATCGTGCCAAAGAAGAAACCGGAAAAGGAACTGGTCATTCTTACTGGAATTTCCGGCGCCGGCAAAGCTTCGGCTCTCAGGAATTTCGAAGACCTGGGCTATCACGCCGTGGATAACCTTCCTCTGGAACTTTTGACTGAATTTGCCGGTCTTGTGGGCAAGTCGGTCGAGATCGAGCGCGCAGCCATTGTGGTCGACGTGCGCGAAGGCCAGACGTTGGATCGGCTTCCCGATATCCTCAAGCGGGTCAAGCAAATCCTTCCCACACGCGTTGTCTTCCTGGACGCGCAGGACGCGGTGCTGGTGAGGCGCTACTCCGAGACACGACGCCCCCATCCGCTGCGCCGGTCTGAGACCGTTGAACGTTCGATCGTGGAAGAGCGGCAACTGCTGGACCCGATCCGCAACGTGGCTGACACCCTGGTCGATACTTCAAATTTCAATGTGCATGAATTGCGTGCACACATCCAGCAGCGATTCAGCCTTGAAGAGCAAACCAAGCGGCTGCTGGTGAGCTGTGTCAGCTTCGGGTTCAAAAACGGCGTGCCTTTGGATGCCGACCTGGTCTTCGACGTGCGGTTCCTTCCTAATCCTCATTTTGTTCCGGAGTTTCGCAAGAAGACAGGCAAAGATCCCAAGGTCGCTGCGTACGTGAGGAAATTTCCGCAGACGAAGGAATTCCTGGGCAAGGTGACGGACCTGATGCTCTACCTGCTGCCGCACTACGTAGACGAAGGCAAGAGCTATTTGACTGTCGGGTTCGGTTGCACGGGCGGCCAGCATCGCAGTGTCATGATGGCCGAGGAGATGACCAAGCGTCTTCGCAAGGCGGGCTATCAGGTCAAGGCGCTTCACCGCGACATTCCGCGGTAGGCGTTCCCCCACAAACGAGCTCCCCCGATCTGCCATTCTGACAACCCGTTCGATGACCGACACACAAGAGTTGCTGGAGTCATTGATTTTGACGGTTGCCTGGCAATTCGTCGAGCCAGCGGGAAAGCGCGAGGAAGTAATTCCCCTTTGCCTCCGGTGAGGTATCGAGCCAGACCCGCACCTTCCGCGCCGGCACTTTGTCGTATGCTTCGGTCTTGATTTGGTTCGGCTGCCTTTGTTCCGAGGTCCGATAGAACCAAAGCGATGGAATGCCCAATGTTGCTGCTGAACCGGCAGTATCCCAGCGCTCGTGGACGAGCATATGGGCAGGAACCAGCCGCGCGCGCGAGTCGTTGTAGATCGCGTCCATTGGCGTTTCCAGCGGCTCGTCCAATACCACGCCGGCGACCTCGGGGTGCGCCACGGCTACTTCCAAGGCAAGGTTGGCGCCCAGCCCCTTTCCAACGAGAATCAGGGAACCGGCTGGAATGTGACGCGTGTCCCGGAGATACTGGATGGCCGACTCCGCATCTTCGCGCCAGCGCCGCTCGCTCGGATGAACGAATTGACTCTCGCCGTAACCGCGATAATCGAAATCGAAGAAATTCAAGCCCGCGTTGTGCAGCGGAAGGAGCGCGTCGACCGTGTCGCCGATGTTCCCGTTTGCGCCATGCAGGTAGATTGCCGTCAAGTGTCTGCTGCTGGATGCCGACGGAATCCACCAGCCGTGAAGTTGGGGCTGTCCTGCTTCGGTTGCCGCAAAATCGACGGAGTCAAATGCGAGGCCGACGTTCGCCGGCGTGCGCGTTACCGCAGCGGCCGGATGATAGAGCAATTGCCAGCTTCCTTGCCAGAAGGTGAGGCAGAGCGCGCCCCATACGCAGAGCGATGCCGCCGCAAGCACACTCGCCATCCCGGCGAGAATCCATCGGGCAGAAACGGTCGGTGGCACATGGCGGGAGCCAGTCGCTGCGCGCGCCCGCTCCGCCGCGGGATGGGAAGTCTTCTTGGAGGAAATTGGCTTGCTCATGGACGCTTGCGGACCACAGGGTGGCGTTGCCTTATGCTAATTTGATTGTCCTGCTTCGGGCGAACGACCCGAAATAGACTCGAGGAGAGATCGCCATGTCTGACTTTGTGCGCATCTGTGCGCAATCTGAATTGCCACCAGCGGGCCAAGTCCGCGAATTCGTCTCGGATGGCCGCGCCCTCTGTGTGGCCAATGTGGACGGGACGATCTGTGTTCTTGATGGAACCTGCCCGCACGAAGGAGGACCGCTGGGCGAGGGGACCATCGAAGAAGGGCGGGTGGTATGCCCGTGGCACGAGTACGCTTTCGACGTGCATACCGGTGCCGCCCACGACGATCCTGGAGTCAAGGCAGAGGTTTTTGAGGCGAAGGTTGAAGACGGCGAATTGCGCGTAAAACTTTAGCAGTTCTTCGCGTCCATCCGGGCTGCGGCGACAGCCTGCTGATTCTCAGGATCGCTTCGCGGGAACCTTCTTGCCCTCTTTTCTTGCCTTGGACAGCCCGATGGCGATGGCCTGCTTCGGGTTGGTCACCTTCTTGCCGCTGCGCCCCGACTTGAGAGTGCCGCGCTTCATCTCCTTCATCTCGGTCTCGACATTCTTTCCGGCGGACGGAGAGTATTTGCGGCGCGCCGTTTTTTTCCTGCTGCTCTTCTTTGCGCTGCTCGATTTCTTCTTGGTGGCCATCGTTGATCTCCTCGACTCTCAGATGACTCATCCCTTGAATGCAGTTGTCCAGCGGGGCGAAACAGCGAAGCCCATGCACCCGCAAGAAATGCGCGACGCATGGGCTGCTGATCCTCAATCAACGCTCTCAATACTTGACGATGGCCGTGAATGAATCGGGCTTGAGGCTCGCGCCGCCGACGAGTGCGCCGTCAATCTCTTGTTTGCCGAGAAGGGCAGTGGCATTGTCAGGCTTGACGCTGCCGCCATAGAGGATGCGCATCTTCGCGGCGATGTCGGCGCCGAGCAGCTTCGCAACCTCGGCGCGAATGATCTTGTGCGCGTCCTCTGCCATCTCAGGCGTCGCCGTTTTACCTGTCCCGATGGCCCACACAGGCTCGTACGCGATGACGATGGGTGCTGCGGCCGCTGTCGTGATGCCCGCGAAGGCGCCGGCGATCTGGGTCTTCAGCACGGATTCGGTCTTGCCCGCTTCGCGCTCTGCGAGCACTTCACCGATGCAGACAATAGGAACCACGCCGTGCTTGAGCGCGGTGTGCAGCTTCTTATTGACGATCTCGTCGGTCTCGGCAAAATATTGCCGGCGTTCCGAGTGCCCGATGAGGGTGTGCGTTCCGCCCACCGCCTGCAGCTGGCCGACCGAAGTCTCGCCGGTGTAGGCGCCCTCTTCGGCGAAATGGATGTTCTGAGCGCCGATCGCGACGCTGGGAGCCTTTGGCAGCTTCAATCACCGCGGGCAGCAAAACCGGCGAGGGAAACAGGGCAATCTCATCGCGCGTGTGGCCGGCAACAAGCGGCAAAAAGGCATCGACGAACGCCTTCGCTTCGGCGGGCGTTTTGTACATCTTCCAATTGGCGGCGATCAGTTTCTTCCGTGACATTTTTTTCTGGATCCTCACGGTGATTTTATCGGACCGATCTGAACGACCCGGGTGACTGGGAGCACAGCGGAAGTCAGCCCCTGCGGCGGTCACGAAACTGGGAGCGGTCACGAAACGCCAGCTGTCTTGGTTGTGCGGGTGGAGACGGCTCCACGGATGAGTCTCTAGACCCGCCCCCTCGAGACCCGCCCCCTACCCCCTGGCAACGCACCAGGACATACACCCCTACCCCCCTTGTTCGGGCGGACGCCCGCAGCCAAAACCAAGGTGCGCAAACCTCGCGCCGGCTTGCAGAACAGAATGTCGCTTTGTGCAGGTGCCCCGAACCGACAGACGCGCGCAGTCTACCGCAAAGCCGGCTCATTCTTCGCAGAGTCCCGCCAATGCCGGTGCGCGTCAACACATTTCGCCTCAATCACAGTCTTCGATAAACAGCGCAACGCGCATGAACACTGGTGATCGTCGATACAATTGTTCCACGTGGAACAATTTGAAGCCGTGGAACAATCATCCTGGTATCAGGAGCAGTGGGTAGGTGGCGCATTCATCCTGTATCAGGAACTGTGGCAGGCGGCCCATTCATCCTGGCATCAGGAACTGTGCCCCGTTCATCGCGGCCTTATCGCGATGAGCGGGTCGTCATGAGGGATCCTGGGGCAAGGTCCCAGCAGAGTTGCGATGGCACCACGCCGTACGGCCTGAAGCGGTTCGAGAAAGCCGAAGCCCTTCAATTGACCGGTTAGAGGCCTACGAGTGCTGCGGACCGGTGACGCGGATTGTGGACAAGTCGGCAGGCATTTCACCGCTGAGAAAAGCGGCTCGATGATCGGGGTCGCCCAGGTCCATTTTGAAGTGAAGCCAGACCCCGTCTTGCAGAATGCCCATATTCCAGGGGCCCGAAACTGAATCAGAAAACTGCCAGACAATGTGGAAGCCTTCCTCGTTGGTGAAGCCTTCGTTGTCGGCCTGCAGGATCGAGTCTCCACGCTCCCAGAGCTTCGCGCGCAATGCGTGGAGCACATTGCCGCCATCTTCCGTATCCGCTCCCTGCAGATGTTGGAAGGCGTAGATCGTCTTCACTTCGGCGAGATAGTCCGTGAGCCAGGCGACACCGGTTTCGGGCTGGCAATCTTCGAGTTCTTCGAGGAAGTCGCCGAGTTCATCGGGATCGAGGACTGGAATTCGTTCGAGGACTGCGACTTCGACGTCGTCGTTGCCGGAAAGCAGGAGTGTCTCCCATTCCTCTTCTTCGCCGTCTTCGATGGTCAGCTTGAACGCGGGGTACTCGGCGCGTACCCACTGCGCGAGCTCGTCGAAGGGGGAAATTCTTCGTCTTTTGACAGGACCCGCGTGTAATAGCTCAACGTTTTGCTCCGTGGCGTTCGGCTCTTCCAGCTTTGAGTTTAGCTTCTCCGGAGGAAGGGTCCATCTGGAGTCTCTGGTTGGGTTTTGCGATTCATGCAACGGGAAAACAGATCCTTCGTTCCGCTTACCGTATGGACAAAGATTTGTCCGTGGGGCCCCAGACGCGCGGATTCTCAGGATGACAGTTCATCGAATCCATGAAAATGTGTGGCGAACCGGCAGCACGCCTGATGGAAAGAGTGAGTCTGCGGTTCGTGCTTGACCAACGTCCATTTCCTTGCAGAACCAACCTCCATGGAAACCGCGCCGAAGGCGCAGTTAGCCGGACCGCAGGTGCCTGACCGTGGCGCAGGTGCATGGTCGCGCCGCGGTGCTATTTGTTGGTCAGCGCTTCGACGCCGGGGAGCTTTTTGCCTTCGAGGAATTCGAGGCTGGCGCCGCCGCCGGTGGAGATGTGGGTGATCTGGTCGGCTACGCCGGCCTGGTTGATGGCGCTGACTGAGTCGCCGCCGCCGATGATGGAGATGGCCGTCTTGTTGGCTGCGACTGCTTTGGCGATGGCGTTGGTGCCGACGGCGAAACGCGGGAATTCGAAGACGCCTGCGGGGCCGTTCCACACGATGGTGCGCGCCGTCGAAACCACTTTTTCAATCGCCGCGATCGACTTGGGTCCGATGTCGAGGCCCTGCCAGTCGGCGGGGAAGTTTTTCGAGGTATCCCAAGGCTGCGTTTTGGCGTCGGCGGCGAAGTTGTCGGCGAGGATGTTGTCGACGGGAAGAAGAAGGTTGACGCCCTTGGCCTTCGCCTTTTCGAGCGCGGCTTTCGCCATGTCGATCTTGTCTTCTTCGACGAGCGACTTGCCGGTGGTGACGCCGAGGGCGCGCTGGAAGGTGTAGGCCATGCCGCCGACGATGACCAGCGTGTCTACCTTGTCGAGCAGGTTGTCAATGACGTCGATCTTGCCGGAGATTTTGGAGCCGCCGATGATGGCGACGAAGGGCTTCTCGGGCGCTTCGAGCGCCTTGCCGAGATAGGTGATTTCCTTTTCCATCAGCAGGCCGGCGACGGCGGGCTTGAGGAAATGCGTGATGCCTTCCGTCGATGCATGGGCGCGATGCGCGGAGCCGAAGGCGTCGTTGACGTAGACCTCGGCGAGCGAGGCGAGGGCCTTGGAGAATGCCGGGATCGTTGGCTTCTTCTTCTGCGTGGTAGCGGAGGTTCTCAAGCAGCAGAACCTGGCCCGACTCGAGCTGGCGCGCGAGTTCGCTGGCGATTTCGCCGACGCAGTCGGGAGCGAAGGCGACGTTGATGGAGTAGTCATGCTCCTTTGATCGAGCAGCTCGCGCAGCCGGTCGACGACCGGGCGCAGGGAGTATTTCGGATTCGGTTTTCCTTTGGGCCGGCCGAGGTGCGAGGCAAGGATGACCTTGGCCTTGTGGCGCAGTGCGTACTCGATGGTGGGCAGCGTGGCCACGATGCGGGTGTCGTCGGTGATTTCCTTGCCGTCTTCGGTGAGCGGCACGTTGAAATCGACGCGAATGAAGACGCGCTTGTTGGCTAGTTCGATGTCGCGGATGGAGAGCTTGGGCATGGAGAAAGACCTTTCGAGGGACTAGGGACTGCAAATCAGGGACTAAGGGACTAGGGACTAGGGACTGCGTCTCCGATTACGGCGTCGAATTCAATTTCAATGCGCCATGCGGGGTTGAGCAAAGCTGCGACGACAACCATGGTGGCGGCGGGGCGGATGGTGGAGAAGAATTCGCCGTGGACGCGGCCGACGGTTTCCCAGTCTTCGACGTGGGTGAGAAACATGCGGGTGCGGACTACATCGTCGAAGGTCGCGCCGGCTTCTTTCAGGGCTTTTTCGGCGATGGCGAAGATGCGGCGCGTTTGCCCGGCGGCGTCTTCAGTTCTCTGCGCCAACCGGACCGGTGCCGGCAAGATGGACGGCGTTGCCCGACGCGCACGGCGCGGGAGAAGCCGATGATGGGCTCGTAGGGAGAACCGCCGGTGATGTTTTTGCGGATCATGATGTGAGGTCTTCGTATCCCACCCATGTCACGATGCAACCGTGTCATGGATGGGGCATCCAAGGTTAGTTCAAAGTTCTCAGTTCTTAGTTCACGATAGTTCGACGGATGGCAGTATCTAGGAACTGCGAACTAGAACTCTGAACTACGAACTGCTCTTACAGCCCCTTCTTGGCCAGGAAGCCGATGAGGTCGACGACGCGGTTGGAGTAGCCCCACTCGTTGTCGTACCAGCTCAGCACCTTGACGCTGTTGCCGACCACCTTGGTGAGGGGTGCGTCGACGATGGAGCAGCGCTTGTTGCCTTTGAAGTCGGAGCTGACGAGCTCTTCGGTCGTCGTAGCCGAGGATGCCCTTCAGCTCGCCTTCGCTGGCGGCTTTGAGCGCGGCGTTGACGGCCTTGACGTCGGTCGGCTTCTCGGCAACGTAGGTCAGGTCGACGATGGAGACGTTCGGGGTCGGGACGCGCATGGAGAAGCCGTCGAGCTTGCCTGCGGTCTCAGGAAGGACGAGCTTGAGCGCCTTGGCGGCGCCGGTCGAGCTGGGAATCATGTTGATTGCGGCAGCGCGGGCGCGGCGCAGGTCCTTGTGCGGGAAGTCGAGGATGACCTGGTCGTTGGTGTAGCTGTGAATGGTGGTCATGATGCCGCTGACGATGCCGGTTTCCTTGAGGAGAACCTTGACGACGGGCGCGAGGCAGTTGGTGGTGCAGCTGGCGTTGGAGATCACGTTGTGCTTCGCCGGGTCGTACTTGTCTTCGTTGACGCCGAGCACGAGGGTGACGTCTTCGTTGGTCGCCGGGGCAGAGATGATGACCTTCTTCACGGTTGAGCCCAGGTGCGCCTTCGCCTTGGTGGCATCGGTAAAGTGGCCGGTGGACTCAATGACGATCTGCGCGCCGACTTCCGCCCAGGGCAGCTTGGCGGGATCGCGCTCGGCCCATACCTTGATCTTTTTTCCATCCACGGAGATGAAATCGTCGCCGGCAGTGATTTCGTTTTGAGGTTGCCGAGAATCGAGTCGTACTTGAGCAGGTGCGCCAGCGTTGCCGGGCTGGTCAAATCGTTCACAGCAACAAAATCAATCTCGGGATTGCCGAGCGCGGCGCGCAAAACATTGCGGCCAATGCGGCCGAAGCCGTTGATGCCAACCTTAACTGCCATGTGTCTTCTCCTTGGTGTGTAAGTGAAGCTGAAGTGCGGATCGAGTGGCGTTCGGAGGCTGAAATCAGCTCCGGCAGGCAATTCCACCAAACCCTTGATCGTACCATCCTGGGCTGCGGGGCTGAAATGAAAACGCATGTTTCTCGTATTGAACCGCGGTCCCGTCTCTCATAGTGTGGATGGCAAAAACGGCGTGGGGTATGTGACGCACTGCACAGGAGATCGCCCGGCAGCGGGAAGTGAGTCCCCTGAATTAGCCTGTTGCGGTACGATTCAGCTTCGCGGGTTTTCTCTATTCGTCACGGTTATTTGCAGTGCCCCAAGCCGATGTGGTATCTCCGTATCAGAACGCAGGTGCAGAGCGCAGCATGAGAAGACGTTCCAGACGTCCCCCCAATACTTCGGAATCCACGGGCAAAATTGGCCAGGAGCTTCCTTCAAATCAACCGCGTCCGCTGGTGCCGCTTTATCCGGACGATTCGCCGGCAGGCCCGCACGCGCATGAGGCAACCCAGGCGAAGGAACCGGCCCGGCCTGCTCCGGCGCCCGAACGGCGTGCCAAGCAAGCGCAGGCCGCGAGTCCGCAATGGACGGAACCCGCGGATTCAGGCCGTCTGGAGGTGGAGACCCAGCCCGAATCTCCTTCGCTGCCGCCGCCGGAGGCGCCAGGCTGCCGAGCGCTCGCCCCAGGCTCCCAAAGGATTTGTGGTGCTGGCGATCGGGCTACCCGGCTCAGGCAAGACGACGTGGTTTCGCCGCCGCGGCGTGACTCCGCTCTCGAGCGACCTGCTGCGCAACATTCTTTTCGACGATGTGGAGGAGCAGCGCTACCAGGGGCTGGTCTTTTCCACGCTACGTTCTCTGCTGCGCGCTCGTCTCATCGCGCGCATGCCGTGGAATTATGTCGACGCGACGAACCTTTCTGTACACGAGCGCCGCCAGTGGATCAAGATGGCCAAGAGCTTCGGCTACGAAGTGCAAGCGGTTTTCTTCGATGTGCCACTCGATGTGTGTCTTGACCGCAACCGCCAACGCGACCGCTCGGTGAGCGAAGAAGTGATGCGCCGGATGGCCGAGAAGTTGAAACCGCCGGGGTTTGAAGAGGGGTTTGCGAAGATCACCCTGGTGCGCGTGAAGAGCGCGGTATAAGCGTCATTTACGCCGAGCGTTCGGAGATTTCTCCCATGAGTACTTCGCCAGTGCGAACACCGTACGTTGAGCCGTGGCTTCGCGGAACTTATCCCGAGGTTCCTGCCGTGGGCCGCGCGGTGCTGCACGCCTTCGATCTGGCGCTCGACGACTTGACGAAGTGGACCGAGGGCCTGACCGACGCCGAAGTGCACACAAAACCGCTGGGGCTGCCTTCGGTCGCTTTCCATCTGCGTCACATCGCGCGCTCCACAGATCGCCTGCTCACGTACGCGGAGGGTGGCCAACTCACTGCCGAGCAACTGGCATCGCTCAAAGCGGAGCAGACTGGTGACGAATCTTTAGCCGAGCTTCTCGGCGAGGTAGAAGCATCTTTCTCGAATGCGGAGGCCCGGGTGCGCACGCTGGCCACAGCGGACTTCAACATCCTCCGCGGAGTGGGCCGCAAGCAGCTGCCCACCAGCATCGGGGGCGCGCTTATCCACGTGGCCGATCACACGCAGAGGCATGTCGGCCAAGTGGTCACCACCGCCAAAGTGCTGAAGACCGTGCGCGGGATATAAGGGCAGAGATCGTAAGGCCATCGACTGCTTTCGTCGTGCCGATGGGCAGCCAGGTTTCGCATCCCTTCGAATCCAAGCGCAGCAAAATCCTTCCGAAACGGGCCTCACGGTCCATGATGCCAATGGGGCCGCCCATAGGGGCGGTCCTGTCGATGACAGGTGATACCTGTCACAGCTTGGCCCTCCCGCAAAGCCGACCATATTTCGGGGCGTTCTCGACGGACTTTCCGCCGCCAAGTGGAAGGAAATGCAACAGATGGGTGTCGAAAAACAGAATCGAGGTCTCCTCCGAATCGATGGGGAGGAATGCAAGGGCTGCGGTTTGTGCGTTGAAGCTTGCCCGCCCAAAGTGATCGCTCTCAACGATCGGCTCAATCCCTATGGATATCGAACCGCAACCTATGCCGGCTCGGGCTGCACCGCGTGCGGGATCTGCTTCCTGGTGTGCCCGGAACCCGGAGCGATCACGGTCTTGCGCAGACGAAGCCGCGCGGTCCGCTTTGATTCCCGTCGAAACGGCGGTCCCATCAGGAAACAGGACAGAGGGGGCTACCCAATGCGGAAACAACTGATCAAGGGCAACGAGGCCGATCGTCAAAAGTGCGATTCTCGCCGGATGCCGTGCCTTCTACGGCTATCCCATCACGCCGGCCAGCGAAATTACGGAAGCTGCAGCGCTCTATATGCCGCAAGCCGGAGGCGTCTTTCTTCAGGCCGAAAGCGAAGTGGCTGCGATCAATATGCTCTACGGCGCGGCGTCGGCAGGCGTGCGTTGCATGACGGCGTCGAGCGGCCCCGGCATCAGCCTGATGCAGGAAGGCATCAGCTACATGGCTGGCGCCGAACTGCCGTGCGTCATCGCCGATATCACCCGCGGAGGTCCTGGACTCGGCAACATCGCAGCCGAACAAAGCGATTATCACCAGGTGGTGAAGGGCGGCGGCAACGGAAACTACCGAACGATCGTGCTGGCGCCGAGTTCTGCACAGGAGATGGCCGACCTGACCGCGCTGGCTTTCGAATTGGCCGATCGCTACCGGAATCCCGTCGTCCTGCTGGCCGATGGTTTCGTCGGGCAGATGATGGAGCCGGTCGAGTTTCAGCAAACTGCTGTTGCGACTCACTTGCCGCAATGGGCCGTGGCAGGGACTGCAGAATCGCGTCCGCAATCTGATTACCTCTCTGCATCTCGATACCGATGAGCTCGAAGCCCACGTGCGCGATCTCGAAACGAAGTATCGCTGCGCGGAGCAGTGCGAGACCCGCGCGGAGGAAGTTCAGACCGAGGACGCGGAGATTGTGCTGGTCGGTTACGGCATCATCGGCCGCATCCTGAAAGCGGTCATCACCCAGGCGCGCGCGGAAGGAATCCCGGTGGGCATGCTGCGGCCCATTACGCTCTATCCGTTCCCGAGACGCAATTTTGAAAGGCTGGCCGAGAGAGCGCGGGTCTTCGTGGTGGTCGAGATGAGCAATGGTCAGATGCTGGAAGATGTGCGGCTCGCTCTGAACGGCGCGTGCCCCGTGAAGTTCCTGAGCCGCGTGGGCGGAAATGTTCCGTCGCACGAAGAAGTGCTCTCGCTTGTCAGGGAGCTTGCGCGGCCGATGCCGCGGGCCAGGGTACGGGAAAGAGAGCAGGCGGCCCATGTCTAGCGAACTGATCTCGGAATACGAAGTGGTGCACGCCAAGCCGCAGTCGTTTCTACGAGGCCTATGAGCGCAAGGGGGAACTGCAGCACCAGACGCACTATTGCCCGGGATGCGGCCACGGCAACAGTCAGCAAAATGTTGGCGCGCGCCATCGACGAGCTGGGCATCCAGGACCGGATCATTCTGATCAGCCCCGTCGGCTGCTCGGTCTTCGGCTACTACTACTTCGACGTCGGAAATATTCAGGCCGCGCATGGGCGCGCCTCGGCGGTCGCGACGGCAGTGAAGCGCAGCCGTCCGGAAAGCATCGTGATCAGCTACCAGGGCGACGGCGATTTGTCGGCGATTGGCTCGGCGGAGATTCTGCATGCGGCCAATCGCGGCGAAAACATCACCGTGATCTTCGTCAACAACGCCGTCTACAGCATGACCGGCGGCCAGTTTGCGCCGACCACGCTGATGGGCCAGAAAAGCACAACCACGCCGAACGGCCGTACTGCGATGAATGAGGGCTATCCGCTGCACGTGAGCGAGCTGCTGGCCACGCTCGAAGCGCCGGTCTACATCGAACGCGTGGGCCTCGGCGACAACAAGCAGATTGCGGGGGCCACGTCGCGCAATTCGACGCGCTGTCGAGAACCAGGTGCGAGGTTTGGGCTTTTCGCTGATCGAAGTGCTCTCGCCTTGCCCCACCATCTGGAAGATGCCGCCGGTTGATGCGCAGCACTGGGTGCGCGATGTGATGGAGAAGACCTTTCCTCTAGGCGTGTTCCAGAACCGCACGGAGGAAGCGCAGCCGCGCCCACTCGTTGCACCGCCCCCGCCGCTTGAGTCGATCCCCCAGATACTCGACCTGGAAATGGAAGGGCCGCAAGAACGCTCGCTCGGGCCACTGACAACCTGCCCAAATCCTGACCTTCGCGTGCGCGTCGCGGGTTTCGGAGGCCAGGGCGTGCTGCTGCTTGGGGAAGTGCTGGCCGAAGCGGGGCTCGATGCCGGCCTCGAAGTTTCGTGGCTTCCTTCTTACGGGCCGGAGATGCGCTCGGGAACCTCCAATTGCCACGTACGGATCTCGCGCGAGCCCATCGATTCGCCGCTGGTGAGCGCGCCTAACGTGCTGGTCGCGATGAACGAGCCCTCGCTGAGGAAGTTTGACGCCAAGGTGCAGGCCGGCGGATGGGTGATTTACAACGGCGAATCATTTCCGGAGGAGTGCGCACGCGAGGATGTGCAGGTGCTGGCGCTTCCGTTCACGCGCATTGCGGATGAACTGGGCGACGCACGCGCGGCGAACATGGTGATGCTCGGCGCGCTGCTTGAAATGACGGACGTGTTGAAGCCGGCCAGTATCGAAGCCGCGTTGCGCCGCCTCGTGCATAATCCGCGCTGGATTCAGTTGGATCGCCGTGCACTCATGCGCGGCCGGGAACTCTACAGGGACTCACTGCGAGAAGCAGGCGGCACGCGCGGTTAGCCGACGCTTTTCGCTTCATCGACGCTGTCCACGATGTGGCCCATCTTTTCGTGCTTGGTCCGCAGATAGCGCTCGAAGGTCTCCTGCGGCACCACTTCGGCGGAGACGTCGCTCGGTCACGGCAATGCCGGCCGACTCGAGCGCTGCGACCTTCTCAGGGTTGTTGGTGATCAGCCGGACCTGCGTCACGCCGAGCTGTTTCAGCACTTCGGCAGGCAGCTCGTACTCGCGGCAGTCCGCGGCATAGCCCAGTTCGACATTCGCTTCCACGGTGTCCAGCCCGTGATCCTGCAACTCATAGGCTTTCAATTTTGCCATCAGGCCGATGCCGCGGCCCTCCTGCTGTTCATACAGCAGAATGCCTGCGCCCTCTTCGGCTATCTTGCTCAGCGCCAGTTCAAGCTGCAGCCGGCAGTCGCAGCGCAGCGAGCCAAACACGTCGCCGGTGAGGCACTGCGAGTGAATGCGCACGATTGGAGGCGCGCTATGAATATCGCCCATCACCAGCGCGACGAGTCCCTCGGTCTTTTTGCCTGACTTCTCGCCGTGTTCGCAGCACGGGCGCGGCGCCGGCAGCGACGCCCTCAAAGCCCATGATGCGGAACTCTCCCCAGCGGGTGGGAAACTCCGCTTCGGCGACCTTCTTTACGCTTTCAAATGCCATGCCTCCATTTTACTTTGTGCGGAGTTTGGCGGTGCGGGCTGGCGCGCAAAAGATGCGAAACCGCGGTCACGGGTCAGCGCGCGTTCCCCTGCGCATTACGTGCGATTGAAGCCAACGCGATACAGTGGTGGGGTGACCGACAGGCTGATTCTGATTACGCTGCTGGTGAAACTGGGCGTTATGGCCTCGGTTGCCAGCGTGCTCGCGCGGGCCAGCAGCTTCCGCCGGCTTTTCTTTGCGGAGAATCGCCGTCCCCGCCAAACGCTTGCTCTTCTTGCGTTTTTCCTGGTGCCGCTCACCCTGGGCGTGTGGATCCGGACGACCGTTCCTAATTTCCTTGCCGCCGACATTTCGTTTGAAACCATCATTCTGCTCGGGCTTTTCCTTGGGCCTGTGTGGGCTGTCCTGGGCGGCATCGTGCTGGCCGTGCCGGCCCTTCATCATGGGGAGTATCTGGCGCTGCCGTTCAATGGGGCTCTCGGTTTCCTTGCCGGAATCCTGGGCCAGCTCGTTGAGCCGGAGGAGGTATGGTCGTTTACGCCGTTCATCGATCTCAGCCTCTATCGCTGGGTGCGGCGCATTCTGCGCAAGCCTCGCGTCGACCGCCAGTTCCTGATGCTGTTTTTGATCGTCGCCGCGGAAGGCTGTCGCGACTGGCTGGCCCACGAGTTTCCCCATCGTCTGTTTGCCTTGCTCGCGTCGGAGATTTGGTTGCAGGTTTTGGTCCTTTTCTCGGCGCCCATCGTAGTCGGCATTGCCATCAAGGTGTGGAATGCGCTGCGCATCGAGATCAAGCTCGAAGAGCAAAAGCGGCTCCTGCTTGAAGCACGCCTCGATGCGCTGCAGCGGCAAATCAATCCGCATTTTCTTTTCAATACCCTCAACTCCATTGCTTCGCTGGTGCGGGTGAAGCCGGAGCTGGCGCGCGAGATGACCGTGAAACTGGCAAATATTTTGCGTGCGCTGCTCAAGGATCACGACACTTATGTTCCCTTCAGCGACGAGCTGCACTTTACCGACGATTACCTCGACATTGAAGTGGTGCGGTTCGGCGCCGACAAACTCCGCGTCGAAAAGGAGATCGACCCGCGCACGCTGGAGGTTCTCGTACCCAGCATTCTGCTCCAGCCGCTGATTGAGAACAGCATCAAGCATGGGCTCGAGCCGCGCATCAACGGCGGCACGGTTACGCTGCGCAGCAAACTTGAAGGCGACCGGGTGCGGATTGAAGTGGCCGACGATGGCGTGGGTATCGGCAATCGTCCGCAATCGGCGCTGCGCCGCACCGGCGCCGGCATCGGGATCAAGAATGTGCAGGAACGGCTGGAAGTTCTGTACGGCAACCAGGCGCGCTTCAGCGTGGTCAGCAATCCGGGACGCGGCACGCTGGTGTCGATCGAGATTCCGACCAGCATTCCTGGAGCGGCATAAGCGGTTATTTTTTCGCCGTCAGCGCCAGGACGGCGTAGCCCGTGGCAGCATCGCTCATGAACATCCCAACATTCGATCGAGGATCGCGGTTCTTGTTGAGTGACCAGGCAGGCCACGCGCCGGTTGTCTTGTCCTGGTTGGCCACCAGCCAATTGAGACCGCGCTGTACATACGAGGTTGCCAGATGGTTCTCTTCGAGTGCCAGCACAATAATTCCCGTGGCGTACCCGTCGGACCGCGTCTCGAGCGGTGTCCTGTCGCGCCGTTGCCACGTACCTAAGTCAGTCAAGCTCCAGCCGCCGTCTTCGCGCTGGCGGCCGTTGATCTCCGCGAGGAGAGACTTGCGCTGATTCGGGCTGAGCAGGCCAGGGAATCGCGCGGAAGCCCAGAGGACGACGATCTTGTTGAGGAGCGGTTGCTGGTCGTAGTGGCCAAGCAAATAAACGCGCAGCGCCGCAAGGTTGCCGATGATCTTCGGATCGATGCGGTAATTGTCGGGAGCGTTGGCGACAACTTCCGCCAGCATTGCGGCCCAGTAGTACTCCGACTCCTTTGACTCCCACGGTGTGTACTCGAAGTTCTGCCAGACCCACGCTCCGGCGACCGGGCCGGTCTTCGATTGCAGCGCCCACGCGTTGTCAAAGGCGAGACGCGTTACGTCGCGCAAGTGCCGGCGAGGCGCATCGTAGCTGGCCAGGATCACGGCGTTCAGAACAGCCTCGGCGTTGCGTGACTCGACTTCCTTCCCGGCGCCGTAAACCGCATCGCTGTAGAACGGAAGCACGTCCTTCCACATGCCAACCCGCTTCTCCACGCTTGCCACCATGGCGGTCTCCGCCGCGGTAGCATCTCCTCCGACTCTCGGCATGAAGCACCGGGCGAGCCAGCGCGAACGTCGCCTGCGTGTGGCAGGAAATGCAGAAGGTCCCGTGATCTTTTTGGGCGCGATCCCAGCTCTGCCACCACACTTCGCGGCTGTCGAGATACCGTGCCGCTGCCTGGCGATCCCAATCGGTCGCGACTGAAGGTGAAGTGACCGGGGGCGCATTTTTGTCCGCAGCCCGTGCCGGAAAAACCGCGAGCAGGCTTGCTACACCAAAAAAGGCGGCGAAGAGCACCGAAGAAAACGCTGGTCTTGTTGACATGCGCAAAGACCTCCAATAGGGCGGTGCAACGATTCGAAGGATAGGGAAGAAGAAGACTCTTCTTCGAGAATATCGCTGCTCACACAGCAACCGGAGATTTTTCTGTACTCCAACATCAATGGACCGCACAACCTCCAGCATCTGTTCCCGCGCAGTTAACCCCGCATCTGGGCGTTCAACAGGCGCACGCGGTATTCTCACAGAATGGTGCAGTTCACTGTGCTCTCGTCTGGATCCAAGGGGAACTGTACCGTTGTGTCGGGGGGACGTACCCGCATCCTGGTGGACGCGGGGCTCAGTTGCCGCGAGCTTTTCCGCCGCATGAAGCTGGCGGGCGAAGACCCCGCGACACTCGACGCCATCCTCATCACCCACGAACATCAGGACCACGTCAACGGCCTCGCCGTCACGGCACGCAAGCTTGGCATCCCGGTCTACTTCACCGAGGGCACGCACCGGGCCTGGATGCGCTGGCTGACGCCGCGGCGGCAGATGACATACGTCCAGTGGCTGGAGCAATGCCGCAAGCAGGCTGCAGCCCGCCAGGCCGAATGCGAACCCACCGAAGGGGAGCCGGACGAGTCCGACTCCGCGACGGAAGACACGGGGATAGAGGGTGAAGTAGAGACCGTCGCAGCGAATGCAGGCACTCCTGACCCAGATTCACAAAAAGCTCCGCAAAAAGATCCGACGTGGCTTCCATCGGTCGAATACTTCCAGGCTGGCCGGCCGTTGCAGATTGGCGATATTTACGTGAGCCCTTTCACGATTCCACACGATGCAGTGGACCCGGTTGGATTCGTCTTCCAGACCGAAGGCGTGCGGATGGCCGTTGCCACGGATCTTGGCTACGTCACACCCAACGTCAAGATCCAGCTGAAGCAATTGGATTTGTTACTCCTGGAATCGAATCACGACCTTGAGATGCTGCGCGATGGTCCTTATCCCTGGTCGGTGAAGCAGAGAGTGTTGTCGCGTGTGGGTCATCTTTCAAACGAGGCCGCTGCGGAATTTCTCGAGCAGGAATACGACGGTCAGGCCACCTACGTGATCCTGGGTCATCTCTCTGAAAGTAATAACCTTCCCGAGTTGGCGCGGGTTACCGCTGAGCGGGCGCTCAATGGCCGCGCCAGCCTGCTGGCCAACCGACTGTTGCTTGCTGAGCAACATGCCCCCCTCTTACCTGTTTGTTTTTAGGTATTTTCGGCTACAATAGGGGTAGGATGTTCTTCGCTCTCGTGGCAGAAAAGTAACAGCACGACGGTAGAGCGGGACCCGAAATAGCAGTACAGATTGGAGCGCCACCGGAATCAACTCCGGGTGGTGAAGCATCCAAGAAGTACGCGCTGCCCTTTGCCATAATGCGGTGCGCTTGATCACAGAAGTTGCACTAACCCAAGAGCAAAGTGAGTTTAACAACATGGCAAGAAATCGATGCAACGACCCGGTTGTGGGTGCAATTTTAGCAAGCTGGCGCTACGACATTTCCGGGATTTCTCCGGAGATGAGCAAGGATTATGAGCACCATCTGGCTGAATGCAGCCGGTGCAGCGCGCGCCAGAAGTTCCATCGCAGCCTGGATGTAACCCTTTCAGTATTGACGGCCTTGTCGGTTTTCTTCTCCATTTTCGCGCTGTCGGTCCTGATGCACATCAAGCCGCTGGAACATGTGGCGTTCAATATTCTCGGCCTGGATACCTTTGACGTGTATCACATGCTGGTCTCAGCAGCCATTGCGGGTGTTTGCTTCTCGGTGATCGCCTTCGCACTGGTGATGATGGCAACGCCGGCGCCGACCTATCTCAGCGGCATTGCAGCAGAGCGAGCCCGGCTTTTGGAAGAGCGGTTGCCGGACGCATTGAAGTCGTTGCGTCTGCGATAGATTTCAATTCTTTGTTGAATGCAGAACGGCCTCCCAAGCGGGAGGCCGTTTACGTTGTTGATGGAATTGCTCTGGGCGGTGCGAACTATCTTGCGATCGGCACTCGCAAATCGCCGCCGGTCATTTCCTTCGGAAGGCCGAGCTTAAGCAGATTGAGAAGAGTGGGCGAGATGTCGCGCAGCGATCCGTCCGCGCGCAGCCGATAATGGCTTGCTTCCTCGCTGACGTAAATCATGGGCACCGGGTTGGTGGTGTGCGCCGTGTGCGGGCCGCCGGTGACGGGATCGACCATCAGTCTCGGCGTTGCCGTGATCGGCGGTGATGAGCCAGCTCCCGTTCTTCTCCTTGATGGCTTTGTAGATGCGGCCGAGCTGTGCATCCACGGCCTCGCAGGCCTTGATCGTGGGCTCAAGCTTGCCGGAGTGGCCGACCATGTCGGCGTTGGCAAAGTTGGCGACGACCAAATCAAATGCCGTGTCGTTGACGGCCTTGACGATGGTATCGCCGATGGCCTCGGCCTTCATCTCCGGAGCAAGGTCGTAAGTGGCAACCTTGAGCGAGGGAATCATGGTGCGGTCCTCGCCGGGAAAAGGCGTTTCGATGCCGCCGTTGAAAAAGTACGTGACGTGCGCGAATTTTTCGGTCTCGGCCACGCGCAGGTTGCGCAGTTGATGCGCCGAAAGAATGTTCGCGAGAATGTTGTCCATGGACTCCGGCAGAATCACCATCGGCAACTCGTAAAGCTTGTCGTACTGGGTCATGCAGAGGTAGTGGAGGTTCTTCGGAATTTCGCTGCGGGGAATGGTTTCGTCGAGCGATTCCCATCCTTCGAGATCTCGGCCGCCCTTTTTGTTGAGGCCACTTTCGCGCGCGAGCACGCGGGTGATCTGGCGGGCGCGGTCGGCGCGGAAATTGATGTTGAGGCAGACGTCCTCGTCGCGGATCTGGCCTACTGGCTTGCCCGCGCCATCGACTACGACAAACGGAATGAGAAATTCGTCCGTCACGCCATTGTTGTAGTTCTCCTTGATGCGGGCGACTGGATCAGCATAGGCGCCGCCCTCGGCTTTGCCCGTCGACCATCGCGTCAAAAGCTTTGCGCTCGCGTTCCCAGCGCTTGTCGCGATCCATGGCATAGTAGCGGCCATTGATGCTGGCTATCTTGCCAACGCCGTATTCGCGCATCTTCTGTTCAAGAGCGGCGATGTAGCCAGCGCCCGAAGTTGGGCAGCGTGTCGCGTCCATCCATGAAAGCGTGGACGAAGACGCGCGCGAGCCCGTATTCCTTGGCGGTGCGGAGCAGCGCGTAGAGATGCTCCTGGTGCGAGTGCACGCCTCCGTCCGAGACGAGGCCGAAGAGATGCAGTTGCCGTCCGCCTTCGCGGGCGCGCTGCATTGCTTTCACGATGTCCGGCCGTTCTTGCGAAACTCGCCGGAGGCAATCAGGGCATCGATGCGCGTGATGTCCATCTGCACAATGCGCCCTGCGCCGATGTTGAGGTGACCAACTTCGCTGTTGCCCATCTGTCCGTCGGGAAGGCCGACGAAATGCTCTGAGGCGCGAATCAGCGTGTTGGGAAATTCGCGCAGCAGCTTGTCGTAGGTGGGCTTGCGGGCGAGAGCAATGGCGTTGTTGGCGGTTTCGGCGCGATAGCCCCATCCGTCGAGGATGGTGAGAACGAGAGGATGCTTGGGCACGAAGAAGGTACCTCGAATTAAAGCGTGAATTTTCTTCTCAAGGATAAACTGCGGGGCCGGGGCCGGTTGTGTCGCGCTCTCACAGCGTCGAATTCGAAGACTGCGCGTCGATTCACGCGACTGCCAGAGTGCGATGCCCAATGGACTTTTTTGCGGACTTCAATTTGATTTCGATGTCATAGCCAAGGCGGTTAAGACATTCCATGAGCTTGCTCTCCGAGAGGTTCGAGAAGTCGCCTCGCATCAGGCAAGAGACCTTTGCCTGCGAAATGCCGATCTGCTGCGCGGCTTCCTGCTGGGTGAGACCGAGGCGGCGGACGGCTCGGGTAATCTCAATCGCCAGACCAGACTTGATCTTTAGTTCCTCAGCGATGGGGCAGTCCAAGGTCGCGAAAGACGTTTCCCGAGCTGACTTCGAATTCGATGCCGTTAGTTCTGCGCGTGGCCATCTCTGATCTCCTTCGCGACTGCCTCGGCCGCCTTGAGCCGGATGCGAATCGTCTCCATGTCCTTTATCGGTGTGCCGATTCCAGTTTTGCTCTTCTTCTGAAAGCAGTGCAGGACGAAAACCGCTTCCTGATACCTGACGGTGTAAACAGCGCGGTACGTCCCGTCCGCATTGTCTTCAATCAACTCCAGCACTCCAGCGCTTCCAAACCCTTTCAGCACCTTGGCTGCATCGTGCCGTTCGCCGTATCTGAGCAAAATGGAGCGCATGACCGAAGAACTTCCGCACCAGAACCGGGAGCGCCATCAGGTCTTTTTTACTGCTCCCGATCCAGATGAGCGGCCTTTCTGAGCTTTTTCCATTTGATTATACCAGAAAAGGAATAATTCATGAAAGCTTAATACGGTATATGAAAAGCAAAAGGAGGGGATCAGCGCCCCTCCTTCGTTGAGCGATAGAAACGAACGCCGTTACTCGTCGTCGTAGTTGAGGCTTTCGAGGCCCAGGAAGACCGCGCCCGCGCCCAGCTCTTCTTCAATGCGGAGCAGCTGGTTGTACTTGGCGATGCGATCGGTGCGGCTGACCGAACCGGTCTTGATCTGGCCTACGCCGGTGGCGACGGCAAGGTCGGCGATGAAGGTGTCTTCGATTTCGCCGGAGCGGTGCGACATGACCGAGGTGTAGCCGTAGCGGCGGCCGAGCTCGATCGCGTCGAGAGTTTCAGTGACGGTGCCGATCTGGTTCACCTTGATCAGAATCGAATTGGCGACGCCTTCTTCAATGCCGCGCTGCAGGCGCTTGACGTTGGTGACGAAGAGGTCGTCGCCGACGAGCTGAATCCGGCTGCCGAGCTTGTCGGTAAGGATCTTCCAGCCTTCCCAGTCGTCCTCGGCGAGCCCGTCCTCGAGCGAGACGATGGGATACTGGCGGGTCCAGTTGTCGTAGAAGCTGACCATCTCCTCGCTGGACAGCTCGCGCTTGTCGCTCTTCTTGAAGACGTACTTCTTTCTTTTCCTTGTCGTAGAACTCGCTGGACGCGGGATCGAGCGCGATGGCGATCTGCTCGCCGGGCTTGTAGCCGGCAAGCTCGATGGCTTCGAGAATCAGCTCGATGGCTTCGCTGTTGGACTTGAGCGAAGGAGCAAAGCCGCCCTCGTCGCCGACAGCGGTGTTGTAGCCCTTCTTCTTCAAGCACGCCCTTCAGGGTGTGAAAGGTTTCCGCGGCCCAGCGCAGCGCGTCAGAGAAACGCTCTGCGCCGACCGGCATAATCATGAATTCCTGGAAGTCGACGTTCGAGTCAGCGTGCGCGCCGCCGTTCAGGACATTGAGCATGGGCGTGGGAAGAATGCTGGCGTTGATGCCGCCAAGATAGCGATAAAGAGGAATTTCCAGCGTCTGCGCGACGGCGCGCGTAGCAGCCATCGAAACGGCGAGAATGGCGTTTGCGCCCAGCTTGCTTTTGTTCGGCGTGCCATCGAGGGCGATCATCGTCTGGTCAATCAGCCGCTGGTTGCCTGCGTCCATGCCTTCGAGTTCGGGCGCAATCACGGTTTCAACGTTGGCCACGGCCTGCAAAACACCTTTGCCGAGGAAGTGGCTTTTATCGCCGTCGCGGAGTTCCACAGCCTCATGCTCGCCGGTGGAAGCGCCGGAAGGAACAATTGCGCGGCCCATGGCGCCGCTCTCGAGAATCACATCTGCTTCCACGGTGGGATTGCCGCGCGAGTCAAGAACTTCGCGCGCGCGAATAGCAACGATTTCAGTCATATCTGTCCTCACAATGCGGTGCAGCAGCCGGTCGTTGAGTTTGGGACGGCGATCCACGGCAAGGACTTCACCGGCGGCGCTCTGAATCGTTTTCAGAAGCCCCTGCATGGTCAAGAGTTTCCTCCCCGTCCCGTTTCAAAAAATTCCATCGTCGATTTATCCGTACGAGTGCGATCACCCGGCAGCGGCGAGGTCGCAAGAATTCGAGGAGGGTTCACAGTCCTGGAAATGCCGGAAAAATGCGAAGATGTATCCCTACGGATTCTAACAAACGATGACCCTGCAGGCGGTGTGGCATGCGTCACACCACCGTGGCCCGCAATTGCCGCGATTAAGTTTGTGACAGGTGCATGAATTGATACGTGCCGCCTGAGGAACCTGTCGGCCGGGACGCGGCGACGCCTTCTTCGACCCCCTTGTAGCATGAAATAAAGGCGAACTTGGCGGTTCGTGGCTCGCGCAAAGTTCGCGGGAGAACTTTTCGTCGTGGACAGGGTCTAATCAAGAGAGAAGTCCTGTTTACGAGAAGGAGATTTGGATGAATCGGCCCGTTCTCGTTGTCGCATTCGTTGCCCTAGCCACCGCGAGTCTGCTGGCGCAGGAGTCAAGCCAAAACAGTCCCTACCAGGGAACCTCCAACCCTCCCCCCGACGACACGATCATCACCGACTCGGCCGAGCAGCCGCAGGCCAAGCCGCCTGCCGGTCATCCTCTGAATGCCCCAGACAACTCGGCGGTTCCTGCGAGTGCAATTTCCGCGCCGGCCATGCAACCCGCGCCGCGGAATTCCGGGGCCAATGGGCAGATGGGCGTCCGCACCGACGGGGGTGTCGGTGAGCCGGCATCCTCGGCTAACTTTGCTTCCAGCTCTGCGTTGAATGATCCTGACAGCGACATCGTTCATCCGGCGCCACTGGGCCCCGGCGAGCTGCGCGAAGGCACGATGATTCGCGTCCGACTTTTGAACGACTTGTCGAGTGCACTCTCGGAGCAAGGCCAGAGTTTCCGCAGCCGTGTTGCCAGCGATGTTCTCTCCGGCGGCAACGTCGTCATTCCCACCGGCTCTGAAATCTCCGGCAAGATCGTCGAGGTTTCAAGCGGCCATTTCGGAGGACACGGCACCCTGATGCTGCGTCCGGAGACGGTCACTCTTCCCAACGGCGAGAGCTTCCGGCTGCAC
This sequence comes from uncultured Acidobacteriaceae bacterium, assembly GCA_963781125.1. GTDB lineage: Bacteria > Acidobacteriota > Terriglobia > Terriglobales > Acidobacteriaceae > Telmatobacter. Next base: position 138,565 of record CAWAEE010000004.1, read on the forward strand.
GCAATGGTCGCGAGCGCGCCAGGTACGCACACGCGCGTCGACAATGAGGGGACCATCTCCGCGGATTCTCGTAAACTGCGTGCCGGCATTGAATACGGCGGCGCAGTGGGCACAGGCGCAGTGGCAGGCGCGTATCTCGGTGGGCCCGTGGGGGCATTGGCAGGCAGCCTCGTCGGTGCCGGCATTGTGACCACCCATCTGCTCGTGAGCCATCCGCAGGCGCATCTCGATTCCGGCGATGTGCTGATGCTGACGCTGACGGAGCGCATGCACCTGGTGCCGGTCGCGAACACCGGAAACTAATCGGACTGTAGATTTGCGGATCTTTCTCCTCGCGATGGTGCGGAAGCTCTGTGTCGGCGCGTCGAGCCTGCTACACTCCCTTTTGCGTCGCACTCTTGCATCGCATCTGGGGGCCAGCCATGGTCGATATCGAGACTGTAGCCGTCATCGGCGCTGGGACCATGGGTTCGGGCATCGCGCATGTCTTCGCACGCGCCGGGTTTCAGGTGATCCTCTGCGATGTGGAGCAGCGCTTTCTCGATCGCGCCCTGGGGCAGATTCGCACCAACCTCGGTCGCGAGGCTGCCAAAGGCAAGCTGGTTGAAACTGAAATAGAAAAGATCCTGGCTCGCGTCAAGACCACAGTTGACCGCGAAGGTCTAAGTAAAGCCGATTTCGCCGTCGAGGCTGCGCCGGAGCGATTCGACCTGAAGGCCGATCTCTTTCGCGCGCTCGACCGCATTCTGCCCGAGAATGCGATTCTCGCAAGCAATACGTCCTCCATTTCCATTACGCGGCTTGCGGTGCTCACGGGCCGCGCGACGCAGGTCATCGGCATGCACTTCTTCAATCCTGTGCCCGTGATGGCGCTGGTGGAAGTGGTGCGCGGACTCGTCACCAGCGACTCGACCTACGCGACGGTGCACGAGCTCTCCGTGCTGGTGGGCAAGACTCCCGTCGAGGTGAGCGATGCGCCGGGTTTTGTCTCCAACCGCGTGCTGATGCCGCTGATCAATGAGGCGGCCTTTGCGGTCATGGAGGGCGTGGCCACGCCGGAGGCAATCGACCAGGTCTTCAAACTCGGGATGGCGCACCCCATGGGCCCGCTGACACTTGCCGACTTCATCGGGCTCGATGTCTGCGTCGATATTCTGCGCGTGCTGCAGGAGGGTTTTGGCGATCCAAAGTATCGGCCTTGCCCGCTGCTGGTGCGCATGGTGGATGCAGGCTGGCTGGGGCGCAAGTCCGGGCGGGGGTTCTTTACATACGATAAGTAGCCTATTGTCATTAAGATATGAATTCCTTACCAAAAGTAAGGAATAGGGTTTATACTTCACTTGTCGGCGAGGAATCCACCATGATCACGGCAGCAGTCACTTCCAAAGGACAGATCACCATTCCCATCGAGGTAAGGATCAAACTCGGGATCAAGCCTGGGGACCGCGTGCGGTTCGTTGAGAATGAAGTGGGGGAAATCGTCCTGAAACCGAAGACCGGCTCGCTGATGGACCTAAAAGGCATCGTTAAGTTGGGGGGCAAGCCTGTGACCATCGAAGAAATGAACGAGACAATTGCCAAAGGCTGGGCCGGGCAGCTTACCTTCGATGATTAGTCTGAGACGATGATCGGGATCGACACGAACATTCTGGCGCGATTCCTCGCTCAGGACGATGCGGAGCAGGGTCGACGGGCAGACTCTCTGTTGCAGACACTCTCACCGCAAAATCCGGGGTTCGTCTCGCTCGTTTCGCTCATCGAGTTGGCATGGTTGATGCGAAGCCGATATCACATGTCGAAATCCGAACTGATTCAAAACCTGGAGCGTTTGCTGAATTCGCCTGAGCTCGTGATCGAAAGCCAGCAGACAGTTGGGCAGGCGATTGCCCGCTTTGGTGCGGCGAAGGCAGATTTCGCAGACTGCCTCATCGAGCGCAGCGGCCACCTAGCCGGTTGCCGGCACACGGTCACTTTCGATGAGAATGCGGCGAAAACTTCGGGCATGAAGCTGCTTTAGTTCGGCGATTTGCCTATCGACCGCTCGGGACCCTCGACGACGTTGCCGCGGGAATCGACAGTGCGGTGGCCTGGAGCTGTTTGCATAAATCCGGTCGGCCAGCGAGGGAGCGCCCGCAGGGGCTAAAGCCCCTTGACTTATGCGGCTTTTGCGGCACGACTGAAGTCGTGCCCTGTTACAAAACCATCTACGACACGCCTGGAGAAGTCGTGCCTTGTTACAAAACCATCTGTGGCACGACTGAAGTCGTGCCTTGTTACAAAACCGCTTGTGCAAGCAACTCTTGAGTCCTTATGGCCACCCGCGCGTCCCGATCGTGACAGTTGATGGCGTGGGCCGATGCGCTGGTCACAGATTGCAGCTGTTTCCATGGCTCGTCCCCCATACTGGATTGTAAGTACGGTGGATTACTGAGACGACGCAGGTGTGCGGAAGGGAACCGCGGCTTTCCAAACTACGTATTTGCACAAAGGTCCAGATCAATCAGGTCCAGATTCGCCGCCAGATTTGAATCGCAGTACCATTTTCGGACGAGGCAAGTCGAAACGTCATGCAAACCTTCTCCGACACCCTCGGTCAGGTCTTTCGCGCCATCGCGGCCAACAAGCTGCGCAGCTTTCTCACCATGTTCGGCATCGCATGGGGGGTGGGATCGTTGCTGGTGCTCGTCGGACTCGGGGAAGGCTTCCGCAGCGGCCAGCACCGGCAGTTGGCAACCTTCGGCAATGACGTGGTGATGATGTGGAACGCCACCATCCCCGCTCTGGCCAACCAGCACACCGGGATGCGCCCATACGAATTTACACCGGGCGACGAGGCCGCCCTGCGCGCCCTGCCCGAAGTGCGCGCTGTCACCGGCTTCCTCAATCGCAACGATCTCTATGAAGTGAGCGCCTATGCCAACTCCTCTGGCCAGGTGGTGGGCGTCGAGCCGAATTATGCTGAAGTTCGCTTTGTCCCCGTGGCGGAGGGACGCTTCCTCGATCAGTCCGACCTGGTCGACCGTCGCCGCGTCGTCGTCCTCGGATCAAAAAGCGCGACGCTTCTGTTTCCGGGCCGCCCCATGCTGGGCGAGACGATCAACATCAACGACGTCAGCTTCACCGTCGTTGGCCGCGTAGCGACCATCAGCCGCGGCAACAACGACGGCGACAATCAGAAGGTCTACATCCCGATCACCACGATGCAGGAACTCTTCGCCATGAAAGGCGACAATGTTCCGCACGATGCGTTGACATCCATCCAATACCAGCCCACCACCAAGGGCGACACGACCGCTGCCGTACCCGCTGTCCATCGCGTCATCGCCGAGCGGCACGGCTTCGACCCTTCGCTCAAGGACGCATTCGAAGAGTGGGACACCATCCAGGAAGAGCACATGATCGGCGCCATCTTCAATGCGATGGATATTTTTCTTGGCGGCGTCGGCATCGTCACACTGGCGCTTGGCGCGGTGGGAATCATCAACATCATGCTCGTCTCGGTCACCGAGCGTACGCGCGAGATTGGTGTGCTCAAGGCCATCGGAGCCACCAAACGCAGCATCCTGGCCCAGTTTTTCTGGGAGGGTTTGCTGCTGACCGCAGTGAGCGGCTGATCGGCATTGCCGTTTCTGCGGGGGGTATGTGGATTCTTCAGGAATTCCTCACCGGCAAGGTGCCGGGATTCGATCCGCCGCGCCTGGTGCCCTGGTCGGCCGCGATGGCCCTGATTTGCCTGGTGCTTTGCGGCGTGGTCGCGGGCCTTTATCCGGCCAGCAAGGCGGCGCAGATGGATCCGATTGAAGCGCTGCGGAGAGAGTGAAGGCAGATGACAGGTTACAGATGAAAGATGACAACTGAAAACTCCGTGCAGAAGGCAGATTACAGATGAGTGAGGATAGCTGAAAACTCAGCGTCGTTCTCTGCAATCCGTTCACTGTAATCCGTCATCCGGCACGAAACTGTCATCTGCAATCTGTCATCTGTAATCTGGAGGCATCATGCTGAAAGACATTCTGGGCCAGGCGTGGGAAGCGATGGTCTACAACCGCCGGCGCACCGCCATCACCATGGTCGGCATGGCCTGGGGCATCGCCACCGTCGTGCTGCTGGTGGCCTATGGCGCGGGTTTCAGCAATGCCATCGAGACCATCTTTGCCAAGTTTGGAACCAACACCATCATCTTCTGGGGGAACCGCACCAGCGAGCAGGCAGGCGGCGACAAAGCGGGCGTCAACGCGTGCGCTTCACGCTCGACGACGTCGATCGCGTCTCCAACAGCGTTCCCGGCATCCTGCATATTTCGCCGTACGCGACCAAGAGCTGTTCCTGTGCAGAACGACCTGCACACCTACACCTGGTCCGTCGACGGAGTCCGCCCCTCTTACCAGGAGATATGGAAGCTGAACCTCGAGCAGGGCCGCTTCTTCGACGGCGCCGACGACCAGCAGCGCGCCCATGTCTGCATCCTCGGGTCGGAAAACAAAACCAAGCTTTTCTCCGGCGGCTGGGCGCTGGGCGAAACCATCCGTTTGAACGGCGAAATCTTCACTGTCATCGGCGTCATGAAACCCAAAATGCAGGAGGGCGACAACGACGACAGCAATCGAAACATCTATATCCCGTTCAACACCATGAGCGACCTCGTGGACACGCATTATCTGGATAGCATCTGGCTCGATTATCGCGGCGATCAACGAATTGGTCGAGAAGGCTCTTCGCGAGACCATGGGCGCGGCGCATCACTTCCGCCCCTCGGATCACAACGCGATGGGCGTGGCCAACCTGATGACCCAGGTCAAGGTGTTTCGACTTCTGTCGATTGCGCTGTCGATTTTGCTCACGCTGGTGGGCGCGCTGACGCTGGGCATCGCCGGCATCGGCCTGATGAACATCATGCTGGTGGCCGTGCAGCAGCGCACCCGCGAGATCGGCATTGAAAAGGCGCTCGGCGCGCAGCGGCACCACATCCTCATCCAGTTTCTGGCCGAGGCGCTGGCTATCACTGTCGTCGGCGGCGTGGCCGGCATTGCGCTGGCCTACGCGGTCTCCGCACTGGTGGGGCGCATTACGTTCTACAGCGCCCTGGCCAAGAATGCCGAATCCGCCGACATCCGTCTCCTCATCTCGCCAACGTCGGTCGTCGTGGCCACCGTGATCCTGATCATCACTGGGCTGGTGAGCGGCATGATTCCCGCCATCCGCGCCGCAAACCTCGATCCGATCGAGGCGTTGCGGTACGAGTAGGGCAGGGAATAGGGAGTAGGGACTAGGAAAAACAGGCTTCCGAATAGCGGAACAGTCCATGGAAGATCTTAAGGCTCTATCGAGCACGATCATCGATTCCTGATCCCTGTTCCCTATTCCTCGTTCCCTGTTTTGCTTCACACTGGCGGGATCGCATCCACAACGGGGATCCGGCGGGCGGAGTGAAGTGGAATGTACTTTCCGGAATCGACACGTTGGTGTCTTCGCCGGTGAAGGTGAAGCGCGTCGTGGCGCCGTCGGTTTCTTCGATCTCGATGGCCGCGATGGCGCCGGTTGCGGGCGTGATCGCGAGGGAGATGCTGCGCACCCGATTCTCCTGCCCCTTGGGCTGCCCGATCAGCGTGTATTCGGCGTGACCCGTGGGTACGGCCCCGAGGTGAAGGCCGGTCATCTCCTTTTCGAGCTGGGTGCGGCCGAGAAGAAAGCGCAGCGGCGAACGCAGATCGTCGAGCTTCGTTGGCAGGGATGCGCTGCACCTGGGTCGCGCCGCGCGTGTAGAACCAGGCGAATTTGCCGTCGATGAGAAACAGTTTGCCCGCGGGGATGGTGTAGTCCCAACGCATGCGTCCCGGCTTGAGCAGCAGCAGCGTGCCACTCTCGGTGCGCGACATGCCAAGGCCTTCGTAGCTCTCGGTAAAGTTGGCGCGCAGCGAATGAAGGCGGTTGTAGTGGTTGTCAACTAACTGTGCGATGGCATGGGCGTCCGGCGGGGGCGTTGGCTGTTGCGCGTAAAGAGCGATGTGCATCCCGGGCATATGCGCCGTTAGCAGGAGTGTGCATAACGCGAGAAGGCATCGGGCAGCGCTTGTACGGTCGCAGGCCCTGTTCAAAACCGCAGCAGAAGGCCAGGAGTGCTTTTCCTTATTCCCTGGTCCCTTTTCCCCGTCTTTTCTCATTGCACCATCTGGGTGCAGTTGGTGCTGCCTGCGGGGTCGGCCTTCATTGAACCGCCCGCTTCAAGGCAAAAGCCACGGTCGCCCGTCTTCCCCGGCGTCGCCGGAACGGCGGTCGCCGTGTAGCTCGTGATGCGATCCCCGTTGTTGATCGTGACCTTGGTGCAGTTGGTGATGGCGAAGATGTAGCCGGATTTGATACCGGTGGCGAGCTCGCCGTTGATCATGCCCGCGGCGGTGGCGCTGGATTGTCCTGCAGTGGGGTCGCCGGCCAAGGCCGACAGGCTGCACGCAAATCCATTGGTCGGATAGGTGGATTCGTACATCGACTCCGCTTGCTCAATCGTCTGCAGGGACTTTTGCGCGGAGAGTTCGTTGGCATGCTTTTTGATTTTGCCCGCGGTGGGAATGGCCACCAACATCAGAATAAGAATGATGGAGATGACGATCAGCAGCTCCATCAAAGTAAAACCGTTGGTCAACGTAAAACCATTCGGCCGGCGAACACCGCGTCGCGTGCCACAAATCGAAAACTTGCATTTCATTGGAATCCCAGAGCCTCTGATGCGGGCCGACCCACCAACCCCATCCGACAAAATGCTACAACTTATGGACGCGGAAGGGAAATGAAACGCTTGAAAGGAACAGGGAACAGGGAACAGCGGAACAGGCGAAGCAGGGAATAGGGAGTAGGGAGTCGGGAGTGGGAGTAGGGAATAGAACCTCTGGTGTTAGGGAATCAGGTCGAGCACGAAGAACTGTTGCCTGTTCCCTAATCCCTCTTCCCTGCTTTTCTCAGCACACAAGCTGCTTGCGGGTGAGCTTGACGCCGTCGAGGCGGCCCAGCAGGGTAATTGCAATGCGATCAGGATCGAAGAGGCGCTGCGCCATCGTCTGCACTTGCTCGGCCTGTACGGCGTCGATGCGCGCGATGATTTCATCCACGGTGAAGAATTGCTGGAAATACATCTCCTGGCGGGCCAGGTTGGCCATGCGCGAGTTCGAGCTTTCGAGCCCCATCAGGATATTGCCCTTGACCTGGTCCTTTGCGCGGGTCAGCTCCTCATCGCTCAGCAGAGATTCCTTGAGCTTGCGCAATTCGAGCAGGATGAGGTCGACCACTTCGAGCGCCTTGCCGACCGAGGTGCCGGCGTAGATGCAGAGCGTGCCGGTGTCGCGGTAGGGATTCAAGTCAGAGTAGATGGAGTAAACCATGCCACGCTCTTCACGAATCGTCTGGAAGAGGCGCGAGCTCATGCCGCCACCGAGCACTGTGTTGAGGATCAGAGTCACGTAGCGGTTGTCGTCGGTGATTGAGGGCGAGGGAACGCCGAGACAGATCTGCACCTGTTCGAGCGCCTTCTTGTTGCGCAGCACAATGCGTGCGCTGGCGTCCGGAGCCTGTTCTTCGCGCACTGCCGCGCCCAGGGCGAAGACCGGCGAATTTCTGCGAGACTGCCTCGACGAATTGGTCGTGTTCCAGATTGCCGGCTGCGGAGAAGATCATGTTGCTGCCGAGGAAACGGCCACCGTGATAGTCGATGAGCTTTCCCTGATCGAGTTTCCCCACCGTCGCTGTGGTCCCGAGAATCGGCTTGCCCAGCGGATGGTCTTTCCAGAAGTTCTGCGTGAACAGCTCGTGCACCAGGACGTCGGGATTGTCTTCGTCGATCTTGATCTCTTCAAGAATCACGCCGCGTTCGCGTTCGATGTCGCCCGAGGCAAAGGTGGGGTTCAGCACCAGGTCGGCCAGCACATCGAGCGCAATGGGCACGTGCTCGGCAAGCGATTTCACGTTGAAGCAAATGGTCTCTTTGCCGGTGAAGGCGTCAAGGTTGCCGCCAATGGAATCCATCTCGCGTGCAATACTCAGCGCGGAGCGGGAGCGCGTTCCTTTGAAAACCATGTGTTCGACAAAATGCGAAATGCCATTGGTTTCCGCTGGCTCGCAGCGCGACCCGGATTTGATCCACACACCCATGGCAACGGAGCGCAGATGTTCCATGCGCTCGGTCAGAACGATCAGACCGTTCGGCAATACAGTGCGTTTAAGGTTTCTTTCAGGTGGTCATTGTCTTCGTTTCGAAATCTAATGTCGGAACGGCGGAACTTCTAAGGCACCCAGTGCCGGCCTGAGGATGTGAACGGGAAACTGCCAAAGTGAATCCTAAAGCGAGTCGGGTGCCAAGGCTGCATTCAAGTGAAGAAATGCTCTATTCTGAGCCCAGCCGTGAGCGGAAATTCCAATCAACTACTTCGATTAGACACCAACCACCCGGTGGAGGGAAGCGGGGTGGCACTCTTCGGTTTAGATGCGAGAGCGCTGGGCGGGCGCATGGTGGAAATCGGCGAGCCAGCTTGGCGCGGTCGCCAATTGGCGGAAGCGATGTACCGTCAACGGGTTGCGGAGCTGGACCAGGTGACCACGCTGGCCAAGCCTCTCCGCAACAGATTGGTGAATGTGGGGTGGATCGTTGGGCGACCGCGAATCGTTCAGACGTTCGTCTCAAATGATGGGACGGAGCGTTACCTTGTGGAAGGGCAGTCGCAGGGCGCTCAGACGGTTGAAGCGGTCTGGATGCCGGACGGCGATGGTGGTGAAGCGGGCGATGGCAGCGGCGCGGACCTTCCGAAGCGACTCAGGAAGCAAGAGCGAAAAGGAATGGGAGCGCGCAACGATCTGCGTCTCCAGCCAAGTGGGATGCGCGGTGAATTGCCAATTCTGTTTGACGGCGAAACTCGGGTCTGCAGCGCAATCTCAACGCAGGCGAAATTGCCGGGCAGGTAGTCGCCGTTATCGACAAGCACGGCGTAGAGATTGGCAAGGATCGCGTGAACCTGGTGTTCATGGGCATGGGTGAGCCGCTACTGAACTACGACAACTGGATGGCCGCAGTGCGGCTGCTGGTGCAAGAGGTCGGCATCAGTCCGCAGCGCATGACGGTGTCCACGTCGGGCATCGTGCCCGGAATTCTGCGCCTTGCCGAGGAGCCATTTGAAGTCCGGCCAAAGCTGGCGATCAGCCTGAACGCGCCGAACGATGAGATTCGCAGCGAGATCATGCCGATCAATCGCAAGTGGCCCATTGAGCGCGGTGGTCGATGCTGTGCGAAAAGTGCGACTGCGTCCGCGCGAGCGAATCACGTTTGAATATGTTCTGCTGGGCGGCGTGACCGACCGGCCTGAACACGCGCAGCAAGTGGCGCGGCTGCTCCGGCGCAGCGGTCTGCCCGCAAAGGTGAACCTGATTGCGTGGAACCCTGGCCCGGACATCGAGTACCAGATGCCGCAGGCCGAGGCCGTAGAGCGATTCAGGCGCGCGATCGCTGCCGAAGGCGTGCCGGTTTATGTACGTCGTCCGCGGGGACGAGACATTTACGCAGCGTGCGGGCAATTGAAGAGAACGGTAGAAGTGAGAGAATAGGGAATAGGAATAGGAATAGCGAACAGTATCAGTCGAGTTTTCTCAGCCCAAAAAGAAGAGCAGCCAGTCGCCCCTCAAGGGGACATGCTGGCTGCTGCATGCTTAGGCAGATCTAGGGGAAAGGGGAAGTGCTGCTCAGGTACATCCCTCTTTACCCTCGGATGCCCTCCTTAAAAAAGGTTGTCCGGCTTTAGTGCCGTGGAGCAACGTTTGAGCATTGAAGAGTGATCTTTATCCTTCTTCGCAATTGATTATACAAGGGTTATGCCTTACGGTGAATCGAATGGCCAGTTTCCAATAGCGCGGCCGTGACCCGATTCGCATTGTGGCGGACGACCTGCTCTTCGCTGGCGAAATCTCCCACGATGCAGTGCACGCCGAGTGCCTCGATACGGTCAATGTCCGCTTTAATGGGCGAGGCATTCTCCTTCGCGTAGCGCGCCAGCGTCTGCGGTGAGAATGGCGCGGTATTTACGATTGCGTAGTCGAAGATGGGAGCGCGCGTGTGTTCGTAGATGCGCTCAATGTGTTCGGAAGCAGTAAGCCCCAGGCTCTCATTTGCCTGGGTCATGAGATTGCAGATAAAGACGCGCGTGCCACGCGCGGAAGCGAGCGCCGTAGGAATACCCCGCACCAGCAAATTGGTGATGAGCGATGTGTAGAGCGAGCCTGGTCCAACGGTGATCAGATCGGCACGCTCGATGGCCTCGAGAGTTTCCGGCAAAGCCGAGGCGTCGGGCGGGTCGAGCATCAATTCGGCAATCCGCCGGCGACTGGCTGTGATGTTTGTTTCCCCGCGCACGAGGGAACCATCATCCATGCGCGCCACAATCGTGGCGTTGGCTGTGGTCACGGGATAGATGCGTCCTCGCGTGGAGAGAATCTTCGATGCCAACTGGATCGCGTGGGCAAAGTCGCCGGTGATCTCGGTGAGCGCGACCACAAAAAGATTGCCGAAATTGTGTCCGCCGAGCCCGTTGCTTCCGCTGAACCGGTGCGCGAACAGCTGCACAAGCAGGTCTTCTTCCTCGCTGAGCGCGACCATGCAATTGCGCAGGTCGCCGGGAGGCAGCATGTTGAAATCTTTGCGCAGGCGACCGGATGAGCCGCCATCGTCCGTGACCGTGACAACCGCGGAAAGGTCCGCGATCTGCGAAGGCTCGGCACTGGCCAGGCCGGGCACGCTCACGTGGCGTCGCAGGCCGCGCAAAAGCGTGGAGAGACCGGTGCCGCCGCCGATGGCCACTACTCGTAAAGGACGCATCGCGGTTTCAGGTGCGGAGGTGCTGAGCTGGGATGGGTCCGGGTTTTGTAGAACGGTTTTGGACAACGGCACAAAATTCACAGAATTCTTTACGGTATTTCAGGATACAGCAACTCCGTGAACCGCGGGTCGTCGACCATATTTTGGAAATCGTTATCGGAGCGAGCCTGCAGCCGATTCTTGGGGTTCAATTCGATCGCCTTGGTGAGGTTGTCAAGGCACCCCTGCACACGTCCCGTGATCGAATCGATCAGGGCGAGGCCATAATAGGCGTAGTCGGCCTGCGGAAAGTCCGTGATGATACCGCGCAGCTGATCTCCCGCTTCTTCGAAGTACCCGCCATTCAACTTCGAGACGGCATAGTCGTAGCGCTCCTCGGGAGTGTTGAAAGCCAAACCATGTTTATTGATCTGGCGCTGGCAGGTTTGGATGTACATGCGGCAGCGCTCGATAATCTCGAACGGCGCGGTGGGGACGATCTTTTCAAAGGCAGCAAGTGCCTTGTCAAATTTGCCTTGCTGCACGAGTTGCACTGCGGCCTGGTAGTGCTGAACGGCGGCGGTGTTGGCAGCGGACGAATGACTGCCGGGTTTCGCAGCCACAGTGGGAATTTTTTTGCGGCCTGTCGCCGCGGATCGGGCCTCTTGCGTCATTGATTCGCCATAGGCGCATCTCCAGGAATTACGAATTGGTCCGGATTCCTCCGGCTAAACACCGTGCGCCTGGGTGTGCGCGACTTCCGGCATTTCCAGGTCTGCTGTCGTTACCGCCGCTTTGCAAGAATGCCGCTTCCATTTGGTCGCGTCGATTCAAGCGCACAGGCGACTCGGACGTACAGCCCTGGGAAATGCTACTTGAGCAACTTTTATACCCAGAAGATCGCAGTACGTCAAATGGACGGCCCTGACTGAACCGTCAACGCTCCGCGCCTTGAGCCGATTTGCGATAGATCGCAGGGTTGAGCGAAGGGTCGTTATACATCTTCAGTTGCCTATAGAGTTTAAACCGGCGGGTTCCGGCAAGTGTCTCGCGCCATAGCCCATCGAGACATGCAGCCAGATCGGCGCGCTGTTCTTCGAGAATGTTGAGTCGATTCCGATTGCGGCCGGAGTGGCCTTCGGCCGTGCCCGGCCGTTCGCATTCCTCGCAGGTGTGGTAGATCTTGAGCGCCTGAATCGACAGGCGATCGATCATGAGCCCGGGCGATTCGGAATGCAGCGCTGCGGCGGGGTTTGGCAATCCCTGAGGCGCGAGCCAATCGACGAGGGCGCGATCGAGATCTTCTGCGAGGTCATTGCGCAGCTGGTTGGTGGTGTCGATCCGCCGTTTGACATCGGCCAACGCCGCATCGGTTGCACCCGGAGCGCGCGCCTCGTCCTCAATGTGCCAGAGATCGAAGTTGGCTCGATGCTGGCGTGCTACGCGCCCGAGGAAGGCTTTTTCCAAATCTGACCCGGATTTCTGTTCGTCCTGACTTGGAAAGGGAATCGTCGTCGGATCCGTGCCGTTGTGCGGGGCGTGCCACGCGCGAGTCAGCTGGTCGTGAAGATCGACGATCGCTTTGGACGCAAGCACGATTAGAATTCCTTCCAACGGAAAAAACGGGCGATGGACAGGTTCTAGGATAGAACTATCCGCGACCTGGGGCCAATGTCCGGGGGTGCCATGAGCGAAACGACGCAGAGAATTCTCTGCATTGCAAGCTACGAAAAGGGGCAGGATTTTCTTCGCCAATGCGCAGACCTTGGTGTGAAGCCCACTCTTCTCACGGTTGACAAGCTGCGCGATGCCGATTGGCCACGCGACATTCTGGGCGAGCTCGCGACCACTCCGGCGGAGCTGAGTCGCGAGCAGATCCTCAATACGGTTTCGTGGATGGCGCGCGGCCAGCGATTCGATCGCGTGGTGGCCCTGGATGAGTTCGACCAGGAGACGGCCGCGCTGGTCCGCGAACACATGCGTCTTCCCGGCATGAACCTGAGCACTGCAAACTGCTATCGGGACAAGCTGGCCATGCGCACCAGCGCCCGCCAAATGGGTTTTCTTGTACCGGAGTTCTGCGGGATTTTTTTCTACGACGATCTTCGCGCCTACATGGAACGCGTTCCGTCCCCATGGCTGCTGAAACCCCGGGCAGAGGCGTCGGCATTGGGGATTCGCAAGATAGAAGACCAGGAGAAGCTGTGGCGCACGCTGGAGGACCTGGGCGACGAGCAAAGCCGCTTCCTGCTGGAGCAGTTTGTTCCCGGCGACATTTTCCACGTTGACTCGATCGTCAGCGAATCGAAAGTCGTCTTCTCTGTCGCGCATCAGTATGGGCGTCCACCGATGCAGGTGATGCATGAAGGCGGGGTGTTCACAACGCGCACTGTGGACCGGGCGAGCGACGACTGGAAAAAGCTGACGGAGCTGAATGCGAAGTTGGCACCCTCGCTGGGGATGGTAAGAGGCGTCACGCATGGGGAATACATTCGTGCCCACGCGGACGGGCGATTCTACTTCCTCGAGATTGCGGGGCGCGTCGGTGGCGCGTTTATCTCCGAATTGGTTGAGACTGCGTCGGGTATCAATCTCTGGCGCGAATGGGCGAAGGTTGAAGTGGCCGATCTGCGCGGCGAGAAGTACGTTTGCCCCGAGGCGAGGGCCGATTATTCGGGCAGCGTACTTTGCCTCGCAAAGACCGCCGAGCCAGATACGTCCTCCTTCAACGCGCCGGAGGTCGTGGTGCGTTTGAAGAAGCATCACCACGCTGGACTCATCGTTCGCTCGCCGCAGGCGGCGCGTGTGGCGCAGCTGCTGGACGAATACAGCGTGGCATTTGCCGAGAAGTTCATGGCCAAAATGCCACCTCCGGCAAAACCTACTTCATAAAAGCGTCTGCACCTCGCCTCCGAACCTGGCGAGCGCTCTATGGACGGGTAGCGCGTGCATTTTCTGCGATTTCCACAGGGAGCCGAAAAACCGCTTGACATCATACCGACTAGTGGGTATGGTATCTAACCATAGGACGGATTTCCGATGCCAGTGACGGATACGAGACACGAATCGAAAACCCGGATACTTGAGGCGGCGCTCTCGGTGATCCGCACCAAGGGCTACACAGCCACGCGCATCGAGGACGTCTGCGAAGCCGCCGGGCTCACCAAGGGAAGCTTCTTCCATCACTTCAGCACCAAAGAAGAGCTGGCAATTGCGGCTGCCGACTACTGGAGCGAAATCACTTCCGCGCTCTTCGCGGATGCACCGTACCATGCACCGGCAGATCCAGTGCAACGCGTCCTCGCGTACGTCGATTTTCGCAAGGCTCTTTTGCAAGGCGAACTGCCGGAGTTTACCTGCCTGGTCGGCACCATGACCCAGGAGGTTTTCGGCACGCATCCGGCGATCCGCGAGGCGTGCGAACACTCCATCAGCGGCCATGCGGCAACGCTGGTTCCCGATATCCAGGCAGCGATTGAACAGTGTGGCATTCAAGCCGATTGGACTGCCGAAAGCCTCGCCCTGTTTACGCAAGCCGCGATTCAAGGTGCGTTCATCCTTGCGAAAGCCAAACACACCCGTGAAGTTGCCGCAGAGTGCATCGACCATCTGCGGCGGTATCTGGAATTGTTGTTCAATCAATCGCGTTCGCAGAGTTGTCTTTCCCAGTGAGGCACGAATTCCCCTTCGAAAAAAAATTGCGCAGGAGAGAAACATGAATACAAGAATCATTCAGGCAATGGCTGTTGCAGCTTCAATGCTGCTGGTTTCGCCATCCACGCACAAGCTTGCGCAAGCCCAGGAGGGCAAGGCTCCCTATGCGGCCATGGCTCCTCTTGACCAATACCTCATTGCCGATCGCGACGCCGAGATCGCGCTGGCAAAAAGCGCTGCTCCTCCGGCACTCTCGAACGACGCCAACGTCCTGGTACTGGAAAAGGACGGCTATCACACCGCGGTTGAAGGCAAGAACGGCTTCTCCTGCATCGTCGAGCGGTCCTGGATGTCTCACATCGACAGCGCGGAGTTTTGGAATTCCAGAATGCGCGGTCCCGTCTGCTACAACCCGGCGGCTGCGCGCTCCATCCTCCCCTACACGATTCTCAGGACGAAGCTGTTGCTGAGCGGGCTCAGCAAGGCCGAGATGGTGGAGAAGATCAAGTTGTCGCTTGCCGCAGGCGAGCTGCCCATGCCGGAGCCGGGAGCGATGTCGTACATGATGTCGAAAGACCAATATCTCGGCGACGGCGGCGTCCACTGGCATCCGCATCTGATGTTTCATGTTTTCGGAGTGAGCACCGCGAGCTGGGGTGCGGGCCTGCCCGGCTCTCCGGTCCTGCTCAATACGGATCAAGCCCAGGGGCCGGAGCCGGAGACCATTTTCATGGTGACGGTCGATCACTGGTCTGACGGAAGCGCAGTGGATGATTCCGCGGCGCATGCACATTGAGGAGCCAGTGCATCCATCGCTTACCAGTCGCGCCCGCATGAATGGGAGCTGAACCAAAGTCGGCCGATTCCGCCGAGAGATTGAAACCGGAGATACTTCAACTTGAAAGGAGAGCAGGATGAACCTCACCGAAAATCTCGAGATCGTCACATGGCCCGAAACCCACTACGTCTTCGTCGAGAAGATCGGGCCATTCATGGAAAACGCCGGCGCCGCATGGCAACAGGCTCATACCTTCGTCCCCGCGCTCTCTGAGCACAACAAGATCACCGGCTACACCAGCCTCTACAAAATGGGCCCGAAGATTTACCGCGCCGGCTTCGCTCTCGCCGCGCCGCCACAGCAGCTTCCCGACGGCCTGAAGTATGAGAAGTTCGCCGGCGGCAAATACAGCCGATTCGTACTGACCGGCCCATATACCGACCTGCCACAAGCATCCGGTCGCGCTTGGGCAGTTGCCGGCGAGAAGATTCAGGTCCGCGACGACTTCGCTGTCGAAAACTATGTCAACGACCCTCAAGTCACGCCTGCCGACCAACTGATCACGGAGATCCTGATCCCCACAGCCTGACGTGTGCATCTGAGTCGAGCGATTCGAACAAAACCGGAAATCCAACTGGGACGGCCACAACTTCTTCTCGCAACCGCGAACCAAAATGCCAAATCAACGGAGGAACCCCATGACTTCAGCGACATTGATCGAGAATTTCCCACGCGAGTTTATCTCCAAAGATGAGCAGAAAATCCGCGACGTCATCGCGAGCCTTCACCGCGCGCATTATCTGAAGGACGCCGAGGCGGTGGCCGCTCCGTATGCGACCGACGCCACCATCTTCAATCTTGCGCCGCCACTGGTCCATCATGGGGTCGACGTCGCCGAGAAGCGCGCGTGGTTCGATAGCTGGGAGACGCCGATCGAGATCGTGCCCCGCGATCTATCCATTACCGTGAACGGCGATTTTGCGTTTGCTCACTGCTATCTGCACATGAGTGGAACCAAGAGAGGCCCCGAGGGCCCGGTCCGCTTCTGGATGCGCGAGACCATGTTCTTCGAGCGAATGCGGGGAAGCTGGCGCATCGTGCACGAGCACACCTCGGTGCCGTTCTACATGGATGGAACTTTGCGGGCAGCGTTCGATCTTCAGCCGTGAACGGAGCATTTTGGGGAGGATGTCCCAATGACAAAAGAGAAAAAGACAGCCGCCAAGGAAGAACCATTTCCTCGCGGAGTCTCCAAGCCCGCGCAGCGGGCACTCGCTTCAGCAGGCTACACACGCCTCGACGAGCTCACGAAGGCGCGCGAAAGCGATCTTGCCGTTCTGCACGGCATGGGTCCCAAGGCGCTGGACATTTTGAAAGAGGCGCTCAAACAAGAAGGAAAAGGGTTTCGCGTTTGAGGCAACAGGGAAGGGAATTCGGCGTTCATCTTCCGGCACTCCGGCGCGTTCTACAATGGCCGGGGAGCAAGAATGGAAACGAAAGGCCTCTATCCCCATCGCCGTTGGAATCCGTTGCGGCAGGCATGGGTGTTGGTTTCGCCGCATCGCACGCAGAGACCATGGCAGGGGGAAGTGGGACAAAAAGCCGCTCTCTCCGGTGTGTCTTACGATCCGGAATGTTATCTCTGCCCCGGCAACAAGCGGGCGGGCGGGGCAGTCAATCCGCCGTACGATTCGACGTTCACGTTCGTCAATGATTACGCCGCGTTGATGCCCGAGCTTCCTGCTGCAATCAGCCCATCGACTTCGCCGCTGCTTGTCGCTGAGCCGGCGCGCGGACTGTGCAAGGTGCTCTGCTTCCATCCGGACCACAGCCTCACGCTGGCGCGGATGAAGGAGCCGGAGATCAGGCGTGTCGTGGATGCGTGGACCGGCGCATACGAAGAGCTGGCCGCCATCGACTGGATCGAGTATGTGCAGATTTTCGAAAATCGCGGCGCCATGATGGGCGCAAGCAATCCACACCCGCATGGCCAGATTTGGTCCACCGGATTTGTTCCAGACGAGCCGGGCGCGGAGACCATTGCGCAGCGCGCGTCTTTCGATCGCACAGGCCATTGTCTGCTCTGCAGCTATCTGGCCACTGAACGCGCTTCCGGCGAACGCATTGTGATGGAGAATGACCACTTCGCAGTTGTCGTTCCGTGGTGGGCTGTATGGCCTTTCGAGGTCCTGGTGCTGAGCAAACGTCATATCGGCGCCATGCCGGAGCTGACCAGCATCGAGCGGGACGCGCTGGCCAATGTGCTGAAGCGGCTGACAACGCGCTACGACAACTTATTCGAGACCAGCTTTCCCTACACGATGGGCTTTCACCAGAGTCCGACGGGTGCAGGAGAAGTTCATCCGGAATGGCACTTTCATGCGCACTTCTATCCGCCGCTCTTGCGTTCGGCGATGGTACGGAAGTTCATGGTCGGTTTTGAAATGCTCGGAATGCCGCAGCGCGACATCACGCCGGAGAGCGCAGCCGAGCGGTTGCGCGCTTGTTCAGAGATTCACTTCAACAGCCAATGAGGGATTGTCACGCCAGCTTGCGCGCGCGAATATGCAGGAACAACGGCGCCACGCGCGTATCCGCCACCACCGGCTGCGCGTCTGCCAAGGCGTGACTGGCTGTGGGCTCGCCGAATTTCTCGATAGAAAGTCCGGCTGCGCAGATCAGGTCGACCCAGCTGCTCAGGGTGCGATGAAACATGGGCGCAAGAAACGGCTTGGTGCGCGCGCGTTCTTTTGCCGGCAAGGTCGAGAACATCCACTCATTCACCTGGCCGTTCATCGGTTCGAAGTAGCGGCCGATCTCGATGCCACTGACCTTGCCGTGCGCGTCGCGCAGCACGCGACGATGTGGCGGCGCGAAGCACGGATGAATGATGGAGAACTGAAAGAAGCCGCCCCGCTTGAGCACCCGTGCCGCTTCCTTCAATGCGACGCCGTGTTCCGGCATATCCATCAGCGACATGAACGCGGTAGCGAAATCGAAAGTCTCGCCGGCAAACGGAAGGTCCATCCCGTTGGCCTCCTGATACAGAATCCCGAGCGGCGCAGCTTTTTCGGTAGCCTTCGCGTGACGAACAAATGTGGGCGCAATATCAATGGCCCGCATGCGCGCGCCCAATCGAGCGAGTTTGCGCGTTCCGGCTCCTTCGCCGCAACCGATATCGATTCCTGAGAGCCCCCGCACATCCGGCAGCATGGCCAGGAACGCGGGGGTATTCAAGGCGTCGCGGTAGACGTCGTATCCGGCGCGGACAAAGCGTGTCCAATTCTCCGCGTTGGCTTCCCAGAATTTGGCGACCTCGGCCGATTTCATGGTCTTTTCCCAGATGAGGATACTCGCTTACTTGCGCGGAGATCCCAAGGCAAAAAGGCGGGGACTGCGGCTTTGAGTGTGGTGAGCTCGCTGGGACTTGAACCCAGGACCCACGCCTTAAAAGGGCGTTGCTCTACCAACTGAGCTACGAGCTCCCAAGCCGCTTTCTCAAAGTTACCACAGTGATTGAGGTGTTCACCCGAAGCGCAAAGCGAGCCGGTTATGGTGGGAAATTGCCTGAAACCAGTGTTGGAAATTGGCGGAATCGGCGGTTTCAACCTCAGAAAGCGAAAATGTCAGGCCAACAGGCGTTCGGATCAAATAAAAATCCCTACAAAAAACGCATCCAGTTGGTTCGCACGCACAAAGATCAAAAACTTCGGGTTCACAGTGAAGAATCCAGAATTTCGGAAAGACTGCGGTACTCCGGCGGACTGCTCGACCGTGAGACGCCGCCAAGCGCGCGTACAGGGTTATGTCTAATGTGACCAGTGAAACCTTGCAGACTGCAATCCTCGATGAGCGTAATCAAAGATACTGCAAAATCTATACCGATCAACTACCGGGGGTATCAGGGATCTTGGCCAAGAGTATAGTCCACGAAGCGGTAAATCACGACACGGGAATACGTTCGCGGCGAGGTCCATACACAATGGAACTGGAAAACTTCTGGTGTCTGTTTTAAGAGGACCCTGCGCGGGACTTACGTGGCTGTGGAACCCTTCCACTTGGACGCGTATCTGGATGAACAAGCGTTTCGCTTCAACAACCGCGCGACGAAGGACAACAAGCTCACTGATACGGATCGGTTTGCTCTGGCACATGACGCAGGTCGCGGGGAAGCGGCTTAACCTATTCCGAGTTGACGGGCAAGGATAACAATTATATTGATAAAATCAAGTTTTATTGTTGCATTTATCAATAAACTTGATTATTGTGGGTGGTGTCGTTGAAGAAATGGGGGTATGCCAATGGCATCCGACGCAAAAATGGCTTCCGATTGGCAGGATCTGCTCCGGATTGCGCAGGGCTCCCCTGTAGTGATCGAGCGCGTTCGCATCCCGGAGAAGGGGATCGCGGTCGAGGGTTCCTTTACGCTGCCCGAACTCGCGCGTCTCAGCCTGGAAGACCAGGTCTTCATTACCGCCTTTCTGCGTTCCCACGGCTCGATCAAGGAGATGGAGCAGATTTTCGGAGTCAGCTACCCGACCATCAAGCTGCGCTTGAACCGTATCGCCGGGCTCCTCGAATTTGTCGACACGAACCCGTCTCCTTCCCGCGCGGAGGTGCTGGAGAGGCTGAAGAATGGCGAGATTACCGCCGCGGACGCGATCCGCGATCTGGAGGCGATGAAATGATTCCAAGCCTTGCTGTCGTCCGCATCCATCCTTCGCGCAGCCGTGGTTTCGGGCTCTGGCTGCCGTTGTTCCTGCTCTGGATTCCCGTAATTTTGCTGTCGCCGCTGATCCTCGTGGTCTTGCTGGTGGTTTGCCTCGCATCGCAGATCAGCTTCTGGCGCTCGATCGCCGTTTTCTGGGGCATCGTGTGCAGTTTGCCGGGAACAAACGTTCACGTAAGAGCAGACGGAACCCAGGTTCAGGTTCGAATTCTCTAGCGCGGATTCATCCGCGCGGAACTTGCAGAGGTACCTATGAACACCGATCGTCACACCATTCTGTCGTTGGTCGCAGTGGGCCGCATTACGCCACGCGAGGCCGAACGCCTGCTGGCTGTCTGGCCCGACGGAGACGAAGCCATTCTGCGGCTCGCGCTCTGTCTAGCTTTCGCGGCCCTGGCGTTAC
Organism: uncultured Acidobacteriaceae bacterium; assembly: GCA_963781125.1. GTDB lineage: Bacteria > Acidobacteriota > Terriglobia > Terriglobales > Acidobacteriaceae > Telmatobacter. Next base: position 158,954 of record CAWAEE010000004.1, read on the forward strand.
CTGGATTGAAAGAGATGTTTGCCGAAATCACGCATGTGCTTGTCGCGCTGATGCCGGGACTGTTTGCCGCTGCGCACCACACGCTTGCCTGCTTCACATATGGCTTGGGAGGAACTTTATGAACGAGAATCGCCGTCAAATTCTGGAAATGCTGGCTGCGGGGAAGATCACCGCGGACGAGGCCGAGAAACTGCTGGCCGCTCTGGAACCGGAGATGCGCGTGCCGGCGCGCGAATTCTCGAGCGGGGCCAATGGTGCAAAGGCCGAACCGGCGAAGTCGCATGCAAAGTATCTGCGGGTCCTGGTGGAGGCGGACCAGTCGATGACTGGAATGAAAGGCCCCACCACCGTCAACGTGCGTGTGCCGATGCAGTTGCTGCGCGCCGGCGTGCGGCTGGCCAGCCTGATTCCAAAACAGGCCCACGACCAGTTTGACGAAGCCCTGAGCCGTCACGGTGTGCCGATAACGCTCTCGCAGATCAAGCCCGAAAATCTCGAGGAACTCATCGATCATCTTGAAGACCTGACCGTCGACGTGGATGGAAAAGATGGGAACTCGACCAAGGTGAAGGTCTTTTGCGAGTAGAGACGGAATAGAGCAACGAGCGGACCGGCATTGCCGGACGAGAGTCAGTCGAACTCAGTAAAAAGCAAGCGTGAACGGTGTGCAGCGTGAGCGCTGCGCACGCAGGGACGGGTGTGCGTCCAGAAAAGGAGAACATGCGATGACCACGACGACGATGCGGAAACCCCACGGAGACCGGCCAATCGAAGGTTTGATGGCCAAGTGGTACGCAAACACCACGGGCGAGATGATGAAGGAGTACGTCGATCTTGCGCGGAGGGTAGCCGAAGAGCTGCCGAAGGGCAGCAGCGTGCTCGAGGTGGCTCCCGGCCCCGGCTACTCTTGCATTGAGCTGGCGAAACTGGGGCCGTATGCGATCACAGGGATGGACCTAAGCCGCACGTTTGTGAAGATGGCTGCAGACAAAGCGGCGGCTGCGGGCGTGAGCGCGGAGTTCGTGGAAGGGTCGGCATCGAATATGCCGTTCCCGAAAGACAGCTTCGATTTTCTGCTTTGCCGCGCTGCATTCAAGAACTTTGCCAAGCCGGTGGCTGCGCTGCAGGAGATGTGTCGCGTGCTGAAGCCCGGAGGGCGAGCGCTGTTGATCGATCTGAGCCGCGACGCAACGCCGGACGATGTGAGCCATGCGGTGGACATGATGGGGTTGTCGACGGTCAATCGCATCCTGACCAAGATGGCCTTCAAGACGATGCTGATACGGAGCGCCTACACCCGTGCCGAGTTTGAGCAGATGTTCGCGCAGACAAAGTTCGCGGACGTGCAGATCGCCGCAGACGGGATGGGCTTCGAGATCACGATGCGAAAGTAGATTGTTTCAAGCCGCGGCCTGGGCATGGGCGCGCATGTGCTCGGGAACGGCAGGGGAGAGCGCGCCTGAGCCTGGTCGGAATCTAGCCGTGCCTCCTCCATCTTTCGGTCGATTGTTTGGTGGCGCCGGGTCAAGCTAGACTCGCGGCCATGACCATTCCGACTGAACCGATTGGTAGTATTCCACGGTCGCCTGAATTGCTTCGTGCGATTGCGGGTCATGCCGCAGGGAATGTTCCGGCAGAAACACTCGACAAAGCCTACGACGATGCGGTGCTCGATACATTGCAGCGCTTTGAAGCGACCGGATCCCCGGTGATCACCGACGGAGAACAACGAAAGTCGAGCTTTGCGACCTATCCGCTGGAGGGATTGACCGGACTCGCGGCCGATGGGGTCGTGATTCCTTTTAAGGATGGCCACACGCGCCAACTTCCGCGACTGACGAAGGGACCCTTTCGCTATGGCAAATATTCCGGCCAGTATCTGTTGCGGGCGAAGGCCCACGCGAATCGCCCCTTGAAACAGGCGGTGATTTCAGCTTCGGCGTTGAGCCTGTTGTACCCGGCGGATGGAATTTCCGGGTATCCGCGCGAACGGTTTATTGAGGACCTTGTCAGCGAAGCTGTCACTGACATTGTGTCTGCGTTCGCCGCCGGTGCTGCGGCTGTGCAGATCGACTTTACAGAAGGCCGTCTCTCACTGAAGCTCGATCCCAGCGGAGGTCTGCTGCGCACCTTTGTCGATTTGAACAATCGGGTTCTGGAACGTTTCACCGATTCGGAGCGGACCCGCATTGGTGTGCATGTCTGTCCGGGTGGGGATCATGACTCGACGCACTCCGCCGATGTGGATTACGCGGGTTTCCTGCCTGGGCTCTTCGCGATGGACGTGGGGCGATTCTATCTTCAGCTTGCCAGCGAGTCTGACCGGCCGCGTGTTTTACGCCTCATCGCCGGGCTCCTGGGCAATCGCAAAGTTTTCGTGGGTGTCATCGATCCGATTACGCCCCGCGTCGAATCGGCCGAAGAGGTGCGGGACCGCGTGCTCGAAGCGGCGTCCATTCTCCCGCTCGATCAGCTCGGAACGACGGATGATTGCGGCTTCTCGCCGTTTGCTGACGATACCTCGACGGCTCGTGGCGTAGCCTTTGCCAAAATTCGCGCGCGGGTGGAGGGGACGGCGCTGGCCGCCGTCAAGCTCGGGGTCTGACGGTGGGGCTCAGTTTGCGAGTTCATCAACTACTTCTCCTTTCGCGAGATCTTTCCAAACTGCCCAGGGAAAATGTCCAAAAAATGATTCCAACCTTTCTCGTGTCCCCTTCCGGCATCCGTATCGGGAATCCCGGAATGCACCAGAGTCATGAGCGTGTCTTCTCCTTTTTCCTGAAATGTCACGGTGACCGTCGTCTCCTCACCCAGGGTGCTGCGTGACATCCACGTATGCTGAATGCGGCTCGGCCGCTCGACCTCGGTGAATCGCCCGTAGTGAGAATTCCCCTTGATGAGCCAGTAAAAGAAACCATCTACGTGTGGATTCAGGAGCAGCTTCTCAGCCATATTCCAGGGATTGCCCGGTATCTTCGGATCCAGCCACGCATCGAACACCACACCAGGAGGGGCCGCGATGGTTCGCTCAACCTTCACTTCAAGGGTCTTCTTTGACTCGTTCATTTCTTCTTCTCCTTCTTCTTTTTTTTCTTTGAAATGCTGCTCAAACCGATCGAGGCGCGCGTTCCAGAATCGCTCGTACTCATGTACCCATCCCGCGACTTTCCGAAGCGGTTCCGCTCGGAACGAGATAAACACTTCACGTCCCTGCTTCTCGCGCTGGATCAGCCCGGCTCGCTCAAGGAGCTTGAGGTGTTTGGTCACTGAATTCAGAGCGGTGTCGAATGGTTCTGCAATATCCGTAAACCGCGCCGGGCCGGCTGCAAGATGCCCAATAATGGCGCGCCGAGTGGGGTGAGAGATGGCGGTCAGCACGTCGGACAGTTGATCCATAAGGATATTACACCATAAGGTGTAATATCGTGGCAAGCTCCATTCAGATCATGCATTCTTAACGCATTTCAGTCGGTTTCAGGGTTCGTGGAGTTCTTTCGGTCTTAGACCTTCCGCAGCGGCTTGTGCATCGGCACAACCTGCACCGTGACGTCGCGAATCTGCGAGAGAAACTTGTTGAGCACGGAACCGCGCAGCAGGATATCGAAGCGCGAGCGCACCGGCTGCCCGAAGATCACGTGCGAAATGCTCTCCTGCTGCGCAAAACGGATCAGCGCATCGGACACATTCTTATCGGTCAGCACCACCACTTGGGCGCCCAGGTCCCGCGCCATGCGCTGGTACTCTTCAATCCGCTGAAATGCCTCGGGGTCGCCATGGCCTTTGTCTTCGTCGGGCCGGGCCACATAGACGGCATACCAGTTCGTAGCCAGCCTTCCGGCCACGCGCGCGCCCACGCGAATCAGCCGCTCGGTGCCGGGCCGCGTGCTCAGGCAGACCATTACCTTGTCGGGAACAGGCGCCTGTTCCAATCCCTGGGTACGGCGATAATCTGAAGCGCGTTTGCTCACCTGCTCCGCAGTGGCGCGCAGGGAGAGCTCGCGTAGCAGATTCAGATTTCCCTTGCGGAAGAAGTTCGCCAGCGACTGCTCGACCTTTTCGGGAGCATAGATTTTGCCTTCGCGCAGCCGCGATGCGCAGCTCCTCCACCGTGATGTCCACATTGACGACTTCATCGGCGCGCTTAAAAAAGTTATCGGGAACGGTTTCGCGGATGACCGTGTTCGCAGATCGATTGACCGCGTCGTTCAGCGTCTCAAGGTGCTGAATATTGACTGCCGTCATCACGTTTATGCCGGCGTCGAGCAGTTCCAGAACATCTTCGTAGCGCTTGCGGTTCCTGCTTCCGGGGACGTTGGTATGCGCCAGTTCATCCACAATCACGGTGTCTGGATGACGCGCGAGAATCGCGTCCACATCCATCTCTTTCAGGTCCACACCGCGATAGGGAATCACCCGCTGGGGGACGATCTCGAGATCGCGAATCTGTTCCGCGGTCTCCTTCCGTCCGTGCGTCTCCACCAGTCCAATCACAACATCCACGCCCTGCTTGCGCTTCAGCAGGGCGTCATTCAGCATGTGATAGGTTTTCCCCACGCCGGGAGCGGCCCCGATATAGATTCGGAGCTTGGCTGGTTCCTGCTGCCGCTCGAGCACGATCTCTGACATAGTTAGGCCTAGCCCACCTCAACCGGATGCTGAATTGTTTCCACCACAGCTACAGGAAGCGTGAAGCGAAATGTTGTTCCGTGCCCCAGGCGGCTCTCAACGGCGATCTGCCCACCCAGCGACTCAACCAGCCGGCGCACCAGCGCGAGCCCAAGCCCAGTACCCGAATCGGAGAAAGCATTAAACCGGTCGAATAGTTTGCCCAGGCGGTCGGCTTCGATGCCGCGGCCGGTATCGCGCACCGTGAATTGCACGAAACTCTTCACCTCTTCCGCGGCCAGCAGAATCTCGCCTTCGGGTGGCGTGTAGCGGAGAGCATTCGACAGCAGGTTGTCGAAGATGGAACGGACGGCGCGCCGGTCTGCCTGCACAAACGAGAGATCGGCGAAGGCATTCACCTCCACGACGGATGCGTTTTTCCGAGGCTTCTTCGCAAAAACGGTCGCGCGCTTCGTTGAGCAGCGGCAGCGGGCGCAGACGATCGAGATGAAGCTCGCGTTTTCCGGTGTCGAGCTCGGCCACTTCGATCAGGTCCGCCATCAAGTCGTTCAGCTTCTCTGACTCGTTGCTCGCGTCGGCCACGAGCTCGGCCTGCAGCGGTTCAAGCTCGCCCCCGAATCCCTGGCCCAGCGCATAAAGACCGCGGCGCAATTGCAACAGCGGGTCGCGCAATTTGCGGCTGGCGACCGCGATAAACTGGGTCTTGAATCGGTCGACGTCCTGCAAGCTGGTCACGTCTTCAAGTGTGGTGACGGTGCCCAGCAAGCGGCCTTCGGAGTCGCGCATCGGCATGGTGCGCAAGCGATAGCTGCGTTCCTGCTTGCCAATGCGCATGGGCAGAAGGGCCGCGTCGCCCTCGGCAGCCACCGGCTTTCTGCATCGACACCGCATCGCGAATGGCGCTCAGGATTTTTTCGCCGCCGGGCGTGGTCGTCAGCGCCATGCGATCCGCCGCAGCTTCTCCCAGAATTTCGGCTGCGGCCTGGTTGACTTTCAGCACGTGGCCCTTGGCGTCGGTCACAATGATCGGCTCGAAGATGGATTGCAGAACGGCATCCGAGAGTTGAAACTCCATCTGTCGGCGGCCGGCCTCGCTGTCGCGCAGGTCCCGCAGGCGGACCGCAATGCGATTCAACTCGCTGGCAATCACGCCGAAGTCGTCACGGCTGATCCAGTCGACACGGTGTTCAAGGTTTCCTTGAGCGATGTTTTTCGCATCGCGAGCCAGCATGTGAATCGGCCGCAGCACCAGGACAATGGTTCCGATGCAGGTCACCACCGAAGCCGCTGCCAGAATGAACGCAAGGCGCCACTGGCCTGCCGCAATCAGCGCGTGGCGCGCGGCGAAGGCGAGACCCACGGTGAAAGTGGCGAGCAGAACGCAGCCAAGGATCAGACGCTGGCTAAGATTCAGCATGGACCGGGCTCCGGGCCGGAATCGTGGCTCACTTCATAATGGGGGATATACCCTCATCGCGCAAAATTCCGGCATCGAGTTGTGCCATGGGCTGAAGGCTCAAGGAATCTGGCAGACGGAAAGCGTGTCGTTGTGCCAGCGGCATTGAAGCCCCGCGGGCTGGAGGATAGGACACCAGCGCCCAATTCACGCCGAACTCCGATTTCAGCCGCTCGAAATCCGCCAGCTTAAAGTGCGTCCAGCCAGCCTGGGCTGCTACCTGCCGTTCCCACGCGGGACCCAGCTCAGGCACTTGCGTTACCACCGCCGTGTCTTTGATGGCGTCGGCGAGCTGGCTGCGCTCGGCCAGGGCGCGGAAGCTGTGGTAGTCCTCGCCCGGTGCGGCAAGGTAATTAGGGTCCATCGCGAAATAGGCGTCCGTGGGCGTATTTTTGCGGATCCACGCAAAAGCCTGTAGCCATGGATTGCTCGAGCGAACTCCCGGCAACTCGAGATGCGGGCTGCTCGCGAACATCATGCGTTGCGCAGCAAACATGCCTACGTTGATGACCAGCAGGTAGGCGGCCCATCGCCAGACCGATGTCTTGACCAGGGACTTGGCGAGCAGACTACCGGCTACCAGCGCCATGAAGAAGTAAATCAGATGCAGGTAGCGCATGGGCTGCATCGGCGTAATGCGCACCAAGCCCGGCGACGCAAGGATGACCATCGCGGCGACCTGCTGAAAGATGCCGTAGGCGAAGACAGCCAATCCAAATCGTGCCAGTTGGGTTTCGCCGCGTTTCTCGGCGACGCGCCAAAGAAGCCAGAAAAGGAAGAGCGGAGCCAGTGGCGCCCAGCCACTCATACCACGTCCATCGATAGAGAAAGAAATAGGAACGTGTCTCCAGTGCCTTGCGCCAGGTCTGGCGTGGGAGCTTCAAAGATCCAGCCGAGTGGAACGGCGGCGGCCAGCGAATCGCGCAGCGAGCGAAGCCAGACATGTACCGGCTCCAGTGTCGCGACAGTAAGAAAAATACAAAACGAAATGCCCAGCACCGCCATGATCGGGTGCAGCACAACGCTGAGCAGCAACAGGGGAACAGCCTGCCAATGTTTGCCGCTCATGATGCGCGAGACCGCAATCAGGATGATCGCTGTGGATAGATTGCGCGGGTGCAAATGCTGATCGGCGAGATAGAGGGCCGTGCCCGCAACGGGCAGCGTCATCATGGCAGCCACCATGGCCACCCCGCCCCATTGCGCACTTTTGTCCGCAAACAGGCAGCGCGCAATGCTCCAGCAGCCGACCATGATCAGCACGATCGTCGCAAACTGCCACAGGAACTCTGAAATAGATACGGGGATGTGAGTCGCCTGGATGAATCCGGCAATCCACCTGTCGAACATTGTGGCTTGAAGCTGTACCCGGAAAAATTCGGCGTCGTGCGGATACAGTGCCGGGTTCAGGTCGCCTTTGACTGCGGAAAGATAGACGCCGTCGTCCTCAATTCCAGGGTGGTAGCCCATCACGATCACAGCAAGGATCGAGAAAGCAAGAATGAGCCAGACGTTGCGGTTGCGCAGAATTTCCACCTTTTCCAGTCCTACACCTCATTTGCGGGTCACGCTGAGCGGGGAGAAAGTCTGCAATCCGCTTGCGTTTAGGGTGGGAGGAAAGGCCAGCAAACCCTTTGCGTAAACTGGAGACTCTTCTCACCATCCCGCAGAATCAACTTGGGTAACCAGGCTGACCCCTTCGCAAGGGCTGGAAAAGCTTTCAGCAAACTATAATCCGAATTGTAGTGGACGCAGGCGACCCTGTCTGCAATCCAATTGTGTATTGATGATGACTTGTGACTCGGCGGCTACTCCATTGCGAATTAGATGATTAGACGGATTGCGCCCGTTGTTGTTTACGCGCCGGCTTCGTTGCTGCGCGAAGGGTTGACACCATGAAACTTAGAACCATGCGGGCGGTCGACTACTGGATCGGTATACCCCTCTGTTTTCTCGGCACACAGGTTGTCCGTTTGTTGGGGGCGCGAAAGGGGCCGGAGAAACCGAGCCGCATCCTGTTCGTCGAGCTGTCGGAGATGGGCAGCACCGTCATCGCCAATCCCGCCCTAGAAAAAGCCAAGACCGACCTCAGTGCCGAGATCTTCTTCCTCATCTTCAAGCGCAATGTCGAATGCCTCCACCTTTTACCCACCGTACCCGAAGACCACATCGTCACCATCCGCGAGACCAGCGTCTTCGCTTTGGCCCTCGATACGTTTCGATTTCTACGCTGGGTGCGCAAGGCAAACATCGACACAGTCGTTGACATGGAACTGTTCTCCCGCTACTCGGGCCTGCTCACCGGGCTCTCCGGGGCGCGCCGTCGCGTCGGTTTCCATCGCTTCCATGCCGAGGGTTTATATCGCGGAGAAATGCTCACCCATCGCGTGAACTATAACGGCCATATCCACATGGCAAAGAACTTCGTCTGCATGATCAACGCGCTGCTGGCACCGCAGCCCGAGGTCCCTTACTCCAAAACCTATGTCTCCGACGAGGAGATCCGCGTCCCCATTCAGCCGGTGAGCGAAGACGAAAAGGAATTCGTCCATGGCCTGATCCGCAAGGTGTATCCGGAATACCGTCCCGGCTACCACCGCGTCGTTCTCATCAATCCCAACAGCTCGGAACTGCTGCCCCAGCGCCGCTGGGACCGTGAGAACTACAGCACCCTCGCCGCGAAGATTGTGGATGAATGGGACGATGTGCTCGTGCTTATCACCGGTTCTCCGTCCGAACGCGAAGAGGCTCTGCGCATGCAGGAGAAGGTCGGCCATCCGCGTTTCCGCAGCTTTGCCGGGATGCACAAACTGACCGTCATCACGGCACTCTACAACGTGGCTGAGGTTCTGGTGTCGAATGACAGCGGCCCCGCACACTTCTCAGCGATCGCGCCGATCCGCTCGATCGTGCTTTTTGGACCCGAGACGCCGAAGCTTTACGGCAGCCTGGGGAACACGGAAGCCATCTGGGCCGAACTTTCCTGCTCGCCCTGCGTCACCGCCGCGAACCAGAAAAACTCTGCCTGCAACGATGCCGTCTGTATGCGCCTCATCACGCCTGAACGGGTGCTCGAATCAGTGCGCGGTGTCCTGAACGGAACAACGGCGAAACACGACCTGGTACCGATTGCTGCGCTGCGTTCGTAGCAACTGAGATTAGTGCATAAATCAAAGCGCCGGAAGCAGCGTCCGCATCAGCAGAAATCCCGCCACTCCAAGAAAGAAAACCAACGCCATGCGAATGCCCGGCTCCCGATTGACCTCGGGCACCAGGTCGCTCGCACCCACATACAGCGCCACCCCAGCCGAGATCGGCAACCCATAGGGCATCCATGAAGGAGCCAGTTCAATGACCAGCACGCCGAGCAACGTAGCCGCGGCCAGCGCCACGGCGGAGTAAAACGCAATCGTCCGGCTTCGCCCGCTGGCAAGCATCACGCTCGCCATCGTGAAGCCCTCCGGCGCCTTGTGGAGAAAAATCGCCAGAAAGATCAACCAACCCAGCGCATTGTTCACGACAAAGCCCGACCCGATCGCTACCCCATCGAAGAGCGCGTGCACGCTCAAACCGCCTAGCACTGAGTAGCCGGTTCTCTGCGAGACAAATTCGTCGTGATGCGTCTCTTCGCCGTAATGAAAATGCGCGTTGATGGTGTGCTCGAGAAGGTGCACCACGCAGTAGCCGGCCATGATCAGAATCGGTCCCAGGCGCGGGCTCAATCGCAGGCTCTCAGGCGTCATCTCCAGCAACGCGGTCGCCATCAGAAAGCCCGCGCCCAGCGCCACAAAATAACGCAGGTAGCGCTCCACTCCCTTGGCACGCACCAGCACCAGCCCGCCTGCCACATCGGCCAGCGCAGCAAGAACGCCAAGGAGAATCGAAAGCTTCAGCATCCCTTAACCGCTGTGCCGGATGTGCATCACATCGCCGTCCTGCACCAGGTATTCCTTGCCCTCGAGCCGCAACGTGCCTTGGGAGCGCGCAGCCGCCTCGCTTCCGGCAGCCAGCAAGCTGTCCCAGCGAATCGTCTCTGCGCGGATGAAGTGATGCTCCAGATCGGAATGAATCGCCCCAGCGGCTTGCGGCGCTTTCGAGCCCGCCGGCACGGTCCACGCGCGGCACTCGTCCTCGCCTGCAGTAAAGAAGCTGATCAGTCCCAGCAGCTCATAGCTCTTCCGAATCAGCCGGACTAATCCGCTCTCATGGAGTCCGTAGCTCGACAGAAACTCGGCTGCCTCGGCTTCGTCCATCTCGGCCAGTTCGGCTTCTACTTTTCCACAGATCGCCGTAGCGCCCGCATTGGGACGGTTGGCCACATCCGCCAATTTGAACCGCTCCACAGCCAAATCCAGGTCCTTGCCAAGCTCGGTACTCTCTCCAATGTTAAGAGCATATAAAACAGGCTTTTGAGAGAGAAACATAAAGCCTTTGATGAGCTTTTTCTCCTCGGAGGTCATCTCCAGTTCGCGTAACGGCTGTTCTTTCTCTAGTGCTTCTTTTGAGCGCAAAAGTAACGCTTGTTCCCGTTCCAGTTCACCCGTGCGGCCCTTCTTCAGGTCCTTTTCGACACGCTCCAGACGCTTTTCAACCTGGGTTAGATCGCTGATCATCAGGTCGAACTCCACGCTTTTGACATCGCGCAGCGGATCGATTGCACCCACATGCGGAATCGAGTCGTCCTCAAATGCGCGCAGCACGTGAATGAGGGCATCGACGTTGCGCAGGCTGGTCAGGAACGCCGTCTCTTTCAGCGCCTCCTGCCCGATCGCGGCCACATCGACATATTCGACGCTCGCGTAAGTGGTCTTCTTGGGCGAATAAAGTTCGGAGAGCTTGTCGAGTCGCTCATCCGGCACGCGCGCGACGCCGATGTGCGCCTCGCGCGGATTGGAATACCCGCGCTCTTCTAATTTGGCTTTGGTCAGGATTTTGAACAGCGAAGTCTTGCCTACCTGCGGCAGGCCAATAATGCCAGTCTTCATTTGTCTTCCATCGCGGTCCCTCTCAGGATGAACAGCGCTCAAGGACCTTATCGATGATACAAGACGCGTCAGGATCAGAATTACGCGCCGGAGGATGCTGGCCAGAAGTCAGACCGCAAGCGATAGAAGCAGAGTGAAGACGAGCGCCGAAACTGAAATGATGGTTTCGCAGACCGACCATGTCTTGAGGGTTTGCGTCACGGTCATATTGAAGTATTCCTTCACGAGCCAGAATCCACCATCATTCACGTGCGAAAAGATCAGAGACCCTGCGCCCGTCGCAATCGCAAGGAGTTCGGGATGCACGCCGGCGCCATGGGCAACGATGGGAGCGACGATTCCAGCCGCGGTGCTCATGGCCACGGTTGCTGAACCCGTCGCGAGCCGAATCAACGCCGCCAGAAGCCATGCCAGCAGCAGGAAGGAGACGTGGCTCATCAAGGCAAGAGAAACAATTGCCTGGGAGACGCCGCTATCCTGAAGCACTCTGCCAAAACCTCCGCCTGCACCCACGAGAAGTGTGATTGTGGCTGTTGGCGCGAGACACTCGTTGCAAAAACGTTGAATCGTCTGCCGATCGAATCCTCGCATTTTTCCAAGCGTGACAAAACTGAAGAGCACGCCGATCAGCAATGCCATATCGTCGTTGCCCGCCAGACGCAATCCCTGATTCAGTACGGAGCTGGGCGCAGGTTGCGTATTCGCCCAGCTACCGATCAGCATGAGGCCGACCGGAAGCAGAATCGTAGCCAGCGTGAGTCCGAACCCGGGCAGGCTGCGTTCCACGTCGTGTTCCACAAACTCGGCTCCGATGGCACTTTCTGGCGCGAGCCGGACATGCCTTGCAATCAGCTTTGCGTAGAGTGGGCCGGCAATCACTGCGGTAGGGATGCCCACCAGCAAGGCGTAAAAGATGGTGCGCCCGACGTCAGCTTTGTAGATCGAAACCGCCAGCAATGCCGCTGGATGGGGCGGCACCAAACCGTGCACTACCGAAAGGCCCGCAGCCATGGGAAGGCCGACCAGGACGAGGGATGTTCTGGTCCGTCGAGCCACGGTGAAGGCAATCGGCACCAGCAACACAAATCCGACTTCAAAAAATGCCGGTAGGCCCACAACCAGTCCAATGACCATCATTGCCCAGTGCACCCGCTTTTCGCCAAAGAGGCGGACGAGTGTGTGCGCAATCTGGTCCGCGCCTCCCGACTCCGCCATCATTTTGCCGAGCATCGTGCCCAGTGCAACGATGATCGCAATGTGGCCAAGCGTTCCCCCCATGCCGGTCTCGAAGGAGTGGATCACCTGGGAGACAGGCATGCCTGCGCAGACAGCTAGTGCAAGGGAGACCAGAAATAGAGCCAGAAAGGGATTCAGCCGGACAACGGCAATGAGCAGAATCAGACCCACGACTGCCACGAGGGCCGCAACGAGCAGAAAAATGCTGTGAGGATCGATCATAGCCTCGCGGAAGTTCTTTGATCTCTGGTTTCAAGACTTGAGTTAAAGAGAGCCGCTGGATTCAGGTGTTCGACTTCTTGTAAGCCACGCAATCAATCTCGACCTTGCAGTCCACGACCATGCTGGATGTGACGCACGACCGCGCAGGAGGGTGCTCTCCGAAGAATTCCTTGAACACCTTGTTGAAGGAACCGAAGTCGCGGGGATCGTCGAGCCAAACGCCACAACGCACTACGTGCTCCGGCCCGTATCCCGCCTCTGTGAGGACCGACAGAAGATTGCGAATCGCTTGTCGGGCTTGCACCGCAATGCTTCCCGCCACGATTTCGCCCTCGACCATCGGGACCTGGCCTGACACGTAAAGCCACCCATCCGCCTCCACTGCACGCGCAAACGGAAGGTGCTGTCCGCCTGTCCCGGTACCGCCTTCCACCCCATGTCGTTTGATGTTCATTGAGTATCCTCGCACTCGATTGTCACTGCACCCATGAAGTTCTTGCCCGCCTGAGGAACTGTCCCGCGCGTTGTCCCGTGAGCCCCTCTGAGCCGTAGGTGAGAATGCCATTCACCCAGACGTGCTCAATTCCAACGGCCGTCTGCACTGGATCGGAGAAGGTCGCGGTGTCGATGATGGTCTTCGGATCAAACAGAACCAGGTCGGCACAATACCCTTCGCGGATCAACCCGCGGTCTGTGAGCCCGAATCTTTGAGCCGGCATTCCAGTCATCTTGCGAATCGCTTCCGGTAGCGAGAACAGCATCGCCTCGCGGCAAAAGTGGCCAAGCACGCGCGGAAAGGTGCCCCAAAGGCGCGGATGAGGCCGCGGATCGCAGGGAAGCCCGTCCGACCCGATCATTGTCGCGGGGTGCGCCAGAATGCGACGCAGGTCCTCCTCAGAGATGCTGTGATAAATTGCTCCTGCCGGTTGCAGCCGGCGCGCCGCTTCCAACTGCGTCAGGTTCCACGCCTCGGCAATTGATCCGAGCGACTTTCCACCCATCTCAGGATGCGGCGTGCTCCACGTGATGGTAATTTCGAGGCGAGGGTCCACCTGGCGTACATCGAGAGTGCTCGATCCAGCAGCGTAGGGATAGCAATCGCAGGCTGCGGGTTGGGTTTTCTGTGCTTCATTCAACGCGTCGAGAACCTCGTTGCTTCGACCCCAATTGGCGATTCCGGCGCACTTTAGATGCGAAATTACGACCGGCACGTTCCGTTCGCGTCCGATGTCGAATGCCTCCCGCATCGCGTCCAAAATCGTTTCGGTCTCGGAGCGCATGTGGGTGACATACAGGCCACCTGAGGAATTGAGGGGTCGCGCCAGCTCAAGCACCTCTTCGGTGGGAGCAGCAATCGCAGACAGATAGGCGAGTCCGGAACTCAGGCCAAGTGCACCGCCGTCGAGCGCGTCGGTCAATTGCGCGCGCATCGCGGAAATCTCATTGGGAGTCGCCGCTCGATCGAGTTGCTCCATGTGATTGTTGCGCAGCGCGGTATGGCCAATCAATGCGCCAACATTGACGGCGGGGCCGGCGGTTTCGATTGCGGCGCGATAGGCGGCAAAGGTTGGATAAACGAATTCCGTCGAGTCGCCCAGCAGATTCATGGGGTCCGGCAGTCCTCTGTGCAACTGGACAGGCGACGCGCTGATACCGCAGTTGCCCACGATCACAGTCGTCACACCTTGTGAAACCTTGGCCAACATACTGGGGTTGCGAATCAATTCGATGTCGTCGTGGGTGTGGGTATCGATGAATCCGGGGGAAAGGGCGAGTCCCTGGGCATCGACAACAGATTCAGCGCGGAACTGCAGGTTGGTCCCAATTGCGCAAATCCGCCCGTCGCGAATCGCGATGTCCAGTATTTCGGAATCAGCGCCGCTGCCGTCCAGAACGCTCGCATCTTTGATCAGGGTTTCGCAGAGGTCCATCGTGGCTGGTTCAAACTATAGACTAGTTCTGTTGCACGCTCCAACCTTGAACCCCCGGTGCATCGGCGCTATGAAATCAAACCAATCTATCGATCGAAAAACTCAAAATGTAGAAGGCCTTTCCGCGGTCCAACCCCTGAACAAGGGGATCGGTTTTCTTGAGAACGCCGCCACGCCTGCGGAGATCGCCCGGCTCGGCTGGAATCTTCTGCGCGAAGATCTGAGCTTACCAACGGCAGTCTTGTATCAGGAAAAACTGCGGCACAACCTGGATTGGATGCAGAAGTTCATTGACGCCTACGGAGTCCGGCTGGCGCCGCACGGAAAGACGGCGATGTCGCCGCGCCTTTTCAAGATGCAGCTCGATTCCGGCGCCTGGGGAATCACTCTGGCGACGGCGCATCAGACTGCAGTTGCCTATGCCCACGGCGTGCGTCGCGTTCTGATGGCGAATCAGCTGGTCGGAAAAGAGAATATGGGGATTGTTGCGCGACTGCTGCGCGACCCGGAGTTCGAATTTTACTGTCTTGTAGATTCGGCCGCGAACATTGACCAACTAGGTCGCGCATTTTCCGGTCTGGCGAGACCTCTCCCGGTATTGCTCGAGCTGGGCGCAAAAGGCGGTCGAACCGGGGTTCGGGATGAGGAGCAGTTGGAAGCGGTGTGGGGCGCATTGTCTCGCTGGAGCGGCGCGATTGCATTGAGCGGAGTTGAGATCTACGAAGGAGCCCTCGGCGACGAAGCCTCGATCCGTGCATTCCTGGAACGTGCGGTTGAGGTCACGCGGAGGTTGATCGCCGAAGAACGGTTTCAACGCGTTCCAGTCATTCTTTCCGGCGCAGGCTCGGCGTGGTACGACGTCGTCGCCGAAGTTTTTTCTGCCGCTGCCCTAGGGGATTCGGTTGAAATCGTGCTTCGCCCCGGCTGCTACCTCACCCACGACGTCGGAGCCTATCGCCAGGCCCAGGAGCGAATCCTTCGACAAAATCCAATTGCGCACAAGATGCATGCGGGTCTCGTGCCTGCACTTCATGTGTGGGCCTATGTGCAATCCATTCCCGAGAGCGAGCAGGCAATCATTGGCCTGGGAAAACGGGACGCGGCGTTCGACGCAGGGCTGCCCGTTCCTGCGCTGCATTACAGGCCCGGCGATGTAGCACCGAAGCCCGTACCAGCTCACTGGTCCGTCACTCGGATGATGGACCAGCATGCGTTTCTACGAATCGCTGCGGGCGACGATCTGCGCGTCGGAGACATGGTCGCCTTCGATATTTCGCATCCTTGCCTTACTTTCGACAAGTGGCGCGCGTTGCCTATTCTTGACGCGGAATACAACATCGTCGATATCGCCCAGACGTTCTTCTAGGGCCGCCAATTTCATTGCTTGTGCGTACGACCCATCGAAGATGGCGCCGCGTAAACCCATCGGCAGTCAAGCGCACGAAAAGTGAGCTGAATTGAACAGACAGCGAGGAAGAAAAGGCTTAAGGGTGGATTTCCCCCGCTTTTTCACAAGGCGCACGGGATGTGTCTGCAAAACCCGGAGGTCCTCGTGCCACTCAAAGTCCTCCTCGCAGTTGGCTTGGACTCGTCGCTTCTGGAAAGTCAGCGGTCCGTCTGGCAAACTGCCGGATACCTCGTCACATCCGCCGATTCCATCCGGGAGGGGATCGCTCGATTCCATGAGGGTGACTTCGACCTGGTCCTCTTGAGCCATTCCCTCCCCGCCGAAAGCCGAGAAAGACTCGCATACCTGATCCGAGCCTCGGGCTCGAGGATACCGGTGATCTGCGTGTCGGACTCTTCCCGTTGCAGCGACAGTTTTGCGGATGCGACCATCCATAGTGGGCCGGAAAATCTCTTGCAGGGAATTGAAGATCTGCTGAGCAAACGAGCGGGCCGACTCGCGACGCGGCAGCCCAATGAGAACGCGTGAAGTGACTGGATGCTCCTCGATGCGATTCCTGCAAGTGACCCACAGTCGGGAAGGAGAAACTTGCTGCCAGGTCGACGGGGTGCTGATTTGCCTGAAAGATGTTCACATAAAATGAAAATCCCAGGCCGTCCTTGGCGAAGCGACCTGGGGGATTCTTTGCTCAATGGCAGGTTGCGGCAGTTTAACGATCGTGGGACGAGCGGCGCACGGATACGATGACGCCGTCCTGGTTGGCCAGCACGAAATTCCCGTCGATCTGGCGCCACTCATGTCCCGCGGGCGGACGGCGAAGGTGGTTCTGGCGATAATCGACCTTATCGCCTTTGTTCCAGTCTTCCTGCTGAATCTTTGAGCCCGTTTTCCATTCGTTGTGCTGCTTGTAGGTGTGGTTGTCGTGATGATCCTGATCTTGATGATCCTGGGCCAATGCGGGCATGCTGGCCAGAGCCACGGCCAGAATGGGGAGTACGAATACTGCACGTAGCATTTTCATGAGTGCTCCTGGGAATTGGATTCCGCCTGGAAGAGAAACGTTGTGAGCCGTTAGGACGAATGCGATCTGATTTTGCGTTCACAGACGGACCAGTTCATGTTCTTTCGGTCCTGAGGCGACTCTCGCATAACGCGGGATGCAGATTGAATCGACAGCGCTTTGTGAGGAAAACGACAGGTCAATTGGGAAGCCATGATTTGCCTCCTTTGAGGGAGGAGTCCGTGGATCAAGCGAGGGTAATCAAAAGCTGGCTGGCATTCCGGTCAGTTTTGACCACATTTCTGCTTTCTTGGCAGGAGCGGTCCAGGAAAGTCGAGGAGATCGCGAATGTCGGCGCGACGCTGGCGCGCGGGTGAAGTAGAAGGGCTTGGCTAATTAGCCGGGAAACCAGACATTACTGTTCGCTTTTCGAAAGCCTCCCGTCCGGCTGTGCGGAGAGGACGTGCCGCAAAGCACGACGCGCTTCGTGCAATTGGGATTTCGAGTTGCCCACGCTGCAACCTTTCATGGACGCGATCTCGCGATGCTCGAGACCGTGGACATCATGAAGGAGGAAGAAATTTCGATAGCCGGGCGGAAGAGCAGCCACAGCGCGTTCGAGGGCTACGCGGTCGACGACGCCCGTTTGCCTCCGATCGCAAGTTCCAAAACTCCGTCCAAAGTGTTCCTCCGAGATGTCTGTCATCAATTGATCGAGTGAGACAACAGGAAGCACACGTTTACGCAGGCGCATCAGCACGATATTGACGGTCATCCGGTGCAGCCAAGTGGTAAAAGCGGACTCACCTCGAAAAGTTGCCAGCTTTCGATGCAGCTGAAGAAAGGTCTCCTGTGTGAGGTCTTCTGCCAGCGCAACATTGCGAACCATGCGTATACAAATGGAAAAAACGCGGCTCTTGTGCTGCGAATAGAGGTCCGAGAAGGCATCTGGATCGCCGGTCTGGGCACGGGACAAGATATCGTTTGCGCGGGATTTGTCCGTAGATGCGAGGCGTTTATACCGCAAAGCTGGAATCGAAGTTGAGTCGAGCAGCGAGACCGGAAGGGTTGACGTGACCATATGCCTCCAATGCTGCTCAGAAATTTCGCCGAGCAAATGGTTATTCAATCTTCCTATCCGGATTTCGGTGCGTCTGAGTCGAATTGCTCAATTGCCACTGATTTATGAGGATGATTTCTGGGGGTCAGTAAGGCGGATTCCCTTGGCTTCGTGTACGATGGGGGCCGATTGAACGACGCGTTGGCATGGCAGCAGCCCAATTTCCCTGGCTCCGTATCAATGACTTTGGCAATTGAAAGGTAGGTCGTACGAATGAAAGACACCAACCGGCGGCTGATGTTTCATGGCATGTGCCTCTTCTTGCTCGGGCTGCTCACCGGTTTTGCCGAGCAGCATTTCGCAAATGTGCGCATGGGGCTTGCCGCGCATCTTGAGGGTTTGATGAATGGCATCTTCCTCGTTGCGTTGGGGGCCATTTGGACGCACGTGAGACTGTCGGCATCCGCCGCGGCCATCGCATTCTGGACTGTTCTTTACGGCACTTATTTGAACTGGTTCACCACTGTACTTGCCGCGATCTTTGGGACGGCAGCCCTTTCTCCAATTACCGGAGCTGGTCACAGCGGGCAACCTTGGCAGGAGACTTTTGTCACGGTCGGATTCATGTCAGTCGGCATCGCTATCGTCCTCGCATCTGTCCTGATACTTTGGGGTCTTCGTAAGGAAGTGTCGCGATGATTTGGAACTTGGATCACTTGGCCCGATGCTGAACGACGGCGTCCAGGCCGGTGTAATGTCGTGGCTCAGCGTCGACGCGAGACATGCCCAGTGAACAGTAGCCTATTCGCCTGGTAACGGCGCGTAGCGCAGAATGATTACGCCCGACTTGAGCGTTCGCGATTCCAGCAGTTTCAAACGGTGCCGCGGAAGATCGCGTCCGAACAGCGGCGTCCCTCGACCCAACACGGCAGGCACAAGTGCGAGACGAAACTCATCGAAAAGGCCGGCCCTGGTAAGAGTCGCTGAGAGCGCTGCGCTTCCAAAGACGAAGATGTCTCCATCGATTTCCTGTTTCAACTTGGGGACTTCCTCGGCGGTGCCACCCCGAATCACGCGGGTGTTGTTCCAGTCCGCCCCGGCCAGCGTTCGTGAGACGACGGCTTTCGGCAGGCTGTTCATCAGTTCGGCCACTTCTCCCGTCGCCGTCTTCCAATAGGCGGCCATGCCTTCATAGGTAATGCGGCCAAACAGCAACATTCCAGCGGAGCGCAGTTGTTCTGTCGAGAACGTCTCGAGTTCCCGGTCCCAGACGTATTTGTGCCATTCAAGATCCCACTTCTTCGCGCCTTCAAAGTACCCGTCGAGCGACATCAGATTCCATTGGATCAATCGGGCCATGGAGCAAACTCCTGGGTTGAAGTCTTTCAGAAAACAGGCCCAAAATATACAGAAGATGGCTTTCAGATTCGAGTCGATTCGCTGCGCGCGATCAGGACCACCGTCGCCAGTCCCAGCAGAAGGATGACCAACTCCACATGCTCACTGCGGTTGTGCAGCTTGTTGAAGTCGGCAACCGATGGGTCAGCGGAGTTTCTAACATCGATGGCGCCGCCCGCGGCGATCCGATCCCGCTCCATCGCCGGGATGATGCCGTACTGCGAGTATGCCGTGCAGGCCAGCATCAGCACCAACAGGATCATGGGAGCAAGAACCGCGCGGGGATTGTAGATAGCCCATGCCGGAGCCAGCGCCAGCAGCGCGAGCGCAACCAGACCGGAGACAAGTCCGAATCCATGCAGCACGCGCAGCAACTCGCCGACAATGGTGCCCGCAACGTGTGTGTCTGCCTGCAACGTGCCGAAAGTGACTGCTGCAACTACGGGGAAGAAAATCTCTCCGCCCAGCCAGACGATCAAGGCAAGATAAAGCAGCGTGCGAAGCAAGGTCTTCATGGGGCAAGAATACAAGCAGCCAGCGGCTCTACGGTATTTTCGTTACGGGTATGCGTACGAAAATTTGCAGAGAATATCGCGTTTGGAACCACGACGGTTTTGGTCGCATGTATCTGCCATCACAATTGTTCCACGTGGAACAAATCTGGCCCCGGTGGCGACATTATTGCGGGCTGCCGTAGACCGAAGACCAAGGCGCGCAAAGATCGGGGTGGCCCCGGCGAACCTGGCCGCGATGGATTGTTCCACGTGGAACAATTGTGGCGATGGACACAGGTGTTTGCCGAATTTGCGAAGAATTTCGGGGTTCTTCATTCACTCCCCCGTGTTTTGCCACGCATCGATGATGGATTGCCTGTTGGGCTCAAAGGTGCGTTGCTTCGGGAGTCCAATTCGAGAATCAGGAGAAAACTTTCCTTTGTTGTTTGTGCAGGTTAGGACGAATCTGCATCCAAGGGTTAGTTGCAGCCAGGAGATACGACCATGCACTTCAAGCACTTTGCTTCACTTTCGTTGGCAGCGGCATTTGCTTCTACGTTGCTGATGAGCGGTTGCGCGGTTCACGCGCGTGTCTACGATCCCTACTACCATGACTATCACGCACGGGATCACGAGACGGTTTACTACAACCAGTGGGAACACGATTCGCACCGCGACCACGTGGACTTTAACAAGCGCAGCGACGCGGACAAGAAGGACTACTGGACGTGGCGCCACGAACATGACGACCACCACTAGAGTCGAAAGCTGGACCGAAGAAAAATAAGAGCCCTGCTTCAACGGCAGGGCTCTTTGTTGCCAGGAGAGTGCTGTAGTCGTTCTAAGTTATGGGGTCAGCCTACGCCGGTGCGCCGTCGGAACAAAGATTACCGGTTGGTTCTCTTGGGTACGGTCGTACTGCGCATGCCGAGCCCGGTTGTGCGGAGTTTGTGTAAGCAATCGGCTAGGCATTGCGCTTGAGGGCGCGCTTCAGGACTACTTCCAACGCCGGCTTTATTTCTGCGTATTCTTCTGGCGACAGTGTGCCGTTCAGCTTTTCGCTTTCCAGGGCGAACAGTTCTTCCTTTAGAGCGTTGAGCAGGGCCGCGTTTTTGGCGGCTGGCGATGGCGGTGACGCGAAGGCCGGCGTGGGCACCGTGGCCGGGTGCGGGGCGGCGTGGCCCGACGTTGCGAGACCCGATGCGGCGAAGCCTGGCGCATTGAAACCGGGTGCAGCGGAGAGGGCGGGCGATGGGTTCGCGCCTCCGGCGGGTTTGCGGAGGAGGAAGGCAGCAGCCGTTGCCAGCAGAAGGCCGAGGCCGCCGAGGATCCACCATTTGTATTTGCTCAGGGGGTCGGGGGTGTTGATGGGTTCGCCGATGCCGCCGCCGGGCGTGTTGCCGGGTGTGCCTGCGGATTGTGGTGTGCCTTCGCCCTGTTGCGGGCCGCCTTGCGCTTCGCGGGGCATGGAGCCTGTTCCCGAGACGGTGAATTCGAAGGATTTGCCGGGAGCGGCGTTTTTGGCTACATAGGTCTGGATGGCTGGGTCTTGCGTGATGGGCTGAAAGGCGGGGCCGGAGCCGGACGCGAAGGTCATGCTTTTTGGGAGCAGCACGCCGATGCTTTGCGTGGGCAGAGTGACTTCCGGGTGGAAGGTGAATTTTCCGTTGGAGTAGGGAACGGTGTACTCGATTTGAAAGAGCGTGTCTTTGTCGCCTTCGTCGGGCTGGATGGGGAAGTTGAACGCGTAGTGGCCCTTGGTGCCGGTGGGGTCAAGCTTGACGCTGGTAGGCAGACCCGTGGGGCGCTGTGCGGCCACGCCTGCGATGGTGGCTTCGGGCGGGATGACAACTTCAAAGGAGCGCGGGGTCCATTGGGTGCGCGGGGGTGCGCTGGTGTTGTGAACGAAGTAGCGCTCGGTGACGCGGAGCTGATTGGCGTCGCCTTCGAACTCGAAGACGTCGGCCTCAGTGGACACGCCTTCGACTTTCGCGGCTACGTCGTAGACGGGGATGTCGCCGGGGGCGTTGCCCTGCGGCGCGGCGATGAAGTATCCCGCTCCCTGGTGGGTGACGCGAATGAGATAGGGACCCGAGCCAGGCTCTTTCAGCGTGTAGAAGCCCTTGCCGTCGGTAGTGGCGTGGGCGGTTTCGCTCATGCCGGCTTGCACGTCGACGAGGACTACGGTGTCGCCGGCGGCGGGCTTGCCAGTGGTTTTGTCGATGACGGTGCCGGTCACTGTGGCGGCCTGGGCGAGGGAGGCGGCCAGGAAAAGGGTGGCCGCTGAGATGAATCGTGAGGCGTTCATGATGTCCTATTCGTACGTTTTGGTTTGAGTTCTGCGACCTGCATAAATCGTGAACAGCAGATCCTTCGCTCCGCTTACCCCACTTCGTGGGACCCCAAGCTGCTCCGCTCAGGATGACAATTCTTACAACAGAAAACGCAGGGGCTAGAGCCCAACTTCTACCGCACATTTTTCGGCACGACTGAAGTCGTGCCCTACAAACCTTTTTGCTTTCGTACTTCCCCACCCTTGCGCAGAAAGCGCGCAAGGATGGGGCGCACCCATGTTCGTGCTTGTTCCGGCTTCCTATGAAGCAGATCCTTCGCTCCACTTACCCCACTTCGTGGGGCCCCAAGCTGCTCCGCTCAGGATGACAATTCATACAACAAAAAACGCAGTGGCTAAAGCCCTCCGCGCTCTTGCGCCATTCAGGGGCCTGAAGGCACCTGCTCCCTCCGACGGTGAGCTTCGCTCAGGATGACAAGTCTGTGGAGTGGTCGGCATGGGCGGCTCAGGCGTGCTGCTGGAGGAATTCGATTTCGGCCATTAGCTGCGCGGTTTCGTTTTCCAGCAACGCGCGCTGGGCGACGAAGTCTTCCTCCGGATATTTGCCGGCGCGGTATTCGAAGTTCAGGTCGCGAAGATTTTCGTAGAGCTGATCCTTGCGCTCGAGAAGATATTCGAGGCGCGTTTTTTCACGTTGGTTGGCGAAGACGTTGTCGGGCCAGAAGGTGTAAATGCCGAGGGCGAGGGCGAGCAGGATGCCGGCGACGAGGCCTTGCGTTTCAGTCATGGTCAAATGCCTCCGTCGATGCCCGCGCCGGTTTCGCGGCGGATTTTTTCGCGCATGGCATCCATGGTGGGGTTGGAAATCTCAGCGGGTTGTGTGCGGCCGACGGACCAATGGCGGACCAGCAATATCGTGCCGAGGAGGGCCGCGGCGAAGACGGCGAAGGGGGCGATCCAGGCTACGAGATCGAAGCCGTGCGTGGTGGGAGCAGCTAATACGGTCGCGCCGTATTTGGCTGCGAAGCTGGTGAGGATTTGTTCGTCGGTGGCGCCGGAGGCGATGGCTGCGCTGAGTTCGTCGCGCATGTGGCCGGACTCGGGGCAGCCGACATGGTTGCATTCGCCGAGGAGTTGCGCGCAACTGCAGGTGCACATGAGGCGATGGCCGAGGTCGTTGAAGCGGGAACTGGAGTTGGAGGCGGCGGTGGAGAAGCAGACGGCTATGGCCAGGAGCAAAGCCTGAGTAATTTTGAGGATGAACGTGGTATTTGGGTTCGTTGCTCTCCCATGTCTGAGACCACCCCACCGACGAGGACCTGTCGTCGGGGACCCCGGTAGCGAGACATGGGGCACCCATTTGTGTGCTGATTTCGGATGGGTAGAAGCAGATCCTTCGCTTCGCTTACCCCCATCGCACTGACGTGCGATCGGGACCCCGAACGCGCTCCGCTCAGGATGACAATTCTGTGTTGTGGTGAGAGGAGGCGTGCCTTCAGGGGCTAAAGCCCGCGACGGAGTTTGATTCTCGTTCAGGGGCCTGAAGGCCCCTGCTCCCTCCGTTTCCCGCGCTTCGCACGGGGCGATAACCCGAGGGGCAGACGCGGGTCCTTCGACTTCGCTCAGGATGACGGATGGATGGGAAGGGCTCGTTGCTTTCCCAGGTCTCAAAAGCGAGACCTGGGGCACCCATGTCCTTGCTGATCTCAGCCTTGCAGACGCAGGTCCTTCGACTTCGCTCAGGATGGCAGGATTATTTTGCGGAGTTGCCATCAGTCGCCTCCTCGCAGCGCGGGCTCGGCGGGCGCGGCTTTTGCGGCGGGGACGCGGAGGGATGCTGTGACGGGAGTGGCGGAAGGAGCGAGGGCGATGAAGGTGCCGAAGGCGATGAAAACAACGCCCGCCCAGATCCAGCCGACGAGCGGATTCAGGAATGCTTTGATGATGGGCTGGCCGGTGTCAGGGTTGGTGCCTTCATAGACTACGTACAGATCCCAGCCGGGAACGGAGTGGATGGCGACCATGGTCTGGGGCTGCTCGCTGGCGATGTAGATGCGTTTCTCGGGTGTCATCTGGAAGAGCTTTTTGCCGTTCTTGTAGACATCGAGAAGCGCGTACTCGGAGTTGTAGTTGGCGTTCGAATCCTGGGTGAAGCCGACACACTCGAGGGTGTAAGGGCCGATGGGCAGTGTGCCGTGCAATGCGAGTTCGCGTTCTTCATTGCGGTTGAAGGCCGAGCCGCACAGACCGATGACGACGATTACGACTCCGATGTGAACGAGGTAGCCGCCGTAGCGCCGGGTGTTGCGGCGGATCAGCAGGAAAACTCCCGATAAGAGATTGCGATGAGTTTGTTTGGCAAGGACTGCACCGCCGCGGAGGAATTCCGAGAGGATGGCGGCGAAGACAGCGGCGGACGAGTGCGAAGCCGACCAGCGCATAGAAATTGCCGGCGTCGAAGGAGCCGTTTTTCCAGGGCGATACGCCCACGGCGATGCAGACGATGACGGTGGCCCAGAGCGCGATGGCCGGCACGACGAAGTTGCGGCGGACGCGAGCGCAGGGACGTGGCGCGCCAGGGAAGCAACGGTCCGACGCCCGTGAAGAACAGCAGGAACAGTCCGATGGGGATGGCAACACGGTTATAGAACGGAGCGCCGACGGTGACTTTGTTGCCCTGCACGTATTCGCTCAGGATGGGGAAGAGCGTTCCCCAGAGAATGACGAAGCAGGCGACGAGCAGAACAAGATTATTGAAGAGGAAACTGGACTCACGGCTGACGAGCGACTCGAGGTGCTGCTCGCTCTTGAGGTGGTTGCGCTGCAGGACGTAGGTGAAGATGCAGACGGCGAGCACGATTCCCATGAAGACGACGAACCATGTGCCAATGGACGATTGC
Organism: uncultured Acidobacteriaceae bacterium; assembly: GCA_963781125.1. Classification (GTDB taxonomy): domain Bacteria; phylum Acidobacteriota; class Terriglobia; order Terriglobales; family Acidobacteriaceae; genus Telmatobacter. The sequence continues at coordinate 183,963 of CAWAEE010000004.1, forward strand.
GCGAATGCATGGACTGAACTGACGAGTCCGGCACGGGTAAGCAGAGTGCCGAGCAGCGTGAGCAGGAAGGTGGAGAAGATGAGCCAGACATTCCAGCTCTTCATCATGCCTTTACGTTCCTGCATCATGACGGAGTGGAGGAAGGCAGTGCCGGTGAGCCAGGGCATGAAGCTTGCGTTCTCGACCGGGTCCCAACCCCAGTAGCCGCCCCAGCCAAGCACGGCGTAGGCCCAGTGCATGCCGAGGAAGATGCCGCAGGTGAGGAAGAGCCAGGTGACCAGGGTCCAGACGCGGGTGATCTTGATCCATTTTTCGCCGGGGTAGCGCATCATGAGCGCGCCGAGCGCGAAGGCGAAGGGGACCGAGAATCCCACGTAGCCCAGGTAGAGCATGGGCGGATGGATGACCATCTCCGGATATTGGAGAAGCGGATTGAGGCCGTTGCCGTCGTCGGGAATGGCGCCCTTCATGAGCGAGAAGGGCGGCGCGGCGAAGTTGACGACGGCGAGGAAGAAGACCTGCACGCCGGCGAGGATGGTTCCAGCGTAGGCGTAGAGCTTGACGTCGGTCTTGTGGGTGAGGCGGAGCACAAAGCCGTAGGTGCCGAGCAGCCACGCCCACAGAAGCAGCGAGCCTTCCTGACCGCTCCAAAGTGCGGCGAATTTGTAGGGAGCGGGGAGAGCGCGGTTGGAGTGCTCGAGGATGTAGGTGATGGAGAAGTCGTTGGTGAAGACGGAATAGATGAGCGCAAAGGCGGCGGCGGTGACGGCGATGAAGCCGGCGATGCCGGCGCGGCGGGCGGTGTCGGCCAGGCGCTCGGGCGAAATGCGCGCGGGCTGACCGGTGGCGATCAGGCGCAGGGCGACGGCGCCGGCGAGGAGATTGTAGGCGGCCAGAGCCAGCGCGATAAGAAGGGCAAAACTGCCGAGGGTTGCCATTGAAACTCCAACCTCATTCTCGCATCCAGAGCTCCAGTGCAACAGCTGGAATCGGCTGCGAGGGGACCAGACAAGCTGATTCTCTATCTCATGATAGGCCTTCGGCGTGTGATTTAGCTCACACCATGTGGAGGAGGAAGGATGAGTGGAATGAATAGGAGCAGGGAATAGGGATTAGATCAGACAGTTGCCCGATGGAGTTCTTCGCTTCATCCCACCGGCAGGAGCGGACGCTATTGGATCAAGAGGTTCACCCGGCCGTCGTCGCGGCGCTAGATCCAGGACAGGATCGAAACGGCGAATGGACCAGTTCGGCACGGGCTGGGCTCTCCCAATCCAACCGCGTAGTCAGAGATGACAAGTCGAGGTGCCGGCACGAGGTTCAACACATGCGCTCTCCGGCCGCCAGAACGTCGTTCAACTGAATCGCTGGGCCAAGCTTCGAACTGCTGCCGGAACCTTGAGTAGCTTTTACCAAGAGTCATCGTACCCAAAGACGCTTCCGGGTCTGCCGGAGTTGTGCTCGCGAGTCACTCATGATCGGGATAGTACCGACTGAAAAGCGCGTAGTTCCGCACGAGGGGGCGACTGTTCGACGTGGAACAATTCCTTCGTGTGCCGCGCGAAGCCGTTGCCTGGACGGCTAGTCCTAGCCGAAGAGGAATTCCTTGTCGCGGAGTTCCTTGATGCTGTCGCGGAGGCTGGCGGCTTTTTCGAATTCGAATTTCTTGGCGGCTTCGCGCATCTCGGTTTCGAGCTTGGCGATGTACTGGTCGACTTCGGCCTGGGTGGTGAACTCGGGCAGGCCTGCGGCTTCTTCTTCTGTCACCTCGCCGTATTCGGCTTTGAGGATCTGCGCGAGGCCCATGTCCATGGTGTTGATGATGGATTGCGGCGTGATGCCGTGTTCCTCGTTGTAGGCGCGTCTGGATGGCGCGGCGGCGATCGGTTTCGTCCGATGGCGCGGCGCATGGAGTCGGTCATGCGGTCGGCGTAGAGGATGGCGCGGCCTTCGAGGTGGCGCGCGGCGCGGCCCATGGTCTGGATGAGCGAGCCGGCGGAGCGCAGGAAGCCTTCCTTGTCGGCGTCGAGAATGGCGACGAGCGAGACTTCGGGCAGGTCGAGGCCTTCGCGCAGCAGGTTGATGCCGATGAGCGACGTCGAACTCGCCCTTGCGCAGGCCGGCGAGCAGCTTGACGCGCTCGAGGGTCTCGATCTCGGAATGCATGTAGCGGCAGCGCACGCCGACCTCGGTGTAGTAGCCGGCGAGATCTTCGGCCATGCGCTTGGTGAGCGTGGTGACGAGCACGCGTTCGTTGCGCTTGGCGCGGTCGCGGATCTCGGCGAGCAGGTCGTCGATCTGGCCTTTGACGGGGCGGATCTCGACTTGCGGGATCGACGAGGCCGGTGGGCCGGATGACCTGTTCGACGACGACGCCGGCGGAGCGCGTGAGCTCGTAAGGGCCGGGCGTGGCGGAGACGTAGATGGTCTGGTGGATGCGGTTCTCGAACTCCTCGAATTTGAGCGGGCGATTGTCGACGGCCGAGGGCAGACGGAAGCCGTAGTCGACGAGGTTTTGCTTGCGGCTGCGGTCGCCGAACCACATGCCGTGGACCTGCGGAATGGTGGCGTGGCTTTCGTCGACGAAGAGCAGGAAGTCGCGCGGGAAGTAGTCGAGCAGCGTGGGCGGGGGCTCGCCGGGCAGGCGGCCGGAGAAGTGGCGCGAGTAGTTCTCGATGCCGTGGCAGTAGCCCATGGACTTGATCATTTCGAGATCGAAGCGGGTGCGCTGGTGGACGCGCTGCGCCTCGACCATGCGGCCTTCGGCTTCAAGCTGGGCGACCCACTCGTTGAGCTCGGTGACGATGGAATCGATGGCCTCGCGACTTGCGTTCGGGCTGGACCACGTAGTGGCTCTTGGGATAGATGGGCAGGCGCGAGATACTTCTGCTTGACGGTGCCGAAGAGCGGATCGATTTGCGAGAGCGATTCGATCTCGTCGCCGAACAGCTCGATGCGGTAGGCGGTTTCGTCGTAGGTGGGGAAGACTTCGATGACGTCGCCGCGCACGCGGAAGGTGCCGCGGCGGAAGTCGGTGTCGTTGCGCTCGTAGAGGATTTCGACGAGGCGGCGCGTGATGTCTTTGCGGCTGATCTGCTGGCCTTTTTCGAGCAGCAGCAGCATGCCGTAGTAGGCTTCGGGCGAGCCGAGGCCGTAGATGCAGCAGACGGAGCTGACGATGATGGCGTCGCGGCGCTCGAAGAGGGAGCGCGTGGCGGAGAGGCGCAGCTTGTCGAGCTCCTCGTTGATGGTGGCTTCCTTCTCGATATAGAGGTCGCCGGCGGGGATGTAGGCCTCGGGCTGGTAGTAGTCGTAGTAGCTGACGAAGTATTCGACCGCGTTGCCGGGGAAGAACTGCTTGAACTCGTGATAGAGCTGGGCGGCGAGGGTCTTGTTGTGCGCGAGGATGAGGGCGGGGCGGTTGGACTGCTCGATGACCTTGGCCATGGTGAAGGTTTTGCCGGAGCCGGTGACGCCGAGGAGGACCTGGTGCTTTTCGCCGGCGGCGAGACCTTGCATCAGCTCGTCGATGGCGCGGGGCTGATCGCCGCGGGGCTTGTAGGTGGTGACGAGCTGAAAGTCCATCCTGGGATTATAGCAGAAGAGCGAAGAATAGGCGAAAGAACGGGACCCAGGCGTCCACGGCCGGCAATGATCTATTCGATAAAGGCTCGTGCTTTCTCATCCTTGCGGAGAATTGGTTCCCTCAACGTGGGCTCTTTGTTGCGGTGCTTTCCCAGGTCTTAAAAAGGAGACCAGGGGCACTCATTTCCATACTGATTTAAGCAGAACGAAGCGCAGGTCCTTCGACTTGTCCGCTACGCGGACTTCGCTCAGGATTACGTTGTTCTTTTGGGCATCAACGGCCTGATCGTTACTGAGGGAACCGCTGAGAGTATCGAAAGGGGGATCGAATTCCGTGCAACGCGATGCTAGGATTTTTCGCACCATGCCAGAACAATATAAGTCGATCACGGGGCTCGTGGACGACCTGCCTGCGGCGCCGGGGGCTCCACAATTCTCAACCGCGGAGTACAAGCCGCAAGGATTGGCCGCACAGCTTTGCGCGGTTTGCGGAAGGGCCGTCGGCATCCGCTCGTACGTGGTGGATTCAAAAGCTTGCGTGTGCCCGGTGTGCGGGCATGGAGGGCGCAAGGGCTCCCGGTGACAGTCACGCTGTATTTATGCAGAGCCTGCTCTTTGGCGCCGGAGCTGCGATTATCGGTCTGGTTTTCTACTCAACATTCACTATTGTGACTCATTTCTATTTCGGCTATGTGGCACTGGCTGTGGGTTGGCTGGTGGGCAAGGCGATGATGATGGGATCGAGAGGCGTGGGGGGAGCGCGCTACCAGATATGCCGCTGTGATTTTCACGTATGCGGCGATCTCTTTGGCTTCGGTGCCGATTCTTATTGCGCGCGCGCTTCAAAGCGGAGCCGCGCATGTCGATTGGGGCGAACGTTGCAGGCCAGTTGGTGCTGTGGGGAATTGCATCGCCGTTTCTGCAACTGCGGAGCGGAGTCTCGGGCGCGATTGGCCTGGTGATCCTGTTTGTCGGGTTGCGCATTGCGTACAGAATCACCGCTGCAAGGCGACCGACTGCTCAGGCCCGCACCTAACTGGGAACTCCGGAACAAAATCAACTTGTCGACAACGAGCCAATCGGTTATCCGTGAGTGCCCCGAGTGCGGGCGGGCTATCGTGCTGGGCGCAATGGCGTGCACGGTATGCCATGCATTGATCTACAAAGTCGAATTGAATACGCTGACGCGAGAGGCACAGGCTTTGGAATCGTCAGGTGACCCGGCACGAGCGCGCGAGCTATGGAGCCGCGTGCTGATGCTGCTGCCTTACGACTCGACGCAGGCGCAGTGGGTGCGAGAGCATCAGCAGGCGCTGGGGGCCGCGGCATCGGCGCCTAAGGCCCCGGCGGCAAGCAGCAGCATCCCTGGGTGAAACGGTTGGGTCCGCTGGCGCCGATTGCGCTGGTGCTGCTGAAGGCAAAGGGACTGGTGCTGGCGTTGTTCAAGCTGAAATTCGCTTTTCAGTTTTTTGGCGTTCCTGTGGTTGTACGCTGCGATGTTCGGCTGGCGCTATGGTGTGGGCATCGCGGTGTGCATTCTGATTCATGAGCTAGGCCACTTTATCGATATCAAAAGACGCGGATTGCCGGCGGAGATGCCGGTGTTTTTGCCGGGGCTAGGCGCATATGTGAAGTGGAATGCGCTGGGTGTGACGAAGCAGCAGAGGGCGCAGATCAGCCTGGCTGGGCCTCTAGCGGGATGGATCGCCGCGGCATTGTGCTTCCTGATTTACAGCTATACCCATGACCCTGTGTGGGCGGCTTTGGCGCGCTCAGGCGCGATGTTGAATATCTTGAATCTGATTCCGGTGTGGATTCTGGACGGCAGCAAGGCGATGGAGTCGCTCGGAATGGTGGAGCGGGTGGCGCTGCTCGCGGCGACGGTCGCATTGGGTGCGTACACATGGGAACCAATCTACATTCTGGTCGCCCTGGGAGTTGCGTTTCGGCTGTTTACCAAGGATAAGCCGGAACACGAGGACTGGAGTTCGTGGCTCTATTATGCAGCTTTGCTTGCCGCGCTGGGCGTGGTGTTGCATCTGACGCCGGCTGTTACTTCTCGCACGCTGATGCGTTGATTCCGGATTTGCCAAAAGCAGATCTTTCATTGCGCTTACCCCACGGACGATGAATCGTCTGCGGAGCCCCGGACGCGCTCCGCTCCAGGATGACAACGCAAAAAACATGCAGGGGCTAAAGCCCAACTTCTATCGCACATTTTCGGCACGACTGAAGTCGTGCCCTGTTACAAAACTTTTTGCTTTCGGTTTCCCACCTTAGCCGCTCAGTGCGCGGCTAAGATGGGGCACCCATGTTCGTGCTTGTTCCGACTTGCTATGAAGCAGATCCTTCGCTCCGCTTACCTCACTTCGTGGGGTCCCAAGCTGCTCCGTTCAGGATGACAATTCCAAAACATGCAGGGGCTAGAGCCCAACTTCCATCACACATTTTCGGCACGACTGAAGTCGTGCCCTGTTACAGAGCCTATTCTTCTGTGTCGGTCAGGCGGGATTCGCTCAGGTCCAGTTCGCGCTCGATGCGACGGAGGACAGTGTCGTTGATGCGGGCCTCGTTGCGCAGGCGGATCGCTGTTTCTCGCTCCACACGTATTCCCTCCAAAGACAGTGCGAGAAAGCGGTCGTGGAGGAGCGATTCTTCATCGTTCGTGTTTTGCGCGAGACTTGCCAGACGGTGACGGTAATGCTGGGCGAGGTCTTCATAGAGAGCGATTGATTGGCTGTCGTCGCGCTGTTTTGCTTCTTCAAGATGCGTGAGGGCTGCAGAGATGACGATGCGGCGGGCGTCGAGTTCCTCGCAGTTCGGTCCTGCTTCGCCGGCCAGTCCGAGAGAACGGATGAGCGGGGGAAGCGTGAGGCCCTGGAGCACGAGTGTGACGAGGATGACGCAGAAGGTGAGAAATACGATGAGGCCGCGATGGGGAAAGGGCGAGCCATCGATGAGCGCGGCGGGGAGCGCGATGGCAGCTGCGAGAGAGACGACGCCGCGCATGCCTGTCCAACCGACTACGAAGACTTGGCGCGGGTCGGGCGGCGTTTCCTTCCGAGTCAAAAACCGGGTTTGAAAAAAATGGGCCAGGTAGGTTTCGGGAAAAACCCAGATCAGCCGGATCACGATCAACAGGAGGCTGAAGACCGCGCCATACAAAATGAGGGTGGTGAGTTTGTATTCATGGATGGATGCACGGATCGAGGGGAATTGCAGGCCGATGAGGACGAATACGAACCCATTCAGGATGAAGGTCAGCGACTGCCACACGGAAGAGACCTTCAAACGGACGGAAGGGGAAAAGAAGTGGGCGCTGCGGCCGGTTAGAAACAGACCGCACGAAACGACGGCAAGGACGCCGGAGGCGTGCGCTGCCTCCGCGGCCAGATAGACCGCGTAGGGAACGAGGATGCTGATGGCGATTTCGATGGAGGCATCTTCAATGTGGCGTTCGAGGCGATCGACGATCCAACCGATGAGAAGGCCGATGGCGACACCGCCGGCAGTGAGCCAAAAGAGTGTGAGGACGCCATTCAGGATGGTCGGGACTTGTTCGTGGACGAGAATTTCAGTTGCGAACTCGAGGGCGAGCAGGCCTGTCGCGTCGTTGATGAGGCTCTCGCCTTCGAGAATGTCAACGATGTGGCTGGGTAGTCCGATGCTCCGTGCGATGGAGGTTGCGGCGATGGCATCGGTAGGAGCGACAACGGCTCCAAGGACGAGTCCAAGGCGCCAATCGAATCCTGCGAAGACGTGGGGCGCGGCGAGAGCCACACCGATGACGGTGAATCCGACCAGGCCGAAGGCGAGCAGGGAAATAGCGACGATGTTGTAACGGAAGTCGCGCCATGAAGTGTTCCAGGCGGAGGAGTAGAGCAGGGGCGGAAGAACGATGAGGAAGATGAGGTCAGGATTGAGGGAGAAGTTGGGGACCGCGGGGACGAAGCTGATGAGCAGCCCGCCAATCACCATGACGATGGGATAGGGTGATCCAATTTTTCGAGCGAAGATGCCGAAGATGACCACAAAGGACAGGAGGAGCAGGAAGACCGTTTCGACTGCTCCGATCTCACTCATTGGTGATCACTCCTGATGGGATTTGGAGGGCCGGTGTCGAGCCTTTTCAAGAGAATAGATGATGCTGCCTTGGGCACGGAGGTTCATGTGGATGCCTCATGGCGTGGGTGTTTATGCGGGGGCGCTGTGACCACTGCACTGCAACACGCCCAAGAATTTCTCCCAAGGGCCTACCGTCTCTCGATATTGGTGGGCGAGGATGCGGGTGATCTGATGGAGGTGGGTCTGGTCGTGGACTGTCCATGCGGCGAACAACTGGGACAGGGTCACCGTGCCGAGCGCTGGATGCTGGCCGCGTTTGTCGAGATCGTTCGGGCCAAGATTCCACGCGCGGATTTCGATCAAGGTTGCGGATCGGACCTCCGCGAATTCGTCGAGTAACTGAGGCAGGGATTTTCCCTCGCGCTCGTCGACATGGCCGAAGCGGCGAAAGGGATCGAAGGGCTTGGTTTCGCCAAATTGCAGGATGGTTTGCGCGCGGGGTTTCCAGTTGGAGCGGTCAGTGTAGAGGAGGTGGGCGACGACGTCCACGGGGGTCCAGGTGTTTTCGCCTTCGCTGGCGGTTGTCCAGGCATCGGGCAGATCGCGAAGAAGAGCGTTGAGCGTGGCAGGGGTGCGGGCGAGGAGCGCGATGCTGTTTTGCAGATTGAAGTCCATTGAGGCCTCGTACGAGATCAAAGAAATCTCTTGAGCCATCTTAAATTTGCGACCGCGAAGGAGCGATGGGCGTGTGTTTCTTCGGCGCAATCAGGCACAAATTAACTTTGGCTAGTAAGCAACCGGGCATCGCCAGGGTATCGAACAGCAGGTCCTTCGACTTCGCTGCGCTGCGCTCAGGATGACAGAAAGGATGGGGCACGGAGAGGGTACGGAAATGAGCGTCAAGAGGCGTGGTGGTTCGGCTTTGCAATAGGTGTCAATTCTGTTTTGAATTGGGTTATTTTGAGGTCGTCGAGATTGTGATTGCCCGGGCTGGATATGGGGTCTTGTGACCGTGAAGATGCGAGCGCAGGTTTACCTGCTGGTGCTATTTCAGCATGGAGAGTACGTTGGCGCGGATGGAGGGACTGGAGGCGGTTCCGGCGATGGTGAGAGGAATCCCCCTGTTTGTATTGCTGGGCGCGGGTTTGGCATTGGGGTGGAGAAAGCCGCCGACGAGGCCAGAGACAGTATTCATGGCCTGATTGGTGACCGCGCCGACAGCATTGTTCGAACTCAATGTGGCGACCATTTTGAAGTTGAGAGCGCCCGAAGGAGCGACGGTGCCGTTCCCGGTGGCGGTACCGATCTGAGGCAGATTGGCATCGATGGCGTTGAACGCGGTGATCTGGGGCGATGAGTTTACCGTGGTGCGAATCAACTGGATCTGCGTACCGCCGCCGCTTTTGAAGAGATTCAGCCCCTGAATTCTCGAGCCGATATCGAATCCGGCGAGCGTGGTGTTGTCGATCTCGAGAGGACCGCCGATTGTGGTTGCTGCGGCAGGGCCGGAGACGGCGAGATTGGCTGTGAGTGTTCCGCCCTTGAGTTCGGAGCCGGTGGGCAGTTCCACGCCGAAAGCGGGTAGCAACTGTTCAACCTGGTCGATGGGGAGACCAGGCGCGGAAAGATGCAGATCGAGAACGATGGATTGCGGCGTCATGCGATAGCTGCCCGTGACCTGGGCGGCGACCTGGCCGGAGTGGATCGCGATGCTCGTGACCTGGCCAGTTTGCGTGGCGAGATTGTCTGCAATTGCGAAATCGATGTTGACCGGTTTCGGTGCCGGGGCGCCGGTGCGCGCGAGATGCAGGCGCGATGCCTGGACCTTTCCCTTGCTGGTGACGGTGGTTCCATCGGACACGGTGTCGGCATCGACGTCGAGCACCATGGAGATGCCCGCGCCCTGCTCGACAATGCCGGACGCCACCGGATCAAATTGCTTGAGAGCCAAGGTCGCGTGGAAGGGTGTGTCGGCGGCGTTGGTCTGGTTCAGGGGGCCCGCGTTGCCGGTCAGATCGAGGGAACCGGAGGCGGGAAGTTTTGCGGAGAGCTGGAACGGGAAGGATTTTAGAAAAGAGAATTGCTGGACGGTGACGTTGATGCCGGAATAGACGAAGGGTTTGCGCACGGCGGGGATGGAGGAAACCGACGCGCTGCCACTTTTGATTTTCAATTCGCCTACGGTGAGATCGGGCAAGGTGCTGACCTGTTGCGGGGATTTACTACTGGAAGCGCCGCCGATGCTGGAGAAGTTCCATCGGCCGTTTGCCGCGTGGAGGAGATTGATGGAGGGTGTGTCGAGGGTCAGGTTTGTGATGCGCACCTGACGATGCAGAACGAGAGGCAGGACTTCCACGCCAATTTGTAACGATTTTGCCTGAAGAAAGGGCGTGGTGCTGAAGGCGGGATCGTCGGCGATGGAGATGTTTTCCGCATCGAGGCTGCCTTTCAGGAGAGAGAGAGTGAGGTGACCGAGGGTGATTGGTCGGCCGAGCGCAGCGGAGAGCTGGCTTTCAATCGTCGGTCGGAATTCGTCGGCGTTGAGGAGGAACGGGAACCAGGACTATCACAAGGACGAACAAGGCAACGATGCCGGCGACGATCTTGAGCCAATGTTTCCGCATGCGAGCCTCCGGGTGAAGTTGGCGTTGGCTCGCATTGTAACGCTCGGACGGGTGACAGGTGACAGGTGACAGGGGACAGGGAAAGGGAATAGGGAATAGGGAATAGGGAAGGGAATAGGGAATAGGAAGAGCCTCGTTGGGTTGAGGTTCGTGCTCTCCCACCCTTTCGCGAGGAAGAAAGCGAAAGGATGGGGCACGGAATCAGCTCTGATTGTGATGAGAGCCCTTGCCCCACATGGAGGCGCTTTTGGAGTTACCAGGGGAGGGGCTTGCCGAGGTGGAAGTAGCCGCCGGTGGGGCCGGTGTCGGGAAGGGTGGCGAGTTCTGCGCTGGTCTTGCCGCCTTCGCTCAGTTCCATGGGCGCCTGGTCGCCGCCCATATCGGTCTTGACCCAGCCGGGATGCGCGGAGTTGACCTTGATCTTGGTATCGCGGAGCTCATAGGCGAGATGGACTGTGAAGGCATTCAGCGCGGTTTTTGAGGCGTCGTAGGCGAAGGATTTCGCGTTGTAGATGGGCGAATTCGGGTCGGCCTGCAGAGTGAGCGAACCGAGGATGCTGGACAGGTTGACGATGCGGCCCGCGGGGCTCTTCTTGATGAGGGGCAGGAGTTTCTTGGTGAGTGCGATGGGCGCGAAGAAGTTGGTGGCGAAAACCTTGTCGAGAACGTCGAGAGGAACGTCGGAGGCTGAGTGCTCGGGACCGGTGCCGGGGAATTTGCCTGCGGCAACGCCCGCGTTGTTGATGAGGATGTCGAGGCGGCCATACTTCGAGTTGAAGTAATCGTAGGCGGCCTGATGATCGGCGGAATTGGTGATGTCGAATTTGAGTACGTCGGCGTCGACGCCTGCTGCGCGCAACTTGGCAACGGCTTGTTCGCCTTGCTTCTGGTCGCGCGAACCAATGACGACCTTGGTATCAGGGGATTTGAGGTCGAGCGCGGTCTGGAAACCGAGTCCGCGATTTCCGCCGGTGATGAATGCAATTTTCTGTGCCATAAGGGGAGCTTCTCCTGTGTCCTTTTGGATTCAGGCAGGTGTGAGGAAGGGTGCAGGGATTCGAGTGTGCAGAGTATGGAGCATTCTTTTGCACCGTTTCGCCGGTTGCAGTGTGTCGAGGCATCAGCGTATCGTCCAACCAAGGTCCAAGCCATTGATGCGCCTTTCCGATTCCCCAGAAGAGGACGCGGCGGCTGCGGCCAAGCACGAACCGGCCGAGTTCGCTCATTCTGCGTTGGAGAATTTATTCGATGTTTCTCCCGACGCGATTTTTGTCACGGACGCCACGGGCGTAATCCGCGGTGCGAACCCGCGGGCAGCGGAGCTATTTGGTTACACCCAGGTCGAGCTGTTCGGCCAACCCATCGAAAACCTGGTTCCGGAACGTTTTCGCAGAGGCCATCCTGGTCATCGCGAAAACTACAATGCGCACCCCCGCGCGCGGCAGATGGGAGCGGCGCTGAATCTCTTCGGTCTGCGTAAGGACGGGACCGAGTTCTCCTGTCGACATCATGTTGAAGCCAATGGAGACCGCGTCGGGTCCGATTGTGCTGAGCTTTGTGCGCGATGTGACGGAGCAGCGGCTCGCGATGGAAGCTTTGCGGCGCACCGATCTGCAGCTTCGCTCCATTGTGGAGAGCGTGAGCGATTACGCTATCTACCTGCTGGACAAGGATGGCCATATTGCGACGTGGAATCCGGGGGCGGAGCGCATCAAGGGCTATGAGGCAAATGAGGTGCTGGGGCTGCATTTTTCGCGGTTCTTTATCGAAGAAGATGTGGAACGCGGCAAGCCGGCAGAGCTGTTGAGGCTGGCGGCGGCGCGCGGACGCGTAGAACAGGAAGGCTGGCGGGTGCGCAAGGATGGCTCGCGTTTCTGGGCCGATGTAGTGATTTCTGCGATCCGCGATGCGAGCTGGGGAATTGATCGGGTACGCGAAAGTGACGCGGGATTTCACCGATCGCAAGCGCGCGGAGGAAGCGGTGATGCTGCAGTTGAGCGGCGCTCTGCTGGCCAACATGGACGTGCGGAAATTGCTGGAGGCGATTTCGGCGAGCCTGCGCGAAGTGGTTCCGCACGATGCGGCGACGCTGGGACTGTATGAATCGGCGACCGGAACATTGATCGTGCAGTTTCTAGGTGCAGACGAGGGCAACGCCCGGCGTGGAGATGTGCGCCTGCCGGTGGAAGGTTCGCCGTCGGGATCGGCGTTTCGGACGGGTGAGCCGGTGGTGGTGGATCGGATGCAGGATTCGAAATTTGCGCAGGAATCGATGCGGCACCTGACCAGTTTGGGGATGCAATCGGGGTGCTGGGTTCCCTTGGTGCATCGCGGCGAGGCAATCGGGGTGCTGGCGGTGGCAAGCCGCCTCGAGGGCGCATTTGGGCAGCGCGAAGCGGAGATGCTCGCCGAGATTGGCGGCCACGGTTGCAATGGCGGTGAACAATGCGGTGGCGTTTCGGCAGATTGCTGAGTTGCGCGACAAACTGAGCCAGGAGAAGCAATATCTCGAAGAGGAGATCAACCTGGAGAACCGGTTCGAGGACATCGTGGGCGAGAGCGCGGGTCTGCGGCAGGTTCTGAAGGAGATTGAGACGGTGGCGCCGACCGATGCAACGGTGCTGATTCAAGGCGAGACGGGAACGGGGAAGGAACTGCTGGCGCGTGCGATTCACCGGCTGAGCGGGCGCAGCGAGCACACGTTTATCAAGCTGAACTGCGCGGCGATTCCGGCGGGGCTGCTGGAGAGCGAGCTGTTCGGCCACGAGAAGGGCGCATTTACGGGCGCGATTGCGCGCAAGATGGGGCGGCTGGAACTGGCGCACGAGGGAACGCTGTTTCTGGATGAAGTGGGCGAGATGCCGCTGGATTTGCAACCCAAGCTGCTGCGCGCGCTGCAGGAGCGGGAGATTGAACGGCTGGGCGGGACTCGGCCGATCAGCGTGAATGTGCGGCTGATTGCGGCGACAAATCGCGACCTTGCGCAGATGGTGGCGGAGAAGCAATTCCGCAGCGACCTTTTTTACCGGCTGAAAGTGTTTCCGATTTTTGCGCCGCCGCTGCGGGAGCGCGCGAGCGATATTCCGGTGCTGGTGCGGCATTTTGTGGCTACGCATAGCCGGCGGATGGGCAAGATGATCGAGACGATTCCCGAGGAGACGATGCGCGTGCTGACCAGGTGGAGCTGGCCGGGGAATATTCGCGAGCTGGAGAACCTGCTGGAGCGCGCGGTGATCCTGACGCGGGGATCGGTGCTCTATGTTCCGCTGGCGGAGCTGCAGGTTGCAGAGGAAGCAGGCGCCGATCTCGGACAAGCCCGACACTGCATGCGGCGGAGCGCGAGCATATTCTGCGCGTGCTGCGGGAAGCGAAAGGGCAGATCGGCGGCGCGGATGGCGCGGCTGAGCGCCTGGGGCTGAAACGTACGACCTTAAATTCGAAATTGAAGAAGCTCGGCATCGAGCGAAGTGACTATATGTAGTCCCGGTGACGAAATGTCGTCTTCGTCGCGTCGTCACTTGCGAGTTCGCTCCTTCCGGTTGTTTCTGCGAGCAAGCCGATAACTCCATTTCTTCTCAGCAGCGAAGCGTATGGTCGCGAGGTGCCGCGGAGTTTGGCACGCCATTTGCCTTATACAGGGCATGCTGCGAATCACCATTCAACGAGACAGAAAGCGGAATAGAACTCGTGCTGGAAGGACGGATCGTGGGGCCGTGGGTGCAGGAACTGGAACGCGTCTGGGTGGAAACGGCTCCGCGGCTTGGATCGAAAAAGTTATCGATCGATTTGAGGAACGTGACGTACGCAGATGCAGATGGCAAGCGTGTCCTGAGGACTATCTTCTCCCAATCAGGCGCCGAGCTCGTTGCCAATTCGCTGGGGATTCAGGATCTGGCCGGAGAAGTGGCCGGTAAATAGATCGCAACGAGTATTGCCGAGGAGGCTGGGAATGCAAGCGATACGTGATGGAATTGAGAGTTTTGGCAGTGAGGTGCAGTATCAGGTCCAGAGTCAGATGCCTTATCCGGGCGAGCTTTTCAAGAAGTTTTCGCCTGCGGCACTGAAGGATCTATCGTCGCTTGCGTGCTTCCTCGTCCTATCCGCGAACTATCGTGCTGTTTTCGGAGAAAGAGGAGGCTCATGGAATCTACATCGTGCTCGAGGGAGAAGTGAAGCTCTCGATCAATTCGAGCGATGGACGCAGACTGAGCCTGCGCATTGCGCGGAAGGGCGACATTCTCGGGCTCGCCTCGGCGCTGTCGGGAAGTCCGTATGAGACGACGGCCGAGACGGTGTATCCGGCCAAGCTGGTTCCGATCGGGCGGCGCGAGTTTCTCGGCTTCATGATGCGTCATCCCGAGGCTTACCAGGTATTGAGCGAAGAGTTGACGCGCGAATTCACGATGGCCTGCGAGCAGTTGCGGACGGTGGGGCTCTCCGCTTCCGCGCCGGAGAAGCTGGCGCGTCTTTTGCTGGACTGGAGCGAGAATGGCCAGACGTTTGAATCAGGGACGCAAGTTCCGGTTCTCGATGACGCACGAAGAGATTGGCGAATTCATTGGCGCCTCGCGCGAGACGGTGACGAGAACGCTGAGTGTGTTCAAGCACGAGCGGTTGGTGGCGTTCAGTGGTTCCATCCTGACGATTCCCAGCAAGGCAGCGCTGGCGAGTTATGCGGGATGCTAGAGCGGTTCATTCGATCATCCATATTTACTTTTTCTTTACCGGGCCCGTTTCATTCATACATAGAAAGCTAATCAACTTTCATAACCACGGCGGGGATGTAATTCCGCCGTGGAATACTACAAGCCCTCCCTCAAGATCTCAGCGCGATTGCCTCCACGGTAGAATGTCAACCAACATCTCCGTGGAGGCATTCATGTTTAGAGGATTTCTCGCCGCTGTCGTCGTGGTGTTGTCGTTTTCGTTTGCTGCGCCGCTGATGGCGCAGGGTGCGCCGCCGCAGGGCGGAGCCGATCAGCCATACACCGTCGAGTACTACTACAAGGTGCAGTGGGGCCATCAGCAGGAGTTTCTCGACCTCTTTCTCAAAAATCACTACCCGCTGCTGAAGAGGATTGTGGCGACGGGGCGGATGCTGTCGGTGAAGATCGATGCGCCTGCGTATCACACGACGGAAGATGGCCGCTGGGATTATCGGGTGACGATCCGGTTCAAGAATTCGACGGTGGCGACGACTTCGAATCCCGATGAAGAGGCGATCATCAAGGAGCTTTGGCCGGACCAGGAGAAGTACAAGAAGGAAGAGCAGCGGCGGTTTGAGATTCTTGCGGCGCACTGGGATTTGCCGGTGACGGAGATAACGCCCGCGCGATAGCTCGCGCAGTTCTTAGTTCGGAGTTCTAAGTTCGTAGTTCTTTTGACTTTGCAGTTTCTGTGAGCAGGAAACGCACCGCTTGCGAGAATCGATTCAAATCCTCTCTTGACAGTTCTGACGTGAAACCTTACGGTTACAGGTTATGAGTAACCGTACGGTTACAAATAGTGCGGGGGAGATCTTCGGTGCTTTGGCCGATCCGACCCGTCGCGCGGTTCTCGATCTGCTTTGTGGCGGCCGGCAGCCTGCCGGACGCATCGCAGCGTCTTTCAATGTTTCCAGACCAGCGGTTACGAAACACGTGAGGTTGTTGCTTCGAGCGCGTCTGATTCGAGAGCAACGCGAAGGCCGTTATCGGTTCTATGAACTCAATGCTGAACCGTTGAAAGCTGTGGATTCATGGCTTAATCGGTACAAGGTCTTTTGGAGCGCGAGCCTGGTTGGTCTGAAGAACTATGTGGAGAGCGAGGGGGCCAAGGGAATTTCCGCAAGCAAACGGAATTCAAATCAAACGATAAGGAGGCCATCGAAATGACAGACATGGCGGTCCAAGATGCGATTGTTTATGAGATCTACATTGCGGCCACGCCCGAGCGCGTGTTCGAGGCCCTCGTGAATGCCGACCAAGTTCCGCAATGGTGGGGAGGGCAAGGAGCCGGGCAGGCCTATCGTTGCACGGAATTTACGACGGATTTGCGTGTAGGCGGGAAGTGGCGGTGCGTTGGAGTGGACGGTAGCGGGCGAGAATTCAACGTAACGGGAGAGTACCTGGAAGTGAACCCACCGAATCTGCTGGTTTCTTTGTGGAAAGCAAGCTGGACCGGGGAAGCGGAGACGACGGTGCGTTGGGAATTGACAGCGGCAGGCAAAGGCACGCAGGTCAGGATTCGCCACAGCGGATTTGCTGATCGCCCGGAGATTGCAACGGCATATCGCGGCTGGCCGAACATGTTGAGCTGGCTTGCGGCATTCCTTGAAAAGGGAGAGACGGTCAGTTCGCGGATGCCCTAATAGCGAGGATGTGTGGCGTGATTCGGCGGGTCCTCTGGAACCTTCAGCGTCTGGTCAATCGTATCGGCGGCGCCAGCGTTGGACGAGGTCTTCGGCGGCGGCGGGCCAGTTGGGGAATTCGAATTCGAAGCCGGCATTGAGCAGGCGGGTGGGGATTACGCGGCGGCTTTTCAGGACAAGCTCAGTCTCGGTGCGCAGAAAGAATGCCCCGATTGCGAGAAGTGGCGTAGGGATCGGCAGGCCGTTCGGGACTTCCCAGGCTTCGCGTAGGATGGCCATGAACTCGCGGTTGGGGAGCGGGTTGGGTGAGGCGATGTTGACGGGGCCGGCTAGATCGTCGCGCGCAATGAGGAAATCGACGGCGCGGGCGAAATCGGCATCATGAATCCACGAGACGAATTGGCGGCCGTTGCCTTGACTACCTCCCAGGCCGACGCGGACTAAATTCGAAAAAATTGCAAAGGCATTTCCGGAAATCGCGCTGAAGAGAATGGCGGAGCGCATGGCCACTTTGCGGGTGCGGGGCGTTGGCGTTTCAAAGAACGCAGTCTCCCAGTCTTTGGCAACGCGGATGGAGAAGTTCCATGTGTCCGGTGCGCGACGTGTCTTTGAGATGAGCTCGTTGCCGCCGAGTTCGCCCGTCGCATCGTCCATTGGCCTGTCGAGGGCGTGGCGATAGATGGTGGCGGTGGACGCGTTGAGCCAGACTTTCGGAGGATCGGCAAGATTGGCGATGACGCGATTGAGCAGGCGGGTGGTTTGGATGCGCGAATCGTAGATGGCCTGGCGATTGGCGGGATGGTAGCGGCAGTTGACACTGCGTCCGGCGAGATTGATGCAGACGTCGGCGCCTTCGAGGTGCTCGGTCCAGGAGCCGATGCTTGCGCCATCCCAGTGAACGGTTTGCCAGGGAGCGGTGTATGGGCCGCGCGTGAGCACGGTGACGTAATGGCCGCGCTCCTGGAAATAGGTCGCGAGCACCTGGCCCATCTGGCCGCTGCCGCCGGGCATAACTATACGCAGCCTGCGCGCTTGGGCGGCTGGAACGATCTGCATTCCATCAGCCTATAAGAATTCGCCCGCTCTCGCTTAATCTTCGCTTCGTCAGGCGTGGGGCTGCATGGGTGGTGGCGGGGGTGGGGGAGGGTAATAGCCGGCGGCATAGAGCTGGCGGTGGCGAAAGTTGCGGATTGCACTGACGACGAGAGCGGCAATTCCGCCCAGGATCATGAATGGGATCAAGAGGAGCCAGCCAGGCTCGATGACGCGGTTTCCCGTGACTGAAGCCGAGTCGGCGGCGTGCACGGCGCCAAACATGGCGACCATATCATTGCCGATTAAGGCGTTTTCGCCGAGGTGAATGGTGCCGAAGAAGTTCACCACATCATGGGAGATGGTTGCGTTGTCGTCGATGTGGACATTGCCGAAGAAGTTGACCACGTCGTGATCAGAATGAGTGGCGATATGAACATCACCGAAGAACACGACGACATCGTGATCGACAGCTCCCTTCGCGTCGACGTTGCAGAAGAAGCAGACGGCGTCGTGGATTGATTGGCCGGGCGGGACGACGATGTCGGCGCCGAATTGGACGCGGTCTTTGTCAGCCCTGGCTGGGGTTGCGAGGGTGGCGACGGCGGCGAGCAACATGGTGCAGGCGAGGAAGGGACGGAGGTTCATTTGCATCTCCTTTGGCTGGTACGAGCCGGGGCGGAGAAAAGTTCCGTACTGCAGTTCGAACGCCCGGTTTCGCAACCAGTTTACGCCGGAATGGGCGGAAAGGGAATAGGGAATAGGGAATAGGGAATAGAAAGAACCTCATTGGAGATCGTGCTCTTCCACCCTTGCGCAATAACCCGCGCAAGGATGGGGCACCCAAGTTTGTGCGGATGGAGTCTGGGCCAAAAGCAACCGCAAGTCCCTCGACACCGTTTGTCTGCAGGGAATTTCGCCCGGGATGACGGCATCGAGGGAATGCATTTTAGAGACCCACTTAGAACTCGAAGCGCATGCCTAGCTGGATGCGGCGGGGTGGGTTGACGGCGGTGACTTCGCCGAAGTCCGGCGAGGTTTCCACGGTGTCGATGCTGGAGGGGTTCTCGTGGTTGAGGATGTTGAAGGCGCCGGCGGACAGGCCGAGACGGGGTGCGTCGTCGCCTTTGTCTTGGGTGAAGGCGAAGTCGTGGCCCCAGCGCAGGTCGAGGTCGACATACGACGGGGCGTTCTCGGTGTAAGGCGCGACGCCCGCGGGGCGGGTGTTGAAGAGGTCGTCGCCGTAGGCATCCGTGCCGGTGAGGATGGTCCAGGGGCGGCCGGTATTGGCGAAGATGCCGGTGGCGAGATTGAATACGCTTTTCTGATTGAAGATGGCGTACATGCCGAGGCGTTGGCGGCGATCGAAGCCGGCGCTTGCCCACTCGTCGTTGGGGGCGTATTGGTTTTGCGGAAACCAGCTGATGCCGCCGGTATTGGATTCGTAGTGGGACCAGGTGTAGCGGCCGAAGCCGGTGAAGTATTTGTTGAGCTGGCCGCGGTAGGAGATGTCGACGCCGCTGCCCTCAAAGAATCCTGCGGGTTGCATCTGCCGAATCAAGCCGTAGGCAGAATTGGGGCGGACGGTGTAGCCGGAGTCGGGGGTGGGTGCGTTGATGTCGACGGAACGGAACTCGTCGATGCCGCGCGCGGAGTAGACGTTGACGACGCCGGTGGCGCGCTCGCCGAGCTGGCGCTCGATGGAGAGGCCGTATTGAATCTGGTAAGGGAGTTTGGCGTTGGGGGCGAGCTGGGCGAGAGAGACGGGAGCAGAGTCTAGGTCGACGCAGGTGGTGATGGGGACGCAGGGTTGTTCGTTGGCGGGATTGAACGAGAGCTTGATGGCGCGGCGGCGTGCGGTCTGATAACGCGTGAGGTCGAGGAGCGGTCCGGACCCGAAGCGGTCGTAGTAGATGCCGCCTCCGCCGCGGAGGACGGTTTTTGAATCCTGATCGATGACCCAGGCGAAGGACGCGCGCGGTGAGAAGCCAAGGCGGCGGGTGGCGAGGAAATTCTGCCAGTCGTAGCGAAGGCCGGGCGTGATGGCGAAGCGGTCAGTGATCTTCCACTGATCCTGAATGAATGCGCCCATTTCCTGCTGGTGATAGATGAAGTGGGTGTCGCCCGCGTTCAGTGTGTAACCGGAGGGGAGATTGTTGGCGTAGTTCTGAATGGCCGGCGTGAGGACGGTGACGTTGTCCGCGGCGAGTGTGGGACCGAAGGTATAGGTGCCGAGGGCGTTGGTGTTGTCGTCGTATGCGCGGCGGTTGAGGTGGGGGATGCCGATGCCGGCCTTGACCATGTGGCGGCCGTGGGTCCAGGTGGCCATGTCGTAGAGGCGGAAGTTGTATTCGGTCTGGAGGGCGTCGGCTTGGGCAGAGCCACCGGTGAAGTAGCCCGAGACGGAGATGCGCGGAGCCTCAGAAGCGTCGGTGTTGTGGCTGAAGTCGTGCTCGCCGACAAGGGAGAGCTGGTTGAGCAGGACGGCCGATAGCGTGGAGTCGACGTGCAGCGGTCAGGTCGTCTTCGTGGTACTCGTTGTTGTATCCGGCGGAGGCGAGGGTCTGTCCGCCGACCGCCTGATTCTGGCCGGTCCAATCCTCGATAGCTGTATTGCGCATAGGCGGAGTGGCGTTCGCCGAACTGGTGTGCGGCGCGGAGGCTGAATTCGGTGTCGCGGGTAGGCGCGGGGACGTTGGCCTGGAAAGTGCCAGTGGGATTGGCGGCAGTGGGCAGGATGGTAGCGTTTACAACCGCGTCCAGATCTTCTTCTGCGCGGTTGAAGGTGCCGAGGAAACTGCTTTTCGCGAAGTGTGGAATGGGGCCAGTGAGTGGCCTTCATAGATGCGGCGCTGCTCGAACGGCTTTGACGGTGCGAGCGCGTTCTGCGCGTTGAGGGCAGAGTCGCGGAAGTAGAAATTGAATTGGCCGTGGTAGTGGTCTGCGGCGGACTTGGAGATGATTTCCATCTGACCGCGGCCCGGCCAGTAATACTGCGCAGAGATAAGGATCCTGATTGATGCGCACTTCCTGGACTGCGGATGGGGAGACGGTGGCGCGATTGGCTTCGACGCCATCGACGATGAGGCCGGTGCCGCCGGTGGCGGTGGCGCTGTCATCGAGGAAGGCACTCATGGCGGTGGCGTAGTCGTTGTCGAAGATGGGCAGCGCCTTGAGATCGTCGGCGGTCATCACGGATGAGTCGTGATTGTCTTCGGGCGCGGTGAGGTCTTCGCTGCTGTCGGCGGTGACGCGCACGTTGGTGGCGACGGCGGCGATGGGGAGGACGATGCGGATGGGTGCGGCGAAGGTGTGGGCGGCGATGGCTGCTGCGGCAGAGATAACCGGCGGGTGGCGATGACGACCGGATTGTGCACGGTCTCAAAGCCCGGTTCGGAGACGACGAGCGTGTAGTTGCCGGTGTGTGGAGCGGTGAGTTGGAAGCTGCCGTCGTCCGCCGGAGTGGCCCGTGCAGGTGATGGAGCCGGTGGTGTCGACGAGGTCGACTTCAGCGCCGGGGACGATGGCTCCGGTGGGATCGGCGACTACGCCTTGCACCGATGGTGCTGGGGGCGGAGCGGCGGGGCTGGAAGGCTTGCACGCGAAGACATCAATTGACGAGACAAAGACGAGGCCAGGTGCGGCGAGAAGAAGGAGCAAGGACAAAAGAGCGCATGATGCGGAATCTCCAAGGCGAATGCGAATGTACGACAAGAGTGCAAAACGTTGGCGACAGCGTGAGGGCAAAAGTTCAGTTTGTTTCTTGGACGGGCGAAATTGGCTGTGTGGACGCAACAGAGGCGGCGTGCGATTCCCGAAGCGGGTACGCGCAAGGGGAAGTCGCAAGCGGCAGTCAATTCTCAAAATGCGTGAAACAGTGACGGGCCTCGCGAAGTTAGAGTAAATCGAAGTTTTCGCAGGGTTTGCGCTACTGTTCTGCATTAATTTTCGCAGGGCGCAGAGCGGCTGTCCAGTCGATTGGCGAATCGACGAGAACGTCGGGCGGGATGGCTTCGAGACTACCGGGGGCGAGGCCGAAGGTGCAGCCGACGCACCAGGCGCCGGCGTTGCGCGCGGTTTGCACGTCGACCTGGCTGTCGCCGATCATGACGGTTTGTTCGGGGCGCGCGTCGGCTTCTTGCATCAGGGCGAAGAGGCCTTCGGGGTCAGGCTTTTTGGTGGAGAAGCTGTTGCCGCCGTAGATGTTGAGGAAGTAGGGTGCGAGGCCGAGCGCTTCGCAGATGGCGCGCGCGGGACGGACGGGTTTGTTGGTAAGGACGGCCATGGAGCGGGGCGATGTAGCGGGCCGGGAATCTGCTTGGGCCTCAGATTCGTCGTGGACGGTGCGCAAGGCGGCGAGGGCTTCGAGCACGCCTTCGTAGGCGTAGGTGTAGTCGAGCTTGTGCTCGCGATAGTAATCGAGGAAATAGGCGTAGCCCTTGGCGAGGGTGTCTTCGTCGGGGTCGATGCCGTCGTCGGCGGCGAAGGCGCGGCGGACCAACAGGTGCGCGCCATTGCCAATGTAGCTGGCGATGACTTCGTCAGGGAGTGCGGGGCGACCGAATTGGGTGAGGGTGGCGTTGACGCTGTTGCAGAGATCCTGCGCGGAGTCGATCAGGGTGCCGTCGAGGTCGAAGACGAGGAGTTTGAGGGATTCGACGGGGATCGGGCGGAAGACGCGGATCATGGGAACAGTGTACAGAGGGCAGGTACAGTGGGCAGGGATCAGGGAATAGGGAACAGGGAATCGGAACAGGGAACAGCAGGCCTCAGGAGTAGCGGGTGCCGTCGATTTCTACCATGGGGCACCAGCGGCAGAATCGTATGCTGCGGCGCGGGGCTAGGCTGGAGTAATCGGGTTGCGCCCAGAGGTGAAAGCCAAGGAGACAACAGAGATTGCGCAAGGTGCCGGCTTCGTGGGAGCGATGGGGCCAGAAGCGCTGCAGGTAAGCGGCGAGTCGAGCGTCGGGGGATTCGGCGACGATTTCGGGATTTTTTTCTGACATAGGCTGCTCCTGCGCTTCGGTTCCAAGAAATGGCCCGTGGCACGCGCGCTAATCTACTTTGTTAGACACCGCGCAGGGCTGGAATGTTCGCGGATTTGCGTTGCATGAAGCGAAATGGATGGGACGACCACCCAGGCGGGCGGTGGTTCTGATGAGAAGGAAGGAACTGGTCTGATGCGGATGATTCGAAGAGGTTGGTTTGGCGGCGTTTTGTTGGCGCTGGTTTTTGTACCCACGCTTTCGGTGGGCGCGCAGACCCAGGAAGGCCTGGCGCGGTTCGCTCCGGTTGCGCCTTCGGAGAGGATTCCGAATCTCGACACGCTGAAGGACGAGTTGAAGCAGTATCACGCTTGCACATGCACATGCGGGTGTTATGCGAAGGATCTCGATTTGCAGGCAGAGCGGGCGATTGCTTTTCTGCGGCTACGGACGGCGCGGCGGCGCCCGAACGAGAGACTGGCGGTTGTGCTCGACATCGATGAGACGACGCTGTCGAATTATGAAGAGATGGAGAAGGCTGGTTTTGCTTATGACGCGAAGGCTTTCAACGCGTATGTGGACTCGGCGAAGGCGCCGGCTATTCCGGGGACACTGCGGATTTTCAACGAAGCGAAACGGCTGGGCGTGCACGCGTTTTTTCTTACCGGGCGAGGGGAAGCGGAGCGGGGAGCTACGGAGCAGAATTTGCGCGCGCAAGGATTCGATGGATGGCAGGAGCTGATTCTGCGGAAACCGGGACAGGGAAGTTCGACTGCTCTTGATTACAAATCGGCTGCTCGCGCTGGACTTGTGGCGGAAGGTTACAAGATTATCTTGAATGTTGGCGACCAGTGGAGCGATTTGCGTGGCAATCCAGAAGCGGAATACTCGGTCAAGTATCCCGACCCGTATTACTTCCTCAAATAGGCCATGCTTTGGGCCGTCGCCGGTTGCGTTCAGCGACAGGCGGCGTTGTGCGCCCCGGGTATCGCAAGAAACGTGATGCTTGCAGGAGAAAGAGAGACGTGGCCCGCGCGCTGCGCCACGCCGTTGATTGGGGGCAGATCGCCATCCGACGTGAGGGCGAGTTCGACTCCATTGAGCTGGACGGTGGAACTCATCAGATCGCTCGAGGTGAGACTATAGCGCATCGATTTGACGGGCAGCTCGACGTCGTTCGCACCAGATTTGTCTGCGTTGATGGCGAGGATCGCGACTCCTCCCGGCTTGTTGCGCAGGCAGTGGGCGTAGAGATAGAGACCTGCCGCGTGAGATTCTCCGGCGTTGAGAACCGTGGTGCCCATCAAGCGCCGCCAGAGGACAGCTGCCCAGTAGTTGGGGCGGGGGGTGAGCGTGGCTTCGTCGATGAGAGCATAGTCGCTGGCGTTGAGGGTGTTGTGCATGACGACCTGCACGCCGCGCCTGGCGAGAGAGCCGAGCTGGTTGAGATAGCGAAACGTATCGATGAAGTCCGAGGCCCAGGGATCGCCGCCACATGCGGTTTCGCCGGTTTCTGTGAGCCAGATCGGCTTGCCAGGAGTGAAGCGGTCGCGGAGCGCGGCATAGAATTCTTCGTCGTGATTTGTGCGTGAAAGCCAATCGACCGTGAGTGCGGCTTCGGGCGTGGTGCCACCGGCTACGCCCATCCTTGCGCAGCGTTTGGAAACGGCGCCGTAGAAGTGGTAGGAAAAGGCATCGAGGCCCGGGCCTTCGGCGTTCAGGATGTCTTCTGACTTGACGAGATTCATGCCAGGCATGGGTCCGAGCGAGCCTGCTTCTCCTATACCACCGGGGCCAAGGACTTTCATCTCCGGATCGGCCTTTTGCACGAAGGCGTGGAAGGCATGGAAATCGCGCGCATACGCCGCAGCGTCATAGCCTTTCGGAGCGCCACCCATCGAGGCGAATGTGGGCTCATTGAACATTTCGGCGGCGGCGACGCTGCCTCCGATGGAGTGCGTGTAATTCAATAGCTTCTGCGCTTCGATGGGGGTCCAAATGCCGTTAACGTCGCGGACGCCGGGACTAATGGCGAAAGACGTGACCAGTTTTGCATCCACGGCATGCGAGAAATCGATGACGCTATGCCACTGGGCGCGGGTGAGAACACCGTTGAATCCGGTTGGTGGTTTTGCGGGAGCGGGATCATCGGAATCCTGGAAGAAGGTGGAGTTGGCCCAAGTGCCGCTGACACGCATGTACGCTGGGCCGAGGGCAGCGGCGAGTTTGCGCAGTTTGGGATTGGACAGGTCGATGGGCGCGCGGTAGCGATAGAGGTTGGCAGGCATGCCGCCGGGCGTGGTTTGTGCCGTGTCGGCTGGAGCAGCGGTTTGAGCTTTGTAAGGGGCCCAGAAGCGGCCGCCGGTGACTTCGAGCATTTCGATGTTGTAGGACTGATAGCGCTCATCGACGGTGCCGAGGGCGGGCATGGCTTTTGGTGCGAGCGCGACTTGCTGAGCGGGCGCGTGGAGTGCCGCTGCCAGAGCGGTTGTGAATGCGAGAGCAACTGCGACTATCCGAACACACAAGCGAAGCCGATTTTTCATTGGGATCCTCACTGTCACTCCGGAGACGCTCGTGTGTGCGACTGAGGCGATTGACGCAACGTGATCACTGTAGTCTGCGGGGATTCGATCTGCCAAGCGGATGGCCGTTAACGCAATTCAATCTGACCTGGCCTCGTCGATGTATCGTTCGCTTCATCCAGGCGCTCAAGGCGACGACGGTCGATTTGGGTTCGTGCTTTCCCGCCCTCGCGGAGCTACGATGGGGCACCCAATTCGCGATCGATTCATCGCGAAAAGCAACCGCGGGTCCCCTTCGGCTTCGCTCAGGGCAGGCTTTCGACTTCCTCCGCTGCGCTCCGGTCGCTCACGATGACAAAGGTTTATTTGGGCACGTGCTTTCCCACCCTAGCGAAGCTAGGATGGGGCACCCAATTTCGTGGTGATCGATTCATCGCGAAAAGCAACCGCAGGTCCCCTTCGGCTTCGCTCAGGGCAGGCTTTCGACTTCCTCCGCTGCGCTCCGGTCGCTCACGATGACAAAGGTTTGTTTGGGTACGTGCTTTCCCAACCTCTCCCACCCCACGAACGTGAACCTCTCACCCCAGTAACAAAGACCTTTCGCCGGGGACATCGAGTGTTCGCGGGGGATCCCGGAGTGGAGGCTAGGATGGGCACCCATTCTCTTGCTGATCGAACTTCCTGAACCGCGGCTCTTCGACGGGCGGAAAACTCAGTGTAGGATGGGCGCATGAAAAGCTGGGGTCTTTTTTTGTTTGCGGTCGCGATTGCGCCGCTTGCATGGAGTGCGGAGAAGCTTACCGCTCCGCAATTGATTGAGTTGGCCAAGGCGCATGACGCGGGGCTGCATGCGGGGATCGATGCTACATTCGATGCGAAGAAATTGGAGGCCGGGACGGCGTGGGCCGGGCGCGGATCGCAGTTTTTCTTTGCGGTGGATTCGGAGACCGCGCCGTTGCTGGTGATCGACGACTTTGCGGCGAAGCCCATGGAAGAACTCCCGGGCACGCATCTATGGTACGGCGTCGCCGATGTGGAGCCTATGGGGCGACTACACCAGTTTCATTATTTGGTGAACGGGGAGAAGTTTGGCGGGAGCCTAGATGTCCCGGCGTTCGGGGCGTTGTCGTATTTAGAGGACGGCGTGCCTTCGGGAAAGCTGTCGGAAAAAATTATCCATACGAGCAAGATTTATGACGGGATGAAGAGCGAGTACTGGATTTATGTTCCGGCAGAGTATGACGCGAAGACGCCTGTGGCACTGATGGTGTTTCAGGATGGTGGCGGATATATCGATCGCGAGGGAAACAATCCGACGCTGAACGTGATCGACAATCTGATTGCGCAGAAGAAGATTCCGGTCATGATCTGCGTGTTTATCAATCCTGGAGACATTGCGGATGCGCCGGGGACGCCGACGTACAACTTCGTGAAGGCTTACGGCGACAAGTGGCAGCGGACGCTGAAGGATTCAATGCGCTCGACACTCTACGACACCGTGAGTGACCGCTATGGGCGGTTTCTGCGCGATGAGATTTTGGCGGATGTGGGGGCGAAGTACAACTTGCGCAAGGATGCGTATAGCCATGCAATTACCGGGTTGTCGTCCGGCGGGATTTGCAGTCTGAATGCGGCATGGCAGATGCCGGACGAGTTCAGCCGCGTGATTTCGTGGATCGGCAGCTTTACTTCCATTCAATGGAAGGAGGATCCGGCGAATCCCGATGGGGGACAGGATTATCCCGAGAAGATTTTGCGGGAACCGAAGCGCAATATCCGCGTGTGGCTGCAGGATGGCGCGAACGACATGGAGAATCCAAAGTACGGTAGCTGGCCATTGGCGAATATCCGGATGGCGAATTCTTTAAAGACGAAGGGGTACGATTTCCATTTCAGCTTTGGCAAGGGCACGCACAATTCGGGGCAGGGTGCCGCAGAGTTTCCCGAGGAGATGATGTGGTTGTGGCGGGATTACGATGCGGCGAAGACGGAGCAGGAGTTTGTGGGTGATCCGGAGGAGAAGGATAGGCCTTATTTTCGCGTGGAGATTAAAAGCAGGGAGTAGGGAGTAGGGAAAAGCAAGAGCAAAGGCAAAAGCAGAATTGGGGGAGGGAAAAAGGCAGGCGAGGCCCTCCCAGAAGAACTTAAAGACCTCGCCTGAGGAACAAACTTTTTTAGCGGCCGATGATGACGGCGGCTGATTTGGTGTTCGTGGTTTTCCACCCTTTCGCCAGGAAAAAGGCGAAAGAGGAGTGGGAAACCATTCTCTTGCTGCATCGCGAAGAGCGACCGCAGATCCTTCGCTTCCTTCGCAGCGCTCCGGTCGCTCAGGATGACAGCATTTATGAAGCGAACTTTCTCAGTGGCTCTTAGTGAATGCGGATGTCGCCGGAGCCGGTTTCGAGGCGGACTGTGGGGCCGCCGCCGTTGACCTTGCCGGTGACGTGGTGATGGTCGAACGAGCCTTGGACCACCATTTCGGGATCGGAGTGCACACTGCCGGAACCGGTGGAAGCGTCAAGGATGAAGCCTGCGTTTCCGGGCCAAAGCTCGACATTGCCGGAGCCGGTCTCAAGCTTCGAATCCATCGAGGGCACGCCATGGAACTTGATGTCGCCCGAGCCGGTGTGGGCGTGTAGTCCGCCATGGATATCCTGCAGCTCAATGTTGCCGGAGCCGGTCTGCGCCTTGACTTCGCCTTCGCCGGTTTGCTCAGCAACGATGTCGCCGGAGCCAGTACTCGAGGAGAAACTGCCGTGAAGCCCGTTGGCGTGAATGTTGCCGGAGCCGGTGGAAAGCTTGGCATTATCGCCGACATTCTCCACGACGACGTCTCCCGAGCCTGAGTCAGCGGAGAGGAATGAGGAAGCAGGCGCCTGAATTTCGTAATCGATGCTGATGTTGTGCCAGTTCTCTTCGTGGCGCTTCCCGATGCGGACGATGTTGCCGGTCTGCTCGATGGGCGGGTTGGCGGCGATGTCGCGAACGCGGGCTTCGTTTTCCCCATTCCAGTTGCTGGAGTGGACTTTGCCGAAGATGTGGATCTGGCTGTCGGAGCCGCGGGTGATGTGGATATTGCCGGAGCCGGTGGAGACGGTCAGGTCGACGCGTCCGCTGACGGAGAGGTTGCGTTCGAAGGTGGCCTCAGAGGCGAGCGCCGGGAGGGCTGCTGCCATGAGGACCGCGGTTGCTGTTGCTGTAGCGAAGAAAAGTTTCATGGTGTTCCTCGATTCAAAAACAGTTCAGAGTTCGCAGTTCTGAGTTCGAAGTTGTCAATTCCTAATGCGGCACTGCCGATTCGGCGAGAGACCGCCCGCAATTCCGGGTAGCAGCCGACACGCGTGATGAAGTGCATTCCATATGCCAAAGAGGATTCGACCCAAAGCCAATGAATTCAGAGTTCCATTCCAAGGCGTTTGGCTTCCGTGGACGGCACTCTGTTCGTTTTTGAACACCCCTGTGCGTGGGTGGACAAAGGACGGCGAAGCACTGGTCGTCGATCGCCGGCAGTAGATCGGTGACGGCCGTTTTTATTGCTGCAACACGACCTGGTCGCCTTCTTTCAGGCCGCTGGCGATCTCGGTCACGGAGCCGTTGGACAGGCCCACCTTTACTGGGATCTTGCGAAAACCTTCTTTCTGGCTCTTGTCGGGAATCTGAACGAAGGCGTTTTTCTGATTGTCATAAGTGACCGCATTCTCCGGCACGGTGAGAACCTTTTTGTGTTCGTCGAGGAGAATCTCGGCGTTGGCGGTCATGTTGGCTTTGAGCTCTCCGCCGGGGTTGTCGATGGAGACGCGCACTTCGAATGTGGTGACATTGTCTTTTTCCACGCCGAGAGGGGCGATTTTGGTGACCTTGCCGTTGAAGACGCGATCGCGGAAGCTTTCGACTTTGATGCGGGCGGGCTGGTTCATGTAGACGTGGGCGATGTCGGCCTCATCGACCTTGCCCTGAACGTACACCTGATTGGTGTCGCCTTCGGTCATGACCAAGGTTGCGGTGGAACCGAGCACGAGGATGGAACTGACTGCGTCGCCGATTTCGACGTCGCGGGAGAGGATGACGCCATCCATGGGGGCGACGATGGTGGTGTAGCTGAGCTGTTCCTCGAGTTGCTTGAGGCTGGCCTGACTTTGCAGGACCTGGGCGCGCGCCTGTTTCAGCTTGGCATTGTCGACGCCGATTTGGGCTTTGGCTCCGTCGCGCTTGTTCAGTGCCGCGAGGTAATCGCGATTGGCATTGTCGAGGGCCTGCTGGCTGACGACGCCTTCCTTTTGCATTTGGAGATTCCGGTCGAGGGTGGTCTTGTACATAGGCAGGTCGGGGGCTGCGGCGTTGACGCGGTCCTGCTCGATATTGGCCTCGTAGGTGCCGACGTTGGCCTCTGCGGCGGCCAGTTGCGCGCGCTGGGCGTCCACCTGCGCGACGATTTCCTGCTGGTCGAGCTGTGCGAGTTGCTGCCCTCTGTGGACGCGGTTATTGATGTCGACGTAGAGCTTTTCGACGATGCCGGAAGCCTTGGACTTGACCTCGACTTTGGTGATGGGCTGGATTTTGCCAGTCGCGATGACGGAGCGGGCGACGTCTCCGCGCTGGACTTTTGCGAGGCGATTGGGGTCGATCTGGGTGCCTTTGACCAGGCGGGCGGCCATAATGCCCAGCACCAGCACAACCACGAGCGCGGCGGAGCCGATCCAGATCCAAAACGCTTTGCCCTTCTTTGACGCCAAGTGCCCCTCCCCGGGTGTTGAGAGAGCTTCTCAAGAAAAGTGCTCGAGGCCCCCGAATGGATACATGAAGGATAAAGCCAGCTTATGGAATTGAAATGAATCCATAAGTCAGACGGATGCGGTCCGCAGCTGTCACCCTGGACTGTCTCGGTGACATGAACTCCGTGAACCACTGCAGATGAGTACGCAGAGATTCGCGGGTAAGTTCCCCAGGGCTGACGTGGCCTCACGGACGAGAGACCAATGCTATTCTCACAGGCGAGATGCACGGTCTGCCGCTGCTGCAATTCGTCGCCGTAGGCCTGCTGATTCTGGTCAACGCTTTTTTCGTGGCTGCGGAATTCGCGTTGGTGAGCGTGCGCGATACACGCATCGAGCAGATGGTGGATGCGGGGGTTCCGGGGGCGCGCGCGGTACGCCGATTGCAGCACAATCTGGACGAGTTTTTGCCGGCCGTTCAACTCGGCGTGACGCTGTGCTCTCTGGCGCTAGGTTGGATCGGCGAACCTCTCGCCGCCAATATTTTTCTCGGATGGCTCGCATTGCTTCCAACGATTCCGGTTCATGCGCTGGTGTACGCGCACATGGCCGCGATTGCGGTGAGCTTTGCCTGCATCACGTATTTGCAGGTGCTGGTGGGCGAACTGGTGCCGAAATCGCTTGCCCTGCGGCGGGCAGAGGCGCTGGCGGTGGCGGTGGCGCCTCCGATGATTTTGTTTATGGCGCTGGCGCGGCCGGCGGTGCGGTTTTTGCGGAATTCAGCAGCATTGATTCTGCGTGGTTTCGATGTGCCGCTGACGGACCGCTCCGCGGTTCATTCCCCGGAAGAGCTGAAGCTGATTGCGACGGCGGCGCGGCGCATGGGAGTTCTGCCGAAGTTCCAGGAAACGATTGTGCACCGTGCGCTGGAATTGGACGATGTGCCGATTCGGGAGATTATGACCCCGCGGCAGAAGATTTTTTCGTTGCCTTCAGACACGCCGGTGGAAGAGGCGAGTGCTCTCGTGATTGACCACATGCATTCGCGGGTACCGGTTTATGACGAGACCCGCGGCCCCGAGCACATCGTGGGGGTGGTGTATTCAAAGGACCTGGCGCGGCTGATTTTTTTCCGGCCTTCCGCGCAACGAGCTCCGGTGCGTCTGGCGGCTGGCGATCATGCGGGGCCGACTTCCGGGCTGGCTGCCGGTTTGGCGACAGGACTCGGTGCGGGTATGGCCTCTATGCCGGCGATTGTGGAGTTGCGTTTGAGCCAGGTGATGCACGATGTGCTGGTGGTGCCGGAGACGAAGACGGTGCTGGACCTGATTCGGGACTTTCAGCAGCGGAGGCGACAGATGGCGATTGTGGTGGACGAATACGGATCGACGGTTGGGCTGGTGACGGCTGAGGACGCGATTGAGCAGTTGACCGGGGAGTTGGAGGATGAGTTCGACGATCCGGCGCGACCGGTTCTGACAACCGCCAGCGGGGCGTTGCTCCTGGATGGCGGGGCAAACCTGCGAGACCTCGAGACGCAGATGCAGTGGAGCCTGCCGCGCGAGGGAGGAGTGGAGACGCTGGCCGGCTTCATCCTGATGCGGCTGGGCCGGATTCCGAAGGGAGGAGAGAGCGTGGAGTTTGGAGACCGCAGGCTGACGGTGGTGGAGATGGAGGGCAGGCGGATCAGCAAGGTGCGCGTGGAGCCAATTGAGGAGCGGGCCAAGCCGACGATCTGACAGGTATATGCGGTGAAACTGGGGAAAGATTGTCATTCAACTACTTTCGATTCAATGGTTTCCATCTTCCATTACTTTTGTGCGCGAGTTAAGAGATTACTTTGGATTAAGGTGTGTACCATCCGTGCTAAGCTGTGCGCCTAGAGATTAGACCGGAGAACGAAAGTATGAGACAGGATGTGTATAGCGTCGCATACGACGAAGCCAACGCCGAACTCCAAGATATCCTTAAGAAGTATGAGGAGTTGAATCGGCGAAAACGGACACTTGAATCGGTTGTTGGGGTTCTTGGACCGATTCTGGGGCAGCAAGCCCGAGGTCCCGAAGCAATCCGCCCTGCGGGGCCCGTACCGGTGGGGC
Source organism: uncultured Acidobacteriaceae bacterium (assembly GCA_963781125.1). Taxonomy (GTDB): domain Bacteria; phylum Acidobacteriota; class Terriglobia; order Terriglobales; family Acidobacteriaceae; genus Telmatobacter. Next base: position 215,939 of record CAWAEE010000004.1, read on the forward strand.
AGGCGTCCACCCCGGAACCCACCAATTACACATTTAATCAGGTTCCAGTGCCTTTGCCGGAGGCGGAAGGCGGTGTGATTGACCCGTTCCAACGGCGCGTCCGGAACGCCTTAAAGTTCAGCAGCAACAACGGCCGCGAACGGCGCGGCCTGCAGTCGGTGTCGTAAAAGCGGGTCCGAAAGGGGACCACGGGGTTCGCTTCGATCCGCTGAAGAAATAGCAGAAAACGAGTGGTCAGATTTTCGACAAAAGGGCAGCTCTTTAGCTGTGCGAGATTACCTTTGTACCTTTAGTTTCATTACTTTCCATCCAAAATGAAGGACCTTTCGTGCTAGTCTACGCCCCTGGAGTAACCATGACACAAGAAACTTACCGTTTTGCTTATGAAGAGGCGAATTCGGAGCTCCGGGAGATTCTCGGGCAGTTTGATCAGCTTCAGGCTCGCAAGGAACAGATCGAACAAGTGGCGGAGGCTCTGAAGGCGCTCTTGTTTGAGGGTCCGATGGCCGAGACCGCAACGGCTTCCGAAGCTGAAGCGGCTCCTTTTCTGGTGCAGCAAGTTGCGGAAGCTTCAATGGAGGCGAAGACCGAGGTGGCGCAGGAGTCGTTTCCTGAACCCACGCTTCAGCCGGAGCCGGCATTCAATGCAGACAATGCAGAGCCAGCTTATGCCGGAGAGCAGTCTTCCGATCCCTTCCAGCGCAGAATTGACAATGCTTTGCGGCATGGTCTTGGGACGAGGGAATCGCGGATTCTGCCGCGCGCTCTGAATGGTTTGCTGTCCAGGGCATAGACGGTAGAGATATGGCGCGCTGATCCGTGTGGGGCGGCAGAATGAGTGGCCGGCCGACGACACGGGCAAAGCAGGCCGAGCGTTTGGGATGGGCTGAAGATCGATTGGTCCGGCAAGCAAGTGGATGGCCGGCTTGGAGGAAAGATGAACAAAGAGGTTTATCGTTTCGCTTTCGATGAAGCGAACGCAGAGCTCACCCAGATTGTTGGGGAGTTTGAACAGCTCCGTTTGCGGAAAGAGCGGGTAGAGAAGGTTGTCGAGGCTCTGAAGCCGCTGGCCGGAGCAGACCCGCAAGGTACAGGCGGGGAGAAAAAAGAATCGCCATCCTATTCTTACTAGATCAATAGACACGCGCGTTTTTGTCCTGTCCTGGCTGGCTGCAAATCCCGCGGCCGCCTCGGATTCCAATCACCGCTTCGTCGCCTGACGGATCGATGCCCATTTAAAAGCGGATTCAACATTCCCCGCATAAATTTTGAGATTGTCGCTCTTCGGCGAGCCGCCGCTCGTTGAACTGTGCCTCATTCTCGGTAGCGGCGAACTTCGCTCGAAGCCCTGCGTTCGATGGCTTGCGGGACGCTTGGCGGAGAACTAATGAAGGTAGATCGCCGGGAGGGACGCGGACTCGTCGCTTGGAACCCGAAGGCAGTCTAAGTGAGGCAAAGCCACGGCGCGAATGAAGGGTGTAGGGTAGTAGCTGCCGTTTTGCGATTCGTTTTCGCTGCGGTTTTCGCATCGAGGTCGGCGGATGAAAGCCCATCAGGCAATTGCACTGTTCATGTTGGCTGCGCCGGTGTTTGCTCTCGCGCAACAAAAGCCCAAAAAGCATTCGGACGTTTCCGCGGTTTTCATGAGCGCTCGTTTCGTTTATGTGGAAGCACAGGCGGGCGATATCACGCGGCCTGGTTTGTATCCTGACGATCGACAGGCTATCGCCGATGTGCAGGATGGAATCGAGGATTGGCAAAGGTATCGCATCGTAACGCGGCGGGAAGAGGCAGACCTGGTGTTCATTGTGCGCAAGGGGCGCATGGTGGGAGAACAGAATCGCGTGGGACTTTCAGGTGGTCCTCCTCGACCGCAAAACCCAACGACGCAGAACCGCCAGCCGGGACAGGGACCGGGGCAAGATGACGATGGCTTCGGCGTTGGTGCAGAGGTGGGACCGAGCGACGACATGCTTCGGGTTTATACGACGAATCCCGATGGCAAACTGATCGGGCCGGTGTGGAATCGCGAAATGAAGGATGGGCTGGACGGCCCGACGGTCGTGCTGCTGCAGCAACTGCGCGCGGCTGTGGAGAAGGCGTATCCGACACAAACACCGAGTCAGCCTGCTCCGAAGAAGCCGTGAACCGTTGTCCGCGCATGGTCTTTGAGATAGGCCAGCACCGAAACAATAGCCAAAACAGCCGTATTTTGCGGCAAATCTCATCGAATGGTGTGCATTGGTTACCCCCCGCCTCATTCGTTACGCAATGCGTGTGACCATTTACTGGATGTTTTGCACGATTCGGGGGATGAAAATGGGGGCATCGGGTCTGCACAGTTGTAGTTGTGAGTTGCACTGATCTTTGATTCCCACAGATTGCCTGCGTGTTAGACTACGCGCCTGGAGCGAGCATGAGACAAGAGGTTTATCGCGTCGCATTCGATGAAGCGAGCGCGGAGCTGAGCGAGATTCTTTCAAAGTTTGAGCAATTACGCCTCAGAAAAGACCGGATTGAAAAGGTTGTCGATGCGCTCAAACCCCTTGTCGGGAGCGAATCACCCGTTCCATCTGCGGAGCGCAATGTAGCTCCAACAGAGCGGCAAGCTCTTGCGGGCGCACCGCTGAGTCATTCTCCCAATGACCAGGGTCAGGGAACAACGCAGAGCCCGATTCCTTATCCGATGCAGCAGCCGGCGAGCGATCCTTTCTCGCGTCGAATTGAAACCACGGTGGGGCCGAGTGGCTCTGCGAAAGATGTCAGCGAATATACCCGGCTTTTCAATACCGGTGTGACGCGGGGAAGCTAAGGAAATTCCATCGTAGTTCTGGTCCAGCGCATCCTCTCTCGGCCACGATGAGGGGGCGCTGGATTATGTTTTTGGGGGTCTTGTCGCCAGCCCCGTGATTTATGGCGGATGCGATTTCAAATCGCCACCACGCGTTGGAGCAAGGCTGCCCGCTGTGGTTCACCAGCTCCGGGTATAACCGATGCCTGTGGTCGTGTACCAGGGAATGGTGGGTATCTTGTTGTAGGTTTCCTGGATCCAGATCGAGTTGTGATCGTTGAAGTGAATGACGGCGCCCAGCGATTCGCCGTTGTAGAAACGATTCTCAATGTGGGCGCTTCCGGTGAAACTCGACAGGCCGGCCTGAATCCAGGTATATCCGCTGACGCTTTTCACTTTTGGCAAGCCGAAGTTTTTCATCACACCGAGGGCCTCTGTGTGGGATCCGAAATCGGTGTGGAAGAATCCGTGGGTACCGGCGTTTTCGTAGGTGTAGGCGAAGGTGAGCTCATCGCCGATGGGGTCCTTCTTGAGGAAGCCAAAGGTGTGGCCGATGCCGATATTGAGATTTGCTCGCGGCACCAGACCGGGCCGATCGAAATCCGATCCCGGCATGATGAAGAAATCGGTTGAGGTGCTCGACTCGGCCGGGGCTTCCATCGGATTCGGAGCAGATGTTTGAGCAGGAGCTTCAGCCAGGGAATTCGAAAGAGGAGCGGACATCATCAGAGCCATCCATACCAGCGATCTTGCGATCATTCTTTCGCCTCTGTCATGGGAATGAATTCCAAACATCAATGCCAAACCATCCTTTCGATTGGAGCAAGGCAGACATGAGCAAGGCATGATGGAGCGAGCCGCTATTTCGGATACTGGGATGGCGGAGAAAGCGGCGGTCAGCTGGCGGATCAGGAAATCAGTCGCACGATCTCGGCGTGCGGCTCTTTTCCGGATTCGATCGTGAGCATGCCGATTGTGACTGGAAGCTCAAAACGGCGGGGACCGCAGGAGCCCGGATTGAAGTAGAGCACACCTTTTTTGTGATCGATCGCGGGCCGATGTGAGTGGCCGTAGAGCACGGCGGAAAATTTTGCTGCGACCGGATCGAGGTGGAGCGTCCCAAGATCGTGAAGCAGGTAGAGGTAGTGACCTTCAAACATCAATACTTCGGTCTCCGGCAGGCGACTACACGGGCCGTCGGTATCGACGTTGCCACGGATTGCATGGAGGGGTGCGGTTTTTCTGAGTGCCGCGAGGATGGCAGACTTGCCGACGTCGCCCAGATGCAGGATGTGATCGACGCCTGTCAGCGCCGGAAGCACTTCAGGGCGCAGCAAGCCGTGGGTGTCGCTGACGACGCCAATCTTCATCGGCCGAAGCTAAGGACACGGGACCAGAGGCCCTTCTTGGGTTTCTCCGCGTGCGCCTTGCGTTCGAGGAAGGGATCCTCGACCTGACGCAGGCTTCCGGGATCTTTTGGGTCTTCCAGCGCGATGCAATAAAGGTCAGTCCAATTGCCTTGCCAGTGCCATCCGCGGCCGGAGCCGACGGTATTGCGCTCGATATGGGTTGCGGCGTGTTCGGCGGAGAGAACAGAGTTGCAGAACACGCAACGCGGCGCTGCTGCTGCACGAAAACTGCCGCCGCAGGCGCAGGCATCGAGAAACGGCTCCCAGTCGGAATCGATTACCTGGTGCGGTGCGGAGGGCGGTGGAAGTTTTACGAGAATACTGTCGGAGTAATTGAAGGTTGCGAGCATGCCGCAGCAATCGCAATAGGCATAGGAGAAATCGCCGAACCCCGCATGGAGAAGGGTATAGCGGAAGGTTCGCAGGCAGTGCTCGCAGTCGCCCTTGTGCAAGGCAAACATGGCCCCATCATAGCCCTATTTCACGGCGTGTACGAGGATCAAGCTGGTCGCGCGGCGCATCGCCGAGGAAATTGAAGGCGAGAAGGGCGCCGGGAACCGCAGCAGGGGAGAAGAGCACGAGGCGAGGCGAGTGAAACAAATGCGAGTGGGTGTCGTTGAACATCGGGCATCAATCTGGGGTTGGGGTGGGAATTCCGAGGCCTGAAAAAGACAATGTTGCCTCAGTGCAGGATGACGCCTGCCATTCCAATAGCTGCTTGCACCAGAAGGGCTTGCACGATGTTGCGAAGGATACGTCGGATGACGATGCGGAGGGCCGCTGGCGCCCAGAGCACGGGCGGCGTTGACGTATTCGCGATCGCGCAGGGCCATGACCTGCGCGCGGACCAAGCGGGTGTACCCGCCGCAGCCTCCAATGGCGAGGGCCAGCACCAGATTAGTAAACCCGGGCCCGGGAAATTCGGCGAAGGCGATGGCGAGCAGAATGCCGGGCAGGAAAAGGAAAGTATTCACGGCAACGGTGGTGAGAGCGGTGTCGACCCATCCGCCGGAGTAGTCGGCAATGCCTGCCAATGGCGAGCCGTGGGCGAGGCCATTCGTGTTTTGGTTATCTTGTCATTTGCGCTTTGCCGGCGCTACTCTGAGACTGCTCTCAGCGATCCTTCATTCAAAAGCTGAAGCAGGGCGAGTGGCTGAAACAGGGTGCCCGAAAATCGCGATAAGGAATAACCCCAAATCAACGCCCGAATCAATGCCCAAATCAAGGAAGGACAGGCTGCAACAAACTGGCGGCACGCGGTTGCAGCCTACACTGAACCGCAGGTGCTGCGGGTGCTTGCGCTCGGATTTGCCAGCGGCTTGCCGTTCCTCCTGACTTACTCAACTCTCTCAGCGTGGCTTTCGACCGTTGGCGTGCGGCGCGCAGCGATCGGCACCTTCGCCCTGGTTGCCACGCCCTACGCATTCAAGTTTCTGTGGGCACCGCTGATTGATCGCGTGCAACCACCGCTGCCTTTGGGACGGCGGCGCGGTTGGGGAATCACCATCCAGATCCTTCTGATGGGTGCAATTCTCGGCCTGGGATTGTGTAATCCGAAGCGCAACCTGCCTTTAATGGCGGCCTTTGCGGTACTTGTCGCATTTCTATCTGCGAGCCAGGATATCGTGATCGAAGCCTGGCGGGTAGAGAGCATGAACAGAGATCAGCAGGCTCCCGGGGCAGCCATGGATCAGTCCGGCTACCGGATCGCCATGCTGGTTTCCGGGGCAGGCGGCCTGTTCATCGCAGCATACGCTGGATGGTTCGCGACCTACGCCACAATGGCTGCGTTGGTCGGTGTGGGAATACTGGCGTTTCTGTTCGGTCCCGAACCGAAGGTTTCCGCGGAAACTTCCTATGCCGCGGGATCGGGATGGGATGCGATTCGCCACGCGTTTTCGGCGGCAGTGATCGGTCCCTTCCGCGATTTCATGCATCGGCCGCTCTGGCCCGTCATCCTGCTCTCCATTTTTGGATACAAGCTGGGCGAGGCGATGGCGGGAGTGATGTCCACGCCACTTTATATTTCGTTGGGATTTTCGCTCCCTGAGATCGCCGCCGCTTCGAAAGTATTCGGATTTTTCTCGATTGTGGCAGGGATTCTGTTGGGCGGTGTCGTGACGACCAGGTACGGAATCCTCCGGTCGCTGATTTTGTGCGGTATTTTGCAGTCGCTGGGGAACTTGTTTTTCGTTCTGCAGGCTGTAGGTGGGCATCGGATCGGCTACCTTGCTTTATGTGTCACCGCTGAAAATATCACGGGTGGAATGGCCGGGACCGCGCTGGTGACCTATCTTTCCAGTCTGTGCTCGCCCGCTTTTACGGCGACTCAGTACGCGCTGCTTGGCTCGCTTGCTTCGCTTGGCCGCACTGTGGTGGCCTCTTCGGGAGGGGTGTTGTCAGAGAAGATCGGCTGGGTTCGGTTCTTCCTGCTTACCAGCGTGATCGGATTGCCGGTCCTGCTTCTTTTCCTTTGGACCAAACCCCGCGACGATTTCCGGAATAGCCAACTCAAACCAGCGCTTGATGGCGCAGATGGCAGGGCAGAGGATCCGACCCCACCCTAGAAAGCCCCATGCCTTCCAGCGCGGCAATGGCCTCGGGCGATACTAGTTCTCATTCTGACTGCCCAGTCGTTCTCCGCGTCCGCGGATCAAGACGTCGCGCGGGGCGTCGCCCAGCCGCCGTGGTAGCCGGCGAGACCCCCGGCAACGGGAGCGTGGCGCAAAACAGCCGAGAGCGGTTGTCAAAGATATCGCGGCGAGCAGCAACGGTCTATCGAGGAATAAAGGTATGCGAACGGTGAGACAGAGCAAATTTCTTTGTGGATTGGTGATTGGGTTTGCAGGGCTTGGTGGCGTGTCGCTGACTGGGTATGGACAGCAGGGGACGGGCTCACTGGTTCCGGATGCGGCGCAGAAGCTGATGGTGCTTGCGAACCAGGCGCGCGCGCAGACGGGAGCCGGCGCGTTGCAGTGGGATGAATCGTTGGCAGCGGCTGCGCGGGATCATTGTTTGCGCATGGCGGAGGAAGGGCCGATTGCGCATCGCTACGGGGGGGAAGACGATCTTTCGACGCGCGCGGGGAAGGCAGGAGCGCTGTTCAATTTTATTGAAGAGAATGTTGCGGTGGGCACGACTGCAGGAGTGATCCAAGATGCGTGGATGCATTCTCCGGGGCATCGCGCGAACCTGCTTAACCCGGAAGTGGATCGCGTGGGGATCGCTGTGGTGGCGGCGCGCGGTGTGTTGTATGCAACGGCCGATTATGCCCGCGGTGTGAAAGCGTTGACGCAAACCCAGGTGGAGATGCGAGTGGCAGGTTTGATTCGTCCGAGCGGCCTGACAATTTTGGCCGACAATGGACAGGCGCGCGAGGCTTGCGCTGCCGACCGAGGATTGCCGGTAGTGCAGGGATCGTTGCGTCCGGGATTCATCATGCGCTGGCAGGATTCGGAGATGGATCGATTACCGGCCCCCTTGACGGAAAAGATGGCGTCAGGACAGTTTCACCGGGCGGCGGTAGGCAGTTGTCCGGCACAAGGGATTGAAGGTGAATTCACGGCGTATCGGGTAGCGGTGCTGCTGTATTGATTGCGGGAGTGGGCTGATTCTGGTTGAATCCGGCGTGCGGAGAAGGACCGATGCGCGTGAAAGGCATCGCTGAACGGATGCATGTAAATGGAATTGAGCGTGGCGCGGTTACCTGCTGCTTGCTGTTCATTGGCTATCTGCCGGTAGGCGTCCATGCGGTCGCGCAGCAATCGGAAACTTTGTCGCCTCGGGCTCAAGGTGCGGAATCGGCGCCTATGAAAGCCGCACAGCTTTTTGCGTTGGCGAACGCAGCGCGTGCCAGTGCGGGCGTGGGGAGCCTGACGTGGGATCCTGCTCTGGCGGACGCTGCCCTGAAGCATTGCCTGCGCATGGCGGTCGAAGGTCCGATCGCGCACCGCTACGACGGAGAACTGGACTTGACGGCACGTGCTGGAGCGGCGGGCGCGCACTTCAGCTACGTGGAAGAGAACATTGCGGTCGGTTCCAATCCAGAAACGATCCATGGGGGTTGGCTGGATTCCCCCGAGCATCGCGCCAATTTACTGAACCCGGAAGTGGATCGAGTCGGGATCGCCGCGGTGGCGAGCGGCAATTTGATTTTCGCGGTTGCGGACTTTGAGCGGGCCGTGACGGTGTTGACGCAGACGCAAGTGGAGACGGCGTTTGCGAAGCTGCTGCGTGCGCGACAGATGATGGTGACGAAGGACACGAACGAAGCGCGAAGTTATTGCGCATCGACCGGCAGGTATCAAGGCGGCGATCCACCAAGTTTTCTCCTTCGCTGGCAAAATCCGGACGTGACGCAGTTGCCTGCGCCGCTGGTGGAGCAGTTGGCGACTGGGCGCTATCACAAGGCGGCGGTTGGGAGTTGCCCGGCGCAGGACGTAAATGGTGCGTTCACGATTTATCGCGTGGCGGTGTTGTTGTATTGACGTTGCGGTGGGTCGAGAATTCAAGGGGACTACGGTTGATTTGGGTTTGTGCTCTCCCACCCTAGCGAAGCTAGGATGGGGCACCCATTTTTGTACGGATTGAAGCTTTAGGGTTCGATTGCGATCAGCCGAAGTCCTGGTGCTCTTGCCAAACTTCGGCCAGGGCTTCCGCGGCGGACCGCAGACGAAGATGTCGGGGTGATATTGGCTTTCTTCGTTGCGAATACCCTCGGAGTTGCCGTTGTGGCCGGCCCAGCGACAGTCAGTGAAGATCTCATCGGCTTGTTCTCGGGTGATTCCGAGCGCGATGATCGTGTTGGGCGTTGGAGTGGGATATCCGCGCAGCCATTCGGAATTAGTGGTGCCGATGGGCGAAGGCAGCCCGTAGGAGGGGCCGAGTAGTTCGATCGCTCCAAATTCGCCGTAGTTTCCGGTGGTGATGCCAAGATGGGCCTGCTGGTCCGGGGGCAGGGAGTCGCGGATCTCGGCGACGGAGCGGACCATTTCGTTCCAGCCGATTTCTTCACGAAGATCTCCGCTGTGGCTTAGTGCGAAATCGCGCAGAGGTCCGCTGGAGGCGATCGGGACCCAGCCGGCGCAGAACCAGACTCCCGTTGCCAATAATCCAACAAAGAACACCGTCTCCGCGGTAACGCGCGCCCAATGCGGCAAGCCGCGCACCGAGCGCTCGCCGACGACTGCTCCCATGGCGATGAGCATGGGGTAGGCAGCGCAGAGATAGTAGAAACGGCCTTTGGCGAGCCAAAGAATTGCGAAGGGAACGAGGTACATCCAGGCAATCATGCGGTAGCGGGGATGGCGCAGGAAAGCGACGAGACCGGCGAGCCACAGTGGCGCGGCAAAGAGATTGGCGCAGGCCAGGAATTGGCCTTTCAAGAATCCTTCGGCGCGGCCTTCGCCCACGTCGCGCGCGTGAATGTGCTGGAGGAAGTGGTAAGAGATGAAGTCGTGGCGTGTGAGCCAGAGAAAGTTGGGCGAGAAGATCAGAAGGGCTAGGGCGATCCCTGCCCAGAACCAGCCTGATCTGAGAAATCGGCGCGCAGGCGTAAGGACAATTCCGGTGAGGATTCCGGCGACGTAGAACGTGATGGAGTATTTGGTAAGAAGGCCGAGGCCGACGGCGGCGCCAATGGCAAGCCACCAGCGGGGATTCTCGGATTTGAGAAGGCGAATGGTGAACCAGGCGATGAGGACCCACCACAACATTTCAAACGATGTGTACTGAAATTCGGTGGCCTCAAAGATGGGCAGGGGAGAGAGTGCGACGGCCAGCGCGGCTGTTACCTGGGCGAGACGGTTGCCGCCGAGGTCGCGCGCCATGAGGCCGCTGACAAGGATGACGATGGCTTGCGCGAGGACCGAAAAGAGGCGGAGACCGGCGAGCGAGAGACCGAAGAGAGCGAGGCCGATGTGCTCAATGAACGGCGTGAGGGGAGGATAGGCGACAAAACCCCAATCGAGATGTCGTGCGTCGGAGAGGAATTGCAACTCGTCACGATGGAAACCGTATTGGCCGTTGGTGAGCAGATGGCCGAGGGCGGCGGCACAGGCGACGGCGAGTACGGGCAGTGGTCCGGTGTGGGCTGAGGTCGCCTTCTCTTCCATGCGGAGGTTTTGCGGGGTTGAGGGCATGCAATTAATTCTTGCGGCAAATGATCCTACGCTTCTTGGAGAGACTCCGTTCCCCACTTTATCTGAGGCACCCGGACGGAAGCCATTCCAGCGGCGGTTGCGGCATCGATGCCGAGCTCGGTGTCTTCGAAGACCAGGCAGCTGGCCGGTTCTACGCCGAGGCGTTCGGCGGCAAGAAGAAAACAGTCGGGCGCCGGTTTGCCATGCGTGTAATCTTCGGCGCAAACGAGAGTGTCGAATTTGTCGAGTATGCCAAGCGCTGTGAGCGAACCGACGACGGAAGCGCGACGGCTGCCGGAGACAACGGCCATCGGAATGAGGCCATGCTGGGCGAGCACGTGCTCGAGAACGCAGGGGATGGCTTTGAGCTGCGGGAGCTGCTCGTGGTAAAAGGCCTCCTTGCGGGCGGCGAGGGCTTCAATCGGCATCTGAAGCCCATGCATCTCATTCAAGTCTGCGATGATTTTGCGAACCGGTTTTCCACCCCACGAGTAAAAGAGTTCCTCGTCGTAGGTGCAATTCCACTCGGCGAGAGCTTTCTTCCAAGCGTTGTAGTGGAGCGGCATCGAGTCGGCGATGGTACCGTCGCAATCGAAGAGGTAGGCGTGGAAGACTCCTGGGGGCAATTCAAGCTTCATGCGAGTTTTGGGACTCCTTGCGAGTGGCTTCGAAATCTGGGTTCAGAACGGATACGGGAAATAGAGGTCGAGCGTGCGTTCGGGTGACGGGCTTTCCAGCGCCGCGATCGCTCGGAAAAAAGGATAGATTTGATCTCACCGCGTCGCGGCGGTTTCAGGAAGTGGAGCTGCGCATCCTCCCTCGCCGGGCTTTGTCGGTTCCATCTGCAGGGCGTTGTTAAAGCGATTGAAGTAGTTGAAGAGGCCGATGGCGCACAGGAGCTCGACGACTTCGCCTTCAGAATAGAAGCTGCGCAGCTCGGCGAACTGCTCGTCGGTGACTTCGTGCGCGTTGCCGGTGACCGTTTCGGCGAGGCGGAGGGCGGCTTTCTCCGCGGGAGTAAAGTCGTCGCGGTGGGACCAGTCGGCAAGATGAGCCAGTTGGTCGTCCGTCCAACCCAGGCCACGGGCGAGGATGGTGTGGCTGGCCAGGCAGTAGGGTGTTTGGTTGACTTGGCTGGTCCGGACGATGATGAGCTCCTTCAGCTTTGTGGGGACGGTCCCCGTGTTAAGAACCGCCCCAAAATGCGCCTGCATCGTGGCGAAGATCTCGGGACGGTGGGCCATGACCCTAAACATGTTTGGCACGTTGCCGCGCTGAGAAAAAGCCTTGTCGAAGAGGGCTGCCAAGTCAGGGGTCACTTTAGAGCGATCGAGACGGGATATGCGCGACATTGGGGCCTCCATCAGGGGTGTTTTTATGGTATCGCGTTGAAGGGATCGGAGGCTTGAGGCTCTTTTGACGCGGCGAGGTCGGTCTGCTAACTTGTTAAAGGATAAAGCTGCGCCAAACACTCCTCAGTAGCTCAATGGCAGAGCATTCGGCTGTTAACCGAAGGGTTGTAGGTTCGAGTCCTACCTGAGGAGCCAATCTACTTTAAAATCAATTATCTAGAGAGAGACTCAGTTCGATACTTATCGAACTTCGCTGAACTTCGCCAAACTTAATCATCCAGCCGAGCTAACGATTCGCGCGAGTCGTTGGTGGAATCGCTTTGTTTTCTTCAATCATATTGAAAGATAGATAATCTGCGACCAAATCAGGATTACGAATCTAATCCCTCAGCGAGGATTATAACAATAATCCACAGTGCTCGACGAGGATCAAGGGCCCAATCAATTCGGGACTTGCTGGTGGTCTCGATCGACATGAATGATCTCCGGGGTTGCGGCCTAGCGGCGCAGGTCAGGGAGTGACATGGAAAAGGGAGAAGCGATATGCGTGCAATGAGAGCGGAGCAGTTTAGCGGTTATGAAGCGTTGAAGCTCGTCGAGCTTCCAAAACCAACGGTCACAGACGGGAAGGTGCTGGTGCGCATCACGGCAGCTGGCGTCACGCCGCTCGATCATACGGCCTTGTACGCAGCGGCGCGCACTATTCCTCTGGCTCTGTTCGCATTGGGGGCGATCTAGAAGCAGTCGACGCCTGCGTTGCTGATCCTGGGTGCGCTCGCCGGCGCCATGCAATTGCTGGATGCCGGAATCGGTCTGTTTGAGCATGATATTGGGAAATGCGCTGGACCGCTCTTTATCGCCATCCTCCAATTCTTCGTGGCGTATCTGCTTTACAGATCCGTGCGGGTCTCGCTGCAAACCACGAGCGGATAGCGCGAACACAAGTTATCAAACCTACCGGACAACACTCGAACGAGCTTACAGGAGCTTTCATGTTTATCTTCATCAACGCATTTCTAATTGGGACCGCCTCCGGACTAAGAGCCCTGATTGGATTGGCGGCTGTCAGTCGGGCCGTCCACTCTGGCATCTTGCCTCTCGACCACACTTGGCTTGCTTTCCTGGGCTATGCGTTCACACCGTACATCTTGACACTGATGGCGATCGCAGAGATGGTCAACGACAAGCTTGCGAAGACTCCAAGCCGATTGGTAGCTCCTCAATTCATCGCCAGAATCGTTACGAGCGCTCTGTGCGGTCTTGCGATTGGGCTTTCTGGTCATGGAATGATCATCGGGCTGGTAGCGGGAATTATAGGAGCTGTGGCCGGGACATTCGGAGGAGCTAAGGCGAGGGGCCTTTTAGCGAGGATGTTCCGACGCGATCTACCAGGTGCTCTGCTTGAAGATGCAGTCGCCCTTGGTATTTCGGCGTTCGCACTCTTTCGGTAGCCGGCAGCAACTTACCGAGTTTCAGACTAGTAAGGAGAGCATACAAGAATGACGAACGAAGAGATTCTCTGCGTTACATTTCTCAACTCTTGGAGGCTGGTCATTAGCCGTTTTAACAAGACCCTTTCTGAGCTGAGCGATGAACAACTTCAACAACAGGCCGCTCCGGGGAGGAGCCGCGTTTTCCATCTACTCGGTCATCTGACTGCGATGCACGATCGCATGTTTCCCTTACTTGGCATTGGGGAGAGACCCACGCTTCGTACCACGCGGGGCAGGCAGCTCTTACAAAATGAGCGCAACACGAGAGGCAAGTGCGGTTGAGAGTTTACGACATGGGATTTGTGAACGGCTCATCAAGAACCAACAGCTGACCGCAGGTTAGCCCAGTTGACCTCGGTGATCAGACTGGCAACCGCGCTCCGCGCTGCGTCCTGAGTGGTACACTCCTCAATCGGACGTTTGGCGGGTCTTGGGGAAGGTCATCGCCCAATCGACGAGCGTCTTCATCGCCGGACAGAGCGTTTTCCCAAACTCGGTGAGTTCATATTCCACCTTTGGTGGAAATTGAGGATGAACGGTTCGCTTCACCAACTCGCACTTCTCAAGGAGACGCAGTTGTTGCGACAGCATACGTTGTGAAATGCCGGGGACGGCGCGTTCAAGCTCAGAGAATCGCCAGATAGGGCGCGCGAAGAGCCGGTTCAGAATAACGATCTTCCATTTGCCTTCGAGAATTGAGAGCGCCGCCTCAACCCTCCTGGCTCTCTCGAACTCGAAGGGAGCCGCCCTGAGATCTGAAGATTCGGCGATTTCCTCCGTAACTAACAAGTCCGTTCGTATACCCATCGCACATCCAATCTTGAGTTTGAGAAGCTTCTCCAGAATATCCGGCCAGGATCTACGGGTGGTTGGCTTCGATACAGGAGGATGAATGGCGCAGGTATGGTTAGTCACCGGCAGCTCTCGTGGTCTGGGTCGCGCAATTGTTGAAGCGGGCCTTGCTGCGGGCAATAAGGTGTTGGCGACAGCTCGGGGCATTGAGTCGCTGGCTGATCTGTCGGAACGATATGGTGATCAGGTCAAGCTCTTCGCGTTGGATGTTACCGACGAAGCAGCAGCAGCAAACGCGGTAATGGCGGCGATCGATCTATTTGGCTCGCTGGATGTGGTCATCAACAATGCGGGATATGGCAATCTTTCGTCCATCGAAGACACGCCTCTATCGGAATTCCGGGCACAGATCGAAACGAATCTCTTCGGAACGATTATTGTGACCAAGGCAGCTCTTTCGTATTTTCGCGAAAAGAAAACAGGCCACTTCATTCAATTTTCATCGGTGGGCGGTAGGATCGGCCCTCCGGGACGTGGGCCTTATTCGGCGGCGAAATGGGGTGTCGAAGGCTTCTCTGAAGTGCTGTCGCGCGAAGTAGCACCACTCGGCATCAAGGTCACAATTGTTGAACCCGGTGGATTCCGTACGGACTTCGCGGGGAGTTCCACCGAACTAAGCGAAGGTCATCCCGCATACGACTCGACTGTTGGAGCTACCGCAAGATTTCAGCGCAACTACAACGGGAAGCAGCCTGGTGATCCGAAAAAGGCGGCTCAGGCGATCCTGCATCTGACGCAGGAGCAAAACCCTCCGTTGCGACTGTTGCTCGGCAGCGATGCGTACGCCGCGGTGGAGAAGAACGATCTTGCGCGATTAGAGGAAGCACGAATATGGAAGGAACTCAGTGTCTCCACCGATTTTGAGACGGAGTGACGTAGCGGCGGACATCAGAATATTCAAGAATATTGCGGGCGGCAGAAAACCGAAACACGAACGCCTCTCCCGAGAGGGGGGCGCGATCTCGCCTTTTTCGATAATGGGTGTCTAGCCGTTTGCTTGACATCCCAGATCAGCCACCCAGTTTCGGAAGACCGAAGGCAGCGGACCGGGCAGCGCGGCATTTGGGCATCTTTACCCAATACAATTTGCCCCGAGGAAGCAGCGCCGCCGCTCGACGTGCTCGCCGCGGAAGCGAGCTTTCGCAGCGCTTTCATCGCGCGGCGACGGATTAGAGGATCTGGAGGATCTGCGCCGGGCGCGTTGGGTGCGAGCAGGACTCAGTCTGCTCGCCCAGAGGAGATTTTCCTGTGTGCCGTGATGCTCGATGCCCCTGCTCGTTCTGAAATCGCTAATAAAAGCGGTTAAAAGGAGCGCCGATCGCAGTGGACGGACACCGCCTAAGAGAATTTCCTGGTTGTCATGGTGCGCGCGGATTGCAGCTCTATTTACCCCATTCTCCAGCGGCTTCAATGAGCAATTCAAGGACCTCTTGGATTTTGAGGACTCTTAAAGTCTTCTCAGTGATGTTTTGTGCAAGGGCCACTCTAGTTAAATTGAGAACCTCATGCCCCTCCTGGTCGGTAGCTATTACTTGTAGAGTAAATCTCCGACGTATTTCCATCAGCCTCGTGCAATTCTCTGTGGCCCCCGCTTTCTGCTTATTAATTACGAGCCGGCCAGCGCCGCGATTTCTGCCCGGGTTTGGTGCACTGGGCCTTGCATTCGCACTCATGTATTCTTCGGACCTCTCGAAAATGCGCTTCCAGCGACCAAGTTGTCGACTTCAAGGCAGCCGCCGCCATTCCTGCGGAGTCTGCTTTAAGGTTCGTCGCAGCATTTGTGATTTTCGGTTTCGCGCCTACAACGACCGCGCCCGCCGAATCGGTGACCCGGCGATCGTCTCCAGTCCGTTGCGCTCTGCGTTTGCAAAAGGTTCTTTGGCGTCGTCTCTTCCCCTCTCATAATTCGGTTTATGCTTTTCGTTTCGTGAAATTCAGATTCGACTATCGAGCCCGAAAGCAACTCTATGCCGCCATTCGCGGAGATGGCAACGTTAGGAAGGAGTCCTAACGTGCGATCTATATTTATGATAATAAATGCTTTGTCATCGATGGTTGGCCGTAACGGTAGGTACGATCGTCGCAGCTCCAAATTGACCAGGCGAAGGCTGGTGATAAAGCTTGTTCCTAGACTCCGGTCCGGTCTCTTGCGAGCCTGGTGCAGGAGGTTTATAAGGCTCGCTGCAGCAATCTTGACCGACTTCCCCGGCGTGATGTCCTCTGAATCTGCCAGCACAGCCGGAATCAGCAGATCCTAGGACGTTGCCAGAACTGATCCTCTACCTGCCTCGACGGGGAATTCAAGCGCATTTATGGTGACCCGAATTGTTGGCAGAGATTGAAGCGGTCGCGATGTTTCTCACCGGCGAAAACAGAGAGTAGATCAAATTGCGGTTCGGCGAGGGCCGATCTGGCGCAATAAACTCTTGACAGCGCAACAGAAAAGGGCAAAAAATCCATCGAAAGCAAGTGCCTTGGCAGCCGCCCGCCAATTGATCAATCCCAAAAGCTTGATCGAAAGAACGAACTGAAGGGGATTTTTCGTGAAACCAAATGGTATCGTTATCGCTGCAGTGGGGGCAGTTCTTGCAAGCATGTGGCACGTGGGCGCTCGCCCCCCGTCCGTCCTTTTGGCAGCGGAAGAGACGCCCGCGGCAATCATTATCAACTATCCCCAAAATGATTCCATATTTCCGCCCGAGATCACTCCGCCCACATTCATCTGGCGCGATAACATCGAGGGCGTAAATCGCTGGCGCATTGAGGTGCATTTCAGCGATGGATCTGCACCGGTGCGCGCCGAATCGCTCGGCGCTCCAATCAGCATTGGTGAGATCGATCCGCGCTGCATCTCTGCACGCAATGAGTTACCGAAACTGAGTCCCGGACAGGCCTCAGCGCACACGTGGATTCCCGATGGCAAGACGTGGGAGAAGATCAAACAGCACTCCGTGACCAGCGCGGCGCGAGTGACCATCACCGGCTTTGCGTCAAATGATTCACGTCACCCTGTCTCCGATGGGCAAGTTGCTATCTTCACGTCGAAAGATCCTGTCGGCGCACCGATTTTCTATCGCGACGTACCGCTGATGCCGTCCGAGACCGAAAAAGGCGTAATCAAACCGCTGGCTCCGACGGCGATTCCCCTGATCCAGTGGCGTCTTCGATCCATCGATCAGCCGCAGAGCCGGGTCGTGCTTGAAGGCATGCACACGTGCGCGAATTGTCATTCGTTTTCGCGCGATGGCAAAACCTTTGGCATGGATATGGACGGGCCGCAAAACGATAAGGGGCTCTACGCGGTGGTTTCGCTCAAGCCGCAGACGGAGATCCGCAGCCAGGACATCATTTCGTGGAATCCGAGCGGCGATCGCCAATTCGCATTCAACCGTGTTGGGTTCATGTCGCAAGTGTCGCCCGACGGCCGATACGTACTGACCATGGTGACGAGTGCCGAGCGGCCATCGGAAAACAACTTCTATGTCGCCAACTTTCTCGACTACAAATTTCTTCAGGTTTTCTACCCTACGCGAGGAGTCTTGTACTGGTACGACCGGACCACAGGCGAGCGGCATCCGCTGCCCGGCGCCGACGATGCCGATTACGTGCAGGCCAACGGCGTTTGGAGTCCCGACGGCAAGTACATCGTGTTCATCCGGGCGAAAGCGCGGGACCCCTATCCGCCGGGCAGGCCCATTGCGACGCATTCGAACGACCCCAATGAAATCCAGATCCAATACGACATTTATCGTGTGCCGTTCAACGATGGAAAAGGCGGCAAAGCAGAACCAATCACAGGCGCCTCAGCAAACGGGATGAGCAATTCGTTTCCGAAGATCTCGCCCGACGGCAAGTGGCTCGTCTTTGTTCAAGCGCACAATGGATTGCTCATGCGTCCCGATGGCCAGTTGTATATCGTACCGGCGGAGGGCGGAGTTCCTCGGAAAATGCGCGCCAACATGTATCCCATGAACTCCTGGCACAGTTGGTCGCCGAATGGACGATGGCTGGTTTTTTCGTCGAAGAGCCGCGGACCCTTTACGCGCATGTATCTGACACACGTCGACGAGCAGGGCAACGACAGCCCGGCAATCTATATAGACAATCCCACGGCCGCGAATCGCGCGGTGAATCTGCCCGAATTCGTGAATATTCCGGCCGATGGCCTGGTGAAAATCGACACGCCAGCGGTCGAGATGTATACGCGGTTTGACCATGCCGTGGAGCTAGCCGAAAAAGGCCAGGAGGCGGATGCAATCGCCGAATGGATCAAGCTCAAGGATGACAATCCGGACAATGCCCGCATCGTGAATAATCTCGGCGTCGCGCTGACACGGACCGGCAAATACGACGAAGCGATCCCGCAGTTCCAGAAAGCGCTGAAATTGAACCCGCAATACAACCTGGTCCATGTGAACCTGGCGCGCGCGCTTGTCGGCGCCAACCAAACGGACGCCGCAGTTGCCGAATACGAAAAGGCCATGCAGTTTTACCCCGACTCTGCGGACCTGCACAATAGCCTCGGCAGCGCACTTGCCCAGCAAGGCCACATGGACGATGCAATCGCGCAATTCAAAACCGCGATCCAGGTCGATCCCAAGCTTGCGGATGCGCATGACCATCTCGGACTGGCGCTGCTATCGGAGGGAAGAGCGGACCAGCAGGTCGTTGCGGAACAGGAATTTAAAACCGCGATCGCGCTGAAACCCGATTTCGCAGACGCGGAAAATAACCTGGGCACGCTTTATGGCCAGCAAGGAAAGGATGCGGCAGCGGAACAACTCTTCCGCGAGGCAATCAAAAGCGATCCCACATTTTCACGAGCCTTGGTGAATCTGGCGGCAACTTTAGCGAGCCAGTCGAAGTTCTCTGAAGCCGACACGGTTGTGCAACGGGCGCTCCACGTGGACCCAGGAAACAAAGAAGCACTTCAGCTTCAGGCCATGCTGAAGGGGCAAGGAAGCCAATAGGGCCGCGTCAAGTCTTCGCGAAAAAAGGCGGGCCTTTTACAATGCCAGTTCCTTCACGAATCGTAGCCAGTTGATTCGCGTGCAAGGCTTTGTAATTCTCAACGGCGCCCGAAGGCCAGTGAATCTCGATGCTTGCGGTACTTTCGGATCCCAATCCAAAATGCAGCCGCGGATCGTTGGCCGAGAGGTAGCTGGTCTGGCTCATCACCTCCTGCGCCTGTACATGCTCGCCGTATCGAACCAGAACCCGCGCACCAATCGCACTCCGATTGCTTTTGGTTCCTTCGAGTTTTACCTTGATCCAGTTGTTGCCAGGCGGCGCGTCGTTGCGCAACAGCGATGGGGGCTCGTTCTGGTTCATCACCAGAATGTCGATATCACCGTCATTGTCGAAATCGCCGAAGGCACACCCTCGGCTGCAATGATGTGCCATGAACGCGGGGCCAGCGTCACCGCCAACCTCCGCGAAGGCGCCGTTGTGCAGATTACGGAAAAGAATCGGCCGGCTGCGCGCCGGAAAGCGGCTGAAAACGCGTTCGAGTTCAGGATAGACATTGCCCGTGACGTAGAAAATGTCGGGCCACCCATCGTTGTCGAGATCTAAAACGCAGTCGCCCCAGCTCACGAAGCGCCGTTCCGCACCGATGCGCGATTCCACCGTAACATCCTCAAAATCCCCTTTGGTCGTTGCGTGATAGAGGCCGTTTGACTGCAGTTGATAGTGCGTTTTGAAGATATCGATGTGTCCGTCAAGATCGTAGTCGCCCGGTGCAATTCCCATGCCGGCCATCTCCTGGCCATTGCCGCTCACTGCCAGTCCGCGGATCAGAGCCTCCTCGCGAAACGTTCCATCGCGATTGTTCATGAAGAGAAGGCTTGGCGTGGAGTCGGCCGCGACCAGGATGTCGGGCCAACCATCTTCATCTATGTCAAGCGAGACAGCAGTAAGGCCGTAGGAAGTTTTCGACCTTGTCGATCCCGGAAGCCTTCGATACATCCGTGAACGTGCCGTCTCCATTGTTGCGATACAGCGCGTGAGTTGGAATGGGAAGTCCGCGCGGGCCGCAGTAGACTGCCACGCCTTGATACGAGCAGGTCGCCACATGAACGCTTGGTTTCGGCGCCGTTGCCAAATCGAATTCGACGTAATTCGCCACAAATAGATCGAGATGACCGTCGCGATCGTAATCAAGAAAAGTGCAGCCAGTGCCGAAACGATTGCCGCTATGCAACAGCCCCGCCTGCGCCGTCACGTCGGTAAATGTGCCATCGCCATTGTTGCGATAGAGTCGATTGTGGCCGTAATACGTAAGAAATAAATCCTCAAAACCATCGTTGTTGTAATCGCCCACACACACACCGCTGGCCCACCCTGGATCATTCAATCCCGACTTCGCGGTAATGTCAGAGAATGTCCCGTCGCGGTTGTTGTGGTACAGGCGATTGCCGGAGCCGGGCGGGACACTCTCGAGAAGCCGGCCGCCGAGGATGAAGATATCCATCCAGCCGTCGTTGTCGTAATCGAAGAAAGCGCAGCCGCCACCCATCGATTCGATGATGTAAGGCACCTCTCCCGTCGGACCATACACGATAGGCTGCGTGAGCCCAGCCTGCTCTGCGACATCGGTGAACCGAGAAAACGGAGAATCAAGATGCGACACCGGCTGTGCAGCCCGCAACAGACTTGGTGCGAACGCCGGCCCAGCCGCCATGGCACCGGCTTGAAGGAAACGACGTCGGGACCATGGATGATTACTGGGATAGGTCATGGATTCAATACTGTGGCTTTCGCGCGGAGGTACTGCTCGCTTTGGGTCCGGTCGGTTCGCCGTTCGCCGCATCCGACAACATCTCACGAAGCCGCAGCGCATCGGAATCCCGCGGATCGATCCGCAGTGCGGACTCAATAGCGTTTCGGGCTTCAGAGAAATGTGATTCGCTGGCTAGGGTCGCCGCAAGGTTTACCCAAGCTTGGCCAAAGCGCGGATTCGCCGAAACAGCAGATCGCAGGAACGCTTCGGCCTCATGGTCGCGTCCTTGTTGGCCAAGCAGCGTGCCAAGATTGTTCGCCGCTTCCGCCAAGCTTGGCGCTGCGGCAATCGCATTGCGGAAATGCTTTTCTGCTGCCGTGCTTTCGCCGGCGCGCGCAGTCACGAGGCCAAGCTGATTTTCCGCCGCGGCAAAGTTTGGCCTGAGTTGCAAGGCCCTCTCCAGGGATGTACGCTCGGCAGTCGCATCGCCCGCGCGATCCAGCACAAGTGCCAGGTCATACTCAAGCACGGCATCCTGGGGCAAGGCATCGATTGCCTCGCGATACAGTGAGATTGCTTGCGTCGTGTTTCCGGCGTCGAGAGCTTGTGCCGCCTGGCCCGCCTTTGTCTGGCCCAGTGCAAGCGTAGTAGTGGCCTGTTGACATTGCTCAAAAAGTTTCAGCTGTGCTTGCGCGTCTGCGGTTTGGCCGAGCGCGCGCCACACTTGCGCTAGGTGGAAATGAGCCTCAGCCTTCGAAGGATCAAGAATCACCGCCTTCTCTAACTGATCGCGCGCCGATTCATTCTGTCTCAGGTGCGCATACGCCGTACCGAGATTAAAGCGTACGTCGTAGTGATTAGGCTTCAGACGAGCTGCGGCTCGCAGATGTTCAATGGCCTGGGCATATTCTTGCTCATCGTTCTCGACAACGCCGGAAAGATAGAGCGCGTCAAAATCCTGTGGGTGTTCGGCCAACATTTTCTGCGCGATCGGTTGTGCGTCCGCGTCATCGTCCTGGAGAACAAGCAGTCGGAGATAAAGCAGCTCAGTAGACGCATCGTCGGGATGGGCCTGCAGTACGGTGCGAATCAGGTTCGTCGCATCCTGATAGCGATGGGACTGGACGTAAACCGTTGCGAGTGCTGTACCGACCCGCAGCACGCCGGGCGTCTTCGCAAGCTCCGCGTTCAATGTATCCGCAGCCTTGTCAAACTCTCCTGATTGGGAGTATGCCAGCGCTCGATCGAGGGTGAGATCCTCGTCCGCCGGCGCGGAAGAAAGCAATTCAATCGCCGCGCCGAACTGACCCTCGGCAATCCGCGCCTTGGCAAGCCAGTCGAGAGCCGTCGTGGAGTTCGGATCAATGGCAAGAGCGCTTTCCCAGGCTGCTTCCGCATCAGCTGCACGCCCTAATTGGTGATAAGCCACGCCAAGAGCGAGGCGCGCTTGAACATCGTTCGAGTCCAATTCGATAGACCGCCGGAGTTCTGCGATTGACGAAGCGACCTGACCAGACGAATAGAGGGAAAGTCCGAGGAAGTAGTGCATGCGGGCCGAACTGGGATCGAGTCTGAGAGCTGACTCAAACGCAGGAATCGCGCATGCGTAGTCGTGCCGCTCGCCGAACCACCCGCCGAGTGTTCCCCAGATACGGGCCGAGGGATGAGCCAAGGCTTGCGCCTCGAGTGCCTCTGGCCCTTTGCACGAGCCGGACGCAGCAATTGCCGTCGCCGCGACGCCCGACAGGACAAACACGACAATGGTGAGCTTATGGGCCATCACGAAGCGAATCAGTTCGTTCGGGATCGTAGATTGCCGCCTTCGTGGAGATATCGGTATCACTACGCCAAAACGAGGCCGCACCGACAAGAGGAGCCTTATCGAGCAGCCTCGATGTTACCAACTTGAACCCGAAACCGTTGAGCTGATTTTGCGCGAAAGGAAGAAAAAGCCTTGCAGAACGAGAGATACCGCCCCCGAGAACAACAACGTCCGGCCCGAAAGGGGCCAGCACATCGCGAAACACCCGGCCCAGGTTCAATCCAAACCTTTGGAACACGGCCCGCGCCTCCGGGTCGAAATCGGCTCTGGTAGCGATCGATATCACTTCTTCGTCTCTCCCAGTCAGCGCACCGTATCCTCCCTTGATCGCGCGGGTCGAAAGTAAGTCTTCGACGATCCCATTGCCGTAAGGGAGATTCCAGATTTCGCCGCCCGGCGGTATTCCATGGCCTTGCGTGACCAATTCACCATCGCATGCAAAGGCGGAGCCGATTCCTGTACCGATAACGATTCCGATTGCTTTTCTGGCGCCACGAGCCGCTCCACAATTGACCTCACCAAGAAGGAACGCGACCGCGTCACCGACAAAAAGGAATTGGCCCGACCTCCACCCAAACCGTTCCGCCAGTGCTTTCCGCAGGTCTAGGCCGTAGAGCGATTTCAATTTGTGCTGCATGTGGCTGACGCCGGATACGAGATCGAAAGGGCCCGGAACGGCAAGAACCGCCCCAACGGGCACCGATGAATCGGGCAACATCTCGTGACTCAGACTGTGAATCAGGTCCAAAAATTCGTCGCAGGAAGGGTCCGGCGGGAGCTCTGCCCTCGCAGTCCGAAGAATCCCGAAGCCTTTGAGGTTGCAGCGTGCAACAGTGATGTGACTGCCACCAACGTCAATGGCAAGAACAGAACGAGCATCGGAAAGATCGATCGCCACGGCAACCCCCATGATTGCGATATCATTTCTAGCACACAAATAGCTCGATTCTCGTCGAATTGCAGAAAATACCCTTGACAAAGGTACTTCGTAAGCGTTATTTCTTCTGCTCGTCGATTGATAACGCTATCAGAGAGTCACGAATGATAGCGCTATCGGACCGCATATTTCAGGGATTTACCTTCACGGCTCCCGCGATTGCGTCCGTCGTCCATCGGCATTCAGGAGGCAGTATGCGACTACAACAATGGTTCAACAGCCTGATCGTCCTCGCCTTTCTGGGTGTCTTCGCGCATGCACAGACGCCCACAGGCATCATCCAGGGTTTGGTAACGGACAAATCGGGTGCAGCGGTTCAGGGAGCCACGATCACCATCACCAGGACGACGACGAACGAGGAACGCCAATCCACCACCGACTCGGCCGGCCGCTTCAACATTCCATTTGTGGAACCTGGGAGCTACACCGTTTCCGCGTCCGCGGCTGGATTCCGCAGAGGCGAACAGCAGAACGTTCTTGTGCAGGTAACTGAAACCCGCGCAGTGAACTTCGTTCTCGAAGTCGGCACTGTAACCCAGTCCGTCGAAGTCAGCGCCACCACGGAATCGCTCGATGTCGACACATCGAGCCTTGGGCAAACCATCCAGAGCCAGACATTGCTGGAACTGCCGGACAACGGCCGCAATCCTTTCGACTTCGCCACGCTCGTTCCCGGCGTCACTGTCAGCAACAGCTCAACCGGAAATGCCTCTACACCGCATATTGGCGGCAGCCGCAACGGCAACAACGAACAACAGATCGACGGCATGACCAATATTCTTCCGGAGAACAACGTCGGCAACAACGAATCGGCCTACCAGCCGATCGAAGACTCCATTCAGGAAGAGAATGTGCAAACCAGCGTACCGGCGGCCGAGAACGGGCGCTTTTCGGGCGGCATTATCAGCCTCGTCACCAAGAGCGGCGGCAACACATTTCACGGCAGCTTTTTTGAATTCATCCAGAATCAATCGCTCGACGCTCTCCCCTTCGGTGCGCCCGGCGTAGCAAATCCCAACGAAAAAAATCCATCTGCACACCAATACCAAACCGGTGGCACGATCGGCGGACCGATCCTTCACAACAGAGCCTTCTTCTTTTTCGATTTTGAGGATTCGCGTGCCTCCGCAGGCCAGACGAGCACCTACTCTGTGCCCAACCCGGCCTGGCTCGGCGGCGACTTTACCAGCCTTTATGGGTCGACGACGCCGATGCTCTTCGATCCCGATACGGTGGCCAAGAACGCCAGCGGCGCCTACGAGCGCCAGCCGCTCATGTACAACGGCCAATACAACGTAATCAATCCGGCAAGGATTTCTCCCGTTGCCGCGGCTGCTTTGCCGTTCTTCCCGAAGCCCAATGTTTCGGGCGCGGGAACCTACAACAACTACCAGCAGACGGGATCTGTTCCGACCGACTACTGGCACTTTGACTCGCGTGTCGACGTCGACGTGACCAAGAAGTGGCACTCCTTCCTGCGGTACTCAGAGTTAAATCAGACTGGCTCCACGCTGAACGACTACAACAACGCCGCCTCGCCCGGCAACTACGGGGGCACCTACCACACGCCGGATTTCAGCGGTTCGTTCAACAACACTTTCACTTTCACCCCGACTCTTCTTGGCGAGTTCCGCTATGGCTACTCAAAGCAGAACTACAACCGCGTACCGGTCGGTGGCAGCTTCGATCCAGGAAAACTCGGGTTCGACTCCGGCTTCGTGTCGCAGTCGGCTCTCGAAGGCCAGATGTTCCCGCACTTCGGCTTCGGGGGAAATGGGAGCTTCTCTGACCTTGGCCCATTGGGCTATGAAGAGTACCAGGAGGACCCGCTGGCACAGAGCATCAATGCCAGCCTCGTGAAGATCGTAGGAGCCCATAGCATCAAGGTTGGCGGAGAATTCCGCGCCTTGCGGGAAAACTTCTATCAGTGGAGCTACCCCTCCGGCACTTTTAGTGCGGACGACAGTTGGACCCGTCAGTTCCCGCAGACCGCCGATAGCACTGGTTTCTCGGTTGCCTCGTTGCTGCTCGGCTTGCCTTCAGGTGGCGACATTACCGAAGACGAAAAGACGATCTCGACCAGCCAGTACTGGGCCTTCTATGGACAGGACGACTGGAAGGTATCTCCCAAACTGACCCTCAACATCGGCCTTCGGTACGATTTCGATACCCCTCACGTGGAATACAAAAATCAACTGACGTATTGGGATCCCAACGCGCCTTCTCCGCTGCAAGGCGCGGGTATCGCGGGCAATCTCACTGCGGGGGAAACTTGCCCTGCTTGCAACAATTTGCTGGGCGCGATGACGATCGTGGGC
Organism: uncultured Acidobacteriaceae bacterium; assembly: GCA_963781125.1. GTDB lineage: Bacteria > Acidobacteriota > Terriglobia > Terriglobales > Acidobacteriaceae > Telmatobacter. The sequence continues at coordinate 241,774 of CAWAEE010000004.1, forward strand.
ACACCGGGCGCGAAGTTTGGCAGGCGCCAGGTGCCGTTCCCCAAGAAAGACTTCGGTCCGCGCTTCGGGCTTGCCTACAATCCCACCCCGAAGATCGTGCTTCGCGCTGCCGCCGGCATTATCTTCCAACCATCCGCCTTCCAGGCTTCCGGAACTACCGGCTCGCCGGGCAACGAAGGGTTCTCGACGCAGACCAACTTCAATCCGTCGTTCACCAACCAGGACAACCTGCCTGTCGCCACTCTGTATAGTCCGGACCCTGTGGTTCTAGCAGCAAATCCTGGCGCGGGGACACCATTCCCGTCGTATGCTTCTCCGCAAGGCCATCAGGCTTCGTGCCTGGCTTCCGCGGCGTGCGTTGCTGGCATCGACCTCGGCAACGGCCTGCAGAACTCGTATTTTGACAACGACCGCACCCCGTATTCCATTCAGTGGAACGGCAGTGCGCAGTTCGCGATGCCATTCAGCATCAAACTTGAACTCGGGTATCTGGCCAATAAAGGCGTTTTCCTCATCAATGGCGATCCGGGCAAGCCCTACGACCAGCTGCCGCTTTCGACGCTGGCGCAATATGGCTGCACGCCGGGTGCACCATCGAGTGCCTGCCTGTTGCTGAACCAGGTAGCAAACCCGTTTAACGGCGTGATCGGCCCCGGTACGGTTTATTCGGTTGCCTCTTCCGGCCTGACCAGCAGTGCGACCATTGAGCAGGCGGCGCTGTTGAAGCATTGGCCGCAGTATTCGGGCGTTTCGAGCTTCCGTAAGCCGGGTGCTGCATCAATGTACAACGCCTTCACCCTGCGCGCGGACAAGCAATTGACGCATGGGCTGGCTTTCACCGCCTCGTTTACTGACGGACGCGAGTACGACAATGCCGCATCTGCGGTGAACTATCTGGGCAATGCCAGCCAGACCTACGCGGACCAATACAATCCGAAGGCTGAGTGGGGCATTGGAACGCAAAACGTCTCCTACCAGATTGTCTCGAGTTTCCTATATCAGCTGCCGTTCGGCCCTGGGCAGATGTTCCTCAACCACGGTGGCATCGGGGAGAAGATCGCCGGCGGATGGGGAGTGAGCGGTATCGAGACCTGGTACACAGGAACCCCGGTTTATCTAAGTTCCGTAAACAACGGAACCACTACGCAGGCCGATCAGAACCCGTTCGGACAACGTCCCGCGTGGACTGGCCAGACTGCGAAACTGCAGTCTCCAACCTACAAGCAATGGTTCAACCCCAACGTGTTTAGCATGCCGGCGTCTTTCGCCATCGGCAATGCGCCCCGCGCTCTTTGGGACGTCAACAATCCGAGTTTCCAAAACCTGGACCTCGCGATTTTGAAGAACACAAAGTGGGGGAGCAGCGAACGCTACAACGTTCAGTTCCGACTAGAGATGTTCAACGCGTTCAATCACCCGTCCCTCGGCTCTCCAAACAACAGTCTTACCTCCGGTCAATTCGGCGTGATCAGCGGCTTTAACGGCACTGCGCGTCGAATCCAATTAGCCGGTAAAGTCTACTTCTAAAACGAGACGGAGTCCGGGCCGGATGGTTCGGACTCCACTGATTTACACAAGAGATCGGTTGGAAGGAAGGCTCGGCCATCTTTCCAACCGATCTTTTACTTTTCTTCCGGCCCCGTGGGCCAACATGACGAGCCGAGCAAAAATCATTAGGATATTGCCCGCGATGCCAATTCAATCTGCAAGTGCCTTGAATCGACCCTGGATCATTTCCGCCCGCAATTTCTTATTTCACTCCTCAATCGCCTTCGCGGTCCTCCCGCTACTGGTATTCTCTTCCCTCGCCCGTTCGCAGGAGGTTCCGACAGAAAGCTACGGCCCGTATAACGCGGTGTTCCTCACCGATGGACCTGGCCTTACCAAGCAACTCGCCGCTCCGTCGCCACTGGATAGTCGAACGGCAGCACTATTGGATCGGCTCGGACTGAACAAGGAACCGGATCAGCGCGACGCGCTGCTCGACGGGCGCGCGGCCTGGACGCTGGCCTTCTGGTTCAGTTCCTCCGAACCGCGGCAAGGTTCAGTGCTGTTGGCGGGTATCGGCGACCCAGCGGGAGAAGATGCTCGTTTCATCGGAATGCTCGAGGGGCGCCTGGCTCTCTGGCTTGGGCGCGGCGATGGATCTGCCAAGCCACTTGTTGCTGACGACGCGTTGAGCAATTCCCCATGGCATTTCGCTGCACTCGTCGGCGACGGCCAGAACGTCATCCTCTATGCCGACGGCAAGCCAGTCCTGACCCATGCGCTTGCACAGGGCGATGTCGCAGGGCGTCTGGAGATGGGTCCCGCGCCCCTCGAAGGTATTGCGGATCGGCATTTCGGAGGTCAAATCTGCGGCCTTCGTGTCTATCGCGAGGCTCTCCCTGCCTCGCGGGTTCAGTCAATCAACGCTGCACCACCCGATTTCGCGTTGCCCACGTATGAAGAAGCATCCCGTCACTGGCTGGTGCAAACCTTCGCCCAGGCAGGATATAGCGCCCCCCAGGATCCATCTACTTTCCCACGCGGCAAGGGGGAAATTCAGAAGCCTAAAGTGAAGGCACTGACTGCAGCGGACCTCCATACAGAGTTGGCGGGCAAAAATCCATGGACCATTCAAGGCGGCTGGAAGCTGGCCGCCGCACCCACAGTCAAGGCGACAGGCGAGGAAATTTCTAACCGCGATTTCACGACCAAAGACTGGTGGACCGCTACCGTCCCCGGCACAGTTCTTACCACGATGATCGATCGCGGAATCTATCCCGATCCCGATTACGGCCTGAACAATCTCGCCATTCCCGAGAGCCTTGCGCATCAGGACTACTGGTATCGCGTGGAGTTCAAGATCCCCGCCACGGCGCGTAGGCCAGCGTCTTACGCTCACATTCAATGGCGTCAACTATGCCGCCGAAGTCTGGCTCAACGGCAAAAAGCTAGGCGGGTTCACCGGCGCATTTCTGCGCGGCAAATTCGATGTGACTTCCCTTGCATCCATGTCGGACGAAAATGTGCTCGCAGTGCGCGTAAGTCCGCCGCCGCATCCAGGCATCGCGCATGAGCAATCGATCAAAGCGGGCCCCGGAGAGAACGGCGGCATTGAAGTGCATCGACGGACCGACATTTTCGGCTGCCGAGGGTTGGGACTGGATTCCCGGAATTCGCGACCGCAACACTGGCATCTGGCAGGATGTCACGCTGACGGCGACGGGCGCCGTCGAAGTGGGCGACCTGCAGGTCATCACCACGTTGCCCAAGGCGGACCGCAGCGAAGCCGACATCGAGATCGAAGCGCCATTGAACAATACCAGCAATATCGCAATCGATGGAGAACTGACCGCGAGCTTCGACAACGTGAAGGTCACGAAGCACGTGCATCTTGCGTCCGGAGAGACTGTTGTCCGGCTCGAGCCCGCCGACTACGCGCAACTGAAAGTGCAGAATCCGCGGCTGTGGTGGCCCAACGGCTACGGTGAACCCGCGCTGCATGCACTGCGCGTCAGCTTTTCTGTAGATGGCAAAAAAAGCGCAGAGCGCCAAATCGACTTTGGCATGCGCGAGGTGAGCTACGAGACTTCTCTCTTCGACTCAATGGGCCATCTGCGCCGCGTGGAGGTGCTGCCCGGCCGCACGCATGATTCGGGGCTGCCGCTGATCGACGAAAGCCACGAGGGCATTCGCCAGATCGATGACAAAACACCTAACCAGATGCCGCCGGGACAGCCCTTGCCCGAGTACTTCCGCCACGCATGGGTGCATTCCCTCGCGCCCGGTGCGCTTGATTCTCCCTCAGTTCGCCCGATTGAAGGCAGTTGGCCCGGAACCGACATCGTGATCAAGGTGAACGGCGTGCGCATCGCCGCGCGCGGCGGCAACTGGGGCATGGACGACAGCCGCAAGCGCGTAAGCGTCGAGCACCTCGAGCCCTACTTCCGCCTGCATCGTGACGCTCACGTGAACATGATCCGCAACTGGATGGGCCAGGATACCGAAGAGAGCTTCTATGCGCTCGCCGACAAATACGGGCTGATGGTGTGGAACGATTTCTGGGAATCCACGCAGAACTACAATGTCGAAGCGCAGGATCCGGCAACTTTTCCTCGAAAATGCGCGCGACACGATTCTTCGCTTTCGCCATCATCCATCGATCGTGGTCTGGTGCGGTCGCAATGAGGGCGTACCGCAGCCGATCATCAACGAAGGCCTCGCCGACACTTGTGCGCACGCTCGATCACACGCGCTATTACACCGGCAGCTCGAACCAGGTGAACTTGCGCAACTCCGGCCCGTATCAGTTCCAGCCGCTTGAAACCTACTACCGCATCAATCGCGGCTTCAGCGTCGAACTCGGCATCCCCAGCGTGCCTACTCTCGAGAGCCTCGAGTCCTTCATCCCCGAGCCCGACCGTTGGCCCATCAGCGACACCTGGGCCTACCACGACTGGCACCAGAGCGGCAACGGAGCCGTTGCGCCTTTCATGGCCCACATGGACACAGAGTTCGGCGCGCCCACCAGCCTCGAAGACTTCGAGCGCAAGGCGCAGATGCTCGACTATGCCGGCCATCGCGCCATCTTTGAAGGCTTCGCCGCGCATCTGTGGGAGCCAAACTCGGGCCGCATGATCTGGATGACGCAGCCCGCGTGGCCCAGCATGGAATGGAATTTTCTCAGCTGGGACTACGATACGCAGTCCAGCTTCTACGGAACGCAAAAAGCCTGCGAGCCCGTTCATGCGCAACTGAATCTCGCCGACAACGCAGTTGATCTGATCAATCTCGGCGAAGCGCATTCCTACAAAGTGGAGACCCGCATCGTCGACCTCGACGGCAAGGTTCTCAGCGACCAGAGCATCCAAGTGGAAGCATCTGCGAATGCTCGCACTCCCGTGGGTAAACCAGACCTGGAAAAAATGGCCGACGGGCACACCATCCTGATTGCCCTGCGAGTCATCGATGCCAACGGCACAACAGTGAGCGACAACCTCTATTGGTGGTCGAAGCAGGAATCGACCCTTCGCGAGCTCGATGCACTTGCCAACGTCAAACTCTCTGCCTCCGCAACCGTGACTGCCAAAGACGGCGAACGTGAGGCCACCATCAAACTCGAGAACACCGGCACAGTCCCCGCGCTTCTCGTGAAACTCACTCTCAAAGATGGCGCAACAGATGCGCGTATCCTCCCGGCTTATTACAGCGAGAATTATGTTTCGCTCTTGCCGGACGAATCGCGCACGATCACCGTCGCCTTCCCAGTCAGCGAATCCAAACCAGAGATTGCTTTGCGCGGATGGAATGTGGAGAAGGAAACAATTGCCGTGCATTGAACACGCGAAGCGAGCCTTCTCACTTCGCGTGCAACACGCTCTCCGCGAATTCCCGCTTCCTCGCGCCGGCGGGCCTCTGGTGCGTTCCGCAGGATTCGCGGAGAACCAGCTCAACGGGCAGCACAATGTGCTTCCCGCGTTCCGTTCGATCGTTGTTCAGCAGGCGCGAAAACAGGATGTTCGCTCCCATGCGCGCCAGGTCAGTAATGGGCTGGCGCACGACAGTCAAAGGAGGGTTCAGGATGTTGGCCGTTTCAAAATCGTCGAACCCGACAAGAGCGACGGATTCCGGCACCCGCACTTTGAGATAAGCCAGCGCGTGGATTGCATTGCGCGTAATCAGGTTATTGCTGCAATAGAAAGCTGTCGGTGGGTTTTTGCTATCCAGAACGCTCCGAATCGTCGCCACCATCTCAGTCTGCGTCCCGTTGCCGAAATAAAATTCCGGCTTCAGGTTCGCTTTCTTCAGAGCCTCACGATAACCCTCGAAACGCGCACGGATCGTATACAGATTGCGCGAGAGACCGAAAAAAGCGATGCGACGATGCCCATGTTGGATCAGGTGATTCACACCGAGTTGCGACCCAAACCTGTTCTCGACCACGACGCTGTCGAAAGAACTGTTCTCAATAGGTCGATCGAGCGTCACCACCGGTGTACGGCTAAATTCACTGCCAGCGATGCGAGAGACTCCTCCCGCAGCGGGAATGATGACGAATCCATCCACCTGTCGCCGAAGCATCCGGCTGGCTTCGTTGTACTCGAAATCGGGGTCTTCATCCGCCATGGCTATGATGACCGAGTAAGCATGTTCGTGGGCAACCGCGCTCACGGTCTGCGCGCAGATCGCGAAAAATGGGTCGACAAGATTCGGGACGATTACCCCAATTTGATGCGACCGCTGGTCCCGCAGTGCCCGCGCCACTTCGTTCGGGCGGTAATTGAGCGTCGCGATGGCGTCAAAAACGCGCCTCGTCGTCTCCTCACTGACCTTCACGCTGCCGCTCAGCACCCGCGAAACCGTCATGGTGCCGACACCGGCGAGCTTTGCAACGTCGCTCATGCGAGGCGGCCGACCCATGGCATTCATTTTCTCGCGCAGCCTTTCAATCGAAGGAGGTATCCCTCAATCTTTCACGGGGCAGAGTAAGTGGTCAAGCTCGTTTGAACTGTTATCAACGTGGCTCGAAGCGACGGAGCCCTCAAAAGCGCGAGGCGAGCGTGCAATCGGAGCGGTTGGTTTCATCATCCGGCAAAGAATACTTCCGCACTCTGGATTTTGCTGAAGCAATACGAGAGGAGTATCACTGAGAATCACCAGGAATTTGTGGGGTGCTTTTCTTTGCTGTTGCTTGCGCCTAGATTTCCACAAGCGCGCAGCCGGAGTACTAACGTTTTCTTTCTATCTCCTGATGACGCGGCAAGGTAACCGAGGTGGTATTCAAGTACGTCCGCGCGTGGGACCGGGACTTACCGCAGCGAACATGCGCAGTTGCCTCAGGGTCGGACCGAAGCTTGTCCCATTTCGAATTCCTTGAATGGACCTGAGCGAATCACGTGCGGCACATCAAGTTTGTGCGGATGCGGGACGACAAGAATTCCAAGTCCGTAGTCAGCGAGTGATATGAGATTCAGATAGCCGGATCCACCTCAGGCGCTGTAAGCAACTGTGGCCGGATAATTTTCCTTTTCATTCGTGGGAAGTTTCTTGGAGCGCATGAACAAATCCACCCCAATATCACTGACAGTTGATCCGGTGACTCTCTTCATGAACATTTCTTTTGCGAAAGGCTCTTCCGGTCTCTCAATCTCCATTCGTTCCGCCCCGCGCTCAAGAATCAGACGTTCCCCGGAATTAGAGATGACGTTCCACAGATTCGGCATGAACCCTCCTTGGCGAATCCGTCCATCATTCTACGCTTGAGGTAATGCCCGCGCCATTTGTCCTAGAAGTATCGCGCATCTGCCGACTTTGACCAGCTAACGCGACGCTCCCTTCTAGCGCAAAACCAATGTTTGTTCTAGCGACGTGGTGAGCGCTTCGTGCTGGCAGAAAAATGTTTATTCACTTATCTCTTTCCGTGCCGATGAAGAATGGGTTCTTTGGGCAGTGTTATCTGGGGATCAAAATCTTCCCTTCAGGCGTCTTCGTAAAGGCGTGCAGAATCCGACCGTCGGAATCCAGATGACGGAGTGTGAGTTGCTCGGGCGTAACGGAAAGGTGGCTGAAGCCGTAGACTTTCTGCCCATATGGTCCACGCTGCGACGGATCGATCTTCAAGTTATAGAGATCCGCCCCGCCGCCACCAGAAAGGAAGTGCGTCGTCGGATGGCCTTCGAACTCGATATGCTGCAGATCGTGGTCGTGACCTGCCAGATAGAGATGGACTTTGTATTTCTGGAACAGTGGATCCCAATCGCGCACCAGCACCGGATGATCTCCGTGGGGGCCATTCGAGTAGACGGGATGATGTCCCATGACAACGAGAAACGGCGTTGTGCGTCGTCGCTTCAATTCGGTTTCCAACCAGGCCAGTTGGTCCGCCTGCTGCGCGGGAGTCAGAGTGAAATCCCGGCCCCGCTCGGAGGTTCCGTCCTTGAAGGGCATGTTGCTGTCGAGAGCAAGAAATGTGATTATAGGGTCCCTGGCGGGAAACTCGAAGCGGTACCAACGGGACGGCATGGTCCAGCGAGTAGGTCCTGCGCTGGTCTTCCCAACTCGGGCGTACTCCAGCGCGGCATCAACTTTGCTTTCTGGCCAGTTCTGGTAGTCGTGGTTGCCCAGGATGGCATAAGCGGGACAGGCGAAAATATCCGAAGGATACATCTCCTCGAATTGGGTCTGCCAGCGCCTGCAGTGAGCGCCACCCGCGAGTTCGCCATACCAGTTGTCGCCAAGCATGAGCAAAGCTTCCGCGCGAAGACCTTGCTGTTGAACATAATGTCGCATGCCCGCCGCGACGCCGGCCTGGCCAGCGTGCCCTTCATCGTCATACCCCCAATCGCCGATCATCAGAAGATCGGTGGCATCGGGGCTTAAGGGCACGGGAGCGGCTGCGCCCGATATGGATCCAAGAGTGGCTAGCGCGCTGAAAGCAAAACTCTGGCGCAGAAAACGGCGACGGCCGATGGCAATCGAGGGAGGCGGAGAACTCGTCATACAAAATTTATACCCTTTCCCGGAATTCGTTCACCAACCTCTCGATCATTTTGGCACCGGAATCGACATTGCCTTGCCGGCACCACGTTCGGCGACCCAGATGATGTCACCGGCGGGCTCGACGAGTTCCCGGATCACGAGGCGGTCTGCGGCTTCTTCGGGAGAGATAGTGAGGTGCTGGCTCATGAGTCTTCTCCTTGTTCGGTTCGTTGAGGAAATGCGGTTATCCGCTGACTTCATGCTGCGTTGTGCCGCTCTGAGCTTTCGGCGAGGAATCGATGCACGAGATGAACGGCCATCGCGCCTTCGCCAATCGCTGACGCAACCCGTTTGACGCTGCCGGCTCGTGTGTCACCCAATGCAAATATTCCCGGCACACTGGTCTCGAGCAGGAGCGGGGAGCGGCTCAACGGCCATTGACAGTTCTTATATCCAACAAGGTCCGGTAAAAACGAATCCTTTTTTGTCCAGGACAAAGGAATCTTCAAGCCACTCCGTGCGAGGCGCAGTGTCCCAGTTGACAACTATTCGCTCATTGGCATTCCTGGACCCCGCTGCGTTTTTGGGTACTAATCCTCTGGAACTCACTGTCGGGCGAATTCATCAGCGTCCCGAAGGAGGTCATTGGGATGGCAACAAATTGTGAAGACAAGTCTCAGTGCCAAAAGTCATTCGGCGTGGAGTGTAGTGATCGGATCGAGGCGCATGGCGCGCAGCGCCGGGACGTAACTGGCGGCGATGGCGACGGCGGTGAGCACGGCGGTCACGCCGGCGAAGGTGGACAGATCGTAGGGCGAGACACCGTAAAGCAGGCCGGCCATGAGATGCGAAACAACAAGGGCGCCAACCAGGCCTATGCCGACACCGGCGGCGGCCAGAGTGAGGCCCTGGCGCAAAACCATTTTGAGGATGTTGCCCCTTTGCGCGCCCAGCGCGAGGCGAATGGCGATCTCGCGCGATTGCTCATTGACCAGAAAAGAGATGGTTCCATAGATTCCCAGGCCCGCGAGCAGCAGGGCAGTTGCGGCAAACAGCGCTACCATTTCCATGGAAAACCTCCGCACGGAAAGTGAAGAGGAGAGAACGTCGTCCAGGGTCTCCGCGCGGAAGACGGGAAGCTCCGCATCGACGGCCTGGATTTGTGTGCGCACCTGTGCGGAGATGGCGGCGGGATCGACCTGTCCACGCAGGTAGAACGCAAGAAACTTGGCGGGGCGCTGGTAGATGTCGAGGTAGATCTGCGGAATGCCGGCGTCCGCGAGCGATTCTGTGCGTGCATCGGCAATGACTCCGACGATGGTGGTCCAGTCCGGCCTGGCACGGCCCAAACGGCCCATCAAACGGACTCGCTTGCCGACCGGATCCTCGCCCTTCCCATCTTTGCCGGGCCAGTACATGCGCGCGGCGGCCTGATTGATGACTGCGATCAAGGGCGTGTCTTCAACATCGTGGTCGACGAAGAGGCGTCCACGCAAGAGAGTCATGCCGAGGACGTGGAAATATTCCGGTGAGACGATGAATGTATCGATCAGCGGAGGCTGGCTTCTCTGCAGGTCCTGGCCTTCGCGAAGCAATGGAATCGCTTTGTGATCGTTCTGGCCATAGCCGAGGGGAATGGCCGCCCGATCACTGACGGCGGTTTCTTCCACGCCCGGAATCGTCCGGTTCCGGCGCAGAACTTCGCGCAGCAACACGGCTTCCTGCGTGGCGGTGTGGTAAATGTCGGTCTTGGGATCGTTAGGATTCGGCAGCGAGGTCTCGATTGCCATGACCCGAGTGGGATTGAAACCGAGTTGCACCTTGAGCAGGTCCCAGAAGCTGCGCAGCAGAAGGCCGGCGGCGACCATCAGCACCAGGGAGAGGGCTAATTCACCAATCACCAGAACATGGCGCAAGCCCGAGCGCCGCCGGGAACCGTTGGAACCACGACCTTCCTGCCGGAGCGTCTCCGTCAAATTAAGACGGCTTGTGAGCCACGCGGGGGCAAGTCCGAAGATGGTTCCGGCAGCGACAGAGACGACGATGGCAAACGCCAGCACGCCCCAACTGATGGATATGTCATTGAGGCGCGGCAGGCTTTCGGGTACAAATCGCAGCAGGAATTTCCGGGCGAAGAAGAGAACCGCGAAACCGGTGATGCCGCCAAGCACAAAGAGTAACAAGCTCTCGGTGAGGAGCTGACGAATCAGGCGCACTCTTGCGGCTCCCAATGCCTGCCGAACCGCCATCTCGCGTCCGCGCGCGCTGGCGCGAGCAAGCAGCAGATTGGCGACATTGACGCAGCTGATCAGCAGGACCAGGCCCACCGCGCCGAACAGCAGAATGAGCGATTGGCGAATGTTGCCGACAAGAGTCTCGGCGAGCGAAGTGAGGTGGAAAGTCCATGCGGCCTGGGGTGGATAATCCGCCGGATATTGCTTCTTCAACGATGCAACCAGGGCATCGAGGCGCCCCTGCGCGGTCTCAGGCGAGAGACCGGGCTGAAGGCGCGCGATGGTCTCGAAGGGGAAACGCGTGGCGCGCATCGGCGGCGGGGCGGGGTCGTCGGAAAATCCGGCCGCGGCCCATAAGTCGGTATTGCGCTCCTCGGTGGTTTGGCCCTGATCGCGAAAGCTGGCGGGCATGACGCCGGCAACATGATAGACATCGTTGTCCACGCGCACACTCTTGCCGAGAATGCGCGGGTCGGCGCCAAATGCGCGCTTCCAGAGCCCATCGCTGATGACGACTTCAGGGATGAAGCCGGGGGTGGCGTCGTGCGGATCCCAGGTGCGGCCCAACTGCGCGTCGACGCCGAGCACCGCGAAGTAGCCCGGTGAGACCGACTTTGAGGCGATGCTCGCGGGCTGGGCGCTGCCGGTGAGATTGTTGGTGCCGAAAAAGGAGAGGGACACATATTGGAAGATTCCCGAGTTCTGAAGGTCTCTCAACTCAGGGATGGAGACGCCGATGTTGCGCGCGCCTACGCCGGGAAGGTTGGCTTCAATGCGCACCAGTTCGCCAGGGTGGGGATAGGGCAAAGGATGCAGCAAGGTTGCGTCGATCACGCTATAGATGGCGGTGGTGGCTCCCACGCCGAGGGCCATGGTGGCGATGGCGATCAGGGAAAATCCGGGAGACCGGTGCAGCATGCGAAACGCATAGCGGATATCGACGAGAAGATTCTCGGCAAGCGGAAGACCCTGCTCGGCGTTGTGCTGCTCGCGTATAGCCTGGGCCGCGCCAAGCTTCAGCGCGGCCTGCCGCCGCGCCTCGGCGGGCGACATGCCGGCACGCAGGTTCTCCTCAGTCTGCAAGGCCACATGCTCGGCCATCTCTTCACGGAGGCGTTGGTCGGCGCGCCTTCCGGTGGTGAAGTTCGAGAGGCGAATGAAAAAGCGGCGCAGGAATCTCATGGCAGGTCCTCGGCTTTGACCTCAAAGAAGCGCGCGATGATGGCCGCGGTTTGCTTCCAGTCGCGGGTCTCTGCCTGCAGTTGTTTGCGGCCGGTCGCGGTAAGGCGATAGAAGCGGGCGCGGCGATTGTTTTCCGATGCACCCCATTGCGAGGCAATCGAGCCTTCATTCTCCAGCTTCAGCAGCAAGGGATAAAGCGTGCCCTGGTTGACAGCCAGAACATCTCCGCTGATCTGCTCAATGCGGCGGGCGATGCCCGTAGCCGTGCTGCGGGCCCAGCACATCGAGGGTTTTCAGGACCATCAGCGCAAGCGTTCCTTGCAATACGTCGGGCTTTTCCTTCATCGAGGGACCGACCTTTAGGTTTCCTACAGGAATGATGGCATGGTTCCTTTTGGAAAGCAACAGGAGATTTTTTGGCGCGATCTTTCGACGTCAAGTCCAGAAGAGCTGTCAGGAAACTGCCGGGAGACTGTTTATTGAGGACGGCGTAGTTGTGATTACTCATGAAAGTCGGCGAGTGTTTACAAATCCAATCCGCTTGGACGAAAAACCGGCTGTCTCGGGCAGGTGGCCTGGTCCCTTACTCAGGGAACGCTCAGGCGAGTTCCAGCATCTGGGCGACTCGTTGTCCGTTCCGTCCGCGACCAGATTTCCAGAAACGGTTTGGATCAGTTCTGCCATGGCAGAATGACCGGGTTGTTCAGATTGCAAAGCTTCGCCGAATTTTTCGCCGAATTGTGTGCCTCAGAGGCTCCGATCGCTCCGATAACTACTCCATCGAAAACACACGTACTCCGGGCTTAGATAAGCGGCTGTTAACCGAAGGGTTGTAGGTTCGAGTCCCTACCTGAGGAGCCA
>CAWAEE010000005.1:0-26100 GCA_963781125.1 uncultured Acidobacteriaceae bacterium
ACTCGCCACTGAGTTCGAGGCAGCGCTTAATTGCGTAATAGAATTGTCGACTGTGACGCGTTGTTGGGAAACATAGTCGAGTGCTGTATTCAACGATGCAGTATCGGCGACGGCCTGCGCAGTGTTCACGGTGCCATCGGAATAGTCGGCTATGAGGCTATTCAATGCCGCAAACACGCTGTTGGTACCGTTGCCCTGAAAGACTTGATCTCCGGGCACATTCAGCTGGATCTTTTGCCCGTTCGGAGTCACGAGATAATTGACGCCTTTGTCACCGTTGTAGGCCGTCACTGCGGGCAACGTGGCAGTGGAAGTAGAGAAGGGCGTCCTTGAAGTCTGGCTGCCTGCAAAGATGTATTGACCCTGATAGCTGGTGTTGGCCAGAGACTGCACTTCGTTCAAGATGCCTGCAATCTGATTCCCGATCGACCTCGTGTTGCTCGAGTTCATGGTTCCGTTGTTGGCGCTGGTTGCCAGAGTAATAGCCTGCGTGAGTTGCGTGACCACGCTGCTCAGCGTTGAATCGGCTACCTGCAGCTGCCCCGTTACAGAAGTTGAGCTTTGAGTAAAGGAATCATCCTGTTGGATCTGGTCGAGGAGGAGCACATTCTCTCCGGAAGCCACCGGATCTTGGCTCAGTGAATTAACGCGCACACCACTTGATAGCTCGCTCGTCAATTGCTGCTCGCTCGTTTGAGCTTGGTCCAATGCGCCCACGAGATTCGTAACGTAATAAGGATCAACCCGCATCGCTCTTCTCCACCCCTTCATGTATCAATTGCTGAGGCCCGCCTCTTCGGCGTCCTTCACTTACGAGACCGCAGTTTGCTCGCCCAGATTCAGTGCCGAAGTCATAATCTTGTCCAAGAGTGAAAACACCTGCGAAGCCGCCTGGTAGCTGGTCTCAAATCGCTGCATCGACGAAGCCTCATCATTCAGGTTTACTGACGAAACGAATCACGTTGCGTCTGCAGTTGGGTCACCGAGGCGTTCTGTGCAGTGTTTTCAATTTGCACCTGTGAAGCTGTTGAGCCTAGTTCGCTCACAAACTGCGAGTAGTAATTCGATGGCGTCTGACCATTCACGATGGACTGAGTGCGGAGATTCCACATCGCGACAGCATTTGAATTGTCCCCTGTTCCATTTCCAAAACTTGCCGTAGCAATCTGGCTGGGGTCAGTCATCACCACGCTCATCGACAAAGCGCTGCCCGCTATCTGCGCCGGTTGATTAAAAATGTAAAGAGGGGCAATCCCTGATCCGGTTACTCCAGCCGAGTTGATTCCGGTTCCCTCTACCCCGTCGAGGTTGGTTCCAGCATTATTTTGGGAATTCACGGTGGTGGAGATGCTATTCGCCAGTTGGTCAAGAGCGGAAAGAGCATTCGGAATGTCCTCATCGCGAGCTGTCAGATACCCGCCGAGCTGTCCCCCTCCGCTCTGGAGCGGAGCGGTTGCATCCGTCGCACCCAAAAAAAAGTGCGTGACCCCGCCTGAAATACCTGCTGTCAAGCTAGTGCTAGCTCCTTCCGAAACCAGCAGTTGTCCGGAGGTGGTGGTGATCGATATCCCGTTGTTCTCGGTCTTTATCTGGTTTATCCCGATCAGCTGGGAAAGCTGCGAGATATCCTGCACTCTCTGGTCTTCAAGCGTGCCAGGGTCACTGTGCGAAGAAGTTGACTGAATCTGCTGATTCAGCTTTGCAATCTCGGTCGTCAACGCATTTACCTGACTGGTGACCCCGGCTGCATCCTGGTCAAGTGCACCTCTTTGCGATTCGAGACTAGCCGCTGCGTTGGAAACGTCGCCGGCGAATGTCGTTGCCGCCGAGAGCACCTGCTGCCGGAGCGCATTGTCGGTTGGATTACCTTCTAACGCAGAAAAGGAATTAAAGAAGCTCGTGATGTCACTTCCAATGTTTCCATCCGTCGAGTTCGACGAACCAGAGGCCGGTGTGAATAGAGCCTGGACGGTGTTCAAAGCCGTCAGGCGAGCACTCGATGCCGAAGCCAGCTGTTGTTGCTGGGCAAGACGCTGATCCAGCACACTGTCTCGCATGGAGGTAGGGCCAGTCTCAGTGACACCTCCGCCGTAGGCAACTCCGTTGATTTGGACCGGGGTATTTTCTTGCCAGTTCGGAACTTCCCGAGTGTAGCCAGGAGTGTTCGCATTGGCCACGTTGTTGGCTACAATACTTAGCCCAGACTGATCGGCATCCAGAGCCGATGAGATCAGATTGAACGCGGAACTAATGGTTCCCATTGCTCGTCTCTACCTGCGACGATGTCGAACCTTCTTCGCGGCAGTACTCTAATCTGCCTTCTCGGGACTTCCGCGACGCGCGTAACACGGCGATGTTCGCCCGGGTAGCGTCAAGAACCCGCCCGAATACAGCCAGGTCCCGCTGCGCCTCGCGGGCCTGTCTCGCTTGCCACGCAAAATCCTCCCGAAAAGGACAGCGATTCAATGCCTGGCACGATAGGGCCAATTCCTCGAGTCGGTTCGAATCCAGGAGGGCTAAAGCTCGTGAAGCCTCCAGGATGATGTCTTTCAAATGGGGTTTATCTAGGCACTGTTCTTGCGTTTGCATCGAGCGCGTTTCTCCGGGCTTTCTCTTTCTCGTGTTCAGTCGCTGGACTGCCCGCTGGAAAGCATTGCATCCACGACCTTGCCCGCAACAGCCGAGGCTGGCACGCTGTATGTTCCAGCCGCGATCGCTGCTTGCACAGCCGCCACTTTTTCCATCCGCGCATCCGACTCGGAAGCCACTTCCGAAATCCCGGAACCTGCGATGCTGAGCGTGGCGTGATCTCCCGTAAATGCGCCGGTACTCGAAGATGCCTCGCTCTTTACAGGTTGGGTCTGCGTCGGAGCAGTTGAAGGCACACCCAGTAGAGTTTTCAATTCATCTACGTCGTTGCGAATATCCATCCTCTTGTCTCCTTAACCGCCTTATCGACTGAGCTACTAATGACTGTAGTCATTTGAGCGTTCTGAGCGCGGTATTCTTGAACGACTTTTCGATTCTCCTGCGGATTCGGAACGGTTCCCATTTTGGGAAAGGCTCCGCACAACACTGTCTGCAATTCCGAGTCCACCGTGTTCGCTCAGCGAACGCCCGAGCGCCTCCGATGCAAATTCTCCAAGCGCGCCCTCTGAACCAGAAAGTCCATCCTCTTCCTGGTCGCCGGTGAGCCCACCAAAAGAAGTCAATGGTTTCAACAATTCCTTCAGCATTTGAGCTTCAAACTCGTGTGCCGCGCTTACAAGCCGTGCTTGAGGCACCGACGGCGCCAACCCCGCATGTGAAATGAATTCATGTACCCGGTGCGTCATAATACCTCCACGTCAGCTTCCAATGCACCCGCTTCCTTCATTGCCTGCAGAATCGAAATCACGTCGCGTGCGCCTGCACCTGTGCGTTGCAATTCCTGCACCAAATCTTCTACGGTCGCGCCCTCCTTCAGGTCGATGCGGTTCACCGGCTTGTCCTGGGCCTGGACAGTTGTTTGTTGGGCGATTCCTGTGGTCCCAGACGAGAACGAAGCTGGCTGAGAAAACTCCGTGGTAGTCACCACATTCACGGAGAGACCCCCGTGCAAGATCGATACTGGCTGGAGCCGTACGGTGCCTCCGATTACGACAGTGCCAGTGCGTTCATTTACGACAACGCGTGCTCGCGGGTAGACCTCTACTTCAACACCTTCGATTTGATCGAGTAAGGCCGCCACATCCTCGTTTGGCTTTGCTGCAATCTCAACCCGGCGGCTGTCAATTGCCTTGGCGCGTTGTCCGCCAAGTCTTGTGTCAATGGCCGCCGCCATCCGTTCTGCAGTATGAAAATCAGCGTCGTTCAGCAGCACGCTGACAGTGTGCAAATCGTTCAACTCAAATGGCACTGCTCGTTCTACCAATGCTCCTCCGGGAATCCGTCCGGTAGTGGGATGGTTCATCTGCCGGGTATTTCCTCCCCCGGTTGCCACATAGCCTCCAAGCACGACCGCCCCTTGCGCCTGCGCATAAATCTGTCCGTCAGGCCCGTAGAGGGGTGTCATCAAAAGAATTCCGCCTTCGAGGGAACGCGCATCTCCGGCTGAGGACGCTGTGATGTCGATTCGATACCCTGGCCGGCTAAACGGCGGCAGCGTTGCGACCACAAAAACAGCAGCCATATTTTTCACTTGCATATTACTGGCACTATTCGCTCCCGTCTGCGGCACAGTGATGCCCATGCGTTCGAGTGCTGAAACCAGTGTCTGAGCTGGAAAAACTGTCTGCGAACTGTCTCCTGTGCCTCGTAATCCGACGACAAGTCCATATCCGACGAGCTGGTTATCGCGGATGCCTTCGATTGTCGCCACGTCTTTGATGCGCGCAGAGTGGCCGGGCTCCTCGCAATGGGTCTGCAGATTCAGCAACGAGGAAAGCGTCAAGATCAGGAGAAGCATTATTCTGCATGCACTGCCATGGAAGCGTGCGGATCTGCCTGCCATCCGGATTGATATCGTGCTGTCCATTTTTGATGTCGCTCTTTCGGTATTCTGCTCGCACGTTCTCCGTTTAGAACACAAGGACTTTCTCAAGAAAGCGCACCACGGGGTTCTGACGGTAAGTGGAATCGCTCACGATTCCGCGTCCTGTCACCTCAAGCTCAAGGTCCGTCATTGCCGTCGACTGGACCTGGTTTTGCGAACTCACATCCTCAGGCCGCACGAGACCCCGCAGTTTGATGATTTGTGTTTGTTGAGAAAAAGTAAGCTGACGCGTAGCCTGCACAACAAGCATTCCGTTGGGCAATACGTCTACGACCTCGGCACCGAAGGTGGTCGCAAGGCTGGAGTTGGTTGTACTCTGCCCTTGTGCAGTGAGTCCCGACGCCGAATTCTGTCCCAACAGATTTTGCATGGCGTTGGAAGCTTTGATTGTGCTAAAAAGCGCCGTGAGGCGAGAGCTCGCATTGGAAGCTCTCGAATCCTTGACCTGCCCATCTGTAGATGCTGCCAGGCTTTCACTCACAACAACCGAAACAACGTCGTGCAACCGAACTGCCTTGGCGTCAGTCCCGAGCCTCACCAGCCGGCCTTCGGGACTCCAAATGGAGCCTGAAGTTTTCACTTCGGCGGCTTGCTGAGCCCGAACGCGACTGATGTATGCGCGCAGAGCCGCCTCTGGCGGCGTTGAGGCGACCGTCCCCGACGCTTCGCCCTTTACTGCCGCCGAAGCTGAATGCGCCATCAGAGCTATCGCAAAAAGAGTTAAAAGAGCCTTCAATGTCGGCTTGTCGATCATGGACGTACCTGTACTATCGAGGCGCGGCCCGACCCCAACGCAACGGCACGCAGCACCATACCGGTGGTTCGCAGCCGGACTTCAAGAGCCTCGCCTTGAACCGCTGGTCCGAGCGCAACTGCTTGAAGACGTGCGTCGACCAAATCTGAATTCTCTTCAATTACCAATTGGTCGCCGCCACGGATGACAGGATGAACGGGCCTCCCAATGACCCCGGACCCAGCGTTCAACTGGGCATTGTCGGAGAGAATCGGGATATTCTTGAGGGATGTCCGGAACCACGTTCCTGGGCCTTCCGGATGCGTTGGATCGCGCTTCAACAGCCAACAAGATGAATCCAAGACCGGATCTTTTAGAATCCGCAATATGGTCGACCCGGTCTGCGGTTTGTCTGTTGCTCTCGTAAGGGTCTGCGCCGAGATAAAGGCAGAATAGATGCCGAATATCAGCGCAGCGTGCGAAGCAACAACCAAGCGCATGGTTAAGAGATTCATTTTGTTCCACCTTTTCAAAGCTCGGCGCGGCTTACCGCGTCATGTTATTGACCTGCGAATACATGTCATCTGCTGCCTTGATAACTTTTGAGTTTGATTCATAGGCGCGCTGTGCAAGCACCATCTGCACAAACTCGGTCACGACATCCACATTGGAGTTCTCAAGATATCCCTGTTGCAGAGTTCCGAGCCCTTCTGTTCCTCCCGGGTTGCCCAAAACCGGGTCGCCGGAGCTGAGCGTGGCTTGGAGCAGATTTGATCCCATGCTCTCCAGGCCTCCCGGATTTGGAAACGTCGCAAGCTGGATTTGTCCCAATTGGGACGGATTTTGTTGTCCAGGCGAGCGTCGCGTTGACCACGCCATATTCTGTGATTGTTACTGCCGTGGCATTGGCCGGAATGGTGATGGTCGGGATGATTGGGTCGCCGTCCGTGGTTACAATCGTTCCTTGGTTGTTTAAGTGGAATTGGCCGGCCCGCGTATACCCAATCGTTCCATCGGGCCTCTGCATCTGAAAGAACCCCGTTCCCTGGATTGCGACATCCAGAGGGTTGTCTGTTTCATTCAGAGCGCCCTGGGTATTGATCACTTCTGTCGCTGCCGATTTCGTTCCCAGGCCAATTTGAAGTCCGGCAGAAACCGTTGATTGGCTCTGCGCGGCGCCAGGGGTCACCATATTCTGATACACCATGTCCTGAAACTGGAGGCGCAGTTGGCGAAAGCCGGTGGTCGATGAGTTCGCCAGGTTATTGGCGATTGTGTCCAGGTTCATTTGTTGCGCGCTCATGCCGCTTGCCGCTGTGTACAGTGCTCGAATCATGCTTCTCCTCGATTCTGGAAGAGAGTTGTGCCGCTATACGCGAGGCAGATCTTCCGTTGCGAACTTATTGAAGTCGTTGTGAAATGTATTGAGCGCCTTCTGCATCATCTCCGCCTGGCGCTGGATCATGATCAGATTCATCGTTCCCTGCACTACATCCTGATTGGAAGCTTCAATGGCGCCTTGGTGGACAGTGGCGTCTTGCTCGGGACTGGCTTGACCCCGTCCGCGCTACGATAGCGGTTTGCTCCTTCGGGGGTGAGCTGCCGTGCCAGAGGGAAAGATGAAGACCCCAACCGTTGCAACGGCTCCACCACCAACCGAGAGCACGCCACCGTCTCCCACTGAAACTTCACCCGGAGGAACCTGGATCGGTTGTCCTGTCGAGGAAAGCACAGGTTCATTCCGCCTCGGTGACCAGGAACCCTTTTGGCGAGCGATGAAAGCTGCCGTCCCGCGTATAGCGCGGTCCATTGGCCGCTTGAACGGCAAAAAACCCTTGGCCTTCGAGGGCTAAATCAAGAGGATTGCCGGTCTGCTGAAGCGGCGCCCTGCGCAAGATTGAGAGCGGTCGCCGCCGAGCAGGCCGTAGTTATTCACGGTCTGGCCGAGTTGCGAGTCCCGTGCGTCGGGTCCCAACAACACTGACCGGAAGAACTCACGCTCTGCCCGATATCCAGGGGTCTGCGCATTTGCCAGATTAGCCGCCGCCGTGTCCAGTGCCTGGCTACGCGCTACCAAGCCGGTCATTGCCGCATAGTATCCGCTGTCCATTCGTCTCGCCTTTCACCGCGAGAAGGATGCAGTCGAGGGCCGACGGTCAGACGCGGAAATTAGAGATGTATCAGAATGGGGCCGTAAGAAAGATAGAGCCCAGGACACCGGAACGCGCTCCGACCCGGAAGGAAGAAACGCGAACCCGTGTGCCACGAACCTGGCCTTCGCTCCCCGGTGCTCCAGTTCAATTGCAGCATATGTGTGCCGGGGCTTTCAGATGGATGAGCATCTACGCGAGGAGGTCTCGCAATCCCGCAGCTTCGCAGCTCACTGCAGGCTGTCACAGACAATAGTCACTTCAAAGGACGCATTGCTGAAGGAGTAGAAATGGTGCAGTTGAAACTGCGGTGATTGCACGTGGAGGTTATAGTCACAGCCAGTAATCACGGCGGGGACAGAAAGTCCACAATTTGCCGCAAGTTCAGGGACTTTTCCCTTCCACGCTCCTGCCAGCATGTTGCAGATCTCCCCGATCCCGTCCTTGACGGTGTCGTCAATTTCCTGGAATTCCATCCCCGTCATTTGGGCAGCGACACTCATGGCAGCCTCAGCGCCGCAGCGGAAGACGCAAGCGCCGCTAAGCTGTCCTCCGAACCCAACCACGGCGGTTACAGACTCGCCCTTTGGATCGGAGGTTGAGGCAAGGTCTTTCATGTGGCGCGTGCAATTCACGCCCAGCATCAGCCGAAACACTTCGTCCACACTGGCATCCAAGTTTCCCGGATCGGAAACCACGTGTACAGATTCTCTCAACGAAAGTGTCATCGCACGCTCCAGTCCACAAGTTCCTTGATCAATCGACCTCGACATTCCATCTGATCGGACGCCGTTTAATGGCATGTCAGTTCTTCGGGGTTACGCTCCGGTCAACAAGGGCAAAACTCGCTCCTTGACCTGCTCCGCCGTGAATGGCTTGCGAATATATCCCTTCGCCCCGGCTTGAATTGCCTGCTTAACATGCTCTTCGCTCGATTCAGTCGTGATCATCACAACCGGAACATCCAGCGCCAACTTCTGTGCCCTTAATTGGCGCAGGAACTCCAGGCCGTCCATAGACGGCATGTTGATATCGGAGAGAATCAGATCCACCTGTCTCGTTCGCAAAACGTCAAGCCCCTCTGCACCATTGCTGGCTTCGAATACTACTAATGTGTCGATTCCTGCTTGGCGGAGAGCGCGTTCGACAATCTTGCGCATTACCGAGGAATCATCGACGATGAGGGTTCGCACTTCACTCATTCCCTGGCTCCTGTGCTGGTTGTTTTATCGGCTCTTTCACGCGGTTCTTGAATCGACTTCGGAGCGGGTCTTCGGACGACGTTTGCTCCCAATTCAATCAATTTCGCTGATCGAACAGACCACGTCCCGAACGGAACTGAATTCGGGCACGGGGCCCACTTGCCTGCGCAACCATAAGCGCAGCCAAAGGCAATCGTGAACCCGCACCAATCGGGATGCGACCGGTCGTGCCCGCTCGATCGCATTCGCAAGCGCATGAGCGGCAGGTACCAGCGAAACGGCCTCGACGAGTCCGACCGGAGGAAATTGAGCGTCGAGCATGCGCGCGTGTGCGGGCCGAAACAGCGACTCCTGGACAATGCCGCATTCGATGCGCAATCCGTTCATCCGCTCCACAGCAAGAGCCAAGATAGGGTCAAGACATTCTTCAAATCCCAGATACGCAACCTTCCCCGCCGCTACACGAAGCGGCAGTGCCCCAAACGCATCGATAAAGAGACGCGGCATAAGCGCAGCGAGCGTCGACTCTTGCCGATACTCAAACGGCAATACAGGGCAGCTCCACTGCAGACTCAGCGCGCGTGTCACCATCTCTTCACTTGTCGCCCTTTGCTTAACCAACCAGTAACCGAGCCGCATTCTTCCTGTAGCCTTTTGCGCGTCGAGGGCCCGGCGCAATTGTTCCTTTGTGATCCAACCCTGCTCTAACATCACGAGCCCGAGTGGAATACGGTGTCGATGCGCCCCGTGCGAGCGTTTCCTTGAATCCATTTCCCTGAGCAGCGCCGTTCGCAAACGCACCTCTGTACATTGCGGTGAACATGTCCAGCCTTCCTCGAATACGGGCGCGGATCTGCCGCGCCACAGATGCATCCAACCGGAACGGCATCCAATATTGGCGCAGGTCTCGAACAGATCGGGTCTGAGTCGTTCGGTCGCGACGGCTGGATGGTCCGGCGAGACCTGGACCGAACGCATTCGAACGTCGGGTTCTGACAAGACTCCCGTTTCCGGAAAAGTACGTCGGTCGGCAATTGTCCTCCGATTTAAAAAAGGCATCGTATACTCTCCAGACGTTTGCGCGGAGCGGCAACTTCCGTCACGCGAAGCCCGAAATTGCCGTTTACCAGTACCACTTCCCCTCGCGCGACGATCTTGTCTCCCACGATGAGATCTACGGGATCGGTAACATGTCGATCGAGTTCGACCACGTCCCCTGCGCCAAGGTCGAGGATCTCGCTCAGAGGCAGTTCACGGCAGCCGAAGCGGAGTGTAGCCTCGAGTTCGACGTCCAACAACAACTCGATGCTCGATCCAAATGAAGTTGACGCACTCTGCGAAGGTGCAGCAACCGAAGCAATCGTGCGAGGCTGTGTCGCGTCGATCGTCTCTTTCGCGTGAGTTTCGTCACGAACCAGGATCGCCCAAGTGCCATTCGCCGATTTCAATTCGAAGGCACGGGAAATCTGGTTAGCTCCGGAGACTTCTTCAACCGAATCGATATGGCAGTTGCTGCCTGCAGTTGCGAGCAATTCTCCGGCGGCAGCATCGGCCACTTCCCGCAGCAACTCGCTCCATCCTGCCTTCTGGTCCGCTCCTTCTCCCACGAGTGAAGTTTGCAGGAGCGCCGCATCGAGAAGGACAACGAACCGGCCTTGCACTTCGCCGGCGAGGGTATAGGCAAATCCGAAGGACCCGGAAGCCAGGGGTCGTGGAAGTGATTCTGCAAATCCGGGCTCACCGATCAGTGCCTGAGAGAAAAGCGCCTTGGCCACGGAGATCCAACATTCGAGATAACCGTCGTTCATCTATCGGCTCCTAGGTCAAGCGTTTCAATCCGTGCAGCGCGGTGGCCCAATTGGCGAATGACTTGGGCCCTCGCCAGCCGGTGCCCTCCGACTTTCCAGTCGGCAAGAGTGCTCGCAGATAGGTCTAATCGCAAGAGACTGCCTTGTTGAAGCGTCTCGATCAAGCTCGCGGGCAGTCGAACGACAGGCAACTGCAATGCCCCGCCGAAGCGAATTCGTTTGATTAACGACTCCATGCGTGCATGCGACTCGGGGGCATGCCGCCTCCGTCGACCCCAATCGGAGGTTAACCGACGCAAAATCGTATTCGACACTACGGCTGGAAAGGCAAGATTCAGCAGCCCGGAACTGTGCGGCATCCGAATCTCAAAGCTGAGACAAAGGGTTTTTTCGTTCACCGACATAATTCTCGCTGCCTGGGTCTGCATTTGCCGCCGTTCGAAATTGAAACTAAGACCCACGGACTGCCAGGCGGCTGTGAGTTCGCGGCAAATGATTTCGACCACACTGGCCAGAATCGATTCTTCGATATCAGTCAACTCGCGCAGCGGTCCATCCCTGCCTTCTCCCCCGAGCAGCAGGTCAATGATGGGAGGCGCAAGCGCCAAATCCAGTTGGAGCACGGATAGCGCGCCAAGTGGTTCCAACCGTACCGAGGCCGCATAGCTGATCTCTGGAATGCGCAGGAGGAATTCGTTGAAAGGAATCTGTTCGGCGGAGACTAGATTGACCTGGAAGCGGGTCCGTAACCATGCGGCCAGATTGTGCGTCAGATTGCGGGCAAAGAGGTCATTGAGCATGCTGATGGCACGAAGCTGCTCATTTGAAATCTGCCCGGAGGTGGAAAAGTTGTACGGTACCACCCTGGTCCGCGCTTCTGTCTGGGCACTATCGGATGCCGAAGTGTGCGCGGCCTGGAAGAGAGCATCGATTTCATCCTGCTTGAGCAGTTTTTCCATCACTGGCTACTTCGCCCGGTCTCAAGGATCTTCCGGGTTGAAGGCCGCGTTCCACGCGGTTCCGAAGCGACCTCTGCAGCCAGATCCTTGAGTGCTGCACGCAGGTGGATCACTGCCGAGGCATGAACCTGCGATACCCTTGATTCAACAACGCCAAGTGCCAGGCCGATTTCGCGCATCGTCATCTCTTCGTAGTAGTAGAGACTCATAACCATTCGCTCGCGTTCCGGAAGATGAGCGATTGCGTCCGTCAGTCGTTCCTCGAGTTCGTGGCGCAGGCAATGGAAAAGGGGATCTTCTTCCGGTTTGCCTGGAACGTAGGCGAGCTCCTCTTCACCAGAGTCCTCGTTTCGTTCCATATGCAGCGTACCGATCTCCAGTCCTTTGAGTTCACCGAGCAGTTGCTGGTATTGCTCCAAGCCGATGCCCATCTCGGAAGCGACTTCTCCTTCTCCAGGAGCCCTTCCCATTTTGGCCGTCAGGACGCGAATCGCCTCTTCAACCGCGCGCCCCTTGCGACGAAGCTCACGAGGACTCCAATCGAGCGTCCGCAAACTATCGAGAATTGCGCCTCGAATACGAAATTGTGCGTAACTGCGGAACTGCACTTTTTTCGCCGGATCAAACTTCGAGAAGGCATCCATTAGTCCCACCACTCCTGCAGAAACAAGATCTTCGATGTCCACATGCTGGGGAAGGCGTTCGTGAATGCGGCGGGCGAGAAAGCGCACAATGGGCAAATGCTCAAGGAGCACACGCTCTTGTTCACCGTTGAGCCCAGGCGTGGAGGATAGCGAAGGCGGGTATTCATTCCCGGTTACCCTGTGTCTCCCACTTACTCTGTCGACGGCCGGGATTCCTGTTTCTGCCCCCATCTCAGCTCCCTTCAAGAACGCACTTTCGATGGCAAACGCAATGCATCTTCCGTTTCCGGTACTCACCGCACAGTGCCTACCGGCCGCAGCCGAATCTCGGGAGAGATTTCCCCAGCGGCAAGAACAGCCATTCGAGGCAGAACCGGATCCAGCCAGCGCTTCACGTGATACCGTGCTGGACTAGGACAAAGAAGCACGGGTAGGGCCATGGCAGAAGATCCGCCGATGAGCTGTTTCAAAGAATCGAGAAGGCGGCGCACCAAGGGGATCCCGGGAGCACCTGCTGCGTGGAGGAGCCTCTGGCTCGTCTCGGGCGCCAACGTTGCAAGGATCTCCTCCTCGAGCAGTGGATCGAGGAGGAGGACCGGGAGCAGTCCGTCAGAATCGAGAAGGGGCTGCACGAGCCTTCGTCCCAGGGCCTGACGCGCTGTTTCCACCAGTGCTACAAGGCTCTTGTTCGTGGCCGCGGCCTCGAGCAGCGCTTCGAGGATGTGCCAAGATCCCGGATTGAAACTCGCTCACGAAGCAACTGTTCCAGGACCTTTCCCACCTCGCCAAGGGACAGCAGCTTTGGCACCAATTCCTCGATCAATTTGGGGTGGCTTTCGTTCAGCGAATCCATCAGTCGTTTTGTTTCGGCGCGTCCCAGCAACGAACCGGAATGGCGGCGGATAAGCTCTCCAAGATGGGTCGCAATGACGGTCACCGCGTCCACCACCGAGTAGCCAGCGGCAATTGCTTGCTCTTCAAGTGCCGGAGCAATCCAGACTGCGGGCACGCCGAACGCGGGCTCGCGTGCTTCTTTGCCGGCAAGCGGCCGCCGCTTGGGGTCGCCGGAGACGGCCAAGAGCTGCGGACCCTCGGTTTGCCAACGCCCTATCTCCACACCGCGCAGTGAGATCAGATACTCACGCGGCTTGAGCCGCAGATTGTCCGAAATATGAACGGGAGGTACGAGAAAACCCATTTCGGCGGAAAGATGGCGGCGAAGAGTCCGCACTCGCCCTAACAATTGGCCCCCTTGTTTCTCGTCGACCAGCGGAATGAGCTGAAATCCAATCTCCAGAGTCAGGTCCTCCAGCCGCAGCAGGCCCGCGAGATCCGAATTCTGAGCCCGTTCGGTTTTCTTCTTTTCGGTTGGATCTATTTCAGCGAGCGCAATAGCCTCGGGAGCATCTCCTATCCGCCGGCCGCTCCAGAACAGTCCTGCGGAAACCAGAAGAAATGCCAGTTTTGGGATTCCGGGAATCAGGCACATCGCCGCCGACACCAGGCTCGCGAGATATAACGTGGCTGGACGGGCCAGCAACTGTTGGCGAATCTCTCTGCCCAACATTCCTGCAGAATTTGCGCGAGTGAGCGTGATACCGCCGGCTAGCGAAACCAGCAAGGACGGAATCATGGTCACCAGGCCGTCTCCTACTGTCAGAATGGTGTATGTGCGAACAGCCTCGCTGAGATCGATTCCTTGTTGTAGCGTCCCAATAAGGAGCCCAGCGATAATATTGATGGCTGTGATCAAAATGGTGGCTAGCGAATCGCGTTGGTTAAACCGCGCCGCTCCATCCATTGCGCCATAGAACTCTGCCTCACGCGCGATCGCCTGCCGCCGCCGCCGTGCCTCCGCCTCATCGATCGACCCCGCATTCATATCTGCGTCGATCGCCATTTGTTTGCCCGGCAAAGCATCGAGGGTGAAGCGCGCAGTCACTTCGGCGGTGCGGACCGCGCCGTGCGAAACCACCAGAAACTGAATCGCGATCAGCGCCAAAAAGAGCACGAAGCCCACCACATAATTCCCACCCACCACGAACTGGCCGAAGGCCTCGATCACTTTGCCCGCTGCCGACGTCCCTTCCGATCCGTGCAACAGAATCCGCCGGCTTGAGGCAATATTCAGCGCCAGACGGAACATCGTCAGTAACAGCAGGAGGGTTGGAAAAACACTTAACTCTACAGCGCGGCGAATCTGCACGGCGGAGAGAAAAACAATCACCGACGCAGCCATCGAGAGCGCCAGCAACAGATCCAGGCCAGCTGCGGGCAGCGGAACCAGCATGACAAAGATCACGCTGATGGCAGCCACCGGAAGAAGGTAGTCACGCAGCCGATGCAAAAGAGAGTGCGGCCCGATCGTCGTCCCGGGCAAAGCTGCCGTGCTCATCGCGGCCCTCTTTCGGCAGACCGATTGACCCCTGGGGAGCCCGGGGCGGTCCTGACGCGCATTTCGGCCTCGCGCAAACGCCGTTCGCGCATCTCCTGCTCTACGCGCTGGCGATAGAGGAAGGCGAGGATCGCGGCGACAGTCGCATACAGATCCACAGGGATCGATTGTCCGACTTCGACAGCGCGATAAAGCGAACGCGCCAAAGGTGGGTTCTCGATGATCGGCACCCCGGCCCACCGAGCCTCCGCTTTGATCTCCTCGGCGAGCAGGTTGCGTCCTTTGGCCATCACTTTCGGCGCATCCATCGCGATGAAGTCGAATCCTAGCGCCACCGCATAGTGAGTCGGATTGGTTACGACAACGGCCGCCTTGGAAACATCGGCTTTCACTTTTCGCCGGCGCATTTGGCGCTGCAGTCCTCGAATTCGGCTGCGAATTTGCGGGTTCCCTTCGGTCTGTTTGTACTCTTGACGCAAATCTTCGCGGCTCATCTTGAGCCGCGACTCGCGGCTTCGCCATTCCACTACGTAATCGATCAGCGCCCACCCAAAGAGAAGCCATCCGGCGGTCAGGAGCAAGCTGTAGACATCGTTGCCAAGCAACTCAAGCCGCGCGATGGAGAAGGGCGGCACTGTCAATTGGCGCCCAAGACGCTGGACCGCAAAGAGGGCGAGAAGGGAGGCCGGGATCAAAGATTTCGCCAGTCGGGAAGCTGCCCGCATTGAAAAGAGGTTCTTGGCGTTTGTCAGCGGGTTGACGCGATCCAATCGGAATCCCACCGACCCGAAGGAAAGAGACAGTCCTCCGGTTTGGAGAATGCCCAGGCTCAATACCGCCAGAGTCACAGTTACCATCATTAGCGCGATGGGTGCAAGAACCGAGATTGAGAGTCGGCGTATGGCGTACAAGGTGGGGAGGAGTTGGGCCGGCTCCCAACGTATCGGAGAACCCAGATCGAGAAATGCAGTGAACCCGCCACGCCAGGTTTCAATCATTGTTGGGCCCATCGTGCGCAGCGCCATGACTCCGGCCAATGTTCCAGCAGCCGCCGACAATTCCCGGCTATGGAGAAGATCGCCTTCTTTTCGCGCCTCTTCCCGACGATGCTGGGTTGCCTGTTCGGTGCGTTCTCCGGGCATCGCTTATCCTCCCGCCGGATGAGCGGTCATTAACTTTTCGGCCAAATCGAGAAGACCGTCGAAACGCGCCTCGATAAATCGTGGCCACAAGGCGAGCGATCCCGCGAGGAGTGCGAACCCTGTCAGGGTCTTCAAGGGTACCGTCAGCGACATCACAGGAAGCTGAGGACTCAGCTTCCCCAAGAGCGACACAGCCACTTCAACCAGCAATGTTGCTGCGAGCACCGGAGAAGCCAGTTCCACAGCTGAAAGGAAGATCCCGCCCGCCGCATGGACGATACCGGACGAAGTGACCGGCGCCATTGCGAAGCTTCCCAGAGGTACGGCATGAAAGCTACGCACCATCGAAGCCAGCAAAATTCGATCGAGACCCGCAGTGATGACGACCAGCGTGCCCATCAATTGAAACAATTCGCCCAGAAGCGGTGTCTGGATCGAGGATGCGGGGTCCAGGAGGTTGACCAACGAGAAACTGAACTGGAGTCCAACGATCTGCCCCGCAAATAACAACATCTCGTTGAGCAACGCGATGGTGAGTCCGTAGATCAGGCCTACTGCAAGCTCTCCCATGAGACCAGAAAAGCTGATTTCGGTCTGCGCAAAAGGTAGAGAGGCCACTAGAGGCGCCAATAAGTAGGCCGCCGCAAGGGTGAACACGGCTTTTGCGCGTATCGGCAGCG
Organism: uncultured Acidobacteriaceae bacterium; assembly: GCA_963781125.1. Classification (GTDB taxonomy): domain Bacteria; phylum Acidobacteriota; class Terriglobia; order Terriglobales; family Acidobacteriaceae; genus Telmatobacter. The sequence continues at coordinate 16,248 of CAWAEE010000005.1, forward strand.
CGGTCGAGGAGAAGAACGGGGCCAATGCCACGATCCCGCTGATCCGCACCGTCACCATCGTCATCGCGCTCAGGAAGTGGCTCCAATCCGGCATCCATGCTCCTCTTTGTCCCTAGCGAATGTAGCGATGCAGATCTGTCAGCAGGAGGCGCGTATAGGTTGCCATTCGGCTGAGAAACCAGGGCATTCCTGCGAGTAGAACCAGCGCCACCGCAAGTAGGCGCGGCACCGTCGTGAGTGACTGCTCCTGCAAGCTCGTGAGCGTCTGCACCAGGCTCAGCACGAAGCTCAGTACGACCGCGGCGATCAAAACAGGAGCGGCTAAAACCATGGCTTCCTTCATCAATTCGCGAAGTAATTCGGCAACCATATCCGGAGTCATTGCACCTCTCTCAAAAACTCTTCATGAGCGAATTGGCGAGGAGATTCCAGCCATCGACCATCACAAACAGCAGGATCTTCAATGGTGTCGACACGACAACCGGGGGCAGTTGGAACATGCCGATCGAAGTGGTAATTGCCGCCGTGACTAAGTCAATCAGAAGAAATGGCAGGAACAACACTGCTCCAATGGCGAAGCCAGACTTCAGTTCCGACAAAATGTATGCAGGGACCACGACCCGCATGGGCAGATCGTTCGGTGTGTTTGGCCGAGCGACCTGTCCAGCGGCAGTGAACACGGCCAAGTCTTTCTCGTGCGCGTAACGCAGAAGAAAATGCTTTACCGGCTTTGATCCTTCATCGATCGCTTGCCAACCGGTAATCTGCCCGGTGCGGTACGGCTCTACCGCCTGCTGGTCGACCTGATTCAGCACCGGCGTCATCAGGAACCAGGTCATCATGAGCGCCAGTCCGAGGAGAGTCGGATTCGAGGGAGCCGTTTGCGTGCCAAGCGCTTGTCGCAAAAAGTGGAACACTACGAGCAGCCGCACCATGGGCGTCATGCACATCAGAATCGCGGGGAGCAACGTGATCAACGTCAGGACAAAGAGAATGGTCCAAGGAGTCGAATCCGATGGGTGCAACCTCGCGTTGAGGTCAGGCAGAAGCGGCAATGTGCCGGCGGACGCAGTGCGCACCAATATGGATATCGCTAACATGAGACTCTCACTGCTGATCTCGAGACCGTCGTACGACGGGCGGCTAAAGGACTAGCCGTCCTATCCAATGCGTAGAATGCGGACGCCCCGTCCTGGGAGGTGGCAACCAGAAGTTTGCAGCCATCCGCCTCGATGAGCGAGAGTGAGTGCCGGGGAGCGAGTGCGATCCGCTCAAGCACCGTCAGACGCGGTTGGGGTCTTGACTTATGGAGGATCCGGTTGAGGATCCAAGCGACGATGTCCTTGATCGATTGAGTCTCCAGCTTGGGTTTTTCGCCGTGCCCGGTCTGCTTCATATTTCTTCCTTCCGTTATTGCACTTTCTTGCTGCATGCTCTTCTCAAGCGACGCGCGTAACTCGCACCGCCAACCTGGCCTCAATGACCTCGAATTCGCTCCAGGCCAACTGCACGTTTCTGGCCGCCAACGGAAGGTCGTCACCATGTCCCCATTGGGTCTCGATCACTTTCCCTTTTTCTAGAGACAGAAGGGAGCGGACTCGGAAGTCGCGCACCGGGATCGCAACTTCGAGTTCGACGGGCAGCCGGGCGACCAGCGGGCTTAGTGTCGACGGTTCCCGCGCCATTGGGACCGAATTTGAACTGAGTGCTTCTTTTTCCGGGACTTGAGAAGTCTCCGAGCTTCGAAGCAGTTCGGATGTAGGGGTCGATAGAGGAGCTTGAGTTCCCATGCCTCGGGATAGCTGCAGAACATCGGCCAGAGTTGCGGTTCGTAGATTAGAAAGGACTCATAAATGCGCAAGCGCGGTGTCCGATCCTGTCCAGCTCAATTACGACTGCGCATCATCGCTGCTACACTTAATAGGTGATCAATGGATAGGATTGAGCGGGGTTTACTCGCCCGCGAGAACTGTTGAGCGAGGTCGATCAAATGGCAGAAATGAGTGGAAATAAAAGTCTTGGGAGCACCAGCCTGCGCCTGAAAATCGGCTTGGCAGAGATGCTGAAGGGCGGCGTCATCATGGATGTGATGAACGTAGAACAGGCGCGCATCGCCGAAGAAGCAGGTGCCACTTCAGTGATGGCCCTCGAACGCGTTCCCGCCATGATTCGCGCCGAGGGCGGCGTTGCGCGTATGGCCAATCCCAAGCTCATCAAGCAGATTATCGAGACGGTGTCGATTCCAGTTATGGCGAAGGCCCGTATCGGTCACTTCGCTGAAGCGCAGATCTTGCAGGAGCTGGGAGTGGATTTTATCGATGAAAGCGAAGTTCTAACGCCGGCAGACGAGACGCACCACATTGATAAGCATGCTTTCACTACGCCTTTTGTCTGCGGAGCACGGAACCTCGGCGAAGCTCTCCGGCGCATTGCCGAAGGCGCGGCCATGATTCGCACCAAGGGAGAAGCAGGCACGGGTGACGTAGTCCACGCCGTGCAGCACATGCGGCAAATTGTGAAGGAGATGAAGGCCCTTACTGTCCTTTCAGACCAGGAGCTCTACGCTGCGGCCAAAGATCTGCAGGCACCTTATGAGCTAGTGCGGATGGTCGCACAGAGCGGCAAGTTGCCGGTTCCAAATTTCTCCGCAGGCGGGATCGCGACTCCTGCCGACGCGGCTCTGATGATGCAACTCGGAGCAGAGGCCATCTTCGTCGGATCCGGAATCTTCATGAAGGAGCGGGCCACACCGCTCGACGTCGAGCACGACTCCAAGGAGCGCGAAGAAGCCGTCTCCCGCGCCAAGGCCATCGTCATCGCGACCACCCACTATAACGATCCCAAGACCCTCGCCGAAGCCAGCGAGCAGGTCACCGGCACCATGAAGGGCCTGGCCGCCGCCGCATTAGAAGAATCTCAGCTTCTCCAAACCCGAGGCTGGTAGCCACCACCTGCGGTGGGGCCAACTGCTCGCTATCCGCTCGCTTGAGCTTCGTGGCTCCCCATCCTTGCGCGAGAAAAAAGGGCAAGGACTCTTCGACTGCGGGTCTGCAGATTCCTGACGACAAGCCGACCAGTCAGGACTAATCCGCCGTCGATGAGCGAATTGACGATTACAGGACCGCGACTCATCTGAATATTTTTCCGATCACGCCGATGAACGCAGTGAGGGATGCTGTCGAATTCGATGCGTGATAGGTGCGTCTATGAAAGTCAGGGCAAGTTGGCTCTTGTGTGTCTTTACAGTTTCATTTTTTCAAATCGTTAGCGCCGAAGCTCAACAACCTCGCCAAACATTGGCTCATCATGTTCGTCGTGCGGTGACGAGCGGGCAAGCGAAGCGCCTTCGCGCATTACCCTCCGACCAGCGCCTCACTTTCTCCATCGTTTTGCCGCTGCGGAACGAAGACCAGCTCAACGAGCAGTTGAAGCAGCTCTATGATCCCTCAAGTGCTGAGTACCGGCATTTCCTCAGTGTGAGCGAATTTACAGAGCAATACGGGCCTTCTGAACAGGACTATCAATCGGTCGTCTCGTTCGCGGAATCCTGCGGATTCGAGGTCGGCGCACGGGCAGCCAACCGTTTAGTCGTCCCCGTGACCGGAACGGTAAGCCAGATTCAACAGGCGTTCAATGTGCAATTGAATGTCTATCAACACCCAGTAGAGAATCGAACCTTCTTCTCTCCCTACACTGAACCCAATATTCCTTCTTCAGTTCCGATTGAATACATCGCAGGTCTGGATAATTTCAGTATTCCGCAACCGCTTTCCATTAAGGGGCCTAGCCCCAAAAGCCTTGTAACCGCTTCAGTCGCCGGATCGGGGCCCTCTGGTTCGTATCTGGGCAGCGACATGCGCGCCGTTTACTATGGCGGCAGTACGCTCACCGGAGCGGGCCAGACGGTGGGACTCTTCCAATTTGATGGATACTTCCAGAGCGACGTCGACCTCACATTCAGCAGCGTCGGCCAGGCTTATTCGGTTCCCATTGTTAACGTCCTGCTTGATGGAGTGGACGGTACCCCCGCTGCCACCGGGGATGACACCGAACAGGTGGTTGATATCGTGCAGGCCATCGGCATGGCCCCAGGCCTTAGCCAGGTGCGCGTGTACATCGGCAATATCGATGTGGACATTCTCAACGCCATAGCCGCAGAGAATCTAGCCAAACAGGTGAGCATCTCGTGGTCATGGCAGCCGACCAACCCCACTGTCGACGATCAGTTTTTCAAAGAATTCGCAGCCCAGGGCCAAAGTGTCTTTGCCGCTTCGGGAGACTATGGAGCATTTGATCCCAGCAAGCCTCAATACTTTCCGGCCGAAGACGACTGGGTGACTGCCACGGGGGGTACCGTTCTCCAGACTCAAGGCGTCGCCGGGCCTTGGGAATCTGAAACCGCCTGGCATCGAAGCGGCGGCGGCATCAGCCCTGGCAGAATCGCTCTGCCAAGCTGGCAAAGCGGCCTCTCCAATGCATCCAACGGCGCATCCCAAGTCTTCCGAAACGTTCCCGATGTTGCCATGGAGGCTAATACCGATAACTACGCATGCGACATGGGTGCCTGCTCCTCAGCCTGGGGGGGCACAAGCCTCGCAGCCCCTAGGTGGGCCGGCTTTATGGCGCTCGTAAATGAGCAGGCCGCTACCGCAGGAGATTCGCAGCCGGGCTTCCTCAATCCCACCCTTTATGCCATAGGAGAGAATTCCGGTAACGCGCTCCACGATATCACGAGCGGAAACAATCAATATGTGCAAGGCCAGGCCACATGGTTCAATGCAGTCCCGGGCTATGACCTGGTGACCGGCTGGGGAAGTCCTGCTGGACAGGCGCTGATCGATCAACTTGCGCCCTGGTCAGGTGCTGCGTTTCAGCTCTCGCTCTCGACAACCAGTTTGATAGTGAACCCTGGCGCCTCGGGAAACCTCACAGTTACGGTTGGCGGTCATCTCGGGTTCAGCGGCAGTGTGAACCTCGCTGTCAATGGGTTGCCCGACGGCGTGACCGCCTCCTGGAGTCAAAATCCTACCGCCGGTTCTTCTACGCTCACTCTCAACGTCGGCAGTGACGCGCCGCGCGGCCAATATCGCCTCACAGTAGCCGGCACATGCGGAAATCTGACTTCGAGCACTCCCTTCACGCTGCTTGTCAATGCGGCGGGGTTTTCCATCACTGCATTGCCTATGAACTTCGCCGTTTTCCCCGGCAACCCCGGCGTCTCCGGCTCGGCGACATTCACAGTGAACGAATTTGGCGGTTTTGCCGGCCCGGTGAGCTTCGCCCTTGGTTCTGATCTGCCCCCATCGTTGAGCGCCACCTGGACAACCAACAGTGCAGGCATTGCGATGCTCACCCTCACTGCCAGCCCCTCCGCGCAGAAGAGTGTTGTCGACGTCACGATCATCGCCACTTCGGGAAACTTGAGCGCATCCACTGAGATCGAGGTCTACATCTATGCGCCGATGTTTGAGATCAACGTAATGCCGCCGCCAGCGACCCTTGTACAAGGGAGTTCGGTAACTGCCACCGTCAGCGCAATTCCACTCGGCGATTATGAGGGCGCAATCGTTCTTTCAGCTCCACAACTGCCATCCGGCGTGACCGCGAGCTTCGCTCCGGCTTCCATCAGCACCACACAATCCGGCCAGGTCACCCTCACCGCAAATCCCACGGCCACGCTGGGAGTTGGTCAGGCCATGATCGTGGGCACGGGTCCTGGCGACGGTGCGTTTTATGCCGTGCCTGTGAATGTCGTCGCCACCCAGGCACCCGGCTTCACCATCAGCGCCGCCACACCCTCGCTTGTTGTGCAACAAGGGAGCAAGACGTCAACGACCCTCACCGTCAACCCTGTCGACGGATTCAGCGGCCCTGTCACGCTCAGTGGCGGCGACTTTCCGGGAGTGGTATCTTCGTTTTCCAATAGCCCAACCATCGGAAGCAGCACATGGACGGTAAGCGTCAGCAACTCGGTACCGGCGGGGTCCTACTGGCTCCAATACTCCGGCAGTTCCGGAAATCTTACTGCCACGGGTGTCGTGGTTCTCATCGTAGGTCCGGCAGCATCGTTCACTATCGGTGTGACGCCTGATCCGATCTCCATCGCTGCCGGAGGCTCGGCATCAGCCACCGTCACGGTAACCCTTGGTTCCGGCTTCTCCGGGGCCGTCGATCTAGCCGTCGCGCCCAATTTGCCCGCCGGCATTACCGCAACCATCGCGTCCGGAAGCACGGCAACCACGAATGCGCTGCAGATTTCCGCCGCCGCGAGTGTCCCATCGGGTCAATACTGCATCAACCTCACCGGTGTTTCCGGAACCCAAACTCTCGTAACAACCGTGCGCATCAATGTCACTGCGCCGCCTGCAGCGTCTCCAACCTTCAGCCCGCCCCCCGGCGCCTATGCTTCGGCTCAGCCGGTATCGATCTCGGACTCGACTCCAGGCGCGATGATTTACTACACCACCGACGGATCTGCTCCGACCATCAATTCGACGGTGTACAGTAAGCCGATTACCGTTTCCTCAACTCAGACGATTCAAGCCATCGCTACGGCCAGCGGCTATGCATCGAGCGCAGTGGCCTCGGCTGCCTACACCATCAACACTCCAACTAGTCCTGTATCCGTCATCGGTAACATATCGCCTGGATTTACCAGTGCAGGTGGTGCAGCATTCACATTAACGTTAACCGGATCGGGATTCGCGACAAGTTCGACAGCGTACTGGGGTACTTCCGCTCTTGCCACACAGTACGCCAGCGCAACCCGCCTTACCGCACAGGTGACTGCGGCTGACATTGCATCTGCGGGAGCTACTGCCATTACAGTGCAAACACCGTCGCCAGGCGGTGGGACTTCGAATTCATTTGAGTTCGAAGTGGATTCCACGGGATCTGGCACGACAGCTCCGACGATTACCTCAACGGCAGCTATCGTGGCTGCAGGTTCCACGGCTAACTATCCGGTAACCCTGCCTGCGGAGGTGACGAGCGCTACAGTAACTTGTCTTAACCTTCCCACAGGTGCAGAGTGCAGTTATTCGTCGACAACCAATACCGTGACGATCACGACATCCTCGACAACCCCGGCAGGAACTTATCAGGTTACAGTGGTCTTTGCTGAAACTGTCTCTGGCGCAGCCACTGCGGGCATTCTGCTTCCATTTCTTCTCCTTCCTCTTATGCTCATGAGGAAGAGACTGGCAATGCGGGGTATCTGGACTACTGCTTGTTTTGGTCTGGTACTCACAGCTGCTGCGGCGTTTGTTACCGGCTGCGGGGGAAAAGGATCTGCCCCCACAACACCCCCTCCCACAAGTGAGACTCACCAAGTGACGAGTTCAGGATCGGTCAGCCTCACCATCCAGTGATCAAGGGCAATTAATCCGGGGAAGGCTAGCAATGAAAGGCCTTTGAGGCGGTGAGACTCTCGCGGCGAAGCTATCGTTCTGAGGTGTAGCGAAAACTAAGGTTTTCGGCACGCTGAACATGTTTCCAGCGAAAGCAGGAAGCCAAGAACCTCCTGCGAGCGAAGAGCGAGCCGTTGGCTCCATCGCAGGAGGTGTTTGCGTACTATTACCCTCATCGGTGCACAATGTTTGTAGGGCTTGTAGGGGTACTGGAGTAAAGGGCGAGTCGGCATCGAGACCCCTCCCCCTCCCGGGGTGCCCTCGAAAGGGTGCAATTTCAAGTACCCAAATCACAATCCCACACGGCGACACCCTCACACTCGGCGCAGAAGAGGAAAGTTTGACTCAATCAACTCGACCACGCATCGGCGTCCTCGCCATTCAGGGAGATTACGCAGCGCACGCCGAAGCGCTCTCCGAGACCGGTGCAGAGCCGGTCGAAATCCGCAAGCCGGCACAGCTATCCAATCTTGATGGACTGGTCCTCCCCGGCGGAGAATCCACGACCATGCTCAAGTTTCTCTGAAGGGTATCGATTCCTTGATTCCCTACGAGACTATTGCAAGACCCACCGGTCTTCGGAACCTGCGCCGGTAGCAATCCTCCTTGCTCGCGAGGTGCTGCCATCCGGCCGCAACGCAGTCTTGGGCGTCCTCGATGCCGTGGTTGAACGCAATGCCTACGGACGCCAGATCGATTCCGACCATTTTGCATGCCGAGACTTCGCTGCCCGGCGGCCCGCTTGAGATGGTGTTCATTCGTGCTCCCCGCATTGTAGAGGTCGGTCCGGCTGTCGAAGTCCTGGCACAACGACAGGGCTCGCTGCATTGGTGAAGACAAGGGAATATCATGGCCGCCACTTTTCATCCCGAGCTCTCAAGCGACCGGCGCGTACACAAGGCATTTGTGGATGTACGTGATCGAAACGGCTCGAAAATAAGCGATCTCTCATCTTCCAGCATCAAAAGCTGATTTTCTCCATAAATAAAACAACCCATTCTATTTAGAAATGCGTCCAAGCCAAAAGTGAGAGTATGCTCATTTTCACAGAGGACTGACTGCGCATGCCCGCGACCTTTACGCACTCCCCAGCGGAAACGGAACGGAAAGAACCAGGAATCGGCGGAAAGCCTCCCGTTGATCGGCGCCCGACCGGCGGCGGTGGCGGAGGTGGTGACGACGACTGGCGGAATGAGCGCAGGGGCCCGCGCGAACTGCTTCATCGCATCCGGTTCTTTGTTTTCTTCGGCCTTGCCGGCGACATGATGTTCTTTGCCATGCTTGTTGTGCTTTTCTTTGCTCGACAAGCGGGTACGCACATGGATCCTCGCTCCCATGAACAGATTGGGGACTGGCACCCCATCCTCCTGCCGCCCATCATCTTTCTCAACACTGCAGTTCTCGTTTTGAGCAGCCTGACGATGGAGTTCGCCCGCCACAACATCTTCAGAGAATTCGATGTGCTTGAGGAGTGGCTCGGACTGGGCGGCCGGCTCTCCACCGCACCCTTCCCTGGGTCGGCGGAACCCTTGCGCTCGGTGGCCTTTTCCTGCACGGGCAATGGACGGCTTGGCGCCAGCTGACGGCGCAGGGATTTGCTTTCGATCGCTGGTCGACGCCTGCGAGCTACTTCTTTTACATCATCACAGGACTGCACGCTGCCCACCTCATCGTGGGGCTCGCTGCCCTACTTGTGTGCCTCTGCGCGATGAGCTTTTTCAAGCGGGTGGAATTGCGCCAGATCGCCGTGGATGCCACGGCCTGGTACTGGCACACAATGGGACTGGCCTGGGTGGTTCTTCTGGCAGTGCTGGCAGTCGGACAATAGCCTTCCCGTCGCAGTCATTCTCTCAATTTCAAGGAACCGGTTTGTGGATTGGGGCTCTCCGCCGTGCGAAATGCTTCGCGTGGCACTTACGCTCTGCTGCGACCCACGAAATTGTTCCACGTGGAACAATTGGGACTGGCCCTCCAGGCAACGGCTTCGCGGGTCGAGCCAGCTTGGATTGTTCCACGCCGCCAAATTGTTCCACGTGGAACAATTGTGTTTTGCGATACATGTGCAGGCGGAGAGTTGCGAAGAATTGCGGTGACTCAGGTACCGAACAGTTGCACCATTTCGGTGGCACGGGGGGAGGGGGTACCCTTCCGGCCGTCTCGTTTGCAGGAGGATCGCGGTGGGCCCATCGATGGAATCGGCAGGGGGAATGAAGCTGGCACTTCGAGCGGCAGATACAGTATGGAACAACGTGGCTCAACGTTTTGCAAGGAAGAGACGGACACGCGTCTGCCCGTCCGCATCGTCGCCGCGTTTTGAGTCGAATGTCGCTGGGGCCGCCCCGGATGACGGTTGACGTGGTCGCGCAGCGGAAGGTGCCCGAGTTGAGCGGACGCGATTGGTCTGAATTTTGGGTAGGAGACCGGCTGCCTTGACGGGATGAGGC
>CAWAEE010000006.1:0-396143 GCA_963781125.1 uncultured Acidobacteriaceae bacterium
TTGATCGGAGCCAATGGGCCGGTGACTCTGCTGGACACCTTTGAAGGACGGCACCAACTGATTGCCTATTTTTTCATGTGGCATAAGGGCCACCCGGCGCAGGATCAGTGCCAAGGTTGCACCTGGGTCACGGCGCATATGGGTGAGCTTTCGTACTTCCATGCCTGGGACGTCACGTTTGCAGTGTTCGCTCAGGGGCCGTATGAAGAAAGCGTTCGCTATCGGGATTTCATGGGATGGCAAATGCCGTGGTACTCTGCGTTGGAGTCGCTGGAAACATTGCTGTCGGGCCGGCGAATTGGAAGGATGCACCTTGTGTGCTATCTGCGGAGCGGATCGAAAGTTTTTGAGACGTACTGGACGACCTCCCGCGGTGTTGAAGTGATGGGACAACAGCTTTCACCTGCTCGACCTGACGGTTTACGGACGGCAAGAGACACACGAGGATTCACCTAACGGCTGGCCTCAGCCGTATGCTCCGGGAGAATTGACGATCGACGGCCGTCCCCTCTCGCAATGGTTCCGAATCGAAGCAGGTGGGCGCGATAATTTGACAGGCGAAAGGCGAACGGCAGACCAACTGAATGAAAATGAGCAGCGATTGGTCGGCTAACGGGCCAACGCACTCATCCAATCGTTCGTCGGAAGTATCCACTGCGAAAGAAATTCATCGCATGACCTGAACCGGCCGGAAGCGAAGCGCGTCCGCGTCAAACTCACCGATTTCAACATCGCGGAAATAGACCTTGTAGTAGTATTCATCGACTTGCTCGAAGCCAAGAGTTTCAAATCGAAAGACCTCACTGATCATTACCCTCTGATTCAAGTGGAAATGGGCGGCGGTGACGATTATGCCTTACCGGATCACCACTCGCCAGCCGCAGCATCTGACGTGTGGCATTCCCTAAATCAATTGCATGCTTGCGCAGCGAGGCCAGTGTCTTTCGCTCTGCTTCTTCCTGCCCCCAACCAACCATTCGGATAAAGATTCTTGGACGAGAGCAACGGCAGATGCAACATCTGTGCAGCCCCTCTTCTCTGCGAACTCAGCAAAGCAGAAAAGCCGTGGCAACCGACGAAATACGGTACGGGAAGAATAGCCGTTCGCTTCCATCCATCCCCGATGTAGTTCTCGATCTGAGAGCCAAGCCAACTGACACGGATTCGGTCGATGGTTGAAGGTTTGACGTAATAGTGTTCGAGCATGACAGTCTCCATTCGGAAGTTTCCGATGGGAAATAATCATGCACTTGGTTGCCCCAAACCGACATTGAGACTATGGCTAATCCGAGCTGCTCAGAACCAAAAGACGACGAGGGGGGAGTCGATTCTCTTCTTCTTGAGTATATAGTTGACTTTAATTCACATGTAATATATATCTGACATGTGAAACAAAGGAATCCTCCGCTGAAAGGAGACCAGCTGCTGGCGATGCTAGCAGCGCTTGCCAATCCGCATAGGCTACGAATCATTGCGGCTCTTGCAACTGGCGGACGCAACTACGTTAGTCAGCTTGCGCGGGAACTGGGCATCAGCCGGCCATTGCTGCATCTGCACCTGCAGAAGCTTGAATATGCTGGCCTTGTCACCAGCCGACTCGAACTGTCGCAGGATGGCAAGGCACTCAACTACTTCGAAGTCCGCAGTTTCGACTTCGAACTCACCCCAGCCGCAATCGCCGAGGCGGCCAAATCCCTCACGGCCAAACTCCAACGGTCCCCATGCAGGAACACATCGAAAGTATTTTGTGGCGGCGTTCTTTTTCCCGTCTGCCGCAGCTGTTCTCGTCTTCGCAATGAAATATGGGTCTGCGGTCGCGCAGGCGAGAGTGCGCCTCGGCCAGGACGAAGCCTATCGCGAGATCGCGGCAAAGGCCGCGGCGAGTCAAGGAGAGATGGCGGCGGCGCTCGTCACCCTTTGGCACGGCGCTCGCGGAGATCCAATCCCGGCTCTCGGCGTGGTCAAGAGAATTCTCAAGGACGTTGAGTAGATAGTAGATAGACCACTTTCCCGCGGAAAAAGCGAGAAAACAAAAGAAAAGGAGCCCCAATGAACGAGGTTTCAGTGTTTCGCTTGTATGTCTTGCGCGCCATGTATTTGTTTATCGTGGTGGGGGTCGGCGTCTATCTCTGGCCGGGCGTACTGAATCCTAGAAAACATTGGGAACTGATGGAGGGGATGGCCTCCTGCATGCTCGCCGCCTTTTCCTTGCTCTGCATGCTGGGGCTGCGCTTTCCGTGGCAGATGTTGCCCGTGCTCTTATGGGAAGTCGCTTTGGAAGACGCTGTGGCTCATGCTCGTTCCGTTACCGCAATGGGGGTAGGCCATGTCGACGATTCGCTGAGGCCCTCGATCTTTTCTATATCCATGGTTGCGCTCGTTTACATCGCTATTCCCTGGCCCTATGTATTTGCGCACTACGTGAAAGCGCGCGGCGATCGTTGGCGGTCACGAGTACGATAGAACGAAAATATAACGTTCATCCGTTATGTGCCCTTCGCAACCCGGACCGCCCGATGCCATGTGCCTTTTGGCGCCCTCGGCCACAAAACGATCAACGGAACATAATGCCGAGAGTCTCCGGACCCAAGGACTCATCCAGCCCATCACCGTTCGGCCCAACAGCGAAGGCTATGAGATCGTCGCTGGAGCGCGGTGCTTTCGTGCCGCCCACATTGCCGAGATGGACGAAATCCCCGTCCGTATCGTGCACCTATCCCACGAACAGGCTCTTGAATGGCAGCTCATCGACTTATCTATAGTTGGCAAGAGTTTTCATTGTATTCATGGGGCGCGCCACGTTCTTTATATTTGAACGACGTGCCTGACCGCGGATTGGGGCGCCACACCAGATGCCTTCGGCAGACTCGATCACCCTCAAGCGTTCACGAAGTGATGAGAATCTCTATCCCGTCGAGGTCAGCATCAGCCACCTGGATGTTTGCGGAGGCAAACTTCCGAAGCACGCTCGTGCGGCCGTCTGGCTCGGACGCCGCGAACTCCCAGACTTCAACGGTGTAATCACCTGACTGCAAGTGATGTTCAAAGGTTCCGTCCTGCTCCATCTTCGGTCCGCCACCTCCGCCGATGACATCGATTGTTCCCATTTGTCTTAGAAAATCACATTGATTTGGTGAGGCCCTGTTGGCAGTTCGCCTGTTACTTTGCCCCAAACCGTACGCCAGGCTGGACGGGGAATCTGTATCTGCAAACCCGAGATCGTCTGGCCGAGCTGAAGATCGAAGCCCGTCGCATCCGAGATGTTCTGGGCATCGGGATACAGGTAATCGAAGATGCGTCGTTGCATGGCGAGGTGACGCGGTTCGGTCGGGAAGCGTCTGCTGGTTTACGTAGAATGCCGGCGAAGCGTAGAAAGTATCGAGCTTGACGGAGGGGCGGTGAACAGAAGGCGCCGTCACCAGCGACCTCGTGGTGCCCGAATCACTGATGTAACCTGACTCGCCCCTTCTCTCGCCGGCTCGGATCAAGCTGAAATGGCAACGCTCGGGCGGTCGTTGCTCCGTCGAGAATTTGTCCGGATAGGAACCCACATGGGGTAAGTGCGATGGTCATGGGGTTCATTAATTGAGCCTGAGTAAGAGTCAGACGTTCATGCCGAGGAACATAGTTTCCATCGTAGAAGGCTAATGAGTATTCACCCTCAGGCAAGTCCGAGAACGCAAAGCAGCCATGCTCGTTGAGGGACGCGCACATCTCGCCAACCACCCCGATGCGGTAGAGGCTCACATCCGGCGAAGTGAGTGGTTCGCCTGTTGTCTCGTCTACCACGCAGCCAGTGACGGATTGAGTCATCGAGCCTCCGACTTTGTACTCACCGATTTTAGCGCCGGTCTCATTTAGATGCACAGCGAGATTTTCGCAGTTTAACTGACATCCGCCCGCGCCGATAGTGCAAGTTTTCGCTCGCGGCAACTGGCGGGGCGTTGCGTATCTTCCGGCAACGGCTGTCGCATGAACGGATCGTGGCGCTCCGACTCGCGCGGCGTGCTCATATCGAACGGTTCAGCACGCACACCTTGCGCCATCTCTGTCTGACAGACCTTGCTCGCGCAGGCTGTGACATTCATGAGATTGCTGCATTCGCCGGCCATCGCAGCATTCAGACAACACTGCTTTTGATATGCCAATTCATTTTGGATACTGTTTCCATTTGCTTTCCCAATAGAGCTGTGCAATACTTCATTGGGTAACCAAATGGAACGTACAGGTCATGACCGATGAAACAGAAAAAGCGAGAAGTTCAGCAAGGGACGCTGGCGCTGATGGTCTTGAAGACGCTGCAGGTTCTGGGCCCACTGCATGGCTATGGAATTGCCCGGCGAATCGCGCAGGTCAGCGATGAACTGCTCTCAATTAACCAGGGCACGCTCTATCCGGTTCTCCTGAGACTTGAGCAGGAAAGGGCGGTCGCATCTGAGTGGGCACCTTCGGAGAACAACCGACGCGCGCGGTTTTACCGGATTACTCGCGCCGGGGAAAAGCTGCTCGAAGCCGAACAGCTCGATTGGGAACAGACTGCAGCGTTAATCGCGCGGTTCGTTGAATTGAAGGCGGAGGATCTGGCATGAGAGGGCTCGCGCGTTTTCTTGCACGCCTACGGAATTTTGCAGTAAACCGCCGGTATGACGAACGCTTGCAGGAAGAGATCGAACAGCATATCGCCTTGCAAACGGAAGACAATATTAGGGCCGGAATGCCTCCGGACGAGGCTCGTCGCAGAGTACGTGCTTGAGGATTTGTTCGCGTTGAAGGACCTGGGAACAGTGAACGCAACGATTGAAGGGGATGCGCAGGTTGTGCAGGTTGAGGCGGTGAGCGCGAACTTTTTTGACCAGATGCAGGTACAGCCCGAGCTTGGCCGACCAATCCAGTCGCTGGATGACCGCGTTGGCGCACCTCCCGTTGCACTGATCAGCGCCGGGCTGCATCCTGGCACCTTGCGGGACAGAATCCGGTGTTTGGAAGGAATAATCCCCACGAAGAATTCCCAGAACTGCGAAAGTAGGAAGTGGCGTTTAACTGCGGCCCCGTATTTACCTTTTTCAATCGCGCCGCATGGAAGGCTACGCTGGCACCGTGCGCTGGCGCGACAGACAGAACCATGCCTTTGCGCCGTGTCCGGCAAACTCCGCCGATCGCAATTCGACGATCTCCAGCGCAGGCTCGATGGCAAGCGCGATCTCGATTGCCGAGCGGCGCGGCGGACCGGCCTCGCGTGGCGGACCTTCAGTACTGCCGATCATGCTCAGCCACAAGCCGCCAGGCACCAGTATGGCGGCGACTCGCGCAGCGAATCGCTGCCTTTCGTCCGGTTCATCGAACACGTGAAAGCAACCGCGGTCGAACACGAACTGGAACGGCCCGTCCGGGGGAGCCGCGGCAAGAAAATCCAACGCGGCAAAGCGGCAGCTTAGACCGCGCCCCTCCATCTTGGTGCGCGCCCTTTCAACGGCTAACGGCGCCAAGTCAACTCCGAGCACGTCGAAACCGCGTTCCGCCATCCAAATTGCATTGGTGCCGGTGCCCGCGCCGATCTCGAGTGCAGGACCTGGCTTGACCCCGCCGGAGGTGACGAACTCGACAAGCAGAGGCTCTGGCTGCCCGGTATCCCAGGGCAACTGTCCGGAGGCGTAACTGTCATTCCAAGACGGGTGCGGCATCACGATACCAGTTTAGCCCGGTCCGCTGGGGCGTGATCGTACGCCGGCAGAGCGATACGGTCGGCGAGATCGCTTCCCACAGCCAGGTCGGCTATCCAGGGGATGGTCATGAGCCTGAAGAGCTGATTGCGAAGGAAGAGCGAGAGTTCCGATTTCGGCGCGAATGCGCCTGCGAATCGAAGAGCGGCCTTCTGTTTCGCAACAACGAACGGCCCGAACAATTCCTGGTATCGACGGAAAGCCGCGGCATAATCGCCTCCGCAGCGGCTGAGTTCGCCAGCGAGAATATAAGCTGCCACCATGGCCAACGCCGTTCCTTGGCCGGCCAGCAGTGAGACGCAGGAAGCGGCATCGCCAATCAACGTCACCCGCCCGCGCGTCCACAATCCCTGGCGTGGATCCATTCGTATCTGGCTCACGCGGTCGAAATAGAAATCATCGGCCGAATCGAGCGCAGCAAGGATCTGTGCACATTCCCATCCGCTGGCTTCGAAGCGCTTGCGCACCAGCTCCTTCTGACTCTGAATGTCGATGGGACTTGCCGGATCTTCGTCGGCAAACGTAAACAGGAACATGGTGCGATCGTCGCGCATGGCGAACCGTCCTACTTGCTGGCCCACCTGTGTGTACATTACGTATGTCAGCTCGTCCCGTGGCCGATAGCCCTTGGTCCCGAAGGCGGCGGCCTTAAAGCCGAGATACTTCTCAAACTGATTTTCCGGTCCGAAGACCAGCTCTCGAACTCGCGAATGAAGCCCGTCCGCCCCCACCACGAGATCGAACTCCCGCGTGCTGCGGCTCGCGAAGCCAACGTGAACGCCATTTCCAGTCTGCTCGATTCGGTCCACGCTGTCGCCGAATATGGTTTCGACCTTTCCACTGATCGTGCCGAAGATAGTTGCGGCCAGTTCGCCTCGCGGCAAGCTGACATAGCGGCCGTGCGTCATCCGGGAAAATGCCTCCGCCGGGAACCAGGCTACCTTTTTCCCGTCCCGGTTTACAACGCTCACCTCACGCAACATGTACCCCTTGCTGCGAATCTCCGGCAAGAGGCCCATGCGGTCGGCAATCTCAAAGCCGGCACCCCAGAAATCGATGACATAGCCGCCTGTGCGTCGGCGGGGCGCGGTTTCTACGATGGTGGGTTCAAACCCGTAATGCACCAGCCAATAGGCCAGCGTCGGACCTGCAATCCCCGCTCCGGAGATCAATATCTTCATCACTGAGAACTCGACCGCCTGATCCCTTTGATGCCCCGCTTCAAGCTTGAGGCCACCGGGAACTGCATACAGGGCTGCCCGCTTCCAGCACTACAGAGGGGGGAGCGCGGTTTGGCGATGATGCGCTTATCGAGATTTCGAGCGTGCCCTGACTGTGAGGGTTTTTCGTTGGAGGAAGTGAACGCTTTGGCGTTTTCGTCGGCTGAAGGCGGAAAATCTGGTCAGGGTTGGAGCCGGCCGCTCCAATTTCGAACCGATGACCCCGGTCCGGCTGCGCGCTGCGCGAACCTGCTATGACCATATGGCGGGCGCTGTCGCAGTACTTCTTCACGATCGATTCGTGGCGTCACGCTGGATCCAACGAGTTGCGCGCGAGAGTCGTAGTGAGTATGAGCTCACGGCACCCGGAGCAAAGATGCTCCAGGCGCTCGGCATTGACATTCACGCTACCCGGGCATTGCGCCGCCGCTTCGCCTATGGCTGCCTGGACTGGAGTGAACGACGACCGCATATTGGCGGAGCGCTGGGCGCCGCCCTGCTCAGCCTGATGCTGAAGAAGAGGTATGTATCGCGCGACCTCGACAGCAGAACGTTGTCCGTTACGGCGTTAGGTCGACGTGAAATGCAGAATCGGTTTGGTATGGAACTGTGAATTCTCCCCACGAATTGTCCGCGGCAACGAATCGACCCTGTAGCCCGAAAACGCTCATTTCCTGGCTGCGGATCCGTAACATCCATACTTTTATCATGGACGAAGTGTTCACGAGAATGAGGCAGGATAATATTGCTCGATGGGCATGAGCCCAGGGTGGCTTTGTTTGAGCATTTGAACTCGGTGTGCGGTGGCACTTTGAAGAGGGTCGGAGGTGCAAATCGATGAGAGACCGCAGGAAATTCGTGTGTCTTGTATGTGGCGCTTTTCACCGCTTTGAGTCTGCAGGCGCAGTGGAAGACACGATGGGAGTATGAAGGCGCGAGGGGCCCCGACCACTGGAGTGAACTGGATCCGGCATACGCATCGTGTAACGCCGGCAAGGAACAGTCTCCAATTGACATTGAAGCTTCGGAAAAAACGGCACTTCCCGCACTGCACTTTGAATCGAGGAACGGGCCGCTCAAATATCTCGTGAACAACGGTTACACGATCCGCGTGAACTACCATGACGCGGCGGGAACCGGGAATCTTCTGAGCGTCGGGGACCAGACGTTCCAGCTGATGCAATTACACTTTCACCATCCCAGCGAAGAGTTCATACACGGAAAAGCCTACGATATGGTCGCTCACCTGATGTACCAGTCCAGCGATGGAAAGGTGGTTGGCGTGGCAGTTCTTCTGAAAGCGGGCAAAGCGAATGAGACCATTCAGCGGATTTGGGAACACATGCCGACAACTGAGAGCAAGGTGTTGCCTGATTTCTCTCATCAAGAGGAGATGATTCCCGGTGTCGAGATTAATCCTGCGGGGCTGTTGCCCAACGACGTTTCCTATTACACGTATATGGGCTCGGTGACGGCTCCGCCATGCACAGAGGGTGTTCGGTGGTTTGTGTTGAAGACCCCTGTCGACATTTCGCGGGAACAGATCAGCGCATTCGCCAAGCTTTATCCGCATGATGCGCGGCCAATCCAGCCGCTCAACGGACGTGTGGTTAAGGAGAGCCAGTAACCTCACAGCCTTCAGTGACTTGATTGGAGGATTCTGCGTGGTTCCGTTCGGCGATCTCGGTCCCGTCTAAGTGACCCGGGTGAGTCCGGAACAATGATACGAAGTACCGTAATGACGACGTTTTGTCACAGCTCATCCTCGGTCATTGTGTGTCCGAAACGCACTGCACATTCGCCCTGTCTTATCCTCGGCGTTTTGCGAGCCGGGCTCTTCCTCAGCATTTGTTACTGCTTCTCGGTTCTCACCCTCGTTGCAATGCCTTCTACCAGAGTCACCGTCCAAGGCCCCGGCGTCCGCCCGAATCTCGGCTTTGCCTGTTGCGACCAGGGAATTGCGCCGATGCAGGCCTTGTTCGCCGATCACGACGTGGTTGCTGCGCTTCACGAACTGCATGCGCAAGTAGTTGTCGCCATTGCCGACTTCTCGCCGGAACGCGCGCAGGTGGTGCGCTTCCTAAATCAGCAGCAAATTCCTGTGATCGCAGGGGTGACCCTGCAGACAAAAGACGGCCCGTATTTCAATGCCGAGGATGCGGCCGAGGCTCCAGCCCAAATCGCCGCCTTCGAAAGGTGGACCCGTGAGAACGGCCTGCGCTGGGATGCCGTCGGCCTCGACATCGAGCCCAACTTCAGTGAGTTTGCGGCGCTGAAGAATCACCGTTGGCGCCTGTTCACAACGCTGCTGCGCAACAGCCTCGACGGCAAGCGCATTGAGCATGCGCAAGAGGCATATTCCGTACTGATCCGCCAGATTCAGTCTCAGGGGTATCCGGTTGAAACCTATACCTTGCCGTATGGTCCCGTTGAGCGCAACCTTCACACCACGCTTATCGACCGCATGCTCGGCACTGTCGATGTGCGCGGAAGTGAAAACGATGTGATGATCTATACCAGCTATGCGCGTCCAGCGGGATCGGCCATCATCCTGGATCTCGGCCCCTACTCGCAAGGCATCGTTGTCGGCATCACGGACGGCCTATCTCCCGCCGGTTCCGGCTACGGACCTCTCGATTGGGACGAGTTCTCCAGCGACTTGCTGGTCGCGAGCCATTTCGCGCATCACATCGGTGTATATAACCTCGAGGGCTGTGTCCGCCAGGGGTTCCTGCCGCGGCTCGAGACGATGGATTGGGGCGGGTCCGTAATCATTCCGGCCGCATCGATCTCACGCGTCAAGCGGCGCGTGATGGCTCTTAGCATCGCACTTTGGCTCGGTTCGAATCTTTTATATATTGCCATCGTTTCAATATTCACCATCTGCTGGCTTGTGTGGCGGTGGCGCACAGGAAGGAACAAGAAGTCTACAGTGAAAAGACCACAGCCTCGTTGGCAAATCCCTCCACCGCATGGGTAGAAGTTTCGGGTTCGCCGATATGCGTGACCAGAATCAAGGCCGAATCTCACCGGTAAATGAGTGCATTGGCGATGACGCATCAATTGCAACAGCGGATCGGCTAACTCAGTTCAGGCATTGCAATCACCCCGCCAGACTAATGAAAACTACGAAGGCCGGAGAAGACGGAAAGGGATGAGCGCCGGAGTAATTCGACTGTACTCCGCGTATTCCTCGCCAAACGCCTGATGGAGGTAGTGTTCTTCGATTCGAACCTTTCGCCAGTATGCAACCGTGGCAAAGACCACGCCAAGCAACGCATACGGTCCGCCAGAGACCATTGCGGTCCCGACGAACATTCCCAATATGGCCGTGTAGATGGGATGCCTCACCAAGCGGTATGGTCCTGATCGAATCAGTTGATGGTTACCCAAGATGGCAATGACTCCTCGCCAGTGGCGCCCGAGGTGTAATCGAGCCCAAATTGCGAGGATGAACATGGCAATCTGCAATACAAGTCCCGCTGTGGTGAGTATCCACGATGCCGGCAGGAAGCGGTGCGCGAATCCTATACTGTGCGGGAACATTTGCAGAAACAGAAGTAGAAACGCCGTGTTCACGAGAATCTCGTGAATGAAGCGGGAACCTCGCGATTCCGAACGTGCAATCGTGGAATCGCCAATGGAAGCTCGGCTCCAGTAAAAAGTAAATGCGATCCACAAACCAAAAGAAGCAAGAAGCGGATAGTGAACCGCCCTGAGCAGGACTACGAAGTGCTCGCGTCTAAACCACATCAAAGTGCCAAGAACAAGGATCAGCGGGATCGCGGCGAGCCTATTGATCGCCTTTCGGCCTGATCCTTTCCGTGCAACCGAAGTCAGTTCAGGATTTGAATGGCCGGATCGATCTGGGGCCTTCAAGTTTGCAGCTTTTCGGGTCCTCTGTTCTTTGATTTTGGCGATCATGCCGCGGATGAACCTCTCTTGCATACTTCCGAATGGTTGATCCGTAGTTAGGTATGTCCAAGTTGCACCGCGTTCCATCGGACCGAGGCCAGACGCCCGGGTCTCCGCCACGCGTTTGAGCATTTCTTCGTCAATGCTCCGTTCGAAGACTTCGAACATTTGGTGAACTGTCTTCAGGTAGTAGAGAAGCGGGTCTTTGCCGCCCAATGATACCCACTGGGTGCCATCGCGCAATTCCGCGACCGCATCGAGATGTTCGGCCCAGAACTCATCAATGGTGGCCAGAGATATCAGTCTCTCCAGTTCGGATGAACAGGGCCTTTTCCCACTGAGAATCGGCTGCCGCCTTTGCTGGACGGCTTGCCTTTGCCCCTCAATCACGTATTCGTATTTGGCAAGGAATTTGCGAGTCTCGAGGTGTTGGCCTTCGATGAGCCGCTGAATGCTCTCAGGAGTGTGGTGAAACTCGGGGTCGTTGATGCCATACTTTACAAGCAGGTCATCTTCGAGCGAGACGAAGAATTGGGAACTGCCCGAATCGCCCTGGCGTCCAGCGCGTCCACGTAGCTGATTATCGATGCGGCGGCTCTCGTGCCGGTTGGTTCCTAATATGAATAATCCGCCCAGACAATCGACACCTTCACCTAGTCGAATGTCGGTGCCGCGTCCGGCCATATTAGTGGAGATCGTCACGGCTCCAACTTCGCCTGCTCTAGCAATGATCCCGGCTTCCTCTTCTTCGTTACGCGCGTTCAAAACATGGTGAGGAATATCCGCAAGTTGGCCGCTGAGATGCTCCGACTCCTGCACGCTGCTGGTGCCTACGAGCACAGGTTGACCAGTTTCGTGGATACGCCGCACTTCGGCTGCAACAGCTTGCTCTTTCTCTTGCTTGGTGGCGAATAACCTGTCTGGCAGGTCGACGCGGATGTTGGAACGGTTAGGAGGAATAACCTCTACTTCGAGCGAGTAGATGGAATGAAACTCGTCTACCTGAGTCGCCGCCGTCCCGGTCATGCCACAGATCTCGGGGTAAAGCGAAATCAGATTCTGGAGGGTGATGGATGCGAGAACTTTTCCTTCCGCCTTGGGTGCCACTCCTTCCTTTGCTTCAAGTGCGGCGTGCAGGCCGGCAGGCCATCGTCGCTCCTCCACGATGCGCCCCTTGAACTCATCGATGGATTTGATGGACTGGTCTTGAACCACGTAGTCGATGTCCCGGCGGAGAAGGGTACGCGCGTGGATTGAATCCTGAACGGCGATCAAAAGCCGCAGATTCTCCTCGGCAAACAGGTTGGAGCAACCGAAGGCCTCTTCCACAGCCTGAATCCCGGCATCGGTGAGGGCAATATTACGAGCGTACTCATCGTATGTGAAATGCAAGGGATATTTGAAACGGCGAGTCAATTGGTCAACGCGATTAGCTAGTGAAGCTTCAGCTCGTTGTTCACCAGCGAGCACTAACGGAATACGCGCTTCATCGATCAGGATGGAATCGGCCTCGTCGATTACCGCTGCTGCGAATGGGCGATGCACTTGGTCATTGGGATGGAGAGCAATCTGGTCACGAAGAAAATCGAAGCCGATCTCATTGGCAGTGGCAGAGGTTATATCGCAGGCATAAGCTTCTTTCCTCTGGCGACAGTCCATGTTCTGCTGGATACAGCCCACGGAAAGACCGAAGAACGCGTAAATAGGCTTCATCCACTTTGAGTCCCGACGTGCGAGGTAGTCGTTCACCGTCATGATGTGAACTCCCTTGCCTGTCCGTGCCAACCAGACAACAGTTGGAACAGCGCTGAGCGTCTTGCCTTCGCCAGTTTGCATTTCGGCGATTTTTCCATCGGCAAGCGCAAGCGCGCAACGGAGCTGGACATCGAACATTTTGAAGCCGAGGATGCGCTCGGCGAGGAGTGCCGTCACGGCGAAAATTTCGGGCAATGCATGAGCATTTGTGGCGATAGCTTTTAGTTCATCGTCGGATGCTCCATGGAGTTCGTTAAGACGGGAATTGATCCTATCAATGGATTTCGTTCGGTATCCGGCCAAGGCCGGTCCGATAGGCAAACACTTAAACGAATGGCGCACGAGGCACCCTCCTGTCCAGGCGGTAAAGAGTTATCTTTTGAATTCCGCGATTTAGATCTGGATGAGAGAGGAAGGTGTAGGAGGGCGTTGGTAGACGGAAGGCCAGACGAACCTATTGCTCCGAGGAGCCTCGTAGTCCGATGGGATGGGAGTTGACGTTTCTTCCCAAGTAATAGGCGGCTTCAGATTGGAGAATTGCTGCTCACAATGCTGTTCTGATAGGCATAAAAGCACTTGAATCTCAGAGCCGCGTTCCGTTCGCACGGACGGGACAGCGTATCCCGACCCGAGAGCGAGCACTACGGCGAGAATCCAAATTGCGTGAAACCGTTTCATGCGCAAACAGTATTACACAAGCCGCTCGGCACGGGCTTCGCTTCACAGCTTTGGTGTGCATCGCGACTGCTCCATTGCCTGAGTACACTGTCAACTGATGAGAACAGTCAGTATGGAGTGACCGGCACCGATGCGCTGATCGTGGGTTAGGCTGTGAGTTCAGAAGGACGCACAGTTCAGAGCCACAAGCGGAAGGGAGCCGGTCATGAAGGCAAAAGTTACGATTTTTGGGTCTGGATGTCCATGCCGAGACAATCGCCGTAGCAGTTGCTGAGACGGATGGCGAGGTACGGAGCCTGGGTACGATTCCGAACCGTGTCGAGTCGATCCGCAAGATGATCAAGAAGCTTGGTCCAGCAGAGAAGTTGAGAGCCTGTTATGAAGCAGGTCCGACGGGCTATGTCGTGTACTGGCAGCTGGCGGAGTTGGGCATTCAGTGCGAGGTTGTGGCACCCACTCTGGTCCCGGTTAAGGCAGGTGATCGGGTAAAGACAGAAACGTGACAAGTTGATGGTGGGGATCATTTTCGATGGACTCTACGAGTGGTGTACTTTCAGCCGCCACTTGCTTCCAGAAGGCGTTTATGTCCGCGTTGCCCGAAGCGGCCTGTTGTCGCAACGCATCTATCCGGGGACTTGGGTTTGGATCCTTCCACGGTTTCGGCTTCAGACCTTCATCCAGGGACAACACTTGATTTAGAGTCAGCTTGTAACTCACGGGCTGAGCCGCCCTTGTCGTGACTTCAATCCGGTAGGTTCCCCGAGTGTCGGCGATAAAGGCGCAGAGCCGCTTTCCATCTTCTGCCGGGCCAGGGTAGTGCCGCACAGGTGAGCCGTCCGGTGCAAGAATCGTAAGGTCTGTTCTGCCGTGCTGATCGAGCAAACCGGCGACGTAGTCCCCTGCCTTAAGTTCGATCGCATAAGACTCGACAGAGCCAGACGAGAGCTGACGTCCCACGGGTTCATTGAGTTTGAGTGATTGCGGTGCCAGTGCGGTCGTTGCGATGAAAATACCAAAACCAGAATGGTTCTCATGACCGACCTTCCTCCCACAGTTACTCGCAACGGAGAGCTATCAATAGATTCAGACGCATAGCACACCATATCGTCTAAGGACTTTACAATCGAATGTTTCTTAAACTAGTATACTACATAGGGGCCTCACCGTTGCAGTTCGCATGAGTCCTCTAGAGGTGCGCTATGGTCAGGGCGACTCCGAAGCGGGCTATCTGGATTGGGGCTACGCTTCTTTCATGTTTTGAGGTGGATAGCCGAAAGCTCGCCGGGAAATGTGCATACAAACTCGCCGTTGATCGAACACGATGCTTGGCGTTTATCGCTGCGTGTGCTGCTTTAGCGGTCCCGCTTTGCACAGCCCAGGCTCTGTATTACCCAGGTTCCTCCGCTGTCACACTCGGTCAGTTAGCGGATAGCCATAGTCCAAAGCTCTTGGAAGCCATCGAAAAGGCGTTTCCCGAAAAAGCTGTGGAACTGGGGAGAGTCTGGATCGGTGAGCGGCACGACTTTTTCTTTGCCGTTCGAGTTTCAAGCAAACCAGCACTCTTCATCGATGACGTGCCCGGTCCTGAAATGCAGAACGTTGATGGAAGGAAGCTCTGGTGTGCGCATGCGCGCATTGAGAGACTTGGAGCCCTTCACAGCTTCTACTACCAGGTCGATGGCAAGAAATTCGGCGGCAGTCTCAATATGCCTGCGTTCGGTGATCTCTCTTACCCCATGCCGGGAGTGAAGAGTGGCACGCTCTCAACAAAACAAACGATCGTCAGCAAAATCTTCCGGGGGATGAAGTTCGAATATTGGGTTTATGTCCCTGCTGGCTACGATCCACATCTTCCGGCCGCACTCATGCTCTTTCAAGATGGCGGCCTTGCTCTTTCGAGAGATTCGGGAACCAGGCTCTTAGCTGTAGTAGACAACCTTGTTGCCCAGAAACTAGTGCCGTACATGATCTGCGTCTTGGTAAACCCTGGGATCGCGGAAGGCTCAGGAAGCCCTGATGCGATGAGAAGCATGCTCTATGACACAGTAAGCGATCGATACCCGCGCTTTCTTCGTGACGAGTTATTGGCTGAGATTTCGACACAATATCCGATTCGGAAAGATGGCTACAGTCACGCCATTGCCGGTTTTTCATCCGGAGGGAATGGTTCTTTCAACGCAGCATGGCAACTTCCAAAAACCTTCAGCCGTGTTGTCTCAGGCATCGGCAGCTATACCAGTCTCCAGTGGAAGAAATCCCCAGAGACCACAGAGGGCGGACAGGATTATCCGGACAAAGTGCTTCACGAACCACACCACAATCTCAGGGTGTGGCTGCAGGATGGTTCCGGCGATCTGGAACTGGCCCAGAACGGCAGCTGGCCGCTCGGCAATGTTCGTATGGCGAACGCCCTGAAACTCGAAGGCTATGACTTTCATTTCAGTTTTGGAAAAGGCGGCCATGGGCCAGAGCAGGTAGAGGCGGAGTTTCCAGAGGTGATGCGTTGGCTTTGGAGGGACTACAACGCCTCCAAAAGCGAGCAGACGTTTGAGATGGAACCCGCCGAGAAGGCCAAGCCTGTCTTCCGAATAGCCATCTTCAATCGTGACTCAGATTGAAGTTCCTTCGTTAGCGACTTCTCCCGCGATGTTAGTGACAAGAGGTCGGCGGTGCGGTAGCGATCGCTCCGGCTCACGAGCTAACTGGTTCGAGCTCGATCGTATCGTTGAATGGCAGACGCAGCTCGCCTAATCGGACATTTGGTGTTTGGGCCTTCTTCGAACATCACTTCAACATATATAGGTTCTTCGCATCGACTGGCATTGACATCGGACAAGTCACCACGTTCCTGTTCATTGGCATTGTCGTCGCTCTGGTGGCGCGCCGAAATGAAATAGTTGCCACAACGACGCTCGCTCTCATCTATGGAGCTATGGCCGTCATTGGTTCCGTTTATATGGTGAACAAGACCGGAAACAGCGCGTAGCCGGGGTAATCGTCCGAACTTATCGACTAGCCGCTGCATCCCGGCATTCCACTTCTTAATCCGGCAGCGATGACTTCCTGATCCTCGGTGAGCCGAAGTGACGAAAGCTGAAACTGATATTCGATCTTCCCGCCCGCATTTGCGCCAAACGAGAGTGTGCTGCTGTGGGACACGTCCTGACCGAGGCGATTCGTCTCGAGGAAGTAGGTACAAGTTCAGGATCCGCCACAAAATCGGCAGGCGCTTCCAAGCGGTCGAGGAAGAACTAGAGCATCGAATTGCAGTGAACTCGCGGCTAGATCGTCGACTAGGAACGTGATCGACGACAGATCAACTCACGCGATAGGCGACCAGGGTGTAAAACACGAAAGCGTTTTCGATGCTGATCGTGCCTCTAGTGAATCCTGCGTCCAATTCTAGGAATATTCTGCAGGGGATTTGGGGGAAGCAGGTCACTCCTGCGCTTGTCTTATGGCCTACTACTTTGCTTGGATCTAAGCCAGTGCGTTCCTGAATGCCATATATAAGGCGTTTCGCCCGACCATTGGCGCAACCTGCATCAGCACGCGGCAACCATAGTTTCCGAGTAAATGACCCTGTTTCGGCCAGCTTCTTTCGCCTTATAGAGCGCTTCGTCCGCTCTCTTTAGGAAAGTTTCAATTGGCGAGGAACTGTTCCAGTTCTCGATCGTGATGGCTCCGATGCTCACGGATGCCGCAATGGACCCATATGCTGTCTGGAACGGGACCCCGCAAATCGCTCTTCGAACATGTTCGGCTCGCCCATTCAGATCGTCTCGTTGGCAGCCACCCAGCACGATCAGAAACTCTTCTCCGCCGTACCGGCCAACGGCATCGTACGCCCGGACCGAATTCAACAGGCGCTTAGACACTTCTTGAAGCACCTCATCACCCGCAAGATGTCCATATACATCGTTGATCTGCTTGAAATGGTCGACATCGCACATAAGGAGGGATACTGGCAAATGCTCACGAATCGACCGAGACAACTCGCTTTTTAGCAATGCGAGGACAGCGCCACGATCCCATAGTGAAGTAAGCGTATCGTGCGTCGCCTTGAAGCGCATCTCCTCACGGGCCTCAACCAGCTTATCCTCGAGCGACAGAATGCGCTGTCCGGTGTGCAACCTCGCTTGCAGTTCCGCGGGATGACAAGGCTTCGTCAGATAATCGTCTGCTCCTGCCCTAAGGCCTTCAACAACATCTTCGCTGGACTGTTTGGAAGTCAACAGCAGGATATAAACATACGACTGGTCCTGTTTGTTTCGTACTTCGCGGCAAACGCCAAGACCATCCAACTCGGGCATCATCCAGTCGATCAGCGCAAGTCTCGGACCGCCTGTCACAGATAACTCCCGCACGGCTTCACGTCCATTTGCTACGGCGATCACTTCGTAGCCGAAGTTCTTCAACATCTTCTCCGCTAGCCTGCGCGAAACCGGATCGTCGTCGGCTACCAAAATCTTCACTTGCTAATCTCCAAACAGAGTCCCTCAAGCGCATCAACGACGCGAATTACTTCTGTTTCAAGCTGGGCGATTTTGCTCGCTGCGAGGTCGTTCCCCCCACTCTTCCCCATTTCTTCAAGTTCGGATGCAAGAATTGACGCGGTCGGCGCCGCAAGGTTCTTCAAGGCGCCTTTGAGGGCATGGCCCGCTCGCTGCAAGGTCGCACTGTCGCCCTTCTCGACCGCTTCCCGCATTGAGCGGATCTGCAGCGGATAGTCCGCGCGGAATATGTCAACCAACTCCTGCACAAAGATGCGATCACCGTCGACCCGCTCCAATAGCTCTTCGGCACATACGGCTGGTTGTTGAGCCGCGCTCGGCTCCACGGAAGCGACCGTACTGTATTCCCGGTTCAGGTAACCGTCCAGCATGTCATCGAGTTCCTGCGAACGGATCGGCTTTGAAAGGTAGTTGTCCATACCGGCCTCTATACACCGTTCCCGGTCGCCCTTCATCACCAGAGCCGTCATTGCGACCACCACTTGGTGATGACCTGACGACTTCTCGCGTTCGCGAAGCAATTTCGTCGCTTCTAACCCGTCCATCTCGGGCATCTGGACATCCATGAGGACGAGATCGAATTGCCGCGTGTACATCTGAGCCAGCGCCTGTTTACCGTTTGAGGCCACGAGAACCTGGTGTCCCCGTTTCTCAAGCAGCCGTACGGCTAGCTTTTGGTTGACTGGATTGTCCTCTGCGAGCAGAATCTGCAGGCTCTTCTTCGTCCTGGTGTCGTCTTGTGAATAGCGAGTGATCAAGGGCACGTTTTCAGTTCGTTTCCGCGCGCTCAATGCCCGCGCAATTGCCTCGCGCAACTCCATTTGTCGGACCGGCTTCTGCAGGTATGCCGCGATCCCTAACTCCTCGCACCGCGCCGCGTCTCCGCGCTGACTTCCGGAGGTGAGCATCATAATCGTCGAAGTCGAAAGCTCCGGCCTCTTTTTGATTTGTTCTACGAGGCCAAACCCATCCATCTTTGGCATGTGCATGTCAGTGAGGATGAGGCCGAACGGCTTGCTGGCATTGTATGCGGCAGAAAGTTCTACGAGGGCAGTTTCTCCATCGGCCGATGCCGTCGGATTCATTTCCCACTGCCGGACAAGGCCATCGAGGATACGGCGGTTGGTGCGATTGTCATCGACGATCAGAACTTTGACGCCGCGCAGGATTAGTGTATCTGCGGGGCTCACTGCTATCGCCTTGTGTTTCGCGGCGATGCCCAGGTCGACTTTGAAATGGAATTGGGAGCCGACGCCGAACTCGCTTTCCACCCAGATCCGTCCGCCCATCAGCTCGACGAGTCGCCGGCAGATAGTCAACCCAAGACCAGTTCCACCGAATTCGCGGGTCGTCGACGAATCCGCCTGGCTGAACGATTCGAAGATGGCATTCAACTTTTCGGGCACTATGCCTATTCCAGTGTCGGAAACTGTGAAATGAAACGTCGCTGTCTTTTCCTTGATCGATTCCACTTCAACCTTCAGGCCGACCTCGCCCTCCACCGTGAACTTCAGTGCGTTTCCGATCAGGTTGATCAATATTTGTCGCAACCGACCCGGGTCGCCCACCACGGTCTCCATCGCGGACGCGGAAACCTCGCAGAGCAGCTCAAGCCCTTTTTCGTCCGCGCGCAATGCCAACGTCTTTAGCGCCCCTTCGATGCATTCGCGTAGATCGAAGTCAATCTCTTCGAGGTCGACTTTGCCTGCCTCTATCTTTGAGAAATCGAGGATGTCATTAATCACGTTGAGCAACGAGTCCGCGGACAACTTCACAGTCTCCAGATAGTCCCTCTGTTCTCTCGTAAGCTCGGTCTCCAATGTAAGGTCAGTCATGCCAATGACCCCGTTCAGCGGCGTGCGAATTTCGTGGCTCATGTTCGCCAGGAACTCGCCTTTCGCCCGGCTGGCCGCTTCGGCGGCCTGCGCAAGCTGTTCCAGTGTCGCGTTGGTGCGAGTCAGTTCTTCCGCTTTGAGCGCAAGCTCCTGCTGGGCGAGTTTACGAGCTGTGATGTCATGAGAAATTCCCATCGTGCCGAGAACTTGGCCCCGGCTGTCCCGGAGCGGCACCTTATTTGTAAGAACCCACGTCTTGTGCCCATCCGGCCAGGTCTCCTCTTCTTCCTTTCCCACGACGGACTGGCCTGTCCGAATGATCTCTTGTTCATCCGCAAATGCCTCCGACGCGTGCTCGGAGCGGAAAATGTCGGCATCGGTCCGACCAACTGCCTGCGTTGGATCTTCTAGTCCGGCATAAGCAGCCATCGCCCGGCTGATGCGCACAAACCGGCTATTTCGGTCCTTGAAATAAACGTTGGCTGGGACGTGCTCAAGGAACGTTTCGAGCATTTGTTGCTGCGTTGAAAATCGCCGGTCAACAACCGAGATCAACATGACCATCCCGAGAACAGCGAAGGTGACCAAGGCGACCCCGGTAAGAGACAACGCCGTCACATCTACAGCATATGCAGGATCCCAGTGGATCGACGGGGACGGCGTGAAGCTCACGGCCGCCATCCCGACGTAGTGCATGATTGGGATGGCCAATCCCATCACGAGGGCGGTTCCCGACTTGCGCCAACTCCATGATGTGGTCTGTCCCTTAAGGCCGAAAGTCAACAATATCGCAACCAAGGAAATGACGATCGCGAGAACGATCGAGAGCAAGACCATACCAACCGAATAGTGGCACATCGCGGGCATCCGCATGGCCTCCATCCCGATGTAGTGCATCGCAGCAATCCCGCCACCCATCAGAACGCTGCCGAGAATCGCTGCGGGCAACCCCATCGTCTTGCGGCCCACTACCGTGAGTGCCACGGCAGAGGCCAACACCGCCGCAACCATCGAAAGTGCGACAGTCGGCCAGTTGTAAAGAACCGGAATCGGTAGGTGGAGGGCCTCCATGCCCAGGTAGTGCATTGCCCAAATGCCCAAGCCCATGGCAAATGCACCGCCTCCCAGCCAGGCAACCCTGGCCAATCCGCGGGCTGCCGATACTCGCCCGGTAATATCAAGTGCCGCATAAGCTGCAAAAAACGCGATCACAACCGATGCCAACACGAGTCGGTAATCGTAGTAGCCGACTAATAGCGCTCCGTGGCTCTCCATTCATGCACCTTGGTTTTCCGTAAGTTGAAGAGAACTTAGCACCAGAAGTAACCTCTGTCTCCAGTACTTTTGGGCGATTGAGCTGTCGAAGGTGACTCTGGAGACGGTATGTCCAATTCGAATCATTCATGCCAATGATTACGAAAGTGTGGGGCTTTTGCGGTCCCGAGGTTTCTGACTGAGAAGTCCACTAGGGTCTACGATCCGGTCGGCCTTTATCTCGTTTACAGTGGTGCCGCAGATGCCACGATTGTCAATGATCAGGGTCAGCCCGTAGTCAGCTTTCACGCAAATCCGGGAACGATCCTCGGGCTTCCGGCCATCGTCTCTGGTGAGGGCGTACTCATTGTCGGCAATTGCCCGCTATGGCTCCGACATCGGTTTTGTGCCAAGGACAGCGTTCGAGAGAATCATTCGCACGAACTCCATGCTCTACCTGTCTGTACTCAAGGTTCTGGCCGCTGAAGTGCAGTTTGCACGGCAGGCTCTGACAACGGGGGGTGAAGGTTTTCCTCTCTCGCTTCCTGGATCGGGTTGGTTGTCGCCTGCCTGTCGGACCGGAATGGGCACGTTCCCGCTGAAATCTCATCCCCCCTAATTCATCCTCAATTCGATCAAAGGTGCGGAGATCAATGAAGGTCTTCCATGCTGAGTTGAGCTGGGTCGATCGGAGATCTCTTAAGTAACTCACCATGCGAGTTCGCGCTACTACCCATCCATGAGTTGACCTACAATATATGGGAGTGGCGAAAATGTACTAACGCTAAATAGATGAGCGCCATATCTTTAGAGAAACTGACCTCGCCTTGAAGAAAGATTCGATCGCGGGATCCGAGCGGATCGGTTGACGATAGATGGCAAGTCGGAGCGGCATGGCAGATCGCCGCGTGATTGATATTCTTTACCCGTTCTGCCGATATACACGAAATCCCATGAACTTGTTGGCCCCCAGAAGCGCCAAACCATCAACAATTGGCGAGATTTGTCGGAATGACAAAGAATTTGAGAGGAACGGGAAGTGTAGGAGTCGGTCCTCTTTCTGCGGGCCGCTTGGCAATCATCGCATGTGTCGTACTTATCGCATTTGCCGAATCGATCTGTCTGGCCTCTGATACCCCGTCAAAGCAGTTACCACTTCTCACAACGGCGCGTCAGGTCCACGATCTCAGCCCCGACCAAGCATCGTTGGGTTTTCCCGTTCGATTGCGCGGCGTCGTAACTTTCTATGACGCATATCAAGAAAACCACAGAGCGCTCTTCATTGCGGACAGGACAGGCGAGGTGTTCGTCGCGCCTGGTTTCGGTCCGCGTCTTCAGCTGCGCGCCGGTTCGTTTGTTGAGGTCACCGGCGAAACTGATCCGGGCGGATTTTCACCCATCGTTTCGCATTCGAGCATCCGCATTCTTCGCGGCTCCAAGGCGCTCCCAGCCGCCTCTGCAGTCACGGTTTCGCAGCTCCTCAACGGCGGAAAAGACTCCGATTGGGTCGCGCTGGGAGGGGTTGTTCATTCGGTGGAATTCGATGGAATGCACGTTGTGCTCACCGTGGCCACACCGGACGGCACGCTTTCGGCAACGACAGACAAAGAAGACGGAGCTGATTATTCTAAGCTGGTTGATTCTGAGATCGTCATCCAGGGCATAAACGCACCATTGGTCAACGCGAGACGCCAATTGACTGGAGTCCGTCTTCTGTTTCCGGGGATCAAGACCATCTCCGTAAGAACACCCGCTCCTGCCGACCCGTTTTCACTTCCGACTTTTCCTCTGAGCACCCTGTTGCAATATTCGCCGCATCCTGCCAGTTCGCATCGGATTCACGTTCGCGGTCGCGTTACACTCTCGTGGCCGGGGCAGACCGTGTGCATCGTGGATAAGACCGCCGGACTCTGTATCCAGACCGCCGATCGCAGCCCGCTAAGAGAGGGAGATCTGATTGACGTCGCAGGCTTCCTGGAGAGGAAAGACTATCTCCCGAGCATCACCGCTGCAACGCTGAAACGGGTGGAAAGTGGTGGATCGGTGACGCCGATCGAAATTTCTGCGGCAGACGCCTTTGACATTGGAAACAACCATGCTGGCAAGGCTTCATCAGCCGCGCATACTGATATCTCGGAAGCAAACTCCCCTGCAACAGACCGCAACCAAGAACTCGTCCGCATTGAAGGGAAGCTGGTAGGAAAGAATCGGGGGTTGAACGGCTCGACCTTGCTTCTCTCGTCCAACGGAGTCGTGTTTCCTGCCGTGTTCCCCGCAGACGCAATGAAAGATGAGAAGCAACAGAAATCTTCGTGGATTGAGGGAAGCACGCTGGCAGTGACGGGGGTCTTCATTGGAAAAGTGGATGAGCGCCAAGCCGTCCGGGGAGAGGGCATCGCGCACATCGAATCGTTTCGAATCTTATTGAGATCGCCGGAGGATGTGCATGTCCTCAGCGCTCCTTCTTGGTGGAACAGCGAACATGCCCTCGCGGTCCTTGGCATCGTTTTGCTCACCACGATCGCGATCCTCGGCTGGGTTGGAATCCTTCGTCGGCAGGTCGACCAGCAAACCGAGATCATCCGTCGCAGTGAAACTCGGTTCCGCCATATGGCCGAGCACGACGGCCTCACGGGACTCCCCGTGAGAAATGTTCTGCTGGACCGGCTTGAGCTGGCTTTAGATGAGATCAAGCGCCGAGCATGTTCGCTCGCCTTATTGATGGTTGATGTCGACAATTTCAAGCACATCAATGACACCATGGGACATGCTATGGGCGATCAGGTGCTCATTACGATTGGGGCTCGTCTTCAAGAATCGTTGCGATCGACCGACACTATCGCGCGTATGGGTGGAGATGAGTTCACCGTGCTTCTCACTGGCTTGACCAGTCCAGAAGAAGCTCAGAAGATCGCTTCACACCTGGTTTCAAAGATATCTGAACCCATGGTGTTCCAAGGGGTTCGAGTTGAAGTCTCGGTGAGCATCGGTATCGCAACCTATCCTGAGGGTGGAAGCGACGTGAAAACACTCTTGCGGAATTCCGATGCAGCGCTCTACCAAGCGAAAGCAAAAGGGCGCAACTGCTACCAGATGCATTCTGCTCATGCATACCTTTCGGATTTAAGACCTGCGTTTCCACAAGCTAGATAGGGCAGCGCCTCTTCATCTGGCAACTGGTCGAATCCCTCGACCAGCTTGGTTTTGTAGTGCTCGAGCCCGTAGTCGAGCAGAATCGTTAGGGCGGGGCGACAATAGGAGTGAGCAGGAGGAGCGATGAACGCAACTCAGGGACTCCATAATCTCGAGCAAAGCTTGTGGCTCGACAATATTACGCGCGACTTGCTGGACAACGGAATGCTCTCCTACACAGAAGAAGCCCGGAAGATTTGTTTCTAGCAGGAACGTTTAGTGAGGCGATTAGGTGGAAGCCGTGCGCTCGGTCGCCGCCGGGCGTGAAATGCGGTTGCACCCGTAACGTCAAAAAATGCCGACTTTGGGAAGATGCTTGCGTCGGCCCACTCTTTGAGCCGAAGAATGCCCAGCACGCTACCACTTCACCAGCTCCACGCGCCGGTTCTTCGCCTTGCCATCCTCCGTATCATTCGATGCGACGGGCGCGTAGAAACCGCAGCCAAACGAGCTCAACCGATCAGCCGCAATACCGTATTTCGAAGTCAGCTCGCGAACCACTGCCGCAGCTCTGCGGCGGCTCAGGTCGAGGTTGTAATCCGGCCTTCCTTGATTGTCCGTATGCCCCACCACCGAAACTTTAAGACTGCGGTCGGCGGCGAGCAGCTTCGCAATCTCCTGTAAGGTAGCCTCCGAATCAGGCCGCAGTGAATCTTTGTCTGTATCGAAATAGATTCCGTACAGTGCGATCTTGCCGGAATCCGCCAACGAACGCGACATCTCTCCGGAATTCACGAACGCCATCTTCTCTTCCATCTGCTGAGGCGTGACCACCACTAACTCCGCAAGCGCGATATCCTTCGTCACCCTTGACTGAAGCCGATCCGGCATATTTCCGTCTCGATACGAGGTAACAAAGACGTAGTAATACGTAGGCGAAGCATCCTTTGACCGGCCCACCAGGACGCGTTCCTGAGCCTGGTTGTAGGCCAGGATGTCGCCAATCTTGTCTTCCACGGCTATCGGGCCCAGGGTCGGTCCAAACCAGCCCCCGTCGCCCGCACCTTTTTCGTAGAGCGTCACCAGATCCAATCGCTGAAATTCGAGCTTGTAGTTACGAAGAAGTTCCGTTGGAGTTCTGCCCGCCGGTGCCACATACGTGTACCTGCTGACCAAGCCCTCGACCTTTTGACTCTTTGTATATTTTGGAGGATCTTGCGAGGTCGGCGGACCCATCGGCACCAGGAATTCGTCGAACCTTGGCTCTCTGTACCCGATAATTTCGCTTCCTTCGTAGCGCTTCATTCCCGGCGGGTCTTTCGAGCCGGGAAGATCCGCAGCAAGAGCGGCGATTCTCAACGCCACCATAAGCGATAAAAGTGTGAGGGTTCGTTTGGACATGGTCGCGCCTCCAAGTCCGATTCCACGAAACAGTATCCATCCAGCGAACTTCATGACTGGAGTATAGCGGCTGCCACGAATCAACTGAGCAATTGAAGCGACTTTGAGTGCCATGTAAGTTCAGAAGCTAGATGTTCCTCTTTTCCCGGGTTGATGGCCTATCCGTGAGCGCCGGACGAGCGCGAAGGCTTCGCCTCCGAGCTGCGCTGCATACACTCGGTCGAAATGATCGCGCTCAACCCGGTGCTGCAATTCGCCACGCGCGGGAACGGCGATGAGCGGCGCAGAGAGAGGCTCCGGCGAAGGAGATCTGGTAAGCGAGAACTGCTGGCATTGGCGGGGTATGCGTCGAGCACATCGAGCGGAAATCCTGTATACGAAACATAACTTCAACTCGCTTTTCACTCAAACCCGATGTACGATTGCAGTATTCAGAGATAAGAAGCACTTCCGTTGATGCATTGGCTTTTTTGCTGTTACCTGGTCCGCAATGGATCTAGGCCCGGAAGACTGCATCGCTGATTCGATGCTGCATAGAAGTTGCTGATCCCTGCCTGCCACGCGGGCGAGACCCTAAAAATGGGCCGAGGGGGATCCCTCTCTGCCAATCACAGATAGCTCTAAGAACATCCTTGAGGAGAACAGAACGCAATGGACTTGACGCACACGATCCGCACAATCTGTTGCCGTCGCACAGGCAACATACTCGTCGCGCTGTTCACGTTATTCGCTCTTCCTGCGGTTGGACAGACCTCCGGCGCGGGCACCATCAATGGCACCGTGATGGATTCGAGCCATGCCGTGGTTCCGGGCGCGGCGATTACCGTGACCAACACCGACACGGGCATCACACACGCCTACGCGGCGGATTCGGCCGGTCTTTACGTTGCGCCGTTTCTGCAGCCCGGCCATTACAGGGTGCGGGCGACGGCGGGCGGATTCAGCTCGGTTGAAGCGACGAATCTGACCCTCCTTGTCGGGCAGACCTTGACCATCGATCTGACGATGAGCGTGAAGTCGACAGCGACGACGATCGAGGTGTCGAGCGAAACGCCGATCCTGAATGTCGAGCAGACGGAGGTCTCGCAGGTTGTCGATCAGGCGATTATTCAGAACCTGCCTGTGAATGGCCGCAACTGGAGCGATTTTGTTCTGCTCACGCCGAACGTGGTGCCCGATGGCAGCAGTGGGCTCGTGAGCTTTCATGGCATCAGCGGTCTTTATAACCAGAACTACGTCGATGGTGCGAACAACAACCAGATGCTGTTTTCAGAGGCTCGCGGACGCTCGTCGGGCGCTCCGTTCGTCTACAGTCTCGACGCGATTAAAGAGTTCCAGAGCGAGACCTCGAATTACTCTGCCGAGTTTGGCCAGGCCGCCGGTGGCCAGGTAAATGCGATCACGAAGAACGGCACGAACGATCTGCACGGCGATCTCTTCTACTACCTGCGTTACCCCTCATTCAATGCGCTTGACCCGTACAGCAAATGGGCGGCCCTATTCAACAACGGCAATCCCTTCCTTCTAACTCAGCCGATCCACCAGCAACAGGAGTTCGGTGGCAGTGTGGGCGGTCCCATCAAGAAGGACAAGTTGTTCTACTTCCTGACCTCCGATAACTTCCGGCGGACTGGGCGTGCGCTCTATTACGAGACCAACACGGTATCGCTGACACCGACCGGCTCTGCTTCGTCGACGACGGTCGTTTCGCCCACACAGTGCCCCACCACTATCACCAGCACGATGTGCACCGCGGCGATCAACTTCCTGATGGGTCTGCAGTCGGCGCCGGGCCGCTTTGCGAAGGAGACGCTGGTTTTTCCGCGCGTGGACTACCAGCTGAACGAGAAGAACCTGGTCTACGCGAACTTCAACTTCGCGAACTTCGACCAGAGCTTCGGCTATGCGCCCAATCCCACCTACTCCAATACATCGGCGAGCACGAACGCCCCGACCAGCTATCACGAGCGGTTCGTCATCGCGCACTGGACTTCGACGCTGACCAGCACCGCCGTAAACGACCTGCGCTTCCAGTGGGGCCGCGATCTGGAGACGGCAGGCGCGAATGCCGCCGGTCCCAGCGTGAGCATGGGGGCGGAGACCTACGGTATGCCCAACGCTTTGCCGCGCATTGCCGAGCCGGACGAACATCGCTTTCAGATCACCGATGTTTTCAACAAGGTCTACGGTCGCCATACGTTCAAATTCGGAGGCGACGTCAACCTGGTACACGAGGTCATGATCAACCTCTTCCAGGGCGGCGGGATCTACAGTTATTCGGGAACGGTTACACAGGAGTTCAAGAACTGGGCTGCTGACGCATTCGCCGGCCAGCCGGGCGACACCGATCCCTTCGCCGGGGCGCATTACAGCACGTTCGTTCAGACGATCGATGCCATCAATCCCGTGAGCAAGGCGGGAGCGGACGACTTCTGGATGAAGATGTATGACGGCTTTGCCGAAGACACCTGGAAGGTCTCAAAGAATCTCACCGTGAACCTGGGTGTCCGCTACGATGTCCAGCTCACTCCCAATCCGGCGCGTCCCAACACCTCGACGGCGCTAGCTGCAAAGTACAACACCACGATCAAGAACGTAGAAGACCGCGTTCAGCCGCGCATCGGGCTCTCTTGGAATCCCAACAGCGGCACGGTTGTTCGTGGCGGCTATGGGCTATTTTCCGGCTTGAACCAGGGCAGCACCTACTATGCGATGCGGGTGGAAAACGGCATCTACCAGATCAATTACAACTATTCGGGCTGCGGTGCTTCGTGCACTGCCGCGAGCGCGCCGGCGCTCAAGTTCCCGAATGTTCCATTTACCCCGGCGGGTCCGTCTCTTTCTGGGTCGCTTTATCCCACAGGTGGTGCTCCTCCGACGGTCACCAATGTCTCTGGAAAGGCGAGCATCAGTTTCCACGGACTGTCGCCTGATTTCGTTCCGCCTCTAACGCACGAGTGGGATTTTTCGATCGAGCAAGCGTTGCCGGGCAAGATGTCGTTGTCGGTTGGCTATGTGGGGTCGCACGCGCTCAGGCTGCCCGTGTTTCTTGACGCCAATCTCGTGGGACAGACGCCGCACGGAACACGGGCGTTCAATATCACGTATCCGAACGGGACGACCAAGCTGGTCACGGTGCCCTACTACCTAACCACGGATCGCATCGATCAGACGCTAACCTCGATCAACGCAGGATTCAGCGTGGCCAACTCCTCGTACAGCGGTATGGCGGTCACGCTGCGCCGTCCCTTCGATCATGGCCTTGAAGTGCTGTTGAACTACACCTGGGCCAAGGCACTCGATGACGATATGGTGCAGGGCGCGTTCGGCACCTTCTTTGGCGGCAATCCGGTGCTCGATCCCAACAACCTGGCGGGCGAGTACGGACGGTCGGACATCGACATGCGCAATCGCTTCGTGGGGACGATACTTTGGAAGCCGTCGTTCTTGGAGGGAAATCCGCTGATGAAGTACGGCCTGGATGGATTCACGTTCTCGGGAACCGCAACAGAGTCCACGGGGTTTCCGATCGTTGCCAGCATGAGCAGCACCGTCGTCGGTTATCGCGAGCACGCCGGCGGCCGCGGACGGCAACATCTTCGGCGGCGCCATGAGTTCCTCTTCGGGCGCAGCGACGACCGGCCGGCCTCCGGAGATTCAGCGCAACAGCCAGCCGGGACCGGGCGTACGGAACATCGATTTCCGTGTCACGCGCGAGATTCCGATCCACGAGAAGATGCACCTGGAGGTGATTGGCGAGGCGTTTAACCTGCTCAACCAGGAGATCGTCTCGAGCACCAACACGACGTTTGCCAACCTCACTGCCTCAACGGGCGCGACGGGGGCATGCCCGACGGTGACCGGATTGCCGACGGGCACCGGCTTTGGCGGCTGCATCGGGCCGTTTATCGCTTCAACGCATGCCGGGGCCTTTGGAGTGAAGACGGGAACCAACAGCCTGCTGTATGGGCCGCGTCAGTTGCAACTCTCTGCGAAATTCTTCTTTTAGACTTCCGATTGGTTTTTGGGCATGGCGCATCTCCGCCATGCCCTTTTTCTATCTGCGAGCGGGCAGAATAGGAGAATAGGGCGACGCCGAATGGGGAGATGGCGTAGAGCTTCGACACGCCCCCAGGTATCACACTCTGCTTTCTAGCCAACGACAGGTAAGCTGCGTGCGCGGGTCTACCCGATCACCGCGTTTAAGAGCAGCCTCAGCCCAGATGCGGCCGAAGCCGCGCGAGGCGCCGGTGATGAACCATGTCTTCTGCATTCCAATTCCTCCGTGATTGTGGGGTTTCTTGATTGTGGGTTAGGTCAGACCTCGGAATAGCGCATGTTTCCGAGATCGGTGAGAAGCGAGGGCCCTGTGGGGTTCCACCCGAGCTTTGCGCGAGTCAGCGCGCTGGAGACGTGGGCGTCCCTCCCTGCGAAGAACCCGAGGAAGCCGAAATGTTCCTGGGCCTGTTCTTGCGAAATGGAAATGACTGGCACATTCAAGCCGCGGCCGATACCGGAACGAAGTGGAAAAACTCGCTGCGGCCGCTACCCACTTCGCCGAGAACCTATCCCCTGTCGAAGCGCTTCGAGCCTGGATGTTACTGCTGGTCGACTACATCGCGGCAAAGCACATCATTGCACCCGCTCTCAATGCCATTGCGGGCGGCCCGTCCAGGCTCTATGAAGGTTCTCACAGCTTGATCCAGAGTGCGATCGATGGGCTGGTGAAGCGAGCTAAGAGGAGTGGCGATCTGCGCAGAGAAAATGCCTGACGACTCCGTCGGAGCGACTGAACACACTAAAGCCGGGGATATCCGCGTCCTCGGCACTTACATAAGAGCGCGTGAAATCGCCCGTGAGATCGGACACGAACGGGAGGTTGGCAAATGCGCGTTGCCGCTTGTACTGCAGGAGGCGCTCTATCGGCGAACGGGCAGTAACCGCGATGGCAACGCGCTCACGCAAGTTGACTGCTACCCCATTCCATGCGCTGAGGAAGGAGGTGCACGAGGGACATGGTCCCTGGCGCTGCGGACCGAACATCATGCTGTAAACCATCAGGGTTTCCTTGTCCCCGAAAAGAATTGAGAAGCGAGTCGGTCCCGCTGCGGAGACAAGTTCGAAGTCCTTGGCAAGCTTGCCACCGGGCGGCAGAGCGCGCCGTCGAGCTGCGACGCGCTCAACATGGCGCCGCAGTTCGATTTCTTCGGCAAGAAGCATGTTGCGGGCCGCTCGATACTCTGGGCTTTCGTTGGGATAGTTGGCCTGATTGGCGGATGCAAGATCTTGGGCTGGAGATAAAGTCTGAGAATTGGGCATAGTTCTCCTCAACTGTCCTGCGCCATTGGATGCGTTCGGTGGTCAAGCCGGATTCCAAACAGAGTGGATCGCAAGTCAATTCGCGCCAGAGACAATTTCACACCGGCCTGGGAGAGTGGCATGAGGCCCCAACTGTTGACTCAGGGCAATTCGCGTTTCGAGGCTCGATGGCTGCTGGGCCTGATCCTCGGTGATCTCGCGCTCATGCCTTTCGAGCGGTTCTGTCGATTTCTGCCTCCTGCTGGAACGGGAGGAAGAATTTGAAGCAGGTGCCGGAATGCCGGCCTTCTGTCGTCGTGTCAAAGCTCAAAGTACCGCCATGCCGGGCAATGATCTCCGCGCAGATGGCGAGCCCGAGCCCCGTACCATTGCGCCCTTTGGTCGTAAAGAACGGTTCCAAAATCTTCTTCTGAACTTCTGATGGAATTCCTGAACCTGTGTCTGAGATCTCTATATTGAGACCGTTGGCCGTAGCTGCGGCAGCAAGATTCAAGGTTCCCCCGCTTGGCATCGAATCAATTGCGTTGCTGATCAGATTCGCAAAGACCTGCCTGATCTCACCCTCCAGGCAAACGACTGGCGGTAGATCGCCGAGCCATTGCCGCTCGATAATGATGTCCACGCCACTTAGCGGGCTCTGAAAGAGGGCCAACGCTGATTCGAAGAGTTCTGGAATCGACACGAGAGCGGGCGAACTTTGCTGCCGATAGAATCTTAGCGTATGCGTCGTAATAGCGGTGATTCTTTCCAACTCCTTCTGTGCCATCGTGAGATGCTGAGGCTCCGTGTCCCCCACACTTCCAGTTTGAATGAGATAAAGCAAGTTGACGAGAGCTTCCAACGAGTTGTTGATTTCGTGCGCAACCGAAGCCGCTATCTTTCCGGCAGCCGCGAGTCCCTCCAGTTTCCTGGCCGATTCCTCCGCCTGCAGAGCCCTCTGGAACCAGCGCGCCTTGTCCTGGTAAGAGACGATGAGCAGCGCAAACGTAAACAGAATTGCATTACCGACCCCCACTGGTGCCAGCACAATGCCGCTGAAGGATGAGGGCAAATGCACGCTTACGGAACCCTGTTCCAGCATGAACGCTCTCATCCCCGAATAGTGCATTCCGCAGATCGCAAGGCCAATGACAACCGATGCGATCAATCGGCGGTTGAGATTCTTCATTTCAGAGCCGCTTCTGTCGAGCCAAACGCCATCGCGTCAGCTATTCGTTTCTTTTCATGAGGGCAAGCGGCGAACAGTTGGGCGAGATCACGTCTCTCATCGATTCCGGTGTTATCCGTCCAGTTGTAGACCGGGTCTTTCCATTCGAATCGACCAGCGAGGCTTTGGGCTATGTCGAAACAGGACGTGCAAAAGGCAAGGTCGTCCTCAAGGTCAGATAAGTCGCCGGGATCGGTTACGCTGCAAGTTACGGTCGAGGGAATGAGTGGACTGTGAACTCACGGTCTGCCTGATCTCAATATCGAATTGTGACGGGCACTGGGTCATCATTGGACGCTTTCGACCGAATCGCGTTTCCAGCCTCACAGCTGCAGGACGTAATACTCGGCAATTTGAAAACATCTAAGTCGTACGAAGTAGGGCTGGACTTCTGAAAAAGTCACGCCCGGTGAGTTTCAGCACATCGATAGTATGTGGTTCTTACACTCGGCATTCCCGATCTTCAGGAGTCTCGCTCCGAGTTGCCAGAACCCGTTTGATGTTGGTTGCAATCAGATGTGCCTTTTGTGAGACGATCGCCGCGTGCGGTGGGGACATTACCTCTCTTGCCGTTTCTGTGAACAACGCCAGCCAGCGGCCGAAGTACCTTTCCTCTATGGGCAGGCGAAAGTGTGCCACTAGCGGGTTTCCTTTATAGCGACCGGTTGCGAGCAGTACAGTGGACCAGAAATCTTTCAAGAGAGCCAGATGGGCGACCCAATTCTGGACCTCCTGATTGAAGAGAGGGCCGATCTCGTCATCTTCACGGACCTTTGCGTAAAAGCGATCGACGAGACTCGCGATCTGGGCTTCGGTGATACAGTTTTCGTTCTGCATTAGGGACCTCAGGTACGTGGTGAGTGATTCCGCCAGATTGGATACTGCAATCCAGCAAGCCTGTTGATGATGAACGCCTGGGCGGCCAGCAAGATCACGGCGATTTCGATGATCACGAGATATTCAGGTTTCGCGAGGATTCCAAGTGAAACGATCATTGTGGTCGCACCGGCCGGCGGATGATTGACGTGCAGCAGGACCATGATCGCTCCGGTAAGTGCGAGAGCAAGCGCGGATGCGAGAATCCGTGGCCAATAGACCTCACCACCGAACCCTTGCGGAAACGGGTGCATACCTGTGATCCGATAGGCCGTGAAGCCGCAGAGGAGCCCGATCAAATGTCCAAGCACGGCATTCCGAGGCGAGGCCGATTCCGCCTGCGGAGAGAAGAAAAAGAGGTAGGCTGTCGGCCCCAGAGACGGGAAGACAAATGGACTACGAGAAAGCAGCGCCAGTAACGTCAAGAGGGCAATCGTGATGAAGCTATTGAGAGCTACGTACGCTGCCCAGACAAATGTCGGCGGCAGATGGGCGAGCAGCCAACTGAGGCGAAGCCGTTCCATGAGGCGGAAGACATGCTCTGCCCGATGATTGGGTGCAGGGTTCAAAGGATCAGGACTGAGCTTCGTCACTTCTAGATGTTTGGGAGCAAGTCGAAGTACTCGTGATCTTCATTGATCCCGCCTTCCCCTTCGCCCAAGATCTTCTCCGAGGCGACGAATTCAATTCGTTCAATCCACTTCACCATCTTGTAGCCGAGTTGGTTCTCTACCCGCAATCGCAGCGGCGCGCCGTACTCAGCGGGGAGGGGAGAGCCGTTCATGGAGAGAGCCAAAAGGCACCCAGGTTTGAGCACATTCACGATGGTCTGGGTATCGTAGTAGAGATCCCCATAGAGTGAGCCGCCGAAAGAGTAGAACGCTACCACCCGGGCGGAAGGAAACGGTTTGACGTGGTCGATGAGCTTCCGCATGGAGACTCCGCCCCATTGCGCGATGCCGGACCAGCCCTGGATGCAGTGATGCATGGTGATGTTCTCTTCCTGTCCGAGAACGCGGAGATCGTCCAGCGATAGCTCCACCGGATTCTCGACCAGACCGGTGACCTTGAGCCTGTAGCTCTTGAAGTTCTCCGCAACCAACTGCTTCCAATCCTCGCGCACGGGGATTTTGCCGTTGGGCCAGAAGTGCGGAGATATATCCTTCGTCGTGTAGTGTTCACGCGGAATTAATTTGTCCAGCGTAAGCAGCTTGACGGGATGAGTGACGGCCTTCTGCGCGTGCTGAAGCCCGCGCGGGAAGTACCAGGAAACATAATGCGCGACTACCCAAGACAGCAGCACAACGGCGATTCCGATGAACCCCAGAATCATGCCGGTTGAGCGAAGATCATCTGTCCCCAGCACGATGTGGTTCATATTCCGCTGAAAACCTGTCAGGGCGATCAGGGTTATGTGGACCACGATAAAGCCTATGAATCCGACTAGCATGAGAAAGTGGATCGAGCGCGCTCCCTGCCTGCCGCCGAAAATCCTCGTATACGACGGGAAGTGGTTCACAAGTGCAGGAGACATCGCCATACCTGTGAGAATCGACAATGGGGCCATGACAAACACCGTGGCAAAGTAGGCGAGCTGTTGCAGAGCGTTATAACCGTAGAAGCCGTTCGGCTCTGGCGGAAAGTGAAAGTTGGCATAAAGAACAAAAGTATTCCATGCCTGGACGAAGACACCTGGAGAGGTCGGCACCAGCCGTTCCCACTGGGTGCTTGTTAGAAGGCCGATGACGAAGAAGATCCCGGTTAACACAAAGCCATAGACCGTGATGAAGTGCCATGAACGTGCAATGCCCACCGTATGGCGGTAGCCTGGGGTCGAAACCAACGGCGAGAGATAGCGCGCGTCATCCTTCGCGGTCCACATGCGATCCCTCGGTACTTCCAGAGGGGTGAATCGGATCCACTCCGTTCCCGGCGTGCAATGGTCGTTCCAGTAGAGTCGCGGATGATCCATCAGGATGGAGAGTCCGCTGCGGATGAGCATGAACAGGAAGAACAGATTCGAAAAGTGACTCCAGCGGACCCAAAAGGGAAAGCCATGAGGCCCGCTCGGAGTGCCTTCGGCAGAAGCCGGAGAAGGTCCAAGGTGAGGCAGCCCGAAGATTGCATGCTGCAGCCACGCAAGCAATAGCGGCCCAAGCACAAGCGCGATGGCGATCAAGAGTGCCCGACAACTCAGCCATACGCGAAAGCGACGGTCTTGTGGGTAGTGAACAGCCTGATGTGCGGCGTCGAAAGAAATCAATGATCGACCTCATGTCACGCGCGTTTCAGCCGAGCGCGAGTTCTGCTCGATAAAACA
This sequence comes from uncultured Acidobacteriaceae bacterium, assembly GCA_963781125.1. Lineage (GTDB taxonomy): Bacteria > Acidobacteriota > Terriglobia > Terriglobales > Acidobacteriaceae > Telmatobacter. Next base: position 35,147 of record CAWAEE010000006.1, read on the forward strand.
TGTATACTGTATACATCTTATCAGATTAAGATCGCAACACGATATCTACCGCTTCAAAAGGTGAACAAAGACCTTGCGCCTAACCGCTTATACCGACTTCTCTCTGAGGCTTCTGATGTACCTCGCTGTTCAAGGGGAGGGGCTGACCACGATTGCAAAGGTCGCCGAGAGCTATGGGATTTCGCAGAACCATCTCGTCAAGGTGGCCCATCGACTCGGGCTTGAGGGCTATGTCAGCACGATACGTGGAAAGAATGGCGGCCTGCGTCTGGCCCGGCCCGCGATGGAGATCAACGTGGGGGAGGTCGTGCGTCGGATGGAACCCGACCTGGGTCTCGTTCCATGCATGCACCCTCTTGACGACTCATGCCCCATCTTGCCGAACTGTCGTCTGCTTAGCGCAATGGAAGATGCACGTGCCGCGTTTATCGAGGTGTTGAATGGCTATACGCTCGCGGATTTAGCGACACCGCGCGCAAAACTGCGAAGGCTGCTGTCATTCCCATAGGTCATCCGAAACATCGCTCTGTGACCGGCTGTGAATGGTGAACGACAAATACTGTATAGAACAGATCAAACTCGGCAGATCGGCTTCGGGCTGCCACGTCCAGATGTGGGAGGATGGCATCGAACTTAATGGAAAGGGAACATATGACGACGGAAGGTTTTGCCGATGATGGGACCATGAAGAAGGACCTTGCGCAGTTTGACGTAGCACAGGAGATCGCGGATTCGGAGCACAAGAAGCCATGGCAATCGGGTCATTATGCCAAGACTCTCGTTAAGAAATCAGACCTCAGGATCGTGTTGATTTCTATGGAGAAGGCCGCCAAGATCAAGGACCATCATGCCGACGGCACGATCTCGATACAAGTATTAAACGGATTGATACGCTTCACAGCGCAAGGAAACGCGCATGATCTGAGCTCGGGCAATGTGCTGGCACTGGGCGCTTCGATTAAACATCAGGTGGAGGCTCTCGAGGATTCCGCCTTTTTGCTGACCGTTTCCTGGCCAGACAACGAAAAGCTCCAGTCGATGGCGCATCGGGGATATGGCACTTAAACGCGTCCACAATTAAAGAGTTACGCACTGCGTGTAAATAGCATTCGATCAGAATTGAATGCTGGCCAACGCCCAAGATATCGTGGACAGTGCTCGTATCCATCTGCTCCGAACTGGCAGACACTTGCACATGTTTCTCGCTGCCCTGAATCTAAGAGTCTCTTTTCTGTGTCGGATTTCGTTCGACCGACCCGTCTGCTTGCAGTTCGCTGAAAGATATTGCCGCTGTCGTTCACAATTGGGCTATGCAATCTCGAAGCAAAGCAACGAGAGAACGTCACACTAACGCGCATCCGCCATGCTTCATGGTGTAGGAAATTGCAGTGGTGCGGATAATGGTGTGCCGCTGAAACCCGCATGAACAAAGGGGAAACACCACTTTCGGGACCACTGTAAAAGTTGTTCTTGACTCTCTATGATTCGTTTAGGCTTGTTTGCGTTTCTGTAAGTTATTGAAAATACTAAGATTATCCATTTTGGGAAGCTGACGTTCTACCACTGAACTACTCCCGCCCTTTTTATGCCACCACTTAAATACTAAACGGATTGAACTCTCCGCGCTGCCGTTTTGAGATCTCAATTACGAACACCCGTCTATTGTATCTGGGGAAAGCTGGCGCGATGCCGACATTCCCAGCTACAAATCCGGGCTCATTGAGCGCCTCGGCGATCATGCCCTCGTAAAGAAAGTCGCAACCAGTTAATCGGCAGCGATCACTTGTCCGAGCAGCCGGTTTTTCGGCCACTCGCGAAGAACATTGATCGACTTGCATCGCCTGTTCACGTCAACGCACAAGGAAGATCAACCTCGCGGAGATTGGTTTGTGACCGGTGGAATCCGGTTACCCTTCTTGCCAACCAGGTGGAGCGCCACGCATACCCCGAATCCGTCCGATTCGCGTCGAGTCCGAGCTGCGGTTTACAGTTCGCGAATCGCAGTCACAGGGTTTCGGCGCATCGCTCGATGTGCCGGAAGGTAGCATGCTAGCAATGACATTGCTCCCAGGAGCATGACGACGGAAACGACGGTGACTGGATCGTTGGCGCCGATTCCGTACAACAGCCGGGCGATAAGACGTGTCAGTCCCAACGCAAACGCCAGTCCCAGCGCCACCCCAGTGCCTGTGAGCCATAGTCCCTGCACAAGCACGAGCCGCAGCACGTCCACACGTGAAGCACCTAAGGCCATTCGTATTCCGATCTCGTGAGTTCGCATTTGGGTTCGATAGGCCACGACTCCGTAGATCCCCGTTACTGCAAGAACCAGCCCGATCAGCGCGAACATTCCCGCCAGGGCGCTCTGTATGACAGCGAAACTGCTCGCCATCTGGGTACTCTCTCGCATGGGACGCACATCGAAAACCGGCAGCCGTGTATCGATTTCGTGGATGGCGTTTTCCACCGCTGGCACCAGCTCGGCCGGATTTCCCTCGGTCTTCACCTGCACGATCGTCTCGTACCCCGCCTGGAAAAAGCTCATATACACCATAGGCTCGGGTGACTCATTCATTAACATATGTATCGAATTTCTCGCGACGCCGACAACCGTGAAAAGGCTGCCCCATATCCTGAGTTTCTTTCCCAGCGGATCCTGTCCCGGCCAGTAGCGCCTCGCCGCAGTCTGATCCACGATAAGTACCCTCGGGGCCTTTTCATCGTCATCCGGTGTAAACTCGCGTCCTTCCAAAATGGGTATATGGAGAGATTCGAAATACCGCGGGGCCACTTCGGCGTGGTACACCTGCAAAGATTCATGGGGGTGTGGCACATACCCTTCCGGATACGCATCCTCCCCCTTGTGGCTCAGGGTCATCGGAATCCAGTCCGTAAAAGACGCAACCTTCACGCCAGGCAGTGCCGACACGCGATCAAGTATCTTGTGACGGATCACCTGTTCCTCGTCGTGGCTGTAGCCGGCGATATTCAGCCCCACGGTCGCAGTGAGAATGTGGTCCTGCTCAAATCCGGGATTCGCGCCGGCGAGATTCCGCAGTGTTCGCAGAAATAGCGCGGAGCACAACAGCAGAGGAAGTGAAAGCGCGATTTGCGCCACCACCAGCCCGCTGAGCAATTTCCGGTTGCGTGAGCCGCCGGAGATACTTGCAGACTCTGCCTTGAGTACCTCAACGGCCGGCGCGTGGGACGAACGCCAGGCGGGGAGCGCGCCGCAGAGCATGCCGGCCAACAGGCTTGATACCGCAATCCCGATCACGACCTTGTGATCCATGCTCCCGTTGAGTATGACGGGATTCGAGTTCGCCGGAAAGAACCATGCGAATGTCTTCGAAGTCCACGATGTCAACAGAAGGGCCACGGCTCCTGCAACGATGGAAAGCACCACGCCCTCCAGCACCATCTGCCGCACCAGTTGCATGCGATTCGCCCCGAGCGACTGCCGGATCGCAAGCTCACGCCGCCGGGATACAAACCGCACCAGCGTGAGCGTAGCCACGTTCGCGCAGGTCAGCAACAGCACCACAGCGGCGAAGGCGAGTAGGATGGGCAGCGTCGCCGCCATGTATCCGTTGGCGCCGAATGGCGAGCGCCACATGGGATCCAGAGTGATCCGGTTCTCGCCCAGATGATCGTCCGGATACGCCGCCACAATGTTGTGCATCACGGTGTCGAGATCCTGGGCTGCCTGGCCACGGCTCACGCCGGGCCGCAATCTTCCAATTACGTTCAGCCAGACCGCACCACCACTGCGATGCGTCATCCGCCACACATCCGTCCCGAGGGGATCAAGCGTTACCCACAGATCTTCACGGATCCCGGGCATTGCTCCGACAACCCCCTCCGGCGCCACACCGATCACCGTCACAGGATGCCGGGCGATCTCGATCGACTTGCCCACAATTGCCGGGTCTGCGGCATAGCGCGTCTTCCAAAGCGAGTAACCCAGGACCACGTTGGGAACGGCATCTGGACGCGTCTCTTCTTCAGCCAGAAAGAAGCGCCCCAGCATCGGCTTGATGCCGAGCACGTCGAAATAGTTCGCTGACACGTTCGCAATATAGGCGCGCTCCGGCTGTGCACCGCCGGTCAGCGTGATCCAATCGTGATGATAAGCGAGTATTCCGGCGAAGGTGTGGTTCTGCTCGCGCAGATCGCGATAGTCGAGATACGAGAAGGGCGGAGTCGGAGAGAAGTTCCGTTCCCCCCGCTGCAGGCTAACAAGATCGCCCGTGTCCCGCGCGCCAGGAATCGGACGCAACATTGTGCCGTCGATCCAACTGAATACGGTGCTGTTGGCGCAGATAGCTACTGCCAGCATCGCCGTCGCGGTGATCGAAAAGCCGGGGCTCTTGCGCAGTTGCCGTAACGCGTAACGGACGTCCCGGCCCAATTGTTCAAGCCAGCCCTGGCCCCACATCTCGCGCGTCACATCTTGCACCATAGGAATGTTTCCAAACTCCCGTGCCGCTGCTTGTCGCGCCGTCTCTGCCGTCTCGCCTCGCGCCACTCGATCTGCAATCGCCATCTGCAGGTGCGCATCAATCTCTTCCTGCAATTCGCGCTTGCGCCGCTGAAAACCGAAGCTCGGAAACCACTTCACGACTCACTCTCCTTCGCCTTGACGTACATCACCGACCCAATCGCTTCGACAATCCGCTCCCATCGGCCCAGATCCGAGGCCAACTGCTTTTTCCCCTTGGCCGTGATTCGGTAATATCGGGCTTTTTGCTTGCTCTCTGACTGCTTCCACTCAGACTGCACCCAGCCCTGACGCTCCAATCGGTGGAGAGCCGGATACAGTGATCCGGTCTCCACTTGAAGCACATCTCCGGATCGCAAACGTAAGGCCTGGACAATGCCATATCCATGCTGCGGTCCCCATTGCAGCGTTTGAAGAATGAGCATGTCGAGTGTTCCCTGCAACAGCTCAATTCGGTTCTTATACTGGTCTTTTTCGTCCATGGATGTAGACACTCTACTCCCAATGGAGGTAGATCGTCTACTTGGTTTTGTATAGTGCACCGAGCAGCCTTGCCCGCTCAGCAGATTTAAAAGTACGTAGTTCTCAGGACGAAAATTGGTGATTCTGCATTGACGCTCAATCGCCAATGCACTCGTCGAGGACGCACATTTCACATGGGCATCGCATGGATTCGATCTCCTGCAACATAGAGATCGATGTCACTCGTATCGAAGCGCAACCACAGGATCTACCTTCGTCGCTCTTCTTGCCGGAATGTAGCAAGCCGCCAGCGCAACAACCGTCAGGACGAGCCCGGCGCCACAAAATGTTAACGGGTCGTGCGGGGTGATGCCATAAAGCTGGCTGCTGATCATTCGCGTCAATCCCAGGGCAAGAAACACGCCGATCCCAATTCCAAGCAGTGCCATCGATGCACCCTGGCTCAGAACCAGCCGCAAGACATCGCGCTGCCGGGCTCCAAGCGCCATTCGGATGCCGATCTCACGCGTGCGTTCTTCGGCCAGATACGAAATCACTCCGTAGATGCCAACACAGGAAAGCAGTAGTGCGATCCCCGCAAACGCTCCCAGCAGGATCATTGAAAGGCGGCGCGCCGCCAGCGATCTCGAGATCACATCGTTCATCGTCTCATCGGCATAGATCACTGCACCAGGATTGAACGCCGCCACGGCATTGCGTACGGGCTCCATGATGGAAGCCGGATCGCCGTGCGTCCGCAGAACCACGGCGACTCCGTTCGCAACCAGCCGCATCAGCTTTGGAGGCAGCTGCATGAACGGGTAGAAGAACTGCGCTTCAATGGCGGATTTCGGATCGGTCCCAGGTCCCCATTGCCGAATGTGGCCCACGACCCCAACAATCTCGGCTTCCACGTCGAACCCCGCAATATGAACGTGCCGGCCAATAGGGTTCTGATTCGGAAAATACGTCCGTGCAAACACATCGTCGATATCGATCGCGATCGGAGCATTCTCGTCGTCCCTGTCATCGACAAATCGGCCGCGTTCGAGCGTCATGCCCATGGCGCGTTGGAATCCCGCTTCTACCAGATAGAACATTGACTGCGGCATGTCATTGTTGCTTGCCGGCTTGGGCTGACCCTTGATCCAGAAAGGCAACTCGGAGTCGTGAATCATGGGACGCGACCCCAGAGTCACCGAGACCGCTTCAACGCCAGGAATCGCTCGCATGTCGGCGTCGAAATGCCGCAACTGCTCTCGCGTCTCGGCCTCCGTGGTCTTCGAGTTCGAAGGCAGGGACATCGAAAAGGTGATCGCGTGGTCGGGGTTATAGCCGGGATTCACCCGCCAAAGTGCGGCGAGCGAGCGCAGCATGAGCCCCGCACCGGCCAGCAGCACGAGCGCCATAGCCAGTTCGAATGCCACCAGCACTCGCTGCAACTGGTGGCTCGCACCTCCCGCTCCGCGCGCGCTTTTGCGAAGAACCTGCTGCAGGCGCACTTGTGACGCCTTGAATGCGGGTGCGAGGCCGAACCCAATTCCGCCGAGTAACGAAACGCCCAATGTGAACAAGAGTACCCGCGCGTCGATTGAAACATCGCTGGAGCGCGGCAGAGCCGCAGGTAGCGTGTGCAGGACGGCTCTGGTGCCGAAAAACGCCAGCAGAACTCCCGATGCGCCTCCCAGGCCGGCGACGATCAGGCTCTCAGTCAGCAGTTGCCTCAAGATCCGGCCGCGCGGCGCGCCAATCGCCACGCGCAATGCAAACTCGCCAGACCGGCGCATGGAACGCGCAAGCAATAGGTTGGCGACATTCGTACACGCGATCAGCAGCAAAAATCCCACTGCGGCAAGCAGCACCAGCAGAACCGGCTGGACATTGCCCACGAGGTCCTGGCTGAACGGGATGACTGTGATTCCCACGCCTTTGTCCGCTTCCGGATACGCGATGGCAAGATGCTGCGCAATCGAATCCATTTCCCCTGCCGCCTGGGCCATCGTCACACCCGCTCCCAGCCGTCCAATGGCGTGCGAGCTCACGTCCACCTTGCGGTCTAGAAACGACGGATCGTCCCATCGGCCAATAGGAACGAAAACATCGCGGTCCACCCCGTAGAAACTGAATCCTGCAGGAAGAATCCCGGCAATCGTGTAATCGGTGCCGTCAAGTTCAAGCGCCTTGCCCATCGCACCGAGGTCGCCGCCATAGCGCCGGCGCCAGAACCCATCGCTCAACAGCACTACCGGCGCCGCTCCGAGCCGGTCGTCGCTCGCGTTGAAGTCCCGTCCCTGCGCAGGACGCACACCTAGCGTTGTCAGAAATCCGGCCGAAACCATTAGCCCGTTCACACGCATGGCGCGGCCGCTTCCGGTCAGGTTGTAATCTTCATGCCGGTAAATCGCAATGGAAGCAAACGTCTTGCTCTCCCGTTGCCAATCGAGGAAGTTGAGGTAGCTGATCGGTGCCTGCGCCATCCCCGCGCTCCTCTCGTAGAGCGCCACCAACTGCGAAGCGCGCGGATAAGGCAGCGGGTTCAGGAGTACGCCATTCACCACGGAGAACAGCGCCGTGCTTGCGCCGATACCCAGCGCAAGCGTGCCCACCACGATGGCGGTGAATGCGGGAGACTTAGCCAGCATACGAAACGCGTATCGAACATCCTGCAGCAGAGCAGCCATTCAATCACCTCCGATTGGAGAAATCCGGCTTGGAGAAATCCGGCCCCACAGAGCCACACTGCTTACCAGTATGGATCGCACCATCAGGAGAAAGGCAACTCCCGATTCACCATCATGCATGGCTATCAATTCGCGAGTTTCTGCCGTAGGTGGCCTACTCGGAAACAATCGGGATCTTGGGTTGGTTTCGTCAACTCACTTCACGTTGAATGACAATGCAACCGGAGTGCCGTCGCCGGTCCGTTCCCAGCTCACAGCCGTAACAGTCACCATCTTTCCGTCACGCAAAACTCTGACCTCGGTGTCGCCACCTGGACACGACTCCGCGTTGCCCCCACCAAGCGAATTGACACGAACAGGCTTCGAGGGAAAACCTACCGTGGCCCCGCAAAAGATATAGACATTCCCGACGAACCCGTGAGCAACCTCTACTGCGAACGACTTCTTCGCACAGCCAGAAGCGAGGGTGAGAACGACCGCGGACAAAAAAACCACAATCCCCGCCAACGGCTTTTGAAGATTCATCACGGGCTCATCCTACCGCATTTCGCGTTTTGGACCTTCCTTGTCTCAGCTTTGCAGAATTTCGAGCACTAAGGCATTGACGTCGGGATCAACTTCCCGTACATCATTCCCGGCGCGGTGATAAGAGGACGGCGCCGCTCCTTCCTGGAGAAATGGGGATCGGCGCACAAGATGACGGTGGAAGAGGCGATGAAGAGATTTCCTGAGGAGGCAGGGTTCAGCCGTTATGGGCAACCAGAAGAGATCGCAGAACTCCTCGGATTCATGGTCTCTCCGGCTGCGAAGTGGATGATCGGTTCATCGATCCGGTTGGACGGTGGTGAGATTAAAGGCATCTGAATCTCGCGTGCGGCTATGGTTCTGGTGTTCAAATTCGCGCAATATGAGCTCCTTCAGCTGGGACTGGACAACCCATACCGTTTGCCTCTTACAGGGCCGCCCAATCAAAAGTGAGCAAAACAGGACAGCCGTCGAATCGGCGTCCGGGTAAAGTGTTTTCCATGCCCGGGCAAATCCTAATACTGACCGTCGAACTCGACGGTAATGATGGATTGATTGTGACGTTCTCCGATGGAACGACCTCCGCGTATGTGGTGGAGGAATTACTGGAGCTGAGACCGAAGCGGGAACCGACCGAAGCACCCACCGCTCCCAAAGCTGACCTATTGAATGGTGGGGAAACTGCTGGCCGAATTGAGTGGCGTCAAACGATGCTCCGTTTGAATATGGGCGTTTGATGCCAGCGCAACACATGCGGCGTCTTTCGCGATAGGCATTGCCATTCCATCATCGCCACAACCGGTCTCATCTGGTCGTCCATCGAAGGTTTGTCATTCGGGAGTTCATTAAATCTTGACTGCCTCTTCACCCCGGAAGATCCGCGCGACTAGGCTTTATCCCCTTCAGTCCCACATTGTGCAAGCTGCCGACGAATCTCGATAATTCGGAAGAGCCGATTGTCGTAGGCATCCGCATCTCTTTTGCTCATGTGGGCATAGGAAGATTTTTGCAGTGCATCGTACTGCTTCCCGACGAGGTATTCGTACTTCGCTAATAAGCGTTCAATCTCGGTATCGGTTGTGGTGTTCGACGTTATCACTTGGGTGCTTGTGATGCGGATTGGAGACATGAAGTTGTCAGGAAGCAGTGGAGGATGCGGCTTGGATATTCGTCTATCATCATCTATTGTTGATTCGGCGCATACTCAAAGCTCTGAGTGGGAGGTGAGGGATATGCGAACTCTGATCATCGAAGACAATCCGAAAGACGTTCGGATCGCTGCTCGCGTAGCCCATACGGCGGGATTCGAGGACGTTGAAGCATTCACATCACTCCACGATGCTATCGAGCGGATTGAGCAGGGCCTGCGGGGGGAGAGATCGCTTCCAGACGCGATCATCCTTGACCTGAATCTCGGGCATGAGAACGGCTACGAGGTGCTGCGCCACTGGCGACAAACGTGGGTAAACACATCGATGCGCATGGTGGTTTGGAGTGCGCTTGGGGAGCACAATCACCAGTTGTGCGCTCTGTTCCATGTGGACGCCTATGTGTCCAAGTGGAAAGGCGAAGCTGCGTTGCAAGAGGCCCTCCAACAGGTAAGCGGTGCAAGCCCGGCGGCATAAGAAACGAAGGTACCCCGTCATCGCGCGGGATGACCGTGGACGAGCCGACCACGGGTGACCTTCGTGCCACACCCGCGAGACGATCAAGCGAGGGCTGTCGCCCGCGACCAAAGCGACTTCACCATGCACTCGGCTCCAGCCGCCTGTTTCGCTCGGATGCCCCGGATGAGAAGGCCGCCGATGCGCTTGCTCCGCCTGAGCAGGCTCAGCGGGCCGTTCCCGGTGAGTGACTAGGCACCGCCCGCTAGTAACCCGTCAGAATAATCGACGAATCATTTATACTTTTGCCACTACTCCCGTCCCAGAATTCTCCTGCCAAGCTTGCGGGGCCGGGCTGTTCCAGTCAATTTCTGATAGTTTTGCGAAGCGCGCTATGGGTGATGTTCCGTCGGGTGGCGACAAAACGCGTGTTCCAGGAGAAGCCGCCACTCGCGGTGCGCGCGCAGCTCTTTCTTCGGTGCCACCGCTTCGCCCCGATTCTGACTCTGCGGCTGCTGACGAAGCACCGGCGCAAAACCCGAATGCCACGATAGTCGGTGCCCTGCCGCGCACGCACGATAAGGCGGCTAAGATCGGGTCGAGCGATGCCACCATCGTTCCGGGGGCCTCCGCTCGCCGGAGCCCTCCTCCAGAAGGCACGAATGGCCCCGGCGCAAACGCGATTCTCCTGCAAATCGGGACTCTGCTTGGCAGCCGCTATGAGATTCTCGAACTCCTTGGGGAAGGCGGCATGGGCGCCGTGTACAAGGCTGCCGACCGCGAGGTGGATCGAATCGTTGCCTTGAAAGTCATCCGTCCCGAGATGGCTTCGAATCCCGAAATCCTGGCCCGTTTCAAACAGGAGCTCCTGCTCTCGTCGCAGGTAACCCATCGCAACGTGATCCGGATTTACGACCTCGGCGAAGCCCAGGGAGTGAAGTTCATCACGATGGAGTACCTGGAGGGCGAGAACCTCCACCAGATCCTGAAGACACGGGGCAAGCTGGAAGTTGCGGAAGCGGTCGACATCATGGAGCAGGTGGCCTGCGGGCTGGCTGCCGCTCACGCGGAAGGAATCATCCACCGCGATTTAAAGCCGGGCAACATCATGCGCGACAAAAGCGGCCGCGTGGTGGTGATGGACTTTGGATTGGCTCGCACTTTCTCCGGCGATGGCATGACGCGCACCGGCGCCATGCTGGGGACGATCGAATATATGTCTCCGGAGCAGGCGCAGGGCATGGACGTGAAGGCCAGCTCCGATATCTTTACGGTCGGCCTGATCCTGTATGAGTTGCTGGCCGGGGTCACACCCTTCTATGCGGAAAGTGCGATCGCGAGTTTGTTGAAGCGCACGCAACAGCGCGCCGTGCCGTTGGCGGATGTCGATAAGAATATTCCGGGCACGCTGAGCAACATCGTCGCCAAATGTCTTGAGAAGGAGCCGGCAAACCGCTACCAGAACGCGGAAGAACTGGATGCGGATCTTCGCGCGTGGCAAGGCAGGAGGCGGGAAAAAGGTTTCTGCTTCTTCGGCGCGGCGGCGCATGAACCGCATTCGGGAGCTTCCATGGCCGCGTCTCGCGGTCGCGGGCGTTCTGATTGTGGCGATCGCAGCCGGAATTTCCTGGTACGTCATCAGGAGGCAACAGGCCGCGAAATCAGTGGCGCATGGCCCGGTCTCGGTGCTGGTTGGCGACTTTGCGAACCATACCGGCGACCCGGTTTTGGATAACACGCTGGAGCCGATGCTCGGCGTGGCCTTGGAAGGCGCGAGCTTCATCAACGCCTACAGTCGCGGGGATGCGCGTAAGCTGGCCGAGAAACTCCCGAATCCCACCGACAAACTCGACGAGCAGTCGGCGCGGCTGGTCGCCGTAAACCAGGGCGTCAACGCGGTGATTACGGGCGAGATCAGTTTGCGTGGCGACGAGTACGATATTTCGGCGATCGCCCTGGACGCGGTGAGCGGCAAGGTGCTGGCAAAATCGGACGTCACCGTCGCCAACAAGCAGGACATTCTGCAGCGGCCTTCCCAAGCTGGCGGCGCCGATTCGCAAAGCGCTGGGCGACACCACGCCCGCCTCGGTGCAGTTCGATGAAGTCAGCGGAGGGTTTAAGGCCGCATCCCTTGAGGCCGTTCACCAGGACGCTCTCGGTGTTGACGAACAGTTCGCGGGCAAGTTCCAGGAGGCGTTCGATTCGTTCCAGAAAGCTGCGCAACTGGATCCAAAGTTTGCGCGGGCGTACACCGGCATGGCGGCCATGGCCCAGAACCTGGGAAGACCCGGGGACGCCGTAAAGTACATGAAGCTGGCGATGGAACACATGGACAGCATGACCGAGCGGGAACGCTATCGCAACCGCGGGCTGTACTATTTCACCACGGGTGACTGGCAGAATTGTGTTCAGGAATACACACAGCTCGTCACTCACTATCCCGCCGATCGCGTCGGTCAGAACAACCTTGCCACCTGCTATGCGCAGTTGCGCAACGCGCCGAAGGCACTGGAAGCGGCGCAACACGCAGTTGAGATTGTTCCCAAGGGAGTGGGGCAGCGGCTGAACCTGGCATTCATCAGTGCCTTTGCCGGAGATTTTGCCGCGGGCGAAAAAGAGGCGCGTGCCGCGCTGGCGATCAGTCCATCGGCCGCGCAGGGATACCTGGTGCTCGCCGAAGCGCAGCTTGGACAGGGGCAGATCGACAAGGCAGCCGAATCGTACCATCAGCTTGAAAAGTTTGGCCCGTTGGGCGTATCGACCGCGACCGCTGGACTCGCCGATCTTGCTGCCTATCAAGGGAAGTATGCAGAGGCAGCGCGCATCCTCGCACAAGGAGCCGCTGCCGATGTGGCGGCCAAGATGACCGACAACGCGGCGAGGAAGTACGTGGCGCTTGGGAAACATCGAGGAAATGCAAGGGAAAGCATGCGGCAGCACTCTCTGACATTGGCAAGGCGTCTGGCGAACAGCCAGACTACCCAGATTGAGTTTCTGGCAGCGAGCAGTTACGTCGATGCTGGAGAGTTGGCTAAAGCGCAAAAGCTTGCGACGAGCCTCTCTTCCGAACTGTCGAGCGAGCCGCAGGCTTACGGCAAGATCATCGAGGGGATGATCGCACTGAAGCGGAAAGACGCCAATGAAGCGATCAGGCAGATCACAGCCGCAAACAACCTGCTGGACACCTGGATCGGCCGCTTCGAACTGGGGCGGGCTTACCTGGAAGCGGGAGCGTTCACGGAGGCTGATTCAGAGTTTGATCAATGTGTGAAGCGGCGAGGCGAAGCGATCGAACTGTTTATGGATAACGTGCCGACTTATGCTTATTTTCCGCCCGTCTATTACTACCAGGGACGCGTGCGGGAAGGAATGAAGAGCGAGGGGTTCGCGGACTTTTATAAGACCTATCTCAGCATCCGCGGGCAGTCGTCGGAAGATCCGCTGGTTGCCGAAATCCGCCGCCGTATCGGTCAATAAACGGCGGCGGAATCGAAACGACCTGGTCGGTCCGTTCTAGTTTCCAGACACCGAAACAGTCTGCGTGCCTGCCTGGGTATTGTCAGTGACCGTCAGGTTGGCGGAGGCTGCCTTGCCGCCGGACTTGAACGTGACCGAGATGGCGCAACTCTTCCCACCGCGAGCGAACTCGATGGACTCGGACAGGTGTTGGTTTGCACAAAGTTGCTCGGGTTCGCACCCGTGAAGCCAATGCTATTGATGATCAATGGCGTTGTTCCCGTGTTGCTGAGGGTCGCAGTTTGCGCTGTGCTGCTCTTACCGGAACTTACCGTCCCGAAACTCAGGCTTGTTGGACTCAGGCTCGCTGTGGAATAGGTCGCGCTTACGGTCTTCGTAACCTGCGCCGCTGCCGCGTAGTTCGAGTTGCCTGCCTGGTTGGCGATCACCGAGCACGTTCCCGTGCCGCTGGTCATCGTATAGGTTGCGCCTGAATTGCTGCACGCCCCGGAACTCGTGAAGGTCACCGGGTTCCCGCTGGCGCCGCCCGTGGCCGCCACCGTGAAGCTGCTCTTGTAGGCGGCGCTTGCCGGAGGGTTGGTGGTGAACGTGATCGTCTGCGTGGCCAGAGTCGCGGCTACGGTCTTCGTAACCTGCGCCGCCGCTGCGTAGTTCGAGTTGCCTGCCTGGTTGGCGATCACCGAGCATGTTCCCGTGCCGCTGGTCATCGTATAGGTTGCGCCCGAATTGCTGCACGCCCCGGAACTGGTAAATTTCACCGCGTTCCCGCTGGCGCCGCCCGTGGCCGCCACCGTGAAGGTGCTCTTGTAGGCGGCGCTCGCCGGAGGGGTGGTGGTGAACGTGATCGTCTGTGCGGGCAGAGTCGCGGTTACCGTCTTCGTAACTTGCGCTGCTGCTGCGTAGGTAGAGTTGCCTGCCTGGTTGGCAATCACCGAACACGTTCCCGTGCTGCTGGTCATCGTGTAGGTTGCGCCCACATTGCTGCACGCCCCGGAACTCGTGAAGGTCACCGGGTTCCCGCTGGCGCCGCCCGTGGCCGCCACCGTGAAGCTGCTCTTGTTGGCGGCGCTCGCCGGAGGGCTCGTGGTGAACGTAATCGTCTGGGGGATCAGAACCGTCGCGCTCAGCGTGACCGGCTGCGGACTGCCTGGCGCATTGTCCATAATCTCAAGGGTCGCGGTTTGCGGTGTGTAGTACGGACCCGCGAGGAAGGCGATCGTAATCGTGCAGCTTTTCCCGCTGCCAATGGCGTCAGGCAGAGATTGACTGCCACAAACTCGTTGGAGTTCCCGCCTTTCACGATCGAAAGAATGGGTTGGTTGATGGTAACGGGCGCCGTTCCGATGTTGGTCACTGTGATGTTCTTGGTTGTGATGCTTCCCAGATACACCGTGCCGAAGTTGATATTGGACGGAGACACGGTGAGCAATGGCCCGGACGCGGTTACGGTCTTCGTAACCTGCGGCGCTGGCGCAAAAGTTGAGCTTCCTGCCTGGTTGGCGATCACCGAGCACATTCCCGTGCTGTTGGTCATGGTGTAGGTTGCGCCTGAATTGCTGCACGCCCCGGCACTCGTGAAGGTCACGGCGTTCCCGCTGCCGCCGCCCGTGGCCGCCACCGTGAAGCTGCTCTTGTAAGCCGCCGCTCGATGGAGGGGAGGTGGTGAACGTGATCGTCTGAGCTCCCGACTGCGCCAGGATCGGGAACGTTCCCGATTGAGAAGTGGCTGGGTTGTAGGTCGTACCGCCCGGTTGCGCCGCGATGATGGTGCAGCTTCCCGTGCCGTTGAGAGCCACGGTCGCCGAAGACACGCCGTTCGTGATCGACTGGTTGGCGATGGAGCAGGGTCCCGTCGTGCCGAAGTTCACCTGTAATCCATTCGGGCTGCCATTCGACATGGCAGTCGCAGTAACCGTGGGTGGTGTGCCTGTAAGAAGAACGGAAACCGGCAAAGCGCCCAGGGTGATGGTCTGGTCGTTCTTAAGCACCGCCGGAACCGAGGGTGCACTCTGGCGTGTCGTCGGATCGATCGGCACCGGAGCGAGGGTGGTGGTTATCGTGTACACCACGGTCGCAGAAGTTGTATCCGGGTTCGTGTCAATAAACTCGGTCGGAGGTGGATTTCCGGTGACAGTGCCGAGGACGATCGGCGTGGCGCCATTCGAACTGCGATAGATTGTGTAGGCCTGAACCACACCGAAGGCCGGCGCTGTCCAGTCGATCCTGACCCCCGTCGGCACCGGCGTCTCCGTCGGGCTGGACGGCGGCCGAACGATCGAGTTGGCCGTTTCGTAGGTCAATTCCGTCGAGAGAGCCCCGCCACTGCCCAGCGCTACGGTACCGCCGCTCCCCAGCGCGACTGTGCCGCCGCTCCCCAGCGCGATGGTTCCACCACTGCCCAGAGCAATGGTCCCGCCGCTGCCTAACGCAATGGTTCCGCCACTGCCCAGCGCAGTGGTTCCGCCGCTGCCCAGAGCAATGGTCCCGCCGCTGCTGCCCAAGGTCACCGTCCCGCCACTTCCGAGCGCGATGGTTCCGCCGCTGCCTAATGCAATGGTTCCGCCACTGCCCAGCGCAATGGTTCCCCCGCTGCCCAACGCGATGGTCCCGCCGCTACCTAGCGCGATGGTTCCGCCGCTTGGAGGGACAGTGAAGCTCCCCGCGCTCACCAATTGCGTGCTTCCTCCGCCGCTGGGCGTGAAGGTACCCCCGCTGCTCAGCGTCACTGTTCCGCCGCTACCCAGAGCAATCGTTCCACCGCTGCCCAACGCGATCGTCCCGCCGCTACTCAGGGTGGCGGTTCCAGCGCCAGCCAGAGTGACCGAACCGCCGCTTCCCAGTGCGATCGTTCCACCGCTTCCCAGTGCGATCGTTCCACCACTTCCCAACGCGATGGTCCCGCCGTTGCCGCCAGCCAGGCTGCCTAGCGTCACGGTGCCGCCGCTGCTCAAGGTGACATTGCCGCCACTACCCAGCGCGATGGTGCCGCCGCTGCCCAGTGCGATAGTCCCCCCGCTGCTCAAGGTCACATTGCCGCCACTGCCGAGTGCGACTGTACCACCGCTGCCAAGCGCAACGGTGCCGCCGCTGCCAAGGGCGACTGTCCCGCCGCTCCCTAGAGCTACCGTACCGCCGCTGCCCAGCGCGATCGTGCCGCCGGCGCCGATGGAGTAGACGCCACCCGTCGCGGGAACCTGGGTCGTAGTGCCACCGTCGGTGATGACGGCGCTGCCGCTGATTGTCACGGTGCCACCGCTGCCCAACGCAATCGTGCCGTTGCTGCCGGGTGTCACTGTACCTCCGCTTGCCAGAGTAACCGTGCCGCCACTGCCCAACGCGATGGTGCCGCCACTACCGAGCGCGATGGTGCCACCACTACTCAAAGTGACATTGCCACCGCTACCCAACGCAACGGTCCCGCCGCTGCCGAGCGCGATGGTGCCGCCGCTACCGAGGGTCTTCGATCCTCCCGCATTCACATTGATCGCTGCTGCAGTAGAACCGAACGAAAGCACGCTTGCCAAGGACGCAAACTCACCACCCGTGGCGCCCACCTGGCGCAGGTCGATGTTGGCCCAGTCGTTGTACCCGCGCATCTGCGTATTCAGCTGGCCATCGAAGTTAATGTCCTGCCCGTTCGACCATGCCGGAGTGATGGGTGCGATGGACGCGTTCACGCGGTAGGCTTGCACGCCGGGGATGAGCGGAGTGCCATCGCAGTGAAATGTCGCCGGACTGGCTGGCGATCCGGAGTACGAAAGGAACGTACCACGCCGAGGTTGAGAACGTCGCAGCGGCATTGGAGAGAGTCGGTCAGCTGAGTTACCGAACCCGCGACTGCTCTCGTTCAAGCGTCGTCGAGTGTCTGGTTGGAGAAATGCAACCGCTTGATTCGGTCCCACACCATCGAGCTGGAAAAGATAATTCATCGAGCTCTGATAGTTCGGCTTGCAATTGGCTTCGAAGGTGGGAACGTAGTTACTGGCGCCGCCGTCATAGTAGAGTCCGCCGTGGCTCAAGCCGAGCGTATGGCCGATCTCATGGAACAAGCGTGCCGGCGATGACGTTGGCGCGCTTGCTCATGTCCTGGTTGGGCGCAGTCACCCAAAGGCCCAGGGTAATGGCTGAATCAGCGCCGCCCAGATCGGAGTAACCGGAGATGCTTGTCATTGTGCCGGACGTGAGACCGATGATCGGTTCAGGCAATGTGGTGTTGGGATAGCTCCAGTTGGGGACACCGGGAGTTGCTGACGATAATTGTCTTCGTATCGGCACAGGCAGTCGTGTTGTACACGCCGTTGAGGTTCGGGTTTCCAAGCACGCCGGAAATTGTGATGCGGCTTGGGCAAGCGTTGATCCCGCTGCCTCGGTCGGCGGTGACGATGGTCGTGACGCCACCTGACACCGTGATCGACGTCAAGGATCCGTAACGCGTGTTCCAGGCTGGAATCGCGAGAGAGTGACCGAACAGAACGTAGTGATAGCTGTCCTTCTGTCCGTACGGGAAACGAGCTGTGCAATCGCCGCCCGGCAGCGCAGGCCGTAATATTGCGCGGCCACAGCTTCGAGAATTCCAGGCTGTTTTTCCAGCTGACCACTCCCGGCTGGCCGGGGAACTGGCAAAGCTGCGATGCCGTTGTCCGTGCAGGTGTCTTCCGGCACGGCGTTGCCGATCTCGAGATGAAGGTGCACTCCAGTTTGTCGCAAATGCCTGCTGCACCATCGCCAGCGGATCGTTGCCGTCTGGGTCCGGCGAGGGGAACAGATTCTCCTGGGTCGGGATCGCACGAGCCGTCTGCAGTTCACGGTGCCGCACATGTAATCGAGTTGAACGAACAGATCCTTTTGTCCGTGCACTGCGCCCGGCAATGGCACCCACGATCCGGTCTTCACGTCGTAATATCCGGGTTGCCCGGCATGGAAGTCGCCCGCCGCCAGGGCCGGCCTTCCAGGCGTCCAGAATGCCGTCGTTATCGCTGTTCGTCACGGGCGTGCTGAGAATGACCGCGGCATAGGCGTTGCCGGGATTCAGCGTCGCGATGTATTGAGTTCGCATCGCGCCGAGAGCGAGACGGAACTGGAGCTGGTGTTCCAATTTCCGCCGCCGGTGTAGAGGTTGGTAAGCTCTCCCGTGGCGACTGTTCCGCCAACCGCGTCATAGAATCCCTGCACCAGTCTGGGTCGTAGAGCCGGTCGGTACCGCCGAACCGTCGTAAATCACGACGGCTTTGAGGGGGAAGTTCGGAGACAGGACGCGATAGATGACCACCAGGCTTGCGCCCTCGGTGAGCGGGAATCCGTTTCCTCCACTGTCTGGCAGAGAAACCGAATGGGTGCCCGAGGCAGAGCCGTATCCCATTCGGCTGTACCGCGAAATAGGCATTTACGTCGGCGCGATACACGCGCAGCGTCCCGTTCACCGAACCGTCGGTGTTCGGTAGATCGCTTCCGATCTGCTGTCCGGTGATGGGAAACCGAGGAAGGTGCCACTGCTGCCCGAAGCCGTCGGCGTACTCTCCACCGTCTCCCAGTACAGGAAAGCGTCAATGATGTCGGCGCCATCGGGAACACCCTGGTTGCCACCCGACGGAACTGCTGGGGATGGTGATGCTTCCGGTGGCCATGCCGCTATGGCCGGTCCCTCGTAGACTGACGCCCGCCGAGGCATAGTCGCCGGTAACGAAGTAGTTGTTCTGCAGGGTAGAGCGGGTTTGGCGCACCGGCGCCTGGACACCACTGGAGACGACCAGGTTCACCGCGGATCCGAAATTGACTGACCGTCCCGGCCGTCGGGGTCTGACTGATCACACTGCCCGAGGGCCACGGTGCTGCTGGATTCGGTGCTCACCGTTCCCAGCATCAAACCTGCCGCGGTGATCGACGTCGTCGCCGCGCCTTGCGTCAGCCCAACCACGTTGGGAACGGCCACGGTGGCGGCCAGTCGCAACGCCGATGCCGCTGAGGGTAACGGTTTGCGTAGCGAGATGTGGCGTTCAAAGCGTTGTCGGTGAAGACACGCCGTGCCGGTGAGTGGTCCGGTGTTTTGCGGGGTTGAAGCTGAAGCTCTCGCTGCAGATTGCGCCCTGAGCCAACGAAAACGCGCCTGAGCAATCGGGATCCGGTTCTCAATGAAATTCCCGCCCAGGTTCAACGCAAGCGAGCCCGTCAGCGGCTGGTTGCCGACGTTTTGAACGGTGACCAATAGCGGACTGTCGGCACTGGTGCTGCCTACATTCGTGATGGCAAAGTTCAGCGAAGGCGATAGTGAGCGGTTGATCTCGAGGACCTGATTGCTATTGGGGTCAGTGCCGCGGTCGGGAAGGAATATATCGCCCTTTGCATCCACTGCGACACCGTACGCAAGGACCTGGCTCACCGTGATCTGGCAATGTTAGTGTTGTTGAAGCAGCCGGCTGGAACCTCTACCACCTTCGGCGACTTCATCCGCGACGAAGACATCGCCCGCTGCATCCACCGCAACGGCTTCCGGCTCGGACCATCCGGTGCCTATCGTGGTCTGGCAGCTGCTATTGGTGCAACCGGCCGGTATCTCGACTACCTTTCCGGGGGCGGTGTCGGCGAAATCAGCAACGAACAGATCCCCCGCTGCATCGAACGCCAAACCGATCGGATGGAATCCCGACTCGGGGGTGTACACGATGGTCTGACAGGCGCTCGTGGTGCAACCAACCGGAATCTCGACAACTTGCCCTAATGGTGTCTGGATATTGGGCCCGGAGGTATAGAAATCAGCAATGAACACATCGCCTGCGCCATCGACCGCGACGCCCAACTGCGCGTAGAGGCCTGTGCCGATCGTGGTTTGAGTGCCGGCAGGCGTAACCTCGAACACCTCGTTCTGATTGTTATCCGCAATGAAGACATCGCCCGCTCCATCCACCGCCAAGCCCTGCGGGTAAGCGAGACCGGAGCCTACGGTCGACACAGCACCACCCGGAGCAACTTTCAATACCTCAGCGCCGCCGCCGACCTGTCCGTTGCCAGCTACCGCGATGTACACATTGCCTGCCGCGTCGACCGCGGCACCGTTCGGCGTGGCCAAGGAGTAGACCCCGGCGTTCACCGTGGTCTGCGTGCCCGGGCCGAAGGCAATGGCCGGTCCCTGGCCAACGCCAGAGACGAGCTGGCTTGCAACCAGGTGGCTGCTGCTGTCGAAGAGATTCACCGCCCCCAGGCGCAATCCCGGCGCAAGCGGGGCAAAATTGACATTGACGATGCAGGAAGTGCCTGCAGAGGTGGTACCGGCGCAGGTGCTGCCACTGCCGAGCGTGAAGTCGAGACCGGGTGCGCCCTGCGTAACCACCTGGGGGTCGCGCCAAAAGTCGTGGTGGAAGCAGCGTAGTAGCTCAGCGTGACGGTATTGCTGCAGGGCGCTGGCGTGGACTGGCCGCTGGGGCAAACGTTGACGTTGCCGAAGCTGCCATATTCGAGCACCCGATTGTTCGACTTGTCGGCCACGTAAAGATTGCCGCTGCCGTCCAGAGCCAATGCCGCCGGATTCGACAAGCCGTTGGCGTTGACCGTGTTCGCGCTGTTGCTCGTGAAGCTGCCGCCTTGCCCGTAAACCCGCGTCGCAGTCGTGCTGCCGAAGGGATAGAACAGCGCCCGGTTGTTGAAGTAGTCGGCCACATAAAGATTGCCGCTGCTGTCCAGGGCGACTGACTGGGGGCCATTTAAGCTGTTGGCGCTGACTCCGCCGTTGTTCGCGGTGTTGGTGGTGAAGCTGCCGCCCTGCCCGTAGACCCGCGTGGCGGTGGTGCTGCTGTAGGGATAGAACAGAACACGGTTGTTGTTGTTGTCGGCCACATAGAGATCGCCGCTGCTGTCCAGGGTGAGACCAAACGGATCATTCAAGCTGTTGGCGCTGATCCCGCCGTTGTTCACAATGCCGGTGGTAAAGCTGCCGCCCTGCCCGTAAACCTGCGTCGCGGTGGTGCTGCCGGCGGGATAGAACAGCACCCGGCTGTTCAGCGTGTCGGCCACGTAGAGATTGCCGCTGCTGTCCACGGCGACTGCTGCGGGCCATTCAAGCTGTTGGCGTGACGCCGCCATTGTTCGCGGCATTGGTGGTGAAGCTGCCGTTTTGCCCGTAGACCCGCGTGGCGGTGGTGCTGCCGGCGGGATAGAAGAGCACACGATTGTCATTCCAGTCGGCAACATAGAGATTGCCGCCGCTGTCCACGGCAAGACCATACGGATTATTCAGGCTGTTGGCGCTGACCGCGCCGCTGTTCCCTGCCGGTGGCGAAGTTGCCGCCCTGCCCGTAAACCCGCGTCGCGGTGGTGCTGCCGGCTGGATAGTAGAGCACCCGGTTGTTCTGTAAGTCGGCAACGTAGAGACCGCCGTTGTTGTCTACAGCGAGATTGTCCGGCTGAAATAAGCTGTTGGCGCTGATCCCGCCGTTGTTTCCGCTGGCACTGGTGAAGCTGCCGCCCTGTCCGTAGACAATACCCGCAGTGATGGGCTTCAGCGTCCCCGGCTGACTTGCTCCAGGCGCAACAAAACTCGCGCTCACATTCAGCGCAGAAGTCACGTTCACGGTGCACGTCGCACTCGCTCCCTGGCTCGCGCAGGCGCCGCCCCAGCCCACGAATGTCGAGGTCCCAGTCGCACTTGCCGTGAGCGTCACCGAACTCGAATAGCTGCCTGAACAGGTCCCTGTCTGCCCTCCGTTGGTTTGAGTGCAGCTAATCTCTGCTAGATTGTCAGTCACTGTCCCCGAACCCGTGCCCGCTGGCATCACAGTCAGCGTGTAGGCTGGTGACGGGAGCAAAATTCGCGGAGACATTTGTCGCCGAGCCAATGATCGTGTTCAGGTTGCAGGACTGGCTCATTCCCTGGCTTGCGCAGGCGCCGCCCCAGCCCGTGAACATAGATCCGGCTGACGGAATCTCCTGCATCGACACTCCCGTTCCGCCTGGGTAGTTTGCTGAACAGGATCCCGGCGGTGCCGGCGAAGTCACTCCTGCATTCAGGTTGCAGCCAATCCCAAACGGACTGGAGGACACCGAGCCGCTGCCCGTTCCAGCACCCGTCAAATTCAATGGCTCGACGGACTCCAAGGCCCCGCCACTGAGCGGCACGCTCTGCGACGCGGAGGTCGCGTTCAAAGCGTTGTCGGTGAAGGCGGCAGAGCTGATCAGCGAACCCGAGGCTTGCGGCGTGAAGCTGACGCTCAAATCGCAGGACACACCCGGGGCGAGCAAAAACGTCGCCGTGCAATCGGCCGCTGGGCCCGAGCCGGGAACTTGAATGAAATTGGGTCCGCTGACCACGAGCCCGGGACTAACCGCTCCCAGGTTCTGGTTGCCGATGTTTTGCAAGGTGACGGATTGCGGACTGTCGTCGCTCGTAAAGCCGACATACGTTGTGGAGAAGCTCAACGATGGCTGGCTGGGACTGATTGATCTCGTAAACGGGGGTGCCATCGGTGACGAAGAAAATCTGCCCTGCTGGGGTCACGGCGACCTCTGACGGGTCGTATGCTCCGCCGCTAGTCCACAAAAGGATTTGGCAGCTCGGCGTGGTGCAGCCTGCGGGAACCTCCACTACTCCGCCGGCGTCGATGTTGCCATCGACTGTAAGAGCGACGTCCGCTACGATCACGTCGCCGGCGGCGTCCACCGCCACGTCTTCCGGACTAGCCCATCCGGAGCCGATGAGGGTTTGGCAGCTGGTCGTTGTGCAGCCGGCCGGGATTTCCACGACTTGGTGGAGACCGTTATCGGCAACGAAGAGGTCGCCGGCAGCATCCACCGCCATGCCTCCTCCCAGCGAATTCCCTGGCGGGTTGTACAGCGTGAACTGTGGGCCTCCATTGGCAGGAATCTCAAAAACGCCAGTCCCGTTTTGGGCGATGAAGACATTGCCTAACCCATCCACCGCCACGCCAACCGGACCGGGGTGCGAAGAAGGCGCGTAGATCACACTCGCGCAAGATGCGGTGGCGCTGGCGCAACCAGGGGCGAGCTTCACGACCTCGCCAAACGTGTTGAGGGAGGGATCCGCGACGTAGAAGTTGCCTGCCCCATCGATCGCGACACTAGACGCAGTACTGAAATCATTGGCCAGGGTGGTTGGGGAGCCGTTGTACGGCGGCGCGAGTTCGAACAGGCTTGGGCCGTTCAGATGGTACAAATTGCCGGATGCATCGGTCGCGAGCCCTGAGTGCCCAATCAGATTTGTCACCGGGTTTACCTGGCTGCTGTAGGCGACTCCCGGGTAGGTGCCCGTCGTGGGGGGACCATAAGCAGTTTCCGGCGCCTGGCCAACGCCGTAGATCAGCGTCGTCGCCAGCAGGTGGTTCGAGCTGTCGAAGAGTTCCACCGCGCCCATGGCGCAATCCGGGCGCTGTCGGGGCGAAAGGTCACGTCCAGAATGCAGGAATTGCCTGCGGAGATCTGCCCGGCGCAGCTGCCGCCGTTGGCCTGCGTGAAATCGAGGTTGGTTGCGCCTTGCGTGACAACCGGATCGAGCCGAAATTTGTGGTTGTCGGAAAGTTATAAGTCAGCGCAAGGGTGTTGCTGCACGGCGCCGGTGCGCCGGACTGGCAAACATTGATGCTGCCGAAATTCTGCGGTGGACCGAACGCCCATGTGTCGTCGTACGTGGCGGAGGTGTTGGAGCCGCCGAACAAGATCAACTGGTTCTGCGCCGCATCGTAGGTAAACTGGTTGTAGGCATAGCGCGCTCCAGGACTGTTCGGAGGACTCACGTTGGTCCAGGTCGTCCCATTCCACACCCACGTGTCGTTGATGTAGTTGGGGCTCGTCGGGTTTTGTTCGCCGCCGAACAGGACCACCTGGCTCAGCTCTGGATCGTACGCCATGGCCGCTCCGTCGCGTGCAGCGGGCGGGTTCGCCGGGTTCTGTTGAGTCCAGTTGATCCCGTCCCAGGTCCAGGTGTCGTTGCGGTCGTTGCCGGTGTCGTCCGATCCTCCGAACAGAACGACATTGTTGGTCGCAGCATCATAGGCCATGGAAGCGCCCTCACGCCCGTTGGTAGGGCTGTTCGCAGCACTTGATGGGGTCACGTTCGTCCAGTTCGTGCCGTTCCACACCCACGTGTCACCCTGCACCATGCCACCGCTATTCAAACCGCCAAACAGCACCACGTTGTTGGTCGCTGGGTCGAATACCATGCTGGCGCTGGCACGCCCGCCGGTGGGGCTGGTCACCGGAAACTGTTGAGTCCAGTTGGTTCCGTCCCAAATCCATGTATCGTCGGCGCGGGTACTCACGCTGGTCAGCCCGCCAAACAACACGACATTGCCCCTCGCGGGATCGTAGACCATCTGAACGTTCGACCGCGGAGACGGGCTGTTCGCAGGGTTCGCCGGAGTTACCTTTGTCCACGTCGTTCCGTTCCACACCCAGGTTTCGTTGAGATAGCTGCCGTTGTAGCCGCCAAACATGACAACCTGGCCGTGCGCCGCATCGTAGGTGATCGCGGTTGTAGAGCGCGGCGAAGGGTTCGCCGATGGCACCAGCTGATACCAGTCTTGCTCCAGGGCTGGCGCCTGCCCTTGCGCGCCGATCGAGCCGGCCAGCAACAGCGCCGCCCCCAAGGAGACAACGCCTCGTACCCGCGCAAGACGCCGCAGGGAAGTTTCGAGGAGAGAACCCAGGTTCAGACGTTGGGAACTCCTCGAAGACATGATTACTGATTTCATTGCTCTCCCCCTCGGCGGTGCGCTAAAGCTATTGAATCTAAATACACTGGGGACGCCCCGAAGCCGGGCGCAGACCTCCAGTCAACACGGGCGAAGAGCCCAGCTGCCCGGCATAGTTCTTCACGTCGCCGAGTCAAATTCAGATTGCCATTGGGGGAAATGGCACCGCCTTTCGGGCTATTCATGCCGCATAAGTGGACCGACACACGTCGGCACTTATGGGAGACAGCCTTTCAGGGGGCGATGAGATTACAAGCTATTGAAGGCAGTATGAATTGTCAAGAAACTTGGCGGGATACAAACCGAAATTAACAATTGATTGCAACGAGCTTTCATCACGCGAAATGTTTGCTTGATCGGCGCTGGAAATCAGCCAACTGCTAGAATTCACACACCCAAAGTCTATGCCCGAATCGACTGCTCCAGTCAACGCGTATCTCGAGGTCGTGTTTGCTGACCATCCCAAGGATGTGGTTTCCATTCAATGAGCTCCCGTTCTTCATCGGACGAGGCAGAGAGAGTGGCAACCACCTGTCTCTGGATGACATGCGCATCTCGCGCAAGTGCGCGGCCATTTCCGCAGGCGACTCAGGCCTGCTGATCGAAGACCGCGGGCAGCGCGACGGCATCTTCGTCAACGGGCTACCGACCAGGGTCAGAACGCTCTCCGATGGAGACCGAATCCGCCTGGGCAGCGACGATGCATGTCAACTTGTCTTCCGTTTGCCGTCCGAAGCGACATCCAAGGAAGAGGCAGAGACGAAACTGCGCGGCCTGCTCGGTTCCTTGGGCGGCGACTCCGCCGACGAACTCAAAGGGTTGAGGCTTCTACTCGAGGCCACGTCGATGCTGCATTCGCAGCTCCCGCTGGAATCGGTACTGGCCACGATGCTCGATCATGCCATTGCCATCACGCACGCCGATCGCGGCATGTTGCTCGAGCCCGATGCGTCGGGCGTGTTGCAAGTGAAGGTAGCGCGGGGACGAGACAGCGAATCTCTTGAGCCCCAGGCGATGAATCCGAGCCGGTCGGTGCTCCGGAGCGCCATCGAGCTTGAATCCGCGGTGATCAACGAGGATCTGAACCTTGCGGAAATGAACCTGCAGAGCGCGCAGAGCGTTGTCATGCAGTTGTTGCGTTCGTCAGTCGTGATTCCGCTGTTCGGAAAGCCACGCGGGGTAGGTGATTCGTCGAGCGAAGGCCCACGCCGTCAATTGCTGGGCGCGGTATATCTCGATTCGAGGCGCACCTCCACCTTTTCTGCATTGGACCGCAAGATCCTGGATGCCTTGGGCGCGCAAGCCGCGAGCATTCTGGATAACTCGCGGTTAATTGAGCGCGAGCGCGAACGTCATCGCCTTGAGCAGGAGCTCAACATCGCGCGCGAGATTCAACAAGCCCTGGTGCCGCAAGGCTTGCAGGACTATCCCCATCTCGCAGTGACTGGAACTCACCGGCCCTGTTACGAAGTAGGTGGCGACTATTTCGATGTCTATCCCCTGGCTGACGGCCGCGTCGCGCTCTTGATTGCCGATGTTGCCGGCAAAGGCCTGGGAGCTGCTTTGCTTACCACCATGCTGCAAGGCGCGCTCTCTGGAATGACCCTCGGCGTCGATCCGGTGCAGGTCTTCAATCACCTGAACCGATTTCTCTGCGACCGCGCGGCGGTGCGCCGTTACGCGACCATGTTCTTCGGACTGCTGAGCCCCGATGGCACTCTCGAATATGTCCGGGCCGGCCATCCCTCTCCGCTGCTGCTACGGCGAGGACAGGTGAGCGAGCTCTATACGGGCGGATCGTTTCCTGTGGGCCTGATCGACCTGGCCACGTTCAAGTCCGATCGTGTGCAGCTCGAACCCCAGGACACGCTGGTGCTTTTCACCGACGGTGTGTCGGAAGCGGAAGATCGGGACCAAAACCCGTTTGGAGACG
Organism: uncultured Acidobacteriaceae bacterium; assembly: GCA_963781125.1. Classification (GTDB taxonomy): domain Bacteria; phylum Acidobacteriota; class Terriglobia; order Terriglobales; family Acidobacteriaceae; genus Telmatobacter. The sequence continues at coordinate 62,023 of CAWAEE010000006.1, forward strand.
AGCGGTTGGCTGAAGCCGCTGGACAGCATCAGGATTCCTCCCTAAGCGCACTGATGAACGGGGTCCTGGGTGCAGTTGAGAAATTCACAGAAGGCGCTAACCAGTCCGACGACATCACGCTGCTCGTGGTCCGCTACCGGGGCTCCGGCAACGGTTCGGGTGAATCCGCCACGCAGGCTGGAAGCATGTAACAAGACGTTAACAATATCTGGGTACGATGAGCGAGGTCCGTCGCCAGTCCACCGCACAAAGTCTATCGATTCAGAAAGGAAAGCGTGCATGACGATCTCAACTGAGTCCATGGACGGCGGCATCACACGGGTTCTTCTCGATGGACGTCTGGATATTCAAGGCGCTGCCGCGGTTGATTTGCGCATGAACATTCTGGCCGGCAGCAGCAAGTTTCTGCTGATCGATTTGACCAACGTCTCGTTCCTGGGCTCCATGGGGCTTCGTTCCATCGTCATCCCGGCAAAGGCCGTCAGCCGCCGCGGGGGCAAAGTGGCGCTCTTCGGTCCGATACCGATGGTGGAAGAGGTTCTCAAGGCCAGCAACATCGACGAGATCATTCCTATCTTTCACGATCTCGATTCCGCAGTTGCAGCGCTGTGCTAACTGACCGCCAGCCATGCGTTCGCGCAACAGGCGCGGGACCGGAGATGCTCATGGAAAATCCGCAGGACCGGCTTGAACTCGATAGCCGGCTCACGGAGTTGAGCCGTGTCCAGCCCTGGATCGAGGCGTTGGCAGACCGGCACGGATTTGCAGAGGACGCCCGGTTTGCGATGCAACTGTGCGTAGAAGAAGCGTTGGCCAACGTGATTCTGCACGGGTATCGAAGCGAACCCGGACACTCGATCGTGCTGTGGGCTTTTATCTCCGAAGGCGCTCTCTCGCTCGCGATCGACGACGAGGCACCACATTTTTCACCGATCGAACCTGGTCTAGAAAGCAACGGAACGATACCCGCCAGCCTCGAATCGATTGAGCCGGGCGGAAATGGTCTCCGTCTGCTGCGACGTTTCGCAGGATCGCTCAACCACGAGAGGCGATCCGACGGCAATCGGCTCACCATAGGGTTCCCAATCTCCGCAAAAAAGACCGCAGTTTGATTCCGGCCCAGAGACAAGATTGACCGGAACGCTGTCAACGCGTGGCGAGTTGAAATCGCTCAATCGAACAAATCAGGCTGCCTGGGCTGTTGAGATTTGTCGAAATTACTCAGACCAATTCCGACAAGGCGAAAGCGCTGGCGCGAATCCAGGTCCACTCTGCTTCGCAATGACAACGCAATGCTCGTGAGCTCGTCGCAGGATGAGGGAGGAAATGAAGGTGTATGACTGCGCGTGAGGATTTTGAACTCGCTTGTTTTGAGTTTCAGGACCACTGTTCTGGCAACACGCAACTCCTTCCGTGATGCGGCCCATATTTTTTCGGCAAGGCGGCGGATCATGGGTTCGGTCTCGGACAAATACAGATCGCGTTCAAAGGTGTCTTCGGCAGATACCGACTGGGTTGGCCGGTTCGAAACCACCGGGCTTTCATCCATCCCGCGGGCCAATTCAAAGAGGCGGTGGCCAAAACGGCCAAACTGGCCCTCCAGCTTTTCCAAATCCAGGTCGCGCAGATCGCCGACGGTGCGAATCCCAAGTTCTTCCAGTTTGAGTTGCGTTACTTTGCCGACTCCGGGTATGCGCGCCACCGGAAGGGGCGGTAGAAATGCGTCGACATCTTGCGGCTGAATCACAAAAATTCCATCTGGTTTGCGCCAATCCGATGCAATTTTCGCGAGGAACTTGTTCGGAGCGACTCCTGCAGAAGCGGTGAGGTGAAGTTCTTCTCGAATTTGATTTCGAATGCTCTGCGCTACGCGCGTCGCGGTTGGCAATCCCGTTTTGTTCTGGGTGACGTCAAGATATGCCTCGTCGAGCGAGAGCGGTTCAATGCATTCAGTGTGCCGCTGGAAAATCTCGCGAACAAGCCGCGAAACCGCCCGGTAGCGCGCGAAATCCGGCGGAATAAGAATGGCGTCCGGGCAAAGGCGCTCCGCGCGACTCGCCGGCATCGCGGAGCGAATACCGAATCGTCGGGCTTCATACGAGGCTGCACATACGACCGATCGATTTCCGCGCCATGCCACAACCACGGGCTTGCCACGCAGGTTCGGATCGTCTCTCTGTTCGACGGATGCATAGAAGGCATCCATGTCTACATGAACAATCTTTCGAACGGTCATCTTGCTGGAATTTTAAATCCAGCTTGAGGCCATCACCGGATTGTTGCTGCCGTGAGACGAAATGCTGTGCAGAGAGACGATGTGAACGTGGGGGAATTGATCGCGAAAGTAATCGCAAGTTGGCCAAAGGAAATGGAAGGCAGAATGTTAGCGGCCGTCGACGATCCAACGCTCTGTAGGCGTGTGGAACGCTGGGACCTGCGCACTGAGTTTTGGGGCGACCGCGTGGCCGCCACGGATCCTGGCCCAGGATTCATTATCCTTTGCAAGTAAAACCCTTTAACGCGGCTAAAGTTCGCCGTCCCTATCACTTTGTGAATCCGTGATAGCCAGCCGCACATCAAAGCTGGACACTCGTACGTGTTTTTCGCGGCGTCGAACGACCCCTCGCAAAAAACATTTCGCGCTTGAATGGAGAATGAGTATGACCGTGCCGTATCGACAATGGGCTGCTACCGGCCCGCTCAAGCTTGGTATCCTCGCTGCCGTCGCTGTGGGGTTGACCCTGGGTGCAGGGTCACTTGCCGGTTGTGGCAAGGGAGTAAGCGCAACGACCGCCGGCGCGCGCCCTGCAATGACAGTGACCGTTGTAAAGGCCGAGCAAAGCGATGTGCCTTTAACGGGGGAATGGGTGGGCACTCTTGACGGATATGTCAACGCCCAGATACAGCCTCAAGCAAATGGATATCTCATTCGCCAAAATTATCGCGAAGGGTCGCAGGTGCACGAGGGCGAGGTATTGTTCGAGATCGACCCTCGCCCATTTGAAGCGGCGCTTGAACAGGCGCAAGGTCAGCTTGGACAAGCGCAAGCACAGCTAGCTCTCGCCCAGATTAACGTCAACCGGGACACGCCACTCGCGGAAGCTCATGCCATCGCAAGAAGCCAGCTCGACAACGAAGTCCAACAGAAAGCCCAAGCAGAAGCTTCGGTAAAGACAGCCGAGGCAGCGGTCGCGACGGCTAATCTCAATCTTGGATTTACCAAGGTCCGCTCGTTGATTAGCGGCGTCGCGGGACAGGCGACGACCCAGGTGGGCAACCTGGTCAGTACGCAATCCATACTTACGTCGGTTTCGCAGCTCAACCCGATCAAGGTCTACTTCTCCATTAGCGATAGCGAATACCTCGCACTGACGAAGCGCGCGGGCGCGGGAGGCGGCGACCTGTTGCATGGTGCGTCGAATCTTCCCTTGACGCTGACGCTGTCGAACGGAGAAGTCTATCCGCAGAAGGGCCACGTCGTCTTCGTCGATCGGCAGTTGAACTCCCAAACTGGAGCGATTCGCATCGCCGCATCTTTTGCGAATCCTGGCAACATCCTTCGACCCGGCCAGTTTGGAAGGGTAAGGGCTGAAACCCAGGTTCTCCATGGCGCGATTCTGATTCCGCAGATCGCGATCACGGAATTTCAAGGCCAGGAGCAGGTTTACACTGTCGGCCCGAACGACACGGTTCACGTAAATTCCGTGACACTCGGCCCGCAATATGGAAATAGCTGGGTGGTCGAAAGTGGCCTCGCCAGCGGATCGCTCGTCATTATCGACAATCTCCAGAAGCTTCGCGAAGGCGCGCCTGTGAGCCCACAGTCTGGGGAATTCCATGCCCTCAACACTGCGCAGACGACGCAACCCGCGGGAAGGTAAATCATGTCAAAATTCTTCATCCGCAGGCCGATCGTCGCCATTGTCATCGCGATCATCACTGTCGTGATCGGCACCGTCTCGATGTTGACGCTGCCGATCTCGCAATATCCCAACATCGTTCCGCCAGAAATTCTTGTTACTGCCACCTATCCCGGCGCCGATGCCAAGACCGTGAGCCAGGCGGTGTCGACACCCATCGAACAGCAGATGAATGGCGTCGACAACATGATCTACATGGACTCGGTCAGCGCCAACAATGGCGTAGTTCAGCTCTTCGTGGATTTCGACGTTAAGACCGATCCCAATATCGACCAGGTGTTAGCTCAGCTACGCGTTGACCAGGCACAGTCCCAGCTCCCCGCTCAGGTCACGACCGCCGGTCTCACCGTGCAGAAGGCGCTCACTTCGCCGCTGATGCTCGTCGCCATCAACTCAAAGGGCGGCACGTTGAGCCAGGACTTCCTCACTAATTACGCGATCATCAATCTTCAAGATCAGCTCGCTCGCGTCTATGGCGTCTCGCGGGTGCAGGTCTTCGGCGGACAATATGCTTTGCGCGTATGGGTCCAACCCGACAAACTCGCGAAGCTCGGCGTCACGGCGACGGAAGTTATTGCCGCGATCCAGACGCAGAACAACGTGAACCCCGCCGGCCAAATTGGCGGCGAGCCGATTCCCAAGGGACAGCAGTTCACATACACAGTGCGCACACAGGGGCGCCTGGTGAAGCCCGAGGAGTTCGGGAATATCATCCTTCGCGCCAATCCCGACGGATCGATCCTGCACTTGAGCGACGTTGCTCGCATCGAACTCGGCGACCAGGCATACGGAGTTTCGGCTCGTTATAACCAGGCGCCCTCCGGCGTGATGGCGATCTACCAGCTGCCGGGTTCCAATGCCGTGGAGACCGCGGCTGCAGTGAATCAGCGGATGAAGGAGCTCTCGGCCACATTCCCGCCGAGCATCACCTACAGCGTTCCGCTCGACACCACCAAGGCGGTTACGGCCGGCATTCACGAGATCGTGCTCACGCTTCTTGAAGCGCTTGGTCTCGTCGTGATTGTGGTCTTTATTTTTCTCCAGGGCTGGCGAGCGACTTTGATTCCGCTATTGGCCGTTCCTGTTTCTCTCATTGGAACGTTCATTATTTTTCCGGCGCTCGGGTTTTCGATCAACACACTCTCGCTCTTCGGCCTCGTGCTTGCAATCGGCCTGGTCGTCGACGACGCCATCATCGTGGTTGAAGCTGTCGAACACCATATCGAAGAAGGGATGGACCCGAAGTCGGCGACAGAGAGAGCAATGGAAGAGGTCGGTGGCCCCGTTGTTGCCATCGCGCTTATCCTGGCAGCCGTCTTCATTCCAACCGCGGCAATTCCCGGCATCACCGGACGCATGTACCAGCAGTTTGCCGTCACCATCGCGATTTCGGTTTTGATCTCGGCATTCAATGCTCTCACCCTGTCTCCGGCGCTCTCTGCGCTTCTTCTCAAGCCGAGACAGGAAGGCCGCAAAAAGAGCCTTCTCGACAGAGGCTATGGTGTCTTCAACCGGTTCTTTGGCCGCACCACCGATAGTTTCGTCAACACGTCGCGCGTGCTCATTCACAAATCGGCGTTCGCCATGCTTGGCCTTATCCTGGTTGGCGCAGCGGCTGTTTACCTCGGCAGTAGCGCTTCCGGGAGGATTCATTCCGACGGAAGATCAGGGCTACATGTTCCTCGCCTTACAGCTTCCAGACGGCGCCTCGGCGCAACGCACTGATGCGGCGGAGCAAAAAATAAGTGCCGCCCTTTTGAAGACCCCGGGGATTGAGGGCGTCATTGCCGTGAATAACTTCTCGCTCCTCACCCAAGTGCAGAGCACGAATGCGGGATTCTTCTTTGTGAGCCTCAAGCCATGGGCGGTGCGCAAAACCAAAGAGCAGCAGCTCGAATACATTCAAAGCAATCTGCAGAAGCGGCTCGCGGGCAATCCCGACGGCATCGCGTTCGCATTCCCGCCTCCGTCCATTCCGGGCATCGGAACCTCAGGCGGCGTGACCATGATTCTCGAGGACCGTTCAGGCTCCGACGATCCAGCAACTCTGACAAAGAATGTCTTCACTTTTCTCGGAGCGATCTCCAAACGTCCTGAAATCGCCGCGGCTATCCCTTCGTACCAGCCTGCCGTGCCGCAACTCTACGCCGATGTTGATAAGGAGAAGGCTCTCCAACAGCAAGTTGATCTTTCCAACATCTACACGACCATGCAGACTTTCATGGGCGGCTACCTCGTCAATTACTTCAATCGATTCGGCCGTCAATGGCAGACGTACGTTGAAGCAGATGGTACCTCGCGCACAGATATCGCCAACATCGATCAGTTCTATGTGCGCAGTGCGAACGGCAGCCAGGTACCGCTCAGCGCACTCGTAAAGGTCAACCGGATTACGGGCCTGAGTTTATTTACCGATTCAACGAATTCAACGCCGCGCAGCTCAATATCACTGGCGCGCCCGGCTATAGCTCCGGCCAGGTACGAAAGGCGCTTGAAGAAGTCTTCAGGGAGACGATGCCTGCGGGTGCCGGCTTCGATTATTCCGGCATGTCGTTCCAGGAGCAGCAAGCCGAAAAGGGCGTTCCCTCGTGGGCTGTCTTCGGCCTGTCACTGGTGTTCGTGTTTCTCATCCTGGCAGCTCTTTATGAGAGCTGGACCCTGCCGTTCAGCGTTTTGCTCAGTACTCCTGTCGCGATCCTGGGAGCATATCTCGCGCTGCACGCCCGCAGTTTCGAGAACGATATCTTCGCCACCATCGGTCTCGTCATGCTCATCGGCCTTTCTGCAAAGAACGCCATCCTGATCGTAGAGTTTGCCAAAACGAATTACGAACGTGGTGAAAGCATCTGCGAAGCAGCGCTGGATGCGGCTCGCTTGCGTTTCCGTCCTATCGTGATGACCGCCCTCGCGTTCATCGTCGGCTGCGTGCCGCTATGGACCGCCAGCGGTTCAGGTGCTGCGTCCCGTCGAATTCTGGGCACGGTCGTTGTTGGCGGCATGACGCTGTCGACCATACTCGGCCTTATCTTTATTCCCGTCACATTCGCAGTCGTCGAGTTCCTTTCGCACCGCTTCGTGAGGGGTGGCAAGGGCACTACGATGGACTCGATTTGTGGCCCGGGAACGCCATCCGGCGAACCAGCCATGTCCCACGCGCAGCGTTGAAGGAGGCCAGGCATGATGAGCATTTCCCGATTTTCGCGAGCTTGCCTTTATTTCCAGCGCCATCGTTTTTCTGGCCGGATGCATGGTCGGCCCCAAATATGTGCGACCGAATTATCCTGCACCACCCGCCTATCGCGGCGCGGATGATGCCGCCGTCGCGAGTGATATTAAGAACTCTCTTGGCGATGAACAATGGGTAGCAGTTTATCGCGAACCAGAACTCCAGGACTTGATCCGAAAGGCTCTCGCCAATAACTACGATGTGCGCATCGCGGCGCAGCGCATCCTCGAACAACAGGCGCAGGTCAGGATCACGCGCTCACAGCAGTTTCCAAGCGCAACTGTTGGTGGAACGGGCATTGGCGCCACTTTGCCGTCTTCACTTGGAACCCAGATTCCCAGTCCCGCTGGTCGACGGATCATTCAACTTGTCGGCCGCATGGACGCCGGACTTCTGGGGGCTTTACCGCAGGCAGACTGAGGCGGCCCGCGCGCAATTACTGGCGCAGGTTTGGGCACAGCGCGCGGTTCGGCTGACGCTTGTGCAGCAGGTCGCGACTGCCTATTTGCAGATCCGCGCTCTTGATGACCAGCTGGAAATTACAAAGCAGACCCTGAAGGTTCGGCAGGATTCCGTTGCCCTCACCAAGACCCTGGAAAGCGGAGGGTCGGTGCCGCTCTCGGATGTGCGTCAGGCGGAGCAGCTGCTCTACACGGCAACGTCCGAGATTCCGCAACTGGAGCAGCAGATTCAACAACAGGAGAATGCGATTGCGCTCCTGCTGGGAGAGAATCCCGGGCCCATTGCGCATCAGGACCCGAATGCACTCGCACCTCCACCGCAGGATCTGCCGACTGGAATACCATCGCAGCTTCTCGAACGTCGGCCCGATATTCAGCAGGCGGAAGCCACTCTGGTAGCGGCCAACGCACAAATTGGCGTGGCTCGTGCGCAGTTCTTTCCTAATCTCTCCATCAGCGCCTCAGGGGGCGTAGGCGGAGACAGCCTGTCGAGCATCTTCGATCCTGCGGGAAAGACGATTTACGGCATCGGCACACTCACGCAGCCCTTGTTCGAAGGCGGCAAGCTGCGCGGCCAGCTTCAACTCTCGCAAGAGACTCAAAAAGAGATGGTGCTGAACTATCAGAAGACGATTGCGGGCGCCTTGCGCGATGTTTCGAATGCCCTGATCGCGTTGAACAAGCAGCGCGCTTATCGCGAGCAGCAGGAGAAGCTCGTTGAGGCCGCAAAGGATGCGACGCGCCTGGCACGGATCCGTTACCAGGGCGGGTCTACAGGATATCTCGAAGTGCTGACCACCGATTCCAATCTGTTCTCGGCGCAGTTGAGCCTCGTAACCGCGCAGCAGGGCGAAGCGCTGGCGATCGTGCAACTGTATGGCGCCCTGGGCGGCGGCTGGCAGTCCTAATCTGCCGGTCCGAACGTGGTAATTGGCGGTTCGCGGTCGATAGCAGCCTGCTGGCGCGCAGGCTGCTCGACGCGCGCACGCGAGTCGTTTCTGAGAAATGGATGGCATACCTGCCTATGTAGCATTCTGCTTGACAAGCTAAATATCGAATGCTACATAGGGTATGCAAATGCTGACGCTCGAACTTCGTAACGTATCGAAGCACTTCTCCGGCATCCCAGCCGTGGAGAATGCAAGCTTTATTGCCCGCGCGGGTGAGGTGACCGGCTATCTCGGGCCGAACGGATCCGGCAAATCCACCACAATCAAGATGATCACCGGGCTCATCGAGATGACTTACGGCCAGATTTTCTTCTCCGGCAAACCGATTCATGACGACCTTATCGCCTACAAGCGCCGCATGGGGTATGTGCCCGAGGAGCCATACCTCTACACCCATCTTTCTGGCGCCGAATATCTCACCATGGTTGCTCAACTCCGCGATCTCGCGCCGCGCCAATCTGCGGAGCGAATCGATGGGATGCTTCGCCTGTTCTCGCTATACGACGACCGACATGCGTCCATCTCGGGCTATTCGAAAGGCATGCGACAGAAGGTTCTGCTCATCGCAGCCCTCCTCCATAACCCCGATCTGGTCCTCCTCGACGAACCGTTTTCAGGCCTTGATGTCGCCTCCGCACTGGTTCTCCGCAGCCTAATTCAGGAACTTGCCGCGCGCGGTAAAGTCGTCCTTTTCAGTTCCCATGAACTCGATACCGTCGAGCGCATCTGCTCCCACGTCGTCATTCTGCACCGTGCCAAGCTCGTCGCCGATGATTCGATCGAACATCTTCGCTCCCTGATGAAACTTCCGACTCTTGAAAGGATCTTCGCCCAGCTTGCGGTGGAACAAGACTCACCGGCGATGGCGCGGCAAATCGCGGACCTGATCGATGCGTAAACTTATCGAGCCGTTGATCGCCCGTCTACCGCCGGACTTTCGCGTACTCTATCGCCAGTTTCTTTTGCGCGTCATCGATCTCGAGGCGCTCTCCATTCAGGCGGACATCCCCCGCTTCCTCGGCCAGTTCGCCGGTGTGCTCATGATGCTCAGCATGGTTCACACGGTGGGCTTTTACGTATCGCTGGTCAGCACGCGCTCCCCAGAGGAATTTCTGGCCGTCTCCTGGTATTTCGAACATTACTTCATCGCAACCATGATGCTTGTGGTCGGCCTGTTCACCGTCATCGCCTGGGATTCGACGTTTCCAGACCGTCGCGATGCCATGATCCTCGCGCCCTTGCCGATTGCCTCTCGCACTGTACTTTTCGCCAAGGTTGCGTCGTCTTGTTCCATCTGGCTCCTCGCCGTTGTCACGTTGAACTTCGCTTCCGGCTTCGTTTTACCGCTCGTCCTCGGTTACGCGCACGGTGGCCTCCTCGGATTCCTTCGGTATGTCGCCGCCTATTGGATCACGATGATTGCCGCCAGCAGCTTTGTTTACGGGTTGGTGCTGACCGTCCAGGGCCTGACGGCGATTGTTGCTTCCGCGCCGACTTGTTTCTGCGTCTTTCGGCAATCCTGCAGCTCGTCTCGTTTGGAATCTTCCTCGGTGTCTATTTCCTGCAGCCCTCCCTGTCGTCGCCGCCGGTCTTGGCAGAACCACAGAACCAATGGATCTTCGCTTTCTCGCCCTCTTTCTGGTTCTTTGCACTTTTCAACCAGTTGAATGGAAGTTTGCCGCTCGCACTTAGCTGGCTGGCGCATCGTGCATGGATTGGCCTCGGCGTAGTAAGTGCCGGATCGCTCGCTTCTCTACTGTTTTGTTACATCCACACTATGCAAAAAACAGTGGAGCAGCCTGACCTTGTGCCGGGAGCGCGTGGCCTTCATTGGAAGCCCCGTCTCGGCAGTTCGCTCACAAGCGCAATCGGTTACTTTACACTTCGCTCACTTATCCGGAGCCGTCAACATCGAGTTGCCTATGCGTTTTATCTCGCCGTCGCCTGCGCCATCGCGCTTTCGGTCGTTCGCGGATCGCTGGCGGCACACGCGCCTGTTCCGCTGACCAGCGGATTCCTCATGTCTACCTTGATGATGATGCTGTTCGCTGTCGTCGGACTGAGCAGAGTCTTCGCGCTTCCCATCTCGCTCACTGCGAACTGGGTCTTGCGTATCGCGCAATTGCGCTCTACGGAAGAGTACTTCGCTGCGACCCGTCAGTCTCTGCTGCTGATCGCGGTCGTTCCTTGGTGGATCGTTGCGGCTGTGTTGTCGCTTTCGTTCCGACCCGTGCATCAGGTGATAACACACCTTGTCGTGCTCGCCGTTTTTGGATCGATTTTTGCCGATATCAGCCTGATCGGATTCTTCAAAGTGCCCTTTACCTGCTCGTACTTGCCCGGAAAGTCAAATATTCAATATGTGTTTTGGTTCTTCGCCATGGTAATCATTCCGTTGGTCGCCTCGGCAGCGAACCATGAACTGCATGCACTTACTCATCCGCGCGAATTAGTTACCCTCGGCATCGTTCTCTTAGGCGCAGCATTGGGAATGTGGGCCTTCAATCGCTATCGCGCTAAGTCTGGAGTTCTGTATTATGAAGAACATCCTGAAGAGGTGATCACCACGCTCGGACTGCTATCGCCGCAGTCGTTCGTAGCCTCAGGCGCCAGTCACACCGAGGTCACACATGAAAGCTGAAGCGATCGAACTTATTGAACGGATCCAGTTGAAGGTGGATTGTCGAGTATCTTTCAGCGCTTACTTCGCCAATAATCCTTGGTTATGCTCATAACTGATCGCGCGGGTGATCTTCCATACGCCATCCTTGTTCTGCCACAGCGTCACAAACTTCGCGTCCCCCATACCATCCTCCGGGTGCCCAGGGTGGTGGAAGCGATGTATGCCGATCTCCACCGCTCCATATCCCTTGAGCGGGTACACCTCCAGCGTGTCCAGTAGCAGCGTCCGCTGCACCTTTCCGCAGACATTCTGTTGAAGGGCGGCAAGAAACGGCGCCTTCCCCACCATCAGGCCCGTTTGGTCGTGATAAAACTCCAGATCATCCGACACCATCGATCCAATCGTCGTCAGGTCACAGTGGTTATAAGCATCGAAGAGCTTGGTATCTAGAGGACTGGATCGTTGTGAACAGAGGGTCAGGCTGTGCGGGGCCGGACTGCGCACTCGATTGAGCTTTGGTCGACAGGCTGGAAAAAGATGAAAGAAGAAGCACGGACAGAAACAGGCTCAGGTGTCTTTTCAAGTGCATGGGTGAACTCCTTTGAGAGGTGCGCCGCTCGCCTCGGCACCGTGAACAGCGAAAATCGCCGGCGATATTCAATGCATAGAGGGGACGTTGCCGTAATTAGTTCCTAATCGATATAATTAATAGCCCCTATTCCGTTCGCAGCGCCCTCATGGGATCGACACTTGCAGCACGCCCTGCAGGCAGCGCACTCGCGGCCAGCGCAACTACAGCGACCCCCAAAACCGCGACGAGATAACTGACCATATCGAGCGGCATCACACCATACAACGACGAGGTCAATGCGCGGCCAACAAACATCGCCAGCGGAATACCCGAGCGCAACTCCAGCCACAGTGAGCAGCAAGCTATCTTTCAAAATCATCCAGACTACTTGCTCCCGACGGGCGCCGACAGCCATGCGTACGCCGATCTCGGCTATCCGCACGCTCACGCGATAGGCCAGGGACCCATAGAGTCCCGTCGCTACTAGGACCACTGCCAAAACGCCGAAGAATCCGGCAAGCCGGGCAAAAAGCGTTTGTCCGGAGATCGTGGTGTCAAATTGCGCGCGCTGCGTCATCGGTTGGATCAGCGGCAGGTTCGGATCCAATTGCTGCACCGCTTTACGCGCAGACGGAAGAATTGCCAGCGGTGGACCATGCACCCGCATTTCAACTTGCATTGCTCCGATGATTGGAATTTGCGCATACATATACCAGGCCATCGGAATTGGATCTTCGTGGATCTCGCGATATTTGTGGTCCTTGACGACGCCAACGATGGTCATCGTGAAGCGGCCGTCGTCGGTACCAATGGTGTGGCCGAGCGGGTTTTGGTGGGGCAGGAAGCGCTGGGCAAACTGCTCGTTGATGATGCCCACATGCGGGGACGAGGCGGTATCCGAATCCGCAAAATCGCGTCCGGCAAGCACAGGCACGCCCAGAGTGCGGAAGAAGTCCGGCCCCGCAACGTTGCTGCGCACGGTTCTCGAGGCGCCATTCGCGACTTCCGGCAACCTTCCGTCGACCATGCATGTCGCTGTTGTCTGACCAGCCCGAACCGAGGCGCTCCTCCATGATGGTGACCGATTCCACGCCCGGGAAGCGCGCGCAATTTGTCTATCAGGTTTCTGTAAAAAGCAATCCCTCGGGAACCGATGGAATATTCGGTTTCACTCCGAAAACGACGAGGCCATCGACGCGCATCCCAGCGGGGTATTTTCGAGATTCCGCAAAGTGCGAATCAGCAACCCGGCGCCCACGAGCAACACGACGCAAAGCGCCATTTGCAAGGTGACAATGATTCGGCCGCCCGCGATTTACCTGCATCCGTATTCGAGGTCGCGGCAGAAGTTTTCAGCGCCAGTTCCGCGCCCCCTGAAAGGGCCATTCGCAGCGGCGCCAAACCAAACGCCAGCGCAGCGAAGACGAGGATACCCAGCGTGAACAGCAGCACCGTCTTGTCGGGCGCAAGGCTGGTCTCAATCCGCGCCCATCGGCCTAGCATCCGCGCTGCCATCTCGGCAAAGGCCCATGCCAGTGCGCCCCCGCCGTTACAAGGATCGCGCTCTCCATCAGCAGCTGCCGAAACAACTCGCCACGCCCTGCGCCCAGTGCCATGCGCAGAGAAAACTCACGCTGCCGCGTTGCATTGCGCGCCATCAGCAGCATGACTACATTGGCCATCGCAATCAGCAGCACCAGTCCAACCATCGCCATCAAGATGCGCAACGGGTTGCCGTACATCTGGTCGTAACCGGGGAAACTTTTGGCATCGGCAAAGCTCAGAACCGGCGGTTTCTCGCCCGCCATGGGGGTCCCACCGAGCCCCACGTAAGCCGCTCTCTGAAAGACTGGCTGCAGCTGCGCGATCGCCTGTGCTCGGTTGATGCCGGGAGGCAAGTCGCGCAATCAGCTGCAAACACCACCAAGTGGAATTGGTGATATAAGTCTTGCCCTCGTCCAGAGGATTGCCCCACGCATTCAATTCAGGCCGGCTCTGCAAGGGAATCCAGAAATCAGTTGAGCCGCTACCTTCGACGCCTTCAAAGCCCTGCGCGGTAACTCCCACGATCGTCATGGGCACGCCATTGACAAAGAGCGTCTGCCCCAAAACGTCCGGATTGCGCGCGAATCGCCGGGTCCAGTAGTTGTAGCTGATCACCGCAATGGGCGCATGCTTTGTCTCATCCAGCTCGCTGAAGCCACGGCCGAGGGGCAGCTTCACGCCCAAGCCAGAGAAAAAGGCGCCGCTCACCATGTCGCCCTCTGCTTCTTCTGGTTGCGCTCCATAGCGAACGGCGACCTTGCTGCCCGATAAGGGCACGTAGGCCATGAGCGGCGCGACCCCGCCGGTTTGCTTACGGAGCGCATCGTAGACCGAATACGAAAAAGTCCTGTTGGAGTCGATGGTGCCGGTTCCGCGGGGAGGGTTCGATATCCTCAAATACACCAGGCGATTTGGATCGGCCACCGGCAACGACCGCAGCAATACAGCATTCATCACGCTGAAGACCGCCGTGTTCGCACCAACGCCGAGTGCCAACGTAAGGATCGCCGTCACGGCAAATCCCGGACTCTGCCGCAACGACCGCAGCCCGAATCGCAGATCGCGGCCCAACTTGTCCAAGCCAATCCACCGGTCACGCATGTAGAAGCGCTCGTGGGCAGCACGGACACCTCCGAATTCGAGATCGAGCCGTGCGGCGGGCTTCGTCCTCGCTCAAGCCCTCGCGTTCAAGGTCGTCAGCTTCGAGCGCAAGATGCGCTTTGATCTCTTCCGCAAAGTCTTCTGCACTTCGTTTGCGCCGGAACATGTCTATGCCTCCTGACTTTGAGTGTCCGCAGGATCGAGAATCAGCCCCATCGCCCGCGTCAGACGGCGCCATTCGCTGGTCTTCTCCACGAGCTGCGCACGACCTTTGGGTGTCAACGAATAAAACCGTGCCTTGCGGTTGTTTTCGCTCACTCCCCACTTGGCGCGAATCCATTCTTTGTCCTCGAGCCGCTGCAAAGCCACATAGAGCGATCCGTGGTCGACGAGAAACACGTCTTCCGATTGGCGTTGGATCATGCGCGCGACGCCTTGCCCATGACACGGGCCCAGAATCAGTGTTTTCAAAATGAGCAGGTCGAGGGTGCCCTGTAAAAGGGCAATGCGATCGTCGTTGTTGTCTTGGGTTGACATTCTACCCAAATATTCGCCCTCTTCGGGTCGAATGTCAACCCAACCCGCGACTTTGAGTTAAAACGAGGCAATCCGCTTAGGGATTTCAACTGTCCGGTCGAGTTTCGGTGGTCGGGATAATCTTTGGGAATTGCGCCGCGGAAGCCTTGTCAGGGGCCCTCTGTCGTAGAATTAGGCCGCTTCCGGAATACGCTTTCTTGCGATGGCAAATTCACGCCCGCGCCCAGCCATTTCCGGAAAATCCGATTGCACCTTCAGGGATGGACCGAGATGAAGAATTCCTTTCGCGCATTGATTGCTCTTCCCATCGCCCTGCCGGTTTTCATGGGGAGTCTTTTCGTCATGAACAGCCCTGCGCAAGACGTCACCGAAATTGGCGGCCAGAAAATCGTCACCCTCACGCGCACTGCCGCCAGCAAGACCAAGCCCGAGTTCACCAGCATCACTCTCGCTCCCGGCCGCGGCATGGAACTGATACAAATCACCGCAAACTTTCCAGGCAAGGGCAACGTCAACGTCCTGGCCTCGCCCGACCTGGCCGGTGCCAAGCAGATGCTCGACGAGAAAGATAATGCCAACGGCGACCTTGGTTATCGTCTCGGCTCCGTCTTCTTAGTTCCCTACCCTAACCGCATTCGTGGCCAATTGTCGGCCGACGGCCAGACCCTCACCACCTCATGGGAAGGTCATACGATTACGCTGCCCGCGAACAACATCGGCAAGAATCCGGGAGCCGAGCGTCACGCCATGCACGGCTTGATTCTGAAAGCAAAGACCGATGACGTACATGTGAAGGATATTCCGGGCGGCCAGGAGGTGACCGGGGTCATTCATGCGGGCAACTTTGGGGGCCACTGGCTCTCCAAGACCGATCTCGATTTCACCATCGCCCTCACCGCCGAAGCCGTTGACGCCAGCATCGTGGCCCACAACGTAGGAGGTGAAGCCGAGCCCATCGCCATCGGCTGGCACCCGTATTTCGCGCTGCCTTCGGGCGATCGCACCCAGGTGCGCATCCACATTCCTGGATCGAATCTCGCCGAAGTGGACAACTACGACAACGTCTTTCCCACCGGCAAACTCAAGCCCGTCGATGGAACGCAGTACGACCTGCGCGCCCCTGGCGGCGTCGCGCTCGCGCACAACTTTTACGACGACAACTGGAGCAAGCTCGCGTGGCAGAACGGCGCAGTTATCGTAAAGATCATCGATCCGGCGGCTCACTACGGCGTGGACATTGTCGGTCTCTCGCCCGAAATCAAAACGATTCAGATGTACGCACCGCCGCCCATGCAGTTCGTGGCCATCGAAGACCAGTTCAATTTCGCCAATCCTTTTGGCAAGGAGTGGGGCAAGATGGACACCGGCATGGTGACACTGAAGCCGGGCCAGAGTACCAAATGGCACGTGCGGCTGCATGTCTTCGTGCCGTAAATGTTGAGCATCGCACAGGCTCACGATTTTGGTGAGCCTGTGCGATCAAAACTCCTCGCCGAAGGCTACTTCTCCCGGTACTGCCGTCTGGTAGGCGGAGACGCGACGCTCGAAAAAGTTGGTCAACTCCTGCACATCCTGAAGGTCCATGAACGAGAACGGATTCCTGGTGCGGAAAACCGGCGCAATGCCGAGTCGTCTCAGCCGTGCGTCGGCGACATAGCCGAGATACTGGCGCATGTCGCGTACTGAAAGCCCGGCAACGCCCCCCGAAAGCAAGTCCTCGGCGAACTGCGCCTCGGCATCCACAGCTTCGTGCAGCATTTCCACGATTTGCTCTTCAAGCGATGCGTCCCAGAGATCGGGCTCCTGCGCGCGAACTACTTTCACTACTTCAAAGGCGAATTCCAGATGGCAGCTTTCGTCGCGGAAGACCCAGTTGGTACCCGCAGCCAGCCCGTGCAGCAATCCCTTGGAGCGCAGAAAGTAGACATAGGCGAAGGCTGCGAAGAAGAAAAGACCTTCGATACAGGCCGCGAAACAGATCAGGTTCAGCAGGAATTGACGCCGCTGTTCGCGGGTTTCCAGGTGGTCAAGCGCCTGAATTGAATCCATCCATTTCATGCAGAACTCCGCCTTTTTCGAAATGGAAGGAATGTTCTCGACGGCTGCAAAAGCGGCTGCTCTCGCGTCGGGGTCGGGCACATAGTTGTCGAGCAGGGTCAGATAAAACTGCACGTGAACCGCTTCTTCATAGAGCTGGCGCGACAGATACAGCCGCGCTTCGGGCGAATTGACGTGCTTATAAAGGTTCAGCACCAGGTTGTTCGAGACGATGGAATCGCCGGTGGCGAAGAACGCGACGAGGCGCTGGATCAAATGCACCTCGGCGGGTGAGAGGCGCTGCTTGAGATCGCCCAGATCGGTCTGAAAATCGACCTCTTCGACTGTCCAGGTGTTCTTGATGCCATCGCGAAACATGTCGTAGAACACCGGGTAGCGCATGGGACGCAAGCGTAAGGCAGAGGCCGGGATCGAGAATATGTTCCGGCGCCGCCACGGAGGAGGCTGCGAGCGAAGTAGACATGAAGGTCTCTCTTTCGTTAGATCGAATTTGTGTTTGCGCAAAACCTGTCCTCGGGTCGCGCGATTTATTGGCAGGCTTCGCACGCGCCCGGACTTTCAAGCGAGCAGACCACAGCCATCGAGGCACTGGAATTCGCATTCGCCAGAGCTCTGTTAGCTCCAGAATTTGTCTGCACTGTAGTCTTCGCAATGCGCGTTGCAGGACGTGAGCGCAGATAGTAGGTCGTCTTCAGCCCCTGCTTCCAGGCGTACATATACATCGAACTGAGCCGTCCGATATTCGGCGATTCCGCAAAGAGATTGAGCGATTGCGATCTGATCGATGTATGCGTTGCGCGTCGCGGGCCATGTCGATCAGGCTGCGCATGGGAACTTCCCAGACTGTGCGGTATACGAGCTTGATTTCATCTGGCAGCTCGTCGATGGTTTGCATCGACCCCTCCGCCAGTTTGAGACGCTGGCGCATCGTCTTCATTCCACAGATTGCGCTGCTTCAACTCTTCGATCAGATAGCGGTTGACCTGCAGGAATTCGCCGGAGAGTGTCTCGCGCTTGAAAAGGTTGGAGATCTGCGGCTCGATGCACTCATAGCAGCCGACGATGGACGCGATGGTTGCCGTCGGCGCAATGGCGATCAGCAGCGAATTGCGCAGGCCGCTCTTCGCAATGCGTTGGCGCAGCTGCTCCCAGCGCGCGGGATCGGCTGGCTTCACACCCCAAAGGTCGAACTGGAACTGGCCTTGCGCCATACGCGTGTCGGCGAAGGTTGGCATGCGGGCCCTCCTTCTCGGCAAGCTCGCAGGAAGCAGTCAGCGCATGAAAATAGATTTCTTCCTGGATGCGTGTGGAGAGCGCCTGCGCCTCCGGCGAGTCGAAGGGTAGCCGCAACTGGAAGAACACATCCTGCAGACCCATGAGCCGAGGCCGACGGGACGCCACTGCGCGTTGGAACTGGCTGCGCTGGCGGGATGGGATAGTAGTTGATGTCGATCACGCGGTCGAGCATGGGAACTGCCGTGCGCACCGTGCGTGCAAGCTTTTCAAAATCGAAACGCAGCGCGCCGCTTTCGTCTGCAGAAACGTGACGGGCGAGGTTGATCGAGCCAAGGTTGCAGACGGCGGTTTGCTCCCGCGAGGACACCTCAGTGATCTCCGTGCAAAGGTTGGAGAGATGGACGACGTTGCCGGCTTTGCCGGTCTGGTTGCATTTTAGGTTGCAAGCGTCCTTGAAGGTCATCCAGCCGTTGCCGGTTTCAGCCAGCGTTCGCATCATGCGCGCGTAGAGATCGCGGGCTTTCACCTGGCGCGCGTAGAGCTTGTTCTGCTTCGGCCTTTTCGTAGGTCTCGTTGAATTCTTCGCCAAAAAGATCGGGCAGCTGCGGGAACATTCTTCGGATCGAAGAGCGACCACATGCCGTCCGCATCTACGCGCTGCATGAAGAGATCCGGAATCCAATTGGCGAGGTTCAGATTGTAGGTGCGGCGGGACAGATCGCCTGTGTTCTCGCGCAGTTCAAGGAAGCTGCTCGATGTCGGCGTGCCACGGTTCGAGATAGACGCAGCATGCGCCCTTGCGCTTGCCGCCCTGGTTCACTGCGGCGACGGAAGCTATCGAGCGTGCGCAGCCACGGAACGATGCCATTGGAGAGGCCGTTGGTCGCGCGGATCAGCGAGCCCTCCGAGCGCACGCGGTGAAATGCGAGGCCGATGCCGCCGGAAAATTTCGACAGCAGCGCGACATCCTTATAGGTGTCGTAGATGCATTCCAGAGAATCGAGCGGGCGAGTCATGCAGGTAGCACGACGACATCTGCGCGATGTTTGGTGCCGGAGTTGAACAGCGTAGGCGAACTCGGCATGTAGTCGAGCGAAGCAATCAGCTGATAGAACTCGATAGCTTCGTATGGCGTGCCGCGCGAGCCCGCATGCCACGCGCAGAAAGAAGTACTGCGGTGTTTCGATCACTTTGCGACGAGATGCGGATCGCGCAGCAGGTAGCGGTCGTATACCGTCCGCAGGCCAAAGTACTCAAAGCGGTCGGAAAACTGAATCGTCAATGGCGTGGTTGAGTTTGCGCGCATGCGTCTGCACAAACTCGGCAGTGGCGGGGTTCACGAGGCCCTGCTGGTGCGCGTAGGCAATGGCTTGCGAGAACGAGTGAAGGTTCTGGCCCGCGACTTCCTTCACAATCGTACCCAGCAGCAGTCGCGCTGCCAGCCGCGAATACTGCGGTTCTTCGGCAATGAGAGATGCGGCGGTGTCGATCGAGATTGCATCCAGTTCGCGGGTGGTCGCGCCGTCATAAAGCCCGCCGATGGTCTTGCGACGCGATGCGCATGGAATCCACATGCGGCAGGCCGTCGGATGCATCGCTGAACCGCGCGCACAATTTTGTTGACGTCCACCGGTTCGAGCGCTCCATTGCGCTTGCGCACATGCATCACGGACGCTTCTTCGCGCGCCGGAAATCCCGGCACAAGATCGGAGAGATTGCTTTGGATATTTTGAAGTGAAGGAATCGTAGCCACGAACTGTCTCCTGTGCCTCGGGAAGAGTGAGCGAGGAAACAGTGGGACTCTCCCGAATGGGAAGAAAAAGGCCACTGACCACCTCGCCTCCCCTCGGAGGCGTAAGCGAATGTTTCGCGGCAGGTCTTCGGACTTGCAGGCTGCCTACTTGCTCCAGCTTCCCGGTTCATGGCTGAACCAGTGCTTCCATCGGAGCGTTCGTTCCTGCTTACCGCTGCGGGGCAGTTCCGGATTTTCACCGGATTCCCTTTTCACCCTTCACCCAAAAGTGAAGAGACCGCGAAACTGAATAACACTGTATCTCGCGCTCCACAAAAGTTCAACCACAAAATGTTGTGGATAACAGGCGGATCTACCCAACACGTAAATCGAAAAGGCTTTAGCTCAATGCGCGCAAGTCTGCTCGCCGCACTGCAGCGCCGTCTTCAACAGATTCGCGAGCCGCGCCCCAGCCAGTGCGATGCGTTGTTTCGCAATGGTCTCGGTGGACGTTGTGTAGTCCGGCGTGGGAGTAAACGGCCCAAGGCCGGGACCGATTGGCGGGTCGAGATAGGCGCTCGACTTTGCGAGTGCAAAGCTCTCCGCAGCCCAATCGTCTTCTTTGTCATCGCCGGCCAGCGCAGGATCGGGTGCAGGAAGGGCTAGTCCCACCGCTTCGGCAGTCTTGTAGTTTTTCGTGTCGCCGAGGCCTACCGCGTCATCCCAGAAGGCGTGGAGCTCTTTGGCTGACGAGGTCAGCACCACATCGTTTCCACCCAGGTCCCCCTCTGGTTTGGCCTGCGAAACCCGCGTGGTGCAATGCAATGGCTGATGCACATCGCCCACAAGGTGCAGCAGCCACACCAAGTCGTACGACTTGAGTTTCGCCGTCTCCGAAGTTGCCAGGGCCGCGCGGAATGCCGCAATCTTCTCCACGATCGTGGGCTGTGGAACCTCGGGGAGTGACGTCGCATCCACCGCGAACGGGGTGTCCACAAAGTGCCAGTATTTGTGCGCGTTCTTATCTGTGTAGCCTTTGTTGAGCGTGGGGGCTTCACCGGCTGGCGGAGTGTCGCTGCCGGTGTAACCGCTGCCGGATGCTTTGATTTCGTCCGGCCACGTAGCGGCCATCATAAAGATGTATTCATTTGTGTCGGCCTTGGATAAGCCGGCCGGCAGATACCCCACCCACGTCTTGTACCAGGGGCACTTCTTCAACAGGACCGCGACGCGATCCTTCTCTGGTTGCGTAAGCCGCTGATAGGCCGCGTAAGCCACTGCCATGTGACCGATGCTGTTCCACGCACATGCCTCGCGACATGCAGAAAACAAGAGAAGGGCCGCAATTACGGTAAACCGAACGCCGCGATTCATTCTGAACCTCCTGAAGGAAAGCCCCGGGGGCGAATCGTTTTCTCAGTTCCAGCCGTGGGACCGCCAGTGGGAATTGAGATCGAAGCATACATCGATTCAAAGACTCGCGACACTGCTCTGCTGATTAAGAACGCGCTCTGATCGCGCGGTCCTTCGAATTATTCCTTGAATCCCGGCAGATCGACGCGGCGGGCGATGTGGTCGTGAATCCAGTGCGGGTCCCACCACTCTTTGGGGTCGATCTGGACTCCATCGAGCTGCATGGCGAAATGGATGTGATCGCCGCCGGCCATTCCGGTCATTCCACTCTTGCCCATGACCTGGCCGCGCTTGACCGTGTCGCCGACGTGCACATCGATCTGGCTCATGTGGCCATAGATGGTCTGCAGGCCATAGCCGTGATCGACCACGACGCAGTTGCCATAGATGCCGAGCGGAGCGGCATACACGATCTGCCCGTCGTTCGAGGCTTCTACGCCTACGTGCTGGGTGACCGCGAGGTCGTAGCCCAGGTGCACCTGCTGATCGATCTTCTTGCCGTGATAGATGTAGTTGCGCAGATCGGCAAACGTCGCCTCGGCCTGCGCATGGGTCTGCCGCGCAAAGGGCTGCGACCAGAGAAACTTTCGGCGCGGTCTTGAAGCGGAGATCGGCGAGAGTCTTGTTGTTCGCGCGGCGCATCTCGCTGTTGATCTTTACAAAACGCGCGACCGGATCGCCCGAACCGTTGGGATCAAGCTCGTTGACAACCTTATGCATGAAGGCGTCGCTGATCTGCAGATCGTGCATGGTGTAGTGGGGCTGCTCCTTCTTGGGAAACTGAAACACCGATCGGGCTGGTCACATCGTTTCCCGCGCCAATCGGAGCGATAGACCACCGGCGCTGTGCCGGGAGGCATGTTCCACGCGAAGGCGAAGAGCGAAAAGCGGCCGGGCTTGCTGCCGATGCTGCGGGCATGGGCCAGCTGCGATACGTCTGGTCGCCCACGCGTACGCCTGCCTCAGTCCAGCCGCCGGAAACGTCGAACGTGACCAGGTCGGCCATGCCCAGGTACAGGTAGTGCTGGTCTGAGTCGACGCTGAACGACGGAGGCGCGTCACCACCGTGACATCGCGCTCGGCGCGCGCTTTCTTCCCAAGCAGGTCATTCGAGGTGGCCTCGACGATCAGCTTGGCGGTGCCGTCTTTGAGCTGCGGCGCCGTTTTGACGCCAGCCGTGAAAGTCCAGTTGGTGTCGGCATTCCTTGGACGGCTGCGTCGTTTCGCCCACCGCATAAGCTGGCGCCGTTCTGCTCGACGCGTTGCCGCGATCTTGCGCACGCCGCGCGGATCGTGGACCTGCACCGTCGACAGGAGTCGCCTGTCCCAGCGTGGTGATCGACGACGGCAGGTCAACGACAGGCGTTGCCGAGCGCGCTAAGACAACTGCGATGGCGACGAGGATGATGAGCGCAAGGAACCGCAAAGAAAAGGACTTTTCGCACATCTCGATTCTAGCGCGCGGCTCGATCCGAATTTGGAGTCGGTTCCGCAGTTCAGGTGCCATCGACAGTTGCGGTGCGGGGTGGGATATCCTTGGAGCGTGCTTCGAAATGGCCATGCCATCTTGCAGTCATCGCACAGGGGTTAAAACCCGTCGCCATTCTCTACGTTTTGGGCACGACTGAAAGTCGTGCTCTGTTATGGAACGAAGTTTGAATCACACTCTAAGGACACAATGTCGCTCGGCAAAAGGCTTCGGCGGAAAAGCGTTGCGGAACCGCTTTAGTCGCCAATCTGGATACAGCCGCACACTTCTGTCCGGTCCGCGCCGACTCCCGCGCCGCATCCAGAATCTGCATCACCGTCACATTGGTATCGAGCGCGCTCAGGTCGCCCTTGATCACGAATTTGCCCGCGCAGCACTGCCGCCAGATAACTCAGCGAGTTGCTCTGCGTCCGCTGCAAGCGGCGGCAGACGTGGTCATTTGCTCTTCGTGCTCGTGCTCGTGCCGCACGCGCAGCTTGTCGGCCGCAACCGTGATCGCGTAGCCCGTCGCGCCGTACACTTCCATGTCCTTGCGGCAGAATGGCCAGTTCCACGAACCCTGAATCACTGCCTGCGCGTGCGGATACTGGAGCACGATCGTCGAGTCGTCATCGACTTGCGGATAGATCTCCGGCTTGTCGTGATTCACGACCGCCGTCACGGTCTCCGGCGTTTCGCCGTGCATCAGCCACGTCATCAGGTCCACGCCGTAGCAGCCGAAGTCGTAGAGCGCGCCGGCGCCATTCTGCTGCTGGATCGGTGAGCCACTTCAGAAACTCCGGCGACACGCCGATCTCTTTCGGTCCCTGATGGCCGTCGTGCACCACGACGCGGCGAACGTCGCCGAGCTTGCGTTGCCGCAACCTCGTCGTAGGCTGCCTTGTTGCTCGCGTACCAGGTGGTCTCGTAGTTCACCAGCACGTGAATGTTGCTTTTCGCGCGCGATCTTGCGAATGGCCAGCGCATCGTCGAGCGAAATGGTCAGCGGCTTTTCCACCATCACCGATACGCCGTAGTACGCGCCGATTTCGATCGACGCGCCGATGATCGGCGATCGATGTGTAGACCAGCAGCGCCTGGGGACGGCGCTGCTCAATCATCTTGGCCGGGTCTTTGAAAAACAGATCGTCCGCGAGCGTGTACTTCTTTTGATATTTCGCCTGCAGCGCCGGGTCGGCTCGGCGATGCCTACCAGCTCGACATCGTGATGTTGCGGCAGCTGCGCCAGAAATCCCGCCACGTGGCCGTGCACCAGGCCCACGATGGCGACGCGCAAGCGGCTTGTCGGCCGGATCTGAGCACCGCAATTCTTGACCGGCTGCAGCAGAACGCCAACGGCCAGTGCCATCGAAAACAATCAGCGCAGTTTGAGCCATGCGACAGACATGTTCCTTCATCTCGATGCATAGCTCCGTTCGCTCTCCTGCGCTTCGTTGTACAGATGACTGAGACGGCAGGCGCCCTTCGGCTCGGGGCTCAGGCCGCGTCCGTCAACTCGGCCGCTTGTAAAATGGCGTCTATCCCGATACGCCGTCTATCCTCCGTGCAGCTGAGCAAGCGCTGCCGAGGCTCGTTTTCGCTGCCCGTGCTGCGGATATAGGACGCTTGAGGCACCCGCCGCGATGGCGTTGTGCCCGGTTTGCTGGTGGGAAGACGACGGACAGGAAGACGAGGATGCCTCCGAGATCCGCCTGACGGTGAACGGCCATCTGAGCCTCACCGAAGCGCGCGAGTCCTATCGTCCGCTGCGGCGCCGCCGATCCCCGGTTCCTGCCTTACGTCCGCAAGCCGCGAAGTCACTGAACAGTACGTAACGTGACCTCCGCATTGACAGTGTGAGGCAACCTTGCCTGCCGCCGGTTTGACCCTGCCCGCAAACCCTCTTACCATGAATTGAAGAGATTCCCGAGCCACACGCGTGCCAGTCTCGCCCCGGAGCGGCGGCGGCAGTTTCTTTGGCGCATGTCGCGCCCGGAAGGCAAAACGTTGAGTTCTACTGACACCCTCGAAAACTCCCCTCAGCAACTGAAGCCACAGAGGCGCACGCATGACCCACGATCACGAAGATCACGATCACAACGCACGAGCATGCGCATGGCCCGGTCCTGAATCCGGATGCACCCGCGAACTGGTGCTCGACGTTCCCGCCGAAGAGGTCTCCAAAGCCTTCCGCACGGTGACGCGGCAACTATCAGCAAATATGCCAAGATTCCCGGCTTCCGCGCCGGCAAGGTGCCGGAGTCGGTGGTCCGGCGCCGTTTCGCCACCGAGATTCGCAAGGAAGTGATCGACGGCCTGCTGCCCGAGCGCTTCAACAAGGCTGTGCGCGAACTGGGCGTGAAGCCCGTCGGCCAGCCGCAGGTGACCGAGCTGACCGTCGAAGACGGCGCGCCGCTGCACGTGAAGGCGGTCTTCGAATACATTCCCGCCTTCTCCATCGAGGGCTACAAGGACGTGACGGTCGAAAAGCCTTCGGTCGAAATCACCGAAGAAGAGTTCCAGCACGAGCTGACGCAGTTGCGCGAGTCGCGCGCCACCATCGAGCCGGTCGAAGAAGACCGCGCGCTGGTCGATGGCGACTGGGCGCAGATCACCTACACGGGCCAGATCGAAGGCGACGCCGAGGCCGCCCCGATCGCCGGCGAAGACACGCTGGTCGAGATCGGCGGCAAAGACACCGTGGAGGCTTTCACCACCGCTCTGCGCGGCGCCAAGCCCGGCCAGGAGCTGAAGGCCGAGGTCATCTATCCGGCCGATTATGCCGAGGCCAAGCTGGCCGGCAAGACCGTTGCCTACGAAGTGAAGTCAAGGCCATCAAGAAGCGCACCGTGCCCGAGCTGAACGACGACTTCGCCAAGGAACTCGGCCACTACGAGAGCTGTGCCGAGCTCGAAGACCCGCGTTCGCGAGCACCTGGCCAGCCGCAAGCGCCGCAGCGTGGAAGCGCGAAACCAAGGACAGGCTCTTCGCCGCGCTGACCGAGAAGTTACCCGTTCCCGGTTCCCGAGTCGCTGGTGCAGGACCAGATTGACGCGCGCCTCGAGCGCGGCCTGCGCGCCCTGGCGGCCCAGGGCATGGACACCGAGCAGATGCGCAAGCTGGACTTTGCCCGCCTGCGCGCCGCACAGCGCGACAGCGCCGTCGCCGAGGTGAAAACCAACATCCTGCTCGACCGCATCGCCGAGGAAGAAAATATCACGGTCAGCGACGAGGAGATGGACCACGAATTGCAAATGGCGGCACTGCAGTCCCGCGAACCGTTCGATGCCCTGAAAGGCGATTGACTCAGGACGGCGGACTGGCTAGAATCCGGGAACAAATGAAGCGCGAAAAAACTGCGAGCTTGCTGTACGAACGGCTGCCCGCGTAAGGCAGGCAGTCGCAGGTAACGCTGCCCGGCGCCGGAATTGCCCGAATCCGGGCGGGCAGCCATCAAAAGGGAGCGGGAAACAGCCCCCAACGGAAGAGCGAGAAGAAGCACTCGAATGGCATTGGTTCCCATGGTGGTTGAGCAGACGAGCCGGGGCGAGCGCGCCTACGACATTTACTCCCGTCTGCTTCGCGACAACATCATCTTTCTTGGCACGCCGATCGACGACCAGGTGGCCAATCTCATCGTCGCGCAGATGCTCTTCCTCTCCGGCGAAGACCCGGAAAAGGACGTTCAGCTTTACATCAACTCGCCGGGCGGCTCCATCACCGCCGGCCTGGCCATCTACGACACCATGCAGTTCATCAAGAACAACGTGGTGACCTACTGCATCGGCCAGGCGGCCAGCATGGGCGCATTTCTGCTGCTGGCCGGCACCAAGGGCAAGCGCTTTGCCCTGCCCAACTCGCGCATTCTCATTCATCAGCCGTCCATGGGCGGGTCTGAGCGGCCAGGCCACGGACATCGACATTCATGCGCGCGAGATTCTGCGCATCCGCGAGATCACCAACACCCTGATGGCCAAGCACACCGGCCAGCCCCTCGACCGCATCGAGCGCGACGTCGAGCGGGACTTCATCATGAACTCGCAGCAGGCCAAGGAATACGGCATCGTCGACGAAATCATCGACCGGCCCCGCACTTAAGCGGCCGTAGTCAACAGGAGTCAAATCGACGGTCATCTTATCAGGGGGAGTTCAACATGAAAACGCGCACGGGACCTGAAGAAGCGCTGCGCTGCTCGTTCTGCCACAAGTCGCAGGACGCCGTGGCCAAGTTGATCTCGTCGCCCAGCGACTATCCTCGCGCCTACATCTGCGACGAGTGCGTCGCCGTCTGCAACTCGATTCTCGAAGACGACCGCGGCGAGGCGCACTCCCGCCACCACCGCCGGCCACCTGCCCAAGCCGCAGGAAGTGAAGAGCTTCCTCGACGACTACGTGATCGGCCAGGACCAGACCAAGAAGAAGCTCGCCGTCGCCGTCTACAACCACTACAAGCGCATCCAGATGAACCGCATGCGCAACAACGAAGTCGAGCTGGCCAAGTCCAACATCCTGCTCATCGGCCCCACCGGCTCCGGCAAGACGCTGCTGGCGCACACCCTGGCCAAGATGCTCGACGTTCCCTTCGCCATTGTCGACGCCACCACGCTCACTGAGGCCGGCTACGTCGGCGAGGATGTCGAGAACATCATCCTCAAGCTGCTGCAGGCCGCCGACGGCGACGTGACCCGCGCCCAGCAGGGCATCATCTACATCGACGAGATCGACAAGATCGGCCGCAAGGACGAGAACCCCTCCATCACCCGCGACGTCTCCGGCGAAGGCGTGCAGCAGGCGCTGCTCAAGATTCTCGAAGGCACCGTGGCCAACGTTCCTCCGCAGGGCGGCCGCAAGCATCCGCACCAGGAGTTCACCGCCGTCGACACCACCAACATCCTCTTCATCTGCGGCGGCGCCTTTGTCGGCCTCGAGCGCGTCGTCGGCCGCCGCGTCGGCAAGAAGGCTCTGGGCTTCAAGGCCGCCGAAGCCGAAGCCGATGCGGCAACGACCCGCTCGCATCGCGACACCGAGCTGCTGCGCAAGACCGAGCCGCAGGACCTGATCAAGTACGGCCTGATTCCCGAGTTTGTCGGCCGCCTGCCCGTGATGGGCATCCTCGACGAGCTGGACGAAGCCGGCGCTGATCGAGATTCTCACCAAGCCGCGCAACGCCATCCTCAAGCAGTACCAGCGCCTGCTTCGAGTACGAGAATGTCCGCCTGCACTTCACGCACGGAAGCGACCTGCGCCGTGGCCCGCGAGGCCCTGGCCCGCAAGGTGGGCGCGCGCGGCCTGCGCATGATCCTCGAAGAGCTGATGCTCGACCTGATGTACCACCTGCCCTCGAACAAGCGCGTGCGCGATCTCGAGATCACCAGCGAGATGGTCGAGCGCCGCGACCTGTCGCTCTGCCTGCTTGAAAAGGCCGGATAAGCAGCCGAATCGACAATCCAAACGCAAATTGACCCTCAGCCGATCGGCTGAGGGTCAATTTTCGTTCGCACGTAATTTAAGTAAGTAATTTCGCCACGGGACCAGCTAGGGACAGTTTCCATCCCTTTCCCTGTTTCCTGTCGTCCCTGATCTCTCTGCGGTTTAACGCTTAATCTACCGGTCGCCCGAGCTCACCTGCTGCGCCCATTCCATGGCCTTCCACTGCGATCCGAGATAAAGGCCTCGGATATATGCATGTCCTCGCACAGATCTCAGACCTCATCCCATTCTCCGGCCTCGACCGCGAGCATCAGGTTATAGAGCGGCGACAGGTTCGACATCCTTTTGCATCAGAGCCGATTTGATGTCCTGGTGGACCGACAGCGCATCGACCACGGCGGCCATCGGAATCTCCAGAATTGCGTCCATCAGCGAGAGAAGCCCCAGCAGGAAAAGATCGATATTTCCGTCGACAACGGTCGGCCCCACCATTTCGCAGAAATGCGCGCGTGTCAGCGCAGTCAGCATCAGGTCCGACGTCCGGTCCATGAGCCATCTCCAGCGTCACGGCAAGCGGCACCAGCGGCGAATCTCGTTCTCGCCAAGAATCATCAACGCCTGCCGAACCGAGCAGATTTCGGCTGCGGAATCCGAACATGGGCGAGTTCAAATAGCGCAGAAGCCGGAAGCAGAGCGTCGCGTCTTTCTTGATCAGGTCTTCGACCTGCGTCAGATCCAGTTCGGCTTTCAGAACCGCGTTCAGAATGGAGAGGTGAATGGCTCGATTTGCAGAGCCTGTCCAGGTGCGCACCATCTGAGGTCTGCGGAAGAAATACCCCTGCACCAGCTGGAACCCCGCTTTTTTGGCGAACTGGAAGTCCTGCCGCGTCTCGACCTTCATGGCGATCATCCGGCAGACAGCACGGTGACTGGCGACGATAAGCCCGGCATCGGTGAGGGAGGTCTGCCGCAGATCGACTTTGATGAAATCCGCAAAATAGGCCAGCGGCTCCCGCG
This sequence comes from uncultured Acidobacteriaceae bacterium, assembly GCA_963781125.1. GTDB lineage: Bacteria > Acidobacteriota > Terriglobia > Terriglobales > Acidobacteriaceae > Telmatobacter. Next base: position 91,311 of record CAWAEE010000006.1, read on the forward strand.
GATCGTCGACCACGTAATCGTCGAGCGCGATCTTGACCCCGGCTCGTTTCAGCTGCGTCAGGCCAGCATCACTTCTTCGTCCGGCGGAACTGTGCTCAGGATTTCGAGCACAACATTTTCCGGGGGAAGCAAGCGTGATGAACTCGCTCAGCAGGATATCGCGGGTGCAGTTGATGAAAGCGAGCGTGTTGTCGCAGAGGACACCCAGGCCGAGCAGGCTCGACATGTCGATGACTGAGCGCGTGGCGTCGGTCGGGTCCGAACTGCTGAAGTGGTTCGCGGCATCAGAACGAAACAGAAGTTCATATCCGAAGACTCGCTCGTCCGGCGTCAGAATCGGTTGCCGGGCTACGTAACGTGCAAGCTGGAGCAAATCCGTCGACGAAAGAGCGGGGGTTGAGGTGTCGGTCGGTGGCATATCTCTATATCGGCAGAAACCCAGAAAATGATCAGTCGAGAATCAAGTTCTCTGCAGGTCATTGTTTTTGCAGGACTTCCATAGGCGAGCACCCTCTTTTCGTCCTCATCTACCGAGTTTTCCTCAGCCATGGGGGTGGGCGGAGTAGTCTCGCTGAGCATCCCCCTGCTTGGCCTGCCGACTCGCTACTGCATGTCCCTTGCTCGGACCTTCGCCGCCCCGTTCCTCAAGAGAGGAGATCGCAGCTTGGGGCAAGTCTTTCATGACGGGATCCTGCGATAGAGACGGGATGCTTCGATCCGATCAAATCGAGCTTCATTTCCTTGGCCGATCCCTCGATCTTCGATTCTTTTCCTTTTACGTCTCCATGCACCGTTCAAGACTATCCTCCACATGATCATAGAGTTTCCACCACTCCGACCGGACATCGTGGTGCATCCTGATTCCGCTGTACAATCCCAACATGAGCCGTGGAATCTTCTCTGCAGCCGATGGCGGCTTCGCGCGTCCAATGTTCAGGGTTTCCCTAAAGGTGTGCCAATGACCACGTCCCGCGATAAGACCGAACCACGCAAGCTTCCCATGATGCCCATCCGGGATATGGTGATATTTCCCTACATGATGACGCCCTTCGTCGTGGGCCGCCTTTCCAGCGTGCGCGCCCTCGAAGAAGCGCTCACCGGCGACCGCAAGATCTTTCTCGCCACCCAGCACGATGCCTCCATTGACGAGCCCAAAGCCAAGGAGATCTATCAGGTCGGGCGCCATCTGCAACATTGTGCAGAGCGTCAAAATGCCCGACGGCAATATCAAAGTGCTGGTCGAGGGTGTGGAGCGCGCCAAGTCGATCGAGATCAATGATCGCGACGGCTTCTTCGTCGCCACCGTGCGCACCGGCAAAACCGAATTTGAAATGACGGCGGCGGTCGAGCAGCTCATGCAGCGCGTTACCTCGCTCTTTGAGCAGTACGTCAAGCTCCAGCAGTCGCTCAATTACGAAACCATCATCGCTTCCGTCCGTATGGACGAGCCTGCGAAGCTCTCCGACACCATCGCCGCCAACCTGCAAATCGGCATCGAGGAAAAGCAGGAACTGCTGGGCATCTTCGATCCTGCCGCGCGCCTGGCGCGCATCGCCGATGTACTCGACATCGAAATCGAAAAGCTCGACCTCGATCGCAACATTCAGTCGCGCGTCAAGCGGCAGATGGAGCGGGCCCAGAAAGAGTATTACCTCAACGAAAAGATCAAGGCGATCCAAAAGGAACTGGGCCGCGGGGAAAAAAGCGAATTCGACGAACTGCGCAAGAAGATCGAGTCGGCCGGCATGCCGAAGGAAACGCTCGAGAAAGCCATCCAGGAGCTGAAAAAGCTTGAGGCCATGCCGCCCATGTCCGCCGAGTCGACCGTCAGCCGCAATTACATCGACTGGCTGCTGGCTGTGCCGTGGAAGAAGAAGTCCAAGGAAACGCGTTCGATCGACTACGCTGAAAAGGTTCTCAACGAGGACCACTACGGTCTGGAGAAAATCAAGGAGCGCATCCTCGAATTCCTTGCCGTCCGCCAACTCGTCAAGAATCCCAGAGGCAGCATCCTGTGCTTCGTCGGGACCTCCGGGGGTGGGCAAGACCTCGCTCGGCATGTCGATCGCCAAGTCCACAGGCCGCAAGTTTGTCCGTCTCTCGCTCGGCGGGGTACGCGACGAAGCGGAAATCCGCGGCCATCGCCGGACATATATCGGCGCTCTGCCGGGTCAGATCATCCAGCACATGAAGCGCGCGGGCACGAAGAACCCGGTTTTCCTGCTCGACGAAGTCGACAAGATGGCCTCGGATTTCCGCGGCGATCCCGCTTCGGCGCTGCTTGAAGTCCTTGACCCCGAGCAAAACACGGCCTTCCAGGATCACTACCTCGACGTCGACTACGACCTCTCGCAGGTGCTGTTTGTGGCTACGGCGAACGTGATGCATACCATTCCGCCGGCTCTTCAGGACCGCATGGAAGTGCTTCGCCTGCAGGGTTACACGGAACAGGAAAAGCTCGAAATCGCGCGCCAGTATCTTGTGAAAAAGCAGCGCGAACAGACCGGGTCTAAGCGACAAAAACATCGTCTTCCACGACGATGCGATTCTCGAGATCATCCGCAGCTACACGCGCGAAGCCGGTGTGCGCAATCTCGAGCGCGAAATCGGCAATGTTTGCCGCAAAGTCGCGCGCCGCGTTGTGAAAAAAGGCGCCAAGCACAAGGAAGAGGTCACCGCGGCCAACATCAACGAATTCCTCGGCGTCGTCAGGTTCCGCGACTCCGAAGTGCACGAAAAGAGCGAAATCGGCCTGGTCACTGGCCTGGCCTGGACGGAGGTGGGTGGAAGCATTCTCACCACCGAGGTACAGGTGCTCGACGGCAAGGGCAAGCTCACCATTACCGGCCAACTAGGCGACGTGATGCAGGAGTCGGCGCAGGCCGCGCTCAGCTACATTCGCGGACGCGCCCAGGCGCTCGGCCTCAGCCGCGAGTTTTATCGCAACCTCGACATCCACCTGCACGTGCCCGAAGGCGCCATCCCCAAGGACGGCCCGTCGGCCGGCATCACCATGGCCACGGCCCTCGCCAGCGCTCTGGCCAAAATTCCCGTGCGCCGCGACATCGCCATGACCGGTGAAATCACGCTGCGCGGCAAAGTCCTGCCCATCGGCGGTCTCAAAGAGAAGCTGCTCGCAGCTCTGCGTGCGGGCATCTTTGAAGCCATTCTTCCGAAGTCCAACGAGAAAGATGTGGCGGAACTGCCCGACAACATCAAGAACTCGATGAAACTTCATTTCGTCGACACGATGGATGAAGTGCTGGCGCTTGCCCTCGAGGGTCCGCTTCCCACGCCCTTCCAGGCTGAAAGCGAAGTTCTCTCGGCCGTGCCGTCGACCGACGTTGGCAGCGGACAGGCGGCACGGCAGTAGGATTGCCGCACGCCTGCCCACTATGCGCTACACCACACAATTCCTGCTCTCTGCCCTCTCGGCTGCGCAGTTCCCTGCTCCGACGGTGCCGGAGATTGCTTTTCTCGGCCGCTCCAACGTGGGCAAGTCGAGCCTGCTGAATGCGCTCGTCGGCGACAAGGCGGCCAAAGTCTCGTCGACGCCCGGCCGCACGCGGGCCATCAATTTTTTTGCCCTGCTGGATCAGCGCCAGCGCCCGAGAAGAATCCTCGCCGACCTGCCCGGCTACGGCTATGCGAAGATTTCCAAGTCCATCTCCGCCGAGTGGCCGGCCTTCATCGAGCCTTACCTCCAGAATCGCACAACACTCAGCCTCTGCATCTGCCTGGTCGACTCGAACATTCCCGCGCAGCCTGGCGATAGACAGCTCATCGACTGGCTGCGCCACGCTGGCCGCGCTTTCGCTGTCGTCGCCACCAAGGTCGACCGCCTCAGCGGCAACGAGCGCACGCGCAACCTGCTCGCGCTGAAAAAAGGTCTGGAACTCGACGAGATTCTGCCCGTCTCTGCCAAGACTCGTGCGGGATCAACGAACTCTGGAGCCGGATCGAATCGGGAGATACGGAAGAAGGCTGAGGTCAATCCCCTGGGTTCAATGGCCTCGGCGGAAAACTGTACTCCTCGGTTCCCGCCCGAGTGGCTCACTTGAATCTGACCTTGAAACGCGATCTCTCCGCGCCGTTCTAGCTCCCGCACTCGCTCAACAAAGCTTGCAGCGAATTTGCGATTGCTCACAAGCAGATGCACGCCGTGCCCAAGCCGGCCCATGTAGCGGCGGAGCAAGCCGGATCCAGCGGCGAGCGGACTCGTCTTCGGATCGAGACAATCGAGCGCAATCGCATCCAGCTTCGGCAGACCAACTGCCGGCGCACGCATCCACGCGCCAAATCACCAGCGCCTGATCCCCGACCGGATTGGACCCGCCCAGCTTGTTCTCGCCCGGCTTGTTTCGCTCACTGGGCCGCTCGGATGCTGCGATCACGCCCTCTCGATATAGATCAGGCTGCACTCCCCGCTCCAGCATCTCGCGCTCGATCAAATCCGGCGCCGCAGCCGACGCATACAGCGACTGTCTGGCGCTTGCGAATTTCGTTCTTCAGGATGCGCAGCGCCTCATCGAGCGAGTTGACCAGGAAATCCACGATGCCTCGCGAACGGCCTGCTTCTGTGCATTCGCATCCGCCGTTGCCGCAAGGGTCGCCGCGCCCGGCGATGTTGCCCGCCACCACAAGTGGCGCGGCCCGAAGCGTCGAGTTCCCCAGCCCAGAGAAGCTTGCCGCCCAAGACCCGGCTCACGGCTCGATCTGGACTCCGAAGCCGGCCCTGACTCAATCGGACATCGGGATCCGCAACCAGCGCCTGCGTCAGTGCAAAATAAAACTTGTGGGCTTTAAGGGAAAAAGTGAGTCCCGTCCATGCCTGGGGATCGTGCGCCAAGTGCAGTCTCTCTCTGGCCGTCTCTGAGCGGGTTTCGCAACGCTAGTACTCTTTCGCTTCTTCCTTCCAGTTCCGCTTTCTCACGAAGAGAACAAACTCGCCGGGCTTCGCATCGGCCTTCACTTTGTCGGCATCTTTCGGCCTGACGCAGTCGTTCGGAATCACGATGCCCGATGGTGAGAATGTCCGCCACCGGATACCAGCTGTCCACGGCGCTGTCCTTCTGCTTGGCCACGTCGCAGTTGACGAAGTACTCCATGGAATTGTCATAGGTGGCGCGCACCGCAATGACCTTCGCGTCTGCGGGCAGCTTCACCTCGATCGTGCCATCGTCTTTCTGGTCCACCCAGTTTCCGCTGTGCTTCGTCCGCTGATGGTTGAAGCGCACCTGGATATTCGTCCGGCGTGACGGTTTCGCCGGTCTTGCCATCCCGCACCTTGACCGTAATCACTCTTCCGCTTTGCGCGGGCAGCAATCCGGTGAAACAGCCGCAAAAATGCCATCAGAAGAAAGCGCTGGGTGGGCCGGTCGTATCATTTCGTTCCTTTGATCAAGCTCTTCGGCATCTACCAGGTCGAGTAGGGCTGCCCGTCCGATCCCGTTTCCTGCGACCGGAGTGCACATCGTTGATGCCGCCCGAGTCGGTCTGGTCCACCGAGGACAGCGCGTCGCTCGTATCCGTCACCCAGGTTTCTCTGCTGTGCGTCATCGGGTCTTCCGGGATGCTCCGAAGGTAGCCGTCCTGGATCAGATCGTCAAGGGACTGAGGTGCCTTCTGCTTATCCATGGTGTAGGAGTCGATGGCCGCGCGCATCACGTGCAGGTCTTCGCTCAGCACCGCCTCCCGCGCCGACTTCATGGCGCCGCACAAAGCTGGGAATGGCCAGCGTGGCCAGGATCGCGATGATCGCCATCACGATCATCAGCTCCATCAGCGTAAAGCCCGCGTCTTGTCTTCGCATTCTGCGCATGGCTGTCCTACCAGTCCGAGTACTTGGTGCCGTCCAGGGCCGTGCCCTGCGACTTGGAATACACATCGAAGACGCTCTGCCCGCCGAAAGGAGTCCGACGTCGGATCGTCCTGCATCGAGCGCATGCCCCACTCGGCCTTGCCGGTCATCGGATCCACCGGAATGCGGCGCAGAAACTTCACTTTCTTGCCCTGCACGTCCACTCCGTTCACCAGCGTATCCAGGTCGGGCGGATAGTTCTGGCTGTCCACCTTGGTCTGGAATGCGCCCGCGGTCGGCCGCATCCTTATAGTGGTCGATCGCGTCGCGCATCTCCCACAAGTCGCGGCGCAGTTCGCGCTCCCTGTCGCGCTTCACCTTGAAGCGCGCCACCGGAACCGCCGCCGAAGCAAGAATCGCCAGAATCGCAACGGTCACGATCAGCTCGATCAAGGTCAGGCCGCGTTCCGTGCGTTTCCGGATTGGCCGCTTGCCGCTCATCGGCACTGCACTCTACTTCACCACGATGGTGGTCTGCGCGCCTTCAGCCTGCACCGGCTGCTGCGCGCTGGTCATGGCTGCCGGGTCGCGTGATGCTGATGGCGGTCTCGCCCGGCGGCCTTCGCCTGGAAGCTCAGGACGCAGACCACGCCCGCTCCGCTCACGCCCGACCGTTCCCGGCGGACGCGAGGCGTTGATCGACGATGCATGCCGGGCCCGTCGTCGCGATGCACCAGCGCCACGGCCTGCCCGTCGCGGCTGAGAAAGTCTCCGTCTCCCACATTCACCAGCGACAGCTTCGCTGGGTCGTATTGCACCTGCAGCGGAACCGACGCAATGTCTCTGCGCTCCGGTCACCACAACCGGAACCTGGAACGTGGCGCCCGTAGCGACGGAGGATCCGCTCGACGGCACCAGCGAGAAGCGCAGCGTTCCGCCGGCGGCGGCCCGCCAGGTGGAGCCTGGCAGCGACTTGGCAGCGTTCGGCGTCGGCGGCGGCGCAGTCCCTTGCGCGGAGGCGCGCATTTGCGCCAGCGCTGCCGGTGCCGCCGCCTGCGCGCTCTGCGCCGGGCACAGCGCCAACGCGCTGGCTGCCACTGGCGGCACGCGCCGGCGGCGCGATCGGCGAGACGATCGGCGGCCGCGTCGGTCGATGCGCGACGTGGCGAATTCGATCGTACTGGCCGGCTCCCGTATCGATCGGCCGCAGATTCGCCGGCGTCAAATCCTGCGAGCGCACAATGTGCGGCACCAGCAGAAACACGATCTCGTCGTCCGTGATCTTGTGGTCCTTTGAGCCGAACAGGTATTTCAGAATCGGAATCGAGCTCAGCCCGGGAATGCCGGTCCAGCTCTGGATGTCCTGCTGGTTCTGGATGCCGCCGAGAATGCTGGCCTCGCCCTCGCGCAGCCGGATCGTCTGCTCGCTCTTCTTCTGCGCGATGATCGGCTCGGTGACGCCCTCGATGGTGACGTTGCTTGCTCTCCGAACTCACTTCGATCTACATCTTCAGCGTGACGTCGTGGTCGTAGTGCACGGTCGGCGTCATCTCGATGTTCACGCCGACGTCGATGTACTGGAACTGCGTTTCAGCCAGCGGCGTGACGGCCGCGGCCACGCCCACGCCCGACTGGAACGAGCCGGTCGCGATCGGAATGCGCGCGCCGATCTTCATCGTTGCCTTCTGCCCGTCGGTGGCGCGGATGCGCGGATTCTGCAGAATCTTGGTATTCGAATCGGTAAAGCAGCGCGTTGGCGGTGGCCGTGCCGATCGTGACCGCAAAATCGTTCGAGTTCAGATGGGCCAGGTTGTAGAGCGTCGGAGTTGGTGCCGGTAGTGCGCCGGAAGTACCAGGTCGTACTGCCGGTAGGCAAGTCGTGAGCTGGTTGCGGTGGGCGACTGCAGCTGCAACGCTCGCGCTCTGCGGCCACGCAATGCCCAGCGTCCGCTCCCAGTTCTTGCTCACTTCGAGCACCGCGATGTCGACCACCACCTCCGGCCGCGCCTTATCCAGATCGTTGACCAGCTTCTGCGCCAGCAGCAGTTCGTCCGGCGTGCCGCGCATCACGATGGCATTCTGGCTGGCAACGCCGTAGGCCTGCGAGTTGGGCAGCACGTTGCGGATCGCGGTCTGCACATCCTGCAGATCGTTTTGCTGCCAGGCGTTGGTCAGATAGAAGGTCTGCACCGCCTGCTCGTCCAGCTCGGTGCGCTTGGAGCGCGTATTCGCCGCAACAAAAATGGTGTTGCTCGTGACCGGCCGCCAGAAGGTCTTCGACAGCGTGCCCACAATGCGCAGCGCGTCCAGCAGCGAAACATTGTTCAGATCCACCTGGATGCGCTTGCCGGTGTAGTCCGGATCGAAGAGGACATTGACGCCCGCCGCCTTGCCGACCGCCTGGTAGACGATCTTGGAGTCTTCAACCATGTGCAGGGTGAGCGGCTCATTGGACAGCGGCTTCAATTGCACCGGCGCGGCCATCGAGTCAGATCGCGTTCTGCTCGCCGGCGCTTCCCGGCATGCCCGTCGTGTTCGCCGGCACCTGCTCCTTGTGCAGCGCGCGTACCTTGGCGATCTCCTGCTGTGCCGCCTCATCTCCGGGGTCGATCTCGGAGGCGCGCAAGAACTCCACCAGCGCGCCCTGCTCATCGCCGGTCTGCAACAGCCTGCGCCCTTTCTTCATGTGCACCGCAGCCGCCGGAATCTGCACCCGGTAGATAGGCTTCCTTGTAGGTCAGGTCCTTGGGAGCCATCGAATAGGCCTTCTGAAAGTCGTTGAAGGCGGCGTCGAAGTCTTCGCGCGCTTCGGCAGCCTGGCCCTGCTTGTACTAGGACTTCGCCGACTGCGCATGCAGCGTAGCCGATCCGGCGCCGAACACGGCCAGAAGAGCGAAAAGCGCGATCCGAAAAATAAGTCTGGATGCGGCCAGTGCGGCAGCGCGGCGATTCATCGAACTCCTCAGCGTCTTGTCGGGCTCGTTCTCTGCTTCGAGCCGCTCCCTTGGCCGTCCCCTGACGCAATATTCTAATACTCGAAACACCCATCCAACGTCGCCTCATTCTAGCAAAGCCCTGCTGGGTCCTGGACTGCGCGACGTACTGCAAGCCCGCTGTTTGCCATGTACGTCCGGCAACCGCCGGCCCAGGATAGTCGCTTTCTCGCGCCGATGCTACGATGAAGATTCGAGGATACTTCGCTGTGCCCCGCCAGACCAGCCACGTGATCGTTCCCAAGGACCGCTCCGGGCCCAGAAAGCCGTGCGGCCCCGCGACCCCGTGGCTTCCGGCGAGCGCGACGCCGCCCAGAATCGCGCCGCCAGCCACAACTACTTTCTCCTGGAAAAATTCGAGGCCGGCGTGGCCCTGCGCGGCACCGAGGTCAAGTCCATCCGCGAGGGCAAAGCCAACCTGAAGGACTCCTACGGGCTGATCAAGGACGGCGAGGCGTTTCTGCTCAACGTGCATATAGGTCCTTATTCGCACGGCAATATCGCCAATCACGACGCTCTGCGCACACGCAAACTGCTGCTGCACCGCGGAAGAGGTTCGCAAGCTACAGTCAAAGACGCAGATCAAGGGGCACACGCTCATCCCCACCCGGCTTTATTTCCGCAACGGGCGGGTAAAGTGCGAATTGGCCCTGGCCAAGGGCAAGCAGGACTGGGACAAGCGCGAGACCGAGCGCCGCCGCGAGGCCGACCGCGAGGCCCGCGCCGCCATCAACGCCAGCAAGCACCGCCGTGGGACCGCTGACCGTCGTCTGACTTTCCAGCAGCACCTTAACCTGAGGAATCGATGAAGACTCACCCTGTCCTTTGCAAATCTTGCCGAAATTGCAAACCGAACTGCTCGCCGTGCTGGCCGTCGACACCCAGACTGAAAAGGGCCCTCGACGCCAAGCCCGCGCCCAGTGCTTCTCACCGCGGATCCGAGCCGTCACGGCCGCCGCGGCCGCCGTGCTTTCAAGCGGCGAATACAAGGCGGGGGCCAACGAAACCCTGCTGCTGCACGCCCCGCTGGCCTGGCCGCCAAGCGCCTGCTGATCGTCGGCCTGGGCAAACAGGCCAAGGCCACGGTGCACGGCGTGCGCAACGCGGCGGGAACCGCCGTCCGCTTCACCAAACCGCGCGGGATCCGCGAGCTGGCCTTTGCGTTGCCCGAGGCCAAAGACTGGTCCGCTCCATCCAGTGCCCGCGCCGCAGTCGAGGGCGCATTCGTCGGCGACTTCGATCCCGACACCTACCGCAGCGACCGCAAGGACCAAAGCGTGCAGTCCTTCACCCTCGTCGCCCCCGCGGGCGCTGACCGGGCTGCGTCGAAGCCGCTTTTGCCGAGGGCGTCGTCATCGGCGAGAGCCAGAACTTCACCCGCTCGCTGGTCAACGAGCCCGGCAACAAGCTCACCCCGACCGTCCTGGGCCAACGCGCCGCGGCCATGGCGAAGGAAGTGGGCCTGGCGTGCGAAGTCCACTCGACCGAGAAGCTGCACGAGCTGAAGATGGGCGCCTTCTGGAGCGTCTCGCAGGGTTCGGAGGAACCGCCGGCGCTGATCGTTCTGCGCTACGAGCCCGCAGGCGTCACCGACGGCCCGGTGCTGGGCCTGGTCGGCAAAGGCATCACCTTCGACACCGGCGGCATCTCCATCAAGCCCGGCGACAACATGGAGAAGATGAAGTACGACATGGCCGGAGGCGCCGCCATGCTGGGCGCCATGCGCGCCATCGCGCTGCTCAAGCCGAAAGTCCGCGTCATCGCCATCGTCTGCGCTGCGGAAAACATGCCCGACGGCAAAGCCTAGAAGCCCGGCGACGTGCAGACCGCAATGTCTGGGAAGACGATCGAGATCATCAATACCGACGCCGAAGGCCGCCTGGTGCTCGCCGATGGTCTCTGCTACGCGCGGAAGCTCGGCGCAACCCACCTGATTGACGCCGCGACACTGACCGGAGCGATTGGTGTCGCGCTGGGCAAAATCAACGCCGGCGCCTTCTCCAATGACGATGCGACGTTTGAGAAGTTCAACGCGGCGCTTGCGATTTCCGGCGAGAAGTTCTGGCGCATGCCCCTCGGCGACGAGTACGCCGACCTGATCAAGTCCGACATCGCCGACATCAAGAACACCGGCGGCCGCTATGGCGGAGCCAGCACCGCCGCGGAATTCCTGAAAGTCTTCGCCGAGGACACCCCGTGGATTCACCTCGACATCGCCGGCCTGGCGTGGATTGACGAATCGAAGCCCTACATCGCGAAAGGACCCAGCGGCATCGCCGTGCGTTCCATCCTGGAGTGGGTGCGAAGCTATTAGCTCCAGCATTTCGAGGTAACGGCAGAACCGCCATCCTATTCCGTCCGGCCTGTCTGAAAAAGCGCGAGCCGATCCAGCCATATCCTCGCCTTTTCGCCTGACTGGTCACTGTCCATTGTTTCACTGCCCACCGATTTTTTGGCATTTCCTTATGCCATCTTGATTGCATTGCGCAATCATCTGCGTTATTACGAGGCATGCGACGGATGCACGCGCAGAATCGGTGCAATCCTTTCTCAAAAGCCAACGGAGGACCAACGCAATGATCTTGCAGACTGCTGGACGATCGCCAAGCCAGAAAGCCTCCCTTGAAGACAAGGCAGGTTGCACGCTCCAGGGCGCGGAAAACCTCGCGCTCTGCGGCGGCGTAGTGAAACTCGTGAGCGAGACGCAGCGCCAGAATGCAGCACTGCAGATGCGCTACCAGCTTTCACTTCTGGACCGCAGCCAACGGCGCATGTCCATTGAGGAATGCATGGCTGCCCTGATGGGCGAATCTGACGCAGAACTGACGGCCTGAGGCGCTTGCTTTATACACCGACGATCGTGCCGTCGTCCTCGACGTCGATCGCAAGAGCGCGCGGCTCGCGCGGCAAGCCCGGCATCAGCATCATGTTGCCGGCGACCGCGACGACGAATCCTGCGCCTGCCGACAGCGAAACATCGGTCACATGCAGCGTCCAGCCAGTCGGCGCGCCCATGCGCTTCGGATCGTCGGTCAGCGAGTATTGCGTCTTCGCAATGCAGACCGGCAGGCGTCCAAAACCCCACTCCGCATAGAGATCGAGCTTGGCACGCGCTGCATCGCTCAGCGTGACGCCACCGGCGCCATACACCTGTGTCGCCACTTTGCGTATCTTTTCTTCGAGCGTGTCGTCGAGCGCGTACACCGGCCTTACATCCGGCGAACGGTTGGCCTCGATCAGCCCGACAACCTTTTCAGCCAAATCGACTGAGCCCTCGCCGCCCTCGCTGAATGCCGTTGTGATCGCGCATTTCACCCCAAGCCGCGCGCACTCCGCCGCAATCGCATCGAGTTCCGGCGTCGTATCCGCGGGAAAACGGTTGATGGCGACCACGACCGGCGCGCCGTAGCCGCGCAACACGTGAAGGTGATGCCTGAGGTTCGCGAAACCCGCCTCAAGATTGCCCTCACCCTGCGCGCGCAGGCTCTGTACCGTTGCCACCAGCACGGCCACGGCGGGTCGCATACCCGAGACTCCCATCACGATGTCGAAATATTTCTCCGCACCCAGATCGGCAGCGAAACCGCATTCGTTCACCACATAATCCGCAAGCCGAACGCCCATTTGCTGCGAGAGCACGCTGCTTGTTCCATGTGCGATGTTCGCAAACGGCCCCGTATGGACAAGTGCCGGAGTGCCCTCGGTGGTCTGCACCAGGTTGGGCAGCAAGGCATCGTTCAGCAGCGCCATCATTGCGCCCGTCGCGCCCAGTTCGGCAGCTGTCACGGGCCGGCCCGCGCGCGAAACGCCGATCACGATGGAACCGAGCCGTCGCCGCAGGTCGGCTTGGCCCGTCGCCAGGCCAAGGATCGCCATGATCTCCGAGGCCGCGGTGATCACAAAGCTGGTCTCGCGATTGGCGCCTTCACGCCCCGGTTTATCGTGCTGACCAGCGCTCACGATCACGCGCCGCAGCGCACGATCGTTCATATCCATCGCGCGCGGCCAGGTGATCTGCGCCGGATCCAGGTCCAGCGCATTGCCGAAGAAGAGATGCGAGTCCACCATCGCCGCCAGCAGATTGTGCGCCGCGGTGATGGCATGAAAGTCGCCATGGAAATGCAGATTGATCTTCTGGCTTGGCTCGACCTGCGACCTGCCACCGCCTGCCGCGCCGCCTTTCAATCCGAAGACTGGGCCCAGAGAAGGCTCGCGCGACGTGACGATGGCTTTGCGCCCGATGCGCTCCAGTCCTTGCGCCAGGCCGATCGACACCACCGTCTTGCCTTCGCCGGAAGTCGTCGGCGTCGTGGCAGTCACCAGGATCAGCTTGCCGCGCACAGGAAACGCAGGGTTGTCGAGCAGGTCCAGCTTGAGCTTCGCGCCGTACGAGCCAATGGTTTCGTATTCTTCGGGCAGCAGCGCGAGCTTGCGCGCAACATCTTGAATTGGGAGAAGAGTAGGTGTCATCAAACCTGTGTTCGTCATAGAACTAACCGTGGAGCACTATATCCGTGGCGCCACAGGGACCAATGTGACGCGTGCCACATCGGAAATGATGCGCTTACATCGCCTCGGGGCTTTCGATGCCCAGCCAGCCAAGCACCGTCGACCAGCTCGCGCAGCACCACCGCAGCCGTCGCCAGCAGAAACGTCTTCCGCGCCGGGTCTTCTTCGGTGAGGATGTGGTGCTTGTGGTAGAAGTTGTTGAACTCCTGCGCCAGCTGGAAGGCGTGCTTGGCCAGATAGGCGGGCTCCGATGTGGCGATGCACTGCTCCAGCACCAGCAGTGCGCCGTCCCGCGCGCAGCCAGAGCGCCCAGATGTCTTCGTGCTCTTCGCCTGCAGAAGATACTGCGACAAGCCTCTGACCTGACTCCTGCCAATTCCGCCAGCACCGCTTCCGGCGTCGTCTCCGCCTTGCGGAAAATATTCCGCGCGCGCACCACAGCGTATTGGATGTACGGCCCGGTCTCGCCCTCAAAGCTCAAGCGCATCTTTGAAGTCGAAGGCGATGACCGAATTGCGCGTGAACTTGAGCATGAAGTAGCGCAGCGCGCCAATGGCGATCTGCTCGGCGATCTTCTGCCGTTCGGCTTCGTCGCGGCCTGTCTGCCGTGCGTCCACTTCGGCGCGCGTCGCCGCAATCAGCTTGTCGATCAGATCATCGGCCTTCACGCCGAATCCCTTGCGGCCGCTGACTTCGATATAAGGCCGCGCCAGATCTTCCGGCGAAACATCGTAGCCCAGCTCGACCGCGCAGCGCGGCGTGAGCGCCACCATCTCGTAGCTGAAGTGCGTGTAGTGATCGGCCTGCATCGGTGTAGCCCATGCCGCGCAGCGCCTGGATCACATTGGCCTGCGGATCGCTCTGGCGCGCATCGATGACGTTGTAGATGGCCTGCGCGCCGCCAAAATGCGGATGGTTCTGCCTCGCCGTGCTCCGCCGAGATCCAGCACTCGTGGTCGGGATAGGTGAAGAACGGCTTGTAGCCGAAGTCGCGGCCCAGCAAGCCGAACTTCCATAGGTGATAGGCGATGTCTTTGCCGACGTAGGTCACCGTTCCATTGGAGCGGACAATCACTTTGGCATCTTCGTCGGTCTCCTTCGCGCTGTTCTCCTCCTGCGGGCATTTGCGTCCGGCTTTTCGCCTTCGGCGTCTTGCCGCTGCGCCAGGCCGCGTCATCACCCAGCAGCCCTTGTTCTTGCCTTCGGTTTCGAAGTAGAGCACGCCGGTCTTCTTCAGCTGCTCAAAGGCCAGCGCCCAGAAATTCAGGTGCAGAATCTCGCTCTCGCGCGGCAGAAAATCGTACTCGATGTCGAGCCGCAGCATGGTTTCAAGATGGCGCCGGAGCACCGCGGTCGAAATCAGCTCGGCAATTTCGGCGGTCTCGTTGCCGCCCTGCTCGATCTCGTGCAGTGTCGCGTAGCGCAGCTTCTTCCGCGCCTCGTTCTCGTTCGCGCTCCCGCTCGTGTACCACTGCGAAGTCCGCGCATAGAGATCCCAGCAGTAGTAATCAATCGCGTCTTCAAATCGGCCGCCCTCTGAGAAGCGTGTTTCGCACTCGGCGATTAATGCCTGCACATCCGCCAGCGATCTTGCCCTTCGAGATGCAGAAAGCCCACCACCACATCCGCCACCTGCACGCCGGTGTTGTCGATGTAGTTCTGCACCGTCACTTTCTGCCCGGCGGCGCGCAGCAGGCGCACAAACGTGTCGCCGAGAATCGCATTGCGCAGGTGCCCGACGTGCGCGGCCTTGTTGGGATTGATGCTGGTGTGCTCGACGAGCGAGTGAATTCCCGCAGGATCGCCAGAGGCCCGGTTCCCGTCGCAACAACCGCGCGGGCACCGCGTCCCGCGATCCAGCCGCGCATTGATATACCCCGCGCCGGCGACTTCAAAGCCGACAAAGCCATCGACCGCGCCCAGTGCCGCCACGATCTCCTGCGCGATCACCTTGGGCGCCTTGCGCAGCTTGCGCGCCAGCTCAAACGCAATCGGCGTGGCCAATTCGCCGAACTGCAGGTCCGGCGGAGTCTCCAGCGGAATGTTTTCCACGTCGAAGATCGTACTTTGCTTTGAGCACACCGCGGAGACGCGCTTCGAGCCTGTTCTTCAATTCCAGATACACGTGTAATGCCTCAGAAATCCTTGATTTTCAAGGCGATTCTAACAGACCACCTGCGGCGATGGGACGCAGACCTCGCATGCCGTAAGATGGACAGTAGATTGCCGACGAAGTCCTTTCAGCGGAACGAAAGTGAGCGCGCAGTCAGACAAGATTGATGACAAATCCTGCTTCCAACTCCGCCCACTTCTACCTCACCACGCCCATCTACTACGTGAACGCGCGGCCGCACCTGGGCCACGCCTACTCGACCATCGTGTGCGACGCCATCGCGCGGCGCAAGCGCGCGCTGGGCATCGAAACCTGGTTCCTGACCGGCACCGACGAGCACGGGCAAAAGATCGAGCGCTCTGCCGAGCTGGCCGGCCGCACGCCGCAGGAGTTTGCCACCGCCATCGCCGGCGAGTTCCGCGGGCTGTGGGACCGGCTCGGCCTCACCTACGACGACTTCATCCGCACCACCGAACAGCGCCACAAGCGCGGCGTGCAAAAGCTCTTCGCTACCCTGCGCGACCGTGGCTACATCTACAAGGGCTCGTACACCGGCCAGTATTGCGTCTCCGACGAGGCATGGGTCGATGGGCCTCCGGGCGCGCCCTGCCCCGACTGCGGACGCATCACGGAGACGGTGAGCGAAGAGAACTACTTCTTCAAGCTTTCGGCCTTCGAGCGCAAGCTGCTGGAGTTCTACGAGGCGAATCCCGGCTTCATGGGGCCCGAGTCCACGCGGCGCGAAGTCATTTCCTTCGTCCGCAGCGGGCTTAAGGATCTTTCCGTCAGCCGCACCAGCTTTTCCTGGGGCATTCCCGTTCCCGGCGACGAGAAGCACGTGATCTACGTCTGGCTCGACGCGCTGGCCAACTACATCACCGCCCTCGGTTATGGCTCGGACGACGTCCGAGACCAGGAGCGATTTGCGAAATTCTGGCCGGCGGACATGCACCTCATCGGCAAAGAGATCAGCCGCTTCCATTGCGTCTACTGGCCGGCGTTTCTGATGGCTGCGGGCATTCCGGTGCCGCGCTCGGTGCGGGCCAACGGCTGGCTGCTCTTCGATCAGGGCAAGATGTCGAAGTCGCGCGGCAACATTGTGCGCGCCGAAACCGTTCAGGAGGTCCTGGGCGCCGATGCGCTGCGCTACTTCCTGCTGCGCGAGATTCCCTTCGGGCAGGACGGCAATTTTTCCTTTGACGCCTTAGTCCAGCGCTACAACGGCGACCTCGCCAACGGCTACGGCAACCTGGTCAGCCGCGTCGTCAACATGGTGCACAAATACTTCGGCGGCGTTGTGCCCGAGGCCGGCGCAGACACTCCTGCCGAAATCAGCGCTGCGCGACCATCGCCGAGCAGACCATTGCCGCGTTCGGTCCGGCTTTCGACGAGCTGAACTTCTCCGACGCGCTCAAGAGCCTGTGGATCCTGGTCGCCGAGACCGACGGCTACCTCACCGCCAATGCGCCGTGGAAAAAGCCCGCCGGACCGCAGCGAAGAGGATCACAAGCAACTTCAGGCCCGCGTGCTGGCAACAGCAGCCGAGGCCATCCGCATCATAACGGCGCTGGTCTATCCCATCCTGCCTGACGCCGCGGCCAAGGTCTGGCGGCAGCTCGGGCAGGGCGAGATTGCCGATGCCGCGAAGCAATCATTTCTCACCCATCTCGCGTGGGGCGGATTGAAAGCCGGAAACCAATTCGGCGAGCCCGCGCCGCTGTTTCCCCGCGCGGAGAAGGACGCAGTCGAACGTATGCAAAATCTCGAAGACGAAAACAACCGCACCGCAGTCGAAGCAGCCAGCGGAGAGACCGCACAGAAGAATCAGCCCGCGGCTCCAGCGCCGCCCACCGCGGCCCCTTCTGTTTCTTCAGTCATGTCCACGGATGCAAACGAGTCGAAGGCCAACGAAAATCTGACGCAGACCACGAACGTCTCGCACGACGCCGAGAAGCCGACGAAAACCACCAAGGTGCATCAGGTTCCGGCCGAACTCTCCAGCAGCCGGCTGAGCTCGACGCCTTCAGATGCTCCGCGGACTCTCCCCTGACACCGAAGCAGCCGCAGGTGGCCACGCCGCATGTGTCCGAGGAGAAGAAGCAAAACCCTAATCTGGCCCCGCAGCAGGGCCCGCTCGAAACGCCAGCGACGCTCCAGGGGGCTGCCTCACCGCAGGTGATCACCATCGACGACTTCGCCAAGGTGGAGCTGCGCGTGGCCCAGGTGCTCGTCGCTGAGCGCGATTCCCAAGGCCGACAAGCTGCTGCGCCTCGAAGTCGACCTGGGCTATGAAAAGCGGCAGATTCTCGCCGGCATCGCGCAGTACTACGAGCCGGAAAAACTGATCGGCCGCAAAATCGTGATCGTCGCCAATCTCGCTCCACGCAAGATGCGCGGCCTGGAATCGAACGGCATGCTGCTGGCCGCCTCGCTGCCCGATGGCGCCCCGGTGCTGGCAGGCTTCCTCGAAGAAGTCCCGCTGGGGGCGCGGCTGAAGTAGCTGAGAATGGATTGCCGCCGCGACTGGCCTTCTGTTCAAAAAGAGGCGCGTGGCAATTTTCGTGAGAGTTTCCTCGGAGACAGTCCTCCATGCTGATCGATTCCCACGCCCACCTCGACAGCGCGCGCTACGCCGACGACCGCGCGGCGATGCTCGTCGCGCGCTATGAAGCAGGCGTGGGCGCGGTGCTCTCCATCGGCATCGGCGAAGGCCCGGCCGAGATGCACCAGGCGCTCGATCTCTGCCGCGAGTTCAACGGCCAGCCCGGCATGCCCCGGCTCTACGCCAGCGCCGGCATCTATCCCCACAACACTCCGGAAGCCGACGACGCGGCGCTCGCCAAGCTCGACAGCCTGCTCGCCGAGCCTGAAGTGATCGCCTGCGGCGAGATCGGCCTCGACTACTACCACGAGGGCGCGCCGCACGATGTGCAGCGCGCAGGGCTGATCCGCCAGCTCGAAATTGCCGCCGCGCGCAAGCGGCCCATCCTGATCCATTGCCGGCGGAACAGACGAGCGCCACCGACGCCTGGGACGATCTTTTCCTGATCCTCGACAGCACTGGCGGCACACCGGCCTTGGCGGCGTCATGCACTGCTTCGGCGGCGGCTGGGAGCAGGCGCGGCGCTCGCTCGACCTGGGCTTTCTGGTCTCGTTTGCCGGCAACCTCACTTACCCCAAGGCGCAGCCGCTGCGCGACGTGGCCGCCCGCCTGCCGCTCGACGGCGTCCTGGTGGAAACCGACGCTCCCTGGCTCGCCCCTGCGCCCGATCGCGGCAAGCGCAACGAGCCCGCCTTCGTGACCCGCACCGCCGCCACGCTGGCTGGTCTCCACGGCGTCTCACCCGAGGAAATCGCCGTCCGCCACCACGCAAAACTTCCCCGGCTGTTTCACCTCCCGCTCGGACGTGGGAAACTGGTAGAGTGACATCGGCCCGGCTGGCGTCTCCCAGCTTTGGGCATCGAGGGGAACATGGCACAGGACAATTCATTCGACATCGTCAGCAAAGTGGACATGCAGGAAGTCCGCAACGCCATCGACCAGGCGCTCAAGGAGATTCGCCAGCGCTTCGACCTGAAGGATTCCCACTCCGAGATCAACCTGGTCGAGGGCGACAAGGAGATTCAGCTCGCCTCGGCCAACGAGTACAAGCTCGAAGCGGTGAAGGAGATCCTCGGCCAGAAGCTGGTGAAGCGCGGCGTCTCGCTCAAGAATCTGACCTACGGCAAGGTGGAACCGGCCGCGGGCCAGAGCGTGCGCCAGAAGATCAGCCTGCAGCAGGGCATCCCCATTGAAAAGGCCAAGGAGATCGTTCGCCTCGTCAAGGATTCGAAAAAGAAGGCGCAGGCCAGCATCCAGGGCGATACTGTGAGAATAGCCAGCAAGGACCGCGACGAGCTGCAGGCGATCATCGCCACTGCTGCGCGGCAAAGATCTGGGCGTGGAATTGACAGTTCACGAACTACCGCACGAATTAAGAGATTCCCTGGCCGGCTGGGGCGCATCCTATGACGCGCCCCGATCACGAAGCCTGCCCAGGGACAGAAAGCGCGAGAACCGAAAGCTTGAGCACATTGGCGATAGCGACGGCGCGAGAGGTCTTCGAGCTGCTGCGGGAAGACCTCGTGGCGATCGAGCAGGAACTGGGCCGCGACGCCGCCTCCAGCGTCAGCACCATCACCGAGATCGCCGAATACCTGCGCGAGGGCGGCGGCAAGCGCATTCGCCCTTCGCTGCTGCTGCTCGCCGCGCATCTGCTTGGCTACTCGGGCCCCAGCGCCATCCGCCTCGGCGCGGTGGTGGAGATGGTGCACACCGCGACGCTGGTCCACGACGACATCATCGACGGCGCCAGACACGCGCCGCGGGCGCCCCTCGGCCAACACCACCTGGGGCAACGAGAAATGCGTTCTGGCCGGCGACTGGCTTTACATGCAGGCCTTCCACGTGGCGCTCGAAGAACAGAACCTGCGCGTGCTCGACCTGCTCATCGGCCTCACCCAGCAGATGGTCGAAGGCGAGCTGCTGCAGATTCAGAAGCTCGGCAAGGCCGTCTCCGAGGCCGAGTACTACGACCTCATCTTCCGCAAGACCGCCTGCCTGTTTTCCGTTTCCATGCGGCTGGGCGCGGTGCTCGCCGGAGCCACCGAGGCCGAGGAGACCAACCTCGCCACCTATGGCCGCGCCGTTGGTCTGGCCTTCCAGATCGTGGACGACGTGCTCGACCTGACCGCAACCGAAGAAGTTCTGGGCAAGCCCGTGGCCAGCGATCTGCGCGAAGGCAAGGCCACGCTGGCGGTGATTCACTCCATCGACCACGGCACGGCGCGCGATCGGCAGACGATTCAGCGCGTTCTGGACGACCGCAGCTTCGAGAACGTGAGCCGCGAGCAGATTCAGGAGATTCTGGTGCGCAATGGCTCGGTCGAATACGCCATGGCCGCCGCCGATCGCTACGCCGAGCAATCGCGCCAGGCGCTCGCTTCGTTGCCCGACTCCGACTTCAAGCGCGCCCTGCTCTGGGTGCCGGACTTTGTCGTGGCCCGCGAAAAATAACTTCCCTGCGATGACCAAAGCCGCGCAAAAAATTTGGGACGAGGTCGACCGCTACTTCGCGATCGGCTCGTTCCGTCCGATGCCGCACTTGACGCTGCACTTGCAGCCAATCGAAAAGCAGAGTTGCCCGCGATCGATGTCACGCCGCTGCAGGGCAAGTTTCTTGAGCTGCTGGTCCGCATCACCGGTGCACACCGCGTGCTTGAAATCGGCACGCTCGGGCGGCTACAGCACCATCTGGCTCGCCCGTGCGCTGCCCACGGGCGGCCAGGTCGTCACGCTGGAACTTGAGCCGCGCCACGCTGAAATCGCCCGCGCCAATCTGCAAAACGCCGGCATGCTCGATCGCGTCGATGTGCGCGTAGGTCGCGCCGCCGACCTTCTTCGGGCCCTGGTTGCCGGCAACACCGCGCCCTTCGACCTCATCTTCATCGACGCCGACAAGGCCAGCTATCCGGAATACCTCGACTGGTCGCTCAAGCTCTCCCGCCCTGGAACCGTGATCGTCGCCGATAACGTTGTGCGCGACGGCAAGGTGATCGAGCCCGACAATCCCGACCCCAATATTCAGGGTGTCCGGCGCTTCACCGACCTCGTCGCCGCAGAGCCGCGCTTGAGCTCGACCGTCCTTCAGACGGTCGGCAGCAAGGGCTACGATGGGTTTGCGCTAGCCATCGTCCTGCGCTGATTTTGAGAACTCGGCGACTCGGCATTTGCGCGGCCACCTACTCCGCGTGCAAAGCCGTCACCGGGTTGATGGAGGCGGCACGGCGCGCGGGAACGATGCTGGCAACGAGGGCGCACAGCAGAAGGGCAATCACTGATCCGCACAGCACCACCGGGTCCCAGCCTTTCACCTGGTAGAGCTGCGACGCAATCAGCCGCGCGCATCCGATGGACGCGGGAATGCCGAT
The DNA here is from genome assembly GCA_963781125.1 of uncultured Acidobacteriaceae bacterium. Lineage (GTDB taxonomy): Bacteria > Acidobacteriota > Terriglobia > Terriglobales > Acidobacteriaceae > Telmatobacter. The sequence goes on from CAWAEE010000006.1 coordinate 112,696, forward strand.
CAGCAGGCCCAGCAGAACTTGCAGGAAGGCGCCACGCAGCACCATGCGGACCACGCTGGTGCGATCTGCGCCAAGCGCCATACGCACGCCGATCTCGCTTGTGCGCCGCTCCACGCCATACACCGTCACGCCGTACAGACCCACAGCGGCGAGAATCAATGCAAGAATGCCAAACAACCCTGTCAGTTGGGCCACGGTGCGTTCCTGGTCAAGCCGGTCCGCGACCTGTTGCTCCATGGACCGCATCGTCACCAGGGTGAGATTGGGATCAACTTCAGCAAATGCGCGGCGCACCTGCGGCTCCAACCCCTCCATATTGCCGCGAATCAAAAGGACCGCGCCCTCGATCAGATGGCTACGGTCGTCCACCATCTGCGACATTGGCTCGTCGTAGTGCACGCGCTGGGCCAGCGACGCAAAGAACAACGGTGGCCTCCAATGGCCGCTGGGATCGGTGTAATTCGCATTGCGGACCACGCCCACGATCTCGTAATTCCCGCTGTTCCTCACCTCGGTCATGCCGAACCTTGTGCCGATCGGGTTTTCACCCGCTTTGAAGAATTTGCGAACAAACGATTCGTCGACCACGGCAACGCTTTGCGAGCCTGCTGTGTCCTGTTCTGTAATGCTGCGTCCGCGCACAATGGTTTCGCCCATCGTCTCCAGGTAGCCCGCACTCACTCTGTCCCACGACGACACGACGCTGTCATCGGTCACGTTCGGCGTTCCCTGGCCTTGCCGGACAACAATCTCGCCCCAGTTATTCGTAAAGGGCGTATAGAGTGCGAGAGACGCCCTCTGCACCCCTGGTATCCGCTCGAGGCGATACTGCAGAGCGCGGTAGGTCGCGTCCAGTCTCTCCGGCGAGTAGCTTGAAAAGGGCGCATTCATGTTCAGGCTTACACGATGGTCGGTTTGAAACCCAAAATCCTGCCGCTCCATCTTCTGCATGCTGCGCGTCAGCAAGCCAGCTCCCGTCAGCAACACCACCGACAATGTCGCCTGCACCACAACCAGCGTCTTTTGAGAAAACGAACTGCTGTCGCGTGTCGCTCGATTTGCGCCGCGCAGCGCTTCCGCGGGCTGCACATGCGAAGTCATCCACGCCGGCGCCGTACCGAACAGCAAGCCCGTGAGGAGAGACATGCCCAGGGCAAAACCCAGGATTGGCAGGGACGGCGTCGCGTCGATAGGCACGTAATGCGCCGAACGGAATGCCAGCGCCACGATTACTTTCACACCCAGGCAGGCCACCACAACACCCGCCGCTCCACCCAGAACGCCAAGCACTACGCTCTCTGTGAGCGACTGGCGAATCAGTCGCGTCTTCGAGGCTCCCAGAGCAAGCCGTACCGTCGTCTGCATCCGGCGAGCCGATCCCCTCGCCAGCAAGAGATTGGCAATGTTCGCGCAAGCAATCAGCAGCACCAGGCAGCAAACCGCCATCAGGATGCGCAGGCTGTCTTTGTACCCGGCTTTCATCTCGGCCACGCCAGCGCCGCCCGGAATCACCTTGACGTTTTGTTTGGGCAACACGCTCTTGATCTGTCCCAGGAACTGCGGAAACTGCGCACCCAGGTCATCCACCAGCCATTGCCGCGTTATCGTCGTAAAGCGCGCCCCGAGTGCGTCGGGCTTCGCGCCCGACCGCAGGCGGCCAATCATCCGCAGCCACGAATTCGGCTGTTTGAGCAGGGTGTTCGTCCCGGAGAGCAGGGGTTCCTGCTGGAGAGGCAGAAACATCTCTGGCGGATCGCTTCGCAGAGTGTCGCCATAAAACCCCGCCGGCGTCACGCCCACGACTGTAAATGCATGGCCATCGACTATAAGGCTTGCCCCAACGACCTTGGGATCTGCCCCGAACTGCTGCTGCCACGCGCGGTGGCTCAACATCACCGCGGGTGCGGCGGAAAGCTGATCGTCGGCCCGGGTCAGTGTGCGGCCCAGGAACGCCTGCATGCCGAAGGTCTCGAAGTAGTTGCCAGAGACGAACTCACCGCGTAATGGCTTGGCAGGTTGGTCCGACCCGCCGCGGCGCGTGCTGTATTGGGAGTGCCACGCCTGAAACGCTGCGAGCTGCTCAAACTCCGGGGCTGCCGCCGCGAAGCGCTGATAAAGCGCGAAAGGAAAGATGCCCCATTCATTCTGCGGACCAGTAGTCACGCAACAGTCATTGCCCTCACCGATGCGATACAAGCTGGCCGGATCGGCCACCGGCAACGACTTCAGCATGACCGAATCAATCAGCGAGAAGATCGCCGTCGTTGCCCCAATCCCTAATGCCAGAGTGAGCATAGCAGTCAGCGTGAAGACCGGGGTCAAGCGCATCTGCCGCAACGCATAGAGAACATCCTGACGCAACGTGCGCATCGTTATCTCCTGGCCTCGCAAACGGGGAATGAATGTATTTACGAATCATCGGCGGCGACGGTTCCCGCAGGACGTGATGCGGGGCACACGCCGCCGTTTATTCGCAGGCCAATTCATTTCCCGGTTGACTCATACGAGGTCAGTCGCCTGCGCATGCATGCGACAAGAACGCCACGAGCGCAGCTCTGCTTAGCGTTGTTGCAACCCCGGCTGCTGGGGCGTTTGTTCCGTGATGTGAACCGAGTGCTCCAGGCGGAAAGTCAGCAAGGTTTCAGCGGGGAGAACAATCTGCTTGTTGCCGGTGAAGGCCGTACCGGCTGTGCCTGCTCCGCCGCCCGCCACCGCGCCGATCGCCGCGCCTTTGCCGCCTCCGGCGAGCCCGCCGATGAGGGCTCCAAATGCCGCGCCGCCTCCGATAAAGCCGGCCGAGCGTTTGCCCTTGCCTTTTTCTGCGCGGTCAATGGAACTGGTCGCCACTGGATAGCTGCCCCACCGTGTATGAACCCGCTCCAGTCGAATCGAAAGCAAGGCACCGCCTTTGAAATGGCCGAGAGCCTTCGCATCCACCACCGTACCTTCCGCGCGCGCACGTTGGGGGATGACGGTCTGGCCGTTGACAACGACTGGGTCCGCAATCGTGGCGCTAAACCTATCGCCGGGTTGCGATGTGTTCGAGCCCAGATCGGAGTCCAGGCGAACCCGCAACCGCGTGCCGGCAGGCAATTCGATGACGGCTGGAGGTGGCGGAGCTTGCGGAGCTGCCGCGGCCGCCTGGTTGTCGGTCTGACCAGGCTGGCCCGCGGCAGGCGCGGAAGTGGTTGGTTGGCCGGCAGAGGTTGGCTGGCCGGCGGCAGGAGCAGCGGGCTGTCCCGCCGGGGCGGGTTGCAGCGAGCTCTGGGCGGTCCGCGGGTTCTGGCTCGGAGCGGATGAATTATTCGGCCTGCATCCGCTGAATGAAAGCGTGACGGCGAAGCCGAGAATGGCAAAGAGAGCAAGCGGAAAATGGAATCTCATTTGGTTTATTCCTTTTTGGGTTTTCCCGCACACGACGACCGGCAACGAGTGGGAGTTCCTCAGGAAAGAGGTCAATCAAAATAAATAAGGAGATGCGAACCTTCTGCTCTAGGGGGACAGATCGCCGATCGCTTCTCCACAAGGACTTAATTCGATGCGCCACGGAAGCACCGAGGGATGCTGAGTCAGGGGCCCTGGCGCACATGGGGCGCCTCTCTATATTAAGCTGGGCGGTCGCGATTAAGCCGGTCGGCCGCGCGGTACTCCTTCTCCCGCAGGATTGCGCCAAGCTGGGTGCCTTCAGCTCCGGCTCCGGACCTCCAGCCCAAGGCGTAGAATGCAGTGCAATGAATGTGCGCATCGAGAAGATACGCCAGCTTCTGAGTGAGATTGAAGCAAGAGCCGAAGTGGATTCGGCTGGCGATCGCGGCTTCTCCGCCCTTGAGTTGCCGGTCGTCGTTCAGGAGATCGTCGACGATCTGCAGCCGTTGCTGACCCCCTACGACGCTGCTTTTTATTGGTTCCTTTTCCGCCACTCCATCGCCAACGATGGCAGCCCGTATATTCGGGTCAGCACGCGATTCCTGCAGCGAGCCGTTGTCCGCTCGTCCTACTCGCAGGCCGCCGAGAATTCCGTTTCTCTCGGAAAAGTGCAGGAGACGCTGCGCGCGCTCGAGAGCGTCGGCGCGATCCGCAAAGAGGCCGAGGCCAACCGGCAGGGCACACTTTATCGCGTTTTGATTCCCGAAGAGATTGAAGCGTGCCGGAAGTTCCGCACCGAGAGGATGACGGAGGAACCGGCATTGATGTTCCCCGTATCCGGCGTCGAAAAAGACGACGCTTTCAAGACCCGCATGCGCATCTTCGAACGCGATGACTACAAATGCCGCCACTGCCAGAAGCAACTGACCCGCTTTACCGCCACGCTCGACCACGTGAAGCCAATCGCAGAAGGCGGGGACGGCAATGAAGAGAACCTGGTCACGACCTGCGTCGATTGCAATTCAGAAAAGAAAAACCAGGCGGCCAGGATTCAATTCGCTCAGCGATAACGAACCCTCGAATTTTACGAGCAGATGAACGGCGGATGGAACGCGCTCGCGGTTTCAGCCTGCCGCCATCAACTCGCGCAGCGCCGCCGCATAGTGCTCCGGCAAGGGCTTTTTGTTGAGCTGGTCGTCGCAGACCACGTGCACGGTTTCGCCCTCGGCCAGGAGCGTCGGCTCTGCACCATCTTCGCTCTTGCGCAAAATGCGATACGCAAACTTGAGCACCGAGCCGCGCAGCAGCGCGGGCCGCGTCTCAATCAGGATTTCGTCGTCGTAGCGGGCGGGCGCGCGATAGCGGCACGTCGCCTCGACCACGGGCAAAATGCACTCGTGCTCTTTTTCCAACTGGCTGTAGGCGAGCCCGAGGGAGCGCAGAAGCTCCACGCGGCCCAGCTCAAACCAGACCAGGTAGTTGGCATAGTAGACGATGCCCATCTGGTCGGTTTCGGCATAGCGCACGCGCACCTGGTGTGTGATCAATGGCATCCGTGGTCTCTCGAACGCGATGCTCTGCAGGGTCAGGGCTTCAGCTTGCTGAAGATCGACAGCTTGGCGACGTCGTTGAAGCTGACGTAGCAGAAAAACATCACCAGCACGACGAACGCTGCCTGGTAGATCCGCTCCTTCACGACCATGCTGATGTCGTGGCGCATCAGGCTTTCGATCAACAGAAGCATAATGAGACCGCCATCGAGAATCGGAAACGGCAGCAGATTCAGAATGCCCAGGTTGAGGCTGATGCCGGCAGCGAGTCCGAATTTCGGCGCCCAGTATTTCGTCTCCGCGGCCTGACCGGCTGCATGAGCAATACCAACCGGGCCGGCAAGCTGCTTGACCGAGGCCTGCCGCGTGAGCAGTTTCTTCAGCACATCGACAATCAGCAACGAGTTCTCGGCGCAGAAATCGCGCGACTCGCTGACGGCTTCTGCGAAGGGCAAGGGCCGTTGGTGCATCGGCGGATCCGCGGGCGGAACGGCCATGAAGCCAAGACGCCACTGCGCATCCTGCATCGACGGATGAACCAGCGTGGGCGGAAGAGTTGCGCCGTTGCGTTCGACGGTCAGCGTGACCGGCTTTCCTTGTCCCTGCTGCAGATAGTCGAGCAGCGGATCGACGGTGTGGAACGCGTGGCCATCGACGGCCACAATCGAATCGCCGCCCTTAAGGCCGGCTTGATCGGCGGGTGAATTAGGGACTGTTTGATCTACGCCGATCGGGCCATGTACGTATTGCAGAAACATCCCGGTCTGGCTCAGTTCAAACCCATTTTTCGAGCTCTTGTCCGGCACGTGGAAAGATGCCTGAATGGTCTTTCCACTGCGATCGACGACAACCGGCACTGTTTGATCTGCGTCGCTTCGGGCCAGATCGACGACGGTTTCGAAGTCAGGATTCTGCGCATTGCCGAATTGGCGAAATACGTCGCCGGGCTGCAAGCCGGCCTGGTCCGCAGCGGAACCGGGAGTGACCCACTCCAGGGTCGCGGTCTTGATGTCAGGAACCTCGTTGATCCAGCCGAAATAGAAGATCATCGCACAAAGGCGAGGATGAAATTCGATGCCGGACCGGCCACGCCGATCAGCATGCGCTGCCAGCGGGGATGAGACGTGAACGCAGCCGGGTCGTCCCCAGGCTGTTCATCGCCTGGGTTTTCGCCCGTCATCTTCACGAAGCCGCCGAGCGGCAGCAGGCAGATTTGTAGTCGGTGTCGCCGTACTTGAAGCCGAACAGGCGCGGCCCAAAGCCGACGGAGAATGCCTCGACGCGGACGCCGCACAGCTTGGCCACGGCAAAATGCCCAAACTCGTGGACCACGACCATGATGCCGATCAGGACGATGAAGGCTAGATGCAGCTACTAAAAATTCATGCATAAATCTGGGGTTCGATCCTTAAGGCTGCATCCGTTGCGACGCCGGTTCGGCTTCCGAAACAGAAGTGAGCACACGTGCCATTTGACGCGCCTCCCGGTCTGCGGCGAGCACCTCCGCAATGGTCGCTGGGTGCGCCTCCGGCGTGGATGCGAGCACTTTTTCAATTGTACGCGGGATTCCGGTAAATGGAATTCGCCGGTCCAGGAATGCTTCGACGGCTACCTCGTCGGCCGCATTCAGGGCGATGCAGTGCGCCCCTCCCTTTTCTGCCGCCTCATACGCCAGGCGCAGGCAAGGAAAGCGCTCAAAATCCGGCGGCTCGAAATCCAGATGGCGCAGGGCGGCCAGGTCGAAGGTCAGCGTGGAGGCCGGCCGCTCCGGGTACGCCAGCGCGTAAAGAATCGGCAGGCGCATGTCGGTGACTGAGATCTGCGCGAGGATCGACCCGTCGACATACTCGACCAGCGAGTGAACCGTGGACTGCGGATGCACGGTGACCCGCACCTGGCTGGGCGGCACGTCGAACAGGCGGCAGGCCTCGATGATTTCCAGGCCCTTGTTGAGCATGGTGGCCGAGTCGATGGTGATGCGGCGGCCCATGACCCAGGTGGGATGCTTGAGCGCCTGCTCCGGCGTGATGGCTGCGAATTGCTCCAGCGGCAGGCTGGCGGAACGGGCCGCCCGAAGCCGTGAGCCAGATGGTCTTCACCTCAGAGTGTGCGCCGACGCGCAGGCACTGATGGACAGCGTTGTGCTCGCTGTCGATGGGCAGGATCGGCACGTTGCGCTCGCGCGCGGCGGCGGTGAGGATTTCGCCGGCGGCAACCATGCACTCCTTGTTGGCCAGTCCCACGGGCTTGCCGGCCAGGATGGCCGCGTGCGTCGCTTCGAGCCCGGCGACGCCAACGATGGCGGAGACGACAAAATCCGCTTCAGGCAGCGTGGAGCAGGCGACGGTGCCCTTGGTGCCGTGGACGACTTCGACTGCCGGTGATGCCGGCCTGCCGCAAGCGCTGTCGAGAGCGTCTGCGGCCAGCTCTTCGGTGGCCAGCGAGACGATCCTCGGCCGCCAGCGGACAGCCTGGGCAAAGGCCTCGTCGACGTTGCGGCCGGCGGCCAGCGCGGCCACGGAGTAGCGGTCGGGGAACTGCTCAACGATGGAGAGGGTGCTTTGGCCGATGGAGCCGGTGGAACCGAGAATGGCGAGTCGCTTCAATGCCGTTGCCGAATGCCTCGGTACCATTATCGCCGACATCGCACTGCGGCTGCAGTGACGTGGACGGCTTGCACTCCTCGCCATCTGAACGCCTAGCGAATCACCTGAGCGTACCACAGCACCGGAGCGGCCAGCAGCAGGGCATCGATGCGGTCGAGCACGCCGCCGTGGCCCGGCAGCAGGCTTCCGGAATCCTTGACGCCGGCCGAGCGCTTGAGCGCCGACTCGGCCAAGATCGCCCACCTGCGCGGCCACATTCACCACCACGGCCATCACCAGCCAGTACCACCAGACCTCATCGGAAAGAGAGCTTGGTGAAGTTCCATTGGGCGAGTTCGATCGAAAGCCAGTACAGCCCGCCGGTGACCAGCACGCTGCCGACCACCGAGCCAATCGCCCCGGCCCAGGTCTTGTTGGGGCTGATCGCAGGCGCCAGCTTGCGCGTGCCCCACATGCGGCCGACGTAAAGCGCGACGATGTCGCCCGCCCAAACGGCAAGCAACAGAAAAACAACCAGCGTGGGCCCATTGGGCTGCTCGCGCAGGGTGGGGATGGCGAGGAGCGTGAGGCCGACGTAGCACAACGCAAAGACGGAGGACATGGAGTCGATCATTGCGCGGTCGACGGGCTTGCGGAAGGTGCAGCAGGCGAAGAGGCTCAGGCTGAGCCCACTGAAGATGACCAGTGTTTGATCGGGCCATTGATAGTTGCCGGCAAAAAGGGCCACGAGCGCAGCCATGACGGCGAGACGCGGCGGCTTGGCGCCACAGCGCTCGGCCAAGCCGAGGAACTCCCACCCTGCCAGCATGGCGATGGCGGCGGCCACGATGGTGATGAGACCTTTTGGCCCAAGAAAGACCAGGGCCAGCGCCAGGGGCGCCAGAACCAGAGCGGTCAGGATGCGTCGCATTCAGGGATGAGAATACACCGCCGGTCTCGTGAGGGCACGTTACGAAAAGCATATCGGCGCCGCAAGGTTCAACGGTCCGCACTAAGCTTCGCGAAAAAACTTCCTATCGCGAGGGCCACTCCCATTTCGGTGTATTGAACTTCGTCTGGCCGGCGAGGGTAGTTTCGCCAAAGGATTTTTCGAGATGCAGCCGGCGGCAGCTTTCATTCCTTTCGAGCGACTCAATCAGTGAAGCGGAATGCGAGACCACCACGATCTGCGTGCGTGCAGCTGTCAGCGCGATCAACCGCGCAAGCGCCGGCAGCAAGTCAGGATGCAGGCTGGTCTCGGGCTCGTTCAGCACCATCAGTTCCGGAGGGCGGGGCGTGAGCAACGCGGCGGTCCAAAGTAGAAAACGAAGCGTGCCATCGGAGAGCTCCGCGGCGCCGAGGGAACGCAGCAACCCATGTTGATTGAGCTGCACCTCGAAGCGCCCATTTTGCACCTCCACTCCCACGCGGCTGCCGGGAAAGGCATCGTCAACAGTGCGGGCCAGCGCCACTTTGTCGCCGAAGATACGGATTGTTTCGAGCGCTGCGGCGAGGTCTGCACCTTCGTCGCTGAGAACTGGTGTAAATGTGCCGACCTGCGGCACGCGCACTGGAGCGTCCTGGTCCGTTCGAAATCCTTCGTAGAAGCGCCAGCCGCGCACGGTCTCGCGCACCGCCAGCATCTCGGGAGCGCGTTGCGGATCGGCAATGCTGGCGAGCATGCTGTCGGTCGAGCTGAGCTCCTTGGTAAGAAGGACAGGTTCTTCGTGTTTGGCTGTTTTTGCCGGAGCCAATTGCACAAGACGATTGGCGCGATCGACCAGCACCGCTGCGCGCCGATATACGGCGCCGTGCCAGATGCACTCGCGCTTGATCGCGGGATCGAGCGGGAACGCAGTCTGTGCCGGCGGCGGATAGCCGAGATCGATGCAATAGCTGAAGGGCTCGCCCGCGAATCCCAGCTTCAGGCTGACGGCTTTCTGTCGCGGGGTTCCTTCCACAGGGTGCTCGCCCTGCCGGACGCTGCGCGCGATGGTTTCCGGCCCGGCCCAGAGCGTCGACGGCAATCCGCCTTCACGCGCCAGCGAACCGACCACTGTATTCAGGGCGGCGTCTGCCAAAAGACGCAGGGCGCGATAGAGGCTTGATTTCCCGCTGCCGTTCGCGCCCGTCACCACATTCAATCGTCCCAGCGGAAGAATGATATTGCGGAGCGAGCGATAGCCGGAGATCGCGAGCGTTTCGATCATGGACGAAGGATAACCTGCGCGTGCAGGGGAGGCGGAGTGTGGATCGCGTTCAGAGGTGATCGGCTTGCAGCGCGCTGATGGAGGACGTTTGAGGGAGCAGGGCTGGGCGCATTTGATGCGATGCAGAGATGTGGAAACAGCCGCTCAGCCAGCGGCGAGTTTGATACGCTCGGGATCTTCTTCCACTTCGCCGCAGCTTTCGCCGATGCCGCCAAAGCGGCGTTCGCGCTGCTGGAAGGCGGCGATTGCTTCGAGCAGATGAATGCCGCGAAAGTCGGGCCAAAGCCGGTCGGTGACGAAGATTTCGGCGTAGGCAATTTGCCACAGAAGATAATTCGAGACGCGCATCTCGCCCGAGGTGCGGATCAGCAGGTCGGGGTCGGGCATGTGAGCCGTGTAGAGATGGCGGTGAATGTCTTCTTCGGTGATGCGGTCCGGAGAGATGTGTTTGAGCCGCATCTCGTCGGCCAGGCCGCGGAAAGCGTCCACCATCTCGGATCGCGCGCCGTAGTTGAGCGCGAGGGTAAGCGTGGTGCCGGTGTTGCGCGCGGTGGTTTCCTCGGCCCAGCGCATCTTGTCCTGCACTTCTGGCGGAAGATCGTGGGTGCGGCCGATGTAGCGGATGCGGACGTTGTTATCCATCATGCGCTGCACGTTGCGACTCGAGATAGCTCTTGAGCAGACGCATCAGGAAGTTGACTTCGGCGCGCGGGCGGCGCAGGTTGTTTTCCAGTGAAAATGCGTAGAGGGTAAGCCAGGGCAGGCCGATGCGCGAGGCGGTCTCCGTGACGAGCTGGACGCTCTTCGCGCCCTGCTGATGGCCGAGGAAGCGCTTCAGCGAGCGGCGGCCGGCCCAGCGTCCATTTCCGTCCATGATGATGGCGACGTGGTCGGGAAGGCGCTCGGGCTTGAGCGTTGCGTAGATCGCGCGCTCATCCGAGGTGAGCTCATGGATACGCAGCGTGCCAGTCAGTTGCAACGGAATCGCCTCTTCACTGCACTTTGGCTTCCGGGCCGGCGCTCAGGAGCATCGACAAGTAAGGACCGGCGTTTGGCGCCCAGTCCGGACGGAGGGCCAGTTAATTTAACAGCACGGAGCCACGTTGGACTCCGGTTGCCGGAAAAAGTCTCGGCACCTTCGAACCTAGCACATGCGCGGACGTGCCGCAAACGCTGCGGAACGTCGCGCAACACCGAAGTGACTGAGAGGCACAGTAGCGCCACGCCAGCGCAGCGCGCGGACCAGACTCGGGCCGGGACGAACGGCTTTAGGCCGTGCGGCGCCTGCCCGTCGCCATGTCGCGCACGGATCCGTAAACCAGGGTGCGATGGAGCGAGTCGAGGTGCGGAAGCAATGACGGCAATCTCGGCCAGGAACGGATCGGCCGAGGATCGCGGCCACTTCTTCTTCGCGGCGGCTGCGCGAGTCGCGGACCAGCTGGCTCACTTCCACTTCGAGCGCGTTGGCAAGACGCTCCAGCGAGCCGAGTGTGGGGATGGCCTTGCCGTTCTCGATTTTCGAGATGTAGGTGCGAGGCACCTGCATGCGGCTCGGCCAACTGGCGCTGGCTCAGGTGACGCGCACGGCGAATCTCGCGCACCTGTCCGGCCACCTGCAGACCTGCTTCGGCCGAAGCCGGGACGGGCTGGGTGGTCACCAATTGTGGGGCTAGAGGTGCTGGCTCCTCGATATCAAGGGGCCTGCCGGCATTTTCTGCAGAGAGAGTTGCTGGTCCGGTATTGCACCAAGCTTGCAATGGTCGCAACGCAGAACTTCTCTCGTATCCACGCTCACAAGGGTGGTGGCCATCGTTTGGTTGCGGAGTGCCAGAGCTTGGCTCTCCGCGGTGCATATTTGCACCGTGATAGGTGTTACTTTCGGGGGAATGAACCATAATTGTCAAGTAGAAACTTAGGGTCAACCCTAAGATTTCCCCATCATACTCGGAAAACCCCGAAGAATCACGAACCAAATGAATCAACATGGAGGTAAAAACTTATGGAATCCGGCGCCCTAAACGCAGGCGAAATTTCGCCGCGAGCAGGCCTGGCAATTGTTGACGGAGTGGACGCAGAGCGACAGCCTGCGCAAGCATGCGCTGGCGGTGGAAATCTGCGTCTCGGCGTGCGGCGAGGCGGAGGCCGACCGGCTGGGTCTGGGTGGCGAGGAGCGGGAGCGATTTCTGGAGCTGTACGCCACCACGGCGCTGCTGCATGACTTCGACTACGAGCGGCATCCATCGCTGGAGGAGCATCCTTTTGTGGGCGTGCGCGAACTGGAGCGGCTGGGCTGGCCGCAGGAGTTGCGCACGGCGATCCTGGGCCACGCGCAATATTCCGGCGTGCCGCGCGTGACGCATCTGGATAAGGCGCTGTTTGCCTGCGACGAGCTGGCGGGATTTCTGACGGCGTGTGCGCTGGTGAAGCCGACCAAGGCGATCGCCGATGTTGAAGTGGCCGAGCGTGCGCAAAAAGATGAAGGACAAGGCGTTCGCGCGCGGCGTCAATCGGGAGGACGTGATTCAGGGCGCAGCGGAGCTGGGGGTGGATCTGGATGCGCACATCGGCTTTTGTCTGGAGGCGATGAAGAAGCGGGCTGGGGAGGTCGGGCTGTGAGGAGGGTTGCCTATCTTGTGTGTGTGAGAATGTTCAACCACAAAAGGCACACTAGCACCGCGAGGAAAATGCAAGTGTAGAGTACCAACTGGAAGAACCGGCGCACTCGCGACTGTAGAAGTTCGTGAAAATAGAATTCATCAGGTCTGGCGGGATTGTATCGGATCGCTACGTCCTCTCCGCCCACGAGTTGGTAGAGCGGGGATTCATCGTCAACCTTGAATTCAGCGCTCTGTTGTTGGCCCTGGAGATCCGTCCAAACCAGTTCATCGCCAGCGGCCCATGTATAGCTCACGCTTCCGTCGCGACCATAGTGAGCTGTTTTCTCTGCCTTCGACGACTCGATTTTTGCGGTCGCCGGCACCCACTTGTCGTAGCCTCGTAGGCGTTCCCATATTTCGATCAGCATGGCGCATCCAGTGTGCCACAGCCGCTCCCGGCCCGATTAGCGAAGACGACAACTCGCGTTACGAGTTCCATCACAAGCCCTGGCGTGATTTGAATCACCTGCTAGTTCTCATCTTTTTGAGCTACGATGGGCTTCACCGGCGGACTGGTGGCCGGCGTAATCGCTGAAAGAGGCGCCTATGTCCCGCTTTCAATACATCCTTGCTGAGACCGCCCATGGGGTGCGGACGCTGACGCTGAACCGTCCGGAAAAGCGCAACGCTCTGAGCCCAGAGTTGATTGAGGAGCTGACCGGCGCGCTGCACGATGCGGCGGAGTGCAGTTGCGGCGTGGTTATTTTGACCGGCGCGGGCGCGGCTTTTTGTTCCGGGCTCGATCTCGATCATTTGGCGACGATTTCCGCGCGCACGCCGGAAGAGAACCGCCGCGATTCAGAGAATGTGGCGCGGGTACTGCGCGCTCTCTATGACTTTCCCAAGCCGGTGATCGCCGCCGTGAACGGGCCGGCGATCGCCGGCGGCATGGGCCTTGCCACCATTCCCGACTTCACCCTGGCAGTGCCGGAAGCGAAGTTCGGCTACACCGAGGTCCGCATCGGATTTGTGCCGGCGATTGTAGCGTCGTTCCTGCTGCGCCAGGTGGGCGAAAAGCATACGCGCGACCTGCTGCTGACTGGCCGCCTGATCAAGGCGCAGGAGGCGCTGGACCTGGGGCTGGTCACGCAGATTGTGACCCCGGACCAGTTGATGTGCACAGCGAGGGCGTTGGCCCAGTCGCTGTTGCAAAACAGTCCGCAGGCGATGCAGAGCGTGAAAAAGCTTCTGGCCAAACACGCAAGCCGCCGTCTCGATGAAGAACTCGCAGACGCCATCGACGCAAATGCGCAGCAGCGCTCGACCGAGGACTTCAAAGAAGGTGTGCAGGCGTTTCTGCACAAACGCCGTGCCGATTGGCCGAGCCTGAAAGAAAAGGTGTAAGCACGCAGCAAATCCCGGATTAGACGATTTCCCAGCTTTGCTTCAATCTCAAATAGCAAATTTGCTATAATTGCACCAACAGGGTTCGGCTCTACCGATCAGGCTCCACGCTGGACATAAAAAGTGCCGCAAGTGGCTCTTGAATCTTGATGAGACATCGCGCGCGGGCATCTATTAGCCGCCTCGCTCATCATCAGAAGGATTTCTATGATCCACAGGGAGCAGATCATTCAGCGGGCGCAGGCCATCATCTCGTGGGAGGGCAATTCACTCGAAGTTTTGAAGCAATGGCCGCGCGAAATACAGCGCGACTTCGGAATGTCTCTCTTGAATCTTCAGCAAGGAGAGCGGCCGAACCTCGCGGCCCGTCCCATGCAGTCCATCGGGCAGGGAGTCTTTGAATTGAAAGCTGCGGACGAGGCAGCCTGGTATCGCGTGATCTATCTTGCTCGTATGAAAACACGATCTACGTGCTGGATTCATTCACGAAGAAGAGCCGAAAAACCGAAAAGAACGATCTGAATCGGGCGCGGACGCGGTTCGCGCAGGTTAGGCAACGGATTCAGGAAGGGAGAACAGATGCCAAGCGGAAAAGTGGTAAGAAAACCCGGACACATCTCGACCGGCAACGTGCTGGAGGATCTCGGATTCTCTCCGGAGGAAATCCGTGAGATGGAGATCAAACACAACCTCTGGGTTCCAATTCGCGCCGAAATTGAGACGCAAAAGCTCACGCAGTCCCAACTCGCCAAAATGCTGGAGATTCATCAACCCGACGCGAGCCTGTTGCTCCGTGGCCAGATCGCGCGCTTCAGCATAACCCGGCTCCTGCAATTCGCCGACCGGTTGAAATTAGCGGTCACCCTCACCGTAGCTCCCAAAGCGGAGCTAGAAGAGGGTAAGAGTACCGCGCGTGTTCCCTCGAGACGGAGCGAGAGGCGCCGGCAATCGGCAAAACCGGCCCTCAACCAACGGAAACCCGCAGCCTTGGCTTAGCCTGGATCGCATTTTTTCGTATAGCGCCCACTCGCAACAAAGCGCTCTTGGCCGGGTCTGCCTTGGAAGTCGTAGACCCAACAGCTCACCACACCACCTGCCGTGAGAGTCACCAACTGTTCGATCCGCACATACTCAGGACCCTCGTAGGAGTCCAGTTGCCGCAAAACCTCGGCATCTCCCGGCAGTTCGTAGACGGTCCCATAGACGATCCATGCGGATGCAGGATCGATGACTGCGCCCGGATAATCGCCGAGGTCATAGAGTTTTCCGTAGACGAAGCCCTCACCCACCGGTCGCAGCTTCTCCACCACCGGGGCAATCTCCGCTGGCGCGAGCCCCGGCTGCAGCGTGCCGTAGGCGAACAGGTGCCGGATCGGTTCTGTCATGATTGGGGACAAATCCGGACGGGTTCAGTCATTGGCTTTGAGACGGCTTACAGCGGGTTCTTCGCTCGTGAGCTCGGCCACGATTTCAGCGGCAGCGGCGCGCGCCTTGTCGGCCTGGTCGGGCGGAAAGCTGATGGCGCCCACGCGCGCATGGCCGCCGCCGCCGTAGCGCTCGCAGACCTGCGCAAGGTTCACCATCTTCGCCGGGTCGGCCTTGGTCCAGGGATTGGAGCCCACGGCAACCTTGGTGCGGAAGCTCGACTTCGACAGGCCGATCGAGTAGGTGGCCTGCGGGTGCAGGTAGTAGGGGATGAACTTGTTGAACCCTTCCATCGGCTGATCGGTGATGTCGAAAAAGATCGTGCCGTCGCTTTCTTCACTGCGCGAGCGGATCAGCTCGATGGCCTGCTGATGACGCTCGCAGCAACGGGGGCAGCAAGCTGCGCGACAAACGGCTGCGCCAGCACCTCGGCCAGCGGCATCTCCGTGAGCAGCGGAATGAGCGCGGGAATGAATGCCGGGTCCTGCGTGGACTCGATGATCAGGGTGAGCTTCATGGCCGGCGCGGCCATTTCGACAGCGGCTTCGGGGCTCTCGTACTGCGCGCCGTCGACGATGTTGGCCCAGTGAATCATGTCGGCCACCGGCTCGGTGTCGAAGCCGAACTTCGTCGAGCCGATGTGCGCAAGAAACTTGGTGCACGAGGTGTAGGTGGGGTCGAAGAACTTGCGCGCGGCGCAGGCCGGATCGCGCTGGCAGGCGCGGAAATGCTCCTGGTCCTGCGGCGTCAGAAATGCGGAGAGATGATGATCGAACCACCAGGTGATTTTCGGCGAGGCCGAATATTTGAAATCGACGATTGCGTTCTCGTCGCCCGTGAACTCGCTCTCGTCGAAGAGGGCTCCGGCGCGATGAACCAGGCCGTGATACTCGTAGCTCGCGCCCTTGGCGATGCACTCGCGATGAAAGCGCGTGAACAGCGAGGCCGAGCAGGCTCCGTCGAAACACTTATCGTGATAGAACACGCGAACTTGCAAAAAGCACCGCTCCGTGGAACAGATTCCGTAGAAGCCGGAATGTTAAGAATCGTGCGCGGGACTCATTCTGTCAAGGCACGGCGGTGCTGGACTCATACAGATGATTGATTCGGATCAGCCGCCGTGGAAGACGGGGCATTCTCGCGGCAACAAAGGGTCTTCAGTAGAATTCTCTTTTCAGGATTTCGCCGCCGGGGGTCGAGGAACGTCAATGGAGCCGCATTTGGACTCCCGCGCACCGGAAGTAGCCGCCGGACGAAGGCCACGGGAATGGACTCGGCGGC
Organism: uncultured Acidobacteriaceae bacterium; assembly: GCA_963781125.1. GTDB lineage: Bacteria > Acidobacteriota > Terriglobia > Terriglobales > Acidobacteriaceae > Telmatobacter. The sequence continues at coordinate 129,114 of CAWAEE010000006.1, forward strand.
TGGGAGACGCGAAGTTACCGTTCCCGAATTCAAGCGTGAACACGACCTGTCCTGGATCCTGATGGGCGACCGGGGCTTGCGCGCCGGGTGGTCGGCTTTGCTGTCCATCGCGCTCTATTGGCTGGTCACGCCGGTACTGGACACGATTGCAGTCACCGCGTATCCACGGCTCTGGCGGATGGCGTATTTTCGCCGTTCATCGTCCTGATCTCCGAGTTGATCCCGGTGGTTGCCATTCTCGCAATCGGCGTCGTGATGGTACACATCGAGCATCGGCGGATTGTGGACTACAACCTGGCAGATTCGCGGTGGCTGCGGCACTTCGCGGGTGGGATCGCAGCGGGGTTTGCAGCGCTCTCCGTGCTGGTCGCCGCGCTGGCCGGGGGTGGTTGGATTCACTTTGGCCATGCGGCGCTGAGTGGCGGGCAGGCGCTCGAATATGGCAGCGTGTGGGCGTGCGCATTTTCTGCTGGTTGGCCTGTTTGAGGAGGGAAGCTTCCGTTGTTACCTGCTGTTCACACTCACGCGGGGCATCAATTTCTGGTGGGCGCTGGCTACCGTGGGCAGTCTTTGCCTGCTGCTACTTGGGAGCCACAATCCAAAGGGGTCCAGCAGGTGTTTTCGTGATCGCGCTGTTGGGGGTCCATTCCGTGCTGGCTGGTGCATCGCGACGGCGCGAAAAATTCGAGCTTCTGGCAGGCATCGTGGGCGACCTCGACGGCATTCGGATATTTTCACACCGGCAACAACGGCGAAAATGCGATCGGAATCTTTGCCGCGGCGTTCATCGGCTTCGTCTTCTGCGTCAGCGTGCGGGTGACGGGTTCGGCGTGGTGGGCGATCGGATGCCATGCGGCGTGGGACTGGGCGGAGACCTATTTCTATGGCACGCCGGACAGCGGCTTGGTGGCGCAGCGCCATTTTCTGACGACGACCCCCGCCGGCAACACTCTTTGGAGCGGTGGCACCGACGGGCCGGAAGGCAGCCTGCTGGTGGTGCCGGTCATTCTGCTGTTGCTCGCGCTCCTGTTGGCTGTCTACGGACGCAAGCGAGAGGCTGCAGCGGCTGCATTCCCGTAATGCTGGCGCAGTCGAGCCTGCGTGATTTTTTTCCGAGACATTGATTCCACAACCATCCGAGTCGGCGCGAACGGCAGTCCGGCGGTATCCTGTTCGTGACCGATGCCCCATCCCGAGAGTTCCACAACCGACCAACCAACTGCTTCGCTGGCTCGCAGTCGAGCGCGCCGCTGGCTGCGGATTATGCATGGTCTGCGGTCAGCCTTCTCTTGATTCTGCTGTCTCGTTGCGGCGCAGGCGTGCTCTGGCTGCGCTCTGTAACAAAGGCAGCGCTTGCCGGTCCTCGATGGCGACCTGCACCTGGCTGGGCTTTCCGCGCCGGTGATGGTGCGTCGCGACGCGCATGGCGTTCCCCACATCGAGGCGGCAACGCAGGAAGATCTGTTTGTCGCGCAGGGCTACGTGACCGCGCAGGACCGCTTGTGGCAGATGGACGTTTTCCGCCGCAACGCCAACGGCGAACTGGCCGAGATGATGGGCCGCTCGCTGGTGAGGCACGACACCGCCCAGCGGGTCTTCCAGTTCCGCAACACGGCGCAACGCATCTATACGCAACCTCGCCGAAGCCGACCGCGCACGGCTGGATGCCTATGCGCGCGGCGTGAATCTCTTCATCGCGCAGCATCCCGATTCGCTTCCTCCGGAGTTCGCGCTGCTTGCACTATCGGCCCAAGCCATGGAGCGGAGCGGATTCGCTCAGTATCGGCGTGCCATGATGGTGCAAACGCTCGACGCCCATTGGGATGTCGAAGCTGGCGCGCGAGCGGATCGCCGCCAGAGCTGCACAATCCGAAGCTCGAGGCCGATCTTTATCCCGTCGGTTCGTGGCGCGATCATCCGCCCACCGGGCAGGTGGTGGACCTGAGCCAGCCGCATCCGATTCCGCCCGAGCCACGATGACGATGAAGACGACGATCGCACCCAAACGCGCTCGGTCGCCGCACGAAGACATCCGTGCATGCTGCGCGCGCTGCTCGGCCTGGACCGCATGCGACGGCTGCGTGCCGGGATCGAACAACTGGGTCATTGCCGGCCGGCACACCGCCAGCGGAAAGCCGCTGCTCTCGAACGACATGCACCTGTCGCTGACGGTGCCGAACATCTGGTACATGGCCGATCTGCGCGCGCCCGGCTTTCACGCCGCGGGCGTCACGCTGCCGGCGTTCCCGTTTGTCATTGCGGGCCACAACGAGCACGTGGCCTGGGGATATCACCGCGCTCTATGCCGACGTGCAGGATCTCTACGTCGAGAAGCTCGACGGCAAGGGCAACTACCAGGCGATCGGATGGCACTGGAAACCACTGGCCGTGGACCACGAGGTCATCCATGTGCGCGGCGGCAAAGATGTGGCTCTCGATGTGCAATCCACCGCGCACGGGCCGCTGCTGAATCCGCTGTTCACAAGAGAGACGCGGCCATCGCGCTCAAGTGGACGCTCTACGATCCCGACGCTCAACACGCTGCCGCTCTACCAGATCGAACGTGCAGCGAACTGGGCGGAGTTTCGGCGGCGCTCGAGCACGTGGTGCTGGCCCACGCAGAATGTCGTCTACGCCGACGACCAGGGACACATTGCGTATCACGCGGTGGGCCGCGTTCCGCTCCGTCCCGGCCGGGCTATCGTGGACGTGCCCATTCACGATGCAGCGCATGAGTGGCAGGGCTACATTCCCTTCGACGACATGCCCAACGCGTTCGATCCGCCGTCGGGCTTTCTGGCCACGGCCAACTCGCGCGTCACGACGGACAATTCGCCCTATCCGCTCACGCTGGAGTGGGCCGATCCCTATCGCGCCGAGCGCATCTACAAATCGCTGCAGGGGCGCGACCAGCTTCGCCGCAGGACATGCTGGCCGTGCAGACGGATGTCTACAGCGAGGTGGACCAGGAGATGGCGCATCGCTTTGCCTACGCCATCGACCACACCGCCGGCGCCGACGAGCGGCTGCGCAAGGCCGCCGACCTGATGCGGAGCTGGGATGGGCGACTGACCACCGACTCCGCCGCGGCTTCGCTGGTCACGCAGGCGCGCGAAGCGCTGGGCCGATGATCCTCGAGCCAAAGCTGGGCAGAGCTGGCCGGTCAGTATCTCTGGTCCGAGTCGAACTTTGCGAGGAAGAGATCGTGATGCACGGCAACCCGGACTGGCTTCCGCCGGGCTACAAGAACTGGGACGCTGCGCTGACCGAAGCCGTGCGCAACGGCATGGAAACGGCAAAGCTCCCGGCCGATGTGAGCCGCTGGAGCTACGGCAGCTGGCACGTGATCGATCTCGAGCATCCGCTGGCCGGCTTTCTGCCCTTCGTTGGCCGCATCGCCGGCACCGGCCCGCAGCCGCTGAGCGGCGACACGGTGACGGTGAAGCAGGTCAGGCCGCGCCTTCGGGCCTTCGCAGCGATTCACCATGGACTGGAGCAACATCGACGGCTCGACGGAGAACATCGTGCTCGGCGAGAGCGGCAACCCCTACAGCCCCTACTTCCGCGACCAGTGGAACGACTACTACGGCGGCACGACGTTTGCGCTTCCCTTCAGCCCGGCCGCAGTCGCCGCGCAAACGCAGCACACGCTGCGCCTGCTGCCATGAAAGAACAGGGAACAGGGAATCAGGGAACAGGGATCAGGACACGCCGGAGCGACTCTGGGAGCGCGAGCGCCGAGCGCCGCTTCATCTGGCCGTCGCGGTTATCCTTGTTGCTGCGCTTGTCGCGACCGCGCCGCAATTATTCCTGCGGCAACTCCTGCGGCCACGACTTCGACTTCCATCTGGTCTCGTGGCTCGATGCGCAACAGAGCTGGCGCAAGGGATTCTGTACCCGCACTGGACGCCGAGCGCGAACTACGGCGCAGGCGAGCCGCGCTTCGTCTTCTATCCGCCGCTGACGTGGATGCTGGGCGCGGCGCTGGGCTTCGTGCATGCCCTGGAAGCTGGTTCCGGTCGCGCTGACCTTTCTGCTTCTGGCCGGCACCGGCCTGGCGACGCGCGCGCTGGCGCGCCAGCATGCTTGACGAAGGCCCGGCGACGCTGGCCGGATGCGCGGCACTGTTCTCCGGCTACGCCTGTTCACGGCCTACGAGCGCTCGGCCTTCGGCGAGCTGGCCGGCGGCTTCTGGATTCCGCTGCTGCTGCTGTCTCATCTTGCGCGACCGCATGCCGACACGCGCCGGGTTGGCGACGGGCCTTCGACGGCTCAGCTGCGCCGCTGGCTCTGGTCCTCGCAGGCGCATGGCTCTCGAATGCGCCGCTGGGCGTGATGGCCAGCTATCTGCTGGCTGCGGTTGCGCTGGCTGTCGCGGTGCTGCGGCGATCGGGCGCGCCGCTGGTGCGCGCGCGTCGCAGCCGCGCTTGGACTGGGCCTCGCGCGTTCTACCTCGTGCCGGCTGCGATCGAGCAGCGCTGGGTCGACATTCGCCAGGCCATCGACGATCCCGGATACCAGGTCGAAAACAGCTGGCTCTTCGCGCGCCATGCCGACCCGCGCTTGAACTGCACGATCTGGAATTGCTGAAGGCCTCGGCGATTGCGACGACCATGATCGCGGTTGCCGTCTCAGGCATGCTGGTCTGCTGGGCGCGTCATCAATTTCGCGGCAAGACGCGCTGGTGGATTCCGCTGGCGCTCATCCCGCTGGCCGTGCTGTTTCTGCAGTTCCCGATTTCCGGTCCGGTGTGGAATCTGCTGCCCAAGCTGCGATTTCTGCAGTTTCCCTGGCGCTGGCTGGTGGTGCTTGAGGCGCCGATGGGCATCTTCTTTGCGTCGGCGGTCTGGCTGTCGCGACGCGGATGGCGCATTGCGGTGCTCGCGTGTCTGCGCCTTGTTTTTCTGGCGGCGACCGGCGTTCGGCCGGGTTCAGCTTTTTTCAGGCTTGCGACGAGGAAGATGCTGTCGCGGCATGTGAGCGTCTACCGCGCGGGCACAGGGTTTGAAGGCGCCGACGAATACGCGCCCGCTGGGCGCCGACAATTCCCTGATCGCGATGGGGCTGCCGGTCGCTTGCCTGAACCCGTCGGCGACTACGCCGCTGGGGCAAGCCTCGGCGGCGGGCGAACTCGAGTGGACTCCGGATCAGGGTAGCTGCGAGCAGACATTTCCCGCATCGGCTCCGTCGCGGCGAATCGGCCGAGCATCTGCGCGTGGACGCCAACGTCGCCCACGCCGGCTATCTGATTCTGCGTCTGCGCAGCTATCCCGGCATGGCAGGTGCGGGTGAACGGACAGCCGTTGTCGACCTTGCCGCGAGCGCGCCGATGGCCTGATCGCTGTGCCCGTTCAGCAAGGCACCGACTGACGTAACGGTGGACTGGACCACGACCCGAGGACACGTGGATTGGGCGCTGGCTCAGCGCGCTTGTGCGCTTGTGCTGCTGACTGGGCTTCTGGTGCGATCGAAGCGAAGGCTAGCGCCGGCTCGTTTATCATGAGGAGAATGCCGAGCGACGTGAAATCTCTGATTCAGGAAGGCGCGGAGCTGACCGACAGGGCGCTGGAAGCGCTGATTCCCGGCACCGATGTCGTGCCCGCCTCGATTCACGGCGCGATGCGCCACTCGACATTTGCCGGCGGCAAGCGGCTGCGGCCGGTGCTGGCGATGCAGGCCGCGGCCACCATTGCCGGCGAAGCTCCCCAAGGGAATTGAGCGGCTGGGCGCAGCCATCGAGATGCTGCACACCTACTCGCTGATCCACGACGACCTGCCGGCGCTCGACAACGACGATCTGCGCCGCGGCAAGCCGACCTGCCACATGGCCTTCGGCGAAGCCATCGCGATTCTGGCCGGCGACGCGCTGCAGACGCGGGCTTTCGAAGTGCTGGCCGGCCTGGACGCGCCGCCGGCGGCTGTCGTCCAGATCATCGGGCTCATCGCGAACGCAGTCGGGCACAGTCGACGGCATGATCGGCGGCCAGGTGCTGGATCTCGAAAGCGAGCATCTCAAGCCGACGCCGGAACTGGTCGAAGCCATTCATCGCGCCAAGACCGGCGCGCTGATTCGCGTGAGCGTGGTGGCGGGCGGCGTCTACGCCGGAGCCAATGCCGACGATGTCGCGCGGCTCGATCTGTTCGGACGCAAAGCCGGCCTGGCTTTCCAGATCGTGGACGACGTGCTCGACATGACGGTGGACTCGGCGCACCTGGGCAAGACCGCGGGCAAGGATCAGGCCACGGAAAAAGCCACCTGGCCGGCGGTCTTCGGCATTGAGCAGAGCCGACGCGATGCCGCGACGCCTGATTGAAGAGGCCTTTGCCGCGCTCGAGCCCTACGGCAGCCGCGCCGATGGACTCAAGTCGGTGGCGCGCTACCTGGTCGAGCGAAAGAATTAGAAATGCTCTCCGAAGCCGAAATCCTGCAATGCTTTGCGCGATTGCTTCGATCCCGAGGTAAAACTCAATCTCGTTGATCTGGGCCTGATCTACGGCGTCGCAACCGGCCCCGATCCGGACTCCACGCCGGCGTGGCCGCGCCAGTGGGTCAAGGTCACGATGACCCTGACCACGCCGCAATGCCCCGCCAGCGGACTGATCTTCGAGCAGGTGAACAACCGGCTGGCCGGCATGCAGGAGATCAGCAAAGTGGAAGTCGACCTGGTGTGGGAGCCGAAATGGACGCCGCACCGCATCAGCGAGGCGGGACGACGCCAGTTGGGCATCTAGAAAAAGATCAGGCGCGGATCGAGGCTATCGACCTGTGCCAGTGATTACCTGGTGCAGATTCTCGCGCGTGACCTGAGCTCTTCCATCGAACTCTGCACGCGGCCAATCATGTTCTGCACGTGATCGAGTAAGTCGGGGATTTGCTCCCACCAGTCGCGCACAATCTCCTGCTCGCCGAGCAGCGTGAGTGCTGAACCCGCCACGGCCATGACAATGCCGGCGCGGCGTTGGCCGGTGAGCAGAAGCAGGCCTCCTGCCAGCAGCGTTCCACCTGCAGCGAGGTTGACCCAATTGGGAGAATCCGCCTCAGGAGCATTCACCTGTTCGCGTTCACTTGCTCTTGCGTCTGGGGATTGACACGATGCCCATTCATTTCTCCTTCAGTGCAGCGATGCTCGTTCCGAGCAAGACACACCAACTCTGGTTTCGCTCTATTATGCTGCATACCAAGTACGATGCGGGCGCAGATCGCCTGAGGAAAAGCAGGTCGAAATTATTTGACGAGAGTGCCCGATCAATCCAGATCGAAATCGCGCAGCGGCTTGCCCTCGGGCGCGTCCTTGGCTTTGCGCAGCGCCTCGGCAAATTTCTTTTCGAACAGGTCTTCCTTATTCTTCTCCGCATCGACCGATTGACGGAAGATGGACTCCTTGCGCTCGTCCTGCTCGCGCATCGCTTTGGCGGCGGTTTCCAGATCTTCAAACATGCGCTTGCGCGGTGCCGGGGTATGGCTGACCACCAGGCCGGTGGCGGCATCGATCTTGATCATTGCTCCGCAATCGGGACACGCAACTTCAAACGTCTGTTCCTTCGCTTTCGCCATGACACTTGCATTGTAGGCGCTTGTCAGGCCGGTTGCCCACTCCCGCGGCTAGGGCGTTGCGGTTGCCGGATGCACATGCAAAATGATCCGCCGATAGGAAGTCAGCCGCGGCGTGCCGTTGTCAGTCACCGCAAGAATGATGTGGGCCGTGCCACCGCCCTTGCAGGGAATCAGCGGAAGCCAGAGCGGCCGGCAGGGCGCATCGGCACGTGCACGGTGAGGCGCGGCGTGTCGGCACCGGTCAGCGTCAACGCGGCGAGGTTGCCGTCGGCACTGCCCGCTTCAGCGTAGTGGAACCAGCGAAAGCTGAGCGGCTGCCCATCAGGATCGGAGCTTTGGCTCGCGTCGAGAGTGATGGATTGCCCCGCGTTGACGTCAATTTCGATCGGTGCGGTGCCGGTCTGGCCGTTCACCACCGCGATGGGATTGTGGTTGGCGTGGGCGAAGTCGGCGATGGTCCATGTCATGCGCGCGGCAAAATCGTTCTGGAAGGCCTCGCGCCAGCGCCAGATCGTCGCCTGATCGGAAACGTGCTCCTCGCCGTCAGGCCCAGTCACGGTGTCCTGCGAAGTGACGCGCGCAAATTCGTCGCCGCCCTGCGTCCAGATGGGATGAGTTTCGCCGTACGGCTGGCGATAGACATAGCGGCCGCCCCATCCGCCCCAATCGGGCCGACGCCAGGCCGCGAGGCCGTTGTCGATCAGGCCCAGATACGACGGCGTGTCGCCTTCCATGATGAACATGAACTTTGGATACACCTTGCCCAGCGGGCCTTTGCTGCGGATATTTGTGTCGAGCCATTCGTTGGTGACGGTGGTGAAGTCGGCGCCCGCGCCATTGCGGTAGTAACGGTCGCCGCTGATGCCGGTCCACGTGGCATAGGCGTATTCCCCGCTGGTCGGCGTCGATGGCGTCACGATGTAGAAGAGGTCAGGAAATTCGCGGCGGATCCATGGACCGGCGTCGTCCTGATCGGAGATGGAGTAGACGCGAAGTTTGGCGATCGAGCTTGGCGAGTTGGTCGGGCGTGCGGGCTGAACGCGTGCTTCGATCAGCGCTTGCGCGAGAGTGTTGGCGCCGCCCCAGATGCAGATCCACAGCGGGCGCGGATCGTCGCGTTCAGCGGCGCTGAGGATCGCGCGGGCTCCGTCGGATGTTTTGCCGGGGCCGGTGGCCGCCATGCCGTAAGCTGTTTGGCCGGCGTAGACGCGGCTGTCCAGATCGGCAGCTTCGGGCCAGCCCTTCGCGTTGAGCAGGAGGTTGGGCCGCACCTGCCCGTAGGCATCGATGAGCTGGTGCATCGTCTCAGGATGCGTTGCCTTCTTCTGCCACGTTGAAGTGGTGGCGATCATGGCTTCGATGTCGAGTTCGTTGGAGTAGAGCAGTAGGCGGACGAAGGACATCTGATCGTCAGGCTCGTTGCCGATGTCGCTGATGATGACGACGCGCGGATGGCCGGTGAAGTCGTCGACGTGGGTGGGTGGAAGGGACTGGGCAAAGAGGACACTGGTCATTGCCAAGCTCAGCACCGCGAAGAATCGGAGTTTTCCAACGCGTCTCATCGAAGGCTCGCTTTCAAATGCGCACTTGAGGAAGAAGAAACATTGTCCGGCACGGAGCCCACGTCACGCCAGTCATGTCGCTCGTCCAACGCAAGAAGGCCCTGCTCCATGAGCAGGGCCTTGTCTTTCTTCACCATTTACAGACTGGCGTCAGCGAGCGTAGCCTTCGCGGCCGCCGAGGCAATCTTGGCTTCGGCTTCGGCGATGACGCGCAGAGCTTCAGTGTAGGCGTCTTCGCTGTCACCGGCGTCTTTCCATTCCTGCTGGCCGCGATCAAGCTGCTTTTCGGCGCGCGGCACATCGATCTCTTCAGGCTTCAGCGCATCGTTGGCCAGGATCGTCACGCGATCCGGCAGGACTTCAACGAAACCCCAGTTCACGTTGTAACGTTGCCCGTCTTGTTCGCCGCCGTGCACGATGACATCGCCCGCGCCCAGCAACGACACCAGGGGGGCATGCCCGTACAGCGGCTCCAGATAGCCCGTCTTTCCCGGTAAGATCGACCGAATCGGCCAGCGTCTCGAACAGAATGCGCTCCGGCGTGACCAGCCTGACACGAAGTTGATTTGTGGTTGCGTCAGCCATGTGAATCCTTCCAGGATTCAAGGGAACAGGGATCAGGGAATAGGGAATAGAAAAAAATTCTAGAATTCCGAATTCGCACGATCATGACTGTTCCCTGTTCCAACTGTTCCCTGCCTCTTACGCCGTTGCCTTCAGCTCTTCTGCCTTCTTGAGCACGTCTTCAATCGCACCCTGCATGTAAAACGCCTGCTCGGGTATGTCGTCGTATTTGCCCTCAATGATGCCCTTGAAGCTGCGCACCGTATCGGCAATCTTCACGTACTGGCCCGGGATGCCGGTAAATTGCTCCGCCACGTGGAAGGGTTGCGACAAAAACTTCTGCACTTTGCGCGCGCGGGCCACGGTGAGCTTGTCTTCTTCCGAAAGCTCGTCGATGCCCAGAATGGCGATGATGTCCTGCAGGTCCTTGTAGCGCTGCAGAATTCGTTTGACGCCCTGTGCGACATCGTAGTGCTCGTCGCCCACCACGCGCGCGGTGAGAATGCGTGAGGTTGACGCCAGCGGGTCGACGGCCGGATAGATACCGAGTTCCGAGAGCGGGCGGCTCAACACTGTGGTCGCGTCGAGGTGAGCAAAGGTTGTTGCCGGCGCCGGATCGGTCAAGTCGTCGGCAGGCACGTAGACAGCCTGCACGGAAGTGACAGAACCCTTGCTGGTCGAAGTGATGCGCTCCTGCAGCTCGCCCATTTCCGTGGCGAGGTTGGGCTGGTAGCCCACGGCGGAAGGCATACGACCAAGCAGCGTCGATACTTCAGAGCCGGCCTGCGTGAAACGGAAAATGTTGTCGATGAAGAGCAGCGTGTCCGCGCCCTCCACGTCGCGGAAGTACTCGGCGACGGTGAGGCCGGTCAGCGCCACGCGCAGACGCGCTCCGGGGGGCTCGGTCATTTGGCCGTACACCAGCGCGCACTTTGACTCCTGCCATTTGCCGGGCTTGATCACGCCGGACTCGGTCATCTCGGTCCAGAGATCGTTGCCCTCGCGGGTGCGCTCGCCCACGCCGGCAAACACCGAGAAGCCGCCATGTTTCGTGGCCACATTGGTGATGAGTTCCTGAATCACAACCGTTTTGCCCACGCCGGCGCCGCCGAAGAGGCCGATCTTGCCGCCCTTCAAAAACGGCTGAATCAGATCGATGACCTTGATGCCGGTCTCGAACATTTCTTCGCTCGTCGACTGCTCATCGAAGAGCGGTGCAGGGCGATGAATGGGATTGCGGGTCTTCTCGCCGATGGGTCCGAGTTCGTCCACCGGCTCGCCGATCACGTTGATGACGCGGCCCAGCGTCTCTTTGCCCACCGGCACGCGAATGGGACCGCCGAGGTCGATGCGCCTTCATGCCGCGCACCATGCCGTCGGTGGCTTCCATGGCGACCGTGCGCACGCGGCCTTCGCCCAGGTGCTGCTGCACCTCGAGAATCACGTTGATGGGCGTGGGCACCTTGAAGCCGTCGCTGGTGACGCGCAATGCCTGGTAGATGGGCGGCATCGTCGCTTCTTCAAACTGCACGTCGACCGCGGGACCGGAGATCTGAATTACCTTGCCGATGTTTTCTGCCATATCTGCCTTGCCTTAAGAGCTAACAGCGGCGGCGCCGCTGACAATTTCAATGATTTCCTTGGTGATGGCCGCCTGGCGCACGCGATTCATGTGCAGCGTGTAGCGCGTCGATCATGTCGGAGGCGTTGTTGGTCGCCGAATCCATCGCCGTCATGCGCGCCGCCTGCTCGGCTGCCACCGACTCTGCCATGGCGTGAAACAGCATTGCGAAAACATACTGCGGAATCAGGCCCGCAAACAGCTCTTCCGCCGGCTGCTCGTAGATGTAATCCACGTCGGCGGTGCCGAATTTTTTCGCTTCCTCTTCGGCCTCGTGCGTATCGGCCGGCTCGAGCTCGATGCCCGCGCTGCGTGCGGCCTCGGCGGCGCGTTCGCGCTCTTCCAGGGTCGGTTCGACGGCGCCGGCAATGCGCGGACTGCCGATCTTGATCAGCGGCAGCAGCTGCTCGACCACGAGCCGCTGCGAGATGACCGATTTGAATTCGTTGTAGACGATGTAGCGGAGTCGATTTCTTCGTGCACGTAGCGCGCGATGATGTCCTGGGCCAGCTCGAAGACGCGCCCGGTCTCGAGCTTCTCGAGCATGCCGGGATGATCGCCGGTGACTTCGATGGCCGCCTTGCGCTCGCGGGTCTTGTGGGCGTGGCCTTCGGCGTCCTGCGTCTCGGTGTAGACGGCGAACGGGATAACGGCGGCGCATCTGGTCGCGGCCTTTGCGGCCGACGGCTTCGACGTCAATTTCTTTGTCGGTGTTGCCGCCGATGAACTGGTAGGCGGTCTTGAGGATGTTGGCGTTGAATGCGCCGGCAAATCCCTTGTCGCCGCTGACAATGACCAGCAGCACGCGCTTCTCGGGCCGCGTGATAAACAGCGGATGGCGCAGATTGCCGGTCTCGGGATCGAAGATCTCGATGCGTCGGATGAGCGACTCGAGCACGCTGGTGATCATCTTGGCGTAGGGCCGCGCCGCCATGGCGCGCTCCTGCGCGCGGCGCAGCTTGGCCGCGGCCACCATCTTCATGGCCTTGGTGATCTGGCGCGTGTTTTTCACGCTGCGAATGCGCCGCCGTAAGATCGAGGACGTTTGCCATAGTTCAGTTCATCAGTTCTCAGTTCGTAGTTCAGAGTTCAAGCTTCACAGCTCGCAGTTTCATGAGTTCCGCCCTGGCACTGAGAACTCATGAACTACGAACTGCTCTTACGCCGTTACGGCTTCGGCTCTTCTCCGCTGTGAAGCCTGCCTTGTATTCCTTGAGCGCCGCATGCAGCCGGTTGCGCACATCGTCGTCGAGCTGCTTCTTCTTGGTCAGATCGTCCAGAAGACCGGTCTGCGCCGCGGCGAAGTACTTGTACAAGCCATCTTCAAAGGCGCGAATATCGGAGACCTTGAGATCATCCAGGTAGCCCTGCGTGCCAGCTGAAGAGAATCAACACCTGCTGTTGCCAGGTGAGCGGGTGAAACTGCGGTTGCTTCAACAATTCCGTCAGGCGCTGGCCGCGGTTCAACTGCTTCTGCGTCAGCGGATCGAGGTCCGAGCCGAACTGCGCGAATGCCGCCAATTCGCGATACTGCGCGAGGTCCAGCTTGAGCGTCGAGCCCACCTGCTTGACCGCCTTGATGGCCGCGGAGAAGCCTACGCGCGAAACCGAAAGGCCCACGTTGACGGCCGGACGCACGCCGGAGTTGAACAGGTCGGTTTCCAAAAAGATCTGGCCGTCCGTAATCGAAATCACGTTGGTCGGAATGTACGCCGAGACGTCGCCCGCCTGGGTTTCGATCACGGGCAGAGCGGTCAGCGATCCGCCGCCCCGCTTGTCGCTCATCTTGGACGAGCGCTCGAGCAACCGCGAGTGGAGATAGAACACGTCGCCCGGATAAGCTTCGCGGCCCGGCGGACGGCGCAGCAGCAGCGAGATCTCGCGGTACGCCATGGCGTGCTTCGACAGATCGTCGTACATCACCAGGGCGTGGCGTCCCGAGTCGCGGAAAAACTCGCCGATGGCGGTCGCCGCATAGGGCGCAATGTAGAGCATCGGCGCGGGCTCTGAGGCTGAGGCGGCAACGACAATCGTGTGCCCCATGGCGCCGGCTTCAGTCAGCGTCTGCACTACCTGCGCGATCGACGAACGCTTCTGACCAATGGCGCAGTAGATGCAGATCAGGTCGTTTTTCGCGTTGTTGATGATGGTGTCGAGCAGCACGGCGGTTTTGCCCGTCTGGCGGTCGCCGATGATCAGCTCGCGCTGTCCGCGGCCGATCGGGAATCATGGCGTCGATGGCCTTGAGGCCGGTCGCCATCGGCTCGCGCACTCCCTGGCGATCGATGATGCCCGGCGCCAGCCGCTCGACTGGGCAGCGTCTCCGTGGACGCAATGGGTCCCTTGTCGTCGATAGGCTGGCCGAGAGCGTCCACCACGCGGCCGATCATGGCTTCGCCCACCGGCACACTCAGAATCTTGCCGGTGCGCTTGACCTCGTTGCCTTCGCTGAGCTCGGTGTAGTCGCCCAGGATCACGGCGCCCACCTGATCCTCTTCGAGACTCAGCGCCAGTCCGGCAATGCCGTGCGGGAAGCTGAGCAATTCGCCGGCCATGACCTTGTCGAGGCCGTGAAGGCGCGCGATGCCGTCGCCAAGCGAAGTGATGGTCCCGACTTCGTCGACCTGCACCTTGGAGTCGTAGTTCGCGATCTGCTCGCGAAGAAGTTGTGTAATCTCGTCTGCCTTGATCTGAGCCATTGTTGCAGTTCCTTACAGTTCGTCAGTTCTTACTTCGTAGTTCTAAGTTTGCAGTTCGCTAGATCTGAAATTCGTAGTTTGCGATTGATGCTCAAATCTGCTGAACTAAGAACTACGAACTGTGAACTGCGCTTTCATCCCGCCACCAATGCTTCTTTCAGTCGCTCCAGCCGTCCGCGAACCGAGCCGTCGTAGACCGTGGATCCGATGCGCACCACGGCGCCGCCGAGAATCGATCTGATCGAGCTTGAAATTCGCCTCGATGCGCGCCCCGGCCAGCTTGCCCACGCCGGCGATGAGCGTGTTGCGCTCGTCGTCGCCGAGTTCGCGCGCAGTGACAATCTCGGCCTGCACGAATGCCGAGCCGCTCCTGCAATTCGGCGCGATAGGCCGCGGCCACTTCGTGCACATGGCCGATGCGGTCGTTGTTGATGAGCACCGCGAGCAGATTGCGCAGTTCCTTCTGCAGGCCGAGCTTCGCGTTGAGCTTGTCGAGAATCGCCACCTTCTGCACCGCGGCAACAGCGGGGTTCTGAAAAAACGTCTGCAACTCCGGACTGCCGTCCCAGGTGCCTCGAAAGTCAGCCGAGCTGCTGGTCGATCGCGGCCGTGTCGAGCTGGGCAGACGTGACCACATCGAGAAAGGCGCGCGCGTAGCGGGAGACGAATGCTGCCATTTAGTTCTGCTCTCCTTTGGCCACGTCGCCCACAAACTCGGCGATCAGCGCGCGATCGGTCTCCGGCGTCAGGACCAGCTGCTTGGCGGCCTGCTCGATCGCCAGGTCGGCAGCAAAGTGGCGCAGCCCGCGCTTGGCCTGCGCGGCAGCCACAGCAATCTCCTGCTCGGCCGAAGCAACAATGCGGCTCGCTCTCTTCTTCGAATGGTCGCCTTGATGCGCACTTCGTCGTTCTTGCTCTCCTCTTCCACCTGGGCGCGAATCCCGGCAATCTCTTCGTCGAGCTTGGCCAGCTTGGCTTCTACCGCGCTCAGGCGGGCGTTGGCATCCTGCGGTCAGTCTTGCGCGCCGATTCCAGATCGTGCTTCAGCGTTTCAGAGCGCTTGCGGATCACCTTCGGCATGATCCGCGCCAGCGGAATCAAAATGGCCAGGGCGATGATGGCGAAGTTGAAGAACTCGAAAAGTCCGGCCGTCGTCTCGACGTCGAGATGAAACATGCGCGCCAGCGATCGCACCAGCGGCGTGTGCCGGTAGACGTTCTCGTCTTCGGCCGCGCTCTCGGTGGCGCCGGACTTATCGATCGTTTTGTCGACATTACTTCGGTTTGGCCGCGGAGCTATTCGCGGCGGCCGCCGACTCTTGCGCATTCGCACGCATTGGCACGGCAACACATCGATGCCGTCAAAGAAGCGAATAAGAGGATCAAAGCGATTCGACGAGAAAACTGCGAGAGATGCATGAAATGACTCAACGGGAACCCCCGGCAGTCGCAGGAAGAACCGCCCGGACCACCTGATTCGCCAGATCGGAGACAGAAGCCTGCACGACCTTGCGCGCCTGCGCGGCTTCGGCTTCCAGTTCCGCCTTGGCCTGGTTCACGCGAACTGCAGCAGCCTTGCGCGCTACATCCAGAGCGGCATCGCGCTCGGCGTTCCACTGCTTGATGCGCTCTTCGCGCGCCTTGAAAATTTCGGCCCGGGCCTGGCGCAGCTTCGTAGCATATTCGGCCGCGCGTGCCTCGGCCTTTCGATTGCCTTATGTGCAGCCTCGACAGCGCCTTCCGTGCGGGCGCGGCGCTCCTTCAGCGTCGGCGGTCAGCGGCCCCTGGATCAGAAACTGATAGGCCAAAACCAGCACAATGAACAACAAGGAGGTGGGCACAGCACCGATGAAGTAGCCCTGAAGTTGTTGGAAGATTTCTTGCATTCAGGCACCGGGATGTTGCAGGTGGTCAATCTTGCAAATCTGTTGTGGTGGAACACTTTTTTGTATCAGGCAGGAACCCGCAAGTCAACGCGGATCGACTGATTTCGATACGGCTTTGTGATTGCTGTCACGAATGAGAAACTATTGCAGAAAATACCGCTTGCTTTCCCCGACAACAAGCCTAAACTAAACATACCACCTAGACCCGGTTCAGGGTCCAGCGGGCAGCCGGTTCCGGGAAGTCTCTCCACTCCCGAAGCTGGTGGCCCGCTTCTTACTTTCCAGGGCAATATTTCCCGGTTGAAATTGCGCATCGATCGAACTGCGCGAGAGGATTCTCCGTCTACCTCAATGACCGGCTTCTCCACCGCTGGTACGCTGCGGATGGGAACGAACGAGGAACCGAGCCCTTGGCCGGCGCTTGCGGCCGGTTCCGAAGACACAACGGAGGAAGTTCAACCTCATGCGAAACCAACTCTTTACCCTCGCCCTGGGCGGATTGCTCACACTTGGCGTAAGTGCCGCCGCGATGGCCCAGGACAATGCCGCGCCAGCTGCGGCGCCCACACAAGACCAGGTGGGCAGGGCCGCGGCCCTGGCCGCATGAACCCCGACCGGCAGCTCGAACACATGACAAGCGAACTCGGCCTGACCGCCGATCAGCAGAACCAGATCAGGCCCCTGCTCGTCGACCGCCAGCAGAAGATGCAGGCGCTCTTCCAGGATCAATCGATCGCGCAGCAGGATCGCCGCGCCCAGATGCAGTCGATCCGGCAGGACTCGCAGAGCAAGATCGAAGCAGTCCTGAACGACCAGCAGAAGCAGAAGTTTGCAGCGATGCAGGAACACATGGGCCGTGGCGGACGTGAAGGTGGGCCACAAGGCGGGCCGCCTGAAGGTGCAGCACCGCAACCGCAGATCGTGAAGACAGGGCAGGATCGCAGGGGCCGAATCAGCCCCCTGCGATCCTGCCCTGTGACTCCGGCCTCTACTTCGTCGCAGTTGTGATGAACGCCGCCAGATCGTCCTTCAGCTTGTGCAGCGCTTCCACGTTCAGATAGATCATGTGGCCTGACGGGTAGTAGCCGAACTGCACATTGCCCCGCAGCGCCGGATCGAGATCCATGTGATCGAGATCGTACTCCGTTGCGAAAAACGGCGTGGCCAGATCGAAATAGCCGTTGGCTGAAAAGACACGCAGGTGCGGATTCTTGCGGATGGCGCTGGCCAGGTCGGCCGCCACGTAGGGCTGCGACTGCTCGCCCTGCCGCCCGGGCCGGGCGCGCCGCTGGTTGGCTGGTGCTTCCAGTCCCACTGCGCAATCGAGTTGGCGCTGGGCCGGTAGTCGTCGGTCGAGTCGTACTTCAGCTCCCGCGACAAGATAATCGTGCAGCGCGGCCACAAAGGCTCCGCTGATGCCCGTGTCCGAAGCGTCGTAGCTCGGATTCTCGCCCGCTGCGTCCACATCCACACCCTCAAAGCGCATGTCGTAGCGGCCCAGGGTGCGGCGATCGTCGCGCAGCACTTCTTTGCGGAACCGCGTCGGCGAAATACGCAGATTGGCTTCCTTGATGTAGTCGACGCTGAAGGCCGGTAAAATGGCTCACCTGCTTGGCAATGTTCGTCCACTTGCGCGGCCGGCAGCTTGTCGCCCGCGAACAGCGCCTGCGCATAGGGGCCGGAGGCGAACTCGCGCGCCTGCTGCACCCATGCGGCCACGTCGGCAGGCTTGTTGGGAATCTTGTTGAAGTACCACGCAGCCGCGGCATAGCTGGGCAGGTTGAAGACGTAGATGCTGTCGTAACCGGGCGCGCGGATGTTGTAGTTCAGGATCGAGGAGATCAGCACCACGCCGTTCAGCTGCACGCCATCGTTGCCGAGCATGTCGGCCAGCGCCGCCGAGCGCGTGGTGCCATACGATTCGCCGATCAGGAACTTCGGCGAGTTCCAGCGCTGATTCACCGTCAGGTAGCGAACGATGAAGCGATCGAAGGCGCGCAGGTCCTGATCGACGCCGGTGAAATCCTTCGCCGTGCCTTTGCCCACGGCGCGTGAGTAGCCCGTGAGCGGCGCATCGATGAAGACCAGATCGGTCTTGTCGAGCAGCGAATACTCATTGGGCACAAGCTTGAAGGGCGGGCCGGCTGTTGGGTTGGGGCTGTCGGTCTGGATGCGCACCGGCGAAAACGAGCCCATGTGCAGCCACAGAGTGGCGGAACCCGGACCGCCGTTATAGAGAAAGCTGACGGGGCGCGTGCCGGCATCGGCGCCGTCGAGCGTGTAGGCGACATAGAACATGCTGCCGTAGGGCTTGTCCTCCTCATCGCGAATGATGCAGGTTGCCGGCGGTCGCGGTGTATTTGAGCGATCTTGCCGTCGAGGGTCATCTCGTGATGCGTGGCCACGGGCTTCTCCGGCGGAATCGGCGTGTTGTCCTTGTCGGCATCTTTGTGCTGGTCGGCGTTTGGCTGCGGCGGGGCCGGTGCGGTGGCCGCAGGCGGACGCTGTTCCTGGGCGGCGGCAAAATTAAAGAAGAGCAGACTGGCGGCAATCGAAAACGAAGCCAAGCTATAGCGCACCATCAACAATGGACCTCCAGATTGACGAATGTTTTCGACTTGCTCTCGTTCGAGGAACGCTGGGACAACTTCACTGACCAGGGCTTCGGCTGTCTAGGGCTTGCGTTGCTAGGGCTTGGGTTGCGCGACCGAGGGATCTTTCGTGAGCAGTCCCTGCGCGCGCAGCCATGTCTCCAGCAGGCTGGGCCACTGATCGAGCGCGGCATCGCCTTTGCCCAACCCGCTGCCGTGCGCGCCGTTGGGAAAGATGTGCGCCTCGGATGGAACGCCCGCTTTGACCAGGGCCTCGTAGAAGCGCAGACCCTGTTCCACTGGAACCGTCTGGTCGTTGAAGGTGTGATACCAGAACGTCGGCGGCGTGTCTTTGGTGACAAAAAGGTCAGGAGAGTAGGCCGCGCGCAGGGCCTCGCACTGGTCCATCAGGTTGAAGATCTTGCAGTAGCTCAGGTGCGAGGTGTCGGTGGTGATGGCGCCGATCCACGGATAGCCGAGCACCAGGTAATCAGGCCGGCTGGAGACGCGCTCGATAGGGTCGTCCGCTTCGGGATTGCCGGGAACAAACTGCGTGCCGGCCAGCGCAGCCAGATGACCGCCGGCCGAAGAAGCCAATCACCACAATGCGATTCGGGTTGATGAAGTAATCGCGCGCCCGCGAGCGCACGATCTGAATGGCGCGCCGCGCATCGAGCAGCGGCACTGGCAGCACATAGCCGTTGCGCCGTCAGCCGATAGCTCAGAATGAACGCGCGAAATCCGCGCGCCGTAAACCAGTCGGCATACTGACGGCCTTCAAGATTGGCGGCGAGGTCGCGATAGGCGCCGCCGGGAAAGATGATGACCGCGGAGCCGTTTTCGGTGCCATGGTGCGGCTCGAAGATGGTCAGCGTCGGAATGTCGTCGCAGCCATCGCCCTTGGCTTGGGGCGCCGGCCCCGCCCAGAGACGAATCGTCTGAATGCCGAGAAAGGCGTTGTTCTGTCCGGCGACGGCGCAGGAAGTTCTTTTGCGCCTGCGCACCGGTAGCGAACGCAAAGCAGAGTGCAAGAACTAGAAAGAGTCGCTTCATCCGAGCCCCATGGGTATTCGCGGCGATTATACGAGAGCTGGGAGTAGGGAATGAGGAGTAAGGAAAAGTCTCAGCGGTGAGCTCCACTATTCCCTATCCCTGTTCCCTGATTCCTGTTCCCTGATTCCTACTCCCTGCTTTTCCGGGTTCCCCGCGGACAGGTCTTCGTCCGTGGGGTGGTTAGAGCCAGATCGCGGTGTGTCCGGTGCAGCTCTCCATGGCCTGCGTGGTGAGCAGCTCGGCCAGCTCGAAGCCGTAGCGCGCGAAGTAATAGGCCGCCCCATGCACCCGCTCCTGCAGCACGCCGTCGGGATAGAGCGCCCGGCTGATGGCCTGGGCGTGGCGCTCGAGCGACTCTTCCTTCTGCAACTGGAAGTTCGCCGCCAGCCGTCGCAGCCGGTTCATCTGGTAGCGCATCTTGCTGGCCGCAGTTTCGGCCGAGCGGCCAAGTCCCGCGTCGAGGGAGCGCATCCACTCAAGCAGCGGGGTAAGCTCGGCATCGAGAGCAATGCCCGCCGCGGCAATCTTGCGCTTGCCCTCGATGGGCATGGCGCGCGCGGCCAGCAACTGCGCCAGCGAGTCGCGGTTTCAGCGAAGACGCGGTCCAGCGTCAGCTCGTGCTTGCGCAGCAGCTCGCCGATCTCCGGCTCAATCAGCGTGGCTGAAAAGCGCGGCTGCGCCGGTGTCATGCGGCCGAGAATCTTCTCGAACAGTACCGCCGACTGCGCAAAATAGGCGATCTCCGCGGGGCCGCCGATGGTGAGCGAAGTCGCCAGCAGATAATCCTGAAAGACGGGCCGCAACAGGGCCGAGGGCGAGATGCGCTCCGGCGCGGCGTCGAGAATGCCAACCAGATCTGCCGTCGAATAGCGCTCGCGTCCTGCCTGCCACAGGCCGTTGGGCTCCTGCGCGCTCGGCGGGGTGCGCTTCAGGGCGATACGCGCTCCGGTTCGCTCGTCGATCAGGAACAGCAGGCTCGATTGCGGGCGCGACCGCGACCTGCGCGTGATAGCCGGCCGCTTCGAGGGCTCGGTTGCGTTCGAGCAGCGCGGCGTGAAGTTCATCGGCCCGCTCCAGCGCCGCGCGCAGCACCGGCGCACCCATGCGATGGAGATCGCGCCCTTCCGCATCGAGAATCAGCAGGCCCTGCGCGGCAAAAACCTTGGCGTAGAACTCGGCGAAAGCCTGCGCGAAGGTGCGGCCCGGCTTGTAGGCGGCGGCCAGTGCGTCCATGGCGTCGGAGGAGCCGAGCAGTTCCCATGCCTGATCGATGAGTGGAGTGATCGTCTCGTCGAGCACCACGCGGCCCACGGGCACCGGGACCGAAGGCGCCGCTTCGTAGACAAGTTTCTTCAGCTCGCGGCGCGACGGAAACGTGACGTGATTGATCTCGGCGAAGTCGTGGTCTTCGGTCGCGAGCCAGAAAATCGCCGCATGGGGTCTGCCCGCTGCGGTTGCCTGCCGTGCGCGCGCCAGCGGCCGTCGCCGCCTTGAGCGGGGTAAACAGCGGCCCGCCGAAGAGCCCGACCTGCTGCCCGGTGACAACGACGCCCGCGCCGGAGCGCAGCGCATCAAGTGCCGGACCGGCAGATGCCGAGGTATTCTGCGCGGCAAGAAGCTCAACCAGCTCGGCCCAATGCGCCGGGAGCGGGCGGCCGCGCCTGCCAACCTTCGGAAGATGGAACGAAGCCGAAGAACGGCTGCAGCGCAGGTTCGCCCGCGCAAAAATCGGCGTAGAGCCGGCTGAGCCCGGGCGCCACGGCGAATCCGGGGTCCCCAGGGACGGGTCTTCGTCCCTGGGGTGGAATCGGATGACAGTCTGCGAGGTGCAACGCGTTCACTTCCAATGGATGAGACGTGACATAGCCGGAGAAGACGCCTTGTGAGAACCGGTTGTGTTAAGGATGCCATGCTGGGCCGGATCGATGCACAACCGTGCGCCCTGCCTTATGCTGATACTTTGACGAATTCCGAAGCCAGGAGACCGCCCGCAATGCCGAAAAAAGACCGCCAAGCCTGCAAAGAAGCTCAAGCTCACGAAGGGTCTGAAGACCAAGGCCCTCAAACGACAGCCCGTCGAAACGGCGGAGCTGATCAGTTCCGTGGTCGTCTTCGAGTGCCCGCTGTTCCGCGTGCTGCACGACAAGCTGATCGAGCCGGGCGGCAAACAGAGCGAGCGCGACGTGATCCGGCACAACGGCAGCGTGGTCATCCTGGCCCTCGACAACTCCAAAAGCAAGAAGGACCCCTGGATCGTGATCGAGCGCCAATACCGCCACGCGGCCAACCAGTTTCTGTGGGAGCTGCCGGCGGGCAAGCTCGAAGCCGGCGAAGAGCCGCTGGCGGGCGCCAAGCGCGAACTCGAAGAAGAGACCGGCTACGCGCGAAGAAGTGGAAGCCGCTGGTGGAGTACTACGCCAGCCCCGGCTTTCTGGGCGAATCGATGAAGGTCTTTCTGGCCGAAGGGCTGATCGCCGGCGATGCCCACCCGGAAGAAGACGAGCAAATCGAGTTGCGGCTGGTGAAGCTGTCCGAAGTGCTGAAGATGATCGAGAAGGGCGCGATCCTCGACGGCAAAACGCTGACCAGCGTGCTGCTCTATTCGCGTCTGATCGACAAAAAACAGAAAAAGTAATGAGGCCCAAATACGGCTCTTCCGCATTGAATCAATGGCTTCCGAGTATTGTTCGTGCGCACTGCTCGTCTCACTTTGTGAACTGTCCGCAGCGAATTTCAATCAACCTTTCGTGCACTTTCCTTCGTCATACCGAACATACGGTGAGCGTCCCCCGGAACTGCGTTCGCCGTCTACTCCTCTCGGTAAGGAAAGGCAGAAGCCTGTGGCTCAGTACAAAGGGAAGGTCAAGTGGTTTAACAACGCCAAGGGCTACGGATTCATCGGACGCGAAGACGGGCCGGATGTATTCGTCCACTACTCGGCAATTCAATTGGACGGCTACAAAACACTGAAAGAGGGCGATGAGGTCGAGTTCGACATCGTCCAGGGCCAGAAAGGTCCCCAGGCGGATGCAGTGGTCCGCTTCAGGGACGCCGCCGCCCACACCGCTGCGTAGTGCTTCAGGAGCGCTTTCGTGGCCTAACGCCGCGCAAACGACTCCAGGAGTCGCCGCGAAGCATCGGGCGTAACATCCTACCCACAGCGTGGTGCAGGATGGTTGTGCCTACCCGTCCAGATACTCGTCACAATCTGAACCCTTCTCGTCCTGACATTTCAGGTCCGGGCTTGGCGACATTTGCGCCCTCGCGATACTGAGCGGCGAATCGATCGCAAATCGTTGATACTGGTCGTCGGAGACGTTTTCCATGGACAACCCCACCATGGCCCGCCTTTGCTGGCTGAGACCGCCGACCTGATGGAGATCGACGGGGCCGACAGCTTCCGCATCCGCAGCTATCGCCGCGCTGCCGAAGCCGCCGAACAGACCACGGTGGACCTGATGGCCGTTGCGCCGACACCGCGCGCCTGCTGGAGATTCCCGGCATCGGCAAGAGCATGGCCGCCAACCTGCAGTCCATCGCCGCCACCGGCACGCTGCCTCAGCGCGACGAGTTGCTGGCCAAATACGGCGCCGGCATGCTTGGAGCTGCTGAAACTGCCCGGCATGGGCCCCAAGACCATCGCCCTCTTCTGGTCCGCCGCGCAAGATCGCCAGCATCGACCAGCTCGCCGAAGCCATCGAGGCCGGCCGCCTGGCCGGGCTGCCCCGCATGGGCGACAAGCAGATCGAAAAGCTGCGCAAAGGCATCGAGGATTATCGCCGCAGCGCCGGCCGCTTCCGCATCGACGTGGCCGAAGAGGCCGCACAGCGCATTGCGACCTATCTGCTGGCCTTCGATGGCATCGAGCAGGTGACTCCCGCCGGCTCGCTGCGCCGCGGCCGCGAAACCGCCGGCGATCTGGATCTGCTGGTCACCGGCCCCGCCTGCGCAGCCGGAACATACCGACGCGGCCGTCGAATACGTCGCCGCCTATCCCGGCATCCACAGACATCATCGCCAAGGGCGAAAACAAGGTCAGCTTCCATCTCGGCAACGGCCTGCAGGTGGACGTGCGCCTGCTGCCTTCGGAGTCCTACGGCGCCGCGCTGCAATACTTCACCGGCTCCAAGGCGCACAACGTCTCGCTGCGCCAGCGCGCTCTCAAGATGGGCTACACGCTCAGCGAGTGGGCGCTGGCGCGGCTCGACGACGACTCAACCGTTGCCGCGGCCACCGAAGAAGAGATTTACGCCGCGCTCGGCATGGACTGGATGCCCCCGGAGCTGCGCGAGAACCTGGGCGAAATCGAAGCCGCCGCCAAGCACACCCTGCCCCGGCTCATCGAGCTAGCCGACATCAAGCGGCGACGTGCACATGCACACCACCGCCACCGACGGCCACAACTCCATCCGCGAGATGGCCGAGGCCGGCCTCGCGCGCGGATACCAGTACATCGCCATCACCGACCACTCCAAGAACCTGGCCATGACCAACGGCCTCGACGAGAAGCGCGCCCTCGAACACATCAAGCGCATTCGCGAAGTGGACAAGCAGATGGAAGGCCGCATCCGCGTCTTCGCCGGCATCGAGGTCGACATTCTGGCCGACGGCGCTCTCGACCTGGACGACGAAGTGCTGGCGCAGATGGACGTCGTCATCGCCAGCGTGCACACGCGCTTCGAGCAGAGCCGCGAAGAGATGACCGCCCGCGTGCCTGCGCGCCATCGAGAACCCCTATGCGCGGATCCTCGGCCATCCCACCGGCCGGCTGCTCCTGCGCCGCGAGCCGTTCCAGATCGACCTGGGCGCGGTCCTGCGCCGGGCCGCCGAACTGGGCGTCGCCGTGGAACACAACGCCGCTCCCGAACGCCTCGACCTCAACGATCGCGATCTGCGCCTGGCCAAGGAACTGGGCTGCAAAATCGTGATCAACACCGACTCCCACGACCTGCGCGACTTCGGCAAAATGACCTACGGCATCCGCCAACTGCGCCGCGCCTGGCTCGGACCCGACGACGTGCTGAATACGCGCGGTCCTGACGAGTTTCTCGCCGCGCTTCGGCCGCGGCCATGATGTTGCGTCTATGTGCAGTGGATTAGGAAATGGCGTGCCCGGCAGGGATTTTAGAGAAACTTCCGAGTAGGCGGCTACGACTCGGGATGTGTGCTCCCAGTATAGACTCCGATGCTATGCGCCTCCAAGTTGCAGTGAATGATGGGATTCCGGTGAAGGCCTCGGCTCAGCTCAAAGGGATGGCTACAGCGCGCATTTGAACTTCTCAAGTGGATGGTGCAGGAGACTCTGGCCGGATCACTATCGGTTCAGGCGATTGACTACAGCGACGAACCGAACTCCGTAAATGTGAGTTTGGGCAGTTAGGAGATTTATCGCAGTTGGTGACAAGGCTGATGATTCGTGTCCTCGCGGATGGCGAAGCAGACCCACCAACATAAAGTCGAACGATCCACAGATCGTTCGACCAATCTATTCTCGAATGTTGATCAGGCACGCCGAACTGCTCATCGGCGATCAGTGCATGCGACAGGGAACTAATCGCGTTCCTTGAACGGACCCGCGCGGTAGAGCCTGAGGATGAGTTCAAGAAGATTGGGCAGGCCGTAGTCGGGATTAGTCTCCGAATCTGATCGCATTCTGCATTCAGCCGACTCTGCGTAGACATCCCGAACTCGTGATGGAAGCTCAGGAGAAGCGCTTAATCTGACGCTAACCGGCAACTGAAACCCAGTCGAAGACTAGCGTTCGTAAGGATCCGGCCCCGCCTGTGCTTCATGGTGATGGTGGAATAATTTGCCAATTCCCCGCCCAGTGCCCTTGGCGATTTTGCCTGTGCCCTTGACAGCGCCGACGCCGACGTCCTTGCCGGCCACGGCTGCACCCTTGCCAACATTGCCCGCGGCATTAAGCGGGTGAAGCGTGACAAGATCGCCCGCACCTTTCCCAACGCCCTTGGCCGCCGCTCCAGCGCCCTTGGCCGTTCCTTTGCCAATGTCTCCAGCGCCCCTGCCGACGTCGCCACCGGGGCTGGTTGGATGGGGCTGCCGCTCGCCAGAAGTCTGCGTATTCGAAGGCTGCGCTGTGTCCGCAGATTGCGCCGCGGGTTGGGTCTGGCCGTTCTGAGCGGGACCGTTTTGAGCGGGGGCGTTCCGGCCCCAGACGGTAAATGCGAAAGCAAGGAGCAGGATGGATGGTGATTCGAAATGAGGTTCGCACGGGTTCAACCTCCCGCTCATTTGACTCGACGCGCCCGGCGGAGGATTCCCTATCGGACAAAGAAATTGGCAAAAACCAAACGCTGGAATTGCAAGCCTTTGAGCGGTTGCAAAATGGAAAATCGCCAGGGCAATCGCATTTGAATTTTAGTGAGCACAGGGGGGATGAACAGGCTACGAAAAACTAGACGCAGAGAGTTTTGTAACAGGGCACGACTTTCAGTCGTGCCGAAAAAGCCGATACGAAGCGGTCCCGGCTTTAGCCGCTGCATGAGTGTCTCTTTGAAAACACACGCGCAGGGGCTAAAGCCCACTAAATATTTCTGCAACTTGCGGCACGACTGAAAGTCGTGCCCTGTTACAAAACGCATCCAACCATACCTTTTTTCCGTTTTATGGATAGCGTTTCACTTTCGACATTGCAAATGCGATTGCCTTGGAAGAATCCCAGGAATTCATAGCCCACCCCACGCGCCAGAAGATAAGATAAGGGCGCCATGAGTCTGCTTCATCAGGAAAAACCCGGAGAGCTGGACGACGCAGCCCGCGGCGAGTCGTTTACCAAGGGCAGTAGCCACCTGGTATGGGCGAGCATTGCTGCTGCCGTGGTCGTCACCATTGCCATCGCGATCTATGTAATCGCCGGAGAAAAGCCGCCGGTCGCCACCGGAGAAGTGCTTGAGATCTGGGCGCACCCGATGCACAGTGTCACGCCGGCATTCGATGCCAACGGCTCAAACGTATCGCAGGAATCCTTTGACCAGGTGCTGGTTTTCACTCGTGTGCGCCTGCACAATCAGAGCAAACAGCCGCTCTTCCTGCACCAGATCATGACCAACGTGACGATGGCCGATGGCACGGTGAACACAAGCTTCGCCGCCACAGCTTCGCAATACGAGCGCGTTTTTCTGGCGTATCCCGCGATGGCACAGTGGCATAGCGCGCCGCTCTCGTCCGAGCTGACGCTTGAGCCCGGCCAAACGGCGGAGGGGACTTTCGTCTCCTCCTTCCGCATGGCAAAGGATCAATGGGATGCGCGTAAGGCACTGGACTTCACCTTCGGCTTCCGCTATCAGCCCGAAGTCAAAGTCCCCGCCACCGGTGCGGTTACTGACCGCTAGGCGTCGCGGGCGGGGCCGGTGCGGTCTTCGGGGTGGAGAGATAACCGGAAACCTGGTTCTTTCCCCCAATGGTGTTGACCACAATCTCGTAAAGCGCAGGATCTTTGCCGCTGTAGAACTGCAGAGGCTCGTCGACGTTGCGGTCCTTCTTCTCGTAGCTGCGGTCGTCCGCGTAAACCACGAGCGTGAACCGGCTCTTCTTCTGGTCGGACTTCTTCAGTTCCAGGCTCACCGTGCCCACGGGCTTTTTCTGGCCCTTGGCCAGCGTGAACTCGTAGTAGTTCCGGTCGCCCCTGTGCTTCAGCACATCGAGCTCCTGCGCATTGCGCGCAATCAGGCTGGAGTGGTCGCTCAAGTCGCCCTTCATCGACGTCAGCTGCGAGATGGCGCCCTGCAGATCGGTCTTGGTCTGCGTCAGGTCGGTCTTCACGCCGCCCACGTCGGTCTTCACGCTGGAAACATCGCTGGCAACGGCGCTCACCTGCTGCGCGGTCTGCTTCTGCGCGGTCTCAAGCCGGCGGCTGTCGGCCTGTTCGCGGGCAATCAGGCTCTCCGCGCGCTGGTCCAACTGCTTTTGCGTCAGCCCGAGCGACTTGCCCAGCTCGTCGGTTGCCACCGTGAGGCGCGCATTGGTTTCGCGCAGCTCGGCGGCCAGCTTTACATTCTGCTGGTTCGCCTCGGTCAACGCTGCTTCCTGGTGCGCAACGCGGCCGTTGAGCGTATAGGTCCAGATCAGCCCTCCGATCGCTGCCACCAGTGCTGCTCCGATCACCGCCAGCAACGCGCCGGAATAAGTTCTCGGGGCATTTTCAAGTTCGTCACTCATCGTTTACCTTTCCTCCTGCTTGGGGCTCGCTCGAACGAACCGCTGCTTCCGGTATTGCGTTCCTCTGATCAGGTTTCGAGCCGATCCAGAGTTGCCCGTCTCGAGTTTCCTGCTCCTCAAAAATGGCCGGAAACCGTTTGGCAACAGAATCTACGCGTGCGGAACGCCTCCGGGGATTGCACCCACTATAGAACGAAATGGCGGCAGGCGCGAGAGGTTAGCGGGCTCGGAACATGCAAAGAGTAACCGTCCCGCAAAGGGCTCATGCCGCCTCCCCTCCGTGACAACTCATCAATCGCTAAGCTATAAAGAACTTTGCTGCATTTTCCGGGCCCGGCATACCTGATGCGCCGGGAACAGGACCAATTTTCATTGAAGAAATAAGTGCGAGAGGGAGCCCAAAGGCCATGTCGACCGCTGTCGCGGGAAAGGGTCTGGAAGGAATTGTTGCCGCCAACTCCGGCATTTGCTGGATCGACGGAGAAGCGGGCGTGCTCGCCTATCGCGGCATCGACATTCACGAGCTGGCCGAAAACTCCACCTTCGAGGAAACAACCTACCTGCTGTGGAACGGCCATCTGCCCAACCAGTTCGCCCTGCGCGAATTTCAGGCACAGCTGGCGCTGGCCCGCTCGCTCGACCAGCGCATCATCGACCTGCTGCGCAGCTTTCCTGCCTCCGCCACGCCCATGGAAGTGCTGCGAACCGCGGTGTCGGCGCTCAGCTTTTACGACGCCGACGAGAAAGACAACTCCCACGACGCCAACGTGCGCAAGGCTTACAACCTGACCGCGCAGATCGCCATGATCGTGGCCATCTACGACCGGATGCGCAAAGGACTCGAAGTCGTTCCACCGGACCGCTCCCTCTCGCACGCAGCCAATTTTCTTTGGATGCTCAATGGCGTCAAGCCCTCGGAAACGGCCACCCGCACCCTCGATATCGCCCTCATTCTTCACGCCGATCACGAATTGAACGCCTCCACTTTTGCCGCCCGCGTCATCGCCGCCACTCTCTCTGACATCCACTCCGCCATTACCGGCGCCATCGGCGCGCTGAAGGGCCCACTGCACGGCGGCGCCAATGAAGGCGTGATGCGCCTGCTGCACACCATCGACAAGGCCGGCGCCGACCCCGTCGAATATGTGAAAAGCATGCTGGCCGCCAAGCAGAAGATCTCCGGCTTCGGCCATCGCGTCTACAAGACCGAGGATCCGCGCGCCACGCACCTGCGCCGCATGAGCGAGCAGCTCGGCAAGGATGCGGGCCAGCCCAAGTGGTACGACATGTCGCGCGCCATCGAGCTCTACATCAACAACCGAAAAGAAGCTCAACGCCAACGTGGACTTCTACTCCGCATCGACCTACGCGACGCTCGGCATCGACATCGATCTCTACACGCCGATCTTCGCCATCAGCCGCATCGCCGGCTGGGCCGCTCACGTGATCGAGCAGTTGGACGACAACCGCCTCATCCGCCCCCGCGCCGAGTACATCGGGCCCGATTATCCCTGCCACTGGGTTGTCGTCGAAGAGCGCCCCTGACCGCTGGTCTTTCTCGCTGCGCCTGCCTGTATACTCTTGCCGATACGCAGGAGATCGCCAATGGCATCGCACATCCCTTCAAACATCGTGGTCCGCGTAGCGACACCGGACGACGCTCCCGCGTGCGGCCAGATTTGCTACAACGCATTCAGCGCCATCAGCGCGGAACACAACTTTCCCTGCGACTTTCCCAACCCTGAACACGCCATCGGTCTCTTTTCCTTCATGTTCTCTACTCCCGGTATCTACTCCGTCGTCGCGGAAAGAGACGGCCGCATTCTTGGCAGTAACGCGCTCGATGAGCGCTCCATCATCGCAGGCCTTGGCCCGATTACGGTCGATCCCCATGTGCAGAATCGCGGCGCGGGTCGCATGCTGATGAACGCGGTGATGGATCGTGCCTCAACCCGCGGCTCAGCCGGAATTCGTCTTGTGCAGGCCGCTTTTCACAATCGCTCGCTCGCGCTCTACACTTCCCTCGGCTTCGCTGTCCGGGAACCCCTCTGCTGCCTGCAAGGGCGCTCGGCGGAGCGCCATCTCCCCGGGTGCTCGGTCCGCGCGGCAGGAAGCGCCGATCTGGATGCGTGCAATGCTCTCGCCCACCGGGTACATGGATTCGATCGCAGCGTTGAACTGGCGCAGGGCATCGAGCAGCACACCGCGGTCGTGGTCGAACGCGGCGGTCGCATCACGGGCTATGCCAGTTCCCTCGCCTTCTTCGGTCACACGACTGCGGAGACAAATCTCGATCTGCAAGCCCTCATCGCCTCCGCAGACTCCTTCGGCGGATCGGGCATCCTCGTTCCTTCGCGTAACAGTGCCGTTCTGCGCTGGTGCCTCGCGGTCGGTCTCCGCGTGGTGCAGCCTATGACGTTGATGACCCTGGGACTCTGCAACGAGCCGGCTGGCGCCTGGATGCCGTCGGTTCTGTATTGAGCGCGCAGTGCAATTCACGGCATTTGCCCGCTCTCCCGTGCTACTCTTGGTCCTCTCGGAAGCGTCCCCAACCGGACGCAAGGCGAGACCGCTTTCCCCACAGCCCTGAGGACCAGGTCTCCAAATCAGAATCGGTTGTCTCTGAAACCCGCCTGAACCTTGTTGGCTGCC
This sequence comes from uncultured Acidobacteriaceae bacterium, assembly GCA_963781125.1. Classification (GTDB taxonomy): domain Bacteria; phylum Acidobacteriota; class Terriglobia; order Terriglobales; family Acidobacteriaceae; genus Telmatobacter. The sequence goes on from CAWAEE010000006.1 coordinate 159,474, forward strand.
AACTCGGGTTGTTTGCAGTTCTGTCCTTCCAAACTGGCTTTTTCATCGCGCGTATGAAAGGAAACGCACCATGATTCTTGGATTGAGCATCGCTGCCTTCACGTACCTGCACGTCGCTATCAGCCTGATCGCCATCGCCGCGGGACTCGTCGTTATCATCGCCATGATCGGCGCCAAGCGGGTTCCGGCCGTCACCGCGCTGTTTCTCGTCACCACGATTTTGACAAGTCTCACCGGCTTTCTCTTCCCGTTCAAAGGCGTCACGCCGGGTATCGTCGTCGGAATCCTCTCGATGATTGTGCTTCTGCTCGCCATTTTCGCGCTCTACGGCCGCGGCCTTGCGGGCGCCTGGCGCGGAACGTACGTGATCACATCCGCGCTGGCCCTTTACTTTAATTTTTTCGTGTTTGTCGTGCAGTCTTTTGAAAAAGTGCCGACCCTGAAAGCGTTGGCCCCCACGCAGACAGAGGCGCCTTTCAAGATCGCTCAGCTTGTGACGCTGGTGCTTTTCATCGCGCTCACGATTACGGCTTTCAGGCGATTTCGGATCGAGCCCCGGCTGGGCTGATACGGCTCTAGGGCGCCACAGTCCCGCCTCTTGTTCCGTTCGGGTTTACCCGGCGGGAGACCACCCTCCGCCCTTGTACGGTTCCGGAGTCATCCGCAACAGCACGTCATCCTCGAAATTGAACTGGAAACCAAGAAGCTTGGCCCGCATCGCCAGCGACCGCACGTTACGGGCAACTCGATCTCCGCGCTCCACGCGGCCTGCCGCAATCAGCTCGCGTCCGCTCTCGGTCGCGCGATAAATCCTTAACTCGCCTCGATCCAGCCCCGGCAGGGTCTTGAAGAGCAAGGCCCGCACCTGGATTGCATCCTGCAGCGCCTGCTGCGCCTCATTCCTCTGCCGCACCTTCCCCGCGAGCCCCGCATCCCACCGATCCGGGTGCCTTGCCAGCAGATCGCATTCCACATCCGTCTCCGTCACCTGCAGGCGCAGCAAACGCAGCGGCGCACGCGTCAGTTCGCCAAAGCGCAACTTCACCCGAAGCGCGCGCACAAATTCACCCGCCGCGCAAAGGCTCTCCATCAGTCCGGCGCCACCGCGCGACTGCCCGTGCGTGTCGCCGCGCAAGTCCTTCTCCCCTTCTTCCAGCCCGGGATTTGACGTCGTGCGCGCCACGCAATGCTCCAACGGACCGCATGGTGTGCGATCCCACCGTTCTACTATCGATCAGGATGGAGGTTTTCTTGAAGCGCAATTGGCGGTGGGCCCGTTACTTTTGGCCCGACACCCGGAGCTGGTAAAGCCCCCAGGCCGCGACTGTGCTCGCGTCCGCAATCGTGCCCTCGCGCATCATCCGCTCGAAGTCCTCGATCGCGAAGCTGCGTACCGCAAGGTCATGCTCTTCCGCGTCGCGGTCCGTCTTTGTCTGCTTCAGGCCCGATGCCAGAAAAACGTGCTGCTTCTGCCGCGTGAACCCATACGCGATCCAAAGCATGCCCAGACGCACCATCCGCTCAGCGTGCAGCCCCGTCTCCTCTTTCAACTCACCGCGCGCCAGTTCCTCTGGATCGACGATTGCCTCTTCCCAACCGCCTTGCGGCAACTCCCAGGCGCGTTCCTGAATCGTGTAGCGAAACTGCTCCACCAGCCACACGCGATCGTTCTCGATGGGCAGAATAATCGCGCACTCGTCCTTGTCGACAACGCTGTAGATGCCCTCTTTCCCATTGGATCGCAGGATCCTGTCCTCGCGCAGCCGCAGCCAGCGGTTGCGATAAATTTCGCGGCTCGACAGGGTTGTAATGGAAGGCGCGGGCAGGGGCGATGAGGTTGGCTCTCGGGAGGATGGGTCGCTCACAGAACTAGTGTGCCATGCGTCGGGTGAAGGCTGGCGACAGTTCAGTCAACTTCGCCGACGGCTTGTGCAGGGCGCACGCGATAGGCGCGCAGCCTGCCGATAAGGGAGGCGGGCCCGCTCACCGCAGGCGCACCAGATTTCCCTCGTACTCCCTTTTGTGCACCACCATGCCGGCCTCGATCGCCGCCAGCACTGCGCCCTCGTGCTGCGGAACGCGCAGCTCCGCATCGAGAATCGGATCGGAGTGGAGCGCACGATCGATCGCCTCAAGCAGGGCGTCCATTCCTTCGCCCGTGCGTGCGGAAACCAGCACTTCCCCGCGGGAGGCAAGTCCCGCGCGTTCATGTTCGCGTAAGCAGATCGATCTTGTTCAGCACTTCAATGCGCGGCTTTTTCAGTGCGTCCAGTTCGGCCAGCACCTTCTCCACCTGCGCCTTCTGCTCCTCGCCATAGCGCTGAGGCCGCGTCGCGCACGTGCAGCAGCACCTCGGCCTGTTCCACTTCTTCCAGCGTCGCGCGAAAGCTCGTGACCAGCGTGTGCGGCAGATTGCGAATGAATCCCACCGTGTCCGACAGCAGAACCTTGCGCCGGCTGGGCAGCTCGACCGCGCGCAAGTTTTGGATCGAGCGTGGCAAACATGCGCGACGACTGCAGCACCTGCGCGCCGGTGAGCTGATTGAACAGCGTGCTCTTGCCTGCGTTGGTATAGCCCACCAGCGCCACTGTCGGCACCGGCACAGACTCGCGCCGCTGTCGCTGCTGGCGGCGCACCCGCCGCACCGACTTCAAGATCGATCTTCAACTGATCGATGCGCCGCTGAATCTTGCGGCGGTCGGTTTCGAGCTGCGTTTCGCCCGGTCCGCGCGTGCCGATGCCGCCGCCAAGCTGCGACATCGCTTTGCCCCGGCCCGTCAGCCGCGGCAGCATGTATTCAAGCTGCGCCAGCTCCACCTGCAACTGGCCTTCGCGCGTGCGGGCGTGGCGCGCAAAAATGTCGAGGATCAGCTGCGTGCGGTCCAGCACCCGGCAGGGCAGAGCCGCCTCGAGATTGCGCAGTTGCGTCGGCGAAAGATCGTGATCGAACAGCACCAGGTCCGCTTCGGTCGAAGCGGCGACTCCCGCAATCTCTTCCACTTTGCCGGCGCCGACCAGCGTGGCCGGATCGGGCCGTGGCCGCCGCTGCAGCAATTCAGCCGCGACTTCGGCGCCGGCGCTGGCCACCAGCTCGCGAAACTCCGCCAGAGATTCCTCGACACCGAAGCCCGGCTTCCGCGGAGGCGATCTGGCGCGGTGCCTCTGCCCGCGCAGCTCTCGAGCGCTCTTCGCGTCGTCAGTGTCGCTCTGCGACGGCAGCCAGGCGCGCAGCCGCCGCGCCGGCGCGGTTCTTGGCCGAGCGACCGGTGAAGTCGACACCGACCAGGACGGCGCGTTCCGGCGCACAGCTCCGCGCTCCGCGTCTGTCGCCTCATTGGCAGGCAGCCGCGACCGTCGGCCGCGCATGTCAGTCTTCTTGGAGCGGACGATCACACCATCTTCAACATCTGCCAGCGGGGCTTAACGTTGTTCCGCCGTGGCTGCAGCCGGCGTCGGCGCCGGAACTGCGGATGGGCCAAGCCCCGTGTGCCCAACCGCCGGACGATGCTCCGCCGTATGGAGCACGCTCCGGTTGCTGACCACGGTTGAAATGGCGTGTTTGAAGATCAATTGCTCCTGGCTGTTGTTTTCAAGCAGCACCGAATACTTGTCGAAGGAGCGGATCTTTCCGGTCAGCTTGACGCCGCTGACCAGATAAATCGTGATCGGAGTTTTATCTTTGCGAACGGTATTCAGGAAGGTGTCCTGAATATTCTGTGCCGGCTTGTTTTCCATGTGCCGATCTCCTGCTTTCGTAGATTAGGGTGTTGGGTGCAACCATCCTGCACTTTCGTGAAAAAACAAATCAGCGGGCGCGGCGCCGGAAGCCCCGGTTCCGCCTGGTCCCGCAATGTGTCAACAATAGCGAGGTTCACCAACCTTTTCAACTCCGCCTCGTGCACTCATCGCGGCGAACCGCACTGGGTTTATGACTCGAACCGTCCGATGTTGAACTCCTTTTGTGCCCGGCTGCTACCCTATTTGGGTGCAAGACCGTGCTCCCTCTGCCGTGCCTTCCGCTCCTAAAAGCCAACCTGTTCCGATGCTGGACCTGAAGCGGCAGTACGCAGCCCCTGCACCGTGAACTGCTTGAGGCCCTCGGGCATGTACTGGAGACGCAACAGTTTATCCTTGGTGAGCCGGTAGCCGCCTTCGAAGACGCCGCCGCCCACCACCTGGGCGTCTCTCATGCGATTGGATGCGCGTCAGGCACCGACGCGCTATGGCTGGCCCTGGCTTCTGCTGGAATTTCGTCAGGGTCCAGCCGTCATCACCACTCCTTTCAGCTTTTTCGCCTCCGTCAGCGCGATTCTGCGGGCGGGCGCCAAGCCGGTGCTGGCCGACATCGACCCGGCCACCTTCAATCTCGACCCCGCTGCCGTCCAAGCGGTCCTGGCAGGCCCAGACGGCAGCACGGTCAAAGCCATCCTTCCGGTCCACCTCTACGGCCAGCCCGCCGACATGGCCCGGTTTGCCGGAATCGCCAAGACCCGCAGCCTCAAACTGGTCGAAGACGCCGCTCAGGCCTTTGGAGCTGTATCCGGCCGCGTTGCCGCCGGCGGCCTCGGCGACATCGCCGCCTTCAGCTTCTATCCCACCAAGAATCTCAGCGCCGCAGGCGACGCCGGCATGGTCACGACCAACTCAGCGGAACTGGCCGAACGCGCCCGCATGCTCCGCCAGCACGGCATGCGCCGCCGCTACCATCACGACGAAATCGGCTGGAACGCCCGCATGGACGGCTTCCAGGGCGCGATCCTCAAGGTCAAGCTCAAATACATCGACGGATGGAACGAGGCTCGCCGTTCCATCGCCGCAAACTACGAAGCGCTGTTTCGCGCCGCAGGCCTGGCCGAAGCCGGGCGCTACCCCGACAAGGGCATCGTTTTGCCGCACGAAGTTCCCGGCAGCAAGCATGTCTGGCATCAATATGTAATTCGCACCAAACGCCGCGACGAGTTGCGCGATTTCCTCACCGAACGCAAGATCGGAAGCGAGATCTACTATCCGGTTCCGCTTCACATGCAGGAAGCGCTGAAGAGTCTTGGCTACGCCGAAGGCAGTTTCCCGGAAGCCGAGCGCGCGGCCCGCGAAGTCCTGGCCCTGCCCATCTTCCCCGAACTGCGCAAAGACGAACAGGAAACCGTCGTCGCCGCCATCGCCGAATTTTTAAGCTGATGCCGCGACGCTCGACGCGTCCGGGCCGCGATGCATTCGCCCCAACAACTCCCCAACCTTCCCCTTACAAAACCCTTCGAAATCGCGATCTACCATCGTCTCTGTGATGCGCAGCCGCGGCCTCAGACTCGATCGAAAGCAGCTCTGGGATAGCTTCGCCGCGCCGCTCCCGCATCCAGAGCAGATCTTCCTTTATGAACAACCCGGATACTTACTTCGTTATTCCTACTCATCGATTACGCGACGTCGGCGAAACCATTCACGAGTACGACGAGCACTTCTGGCGTAACGGTCACTCTCCCAAACTCATCGTCTTCGACGACTCCACTCCCACCAATGTGGAGAAGTATTTCAACCAGCTCGAACGCCTCAAGACACGCTGCGATCTCTTCTACGTCGGCCCCCGCCAGAAAGAAGAATTCATCGCCTATGTCAACTCCCGCCTCCGTAACAACCGCCTCGAGCCGCTGGTCAAGAACCTCTTCCGTCCCAGTTACGGCGGCAATCGCAACTACACGCTCATGTACTCGCTCGGCGGCCTCATGGTCAGCTCCGACGACGACATGCGCCCGTACTCGCTGATGGAAGACAGCCCCGAGTCTCTCGAAGACGACGAGATCAGCCGCGGCCGCCTGCACAAACTCGGCGAGAATGGCTACACCAAAAAGTCCTTCGACATGCTCTCCGCCTTCTACGACGTCCTCGGCAAACCCGTCGCCGAGGTGCCGGAGAACTACGAGCGCGGCGAGTTGCTCGTCGATAGCGCCATGGATCTCGAGACCAACGCCTCAACAGGCCTCGCCGAAGAAAACGCATTACGTCTGCAACGCGGCGCGGTCAACGACTCCGCCGTCGTCAAAATGGCGCAGACCTTCCGCTCCGGTACCAACGACATCGACGCGATCGATTTCGTCGACATGTTCCTCAACGACGAAAAGCAGACCCGCATCGACAAGCTGAACGACCTCTATGTGCTCGTCAACTTCCGTCCCGCCGTCACCAATCGCAATTGGCGCATGGACTGCGGCGTTGCAGGCTACGACAACACCTTAGGCCTTCCCCCGTTTTTCCCCACCCGCCTGCGTTTCGAGGACTATATCTACCGCCTCTGGATCCAGCAGGATGATATCGTCGCTGCGCACGTCGACGCAGCGCAACACCACACCAAGAGCAACTACATGCGCAACCCGCCCGCCTCTGAAGTCCTCAACGAAGAGATCGCCAACCTTCTCAAAAGGAAAATCAAGGCCACACTCACGGGTCTCGACGACCTCGGCATCGCCTTCGAATATTCCGGCGAAGTCGCGTCGCAGGATGCCGAGGAGATTCTGCACAAGATCTGCGGCCTCCACAGCCGCGCTCTCGACGCAGCCTCGACCACCAAGAGCCCCGAGCGGGCTGCGGAACTGCGCCTCTTCGCCGCCAATCTCAACAAGGCTTTCTACGGATTCGAGCCCGACTTCTTTCAACACAACCTGCTGCGCATCATCGACGACGCCATCGCTGTCATCAAGGCATCCATCGAGCTCTGGCCCACGCTCATCGAAATCTGCTACTTCCAGAAGACCCGCCACGGCCTGCCTATGCTGCACATCGGCAAGGGCGCGAAGTGAGGCCGAATAGGGGTCGAATAGCGATCAGGCACAAAGTGCCACGACAGTGCTTGAATCCGCACGATCCTGGGTGCCCATCCTTCTGCGTTGTTTGGGGAAGGGTGGGCAAGCAAAACTCGATCCCCCACAACAACCCCATCCTCCGGTTTGCCCAACATACCCAATAAAGAGTCATCCTGAGCCCCGCACGCCTGGGCCCGATGAATCGCTTCAGCGGTTCATGGGTACGCGGGCGAAGGATTTACTTTTCAGAACACATCAATCCTCATGTGCGACGCCCTGTTCGTCATCCTTTAGAATCGACTCAGCATGAAATGCCCCTATTGCGGCTTTGGACAGGACCGCGTTGTCGATTCGCGCGAGAGCAAGGAAGCCGACTCCATTCGCCGCCGGCGCGAGTGCGAAAAATGCAACCGCCGCTTCACAACCTACGAGCGCATCGACGAAATCCCCTACATGGTCGTCAAAAAGGACGGGCGCCGCGAGCGCTTCGATCGGGAAAAGATTCTGCGTGGCCTGTTGCGCGCCTGCGAAAAGCGCCCGGTCTCGTCCGTCCAGTTGGAAAAAATCGTCGACGCCACCGAAAGCTTTCTCATCGACGCACCGGAGCGCGAGCGCACCACCAGCGAAGTCGGCGAGTTAATCATGAACGAGCTCAAAGGCCTCGACACGGTCGCGTACATCCGTTTCGCGTCGGTCTACCGCGACTTCAAAGATGTCCGCGAATTCAAGCAGGAGCTCGAAGGCCTTCTCGATTCGCACCGCAGCAAAGGCAAGAGCTGAATCGCCCTCTAGAGGAAGAACCGACCACACGCGGGCATTGGCAAAGTAGTGAATTCGGATGCCCGGGGGCCAGATCCACGCGACCTCAACAAAGGGATCAAGCGCGCGAAACCGATGCGATTGTTTGAAACGTGTCAATCGCCTCCCACACGCCAAGACCAATCCCTTTCGCCATCTGCGCCAGGTCGACCATGTTATGCGCCAGGAAGATCATCACCGTACCTTCGCGGGGATCGGCCTGCCACCATCCTCCGAAGGCACCAGGCCAGCTGACGGTTCCCACGCTGCCACGCCGCATGAAATCGGCTTTCTCCCTCTCAAGCACTACCGAGACCCCCAAGCCAAACCCTCGACCCGGTTTCAGCCCGAGCCATTCTGGGTTCACGCGCTGGCTGTCAGTCAACTGATTGGTCATCATCGCAGCGAGCGTTTCGGGGCGAAGGAGCCTTACGCCATCCACCGTGCCGTCGCCGAGGAATAGTCGGGCAAAATTTGAATAGTCGTCGAGCGTGGACCAAAGCCCGGCACCGCCAGATTCGTACGCCATATCCTCGGGCCGTTCTTCAGCAAAGACGCCGCTCCTGCTGACTCGCTTGGTCAACCGGCCTTGTTCATCGAAGCCATAGGCAGCCGCGCGGCGAGCCCGCTTTCCCGGGGGACGAGGAAGCTTGTGTCCTTCATTCCCAGCGGATCGAAAATGCGCCGCTTGAACACTGCTCCGAGCGAAGCGCCTTCGATTCTCGCGATCAGAAATCCGAGCAGATCGGCTGAACAGCCGTAGTACATTGCGGAACCGGGCTGGCCGATCAACGGTAGCTGCGCAAGCCTCTCGATCCACTCATCTGGGGCGACATCACTGTCGATCTCTCCGCCAAGGGCATCGCGGTATGCCTGGGCGATGGGGCCGCGATGAAAATCCGCATAGGTAAATCCGGCGCGATGAGTCAGCAGGTCCTCAAACGTAATCGGACGTTCCGCGGGGGCGGTTTCGTCGAGGGCGCCGTTGGGGGACCGCAAAACCCTCATGTGCGAGAACTCCGGGGCATAACGAGACAATAGGATCGGCCAGGGTGATCCGGCCTTCATCGGCCAACATGAGAGTCGCCACGGAGGTGATCGGTTTGGTCATCGAGGCGATCCTGAAGAGGGTGTCCCGCTCGACAGGGAGATTGGCTTCGATATCCCGCAAGCCCGCACAGGCGATCTGGGTTTCTCCATTGCGCCAAGCCAGGGTGACAGCCCCTGCGAGTCGTCCCGCGTCTACCACCTTCTGCAATTGCGTTTTGACTTCGGGTCTGGCTTCAGTCTCGATATGCATCTCGGTCCTCATGGCAATAATGTAGATTCACTATAAAATAGATTTACTATAACATCAAACCATGACCCAAGAACCCGAGGCAGGTTCACTCCGCCGGCAGCCCAAAGGCGATAAGCGGGACCGTACGCGCACCAAGCTCTTTGAGGCGGCTCGTTCGCTGATCCGCGAAAAAGGTCACGAACACACGACGCTGGAGGAGATCGCCGAGAGGGCGGGAATGACCACGGGAGCCATCTACGGCAACTTCAAGAACCGCGACGAGCTTTTCATCTCCTTGGGACAGACTTACTGGCCTCCCATTAAACCGCAGGTGAAGAAGGATGCAAGCTTCCAGGAGATCATGCGCGCCATGGCGGACGCGACGATCGCTGCAATACCAGACCGGGGAGCGGTAGCGGCGGGCCGTTTAACCGGCCTGGCCTACGCGCTTACGCACGAAGCGATGCGCGTGCAGGTGAGAAATGTGACGGCCCAAAGTTACGCCATCGGCGAGCAATGGCTCCGCGCCGTGACGAAAGAGGAAGACCTGCCGATGCCGGCCGACCAGCTCGTGCGTGTCCTCCATGCCCTGATCGAAGGGCTGGTGTTCCAAAGACTGTTAACTCCCGAATTGGTGCCGGACGAAATATTTCGGGCGGCCTTCGCAGCACTGGCAATGAAGCCGCAGAAACAATAAGCACTCCGCTCGCGATCCTCAGGACATCACTGCTACCCCCAGGAAGATCGAGCATAAACCAGCGGTCTCTCTCCGCTGCTTCTCCAGAAGTAGACAAGCACGATCACACTTGCGACCGCCGCATATGCACACCATACCGAGGTAAACGCGTACCGCTTCACAGCCGTCACAATCAGCAGAATCGCCAGGTTTGCCGCGCCGAAGACGACCATCGCTTTCACCTTCGAGAAGAAAAGCGAACCACAAGTCGCGACGAGGTAGAAGATCGCAACGATCGTATAGTTAGTCGCCTGATTGATATAGACAATGCTATGGTCCCGGACGTAAATCTCCGTCGGGTACGCCGTCAACGCCCACAAGATATAGAGCCCCGTTGCCACACCGATACCGAGAAAAGGCAGCATGCGCCGGCGGCTCCTGCCATCGGGTTCGAACAGCAGCACGCCCAGGGGCAACAGGAAAGGCAAAAGCCCCTGCGCATACAGCATGTAGGCCGCGCCCATATTATGGGTCACAGTCGGCGAAAGAGTCCCATCCAATCCCAGCCAGACAAATCCCTCGATGAACTGGTGAATCGCGAAGAGCGTTGGCAGCGCCGCAAAAAGCAATTCACGCCGATGCTTCACCTTCGTCAGTGTGACCACGCCGACGGCCCCAAGAACTCCGCTTCCGACAAAGTTCGCGGCTGCTGAAAAGCACATGGCTCGTCGTCTCCAGTACGTGGATTATACGTATCGTCATCGAATCGCAGCTGAGTGCGGGTTGGGGACAAACCGCTAGTGAAGTAGCAATTGATACTCGAACAGTAGGGTCACACATATCAATCGACGGAATGGCGGTTACTCGACCGGAACCGTGAATTGATCTCGAGATTCAACGCCTCAGGTTTGTCAACGCGCGCTTGCGGAGGCTGCGATCGTGACGTAGCGATCAGAGGAGGTACGGCACCAGGGCAGCGGTCTGACGAGTATAGGCGGCATACGTCTCGCCGAACTGGGAACGCATCCACTGTTCCTCCATGCGGAGCTTGAGCCAGAGCGCGAGAAAGATGAGAACGAAAGAGATGAACCCGCGCACTTGGGAGACAGCAATCGCTGTGCCCAGGAAACCGGCCAAAATGCCGGTGTAGATGGGGTGACGGACCACGGCATAAGGACCGGTGGCGATCAGCTCGTGGTCCTGCTTAATCGTCACAGACCGGCTCCAGTTGCGCCCCAGATGCTCGCGCGCCCAGATGGCGAACAGGAGGCCGGCGAGGAGGACGGCGGCTCCGAGCCAGAAGGGCAAAAGGCCAACCGGCCAGAGCTGGAGGTAAAGCCAGCGCAGCGGGATGCGCGTTGTCGAGAGGAGGGCGATGGCGATCCCGAAAATGACGACACGCAGGATGCGCGAGGCAGCCGGCTCGAGGCGCTGGGTGGTTTTGGTATGGATGGCTTTGATCTGCCAGTAGAGAAGAAAGGCAATCCAGAGCGCGGGAAAGAGAGATTCGTAGAACCAGAGCATGCAGGACCTCGGGGCGCTGAAAATGTTTTAGCAGGTGAGCAAGGAAAATGGGATCTGCTTCCGGCGCGGCCCCGATCCGCACGAACCCGGATGCTCAACCGTGTTGTTTGCGATCGGAGCGTTGCGGATTATTTCCCACCTTGCGCCAAAATAGAGTCGAACCGCACTTCGGCCGCCGCGATCCCATCTCAGACACGCGTTCTAAGTTTTCTCGCATAGACTTTTCGGATAACCCTCTTGTTTCGCGCAGAAAGAACCGAAGTTTTTTCGGCTGAGGACTTTGCCCCTAACTCCTTTGCCGAGAGAACATTGCAGTAGACCCTCGTCCCTGAACCGATGGAAACAGGGAATTTGCTCTTAGAGACCCGGGGGGAGGGGTCACCCTGGGGGTCACCCTCCCCCGCACCATTCGCTATCCTCGAACTAGCGAGTGGCTAGCGGCCTGGAGTTGGAAGCTATATCGATGACTCATAAAATCACCCTCATCCCTGGCGACGGCATCGGCCCAGAAGTCACACAAGCCGTCGTCCGCATCCTCGAAGCTACCGGCATCAAGTGGGAGTGGGAGCGGCATGCTGCGGGCGCCGAAGCCTTCGAAATCTTCGGCGAATACATTCCCGCCGCCCTCTACGAATCGATCGAGCGCAACAAGGTCGCTCTCAAAGGCCCCGTCACGACGCCCATCGGCGGCGGCTTCAAAAGCATCAACGTAACCCTGCGCAAGAAATTCGACCTCTTCGCCAACTTCCGGCCCATCAAGAATCTTCCCGGCATGGAAACGAAGTGGCCCGGCGTCGATCTGATCATCGTCCGCGAAAACACCGAGGGTGAATACGTCGGCCTCGAACACGAAGTCGTCCCCGGCGTGGTCGAGAGCATCAAGGTCATTACCGAGAAAGGCTCCACGCGCATCGCCAAGTTTGCTTTCGACTACGCACGCAAACACGGCCGCAAAAAGATCCACTCCATCCACAAAGCCAACATCATGAAGTTGTCCGACGGCCTTTTTCTGCGTTGTGCGCGCAAGGTGGCCGAAGGCTTTCCTGAGATTTATTACGGCGAGCACATCATCGACAACACCTGCATGCAGCTGGTCATGAATCCATATCAGTACGACACGCTGCTGCTCGAGAATCTTTATGGCGACATCGTCAGCGATCTCTGCGCAGCCTTCGTCGGCGGTCTCGGCCTTGTCCCCGGCGCCAACCTCGGCCACGAATGCGCCATCTTTGAAGCAGTCCACGGCTCCGCGCCGGACATCGCCGGCAAGGACCTCGCCAATCCCACAGCGCTTCTGCAGTCAGCGGTCCTGATGCTCCGCTATCTCGACGAAGAAGCCGCAGCCGACCGCGTCCACAAGGCTCTCGAGACCGTCTACGCCGAGCGCAAGACGTTGACACGCGACGTGGGTGGAACCGCCGGAACGAGCCAATTCGCCGATGCAGTCTTGGCGGCGATGGGATGAAGACAGGGAACAGGGAATAGGGAGTGGAAAAACAGGGATGAATCACTACCTGCTTTTTTACGAATTGGTTGACGACTACATCACGCGGCGCGCAGAGTTTCGCGACCTGCATCTGGGACTGGCGTGGAAAGCAAGCGATCGCGGCGAACTGGTGCTGGGCGGAGCACTGGCAAATCCCGTGGATGGCGCCGTGCTGCTCTTCAAAGGGGCCTCGCCAGAAGTTGCAGAGCGATTCGCGAGGGCCGATCCCTACGTGGCAAACGGCCTGGTGAAGCGTTGGTATGTACGCGAGTGGACGACGGTCGCGGGAGAAGGAAGCGTAAATCCGGTGAGACCTGCCGGCGCGTCGATCGCCGGTTGATCGTCACGCAGGTCGCAGCTCTCGAGCAAACCGACGAGATCGAATCGCATCCAAAAATGGGTGTCGAACTCTGAGTTGACTTCCCTTCTCTTCGTTCTCTTGCTTCTCGCCGGGATAGCGCAGTTGCTTGGCTGCCTCTTCGTGAAGATGCGCCAGCCAAAGGTCATTGGCGAGATTCTGGCTGGGATCCTTCTTGGCCCCGCTGTCCTTGGCAGGATTCCCTTCATTGAACATTTGATCGACTCTGCAAAGCATCAGGGCGGCACTCTGGATTTTGTCTACTGGCTTGGGCTGCTGCTGTTGATGTTTCTTTCCGGTGCAGAAATGCGACAGCTCTTCACGCGCGAGGAGCGCCGCGAAGTCGGCTGGCTCACGATCGTTGGCACCGGACTGCCCTTCGCCCTTGGCCTGATTTTCGGGCCGTGGCTCATTCGACCGTCCCTCGCCGGCCCAAATGGCAGCCGCGTTTCACTCATCATTGTGCTGGCCGTCGGCGTCGCGGTGACATCGGTGCCCGTCGTCTCCAAAATTTTCGCTGATTTAAATATCCTTCATACGCGGTTTGCGCGGCTAGTCCTGGGCGTTGCCGTTCTTGAAGACATCGTCTTGTGGTTAGCGCTCGCGATTGCCACAGCGGTGGCCGGAAAGGCGGCGTTGAACCCCGCCAAGATGTCGTACCACCTCATCGCAACGACGGGGTTCTTCGTGCTCGGACTGACGATCGCTCCGCGAATTGTAAAGCGAGTCAACAAGTCGCGGTTCAACCTGTTTGCGCAGCAGTCTCCCACCGGCTATGCGCTTGCGGTTCTGCTTACCTATTGCGTCGTGGCGGGAGTTCTCGACGTCAGCCTGGTGTTTGCGGCGTTTCTCGCCGGATTCGCCGTCGTACACAAGAAGAAGCAAATCTTCGCCGGGGCCCTCGATGCAATTGGGAAAGTGGCGTTCGCTTTCTTTGTCCCGGTTTACTTCGCAATCGTCGGACTAAAACTGGACCTGGTCCGCGGCCTCTCCTGGGGTATGCTCTTCGCTTTCCTCGTTGGAAGCTGCCTGATCAAGATCGTTTCGGTGTCGCTGGCCAGTAGATTTGCCGGTTTTCGAGGTCTGGATCTGATCAATCTCGCCATTACCACGAATGCACGCGGCGGTCCCGGCATTGTGTTGGCGAGCGTTGCATTTGAGGCTGGAATTATCAGCCCGGCGTTCTACACCACTCTTGTTCTGGCCGCCGTGCTCACATCGCAGGCGGCAGGCGCATGGCTCGATTTCGTGTTACGCAAGGGCTGGCCCCTGCTCACACCAACGGTCGCAAACGAACCGCTCGATGTGTTGCCGGAAGGCGCTTCCACCGCGTAGTGAGGTTTTTAGCCAGGAGCTGACGAGGCCGTGAGCCGTGGTTTCTAAAGTGCCCCACGCAGGAAATAAAGCTGGCCCGGCGATCCTTCCGCACAGGCGCTCCTCCTGTACACTGGAAAGTTCAAGGCCATGCAAATCAAGCACCCAATCGGCATCCTCGGCGCCACCGGAATGGTGGGCCAGCGCTATATTCAGCTTCTTGAGAACCATCCCTGGTTCGAAATCACCTGGCTTGCCGCCAGCGACCGCTCCAGCGGAAAGACCTACGGCGAAGCCGCCAAGTGGCGCCTCGATACGCCGCTCCCCGAGCGCATCGCGAAGATGCCCGTCTCGCCCGCTGAGCCCGACGGTGCGCCCGGCATCATCTTCGCCTCGGTCGACGCTGCCATTGCCCGGGAACTCGAGCCCAGATTTGCAAACGCGGGCTGCGCAGTTCTTTCCAATTCAAGCGCATTTCGCATGACCCCTAATGTGCCGCTGGTCATCCCCGAAGTGAATGCCGGGCACCTCCACCTCATCGAAGAGCAACCTTCGCGCAAGCAGTCGGGCGGCTACATGGTCACCAATCCCAACTGCTCCACCATCGGTCTTGTCATGGCTCTCAAGCCCCTCGAAGAACGCTTCGGGATCGAGCAAATATTCGTCACCACGATGCAGGCAGTCAGCGGCGCTGGTTATCCCGGCGTGGCATCGATGGACATCCTCGATAACGTGGTGCCTTACATTGGCGGCGAAGAAGAGAAGATGGAAGCCGAGACGCTCAAGCTTTTAGGACGGCTTGAGGGCCACGCTATCACTCCCCTTGCGGCAAAAATAACAGCCCACTGCAATCGCGTGCCGGTCATCGATGGCCACACCGAGTGTGTCTCCATTAAGTTGGGGAAGAAGGCCACCGCCGACGAGATTCTTTCCGCGTGGGACGACTACAAGCCGCTCGCCGGCCGCGACCTGCCGTTCGCCCCCGAGCAGCCTGTGCAATTCGCCGCGCAGCCTGATCGTCCGCAGCCGCGCCTCGATCGCAACCGCGAGAGAGGCATGGCCATCACTGTCGGACGCTTGCGCCCGTGCGGCCTGCTCGACTGGAAGTTCGTTCTGCTTTCCCACAACACCGTGCGCGGCGCTGCCGGCGCTACGATTCTGAATGCGGAGCTGCTGGCCGGCCTCGGCAAATTAGAGCCCACTGACACGACAGACAGGCTAGCGTCTTCACGTCGCAAAAATGGGAATGAAATCGGAGACGCAGTGGCGAGCGCTGTGAGCCACCTTATTGTTAGCTAGCTCGACAAACAGCACAATGGATCTTTCCTCATGAGTATCGTTGTGATGAAATTCGGCGGCACTTCGGTCGAAGATCCGACCGCGATTACGCGCACCGCGGGAATTGTGTCTGGACGCCTTGCACTCGGCAAACGGCCTGTTGTGGTGGTAAGCGCCCTCGCTAAGGTGACCGACCAGTTGTTGCGCGCGGCAACGGCCGCGGCTTCGGGCGACCGCACCGGCGCCCTCGCAATCAGTTCGCGCCTTCGCTGCAGGCATCGTGACACCGCTACCGCGCTCATAAAGGATTCTGCCGAACTCGTGACTCTCATTGATCAGAAGTTCGATTCGCTCGATGAGGTTCTGCGTGGACTGGCAGCCATTCTCGAGCTCACGCCGCGCATCTCCGACCTTGTGTCCAGCTATGGCGAGCGGATTTCAAGCCGAATTGTCGCTGCGGCTTTTCGCGAGCGCGGCATGGATGCCGTCCACGTGGATGCGCGCAATGTAATCGTCACCGACTCGCAATTCGGGAGAGCCGTTCCGCAGGACAACATCATCGAAAAACGCGCCGCTGAAGAATTGTGCCCGCTCCTTGACCAGAAAAAAGTGCCTGTAATGGGTGGTTTCATTGCCTCGAATGAAGACGGCATCACCACTACACTCGGCCGCGGCGGCTCGGACTTTACCGGCGCTCTGGTGGGCGGAGCATTGAACGCGAGCGCTATTGAAATCTGGACAGACGTCGACGGCATCATGACCTGCGATCCGCGCGTTTGCTCTGACGCATTGCGCGTCAAGGTCATCAGCTTTGAAGAAGCAGCCGAGCTCGCCTATTTCGGCGCCAAGGTGCTGCACCCGGCCACCATACTGCCGGCGGTCAAAAAGAACATCCCGGTATTGGTGCTCAACAGCAAGAATCCTTCGAATGAAGGGACGCGCATCATCTCACTGGCGCCGCATTGCAGCAGCCCATTCAAATCAATCGCCGTGAAGAGGAAGCTGAGCATCATCGACGTGGTCGCCAGCCGCATGCTGATGACCCACGGATATCTCAGCGAGATTTTCGCCATTTTCGACAAGCATCAGTGCCCCGTCGACATGGTATCGACCAGCGAAGTTTCGGTCTCCCTCACGGTTGACTCAAATGAGAAGCTGCCCGCAATCGCAGCGGACCTGGGCAAGCTGGCCGATGTGAAATACGAGGGCAAAAAGGCTCTTGTCTGCATGGTCGGCGAAGACATTCGCGGGCAGAGTGGCATGGCGGCCCAGGTTTTCGGGGCGATTCGCCACATCAATGTGCGCATGATTTCGCAAGGTGCGAGCGAAATCAACATGAGCTTCATGATCGAGGAGGAAGACGCAGATGAGGCGGTGCGGTCATTGCACGCGGCCTTCTTCCAGAATCCCGACCCGCTCGGTATTCGACGTGGAAGCTCAGAAAAAACAGCTTCTAGCCTCTAGCTCCTAGCTGCTAGCTTGTTGGTGTCCTTCTCAACAGGCATTGGCCCGGTGCAACTGGCCGTGGAGGCTTATTTCATCAAGGCCGGAGCAGGCAGAATCTACAAAATGGAAGTCTCTTAGCTAGAAGCTAGAGGCTGAAAGCTAGGAGCTAAGACGAAATGCTTTTCCTCGTCCTTGGTAAAGGCAAGACCGGGTCTCTCGTTGCCGAGGTGGCGCGCGAGCGAGGCCACGGCGTGCGCGCTTATGACATCTATGAGAACGAACACGCCTCGGCGTTAACTGCGCCTAATCTCGCGGGCGTGGATGTGGTGATCGATTTCACTGCACCGGAAGCGGCGGTTGAAAACATCCGCGCTGTTCTGGCGCTCGGCTGCCGCATCGTTGTGGGCACCACGGGTTGGTACGGGCAACTTGCGGAGTTGAAGGCCATTGCGCAGCGGCGCAGCGGCGCACTGCTCTACGGAACAAACTTCTCGATCGGCGTGCAGAAACTGTTCCGGCTGACGGCGGAGCTGGCGAAGCTGGACGGCTATCGATTCTCCATTAGCGAAACGCACCACACTTCGAAGGTCGATGCCCCTTCCGGCACGGCGATCACACTGAAGGAGATCATCGAAGCGGTTCGGCCGGGAATCGAAATTCCCGTGGAATCACACCGTGTTGGCGACGCGAACGGCGAGCACATTGTGACGGCGACCAGTGAATACGACACGCTGGAATTGCGGCATGATGCCCGCTCACGCCGCGGCTTTGCGCTGGGGGCGGTGCGCGGGGCCGAGTGGGTGCACGATAAGTCCGGAGTCTGGGAGTTCCGCGAGATCTTCGACCAGCTGTAGGACTCGGGGTTAATTCAACCGCGCTTCGCTCCGGGGTTCCTGGAGGGCAACTCATTTCCGGATTCGTGGCCAGCCCGTCCCTGCGTTGCCGTGCAGGACAACAGCCGCATCCACTATAAATTCCTCTTCCATTCACATTTGAGCAAAAAATGCGCGCCGAAATTCCAGGCAATGTCCGCTTTCGGAATGCAGTGAGCGATCGCGAACACCGCGATCCGGCGGGAGTGCGCGTGTTTTGCCGAATGATTGAAGTTAATCCGTTCGAACCTTTGGCCCACGGCATGCAATGACCACGGCACGCGCTTCACCGAGGCGTGAATAGTCGCCTCGCAAGACCCACGCAAACCGGAGGTCAAAACCATGCGCAGTCTTTGCCTGCTTGTCATAGCAGTTACGAGTTGTGCGCCTGTTTTCGGGCAAGGCGCGATCGCCGACCGCGTGCTCGCCGCCGGCGCACTGATCGGACAAGGACACTATCAGGAGGCCATCGACTCTCTCGCGCCCATGGAGCAATCCAGTTCCCTCGGAGATCGTGAACGTGGAAGGGTGGAGACTCTGCTGGGCCTGGCGCACAAGGACATGGGGCACATGCAAGACGCGGAGCAATTCTATGAGAAGGCTCTAGTCACGCTGGCGCGCGATAGCCGGGAAAGCATCGACTACGCACGCGCACTAAGTTGCATGGGAAGTCTCAAGTTAGAAACCGGGGACTCAAAACTCGGAGAGCGGATGTTGCATCAGGCTGCGCAGATTGAGGATTACCTGCACGATCACGCAGGTTTGGCTACGATCAATCTCCATCTTGTGGGCGCAGCCATTGGACGAAGGCATTGGAAGGAAGCGCAGAAGCATTTGGCCGCGGCAAAGACGCAGGCGGTGCTGGCGGGGCCGCATGCGCAGGAACTGTCGGTGGATGTTGAGGGAACGACTGGATGGCTCGCTTCGGTCACAGGCCGCACTTCAGAAGCGGCATCTGCATATCAGGATGCGCTCGATCTTTGCAAGACACAGTACGGCCCTCGACATCCGTTGACAGGCTGGACATATCTGCTGGCCGGCAGATCGAGTGCCGCCAAGGGAGACGTTCAAGAGGGCCTGGCCGACATGCGGGCGGGCCTCAACATTTTGAGAGAAGCGATTGGAACCCAGAACGCCGAATACCTTCAGGGTGAATTGGCTTACGCCAAGGTCCTTGAACAAGCCGGCAAGCACCCGGAGGCAGAGCAGTTGCACGCGGAAGCGAGTCGCTCCCTCGAAGGCCTTTACCAGCGAGAGTGCGTGAACTGCACGGTCAGCGTGTGGAGTTTGCAAAACCGGTAGCCCGGGCTTCATCCTCTCTGCCCGCGCGGATTGCACACCAGCGTTTGGCGCCGGCCGCCTGGACTCTGATTCCCCATGGTCGACACCTGTTCTTCAAAATGACAACCTGAAGACAACTGTCACATCAATTCCGTGCTAGGATTGGTCCCACGTCGAGCTCCAGGTGGAGCCGGCTCCCTTCCCTGATTGTTCAAATTCACCGTTCGCCATAACGAAAAGGAGGCGGACATGATTCTTCGATCAGCCGCACTCGCCGCCGTCTCAGTACTTCTCGCCGCAACAGCCCTCCCCGTCCTTGCTACGGACACCGCTTCTTCGGATGCAGGAGTTTCAAAGATACGCATCGTGCGCCTAAGCGAGGTGAAAGGCGCTGTCAAGCTGGATCGCGCGATTGGCCGCGGCATGGAACCCGCGGTCGCCAATATGCCGATCGTGGAAAAAAGCATGTTGCGTACAGATGAGGGCGTAGCCGAGGTCGAGTTCGAAGACAACAGTACATTGCGGCTGGCTCCCAACACTGTGGTCCAATTCGAGCAACTGGAGCGGCAGGCAACGGGCGCCACCGCTTCATCGGTTCGCTTGGTGCGTGGAACGGCCTATGTGAGCCTGGTGAAGACACGCGGCAATTGTTTGATTTGCGTTTGCCAAGCAGGATCTTGCCCTTGAGCCAGGTAGCCACCTTCGACTGGAGATGGACGACGCACAGGCGAATGTCGCAGTGCTGGATGGCACGGTGCGCGTGGATGGGCCGGCGGGGACCGAAGATATCGCCAAAAAGAAGACGGTGACTTTCCATCTGGCCGATCAAGGCCAGCCGACAGTGGAGAAACAGATTGCCTCGGAGCCCTACGATAGCTGGGATCAGTCGGCGACTGGGTATCACGCGCGCACGGCCGCCTACAGCGCGCTAAACAGCACCCCGTATAGCTACGGGCTGAACGACATGGCGTACTACGGGAGTTTCATGGACGCGGGAGGCTGCGGCTCGATGTGGCGCCCTTACTTCACGAGTGCGGCCTGGGATCCGTTTTCAAATGGTTCATGGGCCTATTATTCGGGAGCAGGCTACTCCTGGGTATCGCCCTATCCGTGGGGATGGACGCCGTATCACTATGGAAGCTGGTCGTTCTGTCCCGGCACGGGATGGGGATGGCAGCCGGGTGGCGCGTGGAATGGCCTGAACAATGGCAATTCGCTGATCGCAAGGCGGCGGTCTGGTTCATTTTCAACCACCGCCGGTCCGCGTACCCCGTCCGGGCGAATCGACGATGTTGCCGGTCAATCAGAAGCCGCTGGTGCGATCGGAAATGGCTTCACGGGAATCGTTCGTCTTCCGCAATGATTCGGCGGGGTTGGGAATTCCACGCGACGAACTTGGGAAACTCGACAAACTCTCGCGGCAAGCCGTCGAACGAGGCGTGGCAAACACCCGGATTTATGTCTCCGCACCCGTTTCGATGGGCAATGGGCGCGCCATGAGTACAGGCCTCGGCGAGGCTGCGGTACATCGGGGATCCGCGCCCTCTTATAGTTCTTCCGGATTTGAGCCGGCGGGACGCAGCGGCTCCTCCAATGTTCGCGCAAGTTCGGGCGCATCGGGCGGAGCACCCAGCAGGGCTTCCGCGCCAGCGGCGTCCTCTGGGGGGCATCGGTAGAAATTCGATTCGCAGCCGCCAATCGAATTTCCTGGTTCAACCATCGCTTAGGGTGATTCTGCTTCCGGGCAGCCAACTCCGGCACCGCAGACGGAATCCCCCTATGTATGAAAATGAAATGCCAATTCCCAGCAGTTCTTCTTGGGGCGGTGCTGACGTGTGGGCCGGCTCTTGGTTGGAGCGCCCCCACCCCCGTGCAGGAAAACAGTGCGAAGCAGGACATGAAGGACGCGGGGCACGAAACCAAGAATGCCGCCAAAGACGCCGGGCACGGCACAAAACAAGGAACAAAGAAGGTCTATCGCTCCACCAAGCGAGGAACGAAGAAGGCCTGGAACAAGACAAAAAATACGACGAAGGGCGCTGCCAACGGAGCCCGGGAAGGCGCCAGGCAGCCGGATTAAGCACCGGCAACCGGCGTGCCCAAGCGGTTGTTGCACCCCGAGTTTGCGGAAATTAGCGCTGCTCGAGGGAGAAGATGACCTTGATGGTTGTTTGTACTTCGACTGGCTGGTTGTTGAGCATATAAGGGCGATAACGCCAGGTTTTAACCGCGTCGGTGGCTGGGCCGCGCAAGATGGCCGGTCCGCTGATGACGTGAAGTCCCTCAATCGCGCCAGTTTTGGATATGTTCGCACCCAACAAGATGGTTCCGCTCACACGAGCAGCCTTCGCGAACTCTGGATAGATCGGTGCGGTTTTGCGAATCAGCATCCCTTCGGCTACACCTGCAGAAATGGCGGAGACGCCTGGGACCACGGTTACGTTGTTCCGGCTGCCGAAGAACTGGCCGGGAACGGCATCGCTGGTTCCCATTGCGCCGGCCGTGAAGTTTGCCGGTGGTTCATCCGCAGCAGCGACGGGTTTCTTCATCTCACCCGAGATGCGCGAGGGCGCGTTGAGTTGCGCATTCATCATGTCAGATGCTACGGGCGCGGGCTGAGCGGGTATTCCAGGGGTTTGTAATCCGTTGACCAGCCCGGCAGGCGATGGCTTCGCTGTTGGCTTGGCTGCAGCCTGAGCGGCCATGGCGCTGTTGTTCGCTGCGATCTCCGGCCGAGGCGAAGCAGCTTGCGCCGACGAATCGGACGGGGCATTTTGCCGCGTCGAAGGCATGAAGACCAACATGATTAAACCGATGATGACCAGGGGCACTCCCGCGAGCAAAGCCCATCGCACCCAGACGCGGCGCGGCCGAGTCGGGTCGCTGGCGTCCACTTGACGAAAGAGTGGCGGCGGAGCAGCGGCCGCGGCGCTTTCAACCGGGGCGGACGCGCGCGCCACAAGCTGCGGACCGCTGGGGGGCGTGAGGCGTTTCTTTACCGGAGCCGGCTCGGTAACAGCAGAGGGCTCGGGAGTGATATCTGAAGCCTTTGAAGTGGGCGCCTGCGCCGTACGGATCCAGAGGCTATCCCACGCACTGAAGTCGGTCGAGGGCGACTCGCCAGAAGGCTGTGGCTCCGCGGCTTGAGGTTTTCCATTCGGAGGACGCAGTTCTTCGGGATGGATCTCAGGCTGAGACACCGCCTTGGGAGTTTCCGCGGGTTGCGAGAACGGCTGAAGATCTGGCCGCCGAGCATGCTTGGAATAATCATAGGCGGGGGCGCTGTACGCCCCCGGTTCGGGAGAGGCTGGAGCGGTTGGAGCCTCGGTCGGAGCAGCCGGAACGGGAGGCGCAGGCGGCGCTTCCAGGACAATCTCCGGGGCAACCGGCTCAGGCAGTAGAAAGTCCGCTGGATTCAGAACTTCGGTCTCTCCGGAGAGTTCAGCAGAGGGAGGGTTATCCAGCGCCGTGGCCTCGGCCGGCGTATCGCTGACATCAACTTCAACATCCTTAACATCGACATCAACATCTTCAGGAAGTGGCAGGAAATCGCGTGCCCCGGCACGCATGCAATCCCGCAAAAGATCCGGATCGTTCCGCATCGAATAAACCATCACGATCGCGGTATTGAGAGCGGCAATGCTTTCGACGATCTGGAGTGCGTAGCTCTGATCGCTATCGACGTCGATCATGACGACGTCGAAGTGTTCCTCCATCAGGTTCGGAATATCCGCGAGACTCGCCGGATAGTCGATAAACTCGCGGACGGTGCGCGCCTCGGCGCCGGAGAGCGCTTTAACCATTACACGGCGATGCGCGGCATTCGGACCAATGAGGGCGATGGTGGTGCCGGTGGAACTGGTCGGTTCTAAGTTCGGATCCTGAAGGGTGGTCGACATTTCAGTTCTGCCGCTCATAGGGCCTTCATCCTTCTTGCCGGAGCATGGGGATAACAAGCATCAAGTTTTCGCTGCGCACCGTCCATCGCCTCAACCGCTGTGACGAACGCGAAAGACGCGTGCGCACCGCGGGTATCGGCGTTTTGGCCGGCCCGACTAGCAGATACGGCGAGACCTGTGGGAAAAGCGACTGCAACCTGCAATTTTTGTTTTTAAAACATTGCAGGGTGAAACTTTATCTATTCAAATGCGACGATTCTCACTACTCAGCTATTCGGCAAAGCGTTTACTAATTTGAATTCCCCTGTGAGGGAATGGTATACGCGAAGCAGGCCCCGGAGGAACTACCCGTTTACCCCTGAGAGGTGCCTTTCGTCATGCCACTAAGGTGGACAACGCTTGCAAACTGGAACCGGGTTTGCTTGCAGGTGACGAGATTTGAAAGATTTGCGGCTGAGTCCCTTAATCTTGGACAATGCTCCTTCGTTTAGCCGTGACCGCAGACATACCCCGCATCGTTGCCTTGGAGCGCACCCCCGGCGCCCGCCAATTCGTAGGCCAGTGGACCGAGGAGCGCCACCGGGCCACTCTCGCCGGGGCCGATGCGCGTTATTTGGTCAGTGAGTCCGACTCGGGGGCATTGCTGGCGTATGTGATCCTTCGGGGATTGAGCGAGGAGAGCGGCGCCATCGAATTGAAACGTGTTGTGGTGGCCGAGCCGATGCGCGGACTAGGACGCAGGGTCCTGATCGACGTAATTCGAATGGTGTTCGAGGATTTCCATGCGCACCGACTCTTCCTCGATGTGTACGAGGACAACGTCCGCGCGCGCCATCTATACGAAAGCCTTGGCTTCGTGTACGAAGGCAAAATGCGCGATGCGACCCGGCGAGATGAGACGTACTGCGATCTGCGGCTCATGTCGATGCTGGAAAACGAATATCGGGCCCAGAACCGGAACAGGTAGGTGCCCACCCCGGCTCAGTTCGGAAAGACAGCCACGGGACGATAAGAGCTGCAACGACCTTCAATTACTGGCGATTCGTGCATTCTTATCCACGCCCAACGGGTATACACTCACCAATGATGGAAACGACAGGATGCGGCACGGCAATCGTTACGCCCTTCAAGGCAGACGGCGCCATCGATGAGCAAGCGCTGCGGGCGCTGGTGCGCTGGCAAATCGACGCGGGAATCGACTTTCTCGTCGCCTGCGGATCGACCGGTGAAGCGGCAACGCTGGACGAGGGCGAATGGCTGGATACGATTCGCATCGTCGTCGATGCGGCGGCCAGGCAGGTGCCAGTGTGGGCCGGATGTACACATAACTCAACAAGGACTTTGCTTCGCCAGGCAGCACTGCTGCGGGATATGGAGGGAGTCGATGCGATCCTCTCAGCCAATCCCTACTACAACAAGCCCAGCCAGGAAGGCCAGTTTCAACATTTCCAGGCGCTGGCAAATGCGGTGTATCCGATCCCCGTGTGCCTTTACAACGTACCGGGGCGAACCGCGACGAATCTCGAGCCATTGACGGTCGTCCGGTTAGCAGAAGCCGCACAGAATATTCAGGCCGTCAAGGAAGCCAGCGGCAATCTCAGCCAGATTGGCAAGTTGATCCATCACTTACCGCGTTCCTTCAAAGTCTTCTCCGGCGATGACGGCCTGGCGCTGGCGACCATCGGGGTTGGCGCGCATGGACTGATCAGTGTGGCTTCAAATGAAGCTCCGGCGGAGGTCGGGCAAATGGTGCGCGCCGCGCTTCGCGACGACTGGGCGACTGCTCGACGGATTGAATCTAAATTCGCGAATCTCTTCGAAGCGAATTTCTGGGACTCGAATCCAGGGCCCGTAAAAACGGTGCTGAGCCTGATGGGCAAGTGCAACCAGCATGTGCGGTTGCCGCTCGTGGCTCCCGATGCCAACACCCGAACGCGCCTTGAACGCTTGGCCGGAGATCTCGGTCTGCTCAAGTGCGTCCCGGCCGGCCAATTAGACTAGCTGGTTGTCGGCGTTGCTGGGTTCGCGGTTCTGTGGGTCTGCGCAACGAATCTCGCCCTACGGGGAATTGCCCGTTGAGCAGGGATCGGCGCGCACAGCGAATCAATCACAGCGAATGAATCTCGGAAACCCGCGAACCTACGCAACCGCCAATTC
The DNA here is from genome assembly GCA_963781125.1 of uncultured Acidobacteriaceae bacterium. Taxonomy (GTDB): domain Bacteria; phylum Acidobacteriota; class Terriglobia; order Terriglobales; family Acidobacteriaceae; genus Telmatobacter. The sequence goes on from CAWAEE010000006.1 coordinate 184,637, forward strand.
TCGCGTGTACTCAATTTCTTCGCGCCGATCCAGCACCACGCTCAGATTCATCAGTGCTCTTGAAGAGCACGCCGGGCACTCCCGGTTCGCGTCGCTCACGCAATTGCAGTCAAGGCAAAGAACCGCATGGTCCAAGGGAATTGCTGATCTTTTCGTCATAGATGTCAATTTTTGCATCGAGTTTCTCACCCATAACATTAGATGGAGTTGGCGGTCGATAGTTGCGCCAATTAACACGAACGTTGCACTCGTTCCCACAATCAGCGGGAAAATCGCGAGTTTGGCCACTCGCAAATTTTGTTCTTGAAGCTCGCAAACTTCCCCAACACCAAATGTCGAAATGCGCGGCTCCTCGGCGTCATGGTAGTAGCGGTCCAAAAGGCCGCTCAGTGGAACCAGAATAGATATGTCGTGGAAGCAAGCCAGCCGAGTGGCTTTTTCGTTAAGAAAGAGCCGTCTGGAAGACTCTCTACACGGGCACGTTTACTCTGGTTACGCTCCAATCCAACGCGGAGGGACTTCAAATGCAATATCTACTTGCGCTTTACCAGGACGAGAGCGCCTGGCCGAAAATGACGAAGGAACAACAAGAGCAGGGCGCGGGAGCCTATATGGCGTACACCGAATCGCTGAAAGCTGCAGGCGCGCTGAAGAACGCCAACCGACTGCAGCCCAGCACATCGGCCACCACCCTGCGCACGACGAACGGAAAGGTTCAGGTTCAAGACGGTCCGTTTGCCGATTCGAAAGAACAACTGGCCGGGTACTATCTGATCGATGTGCCCGATCTGGATGCAGCGCTGACATGGGCCCGTCGCTGCCCCGCAGCGGGCCACGGAGTGATCGAAGTGCGAGCAATTTGGGATATGGGCTGATCGCAATGGACGCACAGGAAGGCGGCGCGCGGGCACGTAGTACGGCGGATGCGGTCGCGCGCCGCAGCTATGGCAAGTTAGTCGCATTTCTCGCCGCGCGTACCCGCGATGTGGATGCGGCGGAAGATGCACTTGCAGAAGCATTCGCGGCTGCGCTCGCGGACTGGCCGCGCAACGGTTGCCCCGCTAACCCTGAAGCCTGGCTGCTCACCGTGGCGCGGCGAAAGTTTCTCGATGCTGTACGCAACAATCGGCGCGTTGAACCTGCGAGCGATGAATTGGAGCGCATGGCCGAGGGACTTGCTGCCGCAAACGAAACAGAATTTCCCGATCAACGATTAGGGCTCATGTTTGCGTGCGCTCATCCGGCAATCGACGCCGGAGTACGCGCACCGCTGATGTTGCAAGCCGTGCTAGGCCTCGATGCTGCAAAGATTTCATCGGCATTTCTTGTGTCGCCGGCGACCATGGGGCAGCGATTGGTGCGCGCAAAACAAAAGATTCGGCAGGCTGGGATTCCGCTGCGCATACCCGAGCGCGAGGAATTGCGCGATCGCCTCGAAACAGTACTCGATGCAATTTACGCGGCATTCACTGAAGGATGGAATGATGCCTCGGGCACTGACGCGGCGCGACGCGAACTGGCAGAAGAAGCAATCTATTTATGCAGGCTGGTTACAGAGTTGCTGCCTCAAGAACCCGAAGCGATGGGCCTTCTGGCGCTGATGCTCTATGCCGAGTCGCGACAACGCGCGCGCCGCGATGCGCAAGGCGAGTATGTGCCGATGGCTGAGCAGCGTCTCGAAGATTGGAACGCAGCGATGATCGATGAGGCTGAGTCTCTGCTTTTGCGCGCAAGCCGCCTGGCAGTTTTCGGGCGCTATCAACTGGAAGGAGCAATCCAATCGGCCCATGTTGCGCGACGTCGTACAGGAATCGCGAACTGGAGCGAAGTATTGCAGCTCTATGATGCACTCGTCGAATATGCGCATTCGCCCGTGATCGTGATCAATCGCGCGCTCGCGCTCGCGGAACTCGAAGGCGCGCAGGCAGGACTCGATGCGATTGAAGGGCTTTCGGGCGATGCTCGGCTCGCAGATTACCAACCATGGTGGGCAGCACGCGCGGAGTTGCTGGCACGAACCGGAAATCGCGAAGAAGCACGGCACGCGTATGACATTGCAATTGGATTGGAGCGGGACGAACCGGTTCGGAGATTTTTAGATAGACGGCGTTCGCGGTTATCGGTTGACACCCATCGCAACTAATTCATTGGGGGCATCAGGGAAACGTTACGAGTGTAATGGTGCACTAGAAAAATATAGGGACGGCACACAACTATGCGACGCAACCTGGGGTTGAAGGTGAGCAAGGCACATAGTTAGCCCGCGACACGTCGGTATCAGATAGACCTCCGAAATTCGAATTCATCACCGTTCGCCGCAACCCTCTATGGTCCCTCGATCCTTTCACCGGGATCCAGAAAGATGCTGCGGCAACTTATCCAACGCGTGCTCGATTCGACGAAATGCCGACGGTACTGCTTTGTGCGGCTGCTATGTGTCAATTCCAGCGAAGTTCGTGGAGGCCACGGACGACCGCAGAAAGCGATGTATCCGAGATGCCCCTTCAGATGCAGGGAAGAGTTTTTCTTCCATCCATTCTTGCACTCGCCGTCGGTTCATTCCTTATCGCGGGGTGCGCCAGCGGTATGTTGACGACCAACTCCACAAACGGCAACTCCACCTCGCCAACCGGATCATCTTTTGTCGTCGGCACCGATGCGCCGATGGCAAGTGTAACGTCATTCGCCGTGCAACTTTCAGCCATCAATGCATATACCTCTACCGATTGCAGCGGTACAGGCGTGGCTTTGGTAAGTGGCACACCGACGGTCGATTTCGCGCGATTTAACGGTTTGCAAACGCTGATAGACATGAACGACGTGGCGCCTGGAACTTACAACTGCGTGTCGATCACGTTGGGTGCTGCGACGCTCGCCTATCTCGATACCAGCAGCGGCGGAGCTCCCACGATAACTTCTGAAGCAGCTACCCTTCCAACAACTCCTCTGACTTATCCATTGGCGAATTCTATGGTGGTTGCGCAAGCCGGTGCGCCGGTTGGCCTGCACATGGATTTCGATCTGCGCAAATCAATCGAAGTAGACTCGAATGGAAACGTCACGGGGGCTGTGAATCCGACCTTTAACGTGAAGGCCGTCAACAATTCGGATCCGGGCGCTTATATCGACGAATTCGATGCCGCGGTAATCGCCACGGACACGAGCGCGCAGACATTCACGATCCAGGGCCCGCACGGCCGGCAATTCACGGTGAGTGTGAGCGGTCAAACTGAATGGGACGGAAGCGCGAGCTTGAGCACCCTGACATCGAGCAGCATCGTGCAGGTCTCTGGATTTCTCGACCGCGCGGATGCCACAATCGATGCAGATGAAGTTGCGGTGCTCTCCGACAGCGGCTTCTATGCCGCTGGGCAGCTGACATACGTGACACCGTCCTCGGGCCCGGCCACGAGCTTCGATCTGTATGTGCGCGGTACGTTGCCGGCAAATACCGGAGTGACGGACGGCAACATCGCGACTGTAGATTTGAGCGGCAACGAGAAATTCTCGATCTACTGGATGCACGGACCTCTGGCGCAATTCCTCTTCAATCCGAGCGGATTGCTTCCTGGCCAGCATATCGCCGTGGGTGGACCGGCAAGCGGAGCAGCGAGCGGTTCGGCAGTCACAGTGAAGCGCGTGATGTTGCGCGACTGGGGCTTTAACGGCACGGTGGTCCCAGGCAGCGAAAACTCCGGCAACAACACGTTCCAGATTCAGGTGAATGGCTTCGCGGGCCTGTTGATTCCGGAGAAGGTAACGGTCTACATCGTCGGCAACACCGATTTCCGCGATGGATGGAGCGGCTTCAACAGCATTACGGATGGAGCCAATGTACGCGTCGTGGGCCTGTTGTTGAAGGACCCAACCTCCGGCAACGCCGTGCTCGTGGGGCACTACGTGGACGATATGGACTAGGCGATCCGAGAAGTTTGCAGACGCCGGAGTGAGGAAACTTGCTCCGGCCCTTTTTTTGCCCGTCGAAAACTGGCATTCAGACGACCTCAAAAAAGATCGGCGAGCGGTGGATAGGTAAGCAGCAAACCCAGCACCAGGAGCGCGAGAGCCATCGTGCTGACTGCGTTTCATTTCGACATTGCGATTGTGCCAGCGGCGCTCAAGAACAATCCACAAAACGATCCAGATAAGAATTGCTGTCGTGGTTACTCCGGAGAGTGGTCCGGTCGGTGGATAAAAGTTCATCAGGCCCTTCATCGTCGACAACTTGTCTGCCGCGATCGACACCACAGCGAGCGTGAAAGAACCTAGCCCGGCTGCCAGAACAGCGGCCGCACCGAAGCCGTTCGTCATCGCTTTAGCGGCGGGCTTGGCAGTGCCGGCTGAATGGGTACTCACCGCGATTCTCCTTGCATCAGTCGTATCTTCTCGCCGCCCTCAACGGGCGCGTGCTTGTTGAGCATGGCGCCAAAGAACCCGGCAATGCCTGCAGCAAGAAATGAAACCAGCATGAAACTCAGCAACCGCGGCGCGAAGCTCCGGATGATTCCTGAGATTGCGGCGATAGTGATTGAAGACCACGAACGCCATGGTGATCGAAATCGGAACGAGCCACGCAACATGTTCTTTCCATTCCATGCCGATCGAGTGCCACCCGCTTGTCGACAGGGTTCGAAAGCAGCAGTCTCTGCGGATAGCCGGCAAGATTAGCTACCCCTGCCGGAGGCACGGCGCGGTACCAGGGATAAATAACGTAAGTGCCCGTGAGGACGGCGATCCACGCGAGCACCGCCATCGCCAGTAGATACGCCCTGAGAAAAGCTTCTTCGCGCTCGGAAACTGGCGATAGGTCAGCCTGCGAATAGCGCCGCTACAGCTCGACCAGTGCACCCGAACAACGCCAATAGATAGAGGGCGCCGAATCCCATGCCATGTACGAGCGTCCATAGGCCGCGTATCGTGATCTCCATGGGACGATGCTCCAGAGTTCGTTTGCGCATTAAAATCCGCGTTTCATTGATTGTCTCGAATACAACCCGTCTCTCAGCAGAGCCTTCTTGTCCGGCGCGTCCTTGTCGTCGGACTTGTTGTCGTCTTTGCCCCACGTCCAGTAGATGCCGGCGTAAGCATAGTTCTCCGTCTGTCCGGCAACGGAGTGGCCATAGGCAAACAGAAACTCCGTATCCGGTTCCTTCTTCAGGTGCCAGTAGCCACCCGCATCGATCATGGTCGAGGCCTGCGTCTGCGGCGCGGCAATGCCTTCCCCGCCGTGCGAAAACACTTCCGCCGCCAGCTCCAACCTCTCGTTCACCTCGCGCTTCACTAGAAACCCGCCATATGGAAAGTCGTGAAGCCCCGTCTGCGGCACAACCATCTCACCCGCGCCGCCGTCAAAGAGCCACTTGCCTTCGTTCTTCTGGAGCCAAAGCGGCAGCTTGTACCAGACCTTGCCCACCCCAAGCCCCTTGTCGGCATTCCCCGTCGGCATTTCGAACATCGTGAACGTGCCGATCTGCGGCGTCTTCTTTGTCTCCTTGAAAATGGCCAGCTTCACACCAAGTTCCATATCCGTCAAACCAAATGCGGTCGGCCCGGTGCCGCCAGGAAAATAGACTGCCTTGTTTGAAGGAAAGATGCCACCCCAGGGAAGAATGGCGTGGAGTTGCACGCGGGGCACCGCACCCCAGTTGAATTCAAAGGCAGGCCCCGCCGAAGCCATCGCCACCGGCGTCCCATCCGCCCCGCTAAAAATGTAGAACTCGTAGTGGCGAAAATCGACTGGGACCGGATCGTCGACCTGAAACGGCGGCCCCTGCGCCCCTACGCGCGGCGCAGAAAGCAACAGGAGTAGAAAGAAAACGCCTGCAGCCAATTTCCTGGTGAATATCATCGACGCTCCGGTAGCCGCGTTTGCGGGCTATCGTGAAGCGATCCTAGAAGTCTGAGCCAAGCCCCGTCCAGAGCGCTGCGTGATATTCACATCGGCGTTAACCGGCCAGCCCTTGCTTCACCAACTCACTGACAATACGGCCTTCAGCGCGCAAGCCTTTTGCCTGGATCTTGGCCTGAACCGCCTTGATCACGGGTCCCATATCTTTCTGCGTCGGTGCGTGACCGGAAGCAGCGGCATGCTCCGCAATGGTTTCCGTGACCAACGCCTTCAACCCGGCTTCGTCCAGCGCCTTGGGCAGGAACTCCTCAATCACGACGATCTCTGCAGCCTCCTTGGCGGCCAGTTCCGGGCGGTTGCCCTTGGTGAACTGCTCTATGGAGTCGCGGCGCTGCTTGATCATCATGGTCAGCGTCTGCTCCTCGTCGGCCGGAGTCAGCACTGCATTCTTTTCAAGCGCCTTATTCATCAGCGCCGTCTTGATCAGGCGAAGGGTACCTGTGCGCTCGGCATCGCGCGCCTTCATGGCAACAACGGTCAATTTTGTAATGTGTGCGGCGAGTGCGCCGGGATCGATCATGGTTTCCTCTCTAACCTATCGATCTTAATTGAGGTGCACCGGCGCTTGCGCATTCGTTGGATATGGTTGCGATGATCAAGCGCCATGAAAGATGCAACTGGGCCTCGAATTCGCTTTCAGTAGACGCAACCGACTTTCCGGTCAACGCAGAACTATCAACCCGCTTTCGCATTTAAATGAACGGGAGTTAAAGCAATGATGCCTGAATTAAAAGCAATGGCGCTGGCCGGACTTGGATTGATGTTAAGCATGCCGGCATTTGGCGCGAACACTGCCCGCCCTGGCACGGTGAACTATATCGAGGGCGCGGCTTATCTCGACGGGCAACAAGTTACGGACAAGAGCATTGGGAACACCGATCTGAATCCCGGCCAGGAACTGACCACGCAAAAGGGTAAAGCGGAAATTCTGCTGACTCCCGGCGTGTTTCTGCGCCTCGACGACAACAGCACGGTGAAGATGATTTCGCCGGACCTGACGCGGACCCAGGTCGAACTGGAACACGGCCGTGCGGGAATCGAAGTCGACGAGATCCATCCGCAAAATAACCTGGACATCATCGACGCCGGAGTGACTACACAACTGCTGAAAAATGGCTTCTACGAATTCAATGCGGACCAGCCAACAGCGATGGTGTTCGATGGAAAGGCGACGGTTGAAGTGGGCGACGGCAAGTATCGAGTTGTGAAGTCTCACCACGAGTTGGCGCTTGTGGCCGGACTAAACGACAAGCCAATCGCGCTGGAGAAACCGGCGAACTTCAACACCAACGAGGCGAAGGACGACCTCTACAACTGGAACAGCCTGCGCTCGCAGTACCTGGCTGAAGCCAACAACCAAATCGCCGGCCAGTACGTCGACGGCTCAGGCTTCTATCCGGGCTGGTACTGGGATCCCTATGCCTACGGCTACACCTTCATCGGGATCGACCCGTTCTATAGCCCCTTCGGCTGGGGCTTCTATCCCTTCGGTTGGTACGGCGGTTGGTACGGAGGCCGCTACTACGGCCACTACGGATATCGTGGTCCCGGCAGAGTAGGGGGCCCCGTCCACGGCGGCCCAGCAGGCGGAGTGCATGCGGGTGGATTCGCGGGCGGCGGCTTCCACGGAGGTGGTTTTGCGGGTGGTGGCGGGTTCCATGGGGGCGGTGGAGGTCACCGGTAAGATTCCGGCCCTCCAGATCCGGCCTCGAAGGTCTCTTCGAGGCCGAATCTCACATTCCGCGGTAAAACGGCGTTGTTTCTTGCCGTTCGAATTTGAATCATTAATCTATTTATTTTCAATAATATAGTTCCTCTATACGCTCTAATATCCACACTTCTTCTATTCACATAAATCACAAAAATGTGTATTCTGTGATTTCTTTGAGCGACAAACCGATATACCGGTTAGAGGGGGATCCAATGTTTAGAAAGACTCGTCTTTATACTCCCGGCCCGACGCCATTGCTGCCCGCTGCCCAGTTCGCCATGGCAGCCGCGGACATGCACCACCGCACGCCGGAGTTCCGCGCGCTTTATCAAAAAGTCCTGGCCCAGCTCAAGGTCTTCGTCGGAACAAAGAACGACGTGCTGCTCCTCTCCTCCTCGGGGACGGGCGCAATGGAAGCCTCGGTCTCGAACCTGACTTCGCCGGGCGATCGCGTGCTGGTCCTCACCGCCGGAAAATTCGGCGAGCGATGGGTCGACCTCACCAAGGCCTTCGGCTGCACCGTCGACGTGCTCAAAGCCCCCTATGGCGAGACCTTCAAGCTGGACGAAATTCGCGCCGCGCTGAAACCTGAGCATAAAGCCGTCTACCTCCAGGCTACGGAAACCTCCACCTGCGTCCGTCATGACGTCGAGGCGATTGCGAAGCTTTTGAAAGAAACGGCGCCGGAAACGCTGCTCGTCGTCGATGGCATTACCGGCCTCGGCACCACGCACTTCGACGTGGATGGCTGGGGTATCGATGTGCTGATCGGCGGCTCGCAAAAAGCTGTCATGATTCCGCCGGGCCTCGCTTATCTCAGCGTGAGCGAAAAGGCCTGGGCTGCGATGGAGAAGTCGAAAAATCCGCGCTATTACTTTGACCTGCGCAAGGAGCGCAAGAATGCCGTCAAAGGCGAGAGCGCCTACACGCCCGCGGTGGCTCTAGTCGCCGGCCTCGGCGCGGCTCTCGACTACATCGCCGGCCAGGCCGGCGGCGATCTCGAAAAAGGCCGGATCACCCTGATCGATAACGCGCAGCTAAATGCCGCCGCCACGCGCGCCGGTCTCGTCGCTCTGGGCTTCACGCTCTTCGCGCCCACCGCCCCAGCATCCGCCGCTACTGCCGTTGCCGTGCCTGAAGGCATGAACTCCGGCGACGTCGTCAAGACGCTGAAGACGAAGTTTGCACTCGTCACCGCCAACGGCCAGGGCGAGATGCAGGGCAAGATCTTCCGCGTCGCGCACCTCGGCTTCTTCGACTATCTCGACACCGTGGCCCTTCTCGGCGCAATGGAGCACATCGCCAAAGACACGCTGGGACTGCCGGTCGAGTATGGCAAAGCGGTCGCCGCAGCGCAGAAAGTATATGCAGAAGCGGCGAAAGGATAGCGGCGTTAGCGGAGCTAGCGGGGTTAGCACCAACTCAACGGACCTCTAACTCCGCTAACGCGCGCGAAGCGCGGCTAACACGCTAACTCCGCTCTCACGCCAAGGAATCGTCTATGGCAGAACTAACCTTCGGAGAAAAGCTGCTCATCGCACGCAAGCAGCTCGATCTCTATCAATACCAAATGGCGGAGAAGTTGGGAGTCCATCCCAACTCCATCACCAAGTACGAGCGGGGCGAAGGCAAGCCGCACGCCGCCGTGGTGCGCATGTTCGAGCTGCTGTGCGAGCAGCAGGGTGTCCGCTTCGATGAGTACGCAGCCGCGTCCGCCGGGGCGGACAAGGGAGACACAATGAAGATCGTTCTGGCAGAGAAAGTTTCTCCGGCAACGCTGGCCGTGTTTGCGGCCGAGCCGGGCTGGGAAGTGCTGACGCACGACAAGCTGCCGGACGGTCTTCCCGCAGCGCTCGCCGATGCCGATGCTTTGGTGGTGCGATCTGCCGTGCAAGTAGACGATGCGCTGATGGAGAAAGCGCCAAAGCTGCGCGTGATTGGAAGAGCCGGCGTAGGCGTGGACAACATCGACGCCGAAGCGGCCACACGGCGCGGCATCGTGGTGATGAATACGCCCGGCGCGAACGCTGTCGCTGTCGCCGAACTCACCATCGCGCCTCATGCTCGCGCTGGCGCGCAAGCTGCCGACCGCCAATTCCACCATGCATGCCGGCAAGTGGGAAAAGAAAAGCCTGCAGGGCGCAGAGCTGCGCGGCAAGACGCTCGGCATCCTCGGCCTCGGCCGCATCGGCCTTGAAGTGGCCAAGCGCGCACGAGGCTTCGGCCTCGAAATTGTCGGCAGCGATCCGTTCGTCTCTGCGGCGGTGGCGCGCGAGAACGGCATTTCTCTTTTGCCTTTGGAAGAACTCTTTGCCAAGGCAGACTACATCACGCTGCACGTCGGTCTCACGCCGCAGACGCAAGGCGTGATCAATGCCAAGACGCTCGCGGCCATGAAGAAGGGCGTGCGCATCATCAACTGCGCGCGCGGCGAACTGGTCGACGACGCAGCACTCGTCGCCGCGCTCAAGAGCGGACAGTTGGCGGGCGCGGCGCTCGATGTATTCACGCAGGAGCCGCTCAAAGACTCGCCGTATTTCGAGCTCGACAACGTAATCCTCACGCCGCATATCGCCGGCTCGACGGCTGAGGCGCAGGAGGCCGTCGGCATCCAGATCGCGATGCAGGTGCGTGAGTATCTGAAGCTCGGCGTTGTGCAGAACGCGGTGAATCTCCCCTCGCTTAGCCACGAAGAGTACGTGCAGCTGGCGCCGTACATCGATCTCGCCGGACGGCTCGGATCGTTCCTGGCGCAGACAGGCAAGGGCGGCATCGAGGCCATTCACCTCATCTATGGCGGCGCACTCGTCGACGCCAAAACCGACCTCGTCCGCAACGCTGCGATCGAAGGCCTGCTGCAGGGCTCCGAAAATGTGAACCGCATCAACGCCGCGGCGGTGGCCCAGGAGCGCGGCATCCGCGTGCATGAGGACAAGCGCGAAAGCCATCGCGGCGGCGCGGCCACGCTGCTGGCGATCGAGTTGCACACCGCGCAAGGGCACAAGCCATGCGACTGCCACCGTCATTCACGACGAGCAGCCGCGCCTGCTGGAGTTCGACGGCATCGACATCGAAGCGCCGCTCGAAGGCAATCTTCTCGTCTGCCGCAACCTCGATGTGCCCGGCGTCATCGGCCGCATCGGCACCATCCTCGGCGAACAGGGCGTCAACATCGCCAACTTCGCCCTGGGCCGCGAACGCGCAGGAGCAAAGCCGGTGAAGGCGCTGGCCGTAGTGCAGGTGGACGCGCCAGTGTCAGACAAAGTGCTGGAAGCGCTCTACACAATCGAAGCACTGCTCGAGGTAAAGCTGGTGTCGCTGTAAGGGTGGTCGCGAACCAACTTGCGGCCGCTAGCCCATCACCCCCGCGTGACCAAGCCAGGAGCGCACATAGGAAGCCTGGCCCACATGATAGGTCTCGTGGAGAGCCATAAAATTTATCACTCCAGAAAGCATTCCGTCTGCAGAGGGCGGCCCCTGAGTCGCAGGCGTATTCAGCCTCTCTTCTGAAGCTGCTTCCATCGCCGCGTTGAGCCGGCTGCACGTTTCGTCCCAGACGCGCATCGTCTCTTGCGGCGTGGGGCAATCGGGCGACTCGGCGCATTTGGCGCCGCGTGCGTAAAGCTTCATCCACGGCGTGGTGTATTCAGATCCCAGCCGCGCAAGCACCATCGTGCGCGACCAGGCCATGTGGCCCACAATCCATAGCATGTGATTGGTGTGGTCGCAGGGGCGGCGCATCCACTCCTCGTCGGTGAGCCCCTCAATCGTCCCCTTGAGAAACCTGGCGTTCTGGTTGAAGCCCTGGGATGCAACTACGATTCGATTCGAGATCGGCATTGGAAAGATGCTCCTTTTAAAGGCGGTCCTACTGTCGCGCAATCAGGCTACACGGAAGACCGGCGGGCGCGCGCAAACTTATTCGTGAATTGTGAGTCGGTTTTCTGACGGCACGCGGGAAGCGGCCGATCGACGCGCAGCCAGATGCAGGCACATCAGGTGAATCACGCTTACAGCCAGGTTTTCGTCCGCATGGTTCTGGACAAACTTTTGTCGCCGGGATCGACGCCGGGATCGGCGGGGGCAGGCCGAAGAGGAGGCCGCCTTCGCCTGCATCGACTGAGGCGAAGGGGAGAACGTCGCACCGGAAAGCGCGGTCAGCCTCCACAGCGCGGCTGGCAGAGCAAACAGATGGATTCCGGAATCATGATGGGCGGGATTCTATCGCAGCTTTGATCTCCCGCCTATCGATATTCCGCCAGTTGATACCTATTCGACCGGATGAGCCTTGCCGTTCTGCAAGCTCTCGTCGATGATCGATCGGACTTTGTGATCGGCCTCTTGGGCAATCCTTCCCTGCTCTTCGCCAAGCCGTCCCTGCTGCTCGCCGAGTTTGCCCTGTTGTTCGCCGAGCTTGCCTTGCTGTTCGCCGAACTCGCCCTGCTTGTCGCCGATCTTTCCCTGCAAATCGCCTAACCTGCCTTGCAAATCGCCGAGCTTGCCCTGAAGATCGCCCAGTTCTTCCTGCGTGATGTTCTTGCCCATCTTGGCTTGCAACTTGGCCATTGCATTGGTCAGCTCTGCCATCTCCTTGCGCATGTCAGGCGTCGGAACGCTCGCCTCTTCCTGCTGGCGACCCAGGGCCTCCTGCTGTTTGCCAAGTTCCTCCTGTTGACGGCCGAGCGCTTCCTGCTTCTTGCCCAATTCCTCCATGGGTTTGTACATCGCTTCAATCTGCGCGATGGTGGACTGGTCGTCTACGAAATATTCCTTGCCGTCACGCATGAACCAGAGGAAGTCACCGTGGGCGAGCTTGCGCGCCTTATCGATATCGCCGGTGTGAATGTCGCCATTGAACTGCATGTGCTCCCGGTCGTTGCCACTGATGAGGGCGTAGGAGTCGCCGTCCATCGAATAACGGTAGTTGTGGCCGTGCTCCTGAGAAGTCGAGGATTGTTCCGCTTGCGCAATCGCAAAGACTCGGCCATCCCGTGTAATGCGGGTCACGGAAGGCATCGGCGGCAACGGGGCCACAACGTGGAGCGGCGCCAGCACATGAACCGTTGCCATCGGAGGAACTGCATTCGGCGCCAATGGCGCTACAACGGGACCGAAGGTTTCCGGTCCCGCAGGGCCACCGGTGCGGATCTCAACATTCGATGGATCGCTTTCCGGAGCGGGAGTTGTAACCGGTTCGGCGCTTTCGGCTGGCTGCGCGGCAGTCGCGGGTGCAGCGGTCTCCGCTGGTTGCGCCGTCGGCGCGGGTTCAGCTGCGGGCGCGGGCTGTGCCTGCTGGGCAGCCTGCACGCGGACAAGGGCCGTGGCAGCGTAGAGTGCGACCGGCACAAGCAGGACGGCGATGAAGACACGACGCCGTCCACCGGCGAAAGCCTGGCTGAACGCGCTGTCGTTGAGCAGCCGCTCAATGCGGCGAGAGAGACTACCGGGACGAGCCATGGCGACTCCTATAGCGGTTGGGCGCGGTGCTGCCGCGAATTCAAGAAGGATCTGCGCATAAGAGGTGCCGCTGGCAGCCTGCTCCAATCCGGCGCGATCGCTGATGGTTTCGGCCAGGTCGGAGAGTGTTCGCTTGAGCCACCAGCCGAGCGGGCTGAACCAGACCAGCGCCGCATAAAACGCAGCAAGCAGTTGCAGGTAGAAATCGCCCTGTCGAATGTGAGAGCGCTCATGGGCGAGCACAATTCGAAGTTTTTCCGCATCCCAATCAGCGTAGTCGGCCGGCAACACGACGCCCGAGCCGATCGTCACCGGAGACGAAACCCCACGACTCGCGCGCAGGGGCAGTCCGGCCGCACAAGCCGGCATATCTCCGAGTGAGATGGGTTCCGCGGCATACCAGAGAAGGAATGCCGAGGCCAAACCATAGAAGAGCCGCAGGAACAACGCACCCGCAACGCCGAGATAGACAAGCCATGCGATGGCGGCCGCAGAGATTGGGTTGCGGCTGTGCACAGGCGGAACGGAGGCTTCAGACACCGGTGCGCCCGTGTAGACATCGGAGACGACGGTCGCGGGCGCGGTACTCGAGGTCACAGGAGCGGGATCGGACTTTGACTCGGATTGATCGAACGAGGGTGAAACCGACGCGGACGTTCTTTCGGGCTGTGCGATTGCTGGGGACGCGATCGCGGACTTCGGCGCAAAGGATGCCACAGGCTGCGGAGCCGGTCGCCAACTTTTCAACAGCGCCATCGGATGCGGCGGCAGCGTCAACGTCGCACCTGAGGGCAAGAACTGCCAACGCGCCGCGAATGGCGCCAGAATCGGCATCAGCAGCGCCGACGCGAGAACCAATCCCCAGGCTGATTTTTGAGCAAGCACATTGCGCACTCTGAAAACGCGCAGCCCAGCCCAGACCGCGAGGGCGAGAAGCAAGGAGCGAAGAGCAGCTTCAATCAAGATCGGGATCATGATCAGGCCTCCTTTTTTTGAGACGGGGCAGTTTTTTGTGCAGCGGCAATGTGGTCCGCCAAGCGGCGCAGTTCAGCGCGATCGAGGACCTTCGAGTCGACCATGCCAATCAGAAGCGCTTCCACTGAGCCCTCGCAGAACCAATCGACGATGCGCTTGACGGCGCGACCCGCGACGCGTTGCCGCGACTCGGCAGGACGATAAATGAAGGTGCGGTCTTCGACGGAATGTGCCACGTAGCCCTTCTCTTCCAGGCGACGCAGGACGGTACGAACCGTCGAGTCCTTGAGAGGACGATCGAGGTCTTCGCGTACCTGTTCCGCGGTGACCTTGCCGAGGCGCCAGATGATGGAGAGGATGCTGCGTTCGAGTTCGCCAAGTTCGGCGGGATCGTGGCCGGATTGAGTGTTACTCGCCATAGTGTTACTGACTGTAACATACATCATCTGGACGCGGTCAAGTTTTTGTGACGAGCGGAAAAAGTGGGAAGCTTCCGGCTTTGGCCCCGCGTTTCCGTTTAATCCTAAGAGAACACCCTTCTCATGGCATCTCCGGAGGAACCCGCATGCAAGTAGCCGGACTCGCGCTTACTTTTTGCGGATCGTGCCAAGCGCCAGATTTTCGGCGGTTCGCAGCGCATCATTGGCGTCGACCCGCACGTCGGGCTGAACACCGGCGCCTTCCCAGATGGGTTTTGGCTCGGAAAGAGCGACCTGGCTTGGCGGAGTTCCAGTTCCGGTGTGCGACGCGCCGCTCGTGGTTTCGCCCACAAGAGTGGCCCGCTTCAAAGTTTTGAGATTGTATGCAAAGTGCTCGGCACCGGAAAAGGTGCGCGAGGATGTGAGTACAAAGACCGGCTTATCGGCCAGCTCGCTTCCCGGAACCGGCGAATCCGTAACTAACTGTTCCGCGGAAGTGGCCCGTGGGTTGTACCAGGCGACCGGGTGATCGAAAAGCCAGCCAGCCATCAAGCGCACCATCTCCGGGTAGCCTCCCCGCGTGTCCCGCAGATCGAAGATGACGGCATCGGTTTCGTTCAAATGCTGCATCACGGCTTCTGCAACCGCACGGCAAGATGTCGGATCGGGAAACCAGGTGAGTTTGACGTAGCCGATATTCCCGGGATGCTGTTCGAGCTTTTCAAAGGAGCACTTTTGTAGCTGGTTGGAGCTCCCGATCTGCTTCTCGAGCTTCTCTGCCACGGCTTGGACGTCGGGGTTGCTCAGGCTTCCGGCCGGTGCTGCGCCCAGTCTCTGGATAGAGCCTGCGAAGGGGTGGTATGCGGCAGCGTGGCCCATGACAAAAATGAAGAGAGCGAGCGTGGCAGTCCCAAAGACACCGCCCATCACGATCGAACCTGGTCGAAGCGGCTCTTCTTCCAGAGTGCGAAATGTGGGAAGCCCTGTGACAGTCAGCCAGGGTTGCGTCGTCGGTGTCGTCGTGTAGGTGTTCCGGTACGCCTTTGGGAGTCCTGTAGCGAAATCAGTGAGCAGGTCCATCCAGAGGCGCGACTTCCGGAGCAAGCCTCGCTCATCGCGCAGTCGGTCCTGGAATAGCTGAAGCGCTTCGGCTCCGTAGTGCCGCCGGAAGCCCGCGGGGTAGAGGCGAAGGAGGAAGGAATAGATCTTCTCAAACATATTCCCCCCTGAATATCTTCTTGATACGAGCCAAGCGGAGCATGTCTGCCAATCGCTCGGCTTCTGCGCGGGCGAGTTTGCGGCCAGATGCGGTCAAGCGATAGTAGCGGCGACGCTCGTGACCGGCTTCCTGATCGGAACTCCCATCGACCTCCTCAATCAAGCCTGCTTCGAGGATGGATTGAATCGAGCTGTAAAGCGTTCCGGGGCCGAGGCGCATGCGGCCGTTGGTCTGCTGTTCGACCTGACGCATGATTGCGTAGCCGTGGAGATCGCCATCGGCAAGCGAGAGCATTATTTGAAACGCCGCTGTAGGGAGTGGATCAAACTTCCGTCTTGGCATGGCATCCCTCGTTTATCGATATATCGATAAACGACTGTACTAACCGTGGCCACCGATGTCAAGAGAGCATCGGGCAAGGACCAAAGCCACGCCGAAGAAGGAGCCGATCCGGCGAGTCGAACGTGTCGTGGAGAGCGGAGGCTGGTCGGAACGCAAAACGCCGGGACTGAAGCCCGGCGTCGTTAGAACGGATGCGCAGAGAACTAGGCGCGGCTGAGGTAAGCGCCTTCGCTCGTGTCCACTTTGATTTTTTCGCCTTCATTAATGAAGGGCGGCACCTGGACGACGAGGCCGGTCTCGGTCTTGGCCGGCTTGGTGACGCTGGAAGCAGTGGCCGATTTGAGTCCCGGCTCGGTTTCGACGACCGTGAGTTCGACAGTGCCGGGCAGCTCGATGCCGACAGCCTGTCCGTCGTAATAGCTCACCTTGATCTGCAGATTGGGGGTCAGGTACTCGACCGCATCGCCGAGCGTAGAGCCCTTGAGCACGGTCTGCTCGTAGTCCACAGGATTCATGAAGTAGTAGTCGTCGCCATCGGCGTAGAGGAAGTCCATGAGCGATTTCGTCGACCACGACGCGCTCAATCGCGTCGGCAGAGCGAAAGCGGTGCTCGAACATGGCGCCCGATTTCAGGTTGCGCAGCTTGGCCTGGATAAAGGCGCGCAGATTGCCCGGGGTGCGGTGCTCCACTTTGAAGACAAGGTGCAGCTGGTCGTTGTGCTTGATGATCATGCCCGGACGCATTTGAGTGGCGGGAATCGCCATAAGAAGAAAACTCCTTGCTGTGCTTGCGTTTCTCTACGCAAAAATATCGGCTGTTGGTCCAATCTCTATTGTAACTGAGGGGCGCATGTAAAAATGGGCGGCCCTTGAGAGTTGCAGACGCGACCTCCGGCGGCTATCGTGTCAACCAGAGCATGAATGAAGGAAACGACAATGGGATCAGGAACGCGGTACCGGTAACGGCGCTGTTGCTGCTGTGCTTTCTCTGGTCGCTGGGATCGCTGCGGTCCGACTTAATGCCGACTATATTCGCGGGTGGCTTGCCCACGCTTTGAGCGCGAGGCCATTCACCTTGGAGCGCTGGCAGTGGTGGCGTGGCTGCATCGCGCTTGTGACCCGAGCGGCGTGGCCGCGTGGTCGGCAAATCTGGGATGCGATTCTGATCGGTTTGGGATTGTTTGCCGTGCCCGCATTTTTCGGCGAGGCTGCGAAAGACGCGATTCCTGACCTGACCCGTGTCGCGCTTTACTCGCTGGCTCCCGTCTTCGCGGTTGCGTTTGAACCCTATCTCGGGCGATTGTCGGAGTCACAAAGCAAAGGTGGCTTGCTGGCGGCGCTGGGCTGCGTGCATTGGAACGCTGGGCGTATTCCCTCTCCTGATTCCGCGAACGTGGGAAGGCGCAGGGGCTTTTTTGGCGGTCATCCTTGCCGTGGCCTGCGTAGCTGCGACAAATTGCCGGGCAGTGCGATTCATGTCGGAGCTGCCCTTGAAGTCCGGTGCGGCCGTGGCGGCAATTGCCGGCGCAACCGCGTGCGCAGCCCTGGCGGCGGCTAGTGCGATCAGCGAAAAACCGGCGTGGGATGGACCCTTGGTGGGACCGGAGATTGCCTGGACGACAGCCGTGGAGTTGCCGGCGTTGCTGGTGCTCTTCTGGCTGATGCGCCGCATGTCGGCGGTGCGCATGACGACGCGCTTTGTTGTCGCGCCTCTGATCGTGAACATCGTGGGCTTCCTTGTGTTGCGGCCGTCTCTCCGCTTGCGCGCCGGCCTGGGGATCTTGCTGATCGCGATCAGCGCAGGCTGGCTGCTGGTGGCGCGCGAAGAAGAAGAGGAACCGAACCCGCTGCCTTTGAACTTGAAGCAAAGTTAAGGATCGCCTCCAGCCAACTCGGAAATCAAACGTTTTAGCTCCAATTTTTGAATTGGCTACGATGCCGCTCATCCGCTAGTATTGCCTGCGGATTTTGGCGTGGGTTAGTTCACGCGCCCAGGAGTTTCTGCCGATGCGTTTCTGCCCCAGCAACCTACGTGCGGTCGTTCTGTTCGCGATTCTCTTCATCCTGCTATCGGACATATCAAGCGGTCGAGCGCAGAGTGCGGCCTCGATCCCGGTTCCCACAGATGCCCCTTACAAAAATCGAGGCTTGCCCGTCGAGCAGCGGGTTGCAGATTTGCTGAAGCGGATGACGCTGGAAGAAAAAGGCGACGATGCTTTCGGGCTCGGGGTGGATGGAGTCGGCGCCGATCGAGCGGCTGGGGATTCCGGCAATCAAAATGGCCGATGGGCCCATGGGTGTGCGGTCGTGGGCCGGCAGCTCGGCGATTACGAGCGCGGCAAATCCGGCGGTGAAGGTGGAGACGACATCGTTCCCCTCCGGCGTCGCCATGGCCGCCACGTGGGATACGGAACTCGTGCAGCGCGAGGGCCAGGCGATCGCGCAGGAAGTGAAGGCGCTGGGCCGCGACATGATCCTGGGACCGACCGTGAACATCAACCGCGCAGCCGCTGTGGGGGCGCAACTTCGAAGGCTACGGCGAAGACCCCTATCTCTCCGGACAGCTGGGCGTCGCCTACATCAAGGGCGTGCAAGGCGAGGGCGTGATTCCGTCGGTGAAGCATTTCGCCGCGAACAACGAGGAGTACGAACGCCATCGCGTCGAACGCGACCATCGACGAGCGCACGCTGCACGAGATCTATCTGCCGGCATTCAAGGCGGCCGTGCAGGAAGCGGACGTGTGGAACGTGATGTCGGCCTACAACAAGGTGAATGGCGTGCACTGCGGCGAGAGCGACTACCTGCTCGACCAGGTGCTGCAAAAAGGAATTCGGCTTCAAGGGATTTGTGGTGTCGGACTGGGGCAGCACCTACTCGACCGCGCCTACGGTGAATGCGGGCATGGACCTCGAGATGCCGGGCGGCCCGCCGATGAAGAACGTGGATGGCGAATCCGCGCACGCAGGCCTCCGGGCAACGGCGACGGCTGGCTGGTTCCGGAGAAGGTGCTGGCCGAAGTGAAGGCCGGGCACATCACCGAGGCCACTATCGATGACAATGTCGGCCGCATTCTGCGCGTGATCTTCCTGAGCGGCATCTTCGACCATCCGCACACGGGCGGCGGCGAAGTGGACACGCCCGAGCAGCGCGCCGTGGCGTTGCAGGGAGCGACGGAAGGCATTGTGCTGCTGAAGAATGATGGCGGGCTGCTGCCGCTGGATGCGACGAAGATCCATTCGATCGCAGTGATCGGGCCGAATGCCGCCGTGGCGCGCACAGGCGGAGGCGGAAGTTCGCTGGTGCGTCCGAAGTATGCGATCGCGCCGCTGGATGGGATCAAGAGAACGTGCGGGCGGCAAGATCCAAGGTGACTTACGCGCTCGGCGTCGGGATGGAAGGCGAAGATCCCGCGCAGGATACACCCGAGGCACGCGCCAAGGCGCTGAAAGAGGCAGTCGACGCGGCGGCGAAGGCCGATGTGGCGGTGGTGGTCGTGGGCCGCTACAACAAGCTCGAGTCCGAAGGCTTCGACGTGAAGACGATGGACCTGCCGGCCGGCCAGGATGAGCTGATCGCAGGCCGTCGAAAAGGCGAATCCGCACACGATCGTGGTGCTCAACACGGGCGACCCGGTGACGATGACGAAGTGGATCGACACGACGCCGGCGCTGCTGGACATGTGGTATGGCGGGCAGGAAGGCGGCCACGCGCTGGCGGCAATTCTGTTTGGCGATGCGAACCCGTCGGGCAAGCTGCCGGTGACGCTGCCCAAGCGCTATGAAGACAATCCGGCGGCGGCAAACTATCCCGGCAAAGACCTCGAAGTGAATTACGCCGAAGGCATCTATGTCGGCTATCGCTACTACGACACGAAGAATGTGGAGCCGCAGTTTCCGTTCGGCTTTGGGCTGAGCTACACGAAGTTTGAGTACAGCGATCTGAAGGTGCAGAGCGGGATGAAGATTCAAGAGCCGGGTGCTCCCGTGCCCTCGTTACCGCTGAATGTCCGTAACACGGGTAGCCGCGCCGGCGCCGAAGTTGTCGAGCTGTACGTACACGACGGCCACGCGAAGATCGACCGGCCCAGTCCACGAGTTGAAGGGCTTTCAGCGCGTCGAACTGCAGCCGGGCGAGACAAAGACAGTCGAGTTCAGGCTCGATCGCGCGGCACTGTCCTACTGGGACCCGGCGACAAAAGCATGGCAGGCCGATCCAGGGACATTCGAAATTCAAGTAGGAGCGAGTTCGCGCGACATCCGGCTCAGATCAAATCTCGAGTCTCGAGAAGTAATCCGAGCACTCAGTTACCGCGGCGGCTCGTAAGGCTCAACTCGCAGCATATTGGTAAGAATTCCGCGCTCTTCAGGGCTGAACGCATTCTGATAGCGCGCGGAGTTGAGCACCGTCTCGCGCTGATCTGGCGGCACCGCGCGCAAGTCCTGGAACGCGCCTTTCATCATGGTCTGGCGATCGGCGGGCAGCGTGGTCCAGCGCCGTGCAGAATCCTGCACCTGCGCGCGCTCCTGCGGCGACAGGCGCTCCAGATTCTCAGCGCGCGCAAGACGCCGTTCGCGCTGCGCTTCGGGCATCTGGTCGACACGGTTCAACTGCTGCACAAGCCGTTGCTGTTGGCCTGCAGGCAGCCGGTTGAAGCTCGGATCGTTGTGCAGCATCCGCTCCTGTTCCTGGGCGGGAACGCCGCGATGCGCATTGAGCCAAGCGCCCAGGTGGCCGGGAGGAGCATACGTTCCGCCTGCGACCCGGATAAGCCGGACGCGCATACCCCTGGCCTTGATAGATTGTGCCGGGATTGGCGGGGCGCATGGCCGCTGGAGGGATTGCCGGGCATGGCCCGAAGGCTGCCACCCTGCGGCCCCGCGCTGCGGTATTGCGGGTTGCCGTAGAGCGCTGCGGCCTGGACTGCGATCTGGCCTGCGGCCGAACCTGGCTGCGATTGGGCTGCATGCGAGGCGCGGATAGCGCGGAGCCGAGTGCGGGGCGCGGTGCGTTGGGGTGTTGACCGCGAGCCCAAGGCCGAGGGCAGGCACACGAGCAGCGCAACGGCCAAAGTCAAAGCCGTCCTCCTGCGTCCCGCTTACGACGCCCGCATTGGTTGCCCCCTTCATGGATTTCCCCCAGCCCCTTTTCAATGAATCGAATCAATCTTCAAATTGCTAAACACCCAGCTCCGCTTTTGCTTTTCCAGTCTAGTTCTCGTTGTTGTTATCCGTGTTCGAAAGCGATTCAAGCTGGTCGAGCAGCTGGGCGTTGTTGTCCAGCAACTGCAAATCATGCACCACGGCGGCCTGCGGCGGAGCGGCAGCCGGCTGTTCCCAATTCGTCATGCCCAGATACGTTCCACCGCCCAGCAGCAGAACCACCGTCAGTGCCATGGCGGCCAGGGGCCGGGCATGCAGCTGGGGTCCGTAGGTGAAACGCGCACGCAAGTCGCTCAAACCAGCCGGCAGGCGCTGCCTGGCGCTCCTCGTCGAGGCGCGCATGCAGGCGAGTCAGAAAGTAGGGGCTCGGCTCCGGCGCCTCCCAGGTGTCCAGCAGCGCCATCGTCGCGCGCAGTTCCTCCAGCTCCGCCGCGCAGGGCTCGCAGTCCGCAACATGAGTCAGTCAACCTTGGCAGGCGCCGCTTCGGGAGCGAGCAGCACATCGGCCAGCTTCGTCTCCATCGCAGTAGCACTTTTTCATCTTCGGTTCCATTGCTACCACCCCACTCCCTGCCGGTCCGACTCCGGCTTGACCATCCTCTAGACAAAATCCTTCAGCTTGTCCCGCAGCGTCTGGTAGGCGCGAAACAGCAGCGACTTGGTCGCCGACTCGCTCAGTTTCAGCACGTCCCCGATCTGCCTGTAATCCATCCCCTGATACTTGTGCATCAGCACCGCCATCCGCTGCCGCTCCGGCAGAGCCATCACATGCTTCCTGATCGCCGCCATGCGCTCATTGCGCAGCAGATTCTGCTCCACGTTCGGCTCATCGTCGGCCACATCCGGCGTCGTGCCCGTTTCTTCGTCCGGCGAGTCCAGATAAATCGTCGACGCCGACCGCTCATGCTTGCGTGTCCCGCGCGTGATTCACCGCCAGGTTGGTCGCAATCCGGTAAAGCCAGGTCGTGAACTTGGCTTCGGCCCGGTAGCTCTCGCGCGAGCGGTAAACCCGCAGGAACACTTCCTGCGCTAATTCTTCGGCAACAGCCTGGTTGCGCACCATCCGGAAAAGAAAGTGAATCATGGCCCGGTAATGCTTTTCCACCAGATAATTAAACCCTGCCTCATCGCCCGCGGCCACGCGCAGCATGATCGCTGCGTCGCTCGACTCGTCGGCCCCGTAATTCGGTATCACGGAGCTCGCCCGGGGGGCCGGCCGTGAGCCGTGCCCGCTCCCAGTGCCGGTTTGTCCAGGACCAGGGTTGCCATATCTTCACGAACCCCATCGGGGTCCGAAGGTTGCGCTAAATGCCCAGTTTCCTTAGCTGAATTCGCACTTTCGTGGGGGTCATCGCCGGGCTGGGGCCGGGCTTGGTCGCCAGTCCGTCCACCCGGCCGGTTTCCGCCTGCCGGCGGAGTCGCCATCGCCTCCCGATGCGGTCCTTTGGAGACGGACGGGGCCGAGCCGCTCGCTCCGGGAAAAGCCGAGTTCCAGACCGCCAATTCCTGCAATGGGAGGAAGCGCCGCCGCACCGTCCAAAACGGGGTCGTACGGGTCGCATTTCGGTCTGGATTTCCAGAACATTCGTGGCATTTCGCGAGCCAAGGGCCTGAGCGCCGGCAGGGCGTCGCCGTTGGTCCTACGGCCTCGCTGGTGTTACTCTACCTTACAGAGGCGGCTCCGCCTCGTTCGGGCGCTTAACTCAGCGGTAGAGTGTCACCTTCACACGGTGGAAGTCGTAGGTTCGAATCCTACAGCGCCCACCATAATCCCTTCAAAATCAGAAGATTCAAGAGGACCCAGGGTGGATATTCTTATCCCCTGGGAAACCGCCGGGGGCGACGGTTTCGGTCCGCCCCCAGCTCTGCAATTTCCGCATCCAACATCAAAGGTCGAAAGTACAACTTTCGTGGAATCCCACCCTATTTGAAATCCGCATCGTACTTACACATGCGCGGAATCCGTGTCACTAGCAGCGGGTTTCGACGGCAGCCTCGCAAACAAATGGGCGGCGCGTTTCGCGCTCATGCGCCGCACGAGGACGTGAGTTCGTAGCCAGTTCGCGTTCTTCACACTGCTGTGGAGCAGGATCGACCGACACCGGAACGAGAGTCGATGCACGCCGAAGGCAGGCCGCCACGTGGCTCTTCTGCTAAGGCCACCTGGAAGACGCTCTGCAAGGGCACGTTGATTCTGGTTTCAGGCTCGCCCCGGGGAGCGGGAAGAGCGGAGGGCCCATGCAACAGCGATACTGTGAGGACGGACTGAGGCTGGACACAAACTACTTTGAAAAGACCCGAATCTGGGTGAGCGCAGAAGCGGACAAACGAGTCGCTATCGGGGTAAGGCAAGGGGTCGGCGTCAAGCGAGTGGAAGAACATCGCGCGGCGGGCCGACGATGCAAAGCTTGGCCATGAACAGGCGTTGCGCGAGTACATGGAGCATGTGATCGCCTGCCCGGTCTGCAACGCGCACTTGCTGGTAAATTCAGCCGAATGTCTGACGCAACGCCTTCACTGACGCGTTTTGGGTCCGTTACCGGCGATTCTCTCTACTTCTCCGTTGGTCGTTCCAGCTATAAAGCTGGAACTCTCGAATGTGCGCCTCCGCAGTACTGGAGAGAATGCTCAGGCGAACGCGGCTCGCCGTCACCGGCGGAAATGCATCGATCTTCTTGTGGCCGATGGCCTGGGCTTCCGCGACATGCGCCCACCTGCCCGACTTCCCATCCCAAATCTCAATTGCGTATTTCTCCACATGCTGACCGTCGTTGAGCCATTCCATCGTGACCGCGTGGTCGAAGGTCACCGGCTTATCGAAGTCAACTTCAAGCTCGGCATGGTGCGAACCAGCGGGAGCCGACCAGAACGTATCGGGATCGCCATCGAGCGCTGCCTCAATCGCAGGCGACGTGGGCCGATGCTGCAGGGCAAGGTTGTTCCTTCTCTCTGGCGCAAGGCTGCGCCAAACTCCTCGAGCCGCTTGGCATCGGAATCCGGAATCAGACCCCGATTGTCGGGCGCGATGCCAAGCATGAGCTGGGCGCCGCGGCCGACGGTCGCATCGTAAGTGGCCAGCAATTCGTCGACGCTCTTGAGCGATGCTTCGTCGTTTGGGATGCCAGAACCAATGCATGTTTGCGTAGCGGCGTATCGGCCTCGACAGGCCGCCAGCGCAGATAGCCATGCCGGTCGATCACGTTCCAGTTCTCGTAATCGACAACGCCGGCCTCGTTCCCAACCCAGCGCGCATCGCCATATTCAAAGAGCGCCGGTATCGGCGAAGACGACCGTATTCGGCTGATAGGTGCGGAGGGTCTCGATGATCTTCGGGAAGTTATAAACATGACCCGCCGATCCGGCGCCATCCAGCCAGAATTCGACAAGGTCGCCGTAACTCGACGCTAACTCCTCTAACTCCGCGTTGTAATACGCGTCGTAGGCAGCGGAGTCTTTGTACTTCGGCTCATGGCGATCCCAGGGAGAAAGATAGACTCCGAAACGCAGGCCGTATTTCCGTGCTGCGCGTGCTACATCGCCGACTACGTCGCCTTTGCCGTCTTTCCACGGGCTGCTGCGCACGCTGTAGTCGGTCTGCTGCGTCGGCCAAAGGCAGAAGCCGTCATGGTGCTTGGCCACCAGGACGACATATTTCGCACCAGACGCACGAATCGCCTGCATCCACTGGTCCGGATCGAACTGCGCGGGATTGAAGACCGACGGGCTGGCGGTTCCATCGCCCCACTCGCGATCAAGAAAGGTGTTGGTCGAGAAATGCAGGATCACGCCGAATTCAAGATCCTGCCACGCAACCTGGTAAGGAGCGGAGCGATGTTCTGCCGAACGACTGTGCCGTCGGCGAAAACCGCAACAAGTGCCACTCCGCAGAAGGGCGACTGCACTATAGACAACTCTTCACGATTTTCCCCTGACTGCCTCAGATCTTTACCCGCGAGACGAGTCGAAATGAATCCAGGTCGGGCATAGAGCTGCCGCGACATCTTATTCCTAAGAAAGTTCTGCACAAGCCGATGCATCTTGTCTTCCTGGCTTCGATCGATTCAACGAGCTTGAATTGGGTGCGGCAACGATCGAGGTTGTGCCCCTCGCGATGAACCTTGAAGTAGGTATCGCCGGAGAGATAGTCGGTGAGGAAGCGGATGCCGATCTCAAAAGTGATGAGCTTGCCCGAGAAAGCCAAGTGTACGCTTTTCTGCGTCGGTCAAAAAAGTACCGGCCGCGCTCGAAGATAGCCGCGCACGAGCGCCTCGTACATGGGAAACTCCATCGACACTTTGGAGAGATCCTGCTCGTCCTCCATGGCCGCACTGGTTGTGGTGCGCACCATGTCGCCAAAATCGTAGGCCGCAAGCCCAGGCATGACGGTGTCGAGGTCGATGACGCAGATGCCTTCGCCGGTCGCGTCGTCAAGCAGCACATTGTTGAATTTGGTGTCGTTGTGCGTCACGCGCTCCGGCAGGTTTGCGTCGATCAGGACGCCGACAATCGATTGATGCGCGAGCGCAAAACCGATCTCTGCTTTGGCGAGACTTGGCCCGGTTGGCCACATCTGCTTCGATTGCCCGTTGCAGCGCCTTCAAATCGCTTCGGCGTGTGATGGAAGTTCGGAATGGTATCGTGCAAGCGCGGCGCCGGAAGGCTGGCAAGCATCTGTTGAAACCGCCCAAATGCCCTGGCCGCCTGAAACGCCTGCTCGCGGCGATTCGACGGCGTCGTAACGAGCGAGCATTTTCAATGAACCGATAGACGCGCCAATAATTCCCGCCTTCGTCTGTGTGCCAGGTGCGGCCATCATGCGCTGGAATGAGCGTGAGCACACGGCGATCGCAATCGGATGCGCCGGCGAGCTGGTGACCCAAGTGTGCGTGACGCGTTGGATGTTTTCCATCACGGCGACTGGGTTCTTGAAGATCTCGTGGTTCATGCGCTGCACGATGATAGCGCACTTGCCGAGTGCCTTCATGAAAGACGGCGCAATACGAATCGTTGATATGACCGCTTCCGTAAGGTGCCGCCGAGGCATAACTCGCCGGGATCTCAAAATGGCGCGCGACTGCGCCAAGATCGTGTCCGGCGCTCATGCCCAGAGCCTTTCCGGATAACACCCCTCGCGGACGAGTCGGCGATGCTCTCAACAACCCGCGCGCGATCTTCGCGATAGGTGACACCAAACCAGGCGTCGGCTGTTGGGAGCACGCGCACCCGCGCCTGTCCTGAGTTGATCAGGCTCATTGACGGCACTGGGCAAATAGCATTCAGCGCTGCGGATCCGATCCGTTCTCGTCGAGGAATTCTTCAAAACTCACGACGCAGTTGCCTAAAGATCTCTGGTGTAAACCCCCATATGTTCATCGAGACGATTTCATCGCCGGACAGAGGGTTGGCCGCACCCTTTGAGTCTGTGCTGATTACCTGCGACCCGTCGCGCTCGATGTTCGTCCTCTCGACGATACTCTTGAGAAATCCTTGCGCATCCACCTGGCAAATCCCGCGTGCAACCGCGCCGAAGTCAGAAAGCGTGTTGCGTAAAACGAAGCCGATCATCGCGTAGTCATCGTGAACTCGACTGGAGATAAGCCGCAAGCGCGCGAAAGCTTTCGGCGCCGTAAAAATCGTCGGCATTGATGACTGCAAAGGGCTCGTGAATGGCATCGGCTGCGGCATAGAATCAGCCTGCGTCGTGCCCCATGGTTTTGTGCGACCCGCGGGCATCAGAATCCGGCGGAAGATCCTCGAGTCTCCTGAAAAACGTACTCGACTGCGATGCGACTGGTCGAAGCGGGCGCCGATTGTCTGCCTGAAGTTGCTCCTCGATCTCTTTGCGGAGACGAAGACGACTTTGCCAAAGCCCGCGCGCAGGGCATCGTAGATCGAGTAGTCCATAATCGTCTCGCCATCCGGGCCGATCGGGTCGATCTGCTTCAGTCCGCCGTAGCGGCTGCCCATGCCGGCGGCCAGAACGAGAAGGCTCGGTGCCGTCATCTAATTCCTTTGCTAAATCGTGGTTTCATTCGCGCGCACCACCTGCGGGAACCACGTCGAGCGTAAGCACCTCGAAGGGGGCAAGATGAAACTCGTGGATCTCATCCGCATCGAGGGCAAGTGCGGGCTTGCCTGCATTCTCTTTCCACGGGCTGTGGGCGGCGTAGGTCTGAGCTGATCCCGGTGGCAGTTCGAAGGCCTGCTGCAATCGGATTCCGATGGATTGCGCTTTGTCGCTGGGGTTGCGCAGCACGAGGACGCCTTTGCTTGGCGACCACGATGCCCATCCATAGACCTCGAGCCAGGCGGGATCGCCGCCGATCCAGTGCGTGTCTTTCAGAACATCCGCGTTAGCGCGCGACCAGTTCGCGGCTTCGGCAAGATCATCCCAATTGGCATCGCTCAGCAAGGACGGCGTGATGTACATCTCCTGGAGCTGCGTGCCCGTGCCGAAGTAGGAGCGGATTTCATTGCGGAAGTCGTTGTCCGGATCGCTGATCCAACTGCTTATGGTGCTGAGCAAAAATCAATGCCATGAAGCATGAGCGAATTCAACGGATAGAGCGGGCCGTTCTGTACCACGCGTCTGGTAAGTCTCTGCGTCGCGATAAGTGATCCAGCGCTCGCGATACGGTCCGACGCCCGCAGTCGAATCATCGTCACCGCCGCGCCAGATTGAGTCCGCATACAAAAGCCAGAAAGGTGAGGGCCACGTGCCCGTGGTGAGGTTGATGAAGATGTCTGGCTTCGCCGCGCGCAGTTCGCCGATGAGATGGATCGCCGCGGAAAAATCGCTGTCGAACTGGCTGCCGGGAAAAACAGAGTCGACATTGCCAGTGCCGTCGAACTTGAACTGATTGACGCCGTAGTCGCGCACCATCGAAAGGCAAACATCGCGGAACGCCGCATAATACTTCGGTCCGGAAAGCGCATAGCCGCCGTCGACGATTTCGAATCCAGCGGCTTTTCCGAAGGCGATGCGCTCCTGTTTCGGCTTCGAATAGCCGCCCCAGGGAGACATCCATACGCCCGGGCTGGCGCCGAACTTCTGCGGCAGCCTCGCGAATCGGGCGCGAATCCATTGGGGAATCCGTCGTTGAATTTCCAAAGCGATTTGTGATCGTCCCAGCCGTCATCGAACAGAAACGAATCCAGCTTCACGCCGCGCTTTTCTGTACAGTTCGCTGCCGAATGTGTTGACGCGGTCGAGCGCGCCCGCCTGATCGTAAGGATTGAAATAGCCGAGATCGTACCAGGAGTTGTAGTGCAGAAAGGTCCTGTAAGGATGGGCCCGTTCGCGCTCGAGATAAGCGAGAAAGTCGCGGCGCATCTGTCCTTCGTGCGCAACGCCGATCACAGACGAATAGACAATCGATCTGGCCGGCGCGCAGCGGCAGATCGCGATCGATCCATGCGGTGGCGCGGCCGCTGGTCACTTTGCTGTGCGAGAGCGGGTGCTCAAATCCGAGGAAGAGATTTCCAGCAACAATGGGCGATCCCTCCACCGAACCGCTTACGTGCGCATCGGCGAAGCGCGAAGTCGATGAGTTCGACACGGCTGATCGGCGCGTCGTGGCCGATCGCCCTGATTTCCAGAAACTGCCGGAGGTAAGTTGAGCCGTCACGCAGGACGATCGACCAAACGACATGCAACGCGTGATCGGCGCTTTCCAGGGGAATCTCGATCTCAGCGCCGGCGATCTTATCGGATGCGCGCGACGCGTCGGGCGACGGAACAATCTTCGTTGCGCTCGGTTCAACGCTGGTCGTCAAGTCATCCGCATGCCAGATCGATCCGTCTTTGAATAGGATGGCGAACGGCGAAGGAACGGGAACCGGTGTTCCATGCAAATGGTCGGTGATCGTGAGGCCGGAGAATTTGCCATCCTTCATCGACACCGCTGCGCCGATCACTCGATTCTGCAACTGAAAGCTGTGGTCAGATAGGACAATTGCCGCGGGTCCTGGATCGCCGGCTTTCTGTGCGCCGGCACGGATGCCAGGCGCAGCCAACAGCGCGAAGGCAAGTCCACAGCAGGCGGCGACCCGGAACGATTTCAGGCAATGCATGGTGCCGATCCTCTCAAAAGCGAACTGCCAGTGTATCGCACGGGACACTCGACCCATCACTGGAACAAAGGTTCCTGTGGATCAGAAAAGTGCGAAGGCGAGCCGCCGACCAGGCGATCCATATTTCGCCCCGAAGTGTTCTGGCTCGGTACGCTCGCCCTATGGTATAAGCCAAAGCACTGCCGCACGTGTTCGTGCAGACTATCGGAATTGCAAAGGAAATCCGGACCATGAAGATTCCGCTCGCAATAACAGGAACCTGTTTGCTGGTGCTCTCGCTCGCCCAAAGCGCAACTCCTGCTCCGGGGCAAACCCAGCCTGCTGCTTCCTCCCAGACCCAGCTTTCCGAAGTGCCGCCGGTCAGCATGGGCCTCTGGCAAACCGAGACCAGCTCCACTGTGACGGGGCTGGAGAACACGCCGATGGCGGCCATGGCGTCGGCGATCGGACGTGCCCACACAACGCAGTCCTGTCTTACGCCTGAGAAGTGGAAGAATGACATCCAGGGGTTCAATGCCAAGCAGCAACACGGCTGCACGCTTTCGAATGTGCATCAGGATTCCCATGAAGTGTCGTTCGACCAGGCCTGTACCTCGGGACGCGGCGGAACAAATACCGCACACGTCGATATCCTCATCGATAGCAGCGAACACGCGCACGGGACCGTCGTCATGAAGGTCTCCGACCCAGGCCTTCCGCAAACTATGACAATCAACATGTCCATGGTTTCGAGCTACGTCAGCCCTGCCTGCGGGGACGTGAAGCCCGGCGAGGGAAAAATGATTAAGTAGCGCCCGAAGAGGCGCGCGCATTTAGCTGTGCCGATGACACGTGCGTCACGCCACGCTAGCGACGGCCCGTTCGATGGCCACCACCGAAATTGTGAATTGAATTTGCGCGAGGGCTCGCCCGGCTCTTCTCCGGGTTTTTCAATACATGACTATCAATAAAAATGACGATCAATCTTGAAAGGAT
Source organism: uncultured Acidobacteriaceae bacterium (assembly GCA_963781125.1). Lineage (GTDB taxonomy): Bacteria > Acidobacteriota > Terriglobia > Terriglobales > Acidobacteriaceae > Telmatobacter. The sequence continues at coordinate 214,876 of CAWAEE010000006.1, forward strand.
TTAGCGCGTCTCGCCGGTGCGCAGGATCGCATCAATGCGCCGGCTGTAGTGCCCGGTGAACGCATTCCAGCGGACAATGAGAAGTTCCTTGAGCATCTGGAGGCCGTCTCTCAGGTAGCTCATGCGGGTGCGCGCGTCGTGCGCCCAGCTCACAGGAACTTCCTGAATCTTGAAGCCGCGTTTGAGCGCGATGAAGAGAATCTCGGGGTCGAATCCCCAGCGCTCGATGGTTTGGAGCTGGAAGACGGTTTGGGCAGCGGCCCGCGTGAACGCTTTGAAACCACACTGCGTATCGGCGAACGGAAGTCTCATCACCATGCGGCAAACTGCGTTGAAGCAGCGGCCGAAAAACTGCCGGTAGAGGGGCTGACGATGGGTCTGGCGGCTGGTTGCGAGCCACCTGGAGCCGATGGCGATATCAGCACCACCGGCGATGGCGGCGAAGAGACGCTCAGCCTCATTCGATGGGCGCGGACAAATCCGAATCGGTGAACATCACGATGTCGCCGAGTGCGTGCAGAATGCCGTTGCGAACCGCATAGCCCTTTCCCTCGATTGCCGGGATTTTCAAGCAGCCTGATTTCCGGCGCCTCACCAGCCATATCGAGAACCAACTGCGCCGTCGAATCCGTTGAGCCATCGTTGACTACGATGACTTCAGCATCCCAGCCTTTTTCACGAATGCAGGCGATCACTGACTCGAGAGTCGCAGGGATCCGCGCGCTTTCATTGAAAGCAGGAATCACAATGCTGTATTTCGGATACTGAGACAAGATTCCCGCCCCCGAACGCATCAGCCCCGATTTTCGAGGAAGACAAGGGTCATGATAACGCAGAACATGTGGCCTCTTGGTGCGAAAAGCACGAATTGTAACTTTTCAGCCATATTGCTGACTCTAAAGGATCAAACGCGCGTGGCCCTTGATTTTTGGCGGGAGGGCGCGGACAATCCGTTTATGCTATCTGCGGAGGTTTCAACAACATGACAAAGGCAGATCTGGTAGAAAAGGTCACCCGACTGGGCGACCTGACTCGCCGTGACGGGGAGGTCATCGTAGAAACCGTATTCGATTCGGTGATTTCCGCCCTGCAAAGCGGCGACAAGATCGAGATTCGCGGCTTTGGCTCCTTCAGGATTCGCCAGCGCAATCCCCGCATTGGCCGGAATCCCAAAACGGGCGAGCGTGTCGAAGTCCCTGCCAAGCGGGTGCCTTATTTCAAGCCTTCAAAAGAGTTGCGCGATCTGGTGAATCCCTCGGAGGCGGCGAGCGCGGCTTCTTGAGGCGTGAGGGTTGTTGCGCCCGATTCAGCGCTCATTTCATTTTCCGATTTCCGCTGCTTGACCTGGGCCGAACGCCGATGACGCTCATCATCCGGCCGGCGTGGCCCTGCGAGGCGCGGTGCGAGAAAAACAAGTCGGGGCGGCAGCTGGTGCAGCCACCCACCACGTGGATCGCGTCTGGTTTCACGCCCCCATCCCGTAGCTGGCGCCGATTGGCTTCAATCAGATCGAGATGCAGGCTTGGACCGATAGACGAGTGTCCCGGCGCGCGTTGCGTGAGAAAGAGCATCGGATATTTCAGTCGAACTGCATCGGTGTCATAGACCTCATGAAAGAGTTCGCGCCCATAGGTAAACTGCGACTCGAAGGCCGAAAGCACTTCTTCGCCGATCGCGTAGCAGCAGGGGCCAATCCCTGGCCCGATCGCAGCAATTAGATCCTGCGGCCGCGAACCAAATTCGAGGCGCATCTTCCCCACCCCTGATTCGACGATGCGTTGGACCGTTCCGCGCCAGCCCGCATGGAAGGCCGCGACGACGTGCTGTTTGCGGTCAGCCACCAGGACCGGAATGCAATCGGCGGTTTGGATGGCGAGGAGCAACCCCGGTTCGGCCGTGATCAGGCCGTCTCCCTTACACACCGGCGGCGAAGACCTCTCGCCGGAAACCTCGTTTTTAAGCGCCCGCTCGGGCTTTCTCGCTGGAGCGGCAACAACAAGGTTCGAGTGAAACTGGCGCACTGTAAACAGTTGCGTCGTTGGATTGCCGCTCACGGCCTCTGCCAGGAGGCGACGGTTGGTAATTACAAAGTCGCGGTCATCGTGAGCGGTAAATCCGAGATTCAACTCACCTGGAGCACCCTCTGCACAATACGCCCGGCTGACTCCCCCTTTGCGGGTGCTGAACCCGTGCCAGAGCCAGGGCAAGTTCTTCCATTCAGAAATTTGCAACAGGGGCACACCGTTAGGAGCAATGAGCGGATCCGGCGCGGGTATTACCAACTCGTCGGGCATTGCTCGATCCAAGCGCACCGGTCTTGCGGTCTTGGCCGCGGGTGTCCGGCGGCTGCGCACCAGTCCGGCTTCACGGAAAAGTGCATCGACTTCACGCAAATCGGTTTTATTCCGCTTTTCGGGCGAGGAATGCAACGGGGGCACAGCTTGATTTTAACGGGAGAAAGCTATGGAAGAGGAATCAGGAGCAGAGCGAATGGGCCTGCCTTCCGGCAGGCCCGCTCGAGAGGCGTTTAAAGGGAGGGAATCCTGAGGGGTCAAGAGATGGGGTCCGTTGAAGGACCGTCAAAGGGGTAGACCTTTCGTGGAAGGGCCATAATTCGGGGAAGCCTCTGCTTGTTAACTGATAGGACGCCACCTTCCCGAAAAAGGTTGCTAGAAGAAAAACCAACTCTCGAAATAATTTTCCACATTCTGCGCGGTGCGCCCAAGCATATCTAAATGTGGGCCTTCCGGGCCGTGCTCGCCTTGGGGCATTCTGCTGATTTCCGTGCTCGGTCCGAGACACGATTCAACACCCGCTCTGAGAACGAGAGTCGGAACGGGATCACTCGTCGAGCCCGTAGCGCCTTTTTACGTTTTCCAAGGCCGTTGGGCTAATCAGGCGGGCGCGCAATTCGGCTTTCCGTTGTTTGGCTGCCTCGATCGCCGCAGGATCGGCCGCTCCACCGTTCCGCAGTCTGGCAGAACCCGACGGTTTGGATCGAGCCTTTTGATTTTTTTCCATGCGCGTCTGCCACGCCGTGCGCAGCGCACCCACGAGCAGGTCTTCGTTTGCCTCGGAGAGCCGGACATGCGTTGCGCCATTCTTGCCCCAGCCTCCGGCAATCGGGACAAAAAGATTTGGCTGCTCAGCCACAAACGCGGCTTGCTGCTCGGGTGTCAGCATCAGGTTCCCAAATCCCTGCTTTTCTGATGCAAGCGTTGCAAAAATGCGCCCACCCACGCGGAAATCTATCTGGCCCATGTGCGAGCCTTCCTCCGCGCCCTCGAGGCTAAGCGCAATACGACGAAAATCGGATGTAATCATAGAAAGCTTGTCATCTCACTTACTAAGGTAAGATGCAAAAAAGCCGCCAGCGGAACGAGCCAGGTGCAATTCGAGGTACGCCCTCAACATGGCTTCTTCCTTAAGAAAAAGCCCCCTTTGATGACTCTCTGCGCGGGCGCGTTGACTTGGTTCCGTTTTTAATTTGCTGTGCAAGGCCGGAAAGAAGACCAGTCGATTCCCTGCTGGAATTCTTCATCTGGGTGGAATATCGCGCTGAAAGTGAACGCGAATTGCGAGGGGCCATTGGCATCAAGGTGCGCAATGCGCCGCTTAGCTTCGTCGATTCCAGGCGTGTGGCCGGCAGGAACCCACCACAGCGCGGCGTAGGCGCCTGCAAATTTTTCAAACCACGCATACCGTTGCCGCACGAGTTCCACGTGCACCGTCTTGTAAACAAAGTGGCGCAACGTCTCGACCGACTCCCACACCGACATGTTCAGCAGCGTCCGTTCGTCCTGGAAGGGCCGCAGGTAGGTCGCGTTGCCTTCGCCGGTCTGCAGTCGCCACACAAAACCGGGACTCGCATCCGCGAGCGCGTTAATCTCGTCGAGCCTTTCGACGAATCCCGACATGACGGGATCGCTGAGCTCGGCGCGAATGCGTCCGATGTTTACCTGGGCAATGTGGTACTGGCTCATCGTTCCTCCCGTCGCCTTTGGGTCCAAGACTTCCCTTACCCGCGAACTCCCAGCAGCTCGCTCTCAAATTCCTCATTCAGCCATTTTGAAAACGCGGCAAACTCCTCGTCGCGTCCGAGAAAATCGCGCACCATCTGTCGTCCCGGCTTCGACCCGCCCTGCTCCAGCACGGTCTTGCGATACTTCGCGCCCGCCTCGCAGCCCAGCAAGTCTGCAGGATCGAACTGCGCAAAGAAATCCAGCGCGATCACCTTGTCGAAGGCATAGGTGTAGTAGTTCGACGAGTAGCCGGTGAGATGGCCGAAGCTTGCATACATGCGGTTGCCGTCGATCCACGTCCACGGCTGCAGGCTCTGGTAGAGCCGTTTCGTCGTTTCGTCCAGGTCGATCTTCGACGGGTCCTGGTCATGGAGATCGAGCGACAGCGTGGTGTAGTAGAGCTGTGCCCGCACCCAATCAGCACGGCCAAACGATCCGGCAAGCTTCATCTTCCGAATGATTTCTGCGGGAAGCACCTCGCCGGTCTGATGGTGCTTCGCAAACGCCTGCAGCAGCTTCTCATCGCGGAAGAATTCTTCGAGCATCTGCGATGGAACCTCGATGAAATCGCCTTCGGTGGCAAATCCCGAGAGGCCGGCCCAGTCCGTTTGCCCGCCTAGAATCGCGTGCATCAGATGGCCAAATTCATGGAAAAACGTCACGACGTCTGAGTACTGCATCAGCCCCGGATCTTTATCGTCCCCGGGGTCCCCAGCGCCGGGTCCATGGTGCTGGGGTGAGTCTCCGCCGGGAAAATTACAGATGAGCCCGGCCTCGGGCATATAGCGTCCTCGTACGCCGGTCACCACCGGCGCCGCAGAGAACCACTTGTCCTTTCCTTCGCGCGGATGCATGTCGAGATAAAAGCGGCCCACAGTCTTGCCGCCTTCCCGCACGTCAAAAACCGACACCGCGGGGTCCCAGCCCAGTGCGTCCGAGCGCCGAAACTCAACCTTGAAAAGCCGTGCCGCAGTCTCCAACACACCCGCCTCGACTTGTGCGTACGGAAAATACGGCCGCACCGACTGCGAATCGAAATCGAACTCGGCTCTTCGGAATTGTTCGTACCAGTAGCCTCGACTCACGATATCAATCGCCTTTGTTCCCGGCTCGCGGCTGCGCGTATAGTCGAGAATCAATTCGTGTTCGCGCACGGCCCCTTCGCGGCTGGCTTCATCGAGCTTTGCCAGAAACGTCCGCACGTTGGCGGCCGAGCCCATCATCTGGTCGGCGGTGGCCAGGTCTGCCCAGCTGCGGAACCCGAGAACTGTCGCGATCTCCTGTCGCGTCGCAAGCAGGTCAAGCAGGATCTGCTGGTTCGCCGGGTACGCACGCGTGTTATACGACGAGAAACATCCGTTCCCGCAGCGAGGCGCTGGCCGCGAAGGTCATGATCGGTTGCATGTCCGGCGGATCCGTCGTGATCGTCACCCGACCTTCAGCATTGGCCGGATGCCGAGCAAGATAATCCGCCGGCAGCCCTTCCAATTCAGCAGGCAGAGCCTCAATGGTCTTTGCGCCCTCCTGGATATTGCGGCTGAAATCAAGCGAGTGCCGCGTTGCTTTCTCATGCAGCGCCTGCAGGCGGTCGCGCGTGGCCTGATCCTTATCGACGCCCGAAAGCCGATAGCTCAGCAGCGTACGCTCCACGTAGTGCTTTGTCGCCGGATCGGCGCCCGTCAGGTCAATTGCCGCCAGCGCCTCATACACCGCACGATTGAGGCTCAGGGCACTGCCCGCCATCGAAACCCGCTGCGCCTCCATCTGCGCCTGGTCGCGAACTGCCTTATCCACGGCGACGGAATTGAGAATGCCGGCTTGCGCTCCCGCCAAACTCAACTGCTCGATGGCGGCATCATAGAGACGAAGCGAGTTCTGAGGAGTGCGAGGCCGCTCAACCGCGAGCAGTGCGGCAAGCGCTGCCTCGTGCGCCGCCAATCGTGAGGCGACCCAGGCGGCCAGAGCTTCGACGGAACTGGCTCCGCCAGCTTCCCACACATGGATATCTTCGGTGATGGCAGCAGCGGCCAGGGTTCCAGCAGTCATGATCGACTCAGTCCTCCAAAGTCTAGGTTGCCACAAGGGGCCGGGTCTGCGCCTGCCGCATCAAGGCATTATCCAAGGAACCGCTTGACCACCGCGCGCGTATGGTCATCTAACCCGATCAAGGGACTCTTGCGCCTGGAGGTCATCCATGGGCCGCTTCCAACAGCATCTTCGTTTTGCCGTGCGCCAACTGCGCCGCAATCCCGGCTTCACAGCAACTGTGATCGTGACGCTCGCGCTCTCCATCGGCGCCAACACGGCCATCTTTTCCATTGTGAATGCGTTGATGCTGAAGAGCCTCCCTTATCCGCATCCCGATCGCATGGGCACCATCTTCACGCGCGTGCACGGCGGCGAGCCCTACGACGGACGCCATTGGATCGACGGCACGCAATGGGAGATGTTGCGCGACAATGTTCCCTCGCTGATTGCAGCGGTTTCAAGCGGAACGCCCGCGGGTGTCAATCTGCAATCCGGCCATAACGTGCAATACGTGCAGGCTGGACGCGTGTCGGCGCAGTACTTCGATGTGTTGGGCATTCATCCGGCTTTTGGTCGTAGTTTTTCACCGGCCGAAGATCGTCCCCACGGGCCAAAGGCTGCGATTTTGAGCGACGCCTTGTGGCGCACATCCTTTGGCGCCAATCACGATCTGATTGGCCAAACCATCGATCTCAAAGGCGAGCCCTATACAGTGATCGGCGTTCTGCCCGTAGGCGCAATCACCCCGGGAAACGCGGACGTCTACACCGCCCTGCAGCCCAGCCGCCAAGGCGAAGGGGGCGGCTCCAACTTCGAAGTCATCACCCGTTTGCGCGACGGCGCCACCTGGCAGCAGGCCGATGCGGAAATCAATCGTGCGTGGGCCTTCCGCATTCAGCGCTTTCAAAAGGAATATCCGTCCGGCGCGCAGATGGATTTCTATTCCGTGCCTCTGCAACGGGGCCAAAGCTCCGAGCTGCGCCCCAAGGCCTGGTCCCTGATGATGGCCGCAGGGTTCATCCTGCTAATCGCGTGCGCCAATCTCGCCGGCCTGACGCTGGTGCGCATGGCACGGCGAATGCCGGAAATCGCCACGCGACTGGCGCTCGGCGCTTCGCACTGGCAAATCCAAAGGCAGCTCTGGATTGAGAACATTCTGCTCGCTTCAATTGGCGGCGCCGCTGGTGTTGGTGTCGGCTTCGTCGCACTCCGAGGATTGCTTTCGCTCTTGCCGAAAAACTATTTGCCTATCGCCGGCATACCGCTCGACGGCCGCGTTCTCGCTTTCACGCTTGTAGTTTCCATGTTGACCAGCGTGCTCTTCGGCATGTTGCCCGCGCTCGCCATTCGAAAAGTGGATCTGCGTTCTTCCATGGCCAGCCGCGCCGTCGCCGGGGACCCACTTCGCCTGCGCCAAGCCCTGATTGCGGGTGAGGTCGCGCTCACCGTAGTGCTGCTCGCTGGCAGCGGTTTGCTCATCCGCACCCTCATCCATTTGCAGACCCTGCCTCCAGGCTTCAACCCCCAGGGAGTGACGGCCGCCAAAGCATCGCTCGACGACGCACGCTACCAGGACCCCGCTGCGTTTCGCCGGCTGATGAATGAAAGTATTGCAGCCATGCAAAAAATCCCCGGCGTAGAGAATGCAGCCGTCGGCATTGCCTCGCCTTACGAACGGGTCCTCAATGACCAGGTCAAGCTGAACGATGGCCCCCGCGCGGCCCAGTCCGTTCAAACCGACTTCCTCTACGTCACGCCCGGCTACTTCGAGACTTTGCAGATTCCTTTGCTTGCCGGCAGGACCTTCAGGAATTCCGACGGTCCCGACACACAACCCGTCGCGATCGTGAACCAGACTTTCGCGCGCAAGTTCTTCCCCGGCATCAACCCCATCGGCCACACCCTGGACAAAGGCACGGTCATCGTCGGCGTTGTCGCCGATGTGCAGCTTTCTTCGGGACTGAACCCAACCGCGCCCGTAATGACCGAGGAATCCATGTATGTCCCTGCCACCCAGCTGGGACCGCAGTTTATTTCCCTGGTCCATGTCTGGTTCCGGCCCAGTTGGATCGTGCGCACCAACCGGCCGGTGGAAGGGCTGAGTGGCCAGATGCAACGCGCATTCTCGAGCGTGGCGCCGGGCCTGCCTTTCTCCGGTTTCTACCGCATGAACGACCTGCTGGCCGAAACCCTCGCTGCGCAGCGTGTTGAGGTTGCACTCCTCAGCGCCATGGCAGGCCTTGCCTTGCTCCTGAGCGCTGTCGGCATCTTTGCCCTGGTCGCCAACATGGTAGCCCAGCGAACGCGTGAGATAGGCATCCGCATCGCTCTTGGATCGAGCGTACGGCAGGCGATGGCGCACATTGCCGGACCGGGTATCCGTGCCTCTACGCTGGGGCTGGCGGTTGGCGTCGCCCTCTGCTTCTTGACTCTAAGGATAATGCGTACAGTTATTTACGGCATCTCAATATATGACTGGCCAAGCATCACAGCGGTCGCCGCAACCCTCCTTTTGGTCACCATCGTTGCTACAGCCCTTCCCACCTTGAGGATTGCCACCATCGATCCCGCGAAAACGTTGCGCGATGAGTAACGACGTGGGGTGGGGAATACGAAGTTGCCTCGTCGATTACCAGAAGCGACACTCTAGTGCGTGGTTCTCCGGTTGCATCCGGCCCGCAACCCATCTAATATGCGTCAATTGAGCGGTTCTCCAGTTGGTGTACAACCGCCCTGCAGAAATGCCCCAAGCTATCGCCATTGCGAGCCCGGCCCCCACCCACGCCAATCTACGGCTGCGGGCGGGCAAGGTGTGCGTCGCCATCCAGGCTGGATCGCCGGCCGAGATGGTGGATCGCGCCGAGGCGGCCCTGAAGGATGTGCGCTTTTTTGAGTTCCGCCTCGATTCATTGCCCAAGCCGGCTCTCGCACTGCCCTACGTGAAACAGTTCCTCTCCGAGCACAAGGATGTGACGGCAATCGCCACCTGCCGTCGCAAGGAATACGGCGGAAACTTCACGGGGGCGTTGGCGGCGGAACTCGACATCCTCTCCGACGCCGCATTGGCCGGCTGCCAGATCGTCGACCTCGAAGTGGAATCGGCCGAAGAAGCCAAACCTGCGCAAATCTGCAAAGCTGCGCACCTGCGGGAGCGGCACTGCTTGTCAGCTTTCACGACTTCACGCGCACGCGCAGGGCCTGGAGCAAGTGGCCGACCGCATCGAGCGCTTTAAGCCCGAATACGTCAAAGTGGTTTCAACCGCGCGCTCGCTGGCCGACAATCTCGCCGTTCTTCGCCTGATCGAGGACCGCTCGCTCTCATCGCATGTCGTCGGCATCGCCATGGGAGAAGAAGGCATCGTGAGCCGCGTGCTCGGCCCGCGGGCCGGTGCGGCCTTCACCTTTGCGTCGCTCTGCAGATGGCATCGAGACCGCTCCGGGCCAGATGGCCGCGCGCACCCTGCTCGATCTCTATCGCATCGAGCAGCTCGACCAGGCAACGCGCATCTTCGGCGTCGCCGGCAATCCAATCGCGCATTCGCTTTCGCCGCTCATGCACAACACTGCCTTCCGGCGCGAGAACGTCAACGCCGTCATGCTTCCGCTGAAGGCGCGCTCTCTCGACGACCTGCTGACCGTGGTGCGCGAACTGCCGCTGGCCGGCGTCGCCGTGACCATGCCGCTGAAAGCAGGAAGTGCTTCCGCATCTCGCCAACATGGACCCGCTGACGGCCCGCATCGGCGCGTGCAATACGCTGCGCACCGGGGCCGACGGCAAGCTTTACGGCTTCAACACCGACGTCGCCGGCGTGATTCGCCCGCTCGAAAAGCGGCTGCGTCTCAAGGGCGCGCGCGTTGCTGTGCTGGGCGCTGGAGGCGCGGCGCGGGCGGCCGTGTTCGGCCTGGTGGATCAGGGCGCCGAGGTTTTCGTCGTCAACCGCACGCACGAGAAGGCGGTCGCCCTCGCACGCCAGGCGAAAGCGAAATCGCTCAAGCATGAAGTGTTCGCGAAGCAACGCTTCGACGTGCTCATCAACTCCACGCCCTGCGGCATGACGGGAATCAAGCAGGCATTGCCCATCGCAGAGAACGAGCTCAACGCCAGCCTGGTGTTCGACATGGTCTATAACCCGATCGAAACACCGCTGCTGAAGCTCGCACATGCGCGCGGCATCGCAGTGGTGAGCGGCCTGGAGATGTTTGTGCAGCAGGGTGCGCGTCAGTTCGAAATCTGGACCGGCAAGCCGGCGCCTGAAAACGAAATGCTCCGCGTAGTAGAGCACGAGTTGCGCCGGCGCGGTTAACTCGCAACGAATTCACTCTTCCAATCAAATGGCTTCGTGTATCCCAGATCACGTTCGCCTGGGACCAGCCGCTGGGCCGCGAAAAAGATTGCAAGCCTGGCCACTGAACTCCGCAATCACACGAAGCTGGAGTAACATCGCCTCCGATGTGCGCTTTCGCACGTACGCGAGCTTCAATTGATTGTCTCCATGACAAAAATCGTAAGCACGATCGGCGCGCGCGGGGTGTCAAACGGGAAGAAGCCGGAACGGCAAGGAGGCCCGACATGATACGCACGATCGCACTCTTTCTCCTCTTCATTGGAATTCCGTTTCAGGGGTTCGCCGCAAAACGCGTGACCGTAGCTGAACTGGAACAAGTACTGGAAGGAATCCACGGCAAAACCGACGCCGACGCCGCATGGCAAGTGGCGAACCTGCAACTGACGGAGCGTCTCACGGACGTGCCGTTGGCCCGCATGCAAAGCCGTTTGCCCGGAGAGCAGAGCAGGCAGGCACTGCGGGCGCTGGCCGATCAGGCAGCGTTCCTCGATCCTCCGGCGACTGAGCTTCCAGCGAAACCTGGCCCCGACTTTGCCGAACAGAGGCGCATCATGGGCCTGGTTGTCGACTACGTCGGCAAAGCCATTCCGCGATTGCCCAATTTCTTTGCCACCCGCGACACGGCGCGCTTCGAAGATACTCCCCAGTTGCAGACCCCCGGGTCATTTGTTCCGTATGCGCCCCTCCATTTTGTCAATCGCTCACAGGCCACTGTGCTCTATCGCGAAGGCCGTGAAGTCGAAGACACAGGCGTGAACGAAAACAGGAAATCCGCCTCGCAGTCGGGGAGCCTGACGACATGGGGCGTCTTCGGCCCTATCTTGAGCACGGTGTTACTCGATGCAGCCAAGAGCAAACTCATATGGAGCCATTGGGAACAGGGCCCCGCAGGAGTTGAAGCCGTCTTCAGCTACTCTGTGCCGAAAGAAAAATCACACTACGAGGTGAACTACTGCTGTGTCGCCGAGATTGGGGCAACGGAAGTTGCCCATGTTCATCCCTTTCGCCAAATTGCTGCGTACCACGGAGTGATCGCCGTCGATCCCCGGAGTGGGGCCATCGTGCGCCTGGTTGTGGAGGCGGAGTTGAAGCCGACCGACCCGGTTTCGAAAGCCGACATCCTGGTCGAATACAGCGAGGTGGAGATCGCGGGCAAAAAATATGTCTGTCCCGCGCGAAGCGTCTCCAGCGCCGTGGCCCAGACCATCCAGGTGGATCCGCTTTACAAGTTTCCGCTCGCGCGCCAGATGCAGCCTTTGAAAACTTCCATCAATGAAGTCGCCTTCGAGAACTATCACGTGTTCCGCTCCGATGCGCGGGTGCTCATCGGAGAAGAAGCGAATCTGGCGCAAATCTCGAATGCAGGCGACGCTGCGGCCGTACTCCCGCCTGTCGCTGCGAATGCAATCCCCAGTTTGGAAAGCACGAAGTCGGTTCAACCTCCTTCGTCGAGTACGGATTCTTCCAGCACTCCTCCACTTTCTCCTGCAGAGGCTGCTTCGGCAGCTCCGCCCGCACCGATCCCCGCTCCAGAGGCGCCAGTTCCGGAAATTGAAGTTGCTGCGGCCACCGGATTTCCGGACACGCCGCTCCTGTCAAAGCCGCCGGATTCGGACTCGGGCTTTACGCTGCGGACCACGGCGCGTCTCGTCGATGTGGCTCTCGTTGCGCTTGACAAGAAGGGGCGGCCTGTCACGGATCTGAAACCTGAAGATCTCGAAGTCTATGACAATGGACAAAAGCAGACGATCCGCTTCTTTAACCAGGCCGGCGCCCAAGCAGAGCCCGTGCAGAGTGCGCCGCCAGCATCTCAGGCGACGCAATCCGAGCCCGCGTCGTTTACCAATCGATCCGCGAGCACTGGCCCGACGCTCCCCTCGGCGAACGCCGACACCACGGTCCTTTTGATCGATGCCGCCAATGTTGCCTTTAGCGATCTGACCTATGCGCGCTCAGAGATGCTGCGCTTCCTTAAGACACTGGCGCCCGACGAACGAGTCGGCCTCTACATCTTGCAGAGCCACGGCTTTCAGATCTTGCTGGAGCCCACTCCCGATCACCAACAGGTGGCCACGGCCCTCACGCATTGGATGCCCAGCGCGCAGGACCTTGCTCGGGCTCAAGACGAGGAACAGCGCAACCGGCAGCAGTTCGACTGGGTGCACAACCCGACCGACTTGGCGAATGTGAATGGCAACGGACAAGGTGGAAACGATCCGGAGATGTACACGTCGGGCCAGGCTGTCGCGAGCGCCGCAGCTTACCCATCCGATGCCGAATTGCGGCCGCTGGGTAACAGGCCCGAGGATTTTGCACTCCATCTCCTCGTTGGGGTGGGACGCCATCTGGGAGCGATTCCAGGGCACAAGATCCTGGTATGGATTTCGAGCGACAACGCACTTGCCGACTTCAGCGCGCAGAGCGTTGGCCGCGAAGATACCGGGAACCGATTCCTCGATCCGGCTTCATTGCGCGCGCGGGAGACCCTGAACGAGGCGCATGTGAGTATTTATCCCCTCGATGTGTCGCAGCTTGAGGGAGGCGGGATTGGAGCGGACATCGGTACGCGCAACGTGCTGGTGGTTGGGAAATCGGATCGTGACCCATCTTTGGCTGGAATGGGAGATGCGGCACCAGGCATGAAGCCCGGCCGCGACACCGCGCGCATGCAGGAAGACACACATCCCATTCAGGGGGTGTTCCGCGATTTGGCGGATGCGACCGGAGGCCGAGCCTTACGCCGAGCCGGCGATATCGCCGCCGAACTCGACAGTGTCGTCGCCGATGGCCGGGCTGCCTATCTGCTTAGTTTCGCGCCAGACGGACCGGCCGACGACCACTATCACGCGCTAACCGTCAAGCTCGTGAACCGCCGTAATCTCACCTTGCGTTATCGCACCGGCTATCTCTACAGCAAGGAGCCTGCCACCCTGAAGGAACGATTCCGTCAGTCAATCTGGCAGCCCCGCGATGGGAACGAGATCGGCGTAACAGCGACTCCCATGCGACAAGAGAAAGGCGCCTCACTCTCGCTGAACATCGCCGCCACCGATCTCGAACTGGCACAGCAGAACGAACGATGGGTCGATCAGGTTGGCATCTTTCTTGCGCTCCGCGACGACTCTGGTTTGCACGCCCGGATCACGGGCCAGTCACTGCAGTTGCGATTGACGCCCGCGACCTATCAGAAAGCCCTGCGCGACGGAATCCCGTTCGACCAGTTGATAAAGGACGATACAAATTTCAACTCCGTGCGCGTTGTCGTCGTGGATGAGAATTCAGGCCGCATGGGTTCGGTGACAGTTCCCGCGACTGCGCTGAGGCGTGCACCTTAAGGCGCGGGCGAACTGTTCGGCTGCGTCAGCTTTTCTGTTTGCTGCTGGATAATTTTCTTCACGCGGGCCACAGCTCCGTATTCGTGCAGCAGATTGAAGCCGAATCCCGTACCGAACTTGATGCCGTAGCCCTCGAACGATTTGCCCACCGAGACATTGCGTGCGGGCAAATAGGCATCGCTCAGCGCCGTCGACATCGCATAGCCGAGCAGCACGGAGTAATTCGGCATCTGCGGTCCTCGATCGCTGAACCCTACAAATTCGCTCCGCAGCGCCCACCAGATTCTTGACTTCGTCGTTCCAGAACCTTTGCGAAAGTAGCGCGGATCCTGGTGAAAGACGGAGGGGACAACGGCCTGGGTAAAAAGAAGAGTTGAGGCAAGGTTGGCAGCGTTGTACCCATAGAGTTCCGCGAAGCCACGCCCACCCGGCGCATAAAACGGACCTACGCCAACAGACCTGTCGAACAGAGTCGTTACGCCCGCACGAATCGGAGAAGACAAATCGATTGTCGAGCGATAAGCCAATTCGAATTTCTGTCTCACGCGCAGAGGAGGGACCGGCCTGTCCGGGTCGTGCACGGTATCGTATCCCGTAAAAAGAATCAACGCACGCTTGTGCGGAATGGGAGCCTCAGGCAGCGATGGATCAATCGGCGCCTGCGCCGCTGCTATCTGCAACCCAAGAGAACTGGCAAGAAAAATGCGCAAGAAGAACGCTGCAATTCGTGGATTCAAGAAGCACCCTCGGCATGGAACACCCTGTGGAATTTGAGTCCCGCAAGAGGCGAGGGGTTGCACCGATCAAATGGATCAAGCGCGGGGTGCAGTGTCCGATTCCGATTAACGGAACATTCGAATCGATACACCCGCAAGCGTCGTTCGTGCTTTTCTTGTCTGTCTTGTCTTGTCTTGGCTTGTCTTGTCGCGGTGCGAGAGTGCTAGACTTCCCCTGCATTCAATCCCAGCTTCGACACGGCTTGAATTCCCGCGAATTCATCGCCGCCGGCGGCCTCGGGATACTGGAGAAAATCCATGCAGAACCTGTTCCCGACTTCGTCCTTGACCCGGCGGCGTTTTATTCAAACTACTGGCGCCGCCGTGGCCCTCGCGCAGAGCGCCTGGGCGCGCGGCGACCGCGCGGCTGCATCCAATCGCATCACCATCGGCGTCATCGGGTGGGGCATGATGGGTCCGGCCAACACCAAGGCGTTTCTGGCGGAGGGCGACTGCCAGGTGGTTGCCGCCTGCGATCTGCATGCGAAACATCTGCAGACCGCGGTCGACACCATCAACACCAGCTATGGAAACAAAGATTGCAAAGCCTATCACGACTATCGCGAACTGCTGGCGCGCGACGATATCGATGCAATCATGATCGCCATTCCAGATCAATGGCACGCCATCGTCGCGACCGAAGCGGCGGCCCGCAAGAAAGATATCTACGGCGAGAAGCCGCTGGCGCGCACCATCGCGGAACAGCAAGCCATCGTGAAAGCCGTGCAGAAAAATCAACGTCATCTGGCAGACCGGCTCATGGCAGCGTTCGTTGCCGCAATTCCACAAAGCCGCAGAGATCGTCCGCAACGGCCTCATCGGAACAGTGACGCACGTCGAAGTCGGCTTGCCCGGCGGGCATCACGATTTTCCCGGCACAGTTCCCGCGTTGCTCGCGAAGCTTTCGTCCCTTCCCGACAAGATCACCAGCCCCGCGCAGATCGTGCCCGGAACGCCTGCGTGGGATCTCGCCGTCACCGAACCCCCGCGGATTTCGATTACGAACGCTGGATCGGCCCATCCAAGATGGAGCCCTACATCGAAGCGCGCGTCTATCAAAACTGGCGCTGGAATTACAACACCGGCGGCGGACAGTTGATGGATTGGATCGGACACCACGGCGACATTGCGCATTGGGGCATGGGCTTCGATCTCTCCGGGCCGTCGGAAGTCGAAGGCCACGGCGAGTTCCCGGCAGCGAATGCGGTTTGGAATACGGCGACCAAATACTCGGTGGAGTGCACGTATCGGAAGGAAGTCACCAGTATCCCGCCGATGTCACGATGACGATCGCCGGTGGGTCTCCGGCGATCAGCATGGGCACCAAATGGATTGGCACGGACGGCTGGGTGTGGGTCGATCGCAGCGGCTTCGATGCGTCCAATCCCGAGTGGGCTAAAGGCGATTCACTTGCCCGACGATTTGCGCAAGGTGAAGTTGTACGAATCGCATGAGCATCGGCGCAATTTCCTCGACAGCGTGAAGTCGCGCAAGCCAACCATCACACCGGTCGAGGTCGCGCATCACTCAACGATTCCCGGGCCATCTCGGCCTGATCTCGATGCTGGTCGGTCGGAAAATTCATTGGGATGTGGCGCAGGAGACAATTCTCAACGATCCCGGCGCGAGCGAATTGCTGTCGCGCCCGTATCGGGACCCGTGGAAGTTGGCTTAGAAAAGCAACGATAGGCGCGTCGCGCGTATCGGCGGAGTGAGCGCCAATCGGAGCTACCACTTTGCGTGGATAGGCTCGGTTAGCTCCTGTGCCACGCGAAGCTATCGCCTGGACGGCCAGTCCTATCTGCGCTTTTTGGCTTTCGCCGCTTTTGCCTTCTCGCCCTTTTCGCCAGGCTCATGCATGGTGGGGATCGGCGCCATGTCCGGCCCGATACGGCGCACAGAGGTATCCCGCATGGCATAGTGAATCGTTCGCGGAGCGACAGGTCGCGCAATGCCGGTGCCGGGCTCGATGGCGAGATCGGGCGAGCTGGAAACCAGGAAGCTGAAAACCGGCTCGGTCCCGTTCGCTCCCTGTTGGGTTGCGACACGTACCGGCAGGAATCCCTGGATGGGATGAATGCGGAAGGCAGTTTCGTAGCGATGGTGTTTGACGCTCCAGGTAAAGACGCGAATCTGGTCGAAGTCGAAGGGCAGTCCTGCTTTGGGCGGCGCCAGCGCAGTGACGTACTCCGCAACCTCGTGGTTCGCAGTGTTGGCTTCGTCGTCGTGCACCTTGGCAAGGACATAGGCGCCAATGATCCGCTGGCCTTCCGCATACTGCGCCACATCGTCGGGCACATCCACATCCACGCGGCTGCCGAGCACCCATCCGGCGCGTCCCTGGCTGTCGCGAATGAGCCACCAGTCTTCCAGCACGGGCGGCTCCGGTGCCGGCTGCGGCAACTTCGGCACGTTGGGAGCCGCCTTGCCGGCAGGCCCACGCTCGACGCTGACACGCGTTGGGCTCGACTTCCTCTGCTGATGTCTCGCGTGGAACGAGGGAAATCGCACTCGATGCCGCGGCCTTCGCTACGGAAGCCCGCACCAGCATCTGCACCTTGGCGTTCCCGGCCAGCAGGTAGAATCGGTCAGTCTCGCGGCCGGGGCTCACGTGTAGATAAATGTCATCGCGCAACGTGCCGGTTGCAACCACAGGATCGTTCTTGTGCTGGCTTGCCAATTGCACAAAGGCGTCGTAGGTCTTGGCGTCAATCACCGCGCGCTCGGGAATCCAGCCCATTTCGTTTTTCGGTGTCTTCACCCGATAGAAGCGACGTCCGTGCTCGATCACCTCGAGAGGCTCGCCGTTCGTCACCTCACCTACGCGATTGGAGACGGCTGCGACGCGATCGCGCAGGTACATCTGACGCGTCCAGACATAGACCGTCTCATGCTGTTCCGGCCTGAGCTTAAGCCGGGAACAACCCACCGCAAGTGTAAGGAAGGAAAGGACCAAGATACAAACTAGCCTGGATCTTTGACTCCTGACGAGGGGGGCATCTGGAATCGGAAATCGCGTCAATGCGGCCACGGGTCTTCTTTTTCAGGATAGCACCGGGAAGGTGGCGGCACGATGGCCTGCGGCGAAGCGCACGTGAATGGTAACCGGTGTTGCAACAGAGGCCAGGATGAAAACAGCGATGAGCGAATTTCTTCTAGGGCGCAGCCGCGATGGCGCTCGCCTGCACGGGATCGGTCCCCGTCTGCGAGGAGATGACGCATCAAGGTAGCCGGCGTTGGTCGCATCGAAGGTGTAGCCCTTGAGGTCGGGGTTGCCACCGAAGTCGACGACGAAGACGAAGGTTCCGGTGCTGTCCTCGGCCAGTGCGACGGGATTGGTTCCCGCAGTGAAGGTGCTGCCCAGAGCGCTGAGAGTATAGCTGCCGGTGGTCCCGCTGATGGAGAACCCCGCGATGACACCCGTAGAGCCGCTGCTGGTCTGGCGGTTGACCACGTACACGTAGTTCCCGGTGGAGATGGGCAGGATGGAAGAGGGCGCAAGACCCGCGATCGCGAAGGGGGAACCGGTGACCTCTTTCAAACCGCTGCCAAGGGTGTTGAAATCGAAGGCGCGCAGGCCGCCGGTGTTAGAGCCGCTGGTGGCCAGCGGTCTCCCCGACGTAGAACAGCCGCGGCGTTGTCTGTCCGGACTGGAGCGGGTCGACGGCCACGGAGAGTGCGGTGCCGGAGGAGTTAATTGTGGGAGGGTCGAGACTGTGCCGAAGGGTGCGGCGGTGTCGGAGGTGGTGAAGGGCACGATTGCGGTCCCCCCCGCTGCGATGGCGCCGCCAGAGCTGGTGCCGGGACCCATGGCAACGAAGACATAACTTCCGTCGGGCGAGATGGCGACTTGCTGCGGGCTGCTCGACGCAATGATGGCGGTCACCTCGGCCGCGGAATTGAAGCCGGTAGATGGAGTCGATGGGCACCGCATGGACGAAGGGTGCGCTCGGGAAGCAACATCAATGAGCCAGCGGTTGTCCGGGCTAACCTGCATGCTGATTGCCGGATCAGCGGAGATAGGCTGGGTATTCGCCAGGGTGAGTTGGCCACCAGACGCGATCGAGTAGACGGTAGATCCCCGTCGGGTCCCCACGTAGAGGAAATCCTCCGTTCGGCGCGATGGCGATGGAGAGAGGGGCTATCTGCAGGCGTGGCCGTACCGCCCGTAAGAGCAGTGAGCACGCCGTTGTTGACGTATAAACCTGTGATCTGGTCCGTCGCTGCATTCAGGACGTAGAAGTTGCCACTGGTGGTGGCGCTCGCGGTGCTGCAATTGCCCGAGGAAGTTCCCACCGTGACGCAGGCCGTGGTAGTCGTCGTAGCACTGCCCGAGGTGCCGGTCACCGTAATTTCATAGGTTCCGGTAGTCGTAGTGGACGTGGTGCTCGCAGTGAGGGTGGCGGTTTCCGCCGTCGAGCCGCTGATCGCAACTGACGTCGGAGAAAGACTGCACGTAACGGGGCTTGTAGCGCCCGATGGCGACGTGGTAACTGCGCAGGTAAGTGCAACCGTTCCAGAAAACGAACTCGATGGCGTCACGGTAATTGTGGAGGTGTTGCCGGAGGTAGCGCCCGGGCTGCTCACACTGATGGTGCCACTGTTGGAGAGGCTAAAGTCGGAGGAGCCGACAGGGTTCCAAAAGCCCTTGCAGCCTGCCAGGAGCAGAGGCATCCACAGCGCCAGCGTTCCCCACTTCTTCGATCCCATTGCCACTCCTCCACAACGCGCACAGCTCTACAGAAAAGAACGCACCGGACGTGCTTTCAGAATAATCTCTTGGGGGCAAGTTCAAAACCGGGGTTTCGCTCTGCACCTACTGACGCGGCAGTTCTCGATTCCGCTTACGCGGCAAATGGTTTGAAGGGCTTTCTTCGCGCCCCAAGCGCCGGATTTCCAGGAAAATTCACGATCTCGATGCAGGACTGACTCGGTCAGTCGATTTGGCCACGGCTCCGCGACTCCCACACCAGCCGAGCCGCAGTCAGGTCTTCGATCGCCATGCCGACTGTTTTGAAGAGTACGCGCCCTTTGCGCGGAACAGCGGCAACTTCCGGTCGCGCCAGAATTTCGCCGATTTCCGCTGCAACCTTTGCGCCAGAAAAGCGCACATCGCCCGATTCGCGCTCCACGCAGGAGCGGGATTCAGCAACCACATAGCTCGATTGCATCACGTCGTCATCGAGTTCGCGCAGTGTGGAGCCAGTAGCGCCGACAGCAAGCACAAGCGCATGCGGCGCAAGCCAGCGGCCCTCGAGGACCGGTTGAGACGCTGAAGTCACCGTGAGCACGACATCGGCTGCGGCAGCTCGTTCGATCCCCACAGCCTGCGCGCCCGTCTCCGACGCGAACCGTTCTGCATGCGTTGGGGTCCGGCTCCAGATGAGAATCTCCTCGAGCTGAGGCCAGACGTGCTGCAGCGCGTGCATATGCGCGCGCGCCTGCACACCCGATCCAAGGATGCCAAGACTCTTCGGCGGTGCGGCAAAGTGGAGTGGGCAGAGCGCACCAAACGCGACCGCCGAAACGGCCGCGGTACGCATCTCGGTGATCAATCGGCCATCGATGACCGCAAGCGGCACGCCTGTCGAGCGGCGCAACAGCTCGACGACAGCCATGTGCGTTGGCAGGTTTCGTTCAGCATTGCCGGGATAGAAGGTGACCGTCTTGACGCCCATCCAATCGCCGGCAATCACAGGCATCACCGCGAACCAACCGTTGTTCGTTCCCTCAGCATTCCCCGCACGTAGAATCACGCGTGGCGGCTGCTCCACCATTCCTGCGGAGTAGTCAATGAGAGCTTGGCGAATCGCGGGAATCAAAGCTTCGTACGTCAGGTGCTCCCGCACTTCGTGCTCGGCAATGTACAAGAATCGAATTCCCTTGGTCCAGAGTGGACGCGGTTCAGTTCGGCCGGTTGCTCGAATTCGATCGGCGGCGAAAACGCTCGTCGACCGGCTGGCGTCCCTGAAAACCCGCATCGAACGTATGCCAGTGCTCGATCACCGTCTCTCCCATGCGCCAGCACAGCAAGACAACTTCATCGTCGAGTCGGCATGGAAAATCCAGCAGTCCGGCGTCGAGGTCCTTCACCTGCACGCCGATGGCATCGATCTCCGCCACCGTTTCGCGCATGCGCGTCGTGTGGCTGTCCACTTCCGCACGCTGCTTGGCGACCTTGCCGACATTCACGTACATGCCGCCCGCAACATAGATGCGCTGCGCCAGCGCGGACAGATCCGCCTCTACCTGCTCTGCCGCCTTTTTGCTTTCGAGGGCGCGCTTCAGCAGAGATTCCAACACCGGGAGCAGCGATTGCGCTTCTTCGAGGGTAAAAGTCTTCATGGGATTCGTTCCTCTCAGGATACGACGAAATGCGCCGTCGAAGCCAGTGATTCTCCGCATGACCAGCAGTTACCAGCGATGGAAAACCGAGGTACTAAATGTGTAAAACAAGGTACGCAAGGGCTGTCGAGTCATGCCCAGGCTCCTTTACTCACTTCGATGCAGATCGAAGGCTACGCGAAACAGAATTTGCGCGATGAAAGTAATTCCGCGGAATTCCTACTTCCGAGTTCCGTAAACAGTGTCTCTCTCTGCGGCAATCCAGGATGCCACCGCACAAATGGCGAGTATCGCACCGATCACCGCGAGTGACAGCGTGATGGGCACATCGATCCACCGAGCAGCCAGCATCTTGAATGCGACGAAAGCAAGCAGCACACCCAAACCGTAATGCAGGTAACGGAATCGGTCGAGCAACGCGGCCAGCGCGAAATAGAGAGAACGCAGCCCGAGAATCGCCGCGATGTTCGAGGTGTAGACGATGAATGGGTCGTGCGAAACTGCCAGCACGGCGGGGATCGAATCTACGGCGAAAAGCAGGTCGGTAACTTCCACGGCAACGATCACCGGCAAAAGCGAGCCCTTTGCCGGCTGCAATCGCCGAATCCAATCCGGGATGGCTGCCCGTGCCGAACCACCGGTGACAAGCCTGAAGGCCGCAAACAGTAGAAACAATCCGAAGACCCAGGTAACCCAGTCGAAGCGCGCCACCAGCGAAACACCGACAGCGATGAAAAGTCCACGCAGAACGATGGCGCCTGCCACGCCCCAAAGCAGCGCACGATGCTGCCGCGCGGCATTAATCCGGAACCCCTGAAAGAGAACCAGAAAGATAAAAAGATTGTCGACGCTGAGAGACGTCTCGATGGTGTAGCCGGCGACAAACTCCAGCGCCCTCTGCCGTCCCTGCACCACGCCGATCCACACGGCGAACACCGCGGCGGCCAGCACCAGAACCGCTGTCCAGACCCATGCGGCAGTCTGCGTCTGCGGAGCCTTGCGTCGCCGCGCCGGCAGTTTCGCATCGACGACGAGCAACAGAACCACGGCCACGTGGAACCCGAGCCACCATACCCACGATGCGCCGGCGATCATAAGTGCCATGCTAGCGCATGGCAAGGGAACAGGGACCAGGGAACAGGGAAACGGAGGCACTTTCGGCGTTTCCATTCCGCAGTGTTTTAGCTCACGGACGGTCCACTGCAAGCTGGCTATGCTCATCTGGATTGGGCGGACAGCGAGAGGAATAACGTGGGCGAATCATTCAAGAATCTTGTAGTATGGCGGCGCGCAGTGGAGTTGAGCCTAGCCATCTACAAGCTCACGGCATCGTTTTCGACGTCGGAACAATTCGGCCTTAAAAGCCAGCTTCGCCGCGCATCGGTTTCCATTGCAAGTAACATCGCAGAAGGCTACGGAAAATCCACTAGAGGTGAGTATCTAGTCTTCCTCGGTCATGCGCGCGGTTCAATCTTCGAAGTGCAAACGCAACTCGTCATCGCGGGAGGCCTTGAGCTTGGACAAAGAGAACTGCGGAACTCATCGGAGACGCTGTCTGAGGAGGTCAGCCGAATGCTGGTTGCAATGATGCGTACGTTGCGAAAATGAACCTTAGCCTTCTGTTCCCTGTTCCCTAATCCCTGTTCCCTAGTTTCTCGTCCTCATCGCTGATCGATCAGCCGAATCGTCTCGAGAAACACATCCCCATCAATCGCCAGACTCCGCGCACTCACCTTGTCCATCGTGTCCTGCGCCGTGTGGTGGTAGCTGTTGTTGGGTCCGTAGTCGAGATCGATGATGTCGATCGAAGGCACGCCGCGTTTGACAAACGGCATGTGGTCGTCATCCACCGGCTCGTCCTGCTGGAAGAAGTAGTGCTCGTAGCCATACTTCTTGGCTGCCTGGCGCACCAGGTCCACCAGCCAGCCCGTCGAGCGGCTCTCGCGCTGAATGTCGAGGTCCTTGTCGCCGATCATATCGGCCAATACGAATGCCTTGATGCGCCCCAGCGTTCCGTCACGTCCCCATTTCGCCGCGAGATGCCGGCTCCCATAAGTGGAGTCGGAATCGGACCAGCTTTGAATCGCTTCCTCTCCATCGAAGAAAACCAGCCACACCGAGTAGCCATCGAGTTTCTTGCCATCCGCCGTCTGTAGGCGCAGCTGATCGGCAATCTCCATCAGCAGCCCCGTCGTCGCGCCCCCGTCATTCGCGCCCACAAAGTTGATGTTCTTGAGGTAGTAGTTGGTCTCGTAGTGGGTCGCCAGTACGATCGCGCCGTCTCTTTTACCCGGGAAGCGCACGATGAAATTGCGCATGCTCACTGCGCCAATCGGTGTGTCGGCGGTGAAAGTATCTTCTTCGAGCGGATCGTGCTGAAAGTGCGTGCGAAGAAATGCCTCGGCTTTCGCGTGTCCGGGACTCGTCGGCCAGCGCGGCCCGATGGCCACAAAATCGCGCGCATATTCATACGCCCGACTGCCGTTGAAATGCTGAGCGTCGACGGAAAGCGCTGAGAACAGCACGAGACTAGCCGCGAAGCTCTTCCAAATCCACGACACTACGAAGTGACCTCTTTGGCCTTTCGTCGGTCCGGATGCACCCACCAAGCGACGCCGATGCCGATGACGATAGAGCGACAGCATCGGGATGGCGTAGATGCACATCGTCCACGGATCGGGACTGGGACAAATGATAGGCCGCCACCAGAACACCGCCAGAACCGCGTAGCGGATGTTCTTCCACAGGAACCTGGGGCTGACGATGCCAAACATGGCGAGAAAGAAAATCAGAACCGGTAATCTCGAAGCTGATTCCCAGCCCAAAATGATGGACAGAAAGAAACCCGTATAGTCCTCGATGGTCACCATCGGGTTGAACTTTCTGCCGAATCCACAGATGAGAATTCTGAGGGCGCCCGGGAGCACATAAGAAATAAGCCGAAGCTGGCCCCGCCCAGAAAAAGCCCCACCGTGGCCGCCATGAACGGCACAACAAAACGGCGCTCCTTCTGATAAAGACCCGGCGCAATAAACAGCCACACCTGGTAGAGGATGAACGGCGAGGCCAGGATCGCGCCGCCGATCAGCGACACCTGCAAATACAGGTTCATCGGGTCCATCGGGTGCGTGTAGTTGAGCTTGATATGCATGCTGGTCGAGCGGGGCCTGCACCAGGCCGTAAAGCACTCACGTGAAAAAGTACGCAACGAAGAAACCGACCGCGAGATACGCAGCCGAGTGAATGATGCGCCTGCGCAGTTCGTCCAGATGCTCCATCAGGCTCATGCCCGGCAGTTCTGCGCGCTGGGTCACGGCCTGCCGTGCCTTCCCGATCGCTTCCGCGGGATCAACCATTGGGTCTTACCACCTCGGCCGCGACGGAGTGCTCATCCTTCTCTCCGCGTCAGCCACGGCCTCGACTCCCGTTGGAAGCATCGGCACTGCGACCCCGCTCCGGTCGCTCCGCCAGCCCCAAAGGCTCCGTTGCGGCGGAAGAATCCGCAGCCGGCTCGGTCAGTTCCGCCAACGCTGACCGCTGCGCAGCGGCCACCGGCTCTCCGGTTGCCGGAGGCACGATTTTGGGACCATCCTCCGACCCTGACGTCTCCGCACTCTTCACTTCGGAAACAGGCGGATACACCTCTTCGCCGGGATAAGGCGACTCTATCGCCTTCACCACCACGGGTGCCGCCGAAACCGAATCCTGCGCCAGCTGCTTCCGCTTTTCCTCTTCCTTCTTGCGCCGATCAGCGTCTTCAGACAGCCGCAGTTCCTCTTCCATCTGGAACTTGAAATCGTTCGAAGCCTTGCGGAACTCGTACATCAGCTTGCCGATTTGCCGCCCGATCTGCGGCAGCCGCCGCGGACCAAACACCACCAGCGCCAGCACCATCAGGATCAGCGAATCAGCCATTCCCAGGCTGCCAAGTTCAATTGGTGGCGGAGTTCCCATGAAGGGTAATGATACCCGCCCGATCACCCCAAGGACAAAGACCCGTCCTCGGGGACCCTGACTGCGCACGGCACTCACAAGCGCACGGGCGTCCCTTCCACGGATTTAGCTGAGGCGCCTCCACCCTGCAGCCGGTGGAGATTAGATTCTCCTAAAGTTTCGACGCACGTGTCCGATATCCGAAGAGATGGCGCTCATCGAGAGCATCGACTAAATGAGGAGACTTAAAGATGGATTTTCAGAATGCAATTCAAGCGCATGTTGGATGGAAAGCGAAACTCGCTTCCTACATTGCAAAGCCTGATCACAGCCTCAACCCGGCGACAGTCTCGCAGGATTCGAACTGCGAGCTAGGCAAGTGGCTCAAAGGCGAGGGTCAGGTTTACGCCAGAAACCCTGAATTCGCAAAGCTGGTCGCGGATCACGCACACTTCCACGCCGCAGCCGGCGAGGTCATCCGAAAGGCAGACTCTGGACAATGCGTGTCCGAACTGGTATGTCTCGGAGCCAAGAGCGATTATTCTGCGGCATCAAATGCAGTCGTCACTGCCCTGATGAAGTTGAAAGCAAAAGCGGCAGCCTGAGCAGCGCCGGACCACGAAACTGAAGCCGTCAACGCTCAGCCCTACGACCCGCAACGTTGTCCCGCTATGGAGTTTGGCCTTCTCCTTCGGAAACCAAACTCCCTGCGGAAGCCGGAGCCCTCGCATCCTTTCGCTTCTTTTCGCAGATCGTGTTCTGAAAAATTCGACCCCACGGGCCACAACCCGCGAATCCTGCCTCGGCCCCCGACATCTATACTTGTGACAGGGCAGCAACAACCCCGTGGATGGCTTTTCTCTGGCTTTGGACAGGTTTCCAACCAGAAAAAAGCGCAGCCGCTGCGGCCCTCGCAAGAAGAAAGACCAAGCTTTCAACATCTCCGTTCGGGGCGTCCCAAAGGCGCTGCTGGACTGAAGGCGGAATACAGTGAACCCGGTGATTGACGACGTCATGACGGCCTCGCCGCAAGAGGCCGCGCAAATCTGCAGCCTAGAAAACTATCTCGCCCTCCCCGATCACACCATGGACGCGCGTATCGCTGCAGCACGCGCCAAGCTGGGCTCGACCACCATCCTCCTCGGCCATCACTACCAACGCGATGAGGTCATTCGCTTCGCCGACTACACAGGGGACAGCTACAAGCTCTCCAAAATCGCCGCTGAGACCGACGCCAAATACATTGTCTTTTGCGGAGTGCACTTCATGGCCGAGAGCGCCGACGTCCTCGGTCGACCCGAAGGTCCGGGGCAACGGGCCCAGCAGGTCATCCTTCCCGACCTCAACGCGGGATGCTCCATGGCCGATATGGCCGAAATCTCGCAGGTCGAAGACTGCTGGGAAGCCCTCACCCGCCTTGGCTTCGCCACCGACACCGTTCCCATCACCTATATGAATTCCGCCGCCGCCATCAAAGCTTTCTGCGGAGAACGCGGCGGGCTGGTCTGCACCTCCTCCAATGCCGGCGCAGCCTTTCGCTGGGCCTTCGCGCGCGGCCGACGGATTCTGTTTCTTCCCGACCAGCACCTCGGCCGTAATACGGGCTTCGCCATGAATATCCCTCTTGATCAGATGACTGTGTGGGATCCGTGGGCCTTGCAGGGCGGGCAAACCAAGGCCAGCCTCGAAGCCAGCCGCATTCTGCTTTGGAAAGGCCACTGCTCCGTCCATCAGCGCTTCCTGCCCAGCCATGTCGATCAGGTGCGGGCCAAATATCCTGGAATCCAGGTCATCGTGCATCCCGAATGCCGCTGGGAAGTCTGCCAGAAAGCCGATGCCCTTGGTTCAACCGAACAGTTGATCGCACTCGTTGAGCAGGCCCCCGCAGGCGCCATGTTCGCCGTAGGAACCGAAATTCACCTCGTCAATCGCCTCGCACGCCGCTTCGCAGAAGAAGGCAAGCGCATCATCACCCTCGACGACACAGGCTGCCTCTGCACCACCATGTATCGCATCAGCCCACAGCACCTCGCGTGGGCGCTGGAAAATCTGGTCGAAGGCCGAGTCGTCAACCGCATTCAAGTCCGACCCAGCGTCAAACACTGGGCCAAAGTGGCCCTCGACCGCATGCTCGAGATTCGCTAAAGGTGCGAGACGGTCTCTAATTGTCCTCGAGCGGCTCGGTGAATTTAAGTTCGTTTCCAAATTCGTCCCGGACGCGAAAGTCCCGATTTCCCCATGGCTTTCGCGATATCCCTTCTGTCAAGAGCGCACCGCTTTGCTGAAACTCCGCATAAAGCTCGTCGAGTTCCGCGCAGAATAGGTGAATTCCGGCTGGCGTATGCTGGTTGTTCCTGTCCACATAGAGATGAAGGGCTACGCCATCTCGCTCGACGATCGCGTAATCAGGAAGTCGCAGTTCTACGCGAAAGCCAAGCCTCTTCTCGTACTAGACCAATGCTCCTTGCAGGTCAGCAGACGGCAGCTCGGGCGCCACACGTGTGATCTTCGCCATCCCGCCTCCTTTCTCACTGCGGATGATGTCGGAAATTAGTGCGTCGGCATATCCATGCCCTTTTCGGTTTTCGCGCCGGCGTCGGCGGAGCTTCCTGCATCGGCGCTGCCTGCGGCGGCCTTCCATGCGGTCAGCACCGACGGCGGCAATTTATCCATATGGCTCAGGAACGTCGTCACCTGCCACAGCTCCTGCTCCTTGAAACTCGTCTTCCAAGCCGGCATTCCGCTCAGCCGCACGCCATGTTGAATGATGTAGAAGTTCTGGTTCTCCGGCATGTCCGGCACATCCTCCGCAAACTGCGGGGCGCGCGGATAAAACGAGTCGCCGAAGGCGGAATGCGTGTGAACCACGTCCCCATGGCAGCCCGCGCACGCCGCCTGGTAAATCTTCATTCCCGCCCTCAGGTTCTCGTCCGTAGGCTGAATCGGGTTCTGAATGTTCGGCGCACGCCGATCCACGGAGGCATCCAGCGCCGGCATCGCAACCTTCATTTCAAGCGCGCCCATCTCTGCATCGGCGCGTGGGTCAATAAATCCAAAGCGCACGTAGCAGAACTGCGCCAGCAGAAGCAAAACAACCGCCGTCGCAAAACCGACAAGAAACCTGGCCATGGAATCTCCTTCCAATCCTGCTCCAGCGCACCGAACTCAACGCACGAAGTTACGGAACCGGAGAGAATAACTCTAGTTTCCAAGGCTGCGGTCCGTGAACTTTATTTCCCGGCGCTGTTGTTTTGATTTTCTGGCTCTGTTTTTTTGGCCTATACGGAACGGCCAGGATACCTCCGGGGGATTTGTTCTGCAGGCCCGCCGAGGAAAGTGAGCTAGGGGAATCTCGGCCTGCAATACCGACCCATCCAAAGTTTTCCTAAAGGGTCGTCCCAGGCCTACGATGGATGGTAGGAGCCAGCTTGCAGAATTTAAAGATCCCCACCGTAGGTCGAAGTAGCCAGGATAGCTTCCTCCAAGTGATTCAAATCACAGGCGATTGAAGCGTACCGGGCGTACACCAGTATGGAGCGAATGCGCTACGGGTGTAGATCAGACTTTCTCCACAGGTAGCGAAGGAACACACACGGCAATGGATGCGCGCAACCAAAGTTCCGACGATGGACCTGCGAGTGATCAGATTCTCGTGCCGCAACACCTCTCTCCTGACACCGGTGAGTTCCGATTCATGGCGCGCCAGCCCATCCTGAACAAGGCCAGAAAACTCTATGGGTACGAGCTGCTTTTCCGCTCCGGGCCGAACAATGCGTTTGCCGATCTAACCAGCGAGGGAGCTACACAATCTGTCCTCGATCTGTCCCTCCTTCTAGGAGCTGGCTCCTTTACCGACGGCTATCGTGCGTTCATCAATTGCACGCGTGCCCATCTCACCTCGGGCGTCCTGCGCATGCTGCCCAAGAACCTCGTCGTATTGGAGATACTGGAGGATGTTCCTGCGGACGAGGAAGTTCTACGCGAGTGCCGGAAATTGAAAGCCGAAGGCTACACCATTGCAGTTGACGACATCGTATCTGCCGGCGAAAGGACCGAACTCATCGACCTCGCCGACATCATCAAAGTGGACTTCCTGCTGGCCAACGAGCCGCAGCAGAAAGAAATTGCCCGCCGCTTTGCGCGATCCGGAGTGCAACTGCTGGCCGAGAAGGTTGAGACGCACGAGCAGTTTCAAGCCGCAGTGAAGATGGGCTACACACTTTTCCAGGGATACTTCTTCTGTCGCCCTGAAACACTGCGCGCAAAGGCCCTGCCCAGCGCTCACCTGGGTTATCTGAAAATCCTCCGCCAGGCATTTCAGAATGAGATCGATTATCAGGAAATGGCGGGCGCCATTCGAAGGGAACCTTCCCTCACCTACCGCCTGCTTCGGTTTATGAATTCAGCAGGACGCGGAAATTACCAGGTCGAATCCATTGTGCAGGCACTCGGCCTGCTGGGCACCAACGAGATCCGCAAATGGGTCTCGGTCGTAACCGCGATCAGTCTCGCCGGACCGCGCTCGCAGGAAATGATCCGCATCGCTTTGATTCGTGCGCGATTCTGCGAACATGTGGCTGAGCATCTCAAAGTGCCTGCGTCGAATTTCTATCTCACCGGATTATTCTCTCTTCTTGAAGCACTCCTCGACCGGCCCCTCGCACAAATCGTGGAAGAAATTCCGATTCCTCCTGCCTGTCGAGAAGCCCTCAACGGTGCCGCAAACGGACCTGGAAACGCCCTCAAGCTCGCGATTGCAATCGGCACCGGAGATTGGGCAGAAGTGACGCGCTATTGCGCAGAGCTGAAATGCAGCGAGAAGGAAGCCTGGCAATGGCAGCTCGAAGCCCAAAGCTACGTCAGCAAGCTGAAATGGTGACGGGCCGCAGTTGTGCCTGCTCTTTCTCCTCATCCCTTGCAAAAAAGCGCTCACGCCGCACAATAGTGCAAGGTGAGTTTCCACCGTCCTCCGCGCGAAACGAAGGGCCAGGGGCCCTCCGGGGGAGTGAATCTTCCGTTATTACCCCATGTCTACGTGAAACGACCGCATTGCCGAAGCGATATTCTTCGCAAATTCAGACCAACACTTGTGCCTGCCAACACAATTGTTCCACGTGGAACAATTTCCGCGATCCATCGCTTCATCGAGCCACGCGAAGCTATTGCCTGGACGACCAGTCCTTGTTCCACTTGGAATAATTCGACGTAACGTGACCATTTATTCGACTATTTTTAATTCTGTCTCTGCCTCGGCCAGCGAGCTTCCTCCGACCCAAACGTCATAGGTCGTCGGCTCCACCGTGCGCTTCACTTCGACGTTGTAGAAGTTCAGCTCGTCGAATCCCAGGGGAAACGTCACGTGCTTCGTCTCGCCTGGCGCGAGCTGCACGCGCGCAAAGCCCTTCAGCTCCCGCACTGGCTGCTCCACGCTCGCCGACGGTGTTGCGAATGTACATCTGCACCACTTCGGTTCCCGCAACGCTGCCTGTGTTGGTCACATCCACGCCGACCGTCGTGACCGGCGCGCGATTCGACAAAACCTCCTGCAACGGAACCTCTGCGCGACTGAGCGTCGGCTTGGAATAACTGAAGCGCGTGTAGCTCAGTCCCCACCCAAACGGGAACAGCGCCGAGTTCTGCTCATCCACATACCGCGACACGAAATTTCTCCACGGAGTTGGTCGGCATGTGGGTCAGAGTCGACATGCGCGGGACGGCCCGTTGGAAGCTGCGCATAGTAGAGCGGCTCCTGGCCAACCGCACGCGGGAAGCTCGACGGCAATTTGCCCGACGGATTCACCTCGCCGAAGAGCACATCGGCAACCGCGGGGCCAGCTTCAATCCCGGGCTCCAAGCCTCGAGAATTGCCGGCACGTGCTCGGCGGCCCACTTCAACTCCAGCGGCCGTCCCGCGAGCACAACCAGGATCACCGGCTTTCCCGTCGCGACGACGCCTTCAGCAGCTTCTCCTGGTTCCCGGTGAACCCGAGATGAACGCGGCTCGCCGCCTCGCCTTCCATCCAGTTCGCCGGTTCTCCCAGAGCCAGAATCGCAACATCGGCCTGCTTCGCCGTATCCACAGCCTCGGCAATGCTCTTGTCGTCGTCAGGCGCAGCCTGACTTTGGCCGCCCGCAACCGACCCGCCGAACGTCACGCTCTTGAAGCAACTTCGCATCGTCGCCTGCAAGCAGACCGCAGCCATCGGCATAAGTGAGCCGATCGCCAAGCCGCTGACTCAACTCCTGCTTCAGCGTGATCACGTTCTTCGGATCGCCCGCCGACCACGCGCCCAGCAGATCGCGCGCATCGTCAGCCAACGGCCCAATCAATGCAATCTTTCTTCGCTTTGGACGTGAGTGGCAGCAGCGCGCCGACGCCTTCTACGGGATCGTTCTTGAGCAGGACCATCGTCTCGTCGGCTACTTTGCGTGCGACGGCGCGGCGCTCTGGCGTTGCTTCGTACGCCGGGCCTGTCGGCAGTGTAGGGATGATCGAAGAGTCCCACGCGCAAACTTGACGCGCAGAATGCGGCGCACTGCTTCGTCGACGACGCTCTCGGGAATCTTGCCCGAGCGCACCTGCGAGGCAAGTGTGGTTCCGAAGAGATTGCCTTCCATGTCCATGTCGACGCCCGGCCTCGA
This sequence comes from uncultured Acidobacteriaceae bacterium, assembly GCA_963781125.1. Taxonomy (GTDB): domain Bacteria; phylum Acidobacteriota; class Terriglobia; order Terriglobales; family Acidobacteriaceae; genus Telmatobacter. Next base: position 246,303 of record CAWAEE010000006.1, read on the forward strand.
GCGCCTTGCGCGCGACCGTCGGCCCATCGCCGATGGAGTGGTTGATCAGCTCCGCCAACCGAGCCCCAATCGGAAACCACGAATCCATCGAAACCCCACTCCTTGCGCAGAATCTGCGTCAGCGTAAGCGGATTGGCCGTGGCAGGAACGCCGTTGATGGAGTTGAAGGAACTCATCACGGTGGCAACGCCCGCCTCAACCGCGGCATGGTAGGGCGGAAGATAGACCTGGCGCAGCGTCATGTTCACTCATGTCGGTCGCGTTGTAATCGCGGCCCGCGATGGCCGCGCCGTATGCGGCGAAATGCTTCACGCACGCGGCGACGGAATCGGGTTTCGCCAGATCGTCCTGCTGATAGCCCTTGACCCATGCCCGCGCCATGGCGGAACTGAGATAGGGATCTTCGCCATTCGACTCGACGATGCGGCCCCATCGCGGATCGCGCGCGATATCGACCATGGGCGAGAAGACCCAGTCGATGCCGTCGGCGCGTGCTTCCACCGCTCCGGTGCGTGCCACCGTCTCGGCCGCCTGCAGGATCCCAGCTCGCCGCCACGGCCAGCGGGATGGGAAACGTGGTGTGGTGGCCGTGAATCACGTCGAGCCCAAAGATGATGGGAATATGCAGGCGCGATTTTTCCACCGCGATGTGCTGGTAGTGGTTTGTCTTCTCGGCGCCCACAACGTTGAGCATCGAACCTACCTGGCCCTTGGCGACCAGGTCGTCATAGGTCAGATTCGAGGCGGCGGGACCAGTCGCAAATCCGGCCGAATACTGCACCAGCTGCCCGATCTTTTCGTCGAGCGTCATCTTCTTCAGCAGCGCCTCGGCACGTGCGTTCACGTCCTTGGCTGCAAGCTGCGGATTGGGAACCGGGCGTGACTGCGCGCCTGATGGAAGCGACGGAAGCCAGTGGCAAGAATCAGCGGGCAAATAAGACGAGACGAACGTTGCGGCCGAGAGCGGTTTTCATAACCCGGCTATCATAAACCGCTGGTGTTTCGTGCGTCAGGCTCGGTGTCTTCCGATGGGATCAATACATCGCGCTGGTGCCAACTCGATTCCGAAATCGAGTCTAACCAGCACTGGCACGGTGCGCGACTCACTGAGCCTATCGCTGATGACACGCAAATGCACTACTCTGGCTTGTGATCGCATGGTTCGTTGTTCCATGTTCCGGAAAGCACTTTGGCTGGCATTTGAGCACGACATGCTCAACACCGCCAAGGCTGCGGCGTATTCCGGCATGCTGATGTTGTTTCCCGACCATGGTCGTCGTCACTACCCTGCTTGCCTTCGTGCCTGAAGGAACGACGATGCTGGGACAGATTCGCATGTCGTTCATGAACTTCGTTCCTGCGGACACATACGTGCTGCTGCTTTCTTCCATGCAGGCGCGGCGCTTTCAATCGGCGCAGCTGGTTTTTTCTGCCGCTGATCCTGAGCGTGTTTGCGGGCCTCGGCATGATGCTTTCGCTGATGGAAGGCTTTCGGCGCGCCTACCGCCTTCCGCGCACTGAATGGGGATTCTGGGAACGGCGGCTACGCGCGCTTTTGCTGGTTCCCATGGTGCATGTTCCGTTGGCGCTCGCCACGCTGCTGCTGGTCTTTGGCCATCAGATCGAACATTGGATGGTGAACAATGCCGCACACGAGTTGCGTCACGCAGTCTTGTTCTTCTGGCGCATGGTGCGCTGGGCAATCGCGCTGGTCACAAGCGTGACGGTGCTTGGCGCTCTCTATCACTTCGGCACCAGGCGCAAGGAACATTGGTTCCATGTGATGCCCGGCGCAATCGCGGCCACGGTGGTATGGTTCCCGGCCACATTGGCATTCGGCTGGTACGTCACGACGATCGCCAACTATTCCAGGTTCTATGGCCCATTTGGCGCCGGCATCGCGACGCTGGTGTGGCTTTACCTCACATCGTTCAGTGCGCTGCTCGGCGCGGAATTGAACGGCGTCCTTTTCCGAGGACGACAGAGAACGCGACGCCACTTTCGATCTTTCCGAAACGATTCGCGTCGCGTCGATGACACGCGCATCGCCTGCTTTATTCCTCATACAATTCGATCATCGGCAAGAGCGAATTGGCTTCCGCGCTGCGCCGTGTACAATAAAGCGAACTGTCCCCAATTCACCCCCAACCCACGCGCAACCTATTCTGGAGTTATTTTGATGCCGTACGCTGAAACGAGCCTGAATGAATCCCCCATTCAACGCCGCGCAAAGATTGTTGCGACGCTGGGGCCCGCTTCGAACACTGAACCGGTTTTCCGCGAGCTTGTCCGCGCCGGCGTCGATGTGGTTCGCCTGAATTTTTCTCATGGAACGCACGACGAAAAGCTGGCGCTCATCCAGATGATCCGCAAGGTGAGCCGGGAAGAGCGCAAGCCGCTGTGCATTCTTGGCGATTTGCAGGGCCCGAAGATCCGCACATCGAAGCTGAAGGATCATCAGCCGGTGATGCTGAAGGCGGGCGGCCGCCTGACCATTACGCCGCGCGACGTTCCGGGAACCGCCTCGCTCGTCGGCACCACTTTTAAGACTCTGGCGGAAAACGTCGAGCAAGGTTCGCGCATTCTGCTCTCCGACGGTCTGATCGAACTGCGCGTGCACGAGGTGATTGGCGCCGATGTGGTTTGCGAGATCATCAATGGCGGCATGCTGGGCGAAAACAAGGGCATCAATCTGCCCGGCATTCCGGTGCGCGTTCCCTCGCTCACCGACAAGGATTCGCAGGACCTCGAGTTTGCGCTGAAGAACGGCGTGGATGCCATCGCGGTTTCGTTTCGTGCGCACGGCCGAAGATGTGCGCCTGGTGCGCAATCGCGTTTCAGCCTACGGCTGCGAGACGTGGATCATTGCGAAGCTCGAAAAGCCGCAGGCGATCGAACATCTCGACAGCATTCTGCAAGCGGCCGACGGCATCATGGTGGCGCGCGGCGATCTGGGGGTCGAGGTTCCGCCCGAGCAGGTTCCCGCGATTCAGAAGCACATCATTCGCCGCGCCGCGGAGTATTTCAAGCCCGTCATCACCGCAACGCAGATGCTGGAATCGATGATCGAAAATCCGCGGCCCACGCGTGCCGAAGTTTCCGACGTGGCCAATGCGGTCTACGACGGCACCGACGCCGTGATGCTTTCGGGCGAGTCGGCTGTCGGCAAATATCCCGTGGAAGCGGTCGTCAATGATGGCGCGCATCGTGAGCGAAGCCGAGCGGCACATCAAGGAAGAGAAGGAGACCTACGCGGAGACGCGCGTGCGGCAGAGCCAGCTCTCGATCGCCGAGACGATTTGCGAGGCCACGGCCCATGCGGCCGACGATCTTGACCTGCGCGGCATCGCGCTGTTTACCGAGTCGGGAGCCACTGCACGCCAGCTCTCGAAGTATCACCCGACTTCGCCGATTTTTGCGCTGAGCCCGATTGAAGTCACGATCAATCGTCTGAATCTGCTTGTGGGGCACGACGCCGATCCGCTGTCCCAAAGTGAATTCGACCGAGGCGCTGGTCGACGTGGCTGAGAGCCTGCTCGAGCAGTACGGCTACGTGCGCAACCGCGAAGTGATCGCGATTGTTGCCGGCACGCGCACCAAGTCGGGCTCAACGAATTTTCTGCGGCTGCACGTGATCGGCGAACACAACAGGAGGGCGTGCGCTTCTTCGCTCCGCATCATCAGGAGACACTTGCCCGAGCCGGCTTCCGGGTGCGGCAAAGCCGAAGACGAAGCGCCCGCCACGACCCAAGTCGCCAGGGCTGCGCCGGTATCCCTCGCCGAACCCGCCGAAGATATCGAATCCGTAGCTGGCTGAGTAGATCGATTTCCCACCCTTGCGGCAGAAGCTGCAAGGATAGCACGGCGATTCGTGACGTATGTCACGCTTCCTGGTGCTACTTCGCCGCCAGTTGGCGCAGCACGTACTGCAGGATGCCGCCGTGCTCGAAGTACTCGATCTCCTGCGGCGTGTCGATGCGGACCTTGGCGTTGAACTTCTTTTTCGTTCCGTCCGCTGCAGTCGCAATCACTTCCAACGTGCTGCCCGCGGCGAACTTGTCCTTGAGCAGTTTCGTCAGTCCCGGAAAGTCGTAGACCTCTTCTCCGGTCAGTCCGAGCGACTCGACGTTCTGCCCGTCCTCGAACTGCAACGGCAGAATGCCCATGCCCACCAGATTCGAGCGATGAATGCGCTCAAAGCTTTCCGCGATGACCGCGCGCACACCCAGCAGATTCGGCCCCTTCGCCGCCCAGTCGCGCGAAGAGCCCGACCCGTATTCCTTGCCGGCAAGAATGACCAGCGGCACTTTGCGCTCGGCGTACTTCACGCTCGCGTCGAAGATCGACATCGGTTCGCCTTCAGGCAAGCAGGCGCGTCACGCCGCCTTCGGTGCCCGGCGCAAGCTTGTTGCGCAGGCGCACATTGGCGAATGTGCCGCGCACCATGACTTCGTGATTGCCGCGACGCGAGCCGTAGGAGTTGAAGTCCGCCGGCTTCACGCCATGTTCGGCGAGATATTTCCCTGCCGGTCCGTTGGCTTTGATCGAGCCCGCCGGCGAAATGTGGTCGGTGGTGACCGAATCGCCCAGCACCGCAAGCACACGCGCACCGAGAATATCGGTGACCGGCGCAGGCGTCTTCGTCATGCCGTCGAAGTACGGCGCCTTGCGAATGTAGGTCGAGTCGGGCTCCCACTTGTAGACGTCGCCGGTGGGAAAGCTCAGCCCCTGCCAGTTCGCGTCGCCATCAGGCTCACGGTCGCGTATTCCTTGCGGAAGCTTTCGCTGCTGAGCCCCTTCTCAATGGCTTCGGCAACCTCTGCTTGCGTCGGCCAGATGTCCTTGAGATAAACCGGCTGTGCCGCCTTTGTCCTTGCCCAGCGGATCGGTGTCGAAGTTGTGACCGATGCTCCCGGCCAGCGCGTAGGCCACCACCAGCGGCGGGCTCATCAGATAATTTGCGCGCACATCGACATTCACGCGGCCTTCGAAGTTGCGATTGCCGCTGAGCACGCTGACTGCAACAAGGCCGTGCTCGTCGATGCTCTTCGAAACATCGGCCGGCAGCGGGCCGGAGTTGCCGATGCACGTCGTGCAGCCGTAGCCCACCACGTTGAAGCGCAGCTTTTCGAGATAGGGCAGCAGTCCGGACTTCTGGTAGTAGTCGGTGACCACGCGCGAACCCGGCGCGAGCGAAGTCTTCACCCACGGCGGAACGGTGAGGCCTTTCTCAACGGCTTTCTTCGCGAGCATGCCGGCGGCCACCATCACCGATGGATTCGAGGTGTTGGTGCAGCTGGTGATGGCCGCGATCACCACCGAGCCGTGATCGAGATACTTGTCGGGATCGACGTTGAAGCGCTCTTTCACGGTGGTCGTCACATGCAGCGGAGCTCTTTTCTGCAACGAGCTGGTATCGGTGACTGCGTGTCCGCTCCCACGCTGCCGCCGTGCGCGTGCCGAGCGGCTTGGCGGTGGGCGCAAGCAGCGTCGGCAATTGCTGCGCAAAGCTCGCAGCAGCGTCCTTCAGCAGCACGCGATCCTGCGGGCGCTTCGGGCCGGCGACACTCGGCTCGACTGCGCCAAGATCGAGTTCGAGCGTCTGCGTGTACTCGGCCTCGGGCGAGCTTGGCGGTGTGGAAGAGCCCCTGCTCCTTGTAATACGCCTCGACCAGCGCGATCTGTTCTTCGCTGCGGCCGGTGAGGCGCAGATAGCGCAGCGTCTCCGCATCGACCGGAAAGATGCCGCAGGTCGCGCCGTACTCAGGCGCCATGTTGCTGATGGTCGCGCGATCGGCCAGCGGCAGCTCGGCAATGCCCGGCCCGTAGAACTCAACAAACTTTCCGACAACACCCAGCTTGCGCAGCGCCTGCGTCACGGTGAGCACGAGGTCGGTCGCGGTCGCGCCTTCGCGCAGCTTGCCGGTGAGTTTGTAGCCCACCACCTGCGGAACCAGCATGGAGACGGCTTGGCCAAGCATCGCGGCCTCGGCCTCGATGCCGCCCACGCCCCAGCCCAGCACGCCCAGGCCGTTAATCATCGTGGTGTGCGAGTCGGTGCCCACCAGCGTGTCGGGATAGGCCAACAGTTCGCCGTCGATCTCTGTCGTGAAGACCACGCGGGCGAGGTACTCAAGATTCACCTGGTGGCAGATGCCCATGCCCGGCGGCACGGCGCTGAAATTGCGAAACGCCGTCTGGCCCCACTTCAGAAATGCATAGCGTTCGCGGTTGCGCTGAAACTCGAGCAGCGCATTGGCGTCGTACGACCCAGCCGTGCCGAATTCGTCCACCTGCACGGAATGGTCGATGACCAGCTCAGCGGGCACCAGCGGATTCACGCGCTCCGGATCGCCGCCGAGCGTCTTGATGGCGTCGCGCATGGCGCCGAGGTCGACGATTGCGGGGACGCCGGTGAAGTCCTGCATGAGCACGCGCGCGGGCATGTAGGCGATCTCGCGGCTGGGCTCGGCCTTGGCATCCCACTTGGCCAGGAACTCAATGTCCGCGGCCGTCACGTTCACGCCGTCTTCGCGGCGCAGCAGGTTTTCAAGCAGGATCTTCAGGCTGAAGGGAGCCGGCTCAGGTTGAATCCGCGCGCCGTGAGCGCGGGCAGGCGATAGATGGTATAGGAGCGCTGGCCTGAGGCGAGCTTGGCACGGCTGGCAAAACTGTTCATCGGGGAACCTTTCTATCCGCACGCATGGCGGATGCATCTCAAGATCACATCGTACGCGCTTCGGCCTGCCGCGAAGCCTGCGATCGCCCGGGCTCGAACGGCAAAATCCAGAAGAAATTGGACGGAGATAGATTACTCAGCGGGAGAGACGCGTCCACGGTCGGGGCGGCCGCGGCGAAAGCGCTTGAGCAGAGGCATAGCGCGAAATGGCCGAATGGCTGCGCATGGCTGACGCAAGATTTTATCGCGGAATTCGTACAACTTGGAAATGAAAAACTGTCTGCAGCGATCCTCATCGCATTCGTGAGCGGCGCAGCGGCTACACTGGCTACGAGCAGCCGCCATGATTTACCGTTCCCCGGAGGTCCTGCATGATCTGCGCGCCGCCCGCGTCATTGGCATCGTGCTTTTCTTCTGTGCGCTCTCAGCTTTGGTCAAACCAACCCGTCGCCGGCGACGCCTCCTGCAAGGCAAGTGGCCCACGGTCGACGGCACCGTCGACACTGCCGAATTTTCGCTTCGGCACTGGCGAGACGCTGCCCGAACTCAAGCTGCACTACCTCACCCTGGGCACGCCGCATCGCAATGCCGCAGGCCACATCGACAATGCCGTCCTGCTGCTGCATGGCACAGGCGGCAACGCGCACTCGCTGTTGAATCCGGTGTTTTCCGACGTGCTGTTTGTCCCGGACGGCGTGCTCGACATCACGAAGTACTTCCTCATCCTGCCGGACGACATCGGCCACGGCGAGAGCTCGAAGCCATCCGACGGCCTGCATGCGCATTTCCCCGCCTACGACTACGACGACATGGTGCGCAGCCAGCGCATGATGCTCGACGAGATGAAGATCGATCATCTGCGCCTGATTCTGGGCACCTCGATGGGATGCATGCAGAGCTTCGTCTGGGGCGAGACCTATCCCGATTTCATGGATGCGCTGGCGCCATTTGCCTGTCTTCCCGTGCAGATTGCCGGGCGCAACCGCATGATGCGCTACATGGCGATCCAGGCCATCAAGCTCGACCCGGCATGGATGGGCGGCGAGTACAAGAACCGAGCCGGTGCAAGGGCTGCGACTGGCCAATACGCTTGTGCTCGTGATGGGATCGAGCCCGCTGCAGATGCAGAAACAGGCCCCCACGCGCGAAGCGGCCGAGCAGTTTGTCGATCGAGTATCTGGGCGCCGGCCCAGCCCCGATGCGAACGACATGATCTACTACTTCAACGCGAGCCGCAACTACGACCCCAGCCCGCACCTCGAACAGCATCAAGGCGCCGGTGCTCTGGATCAATTCGGCCGACGACTACATCAATCCGCCCGAGCTGGGCATCGCCGAAAAGATGGTCAAGCGCATGCCGCACGCGCAAGTTCATTCTGATTCCCATCTCCGACGCGACGCGCGGGCACGGAACGCATACGGTGGCCGCGGTGTGGAAGGACTACCTGGCGGAGTTCATGCGAAGCACCGAGCCCAAGCAATAAGTGCAGCCCTCATCGGACACCTGCAATTCGAAGCGAGAGCACGCTCCTATACTGAGAAGGCAAGGCTTCTGACTGCCGAGGTCACTTCCCTGCTTGAATTTCTGGGTTACGGTTGGCCGAACTTTATACCCGCTTTGTCGCATGGCTGATGCGCCGCATGCCCAACGAGCGGCAGCGGCTTCTGGCCTTCACGATCCTGGCCGGCGGGCTGTGCGGACTGGCGGCCGTTGCGTTTCACAAGAGCGTGGCCTGGGTCGAAGGCATGCTCATCGACCGCGCCGCCGCCGGCTATGCCGACCCTTCGGCTAACATTCCTGGATCGTCTGGACGATTCTGTGCCCCGCGCTGGGCGGGCTCGTGTGCGGCCTGGACTTTACTACTTGGTCCCGGCGGCTGCGGGCAGCGGCATTCCGCAGGTAAAGGTGGCATTCTGCTTGCCGCTCCGGCTTTATCTCCGCGCGTGAAACCATCGGCAAATTCGTTCTTGTGCGTCATGCAGATCGGGTCCGGCGGTTCGCTGGGCGTCGAAGGGCCGACGGTTCACATCTGCGCGGGCGTAAGCAATGCTGCTGGCGCGCGCGGCCCGGCTGAACCCGGAGAACCGGCGGCGCATGACTTCTGTCGGCATGGCGGCGGGCATTGCCGCGGCCTTCAACGCGCCCATTGCCGCTGTGACGTTCACGCTGGAAGAACTGATCGGCGATCTCGACCAGACGATGCTCTCCGGCGTGATTGTGGCTGCGGCGCTGGCGGCCGTGGTCGAACACACGATCATGGGCGCAAATCCCATCTTTCACGTGCCGCGGGCGTTTGAACTGGGCAATGCGTCTTCGCTCGTCTGGTATGCGCTTCTGGGACTGCTGGCGGCTATTGTGTCGGTGGCGTTCACGGATTCGTTGCTCGGCTTGCGCGCATGGTTCAAGACGGCTGCAGCGGGATTCCCAAGATGGATGCATCCGGCGCTCGGGCGGCGCGGCCACGGGAGGCTTTGCCGTTGTCGGCTTGATCGTCTTTCACCTGGGTGGAATCGCCGGCGATCCCTACAAGACGCTGACGCAGGCTTTCAGCGGGACGATTCCGGTGACGGCGATGATCGTGTCTGTGCGTGCTGAAACTGGCCGCCACCGTCACTTCGTATTCGAGCGGCGGCGCGGGCGGCATCTTTGCGCCGGCGCTGTTCATGGGCGGAATGCTGGGCGGCGCGGTGGGTTATCTCGATGTGACTGTCTTTCACCACCCGGCCGACTCCATCGGCGCTTTTGCCGTGGTCGGCATGGGCGCGGTGTTCGCCGGGATCGTGCGCGCGCCGATGACGTCGATGCTGATCATCTTCGAAATGACGCGTGGTTATGGACTGGTGCTGCCGCTGATGATCGCAAACATGAGCGCATTTGCGCTGGCGCGCCACTGGCGGCAGAACGCCGGTCTACGACGCGCTGCTGGAGCAGGACGGCATCAACCTGCACGACGCACCCGACGCGTGCCGACGGCCGAGCGTTGTCCGATCGAAGGCCGAACATTGCGGAGCGACGCCGCTATTCTGCCGACTTGACAGATCGAGGATCCATTCGTCGAATAGCCCGGTCACGTCAAGCGACGCTGACTTGCGGTGGCTGCTCGTTGTAGAGAAACAGCGCGCGCAGCTCCAGATAGGGCCCGTGGAACTCGCGAGGGAGCGGCGGGTAGTTGGAGCCCGTGAGGGCGCCCCACGCGGCGCGGTCGAGGCCGGTGTCGCCGGAGCGGCCTTCGAGCACCATGTCCGTGACCTGCCCGTTGGGCAGAACCTTGAAACGAATCTGGACCGCTCCCGACTTGAGGATGGGTGGATTCACTTCGTCGGGAATCAGCGGGTCCCACGTGTGCTCGGTCTCGTAGTACCAGCGATGCAGCCAGGAATTGAAGTCGACGCCTTGCGTGTCGGAGAGAATCTGCACGCCGCCTGCGCCGGCGCCCGGGTGCCGCGAGAGCCGCGCCGGCGGCTGAGCACCGGAGTCTGTGCCGGAGTTGCGCGCCGCGCCTCGCATGGCCTCGCGCAGCTGATCTGCCGGATTCTGCGAGCCCATGGCGAAGTTGGGCCGCGCCGGGACCGCCGGCGGATGAGGAGCCTCGACGGGGGATTCTGACTTGGGGGTCGGCGGCGCGTGGGCGCCTGCGGCTGCACCGGGGTTTCGAGCTTCGGCGGCGTGGTCTGGATCGGGTATCGGCGGAGGCGTGGGTTTGTTCATCGCCTCCAGGGTCTTCTTGTCGATCTGCGGCTGCTTTTCCGGAACCGGCTTGATCTGCACCTTGGGCTGTAGATTCTTGCAGCAAGGTCAGGCGGCAAGTCAAGGTAGCTCAGATCTTTACGCTGTTTGATGGCATCGAACGGATCGATAACCGGCGGAACCCTGAAAGACATACTTTGGAATCCACGTAATCGCCGAGAGCAGCACGCAGGTGGACCAGAATCGCGATCCAGATGCCCTCACGCAGCCGGGCCCAGCGGCGCTCGTCTTCGAGCTCGCTGATCATCTCCAGCAGTTCGTGGGTGTCGTAGTCGACCCAGCGGGAGCCGTGCGCTGGGCGGGTGCTCTTCTTCGGGACTGTGGGCTTCTTGTCCGGCGCGGTTCGCGATCCGGGCCGGTTCCCGGCGGCTCGTCGGGTCGTTCGACCTTGGTTGGTGTTTCGGTGATGGGCATTCGCTCGACTGGAACCGCAGTCAGTCCGACGATTCCGTTTCGAGTCCTTCCTATCTATTTTCTCATTCACTGAGAAACATCGCCAACCAACCGGATTGCCGGCCAAACCGTACAATGAGTCTTTTGGAATGGACGGATTCCAGGGGGAAAGGGACCCGTTTGAAGCAGTTTTTCGTGAAACTCGCGACTCAATGGAAGCTGGTGATTCTGCCTGCCTTGTTGAAGCTGGGCTTCTGGGGGGCGGCTGCGGCTGCGCTCCTCGATTCCTCGTCCATCCCCATCCCGATGGACATCCTGATCGCCGGCTGGGTCTGGAACGACAAGGGGCATTTCTGGCTCTATTGCCTGATGGGCGCGGTGGGTTCGGCCATCGGAGGGCTGGTTCCGTACGGAATCGGCCGGGCCGGCGGCGAGCTGTTCCTGCTGAAGCGCGTCAACCGGGCTCGATACGACCGTTTGCGGGACCGGTTCGAGCGGCAGGAGTTTCTTGCGGTCATGATTCCGTCGATGCTGCCGCCACCGACGCCGTGGAAGATGTTTGTTTTTGCCGCCGGCGTGTTTGAGATGCGGGTCTTGCCCTACATGCCGCGGTTGCTGCCGGGCGGATTGTGCGCTGGATGGTTCTGTCGCTGCTGGTGCTGAAGCTGGGGCCAGGAGCCGTGGGTGTGGTGCAGCATCACGCGCTGACGGCGCTGCTCGTGGTGGGCGTACTGGCGGTGATGGGCTTTGGCTGGTGGTGGCTGCGCAAGCGCGAACGGCGCGATGCTCGCTTAGCGGCCTATCGATGCCAGCTCGAAAACGCCGGGCTGCGTTCGCGTCTAGCGAGATAACTACTTGCAGGCCAGGGCCGTTCTGATGCTCGGTTCGCTTCATACGGCGAACCAGGACCGGGACGCCGAAGGCCAGCCCGGCAACAATGCCTGTGGAGATCAGGTCATTGCGGTAGAAGGGAAGCGCGGCGACGTAGCAGTCGCGCAGACCGGCCAGCGTGTGCGGATACATGCTGCCTGCAGCCCAGACCGCATAGTTGGACACGATAAAGAAGGAAGTGGGCCCCAGAACGACGCCCGCCGCGACGCGGACGAACGTGGTGCGCGCGTGGAGCAGGATCCGGCCCAGCGCCATCGCCATCAGGTACCAGGCCCAGGTGGTGACGTAGCCCTGCCAGCGGAAGGGATAGGCATAGACCTGCGTGGTCAGGAAGTAGTCGGTGGCCATCAACGCCGCCAGGGGGGCAAGCATCTCGCGCCACGACCGCCTCGCGCCGAAGAAAAGCAGCGCCCCGCCCACAGCCGTGAAGTTGAACCAATCGGGATGCGGAAAAGCAGCCAACAGGAGGCGGCTCAAAATGGCCACGACGATCAGCAGATAAGCGGGCATGGACGCCTCCGATGCGGGAATCCCCCTTGAGACGCTCACGAGGGTAGAGAAGCAATACATCTATTCTGAGGTCTGCGCGCGGGCCGGTCAACCTGCTTGCGTGGCCGCATGCAGAAAAGTTTTCAATGGAAGCAACGGAAGGGGGGTGGCCTCATGATCGCAAGCCGTGCACGATGACAGGATCCAGTCCCTGAATGAACCTCCAATTGCCTGGAATTCGGCAGGGTAAGTGAACGAGGCAGCTCTCAGGCCCGGCGTTTTGCGCGGGTGCGAGCTCTCTTTCTATGCGCGGTCGACTTTGAGTTGCCCGAGCTCGACGCAACCTGACTCAGGCTTGCCGACCTGCCTCTGCGCCGATGCGCGACGGCCGGACGAAGCGTGGCGCTGACAAAGTGCTCGGCCGTGGCTGGGCTGTCGGCGTAGGCGGGGTCGAGCATCGCAATTACGGCAATGGCCCTCGTGCGATAAAGCTTTGCCCACTGGCTTTGCATCAATGAGTGCTGCACCGATCTCCAGTATTCGAGATCCCCGGCAGCAGGACTCTCCAAGGAGGCATCTGCGACCTGGGCAGGTTTGCCATCGTTGAGGAGAGATAGAAATTCATCGAACCTGGCAAGATTGACGCCCATCTGGTAGACGAGCTGGCTCAAAGCCATTTGCTGCGAAGCGCTCATTTGGTCGAAATTGCGGCAGTAGGCCTTGGCGTTATAGATGGCCTGGATGGCGGCGATGCGCAGAAGAAGCGTGGCTTCGTCGTCGGTGATCTGCGGCGCAAGAGTCCTGATCTTCTGGCGGAATCGTTTCTTCTTCCACATCGAAAAGCGGCCGCTGTATTGATCGAGAATCGACTGCAGCCGGCCCGGGTCCAATCCCGCGGCGCGCCAGAGATCGGCGGAAGATGGCTCAAGAAACGGGTGAGGATTCAAGGCATCGGACTGCGAATGAGCGCGTGCCGGCAGATCGAGGGTGAATCCGGCGCCGATCAAGGGGTGGCCTGTCTTCGGGTCTGGATATGCAGCGAGCACCCATCCCTCGTGACGGCGGTCGCGCAGGATCTCCATGAGGTCGCGGACGTCGAATTTTATGTCGGCATCGTTGAAACTCCGCAACAGCTCCACCGCCGACGAATCGGCTGCAAGTTGCGAGGAGGACGTGGTTTCCGGTGCAACGAAGGCGGGCGATGCGGGCAGAAGAGGGTCTGTTACTTGCTGTGACGTTGCGGGTGTGGTTTGAGCTGCCGCAGCACCAGACAGGCCGGCGCATAAGACGGCCAAAATTGCGAACACGGGTTGCCGTAGCGCGACGCGCATATCGGGAAACAAGACTGCTCTCAGGATTCCTGCCTACGACAATGACGGAAATTGCGCACGGAGGCAATCACCCAAGAGTGGAATGTTCTAAAAAAGTAATAAATCTTTCCTGATTTGGGCGCGAAGCGATCCTTACCCGCATTTCAGGGGCCGCACTGGCGCTATTTCTGTACCCGGCTGCCCATTCCTTCGGCCGCTTCGTCGCGGCCGTCGACGATGTAGACCCAGCCGCTGAGAGACCTGGACCAGTCGATCGGCCTGTGCCGCGAAATGCGTAGGCAAAGCGCAGATCGGAGAACTCAACGGTGGTCCAGGTGCGTCCGGGCAGCAATTGCGGCGGATCGACGCCGGGATCGGATACTGGCCGATGTCGCGCACCACGGCCCAGCTGCCCCAATCCAGATAGACCTGACCGAGCAGCGTGCGCTTGGCGGCTTCGACGGCGGGTGTGTCCGTCGGCTTGTAGAGAACATCGCGCGGCGATTCGCTGTCGATCGAATCGGTGCGGGTGTTGACTTCGGCGGTCTGGTAGTAGTTCTGCGTTTCGAGAATCGCGTGCCAGCGGAAGGGATTGACCGGGATAGGGCTCGATGGCGATGCGTGATGACGGGCGCGGAGGTGACCGGTGTGTTTTCGAGCATGGCTTCGGCCTGCGCGTGCTCGGCCCAGCGCCAGCACCAGACCACGACCATGCCGCAGAGGGCGAAGATGGCCCAGCCGCGGCCGCGGAACTGCGTTCGGCGGACCCCGATTTCGCGATCGGTCAGGCCAAGAAGCCAGGGAACAATGATCGCCGAGCCGAGCAGAAGCCCACAGCACTGGCTCGGCGATGAAGACGAAGCTGCCCGCATACCAGCGTGGGTTGAATGGAAAAAATGGACGGACGCCGTAGTTGTTGGTCCAGTCGAGAAGGAGGTGGCTGAGCGCGGCGAAGAAGGCAGCGCAATAAACCCAAGCCCAGCGCACCGGCGCTGCGGGCGCTTTTGCGTTTTGGGGAAGAGTTGCGGCGCGGCCGCGTCGATTTTCCCGCCAGCGATGAAAGAGCCAGACTGCTCCCGTGATCGCGGCAGCTACGAACGGCGCGGCGATCAATGTATGCGTGATGCCGCGATGGTGCTTCAGTTCCTCGACCGGACCGGCAAAGCCCCAGAAGATGTCGAGGTCCGCGGCTTCGGCGGCCAGCGTGGCGGCCAGCGTAGCGTATGCGGTCTTGCGATTGAATCCGGCGCGGCCGATGCAGGCGCCGGTAAGAAAGTGCGTGATGGGCTCCATAGCTGGCTGGATACCATAGTAACCACCTGCGGTGAGCCGGACCACTGCGGGTGGGGCGGACCCGCTTGCGCGGCACGCGGGCCATGGGGGAATGAGGAAGAATGCGATCAGAGCTGGCTAGAACGTGCGTTGGCGCAGAGGCGAAAGGCGCGGGGCGCCCCCTATAATCCAGCCCATGGATGACGAGAGCAAAACGGAGAAGACTTCGCGGCGCATCGAGGAGCTGCGCACCGAGCTGCGGCGGCACGAGCACCTGTACCACGTGATGGACGCGCCGGAGATCTCCGACGCGGAGTACGACGCGCTGATGAACGAGCTGAAGAAACTGGAGGCGCGAGCATCCCGAGCTGGTGACGCCCGACTCGCCCACGCAGCGCGTGGGCGGCAAGCCTGCGGAGGGGTTCAAGAAGGTGCGGCACTCGCGGCCGATGCTGAGCCTGGACAACGCCTACTCCGCGGAGGAACTGGCGGACTGGGACCGGCGCGTGCACGAGCTGGCCGGCAACCTGCCGGTGGAGTACACGGCGGAACTGAAGCTGGATGGGCTGAGCGTGGCGCTGACGTACGGGCCCGCTGACGGCAGCAGGCGCGAGCCTTGTTGACGGGCGTGACGCGCGGCGACGGACAGACTGGCGAAGACGTGACGACCAACATGCGGACCATTCGCAGCGTGCCGATCTCTATTCCTGCAGAGCGCGCTGAAGAAGGCCGGCCTGCTCGCAACGGATTTGAAGTGCGCGGCGAAGTGGTGATGCCGGAGAAGGCATTTCTGCGTAGCTGAACGAGGAGCGCGAGCGCGAGGGGCTGCCGGCTCGTCAATCCGCGCAACTGCGGCAGCGGGAACGGTGCGCACCTTGGAACCAAGCATCGTCGCGAACCGGGGCCTGGTTTTCTTTGCGTACTTTCTGCTGATGGAAGGCGAGTACTTCGCGGCGGGCCAGGACGCGACGCTGGATGCGCTGACGGCGCTTGGGATTTCGCGTGAATCCGCATCGCGGGCGCGTGCACACGGTGGACCAGATGATGAAGTTCATCGAGCGGCCGGAGGGACAGCGCGCAACGCTGGGCTACGAGATCGACGGCGTGGTGCTGAAAGTGGATGCGCATGCGACGCAGCAGCGGCTCGGCTACACGGGGCGCGCGCCGCGCTGGGCGATCGCCTACAAGTTCACGGCCGAGTCGGGCGTGACGCAGATGGTCGACATCATGATCACCGTGGGCCGCAGCGGCAAGCTGACGCCGACGGCGATGCTGACGCCGGTGTTCGTCGGCGGCGTCAACTGTCAGCCGCGCCACGCTGCACAACGCCGACTTGATCGAGCGCATGGGCCTGCGGATCGGCGACTGGGTCAAGGTGGAGCGCGGCGGCGACGTGATCCCCAAGGTGGCGGAGATCGTCGAGGACGCCGACCATCCGCGCGGGAACGCAGACGCTTCGAGTTTCCGACGAAGTGCCCGGAGTGCGGAAGCGACGTGGTGCGCGAAGAGGGCGAGGCGGACTATCGCTGCGTCAATGCCGACTGCCCGGCCAAGCTGCGCGGGACGCTGCTGCACTTGGGCAGCCGCGGCGTGATGAACATTGAAGGGCTGGGCGAAGCGGCGGTGCAGCAACTGCTCGAGAGCGGCATGGTGCAGAAGCGTCGCCGATCTCTACAAGCTCACGGATAGAACGCTGGCAGAGCTTGGAGCGGTTCGCGCGAGAAGTCGGCAACGCGCGCTGAACAGAACGAGATTGAACGCTCGAAGAAGGCCGGCCTGGCGCGCGTGCTGATGGGGCTTGGCATTCGCTTTGTCGGCGAACGCACCGCCGAGCTGCTGGCGCAGGAGTTCGGATCGATGGACGCGGTGATGCCGCCAGCGCGGAGGAACTGGAGCGCGTGGAGGAAGTGGGACCGCGAATTTCGCGAAGCAATTCTGGAGTTCTTCGCGACGCGCCGCCAATCGCGAGCTGATCGAGCATCTGCGAGGCTGCCGGCGTGGACATGACCGCGGAGAAGAAACAGCGGTCGACGCAGTTGGCGGGGCTGACGTTTGTGCTGACCGGGACGCTGCCCAACGCTGACGCGCGAGGAGGCCAAGGCCAGGATCGAGGCTGCGGGCGGCAAGGTGTCAGGCTCGGTGAGCAAGAAGACGAGCTACGTGGTGGCGGGCGAAGAAGCGGGATCGAAGCTGGACAAGGCGCAGGAGCTGAAAGTGCCGGTGCTGGATGAAGCTGGGCTCTCGAAACTGCTGGCTGCTGGAACGCAGATAAACTCGCGAGCGCTTTCGACGTCTCGGGGCGTGCTTCTCTATGCGATCGAGCGGCGACGCGATCTGGAAGTATCGGGGGCGCTTCGCTGTTCGCGTTCCTGCTCGCGCTTCCAGGCTTCGTCGCGCCAGGCGCGCGAGTTGAAGCTCGGCTGAGCGTATGGGGCATTTCCGAGTCCTTGACTTGGAGAAAGCGCCATCGGCTTAAGGACGCGCGCCGTCGAATCGTACCCGTCGACGTAGGTTGCAGGGACCGGCGCAACGATGCGGGCTGGAAGGCGGGTGGGCAATCGCCGACGTTAAGCTGGCGTCGGTCGGCACTGGAGTCAGCGCGGGCGATTCCATCGTCATCGTCGTTCCTTCTCCGCGACCGCATGCGGTTCCGCGGATCGCAAGCGTCCGCGCCATGAAGTCGTCGACAAGTTTGTGCAGGCAGGTTTGCCCGCAGAGATGTTTGGCGCTGGTGCGCAGACGGGCCTGCGAGCTCCAGCCGCTGATGCGGAGTTCCGCTCCGTGCTCGTACGCCACGAACCAGTGGTTGGTTTGCTGCTTGTCTCTTCCGCAGATGTCACACGAAATGGCCTGGCGAATCACCGGACCTTTTTCCTCCAGGCGCGACTGCCTACTTCTCATTTCATCGCTGATTGCGACGCGATCGGCCAAGCCGATCGTAGCGAAAAGAATACCCTGGAACGAAGCAAAAGACGGGAAAGACGGAAGCGCGATTCCAAAACAGAAATCCCTCGCGGATTCTGCAAGTTTCGAGAGATCGCAATGATCGGCGATTCGTGCTTGCGACTGCTCTCCGCTACTGGCGCGGCGCGAAGTAGCCCTTTTTGGCGCGCACCTGGTACCGGCGGTCGTTGCAGTAGAGATAGATGGTCCGGAAGGCGCCGTTGTCTTGAAGTCGGCGGGAATATACGTGAGCGCGTACTGGCTGCGCAGTTCCTCTTCGATTTGCTTGAAGCTGTTCGACATCTCTTCCACCGAGGGCGGAAAGAAAACCTGGCCGCCGGTAGCTTCGGCCATGTCGCGTCAGCACCTTGTCGCCTTTGCCGCGGCTGGGGGTCCAGTTCGTGCTGATGGCGTAGATGATGGTTTCGGCGCGCTGGCACTCCTTGATCGCTTCGTCCGGATGCACGCGGCTCTGGTTGTCGTCGCCGTCGGAGATGAGGATCATGGCCTTGCGCACAGGTTCCTGTCCGCGCGAGACGTCGAGAAGCTTGTCGCGGCAGGCGGTGTAGACCGCATCGAAGAGCGCCGTGCCGCCGCCGGGACGCAGGCGGTTGATACCGGTCTCGAGCGCGTCGAGATTGTTGGTCCAGTCCTGCTCAACGGTGGGCGTCACATCGAAGCCCATGACAAAGGCGCGATCGCTGCGGCCTTGAGAATGTCGAGAAGAAACTCCGTGGCCGACTGCTGCTCGAACTGAAAGCGCGTGCGGATCGAGGTGCTGGCGTCGATCACGATGCCGACACGCAAAGGCAGATTGATCTGCTGGCGAAAAGAAGTGACTTTCTCGGGTGCGCGCTGGTCGTCGAGCAAGGCGAAGTCGTTGAGCTTGAGATTGGGGATGTAGTGGCCGTGCTTGTCGGTGACGGTGAAGATGAGATTGACTTCGTTCGACGCCCAGCCGCAGGGTCGGCGCTGTCGCAGCGTCCGCATCGTCTGCCGGCTGACGTAGCCGGTGCCTGCGCTGAGGGTTGTTGCGCCGCGGGCGCCTGGGCCGAGGTTGTTGCGCAGCGGGCGCCGGGGCCGGAGTTGCCGGAGCCGGGGCTTGCCGGAGCTGGCGCGGAAGCAGGAGTCGCGCAGGTTGCTGCGCGTGCGAAGCAGCGACGCAGACTGCACGCCGCAAGAACCAAGCCTAACAACTTTCGACTCATATCTCCCTTATTCTACCAATCCGATATTGAGCGCAAGTTACCTTATGGCATTGTTGCTCTCAGATTCGTGGGGCTACGGTCCAAGGCTGTGCCAGAAAAGCTCTCCAGTTCCTGAGGAAGAGGCGCTTCAAGCTGCAGGGCTTCCCGACGATCGGATGCTGAAATTCCAGTTGGGCCGCGTGAAGAAAGTTTCGGCCGAGCCGCAGCCTCTCAGGATCACGCTTGCGGCTGGCCGGTTGCTGTTCGGTAAGTTGGCCGGCCGCGCCATAGAGCGTGTCGCCGACAACGGGGTGATTGATCGATGCCATGTGGACGCGGATCTGGTGCGTGCGGCCGGTCTCAATGCGCACGCGGACCAGGGTGAAATTGCCGAAGCGTGTTGTGAGCCGGCGGACCACTTCGTAGTGAGAGACGGCGGAACGGGCGTTTTCGGTAGGTCGCGTGGTCATGCGGGTGCGGCGGAGGGGGTCGCGACCCACGGCGCAGCTGATGGTGCCCTTGTCTTTGCTCGAGATCGCGCCGTGAACCAGCGCAATGTAGGTTTTGCGGATTTGACGGCCTGAAAACAGTTGCGCCGAGCGCCGCGTGGGCAGCGTCGTTCTTGGCCACGATGATCAGGCCGCTGGTGTCCTTGTCGAGCCGATGCACGATGCCGGGACGAAGGTCGCCGCCCGTGGACGAGAGAGCGCGAAAGCGATGCAGCAGTGCGTTGACCAGCGTGCCACGGCTGCGCGCATCTTCGTTCTGACCGGAGCCGGCATGCACCATCATGCCCGCCGGCTTGTTGATGACGGCAAGGTCGGCGTCTTCGTAGACCACGTCGAGAGGGATGTCTTCCGCCGTGGCCTTGAGCGGCGCGGGATGCGGCTCGCCGGTGATGACGATCTGTTCGCCGCCGCGCAGCTTGAGCGAGGCCTTGGGCCGCGTGCCATTCAGCAGCACGTCGCCCTGTTCGAGGAGCAACTGAACCCGCGAGCGGCTGACTGCCCTCGAGTTGCGTGGCAAGAAAGTGATCGAGGCGCTGGCCGGCAGCTTCCGGCGGCACAAGCAACCGTGCGTGCTTCAGCTCATGCGGTACCTCGGCAGGCCTCGTTCGCACGATCACGCGTCTCAGCGATGCGGGGGACTTCGCGCTGTCAAGAGAACAAGCGCGCCGCATCAGAACGAGCACGATCGCGGCCAGCTGCGGGCCGTCGAGCGCGCCGCTGAAGAGCGAGCCGCGGCCTTCGGGGTCGCGCCAGAACTCCGTGAAGTAAATGGCTGCACCAAATGCGAGCAGAGACCGATGCCGGCGACTTCGCCCGCTTGGCGCCGATGCGGCATCCAAGAGAAGAGCAGACGGCAATGGCAAGAAACGCCACATGCGGCATAGGCCTGCACGGGATGAACCGGAACGAACAGCGGTGCGCCGCTCCAGCGCGATGCAAGAGGATGGGTGTAGACGACCGCCCAGCGCGCAGTAGTCTCGGTCCCATAGCCCGACGCCCGAGAACAGAGCGCCAAGCTGCTCGCAAGCCAGAGCCAGCGCGAGCGGCGCGGCAAGTGCATCGGCGGTGGGCGCCGACGGCAGACGTTGCGCGCGCGCATAGGGCACAGCGACTGCGAGCGCAAAGACGGCACCGATCCCCGCGAGCAAGGGGTGGTGCACCATGGCCAGGCCCAGCAGCCATGCGGGATGCTGCGCACGATGGTCCAGTTGAGAACGAGCGAGCAGAATGCGGGAACCGGCGAGCGCTGCGAAGAGCGCAACGATGCAGAGATTCCACAGCTGATTGGGATTCAGGCCCATGAGGCGCGCCGTGCGCAGCAAGCAGCACAGCGCGAGCAAAACGCCGAGCGCCGCCAGCACGCCGTACGAAGGAACAACGATGGGACCGAAGTGGAAGAGGACTGGATGCACGTAAGAGAAGAATATCTTCTCGAGGCAGTGGATTGAGGAGGGTAGAAAGCCGGCCCACGGGGCCGTGAGCGATGCGCTGGTGAACCCGTCCTAAGACGGTGGAGCTCCCCGCGGTTCATTAGGCATTCCGGACTGGCGGACACGGCACACAGAACCGTTATTGTACGAGTCGAGCCCCTGTTCATTGAATGTTGGTTCAACCAGCGTTGACCACCCACCTGCTTTGCAGGCCGGTTTCTATTGCGGATAGTAGGGGACTGTTGCGAAGAATTGCAAGTCTTGTGTGGGGTAACTAAGGTGTGATACGTTTTCGGCCCATCTCGCTTTGGGAATCGCTTTGCCGCAAACGGGAATACTGCATTGTCGCCCGCCGCCAAAAACTCATGCTGCGCGATTTACGACCCGGTCTTGCGTTCCTCTTCAAGCACTTCATCGAGATGCCCGCGAGCGTGAGAGCGCGTGCGTGGCCCTCGTGCATGTCGCGCCCCGGCGGTCTGCGCAAGCTCGTCCGCAAGGTTGAGCGCAGCAAGCACGGCGACCCGCAGGGAGTCTACGGTACGACCTTGCGCTGCAACGGCGCGCATCTTGGAGTCGACCAACGCGGCGAGGCGATGGATGTGGGCTGGATTCTGGCCCGTAAGATGATAAGCCTGGTCGTAGATGCTGACAGTTGTGTAGCCGGGAGGCGCGGCCGCCTCATTCTTCGCCATGGATCACCTCAAAGTTCGAGAGCATCGAGTTGGGAAAGCAGACGTTCGACGCGCTGGCGGACCTGGTCGCGCTCGGTGCGCAGAGAGCGGATTTCCTGTTTCATCTGGTCGACAAGGGGGCCCTGTTCTCGCGAGCTGCGCTTCGGCCTTGGCGGCACGCTCATCGGCGGCGCTGCGTGCCTGGCGCTCGCGCTTCACAAGTTCGACGGCCCGAACGACGCGTTCTTCGAGCGCTGAAAAATCATCGGCACTGAGGGCGAGCGCTGCCGGCTCGTTATGGGAATGAAGGGTGTGCTCTGCAGCCTTGCTGTCCTCCGCAACTTCGGAATCAAAGAATGTTTGCGACATAAAAAACAACCTCCGCGCATACGGCGCTTCGTGCAAGTATACGGCAAACGAGGGACGCAATGGCCCGACCTTGCAGGCCTATCCTGCTGCTGAAATGGGGGCGCGTACTCCATTGCATCGGCTGCTTGAGAGGGATGTTTGCTGCGAAAAACGATACGCGCCGCCAGCGCCTGATCGCCTCGGCATGTGGATAACGAGGGCGAATTATGTCCGCAAACGGGCCCCTGCTTTGGCCACAGCGCTGACGATTTGCGCCTGAAAGCCTTGCAGTTCTTCTTCGCGCAGGGTGCGGTCGGGAGCCTGAAAGGTAACGCCAAGCAGAAGGGAATACTCCTGCGCGCCGAGCTTGGCATCGTGGAAGACTTCGCGCGCGCGCCACTCGACGAGTTCGGGGATCGCGAGAGCCGCCAGCGCCTGGTCAATCTTTTCCCACGCTATGCTCTTGTCGAGCATGAGAGAAAAATCGCGCCGCACGGGCTGGAAGCGCGAGATGTCGCGCGCAGTCGGCTTACGCAGCGGCAGCTTGTAAAGCCGGTCGAGGTAGAGTTCGCCGAGAAGGACTGGCTCTTTGAGTTTGCGCGCAGCGGCTTCACTGGGATGCAGTTGGCCGAACCAGCCTACGGTAATGCCGTCTGCGACCACGCGGGCCGCGCGATACGGATGCAGCCACGCGGGCGTAAGGCCCGCCTCGGATTCGAATCGATCGAAGTAAACCGTGCGCACTTGGAATCGGGAAAGGACTTGCTCCACCACGCCCTTGACGTCATGGAATTCGATCGACACGCGGCGGATGAAGCGCGGACTGCTCGGGAAGTGCGCCCGCGGCGCCGAACGCGAGTGCAGGACGTTCTTCAACTTTCTCCGTGGTCCCGCTGAAAACGGTGCCGAGTTCGAAGAGACGCACATCGCTGACATCGCGATGAAGGTTGCCGGCGACCATCGCGAGGATGCCGGGAATCAGCGAGGGGCGCAACACGCCGGCTTCTTCACTGAGCGGGTTGCCGAGCGGTACCACGAGACCCGGTTGCGGCGCGGTCAGACGCTGCTTCCGCAGCGGAGCAGAAGGTACTCGCGATCGCTTCGTGGAATCCGGCAGAGAGCAAGCGTGCGGCGGACAGCGAACTCGCTCTCCGCCCACGGCAAAGACCGGACGCCTTCACCGAAAGCAGGCAGGGTGTTGGCGAAGCGGTTATAACCGTACACGCGCGCGACTTCCTCAATCAGGTCAATCTCGCGTTCGATGTCAAGCCGCCAACTGGGAAGGACCACGTTCCATGCGGGGCCAGCCGCTTGTGCCGGCGCGAGTTGGCAACCGAGGGCGGTGAGGAAGCTTTCGACAGTTGCAGCGGCGATGCCTTCTTTATCTTCTGTCTTGCCGAGGATGCGGTGCACTTCGCTGAGCTCGAGACTCACAGGCTTGCGATATGCCGTGCGAGCCTCCCAAGCGGGCACGCGCACATCGACGAGATCGCCCTCGATTGAGCCGCCGTTGGCGAGCAAGATTCGGCTGACAAGAGCCGACGCAACCGGCGCCGCGTTAAGTCCGCGCCTCGTTCAAAGCGATGGCTTGCATCGGTGTGGAGGCCATGACGGCGCGCGGTGCGGCGCACAGCCATGGGCTCGAACCAGGCAGCTTCGACGAGGACATTGGTGGTGGCGGGCGTAATCATCGTGTCCCAGCCGCCCATTACGCCGGCCAGACCCAATGGCTTCGCGTGATCCGCGATGATGAGGTCCTCTGGATCGAGCGTTCGTTCTACTGCATCCAGGGTCTTGAGTTTCTCGCCTTTGCGCGCGCGGCGGACAACAATGCCGCCTTCGATCTTATCGAGGTCGAAGGCGTGCGTGGGCTGGCCCATGGCGAGCCACGCGAAGTTAGTAGCGTCAACCGCGTTGGATATTTTCTTTTGCCCAAGCAGGTCGAAGTAGGTCGCGACTTCCGCGCCGGGGAACCAGTCGCGCGAGTCGCCGATCGTGATGCCGCGCAACACACGAGCCGTGAAACGGCCACAAACATCTTCGGCTTCGATCTTCACGGAAAAGTCCTGCGCGGACGGCGAATATTTTGGAAGGATTACGTCAAGGGGTTTGAGTGTGACACCGTAGATCGCGGCAGCTTCACGCGCGATGCCGTAGTGGTTCATGGCATCGACGCGGTTGGTGGTGATGTCCATCTCGAAGAGGGATCCGTTGCCGGGGCCGAGATCAAAAATGCCTTCGACAGCGATGCCGCGCAACGTAAGGTCTTCGGCGAGCTGGGCATCGCTCACCGCGAGATCGGACAAATAGCTGCGGAGCCACTTGGTGAGAATCTTCATGCAAATTGCCCCAGGAACCGCATATCGCCCGCGAAAAACTGCCCAATATCGCTTACGCCGTACTTCATCATGGCAATGCGCTCGACGCCCATGCCGAACGCGAAGCCGGAGATCCTCTTCGGGTCATAGGCAGGTTGCTTTTCCGCAGCGAAGGCGAAAACCGCCGGGTCGACCATGCCGCAGCCCAGCAATTCAATCCAGCCGGAGTGCTTGCACTTGCGGCATCCTTTGCCCCCGCAGAAGATGCAGCTGATCTGCACATCGGCGCTCGGCTCGGTGAACGGAAAGAACGATGGGAAAAAACGCGTCTTCACAGACGAGCCGAACAGCGCCTTCATGGCGTGATCAAGCGTGCCCTTCAGGTCGCTGAAGGTGATGTTGGAATCGACGCAAAGACCCTCGACCTGATGGAAGGTCGAAGAGTGGGTGGCATCGTCTGCCTCATTCCGGTGAACTTTGCCGGGAATCACGATGCGGACAGGCGGCGGCTGCAGCTCCATGGTGCGCATCTGCACCGGCGAAGTGTGGGTGCGCAGAAGCAGGCGGTCCCGCAACGGGCGACGCTCCTGGTTCGCAATCACCAGCGTGTCCTGCGTATCGCGCGCAGGATGGCCCGGCGGAAAATTCATGCTCTCGAAATTGTAGAAGTCGGTTTCGACCTCAGGACCAACGCCGACCGAATAGCCGAGCGCCGCAAAGACGGAGACGATTTCATTCAGCGTGCGCGTGATGGGATGCTCGGCGCCGGTGAGGCGGCGCGTGCCGGGCAGCGTGATGTCGACAGCCTCGACGGCGAGAACAGCATCACTGGGCCCCGCACCAGCAGCGGAATCCAGCAAGCCTTCCACCAGTTCCTTCAAGACTTTGAAACGTTCGCCGACTGCCTTCTTGGCCTCGGGCGGCGCCGCCTTGAGCCAGCGGCTTGAGACTTCGTTAAGCAAACCCTGCTTGCGGCCAAGCCAGCGCAGACGGAACGCCTCCACATCAGCCTCGCCGCGCATTGCGGAGGCATCATTGCGTGCCGTGTTTTCGAGAGCGCCAAACGCCTTGTCCAGCTCGTCGCCGTCGAAACCCGGCAGATCAGGAATGTCTTCGGTTGCCATGCGTAAAGAGCAGGATAAATCACCGCGACAGTGTGCTCCGGTATGCTGTCTCCCATGAAAGTCTTGCATCTAGCGTTTGCATGCGCTCTTTTCGCGTCTTTCTCCACAACTCCCTTCGCTTCGTGGGCACAAACGGCCGTCTATCCGCAGCAGGACGGTTTCGTCGATGCCCACGGCGTCCTCATTTACTACGTGGCATTTGGACAAGGACCGCCGCTTGTGGTTGTGCATGGCGGTCCGGGAGCCGACCACACCTATTTCCTGCCGTATCTGGTGCCGCTGGCGCGCACCCATCGGCTCATCTTCATCGACGAGCGGGGCTCAGGCCGATCGCAGCGCCTGCAGGATCCGAGCCGTTACACAGTGGAAGCGATGGTAGAGGATGTTGAGGATGTGCGCGTCGCGCTGAAGCTGGGAAAGATTTCACTGCTGGGTCACAGCTACGGCGGTGTGCTCGCCCAGGCCTATGCACTCAAATATCAGCAGAACCTCTCACATCTGATCCTCAACAGCACATTCCCGTCCACGCGGGAGATGAACGAGGTGCTGGCCCGCGAAAAGGCGCAGATGCCGCCGGAGAAACTGAAACGCTTGAATGAGCTTGAGGCGGCCGGGCTGTTCGGCAAAGGAGAAGCTTGGGAGCACGGTCGTTACCCAGCCGAATATGCGGGGCTGGCGTGGGGTCCGGGGTATTTTCCTTTCCTCTATGGAGCGCGGCCCGACCCCAATTATGATCCGCAAGCGCAAAACACCGGGACGAGCTGGGAACTTTACCGGACGATGTGGGGAGAGCATGGCGAGTTCGTCATTGACGGCAATCTCAAGTCAGTCGAGTACGTCAATCGCCTTCCGTCGATCCACGTGCCGACGCTGATCATGGCAGGCGATCACGACGAGTGCGACCCTTCGTTGAGCCGTGAAATGCACGAGAAGATAGCCGGCTCGCAGCTCGAGATTCTGGCCAACAGCGGGCATATGAATTTCGTGGACCAGCCGGATTTGTGGCAGAAGACGGTGGAAGATTTCCTCGCCGCCGGGAAATAAGAGCACCCCACGTAAATGGCCCGGAGCCGAAGCTCCGGGCTATTCGTGACGTTCACCAGTCCGGGTGTTGTCTTTATGCTGCCTTGGAGGCGTGGGCGGCTTTGGCCTGCTCGGCCAGCTTGGTAAAGCCCGCGGCGTCATGGACGGCAATGTCGGCCAGGATCTTGCGGTCGAGCTCGACGCCGGCCTTCTTGAGGCCGCTGATAAATTGCGAGTAGCTGGTGCCGTTGAGCTTGGCGGCGGCCGAGATGCGCACGATCCACAGGGAGCGGAACTGGCGCTTCTTCTGGCGGCGGCCGGTGTAGGCAAACTTGAGGCCGCGCTCGACGGCTTCCTGGGCTGCCTGGTAGAGCTTGGATTTGGTAAGGAAGTAACCGCTCGCGCGATCAAGGATTTTTTTGCGGCGGTCGTTGCGCTTGGTACTGCGTTTTACGCGGGGCATCGTCTTCTCCGTTTGTGTTGCGTCTGTTTGGCGGCTGGAGGCAGGAGGGCCGATCTTCTCGGCCGGTAAACCTCTTCACTCGCTCATCAAGCCTGAATCTCTCGCCGGTTCGAACGCTTTTCGCAACCAGCGGGGGCCAATTTTGTAGGCCCATCTGCATTTGCGGCACGAACCCAATCCAAAGGTCCGCCCCACGCAGTGGTCAGGCGTAGGGAATCATGCGCGCTACCTTCACGTAGTCGCCGTCGGAAACAAGCAGGGTCTTGCCGAGCTTGCGCTTCACTTTCGGCGACTTCGAAGTAAGGATGTGCCGCGTCTTCGTCTGGTCCCGCTTGATTTTGCCGGTGCCAGTCTTGCTGAAGCGCTTGGCCGCGCCCGAATGGGTCTTCAACTTGGGCATTTTTCTTCTCTTTTTGGACGGGAACTGGTGTGTCCGTCGCAAAGCCCATAGGCGCAGGGACTTCCCTATGCCTTTGAGGCTTTATCCAGTATATCGCAAGGTCGGATTCCCCGCCACCCGTCAGGAGTGCGCAGTGAGCCGGCAAACGACACCGAACCCGGCCTTCGAGAGCTCAATCCGACGCGTCAGGCCCCGATTTGCAGGCGAGCTTGAAATCGGGGTGCATCCCAGCCAATGCGCATGGACGCCAATCGCTCAGCAAAACCAGGCCCGATCCTGAGCCCCTACTCAAAACGATAGAGCGTCACCTTTTCCGTTTTAAGCTGGCGCGAGTCGAAGCGCCAGCCCTTGCCCTGGTCGTTTTCGTCGCCATTGAGACGCCGGCCTGGGATCCATTTGGCCTCCTCGCCAAAGGTCCCTTCGTCTACCGAGGCGATACCCGCCTGTTTGCCGGAACGCGGCATAAAGGAGACACGGAAGCCTTTGCCTGCCCCAAGGAATTCATCGGGACCAGTCGCCATGACGATGCCGTAGCCGGTCTCGGAGTGACTGCCGAAGATTTCGTCGAGCGTGACGTGGAGCGTGTAGCCGCTCATGGTGAAGTCGACCGATGGGTGACTCTGATCGAGCACGAAACCGTGGATGGTGCCATCGCTCTGGTGTTGCGCGATGAGCGGCGACAGTTTCGCAAGAAGCATGTAGCTTGCGGCCAGGTCGCCCTTCGGGTCGATTTCACTTTCAATGCCAAAGGGCGAGAATCCGAAGCCTGCTTCCTCGCCCAGCGCGTAGAAAACATTGGCAGCGCCCGCCGCACCTCCGCGCGTCTCCGGCATGAAAAGCGGGTTGCCGTCGCGGTGATAACGCTTGCACCACAGGCGCAAAGTTCGGATCATACAGGTCGGGCGAGTAGAAATCGATGGCATTGCCCGCCGCCTTCCACACGTCGACCACCCACGGCTCGGGGCCGCCGCTGGGATAATTCCCCGGCGTGGTGTCGTCGCCTGCGAGCCAGGTATTCACATACATCGGAATGTCGTAGGCGGCCTTGCCGCGGGCGGTGACCGCCTGGATGAAGTGGGCATAGTGCCACGCCATGAAGAGCTCATCGGCGCGGTAGGTGTCGCCGAAAACTTCGGCCCAAGTGCCGGATGTTTTGTCGCCATTCGCATCCCAGAGCGCGCGGAGCGATGGGTAGAGGGCGTCGCGATGCGCCTGCAGATAGCGCGTCAACTCTACGGGAACAGGCGACGCAAAGGCGCGATTCGCAGCGGCGGAGTGGTCGCGCGTGTCGCCCAGCACGCCGACTTCATTTTCGACCTGCATCATGAGCACGGTGTGATCGCGGCCATCAGCTTCTTTGATGTGCTGCATCGAGAGCGGCAAAAGCGCGCGCGTCGGCTTCTTGCGTAGCGCTTCCCTCGCGGGCTCAGGATCTCGACTTCGGCGCCGTTCTCAACCACCCGCGGAAAGCGCCGCGTATCCTGCTTGACCCAGACCGGCGCATAGCTCGACATGCCGTTCTTCCACGAGGCGAGCCAGAGAAAGACGATGCGCACATGCTCCTGGCGCGCCTGATCAAGAAGGCCGTCGACGAGCGTGAAGTCGTATTTGCCTTCGGTGGGCTCGATGAGTTCCCAGCTCAGCGGCGTAACAACCGTGTTGAGGCCCATCGCGGCAAGTTCGGCCAGAGGGGCTTCATGTAGTCGAGGCTCGACGAAGAGGAGTTGTGCAGCTCGCCGCCAAGAATCAGAAATGGCTTGCCGTCGACGATGAGTTGGGTCGCAGCCCCGCGCTTCTCGAGGTGAGGCAGCCGGATTTGCTGCGCAAGAAGAGCCGACGGCAGCAGGGCACAGACAACAGGAAAACTGGCAGCAAAGCAGCGTGGATTCGCATGACGGGAGGGAGTCTAGCACAGGAACGTCGCCTCGGTTTGTGACTGCGATTGAAGCGTCGGCGCAACGAAACCGTCGGTTCAGCCGTGACTTGGCTACACTGAATCTGTGAGCGACTTCGTTTCACATCGAGAACTTCGGCTGCCGCGCTGCGCGCGCCGATGGCGAGGCAATCGCCGAGCGCCTGCGCGCGTCGCGGGCGCAGCGAACGGCGAGGCCTCCGAAGCTGATGTGGTCATCGTGAATACCTGCAGCGTGACGGCGGAGGCTGATCGCGCGGCGCGCGCGTTCATTCGCCGGGCGCACCGGCTCAATCCCGAAGCGCGGATCGTGGCGACGGGCTGCTATGCGCAGCGCGCGCCGGAGGAGCTGGCCGGATTGCCAGGCGTGGCGGCGGTTGTGGGCAACAGCCACAAGGCGTTGGTGCCGGAGATTGCGCTCGGACTCGCGCAAGCGGTTTGCGAGCGACCGGAATCGGCCTGGGTCAGTCGCAGCCTCGCTGATGGCTGGCGGCGGCTCAGCGCTTGTGCTGGCCGACGATCGATTCGCGCATTCGTTTCTCGAAGAGGCGCAGGTGGTTCCCGGCGCGCAGACGCGGCCGAACCTGAAGATCCAGGAAGGGTGCGGCAACCGTTGCTCGTTCTGCGTGATTCCGCAGACGCGGGGCTCGTCGAGAAGTTTGCCGGCGGAGAGCGTTCTGCGGCAGGTGAAGGGATTTGTTGCGGCGGGCGGCATGGAGCTGGTGTTTTCCGGAATCAACCTGGGCCGCTGGGGACGCGATTTGCCATCCGAACGCCGGACGGCTCGCACATCAGACTCCCGGCAGCTTTGGTGCGGCAAATCTTCGAGCAAACTGCATTACCGCGGCTGCGATTGAGCTCCATTGAGCCGATGGATTGGGACGCGGAGTTGATCGGGCTGATGGCGGAGTTTGGCGGAACGGCGACTGCGCGCCGCCATGCGCATCTGCCGTTGCAGTCGGGGTCGGACGCCGTGCTGCGCCGCATGCATCGGCGCTACCGGCCATGGCACTACGCGGAGAAAGTGGCTGCCTTGGTCGGGCAGCGGGGCCGGAACTGACGCTGGGCGCCGATGTCATGGTGGGCTTTCCCGGCGAGACCGATGCCGAGTTCGAGGAGACGCTGGAGTTCGTGCGCGCGCTGCCCTTCGGCTATCTGCACCTGTTTCCGTTTTCGCCGCGCCCGGGAACGCGCGCCTGGGCACTGCACAAAGAGCACCCTGTGCCGCGCGCAGTGGTCGACGAGCGCATGGCGGCGTATGCGTGCACTGGCCGCCGAAAAAACCTGACACACATCGAAGGCGATTTGTCGGGCGCGAGCTTGATGCGATCACGCTGCACACGCCCGAGGCACTGCGTCCGGCTGGGCCGGACCGATCGGCTCTGACGGAGAATTTTCTGCCCGTGGAATTGAAGCGGAACATCGCGGCCAATCGGCTCGTCCGCGTGCGAGTCGACTGGGCTCAATGGGAAGGCGCTGAAGGCGACGGTCGCAGTGATCGACTGCAGCGGCACACCGTTCGGCCACTGGAGCCTCGAGAGCAGGACTATCGCGACGAATCGCTCTGTCAGGACCAACAGG
Source organism: uncultured Acidobacteriaceae bacterium (assembly GCA_963781125.1). Classification (GTDB taxonomy): domain Bacteria; phylum Acidobacteriota; class Terriglobia; order Terriglobales; family Acidobacteriaceae; genus Telmatobacter. The sequence goes on from CAWAEE010000006.1 coordinate 276,994, forward strand.
CGTTCTTTGCCAGCCGACTTACGGCATCGCCGTGACGAGAAGCGGCCGAGAGCGTCCGAACAGCCAAACCAATGCTATACTCAGGGTGCGTTCGCGGGCTTTTTGCCGTTCCGGATGGCCCCGGAACGGAGGCTGCGAACCCCAAGTGGAGGAGCACCATCGCACTCGATAAACGTTCGGCCAAGTCCTTTATCCGCATCAACGATCGCATCCGCGCACGCGAAATCCGCGTCATCGACGAAAACGGCGAACAACTGGGAATCCTGGCGCCTTTTGAGGCGCTGAAGATCGCCCGCGAGCGCGGGCTTGATCTGGTGGAAGTTTCGCCCACCGCCGTTCCGCCGGTCTGCCGCATTCAGGATTACGGCCGCTTCCTCTACGAGAAGGAAAAGAGCGAACGCGCCGCCCGCAAAAAGCAAAAGGTCATCACCATCAAGGAAGTCAAGTTCTCGGTCACGGTGGACGAGCACGACTACCAGACCAAGAAGAACCAGGCTGTGCGCTTCCTGACCGAAGGCGACAAGGTGAAGGCCAGCCTGCGCTTCCGCGGCCGCCAGATGGCGCACCGCGAGCTGGGCTACGCCATCATCAACCGGCTGATTCAGGACATCGGCGAAGCAGGCATGGTGGAGTTTATGCCGCGCATGGAAGGCACCATTCTGCACGCCATTCTGGCGCCGTCAAAGAAGGAAGGCGCCGAAGCCGAAGCCGGCGCAACAGGCACAGCCTCGCTGCGCCGCGGCCGCCGATGCAACAACAGGCGCGATAGCGAACTGAAAGTTGATTTCAAGCTGCAAGGCCGCTCTTCACGGGCGGCCTTTCGCATTTTGATTTCGCCGGATCCACATTGTGTATTCTGACCGCATGCTTTCTTCCCTGCGCCGTTCCTGCCTTGTCTTCGTCTTCTGTATCTCTGTTCTTGCGCTCGCCGCGGGCACTCTTTGCGCGCAGCAGAGTGCCGGCTCCGCATTTCCCGACCACAGAAGACCTGCGCCATTTGAAATCGATCGGCGGGCCGCAGCTTTCGCCGGATGGCAAGCAGGCGCTCTTCACGGTCGTCGATGCGACGGCCGACGGAGCCAAGGCGCACGTCTGGGTGGTCGCAACGAGTGGCTCGGACAAGGCGCGGCAGTTGACGTTTTCGCCGCCGGCCGATAAGCGCGGCGAGCGCAATCCGCAATGGGCGCCGGATGGGTCGGCGATTTTTTTCCTCGCGCATCGCGGCGAACACACGGAACTATTTCGGCTGGATCTGCGCGGCGGTGAAGCTGCGCCGTACGACTTGAAGATCGTGCCGCCGGTGGACGAATCGAAGGAGAAGGATGCGATTCCGCCGCCGGGCGCGGAGAAGAAGCGGCGACAAGAAGCCCGAGGAGAAATCCGAGACGCCGAAGAAGGAATCGACGCGCCGGAGCGGTGGCGATCGAGTCGTCGGGCTACGCGCTCTCGGCCGATGGCAAGTGGCTGGCAGTGTGGGCGCGCGATCCGCAGACGCCCGGCGAGAAGAAGCAGAGCGATGCGAAGGCCGATGCTTCCTGGGTGAATCACGAGAAGCATGGCACGCGGCTTTACCTGGCCGCGCTCAAGGCCGATGGCGCAATGGATGGCGCACTGAAGCCGGTGGCGATTGCGCCGGATGTGCATGGAGCTGTGTGGTCGCCGGCTGCGCGACCGGCTGCTTGTGTTCACCGAAGCACCGAATGATCTTTCGGATCTTGGTCCGGCGGGTGCGGCGTGGGTCGTGGATGCGGCGACACCGGATAAGCCGACGAAGCTGGATGCTGTTCCCGCAACGGTGGGCGGAGGCGCATGGCAGCACGGATGGAAGCACCATCGTATTCAGCGCGGCGACGCCGGAAGATGCGCCGCCAGGATACGACGAGCTCTTTGCGCTTGCCGTGGGAGATGCAGCGGCGAAGCCTGTCAGGCTGTCGGCCGGCTTTCGACGGACAGCTGAATGCGTCAGCACTATTTTTCGCGCCGGACGGATCGGTCGATTGCGCCGGCGGCCGTGGGAACGCGCGCCACGGTGGTGCGGATCGGAATGGACGGGAAGAGCTACGCCGGCGCCGGTCGAATTTGGGCGCTGCCGGTGATCTCGGGGCTGAATACCAATCGCAAGCAGACGGGATGGATGTGGCTGGCAGAGAGCGGCGGGCAGCCGCAGAAGCTTTGCTTTGCGCAGCACCTGGGCGATGCCTGCACGGCGCTGCCGATTCCGGAACTGGCTCCTGCGGGCCTGCGCTCGGTGGAGCCGCAGCTGGTGCAATGGAAGAGCGACGGCCTGACAATCGAAGGGTTGCTGTATCTGCCGCCCGATGACGGGTCGGCAAGAAAGTTCCGCTGATCGTCGATGTGCATGGCGGCCCCTTCGGCGCATTCGAGAATCGCAACGATCCGTTTGCCGCATTTCTGGTCGGCCATGGATGGGCGGTGCTGCGGCCCAATCCGCGCGGCTCATCGAATTACGGGGTGAAGTTTGCCGCGGCGAACAAGAACGATCTCGGCGGCGGCGACTATCGCGACGTGATGGCAGGCGTGGATGCGGTGCTGGCGAAGTATCCGCTGGACTCGTCGAAGATGGCGCTGATGGGCTATAGCTATGGCGGCGAGATGGCGGCGTTCGTCGAGGGAAAGACGGATCGTTTCAAGGCCATCATCAGCGGCGCGCCGGTGATTGACCAGTTCAGCGAATATGGAACCGAGCACGGTTCGTGGTACGACCGCTGGTACTTCGGCAAGCCGTGGGAGCACCTTGAGGACGCCTGGCGGCAGAGTCCGCTGGCGGGCGCGGCAAAAGCCAAGACGCCGTTCCTGTTGCTGCAGGGGCAAAGCGATTCGACCGATCCGCTGGGCCAGTCCGAGGAGATGTATCGCGCGCTGCGGCAGGAAGGCGTGCCGGTGGAATTGGTCACCTATCCCCGCGAAGATCACGGGCCCCTGGCAGGCGGAATGTTTGGGAGGCCCTCGCCCGAGCCGTGGCATGGATATGATGCACGGCAGCGGGTTGTGGAGTTCATCGACAAAGCATTTGGAACCAGCGCATCGACAGCGGAATCGACGACAGACCCGGTAGCTCCGAAAGGACAGGCCGCCGGCAGAGTGCGCCTCTGTGCACGCGAAGTATTTTCGCCTTCGATATACTGAAGAAGTAACGTTCTCAGCTTGTGTTCTCTCTCCACTGCATGCAAAGTCCCGCCATCGACCCAGGATCCATTCATCCCGCCGGCGCGTCGCGAGCGGATGTGCGACGGATTCTGGGATTTGTTTACTTCACTTTTGTCTGCTATCTCGCCATCGGATTGCCGCTGGCAATTCTGCCAGCCTACGTGCACCTGCGCATGGGGTATCACGCATCGCTGGCCGGGCTGGTCATCAGCATTCAATACATCGCGACATTTCTGAGCAGACCCTGGGCAGGGCGCATCAGCGACCATAAGGGCGCGAAAATCTCGGTGCTGTGGGGCATGGCGGCTTGCACTGCGAGTGGAGTCCTGCTGCTTGGCGCGGCTGCGCTGCATCGCAATCCGGCGTGGCTGAGTTTGACAAGTCTGCTGGCAAGCCGGCTGGTGCTGGGCGTGGGCGAAAGCCTGGGATCGACGGGCGCCACGCTGTGGGGCATCACTGCGGTAGGGCAGGAAAACACCGCAAAAGTGATTTCGTTCAACGGGGTCGCGACCTATGGTGCGCTTGGCGCTGGGCGCCCCCCTGGGCGTGGTGATGGAGCAGCAGTGGGGTCTTGCCGTCGATCGGAATCGTCACGATCCTCTTGTGCGGCGTGAGTTTTGTCCTCGCAAGCCGCAAAGCCCCGGTGCCTGTTGTTCCCGGTGAGCATTTGCCTTTTCGCGAAGTGCTCGGTCGTGTGACGCCGCACGGGATAAGCCTGGCGCTTGGCGGTGTAGGGTACAGCGTACTGGCGACATTTGTGACGCTCTTCTATGCAAGCCGAAACTGGAATGGCGCCGCGCTGTGCCTGACTGGATTTGGCGTAGCCTTCATTGCCGCGCGGCTCTTGTTTATTCGTGCAATCAGCCGCTACGGCGGATATCCCGTGGGGATCACGTGCCTCGCAGTCGAGTCAGTCGGCGTCCTGTTGCTGTGGCGTGCGGTTTCTCCTTGGATGGCCTTCGGCGGTGCCGCCCTCGCGGGGTTTGGATTCTCGCTGGTGTTTCCGGCGTTGGGAGTAGAGGCGGTAAAACACGTCCCCGTGCGGAGTCGCGGCACGGCGCTCGGCGTGTATACGGTGTTCGCCGATGTCTCGTTCTTTCTGGTAGGCCCAATAGCCGGCGCGGTCATTGGCTCGTTTGGGTATGCAAGCGTGTTTTTGTTCGCGCTGGCTTGCGTGATTGCATCGCTGGGCATCGCGGTAGTACTGGCGACGCGGGAGGAAGTGCCGCACCCTGTTTCCAGCGCTTAGCCCGACGCCCCTTGAATGCAACTTCGAGGATGAAGTCGAATCGATACAAACGACTGAAAATAAACTAATTACTAGACAAACACAATAGCGCCAGCGGTACCCGAATCCGAACAGAAGTCGCTGCTCCCGGCCGCCTAACCCATTGGTGGTAAGTGTTATGGACGCAATCTAACACTTTCTAGCGCGAAAGGGCCATTGTCGCCTTTCCCCAGAAGTACGATCCTCAATGCATAGCTTCCCGATAGCTTTTCTAGTCTGAGCGAACTGCAAGATATACGCCCGGCTGTACGGATAACGGAGGCAGATCGAACGGAGACTTGAATGAAAAACTCTTTGAGCGGATTGGTTGAGCGTGTATCAAACGTTGCGTCGTGCGGGAACAACCTTGTTTCTGACGCGGTGCTCAGGCTTCATTTCGGAATTCAAAACCTCGTGATTCAGGAAGACGCGCAGGATCTGGTTGAATATGCGCTTGTCGTGGCGTTGATCGCATTCGGTGCGTCGGCCGCGATGAAAGGCCTTTCGTCAGAAATTAAGACCGCGTTCAACGCGATCAGCAGCGATCTTGCCACTTCACTTTAGTCAAATCAGTTAAAAAGAGTTCTTGCATCCCGTAGGCCGTCGCATTGAAAGACGGCATGCATCTTGAATATTTGCATTCTCTGGTCTGAAATCACCTCGTCGACAACACTCTTCGAAGGTGGCACCGTTCCCTTCTCTGCGCCGTACTCGATCACAGTAATACCAAACGCAGCAACGGCCATCCCGAAGGATGGCCGTTGCTGTCTTGCTGCTTAGGAGAATTCTACCGTTCACTCTTCCAGTTGATGAGATCGCCAAGCGTGGTGGTTGAGCTGGAGACGGGATGCTTGTGCGTGTCCGCCTTGTAGTTCTCGACCTGGGCGCGGCTGGCTTCGTGGCCAATAGCGCGCAGGCTGAGTCCCACCTTCTTCTCTTCCACGTTGATCTTGATGATCTTGAACTCGTGTTCCTGGCCCTGTTCAAGCTTGGCGGGCGAGCCGTCTTCACCCACTGCTTCGGAGATATGGCAGAGGCCTTCAACGCCCTCCGCGATTTCAACGAAAGCGCCGAACTGCGCCGTGCGGAGCACCTTGCCGTGAACCACATCGCCCACGCGATGCTGGGCGAAGAAGCTCTCCCACACGTCGGGCTGCAGCTGCTTGATGCCCAGCGAGAGACGGCGATTCTGCGGCTCGACACCGAGAACGACAGCCTTCACCTTTTCGCCCTTCTTCACGACTTCAGAAGGATGCTTGACGCGCTTGGTCCAGCTCAGGTTGGAGACGTGCACCAGGCCGTCGATGCCGTCTTCGATTTCGATGAAGGCGCCAAAGTCGGTCAGGTTGCGAACGCGACCTTCAACCACAGTGCCTGCCGGATAGCGCTCGGTGAGGTGCTCCCACGGATTCTCGAGGAGCTGCTTCATGCCGAGCGAAATGCGGCGATCGGCTGGGTTCACGCTGAGAACGACAGTGTCGACTTCATCTCCCGGCTTGACCAGCTTGGAGGGGTGCTTGAGGCGCTTGGACCAGGTCATCTCAGAGAGGTGAACCAGGCCTTCAATGCCCTGCTCGAGCTCGACAAACGCGCCGTAGTCGGTAACTGAAAGAACGCGACCATGGACATGCGCACCGACTGGATAACGCTCAGTGGCATCGAGCCACGGGTCAGGCGTCAGCTGCTTGAAGCCAAGCGAGACGCGCTGCTTGTCTTTGTCGAACTTGAGCACCTTCACCTGGATCTCGTCGCCGACGTTGACCAGATCGCGGGGATGGGTGAGGCGTCCCCAGCTCATGTCCGTGATGTGGAGAAGGCCGTCGATTCCGCCCAGGTCAACAAACGCGCCGTAGTCGGTGAGGTTCTTCACGGTGCCGGTGAGAATGGCGTCTTCGCCAAGATGCTCGAGGGTCTGCGAACGCTTGGCGTTCTGCTCTTCCTCGAGAATCTCCTTGCGGGAGACAACGACGTTGCCGCGCTTCTTGTTCAGCTTGATGACGCGGACTTCAATCTGCTGGCCGAGATAGCCGTCGAGATTGCGGACGGGACGAATCTCAAGCTGCGAGCCGGGCAGAAAAGCCTTCATGCCGATGTCGACAGTGAGACCGCCCTTGACGCGGCTGACCACCGTGCCGATGACCGGGGTCTTGTCGTTTGCGGCTTTTTCAATCGTGTCCCAGACGCGGAGACGCTGCGCCTTCTCGTAGCTGACGAGATAGCCGCCTTCGGGCTCCTCGCGCTCGATCACGACCTCGATCTGCTCACCGGGCTGGAACTTCACGGCGCCGGTGTGGTCGACCACCTGCTCGATCGGAACCAGTCCTTCGGACTTCAGGCCCACATCGATGACGAGGTGCTTGTCAGTCTGCTTGAGTACTGTGCCGGTGACGACCTTGTCGCCATAGGCTTCCACGGCTGCGGCTTCGGCGGCCTGTTCGCGCTCGAAAGCTTCAAGCGCCGCGGAAAAATCATCTCCGGATTCAGATCCGTGTTCGGTTGACCTTTCGGTCACCGGTGCGGCAGTGGCATGCGATTCGGCAGAATTTGCTTCTGCTGTAGGGCTGTCCGCTGCAGGCTGTGTTGTGGCATCGGCGTCCAGCGCAGAGGAAACGAGCGCTTCGGTGTTTTCGGGGTTGGACGTTGATTCGTGCAACGGCTGCTCAAGCTCCGTCGCAGGGTCAAGGGTTGGTGTTTCGAGTTGGGTGTTCAGGGTTATGCTCTCGGGTTCTGGATTGAGGACGTTTGCCATCACTGCTGCTCCGGGATTCATTGCACCGGCGACGGACTTTCATGTCGCACGGCTTGACGCCTTCTATGCGGTAGCTTCATCCGCAGGCGCCGATGGCCTGTTTCTCGTGCCACGTGTACCCAAGGTGATACTCACGGGGACAGTCGTCCGAGCCGGCACTACCGGCTGTGGAAGCGACTCGTCTCCGAGGGAATCACCAGGCGCGCAACGGCTGGCTGGAGGTCGGCCGCAGCTCACTGATGGAATCCGCACACAGGAGCTACGTCTTAAGTTTAGCAACCTCGTCTTTCCAGCGTCAATGCAACAGGTTGGCGTTCCACCCTGAAGATGGGTTCTGACACGAAAAATTCACAGTATTGGGTCGAAACCAGACAGAAGGGTTACAAAGGGAGACAGAAGGGCGCAAGCACCGGAAACGGCCGCGCAGCCAGCACGAGATCACTCAAAACCGGCCCGCGCAGCCCCTATACTGAGGGACGAGATGGACCAGCTCTGGACTCCCTGGCGATTTGCCTACGTAACCAATGCCGACGGCGCGCCACGACCCGGGATTCCGGAGCGCTTGGCAGCATTCCCGGGCGATACCGGCTGTGTGTTTTGCAATCTCATCGCGGCGGTAGATCACGCAATTGCAGGCGGCATGCCGCCGGAAGAGGCAGAGGTCGCAGCGGGGCTCGTCGTCCGGGGGAAGCACTGCTACATCTGCCTGAATGCGTATCCCTACACCTCGGGGCACGTGATGGTGGTGCCCTATGCACACGTGGACCGGCTTGGCTGGGCTTGGCACGGAAGCCGCACACGAAATGATGGACCTGGCGCTCAAGACCGAACAGGTGCTGGAGCAGCTCTATCGTCCGCATGGATTGAACTTCGGCATGAACCTGGGCAAAGCCGCAGGCGCGGGCGTGGCCGGGCATTTACACCTGCACGCACTGCCACGTTGGTTGGGTGACACAAATTTCATGACGACGGTGGCGGAGACACGCGTTCTTCCCGAGGATTTGCCAACGACATGGAAACGAATGCGCGAGGCGTTCCAAGCGCTCGAGGAGAAGCAGGGATAACGGATTCCATCGCGCGATTCCAACGAGGCGCTACAAGCGGAACCCACTCCCGATCCGGCCGCACTCATACCCGACCCGCATGGACGGCCAATTCTAACTGCATATTCAAGGGTTTCTTATCTGGAAACCTCGCGCAGCCATTCCCAAAGTTGTAGATTCGAGCCCTTTTCCAACCCCTCCGCAACCCTCAAGTACATGAGTAACCTGCCGAGAAACTCCATCGGTGGGCCGCAGACGACCAAAGCGTTAGAGCATGGTCTTGAAGGGCCATTGTTGCCGCGTCTTAGAAGCAGTACTTACTTAGTAGGGCCCCAGCAGATTCGAAGAAAGGCGACAGTATGCAAGATCGCCGAAAGCACGAGCAGGCCGGCCGAGCAATCGTTGCCGGGATGGCGGCCCTTGGCATGCTCGCAGGCTTTGCGCTGGGCTCGCTGCTCACAGTCCCTCTCGCCGAACTCCATCTAAAGGGCTATTTGTCCCGCGTCGCAGCGCAGGAAGCTGCTTCTGTCCAAGAGGCCCGCGACCTGCTGACCGTCCTCCAGTCCTCTTCTTATTCGGCTTGCTCTGAGGCCGAACTTGGCCATTTTAGAGAGCTGGTGTTTCGTTCCGCATACCTCAAGGATGCCGGACGAATGCGCAATGGCGTAATCGACTGCTCGGCAACAGCGGGCCGGCCATCGTATGCTATCAGCCGTTTCAAAGCTGGCCCAACTGCAGCGGATGGCACAATCGCTTACGCGAATCTGGTTCCGATTCGCGATGAAAGCTTGAAGCGCGCTGGATTCCAGCTTGGCGACGCTTTCGTTGTCTTCGGTTCTCAATTGCCGGTGGTCGAAGGGTCCCTGCCCATTCACCTAACCGAAAATCCGGCCGGCAACGCTGCATTTGCTCCCGCCCACGTCGAACGCAATGGGAACACCCTTGCGGCAACGCGCTGCTCGTCAATTCTGTTGACCTGCGTCACGGCATCCGCCACCGTGGACGAAGCGCGGCAAGCGGAGTTTGGCGCGATCACCGGCTCGTCTGGCTTCGGCTGCATCGCCGGCACGCTGATCGGTTTTCTTCTTTCTGCTTTCCGCCGCCGCCATCTTTCCATGGAGCAGCAACTTCGTCGCTCGATCGAAAAAGAGGCGTTGCAGGTCTTCTACCAGCCCATCGTCAATCTGGTCGATGGCAAGATCATCGGCGCCGAAGCGCTGGCGCGTTGGAAAGACCGTGATGGTGTCCCGGTCAGTCCCGACCTCTTTATCAAGATCGCGGAGCAGCACGGTTTTGTTGGCTCACTCACCAGCCTGATGTTTCGCCGCGCGTTGAAGGACTTCCGCGAGGTGCTGACCAAGCTCCCGGAGTTCCGACTCGACATCAACGTCACGGCGGCGGACTTGGCAGATCCCGCCTTCCTGCCCATGCTCGATACGGCGATCGACCAGAATAAAGTTCCCACGAGCAGCGTCGTGATTGAGGTAACAGAGAGCTCAACCGCCAACCAGGAAGTTGCGATGGAGGCAATTCGCCTTGCTCCGCCGGCGCGGCCACAGCATCTACATCGACGACTTCGGCACCGGCTACTCGAGCCTTTCCTATCTGCTCTATCTGTCGATCGATCGAATCAAGATCGACAAGGCCTTCACGCGCGCCATCGGGACGAACTCTCCGACTCTGGCCATTGTTCCGCAGATCTTGGCCATGGCGCGCTCGCTGAATCTGGGAGTGGTGGTGGAAGGCGTGGAGACAGAACAGCAGGCGCTCTACTTCACCGTGAACGATCAGACCATCCAAGGTCAGGGTTTTCTCTATGGGGAACCCATGCCCGTCGAGCAGTTCATGGAGCTGATGGCTCCCAAGCTTGCGCGCGCCACTGCCGAGACAGAGCGGCAGTTTGCCCATGCTGCCTTGGGAGCAAGCGTCGCGTAATCAGATCCGCGTTCGAGAGGATGTGGACGAATCCTTTACTTCACCAGGTCAGAGGAATTCTCTTCTGCCTCTGCGGACAGCGCCAGCTCTTCCTGATCTACATCGGCTCGTTCGAGCAGATTCTTCGGAATCGATTTCGTCGTGCGAAGGCCAAGCTTCTTGAGCAATTCCACCTGCCTAATCAGATTTCCTGGACCATCGGACGAGTTTACTTCATCGCATTCGTGTAGTGCTCCATCGGTCTTGCGCAGACTGTCGCCAATGGCTTCCATGTCCGTCACAAGTCCGACAAACTTTTCGTAGAGCTCTGTGCCCCGCTCCATCACTTCGCGCACGTTGCGCGCCTGCCGCTCTTGCTGCCAAAGCACGTTGACGATACGGATCACGTAAAGCAGCGTGGTGGGACCAACCAGCAGGATGCCCCGCTTGTAGGCATCGGCCCAAAGCTCGCCATCAGCCTGAAGCGCCATCAAAAAGGCGGGCTCGACAGGCACGAACATGACAACGAAATCTGGCGCTTCAAGCTCGGGCAACCGGTGATAGCCAGCCTTGGCGAGGCTCGCAATGTGGCCCCGCACGCTGGCGATGTGCAGTTTGAGCGCGGCTTCCGCACATCGTCTCCGACAGCGTTAACACAGTCGGTGTACGCGGTAAGCGAGACCTTGGAATCGATGACAAGATTGCGGCCACCGGGCAGAAAGACAATCACATCGGTACGCACCGACCGGCCGCGCTCGCCGGATTCGTCTTCAACACCGGCGAACGTCTGCTGGAACGAGTACTGCTCGCCCTCGCGCAGGCCCGCCTTGTCGAGCAGGTCACGCAGGATGAATTCGCCCCAATCTCCCTGCGTCTTCGCCGAGCCGCGCAATGCCGTGGTCAGATTGCGTGCTTCTTCTGACAACTGCTGGTTGAGTCCGTTCAGCGTGCCAACGAGCGTTTCGAGCTTGGTCACGCCGGTCTTGGAGTCCGTCTGTGCCTGCTCCACCTTCTCTCGAAACTCCTTGATCTGCTCGCGCAGCGGCGTCAGCAGCGTGCCCAGTTCTTTCTGGCTGCCCTCGGAGAAAGTTTTGGATTTCTGGTCGAGCACGTTGCCGGCGAGCGCTTCGAACTGATGAGCCAAGGTTTGCTTGCGCTTCTTGGAGAAGAGCGAGATTTTCGGAGTGTTCTGTCGCTCGTTGTTCAACTCGGCCTCAACTGGCTGATGCGCGCCGCTTGGTCGACGTGACACCGGCATGACTCGCACGCAAATCCGACGCGAACGGAATCGCGTTCCGCGACAAGAGAGCGATGGTCTTTTCCCGCTCGACCGCCAGCGACTCGAAGCCCGCCCGTCGCGTTGCCTCGCCCTGAGCCTCGGCGAACTGCTGCGCGGGCGGTCGCCGAATCGGAAGCTTCGCGGACCCGCTGATCCAGGTGAGACTTTTCCGATTGAGCAGATGGCGACTGCAGCCAAGGCCCAACAAGGATCCCGGCGACAAGGCATCCCGGCGATCAAAGCCGGCTTGCATCATGGGGGATGAAACCTCTTCGCCTAATGTACGCCTTTTCGATGTGCAATTCGGGGCCGAAACCCGGGCGCCTCTTGCCGGTGTTGAGGCCAGTGGAAGCAACAACCACAATAACCCAGAGCCAAGTCCGGAGCCAGGCCCGGACACGTGGGATTACCGCCCCTCAAGCCGAGCAAATCGGCCGCGATCCAGCGGACAACGCGTCTCGGTCATTGGGGGGCACCGTCCCAGCGAGACACAGAGGTGATATTCTTGCGCGTCGTCTGATAAGCACGAGGAGAATGACTTGAGAACAGGCATCGTATTGGCAATCGGAGGGTTGGCGCTTTTGGTGGGGTGTGGCAATCAAGGGGACAAGGCTCCCGGCACTCCTGCTCCTCCCAAATGGAAGGGGCCCGCGTACCGTCTTGCGATCGACGCACAGGCACCCAAGCCCAACACGGCGGGCGTCACCATTCCGGCCATCAAGTTCACGGCGAATCCTGACGGGCTCGAAAGGAGAGCCAGCCTGGTGGTGCGCTTCGAACCTTCGGGAGCAAAAAAAGATCAGCCGATGATGGACCAGGTGATTGTCGGTCCGTTCGATATCTCTGGCACCGAAGGTACGCTTCCCGCGGACTATGTGGATCTGGCGGATAAGGGCTTGGCGCGGCTGCTTGGAGCCTACTGCATGAAGGGAAAAGTGAAGATCTCCGTCGTGCTTGTCCGGTCTTCGCTCGCTCCCCAGGCCGGAGATGCTGAAATCGATCAGAAACGCCTGTCAGACTGGCTGCCGATTGAGGTTGTGTTCAAGAACCCCCATCCGACCTGCTAGCAGTGCACCACGTACGGCGTAATTCAGTTGCGACACTGAGTTTTGTGCAAATTGCACATCGGACATTCTTGCGTCGACGTCCGCCATTTCGATGCGCAACTCGAGGTCGAGGCTCGCGCAGCTCCTGTCACTATTGAGCCCTCACTGGAGTGACCGGAGCAATATCAGTTGGCACTTCCTATTCCCTGTCCCACCGCGCCTTTACATGCCCTGGGCCGCCCGGTAGACTTGAAGATTCGGGGCCATGCGCATATTTTTGTGCGCTGTGGTTGTGTTCGTGTGCCGGAGCCGGTATTGTAGGCTGGCGGAGCGGAAACGCAGCAAGGCGAAACCCCGGAGTGCATCCGACAGTTCCGAAGAAAACGAGGAGAATCACGCATGGCTGTTGAAGAGAAAGTGAAGCAGATCATCGTCGAGCAGCTGCAGGTGGACGAGGCCGAGGTAACCCCGGGCGCCAGCTTCCAGGAGGACCTGGGCGCGGATTCGCTGGACGTGGTCGAGCTGGTGATGCAGTTCGAAGAGGCTTTCGACCTCGAGATTCCGGACGAGGACGCTGAGAAGATCAAGACCGTCAAGGATGCGATCGAGTACATCGAGAAGAACGAGAAGACCGCGAAAGGCAAGTAACTGGTGAATCGTCGAGTTGTCATCACCGGCCTTGGGCTGGTATGCGGTGTGGGCAATACCGCACCCGAGGTGTGGCGACAGTTACTGGCAGGGGCCAGCGGCATGGCCCCGATTCAGGGCTTCGACACAACGGGCTTCCCTGTCACCTTTGCCGCCGAGGTGAAGAATTTCGATCCGCTGAACTTTCGTGGACAAGAAAGAAGCGCGCAAAATGGGGCGCTTCATCCACTTTGCCTTTGCGGCCACGCACGAAGCCATCACCCAATCGGGCCTGCAAATCACGCCGGAGATCGGCGACCGCGTCGGCGTGTTTATCGGCTCGGGCATCGGCGGATTCGAAATCATCGAGCGCGAGCACTCCAACCTGCTGGCCGGCGGCCCGCGCAAGATCTCACCCTTCTTTATTCCCGCGGTCATTGTGAACATGGCGGCCGGGCAAATCAGCATTCGTTACGGCGCCAAGGGGCCAATTTCGGCCACGGCCACGGCATGCGCCACCAGCGCCAACTCCATTGGCGACTCGGTGCGCATGATTATGCACGGCGATGCGGACGTGATGATTGCCGGCGGCGCGGAGGCCTCGGTCACACCGCTATCGGTAGGTGGGTTTGCGGCGATGCGCGCGCTGTCGACGCGCAATGACGAGCCGACCCGGGCCAGCCGGCCCTTCGACAAGGATCGCGACGGATTCGTGATCGGCGAAGGCGCCGGCATTCTGATTCTGGAAGAGCTGGAGTTTGCGAAGGCGCGCGGCGCAAAGATTCTGGCCGAGATCATCGGCTACGGCATGAGCGCCGATGCGTATCACATGACGGGCATCGCTCCCGAGGGCGCAGGCGCACAGCGCAGCATGCGCGCGGCACTGAAAGACGCGGGCATTCGGCCGGAAGAAGTGGGCTATGTGAATGCGCATGCGACTTCGACGCCTGCTGGCGATGGCAATGAATCGCGCGCGATTGAACTGGTGTTTGGCGAGCACGCGCTGAGCAGGAAGCTGAAGGTAAGCGGTACCAAGTCGATGACCGGGCATTTGCTGGGCGGCGCCGGCGGGTTGGAGGCAGGCATCACGGTGCTGGCTCTGCAGAACCAGATGCTGCCGCCGACAACGAATCTCGACAATGTCGATCCGGAGTGCAAGCTGGACTACGTGCCCAACAAGGCCATGCCGCACAACTTCGATGTGGCGCTGTCGAATTCGTTTGGATTCGGCGGCATCAACGCCACGCTGATCATGCGGCGCTGGACGGAGTAAAACGACGAAGTAATCAGGGATCAGAGATTAGAGCACAGACAAACGGCGCACATCTCTGAGATGCGCGCCGCTTGTGTTTGCCCGGAGGAGTGCAGATCTCGAGTCTGCTTAGCCCATGAACGCGCCGCCCAGCCCACGCCGATGAGCGACGAAGATCGCCCACCACCCGAAGACCGCGATATAGCCGGAGCTGCGCTTCACGCCGGCGACCATGGCCATGCCCATGCCGAGCAGGACCAGCGTCCAGATGGTGATAACGTCGAGCGAACTGGCCAGCGAGTAGAGCGCCTTGTTGGTCTCCAGCGGATTGAGGAAGGCGCCAAGGTTGGTTGGCGCATAGTTCTTGATGTTGAATGACTCCGGGGCCGTCCCCGGCATAGATGACGACGATCCCCAGCAAGACTTTGATGATGCCGGGCAGGCCGGCATACATCCAGACGGCGAAGATGCTGCCGTATTTGGCTTTGCCGCCGAAGACGAAGTTGATGGTGCCCCAGAGGCCGAGCGATCCGACGGCGACGATGATGAGCGAGCAGGACGCGGGTTCGCGATGAAGATCCCCTCGGTGACGTCGAGCGAGATCTTCGCCGACATCTCGCGCTGCTCGGGCGGGGCCTGGCCAGCTTCTCTTCCTGCTTCGGGGTTCAGATGGATCTGGTTGTCGACCACCTGTTGCATGCCGATCTTGTGAGACGACGGCAGCAAACAGAATGTAGCCGACGATGGACAAAGATGACGAACGGCATCCACCAGCTTTTGTTGCCGCGCTTGATGTCTTCAAAGGTCTTGGATGGTGCGGTAAAAACGTTGGTGACGCGCTGCAACTGCGAGAGACCGGTGCGCTGTGCTCGGCCACCGGTTGAACCTCCAAGATCGCTCATGATTCCGCCTCTCGAGAATATCGCAGGGTTGCAATCGAGATGTTCTAACTGCGACAGGTGGGACGCCTCGCAGCAACGGTTGCATTTCTTCAGACATGCGCTTGACCGCGGACGGAGTCAGCGCGCAGAAATGCGTTCGCCCGCGATTGTACCCTTGAACGGCGAGCCGAACGAAATCGATTTTCAGCGAATGGGCGAGTACGAGAGCTGGAGGAACGGCTAGGCGCCGGGAGTGGCGGCTGTCCGCGGGCGCGGCTGGCGCTGTCGTCATCCTCGGCGTGGCAGGGTATGCGGATGGTGTCGGCTTGTGGAGCCGGCCCGGCGCCGATATAGCTCTTGTAGACCGTGATGTGGAAGCAGGATTGGCGAAACTCCTCCTCCACATCGATTTTGCCTTCGGTCCTGAAGAGCCTGTTGAGCCGGTCGCGCATCCAGTAGATCTCGCGATCGGCTCAGACCGCTCTTGGCGATATCGATCGTGGCGCCGGTGAGGTGGGGGCTGGCGATGTCGCCTTCGGCCGGCGCGGCGTTGCCATTGGTCCGCATCAGATGCTTCTGGTACTCAACCGTGCGCACGGCGGAACTGACCTCAAACGAGTGATGAAACTGGGTCTCATGCGCGCGGCGAAAGGTCGGTGAGAAAAGCCGCGGTCCAGGGACGGCAGTAGCGGCGGTCCTGGGGCAAGTTGCGCATTGACGGCAAGGGCGTCCGATTCCGGAACCCGAACCAGCTGGCCGCTGCGCGATCCGGTCATGCAGGTCGGCGTCGTTCTCGATGCGCTCCAGGTTGTCGGCGTTGGTCTTCGTCGTTCTGCCGGATCAGAGACTCGAGCGAACCGCGCAAGGGCGCCATCGCCACGATGCGCGTGCTGCGCAAAGGGTCAAGTCCGGCGATGGGAGCAGCGAAGCGCGGCATGCGGAGCGGCCGGAATTTCGGCCGCAGCGATCTGGTTGGCCGCGTCCTGCGGCGTCGGCGAATTCGTTTCGGAGGCATCGGAGACTTCAGCTTCGGCGACGGAGGTCTGCGGTGTAGGAATGCCTGCGCGCTTCGCGGGAGCCCGGGATTCTACTTCTCCTCTGGCGGCCGCCGGCATGGCGCGGGCAGAAACTGCTGTGCGCCGCGCACTCATCCATGAATAGCGGCGTACGGGCATGCGAGCACGAACAACAGCGGGTTGGCGGCGCATACTCCTCCGCCGGGCTGCGGAATAGCTGGCGGCATGGGTCGCTCGGCGGGACGAACCAGTGCGCGCGGTGCGGGTGCGCTCCGGAGCAGCGCGGCGATGCGCTGTGGCCGTCGAAGCGGGCCTGTGGTGTGCGCGAGTCTGCAGTGCGTGGGCGCGCGTGGACGACGCCGCACACAAGACCGCGAGAAGAAGACCGAGATATACGGCGCGGGTCACAAGGAGCGCGCGGAGATTCGAGAGCAGCACTAGTGTAAGACGCATGAGAAAGAGATTCGAGTATTGAACGTGGTTCGAGATCGTCCGATAAGTACCCGTTCAGTTTACCGCAAAACCGGGTTGCCAGCGCGGACCGAGGTAACCGGCGAACGCAGTCTCCAGACCAGATGAAGAGGAAATAACCCCGGCGGGCGGTCCTCGCGGCAAACCACGTCGCCGGCCCTATACAATCAGCGGCATTCAAAACAAATGGGAGCCGTGAGCACTGTGACCAATTCGAGATGGGTGTGGGCCGCAGTGATCGCACTTTTGGCCTTGCAGGCGACGCAGACTATATACGTGGTGCATCGCGAGTCATTGACGTTCGACGAAGCGAACCACATGTTCGCCGGATACATGATGGGGCACACCGGCGATTACGGCCTGAATCCGGAGCATCCGCCGCTGGTGAAACTGCTGGCCGCCCTGCCGCTGTTCGGACACGACTACTGGATTCCTCCGCTGCTGGGACGCGATTTCAAGCTGGAGGCCTATCTGGACGGCCGCGACTGGCTGGCGCACAACGACGGCGCGACCCAGCACATGGTCTTCAGGATGCGCCTGGCCGCCGGATTGCTCTCGCCCTGGCGCTCTCACTGGTCGTCTTCCTTGCGACACGTGAATTCTTCGGCACGACGGCCGCGCTCGTGGCTCTGGTTCTGGTCAGCTTCGATCCCAACGTGCTGGCACACTCCGCACTGGTGACGACAGATATGGGCGTCTCTCTCTTTTTTCTTGCCGCGATATTCAGCTTCTACCGCTATGTGAAGCGGCCGACTCTGACACGCCTCGGTTTGACCGGCGTCTGCAGCCGGGCTTACTGCTGGCGACGAAGCATTCGGGCATCCTGTTGGCGCCGATGCTGCTTCTGTTGATTGTTTAGGAAGTTGCGGTTGCGCCTCGTGGCACGCGTGGGCGTGTTGCGTTGCGCCTGTGCGGCGCCTTTGCCGTCGTCGTCGCGATCGGCGTCGTCGGTACTCTGGGCATTCTACGGGTTCCGTTATGCCGCGCGGCCCGCCGGCCTGGCGCTCAACCCGCCGCTGGCCGACGACGTGAAGTCTCTCAGCCCGTTCAACGCATCGACGATTTTGGCCATCGCGCGACTTGCATCTGCTGCCCGAGTCCTACCTGATGGGGCTGGTCGATGTGAAGATCATGGCGCAGTTCTATCCGACCTTCGCGCTCGGCAAAGTCTATGCGCACGGCGTGTGGTGGTACTTCCCCTCTCGTCATCCTGATAAAAACGACTCTCGGCCTCCTGGCACTCGTGGCAATCGCACGTCCTTGCGATTGCAATGGGCAAGCTCGCGCAGGGGCCGGGAGGTGGTCGTATGTGCTGGTGCCGGCAACCTTCTATCTGATTGTCGCGGTTGCCGCCGGAATGGATATCGGCGCGCGGCACATTCTGCCGGTTTATGTCCTGATGTTTGTCCTGGCGGGGACCGGCTTCGCCGTGCTCGCCGCAAACGGTCGCAACTGGAAATGGTTAGCGGCTGGGGCTGCTTGCCGCGCACGTTGTTTCCGCGCTGTGCGTCTTTCCGAATTACATGGCCTACGCAAACGAAGCCTGGGGCGGCGCGAAGAATACGCACAACCTGCTAAGCGATGCCAGCGTGGATTGGGCACAGCAGTTGTATCCAGGTAAAAGACTGGCAGGACCGGCATCCAGGCCAGGAATGCTGGTTCGCCTATTTTGCCTATCCGGATATCGATCCCGAGACCTATGGGATCACATGCCATCATCTGCCAACCATCGACACATTCTGGATGGGCGGGGCAGATGCAATCGCACCGCAGATTCACGGCAACGTGCTGATCAGCGCCGGCGACCTGAGCGGATGCGAGTGGCCCAGCGGAGCGATGAATCCCTACGGGGCGTTTCAGGCACGGAAGCCGGACGAGATGATCGATTATGCCGTGATGGTCTATATGGGGAACTTCGATATGCGGCAGGCTGCGGCACTGGCGCGCGGTGAGAATGCTTTTCATTTGCTGTGGACGGGCAAACCAGCAGAGGCCTTGGTGCTGGCGCGCGAGGCCGTGGCAATCGATCCGGAAGAGATTCTAAGTGAGACCGCACTGGGCAATAGCGCGGCTGCACTGGGACAGAAAGACGAAGCGCGCAGGGCGTGGCAGGCAGCGCTGACATCGGCAAAGAGACTGGAGCCGGACGCTCAAGTCAGCTATGTGCCGGAGCTTGAGAAGAAACTGGCGAAGCTGTAACGATTTCGGGCGCGTGGCAAATGTGAAAGGGGCGTCTCGTTCGAGACGCTCCCTTTCACGTTTCAGTCAGCTATTGCAGCAGCGTCGGCTCGTCGTCCTTGGCAATTTCCTCGGGTGGAATGATGACCGCAGCGGCGACCTTGTCGTCATCTTCGAGATTGAGCAAACGAACGCCTTGCGTGGCGCGGCCGGCGGCGCGGATTGTCTTGGTGTCGATGCGGATGATTTTGCCGAACTGGCTGATGACCATGAGTTCCGATGTCTCATTCACCAGCAGGATCGACGCGGTCTTACCCACCTTGGGAGTTGCTTTGAGATTGTTGACGCCCTGTGCGCCGCGCGCGGTGAGGCGATATTCGTCCACATCCGTGCGTTTGCCGAATCCATTCTCCGTGACCGTCAGAATGCGCGACTGGGTCACGCAGAGCTTCTCGTCGAGATCTTTGAGCGCGCCTTGGGCGTCGTCGAAGGCCTTCTCCGCGTTCTTCTCTTTGGTCTTCAGTTTTTCGTCATCGGGTGGCCCGTTACGGCGATCCTCACGGGCCTTCTGCAACGCTTCCTTGGTTGCAGTGGCGGCTTTGCGGAGGGTCTTCAGCTTGTCGATCAGGCCCCTTGCTGCGGCGCATTCGTCGCGTTCCTTGTCACGCGCCTCGTCGGAGTCAGTGATGGCCGCGCCGATCACGTAATCGCCCTTCTTGAGCGAAATTCCCTTGTTTCCGGCAGCGTTGCGTCCCATGGGACGGAGACCAATTCCGCTGCGCTCCGGATCGTATTCTTCCTGGAAGCGGATCGCCATGCCCTCGCGCGTCGCAAGGAAGATGGTCTGTTTGCCATTGGTCAGGCCGGCAGCGACAAGATCGTCTTCTTTGTCTATATCGATCGCGATGATGCCACGAGCCATCACATTCGAGAAGTCCTTGAGCGGGGTCTTCTTCACCGTGCCTTGGCGCGTGGCGAAGAAGATGAACTTGCCTTCTTCTTCGAGATCGCGAATGGCCATGATGGCACGTACATTTTCGCCGGGCTGCAGATTAAGCAGGCTCTGCATGCTCTTGCCCTTGCCCGCTGCGCCCACATCAGGGACCTCGTAGACCTTTAGCCAATAGACACGGCCCGTATTGGTGAAGCAGAGCAGAAAAGCATGCGTGGAATCGATGATGAGCTGCGAAACGAAATCCTCTTCGCGCGTCTTCATTCCCATGCGGCCAGTGCCGCCACGACGCTGCTGGCGATAGATGGAGATCGGCGTGCGCTTCAGATAGCCCTGATGGCTGACGGTGACAGCCACTTGCTCATCGGCGATAAGGTCTTCCAACTGAAGTTCGGCGGACTCGTCGATGATCTGTGTGCGGCGCGCGTCGCCGTAGCGGTCGCGCACTTCTTCCAGTTCCTTGATGATGACTGCGCGCAGTTTCTTGTCGCTGCCCGAGAATTTCTTCGTACTCGGCAATCTTCGCGCGGATTTCCTTCAACTCGCTCGAGAATTTCGTCGACTGAAAGTTGGGTGAGGCGATAAAGCTGCAGTTCAAGGATGGCGTCGACCTGTCGGAGTGTAAGGCCGCGCTCTTCGCTGGGCAGGCGCTCGCGATTCAAGGTTGATGACAATGTCTGTCCCCTTGCCCCATGCGTACAAATTCTCGCGAGCTTCGGCGCGCGATGCGGATGCGCGAATGATGCGGATCACGCGTGTCGAGATTGTCGAGCGCGATCTGGTAGCCTTCCAAAATATGCTCGCGCTCGCGGGCCTTGCGCAGCAGATAGACAGTGCGCCGCTGCACCACGTCGATGCGGTGATTGACGAAGCTGCGAATCGCTTCATCGAGAGCAAATTCCTTCGGCTGGCCGTTCAGCACGGCCAGGAAAATCATGGAGAAGCTCTCCTGCATCTGCGTGTGCTTGTAGAGCTGGTTCAGCACGATCTCAGGCTGGGCGCTGCGCTTGAGCTCGATGACGATGCGCATGCCGTCGCGATCGCTCTCGTCCCGCACGTCGCTGATATCGTCGACGATCTTTTCTGTCACCAGCTCGGCAATGCGCTCGATGAGCTTGGATTTGTTGACCTGGTATGGAATCTCCGTGACGATGATCGCCTGCTTTTCCTTGGTCAGGCTTTCCGTGGCCACCTTGGCGCGCATCATGAATCGGCCGCGCCCAGTTTTGTAGGCGTTCACAATGCCGCTCTTGCCGTAGAGGAATCCACCCGTAGGGAAATCGGGGCCCTGTACGTGCTTCAGCACTTCAGCCAGTCCGCCATTCGGGTGTTTCACCATCTCGATGGTGGCGTTCACCACTTCGGTCAAGTTGTGCGGCGGAATGTTGGTGGCCATGCCGACGGCGATTCCGTTGGAGCCGTTGACGATGAGATTCGGAATCCGCGTGGGCAGAACCGTTGGCTCCTGCGTGGACTCATCGTAGTTCGGCATAAAGTCCACTGTCTCCATGTCGATATCGGCGAGAAGTTCGCTGGCAATGCGTTCCATGCGGCACTCCGTATACCGCATGGCAGCGGGTGGGTCGCCGTCGACTGAGCCAAAGTTACCCTGACCGTCTACAAGGGGATAGCGCAGCGAGAAGGGCTGCGCCATGCGCACCAGCGTGTCGTAAATCGCCGAGTCGCCGTGAGGATGGTAGACACCCATGGCTTGACCGACGACTTTGGCGCACTTGGTGTACTTCTTGTTGTACTGCAGGCCCATCTCCTGCATCGTGTAGAGCACGCGTCGATGGACGGGCTTGAGACCATCACGGGCGTCAGGAAGCGCGCGGCCGATGATGACCGACATCGAGTAGTCGAGATACGACCGGCGCATCTCGTCTTCGATGTTGATGGGAATGTGGCTGGGATTGTTGGGCGGCGTACCGCCGTCGAGGGGGAGCTGCGGATTCTGATCGTCTGCCATAGGGATTCTGGGAGCCCGCGAAGGTGGGTCTGAAAGATGCGGGCCGATGCCGCGGGCTATAGCAGTTCTCCTATTGCTGTGGAGGAAGACCGGGACTGCCGAGTGGCATTTTCCTTAAAAAATGCCGCCTCGCACGCCCCTGCAAACGCCACGCGCATAGGGGAACTGCTCTAAAGGACTATTTTACCCTCTGGGAGGGGTCCGAGACAAGGCAACCTGTGGGAAATAAGTCTTTATTCTGCTTTTATTTAGGAGAGAAATGGAACACGACGCCGAGCGGACAAAAAAGCTCATGCAGCCCGATGCGATTTGGGTCCGGATTTTGGGCTGGATTTGGCGTTTCTTTTTGTCGGCTTGGGCGAATCGCTCTCACCTAGACCTGTCAGGATCACGGGCGGCCGATCGGGGAATTTGACCATCAACGTCAGCTCGCCACCCACCGCCTCGACGTAACTCCGCAGGGTCGAAAGATAAAGGTCCGTCCGCTTCTCAATGCGTGAGACGCCCTCCTGGCCGATCTTGAGCTTCTTCGAGAGCCGGGCCTGGGTCAGTTTGCGCAGGCGTCGTAATTCACGCAGGCGGAGCTCCTCGGCAATCAGTTCTGCCGTCTTCTTTTCGACGCGACGGAGCCGTTCTTCCGGAAGGCCTTGCAGAATTTCTTCAAGAGATACCGTCATGTCTTCCTCTCTCCGCCTTCGAGGCCCTTCAGATAACGTCTGTATCGTGCATCGGCAATCCGAATGAATGTTGCATAAAACCGGTTCTTGGAGATGCCGGTCTTGTTGCCGCCCACGAGAAGTACCGCGTTCCGTTTTGGATCGAATGCAAATGCAATTCGCCAGACGCCACTTTCCGCATCCACACGAAGCTCTTTCATGTTGGGGTAGCCAGAACCCTTCAGAGTGTCGACGCTTGGCCGGCCCAATGACGGCCCGAAGACCCGCAGCTTACCAAGAGTGCTAAGGACCGCATCCTGAACCAACTCGGACCACATCCCAAACTCTTGGACGAATTCATCGTGAAAACGAACGTCCCACCGCTTTTGATCCAATGCCATGATCGTATTCCTGAATTAAGCTAGGCGACCTTTCGGTCCCTGCGCGATGTCTTGCATCACGTTTGCTTGTCTTCAGGGCAACGAGGTTGAAACGGGGCTCGACCCGGCCTGATGGCAAACCGTACAGCGCCCGATACGCTGCAATGGTCCCGTCATACCTCGCAACAAACTTCCATTCTCTGGCAGTGAGCGAACCTCAAGTAGCGCAGAAGAGCAGGGGTATGACATAGAATTATGCTTTCTAAGACCTAATGTCGTCAACTGCATTTTAGGTCAATGCTATGTAACTAGGGTCACAAAAGGAGAAGCAGGGCTGCTTTAACTCCACTCCCGCCGATTCAGAGCAGCCCCGGCAGGCTCAGGAGACAAAAAACGACCTGCAGCACCACGATCGCGCCGCCGGCAGCGAGGGCCAACCGCCCGCGCGGGCTTTCATAGGCGTCCGCAAAGACTCCGCCGATGAAGGTGAGCAGAAATGGTAACGCCCACAGCCATGGAGTACCCGGTACGCCCGTCGTGATGAGCCCAAGCAACACCACTGCGCAAAGCAGTGGGGCGGTGTTGCCGAAGTAGCGTGAACGCCGCACACCGAGGTACAGCAAAATGGCCGATGCTGCCGCCACAGTAATGCCTGCATTGCTAAGCGTTGAAAAGAAGCGCCGCACCGGGTCAAGCGAGAACCAGAGAAAGCCCGCCGCCGATCGAAAGACATAACTGAATGCGTCGGGCGAGAACCCGTAGCAGACGAAGACCAGGACGAGCGCGCCGGCGGAAGCGATCAGGACTATGGGCAAAACCTGGCTGCGCCTCCCTTCCGCAACCCAGAGCATGAAGAGAAAGCCAAGCAGTGCAGCCACCGGCAACGCGGCAATGTGCGATGCGGCCGCGACGCCGAAGACCACGGTCAGAAGCAGGATGCGCGGTCTCCATTTGCGACGCGGACCTTGCATGGCATGGGCGACGCCAATACACGTGTAGACCGCGCCGTACACACCAAGCGCAGCGAGCACCTCCGGCGTGGGCGTCACGCAAGCTCTAAGAATCGGCGGCGAAAAGCAAAAGAGAGACAGGGCCGTATACCCACCCAGGTTTCCATAGAGACGGCGCGTAACCCACCACAGGCCGGCGCCAAGTACGCAGCCGGCGAGGAGGAACGGGAGACGCAACAGCAGAAGGATATGCGTGAGCTGATGGCGCAGCTCCCAGGGAGTAAGCTCGCCGGCTGACTGGACAACGCGGTCCTCCGGCTTGCGGAGAGTATCGAGGGCGCGCTGCGCCAGCAGGTTGAGAGTCAGCGGCAGACCGGCCAGGCGGTAAGCGAGGATGCCATCCCGGATGTTGCCGCAAGTCGTGAAGTATCCGGCGAGGGGTGACGGCTTCTCCCATGTCTCACGACCACAGCGCGCATATTCATAATCGCGATCCGAAAGAGTCTGGCGGCTGGTAATCCAGAGGCCCTGTGCCAGAAAGAGCAAAAGCAGCCCGGCGGCAATTCGCTGAGGCAGATTGAAACGGAATCGTCGAAGGCGGGCGAACCGATGGGTCATCTTGAACGGAACTGGACCCTATCAGTCTAAACGGCTACCGCGCCGCACCCGAAAATACGAAAGCCGCTCCGAAGAGCGGCTTTCATGTTTTATTGACCTGCTAGTCCTAGTTGACGATGATGCCGACTGTGTCGTCCGTGACAAGACTGACGACGCAGTAGTTCGGACCGCCCGGGGTTCCGGGCCCTGCGATCGGATTACCGTTCACGTCACTGGGAGTGCAGTTCGAGGACCACCCACCGAAGGCGCCGGCGCCCGCGGGAGAGGTCAGGATCACTGTGCCCGCCGATGTCGGATAGGAGGCCGTGCAAACCGAACCGCCTGTTCCCGTCCAGCCCGGGCCGCAGTGGAGCACGTCCGCCGTGCCCGTCGCGGATGGAGCCGTGACCAGCCAATTGGTGGTATTGAGCCCTCGATTGTAGATGGTCAGCGTTGAGATCAACTGCGAGGGGAGCGTGTTCGGCAGACCGGGGCACGTTGGAGGAAGAGGGGCCGCTGCGAGTTGGTAGGGGCAGTTGAACGTTGCCGTAGCCGTCTGAATCGTTTTGTCGGTGCTCGCTGATTCAGCAATGATCTGAGCGCTGCCGCTTGCGTACGCGGTCACAATTCCCGCACTCGCCCCAGAGCCCCCTCCGGAGTTTGTGTTGACCGGGAAAGAATTCGGCTCAGACGAAAGCCATGTAGTACTCGGATCGTTGGTTACGTCCCGAACGAAAGGCGCTTGTGAGAATGTCCCGATCGCAAGGAACTGGCCGGAGAGCTTGAAATCGTTCACCGTGATCGAGCCCGGAATGACGGTGAGCGAAGTGATTGACTCCAGTGGAGTCCCGGTACCGTTGACTGCCACCGTGATCGCCACATTCGCCGCAACGACCGAACCATCCGTGTTTGTGTACTGAGCAACAATCGTGGAGGAACCCGCATTGACGCCTGTAACCAACCCGGTGGCACTCACTGTAGCCACCGTCGGTGTACTTGAAGTCCACGTCACACTTGGCGAACTCGTCAGGTTCTCAGTCAAACCAGACGACCCGGCAACACCCAACAGGATGAGCTGACTTGTCTGGCCCGAGGACGACAGGGAAAGGCTCGTCGGAAGCATCGACAGAGACGTGACCTGCTCGGCTGCCCCGCCGCTCACCGTGAAGGTTGCGACACCGGTCACGACCGATCCCGTTGTGGTGTTCGTGTACAGAGCCGTAATCGTCGTGCTTCCTGCACTCACTGCCGTGGCAATACCGCTGGTCGCACCGATGGTCGCAACCGCTGTGCTGCTCGAACTCCAGGTAACCGCGTTGGTCAGATACTCGGTCGCGCCGGAAGATGTCGTTCCGATCGCGATGAATTGGGTGGTTTGATTCGCCGAGAGAACCGTCTGAGCGCTCGGAATGATGGCCAGCGAGGTGACGCTCGTTCCGGTCGGACCGCCGCCTGTCGAGGATGAGCCCACGGTGAGAGCCGTAGAGGAAACAAGAGGACCCTTGAAACCAGTCGCAGCAGCGCTGATGGTTGTCGTTCCCGCAGCCAGCGTAGTTGCGAGACCGGAGGCGCTGATCGTCGCCACCGATGGATTGCTGGAAGTCCAGGTCACGCCTTCTGTTACTTCCTGGGTCGAAGGATGGCTTGCGTTGCCATACGTACCGACGGCGACAAATTGCACAGTCTGGCCTGCGGTCACGGACGGAGCATCCGGATTAACTTGTATGGAATCGAGTCCCGAGGGGTTGGAGCAACCGGTAATCGGCATCACGAGGCCGGTAAGTAACAGTGCACCCAAGAACAACCGTTCACGCATTAGAAATCTCCTGGCGGTTCCCGCCCGGCTGGCTCAAGCTGATCCATGACCAGCAAAACACGTTTAAGTTAGGACCGGGAACCCTGGAAGTTACGCTTCCGGCCTTCGCCTTATAGAACTTCATTAACATCACTGATAACGCACGCATAGCTGCCACAAGACTTCGGTGGCAAACTCAGCAATCGACCGGCAAACAGGATGTTTCGATACTTCCTTTGCCTGTCTAACTCAATTGGTACGTCTAGTGAGTTGGCGCAATCATAAGATAGGTCAATCCAACGAATCAATAGCAATCTTGGCTCATTGTGCTCTCGAAGTTACGCGCGTAACGAAGGAAAACCCAAGCACTTGCAAGAATTTCCCGACTCGCACCGAGATCGGCTCTGCAGTATTGATACCAATCATGATTTACGACGCCTTCCGGAGACGTGCATCGGTTGCTTTGCCGGGCCAACCGGCAGCGGCTACACTTCCTTCAGCATGGCTCACACTCGAGACGACGCCCCGGAACGGTTGGTTAGCGCCTCGCGCGCCGAGGAAGAGCAGGGCTTCGAACTGAAGCTGCGCCCGCGATGGCT
The DNA here is from genome assembly GCA_963781125.1 of uncultured Acidobacteriaceae bacterium. Classification (GTDB taxonomy): domain Bacteria; phylum Acidobacteriota; class Terriglobia; order Terriglobales; family Acidobacteriaceae; genus Telmatobacter. Next base: position 303,783 of record CAWAEE010000006.1, read on the forward strand.
GGGCGAGTTTATCGGCCAAACCAAGGCCAAGGAACAACTGGCGATCGCGCTTGAAGCCGCAAAATCCCGCGGCGAAGCGCTCGACCATGTGCTGCTCTTTGGACCGCCCGGACTGGGCAAGACAACACTGGCAACGATCATCGCCAATGAACTCGACGTCGGCTTCCAGCAAACGTCGGGGCCCGCGCTGCAGATCCAGGGCGACCTGACGGCGATCCTGACCAATCTGCGCGAAAAGCAGGTGCTGTTTCTCGATGAAATACATCGCATGCAGCCGGTGCTCGAAGAGAAACTCTACACCGCGCTCGAGGACTACAAGCTGGACATCATCATCGGGCAGGGCCCGGCGGCGCGCACCCACGTGATGGAGATACGCCCGTTCACATTTATCGGCGCAACCACACGGCCGGGACTGCTGAGTTCGCCGCTCCGTTCGCGCTTCGGTATTTTGCTGCGGCTCGAGTTCTATACCGAAGAAGAGCTGCGCGTGATTGTGGAGCGCTCAGCCGAGGTGATGCAGGTGCCCATCGATCCGGACGGCGCGGCGGAGATCGCGCTGCGCTCGCGGGGAACACCGCGCATCGCCAACCGGCTGCTGCGCCGCGTGCGCGACTATGCCCAGGTGCGCGGAACGGGGACCATCGACCGGCCGACGGCGAACGCCGCGCTGACCATGCTCGAAGTGGATGCGCACGGATTTGACGAGATCGACCGCCGCTTGCTGCTGACCATCATCCAGAAATACGATGGCGGGCCGGTGGGGCTGGGCACGCTGGCCGCAACGCTGGCTGAAGAAGAAGACGCGCTCGAAGAAGTGTACGAGCCGTTTCTCATCCAGATTGGGTTTCTTGACCGCACGCCGCGCGGGCGCGTGGCCACGCGGCTGGCCTATGAACACTTCGGATTGGCAGTGCCGGGAAGACAACCAGGCTTGTTCTAAGGTCCGGCGATCGTTCCACTGCGCCGCGCGAACGAGCGAGTTCGAAAACAATTGGAGATTGGGCAATGGCACTTACTGAATCCACAATGGGTTGGAGTTGGGCACAATGGCGCCGGACTTCGCGCTGCCCGACGTGGTCAGCGGCAAGACTGTGCGCCGCGACGACCTGCGCGGCCAGAAGGCGCTGCTGGTGATGTTCATCTGCACCCATTGCCCGTATGTGAAGCACATTGAAAAGGGCCTGGCAGCGCTGGGCATGGACTACGACGGCGAACCCCTCAGCATTGTGGCCATCAGCAGCAACGATGCGGTGAATTTTCCCGATGACAGCTCCGGCGGGCTTGAGACGGCAGGCAGAAACAATGGGCTTTCGCTTCCCCTATTTGTTTGACGAGACGCAGGCCGTGGCCAAGGCCTACAAGGCCGCCTGCACGCCCGACTTCTTTCTCTTCGATGGAGATTTCAAGCTGGTCTATCGCGGCGAGTTCGATCGCAGCCGGCCCGGCAACACAATCCCCGTCACCGGCGAGAGCCTGCGGCCGCGATCGATGCGGTGCTGGCAGGCAAGACGCCTGCCCGGCGATCAGCGGCCCTCGATCGGCTGCAACATCAAGTGGAAATCTTCGCGATAGACTCCGCTAGAGTGTCAGCCTCTTCAGATACTCGCGGAATTGTGGACCGAACTCGGGGCGCTTGAGCGCGAATTCTACCGTAGCCTGCAACATGCCGAACTTGTCGCCCGCATCGAAGCGCTTGCCCTCAAAGGTGTAGCCGAACACCTTCTCTTCTTTGAGCAGCGCCTTGATGCCGTCGGTAAGTTGGATTTCGCCGCCTGCGCCCGGCGTGGTCTCTTCGAGAAGTTCGAAGACGCGCGGCGTAAGCACGTAGCGGCCGATAATGGCCTGCTTCGAAGGCGCATCTTCGAGCTTGGGCTTCTCCACCATGCCGGTGCAGTTGTAGATGCGTTCGTTTTCGGGATCCGGCGAGCCGGCCAGCACGCCATAGGCGCTGATGCCTGGTCCCTCGATGGTCATTGTCGCCAGCACCGAACCGCCGCGCTCGTCGAAGACATCGATCATCTGTTTCAGGCAAGGCGGGTCGGCATCAATCACATCGTCGGGCAGAATCACCGCGAAGGCTCATCGCCGACCAGTTCCTTGGCGCAGAGAACGGCGTGGCCCAGGCCCAGCGGCTCTTTCTGGCGCACATAGCTGATGCGCGCCAATGATGCGACACCGCGCGAGACCGCAAGCAATTCCTTCTTGCCCCGGCGCTCGAGCGTCGCATCCAGCTCGAAGCTGTGATCGAAGTGATCTTCCATCGCGCCTTTGCCGCGGCCGGTAACGATGATGATGTGCTCGATGCCGGAAGCAATGGCTTCTTCAACGCCGTATTGGATGATCGGCTTATCGACCAGCGCCAGCATTTCTTTGGGGATAACTTTGGTGGCCGGCAAAAATCGCGTGCCCAGTCCGCCCGCGGGAAAGACTGCTTTTCGAACTTCCTTGCTCATCTTATCTCCCGTTCTCTAAAAGAGTAGAACGCAATGCGCATCAAAAAACCTGCATGATTGGATACTATGGCTGCTTCATAAATGCATTGAGAAATCGATACGACAGCGGGTTACTTGCGTTTCATAGTGTCGGCGAATCATCGCCCAGCATCGCCTCGCGCACGATCTTGATCGGCGGAAATCCCTGGCGCAGGAAGTTGTTGTGAAACTCTTCCAGCAGAAAGTCCGCGCCCTGTTTCTTCTTCAGATCTTCGCGCAGCTTCATGATCTCGAGCTTGCCCAGCGTGTAGTAGAGATAGGTGGGATCGCCGGTGCCGCGCTTGGTTTCGACCAATGCCGATTCCTTTGATTGGTAGCCTTCTTTCTGGAAGAAGTCGACGGCTTCGTCAAAGCTCATCTTGCCTGTATGCATTTCGATGCCGACAATGAAGCGCGCGTTGCGCAGCAGCGCGTCCTGCAGTTGGCCCAGGCGCAGGAATTTTGCTTCGCGCTCATCTTTCGCGCCCTGCCCCGGCTGCCCGTATCCTTCGTCGAGCATCATCTGCTCGCAGTAGTGCGCCCAGCCTTCGACATTGGTGGTCGCGCCAAGCAGCTTGCGCACGCGGCTCGGCGCCTGCGGAACCCAGAGGAACTGGACATAGTGGCCGGGATAGGCTTCGTGCACCGCCGTCGAGATGACGGTGCCGACGTTGAACGCGTGCATGAAGCCCTCCACTTCCGCGGGCGTCATGGAGGGATCGGGCAGCGTGACGTTGAAGTATGCCTCGGTGGCGTGTTTCTCGAAGGGACCCGGCGTATCCATGGAGGCAAAGGTAGTGGCGCGCATGAAGGGCGGCGTCTCTTCCACGATCGGGCGCACATCGGACGGAATGGTGACGATGTGATGCGCGCGAATGAAGCCGACCAGCCCATCGAAGGTGGCGCGTAAATGTAGCGAATCAGATGGTCGGGCGCAGGATGCATCGCGCCCAGTTCTTCAAGCACGGCGCGCGGATCTTTGTCCGGCTCCAGTTCCTTGGCCACCTGGTTGAAGTGCGCCTGATTTTTGTGCAGATCGGCCCAGCCAATCTCAAGCAGCTTGTCGAGCGGCATATCGACCATCTCGTCGTATTGCAAGCTTCTTCGAGAAGGTATCGGCGCCGATGCGGAAGTCGCCGTTCGACCGGGCAAGCAGGTCCGTCTTGAGCCAGTCGAGATAGCTGTTGAGCGCGGCGATGACCGCGGCAGTTGGTATGCGCAAATTCTTCTTTCAGCGCCGGGTCTTTGGCGTCGGCAAAGGCTGCCGGCACATCGTTCTCGAAAAAGTGAATGATGCCGGGCAGCTGCTCGATGGCAATCTCGGTGTAGATGTGCGGAGGATTTTTGAGATTCACGCGCGCCTCATCGAGCAGTGCCGGCATCTGCCTTTCGCGCGCGACCAGGGAGCGCAGCCGTTCGTCCGGCGAAGCAAACTTGCGCTCCATGATGGTGAAAGCGCCGTTGGTCAGAATCGTGGAATAGTAGTCCGGATTCTTTTCCCAGGGGCGAATTGTCTCCAGGGTGAGCAAAGTCGATCGGATGTTGCCCAGCACCATGTCGCAGTCGCCGCGCGTAGAGGTGTCGAAGGAAGCTTTGTTGCGCATCTCCTCGAACCGTTTCTCAAATTTCTTCAGCGCTGCGATCTCGGCGTTGACCGTGGCCTGGCTGAAATCTTCGAGCTTCGCATCGTATTGGTGATAGCCCGCCGAGGTGCCCTGCGTGGGCTGATAGGGAAAATAGACCTGGTCGAAGTATTCATCCGAAGCATGCACAAACACCTTTTTCCAATAGATGTCGGTGAGTTTCTCTTTTTCGGCGTGGACTACGGGGGCGGACATACAGACTCCAAGGGCAAGCAATGCGACGAATTTTTTCACATTCCCTCTGATAGTGGAGTGGGGCTCTTATACGTTTACTGGCGTGGGTGCAAGGTTGGCAAGCAATTCGTGAATCTCAAGCAGAACTTCGTCGGGCCGCGCGGAACTTAGCGGATACTTGAGCACGCCCTGCGGCGTGAACTGCGCGCCGCGCTTGGCGTTGCGCGCCACCAGCGCATCAGGTGCTGCGGATCGACCTGCGCATTCTCCGTGAACCGAATCTGCAGTTCGGCGCGTTGCGGTCGATCTGCGCAATGCCCATGCGCTCGCACTCCAGGCGCAGCGCGGCTGCCTCAAGCAGATAGACGGTCGCGTCGGGCAGCGCGCCGTAGCGGTCTTCCATCTCCGCGCGCAGCTCGGCGATCGCCTTCTCCGCTGTGGCGCCGGCAATCTTTCTTGTAAAGCCGCAGGCGCTGGTTCTCTTCGGCACATAGCTCTCGTCGATGCGCAGCGCGATGCCGAGGTTGAGCTGCGTGGCCGGCCGCTCTTCGCTGCCCTCGCCCTTCATCTCCTTCACCGCGGCCTCAAGCATCGACGTGTAGAGCTCGAATCCGACCGCCTCGATGTGGCCGCTCTGCTCGCCGCCCAGCATGTTGCCCGCGCCGCGCAGTTCGAGATCGAGCGCGGCAATCTTGAATCCCGCGCCCAGATCGCTGAACTCCTTGAGCGCGGCCAGCCGGCGGCGCGCAATCTCAGTCAGCTCCTTCTCGGAGGGAATCAGCAGATACGCATACGCGCGGCGATTGGAGCGGCCCACGCGCCCGCGCAACTGGTAGAGCTCGCTCAGCCCATGCCGGTCCGCGCGATTGATGAGGATCGTGTTGGCCAGCGGAATGTCGAGGCCGTTTTCGATGATCGTGGTCGCGACCAGCACATCGTACTCGTGGTGCATGAAGGCCAGCATCACGCGTTCCAGCTCGGTTTCGCCCATCTGCCCGTGGCCCACAGCCACGCGCGCCGCCGGCACCAGCTCCTGAATGCGCGCGGCAATTTCGTAGATCGACTCGACGCGATTGTGAACGAAATAAACCTGGCCGCCGCGCTCCAGTTCCACTTCAACGGCCGAGCGCACAATCTTCTCGTCGAACTTGGCGACCACCGTCTGAATCGCCATGCGATCCTTGGGCGGCGTTTCGATCACGCTCATGTCGCGCAGGCCCACCAGCGACATGTGCAGCGTGCGCGGAATCGGCGTGGCGCTCATGGCCAGCACATCGATCTCCTTGCGCATCTGCTTCAGCCGCTCTTTGTGGCGCACGCCGAAGCGCTGCTCTTCATCGACGACCAGCAGGCCGAGATCCTGGAACTTGATGTCCTTCGAAAGCAGCCGGTGCGTGCCGATGAGAATGTCGACCTTGCCGGCCTCGACGCGCTCGACGATGGCCTTCTGCTCCTTCGGCGTGCGGAAGCGCGAAATCATCTCGATGTTGATGGGGAACTGCGCGAAGCGCTGCTTGAATGTTTCGAAATGCTGGAAGCTGAGAACCGTCGTGGGCGTCAGCACCGCGACCTGCTTGCCATCCTGCACGGCTTTGAACGCCGCGCGCATGGCGACTTCAGTTTTGCCGTAGCCCACATCGCCGCACAGCAGGCGATCCATCGGCGTGGTCGATTCCATGTCGTACTTGATGGCCGCGATCGCGGTGAGCTGGTCGTCGGTCTCGCTGTAATCGAACGAATCTTCAAACTCGCGTTGAAATTCGTTGTCCTTCGAGAATGCCGTGCCCTGCGCCGTGTGGCGCTCGGCGTAGAGCTTGAGCAGCTCGCCGGCCATATCCTGCATGGCCTTGCGCACGCGCGCCTTGGTCTTGGTCCACTGCTGCGAGCCCAGCCTGTTCAGCACCGGCGCGGGGCCGGCGTCGGTCGAGCGATATTTCTGAATCAGGTCCAGGCGCGTGAGCGGCACATAGAGCTTGGCCTGCTCGGCAAATTCGAGAATCATGAACTCGACCGAGAGGCCGTCCTGCACGATCTCCTTCAGCCCCTGATATTGCGCGATGCCGTGCTCGACGTGCACCACGTAATCGCCCATGGCGAGGTCGCGAAAGTCGGAAACAAACGCCGCGGTCTTCGATCGCTTCGGCTCGGGACGCGCCGCGACGTCGGCTTCGTCGGAGAGATCGTTGGCGCCGAAGACAATCAGGTTCGCTTCGGGAAAGCTGACGCCGGAGGCAATCTGCGTGCGCACAATGACCGGCACGCGCAGATCGCCGGCCAGATAGCTGGCTTCGTCGAGCATGGTTTCGCTGGTGGCGTGTGAGGGCGGCTGCCGAGGCGGTAAGGAATCTGATATTCGCGCATCACCGTGGCCAGGCGCTCCACATCGCCCTGGTGGGCGCGGCAAGCACGATGCGCTGTTCCGCCGCCATCAGGTTGCGCAGCTGCTCAGTCAGCGCGGGAATGGAGCCGTGAAAGCGCAGCGTGGGCCGCGAGTTCAGCTCGATTTCGCCCAGCGTGTTGTCTTCTTCGAGCACATCGACCGCGCCAAGCTGATCGAGATCGAGCCCGGGATGCGACTCGAGCATGGCCTGCAGGATTTCGGGGCGCAGATAAATGTCTTCAGGCCGAATGAGCGAGCCGATGCCGCTGCGCTCGTGGCGCTGCTCCACCTTGTTCCACCAGCGATCGATCTGGTTGCGCACCATCGCCGGCTCATCGACAAACAGCGCGCACTTGGGCAGCAGCTTGAGCAGAGGTACTCTCCGCGCCGGCGACGCAACTGAAAAACTCCCAGCCGGGAAAGACGCTGACGCCGCCGGCCGCCGCCATTTCGGCTGCCATCTCTTCATCTTCGTCCTCATTCTCGATATCGACGCGCTGCCGGCTCAGGCGCGCATTCACCGCGGCCAGCAGATGCTCGGTCACCGGCGTTTCGGTCAGCGGAGAGATCTGCGTTTCATCGAGACCCGACTGCGAGCGCTGCGTCTCCGGATCGAACTTGCGGATGGTTTCAATCTCGTCGCCGAAGAACTCGATGCGCACCGGCCGATCGGACTCGGGCGAATAGACATCGAGAATGCCGCCGCGCCGCGTGAACTGGCCCGGCATCTCCACCAGGTCCATCTGCGTGTAGCCCACGCTGGCCAGGTGCGCGGTGAGCACTTCGACGTCGACCTCTTCGCCGCGCCGCAGCGTCACCGCAAGGCTGGCGTAGTAGTCGCGATCGAAGAGCTTGAGCGCCGCCGCCTCGACAGGCGCAATGAGGATCGAGACAGCGCCGGTGGCCAGCTTCCACAGTGCCGCGGCGCGCTGCTCCTGCACGTCGGGGTGCGGCGAAAGATTCTCGAACGGAAGCACATCGTGGGCCGGAAAGCGCACCACGCGGGCCGGATCGATGGCGCCGGTCAGCTCGCAGCCGGCGCGCAGCGTGGGCTCCAGCGCCTCGGCGGCCTTGTTGTCGGCAACGATCACGATCACCGGCTGCCGGGCGGCGCGCGCCATCAGCGGCAGGTAGAGGGACCGGGCCGTCGCGGTCAGTCCGGACACACGCCGACGCCCCGCACCCAGGCTGAGGTGCCTCCGTACGCGCTCAAATGCGGAGGAGTGCTCCAGCTCCGCGAAAATTTCGCGGACGAACGGGAGGATCATCAATCTCTAGTTTACCAGCGCGGCCGCGCGCCGAGCGAATGGCGGGACTGCGCGTCCAGCGATTACCGCGCGAGGGGGCGCGGGGGTACGTGCTCAACGCTTCCGCAACCGAAGCGATTCCCAACTTCCGTCGCTTGCCCAGCCGCCATCGACCGAAAGGGTGTGGCCGTTGACGAAGCCGCTCTCCTTCTCGTCGGCCAGGAAGGCAATGGCATGGGCAATGTCGTCGGGCGTAGCAAAGCGGCCCATGGGCACGCGGCCGGTGATATCAGCATCGGAATAGCTACCGCCCGCCTGATCGGCCACGTCCATCTCGGTCTTGACCCAGCCAGGACAAACCGCGTTCACGCGCACGCCGCGCCCACCCCACTCGGCCGCAAGCGTTCGGGTGAGCCCAATAAGACCGTGCTTCGACGCGTTGTAAGCGGCCCGATCTGAGACGCCCAGCAGACCCGCCACCGAAGCTACGTTGACGATGGAGCCGCTGCCCGCTTCAAGCATCTTTTTACCGAAGATCTGGCAGAGCAGAAACGGCGCCACGAGATTGACCTCGATCACGCGGCGGTAGTCGGCGAAACTGGTCTCCTCGGCGGGAGAGATCAGGCTGATTCCGGCGTTGTTCACCAGCACATCGGCACGCCCATAGCGCTCGAACACTTGCTGGGCAAAATCGCCGACGGTCCCTTCCGCCGTAATGTCGCCGGCATAACCAAAAGATTCTCCTCCCTTTGCTTCGATGGCATGAGATGGTCGCGGCCGGCTCGTGCAGATCAACGATGGCCACTCGATATCGCCGCTCGGCAAACAGCTCAGCGGTGCGGCGGCCGATGCCCTGCGCTCCACCAGTGACCACCGCAACGCGCTTTTCGTCGCTCATTGGCCGCCCAAGCTCCTTGGCGAACGCGTAGAAGAAATCCAGCGACTTCCAGTAGGAGTCGACGGGCAGGCGCTCGTCCTGGCCGTGGGCGCGATCGTCGTCGCGTTCAAGCGCAATGGCCGAGTAGCCGTAGCAGGGAATGCCGGCCTAGGCGAAGTAGATGGAGTCGCTGGCGCCGTTTTCCATCACCGGCGTGACCGGCGTGCCCGGCCAGATTTCCTGCGTGATCCGCGTCAGCGGATCGAAGACCTCCTTGATCGGCGCCGGCGGCGCGATGGCTTTGCGCTCGGGCGCCGTGTCGGCGACCACACCGGCGTCCGAGACATATTTCACGCTGAGCTGCGGATCGGCGAAGACAGCCAATGAGCTGCTGGCGAATCTCCTCGGGCGAGTGGCCGGGAAAGATGCGGCAGTTCACGTTGGCCTGCGCGGTCTGCGGCAGCGCGTTGTTGGCGTGTCCGCCAGAGAGCCGCGTGGCCACGCAGGTGGTGCGGAAGTTGGAGTTGAAGCTGGGTTCAGCACTGAGACGCGCGGCGGCGGCGAGATCCGGCGGATTGGCCAGAATGGCGCGCATGTCGGCCGCAGTCTGGCCCGTCTCCTGCTTCGAGAGATTCTCGAAGTAGGTGCGCGTCACCTCATTCAACTCGAAAGGAAATGAATAGGCGGCGAGCTTGTTCAAGCGCCGCGGTGAGCTCGTAGATGGCGTTGTCGGGCCGCGGAAGCGAGCTGTGGCCACCGCGATTGACCGCAGTGACTTGAAAGTCGGAGTAGACCTTTTCGGTCGCTTCGACATCGGCAACGACCGTGCGTCCGTGATCCAGTTCCACGCCGCCCGCGTCGGGATTGATGACGAAGGCCGCATCGACCAGCTCGCGATGCTGCTGCACGAGCCACGCCGCGCCATTGAATTTGCCGCCTTCCTCATCGGCGGTAAGGGCCAGGATAAGATCGCGCCGGGGCTTGTAGCCTTCGCGATGCAGGCGCAGAAAAGTGGAGACGAGCGCAGCGTCGGACTCTTTCATGTCCTGCGTGCCGCGCCCGTAGTAGTAGCCGTCCTTCTCGACGAATTCAAAGGGATCGGTATGCCAGTCGGAGCGCAGAGCCTCCACAACATCGATGTGGCAGAGAAAGAGCACCGGCTTTTCAGTGGCTTGGCCTGCCGCGCGAATGCGCACCACGAGATTCTGCTTGCGCGGTCGGGCCCGAGCAGGCGCACATCTTCGGGCGCGAAGCCGGCATCGAGAAAGCGCTTCTGCATGGCGACGGCTGCGTCGGTCACGTTGCCGCTCGGCGTGTCGGTGGTGTTGATCTCGATGAGCTGCTTGAATATCTCGCGAGCCTCGGCGCGATCGGCAGACGAAGCCGCGGGCAAGGAGTTTTGTGCAACGAGCGGCATGCCAAGGCAGAGCACGAAGACAGATGCCTTGAGGCTGAAGGGACAGTGCTTGAGACGCATGTGCGCATTGTACGGTGTGGAGCGCGGAAGTCTACGGAATCACGCATTGCCTGAGTTTGCGCTGGGCAGCAAATCGATTTTATCTTGGTCCGGCCAGCAACTTTCGAGGTGTTGGATGAACTCCAGGTTTTTCGCCGCCGCTTTTCTCGCCGCTTTGACTCTTTCCGCATCAGGACAGACAGCACCGGATCGGCCGAAGATCACCGGCATTTCGCATCTCGCCGTCTACACGTCGGACCCTGCGGCGACCGAGCACTATTACAAGGACACCATCGGCGCAGCGAAGGAGCCTGACCCCGAGAATCCCCAAGGGGTGCGCTACGCGGTGAGCGCGACGCAGTTCATCGAGGTGCTGCCCCTTGCCGGCAGGGCGCTGGAATCAACCGGCTGGATCACACGGCATGGAACACAACGAATGCGGAGGGAATGCGCGAATACCTGGCGGCCAAGGGCTGGAAGACACCGGCCAAGGTGACAAAGGGATCGGACGGCAGCCGCTGGTTTGAGGTACTGGATCCTGAGGGCAACAAGGTGCAGTTTGTGCAGCCTTCCGCAATGGCCAAGGTGGATGCGCCCAATGCCGTCGGGCACCACATCATTCATGTCGGATTCCTGGTCCACGACCGCGCAAAGGAAGACACCTTCTATCGCGACTCTGCTGGGCTTCCGGCCGTACTGGTATGGCGGCATGAACGACACCAAGATCGACTGGGTGAGCCAGCAGGCGCCCGATGGCCATGATTGGCTGGAGTACATGATGACGAGCGGTCCGTCTGGATCGGGTATTCCCGCGAACATGACCCAGCGCAACCTGGGCGTGCTGGACCACCTTTCCATCGGCGAAATATCGGTCTTCGATACCTACAAGGTGCTCGCAGCGAGCAACCGCCTCGATGGGCGGCACGACGACGCGCCGAAGATCGGCAAAGATGGTAAGGGCCAGTTCAATCTCTACGATCCCGATGGCATTCGGCTCGAGTTGATGAACTTCCATGCAACCGAGAAGCCGTGCTGCTCATCGTTCACAGCAGACGACCCCGCCAAGTAATCGCGGCGGGATACATGCCGGAGCGGTTCCAATTCGCGCGGCAACGACGGTCCCCGGCCACCGCGTTCGCGTTAAAATTGTAAGTAATCATGCTTGCTACGGCGCCTGAAGTTCTTGCTAAGTACGAGCCGGTGATCGGCCTCGAAGTTCACGTGCAACTTCTCACCGCGACCAAAGCATTTTGCGGTTGCGCCAATCGGTTTGGCTCCGCGCCCAACACGAACATCTGCCCGGTATGCCTGGGGCTCCCTGGGGCTTTGCCGGTGCTGAATGCAAAAGCCGTCGAATTCGCGACCCTGGCGGCGCTGGCCCTGCATTGCACAGTGAATGAGCGCTCGATTTTTGCCCGCAAAAACTATTTCTATCCCGACCTGCCCAAGGGCTACCAGATTTCGCAGTACGACAAGCCACTCGCGGAGCACGGATGGATCGACGTTCCCACGGCTGATGGATGCACGAAACGCATCGGCATCACGCGACTGCACATGGAAGAGGACGCCGGTAAGAGTCTGCACGAAGGATTTGCCGACTCCGCCACGCGCACCTATCTCGATCTAAACCGCTGCGGAACGCCCTTGATAGAGATCGTTTCTGAGCCCGATATCCGCACACCCGACGAGGCTTTTGAATATCTGACGCGGCTGAAAGAGATCCTCCTCTACACGGGGGTCTCCGATTGCAACATGGAAGAAGGCTCGCTCCGATGCGATGCCAACGTGAGCGTTCGACTCAAAGGCGCGCCGAAGTTTGGCACCAAAGCCGAAGTGAAAAACGTGAATAGCTTCCGATTCATTCGCGCTGCCTTGGAGTATGAGATCGAGCGGCAGATTGAAGTCGTTGAGTCGGGCGGACGAGTCGCTGCAGGAGACGCGCCTTTGGAACTCCGCCGAAGGCAGAACCTACTCGATGCGCTCCAAAGAACAAGCACACGATTACCGCTACTTCCCGGAGCCAGATCTGCCGCCCCTCATCGTGACTCCGGAATTCCTGACGAAAAAGACCGGGGAGCTCCCCGAGTTGCCCGAGGCGCGCCGCGAGCGGATGATTGCCGATTACGAGTTGAGCGTGCGGGATGCGCACACGCTGACGGCTTCGCGCGAATTTGCAGATCGCTTTGAAGCGGCAGCAAAGACTGCGAAGAATCCGCGCCGCGTGGCCAACTTGCTTCTAAGCGAGTTGGGCGGAAGGCTCAAGGCCCTCGGACTCGAGCCCGAACAATCTCCGGTTTCGATGGCCGGCATCGTTCTGGCCGCCGATTTGCTCGACGAGGGCAAGATCAGCTCAAAGCAGATGAAACAGCTCTTCGACATTTGTTTTGAGAAGGGGGAGGACTTCCCTGCTGTGTACGAACGCGAGAAGCCGGAGCAGATTACGGACACGTCAGCGATCGAAACGATGATCGACCAGGTCATCGCCGCGAACCCCAAGCAGGTGGAGCAATATCGCAGCGGCAAAAAGACAGTGGCAGGCTTTTTTGTTGGTCAGGTGATGAAGGCCTCGAAAGGGCAGGCCAACCCGGCGCTCTTGAACGAGCTGGTCGCAAAAAAGCTGGACGGTTAGCAGAGTCAAAGAGCGCCTTACCGGCGCGTCACTTCATCCTTAATTCAGTCTCGAATTCCTTGCGCGCATCCCAGGAGCTGACGGTCTTGATGGCGGTCTTCTTGCTGTCTTTCTCCGCCCAAAGATCGTAGTCATCGGCCATGTTGACCTGCGCGAAGCGAAAGCGGCCGTCCTTGGCCGACGTATAACTGCGAATTGCCTTGGTTTTTTGATTCTTCAGGAAGACCGTGGCTCCGGCGACAGGCTCCGAATTGCTTTCAACTACAGCCCCGGAGACGTTGCGTTGACCCAGGTTCTGAGCTTGGGCAAAGAAGGAAACCCCGTGGAGCGCCGACGGAACGAGTCCGGTTGCGAAAGCGAGAAACAGCACTGCGGTGGAAATCCTAGCGCGGATACACTTCACTCCTCCTCCTCGTCTTCTTCGAGGAGCTCGTCTTCATCTTCATCGTAGTCTTCATCCACCCGCGTCAATTCGAGCGGGTCGACTCCAACCACTTCATATTCCGAGCCACACTCTTCGCAGGCGACCACGTCACCTTCTTCAAGTTCTTCTAATTCCACGTCAAGATCATTTTCGCATTCCGGGCAGCTTGGCATCGCAGCCTCCTTTCTTTGGGCGTTTTTCTCTTCCACGAAGACAAGATTCACACCACGACTTCGCTAGTTTTAGGGAGCACCCCTCCCCAGGTCAAGTGGCCCGACTTCAGGATGTTGCGGAACTCTCAATTGCGGAGAATACACCATGACCTCGCGTTTTCCTCCTGTGCGCTCGAACCGCATTGTTACGCATGCGCGGCCCCGCCCCATCCGCTCGCCAGCTCGGGCGACCACGATGCGAATCCGCCCGCCGGATTTCAACAGACTCCACATACAAGGAACAGACGAGAAAGACACGAGCAGGTTTGGTCCCGTCACAGCGTCTTTTTGTACCATACGGGTCATGAGCGCCCTGGTTCCGTAGGATTCTCCCCTGCGAATCCGCTGAAAAAGGTTGGATGAGGAATCGGAGCCACGAGTCGCGAGGATTTCTTCAGGCTGTACATGACACTCACATGTTGAACGGTTTAACCTGTTGACTACCATGCCAAGGATTGGCGCCACCCAGTTTGCATTCCCCGAGTTCCGCGGCGCGACCCGTCGTCTGGTGGTCGTGAACCTGGTTGCTTTCTTCGTGCTGTATGTGGCAACGATGACTGCTCCGGCACCGAGCGGCCAAATCGCCGGGTTCCTCGTCCTCCTCCCGAACGCGTTCTTGCATGGAGCGATTTGGCAGCCGCTCACGTACAGCCTCGTGCATTTCGGACTGGTCCCTGTCCTCTTCGAACTGCTTTCGCTGTGGTTTCTTGCCGGCTTCCTCGAGCCATTTCATGGGGACGGGTGGGTTACGGGCCTTTACGTTGCGTCGGTTCTGGGAACCGCCGCCGGCGCGGTATTGCTTTATGCGGGTGGCGCGGCTCTCGGTCATCCAATGGACCAGACCCCGCTCTATGGCTGCTTTGGCGCGATTTTCGGCATGCTCGTCGCGATTGGCTATCTCTATGGCGACGTGCAGTTCCTCATGTTCTTTGTCATTGGCATCAAGGCGCGCTATCTCGCGATCATCTATGGCCTGATTTGTTTTGCCATGCTCTTCGGGCAGCAAAAGATGTATGCCTTCGCGCAGCTGGGTGGGGCGGTGTTGGGTCTGATCTATGTCCGCGCCGTGCCGCGCCGGGGATTCGGCTTTGTCTTCAGCGAACGCTGGTACGGGCTGCGCAACGGCTATTACCGCTGGAAGCGGCGCCGCGCCGCGCGGAAATTCGAAGTGTACATGCGCTCGCAGGGCCGCACCGTCCGCTTCGATGGACAAGGTCGCCAGATCGACGATAAAAGCGACGACAAGAGCCGCTGGAACTGAAGGCGCGCGGGCCTTCCACCCGGGAAAAGCGGACTTGCGTGCAGGCCTGGAGCCTCGATCCGCGGAAAACGCCCGGTCCCAGTAACCCTATACATATTTTGACTTACAGGCCCGAAAGTGGAGCCGCAGCCACAGCATCGGATCCACTCCCAGCGCCTGCCTCAAGCCGGAACCCCACCTAAGTAACCCAAAAAGGGCCGATAAACACCCCAAAAGACGCATTGAATGCGTTACCTCTGACTCGCAAACTTAGAGGGTACATTAATTTCCCTTATCTCTTCGGGTCTGTGAGGCAGGACGTGACGGCAACATCCCGGATGTTCACACTACTGTTGCTCTCCATGTTCGTCCTGGTCGGGCTCAGCATTGCGGGCTCGTGGGAAATCGATCGCATCCATCCAGTCTCATTTGCTGTCGTGCCCTCAAATCAATTGAAAACAGGCACACATCTCGGAGAGCAACACCGCGTAATCGACGAAACGCAGGCGATTCGAGACTTGATCGCCGCCTTCCAAGGTCTTTCGCTGATCGCGTGCGGGGCGCTATACGGTTTCGGCATGAGGCTTCGCGACAAGGCACGGCGTGAAGAACATCACAGAGAAGCAGCAGAACTTGCTTTAGAGATTCGCGTTGAAGAACGGACCCGCGAATTGCGCAAGGAAGTAGAAGAGCGACGCCTGGTCGAACATCTACATCGAGGGCAGCGCCGCATTATGGAGATGCTCGCCGAGCCAGGCGATTTGAAACCGGAAGATATTCTGCGGTTTCTCGCCGACACTGTCGCGGCTCGCAACCAGGGCTGGGAATGCGCGTTGCACCTCATGGATCGCCGCGGGAAATCTCTGCAGCTGGCGGCAAGTTCCGAAGTGACCGAGGGGCTCAAGAACTACTTCAACGCCGTGGGCGCGGAGTACGCCGACAGTCCCGAGTGCCAGGCCTGCGCATCCGGTGAAACACACATCGTGGAACACATGGGAGAGATCGGCCTCGAATGGAGTCGAGGTGCTCTCATCCAGCGGGATTTTCTCCGCCTGGTCCATCCCCTTCTGCGCCGACGGATCAACCAGGCTGGCGGGGACGATGACGATCTATTCGCGTTCTCGCTGCAAGCCGACAGCACATGAATTGGAGATGTCCGAGAGCGCGGCAAAGCTGGCCGCACTGATTCTTGAGCATCGACGCCTTCGGTCCGAGTTGATTCACAATGCCTACCTCGATGCCTTGACGGGTCTGCCCAACCGGCGCGCAGGTGTACAAGCCATCGACGCTGCCATCAGCAAGGCTCGCACCCACAGAGGGTCGGTGGCCGTTCTTTGGATCGATATCAACCGGTTCAAGCGTGTCAACGATCAGTTCGGGCACGACGCCGGCGACCACGTATTGCGCACCGTGGCGGAACGGCTGCGCCGCAGCCCTTTGAATATCGGCTCCGTGGCGCGCATGGGCGAGGACCAGTTCCTGTTGGTGATCCCCGGAACCGAAGACTCCCTGGACACAGTTGAGATTTCGCGCCGCCTGGGTTCGGCGATCGCCAAGCCGATCTATGCGGGTTCATCGCGGATCACCGTGTCGGCTTCCATCGGGAGTTGCATCTATCCCGCAGGACGGTGAGACAGCCGAAGTCCTGGAGCGCAACTGCCGAGTTTGCCATGTTCCGCGCAAAATCTTCCGGAGAGAGCTACTGCGTCTTCTCGCCGGCGATGAGCCAGGAAGCACGCGAAGCGATGGAAATCGAGGAGGCTCTCGGCGTGGCGCTCGAAAAGAATTACCTCCGCCTCGTCTACCAGCCGCTTTATTCCATGGAAGGGCGAACTGACCGGCTTCGAAGCGCTCTCTGCGCTTCCATCACCCAAAGCTTGGCAATATCTCTCCGGCGCGCTTTATCCCCGTTGCCGAGGAAACACGGCTCATTGTGCCGATCGGAAACTGGGTGCTGCGCGAAGCCTGCAAACAGCTCAAGAAGTGGCACGAGGCCGGTTTGCCGCGCGTGCGCATGTCCGTGAATATTTCCGCGCTGCAGTTTTCCCGCGATGATTTTGCCGATACCGTGGCAAATACTTTTTCAGAATGTGGGCTGGAGCCGGAGCACCTGGTTCTCGAACTGACAGAGTCCGTGATCATGGAAGACTACGCATCGGTCGTCAGCCAGATGAATCTGCTGCGCCAGTGCGGCGTACATATCGCCATGGACGATTTCGGCACCGGCTATTCTTCGCTGAGCTACATCCACCGCATTCCAGTCGACGTGTTGAAGATCGATCGGTCGTTCATTGAGCGGCTTGCGGAGCCCGACGGCACGCGGCCCATCGTCGAAGCAGTCATTGCGATGGCCAAGCATCTTGGCCTGCACGTGGTTGCCGAGGGTGTAGAGACAGCAGAGCAACACCGCATTTTGGAGCAGGCAGGATGCCAGGGATTCCAGGGGTACCTGTTCGCGAGGCCCATGCCTCCGGATGAAGCAGAGAGTTGCCTGAGGGCTAGTCTCACCATACCATTTGCCAAACCAGCAGTGCAGCCAACAGGAGGCGGACTTGCAGTTGCCTAATCGTGATCGCAGTTTTATCACCGGCACGGCACGCAGCCTCGTCTATGGAGACGGAGCTGTCGCATCCTGCTCCGACGCAGGCCGAGGGCGGTGTACCGGGCGAACGCTCCGGCTCCCGCAGTCAACTGGACGCCTCCTTTCGCAGGGTCACGACGGTGGGCTCGCTGCAGACGAGTCTTCGTCGCAGCGTCGGCCCCGGCCGCCCAAGTTAAGCCTCAGGACCGACGAAGCCGAATGCAGATGAATCTTCCGGACGACACGATACAATCCTCTCTGGAATGACGAAAAAACTTGCCTTCCTTTTTCCTGGGCAGGGTTCGCAGGCCGTGGGCATGGGCCGCGAACTCGCCGAGCGCTTCCCTATCGCAGCTCAAACGTTCGCCGAAGCCGACGAAGCTTGCGGCTTCCCGCTCTCCGAAGCTCTGCTTCGAGGGACCGGAAGACGAGCTGAAGCTGACCGAGAATATGCAGCCTGCCATCCTGACCGTAAGCATCGCGGCCTGCCGTGTCCTCGCCGAACAAGGCATCGAGCCTGCGCTGGCTGCGGGACACTCGCTTGGTGAATGGTCGGCCCATGTAGCCGCGGGCACACTGCAATTCGGCGACGCTGTGCGCGCCGTGAAGGCCCGCGGACGCGCAATGCAACAAGCCGTCCCCGCTGGCGAGGGAGCCATGGCGGCTGTCCTTTCCACCAACGGCGATGCGCATTGTGGAGGCCTGCGCTGAAGCTGCACGCGAAACAGGGCTGACGGTTGTAGCAGCCAATTTGAATTCTCCGGGACAAACCGTGATCTCCGGCGCATTGGCCGCAGTGGAACGCGCATCGGCAATCGCCAAAGCAAAAGGCGCACGACGCGCTGTCATGCTCCCGGTGAGCGCGCCCTTCCACTGCGCTCTGATGCAGCCGGCGCAGGAGGAAGTGGCCCGCGTGCTGGCGTCCTTGACGCTCGCTGACCCGCGTATTCCGGTGGCCGCGAATGTGACCGGTGGATTTGTCACCACAGCCGACGCGGCGCGCGACGCACTCATTCGCCAGGTGACTGGAGCCGTGCGCTGGGTCGACTGCATTCAGTCGCTGATCGGCGCTGGCGCCACAATCTTCATCGAAGTGGGCCCGGGCAAGGTGCTGGGCGGACTGCTGCGGCAGATTGACTCCGCGCAGAAAGCGCTCAACGTTGAAGACACTGCCAGCCTCGAGAAGACGCTCGGCCGAGCTGCAAACGGATTCAAGACTGAGCGGCTCGGTCATGGCCCAAGATAAAGCTCGACTGGCGAGAAGCCGAGCGTGTGCGTCTTCGGATCGTAGTCGATAAAGAGATCCTTGCTCTTGAGCCCGTTGATGCGGATTCCCATCAGCAGCACGTTGCCTGACATGCGCGCAGCAAGAATCTTGTGGCTCTTGATCGCGCCGTAATCGTTGCCAGAGCTGGTCGGGCTCCAGTCCTGCTGAAAGCGATCGAAGGGATAGGCCGCGTGATTGTTCGGGTGCTGCTGCCAGTTGGGATCGTGGAACCAGATGCCGTAGGCCTTCTGCAAATCATTCTGCTCGACGGCCGTCGAGGAAATGATTGGCGGTCATCCTGCCGCGAAAATGCGTCCACCAGCGCCACGGCCAGTCGACGGGCATGCCGGAGACGAGCCAGCCCCCGATGAACAGAACCACCAGCAACCCGGCAGCGCCGACCAGCAGGTTATGATTGCGCCGTTCGCGGGCAGCATCGAAGACGGGAGCATCGAGCAGAGTCATCGGAGTCGTTCCTCGGCATCAAGCATACGGCAAAAAGCAGGGAACAGGAAACAGGGATCACGTGATCAGAAAACTGTTCAAGGCTCGGAGTTCAACGTAATAGTCGTCAGTGAACAATAAAAAGTCTGCACGAAATCCGGCGCACCCTGTGAAGTTAGACACCAACGAAGCCTATTCTGTTCCCTGTTCCCTGTCCTGCCCTGTTCCCTGTCTCTCGTCTGTCCTGCCTCACTCCTGCCGGCTATAGCTCGTCCGGCTCTTCTCCGCGTGCCGCTCCAGGCCCAGCTCAATCAGCCGCGTAATCAGATCCGTGTAGCTGATGCCCGTGGCTTCCCACAGCTTGGGATACATGCTGATCTGGGTGAATCCGGGCAGCGTGTTCACCTCGTTCAGAAAGATGCGGCGCTTGCCGTCGGGTTCCATCAGAAAATCGACGCGGGCCAGCCCGGAGAGATCGCAGGCCCGAAAGGCCTCCACAGCCATCTCCCGAATCTGCTTTGTTCGGCGCGCGTGAGCTTGGCGGGAATCACCGGCACCGAGCCCTCAGAAAGATACTTGGCCTCGTAGTCGTAAAACTCCTTGCCGGGAATGATCTCGCCCACGACGCTGGCCTTGGGATCGTCGTTGCCCAGCACAGCAACTTCCAGTTCGCGCGCCTTGCCCTTCTTGCCGCCCACGCCCTGCTCGACAACCAGCTTGCGATCGTACTTGGGCCGCGAGATCGAGCGCCGGTCCCAGTTCCTTGCGGTCATGCGCCTTGCTGATTCCGACTGAAGAGCCCAGATTCGCCGGCTTCACAAAAACCGGATACTTCAGCGCTTTCTCCACCTCCGCAATGGCCTTGCGCGGCGACTTCTCCCAATCCGCGCGCAGCAGCGTGACATGTTTGACAATGGGCAGTCCGGCTTGCGCAAACAGCCGCTTCATCACGTCCTTGTCCATGCCCGCGGCAGAGCCCAGCACGCCCGAGCCCACATACGCAATGCCGGCCAGCTCAAACAGCCCCTGAATCGTCCCGTCCTCGCCAAAGGTCCCATGCAGCACCGGAAACACAACGTCAAGAGAGGATTGACCGTCCGGGCGCGACTCCCCGTCGAGGCGGGCCTCGGAAGCCCCGCCGGTGAGCGCCGTGGTCCGCGCCCTTGCGCTTCGCGGCTCCGGCGCCAAGAGCGTTGGAATCCCCTCGTGCAGCAGCTTGGCGCCGGGCGTCGCTTCCGGGTCGCCCGCGCGCAATCGCCGTGCGACAGGGCTGCTTTCGCCGTCGAGCAGGCTGTGCGCATCGCCCGCGCCAAGCCAGCGGCCTTCTTTGGTGATGCCGATGGGCACCACATCGAACTTCTTGCGATCGATCGCCTTCAAAATCGAAGCCGCCGAGAGCAGCGAGACCTCATGCTCGCCGCTGCGCCCGCCAAACAAGATACCGACACGAAGTTTTTTCGCCATTGCGCTGCGATCACCACCGGAAAAGAAAAATGAGTCCCGCCAACCAGTGTAGAACCCCAATCACAAGCCAGGCGCTTAGAGTATCTTCTTCCCAAACGCCGAACAGGCCAGTTCCACGGCGAGATCCGCAGTCCGATTGTGCTCGTCGATCACCGGATTCACCTCGACGATTTCGAAGCTCACCATGCGCCCATGATCCGCAAGAATCTCCATGGCCAGATGCGCCTCGCGATAGGTGGCGCCGCCGCGCACCGGCGTGCCCACTCCCGGCGCATCCTCCGGATCGATCCAGTCCATGTCGAGCGACACATGATAGCCAACCGTTCCGCGCCCCGCGGCCCGCAATGCTTCTTCCATCACCGCGCGCATGCCGCGCTCGTCGATGTCGCGCATGGTGTAGACCTCGGTAATCCCAGCGCGGCGGATATTGGCGCTCTCCGCCGCATCCACGTCGCGGATGCCCACCAGCACGGTATTCTCCGGCGCAATCTTGGGCGAATAGCCGAAGATGTTGCCCAGCGGCTCGGGCCCCAGGCCCAGCAGCGACGCCAGCGGCATGCCATGCACATTGCCTGAAGGCGAGGTATCGGGCGTGTTGATGTCGGTGTGAGCATCGATCCAGATCACACCGATCTTCTGGCCCTGGCGGCGATAAAACTCAGCCACACCGGAGACTGAACCGGCCGCCAGCGAGTGGTCTCCACCCAGCACCAGCGGGGTCTTACCCTCTTCCAGCGTCTTGACGACGGCCTCTGCAGTCCGCGTGCAGGTCTCCGCAATCTGCTTCAGGTAGCGGGCATTGTGGCTGCCAAAAGCCTGCGTCTCGGCAATCTCCACGAGGATATTGCCCCCGTCGGTCACCTGATGGCCCAGCGCCTCCAGCCGAGCTTCCAGTCCCGCCACACGCATGGCAGACGGGCCCATGTCGACCCCGCGGCGGCTGGCGCCCATGTCCAGCGGTACGCCGAGAACGCGGATACGCCGGGTAGGTTGCGCTTGCGTACCGCTCGGGGATGAGAACGGGATGAGATTCGGAGATTCAGGCTGATTCGTCATAGAAGACCACTCTGCGATCAAAAATCACGACTTGCACGCAAGCCGGTTGCCGGAGTGCACGCCAAGGGCATCCAACTTAGACGACAGCTGGTTACCAGCGGCATGCATAAGCGTCATGCCCTAAAAGGGCTATTAGAGCATTTTTCTTTCAGAGTAAGATGAAGACGTAACAATCTAAAGGAATTCAGCCCATTCTTAGGCTTTCTAGCCCTGCTTTGCTACGGGGATTTGCGCAAGGCATTTTGGGGAAGGATCGAGGCATGACAGACGCTGAGGGTGCCAAGCTGCAAGGGGCAGCTGTTGGCACATCCCTCACCGGGAAAGCGATTGCCCTTGTGGTTTTGGTTGCAGCATGCGTCTCCATGGCGTGTGCCCAGCCGAAGCCCATCACTTCTCTGCGCGCCGTCCGCGCTTTATCAAACGCAGAGGCCGACCAATCGCTCCCGGTCCAATTCGAAGCGACCGTCACCTACGTTCGCACCTATCAGCGTGCCCTCTATGTTCAGGATGGCGACGCGGCCATTTTCGTTGATTGGGGAACACAGAATCTGCTGGTCCCGGGCGACCGCGTTTCGATCACAGGAACAACCAAGGCGTCGTTCAGGCCGATCGTCGTTGCAACCAGTGTGACAATGTTGCACCATGGCACCCTCCCGCCCCCGGTTCCTGCCACCTTCGACCAGCTGATCCATGGCGATTTGGACGCCAGGTTCGTAACCGTCTATGCGGTCGTTCGCGATGCCGATACCGTCGTCAACCAGAATGTCCGTAGTACGCTCCTGCAACTGCATACGGACGGCGGAGAGATCGACGCCGCGGTCGACGTGGACAATCAGGAGATTCTAAGTTCGCTGCTGGATGGCGAAGTCCTGGTAACAGGCGCGGTATCGGGCCGGTTTGACGGCAAGATGCAACAGACCGGTGTGGTGCTGCATGTGAGTTCGATTGACGGCGTAAAGGTATTGCACCATGCCGCCTCGAGCCCGTGGGATTTGCCGGTTACACCGATGGACCAGATTCTTACCGGATTCCACGTCAGCAACTCAAGCAAGAGACTCCGCGTCCACGGGACGATCACATATTATCGGCCCGGCTCCGATGCCGTTCTGCAGGAAGGGCAACAAGAGCCTCTGGCTCGTGACCTCCTCGATCGCGCCGCTGCATGTCGGAGACGCTGCGGATGCCACCGGATTTCCCGATCTGCGCAATGGACTTCTGGCGCTTGCCAGCGCCGAAATTCAGGACAGTGGCAAACCCGCTCCGATCACGCCGAAGCCCGTAACCTGGGAGCAGCTCTCAACCAGCAGGGACTTGTTCGATCTCGTCACGATCGAGGGCTCGGTCGTTGCCGAAGTGCGAGGCGCTGCACAGGACGAATACGTACTCGATTCCAACGGCGATCTGTTTTCCGCAATTTACAAACATCCAGCCTCGGACGGCGATGATCAGGATTCGACTTCGCCAATGAAGCACCTGGCGCAAGGCACCAGAGTCCAGGTTGTGGGCGTGTGTTTCACCAACGCATCCAGCCCGCTGGACACGCGTGTACCTTTTGACATCTTGCTGCGCTCTCCCGACGACATCACGGTGATCGCTGGAGCCCCGTGGCGCACAGTCGGGAATCTTGCCAAGCTTGCCGGGCTGCTCTTTCTCGTAGTGCTCGTCGTCAGTTTCTGGGTCTGGATGCTGCGCAGGAGAGTGAGACAGCAGACTGCGGCCATCACGGCGCAGAGCGAGGCCGATGCCGCGCAGGAACGCCGCATTGCGCAATTGGAACAGCGGCGCAGCCGCGTCCTCGAAGACATCAATAGCTCGCGGCCGCTGGGCGATATTGTCGAACACATCACAGAGATGGTTTCGTACATGCTGAATGGCGCGCCATGCTGGTGCCAGGTCAGCGAGGGGCCGCTCCTTGGGCATCCTCCGGCAACCAAAACCGGTTTGCGAATTATCAGTCAGGAGATTCACTCCCGCACCGGATTAGTGCTCGGGACGCTGTCCGCGGCGCTCGAGTCAATGGACGAAAACGATAAAGAGGAACAGGAAGCGCTCACCGCCGGAGTGCGGCTCGCGACTCTCTCCATTGAGACGCGCAAGCTCTATAGCGACCTGGTTCATCGCTCGGAGTTCGATTTGCTTACCGATATGTACAATCGATTTTCCCTGGACAGGCATCTGCTCGAATTAATTCAAAAGGCGCATGAAAGCGGATCTAACTTCGGATTAATCTATGTGGACCTCGATGACTTCAAGCTGGTGAACGACATGTATGGCCATCATGTCGGCGACCTCTATCTGCAGGAAGTGTCCCTGCGCATGAAGCGGCAACTGCGCACCGGCGACGTCCTCGGACGGCTGGGGGGCGACGAGTTTGCGGCCCTGGTAACCGTGGTGCACGGACGGAGCGATGTGGAGGAGATAGCGCAGCGGCTGGAACGCTGCTTCGATGCCCCCTTTGCTCTCGAAGGCTATGTACTGCGGGGAGCAGCAAGCGTGGGACTGGCCATCTACCCGATCGACGGCACCACCTCCGACAGCCTGCTGAGCGCGGCGGACGCGGCCATGTATTCGGCCAAGAATAACCGCCGTGCCAGCGGGAAGATGTCTTCGCGCCGGAGCGGCTAAGCCAACCAGAGGCCGGCCGGTTTCAATCGCAGGTTTCGAGGTCGGCGACCCTCGGTGACCTGGCTTCGCCCCGAGATCTGAATCGCGTTGGCCAGACTCTAAAGCGCGGTACGAGACCTCCTCGTTTGGGGGAGGATCGATCACCCTTTAGTTTCTATTCGACCCAGCGATACATTGATATCCGGATTAAGCGATGCCGATAATGTTGCATGCGGTTCAAATCAAAGGGGGCATCGACGCGCGAAGGCCGCTCGACGGCTTCGTGGCTTCCTGCAATTTCGCTCCTTCTTGTGTGCACCTCGGTTGCATGGGCTGCACCGCCGCCCGCTCCCCTCACGACCCTGAGTGCAATCCACAAGCTCAGCAACGCTGAAGCGAGCCATGCCCTACCCGTGGCCTTTGAAGCCACGGTTACCTATTTTCGCGGGAATGAAAGAACCCTGTTTGTTCAGGATCATGACAACGCCATCTTCATCTTGACAACCACCAGCCTCAAACTCGAGCCCGGCGATCGCATCCTGATTCGCGGCATCACCAAAGAGAGCTTCCGCCCGATTGTCGTTAGTAGTGATCTGACCTTTCTTCACCACGGCGATTTGCCGAAGCCTGTCCCGGCAGATTTTGTCCCACTCATCCAATCGAAGTTCGATTGCCGTTACGTGACAGTACGGGGGCAGATCCGGTCGGCAACCGACGGCTTGAGTTCCGGCCGGCATGTGACGCAGTTCGAGATTCTGCTCAACGGCGGAGATGCCAAAGTCACCGTTGACAGTGGAGTTCTGCCGCGGTTGAGCGACCTGCTCGATGCCGATGCGGAAATTACAGGAGTTGCTTCCGGCCAGTTCGATGGCAAAATGCAGCAAACCGGAATTCTGATTCATGTCACATCTCTCGATGATGTGAAGATCCTGCACAAAGCTTCGGTCGATGCCTGGTCTATTCCTGTCACCCCGATGGACCAGGTGTTGACGGTCTATGACGACCACGATCACACCGGCAGGGTGCGCATACAGGGCATCATCACCTATTTCTACCCCACCCAGATGGCTGTCCTTCAGGACGGAAGCCGAAGCATCCGTGTGTTGACTCCAACCATCGATCAGCTGAGCGTTGGCGATCAAGCCGAAGCCATTGGTATTCCAACGGTGGAGAACGGCTTCCTGACCATTAAATCTGGCGATCTGCGCAGCACGGGGACAATAGCGCCTGTTTCGCCCTTGCCCGTCGACTGGCTTGAAGTCGCGTCCGGCCGGCATGCGTTCGACCTGGTTTCGATCGAGGGAAGCGTCGTAACGCAAGTGCGCGAGCATGTGCAGGATGTCTACATCGTCTCCGCCGAGGGCCATCTCTTTTCGGCCTCAGTCCGCCATCCCTACGTCGTCGAATTCGGCGCTTCAAGAGCACTTCCCCCACTGCCGGCGATTCCGCCGGGCAGCAAGGTTCGAATTACAGGGGTCGTCATCCATGACGATGCGAATCCATTCAATGGTCCCATGGCCTTCGGAATCCTCTTGCGCTCGACTTCCGATGTGGTGGTGATCGCAAGCCCGTCCTGGTTGAACGTTCGCAACCTGGTTCAAGTGGTGAGCGTGCTCCTGGTCATTGTTTGCGCGGTCTGCGCGTGGGTTTGGATGCTCCGGCGGAAAGTGCATCGCCAAACCGCAGAACTGGCGACGCGCATCGAAGCCGAGGCCATTCTGGAACGGAAAAAAAGCCGGATCCTGGAAGACATCAACGGAACCCGGCCTTTGCCGGAAATCCTGCTGCAGATCACGGAGCTTGTGTCATTCCGGCTCGGCGGCGCGCCGTGCTGGTGCGAAGTGGGAGACTCGCTCAAGCTGGGATGTGTCCCTCCGGAACTGCACGAATCGGAGATGATTCGCCAGGAAATCTCATCGCGATCGGGGCCGCTTCACGGACTCCTGTTTGCCAAAGTCGACCCGCTCGCGCCGGTATTTGCCCACGCGCGGGAAGCCCTTTCGATGGGAGCATGGCTCGCCACCATGGCAATTGACACGCTAGGTCTGTATTCCGACCTGGTGCACAGGTCGGAGTTTGACCTGCTCACCGACATTTACAACCGGTTTTCACTCGAGCGGCGTCTTAACACACTGATTGAAGATGCGCGGCTGAAGTCCATCTCTTTCGGAATGGTCTACATTGACCTTGACGATTTCAAGCACATGAACGACCGCTTCGGGCATCGCGTGGGGGACCTTTACTTGCAGGAAGCGGCATTGCGAATGAAGCATCAGCTGCGTCCAACAGATATGCTGGCGCGTATCGGCGGCGATGAGTTCGCCGTGCTGCTTCCGAACGTTCGCGGTCACGCGGAAGTGGAAGAAGTAGCGCTTCGTCTCGAACGGTGCTTCCACGCTGAATTTGAGCTCGGCGGCCACAAGCTTCGTGGCTCGGCCAGCCTGGGAACCGCGCTCTATCCGGAAGACGGCGAAACCAAGGACACCCTTTTCAGCGCTGCGGACGCGGCGATGTACGTATCGAAAAAGATCAAGAAAGAAACCGGCCGTAGCCTCACCAGGCGCTGAAGAATTCCGCAACGAGAAACAATCAAGATCGTCCCTGACTCAAAAGAAAAGGCCCGGCGCGAGCCAGGCCTTTTTGTTTCGTTACTGTCTTCGGGAACGTTGCCTGAACGGCTAGTTCACTCGGCTGCCATCTCTTCGGCCTCGCCTTCCTGGCGCATAAGCTCCAGTTCGCGCTCTGCCGCTTCGATCTCGGCCGAAACCTCCTGCTGGACGCGGGCGGCCGCTTCTTCCAGTTCTGGTGAGAGCTGGACATTGCGATAGTACTCGAGCCCCGTTCCTGCTGGAATCAGGCGGCCGACGATGACATTCTCCTTGAGGCCGCGCAGGTTGTCTATCGCACCGTTGATGCTGGCCTCGGTAAGAACGCGCGTGGTCTCCTGGAAGCTCGCTGCGGAGATGAAGCTGTCGGTCGAGAGCGAGGCCTTCGTGATGCCCAGCAGCAGTGGACGTCCCGTTGCCGGGCGGCTTCCCTGCGCCATCACACGCTCGTTCTCTTCGTTGAAGCGGAAGCGATCCACTTGCTGCTCGAGCAGGAAGTTGGTATCACCCACTTCATCGATCCTGACCCAGCGCAGCATCTGCCGCACGATGACTTCGATGTGCTTGTCCGAGATAGCCACGCCCTGGAGACGGTAGACTTCCTGGATTTCGTTCACCAGGTACGCCTGCAGTTCCTTCTCGCCGAGGACGTCGAGAATGTCATGCGGGTTCAGCGGTCCGTCCATCAGTGGATCGCCGGCGCGCAGACGCTCGCCTTCCTGTACGTTGACGTGAATACCACGCGGTACCGAGTACTCTTTCTCGTCGCCGTTGTCCGCCGTGACGTAGATCTTCCGCTGTCCCTTGAGCACTTCACCGAAGCGGACCACACCGTCGATCTCGCTGATGATGGCAGTCTCGCGCGGCTTACGCGCTTCGAACAACTCGACCACGCGCGGCAGACCGCCGGTGATGTCCTTGGTGCGCGTGCTCTCCTTGGGAATCTTGGCAAGCACATCGCCGGGACCTACTTCATCGCCGTCCTGCACCATCAAGTGAGCGCCGCGCGGCAGCAGATAACGCTTGCTGCCCTTGGGGTTCTTGACCACGAAGGTCGGCTGCCGTTTTTCGTCGGGCGAGTCGGCAACCACCCAACGCGAGAGGCCGGTCACTTCGTCGACTTCCTCGTTCAGCGTGATGCCTTCCTGCAGGTCCTTGAACTGCACCGCGCCGCCAATTTCGGTAAGGATGGCGTAGGTGTACGGATCCCACTCGGCCAGCAACTGGCCCAGCTTGACCGCCTCGCCTTCCTTCACCCGCAGGCGTGCACCATAGACAACCTGGTAGCGCTCCTTCTCGCGGCCACGTTCGTCCACAATGGCAATGGATCCGGAGCGGTTCATCGCCACCAGCGTGCCGTCCTTGCTTTCGACGGTGCTGAGGTTGATCAAGCGCACCAGGCCATTGTTCTTGGCATCGAGGCGTGACTTGTCCTGCACGCGGCTGGCAGTGCCGCCTACGTGGAAGGTACGCATGGTGAGCTGCGTTCCCGGCTCTCCGATCGACTGCGCTGCGATGACGCCGCAGGTTTCACCCAGCTCGACCATGCGGCCAGAGCCAAGGTTGCGCCCGTAGCACAACGCGCAAACGCCGCGCCGCGATTCGCACGTGAGCACCGAACGGATCTTCACCCGCTCGACACCCGCGCCCTGAATCGCCGAAGCGATGTCTTCGTCGATGGGCTGGTTCACTTCGATCACCACATTGCCGTCGTAGTCCTTGATTCTTTCAAGAGAAACGCGGCCGATGATGCGGTCTCTCAGCGGCTCGATGATCTCACCGGATTCAACGATCGATCCGACGTAGATGCCTTCCGATGTTCCGCAATCGAATTCAGTCACGATCACGTCTTGCGCCACGTCGACCAGGCGGCGGGTCAGGTAGCCCGAATCGGCAGTCTTGAGCGCCGTATCGGCCAATCCTTTACGTGCCCCGTGTGTGGAAATGAAGTATTCCAACACCGTCAAGCCTTCGCGGAAATTCGCGGTGATCGGCGTTTCAATCACTTCTCCCGACGGCTTGGCCATCAATCCGCGCATGCCCGACAGCTGACGAATCTGCTGCTTCGAACCACGAGCGCCCGAATCGGCCATGATGTAGATCGGGTTCATCGCGCCTTCATCGTCCGCGCGCTTCATGTTGCCGAACATCTCATCGGCCACTTGATCGGTCACAGCCGACCACATCTGGATGACCTTGTTGGCACGCTCGCCGTTGGTGATGGCGCCGTCCATATATTGCTTCTGAACTTCGATCACCTTCTTGTCGGCTGCGTCCACGGTGGTGTACTTGCTGGCCGGGATCACCATGTCGTCCAGGCCAACTGAAAGCCCGGACTTGGTCGCGTAGTTAAAGCCCAATGACTTGATGCGGTCAAGCATCCGCACCGTGACTTCAAGCCCGAGGTTCTGGTTGCAGTAGTTGACCAGCTGCCCGATGCCCTTTTTCTTGAGCAGGCCGTTAATGTACGGCATGCCCGGTGGCAACGCGTCGTTGAGGATCACGCGGCCGACCGTCGTCGAGATGTACTCCTTGTTGAAGTCCACCGGGTCGGTATGCGTCAAATCCTGGTCGTCATACGCCGTCGCCATGTCGAGCACCTTGCCCGTGTAGCGCAGGCGGATGGGCGTCAGCGTCTCGACTTCACGCGCTTCGAGAGCCATCAGGATCTCATCGGTGTTCGAGAAGGTGCGGCCTTCGCCGATCCCTCCCTTTTTCGCCTTGGTCAGGTAGTAGAGGCCAAGCACCATGTCCTGCGTCGGCACGGTAATCGGCTGTCCCGATGCAGGCGAAAGGATGTTGTGCGAGGCGAGCATCAGCACGCTGGCTTCAATCTGCGCTTCAGGCGACAGCGGAATGTGCACTGCCATCTGGTCGCCGTCGAAGTCCGCGTTGAACGCCGTGCAAACCAGCGGGTGAATCTTGATGGCCTTGCCTTCCACCAGCACCGGCTCAAAAGCCTGGATGCCGAGTCGATGCAGCGTTGGGGCGCGGTTCAACAGCACCGGGTGATCCTTGATCACTTCTTCAAGGATGTCCCATACCACCGGCTCCTGCATCTCGACCATTTCCTTGGCTTGCTTGATCGTGGTGCAGTGGCCCGTCTGTTCCAGGCGGTGATAGATAAATGGCTTGAACAGCTCGAGCGCCATCTTCTTCGGCAAACCGCACTGATGCAGCTTCAATTCCGGCCCGACCACGATGACCGAACGGCCGGAGTAATCGACGCGCTTGCCCAGCAGGTTCTGGCGGAAACGGCCCTGCTTGCCCTTCAACGTATCGCGACAGCGACTTCAACGGGCGGTTGTTGGCGCCACGCAGCACACGGCCGCGACGGCCGTTATCAAACAGCGCGTCCACAGCTTCCTGCAGCATGCGCTTTTCATTGCGCACGATCACTTCAGGCGCGTGCAGGTCCATCAGCTTCTTCAACCGGTTGTTGCGGTTGATGACGCGGCGATAGAGATCGTTCAAATCGGACGTCGCAAAACGGCCGCCGTCCAGCGGCACCAGGGGGCGCAGCTCTGGAGGAATGACCGGCAGCACATCGAGAATCATCCACTGCGGCTTGTTGCTGCTCTTGCGGAAGGCCTCGACCACTTTGAGACGCTTCGCATACTTGAGCTTCTTCTGTGCGGAGTTCTCCTGCTTCATGCGCTCGCGCAGTTCGACAGCCAGATCGTCCACCTGCACGCGCTTCAGCAGTTCCTTGATCGCCTCGGCGCCCATCATGGCCTTGAAGCCCGACGGACGATACTGCTGGTCGAGCTCGCGATATTTATTCTCGTCCTTGATGATCTCGCGCTCTTTTACCGGCGCGTCGCCGGGATCGACCACGACGTACGACTCGAAGTAAAGAATGCTCTCCAGGTCGCGCAGCGAGATGTCGAGCAGGTGGCCGATGCGCGAAGGCAGGCCCTTGAAGAACCAGACATGCGAGCACGGAGACGCTAGCTCAATATGGCCCATGCGCTCGCGGCGCACCTTGCTCACCGTCACTTCGACGCCGCACTTGTCGCAGATCACTCCGCGGTGCTTCATGCGCTTGTACTTGCCGCACAAGCACTCCCAGTCGGTCACAGGACCAAAGATGCGGGCGCAGAACAAGCCATCGCGCTCCGGCTTGAAAGTGCGGTAGTTGATGGTTTCGGGTTTGGTGACCTCACCATGCGACCAGCTGCGGATCTTCTCGGGCGAAGCCAGCATGATGCGGATGGCATCGAAATCGGTAATCGGGCTGGTGAGTTCAAACGGGTTCGAACGGAACAAGGCGACCCTCCTTGGCGGGCTTTTTTTGCCTGCCGCGGTAACCCCGGGATTGCTTAAGGATCCTTCCTTCCCGGGAAGCGGCGAAATCCGCTTTCAAGAAGGACCCTGAAAATTTCAGCTACTAGCTTTTAGCCGCTAGCTTCTAGCTTTTCCTTCGCTCGATCGAAGGCCGCGGAATTGAGCGGCGGCACGATCGAGCTAGCAGCTGGAAGCTGGCAGCCAGAGGCTGCACTTAATCGGCTACCGCTGCTACTTCCGGCACGGGCACTTTTTTCAGAAGGTCTGCGCGCTTGATCAGTTCCACATCCAGGCACAGCGACTGCAACTCGCGAATCAGCACGTTGAACGACTCCGGCACACCTGGCTCGATCGCTGCTTCGCCCTTGACGATGGCCTCGTAGATCTTGGTACGGCCATACACGTCATCGGACTTGGCAGTCAGCAGTTCCTGCAGGATGTACGCGGCGCCGTAGGCTTCCAGCGCCCACACTTCCATCTCACCGAAACGCTGTCCGCCGAACTGCGCCTTGCCGCCCAGCGGCTGCTGGGTGATCAGCGAGTACGGCCCGATGGAACGCGCGTGAATCTTGTCGTCCACCAGGTGCGACAGCTTGAGCATGTAGATGTAGCCCACCGTGACCGGCTGTTCGAATTGCTCGCCCGTCATGCCGTCGAACAGCGCCGTCTTTCCGGACGAAGGCAGACCAGCCGACGCTAGCAGCGCCTTGATCTCTTCTTCCTTGGCGCCGTCGAACACCGCCGTGCCGAACCAGATGCCGCGCTGCATACCGGCAGCGACACGCAACAGCGTCTCGTCGTCGAGCTCAAGCAGCTGGCGCAACGTCGCGGTTCCAGCGAACTCCTTCTTCACCGCTTCGCGCACCGCCTCCGCCTCGATGTTGAGCTTAACCAGCGCAGCGATCTTCTTGCCTAGCGCTGCCGCAGCCCAACCAAGGTGCGTTTCGAGAATCTGGCCCACGTTCATACGGCTGGCACGCCCAGCGGATTCAGAACAATCTCCACCGGCGTTCCATCGGGCAGATACGGCATGTCTTCTTCAGGCAGAATGCGTGCAATCACACCCTTGTTGCCGTGACGGCCGGCCATCTTGTCGCCGACAGAAAGCTTGCGCTTCATGGCGACATAGACCTTGACCAGCTTGATCACGCCCGGAGGAAGTTCATCGCCCTTTTGCAGCTTGGCGATCTTCTCGTTGGTGATCTTGCGCAGCACTTCGATCTGGCGCGAAGTCATCTCCTCGATCTCATCGATCTGCTCGTTGACGCGGGGATCCTTGTCGTTATAGCGGATACGCTTGAGGTTCTTGGTCGAGATGCGCTCGATCGTCTCGCGATCAACCATGGCTCCCTTGGTCAACAGGCGCTTGTTGGTCCGCTCGTCGTGCAGATCGGCCAACACTTCCTTGTTGCCCAGGATGGCTTCGAGCCGCTTCAACCGCTCGTCCGTCAGAATGCGGATTTCGTCGCCGAGGTTCTTCTCGAGCTTCGAAACATACTCCGCCTCAATCTGCTTGGCGCGCTCGTCCTTCTCCTGTCCCTTGCGGGAGAAGATGCGGACATCGACCACCGTGCCCTCAATACCCGGAGGGCAGGTGAGCGAAGCATCGCGCACATCGCCGGCTTTTTCGCCGAAGATCGCGCGGAGCAGCTTCTCTTCCGGCGTCAGCTGCGTTTCGCCCTTCGGCGTTACCTTGCCGACCAGGATGTCGCCATGGCCGATCTGGGCGCCGATGCGAATCACTCCGCTCTCGTCAAGATCGCGCAGCGCATGCTCCGACACATTGGGAATGTCGCGCGTGATTTCCTCGGGACCCAGCTTCGTGTCGCGAGCCTCGATCTCGAACTCCTCGATGTGCACCGAGGTGTAGTAGTCCTCGCGCACCAGCTTTTCGCTGATGAGGATTGCGTCCTCGAAGTTGTAACCGCGCCATGGCATGAAGGCCGACCAGCACGTTGCGCCCCAGCGCTAACTCGCCCTGCTCGGTGCAAGGCCCATCGGCGATGACCTGGCCCTTGATGACGCGCTCGCCCTCGCGGACGACCGGCTTCTGGTTGATGCATGTGTTCTGGTTCGAACGCTTGAACTTGATCAGCGTGTAAATATCCGAACCAACTTCGCGCGACAACTGCGTAGGATGATGTTCGCCTTCGACGCGCACGATAATGCGCTCGGAGTCGACCGAATCCACGATGCCGTTGCGCTTGGCCAGGATCACGGCGCCGGAGTCGCGAGCCGTCACGCCTTCCATGCCCGTGCCCACCAGCGGAGCCTCTGCCACCAGCAGCGGCACGGACTGCCGTTGCATGTTGGCGCCCATCAGCGCGCGGTTGGCGTCGTCATGTTCGAGGAACGGCACCAGCGACGCGGCCACCGAAACAAGCTGCTTCGGCGAGACGTCGATGTAGTCCACTTCAGCGCGGTTCACCAGGACGAAGTTGCCCTGCCGGCGCGCATTCACCAGGTCTTCGGTGATCTGGCCCTGCGTCGTTGAACTCGATGTTGGCCTGCGCGATGGTGTGCTTGTCTTCTTCCCATGCCGACAGGTAGAAGCTGAACGGGATGTAATCGATCTGCCGCTTGCTCTGCTTCTTCAGCGAAGCATTCAGCTTGCCCGCTTCTTCCTTCTCGATGTGATCGCCCACGCGCAGACCGCTTTCGCCGGCGTTGGTGATTTCCACGTAGTCGAGAATGCGCGCGTCCTTCACCTTGCGGTAAGGCGACTCGATGAAGCCGTACTCATTGATGCGCGCAAAGCAGCTCAGCGAGCTGATCAGGCCGATGTTCGGACCTTCCGGCGTTTCAATCGGGCAGATACGGCCGTAGTGCGTCGGATGCACGTCGCGGACTTCGAATCCAGCGCGTTCACGCGACAAACCGCCCGGCCCAAGTGCTGAGAGACGACGCTTGTGCGTGATCTCCGACAGCGGATTGGTCTGGTCCATGAACTGCGACAGCTGCGACGAACCAAAGAACTCGCGGATCGCGGCCATGACCGGCTTGGCATTGATCAGGTCGTGCGGCATCGCGGTCGTGAGCTCCTGGTACACGCTCATCTTTTCCTTGATGGCGCGCTCCATGCGGACCAGGCCGATGCGGAACTGGTTCTCCATCAGCTCACCCACGGCGCGCACACGGCGATTGCCCAGGTGATCGATATCGTCCACCATGCCGATGTTCTTGCGCAGCTTCAGCAGGTAGCGAATCGTCGCGTAGAAATCCTCGGGCGTCAGGGTGCGATGATCGAGCTGGCGTCGCGTCCTGGTTCTCATAGAGCTTGATGTTGAACTTCAAACGGCCCACGCGCGAGAAGTCGTACTTGCGCGCATCGAAGAACATGCCTTCGAACAACGCCGTCGCCGTATCCAGCGTCGGCGGATCGCCCGGCCGCAGCTTGCGGTAAATCTCGATCAGCGCCTCTTCCGGCTTGTGCACCGAGTCGCGCTTGAGCGTGTTGGTAATAATGTTGCCCACGTCGTCGCGCTCGGGGAAGAAGACCTCGAAGCTCGAAGCGCCGCTGGAAAGCACCTTGTGCAGGCGATCGGCAGTCAACTCAACATTGGCTTCCACGATCACTTCGCCGGTCGCCATATCCACCACATCGGACGCAGTCAGCGCGCCATCCAGTTCCGCGGATTCGACTTCAACCTTCTCGATACCGGCAGCACGAATGGCCTTGAGCGTGTGCGCCGTGACCTTGCGGCCGGAGTGCGCGATCTCTTCGCCCTTGTGCAGAACAGCATGCGCCGGCTTCGCA
Organism: uncultured Acidobacteriaceae bacterium; assembly: GCA_963781125.1. Lineage (GTDB taxonomy): Bacteria > Acidobacteriota > Terriglobia > Terriglobales > Acidobacteriaceae > Telmatobacter. The sequence continues at coordinate 338,602 of CAWAEE010000006.1, forward strand.
CCCAAAAGGTGCGTCGACTTGCCTTCCGGCGCAACCGCCCAGTGCAACTTGCCATCGGCGATGTTGATGCGATCGACGGTATAGAAGGTCTTCAGAATCTCCTCGTCGGAACGCAGCCCCAGCGCGCGCAGGAAGATCGTGCCCAGGAACTTGCGCTTGCGGTCGATGCGCACATAGAGCGTGTTCTTCTGGTCGTACTCGAACTCCACCCACGATCCGCGATAGGGAATGATCTTGCCCAGGAAGTAGGTACGGTTGTTCGCCGTCTCAAAGAAGACGCCGGGCGAACGGTGCAGCTGCGAAACGATCACGCGCTCCGTGCCGTTCACGATAAACGTGCCGTTCGGCGTCATCAGCGGAATATCGCCGAAGAAGACTTCCTGCTCCTTGATGTCGCGAATGGTCTTGTTGCCCGTCTCCGGATCCTTGTCGTAGATCGTCAGGCGGACGGTCACCTTGAGAGGCGCGGAGAAAGTCATGCCGCGCTCTTCGCACTCCTGCTGGTCGTACTTCAACTGCAGGCCCACAGGGTCGCCGCACTTGTTGCAGAAGTCGGGCGTGTTCTTGTTGTAGGTTCCGCACTTCTGGCAAAGCACATCGCCGGGAAGAAACGGATCCGTGATCACCATCGATCCGCAATTCACGCAGGCCGTGCGCAGGTGATGCAGCCCTTTCAGGTGGCCGCACTTGCACTCCCAGTTGCCGATCGCGTAGTCAACGAAATCAAGCTGCGAGATGCCGCGAAAATCGGTGATCGGAAAAACAGACACAAAAACCGACTGCAGGCCCGAATCATCGCGCTCGTTGGGCAGCTTGTCCATCTGCAGAAAGCGCTCATACGAACGCCGCTGCACTTCAATCAGGTTAGGAATCTGGGTTGCGGTTGGAATCTTTGAAAAATCGAGCCGGCTGCGAATCGCGCGCTTCTCGTTGGGCATGCTTCACTCCTGAGGCTCTTCATACCGGGCCGCTCTGGGGCGGCGTCGGGCCAGCACCCGAGTCTCGGGGCGCCGGCAGATTACGGTAAGAAATCGAATATCCCGGATTGGCGCACTTCGCATCCAACCCCACCAGAAGAAGCCAACCGGCCGTGCCAGGCCGCTGCCATTCCGGTGCATCCTTTTGCCAAGCATTCCCGCGAGAAAATTGCACCACCAAAGCGCGCTTCTGGGCATTGCGGCGATTGAGTTCATGCGCTAGACTGCGCACAATCAGAGAAGCAGGCGTGCAGGTGACTAAGTTGGTACTCCTGCACCCATCGGGTAGATTTTGCCGGAAAGGCCTTATCTGCCGTGGTGGAGAGACACGAAATGCCCGTAAGGACGCAATGCCTCACGAGCGTGGCTGTTCGCCAATGCCCCCATCCGAATTCTTTTGCCTGTTCTCGCCGATCCCAAAGCTCGCTTCTGCCGCTCGCCCGCCAGCTATCGCCATCATCAATGGAAATCCGCCTATTCCATTGACCCTAGAGCATTTATTTGCTTGCTTCTGCTACCGCCGGAGTGCTTGGCACTGCTCCAGCCCTCAGATGCGAACATGCTCTGTTGCTTTTCTCAAGACGCGTCGACCGGTTCCGCCTATTCCCGAGGAAATCCTAAAAAGGACGGAAAGACGCGCAACGACTATCGTAGCGCGTCCCGGCGCGTCTTGCAAGTTTCGTGCCAACTACTTGATTTCGACCGTCGCCACACCTTCAAATTTCTTCTTGATGGCCTCGGCCTCGTCCTTGGTCGCGCTCTCCTTCAGGGCTTTGGGTGCCCCATCGACCAGGTCCTTGGCTTCCTTCAGGCCGAGCGAGGTCACTTCGCGTACGGCCTTGATGGTGTTGATCTTGTTCGCGCCGGCATCCTTGAGAATGACCTGAAATTCGGTCTTCTCTTCAACTGCCGGAGCCGCTGCACCCGCACCGCCGCCTGCCACCGCAACCGGGGCCGCCGCAGCTGCTGAAACACCAAGCCTCTCTTCCAGCTTCTTCACCAGGGCCGCCGCTTCCAGCAGGCTCAGGCTAACGATTTGCTCTTCACAACTGCTGCGACGATCCGCCATGTCTCTTCTCCATTCAATCCGTTTGAAATTCGATATTCCCGGCCGCAAACTCCAAACGGGAAGTTTCCGATGCGCCAGACCCGCGCACTTCCTGCCTTCCTTTACCGCCAAAACCCTAAAACCAGTTCACTGTTCTTAGTTCGTAGTTCCTAGTTTTTTCTCGCCGGTTCGAGCATTCGCATCGTTCACGGTCAAAACTACGAACTCTGAGAACTACGAACTGCCGTGCCGCTAGGCCGCCGACAAACTTTTCCTTCTCGACGCCCTGTCCAAGCACCACGGCCAGATCGCGGCCCGTGGCATTGATCACTGTCGCCAACCGCTGCGCCGGTGCGTTGATCAGGAACAGCAGCTTCGAAAAAATCTCTTCCTTGCCCGGCAAGGTCGCCAGCGCCTTGACCTCTTCCACGGTCAGCAGCTTGCCATCCACGATGCCCAGCTTGAACTGGAACTCCGCGTTCTCGCCGACCCACTTGGCAAAGCCCTTGGCCAGCGCAACCGGATCGCCCGAAGTGAACGCCACCGCGCTCACACCCTTCAGGCCCTTCAGCGCGCCTTCGACCTTGGTGCCCTCGCCGGAAATGGCCGCGAGCTTGTTCTTCACCACGCGGTATTTGCCGCCCGCCTCGCGCACCACTTTGCGCAGCGCAAAATCCTGCGCCACGGTCAGCTTGCTAAACGTGCCGATAATTGCCGTCGTCGAAGTCTCCAGCTCCTTTGCCAGCAACTGAACCTTCTCCGCCTTCTTCCCTCTTGAAATTGCCATGTCTTCGCTCCGCTACGACAGGGCTAAGGGAACAGGGATCAGGGATCAGGGCTTCAACTAACTCGCCTCTACAATCCGTGTCGCGCGTTCCCTGATCCCTCTGTCCAAATCCCTCAACGGGCGAATGTCTGAACTCCTTCGGACTCTTCAGGCCGGAGTACAAAGCCAGCGAGCCCGCAGGACCAACTCCACTATCCCTGATCCCTGTCCCTGCTTCTCAGTGCTTGCCCGCCGCGTCCGCCACGGCCGAATCCAGCGGAACACCGGGCCCCATCGTCGAGCTCAACGTGACGCTCTTGATGTACTTGCCCTTCGCCGCCGAAGGCTTCGCACGCACAATCGAGGTGATCACCGTGGTCGTGTTGTCGATCAGCTTTTGCGGATCGAAGCTCAGCTTGCCCACCGGCACATGCACCAGGCTGGTCTTATCGGCGCGAAACTCCACCTTGCCGGCCTTGATCTCTTTCACCGCCGCCGCCACATCCTGCGTCACCGTGCCGGTCTTCGGGTTCGGCATCAGGCCCTTCGGTCCGAGCACCTTGCCCAGGCGGCCAACCACCTTCATCATGTCGGGCGTCGCGATCAGCGCATCGAATGCCGTCCAGTTCTCTTTCTGGATCTTCTCGACCAATCTCCTCGCCGCCCACAAAATCCGCGCCGGCTTCCTGCGCTTCCTTCTGGCGGTCGCCCGTGGCAATCACCGCCACCGTCTTTGTCTTGCCCAATCCGTGCGGAAGAACCACCGTGCCGCGCACCATCTGGTCGGCATGACGTGTATCGACACCCAACCGCATGGTCAGGTCGACCGTCTCATCAAACTTTGCGTACTTGACCTGCTTGAGCAGGCTCACTGCTTCAGGCAGCGGATACGCCGGCTTGGTAACAGCGGCGCGCGCCTTCGCAATATTCTTGCTGACTTTTGCCATTCATCCCTCGTCTCCCACCGCTCTTGCCAGCCCCATTTGTTGGGAAACCCTTCAGCTTCAGTGGCACTCATCCAAAAATCTTGCCACCCCGCAGGGGTTCAAAAGCCGTGGTGATAGTGACAGCCCGGAAGACACCTCCGGGCACATCTATGAAGCATAAAGGATTGGCAGCGGAATTGCAAGCGGGCCGAGAGTCGTCGGTAGTATCTCAGTTTGAGTTCTCAAACCATCGCAAGGTTCTCAAACCATCGCAAGAAGGTTTCTATGCCTTCCGCTAGGTTTTGAGGACCCATGGCAGCATTGAACTCATTCTTCTCTACCCAACAAGAAATCCTGTCGTCCTCTGTTCTCTCGATCCTTGTGCGATCGAACGTCCGGTCCTTTGCGTCGGTTCCGCAAAGATCGATTTTAAGGCTCCATCCTGGATTATCCAGAGTTTCAATCTTCACGCCATATTGGTGCGCCCAATCGCCGTCGCATTGGGACAAATTCCAGCTTTGTAAAACAGACAAGGGGTTCATATCGATGTTAGTTTGCCAGAGCCGCGATCTCTGTGGCTCGCGCCGCCAGGCGCAGCGTTCCTTAGCCCCGCGCTTCAGCGTGGGGTGTGCTTTCCCCACCAAATGCCCTGCGTCCCTTAGGGACGGCGCTGCAATGCTCGCGAACCAACATCTCTTCTCGCGTGTGGCGCGGCACAGCCTCGAAATCGGAATCAGGGTATGGTCCCGAAGAGACGTTGCAACCATGGCCCACACCTACGCCACCAATTTCGTCCATTGCATTTTCAGCACCAAGGAGCGCAGACCGCTCATTCCCCCTGATCGCATGTCGGGCCTGTACTCCTATTTCGGCGGATCGCGCAGGGCGAAGGCTTCTGCCTGATCGCCGCCGGCGGCACCGCGAATCACGTTCACCTCTTAATCACGCTGCCCTCGAAGGTTCCCCTCGCCTCCGCTGTTCAGAAGCTCAAGGGCAGCTCATCCCATTGGATGGGACCCGAATTCTCCGGGCAGGAGGGGTATGGAGCATTCAGCGTAAGCCCATCGCAGGTCCCTGTGGTGAAGAAATATATCGGAAATCAGGAAACACACCACCGTAAGCAGCTTTTCGAGGAGGAATTCACAACCTTCCTGCGCAACTGCGGAATCGAGTACGATGAGCGCTACGTCTTCGGCTGACTGGTTATGCAACGTCCCTACGGGACTCAAAATCCACTTGTGATGTGCTACATCCATGCTAAAGTGCGAGGCTAACAATTGCCGTGCGCCTCCGGCGCTTACACCTCGGCCTCCAGCTTCACACCGAGCACTCCATCGGCTCCGCAGCCATTCCTCTCATCCATCCGCTCCCCAATTCCATCTAACTAAATGGACACATGGGCTGCAGGACGAAGAGACATCGTCATGCTCCGGGAGGAAATTACATGAAATCAAAGGCATTCGCTGCTCTGCTCGCTGCGGGAACTCTTTCCCTCGCTGCGTCGGCATTCGCAGCAGCAACCGAGCAGGGGCAAGGGCAGGCCGTGATTACGGTCATGCCGAAAAACAATGAGGCCACCGGCATCAACATCGGACCCCAAAATGTCGAGTTGAAGGTGGATGGCAAGCAGTCGAACGTGACTAATTTTGCGCCGGCAAAGGGGCCAGACAGCCCGTTGGAACTGGTGATTCTGATGGACAGCTCAGCCCGTTCGTCCCTGGGCACCCAACTCTCCGACATCGAGACTTTTGTGAAAGAGATGCCCAATAACACCAAGATCGCCATCGGCTATATGGAGAACGGGCGCGCGGCCATGACGGGCCCCTTTTCCTCCGATGCTGGCCAGGTGCTCAACGGGCTTCACCTGCCGTCCGGTGCCGCGGGAACCGGGAGCAGCGCTTACTTCTGCCTCTCCGACCTCGCGAAAAACTGGCCGTCGCACGATCCCGCAGCGCGACGCGAAGTGGTGATGATCACCGATGGCGTCGATTACTACAACCTGCGCCTCGACCTCGACGATCCCTACGTGCAAGCCGCGATCCAGGACTCCATTCGCTCCGGCCTGGTCGTCTACTCCTTCTACTGGAAGAACCAGGGCCGCGTCGATCGTTCCGAATACGAGAGCAACGCCGGCCAGAGTCTTCTCTCTGAGGTCACCCAGGCCACCGGCGGCAACAGCTATTGGGAAGGAACAGGCAATCCGGTTTCATTCGATCCCTTTTTCAAGGATCTGCGGCGGCGCTTCCTGAACCAGTACCGGCTGGCCTTCTCGGCCCCCTTGAAGGGCAAACCGCAGGTCGAACGCCTCAGCCTGAAAATCCAGGGCGCGGATGCCAAGGTGTACGCACCGCAGCAGGTGTTCGTCAACCGCGGCGGCACGCTCGCCGGCGAGTAAAATTGCTCACCGTAGCTTAAACGCGGTGACCCAGCATCCGGAGCAACTCTTTAGGGTGAATCGGCTTGGCAATCACTTCGAAGGAATAGCCCTGCGCCTCCGCGCGGTCCAGCAGGTCGGCCGTGGAGGCCTGGCCGGAAAAGAGAATGACCCGGCAGGCCGGCAGCACCTTGGAGACTTGCATCGCGACATCGATTCCCGAAATCCCGCGCATGATCACATCGGTCAGAAGCACGTCAGGTCGAAACTCCGACGCCTCAGGAACCGCGTGCTCCCCGCTGAAGACGGCCTTGGCCTCAAACCCACTCCCATTCAGAATTTGCGCCAATGTGCTCGCAATCATCTGCTCATCATCGACGATCAGGACACGGGGGCCTTTCGGCTTGTTCGGCACGGGGGAATCCTTGTCCTGGAGTGAGTTGGCTGGCTGGTCTAAGGATACCCGATCCCCCGTTGGAAATTGCTTGAATGCGCGGGTCTCTGGAAAAAGAGGAAAGACAGTTCAATTGCACGTCGCTGCCGGACTGCGACTCGCCTGAGTTCATCCAAATCGAAAGCCAGCCGAAGCTGGCTTCCGATCTACCGCCGCAAACTCTTCTGACCCGATGGTTAATTCCGGCTCCGCATCTTCGAAAGCAGGCGCAGAATCTCCAGGTAGAGCCAGACCAGCGTCACCATGATGCCGAAAGCTCCGTACCATTCCATATATTTTGGAGCGCCGAAGTTCACACCCTGCTCGATGAAATCGAAGTCCAGCACCAGGTTGAGCGCCGCAATCGCACAGACAAACAAGCTGAAGACGATGCCGATGGTGCTCCCGCCATTGATCGCAAGAAACTGCACGTGGAAGAAGCCCAGGACCATCTCCGCCAGGTAAAACAGCATGATCCCGCCTGTTGCCGCAACCACCCCGAGCCGGAACTTCTGCGTCACCTTGATCATTCCTGAGCTATAGGCCAGCAGGAGCACGAACAGCGTGCCGAAAGTCAATCCCACAGCCTGGAGCGCGATGCCCGGATAACGGAAATCGAAGATCGCCGAGAGGCCGCCCAGCACCAGTCCTTCCAGCAGCGCGTACAGCGGCGCCGTCACGGGAGACCATTCTTTCTTGAAGATCGTAACCATGGCGACAACAAAGCCGCCAAGTCCGCCAACCAGCAGATAGGGCGCAACATCGGCCATGTCGCGCGACTGCATGAAGAGGTGCCAGACCCAGCCCGCGGTAGCCATCGCTAAAACAAGCAGAAGGCCGGTCTTATTTACGGTGCCGCTCAGGCTCATGCGCGCAGCGGCATCAATCATGCCGCCGTAGCCGCTGCCGGGCAGGTTCTGGAACGTCTTGCTGCCCAAGGCCGGATTGGATGTTTTCATCAAAGGCATATGTATTTCTCCATGAATACCGTGCAAACCCAGAGATTAGACGCTGCAGGAGAGGCCTGGGTCGCTGACTCTATTTTAATCGCTTGGGCAAGTCAGGCTGACCCTCGAAGCCATCCCGTCAAGGCGTAGCCTTCTTCGCGGGTTCGCGAAAGCTGCGCTCCACCATGTCATTGGGATCGGTCGAAACCGGGCCGTCGCGCCATAACCACCGCATCATGTCCGGCAAAATCGCGCCACCCATCTTCTGCCCGTGCAGGTTCATGCCCCAGGAGTAATTCACCTCGTAGCCTTTCTGAGTCAGCGCCTTCATGAGCCGAACATTCTGGTAGAACCAATCCATCCTTTGATCGTAAGGATTCCCGTTTCGAACCCCGCGATTGTCGTTGCGCCCGTCGCACATGAAAATGCGAATGGGCTTTGGAGGGCTCGCCAGAACGCGTTCGGGATACACATCGCCGCCCCGCAAATTCACAAAACTGCCCACAATACTCAACACTTTGCGAAATTGCTCGGGCCGCTCCCACGCCACCATGAACGCCGCGATCGCTCCCGAGCTCGTCCCTCCGATCCCATGCTGATCCGGATCGTGCGAGATGTTGTATTCGCCGTAAAGCACCGGCATCAGCTCCTCGGTGATGACACCCGCGTACTTGTCATCCGGTGTGTTGTACTCCGTTGGACGATTGGTCGTATGGTCGCCCCACTCCTGCGCGTTGGGCTCCGGCTGCTCCGGCGTCCGCCCGGGATTGATAAAAACAGCCAGCATGACAGGAATCTCGCGACGATAAATCAGGTTGTCGAGCACGTTCTGCGTACGCACATCACCGTCGGGATCTTTGAATGCCTGCCCATCGTTGAAGATCATCAAACTCGCCGGAACGGCAGGATCATACTGCGTCGGAACGTAAACCCAATATGTGTGCTGTGTGCCTGGATACACCTTGCTAGGCAAAGTAAATGGACCGCGAATCTCGCCTTTGGGCACGCCCTCCTGCGGCATCGAATCCGGCCCCAGCCGATACTGCGAGTTAGGCGAAGGTCCCGGCGGCTGCGGCGGTGGAACCTGGGAGAACAGCGGCACTCCAGCAGCGACGACGGCGAAAAAGATGCAACTTGCGCGAATGGACCTCATCGGAAAAGCCTACTCCGGCCCACCGCCTCGAGAAATCTGCGCATTCGGAGTTTTGCGATAATTGGCGCTACACCCGTTCGGCACGCTTAGGGAAACACGGAGGTCGCATGCACGGACTCGCACAGGATTTTCGCTTCGCCGCTCGCCAGCTGTGGAAGGCACCCGGATTCACGCTGACTGTCGTTCTGATGCTGGGCCTGGGAATCGGTGTGACAACCGCGATTTTCTCGCTCGTCGAGGGCATTCTTCTGCGCCCGTTGGCCTTCGGCAATCCCAACCGGCTGGTTTTAGTGGGCGATCACCTGGGCAACAATTCGGGCATCGGCGTGACCGCCCGCGAAATCGCCACCTACGCGCACGCGTCCGCCGCATTCTCGTCGATGGGCGGATTCACCGGCACAAGCTACGAACTCTCAGGCGGCGCGACTCCCGAACAGGTTTCGGCCGGACGACTGACCGCCGGCGTCTTTCCCACCCTTGGCGTTGAGCCAATCCTCGGCCGCGTCTTCACCCAGAAGGAAGAGGACGCCCACGAGCCGGTGGCCGTCATCAGCTACGCCCTGTGGATGAATCGCTATCAGCGCGATCCGAACGTCGTCGGCCGCTCCCTCGAACTCAATCGCAACGTCTATTCGATCATCGGCGTCATGCCGCGCAGCTTTGAGTTCCCCGTCGACAGCGGACGCCTGAACCAAACGCAGCTTTGGGTGCCCATGAGCCTCACACCCGATGAGCTTTCCGAAGAGGCCGCCGGTTTCTGGGGATACCGCATCGTCGCTCGCCTCAAGGAAGGAGTCAGCGAAGCAGCCGCAGCGCAGGACGCGAGTCGTGTGGCCCAGCAGATCATGCGCAACTTCCCGCCAACCATGTCGGCCCTGCGCATCCGCGGCGACGCGAAACTACTGCACGAATACGTCGTCGGCGAAACCAGGCCATTGCTGCGCACGCTGTTCCTCGCCGTTTCAATCGTCCTGCTGATCGCCTGCGTCAACGTCGCCATCTTGCTGCTTGTCCGCGCCATCCGCCGTCGCCGTGAATGCGCCGTCCGTCTTGCGCTGGGCGCGCGTCCGGGTGCAATCGTGCGCGAGTCCGTTTGCGAAGGCCTTCTGCTCAGCTTCTCGGGCAGCCTTCTGGGGCTCGCATGCGCGGCAACAGTCCTTCGCACCGCTCTGCATTTTCTGCCCGAATCCATGCCGCGCATCAGCTCGATCTCGATCGATGCGCGCGTCGCGGTCTTCACGCTTCTGCTCGCTCTTGCGACGGGAATTCTTTGCAGCATTGCACCCGCATTCGCCGCGGCGCGCACTGACCTGATCAGAGCCTCAAAGAAGGCGTGCGCACCGGCGGCGCCAAAAGTCACGCATGGCTCCGCTCCACCCTCGTCGTCGCAGAAATCGCCATCGCCCTGGTGCTGCTGACTACAGCAGGCGCCCTCCTGCGCAGCTATCAGAAGATGCTGGCAGATCGATCCAGGCTATCGCGCCGACCACGTGCTGGTGGCCGGTTATCAACTTCCGCTTGACCAATACCCGACTGACGCCTCTGTCAATGCCTTCCACCACGACGTTCTGGAACGACTCTCGCACAAGCCTGGCGTCGTCGCCGCTGCGTTCACCAACATTCTGCCCGCGTCGGACTCCGCAGGAATGTCGGCGTATACGCTCGAAGGCCAATCCGCCGCAACCTGGAAGCTGAAGTTCGCGTCCTTCGGCACCATCGAAGGCGATTATTTCCGCTCGCTCGGAATTCCCCTGCTCCAGGGCCGCATGTTCACCAGGGAAGACCGAGCCGATGCGCCCCTCGTCATCATCGTGAACCAATCGATGGCCGAGCATTCCTGGCCCGGCCAGAACGCCCTCGGCAAACGCATGCATGTCGGCAATCCGAAAAAAGGCTTGCCCTGGGCAACGGTCGTGGGCATTGTCGGCAACACAAAAATCGGATCGCGCGACGAACCCGACTCAGACCAGTGGTTCGCCCCCGCCACGCAGCCAGCCATCCTCTACGGACCAAAGTCCTCGTGGAAGCTCGCGGAATCCGCCGGAGGCTACATCACCCTTCGCTCCGCGCTGCCTTCCGGCCAGATGCGCGAAACCCTGCGCGCTACGATCGCGGAAATCGATCCCCAGCTCGCCTTGCAGCACGTCCGCACCATGTCGGACATCGTTTCGGAATCTGAGGCGCCGCGCCGTTTCAACACCGGCATCATCTCCGCGTTCGCATTCGGCGCCCTCGCCCTCGCCATTTCGGGGATCTACGCCGTGGTAGCCTTCTCCGTCTCGCTGCGTACCCAGGAAATCGCCATTCGCATGGCGCTCGGCGCTCAGCGCAAGGGAATCGCACGCCTCGTTCTTGTATCCAGCGCGAAAGTAGCCCTGGTCGGCTGCGCGTTCGGCGTGCTCGCATCGTTCGCCGTTTCGCAGGTCGTGACTTCGTTCCTTTTCGATGTGACCGCCACCGATCCCGGGATTTACGCGGGAAGTGTCCTGATCATGCTGTTCGTTGCGCTGCTCGCCTCGGCGCTGCCGGCAGCCCGCGCCGCCTCCGCCGACCCGATCCAATCTCTGCGCTCGATTTAAGAAAACACTCCAGAATTCCAGCTGGATATTGAAAGGACCACGCACCGCCATTTAGTTTGGGAATGCCGCTCAAAATAGGCGGCTTTTCGGCCTATCTGTACGTCTGTGAACTCGAAAGCCATTTCAATTTGCCTTGCCACCTGCGACGAACCGCTTGCCCTGCTCCCCGTAAGTTCCAATCGAAAAGAGGACCATGAGAACCTCCAGGCCTGTTTTGTACATCGCTGCATTTGTCTTGAGCTCTGCGATCCAGCCCCTGCCTTCACAGCAATTGAACTCCAGCTTTGCGCGCGATCCCAACCAACCCATCGACCAGCACTACACCGACCAGATTCAGAAATACACCACCGACAAAGCATTCATTTCGCCCCTGGTCGATTATTTGCCCGCGTCGAAAACCGTGCCCACGCCAGAAAAAGTGCTGGGCGACGTGTCCGGCGCTCCCAATATGCTGCCCTACGCCGAGGATGTGTATAAATACTTCCGCATGCTGGAGGCGGCGAGCCCGCGAGTCAAGGTCTTCTCCATCGGACACACGGAAGAAGGCCGCGAGATGATCGCCGCCGCCATTGCCGACCCGGAGTTGCTCGCCGGCGCGAAGGAGAACGACGCACGCCTGGCCCAGTTGGCAGACCCGCGCACCATCGGCATGGACGACGCCAAAGCTCGCACCCTGATCGACAAATCGTGGCCGGTCTACTACATCACCGGCACCATTCACTCGCCCGAGACCGGCGCGCCAACTGCATTGATGGAGATGGCCTACCGTCTCGCGGTCGACGATGCACCGTACATCAAGTACATCCGCTCCCACATGATCGTGCTCATTACGCCCGTGGTTGAAGTCGACGGCCGCGACCGCATGGTCGACATCTATCGCTGGCACAAGGCCCATCCGAACGAGATGTGGCCGCACTTGCTCTACTGGGGCCACTACGTCGCGCACGACAACAATCGCGACGCCATGGGCATGACGCTCGACCTCACGCGCAATGTGCTCGACACCTATCTCAAGTGGCACGCGCAGGTACTCCACGATCTGCACGAATCCGTGCCGTTTCTCTACGACAACACCGTGGGCGATGGCCCTTACAACGCGTGGGTTGACCCGGCACTCGCCGACGAATGGGCCGAGCTCGGCTGGAACAACGTCGCGCAGATGCAAAGCTTCGGCATGCCCGGCGTATTCACGCATGGCGACTTCGACACGTGGAGTCCCGGCTACCTGATGTTTCTCGCCGCCATGCACAACGGCATCAGCCGCCTCTATGAGACCTTCGGCAACGGCGGCGCCGACACAGAAAAGCGCATCCTCACGCCCGAGGAGTATTCGCGCACGTGGTACCGGCAGAATCCGCCTCTGCCCATCGTCAACTGGTCCCAGCGCGACAACAATAACTACGAGCAGACGGCATTGCTGACAACGATTTCGTACTTCTCGCAGCACACCCACCATTTCCTCGAGAACTATTACGCCAAGAGCAAACGCAGCATCGAAAAGCCAACGCTGGAAGGGCCGGCAGCGTATGTGATTCCGCCCGACGCCGCTCAGACTAATCGCACCGTGGAGCTCCTGAAGGTGCTCCAACGCCAGCACGTCGAAATACAGCAGTTGACGAGCTCCGCCACGTCCAGCATTCCCGGTGAAAAGCGTACCGACAAACCCCACGACCAAACCTTCGCCGTTCGCAGCATCGTGGTTCGCATGGATCAGCCCTATGCGCGGATTGCCGACGCGCTGCTCGATCACCAGTTCTGGGCGCCCGATGATCCGCAGAAGCATCCTTATGACGACACAGGCTGGTCGTTCACCGATCTGTTTCACGTCAAGGTCGTGCGCGTCCCCGATGCGTCGATTCTCAAGGCCGCCATGTCTCCGCTCGCCGATCCGGAATCGCTGGCAGGAAAACTCGACGGCACGGGCACGCTGGTTGCCGTAGCCAACACAGGCCAGGTGTCGCTGCTCTCTCTCGTCTACAAGCTGAAGGGCGCGAACATCCAATCAGTTGAAAAACCCTTCGATGCCGGCGACAAGCACTTCGCGGCAGGCTCGCTCCTGATTTCCGGAGTAGCCGACGACCAACTCAAAAACGCGCTGCACGACCTTGCACTCGACGCCACACACCTTAGCGTGACCCCGATGGTTCCCGCGCACGCCGTCGCCGCGCCGCGCATCGCCATGATGCACACCTGGCTCGCCACCCAAACCGAAGGCTGGTGGCGCTACGCCTTCGACAGCGAGGGCGTGCCCTTCGACTACATCAGCACACAGACCGCCGCAAAAGAAGACCGATCTGCGCGCGAAGTACGACGTGATCGTCTTCGCGCCGGTGAGCCGCGCATCGGCCACCGACATCATCGACGGCCTGCCCATGTGGAATAACGCAATGCCGTGGGAGAAAACCGACCTGACGCCGAATCTCGGCAATACTGATACCACACCGGACATGCGCCCCGGACTCGGCTATGACGGTCTGGAACATCTCAAGAAATTCGTCGAGCAGGGCGGCCTCCTCATCACGTGCGAAGACACAGCGCAATTCGCCATTGACACGGGCCTCGCACCCGGCGTGAGCATAGCGCCGCGCGGAGACGCCCGCGTTGTGGGTTCCGTGCTCGACACCGTGTTTGTGAACGCCGAAAGCCCTGTCGCCTTCGGCTACGAAAAAGGTGTCCCGGTCATCAGCGCCGCCGGCATGGCGTTCAACGTGAGCAACACGCTGGGTCGCCCCGGCGGACGCATCCTGATGGACCCCTACGCGGAACGGCCCACAGGGCGCGGCAACCTGGAGGACAGCGACGAGCCGCAGGGCCGCAAGATCGCCGAAGCGGAAGCGCTCGAAAAACAGCAACCCTGGCAGGCGCGCAAGTTGAATGAAGAACAGACACGCAACAATCCGCTCGTGATCCCCGAAAGTCTCCGCCCCGAAGTGATTCTGCGCTTTACCGACAACAAGGGCCTGCTGCTCGATGGCCTTCTCGACAAGGGCACCTCAATCGCGGAACATGCGGTGGTGGTGGATGCGCATCTCGGCCAGGGCAATGTGCTCCTTTTCGGCAACAACCCCATCTATCGCGGCGAAACGCTGGGGACCTATGGCCTGGTCTTCAACGCAATCTTGAATCACGACCATCTGGCGCACCAGCCCGCACCCGCGGAGAAGAAGTAAGCGAAGAAGGCAACAGTTCGGAGCAATTGCCTCTTTCCGCAGGCAAGCGTTTTGTGTCATGCTGGGACGCATGGGAAGCAAAGACAAAGGCAAGAAAGAAGCCAAGAAGGCGCCCAAGCCCAAGCCGAAACCTGAGCCGGGCCGCAAGCGCGAGATCTTCACGCCGGCCCCGCCGAAATAGAACCCGCACCAGTTGCCATACCGGCTGCGCAAGAAGGCCCTCCTGAAACAGGAGGGCCTTCTTGCGTTTTGGTCTCGCGCAAATGAAAAGGCCCTCCCAAGCGGAGGACCTTTTCTATGGACGCATTTGGATGCGATCAGGCGACGACTTCAATGCCCATCGACCGCGCCGTGCCCTTGATGCTCTTGATCGCCGTCTCGACCGACGCCGCATTCAGGTCGGGCATCTTCTGCGTGGCGATTTCGCGCACCTGCTTCTCGGTCACCTTGCCCACCTTTTCCTTGTTCGGCGTGCCCGAGCCCTTGGCGATGCCCGCTGCCTTCTTCAGCAGCACCGCCGCCGGCGGCGTCTTGGTGATAAAGGTGAAGCTGCGGTCGGCGTAAACCGTGATGACGACCGGAATGATCAGCCCGGCCATCTCCTTGTTCTGCGTGCGCGCGTTGAACTGCTTGCAGAACTCCATGATGTTGACCTGCGCCTGGCCCAGCGCGGGGCCGACCGGCGGCGCAGGCGTGGCCTTGCCGGCTTCGATCTGCAGCTTGACGTAAGTCGGATATTTTCTTCGGAGGTGCCATTTGGTTCCTTTGGAACCAGCTTCTAGCTCCTAGCTTCTAGCTTCTAGCTGGTTATTTCTCGTATCGAATTTTGGTGTTGCACTCCAACGTTCGCTCTCAAACCGGCGTCCGCTAGGTGAGACGCCGGCTAGAAGCTGGAAGCTAGTAGCTAGAAGCTGCAACTACTCAATCTTTTCCACTTTGCCGAACTCCAGTTCGACCGGGGTGGAGCGCCCAAAGATCGTCACCATGACCTTCATCGTCTCGCGATCTTCGTTGATCTCATCCACCACGCCGTTGAAGTTGGCAAACGGCCCGTCGGTAATGCGGACCTGCTCGTTCTTTTCAAACTTGATCTTGAGCCGCGGCTTGTCCTTCGCCGTCTCGGAGCGGAAGAGGATCGAACTCACTTCTTCTTCAGAGAGCGCCACCGGCTTGTCGCCCGTGCCCAGAAAGCCCGTCACCTTCGGCGTGTCTTTCAACACGTGCCAGAGGTTGTTGTCGAGATCCATCTCGACCAGCACATAGCCGGGCAGAAAGACGCGCTCCACCGTGCGCTTCTTGCCGTTGATGATCTCCGTCACCGGCTCGGTGGGAATCATCACGCGGCCCACCTTGTCCTTCAGCCCAAAGGCCTGCACGCGGCTCTCGATCGACTCGCGCACCTTGCGCTCAAAGCCCGAGTAGGCGTGCAGGATGTACCACTTGAAGCGCTCGTTGCGCTCCGGCTGCGGCTGCTCGGCGGGTTGTTCTAATTCTTCTGCCATTCTGTTCTCGATTCGCAGGAGCGCGTCTTACTGCGCGCCGCCTGCCTTTGTCAGTAGCTCGTGCAAAGCCCGGTTGAAGATCAAATCCACCACAAAGAAGAACAACCCGAAGAGGAAGACCGTGACGATCACCACCGAGGTGGTCGCCTCCACTTCCTTCCGCGTAGGCGCAACCACCTTGCGCATCTCCGCGCGCACATCGCTCAGAAAGCGGGTCGCGTTGGTCCACAAGCCCATCACGCCTCCCGACACATTCGACAGCGCGCCTGGTTCCTGCAGCTTGGCTGGAACGCTGCTCACCCTTTTCGATTGCTGCTTTGCTCGCCATACTTCCAATCCTTCTAAACAGTTCACAGTTCGTAGTTCTCAGTTCATAGTTGGCGTAGCCGCTTCGCTATTCCCTGTTCCCTACTGCCTGCTCCCTGTTTCTTCCAATCTGGCAGGGGCGGAGGGATTCGAACCCCCAAGTTCGGTTTTGGAGACCGACAGTTTAACCGTTGAGCTTACGCCCCTAGAAGCAGTTCACAGTTTGCAGTTCATAGTTCTTAGTTGCATTCCGATTGTCCGCTAGCCTTACTTACTACTGAGCGCTTCGCAACTGAGAACTACGAACTCTGAACTACGAACTGTCCCCACTACTTCGCTTCCTTGTGCGCCTGGTGCTTGCGGCAGCGGTTACAGAACTTCTTGAGCTCGAGACGGCCCGTGGTCGTCTTCTTGTTCTTCGTCGTCGAGTAATTCCGCTCCTTGCACTCAGTGCACTGCAACGTAATGATTTCCCGCATTTCTAAACTCCAGTTCTTAGTTCGCAGTCCTTAGTTCTAAGTTCGAGTCCGCAGTTCTCAGTTGTCGCCCTACCTCAACCGCGAACGACTGTGAACTCTGAACTAAGAACTGTGAACTGCGAAATCACTTAATAATTTCGCTGATCGTGCCCGCGCCCACCGTGCGTCCGCCTTCGCGGATCGCGAAGCGCAAGCCCTTTTCCATGGCCACCGGCGTAATCAGCTCAATCTGCAGCTGCACGTTGTCGCCCGGCATCACCATCTCCGTGCCCGCCGGCAAGCTCCGCCACGCCCGTCACGTCCGTCGTGCGGAAGTAGAACTGCGGACGGTAGCCCTTGAAGAACGGCGTATGACGGCCGCCCTCTTCCTTCGACAGCACGTACACCTCGCCCTTGAAGTTGGTGTGCGGCGTAATCGATGCCGGCTTGGCCAGCACCATGCCGCGCTCCACATCTTCCTTGGCAATGCCGCGCAGCAGAATGCCGGCGTTGTCGCCCGCCAGGCCCTCGTCCAGCTGCTTCTTGAACATCTCCACGCCCGTGCAGACCGTCTTGCGCGTCTCGCGGAAGCCGACAATCTCCACGTCCTCGCCCACCTTCACCTTGCCGCGCTCGATACGGCCCGTAACCACAGTGCCGCGTCCCGAGATCGAGAAGATATCTTCGATCGGCATCAGGAACGGCAGATCGATCGCGCGTCCGGCTGCGGAACATACTTGTCCACCGCATCCATCAGCTCGTCGATCTTGCGCTTCCCACTTGGCTTCGCCGTTCAGCGCGCCCAGGGCCGAGCCGCGAATCACCGGCACATCGTCGCCGGGGAACTGGTACTTCGACAGCAGCTCGCGCACTTCCATCTCCACCAGGTCGGTCAGCTCTTCGTCTTCGACCGCGTCGCACTTGTTCAGGAACACCACGATGCAGGGCACGCCCACCTGGCGGGCCAGCAGCACGTGCTCCTTGGTCTGCGGCATCGGACCGTCGGTCGCCGCAACCACCAGAATCGCGCCGTCCATCTGCGCCGCGCCGGTGATCATGTTCTTGATGTAGTCGGCGTGGCCGGGGCAGTCGACGTGCGCATAGTGACGGTTGGCCGTCTCGTACTCCACGTGCGCCGTCGCGATCGTGATGCCGCGCTCCCGCTCTTCCGGCGCGTTGTCAATCGAGTCGAACGAACGGAACTGGTTCTTCGGGTTGTGCTTCTGCAATACCTTCGTGATCGCCGCCGTCAACGTCGTCTTGCCGTGATCGATGTGCCCGATCGTTCCCACGTTCACGTGCGGCTTCGAACGATCAAACTTTTCCTTCGCCATTGTCCTTAAATCCCTTCGTAGCTACTACTGCACGTTGCAATCCAGGGCGCCGGCGATCCGGCTCCAGCCCCAAAAAATCCGAAAAGCAGTTCTGAGTTCGCAGTTCTTAGTTCACATTTTTTCCTGCCCCTTGAAGCCCACACCCTAATCGGCCCGGTTTTCAACTGCGAACTAAGAACTCTGAACTACGAACTGCTCCACTCACTCAGTAATACGCGTAAGCCTTCAAATACCTTTGCCGCAATTCCAGCGGCACCTCCTCCACCAGCCGCAGATAGCGCTCGCGCGTCAACCCCTGATCTGAAACCGGCAGCGCCGCGTACAAGCGCCAGCGCTTCCTTGCCCAGAAATCCGCGCTTCAGAATCGCCTCGTAATCGCGGATCCGCAGCTTTGCGCTGCTTCACGCGGTTCAGCAAAACTTCCACATCCCGCGCGTCAAAGGCCGCATCGATCAGCGCATGAAGCTTCGCATATCCCTGCTCGTCCTGGACCGCGATCGCTGCCTGCTCAAACATCTTTCTCCTGGCCTCAAACACAACTTCGCAGATCTTTAGTCTCTGACATCTTCAAACTCTGGAGCGGGAGACGGGGATCGAACCCGCGACCAACAGCTTGGAAGGCTGTGACTCTACCACTGAGTTACTCCCGCCCATAAAACAGTTCGTAGTTCACAGTTCTTAGCTCACAGCTGCAGTTCTCGCGGCCCAGCCTAATTGCGTTCATTACGCCGGCCAAAAGCTAAGAACTACGAGCTAAGAACTGTGAGCTGCATTTCTGGAGCTGATGACCAGGATTGAACTGGTGACCTCTCCCTTACCAAGGGAGTGCTCTACCAACTGAGCTACATCAGCCCTACTCAAACTCTCGGGCGTCGAACTGCCGCCCTTTTCTCCCGATGGCTATCCTGATGGCGAATCTTGTCCGCCTGCCGGGCCAAAACCGTGCGCAACGCCAGCCCGCCAATCATCACCAGCGGAACCAGCCTTAACTCCACCGGCCTTTCCCATGACGAGGACCTTGCCCTCGCCCATCGTGAACCAGACCAGCACTGCCAAAACCGCATACAGCGCCAGAGCCACCCAGAACTTCCGCTCCAAATCCGAGCCCGTGCTGCTGCCTCCGAATCTTCGCGCCTCTGAGCGCGTAGCGCATTTTCATACCATCGCCGTCTTCGCGCATTCCTTACCAGCCGCCAGTCTCGCATGATCCCTGACAACTGATCATCTCGTGGTGCACAGGGGAGGATTCGAACCTCCGTAGCTCCAAGGAGCGGCAGATTTACAGTCTGCTGCCATTAACCGCTCGGCCACCTGTGCCCATACTCCTAACGAACGAAACCCTGTCCGCGAGGACCAAATCCACACCACACCCAGCTCATCAACCCTGCGGCACAAAGCCGCTTCAGCGCATACTGCCCCACCCGGAGAACCTCCGGCATTTCGGAGCATGCACCTCAGTGGGATCACCGCGGAGGACAGGCCCGGCGCTTCAAAAATCCGCTCGCCGGTCAAAAACTTACTGCCGTTTCCAGCCCCGGTTTCGATTCTTCTAAGTGGAGCTGGCGAAGGGATTTGAACCCCCGACCCTCTGATTACAAATCAGATGCTCTACCAGCTGAGCTACGCCAGCCCAAACACGGCTTCCCACACCCATGAAACCGCTTCGCCACCCGGAAATCTACCCCGGAAACCCGTGATCGCGCGGACACACTCCCGCTCCGCG
The DNA here is from genome assembly GCA_963781125.1 of uncultured Acidobacteriaceae bacterium. Lineage (GTDB taxonomy): Bacteria > Acidobacteriota > Terriglobia > Terriglobales > Acidobacteriaceae > Telmatobacter. The sequence goes on from CAWAEE010000006.1 coordinate 358,298, forward strand.
CATACCACGGCACAGAAACCAAGGTTAGCACACCGCAAACGCGCGCGGCAAACCGGAAGAGGGCGCTTCAAACTTCCGTTTGACACAGCAATGATCGTGCATTTAGCTTACGTTCCACCCGGTCTCATTCCCTATTCTCAACTACTGGAATGTCCTATGGAACAGCCTCAGAGGTTTCGTCCGTTTGGATTGGCGGCATGGCTGCGATCCTCGTTTTAGGGCCTCAAGCGGTCCGTCTGGAAGCTCAGGTGGGCGATCCAGCAACGTTGGATCAGGAAAAGCTCGTTGCTCAGATCAAGCTGACAAAAGCCGCCGCGGATCACTCCGATGTTGTCACGCCCGGCGACATCGTCATGTTGCATAAAGACGGGCTGATGATGTGCAGCTCGGCATCGTCGTATGCCTTCTCAAACACGTATAGCAACGGCGTTCTGGCTGCGAACTACAACAACCGCGCCAAGGATGCGGCCAAGTCCTTCCTCAGGGGCCGCATTCCGTTCGGCGGAGGCGGAAGCGCCGCCGACGCTGCCAACAATGGGTGCGCCTCGCGCAAGTTTGTAGCCGGAGAAAAATTCTGGATTACCGGAATTGTTGTGCAAAAAGACGGCATCCTCGTAAGCACAATCAGCGACCCCTACAACGACGTCCGCTTCTACGGGGATATCAAGTTTCTCTTCCCCAAAAGCGGCGTTCCCGTGCCCGAAGATTTTCTCAAGACCGTTTCCGAAGTAATCACAGTCCAGCCCGCGGACGATAAGGACCAGGGAAGCCAGGGCAATCAGGCCCAGCCCGACCAGGCCGCTGGACCGGCTGCCGCTCCAGCGCCCGCATCGGCTCCGCCACCAGCACCAATGGCCGTGATTCCACCGCCCCCTCCTCCCACCGACACTCCACCCCCGACCATCGCCATCGGCCAGACTGAGGATCAGGTAACTGCCGCCTTCGGACAACCTCTACGCGTAGCTAAGTTGGGAGCAAAGAAAATTCTCTATTACAAGGACATGAAGGTAACGCTTACCAATGGAAAAGTAAGTAACGTGGATTAGTGCTTTTTGCAAATCGAGAAAGACTTGCAGGCTGCCGTAGCAATCTTTTTGACAGAGCAAAGCCTGCGATTTACACTCTGCGCGCTTACTGAATATCCCCCGCTTATCTCGTGAAAGGTGAGGCAAACATGGCTCAGGCGGTGTGGTTCCGTTCATGCATGGTGACTGCGATTGCGTTCATGCTCGCTCTCACACTTTTAGCGCAGGGCGATCCGGCGGCAATTCGGCAAAAGCTCTCCGCGCAATTCAAACTCACCAGGATTACCGCCGACCGCTCCGACATTGTCACGCCTGGCGATATCTTCGTCCTCCACAAACCGGGCCTGCTGATGTATGCCGTAACATCGCCGTTGCCCCCATCGAATACCTACAAGAACGGCAAGATTGGACAAGGCTGGGGCGGCTTCGGCAAGGACCTCGCCATCGGCATGTCTACACCGGGCGGTGGAACTGCTGCCGACTATCCGCACCGCCCTTTTGTGCCAGATGAAAAGTGCTGGGTGACGGAGATTCAGGTCGAAAAAGATGGAGTTCTCTTCCAGCTTTACAGCGATCCTTACAACGACCTTCGCTATTATGCGAACCTCAAAATTCCGTTTCCCAACAAGAAGGAAGTTCCATCGCCCGATGTCGCGCTGCAAGCAGTGGCGGAGGTGCTGACCGTTGTGCCAGGCGACAACCAAGCCGGCGAGAGCAATGAAGGGGCTGCACCCGCCCAGCCGCCCGCACCGATACCCGCCCCTGCTTCCGTTCAGCCGGCTGCGCCAATGGCCGCGATTCCCCCGCCGATCCCGCCAACCGATGCTCCTCCGCCGACCATCGCCATCGGCCAGACTTTGGATCAAGTGACCGCTGGTTTCGGACAGCCGCTCAGGTTAGCGAAATTGGGCGGCAAGGTTGTCTTCTTCTACAAAGATATGAAAGTCACCTTCACCAACGGAAAAGTAAGTAACGTGGAATAGGCATTCGCGCATACCCGATGGCACGCGGGCCTGAGACAAGAATCGGACCAGGAATGAGGAACCAAGATGACGATGCAACCTATTCGCAACACAATATGGTATGGCTCCGCAGTGATCGTTCTTGCCGGGCTACTAGGTGCGGCAGGCATGGCAAACGCCGCCGCCGACAATAAAAAGACGCCTCCCGCGAAAGGGGCAACGCCGGCGGCGAAACCTGCCGGGGGCGGCGCTGCCGGTGCGGCGCACGGCGCCGCCGGTGGCTCCCACACCACAACCGGCGCATCCACTTCGCACGGTCCCACCGCAAACGGCACGCACACCACGACCAGTGGCTCACACATCACAACCACAGGCTCGCACACCACAACCGCCGGAGGCGGCTTCCACGCCGGCGGCGCAGCCGGCGCAGGTGGGCACGGCGGCGTAGGAGCGGGGGGACACCCCACTGCGTTCCACGGCCCCGCGCCGCGCGGCGTTAATGAGCACGTCACCAGAGGCGGAAGCGCCATCCGCACGCGTCCCGGCGGCAGGGTAAGCGACATCCACGACGCCCGGAGAGGCATGGACGTCCATCACGGCCTCGCCGGCGGACGCCGCGTCTCGATGGAGCGCGCCGACCACAGCCGCGTCTACGCCGAGCGCGGACGCCGTGGATACGTCAGCGCGGCTATGCTACCACGGCCATGACTTCGCCCGGCGCAGCCTACTACTACCACGGCCACGAGTACAACCGCTACTACCGCGGCTATGGGTATCGCGGCGTGTATTTGAACGTTTATGCGCCGGGCTACTACTACGCACCGGCCTTCTACGGATGGGCCTACAACCCCTGGGCGGTGCCCATCGCCTTCGGCTGGGGATGGGGCGGCAATCCCTGGTACGGACTTCTATGGCGGCTACTTCCAGCCCTACCCGGTCTATCCCTCGGCCGCGTTCTGGCTGACGGACTACATCATCTCGCAGGATCTGCAGGCCGCTTATGCAGCCCACCAGGAAGGCCGCCGAAGCTGCCGCTGCTGCAGCCCCGCCAGCCGGCGGACCGCCGGTGCTCACTCCCGAAGTCAAGCAGATGATCGCCGACGAAGTAAGAGCCAGTTGGCGCTTGAGAACGGAAGCACGTCAGAACGCCGCAGAAGCAGGACGTCGATCCCGCTTCCAGCGGCATCGCGCGCCTGTTGAGCGACGGCCGTCCGCATGTATTCGTGGCCGGCGGCAATCTGGATGTGATGGACGCATCTTCCGGCCAGGAGTGCGTAGTCAGCGACGGCGACGCACTGCAGTTCAGGCACCGCCGCCTCCCGACGCGACCACGGCAAATCTGGTCGTGCTGTCCAGCAAGGGGCAGCCGGAGTGCCAGATCTCTGCTACCGTCAGGTGCAGTTGACCGACCTGCAGGAGATGCAGAACCACATGCGCGAGACCATCGACCAGGGTCTCCAGGATCTGCAGGCCAAGCAGGGCACGGGTGGACTGCCGGCGGCTCCGCCTTCTGCCCAGGCACAACCAGCTACTGCGCGTATGCTGCTGCCGCTCCTCCGCCGGAGCCCAACGTCAGCGCCGAGATTCACAGGTCGGACAGCAGAGCGACCAGGCCGAGAAGGATGTGACTGCCGAAGCTGCGCAGCAAGATAGCGGCGCGCCCTCGGCCAGTCGCGGCCGCTGCGGCTGCAGCTCCCCCCGCGCCCGCAGCTCCCACGGCATCTGTCGAACTGGGTCAAACACCGACCAGGTCAAAGCGGCTCTCGGCGAACCCACAAGAATCGCAAACCTGGGACCCAAGGTCATCTACTACTACAACGGCATGAAGGTGACTTTCAAAGACGGCAAGGTCAGCGACGTCGAGTAACATCGGTTTCTTACTGCTTGTTCCTCTTCCATCCCGTGCCCCATCCTTTCGCCTTTTTTCTGGCAAAAGGGTGGGAACCCCGGATCTTCAAAGTGCGAATCACAGGTCATAAACCTAAGCTGTTTGTGAACTGGAACAGGTAAGACGCCCGCTGCGCACAAAGCAGCGGGCGTTTTTGCGTTCGCTGACAAAACCCTCATGACTTCGGATTGCCTTGAACGCCGAGAGGAGGCGCGCATCACCGATTATTCCTAATCCCCGGTGTATAGTCCCCGCCGTGGGGTGGAGATGAGAAAGCTCTTCGCAATTCTTCTTTGCTTTGTATTTCCAATGACCGCATTCGCGGGAGACGGCGGCTACAAGATCGGCTACGACGGCGGATCACTTCAGAACGCCAAAGCCGGAACTGAAATGAAGCTGTACATCGATGGCAGTAACATCCGGATCGTGAAGGACAAGTCCGAGATCGTAATTATTCCTGCTGCTGCGATCACCGAAATCAGCTATGGGCAGGATGTCCATCGGCGCGTCGGCGCTGCCATCGGAATCGGAGTCTTCACACTTGGCATCGGAGCTCTGATGGCTCTTACCAAGTCGAAAAAGCACTTCGTAGGGCTCACCTGGGACGACGCAGGAAAAAAGGGCGGCCTCGCCTTTCAGGCCGACAAAAACGACTATCGAGGACTGTTGGCCGGTCTCGAGGGAATTACCGGAAAGAAAGCCGTCGACTCGGACACGATGACTGTAAAGAACTAGCTGAAGTGATCATCGAATCAACTGCGGCACTCTTCGGGGGCGCTCGCGAATCAACTCCGCTATGCTTGTAGGGGGCGCCTGCCCGGCTTCGGCGGGCCCTCCCCGCACTTATGCATAGACGCACGCGTCGAACGCTCTTCATCGTCGCCGGGGTCGTGGTCCTGCTGGCCGTCGCCGTCTTTCTGCGCTCCAAGGCTCCCCCCGAAGCCGCGCGCCTGCTGCCCGAGTCCGACGGCATCATTTACATCAACCTCAGCCCCTTCCGCGCCTTCTTCCACAAGGACCTGAAGCCGCCCCAGCGCGTGCCCGAGTATCAGCAGTTCGTCGACGCCACCGGCATCGACTGGGAGCGCGACCTCGACCAGGTGGCCATCGCCCTGCATCGCATGCCCAATCCCAACGGACCCAATGGCCCGGTCGCCTATTCCCTGGTCCTCGTCGGCAAGCTCACAGGCAAGCGGCTCAACACCTGGCTCGAGGCCCACGCCACCTCGCGCGAAAACTACGCCGGCCACACCATCTACAGCGTCCCCTCCGAGGGCCGCACCGTGCGCGTCGCCCAGATCGGCTATGACATGCTGGCCGTCAGCAACACGCCCACGCCCGAGCAGATCCACTCCATCATCGACCGCCATCGCACCGCCGCGCTGCCCTTTTGCCGGCTCCTCGCTCCTGTCGCATCACTTCCACGAAGTGCCCCTGCTCTCGCTGGCATGGGGCGTGGGCCAGATCGGCCTGCCATTCTCCGAGAGCGGCGCCATCAGCGTCTTTGGCGTTTCCCTGCCGCTCCAGGATGGCGCCACCATCGTCGCCAGCGTAACCCCGACTCTGCCGCTGGCCGGTTCGCTGCGCATGCGCGTGGAAGAGATTGCCGCCAACGAGCAGGATGCCGAGAGCCAGGCTGCATCGCTGCAACCTGCTTCTCTCCCTGGCCCGGCGCTTCACTGTTCCGCTGGCCGCAGAACTGCCGCCAACAACGGATTGAAAGAAGTGCTGAAGACCGCGCAGGTCGCGCAGAAGCGCGATCGCGTCGTGGTGACAGCGACACTGACACCTTCGATTCTGAACGGAATCACCGCAGGAATGAATTCCGCACAGTCGCCGGAAACAGAGGCCATCCAGGGCGCATCGAAGTAACTGTAGGCCATTGCTTTGATTTGCAACCTGAGCGAAGCTGTGCGCAACATACAGCGCGGTCGAAGGACCTGCGGTTACATTCGGAATCTCCAACCTGCACGAAACTGGGTGCCCCAGGTCTCGCTTCTGAGACCTGGGATCCGAACTGAACCCTGCGCAAACTCCAACGACTTAAATGCATTACGCTGCAAATTTCACTGACAAACCGAATCGAATCGCTCCCAACCGCGTCCTTGTTGATGAGCCTTTTCACCCTTCCCGTGTAGAGTTGTATCGCCCGATTTTTTCGCTGCATTCCACAGCCATTTCCCATTGAGAGGTTTCATGAGCCTTCCCTTTCGCACGCACACCTCGCTCGCCGCTCTCCTTCTTTTGCCTTGCCTCTCTGCCCTCGCCGCCGATTCTCCGAATCACCCCGTCCTCACCGGCCAGGCCGCATTCACCGACGCGCTCCACGAGTCGCCCGGCACCCGCCGCCACCTCACAGTCGGCGATCTGCCTGCACCCGCACCCGACCAATCCGTCGACAACGGCCCCACCGTCGTTGCGCGCCCCGCCAACGCCTGGCCCATCGCGCCCAAGGGCTTCAAGGTCGACATGTACGCCACCGGCCTCGACAATCCGCGCCTGCTGCGCTTCGCGCCCAACGGCGACCTGTTCCTGGCCGAAAGCGAAACCGGCAAGATCAAGGTCTTTCGCGGCGTCGGCGCCGACGGCAAGCCGCAAGCAGACCTCCGTCTTCGCCAACGGCCTGCATCAGCCCTTCGGCATCGCCTTTTATCCCGCCGGCCCCAATCCCCAGTGGATCTACATCGGCGACACCGATGCCATCGTGCGCTTCCCCTACAAGAACGGCGACCTCAAAGCGAGCGCCGGCCCGCAGCAACTGGCCGAACTGCCCGGCGGCGGACGCCTGCGCGGCGGCGGCCACTGGACCCGCGACCTCATCTTCTCCAAAGACGGCACCAAGCTCTTCGCCTCCGTCGGCTCGCACTCCAACGTCGACGACTGCGACACGCACCCCGAGGAATTTCACCGCGCCGACGTGCTCGAGTTCACGCCCGAAGGCAAGTTCATCAAGGTCTACGCGTGGGGCATCCGCAACTGCGTCGGCGAAGCCATCAATCCCATCACCGGCGAGCTCTGGTGCTCCACCAACGAGCGCGACGGCCTCGGCAACAACCTCGTCCCCGACTACGTGACCCACGTGCAGGAAGGCGGCTTCTACGGCTGGCCCTGGTACTACATGGGCGGCCCAACTGGCGGCCATCAGGACCCGCGCCACGTGGGCAAGCATCCCGAGCTGCAGTCCAAGGTCATCACGCCCGACATCCTCCTCAACCCGCACTTCGCTTCGCTCGAGATGATCTTCTACACCGGCTCGCAGTTCCCCGCCGAGTTCAAGGGCGACGGCTTCGCCTGCGAACACGGCTCATGGAATCGCGCCCAGCGCTCCGGCTACGAGTGCATCCGCCTGCCCATGCACGACGGCCACGCCACCGGCGAGTACGAAGACTTCCTCACCGGCTTCGTCCTGCCCGACGGCACCGTCTGGGGCCGCCCCGTCGGCGTCGCGCAGGCTCCCGACGGCTCGCTCTTCGTCTCCGACGACGGCTCGCACACCATCTGGCACGTCAGCTACGTCGGGCACTAGGTCTTGACCGCTTGGTACTCGTATCATCTCCGTGCCCCATCCTTTCGTCTTTTTTCCGGCGAAAGGGTGGGAAAGCATGAACCTCATAGTGCGAATTCACACGGTACGGAACTAGATGTTGTTCTCCCATGGTTAAGGAGCAAAGGCGCACCAGCTCAGTGGCTCTTTCATCAATGAAGACCCACCATTCCAAGTCAAAAACTGCGCAAGAGAAAATCGCGCGCACTCGCGAGCACTTTCTCTCGCATCGCGGGCTCTGGCAGCATGCGAGCGATTTCCATCGCTCCGATCATCGTTGAAAAGATCGAAAAGAATGCTCGCTCTTTGTCCGCGGTTCGCCGGCCCGGCATAAAAGGAAGCATTCGATCCTTGTAGTTCACAAGCTCGGCAAAGATCTGACCCCTCATCTTCTTGTCAACCCGCGCCATTTCGGGGGCAAGTGCTGGCAGCGGGCAGCCGCGCTCAACATGATCGCAGTATTCCAGGCTTAGATAGGTCTTCACAATCGCCTTCCACGGTGTCTCAGTGTGCGACTGTTCGGCTGCATGAGCTAGTTTGTCGGCGATCTCTCGGAAAGCCTCGCGGAGCGACTCCAGGAGCAGCTCGTCCTTGCTCCCAAAGTGTTTGTAAAAGCCTCCGTGTGTCAGACCGGTGTCGCGCATAACCGCCGCAACTCCCGCGCCGTTCAGGCCCTCGGCGCGCACGCGTCGCGAGGCGTCTTTCACAATCTTCTGATGGACTTCCGCTTTGTGTTCAGGTCGGTAACGCATGGCTCATTTTAGGATGCTCGAGATCATCCCACGATGCAACCGGCCGCGAGCGATCGAAAGAAAGTTCGAATCCATAGGATGATTCTCATCATCCTATGGAGCGAAAGGAGAATCTTCAATGTCTCACCCGATTCTGATTACAGGCGCAGCCGGCGGTTCGCAGGGATCAACCGGACGACTCGTCGCGGGTCTCCTGCGCAAGCAGGGCATTCCCGTTCGCGCATTCGTCCATAAACTCGATGCCCGGTCCGACGAACTCCGCCAATACGGTGCGGAAATCGTCGAGGGCGATCTCCTCAACCCAGCTTCGGTCCAGGCGGCAATGAAAGGAGTGAAGCGCGCTTACTTCACTTACCCGGTGGCCGATGGGCTGCTTGAGGCAGCCACCATCTTTGCTGCAAGCGCTCGCGATGCGGGCCTGGAGTTGGTGGTGAACAATTCGCAGTTCCAGGGTACGCCCGATGATCCCGCATTTCGCGATCTCCAACGCGCTCCCTCATTCCGGAATCTGCAGCATCGGCTGGCCGATCGTATCTTCGACTGGGCGCAGGTCGGCGCAGTTCATCTGCAGACGCCTCCCTATTACGAAAACGTACGCGCGCTTGTCAGCCGGAGCGTGGCCGAGCAAAATGCCGTCTTCCTGCCGTGGGGCGATGGCAACGCCGTCATTCCGCTCGCTGGTGCAGAAGATGTATCTCGCGTAGCCGCAACTCTTCTCGCTGGCTCCGGTATGCCGCCCGCAGAAGGTATACCCGCTGGTGAGCGAAACTCCAACAGTGCGGGAAATCGTTGCAACTCTGGGTAGGGCAATCGGGCGGGAGATTCGCTATGTGCCAATCACTGACGAACAGTGGGCTGATGCCGTAAAGGAGCGACTCAATCCCCACGCGCTCGATCATCTGACCCATCTTTGGCAATACTTCCGAAATAGTAAGGAACCCCGCCAGCCCACCCACGCGATTCGTGAGGTCACGGGCCGGAATCCGCAGACGCTGGAAGAGTTCTTCCAAGCGAACGCCAAATCTCTCGTCGCCGCAGATCAGTGAAGCAGCCGTCCGGCTAAATCGACGAAATCTGAACCGATGGGATGATACAGAACATCCCATCATAGGAGGTCCCAATGCCGCCGCAAATCATCTTCCTACTGCATCTCGTTTTAGGCTATGTCGCGTGGCTGCTTTGCTTCAGCGTCGTACATTCTGCCCAAGCTCAGGTCGATGGACCGGGTCGGAGCGCACCGTGCGATCGCGACGCTGCACAGTTTCCGCTTCTTCGGACTCGTCTTTATCCTTCCAGGCGTCATCGGTCCAAATCTGCCCGCAGGTTTCGCCGTGTTCGCCGCCTACTGGGACTTCGCAACCGGAGTGCTCGCCACTCCTGGCGCTTCTCACGGTAAGGATCCGTCCGCTCTTTTGGCTGTTCGTCGTCGCCTTCAATCTCGTGGGGGCGGCCGACATCATCATCGACTATTACCACGCGATCCGGGCCGGCCTTCCCGCGCTGGCGGGTCAGTTGGGCGCTGCCTACGCGATCCCGATCATCTACGTGCCCTTGCTGATGATCACGCACGTCGTTGCTCTTTATTGGTTGGTGCGCCCTCAACCCGAGGCAGCACGCCCTTGACGTCGATACGGCTGCATCCTGGATTGAACCTCGCCGAGGTCTTCCTCGGCGAGGGCGGCAGCGCCGGCATCAAGTAAATCTACTGTCTGAACGATTCTCACTCCCTCGCACGCGCCGCATCGCGTAGATCATCCCTGGAATTCTTCGTCTACTTCCCTTTCAGTCCCAGCGCCTCCACAGTATCCGGATCGACCACTGACTTTCCGCTCGCATCTTTCACCGCCACGCCGAATCCGTTGTGATAATCCCACATCGCCCAGCCAATGCCGTCGGCTTCAAGCGCAGTGCGCACGTCGCGGAGCCACGCCAGCCGCGATGCGGGCGCCGTCACCTCGCGATACGCGCCGAATTCATTGCAGATCAGCGGCACGTTGTTCTCATGCGCCCACGCTGCGGCTTCGTCAATCAGCAGGCGAATGCGATGCGCATCCCAGTGATCGAGCCAGTAATTTTCGAGCTTGTAGCGATCGGCCGGGTCGGGAACCTGCTTCACCAACTCCTGCATCGAGTCTTCGGTCGGCGGATAGGGAATGCCGTGCTCGTAGATCCAATACGGCGCTCCCCAGCTCGCGCCCTGGTGCGTGAACTCGTGCGGATCGTAGAAGTGGAAGTTGTAGATCACGTTGCCATCCGGCAGCGGATGTTGCGTGAGCAAATCGATAATGTCGGAATAGTTCGGCCCGGTGGCGATGATCGTGTGGTGCGGCGCTGCTTCGCGAATGGCCGCAGCCACGCGCGCCTGGATGCCGGCCCAGCGATACGGATCGTTCTCTTCCGGCTCGTTCATGATCTCGAAGAAAACGCGCTCCGGATCGCGATTGGCATAATGCGCAGCCAGCCTGCGCCACAGCTGCACAAGCCGATCCACCGATGCGTTGTTGGTGCGGATTCCCTGCTTGTACGGCTCTTCGGGATGCAGATCGACTTGCACCGCCATGCCGTCGGCCAGGATTGTGTCCAGCGCGCGATCGAGACGCGTCATGAACTCAGCATTCAAGCCATCGGCGCCGCGCGGATACTGCTCGAGCGGCGTGGCATCAATGCTGAGGCGCACGTTGATCAAAGCCCAGCTTCGCGATGAGCGCAATGTCTTCGGGCGTGGTCTCGGTGTCCGTGTGGTGCGCAGAGTAGTCCGACTGCATTCTGCGAGAACCAGTGCGAAACATTGATGCCGCGCTTCAGATGCTGTGCGCGAGCGAAGGCCGTCTGCAGATCCGGCAGCACGATCGGGAGCGCGGTCCTGCGCGACAGCAGCAAGAGAGAACGCGAGAAAGGCGACGAGGCAACGAACGGTAAACGCGCACGGCAGAGTCTCCTCAGAAAGGGCAAAAAAGCCCGAGGTAACGATATCACTAGTTCGCGATGAGTGCTGGACGAGGCGAGCAGAAATTGCAGGAAGCAAAAAAGCGGCCCCCGAAGGAGCCGCTTTTGAAGACCGAAGAACTGCTGCTTACTTGCTGGCGATGGCGGTCGAGATGCTACCGAGCTCCGCCTGCTCATAGGTAGTGCGCAGATACTTGTGCGGATTGACCGGCACGTTGTGCACGCGGACCTCGTAGTGAAGGTGCGGTCCGGTGGCGCGGCCTGACTGGCCGACATAGCCGATGACCTGGCCGCGGGTAACATGCTGGCCGGGCACTACCGCGATCGCAGAAAGATGGCCATAGACCGTGAGCAAGTCGTGGCCGTGATCGAGAACAACCTCGCGTGCCATAGCCGGAAGCCCATCGAGGCTCCGGTCACATCGCCGTCGGCGGCCGCACGCACCGGCGTGCCGTAGGGCGCGTCGATATCGATGCCGGAGTGGAATGCGCCTTCGCCGTTGATCGGATCTTCGCGCTCGCCGAAGCTCGAGGCAACGCGGCCCTCAATCGGCCACAGCGAGGGCGCGTCGGCAAGCTGCGTCCAGTCGCCGCGTAAAGCTGGGCGTCAAGTCCGCCCTCAAGCGCGCGCGTCACGCGGCCCGACATGGCCTGCGTCGCGCAAGGCATAGAACTGGTCGATGGAGAGCTTGACTGTCTGCTGGTTCACATCGTCGGTCAGGGCGAGGCTCTGCGGAGTGGGCGCGGTGGCAGGATTGCGGCTGCCTGCTGAGCGGCGATTCAGCTTGTTCTGCCGCAAGCCATAGAGCGCAGTCACTTCACTGGCCAGCGCGCCGAGCGAAGCCACCTGCACATCGCGATCGTGCGCGATCTGCGCCATCTGCTTGTAGTTTTTGCGGAGGGTTTCGCGCTCCTGGCGCACCTGGTTGAAGCTCTCGGTCTTGAGCAGCATGCGCGTGTAGGAGCCGGCCAGCCCGACGATGGTGAATGCACCCACCAGCGCGGCGGCGACAAACCCGTACACGTAGTGCAAGAGGCAGCGGAATCTTCCGGACCCTGCCCATCTTCATCTCTGGCAACAAAAAGAATGTAATAGCGTTTCCGCAGCATAATCTTCTCTCATTCCCGCATCTGGGAAGGCTGCAATTCGCCACAAACCAATCGAACAGCGAAAGGCTATAGGGTCTCATGGGGGAGCCGCGAAACCGATGAAAGGCCCCTGCGTGGGTGCTCTTTCTAAGACGTTCGGATTAGGCTAACAAAGGCCGTCCGCAGGGTCAACGAAATCGGTAGGAAAACTCCCCCTTCTCCCGCGCCAACAGTCCCTTACCGCAGCCCTCCTTTGGTTTGCTTCTGCAGCGTACAGCGGCCAGTTGCCCTATTCTCATAGAGATGCGCAACAACCACGAACCCTTGGTGCACAAACAGGCGTACCGGCGAACGGGCGCTGATTCAGCGAATTCGCAGCCGCAGGGCCTAAATCATTCGCTGGGCTCACGTTGGGCATCGGCGACGACTGCGCATTGCTGGCGCCGAAACCCGGTGAGCGAATCGCCGTAACCACCGATCTTTCGATCGCGGGCCGCCACTTCAAGTTAGATTGGCATCCGCCGCGAAGTGGTTGGCCACCGGACACTCGCTCGGGGACTCAGCGACCTGGCGGCGATGGGTGCCCGGCCACTCGCAGCCTTTCTTTCCTTGGGGTTACCGCGCGAACTGACAAAGCAAAAAGGACGGCGAAGCGCCTGGATCGATCGCGTTTTTTGACGGGCTTCCTGGCATTGGCCGAGGCCAACAAGACCCCGCTGGCGGGCGGGGATCTGGCTGAGTCCCCACTCGCGGTGGCCGACATTGTGCTGATCGGGGCGGTTCCACGTGGGCGCGCTTTGCTGCGGTCCGGCGCGCGGGCCGGGGACGTGCTCTATGTGACGGGAGCCTCGGCGGAGCTGCGGCGGGCTTGGAGCAGTTGGACAAGCTCGCGCGCAAGGTCTCGCGAAAGGGCGGGGCCTCCTGATGTGCCAAAGCAATGCGAGGCCCGCTCGCCGCACATTTGTATCCGCAGCCACGTATGGCGCAAGGATTGTGGCTGCAGCGGCGGGGCCTGGCGACTGCGGCCATTGATCTGAGCGACGGGCTTTCGACAGACCTCACTCACCTTTGCGAGGAGTCGGGAGTGGCCGCCGAAGTCGATGCAGCGTGCCGTCCCGGTCGATCCGGGCGCGACGCTTCGAACAGGCTCTCCACGGCGGCGAGGATTATGAACTTCTCTTTACTGCTCCGGCAAAGGCGCGCATTCCGCACGAGATTGCCGGGGTGGCGGTGAGCCGCATCGGGCGGCTCTTGCCGCGTCACTCGGGCCGGGCGCCCAGTCCGCTGGTCAACAATGGGAGAGAACAGGCGCTCGAACCGCAGGGTTGGCAGCATTTCTCCTGAAGTCGACGCCTTTGAGCCCGAGCCTCCTCTTGGCCAGTTGGCAGGTCAGTATGCCACGGTGAATTGCTGACGCAGGTGCTGCGGATACTCCAGCTCGTCGACCAGAGCAACGGCATAGTCCTCTGCCGAGATGCGGCTCTCGCCTTTGTCATCGGTCACGAGTCTCGTTCCGCCCAGGCGGAATTTTCCGGTGCGCTCTCCTGGCTGAATGAAAGCCGCGGGACTGAAATAGCTCCAATCGAGATTTGATTCCTTCAGCACCGGCAGCACATCGCGATGCGCGAGCGCAATGCCCTTCCATTGCTCGGGAAAGTCGGGCGCATCGACCAACTGCACTCCGGGTGCAACCTCAAGGCTGCCCGCGCCGCCCACGACGATCACGCGCTTTACGCCGGCTTTGGCAAGGCCGGCCAGCAGAGCGCGCGGTCGCAGCCACCAAGGATTCCGGATTGTCTTGCGGGGGCGCATAGGCGCTGATGACCGCGTCGGCGCCTTTGGCGGTTGCCGCGACGCTCGCCTCGTCGGTTACATCGCCCTTCACGACCTTCGCGCCTGGCGCAGTGATCTTTTCAGGATTGCGAACCACGGCCGTGACCTGGTGCCCGCGCTGCAGCAACTCCTGCAGAACCCGCGACGCCAATCATGCCCGACGCGCCAAAAAGCACCACTTTCATCTTCGTGTCTCCTGCGCGATGAGATGTTCGGCGCGAAGGGAAAGGACCAGAATGTGCGCAACGCGTCAGCAGTGCGCTGCGCTTGAAGTGCGATCGACTCACGCGGAACGAGGCTAGTTACATAAGAGGAACGAGCCCTGCGCAACTCTAGGTACGATTGCGCCGCTTTGAGCGGCTATGATCAGAACGTCATGGAAAACTGGAAAGATTCGCGTGCGATTTGCTCCTTCTCCCACGGGGCTGCTGCACGTGGGCAATGCGCGAACGGCGCTCTACAACTGGCTCTTTGCGCGCCGCACGGGAGGAGACTTCATCCTTCGCATCGAAGACACCGACACTGAGCGCTCGGATCCGCGCTATGAGAAACAGCTGATGGAGGACCTGCGCTGGCTGGGGCTGGATTGGGACGAGGGCCCGAATGAAGCGCGGCGCAAGAAGCTCGGGGAAAGGCGAATTTGGCCCCTATCGCCAGTCGGACAGGCTGGCCATCTACGCGAGAACACGCAAACAGACTGCTGAAGGAAGAAAAGGCCTATCGCTGCTTCTGCTCGATTGAAGAGCTGGAAGCGGAACGCAAAGGGCTTTCGGAAAAGCAGCTGCCGCAGGTTTATTCGGGCCGGTGCCGCAATCTGACGCTACAAGGTGATCAAGAGAAATCTTGCGGCGGGATTGCCCTTTTCGATCCGGCTGAAGATCGGCGAAGAGCCGCTGCGCTTTCAGGATATGGTGCGGGGGCCAGTCGAGTTTCAGGCGGAAGCCGTGAGCGATCCGATCCTGGTGCGCTCGGGAACAGAAGCCGAACCCGGTATCCCGGTCTACAACTTCGTGGTCACGGTGGACGATGCGCTGATGAAGATCACGCATGTGATTCGCGGCGACGACCACATTTCAAACACGCCGAAGCAAGTGGCGATCTACGAGGCATTCGGCTGGGAGGTGCCGATGTTTGCGCATCTCTCCACCATTCTTGGCGGCGGACCGCGAACGACTGTCGAAGCGGCACGGCGCAACTTCGATCGCTACGTTTCGCGAAATGGGTTACCTGCCGGAAGCGTTGGTGAACTATCTTGCCCTGCTGGGATGGGGCGCAGAAGATGGCAAGACCGAAACCTTCACTCTGCCCGAACTCGTCGCAGAAATTCACGCTGGAACGCGTGACGCCCTCGCCGGCCGTCTTCGACTTTGACAAGCTGAATTGGCTGAACCGGCACTACATCAAACTCGCTTCGCCGGTGCGGCATCGCTGCGCTGGCGTGGGAATACTTCGGCGGCCTGATGCCGGAGAAGGAAGACGGCAACAGACGAGGTCCTGGTTTGGTTTGTGCGACTGATTGAGATGTTTTCTGCCCAGCGTCGATCATCTCGATCAGCTCACGGCGAAGGCGCTTTTCATTTTTGGATTCGATCCGGAAGTGACGCGGTCGAAGCAGGAAAATGCGGAGGTTCTCGCGACCGATTCGGCGCGTATGGTGCTCGCGCGAACTGGCTGATCGAGTCCGCGCCCATAGCGTGCCGGTCACCCCGGAGATCTTCAAACAGTGGCTGGAAGAGATCAAGCAAGCGACGGGGGTCAAAGGCAAGGAACTCTTCCATCCCGTGCGCATTGCGCTCACCGGGTCGCATTCCGGGCCCGAGTTCGACAGGCTGATTCCGGTGATCGAGCAAGGCGCGACGCTCGGCGTGGCGTGCCCAGCATCCGCCAACGGGTGGAGCGGTTTGTCGGGGTTTAGTTCGTGTCCTCCCTTTCAATTGATTTGAGCTTTCCTCATCGCTGGGAGGCCGAGGTGCTTGCGGCGCGGCCCCTGATTCTGCCGCCGCGCCATTTTGTCTATCCGCGCGATGCGGAAGAGGTAGAGCGCGGCGCGCTGGAAGTCTCTGGTGCGCTGCTCCGCGCAGCATTCGCTGGACGCGCAGTCCTCGCCCTGCGCGCAGCAGTCGGCGGTGCGGAACCCTTTCTGGCGACGTGCGCGCTTGGGATTTCGCGATCCGGCGGTTCCCACTGGCCTCTGGTACTGCTCCAAAGACCAGAAGAGATCTGCGCCGTGGCAGGCGGCTATGCGTACCTCATCGACACAACAGCGCCGGAACGATTCACGATGATTCCCTATCGGCCCGTGCTTGCGGTGCGTGCGCTGCCCGCGCAGGGCCTGCTGCTGTTCGTCGGACATCACTCAGCATTCTGGCGTGGGGCGCGCAGGGCAGGCGTGGGAGTCGGAGAAGCTCTCGGATGAAGGCGTGACGATCGCCGCCGATCGAGAAGCGACGTGCTGCGCGGAATCGGCTGGGAGATGATGACGGACCAGGAGACGCCGTTTGCGCTCGAACCTTCGAGCAACGGAGGATTCATTCTCGAGCCTGCAGCAATTTAACACCGCTCCGGCTGCGAAGCCGGCTTCGACAGCATCGCTCTCGTACGCCTGCGTAGACGCCTTCAAACACCGAGTCCCAGCTCGCCGTGAGCGCATAGGCCCGCGCCGCCTGCGCGCATCGCCGCGTGCTGTGCCGGATCGCCAAGGATGCCGGCGACTGCAGAGGCAAATTCCGCATCCGGCACGATGCGGCCGGTTTCGCCGTCGCGCACAATCGTGCTTGGGCCGCCGTCGGGCGTCACGACCGCGGGAACGCCGCTGGCCAGCGCCTCGAGCACCACGTTGCCAAACGTGTCGGTGTGCGAGGGAAAGACGAAGAGGTCCATGTTGGCGTAGGCCGTCGGAAAGCGCTTCTCCGCGCAGCACGCCGGTGAACTCCGCTCGAGGCAGGCGCTCGCGCAGCCAGGCTTCGTCGCCGCCGTGGCCGACGATCAGGAAGCGAAAGCTCTTGTGGCCCATCTGCTCCAGTTCGTTCTGCACCTGCACCAGGCCGGCGATGTTCTTCTCGACGGAGAGGCGGCCGACGAAGCCCAGCACCTGGTCGCGATCGTCGGGCTCGCGCGATTGCGCTTGGCGGGATGGAACAGCTCGGCATCGACGCCGCGCGGCATCAGGTGAGCAGGGCCGACCGGTCATCTGCTCAAGCAGCGGCAGAGCTCGGGATTGGGCGCGAACAGCACCTGCGCGATCGAATAGAACTTGGCCGCCGCGGCCATCGCCAGGTCTTCGATCGTCTGGCCGGTTGCCGCCGATTGCCGCGCGGGCAGCAGGCGCAGAAACCAGTCTGAACGCCGCGCCGCGTATTCATGCACATTGGTATGCCAGCTTGCCGCCAGCGGCAAATTGCAGATCGTGCGCCAGCCCCGCGCCCAGCATGCCCACTTCGCTGGGTCCGGTGATGTGAATCAGGTCCGGCTTGAAGCGCTCCAGCACTTCGTCGATGAGCGGAATGTGGCGCAGAAACGCGGGATCGAAGCGCAGATCTTTTTCGAGAGCGAAGGAAAGAAAGCCGCGCGGCAGTTCCAGCGTCCACACATTGCCGTCTTCGATGATGGCCTGGGCGCGGTCGCCGGCGCGCACGCAGAGGAACGGCAGATTGCGCCGGCGCGCAAAGGCCTCAAAGTGGCGGCTGGTGTGGGCAACTCCGTTCACTTCATGGAACGAGTCGGGAAAATAGGCCACGCGCGGCACGATCGTTCATGGCATGTCGATGAACGCCTAAGGCTTGAGCTCGGACAGCTTGCAGTCGACAATCCGCTGCACGCAAGAGCTCGCATCAGTGCGTCGACTCAGCCGTCGTGCTCGCCCAGCGCCAGGCGCAGCTGGTGCGACTCGCTCCAGGCCATGCGCAGGCCGCCGGAAACCGGGCCCCTGCCCATCAACTGCACCATCGCAATGATCCAGCCAATCGCGCGCGGCGCGCGACCCTTGGGCCAGAGCTCGCTCAGCGGGCGAACCACGCCGTTGCGCATCGGGATGGTAGACGCGCTCATCCCAGGTGCGCGAGCCCTGCGGAAACTCCGGATAGTTGCGGATCGCGTCGATCGTCGACTGCAGAATGCGATGCTTCCACGGCTCGGCATACTGCGGCATGAAGAGCACGTTGCTCTTCTTCTGCCGGCGGATCTCGTGCACGAACTCGGTAAAGCTGGTGGCATTGGTCAGGTTGATGTTGGCGTTCGGCTCCACGCCGTGCCGGTCGCCGCCGGTGATCAGCAGCATGTTCCACTGCTCGGCCAGGCGCCGCACTGCGCGATTCTCGTCCCAGTGGCGCAGGCCGTTCAGTTCCAGCGCGTGCAGATAATGCGCCGTTCTTCTGCAGGAACTCGTTGACCAGGAACTCGTGCTTTTCCTTGCCGATCAGGTAGAGGTCCCACATGGGGTGGTTGAAGACCACCAGCACATTCGGCTCCTGGTGCAGCGCCGCCAGAATCTCGGTCAGCCGCGCGTCGCTGGGATTGGCGGTGAAGTCCTCGAGCGTCGCCATCCACTCTGCGGCCCGTGCGCTGGGCAGGTTGTGAATGCCGAGGTGGAACGACTGCACGCCGCCATAGGGCGCGCTCCACTCCACCGAAACCGGAATCTGCCGCGCGCTGGGCACCGTGCGCAGCAGCATCGGCGCCTTGATGTTGTCGTGATCGGTGATCGAAACCATCGGAGCCAGGTCGAGCTTCTCGATCTGGCGGCTCTCCAGGTCGAAGGCCAGCTTGGGAGTCATGGGCGGCGTCCAGTAGCTGGCCGCGTAGTTGATGCGCACGCCGTGCATCTGCCTCCGACCGGCGCTCCAGCCGCGAGAGCAGCGGCCGCATCACCGGAAACTGGTTGCCGAAGTTGGCCAGAAAATCCAGCGTCTCTTTCGACTGATTGGTGTGGCTGTGCAGGGAAACTCCCGACCGGAAGCCCTTGGCAGCCTTCTGGTCGCGCCACAGGTACGAGATGGTCGAGTTGGCCATTTCCCCTCCTTGTCCGCGATTCTGACTGGAGTTTCCAGGATCAGTATCCCCCGGATGCCGTCAATATCGCGTTAAGAGAGTGCGAATGAGGCTTCAATTGCGGCAAGAATCAATAAAGTAACCAGAAATGCCCGTAAATCCACAGAATGCAAAACCCGGAGATTACTGCACTCCGAAGTGTGCTTTCAGGATCGAGGACGATGCGGCGCATGCAGAATCTCTGCACCATCTAGAGTGCAGATTGGCTACGTCTCGATCGGGCAGCTATCGGGACCAACGCTGATTTAGCTCGTTCGTCTTGGCCATCTCCGGCCCCAGAAAGTCCTCCAGGGTCCATCCGGCATCAGCTCCGTGCGGATCGGCTGCGCGTGCCGCTGCCGCTTCGGGAACGAGGTAGTTCTCGGTCAGTCCCTTGCGCAGCATCTCGAAGGCCTGCTTCCGGCGTGTCGGCGAACTGGAAGAGTTCGATATCCTTGGGCGAGATCGCTCCGGTGTCGACCAGCGCGTCGAGGTTGAAGACCCTCTTCCAATACTCCGACCCGTAGATCACGACCGTGATCTTCTTGGCCAGCTTCTGCGTCTGCGCCAGGGTGAGAATCTCGAACATCTCGTCGAGCGTGCCGAAGCCGCCGGGAAAAACCACCAGCGCCTTGGACAGATAGGCAAACCAGAGCTTGCGCATGAAGAAGTAGTGGAACTCGAAGTTGAGCGAGGGCGTGATGTAGGGATTGGGCGACTGCTCGAAGGGCAGCGGATGTTCAGGCCGATGGTCTTGCCGCCGGCCTCGTAGGCGCCGCGGTTGGCCGCTTCCATGATGCCCGGGCCGCCGCCGGAAGTGACCACGAAGCGATGGCGGCGCGAGGGAATGGTCTTGGCCCACGTGGTGAGCATGTGCGCCAGGCGGCGCGCATCTTCGTAGTAGCGCGCCATCTCCACCGCAGCCACGGCGCGCTTGCGCTGCAGATCGGTCGCCTTGCCTGCGGCGATCTCGGGCGGCTTGGCCGGCTGCTCCTCGCTGGGCGCGGGCTGCGTCGAGCCGGTGTTATCGAGCAGCTCCAGTTCGTGGTCGGCTTCTTCGCTTGCCGCGAAACCGCGCCGAGCCGAAGAACACAACCGTGTCCTGAATCTGCTCGCGGCGGAAACGCGCCAGCGGCTCCAGATACTCGGCCACGATGCGAATCAGCCGGCCGTCGGCGCTGTTGAGAAAGGTCGGATTCTCATAGGCCAGCGGAGCGCGCGTCGAGAGGCGGCGGCGTTCCATTGCCGGGCAACTTGGCAACCGCGTCGGCCGCTTGCTGCGTCGCGGGATTGCCGTTCGCAGAGGCGCCTGCGTTCTGCAGCTTCAGGTGTGTGCTTCTCTGCGGCTCACGGCTGCGGACTGCGACCTCGCGGGTCGTCTTCTTGTTTGTCGTTCTCGGTCGCTCATGGCTTACCTGTTTCTATAGCGGATGGCATCCTTGAGCGCTATCCACAAATTCAACAACCGATCCCGGAGATGATGCCGCGCACGGCTCCATTGGCCGCATAGATTGAGAGCGTCGGAAACTGGACGAAGAGCGGATTCTGATCCCAGAACAGCGGGGACCACGGCGCATAGCAAACAGCCAGCCCGATGTAGATGCGCAGCATGACGCGCAGAAAAAGCTCGGCACGCACAAGCCATCGCGGAATACGTTGCGGATGCTGGTCGACTTGAACCGATGCTGCTGGCGGTCCGCTCGACGGCGGACCCTGGTTCAGGAGCCGGGCTCGCGGGCAACGGAGGCGATATCAATTCCGGCTGCTGAGACATTCGTCAAAAAACTTCCGGCTGTCCCAGCTGTCTAAGACATCGACTAGAACAGGGGGCCGTATTGAAACGGTATCACAGCGGCGGGGCCGGCAAACGCCGATCCGCCGAGCCAGCGGAAACGTTAGTTCTGCGATGGGATTGCCGGTCCATTCCGGTCGGCGTATTTTTGTTTATGTGCGCGGATTCCTTTCCAAAGGAGACTCCCTGTGAAGCGTGCCGTCTTCGTCGGATTATGCCTTTTTCTCGCCATAACAATGGTAAGTGCGCAAGAAGCAGCGCGATCCACGGCGCATCAGAACAACGCACAGCAATCCTCGAAGGACTTCGTGATGGTTCTGCCTGCGCCCGACCTGCCCCGTGAGCATGCACGCATTGCAAGGACGAGGCAGCGGATTGGTCGCCGTACGCGATGAGAAGCCCATCGAGGGTCCTTCACAGAGAGTCCATCTCATTCTCAGCAATCCAAGATCCGCGGTCGTTGCCGGCGCAAAAGTAAAGGTCTTCGGTCTGTCGGGCAAAAATCGGCTGGAGCGAACATCAGATCGTTCGCTCGACCTCACGAATCGGGAGGGCGCGTCCGACCTCACCAGGACTCTCGACGTTACATTTGCGCCGGAAGGCGACAAGGATGTCGCGACCGATTTCATGCTCCCCGGCTTTACTTCGGTCCGGTCCGTTGAGCTCGAATCAATCACTTATAGAGACGGCTCAACCTGGACTGTC
Organism: uncultured Acidobacteriaceae bacterium; assembly: GCA_963781125.1. GTDB lineage: Bacteria > Acidobacteriota > Terriglobia > Terriglobales > Acidobacteriaceae > Telmatobacter. The sequence continues at coordinate 379,858 of CAWAEE010000006.1, forward strand.
GCTGGGCAGCAGGCCTGCCATGTTGCGCCCGATCCGATCATGCTCGTTGCCGACCGTTGAAACACGCTCACTTCCGGAGATCGCAATGCTGCCCGACCTGTACGAAATCGATGGCAGGCGCGTGCTTGAGTGCCCAGCCGAAGGACCGCTCTTGCGCACCGCTCAAGACACGGTCGATTTGATTGGCGAGGCGAAGTCGGCTGGAGCGAACCTCGTCGTAACTCGAGGCCGAAAGCAAATCTCTTCGCGATTTCATTCGCGAATCGAATCAACGAGGCTCGATCTGGTTCCTCGCCAACAAGGAGGAGTTGCAGGCGCGGCTTGGGGCGGCCAAGCGCACACCTTAATTCGCGCTTTCGCCTCTTCCGTTGGTGCGCGCAGACTTCTTCTCCAAATCCTTGGACGCATTCTGCCAAGCATTGGTTCTCATCTCGCGGCGACTCGTCCGCACCCCGCCTCGGATCTTTGCCGGGTTATTCTGTGTAGACTCCATGGACCGACTGCTCTACGGCACATTGTTGGCAACACTCACCGGCTCCTCGCTCTTCCTGTCGACGTATTTCACCGGACAGGAGAGTTCATCGCAGGCACTTGCCTACAAGGATGAACAGCCCGTGCGCGCGCGCCACGGAATGGTGGTCAGCGTGCACCACCTGGCTTCCGACGCCGGGGTTGAGATGCTGCGCGAGGGCGGCAATGCCGTCGATGCGGCCGTTGCCACCGGATTTGCGCTCGCCGTCGTGCATCCGGCAGCAGGCAATCTCGGCGGCGGCGGATTTCTGCTGCTGCGCACGCACGACGGCAAATCCACCTTCATCGACTATCGCGAGAAGGCGCCTCTGGCCGCGACCGAAACCATGTATCAGGACGCGCACGGCAATGTGTTGCCCGAGTCGAGCCTGCAATCAAGCGTCATCGGCTATCGCTCCATTGCCACGCCCGGCTCGGTGGCGGGTATGGTCTATGCCGAACGCAAATACGGCAAGCTCGGGCTGGCACGCGCGATGGCTCCGGCGATCAAGCTGGCCCGCGAGGGATTCGAGCTCTCCGCTGAAGAGGCAAACGAACTTGCGCGACGACGACCTGGCGAAGTTTGCCGATTCGAAGCGCATCTTTCAGCGCGACGGCCAGCTCTACAAAGCGGGCGAAATCTTCAAGCAGCCCCAGCTGGCGCAGACGCTCGAACGCATCGCCGCCAATCCCGACGATTTCTATCACGGCAAGATGGCGCAGCAGCTGATCGACGATCTGAAGAAGGGCGGCGCGCTGCTCACGCTCGAGGATCTGGCGCAATACACCGTGGTCGAGCGCGACGCCGGTCACCGGCACCTTCCACAACTACACCATCATCAGCGCACCGCCGCCCTCGTCGGGCGGCGTCGTGCTGGTGAGCGCGCTGAACATTCTCGAAGGCTACGATCTTGCATCGCTCGGCGACCGCACCGCCGCTTCGATGCATCTGATCACCGAAGCCTATCGCCGCGCCTACATGGATCGCGCGGACTACCTGGGCGATCCCGACTACAACGACATTCCCGTCGCTGAGCTCACGTCGAAGAAGTACGCCGAGGCATGGCGCGCAGGCATCGACTCGAAGACGGCCACGCCCAGCGCATCGCTGCAGCGGCCTGCAGGATTTCTGCCGCCGGCTCCCACCACTGCCGGCCATCGCCGCGTCGAGTCGCAAGACACGACGCACTATTCCGTGGTCGACGAGGAGGGCAATGCGGTCTCCGTGACCACGACGCTCAATGACACTTTCGGCTCGCACGTGACTGCGGGCTCGCTGGGATTCCTGCTCAACGACGAGATGGACGACTTCGCCTCCAAGATGGGCGTGCCAAATATGTTCGGCCTGATCCAGGGACCGGCCAATGCAATCGCTCCCGGCAAGCGGCCGCTGAGTTCGATGACGCCGACCATCGTGCTCGAAGACGGCAAACTGCGCTACGTGCTCGGCTCGCCTGGCGGAGCGCGCATCATCACGACCGTGGCGAATATCTTTCTCTCGGCTGCCGAAGGCGGCCTCAACATCCAGCAGGCCGTCGACGCGCCGCGCTTCCATCATCAGTACCAGCCCGACAAGCTCTATCTCGAGCCCGGCTTCAGCGAAGACACGCTGACGGATTTGCGCGCCATGGGCTACACGCTCAGCCATCGCAGACGGGCACTGGTCCAACGGCGAATGCATCGCCGTCGATCCGAAGACCGGCGAGTTGGAAGGCGGCCAGGATCATCGCAGCCACTATGGCAAAGCCGCTGGCTACTAGGGCCCTTTCGGAAGATGGATAAAATATCAGATCGCTTAAAAGAACAATGGGGCATGATTTGTAATAAAAGAGCAACAGTCGTGGTTTTGTAACAGGGGCACGACTTCAGTCGTGCCGCAAACGAGCAACAATGAGGGCCGGCTTTAGCCGCGGGGGGAAAGACGGCTCCAGAACCAATACCAATTAGAGATTCCTTAACGCATCACGCGATCGAATTCGCTTCCGGCGCCTCGACCGGCACCGCCTGCACAGAGGCTGGCTCCACCTCCACACCCGATGCCGCGGAGGATGGATGCGCCATGGGTAGAAAGATGGAAAAGACTGTTCCGCTTGCGCCATAGCGCTGCCTGCTCCACACCCTCACGTTGCCGCCATGCCGCTCGACAAGCTGCGCGACAACCCACATGCCCAGCCCGGTTCCGGTCTCAGGCTTGGTGGTGAAGAACGGCTCAAAGATACGGCGCATGGTTGCGCGATCCATGCCCACGCCGGAATCACAAAACGTTACCCGCATCCCATCCACAGCATGCGGTCACGCCAATTGCGCGATGGACGAAGTCGAATCACCATCATTCCGCGTTCAGCATGGCTTCAATCGAGTTGGCGACGAGATTGGCGAAGATCTGCTGCGCCTCGCTGGGCATGCAGGCGATAGCCACTTCGTTCGCCGCGCGGACATCCACCGTGATTCCCGCCGGCCAGCAACCTGGGGCGAAACAGTGCGATGACGCCTTCAACAACTTCCGAAAGCATCGTGATCTTCGGCGTGCCCTGTTGGCGGTGAAACTTCAACGTCGATTGCGTAATCAGCGATACCCGCAGCAGTTCATCCAGCGCGTTGCGTGCATGCGCGTGCGCTTCCTCCCGTGGTATCGCTCATCGTGATCAGGTAAAGCAAGTTCGTCACTGCTTCAAGGGGATTGTTGATCTCGTGCGCGACTGACGCAGCCAATCGCCCCGCTACGGCCAGTTTCTCCGCGCGCAGCATCGCTTCTTCCGCGCGTTTGCGATGCGTCACGTCGGAAACAACCCCCATAAGCCAGGTCGCGCGCCCTTCCTGGTCCCGCACGCATCGTCCCTGCGACTCAACCCAGCGCACAGTTCCATCGGGCCATACCACGCGATATTGGCGCTGGAATTCCTCAGCGTGCTCTACGTCCTGGGCAAACGCCGCGCGCATGATTTCTCCGTCCTCGGGATGAATTGCATCGAACCAGATCTCATTCCTGGGCTCAAATTCACCCGGCGCGTAGCCAATGATGCGGAACATTTCGTCGGACCACTGAACGGAATCGCGTTGCACATCCCAGGTCCAGAGCCCCATGCCGCTGGCGCGCAAAGCAATCTGCAGAGCCGCATCGCGGTCTCGCAATGCCTCGCCCGAGCGCGCCCGTTCTTCCGCCATCTGCCGTTGAGTCTGCGCGAGAATCAGACTCTTTCTCAGCTCCTGCGCATTCAGTTCCGCGCGCTGATCGGCCCAGCGGCGAATGAGTACGCCGAGCAGCGTCGATAACACCAGGAAAAGCGAAAGCCGCATCTCCTCCTGCGCGAATCCGGTCGCAAACCGAAACTGCGCTTTGGTCAGCAACAGGTCTACCAGGGTCACGTCGAGAATTGCGCAGCCAAAGCTTCCTGCCATCCCAAAAAACCATCCGCTTAATACGACCGTGGGGAAAGCGAGCAGAAGAGGAAAGGCGCGGAGCGGCGGAATCGCGTAGGTAAGGCCAACCGACACCACCGCCGTGACGCATCCGAGCAAAGTGCGTACAGGCCACGGAAGCTGTTCGATTGCGCTGGCGCTTGGAATCTTCAACGCTCGCCTCGATTCACCGCAAGGTCTGCGCGCGGAGTTTCCGAACCTGAAGCAAAAGTCTCTCGCTGGGCAGATAAATACAGCCATGCAAAGCTTGCGAGGCTCGCATCCGGAATCTCCGGGTCGGTCGTGAGAAGGGGTCCGGTGGGGGATCGCAGTGTGGGTAGCATAGGAAACTTGGCCTCCGCTGTCCAGCGAATTGACCAGCAGACCGTCCATGGAACGGTTACCATCCGCACCAACTGCTGCAACACCCATTGCGCGGTAACTCATTGGAAAAATGCGACAATAGGGACACGAACCGGATTGCGCCGCAAACCAGTCCGGGACAGGGGATCCCCTTTCCATCATGCTTCGAGTCTTGTCAACGCACTTATTTCTGAACCAGCGCCTTCACCCCGGATTGCTGGAAATCGCGTCTCGTGGTGGCGCGCAGGGGGTCGAGGTCTTTGCCGCACGCCAGCATTTCGACTATACGAGCCGCGAACACGTGGGAGAAATTGCTGCGTGGTTCAGCTCGAATTCGCTCGAGCCTTTCTCGATGCATGCGCCGATGTTTCCGGATCGGGAGATGGGCCGCGCCGGCGCGCCAGCCGTGAACGTGCTTCATCCTGAGAAATCGCGGCGCATTGACGCGATGGACGAAATCAAGCGCGCGCTCGAGGCAGCGGAGCGGATCCCTTTCAAGAATCTTGTGGTGCATCTGGGCGAAACGACCGACATGTGGTCACCGCGGAGCATTGAATATGGCATGACAGCGCTGGAGCATCTTGGCGCCTTCGCACGCCCCCTTGGCGTCCGGTTGCTCGTGGAGAACCTGTTGAGCGATGCCACCACCCCCGAGCACTTGTTGACCATCCTCGACATGGGCCATTTGCAGAATGTGAGTGTCTGCCTCGACCTCGGCCATGCGCACATCGATCCGGGCACCGCGGAGGCGATCGCGACGCTCGGCAGCCGGATAGCCTCCGTCCACGTGCATGACAATCACGGGACAAGGGACGAGCACCTTTGGCCGGGAGACGGGACAATCGACTGGCCCGCGGTCGCGACGGCTCTGCATGAACTGGCGAAACCCCCCGCCGCGGTCCTCGAAATCGGCTATTCGCTGAATGATCCGGCGGCCACCCTTCCCGACCGTATCCAGAAATCTTTCGGGCTCCTCTGAGGACCTGCCTGTCCTCCGCATGCAGGCCTCAGTCGCTTGGCCTGAACTCATCTTGGGTCGCCTAGCAACGTCACCGAGGTAATGCCACGGCTCGCGATTCCGCAGCAAATCCGCTTGAACACAGCTGTACCCGCCTGCTCCTCTTAGAGAGGACAAATATTCCGGACCCTGTGTGAAGAAGGGTCCAGCTCGCCCGCCATGTTCGGCGGAACACCCTTCCTCCCTGCTCTGCTCCGCGTTTCAAGTATTGGAGCAAGAAACCATGCAAAACCGGACACTCGCCTTCATCGTTGGATTTGCGTTCCTTCTGACCGGATGCGGTTCCTTCACCATGAACTCCTCGAAAACCGGTTCGGCCGCCAAATTGACGATTACAACCTCGACGCTTCCCGGTGCGACCGTTGGCACTGCGTACAGCAGCACGGTTGCGGCTTCCGGCGGCACAACCCCTTACATGTTCAGCGCAACGGGACTGCCGGGCGGGCTCACGATCAACGGCTCCACCGGAGCGATTACCGGAACACCTGCGCAAAGCGCTGTGGGCACAGCCTCTGTTGTGGTCACCGCCACGGACACAAGTCTGCCGCAGCAATCGGCGAAAGCTACGCTCAGCCTGGTCGTGACTGCGGCCCAGCAGGCAAACACACTCACCATCGCCACAACTTCTCTCCCGAACGGAACGATCGGTGCGCCCTACAACGCGACGATCACGGTGACCGGCGGCTCGTCGCCCTTTACCTTCAGTGCCACGGGATTGCCCAGCGGACTTGCGATCAACGCGACAACCGGCACCATCTCCGGCACGCCGAACCAGAGCACTCCGGAACGGCGAACGTAACCATCACCGTGACCGATTTCACGAAGCCGACCGCCCAGACCGCAACAGCGACTCTGAGCCTGACGATCAGCGCGGGACAATCGGGCACGCTGGCCATCACGACCACGTCCCTGCCGTCTGGAACAGTGGGGGCGTCTTACAGTGGCACGGTGACAGCAACCGGCGGCACAGCACCCTACACGCTTCAGCGCCACCGGACTGCCGAGTGGGTTCACGATCAACGCCACGTCGGGAACGATTACGGGAAACCCCACCCAAGCGGATGTGGGACCGGCATCCGTGATGGTGACGGTGATCGATTCGACGACGCCCACGGCACAAACAGCGACCGCCGACTCTGAGCCTGACGATCGAGGCCGCAGGGTCGACTTCGGCCTGCAGCCAGATGAGCACTGGAAACAACGCCAGCCTGAACGGCTTTGTTCCCTTCCCTTCGACGAGCGCGTGGAACACGGACATTTCACAGGCGCCACTCGATCCGAATAATACCGCCATTACTTCAGCCTCAGGATTTGCCGGAGAGCATCTGCATCATGATTGGTCGTCGGTCGCAGGCGGCAACTACGGCATCCCTTATGTGGTCGTCGATTCGAGCACCACGCCGTTGGTTTCAATCGACGTGGTCTCCTACGCCAGCGAGAGCGATGTCGCCATGGCGCCGTTCCCAATCACCGCGCCGATTGAAGGGTCGCCGGCGGATTGCACGGGCGGCCCGAATAATTATGTCGGGGACCAGCACGTGCTGGTGCTGGATCGCAACGCATGCATGCTCTACGAAACCTTCAACACCGAGCGCTGCAACGGGGCCGTGGAGTTCGGATTCGGAGACGATTTGGGATTTGAAGAACTACGAACAGCGCCCCTGGGGATGGACCTCGGCCGATGCCGCAGGCCTGCCGATTTTTCCAGGGCTGGTTCGCTACGACGAAGTGGCCTCCGGCGCAATCAATCACGCCATCCGGTTCACGCTGCCTCACACCAAGAACGACGCCAACGGCGGTTACTTTGTGGAACCGGCCAGCCACGCGGCGGGAACCGACTATGGCGTGAGCAACGTGATGGGCATGCGCATCCGGCTCAAAGCCAGCTTCGACATCTCCAGGCTATTCGGCGGCCAACCAGGTCATCCTGACGGCGATGAAGAAGTACGGCATGATCCTCGCCGACAACGGAAGCTATTTCTACTTCCAGGGTGTGCCCGATCCGCGCTGGGACGACAACGACCTCGTCAATCTGGACTCGATTCAGTCTTCGAACTTTGAAGTCGTGCAGATGACGCCGACTTATCCGGGCTACGATGACGCTACGGCGCCCACCGGAGCGCCACCCACCATCAACAGCTTCACGTGCATCGTCGACGTCGGTGACGGCGGGGACAACGGTGACGCTGACATGGGACACGACCAACGATTCGTACGACTTTATCGACGTGCTCGGCGGCGTCAGCGGCGGCAGTGTGAGCGTGACGCCGACTGCAACGACGACTTACACGCTGAATGCGACGAATCAATACGGACGCGACGACCGTACGGTACAGTGACTGATCGCACGCGTGCAGCGTGAGACGCTCATGATCACTGCAAGAACTGTTAGAACTAACGAACTGCCTTCAGCAGATTCTCGGCAGCTGCTCGCCAATCTGCGTCGGGATCACGCGATTCGCGCCCATCGCCGTGCGCGCCACCAGCATGCGCTTGATGTTGCGCGGTCACCTGACCGATGCGCGCCGCGTCGCGCCCCAGCGGATGTGCACGAAGCACTTCGAGCACCTGGTCCGCGGCTCGGGCGCGACAAAGAACACCGCCTTGCCTTCGTTGGCGACATAAACCGGATCGAGCCCCAGCAGTTCGCAAGCCGACTGCACTTCCGGCCGCACCGGCAGGCTGCGTTTCGTCAATCGCGATGCCGACATTCGACGCTGTTGCGATCTCGTTCAGCGTCGAAGCAAGGCCGCCGCGCGTCGGATCGCGCATGGCATGCACCGCTTCGCCGGCCGCATCAAGCACTTCGGCAATCATTCCGTTCAGCGCCGCGCAGTCGGACCGAATCTGGCTCTCGAACTCAAGGCCCTCGCGCACGCTCATGATCGCCATGCCGTGATCGCCAATGGTTCCCGAGACAAGCACGGCATCGCCGGTCTGTGCGCGATGCGGACCGACGTTGATGCCCGGCCGCAGCAACCCGACGCCAGCCGTATTGATGTAGCAGCCGTCGCCATGGCCGCGCTCGACAACCTTGGTATCGCCGGTGACGATCCTGACGCCCGCCGTGCGCGCAGCATCGGCCATGGCCTCGACCACTGCCGCAAGCTGCGCCAGCGGAAATCCCTCTTCCAGAATGAAGCTCGCGCTCAGATACTTCGGCTCCGCGCCCGAGACCGCCAGATCGTTCACCGTTCCATTCACGGCCAGCGCGCCGATCGATCCGCCGGGAAAAAACAGCGGCTGCACGACAAACGAATCCGTGCTCATGGCGAGCTCGCCGGCGACCGCCAGCTCAAACACCGCCGCATCGCCCAGATTTTCAAGAGCAGGATTGCGAAAGGCCGGCAGAAAAAGGTGCTCGACCAGCTCGTTGCCCAGCTTGCCCCCGCCTCCATGGCCCATCACGATGGTGGGATAGCCCACCAGCGGCAGCGGGCACAGCCCAGTTGGAAAAATCCGGCGCGCCGCTCTCACTCATTGCGTCCGCAAACTGGGTGCCCCAGGTCCCCGCCTTGGGACATCGGCTGCCCCGGCTGCCAACCGCTCGTCACCATGCGCCGCTCCAGCACTGGCCAGCTCTTCAGCCGACAGGAACCGCCCGTAGTTGAAATAGGCCGCGCACGCGCCCTCGCTCGAAACCATGGTCGCGCCCAGCGGATGCCGCGGCGTGCACTCCTTGCCAAAGGCCGGGCACTCCGCCGGCTTGATCGCTCCGCGCAGCACATCGCCGGAATGGCACAGCGGCGACTCCTCCGTGTGAATGCCCGAAATCTGGAAGCGCTCTTCCGCGTCGAATTCGCGATAGGCTCGTTCAGCCGCCAGCCGCTCTTCGGAATCACGCCGATGCCGCGCCACGCACGATCGGTCACTTCAAAGACTTCGCCCAGCAGCTTCTGCGCCGCGCGATTGCCTTCGAAGGTCACGATGCGCTCATAGGCATTCTCGACTTCGTGCTCGCCCCGCCTCGAGCTGAACCACCGCGCGCCGAATCCCATCGAGCAGATCGAGCGGCTCAAAGCCCGTGACCACGATCGGAATCCCGATACTTCTCGGCCAGCGGCGGATACTCCCAGTACCCCATCACGCTGCACACATGGCCCGCGGCCAGAAATGCCTGCACCTGATTTCCAGGCGAGCTCATAATGGCTTCAATCGCCGGCGGCACCAGCACGTGCGACACCAGCACCGAAAAATTCTTCAGCCCGCGCCGCTTCGCCACATGCACGCTCATGGCGTTCGCCGGCGCGGTCGTCTCAAACCCCACGCCGAAAAACACCACCTGCTTGTCGGGATTCTTTGCGGCAAGCTCCACAGCGTCCAGAGGCGAATACACGACGCGCACATCGCCGCCCGCGCCCTTCACCTGGAAACAGATCGCCTTCGGTTCCCGGCACGCGCAGCATGTCGCCAAAGCTGCAGAAAATCACGCCCGGCTGCGCCGCAATGGCCAGCGCCTTGTCAATCAGTTCAAGCGGCGTGACGCACACCGGGCAGCCCGGCCCGTGCATCATCTCGACTTCCCGGCCGGCAGCATCTGGTCGATTCCGTTGCGGATGATGGAGTGCGTCTGCCCGCCGCACACCTCCATGATCTTCCACGGCCGCGTGGTGATCTGCGCGATCTCCCGCGCCATGCGCTGGGCGATCTCGCCATTGCGAAACTCAGTGAGGTACTTCATCTTGGAGCTTCTACCTGCACGAATCTGGGTGCCCCAAGTCTCGATTCTGAGACAGCTGGGAAAGCTCGACCTCAGCTCGGATGTACTCTTCTCGTCAACTGCCCAGTGCAACTTCCATCCGGACAATTCGACTGCGGCGCCTTCGCAGCCCGCGCAAACTGCTCTTCCTCGTCGGCCAGTTCTTCGTCCAGCACGCCCATCGCGCGAAAGTCGGCCAGCGTCTTCTCGGCGGTCTCCTCGTCGATTTTCGAGAGGGCAAACCCCACGTGGACAATCGGTGTAGTCGCCGACTTCGACTTCGGGCACGTAGTCCAGGCAGACGCGCTTGACCACGCCGCCAAAGTTCACGCGGCCCACGCGCAGGCCGCCTTCATTGGTGATTTCTTCGACTCTTCCGGGAATCGCGAGGCACATGGCAACTCCCTTATACCTCCTGAAGGCACAGGTGAAGTGTGATTTAAATCACGCGACGGCCCTCGGGCATCTCTTCGAAAATACCGCTTGTCTCCGATATTCATCTCCGGAGGAGCCTCTGGCGAAAAACCTGCTGTCGATCGCCGACTGCCCTTCCCCCGACACCCCCCCGGGTGTTTTCTCGAATTCCCTGCATCGAGGAGAGTTGCGGGCACTGAATCTGCCGCAATGTCTCTCTTTTCAGGAAGTTCAATCCTAAAATTTTGCAATGAAAGAATTTGCGGCCAGCCGGAATTGGGTCCGGATGACGAAGTGCGCGGGTCGTAGGCGTCTCTGAAACCAGCCTAGCGCATTCAGAGAAATTATCTGCAATGGGTGGGATTCGGTAAGAGATGGGCCGGAGAAGTTCGCCTGTTACTCAAGTAGTTATTTCCGGGTGGCGGGTCATCCAGGCGCGAGGCGTAAATGCTCGATGACCACCAGTCAAGAGGCATCATTGCGCCCCAACAATCAATTTGATTCCTACCGCGATGAGGGCCACGCCTACCCCGATAAAGATTAGACGTCCTGACCACTTTGAACTCTTCTGAGTGAATTCGCCCAGCGCAACGGGGTCAGCCGCGTGGAATCGCTTACCAAAAACTCCACCTGCGATGGCCAAACATCCGAAAACGACGAGAAGAATACCCATCTCTACCTCTGTCGGCTTGGTGAACTCCGGCCCAAGCTCCCAACCTCAAGTGGGTAGAGTCGAGATGTGGCGCGGTGGGTTAGGTCTGGCCTATCTGTTTCCGGCTCTTTCGTCTGCCGGTGCCTCATTATCCTGACCGTACTCCGTTTCCACATCCCGCTCATCGAACCGGACAAGCAGATTTCCCGCATCCGGCTCCCGGAGGAAACATCACGACGTTCGCTCACGAAAAGCTGCGTGTCCGCTGAGTGAGCCGAACAAGCCCAAAGGTATCGTGAAGGCGGTCGGAGGAAATTCCCAGAAGCCGGCCATGACACTTTGTGCTTGATGCACAGCCACTGACGCAGCCGTTTATCGGCATGTTGTTCTATTGCCCGATAGGCTTTGCTGGCTGATCCGAGACAGAAGTAATTCGCCCAACCAATCATCATCTGATTGAGTTTCTTACGACCGTCTCGTGATCCAGCTGGGTCCGGTTGCGTTTGGTTTCGTCACTGATCGCCCGACAGATGCGGATCACCCGCTTCTTTGACGGTGCCGAACCCAGATGAGCGCGTCCCGTCATCGGCGAGTAATAACGACCAAACGTGTACCCTAGAAAATCGAACTTCTCTTCCGGCAGCTTCGCGACCCGCGTCTTGGTTTCATTCACTGTCAGCTTCAGCTTCGTCATCATGGCCCGCATCGCAGTCAGAGCTTCTTCCGCTCTGCCTCGACAACAGATCACCATGTCATCGGCATAGTTGACGATGCATGCTCCAAAACGCTTCTCGTGTCCCAGTTTCTTCCACCCCAGCACGAACCGGCGCATGTAGAGATTGCTGAGCAGCGGGCTGATCGGAGATCCCTGTGGGGAGCCTCGACCTCCATCCCGATTGTGCGTATTCCGATGCTTCTTCCCGCGCTCATCCGTTTCTTCGGCAGGAGCCTTCAGCCACATCTTGATCAGATGAAGCATGGCGCCATCGACGACACGGCGAGCTACCGACTTTAAGAGCTCGGCATGCGGAAGAAGGTCGAAATAGCTGACGAGATCTGCATCAACGATCTCTCGATGCCCGGTGTTGATCAGCTTGAAGACGCGTCTTACTGCGCCCTGTGCGCTGTGTCCTCGCCGATAGGCGTACTGCTCCGGTGGTAAGTCGGCCTCGAAGATAGGATCGAGAACCAATACCGCCGCCATCATTACCGCGCGATCGCGGATGGTGGGTACCCCTAGCGGACGCTGCTTCCCCCAGGCTTCGGGATATATACCCGCCGCACCGGAAGGGGTCGATAGGTTCGACTTTTCAGTTCTTGCGTCAGTTCGTCCAACCATCGTTCCGCGCCATACGCTTCGATGTCCTCGAACGTCTGATTGTCTACTCCTGCTGCGCCACCGTTGGCTTTCGAGCACTCGTAGGCAAAAGTCAGAATGTCCTTCCGGCACACCTTGTCGTACAGCGCGTAGAAGCGAAAGTCAGGCGATCTCTTCGCTTTGTCGTGCAACGCTGTCTGTAACTTCTGAACGCTTTCCGGAGTTGCTAGGCTCATCGCCAATCCCTCTGTCTTCGTCACTTCTTGCGTTCGCTTCCAACTAAGGTCCCTTCCTTCCACCGGCATTACCCGGCTTCTTCGGTACTACGGACCTCCCCGCCACCCCATACGGCCCGGCCTGGCTCTCGCGAGTTGCCTGTTGATCTCCTACTGCAGATCACCGCTGGGGCTTCCCGTGTTGCGTCTGGTCCACGTTTTCATGCATGCCATCGCCACTACCCCGGCAGGACTGATGCGACTGATTCGCTCATACTCTCCCATCAGCGTCGGCCTTCCCTCAATAACCGGCGGGTCGGCTCCTGCATTTCCGGTTTCGGGGCCTGCTCAGCGTTTACCTCCATTACGGCCTGCATGATCGCCAAGTCGCCTATGCGACCCTCTACACCGAAGGCTCCAGCAGATTCGTTGCCTCCTCTGCTGCTTCGATTGCTACCGGGTGGAGCGATCCAGTTCCCAGGTGGGATCACCCACTGTGGTCCAGCGCCTTGCACGGCGCACGGTTATGTACGGATTGCCCACAGTCCGCTAAGAAACCCCACGCATGCACGATAATATTCAATCCGACTTCAATAGATTCTGAGATGCGCTAGGAGCGAAGGAGAACCGTTGAGAAGAATCCTGATATCTCTGTTTGCGTTGTTGATTACTTTCACTGCCCGCGCCTCTGACAAAAGTGATCCACGCCAAATACTTCTGGACGCAAGCCATTCCACACGGATTGACGACGTCGATATGAAGCCGTGGCATCTGAAAGCGAACTTCCATCTGAGCGGTCGCAATGGCCAGCCGCCTGAAGACGGAAGTATTGAAAATGGTGGGCTGGGCTGACCACTTGGAAACTGAGAATTGAAAGTGCTTCCTACACCGGCACAATCCTCGAAAACAGAGACGGTGATTTTCGAACGGAGGGTGTGGGCCCGATTCCGTTAAGCATTCGGGCAATTGAGCAAGACATCGTGTACCCGATGCCGATGGGCGAGGACTTGAGCAAGACGGTGCCACACAGGAGTCATCAGAACCTGAGAAGGTTGCACTCGATTGTATTCAGTTGTCTGAGCCGCCAATTCCTCTTCCGTCCCCAACATTCTGCTTTGATGAGGGTGGTGACGCGCTGGTGCGGTCATCTCTGCCAATTCGTCGATGCTAGTTCGCGACCGGATCAGCCAGTTCGCGGGACACGCGTCAGCTCTGTCGATTAAGTCCGAGGAGGGCAAGACAGTGCTGGCAACGGCTGAGGTCGTTGATCTGTCACCAATGCAACCGGTGGACAGTTTATTCACGCCATCACCCGACCTGAAGGTCACGGATATGCACACACTCAAGGTGACCACTGCACGTTGAACAACAAATCGCGTTCTGGTCGGGTGACCCTCCAACCGGCAGTTACTCCTGAGGAAATGACGGTTGGTCACCACTCGCCAGAATGCAAGTGCCAGCCTCACGACGGCGACTGGCTGAATTCAGAACTCATCCGCAACTCATCTCCGCCTCATTGATCGCAAGAGAGAACTGCCGCAGACTCCTTTCATGACACGGCGCAAGCAGACTGAGGCGCCGAATCCAAAAGGAGAATTTCCATGAACTTCAGCATCCGCTCCCTCGTCGTGGCCGCCATCGCTTTGGCGTCCTTCGCCGCCACCGCCCCCAAGGCCTCAGCACAGTACATGGCCGCCAACGCCACAACAAATCATGTCCTGCCCTACGAGAGCGTTGGAACCATCAATTCTGTTTACTTGCCCTACGCCGGCACCTATCAGATCGCAGGGCAGCAATTGCTGCTCGTCGAAGGCAACCAGCAGACTACCGTTGAGTGCTGGGCATCACCCAACGCCAACAGCACGGCGCCGCTTACCCATGGTCCTTTTTCGGCGTCAACTGTGACAACTGGCGGATACATAACCCTTCCACTCAACGGATACTTAACGACCGGAAATCCAGGCTCCTTCTGGATCTCGTGCTATTATTCGGCGCCCTCGACCGCAACGATCGTCCAAACCCTCCAAGGAACCATCACAGCGACGCTGGTGCAGTAACAGTGGCCTCTCTTTCCGCCAGCCTGTTGCATCTTGGAGGGCGAATCTTTGGCATGCTAAGGTGTCGGCGGACATGCATGAAAAAGGCTACATCTCGCGTGCGGAGCACGCGAGATGGGTTAAGGGAAGGTGTCGGTCGAGTGACCCTCTAACCGTCAATAACCCAATTTTGGTGCAATGCTGATATGGAGCGTGGGTTCTTCGGTTAGGAACTGCGGCTGGAGTGAGGGCGGGGCAATCCGCGAGGCTCATCGCACCAAGATGCTACTTCTTCGGCCGGGATTCCGGGGGCACGAGTCCCCGCTGTGCGGTAGTAGACCACCAGTTGCCCGTCAGTGTTCGCCGGAGTGCTCGATGAAGCCCCAAGCGCCGTCCGGGGAACACGTATGCTGATTGCTGAACGGGTCGGCGAACAGATCGCTCATCCCTCGGTCGCCTTTCCACTTGATCAGCGCCGCACCGTCCGCGAACGACTTTTTCACATAGTCGACAACCGCAGCCTTGGTCGCAAAGTCGGTACGCTTTATGTCCGAAGGGGGCTTGGCGCCCTTCGCCGCTTCGATAAAGAAGTAGAGGTTAACCGAGACGTGCAGCAACTGCTCGGCAAACGAACGTTGCGCAGGGTTCGGCTTGAAATCGTATTTCTCTTCTGGAAAGTCTTCCGCCATTGCCGGTCAGCTTGCGGCCGATATCGTTCCAGTTGTCCAACAGGACCTTCGAGGGGCTGTCGGCGGCCTTCGGCGCGGGTGGCGCTTTGGGCGCATCCTGAGCAGGCGCGGTCTCAATCAACAAAGCAACCGCAAACACAATGGCGAAATTCTTGACGAGATTTCTCATGGGGCTTTCTCCTTTGACTTCGAGGAGCGGTAAGACGATAGCGCTTTTTGCAAAACTCTCGTCTGCGGGTCGAAATGCAGCCCTCGCCCGCGTAGCGCTACCTTCCTGCTCGAAGACGAGGACAAGACCTCGTTGAATATGCTCTCGTCGTGGCGATCATCGCCTTCCGGGCCGTGGCTGCGATGAAGGGCCTTGGGACCGAGATCAATACTGCTTTCAAGACCATCAGCAGTGACCTCGGCAGTTGCTCTAGCACGACTTTCGGGAGCTGGTGGCCGAACAAAGACAACTGAGTTGTCTGAGCGGCAGTTAGCCTGGAAACGCAGCTCCTCGGCGATTCGGCCGAGCGATTCCAGCATCTGAGCGAGTGACCCGCCACTCGGAAATAACTAAGTAGGCAACATCTGTGCACACCGTGATCGAAGAAATACGTTCCAAGACCCTACCATTACTCCCATTTCCAGACCCCGAAACCTGGCGATGTTCGGTCGAATGAGCGCCAAGGTATGTTGGCGTTCATGGGTACAAATTGTCTCTAGTACCGGCTGCCTGGCCCTTCTACGCCCTCTTGCGAAGCAGGTCCGCGATATCGTCCATTTTCTGGTCCAGCATCGTCATCTTGTGCGACACCCCCTGGATCTCAGACTCGGCGCGCTTGTTCACATCGAAATCCAACTCAGCGCGCAAACGATCCCTCGTGTCCTGTCGATTCTGGCTCATCATAATAACGGGAGCCTGCACCGCCGCCAGCATCGAAAGAAACAGGTTCAGCAGAATAAACGGGTACGGATCCCAGGCATTCTT
>CAWAEE010000007.1:0-342280 GCA_963781125.1 uncultured Acidobacteriaceae bacterium
GCCTGCAATCCGTAAAGGAACTGTGGTATGAACACGGAGCGCCCCTTAAGAATGTTCCGCTGACCGAACACTTCCAAGAGATGCTCGCACAATACGAGGCCATCACTGGATTCAAGGAAACAAATCCGAATGCCGTGTGGCATCACCGCCCTCTCGCTCTATGGCCCTCCCTGCAAGAGCTGTGGCAAGCCGCTGCGCTCCCCGAAAGCGAAGCTATGTGGAAGTTGCATGGCACCCATAAGCAAGACGCAGATCGATTCCGAATCGGCCTAGTAGCAGGCGTCAGTGCCCCTGGATGCTTTCGATAGAAGGCGATCCGAATGGTTCATCAGTTCCCGGCAGAGAGCCGAGCTCCAGCGAGCAGACGCGGTCATTGCTTACCCAAAGTTGCACGTACACGGGCATCCCATCAACATCGGCACACCAGTCGCTGATAAACCCGCTGCCTTTTAGGCCGACAGGCTCTCCGTCCAGCGCGAAGTCTATCGTCGGGCATCCGCAGTTACACTTCGCAACGACGTTCAGTCTGTCGATTAGCGGCAACAGACGACTTGCGCCTTCACAAAGCTGTGCTCGATCGCCGGCAACCAGATCGCGCTCCTGCTGAGTCAGAGCGCCGCAGTCTAGCGGCTCCCTACAAGGGTTCCCGATCTCAGACATGCTCAGATTGTATCGGCTCATTTCTGTCAACTCCTGGATCACCCTCGATCCGGACAAACCTCCAAAAATGGGGCTATGCACGGATAGTCCACAAACCGCTCGGAACCCTGAAACTGCAAGAGAAAAGCCAGTTTACAATTCACAATCATCAATCCTTTTCTCTTCTGGAGCGTTAGCGTGAAGTCGCGAGCCAAGGCTGCTCCGATCCTTCTATTGATCGCCGCCGCGATCACTGTTGGTCAATCCGCAACGGATGACCGAGCGGTTGCACGGGAGACACAGACGCGTGGCTACTGGATGGATCAAGTCCACCGGTCTCGTGTGGGCGGGCAAAGACAACGGCGAAGATGTGAGCCCGCGTAAGGCTAAGAGTTACTGTCAAAATCTAAGCTTAGCAGGATATTCCGATTGGCAGTTCCCGACACTAGCCGAACTGGTGAGCATTTACGACAAGGGCCAAGAATCCCTCGGCGAGAATCCACGAAGCCGCTGGCACGAAGCCGAACCGATGACCTACCACGTGAAGGGAAGCCTTTTCCTGACAGGCAGGGAATGGAGCAGCAATCTCAATCGGGTATCCGCCGATAGACGCATGCGAGTTCGAAGTCACAAGCCAAGAGCCATCACTTCTCAGCCGCAATCTCGCCATCACGGGACGGCTTCTGCGGAATGATCTGATCATCAGAGCGGTGAACCATGTTGGTCGCGGACCCCCACAGAATCGATGAGGCCATAGATAAGATCGACCTTCAAGTCACGGTGGACGGCATCCCCATGGACGCGCATGCTCATGGGTTCATTCGAGCTCTGACTATGTCGACCACTATTCAAAACAACGATAGCTTTACGGTTTCCGCATACAAGTCGAGACCCGGAGATGCGTTTCCCAGTTCCGCAGAAACCATCCGCTCCGACCGTGATCGGAACCCCCAAGGATGAACTGGTGCGTCATCGGGCCTGGATTGTTGGGAGCTTGTTAGGGCTCTACCGACAGCCGGCAGATTCTGAACGAGTGTATGTGGCGGTGGAGAGATGCTGCCGTCGCAGGTTAAGCCATTTGCCGTGGGCTCATTCTCTCACTGTGGCTGTTTCAAACCGTTTGTGCCCGCCAGAGGAACGGCCCAAGACGAATCCTACAGTTTCCGACCACCCCGCCGATAACAGTGGTAGCCAGAAAAGCCAGGAATCTCTCTCAGATTGAGGCCGAGGCGCGTAATGAGCATTTCTCTTCTGTCCAACTCGGGTCTCTTTCAATCGCTCTCTTCGTCGAGCATTGCGAGTTCCGCGTCAGGCTTGACGACACTGTCAAGCGTCCAGAAGCCCCTGGAGAGCCGAATCGCGGCAAACTCCTCATCCGCCCAGTTCGGCGAGGATACATATACTTCGTCAAGCCAGACTCAGGTTGCGCAAAGCTCCAGCACATCGAGGAGCAACTCGCAGTCGAGCGCCGCTTCGGCTGCCTCACCCCCGCGAGGAAGCCAAGGCGATACAGTCACTCTGGCAAACTTAATCAAGAATCAAACCATCTCCGGATCGATGGATGTGCGGATGGCGCTGGCGTCGGCTGTCACGTCGCTTTGGAGCGTCGATCCAGAGGCAACGGCCTGGAATGACCTTGCCACTAACGTGGGCACGGGAGACTTTGCCGGTGCGCAAACCGCGCTCGCCAACTACAGTACTGCCCTTGTGAATTCGCATCTTGGCACGTGGGCGGACCTGACCCCGATCCAGAAAGACCTGACCGCGCTGGGAAACGCCCTTCAGGCGGGTAATGCCTCCGACGTACAGACTGCATTCACCGCGCTCTCAACTATCGCGCCGACCCATAACCTGGGCCTTATAAATCCGACCGGGGGCGGCAGCGACGTAGCCTCTGAGGCCGGTCGGATGGGTTGGTTCGCGACCAACCTGGCCGATGCGTTGCAGACGCCTGGCTACACGGCGCGCAATGCTACTGCGGAAGCCGATGCGTTTGAGATAGGCTACGCAGCCGACCTCGCAACCATACACGCCGTCCCAGTCGGCACGCCCGCGAACTTGGCCTCGGACCAGCCGACTGCGGAGCAGTCGATAGCCGATTCGGCCAAGCCGCAGCTGAATCCACCGACAAGAACATGCTGTCGAACATTATTGCCGGCATGGCGCAAGCCACTTCGGTAAGCGCCATGGAATCGACGCTGACTCAACTTGACAGCAAATACGGAACTGCTGCGCAAGGTACAGGCGCTGACAATGGCAGCCAAGCGAGTGTGAGCGCCTACGCTTAAAACCTACAGATATGCCCCGGCGGATTCCGGCAAAGAAATCCGCCTGGGCATCTTCGTTTAGTGGCCCACCACGCGCACACGGTTGTTGTTGGCATCGGCACCACCATACTTGGCGAAAGTGAACAAGCTCATTCCGCTGATTGTGACGAAGGACGAAGTGGGATCGAGCTACATCATTAACACATACCTCGATAAGCGGTTCGAGGAGCAAATCAAGCGGAAGGAATATAGGCCAACGACGATTACGCCATTGGTGGCGATGAGCGCCGGGACGATGGAACGCGCGATGAGTTCACTCGCAAAGATGTCGTTGAGTGCCATCCTCGAAGAGAGAATCAAGGCGAATCGCGAGTTGTCGCGTCCGTTCGAAGCGGAAGTAATATGTGCACAAAGGCACAGCGAGGAACATGCCTCAGCATATGAAGCTGATGAGCGGCGCAATGAACGACGTGATCAAAGATTTCGACGTAAAGGAAGATGATGGATCGCCCGGGTCGCTAAGTTCATAATTCAGAGGTTAAGGAGCGCAGTCCAGATGGCGCCCATTAGGTTCACGATCTTCCGCTTGGTCATTCAGCAGTTCGGACGCCTGAGAGGTGTACGGCCTCTGACGCAAGCGTTCGACGCTGGACTGGGCGTTTCTCACTCTGCTGACGGCACCTTCCGTTCACAGGGCAATCAACCAAACCAGACGTGAGATCAGGTTTTGGCCTGATTTGACGGAATCGGCACATAAACTCGGCGGCCATCAGTTCAATCGGCGCGGGGAAGAACTTGGCCAAATTCATTCCAACGGCGTTGCCGATATTCGGCTCACCTTCCCCGAAAAGGATGATGTTATACGCAAGAAACTTGCAGTGCCACATCATGTTGATCCGACAAACAGTTGGGCGACGTTTTATATAGAGCGTGGCGATCAAGTTCATCAAGTGGTTGACCTTTTTAGAATTCCATATCTGCGCTTAACGACTCCGGCAACAGGAAGCGGCGAAGCACCAAGTGAGGAGTATGTTCAATGAAGGATTTCATCGAACTTGCCGCTGAATCGGCGAGAGAACTCGAAGCGGCTTACTCGGATAAGCCAAAGTTGGAATTGATCGCGTGGCTACAAATCGCCTTGCAGCGAGAGTCGATGGTTGCCACAGCTTACGACAATACTTACGTCGAAGGTCAACTTGACGGTTGGCAGGAGCAATACAACCTCGATCAGATGGTGATTGATGTCGTGCGACGCGCACTCACGGGTGTATGGGCAGGAAAATGCCCATCAGGGATATTTTCGAGCGATGATGAAGTGCATCGACCCTCCAGACTCACTGGTTGATCGAATCAACAACAAGTTGGTGAGATAAGGGGTAATGTCGAAGGAAATGTCATAGCCGGCAGGATGTCTAAGAAGGCCTCGCAGCGATTTCTGGCATTTCTGGCAATCGTCCTTGGCAAGGCCACAGCTGATGTTCCAGCGTATGTTTCGAGCTTGCGGGAGACTACGTTCTCGGAGTTTTGCTCCGTGAACGCCGATCTCGAACATACTGCCGTGCTGGGCTATCAGCGAATGATGGCGCTGTGCGAGGTGATACCAGGTTTTGAACTAATGACAGACACAACATTAGAGATCGATGTCCGCCGGACCGGCAAAGACGAGAAATACCACGAGGCATTGTTCAGGAAACTGGCGAACTGGCCCCCACTTCCGCCTGCAGGTACGCCGCCTGCCGCAAACCCACTTGGCCCTGCGGCCGCTGGCGTGGAAGGAATGAGCGTAGATTGGGTCCGCGGCATGATTGCCGAAGCTAAGGATTTCGCCTACGGAAGTGAGGCAGATGTCTTCGGTGACACGGTGATTACCTTCGACGAAGACCTGCTTTACAACGACCCGATTATTCAGAATCTGAGAGAGTTCGCTCGCCGAGAGCCTGAAGGTGGCCAGAAAACGATGTATATGAGAGCCGGAATGTGACGATGGGCGCGCATTCGCATGTGGGCCTAAAACCTCTACCGACGGTGAAGCGCTCGCGAGCATGTGCCAGCGTCGAGATCGCGCGCGGCGGCCGCTCGCTTTGGCAAAGGTTGGAGCATCGAGTGTGGCTCGAACCCACAGCCACTGACTTGGAAGGACGGTGCTCTATCACGAGCTGCTGACGCGTCGTCCACGACACGGACGGCGCGGCTATACCTGACGAATTGCATCCCTCAACCGCGTGTTCCGCCTTATTGGCGGGGTTACCAAGGGGATCTATGTCCTAATCACCTGCGACGATCATCCACGCCTAGGCTACGCCTCATCTCGCCGATGAAGGCCAGCGCCTGTCTTCCATCAGCGTCCGCTTCCCACCACGCATCCATTTGGCCGCGGAACAGGTCCGATGGCAACTTTTTGGGTGCGGTCGCGTTCTCCCAGATCGTTACGCCTAATGCGGTTGAGCCTTCTTCGGGCAAGCCTGCGATTCCGGCAGAGACATCGTGAAACCGCTCTTCCCGAGGCCTGCCGTCATCAGTGTTGACGTACTTGGCCAAGGATCGGTCTCAATTAACGACTGGCTGGAGGGAGACTGACTCAGGGTTCAGTCTTCGAATGGCAAAGATGAAACTTGGCTGTGCCGAGCGAGTTTTCGACCCAGCAAATTAGACTGGTGTTGATCGGGATTTCTTCAGTGGCACTGACGACCCCGGATTAGAGTTAAGTTTCGCTTTCTTTTCGCGTCTTTTGCATCATCTGAGAATCTACAACTTTTGGAATCCACCCATATAATGGCCGGTCGGCCATTTTATGCTCGTCTCGACACAATGAAACGGAGCGGAACGCGCCATGCGCATCGGCATCACCTGCTATCCCACGTATGGCGGCTCAGGAGTGGTTGCCACCGAACTGGGCATCGAGCTGGCAGCTGCCGGCCACGAGGTCCACTTCATCTCGTATTCACAGCCCTTCCGGCTGACCGGCCGCGACAACGGGATCTTCTACCACGAGGTTCCGGTCTCGAATTATCCGCTGTTCGAGTTTCCCCCGTACGATCTGGCGCTGGCCTCGCGCATGGCCGAGGTAGCCGAGTTCTACGAGCTCGATCTGCTGCATGTGCACTATGCGATTCCCCATTCGGTGAGTGCGCTGCTGGCGCGGCAAATGCTTGCGGCCCGCGGGCGGCGGCTGCCCTTCGTCACGACGCTGCACGGCACCGACATCACGCTGGTGGGTCTGGACCGGAGCTATCTGCCCATCACGCGCTTTTCGATCCAGCAGAGCGATGGCGTCACCAGCATCTCGAATTATCTGAAAGACAAGACCGTGGAGGATTTCGAGATCGCGCGGCCGATCGAGGTCATCCCGAACTTCGTGAATTGCGATGTATATACGCCCTACAGCGACGAAGCCATGCGCGAAGAAGCAAGGCGCCGGTTGGCCTCCCGGGCGAAGCTGTCCTGATCCACCTCTCGAATTTCAGGCCCGTGAAGAGGGTGATGGATGTAGTGAAGGTGTTTGCGCAGCGTGGTCGAGCAGGTGCCTGCGCGGCTAGTGCTGGTGGGAGACGGACCGGACCGCTCGGCGGCCGAGTGGCTTGCGCACGATCTCGGGATCAACGATAAGATTCACTTCCTGGGCAAGCAGGAACGGGTGAACGAGCTGTTGCCGCTTGCCGACCTGATGCTGATGCCGAGCCAGCTGGAGTCCTTCGGGCTTGCGGCGCTTGAGGCGATGGCCTGCCGCGTACCAACCATCGCGACGCGCGTCGGCGGCGTGCCGGAACTGATCGACGATGGCGTCACTGGATTGCTTTACGCCGTTGGCGAGGTGGAGGCGATGGCAGAAGGCGCGATCGGGCTGTTGAAGAATCGCGATCGACTTGAAGTGATGCGCGACGAAGCGCGAAAGACCGCGCGCTCACGCTTCTGTTCGACGCTGGTGCTGCCGCTCTACGTGCAGTACTACGAACAGGTGCTGGCTGACGGCGCGGTTGAACAGGCCGCATTGGATCCTCAGCTGGAGCGACGGTCTCGGTCTCAATGCGCGGGTTCAATCCGAGCGCCCTTGCAAAAGGTCACGGAGGAGAGCTGAATCGCTTCCGGGGCTGTCTGAGGAGTCGATGCGCAGCATACCACGTCAATCGTTGCCGGTATCTTCGGCGCAGCGTTGTCGGCTTCGGCCACGATGGCGACGCACTGGTCGCCTCGATAGGTGCAGGCAGCGAGATCGCCGATGGAAAGCCGTGGTGGTGGGCGTGGCTAACACGGTGTCGAGGCGGGGCCATGCGGTCGAGCAGACAGAAGATCTCGAGCTTCGATTCGAGCTCGTCGGGCACACAGTCGATCGCCAGGTCGGCTTCGCGGACGGCATCCTCAATCGTGGAGACGAAGGCCACTGTAGGGATCGTCTCGGCACTCAACTCACGCCGCAGGGCCTCGCGCGCATGATGCAGATTGGCCGGCATCACATCTTCAAGTAAAACGCGGTAGCCGGCGCGAGCAGCTTTCGCAGCGAGCCGCCGGCCCAGGGGGCCCGCCCCGATGATCGCGATTGTCGGCAAAAAGGGCCTTACTTGGCTTTGAGGGCTTGCAGAACATCGTCGGCACTAGGCTTTGAGTGCGCGAGATGATCTGCGACCCGGGCGCGTTCATCCTCGGAGAGCGAGGGCACAAAGGCCAAATGCGGCGGAGGGTTACGGAGACATCATCAATGTAGTTCATCAGGCGGATCGCTTCACCAGACAGCGGCATCGTTTTCCTCTTGGGTTGATCTTTGCATTTCTATTGTAGGTGCTCGGGGCGGCGGTCGATCTCAAGCGCGCGTCGTGCAGAGCATCATGGTAATTCGCGGACCCAGATATTTCTGAAGCTGATGGGCTCGCTCTTGTCGCCATGCGCCTGCAGCTTGATGGGCGCCCGGTCGTAGTTCTTGTAGAAGGGCTGGCCGATGTAGAGCGTCTGCCCTTTCAACTCGAAGTGATTGTCGACAGCGACGCCATTGAGGAAGGCTGTGGCGTAGGCGGGCGTCTTGACGGTGCCGTCGTCGTTGAAGGCGGGCGCGGTCCAGACGACGTCGTAGACATTCCACTCGCCCGGTTTGCGCATGGGGTTGGCGAGCGGGATGCTCTGCTTGTAGAGACTGCCGGCCATGCCATTGACGTAGGTCTTGTTGTTGTAGGAGTCGAGCACCTGCAATTCATATCCGGCATCGCCGGGGCCGAGCGAGGCGAGGAAGACGCCGCTGTTGCCGCGCGCCTGGCCGCTGCCGGTGATGTTCTCGGGGATCCTCCACTCGATGTGGAGCTGGTAGTTCTTGAACGAGCGCTTGGTCTCGATGTTGCCGACGCCCGGCGTCTTTGCTCACGGTCACAATGCCGTCGTGCACAACCCACTTGCCGGCGAGTGGTCCTGCGCCGAGACCCACTCGTCTTCGTTCTTGCCGTCGAAGAGAACGATGGCGTCGGAGGGCGGAGCAGAGTCGGTGGCGCCCGGGGTGACGATGTTCGGCTCAGGCTGCCACATTTCGGTGTCTTCGGGTTTGGGCTTGTGCTGCGCGAGCGCGGGCCCAACCATGGCAACAACAATCGCAAGTTGGAGAGGACGCAAAATAGGGACTCTTCATGACGGAGACCAGCATACACCGATGAGCCTGCCCAGGCTGGCTTGCGGGACGAGTCAAGAGACGACGCCGCAGTTTAACGCAGGCTCGCATGCGGCGACGTAACGGCAGATAGTGCGTTGAAGACCGCCGGGCAGATCGCAGTGCCGCGGCCTGGATGTTCTCTTCAAGATGTGCCACCGATGACGTGCCCGGAATAGGAAGCATAACGCGGGACCGCTGGAGCAACCACGCGAGCGCTACCTGCAGAGGCGTGGCACCAAGATTTTGGCCGCTTACTCCAGCGCATCGTGTGCCTGCCGATTCTGCCCTAGCGGCGCCCACGGAATGAAAGCAATGCCATTCTTCTCGCAATGGTCCAGCAGGAAATCCCACTCGCGATCGGCAAAGCTGTAGCGGTTCTGTACGGAAACGATCGGGACAATCTTGCGCGCCCGCTCAACGTGTTCCAGCGTCACATTCGACAGCGCAATGTGCCGGATCTTTCCCTGCTGCTGAACCACGCCAGGGTCTCCATCGATGCATCGAAGGAGACCGCGGGATCGGGAATGTGGAGCTGGTAGACGTCGATGCGTTCCAGCCGCAGCCGCTTCAGGCTCCCTTCAACGGCCTCTTCCAGATGCTTCGGACTCGCATTATGGATCCATTGTCCCGGCCCTACGCGCTCCCATCCGCCTTTGGTCGCAATCACCAGTCCCTGAGGATAGGGGGACAGGGCTTCGGCGATCAGGTCTTCTGACACGTAGGGTCCATACGAGTCCGCCGTATCGATAAAGTTGACACCCAGTTCCACTGCACGCCGCAACGTTGCCAGCGCAGCCGCACGATCCGCGGGCGGACCCCAGATACCTTTGCCCGTAATGCGCATCGCGCCATAACCCAGGCGGTTGACAGTCAAGTCTCCCAGTGCGATCGTGCCCGCGGCAGCCGCCGAAACAACTTGTGTGCTCATACTGAAAAATCTCCTCGTTTGTAAGATGAGCGATGAGCCCTGATCGGTGCAATGGAGGAAAACTGCGAGCGCGCTCAAACGCAAGTTTCGCGAAACTGAATCAAGCACGGCAATGGGCGCCCCTGGTCTGGATTTTCAGAACGTCCCGTAGGGACGCAAGGAAAGTAGCCCAGGGTGAGCGCAGCGAAACCCTGGGAAGACCCACCCCGAAATCCCCGCCGCCCCGTAGGGTGCGGCAGGAAGAATTGTCATCCCTGAGCGAAGGACCCGCTTTGTTTCTTTCCCTGCCCGCACTCCGAAAATGTGTGCACCCGGATCCGGAACCTCCGTAGGTAGGCCTTCGTTTGCAGGGTGGAAATCTCAATTTCGAGACCTGAAGGAGCACGAGTGTCAATGCGTGAAATTGGTCCGACAGACGCTAAGGATGAAAACCGCTCAGGCAATCCCCCATCCGCAAAACAGTGAAGCGGCCCACCCTCCCACAAGGAATGGACCGCCTCAGTGCATTCCGACGACAGCGCCTGCCGGAAATTCTTAACGTGCTCGCTTCATGTACACCTGGAATTTGGTTGATTTCTTCAACGCAAAAGTCGATCGTTCAGGTCACTTTTCCATAGGTATGCGGAATTCCCCGCCTCACAAAGTGCGCTTGAAAAGCGGCGTGGCAATCAGCAAGGTTCCGATCCCGAAAATAAACAGAAAGAGCAGATCTGTACGAATCGCGGCAAATCCTCCGTCCTTCAAAAGCACAGCTTGAAAGCCGTGAATTGCGTAAGTGAATGGGTCCACAATGGCGATCGCGCGCAGCCACTTCGGAAACGCAGCAATCGGATAAATCGCGCCCGAGGGGAAAAACAGCAGCGTATTCAACACGCCAAACATCGCGCGCGGCACCAGCGGATCATCTACCCGCACCATCATCAAAAACATCATCCCGTTGAAAGCAATCGAAGTACCCAGGATGAGCAGCAACAGTTGGATGTCAGCGATCGGATTGAAGATGGTGCCAAGGCCCGCCATCAATGTGCCGATCACGGTCAGGCAAATGCCGCTCAGCACCGCCTTGATCGCTCCCGCGATATTCAGCCCCATCACCAACTCAAGCTTGCTGATCGGCGTCACCAGGTATCCCTCGTGCACCCCGCGCGCCTTGTCGTCGATATACAGCATCCCGCCGCCGATCATCACCGAGATATACATGGCCAGCGCAATCGAACCGGAGAGCAAAAACTTCATGTATTCAATGTATGGATAGAGCTCCACGATCTTGAGCGCTGTGTTGTTGACAATCCGCGCCTGAATAACAGGCTGGTTGAGGGCGTCGACAAGTGACTGCATTTCCGACTCGAGCGATGAGCTCATGAACTGATCGGAGTTATCGACAACAAAACCGATACTCGGCGCATCCTGCGCGTAGACACGGCGTGAATACTGCGCCGGAATGATGACCGCGGCATTGACCCTTCCGATGCGCACGTCTTCCCGCGCCGTACTTTCGTCGTCATAAGGCACGGTCTTGAAAGTGGCAATGTTCGCGGCCACAGCATCAAATGCTTCGTGCACCTTCACCGCCTGCGGTCCGTGATCGTAATCGACCACGGCCACGCGGGCGCCGCGAATCTTGCCTCCGAAGGCGTTGCCAAGAATGACGAGCTGCACCAACGGCAGCATCATCGACATGATCATGAGAACCGGTGAGCGAAAGAATTTGCGCATCTCGCGCTCGACAATGGCGAACATTCTGTTCATGGTTGTGCTCCCGGCCGGGGCGGCATCGAAAAGACGGCTTTCACCTGCTCATCCCGGAGCTGGCGGCCGGTGTAGTGGACAAACACATCGTCGAGCGAGGTGTTCTGCACGCTCAGCGAAGTAAGCTCCTCGCCAAGCGACGCGGCCATCTCAACCAGTTGCGTGGTTGTCCTCGACCCGTTGGAGGTCAACACGCGATAGACTCCGGCCGACTGCGATTGCACCTCGGTGACGTCCGGCAGCGCCCCCAGGCCTTCTCTTCCACTCCGGATCTTCGCGGTTGAATTGGACCTCGACAACGTTGGAGCCGGGTACGCTTTGCTTCAATTCAACCGGCGTCCCCAGCGCGACCAGGTTACCGTGATCGACAATGGCGATGCGGTCGCAGAGACGATCCGCCTCTTCCATGTAATGCGTCGTCAGTAGCATCGTGAGATGGCGCGTCTTCTTCAGATTGTTCAGCATTTCCCACACTGCAATGCGCGACACCGGATCGAGTCCCGTAGTCGGCTCGTCGAGAAAGAAGATGCGGGGATCGTGCACCAGCCCCCGGGCGATTTCAAGTCTGCGGCGCATGCCGCCAGAGAGCGTCTTGGTCTGCGCATCCCGCCACTTCGTCAGGTCAACGGCCTCCAGCACCT
Source organism: uncultured Acidobacteriaceae bacterium (assembly GCA_963781125.1). Taxonomy (GTDB): domain Bacteria; phylum Acidobacteriota; class Terriglobia; order Terriglobales; family Acidobacteriaceae; genus Telmatobacter. Next base: position 11,851 of record CAWAEE010000007.1, read on the forward strand.
CGGCAATGTTCTTCTCCCGCTGGACGCGCGGCACGCTGTAAAGCTTCGCGTAAATGCTGAGATTTTCTCCGACAGTCAGATCTGGGTCGCTCGTCAACGCCTGCGGAATGACGCCAATCATGCGGCGCACATCATCGGAATCTTTGCTGACATCATGACCGCCCACAATTGCCTTCCCGCTCGTAACGGGAATCAGCGTGGTCATCATCCGGATCAACGTGCTCTTCCCGGCGCCATTCGGCCCAAGGAGTCCAAAGATTTCGCCCTCGGCTACCTGAAAATTGACGCCCTTCACGGCTTCAAAACTGCCATAGCGCTTCACAATGTTCTCAACGGCAATGGCGATGGGCGCGCCACTTTTCCCATTGGCGTGAATCGCGGCAGGCTGCTGTGAGCCGTTTTGCGCTTTCGGCGAATTGGTCGGCGTCGCCGTCATTGCTTCACCAATTTGCTTTTCGGGATATAAACATCTGCCGTCATGCCAGGCACGTAGCGCTCGTCGGGATTCGGAATGAGCAGCTTGATCTGCACGGTCTTGATGTCGCGCTTGCGGCCGCCATTGATGTCGCGCTGCGTCGCAAAATCGGCAAGAGAAGATTTCGCGATCACTTTGCCCTGCACGCTCGATCCGCTCGGCATCACCACGCGCAAGCTGTCTCCCAACTGCACCGCATCGGCCTGCGTCTCGGGCAACGGCGCGTACACCCAAGTCTGCGTCAGGTCCATGACGGTTGCGATGGTGCCACCCGCGGCAAGCACTTCTCCCTGCCGTGCGGCAAGCACATTTACTTTCCCGGTCACGGGCGCCAGCACTTGCGCGTACCCCAGTTCAACATTCGCCTGCTCGGCAAGCGCCTGGGCATTCTGCACTTGTCCGCGCGTCGAATCGACCGTGCGCGCCGAGACCAGGGCCAGCAGTTCGTGTGCGTGTGCCTGCTTCAATGCAGCTTCCGCCGCCGAGACATTCTCGGTCGCCGATTCCACCGCCGCCTGGTCAGCCTGCAGGCTTGTCGCCGCATCGTCTTTCGCTTGCTCGCTCATGATTCCCTGCTTCGCCAACGCAACGATCCGCGTGGTGTCCGCCTTCTGGTGCTCGAGATTGGCTTGCGCCTGCGCAAGGGCCGCACGAGCGCCTCGCAGCTGCGCTTCGGCATTGATCGCGGCGCTCGAGACTTCCCCTTCGTTTTGGCGCTGCGTCTCCACCGTCTCATTCAACTTCCACCGATTGCTCGAAACTGTGGCCTCCGCGGCTTTCCGCGCAGCCGCCAGGTCATCGCTCTCAACCTCGGCGATCAGTTGCCCGGCCTTCACATCCTGACCCTCTTCAACTGTCAGAGTTTGAATGCGGCCAGGAATTTTGGCGCTCACTAGAACCTCATTCGCGTCGACAGTCCCAATCAACTTCAGATCGCTCGGCGTGCGCGCCGTCAGCAGATACCAAACCAGAGAGCCAAGCGTAAGCAGACCCAGAATCATGAAAACTCTATTTCGCGCGTTCATCTTTCCTCCCAAACGTCAGCCGATCTGTATTCACTTCAGGCATGGGCGTGTCGGCAAGCACGCGTGCAGCAAGTGCGGCCCCATGCTCCCGATCGGCAAAAATCGCCTGACCCAAAAATTCAACTAACGCCGTCCTGCGTTGCGCCAGCGCCTCCGGAGCGAAAGGCTCATACGGCAGCAAAATGCGCCAGATCGGCGCGCTGAGAAAATAAAAAACATTGGCGCCCAAGGTCGCGAGATGGATCTGCATCCAGTCCGCCTGGATCAGTTCGCCCGACCCAATGCCCTCCCGCACCATGGCTTGATACATCGTGATGACAGGGGCAAACACTCGCGTCACCAGGATGGGCAACGCTCCCGATTCACCCTTGTGCAGGCGAATCATCTCCTGCTGCATGAGCCCCTGAAATTCATGCTGCGTCAGGATCCGATCGAAGTGCTCCAGCGCCGAACGAAGCACGCGTTCTCCCGGCGAACTCTCCCGCAGAAACACCGCGAGCGTCCGGTCGCGGATTTTGGCGGAGATCATTTCCAGAGCCGCAAGATAGAGATTCTCTTTGCTCTCGAAGTAGTAGTAGAGCAGCGCCTTGTTCACACCTGCGGAATTGGCGATGCGATCAGTCCGGGCTCCGGCCAAACCATGGGTGCTGAATTCACCCAGAGCAGCATCCAGAATGCGCGCGCGTGTTTCAGCGGCGCGGTCAGAAGGGGCGTGAGTGGTCGATGGATTCATTTTTGACTAACTGGTTAGTAAACCTACTCCCCTCAATTCCAAAACGCAAGCCTTCCGCACAACGTTTCTTGCAAGTTATTCACAACACTGATATTCGGGACAATATCTGTTTCCCCGTTCCTCGCCTTGCGAGGTACCTTAAAGGAGAAATGAGTCGCCATCCCGCCGGTTCCGAGCCAATTCTCTGCGCACTCTTGCTGCGCAAAGTCGACGACAAGCTCATCGAGCTTCTGCGTTCCCTAGACCCCGCAGAGTGGGACCTGCCAACTGTCGCGCCACAATGGAAGGTTCGCGATGTGTCGGCCCATCTGCTCGACACGGCGCTTCGCAAGCTCTCCCTGGTCCGCGACAAGTGCGCCACAGAACCCGTAGAGATTCGTTCACCGCAAAATCTGGTCGTGTTCGTGAATCGCCTCAACCACGAAGGGGTCGCGGTGTTCCGGCGTTTGAGCCCGTCCGTACTCATCGACCTGACGAAAATCGCCTGCACGCAAAACGCCGATTTTCACGAGTCGCTGGATCCGTTCGCTCCCGCGGCCTTCAATGTGAGTTGGGCGGGAGAAGCGCAGTCGCTGAACTGGTTCGATACCGCGCGCGAATTAACTGAGCGGTGGCATCACCAGCAGCAGATCCGCCTCGCCACCAACCGCCCCGGCATCATGACACCCGAGCTCTATCATCCCGTTCTAGACTGCTTCGTGCGCGGACTGCCGTACCTCTATCGCGACGTAGAGGCGCCGTTGGACACGACGATCGAGTTGGCGATCGCCGGCGAGTGTGGCGGAGATTGGTATCTCGGGAAAGGTGCTCAGGGTTGGAGCTTTGTTGAGGCGTCTGCTCAGTGTGCGGCGCGCGTCGTTCTCCCGCAAGAGATCGCCTGGCGCGTCTTTACCAAGGGCATTGATCGCGCAGCGGCGCGCACACGGACTGCGATCAGAGGGGACAGCGGTCTTGGAGAAAGAATTCTTCAACTCACAGCGATCGTCGGCTAAGGCGGTTCTCCAATTGGGGGTTGAGCGAAATCGATGCTGCCAAGTCGCATTTTCCTCAAGAAAATGTCACCTTGAACGATATTAAAGACTCCACGGAAATTGGAGAACCACCCTAGACAAACCAGTTGAAGCTTCCGTCAGACTCGCTCTCGATCGACTCCGCATCGCTTTCGGGCGCGACCGGCTCCTGGGCGTCCTCTTCTTCAAGCCCGCGCTCTGCCGCCTCTTGGTTTGAAGAGCCCGACGGCTCATCGCCCGGACGTTCGGAGGCCTCAGTCTCGAAACGTGGCGCAACTTTATCGGCCGCCTTCTGGATATTCAGAAGGGACACTGCGCGGATTCCGGTGATGGGACCAAATTCCATGGTTTGGTTTCCCTTCAAGCGTCTTATCGGCCAGTGTCCGCCCAAACATTAGCGCTTTTGAAGATATTTTCATCCCGCTGTATCTTTATCGTCCACACCCAGCCCTGGATCAAGCAGGCGCGGCCCCGGCCCTTGCGCGCCCAGCTCGTCCCACGGATTCCGGAGCGGACAAGCACCAAGGGAGAGACAACCACAGCCGATACAGCCATCAAGCTGGTTGCGAAGACGCGACAGCCGCTCGATGCGGTCGTCGAGATCGGCGCGCCAGCGCGTCGAGAGCCGCTTCCAATCCTCGGCCGTGGGCGTGCGCTTGTCCGGAAGCGTCGCCAGTGCCTCGCGAATTTCGGCCAGCGGAATGCCCGTGCGCTGGGCCACCTTGATCACCGCAACGCGACGAAGCACTTCGCGCGGATAACGCCGCTGATTGCCCTGGTTGCGCCAGCTCTGGATCAGCCCTTGCGCCTCGTAGAAGTGAAGCGTCGAGACGGCCACGCCACTACGCGCAGCTACTTGCCCGACGGTGAGCTGCCTTGGCATCGGGACCATGTTCTTCTTCCGCCATTTCATTTCCTTCTTGACCTCAACATTACTTGAGGTTTTACCCTTAGGCAAGAGACTGAGAAGGAGCGAGAATGAGTGCACTCATCAAAATTGGCTTGATCTACGGTTCAACCCGCGCGGGACGCTTCTGTGACAGGGTTGCCCAATGGGCAGGCCAAATGGCTGCTACGGCCGGATTCGAGGTACAAGCCATCGATCCTGCGAAGACGACCGGCGACGCCGAACTGCAGCGGCACATCGAAAATTGCGACGCATTTGTCGTGGTCACCCCGGAGTACAACCATGGCTATCCCGCCCCCCTCAAGTCCTTGATTGATTCAGTCGGCGCCGGATGGCAAGCCAAACCCGTGGCGTTCGTTTCATACGGCGGAGTCTCCGGCGGATTACGTGCAGTCGAACAACTGCGCCTCGTCTTTGCCGAACTTCACACCGTGACGATCCGCGATAGCGTTAGCTTCGCCGGTGCGTGGGAGCAATTCGACAGCGCCGGCGCATTGCTGCAACCGGAACGCGCCGAGCGATCGATGAAAAAAATGTTGGAACGTTTGCGCTGGTGGGCTGTGGCGCTCAGTGCTGCGCGTGCCCAGTCGCCCTATCAATCGGCGCTTTGATGCACTCTGTGCACGGTGCATGAGGTTCGCGCTGGCCCATCAATGCGCTGCCGCAAAAGACGCCGCTTTCACCGTTGCTGTGGTTTGTGAAGGAGCCAGGAGTTGCATGCCTTGCGCAAGACTCATCCCTGCCGGAACCGGCGCAAAGCCGCCACGCACTTCGCTGGTCTCGCGCGAAATCGTCTTCAAAAACAGAGCCCTGCCGTTCATGTGAATCTCCAAGCGCTCCGTCTTCCAATCCGTACGACTCACCTGCGTGCGCTGCAGACGAAACCAGCCGCCTTTGTACAGACGGCCGAGAATGCCGTACCCAAAATCGGCGTTCTCCACGAGTTGACCGTCCAGCCGTTCCAGCCGCTTGGTGCGCGTATCGATCCAGAGCTCGCCCCGCATCGCGTGAAAGATGCGTGCCTCGATGGAGTGCGGCGGATAGTCCGGATTGGGACGGAAGCGAAGGTGAAAGCAGTCCTTCTCCACCCCCGCATCATCAAAAAGAAACGCCTCAGGAAGCAGACCAAGGATTCTGCCGATGCGTTTTTCATCGTCTGCATAATCCTGCCGATGGCGCGCCTGTTCTTGCGGCGAACGCAGAAGGTGTTCAAGGCGTAGTTCTTCCTCCTGTTGGTCGGCTGCGTTGAGCGGTCGTCCGCTGTTTGAAACCAGCCGCGCGACCGGCCCGTCGACGGTCTCCACCTGCTCCTCGACTTTTGTTTGCTGCTGGGCCTTCTTTTCGATCCAGTAGCGCCAATATCCGTGGCGTTCGTGATCGTGCAGTTCGTTGTAAACCACTTCGCGGACAAGTTGCACTGGCCCATCGGATGCCTGCCCCTGGGCATGCACGGCAAAAGGCGCGCAGGCGAGAATCGCAGACGCGCAAGCCGCAATCGGTGAACTGATCCATTGCACACGCATCACGTTTTGTCTCCGGCACAATAGGCTGAGGAACCTGACCGGAGTATGACGTCGAGGGCATGAAGGGTTTTCGATGAATTGATGAAAATGGCGAGAAAACCCGAAAAAGCACCTGCAACGCCAAAATAAAGCGAACCAACTTGTTAAACCCTCAGCCTCTTCACTCGCCTTGCTACACTTGGGCCATGCAGGATGAACTGGAGTTTCGACGCGCGGCGGAAAAGGCATTGGAGCAACTGAAGAAGCACTTGATCGCGCGCGAGGAAGAAGACGAAGCGGGCTTCGAGGTTGAAGAACAGAACGGCGTGCTTAATGTCGTTTTCGAGGAGCCCCCGGGCAAGTTTGTGATTACGCCCAATACGCCTGTGCGGCAAATCTGGATCTCAGCCCTCTCCACCAGTTTCAAATTGGATTGGGACGAGAAAGCGATCACCTTTGTCCTGCCTCGCACGGGCGAATTCCTTGAGCCGCTCGTCGACCGGTTGATTCAACAGAACGGGCAGGAAAAGACAGCAAGCTAGCGAGCCGCCTGCTTGCGGCGCGATCTACTGCGCAGGCGCGGCTGCCGAAGCTGGAGTGGCCGCCTCGCGGGTGAATTCGAACGTACACGGCCGCCCCACAATCCCGAGACCTTCATTTCTCAAGCCGGTCCCATCCGCATCCTTGAACTGAGCCTTCACATCCCAGGTGTACTCCGAACCTTTGCGAACGAAGACGCCCTTGGCGTATTTCCTGTCTTTCACAATGCCGTTGCCCGTGAGCTTCGCATTGCCGTCGCCGTTTACCTTGCCTTCCAGCAAAAAATAGCCCGGCTCTCCCCCTGTGCCGCGTTCGGCACGCAGATTGCTGTTCTGGATCACGCTCTGCATGTTCCAGGTAAAGCCATCGGTGTTTCCTTTGGCAGGACAGGTAATTTTCGTCTGCCACGTACCGTCAAAGCGGTCGACGGCAATGGATGCCGCAGGCAGCGCGAGCAAGGCTATGCCCGCGAAAAGGCTGGCTGATTTCCTCATCGTGTCCCTCGGTGGACCCATGGTAAGCACAACGTCCACAGCATGCCAAGAGGAATCCGCAGTCTTAGAGGGACCTGCGAGGGAGGAAGAAGATGATGAGGTCAGGGAGATGCAGGACGGTCCGATGTCTTCACCGGACCGTCCCTGATAACTATTTCAGCCCGTAGATCGTTTGGAGTTCCTTGTCCGCCAAGGCCGGCGGCAAGGGCGCGTACGAGAGCGCCTCAACTTCGCCTTCGCCCGACTTCACGATCCAACTCAGCATGTCCTTGAGGATTTTGCGATTGGCATCGCTGCCGCCCTCCGCGGGAACCAACAGGTAGGTGAAGCTGGAGATCGGATACGCGTTCGCGCCGGGTGCGTTTGTGATGGAGACGCGGTAGTCGGCAGGCATCTGCTTCAGGCTCGCCGCTGCCTCGGTCACTCCTGGAATGGAAGCCAGAACCCAGTTCCCGGCAGAGTTCTTCACCGCGCCAAAGGCGATGTGGTTCTTCAGTGCATCGATCAGATCGACATAACCAATCGCGCCGGGCAACTGGCGCACCAGTCCGGCGACACCAGGATTCCCCTTGCCCGCCACGCCTACAGGCCAGCTCAGCGCAGAGCCCTTTCCGGGACCATCGGCCCATTCCTTGCTGACCTTGCTCAGGTAATCGGTGAAGATGAATGTGGTACCGGAACCATCGGAGCGATGCACAACGATGATCTTCTGGTCCGGCAGTTTGGCGTTGGGATTGTCCTTGGCGAGACGGCCGTCATTCCAGTTCGAAATCTTGCCGAGGTAGATATCCGCCAGCACATCGGGGCTGAATCTAAGTTCGGTGACACCAGGCACGTTGAAAATAGGAACCACTGCACCCATAACCGTTGGAATGTGGAGCAGCTTGACCTTCGACGACGCCAGCATGTCGTCGGTCATCGGCATGTCCGAAGCCCCAAAGTCAACCAGACCCGAAGTGACCTGCTTGATGCCGCCACCCGACCCGATGGGCTGATAGTTGATTTCCACACCAGGATGCGCAGTGCTGTATTCACTGAACCACTTGGAATAGATGGGATAGGGAAAGGTTGCGCCCGCCCCGGTCAGTTTCTGTGCCTGAGCGGAGCCCAGGGTCAATGCCAACAATCCAACGGCGATCAAAGTTGTCTTCACGGATAGCTCCCTTGCAGAATTCGTGCCAAACACGATTCTCTACGCGCAATGTTACGGGGGTTTGAATAGCAAGCCGATTTCGAGCCGGCCCTGAGAGGGGGGAGAACCACACTCCCGGCCCAGTTCCCCTTTCCAGTCCGAGTTTCATCCAAACAGACGCATCGAAATGGGCATCGACGAGGGCTCGATGGGCCAATCTATTCTGTATCTGAATCGTGGATTGGGAGGGGAAATGGAATACGTAAGACTTGGTCGCACGGGACTCCGCGTTTCGCGCATTTGCCTTGGCTGCATGACCTACGGTGAGCCGGCACGCGGAGAGTTGAAGGGCGGCCGCCACGCATGGGCCCTGAATGAAGAGGAGAGCCAGCCATTTTTCCGCCAGGCTCTCGACCTTGGCATCAACTTTTTTGACACGGCCAATGTCTACTCAAGTGGCGTCAGCGAAGAGGTGCTCGGGCGGTTCCTGAAGAAGAACACGCGCCGCGAGGCCGTGGTGATCGCAACCAAAGTCCAGGGCGTGATGCGCGACGAACCAAACGGTTCAGGCCTCTCTCGCAAAGCCATCTTTTACGAATTCGAGCAGAGCCTGCGCCGTCTTCAAACCGATTATGTCGACCTTTACCAGATTCATCGCTGGGACTACGAAACCCCGATCGAAGAAACACTGGAGGCTCTGCACGACCTTGTGAAGTCCGGCAAGGTGCGCTATATCGGTGCGTCATCGATGTACGCTTGGCAATTCGCCAAGGCGCTCTATCTCGCCGACCTTCACGGCTGGACCCGCTTCGTCTCCATGCAGAACCACTACAACCTTCTCTATCGTGAAGAAGAGCGCGAGATGTTCGGTCTTTGCAAGGCGGAGGGCATCGGCATGCTTCCCTGGAGTCCCTTGGCGCGTGGCCGATTGACACGGCCCTGGCAGGGCGCGTCCACGGAGCGGCTGGAGACAGATCAATTCGGCAAGAGCATGTATGCGCGAACTGAAGAAACCGACCACCGCGTCATTGATCGCCTGGTCCAGCTTGCCCAACAGCGCGGTGTTCCTCCAGCCCAGGTGGCACTTGCCTGGATGCTGAACAAGCCCGTCATCACGGCACCGATCGTCGGCGCCACCAAGCCGCATCATCTCGCCGACGCGGTCGCGGCCCTCTCGCTCCATCTGTCCCCTGAAGAGATCGCTTCGCTCGAGGAGTCCTACACGCCCCATCCGGTGCTCGGTTTTCAATAAGCGGACACCGAACCCCCAGCCTCGATCGCAACGAGGCGATCGTCTCCAGAACCTTGGCGGCTATTGGCTTTCCTCTTCGCAGGGTTGGAACGCAAAGGGACGAAAATCGAGAAGCGGCGGGTCAATCTGCGGCGCGCGATGCCGCAGGAGTGGGAGTGGGCTCGGTGGTTTCGCCGGCGCTCTGTGGTCGAGGCGCAAGCGGCAGGGTGAAATGAAAGGCCGCTCCCGAGCCCAGTTCGCTTTCTGCCCAGATGCGTCCGCCATGGGCCTGCACAATGTGTTTCACAATGGCGAGTCCCAGGCCGGTGCCGCCCGATTCGCGGGAGCGGGCCTTGTCCACGCGATAGAAGCGCTCGAAGATGCGCTCGAGGTGCTCTGAAGCGATGCCCGGGCCAAAGTCCTGGACGAAGAACTCAACTTCGTCTTCGAGCGGACGCGCGCCCACCAGAATTCGCTTGCCGGTCTTGCCATACTTCAGCGCGTTCTCGATCAGGTTGCCGAAGACCTGGTTCATCGCGTCCGGATCGGCCATGACGGCCAGCGTCGGGTGCGCCCGCCGAGCCGAGTTCGACCTCGGAGTCGACCACGATGCCGCCCAGCGACTCGATCGCATCCTGCACCAGCGCACTCGCCTTGATGGGCTGCAGCGCCAGCTTGTAATCGGGGCTCTCCACGCTGGCCAGTGCGAGCAGATCCTCGGTCAGCCGGTTCATGCGGCTCGCGTTCTTGTGGATGATGCCCAGAAACTCGCGCGTGGTCTCGGGGTTCGGGTTCGCGTCCTCCACCAGCGTCTCCACGTAGCCCTGGATCGATGTGAGCGGCGTGCGCAGCTCATGGCTCACGTTGGCAATGAAATCGCGGCGCGATTTCTCCGCAGCCTCGATGCGCGTCACATCGTGCAGCACGGCAATCGCGCCGCCCGACGGCAGTGGAGCCGCATTGATCTCGAAGATGCGTCCCGGCGCGAGCGAACTGGCGCGGCCGAAGCGCACTTCCCCGTCGTCGCAGCGCGCCGCGAACGCAGGCCAGCAGCTCGGGATCGCGCACGGAGTGGATCGAGAGGACGCCCGGCGCGAATCTGCGTCCCGGCAATGCGCTGCATCACGGCGTTCGACCAGCGCACCTGTCCCTCCGGGGTGATGGCGACCACCGCCTCCTGCATGGAGTCGAGCATGGTCGCCAGCTCGTGGCGGCGGCTCTCAATCTCGGCAAAACTCTGGCCCAGCCGTTCGGCGGTCTGGTTCAGCGCGCTCTCCATTGCGGCGAGTTCGTCGCCGCCGGCGACGTCAAGACGCGCGCTCAGATCGCCTTGGGCAATGCGGCGCGCAAAAGCTACCACGCGCTGCAACCGCGCGGTGACGCCGCTGGCGGCCCATGCGGCCAACGGCAAGGCAACGGCCAGCGCAATCAGCCCGGACCAGAGCGCCTCACGATCAAGAAAATGAAGCGTCGTCGCCCGGCGGTGTGCTCCACAAAGCGGCGCAGGATGAACTCCATCGCCACCGTCTGGAAGACGAGCAGAAGGACGAACAGTCCCATCAGCTTGATGAATACTTTGCGGGTCACTCGAGCGCCTGCTCATCCGGCGCTTTCGGCCTCTGAGGACTTAATCGGCCTTGGGAATTTCGAAGCGATAGCCCGCGCCGCGCACGGTCTTCAGGTAGCGCGGATTCTCCGGATCGACTTCGATTTTCTCACGGATGCGGCGCACATAGACGTCCACCGAGCGCGGAGTCACAAAGCGCGCGTCACCCCACACGGCGTCGAGCAGATGGTCGCGGCTGAAAACCCGGCCCGGATGGCGCGCCAGGTAATCCAGCAGGCGAAACTCCGTTGCCGTGGTCGTCGTCAGCTCGCCGCGCACCTTCAATTGCATCGCGTTCGCGTCGATGATGACTTCTTCAAAGCTGATGACCGAGGGAGTCGTGGGCCGTTCAAACCGGCGCAGACACCGCCTTGACGCGCGCAACCAGTTCGCGCGTGGCAAATGGCTTGGTGATGTAGTCGTCGGCGCCCAGTTCCAGGCCCAGGACCCGGTCGTTTTCTCCGGCGCGCGCGGTCAGAAAAATGATCGGAATCGTCGAAAGCGCCGCTGTGGTTGCGCAACCGCCGGCAAACATCCAGACCATCGCCGCCGGGCACCATGATGTCCAGCAGAAACAGCGCCGGCGGCTGCCGCTCGGCGTCCGGAATCAGGTTGGTGGGGGTGATGAAAAAGCCGGGTCGAAAAGCCCGCTGCTTCAAGATGATGCTGCACCAGCCGCGAAATATCAGTGTCGTCTTCCAGTACAAATACGGTTTGGCTCAACCGGTCTGTCCCTCGCTCGGCGGCCTGTTGAATTTCAGATGCGGAGGCCGCACGGAATCGTTAACAGACTAATGCAGCGAGGCAAACAGAATGCAAACGTTTGATGAATTTGACCGTGCCAGAGCCAGCCTCGAAAGCTAGTCCGGGTGTCGACCGGATCGGAGACTTCCGCCGAGGGCCTGAAGGCTCGGCGAGCCCGCCGAGCCACTCATGGAGGGTCGCCTCCGACCGCGACTCCATCATTTCTTGCCTGCTCACGCCGCGCACGCTTCTTGCGCACCTCGTCGGCGGCCACAAGAATCAGCGCTGTAAACGTAACCGCAAGCAGAGCGATCGCTGGCAATCCATGCAGCTGGTCCAGGCCGTCCGCGTTGAAGTCCCCATAGAGCAGCGCAAGACCGACAAACACGAAGAAGATGTGCGCGCAGAAGACCCGCAGCGAAGCTTTGCCCAAGAGTCGAGAAACGGCTCGATCGCCACGACGCGCAGGACATATTTCCGCAGCCAGTAGAAAAAGACCGCGAACGCGATCAGGTTGACGACGCGCAGCGGCCCAATCTGCCACTTGTCGAGTTGAACCCCCAACGCCTGCGTCGTCAGATGCGGCCCAAGCCATCCGTAGCGAATTCCGACGAAGAAGAGGCAGGTCGCAGCCGACAGTCCCGCCAGCCATCCCGGAACGCGGTCTGAACGGCTCGCGCTCCATCGCCGTCCTTGCGCCGATCCACAGACCGACAGCCCACACCGCCTGCCAGGCGAAACAGATTGAAGGCCCCCGTCTCCTGCAGCGGAATTCTGAGGTGCGTCACGTGGACGACCCAGTTGTGCACCACGTCGCGCAGTCCGAACTGCGCCAGGATCCAGATCACGCCCGCTCGCGCCGAGGATCTTGCGCCACCCAAAGCGTACCGCCGCCGAAAGAACCATCGGCGTGAAGAACAGAAACGTGACATACATCGGCAGAATGTCGAGCAGCGGCGGGCAATAGAGCAGCAGCACCGAACCCACAATCGCTGCCTTGGGATGCGCAAGATAGAAATTGAGAAGATTGATCAGCGCTGCCTTATGCGTGTGGACTGCAAACGCCGCCACCACCGTAAAGGCAAACGCCAAGCATCAGCAGGTGATAGCCGTAGATCTTGAAGGAGCGCTTCCAGAGTTTCGAACGCACGTTGCCGGATTCTGCACGAATTCGCGGATGTAGAGCCGGCCCACGAGCAACGCTGAGATAAAAACAAATCCCTCGGCCGAAGAGACGAACCCGATCGGCTGGTTCACAAAGTCGCTGAAACGCGTGGGAAGATGCGTCAGCGTCATCCACACCAGGAAGAGCCCGCGCAGGGCATCGAGTTCGGGGCGGCGTTCGAGCTTATGACAACATCGTTGAGTTTCCGCATCGGCGCCTGTGACGGCGCCGAGGAGCTTGTAACAACATTAGACGCATCCTTTGCTTCGCATGATTCGGTGCAACCATAGATTTCCGACTTGCACCGTGCAGATCGCCGCGGAATTCGACTTCTTTCCCTTGACTCGACACCGCACGCTCTGCCAAACTCCGAGCGCATATCCAAGCAAGAAGCGGAATTGTTCCACTGCGTCGTCCGCTTTCAGCTGCCTTGGCCTCCCTCGATTTGCGCCCTACAGGCGGGAAATGCATCGCTCCGGCCTCGTCGCGCGGAGACGAACACGAACAGGAGGGAATATGAAGAAATATCTTGCGGAATTGGTTGGCACCTTCATCCTGGTGCTTTTTGGTTGCGGAACTGCCGTGGTCGCCGGCGACAAGGTCGGCATCCTCGGCATCGCATTCGCTTTTGGCTTTGCCCTCATCGGCGCGGCGTATGGCATCGGGCCCATCTCCGGATGCCACATCAATCCCGGCCGTAAGCCTGGGCGTGTGGACCGCCGGTCGCATGAAGACGACCGAGATGATCGGCTATTGGGTCGGGCAGTTCGCCGGCGCAATCCTCGCCGCCTGGGTGCTCTCGTTCTTCATCGTCGGCGGCGTGCCCGGCGGCTACAACATCGCAGCCAACGGCCTGGGACAAAATGGCTGGGGGCCAGGCTACCAGGGCGAATACAACCTGATCTCGGCCATCGTCTTTGAGTTCGTGGCAACCCTCATTTTTGTGATGGTGATTCTTGGCGCGACACAGAAGGCCGCTCCCGCCGGATTTGCCGGACTGGGCATCGGCATCACGCTTGTGGTCATTCACATCTTCGGCATTCACATCACCGGTGTCAGCGTGAACCCCGCGCGCAGCTTTGGCCCGGCGATCTTCGTCGGCGGCAAAGCGCTCTCGCCAGGTCTGGCTCTTCTTGCTCGTCCCAAGCATCGGCGGCGTGGTTGCCGGTTTGCTCTTCCGCACCAAAGCGCTCGAGGCCGAAGAGCCCATGCCGGAAATCAAGAACCGTCGCGCCGTCGAAAACGAACTCGCGGTATACTGGTCGCTGAGCCGGCAAAAAACGGGGAGATCCGCTTCGCGGATCTCCTCGCGATGGTTTTTGACGCCGTTACGGTGACTTCCGTGCCCCATCCTTGCCCTTTGGCAATGGGGAGTGCATCAACATTCAAAGCGCGAAATCACCGGAACGACCTACGCATATGCAACAAATCGCAGCCGCACATAGTCGGCAATCCAGTTCCCTTCCTCGTCGCGAAGAGCCTGTGCGAGCAATTCGGTGGTCTCCGCGACGACCGTCTCGCGCAGTTCCTCCGGCAAGCTGTCCAGAACGCCGCGCCGAAATGTGCGCAGCCAGTCGGTCATTCCGCCTTCTGCAAGCGGCGTCGGGCGCGGGATCAGCGCGATCTGCTCGACACGGAAACCGGCTCGCTCAAGGCGCCGCGTGTATGCCTCGGGCGTTGGATAGTAGTTCACTTCGTTCTCAAGATCGCCATGGCCATGGCGCGCGAGGACGGCCATCAGCGCCACGCGAATCGCGGCAACGTTGCCGTGGCCACCCATCTCCGCAACAAAGCGCCCGCCAGGCCTCAGCACACGATGCACTTCGGCCATCATGGCGTCCTGATCGCGCACCCAGTGCAGCGCCGCATTCGAGAACACCGCATCGAAGGTTCCATCTGCATACGGCAGCGACTTCTGCGCTCGCTTCATCCGCGGCGACCCCACGCGCGCGCGCTGCGGCAACCATCTGCGCCGAAGCATCCACGCCCTGCACACGTGCGCCGGTGGCCGCGAACCGCTGCGTCAGTTGGCCATCGCCGCAGCCAAGATCGAGGATGCGCTCGCCGGGTTGCGCTGCGAGCCACTCCAGCACGCCGCCTGCCAGCCCATGCACAAATGCGCCGTTCTTCCCATATGCCTGCGGATCCCAGGTCTGCGCCACATGCACCTCCGACACTCCAGTGTCGGCGGGATGGGCAGCATAAAGCAAAGTTATTCTATTTTGGATTCTGATAAGAGAAAATTATGTAGTGTGAAATCGGCCCTCAAGCCTAAATCGACTGCACCGGCAGCAGCGTCAGGTCGTCCACGAGCCCGACTTCCTTCTGCACAAAAGGCTCGCCATACTTCACGCCCGCAAGCAGGCCGTAGTGCCGCGCCTCGGCAAAGGTGCGCTCGCGAATCTCTTCTTCGGGAACAAAGAGTCCGCCGCCGGCCGCCTGGTTCGCATACTGCGATTGGTAGGCCATCAGCGCCGCGTGGCGCTGCTCGATGAACGGCGTGATGTCGACGATGAAGCTGGGGCGCACATCGGCATAGAGGCTGGCATAGACAATCTTGAACGGCCGATGCGGCGACGAGTCCCGGTGTCGATCTTCGCCAGACCCGAGAGGAAAGCAGGCCTCGTAGCCGAGGGTCGCCGTGATCGCATGATCGGGATGACGCGCCTGCCAGTAGGGCAGGATCACGACCCGCGGACGCAGCTGGCGCAGCACGCGCGCAATCTTGATGCGATTTTCAAGAGTATTTTCGATCGCGCCATCGGGCAGGTCGAGCGCCTCGCCGCCAGCCGACGCCCAGCAATTGCGCCGCTTCCGCCGCTTCGCGCCCGCGTTCTTCGGCTGTGCCGCGCGTTCCTGCTTCGCCCGCGTCAGATCGAGAATCGCGGTGCGCAATCCGCGCGCCGCCATGCGCAGCAGCGTGCCGCCGCATGTCTGTTCCACATCGTCGCGATGGGCGGCAATGGCCAGCACATCGACCTGCGGACACCTCAGAAGCTTCGGCCATGCGATTAGTAGACGGTGTTGTTGGCGTCGGTGGTGGCGTCCATGAAGGCCACGTCCCAGGCAGTGCCGGTCACGGTCACGTACTGGTTGTTGATCGACGAGCCATCTTTCGTGCTGAAGATGTACACCTGCCCGCCCTGCGCGACATAGACCTTGTGATAGCCTTCGACGTCTGCAATGCCGGTGGCATCGCCGAGATAGGGCTCGAGCACGGTCACGGAGTTGGTCGAGGTGTTGTACATCGTCAGGCAGCCGTATGGCTGCCCTGTGGCAAAGCGCTCGCCGTTGTTGCACTTGGTCATGCCGATCCAGAGCGTGTTGTCGTCGGCCAAGATCATGCGGCTCACCGCGCCCGGCGCGCCATCGCTGATGGAGACTGGTGCTGCCGGCCGTGTTGTTGCGAGATTCAGCACCGTCAGATTGCCGGTGAAACAGGCCGTCAGGCATGAAGCTGCTGGCCCACGACATACATCGTGGATGCCGGTGACAAGAGCATTGCTCGCGCCGCCGGGAATCGGAAGGGTGGCGCTGTTGATCGCAGCTCGAGTTGGGCAAGCGTTCCGCGACTGCTGCCCGGTGAGAAAGATCATCGGCGCCACCGGCAGCGAGCGAAACCGAAGCAGCCGTAGCCGCCGCACTCCGGCCCGCAATTCAGAACGTATGCGGTTCCGCCATCGGCTGAGAAGACAGCCTTGACGGGCCGATCGAAAGCCAGCGGCGCGCCGTAGGTGTTCCCGGTCGCATCCGTTGGTCAGGACTCTGCGCCTGAAAGAGGCACCAGAGCGGGCGCGTTCTGCGGCTCGCAATCGACAGCTGCCTTGGGCCAGGTGCTCGGGCCGCCGGAGTAAGCGATGGTCTGCGCAGCGGTCAGTTGGCGCGGGTAGTAAACGTAGTTCGAGTTCTGCACAAAGGCCAGGGCCATCGAACCGCCGGGGTTCACGCTGACGCGATAGATGCCGGGAAGACCCAGCGGAACCGCCGCGCCGGTGCTCTGATTCACGATGGTCAGAACGTGCGCAGCCTGGTTGTGCGGCGAACACGTATATCTGATTGCGCGTGATAAAGATGCTGGACGAGGTTGCCGCTGAGCCCCTTCACGGCGCCGCTCGAATGTTTCCTTGCCGATAGTTGACCAGGGTAAGGCTGCCGTCGCCCGATCCATAGACCGCGCCGAGTCTGCTCTTCGGGCATGTTCTGGATGCTGACGGGAAGCGCGCCCGAAAAACCCGAGATCGGAAAACGTCACGGTCGGTGTTGTTGAACTTGTAGCGCGTGTCGTAAAAGGCATCCACAATCTGCAGCGCGCCCTTGGTCAGGGGCTGGGGTTCTGAATGGCGATCAGCACGCGCTTCGTCAGCCCGCTGGGTGGAAGTGCGGCCCGCAAAGAAGGTGTGTTTCACCACATCCTGCCACCGCGACTGCAACCACCAGGGCTCCAGCGGCACTCAACCAAAGACTTCTCTTCTTCAAAATCCCTTACCTCGACGGGTTAGCGCGGAGCGTGCCGCAGCCGTAACGTGAACAAATGGATGGCGATTGCCGCTTCACCGAGCGCCGCCTACCGCATCGTCCGGAATCGATTCCCACACGTCATTTGACTCCCGAAGTATAACAAAGCAACCCTGCCCTGCTGGCATCGACCGGCCCTGCGCGTGCCTTAGCATGGCAACAGAATGCCGAAGTTCGCCGACATCTTCGCCAGCCGCCCCGTGCTTGCCGATGGCGCCATGGGTACTGTGCTCTATGGCCGCGGTGTCTTTATCAACCGCTGCTACGACGAACTGAACCTCTCCGACCCGAACCTGATTCTCGTCCATCCACGAGGAGTATCTGCAGGCAGGCGCGGAGATTATCGAGACCAACACCTTCGGCGCGAACCGGTTCCGCCTGGCGCGGCATGGACTTGGCGCAAAAGTCGGCCGAGATCAATGCCGCCGGGGTTCGCACTGGCGCGCCAGGCAGTTGCACATCTGCGCGAGAAAGCAGGCCGGCGAAGCCTGGGTCGCCGGATCGGTGGGACCGCTCGGCGTTCGCCTTGAGCCGCTGGGCAAGACTGGCCTCGACGAGGCCCGCGCGGCCTTTGCCGAACAGATCCGCGCCCTGGCCGAAGCGGCGTCGACATGCTTGTCGATCGAAACCATGCCTGCGCTCGACGAAGCACGCGAAGCGCTGATCGCCGCGCTGGAAACGGCGCCCGATTTGCCTGTGCTGGTGATGGTCACCGTGGACGATGAGAGCAACTGCCTCGATGGATCGTCGCCGGCAGCAAGCCGCCGCGCTGCTGACGGAGTGGGGCGCGGGCGCGATCGGAGTCAACTGCTCCACCGGGCCCTCTACGGTGCTCACCGCCCTCGAAGCGATGCGACGGCGCCACCACGCTGCCCCTGGCTGCCATGCCGAACGCGGGCATGCCGCGCGCCGTCGAAGGCCGCAACATCTATCTCTGCTCGCCGGAGTACATGGCCAGCTTCGCGCGCAAGGCCATCGCCGCCGGGCGCTCAGATCGTCGGCGGCTGCTGCGGCACGACACCTAATCACATCCGCGCCATGCGTTCGGCGATGCGCGCCATGGATGCGCAGGCCAAGGTGGCGGAGGGCGCAGCAACCGTCGAGCTCTCGACCGAAACGCCGCCCGCGCCGCTGGGCCAGCGCTCGCAAAATCGGCTCTCTGGTCGAGCAGGGCCAGTTCATCACCCTGGTTGAGATCGTTCCTCCGCGCGGCATCAACTGCACCAAGGAGATCGAAGGCGCGCGTCTGCTGGCGCAACTCGGCGTGCACGCCATCAACGTGCCCGACTCCCCGCGCGCTTCGGCCCGCATGAGCGCGCAGAGCCTCTGCATCCAGATTCAGCAACACACGGGCATCGAGACGGTTCTGCATTACACCTGCCGCGACCGCAACATTCTGAGCATTCAGTCGGACCTGCTGGGCGCTTCGTCGATCGGACTGCGCAATATTCTGTGCCTCACCGGCGACCCGCCGAAGCTGGGAAATTATCCTGATGCGACTGCAGTGTTTGACGTCGATGCCATCGGTCTGGTCAACCTGGTCCGGCGGCTTGAATCACGGCCTGGACATCGGATCGAACTCGATCGGCGCCTCCACCAACTTCACCATCGGCGTGGCTGCCAATCCCGGCGTGCCCGATATCGAGCAGGAGCTGCGCCGCTTCGCCTACAAAGTTGAGGCGGGCGCGGAGTATGCGATCACCCAGCCGGTCTTCGATCTGCGCCTGCTCGAAGAGTTTCTGGCGCGCATCGCGGAATTCCGCATTCCCGTGATTGCCGGCGTTTGGCCGCTCACCAGCCTGCGCAACGCCGAATTCATGAAGAACGATCTGCGCGTCTCCATGCCCGAAGAGATCATGCTGCGCATGGCGCAGGCCGACACACCCGATGCGGCTCGACAGGAAGGCATCAAGATCGCGCAGGAGATGCTCGAAGCCGTGCGGCCCATGGTTCAGGGCGTCCAGGTGAGCGCACCCTTCGGCCGCTATGCCGCGGCTGCTGAAGTGATCGCCAGCGTCCTGCCGCAGGCCACCGCGCTTCCGGAGTAATTCTGATGCCGTCGTTTGAAGAATCACTCAAGAAACTCGAAACCATCGTCGACAAACTCGAGAAGGGCGACCTGAGCCTCGAGGAATCGCTCAAGCTTTTTGAAGAAGGCGTGGGCCTCTCGGCCACCTGCAAGAAAGAGCTGGAAGAAGCCGAGGGCAAGGTGCAGATGCTCATCAAGCAGCGCGATGGCTCGCTGAAGACGGAGCCATTTCCTGCCGAGAAGTAAGTATCGTCCGGCGGAGCCGAGGGTTCATGGTTGGCAGCCCCCTCAAAAGATATAGAAGCGTGCCATACCGACAGGCGCCCGCGCCGTAGGCGCGCTGGTTGTTAGCCCCCGCGCTTTCAGCGTGGGGTTGAAGAAACCCAATATTTCGTCTGGAGTCCCTGAGGGACGGCGCTCGCTCCAATTGCCATCTCGGCGACGGCAGGATTCTCCCAACCGAATAGAGACGTCTCCTGTTTGCTATTGGGCGAGCCGCGCGCGCAGCCAGTCGAGCATCTCATGCGAAACGCGATCGAAATCAGGAAGCCGAAAAAGCTTTGCAAGTGAGAGCAACTGCAATCTTCCGGCATCCCAATCCACTGGAATCACAAAAGCATCGGCGTTTTGATAGAACGGCTCAAACGAAGGCTTGACTTTCCATGGCCGATCCGCCGAGAACGCCTATGCACAAGTTCGGCTTCAGGGCACCCGCGATGCGATTCGACTCAAAGATCACATTCGTGTCTGAACCAATCGCAGCCTGCATCTCGCCAATCGGCAGTTCCTCGTCCCCCGCAGTCACGAGAAAAGCCCGCCGCGCACCCGCCGCCAGATAGCGCGCCGTATCTGTGTCCTGCCCCGCAGCCGTCTCTTCCCAAACGGCATCGCGCGCGCCATGCGCATGACTCGTAATCTTCACCGCAGTCCATCGAAACTCAGGCAACGCGGCAATCAGCCCGCAGACCAGCGATGTCTTCCCCACGTTCCGACCGCTTCCGCCCACCACCACGATTGCCATCGCTCAAATCTCTTCGCAGCCTCACCCGTCTCAGCGCGCCAACCTTTCGCTTTCTCTCTGGCGAATGGCTGGAAACCAACGACTCACTCCTCTGCTGTCGTCCCTTTTTCCGTTTCGAGCTCGACGCCTGAAGACTTCCGCCAACCCAACCGAGCCAGTCGCATCAGCATCACCTGCTCGCGCAGAACCTGCTTCAACGGCCGCGCCGGCGTGCCCCACAAAACCGTGCCTGGCCGCAGTCCTTTGTTGGTCACCGTCTTGCCGCTGAGCACTCCGGCCTGGCCGCCGAGCATCACCCCCGGCCCTACCTTGACGTGATCGCCGATTCCCACCTGCCCAGCAAGAATCGCGCCCTTCCCGACACTGCTGGATCCGGAGATCCCAGTCAGCGCAACCAGAATCACGTCTTCGCCAATATCGCAGTTGTGCCCTACATGAACCAGGTTGTCGATCTTCGTTCCGCGCCGAATCCGCGTCTCCGCTAGCGCTCCGCGATCGATCGTGCTGTTCGCGCCGATCTCCACATCGTCTTCGATGCACCAGCGTCCCCTGCTGCGGAAACTGCGTGTAAGCGCCGGTCGCCG
This sequence comes from uncultured Acidobacteriaceae bacterium, assembly GCA_963781125.1. GTDB lineage: Bacteria > Acidobacteriota > Terriglobia > Terriglobales > Acidobacteriaceae > Telmatobacter. The sequence goes on from CAWAEE010000007.1 coordinate 32,564, forward strand.
CATCGCGCACATAGCCAAACCCATCCGCTCCAAGCACCGCGCCTGCATGCACAATCACGCGATCGCCAATCGTTGTTCCGGGATAAAGCACTGCGCGCGGATAGATCTGGCATTTTTCGCCGATCTGCACGCCATGCCCAACAACCGCACCCGCCTCGATGCGGGTCTGCGCGCCGATCCGCGCCCCCGATTCAACGACCGCGCAAGCTTCCACCACAACGCCGACACCCAGAATGGCATCCGGCATCACCACCGCCTTTGGATGCACCCCCGTCGAGGGCGCCGCCGGGATAAGCAATTTGGCCGCCTGGGCAAACCAGAGCCGCGGATTGTCGAACTCGACAATGCACTTGCCGCGCGGATAAGAGCCCGCAACGCCAGGAGCCAGCACAACCACGCCTGCTTTGCTCGCAAGGGCCTTCAAAACCGTGGCCGAGTTGTCGGCGAACACCACATCGAACGGGCTGGCGCGCTCCGCCAGGTTTACGCCATCCACCATCCACTCCGGATCGCCCTGCACCAGTTTGCCGCCCAGCCTGTTCGATCAGTTCGCTCAGCGTCATGCGTGCTCCATGCCGATGCTGGTCTCCGACGTTAGCAGTAGAGTCCGGCTCGCCCGCGGGCCGCGTCTTCCAGCGGCGATGAATCCACAGCCACTGGTCCGGATAGCGGCGGATCCAGGACTCCAGTACATCATTGCACTGCTGCGTTGCCGCCAGAACATCAGCTTTCGTCTGGCCAGTGCGCTTGAACTCCAGCTCCGGTCCAAAGTGCAGCACATACTTGCCGCTCTGCCGGCTCCCACACCAGGAATCCCGGCACCACCGCCGCGCCGGTCTTCAGAGCCACATGCGCCAGGCCCGAAGCGGTGCATGCCTCAATCCCGAAGAAACGCGCAAACACGCCCTGCGGCGGCGTCATGTTGGTGTCCATCAGGATGCCCACGGTTTCGCCCTGTGCGCATCGCCGTCATCAGGCCGCGCGCAAAATCGTCTTTGTGCAGCACGTGGTTGCCATGCATGCAGCGGATGCCGTTGACGAACTCGTCGAGCAGGCGGTTATCGAGCCGCCGGATCACCATCCCCATCGGGATAGCCCATCAGCGAGTGATAGAAGCTCGAAAGCTCCCACGCGCCCAGATGCCCGGTCAGCACCAGGACGCCTTTGCCGCGATCCCGCGCCGCAAGATAATGCTCCAACCCTTCGGTGCGAATCCAGCCCTCGATGTTCTTCGCGCGTGTAGCGCGGCATGCGGCAGAACTCGACCAGTTGCCAGCCGAGATGGCGATAGACGCCGCGCAGGACCGCTCGTCTCTCTGTCTGGAGTGAGCTTCGGGCAGTGCCAACTCCAGGTTGCGCTCGCCGACGCGCCGCAGCCGGCCGAACAGCAGGTACACTGCCCAGGCAATCGCTCCGGCCAACAGACGCGCCAGCCCGCGCGGCATCCGTCCCAGCGCGCGCGCCACGGCCACAACCAGCCAATATTCGATCTTCTCCCGCATCTTGAATGGCAAAGATCAAGTGTAGGCTATCGCTCGGTGGCACATCGCCGTTCAGAAGGATCGAGCCTGAGTCTTCGCTCGCAAACAGCAAAGGCGGCCTGCATCCAGGCCGCCCTCCTGCATGCCATCACGAATCGCGTGTCGGAGACTACTTGTGCTTTGCCTCGACGAAGTAGTGAGCCACGGTGCGCACGAACTGAACCGCTCCCGGAGGCACATCCACATTGCCTTTCAAACGCGTCTCGAAGTGCTGCGGCGCGCCGTAGATACAGCTCCGTGTCTTCCTTGTTCTGGCTCACGCTGGTGCCGTCCAGGTCGATTCCGGCAAACAGTCCCTTGTTGCGCGAGTAGCTCAGAAGCTCCGCGTTCATCTTCCAGTCGGTGGAGGCCTGTCCTGCGCGGCCCACCGGGCCCGCCGCCGCCGAGGCATCTCCGCCAATCTTGAACTTGTTCTTCAGCAGATCCTGAAGCCCTTGTCATTCACCGCAACCAGCACAAGGTCCGTCGACTGGCCGCCAATCTGAAATCCGAAGGAACCGCCCGCCATGCGAATAAACACCGGCGCGCTCCAGCCGTGCCCGGTGCGGCAGGTCACCACGCCCTGGCCATACTGCCCGCCAAAGACAAACGCGCCCTTGAGCAATCCGGGCACAACGGCCACGCAGGTGGCCTGCTGCAGAATGTTCAGCGGGATACTCCGGTCCTGGGCAGCCATGATCTGGTCCATCACCGTCTTGGCGCTGTCGATGCGGGCCTGCAGATCTTCTTTTGAGCTGGCGGCAAATGCGCGGTCCTGCAAGCAGGAAACATAGGCAGATCGACGAAATTGTTTTCTTCATGAGGGGGATCCTTTCGTGTGCGCGTTGTCTCATTCACGCGGTATGGAGCGTTTCCAGTTGGGCAACAACATGGGGCCTTGCCCGTTTTCTCTGAAATGAGGCTCATCGCCCTGGGGGCTGGAGCGGTTTGCGTTTCCCGGGCAGTCGCGGCCAGGAAACGCGGACGGGGCATAACGGGTAAGACGGCACAGTTCCGGTGATGTCGCGGCTTAATGTCCAATCGACACCAGAACCGTCAACAGATCCCAGGCAGCCGTATCAGCCAAGCTGACGAAAGTGTATGCGGCTTTGCGTTGCAAGCGCAATACGACCGGCCAGAGGAAATCCAGCTATGTGGCAGCGGGTTGCCATCTTGGTTAGGGGGTAAATCTGAATTGAGCGGGAAAACACGCAAACCGGACGGGGTCTCACCGATACGAGAGCAAGTGAAGAAAAAAGAGGAGTTCCCAGGCTTCATGCGAAACATGCTGCCTGGGAACTCCTTTCCCCAGATCTGCGTTGTTTCTGTATATGAGTATGCCTTGAGTTACCAGATAGGTACAAGAGTACGAAGGTGTCCAGTCTCTTAGTAACCCGATTTAACTGCCTCTGGTAACGGGCTCCAGGTTGGTCGGCAAGGAGTTAACCCTCGGCAGAAACCGGTCTCCGGGGCACCGAGCCCGTTCAGCGCCCGCATCGAAAGATCGATGCGGTTTTCGGCTCCGGTCTTGCGCATCAGCCGGCCCACATGGGCCTTCACGGTGCGCTCCTCGATGCCCAGTTCCCGGGCGATCTCGCGGTTGGACCGCGCCAGCAGGATCAGGTCCAGCACCTGCCGCTCGCGGGCTGTCAGATGCGGGCCCATCGGATTCGAGCCGCCCTCGGCGGACATCAGCAGCCGGTCAATCAGCGCGAGAGCAGCCGGCGCGGCGCCCAGATGGAGCCCGAGACCACTACCTCAATGGCCTCCCGCACCACCCGCGGGCCCGCCGTCAGATCAAGATAGGCCCGGGCGCCGGCGATGATCGAGTCCATCACCAGCTCATCGTTGCCTGCCGGGCCAATCACGATCAGCCGAAGAGCCGGACGCTGCCTGCCGAATCTCCTTCAGAGTCTCCAGGCCGCCGGGCGACGAATTCAGGTCGATGACCAGGTATTCCAGTTCCTGGTCGGCCAGCAGCTCCTCGAGCGTGCCGATGACCGGCAACAGGGCGGACTGCCCAAACTCCGGTTCGCGCTCAAAGACGCTGGTCAGCCCCTCCAGGCGGATCGGCTCGCCGGCCACAACGCCCACGCGAATCGCAATCGGCTGGATTCTTTGACGATCATCAGCATCTCCCAACCGTCGATCAGCGACGCTGAACCAATTCGCGGGTCCGCTAGCCGCTTTTACCCGCTGCAGTGCTCCGCCACCAGATGGAATCACGCTCCGCCTTGCAGTGCGCTTCCCGGTCTCATAGCTTGGGAAGCACGATTCCCTGTTGCTTCTGATACTTGCCTTTGCGATCGGCATAGCTGATTTCGCAAGGCTCGTTGCCGTGGAAGAACAGAATCTGGCACAGTCCTTCGTTGGCGTAAATCTTGGCCGGCAGCGGCGTGGTATTCGAGATCTCGAGGGTCACAAATCCCTCCCACTCCGGTTCAAACGGCGTCACATTCACAATGATTCCGCAACGCGCATAGGTCGACTTGCCAACGCAGATCGTCAGAATCGTCTCTGGGGAATGCGAAAGTACTCAACCGACCGCGCCAAGGCAAACGAGTTGGGCGGAACAATCACCGACTCAGCCTGCACTGAAACAAACGACCGCTCGTCAAACGCCTTCGGGATCGATGATGGCGCTGTTCACATTGGTAAAAATCTTGAATTCGTCGGAGACCCGCAGATCGTAGCCATAGGAGGAAAGGCCGTAGGAGATCACGCCCTCGCGCACCTGTTTTTCGCTGAATGGCTCAATCATTTGGTGTTTCAGCGCTTGTTCCCTGATCCAACGGTCACTCTGAATCGACATGCCTCTCCTGTTCCGGACCCTTCCCGCACAAGATCCGGTCGGGTTCCGGCGTTTCCCAGCCGGCCAAAATGCCCGCTTGAATGCTTCATCTTACGAAACGCGCTGCGCCATGACAACGGTAACCCGGTGGAAGAACCTACCAAAAAGTCATGCCTCCAAAGCTCCCGTACAGCGGCAGCGGGTTTTTCCTCATCCTACCCCGTAGCGCGACGTTCCATAAATGGAGCAAAATCTGTACCATCAACTGCGTAGGGCGTGGTACAGTTCATTCCAGTCGCGCCAGCGAGGTAACCCCTTTGATTAAGCAGGACATCGTTCATCACGTGATCGAGCGCACGGGGCTGCCCCGCACCAAGGCTGAGGCTGCGGTGGATACGGTCTTCGAGGGCCTCAAACAGGCTCTGGCGGCCGGAGAGCGCATCGAACTGCGCGGGTTTGGCGTCTTCAGTGTCCGCGCCCGCAAAACCGGCATTGGCCGCAACCCCCGCACCGGCACCGAGGTCAGCATCACTCCCGGCAAAGCCGTGCGCTTCAAGCCAGGCAAAGAGCTGCACACGCTCACCGACGGAAGCTCAAGCACACCCAAGACCTAACCCAAAGCCCGCTGACAACCCTCCCAGCCCTCGGAATGCGCAGGAATGGGAAACGCAAACTCTACGTTGGCAAGTTGCTTCCACTTCAGCTCTCACCAGCGGAAGCCGGGTGGAGAACACCCGCGCGTCTCGGTACGCACGCGCTGGTTCCTCCGTGTGCTTGCCTTCCTTATCCTGACCCTCACGCCGTCGCGAGGTGTTTCGTTGGAACCCCGGAACGAGACAACAGAACTTGCTTCCCACGGGAAGCCTTCGCAGCTTTCCGAGCGAGAACATGCCGGCCTGCGCGGCCCTGTGAAGGCGTACGTCGAAGAAACCACCTATCCGGCCCAGCCACTCGCCAATGGCAAGGAGACTCCGGAAATTAAGAGATGGGAAAAAACTGAATACGACGTCGAGGGCCGCGTTATCGCCAAACGATTTCGCAATTCCGACGGCTCCGAATGGTTCACGCGTTTTATCTACAGTTCCGCCGGTGCGCTTCTAAAGGTGACATCCGGAAAAGATTCTGAGGCGGGAACTGAGACCAGCTATCGCTACGACAGTGAGGGAAGGCTCGAAAGCATCACCTATAGCAAAAAGCCTGACAACCCCATCGCATTTCATTACGACGAAAACGGAAGAAAAACCAAGCTCCAAATCTCCCGCCCCGACGACTACCAGCCAAACGTCTCGAGCGCGGGTGTTGGCTTCGAGGGTGCCGACAGAGCGCCGAATCGGCCCGGCGGCGGCAGAGCAACAACCATCTACGACGCCTATGACAGGCCCGTCGAGGTCCAGGTCCGCGACTTGCAAGGTGAACTTCTCAGCCGAACGGTCCGCATCTACGACAACCGCGGCAACGTCATCGAAGAAAGACAGGTGATGGACGATCCGACGAAGATGATCCCGGCAGAAACGCAAAACAAAATGCTGGCTGGTTCGGATGTGTCACTGAACGACCTCCGCAATCAGCTATCGAAATTCCTTGGCGGCCAAGGCGAAATTTGGTCCGTCGCCTACGCCTATGACGCGCAAGGTCGTGTCGCGCTGACCACGCGCCGAATCCTTAACCACAGCGAGGACAAGATTGAATCTACATACAACGACCACGGCGATGTTGCGCTGGAGATCACGCATTCGACTTTTACCGTAGGCGGAGAGGGTGAAGCCCCCGAGACGCGTGACTCCGAGGCGCACTATTCCTACGAATACGATGACCACGGCAACTGGACAGAAAAGAAAGTGTCCTACCGGTCCAGCCCCGACGGCGCATTCACTTCTTCAAATGAAACCACCCGCACCTTGGAGTACTTCTGACATTTGTCCATAGAGTGCTCGCAAGAATCTACATCAGCCGCTGCGCATCCACATCCACCACCAGATTGCGCCGCGGCACGCCGGCACTCTCCGCATGCGCCAGCACCGCGCGCAGAGCTGCATTCAGCGCCTTGCGCGAACTCGCCTTCAGAATCAGATGGAAGCGGTAGACGCCCTTGATGCGCGCAATCGGCGCCGTGCAGGGCCCCAGCACCCGCACCCCTTCCGGCGCCGCATTCTGAAACCACTTGCCCAGCTCCGCCGACCACGCGCAGCTTCTTCCAGCTTCTCCGACTGCACCAGCACTTGGCCAGCACGCCAAACGGCGGATAGTGCATCCAGCGCCGATACTTCAGCTCGCGCTCCACAAAGCTCGCGTAGTCGTGCGTGCTCGCCGCCAGAATCGCGTAGTGATCGGGATAGTAGGTCTGCACCACCACGCGCCCCGGCAGATCGCCGCGGCCGGCGCGCCCGATACCTGCGTCATCAGCTGAAAAACTCGCTCGGCGGCGCGAAAATCCGGCATGGACAGCGCGTGATCGCAGCCCACCACGCCCACCAGCGTGACGCCGTGAATGTCGTGCCCCTTGGCGATCATCTGCGTGCCCACCAGCAGATTGATTTCGCCCGAGTGCAGCCGCGCCAGCAGCCGCTCCAGATCGTGCCGTCCGCGCACCGTGTCGCGATCCATGCGCCCGATGCGCGCGCCGGGAAAAATCTCCGCCAGCCGCTCTTCGCCCTGCTGCGAACCCGCGCCGAGATAGTACAGATGCTCGCTGTCGCACTTCGGGCAGTGCGCCGGCACCGTCCGCTTGTAGCCGCAGTAGTGGCACTCCAGCCGCTGCCCGGCCCGCGCGATTCCCACTTCCTCGCTCTCTTGGTCTCCGTCCTTGAACTGAACTGCGGGCTTGTGGTGCGTCAGCGCGATGGCGCAGTTCTGGCACTCCAGCTTTTCTCCGCAGGCGCGGCAGATCACGGCAAACGAATAGCCGCGCCGGTTCAGCAGAATCAGCGCCTGCTCGCCGCGCTCGAGCGCTGCGCTGCGTCTCCTCAATCAGCGAGCGCGAAAAAAGCTGCTCCTTGCCCGTCTCCTGAAACTCGCGCCGCATGTCGATCAGCTCGACCTCGGGCAGCGGCCGGTTCATCACGCGCTCGCGCATCTCGATGCGCGTGTACTTGCCCTGCACCGTTCTGCGCGAGGGTGTTCTGCCAGCTCTCAAGCGACGGCGTCGCCGACCCCAGCACCACCACCGCGCCCGCCAGCTTGGCGCGCATCACCGCCACATCGCGCGCGTTGTAGCGCGGCGTCTCCTCCTGCTTGTAGCTCTGGTCGTGCTCCTCATCCACCAGATCAGGCCCAGATTCGGCACCGGCGCAAAGATCGCCGAGCGCGTGCCCACCACGATCGGCGCTTCGCCGCGGTGGATGCGCCGCCACTGCTCGCTGCGCTCCTCCGGCGTCAGTGCCGAGTGCAGCAGCGCCACGCGATTGCCAAATGCCGCATCCAGCAGGCCCGCCGTCTGCGGCGTCAGCCCGATCTCCGGCACCAGCAGAATCGACGACAGGCCGCGATCGAGCGCCCGCTGCATGGCCGCCAGATAGACAGCCGTCTTCCCCGAGCCGGTCACTCCGTGAAGCAAAAAGGGGTGGAATGCCCCGAGCGCCGAGGCGATCGACGCCAGCGCCTCCGTCTGCGGTTCGTTGAGCCGCATCGGCTCGGCGGCGGGCTCAATGCCGCCCAGTCGAAACGCCGCCGGCCGCTCCTCGATGCGCACCAGCCCGCGCCGCACCAGCGTTTGCAGCGTCGATGAAGGCAGCTCTTTGCGCCGCAGCTCGGCCAGCGGCAATTCGCCACCGCACGCCGCCAGTTCTGCCAGAATTGCCTGCTGCTTCTCCGTCAGCGCCGGCAAGCGCGCCTCCGGAATCAGCACCGCGAAGCGCTCCGTCCGCCGCGCATCGCGCTCCACCGCCGCCGTCTCGCGCGCAATCCATTTCTTTCGCACCAGCCCGGCCAGCACCGGGAGCGAAGCCGCCGTCGCCGTCCGCAGCGTGGACACCTTCACTGGCTCGCCCGCCGCCAGCCGCTCCAGCACGCGATGCTCCATGTCCTGTTCTTCTGGCGAACCTTTGCCCCGCCTCCTCGAGCTGGGTGCCCCAGGTTCGAGGGCCCCGGCGACAGGTCTTCGTCGCAGGGGTGGAGGACTTGCTTTTGAGACCTGGGAAACTGACGAATCTCCGTCAAGGCTCCGCGCCAGCACATCCCGCCCCAGATCGGTGATCCGGTAATACACCGTGCGCCGCACTTCTGCCATCAGCGGCAGCATGCCCCGCAGCACCTCGCCCAGCGGCGCAAGATAATACTGCGCAATCCACTCGCGCCAGTGCGAACAGGTGCTCGCTCAGCAACGGCTCCTCATCCAGAACTGCTTCAATCGGTTTCGCTTCAAAATCAGCGGGGGCCGTATCCGACACCGCGGTCACCACGCCGATCAGCTTCTCATTGCGAAACGGCGCAATCACGCGCACGCCGCGCTCTACCTGTCTGCCCGTCGCGCACCGCGTAGGTAAAGGTGCGGTCCAGCGGCACCGGCAGCGCGACTTCGCAATAAGCGGGCATGGGGTCGATAGATCAGTTTACGGTGCAGACCCAAGTCTGTACTATTCTATTGTCTTCATCAATATCAATGCTTTTCTATTGACTTTTGCAAAGTAATCGCTTTATTGTTGACTTCGAGAAAGGCAGAAATGAGTCGTCCGAAGCCATCGCGAACCTCGAAATCCCCGCGACATGAACCAACCTATATCGCTGTCATCGGGGACATCGTTGCCTCGCGAAAGCTCACAAGTGCGAAGCGCCGTGAAGTTCAGATCGCTTTCGGCGAACTGATAAACCGCATGAACAAGGTCTTTGCAGCGGACTTGAGAGCGAAATTTACCATCGCACTCGGGGATGAGTTCGAAGGTCTGCTCTCCACCCGGGAGGCGCATCAAACAATTCCCGACCTTATCTGGATCATCGACAATGCGTTCACTGGTCCCCTCATGCGCCTTGGCATCGGGTTGGGCGCCATCGATACCGAGATTCCCGAATACGCCGCGAGTGTCGATGGCCCGGCATTTCATCGAGGGCGCGAGGCGATCGGCCTTGCGGCAAAGAAAGGTCGGATGGGTGGAGTCTTTCGCGGATTCAGCGACAATCAGGACACGATTCTGAACGGCCTGGCACGCGTGCTCCACCATCAGCGCAACAGCTGGAGCAGGCAGCAGCGTAAAGTGGCCTCGCTCCTGCGCACGGGTGAAAATCAGAAAAGCGCTGCGCACGCGATGAACCTGTCCAAACAAGCTGTATCAGCCTACACGCGCGCGGCTGGCTGGGATGCCTACCAGGAAGGCGAGGATGCCTTCCGCAAGGCCATCGAAGAAGCCCTGGATAAATCTGCTCGGAGGGACAATTCCCATCGCGCAACTCTCTCCTGAATGAACTATCCTTGCGATGCGATCGACATCGATCACCGGCCATGAATAACCTGCTCCCGTTCGCCGAATCGCTTCTCTGCTGGCAGTTGACGAACTACGCAACAGGCTCCGACCCTGTCCGCGGGGACTACAAATCTCCCCATCTCGGCCATCCAAAACGAGAACAACCCGCATGGCTCCGGTGGATCGCGCTTCGTAGTCTTTGCGGCGCTCTTCTCTTGCTGCTGCTCAACAGGTTCGCCTGGACCAGTTGCCTGCTCGCCGGATGCCTTCTCGTCGGATCGCTCGTTGTGCCGGTCGCCCGCCGGTATCTCATTCCCCTGACTTCGCTGGCAGAATTCGAAGTTGCGGCCAACAGTGCAATCGCCCTCATTGCATGGCTCATTTGCATCCAGCGCCCCGACCACGCATCTCCGGTCTGGATTCCTCAGTTGAACTCATCTCAACTCGCGGCCCTTTGCATCTGTACCGCGTTGCTCATCTACACGATTCGCGGCGGAAGCTTCTTCGTGCGGGGAATCCTCGCAAAGGCCGGAAGTCTTCCAGGGCCCAGCGAAAGCAACGCCCCTTCAACAACCGTCTACAGACATGGCACACTCATCGGTCAAGTGGAGAGAGTAATCGTTGTCCTGATCGTCATGACCGGTAACTACGCGACTCTTGCATTCTTTTTCGCGGCCAAGGGGCTCATCCGATCCAGGGAACTCGAAGAACGAACCCTCGCAGACTACTTTCTCCTCGGCTCTCCTAGCAGCTTTCTCCTTGCGCTTGTCGCCGGGATGATCATGCAAAACACCATCGCCAGGCTTTGCAAATAGAACCCGCTGCAACCGCAAACAGCGTGCCTGGCTCTCTTCCTTGAGCGGGATGCGTGCCGCAGACCCGGCAACCGAAACCTGCGATATGATTCCCTCACCATGATTTCCGTTCGTGCCGGAATTGCCCTCGCTGCCGCGTTTTGGTGCCTGCCCCTCGCACTGGCGCAGAACCCGACCCCTTCTACACCGCAGGACCCGCTCCATGAGTGGGTCCTGGGCAACGATCCGGCCACCCTCGAAGCCTGGGTCAATCAGCGCATCGACGACGAAAAGTCCGACGTCGACAAGCTGATCGCCGTCACCGCCCCGCGCTCCGTCGAGAACACGCTGCGCCTCTACGATGAGGCGATCAACCAGCTCACGCTCGCCGGCAATAATGCCTTCCTCCTCTACTCGCTGGCCGACGCAGCCAATCTGCGCGACAAAGCCCAGGCGCTCACCAACAAGATCAACTCGGCAGCCACCGACCTCAGCCTGAACCAGAAGGTCTACGCGGCTCTTGCTGCGGTTCCCTTGCCCGCCAACGACCCTGCGACCCGCCATTATCTCGAACGCACGCTCTTGCAATACCGCCTCTCGGGAGTCGACAAAGACGAAGACACACGCAAACAGATTCGTGCCCTGCAAGACAAAATCAGCGATCTCACCCTCACCTTTGGCCGCAACGTTGCGGACGGCACGTTGAAAATCACTGCCACACGCGCGGAACTCGATGGCCTGCCCGATGACTACATCGCGCGCCACAAGCCGGCAGCAGATGGCGCCTACACACTCACCACCGACGAGCCCGATGTGAAACCGGTGCTCAATTTCGCCGCCGATGCGGGCCTCCGTCGCAGAGTGTACCTGGCCTACAGCACCCGCGCCTATCCAAAGAACACGCAGGTGCTCCGGGATCTACTGGCCACGCGCCAGCAGTTGGCAACCATCCTCGGTTATCCGCATTTTGCCGACCTCAATACCGCCGACACCATGATCGGTTCAGCGGCGAACATCGTTCATCTCATCGATCAGGTGGATGAGGTTTCGCGCCCCGCCGCCGGCCGCGAATACGCCGCAATGCTCGCTTTCGCGCAACAGAAACAACCTGGGCTCACGAGCCTCACCCAATCGGATAAAGACTACTGGCACGAGCAGTATCGTCGCGCCAAATACAACTTCGATGCACAGGTCGTGCGCCCTTATTTTCCCTATGCCGCAGTGCAAGCCGGAATTCTCTCCACTGCCGCGCGGCTTTTCCACGTCTCGTTCAAGCCGGTGAAGGACGCGATCGTATGGGATCCCTCCGTTGATACCTTCGATGTCTTTGACGCCGCTCCGGGCAACGAAGGGAAACTTCTCGGTCGCATTTATCTCGACATGCATCCGCGCGAAGGCAAAGACAAGTGGTTCTCCGCCGGACCCGTGGTTCCCGGGATCGCCGGACGTCAAATTCCCGAAGGGATGCTCATCTGCAACTTCTCCGGTGGCACAGCAGGCGACCCCGGACTCATGGAATACAACGAAGTCGTCACCTTCTTTCACGAGTTCGGCCACCTCATGCATCACATCCTCGGCAGCCAGGGCCAGTGGTCCGGTGCCGGAGGATTCAACGTCGAATCCGACTTCGTCGAAGCTCCTTCGCAGATGCTCGAGGAAATGTTCCATGACACCGCGATTCTGCAGTCCTTCGGCAAACACTATCAAACCGGCGAAACCCTCCCCGCCGGCCTCATCGCAAGAATGAACGCCGCCAGCGCCTATGGCCGCGCAAGCGATCTGCAGTGGTTCCTGCAGTTCTCCACCTACGCGCTCGAATTGCACAATCAGCCGCCCGATGGGCTCGACTTTGATGCCCTGTGGACTGCCGACACGAAGCGCTTCAGTCCCTTCACACCCGTTGACGGCATTCACTACTACGCCTCCTTCATTCACCTCGAAGGCTACGCTTCCAATCTCTATACCTATCTGCTCGACAAAGTGATCGCCATCGACTTCTTCGCGCAATTCGACAAACACAATCTCCTCGATGGTCCCACTGCCATGCGTTATCGCCGCTCTGTCCTTGAGCCAGGCGCGAGCAAGCCCGCATCCGAACTGGTGCGCGATTTTCTCGGCCGTCCGCAGGGCATGGACGCGATAAGAAACTGGATGAACGAAGAGTTCCAGCCGATTCCAGCCACCCCGAAACAGGGACAAATGTAACGCGCTCTGGTGCACCCTTCCCTATTCCCTATTCCCTGTCCACTGTTCACTGTTCACTGACTACTGTCCACTGTTCACTGTTCACTGTTCACTGCTTTCGATACAATTCATTCCTGTGACCGTCAAAGCCTCCAAACCAACCGCCCCCACGCTCAGCGCATCGTCCAGCAAAAAGTCTCCCATTACGCTCTGCATCGACATTGGAGGCTCCGGCCTCAAGGCAATGCTGCTCGACGCCTCGTGCAAGCCGGTCAGCGAACGCCAGCGCGTCGATACGCCTGCCGTTCCCACGCCACCCCTCGTGCTCGCTGGCCTTGAAGAACTGCGCAAGCAGCTCCCCGCTTTCGATCGCGTTTCAGTCGGCTTTCCCGGCGTCATTAAGCGCGGAACCACCTACACCGCTGCAAACCTGCATCCCGCATGGGTGGGCTACCCGTTGCAACTTGAACTCGAAAAACGCTGGAAGAAACCCGTGCGCGTGGCCAACGATGCGGCCGTTCAAGGCTACGGCGCCATCGTCGGCGACGGCGTGGAACTCGCTCTCACGTCTGGGGACCGGACTCGGCTCGTCGCTCTTCACAAGTGGCCGTCTCTGCCCCGGCCTCGAGCTCGCCCATCATCCCTGGCGCAAGGGCAAAACCTATGAGGACTTCCTCGGCCGCCGCGGGCTTGACAAATACGGCAAGAAGCACTGGAACAAGCTGCTGCAGGACGCCATCGAACAGACCTCAAAACTCTTCAACTGGGACCACCTGTACCTCGGCGGCGGCAACACCAAAAAAATCGACTTCGAGCCCGGCAAAGAATGTGAAAATCGTCTCCAACGAGGCTGGCCTGCTCGGTGGCGTCGCTCTCTGGCGCGAGTGGGATTGAGTTCAAATCATCCCGCAGAATCAACGACCCTTCATCGCCTATTGGCTCGAAAACCCCACATTACCAAGTTGTTCGAAATATTCTCACCGGTACTTTTGTCATCCTCCGCGTGACATTAATCACTTCCATTCAGCGCGGAGGCCCCTCAGATTAGAAACAAGCAGACGCTTCAGCAGAGAACTTCACCAGCCCTGCCGCCGGCCGCGATTCTCTTTTCGCGTCCGGTTACAGGATGGCTCTGCAAGAGGGGAAAATGATTTCTGGTCCAAGCGGCGCAGTTTCCGCAATAAATTTTGTTCGCAAGATGCAGGGCAAGTCTCAGGCAGCCCTGATTAGAGCAAGTGATAACGAGCAATACGTTGTGAAATGGATGCATGGCCCCCGCTCCACCGTCAGTGTGCGGCTCGAGGCGCTTCGTAATTCCGTTTATTTATATCTCGGTCTTCCCGTATCGACATGGACCCCCATCGATATTCCCGATGAACTCCTCGATGCTCATCCGGAGATGTGGATCAGTTCACCGAAAGGAATGGTCCGCCCCAACGCAGGCGTCCACTTCGCATCGCGCCTGGTTTCGCCTCCGGGCGGCGCATTCTATGAATTTCTTCCAACCCGCATGTTCTCGCGCGTCACCAATCGATCTGACTTCTGGGGCGCCTACGCGGCCGACGTGTGGACCGAACGCTTCGAAATTCGACAGGCGCTCTTCGTTCCTGACGATGCGCCCTCCAGCCTCCGGGCCATCTTCATCGATCACGGAAGCTCGTTCGCCCTGATGGGTTCGAAAGAAGTCGCACGCCTCACTTCATGCCTCTATTCCGATCGGCTCATCTATCCCGAGTCCGAGATGGTCACCGGCCTTCACGACTGGATCGAACACATCCGCAAACACGGTCACGAGGCTGTGGTCAAAGCGCATGAAAGCTTGCCGCACGACTGGATCACTGCTTCCGTCATTGAGAAGGAATCAAGGCTCATCGATCGCATTCAGGAATTGCGCGATATCGTCTTCCCGTCCATCTCGCGTTTCTCTTCTGGAGCGAGTCGAAAAACGGGAAGGTGCTGCAGCGTGCGTGTCCTGCTGCGCGCCGGCACAATTCTTTAATAAAAAGTCAGCCCGCTTGAGTCTGACAAGAACGGGCCCACACGCCCAAATTGCGAAACGCGACGATCATTCGCTTCGGAGTGTTTCCAACGGATCCGCAAACGCCGCACGGCGCGCGGGAATGAGCGTGGCGATGGAACCGGCCAATGCGAGCACGAAACTTGCCGCGATAATTACGACCGAATTTGCGCTGATAGAGCCGTACAGAAAGTGACCCGCTGCGCGCACCGCCACAATCGATAGAATCGCACCGGGCAGGATGCCGGCGAGTAGGATGCGCGCGGTCTGCCCGACAATGAGCATCTGAATGTGGCGGCGGGAGGCGCCAAGCGCAAGGCGTATGCCGAACTCGCTCCTGCGGCGCGTGGTACGCGATGACATGACGCCGTAGAAGCCAATCGCGACGAGCAACAGTGTGAGGCTCGCGTAGATTCCCGCGAGGCGGGCGAGGAGCTTTTCCGTGCCAAGATCGCCATTCAGCTCCGTGGCCAAGGGCACGATCTCGCCAACAGACAGAGCGGGATCAACTTCGCGCAGCGCCTGACGAACGCTCTCCGATAGTTGGCGCGGATCACCCACGGCCCGCACTCGGATGCTATTTACCGGTGCAGGATTCTGGTTGATGCTCATGTAAACCACCGGCGGAGCCTCGCGCTCCGCGCCGTTCACGCGCGCATCGGCCACTTCACCCACAATCAAAAATTTGCGGTCATTCGGTGCCGGCACATATCCAACCCATTGACCAATCGGATCTGCGTCGCCAAAGAGCTGGAGCGCATACGCACGGCTGATGATCGCTACAGGCTGTGTCTTGTCCGTGTCGCTCGAAGAGAAATCCCGTCCGCGCAGAATTGGAATGCCGAGCGTGGAAAAGAAGCCGAGGCCTACATGATCTTCTTGCCCATGCACTTGCGCGTCCGTAAGATTGTTGCGCCCATGGACGTAGAGCGCTGTAATCCAGCCGCAGTGGATGCCGCCGCACATTTCTACAGCTGCGCTGCGCACGCCAGGAAGTGCTTGCAGGCGCTCCTGTATCTGGCTATAAAGCTGGGGCAGCGTCTCGCTATGATCGGCGTACCTGGGCTGATGCAGCTCCGGGCGCACAATCAGCACATGCTCACGATCCATGCCCACATCCACAGTTTCCCAGTGCACCAGCGTCGCAGCGAAACATCCCGACATGGTGGAAAGCAGAAGTGAAAGACTGACCTGCGTGCCAAGCAGCACATTGGAACGGAAGCGTTGATGTGCGGTTTGGGAAATACCAGCAACTTTAGCGCCTGATCCTGCCGTCTGCGCAACGCCTGTACGGATGAAGATGAACGCAGGAAGAACGCTGAAGCACAGCAGCGACAGTAGCATCAGCCCCACGCCCAGGGCCGCAAGAGGCAGGTTCAAACGTAGGTCGAACGTGAAAAGAGCATTGCGATTAGAAGCCCACCGAACGAGAATGCCGCTGGCCGCGCGGCCCAGCACAAATGCCCAAACAGAGCCGCCAACAACTAGCAGCACATCCTCAAGAATAATTTGACGAATAAGCCTGCCGCTGCTTGCTCCAAGCGCCATACGCACACTGAGTTCATGCGCACGCGCATGGAGCCGGGCAAGCTGAAGATTCGCGAGATTCAGACAGCCAACTAGAAAGATGGAAGCTGAAAGCGCCATGAGTAACGTCAGAGGCCCCATGAATCTTTTCCTCATGCCGTTCTCGCCGAGCGGCGCTACTTCGGTCCTAGCGTGCAGAAGCATGGCTTTCACCGCCGGATCGGCAGTCGCTTCCGTCATCACCTCACGATCATTGCGAAAAACCTGATCCCAATGCGCAAGCACGGCGCCACGGCGTTCTGGCGGAATGCGCGCCATGAGCACAAGCCAGAAGATCGTGGGCTGGTTATACCAGGGCTTGTCAAGCGATACATCGTGGCCCGGCCCAAGCGAGTCCCACGGAACGGCCAATGTGCCGGTGCTTTGCAGAGCAAGAGGCAACCAGATGTCGGGAGCATACCCCGTCCTGTCGCCGAGGAACCTCCGGTGCGCTACGCCGATCACAACAAATGCGCGGTCGTTGAGAAGAATGTGCTGGCCCACTGCCTGCTGCGCAGAGCCGAACGTGTTGCGCGCAAAATCGTAACGAAGCACCACAGGCCATTCACCCTGGCCCATGCGTTCATCGGCCTGCACGAACAACCGCCCCGCTGCCGGCACAACGCCAAGCCCGCTGAAATAGTTGTCAGAAACAAGCGTGCAGGCAGCCTCTATCGGCGCGCGGTTAAGAAGATCGAGCGTGGCGTCCTGTGCATAAGCGGACGCCATCAGTGGAACATCGGGGGTGGCCGCGCGTAGGCGCTGGTATGCGGGATAGGAAATCGTCCAGCTCTGATCGAAGGGGCTGCGCGCAGCGTGGATTCTGACAACTTCCTCCGGATGAGGAACAGGCAACTCGGCCAGAACTACTGCATAGAGTAGCTGGAACACGCCGAGATTCGCGCCGATGCCAATAGCTAGCGTGAGCAGCGCCGTTGCCGTAAATGCAGGGGCGCGGCGAAGCTGGCGCAGCGCATAACGAGTATCGTGGAGAACATTTTCCAGCCACATCGATCCCCGGCGCGCGCGCGTAGGGTCCTCGATCAGTGGCAGGTTGCCGAGTTCTCGCAGTGCGGTTGCGCGGGCCTGTGCCGGCTCTTCTCCGCGAGCAACACGCTCGGCAATTGCCATTTTCAGATGAGACTCAAGCTCCTCGGATAGTCTTTCCTTTGCTCGTTCCCACGGCCAGTGCATCACTGCTGCGCCTCCGGCTCCATCATGCCACCGAGAGCGCGAACTAATTGCACCCAGCGATGGTGATCAGCGGTGAGTTGCTTTTTCCCCAGTGCGATGTGGTCTTCGTACTTCGGAGTCCTGTTCATAGGATCTAGACATCCTACTTCCGAGGAGGGAGACCGTCTACATCCATCGGTCATTTGCAGCACTCTCCCATCCGGTTCAATTTGCCGAGCACTGCGGCCGCATCTCAGCGCAGTTCCCGCTCAGCCTCCACTACATTCTCCGGCCGGCCGAGATCGCGCCACTCATATGCATCTGCACGAAACGCGGCAATCGTCTCTCCCTGGCCCGCGAGACGCAGATACGCAGGAATAATCGAAAACGCACCTTCCTCATCCATCTTCGCGAACAGCCGCGGTGAAATCACATGAATCCCCGAGAAAGCCAACGCCTGCACACGCTCGGCAGACCGCGCCATCTCCGGCGTTCCATCGTGCCCCACCTTCCGTCCGCACAACTGCCCCTGTTCATCGAAGAGCAAAGGCCGCGACGTGACACGATCCTGCACCGCCATCGTTGCCAGCGCATCCCGTTCCGCATGGAATCGCACCATCCGTCCCAGATCAATCGTGCTGATCACGTCCACGTTGTGCAGTAAAAATGGCCCGGTCGCATCCGGCCCGTCCTCCAGAAAAAACCAGGCAGCCTTCTTCAGCCCGCCGCCCGTATCCAACAACTCATCTTCGTGCGAAATCTCGATCCGCATCCCGAAGTTTTGGTTCGCCTCCAGATATGCGCGAATCATCTTCGGAAAGTGATGCGTATTCACAATCACTTCGCGCACACCAAATTCACGCAGCCGCGTCAGCGTAATTTCCAGCAGTGTCCGCCCGGCAACCTCCACCAGAGCCTTCGGCCTGTCATTCGTCAGCGGCCGCAAGCGCGTCCCCAGCCCGGCCGCCAGAACCATCGCCTTCATTTGCCCATCTTCTCCAGCTCCACATGCCGCAACACCACGGTCACTCCGGCACTTCCACGTAAATGTTTTGCCAGCTGCTCCGCAAGATAAACCGATCTGTGCTGGCCCCCCGTGCACCCAAAAGAAACCATCAAGTCGGAAAAGCCACGCCGCTGGTACGACGTGGCACTCGCATCCACCAGCGCAATTGCGTTGGCAAGAAAATTCTCCACGCTTTCCTCGCGCTCCAGATACTCCTTCACCGCGGCGTCCTTGCCCGTCTGCGAACGGAACCGCTCTTCGCGCCCCGGGTTCGGCAAGCTGCGCGCATCGAACACAAAGCCGCCGCCGTTTCCCGTCTCATCCTTGGGCATCTCGCGATGAAACGAGAAACTGAAAATCCGCACCGTCAGTCTGTGTTCCGGTGTTGCCAGAGCCTGCAGCTTCTCTGACACGGCCAGGTTGCCCAGCGACTCCATCAGTGCAGGCAGCGCAATCGGCAACTTCACGTTCTCTGCCAGCCACCGCAGGTTCTTCAACGCGTAGGGCACGCTCTGCAAAAAATGCGCCTTGCGCTCATAGAACCCTCTGAACCCGTAGGCCCCCAGCGCTTGCAGAATGCGTACGTAGACGTACGCGTAGTAGTGCTCCATGAACGCATCGCGCTTCAGGTCGATGAAGCCGCCAAGACACTCGAGATAGTAATCGAGCAGCTCTTGGCGCAGCGTCGCCGGCAAATCGGCCTTGCCATCGTAGAGCAGCGAAGCAATGTCATATTGCAGCGCGCCTCTGCGCCCGCCCTGGTAGTCCAGAAAAAACGGATTCCCATCCCGCAGCATCACATTGCGCGATTGAAAATCCCTGTAAAGAAAATATTCATGCGGCGCGCTCAGCAAAAACTTCGTGAGGCGCCCGAAATCCGCCTCCAGTGCCTGTTCGTTGAACGGGACGCCCGCCAGCCGCAGAAAATAGTATTTGAAGTAGTTCAGGTCCCACGCAATCGATTGTCGGTCGAAGCTCGCGCGCGGATAGCTCACCTTGTAATTCAGGTCCCTGCCCTGCCTCCACCTGGAACCGCGGCAGCACGGCCACTACTCTCCGATACGCCTCGATCGCCTCCGGCGCAATCGCGTCACCCGCACGATGGGCGCTCAAATACTCAAACAGCGTCGTGTCGCCCAGGTCTTCTTCCAGGTACGCGCCGTGGCTCAAATCCTCGCCGTAGATCTCCGGGACCGGCAAACCCTTTCGCCGAAAATGCCGTGAGAACTCGATAAACGCGACATTCTCCTCGCGCACCGGATACAGAATCCCAATCGCGCTTGAAGTCCCGCCCGTAAGCCGCAAAATAGCCCGCCCCGAGCCGCCGAGCTGGCCTTGCAGCGGCTCTACCTCCTCGGCTGGCACTTTGAAATACTGCTCAAAAAGTACTTTAAGAACTTCCATGCAACTCTTTCCACCGATGATTGATGCTGCTCTCTCCAATCATACCCAGAGGCCGGTCACCGCTGGCTCAAAGTCGGTCGGGGGGGAGCCTCTTCGTGCACTGTGCTGGATGAGTAAGCGATGTCGAGATGAAAGATCCGTCCGTCCGCGCTCTTGACCGTCGCCGACCGAATCTTCGTGGGGTCCGCCGAATCGTAGCTGTATGAATAAACGCCCCCATCGGCCATGGTCTGCTTCACCAGCAAGCCTTGCGCATACTCGTTGCGCATCAGCACACGCGGCGCTGCCTTCGCATTCGGCGCTTCGCTGAAGGCGAGCAGATGCTGCGTGCTGTCGTACTCGTAGCGGCACACCTCGCCTGTCGAGTACGACACACTCGTCAGACGATTCTGCCCATCGTAGCCATAGCGCACTGCCCGTCCGCGACTGTCAGTCACTACGGCAATCCGGCTGCCCGCTTCATACTCGATGCGGATCCAGCTTTGATGGGGCGATATCAAGCCCATCAACTTGCGGCCATCTCCGCGCTCAAACTTCATCTCCTCGCCCTGAGGATTCCGATAGCCCGTGAGATAGCAAAACACCGTCGGGCTCATGCAAGGCAGATACGTCTTCACAGTCCCATCAAAACGCTTCAGGTCGTAGTGCTCGAACGGCGTCGGCTTCCAGCGCATTTCGTAGAACCCGCTCTGCCCCGTGTCCACATACTTCACCAGCGACAGATTCGAGATCCAGCGCGGCTCGCGCACCAGGTCGATGCGCGAGGAGTCTGCCTGCACCAGCGAAATCGTGATGTTATCCGCCGACGACAGATATTCGTCGTAATTCACTGTCCCGCTGATGCCGAAAGGATTGCTCCCCCTCCATCCATCCCGCGTCACGCGCTGAAATGCAATCGGAATCGTGTCGGGCAGAAAGAAGTCCGTGCGCTTGTCCATCAGCAACCCCAGCCGCAAGTCCAATTCGAACCGCTCCACCCCCTCGTCTTCGTCCGGATCTTCAACATCGGCGCACCTGCGAATCAGCGGCCCAGGCTTCTGCCGCATTCCCTGCTTCGCTGAGTACTCGAAATAAATGCACGGTTCGTCCAGCACCTGCCCCGCAGCCGAACGAGCTGGATCGAGATCCGATTCGTAAATATCCTCCGACGGCAAATCGGGATCGAGCGTGTCGTGCAGCAGGCTGCTCCGATCCTCGTTCACCGGCAGATGCCAGTAGAGAACCGCCACATCCTTCAATAAAATCCGCCGCAGCCGCGCCTGAAAACGCTGCTCCGCTCTCTTCGTATTCGCCTTGGGGTCGCGAGTTGCTTCAGGGTCGTATCGCCACCTCTCCCTGTCCTGCATGCCCTCCGCCGAAATCACCGCAACGCGTTCCATGTCCCGCTGCGTAAACGACGACTTCCACAGAAGGTGGTCGGAATACATGTCTGCGTCGGTGAATCCGATCAGATAGGCGTTAGCATCGGCGGCCAGGTCCGCATGATCCCGCTTCATCTGCTCATAAAGCGCTTCCGCTACATACTGCCCTCGCGCGGTGTCCCAGGTCGATTTGTTCGCGGCTGAAGGGGGAAGTACTCGCACGTCCAGCTTGTACTTGGTCCGCAGCCATAGCGCGAAATCATCCAGGGAATACGGGGCCGTGTGGTCTCCCATTTGAATGAGATAAATAGTCCCGCTGCCGTTCAGCTGACTCGGCGCCGCCACCGGCCCCTGGTGATGCGGATAAAGCGGTTGCACTGGGTTTGCCCCCGCCTGCTTGGCGCGCTCCATCATGCGATGGCCGGCCATCACCAGCAACCATGCGCCTACTGCGAGATAGGCAACCAGTCCGATGATCAGGTATTTGAGAGCACTCGATTTTTTTGATTCGCCAAAATAGCCCGGCGGATAGATGCTGCCGCATCTCGGACAGCGGTTCTCCACCACGGGTTGGCCGCATCGCGGGCAAGTCGCATCGGGCTGCATGCGAGCAAAGTTACCACGCGACCCTGCGCATGAAGCCGCGAAGCCTCACCGTCTGCATTACTTGGGAGATCTCTGCGTGGATTCAAAAACCAGCCGACATCCGCTAGAATCGGCAACCACCAATTCTCAGTCGAATGCGTCGGAAGGCAGTCTACTCCAGCCCCAGCCCGCCAACGCTCACCGCCAAGGCACTTCCTTGGCTTCGGGCATCAAAAGCATACCCATAAGAAGTAAGAAGGCCGCTCCCACCACCAAAAGCGTGAAGCTTCCTGCGGCGTAGTAGAGGCCCTTCACAGTTCTACGTTGAACACGTAAAGCTCCAAGTCTCATCTGCCCCTTTCCAAGTCACTTTCTTGGGGACGGAATCCGCTCTCCCCAGGCAATCAACCGTGCAAAGCGATCATTTCCGACTCGGCGGGCTTTGCCCTTCGCCATAAGAGGCGAACAACCAGCCCGCAGCTTTCCGATCGATCCGCATGTTCGCGGTATCGAGTGGGCCTAGCTCTTTCTGGGGGAAAGGGTTGCCCTAGATTAGCACAACAGTTGAGGCAAAATTCAAGGATTCTTTCGGAAAGACCCTCTAAATGATTGAAATAAATTGACCTGGGCGCACGACAAATGCTCCTTGCTCCCCTTATCTAATTCTTGAGGTCTACGTGGATCAGGCCGACTTAAAGGGTTTCGGCTCGGTGAACCCGCTGCTCTCGGCGACCAATGGAGAATGCGTCTCGTTCAGCACTTCCTGCAGCGCATTCTCGATCGCATCCACCGCATCCCGTACTGGGTCCGTCACATGTGGATGCGTCGCAAATACAAGACATTCAATAGCCTGCAGAGAATTCCTGATGCGATCGTTCATCCAGCGAATGGTCTCGAACTGACGCATTACTTCGATCATCTGCCGTCGCTTGGCCAGTTGCCACCGAAGCGTGAACAAGAATGTCAGCACAAACGCCAACACGCTCCCCACCAGCCGAAGCGGGCCGTTATCGTGCATCCAGTCGTCGTAAATCAGCCACTGCAGCAGAATCGCAATCGAGAAAACTGACACAGCGAAAAAAAACGAAAGCAGCCAAATCGACGCGTAGGAGGGAATTTGCCGGGAAAGGGGAAGTTCAACTCTCAAATTCATCGAAGTGCGCCTGCGCCCATCGATCAGCAACAAGTCCTAAAAAGAACCTAGCACAATTCTCGAGGAACGCATGCACTACCTCACATGTCGAGTCATCAGCTGTGCCAAAACGATTCACTAACCATCGCCGCTTCAAAGCCCAAACCATCGTACCCAACTGGTTCACGCACGCCGCCGTTTCACAACCAAAGCGGTGGTACGCTTTTCTTGGTCAGTGCGAGCGCTGTACCAGGTCCGACGATCGCAAGCGCCGAAGCAGGAATTGGGAACGGGTGAAGTGGAGCCCTTCGCGACAAACAACGAGTTGAACAAGTCACCGAGAAGCGAACATCGACCGCATCGCAACTTCCGAGCTGCGCTCGCCTGCATCTTAGCCTTCGCCTTCGCTGCCGCCGCCCAGCAGCCAAAGAACTCCCTGAAACCCCTGCATCCTCTCACCACCGCACATCAAGTGCACAGCCTCTTCCCTGAGGAGGCGGCACGGCAGTATCCGGTTCTCCTGCATGCGGTCGTTACCTACTACGATCCCTACATCGATGCCAGGCGTGGCGCCCTGTTTGTCCACGACTCGTCGGGCAGCATCTTCGTAGATGTCCCTTCCCGTCCGGTGATGCCTCTCACCGCGGGTACCGAGGTCGAAGTCACCGGCGTGAGCGGCTCCGGCGACTACGCGCCGATCGTGCAGAAGTCTCAGGTGCGGGTCCTCGGCCAGTCGCACGTTCCCTCAAAAGCCCCGGCCATGACCACGACGCAACTGCTCACAGGTCCCGAGGACGGCCAATGGGTCGAAGTTGAGGGGCTGGTACACGCCGTGCGCATGAGAGCGCAAAATGTGATCCTCGATATCGCCACGTTGAGCGGACCAGTGAGCGCGACAACCCTCCGTGAGCAAGACAAAGACTACGCGCGCCTGGTCGATTCCTTGATCCGTCTCCATGCAAACTCTGCTCCGGTCTTTAACCGGCACCGTCAGTTGGTGGGCGTCCATCTATTCTTTCCCGGGCTCGACGAAGTGAAAGTCATCCAGGCCGCGCCGCCAGATCCTTTTGCCTTGCCCGTGGTGCCAATTCGCGATCTGCTCCGGTTTTCGCCGAACATCCAATATCGCCACCGCGTTCACCTGCAGGGAACGGTCACGCTGCAGTGGCCGGGGCAAATCCTGTGCATGCAGGAAGCCGTCAACGGGCTCTGCATGCAAACCGCGCAATCAACCCCGGTCAACGTAGGAGACCGGGTGGATGTCACCGGTTTCCCTATCGCCAGCGACTACGTGTCGACGCTGGAGAACGCCTCTTTTCGGCTCCTGAACCGCGGAAGTTTGCCGGTACCAAAAATGCTGACAGCCTCGCAGGCGCTCCATGGCGACAATGAGGATGAGCTGGTCACAATCGACGGCGTCCTCCTCGGCAAAGAGCACGCCACCAGCAATCCCACTCTCTTCCTTCAAACCGACAATGCCCTCTTTTCAGTAATTCTGCCCACCAGCGCCAACAAGGGGACCCGCCTTCCCTGGAAAGAAGGAAGCCGTCTCCGGGTCACAGGAATTTGTTCCGTGCAGGTAGATGCCCAGGGCACGACTCTGCAGGAAGGGGCCGTGCGCACGCAGTCGGTTCGGCTTCTTCTCCGATCATCCGACGACATCAATGTGCTTCAGGCGCCCTCCTGGTGGACACCCGCCCGCACATTGCTGACGCTGAGTGTCGGTGGGAGTCATCGCCATCGCCGCATTCTTCTGGATCGCCCTGCTCCGCCGAAGAGTCGAGAAACAGACACAGTTGATCCGCCGCAACGAGGAACGCCTCCGCCACATGGCAGAGCACGACGCGCTGACGAATCTGCCCAATCGCACCCTGCTCAATGACCGGCTAAGTATCGCATTGGAACGCGTCAGTCGGTTCCGGTCCGTCCTTGCCGTGATGATGATCGATCTCGATCGCTTCAAGGAAGTGAACGATTCGCTGGGCCACATGGCCGGAGATCAGCTCCTCTGCTGGGTCGCAGAACGTCTCCTTTCCCTCGTCCGCAAAACCGACACAGTAGCACGCATTGGTGGCGACGAATTCATCGTTCTTCTCCAGGATCTGCACGCTCGTGAGGACGTTGAACCAATCGCAGCAAAAATCGTAGCCGCCCTCTCCGCGCCCTTCGAACCGGGAACCCGGCAGGTTTCCATTTCCGTCAGCGTCGGCGTCTGCACCTATCCCGAAGAAGGCGTCCACCCCGACGACTTGCTGCAGAACGCCGATGTCGCGATGTATCAGGCTAAAAGACGCGGCCGAAACGCCTTCTCCGTCTTCACTCCGGCAGCGTCGCCCCAATCCCAACCGGCGGCCCACCAAGGCGTGCTTCCCGAGCCCCGCAGAGTCATTCCGTAGCAGGTCGAAGCGGCCGCGCAACGCCCCCAGGCCGCACAGCGCGCCGCAGCATCGCCAAAG
This sequence comes from uncultured Acidobacteriaceae bacterium, assembly GCA_963781125.1. GTDB lineage: Bacteria > Acidobacteriota > Terriglobia > Terriglobales > Acidobacteriaceae > Telmatobacter. Next base: position 57,946 of record CAWAEE010000007.1, read on the forward strand.
CCCTCAGCCAGTGTTGCCGCCTGATACGAGATCGTCACCAGCCGCAGGCACAGCGCAATCGCCCCGCCCAAAGCGGTGCAAAAGGTTCGCCGCTCCGCAACAAGTTCTCCCGGGACCTGATTCAGCGCCAGGAGAAACACGATATACCCTGTAACGGCCATCGAAAAAAGCGCATAGTTCACGTTCACCAACCCAAACGCGAGCCACGCAAATAGCACCGTGAAACTAGCAAGGACAATCGGCGTCGTATGTAGATGCGCAAGGCAAAAGCTCACCGCAATCGCCCCGCACATCGTCCCCAGCGTCCGCGCAATCGCTCGGCTCACCGTATCGATCAGGTCAGGCTTCAACACCAGCAGCGCCGTCATCGGAATCCAGTAGCCGCTTTGGTAATGCAGTCTGCGATAGATCTCCGTCGCAAGCCCAACCGTGAACGCCAGCCGCACCGCATACGGCAGCGCCGACTCCGCAAACCGCAGTTGGCGCACCGACTCCGCCGTCTCAATCAATGCCGAGCGAAGTGCCGCCCGCTCTTCCAACAGATAACGCGTCAGCTGAAACAGCCGCGCCCGCAAATCGCCAAACAGATCGAGCAGCACAGAAGAAACCAAAAGCTGCACCGCTCCCCCCGCGAACAGCAGCAGGCCTTGAGCGACGGCCGCCCGTAGGGGCGCAGGATACGCCGACGCCACCAGGAATGTAATCACACACTGCTGGCCCACCCAGCTGTACCCGTCGGGGCGCGTCGTGAGCATGCCATAACCAAAAGCCCACAACGCTGCCGCAACCACCAGCAGAAGATTCTCATGGCCCAGCACCACGCCTACAAACCCCGCGAAGGCCATACCGAATGTGACAAAGATCATCGGCAGCAGATGCGATTCGTCGATGGAATGCTTCTGCCCGAATCCCGTGTTCGCTGCGCCGCCCGCCGCCAGCATGCCCGCCGCCGGATGGCCCACTGCAATGCCGACTCCGAGACAAATCGCAATCGGGAGCGTCAGAATCAGGTCGCTGCGTAGCGTCAGGTTTTCCCACCGAAAGACCGTGCTGTCGTTGAGAAAACGGCGCGGGACAATCGCTCCGGCATCGGGCGCTGACATGCCTTCCAGCATCGCATAGCAGGGGCTTCAGGTCCCGACCCACCGCCCATCATTTCAGAACAAATCTGTCACCCTGAGCGCTCACAACAAATCTGTCATCCTGAGCGAAGGTCGCGCAGCGACCGCAGTCGAAGGACCTGCAGTTTACACAGCCTCAGCCCGCACGGAAATGGGTGCCCCATCCTGGCCGCGCACTTAGCGGCTAGGGTGTGAAAGCACGAAAGCAAAAAGTTCTGTGACAGGGCACGACTTCAGTCGTGCCGAAACAGCGCTCTAGTAGGTGAAGGATGTGCTCTTGTCGCTTGTTTTGTAACAGGGCACGACTTCAGTCGTGCCGAAAATGTGCGATAGAAGTTGGGCTTTAGCCCCTGCATGTTTTTTGGAATTGTCATCCCGAGCGGAGCAGCTTGGGGCCCCACGAAGTGGGGTAAGCGGAGCGAAGGATCTGCTTCATAGCAAGCCGGAACAAAGCACGAACATGGGTGCCCCTATGCGAAAAGGTGGGCAAGCACGACACTCCGGCGCGCACCGGAGGGAACCGAGGCCTTCAGGCCTCGGAAAAGATCAGCCGCAACGCCGAGGCCTTCAGGCCCGGAACGAACTACTACTCGCTTGCTTTCGCTCTGCTGCTCTGCAGCCTGCGAACCAGACCCCATCAAACTATTCCATCCTTAGAGCCCGCACAGGGTCGATGGATGCTGCCCGCCGCGCAGGAATGATTCCGGCAACGAATGCCGCCAATCCCAGGATCACAATTGCGCCCGTCATTACACTGAAGTCCGCGCTGGTGATCTCGTAAAGCTGAGACTTCACAAACCGTACGCAGAGCAGCGCGACAGGGATTCCGATCGCCAGCCCAAGCGCGGCTTGAATCATTGCCCCCCGCATCACCATCGCAATCACACCGCCGCGCTCGGCACCGAGCGCCATGCGGATACCAATCTCCGGAGTCCGCCGCACAACGGAATACGCAGTCACGCCGTATAAGCCGATGATCGCCAGCAACAGCGCCAATCCGCCAAAGAGCGTTGACAGCCGCGAAATCATCCTCTCCTCGGTAAACCGATCGGCGATCTGTTCATTGAAAGTCTCAAACTGCTCCACCGTCAGGTTCGGATTGATGCCGGCGAGCGTGGCCCGCACAAGTTTTTCCATGTCACTCATTGGACGATCGGTCGCAAGCACAATTGCACCCAGATAGAGCATGTCATCTTTCTCAATGGGAATTTTCGTGCTCCTCGGCCGCTGCATCATCGGGACGAAATACATCATGTGGTCCTTCTTGCGCACGCTGGTGTAGACCGTATCCTCCACCACTCCTACAATCTCAAAATCTCCCGTCGAACTCGGCCCCGGCGAACCAAAATGTTGCCCGATCGGATTCTCACCAGGCTTGAACAAGTCTTTGACAAATGTCTGGTTCACCACTGCCACCGTGGTAGCTGCCGGTGTATCGCGCGTGTCGATCCCGCGCCCCATCACCACCCGCGTTCCGACAGAGTCGAAATACTCCGCATTCGCTCGTATGACCGAAGCTCCAACATCCAGGTAGGGCTGTCCCTGCACCTGGACGCCCCACCCGTTGTTGTTGTCTTCCATCGGCGTGTACGAGGCGATGCCCACTTTCATCACACCCGGCAGCGCATGGAGGCGCTCCTCCATCGTCCGGTACAGCGCCTCCAGTTGGGTTTGCGTGTAGCCCGCGGTTTGTGGGTTGATGTGCACGATATAGCGGTTCCTCGCGTCGAGCTTGAGGTCTGTGCCCTCGAGCTTTTTCAGGCTCTCCAGGAACAGCCCGGCCACAACCAGAAGCACCAGCGATAGTCCAACCTGGAGTACCACCAGTCCCCGTTGCAAGAAAGAAGATCCCATCGCCGTCGTTCGCGTGCTGTTCCGCATTGCATCGATCGGACCCGCCTGTGCCGCAATCCAGGCCGGCGCCACGCCAAACACAATCCCCGTCAGCAGCGACAAGCCGCACGCAAACTCAAGAACCGAGAGCGAGGGGCCCGCATGGATCGGTATGCTGTGTGCCCCCGGGAAAGCCAGCATCAGCAGCATGCGCGCTCCCGCATAGGCGACGCCGAGTCCCGCGATACCACCCATCCCGGCCAGCACGACGCTCTCCGTAAGCAATTGACGAATGATTCTCCCGCGCATGGCTCCCAGCGCAGCGCGCATCGAGATTTCCGCGCGCCTTGCCATTCCACGCACCAGCAGAAGATTCGCAATATTAGCGCAGGCAATCAACAGCACGAGACTTGCAATCCACATCAACAGATGCAGTTTTGACCCATACCACTCCTGCATCGCTTGAATCCCCGCGCCGCCCGGCGTCAGCACGACATGGACCTTCTTCAGCCATGTCTTCCCCCGCTCCGATGAAAACTCCTCGTCCGTTGCAAGTGCCTGCCGCAGCAAAGCCGTCACCTTTTCTTGGAGGGGAGCCATCGCCACTCCCGGCCTGATGCGCCCGACAATGTAGAGCCAATCCTGTTCGGGATCGTGAACGTACGGGGAATTCGCCAGCACCGGCATCTCTTCGATCGGAAGGTAGAATTCCGCCGGAGTGACCGACATGCGATCGCCATAGAAGCCTTCAGGCGCAATGCCAACCACCGTGACCGGCTTTGTATTGATCCAGAATGTACTTCCCACCACCGAGGCATCGCCGGCGTAATTGCGCTGCCATGCCTCATAGCCGATCACTGCCGTCATGGGCGCGCCCTGCGTATCGTCTGCATCCATCAGCAAGCGGCCCGCCCGTGGCTGCAGTCCAAAAGTGCGGAAGTAGTTGCCGGAGACAAACTCGGCCGCCACTGACCGTGCGGCCTCCTGCGTGCCGTCGCGCCGCGCAATAATAGGCCGGCCCCAGAAACCGGCCTGCATCGCCGCCAGCTCTTCAAATTCCGGGGTATTTCGCTTCAGTTGCTCATACGTGTCGGTAGAGAACATGGCAAAGTCGCCATCCTGCCGATTCCCTGACCCCACGCAGCAATCGTTGTTATCGCCCAGGCGCACCAGCGAGGCAGGATCGGCGACAGGCAGCTTCTTCAATAACACTGCGTGCACCAGCGTGAAGATTGCCGCATTTGCCCCGATTCCCAGCGACAGCGTCAGCAGCACCGTGATGGTGAATGCCGGCGTCCTCAGTAATTGCCTTAGCGCGTAGCGAATATCCCGGGCTGTTGTTTCTAGAAAAGTAATGCCGCGCGATTCCCGACAATCCTCCTTCACATGGCCCAGACCGCCGAATTCGAGCCGCGTTTGCCGCATCGCTTCCTCTCGCGGAAGGCCGGCTCGAACATGCTTCTCCACCTGCTGCTCAAGATGAAAGCGCAGCTCCTCGTCAAGCTCGTTCTCCACGGCGCTCCGTCGGAACAGCGATCGAATACGGAAAATCAGATCGTCAAGCATTTCGAACCTCCTATGCCGATCCCAGCACTTGGGACACAGCGGCCGTAAGTTTCGCCCATGCGTCCTTCTCGACTTCGAGTTGCTGACGCCCGCTCTTGGAGAGCTCGTAGTATTTGGCGCGGCGGTTGTTCTCCGACGTTCCCCAGTGAGCCTTGATCAAGCCGCGTCGCTCCAGCCGGTGAAGGGCCGGATACAGCGAGCCTTGCTGAATCCGCAGCGCGTCACTCGACATCTGCTGGACACGCTCCGAGATGGCCCATCCATGTTGGCGGCCGAGGGCAAGCGTCCGGAGAATCAGCAGATCCAGGGTTCCTTGCGGAAGGTCAATATGTGGAGTGGTCACGCGTCCCCTTTCACTTCTACATGAAAGGTACGATATTCCTTGTAGAAGCGCAAGGGGAACGGTGGATTTGTAGCTATCCCCAGAAAATTTGCAGAAGATTACGCAGGCTTCTGCGAGTTCGATGCGGGACGTAGGAAGATGCCGCCGCCACATGGAACATTTTGAAGGAACGTGACTCGTCTCCGCCGTCTGTTCCCTATTCCCTAGTCCCTAGTCCCTATTCCCTGCCTTGCTCAGTCCCAGTTCCTTCATGGCAATCTGCAGATCCGCCCACGCTTCCTTCTTCTGCCGCGGATCGCGCAGCAGATACGCCGGATGGTAGGTCACGATCAGCCTCGATCCGCGCAGCGAGTGCACGCGCCCGCGCAGCCCGGCAAGCGGCTGCCGCTGCCCCAGCAGATAGGTTGCCGCCGTCGCGCCCAGCGCCACCAGAACCTCCGGCCGCACCACATCGATCTGCCGGAAGAGAAACGGCGAGCAGGTGTTGGCTTCCTCCGGCTCCGGCGTGCGGTTGCCCGGCGGCCGGCACTTGACCACGTTGGCGATGTAGACCTCTTCGCGCTTCAGCCCCATCGCCGCAATCATGTTGTTCAGCAGTTGCCCGGCGCGCCCCACAAACGGCAGTCCCTGCGCGTCCTCATCCGCGCCCGGCCCTTCGCCCACAAACATCAGCCGCGCGTTGGCGCTTCCGTCGGCGAAGACGATCTTGTTGCGGCCCTTGTGCAGCGCGCAGCGCGTGCAGTCGCCAATGTCTTCGCGAATCACGCGGAGCGCAGCTTCGCGCTCGGCAGGCACAATCACACCGGAGATTTGCGGAGGGGCGGAAATCGTCTTGCGGGTCGGAATGGTCGTCTCTCCTGAAGGTCTTGTGAGGTTGCAGTTCCGCCGCTCGTTCTCGCCAGCGAGTCCGGAATCATCTGGCTCGACGGAAGCAGATTCCTCTCCGTTCGTCGCCGCGAAGTTCTGCAACTGTGCCGGATCAACGGGCCGGCGATAGAACTCGGTCAGCCCGAGGTCGCGATAGAAGCGCAGGCGCGCTGCCAAGGCCTGTTGAGTTGCGGGATCGAGCGAACGGGGCAAGCGGGCTACTCCACAATCAGCTGGCGGCGCGAGCCGGTGGAGCGTCCGACTGGTTGAGCACGCTGATCCTGCGGCGTCGCCCTGTCGGCAGCATCATCGGTCTCCACAACCAGCGGGCGCGGCCGGCGCAGCGCAAGAATCTCGTCGAGGATGCGGTCGGCAAGTTTCCGCTTGGGCATCTCGTGCAATTCGATCGCAGTGGAGTTGGTCAGGAACGTGGCTGCATTCATGTCGGCATCGATGCCCACGCCATCGCCCGACACATCGTTGACCACGATGGCATCCGCACCTTTGCGCAGCAGCTTGGCGCGGCCGTTCTCCATGCGGTTTTCGGTCTCGGCGGCAAAGCCCACAATCAACTGGCCGGGCTGGCGGCGGCGCACCACCTCCGCCAGAATGTCCTCGGTCGGCGCAAGTTCGAGCGTCAGCGGCCCGGTGCGCTTCAGCTTCTGGTCTGAAACGTTGACCGGCCGATAGTCGGCAACGGCCGCCGCCTTGATGACGAGCGTGACGTCCTTCATCCGCTCGAGCACCGCGGTCCGCATCTCATCGGCGGTGGTGACCTTGACCAACTCGCAATGCGCCGGCGGATGCAGCGCCGTCGGTCCGCTGATCAGAATCACCTTGGCGCCGCGGCTCTGCGCCGCATCGGCCAGCGCATAGCCCATCTTGCCGCTGGAACGATTGCCGAGAAAGCGCACCGGATCGAGCGCCTCGCGCGTGCCGCCCGCCGTGACCAGCACAATTTCGCCCGGCCATATCGTGCCGGCGTCCGAGAGAGTCGAGCACCGCGTCGGCGATCGCATCCGGCTCGGCCATGCGCCCCGCGCCCACCATGCCGCAGGCCAGATCGCCCGTGCCCGGCTCAATCACGCGCACACCGCGCTGGCGCAGAATTTCGAGATTGGCCTGCGTCGCCGGGTGGTCCCACATGTTCACATTCATCGCCGGAGCAACCAGGACCGGAGCCTGCGTGGCCAGGTACATCGTGGTCAGAAAATCGTCGGCGATGCCATGGGCGAATTTGGCAAGGATATTGGCCGTCGCCGGAGCAACAACAAGCGCCTCGGCCCATTGCGCCTCGCCGATGTGCTCGATGGACGAATCGTATGCGCCCTCGGTGGAGTCAGTTTCGTCCCAAAGGCTGGTGATGACCTTGTGGCCGGTGAGCGCGGCAAAGGTAAGCGGCTGGATGAAACGGGTCGCCGCGTCGGTCATCACCACATGCACTTCAAGAGCCTGCCGCTGCAGGGCGCGCACCAGTTCCGCCGCTTTGTAGGCGGCGATGCCGCCCGAGACGCCGACCGTCACTCGCATAGATGAAATTGTAGTCTGATTTGCCTCGTGAAGTCGCCTCCGAGGCCGAGGCTTGAACGATTGGGAAGACCGCACCAAATCCAGTTTCGAGATGCGTGAGACGAAGCGGATTACGAACCTGTAAGTTGGATTTCCTCGACCGGCGGCGTATGAGAAAACTTGTATACATTGATGATCCGAACGACAGTCCGGAGAGAGTCGCTCTCGTTCATCAGAGCTTTCACCAGGACTTGGGTTTTCCCGTCGTATTTAAATCGAATTCCGCAAGTACGGACCCATCGTGAGTCCATTCCTCGTAGCGGAGTTGCCGGACAAGCTCGTTGTTGAACTTGCGGCGGCCGATCATGAACCCCATAAACCAGGTCTGGATTTCCATCTTCGACTCGGAGACCAGAATCAGTTCGCGGCCAAAGAACGTACCAACTTTGACCTGCAATGCACCATCGAGATTGGCCATTCCAATCGACATATCGTTATGGATCATAGCACCGTGTTTGATCGGAAGCTATGAGATTTGGGTCCTCGCGACGGTCGTCCATCCAAGTGCTGGGTACCCTTCAGAATGTTACCTCGCGGGATTACTCGCGATAACTCAGGGCAACCTCACTAACTAGGATGCAGACGGGGCACGATGCGTCGGCCCGATCAAGCACGGACAGTCTAGTTGGAGAGAATCGGGATGCCGCGGTCTTCCACCAGCGGCTTGGTAACCGGCACGTCCTTCTTCACGTAGGAGATCTTGCCCGCTTCGATTTCGTCCTGGGCGATGCGGCAGGCCTTGGTGGAGTGACTGGGGACGAGCGCCGCGGAGCCGTTCTGCAGCTGGCGGGCGCGGCGGGCTGCCACAAGAACCTTGCGATAGTTCGAATCGAATGTGGTCTCAATCGTCATCGGATTCATCTCCAAATGGAAGTTGTTGCTGGCCGGAGGCACCGTCGATCCCAAAGGCCTCCAGCACGGGTTTAAGCCGCTCCCGCGAATTCGCAATCCGGCAGGCTGCGGCGACCTCCAACACCCTGCTCGAGCGGTAGGCGATCGGTTCGCCATTGCGATAGAAGCGCTCGGCCAGCACAATGGCCTCCAACTGCGCCACCGCCCGGTCCAGGATGTCGTTGACCAAAATATAGCCGTATTCGCGATAATTCTCAATTTCCTTGCTGGCTTCGCTCAGGCGGCGGTAGAGCTTCTGCCTCGTTCACAACGCCCTCGGCGCGGCTGCGATTGCGCAAGCGAGTGCGCAGCACCTTGGGAGTTGGCGGCAGAACAAAGATGCTGACCGCCTCGGGCATGGCTTTGCGCACCTGCGCTGCGCCCTGCACGTCGATGTCGAGCAGCAGGTCGTGGCCAGCGCGCCGCGCCTCGTCGAGCGAATTGCGCGCGGTGCCGTAGTAGATTTGCCAAAGACCTCGGCGTGCTCAAGAAACATGCCCGCGTCGCGCATGCGCTCAAACTCTTCGCGCGCGTGGTGAAGTAGTATTCGCGCCCGTTCTCTTCGGAGCCGCGCGGCGGGCGCGTGGTCCACGAGATCGAGAAATCGACGCCGCTCGACCTGCTTGCGCAGCTCGCTCACCAGCGTGCTCTTGCCCGAGCCCGAAGGCGCCGAAATGATGAATAGAATTCCTGCCACTTTCTGGTAGTTCCCCTCGTTTGTCGTTGAACTTCATGCAGTTTCTATTCCACGTTCTGAATCTGCTCGCGGGCTTTCTCGATCTCTGCCTTCATGGCCAGCCCAAGTTCGGTGATGCGCGTTCCCTTGCCGCCCACGCCGCCGGTCTTTGAGAGCAGGGTGTTGGCTTCGCGGTTCATCTCCTGCAGCAGAAAGTCGAGCTTCTTGCCGACTTCGCCGCTCGCCGCCAGCAATTCGCGGAAGTGCGCGATATGGGTGGTCATGCGCGCCAGCTCTTCGGCGATATCGCTGCGCTCCACCAGGACGGCAACTTCCTCAAGCAGCCGCTGGCGATTGAATTCGTTGCCGGTGGCGGCAATCAGCCGCTGCGTCAGCCGTTCCTGGTAGCGCTGCTCGACTTCGGGGCGCAGCGCGGCCACTCCTTCGGTGGCTTCGGCAAGCCGGTCGAGCGAGGCATGCAGAATGGCTTCGAGCGCTTCGCCTTCGCGGGCGCGCATGGTCTTCAATTCGTCGAGCAGCGGCCCGATCTGCTGCAGCACGCTTTCGGCCAGCGCGGCCAGGGTCTTCGTCTCCGTTGCTGCGATTGTCGTTCTGCAGTGCGCCGGGCAGGCGCAGGATGGCATTCAGATCGGGCTCGCCTGCAGACCGAGAATTCGTCGCGCGCTGACCGAAAGGCATCGAGATAGCCGGCGACCAGTTCGCGATTGTAGCCGGCCTTCTGCTGTGTCGAGCGATCGACGGAGAGCGTCAGCTCGACGTGGCCGCGCACCAGGTTTTCCTTGAGCGCCCGGCGCAGCTCCATCTCCAGAGCATCGAGCCCCGAGGGCAGGCGCAACTGGAGATCGAGAAAGCGGTGATTCACGCTCTTCACGCTCAGCGTGTAGACGAGCTGATCGTGCACGCGCACCTGGATGCGCGCAAATCCGGTCATCGAATAAATCGGCATGCGTGCTATTCTCCCGCCTTGGTCGACATTGCCTGCTCAAACAGCAGAGGGTACTGCTCTGAAGGATCAAGGCCGAGCAGATCCGAAGCCTGAGATTCGGGCATGTCCATGAACTGCAGTTGATAGAGCCGCTGATAGGTGGGCGAGGTGGTCAGCAGTTCTTCGTGCGAACCGATGGCGGTGATGCGCCCGTCTTCAAGCACCGCGATGCGGTTGGCGCGGCGGATGGTGCCGAGCCGGTGCGCAATCACCACCACCGTGCGGCCCTGCATCAGGTTGGCCAGCGCAGCCTGCACCAGCGATTCGCTCTCCGCATCGAGCGCCGAGGTGGCTTCGTCGAGAATCAGAATCGGCGCATCCTTGAGGATCGCGCGCGCAATGGCGATGCGCTGCCGCTCGCCGCCGGAGAGGCGGAATCCTTTTTCGCCGATCACCGTGTCGTAGCCCTGCGGCATGCGCAGAATGAAGTCGTGCGCCAGGGCGTTGCGCGCGGCCTGCTCCACCAGAGCGAGCTTCACGTCCGGCTGGCCGTAGGCGATGTTGTTGCGCACCGTGTCGTTGAAGAGGATGGTCTCCTGCGTGACCTGGGCAACCTGGCGGCGCAGCGAACCGAGAGTCAGATCGCGCATGTCGTGATCGTCGATCAGAATGCGGCCGGAGGTGACGTCGAAGAAGCGCGGAATCAGGTTGACGAGCGTCGATTTGCCGGCGCCGCTCGGCCCGACCAGCGCCAGCACTTCGCCGGCGCGCACATCGAGATCGACATTGATGCAGAATCTGGTGCTCGCCCTCTTCGGTGGAGTAGGAGAAGCCCACATTCTCAAACTGAATGGATCGGGCGAAGCCCTTCAGAGTACTGCCGCGCGCAGGCCGCTCCTTCACGTCGTCCTCCGCGTCGAAGAAGCTGAAGATCGAAGCCGAAGCGCCCATCGCCTGCTGGAAGCTGTTGTAGAAGTAGGCGAACTTGCGCACCGGATCGTAGAGCTTGAAGAGCAGGATGATGAAAGTGCCGAAGAGGCCCATGGTCATGCGGCCGTGCAGGATTTCGTTGCGCCCGATGAACAGAAGCATGGCAATGGCGACGGCGCCGATGGTATCCATCAACGGCGAACTGATGGACTGAATGCGCACGCTGCGCAGGTTGGCGCGAAAAGACGGCGCGCTGCAGCCTTCTTGAAGCGCAGAATCTCCCACAAGCTCGGTGTTGAAGGCCTTGACGATGCGGTTGCCGGTGACGGTTTCATGCAGGATGTTCTGGATCTCGGCAAGCTTGTCCTGTCCGGTGCGGGTGCGGGTGCGCACTTCGCTGCCGATCTTGCGCGCGGAAGTGACCACCACGGGAATAAACAGCAGCAGCGCCCAGCTGAGGTATCCGCCGAGTCAGATGACCAGCACCAGCCCGACAACGAAGGTAAAGAACTGCTGCAGGAACTCGCCGAGCACCGAGCTGACCGCGGTCTGCACCTTGTCCACATCGTTGATGAGCGTGGAAAGAATGGTGCCCGTGGGGTGCTTATGAAAGAAGCTGGAGGAGCGGCGCAGCGTGGCTTCGTAGAGATGATTGCGCAGATCGGTAATCGTGCCGAAGCCGGCATAGTTGACCAGGTAGGTGCCCAGAGTAATCGCAAAGGCCTTTGAGCAGCGTGGAGGCGACCAGCGCAAAGGCCACCACGTCCCAGGCATTGTGCATGTGCAGGAAATGGGGAACGACGCTGCCTGAGATCGAAGTGCCACGGCTGTTGGGAAGACCGAGAAGGATGGGGCCTTCGGGCGCATCGGGCCTGCAGGACCTGGTCGAAGATGGGCTGAAGAGGAGGATGCGAAAGGTGTCGAGCACGCCGACTGCGGCCAGCAGCAGCACGCCGGGCAGCCACTGCAGCGAGTAGGGCAGCCCGTAGCGCAGAAGGCGGAAGAAGCGCTTCATGCCGCGTCGGCCTGCCTGTGGATTCATGGCTCGACGCAGGTTGGAAGCGGGGACGCGACTGCATCCCATTATTGTATCTGGGCCGGCTGGTATCTGGGCCGCAGGTCCGGCGAGAGCCCATCAACGGCCCGGCACCTTTTTCGATCAGGCGCGTGGTCGAGAAGCCCTCAACCAGCGGCACGATCCTGACTTCCCCGCCCCAGGACTGGACTTCGCTGGCGCCCACGACCGGTCTCGGCTTTGTAGTCGCCGCCCTTCACGAGGACATCGGGCTGCACGGCAACGATGAGTTCCAGCGGCGTGGGTTCATCGAAGACCACCACTGCATCGACGGCGGCCAAGCGCAGCCAGCACGCGCGCGCGATCGCGCTGACCCACGATGGGGCGGGTCGGCCCCTTCAGGCAGCTCACCGAAGCGTCGCTGTTGATGGCGACGATGAGCCGGTCGCCGAAACGGCGCGCCTGCTCGAGCAGCGTGATGTGGCCGATGTGGAGCAGATCGAAGCAGCCGTTGGTAAAGACGACGCGCTCGCCATTGGCCTTCCAGAGCGCTACGCGCTTGACGAGCTCGTCGCGCGTGAGGACGCGGTCTTCGGCGTGCAGCGCAATCTGCGGACTGAGTGCGGCCAGCAGCTCGTGCTTCTCCACCGGCACGGTGCCGACCTTGCCCACAACGATGCCCGCGGCGACGTTGGCCAGCTGCACCGCGGTTTCCGGCTGCAGACCGGAGGCGAGGCACAAGCGCCAGCACGGCAATCACGGTGTCGCCGGCGCCGGAGACGTCGAAGACCTGGCGCGCCTGCGCGGGGGCCACAAAGCGATTGCCGGGCCGCACCAGCGCGATGCCCTTTTCGCTCAGCGTCGCGGTGAGGAACTCGATATCGAGCTCGGTGACCATGGCTTCAGCCGCGGCGAGCAGCGCCGTCAAGATTGGCGGGCTCGAGGCGCAGCGGCTCCTGCCAGCTCGCCGAGATTGGGGCAGATGGTGGTGGCGCCGCGTGTAACGCGCGAATAGTCGAGTCCCTTGGGATCGACGAGCACCGGAATACCCAGCTTGCGCGCGGCCGTGATCAGGGACTGGCAGACTTCGCCGGCGTGATCACGCCCTTGGCGTAGTCGGAAAGAACCAGCGCGTGGGAGCCGGGCAGGAGTGTCGAGCGCTTTCTCAGCAGGCGATCGTAGGCGCCTGTGCGATCGACCCTGGCGCTCAAAGTCCAGGCGCAGCATCTGCTGGCGTCCGCCCAGAATGCGCGTCTTGGTGATGGTCTGGAATTCTTCGGAAGAGATGAAGCAGGGGGTGACTCCATTGCTGCGAAGACGGTCTCAGCAAGCAGCCGCTCATTTTCATCACCGCCGGTGAAGCCGACCACGATGGTCTGCGCGCCGAGGCGGGCCAGGTTCATGGCCACGTTGGCCGCGCCGCCCGGCTTCTCGTCCTGGTGCATGCCGCGCACCACGGGCACAGGAGCCTCAGGCGAGATGCGACCCACTTCGCCCCAGATGTACTTGTCGAGCATCACGTCGCCGACGACGAGCAGGCGTTTGGCGCCCCATTCGTCCTCGATCTCCTGGATGACGCGGTGCAGTTGTCCGATCACTGCGCCCCCTTTTCCGACCGACCCGACCGGTTAGACGGAAGCAGGCTGGCGTTCGGATGGTTGTTGCTATCATAGCGGCGTGGCGGACTCCGCAGGCAGTGCATGGTCAGGCACCCTTCGCACGATCTTTCTCGATCGGGACGGCGTGCTGAACGAAAAGATGCCGGAAGGCAGCTACGTAACGCGCGTGGTCTGAGTTTCGTGTGCTGCCGGGCGTGCCCGAAGCTATTGCACGGCTGAACCGGGCGGGAATCCGCGTGATTGTGGTTTCGAATCAGCGCGGCATCGCCCTGGGCCTTTATTCCGACGGCGGAGGTTGCGGCGATTCACGCCAACCTGCAGGATGTTCTGAAGGCAGCACGGAGCCCATGTCGACGCTTTCTATTTCTGCCCGCACGACAAGCAGGAGTGCAACTGCCGCAAGCCGTTGCCGGGCATGTTCGAGCAGGCCCAGCGCGATTTCCCTGACATCAACGCCTCCACCAGCGCGATGATCGGCGATTCGCTTTCGGATATCGAATTCGGGACGCGGCTCGGCATGCGCACGGTCTTCATTGAGGGCGACGCGGAACGGCAAAAGGCGGGCGCGGAAGCAGCAGCGGAGTTGGCCGATGCGCGGTTCGCTTCGTTAGCCGAAGCGGTGGAAGCGCTCCTGCAGAAGGCCTGAGGACTGGCCCTCCAGGCAAGGGGACCTTTATGGGTCTAGACCGATCCAACACATACGCCTGGACAGTTTCACTGTGCGCCGGGGAGAGGAAATAATCTGCAATCCAGGGACACACCAAGGAACGGGGCGACGACAGCGATCCAGCGGAAGCGGTTTGCCGCCAAGTCAGGGAACGCCCCATGTCCGGACAAGAGCAGTCACAGGTCATCGTGAAGTTCGACGAGCGCATTGGCGATTATGCACTCTCCGAGAATCGGTGTCATATGGCCGATAATTGTAGGCCAACAGGAGTCGAGATGGGCTTCCAAGGGATTGTCGATCTGGCAAAGCAGATAAGGCAAGTAGGCCGTGGACTCTTGCGCAGTCCTGGATTCACGTTCACCGCCGTGGGCACGATGGCCCTTAGCATCGGCGCTATTACGACTATGTTCAGCGTGATCGAAGCGGTTCTCCTGCGTCCGCTCCCGTATCAAGCCCCAACTCGCATCGTGATGCTTTGGTCTGCCGTGCCCAGCAAGGATATTCAGAGAAACTGGACTTCTTATCCGGACATACAGGACTGGAAACGTGAATCCCGCAGCTTCACCGAGATTGCCGTCATGCTTCGTGTGGACACGGCCGATCTTACTGGTGCTGTGCCTGTCGAACATACCAAAGTGGGGCGCGTCTCCTCGGAATTCTTTTCCGTGCTCGGTGTTACGCCAGCGCTCGGCAGAGACTGGACTCGAGAAGAGGAGGGCCACCGTGCGCAGGTGGCTGTGATCAGCCACGCATTTTGGCAGACGCATTTCGGTGGCGCACGCAACGCGATTGGCTCATCCATTGAAATCGATCACAAACGAGCTGTTGTCATCGGCGTAATGCCGGCTGGTTTTGATTTTCCATCCCCAGAAACCAACATCTGGATTCCTCTGTCGTTCATTTCAAACTGGCCCGCCTTCCTGACGGCGAGACAAGCCGATGCGTTCAATGCGATCGCGAGGCTTCAACCGGGGATCACCTTGCAGCGGGCGCAACAAGAAATGGACTCGATTAGTACAGGTCTCAGTCACGAATACCCGCTATTCGAAGCAGGCAAATCGATTAGCGTTGTGACGCTTCCGACAGAACTCGTACGCCCGAGAACGCGCACCGCCCTCTGGACGCTCTTTGGCGCCGTCTGCTTTCTCTTGCTGATTGGCTGCGCGAACGTCGCCAGTCTCTTGCTTGCCCGTCAGAGCCTACGCGAGCGAGAACGTGCTGTCCGGGCCGCATTGGGTGCCAGCCGCGCACGCCTTATCCGCCTGCAGATGCTGGAATGCTTGCTCTTGTCGCTCTTCTCCGCTCTGCCTGGCATGGCACTAGCATCGGCTGCCATTCCCGTGCTTCGAGCTCTCGGCCCAACAGACATCAGAGGCTTCGGAGACGTTCAGTTTGATCCAGAGATACTGTCCTTCTGTCTGCTTGTCTCCCTCTCGACGAGTCTGATCTTTGGTCTTGTGCCGTCTTGGATGAATGCTCGCCGTGACCCTCAGGCCGCGTTAAAGGCGGGCGGACGGACGGTTGCGGGCAGCCGCGCACGCCGCCGCATGGGAAGCGTGTTCATGTCGTTGCAGATCGCTCTCGCAATGGTTTTGGTCACCGGTACCGGACTGATGATCCGCAGCCTTGCGCGCGTGGAAAACATGGACCTAGGCTACCAGCCTAATGGCTTGCTCTTTCTCCATCTTGACGCCCCTTCAGGTCGGGACCCTGCGAAGTTTTATGATGAAGTGCTCGGACGTATCGGGGCGATACCGGGAGTGCAAGGCGCAGCGGCGATCGATGCACAATTCAGCGATTATATTCCCGATGACATGATTGAATTGGAAAGCCGTTCGCAATTTTCGAGAGATGATAAGGCGGTCACTTGCGGTTCCCATGTGGTCAGCGACGCGTACTTTAAAACTGCTGGTATAGCGCTGCTGCGGGGCAGATACTTCGCAGCCGAGGATAACGACGGTTCTCAGCCCGTCGCCATTGTCAACCAAGCCATGGCGAGACGATTTTGGCCCGGCGAAGATCCGGCGGGCAAACGATTTCGTTATGGGGTCCCTGGTGAGAGTCCGTCCGCCTGGCGAACAGTAGTTGGGTTGGTGAGCGACACGCTTCCCAATGGTCCGGAAAGCCGCTCCTTGCCTCAGTTCTTTTTACCGCAGGATCAAGCACCGCAAAATCGATCGATGGACGTGCTTGTGCGCGACGCGCAGGATCGGGTTTCTCTTGCAAGCGATGTGAGGGGCGCGATCGTGGAGCTTTTAGCTCCGAAATTCCGAAGTTTGAAATTTCTACAGTCGAGTCGCAACTTGAACGGCTCGGAAATCGCCGGAGTTTTCAAACATGGTTGCTTAGCGTGTTCTCGGCTATCGCCTTTGTTCTTGCCGCAATTGGCACGTACGGACTGATCTCGTACTCCGTAACGGAACGCACGAACGAACTTGGGATTCGCATGGCGCTGGGAGCTTCCCGCTTGGATATCCTGCGGCTCGTTCTTGGCCAGGCAATCACCATCACCGGAGTTGGGCTGTTCGTTGGCTCGGTTGCTGCGTTGGTTTTCTCCCGTGCAGCCTCCGGTCTGCTGTTCGGTGTGTCATGGGCCGACGGACGCACCATGTCTCTAGCCGGTGCGCTGCTGCTCTTTGTCTCTTTGGCCGCGGCATATGTGCCAGCCAGGCGGGCCACGAAGGTAGATCCAATGATTGCCCTCTCGTCCGAGTGACGGAAATCGGCGTGATCGCCGCACTCGAATGCCGAGGACGGGCAGATGCGCTTATTGAGCACTGCTTCGATCCGCTAAGAGCGTGGGGATCGGCCCCAGGGTCAGTAGGCGTGCAGGTCCTGGATGGCTTTGAGGATCGTATCCGGTTGCGGCAGGATCGCGTCTTCGAGCACCGGCTGGTAGGCCACGAAGGTATCCATGGCGCCGATGCGGCGAACCGGCGCATCGAGATCGTCGAAGAGCTCGTCGGCAATGCGGGCGGCGATCTCTGCTCCGTAGCCCCAGCTGAGCATGTCTTCGTGGGCGACGATCACGCGGCTGGTCTTGCGCACCGACGTGGCGATGGCTTCCCAGTCGTACGGGTTGAGGGTGCGCAGATCGAGAATCTCCACATCGATGCCGTGCTCGCGCTGCGCTTTTTCCGCGGCCTGCAGGGCGCGGGGCACAACCGCGCCGTAGGTGACGAGCGTGATGTCGGCGCCGGGCCGAACGATATTGGCCTTGCCAAACGGAATCGCGAAATCCGGGCCGGGATAAGGTGCGCGGCCATAGGTTTCGCGGTAGAGGCGCTTGTGTTCGAGGAAGAGCACCGGATCGTCGCAGCGAATGGCGGTGCGCAGAAGGCCGTTGGCATCGAGCGCGTTCGACGGGAAGACGACGCGCAGGCCCGGAGTGTGCGTGAAGATGCTTTCGCCGGACTGCGAGTGATAGATTGCGCCGCCGGTGAGATAGCCGCCGATGGGCACGCGAATCACTGCAGGCGAAGCCCACTCGCCGTTGGAGCGCCAGCGCATGAGCGCGAGCTCATTGCGAATCTGGTGCATGGCGGGCCAGATGTAATCGAAGAACTGAATCTCGACGACCGGCTTCATGCCGCGTGTCGCATAGCCGACGGCGCGGCCGACGATGTTGGCTTCGGCCAGGGGCGAATTGAAGACGCGCTCCGATCCGAACTCGGTCTGCAGACCGGCGGTGAGCTTGAAGACTCCGCCTTTGCCTTTCACTTCAGCGAGAGCGCCTTCGCGGCTGGCGTCGGCCACATCTTCGCCGTAGACGACGATGCGCGGATCGCGGCGCATTTCGTCGTGCAGGCAGGCGTTGATGAGATCGGCCATGGTGCGCGGCGCGTTTCCCTTGGCGCTGGCCGATTTGCCGGCCTGCACGGCGCCCTTGGCCGGCTCGGTGGCGATGGAGGCGCTGGTGGGATCAAGATCCTCGGAGTAGACGTGGCGCGCAATTGCTGGAAACATCGGGGAGCGGCGCCTGCGAGCGCGCGCTCGGCGGCTTCGGCGACTTCGTGATCGAGTTGCTGCTCGAGCGCGTTGATCTCGTCGGCGCTAAGAATGCCTTCGCGCAGAAGACGCATCTGCATCTTGGCGATCGGATCGCGCATGGCGTCGGCTTCGCGCTCGGCGGCAGAACGGTAGAGCTTGTCATCGTCGGAGAGCGAGTGGGAGTAGGGGCGCACGCAATGCCCATGGACAAACGCGGGTCCCAGTCCGGCGCGGCAATGCGCGGCGGCGGCCTGGAATGCGCGCAGGCAGACCTCGGCATCGGTGCCGTCGATTTCGGCGAAATGGAAGTTGGGGAAGTTCGCGACCAGCCTCGAGATGTTTCCGCCGGGCGTGTTGACCTCGACGGGCACGCTGATGGCGTAGCCGTTGTCTTCAACGCAGAAGATGACGGGCAGCTTCTGTTCGAAGCGGTATTGAGCGCTTCCCAGAATTCGCCCTGCGATGTGGAACCTTCGCCAAGCACAGTCAGAGCGACTTCGTCGCCGTGGAACTCAACGTCGCGGAAGGCGCGATAATCGCCCGCCGCTTTTGCGGCCGCTTCGGGATGGCGGCTGAAGTAGCGTCCGGCCTCGGCGCAACCCACGGCATGAAGCACCTGCGTGGTGGTGGAAGACGAGGTGCTGACAATGTGCAGGGGGCGGCTGCTCCAGTGCGTGGGCATCTGGCGGCCGCCGCTGGCCGGATCGGTGGCCGCGCCGACGGCCTGCAGGAACATCTCTTCGGGCGTAACGCCCAGCGCGAGGCACAGAGCGCGATCGCGGTAGTAAGGGAAGAACCAGTCGTAACCGGGACGAAGGGCCAATGCTGCGCCAACCTGCAGAGCCTCGTGGCCTGCGCCGGAGACCTGAAAGAAGATTTTCTGCTGCCGCTTGAGAAGGATCTCGCGGTCGTCGACGCGGCGGGAGAGAAACATCAGCCGATAGATTTCAATCAGCTGTTGCGGGGTAAGCTGGCCGGACATCGGGAGCTGCTCCCGGCACGCGAGCAGTGGAAACCGCAAGTCCCATTCCCTTACTCCCTGAAATTGGTACCAATTCGAACCATCTCGATTGTATCAACGACTTTTATTCAGTCCCCAGGCGCCGTGCGATCGCGAAAACGATAGCGCCGTCAGTCATTTAGTGAATCTGTTGGGGAACTGGCTCTTGGAATTGCGGTCCCCCCACGAAAGAGATGCTCATCTTCTGCTTTACGTTTCGAGCCAGTCTCTCAATATCTGCGATTTTGCGCAATTGCACCTGAGTAAGCACATTTGGGTTACTAGTTTCTATTTCGGAGTTGAGTTCCTGGGCGAGTTTTAGCAGCTTTTCGGTATCGGAGACCATGGATTTCTGCCGTTCTGCGTTCAACGCCCGCATCTGCCGGCCGGCCAATAAAGGATCGTTCCCGCCGAATCCGTCGAACGGAGTATGGGATTGCTGGCTCATTTGGTTGGGAATCGGGTGCTGGCCCGCCGGCTCCGCAGCCAGGGAACCGAGCATAAAGGCGGCAAACAGGAATAGTCCACCGCGGACAGGTTTTCGAAGCATCCCTGGCGATTTCGGCTCTCGCGATGATTCTGGTGCGTCCCGCATGTCCCCAGCCGCAGCATTCTCCTGCCTTAGCAATAGACGCTTCTCTACATTCTTAGTTGCATGCCGTCAGCCGGGCCCGACGGTCAAGGTCATCTTGGCTTGCACATCGCGTGCGAGAATCTCGATTACTTCGGCTTCGCGCAGCAGCAACGCTGGCAGGGGCTGCTCACCCACTTTGTCCATTTGAGATTTCAGGTCCCGGGCCAGGATGAGGAGCTTGACCGTTTCTTCCGCGATCTGGTGTTGCCGCAAGGCATTGGCAACGTCAAAATTCTGCAAAGCCTTTCGGTGCTGACGCGCGATCAACTGCGCGTTGGCGTCTGGCGGCTGATTGATGGCGGTGGGCATGTCCACTTTGTCTGTTCTAAGTGCGCCGCCCGGCGCAACGGAGCTCTGAGCCATGGCCCGTTGCGTACAAAGCATTGCGATGCAAATGAAGCCGGCGCCGCAAGAAAAATGCAGGAAATGCGGCGATCGAGTGTCGCCGCTCTTCAGTTCCGAGGCTCCATCGTTGCTTCGATGTCGCATGGGCGCCTTCTCCTAGGATCGAACCCGTTCAGGATCGGCTCTGTTTTCTGGTGACTCAACGCTCGACTCGCCGTGTCGGAAGGACAATTCGAATCGATTTAACCTCCACTCACAGTGAGGGTCATTTTTGTCTGCACATCGTGGGCGAGCAACTCAATCACTTCGGCTTCGCGAAGCAGGCGGTTAGGAACCGGCTTGTCGCCGAGCTTGTCCATCTGCGCCTTCAAATCCTTTGCCAAAATCAGAAGCTTCACACTCTCGTCATTGATCTGCTGCTCCCGGAGTGCATTGACTGCG
Organism: uncultured Acidobacteriaceae bacterium; assembly: GCA_963781125.1. GTDB lineage: Bacteria > Acidobacteriota > Terriglobia > Terriglobales > Acidobacteriaceae > Telmatobacter. The sequence continues at coordinate 78,399 of CAWAEE010000007.1, forward strand.
TCAAAGTTCTCCTTTTTCTGGTGCAGCTGTTTCATCTTCATTACATCGTTGGCATCGGGAAGGCGGTTTACTTCAGGGAGAAGGATGGAACTCGGACGAGGCGGAGCGGATATCGCATTCTGCCCCGTGAGCACGAAGCTGGGCGTGCAAATCAGGAGAATCGCCCCTGCGACAATGTAGCTCAGCGGGATGCGCGGAAGGGGTGATTCGGCCTTGGCATCCGATTGAAATGGCGCCCGTGTCGGATCGGAATGACTTTCCATTGGGGTCTTCCTCGACAATTCTCTAACCGGTTCGCTTTGATCTTCGAACCACAGGAAGGCACAAGCGAAGCGCAATCCTGGGTGTTCAGTCTAGCTACCACCCACCGTGAGCTTCATTTTCTCCTTGACGTTGCGGGCAAGCTTTTCGATTTCGTCAGCTTTGCGAATCACGTTGAGCGAGAGCATGTCCTTGTTGGTCTTGTCGACTTCGGCCTTCAGGGCCATGGCCAGGGTCAGAAGCTTCGCGCTGTCATCGGAGAGTTGCTTCTTCCGCTCGGCATTGGCCGCATCAAAGGTCTGTTGCTTCGCTTGCTGGTCGCGCATCTTCATCTGGTCGTTCGCGTCGGGCAAACGATTGGCTTCGGGGATAAGGTAGGGCTTGTCGAGGGTTCTGCCGGATGGCGCCTGCCCCGGCTGGGCGGCACCGGTGAGAAGCGCAATCGCGGCCACGAGCATAGAAGGCCGCCTGCCGGTCAGCAAGACTCGAACGGCGTGCCGGCGGCCAGGCTGTGACTTGGCAGATTGGTTTTGCGAGTGGACTCACCTGCATGGGGGCCTCCCGGATACTGCGGTTGGATGTCAAATTGACCCGATGCGGAAATGGGCTGTTTGACAGGGGAGGAGCCTGCGGCCCGTCTGCGGACAGTATAGATAGAAAGAGGAGATTGGTATGTATGCATTTTTGATTGCGCTCGCAGGCCGGGCTGGCTGGCCGAGAACCGGTTCATGGGAAAGGTGCTGGACGAGTGGGCCGTCGACGCCCAGGAGTTCGTCCGCACCAAGCTGCCGCACCTGATCGCAGTTGCAATTATCGCCTTTGTTCTCAGTCGTTTACTGAGCATGATCACGGCGAGAATGATCCGGATCGCCGAGGCGCATGCGGCCAGCCGAGGCCGGGTGGCCCAGGTAAAAACCCTGGCCGGCGTCATCCGCACCACTGGCCTCGCGATCATCGGCGCCATTGTGGGCCTGCAATTTCTCGACGCGGTCGGGGTCAACCTGGCGCCGCTGCTGGCCTCGGCGGGCATTGCCGGAGTGGCCATCGGCCTGGCCGCGCAGAACATCGTGAAGGACATGCTGAACGGCACGCTGATTCTGATTGAAGACCAGTTCAATGTGGGAGACGTCGTGACGCTGGCAGGGCTCACCGGCACGGTGGAGCCGATGACTCTGCGCAAGACGACCGTGCGCGGCGGCGACGGAACGCTCTATGTGATTCCGAACTCGCAGATCACCACGGTAGCCAACCAGAGCGTGGACTATTCCGTGGCAACGATCAATGTGAGCGTGGATTTCTCCGCCAATCCCGACAAGGTGCTGGAACTGCTGACGCGCATTGCGACGGACATCCGCACCAGCAAGGAGTACCGCGACCTGTTTGTGGCGGACCCGCAGGTTCTGGGCGTGGATTCGATGAGAGGATCGCAGCTGATCTTTCCCGTGGTCTTCAAGACCAAGGCGACCCAGCAGTACGGGCCGATGCGGGAGTTTCAGCGGCGGGTGCGGATCGCGCTCGAAGAGAATCACATGCTGCCGGGCGATCCGAACCGCGTGTTCAATTCATTCTGTCGACAGAGTGGGTGCGACCCCACTGCGCGGCGCCGATGACGTCGACGGAACCCGAAGGCTGCGCCCGCAGCGCGATCCGACGACGATCAAGCCGCAGGAGACCAATCCGTTCACGTGGAGAATCGAGCTGAGCACGAAGCTCAGGCGTCCTTGGCCAACGCGTCCTTGTTCAGCGCTTCCAGGAGCTCGTCGGGATCGGTGATCGGCGGCAGGCAGGTGCGTCCGCGGCAGACCAGCGCCCACGCCGTCAGCTCCGGCGGGCGCAGGAACATGAAGCATGTTTCCGCCAACGCTTCGGGAAGATTCCCCGCCACAAGCTGCGAGGGCGCGAGGCGCATCACGGTCTTGTTGACGGCGAAGCCGGCGACGGCTGTGGCTTCAAGCCGATCGGCTTCTTCGCCTGAGCCGACAACGACGACCTGCACCGGATCGAGCAGCAGCCGCTCCAGCGCCAGCCCGTAGCTGCCGGCATAGAGGCCGAAGTGCTCCACAATGCCCGCAAAGGATCCAGCGTGTCTTCGGCGATCTCGCGATATGCGGCGCGGCCAGTCAGAGCTTCAAGCCGCAGCAGAGCGGCAGCGGCGGTGGGATTGCCGGCCGGCGTCGGCGAATCCTGCAGCGGCTTGCGGCGCGCGGCCAAGCGCCCAGCGGAGCACTTCCCTTCTCCGGCGCGGCGGTATCGTAGAACGCGCCCGCCGTGCGATCGTAGAAGCGGGCGATCATGGCGTCGGCGAGCTTGACGGCGGCGTTGATAGAAGCTCATCTCGCCACTGGCAAGCCAGCCATCGATGCAGGCGTGAACGGTGAAGGCATAGTCGTCGAGCGTGCCGGGGACTTCGCTCGGCTGACGGCTGCGCCTTCGGGATAGGCAATCACGTGGTAGAGCGAAGTCATCGCCATCCCAGGCTTCGGCGAGCAGGCGGATCAGCGTGAGCAGCGCGAACTCGCGCGCGGCGTCCATGCGCAGCACCCGCGCCGTCTCCAGATAGGCGGTCACGGCCATCGCGTTCCAGCCGGTGTAGAGCGTGCGATCGATGAATGGCGTGGGCCGCTGAGCGCGCGGCAAGCAGCTTGCTCCGTGCGCGATCGATCAGCGAGTCGCAATTCGCGCAGCGGGCTTGCCGGCTTCGTGCGGCCAGCTCTTCCAGCGTGTATTTGCGATGCAGCACATTTTCGCCGGATTGTGGTGCATGTCGCCCAGTTCGCCGATGTCCCAGTACACGCGGCGAAATCCAACTCATCCGCAGTCAAGACAGCGCGCGCTTCGTCCAGCGTCCAGGTAAAGTAGTCGCCGTCGTCGTCGAGATTGATGTCGGCGTCCTGCGAGGCATAGAAGCCGCCGCGCTCGCGGTCCGTCATCATGGAGTCGAGCCAGCCGACGATCTCCCGCGCGGTCTGCCGGAAATCTTCGCGGACGAAACTCTGGAAGCCGTGCACGTAATTGCGCAGCAGCTCCGTGTTGTCGTAGAGCATCTTCTCGAAGTGCGGAACAACCCAGCGCTCATCGACGCTGTAGCGATGGAAGCCGCCGGCGAGCTGGTCGTAGACGCCGCCGCGCGCCATCTTTTCGAGCGTGACGGTGAAAGCTTCGCGGGCCGCCGCATTGCCGCGGTTCACGGCCAGTTGCAAGAGCAGATCGAGCGCCGCCGGATGGGGAAACTTGGGCTGCGAGCCGAAGCCGCCGTTGCGCGGATCGAACTGGGCGATGCGCCGAGGCGGCAATCTTGTCGACAAGGGCCAGCGTCAGCTCGCCGCCGCGGCCGGAGAAGCTCTCGTTGTGCTCGATGGCGGCCATCACGCTGGCGGCCGATTCCAGCGCCTCGTCGCGGCGTTCGCGCCACACCTGCGCCATGGTGAGCAGGACGCGGCCAAAGCCGGGGCGGCCATAGCGGTCGTCGCGCGGAAAATACGTCCCGCCAAAGTAGGGCCGGCCATCGGGAGTGAGAAACGCCGTGAGCGGCCATCCGCCCTGCCCGCTGATGGCCGAAACCGCGGCCTGGTAGCGCGCGTCCACGTCGGGCCGCTCGTCGCGATCGACTTTCACGGCGACAAAGTGCTCGTTGATGATGCGAGCCATCTCCGGGTCTTCGTAGGATTCGCGGTCCATCACATGGCACCAGTGGCACCACACCGCGCCAATGTCCAGCAGGATGGGCTTGTCTTCAGCCTGGGCGCGGGCAAACGCAGCCTCGCCCCACGGGTGCCACTGCACCGGCTGATGGCGCGCCGAGCGCAGGTAGGACGAGGCGGCGTGTCTCCAGTTGATTGGCTGGCGCCGCACGTGAGTGGCAGGTTCGGTGCATGCGCTGAGAATACATTGGGAGCGATCCGATCATGCCACGTTGCGGCATGGCTCGGCTATGACATAGAACAGCGGTGCAGACACGCAATCTGCGTGCCGCTGTGCATCGAAACTAACGCGGCAATTTCTACCAACGCAATGCAATTGCACTCGCAACTCGACGTCGCAAACTGCTGGTTTTATTATCCGGCCGTGGAGAAGACTCGATCGCCGACAGCGACGGCTCGCGCAGTCATGAAGGAATCGTCGATGATTGGACAGAACAGATGGACGTCCGGACTCCGAGCGCTGAAACGCTAGACGTCGGCACTGCCGCGGCAGACAGCCCGATATCGCCGCGATGGCAGAACTAGTCCACGACTTTCGACTGGGCAGTCGACCCCCCTCGGGCCGATGGAAACATGGCCGGACAGACTCAAGAACACCGTCCGCATCCTGCTCACCTCGCGGTTTCCCATGTGGATGGCCTGGGGTCCGGAACTGACCTTCCTCTACAACGACTCCTACGCCAGGACCACGCTGGGCAAAAAGCATCCCTGGGCCTTGGGCAAGCCAGCCTCCGAAGTGTGGCGCGAGATCTGGAAAGATATCGGCCCGCGCATTCAGCGCGTGATGGAGACCGGGGAGGCCTCCTGGGACGAGACGCTGCATGCTGATCCTCGAGCGCAGCGGATATCCCGGAAGAGACCTACCACACCTTCTCCTATAGCCCTCTTGAAGGACCCGACGGCGCGGTCGCCGGAATGCTGTGCGTCGTGATGGAAGACACCGTCCGGGTGATTGGCGAGAGGCAGCTTGCGGCGTCTGAGCGCGCTTGTCGGCCGAGTTGGCAGGCGCGATCACGAAGCAGGATGTGTTTGCCGCCATCGAACGCGGGCTCGCGGACCAGAAAGACATGCCCTGCACGCTGACCTATCTGCTCGACGAAGACGGGACCCATCTGCACCTGGTTGCGCGACCGGCGTGGATTCGGATCATCCCGCCGCTGCGACCGCGATCGATCTGGAGATGGAGCCGGCCGCGTGGCCGATTCTGCGAGGTTCTGGAAGCGAACCGGGCCGTCACGGTCGACAACCTGCTCGAGCAATTCCCCGAACTGCCGCACGGCTGCTGGGACAGGCCGCCGTGCGCGCGCGCGGCTGGTTCCGATCACGCGCCAGGGGCAGGACAAACCGGTCGGCGTGTTCATTGCCGCGCTGAATCCCTATCGGGAGTTCGACTCGTTCTATGGCGGAGTTTCTGGATCTGGTGGCCGGACAGATCGCCGCCAGCATCACCAACGCCCAGGCCTACGAAGAAGAGCGAGAAGCGCGCCGAGAGCCTGGCCGAACTGGACCGCGCCAAGACGGCTTTCTTCAGCAATGTGAGCCACGAACTGCGCACGCCGCTCACGCTGATTCTTGGGCCCGATTGAAGACGCGCTGACTTCGCAGACTCAGCCGTCCCTCGCCGATCCGCTCGAGATGATGCAGCGCAACTGCTCAACGCCTGTTGAAGCTGGTGAATGGACTGCTCGATTTTGTGCGCATCGAAGTGGGCCGTGCGCACGCGACGCTATGAGCCAACCGATCTTTCGCTGCTGACCGCGCAATCGGCCAGCGTGTTTCGTTCCGCGATCGAGCGCGCCGGATTGCGAGCTAGTCGTGGATTGCCCGCCTCTGCCTGAGCCGGTCTACGTCGACCGGGAGATGTGGGAGAAGATCGAGCTCAACCTGCTGTCGAACGCGCTGAAATCGACGTTCGAAGGCGAGATCCGGGTTGCGATTATCGATGCACGATGGCGAAGCGCAGCTGACGGTAAGCGATACCGGAACCGGCATCTCGCGAAGCAGACCTGGCTCATCTCTTCGAGCGCTTTCAACGAATCGAAGGTGCGCGCAGGACGAAGCCACGAAGGCAGCGGCATCGGCCTGGCGCTGGTGCGCGAACTGGTGGAGATGCATGGCGGCACGATCGGTGGAAAGCGAGCTGGCAACGGGAACGACGTTCACCGTGACGGTTCCCTTTGGCGCCAGACATCTGCCGCAGGATCAGTGATGCACCGATCGGCGCAAAGCCGGTGGCTCGTTGCAAGGGTCGGCGATGGCCTATGTGCAGGAGGCGCTGGGCTGGCTGCCCCGGCAGGATCACTCGATCGACTGGAAGCGCGACGTGACCGGAGAAGCGAGATGGACGAGCCGCCGGATGCTGACGATGTCGCCGAACAAAAGCCGTTCATCCTGTTCGCCGATGACAACCGGATATGCGCGAGTACGTCACGAGCCTGCTGTGTTGGCGCTATCGAGGTGGTTCCGGTTGGAAACCGGAAAGCAGGCGCTGGAAGAAGCGACGCGGCGGCGCCCGGACCTGGTGCTCACCGACGTGATGATGCCGGAGATGGATGGATTCGCGCTGCTGGACGCGTTGCGGCAGAATCCGGCGACGCGGACTGTTCCGGTGATCATGCTCTCGGCCCGGGCCGGCGAAGAAGCGAGCATCGAAGGCATCGAGGCGGGCGCAGACGACTATCTGACCAAGCCGTTCACTGCCCGCGAGCTGGTTGCGCGCGTCGAAGCGCAGATGAAGATGGCGCGGCTGCGCAAAGAAGCGCATGGAGCAGGAGGCGGCGCTAACGCGCGAGATCAACCAGGCAAAGCAGCTTTGCCTGGGAAGCACTGGAGCACATCCCGGACGCGTTCTGCCACGTTCGACCGCGAGTTTCGCGTCACCTATATGAATCGTGCGGCGATGGAGATTGCGGAACGCAGCGGGGATGCCGCATATGGGCCGAATCGCTTTGGGATCTCTATCCGATGTTGATGGGAACGACGGTCGAAGACAAATTTCCGCCGGGCGATGGAGCAACGGGTTCCGGTCGAGTTCGAGCAGTATTTTTCCGGCAGAAGGCGCGGAGAGGCCTGGTTCAAGTTCCTGATTTATCCGCAGCCGGGCGAGGGCATCATTCTCTATCTGCGGGACACGACAACCACGCAGAAGAACGGAAGCAGGCGCTGCGCGGATTCGGAGCAGCTGGCGGCGGCGGGACGGCTTGCGGCAAGCATCGCCCACGAGATCAACAATCCCCTCGAGGCGGTGACGAACCTGCTGTTTCTGGCCAAGATGGACGAGCAGTGGCCGGGAGACACGAAGCCTGCTCGAAGTGGCCGACCGGGAACTGCAGCGGCTTTCGCACATTGCCGCGCGCAGTCTGAAGTTTTACCGGCAGCGCACGGCGCCGACCCAGACGTCGCTCGAAGAACTGATCGAATCGGTGCTCTTCTTCAACGAGCCGGAATTGAAGTTGCGCAAGATCCGGCTGGAGCGACGGCATCGGGCAGGCCCCGGCGGTGTTTGCCTGCCCGGCGAGATTCAGCAGGTGATGACGAACCTGATCGGCAACGCGCTGGATGCGCTGCCACAAAAAGGCCGGCTGATCGTGGCAGTGCGCCCAGCGACGGACCGTGACGGCCGCAAAGGCGTGAGCGTGACCGTGGCCGACACGGAGAAGGAATCAGCCGCACGACGCTTCATCGACTCTTCCACCCATTTGTGACGACGAAGGGCGATGCGGGAACCGGCTTGGGCTTGTGGGTATCGAAGGGCATCCTCGACAAGCATCACGCGAAGATCGTGGTGCGAAGCAAGCCGGGACGCGGGACTGTCTTCCGGCTCTTCTTCCTCAGACACACTGTCGGCCAGAGACCTGACGAACCAGCGTTCAGCTGACCGTCGCCTAGGCCTTCTCGACCATTCGAGCTGAGACCTTCGCTTTAATTCTTGGAGTTCGGCTTCGATCGCGGCCACGAGTTCGGGCGCGTCGGGTGCGGTGTCGGGAGAGAAACGCTTGACCACTTCCCCGAGCGGTTGACGAGGAATTTCTCGAAGTTCCAGAGGATCTCGGGCTCGGGATTCGTCTCGATGCCGTAGCCATTGAGCTTTTGGCGAACGGGACATCGCGAGACTGATCGGCTTTGGGCTGCGCCGCGATCAGCGCCGCGTAGAGCGGATGCTTGTCGGCGCCGACCACGTGATCTTCTAAACATGGGAAACTTCACGCCGAAGTTGGCGGTGCAGAAGGTCTGAATCTCGGCGTCTGTGCCCGGCTCCTGGCTTTTGAAGTTGTTCGCGGGAAAGCCGGCGACAACGAGGCCCTGCCCCTTGTATTGCTCGTAGAGTCTTCTCAAGAGCCTCGTACTGCGGCGTGAGACCGCACTTGGACGCGACATTGACGACCAGAAGACTTTGCCTTTGAACTCGGCCGAGGGACGCGTCGTCGCCGGTGATCTTGCGAACAGGAATGTCATAGATGGATGCGGTCATGAATTCTCCTTGAGCGGGGCTTGCGATTCGAAGTGCTGATCAGCCAACAATTGCCTGGCTACTTTGATGTATAACTCGACGGCTTCGAGCAGTTCCTTTTTCGCGAGCTTTTCAAACGGCGTGTGGGCGACGTGGATGGAGCCGGGACCGAGCAGAAGCGGCTCGCCCCAGTTGCTGAGTTGCGGAATGTCGGTGGTGAACTTGGCGATCATCGTGGGCAGGCCTTCGACGGCGCGCATACGGACGAAGGGAATCTCGAGCGTGAAATCGACTTCGGCGAGACCGGCGGCGGCTTCGAGCACTGCGGCGCGGACGGGGCCAGAGTCGCCGACGAGGCGGATGAGCACCTGGGCTTCGGCTTTGTCGGCAATGACGTTGGGCGCGTGGCCGCCGTGGATCTGGCCGATGTTGAGCGTGCTGGGACCAACGTCTTCGGTCACCGGCAGATCGAGCGCAAGGAGTTTGTCGCAGCGCTTCGACCAGTTTGTGGACAGCGCTGTCGCCGAGCTCAGGATAGGCGGAGTGGGCCATCTTGCCGGTGGACTTGCAGCACCGCGCGCAGAGCGCCTTTGGACGCCAGGGCGAGGCGATTGTCCGTGGGTTCGCCGTTGATCAGAAAGCGGCTGCCTTTGGGCGATTCGTTGGCGACTTTGGCGCCGGCTGAGTCGCGCTCTTCTCCGCTGACGAAGAACAACCCGATCGCGAAAGCCTCGGCGCGCAGCGCTTCGGCGGCGGCGACCTGCGCGGCGATGATGCCCTTCGCGTCGGAGACTCCGCGGCCGTACATGAAGTCCGCATCTTCGCTGAAGGGGATGTAGGGCGGGACGGTATCCAGATGGGTGGAAAAGACGAGATCGGGCGTCTGGCCCGGCGGACGCGGCGTAGACGTTCCAGCGCGGGCCTCCGGTTGCGCTCTCAGCGGTTGCGGAACAGGAGTCTTTTCCACAGCCCAGCCGCGACCGGCAAGGAAGCTCGGCCAGAAAATCGCCCACCGCGCCTTCGTGATAGGTGGTGGATTCGATTTCGACTAGTTCGCGGGTAAGCCGGATGGGATCAAGCTGGGCTGCGCGTCGGACATGATGCTGCCAGAATACCTTACGGCGAAGTCCGAATCGTGCTGCATGTGAACCGCATTTCGCACTTCGCGCGACTTGAGTGCTCCGATGTGCAGCCGCTTGAACGATTTACTTCTGATTAAACCTGCGTGTCATGCCAGAGCAAATCTGCGCGTAGAATAGAGCTGTGGAATGATCTCCACATCCGTACCCCCGCGGCCCCGGGCAAAACCAGCTGGGAATGCGACGTTGCGGAGCTTCACTTGACCGGTCCTGCCGGCACGGCTGGAGGCGCTCCTGAATGAAGGGGCCGCCGACGCGCCGTATGCCGCGCTGGTCTGCCATCCCCATCCCAAGGGCGGCGGCACCATGCACAACAAGGTCGTCTACCACGCCATGAAGGCGCTCAACGCGCCTGAATTCGGGCTGGGCTGGCCGGTGTTGCGATTCAACTTTCGCGGCACTGGATTCAGCGAAGGCGGCACATGATGGCGACGCGGAAAGCGGGGATGTTCTGGCGGCGCTCGAATGGCTTGAAAACGAATACAGGCGGCCCATGGTCGTGGTCGGCTTCAGCTTTGGAGCAGCGATGGCGTTGCTTGCTTGTTGCAGTACACGAGCGACCGGCAAAGCGCGCACGAACCTGCGCGCTGTGGTTGCTCTCGGCCTGCCCACTCGGGCAGAAGGCCGAACCTATAGCTATTCCTTCTATCCATTGTTCCCTTCCCAAATTGTTTCTGAGCGGAGACCGCGACCAGTTCGCGCCCGCCGCAGATTTGCAACGTGTGGCCGCCACCACGGCCGAACCCAAAAAGTTGGTGCTCCTACCCGGCGCCGATCACTTTTTTGCCGGCCAGCTTGAGGCGATGCAGAACGCACTCGCCGGCTGGCTCAAGGAGCAACTGCAATGACTCCAGTGAGTGACACCGCTCTTGATTCACTGCACGCTGAGGCCACAGAGATCTTTACCGGAGCCTGGAAGCCTGCAACATCGAATCGGCCTTCGACCGGCGCTTTCGTTTCGAGGGAAAACGGTCAGCGTCTGATGCCCGACGGCAGCGGTCCCGAGACGATCAACTTTCCAACTACAAGCGCATCTTTGTGATTGCGCTGGGCAAGGCTGCCGCACCCATGCTTGAGGTGCTGCTGGACCGGATGAAGCGGCGCCAGGGACTGCGCGGAATCTGCTGCTCGAAGTAGTTGCCGAAGAAGCGCAACTGGCGCTTTCGCTACTTCGAGGGCGGCCATCCGCTGCCCAACGAAGAATCGTTTGCCGCGGCGCGCGCCACGCTGGCAATGCTGAAGAAGGCGAAGAAAGACACGCTGATCTTCTTTCTCATCTCCGGCGGCGGTTCGGCCATGTTCGACCTGCCCCTGGATCCGCAGATCAGCCTGGAGGACACCATCGCGTTTCACGAGGCGCTGCTGGCCTCGGGCGCGCCGATCAACGAGATCAATACGCTGCGCAAGCATTTTTCCGCGGTGAAGGGCGGACGGCTGGCGATTGCCGCGCCGGAGGCGATGAAGGTTTCGCTGCTGCTGCCCGATGTGCCTCTGCGCGCGCTCGATGCGCTTGTCGTCGGGGCCCACATCGCCCGATCACTCGACGGTCGCAGATGTCCGGGAGGTTCTGACGAAATATGACCTCGCTCGAAAATTTCCCGCATCCGATACAGAACCTTTTTTGAACGCGAAGACTTGCCGAGTCGCCCGGCGACAAGGGATGGCGGCAGAACTTTCTCCCCAAGTTGCCACGGCCTGATCGCCAGCCAACGCCCGCACATTTACCGGCGGCGGCAGCTATGTCGGGCGAGACTCGAAGCCTTTCGCGATTCGGTGTTCGAGAGTTTTGCTTTCGAGCCACGACCTGGTTGAGATCGCGCGGGTCCTGGCCGAAAAGGCCGGCTACTTTGTGGCGGTGGACAACACCTGCGACGACTGGGATTATGCCGATGCGGCGCGCTATCTGCTGGAGCGCTTTCATGAGATGCGCTCGGCCCACAAGCGCTTGTGCCTGATTTCGGTCGGCGAGGTGACTGTCACGATGGACCGCACGCCGGGAGCCGGGGGCCGCAATCAGCAGTTTGCCCTGCAATGCGCGCTGGAATCTGGCGAAACATCCGGGCGAGTTGCTACGGTGTTGAGTGCAGGCTCCGATGGCATCGACGGCAACACGCGAAGCGCGGGAGCCATCGCCGACCCCACGACAGTCGGAGCGCGCGCGCGCCTTTGGGTTCGATCCTGAGCAGTCGCTGCGCGCATTCAATGCCTGCCCGTTGTTTACCTCGCTGGGGGATGCGGTTGTGACCGGGCCGACGGGCCAGAATCTGCGCGATCTGCGCCTCCTGATGGCAGACAATTCATGATTCAAGGAGAACAATGCGGATTTACGTTCTGACCTTGTGTCGCGGATTGACGTACCGGCGGTATCGCGGAATTCAGTCCGATAGTTGTAATCTTCTTTTCATTTCTGCTTTAGGATTGGCTACGTGGCAAGAAAAGGGACGCGCAAAGCCGCCGATAAAACACCGGATATTCGCGCCGTGGCCGCGATGGCCAAGGTGTCGATCGCAACGGTCTCGAGAACCATCAATGGTTCTCCGTTGGTCAGCGACCGGCTGACCAAGCGGGTGTGGCAGGCCATCGAGCAGCTGAATTACTTTCCCAACACCCATGCGCGCAGCCTGGTCTCGGGCCGAAGCCGCATCTTCGGAATCATCGTTGAGAACATCACCAATCCATTTTTCCCGGAGTTGATCCAGAACTTTGAAGAGATCGCCGTCGCGCATGGCTACGAGATTCTGGTCAGCTCGTCGAACAGCGATCCGGCTGTTCTGACAACCTGCGTGCGGCGCATGATCGAGCGCAAGGTCGAGGGCGTGGCGATGCTGACCTTCGGCGAAGAAGAGCCGGTTCTCGATCAGCTGGCATTTCACGAAATCCCGCTGGTGCTTGCCGAGTTCCGCCTCGAAGACCCAAAAACGAGCACCATCCTGCTGGACTACGCCACGGGCATTCGTGCCGCCGTCGATCACCTGGTGGAGCTGGGCCACAGCAAGATCGCCTTTCTGGCCGGGCCGCACAAGATCCACTCGGCCATGACGCGTGAGAACGACTTCCGCACGGCGATGGAGGCGGCTGGGTCTGCCGATCCAGAAGAAATGGGTCATCGAGTGCGACCACACGCTGAAAGGCGGCGTGGCTGGATTCGATCGACTGCAGGCGCTTGCCGACGCGGTCCGACGGCGATTCTCTGCTCGAACGATATGACCGCGATCGGCGTGCTGCGTGCGGCCTACATGCAGGGATTGCGCGTGCCGCAGGATCTGTCGGTCATTGGGCTGGACGATATCGATTTTGCCGAATTCACGCTGCCGCCGCTGACCACCATCCGGCTTTCGCGCGCGAGACCTGGCGCGCGCCGCGTTTGAAGCGCTCCGGCAGCAGGCCGAGGAGTCCGGGAACTCACGCAGTGCAGCGCGAGTTTCTGGTTTCGACCAGCCTGGTGCTGCGCGGCTCTACCGCGGCACCGCCCGCGGGTAGTACGTATCGCCAACCGAAAACAGATTAGCAGGGCGGGCGGATTTCGCTCGAAGTGCCTCCCGCGGCGGGAATGTAGCACTTCTAGCGTGTAATCCATCACCATGCGATCGGCATTGAAGCGCCAACCCAGCGTGCGGATGGTGCGTTTCATGCGCTTGATCCAGCCTCGCGGCAGGCCATCGCGATCGCGCTGGTAGTAGAGCGGAATCAGTTCGTCGCGCAGTACGCGATAGAGATCTTCGCCGTCGCGGCTGTCGTGCACGTCCATGTTGGAGTGGGTTCTGCCGGTGCCAATCGCAAATCCGTTGAGGCCGTCGTAGGCCTCGGCCCACCACCCATCAAGCACAGACAGGTTCAGGCCGCCATTGAGCACGACCTTTTGTCCGCTGGTGCCGGAAGCTTCAAGCGGGCGACGCGGATTGTTGAGCCAGACATCGACGCCTTGCACAAGGAAGCGGCCAACGTTGATGTCGTAGTCCTCGACGAAGACGAACTTCTCTGAAAACTCGGAGTTGCGCATCATCTCCGCGATTTGCTGCAGGACCCTCTTGCCGGGCTCGTCGTGCGGATGGGCCTTGCCGGCAAACACGAATTGCACCGGACGCTTGGGGTCGTTGACCATCAACGCCAGCCGCTGAATGTCGCCAGAATGAGGTTGGCGCGCTTGTAGGTTGCAAAGCGGCGCGCGAAGCCGATGGTGAGCGCATCAGGCGAAAGCAGCTTGCTCAGCGTCTGCAGCGTCTCTTGCGGCTCGCCGCGACGCTCGGCCTGTTCACAGGCGCGGCGGCGCACGAACTCAATCAGCCGGGATTTCAGCGAAAGGTGCGTCTCCCACAGCTCGCCGTCATCGACGGTTTCAATGCCTTCCCAGGTGCCGCGCCGCGCCGCTCTTGCCTTGCCAGCCGACGCCGAGATGACGATCGTAGAGGCGGCACATTTGCGGAGCGAGCCACGAGGGCACATGAACGCCGTTCGTGATGTGGCCGATCGGCACGGCAGTCCTGCGGCTTCTCAGGATAGAGAGGCCACCACATGGCGCGCGAAACCTCGCCGTGCAGCGATGACACCGCATTGGCGCGGCGGGAAAGTTTGAGCCCCAGGACCGTCATGCAGAATTGTTCCTGGTAGTCGTTGGAGCTCACGCGTCCGAAGCCCATCAAGATTATCGTGCGAGAGGCCGAGCTGATCGCGCAGCGGGCCCAGGTGCTCTTCGATGAGATCGGCATTGAAACGGTCGTGACCAGCGGGGACCGGCGTGTGCGTGGTGAAGATCACTTCGCGCGGAATCTGGCTGCGCGGCGGTGACGAAGTCGATGCCTTCTTCCTGCATGCGCCTGCGAATCGCCTCGAGAACCGCGAAGCCGCTGTGGCCTTCGTTGAGATGGAGCACGCCGGGTGAGATGCCCATGGCTCTCAAGTGCGCGGAAACCGCCGACGCCCAGAAGAAGTTCCTGGCGAATGCGCGTGCGCCCGTCTCCGCCATAGAGGCGAGAGGTAAGCTCGCGATCTTCCGGGGCGTTGCCTTCCACGTTCGAATCGAGCAGGAGCAGGTCGCAGCGGCCGACCTTTGACGCGCCAGACTTTGGCGCGGATCGAGCCGCTGCGCGTTTGAATCTCGACCACGACCGGTTCGCCGTTTTCGCCGATCGCCGGCTGCATGGGGCATTGGTTCACGTCGGTGTGCACATACTCTTCCTTCTGCCAGCCGCTGCGATCGAGCCGCTGCAGGAAGTAGCCCTGGCCGTAGAACAGACCGATGCCAACGAGAGGAATATCGAGATCCGACGCGCTCTTGATGTGGTCGCCGGCCAGCACGCCCAAGTCCGCCGGAGTAGATGGGCAGCGATTCGTGCAGCCCGAACTCAGCGGAGAAATAGGCAACAGGCCGCGTCCGCAGCACACGCCGCATGCTCCGCGCCCCAGGTGTTGTCGGCGTTCATATACTCCTGCTGGCGCCGGTAGACATAGTTGATGCGGCTGTGCAGCGACATCTCGGCGGCGCGGCGCTCGATCTCGTCGAGGGGAAGTTCATTCAAGAGCGCAATGGGATTCTGATTCAGTTCGCGCCAGCGCGTGGGGTTGAGATCGCGAAAAAGGCGACACATTCGTGGTCCCAGCACCACCACAGATTGCGCGCCAGAGCCCAAAGGCGTTCCTGCGCCGGAGCGATGAAGCGATCGAGCGTGCGGGCCTCGCTGACCACCGGGCGCGACCTGGCTGCGCCGCTTCAGTACAGCATGCGAATCTCATGACTCGCGAAAGACGCGCGCCTCTTTGGTCTGGACGATCGAGAACGCCTTGCAGAATTCCGCGATCGACCAGCGGCACGCCGAGGAAGGAGTGATACTCCTCTTCGCCGGATTCCTTGAAATATTTGAAGCGGGGATGATTGCGGACATCGCTAACGGCGACCGGCACGACCTGCTCAGCAACCAGGCCGGTGAGTCCTTCGCTGAGCGGCATGCGCAGCGTCCCGATAGCAGCGCGGGTGCAGGCCGAGAGTCGCCGCAAGACACGAGGTTCGATCGATCCGGCTCAAGCAGATAGGCCGAGCAGACATCCGTCCTGAAGCGCGTGGCGATCAGCGCCACCACGTTCATCAGGGTGTCGGCCGGCTTGCCGCCTTCTTCTGTGAGGCTCGTGATCTCTTCCATGGTTGAGACACGACTGGCTTCGGTTGCTTCGGAAAACTGAGTCATACGCATTCCCTCGCGCTGCAATCGAAGATCAGAATCCTGCATCGACACTGCCTCAGAGGCTCCCTGGAAGGGATACGGATGCGCAACCAGTCAGCGAGACCAGTATGGGAGAGGTTGATCGAAGCTTTCCTGGTGGATTGGCGCGCCCGCTATTCACTTTTGCGGGATGAATTAGACAATACCATTCCCGCCGCGCGAGGGCGGCCAAAAAATCTTGACTGGCTAAAACCGACTGAGAAGGCTATCCGGGCTCCTCCACTTGGTCGCGCGCCTTCGCTTGCCGCTCAGCAGATAGATCGCTGCGCGTAATTCGAGAAGCGGATCGGCCGACGGCTCGATTCCATCCACCCTGGGTATCGGGTCGAAGATGATGTGCTGTCTGCTGGGCAAGATTGTCGTCGACCGGAGCCGTCAACTCGAGAGTTCCCAGGTTGAAGAGTTCGCGCGATTCCAGGCCAATGCTTGGTCGCATCGTCAGTGATATCGCCGGCCTCGGCGAGTTGGACAAGAATACTGAAACGAACCGCATCTTTCTTCCGATGGCCAGATCTCTTCGAAATGGTAATCGGGGGGGAGCCGTGCCGCCGCCTCGTCTGAGAGAAAGTCGTTCCCTTCTTCGGGTACGATCTGGTACCGGCCAAACCGCTTTTGTCCTTTGGCATTTGTAAACGCAAACGCGGTCACACCGAAGTAGGTTTCTCGCGCAAAACTCTATGGAAATGGCTTGGGCGTCTGCACAAAAGCCAGTGCCGCTGGATGGGATCCGAGAAACATTTCGATCGGCTTGGGCGATGGAACATCGGGACCGCTGGCCGACGCAGCTTTCAGGAATTCGAGAAACTCGTATCCGTCGCGCGTCGGAAATCCGTCCGTCGAATGGCTCACGATGTCGGTATGCACGTGCTCGGCAAGATTGAAGCGAATGGCCATACCGCGCGGATTGGCTTCCGGCTTGTTGTCGGGGATCTGCGGAAGACCGGTGGAGTTGGAAAAGCGGACAGTGACCGGCGTGGATGTGCGCACCACATGCGGCGCCTTGGTCAAGCTTCTGCGCTCCGGCGGCCGGGGTAAAGGTTCCGGTGAGCAGCAATCCCTTGGCATGAGCGGCACGAAAGCCTGAGTGAATCCGAAGATTTGGTCAAATTGCGCAAGGAGATCGCTGGCAAGGGCGACGACGCGTTCATCCTACGGCAGCGGCATATGGATAAGCCCTTCAATGCTTGCAGTTTACCGGAAGGACCGGGTACCCGATTCTCCACAGGGAAATCGAAGGTCGTACAACTCTGGCGTGTCCCAACCGGGCAACCCCTAGCGCACTACGAGATTGCTCGTCGCGCATCGCCACGAACCTCTTCGCGTGGTCTGGTCGGCGGCTCCGGCGGTCGGGAATAGACCCTGCGGCTCGCCGAAGCGCACTTCCGCGATGAAACCCGACAGTGCCGAGCGTCTTCCAGAGGTGGGGCAGAGAAGGCGTCGTCCCCAAACCAGCAGAGGTCGCGCTCCTCGGTGCCGTCGGCAGGAACGTAGCGAATCGCGGCGGCGGTGACCGGGGCGCGGGCCGAATGCGCAGGCTCAAAAAGGCGCGAGTGAAAGCGCAGGACGGAGCTCCCGTCGGAGCTCGTTCCTTCAGGAAAGAAAAGGATCGGAACCGGCAGCGCAAGGCGATCGGCGATCTCGGCTGCGACCTCTTCGGCGCTGTCCACGCTGGAGCGATCGATGAAGATAGTGCCGCCGGAGCGTGCAGCTTCGCCGAAGTAGGGCCATCTGCTGATTTCAGCTTTGGCGACAAAAAAGCACTTCATCGCCGCCGAGAAGATGGCGATATCGAGGTAGCTGAGGTGGTTGGAGACGACAACGCCGCCCTGCGGGCGGATCGCCTTCGAACGCGAGCACGTGACTCCCAGGCTGCGCCAGGACGGTGCGGCCCGCAAATTGCATCCACTGCGCGCGCTGCTCCAGCGTCACGGGGCCGCGCAGGCGGATAGACCAGTAGCGAAGAATGCAGACGATCAAGAGCGAAGCCCAGCGCCACAGCGCGCCGGGCAGCGCGAAGACTCAAGGAGTGAGCGGGGCCAGGAAGCGGTTGCGCGCGGAGGACGAAAGCAATTTGAGATCGAGCAACGTGAGGAAATCGATGGTGCCAAACTCGCGGTCCCAGGCCGGCGGCGCGCAGATGCGCGCGCCGATGGCCAGATAGGTCCTGAGCAAGCTTGGGAACCTTGGCGAGAGCCGGCAACGCAGATGCATCGTGGCGGGGCGACGGCTGTGCGTCGGCGCCCTCCTGCTCGGTGGGGCAGGCGTACGGCGGCGGTCGGCTCGGTCGCAAACTCCGGCGAGAACCCGGTAGTGCTCAAGCTGGCGATACATCTGCCAGCCTTCAGCCGGGTCCTGGGAGTTGAGCGACGAGCAACCGACCAGGTAGCGCAGTCCCATGTCAGTAGCATACTGCGCGATGCCCCTCCACAGCAGCGTCAGCACTTCGGGCGTGCGATGTTCGCGGTCGATCGAGGCGCGGCCTAACTCCAGAATGCCGGCGCGCAGCGGCTCATAGGGAGCGAAGTGAAACTCCTGCTCGGAGTAATAGCCGAGGTTGCGCGCGGCCGTTTCGCCGGACTGCATGCGATAAGTGCCCACGATGCCGGCGGCGTCCACTTTATCTTCGACCAGCAAGATGTTCGCAGAATAAGTCGAACTGATCGGTGTCCAGGCCTGTCTGGTAGGAGCTTTCAAGCCCTTCGCCCATCTCGATATTGAAGACTTTGAAGCGCAAGACGGCAGGCGGCCTCGCGATCTTCAGCGGTCTCCGCAAGCCGCAGGCGGTACTTGCCGACCTCGGCATGAATGCGCGGCCTGGGCAGGCGCCACGAGGCAAGCCGAGAGAGTAGGGATGGATTCGGAAGTTCCACCACGTGGGTGGAACCAGGTGATTTGCGAGCGGAAACTTCTGCCCAGCGTGCGTAATCACGGGAGTAGTATCCGCCTGGAATTGTAAGAGGAAAGTGAAGGTGGTGCAAATATGTTGCAAATACTTTATTTAGCGCTGTAACTCGATATGTAACAAAAAGGCTCTCCTCGACGGAGAGCCCTAAGTGATCGCAGATCACATGTCGAGTTAGCAGCATCCGCCTGCAATCGATGGAATCACAAGGACTTCATCGCCTTCCTTGAAAGCTGTATTTCTCATTGCCGAGGAAGCGAATATCTTCCTCGTTGACATAGAAGTTGATGAAGCGGCGAATCTGGCCATCTTCGCCGCGCAGGTGCTGGCGCAGCGCGGGAAAGCGTCCTTCGATTTCGGTGACGAGCTCCGGCAGGTTGGCTGCGCGTGCTGGATATCTCGCGCACATTGTTGGTGTGCTTCTGAAATGCATTCGGCAACACGACTCTAACGGACATAACTCTCCCCTGCCAGGCTCCAATCCTGAGTTCCGGCAGAATGTTCTTCCACAAAGTTCTCAAAATCGGTCAGCCGCGGACGGATGGCCTGGCTCTGATCGTAAGCGCCGTGCAGACACGTCGGTGGTCTTGAGGCCATTGCCGGTGATGCAGGTGACGGTAAGTTCGTCGGGCTGAATGCGGCCGTGCGCATAGAGGCGCGCAGTGACCGCGGTGGTGACGCCGCCGGCCGTCTCGGTGAAGATGCCTTCGGTCTCGGCAAGCTCCTGGATGGCCGAAACGATTTCGACGTCGGAAACATCCTCGGCCCATCCGCCGGAGTTGCGAATGGCGCGCGCAGCGTAGAGGCCGTCGGCAGGGTTGCCGATGGCCAGCGAGCGGGCGATGGTGTTGGGCCGCTGCGGCTCGATCACGTCGGTGTTGTTCTTCACCGCCTTGGCGATCGGCGAGCAGCCGGTGGCCTGCGCGCCGAAGAACCGGACCGGCTTGTCTTCGACGAGGCCGAGCGCGATCAGTTCGTTGAATGCCTTGCGGATCTTGGTGATCAGCGAGCCGCCGGCCATGGGGACAGACAATGTTGTCGGGCAGGCGCCAGCCGAGTTGCTCGGCGATTTCAAAGCCGACGGTCTTCGATCCCTCGGCGTAGTAGGGGCGAAGATTCACGTTGACGAAGCCCCAGTTGTAGCGCTCCGCGATCTGCGAGCAGAGGCGATTGACGTGGTCGTAGTTGCCGTCGACGCGCACCAGCGTGGCGCCGTAGACCTGGGTGTTGAGAATCTTCGCGGGCTCGAGATCGGCGGGGACGAGGATGTAGGTCTTGAGGCCGAGGCGCGCGGCATGCGCGGCCACCGCGTTGGCCAGGTTGCCGGTCGAGGAGCAGCCGACTGTGTCGAATCCGAAGGCCTGCGCATTGGCCAGCGCCACGGCTACCACGCGATCCTTGAAGCTCAGCGTGGGCATGCAGACGGCATCGTTCTTGATGTAGAGATTGCGTCGCGCCGATGTGCGATCCGAGCCGCGGCGCCTTGCACCAGCGGCGTCAGACCCGACGGCGTCTGGGGAACATAGCTATCCGCAACCGGCAGCAGCGCGCGATAGCGCCACATGTTCAGCGGGCCCTGCGGCAATCGACTTCGCGGGTAAAGCGGGTGCGGGCATACTCGAGGTCAAACGCCACCTCAAGCGGAGAAAAGCACTCATCACAGATGGAAAGCGGCTGGAGCCCATAGGTCTTGCCGCATTCCCGACATCGCAACTCGTAAGCAGTCGTCACAAGTCCCTCGCATAGGCGCGAGTGACTGCAAGGTATACGAGCGCGTGACTGGCTCAAAGAATGAGCGAACGTGAAATGGACTCGAAGTAACCGTGCGAGCCGCCTCAGCCAAGAGTGCTGAAGCGACCCCCGAATCTCATGTTCCCCGTCTCCGGGCAAGAGTTGACACCATACTCCCGTTTTGCGCGGGCAGGTTGTCGTGGCGTCACAGGGCTCGTCCCTCAGCCACTCTGCATGAAACTCAGGCTTGCCCTTTGGGGGCAAACTTGAATGTATTTCTTGTATCACAGAGGGATTGCGGTGCAAGACGGTTGCAGCGAATGGGGTGTAAATCCATCTGAACGGGTTAATTTGGGGTGGGAAGGGGCTTCGGAGCGAGGCTGCCCCCCTGAGGTACAACGACCAGGCGTCGGATCACATCACACCACATGCAGGGTCACTTTTGCCGAGAATCCTATCCGGTGCCGTACCAGGTCAAAATCGGCGGCGGAATCAAGGGAAGTCTCGATAAGAACCCCTTTAAGGAGAAGACACGATATGTCCCGAGATCTAATGGAAAAGGTGCCATCGGTCGAAGATGTTTTTCGCGAGGTTTCTCATATCAAGACAGTTGTGACCGAAGCCGTCGAAGATGGAGTGAAGTCGGCTGTCAAGGCGATCAAGCAAGGCCGTAATACGGCTGAAGATGTTCTCGACGATGCAAAGCACCAGGTCAAGCAGAGGCCATTCGAAGCGATGGGTATCGTGTTTGCGGTCGGCGTTCTGACCGGTGCCTGTTTGACCTGGGTCAGCACCCGGCGTCGCTGATCCTTCGCAAAGTTTCGCGACTGAAATCTAATGTCCGTGGATCTCCCGGTCCTGCGAGGAGGCAGAGTCTTGTGAGTTTTTGCGGGTTCAGCGCTCGGGATGAATCCAAATGGCATTTCCGCCGCCGGAAACCATGTGGACGTCGAGCACCGTGTTGCGATCAACCGGCTGCCTTGCGAACGTGGTGTGGGTGGCTTCGGTCCCCGCGTCGGGCGCATCGGCATAGATTTCAGCAACGTACTTCCCGTCGCCGAGAAAGCTCAGCGGGACCTTCACGTCGCGTGCGTCCCAGTTGGTGATGGAGCCGACGATACCAGTCTTTGCCGCTGCGTCGAGCCAGCGTAATGTTTTCCCGCGGGCGGCCGTCGAGCACGCGCACTTCATCCCACGTGGTCGGCACCTGCTTGATGAATTCAAAATCGTGCTGGCCGGCGTAGTGCTCGGGGTAATCGGAGACCATCATGAGCGGGCTCTCCAAAACAACGTAGAGAGCAAGCTCATGCGCCCGCGTGTTCCGAGTCCCATCGGCATCAGATTCCGGGCGACAAAGTTTTCCCGGTTGCTGTTGCCGAAGGCCCCCGGCGTATAGTCCAGTGGGCCCGGCGAGCATGCGCGTGAAAGGCAGCGTGGTGTTGTGCACGGGAGTAGTGCGCGCGCGACCATTTCAGATACTCCTTGCCCATCACGCCTTCGCGGGTAATCAGGTTGGGCCAGGTGCGGCGCAGTCCGTCGGGCTTGAACGCGCCATGAAAGTCGATCATTAGATGATGCTGCGCCGCCAGTTTCCGACAACATGGCGATACCAGCTCACCATCTGCTGATCGTCGCGATTCATGAAGTCGATTTTGACGCCTGCAATGCCCCACTGCTCAAACAAGCGGAAAGGCCTGTTCCATGTACTTGTCGACCGAGGTCCAGTGCGACCAGAGCCAGATCCGGACATTCTTCTCTTTGGCATAGCGCAGCAACTCAGGCATGTCGATC
This sequence comes from uncultured Acidobacteriaceae bacterium, assembly GCA_963781125.1. Taxonomy (GTDB): domain Bacteria; phylum Acidobacteriota; class Terriglobia; order Terriglobales; family Acidobacteriaceae; genus Telmatobacter. Next base: position 100,589 of record CAWAEE010000007.1, read on the forward strand.
TCGGGCGTGACGCGTGTGATGTCAGCCAGCGCTGCGTAATCCTGCGGCCCGTTGCGTTCGGCCACAGCCCAGCCTGCGTCGATCAGCATATAGGAGAATCCGGACGCCGAAGCAAAGTCGATGTAGTGCTTCATGGTCGCCGTGTTCATGCCCGGCTTGAAGCTCACGCTTGGCGCAGCCTCACCGGACCACCAGTCCCACGCCGACTTTCCCTGGCTTGATCCACGACGTATCCGCGATCTTCGACGGCGGATTCAGATTCAGAACGATGTTCGATTCGATCAGGCGCCCCGGCTCGTCGCCGATCATCAGCACGCGCCAGGGAGTGGTGACGGGGGCCTCGGTCTTCGACGGCAATGCCCGGCTGATCTAATCGCGGCGAAAGCTCCGCGCACAGGCCGAATGCGGGCTTGTCTTTGCGCAGGTACATGCCCGCATAGTGATCGATGTCGGCTTCCGTCACAGCAACCCAGCCAATTCCCGGGACCTCCGCCAGCAAGGGCAGGCCGATCAGCCAGTCATGGTGAATGCCGCTGACCTGCCGCATCTGGTACTCGTCCTCATACGGCGTTTGAAAGCCCTCGAGGATCAAGCGGATAGAGCGTCGCATCTTTCGCGTAGCGGAATTGTGTCAGCTCGTGCTCGATACGCACGCTCGTGGATGGAAGGTTGATCGGGAACGATGTAGCGGAACGCGACTCCGTCGTCGAACGCACGGACTTCAATCGACAGCTTTCGCCCGGAATCATCCGCAAGATCGACAAGCGCCGAGTTGTAATGATCGCGCACGCTGCTGGTCTTGCCGACAGGAATGGTGTAGGTCTCATCGTGCTGGCCGGTTTGCACGCTGGACTTGCTTCATACCCGGGCCCCAGCGCAGGCTGGCCTTCCAGCTTCAGTCCAAGCACCGATTCATCCATCAGCCATTTGCCGTGAAAATCGACCGCGTAACGGAGGTCGTTCACGCCCGGTTCAAGAGCCTGGCTGGCTGTCGCGTCTCCAAGAATAAAGACGATCTGGCCGTCTGGCGAGGCGACCTTGAGCCGCGCCACTCCAGGAGACTGAGCCAATAGAATTCGCTGCGAAGAGAAGGACCAACAGGCAGGCTGGGAACAAGCGGGTAAGCGAGCATGATTTCTCCGAAGGAGAATCTTACAGCGTTTGACTGCGAAAGGAGGAGCGGAATGCAAAACCATCCAAGGCGGAACACAACATTTTGAGCGAATTTTCAGTTCCGTCAATTCGTGTAGACGCGCACATAATCCACCAGCATCTCCGACGGAAACGGCGTGGCGGAGTTGGGCGGACCGGGCCAGTCCCCGCCGATGGCAAGGTTAAGAAGGATGAAACTGCTTTGGCCCGCGTCGAAGGGCCAGATTGCGCCGCTCAGATTGGCGAGGCTTGAAGTGGTGTATGTGACGTAAGGATGCGCAGGATCATCGATGTAGTAGGCCACGCTGCCCTTGGTCCAGATCATGCCGTAGGTGTGCCACTGCGCCGCGGTTTGACCTGCCGGGAAGTTGACCACACGTGCCCAGACCAGTGTCACCCGTGAACCCGATGCCATGAACCGAGCCTTCGTTCCAGTCGGGAGTCTTCGCGGCATTCACGCGCTCCAGCACATCCATCTCGCCGCAGGCCGGCCAATCGGCGGTGACGATGTTGTTTCCCAGCAGCCAGGCCGCGGGCCAGAAACCTTGCGCCTCCGGCACCATGGCGCGAAATTCAACGCGCCCGTACTGAAAGCTGAAAAGCCCCTGCGTCTTGAGTCGCGCCGAGGTGTACACGCCCGGAGAAGGTTGCTGCGCCTCGATGTGCAGGTAGCCATCTGTACCGACGATAAGCGCTGGGGTTTGCCGTTGAGCACGGCGCGGTGTTCGAACCCCACGCGCAGTAGTTCTCCAACTCATGATTGCCGAAGCCGCTGTTGCCGGTGTCGTACGTCCAGACGTTCGGATTGGGTGCTGCATTGGCGCCTGTCGTGTTGGTGAATTCGTCGGACCAAACCAGCGTGCCGGATGGAATGTTGGGTGCGAAGGACTGAGAATTCACTTTGCTGGGCGTGCCACCGTTCGCCGCGGCGATCGCCTTGACGGTCAGATTGGATGCAACGAGAAAGGGCGCTTCGTAAATCTGCGAGGCCGTCGTCGGGGTGGTGCCGTCCGTGGTGTAGTACACGGTGGACGCCGGGAGTTGCGGGTTGAAGAGTAACAATCACCGCGCCGTTCTGCGCGTTTGCGGTGAAGAACAGTGGCGGAGTGGCTTGCGGGCCAGCGGTTGGCGGTGCTGCCGCCGTTCCGCTTCCACCGCCGCATCCGCACATCAAAGCGCCCGACAAAGCCAGTGCTGCAAGCATCCCCGTCCCCGCTTTCATTTTGGGTGCCTCTGATTCTCTGCGCACAGGCACGATGGCCTTGCACGCCGCCGTCCATCTAAACACTGCCCATTTGCATGCGTCAATTCGCGGCGATCACGGAAGATGGGGGTTTGCTTCACGACATCACGAATCGAATCGTTCAACGGCTAGGTCGCGGGATCGTAGTTCAGATTGGGCCCGAGCCATCGCTCGACCTCTGCCACGCTCATCCCTTTGCGGTTGGCATAGTCGGCCACCTGGTCGCGATCGATCTTGCCCAGCGAGAAGTAGCGCGACTCCGGATGCGCGAAGTAGAGTCCGCTGACGCTCGAGCCTGGCCACATGGCGAAAGATTCGGTGATCAGCATGCCCGTATTCGTCTGCACATCGAGCAAGCGCCATAGCGTGCCCTTCTCCGTGTGGTCGGGACAAGCCGGATAGCCCGCAGCCGGTCGAATGCCGCGATACTTCTCGTGAACCAGGTCATCGATGCTGAGCTTCTCTGCGCGGCCATAGCCCCACTCATCGCGCACCCGCTTATGCAGGCATTCGGCAAAGGCTTCGGCCAGGCGATCGGCAATGGCTTCGGCCATGATTGCGTTGTAGTCATCGTGCTTGGCGCGAAATCCGTCGCAGAGTTCTTTGAGGCCGATCCCGCTGGTGACCGCGAAGGCGCCAATGTGATCACGCAGCCCTGTCGCTTTCGGCGCGATGAAATCGGCGAGCGACCGGCAGGGCTCGCTTCCCTCTTTGTTGGCTTGCTGGCGAAGAAAATGGAAGCTCTCGAGCACCGTTGCCGCGCGTGCCGTCCACATACAACTCGACGTCGTCGCACAACGCGTTTGCGGGGAACAGCCCATAGACGCCGCGCGCGGTGATCAGCTTCTTCTCGATCATCGTATCGAGCAGCGCGTTCGCTTCGGTGAAGATTTGCCGTGCCTGCGCGCCCTGTCTCTCGTCGTCGAAGAATGCGCGGGTAGACACCTTTCAGTTCCCATGTGTGGAAGAACGGCGTCCAGTCAATGAACTCGCGCAACGTCGCAAGAGGAAAGTTGTCGAGAACGCGCACGCCCGTGAATTCGGGACTGGGCAGGTCTTCGGCGCGCCACTCGATCGGAGTGCGCCGTTTGCGCGCAGTCTCGAGAGAGACGAGCTTCTGGCGCGGCGTCGCATGGGCCTTGCGAAGCTTCTCGTACTCGGCGCGATGCTGCGCGACAAATGCGGCTTGCCCTCGTCGCTCAGAAGGCTCGTTGTTACCGGCACCGCCCGGCTGGCATCGAGTACGTGCACCACCGGTTCGCTGTAGTGCGGCGCAATTTTGACTGCGGTGTGCGCGCGGCTCGTGGTCGCCCCGCCAATCAGCAGACGGCAACTTGAAACCCTGGCGCTCCATCTCGCGCGCCACATGCACCATCTCATCGAGAGACGGCGTAATGAGGCCGCTGAGGCCAATGATGTCCGCCTTCTCCGCCTTGGCGCGCTCCAGGATTTTTTCGCACGGAACCATCACGCCCAGATCGATCAACATCGTAGTTATTGCACGCAAGAACCACGCCGACGATGTTCTTGCCGATATCGTGCACGTCGCCCTTGACCGTGGCGAGCAGGATCTTTCCTTGCGCCTTGACAACCTCGCCCGCCGCCACCATCGCAGCCTTCTCGGCTTCCATGTACGGCGTCAGGTGCGCCACGGCCTTCTTCATCACGCGGGCCGACTTGACTACCTGCGGCAGAAACATCTTGCCTGCACCGAACAGATCGCCCACCACACTCATGCCGTCCATGAGCGGCCCTTCGATCACCAGCAGAGGGCGGCCCAGCTTGACGCGAGCCTCCTCGGCATCGATCTCGATGTACGTGTCGATGCCCTTGACCAGTGCGTGCGACAGCCGCTCTTCAACGGTGCCGTTGCGCCACTCTTCGGCCTTCTTCTCATTCACTGCTGCGCCGGAGCTCGCCGCCTTCAACGCTTCGCCGAACTCGACCAGTCGCTCTGTTGCATCCGGACGGCGGTTGAGCAGCACATCCTCGACCAGCACTTTCAGTTCAGGCTCGATCTCTTCATATACTTCGAGCATGCCGGCATTCACAATGCCCATATCCATGCCTGCCGCGATGGCGTGATAGAGAAACGCGGAGTGCATGGCCTCACGCACCTTGTTGTTGCCGCGAAAGCTGAACGAAATATTCGATACCCCACCGCTGACCTTGGCGTGTGGCAAGTTTGCCTTGATCCAGCGCGTCGCGTTGATAAAGTCGACCGCGTAGTTGTTGTGCTCCTCCATGCCGGTCGCGACGGTGAGAATGTTTGGATCGAAGATGATGTCTTCGGCAGGAAAACCAACATCGTTCACGAGGATTTTGTAGGCTCGTTCGCAGACGCGGATTTTGTCGTCGAACGTCGCGGCCTGACCCTGTTCGTCGAAGGCCATGACGACTGCGGCAGCACCGTACTTGAGAACGGCGGCGGCATGCTCACGAAATTTGTCTTCGCCTTCCTTCAGCGAGATCGAATTCACGATCCCTTTGCCCTGAAGGCACTTCAGCCCTGCCTCGATGACTTCCCACTTCGAGGAGTCCACCATGAAGGGGACCTTGGCGACCTCGGGTTCGCTGGCCAGCAACTGCAGGAAGCGCGACATGGCCGCGACGCCGTCGATCATGCCTTCATCCATGCAGATGTCGAGGACGTTCGCGCCGTTTTCAACTTGCTGCCGGGCGACACTGACAGCCTCTTCGAATTTGCCAAGCTTGACCAACTTGGCGAACTTCGGCGAGCCGGCCACGTTGGTCCGCTCGCCGATCATGATGTAGACGCCGGGCTGTTGCGTAAACGGCTGCGATCCAGACAGACGAAGAGGTTTAGGTGAAGGGATCTCGCTCACGCTGCGACCTCGACCTGGTCCAACTCCCGCGGAGGTTGCCCTTCAAGCGCTTTGGCAATCGCCGCGATGTGCTCGGGCGTATTGCCGCAGCATCCGCCCGCAATGTTGATCAACCCTGCACGCGCAAATTCACCCAGATAGCGCGCCATGTCCGGCGGGTCCCAGATCGAAGCCGGTTTCGGAGAGCGGATTCGGCAAACCCGCATTCGGGTAGCACGAGATCGCTACGTCCGCCTTCTCCGACAGCTCGCTCAGAAACGGATACATCAGATCCGGACCCAGCGAACAATTGAGCCCTACAGACAGCGGCTTCACATGCTTCACGGCGTTCCAAAACGCCTCGGTGGTCTGCGCCGAGATCAAGGTTTCGCCTCCGCGGCCCACGGCTGCCGAAATCATCACCGGCAATTCCCTTTTGCCCGCAGCAAGACCGTCTTCATCAAACACCTCGCGGATCGCGACCAGCGCAGCCTTCGCATTCAACGAGTCGAAGATGGTCTCCACCAGAAGCAAGTCGACGCCGCCGGCGATAAGGGCGCGCACCTGCAGTTTGTAGGCGTTTTTCACCTGGTCGAATGTGACCACCCGAAAGCCGGGATCGTCGGCATCCGGCGAGTTCGAAAGAGACACCGTCAGCGGCCCAATCGCCCCGGCTACGAACCGTGGTCGCCCCGTTTCCTGGGCGACACGATCCGCCCATTCCCGGCATTGCTTCGCCGACTGCTCATTGATCTCCCAGGCAAGATCGTTCAGGAAGGGATCGGCAATGATCTTCTCGTAGAACGCAGGATCTTTGCGGCCGCCGCGCTCGCGCGGATCTTCGACAAAGAATTCGCTTTGCGTGATGCTGGTCGCTCCGAAGGTATTGGTCTCAAGGATGTCCGCCCCGGCTTCGAGAAATCGGCGATGGATGTCACCGATCATCTTCGGTTGCGTCAAAGTGAAAAGATCGCCGTTGTTGAGCAAGTCTTTCCGCGAATTCTTGAAACGGTCTCCACGGATGTCTGCTTCCTTCATGCCGTAAGTGCGGATGGTCGTGCCCATCGCGCCATCGATGATGGCGATGCGCTGTTTGAGGATGTCGTACAGAGGATGTTCGCGGGCTGTGGTCATGTCTTCTCGAGCCTCCTGGCAACGGCGTTGGAGGATGCACTCCTCAGGATAGACGGAGGCATCGTGAAATCCAAAAGTACTTAGGATAGCGGGAGGGGTACGCCGGTGGGCTATTTCGCTGCGGTGAGCGACGCCACCGGCACCAGCATGTCCTCTTTGCGCATGACCAGGCTGGTCGCGTTCAGAGAGGCAAGCTCGAAGCCGTGGCCGTGGGTAATCGCGTCGGTGGGGCAGGCTTCCACGCAATATCCGCAAAAGATGCAACGGTTGTAGTCGATGTTGTAGACCTTGGCGTAGCGCTCAGACGAGGAGATGCGCTGCTCCTCGGTGTTCTCGGCAGCCTCGATGAAGATGCAGTTTGCCGGGCATGCGGCTGCACAAAGAAAACAGGCCACACACTTCTCCAGCCCGTTCTCGTCACGCTGCAACACGTGTTTTCCACGAAAGCGCTGCTGGAAAACCGCTCCGCGCAGAGGGCCGGGACCGTCGGGATAGTTTTCGACCTCGGTAGGCCTGAAGATTTCGCCGAAGGTGATGCTCATCCCCTTGGCGATACCGGCGAGGTTGCGCACAATCGACATAGGTCCAGTATACGATGGAACGCGTGGAGGGATTTTTGATGCGTGGAACGGTTGGGAATGCGATCTTAATTCTCGCGATGGGCCTGCTGCAGCCGCTCTCCTACGGCCAAAGCCAGGGTACGACCCAGGCCCAGCCGATGGGTACTTCGGCGCAGCCGGATACATCCCGCATTCAAGAAGAGATGACCCATGCAACAGCGCCGTCGGGGGCGCTGAAGATCACACTTGCCGGGAAGACGACGGAGTGGACATCACCCAGTCTGGCCGCGCTGCCCCACACCACCATCACCGTCTACAACGAGCACGCGAAGGCAAACCAAACTTATTCTGGTGTGCCGTTGATTGACCTGTTGACGCCGCTCGGCGTCCCGGCAAAGCCGCGCGGGAAGGAATTCCGGCTGTATGTAGTGGCCGAGGGGGCCGACGGTTACCAGGTGGTCTACTCCATTGGCGAAATTACGCCGGACGTGCACGATGGCACTGTCCTGGTCGCAGATTCCGTGGATGGCAAGTCGCTCGGGAACAATGGACTCTTTCAACTCGTTGCGACGGGGGAGAAACGTCCCGCGCGGTGGGTGCGCAACCTCGTTGGCATCCGCGTTCTGATAGCCCAATAAGGCGCGCACCTCGCGCGAAAAATCCACACTACTGAGGATGCTTCTCGTCGGGCCGTTGTGCCGGCCGACTCGCAGACGGTTTCGTCTGCGCTTGAGGCGCCGGTCGAGAGGGTGGAGGCGCGTGCTGGGGCGCAGTGGGGCGCACGGGTTGCGCGCGCTGCGTTTGAGCGGGCGGCGGCTCGGGACGCGTCGGCGCAACCCGTTGCGGCGGGGCTGTGTGCTCTGGTTGCGGTTGCGGAACCATACGCGGCTGGATCGGTGCAGGCGTCGGTCGCCCAGACTGTGGACGCCCCGGCTGATTGGGTTGCGGCCGCGTGTACTGCGGCGCGGGCCTTGCTAGCGGGGGCTCTGTATGCGGAGCAGCAGGCCGCGCCATGGGAACACGTTCCTGCGGCTGGTTTGCCGGATGATGATTCTGCGACGGCGGCACTTGGTTGCGTGGCTGGATTTGGTTGGGCGGCGGAGCCTGGTTGCGCTGCCCATTCGGTTGAGGAACTCCGCGGTTGGACCCATTTTCACGGGCGGCGGGTCCAGGCATCGGCGCGGCATTCGGGCGCATCGGCTCGGGAGCACGTTGAGGCTGTTGCTGCGCTGCGTTGCGTGCCGCGATCTGGGCAGGCGGTCTGATGTTGTGATCCGCAGCTAACGGGCGCGTGATCACCGGATTTGCTGGATTGCCCCGATTCACGGCGGCGAAGTTCGCTCGATCGGCCCGCGCCTGCTGCGCATGCTGCACCTGCGCGGTCATCGGGGGCGCATGCTGTTCATGAATTGCGGCCAGTTCCGCGGGACGCGGGCGAACGTTGATTCCGCCGGAACCGCCGTTGTAGCTGATCCTGGTGTTGTTGGTGGTGTTGTACGTGTTGTTGTAGACGACCGTCCGGTTGTAGACGTAGTGCACCTGGTTCACATTCACACGATTCACGCTTCGGTTGTAATCGAAATGGCCCTGGTTCCAGTACCCTCCCTGGTATCCAAAACCTACATAGCCGAAACCGTAATTGATGCCGCCGTAGTAGCCAATGTGCGGTCCCCAGTAGCCGCGATAGAACGCGTAATGGCGATGTCCACGATCGTAGCCCCAATAACCGGGCGTCCAGAGCGCGCCTTGATAGGGTGCTTCAACCCACGCTCCAGGCACCCAGTAGTAGCCGTCCTGCCCATAGGACCAATAGCCAGGCGTCCAGATGTAGTCGTCGCCGGGGCAATCGGGCTGATCGTAGGTGGGCAGCGGCGGCGGAGGCTGCGGCGCCGTATCCGCCACCTGTTCGCCGTAGCCCGAATCATCGTCATATTGCTGGTCAGGACTTGCAGACGGTGCCCCTTGGTCGCTATACGCTCCGCTGGTGTCCTGCGGAGCACTGGCGGCGCTCGTAGCAATGGCGGCGCTCGCATTCGAAATCGGGACAATATTCGCAGACGTCGGATCCTGCGCCTGGTCCTGGGCCTGGGTCTGATCCGGAGTTGCGGGGTTGGCGCTGGTCGCGTTCTGATTCTGATTGCCGCGGCATCCCGCGGCGATGAGAAGGGCAAGTGAAATCGACAGGTAGGACGCGTACCGGGAAATCGCGTTCATGAACTTTTGCTCCATAAGGATTGGATGCCCTGCGAGGAATGGGCATCGCCAGGCTTGCGCATAAAATGCGCGCTTGCCTACAGGCGCTTAGCTCTAACCAATTCAAGGCAATCGCTTTGTCGTCGCGGGGTAAACCGGCTAAACGGCGGATAGGTGGGTGGCCCCGGTCCCAAGGGGAATTCCATCCAGCCAAGGGTACCGAGGGTGCCCCCGGTCCCTCGCCTTTGGGGACCGGGGAGGAAGAACCTGACGAGCTGTAGCGCATCCATGCGGGCAGCAGGCGAGTGGCCCCGGTCCCCAAAAGCGAGGGACCCGGGGGCACTCCATTATTTATGTGGTGCGCGCTTGTTTTCCCCAGGGGAACGGGGCCACCCGCCACTGATTCTCAGTTCGCGGGTTTCCGTGGGCTCTTGCGGGGTATCTGGGGCTTCGTCTGGCAGAGGGATGAATCCTGACCACGCGCCAATCCCGTGACCGCATCGGTTCCAGCACAGATCCTGCGCTTCATCGCGTCCGCCTCCCTGCCGTTGAGGCGCTGGGTGCGCTCCAGTCCGCTCAGTGGGTCCACATCGTATTGGTAGATGTAATCTTCCGGATCCTTTAACTTTCCATAGTCGAAGTGGTTCCACGTGCTCACGATCTCGTGACCGTTGGGATCGGCCAGGACGGCGTATGCCGGCGACACGGTCACATTCTGCGGGACGCTTGCGCTCGATAATGGAATGGCCTGTTTGCCTCGCATCCATCGTCCCGCCCAGCTGTGTTGCGTGATGTCGTAATAGAACGCCGTGAAGTACGTTGACGCGTCGCACTCATTGCAATCGTCGTAGAGAGCTCCGAGATCACGCGGGCGTCCAATCGCAAAAAGCATCCAGTCAAGCAGCCGCAGATTGGCTCCCGAAGCCAGCAGATTCACACTGTGATTGGTCAGCGACACACTCCACACGGAGAACGAATCCAAAGCGGGTGGAGTTTGCGGCGTCTTGCGCAACGTAGTCACAACCAGCGCCGCATCGTACTCCACGCCTATTTCGCGAATGGCCGTCCATTTTTCCGGATCAAGCGAGCGCGTCACCCAGACAACCGTGTCCTGATCCGGCTTCGCGTGGAAGTCGATCCAATGGAAATTGTCAGGAGACTGCTGCGCGAGCAGGGGAGTTGCCGGAGCGAGCGATGCTGCGAGGAGAGCCAACACAAGCCCGCGAAATACACCATGCATGCATTCAGGTATACCAGAGACGATATCGGGGTCTCCTCGTGTTCTGTCTCTAAAGTTCATAACAAAACAGAGCTTGTCAGTTTTGGATTCAGTTTTGAGATTGCAGGCGCGCCAGATTCGCCTTGGCCTGTTGGTGTTGCGGATCCAAGCGCAAGGCATGTTGAAACGCGTCGCGCGCCGCGGAGGCATGTCCTGTGCGAGCCTCCAGAACGCCGAGATTGTTCCACCCATCGGCATCGTCTTCCAGAAGCTTCAGAGCCGTCCGCTGCTCGTCGATGGCCTGCTGCAAGTTGCCGGTCGCCGCAAGCACTTGAGACAACCCGGAATGAATTGTCGCGTCATCTGGCTTCAGTTGCGCAGCCTTTTCGAGCTCGGCGAGCGCACCCTGCAGATCGCCTGATTGAGCATAGGCACGCGCGAGCTGCTCATGTGCGTCAGCGAGAGAGGGATTGATGCGGATGGCCGCCGTCAGATGCTGAACAGCCTGGCTGCTCTGGTTTGCCTCGATCTCAATCTGTGCCAGACCCGTCAACGCCTCCGCATCTTCCGGACACGAAGCCACCTGCGTCCGAAACTCCCCTGCCGCCTCCCGCTGGCCGTGCCGAAACTCGGAGGTGGCCAGGTCGAACCGAGGATCGCAAGCTGAAGAGTCGCCGGTTCCAGCAGCTTCAATGGCGCTCCGAAAGCGCTGCTGGGCCTGCTGCCAATCGCCCGCGCCTTCCAACGCCGCACCGAGTGCAGTGAGGGTTCGCACGTCATGCGGGGACTGTTTCAAATTCTGCTCAAACGCAGAAACTGCTTCAGCAAACTTGCCCTCGCCAGCCAGTGCGGCAGCGAAGTTGTAGAGACTGACCTGATCCTCCGGAGTTTTGCGAAGCCGATTGCGCATCCACGTTTCTTCGAGCAAGAGGCGCGGATCCGGCGTGCCGGGCTGCACGTGGACGGGTAACACCTGGAACCACAGATGCGCCATCTCATCCTCCGAACGATTGCCGGCGCGCACACGCACGGGAGGCGAATGAGGGTTGTGAATGTTCGTGGAGGAATTGTCGTAGGTGTAGCGCATGTGGAGTACGGTGCCTTTCGGCAACAACACGGGCTCCTTGTAGCGGTAGACCGCCTGGCGATCGATGTCCCAGTCGCGAATCCACACCAGCCACTTCTTTTCGCCGTTGGGCAAAATGGCCCAGCCCCGCATATCGCGGCCAAGATAGTGCGCGTGCGGATAGACTCCGAACACATCGACATCGACGGGCAGTGTCAGCGAATCCTCCACGACAAAGTTCGCATCCCCCGCGGGGATGTCGAGTGCATCGTCGCGTTCGAGGTCAATCAACATCGGCTGTTTGGCGGGCGGGTCGGGAGTGAAATAGAGGCCGATCTCGGCGTCGAGTGTTTCCGCTTTGCCCGATGGCTTGAGGTGCATGTTGAGAATCAGGTCATTTCCCGGATCGAGCCGCCACGGCATTCCCGCAGGCTCGACGAGCGCCGGAGTGTCCGGTTTCCAGAAAAGAAAATGGCTATCGGGATCAAATTTATTGCCCGCATCGACCATCAATTCCATGCCCGCGACGCCATTCTGCCAATCATTCGGAAACTGCCTGCGCAAGCTGCCCGTGCGATCGACGGTGATGTTGGCATGATGAACGATCTGGGGCGTGCCCGGCCGGATTTCCATGGCCCGGATGTAATGGGTCTCCTTGAGCGGATACGGGAGGATGAAATTGCGAAAGGTGTCCGTGCCCCCGCCGGGAAGCGTGTACGGGCGAGCAACCTTGAGAATCAGATCGGGCTTGCCCATCAGCCAATTGGCGTCGTAGTGAGGCGGTGCCGGCGCGGCAGCGGGATCGCCTTGCGGCATCTTTGCAGTGACCCACTGCTTGATCAGATCCCGTTCATGGTCGCTCAAACGCCGTACATCGGCAAAATCTCCGTAGCCGGGTTCGGGCAGCCACGGAGGCATGAAGCGCGAATGCGTAACCGTCATCAGTTGCGGTCCCCAGCGCCTTGCATCCGCATAAGTGAGCAAGCTGAATGGACCTGCTCCGCCGGGATGATGGCACGTGGCACAGTTCTTGTAGAGAACGCTCGCGACGTCGCGACTCCAGGTTGGCGCTAACTGGGATTGGACTCGTGCCGTTCTTCCATCGCTGTGAGAGGTGGCTGTGGGAGCTTGCGATCCGACGGGATGCGCGCCATAGACAGTCGATTCGCGCAGAGGACCGAGTAACACGATGCAAGCAGCTAAACCCGCGACCGCCGAAATGGGCCGGATCTTCATCACTTCTGTAAATAGACGATCGAACAGCCGATGGCCGGCCCGCCGGATGGAGGGACGGGTTTGTCAGTCAGGGCCGCTGAAATGGCTGCCTCGAGATCGTGCCGCTGCGGCTGAGGGCGTTCCTGTCCGATCGAACGATAACGATCGTCGATACGGCCTCGATAGACTTCGCGGAGTACATTCCCATTTGACCTGAAAACGGCCGCTTCCGGGGTGACAGTGGCATGCGCCAGTTGGACGAGCCTTTGGCGCGTGTCCAGCACGGTTGGTTCTGCAATGCCGAACGAATGATTGTGTTGCGCGACTGTGGACGAATTGTCCTCCGGGTTGGGAAAGACCCACCAGATACGGACACCCTGCTTTGTGAACTCGCGATTCAAGCGCGCGATTTCAGGGACGTAGCGGTTGGAGATGGGACAATCGCTGGCGGCGAATATAAGCACCACCACATGAATTCCCGGTCCGGCTAACTCCTGGACAGGCGCACCATGAAGGTCCAGTCCGTAGGGCTCAGTGGCATGGATGGACGCACACGCTGAGACAACAAAGCAAAGGAGCGTCGTGATGCGGAGAAGACGAATGCGCATGGTCCATGGCGAGAATCGAGCCTGGCGGAATTCTACCAAAGCGAGACAACGGTACGTCCACGGGCCGCGCTTTGCTTAAAGGCCCAGCTTCGCCCACATCGCGTCGACTTTGGCCTTGGTGGCGCGGTCCATTTCGATCATCGCGGGCCAGGGACGATCGAAGCCTTCGGCCTTCCATTTGCGCGTGGCATCGATGCCCATCTTCGATCCGTAGTTGGGCAGGCGCGACGAGTGATCGAGCGAATCGATCGGGCCGAGCGTGAACTGGATGTCGCGCTCGGGATCGATGTTGTTGGCCACGCGCAGCACGACTTCGCCAATGTTCTGCACATCGCAGTCCTCATCCACCACGATGATGCACTTGGTAAACATGGCCTGGCCCAGCGACCAGATGGCGTTCATCACTTTGCGCGCCTGGCCGGGATAGCTCTTGCGGATCGACACAATCATCAGGTTGTGAAAGACGGCTTCGACGGGCAGATGAATGTCGACCAGCTCGGGGATGGTCATCTTCATCGCCGGCAGAAAGATGCGCTCCACGGCCTTGCCCATCCACGCGTCTTCCATGGGCGGCTTGCCCACGATGGTGGCGGCGTAGATGGGGTCCTTGCGATGCGTGATGCAGGTGAGATGGAAGACCGGGTATTCGTCGGTCAGGGTGTAGAAGCCGGTGTGGTCGCCGAAGGGGCCCTCGGCGCGCAGCTCGCCTAGCTCCACATAGCCTTCAAGAACGATTTCGGCGTGCGCGGGAACTTCAAGATCGACGGTTTCGCACTTGACGATCTCGACGGGCTTGCCGCGCAGGAAGCCGGCGATCATGAACTCTTCGACTTCAGGCGGCGCGGGAACGATGGCGGAGAATGTCGTCGCGGGATCGGTGCCGATGGCCACGGCGACTTCGAGCCGCGAGCCTTTCAGATTGCCGAGCGACACCTGGGGCAGGCCGCCGCATCGGGCCGTCGCGGAATCGCGACCGCGCCGCCGGCCGACTCGGCCATCGCGGCCACAGCGCGCGCTCGAGCGGATTGTCGGACGAGTTGCGCAGCAGCATTGCGCAGCGCATTGCGGTAGTGTTCGGCGGCAACTTTCTGCCGCTGCCAGTGCATGCCGGTGGTCTGGCCGTCGTAGACCTGCATGCGATACATGCCGATGTTGCGCTTGCCGGTGCCCCCGCCTGCAGGGTCGCGCGTGTGCACGCAGGGCAGCGTGATAAACCGGCCGCCATCGTGCGGCCAGCACTTGAGAATCGGAAATGCGTTGAGATCGAAGCTTTCGCGCAGAATGACTTCCTTGCACGGCGCATCTTTCGCGGTGACAGTCTTGGGGAACACGTTGGCCAGCTCGCCCAGCTGCGGCAGCATCTTGAGCTTGTCGAAGAAGCCACCGGTTGGCGGCTTCACATTCATCAAGCCGTGGATCCGCTCGGCGATCTCATCGAGCTTATTCACGCCGAGCGCCAGAGCCATGCGCCGCTCGCTGCCGAACTGGTTGATGAGGACCTTGTGACCGGGATGACCCTTTGACGTTTTCGAAAAGCAGTGCCGGACCGCCGGGAGCGTATTTCGCAGGAGCGGCGACTCTCTGCGCATCGGAATAGCCGCGAGCTCCCATCTTCGACACGCGATCGGTGATCTCAGTGATTTCCAGCTCCGGCGAAACTTCTTCGCGGATGCGCTTGAGTTCGCCGTGCTTTTCGAGAGTCTTGATCCAGTCGCGCAGATCGTCGTAGGCCAAAGTCTTCCACTCCAGTCGTCGAATGCTCCACACCATACTAAGGCTTGGGCGCTTATGTGCCTTTGCCTCAGCGAGCGCAGCTCTAGCATCCTCGCCCGATTCCGAGGAGAAGAAAACGCCATGGCGCATCCCCAAAGGCCGGACGCGCGACAAGAATCAAGCCTGACTTTAAGTTGTTGGAACCGGAAGCAGGGCGGAGGCGCCGTGGAGCGTGCCGTACCTCTGCACAGCCGACAGCGTACGCCCATTGGAACGAAGGTTGCAGCGCTGTCGTGACGTCTTAACTCGTGGCCGGCATCACTTGCACGAGTGGCATAACCGGCTCGATCGCGTCGAGCGGATAGCCGAGCCGCTTCCACTCATCGTATCCGCCGCGCAGCGGACGCACCCGGTCGATGCCCAGTTTGTGCAGCGTCATGGCCGTCTTGGCGGCCGTGGCTTCGCTGGGGCAGGTGCAGTAAAGAATAATGTCCCGGTCGCGCGGGATCTCGTGCACGCGTTTGGTCAGCGTCTCCGGCGAAAGATGCAGCGCGCCCGGCAGCGTGAACGGGTCGGGCAACAATTCAAGCGGATGGCGCAGGTCGACGATAAAAACCGGCTCGCCGGCATCCATCTGGCGCTTCAGTTCCTCTGGCTCAAGGCGTGACGCCACAAGCTTGCGCAGGAAGCGGCGACGGCGAACCAGGCGGCCAACGAAGAAGCCGATGATACCCAGCACCAAGCAGCACGCCGGAGAAGCGTCCGACCCAATTCAGAAGACTGGGATCGCGCTTCAGAGCGTCGCCAAAGAGCCTGCCCGCCCCCAGCAGCGCGCCGACCCATAGGGACGCGCCAATGCCGTCGAACAGAAGGAAACGCTCCAGTTCCATGCCGTTCTGGCCGGCAACGGGTGGAGCGAGCGTGGCCAGGCCGGGCACAAACTTGGCGATCATCAGGGTGACTTCGCGCCGGCGGCCAAAGGAATCCTGCGTTCTGCGGACGCACATAGTCGGCTCCAGCGAAAGCTTGCAGAGAATGCGGAGGACATGGTGGCCGAAACGCCGTCCGACGAGAAACCAGGCGGTGTCAGAGGTCACGCAGGCGAGCATGCCGGCGGCCAAGGCCAGCGGGAAACTCAGTTCGTGCTCGGCGGAGAGGGCTCCGGCTGCCAGAAGAACGGGCGTCGCAGGCAGCGGAATCCCCATCTGCTCCACGAGCACCCAGGCGAAAAGCAGCACGTAACCATACGTCAGCAGAATATGTGTGGGCAGAGCCATAGGGAAGAAGCGCTCGTGCTTCGTCGTGGGGCCAGTTGGCGCAGCCCAGTTGCGCGAGGATGCTAGATATAGGATGACGCAGGTTCAATTTCGTTTCAAGCACTGTGTGCGAGCGCTTGCGGAACAAAGAAAAGGCCGCCCGGAGGCGGCCTTCTGTCTGCGTCTTCGGTGAACCTACTGCTGCTGAACCGTCTGTGACTGCACCGCCGTGGACCGTAGCGGTCGATGGCGCGGCCTTTATCGGCGAAGTAATTGCGATCCCAGAGATTCTTGTAGAACTCGCCGGTCAGCTCTGCGGCGCGAGGACCGAAGGTGGGCCGCCCGCCCTCGAGGAAGAAGACCGTAACCAGGCTGCCTTGCGGGGTCTCGGAGTAGGAAACGAACCAGCCGAAGCGGGTGCCCTTGTCAGAGCAGGTTCCGGTTTTGCCAAAAACTGGCAGTTCCTGGAAGTTGGCGCGCAGGCGGCGCGCGGTTCCATATTGGACGGCGCCGGCCATGCCATCCTGAAGATCGGGCACGAGCTTCGCGATATCGAGCGTGCGCTTCACACGGGGCTGGAAGCTGGCGACCTCCAAAGGCGAAGTCGGGTGCTGCAGATAATAGAGCGTCCCGCCATTGGCGATGGCCGCAACAAACGCTCCCAGCTGCAGCGGCGTCATCGAAACACCCTGGCCGAAGCTGCACATGCGTGCCCACGCCGCCTTCCGACTGAGCGAGGGGCTGATCGGGATAAACGCCCAACTGCTCGCCGGGAATGTTGTAGCCGGCCAATTCGCCCAAGCCGAACTGGTTGGCATAGTGGCGGACGCGATCGAAGCCCAATTCGCGGCCAAGTTCTTCAAAATAGAGGTTATTGCTGTGGGCGAGAGCCTCCGTCATATTCATGCGGAAACCGGGCAGCCGCACCAGCGTATCCCGCGTGACAATCCCTTCGGAAAGAGCGGCCAGGGCCACGGAGAGCTTGATCGTCGAGCAGGGCTCGGCACCTGGAGAAAGCGCCAGTTTCTGGTTCACCATCGCCAGGATCCTGCCGTTGGAAGGATCGATGACAACGGCCGTGCCGTTCATATCCCCGAGGGCGTCAATGGCTGCCTGACGAACAACCGGATTCTCGCCCGGTGGTTACGTCGTCCGCGAAGATATCGCCGGAAGCAAACGAACTTGCGGTGAAGCGCTCATAGTAGCGATGGCGATGGACCCGCAAAGAAGCGTGACGCAAAGTCGCCCCTGAGTGAGTCGATCCAGCTGTGTATTTGCGATGACGGGTTGGAGTGGTGGCCGATACCGAATGGTGCGCTGCCGCGTGGCGGCTTCTGGAGTGGCTTGTCACGGACAGATGCTGATTTGCCGGCTTGGCATGGCGCAGAGTGTGAGGGGCATCCAGCGCAAAGGCTGCCACCCCGATCGATGCGACAACCACCAAAGCCAGGCCACTGGCAAAAACACGGACCAATCTCATTCAGTCGACTCCAAAAAAGCGTCGCTTGCCATGCGCCCGCCCGCTGGGAGGCGCACTTCGTGCATCGATCCTCGCGGTCTTTCCCGCGAATACACTCTTCCCTGGATCAGCTCTTCCGGCTGTTGGTTGGAACCGAATCTTCCGGTGGTCCTGCCTATGCGAAGGCAATTCTGTCACTTAGCTCTACAATAACCGATCTTTCGGAAATCCCAAACATCGATTTAATAAGGCGCAGATTGATTCAGGGCTTTTGTTCAATTCTGAACCCATTCTCTATGTGGAACAAGAATTCCGCAGTGATGAAGGTTACCGAAGAATCAGAAGGGTATCCATACCACTTTAGAACTGCAGACGACGCATGAAAGCCGGCACGTCCAGATCGCGTTCTGCTTCATCGCCCGCTTCAGTCACCCCCGGTGCCGCATACTGAGGGGCATGCTCGTCCGCCGACGCCCGCGCTGCGCTTTCAAGTTCTGAAGCAAAGTCCCTGGGCAACGGCGTGTAGGCCTGGTCTTCGGCCAGTTCCGCAAAATGCGGACGCGCCGGAGCGCCGACAGACTCGGCCTCCTCGGCCACCCGCCGCGTGCGCACCGACGAAGTCGCAGCGGAGTAGAACGTCGACTCGTCGCCTTCTTCGTCTTCACTCAGAAAGCGCGGAGCAGCCGAAGCCGAGGGTGCAGCTGGTGCCTGACCAGGCTCGCGCATCCAGTTCTCCGGCGCCATCACCGGAACCGAAACCACGGGCGCCTCTTCCACGCTCAACATGCGCGCGCGGCGCTCCGGCATCTGGTCGCGGAAGCCCGTGGCGATCACGGTGATCTTGACCTCGTCGCCCATCCGTTCGTCCAGCACCGCGCCAAAGATGATGTTGGCGTCTTCGTGCGCCGCCGACTGGATCAGCGACGAAGCCTCGTTCACCTCGGAGAGCTTCAGCGAGCTCGAGCCGGTGATGTTGATGAGGATGCCGCGCGCGCCGTCGATCGCGCCGGCCTCGAGCAGCGGCGAAGCCATGGCCGCCTGCGCCGCTTCAATCGCGCGATTGTCGCCCGAGCGCACCGCCGTGCCCATCACCGCGTGGCCCATGCCGGCCATGGTCGTCTTCACGTCGGCAAAGTCGCGGTTGATGATGCCGGGGATGGTGATGATGTCGGAGATGCCCTGCACGCCCTGGCGCAGCACGTCGTCGGCGATGCGGAAACTCTCAAAGAAGCCGGCGTCCTTGGCCACCGCCAGCAGCTTCTCGTTGGGGATCACGATCATCGTGTCGACGCTCTCGAGCAGTTCTTTCAGGCCGCGCTCGGCCTGCTGCAGGCGGCGCTTGCCTTCAAACGCAAACGGCCGCGTGATGACGGCGACGGTGAGAATGCCCATCTCGCTGGCCAGCGATGCGATCACCGGCGCCGCGCCTGTGCCCGTGCCGCCGCCCAGCCCGGCGGTGACAAACACCATGTCCGCGCCTTCGAGAGCCTCAATGATCTTCTCGGAATCTTCAAGCGCGGCGCGCCGGCCTACGTCGGGGTTCGCGCCCGCGCCCAGCCCCGAGGTGAGCCGCACGCCGAGCTGCAGCTTCACCGGAGCCTGCGAAAGCTTGAGCGCCTGCACGTCGGTGTTGGCGGCGATGAACTCCACGCCTTCCATGCCGGCCTGGATCATGCGGTTGACGGCATTGCCGCCGCCGCCGCCCACGCCGATCACCTTGATGCGGGCGCCGCGCACGCTCTCATCGTGAAACTGAATGCGCATCTCTCCGGCTTCTTTATCGCTGTTCCATCGCGGCTTCGTCCTCCTTGGCGCTATCCATAAAGTCCTTCTAAAAACTGGCTGCAAAGATGGCGCGCAGCTTGGCGCGCAGGCTGTTGTTCTCCGCCGCGCGCGTCACGCGCGTGCGGTGGGCGTATAAAAGCATTCCGATCGGCATGGCGAAACCCGGATTCACCAGCTCCCCCGGCATGTGGGAAAGACGCACCGGCATTCCCGTGCGCGCCGGCACCCGCAACTGGCTCTCGGTCACGTCGAGCATGCCGGGCAGCAACGCTCCGCCGCCGGTCAGCACGCATCCCGCGCCCAGCGCATCCACCACGCCGCCCTGGCGCAGGCTCTCTTTCACAAAATACATCAGCTCGCGCGCCCGCGGCTCCAGAATCTCAGCAATAGTGCGCAGCGCAAGCTTCTGCGGCTGTGGATTGGCGATCTCAATCTCGGATTCCTGCGGAACCGCGGTCACCACGCAGTGTCCGAACTGGCGTTTCAGCTCTTCGGCCTGGGCCACCGGCATCTGCAGGCCAACCGCCAGATCGTTGGTAAAGTGCGCGCCGCCGATCGGAACCGAAGCCGTGTGCGCCACCGCGCCCTCAAAGAAAACCGCCAGGTCGCTCGAGTGCGCGCCGATGTCGAGCAGGCACACGCCCAGTTCGCGCTCATCGGCCGAGAGCGTCGCCTCGGCCGCGGCAATCGACTCGAGCACCGCCTCTGTCACTTCAAGCCCGGCGCGATTGGCGCAGGTCACCGTGCTTTGCAGCGCGCTGCCCGAGCAGGTGGCGATGTGCAGATCCACTTCAAGCCGCGCAGCCCACCATGCCCACGGGATCGAAGATGCCCGGCTGCTCGTCGAGAATGAACTGGCGCGGCAGCAGATGCAGAATCTCGCGATCCGGCGGACGCTCCACGGCGCGCGCGCGCTCCATGGCGGCGCGCACATCTTCGCGCGTAATCTCGCGCATGCGGTTGCCCAGCTCGAATCCGCCATTGGTATTGAGCCCGCGAATATGCGGCCCGCCCACGCCCACGACGCACTCGTCGATGTTGGCGCGCGCCACCCACTCGGCCTGCTCGTTGGCCGCTTTCACTGCTTTCGCCGCGGGGCCAAGATCGGCGATCAGCCCTTTGCGCATGCCCGCCGACTCCACCATGCCGTGGCCGCGATAGCGCAGCGCGCCCTCGTTCAGATCGGCCGCCAGCACGCGCGTCCACGCGCTGCCAATGTCGAGCACCACGATCAGGTTGTCCTGTTTCTGGCTCATCGTTCGGGACTCACTGACCCTGGGGCGCTGCCGCGGGCGGACGGTTCTTGGTTGATGGTTTCTTGGTCTGTTTCTGGGCGGCCGGTTTGGTCTGCGCGTGCTTCTTGTCTTTGGCTTTTGCGGCCACGCTCTTCACGGAGCCTTTTGCGGGCGTCTTGCTGCTCGCATGTTTCACTGCAACGGCACGGTTGATCGCCGGTGTCTTGGCGGCCTGACTCGGGACTGGCAATTCGGCGCTCGCGATGCGCTTGGCCGGATCGGGCTTCGCCTTCTCCGGCATGGCGATGGGCGGCGCGACTGCGGCGGCGGTTTTGCCGTTGTCGGCAATCGACGCAGACTGAGTCTGCGTTCCCGGCGCCGGGTGTCATCTCCAGCACCACCTGCTGGTCGTAGCGCAGATCGACCGCCGCAAGCTTGGGATACTGCTGCCGCCACTCGGCGATGTGCGCCTTGTAGCGCTGGTAGCGATCGAGGAAATGATCCTCGCCAAAGTGCGCCAGCATGTCCGTTCCCTGCTCCGGCATCAGCACGCGCGCATCTTCGGGATCGGTCAGGTCGATCTCGGAAATCTGCTCGGAGAGGTGCTGGCCGTTTGCGTCGAGCTCGCCCATCAGGCGCAGATACAGCTCCATGCGCGCCTTGCGCGAAGGCAGCGGATCGCCGCGCATCGATGCCCGTGAGCACCGGGAACGAATAATGATGCTGGCCATCATCGCCGGCGGCATGTTGAGCAGCACGCCGTTCGCATCGACCAGGCCGATCTGCTGGCCGTGCCGCACAAACGCCACCGGCTGGCGCTCGACCACCGCGACGCGAATCTGATCGGGCAGCAGGCGCATCACCGTCGCCTGCTGCACCCAGGGAATCTGTTCCAGTTGCTTGCGGCGCTCGGCGAGCGGAACAAAGAAGATGTTGCGCCCGATGTCTTCGCCAAAAACGGGCAGCAACTCGGCGCGGGTCACTTCGGCGAGCCCTGCGGCCTGAATGTTGCTCGTGCCGGCGATGCGGAAGTGCGGATCGTGATCGAGAAAAGATTTGCAGACATGAAATGCGTAGGCGAAGGCTGTCGCGCCAACCAGCAATCCGACAGGCGAGGAATGCGCGACCCCACGTGCTTGCGGGGCGCCACCACGGAGAACGCGGCGCAGCAAATCGTTTCTTCCGCGGTCCTGAGGGATCGTCTTCATCGTCCACTTCGAGCAGGCAGGCCGCGTCCGGAAACAGGCACACTCTGCTGCACGCGCCGGAAGCGGGACTCCGCGGGCGCATCATCTTCCCAAACAAGGGACCGGGTTCGGTTACTTCCTTGAGTCGCCACGCCTGACCATTGCCGCTACAGCGTTTTCGATTCCGCTTGTCTCAAGTGGCATTTTCTTCAAGAAAATGCCGCCTCGTACCATCTTCCAATGGCAACATGTGAATTGAAAATGCTCTAGATTGCCACGATCAACTATAGATCGCGCAGCTGTGGGTTTCGGCCGGCTCCCGCGAGGGGGAATCCGCACCGTTACGGGCTTAAGAACCGCCCAAACCGCTGGTATCATGCTTTACATGTAACGCGAGACGTTATATACCTGATTCCGAATGATCCAGAGCTTCAAAGACAGGGATACCAAGGAGCTCTTTGAAACCGGTTCTAACCGAAGATGGGCAAACATTCAAGCGATTGCAAGGCGGAAGCTCGACCAGCTCGAGGCTTCGCCGAATTTGAATGACTTGCGCAATCCTCCCGGCAACAGATTGGAGACGCTCAAGGGAAACCGGGCCGGGCAATACAGCATTCGCATCGACGATCAGTACCGCATTTACTTCGTGTGGAAGGTTGACGGCGCCTACGAGATCGAGATCACCGATTATCACTGATATCGAGGAGGGACGGATGGCTATTCATCGACCGGCGAGCGGATGGAATCTGAAGAGGGTAAGCACCCATCCAGGTGAGATGTTGCGCGAAGAGTTTCTCGGACCGCTGAACATATCGCAAAATGCTCTGGCCATGAAGCTTCGGGTGCCTGCAACCCGCATCGGCGAAATCGTCAAAGGCAAGCGCGCCATCAGCCCCGATACTGCGCTCCGTCTTGCACGGTTTTTTGGAACCAGCGCAGAGTTCTGGATGAACCTGCAGCAGATGTACGACCTCTCCAAGGCAAAGACTCGAACGAAAAAAAACCATCGATCGGGAAGTCGAAGTTTACCGGGAGCACGTGGCGTAGCGAACAGGGTCATCGATTGTTTGTTGCCTGACTTCCCTCAGGCAAACAGGCTTCAAGCCCACTCCAGCGTGTGCACCGAATCCGCGGGCAGATCGATCTCCAGCGCTTTCCCTCCAAGCACCAATTGCGTCCGCTTCTGCTCGCCAGTGTTGGCCAGCACCACAACAAGGCTTCCATCGGGATTGCGGAAGCCCGCATGCGACACCGAGCCGCCCGCGCCGTCGTAGCCCACACCATCCGTCGCAAAAACCCGCGCCCCGCGCTTGATGTGTTTCGAGTAGTGCGCGAAGGCCCAGTACTGCCCGCTGCGCGTGATCTTGTGCGTCGCATTCTCGACCGTGACCACGCCGCCGCAGGAGAACGGCCCGATATTCGGTTTGCCCTTCTCATCGAGCGCCAGGTTCCACGACGTGATCGACCGCGCCCAGTTGTTCAGGATGCCGTTGAACGTATCGGCCCACTTCGTGTAGTCGGTCTGGTAGTCGGGCTGCTTGATGTCCGGCCCGCCTTCGGTCCAGTACGCGCTCTTTTGCGGAAACGCATCGTGCACCCGCGTCATCGCGGAAGGCTCGCCCACATAGCCGTGCCACGCAATGCCGTCGATATATTCATACGCATCGGGATCGCTCAGTTCATCAATGGCGCGTCCCCACAGGCTGTAGTTGTGGTCGAGAACCCAGATCTTCGTCGGCGAACCGGCCTTGCGCAGCGCGGGACCGAGATGGCTCTTCACAAAATCCATCTCCTGCTTCCTGCGCCCACAGGCAGGCAGGCATGTTGCCCTCCTGCTCGGCGTCGGTCTCGTTCTGCACCGTGACCGCGTCGATCGCGACGCCCTCTGCTTTGTAGCCCTCGAGGAACTTCATGAAGTACTTCGCGTAAGGCCCAAAGCTGTTTTTGCGCATCGCACCGCCGAGCATGGAGTTGTTCGGCTTCATCCATCCCGGCGGACTCCACGGCGACGAAAAAAGAAACAGCTCCGGATTCGCCTTGCGCGCCTCGCGCAGCATGGGCAGGATGTACGCCTTGTCGTGGTCGATCGAAAACTTCTTCAATTCGGGATCGGGCTCGGGGCTGTCGTCGAAGCTGTACACCGTGCGCGAGTAGTCGCTCGCGCCGATGCACGTGCGGCACACGTTCATCGCCATCTCATCCGGCGCGAACATCTCGTGCATCAGCGGCGCGCGTTCGGCGTCGCTCATCTGGCTCAGCACGTAGCAGGTCGCATCCGTCATCGCCGCGCCAAAGCCCAGCACCTCCTGCTTCGTCGCCGCGGGATCAAGCGCGATGGCTTCGGCTGCAACCTGTCCGGCCGGCTTCCACGCCACCGATTCTCCCTGCACATGCCGCCGGTCGCGATAGGTGCTCCACACCTTCACTTGTCCCGATGCATCGCGCCCAAGCCGGGAGACTGCGCGACAAGCGTCAACGCCGCTGCGGTCCCGGTGGCAGCCTTCAAAAATCCTCTGCGTGAACTCTTCGCCATACTCGCCCCTTCGAACGCACAAATTCTTGCCCGCCGCATCATAGCAGGGCGATCCGCCCAAGTGAAACGTTTAAGCAGAAGCCCCCGGATGAACTGAACCGGTTCGATCTAAGACTGTTTCGACTCATCGAGTGCGGTCAAGAATCTGCGGTCCCAGTTGGCTCACGCTGCCCGCGCCCAAGAGTCAGAATCAGGTCGCCCTCGTGAGCCTGCGAGGCCACGGCAGCCACCGCGGTTTGAAAGTCCGGCGCAAACTGCACCGTCGGTCCCTGAACTCGCTCCGCCAGCAGTTCCGCCGTGATGCCGGGTAGCGGCTCTTCGCTCGCCGCATAAATCGGAAGGACCACAACCGTGTCCGCATCTGTAAACGCCGCGCCAAACTCATCGAGCAGGTCACGCGTGCGTGAGTACCGATGCGGCTGAAAGACAACGTGAATCCGCCCGCGGCTCGCTTCGCGCGCAGCCGCCAGCGTGGCGCGAATCTCGGTTGGATGATGACCGTAGTCGTCAACGACTGTAACGCCGCGCGCCTTTCCTCGCTGCTGAAACCGCCGGTCGACACCACGAAAATGCTTCAGTCCTTCGGCGATTTTTTCCGGCGCCACTTCCAGTTGATGCGCAATCGCCACTGCGGCGGTCGCGTTCAGCACGTTGTGCCGCCCCGGCACATGCAATTCAAACGGTCCAAGTGCGCCCGCTTGCGTCGATACAACAAAGCAGGAAAAACTTCCCGCTTGCGACGCTAGAAATTCAAGACGAAAATCTGCCTCCGATGCCACGCCATACGTAAAGACACGACGCTGCACTCTGGGCAGAATCGCTGCAAGCTGCGGGTTATCCAGACACGCCGTGACCGCGCCGTAGAAGGGTACCTTGTCCATGAAAGTCAGAAATGCTTGCTCCACGTCGGGCATGTCGCGATAACAGTCCATGTGTTCGCGGTCGAGATTGGTGACCACAGCAAGAATTGGCGATAACTTCAGAAACGAACGATCGCTTTCGTCCGCCTCGGCGATCAGAAATTGACTTGCGCCGAGCTTGGCATTCGACCCAAGCGCGTCGACGCGTCCGCCCACCACCACCGTCGGATCGAGCCCTCCGGCAGCCAGCACCGCAGCCACCATCGATGTAGTCGTTGTCTTGCCGTGCATGCCGGCGATCGCGATGCCGTATTTCAGGCGCATCAACTCAGCCAGCATCTCTGCGCGCTGAATCACCTGAATCTTCCGCGCCCGCGCTTCGAGCACTTCGGGATTTGTAGCCGACACAGCGGAGCTGGTGACAACGACGGTCGCGCCCGCCACATTGCTCGCATCGTGGCCTTCATAAATCGTAGCGCCGAGCTGCGCCAGCCGATCTGTAACCGGACTGCGCCGCAGGTCGGAACCGGAGACCTTGATTCCGAGACTCAGCAGAATCTCGGCAATGCCGCTCATGCCGATCCCGCCGATTCCGATAAAGTGCGCGTGCTGCGAAGTGGCAAACATTGGGAAGAAGCTCAAGATTACCATTCGCGCAACGCCTTCGTTCCCTCCGAAGAATGCGGTGTGTCCCTACGCAAAATCGGCTGACCCAAACCCTGAAACCCGCGAAAGTTGCGGCGATTTATTTCACTTCGTAAGCGCAACACTGGCGCCAATCCGCTGTTCAATCGGGACATGACCGGCGCGCTGAAGGCAGCAGGATCCAAGCCCGAAGCCAGAAACCAAAGCCGGACTGGCCGATGGAAAATCGGGCTGGGTGGGACGGAGGAAATATGTTCAGCATGAAGACGTGGATGCTCGGTGCAGCGGTACTGGCAGGCGGATTGGGCCTGGGAACAACGCAGGCGAAAGCCGCTGAGTTTGGTGTTTATGTTCGTGGGCCGGTGGCCTATGTTCCTCCGTGCCCAGGACCGGGATATGCGTGGGCGGCCGGCTACTACGCCAATGGCTATTGGGTTCCGGGACGCTGGAACTTCATCGGTGTCCGTGGCCCGGCGCCCGTCGCGCGCTTTGACTATCATCGCGACTTTGGCCGCGACCGTGGCTGGGATCGCAACCACTTCGATCATGACCACTTCCGCAGGTAAGCTCGATCCGAATCTGAAATGCAGCGGCCTCTCCTCAACGGAGGGGCCGTTCTGCTTTCGGGGCAGAACATCCCCTCACACACAAGTTTGCACTCCGGTAACACGATGCGGAATGGGTTGTCTGGATTCAGGAAAAGCATTTGAACGTCGTCGTTTTCTTGTACGATTCTTGCTGGAATCACCGCAACTTATCAGCGCGTTTGTTGTTCAAATGTACAGATGCCGATTGGGCGCCACAAACCCAACCCGGCGGGTGCTGAGAAGCGGAGTAAACTCCGAGTTCCGGGTCCCGGACGATCGGACAGGGCGGCACAGGGAGGATTTCATGAAAAGTTTTCGACTGGTTCTGATGGCAATGCTCCTGGCTCTGCCCCTGGCTTTCGCCTCGACGGCAAATGCTCAGGTCGCGGTGGGGGTTGGCGTCGGTCCGGCGGTTGTCGACGCGCCTTATGCCTACGGTCCCCCGGTTTGCGATTGGGGCTACTATCCTTATGCACCTTACGCCTGCGCTCCCTATGGCTATTACGGTCCTAGCTGGTTCGTCGGCGGCTTCTTTATCGGCGCTGGCCCGTGGTATCACCGGGGCTATGGGTTCCGCGGCGGCTATGGGTTCCGTGGCGGCTATGGATACCGTGGCGGCTACGGCTATCGCGGTGGATACGGCTACGGCGGACGCGGAGTTTATAGTGGTGGAGTTCACGCCTATGGCGGCGCACCGCGTGGATACGCAGGTGGCGGATATGCCGGAGGCCATGTAGGTGGTGGATACGGCGGCGGTCACGTGGGCGGCGGGTTCGCGGTGGAGGCCACGCAGGTGGCGGATTTCCGGCGGCGGCAGGCGGCGGCGGTGGCGGCCACCGGTAAGTTCCGACCGATCTGAATCAAGAGGCCCGTCTGCTTCGGCAGGCGGGCTTTTTTGTGCCTGCTGGTTCCTGTTGACAGGCTGGTTCCTTACCAGAAACGGCCTCCCGAATCTGCGAGACTGAGAGCAGAGGCGCAGATTGGCACTACGGGTTCTTATCGCCGGCGGAGGCACGGGTGGACACATCATT
The DNA here is from genome assembly GCA_963781125.1 of uncultured Acidobacteriaceae bacterium. Taxonomy (GTDB): domain Bacteria; phylum Acidobacteriota; class Terriglobia; order Terriglobales; family Acidobacteriaceae; genus Telmatobacter. The sequence continues at coordinate 128,095 of CAWAEE010000007.1, forward strand.
CCGGCCCTCGCCGTGGCGCGGCAACTGGTCGCGCGCCACTCCGCAGAAGTTCTTTTCGTCGGCACAGAGCGTGGCCTGGAAACGCGGCTCGTTCCCGAAGCCGGCTTTCCGCTTCGCCTCATTCATGTAGGCCCGCTGAAGAACGTCTCGCTCGTTACACGCTTCCGCACCTTGCTCGATATCCCCGCGAGCCTCTTCGCCTGCCGCCGCATCCTTCGCGAGTTCAAGCCGCAAGTCGTGTTGGGGATCGGCGGCTACGCTTCAGGCCCTGGCGTCGCGGCGGCGTTGCTCATGAAAGTACCGACCATGCTGTTCGAGCCGAACGCCATGCCCGGGCTTGCCAACCGCCTGGTCGGCAAGCGCGTGCAGGCTGCGGCGGTCAACTTCCCTGCTGCGACTCGCTGGTTCCGCAACGCCGAGGTGACAGGGATTCCCGTGCGGCCAGGATTCTTCGCGCTTGAACCTCCACCCCGGGGTGCGGCGCCGCATCTGCTCGTCTTTGGTGGATCGCAAGGAGCACGACTCTTCAACCAGACCATGCCGCGGATTATTTCGGCGCTGCTCGACGCGGTCCCTGGGCTGACAATCCTGCATCAATGCGGAGCGCGCCATGTGGAGATGACGCAGACGGCATTTGCTGCGAGCGGCGCCGACCCGGCACGCTGGCTCGTGAGCGCTTTCCTCGACGACATGCCGGCATGTTTCGCGCGCGCCAACCTTGTCATGTCCCGCAGTGGCGCCTCGTCCGTGGCGGAGCTGGCGGCCGCCGGCAAGCCTGCACTGCTTGTCCCGTTTGCTGCGGCGGCCGACGATCACCAGAAGCGCAATGCCGAAGAGATGGCCAAGGCTGGAGCCGCCGTGATGCTGACCGAGCAGGATCTTGCGGCGCCCGACAAGCTACTTGAAGCATTGAAGGGATCTGCTCACGTCTCCCGAGCGACTCGCCGCAATGGCGGCGGCCGCCAAGAGACAAGCGCACACAGGCGCTGCGGAGAAGATTGCGGATCGGCTGGCAGTGCTGGGGATACAGTGATCGCCTGCCAGCGATCGATGATCAGCAGGGGACCAGTTTCGCGGAAGCCTGCACCTCGCGCGCAAATATTCCATTCACCAATCCCGCCTCCACCCCTCTCACCATCCATTGCAGAAAATTGTCCTCATCCGGCGCACAGTAGAGATTGAGAACCGAATCTTCGGCCGAGAGAAACCTGCATGTCCAACCAATTCGCAACTTCATCCGCAGCCCAGGGCGCCGAAGAATCCGCCGTCGCCTTCGCAAACCCATCCGTAGCCCATTGCTGTGAAGCCGGAACGCGCGCCTACCGTACCGCCATGGGAAAGGGTCAGGATACATACAACGCCAGCAAAGCTGCCCACCAAGCCTTTCGCAATGCCTTGCCCCGCTCTCCGGCGCAGACAACATCCGCGACTTCATCGCTTGCGTGGCCCACGGCATGTTGATCGAATCGATCCGGGAAGACATCGGCGCGCGTCTCCTCTATGCCGCCCAAGTCGCCAGCAGCGCGTTTCGCAATACACCCCCAAAGAAAACGTCCGCCAAAATAAGCCGCGGAACGACCGTCCCTGGGCAGCAGGATCTGCCCTCGGCGCATAGGGAATAGGTCCTCGGAACCCAATTTGAGGTACTCCCCCCCTACCCCCAATATTTTCGTTTTTCCATAGCAAATTTGCAGAAGATTACTCCGTTTCTGCAGCTGCAGCAGTTCCACAATTGCCGGGCCCCGAAGCCACCGCTGCCGAGTGGCATTTTCCTTAAGAAAATGACACCTTTCGCGGAACTGAAAAGGGCACGTGAATGTGGAACTGCTCTAGCTGGGGTGTTTTTTGGCGAAGCTGAAGCTGGCCTGGATGCTGAGGACGGCGATGCCCGCAAAGAAAACGAGCAGCGACACGTAATTCGTAGTGGAAACGCCTCCGACCCGAAAGAGGACATAGCCCACCACCAGATTGAGCAGTGCCCAGAGCACATTGACGGTGGGTGAGGATAAGCCTTTGCCGGGAGGATGGGCGAAGGGCGTGGGAAAGCGGTCACCCGAGATGCCGTGGACGAAGTGGGGCACGACGTTGGCGAGAAACATTCCCGCGAAGAAGCAGGCGACGTAGTCGTACCAGAGCATCTTCGGTTTCCCTAGTTTTCGCAGAACGAGCCGGAAGCGCACACTCCGCCGCCGCAACACGGGCCGCCGGAGGCACAGGGTGGTATTTCAGCGTGGGCCGAGGCGTGAGCATGTCCTGACCCCTTGGTGATCGCGCCTGCGCCGCCGCTGATCAAGCGGTGAACGTGTCCGCCGCAAGTTGGGCAGGCATCGAGGGCCGGGTCAGACATTTTCTGGCGCTGGTCGAAACAGGTTTCACAGGCTTCGCAGAGATATTCGTAGGCAGGCATAGTTTCCCTCCATCCATAGTAAGCTCGCTCTTCATCCGCCGCCGAAAAGGGAGACCAACACCCACTAGGGATTGACGAAAAGGGGAGAGCTTGTGTTGAATTGGGCATCTTGCTCCGGCTGAAATTGCCGGAACATGAAATAGCTGATCGCGCGGCAACCTGACCTCGCGGCAATTAGGAGCGGCGCGTGTCCTCCGATTCAGTCCTGCTGGCGACGGGCATCGCCGCGGAAGCGCTGGTGGTAGCACTGATCGGGTGGAGGCGCATCTACCGGCAGCTTCCCGTCTTCAGCGCGTATCTCGTATTGGGGCTGCTGGGCGATTGCTCCATGTCGGTGCTGCAGTCGCACTTTCCCGACTCCTACATCCGTATTTACCTGGTCGAGATGTCGCTCGATTCCCTGCTGCAATATGGTGTCCTGGTGGAGCTGGCCTGGGCCGTGCTGCGTCCGTTTCATGCCATGCCGCCGCGGCGCGTGCTGGCAGTCAGCGCACTGGGCGTGCTGATGGCGGGTGCGGCAGCCTCGCCGTTTTCCTCGGCGCCGGAGATGGTGCGAGTCCATTGGGATTACGTGCTGATCGTCCGGTTGCAGCAGACATTTGCGATTTTGCGGGTCGCCTTTTTCGTGGCGCTGGCGGTCGCGAGCCACTGGCTGACCGTCGGGTGGCGGAATCGCGAGCTGCAGGTGGCGACAGGGTTGGGCGTCTATTCCCTCGTAAGCCTCGTGGGAACCCTGGTGCACAAGCACCAGAACGTGACGGCTCCCGCATATCACTGGGTGGAGGTCGCGATCTCTGCCAGTTATTTGGGCTCGCTGCTGTATTGGGCGGTAAGCTTTGCGCAAAAGGAACCGCCGCGCCCTGCTCTCCCGGAACACGCGAAGGATGTGCTGTCGGAGTTGGCGCAGACAGCCCGTGGGCAGCGCGCAGCGGTAGAGAAGCGTCAGCGCGCGGGGAAAGCCGGCGAACAAGAGTAGGCCGCACAGCCAAGGCAGATCCTTCAACTTCGCTTACCCCACAGACGATGAATCGTCTGCGGGGCCCCAAACGCGCTCCGTTCAGGATGACAAGCTATTGGGGAGCGGGAGGAATGACTCGCCCAAGATGAAGCACGCTTGCTCACTTGCAGATCAAGCTATTGTTGAACCCATGCACGAGCGCATCTACTTCACCTACATCATGGCGAGCAGAAGCCGCAACCTCTACACCGGGATCACAGGAAACCTCGTGCAACGCACCTTCGAATATCGACAGCAAAAGCACGACGGCTTCTCAGCGAAGTACAACTGCAACCGCCTTGTCTGGTTTGATCGATTCGGCGACGTGAGCGAAGCCATCCAGCGCGAGAAGGAACTAAAAGGCTGGACACGCGGGAAAAAGATAGCGCTCATCGAAACCACCAATCCCACATGGGAGGACCTCGGCGCGCCTTGGCGCCCCACAGTTCATCCTGCAAGTTCGCCGACGAAAGCCGCCATGTCATTTTGAGCCCAGAACTGCTTTCCGCTCCCCAATCACTTGTCATCCTGAGCGGAGCAGCTTGGGGCCCCACGCAAGTGGGGTAAGCGGAGCGAAGGATCTGCTTTTCCGCAAATGACCCAAGAATTGCACTACGCCCCGTTCCTCTCGGCCAATGCAGAAAGCTCAACCCGCACACGCCGCAGGACGGATTGCCAGTCGTCGAACTGAGGCTGCCGAAACAAGCGCAGGGTGGGGTACCAGGGACTATCTTCGCGGTCCGTCAGCCAGCGCCAGTCGGGCGCGAACGAAAGCAGCACCCAGGTCGGTTTCGCCAGCGCTCCCGCCAGGTGCGCCATCGCCGTATCCACGGTGATGAGGAGATCCAGATGGGAAACCAGGGCGGCCGTATCCGCCATGTCGGTGATGAACGGTCGAAGATCGGTCACGCACGCCGGCAAGTTTCTAAGCGACTCTGCGGAGACGTCCACCTGCAGCGAAAAGAAATGGATGTTTTCCAAATTCAGAAGCGGCGCCAGTGTCTCCAACCGCATCGACCGAAACCTGTCATTCGCGTGTTGCGGATTCCCGCTCCAGACAAGGCCCACACGCAGACCCTCCGAAGGCCATTGAAAATTTTCCGCGCGGCGTAGGGCATCGTCCGGAATGGTAAGGTACGGAACTTCTGCGGGAATGGAATGCACGGTGGTTTGAAATGCCAAAGGCAAGCTCATGAGCGGACACTGCAGCTCGAATGCGGGGAGACACTCCGCGGTTACAGCCTGATCGGACGCCGAAAGCAACGAATCCAAGAACAACGGATCAGAGACCAACGGAGCCGCGAGCCGCTGCAACCCCGTGGGAACACTGAGCAGCACAGTGCCCCCGGCGGCTTGCACCATGGGAACGTATCGCAGGAATTGAAGAGCATCGCCAAGGCCCTGCTCCGAATGAAGCAAGATGCGCGCCCCGCCCAGCGGTTCTCCGCGCCAGAGGGGCTGGGGGAACTCCCGTGGCCGATGGCTCGTTCGACGAGAGCGAACTTCATAACCGCGCCAGCCTTCAGGGTAGTTGCCTAAAAGCAATTCGAGTAAGGAGCGGTTCCAAAGGGCCTCGACGTAACCGGGCCGCAGAGCCAGCGCCTGGTCATAGCTATGCCGGGCTTCAGTGTAGTGCACCTGTTTGCGAAGTACATTGCCCAGGTTATTGTGGGCTTCGACGTAACTCGGCTGCAAAGCGATCGCACGCCGAAAATGGACGCTCGCCTCGTCCAACTTTCCCTCATCCTCGAACACGCTGCCCAGGTTGTTTTGTGCCTCGGCAGAATTCGGACGCAGGGTGAGCGCCTGCTGAAGGCTGAGCCGGGCGTCCTCAAAATTGCCTTGTCTTCGCAGGACATGGCCGAGGTTAATATGCGCGTCGACGGCATGGGGGTTCAACGCGATCGCGCGCCGATGATGGGCGATCGCCTCGTCCGGCCTCCCCTGATCGGCCAGGAGGTTGCCCATGTTGGTGTGTGCTTCGGCATACTCCGGCTTGAGGGCGATTGCCCGTTTGCAATGGAGGGTTGCTTCCTCCAGCATCCCCTCCTCGCGGAGAAGAACAGCGAGATTGTTGTGCGCTTCCGCATAGTCGGGCCGAAGGCACAAGGCCTTTTCATACGCGACGCGCGCCTCCTGGACCTTGCCCTGGCACACCAGGAGATTCGCCAATCGAAAGTGCGTTGTTTCGTCTTCCGGCTCCAGCGTCAATGCATGCCGGTACTCGGCGAGAGCCTCATCGAGTTTTCCCGCCCCGTGCAAGGCTGCCCCCAGAGCGGCACGATACGCAGCAACGCCTCCGCCCGCCGCTACTGCGCGTTGCAGCATTCTCGTGGCGGTCTCGTAGGCCCCGGCTTGATAGGCGATCACGCCAAGTCCATAAAGGCTTTGGGCGTGCGCTAGATCCTTCTCCAGAGCCTGTAAGTAAAGCCTCTTTGCCTCATCGACGCGTCCCGCGTGGTGCTCGCGAACGGCAGCCGTCGCCAACTCGTCGACTGCTTTCCGGCTCTCGCGTTCTGCTGATTTTTTCGCCATCCGCTTTCGCACCTTCTCTCACGAATTTTGCGGGGCTGTCTCCCGTTCGTCAAACGATGCGCAGGTGTTGCGAGAGGCTGTCCCTAGAGACGAGCCGGGGGCCACATGAAGAAGTCTTGTGAGCCGGCGGGACGCTGGCGAAGATTATCGAGTCTCGCGAGCGATGCGTACTCGAGGATCTTGGTCACTGTTGCGACGCGCGGATGTTTCGTCTTGTACACCTCTGCGACTTCGACTCCCATTTCGAGCGCGGCCTCTTTGTGATCGAGAAGGTAGGCCACCTGCTGCTGGAGGCTCTCTTTCTCGAAGCGAAAAGTGAGCCGATCGTAGTGAGGCAGTTCGTGAAGGAATTTCTGTTCGTTGGTGAGGCAGAAGGTGTGAGCTCCAAATGCACGAACCACCCGATCGTGGGGCAGCGTGACCGTATTGGGAGATACGTCGATGAGGCCGAGGGACTCGCGTACCAGGCCGATGGATTTGGTGTAATCGCACTCGTCGATGTAGGTCGCCTTTTTTCCTGTGAAGTCGAGGTGCTCCCAGTTGTTGCCGCGTATCTCCACCGGGAGATCCATTAGAGCCTGGGCCATTCGGGTGCTTTTGAGCGCGCGGAGATAGTCATCGAGCTGGGCGATAAAGAAGAGCCGCAGTTTGGTCAGGGTGTCTATATCGAAACCGTTTTCGTTGAAGTAGCGGGCGATGAGATCGTCGATCTGATTGTTAGCGGGGTTGTCGAGATCGCTCTCCAGCTCGCTCGCCAGATCGTGAATGGCGCGGAGAAGTCGCGGTTCAAGGCAAGAGGCCCACAATTGCCGCAGCCGCGCCGGATCTTTCCCGTTCTTGAGAAAGAGAATCTTTCCGTTTTTCTTCTTTTCAAAATCGAGCTGCTCGGTGGGGATTTCATCCAGCACGATGGGCCAGAGGGTATCGATGGGACCGTTCAAACGGGGGAGGCGCTTGCGCAGATCGTGGTGCTCGCCAAATCCATAAAATGAGATGTATTTGCTGTCAGGAACGATGTGGCGATCGAAGTAGTAGGCCGGGGAGTCTCCATGAAAGGTGACAAATGGGATGCGGAGGTCATCCCATAAGTCGACGTCAGAGCCGTCCTGCTGCCGCAACTTGATGCCGTGGCCCATCGAGACCCAGGAGTAGATCAGCTTCACTTCTTCGAATTTCACCTTGCGCAGGTTTTCGAGGAAGTGTTCGTGGTCGGTGAGGCTGATCTCGTGGAAGCCCAGGCCAAGCGCGCCGAAATCGCGCCCCAGGGAGCGACCCACGTTCTCGAGTGTGGCGCCCCTCGTGCTCCCCGAAAGATATAGGACCTTGTCCACGACGTTGCTCCTTGAATCGATACGTCTGAAATCGCTCGTATTCAGTCGACCTTCTTTGAAATGTTGAGGAGGATGCCGATGCTGGCCAGCGTGAAGAAGAGCGAGGTTCCGCCCGAAGAGATGAAGGGGAGCGGGATTCCTTTGGTGGGGAGGAGCGAGAGGACCACCGAAATGTTGAAGAAGGCTTGCAGAAGAATGGCCGTAGTGATGCCGAAGGCGGTGAGGCGCGCAAAGGGATCGGTGGACAGGTAAGCCGTGCGCAGGCCGCGATAGCCGAGGACGCAGAAGAGCACTACGATGCACATGGCGCCGAGGAAACCCAATTCTTCAGCCACGTTGGCAAAGATAAAATCCGTCGACGCTTCGGGGAGATAGAAGAGTTTCTGCATGCCTTCCATGAAGCCGCGGCCTGTGAGTCCTCCGGTGCCGACGGCGATCAATGACTGGTTGATATGGAAGCCGGCGCCTTGCGGATCGAGGTCGGGGTGGGCGAAGGCCAACATGCGGGCGCGGCGCCAGGGGACCCAGAAGAGCAGAGCGGCAAGCGGCGGTAGCGCGACCGCGATGGCGGCGACGAGGTATTTCCACTCCATGCCGGCGAGCATGAGCATCATGGCCGTGACGCCGGCCAGGACGAGGGCGGTGCCGAGGTCGGGCTGCTTCACAACGAGAAGAATAAAGACGACCGGCATGATGGCGGCGCGGATCAGGGTATTACGCCAGTCATCCATGGTGTCGAGGCGCTTGGATAGAAACCAGGCCAGAAAAAGGATGAGGACGGGTTTCGCGATTTCAGACGGCTGGAAGGTGAAGAGCGAGCCGAAGCGGATCCAGCGATGAGTGGCGTGGGAGTCGCGAAAGAAATAGACCATGACCAGCAGCACCGTGGTGATGGCGAGCGCAGTGAAGATAAAGCGGGGAGTGTTGTATTTGGCGTAGTCGACGCTCATCAGGAAGACCATGAGCAGAACGCCGGCGAGGGCCCAGCCCGCCTGCCGGCCCACGAAGGCATAGGGCGAGTGGAAGCGCTCTTGTGCCACGATGGCCGACGCGGAGAAGACCATGGCGAGGCCCACCACCACGAGGGTGAGGGTGGTGAAAAAGATCCATTTGTCGACGCCGATGCGCTTGGCCATTTCTTCTAGGATCAAGCAGGCGAGGCGTGGCTGGGGCTGTGGAGACCGGTTCAGGGATACAGGTGGTTAACTGGTGCGCCCGCGCTCGACCGTTACAGGGAGGCCGCTGAGTCCGCGCCACTGGTTGACCAGTTCCTTGAACACACGGCCGCGGTGCTCATAGCTTTCGAACTGATCGAAGCTGGAGCATGCCGGGGCGAGCAGGACGACTTCGCCGGGATGTGCGGCAGAGGCTGCGGCAGTGACGGCTTTCTCGAGGGTCTCGCAGGAATGGAGCGACACGACACCGCGGAGCTGCGACTCGATTTTGGCGGCGGCGGAGCCGATGGTGTAGATGGCGCGCACGCGTTCGCGCAACAAGGGCGAGAGCTGCGCATAATCGGAGTTTTTATCTTTGCCGCCCAGGATGAGATGGATGCCGGCGGAGAAAGCCGCGATGGCCTTGGCCGTGGCGTCTACGTTGGTGGCCTTGGAGTCGTTGAAGTACTCGACACCATTGAGAGTGGCGACGTATTCCAGGCGATGCTCGACCGCTTTGAATTTCTCGATGGCGCGTCGGATCGCCGCGGGTGGTGCTCCGGCGAGGCGTGTGGCGCATACAGCCGCGAGCACGTTTTCGACGTTGTGTTCGCCTTTGAGTGGAATGCTATGCAGCGGAAGAATGGGCTCGGGGTGCGCGTCTTTGTTGGCACGGAAGACGACCTGGCCTGCCTCGACCCAGGCGCCCTGGGGCACGGAACGATCGAGCGAGAACCAGTAGACCGGCGCGTGGGCGCGGGAGGCAGCCGCGGCAGCACGGGTATTATCCGCGTTCAGTACGACGAAGTCATCCGCGGTCTGAGCAGCGAAGATGCGCTCCTTGGCGCGGGCGTAGTTTTCAAAGGTGCCATGGCGATCGAGATGGTCGGGAGTGATGTTGAGGATGACGGCAATCTGGGGATGGAACTGCTCAGTCGATTCAAGCTGGAAGCTCGAGACCTCGAGGACGGACCAGGTGTCGTCGGTGCTTTCGTTGATGAGGGCAACGACGGGGACGCCAATGTTGCCGCCGACCAGCGTGTTGAAGCCGGCCTCCTCGAGAATATCGCCGACCAGCGAAGTGGTGGTGGTTTTGCCGTTGGAGCCTGTGATGGCGAGGGTTTTGCCTTTGAGGAAGCGCGCGGCGAGTTCAAGTTCGCCAATGACGGGGCGGCCAAAGTTTCTGGCCTGCACAAGCTCGGGAGTATCGAGGGGCACCCCCGGGCTGACGACGATGAGGTCCTGACGGCGGAAGGTAAGCAGGCCGTGGCCGCCGGCCTCGACCATGATGCCTTCCTCGAGGAGGGCGGGGATGTCTTTTGCAAGCGCATCGGCGCTACGAACGTCGGAGACAGTGACCTGCGCGCCCTGGTGGCGCAGAAACAGAGCCGCGGCCAGACCGGATTTTCCCAGTCCGACAACCAGAACCTTTTTGCCTTTGAGTTCCATCATTGGATTTCGTCTGTCAGATGATCGCGACTTCTCTATTGTGCACCGTGAGGGTGCGGGTTGGGCTGGGTTGGCGCACGGAATCTTCGCTGCGAGGTAAAAATCCCGCTGCTAACGCAGCTTGAGGGTTGTGAGCGCGAGAAGCGCGAAGACCAGGGCCAGAATCCAGAAGCGGACGATGACCTTGGATTCGCTCCAGCCTAGCTGCTCAAAGTGGTGATGCAGAGGGGCCATTTTAAAGATGCGTTTTTTGCGCAGCTTGTAACTGCCGACCTGGAGGACGACCGACAGCGCTTCCATAATAAAGATGCCGCCGATGAAAGGGAGCAGCAGTTCCTGGCGGATGATGACGGCGACCGTCCCGATGGCGCCGCCGAGGGCAAGCGAGCCCACGTCCCCCATAAAGATTTCTGCGGGATGGGCGTTGTACCAGAGAAATCCGATGGAGGCGCCCACCATGGATCCGCAGAACACGGTCAACTCCGCGACCTGCGGCATGCGTTGCAACTCGAGATAGTCGGCGTAGATCACGTGGCTGGTGACGTAGGTGAGCACCGTAAGCGCGGCGGCCGCGATGATGGTGCATCCGATGGCCAGACCGTCGAGGCCGTCGGTGAGATTGACGGCGTTGGACGAGCCGAGCAGAACAAAGATGACAAAGGCAATGAAGGGAACAAAGATGAGAAAGCCGAGCAGCGGAACGGTGGAAGGCCAGTTCCAGATCAGATTGGGATGCCAGGTCTTGATGAAGGGTACGGTCAACTCGGTGGAGAAGAGTCTGAACTGGGTGAGGATCGCGAGCGCGGATGCGACGCCTGCCGCGACGACTGCCTGCCAAAAGAGTTTGGCGCGCGCGGTGAGGCCGAGGTTGCGCCGCTTGACTACCTTGATGTAGTCATCGGCAAAGCCGATGGCGCCAAAGGCAAGCGTGGAAAAAACAGTAATCCAAATGAACGGGTTGGACGGGTCGCACCAGAGCAAGGTGGGCAGGACAATGGCGATAACGATGAGAACGCCGCCCATGGTGGGAGTGCCGGATTTTTTCTGATGCGACTGGGGGCCGTCTTCGCGGATGTACTGGCCGATTTGGAATTCGCGCAGCTTCTGGATGACGTAAGGACCGATGAAGAGCGCGATGAGCAGCGCGGTGAAGGAAGCGAAGGCGGTGCGAAACGTGAGATAGCGAAAGATGCGGAAGGGATGAAAGAACGGGAAGAGCTTTTCGTAGAGCAGCCAGTAAAGCAAGAGGCCTCCGCAGCCGGGATGGGTCGGATGTCAGATTTGATTTTACTGTCAGGGGCGTGCGGAAGCGTGCGAAGGGGATGCCTTGGAAGATGCTCCTGCCTGCTTTTTCCATTCAGTCTCGAAGGCCTGCTCGCGATCGGCGATGTAGGCCTTGTAGCCTGCGGGATCGAGGAAGGCGTTGCGGCCGCCGGCCTTGAAGCGGGGATATTTTTCAGCCAGGCCGAAGTAGCCGCCGTGCGCGCCGAGGAAGATGTCGCAGGGCAGTTTCTCTAAGCACTTCGAATTGGTGCCTGTAGTCGGCGGCGATCTGCGGATAGCGTCGTGTTGCGCACCAGTTTGTAGCCCGGATTGACGTTGGGGCTGCCGACGATGACGACGTGGAGTGTGCGGCCTGCTTCGGGCTCGTCGAGGGTCCAGGTGGTAGTTCCTTTGGTGTGGCCCGCTGTGAGATGCGCGGTGAGCATGTGCCGCCGAGCGAGACCGTGTTGCCATCATGCAGGAGCGCGATCGACGTGCGCCGGCGGGAAGCGCATCGACTTGTCGTTGGCGTAGTTGAAGTCGGTGCGGCCACCGGATTCGACAACAGAAACATCCGGCGCCATGACTTCGTATTTCGCATGGGTTTCGCGCAGAATCTCGGCACTGCCCGCGCAGTGGTCGTAGTGGCCGTGGCTGATGAGCAGGATCCTGATATCGCTGAAGTGGAAGCCGAGCGACTCGACGCTCTTGCGTATCATGGGGGCGACGAGTCGAGATTGCTGTTGATGAGGATGTCGCCTGTGGTGCGTGACGATGAGGTAGGAGGCGAGGTCTTCGCTCCCGACGTAATACAGACCAATTGACCATTTCCGGCAATGCGAAAGGGCGGGAGAGGCGTGGTCCAGGACGCAGGGATTGCGAGCAGGCCGCGCGCGCGCACGGACGAACGAGGATCGATAGGAAGAGCAAGCGAGGAGACGAGTCTTCTGAGGATCAATGGGTCTCCGGGGATTTGGGACGCGGCTTGAGGGCTTCGAGAGCCTGCTCGAGATGAACGCCGCGCGAGCCTTTCACGAGGAGCGCGTCGCCCTGCGCGCAGATTCTGCTTGAGCCATTCGTCCGGCAGCTGCGGCGTCGGGCAGAAAGATGGCTTCGACGCCGGCGGCACAGGCTGCGGTGGCGAGGTGCTCCGCGTTGCCGCGCACGCCGACCACCAGGTCGAGCCCGGCCTCGGCGGCTGCTTTGCCACATTGTGTGTGGAGATCGGGCGCGTGGAGGCCCAGCTCCAGCATTTCACCCGCGATGAGGATGCGGCGTTCTGCGTCGGGTGAGGCCAGCGTCCGGATCATGGAACGCAGCGCTTCGGGGTTTGAGTTGTAACTGTCGTTCAGGACGGTTGCGCCGTTGATCTTCAGGACTTCGCCGCGCTTGTCGCCCGGGGTGAGGGCTTCGAGCGCTTCGATGGCGGCATCGAGATCGACGCCAGCTTCGAGCGCGACCGCAAGGCCGGCCATCGCGTTTTGAGCGTTATGCGCGCCGAGCAGGTGGAGCGTGAAATCTCCTTCGTGATCGCGCGCGCGATAGCGGACGTGGAGGCCGGTTGCGTCTTCGCGCTGTTCGAAGAATTTGCGGATCGGCGCACGGGCCGCTTCCGAAATAGACGACGCGGCCTGGGAAGTCGCGACCGAATTGCGAAACAAAGGGATCGCTGCAATTGAGAAATGCCACGCCGTTGGCGGGCAGCGCGGCGATCAGTTCGTATTTGGCGCGCGCGATGCCGACCTGGCCTTCGGCGAAGTTCTCAATGTGCGCCGTGCCGACGTTGGTCACGACACCCCAGTCGGGCGCGGCGATACGTGCAAGGGCAGCAATTTCGCCGAGATGGTTCATGCCCATTTCGACGACGGCGTATTCATGCTCGGGCTCGAGGCGGAGCAGTTGCAGCGGAAGGCCGAAGGCGTTGTTCAGATTTCCTTTGGATTTGAGGACGTTGAATTTTGCACCCAGTGCGGCGGCGATGGCTTCTTTGGTGGTGGTCTTGCCCGCCGATCCTGTGACGGCGACGACACGCTTGCCCCACTGGCGCCGAACATGCGCGGCGAGAGACTGCATGGCGACGAGCGGATCTTCGGCGATGAGCAGCGGGATGGCGAGTGCGGCGTCGGGCAGGCCGGCGACTCTGGCGCGCGAGACGACGGCGGCAATTGCGCCGCGCTCGGCAGCGGTCGCGACGAAATCGTGGCCGTCGAATCGGTCGCCGCGCACGGCGAAGAACAGGTCCCCCTCGGCGAGGGTGCGCGAGTCAATGGAGTAGCCGGTGACGGGGAGCGCACCCGGTTGATCGAAACTGGTGGGTGCTTCGAGCACCGCGCCAGCGCCAATGGCCGCTTCTGCGAGGGTGAGCTTCATCGTTCTTTACGGTACCCCAATTCGGCAGCGCCGAAAGGGCAACTTCGGCGTCGTCGAAGGGAATGGTGCGATCGGCGAGGATTTGCTCTTTTTCGTGGCCCTTGCCGGCGATGAGGACGATGTCGTGCGGCTTGGCTTCAGCGAGTGCGAGGTGGATGGCCGTGGTGCGATCGGGCTCGATGGTATAGCGGACATTGCTGGCTTTGAGGCCGGGCTCGATTTCAGCGAGGATGGCGCGCGGATCTTCGGAGCGCGGGTTGTCGCTGGTGGCGACGACGAAGTCGCTTCCCTCCCCTGCGGCCAGGCCCATCTTGGGGCGTTTGGTGCGATCGCGATCGCCGCCGCAGCCGAAGACAGTGAGGATGCGGCCACCGGATTGCGCGGTCATTTGGCGCGCAAGAGCAGTGAGATTGCGGAGCGCGTCGTCGGTGTGCGCGTAGTCGACGATGACGGTGAAGGGCTGGCCGGCGTCGACGGGCTGGAAGCGGCCGGGGACTGGCATGGAGCTGCGGGACGGATGCGATGAGCTGATCGAAGGCGATGCCGCGCGCGTGGGCGGCGGTGAAAGCGGCGAGAAGGTTGAGGATGTTGACTTCGCCCGCGAGGTGCGATGTGACTTCGGCGGAGCCTGCGGGCGTTTCGAGCTGGAGCACCGCGCCGCCGGGCGTGAGCGAGCAGCGTGGCGGCGCGCCAATCGCCGGCGGCGATGCCATAAGTGCGGACCTCGGCTCCGGCCCTGCGCGCTGCGGCGGCCAGTTGTTTGCTGCGCTCGTCGTGCGCGTTGATGACGGCGACGCGCGGTGCTGGATAGATCGTGCCGTCAAATAGAAGTTTTTTGGCCGCGAAGTACTTCTCCATCGTCTGGTGGTAGTCGAGATGGTCGCGGGTGAGGTTGGTGAAGACGGCCACGTCAAATTGGATGCCGGCAGCGCGGCCTTGATCGAGGGCGTGGCTCGAGACCTCGGTGACGAGTTCAGTGGCGCCGCGCTGCGACGCCTTCGGCCATCAGCTCAAACAAATCTCTCGACTCGGGCGTGGTGTGGAGCGAGGGGCGGACTTCGCCGGCGATGTGGTACTCGATGGTGCCGATGAGGACCGTTCTTCGCGCGGCGATGTTGAGGAGTTGCTCGATCAGGAAGGCGGTGGTGGTTTTGCCGTTGGTGCCGGTGATGCCGGTGGCGGCGAGCTTTTTTTCCGGATGGCCGAAGAAGGCGGCGGAGGCTTCGGCGAGGGCGCGACGGCCATGCTCGACTTCGAGAACGGGGATTTCGGGGTTGTAGACGAGTAGATGATCGAAGGTCGGCGCGGAGTCGGTGATGATGCCGAGCGCGCCTGCCGCGAGGGCCTTTTCAATATAGCGATTGCCGTCGGTGGTGCCGCCCTTCATGGCGACGAAGACGGAACCGGGTCGACGCGGCGCGAGTCGTATTCGATGCCGGTGACAGGCTCGGCGGAGTCGCTGGACGCGCCGACGGCCTTCAATTTCCGTGATGAGGTCTTTCCATAACATGACAAGGTGATTGTAGCGGCAGAGGCAACAGTGTCTGCTTGGAATGACGCCTCGATCACATCGTTCCGATATCTGCAACGGAACGGAAGAGCGGGAGTAGTTCGTCGACGATCTCCTGAGATATGATTTCGCGACATCCGAGGAGAGCGCAGGATGAAGACGCACAGGAAGAGTGATCGTGGAAATCGCGACCAGCGCGGACGGCTACATCGCCCGGCCGGATGGAGATGTCTCATGGCTCGATCGTCCCCAGCCGAAAGGGCAGTACGGGATGGGCGCTTTTGTGAAAAGCATCGACACGATCCTATGGGGACGAAAGACCTACGGCAAGGGAATCGAACTCGGCATGACGGCAGGTGGATTCGACCCGAAGATCAAGAACTATGTGTTTTCCCGCCATCAGGTGTCGCTGTTAGACGGATTCGAGCTGGTGAAGGAACCGATCAAATCGTTCATGCGACGCTTGCGGAGGCAGCGGGGCAAGGACATTTGGATGATGGGGGGTGGAGAGATCATCGCGTCGTTCCTGGACGCTGGGGAAATCGATGAGTTCAGCATCCACGTGATTCCGATCTTCATCGGCGAAGGCATCCCGCTGATGAAGCCTCAACACCGGTCCGTCTCGCTCAAACTGCTTTCGATCAAGAAGTTTTCGGACGGCGTCGTGCATTTGAACTATCAAGTGCTCAAACGTTCTGGTAAGAAGAAATTGCGCTGAATCGGCACGTACTGGAATCTTTCAGACGTGTTCTTGCAGATCGAATGAGGCGAGCGTTTTAGCATCATACTGCCGTAGTGCCTCCATCCACAATCAACGGACTTGCTCAGGGCGATGACTCAGGCCCAGCCGGGCGCGGTTCAGCTTCCATCTCGCACCTGAAGCTCAGCGGCCGCAGTGGACGACGATTTTCGTTCCGATGGGAACCTGTGTGCCGGGGACGGGAGCTTGTTCACGCACAGTGCCGCTGCCGACGATTTCGACGTCGAGGCCCGCGGCGGCTGCGGTTTCAATGACCTTGCGCACGGGAAGGCCGATGAACGTGGGAACGGTGAGTTTTTTGCCGTCGTTGATCGTAACTTGCGAGGGCGTCTGTTGCTGCGGTGAGGATTTAGCCGCGATCTGCGATGGAGCCGATGAAGCGGGATCATGCGCCACGGTTGATTCTTGTTTCGCATCGGTGGAACTCGGCGCAGACGTGGACGACTGCGCATTCGCTTGCGCTGCGGGAGCACGCAGCGGGTCGTCGGCAGGCAGATCGTTCACTGCGGCGAAGAGCGCATTCACGTTGTCCTGATCAGCGCCGGATTCGTCTTCCGCCAGTTCGACTTTTTGATCCTTCTTCGCGGGCGTGCGCGGCTGCTGCACTTCGACGTCGTGGGGAACTCCGAGATATTCAAGAACCTGCTGTGCGACCTCCGCGAAGACCGGTGCGGAGACGGCAGTGCCGTAATAGGATGGGCCGCTCCTGGGATTGTCGATGACGACGGCGATCGCGATGGCGGGATTGTTGACCGGCGCGATGCCCGCGAACGATGCGATATGCATCGTCTTCGAATAAAGGTGCGTGGCAGGGTCGATCTTTTGCGCAGTGCCGGTTTTGCCGCCGGCGGAGAAGCCATTGAGCTGCGCAGGCTTGCCGCTGCCGTAGAGGACGACGTCTTCCATCATCTTGCGCATTTGCGCGGCGGCCATCTCGGAGATGACGCGATGTGCGCCGGGCGGGAGCGGGCTGGGCAGCTCCTCACTGGGTCTGAATGGGCTAGCCGCCAAGGCTGTTTGTGGCACCTGCGTTGCGGCCGCTCCCTGGGTACTTGCAATTTGGCCGGGAATCAGGATGCGGGGCGGAAGATAGGTTCCGCCGTTGGCGATGGTTGAGACCATCGACACAAGTTGCAGCGGTGTGACGCCGACTTCCTGGCCAATCGCGATCGAGCCGATGGACGAGCCATTCCATTTGCCTGGGGGGCGCAGCAGGCCGCGTGTCTCGCCGGGCAGTTCCATGCCGGTGCGGCTGCCGAAGCCGAAGTTGCGGATGTATTGATAGAAGCGGTCAGGGCCGACTCTTGAGGGCGAGCTTGACGGCGGCTACGTCGCTCGATTGCTCGAGCGCCTCATGAAGCGGAACCACGCCGAGGTGTTCGCCTTGATCGTCGTGAATTACGCGGCCAGCGAGCGTGATCTTGCCGCCCTGGCAATCGATCAACTCGTCGGGCTTGGCGAGGTTGGCGTCGAGCGCGGAGGAATACGTGACGAGCTTGAAGACCGAGCCGGGCTCGTACACATCGCTGACCGCGTGGTCCTTGAGCAGCTTCGGCGTCGTGTGGCGAAAATCGTTGGGGTTGAACGTGGGCCGGATGGCGAGGGCAAGGATCTGTCCGGTGTGCACATCCTGCACGACGATGGTTCCATTGTCGGCGTGGGTCTTCTCCATCGCGTGGTCGAGCGCGGTCTCGGCCATGAACTGAATGTTTTCGTCGATGGTGAGTTGGAGATTCTGCCCAGGATCGGGCTCGTGTTCGACTGAGCCGAGTACATGACGCCGAGCGTCGATGGCCGTGAGAACGCGGCCAGGCGTGCCATGCAGGCGCGCATCGAATTTCTGCTCGAGGCCGCCGAGGCCGTTGTCGTCGATGCCGACGTAACCCAATGCCTGCGCGGCGATCTCGCTGTTGGGGTAGAAGCGCTGAAATTCCTTCTGGAAATAAATGCCCTTCAGATTCAGGGCGCGGATGCGCCTAGAGACTTCGGGTTTGACACGCCGCGCGACCCAGGCAAAGCCATGGCCGTCGTTGAGACGCCGGGCGATCTGCGTGTTCAGTCGTCTGCGCATCGGCGGGATCGACGTGGGTGAGGTTGGCAAGGGTGCGCGCGTAGGCGGCTTTGTCCTTGTCGTCGATCTCATTGGGGACGGCATAGATGGAGTCGACCTGCACCGTCATGGCCAGCTCACGCATGTTGCGGTCGTAGAGGATGCCACGGCGTGGCGCTACCTCAAAGGTGCGCTGCTGCTGCTTCTGCGCGCGTTCAACATAGTCTGAATGGCGTACGAGTTGCAGCCAGAAGAGACGGGTGGTGATGGCGAGAGCCCAAAGGAGAAAGAAGAGGCAGACGAGCCAAAAGCGTCTTTGGTTCATCAGCGTCGTACGAGTTGTTGCGCTGCGCGCGCGGTTGGCGCGGAGTGGGGTTGACTGCATGGCGGGGGAGACTGTACTCGCCATCTAGTTTATTGGAGTTTCGCGGGTGCGGAGGGGGTGTGAATTGCGCGTAGACCGGGGCGCTGTTGTCAGCGTGTGCCGTGGCATGCACCACTTGTCCAGGCTCGGGCGCGGCCAATCCCATTTGATGGGCGAGGCCATTGATGCGGGAAGGCTGCGACAGCTGGGCTTCGCTCAGGCGGAGCTGGCGATTCTCTTCGCGCAGTTGATCGAGCTGTTGTTTTTCCGACTCCACGCGATAGGAGCCCTCGATGGCGCTGAAGTGCTGCAGGCCATAGACCATCGACGAGAGAAAACAGGACGGCAACCGTGGCGGAAAAGATGCGCATCTGGCGCACACGAACCGGATCAGAAGCTTTGACCAGACGGGTGTTGTCAAAGTGCTTGGTGAACATGATCTCGGGCGTGCGAACGCCGCGGCGGCGCAGGGGCTGCTGCGCGAGCAGTTCCGCATTATGATTCGCGACTTGTGCGGGCCAGTTTTGCGTTTGGCCCAGGTCGAAATAAGTAGTGCATGCCGCCATTTGCTTGCTCCTTACGCCACAGTTCGTAACTCTAAGATCGTGGTTCTAAGTTCGTAGTTCTAAGTTCTCAGTTCGTCGTTCACAGTTTTTAGCTTTTAGCCAAAACTACCCAAGCTCATAAAATGACTAACTGTGAAGTTAGAACCCTGAACTATTTACTGCTTCACCGCTGCTCTCAGTTTCGCGCTGCGTGAGCGCGGATTACTCTCTATCTCGTCTTCGTCCGGTGTCACCGGCTTCTTGGTGAGTATTTCCCAGATTCCTTTATGTGCGCCTTCGCGCAAACTGTCTTTCGCAATGCGATCTTCTAAAGAGTGAAAGCTGATGACGACCAGTCGTCCCGAGGGCTTAAGCAACGTGGGTGCGGCCTCGAGGAGCGCCCGAATTTCGTCCAGCTCGCGATTCACATAAATACGAAGGGCCTGAAAGGTGCGTGTCGCAGGATGAATTCTGTCCTGTTTCATTGCCGGGGCGGCTGTGGCGACGATGCGGGCAAGTTGCCCTGTCGTTGTCACTGGTCGCCCCCGCACAATGGCTCTGGCGATTCTCCGCGACCTCCTTTCCTCTCCGTATTCGTAAATGAGGTCTGCCAGCTCGCGCTCGCTCACCTCATTCACCACTTGTGCGGCAGTCGGTCCCTGGCGCGTATCCATACGCATGTCAAGAACGCCGTCTGCCGAAAAACTGAATCCCCTGTGCGCCTCGCCCAGTTGCAGGCTGCTGATGCCGAAGTCGGCCAGGATGCCATCCAACGAAGCGGGTTCGACATGCTGTGCAATGGAGCTGAACGCTTCGCCGATCAACGTGATCTTTGGCGCTTGGCTCCCGAGCTCGCTTGCAACGTTGTCGAGCCTGTCCTTCGCAAGTGCAAGAGCCTCGGGGTCCCGATCGAACCCGATGAGATGGCCTTGCGGGCCAAGCCTGCGGACGATTTCTGCCGCATGACCTGCCATGCCGAGCGTGCAATCAGCCACTGTGGCTCCTGCGCGCACATTGAGAAACTCAATCGCATCTTTTAAAAGAACAGGCACATGGCGTAACCCTTGAATCGTCATGCGCTCCCCCTGAGGGGTTGAATCACCCCAGCGACGAACACCCGTCGCCGGGAACCCTGAAAAACTTCATTCGAATCTCGGTGAATATCCCGAAACCCGTTGTTTGCGTTCCGGGGACATGCCGCCGGGTGGCAAAGCCTTTTCCAGCGCTTCGCGGTTGTGCACTGCAAGAAATCGCGTCTGGCCCATCACCTTGACTTCGCCGTCGAGTGCCGCCTTGGTGCGCAGAGCCTGCGGCAACAACACCCGGCCCTGGTTGTCCATTTCCACTTGCTGGCCGTAGTAGTTGACCACGTTCAGGAATTCTTCCACCGCATCGTCGAGAGCGCTGACTTTCGCCAAACGCGCTTCCACTTTTTCCCACTCGGGCAGCGGCCAAATCTCAGCCCACTTGCCATTGGTGCTGGTAACAAAAAACTGGGTCACATTGGCGGCATCCATCAGGGCCTTGAAGGCAGAGGGCACCTTCAGGCGTCCTTTGTCGTCGATTTTTGCCTGATGACTGCCGCGAAACATTGCCCCTACCGCCGTTCCCGCCGCTTAAACCACTGCGGGCAAAATGCTCGACGAGGTGCCCAAGCTGATACGTGCGCGCACTGGGGCCGCTCAATCGGGTGTAGAGTGGAAGAAATTCAGGGTCGGGTCTGATTCTTTTCGGCCCCTGCCTCCCACATGACTCCATTTTGGACCACTTTCGAGGATCATAGCCCACATCGGGAGAGCGGCCAATACCAATTTCGTGCAAGTGTGCGAAAAAGTGGCAGTTGCACAGGAAATGGGGCAACCCGGAGGGTCAATAGCAGATATATAGGCGCGGAAACAGCAATGACCCCAAGCTATTGTGTTTATGAATTTGGTACAGGGATGAATCCGGCCCTTTTCAAGTGGGCATGAAAGGTATATAGGGGAACAAAAAGCGAAGCTAGCTGGGTTTTGTGGCTTCCATCGGCTGGCGGCGACTGGCGACAAGCTTTAAAAGGTACATAAAAACGAGCATATTGATGATGAGCAGGCCGACCCGCACCCACGTCAACCGCCGAAATATCTCAAAAATCTCCCACGGCAGAAACGAAGCTGTAATGCCGAGAGTCAGCAACTCGCCCCAGGCTTTCTCGAGATAGAGTCCGATTCCCTCCGCCAGGCTCAGGGCCGCATAGGCGAACGCCGCGGCTCCAATCCTGCGCAACATGGGGTCGTTGACGAGCGCTGCCTTGTCGAGGAGAAAGTTAATGAAGTGGGATTCGGGGTTGAAGCGGAGGGCCAAGGCAACCTGGCTGAGCAGATCGTCGAGGTCTTGGTGGAGCAAGCGAAGGGCACCAATGCCGACGCCGACGAAAAGAAGCGCCTGAAGCCCCTTGTAGGCGGCGATCAGGATAAGGAGTTTGTTGTGCTGCTGCCGCTTCTGATCCAATCGAGCCGGGGTTTCGGTCATGTTTGCTGGCGGCTCGGAGCGTGCACGAGCCGTCGTCTTATCTTACGTCAGCCTTTGCGCAGTAGTTCATTCATCGAAGAGCGGCGGTAACGTGCCTGGGGCGTGAGATTAATTTCTTGCGTGCAGAAGCGAGTCGCGATCCATGACATTGCCGTCGACGATCAGCGTTGCGATGCGGCGAGCATTCCAGACATTGGTGGTGGGATCCGAATCCAGGACGAGAATGTCTGCGCGGCGGCCGGGAGCAATCAATCCGAGTTCGTTCCACCCAAATTGGAGTGAGTAGTTGTTGGTGGCGGCGGCCAGAGCTTCGCGCGGCGAGAGCCCGAGGCGCACCAGCATTTCCAATTCAGTGTGTTCGGAGATTCCGGGCATCGAGCCCATCACGGGCGTTCCCGATGCGGCCAGATAGTGCGGATAGGAAGCGAAGATCGTCTGGTTGATCTCCCAAAGATGCAGAGCGGCCTGTTCATCTTTTTTTCGCTGACCGTCTTCCATCCAACGTTGTGCGGCGGCGGGCAAGTGGCGCGTCCAGGGAGAGAGAGGGTAGTTCAGTTCTCCAGTGGCACGGTCGGGCGGGTCGTAGAGGCCGGCAGGATCAAGCAATGCGGCAGCCGGTTCATGCCAGAGATTGCGATGCCCAGGCAGGCGCAGAAAGTAAATGCTGAAGGTGGGAATGAGTGCGGTGTGACGGGTTGCGATGAATTGCGCGTAGTTGCGGACGTGCTGATCGTTGGTGGGCAGATGCATCGCGTAGTCATAGGCCGTGGTCGCTGCCGAGCCATAAGGGTCGTCGACGAGCGGGCGCTGCAATTCGTCGGGAACCAGGCCAAGTTCGTAGCGGCTCATGTGAAGGAGCGCATCGACGCCCGCTTCAATGCCCACGGTGTAGGGAGTGGAGATGAATTCGCCGTAGGTGACGAGGCCCATTTGACGGGCATGCGCAATGATCCACTGCGTGTTAGGGGCGGTGAGATCTCCGCCCAGCCACACGACGCGGGTGCCGAGACGAGCTGTGTCGTTCAATTGGCGCGCCGTGTCTTCAGGACTGAGTTCGATAGGATGTGTGCCCTCGCGCAGTTTGGGAGCCCATTCCGGTTGACCGATGAGCAGGCTCCAGTCATCCGTGCTCCCGATGGAGTCGAGCAGGTAAAGATGCGGGCTGGGGCTGGCGGACCGGTCGACATGACCGCGGCGCGCGTCGGCGCTGGCAACAATAGTGGTAACCCCCATATAGAGGAAGGCGTTGGCCTGGCCTTGAGAGTTCATGCCGGCGAATCCGTCGACGAGGCCGGGGATCAGGTATTTCCCTGTACAGTCGATGACGCGCACGCCTTTGGGAATGGGCACATCTGCGCGGGGGCCGGCGGCGATGACTTTTCCTTCACTGAGAACGACGATGGAATCCGCTTGATCGTGGGCAGAGCGGCCCCAGTTCGTGACGTCCACCAGGGTGCCTCCCACGAGCACTAGCGTGGGAACAGGAGCGGGGTTGAGATTAGACGGCGGAGGCGCTTGCGACCAGGCTAGAACGGAGGCTGAGATCCATCCGCAGATCAAAGCCTGAAAGAAGCAGATGTGTCGCATAGGCAAATCGGTCTGATGAGGATTGTCGCACAGTGGGACTGGGGACTCGCCGTCCAGGCGGGCACGCCCTGCGGGCGCTGGGGCCTTGGGAAGCCATCGATTCGAAGGGAACGCAAAGATTTGTGCGATTACTTCGAAATGCCTCTACAATCCGAACACAAAGACGAGGGGTCTGAGAATGGCTAAGAAGACGATAGTGGATAAAGCTGGTGAGACGGTTGGGGTGGGAATTGCGATGGCGTCGGATGTGGCGGACGCTATCAAAACGGCAATTGGCGGGGTAGTCGATGCCATGACAGAGGTACTGAAGAAGGAACCGGTTAAGAAGGCCGCGAAAAAAGCTGCAAAGAAAGCCGTGGCTAGGAAGGCTACCAAAAACGCGCCTGCGAAGAAGGTTGCTAAAGGTGTTGCAGCCAAGAAAACCGTGGCAAAGAGGGCTGCAAAGAAAGCCGTGAAAAAGGCTGCGAAGAAGGCGGGCCGCCGGCAGCGGTGAAACGGAAACATGGAATACATAGGCCGCGCTCTTGGGCATCTGGGTTCTTCTGGGGTGTCGCCGAAAGTGTCACTTCAGGGCTGCCACTTTCCGGGCACAACCCCACTCCCGGACGTGCGGCCACGTCGGCGCCCCGTCCATCTTCGAATGGGTAAAATGAATAACGACGATCGTTCAGGAGAGTCGTATTCCCAAAATGAGGACCTTCTATCTCCTCTTGATTGCATCGCTCGTGGTTTCTCCTCAGGCGCCTGCGCAGACAGATTCCTCACCGCACAAGGTTCAGTTCGTCCCCGTCGAGGAAGGTGTCCAGCTTGAAGTGCTTGATTGGGGAGGACGCGGCAGACCACTCATCTTCCTGGCGGGCAACGGAGACACCGCGCACGCGTTCGACAATTTTGCGCCGAAGTTTACCGGCCAGAATCATGTCTACGGCATCACCCGCAAGGGCTTTGGCGCGTCCAGCAAGCAGGCGCCGATGAACGGAAACTACGCGGCAGATCGCCTGGGAGACGATGTCCTCGCTGTCATGCAGGCACTTCTGATCGAGCGTCCTGTTTTAGTGGGGCACTCGCTGGCGGGTGAAGAACTAAGCTCAATCGGCAGTCGGTTCCCGAAGAAGGTTGCCGGTCTCGTCTATCTTGATGCTGTCGCGAGCTGGTCTTTCTACGATCCCGCGCACCCCCAGGTAGAGATCGAGATGAATGGCATCAAGAAACGCATCGAGGAGATTGAAGAGGGTGGAGTCGATGAGCAGGAAAAGTTGCGTGAACTTGAAACCGCAATCGCAGCATTCGAGACCGTCCTTCACCAGAACAATGAAGACGTAAAGACGATGCCTCCGCTGCCGCCGCGGTCACCGATCGGGGCCGCGCTCAACTTCGGCGCGGAGAAGTACACGTCCATCCCTGTTCCAGTTCTCGCAATCTTTGCCTGCCCTCACGATTGGAACCACTTCTTTCCGAACGACCCACAACGCAGAGCAGCGCGACTTGCGGCGGATACAGCGGCCTGCTCCGCACGAGCCGAAGCTTTCGCCCGCGGAGTTCCAACCGCCCGCGTCGTTCGCATTCCCAACGCAGACCATTACGTCCACCGCTCGAATGAAGCACAAGTGATCGACGAGATGAAGAAGTTTCTTGGTACTCTTCCGTAGAAGATCATGCTTGCCAAATCGGCTCATCGATCCGTGATCGAGCTTCTGGACGGGAATTGGGGCGTCTTGCCGTCATTTCGACAGTCGTCATTTCGACAGTAATGTTTCCGTTACGTTACTGACGAGTTACCACCCGCCAGGAACCAATTGGGAGGCACTAATACTTAAGATATTCAGCAAGACCTTTCGTGATATTCAACAAGACAGAAAAGTGGGTCACGATGGACTAGATAAGAAACCACTTCTAGGAGAAAGAAAAATGACTTTTCTGCTCAAGTTGCAATCCCTCGTGAAGCGTGAAGAAGGTCAGGACCTTGTCGAATATGCTCTTGTTGTTGCCTTGATCGCGTTCGGAGCTGTTGCCGCAATGAAGGGCTTGTCCTCCGAGATCAACACCGCATTCAACGTGATCAGCAGCGACCTTGCAACTTCGCTCTAGCTAACAGCGTCGGCGTGACAATCGCAAGCGAGTGCGGCTCCATCAAAACAGAGAAAGCCGCACAGCCTCCAGATCGTCCCATCAGCCATGGCCCGGTCAGCTGCAAGTTAATATTCTCTGCAGGCCGGAGCGATTCCCAACGCGCTGTGCGCTCCGCGTCGTCAACGAGGTCATACCCCCCGCTCCATGTGACCGAATGCGCGATTTCTCTAACCCCGCGATTCCGCCATGTCTTCTGCCTCCTTCCAGACCTCAGAAAAATGCACTTTATTTCTGTCTCGATGAGCGCATTGGGGACCGTTCTCCCATCCGAGGATGATGCCCGGCAGATCGGCGGAGTTCGAATCTGGAAACCCGGGCTTAGGCTGAAGTGATCAAGATAGAATTTGCGACGGGTTAGACCGGTCGGTCCCGCCGCCATGCGGCACTCGCCCTTGGCTGTCTTCGTTTTCAGGAATCCGCGCGAAAAGCACACCATCAAATAAACATGCCATTGCGACCCGCCGTGCGGGAGGGGAGATACTTCGTCAATCCGGTGCCGACGAGCGTCGGAGGGCTATCCACGATATTCAAAGTGGGCCCGCGCTTCTTCTTCGGACGTGCGGCGCGATCGCCGAAACATGCGCTGGGGCCATTCCATACGGATCCTCGGGTATATACAACGAGTCCCCAATCCGGCCTGCGTATTACCTGGATGGGCCACTCCACCTCTTTGGTCGAAATCGACGGGATACGCATCCTCGTCGATCCCGTCTGGGATGAACGTGCGGCCCCAATGCAGTGGATTGGCCCGAAGCGTTTTTTCCAGGCGCCACTCGCACTGGAAGATTTGCCGACAATCAACGCTGTTCTGATATCGCACGATCACTACGATCATCTCGGCGCAGGCACGGTTCAGCAGCTCGCGCAAATGGAGAGGTTCCGGAATGCTCGCTGGATCACTCCGCTCGGCGTGGAGAATATTCTGCGCGTTCTCGGCGTCGACCCACCAGGCTGCACTGCGCTCAACTGGACCGAGAGCGTAAAGATCGGTTCAGTGACAATAATGGCCCTGCCTGCCCGCCACTTTTCCGGACGCAGCCTTTTCAACCGGTCCGAGACCTTGTGGGCGTCCTTCGCTTTCTTCGGCCCCAAGCACCGTATCTACTATGGCGCCGACTCAGGTGAGTGGTACGGCTTCCGCGATATTGGCGCGGAGTTTGGTCCGTTCGATCTCACGATGCTTGAAATCGGAGCTTCGGACCCTCTCTGGGCCGACATTCACATGGGCCCTGAAGGCGCAGTTCGCAGCTTTCAGGCTCTCGGCGGCCACGGCCTGTTCATGCCCATCCACTGGGGACTCTTCGATCTCGCACTTCATCATTGGACGGAGCCGATCGAAAGGATCTTCGCCGTCGATGGCCTAAACCTCTGGTCTCCCGCGCCGGGCATTCCATCCGAGGTTGTCCCAGGAGTACAAATCCGCTCCGACTGGTGGCGCTAACGGAGTGTGCCCAGATCACCGCGAGACAAGCCGATCTTGCTCGCCTCACGCCTTCCTCGTCTTGTATCGCAAAAAAGAACCAAAGAATTCACCCTATTAAAAGGAGCAATTCGCGAGGTCCAACGTCCATTGGGAGGGGCCCAAAGTTCATTGTTGAGGGCGCCCGCATTCCGCATTTGACTTAGGAGTTCATACAAATGTCGTTCCGTTCCAGGCTGACGTTTAAGGGAATCACACTCGCTATTTTCAAAGTGTTGCGGAAGAAGGCAGCACGGAATGGTATTTCAATCAGTTCCCCGTCAGGAGAAGCAACCAAAGATGGAGTGAAGATCCAATGGAAATATGATCCCGACGCGCAACTGTTGGAAGTGGGATGCGTTCATGCTCCGTTCTGGGTCAACGCGGGGCGCATCAACAGAAAATTGAGCGAAGAGATTAAAGCCACGTTGGAATCCCGCAATGCGGCGTGAAATTGAATAGAGTGAGTTGCCCGCGAAAGGGGGGCTGAATCGTGAACTTCTTTGAAAAGAAGCCGAGGCTTCTCCGCCTACTCGGGTGCACCTTGTTCGCATTTTCTTGGATTGGTTTTCTAGGAACGTGCGGGCTGACTTCGAACCTTTGCATGAACTCGGTGCTTGCCCGGTCCTCGAATCAAACGAATCGCGCGCCTTCTGGTTGGTTCATGGCTGGGAGCAAACCGGAGAATTACCAAACTGGTATCGATGAGGCAGTGACTCTCGGTGGACGACCGAGCGCGTATCTCGCCTCCGCTGTGCCGGAGACCGGTGGATTTGGGACGCTGATGCAATCGATCAATGCTTCGAACTATGGTGGGAAACGTGTTCGCTTGACGGCGTCGATTAAGTCAGAAAGCCTGAACGACTGGGCCGGAATATGGATGAGAGTTGACAGAGACAAGACCATGGTCGCCTTCGACAACATGCAGAACCGTGGAATTAAGGGGACGCAACCTTGGAGTGACTGCGCTGTTGTTCTTGATGTCCCTGAAAATGCTACCGGCATTTCGTTTGGAGTTCTGCTCTCAGGATCGGGTCAGGTATGGGTGAACCATGTGACTCTTGACGTGGTGGGCAAAGACATAGCTGTGACCGCCCCCAATCCCCCGAAGGAGTTACCGACAAGCCCCGTAAATCTGAATTTTAGCGAATAGAAATTGGCAAGGCGTAATAGAAACCTATGTTACTGAAGCTCACCTAGCGAGCTTGCCGAGACCTAAAACATCGATACGAACACTTTCTGTTTTCGTTGCGGCAGGAGCGCTTAGCTCGCCACCAGGGTGCGGCGCTGGCGGCGCGCGAGCAGCGGAAGAACCTCGGCGAGGGCCGCGTCGACGGTGAGGCCGTACTTGGCGCGGAGTGCGTCGACTTTGCCGTGCTCGATGAACTTGTCGGGCCAGCCGATGCGGACCACGGGAACCGACACGCCCATCTCATCGAGCGCTTCGATCGACAGCGGAACCAAAGCCGCCCATCTTGACGTGATCTTCAAAGGTAACAAAGACCGCGACGCGGCGGGAGTAGAGCTCGAGCATTTCGCGATCGAGAGGTTTGACGAAGCGCGGATTGATGACGGCGGCCGAGAAGCCTTCGCGGTCGAGACGCAGCCCAAGTTCCTGCGCCAGCGGGATCATCGGTCCGAGGCCGAGGATGGCGACATCGGAGCCGTCGGCGAGGACTTCGGCCTTGCCCACGGGAAGCACTTCGGGAGCGGCTTTGCGCGCCACACCGGCAACGGCGCCGCGCGGATAGCGGATGGCGCTGGGACCCGGCAGCGTGAGCGCGGTCTTCATCATGTCGGCGAGTTCGTCTTCATCCTTCGGCGCCATCAGCGTCATCTCGGGGATGCCGCGCAGATAGGCGATATCGAAGAGGCCGTGATGCGTGGGGCCATCGTCGCCGGAGAGACCGGCGCGATCCATGCAGAAGACGACAGGCAAGCTTTTGCAGCGCCGACGTCGTGCACGATGGGATCGAAAGCGCGCTGAAGGAAAGTGGAGTAGATGGCGCAGACAGGACGGAAGCCGCGCGTGGCCATGCCTGCGGCAAAGATCACCGCATGCTCTTCGGCGATGCCGACATCGAAGTAGCGGCGGGGATGATGGGGACGGAAAAGATCGAGGCCGGTGCCGTTGGGCATGGCGGCGGTGATGGCGACGACGCGCGGATCGGCGTTGGCGAGCTGGACCAGGGTGTTGGCGAAGACTTCCGAGTAGGTGGTCTGGCCAGCCGTGGTCTTGCCGGTTTCCGGATCGTAGGGCCCGAGGCCGTGAAACTTCTTTTGCCCATCGAGCGCAGGCTGAAAGCCGCGGCCCTTTTCCGTGAGGATGTGCAGCAGGACGGGGCGGTCTTCTTTCTTGAGAAAGTTGAACGTCTCGATCAGCAGCGGAAGGTTATGGCCATCGATGGGGCCGAAATACTGCAGGCCGAATTCCTCAAAGAGAATGGAGGGCCAGAGCATGCTTTTCGCGGCTTCTTCGGCACGGCGCACGACGGTCATTGCGGTCTTGCCGCCGAAGCGTTCGACCAGGCGCGCAGCGGACTCATGGAAGTTGCGATAGCGCTCGTTGGTGACGATGCGGTGGAAGTAGCGCGCGATGGCGCCGACGTTGCGATCGATGGACCACTCGTTGTCGTTGAGGACGACGATGAGCCGCTTGGTCTGCTCGGCGATGTTGTTGAGGGCTTCAAACGAGATGCCGTTGGTGAAGGCGGCGTCGCCGGCGACGGCGATGACGTGTTCCTTGCCCCCGGCAAGATCGCGGGCCACAGCCATGCCCAGGGCGGCGGAGAGCGCGGTGCCTGCGTGGCCTGCGCCGTAGCAGTCGTGCTCGCACTCGGTGCGCAGCATGAAGCCGTTCAATCCGCCGGGCTGCCGGATGGTTTCAAAGCGCTCGCGACGGCCGGTGAGGATCTTGTGGATGTAGGCCTGGTGGCTGACATCGAAGACGAACTTGTCGGTCGGAGTATCGAAGACCATAGTGCAGGGCGAGCGTGAGCTCGACGACGCCGAGATTGGGGCCAAGATGGCCGCCGGTCTTGGAGAGCGTCTGAATGAGGAAGACGCGAATCTCTTCGGCCAATTCAGTCAACTGCGCATAGTTGAGTTTCTTCACATCCGCCGGCGAGTGAATGGACTCCAGCAGTGTTCCCATGTACTTCCTTCCCCCGCGGAAGGCCGGGCGTCCGAGACGAAACCCTGGCGAATCGGGGTTTCGCGATTGTCGCGGCAAGATGAAACCAGCAAAAATTCTTCCGCTCCCGAAATTGCCTGGCTCCCTGCGGACCGCGCCATTCTGTCACCTCAAGTATAGCAATCCGCAAGATTGCAGACGCCTGGGAGAGTAGACGGAAAGTAACGGGCAAGTCACTGCTCGGACGGCGAACGTACGCACGCAACTCGGCTGGGGTAGGATGGCGAACAGGAAGCAGAGAGGGAAAGTGCCGTGGGCAGAGGATTGAAGGCGATTTGGTTTGGATTGTTGATGTTGGGGCTTGCCGGGGGCGCGCCTCGCATGGGTCAGCTGCCGGAGCCCGGGACGCAGTCGGCAACGCCCAATCCACTGGTCGATTCGACCATGAATGCCGGGCAAAATGCTGCTTTTC
Source organism: uncultured Acidobacteriaceae bacterium (assembly GCA_963781125.1). Classification (GTDB taxonomy): domain Bacteria; phylum Acidobacteriota; class Terriglobia; order Terriglobales; family Acidobacteriaceae; genus Telmatobacter. The sequence continues at coordinate 158,119 of CAWAEE010000007.1, forward strand.
GACCTCGAGGCGCGCTTTGCGAAAGATGTGGCTGCGCGCGGTGGTGCGGCTTTTGCAGACTGGTTCGCCGGGGACGGAGTGGCGCTGGGCAACGGCCGGCGCCCGTGGTTGGGAACGTGGCCATCGGGAAATCGGCGACATGGTCGCCAAAGGATTATCAGCTGACGTGGACGCCGACCGATGCGGTGATGGGTCCTTCCGGCGATATGGGCTACACCTGGGGTCACTTTGAGGGACACAGCAAGGATGCGAACGGGAATCCCGTGACAACGTCGGGCCGCTACATCACGATCTGGCGCAAGCAGGCGGACGGCAGCTGGAAGGTGGTGCTCGATGCCGGCGCCAACGACGCGCCGGCCGGCGACTGCTGCAAGCTGCCTGGGCCGGGGATTTAAGACGGCGAACGAGTCGGACTTGCAGTCGCTTTCTCAAGCACTTTTTGGGCGAGAGGTGGATGGTCGAGCGAGTCGATGCGGTAGATCTTGAGGTCGCCGCAGTCTTGCTGCTCAACCAGCCAGGAGGGCAAAGGCCTTGGCAGCGCGATGTCTGTACCGGGTCGGGCAACCAGCCATCGCACGTGCCAGGTTTCGGCGAGGTTGCGCAGGGTTTGCGGGTCGGTGGTCGTGAAGAGCAAATCGTTGTCGTGAAGCATTGCGCTAAACCACGGGAGAAACCTTTCGCCTCGAGCTAAGTATCCTTCGACGGCTTCCGGACAATATTTCCCCTATGTGCCGCGTGAGACAATGCCCTCGACGGGCTCCCCCGCCTCTTCCCCGGTCGTTACCGACATCTCATGGCCCTTTCCAGTCGCATTGTTAATCTGCTTTTTGGCCGGCCGCTGGCTACCAGCGAAGAGCGCGCCGAGCACATCGGCCCCATCGCGGGTATCCCGATTTTCGGCCTCGACGCACTGAGCTCGGCGGCATACGGGCCCGAGGCTGCGCTCACCCTGCTGATACCGCTGGGACTGGCCGGGCGTGCAGTACATCGTGCCGGTCAGCATGGCGATCGTCATGCTGCTGGCAATTGTCTACTTCAGCTATCGGCAGACGATCGAGGCCTACCCGAACGGTGGCGGCTCTTACACCGTGGCCACGGAGAACCTGGGACCGAATGCCGGCCTGCTGGCTGCCGCCGCGCTGATGATCGACTACATTCTGACTGCGGCGGTGGGCATTTCGGCGGGAGTAGGTGCGCTGATCTCGGCCGTGCCCAGCCTGCAGCCGCACACGCTGCCACTGTGCCTGGGCGTGCTGGCGATTCTGACCATCATCAATATGCGCGGCGTCCACGACACCGGCGTCGTGTTCATGATTCCGACCTATCTTTTCGCCGGCACGCTTGCTGATCGTGATTGGGGTGGGCATGTGGCAACGATGCTCGCGGGTCATCCGCATCCCGTGACGCCGCTGCCCCCGATGCCTCCGGCCACAGCGGCACTGAGCTTGTGGCTGATGCTCAAGGTGTTCTCTTCCGGCTGCACGGCGATGACGGGCGTGGAAGCGGTGAGCAACGGCGTGATGGCGTTCCGCGATGACACGCGGAAGAACGCGAAGATCACGCTGACCATCATCATCGTTCTGCTGGCCATTCTGCTGCGGGGATTGCGGTGCTGTGCCGCGCCTATGGAGTGGGCGCCACGGACCCCGGTGGCGCGCATTACGAGAGCGTGCTCTCGATGCTGACGCGCGCGGTGATGGGGCACGGCTGGTTTTACTACATGACCATCGGGTCGGTGCTGCTGGTGCTGGCGCTGTCAGCCAACACGGCATTTGCCGATTTTCCGCGCCTGACGCGCGCGATTGCCGGCAACAATTATCTGCCCCATGTTTTTCTGCTGCGCGGGCGGCGGCTGCTCTACTCGTGGGGCATCTACGTGCTGGTCGCGCTGACGGCACTGCTGCTGATCATCTTCGGCGGCGTCACGGACCGGCTGATTCCTCTGTATGCGATCGGCGCATTCATGGCATTCACGCTGTCGCAGGCCGGCATGGTGATGCACTGGAGGCGGCAGCGGCGGAGCTCCGTTCCGCATGGCGATGAACGGCCTGGGCGCTTTTGCGACGGGCATCACGACATTGGTGGTGCTGGTGGCGAAGTTCGTCGAAGGCGCATGGATCACGGCGCTGCTGATTGCCGTCATGATCGTCGCGATGCGGGCGGTAAATAGGCACTATCGTCGGGTGAACGCGCGAAATCGATCTCGACCGGCCGATTGTTGCCGCGGAAGTGACGAAGCCGGTCGTCGTGGTGCCGATCGATCGTTGGAGCCGGATCTCAGAGAAGGCGCTGTCGTTTGCGCTGTCGATGTCGGACGACATTCGCTGCGTCCATGTGCAGATCACGCGAAGAGCCGGATCAATTCTGCGCTGAGTGGGAGGAGAAGATCGCGTGCCCCGTTGCGCCAGGCCGGGAAATGCGTGCCCAAGCTCGATTACGCTCAAGTCGCCCTTACCGCTACATCCTGCAGCCGGTGGTGGACTACGTACTGACAGTGGAGCGCGAGACGGACTATCACAAGGTCTGCGTGCTGGTTCCCGAGCTAGTGGTGCGCCACTGGTGGGAGAGCCTGCTGCACAACCGGCGCGCCGATCTGCTGAAGGTGATTCTGCTGCTGCGCGGGCAACCGGCGCATTATCGTCATCAACATTCCCTGGTATCTCGAACGGGCCTGACAGTACCGTAGGACGCGAATTTGTCGGCGGAAGCGGATTCCCTTCCCTGCGGCACGCGTCAAAATAGAGGGTGGGCCTTCAACTCATTCAGAGACTCCTCAGCCATGCCGGTCCGGCTGCCGGTTTCCGCAGACCGCGGATCCGGCAATCCACGCGGAGGTTGTGGATGCTTTTTCTCTTCCCGCACGCTGCTTTTGCTCTTCCCCATGCGGTTGCGTACGCAGGAACCAGCCCCCCAACCAAATGAAAGCGAGCCGCCTTCCAATGCGCGGGTCACTGTGCACGGAGTGGTGATGAATGCCGCGTCGGGCGAGCCCTTGCCACGCGCGCTGGTTCGCTTGACGGGGGATGGCAGTGCGGGCACATTGACCGATGGCGAGGGACGCTATGAGCTGCCCGGCATCCCCGTTGGGCCGCAACAGTTTGAAGTTATCAAGCCGGGATTTTTGGATGAGACAGGCGAAGCCGCAGCGGCCGCCGGGGGGGATACGCGCGACTTCGCGCACACGGTGATTGTAGCTGCGGCGATGCCCGATGTTTCCTTCAAAATGACCCCGGCCAATTCAATTCACGGAATCGTCCAGCTATCGACCGGTGACGCGGCGCAGGGGATCGAAATCACCCTGCTGCGGCAAACCGTCCAGAGCGGGCGGCTCGTGTGGCAGCTGGTTTTGCCGGGAGCGGCGACGACACGGACCAACGCGGACGGGGCCTTTCGTTTCGGGGGGCTCGCCGATGGGACTTATGTGGTGTACAGCGCGCCGGCGATGGACAACGAGTCGGTCGGCCCCCTCGTTGATCCGAACAGCGCGCGCACCATCGAACGCAATGGGTACGCGAGCCAGTTTTATCCGGAAGCCCACGACCTGGCAGGCGCCGCCAAGATTCATTTGCGCGGCGGCGACCAGGCGGAAGCCAATCTCTCGCTCACGCTCGAAACCTTTCATGCTGTCACGGCGATAGCGTTTCTACCCGGCGCCGGGACGGCCCAGGAGTTCACGCCTGACCGACCGGGTACAACCTTCTCGGCCGTGGTAACGGATAGCCAGGGACATCAGCTTCCCTATGTGGCGCAATACGAGCAGGCGTCGCACACGGTTCAGGCTCTGCTGCCGGACGGGAACTACGCCTTCGTCGTGACAGCCGGTCGGCCTACTTTGGTTGTTCGGCGCGGCGGCATCGCTACGACTCTGCGGGATGACGGACCCTACACCGGCACAGTCGAGTTTTCTGTCGCCGGGCACGCGGTGACCAATTTGCGGATCGCACTGACCAATGCGCGCAGCAGTCCGGTGCAGGTGAACCTGGTCAGGTCGAGTGCGCAGACGCTTGAGCCAAGCCCAAACACGGACGGCGGGGATTCGGTTTTTCTTACGCTGACCCAAACCGGCGGATGGATCGGGGACGGCATGGTGAGCACGTTCGCGATGGGCTCGTACGCGGGGCAGCTGAACACTACGTTCACACAGCCGGGGACCTACTGGGTGCACACGAATCTGGCGGACAAGCGTATCTGCGAGGGCTCTTTGACAGCGGGCGGCACGAACCTTGCACGTGAGCCGCTGACACTGGGGATTTCCGGCTCATCGCCGCCGGTGACGTTGAACCTTCGCGACGATTGTGCGCATCTCACGCTCACTTTGCCCGCGACTGCTGCGGGTTCCGGCACGGGAGAAGAGCCTTTTTTTACAGTGTATGTCGTACCCGATTTCGACACCACGGAGGACGTGATCACGCAGACTCTGCGTCCTTCGACCGGGGGCAAGGCAACTTTGGAAGGGCTGACCCCGGGCAACTATCACATCTATGTCTTCGATCAGCCGGTGGCGCTTGCGTACCACGATCGCGCAACTCTGGATGCGCTGCCGCATGCGGGACAGGCCGTCAGTGTGGGTCCGTCGGCGAACGCCAGCCTGGTCCTCGAGGTTCCGAACCAATGATGCGAATTTGGACGAACCTTCTGATCGGCCGTCGCGCCTGTTCGTCCGCTCTTCTGCTCTGTGTCATCTGTGCCTTTCTTCCAGCACAAAAGAGGACTTCGGCCGGGGCAAATGCAGGCGGCGGCTTCCGCATTGCAGGAACGGTGCTCAACATTGCGACGGGCGATCCAGTCCAGCGAGCCGTGGTGTCTGCGCTTGCCGAGGGTGACAACCACACCATTGCCTCGGCGATTTCAGATGCAGAAGGGCGTTTTTCACTGGAAGGATTGCCGGCGGCGAAGTATCCGCTGACTGCATCAAAGCGCGGCTTTCGAACAGCTCTCTACGACGATCATGACGGATATAACACGGCGATTGTCACAGGACCAGACCAGGATACGACCCACTTGATCTTTTTTCTTGCTCCCGGCGCGGTTCTTCACGGAGTCGTGTCGGGCGACGGAGGAGACCCAGTGGAAGGAGCCCGCGTGATGCTGTTTGAGAAGCCGCGCCATCACACGCAGGAAGACCGCATTGTGCAATCGGACTCCGCAGTCACAGACGACACGGGCGCCTACGAGTTCGGCAACCTGGCCGACGGCGATTATCTGGTTGCCGTCTCCGCGCAGCCCTGGTATGCGATGCACCGGGCGAACGACGCGCCGAGAAATGGGGCGACCGAAACCAACGCCCAACTCGACGTTGCCTATCCAATCACTTATTTTGATTCGACCTGGGATGAAGCGTCGGCAACACCGATTGCGCTGGCGAAGGGCAGCCGCGTAGAAGCCGACATCAATCTGCACGCAGTTCCCGCCTTGCGGATTACAGTGGATGCTCCTCGACGCCCGGATGGAAGGCTGGCCAGGCCGGAATTGCAACAGATGGTTTTCGGAACGCAGATTTCGGCAGAGAGTGTTGGTTTTATTGAGGCGCTCAAGAGAGGCACCGCCGAATTCAATGGCATTGCGCCCGGCCACTACGAGCTGACGGCGGGCGATCCGCTGCGCTTCGTGGAACTCGACGCCACAGAGAGCGGTCACATCGATTCAGACGCCGGAAGTGCGACGGTTGCCGTCACAGGCATGTTGCGCATGCCACGAGGCGGATTGCCGCCGGACGAAGCACATCTTTTTCTTCAACCCCAGGAAGGCGCACAGAGTCATGCAAACCTGGCTACCTCCGTGCATAACGGACGGTTCCACTTCGAATCGGTGGCGCCGGGAACATGGACGGTGACTGTGGAGGGTGACGGCAAGATGATGCCGGTCCTGGCGGTGGGAACGGATGGACCAGCGCATGCCGGGAATGGGCTCACGGTGCGGGACCATCCATTGAATGTCGTAGTGACGCTGGGGGAAGGCACGGCGCGCATCGATGGGATCGCGCAAAAAGACGGCAAAGGCTTTGGAGGCGCAATGATCGTACTTGTGCCGAAGGAGCAGGGCAATCTGGAGGCCCTGGCGCGACGCGATCAATCGGACTCCGATGGAAGCTTTTCTCTACGCGACGTGGTTCCTGGGCCATACACGATTGTGGCGATCGAAGACGGCTGGGAACTCGATTGGACCCAGCCGGGAGCACTTGCACGCTACCTTCCGAGCGGTACAGCCGTCACAGTGAATGACAGCTCCGGAGACGTCTTTCATCTTTCAGGGCCTGTGGTAGTCGAACCGCGCTGATCGGGCTTCGTCTGTCTGCTTCGTAGAACGGGGGGGGAAACGATAGTCTATGGACGTACCGGATTCAAGTTACGGCGCCCGCGCACTCGGGTTCTCGATGTGCGCAATCAAGAGGTGCCGCCAAGGGAACGAGGAGAATCTGACATTGACGAGGAAGCTATCCTTCTTGATTTTGGCCGCGTTTGCGGTTGCACTGATGCCGATTGCGGCCACCTGCCAGATCGCCCCCGAAAAAGCCCCCACCGAGAGAACCGGACCGGAGTATAAATACACGGCCTTTGTCGGATGGGGTTACACGAGCTTGAACCAGGTAAACCAGTCCAATAGCGGCTTGCAAGGCGTAAGCCTTTCGCTGACACGGGACTGGGGCAAATATTTCGGCGTGACGGCAGAAGGCGGCCACTATGCCTGGACGGTCACGACGGCAAACCCACAAGCCGCATCGGTCGATCTGTACCTGGTGGGACCTGCATTCCATGCAGCACTCTATGAGCGGACAAGTCTCTTCGTTCATGGGCTCCTCGGCGCCGCACATACCGGAGGTGTTTCGATCAGACCCAGTGAGTCATTCGCCGGCGGCATCGGCGTGGGCCTCGACTACAAGCTCGGGCCTCGCCTGGGACTGCGCGCCTATGGAGACGACATCGGTTCTTCCTTCACATTGCAGCCGTTTCAACCCGGGTTTTCGCCGCATCGGCGCTTCAACGCGCGCGCCTCGGTTGGCGTGACGTACAAGTTCTAATACAGCAGTTGTAGATCGATGATTTCGGAGGGAGCAGCGGGCTTCGGCCCACTGAAAGAGTGCAAATCTGAAGGGCCTTCAGGCCCGGACTTTTGCTGTTTTTCTGGCATGTGAAAGAAGTACAACCGTGGAACTGAGCAGCGCCATGGCATTGGATGTAAGTGACGCAAAGTTATACTTCCGCCATGCAGGCTGTCAGCGTGATTGCCACCGTTCTCAACGAAGCAGAGAACATTCCAAGGCTCGTCGACAGCCTTCTCCGGCAGACCACGCCCGCAGCTGAAATCATCATCGTCGATGGCGGATCCAGCGACGGCACATGGGAGTGGCTGCGCGATACGGCAGCGAGTCATCCGACGCTGCGTGCGATCCGCGATGAAACCTGCAGTTTGAAATGCACGCCCGGTCCTATTTCCAAGGGCCGCAACGTGGCGATTGCCGCCGCGCAGTCGCAACTGATTGCATGTGCAGATGCCGGGTGCACCTATGCGCCGAATTGGCTGGCGGAACTCACCGCGCCGTTGGCGAACGGAGAAGCCGAGTACTCTCTGGGTGGAGCGAGTCTCGATTTGACGGACCCGACGGTGTGGGACCTGGCGTCCGCTCCGTTCTTCGGCGTGAAGCTGGCGTTCGACGCGCCCACCAAGTCGTGCACCGCACGCTCGATGGCTTTTACGAAGGATTTGTGGCGGCGGCTGGGTGGATTCCCGGAGACGGTGTTTTTTGGCGAAGACACCTTGTTTGACCTGGAGGCGCGGAGGTTGGCGCCGCCGGCTTTTCCGCGCAATGCAAAAGCACTGTACCGACCGCAGAATTCCTTCCGGACAGCCTGCGGGCAGCTTGCCCGCTACGCCGTCAGCGATGGAATCCTTGGCGTGCGCTGGTCGCGTCTGTTGCGCAATGCGGCGCGGTGCATCGCTGAGATTGCGGCCGTTGCCGTGCTGCCCTGGACTTGGATTCCCTTGGCCGTAGTGCTGGCGCTGGCCCTGCATTTCGCCTTCCACCAGGATTGGTTGTTTCGTCGTACGATGAAGCCGCATGTGCTGCTGGCGCGTTTTGCGTTCTCGCTCGCAGTGCCCTGGATCATTGTGGCGAACCAGATCCGCGGAGGCGTGACCAAGAAGAACCTCGCCAACCCACAAAACACAACGGCTTAAGGTGCTCTAAGATGGGAACAATCGTCGCGAGGACCACGCATTGAAACGGTCGCTGGAATTTATACGACAGCACCAAAGCGAGATTTCGCTCGGCCTGATGATTGCGGCGGGGCTCATCGGTGCGTGGTCGCAGTCCTATGCTCCGGCAAGGCTGGGCGATGAGATGTGGAGACTCGCGGATCATCTAGCCAGGCAGGGCACGTATGCAGATCCATTTGGCACGATTGCGACGGGACCAACCGCGGCCAATCCGCCGCTTTGTCCCTTGTTCCTGGCTGCTCTGATCAAGCTGCTGCGTTCTCCCTGGCTTGTTTACAACGCGACCATTCTGGCAAGTATCCTGGCCAACGCCGTTGTGGCGGCACAGTTGCCGCGCATGTCTGAGGTGTTTTATCAGAGCCCGGTGCCCGGGATATTTGCTTCAGTGTTATGGCTTGCCGCGATGGAAAACATTCCAGGCTGGGATACGAATTTTACTGTCGCGGGACTGCTGATGTTCTGCATTTTTACTTCCCGATTCGCTGACTCCAACAAGCGATGGACCAACTCCGCGACATTGAACGGCGCAATCGCAGGTCTGTTGTTTTTGTTTAACCCTTCTTCCCTGCTCGTCTTGCTGCCATGGCTCGGCTTTTTGTTGTGGCGATCGAAAGAACACCTGGGCTACGCGCTGAGATACTGCGCGACCGTAGCCGCGGTGATGAGTCTTTTTATCCTGGCATGGGGCGGAAGGAACTATTTTGAGCTCGGTTCTTTTGTGGTGAGAACCAACCTGGGAATGACGCTCTATGCCTCGAACAACGACTGCGCGCAATCCAGCATGATCAGGGATCTGATGAATGGATGCTACCAAACGCATCACCCGAATTCGAGTATGCCCGAAGCGGAATATTTGCGCACAGTCGGCGAGGTTCAATACGACAAGAACCGGACCGCCGACGCGAAAGCGTGGATCCGCGCCCACCCTGCAGTGTTCCTGAAGCTCACCACAAGGCGCATCCTCGAGTTCTGGTTTCCGCCGGCCGAAGTGATTCCTGCGGAATATGCATTCAGCAACAATTTCGGTCTTGCGGATTACGACCAGCGGTGGATGCACCAGCAGCATGCCATCGATTACGCGATATGGGCGGTCACGGGACTTTCGATTTTCGGGTTGGCTCGGATGGCGTTCCGGCGCGAGGCGGTCGTTGTTTTTGTGCTGGCGGTACTAGCGATTTATCCACTGATGTACTACCTGGTGGTGTCGGACGTGCGCTACCGATACCCTGTACTGTGGCTATCGTTGTTGCCGGCGGGGTACGGTATCTGCGAATGGATGAGGGGCGGAGTTTCGCGTTCCAAGAACCCTTCGACAATGCAGCCCGAGCAAACACCAGTACCGCGCGAAGAGCCTGTTGCGTGAATTGAGGTCTACGTGGTCACACGCGCAACTCCGGACCCCGCTCTCGCAAAGATCAAACAGCCGCGCGACCGCGATCTCTCTATCGACTATCTGCGCACCACTCTGACGCTGATGGTCCTCGCTCATCACAGCTGCCTGGCGTATACGAGCTGGGCGCATTTTGATAAGCTGGACAGCTTTCGCTCCAACGCTCCCGTGGTCGATGTCACACGGTGGGCGTTCTTTGACTACGCAGAGAACTTCAACGACGTGTTTTTCATGTCGTTGATGTTTTTTATCTCGGGACTCTTTGTTTATCCGGCGATCAAAAAGCACGGCACTGTCCAGTTCATGCGCGATCGGGCGCGGCGGCTGTGGATACCCTACGCTTTTGCGCTCGTGATCCTGATGCCAATCGCTTACTTTGCGTCGTGGCAACTATCCCTGAACAACCACGGATTCTGGGATTTTTACAAGCGGGTGGCTGCACGGGGTTTTTACCCGGGGCCACCGTGGTTTATCTATACGCTGTTCTTGTTTGACGTGGCGCTGGCTTTGATTGCCTGGCCTCTTCTGCGTTGGATTCCGCCGACTGGGCAGCGGATGACGCGATTGGAAAAGTGGCCGGTCTTGACTTTTTTAGTCATGTTTGTCCTCGCGGCAGGCGCGTACCTTCCTCTGCTTTCACGCTACGGTTTCAGCGCCTGGACCGGCTTTCCCTTCGCCTTTCAGAAGTCGCGCATTGCACTTTACTCGCTTTGGTTTACGTTTGGATTTCTCGTGGGAGCTCCAGGATTTGCGCAAGGTCTTCTGGCGCGCGACGGAAGGTTGGCGCGACGTTGGCCGTATTGGATAGCCGGATGTGTCCTGGCCTATAACGCGTTGTGGTTTGTTCCCCAATGGTCCGTGGTGCATCGGCTCTCGCCTCTTGGACAAGGAGCTCTATGGGCGCTGCTCTGGGTGCTGAGTTGCACGGCCAGCTGCTTCGGGTTCCTGGCGCTGTTCCGCGGCGTCCAGATGAAATCGCGTCCCTGGATGAATTCCCTCACGCGGTGCGCCTATGGGATGTACCTGGTGCACTACATCTACGTATTGTGGCTTCAGCGGCTGGTTCTGGATCTACCGATTCACGCGAGCCTCAAGTTTCTCTTCGTGTTCCTTGGTACGACGTTCTTGAGCTGGGCGACGGTGCAGGCGGCGCTGCGAATTCCGAAGGTGAAAACAATTCTCTAAGGTGCATTGGACGGGGCTTGCGTCCTTCTCGCGGAGGCAGCCTGCTCCGCTTCCGCCAATTATTTTGCGGCGGCCGCGCGCAGGCGCTTGTTCTCTGCTTCCAGCGCTTCAAGACGCAGGCGCATGGGCGCCAGTATTTCAGTCAACTCGGCTTCTGCGTAGCGCGGAGTGATGTGCTGCGGGCAATTCCAATCGAACCCCTCGATATGGATCAGGACGGCCCGCTCGGGCGGCGTCTTTTCTTCAGGCACACGCAACGTCTCGATGAGCTCTCCGGCCTCCGCATCTCCCTCAAGAATTCTGACGTGACCCAGAATCTTCAATCGACTCTGGGCCGGATAATCCATCAGAAACAAGGCGACGCGATCATCGTGCTGCAGGTTTGCGGTACTGATGTATTGTCGATTGCCTCGGAGATCTGCGAAGCCGACTGTCTGGTCGTCCACCACGTGCAGGAACCCCGGTGAGCCGCCGCGAAACTGAATATAAGGCCAACCCGTTTCCGAGACCGAGGCCATGTAGAAGCCATCACGCGCGCGAATGAAGGCCTGCTCGTCGGGGCCAAGGCGGTCGCCCGGATCGGGCGAGTGTTCGACTCGTTCGTAAAGATGCCGGCTGCCGTGCAACTGCTGCTGCTCTTTGACAAGCGGCGTAAATGCAAGCTCCGCGAAGCGTCGGCCCATGGGTTTTCTCCAGACCTCAGTAGATGTCAGGATACGTGGCGCGGGTTCAGGAATTGCAGCGTACGCTCGGCTTTCAACGAGGTAAGAGGTCCTATCCTGTTGCCCATAACTGCATTGTCGGCGCGCCGGTGCAGTCCGATAAAATGACCCATGTCCCCGATTCCGGCATCAAAAAAACACATCAATACACCGGCTCAAGTCCTCTTCGCGAGCCTGGTGGGTACGGCTGTTGAGTTCTTCGATTTTTATATTTATGCCACGGCAGCGGTGTTGGTTTTCCCCAGACTCTTTTTCCCTTCCACTGACCCCGCAACCTCAGTACTGGCTTCGCTGGCCACGTTTGGAATTGCATTTCTAGCGCGGCCTATTGGAGGGGCGCTCTTCGGCCATTTCGGCGACCGAGCCGGACGGAAAAAGACGCTCGTGATGGCACTCACGACCATGGGTCTGTCGACATTTCTCATCGGCGTTTTGCCTTCGTACCATTCCATCGGACTTGCAGCGCCGCTGCTGCTCGCGCTGTGCCGCTTTGGGCAAGGCATCGGGCTCGGTGGAGAGTGGGGCGGCGCTGTACTGCTCTCGGTCGAGAATGCACCGCCGTCGAAACGCGCGCTCTATGGAATGTTTCCTCAGCTTGGAGCGCCGGTGGGATTTCTTCTTTCCGGCGGAACGTTTCTGTTGCTCTCACGGTTTCTCACTGACCAGCAATTCTTCGCGTTCGGGTGGAGACTTCCCTTTCTTGCGAGCGCGGTCCTCGTCCTGCTGGGACTCTATGTGCGCCTCAGCATCACGGAGACCCCGGTGTTTGCCGCGGCACAGAAACGCGCAGAGCGCGTAAGCGTCCCCTTTTTCGCAGTATTCCGGCGCAACACACGCGAGGTGGTGGCTGGCATCATGGTGTGCCTGGCCACATTTGTGCTGTTTTACCTGATGACGGTCTTTGCTCTGTCGTGGGGAACGAGCGCGCTGCACTACGATCGCGGAACGTTTCTGATTCTGCAACTGGTGGGCGTTGTGTTCTTCGGGCTGGCGATTCCGGTCTCTGCGTGGCTGGCCGAGCGCGGACGGCGGCCGGTGATGTTCGGGGCGACGATCCTCATTGGCCTCTTCGGGCTGGTGCTGGCAAAACTGTTTATGGCGGGAACGAGCGGCGCGCTGGCGATGATGATAGTGGGACTGACGCTGATGGGCGTGACCTACGGGCCGCTGGGCACGGTCGTGTCCGAGCTGTTTCCCACGGCGGTGCGCTACACCGGCTGCTCCATTACCTTCAGCATGGCCGGAATTCTGGGTGCCTCGCTCGCGCCGTATATTGCTACGTGGCTCGCGGCGACGCATGGCTTGCAGTTCGTCGGCTATTACCTGACAGCGTCGGCGGCGATAACATTTGTGGGCTTGCTGATGATTCGCGAGACGCGCGGCGAGAGCCTGTAAGGTTTTGGTGGAGGCCGTGGTGTATTTGTAACTACTGGCATCGTCCGCCGCCTTAACCTCCACGGAGGTATAAGGGAAAAACAGGAGGCGTCCCATGGAAATTCACACAATCGGCATTGATCTTGGCAAGACAGTCTTTCACCTGGTTGGCGTCAACGTACGTGGTGAAGTTGTGGCTCGCAAGAAAGTGTCGCAGAGTTCGCTTTACATCGAACCTGCGAAAAGGACGAGGGCGCAGCGCATTCCATTCAGGCAAGGAGATCGCTACTCCAATAAAGGCCGGATACATTCGCGCAGACCAATTCTGTCATCCTCATTTTTCGCTTGCAAAACGGCGGCGGACCATACATTCCCGTAGACAGTAATCCGTCCGGAACTCAGAACCTGGCAAGTTCCCGGCTTGTGGTGCCCGAGTTCTCTCTGAGCAGCCGGGGGATCTTTCTGATTGACAAGCCGCAATGGATGCCAAGTGCTCAATCGATGTGATATACAGAGACCTTGATCCCTTCCCCATCCGTGCAGGCCGAGCGAGAGCACTGCGTTTGTTGCGCATCTCGATCGGCTTTTATTCATCAGTGCCAGTTCTCAGGGATAAGTTTGTTCAATGCCGCGAATGATTGTCTCCTAGGAGCCGAACTTGACCCACTTTCCCCAGTCTGCCCGCAGTCGTACTCTTTGCCTTAGGCCGTGTCATGTTGCACGGCGCGTTGACCACGTTTGGGTTCCTTCGAAGGTGTGAACGGGGGGCGACAGAGAGTGCCGCGTGCGCGGTCTTGTACTCGACTGTCCTATAGAATTTCTGTGGGTAGCTTTCTCGTGTCGTCTGCGCTGTTGGAGGCACAGATTTCCCCTCAGACTCGACCAACACATCCCGTGAGACACCGGTCAGCCTTGCCAATGGTCAGCGGGGTCGATGGCTTCCAGACCGGTATCGCGGACTTCTTCGGCAACTTCACCGCGATTTCAACTCCAACCGGAGCACTAGCCCTGGGTCGCCAACCAAACTGTTCACTCGGACTGGCAACCGGGACCTATGCGATCAATAGCGGAAGCCTCACTTATACGCAAACGGATATCACTCCGCATTACGAACTTTTGCTGCATTCGGAAGCGCAGCTGTCTTCGACACTTCCGATGTTTTCGCAAAAGGATGTATCCTGCAGCCGCCCGCCGGTTTTGGATCACAGCCTGGTGTCTTCGTTGGCTCGACGACAACTGGAATCAAAGTCTTTGCGGGCCTTGGCTTAATCTATCCCTCGTTTACAAATGGCGTGTCACGGGCACAACGAGCTTTACACTTTCGTCTTTCCAGGACTCGTCAGGCCGGCGATCTGACCGCCGGTGACCTCAACAAAGACGGCAACGGAGACCTGGTGATTCTGGACAGCGCCTCCGCCAACACGGGCCGCGTCACTGTCATGCTCGGCAACTCCGACGGCACCTTCAAGAATGGCGTCACCTACCCGATCGCAGGCAACTACTCCGTCGCAGCAGCAATTGACGACGTCAACGGAGACGGCAACCTGGACATCGTCGCCGTTTCCGGCGACCAGCAAATCTCGGTCTTGCTCGGAAACGGTGATGGCACCCTTCAAACTGCACAAAGTTTTGCAGCGCCGTCGCTGCCCGGCTACACCAGCGCGGCTTCCACGCCGATTGTCGGCCTGATTACCGCAGATTTGCGCGGCATCGGCAAAAAGGACATCATCTGCTCGAACGGCCTGGTGCTCTTAGGAAACGGTAACGGAACTTTTACGGCGGTCAGTTCGCCGGCAATTCCTTACTTCTTTGACCCCACTATCTGGCGGGCCGAGTATCGCCAGCGGCGATGTGAATAACGACGGAAAGATTGATCTGGTTGTGAATAACAGCAGTACAATTTCAATCTGGAATGGAAAGGGGGATGCACTTTCACCCAGGGTCAGAGCTACGCGACCATACCCACCGATGGTACATTTCGGTCAATGATCTCGACGGAGATGGAAATGCGGATGTCTATGTTGGTTTGGGCGACGGGGAATTCTATGGCGGCGACGAAGGTTCTCCGAATCTCGCATACGGGCTCATGGGGAACGGAAATGGAAGTTTCAGGGCGCGCCTCAATTTGGCACCGGCGAATACACCGGCAACAACCTCGCCGATGTGACGGGGAACGGGACGCTGGACCTGATCACGAATACGGTGAACACGCCTTACGGATATCCCGACACGTGTTCCGGCATTTACGGTTCACTTGGTAGTGGCAAAGGCAAGTTCAATCCTGTCGCAACGACCATTACCGCGCCCGCCACTTTCATTCTCAATGGAACGACTGTGACCGGCGCGAACACAACAAACGCCGACACCTTTGCCGTGGGCGATATCAATGGCGATGGCAAAGCCGATCTCGTTTTCGCCGACAATAGCATTTACACTGCCCCGGTTACTTCACCTCAATCAGCAATGGAGATGGAACGTTTCAAGCTCCTACCCCTACAGCCTTTCCGCAGATCGCGCCCTGTGCCAATTTCGATATTTCGAACGCGGTTAGCGGCCTTCAAATCTCCAGCTTAAAACGGGCGGCGATGCGAGCTTGATCTTCGCGTTCAACGAAGTTGCGGGTGGTACAGGAGTCAACCCCTACAACCAGGGAATCGTCGTACTTCCGGGCAATGGCAACGGGACCTTCAGGGCCCCTGTAATTACCACGACGTACAGCAGCAACACCGCCCCCAACAGCGGCGTTCTCGCCGCAAATCGTGGCGGTTGCCGACCTCAACGGGGACGGCAATTCGGACTTAATCGTCAATATTCCCGGTACGGTCGTCACAAACTTCCAGCTCCAGAATCAACTCGAGGTCCTGCTGGGAAATTGGGACGGCACATTCAAGACGCCTATTCCTATCAATTCGGTACCCGATCTCTACGGCATCCCTGTCGTCGCCGACCTGAATAAGGACGGCAAACTCGATCTCGCTTTCCTCGGCGAAACCGCCGACAGCCAGGCGGAGATCGTGATTGCCCTCGGAAAAGGCGACGGCACGTTTGCCACACCCTCGGTCCTCGACCTTCCCGATGGCGACTCAATCAGAAGTGCCGGCTTCGCTGCCGGCGACTTCAAAGCGATGGCGACCTTGACCTGGCCCTGTTCGATTCAGCGTCAACAAGCGGGGTCTTCTACGGCAACGGAAATGGCACATTCACCTCAGTCAACGTTGGCACAGCCTCTGCACCGAGCCTCATACCAAAGGATCTGCTGAACCTTTCCCTATGGGCCCTGCGATCGCAGTAAACCTGACTCGGGTTCCGCGCCTGACATCCTCGTCGGCAACACTATTTTGCTCAACGTATATGGCGAAGCTCCCACCACCACAAGCACCCCGACTGTCACCGTCACCCCGTCTCCATCCAGCATCACCTCAGCGCAATCGACTTCGGTCACCATCGCCGTCAGCGGCGGAAGCGGAGCAACGCCCACCGGTTCTGTGACGCTGAGCAGCGGGACCTACAGTTCCGCAGCGACTCCGCTCACAAGCGGCAGCGCTGTTCTCACAGTGCCTGCCGGCTCTCTTGCCATCGGAGCCGACACGCTCACCGCGACCTACACGCCCGACTCCACCAGTTCCTCCATCTCTAACAGCGCAACGGGGACAGGCTGGATCTGCTGGGTGGACTGCCGCAGCGGCTCCCAGCTTTGCCCTGACCAACAGCGGCAACATCACGGTCAGCCCCGGCGCGACAAACGGTGATACGTCAACGATCAGCGTAACGCCGTCGGTGACTTACTGGAACCGTTGCCCTGACCTGCGCCATTGCACCAACTGCCGCGGGCGATCCGGCAGCCTGTGCGCTTTCTCCAGCTTCAGTCACTATCAGCAGTGCAACGGCCGGTACATCTGCGCTCACCCTCACAACGACAGCGGCAACCACCGCGGCTTTGGACCATCGGAAAGCTGGTGGAATTCCCTGGTATGCGGGCGGAGGCATCACCCTAGCCTGCGTTCTGCTCCTCGTGATGCCGGAACGCCGCAGGCGTTTGCAGCGGATGCTCGGTGTGATCGCCCTGTTTGCATTCCTAGCCGTCGGATTTGTGAGTTGCGGTGGTGGAGGAGGCTCTGGCAAAAGCGGCAACGGCGGAGGAGGCGGCACCAGCGATCGCGGGACGACAGCTGGAAGCTATACCGTCACCGTCACGGGCATATCAGGAGCGACGACAAAAACCACCACGGTTACCTTGACTGTGAATTAGGCCAAGGGCGCTTCAGCGACCATGATCTCGATTCCTTGTTTCTGACTTCCATGACCAGTACGGACGTGATGATCGAGTACGGCCCAGTCGAAATCGGAGGAAAAACCGACTACTGCCCGGTAAAAAGCGTCTCGATCGTAAAGGCTGCCGTTGAGGCCTCGCTCGACGCATCCGAACGGCCGCGCACGATGGATTTTTCCGCCGCCGGGAGCCCCCACTGGACCGGCGGCAGGTCGCAGGCAGTCAACTCCCGATTTGCACCACAGCAGACCTACTGGATGACATCACGTTTGCGCAGTATCACGTGTTCCGCGCGGAATCACGAATCGTGCGGAATGAGAACCCGCCGCCACACGAGCGCTACGGTGCGACGCCCATCGGTGTGGCCAAGCCAAATTCTCCGCCTTCCATCTCGCCCTTAAGGTAAACTTTGGAATTCGGCAACGGAGGCCCATGACCGACCACCTTCCCATTCGCCCCGATCCGGAGAGTGAGACATTGCGCACCCACCCCAGCGGTCCCATGTCGGGGATCAACGAAGCCAGCGTCCGCCGCTATCTGGCCTACCTGGAGCATTCCATTGAAAACGGCACCAAATGGGCAGCCTTCGAGCCCAATGGTGAGGCTCTCTGGGCACGCGTCCGCACTAGCGTCACAGACTTGCTCACCACCGAATGGCACTCTGGCATGCTCCAGGGCACCGCAGCAGAACAAGCTTTCTTTGTCCGATGCGATCAAACCACCATGACCCAGAACGACCTTGATAACGGGCGACTGAACATCGTCATCGGGGTAGCCCCCGTCATACCCGCCGAATTCGTGATCATCAACATCGGCCAATGGACCGCCGGTCACAAGCCCTGACCGTTCCTCCAAAGGGTGTCATCCCGTAGTAAAGCCGGGCTCCCCGACGACCGATGTTAGTCGCTGCGGTGGGAAACCGAGGGATCTGTAGATGTTCTTGGCTTCGCCTATGGCAACTTTCGCATCGGCGGCGACACCCCGCTTCAGCCCGAGCGACACGCGGCGCAGTCGAACTGTCGCAGTTGCAACTAAAGCGAGTCCAGGGTTTTCGACAGAGGAAGCCTCGATTCCTTGAGTTACTCCTCAGTTGGGACCTCCAATGATTTCACTGGAGTGACCGGCGCGAACCACGCTTTCAGCTTGCCGGGTGGCGGCGCGGGAATCACGCCGAGTTGCTGCAGCAAGCCCAGCGTGTCCATGAGGATGCGGCTGTCGGCCATTTTGCCGGCTCAAGGCGGTCGATCACAACACCTTTGACCTCGACGCGCTTGCCGGTCGCGGGGATGCCGAGGAATGTGTCGCGGTGGGTGCCGGTCCAGGTGAAGCGGGTGACGACCTTCTCGCCTTCGGAGACCATCTCGTCGATGACCCAGTGGATGTCAGGGAACGCGGAGCGAAACTGCACGAGGACGGCCTTGAGTCCTTCCCTGCCCTGCTGCTGGCCGGGCAGCGGATCGAGTTCGATGAAGTTCTCCAGGACGAGATCGTTCATGCGGTCAAGCGGCCCTGGTTGAGAACCTCTTCGATGAAGGCGCGGATGACTTCCTTTTTCGCGGCTGACATGGGTCATTCCTTTCGTGCGGATTGAAGCATTCCAAACAGACAGTTCGATTCGCTCCCCCTACCCCTG
Organism: uncultured Acidobacteriaceae bacterium; assembly: GCA_963781125.1. Taxonomy (GTDB): domain Bacteria; phylum Acidobacteriota; class Terriglobia; order Terriglobales; family Acidobacteriaceae; genus Telmatobacter. Next base: position 176,907 of record CAWAEE010000007.1, read on the forward strand.
AACCACGAACCTCATGCACGGGGTCCCAGGATGCGGGTTGCCCAGGACGCTCGTAGACGAGATCACGCTTCAGCCTTCTTCGGCTTCGCGCAGTTTGGCGATCACGGTGAAGTCTTCGAGGGTGGTGGTGTCGCCCTTGATTTCGCCGTGCGTGGCGAGTTCGCGCAGCAGGCGGCGCATGATTTTGCCGCTGCGGGTTTTGGGCAGAGCTTCTGTGAAGCGGATATCGTCGGGACGAGCCAGCGAGCCGATCTCTTTCGACACCCACTTGCGCAGCTCGTCTTTCAAGGCTTCGCTGGGCTCGTTGCCGGATTCGAGCGAAACAAAAGCGGCGATGGCCTGGCCTTTCAATTCGTCAGGACGGCCCACGACGGCGGCTTCGGCGACCTTGGGATGCGCGACGAGCGCCGACTCGACTTCCATGGTGCCAAGTCGGTGGCCGCAGACGTTGATGACGTCGTCGACGCGGCCCATGAGCCAGAAGTAGCCATCGGCGTCCTGGCGCGCGCCGTCGCCGGTGAAGTAGCAGCCGGGCACGTCGCGACCAGTAGGTCTTCTGGTAGCGCTCGGGATCGCCGTAGACCGTGCGCGCCATCGAGGGCCAGGGCTTGCGAATGATCGAGCAGTCCGCCCGAGCCTGCGGGCACGGCGTGGAATTTGCCCTCGGCGTCCGGCTTGGTGACGACTTCCGGCTGGATGCCGAAGAAGGGACGCGTGGCCGAGCCAGGCTTGGTGGGCACAGCGCCGGGGATGGGCGCAATCATGATGGCGCCGGTCTCGGTCTGCCACCACGTGTCGACGATGGGGCAGCGGTTGTGGCCGATCTTCTCGCGATACCACATCCACGCCTCGGGGTTGATCGGCTCCCCTACAGTTCCAAGTAGGCGCAGCGAGTCGAGCTTGTGTTTGTCGACGTGCTGGTCGCCCCACTTCATGAACGCGCGAATGGCGGTGGGCGCGGTGTAGAAGACGGTGACCTTGTGGTCGTCGACGATCTTCCAGAAGCGCGAGAAGTCGGGCAAGTTGGGCGCGCCCTCGTACATCAGCACAGTGGCGCCGTTTTGCAGCGGCCCATACACGACGTATGAGTGGCCGGTGACCCAGCCGATGTCGGCCGTGCACCAGTAGATGTCGTCGTCGCGCAGATCGAAAACGTATTTCGTGGTGAGGTAGGTCTGGACGGCAGTAGCCGCCGGTGGTGTGAACCAGGCCCTTGGGTTTGCCCGTGGTGCCGGAGGTGTAGAGGATGTAGAGCGGGTCTTCCGAGTCCAAGGGTTCGGCGGGACACTCGGTCGGTGCGTTGGCCACCAGGTCATGCCACCAGTGGTCGCGGCCTTCAACCATGGTCACGGGCGAGCCGGTGCGTTTGTAGACGATGACGTGCTTCACGGTGGGGCAGGCGGGCATGGCTTCGTCCACGGTGCGTTTGAGCTTGATCTCGTTGCCGCGGCGATAGCTCGAGTCCTGCGTAATGATGGCGACGCAACTCGGAGTCGTTGACGCGATCGGCGATGGCGTTGGCGGCGAATCCGCCGAAGATGACGGAGTGAACCGCGCCGATGCGCGCGCAGGCAAGCAGCGCGATGGCCAGCTCCGGCGTCATGCCCATATAAACGGCGACGCGATCGCCCTTCTTGATGCCGAGTGCCTTGAGGGCATTGGCGAACTTCTGCACTTCGACATGGAGCTCGGCGTAGGTGAGGCGGCGGATTTCGCCCGGTTCGCCTTCCCAGATGAGGGCGGTTTTGCCGGCGCGCGGCGCCGAGGGCATGGCGGTCGACGCAGTTGTAGCTGAGGTTGATTTTGCCGCCGACGAACCACTTCGCCCAGGGCAGATTCCACTCCAGAACCTTGTCCCAGGGCTTGAACCAATGGAGCTCTTTCGCGGCACCGGCCCAGAAGGCTTCAGGGTCTTCAATGGATTGCTTGTAGAGGGCTTCGTATTCCTCGAGGCTCTTGATGTGCGCCTTGGCGCTGAACTCTTCAGGCGGCGGGAAGACGCGGTTTTCGCGCAGCGTGGAGTCGAGGTCCTGGCTGGAAAACGATGAGACGGGAATGGAAGGCATGCTGTTCCTTCTAGGAAAATAGCCGCGAACTGGGCGCATCGGGGAACGCACCCGAAAAGGTTCGCGTGGGGTTCACTTTATCGAGCCGGGGGCATGGGGAGCAAGCGACGATCGCGGGGGCGGTGGAAGACTGAGGCCCCAGCCGATCAATTCCAACCATGCCAAAGAAATAGCAGTCACGGCGAACTCGCCTGCCCATATTTCGATGCCGCGCGGAGTTCCCGGATGCCCCAGCGCGATAAGTGTGCGGATCGCCGCTCCAAGCAGAGCGATGGATGGAATCGCGATCCTTGCGATCCGCGCATGCGCGGGCGAGACGAGGCTGCCCGCCGGTTCCTGCTGGAGCGGCGCTGTACGTATCCAGTGCAGGAACCAGAAGAGGACGGCCAGGCAACCGAAGACCGTACTGAAATATTGGAGGAATTTGTAGCAGTGCACGACCCCCACGACAGGAAAGGTGAAAGCTTGCGTGAGGAAGGGCCAGTGATGGGCGGGCCAACGGTCGGCGTGCGTAAACGAGTCCCACAGGAGGTGGGTGAGCGCCCCGACAAAAATGGACACCAGCACGAGTACCAATTGCATCGGATGCCGGAGGGAGAGGGGATAAGGAGCGGCCGAGATCTTACGCCGTACGGACTGCGGCATCAACGCGGCTAATGGCTCTTTGACGATCTCTTGAAAGGCCCAGAAGACGATGAATCCGACCGGCAAACAAAAAAGGAACAGTCCACGAGGCGTGTGCCCGAAAGGACCTTTGGGCGCGAACCGGAGGAAGAACTCCAAATCGGGTGCGAACGTACCAATGACCAGCGCCGACAGAACGAGGCGGGTCCGCCGGAAGGGAAATGCGGCAGCAGCATGAGCCAGTGTGAAAGGCACTCAACTCAATTATCGTCTACGCTGCGGCCTAAGGCGCGTCGCCCCGATTACCAATGATTCTGAGAAGATATGGGGCCTTCATCGAAACTCGCGCGGCGCGAAACGAGGTCCCCTAAACAGTTTTCGTAGGGGCAATCTCGTTCCAGATGAGCGTGCCACCCGTTTCCTTGAGCAGGAACATCCCGCAAATAAAGCAAACGGCGGCGACTGCAATGGGGTAGTAGAGGCCCGCGTAGATGTTCCCTGTGGACGCGGAGAGGCTGAGTCCAATCAGCGGCAGCAAACCGCCGAAGATCCCGTTCCCAATGTGATAAGGCAGCGAGAGCGACGTGTAGCGAACCTTGGCGGGAAAAGCTTCTACCAGATAGGCGGCAATCGGGCCGTACGTCATGCAGCCCAGGAAGACCTGAAGCCAAACCAGAATCGCGAGTGCGGGAAGATTGGCGTGATCCGCTTCGTGCGCGGGAACGAGCTTGCCTGCGGCGTCCGTCGTGAGCGGGGTAAGGCGAATAGCGCCGGTGACACGGTCTTTGACCGACCCTACAGTGACGACGTTGTTGCCTGCGGCTCTCTGCATCGCGTGATAAATCGGGATGTAGGAAAAAGCGGCAAGGAGCATGGCGCTCATCATGATCTTCTTGCGACCGACGCGATCGGAAAGTGCACCGAAAACCGTGTAGAACGGAATCCCACAGGCCGTAGCGACGGCGACCACGATGTGGGCCGTATGGGAGTTCAAACGCAGAATAGTTTGGAGATAAAAGAGCGCGTAAAACGATGCGGTATACCAGACGACACCCTGCCCGGCCGTAGCACCGAAAAGCGATATGAGGACTTGCTTGAGGTTGGTCCAGTTGCCGAAGGCGTCAGTGAGGGGTTTCACGGAGCGCATGCCGGTGGTTTTGAGGTGCTGGAAGATGGGCGACTCGCGCATGCGGATGCGGACATAGAGCGAGACAGCAACAAGAATTGTGGAGAGCAGGAACGGAAGCCGCCAGCCCCAGGCTTGGAAGGAGGCGGGGTTCATGCTTTGCTGGGTGGCAATGATGGCGGCAAGAGAGAGCACGAAGCCAAAGCTCGCCGTGAGTTGGATAAAACTGGTGTAATAGCCGCGCTTACTGTCCGGTACGTGCTCGGCAACAAAGACCGCTGCCCCGCCGTATTCGCCGCCCAGCGCAAGGCCCTGCAAGACACGAATGAGGATCAGGATGATCGGCGAGAACCAGCCGGCGGTTTTGAATGTGGGCAGCAGGCCGATCGCAGCGGTGGCGAAGCCCATCACGGTGAGCGTGATGATGAACGCGATACGGCGGCCCATGAAGTCGCCAATGCGGCCGAAGACGAGCGCTCCAAACGGTCGCACGACGAAGCCCACAGCAAAAGTGGCGAGATAGGCAATGAGCGCGAACGTGTCGTTGCCGGGCGGATAGAACTTCACCGCGAGGACAGTGGTAAGCGAGCCGAAGATGAAGAAGTCGTACCACTCGATCAGGGTGCCCGTAGAAGCAGCGAAGATGACGCGGCCGATCCTTGTCGTTGTGCCCCTCGGAGCTTGAGCTGTCAAAGGAGCTGCCATGGGCCGTTCAACCTCGCGGTAAGATCGCGCATTCCTGCCGGAGCTGGTAAGGCCGAAATGGCAAGCGCGCAAAAATGGGCTTGGGGTAGCGCTACCTTGCTTGCGCGCAAAGGCGCATGTCAAGTGAATTTGTGGCCACTGGGGATACGGGTTGACCGAGGTCGGAAAAGAGCACGAGCAGTCGTTCGACGCAAAAAGTGCCGAATATCACAATCGGCGAAAGTCCTTGACCTATATACTCGTCGCGACTCATCAAACCACTTTAGGCGAGGCATGAACGAGAACGCATTGCCAGGCCCTGGGCTCCGTGGAGGCGATTTGCACCTAGGCATTCTGAAGGAATCGGCCGCCGGTGAGACGCGGGTGGCGCTGCTGCCCGAGAGCCTGAAAGGGCTCGTGGCACAGGGACTGACGGTCAGCATCGAGAGCGGAGCGGGCGTGGCCGCTGGCGCTTCAAACGAGGCGTACGCGGAGGCAGGCGCGACGGTGACGGCAGACCGCGGCATGATCCTGGCGCATGTGGATATTCTGCCGGTAGTGAACGCGCCGGAGCCTGCCGACCAGGCAAAGCTCAAGCCCGGTGCCGTGGTGATTGGATTTCTGAAACCGCTGGACGCGCCGTTCGCGCTGAGCACCGCGGTGGCGCGGCCCGTGACACTGTTCAGTATGGAGCTGGTGCCGCGCATCAGCCGAGCCCAAACCATGGACGCGTTGTCGTCGATGGCCACCGTGGCGGGATACAAAGCGGTAGTGGATGCGGCGGGCGTGCTTCCAAGGCTTTTTCCGATGCTGATGACGGCGGCCGGAACGTTGGCGCCGGCACGGGTGTTTGTGATTGGCGCCGGTGTGGCCGGATTGCAGGCGATTGCGACGGCGCGGCGGCTGGGCGCGGTCGTGGAGGCCTACGATGTGCGTGCCGCGGCGGGCGAACAGGTGCGATCGTTAGGCGCAAAGTTTCTGGATGTCGACCTGGGCGGCATCAATACGGAGGGCGGAGGCGGATACGCGGCGGAGTTGACGGAAGAGGCTCTTGAGCGCGGGCGCGATCTGATTGTGAAAACTGCAGCCCACTCGGACGTGATTGTGACCACGGCGCAGGTACCGGGAAGACCAGCCCCTTTGTTGCTTCGCCGCGCGGCGGTGGAGGCGATGCGGCCGGGCTCCGTGCTGGTGGATCTTGCCGCGCCGGCGGGCGGCAATTGCGAGCTGACCAAGCCGGGCATGACGCAGATCATCGGTGGCGTAACGCTGATGGCTCCGTTGAATCTGCCTGCGCAGGTGCCGGTGCATGCAAGCCAGCTCTACGCGAAAAACATTCTCAACTTTCTAGGGCTGATTGTGAAGAAAGGCGAGCTGCAGGTGGATCTGAGCGACGAGGTGCTGGCGGGAGCCTGCGTCGCGCACGAAGGAAAACCAGTGAATCCGCGGGTGGCGAAGCTGCTGGCGTCGGCGCAGAGTGTAGCGAATTGATTGCGAGCCCACCCTTTCCGACATGAGCGCGGAGAGGATGGGGCACCCAACGCATTTAGTTTTTAGGAAAGAAGAATGAATCCAGCAGTTCTGATCGCTTCGGTTTACGTATTTGCTCTGGCGGCCTTTCTCGGCTACCAGGTCATCAGCCGCGTGCCGCCGCTCCTCCACACCCCATTGATGTCGGCCACGAATGCTATTTCCGGCATTTCACTCATCGGTTCGATCGTGCTGGCGGGGGCCAAGGGATATCCGCTCTTCGCGCACATTCTCGGATTCGTTGCAGTGACCACGGCAACCATCAACGTCGTCGGCGGCTTCGGCATCACCGATCGCATGCTGAAGATGTTCGGCAAGCGCAAGAGCGAGACAAAGGCGGCCGCGCAATGAGCCTGACCACCTATTCTCTGGCCACCTATTTTATGGAAGCGACCTACCTGATCGCGTCAGTGCTCTTTGTGCTGGCGCTCAAGGGCATGTCGCACCCCGAGACCGCCCGGCGCGGCATGTTCCTGGCTGAAGGCGGCATGTTCGCCGCGATTGTGGGAACGCTGGTCGGGCAGCACATCGTGACCTGGGTTTGGATCATCGCGGGCTTGACCGTTGGCTCCATCATTGGCGCGTGGATGGCGATCTGGGTGCCGATGACGGCGATGCCGCAACGGACCGCGCTGTCGCACGCGTTCGGCGCGCTGGCCGCAGCATTGGTGGGCGTCGGCGAGTTTCTGGTACACGCGCAAGACATGGGCGTGGTGACGCGCGGCGCACTCGGATTTGAAGTGATGCTCGGCGCGCTGACGACGACTGGCTCGTTGATAGCCGCGGGGAAACTGCAGGGTGTCATTTACGGCAAGCCGGTGCAGTTTCGCGGACAGAGTGTTCTGAATCTTGCCATATTTCTGGCGATGGTAGGGTGTTTTGTCTTCTTCTGGATTCATCCAGAAGCGCAAACGGTGTTTTACTCCATGCTGGGCATCGCGTTTCTGTTTGGCGTGATGCTGGTGATTCCGATTGGCTCCGCCGACATGCCCGTGGTGATGTCGCTGTTGAATTCGTACGCGGGGCTGGCCGCAGCGGCAACGGGGTTTGTGCTCAGCAACAACGTGCTGATCATCGCGGGAACGCTGGATGGGTTCTCGGGGCTCATTCTCTCGATTCTGATGTGCAAGGCGATGAACCGGTCCATCACCAACGTGCTATTCGGCGGATTTGGCGCCGTGATCGCAGAGGCTACGTCGAATGAGGGCGGCGTGATGCGTGAGATCAGCCTGGACGATGCGGCGATGCAACTGGCCTTTGCGAATCGCGTGGTCTTTGTGCCGGGGTATGGATTGGCGACGGCTCAGGCGCAACACGCGGTCCGCGAATTGGCAGAGTTGCTCGAAGGACGCGGCGTCACGGTGAAATACGCGATTCATCCGGTCGCCGGTCGGATGCCGGGCCACATGAACGTGCTGCTGGCCGAAGCGAATGTTCCCTACTCGTCGCTGTATGAGATGGAACAGATCAATCCTGAATTTCCATCGACCGATGTGGCCGTGGTGATCGGCGCGAACGATGTGGTGAACCCCGACGCCCGCGACAATCCCAAGTCCATCATTGCCGGGATGCCGATCCTGGAAGTGGACCGCGCAAAGAGCGTGATCGTGCTGAAACGCGGCCAGGGGCGCGGCTTCTCCGGCCTCGAGAATCCGCTGTTTTTCAAGGCCTGCACCTCAATGCTGTACGGAGACGCCAAGTCAAGCCTGAGCCACCTGGCACAGGCCGTGCAGCACGTATAGGGGCAGGAGGGGCCAGTACCGCAGTTACAAATAGTCGTTTCGGAGGGAGCAGGGGGATTTATCCCCCTGAAAACCACCGCAAGTTTCGAGGCCTTTAGGCCCGGATTAACGCGGTCCGTAGCAAGGACAACTCTAGGATTAAAAGAAGATCCCATTGTGCAACTATCCGCCGTGGCGAAGGCGTCGCTCCTGCTCGAGTCGCTCGGCGAGAAAGACTTTGAGCAAGGACTGATACGGTACATCGCGTTTGTTGGCCAGGATTTTGGGTCCTCGATCATGGCTACGGGCAGGCGCACCGAAATTGTGCGCAGCGTCGGCTTGAGGTTCGGCAGTTTGGCGCGTTTCGCTTTTGACCAGTCAACGAATGCAGTTGAATCCACCCCCGATCCTTGCGCGGACCAGAATTCGAACTCTTCGCTGTCATTTTTGAACTTAGGAATTGCTTTTTACATGCCGCTTGTACTCCTCGATTTCTCTCTTGCTCATGTCGCACCGAAATCACCCGAACCAGTTTTCTACCACAGATATACATTCCGGTGCGCGCAAATGACTGATCGAGAAACGTAAAAAATAGTCAAAAGCAGTGCGTTTATTGCTTTCCGAACAAGCGGAGTAGAGGGCGCTCTACCCAATAGTGAGCAACTATCCCCATCACCACTCCCGAAACCATGAGGCATAACATCCAACCCCAAATGGGAATCGGTAGTTGTCTCATATGGCCATAGCCGAACCGCGCAACGGCGGAGATGACCATGAAGTGAACGAGATAAATTGAATACGATGCGTCGCCCAGAACAATCAGCCAGCGGGGGATACTGAGCCGATTCTGCCTTTCTAAGACAGCCGTACCAAGGAGAATGCTGGCCGCGCCCACTCCACCGATCAGGCGCACGGCTGCTCCTCTGTAAAAGGGACCAGTCCCGACAATCGCAGCGATGAAGACAACGACTCCCAACCAGGAGAGCAGGGCGGCAGGTATTTGCAGGTCAGCGTCTAGAGCGACGGCTACGAGTATCCCAAGTCCAAACAACAGATGATAAGGAGAGAACACTACATACCAATAAGGAGAGGACGTCGTCAGGAATAGAACGGAAGCGCTCAACCAGATTGCAAGGAATGCAAAGCCAGCCTTTCGGTTCAATATGCAGATTGCGAAGACCACGTAGAACTGAATTTCGTCAAAGAGCGACCACGCCTGCACCATGATCGTCTGATATGAGAAAAGATGGATCAAAACATAGCTTGAAACAATGACGCTCGGCAGGCGCTGATAAGAGCTTGCCACATCGACCACAGCGCGATGCTTCAGCAAAGTCAGCGAGAGGAAGATCCAATAGAGAGGATAGATACGGCGGAAGCGTTTCCAGCAAAAAAGGCCAACTTTCGAGGGTTGGTCAAAGTCCTTTCGATGCGCTCGATAGATAACGATTCCGCTAATCACAAAAAACAGTTGGACGCCGAGCGCTGTGCCACGCAACCAAACATAGATCGGGACTCTATGCCATAAGCCAGGTTCTTCCCCTATAAAAGCTGCGCTATGGCATATCGCGACCAGAACAGCAGCGATTCCTCGCGCGGCTTGCAATGACTCAATGTTTTTCGATTGCTTTGCCTGCGATCTTCGCGGTGTGAGGTCGGTGAGGGGGTACGAAGCGCTGTCGACCATAGCCATTGTGAATCGGGAGTAAGCTCGAAGCCAATTGATTTTATCGTTCTGCCGGATGACTGATTGTCATCCGATTGTCTTCGTTCCAACGCCGGTTGCCCAACCTTTCCGCGTTGTTCGGAAAAGACCGGAAAGCACGATCCCCAATCGTTAGGTCTTTCCCTGCATCCTGCTTTTGCGGAGGATTGGAGATCCCATGGGCGGGGTTCGCCGGGCGAGTTGCACTCCTCTTTCCTGAAGAACGAAGATTGATGTGCAATAGTCATGAGCAGAGTCCCGCTCAATGCAGCAACGAGGAGCTATTGATGAACCGTCGTCAGTTCGCAGCTTATTCTCTGGCCGCAACCGCGGGAGTCGCACTCAATCCCTGGCGCAGCTCTGCCGCCAACCCAATCTCCACAAATCAGACGCCCGGGTCTGTACCTGAATCGTTAATCAATGAAGCGCGATTCCCTGAAGGCTTCCTTTGGGGCGTTGCAACCGCGTCCTATCAAAATGAGGGTGCCTGGAATGAAGATGGCAAAGGCGAATCGATCTGGGATCGATTTACGCATACGCCTGGAAAAGTGAGAGGCGGCGTGACAGGCGACGTCTCCTGCGATCAGTATCACCTCTACCCACAAGACATCGCACTCGCGAAAAGCCTTAACCAGAAGAGCTATCGATTTTCAATTTCATGGCCAAGGATTCAGCCCACAGGAATCGGTGCACCCAACACGAAGGGACTCGATTACTACAGCCGCTTCGTCGACACGCTGCTCGCTGCCGGAATCCGCCCGTGGTGCACCATGTATCACTGGGATCTTCCGCAAGCTCTCGAAGATCGTGGTGGTTGGCCGAACCGCGACTTAGCCGGCTACTTCGCCGACTACGCCGGCATCCTTGCCAAGCATCTCGGCGACCGCATCACGGTTTGGGCGCCTTTCAACATGCCTTGGGCCATTGCCTTCATGGGATACGCAGCCGGCGCTTTTCCCCCATGCCGAACCAGCTTCAGCGATTTTCTGAAAGCGGCGCACACCCTTGCACTGGCGCAGGCTGAAGCGCACCGTGCAGTGAAAGCAGCCTCGCCTCACGCGACGGTGGGCAGTGCATACGAAATGGCTCCGGCATATCCAAAGACGGACTCGGAGGATGACCGCGCTGCCGCCGCTCGGTACCACGCCATGAACAATGTCTTCTTCCTCGAAGCAGCCATGACCGGCCATTATCCAAAGGCCTTTGTTGGCGAGCCGCCCTATGACGTGATGGGCTTTAAGGCTGGCGACGAAAAACGTCTCTATGCTCCGCTGGACTGGGTCGGCTTCCACTACTACACACGCCGCATCGTCTCCGACGCGAGCAAAGAGAAGTTTGAGAGCGGCGGCGCTTTCAGCGGCACCGAGATCGAAAACAATTCTCCCGGCGGACGCGATCCATACACACGCTTTCGTGCGGGGATGCCCACGGAAGGTCCGCTTACCGAGGCAGGTCTCGAAGTGTGGCCACGGGGAATCTACGATCTCGTGACTCAAATCTCAAGAGAGTACAACCATCCCATCATTGAAATCACCGAGAGCGGCTGCGGCTATCTCGACGGTCCCAATGAAGAGACACAAGGCAGCATTCCCGATCAGCGCCGCATCCAGTGGTATCGCGAAACGCTTGCGGAACTTGCGCGCGCCATCGCCGACGGAGCCCGGGTGCGCGCCTACCATGCCTGGACTTTACTCGATAATTTCCAATGGGCCGAGGGCTTCACCGAGCGCTATGGATTGATCTACACAGATTTCCGCAACCAGAAACGCACGATCAAGGACTCTGGACATTGGTACGGCCGCGTCGCAGCCTCGAATCGACTCAATGTGTAAGACCACTGCGGCAAAGATCACGATCCTGGCGTGCACGTCGATGTTGCAGGCGATGCGAAGTCAAGCCTGAACGGTCTGACGCAGGCCGTGCAGCATGTGTAGAAAGGACCGTCTCCGAGTCTGCGAAAGCATCCTGTCGTCCTCTGCTCTGAATTTCCCACAGAAGTGTCATCCTGAGAACCCACACGACTGGGTCCCATGAATGACATCGTTGTTCATGGTTCCGCGGGGCGTAGGATCTGCTTTTCACACAGCGCCGGTTTTCTATGCGTGCTGCCAACTCTTGTAAACGAACTCAAGGCTATATCCATCCGGATCGAGGACGTTCGCCGCGTAGTAGCGAGGATCGTAGTAGGCTCGAATGGCCGGTGCACCCTTATCGATGGCGCCCGCCACGATGGCTGCGGCATAGGCCGCGTCAACCTGCTCGCGGCTGTCAGCAACAAAGCCAATGTGGCTGGCGCGGCCGTCGGCCGGGCCTTCGCGAAGCCAGAAAAAGATGCGCCCGTCGGCTCCGAATCCTTTCAGATCAGGATGGCCCGGCGGTCCCTTGCTGCCGTCATAGTCGAAAAGCCGGCTGATGCCGAGCGGAGCCAGGGCCGCCGTGTAGAACGCGATCGATCGCTCCACGTCGCTCACCGTAAGAAAAACGTGATCCAGCATGTTCATCCTTTGGCTTATTTAGATATACGCGTCAGAACCGAAGAGATAATAAACCACCGGTCATCGCTAGCCGACAAGTCAGGACCAGTCTGCCCTCAATGAGCAACTTGGCGATTTGCCATTCGTTGAGAGAACTGCTCTCATGTCCGATGTCCGGCTAGCTCAATGCCTTTGCGAGCCCAATAAGTCCTTGCCGTATCGCAAGCTCGTCGAATCCGCCAAAGCCGAGGAGCAACGCCTTCGGGTCAGGACGTCGCAGAGTGCATCGATCGACGGCGAGAACCTCAATACCCTGGGTCTCCGCCAGCGTTTCCGCCTGTCGTGAAGTCATTCCATTCTTGAGGTAACCGATGGTGTAGAGGCCTGCCCTGACGTTCGAGATCTCAAGCATCCCACCCAGATGTTGCCTGGCTCCTTCGATGAGAGTTGCGAGGCGTCCCGCATACAGATTCCGCATCCTCCGCAGATGACGCGCGAAATGCCCCTCGACGATGAAGTCGCAAAGCACCGCTTGGTCAAAGGATGAATTCCGGAAATCGGTTCGGTAACGAAATCCCAGGAAGAAATCTATTAACGGCGCGGGCAAGACTACGTAGCCCACGCGTAAGGCTGGGAATAGCGTCTTGCTGAACGATCCGATGAAGATCACGCTTGAGTGATTATCGAGGCTTTGCAGGGAAGGCACAGGCGGTCCCTCAAACCTGTACTCGCTGTCATAGTCATCTTCGATCACAAAAGCGCCGGCACGCGAGGCCCAGCTAAGAAGCGCCATCCGCCGCTCCAGTGACATGGTTACCCCCAGCGGGAATTGGTGCGCCGGTGTTACATAGGCTCCCTTCGCATCCGGACAGATCTTCATTCCGCTGGAAACCGACAGCCCTTCCTCATTCACTGGCACAGCAACAAGCCTGGCTCCGACATTGTCAAACGCGATTCTAGCGCCGAAATAGCCAGGGTCCTCCATCCATAGCGGATCGCCCTTTTTCAAGAGCAGCCGAGCCAGCAGGTCGAGCGCTTGTTGTATTCCGGAAACGATGACGATTTGTTCCGCAGTGCATCGCACCCCGCGGGAGGTGCGCAAGTACTCAGCAATTGCATCGCGCAACGGCCGATAGCCACGCCGGTCACCCTCTTTCTTTAGCCATGATCTGAAATTACGGGCTCGGTTTGCGGCAATACGTCCCCAAACTTCGGATGGGAATTCGTTGACGGCTGGAGCCCCGATCCGAAAGGGGCGAATCCCCTCGACAAAAGCCATGTCAATCCAGGGTTGCGGCCGTTTATATGTCGAAAGGACGCGGCGAATGTACGCCGGCATTGTGGCTGCCGGGCGGGCCGGCCGGGGCGTCTCCACACGATTGACCGATGTACCGAATCCGACGCGGGAGGTGACATACCCCTCGGCTTGTAAACGCTCGAGAACGCTGACGACTGTGCCCCGGGAGAGTTCATACTGGCTGGCGAAATCTCTGGACGCCGGTAGTCGGGCGCCTGGCGCGAGCCGGCCGTCGAGAATGGCAGAGCGCAGTTCGCCGTACAACCAATTCGTCAGGGTCTGATGGCGCGCCCGGCTTTTGAGAGTGAGCTCGAACGAGCTAATGGTTTTTGCCATCTCAAATGGTCCAATAAAATTAACGAAAAATGGCTCTGTTCGATGTACCAATGCTGCCATAGTATCAGTTCTGAAATCGAGAAGCGCAAGCGTCTTCATTGAGCTCTGGGCTTCTCCTGGAGCGATTCTTCGAGCGACTCATGGGAGATCAACAGATGAAAATTGGAGTTTGGTTCTATGGCTTGGGCACGATTCTCACCGGTGTTCTGGATATCGCCTGGGGTGCGTTCGATGCCTCTCATCAGCCCATCCAAGTCCTGGGCAAGAATCTCCCTGGTCAACACATACTGGCCTGCGTCGCGGGCATCTGGCTGGTCGCAGCGGGTCTTGCAATTTTGTGGCGGCGCAGCGCAAGGATGGGCGCCGCGGCATCCGCAATTGTCTACTTGATTTTTGCGGCATTGTGGCTACTTCGGTACTCTGCTGGGATTCATACGTATGGCTTGCGAATCGCAGTATTACTAGGCGTCTCTTTCGGGCTCGCTCAACAGCTGATGCTGGTCGCTCCGGCAGCAATCGTTTACGCCTCCGGCGCCTCATCGGATTCTCTGTTGCAAAAGAGAGCAGCGATCGCCGCACGTTGGATGCTCGGATTGCCTCCTGTCCTCTTTGGCTTATTTCACCTCATCGGCCTTCGGGTCTTCGCGACCATCGTCCCGCACTGGATGCCGTTTGGATATTTTTGGGCGGGGTTGACCGGGATCGCCTTCATCCTGGCAGGAATTGCAATTTGCTCAGGAATTATCGATGTCCTGGCCGCCAGACTGCTTGCATTGATGTTGCTTCTGTTTGAAGGTCTTGTGGAAGCACCTCCTATTTTTATCCGACTACACGATCAGGCAACATGGGGCGCCGCTGTCTACAATGTGACCGCGATAGGGGCATGCTGGATGTTCGCTGAGTTTCTCGCAAGTCGCGCAGATCGAGTACGACTCGAATCCGCAGCGAGCGTCGCCGCGTCACGCCGCGATCCCGTGGTTGCGTGATTCAGGCAGATGGCCCACTCACCGATCCATTTGCCCACCTGCGCATCGCAACTGAGTAAGTCTGTGCCCCATTCATCGTGGCTCTATCGCGATGAGTGGGCCGCGAGTTCTTGCCGTCCACTCGGACTCGATTTCAACGATTCCTCGGATTCCGGTAGCGTAGTAGTTGAAGCAGCTCCATCGGTACTGCTCGGGCGCTGCGACCGATCTGCCGCCTTGCTTGCCAACAATTACCAGCTCACAGCGCACAATAGATGCTAGGCCGAAGCACGACAACTGAGGGCGAACCCCGGAAAGCTGCTAAGTGCTTTCCCGAGAGATCTTTCGCCATAAGCGATTGATTCGATTAAGGTAAGCGTAAGTTATTGATAAAGCTAAGTCCAATGGGCAGACATATTTAGCAAAAAACGAGGGGGAGGGGTATCCCGGGCGACCCGCAGGCTCGCCATATCGCTAGACGCGCAGTCTCGCGAAGTCCTCAGTGGATCGTCTTGGACTTGCGATTCATGTAGTCCATCAGCAGATATTCGCCGAGCGTCTGCGGCGTGGTGAAGTAGGCTTTGCCGCGGCACATCTCTGAGACCTTCTGCACAAATTGCACCAGGCTGTGGTCGTTGGTCAACATGAAGGTGTTGATTAGAATATTGGCCCGCTTGCAGCGCGCGACTTCTTCAAGCGTTTCGCTGACGACCAGTGGATCGAGGCCGTAAGCGTTCTTGTAGATGCGGCCATCGGGCATGGTGAGCGCCGAAGGCTTGCCGTCCGTGATCATGACGATCTGCTTCATGTCCTTCCGCTGGCGGGCGAGGATGCGTTGGGAGACGCGGAGACCCTCGCGGGTATTGGTGTAGAACGGTCCCACTTTGACGCGCGCCAGTTGCGAGACCGGCAGTTCTTCGGCGGAGTCGTGAAAAAGAACGAGGTTGAGCGAGTCGCCGGGATACTGCGTGCGGATGAGATGCGACAGTGCCATGGCGACTTTTTTCGCCGGCGTAAAGCGGTCCTCGCCGTACAGAATCATCGAGTGCGAGCAGTCGAGCATGACCACCGTGGCACAGGAGCTCTGATACTCGCATTGATGCACGTGCAGATCGTCGTACTCGAGATTCAGCGGCAGGCCGATGCCCTCGCGCGCGATGGCGGAGCTGAGAGTGGCGTTTGTGTCGAGATTGAGCGTATCGCCGAACTCGTAGCGGCGTGAGGCGCCGTTGGCTTCGATGCCGGTGGCCCAGTGGCGCGTGTCGTGGCGGCCGAGGCTCGATTTGCCGAGAGAGCCGAGTAAATCGCGAAGGGTCTTGAACCCGAGGAAGTCGAGGCTCTTGTCGGTGACTTCGAAGCGGACCTCGCCCTGCACGTCGCCGATTTCTCCCCCGGCCTGCGACGCCTGCGTCGGATCAGGACGGCCGGACGTAGAGATGTAGCTTTCCTGCCGCATCCGTTCGATGAGCTTGTCGATCAGTTCGTCGAGCTTGCCCGCGGCAGACATTTCGTTGATCTGGCGCTGCGTATCCTCATCGAAGAATTCGCCTGACTCGAGGATTTGGCGCAGGGCCTCGCGAAGGGCTTCGAGCGAGTTGTCCATCTCGCCGAAGTCCGAGTAGGGATCGTTGAAACCGGAGTCGAGGAAGAAGTCCGAGAGCGCCTGGAGCAGGCTCTCGAGATCCATTTCGGAGGCCAGGTCGCCGTTGTATTTGGTGTAGCGAACGCCCTTCATGACGTGGTCCTCTGCTTTGGGTCCGTGCTTTCCCACATCTCAGAATCGAGACCTGGGGCACCCATGTCTGTACGAATTAGAAAGCCGCAAAACGCAGATCCTTCGCTCCGCTCAGGATGACCGTGCTGCGCAAGGTCAGTTGTAGCCGCCTCTGCCGGGACGATTGCGGCGTCCTCGTTCCCATTCCTCGAACTCGCGTTCGACGTCCGGCCGTTCCGGGGTACGGCCGGTTTTCTCCTGCGCTGTGAAAACACGCTCTTCATTGCGGCTGAGTTTCCGATGAGCGACCATGCCTTCCAGCAGAAACTCGGCGGCGGCAACGGCTTGCTGCGGCGCTTCGGAGCCATTGATTCCGAGCGGCGCAAGCTTGTCGAGAAGGCCGTGAATCTGCTTCAGGTCGGCAAGCGCGGCTGGCGTGGCCTGATTGTCGTCGAGCTTCACCGTGCCGCCGAGTTTGAACCACTGCTCGATTTGCAAGGTCTCAATGCCGGAAAAATACTGATCGAAGATCTTGCCGACAGCGGTGTGAATCAGCTCGTGAACAACTGTGTCGGCGCCACGCATTTCGCCTTCGTATTCGAGCTCGAGCTTACCCGTGATCCCCGGAAGAGCGGCATAGAGGTCGCTGATGCGTGGCAGGACGAGCGGCTCGTTGTGGATCAGCGCGCGGCGTTCAGCGCTTGAAACCATCAGCTCCAATGTAGAAATGGGCAGACGCTGGCTGACGCCGCTGCGCTTGTCGACCTTCTTGTCGGAGCGCGCGGAAAAGGCCACCTGCTCGACCACCTCCCGGACATACTGAGGAATCTCGATGGGAGTCGCGCCGCGCTGTGACCAGGCCTCCTGCGCCGTGATGGCCATTCCCTCTTCAAGCGTTTCGGGATAATGAGTGCGGATCTCGGAACCGATCCGGTCTTTGAGCGGAGTCACGATTTTGCCGCGCGCGGTGTAATCCTCGGGGTTGGCCGAGAAGACGAGCGCGACGTCGAGTTCGAGGCGCACCGGGTAGCCCTTAATCTGCACGTCGCCTTCTTGCATGATGTTGAAGAGTGCGACCTGGATTTTTCCGGCCAGATCGGGCAGTTCGTTGATGGCGAAGATGCCCCGGTTGGCGCGCGGCAGCAGGCCATAGTGCATGGTGAGCTCGCTGGAAAGATCCTGGGCGCCGCGCGCGGCCTTGATGGGATCGAGATCGCCAATTAGATCGGCCACGGTGACATCGGGCGTAGCAAGTTTTTCAACGTAGCGGTCGTTGCGAGAGAGATAAGCGATCGGCGTGGCATCGCCGCGTTCAGCGACGAGGTCGCGGCAACGCTTGCAGATGGGCCGATAGGGGTTGTCGCGGATTTCGCAGCCCGCGATGTAAGGCAGGCTCTCATCAAGCAGAGCAGTAAGGGCGCGCAGGATACGGCTCTTGGCTTGCCCGCGCAGGCCGAGCAGGATGAAGTTCTGTTTGGAGAGCACGGCGTTCACGATTTGCGGCACAACCGAATCGTCGTATCCGACGATACCGGGGAAAAGAGGCTCGCGGGATCGCAGACGGTGGATGAGATTGCGGCGCAGTTCGTCTTTGACGCTGCGGGTTTTTAAACATGCTTCAGCAAAATGAGGGCTGGTGCGCAGTTCTCCCAAAGTTTGGGGAGGGGTGAGGGCCGCAGACTGCATGAATGACTCCTCCGGGAACTCCTATGGGCCGGCGACCTAGGGGAAGACGGCGCGTATAGAACTGTAGACGTGCGTGGAACCAATCCGGTTCAAAACTCGCGATCGCTAGAACGCCAGATTTTGGCATGATCGAAACATCGTCGGCGATGCGTGATGCGAGAGCGCAGAAAGTACGGGAGTTGTCCGGCCGAGACCGCGCCACACATCTACCGGTGAAACTGGCTCTGCAGGCAGTATGCTCTCGTTCGTTACGCGCGCCAAGTGTGGTGTGCAAAACAGGACACGATTTCCAGCGGTGCGGGGGCTGCACGATCACGCCGGAAGTTGGCAGGTCGGTGGAAAGTTTGTGGTCTTCGGCTAGAGCATTTTCGGAACACACGTAGATTTTTTTTAGGGAAGTACATGGGAGCTTTGACTTCCACCCCAACGACGAAGACCTGTCGAAGGGAACCCCGTTGAAGAAAAAGCCACTTGAGCGCGAGCTTCCGATCACAGCAATTCCCAAAATGCTATATTCTGCTGTCTCGGGAAGAGATAACGGGTAAATACATTCCATGCGCAAAACCGATACACCATTCTTCGTCGTGATCCTTTTTTCGCCTTTGATTTTCTGCGCCGCTCAGGCGCCTGCTGCAAAGGCACAGACCCAACCTTCTCCCGCGGCATCGAACCCCTCGAAACCGAGTGATGCTGTACCATCTGCGGTCGGTGCACCCGTGATTCCATCAGCTTCCGCGATTCTGAAGCCTTCTCTCGATTCTGCGTACCAGACGCTTGCCCAGTTAAAAGTGGAGCGCTGGAAGCATGGCTCGGTGCGCGACGAAGCAACCGCGGACATCAACTCGATTGAGCAAGACATGCAGACGCATATGGGCCCATTGCTGAAAGACGCGGATGCAGCGCCCGGAGCGCTTAGCAAGACGCTGCCGGTATCGAGGCATCTGGATGCGCTCTACGACGTTCTGCTACGCGTGGTGGAGGCGGCCCGCATGGCTGCTCCCGACGACCAGGCGAACGCGCTGCGCCAGGCTCTGGCGAACCTGAACACCGCGCGCCTGGCTCTGGATGACAGCATGGAGTCGGCAGCCGGATCGCAGGAAAAGCAACTGGTAGACCTGCGCGTGACAGTGCAGAAGCAGGCGGCGTTCAAGTGTCCGGCGCCCCCACCTGCGCCGGTGTGCCCCGCGCCTGCGAAAAAGCCGGTGAAGCGGAAACCGAAGCCACCTGCAGCAACGACGCCGGGGACCGCGCCCGGGACGACTCCAGCGACTGTGCCACAGAAGCCGGCGACGCCACCTAAGACGGGTCCGTAAGATCGCGCCCGACCGAATTCCAGTTCGGCATGTTCGAGCGACGCGAATTTTCTAGATCTTTGCGAGCGCGAATGAGTTCCAACGCTTCCAAGAATGGGCGAATCCCCGTTGTTAGAAATGTGACACTTCTCCGAATCTGACGGAGAATGCCAGCGATTTGCGAGAACATGGTCTGTTGGGGTGCGGTCACGCTGCGCAAAGGGTGACCACCCGCATTCATCGCAATCGAGGAAACCTGTGGCGCAGAAGACCAGTTCCGGGGAATTGCCGGCAGTTCAACGTCTCCTGGCAAATGCAATTCGGGAACATCAGGCCGGCAGGCTGGAGGAGGCGAAGCAGCTTTATCTGCAGGTGCTGGCGATCGACGTCAGGCATGCGAAGAGCCTCTATGGCCTGGGGCTTATCGCCCATCAGATTGGCAACTTCAATGCCGCAGCAAATATGATGCGGCGCGCGATTTTAATCAGCCCCGACGACGACGCGTATCACGCGAGCCTTGGCGCCGTGCTGCAGGACCAGGGAAAAGCGGACGAGGGGATTCTCGAGTATCGGCAAGCTTTGCAGATCAACCCGAAGATCGAGGAAGCCCACTTCAACCTGGCAAAGATTCTTCTCGATCAAAAGAAGTTCGACGAGGCAAGACCCCACTTCGAGCAAGCGCTCGCTCTAAAGCCCGATTCGGCGGAAACCCTCAACAACATGGGTATGCTGCTTGCGCGGGAGGGTAAACCGGAAGAAGCAAGAGCCAGCTACCAACGCGCCCTCGCCTTGAACCCGGACTCCTTCGAAGCGCTGAACAATCTCGGCAACCTGTTTTGCAGCGGTGGAAGGCTCGATGACGCGAGGGCCTGCTACGAGCGCGCGATCGCGCTTCAGCCGGATCTCGCCGAACCGCATAACAACCTCGGCGTGGTTTTCCGCGACCTGAGAAGATTCGACGAGGCCCGGGAATGCCATGAGCGCGCGCTGGCGCTCAAACCTGATTACGCCGATGCGCACAACAACCTGGGAATTGTTCTTCGGGACCAGGGAAAAATGGACGAGTCTGTTGCCTGCCACGAACGCGCGCTGGCGCTCACACCTGATAACTCCGAGGCATACAACAATCTTGGAAATACGCGGCGAAGCCAGGGAAAGTTGGGGGATTCACTCCGAAGCTACGCGCAGGCGCTGACTCTCAACCCGGACAACGTCGAAGCGAAGTGGAATCGAAGCCTGGTCGAACTGCTCTCCGGAGACTTCACTGCAGGATGGCGCGATTATGAGATCCGTACGAGGCGCAAGAAGAATGCCACGCGGACGTTTCCGCAACCGATCTGGCGCGGAGAATCGCTGAACGGCGCACGCATTCTGCTGCACGCGGAACAGGGGTTGGGCGATACGCTGCAATTCCTTCGCTATGTTCCTATGGTTCAGGCTGCCGGCGGAACCGTCATTCTCGATGTCCCCCGGAGTCTTCTCCGATTGGCCGCGGAACTCCCCGACATCGAGACATTCGTAGTTACCGGCGAGCCTGCGCCACCCTTCGAATGGCATAGTCCGCTGATGAGCCTGCCGCTGGCCCTGGGGACATCCATCGACTCGATCCCTGCCCAGGTTCCCTACCTCAGCGTTCCGGCGGAAGCGAAGAGAAAGGCAGAAAGGCTCGAGTGGCCGGATCAAGGCCTGCGCGTGGGCCTGGTGTGGAGCGGCAACCCTCTCTTCCCCGAAGACCGGCTTCGTTCTATTCCTCTTTCTGGTTTCGAGCCGTCGCTTCGTCTTGGAGGTGCGCACTTCTTTTCGCTGCAGATGGGACCGGCCGCGTCGCAACTGGCCGAGGTTGACGCGGGGGTGATCGATCTACAGGGTGCGATCGGGGACATGGCCGACACGGCCGCGCTCATTGCAAAGCTGGACATGGTGATCACGGTGGACACGGCGGTGGCGCATCTGTCTGGGGCGCTGGGGAAGAGAACGTGGGTGCTGCTTCCCTTCGCACCTGACTGGCGCTGGCTGATAGGGCGCGACGACAGCCCCTGGTATCCGACGATGCGCTTATTCCGGCAACCAAATTTTGGGGATTGGCGTTCCGTCCTTGAGCGCGTCCGCGGCGAACTTGCAGGGCTTGTCGATGGGCCGGGCGTTCCAGGCGCGCGTTGAATGCGCGCGCTGAAGAGGCGTCTTCGCATGCGGCCATTTGCAACGTTTGAGACATCAAATTCTCTCCTGGTCGCATCTTCCACGTCAGTTGCTCGTGGATTCACGCGCGGCCCAAAAAGCGCATCAAAGGCCTCAGTGAGACTTTTTGTGCAAGGAGTGGTCATGAAACGGAACCTGATACTTCTGGTGATTCTGTCGTTTGCTCTCGCACCCTTAACCTTCGGTCAGAGCGCGCCCTTAACCCCCGCGGAGGCGCGCATCGCAAAAGAAGTACGCCACGAACTCCTGATGCTTCCCTGGTTCGGTGTCTTCGATAACATCGCATTCCAGGTAAATGGAGGCACGGTCACGCTGCTCGGTGAAGTGGCGCATCCTACCCTCAAATCGGACGCGCAAAACGTTGTAAAACACATCGAAGGCGTGGATCAAGTAGTCAACAAGATCGAGGTTCTGCCGGCCTCTCCGATGGATGATCAGTCTCGCCTGGCTCTGTATCGCGCCATCTACGGATTTCCAAACCTCGAGAAGTACGCGCTAGGTGTGCAAAAACCAATCCGGATCATCGTCAATAACGGCCACGTCACTCTTGAAGGAGTAGTGGACAATGAGAGCGACAAAAACGTCGCGGGGGTCCGCGCGAACAGCGTCCCCGGAATTTTCTCGGTGACGAACAATCTGCAGGTTGTCCCTCAATAGTTGTTTCTATCAGGATTGGAACACCCGGGCCTTCCATGAGAAGGCCCGGGCACCAGTCTCGCCAATGCATCTGGCTCGCGCGGAATTATCCCGCTAGGTTCATTCAGGCGGCGGATGACCGCGTCGTTGGTCGATACGGGCCGCTCGCCGGACGGCGTCGCATCGGAAAGACCACGGTTCCTCCTGCACGCTCTGGAGGCTGAATCGGGGGATGGACGGCGGGCACTGTAGGCCTCGGAGCGTTCGATTCCGCATTTCTGAGCAGAGTCGCCATTCCCAGTGCGCCGTCCATGTGGCTCTCTACCAGCAACACATGGGCCTGGGCGAGGAAATCCGTGTGATGTTCGAAGTGCTTGCTGGCCGCCTGGAATGTGTGCACCGCGTGATCGGTCGAGAGACCATCGCGATGGAAGCCGGCAACACCAATCAGCAGACCTTTGATCAAGGCAAACTGCGCGGTGACTAAAGCAAACTCCCGGTTCATCGACGGCGCGGAACCATCCCGTGCCCAGTCGCGACCAAAGGGAAATCTGCATCGGAAGATGGTGTTGATCAGATAGTTCTCCAAGATGTACGGGTGCTTCTCAAAGAAAGACGCAAAGTATCGGTCGTGCGCCTGTGCGTAGCAGGCAGTCAGAGATTCCAACGTAGCGCCTGGACCGTTCCCAATGCCCTGCGTGAAAGCCTGAATGCACTCGAGGAAACGCGGGCGGAGGTTGGAGCGGTGCAGCAGCATCCCCGCCAGGCGCAGCACGACATCCAATTGCTGCGAATGGTCAACCGGCAGAGCTTCCATGGAGGCTTGCAGTTTTCGTGAGACGACAGCGGCAGCAAAGTCCGCCAGGAGATGAGGGACACTTTTCGCGAGATCGCCTGGCGCTATCGCATCGAGTCTGCTGCTGAAAAGGCCAATTAGAAACAGGCGCTGCCAGAGCGGGTAAACACGATTCCGCACCAGGGCCAACGCAAAATCGCGGATGGGCCAGAAGTGAGGCAGCCAGGGATTGTCGCCGCAGTCGATCTCGTCTCGCATCGGCAGTTCGACATTTTCCGCAGTGCTCGTGGCCAGCAGCGGGTTTAGAAGAACGAGCCGCGCGGCCTCGGGGCAGGAGAGCGAAAGCGCCTTTTCCGTCACGCCGTCAATCGAGGAAACAATGCGTGGATAAGTGGTGCACATGTGGGAAAGAAATGCCTCGCCGTGTTCGACCTGCATTCGGCAAAGTCCGCCTGCGCAAAGCAATGGGCACTTGTGATCGGCATTCATATGGATCTGTGCGAAAGCCGCCGCCCCTGCCGAGCCACCCGTTGTGCTTGTCTCCTCCGATATGCGCAGAATGCTCTCGTCCACGATCGTGCGCAGAGGACCGGAGGGCAGCGCCTGGTACTTCTCGAACGTGGATTGATCGACGTGAATGGTCCACTCCTCGCAGCAGGAGTCCTCGCAGGCCGGGCCGATGCATCGGAAGCTTTCCGAATACTCGGGTTTGAAAAGCGCGGTCGATCGCACGCAGCGCTCCTGATAACGGCAGACGACGCAGAAAAAAACTATGCGCCCTGCTTCGTTCTGAATCTGTCCAGAAACGATG
Source organism: uncultured Acidobacteriaceae bacterium (assembly GCA_963781125.1). Lineage (GTDB taxonomy): Bacteria > Acidobacteriota > Terriglobia > Terriglobales > Acidobacteriaceae > Telmatobacter. The sequence continues at coordinate 200,569 of CAWAEE010000007.1, forward strand.
CACATAGAAGGCATTTCCCAGCGGAAATGGATTAGAAGGCTTTCAGAAGGTGACCTTCAGAATAGGCCGGCGCGATAATTCGTGACTCCTGGGGTTGTTGCGGCAGATGCTTTGACAAAGAGCGGTGCGGACTCTATGCTTTGTTCCGAGCAAACGTTTACCCAGGTGTGATTCACTGACGAGCAACTGGCCGTCGCAAAGCATTGCCCGCTCAGTTCGATCCAAGAGAGAAGATGCCGGATGAAGACTGTTTCACGCAGGGGATTTTTAAAAAAGGCGAGCGAGGCCGGCCTGGCCGTCGCTGCGAGTTCCGCGTTGGGTAGGTTCGGCGTGGGTCAGAGTGCTTCGAGCACGACGCGCGTCATTATCGATTCCAACCGCCAGATTGCACCCATCGATCGCCACCTCTTCGGCTCCTTTCTCGAGCACCTCGGGCGCGCTATTTACGAGGGCATCTACGATCCCAAATCAAAATTTGCCGACAGCAATGGGTTTCGCACCGATGTGATGAAGGAAGTTCACGACCTGGGAGTCCCAATCGTTCGTTATCCCGGCGGCAACTTCGTCTCCGGCTATCACTGGCTCGATGGAGTGGGCCCGAAGAAGGACCGGCCGACCGTCCTCGACCGCGCGTGGAATACGCTGGAGACGAATCAATTCGGCACCAACGAATTCATCACGTGGGCGCGGGAAGTGGGTACCGAGCCGCTGTTCGGACTTAACTTTGGGACTGCATCCGCGGAAGACGCCGCCGCACTCGTCGAGTATTGCAACGTGGCCAAGGGGACGAAGTGGAGCGACCTGCGGCGTTCGCATGGATACGAGCAGCCGCACAACGTGAAGTACTGGTGCGTGGGCAACGAAATGGATGGCCCGTGGCAGATTGGCCACATGCCGGCGCGAGAGTATGGAATCAAAGCCACGGACGCTGCGCGGCAGATGCGCGTTCTCGATCCCACCATCAAACTGATTGCCTGCGGATCGAGCGGACCGTTCATGCCCACGTATATCGACTGGGATCGCACGGTCCTCGAAGAGTGCTATGACGTTGTCGATGGCATTTCACTACACCACTACTGGGGAAACACCGAAGAAAACAACAACGACAGCCAGAAGTATCTGGCAATGAACCTGGCAATGGATCGCCAGATCGAGGAGATTGTCGCCGTCTGCGACACGGTACGCGCACGCAATCGATCGAGCAAGCAGTTGTTTCTGTCCTTCGATGAATGGAACGTGTGGTATCGCGCACGCAGCGGCGATGCCACGGACGGGCATGGAAAAACAGCGCCACATCTTTTAGAAGAACCCTACAACCTGGAAGATGCGCTGCTCGTCGGGGGCCTCGCCAACTCTCTAATCCGGCATTCGGACCGCGTCAAGGTGGCCTGCCTTGCGCAGCTCGTGAATGTGATCGCCCCAATCATGACCAACGAGAACGGCATCTTGCGTCACTCCATCTACTATCCGTATTCCTGGGCCCTCAAATACGCGCATGGGCACGCTTTGAGCATTGCTCCTGAGGGCCCGACCTATGAAGTCGCCACGCTGGGACGACCGATTGAAAGCATCGGCCTGCCTGCGCCAGGATTCGGAGATGTGCAGTATCTCGACGTGGTGGCTGTATCTCGACGAAGAGAGGAAAAGCGCCAACATCTTCGTGCTGAATCGCGACCTCGAAAAAGCGCAAGATCTGGAGATTACGTGGCACGACCTGACTCCCAAGAGTGTGACGGCATTCGAGACGATTACTGGAGCTGACTTGAAAGCGGTGAACACGTTCGCGGATCCGAAGCGCGTGGTACCGCAGACGCTGGAGAGCCCCACCGTCGGATCGAGGATGACGCTGAGGCTTCCGGCGCGCTCGTACTCCGTTCTGTCGCTCTCTCTGTGAGGGATACGGTCTGCCCCCCGGCTGGGGCGCTGGAAGGTCTTGAATGAGTGATCCTTTCATGCGCACCTGGTCGATTTAGAGCGGAGAGCCGAAAGCTCGCGAGGAAGCAGCCACTTTCGACAAAGATGTACACTTGGTCGTCCCCCGGAGGTGCCTGTGCGCAACGGCTGCGTGTCTTTCCTCTGCGTCGTTTTGGTCCTTGGTTTTGTCTCCTTGGTGAAAGCCGCGGCCCCTCCAGCTGCCAGCCAAACCGATCCACCGGTCTATAAAACCCATGCGCGCGAAGTGGTTGTGGACGTCGTCGTGAGCAAGGGGGGCAACGAGGCTGTGAACGGACTGCACGCGAAGGACTTTGTGGTGATGGAAGACGGCAAGCCACAAACCATCGATTATTTTGAAGAACACACAACGAAAACGCTTCCGGCCAGTGCCCTGCAACCACTGCCGCCGATGCCTGCCGGTGTGTATACCAACGTGCCGCCTGCCCCGGAGGGCGATGCGGTGAATGTGCTGCTGCTCGACAGTCTGAATACTGACCAGCAGGATCAGACGTACGTCCACGGGCAGATTATGAACTTCCTCAAGACCATGCAACCGGGAATAAAGGTTGCCATCTTCACGCTGTCGTCGCAACTGCGCATGGTGCAGGGATTCACGACTGACACCGCAGTGTTGCGCAATGCACTGAACGATCCTAAGTTCGGTGTCTCGCCGACAAGAACGAGCACTTCGCGAACGCTCTCGGACAAGTTCGACGAGAAGGAAGACATGGCCCGGCTGTCAGCGATATGGGCCAGTCCCGTCGCCTTGGAAGCGATGTCGGCCATGTACACATCTACCGCCGGCTATGAAGCGGACCAGCGGGTAGCGATGACTCTGGAGGCGATGAAGTACCTGGCGCCGATACTTGGCTGGGGTTCCGGGGCGTAAGAATTTGATCTGGTTTTCGAGTTCATTCCCGGTCACGGTCTTTCCCAACGCGGGAGAAAAGCAGCCCGACATTCGGCTTCAGGGGTACAGCGCCGCGAATGAAACAGGCCGCAGACCTGCTGACTGTTTCGAAGGTCGCCGTCTATCCAATCGGCGCGGAAGGCATGATGGTGGATCATGGCTCCGACCCTGTTATGCACAGCGATAACAGCCCGGTCGACGTGGAAGGTGGCGAGGAGACGAGCCGATCGGGTCCCGGCCTGCAGTCCGCTCACAGCGCGTCGAAGGCTGCATGGACTGTTACGTCATGAAAACGCCTCGCGCGCGGACAAAATAGCCGCCATGGAGCAGCTTGCCGCCGACACAGGCGGAAAAGCCTTCTACAACACAAACGACCTGAATGCAGCGATGCAGCATGCCATCGCCGACGGCTCGCACTATTACACGCTGGTCTATTCGCCGACGAACAAGAAAATGGATGGGAGTTATCGGCGGATTGACGTCAAAGTACCCGAAAGCAAGTACAGCTTGGCGTACCGGCGGGGCTACAACGCGGACGACTCGCTTGCGGTGGAAACCAAGCCCAACACGGACCCGCTGCATCCGCTCTTGCTGCGCGGCATGCCGAGTTCCACCCAGCTCCTTTATGGCTTGCGCGTGGTTCCGGTCGATCCGCAGCCTGCAGCCAAAGCGCCGCGAGCGGGAAAGAATACGAAGCTAACTGGACCCACAAAGCGCTACAGCGTGGACTTCATGATTCGCTGGACGGACGTCCAGCTACAGTCGACCGCCGATGGCAAGCACAATGGCAAGCTGCAGATTGAGTTGCTGGCCTACGATCGCGAAGGCAATGCGTTGAACTGGGTGGGTGGCACGCAGGCCATGAACCTGGCACCCGATTTGTTTGCGGCAATGCAGCATTCGGGCGTACCTGCGCACTTTGAGATCGACTTGCCGGTCAACACAGAAGTCTTTCTCGAGACCGGTGTATATGACTGGGCTACGGGAAAGGCGGGAACGCTGGAAGTTCCCCTGCGCTCAGCCAGCATCACGACGGCTTCAACGTCATCCGCCGTTCCCAAAGCGAATTAATGCGCGACCTTCTTTTTGCCGGTGTACCTCACTTCGCGTAGCGCTTCTGGTGCCAGATCCAGGCGGTGCGGACGATGTCGTCGAGCTGGGTATAGTGGGGTTTCCAGCCTAGCTCTCGGATCGCTTTTGCTGAGCTGGCGACAAGAACAGCGGGGTCGCCGGAGCGGCGGGGAAGAACCTCAGCCGGAATGGGGTGGCCGGTGATGCGGCGGGCGGATTCGATGACCTGCCGCACGCTGAAACCCTGGCCGTTGCCCAGATTGAAGATGAGCCGGTCGTGCGTTTCGAGCGCGCTAAGAGCCAGCAGATGCGCGTCGGCCAGGTCGGAGACGTGGATGTAGTCGCGGATGCAGGTGCCGTCGGGGGTGGGATAGTCGTCGCCATAGATGTTGATCGAAGCACGGCGGCCCAGGGCTACGTCGAGAATCAGCGGGATCAGGTGCGACTCGGGCTCATGGGCTTCGCCGCGGATGACGCCGATGGGCCCTCGGGAGCGCCCGCCACGTTGAAGTAGCGCAGAGAGGCATAGCGCAGGCCGTGGATCCGGTTGAACCAGGTCAGCATTTGTTCGACCATCAGCTTGGACTCGCCGTAGACATTGGTGGGATTGAGACGCGCGCCTTCCTGGAATCGGGACCGATTCGGGCTCGCCGTAGACGGCTGCGGTCGAGGAAAAGACCAGGCGCTTGGGACCGCTGGGCAAGGACGGCTTCAAGGAGCGATAGGGTCGAGGCGGTATTGTTGCGGAAATAGAGGCTCAGGGTTCCGCATGGATTCGCCCGCCTCAATGAGGGCGGCAAAGTGGAGGACAGCGTCGAAAGGGGAGCCGGAATCGGTGGCTGAAACGAACAGATTCTCGAGCGTGGACCGGTCGGCCAAATCTCCCTGGACGAATTCGACGCCGGCGGGAACGTCTTCGCGGCGGCTGTGGCACAAATTATCGAATACAATGGGATTGTGGCCTTTGGAGGCCAGCAGCGAGGCGACGGTGCCACCAACGTATCCGGCACCGCCGGTAACCAGAATCTTCACAAAAATACTGTCCTTTCACGAGCACTTTGGTTTAGGGTAAGTCTATTACATAGGCAGGGCCGGAAGGACGTGTGTGATCCGGCCCAAAGACCGCGCGAGCGGCATGCCAAAGTACGCATCCTGACGCCCTGACAACCCAGTTGCGTGAAGTGAATCCTCTTACAGACGCGGCACCGGGGCAATCCAGAATCGAACTTCCCTTCATCTTACGGGCAGTTTGGGATTCGTTTTTCTCTTGCCTTGGACGTGAATGGGAGCATTTGGATGTCCAGGGTAAAGATGAGCGAGAATATGTCTCGCGCAGCGGGTTTAGACAGGATGCTCGCCTGCTGGCGACGCTTGTTTCAAACCGGCAACGCGAGTTCGGGTCGATCTTCTTATCCCCCTCCAATAGCAAAGACTTGCCATAGGAGTATAAGATCGAGTTTGTCTGCCCATGACCGCTCGGTGGAGCTTTTCGCCCGCGAGCGCATCGGGATAGCAGCAAATGCAACCGTGGAGAAGACAGGCCGGAGAGTCAAGGTCGGCGATTGAAGCCGGCAGCGGTCGATGCTCCTGGAAGGTCATGGAAGTTCAAAGCGCCCGTAATCCCCGTCATCATTCTTTGAAGGAATTCGAGACATGCCGATGAATCATTATCCAGAACGATCAGCTTTGGCTTGCTTCCCGAGCCGGAGGGCAGGTCGGGATCGTTCATTACCGCCGCGGTAATCAACATGATGATCCTGGCCACGGTTCTCTACGTGGGAATGATGGCCAAGCGCGTCATCCAGCAGCATCATTTTGAAAACACCGAACTCATCTTTCCTACCACGCCTCCGCCTGAACCGAAGGTCAAGGTCACTCCGCCGCCCAAGCTGCCGGAGCCGCCCAAGCCTGTGGAAGTGAAGCTGGATGCGCCGAAGATCAATCTGCCCAAGATTGACCAAAGCCGGTAGCTGAAGCCGATCGAGATGGAAGCGAAGCTGAAGATGCCGGAGATCAAGCTGGTGAAGCCGGCGATTACGCTGGCTCCGCAGCCCAAGGCTGCGCTGGCGGCGGCGATGCCCGCACAGACTCCGCAGCAGAAGCCTTCGACGGCGCCAGTGCACTTGGGCGATACGTTTGGAGTGACGCCAAATCCGAATGCAACCAAGCCTGCGACGGTTGCGGCGATCGGCAATCCCTATGGCGGCATGCAGGGACCTTCAGTCGCGCCGCATGGTGTGGTGGGATCCACGGGCCTTGGGAACGGAACGAAGTCAGGATCGAATAGCCGGCGTCTACGGGCACGTCGCATCGGCAGGGATGCCTGGAGCTACTGGAACAACGCAGGCATTCGGGCGGCAAGGTCGGCTCCGCGGGAATTCCGCAAGTGCAAGCGGCTGCGACGCCCGCAATGATGAAAGCGACGCCCGCGTCGACCAATCTTGAAGTGATTTCGAAGCCGCCCGCGCAATACACCAACGAAGCAAAGCAGCTGAAGGTGCAAGGCGACGTAATTCTGCGCGTCACCTTCACGGCCGCCGGTCACGTTGTGGTGGAAGGTGTGGTGCATGGATTGGGCCACGGACTCGACGAGGAAGCGCGGCGTGTTGCCGAACAAATCCGCTTTCGTCCGGCTACCCGGAATGGGCAGGCGGTGGATCTGACGACCAACATCACGATTACATTCCAATTGGCATAGGAAAAAAGACAAACGAACTGAAACTGGAATTTGAATTGGCACTGGGCGACCTCGGATTCCCCCGCAAGGCGCCCGGAGCCAAAGAACGGTAGCAAAGATACTAGGAGCTCACGAATGATGTTTCGGAAGATTTCTCTCACCTTGCTCACTCTGACGCTGGGTGTAACTTGCGCGTATGCAAAGAAAGCCCCCAAGTACGAGCAGGCGCACCAACTGACGCCGGAGCAGAACGCGCTGGTGGAGAAGGCAATTGGGCAGGAAAAGGTGTTGATCAAGGCCATCCAGGAGAAGACGCCCCTGGTGGAGACCTATATTCAGGACACGCGGCCCGATGTGAAGCTTTATCAAGTCCCGGTGGACGACCAGTACACGCTGAGCCGCGTCGATTTCGGCAAGGGATTCTTCGATAAAGAATACGAGCCGCGCAATGCAGCGTCAAAGCACGGATTCTTCAAGGGCTCGTTTTCGGCGATCACAGGCCTGACCAAATCGCTGGGACTGGACAAGCGGTTCACCTACAATCCCACCGGCTTCATGCAGATGATGTTCCTCGATCCGACGGGATTCGACCAGCAGCACTATGTCTTCAGCTATGTGCGGCGGGAGTTTCTAGGGCAGGTTCGCACCTGGGTATTCGATGTGCACCCCAAGGTGGCGGGGATGGGTCGCTTCTACGGCCGCATCTGGGTTGAAGACCAGGACGGCAATGTTGTGCGCTTCAACGGAACCTACACCGGGCCGTCGTCCGAGGACGACTCGCGGTACTACTTCCACTTCGATAGCTGGCGCATGAACGTGCAGCCGGGCATTTGGCTGCCGGTAGCAATTTACGTGGAGGAATCGAACCGCGGCGACAGCAACAAGCCGATCGGTCTGAAAGCGCAGACACACTTCTGGGGATACTGCGCTGAAGCTGCCCACGCGGGACAGCGAAAACGTCAGCATGAAGATCGAAGATGCCGTGGACAAGAGCGACGACTCGCAGGATGTGAGCCCGCTGCAGGCGTCGCGCGACTGGCTGACCCAGGCTGAAAACAACGTGATCGACCGCCTGGAAGAGGCCGGCCTGGTAGCTCCGCTGACGCCCAATGGATTTGAGAACCAGGTGCTGGATCAGATCGTGATCAACCTGGCGGTGCCGAGCAATATTGCCCCTGTCGGCCCCTGTGCATTGCCGGGTGCTGCTGACCACGACCGTGGAAGCGACGACCGTGGGCAACACGATCCTGCTGAGCAAGGGACTGATCGACAGCTTGCCGCACAGTGAAGCGGCGATTGCGTCGGTGATTTCGGTGGAACTGGCGCATATCGCGATGGGCCACCACATCGACACGCGCTATGCGTTCAACGACCGGCTGCTGTTCCCCGACGAAGCGACGTTCCACCGGATCGAAATGAACCACAGCGAAATCGACGATGGCACTGCTGCGAAGAAGGGCATGGAGTATCTGCAGGCGTCGATGTACAAGGACAAGCTGCCGGATGCGGGATTGTTCTGGGAACAGCTTGCGGATCGCGGCAAGAACCTGAGAGCTCTGAATACGCCGATGCTGGGCGACTCGTTGTTGAAGTCGGACGGGACACCCTGGATGGCGGACCTGGCGCACGACGCGCCGAAGATCAACTGGGACGACCTGACGCAGATTCCCGCATCGCCCTTGGGAAGCTGGCTGAAGACCGATCCATGGGACGACAAGGTGCATATGCTGAACGCCAAGCTCTATGCGCCGATGAACGCGCGCGACAAGATGCCGCTCGAGGTGACTCCGATTTATTTCAAGTTACAGCGGTATGAGGCAGCGAACGCGGCTCCACCAGCGGCTCCGGGCAGCGGCGCCCGCGGCACCGCCGGCAGGAGATCAGCCAAGAGCGACTCCTCCGGCACAAGCGCCACCAACAGCGGGCGGCGATCCGCCAACGACGGGAATATCTCAGCCACCCGCAGACACGCCGGCGACGAGCCCGCAATAAGCTTGCAGTTGCATTCGTGAGCCGGGCCGCCCAGAAAGCCGTCCGGCCTCAAAACCAAATGCTGGATTTTTAAAACGAAGCCCGAAAAGAAAAGTGCTTCACCAGGATTGGAAAACGCCCCCACAATGAAGAAGAAAAGTCTCGTTATACTATTCTGCTTTGTGCTGTGTGCCTGGACGGCAAAGGTTCATGCCCAGGTTGTTGCATCCGCCACCCGATCGCCGCTCTCGCTCAGTGCCGGCGGCATGGGTTCAGTCTTTCAACCCGACTACGATGGCACCGGGGTCGCTGAACAATCGACGACGCGCTCATAGGTCTTGGTGCGTATGTAGATCTTCGCGTGAGGCACTGGATTCAGTTTGAGGCGGAAGGTCGCTGGCTGCGCTTCAACCAGTTCGAGAATATTTACGAGGATAACTACCTGATTGGTCCGACGGTGCCGATTCACGAGACGCGGCGGTTCAGGCCGTATGCGAAGGCGTCTGATCGGCTACGGGAAGATGAATTTCCAATACAACTTTGCCTACGGGCATTTCACCGACATTGCGCTGGGCGGCGGAGTGGATATGCCGCTGGGCAATCGACTGAGCCTGCGGGCTGCGGATTTCGAATACCAGATTTGGCCGAACTGGATTAATGGAACGGTGAAACCATACGGCGTAAGCGTGGGCGTGGCGTACCGGATTTTCTGAGGCACTGCGTCCCATCGTGTGGATCTGCTAACGAAAACGATGCGATTCGCCCGCGCCCGATGGAATGCGAGTGAATCGCAATCAACCCTGTGATGAGCCGTCTTTCTGCAACAACGCCCGTAGTTCGAGCTCCTGCAACTGCAACTGCTTGACTTCCTTAAGCAGTTTACCTTTGAGCGCTCGAACGGAGAGTCTTGGTGTCCGACCCTTTCGCCAAGAAGAAGGCGAAAGGATGGGGCACGGCGCCTTTTGGGGATACTGATCGAGCTTTCTCCCCGATAGAAAAAGGCCACTCCGAAGAGTGGCCTTTTTATTGGTAGACTGTTCAGCGGCGCAAGCCGCGTTTGGCCGCACCGCAGGTGCTTATGCTGGCGAGGGTGAGCCCTCCGGAAAGCCGCCAGAACCGCGGCGGGTCTCCGGCTTGAGGACCTGCTGCGGGGTTCCGGTGCCGGTGCCGTCGCTGGGCGAGGCGAGAACGGAGCGGATCGGCGGCAGTTCCTTGCCCTCGATGAGCAACCTCACTTCTTCGGCGTCGATGGTCTCGCGCTCGAGCAAAGCCGCGGCGATGCGATGCATCGCGTCCTTGTGCGCGTCGATGATCGAATGAGCCGACTGGTAGGCGTCGTCGATCAGGCGGCGAACTTCGAGGTCGATCTGGCGAGCCGTCTCTTCGCTGAAGTCGCGGTGCTGAGCGATTTCGCGGCCCAGGAAGATCTGCTCCTCCTTCTTGCCGAAGGTGAGCGGACCGAGGCGGCTCATGCCGTACTCGCAGACCATGCGGCGAGCAAGGTCGGTTGCGGTTTCAATATCGCTGCCGGCGCCGGTGGACATCTGGTTGAGGAAGATCTCCTCCGCCACACGGCCGCCGTACGCTGTCGCCAGGCGCGTTTCAAGATACTCGCGCGTGTAGTTGTGGCGATCGTCGGGCAGATAGATGGTGACGCCAAGGGCCATGCCGCGCGGAATGATCGTGACCTTGTGGATGGGGTCGGAGTTGTCGCGGAAGAACGAAACCAGCGCGTGTCCGGCCTCGTGATAGGCCGTGACGCGCTTTTCCTGGTCGGAGAGCAGCATGGACTTGCGCTCGGCGCCCATGAGCACTTTGTCCTTGGCCAGCTCGAAGTCATACATCAGGACCTGCTTGCGGTTGACGCGCGCAGCATTCAGCGCGGCCTCGTTGACCATATTGGCCAGGTCGGCGCCGCTGAAGCCCGGCGTTCCGCGAGCAAGGACATTGAGGTTGACGTCGTCGCCGACGGGAACTTTCTTGACGTGAACGCGGAGGACTTCCTCGCGGCCACGAATGTCGGGCAGACCCACAACTACGCGGCGGTCAAAACGGCCGGGGCGCAGCAGCGCGGGATCGAGCACGTCAGGGCGGTTGGTAGCGGCGACAAGAATGACGCCGTCATTCGATTCAAAGCCGTCCATTTCGACAAGCAGTTGATTCAGGGTCTGCTCGCGCTCATCGTGTCCACCGCCGAGACCGGCGCCGCGATGACGGCCCACGGCATCGATTTCGTCGATGAAGATGATGCAGGGAGCATTCTTCTTGCCCTGTTCGAACAGGTCGCGGACGCGGCTTGCGCCGACGCCAACAAACATCTCAACAAAGTCAGAACCGGAGATGGAGAAGAACGGCACATTGGCTTCGCCGGCCACAGCACGGGCGAGCAGGGTTTTGCCGGTTCCCGGAGGTCCGACGAGCAGCACGCCCTTGGGAATGCGTCCACCGAGCTTCTGGAACTTCTGCGGCTCGCGCAGATACTCGATGATCTCCTTCAGCTCTTCCTTGGCCTCATCGACGCCGGCCACATCTTTAAATGTGACCTTCTTCTGCTGCATCGAGAGCAGACGCGCGCGGCTCTTGCCGAAGGAGAGCGCCTTGTTGCCGCCCGACTGCATCTGGCGCAGCATGAAGAACCAGATGGCGCCCAGCAGAACGAACGGACCGATGTTGAACAGAAGCGGCAGCAGGATGTTGTTCTGCGGATCCTTCAAATCTGAAGGAGACCTTGGCCGCATGCAGCTTGTTGATCAGAGTGTCGGTGCTCGCCGGGATCGTGGTGTGGAACTGATCTTTCGGGTTGGCCTTCATGTGGCCATGGAGTTCCGTACCTTGAATGGTGACGTCCTGCACTTGCCCCGCATCGATCTTGTCCAGCAGGTCGGAATAGGAGACCTCCGCGTCCTTGCCCCCCATGTTGGTGCCGCGCTGGACAACGCCCCACAGCAGCATCAGGCAGATGAGGATAAAGACCCAGAACATGATCGTTTTGACGGTCGAATTCACCAGGATTCCTCTTTCCCGGCGGGGGAGAAGCCGCGACGAGCGACCTCCATCACCGCCTACTCCATCCCTATTTAGACGCCCGCACCTGCTTCGAAGTCACAGAAAGTGCGAATAGCTCTGAAGCGGAAGACACGAATAGCCTTCCGCCGGGATGAGCAGTAAACAGATTGTACTCCGAAGGCGGTGGAAACGACCAGGGCGATGACGCGAAGACTGTGCGTCTATTCGAACAGTTTTTCGATAGGGCATTACCTCGTCACTTGCAGGCGTGTCGAAATCGACGATCTGTAGATAGAGCCTAGCTGCGAGCGGCGAGCGGCGTAACGCCGACCTCGAATTCCCGGTTCGGGTTCGAGTTCAATCCCCTTCATCCAGACGATGCGGCCGTCCACTTCAAGGACCGGCCAGGCGGCGCGGTCCTAGCCCGTAACCTTCATCCGTTCAAGCACTTCCTTGACTTTGCGTGGGGCCACTTGAATGGCTCAGCCGGACCCGGTCGCCGGGTTTCCAGGAGCGCAGGCAGCGTTGCGGTCTTGGTGCGAAGCAGGGAGCCTGTCTGGGATGCCGTAGACGCCAATCCGAAGACGAATGCCGAAGGCAGGGGCGTCGACTTCGCCAGGGATCGCCACGGAATATTCGGCTGCAACTTTCGTACTGTTTGCAGTGGCGGAACCCGCGGCCTGCGCGGTGAGGCGCAGTTCGCGGTGGGTGCGCTCGGCGCGACAGGCCTTGGTGAGTTCGAGCTTTTGGCTGGCGCGACCCGTGAGGGCGAGGTTCCGCAGCGATTCGGTTGCGGGAAAATCGAGGGCGGCACCCAGTTGTTCGGCGGCGTGGCGAAGCAGCCGGCGCTGCAGAGCGGGACGGAAGTTCCGCCAGGCGAGCGACGTCGATGGCGAGGCCGTCGGCTGCGGCTCGGCCTCCTCCGCGAACGGGGCGACCGGGCAGGATGAGTTGCGGCGCAACGCGCGCCAGCTCCGCCTGCCACCAGGCTTCTTCGTCGCGGGCCAGTTCGGCCATGTGCGCTAGATGTTCGCGGAGGCGAGGATTCCAGGTTTCGAGAAGCGGCAGCAGCTCGTGGCGAATGCGATTGCGCGTGAAGGTGAGATGGCGGTTGGAGGAGTCTTCGCGCCAGGGCTGATTCGAGTGCGCGGAGATAGGCTTCGATCTCGGCGCGGGTGGTGGCCAGAAGCGGGCGAAGGATCCGGCCTTCAGGAAATTCGAGCACGGGATGAATGCCGGAAAGGCCTTCGGTCCATGCACCGCGCAGGAATTTGGCGAGCACGGTTTCGGCCTGGTCGTCGAGAGTGTGTGCGGTGCGCGCATGGCGTGCGACTGCGTGCACCTCGGCCAAGAGTTGCCGAAACCAGGCGATAGCGCAGCCGGCGCGCCGCTTCTTCAATGGATTCGCGACGTTGGGCTGGTGAGCTTCGGCGGCGGTGTCGACGCGGGCTTGATGGAAGGGAATATTGAGGTTTTCGGCGAGGGCTTTCGCGAAGGCGAGATCGGCGTCGGCTTCATCGCCGCGCAGGCCGTGATGCAGATGGGCGGCGTGGAGAACAAGGCCCAGTTCCCTCGCCTCTCTGTTCGGCAGCAGGGCGCGCAGGAGCGCGACGGAATCGGCTCCGCCGGAAAGGCCGACGGCGAGACGCAGGCCCGGGGCGCAGCAGCGTGGTGTCGAGCGGAAGTGAAGCGGGCACGAAAGGATGATAGAGCACCCAGCGACGGGCACTGCGACGAATCGCTGACGACTGCCTATACTACGCAACATGCTTGACGACTCGAAAAGCCACGCTTGCGCGATGCAGCATTGATTACCGCGCATCGGCAGCCATGTTTGCCGAGATGGGCACAGAGCGACGACTCGACTCTGAACGAGATGCGGCGCAATTTTATGCCGTGGGTGGAACGCATGATCGCCGCCGGAAAGTACGTCGGCTGGATTGTCGAGGACGATGAGCGGCCCGTGGCCTCGGCCGGCTTTTTCGAACTGGAGTGGCCGCCGCATCCGCTGGATCCGGCGAGCGAGCATCGCGGCTACCTGCTGAATTTCTGGGTCGAACCGGAGTATCGCGGGCAGGGAATGGCGCGTTCGCTCGTGAGAGAAGCACTGGACGAAGCGCGGCGAAGGAAGCTGCGCGTGATGGCTCTGCATGCCTCCGACGCGGGGCGGCGGGTATACGAGGCGATGGGATTTCGCGCGACGAACGAGATGATTTACGTGGAGGAATCAGCGGAATAGATGTTGTCGTGGGAATGCGGCCACGGCGCGGCCGGATTATCCGGTATGCCGCTACGCCGTTGTATACTCCACGAGTTATGCAGGTATTTGTGATTCTTCCCGCTGCGGGATTGGGCACACGAATGGCCGGGCCGCAGCCAAGCACACCAACGACCCCGACTCTGCGAGTCACCCGTCGTTGGGGACCCGCCGAAACAGTTTCTGGCCCTGGATGGGGTTCCGATTCTGATTCATTCGCTGCGCGCCTTTGCCGCGGTAGAGCGGGTAACGGCCATCTACGTCGCCGTGCGCAAGCCGGAGATGGAGCGCGTGGAAGGCACAGGTGGCCGAGTACGGATTTGCCGGCAAAGTGCACGTGGTGGAAGGCGGCGACAACCGGCAGGAATCCGTGGCCCACGCGCTGGCCGCGCTGCCGGCGGGACCGGACGACATCGTGCTGGTGCACGACGCGGTGCGCCCGCTGATTGATGCGGCCACGATCGACCGCACCATCGACGCGGTCAGCGAGCACGGCGCGGCGATTGTGGGCCTGCCGGCGGTGGACACCATCAAGCAGGTGGAGCGGACCGCGCACGGCGCGCTGATCACCGCGACCATTCCGCGGGAGTTTATCGTGCAGGCGCAGACGCCGCAGGGCTTCCGCTATGGGCTGCTGCAGAAGGCCTTTGCCGAGGCCACGGCAGACGGCTTTGTGGGCACGGATGAAGCCTCGGTGGTGGAGCGCGCCGGACTTCCTGTAGCCGTGGTACCCGGTTCTCAGGTTAATCTGAAGATTACGCAGCCGGGCGACCTGGAACTGGCCGAGTTCTATCTCCGCCAGCGCGCCCGCTGAGTCCTGCGTGGCTGCGGAGATGAGCTTCCGCGGCGGGTAAGTTGTAGCATCAGGCACGGAGACCATGGACACACGGATCGGATTTGGCTGGGACTCGCACGCATTCAAGCCGGGCGTGCCGCTGCGCATCGGCGGCATGACGCTGGATCATCCCGAGGGCCTGGCCGGCCACTCCGATGGCGACGTGCTGCTGCACGCGATCACCGATGCGCTGCTGGGCGCGGTGGCCGCCGGCGACATCGGCAGCTTTTTTCCGCCGGGCGATCCGCGCTGGAAGGATGCCGACTCGTCGATCTTTCTCAAGCTGGCGCTGGAAGAGCTGCAGCATGCCGGCTACCGCATCGTGAATGTCGACACGACGCTGGTGCTGGCCGCGCCCAAGATCGGTCCCGATCGCCGGCGAGATGCGCGCGCGCGTGGCCGATCTGCTGGGCGTGGAATGGACCAGGTGAGCATCAAGGCCAAGACGCCCGAGGGCCTGAACCTCGACCACGTGGCGCAGTGCCATGCCGTGGCGCTGGTGGAGCGGGTGACGGATGACCGGATGAGCTGAAGAGCATGAGCGCGGTGATCGAGAGCCAGAGGCAGCTTGAAGACGTGGTCGATGACCTGCTGGCGTCGGTGCACGGCGTCCCGAAGAAGCGCGGCGATTGCCGCCGGTCTACGACACCGAGGACATCACCTAACAGGCAGTTCTCAGTTCGTCAGTTCACAGTTCGCAGTGGCTCGTTCGCCGTGACAGTCTCGACTGCAATCCCGGAAGGCATGACTACCCTTTCTGCATGTCATTTTGCTGGAGGTCAGTTCCCGATGAACCTGCGTAGTCGGTGTCGTCTTCGTCTTTGCTCTGATTGCGCGCTTCTGTCGGCCCGATTGTGCAGCTGCGCAGGATTGGCGCACGCCGGCGGAGATCAGCGACTACCGGACCACTCCGGATTATGCGGAGACGGTTGCGTATCTGGAGCGCGTCGCAGCAGCTGCGCCGGGTGCGGTGAAGATCGAGAACTTCGGCAAGACCGGCGAAGGACGCGACCTGAAGATCGTGATTGCCTCGAAGGATGGCGTCTTCGATCCGGCGGCGATTCATGCCTCGGGCGCGCGATTCTGCTGGTGCAGAACGCGATTCATGCGGGCGAGATGGATGGGAAGGACTCGTGTCTCGCGCTGCTGCGCGACATCGTGATCACGAAGACCAGGGCAGCGCTGCTGGATCATGTGGTGCTTCGTGTTCATCCCGGTTTACAACATCGATGGGCACGAGCGGCGGTCGGCCTACAACCGCATCAACCAGAATGGGCCGGAGCGTGATTGGCTGGCGCGGCAATGCGACAAATATCAATCTGAATCGCGATTACATGAAGGCGGACGCGCCGGAGACGCGGGCGTTTCTGAAGATGTTTCATCGCTGGATGCCGGACTTTTTTGTCGACGATCACGTGACGGATGGCGCGGATTTTCAGTACGACGTGACGTTCAACGCGGATGCGACGCCCGATGTTGCGCCGGAGACTGCTAAGTGGATTCGCGAGATCGTGACGCCGGAGTTGGAGCGGCAGATCGATGCGGCGGGGCATGTGGCCTTTCCCGTACCTGATCAATCTGAATGACGACACCGATCCCGCGCAAGGGGCCTGACGAACATGGCAAATCCGCCGCGTTTTTCGACCGGCCAGATGATTCTGGAGAATCGGCCGGGGCTGCTGGTCGAGATGCACATGCTGAAGGACTACAAGACGCGGGTCACGGGCAACTACGAGATCCTGCGCGCGCTGCTGGAGGTGATGAATCGCGACGCGGCAAAATTGATTGCGCTGAACCGCAGGCCGATGCGGATGCGGCGAAGCTGGGTGCACATGCGCTGGGCAATGCGCAGTTTCCGCTTGCGATTGGATGGAGCGAAGAGACGACGCCGGTGCTGTTTCGCGGATACCAGTACACGCGCGCGCTGAGCGAGGTTTCGGGCACGATGTGGATCAGCTATTCGCACGAGCCGTGGAATGTGACGCTGCCGCTGACGACCGGAGCGAAGGTGGCGCTGTCGACCACGCCGCCCGCGGCCTACATCGTTCCGCCGCAGTGGACGCACGTGATCGACGTGCTGGCGGCGCACGATGTGGCGATGCGGCGCACAACGGCGGCGTGGACAGGCAAGGTGGAGCGCTATCGCTGCACGGGAATGGAGTGGCAGGGACCGCCATTTGAAGGGCGCCATCCGATCTTTGCGCGGCGAAGGCGCGGGCGCGGAGCCGGGCCAGTTTCGGCACATGCACGCTGACGACGGAGACGATGACGTTTCCGGCAGGATCAGTGGTGGTGGCGCTGGATCAGCGGCTGTCGAAGGTGGCGATTCATTGGCTCGAGCCGGAGGCGCCGGACTCGGCGCTGCGATGGGGATTCTTCGATCCGATCTTTGAGCAGCGGGAGTATGGCGAGGCCTACGTGCTGGAGAAGCTGGCGCGCGAGAATATGGCCAAGGATCCCGCACTGAAGGCGGAGTTTGAGCGCCGCGTGCAGACCGATCCGCGTTTTGCGGCGAGCCCGGAGGCGCGGCTGGAGTTCTTCTACGACCGCTCGCCGTGGGGCCTGGCGAACCACGTGGGCGAGTATCCGGTGGGCAGGCTGCTGTCGCTGGACGGTGTGCCCGTTGCAGTAAGTAGCCGTCGCTGCGCGAGTTCGATGCGAGACGCAAGAATTTGATTGCAGTTTCCATCGATTGGCCTTAGTGTGGCGGGGAGCTTCCATCCCAATGCTGGAGAACGTCGATGCACCTCGCACTCATGCTGTTTGCAACAGATCACGATGGATCCGGAACAGGCACGCAAGATCGCGATGGCCTTCCTGGCCGTGATGCCGATCTTCGTCCTGATCGTGCATGGCGATCTGTCATCGTGCCCTTCTGGTTCATCTGCAAGAAGGCGGGATTTTCGCCCTGGCTTTCGCTGTTGAACATCGATTCCCCTGGGCAACCTGGTGCTGCTGTACGTTCTGGCGTTTGCGGAGTGGAAGGTGGCGCCGGTGCTGTGCCGCCGCAGATGGGCTATCCGTACCCGCCCCCGCCGCCGCGGGTGTAGGTTCGAGAACGCTCGACTCAGATCGACTCAATCTGACGCGATGCTTTAGCATCGAAGAGGAACACCCTCATCGATGCCTGAAGAAAACCTCTCCCAGTTCCAATCTCCTCGCGTCCGATTTGCGCCTTCGCCCACCGGCTTTCTCCACGTGGGCAGCGCGCGCACCTTTATCTTCAACTGGCTCTATGCCCGCCACAACCACGGAACCATGGTGCTGCGGCTGGACGACACCGACGTGGAGCGCAACACCGAGGCCAGCGTCCAGTCGATCTTCGAGGGACTGCGCTGGCTGGGTCTGGACTGGGACGAAGAGTACAAGCAATCCGAGCGGCTGGCTCTGCACCGCCAGGCGGCCGAAGCGATCTTCGCCAAGGGCCTTGCCTATCGCGACTTCACCCCCGCGCACGCGGCGAAGGACGAGCAGTCCTCTGCGCAGGGCGCGTGGCTCTTCAATCCCGGCATGCGCGAACTGTCGCGCGAAGAGAGCGACCGCCGCGCCGCCGCGGGCGAGCCGTTCGCGCTGCGCTATCGCGTGCCGCGCGGCGAGGACCGCAGTGCTGCGCTTCACTGATGGCGTGTATGGCGCGCAGTCCAAAGCTCGCCGACGAGGTGGAAGACTTCGCGCTGCTGCGTTCGGATGGAATGCCGACGTATCATCTGGCCTCGTGCGTCGACGACGCCGATCTGCGCATCAGCCACATCATTCGCGGGCAGGATCACCTGACCAACACCTTCAAGCACCTGCTGATCTTTGAGGGCCTGGGCGTCGAGCCGCCGCAGTTCGCGCATCTGCCGCTGCTGGTCGCGCCCGACGGCACCAAGCTCTCGAAGCGCAAGCACGGCCCGGTGGTCAGCGTGACCACCTATCGCGATGCCGGCTTTCTGCCGCAGGCCTTCATCAACTTTCTGTGCCTGCTGGGCTGGTCGCCCAAGAACGATCGCGAGTTCCTCACGCTCGACGAGCTCACCGCGGCTTTCACTCTTGAAGGCGTCAACCGCGCCAACGCCGTGGTCAACTTCACGGAGGATGACCCCTTCGATCCCAAGGCGGTGTGGCTCAACGCCGAGCAATCGCGCGCTGCCCGTCGACGAGCTGAGCCGCGGCTTGCAGCCGTTCTTTGAGCAGGCCGGCCTGCAGCTTCGCCGGAGAAGCTGCTGGCCGTCACGCCGCTGATTCGCGAGCGCATCAAGCTGCTGCGCGATGCCGTCGCCGCGGCCGATTTCTTCTTCGTCGACGAACTTGCGCCGTACGACCCGGCGGAGCTGATTCCGCAGAAGGGCGATGCGGCGCTGGCGCGCGCGCGTGCTTGAGACCGCGCAGAAAGGTTCTTGCCCAGCACGCCTTCGATCACGATTCGCTGGACCAGGCGCTGCGTGCGGCGCCGCGTCCGACTTGGGTCTAAAGGCCGGGCCGATGTTCCAGCCGATCCGGGTCGCCGTCTGCGGACGCAAGAACGCGCCGCCGCTTTTTGAAACCATGGTTGTGCTCGGCCGCGAGGTTTGCCTGGACGCATCCGGCAGGCCGAATCGCTTCTCGAAACACTTCAATCGACTTGGTTGAGCGCAACCTGTTTCGCGCAGTAAGGAATCGCAGCCACGCCAGGAATCGAATCTATGACCAACGCAAATACGGAAAACCCGAACACTCAAAGCCCGGACACTCGGAGTCAGGATGCGCACGCTCGCTCCAACTTTCTTCGCGATCAGATCGCCGAGGATGTGCGCACCAAAAAGTACGGCGACGCCATCGTGCAGACCCGCTTTCCACCCGAGCCCAACGGCTACCTCCA
The DNA here is from genome assembly GCA_963781125.1 of uncultured Acidobacteriaceae bacterium. Lineage (GTDB taxonomy): Bacteria > Acidobacteriota > Terriglobia > Terriglobales > Acidobacteriaceae > Telmatobacter. The sequence goes on from CAWAEE010000007.1 coordinate 220,071, forward strand.
CATCGGCCACGCCAAGGCCATCTGCCTCGATTTTGGCCTCGCCGACGAGTTCGGCGGCAAAACCAACCTGCGCTTCGACGACACCAATCCGGAGAAGGAGGAGCAGGAGTACGTCGATTCCATCAGGAGGACGTGCGCTGGCTCGGCTTTGAGTGGGAGCGGCTCTGCTACGCCTCGGACTATTTCGGCCAGCTCTACGAGTGGGCGCTGCAAGCTGATCAAGGCCGGCAAGGCTTACGTCGATGACCTCACCGCCGACGAGATCCGCCAGTACCGCGGCACGCTGACCGAGCCCGGCAAGGACAGCCCTTATCGCAACCGCTCTGTTGAAGAAAATCTCGACCTGTTTCAGCGCATGAAGAACGGCGAGTTCCCCGACGGCAGCCGCGTGCTGCGCGCCAAGATCGACATGGCCTCGCCCAACCTGAATATGCGCGATCCGGTGATGTATCGCATCCTGCACGCCACGCACCAGCGCACCGGCGACGAGTGGTGCATCTATCCGATGTACGACTACGCGCACGGCCAGTCGGACTCGATCGAGACGCGTCACCCACTCGATGTGCACGCTCGAGTTCGCCGACCACCAGCCGCTCTATCGCTGGTATATCGAGCAGCTCGGCATCTTTCCTTCGCAGCAGATCGAATTCGACCGCCTCAACCTGACCTACACGCTGCTCAGCAAGCGCAAGCTTCTGCAGCTCGTGCAGGAGAAGCGTGTCAGCGGCTGGGACGATCCGCGCATGCCCACGCTCTCCGGCATCCGCCGCCGCGGCTTTACGCCCGAGGCGATTCGCGCTTTCGTTGCGCTCAATCGGCGCCTCGCGCACCAATGGGATCACGGACATTGAGATGCTCGAGCACTTTCAGCGCGACGACCTGAACCGCCGCGCGCACCGCGCCATGGCGGTGCTGCATCCGCTCAAGGTGGTCATCGACAACTACCCTGCGGGTCAGGAGGAGTACGTCGAGGTCGCCAACAATCCTGAAGACCCCTCGGCCGGGACGCGCCAGGTGCCATTTTCGCGCGAGATTTACATCGAGCAGGACGATTTTCGCGAGGTTCCTCCGCCGAAGTATTACCGGCTCTCACCCGGCAAGGAGGTGCGCCTGCGCAACGCCTACTTCGTCACCGCACAGAGCGTGGTGAAAGACGCGGCCGGCAACGTCGTTGAGGTGCACTGCACCTACGATCCGGCCAGCCGCGGCGGCAACTCTCCCGACGGCCGCAAGGTGAAGTCGACCATTCACTGGGTCTCGAGTCGCGCACGCCATCTCCGCGGAGATCCGGCTCTACGACAAGCTGTTCACCAAGGCCGATCCCTACGACTTTGGAGAAGGCGAGGACGTCCTCAGCAATCTCAACCCCAACTCGCTTGAGATCCTGACGGGCGCAAAGCTTGAGCCTTCTCTTGCGGATGCGAAACTGGGGGACCGATTCCAGTTTGAGCGCGTCGGCTACTTCTGCGTCGATCCGGACTCGACTGCGGGCAAGCTGGTGTTCAACCGGACACTGCCGCTGAAGGACTCGTGGGCCAAGATCGAGAAAGCCACCTCCGGTGGGAGAGACGCTCGCTAGCCGCTCGCTTGGGCGTGGTACTTTCCCAGATTGCTTCGTCCGTCGTCCTCAGCCCTTGCTCTTCAATGTCCAATGACGTCGATGGGAACAGTGATGGTCTTTGGGGGCATGCAGGCGTTCTTGTCGCAGGCCTGGTAGTGCAGGCTCGCCTGCACCAGGTGGTTGCCGCGCTGCGCGACGATGTGCGCCTGGATGGTGAATTCGCCGGTATAGACGCTGAGTTTTATGCTCGGGTCGAGGGGCAGCGTGAAGTCGGCGCCGTCGGGGTAGCTCGCGGACTCGAGACGTACGCCGGAATCCTCAGGAACCGAAAACGTCGTCGGAATCAAGTAATCCTCTTTGGGAGTGTGCGAGTTGATGTGGAAGCCCGGCGCGATGCGGAAGTGCAGCGCGACCGGGCTGGGCTTTCCCCGGGCACGGTGATCTGCTCGGGGAAAAGATATTCGACTGCGGCGCCGTGAAGGATCGATCGGTTTGGCGAGTCGGCGAGTGGGGACTGGCTGTGGACGGCTAGTGGCTAGGACGACACAGCACCAGGCACGCTGCCCCGGCTACGAGGATTCGAACGCTCATTCTGCAAGCGCCTTGCGAATATTGGCTTCGATGTCGTCCTTGGAGTGAGGCCAAGTTGCGCAGCGACGACCTTTCCGTTGCGATCGACAAAGTACGACGTGGGCAATGCGTCGAGTCCGCCATAGGGTGTGCTGATCGAGGCGCCATCGATCAGGACCGGATAGGGCATGTGCTCCTGCTGCCGCAAATTTCGCGATGTCGCGCTTCTCCTGGGCGAGCATCTTCTTGTCGTCCGGATCTAAATCGTCTGTCGACACGCCGAGAATTTCGAAACCCTGCGAGGCATATTGATTGCGCAGCTCGACGAGCCAAGGCGTCTCGATCTTGCAGGGACCGCACCAGGTGGCCCAGAAGTTGATGAGACGGCTTTGCCTCTGTAGCTCGCCAGCGAGACTTTTTTACCGCTCAGGTCTTCGAGCGCGAAGTCGGGCGCGGGATTATTCATCAGGGGGGAGGCAAATTTCGGCACGTCGCCGGAGCTGTTCGCCACGAGTTCGGCCTTAGCAACCAAGGCAAGTCGTTTTCTCGGCGGCCTGCTTGCGGTATTCCCAATTGGCCCAGCCTGCCCAGGCAAAGGCGGCCAGCAGAAGAAGAACGATGGATACGACGATGGTATTGCGCTTCACGCGGATGCGACCTCTTTTACTTATTGTACGAAAACTGCGCTGCGATAGGCCGGGTCGCGAGAAGTTGAGACATTCGAATGACAAGCCCGGACGCCCGGAAGAAAGTGGCAAAGTCCCGGACTACAGGTGTTCATCTGCCGGGTGATTTACCATCAGAAGCCGATGACTCCAGAGAAAAAAGAAGAAGAGTGCCTGAAGCCGGCGGAGCTGGTGCGCACCGAAGCGGCGGCGCTGGAGGGGCTGGCGGGACGCCTCGAAGGGCCGATGGCCGCGCCGTTTGAGCGCGCCGTGGAGCTGATTGTGCGCTGCGGCGAGGGCAACGGCCGCGTGGTGGTGACCGGCATGGGCAAGAGCGGCATCATCGCGCAGAAGATTGCGGCGACGCTGAGCTCAACGGGCTCGCCGGCGCTGTTTCTGCATCCGGCCGAGGCGGTGCATGGCGACCTGGGCGTGCTGATGCCGGGCGACGTGGTGATTGCGCTCTCGGCGAGCGGCGAGACCGAGGAGATTCTGCGGCTGCTGGCGACGCTGAAGCGCAAGGGCGACGCGCTGGTGAGCTTCTGCTGCAATCTGCAGTCGACGCTGGCGCAGGCCAGCGATGTGGCGCTGGATTGCGGCGTGGAGCGCGAGGCCTGCGGGCTGAATCTGGCGCCGACGGCGTCTACCACGGCGATGCTGGCGCTGGGCGATGCGCTGGCGATTGCGGTGAGCCTGCGCAAGGGCTTCAGCGCCGAGGATTTTGCGGAGCTGCATCCCGGCGGCAAGCTGGGCAAGCGGCTGGCCAAGGTGCGCGACCTGATGCACGCGGGCGATGAAGTGCCGGTGGTGGCGCCGGCGACGCCGATGACGGACGTGATCTTCGAGATGTCGTCGAAGAAGCTGGGCATGACGACGGTGCAGGAAGCGGGACAGCTGCGCGGCGTGATTTCCGACGGCGATCTGCGGCGGCTGCTGGAGCGCGAAGGCGGCGCGGCGCTGAGCAGGACGGCCGGCGAGGCGATGAATGCGCAATCCGCGGACCATTGCGGCGAGCGAACTGGCGGCGAAGGCGCTGGCGATTCTGGAAGAGCGGAAGATTACTTCGCTGGTCGTGGTGGATGGAGAGGGCAAGGTCGAAGGCGTGGTGCATCTGCACGATCTGTGGGGCGTGGAGCTGATCTAGAAGCAGTTCATAGTTCACAGTTCGAAGTTCATAGTTGCCGTTGAATCAAGTCTTCAAATGAACAAGACCGCTCTCATTACCGGTGCATCGAGTGGCTTCGGTTTGCTGACATCGGTTACGCTCGCGCGGCGTGGTTGGCACGTGATTGCAACGATGCGCGATCTCGACCGGAGAACGCTGCTCGAAGATGCTGCGCGGACGGCTGGCATCTTGGAGCACATCGAGATTCACGCGCTCGATGTGACGAACTCTCCACAGATCGAGACCATCGCCAAGCAACTCGCTGGACGGTCGACCCCGTTCCACGCCTTGGTGAATAATGCGGGCTTTGCAGTGCCGGGGTTCGCCGACGACGTAACCGATGCCGAGTTGCGGCAGCAATTTGATACAAACTTCTTCGGCGCAGCGGCGGTGACGCGCGCATTTCTGCCTCAACTGCGGCGGCAGGGATTTGGCCACATCGTGATGGTGTCTTCGGTGTCCGGGCGCATTGGCTTTCCAGGGGTAGGGAGCTACACGGCATCGAAGTTTGCGCTGGAGGGATGGACCGAGACGTTGCGCTTCGAAATGAAGCCCCTGGGAATTCAGGTCGTGCTGGTCGAGCCTGGCGCGTTTGAAACCGACATCTGGACGCGCAACGCGAAGCTTTCCGCCGGGCTGCAGAGTTCGGATTCACCGAATGCATCGCGAATCGCCGGCTGGCGCAAACGGATGGCGGGCAACCAGAAGAGGGCGAATCCGCAGATCGTCGCGGACACGCTTGCGGCGGTCCTCGGGACTCCGCGGCCCAAACTGCGCTATGTGGTCGGCAAGGACGCCAGAGCCGCGCTGGTGATGCGCAAATTGCTCCCGTGGTCGCTTTTCGAGCGGATCATTGTGAAGAGCGCTGGGCTGGGTTAGTGGAGCTCACTTAGGCTGGTGAATCTCGTCGATCGGAAGTTGCCCCAGAACCACTTCGGACCGTGTCAGCAAGTCCACTTGCGTGTCGCCACTGACACAACCCACCCCTTCGACGAGAAGCATAGGTTGTTTGTTTTCAGTGGCACGAAAATGGCCTCCATCTTGCCCGACGTCGTGCAGGAAAGGCAAGGAGGGCTGAGATGGCGGCAACTTCAGTGGCAACGTGGCTTGCTTTGGGAGGCACGGCAGACGCGCCGCCCCGCCACCCGGAAGACTACGAACAATTAGAATAGGTTCTGGTTCATCCGAACGCCCTGCGTCCGTGCTCCACCCGGCGGCCCGAAGCTCAAATGCGCCGCACGCAAACGGACGGGAAAGCAAGTAAGTTCTCCATCTATGCATCGTTGGTCGAAGCTCTTTATTCCTACTCTTCGCGAGGCCCCGGCGGACGCCGAAGTGGCCAGCCACAAGTTCCTGCTCCGCGCCGGCTATATTCGCCAGCTCGGCGCGGGCATCTACAACTATCTCTTTCTCGGGCAGCGGTCGCTGAACAAGATCATCGGCATCGTGCGCGAGGAGATGGACAAGATCGGGCAGGAGTTTCTATCTGCCGGCCATTCTCCCCAAAGAACCGTGGGTGCAGAGCGGCCGCTGGACGGCGATGGGCGACAACATGTTTCGCCTGAAGGACCGCAAGGGCGCGGAGCTTTGCCTGGGCATGACGCACGAAGAGATCATGACCTCGATTGCGCGCAGCGAGTTGCGCAGCTACAAGCAGCTGCCGCAGATCTGGTACCAGATTCAGACCAAGTTTCGCGATGAGCCGCGGCCGAAGGCGGGGTTGCTGCGCGTGCGGCAGTTCACGATGAAGGACAGCTACTCGTTCGACATCGACAAGGCGGGGCTGGACAAGAGCTTCGACCTGCACGATGCGGTGTATCGCCGGATCTTTACGCGCTGCGGGCTGAAGTTTGTCGCCGTCGAAGCCGATTCGGGAGCGATGGGCGGATCGCAGTCGCAGGAGTTCATGGTCTACACCGATGCGGGCGAGGACCTGATTGCAAGCTGCCCGGTGTGCGGCTATGCGGCGAATCTTGAGAAAGCAACTTCGCGGCTGGAGCCGGTTGAGGAGATGGAGCCGACCGGAGATGGCAAGCCGGAGCTGGTGTCATACGCCGGGGTGCGCGGCGATTGCGGATGTGGCGGAGTTCTTCAAGATTTCGCCGGCATCGGACATCAAGTGCGTGGCCTACATGGCGCTGAAGCGCGGAGCTATGGCGAGGGACGAAGCGCGAAGGACACGTGGCACGGCGTGGCGGCGTTTTTGCGCGGCGACCACCAGGTGAATGAGACGAAGCTGCTGGGCGCGATTGGCGCTGCGGAGCTGCGCACGATGCAGGCCGAAGAGCTGACGCAGTACTTCAACGGGCCGGCTGGATTTCTTGGGCCGGTGGGATTGAAGCACGACGACAAGCCGCTGGGCGATGGGCTGACGGTGATCGTGGACAAGTCGCTCGAAGGCCGCAAGAACCTGGTGGCCGGCGCAAACAAGCTGGACTATCACCTGCGCAACGTGGTGCCGGGGCGCGATTTTACCTGGACCCTGAGCGCCGATATTCGCAGCGTGAACGAGGGCGAGGCCTGTCCCGATCGATGCAGTGCGGCGGCAAGCTGGTGGTGGGCAAAGCGGTCGAGGTCGGGCACATCTTCAAGCTCGGCTACAAGTACTCCGAGTCGATGGGCGCGCGGGTGCTGGACCCGAACGGCAAGGAAGTGATGCCGATCATGGGCAGCTACGGCATCGGCATCGAGCGCATTCTGACGGCGGCGATCGAGCAGTCGAACGATGCAGAACGGGTTCTGGCTGCCGGCGTCGATTGCGCCGTTCACCGTGGTGGTGACGGTGACCAACGTGGCCGATGCGGCGTTGCGCGAGACCGGCGAGAAGCTGGCGGCGGAGCTTGAAGCGCGGGCCTCGACGTGCTGCTGGATGACCGAGACGAGCGCGCCGGCGTCAAATTCAAAGATGCGGACCTGGTGGGCATTCCGTTATCGCGATCAACGTGGGCAAGAAGGCGGCCGAGCGGGCAAGGTGGAACTGGTGACGCGCGCGACAGGCGACCAGCGTGGACGTGGCGCTGAGCGAAGTGGTGGCGCATCTGAAAGAGCCTGGTGCAGGAAGACGAACTGCTGGCTTCGAGCAGCTAAGCTTGTTGGGTGCTTGAGGTCGCTATCGCAGGTGCCGAGATACGAGACACTGCAGTCGCAATTGCGCCAACAGTCAGCTGAGACTCGACAGCCGAATCGAGGAGTGACGATGGCGTTGAAGATCAAGCTGGCGATGCCTACCGGGAAATCATCCCTGGACGATGCTGGCGCTGCGCGTCGCGCTGGTCGGCGTCGCGGTCGCGGCTGTCGCTGATGGTGGGCGTGTGCAGCTTCTACTACTTCAAGTACCAGGGGATTGTGGATGACGCGGCTGAAGCAGCCGCTGTTTGCCCAGACGGCGAAGATTTATGCTGCGCCGCGCGAGGTGCGGCCGGGCAGAAGCTGGCGATCGAGCTGATCGCGAATGAACTGCGCGAGGCCGGCTACACGACTGATGACGCCGCCAAGACGTCGCCGCTGGGGACCTACAGCGAAGACGGGCAGGAGCATCACGGTGCATCCCGGGCCGCAGTCGTACCACGCGCAGGACTCGGCGACGATTCGCATGAGCGGCGGCAAGGTCGAGTCGATCACCGACGAGCACGGGCAGGCGCTGGCGAGCTACGAGCTGGAGCCGCTGCTGATCACCGGCCTGAGCGACGCAAATCGCACCAAGCGCCGGCTGGTGACCTACGACGAGATTCCGCCGAACCTGGTGCATGCAGTGGTGGCGATTGAAGACCGGCGCTTCTTCGATCACGGCGGCGTGGACTACATCCGCATCCTGGGCGCGATTCGTAACGATCTGACGCCGGGACACACTACGTCGAAGGCGGGTCGACGCTGACGATGCAGCTGGCGCGCGGATTCTTCCTGACGCCGGAGCGGCGCATCAAGCGCAAGCTGAAAGAGATCATCATCACGTTCCAACTCGAACACCGCTTCACCAAGAAGCAGATTTTCGAGATGTATGCGAACCAGATCAACCTGGGGCAGCGCGGGAGTTTTTCGATCAATGGATTCGGCGAAGCGGCGCAGGCTTACTTCGGCAAGGATGTGCGGCAGCTCGACCTTGCGGAGTGCGCGCTGCTGGCGGGCATGATTCAGAGCCCGAACCGGCTGAGTCCGTTCCGGCATCCGGAGCGCGTCGATGGAGCGGCGCAACCTGGTGCTGGATTCGATGGTGGAGACCGGCGCGATCACCAAGGAACAAGCTGAAGCGCGCGAAGGACAGAGCCGCTGCATCTGGCGCCGGGCAGCGTGGACGCAAGCGAGGCGCCTTACTTTGTCGACCTGGTGCGCGACCAGCTGGTGCAGAAGACTGGGCGATCGCGATTTCAACGGCGAGGGACTGCGCATCTACACATCGCTCGATCCGGACCTGCAGCAGATCGCCACCGACGGCTGTGGATGCCACCGTCCCAATGATCGACGCGCAGGTGGACAAGCTGCATGCGCGCGCCAAGAAGCTGGGACAGCCGTATGACAACATCTATCCGCAGGTGGCGCTGATTGCGCTGAATCCGCATACCGGGCAGGTGCTGGCGCTGGTGGGCGGGCGCAGCTACGGGACTTCGCAGTTGAATCACGCGGTGGCGCAGCGGCCGACCGGCTCGATCTTCAAGCCGTTTGTCTATGCGGCGGCATTTGCCACGGCGGTCGAAGGCACCATGCTGCCGGGACAGGACAAGCTGTTTTCGCCGGTGACCATGCTGAACGACCAGCAGACGACCTACGGCGAGGGCACGGACCAGGAATACACGCCGCGCAACATGCACGGGCGAGTATTACGGTCGAGGTGACGGCGCGCTATGCGCTGATGCGCTCGCTGACAACAACGCGACGATCGGCCTGGCGTCGATGGTGGGCTTCGATCGCGTGGCGGCGCTGGCGCGCGACGCGGGCATCAAGAGCGCGCGCGGCACGCCTTCGATGGCGATCGGCTCCTATGACGCAACGCCGCTGGACATGGCGGGCGCTTACACGGTCTTCGCCAACAGCGGCCTGCACCTGGACCCGTGGATGCTGGCCAGCGTGCGCACGCCTACAGGCGACGTGATCCAGGACTACACGCCGACTTCGAAACAGGTCCTTGACCCGCGCGTGGCTTTCCTGACGACGAGCATGATGGAAGATGTGCTGCGTGGCGAAGGAACGGGCGCCGGCGTGCGCAACATGGGATTTGTTTCGCCGGCGGCGGGCAAGACGGGCACGAGCCACGACGCATGGTTTGCTGGATTCACGAGCAACCTGCTGTGCATCGTGTGGGTGGGCAACGACGACTACACCGACATCAAGCTTGAAGGCGCGCACGCCGCGGCGCCGATCTGGGCGGAGTTCATGAAGAAGGCGGTGCAGTTGCCGCAGTACTCCGACACGCATGAATTCACTGCGCCGGACGGCGTCGAAGTTGTGAGCCTGGACAAGGCGACCAACCTGCTGAGCGACGCGGCCTGCCCGGACTCCTACGATGCGGCATTCCTCGACGGCACCGCGCCGACGGATCCCTGCGACCATCCGCCGGACCATCGCAATATCTTTCAGAAGATCTTCGGGATCGGCAAGCCGAGCAACTGAGTCCGAGCTCAACCGTCGATGTCGGTGCCGTCGGGCATGGGCTGGCATTGCTGGCACCAGAAGGTGACGCGCGCATCGGGGCCCTGGATGCGGCGGCGAATGCGGCTCGCCGCAGCGACGGCAGGGCTCGCCATTGCGGCCATAGACCCAGAGGCTTTCACCGGGATCGGATTGATGCGTGGTGCGGCGATGCTGGCCGCGATAGGTCACGATCGTGTCGCCGGAGAGTCTTCGAGCACATTGACGCGACCAGCTTTCTCGCAGTGGCGATCAGCGTCGCGATTTGTTCCGCGCTGAGATCCGCGACTTTGCAAAATGGATTGATGCCGGTGACAAAGCAGACCTCCGACTTGAAGACATTGCCGACGCCGGCCAGCACTTCCTGATGGAGCAGCACGTCGCCGATCTCTTCATGGGCGCACGCAAGCAGGCGTTGTGCGGCGGCCTCCGCGTCGAAATCTGTGATTGAGCACGTCGGTGGCTGGCTGCGGAATGCGGCGGTCGCGCGCCAGCGATTGCGCGGTGTGCATCTGCGCCACAGGCACGCGGAAGCCGACGGCCTGGTACACGCTGTTTTCGAGCACGATGCGCATGTTGCGGCCGGGCTGCTGCCAGGGCTCGCCGATGCGGTAGATGTGCCAGCTGCCGCTCATGAGCATGTGAGTGGCGAGAATGCCGCCGCCGGAGAAATGAGATGAGCAGCCATTTGCCGCGCGACTCGACGCGATCGACGTGCTGGCCCGGTGAGCGGCGTGTCGTCGTGAAAGCGCGTGAGCAGCGGATAGTTGGAGCGGAAGCCGGTGATGGGGTGGCCGACGAGAGCGCGGCCAAGGGCGCGCGCGGTGCGAAAGATGGTGTCGCCTTCAGGCATTCGTCTATTGGACCTCGCTGGCGATCGGAGGCGTGGTGAGCGACAGGCAGCGGGATGCGGCGCAGATGCATGCCGAGCGGGCCGGAGTAGAAGCCCGCGTCCATCAGAAAACGCGCCATGAGATGCGCGGCGACCGGCTGGCCATTGATGGTGGTGATGAGCACGCCCTGATGATCGGCCGCCGTGCATGCGCTGCTGGCCGCGAGCGCAGAGGAAATGCGCGAGACCCGCGGCGGCCTGCGAGCGCTCCGGCTCTTCGGCGGGCAGAAAGACGAGGATGTTGGGATTGTTGCGGCGAAGCCATGCGACGAGCTGGCCGTTGCGCAGGATCACTTCGGCATAGGCGGCGCGGGTGAGGACTGCGCGGAGCTGTCTCAGAGTCGATCGTCCATCGTGCCGGCAGGTCGGGCCAGCGCAGGACGGAGCCATAGGGATTGGCAGGATCGGTGGCGGCGAGTTGCACGAACTCGGGCTTCTCCGCGGGCGGCTCGGTGCGCAGCTGGCGCAGCAGATCGACGGCGGCGGGAAGAGCGAATTGCGTGGCGCCGAGACCGGCGACAAAGTAGCCGCGGCGAATGCGGCCGGATTCTTCGAGGGCCTTGAGCACATCGTAGACGGCGCTGAAGCCGCCGGGAACATTTTCCGCGGCGACGGATTCGCGGGTGAGAATGCCGTAGCGGCTGAGGAGTTGCAGGCGAGGGCGTGGCTGGCTTCGGTCGATCGTTGGGGCACCTTCAGCTTCCCTTCTGCGCGCGGATGCGGAAGCAGCGACCAGCGGCCTTGCGCATTGGGCGGCGTGGTGCGGCGGGAGCGGAAAACGACGCCGGTTTGCAAGCGGCGCGGAGCGCGCGCGCTTTCTGGACGCTGCGATGTAGGCGCGCAGAGCGTGCAGCGAGTCGTTGGTGACGAGGCCGCGCCAGACCAGGCTCCAGAGCGCATCGATCGTTTCGCCGGGATAGCCGCCGCCGATGGCCTGATGCAGCGGATCGAAGAAGCTGGCGCCGGTGGATTCGAGGACTGGCGAGAAGCTTTTCTTCGCGCTCGGTGAGCGGCTCGATGACGGGCCGCTGCTGCGCCAGCAGCGGCAGCTTGTCGGCGAGGAAAAGCGCGATGCGGCCATCGCGTTCGCCGATGGGCTCAACGCCAGCCCACGCCACTTCGCCCGCGGCGATCAGCGTATCGAGGCCGGCTGGGTCGTATCCGGCAATGCGCGCAGGCAGAATCGACGATTCGAGCAGCGATGCAGGAAGCGGCGCGCCCTGCAGGTTCTCGATGGCATCGAGAAGCGCGTCGAGATGTGCAGGACCGCTGCGGCGCGGCGCGAGCAGGCCCTGCCAGTGGGTGAGGAAGCGGGCCAGCGTGTGCTGCTCGACGGGCTCGACTTCGCGGCGCAGTCTTGGCGAGCGATTTGCGGCGAATCTGGCGCAGGATTTCGGCGTCGCACCACTCGCGATGAAGGCCGCCGGGACGGAAGCCGCCTTCGAGCACGCGGCCTTCGTGCGGCGAGCGGGCGCAGAGCGTTTTCAACGACTGCGGGATCGAGCGCGAAGCGATCGGCGGCTTCGCGCAGCGTGAACGGGCCGTGGGTGCGGGCATAGCGGCGGACCAGTTCGAGCACCGGATGCGCGACCGGCTCGAGCAGCGCCACCGGCAGGCCCGGCGGCAGCGGAATGCCGAGGGCATCGCGATAGCGGGCGGCATCTTCGGCGGCGATGAGGCGGCGCTCGCCGGCGATGCGCAGTTCAAGCAGGCGGCGCGCGCGAACCAGGCGGTCACGGATTCGAGAACAGTCGGATCGACGACGCGACGCGCCAGTTCGTCCCGCGAAAGATCGCCGAGGCGCAGGCAGAGATCGTGAATGCCGTCGGCAGTGCGGGCGCGGTAGTTCTCGGCGAGGCATTGCGCGGTCTCTTCCACTTCGGCGATGGCGTCGGCATCGAGCAGCTCGCGCAGGTCGGCTTCGCCGAGCAGCTCGCGCAGCTGATCCTGATCGATGGTGAGGGCCTGGGCGCGGCGCTCGGCCAGCGGCGCATCGCCGTCGTAGAGAAAGTTGGCGACATAGCTGAAGAGCAGCGACGAGGCAAAGGGCGAAGGCTTGCGCGTCTCGACAACGTGCACGCGCAGCTGCCGCTGTTCGATGGCCTGCAGAGTTTCAATCAGGGCCGGCATGTCGAAGACGTCGCGCAGGCACTCGCGATAGGCCTCGAGCAGCAGCGGAAACGATGGATAGCGCGAGGCCACGCTGAGCAGATCGTAGGAGCGCTTGCGCAACTGCCACAGCGGCGAGCGCTGGTCGGCGCGGCGGCGCGGCAGCAGCAGCGCGCGGCCGGCAGCCTCGCGAAAGCGGCCGGCAAAGAGCGCCGTCGAACCCAGCTGGCGCAGCACCAGGTGCATGGCTTCGGCGGATTCGACGAGGAACCAGTCGGGATCGGGCGGCTCGTCGGTGTCGGGAAAGCGCAGCACGAAGCCGTCGTCGCCCCAGAGCGTTTCAACTTCAGGGCCGCCGGCGGCGCGAATGCGCGCGCTGACCGCCATGGCCCAGGGAATATGAATGCGGCTGCCGAAGGGCGTGAGCACGCAGACGCGCCAGTCGCCCAGCTCGTCGCGGCAGCGCTCGATGACGATGGTGCGGTCGTCGGGGACCTGGCCGGTGGCGGCTTCCTGGTCGGCGAGGAACTGGAGCAGGTTCTCGGCCGCGCCGGGATCGAGGTCGTGTTCGGTGACGAGGCGCGTGAGAGCCGCGGGCTTGGGCAGGGCGCGCAGTTCGCGAACCAGGGCGCCGATGCGGCGGCCAAACTCGAGCGGGCGGCCGGGGCCGTCGCCTTTCCAGAAGGGCATCTTGCCGGGCTCGCCGGGAGCGGGCGACGACGAGCACGCGGTCGTGGGTGATGTCGTCGATGCGCCAGGTGGAGGCGCCGAGGATGAAGGTCTCGTTGGGGTGGGACTCGAAGACCATCTCCTCGTCGAGCTCGCCGACGCGGACGGATTTGCCTTCGGTGTGGGCGAGGAAGACGCCGTAGAGGCCGCGGTCGGGAATGGTTCCGGCGTTGAGGATGGCGAGGCGGGCGGCGCCGTCGCGCGCGGTGACGACGTTGCGGATGCGGTCCCAGGTGAGGCGCGGGCGGAGCTCGGCGAATTCATCGGAGGGGTAGCGGCCGCTGAGCAGGTCGAGCACGCCCTCGAAGCTGGAGCGCGTGAGGCCGCCAAAGGGAGCGGCGCGGCGGACGAGGTCGAAGAGGGAGTCGACGGAGACTTCGGGCTTCGGGTCGGGTAGGACATGGTCTCCCACCCGTTCGCCGGACAGAAGGCGCAAGGATGAGGCACGGGACTTCTTGCGGCAGCGGGTTGTGGCGGCAGCATTGGGCGGGTGGGCGCAGATGGCAACCAGCTGCTGGCAGAGGACGTCGAGGGGGTTGCGCGGGAAGCGGGTGGACTCGATGTGGCCCTCGTGCATGGCGCGGGTGACGGCGGCGCAGGCGACGAGGTCGGCGCGGTACTTGGGAAAGAGAATGCCTTCGCTGACGGCGTCGACCGAGTGGCCGGCGCGGCCGATGCGCTGCATGCCGCTGGCGACCGAAGGCGGCGCTTCGATCTGGATGACGAGATCGACGGCGCCCATGTCGATGCCAAGTTCGAGAGTCGAGGTGGCGCAGAGGGCTTTGATCTGGCCGGCCTTGAGCTGCTCCTCGATGACGGAGCGCTGGGCGGCGGCGAGGGAGCCGTGGTGGGCGCGGGCGATGGGTTCGCCGGCAAGATCGTTGAGCGCGCCGGCAAGCCGCTCGGCAACCTGGCGGCTGTTGACGAAGAGAATGGTGGAATTGCGCTCGCGAATGAGCTCGAGCAAGCCGGGGATGAATCGCGTTCCAGATGGAGACGCGGCGCGGCATCTGCGAGGCCGGCCCGCTGGGCATTTCCTCCATGGCGTTCAGGCGCGCCATATCTTCAACTGGAACTTCAATGCGCAGCTTTAACTGCTTGAGAGAGCTGGCATTGACGATCGTGACAGGCCGATAGCGACAGTGAGTGCTTGGATCGGGCAAATCGAGGGCGGCCGCGGAGCGAGTCGAGAAGCTCATCTGACACTTGAGGTTCATCGTTGGAACTGATTGATGCTGCTGGATTCGAGCGGTGACTGATGGACTTCGTGGTCGCGGTTTTTTCCACAGGGATTTCCACACCGCCGAGAAACCGCGCGACTTCTTCGAGCGGGCGCTGCGTAGCCGAGAGGCCGATGCGCTGGAGAGGTTTCGGCTGTCTTGACCAGGCGCTTCAAGACGTTCCAAGCGAGAGCGCCAGATGGGCGCCGCGCTTGGTGGGAACCAGGGCATGAATCTCGTCGATGATGACGGTGTCGACGGTGCGCAGGGCATCGGCTGCACTGCGAGGTGAGCATGCAGGTAGAGCGACTCGGGCGTGGTGATCAGGATGTCGGCGGGATGGCGACGGAAGCGGGCGCGCTCGCGCTGCGGGGTGTCGCCGGTGCGGACGCTGATGAGCGGCTCGTGGAACGGGACACCCCTGCGGCGCGCCATGTTGGCGATGCCGGCGAGGGGCGAGCGAAGGTTGCGCTCCACGTCGACAGCGAGGGCCTTGAGGGGCGAGACGTAGACGATCTCGTGCAACCTCGTTTCGCTCCATCCGGCCGCGGATGAAGCATGAGCCGGTCGAGGCACCAGAGGAAGGCGGCGAGGGTCTTGCCGGTGCCGGTGGGAGCAAGGATCAGGGCGCTTTCGCCGCGCGCGATGACCGGCCAGCCCAGGCGCTGCGGGGCGGTGGGTGCATCGAAGACGGCCCGGAACCACTCGGCGGTGACGGGATGGAAACAGGCAAACGGGTCTACTCCCGGCTCCCTCAAAATCGAAGCAGACGATGTTTCCGATGGATCCGGTTCAGAATCGGATTGGGAAGGGCGCCGGGACATGCCTCTTGAGAGAATAACGCGCGACGCGGCGAAGAGGAAGCGAAGAAAACTACGCCCAAGGATCAGAAAAGCCACCCGTTGATTGAATACATGCGGCGGTCAATCCTTTGCTCTGGAGTCATCACGATCTCAATCCGGCCATTTCGTCTTTCGCCCTTTGGGGCGATAAGCCGTCACGACCGGCAAGTCGGTGCATCCTTCATGCATCCACGTTAATCACAAACGCATGGCTTAGTGAGGCAGCACGGTCCGCTGCTGGCACGAGGTTGCCGGAGAAAGAATGCGCGAGCACCTCGCTACACTTTTGGACGATTTTCGGCGCTATGATCGCGGGATCGCGGTGGTCAGTATGCAGGGGAATCGGCGGCGCATGACGACCTATGGTGAGACTGCGCGGCTGGCGGGGCGGTTTGCGGCGTTTCTTGAGCATCGCGGCATTGGACCGGGCGACCGCGTCGTGCTTTGGGCCGAGAACAGCGCCGAGTGGGTCGCGGCTTTTTATGGGATCATGCTGCGCGGGGCGATGGCCGTGCCGCTGGACGCATTTGGCAGCGAGGAGTTCGCGAAGCGCGTTGCAGCCGATGTCATGCCGAAGCTGGTGGTGGGCGATGCAGCGCTGGTCAGAAATGCTGTGTAGACTGGCCCAAGCTGGCATTCGAGGATTGGCTTGCCTCGCTGCCCGCGCACGAAGCGGGCCCGGTTGCGGGGCTGAATCATGCGACGCCGCTGCAGATTCTCTTTACCTCGGGAACGACCGGCGAACCGAAGGGCATTGTGCATACACATGGCAACGTGCTGGCCAGCGTGGATCCGATCGAGCGGGGCGCACAGCCTTACATGCGCTACGAGCGGCTGGTACATCCGCTGCGCATTTCTGCACACGCTGCCGCTGAGTCACGTCTTCGGGCAGACGATGGGGCTTTGGGTACCGGCGATCTTCGCGGCCGAAGTGCACTTCGAAAGCCGGCTGGTGGCACCGCGCCTGGCGGAGACGATCAAGCGAGAGCGCATCAGTGTGCTGGCGGCGGTGCCTCGCGTGATGGCGCTGCTGAAAACACATCTTGAGGCAACGCATCCCGGATCTGGCGGAGCGTGTCGCAGCCGCCAAGGGCACGAAGCCGTGGAAGCGCTGGTGGGTGTTCCGCGACGTGCACCGGGCATTTGGATTGAAGTTCTGGGCACTGATTTCCGGCGGTGGTGCGCTGCCGGGACCGCTGGAGCAGTTCTGGAATGCGCTGGGCTTTGTGGTGGTGCAGGGCTACGGCATGACGGAAACCACGGCGCTGATCACGCTGAATCATCCCTTCCACGTGGCAAGCGGAACGATCGGCAAACCTCTGCCGGGACGCGAAGTAAAGCTGGGGCCGGACGGCGAGGTGCTGGTACGCGGGCCGATGATTTCGACGCGACCTGGACCGGCGGCGAGTTGCAGAAGCGCGACGAGCGAGTGGCTGGCCACAGGCGATATTGCGGAAGAGCAGGCATCGGGTGAGCTGAGGTTCCTGGGCCGCAAGAGCGAGGTGATCGTGACTGCGGCGGGGGTGAATATTCATCCGGAAGACCTGGAGGCGGCGATCGAGCAGGAGCCGGGAGTGTCCGGCTGCGCGGTGGTGCCGGTGGAAACTGCGACTGGTCCCGAAGCCTATGCGGTCATCGCGATGCGAGGACGGCGAGCCAGGCAGGGACTGCCGTTGCACAGGCGAACCGGAGGCTGGCCGAGTTTCAGCGGGTGCGGCGATGGGCAGTGTGGCCGGAGCCGGATCTGCCACGGACGTCAACCGGCAAGGTGAGGCGCAAAACAGTGGCGGCGTGGGTGGCAAGAGCGCACGCAGCGACCAATGGAACTGGCGCGGCTGCTAGTACGAAATTTCATGCCAATGGGGACTGGTTGCTGGCGCTGATTGCAGCCACCACCGGCGAAGCACCTTCCGGAAGCGACGACGACGTGCTCCTGAGTGAAGATTTGCATCTGGACAGCCTGGGTCGCGTGCAACTGGCATCGGCCTTGGAAGAACGGCTGGGACGGTTGCCGACCCCGAACGCGCTGGATGAGGTGCGCACGCTTGGGGAGCTGCGCAAGCTGGTGGGGAGCGAGAAAAAAGAAATCAGCAAACAAAAAACCAGGCGTGGCAAGTACGAAGCCGATCTTGAGCAGGCTTCCGTTCTTCCCGCGGACGGTAGACAGTTGGCCGATACGACGATGAGGTCGCCGACGCAAGCACCTTCGGCACAGAATGCCAGCGGTGCGGAGCAGTCGTCACGGGAGAACTATCCCTATCCGCAATGGCCCTGGTGGGCGCCGGTGCGATGGATCAGGGCAGCGTTTCTCGAGGCCATTGCGCAGCCGCTAATGTGGTTCCTCGCCAATCCGCGCGTGGTGGGGCGGCCCAGGCTGGCCGACTCGGGACCCATGCTGATCGTTGGCAATCATGTGACAGCTTTCGACGCGCCACTCGTCGAGTACTCACTTCCCGGCGCGGTGCGCAGACGCATGGCCGTCGCGATGTCAGGAGAGATGCTCGAGGATTATCGTCATTTCCGCAATCCGGAGCGGGGTCCAGGCAAGAATCCATTTATGCTGTTCGGGCCGCTGGCCTATCTCCTGCTGACTGCTCTCTACAACGTGTTTCCTTTGCCGCGGCGCAGAGATTTTCAACGGAGCTTTGCTCATGCAGGCGAAGCACTGGATCGCGGATTCAATGTGATGGTTTTCCCTGAAGGCACTCGCTCGGAGGCGGGGGAGCTGGCGCGTTTTCGCCCCGGGATTGGCCTCCTGGTGAAGCAGGCGCGGACCGCAGTGCTGCCGGTAGCGATTCGGGGGCTGGGCGAATTGAAGACGCGAGGAAGCGGATGGTTCCGTTCAGGAAAGATTGAGGTGCACGTCGGATCGCCGCTGAAATTTGGCATCCACCAGTCCGAGGCCGAGATTACAGCAATCCTTCATCGAGAAGTACAGCGACTGCTGGGTGAGGGTTAAGGGGATTAGGGGCGACTCCGCCGCCGAGGCAGGTTCGCACTGTGGATGCGACACTCTTTCGATTTCCCGAAAGTTGGTGAGTTCCTTACAGCGGCGCCTCATCCGGAACTACCAGCTCCGGTTCGCCAGGAATACGTGGGAGCTCTGAACGCGAGACACCGTAAAACTCCTGTGCTGCGCCTCTATGCCCGCTGCAACGAGCGAAGAGCTGGAGGCCAAGGCTGGTGGGAGCGATGTTGGTGGTTTCAATGGGAGAGAACGACTGAGATTTGACGTTGGTCGTGAGCAGTCCGAGATCCGAGAGATATTCGAGATCCCGGTGGATCCGGATAAGATCACGCGAGCCGGTAATGTGTGTCATATCCCGGGCGGACAGGGTGATGGGACGCGAAGAGATTCGCTCCAATCCCGCCAGGAATTTCGTCCCCTTGGTGCAGGCTGCGCTCAGGATCCGGACATGCGATGAAGTGAGCTGGCAAAGCAAGTTCACAAACGTCAAATTCGATTCATCTCGTCCGTTGAGTGTGCAGGAGGTGGCTAGAAGACCAGCCCACAAATGCTGTGTTGATTCGGCGTCGGCCCATGAACCGTCGGACACGATCCGCGAAACGATGGAAGCAGGGGCACGCAACCTCTCCGGATTTGACGCGAACGAAACCATCTTTTCCGCGGTGAGAATGATACCCATGGCGCTGGCAAGCCGAAAATTGCTAAGACCTTCACGTAGCAGACGCCCCACCTCGTCCGTTGAGCCGGGTGAAATGCGGTGCAGGAACGCGAGAGCACTCGCCATGCGGAATTCACGCAGAATGTCTTCAGGCTCTGTCTGCTCGGCCGCGCTTTTCAGCGGGCTCTCCCACAGCCGAAGGTCCATCCCAGTGGGCAGCTCGAAGGACACGGCAATTCCGTCTTCGCCCCAGCGAACGGCCCGTGCCTGGACAGCAACCCTGCGTTCGAAGTTCCCCTCAAGGGGCCCCTTCCTCTGCAGCGTCATTGAGACCAGGTCTCCTGGAGCCAAGCGCTCGCGGGTCAGCAAGTAAACTCCGGTGGAACTGATATCGCGAATGCCTGCCTGCTTCGGGAGCGTACCAATCCATAGGTAGGCGGCAAGTTCAGGCGAATTCCTGCGTTCGCTGCGGCGGCGATCCTGAGGCGAGTGTTTGAGGGACGAACCATTGGCAAAAGTCATGGAAACTCCGGTCTCAAAACTGGGGGAATTCAGGCGTCCGCTGAGTTTTGCGACTTCTACTACATGGCGCAGAGCAAAAGGGCCGGGTGAAAAAACTGCCATTTCACGAAGTGGATTCTACTCCTGTAAATTCCCCTTTGGTACCAGAATTCCTGCTGCTTCCGAGGGAGGAGCCCGTTACTTTGGGTACCTTTCGATGGGTTAGGCAGCGGGCCGGGGCCGGAAATGGCACGTTCCCCCTGCCAAAACAGGGTTCCACAGAGCCGGGTCAGAAGGCTGTTCGGCAGATCCAAGGAAGAGGACGCCGTCTGGAGCCAGGAGCTTGTGAATGCCGGCCATCAGTGTGCGACGCGTGTCCTGCGCGAAGTAGAGCATGACGTTGCGCAGAAAGATGACATCGAAACGCTCGTGAAATGGCAGGGGCGGCTGGCAAAGATTCGCCTGGCGGAAGTTGCAGAGCTGGCGAATCTCGGGTTTGGCAACCCAATCTTCGCCCACGTGGTCGAAGTAGCGAACAACGTGGCGCGCGGGAAGACCGCGGTTCATCTCGATGCGGTGATAAAGGCCGCGGCGGGCGCGTTCGACGACTTCGTTGCAAATGTCGGTTCCCTCAATATGAATGTTCCACCCGGCCAGCGAAGGAAAATTCTCCCGAAGAAGCATGGCCAGTGAATAGCCCTCCTGGCCGGTAGAGCATGCCGCGCTCCACAAGCGAAGGGTGCGTGTAAGACGGCGAGCTTCCATGAGGGACGGTAGCAATTCGGTGCGGAGCACCTCAAAAGGACGGGCGTCGCGAAAGAAGCTGGTCTCGTTGATCGTCATCGCTTCGGCGATGGACCGCTCGAGTGCGGGATTTGTCCGGATGCGGAGGTGCTCGATCAGCTCCTCGACCTGGGTCATGCCTTCGTTGCGCAATAACCGGGTGAGGCGCGTCTCAAAGAGGTAGTCGCGCGAAGGATCAAGGACGTTTTGCGTCAGCCGACCTACAATCTGGCGCAGAAAGCCGTAGTCCACTGTTGGAGATGGAGTCATCACAGGGCGGCCGCCTCGCGCAATTCCGTGCGTCGGCCCTGGGCGGGGCCGGAGAGACGAAGTATTTCAGGAGCGATGTCCTGAATGGAAAGAATGCGCTGCGCTAACCCGGCGCGAGCCACGGCGCCCGGCATCCCCCAAATCACGCTCGTCGCCTGGTCTTGCGCAAGCACGGTTCCTCCCTGCGCGCGGATCAGACGGGAACCGACGAGCCCGTCCGAACCCATTCCGGTGAGAACAACCGCGAGCACTCCCGAGCCATAGTGCGCAGCAGTGGAGCGAAAGAGTACATCGACTGCAGGCCGGCAGTGATTCTCTGGAGGCGCCTGGGTCAGGTGCATGGTCGCAGGTTGACCGGCACGAGAGGGGCTGAGGATTTCAAGGTGCCAGTTGCCTCGCGCAATGGAGATGGTTCCAGGGCGCACAGCATCCCCCTCGACGGCTTCGTTCACGCGGAGAGGACAACGCTGTGCGAGGCGCTCGGCAAGCAAGCGGGTAAAGAGCTCCGGCATGTGCTGAACGACGAGTACGGGCAGCGGAAAACTCCGGGGCAACGCCGGAAGCAAAAGATCGAGCGCGGCGGGACCACCGGTTGAAACACCGATGACGAGTACGGAGGGAATCGAGGAGAGAGGCTGATTCCGCGGGGTGGGTGGCAGCTCCGGAAGCAGCGGAAGACGCGGCGCAGTAGAAGCAGCCATGGTCGGTTGCACATTTGCCGTAAGCGCCGATATTTTGGGAAGCAACTCGTGGGCAAGGGCTTTGACAGCTTCTGCCGCGCTGGAGTGACCCGTCGGTTTAGCAACGTAATCCGAAGCGCCACTGGCCAGAGCCTCAATGGTGACGCGCCCTCCGCGCTGGGTGAGCGAGCTGCACATGATGACCGGCATGCGGAGCCCGCGACTGCGGAGCATACGCAGAGTCGCGAGCCCATCCATAACCGGCATCTCGACATCGAGCAGGATCAGATCGGGGCGAAGATTTTCGAGCGCGCCCAATGCGGATGCGCCGTCGGCTGCGGTGCCAATGACCTCGAAATCCGGTTCCATGCGAAGAACCGAACGCAAGAGGTTCCGCATCACCGCAGAATCATCCACGATGAGGATGCGCGTAGGCCGGCCTGAGGGCATCGATTATCCCTCCGCCAAACCGAGCATGGCGAGTTTCTCCGTCAATGCCTCGCCATCAAAGGGCTTCATCAGGTATTCATCCGCTCCGGCATCGAGGGCGCGGACAATGAAATCGTTCTCCGCCTCGGTGGTGACCATCATGACTTTGATCCCCGTAAAACCGCGGGCTCGCAGCTGGGTCAACATATCGATGCCGTTCATCACGGGCATGTTCCAATCGACAAGCGCAACGTCGAAATGGCTGGCCTGCAAGAACGAGCTCGAGTGCCGCCTGGCCGTCGCCCGCTTCCTCACATTCGATTCCCTTCGCTTCCAGCAGACTGCGCACGTAGCCACGTACAAAGCGCGAGTCGTCAACAATCAGTGCTCGCATGATCTGTCTCCGTAGCGCTAGGCTGCCTCGGCTGCGCCGAGCCGTACCGGATCCAGACGCTCCGGATCGAGCATGACCATCAGGGCATTTTGAAGTTTGTAGGCTCCGGCAATCAGGTCCCTTCTCGCTTCGTCGAGAGTCGATGGGTTTGGTTCAAAGTCTGCCGAGGTCACGGTGAGAACTTCACCGACTGAATCCACCAGCAGGCCGAAACATCCGCCGGGGCTCTCGAGGACGAGGATGTCCTGGGGGCCATCGAGCGGCGGCATGCGAAGCAACTGGCGAAGGCTCACCGCGGTGAGAACATCTCCGCGGTAATGAACCAATCCGCCCACGAAACTCGGAGCCAGAGGCACCGGCTGGGGCCGCGCCGCGCCCACGATTTCGAGGATATGACTGATCGGCATTCCATAGAGCGACTCGCCAAGGCGCACGGAACAGATCTCTACGACTGTCGAGGCGGATTTGTCTTTCCGCAGCATTGCTGCTTGATTGCTCATTGCACTGCCTCCACAGCAGGACTCCACTGTTTTGAATCGGCTTCTTCCGTCACAAGGTCGGCGATACCGCCAAGATTGACGACCCCCGTGACAGATTCCTTGAGAAGGGTGACTCCTCGCGTCCGCAACGTAGTGCCGGCTTCATAGAGTTCGGCCCCAGTGGCCACATCGAGAACATGCGAGACCGCGATGCCGACATGCCGGTTGCCGTCGCGGCAAACCACCACCACGATCTGGACTTCGGGGTTGCCTTCCAAAGCGGTCAAGACACCGCCCGTATCGTCGACCGGAAGCAACTGGCCTTCGAAGTTGATAACCGGACGGACGCCAACATACTCGACCCGTCCGACGGGCATCTGTTCGATACGCAAAACGTCGCCCAGCGGGATTGCTGCCTTACGCCCTGCCACCTCGACCAGCAGGTATTCCGCGCCCTTGACTGGCCTCGACCATCTCTCCTTCGGACGACCGCGTGGCTTCTTCTTCAGCGTTCATGGTTACGCCAGCCTTCAATGCGATGGCGCCTGGGTCCAGGATGAGGGCCAGGTCGCCACTGCCAAGCACGGTCGCGCCCGAATAGAGGCCAATGCCTTTGAGCGCAACGGAGAGGGGCTTGACAACAATCTCTTCGGGGTCCGCCAGACCGTCGACGACCAGGCCAAAGCGGCGTCCATCTGCATCGAGAATCGCGATGAAGCTATCGCGGTCCCGGGTCCTGCCGTCCGATGCGGCCGGCACCAGCAGGCGATCGAGAAAAACCAGGGGAAGCAGTTTGCCGCGTAACCGGTAAAGGGGCGCATCTTCAATCCATTCGATCGTCGTTGTCGCTTGTTCGGGTGAAACATGGACGAGCTCTGACAGGGCGCCTTGAGGCAGAGCAAAACTCTGCTGCACGCTGCGCACAATCAGTGCGGGAATAATCGCCAGCGTCAGAGGAATGCGCAAGCGGAGAGTGGTGCCTTTGCCGACGCGAGAGTCGATTTCGACTTTGCCGCCAATCTTCTCCACGTTGGTGCGGACGACGTCCATGCCCACCCCGCGACCGCTCACATTGGTGACCGCCGCGGCGGTAGAGAAGCCGGGAAGGAAAATCAGCTGGAGCAGCTCGCGCTCGGATTGAAGCGCGGCACGATCGGTGGAGATGAGTCCTCGCTCGACCGCCTTTGCGCGCACCTTCTCGACCGCAATGCCCGCGCCGTCGTCGGAAACTTCGATGATGACGTGACTGCCTTCCTGCATGGCGCGAAGGCGGAGAGTTCCTTCGGGATCCTTGCCCGCCGCTTCGCGCACTTCTGGCGGTTCGATGCCATGATCGAGCGAGTTGCGAACGGCGTGGGTCAGCGGGTCTTTAATGGCTTCAAGAAGACTTTTGTCGAGCTCTGTCTCCTGGCCCTCCATCTGCAAGCGCACGCGGCGATGCAGGGATTGCGAGAGATCGCGCACCATGCGCGGCATCTTGGAGAAGACGTTGGAGACCGGCTGCATCCTCGCTTTCATCACCGATTCGCGCAGGTCGGCAGTGACCATGTCAAGGCGTCTCGAGAGCAATGTCATCTTGGGATCGGTCGAGGTTGCCTGCAGCACCTGGTTGCGTGTCAGGACCAGTTCGCCGACAAGATTCATCATCCGGTTGAGCAGGGTGACATCGACACGCAGCGTGCTTTCCGCAGCGGATGTCCCGGAGGCCGCCCGGGCACGCATGGTCTCGGCTTCGGGAGCATCCGGCGCCACAGGAGCACGGATGGCAGGGACGGGAGCGGAGGCGCAGATGCCGTCTCAACCCCAGCCTCAGGTTCCGGAACCACGGCCTCGACAGAGGGCTGCTCGGCGATCTGTTTGCGTGCGGCATGTCGCCTTCACCGAAGTTGCGCGAGCGCGCGTCGCATGCTTTGGCTCCTCCGCCTTCGTCGGAGACTGCAACTGCTCGAGGTTGGCGATCAACGAAGTGTCGGTGCCATCGCCTTCCAAGCCATCGGCCTCTATCGTTTTCAAAATTGAGCGGAGACCATCCAGGAGTTGGAGCAGACCGGTGATGATGAGTGCGTTCGCTGCCAGCTTGCCTTCACGCAGCATACCCAGCAGGTTTTCGCCCGCGTGGGCCAGCTTCTCGAGCCTCTTGAATCCAAGGAAGCCGGTGGTTCCCTTAATGGTGTGCACCGAACGGAAGATATCGGCCAACAGTGCAGCATCGTTCGGGCGCTCCTCCAGGTCGGTGAGGCAGCGCTCCATTCGATCCAGCCCTTCCTGGCTTTCAATCAGGAATTCCCTCGTCAATTCATCCATCGCATCCTTGTATCCGCAAGCCGGCGGAAGAAGCCGGCGCGGAATCTCCCAATGGCCTTATCGGATGGGTTAGGTCTTAACTTGAGAAACGTCCATTCAACCGAGCCCCCAAGAATGGCTGACAGCAACAGAAGGATAGGGGCCAGCCCGGCTATACACGGGGAGCAGTCATGCATTAGCCTCAAGTTTCGAATTCTGTTGGAAGCGCGGGGACCGCAATGGTATCGACGAGCCTAGGCGACGCGTCACTTGAAAGCCTGCTGGCGATGGCACGCGAGGCGGCCCGCAAATCCTATTCGCCCTATTCGGGCTTTCGCGTGGGAGCAGCGCTGCGGCTCACGAACGGCGAAATTGTCACCGGCACGAATGTGGAGAACGTCAGCTACGGCCTGACGATCTGCGCCGAGCGTGCTGCCCTGGTGCAGGCCGTCTCGCAATTCGGCCCCGGAGTGCGCGTAAATGCCGTGGCGATTGCCAACCTGAACGATGCGGCAAGTCCACCGTGCGGCGCTTGCAGGCAGGTGCTGGCGGAGTTTATCGAGCCGGAGGCACCCGTGGTGTTTCCCGCCGCAAAAGGAGTACGGGTCATGCCCTTCTCTCAAGTGATGCCGTTAGCATTTGAGATGAAACTGAAAAACCAGAGACCAGGGGTCAAGGAATAGCGAACAGCGACCTCCTGCGCACTCGGCGAGAATTCATTTCTAAAAGGGGCGGACCATGCCTGCCAGACCCAAACCGGAGCAAGAGAGAAACCCCGGCAATCGCGAAGATTCGCCGTTGCACATCATCGATCTGATCCGGAAGAAGCGCGATGGCGGAGCGCTTGATGTGCGCGAGCTAAGCTTTCTGGTTGCGGGCGCAGCCAATGAATCCATCCCGGTTGAGCAGCTTGCCGCATGGCTGATGGCAGCGTGGCTGCGCGGTCTTTCGCTCGAAGAGACGCGGGCATTGACCATCGCCATGCGCGACTCCGGGGAGAAATTCAATCCCGAATCGCCTCGGCAAGATAGCGGTGGACAAGCACTCGACTGGAGGCGTGGGAGACAAGACAAGCTTCCTTGTCGCTCCGCTGGCAGCTGCGTGCGGGCTCGCGGTGCCCATGATCAGCGGCCGTGCGCTGGGCCATACCGGAGGCACGCTCGACAAGCTCGAGGCGATCCCCGGATATCGCACAGCGCTCTCGCTGGCTGAATTTGAAGCCGTGCTGAAGCGATGCGGCGCGTCGATTGTGAGCCAGACACCAACGCTGGTTCCGGCCGATCGGATCCTGTATGCGCTGCGCGATCGGACAGGGACAGTGGAGAATCCGGGATTGATCTGCGCATCGATTCTGAGCAAGAAGCTGGCCGCGGGTTTGAACGCGCTGGTTCTCGATGTGAAAACCGGCTCAGGGGCATTTCTGCGCAACCGGGAAGATGCCGACTATCTTGCCGCATTGATGGTGGCCACCGCCGAAGCGGAGGGAACGCGCACCGCGGCGCTGATGACCGACATGAGCCAGCCTTTGGGGCGAGCAGCGGGCAACTGGATTGAGATCGCCGAATGTGTGGAATTGCTGCGCGGCGAGCGGCCCGCCGGGAGTGAAGATTTGCGCGAGTTGTCGCTCCAGCTCGCGGGCTGGATGATTCACCTGGGCGGCAAGGCGCCCACACCGGAGACCGGCTACAAACTGGCTGAAGCAGCGCTTGCGGACGGAACCGCGTTAGGGATCTTCTTCAAGATGGTCGATGCGCAGGGAGGCGACGTTTCGGTGTTTCGAGGATCTCGAAGGTTTTCACAAGCCCGGCGCGACCGAAGTGCTTGAAGCATGGCAGAGCGGCTACGTTGCGGAGATGGACACGACGGCGTTGGGATGGGCGGTGCAGCGACTCGGCGCGGGACGCGAGAAAGCCGGCGAGCCCGTCGATCCGCACGCGGGCATTGAGTTCCATGCAAAGCGCGGCAGCGCGCGTCGAGAAGGGGCAGCCCTTTGCGACGCTCTATGCGACCAATCAAGAAATGCTTGGCTGAGCCGGCCGCGCTGATCAGAAAGGCCGTGACCATCGCGGAGAACCCTCCGACCTCGGTCCCGCTCGTCGATCGGATTTTCACAAGAGAATCCGCGGAAGAATATCTCGCCTCTGTATCGAGTATTTAGCCAGATCGGAACGGGCAAGCAGCTGTGTCAGGACTAGAAGCGCATCTCTTCGATTCAGCGGAGGGCTCTGATCGAAGTCGCTATAGCGAATCCATCGCGGTCGCACAACGAGATGAGCGAGGCCGGGCCAGGACAGGCGCGCGGGACCGTCCGGCCACACGGCAAAATACGCTTCCCGATAGCGATCCAATTCGGCGCCCTGCGGCTCAATCGCGATCCCTTCGAATTGCACGGTCTGCTCTCCGTCCCACCAGAGAACAAACGAACAGAGGGCGCTCGATCAGATTGGCGTATTTTCTGCGTTGTCTTCAACGTATCGAAGACAATCTCCAGTTCCGGCGTGATCGCGACGCCGACCAGCGCCGATTGCGGAGTTCCGCCGCTCTCGATCGACGAGATCACGCCATAGCGCGACTTCGCCATGAACGGAATAAAGAGTTGCCTTATCCATACGTCAACTCTGTGCGAGCCCGAATTATAGAGCATGATGCGCCTCAGAATGCTGATAAGGTAATCGAAAGCAATTCTTGTATTTCTGGAGAGACGCATTGGCTCGATTTACGGGGGTGCTGGGGATACTGGCCGTGTTGCTGGCGGCGTGGCTGGGCTCAACCAATCGCGGACATATTCGCTGGCGCACGGTGGCGTGGGGTCTGAGCCTGCAACTGCTCTTCGCGTTTCTGGTGCTGCGCTTCGATTTTGGGCAGCGCGCCATGGCGTGGGCGGGCGATGTAGTGAACAGCATGCTGGCCTGCACGCAGGCGGGCACCAAGGTGTTGTTTGGCGCGCTGGGAACGCCGAATACTTCGCTCGGCTCGATCTTCGCGTTCCAGGTTCTGCCGACCATCATCTTCATCTCCGCGTTCTTCGCGGTGCTCTATCACATTGGGCTGATGCAGATCATCATTCGCGGGCTGGCCTGGGTGATGCTCAAGACGATGCGCATCTCCGGCGCCGAGAGCATGAACGTGGCGGCGTCGATCTTCATGGGGCAGACCGAAGCGCCGCTGACGATTCGGCCGTTTCTCGCCGGAGCCACGCGCAGCGAGCTGATGACGATTATGACCAGCGGCATGGCGCACGTGTCGGGCGGCATCATGGCGATGTATATCGCGCAAGGCATCGAAGCGCGGCATCTGCTCTCCGCGGTGATCATGACTTCGCCGGGAACGATTCTGATGGCGAAGATGCTGGTGCCGGAGACGGACGTTCCGGCGACCGAAGGACGCGTCGTCATTCCGGAAGACGAGGAGCACAAGGAAGAGAATCTGATCGGCGCGATCGCGCGCGGCACGATCGACGGCGGCAAGCTGGCGATGAATGTGGCGATCATGCTCATCAGCTTTCTGGCGCTGGTGGCGTTGCTCGACAATCTGCTCGGCTGGGTGCACATGCACAACGGCCTGCACTGGATTCCGGGGAGCCTGGGTGAAATTCTCGGATTTGTCTTCGCGCCGGTGGCGTGGCTCATCGGCGTGCCGTGGCGCGACTGCGGGATCATCGGCAATCTGCTGGGCACGCGCATGGCGCTGAACGAAGTGATCGCTTACATCGCGCTCGGAACCCACAAGGCAACGCTCGATCCGCGCTCGTTCACGATTGCGACATTTGCGCTGTGCGGGTTTGCGAATCTGGGATCGATCGGGATGCAGATCGGCGGCATTGGCGCGCTGGTTCCGGAGCGGCGCAACGACCTGGCGCGGCTGGGCGTGCGTGCGATGCTGGCGGGAACGATGGCGAATTTGATTTCGGCGTCGATTGCGGGGATGTTTCTGGGATAGAGCTGATCCTTATTGGTGGACTGCCGCCGAAGCGCGACAGGTGCACTCCACGCATCCATGTTCCGCGCATGTACCGCAACAGCGGATAAGTTGCTTGCGCAGAGCGGCACGCGCGCGATGCGCTCGCACAGCGGCGTTTCCCGGCGTAATGCCCTGCGCGCTCGCATAATCAGCCAAGGCTCCCTTCCCCGAGATCGACTTCGCGCACAAGATCCGCATAGGCCAGGCGCGATCACTTCGAGCGCTCCCGCGATGCACTGGCAGGTCGTCTCCTGCAAATGGGGCTCGGGAGCAGGTGCCGAATCCAACTCGCGCGCCCAGCGCTCGAGGGCAGATCCCTCTGTAGTGCGTCGGCGGTAGTGGTCGATGACCGCATTGCGCAGGATGCGATAGAACCATGCGACCGCCGACTCATCTTCACGCAACCGTCCTTTCGCTTCCAGCGCACGCAAATAGGCGGCCTGCAGAATATCTTCTGCAATGGCGCGATCGTCCACGCGGCGCTCAAGAAAGATGAGGAAGCGCCGGCGCAGATCGAGAAGCGAATCGAATGTGCTTTCTGTCATGAATGAAAAAGTGGCAGGAGCCGCAGCTCCTGCCTTTGTTGGATGAACAGAATGCCGCATCAGTCGCGGCGCTTTGGCGCAAGGGCAAATGGGGCCGCATTCGCACGCGTCGCCGCAAGGGCAAAGTGCAGAATGATTGTTTCGCATATTTCCTCCTTGGAACGCATTCGTTTTCCCGCGTTCGAACAGGCTGACGCACGACCGTCGCGATTCTTACACCCGGCCAAGGGTTGCCTGGAAAATATCCGAATAAGTCCTTCATGATCAGCAACTTCACGCAGCCGCAACAACCTGCATCTCACTTGAAAGTAGAGTGAGCATGAAAGGCTTCGAACGACAATGAGAAGGACAAGCTGGTTTTCGATTGGTTTGGCGCTCTTGCTTCTCACCCAGAGCAGCAGGCTCGACCACTCTCAATCGCCGGTGACCCCGCCTCAGGCGCAGGAAAAACCGGCCCCGCCCACGCCGATGGCCGAACAGAAAGCAGAGTTGGGCGACGACGAGACCTGGGATCCGGATTGGGACAAGATCATCGAGGACGCGCTGCCCTCCGATCTGCTTTCGTCGAAGGTATCGAAGGACGTTAAGAATTTCTGCCCCCGATTCAGTTCGCTCCAGGTTGCAGACAAGCGCGCCTATCTGGGCGTACTTCTTCCAGGCATTGGCGGGAGCAGAAGCTGGACTGCGAACGACCGCAGACGTGCGTCACACCGAGCCGGAGGTTGCGGTGGTCGATGGCGTCAGTCACCGCATGGTGCGCAGCGAGGGGCTGCTGCAGTTGACCTATGAAGACGCGGACCGTTACGGCTGCGATTTCGATTGGGACGGCGACAGGCAGCTGGCAGAGCACGATCCCGAAAAAACAATTCTTCAGCCAAAAAACAACCTTCAGTGCGGCGTGAAGATTCTTACCAGCCAACTGATCGATCAGCGCAAGCCGCTGCTTACGCGGTCAAGTTACTGGTCGACGTTGCGTCCCGGATGGCCCGGCTACAGCACGTTCGTGAAGCAGATGGCGAATACTCCGGAAGCATGTGGACGCGTTCGGCCCAGGCACGAACAGCACACAGAAACGAGTTGGACGCCGGTATCGGGAACGATGACCAAATCATTCGTCGCCTCGCACTGAGAACTCCAGCAGAAGATTGGTCGCAGATTTATGGCAAGTCCGCACGCGGCAACAGACGCACGCCCGGCGTCTCAAACCAGGCCCGCGATGCAGCGTCAAAGCGCGATACGCTGGATCGCCTGCGCGTTCGCCTTGGTTTTCCTGATGGCGATCGGCATCTATTTCGCGAACGCACATTGGCCCTATCGCTATAGGATCGTGAAGCCCTTGCTCGAGGATGTGCTTGCCAGCCAAGTACAGATCTCGAGCTACCACCGCACGTACTTCCCGCACCCTGGATTCGTCGCGGCGGGGATCACCCTGCGACGCAAATCGGCGCCCGATCTCCCTCCACTTGGATCCGTCGATCAATTGGTTGTGCAAGGCCGGTGGAGTGACCTGCTCATGCTGCGGCCGCGGGTGGCGCTGGTAGACATCACAGCGCTGCACATCGTTGTGCCGGCAGTCGGCAGCCGCGCCATGCGTGAGGACTTCCCGCCCGGAAGCGCGTCGGACTTCAGTGGGCCAGACACGCTCATCGATCACTTGAAGATTCATAAAAGCCTTCTCGACATCATGCGGACCAATGGCCAGCGTT
Source organism: uncultured Acidobacteriaceae bacterium (assembly GCA_963781125.1). Lineage (GTDB taxonomy): Bacteria > Acidobacteriota > Terriglobia > Terriglobales > Acidobacteriaceae > Telmatobacter. The sequence continues at coordinate 251,102 of CAWAEE010000007.1, forward strand.
TCTCGTTCCCGATTGCGGAGCTCGATCTTCGCAATTTTCAGAAAGGACGCGCCAATTCGTATGCGGTAAACATGCAGAATGCCCGACCATGGGGCCTCATTCAATCCACGGGCAGTTTTGGCCCGCTCAACGCGCAGGACCTGGGCAAAACGCCCGTGACCGGCAAATTCTCTTTCTCCTCCGTCAAGCTCAGCGACGTGGGAGAGATCCATGGAACGCTCGAGTCTTCCGGGCAATTTCATGGCCCTCTCGCGGCGATGGAAGCCATAGCGAGTTCCGAAACTCCGGATTTTGCCGTGAACCGCGGAATCCCCACGCCGGTGCACGGCGAAGTTCAATGCACCGTGAACGGGCTTTCGGGAGAAGTGGTCCTGCACCGGGTGTTGACGAAGAGCGGCGACACCACGATCGTTGCCAGTGGCGGCATCGTCGGATCGCCGAAGATCACGAACATCGATATCTCGGTGGCGAGAGGGCGCACACAGGATGTACTTCGTCCCTTTGTGCCTCAGGAAGTCCCAATTACCGGACCCGTATCGCTGCGGGCTCACGCGTACGTCGGGCCAACCGGCGGGGGAGCCGGCTTTCTGCAACGGCTATACGTCGAGGGGGTTTTCGATGTCCCGGCCGAACGCGCGACCAATGAGACAACGGAGAAGAGTCTCTCGGATTTCAGCCAACGCGCGCAGAAAAAGAAAGCCGACTCTGCCAGCGACGCCTCTACGCAAGCTAGAACAACCGACGCCCTCTCGTCGTTGAAGGGCCCTGCGCAAATCCGCGACGGCATTGCCTCGTCGACCCATCTGACATTTCACATTCCAGGTGCACAGGCCACTCTCAAAGGCACGTTCAACTTTCACAATGAAAATGTGCATCTGACTGGCAATTTGGCGATGCAGTCCGAAATTTCTCACGCCGTCACCGGCTTCAAGTCCGTGCTCCTGAAGCCTCTCGATCCGTTCATGAAAAAGCGCCAGGCAGGCGCGGTCGTCCCCATCGCCATTACCGGTAAACCCGGACATTACACAATCTCCCAGGACTTCTCTCATCTAAAGTGACGTCGAAACCGAGGGGTCGGCGACAACCAAGAGACTAGTGGTGGGCAGCTCCGCGCAGCCGCCGCATCCGATAAAAGAGAGTTAAGAAAGTTACCGTGCCGCAGCTGAGCATACTGGCCGCCATGCCGAGAATCAGCGAGAGATCCTGCTGATAGAGACCATGAACAATGCCGATGGCCTGCAGGACGCTGAAGCCTCCGAAGGTGATCAGCGGAAATGCCTTCATCGGTTTTCTTGCGCCACACGGCAAGCGCCTGAGGCACAAACAGAAGTGCATTGCACAACAGGCCCAGTCCGAAAATCACGGCAACAATCTGTTTCATTCGCGCACTTTCTCCAAGATGCATTGCGGCGGTCTTGTTCAATCAAGAAAGCGAGCCGCGCCGCGAGCTTTCGCCTTCGCTGCTTCTTCTTCGCGGTTGCGCGGCGGCGCGTTGGTCGCCAGCGAGCGCAACAGGCGAGTCGAGACCGCGCTTACCTCATCGACGGCGAGCGCGAAGGCATCTTCATTGGCCTTCGAAGGGTGGGTGAAGCCGCTGATCTTGCGCACGAACTGAAGCGAGGCCGCGCGAATCTCTTCATCTGTAACGGGCGGATCGAAGTTAAAAAGAATCTTGATATTCCTGCACATTTCAGGAGGCCTCCCTCCGCAGCGCCAATACGACACAACAAAGTTACGTTTCCTACTTTACTTCGAACAGGCTACGGAAATGAGAGCGTGCGTGCTTGTAAAATTTCAAGAAGCGCATTCTTGAAGGATTACCTTATGACCTATTTCGATCAGGTTTCAGAGGCAGCAAAGTTCTTGCGCAGCAAACTGGGCCCACTGGCGCCAAAGGTGGGGGTGGTCTTGGGGTCGGGACTCGGCGCGGTGGCCAGCAGCGTGACCGAATCGATCATTGTTCCTTATCGCGACATTCCCCATTTTCCGCAGTCGACCGTCGAAGGACATTCCGGCCGTGTCGTAGCGGGGCGCATGGGCGGCACGCCGGTCATCGTCCTGCAAGGCCGCGTGCATTTTTACGAGGGCTACACGCCGGCGCAGGTGACCTTCCCGATGCGGGTGCTGGGGGCTCTGGGCATTGAAGCGGTGATTCTGACCAATGCGGCCGGCGGGATCGACGAGAGCTACGAGCTGGGCCAGCTGGTGGCGTTGACCGATCACATCAACATGATGGGATGGAATCCGCTCGTGGGCCCGAACGAGCCGCGTTTCGCGAAGAAGAAGAATGCAGGGCTTCGCTTCTTCGATATGACGGAGGCATACTCCGCACGATTGCGTGAGCTGGCTCGGCAAGCGGCGCACGACGAGGGCATCGGCATAGGAGAAGGCGTCTACATTGCCGTGAGCGGGCCGAGCTTTGAAACGCCGGCGGAGATTCGCGCCTTCAAAGCACTGGGAGCGACCCTGGTGGGGATGTCGACGGTGCCGGAGACGATCGTGGCGCGGCACATGGGCATCGAGGTGCTGGGCATCTCATGCGTGACCAACAAGGCAGCCGGCCTGAATGCACGGCCACTGAGCCATGAGGAGGTCTTCGAGACGGGCAGGCTGGTGGAGCGGCGGCTCTCGGGCGTGGTGGAGCGGCTGGTGGTCTGGATTGCGACACTGATGGAAGCCGAATCATGAGCGAGGTCCCTGCCGAGAGCGGGCAGACGGCGCGGCTGCCGTTTCCGCCGGTCGTTTTGGGGATTGCGGGTGCTTCGGGCTCAGGAAAGACGACACTGGCCGTTGAGCTGGCGCGCACGCTTGGCGGTACCCATTTTCCTCTGGATCACTACTATCGCGATCTTTCGCATTTGCCGTTCGAGGAACGGGTACGCCACAACTTTGACGATCCGCAGTTGATCGAAAGCCCACTTCTGGCGGCCCACGTGGCCGCGCTGGCGCAAGGCAAGGCAATCGAGCGGCCGATCTACGATTTTTCCTCCTACATTCGGGTTCCGGGAGAGACCGAGCGGGTCAGCGCCGGGGCGTTCCTGATCGTGGAGGGGCTGTTTGCACTGTACTATCCGGAGATTTTGCCCCTCTACCAATTGCGCGTGTACGTCGATACACCGGATGAAGTGTGTTTTGAGCGGCGGATCAAGCGGGATGTCGGACAGCGCGGGCGCAGCGAGGCATCGGTGCGGCTGCAATATGACGCGACGGTCCGACCGTCCAGCCTGCGCTACGTGCGGCCCTCTGCGAAGAATGCAGACCTGACGATCGATGGCACGGAGGCCCTGGATTGGAAGGTCGAACAGGTGCTGGCGGCAATGCAGAACTGCGGGCTGTTGGGCGCGGCCGGCTGAGGCCCAAATCAGCGTCGGCTTTTACTTCGAAAACCAGGTGATCGCGCTCTCTATTCCACCTTCGGCGGCCCATATGCGCCAAAGGTGGTACAGCTATTTCGATGAAAACCGAAGTATGCTCGGTGCGAGTGATGGGGTTGATTCCTTCACGAAAGATTCACCCCGGAACAATCCTCCGTTGGCACGAAGACGGTAGGTTGAAAGTAAAGATGAAAAGATGGCTGACAACTCGGAAGAGCCAGGTGGCGGCATGGTTGCGGACGGGAATTTCGCCGCAGCAACTGGCGCTGACCCTCGCGCTCGGATTCGCCATCGGTTGTTTTCCCATGTTTGGGATTCCCACGGCTTTGTGTGCAGTGGTCGCGGTTGCACTGCGGCTGAACGTGCCGGCAATCCAGGCGGCAAATTATGCTGGCGATGCCGCTACAGCTAACCCTGATGCTGCCGTTTGTGCGCTTGGGTGGCTGGATGTTTTCATCGCGAACACAGTACACGCTGGGCGGCACGGCAATGCACGCGTCGGCGGCGTGGCTGGTGATTGCAGGCCCGATGGTTCTATTGCTTACGCTGGCTTTGACCCCGGTGTTGCAGCGGGTTCCGGCGCTGGCGAAGGCACGCGGAGAATAAGGTTCCGCGGAGAGGGTTATTTAACTTAAATTACGTTATCTATTCCTAAAGTTCGTTAGATATTTAGAGAACGATTTGACGTGCGGGGACCTAGATAAAGCAGGCTCAGGGGAAAGCCCACCCTCGGTGTGACGACAATCTCACCGAAGGTGGGCAGCAGTTTTTAGGCCATCCCTTTTCATCCAGCCGACGTTCGGCTCCGACCTCAACCCAAGGAATTCAGCCGGCCTCGACGAGGCCGTAACGGCGTTGCCACGCTTCTTTGAGACGAGCCCATACCCGCGCGCGTTCGGCCTCCGTACCCTCGGTATCCCGGCCCTTCTCCATATCGAGAATGGGGCTGGCATTGGCGAAACGGTCGGCTTCCCGCTTGGCAAGTTCGAGCAGTGAACGGTCGCGCAGGAGATTCGCGACGCGAAAGTCGGGAAGCCCGGCCTGACGCGTGCCGAAAAATTCGCCAGGGCCGCGCATGGCAAGGTCAAGCTCGGCAAGCTCAAATCCATCCTGCGTACGCACCATAGCGTTCAGACGCTCCTCAGCCAGCGGGGTAACGCGTTCGCCGGTGATCAGAACGCAGTAGCTTTTTGCGGCGCCGCGGCCGACACGGCCCCGCAGTTGGTGCAACTGCGCGAGGCCGAAGCGCTCGGCGTGCTCCACCACCATTACGGTTGCGTTGGGAACATCGACGCCCACTTCAATGACCGTAGTGGCAACAAGCACATCGATCTCGCCCCGCTGGAATCGGCGCATGATGACTTCCTTTTCGTCCGCATCGAGACGTCCGTGCAACAAGCCAAGGCGCAATCCCGCAAGCGGGCCGGTGCGGAGCTTCTCGTGCATTTCGACGGCTGACTTCAGCTCCGCTGTTTTGTTTTTTGGGGCGGTGCTTTGGAAGCTGTACGCAGGCTTGGGAAACAAGCTCGCCGTCTTGCCCTTGCGTGCGGTCGTTTTGGGGGGCGCGGCGGGGGCCTCTGCTGCCGCATCCGCTGGATCGTGCGAAAAGTCCAGCTCAGGCTGATCGTCGCGAGTGCCTTCAATTACTGGATAAACAACGTAGGCCTGACGGCCCTTCGCCACCTGCTTGCGGACGAAGTCCCACACCTCTTCGGACCGCTCGCCCGGCACACGACGCGTGACGATCGGAGTACGGCCCGGCGGCAATTCGTCGAGCACGCTCACGTCAAGGTCGCCGTAGAGAGAAAGCGCGAGAGTGCGCGGGATCGGGGTAGCGGTCATCACGAGCACATCGGGCTCCGGCTGATTCGGCTTCTTCATCAGCTTGAAGCGCTGCAAGACCCCGAAGCGGTGCTGTTCGTCAACTACAACCAGGCCGAGCCGGTCGAACTCGACTTTCTCTTCAATCAACGCATGCGTCCCGATGACCAGCTGCGCCTCGCCGCGATTAATCAGACCGCGATTCGTGCGTTTGCGGTCGTCATCGAGGGAACCGGTGAGCAGCACGATGCGATAGCGGCGCGAAGAGCGCTCCAGGAGCTTGCGCGCGGCCAGATAGTGCTGCGTGGCCAGGATCTCCGTGGGAGCCATGAGCGCCGCCTGGTATCCGTTCTCCATCGCGACGAGCATGGCCTGGAAAGCAACGATGGTTTTTCCGGAGCCCACATCGCCCTGCAGCAGGCGGCGCATGGGGCTCGGTTGCCGCATGTCGGCGACGATTTCGCCAAGTGTGCGCTTTTGCGCCGCGGTGGGATGGAATGGCAACACTTCGCGGATGGCTTCGCGCACCTTGTCCGTAGTGGTGAAGGCGATGCCTGCACGCTCGCGCATGCGGCGGCGTTTGAGTTCGAGTCCGAGTTCGAGAAAGAAAAGCTCTTCAAAGATAAGACGACGGTGGGCGGGTGTGCTGGACGATTGCAACTGCGCGAGCGAAGTTCCTTCTGGAGGAAAGTGCACTTCGCGCAGGGCCGTCTCGCGATTTGGCATGTCGAGACGGGACAGCATGGCCTGGGGCAGGGTCTCGGGAACGGCTCCCTCCACGCTTTCGAGCAGGTGAAAGATGACTTTGCGCAGCCATCGCGAGGCGAGACGGCTGCCTCCCAGCGACTCGTAAACAGGAGTGATGCGGCCAACCTCAAGAAGCCGCGTCTCGGCGTCGTCGCCGGCATCGGGCAGCAGCTCCCATTGCGGCTGAATCATTTTCAGATTGCTGGTGGAACGAGAGGGCTCGACTTTGCCGTAGACGGCCACAGTCTGACCGGCATGAAACTTGCCGTCGAGATACGTGGCATGAAACCAGATGCACTTGATCGCAAATCGGCCCTGGCCGACCGTGAGCTCGAAGATCGGCATGCGCCGGGTTCGCATCAGAATCGCGCCCCGCACTTCAGCGATAATGCTGGCAGTTTCACCCGGCTTCAGTTCGTCGATGCTGCGTGGATGTTGCCGGTCTTCGTAGCGAAAGGGCAGATGATAAAGCAGATCCTCGGCTGTCTGAATGTCTTTGGCCGCCAACATTTCGGCTACGCGCGGACCGACGCCGCGCACGTACATCACCGGGGTATCCAGACCGGGCACACCCTGGATGCTAACGCATCGGGTTGGGCAACACTGTTTGAAGCAAATAGAGGCAGCGTGGAAAACCGGACGAATCAGGATCCTGACAGGACGTCGCGCGCGGCGCGCACTTCGGCGGCAAGTACGCTCAGGACTTTCAGCGAGAGAGACGGATTGTTGAGCATTAATTCAGAAAAGTCTTCGCGGCTCACGAAGCCGAGTTCGGCGCCCTTCGAGGCTTTTCCGGTGAGAGAGTACGGCTGATCGCTGATGAATCCGGGAAGACCGAGGAGTGCGCCCGCTTTCACCGGGGTGGACAGAATGGTCTCGCCGGTCTGCGAAGTCATGGTCAAAGTGGCCGCCCCGGAGCGAAGGATGTACAGGCCGGTGGGCGGATCGCCCTGCTGGAAGAGAACGCGATCCTCCTCGCAGACGATCAGGGTCGATCGCGTTTCGAGCGCATCAAGCAATTCCTTGTCGGCAACAAAGGCGGAGGGATCGAGTTTCAAGGATGACCTCCATGCGCCGCGGGTTGGGAAATCAGGGCTCCCAGGTTGAGGCCATAGCGCAACAGGAATCCTGACATTTTGTGTGTCGGACGACCTGTGATGAGCGTCACTTGCGTTCAACAATCAATCAGCGCTTGAGGGGCAGCAGTCGCCCCCATTCGTGCTGGGCCTAACGCGCTCTGGCGGGTGGAGCCGGAACGCATCCCGCAGAAATCGAGTTATCTCCTGTTTTGGCAAACAGGAGATATTCGCCTTGCCAGGCCTTTTCGTGCATCACAACCTGCCAACCCGGAGACTTTTCAAGCAAATACGTGATGGGCAGGTCGTCCTTCAGGAGAGCGTGATCGACCCGGTATTTGTCCATGAGTTCAAACGCGTTGTAGGCCATCATGATGCTGCGGTAGTCCCCCATGATTCCCAGATGCTCGAAGCTGTCGAAACGGGAGTCGATAAAGCTGGGCTTGGACTGGAAGGCCATGCGGCCACCGACGTAATCCAGGTCAAGCGTGCGCCACGACGGTTGAATAGCGGCGATTTCATGAACTGGAAACATCATTTCCAACATTTTCTCGAGCGCTGCCTCGGTTGGAAACATGTACAGAATCACGCCAAGCGCGCCGGCAGCCAGGAGGCCGTTCATCACCGGAATGGTTTTTGTATCCGATTCGCTGCTGAAACTGCGGGCAAGGTCCCTGGCCAGCATAGGTGCGGTCAGCACGGCGGCAAAGTAGCAGAAGCGCACATGCGCGACCGCGGCGTACCAAGCGAGAAAGACGAAAACCATCTCGTAGATCTTCCATTTTCGTCCGCGTATGCAATTGGCCGCTACCATCACGGCGATGGCCGCCACCACACCCTTGCCTTCCATGTTGGATAGGTTCAGAGGCTGCCATTCGGCGATGGTGGAGACGCTCAGCTTCTGATTCAACATCATGTCGAGCGGGTTCCACATCAGGTGCCAGCCGTAGGGATTGACAAACAATGCCACAACGCAGGCGCCGAAGATGGCGAGAAGCCGGTTGCGTTCGGCCGGGGAGAACGCCTTTTGCTCGAAGACGCCCAGGCTCACGGGAATCACGCCGCACGCAATGTAAATCCCCAGCAAAACAAGGCCCGCGAACCACATGCCGTGCAGGTTGATCCAGAGACAAAAGAGAGGCGGCAGAAGCCAAAGCCAGCGTTTGTTGCCCCGATCGGCCGCTTCAAGGATCGCCAACTCCGCGGACATGGCAAGATAGGCGAACTCGATCATACGGGGACCGGAGTTCACGGTCATCAGCACAAAGGCAATGGCGGACGACCATAAAGCCGCGTCGGCACTGCGGCCCAGCCAATAGGCGCGCCAGTAGACGAAGAGGATGTTTGCGGCAAGAGCGAACCAGGTAATGACATATATCCCGCGCAAACCCATGGCCTGGTAGCTGAACCAATAAGCCAGTTCCGAGAGCCATTCCCAGTTGATCCAAGGCTGCCCTACCACGGTGAACGAGTAGGGGTCCGTGTGGATGAAGTGATGGGTGGTAACGAGGATGCGCGCGTTCGCAAGGTGCCACCAGATATCGGGGTCAACAAACAGGGTTCGTGAGCGGTTCAAAGTGGCTGCGGCGACCATCGGCAGCATAACCAGAATGGCCATATTCATCAGGTGCCGAGAATAAAGGCGAACCCACGGCGCGGGAGTTTCTTCGGCCGTGCCCCCGGGGGCAACAACAGGTTCCGCTGCAGTAACGTCCATATGCAATACAGTATCCGGGTGTTTACTGGATTGGTAAGAGGGCGAGACAGAAAACCGGCTTTCTGACCAACCATGGTAACGTCGGATCACGAACACACAAAGGTGCGGAAAGAGGCCAGGGGGACCTCACCAAACGAGAGTTATTTCGGGGGAAATTCGGCAAGAAATCTCGCCACCCACGGAATCAACGCGTATTCGGACGTCTTCCTAAATTCGGATTTCCGTGCCAGATAGCACAGACCGGAGCAGGGATCGTGCGTGAACGAACCAACGGACCTTAGGGCAACGGGAGAGCTTTGTAAAGGCGTTCCGGCGGACAATCCGGGAATTGTCGGACGCCGTTCCCAGAATGGTGCGATCGAGTCGACTGGGTTACCTCCGTGTTACCTCAAGTCACCGGTGGGGTATTGACCGAACGGTACTGGACGGCGAGAATCACGATCACGTGGTGCCTTCTAAAAGTTAACGAAAGACGATTAACTTGAACAATTTCCCCGAAGAAGCATCCTGGCAGACCCTTCGATTTTGAAGAAATGCCATCGAGTTTGGCACGTCGTTAGGTGTGCTTTGAACTGCGCCGATTTTGATTCCGGCGCGACTGGGAAAAGAGACAGAATATCTATGATCCGGATTGGCCTGCTTTCGGAAGACCGTGCGCTGCAAACCCTTCTTGCGTCCGCCCTGGGTAAGGACTTTCAGGTGGCGTTGGCGACGGGCGAAGGCGATATTCTGCGCCTTGTCGATTCCGGTGAATGCGACGTCCTGATCCTGGATCTGAATTCGAACAACGGCTTGATGAAAGAGCGCGTCGAGTGTTCCCGGCGGATCATCGCACAGGAGATTCCGGCCGTAGTGATGGCAGATGATGGTCTGCGTTCGACTGCTGTGGAACTCGTCCGGCTCGGCGCATACGGCTATTGTCGCCGACCGCCTTCGATTCGAGAACTGAAGGCCATGCTCTGTAGAGCAAGTGAGAATTCCCTGCTCAAGCGACAGCTGCAGACAGTCCATCAGCGCACCGAAGCCGTTACAAACTGCGATCGCCTCATCGGTTCGAGCCCTCAGATCCGGCAGGTGTATCAGCTTGTTCATCGGGTGGCGAATTTGAATGCTTCCGTGCTGGTGACCGGCGAAAGCGGCACCGGCAAAGAGCTGATCGCCCGAGCCATCCACAATCTTGGTTCCCGATCAGAGAAACCCTTCGTCGCCGTCTCTTGCGGAGCGATTCCCGAGACGCTGATTGAAGCCGAGTTATTTGGACACGAAAAGGGCGCATTCACCGGGACCGTGGGAGCACGAGAAGGCTATTTTGAGCAGGCGCGCGACGGAACGCTCTTTCTGGATGAGATCGGCGATCTAAGCCTCTATACGCAGGTAAAACTGCTGCGTGTGCTGCAGCAGATGGAATTCAGCCGCCTGGGCAGCAGCAAGCTGATCCCGCTGAAGGCGCGCTTGATCTTCGCCACGCACCAGGATCTGGCGAAACTGGTTGCGGAAGGAAAATTCCGGCAGGATCTTTACTACCGCATCAACGTGATGAAGATCGTCTCGCCTGCGCTGGCAGAACATGCCGAAGATATTCCGCAGATCGCCAACCATTATCTAAAGCATTACGCGGAGATGTTCCAAAAGCCGATGCAGGCGATTACGTCGGAAGCGATGGCTATGCTGCAGAGCTATCCTTGGCCGGGCAATGTGCGCGAGTTAGAGAACACCATTCAACGAGCGATCATTCTTGCACCAGGCTTGACGATCCGTCCTGAGGATCTTCCGCTGAACATGCACGCGGACAAGATCATCGACATCAGCGAGTACAATCCCGAATGCACATTCGAGCGCCAGCTCCGCGACTATAAAGTGAAACTCGCTATTGACGCTGTCCGCGACAATAACGGCAACAAAACCCTTGCTGCTCGCAGCCTGGGCATCTCGCGCGCCTACCTGCATCGCCTGATCCGGCTGGCCGGACCGGACGTTCTCTTCGATCCGGAGAGCGTCGGCTCGGAATCGGCTTCGGCATAGGCCTGGCTGTTTTGACCTTTGCCTTTCGGCATAGAGACACATGCATCGTGCGCTTCAAAATTCCATTTGACTTCACCGAGTGCCGAGACGGGGTAGCTCGGAAGTACATAGTTAGTCTTGCCGATCGCCCGCGGAATGGCTCCCATTGAACTGCTATAGTGCGTACATCATGTCAAGGCGATGGGTGGTACTGATTGCGCTGTTTGCGTTGATGCACGCAGGCACGGCAATCGCAGCACAGGATACAAGCGACACCCCGGCGCCTCGATCGAACCCGGACAGTTCCGTCACCCAGACTCCGCGCAAACCCGCTACTCCAGCGGACGGCAGCACCGCGGCAAATCCGGCATCAGAAGAACCCGCTCCCTCCAACCAACCGCAGATTATCGTGAACCCACCCGCTCCGCCGCCTGTGGAGTGGGGATGGCGTCAGCAACTCACCTGGGGCGCGACCATCGTGCTCGCCGTCCTCGGCTACGTCGGCATCATGCTTGCGCTGCGCACCTTGAAAAGTATCGATAAGCATCTCGAATCGGGCGGCGCCGTCACAAAGGTGGCAATGGACACCGCCAATGCGGCGCTCGCGCTCGCCCAGGCGATTGCGAGTTCAGAGAGGCCATGGATCGTGGTGACCGTGGAGCCGTTCCTCACCATGGAAAACAGCTTCAAAGTGATGGCGTCTAATCGAGGACGCAGCCCGGCCCGGATCGTCTCTTCCGTTGACCAGGTGAGAATCGCGGTGGATGAAACCAATCTCGCCCAGACGCCGGAGTTCGAAAAGGTGGAAGCGGGGGACGAGCCTGAACCGATTGTTCTGCTGCCCGGCGAAGCAACCGGCATCTGGGCACTGAACCGCGAAGATCTGCGGAACGATCTGCAAGACGCCTGAAGTGTTGAAAGAAGGTTGAACGCTGGCAGGAGACCCTTTTTCTCTTCGGCCGGATTCAGTACATGGAACTCTCCGCTGCAACCGAGACGCAGATGCATGAAACATTCTGGTGCTGCCGCTACATCCACGGAGAAAAGAGCAGCGCCCTCGTGATGGCCGGACCTCCGGCATATAACAAACACAGCTGATGGCGACAGCCCGAGTGGGTCGATCGAAACATCGTGTGCGATCATGGCCGCGTATTGCGATCGAGCCGCGCTGGCGCGCTTCGGCTTTGCTACACTTCTCGCTGGCCACAGGGGTCCCGCAATTGCTGTACCCGAAGCCGGAACCGCTCTAGCGCCACGGTCTCTCCCCAAATCGATGACGAACAGACCGCAGGAGATTGGATGCCCGTTGTCGAACTCGTACGAGTCACCAAGGCCTACGAGAACAAAGTTGCCGTACGCGATTTGAGCCTTTCGATTGATGCCGGCCAGATGTTCGGCCTCCTCGGACCGAACGGCGCGGGCAAAACCAGTTCGATTCGCATGATGATGGGAATCACCCTGCCCGACTCGGGACAAGTGAACCTTTTCGGAAAGCCCTTCGAGCGAAAAAGTCTTGAGCGCGTGGGCTATCTGCCCGAAGAGCGCGGGCTCTACAAAAAGATGAAAGTGCTGGAACAGCTCGTCTTCTTCGGCCAGCTGCACGGCCTCACGGCCTCCGAAGCGCGCAAGCGGGCTGCGGATTGGGCCAAGAGGCTTGAAATCGACGAGACACTGGGCAAGAAGACCGAAGAGCTTTCCAAGGGCATGCAGCAGAAGATCCAGTTCATCGGATCGCTGCTCCACGATCCCGGGCTGATCGTCATGGACGAGCCCTTCAGCGGCCTCGATCCAGTGAACGCGAAGCTGCTGGAGAAGACGCTTCTCGAGTTGAAGGACCAGGGCAAAGCGATTGTGTTTTCAACCCACCGCATGGATCAGGTAGAGAAGCTCTGCGATTCGATTTGCCTCATCGATCACGGAGTAGCAGTGCTCGCGGGCCGCATGCGCGAGATCAAGTCGCGCTACGAACGAAATCACGTGGTGGTTGAGTTTGAAGGAAGCGCGGAGTTTCTCGAGCAGCCCTGAGATTGCCGAAGCCAAAGAACTTCTCCGGGCATGCGGAGATCAAGCTGAAGCCGCATGGCAACGCGCAGAAACTGTTGCAAGAAGCTTCGTCGGGCGCCACCATCTATCGGTTCGAGCTGGTCGAACCATCGCTGGAAGAAATCTTCATCTGGACAGTGGGAGGCAAAGCCGATGCGTAATATTCTGCTCATCGCAAGACGCGAGTATCTGGAGCAAGTGCGCGGACGAGCCTTCCGGATGACTACCATCGGCCTGCCTGGCGGTATTCGCACTGATTCTCGGAGTCGGCTATCTCTCAAGCCTCGGCCTTGGCGCAAACCGGCACATGGCCGTGGCGGCATCCGACCTAGCGCTGGCAAACGAGATTCGCGATCAACTGGTCGGCGACAAGGAAGCCAAGGCGCGAGTCGACGTGATTGCGCCAGCCGACACCGCAGGAACGTGCGCGGCTGGTGAAGCAGGTGCAATCGGAACAGTTGGATGGTCTGCTCTGGGTGGATATGTCGCCGGGCAAAACACCCACGGCGACGTTCATCTCGCAATCCTCGGGAGACTTCATCACCGGCCGCGCGGTTGAAATCGGCATTGACGCATGCAGTGCTGGATGAACAGCTGATGGGTAGCGGAATGAAGCAGGGGGATGCGGACACGCTCGTGGATGGCGTCGCGCTCGACACGCTCCAGGTGAAAAAGGACGGGAGCCTGGTGAAGACCAACGCCGAGGCTTCGCTCTGGAAGGGCTACGTGATGGCCTTTCTGTTATCGATGACCACGATGATTTACGGCATGAACGTGGCTCGTTCGATCATCCAGGAAAAGACATCGCGCATTTTCGAAGTGATGCTGGCGATTGCAAAGCCCGGCGACATGCTGGCGGGAAAACTGATCGGCGTAGGCGCGGTGGGGTTGACGCAGATTGCCATTTGGCTGGTGGCTGGCGCGGCGATTCTGATCTCGCCGCTTGCTGCAGCACTCATGACCGGTGAATTTGCGGTGCACTTCACGTGGACTGAAGCCGTTCTGTTCCCCGTGTACTTCGTGCTCGGCTACCTGCTTTACAGTTCCCTGTTTGCGGGCCTTGCGGCTACATGCGAAACCGAACAGGAGCTGCAGATGTATATGCCGCTGGCCGCAGCGCCGACATGGCTCAGTTTCGCCCTGATCCTGCTCGATCATCAACGACTCGAATTCCTTCTGGTCCGTGGCGGCATCATTCTTTCCACCGACAGCGCCGGTCATCATGTTCCTGCGCATGGCTTCGGAGATCCCGCCGTACGTGGCAGTTTGCCGTTTCCATCGGCCTGCTGGTCCTGAGTGTCTGGCTCGTGTTGTGGTTTTCTGCACGGCTCTATCGCGTGGGCATTCTGATGTATGGAAAGCGCGCCACATTGCCGGAGCTGATGCGCTGGCTGCGCTATAGCTAGCAGCCGGTTCGATATCCCGGCCGGAAACCGCAGCTAGAATCAATGAAGTGACCACCGAAGCGAGCCCCAGATTCACGATTGGTCAGCGCCTTGTGCTGGCCGTCGTTCCGCGCATGGTCTGGGCTCTGCTCAGCGTGGTTGGCCGCACGTGGCGCTTCGAAGTGATCGCCGAAGCGGGCGTCATCCCGGTTGCTGCGAGGCAAAAAGGCCGGCCCCGAAATTTACTGCTTCTGGCACCAGTGCGTGCTTCCCTGCGCATTTTACTTTCGCGGATCGGGCGCGGTGATTCTGATCAGCCACAGCTTTGACGGCGAACTCATCACGCGCATTCTCAAGATGTTTGGCTTCGATGCGGTGCGCGGATCGAGTTCGCGTGGTGCGCGCGAAGGGCTGCTCGGTTTGGGACACGTGATCGAGTCCGGCCGCACCGCGATCTTCACCGCCGATGGGCCGCGCGGGCCCATCTATCGAACCAAGATGGGGCCGATCAAGTTGGCGCAGATGACGGGCGCGCCCATCGGGGCATTTCACTTGCAGCCGCGGAAAGCCTGGACAATCAACTCGTGGGATCGATTCCTGGTGCCCATGCCTTTTACGCGAATCTGCGTGAGCTGGGCGCACTGGACACAGGTTCCCGTCGATTTGCCCCCGGAGAATTTGAAGCGAAACGCGAGGAGCTGAATGCAGCGATCGAAAGGGCCCGGCATCGCGCTCTCGCCAACGTGGGAAAGATTATTCCATGAACGATTCGGCGAGGAACGATTCGGCGAGCGCCTTCGAGTTGCGGATTTCGATTTCGATCTGCCCGAGGAGTTGATCGCGCAGCAGCCTCCTGCCGGAACGCGGCCAAAGCCGCATGCTGTTGATGGACCGCGAAGGCGGCGAGCTTCGCGATGCGCAATTCAGCGAGTTCCCTTCCCTGTTGCGGGCGGGCGATCTGCTGGTGTTGAACGACAGCCGGGTGATTCCGGCGCGGCTCTTCGCGCGGCGGACCTTGCGTGCGGGAACGGGAGAAACCCACCGGGCGCATTGAAGTCATGCTCACTGAGCCGGCAGGTGAGAGCGAATGGCGTGCCCTGGTCCGAGCCGGGCAGGAAGGTCGCGATCGGGGAGCGGTTGGTTTTCGACTCGCCGTCAGGCCAAATGGCACTCGAAGCCGAAGTCGTGGAGCGGGGCGGATTTGGCGAGCGCCTGTTGCGCTTTGCGCCAGTGGCGGACTTCTATGCAGCGCTCGAACAGATCGGGCATATGCCGTTGCCTCCTTACATTCGACGCGATGATGCGATGGAAGACCGTGAGCGCTATCAGACCGTTTTCGCGCGCGAGCGCGGTTCGGTGGCTGCGCCCACTGCGGGGCTGCACTTTACGAGTACGGTGCTCGATGCACTTGCGGCCAAAGGAGTGGAGATTGCGCGCGTCACCTTGCATGTGGGTCTGGGAACATTTGCGCCTCTGCGCGTTGAGCGAGTCGACGAGGTGCGGCTGCACCGGGAGCGTTACACCATTCCCGAGGGAACGGCCGAGTCAGTGAACCGCGCGAAGGAGGACGGCCGCCGGATCATCGCCGTGGGCACAACCGTCGTGCGCACGTTGGAGGCGGTTGCGCTTAGAGGCGGGCGGTGGACCGCTGGAGCCGCACACCGGGGAGACGCGAGATTTTCATTTCAGCCTGGATTTCAATTTCGTATCGTAAACGGGTTGTTGACGAACTTTCATTTGCCCCAGTCGAGTTTGCTCATCCTGGTGAGCGCATTTGCCGGCCGCGAGCGAGTCTTGGCCGCCTACGCTCATGCAGTCACGAACAGCTATCGGTTCTTCAGCTATGGGGACTGTATGTTCCTGACCTAAGTAACGTGAAGCTAGGCTTCGAATTTCGCCTTTGAACGGTTGACCGTTACACTTGCCCTATCTCTCATCGACTAGTCCGGCGACTCCGGGTAAAAGGTCGCAGACCAGGCAATTGCCGGGCATTATGAACCGTTGGTTGTTTGAGACTTCACCGCGTGCCGAAGACGCAAGGGAATCAAGAGTTGCACGGGCGAGGATTGAGCCGCGCCTCTAACTGGGTAGAAACGGGATATCAGGAGTTTCGGGGAGTTATTGGCCGGCTTTTAACTCGAGAAACACGATTTTGAGTGGCGTGGAAGTGTAACCCTACTGCTTCACCCGCATTGTCTGCCGTATACAACCGTGTACACCGAGTTGTTACAACTTCAGTGTATCGCATTGAATTAATACACCTTGACTTATGCATGATTTGGAGGGACAATTGCATACATAGAGAAGTCATTCCGTATTCACAGTAGGGAATGAGGGGGGCGGAGTTGCATTCGATCGCTTGGTGGCCGACTGTTCTCGTTCTTGCTGTGTCGACCTTCACCGATTTACGCAGCCGCCGCATTCCCAACTGGCTGGTGCTGCCCTTTTTGGCAGCGGGGATTGTTGTGTCGTTCGTGCCAAAAGCTGGCACGGGATCGGAATCGGGCAGAGTCTTGAAGGCGTGGGGCTGGGGTTGTTGCTGTTCGGCATTCCTCGCATTGCATGGGCGGCATGGGTATGGGAGATGTGAAGCTATGCGCAGCGATCGGCGCATGGGTCGGGCCAAAGCAGTTGTTTCTGGCGTTGGTATTAACAGGAATCGTGGGTGGGGTGATGGCAATCGGCTGGGCGGTCTTGGGCGGATTTGTCGGAGAGCTTTTTACGCGGCACAGGCGATTTGATGTTCGGATGGAGAAAACGTGAGGGGCGCGCGGAACAAAAGCATACGCTCTCAAATCCCTGGTGCACGGAAGATGCCCTATGCGCCGGCCATCGCAGTTGGGACACTGATATCGTTTTTTGCCTTTGCGGGTTGAGACAATAGATTTGCAATATGCAGACAGAGAAGAAACATTGAGATGCGAGGTTAATCCCGATCAAGACCGCAAGCAGCTAGGAGTCTCAGACCGGTAATGCAGAATCAATTTCAAGATTTCGAAATAGCGGCTGGCACAAGCGATTTGTCGATTGCGCTAATCGGCCCGAATGAGAATCGCAGGAGGATTGTCGCCAACGCCCTGGCCGGCTCAGGTAGCTCGACGGTGCGGGAGTTCCCTGCGTATCCATCGAAGACGGGCGACGTTCCACGGATGATGGAACAGAATTTCGACGTAGTACATCATCGATCTGGACGGCGACCAGCGCTACGCGCTCGAACTGGTGGAAGAGATCTCCGCCAATCCAGCTGTAACGGTGATGGTCTTCTCGATGAATAACGACCCCAACCTGCTGATGAGCTGCATGCGCTCAGGGGCCCGTGAGTTTCTTTCGCAGCCGGTGGCGCTGGGCCGCTGAACGAGGCGCTTGTCGCGGGCCATCCTCACGCCGCCCCGCTACGCGCATGGCCTCCAACAAGCCGGGCGGAAAGGTATTGGTCTTTCTGGGCGGCAAGGGCGGCTCGGGCGTCACCACGGTGGCTTGCAACTTTGCGGTATCGCTGGTGCAGGAGTGCGCACAGAGTGCGGTGCTGATCGATCTGGATCTTCCCTTAGGCGATGCTGCGCTGAATCTCGGCATCAGCCCGCAGTTCTCGACCGTGGATGCCCTGCAGAACTACACCCGAATGGATCAGAACTTTCTTTCAAAGCTTCTGACCAAACACAGTTCCGGCTTGTTCGTTCTCGCGGCCCCGGGCAAATTCCCCCAGGTGGAAGTAAGCAACGAAGCGGTGGAGCGGCTGGTTGCCGTCGCCCGGCATGGCCTATGACTATGTGGTCGTCGATGCAGGTTCGCGATTCGATTTGAGCGGAACGACGCTGGTGGATCAGGCGGACACGGTCTACCTGGTGATGCAGGCAGGAATTCCCGAACTGCGCAATTCGCATCGCGTGATTTCGGAATACTTCAAGAACGGCGGCTCCAATCTCGAGATCGTGCTCAACCGATTCATGCCGCGCTCGGGCGGAGTGGACGAGGAGCACATTTCGAAGGCGCTGACCCGGCCGGTGCAATGGAAGATTCCCAGCGATTATGTCACCGTGCGGCGGATGCAGAATGAGGCCACGCCGCTGGCCCTTGAAGACTCGATGATTGCGCGGGCGATACAGGACATGGCAAGGACGGCATGCGGAATGCCTGCAAAGACCGAGAAGAAAAAAGGATTCAGTCTGTTCGGTTAAACGATGGGGTCGTTAAAAATCCCGTGAATTGGAAGGTCGCAAAGTGGAACATCTAAATCTGGAAAATTTTAAATCGGAAGTACATCGCACTCTGATCTCGAAACTGGATCTGGAGAAGCTGTCGCGCGTTAATTCGAACCAGGCACGCCAGGCAGTTTCGAGCATTATCAGCGAAATCATCAGCGATCGCCGGGTGCCGCTGAGTTTTGACGAGCAGGAAAAGATCCAGACCGACTTGCTGGACGAAGTCTTTGGACTCGGGCCGCTCGAGCCGCTCCTGAAGGACCAGAAGATCTCCGACATTCTCGTCAATGACAAGGACCACGTCTTCATCGAACGCGGCGGGCTGCTGACGCGCGCGGATGCATCATTTCGCGACGATCGGCATCTGCTCCAGATCATCGACCGAATCGTTTCGCGCGTCGGACGCAGAGTCGACGAGTCGTCGCCCATGGTGGACGCCCGCTTGCCTGACGGATCGCGCGTGAACGCCATCATTCCGCCGCTCGCTCTCGACGGACCGTCGTTGTCCATTCGCCGCTTCGGAACCGGCCCTCTGGCCGCCAACCAGCTGGTGCAGCTGAAGAGCATCTCCGCCGAGATGATGGAATTGCTCTCATCGGCCGTGCGTGCACGCCTCAGCATCCTGATTTCCGGCGGCACCGGCGCCGGAAAAACGACCTTCCTCAACATTCTTTCGCAGTACATTCCGCAGAACGAGCGCATCATCACCATCGAAGACGCGGCCGAACTACAGCTGGCGCAGGAAAACATTGTGCGTCTTGAGACGCGGCCGCCGAACGTCGAGGGCCAGGGAGCGATCCGGCAGCGGCAACTGCTCATCAACAGCCTCCGTATGCGTCCCGACCGCATCGTCATCGGTGAGGTCCGCGGCGAAGAAGCATTCGACATGTTGCAGGCCATGAATACGGGCCACGAAGGTTCGATGACCACCGTCCACGCCAATACGGCGCGCGATGCCCTCACCCGTCTCGAATCGATGGTGGCGATGAGCAACCTGAGCCTTCCTGAAAAGACCGTGCGGCAACAGATCGCTTCTGCACTGACCATCGTTGTGCAGTGCACACGCTTGAGCGACGGCTCGCGCAAATGCGTAAGCATCCACGAAATTACCGGCATGGAAGAGAACGTGATCAGCATGCAGGAAATCTTCACGTTCCAGAAGAAAGGCATCGGACCGAATGGAAAAGTGCTTGGCTTGTTCAAGCCCAGCGGCATTCGTCCCGCGATTCCTCGAGCAACTCCGGACTGCAGGCATTTTCCTGCCGCCGAGCCTGTTCGAACGTGTCACCGAAGTCAATTGAGCAGAAAGGGGGCTAAGCAGCGATGGGTCTGATCATTTTAATTGTATTTGTCGCAGTCTTCGCAGTAGTCGCTCTGCTGGCCGCTGCAACTGGCACTGGCGCCTCAAAGCAGGACAAGGAAATGCTGGCCCGGCTCGACTCGGCCCTGGCCACTGACAAGTCGAAGTCCGACATGTCCGACTTGCTGATCGACGTCCGCAAAAACGAGTTGCTGAGCACTATCCCGTGGATCGACAAGGCACTCCGCAAAGTCGAACTGACGCCGCGCTTGCGCCGTTTGCTCTATCAGGCCGACCTGAAATGGACCGTCGGCGGACTGATGATGATGTGCTTCGTGGCGTTTGCGGTCCCGGGCTACCTTGTCTATTGGCGCACCGGCGCTATTCTCTTCGGAGTGCTGATCGGCGCGGCCACCGGTTTCGCTCCCATTGGCTACGTCATGTTCAAGCGCAACAAGCGCCTCAGCAAGTTTGAAGAGGGTCTGCCTGAAGCATTGGACTTGGTCTGCAGCGCACTTCGCGTCGGGCACAGCTTGAATTCGGCGCTGGGTCTGGTCACCCGTGAATGCCCCGACCCGGTCGGCACGGAATTCCGCGTTTGCTTCGATGAACAGAACTACGGACTGGAACTGAAGACGGCTTTGGAGAACATGACCAATCGGATGCCGGTCCAGGACTTGAGAATCGTGGTCACCGGAATCCTGATTCAGAAGGAAAGCGGTGGCAACCTGGCCGAAGTGCTGGAAAAGGCCTCCGAAGTCATTCGCGAACGATTCCGTCTCAAGCGGCAAGTCATGACTCACACCGCGCAGGGACGGCTGACCGGATTGATTCTTACTTTTCTCCCGATTTTTCTGGGATGCGCGTTGTATTTCGTCAATCCGGAAATGATGAGCCTGCTGTGGACTCGCGAGATCGGAATCAAGCTTCTCTACGCTGCAGGCGGCATGATCGTGGTGGGCGGACTCATTATTCGCAAGATCGTCAACATGGACGTGTAAAGGGGACTTATGGGAGTAGCAATCGCTTCATTTTTTGCGGTGTTCCTGCTGGTCTTGAGCGGCGGCGTCCTCATTTTCTATCGCGAAACGCATTCAGGCGCGCATCAGTTCCGCGATTAATCCGCAGGTAAGGCAGCAAAAGACACTGAAAACGACCATCCTGGATACCCGCGAAGTGCTGGAAGGCGTCGTCGAGCGGTTCGAAAAAGTCATTCCCAGGAGCGAAGCGGAAGTCTCTGTGATCCAGCAGCGGTTGATCCGCGCCGGATTCCGCGAAGATTCTGCGATGAAGATCTTCTACGGCGCAAAGGTGATCACGCCGCTGTTTCTCTGCCTGATTGCGATGGTAACGGGCTTTGCCCGGCAGAATCCTTTCTTCATCTATATCGCCTGCCTTGGTCTGGGGTTTCTCGCACCAGACTTCTGGCTTGGAAGACAGATTTCCAAACGCCAGACGAAGATCAGGCGTGGCCTGCCGGACGTGCTCGACATGCTCGTCATCTGCGTCGAGGCCGGCCTCAGCCTGGACCAGGCAACCGCTCGCACCGCGGAAGAGCTCAAAGTTTCGCAGCCGATCCTGAGCGATGAGTTAACTGTTGTCGCATTGGAACAACGGGCGGGTAGCGCTCGTTCGGAAGCCTGGAAACATTTGGCCGATCGTACCGGCCTTGATATTGTCCGCAATCTGGTTTCGATGCTCGTGCAGTCAGAGCAGTTCGGTACGAGCATTGCCAAGACTCTGCGAGTTCATTCTGACACGCTGCGAACGAAGCGCGTGCAGGAGGTTGAGGAGAAGGCAGCTAAGTTATCGGTCAAGCTTCTCTTCCCGCTTGTTTTATTTATCTTCCCCTCTCTGTTCGTTGTGGTTCTCGGACCTGCCGTGATCCTTATGGCAGATTCATTCAAATCTCTATTTGGTCACTAAATTGAAGGGGGGATTGCAATGGACAGCGCGACGATCATCCGAGTAGTTTCCGGAGTGCTTTTCGTTCTGGTACTGGGCTTCTTAGTCCAGCGCCGCCGCAGCCGTGTTAAGTAACCACGATTCATTAGAGACCGTGGGAAACATGAACTAATTCGTACCATGTGAAAGAAACGGATCCAAACATGGAAAGGGGGTATCGCGATGGACACTGCGACAATTATCCGAATTGCTGCCGGCGTGCTCTTTGTTCTTGTGCTGGTCATTCTGATTCAGCGCCGACGCACGAAGGTTAAGTAGATCATTATTCATCGAAGATCCTGTGGAGCCTGCAACACTTCGCACCATGTGACCCAGATGGATCCGAACACGCGAAAGGGGAATCATAATGGACACGTCGACAATCATCCGGGTTGCTGCCGGCGTACTTTTCGTTCTTGTGCTGGTCATCCTGATTCAGCGCCGTCGCACCCGCGTTAAATAGCGAGGGCGACACGAGTACAGAAAGTGGCCGGACGTCAGCTCTGTCGGCGAATCCACCGTTCGCATCGCCGGCCGGAAGTTCCGTCGCCTTGAAAACAGGAGAGTTTTGAGACGTTTCATCTAGATAAGACTCCAGGCAACGGAACGCCGGCCAGCAGCTTTGGAAGCATCAGTTATTCGACTATCGAAAGAATTGAATTCAATAACTGGAAACAGAGATTACTTAAGAGAAGCACGCCCTGCGGTCGCGCGGAAAGGGTGAGGAGATATGGAAGGTCAAAGATACTGTGTATACAATCAGACGCGCGAGAGTTTCCTTAGTTTAGGAGTAACTGTAGCCGATGCTTCCCCGGGTCATGTACGAGAGCTAATTGACAGAGCGAGCATCAAGCCGGATAGCGGCCTGTGGATGATTCCTTATCGAGGCATTCTTCCGGCACAGGTCCACTCCCCGGTTGATTTGGTTTACCTTGACAGTAACTATCGAGTTATACAAGAAATCGAGTCCTTTCTCACTTCCACTGTCGAGCCATTAAAGGACGAAGCCGCCAGTGCCTTGGTGTTGCCGGCGCATACCATTTATTCCTCGCAAACCCAGCCAGGAGATCAGATGGTGATTTGCGTAGCGGACGAAATGGAGCGGCGCCTCGAGCGGCTGTCAGGCTCCATTGCTACCTTGTCGAATTCCCAGGGTGTTGTAGCTTCTAAGGAAAAGCAATCTGGTAATGGTTCTTCCGCCCATGCCCCATTGCAAATTCGCTCGACAGGCAAGCAAATTACAGATCAGGGGAAAGACACTATGGATAACTTAGGATTAAAGTCCGGAAAGCGAGGTTCGCTCTTAGGCTGGATCCAAAACTGGCTCTCCTCGGATCGTCGGCGTGCACCGCGCCAACCATTGCCGGGCCTTGTTGCGTATTACTGGACCGGAAGCACACCCCGCGCTTACCAGATCGCCGACATCAGTTCGACTGGTTTCTACGTGCTCACTGAAGAACGGTGGTTTCCTGGAACCATGGTTCTTATGACATTGCAAAGAACAGATAGCTCCGGAAGAAACCTCGAGGATTCCATAGCGGTCCAATCGCGGGTCGTCCGCTGGGGCAGCGATGGCTTGGGCCTTGCGTTTGTTCTGTCGAAGGCAGTCGATCCAAACAGCGGCGAATCAATGCGAGAAAATGGCGCAGACAGGAAAATGCTCGATCGATTCCTTGAACGGCTGAAGGACAGCGATGCGGAGTTGCGTGTCGCCGGTAGATAAGCCAAACGAATTGCGTCAGGTTCGACGTCGTCATCCGCTTCATCACGGCTCGAGAATGAGTACATTTGGGAGTTGTAAGTAGAAGGGCCGAGCCTTGGCAAAGGATTCAATTCCAGATGAGCCCTTTATCCGATTGAAGTACTAATCCGCATCTTCCGGAATGATCAAGAGTACTTCCACACGTGCAATCTGCCCATTGTGCTTGGCTGGTCTGAATTTCCACTGCTGAAGCGCCTGCAACAGAAGCCTGGTCTGCGTAAACTCCGGCGGGAAGACTAGACCCAACGATTCAAAGTGTCCGGTTTCATTCACAAATCCGTGAACCATCAAGGCATCCGCATTTACATTGACAGGGTTGTCACTGGGTCGAACGATGTAAGTCGGCCAAGGAGCTTCGATGTGATTCACGTTCCCTGCAGTGGATGCTTCGCTTTTTGACGGAAGCGAGTATTGCAGAATCCAACTCCTGGCCAAACCAACGTGAAGATATACGGAATAGACGAGCCGGCCCCCCCAGAGTCTGGATGTCTCCGGAAACTCCTCTGCCATCGAGGATCCCACAACGACTACGCCATACGTACCGTTTTGCGGAAGAGTGATCCGGGTAAACGTTGGCTCACTACCCTGCCCGCCGCCTCCGTTCCCCGAGCCGGAGTTACCGCTCGCACTTCCGGAGTTTCCTCCGTTTCCTGCGTTCGCGCCGTTGCGCGTACCCGCAGGACCCGGCGAGTTTCCAGATGCGCCCTGACTCTGCTGAACACCTTTTTCTGCGCCACTACTTTTGGGATCGCCACTGCCGGACTCGGAGGAGTTACCTGCTTTTCCTGGCCGCATGGCGCCCGTCTCACTGCCGGGCGCAGTCTGATTCACTGCCGGCAAAGCAATAGTCCCCTTGGCCATTTCCTCTTCCGAGATAGATAGCATGGCTGCCGAACTCGGCTGAATGGAGGACTTGGACGTAGTCTCTGGCAGTAAATCACTGACAGTAGCGCCAGAAACAACCACAGGAGTCGATGAGCTGGGGGAGGGCATCGGCATCGACGTTGAAAACGGTGTTGATGTCATTGGAACATCCGAAACATGCGTCTCGGGTGTGGGACGCGTCAAGACCGGGCGCGTATTGTTGATGGCAAGCTTTTGTGGTTGCGGCGGAGTGATGAGTTGAATCTTGGGCCGCTGCGCAGACCAAAGTAACAGGGACGGAAGCTTGGCCTTAGTGATGAGCTGATTCGGCGGAATGTCAGGCTGAACCACGGTGCTGTCCGCCAGGTGCAGCTTTGGAAGCTGGAGAGGACTTGATGTCGGCGCAGCCGGAAGGTTATGTGCTGACGTCGTGTGCGCCGTCGAGTTTTTTCCGGGATACGTACCGCTGTTCGCTGAATTCTGCCTTCTCACGGGATCAGGAAGAGTAATGTCAACCTGCCGAAGCGTATACCGGTCAGCAGCGGATCTCATATTAATGCGAGGAGCAAAAATGAACCCATAAATAACCACGCCCACAACGAGGATATGCACCAGGACCGAGACCAAAAAGGAATATGGTCTTTGGTGCCCTCGTGGTGGGACTGCAAAAAGTGAAATCGGGGGACTCCCCATATCGGGATCGGATTCCTCTCCTGCTTGGCTTGATCCTACTTTACATTGAGTGAGTCCCTTTTTGACCCAGTATGGATAACAAATGCAGATGCCTTTTGTTACGTGCGCAATGAAAGCAATGCTGGACGATCCCGATTTTGAACATGGAAGCCTGGGGGGAACTCCGCTGGAACACGCCTGATGCAACCCATATCTTCGATTCATAGGTGGGCTAAAACTCCGATTGACGGGCAAGTTTGCCGTCGGAAAACACCGACAGCTAACGCCGCCGGCGGAAAGGCCGCCCAAAATCCCAAAGTAACTAGACAGGGTTATGGGCATTGCTCATAGTAGTGGCACAGATCAGCTTGCAGTAACAACGCACCGAATGAAGAAGTCAGGCTCGGTTTGCGTCCGAATGAGACTGGTTTATGACTAACGCTGAAGCTTCAAGAGGCAAAGCTGCGGACCTAGAAGATGCGAAGGCAATCGCGCGTTTCAATGCGGGAAAAAGCTAGGTGACAGCAGGGGTACTATAGGTTAAAGGTTCTTTTTTTTGTTGACGAAGCACTTCAGCAGTGATGCTATACTTCATCGTCATTAATCCTCATTTGGAGCTCAACCAAGTGACTCCCTAACTCGGCGGACTCAGCCCGCCGTTTCCTATGCGTCGCCAACGCCGGGATAACGGGCCGATGCCAAACCATAAAGTTAACGAAGACAGGATCTCTGAATGAACCGAAGATTGTTGATCATCCTCCTCAGTGCTTTCGTGATCGCGGCGATCAGCACATACGTCGTCTGGCGTATGGTGGGGGCACGTTTAAATGTCGCGAAGCCTCAGGCGTCCACGACAATCGTTGCCGCTTCCAAAGACATCAAGATTGGGATGATCCTCGCCCCGACCGACCTGACAAGTATTCAACTGGTAGGACAGGTCCCTCCAGGCGCGATTCTCGACAAGAAAAATGCGATCGGCCGCGGGGTGATTTCAAACATCTATTCGGGGGAGCCGATTCTTGATAACCGCCTGGCGCCGATGGGTTCCGGCGGTGGACTCGCTGCCACAATCAAGGAAGGCATGCGAGCCTGCGCGATCAAAGTTGATGAGGTCGTCGGTGTAGCGGGCTTCGTCACTCCGGGTAGTGCGGGTCGACGTGCTGGTTTCGGGTGTTGCGCCAGGCCAGGGAAATGGTCAGGACACGCAAACGAAAACGATCCTGCAAAACATCGAAGTGCTGTCCGCTGGTCAGGACATCCAGAAGGATGCCGAAGGTAAACCGCAGTCGGTGCAGGTTGTGAACTTGCTTGTCACACCGGAACAGGCGCAAATCCTCGCCTTGGCGAGCAATCAGATGAAAATCCAGTTGGTGCTGCGAAATCCGCTGGACACCTCAACCGTGACCGTCCCAGAGACCGCGATGACGAATCTTTTTACAGGCGGAGTGTCGCCGAAAAAGCCAACAACAGTTGCCGCGCCAAGGAAAGCAAAAGCAACTGCAGCGCCGCCATTCACCATTACTGTGATTAACGGTGCACAAAAATCTGAAGAGAAATTTGTTACTCCCGGGGGGCAACAGTGAAAGTGAGAACCGGCGTTAGCATTGCCAGTTTCAGTATCTTGGCGTTCGTTGTATGCGCTCCGATGGCAATCCGAAGTCAGGCGGCCGCTGAAGCCGCTCAGAGTGGAACACCTGCTGCTCAGACGGCTCCGTCTGCGACACAGAATCCCGCGCCCCCTGCACAAACTCCTGCGGCACCGACACCGATGCAGCCAGTCGGACCTTCGAGCCAGGATTCTGCGAACGACTTGTCTGTCACAGTCGGCAAGTCAGTCGTCCTCGACCTGGCACGCCCCATTACGCGCATCGTGGTCGGCTTGGGAGATTTTGCTGAGGCCAGCGCCGTAAGTCCTACCCAGGTCCTCGTGAACGGCAAATTGGCTGGCGAGACGACGTTGATTCTGTGGGACACTGGCGGTGGTCGTCAGTTCTTTAACGTCACAGTACGCCCCAGCACCTTTGCATCTCACGATCAGTTAGAGGCCGTACGGCGCCAGCTGCGCACGGAATTGCCGGGCCAGGAACTGAGCGTCACCACCGAAGGCGGAAACGTTTATCTTCGCGGTACCGTCGCCGACTTGAGCAGTTCCAGCCGAGCCGTACTGATTTCGGGGACAGCTGGGAAAGTCATCAATCTGTTGAACGTGAGGGTTCCAGAGCCGGAGAGGCAGATTCTCCTGAAAGTGCGTTTTGCAAGTATCGATCGCACCAAAGAGAGACAGCTGGGCATCAACGTGTTCAGCACCGGAATTGGAAACACGATCGGCTCAGAGACAACCGGACAGTTCTCTTCGCCGTCGGTCACTCCTACGCCGGGCGCACCCACCACGCTTTCTGTTACGAATCCTCTCAACCTATTCGCCTTCTATCCCGGCTTAAACATCGGAGCAACGATCGAAGCCATGGAGCAACGGGGACTCGCTGAAACACTCGCCGAGCCCAACATCCTCGCTCAGAACGGAAAGCAAGCCAGCTTTCTCGCGGGCGGCGAATATCCCTTTCCGATGGTTCAGGGTGCTGGAGTCGGCGGTAGTGGTGCCGTCACGATCTCGTTCAAAGAATACGGCATCCGGCTGAACTTCATTCCCACGATCACGCCGCGAGGCACAATCCGTTTGCAGGTCTCACCCGAAGTGAGCGCGCTCGACTTCGGCGATGCTGTTTCAATTGCAGGATTCGTTGAACCCGCGATCACCGTGCGCCGGGTCAAGACTGAGGTCGAACTTGGCGATCGCCAAAGCTTCGCCATCGGCGGCCTGTTAGACAATACGGAAAACGAAACATTTCAGAAGATCCCGTTCCTTGGTGACATTCCGATCCTTGGCAAGTTCTTCCAAAGCATGTCGCGGACGAAAAACAATACCGAGCTCATTGTCATCGTCACACCAGAGATCGTCTCTCCCGTGCCTGCTGGAACCGAAATAGCAGTGCCGAGGCGTCCACAGCCATTCCTGCCACCCAACTCGAATACCCCCATGTACACCCCCGACACGGCGGTAGTCTCCCCACCAGCTGCGCCGGCGACGATACCGGTGGAGCAGCTCATCGAAACCATGAAGCCTGAGACGCCGTTGTCCGATAGCGGCGGATATAGCGGCGGCGGTGGTGGAGGTGGCGGCGGAGGCGGAGCGAGTATGGGTGGTTCATCATCACCTCAATAGCGTCGACCGTGAGTATTCTGAATGCTCTAATAGAACGCCATTGCTGTGCGAGCCCTGTCCCAATGGACAGGGCTTGTTCTTTAGTTGCGCCTCATGATTTGTGCCACCAGGTTCACTTCGCGAGCTTATCCCGTCCTAAATGATTGCCGGCGGTCAGTCTGCAGGGATTAGGAAACACCAGAGAAGGAGCGATCGTTTTGATGTCATTGCGCAAATGGTTTAAGCCAAAGGTCGCTTCCGATAAGGCTATGAGGCTTCGTGTCAAAAACATCACGCGCAATACTCAAATTGCCACAAACGTCGAGATCGCCGACAGCGGCAAGAGACGGTCACGAGGCCTCTTGGGCCGCAAAGGACTGGCTGCCGGAGAAGGGCTATGGATCGTGCCTTGCGAAGCGGTCCACACCTTCGGGATGCAGTTTTCGATCGACTTGGTCTACCTCGATCGGGAATATCGGATACGAAAGATCCGAAGGAACGTGCCCCCCTGGCGCCTATCAGCTTGTCTTCGGGCTCATTCTGTGATCGAGCTTGCGGCTGGCAGCATTCGCGAGAACGACGCGCAGCCAGGAGATATTGTCGAGATCTCGAGCTTCGAATCTAAGTGACTGCGATATCCAACGTTGCAGGCTTGTTAGATTGAGGCGTAAAGCCGGGCCCTTCCTTCGCTGGATTGGAAGGGTTGAGAGCGAGAATCCATTCGATCCATAATCGCCGATTAGCATTCCGCATTTCGGACGTTACTTTGATACTGTTGGCCTTGCACTGAATTCGGGGCGAGATAGCGAAGAAGACCGTCAGCTGATACGTCATTCAGTCATCGCGAAACGGCTGGCAAATCTGTAAGTTGCCGGATTTATGGAATGACACTTTCGTGTGATGTATACGAGAGCGGCAAAACTTGGAGCCTACTGTATACGGCTGTTTACATCCAATTGTGCTTGACTCCTCGTAAGTTATTGAGTTTTAATGAATGCACGAAACCCTTATCGAGTGGCAATAGATTTGCTATGAGATAGCTAGCCCAGCGTGTAGCTGGAACACAAAACATGCTTAGGAGAACTGGAGATGAATCAAATGATGCTCAAAGCTTACTTGAAGTTGCAGGACCTGATGAATCGCGAAGAAGGTCAGGACCTCGTTGAATATGCTCTCGTCGTGGCCTTGATTGCTTTCGGTGCGGTTGCCGCTATGAAGGGCTTGTCCAGCGAAATCAACACGGCATTCAACGTGATCAGCAGCGATCTTCAATCTTCCCTGTAGTTATGGCGGTCCCCTGGTAACTGCCAGTAAGGACCAACTCAATATTTAGAGAGCGGTGAAGATAGTGTTCCCCAAACTCTATATTTACTTCGCAACTCTCTTAAATAGGGAAGAAGGACAAGATCTAGTCGAATATGCGCTTTTTGTGGCGCTGACTGCATTCGGTGCCGTCATTTCTATGAAGGGTCTTTCGACTGAGATCAAGATCGCGTTTAACGCTATTAGCAGCGATCTTGCCACTTCGCTTTAGTCATTGAGTTTCGGGCTATTCCGGACACATTGCTTAGAGTAAACGTCAAGATCAAGATATCAACCGAGAGCGGCAAAGTACGGATTTGGCGCTTTGGCTTCGCATCGTTCACTTGGTGGTGATGCTGCGCAGCAGGGTGCGCCCAATCAGTTCTTGTCTCTCGTAACAATTCGTAGTAACTGGGCCCGCAGGACGACTGCGAAACGTGCAACCACAGTTTCGGCAGTTTATCTAATTAGATTAGTTGGATCTGCCTATCGAGCGACTGGACAGGGGGGGCTTATGCCTCTGCCCCCCTAGAGTACAGTGTCGCGCGTAACGCGACAGGCTGCCGGCTCTCCGGTCTCGGGTAATCTGCAGCGCCGCTACCCCCTGTCACCTCCCTTCGAACTCACAACGGCTTGGCCTGGATTCGCGATTGTCCCCAGCCGCTCGACGAAGAACGATCGAAATCGTTGATACAGTGGGTGCGTCTCGATTTAAATCCCGTCGCTCCAAGGTTATCTGGCGTCGAGATTCACCCCGCGAATAATATAGGGGTGGAAGTGGAACTCGGTAGCTCGAAGAGGACACTGGCGAAGAATGCTGGATATCCGCCCTTATCTAACTGGGTTACTGCTGCTACACAGCCTGCTTTTACAAGCGCTAGAGGATGAGAATAGAACTTTCTCTATGGAGAGGCAATGATCAACGGAAAGCGCGTCGCGGTCGTAATGCCGGCATATAACGCCGAAAAAACGCTGGAAATGACCGTGCGAGAGCTGTCTGACATCGTTGACATCAAGATCCTTGTCGACGACTCCAGCAAAGATCAGACCGCCGCTCTTTCGCGGCAACTTGGCGTCCAGACATTCATCCACGACAGCAACTACGGCTACGGGCGCAACCAGCAGACTTGCTATCGCGAAGCTCTGGCAGCGGGCGCCGATGTCGTCGTGATGGTGCATCCGGACTATCAATACACTCCCTCGCTTGTCCCGGCAATGGCTGGAATGGTCGCGAGTGGAATCTACGATATGGTCCTGGCTTCCCGCATTCTTGGGGGAGGCGCGCTAAAGGGCGGAATGCCGCGTTACAAATACATCGCCAATCGGATTCTTACCGCGCTTCAAAACCTGTTTTTGGGTGTGAAACTGTCGGAGTATCACACCGGCTTCCGGGCATTTTCGAGAGAACTTCTCGAGACTCTTCCATTGCTGGAAAACTCGGACGATTTCGTCTTCGACAACCAGATGATCGCTCAGGCGGTCATGTTTGGTTTCCGGATTGGCGAAATCTCTTGTCCCACGAAATACTTCAAGGAAGCTTCTTCGATTAATTTCAAGCGCAGCGTCGAATACGGGATCGGTGTATTAATGACAACGGCCAGCTTCCTCGCGCACAAATGGAATATTCGCCGTATCCCCAGATTCGATCCGGCAGGCAGAAAGATCACGCAGAGTTATTACTCGGCACTTGCGCACCGCTCCTGAGACAAGACGCAATGGAATCAAGCAAGAAGTGGATGCATTGGATGAGTCTCCTTCTGCTGCTCGTGGGCGCTGGAATCTCGCTCTCGTGGGGCATTTCCCTCGAACGTGGCATTCGCGGCGGGGTGATGGGTTTTCCGGGAATCTATTTCGGCACGAAGTGCTTGATGCAGGGCGGCGATCCATACCAAGCAAACCAGCTGCAGCGCGTCTACCAAGCCGAGGGATTTCAAATCCCTTCCGAGTCCATTGAGCGAAGGCAGTCAGTAAGTCTGTATGTCAACCTGCCAACGACTTCCCTCTTCGTTGCTCCGCTTACGTTCCTGCCATTGGCGTGGGCACAGGCGGTTTGGCTATCCATCGTCGTCGGGAGTTTCTTGCTCGCCGCGTTCTTGATGTGGCAAACTGGAGACATCTATGCGCCGGGAGTTTCCCTTCTCCTGACATTCATCATCCTTTCAAATTGCGAGATCATTTTCTCCGGCGGCAATACCGCAGGACTTGTTGTAGGGTTGTGCGTCATCGCCGTCTGGTGCCTCCTTAAGGAACGGCTCGTTCCTCTCGGGGTCATTTGCCTAGCCTCGAGCCTGGCAATCAAGCCTCACGATGTTGGTCTCATTTGGCTTTATTTTCTGGTCGCAGGTCGAGCTCCAAGAGCGCGTGCCCTGCAGGCGGGGGCCTTGGCACTCGCCCTAGGGCTAATCGGAGCCATGTGGGCCTCCCACGTCGCGCCGCATTGGATGCCCGAGCTTCAATCGAATCTTGCGACGATTTCAGCACACGGCGGAATTAACGAACCGGGACCAACGTCGATTGGTGTCGGCAGTCCCGACATGATCATCGATTTGCAGACATTTGTCAGCATTTTTCGCGACGATCCACGCTTCTATAACCCGATGACCTACGCCGTTTGCGGAGCCATTCTGCTTGGGTGGTTGATTGTCCTGCGTCGCTCCGGGCCGTCCTCCCAAAACGCGCTTTTCGCGCTGGTGTCGCTAGCCGCTCTGTCGATGTTGATTACCTATCACCGGTCGTACGATGCGAAGCTTTTGCTGCTTTCCGTTCCGGCTTGTGCCCTGCTGTGGGCAGAAGGTGGGGCAACGGCATGGGTAGCACTGCTCATCGGCACTGCGGGGGTGGTCTTCACCGGCGATCTTCCATTGACGATCCTCATGCGCTTGACCAGACACATGGATTCGCCAAACATGGGAATACTTGGAAAGATTGCGACCGCAGTGATAACTCGCCCGGCCCCACTCATCTTGCTGGTGACCGCTATTTTCTATCTGTGGGTGTACTCTCGTCGGACCAATGCAGGTCCGATCGAAGAACAGGCGTAAAGCGCATCACCCTGCTCGGGTCGATTTTGTGTTCAGATCCTGACGAATGTATTTGCCGTTGACGGCGTTCTGTCTCTACTTCCCTTGTGAAAATCTGTTCGTCAATCTTCAACGCTTTCCCGCTCCGAGCGAGTTCGCAAAAAGTTCGTACTGATCCTGCCCCTCGCCCTCGGTCCGCACCACGTTCCAGCCTGGGGTGCGCTCAAGAACGTAGGAAAGAGGCTCATTTTTTCGAAGCAAGGCATGATCAATCCGATACTTATCTAAAAGCGGAAGCGCGTTACGAAGGCGGAAGATGTCGAGATAGTCGTTAAAAACACCATGGTGTTCGAATGTATCCCATCGGGTGTCAATAAACGTAGACTTGGAATTGAAATCCATCATGCCGCCAATATGTTCTTCATTGAGCGTGCGCCAGGAAGGCTGAACGGATGCGATGGTTTGCAGGGGAAACCCTTCAACCAAACCCTTCTGCAGCAGAGAATTGGTCGGAAAATACCAGACAATCACACCGATAACGCCGGCCGCCACCAGGCCATTCATCAGTGGGATAGTCTTTGGGTTCGAGCTCGGAAAGAAACTCCGCTTCATATCAGCCGCGAGCATCGGAATGGTGATAACAGCAGCAAGGAAAGTAAATCGCGCATGGTCAAAGGCGGCGTACCATGCGAAGAAGATGAAGGCCAGTTCGTAAATCTTCCATTTCCGGGTATGGATCACGTTGGCAAGGATAGTCAGGCCAATGACAATGAGTGCTGCCTTGCCTACATTCCAGCCTAGATTCAGAGGCTGCCATTCCAAAACATTTGCAATGTTCAGTGACTGGTTAAATGCCATGTCCAGTGGGTTCCAGACCGAGCGCCATCCGTAAGGGTTGACGAAAAGGACCGCTAGACTCGCAACCAGAATGGCTAAGAGCCGATTGCGCTGCTCACTGGAGAACCTTTCCTGTTGGAAAATACCGGCGTCGACGCGGAACAATCCACAGACGATGTAAAGAACGAACAGCCCGACTCCGATGAGCCAGCTTCCGTGGAGATTGATCCAGACACAGAAGAGCAGTGGTAGAAGCCATAGCTTTTGAGGACGGCCTCGTTCCGCGGCCTCCAGAATTCCGAGCTCCGCAGACAGGACTATATACGCGAAAAGAATAGTGCGCGCATTGGTATTGACCCACATCAAAACGAATCCGAGGGCAGACATCCAGAGGGCGACGCCGGCGTGGCGCATGCCGAGATAACTCCGCCAATAAACGAACAGGACATTCGCACAGACGCCCAACCAAGCCGCAACAAAGATTCCAACTAAGCCGAATGCCTTGTAACCACCCCAAAATGGAAGCTCCGAGAGCCACTCCGGATCGACCCAACGTTGGCCGGCAACCGTAAAGGAATATGGTTCCACCTGAATAAAATGATGCGACTCGCACAATAATCGCGCGTTCGCAAGGTGCCACCAAATGTCCGGATCTCCGAGCACATGCTCTCGGTCGCTCAAGCCGGACAAAACTAAGGGAAGCAGCACCAGGATCGCCATATCCATCAAATGGCGCCCAAAGAGTCGCTTGATCACACGCGCCAATCGAGCTTCGTCTCCCACACCTTCGAATCCTTCAGAAGAAGCTTCCTGCTCGATGGATGGAGGAGTCATAGGATCAAAGTATCTGACCATTGGACAAGGCGGCAAGAGAAAGACAGACGATGCGGTACTTTCGGCATTCCATCGGTCAACGTGCAGACAATTCTGCCTTTGTCATCGCTGCAGCCGCCCTTGAGGAGCGTCGTTTCCAACCTGATAGACTCTGTAGCGTGCCAGACGAAGCCAAGCCTCCGGTCTTTCTGCTCGATGCGATGTCGTTCATCTTTCGCGCATACCATGCGATGCAGCGGAGCCGGCCCATGTCGACCCGATCGGGATTGCCTACAGCCGCAACCTACGTGTTTGTCAATATGATCAAGAAGCTGCGGCAGGACTTCTCTCCCCGCTACTTTGCTGCGGTCTTCGATGTCAGCGGAGAAGTCTTTCGCGACGAGCGGGCTCGATCGATCGGGATGTTGC
The DNA here is from genome assembly GCA_963781125.1 of uncultured Acidobacteriaceae bacterium. Classification (GTDB taxonomy): domain Bacteria; phylum Acidobacteriota; class Terriglobia; order Terriglobales; family Acidobacteriaceae; genus Telmatobacter. Next base: position 285,613 of record CAWAEE010000007.1, read on the forward strand.
GCAAGTGGAATTCCAGAACGAAAAGCTTCGAGGACGTAAGTTATGAGGGATACAAGGCTCACCGGGAAGCAATGCCGGAGGATCTGCGTCGACAGATTCCGTACATTCGTCGCTCCCTTGAGGCGCTCCGAATTCCTCTTATCGAAGCAATGGGCTTTGAAGCCGACGATGTAATTGGCACCCTAGCGCGCGAAGCGTCTGAACGTGATTATGAAGTCTTCATTGTCTCTGGCGACAAAGACATGATGCAGCTGGTCACGCCGCAGGTGAAAGTACTGAACCCCCAAAAAGACAATCTCATTCTCGATCCGGCCAAGGTCCTCGAAACGCTGGGTGTCCCACCGGAGAAAGTCGTCGATGTCATGGCCCTGCGCGGCGATTCGGTTGATAACATACCCGGCGCGCCTGGCATCGGAGACAAGGGGAGCGTGGAGCTTATTGTCCAATTTGGCAGCGTCGAGGCTGTCCTGGACAGGGCAAGCGAGGTTAAGCGAAAAAGCTATCGTGAGTCGCTTGAACAAAATCGTGATGCAGTCTTGCTCTCCAAGGAACTGGTCACCATTGATTGCCACGTGCCGCTCGAGTTGGATCTGGAAGCGATGACGACACTGCCGCCGGATACTGAAGCGTGCCGCGAGCTATTCACCGAACTCGAGTTCACCTCGATGCTGAGGGAGCTTGAGCCCTCCACATCGGGAGCGCCGATTCAGGTGATCGAGGATCCGGACGCGGAGCAGATTGCCGCCTTCTACAAGGCAGCGCATGCGCATGGTTTCGCGTTCGCGCTCGATGCCGCCGAACCCCTGGAAGAGGAGGCCGGCGAAAACGGCCAGCAAACCCTTTCACTTCTGGAGGCGATCGAAAAGGCGGAGGAAAAGACCCAGTGTAATATCGGGGTCTGTGCCGAACCCGGCATCGCGCTTCGGCTGCCGCTCACGCAGGAACTGCGCGCCTTGCTCCAGGATGCCACTGTGATCAAGCGGGTCCATGACTTGAAGCTGGCTCTTCATGTCCTCCGCGGCTTCGATATTGAGCCGGCTGGAGCGGCGGAGGACGCGATGCTGCTCTCCTATGCGCTGAATCCCACACACGCCACGCAAACCCTCGCCGACGTTGCGGCTCGTCACGGCCAGGGACAGCCTTCCACACTCCCGGCCGCTGCTGCTGCGATCGATGCGCTCGTTCCAGCACTTTGGTCAGAAGCTGAACGAACCGGTGTGGCGAAGGTGTACACGGAGATCGATCTTCCCTTGGCTCCAGTACTCTATCGAATGGAGCGAGCAGGCGTTCGCATTGATACCGGCGTCCTGGATAGCCTTTCGAAGCGCTTCGCGATCGAACTGGAGCGGGTAGGTGAGCGCATTTTCGAACTCGCTGGGCGCCGGTTCAACATCAACTCGCCCAAGCAACTTGGAGAAGTCCTCTTTACACATATGGGCTTGCCGGCCCCAACTGTCCGCGGGAAAGCTAAGGTGGTCTCGACAGCTCAGGATGTGCTGGAACAATTGGCAGAGACTCACGAAGTTCCGCGATTGGTTCTTGAGTTTCGGCACCTGGCGAAGTTGAAATCAAATTACATTGATGCGTTGCCGCTTCAAGCCGACGAAGGGGCGCGCGTGCATACCACCTTCCAGGCGGCGGCTACGGCAACCGGGAGACTTTCTTCTGTCAATCCGAATCTTCAAAACATTCCCATTCGCACCGAGCTTGGCCGCGAAATTCGCGCCGCCTTCATCGCGGCGCCTGGCATGCAATTGCTCTCGGCCGACTACTCCCAAATTGAGCTGCGACTGTTGGCTCATTTCAGCGGCGATCCGCTCCTGGTAAGGGCATATGCCAATAATGAGGACATTCATACACTCACGGCAAGTGAGGTCTTCGGTGTATCTGCGGCTTCGATGGACAAAGAAACACGCAACCGCGCAAAAGCTGTCAATTTCGGCATTGTGTACGGGATTTCTCCCTTCGGGCTCGCCGCACAGTTGGGAATTCCGCAGACCGAGGCCCGCGCTTACATTGACCGCTATTTCGCGCGCTATGAAGGAGTGAAGACCTTCATCGAAAAGACCCTTGAGGCAGCTCGACGTGAAGGCAGCGTCCGCACTATGTTCGGGCGGATGCGCCCGATCCCGGATATCGAGAGCAGAAATCCAAACCAGCGCGGCTTTGCGGAGCGAACTGCCGTTAATACGCCCCTCCAGGGCACGGCTGCGGACCTCATCAAGCTAGCCATGATTGCTTTGGACCACAAGCTCTCCGAAAGGCAACTGAGAACGCGCATGCTCTTGCAGGTGCACGATGAGCTACTTTTTGAGGTACCGGCCGAAGAGGCTGAAGAAGTGGAGAGTCTCGTCCGTGCCGAAATGGAAGGCGTCGTGAAACTGTCTGTACCCCTGATTGCAGACGTGAGCTTTGGTCCAAATTGGCGGGACCTCTAACACCTAAGGTACGTATGTAATTTGTCGTAGCATCTGAGCATTTGTCCTGGCCTGACCCGGTGCTACGATGACCACAATGGCATCGAACGACGATATTGAGCCCTGTCTTACTGCGGTGATGCCGGTCTACAACGAAGCTGCCACCGTGGCCGACGTTGTCAGTGTAGTTCTCGCGCAACGCCCGGTGCAGGAGCTGGTAATTGTCGATGACTCCTCAACCGATGGCACCTGGGATCAACTTCAGCTATTGGCGGCGAGCGAGCCGCGGGTCAAGCTATTTCGCCTCGAAGTCAATCAGGGTAAGGGAGCGGCGCTGCGCACCGGCATCGCGCATGCTACCTCCAGGATCGTAGTGATTCAGGACGCCGACCTGGAATACGATCCAACAGAGTATTGCCTGCTGCTCACACCGATTCTATCGGGCAAAGCAGACGTAGTGTTTGGATCGCGGTTTTTAGGAGGCGCGGGGGCCCACCGCGTCCTCTATTTCTGGCACTCGGTCGGAAACAACTTCCTCACGATGTGTTCAAATATGGCCACCGATTTGAATCTCACCGACATGGAGACAGGGTATAAAGTATTTCGTCGCGAGATCATTCAAGCAATTCGAATTCAGGAGAACCGCTTCGGTTTCGAGCCGGAAATTACCGCCAAGATCGCCAAAGCAAAGGTAAGGATCTACGAAGTAGGCATTTCGTACAACGGTCGCACCTACGCCGAGGGAAAGAAAATCGGCTGGCGCGACGGTGTTCGGGCGTTATGGTGCATCTGTAGGTACAATCTATTGAGCAGATAGCAATTAAGCGCAGTTACTGCACTTTGCCTCGGCTCTTTCCAGTTCGGGGCAAGAAGGCGCGTGAGCCAGAAGGCTATCGTGTCGGTCCATTATGAAGCGACGATTGAATGAGATGAATCCATCGAATGAAAATGCGAGATGGTCTTTTTCAACTGACGCTCTCATTCTCATAATGTGCGTTGGAGCCGCTAACATTACTTTTTTCTCTTGCCGCGAGGAATGGGAACCCCGCGTATCTTGATTTCTCGGGCCTATACACAGCTGGAGGATTGGTCATCGAAGGACACTCCGCCTCGATGTTCAATCCACAGACTCAGCTTGAATTCCAACACCGAGTCCTCGGAAGGCCGGGACTTTTACCCTTCATGCATTTACCGTACGAGTCGGTGCTTTTTGTACCTCTCGCATTCCTTCCGATGACCCTTGCGCTGTGGATTTGGCGCGTCGTGTCCGTTTGTATGTTGATTTGTTCAACTCGGTTTTTGGCGGACATATTCAACGTGGTCAGGCTTCACGTCTTCCTGCTCGCTGTCGGATTTTTTCCCGTTGTGGTCACGCTCTATCAAGGGCAGGATTCGATACTGATTCTTCTGCTCTTCTCGTCGTCACTTATGTTTTTGTGCCGGGAGAAGGATCGACCTTCCGGTTTTCTCATTGCTGCCGCCATGGTCAAGCCCCAACTGATTCTTCCCTTAGCCGCAATACTCATCTGGCAGCGTGGTCATCGCTTCCTGCAGGGCTTTCTTGGAGGCACTGCGGCAGTTCTCCTCATTAGCCTTGCGATCGCAGGGCTTCGAGGCCTTCGCGAGATGGCGGCGCTATGGCAAACGGCTGCTTCTGGTTCGGGCAGGTTGGCGTCCAGCGAGGCGAGCGCAATGCCCAACATACGCGGAATCGTATGGACGTTAGGTTTAGGTGCCAATACTTTACTGCTGACAGCTATCCTATCCGCGCTTCTCTTTTTGGCTATTGCGTGGAGATTGCGCCAACAACGGTCGCCAGAAGTCCTGTTTCCTCCGCTTATTGCGGCAACACTCCTTCTAAGCGTGCATCTCTACGCCCACGATCTGGTTCTTTTAATCATTCCTATGCTGGCGCTGTTTGTCACAAATCAGAAGGTGACGTCAATCTGTGCTGCAATGTGCCTTTGCATGCTGTTTTTTCTGTTGCTGGGTCACTTTGGATTGTTCGGCTTTGTGACCTGCTCTGTTTTGCTCGTAACCCTCAAATATTGCAATGCGACAAGTCAGGCGTCTCACGTAGTCTTACTTCCGGGCGGTTGACACACCCTCAGGTAATGGATCAGAGGGCTTGGGGTTCGGGACCGCCTCGGTCCTCATGAATATCCAAACATAGAAAATACCGACTGCGGATAGGCTGAGCGGTGCCGGAAGGACACAAATTGGGATCTGAAGATGACTCGCCAGAAACTTGTGGTGTACTTGAAGACTGTTGAGAAACTCGATTCCCATCATCCAGGGAATATCTCCTGTAAAGAAAAATGCTGCAGATGTCAGAGCAAGCGCGAGACGCCCCTTTCGGCCACGTTGGGAAAAAAGCATCACACAAGCTGGAACGCTTAGCAGCAGAAGTTTCGTATCGTTTCTTCGATGATAGTCAATGAGTAGAGTAATTGCTGAAATTGCTGCTAGGGCTATCCACATGCTCTGAATGGAGAGCTTGGATCGGATGGTGGTATAAGCCAAGGGTAGAATGAGAGCACTGCACAACGCGTAGGCCACCAAGTTATAGATCCTAGGGTCATTATCGAACAGGCTAATGATTGTTTGCAGATTCACCATGGCCGTAGGCCACAGAATGGAAGTGGGTCCCGGATCGCATATGCCACCTCGCGCAGTGAGGTATGTCAGATTCGCAGCCAACTCTTTTGGCCACCGTGGGAGTATCGAAGTGATCCAGAGCACGACGGGCAATCCGAATGCGACCGCAACTGCGATAGATTGGATCGCGCGCTTTCGATGAATTCCGCCAGCGAGGAGGAAAAATAGCAGGACAAATGCGGCATCCTGTGGCTTCAGCATGAGGCTGAATGCGAGGCAAAATACGCCAATCACCCAATACCTACCACTTAGGAAACACCAGGCCGCAACCACGCAAAGACCGATGGCAATACCGGCGGCGTTCCCCAGGCCGACGAGTGTTTCACTATTCGCCAACATGAACCCTATTAATGCACCAGAAACAATAGGAGCGAATTGAGAACTTGTATTCCAAATCAGGAAAGATCCCAGCAGCAGACTTCCTAAAGTAAGAGCCAACCATAGCGAACGGGCGGAGCCAAAGCTCATCCACCCGAACGGGAATGTGAAAAGAAATTGAAGAGGGGGATACATATTTCGGATGACCATTACGTTGGCGACAGTGATCCCTTCGATCCGATCCACTCCGGCTCTCCGATATGTAGCCAAAACAGCAGACTCGTTGTATGGATCTGAATGCTCACGTAGACATCTCGCCGCATAATAAAGCTGCTTGAAGTCTGCCATCGACCAATCCATCGCGATTCCGAGAAATGAGCCGAGGAACACAAACACAAGGGCGCCTATGACGAGCAAATACATGCCATCTTTGCGATTCTTGTCCACTCGACACTCCTACGAATGACCCTGTAATTCCACCAGCTTCGCACTGCACCCTTAAGACACAGTCTCCGGGACGCTGGGATCTTTCCCGTCTGAGTTCGTCTCATTTTGCCGCAGATTCCTCACATAAACGCACAAATAGAACACGCTCACGACAAGCAGGACTGACGGCGCTGGGAAGACCTGAACAGCCATAAGCAATCGGTAGCCGAAGGCGGTTTCGGGAGAATGAAGATGCTTGATTAGTGCGAAGAAGATCGCCCACGGAATTCCCGACGTCAAAAGAATCTGGACAACATTCAGCAGGGCCGCGATGCGCCCGATCGGTCCGCCTCTGACCCAGAGCATAGCGCAGGCTGGAACCGTCAGTAACAGGAGCTTGGCGTCATCCAGTCTGTGATAGACAGGGAGCATCGAAAGAGCAGCGATCGGGGCGATGGCAAACCAAGCCGTTTTGAGTGAACTGCGCGAACGCAGTGTCCCAATTGCCCATCCAGCAGGAGCACACCGCAAACAACATAACTCGCAGAATTGTAAAATGCGCGGATCGTCTCTAAAAAAGCTGAATACCGTTTGGAGGCTGATGATCATCGCGATGCCATGCCAGCAGCAGAAGCGGAGCCAGGGTCGCTGAGTCCTCCGTGCGCGGAATTGGCCGCCAGATTGGTCAGGAATCCGTGTACCCAACGGGGGGCAACATACGAAGTCCATGCGAGAACCGGCAAACTCCACGCAACAATTACAAGAAGCGTCTGGACGGCCCGTTTTCGAAATGTCCCGCCAGCCAAAAAGAAATAGAGCCAGACCAACCCTGAATCGTGAGGTTTCAACATCAGACTGATCGCCAGGCCGAAAACCGCCCAAGAGAACGAACCGCTCTCGAACAAAACACCAAGCAGCCGCGATGCATAAGCCGATCGCGATTCCGCCCGGGCCGGCAATAGCGAGGAACAACTCGCAATTTGCGAGAGTCAGCCCAATTAAAGCCCCGGAAAGAAGGGGTGCATACTGTGCACTGACCTCCCACATCAAAAATGCGCCGAGGATCAAGCTTCCTGCCGTCGCCAGAAGCCACAGAATTTGCGCAGCCCAAAAAGGCAGGATCGCAAAGGGTATTGTGATCGAAAACGCGGTTGGCGGATAGATGTATTGAGTTTCAGTCGTACGAATCTTCGCTGTATCGTGCGGACTCTCTCCGCCTTCCGTCTGATAGGTTCGTTCTAATTCGCTCGGATTGTAAGGATCGTGATGATCTAGCAGGCACCGAGCACTGTAATACATCAACCTGAAATCTGCCGTCGACACAGGAGCGGCATTTTCCAATGCAAATCCGAGCAACAGAAAGACAGCCGTTCCCAGTATCATCAGATACAAACCATCAGTCCGCGCTTTGATCATACAGGCCTCTGCTTAGGTTGGGACTCATGCGATTGTCCGGAACCATCCTGCCAATTTGTAATTCGGTATTCACACGTTTAATTTGCCTTCGGTTTCGCTTGAGGATGTCGCTACTCCGCCCGGCCGCCGTCGCACGAAGACCCATAGAAACATAACTCCCACACAGAGCACTGCGAGCGGTGCGGGGAAGACCTGTATAACTATGAGGGGAATTCCAGAAGAGATTGCTGACGGTAAGTGCGCGTGCTTCAGAAGAGCAAAGAAAATGGCCCACGGCAGGCCTCCAGTAAGCAAGATGCCAATTGCGTCCACGATCGGAGCAAACCAAGCAAGTGCGCCACCCTCTTTCCACAGTATTGCGCATGCAGGAATCGTGAGAAGAAGAAGTCTGGCGTCGTAAATCCTGTGATAAACCGGCAACACAGAGAGCGCCGCAATCGGCGCAAGGGCAAACCAAGCCGTGTTTGACGTGTTCGGTGAACGCAACACTTTAACTAACCAAACAAGTAGAAGCGCCCCGCACACGAGATAAGTCAAAGGATTGTAGAATCGTGGATCGTCGCGGAAGACGCTAACAGTGCTTGAAGACTGATCACCATCCCGATGCCGTGAGACGCCATGGAAGACGGTCCTGGATCATTCACATCACCATGCGATGAATACGTTGCAAGAATCGATTGCAGTTCATGCGAGCCAATTAGGGGCAACATAGTGAAACCCACAAAATTGCAGGCATACTCAGGAAATGACAATTAAAAGGACCTGCCACGCGCGTCGCCGGAGAACCCCTCCGGCCAGCAGAAAATAGAGCCAGATCAGGCCTGAATCATGGGGCTTAAGCATCAGACTCACGGCTAAACATAGTATCCCGAGGTACTCGAATCTCTCGCGAATGAAGCACCATGTGGCTATGACACAGAGACCGATCGCAATCGCCCGCCGGATTGCCACAGAATTAGAAACAGTTCACTATTGGCAAGGGGAAAACAGACCAAGGCTCCAGCAAGAATTGGCGCGAATTGCGCCCCGATATCCCACATAAGGATACGAAGCGAGGATCACGCTGCATGCGGTGAATGCAAGCCACAGAAAGTGCGCTGGGCCAAACGGGAAAAATCGCGAATGGAAGAGTAAGTGGAAAAGCAGTTGGTAAATAGTTATACTGCCTCTCGCTTCTGCGAATTTGGTGACTGTCCTTCGCCGTTTCCCCACCTTTGCGCGGTATATGTAATCTAAGTCTGACTCGTTATAAGGGTCGCGATGTTCCAGAAGGCATCGTGCGCTGTAATAGACGACTCTGAAATCCACGGCCGTAACAGGAACCGCATTTTCCAGCGCGGATCCGATCAGAACGAAAACAGCGCAGCCGAGTAATACCAGATAGAGACCGTCTCTGCGCGCATTTGTCATTCTTAACCCTTCGTCACAGAGAAGATTCCTGAAGACGATGCCTCAACATACCGATTCCATGGCTATCTAATTAGCACGATAATTGAGGCATCCGTGCTTTTGAGGCCGATCTTTATCCATGAATCGGATAAGGTAACGTCGGTCAGGCCCCAAGCTCCTTGCGAATCGCTTCGGCAATTGCTTCAGCATGGCGACGCATAACCTCTTCGCTCTCAGCCTCGATCATGACGCGGGCCAGCGGTTCAGTACCGCTGTAGCGAATGACAACTCGCCCGGAATCCCTCAACTCGTCTTCGGCGGCACGGATGCGCCCGGCCACAGCCGGTATCGATTCCATGGGCCTCTTCTCACGGACACGTACATTGATGATGACCTGCGGAAACACCTTCAGATCGGCCGTCAGTTCATCGAGACGCTTGCCGGTCCTGGCGATCAGATCGAGGACGACAAGGGCAGTCAGGAGGCCGTCGCCAGTTGTAGCCAAATGCGGAAACAGGATGTGACCGGACTGTTCCCCGCCCAACGCGGCATCGTTTTCAAGCATCTGCTCGAGCACATAGCGATCGCCGACCGGCGCGCGCAGCATACGGATGCCAGAACGCTTGAGTGCCGCCTCGAGGCCCATATTCGACATGGTCGTGGCCACGACCAAATCTCCGGTCAACAGGCCGCGGGACTTCAGATCCCGGGCGGCGAGCAGCAGGATGGCGTCGCCATTGACCACGTTCCCCTTCGCGTCGGCCAGCATGCAGCGGTCGGCATCGCCGTCGAATGTGACTCCAATCTCCGCGCGGCGGCTGATCACTTCACTCGCCACCCAGGTGGGATGAAGCGCTCCGCAACCGTCGTTGATGTTGCGACCGTTCGGCGCGATGTTGAGAAGTGCCACGTTTCCGCCGAGCCGAGGGAATAGCGTCGGCGCAATTGCGGCGGCGGCGCCATTGGCGCAATCAGCGACGACGCCCAGTCCCTTGAGCTGCAACCCGGGAACGGAATCAACAAGAAATTGGACGTAGTCGGCTTGAAGAGCAGCATTGTCTTCGATCGCGGGAAGTGTTGATGGGTCGGGCGCGTCCGACTTTGCCGCATGGTGCAAAATCTCGTCTTCGATCGCAAGTTCAAGCGCGTCGGGGAGTTTGAAACCGTCGCCGCCGAAAAGCTTAATGCCATTGTCGCGCCACGGATTGTGGGAAGCGGAGATCACGATGCCCGTCTGGAATGCATGGGTATGCGCCAGGAATGCCACTGCGGGTGTAGGAACTACTCCGGCGCTTTCGACGACCGCCCCGGTTTCGCGCAAGCCCGCGGCAATGGTGGATGCGATCCACACGCTCGACTCGCGCGTGTCGCGGCCAAGAATGACCTTCGGCTTAGAAGCGGTTTTGCGCAAGGAGTGGCCAATCGCCAAGCCGGCAGCGAAGACGGTTGCTGCGTCGAGGGGCGGCTCGCCTGCGATTCCGCGAATTCCATCAGTTCCGAAAAGCTTGCGTGTGGTTGATGTGCTCATCGTCTCACTTTCCTGGTTTCACTTTTTCCCAGTCCCAGTTTTCCTCGATCGACTCTTCGATGGGGCATGAGCCGCACTCTCGGGTTCTACCCGGCTCGAAAAAGAGCCATCACTCAGGCGCGTCCTGACCAGGTCGCCGGAAGCGACCTGAGCGGCGGAACGAACAAGAACCCCGTCGGCATTCTGAACCAGGGCATAGCCACGATGCAGAACTTCAAGCGGCGAAAGAGCGTGGAGGCGCGCGTCGGTTGCGTGGAGATGCGTGCTCCGATCGCGAACAAAGCGCTCGAGCGTGCGGTCAAGACGAGTGCAGCCCGCGGCCATTCGTTCACGGGTCTCTCCCAGCAATCGGCGCGGATCATGGCGCATGACGATGCCACTGAGTTCCCCAATCTTGCGCTGCAGCCGGTGCAGTCCATCGCGGAAATCCGCCTCCAGTCGAAGGCCGCAGTCGTCCAGCCGCTGATCAAGCCGGTTTAACAGCGAGTTCATGCGCCACTCAGCGCGCTCCGCGTGAAGACCGTCGATCTTCTGGCGCACGCGGAGAAGCTGAAATCGTGCAGCCCGTTCAAGCCGCACTTCGAGGCTCGCAACGCGCTCAGCAACTTTGTGCTGGGCTTCGGTAATCAACTCTGCCGCGGCCGAAGGCGTAGGTGCACGAAGATCGGCAACAAAATCGGCAATCGTAAAATCCGTCTCGTGTCCTACCGCCGAGACAACCGGCAACTGCGACGCGGCAATGGCCCGCGCTACCCGCTCGCTGTTGAAGGCTGCCAGGTCTTCGAGCGATCCTCCGCCACGCGCCACCACGATGACATCGACAAGTCCAGAAGTGTTGAAACGTGTCAACGCTGCTTCGATTTCAGCCGGCGCCGGTTCTCCCTGCACCGAAACGGGATAAAGCAGCACGTTAAGCCCAGAGTGCCTGCGCCCGACGATGTTCAGAAAATCGCGGATAACCGCGCCTGTGGGAGAAGTGACGATGCCCACGGTGCGAGGAAAAGCGGGCAAGGGGCGCTTCCGCTCCGCATCAAACAGCCCTTCGGCCTTAAGCCTCTCCTTGAGCTGCTCAAACGCGAGTTGAAGCGAGCCCGCACCGACCGGCTCCAGCGTTTCGGCCACCAACTGCAACTGGCCGCGTTGTTCATAGATGCTGACCCTGCCGCGCACCAGGACATGGAGGCCGTCCTGTGGACGGAATCGCAGTAGAACCGCCTGTCGGCGAAACAGCACAACTGGCAGCTGCGCTTCGGCCTCCTTGAGGCTGAAGTAGATGTGGCCCGAGGGCGCGGGCCGAAAATTCGAGATTTCGCCCTCGACCCATACGTCAAAAAATTTCTTTTCGACGAGTCCCCCGCACCTGCTCCACCAGTTCGCGGACAGGCCAGATGCGGCGCGCAGAGGTCTCCTCAAAGACGAGGTCAAGCTGGCCCGCGGATGAATTGTGGGGGGTCACCATGGACGAGTGTAATTGCTGGAGGGCACTATCTTCCCCTTGTCGCGAGGATGGCCCTGAGCTGCACGGCGAGCGCGGCGGGACGCCCATTCAACATGGCAGGAGACGACGGCCCGTTCGAGTACAGGATTTCCGCTTCACGCGCCAGCTCCGTGCCCCGATCGAGTCCAAACGTACCCAAGACCCCGGCAAGCTTGTGCGCTTCCGCGGATGCCTCCTCGCATCGCGCGGGAGTCAGAACCCCCGCTGCCAGGGCAGCTGCAGCGTCTTCCAAGGTCGACACTCGTTCTTCAATCTGCGGTAGGAATTGCGCCCACAACCGATTCAGGGCCTCGGCAAGCGCAGATGGATTGGACATTCCCATCGATAGCCCTTTACTTCCAACCCAGGGCGCTCGCGATCTGCGTGGAGAGCGTGAGCGGGTCGAAGGGTTTCACGAGCACTGCGTGAATCCCGAGATCGGCAAACCGGCGCCGGTCCGTGGCCTGCACTTTGGCGGTCAGAAACAGAACCGGAATCTTCGCTGTCACGGGATTCTTCCGCAACTCACGAAACGTGGTGGGGCCGTCCATTCCCGGCATCATCACATCCAGCAGAATAGCGTCGGGTTTGTAGGTCGCAGCGCGGGTAAGCCCTTGAGCCCCCGAGTTGGCAACCATGACTTCCCAGCCGGCCACAGTTTCAAGACTCATCGCTGCGACTTCTCTAATATCATCTTCGTCGTCAATGATGAGGATGCGGTGCGGCATTGTCGTTCACTCCATAGCCGACCGAGGGTCCTGGTGGCTCAGCTGCCGGGAGAGTGCCAACACCCCACCGGATAAGGTCATAATCTATCGGACGCCTTTGGCATACGCCCGGAACATGTGGTGTGCACGCCTACGCGCTGGAGACACCTGATACATCGGCAACTTGAGCCGCCGATTCAATATGTCGCGAGCCGCGCAAAATTGTGAGAACCAATTGCTCTAACTGCTCCGGCTGCACCCGAGCCCGTTTCAGCAGCGATGTAGGCTCCATTCCGAACTGCGCGCCGGCTGAGGTCAGTCCCCGGCCCGAATAAGCAACCAGAATCAGATGCGTCAGGATCTCCCGTTCCCGCAGCCAAGCCACAAGGCTCAGCGCCTCATTGTCAGCCATACCCACGTTAAACACAAGCAAGTGCGGGTGGAATGCGAGGCATTCATCCATCGCCTGCTCGCGGGTGCGTGCCATCCTCACTGTGGTGTTGTCGCCCGAGAAGGCTTCCCCTACAAGCAGGGCCATTTGCTCGCTCTCTTCTACAACGAGGATCCGAGCCATTTCTGTGTTGGCTCCAAGCGCACGAACCAGTTCCGACATCATGGCTCTCGCATTGGCAGATCGTACACTTCCGTTGCGGATCATCTCGGGAGCGTTCTGCTGCGTATCAAGGCTCAACACGATGACCGGCGTGTGAGCTTCCGGGGCCGACTTGCGCAGCAGCGGAAGCAACTCCCATCCATTGATCCCAGTCGTCCCGGTGTCCAGTACGATGGCCTCGACCCCGTCATGGGCCGCAACCAAAGTCTGCTCGACCGTCGCCGTTTCAAGAATGCGATAACCCTGTTCGGCGAGATGTGCGCCGATCAGCGGCTTCGTAGCGCCGTTGTCGCTCGCCAGCAACACCACTCCCTGTCCGGGGGAATCATTGGACGCGCTTTTTGTCTTGGTTGCCGCAGCCGGATGGTACGGCAGAAAGACTCGAAATGTGGAACCACGAATAGGATTGCGCTCCGCCCAGATGCGCCCGTTGTGTTGCGAAACAATGGCGCGGCAAATGGCGAGACCGAGGCCGCTGCCACCCTTCTGGCGCGAATCGGATGCGTCGACCTGCTGGAACCGGCCGAATATAGCTTCCAGTTTGTCGGCCGGAATGCCTCGGCCCTGATCGATGACCGAGAGCGTCATGCCACTGGAGCCGGGCCGCAGCATGATGGAGACTGCCGAGTTGGGCGGCGAAAACTTGATGGCATTGGAGAGCAGATTGGTAAGAACCTGGACCAACCGGTCTGCGTCCGCGGTGATCTCAACCTGTGTCTTATCGTGAATCAGCAAGACCCCCGCGGATTCGGCCATCAACTGCATGCCATCCATGGATTGCCGCACCAAATCCGCCATTTGAACCGGACGGAAGACCAACGGCTCGCGACCGCTCTGGGCGCGCTCCAGATCGAGGATGTCGTTGATGAGCCTTACCAGGCGATCGGAATTGCTCAAAGCGATGCGGAGGAGGTTGGTTGCCTTGTCGGTGATGTCGCCGAGAATGCCGGAAGAAAGCAAGCCGAGCGCCCCGCGAATCGAGGTGAGCGGGGTGCGCAACTCATGACTCACTGTCGATACAAATTCGTCCTTCAGCCGGTCGAGAGCGTAACGCTGGCTGATATCACGGAAGCTCAGCACCGAGCCGGAATACCGGCCCATGTCGAGGATCGGGTTTAGGAAGTACTCCGCGGGGAAACCCGCCCCGTTGGCGCGATAGATGGTATCTTCGCCGGTCGAAGGCACGCGCCCATTTGCAGCCTTCAACAGTGCGCAGTCGTCGCCGCATTTTTTGCTGGCAGGGGCCGAACCGTGCACAAGTTCGTGGACCTGCTTGCCGATCAGGCTGGCTGCCGGAGCACCCAGCAGGCGGGTCGCGGCAGGATTGGCAAAACGCACCAGCCCGTTCCGGTCGACGCCGCAAATGCCGTCGGCCACCGAGTGCAGAAGAATCTTCTGCTGCCGGCTGAGCTCTTCGGCGCGTTCTCGCTCGCGCGTGCGGGCCAGCATCTGTCCAAGCGAAGCCGCCACGGTCTCCATGGCAGCCGTGGTCTCGCGGTCTTCTCGGAGCCGCAAGTGGCAGTAGAACTCCAGAACGGCGAGCACGTTGTTGCCTACCTGCACAGGCGTGGCCCAGCCCGAAACCATCTTGTGCCGCATCGCGCTTTTGACGCGTGGGTCCCCGGGGGCCTTCGAAAGGTCGCCTAGCCACACCAGGCGGCCCTCAGACCAGGCGCGTCCGGGAAGGCTTCCGCCTGGGGAAAGCGTGGTGCTCACGCTTTCCTGGATCAGTGCTTCCGTTTCTTTTCCCGGAACGCCCCATGCGGTGCTGAACTCGAGCTTGTTTTCTTCCGCGTTGATCTCCCATTTCACCGCGACGTCCCAACCCTGGGAAACGCACAGCGCCTCAAGCACACGCATCGCGGCCATCTCGGAGGAGACGTTCTCTCCCACGATCTGCGTGACCAGCAACTGCAACGCGAGCCGATGTTCTCGCTGCTTCTGCTGCGTGACATCGCGAACCAGGCATTGCACGGCCATCGGTTTCCCTGCCCTGCGCCTTTGGTGCAAGCTCAGCTCGAGTTCCTGCAGGTGGCCGTCTGCAGTTTCATTGCGAATCGGCGCGCGATCGATCGTTTCGCCACTCATTACGCGACGCAACAATGAGCCTGCCTCGGCGCGGCAGTCCTGGCTGAAGACTTGCTCGAAGAATTCAGCCTCGCTATCCTCGGCCTGGTCCTTGTTAAAACACCGCTTCCACGCAGGATTGACGTACAGGAATTTGCCGGCCAAGTCGAGCGTCGCGACCATTTCGCTCGAGTTCTCGAAAACGTCGCGATAGCGTTCTCGCGCTTCCCGCTTCCACTGGTCTTTCCGGATCGTCGTGCTCTGATCGAGAGCCACTGCGACAAGTCCGGCCGGTTCGCCATCCTGGTTGCGCAGTGCTGAGAGATGCAGCTTGACAGGAAACAGCTCGCCGTTCCTTCGACGCAAATGCGTTTCGAAGCTCGGCACCTGGCTTGGAAGCATGGCGCGCACAACCTCGGAGTACGCGGCAAGACGGCCGGCAGGCGTGGTCTCGTCATCCTTGTCGATGCCGCAGATCTTCTGCAACTCCGCGATCAGGCGTGCGCCTTCACCGGGCGCAAGAAGCTCCACGGTGCGCGATTTGTTGATCAGTTCAGCTGCGCGGTATCCCAACAACCTTTCGGCCGTCGGATTCACAAATGTCAGACGGCCATCGAGTCCGATGGAGACGATGATCGGGCCCCGCTGAATCGAGCAGGTCCTTAAATGGATCGCCGCCATATTGGCCCGCTGCCTCGCGCTCAGAGGAGTTGTCGGCCAACAGCCGCATGGCCACTGCGGCAGTCAGACCAATGGCGGTCATCAACAGGAGCCAGTCGAAGCGCGGACCCGCCTCGAGGCGCGCCGTGATGCCTCCCGCGGCCATAGCCAACGAGAGCACGGCAAGCGCCGACCACATCGAAGGCGATGTGTCGCGTTCCGTTTCCTTTGTCCGTTGGGATCCGCTTGTCTCCATGCCTGTGCGGCTCTGCTGCAATCGATTGCCTGCGCCTGTCCGGAACCTGCAATTCAGGACCGCGCCCTCACCGCTCCTCCAATCAACTTTGGGTCATTACTTGTTATTGCGCGGCCCTCGAGGGGGTCTGGACGCATTAAGAGAGAAGGTCGACCGGCCATCATCTGCTGGGCCGGATTCAGCACATACGTTCCAGCAGGCATCGCAAATGAACGCCGGCCACACGCAGATACGGCGGGTTCATGCGAATCAATCCGCAAAAATATCTAATCCGGCTCGTAGCTAACACCATACGCCTGCTGTACATGTATGTTACTCAAAAAACGCCGGATTGAATCCAGAATGGCAACAGCTGAAGTTACCGCAGTGACGTAGCGGTAGGCAGCTGGAACCAACGGCTCGCTGAACCACGAGCATCTGCTCTCGCTGTTCTCAATCGTATACTGCCCTCATGTTCATCCTGCGGCTTCCTTTTCGCTTTGGTTTCGGTTGTCTCATCGCCCTTCTGTGTTGCCTTCAGCCCGCTCCAATCGCCCATGCGTGGGGGAATGAAGGACATCGGCTCATCAACCGCCTTGCTATCAGCAGCCTGCCCTCCGATGTGCCAGCGTTTCTTCGCTCCGAGGCTGCCATCGAGGAGATCGAGTATCTGGGCCCGGAACCGGACCGTTGGCGCTCGCCGCGGAGCCGGAACTGAATGCCGCCCAGGCGCCGGAGCACTTCATCGATCTGGAACTCGCGGACGCACTCGGACCGCTGCCCCGCAACCGCCTGGACTTCGAGGCCAAGGTATTTGCTTCCGGCCAGCGCCCGGAGAAGATTGGCCTTCAGCCATGGGAAACGACCGAAGTCTGGGAGCGCCTGAAAGCGGCACTCCGCGAATACCGCTCTCTGTCGGCTGCAGGACAGAGCACGCGACCGGTCGAACAGGCTGCGATCTTCTACGCCGGTTGGCTGGGCCATTATGTCGGCGATGGCTCCCAGCCACTGCACACCACGATTCAATACAACGGCTGGGTTGGCCCGAATCCAAACGGCTACACAACCGAACACAAAATCCACTGGCAGTTTGAGGGGCCGTTTGTCGGCGCGAATATTCTCGCCCCGCAGGTGGAACCGAAGATGACGCCACCGCGTGCGATCGACGGCGATATTTTTACCGACGTATGTAGCCTACCTGCGGCAGAGCGCAACTCAGGTGGAAAAGGTCTATCAGCTGGAAAAAGCCGGAGGGTTTGTCGGAGCCGGTTCGCCCGAGTCGCGCGAATTTGCCGCGGCCCGGTTGGCGGCTGGGGCAAGCATGCTGCGCGACATGATCTCACGGCGTGGGTGGAAAGCGCGAAACCGGTGCCCGATCCGTATGCAGGCAAATGAAGAGGCTTTGACTTTCGCACATTCGATGGCATGCGATGGCGAATTGCTATTCGAGCTGCGATGGTTGCGTCGGGACTGGGGATCTCCACAGGATAGGTCTGAATTTCGAGATCGATGCTGGCAATCTCAGCACCGCAGTCCGGCAGATTGTGGCGAGTGCACTGGCAAAGCTCAGTGAAACGGATGTGGCCGTTACGGCTCAGTTCGATACCCGAAGCAATCAGGATCGTATAGATATCGACGCATGCCTGGCGCTCAAACTCGAACAGCATATTCACGGCGCCTGAGTCATTGGCTTCCCCGGCTCAGAACCCAGCCCCCGCATCCGAGAATGGCGCCGGTCAGCGTGTGCACCAGGCGGCATGGTTCCTCAAGAGAGATAGCTCTCATCTGCATGGCCCATGGAATGGCGGATTCATTCCGTTTGTCGCCGAAAGGAGTGATCTCTCTCACGATGAACTTATCGGAGCCTGGCGGCACAGCATGATGTATGTGCAAGAGTGGCACGTCGTTTGACCGTCTTTGACACATCGGGTCAATCGAGATCGTGCTGTTTCCGACCTCCGTTAGAACGTTGCCCAGGCCCTCTGGCAAGAAGCGAAAAGAGCGTCGGCTCATCCGGGATGGATGGTTTAGCTTCGTATCAGGACATAAATTCGGGACGTTAGATTCAGGACTTGGTCCAAAACGCGAAATTCAGGACGCGATTTCACGATGATCGTTGGCAGCGGGATCGACATGGTCGAGATCAGTCGCATTCATCAGTCGATGGAGCGCTTTGGTCAGCGGTTTCTCGACCGCGTATTCACTGCGGCGGAGCAGGCCTATTGTTTGCGCAAGCGCAAGGCCGCCGAAAGCCTTGCGGCGCGCTTCGCGGCCAAGGAGGCGGGCGCAAAAGCCCTGGGAACGGGCATCAGCCGCGGCGTGCACTGGCTGGAGATCGAGGTGGTCCGCGAGCCCGGCGGAAGGCCGTCGCTGCGTTTTCACGGGCGCGCAGCCGAGATTGCCGCCGCCCTGGGCGTGGCCCACGCCGCGCTTTCCCTCACCCATACCGCGCGATTTGGCGATGGCCAGCGTGGTGCTCGAAGACGGGCGATAGATCCGCCTCTGTCTGCTATCCTCAAGGCGTTGAGGTTGATAGCTTCCGGCTCAAATTTCTCAGGGGAGTGCCGTGCCAAGCCGCAAAGAGATTCAGTGGTCGCAACTGAGAGTCGGCGCATTGGTCCTGGTGGCCATGGCTGTGCTTGTCGGACTCATCTTCCTGATGTCCGGCTCAACCGGCGGCCTCTTTGCGCCCAAGCTGAAACTGCGCTCCTACTTTGCAAATGCCTCAGGACTCAAGGACGGCGCGCCGGTGACGCTGGAAGGCGTAACCATCGGCAACGTTCAGCACATCCGTGTGGTTCCCGAGCGGAATCCGACCCCCGTCGAAGTCACGATGCGCATCGGCGAAGGACTATTTGCGCGATCTCCACGTGAATTCCACCACGGCCATCGCGCAGGCGGGCGTTTTGGGCGACAGCTACCTCGACATCGACTCGACCCATGCGCTTCGGGCCGCCCCCGCACAACAATGCCGAACTGCGTGCGACACAATCGCCCAACATTCAGTCCGTGATCAGCTCCAGCCAGGATTCGATCCAGGATATCTCCGTGCTGATACGCAAAATCGATATCCTGATGGACTCGATCAATTCCAAGAAAGGTACTGTCGGCGAGCTGATCAACGATCCGGCCTATTACGCCAAAATCGCGCGCATCACAGACCATCTGGAGAAAATCACCGACGAAATCAGCGCAGGGCCAGGGGACAATCGGCAAGCTGATCAATGACGACACCTTATACACAAAGGCAAATTCGGCAATCGACAACGTGGACCGAATTACGGCTTCCCTCGATCAGGGACAGGGCACGGTCGGCAAGTTGCTGAAGGACGAAACCCTTTACAACAACCTGAATACGACCGTCACCAGCGCGAATAATCTGATGGACGGGATCAACAAGGGCAAAGGTCCATTGGGAAGCTGGCCCGAGGACCCAGCCTTTGCGCAGAAGCTCGACGATACCGTGACGCGGCTGGATTCGATCCTGACCACCGTCGATGAGGGCAAAGGAACGATCGGCCAGCTGGTGCAGAACCGCTCCGTCTACGAACACCTCGATCAGACCCTGGACCAGGCCAGCAACTTGTCAAGGCTATCCGCGAAGATCCCAAGAAATACTTCGTCATCCGCCTGAAAGTATTCTGAACGGGGCCACCTTCGTTTCTCGTGCTACCCTTCTTCACGCTGCTTCCCTATGCCCGCCGGAGGTGCGCATGTCTCGCAGAAACTCTTGTCCTCGCCGTTGTGTGCTGTACTCTTCGCTCTCGCCTTTGGAGCCGCCGTCCGCAGCTTCAGTCCCGGCACGGTTGCAGCGGCGTCCGCGGATGCGCCTGCCTACGCTGCAAATGGCGATCTGCTGCCCCCGACAAACTACCGTGAATGGATTTACCTCACATCCGGCATCGACATGAGCTATTCCCCGAAAGCCAGGGACATGCAGGACCACTCCATGTTCGACAACGTCTTTGTGAACCCTGCGGCTTATCGAAGTTTTCTGGCGACCGGCAGCTGGCCCGACAAAACCGTGTTGGTCCTTGAGGTCCGCGAGGCCCGGAACAAGGGTTCGATCAACCAGAACGGCCACTTCCAGGGTGGACTCATGGACTTCGAAGTCCATGTGAAAGACGAAGCGCGATTCCCGGGCAAGTGGGCGTTCTTCTCTTTCGACTCCCCCGCCGGGAAGGGAACGCTGATTCCGCAAGGCGCGCCCTGCTACACCTGTCACAGCGCCCACGCAGCCGTCGATACGACGTTTATCCAGTTTTACCCTACTCTTTTGCCCATCGCGCAAAAGAAAGGGACGTTGAGCGAGGCCTTCGTCAAGGAAGAGGCCGCATCCGGTGCAGCCAGGTGACCGTCGCCTTTGGCGATTTCTATTCTCTCATCGACAATGCCGATGAGAGACTCAAAGAAGATGCGGACCCGCCACGCAGGCTCTATTGGATGGCTTTTCCTTGTTTCTCCGCCACGAGGTGCCGCAGCAGGAAATACTCATTGACCGGACGGTCGTCCGTTAAAGCCGGTGCTCCAGGAGCTAGCTTGATCAAATCGTCGAGTGGCATTTGGTTCGATAGCATAAGCTGAAACTGTCCTTCGGGGGTTGTCGCAGGTCCCCATTCCATCATGTCGGCAACCGCACTCGGCGGCATTTGTGCCACGAGTTCAGAAGCGTTGCGCGCCGGTATCGGCCTCATGCTTGCGCTGAAATGCCAACCCCGCTCCACGATGGATCGAATCACAAGTACATACGGGAATGAATTCTTGAGAGATTGCGCGACTCCGGACTGCATAGCCCAGTCGCCATCGGGCAGCCACTGCTGCAGAATTCCGTCCGGTTGCAGCCTCCGTTTTGCCAAAGAATAAAACTCTTCGGAGTAAAGCAAGCTGGACGCCGCTGCCTGCACGGGCGGAGGGGGATCGATAATGATGACATCGTATTTCTCTGAAGACCGTTCCAGGAACCGCCGCCCATCATCAATCACCACGTGCGCTTGCGGGGACGCAAGAATTTGATCGGCATCGCTGTGGAAGAAACTGTAGAGCCGCGGAACACTCGGTACAAGCTCCACTGCCGTTGTAGGGACTCCCCAGGAACGCACCGATCTGAAAGTCGTACCCATCCCGAAGCAGATGATCAACACCCGATTCGGCCGATGATCCAGTAAAGCCAACGGCATATGCGCCATCATCTTCGTGATCGGCGACAGGCTCGTCATTCCGATTCCGTTGGTGATGAGGTGTCTGTGCATCCCGATGCCCGT
The DNA here is from genome assembly GCA_963781125.1 of uncultured Acidobacteriaceae bacterium. GTDB lineage: Bacteria > Acidobacteriota > Terriglobia > Terriglobales > Acidobacteriaceae > Telmatobacter. Next base: position 306,785 of record CAWAEE010000007.1, read on the forward strand.
CGCAATCACGGTTGCCGTGCTGTCCCGCAATACCTTCCTCTGCGGATAGATCGTCTCGTAATCCTTCGTCAGAAAAAATAACACCAACGCCGAAGCAACAATTGCGTAGCCTCCGATGCGAGTGTCGAGACGCATTTTCGGTGCGCCCGGTGGGACAAACGCCATGATCATCCAGGGAACGGAATAGACCAACATCGAGGTGTGCTCGCCGACCAGCGGCAACAGAACGAAGCCCGAAAGCAATGGTCCCAGAATGCAGCCCAAAACATTCACAGCATAGGCGCGGCCCGCCCGGTCCGGATCACCTGCTGAATAGCGGTCCACGAGCATTGGCGTGAGAAATCCTATCAGGACCGCGAATGGCACGACTCCGAGCCAGACGCGCACCATCGAGTCAAGCGGCAAACGCGGGTCCGAGGAAAGCAGGGGTGCCAGGCCGACAAGCGCCAGCAGAACCCAGGCCTGTGGATTGTTTGGCTCGCTAGTGCGGCTCGCGCTGCGGTATGACACAGAGCCCATAAAGGTCGCAAGCAGATACACTGCCAAAATCAACGCAAACGAATAGACCATGGGCCCTATGTATGGCGTGAAAAGTCGTATCCAGATGACTTCCATACCCATCGTCGAAAGTCCCGTCAGGAAGAGAAGAAGCAGAGTCTCCCACTCTCGCGTGGGGCCGGCCTTCGCAGGGGCGTCCAGTGCTGCGTTTTCCGCCGTGCTGCTCTCTCCCCTCTGGAACGACAGCCCAAACGCAGAAACAGCAATGACGACATTTAGAACTGATCCAGTACGCAGCGTTCCATGAAATCCATAATTCTCGATCAGGGCCAGGGGGAGAATCGCACCAGCAACGGCGCCGATCACGTTGGACAAATAGAGATAGCTGAAAGATCGGCGTGATTCGCTTTTCCGGATGCCTTCGATCGCAGACATCGCGAACGGGTAGGTTGCGCCCATGCATACACACCACGGAACCAGGGTGAGAGCGACGAGTGTTCCCGAAACAAGATGGTAGGTTCCCGGACGACATCGTCGTGTTTCCCGCAATCGACGCGAGGAGACGATGCCCGAAAACCAATTCACCTGGAACGGCGAGAGACGAACAGCCAATCAGGAACTCGGCAAGTGCATACAAGCGAAGCGAGGAGTGCCCTTGATGCCCCGACGGCGCACGAAGATCTCCGGCCGCCCAGGACCCCGCGCCCATTCCCAGCATGAACATGGAAAGCGTGATCGAGACAAGCGCCGTCGTGACGCCATACTGCGCCATCGTCAACCGAAGCCAAACCAGTTCGTAGAGAATGCTGCAGAACCCCGAGAGGAAAAAGAACGCGAAATACCAGCCCATCCATGCTCCCTTGATAATGAAGATCTTGACACTCGCGACGGGGTTTCGATGTCGCTTTGGGGCTATGAAGGCGATTGAATCACGGATGGATACGGCTCGCAATCAAGTTGCAAAGGGGCGCATCCCCAAAGGTACCCGACGGGTCGAGCGATTTGATCGCGACGCGATTCCGCTTATCCGCGGAAGGTGCGCCAGAACTCGATGAAGCTCTTCAGCCGGACGACATGAAAGTAGTCGTTCACTACCAGGTAGAAAAGCGTTGATCCGGCCCACACAAAATGCATGGCGTCCGGGCCCAACTCATCGCTGAAGGGCAACGGCGCGGCGGAAAACACCATGGCCAGCACAATCAACGCAAGCTTCACGATGCCCATCACCAGGTTGATCTCCATCAGCTTGCTGGTAAACGCGCGGCCAAGTGTGAAGCTCGCCGACCAGCGCCGACAGGGCGCTTCGCTCTTCCAGCAGCATCAACATCGGCGCGACCGCAAACGGCCAACTGATCAGCGCCCACAGCGTGAAGAAGCCCAGCGAGAGAAAGATGGCCCAGATCGAGTAACCCACCAGGTCGGCGTCGCCGTCGGAGGTGATATGGGTCGCCGCCACCCATTGAATCGAGCGGAACCATCCCCAGAAAACAAGGCCGAGCAGGACCAGCCACCCTGCCTGCAGCACGATCATCGCCAGCGGCCTGAACCGGAGGCCGGGTTCGAGGCGTTTCAGAACAAGTGCGCGACCGAATCCCGAAGCAACGATCCAGGCAATCGCGGCAGCCGGAGCAAGCCACCCGAGAGCCTGCACGACGAACGGCTCGTAGCGCGACCAAACATCGGCCAGCTGCACCACAGCGACCCAGGGATTCTGCGTGTCCAGGTTCGAGAGCCCTGTATAAGAGGATGGCAGAGCAGCAAGAATCTTCTTCGCCTGCCAGAACAGACCCAGAGAAACGGTACGCCGAATAGCCAGCGCCACGCAATCTCAATCGCAGTAAGCGAAGGGCGACGAAACACCCAGCCCATTTGATCGACGAGCTTCTGAGTTGCCCTCACCGGCTGCGCCATCGTGGGGCCCGCTTTCACTTGACAACCAGGTTGACCAGCTTGCCGGGAACGACGATGATCTTTACGACAGTCTTCCCTGCGATGCGCGCCTGCACCTTTTCGTCGGCCAGAGCGGCAGCTTCCATATCCTTCGGACTGGCGTCCGCGGCAACACGCACCACCGTCACGAGCTTTCCATTGATCTGCACAGGAATCTCGATTTCATCTTCCTTCGCCAATTCCGGATTGCTCACAGGCCACGGAGCGCGCAGCACGGCGCCTTCTTCGCCCAATTCTTCCCAGAGTTCAGCCGCGAGATAAGGTGCGAACGGCGCGAGCAGCAGAACCAGCGTTCCGCAGTACTTCCTTCGTGACGCTGGGCGCTAGAAAGCCGGTTTGCGGACTCACTCCCGCGAAGCTGCGCATCGGCAGGCACTGCATAGCTCGTTGACAAATTCCATGATGGCCGCAACGCAAGTGTTGAAATGCCAGCGGCCATCGAAATCCAGCGTGATTTTCGCGATGGTCTGGTGCAGCTTGCGCAGCAGCTTCATTTCGACTTCGGTTCTCGCGCGAAGTCTCTCTCGCATCTTGCGGTTGCGTATAGTCATACTTCGCGCTCAAGCTACTTTGACTTCGTGCCAAGCCGCCAGACGCGGCCCAGAAAACGGCTCACACCCGCAACGCCGTCCTCCTGCCAATCGAGATCGCGGTCCGGCGGCGCCGCAAACAGCGCGTACATCCGCGCCGAGTCTGCACCGAAACGGGCCACCATGTCGTCGGGCGAAACCACGTTGCCCTTCGACTTTGACATCTTGGCGCCGTCTTTGATCACCATGCCCTGCGAGAACTGGCGCCGCACCGGTTCGTCGTGCTGCACCATGCCCAGATCGCGCATGACCCTGGTCCAGAAGCGCGAATAGATCAGGTGCAGAATCGCGTGCTCCACGCCGCCGATGTACTGGTCGATCGGAAACCAATACGCCACGCGCGCAGGATCGAACGGCGCAGTCGCGTTCTTCGCGTCGGTGTAGCGATAGAAGTACCAGCTCGAATCGACAAAGGTGTCCATGGTGTCGGTCTCGCGCTTGGCGGGACCGCCGCACTTCGGACACGTGACATTGACGAAATCCGGCACACGCGCCAGCGGCGAGCCGCCCTGCTGCGTAATTTCGATCTTCTCGGGCAGCAGTACCGGCAACTGGTCGTCCGGGCACCGGAACCGGCCCGTCGCCCTCGCAATGAGACAGACAATAGACCATGGGGATCGGCGTGCCCCAGTAGCGCTGCCGGCTCACGCCCCAGTCCTTCAGGCGGAACGTAATTTTAGGTTCACCGAAACCACCGGCCACCGCTACTGCCTGAAAACGCTTCACCGCTTCTTCATAGCCAAGCCCGTTAAATTCGCCGGAGTTGATGACCACACCGTCTTTGGTGGTGAACGGCAATGCAGGTTCCTCGGCATTTGCATCTGCAGGGCCCAATCACGCGCCGAATCGGAATCGCATACTTGGTCGCAAACTCAAAATCGCGTTCATCGTGCGCCGGCACACTCATAATGGCCGCAGTCCCGTAGTCGCTGAGCACGTAATTCGCTACCCAGATGGGCACCATCTCGCCGCTATATGGATTGATGGCGAAGTGCCCCGTGGGTACACCGTGCTTCTCAATCTCCCCAATGTCTCCTGTTTCCCGCGCCTGCTTCTGCTCCTCGATGAGCTGGCTCACCTGCGCCTTCAGTCCCGCATCGATTGCGGCAAGAGACGTCACCAGCGGATGCTCAGGAGCAAGCTGCAAGCTGGTCGCGCCGAAGATCGTGTCGACGCGGGTTGTAAACACGCGAATCTTCTGTTTCCCTGTTCCCTGTTCCCTGGCCGGGGTCCCCATCGATAGGTCTTCGTCGATGGGGTGGCTATTCCCTGTTCCCTGCTCTTCTGATCCCTGTTCCCTCTTCCCTGTTCCCTCGTTGATTTTTTCCGCAAGGAAAAAATCAACTTCCGTCCCCTCGCTGCGGCCGATCCAGTTGCGCTGCATGGTGCGCACTTTTTCCGGCCAGCCGTCCAGCTTGTCCAGGCCATCCAGCAGTTCCTGCGCGTAGGCGGTAATGCGGAAGAACCATTGCACCAGGTCGCGCTGCTCGACAATCGTGTCTTCATGGCGCCAACAGCGGCCGTCGATCACCTGCTCGTTGGCCAGCACGGTGGCGCACTCCGGGCACCAGTTCACCTTGCTCTTCTTGCGATAGGCGAGCCCTCGCTCATACATGCGCAGGAAGAACCACTGGTTCCACCGGTAGTAGTCGGGCAGGCAGGTGGTGACCTCCGTGGCCCAGTCAAATCCCATGCCGAGGCGCTCAAATTGCCGCTTCATTCCGGCGATATTGTTGAGCGTCCATTCGCGCGGAGGTGTGTTGTTTTTAAGCGCGGCATTCTCGGCCGGCAGCCCGAAGGCGTCCCAGCCCATCGGGTGCAGCACGTTGTAGCCGCGCATCCACATGTGTCGCGCGAGCGCGTCGCCGATGGAGTAGTTGCGCACGTGGCCCATGTGCAACTGGCCGCTGGGATACGGCAGCATCTCGAGCACGTAGTATTTCGGCTTGTCAGTCCCCGCCGGATCGGCCGCATACAGCGCAGGGTCTGCAGCCCAGCGCGCCTGCCACTTGGCCTCAATCGAGGCCGGATCGTATCGTATTTCCTTTTCTTCCGCCATCACCCTTCAGTGTAAATGGAGGAGACGCGTTACTTCGCCCGAGCCGCGACCAGGCTCTTCAGTACCCGCACATTCCGCTCCTCGTCGCCCTCTTCATCCACCGGAGTCTCCGCAATGAAAGCAGCAGTGCGCAAAGCGCTTGTCATTCAGCAGCCGCCGAAACGGCTCGACCCCAATCGTTCCCTGCCCGATGTGCTCATGCCGGTCGAGCTTCGACCCGCGCGCCGCCTTGGCGTCGTTGCAGTGCCAAACACGGACCGCGTTCAACCCGACAGTCGCCTCGGCCTGCCTCATCGCGTCCGCGTAACCCTGCATCGCTCACGATGTCGTAGCCGGAAACATGCGTATGGCAGGTATCCAGGCAGACACCCACAGGCGCATGCGCCTTGAGCAAGGCCACCAACTCAGCCACCTGGTCAAAGCTGCCGCCCAGCGAGCATTCCGAACCGGCCGTGTTTTCGATCAGAATCGTGAAGGGCGTCTCCTGCCATGGCAGCCCCTCGATCGCACTGCTCAATGGACTCTGCCGCCAGCTTGAGCCCCTCGTCGCGCGTCATGCCCTTCCACGAGCCGGGGTGCAGTACCAGATAGTCGGCGCCAAAGGCCAGCGCCCGCTCAATCTCACCGCGAAACGCATCGACGCTCTTGTCGCGAAAGTCCTTGGTCTGGCTGCACACGTTCACCAGGTAGCTCGTATGAATCACCAACGGGCCCACGTCGAGTGCCTTCCGCTGTGCCCGCATCCGTTCACACTGCTTCGGGTCCACCTGCGGAGCGCGCCACATGCGCGGGCTCGACGAGAACATCTGAAAGGTGTTGGCGCCAATCTCGCGTGCACGCTGCACGGCATTCGATGCGCCGCCCGCCGTGCCAAGGTGAACCCCGATGCGCTTTACCATGCGAACGAGTCTAAACGGCGACCCGTCATGTCCGGGGGCCCCGCCGACAGTTCCTCGATGCTGAAGTGGTTACAGCAGCTTCATCGCATCCGGATCCCACCGGACGACGGCGCGCTTCTCCATACTGAGATTGCTCAGCAAGCGCCGCACCGGCCGCGCGATAACCGAACACAGCATCTTCTACCACAGGCTGCCGTGACCGAACCGAAGCAAAGAAATTCCTGAAGTGATCGTAGCTGTCGCTGTATCCCTCCGGCGCTTCATATTTCTCCGCTCCGCCGAGCGACTTCCTTGCCGGAGTGGGGCGGATACTTCTCGTCGTATGCTTCGACGATTTGTTTCTGCATTGCCTCGGGAAAACTGCCTATGGTGTAGCCGGGAGCGGTCTCTCGCGGCACGCGGTTCACGGTCACTGCGTTGCCACCAATCTCCAATCGTCCCTTCTGACCCGGTAAACACAAGACCCTCGCTCTCCTCGCCGCCATCCACAAAGTTCACGTGCAGACTCAAGTTGAAGCCTTCGCGATAATCGAACAGCCCCAGCATCAACGTCCTGCGCATCGCGTCCGTCGTTCCAATAGCGCAATGCGCCAGTCGCCACACCCTGCGTGGGTCCATGCGACCCAGTAATAAAATGCGTGCCGCTGAAAAGATGCACAAACAGAGTCCCCGGCAACGCCGCTGCCATACGCTTTCCACTTCCGCCATTGAAAGAAATGTTCCGCGTTGAACGGAATCTTCGGCGCCGTTCCGAGAAATCGCGGCCAGTCGCAGGTCTCCGGCGAAGCATCCGGCGGAACAGTGTAATTCCACGCACCCATCGACGAGTTGCGATCCCAGCGTGCCGTCACCATGTTGAGCTGGCCAATAGCGCCTGCGGCCAGCAGTTCCTTGGCCTTCGCGTAAATAATGGAACTCACACGCTGGCTGCCAACCTGCAGGATGCGGCCCGTCGTACGCGACGTCTCAATCATCTCTGGCCCATCGGAGTAGAGATGGATCATCGGCTTTTCGCAGTAGACATCCTTGCCCGCCTTCATCGCATCCACCGCCACCTGCTTGTGCCAGTGATCGGGCGTGCCGATGAGGACGGCATCGATATCTTTCCGCGCCAGAATCTCGTTGTAGTCGCGCGTGGTGAAAACATCCTCGCCCCAGAGTTCCTTGCACCGCGCGAGGCGCCCGTTATAGCAGTCGGCCGCCGCCACCAGCTTCACGCCCGGCACCTGCACAGCTGCCTTCGTGTCGTACTGTCCCTGTCCGCCTGCGCCGATCAACGCAAGTTGGATGTGGTCGTTCGCAGCGACCGGTCGCGCAGGTGCATCCTGCAACGCCGCGAGTGCATGGAGCTTTGATCCGATCACCGCGCTGGCCGACGCAGCTCCAGCCGCTCTAAGAAAATTTCTACGATTCAACGCGCACACATATCCCTCCGGACACCGAGAATCCCGCCGCATACAACCATACACGGACGGAATCAGGTGAACGGCCGAGGATTCTCTAGAACTTTAAGTTACTCGAACTAGGTTTCTGACGGCTTGTACTTGTACCATCTCCGTGCCCCATCCTTTCGGCTTTCTTCTGGCGAAAGGGCGGGAACCTCCAAGTACAAATTAATGCGGTCAGAGACCTGGCGGGGTTTTAGTCATCGTCATCCTTGCGCACCTTCGCCCTGCGCTGCGTTAACAACGATCGGCACCGGCGCATCCCCCATCGCATCCTTCCACAGGATCACGTTCAGCTTCTGTGCATCCGCGCGATCGGCATGCCGAAAATCCATCTTCATGCTCTCACTCGCTCCCGGCGCCCGTTTCGCATTCGCGGTGTAGATCAGGTTGTTGTCGCGATTCGACGTATCGGCGTTATACGGCGCTTGATCGCCCGGCCCGGTAAATTCGCTCGAAATCAGTGAACTGAAAGCATCGTTGTTATTCATCGGCGGCAGGCCCAGCAACGACTCCATCGTCCGCACCACGCTCACCGTCGAATAGAAATGGCTGTCGACAAATGCCCCGCCATCGGCTCCGTGCGGGGCGTATTTGCTGATGACCAGCGCAAAACTGCGATGCGCATCCACGTGATCGGCGCCATCCTGCGCATCGTCTTCCAGGATGAAAAACGCCGTGTCGTCCCAGAACGGCGAATGCGAAATTGCTTCTACGGCGCGGCCCACAGCCAGGTCGTTGTCGGCTACCGAAGCCTTCGGCGTCGGCCCGCCAGGCCGTGTTCCCGCCGTGTGATCGTTGCCCAAGCGCAGCATCACAAAGTTGGGCATCGTGTCTTTGCCCTGCTGCTTGTCGGCCAACCAGCCCTGCAGATGCCGCATAAAAATGTCGACGCGAATCTGGTCGGGAATCGCCAGGTTGAAGTCCGGCGCTTCCTCGGCAAAATGCCCCACGAGTTCCGGCTTGGTCGCCGTGTTCGCGGCCATCATCGGAATCGGCCACGGCCACTTGTTCACCCCGCCGCCCCACTCTGCGGGCAGATTCTCGCCGGGCGCCACCGCCTTGTGCGCGCAACTGCGCCCCTGCAGCATCGGCCCCAGTTGCGGATTGCTCGCTGCCGCCTCATCGCAAAAGATCGTCGAGATGAATTCGCCAAAGTGATAATACGTTTTGCCGTGCGCCGCAAGATCGCCCCACAGGTAGCCGCTGGTCGGCTCATTCACATCGGGAATCTTCTGCAGCAGCGGATAGCCGGCAGCCACCACACCTTCAAAGTCGTAGAAGCGCTGGCCACCACGATACGACTGCTGCCACGTCTTCTCGAGATAATCCGACCCGATGGCCGCGTTCGACCACACATGCCCATCGCCCGAAACTTCTCCCGAGTCAAAAAAGTTGTCGAGCACTCCGAACTGCAGCGCCAGTTTGTGAATATTGGGCGTTACCGCCGCGCCATACATGGTGATGCTCGGATCGCCGTTGCCCACCGGCTTCCCGTTCTGCTGCAAATCGCCTAGCACCTGGTCGTAGGTGCGGTTCTCCTTAATGATATAGATCACGTGCTTGATGCGGCTTCCCGACGATCCTGCGAAATGAATCTTTTCCGCCGCCGCCTTCATGCGATTCGACTGGAGCACCTCCTGCGTCCATTCGCGGCAGATTCTTCTCGATCTCCGCTGCATCGATCGCACGCCAGCGACCCATACAGCAGCGTCCCGATATACGTCGATGGCCTCCGCATATGGATGCTCTCGGAACTCTCCGTAACCGGCTGCGCCATATTGTTCGGGCCCGGTTCCCTTCCCTTTTCCGGTCGCAATGTAAAGCTTCCCGCTGGAGTTCGATGGCAGAAACGCCAGTGAAAACGGCAGCCACTCGGTGGGCACAAATCCATCCGGCTCCACCATCCCCTCGCGCCCCGCCTTCGCCGTCAGTTTGCGCGGATCGATCACCGCAACTGCGTCGCTGGCCATGTCGGCCACGTAGAGCCGGCTTCCATCGCCATTCAGCGCCACCGCAAGGGGTTCCGCGCCGAAATAACTCTGCCCCGGCAAGCGCGTGTCGAAGTATCCCTTCACCGCGAACTGCCCCCCACCCACATTCACGGCCGCAACAGAATCGCGATTTGCCAACGCGACATACAGCGTCTTGCCATCGGGTGCAAGCGCAAAAGCGCACGGGTGCGTGCTCGCTGCAACAGGATCTGCGGGCTTCAGCAGCGCCAGTTTGCGGCCCACTTCATTCTTCGTCAGATCGAGTTCCACAATCTCCGACGCATTCCACAACGCGATAAAGGCCCGACGACCATCCTGTGAAAGCTCGATCGCTCCCGGATAAGTTGACGGCACGGCGTCGTTTTCTGCCAGATCGAAGCGATGTTCGATTGCCCCGCTCGCCGCATCCAGCAGCAGCACATCGTCGGAGTAGTTTTCGGCTACCAGCAACTTCTCCGCGCCCGCCGCACCAACTACCTCGATTGCCGCCGGAAACGGCACGCCCTGGTCGCCATCCTTCTCGCCGATGAGGCGCGTGATGCGTCCCGGTGCGAGCTTTTCCAAAGGAAGGCGAATCATCCGCTCCGGCTCAATCTTCCCCGCCGCGAATCGATACACAACGATGCCGCTTCCCGTATCGTCCTTGCCGGTCCCCAGCGGATCCGTCAACGACCCCATGCTCGCGTAAATGTGACTGCCATCGCGGCTGAAAGCGAGTCCGGAATACAGCGTCTGCTTCATCCGGATCAGCGTGCGCGCATCAGGAAAATCTGTAATCTGCCCCGTCTGCGTATCGAGCACCGCGAGCGATTGATCGTAATTCGATTCCGCCGTTCCAAACCCTGCGTTCACCGTGACCACGTAACGCTTGTCCGGCGAAATCGCAATCGACATCGGCAGGCTGTTGATCTTTTGCGGAGCGCCCGGAACGGGCTCGATCAATTGCTTGCTGGTAGGCAGGTCGCGCGTTTGGGCATCGAGCTGGCCGGCGGCCAATGCCACGGACAAGGAGAGAAGTGTTATCCGAGCTTTGATGCGCATGGGTAAAACGATAGCAGGGCGCCCCGTACCAGGGGCGTTACACAGCTGTAACAAAAACGTCACGAAAGATGCAGCGCGTTGACACAATGTCGGATGTTGGAAGACACGTGAGCCTGCAATAATCAACCGTATGCATTCGGCAATCACCGCGGAAAGGCTCTGGGATGGGAGCAGCTTCATCCATCGTCCAATCGTCACCATCGAAGGACGGACACATTCAGTCCATCGCAAGCCGCGAGTCCGTCGCATCTCCAAAAGACGCGCAGGTTCTAGACTTTCCCGGCGCATTGCTCGCTCCAGCATTCTTCGACGTGCATTTTCACGGCGCCGCCGGTCACGACGTGATGGAAGCGACAGCCGCCGCGCTCGGCACGATCGGCACTTTTTTGGCGACGCGCGGGACAGGCAGTTTTCTCGCCACCACGGTCACCGCGCCGCTCGACGCCACGCTGAAGGCCGTCGCTGGTCTCGCCAAGATGATCGAGCGCAACCACCGGTCGCCGGACGCGCACGCCCCATCGGCATTCATCTCGAAGGGCCTTTTCTCTCTCATGCAAAACGCGGCGTGCAGCCTGCTGCATCACCTGCTCGCGCCCGATATCGCCACCTTTGACAGGTTGTATGACGCTGCCGAGGGCCACGTGCGCCTGATGACGCTGGCGCCAGAGCTACCCGGTGCTACCGAGCTCGCGGCCCATGCCACAGGGCGCGGGGTTCGTGTCTCCGTCGGCCACTCCAACGCAACCGCCGCCGAGACACAGGCGGCAATCCATGCCGGCGCAGTCAGCGCCACGCACACCTTCAACGCGATGCGCGCGCTCGATCATCGCGAACCCGGTATTCTCGGCACCGTGCTTACCAGCGACGCGCTCTTCGCCGAAATCATTTGCGACGGCATCCACAACGCGCCCGAGATGGTGAAGCTCTGGTGGCACGCCAAGGGTCCCGGGCGCGGCCTCCTCGTGACCGATGCGATGAGCGCCGCGGGCATGCCTGATGGCGAGTACCACCTTGGCGGTTTTGCGGTACAGGTTGAGAATGGCCGGGCCACAGCCAACGGTGTGCTCGCCGGCAGCGTGCTCACCCTCGATCGCGCGCTGGCGAATTTTGTCCGGTTCACAGGCGCGACAGCCGAGCAAGGTGTGCGCCTCATGACGACCAATCCGGCTGTCATGACCGGGCTCACGCAGCAAGCCGGATCGATTGCCGTGGGTCAGCCCGCCGACTTTGTCGCGGTCAACGCGGCCGGACATCTGATCGGATCGGTGATCGGCGGCCAGTCAATTTTGGTTTCCTAGAGCACCTTCGAACGAGCGAAGAATCTTCGGGTGCCCCATCCTAACTCCCAGGGTCCCCGCGAACAGGTCCAAATTCGTGGGGTGGTCGAGGGTGGGAGCACAAGCCCCACCAGCCACCGTCCTCTCGAGCGAAGCGCGGAGGATACCTGCTGTTGTCTTGTGCTAGCTGGACTTTTCAGCGAGCCTTGACGCCCGCCAAATCGCACCTTCAATGCCCGCGACCTCCGTCTCGCGAATGGGCATCTCCGGCGCCGCGGCACGCAGTCCTGCGAAGAACGGTTCACGAACAAGGCGCGCTTTGCCAACCACACTTCCGATCCACGCCACGGGAACCTCGGCAGTGAGCTGATGCTTGCGCCGCAACTTTGCACGGACAAGCAAGACTGAATCCACCAGGTCTGAAGCAGCCTGCGCCATCACGCCTGCCGCAACGAGGTCTCCTTCCTCTGCCAGCCTGCTGATGGCTGGCGCCAACGCGGCAAAGTCCGGTCCTGGCGTGCCATCGCCCACATTCACAAGCTCATCGATTGTGGTGGTTCCCCAGATCCGTGCGACTGTCTCAAGCACGCGCGTCGGTTCTTCGCGATCATGTGCTCTCAAGGCGCGGCGAATGGCATGCAGACCGATCCAATAGCCCGAGCCTTCATCGCCCAGCCGCGAACTCCATCCGCCTGCACTCTCGCGGCTGCCGTCAGGAGCTCTGCCAATGCAATTCGAACCCGTTCCGGCAATCTGCAGGATGCCGGGACCACCCTTGAAAGCCCCGTCGAGTGCGATCACTTCATCGCCTACAATCTCAACCTGCTTCACCCCGAATTCCCGCAGCACCCCAGTGATCCATTCCGCGACGCCCGGCATCTTGGAACTGGCCACGCCCGCCGAAGCCGCGCGGACTTCCTTCACGCCCGATTGCGCAAATACCTCTTTGAGCAGGTCGCGCAGGTTGGCATTAGCGGCTTCAACCCCCACGCGCAAACGCTTGATCGATCCGTTCTCGGCAAATGCGAGAACCTTCTCGTCTTCGACGATGGAAGCGCGCGTGCGAGTGCCACCGCCGTCAATCCCTAATACTATGTTCCTCAACATAACGATCCCAAACAAAACTGCATCGGTCAGAGACTCCCGCTAATTGCCCGACTCGGCGCCACCGTCGCGCAGCGTTCCTGCCAGCACGTTCAGGCTTCCATCGGATTTCGGGGGAGTGAGTCCGAGCAGATGAGCGAGCCAAGGATATAGGTTGACGTTCTCAAACGGTCTCACGGTGCGGCCGGGAAGAATGTCCGGTCCCGCCGCATAAAAGCTCGCCTTCATCTCCGGCATCTTGTGCGGGTCGTAGCCATGCATGCCGACCGGCGGGGCGGATTCCTGCTTGCCGGCAGGCGGTCCATGCGCACGGATGATAAATGGACCGGTTGCAATCACCACCGGATCGCCCTCGCGCGGATTGTCTCGAAAATTTAACTCTCCCGGCACATCCTTACGCCGGTAAACCACGAACTGCGACGACGCCTTCTTCAACTGGTTATAAACACGCGCCGCATCGTCCTCGGTCTTCGCGTACAAAAGCGAGCCTGCAGTCTCAAAACCCGCGAGGTCTGCAAACTGGTCCAGCGTGATCCAGCCGCCCTGCACCTTCGCCATGCCGTGGTCGCTCACGACAACCAAGTCGATGGGCAGCCCCGTCGCATCCAGGCCTTCTTTCAACTTGCCTACAAGTTTGTCCACTTTGACGACTGCGGCCTTGGTCTCCGGCGCATCAGGACCGAATTCGTGCCCTTCGTGATCGGGCTCCGCGTAATAAAGCGTGATGAAATGCGGTCGATCGGCAGGCGGCAAACGCAGCCACGACAGCACCTGTTCAATGCGCGCGTCATCATTGATTTTGTTGTCGAAGTGGAAATAATACGTGGGTCGATAGCCGGCAATTTTTGCTTCAGATCCAGGCCAGAAGAAACACGCCGAGCGCATCCCCTGGCTCTCCGCCAAGCTCCACAACGGTGTGCCGCTATACCAGCTTCCGTCGGTCACCGCAGCCGGGTCGCCGATGGCGTAATGCGCCTGCTTCGCCGGGTCGTAGAAGCCGTTTGCGACCAGTCCATGATGCTCCGGATAGAGGCCCGTCACGATAGTGAAGTGGTTGGGAAACGTCAGCGAGGGAAAGCTTGGCCACATGCCTTCGGGCGCCCACACGCCTTGTTTACCGAGACCCAGCAAATGTGGCGCGCCGTCGCGCTTGGCATAGTCCCAGCGAAAGCCGTCGAGCGAAACCAGCACGACATAGTGGGCCTTTTGCGCAGCCTCAGAATTCGGCCCGTTGTCGACATGAATGACCGGCAGTGTCGCATTCGTTGCGGCTTCCTGGCCGGCAGCAAACGTTTGCCCAGGCTCCAGACCCAGAAACAGCAAACAGACGCTGAAAATCGCACGGCACAATGCGCGCAATCGCATCCACCACCCCCCGCATCAGCTTACCGCACGGGGACTGGCCGATCAGGCGATGGCTTGGCGCAGGATAGCGAAGGATTGTCCTGAGGTTCTCAAATTGCTCCACATGGAGCAGTTTTAGGAGATCGAGGCGGTTGCGGGTTGCCATGCGAATCTCCTGCCTGGACGGCCAGTCCCCATGATTCGCAACCGCTCGGTACTCACGGACGTAGTCCTTCCAATGTCATCTACAAAGATCTCGACGCGGCGATCGAATGGCTCACACGAGCCTTTGGATTCGAAGAGCACTATTGGTACGGCAATCCCCTTTCAGGCGCGCAAGGGCGAATCGCGAGTCCCTGGGTCATGGTGTCCGCAGGCCGGACCGGCTATCGAAATCCCCTTAAACTCGGATTTGCCGTTCGAGACGGTCTACAGCGAGTTCCAATATGCAGCAGACCTTGAAGGCCACCGTTGGCTCTTCTCTCGCCACGCGCGTGACTTAAGCCCGGACACGTGGGGAGCCAGGATTATCCACCCGCTTTGATCGCGCGCAATCCTCAAGCCGCGAACGTCTGATGAAGGCGGAGCAATCGCAGCGGAAGAGTTACGCACCTGCCAGAACTAGTTGCCAGGCGCCGGGGTCGTGGTCGCCGTCGTCGGTGTCACCGGCGCAGGCGCAGCGGGCTCTGCCTTGCCGAGACTGCGAATGTAAACTACCAGGTTTCGCACCTCATCGTCCTTGGCCCTTCCTGGGTCTTCGGCGGGCATTTTGTCCTTGCCGTCGCGGATGATTTTGAAAAGTTCCTGGTCCTGTCTGTTCGCCAGCGTTTTCGGGTCCGTCCAATCGATCATCGTCAGTTGCATATCCTTGGCGAGATCGGTCTTGCCGTCCCCCGAATCGCCGTGGCACAAGGCGCAATCTCGCGCGTAAAGCTTCTTGGCTCTGGCCTGCGCATCAGGCGTCGTCACTTTTGTGGAGCTCTTGCTGGCGTCCTGGGGTGGGGCTGCCGAAACGGTTGACGGAGCGATCGAGAACAAGGCCACTGCAAAGATAAGCAGGAATGGCTTCAACATGACACTCTCCTCAGTTGCAGGTGTCGCAAAGGCATCTGGCAGCTGTTAATTTGATTCGACAGCATTATAGGCCCATTTGAACGTGAGGCGCATCACTTGATTCACGCCCATGTCTCTGAGAATGCACCCCAAACCCCCTCCCGAACCGCCAAATACGGGCTGAATGTGGTATACGTTTCCGCATGTTTCAACGCACTTCGTCTTGCGCTTTAATTCTTCTTGCTGGCCTGGTTTGCGGCCTGGGCTCCGCAGCCGCTGAGAAGCTGGCCGCCACGCCGCCGATGGGCTGGAATAGCTGGGATGCCTACGGACTGACCATCGACGAAGCCGATTACCGCGCCAACACGACGGTCCTCGCGGGTTTGAAACCCGCCGGGTGGGATTACTCCGTGATCGACGAAGGCTGGTACTTGCAGGACCCCTTCGCCGACAATGTGGCATCGCGCAAGTATGTCTGGGATGCGAACGGACTTCTCATTCCCGTGGCCAACCGCTTCCCCTCCGCGGCCAACGGAGCAGGGTTCAGGCCCCTGGCGGATTGGGTGCATGCACAGGGTTTGAAGTTCGGTATCCATATCGTGCGGGGCATTCCACGCGGCGTCGTCGATCAGAATCTCCCCATTGCCGGTTCCAGTTTTCACGCCACCGACGCTGCCGACAAGGACTCCCCGTGCCCATGGGACGAAGGCAACTGGGGTGTGCGCGACAACGAAGCCGGACAGGCCTACTACGACTCTATGCTGAAGCTCTACGCCTCATGGGGTCTCGACTATATCAAGGTCGACTGCATCTCCGACCATCCCTACCGGCCCACCGAAATTCGCCAGATTGCCGAAGCTATCAAGAAGAACGGGGCGCCCCATCCTCCTCAGCCTGTCTCCAGGACCCACGGCGCTGGACCACGCGGCCGAGATCGCGAAATACGCGCAGATGTGGCGTATCTCCGACGATCATTGGGATGTCTGGTCGGCTCCGCACAAACCCGGTGAAAGCGAATTTCCATTTGGGGTGCGCGACGCCTTCGACCGGCTCGCGGAGTGGGCGCCCTATGTCAAGCAGGGCGCTTGGCCCGATGAAGACATGCTCCCCGAAGGCGCGCTCATGCCTCATCCAGGATGGGGCGACCCACGACAGTCGCACTACACGCAGGACGAGCAGCGCACCGAGTTCACGCTCTGGGTCATCTCACGCTCGCCGCTCATTCTGGGAACCAACCTGACCAAGCTCGATGACTTCACACGGTCGCTGATCACCAACAAAGACGCGCTCGAAATCAACCAACACGCCGTCGAGAGCGGCCAGGGACTGATGCCGATCAAGGACGGCAATACCGACTCGTTCCCGCAGCGTTACTGGTATGCGCGGACACGGGGGCATCAATATCTCGCGGTTTTCAACCTCCAGGACCGGGCAACGACTTCCGACCTTCCCTGGCTTGTGTTTCACCTGACCGAAAAACCACACGCGATCTTCGACATCTGGAATCAGAAGCACATCCCTCGTGCAAAGACATTGCATGTGGAACTACCGCCGCATGGGTGCGCGCTCTTCAGCGTTGAGTAAGCTTTCTCGACCGCGCCTGGCGCAAATCCCGCGATCACACGCCTCAGCGCATTGCGGCCCTCAATTGCGGTTCAAGATTCGCAGCTGCCCCATGTCCACGCCACAGCACTTTCTCTTGCGAGCCAAGAAGAACGACGTAAGGTTCCTTGTCGGTCGATACGTCGAAGTACTCTCTCCAGGCTTTCTCGTCGTCTGTGAGGACCACAAAACTGTCCTGTGCCTCCGGCGACAGCCCTTTCTTCATCCCATTGCGGATCATCTCGCGCATAAACCCCGGCGCACTTGCGAGCATAGCCACCGGATACACTTTGGCCTTCGCGAACGCAGGGTCGGCCTGCATCGTCCTCATCCAATCGCCAGTGCCGTTGCCGCCCTCACGACTGAAGCCGGCAACCAGCACGGCAGTGCGGCCGCGCACAGCGTCGGCCAAGACGATAGGTTTACCGCTTAGTGTTGTGCCAGCAGTAGAGGGGAGCGATTGCGCGCCGCAGGTCGGTGCGATCATCACCAGCGCGACGCAGAGGAAGCAAGGAATCGAGCGAAGCATCCCGGGCACTACCTCCCAACACTATTGTCGGGGATACCTATCGGATTGCGGGCAACGTTCCTTTGGTGTCGCGCCAACCAAGTGGGATTGTCGTTCCTTGTGCGAAACTAGTTTGTCCGGACCGCGCCGCCCCAACCAGCGGCTTGCACCGGCAGAGCCGCCTGATGCCTCTTTTGCGTACCGCCTTCATTGCACTCTCCCGTAATCGATCGCTGCGCAATTTCTGTGAGCGCTCCCGTGTTGGCAACAAACTCAGTGGGCGCTTTGTCGCCGGAATGGAACTTGCGGATGCCCTGCGCGTCGCCGAGTCGGTCAACAAACAGGGGATATTTGTCACGCTCGATTCGCTCGGCGAGAGCGTCTCTTCCCCGCAGAAGCGCACCAAGCCGCCGACGTCTATCATGAGCTGCTCGACGCGATCCGTGAGCGCCATCTGGACGCCAACATCAGCGTGAAGCTGACGCAGATGGGGCTCGCCCTCGATCCTCAGCTCGCCGAGGCGATTGCAACCAACCTCGCGGAACATGCGCAGTTCACGGGTAACTTTGTGCGCATCGACATGGAAGACTCGCCGCTGACGCAGGTGACGCTGGACATTGTGCGCAGGGTCAATGCGCGGCCTGATCTGCGCGGGACGATCGGAATTGTGATTCAGGCTTACCTCTACCGCTCGCAAGCCGACATTGAGCAGCTGATCGCCGAGGGCATTCGCGTACGCCTCTGCAAAGGCGCGTACAAGGAGCCCGCCGAAGTTGCGTTTCCGCGCAAGGCCGACGTGGATTCGAATTACATCAAGCTGAGCCAGGTGCTTCTCGAAAGCTCGATCTATCACGGCCTCGCCACCCACGACGAAGCGATGGTCGCAGCTGCAAAATCGTATGTAAGAGAGCATGACATCGCGCCCAGCCGCTTTGAATTTCAGATGCTTTATGGTGTGCGGCGCGACCTGCAGCGCAAGCTTGTTGCCGAGGGCTACAACGTGCGCGTCTATATTCCTTTCGGCCGCGAATGGTATCCGTATTTCATGCGGCGGCTCGCCGAGCGGCCTGCCAACGTGCTTTTCATTGCGAAAAACATGTTGCGGAAATAGACAACAGTTGCACCAGAATTTCATCTCTCCCTTACTTCTCTTTGATCGTCGCCACGCGCCCCTGCGTAGGGAATTTCTGAAATTGCAGAATGTCGTGTCCCGGCACCACGCGATCTGGCGAGCCGGCCAGCTCGAACATCCGCGCCTGCTGCGCAATGTTGGCCGCGTGATCAGCGTCGCTGAAGGTTGCGCTGGCCAGGCGCTGCTGAGAGATTCAGGTAGAAGTAGGCATTGTCAGACGCGAGCACAAACGGTGGATGCCCATCGACGCGCAGATATTGCGAAGCATAGGTGTGGCGCGATCCCGTGTAGGCGCGGATGCCGGGAAAAATCTCGACGTTGTCTCCGTCAACCAGGTGCACACGGCCCTCGGTGTTCAGCTTCACGAGAGCTTGCATGTCTTCCGGATCAATGCCGCCATGATCGCCGCCAGGCTGCCATGCGTCCATCGTGTAATAGCGATACTCGTCTTTCTGAATCCATATCGTCGCCTTGGGAAACAGATCGATGCCGCCCATGTGATCCCAATGCGCGTGGCTGATCACGATGTCGGTGACCGCATCCGGCAGCAACGCCGGCGGTTCTTCACGGCTTCGTCGGGACGCAGATAATCCTTCATCGGGAATTCTTTGAGGAACGTGTCGCGATGAAAGCCGCTATCGAAAAGAATCGTGTGACCGCCGCCGCGCAGGAGCCACACCACCATGGCGATGTCGACTTTCTCGTTCTGCGGTCCGCCTGCGACGAGCTCCGCCACTGGAACATTGGGAGAAGTCGCGTACCGGATCGCCTGAATCGAATACTCCGGCGTCTGGGAAAAAGACAACACTCCGAAACTCAACGCGCACAGTGCCGCGAGAAATCGAATCAAGGCGGTCTCCAATCAACGAGCTGATGAAACTTCTAAAAGTGTAGCGGTGCTGACTAGATCATTGAATAGGGCCGGCGAAGATCACTCCGTCCATTGGGAATTGGGCGCGTCTTGCTCGTATTCCCTTGCATCGGCGGGGATTTCGTTCGGGTGGGCGGGAGGTTCGGCTTCATCTTCGGGAGTGTAGAGGTCGTCGTCCCAAAGCCGCCTCAGAACGCGTTTCCCGCGTACGCGAAGAAACCGTATTTTGCGGCAGGCGAAACATTCCCAGGGATAGTAGCCGAGCAAGGGCAGGATCGCTCTCTGGAAGAAACCGGAACGCGCCAGGCGGCGCATGTGCGGGTTACCGCAGACCTGGCAAACACAGGTGGTCGGCTCCGAAGCCGGAGTTGAAATGGATGTGTGGGACAATCTGACCCCTTGATCGGCCTGGGGAAGGCTGACATGTTGCCAATCCACTGTAAATACAACGGAGGGGGTAACATCCCCCCAGCGACAAAAATTCTGTGGAAACTTAGGCTTGGCGTGACTTCATCCCTCCAGCCGTTTGAGTCCCTGCCAGGCTAGGTCGGCGACGGCTTTCGCCAGCGTCGGCGAAGCATTCAGCGATTCTGGGCGCTCCAAGCCGGATGCCGATCTGGCCGCGTATTCGCGGAAGGCGATGTCGACGTCGTAGAGGATTTCGACGTGATCACAAAGGAATCCGATGGGCTGAAGAAGGAGGGTCTTCACGCCCTCGGCGGCGATCTGATCCAGCGTCTCTTCGACGGTGGGGCCGATCCACGGGCCGCCGCTGGCTCCCTGGCTTTGGAAGGCAAACCACCAGCGCGGGATCTCGGGGACGCGCTCGGCGACTAGCTCGGCGGTGTGGCGGGCTTCCTCGGCGTAGGGGTCTGGGCTGCCGGCGGGCCACTCGCGAGGCTGGCCTGCTTCGGCGGGCTGCGGTTCGACAGTGCGGGTGGGCACGCTGTGCGCGGTGAACAGCACGGGAACCGGCGCGCCGGTTTCTGCGGTGAGCTTGGATTCGGCGGCGCGAAGCCGTTCGGCAAAAGCATCGGCAAGCAGCGGGTGGCGGGCCCAGCCGTCGGTGAAGTCGATGCGAAGGGTGCCAGCTTCGGCTTCGACCGCGCGCTCGGTAAAGGCCCACACTGGTGCGCGAATTCTGCGGTGCAATGCAGATCACGGCGGCTTCTTCAACGCCGTCGGCGCGCATCTGCTTCACCACGTCGGGAATGTAGGGGCGCCAGTTGCGCATGCCGACATAGACACGGACTGGATGCCCTCGAGCAGCCGCCAGTTCCGCTTCGACGAGTCGTCCCTGCTCCATGGTGAGTTCGGTGAGCGGGCTGCGGCCGATGAGCGCGTAGCGGTGCTGAATCTCCTCGATGACGTGCGTGCGGCAGCGGGCGGCCGCTGACCACGTTGCGCAGGTATTCGGGAATCTGGTCGACGGTTTCCGGGGTTCCGTGGGCGAGGAGCAGAACGGCTTGTTTAGCCATGCGCAGCCTCGGCAGCTTGAATTCGCGGACCATGCTTGCACGACTGCCTGCACGTTTTCGACCGGAGTGCTGGGAACGATGCCGTGGCCGAGATTGAAGATGTGGCCGGGACGGCCGGCGGCGGCGCGCAGAATCTCCTTGACGCGCTGTTCCAGAACTTCAGGCGGCGCAAAGAGCGTGATGGGATCGAGATTTCCCTGCACCGCGTGGCTGTGCCCCACGGCACGCCAGCCTTCATCGAGCGGCTGCCGCCAATCGAGGCCAATGACGTCGGCTCCGGTTGAGGCCATGGCGCTGAGCAGGCCCGCCGTCTCGACGCCGAAGTAGATCACCGGCACGCCCATCTCCTGCACGGCGCGGACCAGGCGCTTGGATGCCTCGAACGCGTAGTCGCGATAGTCGGCTGAGCCCAGCGAGCCCACCCAGCTGTCGAAGATCTGAATGACGTCGGCGCCGGCCTGGACCTGCAGCCGGCAGTACTCGATCGAGCACAATGCACGAGCTTGTCCAGAAGCAGTCGCCACGACAAGGTGTCGCCATACATCATTTGCTTGGTGAAGATGTAATTGCGCGAACCGCCGCCCTCGATCATGTAGCTGGCCAGTGTGAAGGGCGCGCCGCAGAAGCCGATGATGCCGAGGCGGTCGCGGAAGTGTGCGGCAACTTTTTCGATGGCGCGGGCGACGTAGGCCAGGTCATCCGGCGCGATCGGTGCGCAGTGCGACCACATCCTCAGCGGTGCGGACGGGATGATGCACCACGGGGCCTTCGCCGGCCTGGAACTCGAACGGCAGACCCATGGGCTCGAGCGGCAGCAGCAGGTCGGCAAAGATGATGGCCGCGTCGACGCCGAGCTTTTCAGCGGCCGTGATGGTGACTTCGGCGGCGAGCTCGGGCTGCTTGCAGATTTCGACCAGCGTGTGGTGCTTGCGGACGTCGCGATACTCCTGCATGTAGCGGCCGGCCTGGCGCAGGAACCAGACCGGCGTGCGGTCGACGGGCTTGCGCAGGCAGGCGCGCAGAAACCGGCTGCCTGCGAAGAGAGAGTCCTCGCCGTCCGGTGTTTGAATGATCGGATCCATACGTTGACGATTCTAGCGGGTGAGGCTGGCTCGCGAGAGTCAAGTCAAACGTACGAAATGCGTCAAAGTACGATAGGCATCCAGGATCTCCTGGTCTGCTGTTCGGAACACATCGGCTCAGGAATTGCCTTCAGAACAGAGATCGGGCAGCGGTTCTTCCCACTCGCGTCTCGGGGCGGGGATCTCCATGCTGCCAGGCGGGAGGGCGACGAGGTCGTGCATCGTGATCTCGTGATCGGCCAGCATACGGCACAGCACGACGGCACGCGCCTCCCGATCGGCCTCCAGTTTGTTGGTACGGAATTTGTCGATGCGCGCCTGTAAGTCCGCTTCCCGTTTCGCTTCGCGATTCGCTTTCAGGTCCGCTTCCCGCTTCGCCTCGAGATTCCCTTCCCGCTTCGCATCCAGATCCGCTTCCCCGTTCCCTTCAAGGTTCGCGTCCAGATTTGCTTCCAGATCCGCTTCCAGGTCCGCTTCGAGGTCCGCTTCGAGGTCCGCTTCGAGATTCCCTTCCCGGCTCACCTTCAGGGCTGCTTCCTTCTGCGTGTCGATTGCGGGGCCGGGCAGGTCGGGCAACGATGCGGCGCCGGGAGAGAGAACGAGCAGAGCCACAGAATCCGTCGCGAGGGCGGGCAGGGCCAGCGGCTCGTGGCCCGGGCACGCTCCGGGGCTTTCGGGGCGGCCGCGCGCCTCATCGATATGATCGCGGATGCTCTTTTTGCTTTGCCGCGCGACGTTTTCACAGCCGTACCGGCTGTTACAGGTGGGGCACTCCGTGTGGGGCTCGCACAGGGTCGCCCCCGGCTCGGCAAGATCGACGCCGATGCCGTCGCACGCGGTGGCATGGACCATCTCCTCGGGCGGGGTCTGGGGAACGCGGTCGAGGGCCTGGATGGCGACCTGCAGGCCATAGATCAGCCGCACGCCGTCGCGGCTTTCGAGGCGGCCGTTCACCATCGAGCCCATGATCTGCATGAGGGCGTGCTGGATGCCGCAGGCATCTTCGATGGAGGGGAGACAGAGCGGCCCTTTGTCTTCACGGAGGCCGTCCCGGGTGTAGTCGTGGAGCTTGTCGTGGTAGTAGCAGTAAGGCCGGCCCTTAAGGGCGGGCGACTTGCACTTGGTGCCCCGCGGCATAATGTGACGGCATTCGGCGTACATAGTGTTTTCTCCCTGACCCCTCTCCCACGGCTTCGCTCAGCGATGGCTCGCGCCGTGCGCGAACGGACTCTGAGGAGCCGGTTCACCGGGCGAGTTCAGTTTTTGGGGATGGATTCAGGGTAGCGAAACGGGGGAATTAATTCGCAAAGGCGGGAACCAATCGCGCGTTGCGAATGGGTCTTCCAGCTGGGTCGCGAGCGACTGTGTCGCCGGCCCGGGGTCGGGGGGAGATGCCGCTAAAGCTGTGGCATGAAGCCCAAGTTCTGAAGCCGGTATCGCATCGCGGTTTCGCTGACCTTGTATTTCTTGGCGAGAAGCTGAACGTCTACATCGCCCAGTCGAACCTCGCCGTCGTAACGTTTCTTTCTCTCGACATCCTGTCGCAGGCGCAGTTTATGGACCAGCTGACGATCTATCTGGGGAAACACTTAATCTGGCTCAGCACGCGACAACTCTTTCGCGGGTACCCTCCGGTGGGAACTCTGATCGGTAAGCGTGAACCGGGCGAAGTCCTGATGAGCGATCTCCCGGTGCTTATCAGCCGAGGAAATGGACATGTCAAACCTGTCTACGACTACTGGGCGGGCTTTTCGCCGGGTCCAGTTGCATTGGGCCGCGACCCAGCATCTCACCTGCGGACAATTCCGCAAGACCGCGAGTGCTGGTGCGGGACCGGAGTTCGCTATGGTCTGTGCCATCGAGTTAAGGAGCAAACACTTATATCTTCTGCCCGGTAGCTACCCGGAGACGGATGACGCCGACGTTTCCCGCCCGGCGCGTCGGCGCCGGAACCGCACATTGCAGATTTTTATTTCGTTTGCGCCATACTGAATCTGCCTCCCTTACGGCCGCGCCCTCGCCAGAAGGCCGAAAATGCCGTAAGTCCTACCCTGAGACGACTCTGCAGGCAACTTCAATCGGCAGACCACTTTGGCGAGACTCGCTGTCGCCAGCCCCATGAAAACAAGGACTTTGTTCCCAGAGTCCGGGAGGGGGGCTATACACACCCACCCAAGCAGAGCTTGGATGGGGCACCCCGCCGAACCAGAGAATCGGTGGTCGGCCGGCAGGCAAAAAACGGCCCCCGTTTTCGACGGGGGCCAAGTTGCCTTGGTTCTCTCGTGTTGCGAGAGCTTTTTTGGCGGCCGGACGGCGGGGGAGCCGTCGGCGCGGGAAAGAGCCTCGGGGGTGGCTTTGCGGCTTACGGCCGCTCCGCACCTGTCGGGGACTACATGCCATGGGGAGACATGGAGTCCTGGGCCGCCAAACTGTTTTCCATCAACCGAATGTGCACGCTGCCTGTCCTGATGCGAGCCGGCTTGGCATTGGGATCTGCGCCGGCGGTTTCGATCGGGGCATTGCCGAGTGCCACAAAGTGCATGCGGTAGACGGGAATCTGATGTTCTGTAACCAGGTAGCGCTCGACTGACTCAGCCAGCCGCTGCGAGCTCTGGATACCAGTCGCTCCGGCACCCGGAGCGTGTGCTTCAATCTCTAGGATGTAGCCCTGATGGCCGGTGAGGCTGGCTGCCAGGGTGTCAAGCTGCGCCTTCGCGTCCTTCGACAAGAACCGCGCCGCGCAGAAGGGAAGTTCGACGTCGTTGATCTGGTTGATACTGATCCAGGCCGTTGACCGTGGTGTTCAGCTGGTCGACGTGGCCCGATGCGCCCTGCGCCACGTTGCTGGCGTTCTGGGCCTGGGTGCCGGCTGCGGTGGCCGCCTGGTTGGCTGCGTCGGCGGTGGACTGCGCGTGCTGGATGCCAGCCTGCGCCCGGGCATCCACGTCCTTGATGTCGGATGCGTTCTTGGCGTTCACCTCATCGAGCTCGGTCAGGCGGTCATTGATAGGATCGAGCTGCTTCTTCACCCACTTCTTGCGGGCGAAGGGATTCACGTGGCCCCAGAAACCTTCTTTGTCTGAGGGCATTGCCGTAGAAGGCGAGGATGGCTGCTGCGACGCCGCTGCGGGCGGGGCGCTCTGCGCATCACTTGAAGGCTGTGTCTGCTGCGCGACTGCCGGGACAACCAATGCAGATGCCAGCAGAACAACAGCACACTGGCCGGGAGAAAGCTTACGAATTCCAAATCGCTTGTGTCATTTTGTTTTTTGCCTCTTTGATGTTGCATTCGCAGGGAATCTGCGAGAGCTTCTCAGTGCGGCTCGCCCTAGATACAGCAAGAGCCATGCCAAAGGTCGGATACGCCTCGTGACGGAGATAACCAGAAAGTAACTTTAATGTGATCAGCGATTTAGGCGAGGCTTGGAAGAAGGCACTTAGGCTGCGAAGTCCCAGCGGTGGGCAGGATGCGGTGTAATTTTTACAATTCAAAGTAAGTTCTACCGGGTAAAGTGCGCGGGCTCTCATGAATTATTTGGAATCGACACGGATGATGCGAATCTCGGGATAGGCTCCGTCCCAGTCGGGTGACACGGCGTCGAAGATCAGCCGGAAGTCGTGTTCGTCGCCTGGCTGAAGCGGGCGCGGCGGAAACCGGTTCCAGATCGACATAGGGATCGCGCGTGCGGATGAGCTTGAGGGGCTGGGTCTCGTTCTGCGTGACTTCCTGGGCGGAGTCGCGGAAGAGAACCTGGACGGTGATGCCGGTAACGGTGCGGTTGCCCTTGTTCGCGATGTGTCCGTCGAGATAGGTGACTTTGCCGCCGGCCAGATTGCTGGACTCACTCATGGCCAGACCGGAGAGGGCAGGCTGGCGGCGTAGGGGTCGGGCGCCGCCGAGATCGGCGTGACAGCTGCCGGCTTGGCCATGTTCGAGCAGGAGGACGACGGCGACGGCAATCACGACGACAACGCCCGCGGCGATGGCCAGCGGAAGCCAGTTGCGCTCGCGTGTTTCGATACGCGGGCACGAGTTCGATTTCGGGACCAGTCTCCACGAGCGGATTTTACACCCGTTACTGAAGGAATCCCTCGCGGTCTTCCGTTCTGTCTATCAGCATCGAAATTCGGCGATGATTGCCGAAGTAAAAGAAACAAAGCATCGCCGTTCTGTCCTCATACATCTTTTGTATGATTTTCAAACTTGTTCGGATTGCGCATAGATAGGGAGTCACGGAACCCTGGGCGCGTCGGCGACGTTTTAACAGATGTACCCAGGAAGGCAACGAACCATGCAATCCTATCCTCAGTCCGCACTTCCACGAGTTCAGACGCATGATCGCGCGACACAGCCACGCCAACGCGAAGACCTGATTTACCAGGTAATGACGATTGCGGCGATGGTGATCGTGCTGGTCAGCGTGTGGATCTTCTAGACCTGCCGCGAACGCAGGGTTCCTCCTGCTGGACGCGCATCTGCGCGCTGTAAGACGAAACTTCCCTCTCAAAATTTGGGATTTACCAGGCTGCCCGCGGCTCGACTGCTGTGCATTCTTCGAGTCTGTTCTCAACGCGCAGCGCGCATCAAGGCGGCCAGGCTCCAGCCAATGGTGCCAAAGACGGCCACGATGAAGAACGGCAGGATCATCGGGAACAGGTGGCCATTGCCGGTCCGCGCGGACTGGATGAATGCCCATTGCAGCACGGCGAAAAGACAAGCGAGTTCGACCTTGAGCCAAAGGACCATGTTGAGGGTGACGGCTTGCAGTCGGGCGAGGTTTTGGGGCGTGATGCGGACCGGGTAGTGGAAGGATTCTGGAAAGCGCGCGACGACGGACATCAGTAGATAGAGCGCAGTCGCAATTGCCGGCATCAGGATCAGTCCGGAGGGTGAACCCCAGCCGTTGGGATTGCCTGCGGCGTCGAAATGCGTAGGGACACGGTCGGGAAGGCGGTTGGGACCGTAGAGCGCGCTCCAAGTCAACCCATAGAGCGCGGCCAGGGCTATGAGTCCGATGAGTTCGAGGGTCTTACGCACGTTCTTTACTCGATGGAAAATGGGAAGAATGAATCGACAGGGCCTCAGCCGAACTTCGCGCGGCGGACTTCGGTTTGGCGAAAATCCTTCCCCGTCATCTGCACCTGCACGCACATCTCGGAGAGGCGCGAGCGCATGCGTTCGCCGATGCGATCGCCAAGGGTCGGTTCGCGAGCGGCGCGTTCGGCATCCGACTTTTCACCGGCGCCGGCCGGTAGATCAGGATAGTTCGTGGTGATGAGGGTGGACTGCTTGTTGTTGTAGCGGGTGTTGAGGATCAGTGCGACGGTATCCCACATCCACTCGCTGGGCTTCTGTGCACCGAGATCGTCGAGTACCAGCACTTCGGCGGCGAAGACGGGTTTGAGCAGCTCCAGTTCGGTGGTGTTGACCTGCGTGTTGTAGCTGTTCTGGATGTTCTTGAGCAGTTCGCGGTAGTCGCAAAAGAGGCCTCGGACGCCACGTTCCTGGACCAGTCGGCGCAGGACACCGACGGCGAGATGGGTTTTGCCAACGCCAATGGAGCCGGTGAAGAGAAGGCCCTTCCCTGCCGTGTCGACCGGATAGGCCTCGACAAATTTGCGCGCTGTTTGAAGTGCTCGACTCAGCGAGCGGTCGGCCTCGTGGTAAATCTCGTAATCATCGAGAGTGCATTCGCGGTAACGCTGCGGGATATGGGCAGCGGCAAGGCGATGCTGTTCGCGCTCCATCTGCTGGCACTCGCAGGCGCGGGAAACCCAGAGGCCCGTGGAAGAGACTTCCTCGATGAGGCCGACGCCGCCGCAGATGGGACATGTGCTCATGACTCTCTAAGAGCGTAGCGCATCGGGCGAATGTGCTGCCCGGTGCGGATTGGGGCAGGTTGTGTGGAAAAGGCGGCGCGCGCCACGGGACAAACATTCAACTCCCCGCGAGAAACGCTCTGGTATTACTTTTGCTAAAATGTAAGTAAGGGAGGTCGCGATGGAATCGGCACTCAGCACTAAAGGTCAAGCCACAATCCCCAAGGCCATTCGGGATCACCTTCATTTGGGGCCCGGCGATCGAATCAAGTTTTTTGTCCATCCTGACGGAAGCGTTGTGATTCTTCCAAAGATCCCGACGTCGGCATTGAAAGGTATCGTCTCCGCTGGTCGGAACCGTCCGGCCTCGATTGAAGAGATGAAGCGGGCGATTGCGGACGGTGCGAGCGAAGGAATTCGGCGCGGAAAACGCCGGTGATCGGGCTCGACACAAATGTGCTCGTCCGCTATCTGGCACAGGACGACCCGGTGCAATCGCCGCGCGCCACGCGGATCATTGAACAGCGGTTCACGGAGGACCGGCCGGGATTCATCAGCCTGGTGACGATTGCCGAAACGGTGTGGGTCCTCGACCGAGTCTACGGAATGCCCGGGTTGGAGATTGCGGTCGCCGTTGAACGCATCCTCCAGGCGGATACTCTGATCGTCCAGAACGAACAGGAGGTCTTTACCGCGTCGATCATTCTCCGAACAGGTGCAGGGTCATTCTCCGACGCGTTGATTGGCGCTATTGGCGCCTGGGCGGGTTGTTCGTCCACGTTCACTTTCGACAGGAAAGCTGCGCGGCTTAAGGATTTTGAGCTCGCTTGAAATGCCGGTTATTCTCGCGCGGGGGTTGCCTCGATTGAGCGGCGCAGGTGGCTTTTATAACTTCATCAAAATTCAGCGCACGTTGCGCACAAGCCCCCTCAATGGCTGCTCGCTACCCGAGGAAGTCTGTTGCCAGCGCCGACTTATAATCGGATGCACAATGAAAGCGCATTTTCTTTGTCGTCAAGGGGAGATTTCGCAGTGAATCGAAAGACCTGGTTGATCGCGTTGGCGGTCTCTTTAGTTGTGCCTGTTGTGAACCCTCGTGGGCGAGCGCAGGAGCCTGGAAATGTTCCGGAAACGAAGGCCCCGGCGCCGACGCAGGCTGCGCCCGCAACGACGCCTGAACCGAAACCCGCGACCCATCCCGACAATGATTACTGGCGCAAACACGACCAGCAGATGCTGACGGATTTCCATGGCTGGCGCGATTCAAGGAGGCAGATGTGAAGTTGGGACCGCCGGCGGCAGGCGAGAATCGGGTCGTGTTCATGGGCGATTCGATCACGGAGGGCTGGCATCTGGATGAATCGTTTCCTGGCAAGCCATATGTCAATCGCGGTATCAGCGGGCAAACGACGCCGCAGATGGTGTTGCGTTTTCGGCAGGACGTGATTGCGCTGCAGCCGAAGGTGGTGGTGATTCTGGCGGGGACGAACGATATTGCAGGAAATACGGGGCCGGAGACTCTGGAGCAGATTGAGGACAACCTTGCCTCGATGGCCGATCTTGCCCATGCGAATGGCATTCGCGTCGTGCTGTGCTCGATTACGCCGGCATTCGATTATCCGTGGCAGCCGGGGCTGACGCCTGCGCCGAAGATCGATGCGATCAATACCTGGCTGAAGGGCTACGCGACCGACAAGGGATATGTGTATGTCGACTACCACTCGGCGATGAAGGATGCGCGGGACGGGCTGCCGGCGGCGCTCAGCCACGATGGAGTGCATCCGTTGCCTGCGGGGTATGCGCTGATGGCGCCTCTGGCAGAGGCAGGGATTGAGAAGGCGTTGAAAGACAGGGAATAGGGAAGAGGGAGTCTGGCTGGGTTTGCATCGTTTGCACCCGGTCCGGAATCAACTTACAATAGAAACAACTGCAGGAAAGGTCTGTCTTCGAGATGCCCAAGGAAAAGATTCATCCCAATTACGACGCGGTGCGCGTGATGTGCGCCTGCGGAAACAACTTTGAGACCCGTTCGACCCACAAGGGCGACATTCACGTGGAAATCTGCTCGGTTTGCCATCCGTTCTTTACCGGCAAGCAGCGGCTGGTGGATACGGCTGGCCGCGTGGAGCGCTTCCGCCGGAAATATGCCAAGGCGGGCGAGGCAACGGCCGCGGCTGCGAAGTAACGGTGCTGCGGCTTACGGTATCGAGTGGGCCTCCGCTGCGGCGGAGGCCCACGTTTGTTTGGGTAGGCGGCTGGCAGCTCGGGGTTTGAAAGCGTTCATGGCTGGCAAGGGATTCACGGTGAAGAAGGACTGGGACAACCCCAGGGAGCATGCGATGCCTGCGGGAACGCGGGTGCCGGCGGAGATGCGCCTGGGGACGGTCCTGGTGACTCCGGCAACTGTGCTGGCGCCCATGGCCGGGGTTACGGATACGGTGTTTCGGCGGTTTATTCGCCATGCCAGTTTGTTCGCCAGTGAACCAGCCCCTACGGGTGGAACTGACTTGGTCTCCCAGGTCTCAAACTCGAGATCTGGGGCACCCACTTTTACAGAGATCGATGCGGTCGTCAGCAATGCGCAGTCGGGGTGCGGGCTGCTGATGACGGAGTTCACGTCGGCGGATGGGTTGTCGCGCATGCGGGAATCGAAGCGGCGGCGTTATCTGACTTTCTATGACGATGAACATCCAATCGGGGCGCAGATCTTTGGATCGAATCCCGAGACGCTGGCCGAGGCCGCTCGGATTGTGCAGGATACAGGGTTCGACCTGATCGATTTGAACCTGGGCTGTCCGGCCAAGCGGGTGGTTGGCTGCAATGGGGGTTCGGGGTTGTTGCGCGATCTGCCAAAGATTGGCGAGATCTTTCGAGCGATTCGCTAGGCGGTGACAATCCCCTTCACCGTGAAGTTCCGGATGGGCTGGAACGATGCGCAGATCGTGTGCGTGGAACTGGCGCGCATGGCGGAGGCCGAGGGGCTCAACGGCATGGCGCTTCATGCGCGAACTCGCGAGCAGGGTTATAGCGGTCAGGCGCGCTGGGAGTGGATTGCGCGCGGTGAAGCAGGCAGTGGGGATTCCGGTTACCGGGAATGGGGATATTCGCACCCCGGAAGATGCGGCGGCCATGGTGGCCCAGACTGGATGCGATGGCGTGATGATCGGGCGTGCGGCACCGGCAAACCCGTGGATTTTCAGGCAGATCGCTCAATACACCGCAACCGGCAGCTATGAGCGTGCCACGGTGGATGACCGGTATCGCCTGATCCGAACCTATTTCCAGATGCTGCTGGCGGAGGCCGAGGCCAGCCAAGCTCTCCCCAAAGATGCTCGGATGGGTGAAACCGCGGGCAAAATGAAGCAATTTGCCTCGTGGTTTACGCACGGCGTTCCGGGGGGAGCAAAGCTGCGCGCGGCCATCTACCACGCGCGCACCGGTTCGGAGGTGCTGGCGCAGGTGGACGCCTTTTTCTCGGTTCAGCAGGAAACCGGCTCCGCATTGGACGAGGAGGACGAACTTGGAAATGCGTCTGCTTTTCCTGAAACTGCCCTAGTTTGCGATTAGAATGCCTGTTTTTCCCCTTGTAGCTTCGTTGATGTGAAACATATCCCTCAGCGGCTAAAGCCGACGCCAATCCATTCGACTTATCGGCACGAGTAAACTCGCGCCCTTTCACAACGGCTCCTGGGAAGGGTTTTTCTGGGGCGCGTGAGACCCCTGCTCCCTGCCCTTGACTGCGGAACCGGGACCGGAGCGAGACCAGGACTCTCTTGAAAAAGCGATTGAGTATTGAGCTTCGACCCTGACGCCTTGGGGGGTGCTCGAAAATAAGCTTTCTTTTGAGGATTCACAGGCTCAAAATCGGCTCCGGTTTAGGTGTCCATGCCTAATGGTAACTTTGCCGTAACTCTAAGAGTAGACTGCACAAAATTGCTATGACTTTCGACCTTTGTGTGATTTCCGATACTGAGAGTAATCTCTATATTGATTCCACTAGTAATCGTATTGCGCATGACCCGTCCTCAGGAGCCGATGTAGATTATCGGACCCTGACGATCGGCCAGGGCAAGTACCCTGCACAACGGTGGTCGTGCGAGAAGGACCGCCAAAGGGGAAGTTATTGCGTAGGTCATTCAAATCTGGGGAAGCACTCCGGCTGCTGATCGGCGGCCTCGCGACATTTTGCGTTCTGGTGATGACCTGCCAGGCCCAGCGCTACAGTTTTCGCGAGTACACCCAGGGACTGGGCAATCTGAATATCGCAAGCCTGGCACAAGATCGAACGGGGTTTCTGTGGGTAGGAACGCAGAACGGGCTCTATCGCTACGACGGCAGCCAGTTCCAGAGTTATGGAGTCGCGCAAGGGCTTCCCGAACGGATGATCCAGGACCTCTACGTGGGCATGGACGGGACGTTGTGGGTGGCGACTTCGACGGGCTTCTTTTTCGAAGAAAAGGATGGCCGGTTTGCGCAAGTGCAGCCTTTGACGCCTGGAGTTCAATATCTGCCGCGGGCAGGCACGATTTTCGCTTCGAACAAAGTGGACGAAGTGATTGCACTCACGAAAGCCGGAGCGGTTCTGCTGCGGCGTTCAAAGACCGAACAATGGGTTGCGGAACCAATGCACCTCGATGGGAATCCCGTGAGTGTGTTGTTCGGACCCGATGGGGCACTCTGGTACGGTTGCGATTCAGATCTTTGCCGACGCGACAATGGAAAGACGACGCGGCTCGGTTCCACCCTTGGTATTCCGACAGAAGAGTGGACCAACTTGCTGCTGGCGCGCAATGGGCATATCTGGATCAGGGGCGACGTGCACGCGGGAGAGATCGACCCCGCGAAGCTTCGTTTTGAGCAGCACGATCTTCCTGGTTCTCTTGCCTCGGAGGCTTACCCCGCGCTGGCCGAAGATGCGCAGGGAAGAATTCTGACTCCGCAAGGACCATCGCTTGGCATGTGGGAACACGGCCATTGGCGCATGGTGACGGAGCGCAACGGGCTTTCGCGATTTGAAGTCCAGGACCTCTTTGTCGATCGTGAGGGATCGGTCTGGATCAGTGTGGTGGGGCACGGACTGAAGCGCTGGGTCGGCCAAGACAGGTGGGAAGGGTACACAGCGGCGGATGGTCTGAGCGACGACCTGGTCTGGGCGTCGATGCGCGACCGGAGAGGCAGACTTTGGATCGGTACCGAATCCGGGCTGGATTGGATTGCGCCGGGGCAACCGAATCCGAAAGTCTGGCGGCAGGCCGGTATCGTGACGGATCGCGCCGGCGCATTGAATGAAGCCGCCGATGGTGGGATCTGGGTGGGCAGCATCGCGGGGGCGCTGGTTCGGATCGATCCGAATTCGCTGGTAGGGCGGCAGTGGAAACTTCCCGAGGTTTACAGCGTACTTATCGACGACCATCAAGACGTGTGGGCTGCGACCGATACGGGTCTCTACAAATTGGATTCGAATTGGGCGCATAGTGCACCCGGCCTGGTCGAAGACGCGGCATTTGGCAACACGCATCAGCGCTTCTCGAGCCTCTGCCTCGATGCGCAAAAGCGCATTTGGGCCGCCGCGGACCAAGGGCTTTTTCTGCGGGACGAGAAGGGCTGGCACCGCATTGATCTCGGCACGTCGGGCGCCAATCCGGACACGATTGCGATTGACCACGA
Source organism: uncultured Acidobacteriaceae bacterium (assembly GCA_963781125.1). Lineage (GTDB taxonomy): Bacteria > Acidobacteriota > Terriglobia > Terriglobales > Acidobacteriaceae > Telmatobacter. The sequence goes on from CAWAEE010000007.1 coordinate 340,199, forward strand.
CGGTTATATCTGGGCCGCAGGCTCGTCGCAGGAATTGATGCGGCTGAAGGTGGACGGCTACCACGTGACCGAATTGAAACATATCGGTCGGCCACCACTGCTGTCGCAGCAAGTGGTCTCGCTGATGGTGGATCGACGGGGATGGCTCTGGGTCGGACAGGATGCGGGGCTGACGGTCTTCGACGGCCGCGCATGGCGCAGCTATACGCAGGATGATGGCCTGCTCTGGAACGACACCGACAGCTTCGCTCTTGCGGAGGACCCGGATCACAGCATCTGGATTGGGACGTCGGGCGGGCTGAGTCATCTGATCACCCCCCAGGACGCGCCGACAGGGATGCCACAGGCTCCAGCTTTTTCGCAGGTGACCTATGGATCGATGATGCTAGGCAACGGATCCGCTGTGCGGTGGAGTTCCAGCCATTCCCTGGATATCTCGATGGCGCTGCTGTCTTTCCGCGGAACGCAGGATGCAGGCATTCGTTATCGACTTCTCGGGGGGCAGGGATCGGAGTGGGAAGAGACGCGCGACATGGACGTTCACTTCCAGCATCTTGCGCCCGGAGATTATCAGTTCCAGGTGGCGGAGGTAGACCAGACCGGGCACTTGATTTCGCCGACCGCGACTTATTCGTTCAGGATCATTCCGCGCTGGTGGCAAAACCGCGACCTGCAGATCACGCTGGGGCTGATTGCATTGGTCACACTGATCGGCACATGGAGACATCGTATGGGCGCGCTGGTGAAACAGAAGAAGCATCTTGAAGCGGCTGTCAAGTTGCGCACGAGCGATCTCGAGAAAGAGAAAGGCGAATTGATGCGCACCAAGGAACAGATGCGCCACTACGCCGAGCACGATGACCTTACAGGGCTGTGGAACCACCGCATCATCGTGGAGCGTTTGCGGATTGAAGTCGACCGGTCGCGTCGTGAGGGCCTGCCGGTGAGTATCATCCTGGCCGATCTCGACTACTTCAAGCGGATCAACGATACGTTCGGCCACCCTGCAGGCGACCAGGTGCTGAAAGAGGCCAGCGCGATCTTCCACCGCATGGTTCGAACCTACGATTGGGTGGGCCGCTATGGCGGGGAGGAGTTTCTACTGATCCTGCCTGGGTCCGGATTCATGCACGCGCGGGAGCGTGCTGAAGAGCTGAGAATTGCGATTCAGGAAGCTTGCGTGAGGGAAGGCGAGACAGCAATCCCTTTGACGGCAAGTTTTGGGGTCGCATCAGGCTTCCCTGCCGGTCATGAAGAACTCATTCGCGAGGCAGACGAGGCTCTTTACAAAGCGAAGAACAGCGGACGCAACCGTGTGGTGGCGACGGAAATTGATGCGCGCCGGACGATGATGCCTCGCGTCGGCTAATTCCAGCTTCTAAGCTAAAGGCAACCGGACGGTAGCGCGAGCGCCCTCGTTGTCTTCCCGATTGACAAGGCGAATCTCACCGCCATGGGCGCGCGCAATTTGTTGCGCGAGGGCGAGGCCCACGCCGCTGCCTGTGGGCTTGGTTGTGTAGAACGGCACAAACAGGTTCTCGCTGTTGGCGATTCCCAGGCCGCTATCTTCAATGAAAACCTCGAGAACCGACTCCGCGACATGCCATCCGATACGCACCGGGTTTGCACCATTGGCAATGGAGGCATCGACGGCATTGGTGAGCAGGTTGATAAACATTTGTTCCAGCTGGTCGGGGTCGGCGTGCAGTGTAGCGGCAGGACCCAGCACGAGTTGGACGGGGACACGCTGCTCGAGCAGAGCGACGCGTTCGACCAAGGCCGCGACCTGAACCGCCTTGAGATGCGGCGGCGGCAGTTGCGCGAGGATGCGATAGGACTGCACGAATCGGTGGAGTGAGTCGGCTCGGCTTTCGACGACGCCGAGGCCACGACGGAAGTCGCGCACGGTGTCTGTGTCGCCCTGGATCTGATCGGCACGGGCCAGCAGGCTGCCGGCGATGGATTTGATGGGCGCAAGTGAATTGGAAAGCTCGTGACCCAAAACGCGAATGAGACGCTTCCAAGCGGCTTGTTCTTCTTCGCGTAGAGGCTGGCTGACGTCGGCCAGCAGGAGAAGAACGT
>CAWAEE010000008.1:0-663657 GCA_963781125.1 uncultured Acidobacteriaceae bacterium
ATGTAGTCTGTTTAAGTCAGTTACGTCCTTGCTATATCGCGCAGCGTGTGGTCATGCTCGGCCATGACCTGAGTCCGGAGGTCGCGAAGCGCGACACCTGCCTTCGCCACAGCGCGAACATGGCGAGGGTCGGCGATTGCGGCCATGGGAAATAGTCGTAGACAGTATTGCTGGTGTACCTAAAGTCGCCCTTCAGCGTGGAGCACCGCTCGACGAACCATCGCCAATGCGTGTCCAATTACAAGATCCCAAACGAGTAATCATCAGAACGTTGAAGCTCTCAAGCGTCATTCGGGTTGATGGCATTGCTCACAAAAACGAATATGGGCCGCTTGGTCATCAGGCTGCATCCGGATGTAGCGCGGCATGACGCGAAGTTTCGCCAAGAGCACCACCCATCGAATGGAGTGCAGCCACCATTTTCCGCAGGAAATTCTTGTGGTGCCAGTTCACGCGCGCCTTGGGATTGTGATCAAGCACCCTATTTATCCACCACAGCCTCTTTCCTGGCTGAGCTTTGCGGTCAGGGAGGACCATCCATACGACATCTCGATAGCAGGCCGCGTGAATGCCTTCGCTTCCAGGATGGTTCGCGGAGTGAAATCGATGACGAAACGCTTCGGTGCCGGCGGGTTCGTCGACAGGAAATCGTCTGCGATCATCATGGGCCGCAACACCTTCGCCGAGTTCGGATCTTCCTCGGCGTCTCGGCCCTCTGGGCCGGGCTGCAGAACGAAACCCTTCTGCCGTCGTCTCGGCCCTGATCGCAGGTGTCGGATTGGGATTTAGTTCGCAGTGGCTCCGCGGCGGTTACATCGAATCGGCCAGAAAGCGCGCGCCATCCGCTCGACTTCGTCGACTTTGCAAGGACTGTCGAGTTCTCCGACCTGCAAAGCCTTGTCTCTCCGCTTGCTCCCCTTGATCCAATCGACGAATGACACGTGCACGGCCGCGTCGCCCGACCACCTTGCTCGAGATAGCCTCCGTGATTGTCCCGCCATTGTCAACGATGTAATCAAGGCCGCCTTCACGCGAAGAGTTCTGGCGGATAGGTATTCGTGCCCACCAGGCCGGCCCGCTTCATGGCAAGCAATCCGTCGTGAGTCCGCGGAACCAGTAGACGCAATAATCCGCAAGACCCGACACCGCCTGGGTATCGAGTCCGCACCCGTTCACGTAGACGGGCCCAACTCCTGCTTGCATCTTGTTCTTCGACTGGAGGGCGGGTTCCCAATTATGACGTCGACTGCCGGCCATTCACAGAGTTCCATCTCCGCAGCGGCTGTTCATGGTCCAGGTTGTCCAGCGGAAGTCCGTCATTCTCGAACTCGAAAGGCAAGTTCATTATTTTCCGCAAACCAACTCTCGTGCGTCTCCGCAACGTATCCGCTTCGAGCCAGCATAAGCGTAACTTTGGCTGAGCTCAACGGCGAAAGAATCCTGATCCTAACCGAGGAACTGCCGGTGCTGACAAGTGATGCCGTACCGATCGCTCGCCGCGCCCGCTCGCCGAAATTGTCGTGGATCTTCGTGAGTAACTCCATTTCGAGGTTCCACAAGCTCTCGAATAGGCGACATAAAGGAAATTTCCGCTGCCGCAGGCTGGATCAAGCACGCGGAACTTGAGCAGATCGTCCGTCAGATCGCGTAGCTCCTTCAGTGTCGTTGCCTGAGCGATCCACTCGCGCCATGGCCGCACAATCGTCGGACGCACGACCTTCTGGATATCGGCCTCGCTCGTGAAATGTGCTCCGAAGGCATGCCGGCGCTCCCCGTCCATGCTGCTTTGAAAGAGCGTACCGAAGATAGGCGGTGCGACCTTACCCCAATTCTCAGAGGCGGCATCAATGAGCGCCAGCAGCTCGCCGCCCTTTAGCTCGACCGGGTCAATCGCGTGGAACAAACCACCGTTGAAATATTGCACACCTTTGAATCGACCGCCGCGTGCTGGTCGATCGGAGTTCATCTGCGCGAAGAGGCCGCCGATTAGGTCGTAGCTGTTGGCACCTCTGGCGCAGTCGTTGAGCACCTCCGAGAAGAATCCCTTCGGCAGCAGGTCGAAGTCCTCGGAAAACATCGCGACAACGCACTGAAGGATGAATCGTTGCGCGCGATCACGGTTCTCACCCCGGCTTACCAAGGAATTGAACACCTGCGCGACCTTGTCGGCTGCCACGCGGGTGACGGCGACCCGGTCGTTGTTGAAGAGCGGTTCTTTCTCCTCGGGGAAGAGAAAATTGAAGGCCTCATAGCGGTCGACCAGTTCGTCAAGGCGAACCCTATCTACGGGCTCGTGCAACTGGACGTTAAAGTCATAGATCCAGAATTCGTCGAAGTTCGACAACACGACATAACGCGGCCGATCCGGCACCAGGTTGAGCCAGTATTCAAAGGCCTGCTGGTAGTGCTTCTGAAGCTTCTCGCCGCGGCTCTTCATCTCCAGTAGGAGGCGAGGTCGCCAGAGCAGATCAGCGAATCCCATCGACCGACCGGGACGCTTTACCTTGAATTCGAGCGTTGCGCCGGCCTCTTTATAGCCGGCTTGGCCAAATGCTTGGAAGAGGCGATCGCAGAATACCTGGGCCTCTCCTTTTTCGTAGCCGGCAAGCGTCGAGCCGTATGCAACAAGCGCTTTGATCTTATCTCTAGTCTCTGACACACTCCGCCTTTATGAAGCCATTGTCCATCCGAAGTCTTCAACTTATCAGAGCGTGCGTGTCCGCACTCCGGTGACCGGCATGGTTCACCACCTGCTCAATGATAGCCATGTGAACACACGTTCCCATCGTTGCTGTAGCAATTACTGCCTGCTCTGATAAACGGTTCAGTGCGATTAAACAGTGGAAGCCTTAATCTTTCGTTACCAACCGTAATTGAGTCTGCTTCCTGCCAGAACTCGATTGGGAAGAGATCGACCGCCGTTCACTCCGGCCATCACCAATCCAAATAGCATCGCATCCAGATCACTTTTCCTAATTTGAAGTGTCGCTGCGATTTGCGATCTCGTGACGCCTTCATCCGAAAGCGTCATTAGCATTTTTTGGAGAAGTTGCGACGCTTCTCGCGCCAATCCGCCTTCTTCCCGCGTGCGCAACCCTAATTTAGCGATTTCCACACAGAGGCTGCGATAATGCCAATCACTCTCATTCCTATCGTGTGCAAACGATGGTTCAACGCAGCGACAGATACACCCCAGATCCGTTTGAGTTTTTCGAGCTGGTCAATGGTAGCGAAACGAGGAGCGCGTGCAATAACGCTCGCCTCAGGCATAAGGAATGCCGACGCAAACGCATGGGCTTCCCTTTCAGCCTCTCTCCCGCCTGGAGATCCATGCCGATGCAACACGAGGTGTCCAAGCTCATGTGCTGCATCAAAGCGACCGTGCTCGGCTGTTTTCTGGAGATTCAGGAACATGAAAGGAATTCCTTCCTTCCATGTCGAGAGTGCGTCCACTTCAAGTGATTCGATCGCCAAAGAATAGATACGGACGCCTCTCGATTCCAAGAGGTGAATTAGATTGCCGATCGGAGATTCCCGATTGCCCAATCACGACGCAGGTAGTCCGCGGCGGCTTCAGGCGAGCCAATGTGGCTTAAATCGGGAACCTGAGCTTTTGGCATCTCAAACTTTGATTCGAAAAAACTGTTAAGCTGAATGCAAAGTGCGCTCTGTACCAGCGCCATATCTCTATGTCCGGCCGTCATTTTCGCCAAAGACCGAAAACTTACCGCGCTTTCCGCGGGCACATCGATCGGGCTTGCGGAGAAGAAAAAATCCATCGGAAAGCCGAGGAGGTCAGCAATTTTCTCGAGAATTGCCGGTCGAGGTTTCTTCCCTTTTTCGTACGAAGTAACAGAGCGGAGATCAACCCCCGCTCTGCTTGCAAGTTCAGTTTTTGTCAGACCATTCTTACGCCTGGCAAACGTCAGACGCTCTGGATTGTAGAAGCCATCGCATTTACGCTCTCCGCTTAACCTGAACGTCGACATCTGTTGCTCCACTTTGAGGGCCCTCTCCGGGATCAAGTTTGCGTGCATTTGGCTCGTGACCAAACGAGATTGATCCTAGGATGATCCGCTCATCCCACCCTGCTATCTTGCCGTCGGGGCCCAAATAGATCGGTGTGGAAAGCTCACATCTTAGGGTCTGTGCCTCTTCATCCATTCGTATGAGCAACCAGTATGTAAGCCGACTGCGAACGAGCTTTAACTGCTCGTCAGTCTTTATGGCCTCTTCCTGCTCGAAAAGATGAAGTTGAAGCACATTCACTTCAATAGCATCTTTTGTTATTGGCCCCTTACTCGACTTCGTGCATGGTATACGCTGTGGATCTCCTGTCGCCTCATCTCCGGTTGCCACGGCGATAGCAATCTTTCCGTCCGGACTTACCGCAAGGGAGAGTAAACCATCGTCGTCGCGACCCCACCCCTGGATCATCAAAATGTCACGTAGTCCACGAACAGTCTCTGACCACCCGTAGAATCCAGGTGCCAGCGGGAGGATGATTCGGAGTGCAGCTGAAGCGCGCAGCCATTCCCTTACGCACAGCTTCGAGGAGTTCGGATTCGACTAACCCTAACTCTGCCAATCGGTTGGAGACCTCGTGCGGCTTTAGAAGGACATTTCTCTGCATGGGCTGCGTTCTCCGTTCTTTCCTATTTTTATACCACAAACGAGAGAGAAAAACAGGAAAATGCTAGCAGCGTCGCGGATCCGCCCCGGTTGAAGGTTAAGTTTCGCGGTAGCCGGTGCGATCCCGGTGCGGGTATTGGGCTGTGGCCTAAGCGCGGGCTGCGTTGGAAATATGAGCAGCTATTCTGTTTGAGCAACTCTCTCCTGTATTGGTGACGGTTGCATGCCGGAGATGATCGTCTTCAGCGTTTCCAGAGGGCCGGGATGATGCCGTTCCAAGTAACGGGCAATCTTCTCTTCACTGAACAGGCGGTCGAGATAGGCGCATGTCACTGTGAGCGTGAGAACGTCGGTGCCGTAGGTCTCTTCGATTGCCTTCAGGTTCTGAATGATGCCGTCGGTATCTTCGCCCAGGAGCGTGTCCGCGGCATCGGCATTAGCCTTGTTTTGACGTGCGGTTGAAGCCTTTGCGAGAAGCGCCGGAGGACTGATGGCGAGCCTGGTCTTTGCAAACGCGACAGAGTAGTCATTGCGAAGGACCATTAGCTCCACCGTTGCGATCTGTCCAATCGCTTTCATCTTTCGCAGTATCGGGAACAGTTCCAGGCTTAGCTTCTTGTCTCGCAACATCTCCACAACCTCGGGGCAAATTCCTTCGAGCATTTGCGCCCGCCTCCGAATTGCCGCAACATCCACGTTCAGGGTAGCGGCGATGCGCTCCTCGGCGACTCCGCTCTTTAGAGCTTCCATGAGCATGAAGTGCTGGGCTACAGGTGGGATGTGGTTTACTCGTTTGTTGTACGTGTAGCTCTCATCGTCCGTGGAAAGGATGCAGTTAACTTCCTCACGCCCCAATATCTTGAGGGCCTCAAATCTGAGATGTCCATCCAGTAGCAAAAAGCCCTTCCCTTCCTGCGGATAGACGACCAGCGGCTCGATTAGGCCGATTTCGCGCACAGACGAGAGGATTTGTTTGAAAATGGAGGAACGGAGCACCTCCGCAGTTGCGTTCCTCTGTGGAACGATCGAGCTCAGCGGCAGCGTCAGGATGTTGTTCTGAAAAGCAGAACGCAGATTGGTGGCGGCACGTTTCATTGGTGAAGCCTTCCAGCGAGCTCGGCAGGCACAGATTGCACGCCTTCGGCTTTTAGTAAAGTGCGAAAATTCTCGTCTGCGAATAAGATTCGAGACGGCGGTAGTCAATAAAATCAGCCGATCTCTTGTGCGGTTAGCTTTCACGACCAAGGCGGTCTGCTCACGAATCTTCTGCTTATACTCCTGGACCAGGGATTCGCCGGTGAGTTTGCGCCGCGTCGGCGAGGTCTTTCCCTGGAGCCTCTGCTTCTCTAACCTCTGGCTAATGACTCGGCGGGCGGCAGTGATGCGCGCTCCGCGCAGATCACCTTTCTCATATGCCTCGGAAAGTGCCCTGGAAATCTCATGATTGTTGCCAGTGGCGATTTCTACAGCAACGCTGAGCGGTATACGACCGGCCTCGACGGCCAAGACAAGAAATTCTTCCCCTTTATCGATGAGGTTGCAAATTCCATAGAGGTACGCCCGATCGAGGCCGAGCTTACGAGCAATCTGCTCGCTTGAGTGCCCCCTCTCACGGAGAACCCGAACCTCGAACAAAATGGCATGAGTCAATGCCGGTCTTCTGGCTATGTTTTCGACCAGGCTCATCAACTGACGATCCTGTTCAGGTGCTTCGATGATGATTGCTGGAATGAACATTTCACCAAGCTCGACAAAAGCCTCCATACGCCCCTGTCCGCATACCAGATCGTAGCGTTTGCCGTCGGAAGCTGATTGAGGTCTTTGCGCAACAGTGATAGGCCTCTTCAGACCTACAGTTGCGATGCTTTGAACGACCAATTGCCACTTGATTCGATTACGCGATCGTGGGTTTATGATCCGGATTTCTGATATTGGAATCGATTCAACTTGTTGCTCGTTCAAGCTACATCCTCCACGGAGATTCTTTTTGCGAGGTTGATAAACAGACTGAGGGTGTCGAATCGATATAGGTCTAGTAAGACGCCATTGTCAGCCGCAAGACTGAGCCGCTTCCAGAGAAGATCGATGCTCGGAAGCAGGTAGTAATCCTTAACGGTCTGATTCCCAGGATTCAATCGAGCGGCTATGGTAATGTCCGGAACCAGGCCGGCATCGAACCTGAGTCGCCATCGTGGGGACTGCGCTTTTGTCTCCTGACATCTTGAAAGAATGAGAGACGCCGTGTATTCGTGATTGATGGTCAGCAGATCGGAGCGGTCGTCCACCTCTACATGCGCCCCAGTAGCTCGCAGGTCCGCAACAATGATCTGAACCAAGTCTTGATGCCGCCGACGCAACTCTCGATTCGCTTCAATAAAGCTGGAGTCTCGCCGGTCGCTCCAACCAATAAGCTCGTAAGCTCTATGCAGGCCGCCGAATCGCGACATGTAGATTGAACTTGAGGGCATATCTTCTGCCTCATCGATGAGTATTCCCGACAGTTTTCCGCATCTCTCCAAGAGAGATCGCAACCGGGCGAGCAAGTCCTCATCTGACAAGTGAATATGTCGAGCATCGATAATCTGTCGAGCTTTCAAAAAGACATCCGTGGGAACGATTGCCTTGAATGCTTCACTACGAGAAATCCACATTTCAGGCGGATTTATCAGGCGTTTCATCTTCAGCTTGTAAGAACGGCGGTTATATACGTTGGCTCCGACGTACTTAGGATTGGTAAGAATCTGGTGAATCGTCGCTCTCGTCCAAGGTTTCTCCATGTCGGAGAGCACACCTTTGCTGTTGAGATAAAACGCAAGATTCTTTTCCGACTGCGCATCTTCAATGAACCGCGAGAAAAGTTCCCGCACTACCAGAATCTCGGCCTCCGGCCCAGGCACCAGGACAACACGGTCCGTTTGTAAGCTCTTCCGTTCGCCTCGCGCTAATAATCCCTTTTCTCTGCCGTCACGATCAATCAGTTGGCGTCGGAGACCGTAGCCAGCAGGGCCACCCTGCCTGAATCCGAGTTCAATGAGACGGCATTGCCCCGCGAAAACTTTGACCGAGAGCTCCCGGCTGTACTCTCCTGCCATCGTCCGCTTGAGAGTCTTCATCAGTGCAGACGCCATGCTCCCATCATTGGCGAACTGCTCGCCGCAATAGTGAACCCGGATGCCGGCACGCTTCAAAACATATTCGTGATACGCGCTTTCGTCCGCGTCCTGGAACCGGCCCCAGCGGCTCACATCGTAGACCAAGAGGTCCGTGAAGTTGGTATTCCCTTGCTCAACATCCCTCAGAAGCTGACTTAGCCCATCCCGGCCCGCTAGGTTGAGGCCGCTTCGTCCGTGGTCATCGTATGTCGCGACGATGTCCATATTGTGAGTGATGGCATATTTCGTGATGGTGTCAGACTGGTTTTGTGGAGAATACTGTTGATGTTCTGTTGACATTCGGACGTACTGGGCCGCACGGCTGGTGAGTGAAAGCGAATTGTCAATTTTCGGCGTCATCGGGGGAGGCGAAAGGCCATCAGCCCTCCTACCCTATGCTTCGTTCATGAATATCCGCTACCGATTCCTGCCTTCGCGAGGCAAACAATGGGAATAAGCCGGATCCGTAGCAAGAATTCACGAAGCACTCGCCATCATGGACCCGTACCCTCCGCTCCGGTGTCCGTCAAGGCTCTCCGCTTCGCTTCGACCGCTCACGCGGCGCTTCGCGGCCTTGACCGACACCTCCGCTCCGGGTGATGGCTGGATATGAGAAGCATGCGCTTCTCTATTCTCAAGAGAATCGACATTGAATGTTTTTCTGCAAGTTGTGTGACGCATTGAGCGGGTCTACGGCAGGCTACGCTCTATTACGCTAAAATTGTCTCGTCTTTTGAAATTTTCATTTCAATACGACAAAACGACCACTCGCAGAGGAGGTCTTGATTCGGACCTTTATGACTGCGGAGCATGTCACTTCGGTAGGAATTCAGACGCCTTGGCAACACAGAAGACAGGTCGAAACGTGAACCGCGAGGGACAGCGCTGGACGGAAGACCGCGCTGGCATGACCCTGCGGCTGCCCATTGATCTTACGGGAGGCGGTCACGGAAGAGGCCCGAGTGGCCGGCGATCTTTCGAGAGTCGTTCTTTTCGCCCTCCGTAATGTTGAACGGAAAGACGTGAAGATCACTCAGACTCGGAAAGCCGGTTTGCCGCTATCCAAGCCTCAACTCCTGCATGTGGGGGCTGAAGCTCGGTCCGTAATCCGCGCCTGGGCGGAAGAGGAGGGCGTCAGTGTGAATGCAATTATGGTGAGTGTCCTGGAGCAGTTTTTCAAGCGACTCAGGAAGAGCAAGGCGCTCCGTGAGGAGCTTCGCTTGGAACTAAGGGCTCGCCGCGGTTTCTTGCCGACTTGAGATTTCATGCGCGAAAACGCGATACGTTTTGCGATACGTCCGATCTTGGAGTGGTACCAGCTTACAAGGACTTAGGTAGCCACCGGGGTCTTGTAAGTTGTTGAAAAGCCTAATGTTGGGACTATGGCATGGAAGAGGTCGTCGGTTCGATCCCGACCAGGTCCACCATTCAACTCAATAATTTAGACAGGGCTGACGGCCAGCACCAGCTTTCTCTATGACGGCGTCAATCCAGTACAGGAGCTGAACGGCTCAATGGTCACGGCCAACCTCCTAACGGGCGGGATCGACGAACGGTTTGTGCGGACTACGGCGACCGAGACGGACAACTATCTGACCGATGCATTGAGCAGCACCGTAGTCGTGACCGGTTCCACGGGAAGTTCACAGGTCGAATACAGCTACGAGCCGTTTGGCAGCATCAGCATCACCGGCACAACTACCAACAGCTACACGTTCACCGGCCGCGAAATCGACGGCCTCGGGATCAACTATTATCGCGCCAGATACTATAACCCACAAACGGGAAGATTCATCTCAGAAGACCCGATAGGGTTCAGAGGCGGAATCAACAAATATGCCTACGTCGGGAATGATCCTATCGACTTCAACGATCCGTTTGGGATGGATAAAAAGGGTCCACCAATCTGTGGGGGCACCTTTGGTTTTACTGGAATGGAGCTAGACTTAGCCGAGGGAGGAGCATTCACCGGGGCCATAGTAGAAAACGACTCTGTGGATGGGTGGTCGGCAGGTACGCTTAATGAATTATGGCTTGGCGGCGAGGGCCCTGTTGCGGGCGTAGGGAAGATAACATCGCCGCAAAGTCCAGGCATTATGCAGGGCTGGCTGGGCTTTGTGGGAGGAGGGATTAATGTAGGCCCGCTTGCAGGTGCTCAAGCAGGCTATGCCGCTGGCAGTGGGTGGGGTGGATTGTACGTCGAAGGTCATTTAGGGCCTTGGGCTCTCGGGACAGGTGGTTATCTGCGTACTTCCTGCGCGGCGGGAAATTGACTATGTCAGGCCCCATTGGGAGCGAGTACCCCGGTACACCTGTCATGCTAGTAATGGCAGGTCTAACTACGTTCATCCTTGCCAAGGCTGGGTTGGCTGCGTACAGGCGGAGGGGTGATGTTACCGGGCGGCAAAACTGGGAGGCACATGCGCTGCTAGCAGTCATAGCTGCGGTCTTCCTAGTAATGGAGCTTTGGGCTGTTTGGACTCGCAATACGGCTCGGTGAACCTATAAGCATCACCCAGCCTTGCGGCCGAGCAGCGCCGCCTACGGCGTCGGGAGTAGTGGGCAGGGCGGGCCCGGGTGCCAGGGATGAAAAGTGAGCATCGCCACTGAAGCTGGGTGGCCCAGGTGCCTCGCATTCGGGCACCTGGGATTCATGTACGACGGAGGGGCCTACGCCTATGACGACCGCCGCAATTTGCGCATCACGAGAATTTGCGTGGAGCCCATCGTTCTATCGCGGCGAACAATACGACTCCGGCCTCGGCATCGACTATTACCGGGCCAGATACTATGACCCGACGACGAGTAGGTTCCTCTCCGAAGACCCAGCCGGCTTTGCGGCGCGCGCTGCTCAAGGATGACTGGGTGGTCTATGCCAAGCCTGCATTCGGAGATCCCGTTCGCGTGCTGCGCTATCTCGGCCGCTACACCCACCGCGTCGCCATCAGCAATCGGCGCCTGCTCAGCTTCGATGGTCACCACGTACGCTTCCGATGGAAAGACTATGCACATGGCAACAAGCAGCGCATCATGACGCTCACCGCAAGCGAGTTCCTGCGCCGCTTCTGCCAGCATGTGCTGCCCAGGGGCTTCGTTCGCATCCGCCACTTCGGCTATCTCGCCAACGCACGCCGGGCTGCTCTCATCGCGCTCGCTCGCCAACAGCTTGGCTGTCAACCTCCGATTAGTTCGCTACACGCCAACTCCTCGTTAGCTTCCTGGCGTTGCCCACGCTGCGGAGCAAACATGAACATCGGGCCCAACCTCACCGCGCAACAACTGGCTTTTCGATGTCCCGACACTTCATGATTCCAACTCCATCCAACGGCCCGCGAAGATGTGACACCGCGTCTTGGGGCACCTGCGTCCTGAGTGCGATCTTGCGAACTCATGACCCACTCCTGCTTATGTGCGGTTCACGAAATCGCTCCGTCCTGAGCGATGTATCGGTCTTCCCGTCTTATCCAGCCCGGCCCTTCCAGACCCTTTGCCCTACCCATGCGGGCCAATTGGCGACCCTAGCTCCATAGCAGCGCCAACCACTGCCACCGCCTTCCTTCTAGTCTCCTTATCGAAAATGCCCCGGGGCAGCCATGCGAACAGGAGGGGTGGATGCGACGACTCGCCCCGAGGCATTTCCGATCAAGGCTAACGACTATACAGACAAGTGGAAATATCCCATTGGAAGTAGGGCATTTTGCAGGACCTGTCTCCCCATTTCAGCACACTAAACAAAATCAGTGAGCGACTGGCCGGATAGTGTCGATCATGTCTTGCTCAGACGTGACGCTCTCATGACGGGATTGGAGGAAGAAGCTGATAATCACCGCTCCAAATGCCACTCCTGCGAGATAGACGATGAACCGCGGCAGGTAAGCGCCGGCACGGTCATACAGATGTCCCATCCAAAGCGGCCCGGTAGCGCCACCAATGGCATAAGCCGTCCATGTAAGACCGTACAAGACTGAGAAATGTCTTCGGCCGAAGTATCGCGCGAGCAGATAGGGTCCGACATCAGCCTCACTTCCTAGTCCCACGCCGAGGACTGCCGCACCCAACAGAGCCGACCATCCCGCCCCGGCAAACGCGAGGATGAGCGTGCCTGCGGCAGCCAACGCGAGAACAGAACTCTGAATCCGTTCCGGCGAGACCCGATCGATTGCGAAGCCGATACCGAGCCGGCCGATGATGCCAGCGCCTCCCCGAACCGATAGAGCGAGCGCGGCGGTGGCAACAAGCACTCCATGTTGCGTGAGGATGGGGGCAAGGTTGGTCACCAGGGCATTTTCGCTGAATGCAGAAAAGATGGTGATGAAGGCGAGAACCCAGAATGCCGCGGTCCGCAATGCAGCCGCGACGGTCATTCCAGTGTCGGCGCGGTGTTCGGAGCGAACAATTGCAGCCTCGGGGCGATTGCGTACCAGCCACGCGGTGAGAGGAAAGCCCAGAATTGCGATCGCGCTCAACAACAGGAAGCCGCTGCGCCACCCATGATGCTCGATCATCCATTCAGTGAGAGGCGGAATCAGGATGGAGCCAACTCCGCTCCCGGTGAGCAACAGCGCGAGTGCTATTCCTCTGTGGGTCGTGAACCAGGTAAGAATCGTGCGTGTGTACGCGAATTGAGCGGTCGCATTTGCTACCAGCCCGATCACAAAAAACGTGGCGTAGAACTGAATGATATTCGGCGTCAATCGGCTGAGCGTGGCAAGCGCGATCGCGAAAACCAGAATCCCTGGAAGGATGACGCGACTGGGCTGGAAGCGATCGAGCAAGAAGCCGATGAGCGGCGAGACCAGCGCCACCGTGATCGCGGCCAACGCAAACGCTCCGCCCATGGCCTCGCGCTTCCAGCCAAAGGCAGTGTGCAGCGGGTCGAGGAACAAACTGAACGTGTACGGAACAATCGGAGCAAAACTCACCATCACGCCAGTGAATGCAGCCGCGAGCACACCCCATCCTGGATAGCGAAGGGAGTTCTCATCGTCTGAATGGCGGAGCGCCGCGATCATTGTTTACCGCTCCGGCGAGCCATAGTTGCAAGAAGCTTTGGCCGCACCGATGGGCGCGTCCATGGACACTCGGCGATGCAGATACCGCAAGATGCAGCTTCGGAAAAATAGGGAATGCATTTGTCGAAATTCACGTACCAACGCTCGACACCGCGCACAATATGCTTGTTAGGAGTGATGGCGCCAGGAGGGCATGCTTGGGTGCAAACCTGGCAGGTTGCGCAGAACTCATCGGCACCGAAACGTGTGGGGGAGGTCGGAATTAACGGCATGTCAGTGGTTACGCCGGAGAGGCGGACGCCTGCACCGAAGCGTGGACTAATCAGTGAGCCGTGCTTGCCGAGTTCGCCGAGTCCAGCGGCAATTGCCGGGGGAATGAGCAATAGCGCGCCGGCCATCGGACCGGGGTACGGGTCAGCGTCATATCCCTGCGAACGAATCCAGTTGGCCAAGGCATAAGAGGCCCTAGTGCCTCTAGCGTATTGATCGCCCACATCGCAGACACCGACACCATTGGTTTCATCGGAAGGAACTTCTCGGAGGCGCTCGTAGTTATGCGCCAGTGCCAGAACGATAACCCACCGATGTCTGATGGAATAGCCCTCGAAGACATACAGCGGATCCATGACGGCGATCCCGATATCGTCTGCCTCGTGAGAGAGCGCGAACCTCTTTGTATCCTCGGCAAGGTTGCCAGGCGACGATTCATTGGGCGTTTCGGCAACAGCGACCAGTTCGGGATAGGTATAGGCGCCCTGAAACGCCTCCGTCGATCCCGGGCACTTGCGCGAGTTCTTGCGTGCCAGGAGTTGCAGATCGCCCCAGGGATGCTGATCTGGCGGGTGCCAGAAAAACGGAGAAGGCTGGCGCGGAGTGGTTTCGCCGACTCCATTGATGGAGTTGCCGGAGACGCGCAGAAGCGCGAGGGTCTCTGGTTCTGGAGTCCATGTGCCGCGTTTTGGCCGTCGCGGATTCGACGGTTCAGTCATCACAAGCCTCAAGACGTTCGGGATACGGGGACGGAAGTCCAAAGCCATTCGCGATGCGATTGAAAGCGGCGAACAGTGCCGCGATATGCACCGTCTCGGTTACTTGTCCTTCCGTCCAGCCGGCGCGCATCGCCGCTTCAACATCTGCGCGAGTGACAGCCGGCGAATTTGCGACTACCGTTCCAGCAAACTTCAGAAGAGCCAATTCGGCGGTTGTAAAAACTTGAGTATTGAGAACGCCATCCTGCAGAGCACGAATCATCTCGGCCGACCCACCCTGCGCTCCAAGTAAAGCGGCGTGGCTGTCGGCACAGTAGGAACATGCATTCTGCCGAGAGACGTAGGTCGCGATCATCTCCTTGTGCCGGCGACTCAGCAGGCTCTCGCCGAACAAGAAGTTCTCGGCGATCTCCAACATACCTTTCAGCAGCGCAGAGTTTGTGGCGAAGCACAGCAAAATGCCCGGTAGCTCGGTCCGGCCAAAGTGCTCGCGATAGCGCGCAAACAAAGCCCCGACCTCCTCATTCGCCGATCGTTCGTCCACCAGCGGCAGATTACTGGAAGAGGACGCGGACCGACGCAATTCCATCGCCTGCATTTGGGTGACATCAGACAGCGGTTGGTTACCCATTCCTTACACCTTGATTCGTTCGGACCTGCTAATACATGAACTTCAACGCAAACTGCACCTGGCGCGGAGCCTCCGCCGCAAGGATATGGTTGAATGTCGGGGAACTAATGTCGCTGTCGGGCAGCCGGAAGTTGGTGCGGTTCAGGACGTCAAACAGCTCAGCACGGAACTGGAACTGCTTTGATTCTGTCACCCTGAAATTCTTGAGAGCCGCAAAGTCCCAGTCGGAATAAGCGGGGCCGATGTTCACGTTGCGGCCCTCCGTACCGAACTGCCCCGCGTTGGCTGTGAGATCGAGTCGCTGGAAAGCGCCCGTGTTGAGCCACGCGTTAACCGTACGGGGTCCATTATTGGAGTTGCCGACGAGGTTCGGTCGCTGCGCAGAGAATCCGGTGATTTCCGGCGCGCTCCCTTCCGCCGCAACGTCATTCGAATCGAAGACGGTAAATGGCGTGCCGCTCATGAGCGTGGCTATCCCATCCAACTGCCATCCTCCAAGCGCCTTCTGATACCAGTTCTGCCCTTGGGCCCAGAAAGGTAGCGCCCATTCATAGCTCCCCACGAACCGGTTGCGCGCGTCGAATGCCGATAGGCCGCGCTCTGCCGCAAGGTTGAACGGATCCTGGGCGAGATCATTTTCGCCTGCAACCGGCTTCGCCGCCGAACCGGTTATATTGAACGACGAAACATCGTCGATATCCTTCGACCATGTGTACGACGCCAGGAATGACAGTCCGTGGCTGAATCGCTTGCGCAAGGACGCCTCCAAAGCGTTGTACGCCGAGTCGGCGATGCCCGCGATTTCGCCGGTCGATGAAAACTGGCAGCTGCTCGGCGAATCGGCGAGCGTGCATCCGGAATAGATCCGCCGTTGATCGGCATTGCTGGAATTAGATATCGGTTGGCCATCCACGGTTCCGGGAACGAAAACCGCTGGGTTCGCTTCGATGAAGCGCGGCAGGCGTGTTCCCTTGGTGCCGACGTATCCGACCTCGAACAGCCAATCGGTCCCGAACGACTGCTGCAGGTTCAAGTCCCAATCCTGGGTATAAGGAAGTGTCAAGGTCGGCGAGAGAGTCAGGTTCGTCAGCGACGGGGAGAACGTCCCTGCAGTTGGAGGATTGCCGTTGAACGGGTTGGCGAAGTCCGGAAGGCTCACCTGCGGCGTCCCCAGGTACGGCGGCGCACTGATCGGCGCCTGCAACGGTCCACCCTGTCCGGTGTAATAAGGCTCATAGAAGATACCGTATGACGAAGTGATCAGCAATTTGCCCTGACCGGTCGGGTCCCACGCGATGCCAACGCGCGGCGCAACTGCCTTATAGTCGGTGGGGATCAGGCCCGCGGACACACCTGAATCGCCGGGATACAACAGGCCCACCGGCGCATTCGGCAGGACCTGGGACTTCTTCCCCGGCTCAAACAGCGACATCCGGTTATGAATCTCGGTATACGGCTCAGGCAACTCGTAACGCACTCCGGCGTTAATCGTGAAGTGCGACGAAGCTTTATAGGTATCCTGCACATACCAGTTCGCATTGTTACCGCGAATACCGCGCGAGAAATCGCCGATGCCTTGCAGAAATACGACCGGCTGCCCGGTGAGGAAGCTGGCGAAGGCGTCCGTTACCGGAAATGGCGCGAATACGAAGAAGCCGTTGGTTGCGATCCCTTGCAGCACATTGATCTGCTGATGCTGATATCCGCCGCCGAATTTCAGCTCGTGCTTGCCGCGCACCCAGCTAAGGGATGCGGAGTAATCGAAGACGTCTTCGTAGGTGTTGCGCGGGCCGGTGATCGGATCACCAACTGTTGCATAGCCATTCACCTGGATGAACGGCGGTCCAGCGGCGATATCGAGACTCGGCGTGTATTGGAAGCCAAGGCTCGCCGGCGATTGATGGTTTTCGTGCTCACCGAACAGAAACTTATTACGTAGGAACGAGAATCGCCCCACAGCGATGACCGTCGGTGAAAATGTGTGTGTATCCTGAGCGACAAAGTTCTGCGCCCGCTGGTCTTCGCCAACCGGGAAACCCGGAACGCTGGCTCCGCCAGGCGACAGAGGATCGACTTGCGAGAGCTGGTTGAACATGTAACGGAAGCTCAGCGTGTCGCGCGGATCGAGGTAATGATCGACCTTGATCCCGAACTGATCGGTGTTATTGCTTAGGTTTTGAGTCGCAGAGAATAGATTCGTGCCGGCGTTCGGAAGCGGGAAGAAGCTCAGCAGGGTTTGTGAAACCGAGTTGATCTGGCCCGGCGGCACAAAGTTGTTCGGGTACGGTGCATTGGCAAAGACATTGAATAGCTGATGCGCCGGGTTGTTGCAGAAGCCGCCCGTAAAACCCTCCGGGCACAGTTCAGAGAAGTCGCCGGTGCGCTGCTTCACCGATGGCACCGTGGTCAGCGCTGTCTCACCCTGGCGATTGCGGAAGCCTTCATAGAATCCGAAGATGAACGTCTTGTCCTTCTTGATCGGCGCGCCGACGGTGGCGCCGAACTGGTTCTGCTTCAGCGGCTCCTTCGACTGCTCCGTATAGAAATAATTGTTGGCGTCGAATACGTCGTTGCGCAGGAACTCCCACAACGTCCCGTGAAACTGGTTCGTACCCGACCGCGTGATGAGGTTCGTCGTAGATCCCAGCGCACCTCCGAATTCGGCATTCGCGCCGTGCGTGATGATGCGAAACTCGGCGATCGCGTCCACCGGAGGCTTGAGGACGAATCCGCCATCTACGCCATTGAAGTTGTTTGCGCCGTCGATGAGAAAGTTGTTTGATTCAGGCCGCTGGCCGTTGACCGAATAAGCTTGCCCGTCGCGCAGCGATCCGCCCGCTTCGGCTATACCAGGCGTCAAGGGGACGACTCCAGGCTGCAACAGGCCAAGTTGCGAGAAGTTGCGTCCGTTCAACGGCAGATCCTCCAACTCCCGCTGCTGCACTACCTTGCCCATGCTGGTGACGGTTGGCTCAATCAGTTCGGCATCGGCACGCACCAGCACCTGCTCCTTTTCCGATCCGACCGCGAGACGTGGCGAGACCGAAGCCGTCTCGTTCACGTTAAGCTTGATGCCATCCTGCACGTATTCCCTGAAGCTCTTCGCCTCGACTTGCAGGCGGTAGTGTCCGACCGGCAGTTCCAAGAGAACATAATTCCCGTTGCGATCGCTGGCTGTGCTGCGTGATAGGCCCGTTTCCGCCTGCCGTGCTGTAACCGTCCCGCCTCGAATCACAGCGCCGCTTGGGTCCGTGACGGTTCCGCGAATATTTCCCGTGATTTGCTGAGCAGACAAACTGAGGCAGGAAAGCATAAAAACTGCCAGCACGTCTCGAACGATATTCATGTTGTTTTCGGCCTCTTCCAGAAGACTTAGCACTACAAACAGCGTGACGCCCGTGGTTCGCGCGGAACCTATCGACATCGACGGCCATGACGCATGCGCCACAAAACGTGCCGCATCGTCAGAGGCCCCATGAAATAGAGAATCCTGGCGGGGAAGCCAGTAGCAGGAACCCGCACACGTTTAGAGAAGAAATCATGTGGCGGGGTGCACGGATGAACAGTAGCTGCTTACTCGATGCACTGTCCTGCACCGCGCGATGGGTAGATTACTCGATCTTTTGGTGGAGTCGCTCGCAATTGGCCCATGCATGATTGCGCGAGACTCTGCGCGAGTCTCGCATCGAAGCATATCGCGGCCGGTCTCCACCCTTTGATCGATGCTTGCGGGTCTTCGTTTTCGCTAGAGTTGCGAGTGCGTTTGGTCCGGTCCATGTCGCTCTACCGCGGCCGTTCGTTTCGTCGCAGGTCCCTTCATTCCGGGGTGGCTATGGCAGAGCAAGCGCAGGGGCAGCGGAAACCCTTCGTTCTCGAGACCGATGCTGTCGTGATTGGCGCTGGCCTTGCCGGCATCGCAGCGGCCATTCACTTGGCTCGCGGCGGTTTCCGTGTTGTCTGCCTCGAGCATCGTCGGGAGATCAGAAACACAGTCGGAGAGTCCTTGGACTGGTCGGCACCCGCGTTGTTTGCCGGATTGGGTCTATCAATGGAAGAGCTAATTGGCGCGGAGACCGCTACCTGGAAACGCCACATCACAGTCGTGGAAGCTCATTGCGGAGAGAAGACGTTTCTCCCCGGAGCCTGGCTGGCGGAGTCACCGTGGAATGTGGAAGTGCGTACTCTCCACTTGGATCGCGACGGAACAGACGCCAGCCTGCGCGAAATGGCTCGCCGGCTCGGCATTCAGATACTGCATGAGCGGGTCGACGACTTCGCAGTTATGGACGAGGCAGACCCTCGGTCACGACGCATTTTAGGGCTTCGCACGGCTGAGGGAACGTTTGTTCGCGGTGCATGGTTCATCGACGCGTCGGGCTCCGACGCAAGTATCCTGGGCAGGCGTTTCGGACTGAAAGCCACCTCCTATGGTCCCCGCAAAGTGGCCATGTGGGCGCACATACCCGCAAATGACCGGGCAGAAGGGACAACCCTCTATATGACCCGCCGCCCTGGCGAGTATATGGAATGGATCTGGGAGATACCGATCGGTGCGGGTGTGAGCAGCGTAGGCTACATTGCGCCGGGTTCCAGGGTGAAGGCGCAGCGCGCCTCGGGGCTTAGCACGCAGGAAATCTATACCCGGCAATGCAAGCAGTTTTCGCGCCTTGAGTCACTCATGGGGCAGACCCCAGCGTTTCATTTTGCGACGACAACGTTCCTTTGCCGCACCTATAACCAGGTGTGCGGGGCCAACTGGGTAATCATCGGCGAGGCGGCCTCCCAATCCGACCCGATCACAGGTAACGGCGTGACGGCAGCTCTACGGCATGCGGAAGAAGCAGTCGCCCTTATCAATCGGCATCTTCATCGTGGAACGATCCCGGTGTTCGCGCGAAGGGTCTACGACAGGCGTGTCCGGTCTGTGGGCCTCTATTTCAATAGCCTGATTGAGAAGATCTTCTATCAACCGATGTTGCGCGATCGCCTTGGCTTGTTCGGTACGGCGCGCGTCTACACAGTGCCGGCATGGCTGATGAACCTGATCTACTCGCGCATGAGGCCCAGCCGCTCTTTGATTCGAACCCTTGCAATCACTGCCGGGATGGATTTGCTGCGCGCGGTCACCTGGGCGGCTTTTCGAATTGCAACCTTTTTCTACCCTACTCCCGCCAGAGTACAGACTAGCCAAATGGAGCGAAGCTATGCGCTGTAGGTCCCATGGTAAAGGAAATGCCGTGCTTCTTATTCACGGTATGCCCACGAACGGGCGGTTGTGGGATGACGTGGTAAAAGAGCTCGCGCGTCATTTTCAATGCTTTGTGATCGACCTACCCGGCATGGGGGGAACGCCCTTCATACCTTATGGCCCGTCGTACCTGTCTGAAGTCGCGGCTCAGATTGAACAGGTGCGCGTACGCCATCGCGTTCAGCGTTGGCACATCGTGGGACACGACGCTGGGTGTGCAGCGGCTGTGCAGTATGCGCACTTGTACCCAAAGCGAATTGATCGCTTGGCGCTGATTTCGCCGTCGATTTTTCCCGACCTGAAGCCATTCTTCCTGCTTCGACTGCTGCGCAAACCAGTCATCGGAGAACTATCGGCTCCTCTGATTCACGTTCTTTTTTGGAATGTGGCGATGCGACGCGCCGTGCCTGAGGCGACGCGGAGAGCGAGCTTCCGAAAGGATTACCGCGGCCTTCGTGGTCCCTGGAAACTGATGCGTCTTGTGCGATGGGGCAGTCCAAAGGTGGTTCTGCACGATCTGCCATCGATCCTTCACACCCTTGATTGTCCGGCTCTAGTTGTTCACGGATCAGACGACATCCTGCCCGAGTCCTTCGCACGCCGCGCAGCGGACCTCCTTCCGAATTCGAAGTTCATCACCCTCAAATCCGGCCATTTCATTCCGATTCAACAAGCCACTGCGCTCACTGCCAGTCTCTTGGGGTGCTTCAAATCGCCGACAGTCAAACAAAATGAGGGATGCGAGACGGTATCGGGCGACCGGCCCGCGATGCAGGGGCGTTGCTTGACTTGAACTTTGGATGGAGTTGGGGGCTTGGTACTGGGTAACCCTACGTTTCAGGGCAGTGAAATCAACGATGAGATAGCGACTGGCCCCTTGGAACACCCGGACAGTAAAAGCTCGACGGCTTGATGGAGGGCTTTGCATCGAGTCCTAAATATCCAAGAATGAGGATTCTGGACTACACTACTTCCTATTCTGTAAAGGGCCTTTGAAATTGATCTTAAAAATGTCTGGCCAAAAGCGAATTTGGTGTGTGGTTGTCCCGATGGTCCTTCTGGTGCTGTTACTGGGGGCCACGTTCGGAGCGGTTTGGCATCACCATGCCAATTCTGCTTCCGACACTTGTTCGCTATGCCATCTAGTCATCGCACCGACGGTGGCGGGCATCCGCGCATGCCTCCCGGTCCCCATGGGCGCCGGACCCACTCCTCAGTCCATTGACTTTATTGCTCAATCTGCCCCGCGACAAATTCCTGCCCGCGCTCCTCCCGCATAGCCCCTGCGATCTTCTGTGCCGCTTCGGCAAACCCAGTCGGTGTAAGTGTCTTGCGAAGGAGGCAGATTGCCTATGCGCCTGCAGCGCTCGGGCTCTTCTATCTTGTTGATCTCCGTTTTTATGTTTGAAATCGCGGATGCGCAATTGCTTCCTGCACAGAGCGCGTCGCCTCCCTCTCCGCAGGCAAATACGCTTGCGCAGAAGCCCGGCGCTGTAATCATTTCGCTCGATGAAGCAATTCAGTTGGCCCTCCAGCACAACCACAATGTTCTGGCCGCGCGCACAGTGATTCAGCAGAACGAGGCGGAAGAAACAACGGCCAATCTGCGTCCGAACCCGGTTCTGCTGGGCGATTCACAGTTTCTGCCTATCTTCCAGCCAAGCCAGTTCAGCGCCGATTACATCGACAATTCCGCGCAATTTGACCTCGGCGTCAGCTACTTATTCGAACGCGGAAAGAAGCGACAACATCGCCTGCAAGCGGCAAAGGATGTGACAGCCGTATCACGCTCGCAGGTCGCTGATAACGAGCGCAGTCTTGCCTTCAGTGTTGCTTCGCAATTTATCAATGTTGAACTTGCTGAATCAGCGCTGGAACTGGCGACCCAGGATCTGAAGAGTTTTCAAGACACGGTGGATATTGGCGAGGCGCGTTACAAAGCAGGCGACGTAGGTCTCGACGACCTGTTGAAGCTCAAGCTACAGATGCTCCAATTCCAGACGGACGTGTCCGCGGCAGAGCTCTCCCGGGTGCAAGGACTCTCGGATCTCCGGCAACTGCTCGGATATGAATCGATAGGCGCTGACTATGATATTGCCGGCTCGTTCGATTACCGGCCAGTCACGGGAAATCTGGAAGACTTTCAAGCAAAGGGACTGCAGAACAGGCCGGATTTGCGTGCTGCGCAGTTGGGAGTCAATGCAGCGAACAGCCAGCATGCACTCCAACAAGCCATCGGCAAGCGAGATGTTACGGGTCAAGTCAGCTACACCCACCTCAGTTACATCAACGATGTCTCGCTGTTCGGTCAAATTCAAATGCCTATTTTCGATCGCAACCAAGGGGAAATTGCGCGCACCGGCTTCGCCATCACACAAGCACAGGAACAAGAGAAGGATGCGAGCGGACAGGTTCTGACCGACGTGAGGGATGCTTTTGAGAGCGTTCGCGCGAACGATAAGATTATTTCTCTTTATAATTCCGGCTATCTTGACAACGCTCAGCAATCCCTCGATATCACTGAGTTCGCCTACAAGCATGGCGCTGCCAGCCTGCTTGATTTTCTCGATGCAGAGCGCAGCAATCGAGCAATTCAACTCAGCTACAGGCAGGCGCTTGCAACATACCTTGCTCGCGCTCGAACAGCTTCGCGAAGCCGCAGGTACCAGGAGCTTGCCATGAAGAATCGACGGATAGCCGGCCCAATCATTCCGTGCACAATTGCAATCGCCTGCCTTGTTGTGCTCACGGCCTGCCACTCGAACGACAGCGAGCAGGCGAGCCAGATGACGTCATTCTCCTCGAAGGCTTCCAAGTCCGCGACCCCGCAGCTCTTTGACATTCCGCAAGACCAGATGTCGCACGTGCAGGTTGTCACCGTTGAGCCGGTCACGCTGAAGCGGACCCTTCGACTCACGGGCGCGGTGGCGTACAACGCCTTCAAAACCACGCCTGTAATCAGTCAGGTAGGCGGGCCGGTCAGCAGCGATTCTCGTGGTCCCGGGCGAGCATGTGAAAGAGGGTCAGGCAATGCTCGACGTGAGCAGTCCCGACTATTCGCAGTTACTTGACGCCTATTTGAAGGCGGCGGATTCGCAACGCCTGGCGTCGAAGAACTTCACCCGCGCACAGGAACTGTACGCGCATCACGCGATCGCGGAAAAGGATCTGGAGCAGGCTGAGTCCGATCGCAACCAGGCGCAGGCAGATCTGAATGCGGCCGAGCAAGGGATGAAGATTCTCGGAATCAAGGATCCGAGCCGCCTGGCCAGTGCTCCTTCCTCTGCGCAAATCCCGGTACTGGCGCCCATCAGCGGTGAAGTGGTTGAGCGTCTTGTCTCTCCGGGGCAAGTGGTCCAGGCAGGCCAGACGCAGGCCTTTACCATCTCTGATCTAAGTACGGTCTGGGTTCTGGCAAATGTCTACCAGGCGGACCTTGCATATGTTCAAAGCGGCGACGATGTCGTAGTGCAGACAGACGCATACCCCGGCAGCTTCCATGGGAAAATCTCCTACGTCTCACCCGCGTTGGATCCAAACACAAGGACCCTGCAAGCGCGCATCATCGTCGATAATCCCGGCGAAAAGCTGAAGAGAGACATGTACTGCACCGTTACAGTGACGGCCGGTTCCATCTCAAACGTAGTGGCTGTCCCAGACTCGTCGGTTCTGCGCGATGACAATAACCAGCCGTTTGTCTATGTCAGTACCAGGTGCAAATCAATTTGGCCGGCGCGATGTTGATCTTGGTGAAAGCCAGAATGGCCAGACCCGGATTCTAAAAGGCATTTCCGTTGGAGAGAAGGTTGTCGGCGACGGCAGCTTGTTTCTTCAGTTTGCTAATTCGCTGCAACACTGAGGAGCCAGGTTTCCATGATTAATCGCATCGTGCAATTCGCTCTGCGGCAACGGATGTTTGTCTTGCTGTTGGTTGCCTTTATCACCGTCGGTGGCGTCATCTCGTTCATCCACATGCCGGTGGATGCCTATCCTGATCTCTCGCCGCCGATGGTCGAGATCATCACCCAGTGGCCGGGACATGCATCGGAAGAAATCGAACGCCTGGTCACCGTTCCCACTGAAGTTGAGATGAACGGCGTTCCAAAGATGTCCGTGATGCGCTCGATCTCGCTGTATGGACTCTCAGACGTCATTCTGACGTTTGACGAAGGTACGGACGATTACTTTGCGCGGCAGGTTGTGTTTCAGCGACTCAGCGAGGTCACCTATCCCACCGGAGTGACCCCCTCCCTTGCGCCGCTCGCGAGTCCGTCCGGACTCGTGTATCGATATGTTCTCGAGAGCCCCGACCGCACGCCCCAGGAGCTGAAGACCTTTGAAGACTGGGTGATCGAGCGCCAGTACAAGCAGGTGGCTGGCGTCGCTGACGATTCCGGATTCGGCGGAACGGTCATGCAGTACCAGGTCGTTCTCGATCCCGCCAAGCTTTACGCCTATCACCTCACCGTACCGGTTGTGATTCAGCAGTTGTCAGTGAATAACTCCAATGCGGGAGGCGGATTCTATCCGCAGGGCGGTCAGATCTACTATGTCCGCGGCTTGGGCCTGATCCGCGATACCTCTGACATTGGCAACATCGTGGTGGGCTCGCAAAATGGCGTGCCGATCCGAATCCGCGATGTGGGCGATGTTGTCATCGGAAACGCCCCGCGCCTGGGCGAGTTCGGCTTCAATAGAACGGATGATGCAGTAGAGGGCGTCATCATGATGCGCCGCGGCGAACAAACACAGGACGTGTTGAAGGGCGTTGAGGCGAAGACACAGGAACTGAATGAAAGCATCCTGCCAGCCGACGTAAAGGTGCGCCCCTACTATGACCGCAGCGATCTCGTCCAACTGACAATCGCGACGGTCGAACATAACATGCTTCTGGGAATGGCCCTCGTCTTTCTCGTGCTGATGGCTTTTCTAGTGAGCATCCGCGCCGCCGTGATCGTCGCGCTCACCATTCCACTTTCTTTGCTCTTTTCCTTCATTTTCTTGCACGCGCAAGGGATCCCTGCGAATCTACTTTCCATCGGCGCCATCGATTTCGGAATTCTAATTGACGGAACCCTGGTGATGGTGGAGAACATCTTTCGCGAACTGGGTGTGCGCGAAGGCCAGACCTATGATCTAAAAGAAGTCATTTTGGAGGCTGCGAAGGACGTCGATCGTCCCATCTTCTATTCCGTTGCCGTCATCATCGCCGGTTACCTGCCCATATACGCTCTTAGCGGACCCTCCGGAAAACTATTCAAGCCTATGGCCGACACCGTGGCCATCGCCCTCGTCGGGGCGCTCATCCTGACGCTGACACTGGTTCCCGTCCTGTGCGCCTATTGGTTCAAGCGCGGAGTTCACGAGCGCGTGAATAAGCCTTTTGAGTGGGTGAGGGATCGATACGCGGTGCAACTCGAGTGGTGTCTCGATCGCCCCAAAACGACCCTGTTCGGCGCCATCTTGATTCTAGCGGCCACACTCCTGCTGATCCCTTTTATCGGCGGCGAGTTTATGCCCCATCTCGACGAAGGCGCGCTCTGGGTAAGAGCAACCATGCCGTATACGGTCTCTTTCGAAACGGCGAGTAACTTCTCTCCCCAGGTTCGCAATATTTTGTTGAAGTATCCAATGGTGACCGATGTTGGCTCCGAACTCGGCCGTCCAGACGATGGCACTGACCCGACGGGGTTCTTCAATGATGAGTTCTACGTAGGCTTGAAACCTTACAGCGACGCTCTCGTGGAAGACGGGTAAGATCCATAGCAAGGCGGAGCTGACCGAGGACATACAAAGCCAGCTCAAGGCATTCCCCGGTGTCATTTTCAATTACACACAACCCGCCGAAGATGCAGTCGATGAAGCGCTGACGGGTCTCAAGAGTGCGCTTGCGGTCAAGATTTACGGACCCGACCTGAATGTTCTCCAGAGCCAGGCGCTCGAGATCAAGCGCAGGCTCTCGCAGAGTACCCGGTTTCACTGAGCTGACGGTTGTGCGCGAACTCGGCCAGCCCAGCCTGATTATCGATGTCGATCGCGACAAGATTGCCCGCTACGGCATCAACGTAGCCGACGTCGAGGCCATCGTTCAAGCGGCTGTGGGTGGGCAAGCGGCTACACAGGTGATTCAAGGCGAGAAGCTTTTCGACCTTGTCGTGCGCATGAAGCCTGAATTTCGTGAGAATGCGCAACAGATCGGCAACCTGCTTGTCGGCACACCCACAGGCCAGCAGATTCCTCTGAGCGAACTCTCCGACATTCACGAATCCGGCGGGGCGTCGTTTATCTATCGCGAGAACAACTCGCGCTATATCGGAGTGCAATACAGCATTGAGGGGCGCGACCTCCAGAGCGCTGTACTCGCTGGCCAGCGATCCATCGCTGACATCGCGAAATCGTTGCCGCCCGGATATCGGCTCACATGGGGTGGGGAGTACGGAGAATTGCTTCAGGCAGAGCAGCAGATGGAATACATCGGCCCGATGGCCATACTTATCATCTTCATGATCTTGTTCGCCCTTTACGGGAACTTCAAGTTTCCCATAACGATTGCTATCGGCGTCATCATCACCGTGCCCGTTGGCGCCTTGATTGCACTTAAGTTGACCAACACCTCGTTTAGCGCCTCCTCGGCGCTCGGCTTGCTCGCGCTGATGGGCGTTTCGGTTGAGACGGCTGTGATCCTCGTTTCCTACATCAATAAGCTTCGCCTCGAAGGCAAAGACATTCGCACTGCAACTCGCGAAGCTTCTCTCTTGCGTCTTCGACCAATCATGATGACGGCCCTCGTCGCGTGCCTGGGACTTTTGCCCGCAGCCCTTTCCACCGGTATTGGTTCCGACACGCAGAAGCCGTTTGCGATCGTAATTGTAGCCGGCCTCATTTCGCGGCTCTTTCTAGGTTTCTTCGTGAACCCGGTGTTGTATGAGATGGTCGCTCATGATGGTGATGTCTTGCAGGTCTGACCTTTGCTGATCTTCCATTACGGCTGGGACCAAAGGCGCCGGCTTCAGCCCCACGGCTATTTGGGGTGTGGTGAAGCAGAAAGCCAAGTGCTGTGAGATTCCAGCGCTCGCGCCGCACGACCTCCGCCGGACCTGTGCCCGTCTTTGCCATCAGGCCGGTGGTGAACTGGAGCAAATCAAGTCCTTTTGGGACACGTCTCTGTGCAAACGACGGAGAGATACCCTGGGCTGCAAACCGCGCACTGCCGGGTGTGAATTCGGTCTCACTGGTCAAGCTGCCTCCGATGGGACATACGGTTTCACGAATGGATGAAGACATCAACGGCCATCCAGTTCCGATTTATCCGAACTGGGTTACGCCGGGGCTTTTCGAAACAATGGGCATTCCGGTGCATCTAGGGCGAACATTCTATGCGGGCGAGAAGAATGCAGTGATTGTGAGTGAATCGATGGCGCGGAGGGAGTGGCCGGGACAGAATCCGATTGGACAGCAACTGCCGAACGGAGACGCGAAGGACACGGTAGTAGGCGTGGCAGGCGACGCGCATGTGAATGCAGTAAACGACAACGACGCGGTGGAGCAGTACTGGCCGGCACAGCAGGCGGATATGCCGGAGATGGTCGTCATGGTGCGGACGACTGGAGGGCAGGACAGTCTGCCGCCGATGATTAAGGGGATTAGCGCGAGCATGGATGCGAAGCTGTTTCAGGAGATCAACCAGATGAAGGTGCTGTATCACGACAATGTCTTGGAGATGATTGAGAACATCGCCAAGGCGGTAACCCTGGCCGGGCTGGTGGCGGTTCTGGTGGCTTCTGTAGGGCTCATTGGCCTGGTTTCATTCTCGGTTTCGCAGCGGATGAAGGAGATTGCGATCCGTATGGCGCTGGGAGCCGGGAAAGTGCAGCTGCTGACGACGGTGCTGCGGCAGTTCATGTGGCCAGTGGCAATCGGCATGGCGGCAGGGGCTGGGATTGCTGCAGCAGCGTCGAAAGTGCTGCGCATTGCCCTTTACGGAGTGAGCAACCTTGACCCCGCGAGCTACGCCGCAGCGGTTCTGGTGTTGATGGCCATCCTAGGCCTTGCGGCGCTGTTACCGGCGCGGCACGCATTGCGGCAGGACCTAGCGAACGCATTGCATAACGACTGACTGCAACCTAACGGTCGTCTCCAGAACGCCGCGCCATTGCATCCGCATAAGCGCAAGAATTCTGAAGCTGTTCAACGTCGTCTATCTGTCGGGATCGATTTCGATCGCCTCCCAAGCCAAAACTAACGGCGAAAACCGCGAATTATTCCTTACAAACGCCCCAGGCTTCAGGAGCCTCCTCGGGCCTCAGCACTGCGATCAGGCGCGGAATTTCCGTCGCCATGCCGACTTCAGGAGAGTAACCCAGGGCGAAACCACGATGAGCGTGCCGGGCAGTGCACAACTGGTAACTGAAGAGTGGAGGGTGATTCGCCCTGAATGCGCGAATACTTTCAATGCGTTGAATAATCGCCGGTCATGCCGTGATTCCACAATGACCAGGCCAGAAATAATGCGCCGGTCCCGACAGCGATCAGCCCGTGCCCAATGAGAAGCACTTTCTGTCCCACAGCGCGTTTACCCATCAATGAGAGTATTGCGCTGATTGGCCACATCACCAGAAGTCCGACAACGACAATAATGCTCCCGATAGAACCGTCAATATGAAGGACACTTGCCCCGACGATGGAAGCTATCTCGGCGCATGCCAGAATCGCTATGGCCCAGACGATAGGACCCGGACGCCCAATCTTCCTGCTCTCGGAATTGGCGCGAAGCCTGGTGATCAATGCCGCCAACGCAATAGCGAGGCCGACAAGTGTATGACAAAGCCAAAACAGAATGAGCGGGCCGAAAAAGCCCAGCGCGAATAAGCCATTGGAGAACATCGTTCAGAACCAATCTAGCAGCTAAAAACTGCTCCGGTTGGGTAGTGGACTACTCTTCCCTTACTGAAAATGGTTGCATTTCCTGGCGTGATTCAATCGACTTCTATCCTTCGTATGACAGAGCTTGGATAACGCCAGTTCTGATCGCTCTTCGAGCGCCGATGACTCCGCCGATCATTGATGCAGTAGCGGAGATTCCGAATGCAATCGGCCACGACGGATAGACCATGTCGAGTTGCAAGAACTTTGGAAATGCGGACGCTACTCCCCAGCCCATCAAAAATGTCAGGCCGATACCTCCAACCGTACCAGGAATGCAGATTACACAGGTCTCAATGAGCAGGAGGATCAAGAAAAACCTCATTGATGCGCCTAACACCTTAAGAACGCCAAACTCCTGCGTCTTCTCGATCACGCAGAAGTAGAGTTCGATTGAAAGAAAAATAAACCCGACGCCGGAGATGAACAAGAATAGGACCGATGCCCAAACGGTGAACACCAGTCTTACGGCGGTAGGGTCTGCATTAGCACCATGCCGAATCCCTGCAATCGTCAAGATCATTGCCGCCTCGATGGACACGGCGACTGAGGCTGTAACGGATCTGTGAGGAACATCGCTGATCCACCCAGCGACAAGCCGAACCTGTAGCCCAAAACCTTTAAGGTGATCAGTCTGCGCCCGACGAACGTGTTTAGACCCTGACATGGAGGCTCAATCGCCATCTTAAAGGGTTGCGCGGTGCTGAGTTCCGAGTGCATGGTGGTCGATGCGGAAGTAACAGTGATGAGCAATGTCAAGGGTTACTTCCCAATAGCGGGTGACTCATTCGGAGAGAATAGATCTGCACAACGCTGGTGTCGCTCATCATAGCGAGGCGCCCATCTGACGCAATCGAAAGAAAGTCCCCCCCGGTAGAATCCGGACTGACGTTCAACCCATTCCACGCTGCAACGAGAGTCCATTTGCCATCGGCGATATTCAACCGGTAAATTCCCGGTTGGTCTCCGGGTTCTGGGGAAGTTCTTACCATCAATATGGACTTGGAATCGCCTGCCCACCTCCAGAAACCCCAATCAGTCACAAATTCCTTTAGGGTCTTCCATGTTTTAGTTTCTCGAGAATAGACCACCATGCGTTTTGGTGGGTTTGCGATCGCCACCATGTATTTGCCATCGGGCGACCACGAGGGAGCATAAACCCCCTGAGAGCCGGGCCACACGGATACTTTTTTGCTCGCGAGATCCAGAACCTTGATGCCAGTGAGAAGTCCCGGATATGGAAAATCACTGAACTCGATAGACGTCCCGTCCGGAGACCAGGTGGGGAGGACCTCGACTTTACCTTCCGAAGTGAGCTGCTCGGGAACGCCGCCATCGACGGAGACACGGTAGATCTCCTTGAAATTAGAAAAGACCACCCACTTTCCATCGGGGGACCATTCCGGCATATATGCTGGAATGTCTGACAACGGGAGCCTTTCGCTGCCATCAAGCCTGCTGCGCCATAAGAAATGACGGGGGTAGTCGACGTAAACCATCCATTGGCGGTCCGGAGAAATCACAAAACAAGAGGCAGGCAGTCCCCTCAGGATGGGAATGAAACGCTGCTCTTTGGGGTCGTAAGCCATCATCGATCCCTGCGCCACTCTTCCGATGACAATCAGTCTGGTGCTGTCGCGAGTCGGGGTCACAGCAACCACATCCATTTGCTCTGGCGTGAGACGTACGGTCGACGCTTTCTTCCAAAACGCGAACCATGGCGGAGAGACTAGTTCGTAGGTGCTGCTGAGCCCGAACCCGCCACGGCTCGAGGTAAATAGGAAATGCCGGCCATCGGGAGTCCACTGGCCATCCCGTTGATCGGCATCGGCCGGCCAATCGAGGGGAAGCGGGTGAACATTGCCGCCATCGACATTCATTTCGAAAATCCGCTGTGAGTCGTTCTCGGTTTGTCCGTCTACAGTCACCCGAATTCGCTTCGAGTCGGGAGAGAACCGGGGCCAACCTTCAACGACGCGATTCGCATTCCAGATTTCTCTGGAATGCGCGCCGTTCGCATCGCTGATAAAAACAGAGTTCAAATCCGCATACACGAGCCAGCGCCCATCCGGTGACCAGCTTGCCCCACGTGCCGTCAGGTTTCCTAGTCTTCGCGGCGAGCCACCCAGGACCGGAATGGTCCAAATCGAGCCTCGAAATGACTCGTCGTTCGGATCCGGTTTGAGTAACATCAACTGGGAAGCATCAGGAGAGATGTCAAGAATCCTCATTCCCAGGACAGGTGCCGGCATGGGCTCCATTGTGCCGCCGGTGACAGACATTTCGACAGGCCGCCCATCGCTTTGAAAATAGAGCCTCGCCCCGTCGGTAAACAATGGCTCGTCTTTTTTGTCGCCTGTGAAAGTAATCTGCTGCATTTCCAATGGGATTGTTGGGCTGCGAGATCCACTCAGGCTGACGAAAAGTATGGCCGTCAATACCGCCGCAGCTGCAAGCAGCCACAGTCGGGCCTGCCTTCCCGCTCGTATTTTGGTTGGCCCGGCTGAGGTGGCTCCGCTTGTCTCTCCAGTGCTCAAGTCGGGCAAGTCAACCGCGATTTCTCTCGCAGTTTGGGCCGGAGCTGCCTGAGTCTCCTCAGCGGTCACTGTTTCGGTGGAAGCAATAAACCGGTAACCGAGCCGCGGCACGGTCTCGATGTAGAGCGGCTTTTCGGTCTGGTCGTTCAAAGCGAGACGAATCTGGCGAATGCAGTAGTTCAGGCCTTGCTCAAAATCGACAAAGGTGTCATCGCCCCAAATAGCCAGGCGAATCTGTTCCCGCGTTACAAGCGAGCCGCGATGGCTCAGGAGGAAAGCCAAGATCTTTGCGGGCTGCTGCTGCAGGCGCAGAAGTGCGCCGCCCCTGCGGAGTTGAAGGGCCTGGTCATCCAACTCAAAATCCCCGAAACGGATTATCGGCATTGGAATAGAGGGAATCGACGGTAGGGTAGGATTTTAACAGGGTGAGGAAACTGCAGCGGACACAGGTTCTATTTGGGGAAATCCGATGACGCCAAACCTCGTTTCTCTAATCGGGGCAAGCAACTCAAGACCACCTGCTCTTTGCAGATCGATCTGGGCTGAGTTTCGATCCTCGCGATAACCGACAAAGCTATTCCGGGCACAGGCTACTCGGCAATAACCATTCGGTGAACACCAGCTTGGGCGGAAAACTTGACAACGGTTCCGAGATCGATGGTCCGTTGACGATATTAGCCCGAGGCGCGTTTCGAGCCAGGTCAGCAAAGATCAGTCCCGAGAACGCCCTAGTATCCGGGAATCGGGCTGTGCCTAGATTGTGAGCCAACTTTCGGAAGCAGAGAAAAATTGGCAAGAAGACCACGATGCGCGCAGTTTTTCGTTTCTATTTTCCCTCACCAGATTTTTTGGGGGCTACACAACTTGCGCGCGTCCACCCCTGCGCCTTCGTTTAGCAGAATGAAATTTAAAAGGGAGGCGGAAAAAGGCGTCGCAGGCGCGGACAAGATGCGCCCGGTGTTTCACAGCCCGATTCTGACTCCGGCTGATGGAGAGTACGGCCACGCCCGGAGTCGACGTGAGATGTATCGGCATGGCCCTTACGCTGCCGGCTTGTGCAGCACCGTGTACAGCCCAGTCACCGGCGCTCCGGCCTCCTCGCGCAGAAATCCCTCTTCAAGCAGCCGTACCTCCAGCCCGAAGGCCACGGCGGACTCGCGGATGTGCCGCTCGTGGTGCGTGTAGCGGCCTGTCTCCATGAGCGTGTGCGGGTAGCTCTCGCCGCGCTCCACCGTGAAGCCGAACCACCCGCCCTGCCGGAGCCGCGACGCCACACCCTGCACCACGTGCATGAGATCGCCGAAGTACTCTAGGCAGTCGCAGGCTGTAACCAGATCAAAGAGCGCCGGAGCATGGCCGGTGCCCGCCTTATCTTCGAGCCAGCGCACGATCTCGCTCTCCTCCAGAAGGTCGTAGATGCCGCGCTCTTTGGCCAGCGCAAGCATGCGGGGCGAGAGGTCGATTCCTGCCAGGTAGCCGGCGCGCGGCCTGAGACCCATTCCGTTCAATCCTGTCCCGCAGCCGAGGTCGAGAATTGCCAGGCCGCTGCCTGCTTTCCCGTTTCCCGCTTCCCCGCCTCTGACTTCGTCGTTTCTTACCGCCCTGTTTCTTACTGTGTTGTCTGTGTTGCTGGCCAAGCCCATCTGCTGCCAGAGCTTTTCCTGCAGCCGCTCCGGGGCCTCGTACTTGAGGTTCTCCCGCATCTTGGCGTCGTAGACTGCCGAGAATCTGTCGAACTCGTGCGCCACTCCCTCGCTGGAGACGCGCTCCGGGGAAGGCTCGCCGCGCAGCACGTGGAGCCTATGGCGGGTGTAGGCGTCGTCCGGCTTCAGCTCCAGGTAGCGCGCGTAGGCCGCAACGGAGTCTTCGCGCTGCTTCGCCATCTGCGTCAGCAGACCGAGCTGAAACCACTGGGCCGCATCCCCGGGCGCCTGCTCCGCGGCTCTCCGCTGGCATTCGAGCGCCAGTTCCAGCCGGTTGCCGCGCTGCAGCTTGCGCGCCAGTTGATTCAGTTCGCCGGCATCAAGCCAGTGCGGCGCCGCGGGCTCGCCTTCCACGAGCAGGCCGGATTTGTACCCCTCGGCGAACCAGGCTGGAATGCCGGCGCGGCTTTCCTCGGGCAGGAGCAGGGCAAGCAGCGCTGTGATTTCCTCCTCGGTGCGGGAGCCATCGGCCAGCTCCGCTGTGAAACCGACGAGCGGGGGCAGCTCGTAGACCAGGTCCAGTTCGGGGTCGTAGCCGAGGAAGCCCCTGGCGACGGGCGCGAGGCCGATGGATGGTTTGAACTTGGGCCGGGGCATCGGAGTCTCCTGCCCTGTTGGGCGTCGGGCTTGGGTTTGGTTGCCGGGTTCGGTCTGGTTTGTCCTCTGCGTGTATCACCCTTGGCTGTGCTTCGTAAAGATCCAAAAGTTCGGTGAGGTGAGCACGGATATCTCGTTGACGATCCAGGTCAGCAATTGGGCGCTCTCGAATGAGGCCAGGTTGTTGGCTGTCATGTGTGCTGCGGCCGGTGCGATGGTGCTGGCGGAGGCGCTGGCGGGGGCGGCAACGGCTGAGGCGGCAAGGACAATTGCGGCCAGAACCTTGCGGCGGTTGGGGTGAACGTTCTGAAGGACGGTCTCAAGCTCACTGGTTTGGATTTTCTGGGTATTCATGGGAAATTCTCCTTTTCAAATTCGGCGCCTCAACTTGCTTTCGCCGTGTGATGAATGGAGTCTCCGCTATCTCCGCTCGCCGTTCAATGAGGCGGAGATGAGTTGCAGATGAGTTCGCGGGCGGCAGAGAACTCATCCCTGTCTCAGCCGCTGCTCAATGAACGCAAAATGGAGCGGCCCCATGCTCCTTTCATCTCAGGCGCTCAGCGCCACCCACAAAGAGGGGACCATGAAACCCAAACTGACATACGCATTGGCAACGCTGATCTTCGCGGTGGCGCTTAAGCCGCTCATCAAGACGAGCTTAGGCGCATCTCTATAGGGAGAGGTCGGATCAGTAACGAAAAACGCCCTTGCGACGGCGAACGTACTGAAGAGAAGATGCACATTATCCCAGTCGCTAACCCGACTTGCCAGTACAAATTTCCCTCCTGGTGCGTGACTCGGCCAACATAGTGCGCCAGCATTACTTTCCCCTTGCACTTCTACAAAAGGAAGATATACGCTCGTTGTGTCGAAGCAGCAGGGTTGGAGAGCGATAATGAGCGATACAAGAATGGAGTTACCGCAAGGGACGCTGGATCTATTGATTCTGAAGGCTGTGGCGCTGGAACCCTTGCATGGTTGGGCGATCTCTGAGCGCTTGCAGCAGATATCGAGCGACGCTCTTCAAGTGCAACAAGGTTCCTTGTATCCAGCTTTGCACAGGCTTGAGCGGCGCGGATGGGTGAAAGCGAAGTGGGCTATCAGCGAGAACAATCGCCGAGCAAAGTATTACGAGTTGACGAGCCAGGGCCGAAAACAACTTGCGACTGAATCCGCTGCGTGGCGCAGACTGGCTGCTGTTGTCGATTCCGTACTCAATATGGTCTGAGGAATTGGATATGTTGAGCGATTTAAGGTATCGATTCCGCGCTCTCTTTCGTCGCAACCGGCTCAACGCAGAGCTGGATGAGGAGTTGCAGGACCACGTGGAGCGTGAGACGGAAAAATATCTTCTCTCGGGCTTGCCGGTCGACGAAGCAAGACGCAGAGCGCTCATCGCGCTGGGCGGAATGGAACAGGTCCGGCAGCAGACTCGCGACTCCCGCGGCGTCAGAATGATCGAACAGATGCTTCAGGATTTGCGCTATGGGTTGCGTTCCCTGGGCAAGAATCGCGCGTTTACCGCCGTTTTCGTTTTCACCCTTTCCCTCGGCATCGGGTCATGCACCGCCATCTTCAGCCTGATGACGGCCGTCATGTTTCCTCCTCTGCCCTATGGCGATGCCAAACAGCTCGTCTACATAACGACTCCAAATCAGAATATGAAGCAAGTTCCGCCCGATGCGATCATCCCGGACAACGCCGACTTCGCCGACATGAAGCGGGAGAGCCATTCGTTCTCTGCGATGACCCAGTTCGCACAGGAGAGCTTCAAGATGAATGGGGCCAACACATCTTTGAACGGAGCGGCGGTCGACGAGGACTTCTTCAAGACGCTGCAAGTCCCACTCGAGTTGGGGCGCGGAATCAACGCTGAAGACAACGAGTTGTCGAATGACGGCGTGGTGGTGATCAGCCACTCGCTTTTGCTACAGTTGTTCGGCGCGGACCCATCCGTGCTCGGCAAATCGATACAGTTAAGCGTCAAGCCACTGATCGGAACACCAACGTGGTCTGGCAATAAGACCTATCGGGTCATCGGCGTAATGGGTGCGGGCTTCAATTATCCGCATAATAGCGAATTGAGCTACGGCAATATCCATTTCGACGCAACCGATCTCTGGGTCCCGCTGGCGCTAACAGCGAAACAGCGTGCAGATCGCGGAGTCGCGGCGGACCCCGTGGGAGGCTGCTACTGCTATACGCTGGCGCGCTTGAGGAAGGGCATTTCAGCCACACAGGCAGAAGCAGAATTGAACGGCATCCTGCGGCCGCTCGAACCACTGCATTCGGGTTTCAAACAGGGCTGGTATGCCTATGTAAAGCCATTTATGGAAACACTGGACGGCTCCGCCCGTCCTCTCATATTGCTGCTGATGGGCTCGGTCGTTTTTGTGCTTTTGATCGCCTGCGGAAATGCCGCCAATCTGCTCCTGGCCCGGAGCGCAAGCCGCATGCATGAGCTGGGGGTGCGAGCGACTTTGGGAGCCGGGCGCGATCGCCTGATCCGGCAATTGCTGACAGAGTCCCTGCTGCTGGGTGTCGGTGGAGGGCTTGCGGGAATCGGTCTGGCATGGGTGTTTCTCCGTGTGCTTCTTCTGCTCGATCCCGGAGACATTCCTCGTCTTCACGAAGCTTCATTGAATGGCAAGGTTCTCGCCTTTACAGTTGCCATAACATTGCTGACGAGTGTTTTGACAGGAACTCTGCCAGCCCTTTCGGCCTCTCGCGCCAACCTGATCGGGTTTCTCAAGTCTGGAGGGCAGACGGGAGCGAGAGGAAGCCGCAATCGCATTCGCAGCGCCCTAGTTATGGGCGAGGTTGCGATTGTTGTGGTCTTGCTCGCCGGGGCCGGCCTTCTTGTGAGGAGCTTCATCGAGCTCCAACAGGTGCCGGTCGGCTTTTCTTCGACCACACTTTCGATGAAGATCGAACTCCCGGAAACCTATGGCAAGCCGGAACAGCGCTACGCTTTCTATCAGATGCTTCTCTCACAGATCGAAGCATTGCAAGGAACAGTGGCGACCGGTGCTATTGAAAATCTGCCGTTGGGTGGTTCCAAAGGAGGCTCTTTGTTCCGGGTTGAGGATCATCCGAGCCAGGAGGGCCAGATGCTGGATGGCGCGGACGTGACACCAGGATACTTTTCGGCAATGGATATACCGTTGATCGAGGGTCGTTTCTTCACCGGGGAAGATGTGTCCGGGCATCAGAAAGTGGTCATCGTGAATCAGACGTTCGCGAGAAAGAATTTCCCCGGGCGCAACGCCGTCGGGAAGTGGGTCGCGGGGTTCAACCAGGATGTCTCTGAGCAACCAGCCAAGGATGCGCTCACGATTGTGGGCGTGGTCGCCGATGTGCGGGACTGGAGCGTGGAGACGCCGCCCCAACCGCAAGTTTACGGTCCCCTCAGCGGTCCGGATCACGCATACATCGTGATCGAGTCTACGCTACCCCGTGAGGATGTCGTGCAGTCTGCAACGGCCATCCTGCACCGGATCGATGCATCCCTCACATTTTCCAAGGTGCACACGATGCGGGAAGTGGTTTCTGAATCCACGGCGAGACGCCGGTTCCAGACCGTGCTCCTCACCATATTTGCCGGAATGGCCTTGGCGTTAGCCCTGGTGGGATTCTACGGGTTGCTCGCATACTCTGCGATGCAACGCAGCGCTGAAATGGGAATAAGAATCGCGCTTGGAGCAACCAGAACGCACGTCGCAGGGCTGATCCTTAGACAAGCTCTCCGACTCGTCGTTGTGGCCCTGCTCATAGGGCTGGCTTCAGCACTTGCATTGAGCAGACTGCTAGCCTCTTCACTCTATGGAGTCCGTCCCTGGGACCCGACGACCTTTACCCTCGTCCCACTGCTTTTTCTGACAGCTACTCTCGTTGCTTGCCTTATCCCCGCGAGACGAGCCGCAAAAACAGATCCAATGGCCATTATCCGTAGCGAATGAGCCCTACGAGAAGCCTGAGCTAGCTTCGGTATGCGAGATTATGGCAAAGTGAGAATTACGCCTGATCACAGGATGCAGGTGGAAGATGGCGAGTCGTATTCGGCAGTACCTGGATGGAGTCGCACAATTGCATCACGCTGGTGTAATTCCTCTTGCGAGCGTCATTCTGTTTGGTAGTGCAGCGAGCGGCGCCTTTTCGGAGTCATCCGATGTGGATCTCATCATCGTGATCCCTGACGAAACATCCCTGGAAGATAGGCGCCTCCTCAGCAATGCGGTGAGAGATCTCGAAATCCTGCATGGTCTCCGATTTCCTGAGGGCAGGCCAAAAAACACTCTGGAGAAGTTCGCTGAACACGCCGGGGGGCACGCACACTCCTTCTTTTTCTGCACCCGAGGTGACCTCATTTCGGGAGAAGTAGCGCGTGTCTTCGGTCTCCGGACATCCGAAGAAGTGTTTCTTGAGCGCACCTTTCTTGCGAGCGTGATTGTTTCAGCCAAGACTGTCTGGGGCGAGGACCTGCTCAACCTCGTGCCTCTGTCTCCTCTCCGCCGTCACGACGTGTTCAAAGCACTCTTCAGATTGACAGGCTTGGTCCTATTGAGTGCCGCCGCGTTCTGGGTACTCCCCGACGCGACGAGATATGCGATGGGCGCACTCAAGCACTCGGTGCACAGCTGCTATTTCTGCTATCACCTGAAGGCGTCTTCCCTCGACGAGGAAGTTGCATTCTTCAACGTTCGGCTCGGTCGAGATAGGACGTTGCAGGATTTGCTGAACCAGCGAAGGGAATACCATCGGTCATTCGCATTCGTGCTACGTTGTGTGCCGGTTCTCTTTTGGCTGCACTTGCAGACCGTGCGGGATAACCGGTTCCCTCGCACGGTGGCTAGAGCATAAAAATGTCAGAGTGTCGCGGGATCCCCAACAGGTAAGTGAAGGTGGCCGGGACTCCTTGCAATGGCGACGCGCGCCGAGGTCCAGTCAAAATCTTCGAGACCTCGCGTTAGATTCAACATCTCCCGGACAGAGTAAGCGCGCCATTGGGAGACTTCACCATCCCACAAGCAGATACATCCTCCACAATCACCGTTTCGCCCTGAGCAACCGCCGCTCCGCAAACTCCTTCTGTGACTGGAATGCGAACATGCTCCGTGGGAGCGCCTTGAAACGGCCCGAGGACAAGAACCTTCTCGTCGCCGGGGTCCAGCATGTAGAAGCCCACCCAGTTGTAATGGGAAAGCCGTCCGGTGATGATTGCGCGCAGAACCTCTGAAGGGATGT
Source organism: uncultured Acidobacteriaceae bacterium (assembly GCA_963781125.1). GTDB lineage: Bacteria > Acidobacteriota > Terriglobia > Terriglobales > Acidobacteriaceae > Telmatobacter. Next base: position 38,668 of record CAWAEE010000008.1, read on the forward strand.
AAAGCGCCGTCTCGGCAAATCGGCAGTCATCTAAGCTCAGGAGAATTTCACGAAACGAAGAGACAACGAGTTCATGCAGTAACGAAGCCCGGTGGGTTTGGGACCGTCATCGAAGACATGCCCGAGATGCCCTTCACATAGTCTGCACGAAACCGCGGTGCGTGCCATGCCGAGCGAGAGGTCCTCGCTTTCGTGCACATTTCCTTTCGCGATCGGCTCCCAGAAGCTGGGCCAGCCCGTGCCCGATTCGAATTTGGTATCAGAGCTGAAGAGCGCGGTAGCGCAGCAGACGCAGCGGTAGAGACCCTTGTCGTGATTATTCCAATACTCTCCAGAGAAGGGGCGCTCCGTGGCCGCATGGCGAGTCACTTCGAACGATCCTGGTGATAACAACTGCCGCCACTCCGCTTCGGTTTTGACCACAGGCGGCAAAGTAGCAATCTCTTCACGGTGTCCTGCGTCGGAGAATTGCACGATCTTAACTTCCTTAGGAACACTTTCCTTTGCCGCGACCGTATCAATTCCATTCCGGAACTTGAGCGCAATCGCCGCAACTGCAGCTCCGCCCGCGATGATCAAGGTTCGACGAGCCATTCGGCTTGCCTCGTATTCCGATTCTTGGAGCATTATCCCTCCCACCGATCTGTCTATCCGAAGGTAAATGAAAACGCCTGGACTCCAGGATCGAGAAATTCGATGGTGAAAATGTGATCAGCGGACGAGCCTTTTTGCCGCACGAGCTGATACAGCCTGTAGTCGGTGACAATGCCGCCGCCTTGAGTGTCCGTGTCCACCCCATGATTTTCTCCAGGAGCTTGCCCGTCAATCGTCACTCGAAAGCGAACTGGTTTGCCGTCTGCGCGCGGACCGAGCACAAGATGCAGATCGCGCGCATGAAAGTGAAACACAATCTTTCCGGTGGCGGACTGGAGCACGGCTCTTTGAAGGTGATCCACCCATCTTCCGTCCAGTCCCCATTCGTTGACGGACGGATGAACTGGCGCCATGTAGAGTTTCTCCTCATCGAACTCGAATCCGCCAGGCGATGTGAAGTGTTGGGCGCGTCCATAGCCAATGTAGGTCTCAGGAGAGTGAACCTCCCTCGAATCTGCGGAAGCCTGAACTCCCTCCCCATGTACACTGGCTGCGCTCGCAGCGATGGGTTTCGCGCTCGCCTCTTTCAGCAGCTCCTGAATCCATCTCTCAGATTGCTCATACTCGCCCTCGCCGAAGTGCTCGTAGCGTACCTTTCCTTTCACATCGATGAAGTAGTGAGCGGGCCAATATTGATTGTGAAATGCATTCCAGATCGCATGATCGCTGTCGAGGGCAACAGGATACGTGATGCCGAACTTTTGAACGGCCTTCTGTACATTCGGCAACTGCCCTTCAAATTCGAACTCCGGCGTATGGACCCCGATCACCACCAGGCCGCTGTCCCGATACTTCTCCGCCCATGCACGAACATAGGGAACCGCGCGAATGCAGTTAATGCAGGAATACGCCCAGAAGTCGATAACCACCACTTTTCCTTTGAGCTGCTTTGCCGTGAGAGGCTTGGAATTGATCCATCCCGTGGCTCCGGATAGGCCGGAAAGTGGGAAGCTTCCAACAATGCTCCGTGGCTCCTGCGCTTCGATCAAAGGCACGTGTCCAGCCGTGCCGATCAGAATTGCGGCTGCTGCAGCGCAGATCAACAACCCCGACTTCATTCCGCGAGAAACAGTAAACATCCCGGATTTGGCCCCTCCGCAGGGCACAATAAGCGTAACGAGGCAGAGACCGAGTGTCAGACCAGACCCTTATAGTAGACAGCCCCGAGGAGAAAAAGGTTACAGAACTCCGCATCGCGCAAAATAAGGGACAGCCCTTTCACGAGGTGGAAACGCGAGGGTTGATCCGCGCCGGCATCGATTACTGTCTGTGCGCTAGACACTCAACTGGAGTGGTAATCGTTTCCGCGGCGGCGCAAAGTGGCTCCTATGCGAGCTATGAACTCCGATGGGTTAAACGGTTTGGTTATGTAGCCGTCCGCCCCCAGCTTCAGAAATAGAACCACTTCCTCAATATCAGTGAAAGGGCTTAGAACGAGAATTGAAACATGCTCGGATTTGCCCCTGATCTGACGGCAGAGATCCTGAGTCGACTTGCTCGGCAGGCAAACATCGAGAATAACAAGCTCCGCCTTCGAGGTATGGATGTTGTCCGTTGCAATTTGATCAAAGGCGGCGATAGTAACGTCGTAGCCAGCTGACTCCAAGATCTGACGAACCGTCTCCCGTGATCGGGGATCGTCATAGATGACCAGAATCCTCTCCACCTTAAGCCGCCGGTTCCGGTTCAAGCCCCGATTCTCCGCGGCTGACGTCGTGCAATGACAACTCACGTCGACCGATCGCCGGCATCAACCCGTTGACAGTACACAGTACTGCTTCGGCAGCGAAAAGATGTCACGCAGGCGTAATGGGATTGTCATATGTGTGACAGCGTTACCGGACAAGAGGCGCTGGAGGCCGCCTACAAGGCGTAACCCGCGGAGCACTTGCCCGGATCATCGAATCCATCGAAGTTTTCCGAGCCTTGCAAACATCGGTACAAGAAAGTGACAAATCGGTTACAAGTCGCACGGGTGGCCTCTTCATACTCAGCCTTATGGCAACACGCAATCTTGCAAAAGAGATAGTTGAGAGATAAAGGTATGAGAAACCGTTCGCCTCGATGCGATTTGGCCTTATGGGCGATGTTTGCCTTCGTTTCAGTCGGAGAGTTATTCGGGCAGACGCCCGGTACGGGCGCCATCTCCGGGATCGTGTATGACCCTGCCAATCGAGTGATCGCCAATGCCGGAGTGTCGGCCGTCAATGAGGCGACACATGTGGCGCGCTCAGTCGTCACGACGGGCGAAGGCGTCTTTCGCGTGCAGCTTTTACCGGCTGGGACCTATGCGGTGACGGTAAATGCACCTGGATTCGCCCCGCGCACCTGGGAGCATATCTTGGTGACGGTAAGCGAGACGAGTTCTTTAGACGCGACGTTGAAAGTTGCAGGTACCGGAGCGACCGTACGTGTCGAATCCGACACACCATTTGCAGAACTGGAGAGCTCGACGCTTGGAGGCCTCGTGGATGAGACGGCGATCCAGGGTTTGCCGCTGTCGACCCGCAATTACACCCAGATCCTCGGGCTTGCGCCAGGCGTGGTGGTCGATCTGCCGAACGCGACAGCGCTGGGAAACGGGACGCAGAACGTCGCTTCCAATGGCGCGACGCCGACGGCCAACAATATTCAGTTCAATGGTATCGATGCGAATAACCTGGCCGAAAACTCTGCGGCGAATTCCGAAAGTTCGATATTGGGATTGGCGATTCCAGCTCCGGATTCGATCCAGGAGTTTCGTGTGCAGACGGCCAACTTCGATGCGGCATACGGCCGCGGGACGGGTGCGAACGTCGATCTGGTCAGCAAGAGCGGCACGAACGCGTTCCACGGCGGTGCATGGGAATTTGTGCGCAACAACATTTTCAACGCCAACCTCTTTTTTCTGAAAAATGCGGGACAGCCGCGGCCCGATCTGAAGCAGAATCAATTTGGCGCGTCGTTCGGCGGGCCGCTCCGCAAGGATAGGACGTTTTTATTCGTAGCCTACCAAGGGCTCTCCGAGGTGAATGGGCTTGGCGATTCGGCCACGGCTATTCTGCCGCTGCTGACGCAGGACCGGTCGGCAGCGACGCTGGGTACCCAATTTTGCCCGGCGGGGCACCTTAACAATGCGGGCCAGCCGGCCACTGGATATCTGACCCAGGCGGGTGGAACCCAGATCTCCTGCGATGGTTCAAACATCAACCCGGTCGCAGTCGCCATTCTGAACGCGAAACTGGCGAATGGGCAGTTTGCCGTGCCGAGTCCGCAAGTTGCGATACCGAACAGCGGCGATGATCCTTCGGACCAGTTTCCGGTGGGACAGTCGACGTTTGCAATTCCGGCTTACTACCGCGAGGACCAATTCACGGTCGACATCGATCAGATTCTGAGCCAGAAGAACACGCTTTCCGGGCGCTTCTTCTATTCACGAGCGCCAACCACCGAGCCTTTCTCGCCGAACGGATCGGCGAACGTCCCGGGATGGGGCACTCAGGAGCTGAATCGAAACACCATGTTCGTTCTGTCGGATACACACAGTTTCAAATCGAACCTGGTCAACATCGCGCGGTTTGGTTACATACGATTCGACGGTAAGTCGGCAGTACAAAATCCCCTCACCGCGCAAGCCATTGGGATAGGCACGCCGACGGGCGTAGTCGGGCCGACGTCCGATGCTCCCGGCATTTGGGTCGGCGGATTCATGATCGGTGATGCTGGGAACCCCTCCCAGTGGCAGGTAACCAATTCCTTCATCTGGCAGGACACGATTGCTTTGACCAAAGGGCGGCACAACACGCGGTTCGGAGTCGAGTTGAAGCGGCACCAGATGGATGTCGACTCGCCGACCGAGACCGATGGATTGTTGCAAATTTCAACCTTCGAAGACTTCTTAGTCGGACAGAGCGCGGCGCAGAATGGCAGCCCTTTGGGGATGAGCAATCTGGGTACAACCCAGTCGGGGGGAGGCATCTTCCGCAGAAACGAGAGATATACCGACTTCGCTTCCTTCGCGCAGGATGACATTAAGCTGACGCAGCGTCTGACGGTGAATGCCGGTTTGCGCTACGAAATCTTCGGTCCACCAGTTGAGACCAGCGGGCGGCTGGCGAACTTCGATGCGGATATTGCTTCGGGGCAGGCTCCCGCCGCGGGGACATTGAGCGGGTTTACTGTACCGTCGAATTTTAATTCCACGATACCTGCGGGCGTTGCGCAGACGTCCTATGCGGGACTCTGGAAGACCCCCTTTGGCGACGTCTCGCCGCGCATCGGGTTTGTTTGGCAGATGACAGAGAAGCCAATGCTCGTGCTGCGTGGTGGGTTTGGTGTTTACTTCGACGAGCACTCCGCTAACCTGGCGGAGGTCGGGTTGGCGCAGCCACCCTATTCGACTCTGAATATCAACTCGGGAGTCGCCAATGGGCCGGCTACCTTACAGAGTCCCTATGTTCCCCAGGTATTGCCCCAGTCGAGTTATCCGCATTTCGCATTACGTAGTGCTGCTTCGCCTCTTCCGTTCACCCAGGGAACCGATCCAAATGTAAAGGACGGCAAGACAGAGGAGTACAACCTGAACATCGAGTACGCCCTCACGAAGAACTATCTTCTGGACGTGGGATACGTGGGGACACGATCCCTGCATCGTCCGGGCCAACTTGAATTCAACCAATCCCTGCTGGCGAGTCCCGATAACCCTATAAACGGAGAAACCACCAACTCAGTCAATAATGTGCTCGCACGGCAGCCCTTTCAAGGTGTGCCACAGGGATCACTTTTCACAAGGTCGGTCTTCATCGCGAACTACAACTCGCTGCAGACCAGCATTACGAGGCGGATGCAGCATGGGTTCCAGCTTCAGGGAAGCTATGTGTGGTCGAAGAATCTGGATGAAGTCAACGGAGAAGGGGGAACCGATACCTTTGAATTGCAACTGCCTACTAACAACAACAACCCATCCGTTCTGAGGCAATCCTCGTACGGTCTGGCGGGCGATGATCGGGACCAGAGAATTGAGGCGAGTTTCACTTGGTTCGCGCCGAAGTTTGCTTCGTTGCCGAGGCCCGCACGGCACTTGTTCACGGATTGGCAGTTTTCGGGTATAGGGGTGATTCAGTCGGGCGCAGCCCTCAGTGTCTTCGACGGCAATGCGGGTTCTGTCTACGGGAACTTCAACAATCGGGCAGAGGCCTCAGGAAGTAATCCTTCGACGCATGGATCACTGTTCTCCCGTGTAACTGGAGTTGGCCGCTATTTGGATGCCAACGCGTTTATGCAGGCACCCGAGGCGCCAAACGGCACAAGCTCAGCGGATGAGGATTTTGGCAACAGCGGAGTGGGCATCGTGCGGGGGCCCGGGCAGCACAACCTTGATATGGCAGTCGAACGGTTATTTCCGGTGAAGGAAAGGAGCACCTTCCGGTTCCGGGCGGAATTTTTCAATCTGACAAATACGCCGCAGTTCGCGAATCCCAATACCGGCCTTGGATATGGAAATCCATTGCTTCCGGCAACAGCGAGTTCCACCTTCGGCCAGATCACGTCGACCGTGGGCAACCCGCGCATCATCCAGTTCGCAGCAAAGTACGAGTTCTGAGAGAAAACGCGCCAGGCCGGCCGGCGCCGCCTCCCCGGCGATCTGCCAAAAGGAGCATGATGATTTCGGTTCAAGAGATAGAGTCTGCATGCGAGACATCGCGACCGTTGGACTTCTCCAGGCACGAGGTTGAAGCGCCTGAGCTCGTGCATGCAAGAATGTTCTATCCCTATGGATTTCCGACGGAAGTAAGGACGAACGCCCCAGAAATCTTCACGCATTGCCAGGAACTTTGGGGAAAATTCGAGAAAAGGTTCGACACCGACACAATCCGGGTGACGGTCCATGTGGTTGAGGGCCAATCGACCGAGTGTCCGCCGGGGCCGACGTACCGCGTGATGATGCCGTTGATGGTCATCGTAGCCGATGGTGACAATTACGCGATTGCGGACCTGGCCCAGAACAAGACTCAGGTCACGCTCTCATGGGCGGCGGTGAACCACTCTCAATATGCGCGGTATTTCTTTCTGGATTCCACGGCATGCCAACATATTTCGACACGGCACACGACGCCGGTTCACGCTGGCTGCGTGTCTCTGAACGGGCGTGGCGTGTTGCTGCTGGGCGATTCGGGAGCCGGCAAGTCGTCTTTGTCCTATGCGTGCGCGCGCGCGGGATGGACATACATAGCCGATGACTCGAGCTTTCTGCTGAATGGTGGCAGCAAGCGGATGATCATTGGCAATTGCCACCAAGTGCGTTTCCGCCCCACCGCCGCAGAATTGTTTCCCGAGCTGGAAGGGTTGGAGATTACACCGCGTAGTACGGGCAAACCGTCAATTGAAATGCCCATGACATTCTTCCCGGATGTTATTTGCGCGCAGACAACTCACGTGGATTTTCTGGTGTTTCTGAATCGAAACTCGGAAGGGCCGCCTGGGCTCGTGCCCTATCGCAAGGAAGTTGCGCAGAACTTCATGCGGCAAATTCTGTACGGCCTTCCCGAGACGCGCGCTGCGCAATTCGCTGCGATCGATCGATTGTTGACCGCGGAGGTCTTTGAGTTGCGATACCGAGACCTTGACTGGGCCGTGCAACGGCTGGAATCACTCGCCCGCGAGGGAAGCTAGTGGAGCAGTTGCTGAGTGTCGATCCCAAGGCTCCCCGCAGAAGCGCCCCCTTCGTTTTCATGAGCCCGGCTGCGTGGCTGATCAATAAAAAGCTGAGTCGAGATTTCTGGATAGTCTTTACGGCTGCGTTCTTTTTCGATTTTGGAATTTCGATTTTCGTCTTCATGTTCAACCTCTATCTGCTCGACCTCCACTTCAATGATCGGTCGATTGGGCTGGTGAACAGCGCAGCGCTGCTGGGCACGGTTCTTGGGACATTGCCGGCGGGTCTGCTGACGCGACGGATCGGACTTCGTCCCATGCTGGCCTTTTGTCTCATCGCGGCACCGGCGCTGTGCGCATTGCGCGCGCTGGCGACTGCCGAATATGCGCAGATCGGTCTTGGATTTATTGCAGGACTGGTGTTGTCCTCATGGGGTGTCTGCTTCTTGCCGGCTGTGGCTCGAGGCACCACGCCTGCCAATCGCGCGTCAGGGTTTAGTTTGATCTTCTCGGCAGGTGTCGGCACCGGCGTTTTGGGCGGCGTTGTGTGCGGCTATCTGCCTCAGTGGCTCAGCAGGGCTGGATTTGTGGTGGAGCCAGTGGATTTGAAACGTCTGATTCTTCTGGTCTCTTGCGGAATCGCTGTGCTCGGGGTCTTCCCCATCTTGGGGACGCAGCTCTTTTCCTCGAATACCGAACCGTCGCGAATGGACGGTCCAAAGAAACGAATCGGTGCCCGCCTCTTGAAAATGGACCCATTCCTGTTGCGATTCTTGCCGGCGATGGCCCTCTGGACTTTGGTCCTGACTTCTTTCACGCCCTTTGCCAATGTATATCTTTCGAGAAATCTGCACGTTCCTTTGCTAAGGATTGGATTGATCTTTTCCGCGGCACAAGTGGTGCAGTTTTGCGTCACCCTGATGACCCCAATGCTGTTTCGCGCTCTGGGGCTGGTGAACGGGATTGTTGCGACTCAGCTCGTAACTGCGGTGACTTTGGGCTGCTTGGCCGGAACGCAGAACACTCAGTTTGCTGTAGTGCTTTACCTGGTCTTTTATGGAATGCAATGGATGAGCTCTCCTGGACTGTACAACATGCTTCTGAGCAACGTACCTGAAGAGGAGCAGAGCACAGCTTCATCGATAACACTGTTCTGTAATGCGTTGGTTGGGGCTGGTTCGACGGCGTGCGCGGGGATTCTGTTTACAAAGTTTGGATATCCGTACGTGCTGACTGGAATCGGCACACTGGCAATCGTTGCGGCTATCGTATTTCGCATTCTGGTTGGGCCGTCGAACCGCTCAGTTGCGATCCAGCCACAGGCGTCCTGAATGTTTTCAAAGAATCGCTTCGATGGGTTTCGAATGAAACGAAGTTGCGCTGTCCTCTACCTTCTTATGGCTGCAGCCGCAGCGCATGCCGAGAAAGTTCAACCAAAACAAGTCGAGTTATTGTGCCATCGTACGGCCAACGAGGACGTGCCGGAGAATACTCTGGAGTCCCTGGAACAAGCCGCCCTGATGGGTTGCAACGTAGTAGAGATTGACTTGCGCAGAACGCTGGACGGAGAGATCGTACTCAACCACGATGGCTTCCTGGAGAGACTGACGGACGGCGTGGGCGAAACAGAAAAAACCTATTACGAGGATTTGCGTCTTCGCGACGCCGGCGCCTGGATGGGAGAGCGGTTCGTGAGCCTGCAGGTGCCGCTGTTTGAAGATGCACTGCGATTGGCCCGGAGACAGAACATCCGGCTCATCCTGGACATGAAGACAAAGGGCATCGGGCCAGAAGTACTCGCTCTGTTGCGCCAGGAGGGGATGCTGGATCGGGTCAGGTTCAACGGCGAATGGGACGATGTGAAGCAGCTCGATCCCGGCGCCAATGGCGGCCAAGCTTCGGTTTGGGTCCAACCGGGAATAACTGCGGAACAAGTAAGCGCCTATCACCATGAAGGCAAAGCAGTCATAGCCAACTTCTCGGCGAACGGCCACGAAATGGACTTGCAAGGAATGAAGGCGGCGGTGGCCGCGGGCGTAGATGCCATCAATGTGGATTATCCCCGGCTCGGCGCCGATGCTGTGGGTCGCTCAGTCGAGCGCAAGCTGGCTATGCTGGCGGCGAATGCGAATGCCGGGGAGAGCGCAGCGCGCGCCGATGCGATTCTGTCTCTCTCCCATTACCGCGGATTCCCACTCCAGGATGAGTTTGCACATTGGCTGCTGGATCCCGATGATCGCGTCTCCCGTGCCGCTGCACTGGCTATGGTTACGTCACGGCCCCGGGTGCCTTACTCTGCATTTGCCGCGGCGTTGCGTTCTGAACACCCAGATGCGCGGGCCAATGCTGCCTGGGCGCTGGGAATCCTTAGGGCTCCCGCAAGCAAACTGTTGCCGCTGTTGAACGACCAGAACAGAAATGTGCAGCGGGAAGCGCTGCTCGCGATGAGCCGCATGCCAGGTGAAGTGAACGCGGAATCGTTATTGCCGCTCCTTTCCGGAGCAGATATCACAGTGCGCGGTGAGGCGGCCCTTGCGTTGGCACGGCACCAGCCCAGAGTCGCGCTAAACGCCATTCCGGCCCGATTGCTGGTTGAAGTGAAGATTGCCCGGGTTCAGTACGACGATTATGTAAAGCGAGGCAAGCCGAAACTGACGGAACCGGAAATTGCCCAAATTACTTGGTACTTCCGTTGCCAGATAAAGATGGTCCAAGCCATTTCGATGTTGAAGGGACCAGGCGCAATGCGGGCGCTGGAGGAGCTGGCGTTTATTCACCGTGAGGACTTTTCTGGAATGAATGAGTTGGTGGCGGCATTCCAATTGTGGGATCGGATCGGAATCGATCCTTCGGTCGCGGTGAAGGCAATTCGATCGAATTTACCGCAGGTTGCAGACCGCGCGGAGTGGATCCTGGTGCAAGGTGGGCCCGCCGTGCTGCCGGAAGTGCGAAAGGCTCTAGGCAGCGAGAGCGAAGCAGTCCGTGCGCGGGCGATACGAATTGTTGCATGGCAAGGCGATACGAAGTCGCTTGGAATATTGCGCGCCTTGCAGAACACAGATATTGCAGATGCAGACTTGATCGCTTGGGCAATCGCCAAGATTGCGAGCCTACATTCCGCTCTCTGATCTATTCGCTCCTAGCAGGCAAGATTCGACGGCTTCGGCGGCGGGAATCTCAGAGACATTTTCAAGAGGGACGATGGAGCACAAGAAAACGAAAACATACATGCTTATGAACAAGGATGCAGGCAGTGTTGGCGAGCTCTAGAAGTACACCCACTAACGCAATGCATCCTGCCCGCACCCACTCAGCCAACGGCTCACTAAACCGTGCTTTGCAGGCACGTGAGGCCGTCCTCTTGACCTTCTGCGATCCGTTGCCGGCGGAGTACACGCGCTTACTCCACCTCTCGCGCAAGGAGTGGCAGGAATTGCTGCGATGGTTGGACACGAGCGGGCTGGCGCTCTATTTTTTCGATCGCCTCGAGGAACTTGGTGTATTAGAAACGCTCCCAATGGTTGTGCTTACACGTTTACAGCAAAATCTGGCGGATAACTCGGAGCGAATCAAGGCAATGATTGCCGAGTCGGTTGCAATCCAGCACCGTTTTCAAGATGCAGGGCTCTCCTATGCCGTGCTGAAGGGCTTCTCGCTGTGGCCGCTTTCTGTACCGAAACTGGAACTGCGGACGCAACTCGACTTGGATTTTCTTATGGAGGAAGACGGTGCAAATGAAGCGCGGCACATTCTTGAAGAATTTGGGTACCGGATGCATGCTATAAGTGGCAAAAGTTGGGAGTTCAAGGCAGGTGAACATTGGCCGCCCTCTCTCGACAACCTGTACAAAGCCGGTGTAAGTCGTTCGGCAGAGTTGCACCTTGAGAGTCCTGATCGTTCAGGCTTTTCGCGTCTCTCCCGCACACAGAAGCGGCAATTTCATGGCGTGCTCATGCCGATACTCTCGCCTCTTGATCTCTTCCTGGGACAGGGCCTTCATCTCTACAAGCACGTGTGCAGCCCATGCGCGCGAACAGCTCACATGATCGAATTTCGCCGCCATGTCGTCGCGCGCTTTGAGGATGATGCCTTTTGGGCTCAATTGCAGCAGCAGGTTTCAAACGATCCGAAAACGAGCATGCGCTTGGGTGTGGTAATTCTTCTTATTTCGCGCACGATGGGACGATTTGCGCCGCATGCGCTTAGCTGCTGGACTGTCGACCACCTTCCCGAGAATGCGCGACTCTGGGTCGACCTCTACGGGCGCCGCTCCGCGTTGGCCAGTTTTCCCGGGAGTAAGTTATACCTTCTGCTGGAGAATGAGCTTGAATCGGAAGGAATGGTCGCAAGGCGTTCGTTGCGGCAAGCGCTGCTGCCTCATCGTCTGCCGCCAGCAATTGCGCATGTGGTAGAGGGTGAAAACTATTACGTGCGCTTGAATCGTTATTATTGGCAACTTCGCTTTATTTTCTTCAGACTTCGATTTCATCTTGTGGAAGGGGTTCGTTATCTTTACGAATTAATTTTCTGGCGCCAGTACAGGAATGACCCAAAATAAATTCTTTTGAGCCTTGGGAGGCAACTCAAAAAGTCTCGACCATCCAGGCATTATTGCCGCCTGGGGTTGGAATCTCTAAAATCCCGTGTCGCCCGTCGGGAGACTGAATGAAGAAGATAAAACGAGAATCCACTTTCCCTTCAATGACCACCTCCGCCTTCCCAGCCCCATTGAGGGCCAGAATGACGGGGACGCCCGTCGGTGTAATGCTCCGAATGAAGAGCCTCGTGCCATCGGCTGACCGGTCGACGTTAAACACCGGCCAGTCGTTCAGGCTTACATCGTGAGCGGCACCGGTGTCCGGTGAGAGAAATCGAATTCAATGCGGCTCGAGGACGAGTGCAAGCCGCAATCCATCCGGGGAAAGACACCTGTGAGATCCGCCATTCGAAATGCTCGTAATCTCACGACGTGGTCCCTTCTCCAGATCGAACGAGACAAGAATGTGGTCGGATCCCACAAGCTTGCTGTAAATGCAGAATTGCAATCGAGCCCGCGCACACTGGTAATTGCTAATTCCGTTTTCCCGCCGAACCAACCGGGGAGGCCCTCCGGCCAAAGGCCTGGACATCAAAGATGCTGGTAACGAATGATCGTCTGGGTGCGTTGGCCCTGCCGGAGTCGGCACGTCGGCCAATTTTGACAAGAGGTCCTGCGAAAACACAATCGGCTTTATGATCGAGCGGCGCCTTGCGACAATAGACATCGTGAGTCAACTCGTCCACCTAAGATGCAAAGCCGTTCTGTTCGATATGGATGGAACGCTTGTCGATTCCACTCAGGTGGTGGAACTGGCATGGGGAGGGTGGGCGGCGCGACACAGCATCCCTCTTGAAGATGTGTTGCGGTTCTCACACGGGCGTCCGACATTAGGCACTCTTGATCATTTCCTGCCCGGGCGAGACCATTCCGAAGAACTGGAGGAGCTTTCGCGTTTCGAAGAGACACGGACGGAAGGAATACTAGCGGTGCCGGGAGCCGCAGAAGTTTTGCAAACGCTGCAGAAACAGAATCACCCTTGGGCGATCGTGACCTCCGCCCCGAGGAAGTTGGCCGAGACCCGCGTCCTCGCCGCAGGCTTGCTGTTGCCAAAGGTCATCGTTCCTATCGATGAGATCCGCAACGGTAAGCCGGACCCGGAAGGCTTCCTTCGCGCGGCTGAACAGTTGGGCGTAGCACCGGAAGAGTGCATCGTTTTTGAAGACACACGCCCCGGTATTGATGCGGGACTGGCCGCCGGCATGCAGGTAGTGGGTTTGCTGACGACGTTCTCAGCCCAGGAGTTGCGGCACCAGCCTCTCATCGATGATTTCCGCGATGTGACGATTCGGCCCGAAGGCGAGTTTCTGAAGATTGAACTCAGCGCGGGTAGGTCACGGTAACGCCGCGGCATTGGTCGCGCTCGAAAACTCCATGCGATAGCCGTCAGGATGTTCATTTGCGGACGGTCTGTGCGAGATCGGACAGATTTTCCCGGGGAGAGAAAGCTGGTTCTACCCAAAATGGCCCAAGGAAACAGCGCTGACAGATCAGTTTGGCTGCGCTCATTTCTTCGAATGGCAGGAAATCAAAACCTCGAAAGAGTGAGCTGGTCATTCTCACCCATTGTGAGCGTCCTCCGAATCCGCTTCTCGGTCGCACTTGACTTGGCAGTCAAGTTGCTACAGTTTGAGAGGAGAACTGACTTTCGTCGTCCTTCCCCGCCCTTCCTCGTCGCATAGGAGGCACCGATGCAGATATTCCTCCAGGATCTTCGGTTTGCTTTGCGGCAACTTGTCCGCAATCCTGGTTTCTCTCTCACCTCGATTCTGTCGCTTACGCTGGGAATCGCCGCCACGGTGGCGGTTTATAGCATTCTCTATGACGCTGTGCTCCACCCCTGGCCCTATGCGGGCATCGAGCGGATTTGCGATGTCTGGATTACGGACAACGCAGGGCGCGAAGGCACTTGGGGGTTAACAGGGCCGCAGATTCGGCAATTGCGCCAGGCACATGCTGTCGAAGATGTGGTCGCCACCAACTATACGAACCAGACTGTGACGGGCAGTGACGTTCCGGATGGCGCGATTGTGGTTGAGATGACGGGATCGCACTTCCAGTTTCTGGGCCTCAATCCGCTGCTGGGTCGATACTTTATTCCGGCCGACGCGCCCGATGGGAAAGATCCGCAGCCGGTCGCCGTGCTCGGCTACAAGTTTTGGCAGCGACACTATCGTGGCGATCCTGCGGTTGTGGGCAAAACCATCCAGCTCAACCATAAGACCTATGCAATCCTCGGCGTGATGCCTGTGCGCTTTACGTGGAGGGATGGGGAAGTCTACATCCCGCTGAACCTGGCCTCCGATCAGGTCCATCGGTACGGCCCGGAGATCAAGTTGAAACCCGGTGTCACGATGGCCGCCGCCGCGGCTGAATTCGGGCCTCTCTACCAGCAGTTCGACAAGCAGACGCCCAACATCTTTCCTAAGCAATACAAGATCAGCGTGCGCGGCCTGGCCGATACCTACACCCGCGATCTGAAGAAAACGATGTATCTCCTCTTTGGGGCCGTTGCCCTGCTGCTCGCGATCGGCTGCGGAAATCTCTCGATCTTGCTCCTTGCACGGGGCACAGCGCGTCAGCATGAGTTTGCGGTGCGCTCGGCCGTGGGAGCCAGCGGCCTTCGCATCGTGCGCCAACTTCTCACCGAATCGCTTCTCATATCCCTGGTTGGAGCGGGTCTGGGAGTCTTTGTCGCTTATCGGGCGATCGGGTTCCTCGTCCCGCGGTTGCCCGATCACTCCTATCCCTACGAAGCGGACTTCCACATCAACCTTCCGGTTCTCTATTTCAGCGTGGCTCTGGCAGTATTGAGCGGAATCATCTTCGGCCTGTTTCCCGCGCTGCAGTCGGCGCGCCCGCAGATTAGCCAGGTGATGCAGGCCGGTACGCGACGCCTCACTGGCAGTGTCAGAGGCAGGCGCCTGCACACCGCGCTCATTGCCGGCCAGATTGCTCTAACCCTGCTGTTGATGACCGCTGCGGGAGCTGCTATTCAAGGCTTTCTTGGCATGCTTCGTGTCCCGCTCGGATATGAGCCAAACCATGTGATGTCGGTGGTCATTCCCGTCCGCGATGACGCGCATACAACCTGGGCGGATCGAGCCCGTTTTTACACCGAAGTGCACGACAAGATCGCGGCAATGCCTGGCATCCTCGCGGCCGGCATATCGACGAATGCCACTCCACCCGACAGCGGCTGGCGCCAACCCGTCGAAATCCTGGGCAAGCCAGCTTCTCAAGCACAGGAGGCGCGAGTCGAATTCGTCGGCCCCGAGTACTTCTCGACCTTGCAAATCCCTTTCATCAGCGGTCGCTCATGGGACCATAGCGAAATTGCGCGCGGCGCTACGCTTGTCCTGGTGAACCAGTCCTTTGTGCGCCACTATCTCTCTGGGGGAGACGCTGCGGGACATTCGGTACGCGTGCCCCAATTCGCAACTCTTCCTCCGATGGCATTGTCAGCAAACGGAGCCGCGGGTTGGTTGCAGATCATCGGTGTCGTAGGCGACTCGCTGAATGACGGGCTCGACAAACCCGTAGCGCCCGCTGTCTACGTGCCCTACACACTCGTGACTGTGCCGTTCACGCAAGTGCTGGTCCGCACTCCAGGCGATCCGCTCGTGATGCTGCACAGTATCAAGCAGCAGATCGCCTCAATCGATGCCGACCAGCAGATCGACGGAGATGTACGTGATCTCGAAGGCTGGATTCAGCGCGAGCCGGAGTACGCCCGGGGACGGCTTGTTTCGATGCTCTTCGGCGCGTTCTCTGTTCTGGCGCTGGTTCTGGCCGCGGTGGGCTTGTACAGCGTTGTTTCCTACACCGTACTTCAACGCACGAGCGAACTCGGCGTCCGCATTGCTCTGGGGGCTCGGCGCCGGGATGTGCTTCGGATCGCTGGAGTATCGGCCGGAACCGGCGTGGGCTTGGGAATCGTTTCAGGGCTCGCGCTCAGCTTCGGACTAGGTCGGATGATTGCGCAGCGGATCGAGCATGGAACCCGCGATCCGCTGATGGTTCTTGGGGTATCGGCGCTTCTGCTGGCCGTCGCGGCGATTGCATGCCTGGTACCCGCGCGACGGGCGCTTGCCATCAATCCCATCGAGGCATTGCGCTCCGAGTGAAATCTCAACTGCATGCGTGGTGACGCGGCGTCATTGCTCCATCGGCGGAGCAGGCGACCCATCGGACCAGTTGCCAACCCAGATCATCATGATGGTCACCCGCTCTTCTGGGTCATTTGCGGCAATGATCGGCGAAGCGGCCTGGTCGGCTCCCCAGCTTTTTGCCGCGTCCCCCGAGACAAACATCATCACGTGCGGGTGCCAGCTCATGCCGCGGTCGTTCAGGTACTGCTGCTTCGACATCATGTAGCACATCGCTCCCGGCTCCAGTGCGGGCAGTTCCTTCTTATCCAGCGCCGAGGCGGTCGTCGCGGCAACTTCCGTTTTTGATTCTCCAGCCAGTACCAGTTTCGTCTTCATCAAGAAGATCGGCGCAAAGCTTCTTGTCGCCGCAGGATTAAAGCAAATGGGGGAGCGCACTTTGGGATTCCAGAATTCCTGATCGTCGGTGGCGGCGCCCCACGAGCGCTCCACCAGACAGAGAAAGCCGTTCGTGCCTTTGACCGCGGTCGTGAATCCCCTCTTTCCAAGCACCATCACCTCGGCTTCGTCTGCGATCGATGCCGGAGCCGCACTGCGGGCCAGCGCGATTTCCGAATTCTGGTCCGCGATCAAATACTCATCCACTGGTGCCATGGCGGGATACGCAGCCGTCTTTGCCTGCGCCGCTACCTGGCATGTTCCACCGGGGACGCAAAGGTGAACAAGAAAGACGAATGCGATGAGCTTGAAATCATTCTTCCGCATCGGGATCTCCAATAGGCGCATCTTACTCGATCTTGCTTGGACGGAAACAGGCTTTCGTCCATGAGGACAACCTCTGTTTCGGCCGCCGATGAGTCATGGGCAACGCCCTTGGAAGAGGGCTCAAACATCCACAACGGAATGGAGTTAGCCGCAACGTTTCGTCGCCGCAACCCAATGGGTATATAGTTTCTGGTTCAATATTTGATTCTGATTCTGATCGCTTCGCGACTTTCCCGAAACACGAGGTCAAACGATGGGGCTCACGCCGAGAGGTCGACGCCTTGCCCGCTTTACGATCCTTCCTCTAACGCTTGCAGCGTGGATTTTCTGCGCTACGCTCCGCACCGGCCGGCCGGTCCACGCCGGTCAGGCTGCCTTGCCGACAGAGCGCAGCATTCATCTTGGCACCGGGCGTCCCGGATCTCTCTACGCGCTCAGCTTGGGCGTCAAGGATCCGGCGCAGTTGCAAGGAGAACGTCCGAGTGACAGTGAAAGATGCACAGGGAGAAGTCGAATCGAAGTGGCTGCACGCGGCTGACCTCGATTTCTATCTCACGCTTCGGCCCCGGTCCGCGGGCCCGGTCACCGTAAATCTCTCGTCGACTTCCTCGATTCCATCCGCCGAGATCAGTGCATCGATGAGCAGGATACTTCAGCCCTCGACCCGGCTACAGAGCGTATTGCATCTCAATCGCGGCGTGATCGCGGCCGCACCCAACGGGACCTGGCAATCCGCGCAGCCCTTTGAACTCGGCCAGACGATCTTTGGCAGTGACGACGAAAGACCCTATGCACCCTCAAAAAGCGAAGATGCTTATGGGGCAATGGTCAAAGGGTTCCAGTGGTTCCGATTCACCTTTCGCGAGAAACAACCCAAACTGGTCTACTTCGTATTGAATGTGACGGACCGCGATGTACCACTCGATGTGGACATCTTTCAAATGGGTCAGGATGCGGGCGGACATCCAGACGTGGTTCCCTTTACAGACGGAGAGTTCGTCTACCAGGTTGAAGCGACTCAGAACTACCCGGGACTCTACAAATTCCGCACGCGCATTCTTCAACCGGGCCATGAGTACTATGTGCGCGTGGCAGCCAATCATCCGTCGTATCAGCTGCACACCTACGAGTACAGCGTACCGCCGAACAAGGATCCGCACGAGGCCGTGCGGGCGGGCATGGATTTCCTGATCAATATGGGCGACACGTGGCTCTCCAACACTCCACGGCGCGGAGCGGTCGCCCTTCGCACAACCATGCAACACTCCGAGACACAGCTGTGCATCGCCTGCCATCCGTCGCAATTCACCACGCGCGGATACCTGAAAGCCGTCGAGAACGGTTATGCCCCGACCCAGCGGGCGAGCCTCGAATTTCTGACGGATCGAATTTACAACAATGCCCGCCCACTTTACGGAGAGCCAAACACCAACTGGGTGCGCATCATCTACACGGCGCGCACCGAAGCCAGCCGCCTGCCGCTCATCGCGCATGCTTTCGAGCAGAATGTAACGCATGATCCGCCGCGCAAGAACTTCGACCTGCCCTACGCCCGCTTTCTGAAGATTCACTACAAGGGCGTGACGACGATGCCGGGAGATGAATCCGACGGCTGCGAGCCTGACGTGAGCCCGTTCGAGATCGCGACGCAGAGCTGGCACACCTTCGACCTGGCTTACACCGAAACGCACGACCAGAATTGGCTGACGGAACGCGATCATGTCGAGCAATTGGCTCTTCCTTACGAGCCCAAAAACATCATCGACTTGAGTTGGAAGATCATGCTTCTCTCGGAGGTGAACCGGGAGAAATACGCCGCGCAGATTGATACGCTCATCGACAAGCTTTACGAATATGAGTCGCCCGAGGGTGGATGGCCCTATCCACTGGACAAGAAGGCAAAACCGGCGGACTTCATTTCATACAACGCGGTGCTGGCGCTGGCCGAGGCGGGCCATCGACCAGAAACCGACGAGCATCTCGCAGTTGCGATCAAGGCCATGTTGGCCGCGCAGCGGCCCGAAGGCAGCTGGGAGGGCGATCCCGTCTATCAGGGATTCAACACGCCGTTTCGAGCTACGCAGTTCGCCGTGATGGCCTTGTCCACGCTTTATCCGGGAGACACCAAGGCCAAAAACTGGGACACGGCCTTTCCACCGCCAGTGAATACCCTCGCAACAAGCGATCTGCCACTTCTTCTGCAGCAGCTCGATCAGTATTGGGACCTTGCGCCGGAGCCCGTGTTGCGCCAGATACGGAATGTGCTCAGAGTCAGCGATCAACCTCTGGCTCGCGAAGCCGCGGCGCGCGCACTTGGACACATGGCAGATCCGGGCGCACTGCCGGTATTGATCAAGAGTCTCGGTGATCCAACGAAGATGGTGCAATCCACCTCTGCCTACGCGATTCGAATGATTCTTTCCCGGCGTCAGGACGCGGCGCCCGCTGGACGCAAACTGCTGGCGGCGGCTCTTGTGTTCTCCGGATGCACGCACCCGATGGGGAGCTGCGCGTGTCTTCAATCAGCATTTCCGCGATCTAACCGACGATCCACAATTGTTAGCCGCGCTGGAGAAGGACCTGAACGACCCCGTTCCTTCCATTCGGTTCGAAGCTGCCGGCGGAGTGTGGCGCTGGTACTACTGGCAGGTGGATAAACCCGAGGTGCGTCGCGGCACACTTGAAGCTCTCGCCACCCGGCTGAACATCGAAACCGATGGGATGGTTCGGCGCGGACTGCAGGAGAGCATCTACGATCTGCTCGACGAAAACACCGGATATCTTTCGGCATGGGTGCGAGCAAGCTCCAAGGACGAAGACAAAGACCGTATCAACGAGGGATACGAGGCCGTCGCGCGCGACCAGGCGCAGGTGCTCGCCAAGGTGCTCCGTGAAGGAACGCCTCTCGGCCGCGAAGGCATTCTGAACGCGCTTGTGGGATTTTCATATTCGCCACTACGCGTTGCCGGAACTGAAGTCGGATACGGTATCGATCGGCCTTCCCGCAGTGCTGACCAAGTATGTGGCGGGCGTCCCCGACCTTCATCGAGCGGGCTATGAGTACCCGCCGTATCGAGAAGCGGTCGATTTCAAATACGACGTTGCCAATGGCTTTTTTCCAGACACGCATCGGCAACGACAGCGACCTGATCCATTTTTTTAAAAGTTCAGGACCGGAGCTGGAAGAGGCCCTGTTGGCCTGTCTCAAGGGCGCCGATGTCCCGATGAAGATCGAAGTGCTGAAAGCGGGCAGCACCTTGAGTGCAGCCGGCGATGCGCGCTTTACCCTTGCGGCTCTCGACTTGTCAGAGGACTCGAATGCTGAAGTGCGCCAGACTGTCCGCTATGTCTACGAAGACGGCCAGCGCGGAGTGCTCAACCTGGACACGCCCGCAGCGCCCGATCCAAGGCTTGTCTCAAAAGTCGTCTCGATCCTGGATCACGGAAATCCGGACAGCCAGGCCGTCGTCCTGCCTCTGCTGGCTGCGTTGCCGGAGAAATTCTGCCTGGGAACAGCAGGCAAGCGTGGAGAATGCACTTGCGCTCCATGCTTCAGAAAGCAGCCCCAGCCTAAGAACTACGCGCAGGTTCTCGATGCCGCTTCCTCCTTCAAGAGCCTGATGCGAGATCCTGATCTCCAGAAACAAGTGTTGGCAGGATTGCGGTCGTTTGACCCGGAGCGTGCAGCGGGCTGCATTGCGGGTATGCTTCGAGCACTTCCTGAACGATCCTCAATCGGCGCTTGCGGTGAAGACGGCGTTCGCCGATCTGAACACCTCCGCGCTGAGGGTTCTCATGGAAGAGGCTGGGAATCCGCAATTTCTGAAGAGGCGCCTGGGCGTTGCAGGGGGCGCGGTATCGCAGGACCAGGACTACCTCGATCGACATGCGGCCGCTTTGAAGCTCAAAGAGCCACTCGAATATCCAATCGTGGTCGACACGGTGCTTGCGAACCTGCTCAATGCAGACGCGAACGTAAGTGCCGCCGCGCTCGACACGCTGCGCAAGGTCAAGGGCGTTGAAAGCCGACCCGACTTTCAAGACCGCGATGAAAAAGCTGCGAGAGCTCGACCAACCCGCGCCTCAAGCTGATTGCGACCAGCGTGCTCGAGGGAAAGAACCTGAACGAGGCACTACGCGACGTGCAGCCCGGGTCGGTACTCGACTTCCGTTACTTCGTCACAAGAGTTGAGCCGATTCTTGCGAAGCCCGGCTTTGACGGAAAGGCCTGCGTCTTCTGCCACGCCAGCCATGTGATCTTCAAGCTGGAGCCGCCCAATGCCGAAGGCGTTTTCTCGGACCAGGACAGCAAGGAGAACTACAAATACGCGATGCGCGTTGTTGACATCAATGCTCCGGACAAAAGCTTGTTGTTGCTCAAGCCAACTCGGCCGACGGATAGTGCGGGAAATGTCGGCGATTATCTGGCCACCCACAATGGAGGCCAACGCTGGCATGGCAATGAATCGAGCGATCAGTACCGAACCATTCTGGAATGGATTCGTGGAGGTCGCCTGGAAACGGCCCATCTCCAGAAATAGATGCCCTTGCCGGCGATGGCGTGCAGCTCGATGAATCAATCAAAATCGGCCAACAAGCCCTTGCGTTCACCGAGGACCAGCGAATCTCTGCGGCTCCAGGCGCTCCATGAGACCGGACGCAAAGATATCCGCAAGCTCAGGGGAAGATAAAGGCGAAGAATTATCCAGGAATGCCGGGCTAAGTCGTTTCGCCTTCGTCGCTCTCCGTTTCAGGCTTCCCTTTCGGCCCGTCGAACGGCGTAGAAACGTGGGCGATCGGGGGATGGGTCAAGCTAGCGATCTTGGGTATTTCTACTCGCTTCTGGTCGTCAGGTTCCCGCTCGTCTCTCGATGTGTCCGTCATCCAAACGATCTTACTCCGATTGATCCACCCTTTACCTATTTCCCGGAAGCCGCAAGATCAGGCGCGGGACGTTCCAGGACGGAAAAAACGCCCCAGGAATTCTATGAGGATTTTTTCGCCCTTACGAGCTGTCGGGGCACGGAAAGACAATCTTCCAGTTCGCCCACAATAATTCGAATTTCTGCGTTGAGCGAGGAATAGCGTCGCGTCGCGAGCTGCTTGCTTGTAGGAGATCGCTGGGACGATTGAAGCGCACGATCGAGGGTCAGCTTTTCGGCGCGCGCTTTCGCGAGCTGATCGCGGAGATAGTCGAAGCGAGTTTTGTCGAAGAGATCCATGCCGTGATCGCAATCATACGGCTCAGAGGATTGGGTCTAAATAGAAATCGTCGATCCATGGGTCATCTCGATAAACTTTGTGAACGTTACGAAGGCAACTTTTGTGAACGCAAAAACCGGCTCGCTGGGAATTCACCGGAAAATTCCGGCGTTTCAGAACCGGCTCGGTGAGGTGTTAGCGGGCGGAACAACATATGTAGACAATCAGAGCGGATCTTCCCGCAACCCAACGCCCGTTGATGAGATCCCGCGACCAGTTGTGGCAAATCCGAATTTCTCGCACTCGCCAACCAAGACTCAATTTCCGGAGAGCTGGACTTGGCGAGTCCTCCACTGCCGGCCCGAGACAAGTCCCACGCCGAGGAAGAGAGAGCCGAGCACGAGGTGAAAGATATGGTCTCCGGTGTTCAACAGCATTGGCCCGAGATACCATGCTCGATTCATCGATGGATTTCCGATCAGCAGGCCGAGGATCGCCAGCGCCAGATAGAAGATGCCCGATCCAATGCAGAAGCGCTTTGAAACGGTCAACCCCAGGAAGCTTGCGCCAACCGCGAGGACTCCCCAAATCAGATGCATGAGGTTGTGATATTTATCAACATGAGCTCCGCCGACGATCACCATGATTCCCATCAGAGCGAAGATTCCGCCGAAAAGCCGACATGCCATCTTTGCGCTGTCAGCCGTACTTCCACTGCGCCGGTAGTTCTGCACAGTCGCGGCCAGACCAGCAATATCTGTCACCACAAGCGCGACGATTAGAAGTATCGAGCCAATCCATATCCCGGCGGCGAACCTGCCGACCGAACCGGGATGAGTCAGGCGAAGAATGGCTGCGGGTAGCCGAACGAACCAGCCAGAGGTGACCAGCAGAGCGATCAGCGCGCCAATCAGGGGCGTCCACCACCAGCGAGCTCCCAGAACAATGATCCCTGCTATAGCAATAAAGATAACGGGCCCCGGGGGGAACTTGGTATAGGCTGGGTCGCCGGAGAGCCATTGCATCCAAATTGCGACTGCTGCACCGACCAGTCCGGCCACCGTCAACTTAGAAAGCATAGTGAGTTTCGTTTTCATTGCTCTGCTCCATTCTTTTGCCGCTGTTCGCAATTCCATTCGAGCACTGGCTCCGAGAGCGTGCGATAAAGATTTGTTAAGCCGCATAAAGTTTTGTAAAGGCTCGGCGTGATTTCGGATGTTCTAAGATCGAAAGCCTGAGTTGCTGCCTATCGGAACGGCAGGATCATGCCGGGATCGCTCAGCCCGCGAGCTTGATCTAAACTTTCTCTATGGGCAATTGGACACCGTACATGGCAATCACTCGAGGAATCGCGGTGAGCGTCGAGCCAACTTATCTTGAGACGAGATCATCTCCTGGGAGCTCGGAGTATTTTTGGGCTTATCGAGTGATCATCGAGAACCAGGGACAGGAAACGGTGCATCTGCTGAGCCGGCACTGGATGATCACCAATGCGCGTGGCGAATTGACCGAGGTCAAGGGACCAGGTGTTGTCGGGGAGCAACCGGTCCTCAAGCCCGGAGACCGCTTTGAATATACGAGTGGTGCGCCTCTCAACACGCCGTCGGGGATGATGGGCGGGGCTTACCAGATGGAGAGTGCGAGCGGTGAGCGTTTTGATATTGAGATACCGACGTTCTCGTTGGATCGTCCGAATCAGGGCGCATTTCTAAATTGAGACAAATATAGATCGTGGGTTCGCGCTTCGCGCGAATGGTTGCTTAGCGCCTTGTGAGACAACGGAATCACCAGTAGTGTCCATCCGTTCTCGGGCAGTGTCGACCGGCAGGCAAATCAGCGCGTTCATCTCTTCACGTGCTCTTCCTTCCGGAAATGCAGCGACCCAGACGGAGAGTAAGCCGCTCAAAATCACCCGTTCTTGCCTCAACCCGGCAAACCATAACCCACACTCCTTCATCGAAGTGCAGCAAGTGGACATTTACGAGGCATCTTGCAAACACATATCGGCTTCTGGTCTTTCATCATCTTGATCTGCGCCTGCGGTCTGCGTGCTTCCGGAGAACCCATACCCGCGCGCTATCCGCAGGGCACCATCCATGGTTTCCTCGAGCTGCTTTCGGACGAGGGACGGGTGCTCGCTTCAGGAGAACTCATTCAGGTCGCCCACGGCGATCAAATTACCGCGCGGACGCTCTTCCGCTTCAAAGACGGCTCTATCGACGAGGAGACCACTGTTTTCTCGCAGCGCCGCAATTTCCGCGTCATCTCGAATCACCATATTCAGAAAGGCCCATTCTTCCCTCATCCAGTGGATATGTTGATCGACTGCCGCAAGAACGAGGTCACCGTGCGATCCGCAGGGAAAGATGGCAAGGAAGAGATAAATACCAACCATTTCGACCTCCCGCCGGACCTGGCGAACGGGATGGTTCCCGTCATCGTCGAAAACATCTCCGCCGATGCCCCGCAAACCACTGTCTCGTTGCTGGTGGCTACCCCCAAACCGCGCCTGGTCAAACTTGTCATCTCACCCCATGGCGATGACCCTTTCTCGGTGGCCGGGGCCTCGAACCGGGGCGCTCGTTTCGAAATCAAGATCGATCTTGGCGGCGTGGCAAGTGTCGTGGCGCCTTTGGTCGGGAAGCAACCCCCGGGCATTCAGCTCTGGATTATCGGCGGCGACGCTCCGACCTTCATCCGAGAGCAAGGTCCAATCTACCCGGAAGGTCCAGTCGTGAACATCCAACTGGCAAGCCCCGTCTGGTCGGACTTGCCTCAGCGAAGCAAATAAAGCGCGTCCCAGTCGTTCCCGATCCCTCTGCGACTCTTGACTTCGCGGATTCGCAATGCCATGCACGCCGCAGTGACCGGAAGGTTCATTGAGCAGCAATGAATGGCCCGAGACTGGTCAACTTTAATTCCTTATCAAGAAGCACAAGCCAAAAACTGACACGCCATCGCGCCATAGGGGCAGAGCCCAGTGCCGCTGGGTCAAAGCTTGCGACCCCTACTCATACCGCAAGGCAATTACAGGGTCCGCCTTCGTCGCGCGGCGTGCCGGAATGTAGCAGGCGAGCAGCGCCACTCCGGTCAGGACCAAAGAGACGACGATGAACGTCAGCGGGTCAGTGGGCTTGACGCCATAGAGAAAGCTGGAGAGGAAGCGAGTCAGAACCAGGGCGCCTGCAACTCCGATGCCCACACCCATCAGCGTCAAGCCCATGCCTCCGTTCACGACGAGTTTAAGCACGTCGCGTCTCTGCGCTCCCAGGGCCATGCGGATGCCGATCTCGTGCGTACGTTGGGAAACCGAGTAGGCGATCACGCCATACAGGCCCACGATGCCGAGTAACAGAGCCATGCCGCCCGCCAATGCCAGCATGACCAATGTGAAGGAAGTGCGCGCCATGGACTTGGTGTAGTAGTAGTCCAGCGTGTGAACCTGGTACAGCGGAAGATCCGGGTCTACAGACGACACTGCCTGTCGAACCTCGTTCATCAAGCTCTCCGTCCCGGCGCGCGTGCTGCGCAATGCGAAGGCCGGGCTATCCAGAAAAACATCGGCGTCCGTGATCGGCCAATAAACCGTCGCTGGAGCTTCCTGGCCGGTGCCGTCATCGTGGACGTTTCCCACAACACCCACAATTTGCCGCCAGGCCTTGGGGCTTCCGCCAATTTGTTTCCCAAGCGCGTCCGAGGGATTTTGCCAATACTCACGCGCGAGATTCTCCGACACGAGAGCCACGGGGCGCTTGTTCACTATGTCGTCCCACGCTAAATCGCGGCCGGCGAGGAGGGGGATGCCCATGGTGTTGAAGAAGCTTGGCGAAACCCAGAAGCTCCTGCGAGCCGGCGGGAGCTGACCCTGCTGCATGTGATCCTTCACGAGCACGGGATCACTCTCGGCGCCGGCATCCATTGGCACGGCCCCACTAAAATCGGCAGAAGAGACGCCGGGAATCGCCGCGATCTTGTCGAGAATCGCGTGATCCAAACGGAGCAGGCGCTCGGGGGCCTTGATCATCTCCGGCGGAAAATGAACATGGAACGTTTGGACTTGGGCTGGCGCCGTGAATCCGGGCTGCACGTGCATCAAGGCTTGGAAGGTACGGATCATGAGGCCCGAGCTCACGAGCAAAACAAGAGCCAGACCTACCTGGACAACGACCAGCGCGTTACGAGCCCGATGCCGCTTGCGGCTGGCGCTGACAGAGCGACTGGTTTCGCGCAACCCCGTCCCTGCGCGGCCACCGGCGTAACGAAGAGCCGGCATCAAGCCGAACAAGAGACCTGCCACAATCGTGACTCCTACGGTGAAGAGCAAGACGAGCCCATCGATGCCGATCTCATTCAGCCGCGGCAGCTGGCTCGGCGCTAAAGCGATCAGGAGCCGCAAGCCACCATAAGCAAACAGCAAGCCGAGCCCGCCGCCAATCGCCGCCAGTATCAGGCTCTCAAGCAACAAACTGCCGGCGATGCGTCCACGGCTGCCGCCCAAAGCCGCTCGAATCGCCAACTCCTGTTGTCGCCCTTCAATTCTGACCAGAAGAAGACTGGCCACGTTGGCACAGGCGATCAGCAGCACCAGGCCTATCCCACCCATCACGACCCATAACACCTTGCCTACGTCGCCGACGATGTATTGCTTCAGTGGCTGCAGATTCGGCCTTATCTGCGTCTCCTTGAAGAATTGGGCTGCCTCGGGAAAACGCTCCACTTGCAGTCGTAACATGCGAGCCACGTCTGCATTGGCTTCGGCCAGCGTTACTCCTGGCTTGAGTCGGGCAACCGAAAAGTAGTTATATCCTCGCTGGGTTTTTGGCCTGAGAGGCATCAGTATCCCCAGATCCGTCATGTCCAGGAAGCGAAAACGCTGCGGTAGCACCCCTATAATCGTGCTGGGCTTGCCATCGATGTCGATCGTTTTCCCAATCACCGCACGGTCGCCGCCGAACTTGCTGTGCCAGTAGCCATAGGTGATTATCACTGTATCGGGACTGCCCGGCTCATCGTCTGCCCGCGTGAAAGCACGCCCCAACATAGGCGCGACTTCCAAAATTTGGAGCACTCCGTCGGACACGCCGAGAGCCGGCACGTGTTCAGGGCGCCCGGCCCCGGTGACATTGGCCGAATAGAGATTGCCGCCGAACCCCGTGTAGTAGAGAGCGATGTCCTCGAAACTCCGGCTCCGCTCGCGGAAGGTAAAGTATTCCGCCGGAGAAAGAGGCCAGCCGAACTGGTTGATGCCAGGAAGGTCGAGCCCTACTTCTACGAGTCTTGCCGGGTGCGCATAGGGCAAAGGTTGGATGAGGATGCCGTTCACGACGCTGAAAATGGCTGTCGTGCCCCCGATGCCGAGTGCCAGCGTCAGGGCGGCTAAGGCCGTGAAGCTCCGATTGCGGCGCAACCGACGCAGGCAATAGCCGATGTCCCGGACGAGGTCCTCGAGAAAGCGGCCAGCGCGTGCTGCGCGAACCCCGTCTTTCACCTGCTCGATACCGCCAATTTCGATAAGCGCTTCTCGTCTAGCCACCGCTTCCGAAAGCCCTTGCTCGATCTTCTCCTGGGTCAGGGCTTCCAGCGTTGAACAGAGTTCATCCTCCAGCGCCTGTTCAATCGCGCGTTTGCGAAAGAGATTCCGAAATAAACTTAGAATTCGCTTAGGCATGATGCTTTCCATCTGGATTCACGTAGACTGAACGGCCGCCGCCATGATCTTCACCATCTGATTCCATTGCCGCTCTTCATCCTTGAGCTGAGCGCGCCCGGCGGAAGTCAACCGGTAATATTTTGCGCGGCGGTTGTTGTCGGAGGAGCGCCACTCGGCTTCTACCCAGCCTTTTTCCTCCATGCGGTGCAGTGCTGGAAAAAGCGAACCGAAACTTACCTGAAAAGCTTCCTTGGTGATTTGGGTGATACGTCGGGAGATTCCAACTCCGTGCAAGGGCTCCAGGGACAGTGCTTTCAGCACCAGCAGGTCGAGAGTTCCACGGAGAAGATCAGTTTGTTTTTGCCCCATGCCGTCCTCTTATCGGAATCCGATAAGAATGATCCCACAGTTTCTTGGAATTTGCAACGCGCCATTTTCCACTTTCGAGAAGTCCGGCCTCCGCCCCTCAGCCGGAGGTCAGCGTCAGCGGGACATACCTCAAGCTCGATGAGGAATTGTGCTCGGATCATAAGCTCTTCATTGCTTCAATTTCGTCAGGTCAGCTAAGGTGATGATGGAGTTGCGCGTTGAAAGTCTATCTGATTGACGGCACGTACGAACTGTTTCGCCACTACTTTGCTGTGCCGAAGGCTCGCGATGCGCAGGGCCGCGAGGTGGGTGCGGTGCGGGGCGTGCTTGCATCGCTGCTGGCCATGATGCGGGACGGAGTAACGCACATCGGCGTTGCCACCGACCACGTCATCGAGTCGTTTCGCAACAACCTCTGGAGAAGTTACAAGACCAGCGAAGGCGTTGAACCCGACCTCCTTTCGCAGTTTCCTATCCTCGAAGAAGTTCTCTCCGCAGCCGGCATCGTTGTCTGGCCAATGGTGGAGTTTGAAGCCGACGACGCTCTCGCTTCGGCCTGCACCCTGGCCCTGAAGGATCGCCGCGTTGAGCAGGTTGTCATCTGCACGCCAGACAAGGACCTTACCCAATGTGTTCAGGGAGCCCGGGTGGTGCAGTTGATCCGGCGTACAGGAGCCATCCTCGATGAAGCCGGCGTCATCGCCAAGTTCGGCGTCCCTCCGGAGACTATTCCTGACTATCTTGCGCTCGTCGGCGATTCCGCCGATGGGTATCCGGGCCTTCGTGGATGGGGAGCAAAGTCCACGTCCGCCGTGCTGTCCAAATTCGGCCACATCGAATCCATTCCTGTGTCTGCCCGGGACTGGCATGTCAATGTGCTGAACTCGGCTTCGTTGGCCGCTACTCTGGCGCGCGAACGAGAACTCGCGCTGCTCTTCCGAACGCTCGCCACCCTCAGGAGCGATATCCCACTCTTCAAAAATGTGGACGATTTGCGGTGGACTGGAGCTCGCTCGAATTTCGGCGCAATCGGCCGTTTGCTCGACAACGCAGTGACTGAGAAGGGCCCAGAGCCGAAGCCCAACACGTCGCAAGTCCGCGAAGCTGGTCGCGCGAAAAGGTCCGAGAAGAACTAAAGCCAGATGGCTGGTGACGGTTTGGCGTGCGCGAATCGGAGATGCGGCGATTCACCGGCTTCTGGAGTCGCTTGACCGGTCATCTACTTCATCGCCGTGCTGGCCTGCACCACTGGAAGCAGCACCGCGCTGGCTCCGGACGATCCACGCTCAATTGACACCGTCGCCTTTCGGAAGTCCGAAGGCTGCGCGAAGAAGATATTGTTGACGTAGGTCTGCGGGTTGCGATCATACAGCGGAAACCAGCTCGACTGAATCTGCACCATGATCCGGTGGCCGGGCTTGAAGACATAGTTCATGGTTGGCAGTCGAAATTTGTACTCCTGCACTTCATTGGCCGGGATCGGACTCGGGGTCTGCAAAGCTCTTGCGGTATCGCCCACGGAAAATATCCATGCTTACCGGCAGCTGATAACCGCCCATCTCGGGCTGCTCGGCGTAGGTCGGGGGATAGACATCGATGATCTTGACGACGAAATCTCCGTCAGTGCCGGTGGTTTTGGCGAAAATGTCCGCGAAAGGCGCCCCTTCGACACGCACCGGCTGCGTCAACACGGACGTCTGGTAAGAAAGCTACATCCGGCCGGGTGGAGACAAAGCGCTGGTCCTGTACAAGCCAGGTGGTCCAACGCGCGTGATCATCGAACGCGACGGGCGGCGCGACGAATGGCACGGGTTTGGCCGGATCGGAATCGTAGCTGTCCTCGCCGGCCGCTGCCTGTTGGAAATCGAGGCCGTTACTCGCCTCAAGATAAAGAGGTGTGAGTTGCTGCTCGGTCACTCCCGGCCAATCGGCGAATTTGTCCCAGTGATTCTCTGCAGGGTTGTAGATAAGCACCGGTGGCAGCGATTCGGCGGGCTTTTCATCCTTAAGATAGGTATCGAAGAAGGGGATCAGCACGTTTTTACGGAAGTCGGCGGCGGTGTCGCCTTTCCACTTCAGTGGACCAAGGTTTTCAGCGGCTCGGTTGATCTGGCTGTGACACCAGGGACCCATGACAAGGTGATTGTTCGCAGCCATCCCCTTGGCTTTGAGGGCTTCCCACGTATGGATCGCACCATACATATCTTCCTGGTCCCACAACCCCTGCAACCAGACCGTGGGTATGGAAGCTGGATGGGCCGCGACGATTGCGTCGAGCGCCTGCCCCTGCCAGAAAGCGTCGTAGGCTGGATGCGAGGAGAGGCGGTTCCAGAATGGCAGTTGCTCAAGACCGTTCTTGGTCGCCCAGTTGCCAGCCGAACCGGCGTCGAGAAAATTCTGGTAGTCATCTGCGCCCCACCTTGGCACCGATGCTCCTGCGCCGGTCTTGCTGCTCTGCCCGGTGAAATAGTCGAGGCTGACCTGCCGGAATGCGCCGTAGTGAAACCAGTCGTCGCCCATCCAGCCGTCGATCATCGGGCTCTCGGGCGCCGCAACCTTCAGCGCCGGATGTGGATCCAGCAGCGCCATGGTCACTGTCCAGCCGTCATAAGAGGAGCCGATCATGCCCACGCGCTTGTTCGATTCAGCTACATTCTTGACCAGCCAGTCGATCGTATCCCAGGCATCCGTCGTGTCATCGGTCTTGCTCGGATTGAGCGGACCCATCGGCGGACGCGTCATGACGTACGCACCCTCTGAGCCATATTTGCCGCGGATGTCCTGATAGACAAAGATGTAGCCGTCGTCGACCCACTCGCGATTCGCCGACCACAATGTGTCGCGCAGATGCGGGCTGTCATGCGATGAAAAGAACTTTGCGTCATACGGCGTGCGTTCCAGCAACATGGGCAGATCGTGCGCGCCCTTGGGAACAACGATGACGGTGTGCAACTTCACGCCATCGCGCATGGGAATCATTTCCTCGCGCTTGACGTAGTCGTAATCGGTCTCGGGCTTCTGCCACTTGGCAGGAATGTCGCTGCCGGTCTGAATCATGTCGCCGCTTTGCCCCAGAACGGCGGGCGGAAGCAGACAAGCGAAGGGAACTGCGAGGGCGAGACGTAATTTTAGGTTCACGGGCCTTCCGAAACTGAAATGTCGACTGCTCATACAACACCATACAGAATCCAACAGCAGCCTGCCGAGTCAACCGAGGACACAACCGGATGCAATTTTCTGCACGAAATCCTCCTCACGGGCCCGGACACGCGATAATCGGTGCGTATGTCGATACGCGTTTGGTTTCTCGCAATAGGTATGTGCGCAGTGAGTGCGGCTCCGCGTGCGCAGGATGCGGGCTCGAGGCTGACGGCTGAAACGGTGATGCAGCGCGTCATCGCGGCGACCGGGGCTATTCCGCCCGCCAATACCGTGGACACCCTGAAGGCCGGCGATCCCAATACGGTGGTCACCGGCATCGCGACCACTTTCATGGACACGTATGCCGTGCTTGAGCAAGCGGTGTCGAGCGGGGACAATCTGATCATTACTCACGAGCCGACGTTCTATAACCATCTCGACGACCAGGGTCCCCTGACGGGCGACCCAGTGCTGCAGCAGAAGCTGAACTATATTCGCGAGCATCACCTGGTGATTTGGCGGTTTCACGATACGTGGCATCTGCGACAACCGGATGGGATTCTCGCCGGCATGGTGGCGCAATTCGGATGGGGGGCTTACGAAAACGCATCGGATCCTCACGTGTTCACGTTGCCCGCTACATCGGTCGGCGCAATCGCTGCCGATCTTCAGAAGCGGACGGGAGCCCGATTGATCCGCATCGTGGGGAATTCGGCGCTACGCGTCAGTGGAGTGGCGCTCTATCCGGGAGCGTCAGGAGAAGACAAGCAGATCAAGGCATTGGAACAGGACAATGTGCAGTTGCTGGTGGCTGGCGAGGCCCGGGAATGGGAGACGGTGCCCTATGTGCAAGACGCGGCGGGGGAGGGCCGTTCGAAGGCGCTGATCCTTCTGGGGCACGAAGTTTCAGAAGAGGCGGGCATGCAGGAGTGCGCGCGCTGGTTGCGAACGCTGTTTCCCAAGCTGCCGGTGAATTTCATCTCGGCGGGAGAACCGTTTCAATCGCCCCAGCAGGCGCGGTGACAGGTGCGGGATAGCCAAAAAAGATTATGTCCGGATCGGCCGACCAGATAAGTGAAAGATCAGTCTATCCAGAAGGATCGGGCGCGGGGTCAAAGCGAGGGAAAATGGATCCTCAGCCTATGGCAAATGAAGAGAACCAGAATAGCGCCGACGGTAGAAACAATCAGGCCGGCAGGATGATATCGTTCGTTTTTCGGGCGAAAAATGATGTGGGTAATTCCACCGCCGAGGACCGATCCAACCACGCCGAGCACAAGTGTCCACAACAGGGTCATGTGCACGTGCATCACTGATTTCGAGATCAGTCCCGCAAGTAGCCCAATGATCAAATACCAGATGATGTGAAACATTCCTGTGCCTCCAGATTCTTCTTTCGTCGGATTCTCGATCTTCGGCAGATCAGCCCGAAGTCTACCACTGCTGAATGAAATTGAATTGGTCATTTCCAGTTGAAGAGAGGAAGGGCTTGGCGAGGGGCAACAATGTTGGGAACGTTCGGAATCATCGACCCGAGCCCGTTGAGCCTGCGACGTGATCGAAGAAAACTGCATCCAAAGATAATTGAGCCAATGGGAGACAAAATGCAGCACACCGTGATGGCCACCAACGCCGACTTCGACTCGATTCTGGTTGTCGATGACGACGACCGCGTCCTGAGTGCCTGGCAAGCCGACAACCAAATGATCAGAACCTTCCTGGAAATTGGGGCGTACGCGGAGTGCTGGCAAACTGGGGTATGGCCGCCTGGCTTTAACCCAGACCGCTACGAGGATCGAGAGTATGCGCAAAAATTGCGGGCCATCGTTGGCTATGGCGTCGAGTGCGGGCGTGACGGAGAGATCACGGAAGACTACCGATTCCAACTTTGGAAACTTCCTACCTGAAACTTCCTACCCAGCGGTGATGCCGCGACTCACTCTCGCCATCACCGATTCGTCATTCACCAAGCAGCAACTACGGCGCAGATGAGTTGTAGATGAGTTCTAGCTCCGACTGTAAGGTATTGATCAGATCCGCGCCCTATGCACGAATACTTGCCGCCACGCGTTCCGTTGTGGCGGTTGACCGCCATCTCTGGCGTCATCAACCCCTGAACGCAGCAACTCGCCCCTCGAAACATCCGAGCGGTCACGAACTACTTGCATCTTGCTCTCCTCCACTCTAGCCTCGGGGCGACTACAGAGCTTCGACTCAAGCGGAGATCGCAATGAAAACGCCGACGTTGTTTTTGGTTTGTCTCGCGTGCATCCTGAGTGCGGGCGCTCTCGCCATGCGCGCGCAAGCTCCCAATAACTCCACCGATAGCACTCCACCGAGCTATGACATGAAAGCCCAGGCGCTTCTTGACTTGCAGGGCGTGAATAAGAAGTGTGTCGATCTTGCCGATGCACTTCCGAGTGACAGACTCACCTGGCGTCCTTCACCCGACGCCCGATCGTTTGCCGAGGTGTTTCTGCATGTTGCTGGAGAGCGCTACGGAATCCTCAGCATGATGGGTGCGAATCCTCCGGCAGGGTTCAAAGCGCGCGAATTCGAAAAATCCACGACAGAGAAGGATCGCATCGTCGACGACCTGAATCAGTCCTGGGATTTCGCGAATAAAACGATCAACGGCATGAGCAACGCGGATTTCGCAAAGCTGCTGCCCAAGCTCGGTCCGCAAGCCAATGAGGGGGATGTGGTCTACATTCTCGTTGCCGATGCTCACGAACACCTCGGCCAGCTCATCGCCTACGCGCGGCAGAATGGCATCGTGCCCCCCTGGACCGTCGAGGCACAGAAAAAGAAGGCGGAGGCGATTCCCGGCAAATAGGAGCTGATTTCCAAGTTGGCGGCCACCAACCGGAGCCCGCAAAATGGGACGAGCGTTGGAAACGCAGTTTGGCCTGATCGGATCCACTGAGAATCGGAACGAAATTCTTTCGTTGCTCGCGTTTAACGCAGACTAGCAACAAAGGCATGTATGTCCTTCAGCACCTCGGCCTCATTCGACAGAAACACATAGTGATTCGCACCTTGCAGGGTAATCACATGCGCCGCGGGCACGCCATTTTCTACCGACTTCTCCTGCCTCCGCGTTAAAGCTTCTAATGCGGTGGAATAAGTCCTGGCTGCGGTTTGCACGGAAGAATCTGTATTTTCGTCAACCCAGATTCCTTGGCTGTGCGGGTTTGCAAAGATGACAAGCGCAGGTAACGGAATCGCAGTGTATTTCTTGGCGCCGGTTATCATGGGCATGAACAAGGCGCCGCCGGGAAGATCAAATTGCTTTCCCACCGCTCCATCAGCAGTCGATTCTCTCTGCGCGCGAAGTTCTGCTTCGGGAAAGCGGAATCCGTCGACGCGCTCATAGTATTTCTGCAATGCATCGAAACTGGCCAAATCCGTTTTACTGGGAGGCGGAGGTTGAGGCCCCT
This sequence comes from uncultured Acidobacteriaceae bacterium, assembly GCA_963781125.1. Lineage (GTDB taxonomy): Bacteria > Acidobacteriota > Terriglobia > Terriglobales > Acidobacteriaceae > Telmatobacter. The sequence continues at coordinate 73,228 of CAWAEE010000008.1, forward strand.
GGAGCTTCTGTATATCCATAATGCTCCCGCCTTTGCCGTCGTCAAAAGCGTAAGAATACGCCGCATCAAGATAGACCAGTCCTGCAACTCGGTTCGGATGACTATTTGCGACCGAACTCAACTCCACTCCAGCGATCGAGTGTCCCACGAGGACGGGTCTATTCAGATGAAGCGCATCAATCGCCGCCACCACGTCATCGCCAAGTCGGTCAGCAGGGTGATCCGTTGCCGCATAACCGGAAGCGCCGAACCCACGCCGGGTAATGCCGTAAACATGGTAGTAAGCCGCTAGCTTCGGGGCGAAGTCATCGAAAACATGAGCCGTATTGCCGCCCCCGGCCAATAGAACTATCGGCCTGCCAGACCCACCCCAATCGAGCACCTCCAATCGAACGTCCTTGTCTACGGCTACAAAGCGCGTGGTGTGGGGTGATGGGTCTTTCCAAACGGCTAAATTTTGCGGATGAAGCGGAACTACGAGGAATGCAAGCAACAGAGGACCAGCTAGACGGCCGCATTGAGACATAGGACTGCTGACTCCTTACTCTACTTCCTACGCAGCACGTGTTCCGGGTGTTCCATGATGGGTTCGTCCGTATTAACCATCGATCGCAGGACACTTTCTATAAAAAATGAGCCGGACAGGCCCTTACTTGCGATAAAGTAACGTTTTGGCGGCCCTGCCGACGTTCTTCCTCCCCACCCATTTTCTGCATAGCGTCGCAAACGGAATGAAACAGATGAGTGACCCGATGCACCCTTGCCGGAAGTCCAGTTTCCGCCTCGCCTTCTGGCTGCTCGTTCTGTGTTGCTGGGCATCGCCGCGAGGCATGGGGCAATGCGCAGGAATCGCGACCACTGCAATGAATGCCGCAGATTGTGCGGCCCACGCTCTTCCCCAGGATCGTGTCCTTACGTTCGATGCGGGCCACCGCTACACCCTGGCTGAGCTGATCGACATCGCAGAACGGAACAATCCTCGAACTCGCATTTTTTGGGAACGCGCCAAACAACGAGCCGAGGCGCTGGGCGTTGAGAAGAGTGCCTACTATCCAGTTCTCGCCGGTATCGCGGCTTTCGCCGATCAGAGAACAATTGAGCCCTTCCCCAAGCCTCTCGCGCCCCGTGGATACACGATGGTTGAAGTCCCAGTCGTTCAGCCGGAAATCACTCTGGAATATTTGATCTTCGATTTCGGCAAGCGCGAAGGCAAAGTCGATGAAGCGGTGGCCCAGAAGATTGCCGCGGGCGCAAACTTTATCGCAGCAAATCAGCAGGTCGCTTTCCGCGCCGCCAGCACCTACTACGGATTGCTTACGGCGCAGGAACGGCTGGAGGCGGCCAAGGAAACACTGAAAACCGCCCAGGCTACACAGGATGCGGCAGAGGATCGGCTGAACAATGGCCGTGCCACGGAGCCAGACGTGTTGAACGCGCGTGCTGAAACGGCACAGTCTGTCTTTGACCTTGAATCCGCCGATGGCGACGAGAAAATTGCACGAGTCACCCTCACCGAGGCTGTCGGCGCCGAACCTTCTCCCGATATCCTGGTCGATGGGGAAAGAGACGCGCCTTTGCCGCAGACTCTGACTCTCTCTGTCGACGCCCTCATCGACCGCGCCATTGCGAACCGGCCGGACCTGCAAGCACAGGCGGCGGAAATTCGGGCCACCGACGATGCGATCCGCCAGGCCAAAGCGGCGTATCGGCCGCAGATTGGCCTGACGGGTTCGGGCGCTCAAACAAGCGTTTGGCCTACGACGGACTTCGGCGAGTTGGGCCACGCAAACGAGCCAACGTGGTCGGTCGCGCTGGGCGTCGAGTGGCGGCTCTGGGATGGTGGCGCGAGGAAAAATGATTTGGCCATTGCCGAATCAAAGCGGCGCGAGGCCCAGGATGCGATGACCGAGCTGCGGGATCAAGCGACCCGCGAGGTATGGACCGCGTATATCGCGTTCCGCACGGCATTGAGAAAGGAACAGGCCGCTGAAGCCCTGCTTGATTCGGCGAGCGCGTCGTATTCAGCTTCGCTGGACGCGTACCAATACGGCGTCAAGAACCTGGTTGATGTTCTTACGGCGGAGAAGCAATTGGCGCAGGCGCGATTTTCCGGCGTATCGGCTCGATCCCAGCTTTTACTCGATGCCGTCAATCTGGAGTTTGTAACCGGAAACTTGTTGCGCGGCCAGCCGGCGGCGGCGACACCCCAAAGCGTGGACGGTCAAAAATGAAGACTCCTCTCAGAGGTTCCGCCAGCGCCGCAGTGACTTCCTTGTTGTTGAATGGCTGCGGACGCGCGCCCGCGATCAACATTATCGGTTCCTTCTTCCCTGCCTGGATGATCTGTGTGACGGCAGGAGTGATCCTGGCCTTCCTGGTCCGCTTCTTCCTGCTTCGATATCGCCTGGAAACGGAAGTGGGACCGCTTGCACTGTTTTATCCCTGCGTCGTTGTTCTCTTCACGTGTCTCCTGTGGTTGATCTTTTTCCGTTGAGGGCGAGCAAATGGAACCAATGGCAGAAACTTCTGACCGCAAGCGATGGGGCCGCAGGATCGGCATCGGCGTTGTCGTAGCCTCCGTGCTCGCCCTGCTGCTCGTGATTCTGGAAACAGATCGCAACCCTCGCACCGATGACGCAAGCGTCCGAACTAATTTCATTGAGATCGCTCCAGAGGTCAGCGGCCGGCTGGTAGAGCTTCCCGTGAAAGACAACGCATTTGTGAAGAAAGGCGGCCTGCTTTTCGTCATCGACTCCCGCCCCTATGAATACGCACTGCAGCAGGCGCTCTCCGACCAGGCTGATCTTGAAGAATCGATCATCGACGAGAAGCGAAAGATTGCGGCCCAGCATAACGCGGAGGAGGCAGCCCGCGCCGGACTTCATAGCTCAGTCACCGGCATCAAAACCGCAGGCAGCGGCACGGACCTGGCCAAAGCAGCAGTTGCTCGCGCGCAAGCGGCCACCGCGGCTGCCGAGGCGCAACTCAAGTACGCATCGAATGACCTCAATCGCATCGAGCCTTTGCTTAAGAAGAAATATGTGACCGTCGACCAGGTCGACCAGGCGGAAACCTCAGTGCGCGTCGCGCAGGGAAACTTCGACGCGGCCCAGGCCGCCCTCGAGCAAGCGCGTGCGCAATACAGAGAAGCTGTCTTGCAACAGGATCAGGCGGATGCGGCTGCATCTGAATCCGCAGCAAGGCTGGGTCAGGCTACTCACGCTATCGACAGAATCGAGACGCTCTCTCGCGGAACGTCCGGCAAAAGCTGCGAAAGTTCTCAGCGCGCGGCTCGACCTCGAACGCTGCCGCGTGGTGGCGCCGTTCGATGCCTATGTCACAAACATGAATATCTCCGAAGGAGCCTACGCTCATCCGGGTAGTCCACTCTTCACGCTGATCGACACGCGCAACTGGTGGGTTATTGCCAACTACCGGGAATCCAAACTCAAGAACATTCAACTCGGCATGCATGTCGATGTTTACATCATGGGTCATCCTGACCGCCGGTTCAACGGGGTGGTGGAGAGCATCGGCTACGGCGTTTTTCCTGAGGATGGGGCGGTGACCAGCGGCCTGCCTAATATCGAACGCACCTTAAACTGGGTGCACTTGTCAGCAAGGTTCCCCGTGCGTGTTCGCGTGCAGGATCCAGACCCCACACTCTTCCGGATGGGAGAGACAGCCGTCACGGTCGTACGGTGACCCCCATGGAAAAGCCCTCCACTTCAACCTTTGTCTCGTCTCATCCTCCCTTTGCTGTACCGTCCCGCGCGAACTCTTGGACGGCGTGGGCAGGACGAGCCTGGCAGGATCTGCAGCCCACGCCCGGGCGTTTGAGCGGGACGCTGCGCATTGTGCTTTCCACTGTTCTGACGCTGCTTGCTTTGCTCATTCTGCAGGCGCCGTTTGCCTCGGTCGCCTTATATTTCGTCTTCATCGTCGGACGCGACAGCCCCGCTGTCTCCTTACGCTCAATCTTCTCTCTGGTTCCCCTGCTCGCTGCGGTTGCAACAGAACTCGGGATCGTCATCCTGACGGATAACGATCCCATGGCCCGTGTTCTCGGACTTGCCGCAGTAGGCTTCTTCGCCGGCATCCTTGTAGTCGGGACGACTCAACCAACCCTCGGTTCTACCTGGGGTTTCATCTTCGCGACACTCATTGCACTTTGGGAGACTCACGCAAGAGCCAATACATCTGGTTACAGATTCGCTCTGGATCATAGGTGCACTCTCAATACCGATCCTTTGCTCCATCGCCGTGGAGTACGTCTTTGGCGCGCGTCATCCCGCCGACTTGCTCATCGAACAGCGCACGATTCGCTGGCGGGCATTGATCTCGATGTTCACGCGTTTTGCAGAGAAGGCCGATGCGGAGAAGCGCGCCGAAGCCGTCACGCGGGTTTCCCGTCTTGCTATAACCGGTCAGGATGGGATGCAGGATCTCTACAACAAAGTCGTCGAGCGAAACCTTGACACCGGCTCGCTGCTGATCGGCGCGCGCGTCCGCATCACCATGCTGGCGCAATTGATGGACCTCGGCGCGGCTGTCGGCGCGGCACCCTACGCCGACGACCCTGCGAGCTTGACACGTTACCAGCGCATCGCAGCAGAAGCACAACTCGCTCTCGATGGCTCCGTTGTGCGTGTTGCCCAAGAACATGAATTTCGATCTGGCCCCAGTCCTTCGCTACTCGAACGTGTAGAGGGGGTCCTTCACACAATCCTGTCCATGCCCGGGACGGCCGCTACCGCGGAGGACAAACAACTGGTCGCTCTTCCGGCGACGAAGGTGCCGCTCTTTATTCCAGGGTCACTCACCGATCGAATGGCCGTTGCTTTCGGCCTCAAGCTTAGTCTTTGCGCGACGCTCTGTTACATCCTTTATCACGCAATCGATTATCCGGGCATATCCACCTGTGTGACGACCGTATTCATCACCGGACTGAGCACCACCGGCGCGATCAAGCAGAGGTTCGTATTCCGACTGGTAGGCGCGATCGTCGGCGGGCTGATCTTCGGATTAGGAGCGACGACGTTCCTTTTTCCCTCCATGGATTCCATAACGTCACTCGTTGTGCTCATCGGAGTCATTGCTTTCATTGCAGGCTGGTGTGCGCTGGGGCGTCAATTCAGCTATGTCGGTCTGCAAATCGCCTTCTCTTTTTATTTGGTGACATTCGAGGGGTTCTCAGCGCCTACGCAACTGGCTCCGGCTCGCGACCGCCTCATCGGCATTCTGGTGGCTCTCCTTGTCATGTGGATTGTTTTCGATCAGCTCTGGCCGGTGCGCACGGTCAACACGATGCGACATGCGCTCGCGATAGTCCTTCGGGATGGAGCTAAACTTTTTCGGCTTCCTGAGGCCATCACCCGGCGCGTGAGTGTATCGAAAGAGTCCGATGCCCTCCGCGATCAAGTAGGCAAGACGATCGCTACCATGCGCACGATGAACGACACGGTCGAATATGAATTTGGAGTGGACCGCGAACCGCACATTCAGCTGAGCCAGACCATCTTGCGTGCCGGTCTGACCGCGGTCGCCTTGTTCTGGAACCAGATGGCGTTTCTGCGCGGCAAGAGCGGGCGCGATCTTCTCAACGAACCGCGATTAGTGAAAATGCGCCACACGCTCGCGGCGACGATGGACGCGATGGCGGCCGCCGTCGAACAGAAGAAGGTCTTCACTCCGCTCGAACCTTCTTCATTGGTCGATCCCTCTCTCTTCGCGAATCCGCGATACAACGAATATGCGCAGAATGCCCTGGCGCGGTTTCGCGAGCTTCAGGCTTATGTCCAGCAGATCGGTCTGGTAGAGTAAAGAACCTTGAAAGACAAGAAATGAAATGGATCTGGGACAAGACAAACCGATTCCGGATGAGGCCGCACTATTCGACCGAAGAGCTCAACATGCAATGCGAGTCCATTCTCTTCACGTATCTGCAAAAGAAGTACGGCAGTGTTGCATTTCCGATTCGCACCGACGATCTTCGATATCTGCTCGAACGTGATACACAGCGTCTCGATCTTCACTCCGACTTCACAAAGGAAGGCGAACAAGTAGAAGTCCTCACGGAATTCCGTCGAGGTAGAAAGCCCGTGGTGCGGATCGCCGCGAAGTTGGCGGGGACTGCGGGCCTGGAAAACCGGCTCCGGGCAACGCTCGCGCATGCGTACGGCCATGTGCGGTTCCACGATTTCCTGTTTCAAACCGAGGACGCGTCGTGTCTCTCGTTGTTTGAGGATTTCCCTGACGCGCTCCCGCAGACCAATCGCTGTGCTCGCGATTCAATTTTGCCTTTAAACGATCAAGATTGGATGGAGTGGCAGGCCGGATTCATTTGCGGAGCTCTGCTGATGCCGATCGGTCCGCTCATCAGACAGGTACGCCACTTTCGCCACGCCCGCGACCTGGATCATGCTGCGCTGTCGGACCACTCACTCGATGGCTCGGCATTGATTCGCGAAGTCGCAGAAACTTTTCAGACTTCGTGGGAAGTGGCACGGGTCCGTCTGCTTCAGGAGAGAATTCTTGTCTCGGGCGATATGAGAAGCCTTTTCTGAAGCCCTCCACAGATCACACGCGAGCCATTTTGATTCTCCCGGCAAACTGGCTGACTCCGAGAAAACTGAACTGAAAACGGTGCATCTCCTGGGCCGTCGTTCGGTCCTGACGCACCGCCTTCTTCGGACTCTGGGGTCCAGACGGGACTCCGACCATCGAGCCAGGCAACAGTTATGTGAATGGGCCTTTAAAAATGAGCATGAGAGCCGGACTTTGCGCGGTTCGCTCTGGTTGGAGAGGGGCGTTCCTCTCTATGCTGGTTGAAGCTAATGGTTCACACCCTCATCGAATGGGCGCTCTCCCAATCGTATTCCCAGGAAGAGTCTCAGGAGCAAATGGCATGGCGACTTCTGTGGTACCCCCTGTTCTCGCTTCGATTGGCGATAACGGGGTCTTGAACGAGCGGCTCACACCGGAACTCTCGGAGGTATGGATCGATCGGGATTTGAGTTGGCTTGCCTTCAATGAACGTGTGCTCGCTGAAGCGATCGATGAGCGCACTCCTCTGTTGGAACGCGCGAAATTCCTGGCAATCTTCAACTCGAATCTCGACGAGTTCTTCATGAAGCGCGTGTCCATACTGCGCGGGGGACGAACCGAGGAGCAGTTTGCACGGTTTGTTCAACTGCGACAGAAACTGCTCCCCATGCTTCAGAAGCAGGCCGAATGCTACCATCACGCGATTATTCCCGGTCTGGCAAAGCATGGAATCTTTCTCCGTGGATGGGACGACTTGACTGATGCGCAACGCGAGGAGGGGGAATCCTACTTCGACGAGAGCGTTTCTCCCGCACTCACTCCACTGGTGATCAATCCCGAGCATCCATTTCCATTTCTTTCAAACCTCTCCACGTCGTTGACCTTCCGACTGTATGACCCTGAACGCGCCGAGCAAATGGTAGCGCGGATGAAGATTCCCAGCGGACTGAAACAGTGGATTCCGCTCACGGCGGGAGTGGACAACGGTAAACGGCTGCTGATTTCGCTGCACGAGTTGATTCGCGGAAATGTTCACAAGCTGTACGGCGGCATGACGCTCTCCGCGATGACGCTGGTGCGTATCACGCGGGACGCCGAGGTGGAGCTGGTAGAAGCTTCGGACGCGGAGATCCGCCTGCAGGTCCAGGAGCAAGTCCGGCAAAGACGATATGAGCCGGTGGTGAGGCTCGAATTTGGACCAGGGTCGGACAAGGGAATTCGCGATCTGCTGCGCGAGCGATTTCAGCTCACCTCGGCGGACGTCTACGAAGTGGACGGAGAAGTTGACTACACCACTTTGTTCGAGATTGCCGGACTGCCTCTGCCCGAACTTCGCGATGCGCCGTGGACTCCGCTGTTCAAGTCCTCTCTGGCCGAGCGGCCGATCTTTACGGCGATCCAGGAAGGCGACGTGCTGGTGCATCATCCGTATGAAAGCTTTGACGCAACCGTCGAACATTTCATCAGTTCAGCTGCGGACGATCCCGATACGGTGGCCATCAAGATGACAGCCTATCGGATTGGAGACGATACACCATTCGTTAAATCATTAATCCGTGCGGCTGAGCATGGAAAACAGGTCGCTTGCGTGATGGAGATCAAGGCGCGCTTCGACGAAGAGCGCAACCTGCATTGGGCCGCGGAACTGGAGCGTGTCGGCGCTCATGTCGCATTCGGAGTCAGTGGCCTGAAGACCCATGCCAAGACTGCGCTGGTGGTTCGAAAAGAGGGTGGAGGCCTCCGTAGTTACGTCCACATTGGGACTGGAAACTATCACGTGAAAACGGCGCGTCTCTATGCGGATATCGGACTCTTTACCTGCGATCCCCAGCTGACGCGGGATGTGGTCAATCTCTTTCACTATCTCACTGGCCATGCGCAGGCCCCCGTGTGCACTTCCCTGCTGGTTGCACCGTCTACCATGCGACCTCGGCTGCTTCAGCTGATCGAAAACGAGATTGAGAACCGGAAAGTGGGAAAGCCCGCACGAATTGTCGCCAAGATGAATCAGCTTGAAGATCCGGCGATGATTCAAGCGCTCTGTGATGCCTCGGCAGCTGGCGTTTCGATCGATCTCATCGTTCGTGGATTCTGCTGTCTTCGTCCGGGCATTCCTGGGTGGACGGAGAACATCCGGGTTCGCTCCATCATCGGGCGATTCCTCGAACATTCGCGCATCTTTTACTTTGCGAACGGAAGTGCGATTCCCGTCGATGGGAGTTTCTTCATCGGATCCGCCGATTGGATGTATCGCAACCTCTCTAAGCGAATTGAGGTGGTGACGCCTGTCCGGGCGGCGTCCGCAAAGGAGAAACTCTGGGAGATCCTGGAAATCAGCTTGCGCGATCGAAGACAGGCCTGGGAACTCGACGACGAGGAGCGCTACACGCAACTGCGCCCGGATGGGGACGGCAATGGGCCCGAGGCGTCAGGAAGCCAGCAAATTTTGATGCGGATGACCGCGGAGCGCATCGGAACCTAGCGGGATCGTGGGGATCGAACGCAATCGCTCCCGACTTGCCGGAGTCCGTTCAATATCGGTTTAATTTCGGTTCAGCGGAATGTGGTTTAATTGTGGCGCTAGTCACCCATTTGAAAGGAACGCCTATGCCCATTATCACGACCAAGGACGGCGTGGAGATCTTCTACAAGGACTGGGGAACAGGCCAGCCCATCGTGTTCAGCCATGGCTGGCCGCTTTCGGCCGATGACTGGGACGCGCAGATGCTGTTCTTCCTCCAACGTGGCTATCGCGTGATCGCGCATGACCGCCGCGGCCATGGACGCTCCACCCAGACGGGCGATGGGCACGATATGGACCATTACGCGGATGACCTGGCCGCTCTGACGGCGTATCTCGATCTGAAAAACGCCATCCATGTGGGCCACTCGACGGGGGGCGGAGAGGTGACGCGTTATCTAGGTCGCCATGGCGAAAGCCGGGTAGCCAAGGCGGCGCTGATCAGCGCGGTGCCGCCGCTGATGTTGAAGACGGCTGCCAATCCGCTGGGCCTTCCGAAGGAAGTGTTCGATGGACTGCAGGCGCAACTCGCAGCGAGCCGTACGCAGTTCTATCGCGACCTGCCCGTTGGACCTTTCTATGGCTACAACCGACCGGGCGTGAAATCCTCGGAGGCCGTGATCCAAAATTGGTGGCGTCAGGGCATGATGGGGGGCGCCAAGGCGCACTATGACGGCATTGTGGCTTTTTCCCAAACCGATTTCACCGAGGATTTGAAGAAGATCACGGTTCCGGTGCTGGTGATGCATAGCGAAGACGACCAGATCGTTCCGTATGTCGCTGCAGGGCCGTTGTCCGCGAAGTTGCTGAAGAACGGAACCCTGAAAACCTACAAGGACTTCCCGCACGGCATGCCCACGACGCAAGCGGACACGATCAATGCCGACCTGTTGGCGTTCCTTAAGGGCTAAGGATCTGGCCTTGCCTGTCTCTCTCAGTAGCGAGTAGCCGCAAGCGCGAGACCGGCTGGCGGCTGCTCAATCCATTCACTCCATTCGTGCGCTCAAGAATCAAAACTTCTTATCGTTCGGCGACACACCGCTCAAGCGAGTTCGGGCCCTACTTCAGTCTTCGCGCAGCAGCACCAGCGGATTGACCGAAAGCGCGCGCTGCGCCGGAATCCAGGTGGCTACCAGTCCCAGCAGAGCCATCGCCAGCACAACGCCTGCCAAGACCAGGGGATCGCGCGGCGTGGCCTCGTACACAATGAACGCCAGCACCCTCGTCGCCAAGAAGTCCCAGAAACAATCCTGCCGCCGAACCAATCGCCAAGCAACCTGAACGCCCGCCCCAGCGCAGCCTGCAGCACTTCCTTGTGTTGCGCGCCGAGCGCCACACGGATTCCCAGTTCCTTGAGCCGCTTGCTTACCGAATACGCCGCCATGCCAAAGATGCCGGTAATGGAAAGCATCGCGCCCATCACGCCCAGCACACCGAGCGAGATGGTTGCCATGCGCGGACCAAACAAGACTGCTGATCCAGTGGTCTTGTCCCGCGTTTCGATGGAAACCGGCAACCCCGTATCCAGTTGCCGCAAAGCGTCCCTCATGGCTGCGCCGTCTGGAGTCGGCCATTGTCCAAACCGGGCCGCGCGCGCACCACCAGCATGGTCGAGGTGGAGGGCGATTGAAGGATCGGGAAGAAACATCACCGGCTACCGGATCTTCGGTGAGACTGTTATATTTTCCGTCTTCCGCAATGCCCACGACTTGAATGCGCGTTCCATCCTTCATCTTGTAAGAGCGCCCGATGGCGCGGTCTGCGGAGCCGAAGACCTTGCGCGCAAATTCCTCGTTCACCACTGCGACACTCGGCGAGCTCTTTGTCGTCCTGCCATGTGAAGTCCTCTCCCAGAAAGCAGGTTGTTCCCGCCGCATGAAAGTATTCAGGAGAGACGTGTAAGATCGCTGGCGTCGCGCTGCGGCATTCGATGGCCGCAGATCTGACGTATTGTCGGTGAAGACGATCGAGTCGCCGGCGCCGTTGACCGCTAAGCGGCAACGAATCGGCCAATCCCACAGACTCCACGCCGGGCAGAGCTTCGCAGCGCCTCGATCATTCGCTTTTGCATCGCGGCAACACGCTCGCCGCTGTAGCCGGCCATGCTCAGGTCGGTCTCTGCCAGCATGATGTTCTCGATATCGAAGCCGAAATGGGCGTGCAGCGAGCGCACCAGCCCGCGCACCGCCACCAGCGACGAAGTCACCAGCACCGCGCAGATGGCAATCTGCACCACCAGCAGCACCTCGCGCGCGTTCAATCCGTCTTCCGGCGCTCCGACTCCGGCTCCCGCCTTCACCACTTCATATGGATTGGTCCGCAAGCACCTGCCTGACCGGCACCGCGCCAAAGAGGAGTCCGCTCACCAGCGCCAGAAGCACCGCCACCGCGTACACCTTCGCGTCCGGATTCACCGCCAGATGGATGGGGAACTGGGAATTGGATGCCATGCGCTCAGGGCGCGCAGCAACACCACGCTGCCCAATAACCCAACCGCGCCTCCGGCCAGCGAAATCAAGATAGCTTCGGTGAACAGTCCGCGCAGAATGCGCTTGCCGGCTCGATCCCAGTGCGAGGCGCAGAGCCACTTCCTCGCGACGGTCCGCAGCGCGCGCGGCAAACAGGCTGCCCAGATTGGCGCATGCGGCGAGCAGGATCAGACCCGTCAGCAGCATCAACCCCGCCATAAATGCCTGCACCGGCCGGCCCAGATAATCGCCATACAGACTCGGACGCGTCAGGACGAACGTCATCTTGCCCTCGTCTTTGGGATAGGTCTTTTGCAGATACGCTCCGATCGAATTCAAATCGGCAACTGCCTGCGCCGGAGTAACGCCCGGCTTGAGATGGCCCATGCGTCTCAAATAACCAGTGGTTCCCGCGAGCATTCAGGTCATCGCCCTTCAAGCAGCGGGTCTTCCACGAGCGGCACAAAGAATCCTGGATTGAAAAACAGGAGCGTTCCGTGGAACTTCGGCGGCGCTACACCGAGGATAGTGAACGGATGCTTGTTCAGCCGCACAACACGGCCCACCACGCTGCGGATCGTCTTGAAAATGGGTGTGCCAATACGTCGTAGGTGAGCACGATATAGGGAGCGCTGTTGGGCCCATGCTCATCGCTCGCGTGAAAGAAATGGCCGAGATACGGGTGAAGGCCCAGGGCGTCGAAGTAATTTCCGCTGGCTTCCTCGATCCAGACACTGGATGGATTGTCCCCCGTATCCAGCACCACTCAGGCGAAGTTATACGCCATCAACCCATCGAAGCTGTGGTTGCGGTCGCGCAGATCGAGATAGTCGGGATAGGAGAAGCTTCCGTCAGGCGCGTCTCCATGCTGCAGCGCGTAGAGGCTCTGCGGCTCGCGGCACATTCAGCGGGCGCAGGATAAAGGCATTCATCACACTGAACACCACCGCGTTGGCGCCGATGGCCAACGCCAGCGTCAGAATGGCGGCTGATGGTGAATCCTGGAGAACGTCGTAGTTGGCGGAGGGCAAATCGCACATCGGCCCAGATCGATTCCACGGTGGGCCACTGCCACACTTCGCGGCTGCGCTCCTCCAGCAGCGCACGATTTCCGAAGGCAAGACGCGCTTCTCGTTCCGCTTCTCCCTGGCTCATGCCCTCGTGCATCAAATGCTCCGCGCGCTCTTCAATATGCAGGCGGATTTCTTCGCTGAGATCGTCGTAGAGCTTGTCGCGGCGGAAGATACTCGGCATCCAGTTCATTCGAAGTTCCTCCTAACTGACAGGGGACTTGCCCGGATTGAGGACGAGCGCAATGCCTTCGAACATGCGTTCGAAGCTGGAGATCTGCTGCTCCAGATGACGAAGGCCTGAGGTCGTGATCTGGTAGGTTCTGACCCGCCGATTTGTGGAAGAGACACCCCATTCGGCTTTAACCAGCTTTGCCTTGAGCAGCCGCTGGAGGGCCGGATAAAGCGAGCCCTCTTCCACTTGGAGCAGGTTGTTGGATCGCTGCTGGAATGTACAGGACGAGCGCATATCCGTGCGCCGGCTGGCGGCGAAGCGACTCGAGAATCATCATTTCGAGTGCGCCGGGAAATAGATCGCGAGGTGAAGTTTCCGTCATAGGCCTTGTCACTACAGGCCTAGAGTAAAATGGTGTTCATTTATTGTCAAGAAAAAACTCAGATACGGCCCCAGATCTCCCCTATCTAAGGAAGCGCCCTTGAGTCCCATCCCAGATATGGCATGACGATTGGGGGACGCCCCGCTCATTTCCTGATGCTGCCGAATTCGGGCTCTATCCAGATCTCCAATCAAGGCAGGTTGATTTTCTGGTGAAGCGGAAGATCCTGTGAAGACCCTCCAGCCATCACATTGTAGTTGCCGGGAACGAGCTTCCAGTCATCGGATGCTTCGTCGTAGATGGTCAGGTGGTCGTGGGCTACGGGAATGGAAACTTGCTTCGATTCGCCGGGAGCCAGTTCGACGCGCGCCCAGCCTATGAGCCTCTTGGGTGGTTCGCCCGCTGCTTCGGGAAGCGAAGCATAGACCTGGGCAATCTCGGTTCCGGCACGTTTCCCGGTGTTGCGAACGGTAAAGGAAACCTCCATAGTTTCACCGCTCTTTACGCTCAGTCCAGAGTAGGCATACGTGGTGTAAGAGAGGCCAAAGCCGAATGGAAAGAGCACTGGCTTCTTTTCAGCGTCGTACCATTTGTAGCCGACCTTCAGCTTCTCGTCGTAGGTAATCTCGAACGGCGGCAGGCCTTTGGCCATCATGGCCATGAAGCTGGAGATATCGGCGCCAGGTGCCGGACGCTGTGGTTGAGACGAAGGAGGCGGCAAGACCAGCGTGGGATGGGGCAGATCGGCATCGCTCTTTGGAAAGGTGATAGCCAGCTTGCCGCTGGGATTGACTTCGCCCGTGAGCAGATTGGCCAACGCCTCGGCGCCGCGGATTCCGGGATACCACGCTTCGACGACTCCTGCAACTTTGTCGATCCAGGGCATGGTGGCGGGGCTGCCCGTTTCGAGAACAACAATGGTTTTCGGATTGGCGGCGGCAACCGCTTCAATCAACTTGTTCTGATCGTCGCTAAGATCCAAGCGACTTCAGATCCATGCCTTCCGATTCCGGCTGATACCCGAAAACGATGGCGATGTCGGCCGACTTGGCGGCAGAGGCGGCAGCAGCGAGGTCTTCGCCGGAGACATAGGTGACTTTGCTCGAAGGTAATTTGGCGGTCAACGCGCGTAGAGGTGAACTGGGCAACCACACCTGGCGTCTCACGAAGTTCGCCATGGGATTCGCGCCCGGCTGCGGTGGTGGTGGAGGAACCACGGACCCTCCCGGTGCATCGACCTGCGCCGAGCCGCCGCCGGTGAGCACGCCCACATCGGCATGGCCGCCAATCAATACAACGGAATGCATGCCGGCGCCCTCCAAGGGCAAAATATGGCGCTCGTTCTTGAGCAGAACGATGCTTTTCTCCGCGAGTTTCTGCGCGATGCCGTACCCGCCCTCGACGTCCGGAACTTGCTTGACCACCGGATTGTCGAAGAGGCCGGTAGCAAAAATCGTGCGCAGAATGCGATGCACGTGCTCGTTGATTTCGTCCTGCGAGACCTCTCCGCTCTCGACAGCTTTCTGGAGTGCGTCACCAAAGAAGTTTTTGCCCGGTTGCTCCTGGTCGAGGCCAGCGTGCGAGGCTTTGGCTGTGGAATGTGTGCCACCCCAATCGGAGACCACGAAGCCCTGAAAGTGAAAATCCTTCCTCAGGACGTCGGAGAGGAGATAGCTGTTTTCGCAGGCGTAGTCGCCATTCACGCGGTTGTAGGAGCACATGAAGGCGCCGGCATCGGAGATCTTGAGAGCTATGTCGAAGGCGAGCAGATCGGATTCGCGCATGGAGCGCTTGTCGACGTTTACGTCTACAGCATTGCGGCCGCTCTCCTGGTCGTTCATTGCATAATGCTTCAGGTCGCCGATTACATGTTGCGATTGCACCCCCTTGACGAAGTTGCCGCCCAGCGTGCCTGCCAGAAGCGGGTCTTCGCCCTGGTACTCGAACGTGCGGCCGTCGCGCGGCTCGCGCGGCAGGTTGACGCCTCCGCCGAGCGACATGCTGTAGCCCTCCTGGCGCAGCTCGCGACCGATCAGCGCACCATATTCAAAGGCAGCCTGCGGATCCCATGCAGAGGCAGCCGCCAGGTTGTTGGGCAGCGCGGTGGAATAGCGTCCTGAGGCAGCACCGCGGGTGACACCATACGCCGAATCCGCCATCTGAATCGCGGGAATGCCCACGCGCGGAATCGCAACCGAATATCCTGCGCCGCCGTTGGATTCAGTTGGACCCGTGGCATTAAAAGAGAATCCCTGTCCATGCAGGAGGGAGATTTTCTCCTCGAGCGTAAGTTCCTTGATCACCATGTCGGCTCGCACATCGGGCGACAAGGAAGTGTCTGACCAGGCATAGTGCTTCGGTTGCGGCATTCCTGGAAACTGCGCAATCGACATCGGTGCAGCCGCAATAACGACCATCAAGACGGCGAGTGGTCCGGGCGGGCATGTGACGCTTGAGAGCTTCTTCATGCTGAATTTCCCTTCTTCATGGACGAGGCATGGAACATCACGCTTCGGCGATACTTGCTTGCTCTCCGCCATCGGGGTTGTTCACGACCTCGGTCTTGTTATCGAAAATGATCGTCGGAATGGTGTCCGGCGCGAATTCCGCCCAGTGAGGTATTCCGGGATGATTCGGATTCCCGGTGCGAGCGAAGTGAATCCAGGCTTCGCTCACCTTTGCGGCGAGTGCGCGTGCATCGGGACCGCCTCCGGTCATGTTTTCGCAGCGGTCCGTGTTATCGAAGGCGAATGCAATCTCGGAACAATGAAAGGCCCTCGGCCTGCCATCGAGAATTGGCGTTTGCCAGGTGAACCAGTAAAGATACGCGGGCGCTTTGCCGAGCGCGGCTTTCGCCTTGCATTGCTTGATTGCGTTCTCGCGCACTGTCGATGCTGCGATATGCGACCAGAGGTCGAATGGTTTTGCCGCGGGTGTGCGCTGACGGAATGCGGCGAGTATCGCAGGAGTCTTATCGGCAAACATTCCGTGCACACGCTGCTCAACCTCGGCGTCGGTCATCGACTCATATTCCGGATGGTTGATTGCGGTGACGAACTCGTTGAGAGTGGTGCCAACCATCATAGGCACATCGGCGGAGATCGCCGAGGCCTGCGGATCGAAGGGATGGGCCGGAAGAATCGTTCCATCAACAACAGGGGAGAAGCCAAGCATCTCGGCCATGCGGCGGAAATTTGGGATGCCGCCCGCAGGCCGCGGATTATTCTTCCGCAAAACCTCCTGGCTTGCGTGCGAGAGTTGCGCATAGGGCAGCGTCTGAAGCTGATCGATTGTCGAAGAGGTCAATCCCAACTCCGCAATGAATAGATCGGTCAGCTTTTGCGAACGCTCCACCGTATTGGCTCGCAGCATCGAGCCGCTTTCGACGATGGCGCGATGGAAGAGGCCTTTGGCCGCGGGCATGCCCATCAGGGTGCTCACCTTGCCGCCTCCGCCGGACTGACCAAAAATGGTGACGACACCAGGGTCACCGCCAAACACCGCGATGTTGTCGCGCACCCATTCAAGCGCAGCCACAATATCCAACATGCCGACATTGGCAGAGCTGGCGTATTTGTCGCCATATTTTGCGAGGTTCAGATAGCCCAAAACATTGAGGCGATGGTTGAGCGAGACCACCACAACGTCTCCGCGCCGGGCGAGATTCTCACCATCGTAGGAGAGCAGTTCCTGCCCGGAGCCCGCGGCATATCCGCCTCCATGGAGCCACACCATCACGGGCCGCTTCTTGTTATCGTTGACGGCCGGCGTCCAGACATTGACGCGCAGGCAGTCTTCTCCCTGGATACCGTCGTCCCAGGAAAACATGAACGCCTCTTCGTCGTTGGCCCAGCCCGCACGTGCAGTCTGAGGCGCCACCGGCCCGTGTTGCCGTGAACTCCGCACGCCGCTCCAGGGTTTCGGCTTGGCGGGCGGCATGAAGCGATTCGCTCCTTCCGTTGTGTCGCCGTAAGGAATTCCTTTGAAGGCGACGATGCCGTTGCGAATATATCCAGCGACCTTCCCAGCGGATGTGTCCACAACTGCGCTGTCGTTTCGAGCGACAACGGAAAAAGTCGACGTTGCGTGCGAGGCCTTCTCTTCCCTCTTCGTGTCGGCGTGCACCGGTGTTGCGTGAACTGCAGTCGCAAAGGCGCCACCGGCCATGAACGCGATGCCCTTCATCATGTCGCGCCGCTCGACTGCGATTCCTTGCCCGGAAACACCAACCGAAAACAGCTCGTGATTCTTATTCATCCTGCTCTCCCCTTAAGTTTGAAGACGGCCGAACTCTTCGCACTCCACTATTTGCTTTGCGCAGTGTCGAGTCTCAAGAATCGCGCGGCGTTGTTGTAGAGAATGTCGCGCTTCTGCTCGGGGCTCAGGTAGTCGGCATTTTGGATGACGCTGATTGAATACGTCATCAACTTGGGCCATTCCAACTGATCGGTCCCGAACATCACACGGTCTTCGAACCCTGCCTCGACAATTCGCTGGATGTAGCGGTTGACCTCTTTGAGCGGGTAGCTCCAGATGAGCCCTGCGACGTCCACGTAGACGTGAGAGTTGGCCTGGAGCAGAGTGAGCATGTTATCGATCATCGGATAGCCGGCATGCATCACCTGCACGCGCAGCTTCGGGTGGCGCGCCAGCAGCTCCTCGAGCAGCAGCGGGTTTCCCATCGATCCTCGAAACTTCGGCGAGGTAACATTCGCGCGGCCAGAACCGCCTGTGCCCATGTGGATTGCAACCGGGATGTCGAGTTCCTCGGCGAGAGCGAAGTATTGATCGACGGATGGATCGCTGGGGGAGAGGCCTTCATATTGCAGGCCGATCTCGCCCATGACCTTGAAGCCGTCCTTGGTGAAGTCTTTGCGAAGTTCGTCAAGAGGGACGCGGGCGCCGGGCTGCATTCCCTCGTTGAAGCTGGTGCCCGGGATGACGCGTCCCGGCGCGGCGTCTTTCCATTTCTGTACACTCTTTGGATCACCGAATACAACGGCGGTCACATTCAGCCTCTCCATTTCAGCGACCACATCCTTGATGTATTCGCCCTTGGCGGCCGGATAGAGCTTTGGCGTGCATTCTTCCTGGCTCCAGCCGAACGGAGCCTCCTTGGTGCTGGGATCGGAGGCAAGAAACTTTGACTCGTTGGGACACATGGGTCCACCGGGAAAGGATTCATCCATCGCATGAACGTGAACATCAATGATCGGAGGCACAGTTGTACTTGTGTTCTGAGCCAACGACAGCTTGGCACAAGGCACGATCACCATAAGGCAAACGAGTGTCCGTGCAGATTTCTGGAATTTGGGTGACATGGAAGAACTCCCGTAAACAGCATGTTGCGGCAGGCGGGTCGTGCTCGCCCCGCCGTCTTCGTTGAAGACGAACAGATCCAGTGATCCAAGAGTTCTTGGGCAGATTATGGCCAAGCCCATTGAAACGCCGTTGTATTCCGCTCAGTCAATTGAAGGGAGCATTATTACGCGAACAGACAGATTTGTACAAGCTGGGCGATAATCGGCCGCGCAAGAGAGGATCCCTGCATTCCGGTCACCGCGCTCAACCCCACACTTCTTTGGCCGTGTCTGCCACGAGCTGCAACTTGGCCCATTGATCGGCTTCGGTCAGCAGGTTGCCTTCCATGGTCGAAGCAAATCCGCATTGTGGACTGAGTGCCAGTTGTTCAAGTGGGAGCACTTTGGCGGCGGCGTCAATCCGCCGCAGCAAATCTTCCTTGCGCTCCAAATCGGCACGTTTCGAACTGATCAGCCCGAGCACCACAATCTTCTCCTTGGGGACGAGTCTCAGAGGCTCGAAGCTGCCGGAGCGTTCATCGTCGTATTCCAGCAGGAAGCGATCGACGGCAAGTTCGTGGAACAGACGCTCAGCAATCGCGTCGTAGCCGCCCTCTGCGTACCAGTGGCTACGATTGTTGCCGCGGCATAAATGGATCGCAAGCGTGACTCCAGAGCCGCGCGCGGCGGCGAAGCACGCATTGTCTGCTTTCAAAGATGCGGTGAGCATTTGCTCAGGATCAACCCGCAGTTCCTTCTCCATCCAGGAGGTCCATTTGGGGTCAAGGTAGTAGCTGTAGCGCGGAGCATCGATCTGGAGATAAGAGATGCCGCTCCCCGCCAGGATACGAATGTCTTCCACCATGATGCTCGTGACCGCATCGAGCAGTGCGTAGGGATCCCGATAAACCGCGTCCGTAATGCCGTACTTGAATGAAATTGCCGGGAACTGGGTCGCGCTGGGCAGCGTGATCTTGATCGGCCCGGGTGCGTGCTCTCGCAAAAAGGGCACTTCACGGCCCGTCAAGGGCTGGCGCTGTTTCAGGGGCGCAGTCACAATCCCGCTGATGCTGCTGACGGCGACCGCGGGTGCAGTGGACTTTTCAGCATTGTCGCTCCAGCTCCGAGGCACTGCGTCGCCGGGATCGAATCCATCCACTGCGTCGGTGAAGTCGCTCATGAAGTTACTGCGCCGCAGTTCGCCGTCGGTGAAGACGCCGAGACCCAGTTCCTGCTGCTTTTGAAGGACGCGAGCGATGTGCCGATCTTCAAGCGCTTCGAGTTCTTGCAGAGAAACATGAGCCTGACGCGCCGCCAGCAAGTCTGGCGGGCGCAAAAAGCTTCCTACGTGATCCGCGCGGAATAGAGAAGACATCTTGATTCCCTCCTAAGCAGAGAGATAGCAATTCCATGAATCTCGAGGGCACGCCGACTCTCATTCACCGCAGACTCAAATCAGGAAGCTGCGGAGCGTCTGGGCACCATTCTGCAGTGCCGGCAGGCAAGTCTTCACGAGCGTATTTTGATCAACGCGCGATACATGCGTTCCAACATTGATCGCGGCGACAACGCGATTGCTGCGGGTATAGACCGGAACCGCAATCGATCTCAATCCCGCTTCAAGTTCCTCATTCACGATTGCGTATCCCCGGTCGCGAACCCCCAGGATCGCATTGCGCAATTGCGGTATTTTGACGATCGTCCGCGGAGTGTACGCTTTCGGCTTCAAGTCCTTGAGATAGGCTTCGAGTTCAACTTCGGGTAGAGCGGCAAGCAACACGCGCCCCATGGATGTGCAATAAGCGGGCAGGCGGCTCCCGACCGATAGGCCTGCGGCGAGTACCCGACTGGCAGCAGACCGAGCTACGTACACGATCTCTCCGCCGTCGAGCATGCTCATCGACGACGACTCATGCACGACTTCTGTGATCCGTTCCAGCACTGGCCTCGCAGCCTCGATTACGGAAGAGGATGACAGGAAGGAGAACCCGAGCCGCAAGACCTGCGTCTTGAGTCGGTGCACTTGCCGGGCGCGCTCAACATATCCAAGAAGCTCGAGTGTCAGCAGGATGCGGCGGACCGATGCGCGCGAAAGCCCGGTAGACTGCGCAATCTCCACGATGGTGCGACCATCGAGGTATCCTTCAAAGCTCTCGATCACGCGCAAGCCTCGAGCCAGGGACAGAACAAAGTCGGGATTGCCCGCGTACATGGCGAGGTTGACAGCGGAACCGGGTTCAGACCCTGGAGGCATAACCTTCTTGCTGTGCATGGCTCTTTCTTTTGGCGGCCGATTATCGCACATCTTGTACAAGACTGTGCAATCGCGTAATAATACGGCTCTCGATCAAGAGGGGTCAAATGGCCGAGTGGATGACACTGGCCGAGGCGATCGCCGCCCATGTGCACGATGGCGATACCTTGGCAATGGAAGGTTTCACCCATCTCATTCCGTTCGCTGCGGGTCATGAAATTATGCGGCAACGACTCCGGAACCTGTCGCTTATCCGGATGACTCCGGATCTGATCTACGACCAACTGATTGGCGCAGGCTGTGCCTCGAAGCTTACTTTCTCCTGGGGCGGAAATCCGGGGGTCGGGCTCGCTTCACCGGTTTCGTGACGCGGTCGAGAATGGCTGGCCTGGTCCACTCGCAATCGAGGAGCGAAGCCACAGCGACCTCGCCAATGCGTATGTCGCCGGCGCCGCCAACCTTCCGTTCGCGGTGCTCCGCGGATACACAGGATCTGACTATCCCCGGGTCAATTCGCAGATCCGATCCATCACGTGTCCATTCACAGGTGAGGTGCTTGCAGCCACACCCGCGGTGCGCCCCGACGTCGCGGTGATTCACGCGCAGAAGGCTGACTGGAAGGGTAATGTCTTTCTGTGGGGCATTCTTGGCGTGCAAAAAGAGGCTGTGCTTTCGGCGAAGCGCGCAATCGTGACCGTGGAGGAGCGAGTTGAATCGCTCAATGCTCCGCCCAATGCCTGCATTCTTCCCCATTGGGTCGTAACTGCAGTCTGCGAAGTGCCTCGAGGAGCGACACCTTCCTATGCGCATGGATATTACGAGCGCGACAACGTGTTCTATCGTGAATGGGACCGGATATCGAGAGAGCGTGAGCGATTTAGCGCATGGCTCACTCAACACATTCTCAAGACAAGGGACTTCGAGGAATACCTGGCATTGCAGCGCGATCCGCTGGTGCAGGCGGTCTATCAATGAGCGAGGCCTACACATCGGACGAAATGATGACGGTGGCCGCGGCACGCATGCTGCGCAATGGCGCGGTTTGTTTTGTGGGCATCGGCCTGCCGTCTACCGCAGCAAATCTCGCTCGACTCACCCACGCGCCAGACGCGGTGCTCGTCTACGAGTCCGGCCCGATCGGAGCCAAGCCTACCGTGTTGCCCCTCTCGATTGGAGATGGGAATCTTGCCGAGACAGCGGACACAGTTGTATCGACTCCGGAAATATTTCGCTATTGGCTCCAGGGCGGAAGGATTGACGTGGGTTTTCTTGGAGCGGCCCAACTCGACAAGTTTGCAAACATCAATACCACTGTCGTCGGAACATACGACAGGCCTACAGTCCGCTTACCGGGGGCGGGAGGCGCTCCAGAGATCAGTTCTTCAGCGAAGGAAGTACTGATCATCGTGAAGCAATCGAAACGGACTTTCGTGGAAAAGCTCGACTTTGTTACGTCCGTCGGATTTCTTAGCGGCGGAAACGCTCGCGAGGCAGCCGGACTTTGCGGAAACGGGCCGGCGGCAGTCATCACAGATTTGTGCATTTTGCGGCCCGATCCAGTCTCGCGAGAACTAAAGGTCACGAGCATTCATCCCGACGTGAATCGAGAAACGATCGAAGCGAACACCGGATGGAGAATTGGCTTCGCGGACAGTTGTGAGAAGACGCCAAGCCCGACCACGTCTGAGCTTGATACGTTGCGCGACCTGAAGGCACGCACGGCGGTCGTTCATGGCACGCAGGGAGATCGAGAGTGAGGGCCGCATTCATCTGCGATGCCGTCCGGACGCCGATCGGTAGATACGGGGGTGCATTGGCTCAGGTACGCGCGGATGATCTCGCCGCTATGCCTATTCGCGAATTGATCAAACGCCACGCAGATGTCGATTGGGCGGCACTCGACGAAGTGATGCTGGGTTGCGCCAACCAAGCCGGCGAAGACAATCGGAATGTGGCCCGGATGGCGCTTCTTCTGGCGGGGCTGCCAGAATCCGTTCCCGGCGTTACAGTGAACCGGCTTTGCGGATCGGGCATGGATGCTGTCGGGACGGCTGCTCGAGCAATCCAATGCGGCGAGGCGGACTTCGTCCTTGCGGGCGGGGTGGAATCGATGTCGCGCGCCCCTTTCGTCATGGCAAAAGCTGAGTCTGCCTTTCAGCGGACGACCGAAATCCATGACACGACGATCGGCTGGCGATTCATCAATCCGAAGATGCGCGAGCAGTACGGAGTGGATTCCATGCCGGAAACCGGGGAAAATGTGGCACGTGATTGCGCGGTGCAGCGTGAGGCCCAGGATGCATTTGCCTGGCGCAGCCAAATGCGAACCGCACGCGCAGTGAAGGACGGATTCTTTGCCGAGGAGATCGTTCCAGTCGAGGTGTCAGACAAGACGGGCAAATCGATCGTGTCGATCGACGAGCATCCACGACCGGATACGACACCTGAGAAACTCGCTCAACTGCGGCCGCTTTTCGCCTGGGGGCACGGTGACTGCCGGCAATGCATCAGGCATCAATGACGGAGCAGCGGCAATGATCATTGCTTCGGAAGAGGCCGTTGGCCGCCACGGCTTGCGCCCTAGAGCGCGTATTGTCGGCATGGCAACGGCAGGCGTGGCTCCGCGAGTCATGGGGATTGGTCCGGTTCCGGCCACGAACAGATTGCTCACTCGATTGCAAAAGAAGATTTCCGACTTCGATTGGATCCAATTGAATGAGGCCTTCGCCAGTCAGTCGCTCGCTTGTCTGCGCCAGCTAGGTTTGCCCGATGATGCCGAACATGTGAATGCAACCGGTGGAGCGATCGCCCTGGGCCATCCGCTCGGGATGAGCGGCGCGCGTTTGGTGCTCACGGCGGCGCATCAGTTGGAAAAACTTGGCGGCAAGCTTGCGCTGGCTACAATGTGCATCGGGGTCGGACAGGGTATCGCATTGGCGATGGAGCGCGTGTAAAGGAGGACGGTTTGATCGAATTGCCCGCAGTGCAAACGGCTATTCCTGGAACACAGCCGGACTTCTACTTTCCACCTTACGTGTCGACGATTGCGAGATCGCCGCGCATGCCTCTGGTATTGCTTCCTGAAACGCTTACGGAAAGAACCGGGCCCGTCTTTGGGCACGAGCTGATTCGCAGGAATGATCATGATTTGACAGCGCAACACGAGGGTGAGGCCTTGGGTGAACGCATCTTAGTGCATGGACGCGTGCTGGATGAGGATGGACGACCAGTGCGCTGGTGCGCTCGTTGAAGTGTGGCAGGCCAATGCTGCGGGCCGCTACCGGCATAAGGTGGACGGACACGATGCGCCGCTCGATCCGAATTTTTCAGGTGCGGGCCGCTTGCTCACGGACGGCGAGGGACGGTACTTCTTCAAGACCATCAAGCCCGGGCCCTATCCCTGGGGAAACCACTACAACGCGTGGCGTCCAGCTCATATTCACTTTTCTCTTTTTGGCGCAGGGATACTCTCCCGACTCGTCACCCAGATGTATTTTCCCGGCGATCCGCTGCAACCGTTCGATCCGATCTTCAACAGCATTCCCGACGAGGGCGCGCGACAGAGGCTTGGTTTCGCACCTCGATATGGAGCGCTCACAGCCGGATTACGCACTCGCCTACGCATTCGATATCGTGCTGCGCGGCTCGCACGATACTCCATTTGAGGAGGCTTCCAAACGATGAGCGCTCAGAAGATGGTCCCGAGCGGATCACAAACGGTGGGTCCGTATTTCCGCATCGGGCTCGAACACCTCGTTGGTAAAGAGCCTGCGAACGAGTCGGCGCTTGAAACGATCAAGATCCACGGCAAGGTACTGGATCGCGATGGTGCTGCTGTTCCGGATGCGCTGCTTGGAATTCTGGGGAGCAGATTCGTCCGGGGCATATTCCGACGCCGTTTCCCACTCGAATGGTCATCCAGTTGGATTTCACCGCGTGGGGACGGAGGTCGATGGCAGCTTTTCTTTGACGCTGAACAAACCCGGCCCGACTCCGCTTGGCGATGGGCGGTTCCAGGCTCCTCACATGCTTGTGCTCGTCTTTGCGCGAGGTCTTTTGCGGCACTTGATCACCCGCGTCTATTTCGATCAAGACCCGGCGAGTACTGTAGACCCAGTTTTGCTTGAAATACCCGCCGAGCGCCGGCACACACTTATTGCTTCTTCCGATGCAAGTGATCCACGAGTGTATGAGTGGAACATCGTCCTGCAAGGTGACAACGAAACCGTCTTTTTCGCGTGGTAGAAGGGACACCGAAATATGGGTTCTGAGAGTACCGCCTTCCTTTTTTCGACGCCGGAGATGACGGAGACTTTCTCGTTGTTACGACAACTGCGCGCGATGATGCGCTTTGAATGGGCGCTCACTTGCGCGCTGGAAAAACAAGGCATTGCTGAAGCGGGGTCCGGAAGAGTTTTGGAGAAACTGCTGGATGCAAAGTTCATCGATCAAGAGCTTCTGGAGCGCGATGCTCTTGAGGCTGGAAACATTGCCATCCCCTTCGTCAAGCAGCTCACGGCACAGGTAAAGCGCGAAAACGAGCCTGCTTCACGAACGATTCATCTCGGCGCAACGAGCCAGGACGTCCTCGACACCGCACTGGTTCTCCAGATGCAGGATGCCTTGCGACTCATCCTTGGAGCAATCGATCGGTTCGATCTTGCCCTCGCAAAACAAGTACGGACGCATGCTGAGACGGTAATGACGGGAAGAACGTGGCTGCAGCCGGGGCCTCCGACGACCCTGGGACTGAAGTTGGCGGGCACGCTCGCTGCTTTACGCAGGCACAGGACCCGCATCCAAGCCGCCGCTAAGCGCGCGCTCGTACTCCAGTTTGGAGGCGCGGTCGGGACTCTCGCGGCGCTTGGGTCCGCGGGAATGGAAGTTTCGGCGGAGTTGGCTCGAATTCTCGAACTGAAAGAACCAGAAATTCCCTGGCACACGCAGCGCGACAACCTTGTCGAAATTGCGGAGGTACTTGCCCTGCTGATTGGAAGCCTCGGCAAATTTGCCAAGGACATCGCCCTCTTGATGCAGGCCGAAGTGGGAGAAGCCTCGGAGCCTGCCGGTGAAGGCCGAGGCGGGTCATCGACCATGCCGCAGAAGCAGAATCCCATTGCATGCGCGACAATTCTCGCTTGCGCGGCGCGGGCGCCAGGGCTTGTTGCCACAATGCTGGTCGCTATGCCGCAGGAGCACGAGCGTGGACTTGGACTGTGGCAAGCGGAGTGGGAGACTCTGCCGGAGATATTCAAACTCACGGCGTCGGCCCTGGCCCGGTCGATCGAGATAGCCGATGGGCTCAAGGTGGATGCGAAGCGAATGGCTTCAAATCTCGATGCAATGCTGGGGCTGGCTCAGGCCGAGGCGGTGAGTGCGGCGCTGGCACAAAAAGTCGGACGTTTGGCCGCACATGAAATCCTTCGCAAAGCTACCGTCCAAACGAGAGAGACGGGGCAGCACCTTTCCGCCATCTTGAAGACGGTTCCTGAAGTGACCGCGCATCTGACCAACGCGGAAATTGATCTGCTTTTGCAGCCACGCGCATACCTTGGCAGTTCACAGAATTTTATTGAGCGGGTCTTGAAGGAGGCGTGATGCCCATCGCCGAATTTCTGGGGTTGCGATCGACGGTCTTCCCATTCTCGAGTTTTTCGACGAAAAGGAGCGCAGCAGCAATGGATGAAAGCGAACGCCACGAGGTGGGAATGCGTATGCGCCGAACTGTTCTCGGCGATGCGCACGTAGACGGCGCCGAAGCCGTAAAAAGCGCCCTGGATGAGGAATTTCAGGATCTCATCACACGTTATGCCTGGGGCGAGATTTGGACGCGTCCCGGCCTTTCGCCGCACGCGCGAAGCTTGCTGACGATCGGCCTGATGGTTGCGCTCAATCGTGGAGAGGAACTGCGGCTGCACTTACGGGCTGCCGCCAACAATGGAGTATCTCCCGAAGCAGGTTCGCGAAGTGCTGCTGCACTGCGCGGTCTACTGCGGCGTTCCCGCGGCCAATGCGGCCTTCCAGGCCGCCAAGGAAGTTCTGAACGAGCGCGAAAAGCAATAGCAGAAACGGTCATGGCAACGTTCGAAACCCAGGTCGGAATCATCGGCGCAGGACCGGCCGGCTTGATGCTTTCGCATTTGCTTCATCAGCATGGCATCGCATCGATCGTACTGGAAGCAAAGCCGCGCAACTATTGCGAGGAACGCGTGCGTGCAGGAGTTCTGGAGCACACAAGCGTCGCAATGTTACGCGACGCGGGCATCGCCGAGCGGCTGGAGCGCGAGGGCCTTCGACATGAGGGCATCGAATTGGGACTGAATGGACTGATCCATCGCATTCCCTTCGTCGAACTCACCGGAAAGGCGGTGACCGTCTACGGTCAGCAGGAAGTTGTGAAGGACCTGATTGCTCGCCGTCTGAGCGACCGCGGCGATCTGCGTTTTGAATGCGGCGAGGTTTCATTGCACGGATTTGATGGGACTCACCCTTCAATTCGCCTGGAGAAGCAAGGCAATGTCGATACCCTCTCGTGCGACTATATCGCCGGATGCGACGGCTTTCATGGTGTTTCAAGATCGTTTTTCCCACCGGGAGCACTCACCGTCTACGACCGCACCTATCCTTTTGCGTGGCTCGGAATTCTTGCCGAAGCTGCACCCTCACGCGAAGAGCTGGTCTACATGTATCACGAGCGTGGATTCGCTCTCTACAGCATGCGATCGCCGCGCGTAACCAGGTTGTATCTGCAATGCAAATCGGATGAAGATCTTGCAGATTGGAGCGACGACCGCATTTGGAATGAACTTCAGACGCGTCTCAGATGCTCCGATGGCTGGCTCCCAACAGAAGGAAGAATTCTGCAAAAGGGCGTCACAGGCATGCGAAGCTTTGTCGTCGAACCCCTCCAGTGGGGACGCCTCTTCCTTGCCGGCGACGCGGCACATATCGTTCCACCGACCGGCGCGAAGGGAATGAACCTGGCGTTCGCCGATGTGCATTATCTCGCGGAAGCACTCCGAGAAAAGTTTCGCGAGAAGGATGGTAAGAAGCTCGATGCGTACTCCGCAACCTGCCTGCGCCGGATTTGGAACGCGCAGCGCTTCTCCTGGTGGATGACCTCGTTACTGCATCTATTTGACGATGCTTCGCCTTTCGATCGCAGACGGCAAGTGGCCGAGTTGGAGTACGTCATGAGTTCGCGGGCTGCAGCCACTTCCCTTGCGGAGAACTACGTGGGCTTGCCGCTTGAATGAGGCTGCCCGTCCCCGTATCAGAGAACGGTTCATTTGAGCGAGTAGACTGCGTCGTGCACTCCAGGTTTGTTTGCGAGAGTGTGCCCCTCAATTCTCAGGTCTCTTCGAGGCCGACAAGAAGTTCTTGCGCGCTTGCGGCGCAAGCGTATACTGGCGGGTCCTTGAAATCCGGGAAAAATTCCGCCTGTTTTGGGCAACGTTTACTGTTCGAATTTCCTGCATAGGAGCAAAAATGAAAAGCTTTTCACGCCGCGATGTTTTGAAATCAAGCCTGCTGGCGCCCGCCATTGCCGTAGCGGCACACGATCTGAGTCCAATGGCCGCGGCAATGGAAGTGGCTGCATTGGATCCAGACCCGCAATCTCAGAGCGCGCCGAGCCAGTCGACCTATCCGAGCGCCGGGCGCGAACGCTTGCTGCTCGACTTCGGCTGGCGCTTTCACTTCGGGCACGCGGATGATCCTACGAAGGATTTCGGTTTCGGAAGCGGGCGGTCCGGCAATTTCCAAAAGACTGGAAACTTTCTTCCTGCCGGTTCAACTGCCTTCGATGATGGCGACTGGCAGGCCATCGATCTGCCGCATGACTGGGCCATCGAGCTGCCTTTCAAGAACGACCCAGCTCTTGCCAGCAAGGGATATTATCCGCTCGGGCGCAACTATCCCGAAACCAGTGTCGGCTGGTATCGCCGCGTGCTTGAACTTCCCGCGACGGATGCGGGCAAACGCATCACGATCGAGTTCGATGGCTCCTATCGCGAATCGATGGTTGTCTTCAACGGCTTTTATGTGGGCCGCCACAGCGGTGGATACGATCCTTTCCGATTCGACGTGACAGACTTCGCCAATCCAGGCGGAAGAAATGTGTTGCTGGTGCGCGTCGATGCGACATCGAGCGATGGTTGGTTCTACGAGGGCGCTGGAATCTATCGGCACGTCTGGCTTGTGAAGACGGACGCGGTTCATGTGAAGCAATGGGGAACTTTCGTCGCGGCGAAGGTCGAGGCAGGAAAAGCAAGCGCTTTCCATCCGCACAGAATTGAACAACCACGGCAAGGAGACGAAGAGTGCGCGCGTGGTCTCCACTGTGCTCGATCCCGCCGGAAACCCGGCTGGAAAATCTGTTTCGCCGACAATGCCGATTGCTGAAGGAGACGAGCAAACCTACACGCAGGAGGTTGTAGTCAGGAATCCGACGCTCTGGTCGCTCGAAAAACGCAACCTCTACAAGCTGGTAACAGAAGTGAGAGCGGGCGACGAGATCGTCGACCGTTACGAAACCCCTTTTGGCATTCGCGACCTGAAGTTCGATGCAGAAAAGGGATTGTTCCTCAACGGCGAGCCGGTCAAGCTGAAAGGCACTTGCAATCACCAGGACCATGCGGGGCTGGGCGCAGCGCTGCCCGACGCAGTCCAGTACTACCGCATCCGAAAGCTGCAGGAGATGGGCTGCAATTCCCTGCGCACCTCGCACAACCCGCCCACTCCCGAACTGCTGAATGCTTGCGACGAGCTCGGCATGCTGGTCTTCGACGAGACGCGCATGATGTCTTCGAATCCCGAAGGGCTAGGCCAGTTCGAGAACCTGGTGCGACGCGACCGGAATCATCCCAGCGTCTTTATGTGGTCCATGGGCAACGAAGAAGGCCAGGCAAACGGCGAGAAGGGTGTCCGCATTCTCACGGCAATGAAAGAAGTCGCAACCAAACATGACGGTTCGCGTCCGGTCTCTATCGCGCCCACCGGAGCGATTGGAACTGGCGGCCTCGCGGTGTGCGATGTCATTGGCTATAACTACATGGACCCCGGCGCCGAGGCTTATCACAAGGCTCATCCCGAGAAGCCCGTCATGGGCACGGAAACTGTGAGCGCCGTGGGCACGCGCGGCATTTACATCACTGACCACGACAAGGGCTTCGTCGGCTCCTACGATCCTTACACCACCACAGGCCGCGCATCGGCGGAAGGTTGGTGGAGCTTCTGCAATTCGCGACCGTGGCTCACTGGAGGATTTATCTGGACAGGCTTCGATTACCGCGGCGAGCCCTCGCCCAATGAGTGGCCCAACATCAGCTCGCAGTACGGAATCATCGATACGTGCGGCTTTCCGAAAGATTCCTTCTACTACTACCAATCCTGGTGGACCGCTCAGCCCGTTCTGCATCTGTTTCCGCATTGGAACTGGCCGGGAATGGAAGGCAAAGAGATCGCTGTCTGGGTTTATTCGAATCTCGATAAGGTTGAGCTCTTATTCAACGGCGAAAACCTTGGCACAAAAGATGTGAAGAAGGATTCGCACGTCGCATGGAATGTGAGGTACGCTTCCGGCACTCTCGAAGCGCGTGGCTATAAAGGGGACAAAGTGGTGATGACGACAAAGCGCGAAACCACGGGCTCCGCGGCGAAGCTGGTCATGACGGCAGACCGGCAGCAGGTCTCCGCTGACGGCGAAGACGTGGCCATGTTCGCCGTCGCGGTGCAGGATGCGCAGGGCCGCGTCGTTCCCATCACTGACAACGTGGTGACATTCAAGGTCTCTGGCGCCGGAAAGTTGATCGGGGTTGGGAATGGCGATCCAACCGATCAAGAGCCAGACAAGGGCAATGTGCGCAAAGCGTTTTCGGGTTACTGCATGGCCATTGCCCAGGCCTCGAAGACCGCGGGCGACATCAGCGTCGAAGCCACGTCTCCGGGGCTCACATCGGCCAGCGTGACGATTCCGGCAAAAAGCGTGGCTCTTCGCGCGCAGGTGCCGGTTTGGGAGCGCGAGGTGCCGACTGGTTCGGGCATCACTGGTCTGTGGAGGCCCATACCCGGTGGTGAAGCAACAGGGCTGATGTCATTTCTCGTGGGTAACGGCGTGACCGTCTTCTCTTTGCATCAAGAGGGCAACAACTTGACCGGAAGCGTCGAAGGCACCGGCGGCGGCTTCTTCGGCGGCAGCGATGCTCCGATTCCGATTGCCGAAGGCAAAGTGAACGGCGCCGATGTCTCTTTCAAGAGCGGGAACAGCACTTATGCGGGGAGGATCCACGGAGACCAGCTCGAACTTGAGCGAAAGATCCAAATTCCCTTCCGGATGCTTCCGCCGGAGGAACCTTCTGGAGCGCGCCCCGCAGTCGGGCCGCCGCCGGACGGATCCGATCCGTCGTTCAATATGCCCCGCCACATGCCTCAGGGAATCTCAGTCGTCTTGCATCGGGTTGAAAGGTAGACCAAGCGAAGGATCGCCGACTGGATCCCGCTTTTTCACGGGTGGCCAAAGCACTGCCAAATGCGGCTTGTCCAATGATGCCGCGCATCATCAGCTGTGGCTTCGAAATCCTTCGGCGGCACAGAAGATCATTCAGCCCGCAACGCCTGCATCGGATCCAACCGCGAGGCTCGCCACGCGGGAATGACACACGCAAGAGTTGCGACCATCAGAAGGGTAAAGGTGACGGCGACATACACCGCAGGGTCGAGTGGCCTCGTGTCATAGAGCATGGAGCGAATCAACTGCGTGATGCCGGCACTGGCTGCCGAGCCAAGTACTAATCCAAGGATTGCCGGCCGCAATCCATCGAAGAGCATCAGCCGCAGCACCTGGTCTCTCTGGGCGCCCAGCGCCATGCGCACACCAAGTTCCGTTGTTCGCTGCGTCATCAGATACGAAAGCACACCATACAGGCCTACGGAGGCCAGGAGCAGCGACAGTACCGCGAAGGTCAGCACCAAGCTGGCGCTGAAGCGGGCATTCCCCAGCGACTCGCCAATTGCTTCCTGCATCGTCTGCACGTTGGAAACGGGCAGTTCGGGATCGAGGCTTGCAATCTGCTTTTGCACCGGAACCGAGATTGCCAGCGGGTCGGAGTCAGTACGAATGGCGAGCGAACCGCCGCGATCAACGTCTCCAGCGAGCATCGGAAAATACATGGTTGGCAGGATGGGCTGACCGACCTGCCAAAGCGTGTCGCCGACGACACCGACGATTTCATAGTCCGCGTCCTTGAGCGCGGGTACATGAATGGACTTGCCTATCGGGTTTTCGCCCGGGAAATATTGCCGGGCAAGAGCGCTGCTGATGACAACCTTTTTGGCGCGGTCCAGCCGGTCATCGCCCGTGAAAAAACGTCCCTGCAGCAAGGGAATCTGCAGCGCGCTGAAATACCCAGGATCGGCTGCGCGGACGAGGGCATCGGGCAGCAATTCGCCGGGTTTCAGCGGTGGATGTTCCTTGATGGTGAACATGTCGTCGCCGCCATTTCCTTCTCCGGGCAGAATCGAACCGAGGGCAACGGCACGGATGCCGGGCAGGGCGCGCAGCTTTTCAAGCAGGGCTTCGTTAAAGATGTTCACCTTTTCCGGGGTGGCGTATTTCTTCTCTGGAAGACTGTAGTCCAAAGAAAGTACATTGTTCGTCACGCATCCGACGTCGGTCGTGCGCAGACGAACGAAGCTCCTGAGCAACAACCCCGCGCCGATCAACAACACCACAGTGACCGCGATCTCCACAGTCAGCAACGTCTTGCGCATTGTGGCGCGGGAGAGGTTACCGCTGGCAGTGCGCGATGAAGCCTGGAGCGAGGCAAAAACCCCCTTGCCTGTGGACGAGATGGCCGGCAGCAGACCGGCGAGCAACGCTGCCGAAAAAGCCACCGCGCAAGCGAATCCCAGGACAACGCCGTCGACGTGGATGCCCGCGGCGCTGGGTAGCTCTTTCCACGCGCCGGATAACCATCCAGTAGCCGCCAGCGACAACAACACCCCTCCCGCGCCACCGGCGAGACAAATCAACAAGCTCTCCGCCAACTGCGCGCGGATGAGCGTCCATCGTTGTGCGCCCAGCGCGCCCCGGATGGCTACTTCCTTTTGCCGTGCTGCTCCGCGGGCCACCAGCAGGTTGGCGACGTTCAAGCAGCCGATCAGCAACATGCATGCAACGGCCCACATTAGGATCAGCAGAGGTTTCTTCACATCCCGTGCCAGGTCGTCATTGATGGTTCGCGGCGCCACATCTTCGGCCACTGGCGCATGCAGGTTCTCCATATGCAGCCGGTACTGCACCGCCGCTACCTGGCTCAGGGCACTGGCCAGGCTCACATCCGGTCTCAACCGGGCCACCACTGTGGTGAAGTGATAGTCATGATGCGGGATGATATCCGCCGGTAACCCTGACAGATACGGGACCCAAACCTGCACCTTCGCATCGGGATAAGTGAACCCCCGTGGAAGCACGCCGACCACCGTATAAGGCTTTCCGTCGAGGTGGATTTGTCTGCCAACAATCGAAGCGTCCCCCGCGAAGCGCCTCTCGAAGAGACTCCACGTCAGCATGACGGCAGTTCCGTCCAGACGATCTTCGCTCTCAGTAAACGTGCGCCCGATGGCCGCGGGCACCCCCAGCAGCGGAAAGAGGTTCCAGCTCCCGCCGCGCGCTTTGACCTGTTCCGGCAACTCTCCGCGCTCCCCGGTCAGGTTGAATTGCCAGTAGCGCATCGCGGCCATGTCTTCAAAGCCGTGAGTCTTCGCGCGCCAATCGAAGTAGTCAGCAGGGGCGACGGAGTTGTAGTTGAACCCTTGCGCGTTGCTGCGGGCATCACGGAAATGTTCGTAGACCATCACCAACTTCGCCGGATCGCGAAACGGAAGCGGCCTCAGCAGCACGGAGCGCACAACCGTGAAGAGCGAGGTAGTGGCGCCGATGCACAAGGCCATGACCGTGACCGCGATCAGCGAAAAACCCGGCGAGCGCGCCAGTGTCCTGCACGCATAT
The DNA here is from genome assembly GCA_963781125.1 of uncultured Acidobacteriaceae bacterium. Classification (GTDB taxonomy): domain Bacteria; phylum Acidobacteriota; class Terriglobia; order Terriglobales; family Acidobacteriaceae; genus Telmatobacter. Next base: position 106,953 of record CAWAEE010000008.1, read on the forward strand.
TTCAAGTCGCGGCCCACAGTGTCCAGCAGCGAAAACGTGTTTTGCTGCCACAGCCTTTCTCGAACAATCTGAGGGTTTCCGAGCTTGATGCGGGCCTGACGCCGCGCCTCTTCCGGACCCATCCCGCGCGCCCTGTTCTCGGCAATCTCCTCATCCAGGAAGACCGTGATCTCCTGTTGCAGATCGGCATCTGCTTGTTTTCGGCGAAGAAATCTGAGCCAGCTCATTTCACATCTCCAGGCGTCAGGACCTTCTCGCCCATCACCAGCGCAATGGCACGTGCCATCTGCCGCCACCGATCCGTTTCGCGCACAAGTTGCTTTTTCCCTACGGCGGTCAACCGGTAGAACTTGGCTTTGCGATTGTTCTCACTCGCGCCCCAGTACGATGAAACCCATCCACGGTCTTCCAGCCTATGCAACGCCGGATACAGGGAGCCCTGCTCCACTTCCAGGACGTCTTCAGAAGTTCGCTCGATCACTTTGGCGATCGTGTGTCCATGGGCATCGCCTGTTGCAAGGGTCCGCAAGACCATCATGTCCAGTGTCCCCTTGAGCATCTCTCCCTCTGGTTGCGCTTTCTTCCCCATGAGCGATCCCTCCACTCGAACTTCTATGGAAGACTAGCATACACCACTCGGACATCTATGGGAAGGTACGAAACACTTGCACAGTTGCCTGGGTCTTTGATTTCAAGTCAGTTTTCATTCACTTGGGACTGAGAGCCTGGGAGTGGCCATCTGAGTTGTCCGTCATGCAGGCATCCAATAAGGCTCAGTCAAGGCGGGCAGGTCGGGTTGCAGTTAAGGCTGATCTTCCACAGTGCGCAGGATTTCGACAATTTTGGGCGCCGCGATGTGTTGATAATCGGCCGATAACAGACCGTAGCTCTCGACTGAGTTGTATCTGCGGGATACCCCTGCGGATTGAGTGCCATTGAGGGGCCAATAACTCCACGAAATTTGTGGATTGTCTTTGAGCAGTTGGACGAACAGCTTGAACCAGTCAGAATTGGCGCCGCAATCGAGAGTCTGGCAGGTGCCGAATTCGCCGACCCAGAGAGGCGTTGCGGGCTTGGTGTGAAGCAAGAATGTAGCACGCGCTTCGTATGCCCGCTTCAACTCTTCATAGTTGGGAAGGCCCTGGCCTTCTGCGTGGTAGGCGTGGGGCGAATAGACCAGCCTATGCGCAACCGGCAATGTCACGGGCAGCTTGTCAAAGCCTGTGAAGTTGGTCGAGTACTCGGGACTCTCGACCATGATGAGTAGATGTGGGTTGGCGGCGAGAACGGCGCTCCCACCGCGCTCGGCCGCTGCGTGCCAATCCAATTTCGGATTGGCGCCACCCCAGGCTGCCCCACTGCGAAGTTCGTTGCGCAGGTCCGCGCCAACCACCCAAGCCTGATTGCGATAGCGAAGTGCCATCCCCTTCCAGTCCGCGAGCCAGCTTGCCTCAGGATATTCACGGCTGTACCAGAGCCCGTTGTGATCGGTTTCGCTGCAACACCAGTCTGCGTTGCTCATGTGGTTGTCGAGAATAATGAGAATATGTGCGCGCGCAAGTGCGGCGATCACAAGGTCCATCACTTCCATCGCGCGCTTGCCCTTGAACGCTGGATTCGCTGCAACGGCATAGTCGGGCACGAGTGGATTCTGTTCAAGCGTTTCGTTGGCCCACGGCAGCCGGACTGAATTCACACCGACCTGCTGGATCTGCGCGATGATCGCATTCAGAGGAGCGTGATCTAGACCTCCAACCACATATTCCTTTTGATCGAATCCGTACCAATTCACAGAAGTGAGCCGCACCCGTCGACCTGCGGCATCCACGATCTGGTTTCCTTCTGTATGGAGCGGCGGCAGAATTGCAGGACGCTGGCCGGTTGCCTCCAAAGTGACAAGAGTCAGAATGCATGTGCACAAAAAGAGCGCGTAGGATTGCGCGGATTTCATGGGCATGAGTATAGGCGATCTGTCGCCTTCCTTGTTGAACGCCTCGTCCTCAACCGCGCATCCCACGCGCGTTCGTTGCGCTCGCGCCTGTTTGCTGAACCACTCTTCAATGGATGGCGACGCGTGGATCGCGATGCGGCCCGGCTTGCGTACCATCCCCGCATATCAGGCTCAGTCGGCAAGCTTGAAGATTCGAATCTGCACCAGCTTGGCGATTGTCAGGTCCTTGAGTCCGCGGGCTTCCATGCGCCGGATGAAATCCGGAGTGATCTTGAAGATCCGAATCTGAATCAGCTCGTCAAAATTAGGGTGATACCCGAGCGAGCGAATCTCGCGCACTTCCGCGGCGTCAACGCCTTGCACCCGCATGGAGATCAGTTGATCGGCCGAAGGGAGATCATAGCCGAGCGCTGTGATGCTGTGGACATAGCCTACATCAACCTTGAAAATGCGAAGCGGAATCAATTTGTCCGTGGTCATCCCCTGAATGCCTAGCTGCTGCAGCGAATGCGCCCACTCGCTCTCGACATTCACGAAGGCATAGGTTTGCAGTTTCTCTGAATCGAGGCCGGAAAATCCCATCTGTTCCATTCGCGCGGCAAATGCCGCGTCCGGTACGAAGAGAGAATCGCCCACGAGCGAACCGCTCTGCACCTTGCCTGAGCAGGTGAATGTGCCTGCTTCAGCCCGAAGGGTTGCAGTAATCTGCTCTCCATCGCGCGCCAGGTCCGCCAGTGTAATGCCACTGAACCTGTCCATCGATTCTTCACTGTAGTTCGATCCGCAATGCGAATGCCCGTCGCCACAGTCCCCGCTATCGATGTGCAAGCGGAATTTACCTGCTTGCTCGCTCGCGGTGATGGCGCACGCCGCACGGAGAGGCTCGAGTGCGGCGGATTGCAATGCGCTGATAGCAGAGGCCATGAGGATGAGGGGAACGTGAAGTCGTTGCGTGTTCATCGGTATCTCCATTCGCTGAAAGCTTGCGACAAGGCGTAGTTCTCCGGTTGCCGCGAAGCGGGGCCCCGCCCGGGACCGCCCCTTCTTCACGGCAAGGGAAACTGGATCTTGATTGACCTGTTACTTCACGGATTCGTCATCGAGCAGACCGGTGATGCGCAGCTGCACCAACTTCTCCAGCGATAAGTGGGTGAAGCCGTGCTTCTTTGCCGACTCGATAAACGCGGCATCGATATGAAAGATGCGAGTCTTGACTACGTCATCAACCGTCACCCCCGGATACTCCTGTGCGATCTGCCGCGCATATTCAGGCGTGACGCCCTGCACGCGCAGCGCAACCAGTTGCTCCGAGGTGAGGTCATTGAATCCTGCACTCTTCATGCCCGCCACGAATTCCGGCGTGACTCCAAAGATGCGAAACGAAACTGCATCCTGAAAACTCTTGATTTGAAATCCCTGCTGCTTGAGGCCGCTGATGTACTCGGGCGTAACGCCTTGAATCTTGCACGAGATAAGTTCGTCGGCCGAAGGTTTCCCAAAACCAGCCTGCGCCATCGCCTGCGCATACTCCGGCGTGACATTCTGGATTTTCATCGCAATAAACTTGTCGAGATCGACGTCGTATCCGGCAGCCTTCATGCGGTCGATGTAACTGGCCCTCGGCTGCGTCGCGTTCGATTGTTTTTCTTCCGGATCGGAAGTCGCGGCTTGCAAAACCGCGCCTGCAGACACAAGATGCATCGTCGCTTTGAGAGCGGGCTTGAGTACCTTGCCTGCCGGCGCAGCACTCGCCTGGAGCGAAGCAATATGCGTTGACGCCGACGAAAGCGCGGGGTTCAGGCTCGCCACCACTGGGCGCGCAGCAAAAAGTGAGACCGCAAGCGCGATGCATGCAACAGCCAGTGAGAAAGGCTGCACAGGCCGCCCGCCGACGCGAGCAACGGGTTCCCCAAGAATGCGGGCAATTCTGAGGCGTAAGGTTTGCGGTGCCTGATGTCCGTCAAGTGCCATGGCGAGCCTCCACTGGCGAGCGCGCTGTTCCTCGAGCCTGAAGAGCGCAGTAGCGTAGGTTACAGGGTTCGGACAGACCTTCAGCGCGAGATCATCGCAGCAGAGCTCGCGCTCGTGGCGAATGCGACTGCCAATCCACCACACGGCAGGATGAAAGAAGAAAAGTGTCTCCACAAGGGTCTGTACCAAGTTGCAGAGAAAGTCGGCGCGGCGCACATGGGCCAATTCGTGCGCCAATACCATTTCAAGCTCATCGGGACCAAGAAGCGTGATTGCAGAAAGCGGCAACAGCACCATGGCGCGCAGTGCACCTACTGTGATGGGCCCCGTAATCGCACTGGAGACCCGCAGCAGCACCGGCTTGCTAAGCCCCATTGCCGCGTGGATGCGCCAAAAGCTGGCGCGGACCGTTTCAGGAGCTTCCGCAATTGCGGTGGCGCGCAATCGTTGAATCACCCACCAGCCGCCCAGGCTGCGCACCGAAAGCACAACCACGCCAAGAACCCAGAAGCCGTCGATCCAGCGCAGCAGATTGGCTTGCGTCGAGCCAGCGACATCTTCCCGTTGGGAGATGAGGCCGGGCGCCAGCGTCCGCGGCAACACGAGCGACGCACCCTCTACGGTCGACACTGCGTTGTGCAACGTAGGGGAAGGTGTAGAGGACCGTATCTGCAATGCGAAGGTGCCCACCGCAGCCCCCACCATCAGCAGCATTGCCGCAACCGCAAGTACATAACGGGTTTGGCTCGCGCTGCGAGCAAGCAGAACGGTCAGCATGCGATAGATTCCTGCGATGGCGGCAGCCTGCCAGCAGAAATGGATCAAGGTCCAGGCAATGGCTTCGAGTGTGTGGCTCATGGCTGAAGTTTTCCTCGTTGCGCGGATTTCGCTTCCGGGGCGGGGCGCCTGCTATCAATGAGTACGCGAATGGCTTCCAGTTCATCGGCGCTCGCGGGTTCCATGGCCAGCGCGTGCAATGCAAGCTGCGCGGCCGATCCTGAAAACAGCCGCACGCTCAGGTCTTTGAGAATCTCGTTTTGGGTGACATCCTGGCTCAACGCTGCTCGATAGACATGCGCGCGGTTGGCCTCGTCCCTCACCACCAGCCCCTTCGCGGTCATGATCTGCAACATCTTTAATACCGTCGTGTATCCAGAGGGGCGCTGCAGATTGAGCGCTTCGTAAATGTCGCGGACAGTTGCCGGTTCCTTGTCCCACAGAATCCGCAGCAACTCGAGCTCAGATTCCGTCGGACGGGGCAAGGATGTGGAGGACTTCGTCATCATGTTGGCCACAATATACGAAGCATTTCGTATTTGTCAACGAAAATCTTCGTAGATCATGACACACGAATCGCGATGCAGCGCGAGCGAGCGTCAATCCTTGTGTCGATCGCGCCTTAGCGGGTGACATGAGCGCGTTCGCATGATTGGTTTGGTCTCTCGTGCGGTACCCCGGATCGAAGGAAAAGACGGTAGCACAAGGAACGAACAGCTCTAGGTGCCAGTCGGACAGAACTCCGTACCAGAATGTTTCCGAAGCATTCCGAAGCGGACACCAGACCCAACTTATGAAGAAACAACTGGAATCGAATATCCCGCTTGAGATAGACAAAACCTCCGCGGCGCTCTTGCATCCCATTGCCGCAGCGAGCGTAGACCAGGACGTCCTTCAAGTTCAGCAGAGAATAACCGCGCGTCAACATTCTCGCCCAAAGGTGGTAATCCTCAAATCCCTCGCAGGATTCGTAACTGCCCGCATTGACAACCGAGGCTTTGCGGAAGACGACTGTCATATGGTTCATGGGCGTCCGCGATTTGGCAAAACGTCGCAAGACCTGCCCCCCTGCGGGAAGATGCCGGATCGAGCACGGAGCCGAGAAGTCGTGGTCGAACTCGGCGATCGCGCCGCCAACCACATCGACTGTGCGGTTATTTTCCAAAAAGCCAATCTGTCTCTGAAATCTGTTCGGCACGCAGATGTCGTCTGAATCCATTCGAGCCACGTATTCTCCAAGGCATCGATTGACACCCACACGAAGTGCAGCCCCTAACCCGACATGGGTTGGCAAAGGAAGGGACACGATGGGCAGAATCTTTCTATATTGAGCAATGGTTGTCTTCAGTTGCTCTCCCAGCGGCCCGTCTTCGACGACTACGACCTCATCGGCCGGTAGAGTCTGCATGACAAGACTGTCCAGGCATTCACGCAAATAGGCAGGAGATTCCCTGTCGTACACAGACATCAATACGGAGAGCTTCATCGTCTTCAGGCCATCTCTTCTACTCTTTAATTCGCACCGTATCTCGTTCGAAGGATTTCGGAATAAAAGTCCTGGTATTCACGCGACATCCTGCGCGTGGAAATCCTCTCCAATGCGGATGATGACGGCAGGAACTTTTGCTGCCAGCATTCTGATTCCAGGCTGTCCAAAGCGATTCGGACAGAGTCCGATTTTCCCTTATCGAAGATTTGCATCTGCTCTGGAAACATATCGTGGACGTATCTGTGCGCTGGAATATTCGTTGCCAGAACTCGAATTCCACTCGCGCATCCCTCTAGCGTTGCATTCGCAAGCCCTTCCGAACTTGAGGCCGAGATCAGGATGTCGGTTGCCCTCAAAAGATCGGGAACATCTCGCCGCTGGCCGAGAAACACGATATTAGACGCACTGCCGGCAGCCTTCTCGCACGCTGTTTTTTGAGGTCCGTCTCCGGCGAAAACCAGAAATGCACTCTTGGATAGCTTGGAAGCGATGAACCCAGTCACGACCTCCACCGGATTCTTCAGATTTCTGAGGACTCCGGTGTGGAGTACAACCACGGCATCCAGCGGCCAACCTAAATTCGCCCGAAGATCTCTTATGCTCTTTAAATCCGAAGCAGGGTAAAATTCGTCACGGTTAACACCGTTGAGTATCCCGCGTGCCGTTAGACCCGACCGTGATACTTCATCCGCGAGGGGTTCTGAAACCGCAATTACGCCGTCGAAACGCCTCATTGCCGCATACTCTCGCTTAGCCAAGAGCGGACCAACGCAGCGTCCATAGGCAAAGCGGTAATCCTCACGAAGATCCGAGTGAACCGTTGAGACGATTGGGCATTCCAGTCCGGCCCTCGCCGCCAGGATGTCAGCTCGAAGCCCATGGGTGTGAACCAGGTCTGGTTTTACTTTCAACACTAGCCGGCGGAGACTTCGCGTACCGGACAGCAGAGACTCGACGCGCGATAGCTTCATTTGCATTACGCATACCCCGATGACTTGGAGATCTTCGATCAGGCTATTGGCTGGCTCCGGAGAAAGGGTAGCCACGGCAGCCTGATACTTGAGCGGGTCGAAGTACCGAATCACGTTCACCAATCCATTCATCGGTGCGCAGCGACGCAGTGTTGAAACAATGGAAAGCACAGTTTGCGGCAACTTATTCCCCTTACAAAGGCGCACCTCGCGGCTGTTGCTAAGAGAACGGAAGACGCCAAGGTCTCCATTGCGAGGTAATCGCGAAACTAGAAAGACCCCCCACGGTTCCCCGCCTGGATTCTCCCCGTTTGAACCTCATTGATTTGGATCAGGGAGAAGAACAGGCTCAGAATGTAATTTGCAGCCATGAACAATGAGATGTAGACAATCAACGAAGTGACAGTGAACAACGAGGAGCGTTGAACAAAGAAAAGAGACGGTAAGCAGGCACAAAGAAAGAAAAGAGCAACGCGGCTTCGCGAAGACGCGAGTTCCCATTTGCACAACAACCACCCCAATAGCCCGCAAAGGATCGCGTACAAGAACATCACCTGTCCGCAAATGTAGAAAATGTCCAGGTAAATTGTTGTGCTGAGACCATTCCCCGACTCAAACAGAGTGAAACTACTCTGAGAGGAAATGTAATCGAGCATGTTGGCTGTTCCAATCGAACCTATGCCTAGAAGACGATAGAAATGCCGAACGGAAAGAAGCGAACCAACGATGGTATGAATTGGCGGGGGCGGCAGAAGCCATGAAAGCGCAGGAATCATAAAGATGACCCCTTGGCTAGTAAAGAATTCCATCAGGATAAAGTCGACGTTATCGGTTCCAGTCCGAAGAATCTCGACTAATTGAAAAGCACAGCCCACCAAGGTAAGCCCCACGAGAAGACGACTCAACCGAATAGGTTTGCCTCGAATCGTCGTAAAATGCCAAAGCAAGACTAGGAGCCACGTTCCGGCCTCCATCCTTCTCCCAAAAAGGAGGCCGCAAAACGTGTAGCACACGACAGCGACAATCATTAGACGGCTATATCGCTTTTCACCAATGACGACTGCCAGCGCGTAGAGCGTAGGAGTCAGGTAATCGAGGAGAGGCAACAAACTAAAAGACGAATCAGCTTGATTCAGATACAACGCGAGGTAGCCGCCGGTGGCGAATGCGACAAAGCGCTTGTGGGCTAAGAGCGGAAGCGAGACCGCCACGATCATGAATGCGACGATGAAACTTCGCTTGCAGAAGCCTTTCACATGCTCGCTTAGCGGCGGCAGGCTAGGGCGGGTACCACCGAAAAAGAGAAAGTATGCACCGAACAGGCTAGATACACCAGTGATCCAGAACGCGAGGAGTCGGGAAAGATCTGGCCCGCGTGGCGATGCCAATTGGCCGAACAAGAGGGTATATGCACTGTCGTTTTGGCTCACCAAGGCAAGCAGCGGCCTTGGAGCTACCCAGAGGATTGTCCCGAGATAGAAAAGACCGATCAGGCTGGCCATTCCCCCCGCAGTCTTGTGGACTGCGAACGCGATGATTGCCAGAACCACGAGCAGAAGAATTGCGCTCGCATTAGGGTTGGGGAAAACACCAGTCGCGTCGAAGGCGATCAGCGCAAAAGGTATCAGGACGAGGACCGCACCAGCGATCCGTTGCGGGAGCACGGAGGCTGAGATCTTGCAGGAAGGGGTGCTCATCCTCTTTCGCATCCGCTCACGGCTACCGGAATCATCGTCAGGTATCTCCGCCGTGAGTGCGCGAAGATTGCCAACGCCGAAGGCAAACCGATGCCCGCAGTCGCGGCTAAATAACTAAAGGTGACGCCGGCATCGCCCCATCTAGGCGCAGCCAGCATGGCTAACACCAGCGTGAACGAAGCCACTACGAGCGACTGCACAAGAAAAGGCTCCCGCTTGAACGAACGCAAGAGCGTAGCCAGGCTCTGCACGATGAAGTTGGCCCCAGCGGCCAGCACGAGCACTGCGAAAAGTTCCGGTGAGATCATGCGCACAGCCAGCCTTGGAGCGACAACCGTCAGAAGCGCCGCTCCAGCGTCGGCGGCGAGCGCAATGACGCTGAACACTCCCAGGGCCTGACCCAGCGTGCGCCGGAACAGCCGATCGAGCCCCTGAAACTGGCGCTCGGCGATCATGCGGCCAAAAGGCGTGGCCTTCGTCGTAATCCAGGGCAGCACAAGGCTTGTCATGTAGCCGGTGATGCTAAGCGACATGCCCATTTGTCCGGCTTCTACTGGCCCGCGCATTGAAAAAAGTATCGGGATGAATATCTGTGCGGTGAAGTAGTAGCACATCCAACTGACGGCGATGCGCCACTGGAAGGGCCAGACCTCGCGACTCCAGCGAATGGCTTTCTCCTGGGCAGGGTGGCGCAACAACCCAGCGAGCAGTTGACGTCGCGAGGTCAGGAAAAACAGGCCGGTTGCAACATTGCCCGCTATGACCAGCGCGGGTGAATAAAGGCCGTGATGCAACAGCATGGCCGTCCAGGCAAGCAGCGCGCCCACAATTGCCTGACGCAGGCGGAGTGCCGCCACCGCGCGCACGTGCCCGCATCCTTCAAGGAAAGAGTAGAAGGGCAAACACCAAAGGCCCATCGCCGATGCGAATACCGCTGTGAACCAAGGCCACTGCCACGCAACCGGTGGCCCTCCTGCGCTGTGGTGCTTAAAAAAAATCATCCCGAGTGGAGCTAGAAGCAACCCCATTGCCGCTGCGGCAACGGTGTACCAGCGCAAACTGAGTTGCAGCGCAGAGGCCAAGCGGGCATGTGCCACTGAATCGCCGGCGACGCATCCATCGGGGCGGAATTTCAGATGGACGCATTCATGTGCGGCCAACTGCTGAATGACGAACGAAAAGCCCAGCTCAAAGACTGCCTGTAGAGCGACAAGGCTGAGCAGCGTGTAGTAGTAACCCTGCTCGACCGGACTAAGGAAGCGCACAATGAGCAGAACGGTTCCCGTGCTGCCCACGATGTTTACGATGCGCGCCAGAAAGGTGTAAGCGACCGGACCGTCGAGACCAAGTCTCTTGCGGAGGCTCATTGCCACGCCTCGATGACCTCTTCGAACGCGGCGTGCCACGATCCCAACCGGCGGCGCGAACGGCGCACGATAGCGATCACCTCGGCGGCCAGTGCTGTCAACAGAGCCAGGGGTAGAGAAAGCACGAGCGCTCCCAGCAAAATCCAGACCCTATAGGACGAATCGGGACGGTCGGGCTCTACTGCGGGCTCTACGACCTGAATGAGCGCTCCTTCTTTGGCTTCATCCACGCGCGCTCCTTCATACTGGCGCATTAGTAAATCCTGAATCGTTTCCCGATATTTCACCTCGCGCATTGCTCGCTCGTAGTCCAATGTCAATTGCGGCACCGTGCCCTTTGGCGCAATAAGGTCGCCCGTTTTGCGATCGTTGGCCGCGTCCATCGCGGCTAACTGCCCTTCCATGCCGACGGCCTCTTGTTGCGCCCGCTGCAGATCGGGGTTTCCTTCGGCAGCGAATTCATGCATGGCTTTGATCTCGATTTGTTTTGCCGCAAGTTGACCGCGCAACACTGCAGCCGACGCGATCATGCTGCGGTCCTGTCCCTCGATGTCAATTACACCGGTGCGCTGCTCGGTCAGCTTCATCGACTCTTCGGCGTTCGCCAAGTCATCGCGCGCACCGCCTAACTGCCGCTCATAGAAGAGTCTTCGTTGCGAGGCTTCAGTAATGGCGAGCGTTGCCGAAAAGTGGCTGTATTCTTCCACCCAGGCGTTCGCCATCTCCGCGGCCCGGTGCGGATCCCGGTCCGTCACCGAGAGACGTATGAGCCCATCCTTCAACCCATTGTCGATATTTGTCGACTTTTCCAAGCGCCGCCGCGCTTTTGAAAGGTATTTGCTGTGATAGAGATCCTTCAGATGAAAGCGCGCCACAAGAGCATCCTCGACGATGCGGCTCTTCATAAGCGCGATCTGCTGATCATTCGGGTTCTTGATGCCCAACCCGCCTGCTGCCGAGGCCATGGATCCGACAGCACTCAGTTGCGCCATCATCGCCGTCCCTGCCGAGCCACTTCGTTGCGGCGGCAAGATCACAACGGTCGCGGTGTATCGGCGCGGCAGCAACCAAGCGGTAATTGCCGCCAACAAAATGATTGCGGTCGCTGTCCTCAACACCAGCAGCTTCCAATGAGCGGCCACTCTGAACCAGCTCAACAAAGAATTGGTGCTGACAAACGTTGGACAGGCAGATGGGACTTGTACTTCCGTTGCCAAAATGACCTTCTTGGACAGTTGTGGTTTAGGCGCAGAGATGAACTAGATCGTGCTATCTGTTTAGATAGTTTTTATGTATGTTCGTCCTTTTTACTAATAGGTAGATACGGACTTAATCACTTGATAAACAATGTCGAACCATCTGAGCGAAAGAAAGCGGCGCAAAGATGGGTTTGGAAATCTGCAAGATCACTTTATGTTTCTAAGTGGAAAACGCCTGTGATGTTGGTCACGCTCAATAGAGACAAATGTTCATAACCTATCTCTGTCCTGATGAACAATTCTTATATTTATTCTGCTCGCCGTTATTTTCTGTTTTTCAAAGTGGCCTGTTTCATTGCAGTAGTGGCCATCTCACAACTGAATGCGCACGCGCAATGTCCAGCTGACAACGATCCCGATTCGCTTGGCTGCGCCGTCGCGCTCGAATATTCGTCACAGTTAAGTGGATCGCCAGCTTCGGTCAGTATTCAGGAAGCCGCAGACACGCGGTCACAGAAGCTTGACGATTTGACCGCGCCTTCGTCCAATGCGAGCGCCGCGAACCTTCCAAACCGCACAGAGAACCACACCGATGAACGAAACGGCTCGCGCCGAAACATAGTTGCGAGACCAGAGCCCCTCACGGAGTTTCAGCGATTTGTTGCTGCTTCCATCGGGCAGACCCTGCCGATTTATGGAGCAGACCTGTTCAGCTCGATGCCTGCTTCCTTCGGACCGCTCGATCATGGACCGGTCCCGCAAGACATGATCGTTGGCATCGACGATGAGTTGCGCCTCCGCGTCTGGGGACAGATCAATTTCAGCTCGAGTCTGCGCGTGAGTCGCGAAGGCGACATCTACATCCCAAAAGTCGGTGCTGTTCATGTGGCGGGTTTACCGTTCTCCGCGGTTACCGGTCATGTGCGCGACGCGATGGAACGCGTCTATCGCAACTTCGATTTGACCGTCGATATAGGGGAAATTCACTCGATTCAGATTTACGTCACGGGTCTTGCGCACCGGCCCGGTGAATATACGGTCAGTGCCCTCAGTACGCTGATCGATGCGGTGTTCACTAGCGGAGGACCTGCGGCTGCTGGCTCGATGCGCCACGTCCTGTTGAAGCGCAACGATAAGACCGTCACCGATTTCGATCTCTATGCATTGCTGGTGAACGGTGAGAAAACAGGCGATGCGCAGCTCCAGACGGGGGACGTTCTCTACTTCCCAGCAGCCGGAGCGCAGGTTGCCATTTTCGGCAGCGTACGCGAGCCGGGTATCTATGAACTTCGTGGCAAGGAATCCATCCAGGATCTGCTCGGAGCGGCCGGCGGCCAAACATCGATTGCCGCTGGTGCACATTTGTCACTCGAACGCATCGAAGCTCGATCGCAGCGCCGCGCATTCGAGGTCTCCACGGACCCCGAAGGCCTTGGAACTCTTCTGTCCAATGGCGATATCCTGCGCATCGATTCAGTCGTTTCCATCTACAGTGAGACAGTCACGCTGCGCGGAGCTGTTGCGAGCCCGGGACACTACCGATGGCACGAGGGCATGCGTTTGAGTGAGTTGATGCCCGACCGCGATTCGTTGGTGCGACGAGATTATTGGTGGCACCGTACCCAGCTTGGATTGCCTGCTCCGGAATTCCTGCCGCCAAGGCCAGATGATCTGGCGGAAAGGCCGTCCGCCGTCGAGAGTCCTGAAAAAGAGACGAACTGGAATTACGCCGTTATCGAACGCCTCGACTCTTCCACGATGACAACTTCTCTCATTCCTTTCGGTCTCGGCAAGTTGGTCCTCAATCATGACCTGTCGCAGGATCTTGAACTGATGGCAGGCGATGTCGTCACCATATTCGCCCAATCCGAGATCCAGATTCCCGCCAACGAACAAACGAAGTACATCACCCTGGAAGGCGAATTTGTACATCCAGGCATTTATAGCGTGTCTGCGGGCGAGACCCTGCGTTCTATCGTCTCGCGAGCTGGCGGAGTGACTCAGCAAGCGTATCTCTATGCGGCGTCGTTCACGCGCAAGAGTACGCAAACTCTGGAGCAGCAGCATCTGAATGAGTTCTCCGATCAACTCGAACACCAGCTTCTCCGTAATTCGATGTTTGCATCGAACCCATTGAACGGCACAACCAGCCAGCAGGCCGTGTCTTCAAATCGCGAATTGATCGCGCGCATAAGGGCCGTCCGTGCCACCGGCAGGATCGTTCTCGATGCGCGCAGCGGCAACTCAGAGAATTTCGAGCTTCCCGATTTGCACCTTGAAAACGGCGACCACCTCTTGGTCCCGGTGAAGCCGGACACGGTGCAGGTCCTTGGCGCAGTGTTTAATTCCCAGGCATTCATCTTCCACCCGGGCGCCCGCGCAGGCGAGTATCTGCGTCTTGCGGGAGGTCCCAACCGGGACGCGGATCGCAAGCGGATCTTTATCTTGAGAGCGGATGGCTCAGTCACGACTCGCGATTCGCAGTCTTCCTTCTCAATGCATGGCCTGGGTGAGATTCACCTTCATCCAGGCGACAGCGTGGTTGTGCCCGAGAAGGAAATGCGCCTATCAGGGATATCGCAAGTGCTGGCTTGGACTCAGGCGCTCTCACAGGCTTCGCTTCCTGCCATCGTAGCCACATCTTTGACACGCTGAGAACCTTTAGGCTCCAACGATTCAGCATCACACATACTAGGTCAACGGCCAGACTGACTTCGGTCATGCGTTTTCCACACAGCTATTGTGATCGTGAATACTGAGGTCGAATCTGTTTGTGCTTATAGTTAGTGAAGCCTCTTATTGTTACAGCGCACAACGATAGCAAATAGACTGACAGCTTCTTGATTAAATCTAAATACCTCAGGAATCACTAATGCTGGGTAACTTATGCCTTGGTTCTCTTCCTTGTAAACAAGACCATTCAGAAGTTTTTGAAACCTGCCTGGAAACTCCTCCTGCAAGTTTGTGGAGCGTGTCCAGCCTGCGCCGCATGCTCGACTTTTCCGTTGCCGCCCTCGTGTTGCTCCTCTTCGCCATTCCAATGGGATTCATCGCTCTATGTGTACGGCTTACTTCGAACGGGAAAGCACTGTTTTCGCAGGAGCGTGTTGGGCGCGACGGCCGCCTCTTCCGCATCTACAAATTCCGAAGCATGTCAGAAGACAGCGGAGCCAAAGCGGGTGCGGGGATCACTCGAGGTGGCGATCGGCGCGTGACTAAATTTGGCCGGTTGATGCGAAAGTTCAAGCTCGATGAACTGCCACAGTTTTACAACATCCTCCGTGGGGATATGAGCCTTGTCGGGCCGCGTCCAAAGTTGCCTCAATTTGCAGCGATTCCCAACATGCCGTACAGGCCTGGAATCACAGGATCGGCGACTATCGCCTTTCGCAGCGAAGAAGATATCCTGCGTCACGTTGCGCCGCAGCAAATCTACACTTTCTATGCCGACCATATCAAACCGAAGAAGGCCAGGCTCGACGTGTGTTACATGTGCAGGGCCACGGCCTATTCTGACTTGCGTATTCTCGCATCTACCTTCCTCACCTGCATCGCCCCGGCACACATTCCATCCATCCTGCGCCCTAACGGGGTTCCTCGGAATACAAGGATCCACGAGCCGCAAAACCTCAATGCCGGCGAGGATTGATCGGGTCGACTCGCAAACAGGCACTGAACTGGAGTTAAATCCGCTGCTAGCCAGGCACAGACGTCGCACTGACAATCCATCCGAACAATCGTTTGAAGCGCCGTTGCGGGTCGTGGAATCCTGACTAGGCTCCGATGTCCGCGGATCTGTCGTATATCATTGCCCCCATGCTGAAGCGCCTCTTCGTTGCACCGACGACGATCATCTTTTCGGCCATTTGGTTCCTCGGCCCGTCGGCAGCCCCGCAGCAAGACGCCTTTCCCGCGCAGTTTACCGCTGTACTTACGCAACACGGTGTCGTCGGCGGTGCCGCCGCAATCGTCCATGGAAATGATCCTTCAAGGCAATTCTGGTTCGGCGAATCGCGCCGCGACACTCATCAGCCAGTCGATGCCGACACGTCCTATAACTGGGCTTCTATCACCAAAACCATAACCGCGATTGCCATCCTGCAACTGCGCGATCGAGGCCAACTCTCGCTCGATGATCCGGCAGTGTTGTACGTGCCGGAATTGAGGCTGGTTCACGACGAATTCGGCCCCATCGATGCAATCACAATTCGACAACTGCTAACTCATAGCGCGGGATTCCGCAATCCTACCTGGCCATGGGACTGCGACGACGACGCCAGCTGTGATTGGCAACCTTTCGAGCCGACGAAATGGACGCAGGTGGCTGCCATGCTCCCTTATACGCACATCGCGTTCAAGCCCGGAAGCCGTTGGAGTTATTCGAATCTCGGGTATGTCATCCTTGGGCAGATTATCGAGCGGCTTTCGGGCGATGATTTCGAAGTTTATCTTGACAAAAACATTTTGAAGCCGCTCGGGATGAATGCAAGCTATTTCGATCGCTCTCCCTATTTTCTCGAGTCGCACGTATCCGCAAGCTATCTGCGCGAAGGCGCAAAGCTGACCCCACAGCCCTTCAACTTCGACACCGGAATTACAACCTCGAACAGCGGGCTAAAGGCTCCGATCACCGACATGGAAAAATATCTGCGCTTTCTCATCGGAGATCCGTCTAACGCGACCTACAACTTCGTGCTGAAACGAAGCTCGCTGGAGGAGGCCTGGACCGGTGTGCTCCCCGCGGTTGAAGCCGGAGCGAGACCGACCCCGTACACAAGTGGGCCACACGGTGCACAGCCATGGATGGGCCTCGGGTTTTTTGTACTGCAGATTCGCGGCCACCAATTCATTTTTCACGATGGCGATCAGGGCGGTTTCTCTTCCGAACTTCTCGTCGATCCCGCCGGTCGAAGCGCCAGTATCCTGGTCGTCAACACCACCGACACGGGGGCGCCGGCTCCGGCTTCCACCTTGCATTCGCAATCGAATACGGAGCCCGATCCGGCTACGGATCTTCGCTTCACACTGCGCAACGAAGTCCTCGAACATGTTTTCCCGTCCTATGCTCCCTCCAAATCGGAATCCCAAATCGGAATCCAAACGATCGATAGTCCCATCCGTCGCACCGGCCCAGGAAGATAGAATGAGCAAATCACCAGCTCGCGCGCAGAATTCCGCAGCGATCAACTCCACTCATGACAGCATTGGCATTCACTTTCGTGGTTCTCGCCATGTCGGCCGTCGCAGGCTTTCTGGGGGCGCTTACCGGCCTGGGGGGCGGCGTGGTGATCGTGCCGGCGCTGGCACTGGCGCTTGGAGTCGATATCAAGTACGCAATCGGCGCGTCCCTCGTCTCGGTCATCGCTACGTCTTCAGGCGCCGCTGCAGCGTACGTCCGTGAAGGCTATTCCAACATCCGGGTGGGGATGCTGCTCGAAATTGCCACGACTGTCGGCGCGATCGTTGGCGCCATTCTGGCGGCACACCTCACGACACATGTCATTGCGATTGTTTTTGGATTGGTCCTTCTCCAGGCCGCTTATCAATCGTTCTTCAAATCGGAGGCAGAAACTGTCAGCCCGACCGAATCCGATGCTCTCGGGAGACGCCTGAGACTCGGGGGAACTTATCCGGACAACGGAACCCGACGGGAATATGGAGTGCGCAATGTCCCGGCCGGCTTCGGCTTGATGTTCGGGGCAGGCACACTCTCAGGATTGCTCGGCATCGGCTCCGGCGCACTGAAGGTGATCGCAATGGATCGCGCGATGAAGATTCCGTTCAAAGTGTCTACGACGACAAGCAACTTCATGATCGGAGTGACCGCTGCGGCAAGTGCAGGTGTGTACTTGAGCCGCGGCTACATCGATCCCCGTGTCGCAATGCCTGTCATGCTGGGCGTGCTCACTGGTGCCTATGTCGGAACAAAAGTTCTCATTCGCGCCCGTGTGCGCACGCTGCGCATTGTTTTCGGCTGCGTGGTACTGGCGCTGGCCATTGAAATGATCGTGAATGGTCTCACGGGAAAGGTATAGAACAATGGATGACCGGCGCCTTGAGAACAGCATTGGAAACCTGCTTCGCGCCGGAGTCCTGCTCTCCGCAGTCATGGTATTCGCAGGCGGTGTTCTCTATCTTGTGCGACACCATGCAGACCGGGTCGATTATCACCAGTTCTCAGCGGGTGGCTCCATCATGCAATCGTTTGGGGGGGTCCTCAAGTCCACTGCGCATCTCAACAGCGAAGGTTCGATTCAATTCGGTCTTCTGCTCTTGATTGCCACACCGGTCGCGCGCGTCGCCTTGGCAACAGTGGGCTTTGCCCTTGAGAAAGATAGGCTCTATGCCGCGGTGAGCCTGATCGTTCTTGTGATTCTCCTCCTCAGCCTGGCGCGCGCAATGTAAGCGCCAACCCGATCCTGCTATCCAACGTCCCCGCCCTTGCCAATGTCCATCGATGGTGAAATCGGATTGCGCTCATCAATATACTCGGCGATCACTTGTTCCAGAAGGCCTTTCGCTTCGAGGATGAACTCCACTGCATCGCGCCCCGCCCCGTACCCTCCGGCATTCGGCGTCACGTAGTGCGCTTCGGCCTTCACCTGCGGGCGCGCATTTGCGACCGCCACCGCGAAACCGCACTCCCGCATCACAGGAAGATCAATCACGTCGTCGCCCACGTAAGCGATCTCTTCGAGCGAAACTCCTTCCTTTTGCATAATCTCGCGAACCGCCTGCATTTTGAATGCCTGGCCCATGTAGACAAACTCGAGTTTCAAATCGCGGGATCGCGTAGCAACTGTCTCACTAATCCGTTTGGTGATGACGCCGCACTTCATGCCACCGAGTCGCGCCAGGGAAATGGCGGTGCCATCGTGCGCACTGTAGCCTTTCGCTTCCGTCATGGTCGCCGAATGCGTACCGAATCCCACATGATTGTTGTGCTTCGACAGATGTGCCTGTGTCTCAGGGCTGCTCGAAGTACCGCCCTGCGCAGGGACCAGCCAAATGGTCCCATCGGTAAGAACGCCATCGACGTCAAAGAGGATGATTTTGATGCGGCGGGCACGATCCTGCGCACTCAAGGCCATGCGTCAATTTTAACTGCCGACAACAGGCGCCCTTATCCATGAAAATAGAATCATGGATGAGAACCGGCCCCCCGCCTCGATCGCTCCGACCGTGCTCGAGCCAGAGGACTATTACATGGAGGGGTCAATTCTGGTTTTCACCGCGGCGTACCACCTGAAGCGGGGATATTGTTGCGAATCAGGCTGCCGCCATTGCCCCTACCGCAATGTGCTGGATAGCAACGAATCCGCCCGCCCCGATTAAGTCAACGCCAGTTCGCGCTCTCTGGGCAGAACCGCATGCTGCGGAATCAGCAGGTTGGCCGGTTCTTCCAGAATCACCAAAACCATTTTCGCAATCTCTGTGGGATCCAGCGGCTCTTCCATCCCCATCAGCATTGCTGGCGGCACTTCCCAGCGATCCTGGTAGCCAGTCCGCACAAGCCCCGGCTCAATGCTGGAAATGCGCACCTCGGACTTGCTGAGTTCCATCCGCAAAGCCTCTGAGAATGCTTCCATCGCAAACTTGGTTGCCGCGTAGGCACCCACCGTGGGCCGCACTTTTCTGCCCAGAATGCTCGAGGTATTGAACAGGTGCCCTCGCCCTTGGCGCACAAAATGCTGCAGGAAGGTGTATGCCATGCGAAACGCGCCTTCCACGTTGACCCGCACCATATTGCAAATGCGCTCGACATCGACCGTTTCCACTGTCCCGGCTTCAATTAAACCGCTGTTGTTGAAGCACACATCGCAACGCCCAAAGTTGTTCAGCGCCGCAGCCAGCAGGGTTTCAGGCGTCGATTCGGCGCGAAGGTTTCCGGCAACAACCACACACGGCCCTCCGAGCTCGGAGGCAAGTGCGCCCAGTTTCTCACTGGAGGGCGCGTTCAGCACAAGCAGGTATCCGGCCCCGGACAAGGACTTTGCGATAGCGGCGCCGATTCCGCCTGTTGCGCCTGTGATCACGGCGACCTTACTCGTGTTCTTTTGTCCCATTCTGACCTCGCTATCCCCGCATCATACGCGCGAATCGATCCAAAAAATCGGGCTGGAATCGCAGAGGTCTACTTCTTGATACCAGATGCAGCGCAATCTGATATACGATGCGCGGCACCGACCAGAACCCCAATGCGGCACACTCGAATCGCAGCACCGCTTAGTGCAGGCGTTCTGAAGTGCCCAAGCGATGAGTACAACTCAACTTCTCAAGCGAAGAAATGGGGAATAAAACGAAGCATCTTTGTTGCGGGTTCTTGTAGGCTTGTTGCCGACGGAATTGGGCAGGCCAGCGTTCGCGCAGAGAACATCTCGCTTGAAGGCCCGGCGCGAGGCTTTTCCGCGGCCGTGATGCTCGATCCTTAAAGAGACGGCGCTCGGTACGGCCGTGAAGGAGACGTGGTTATAATCCTCCATTACCTGTCGAACAAAGACTCGGCATAGCGATCAATTGTTTCCCCAGGAAGATCCGGCATGGGCGTCACCGGATTGAATGCGTCAATAACGTAGTCGTCATTTTGACGCGCGATCGCCTCACGTGCTTGTTTATCGGTTACGAGCAATCCCATCCGCTCGGCGGCAAGGACGACTTTATTGATAACAGAACCCATCGTCTCTGACATGCGATGTATTCTATCCCCCTTAATGCCCTTTTACGCCCGTACCTAGCAGATTCAGCGAGCTTAGGGATGTATCAAATTGACCAGATCAAAATTGGATGATGCGTTATTGCAACCTCATTTTGTTGAAGAGATACGCGAAATTGTGGAGTGAAAACTCTCTCCCGTCTGGGTCAGACTGACGGGCGTTTTTTGTGAAGAACTTTGCCGCCGATCATTTACTCAATCGGGGTAGAATCCCAGGAATCGATGAGTCACGTTGTACATGCGTGTGATGGATCTTCCCGGATGGCCTCCGGATGCGGCCGGGACGATTCGTGCGCGACGGCGTCACAGCGGCGCTGTCACCGGAAGACGTGATCGTGCGAGAAGTTAACGGAATAGGAAAAGATCGAGTTGATTTAGTGGCGATTTTAACGGAGCGCTCGCGAGATACACACAGAAGACTCCCTACGAATGGACTGCCAAGAGGTTAGGAGAGATTCTCGTCGCCAATATCGACAACACAATATTCCCGGTGGGCATGATAGAAATTCTGTTCGTCCACTTTGATCGTGTCACCCTCCAACTGGAAGTTGCACCATTTGTAGTAAGGGAAGGATCGACAATCCGGGAGTTGTCCGAAGCCAAGTCCGAGCAGTGGTAGGAGCGTCCTTGCGTAGATTAGCGCGCCCAGGCGGTCAGACCGCCATCAACAATCATCCAAGCCCTGTCACGTGGGACGCAGCATCGCTACACCGCCACAGCGCCGCTTTCGCACCCTCGTCAGGTCTCCCGATGCGGCCAGCCGGGACCAGCCCAGCAAAACTCTTCAATGCTGCTTTCGGTCTTCGCGGCAGCGCCACCCACAGCTTTGCTCAGTCAATGAGATAATAGACCTGCGTCATTTCCCATTCCCACCCGCAGAAAAGCACCCAGTCCCGTCGGGGCATGAGGTTAGACATGTTCATCCGGCTTGGATACGACATCCAGTTCCAGCTTCCGGCCAGTGTCGCCATGGTTGCGCTCCTCAGTGTCCATCCTTCTCGCGCAGGCGATCTGTCTGGAGCCGGATGAATTGAAGACGGAACCGGAGCTCAAGATTACCCAATATATCGACAGCTTTGGGAATCGATGCTCGCGGTTCGTTGCGCCTCCAGGATTTCTGCGGCTCTCGGGTTCAACGCTGATTCGGCAATCGGATGAACCAGACGAAGTGAACTTAGCTGCACTGCGAGACACCGGTCGGCAAATTGCCGGATCAGTTGCTCGTATACCTGCTGAATAGCCGCTATTGCGAAGTGGATCGGCTTTCAAACATTGCCAGTGAGCTCTTCGGTAATGTCCAGCCTGGTTGGAGAAGGGTGCAGGCCGTCTGCGATTGGGTACATAATCGAATCTCGTTTGACTATCAGCAGGCTTCGCCAACAAAGACCGCCCTCGATGTTTACTCGGAGAGCGTAGGCGTTTGTCGCGATTATCAGCATCTCGCCATCGCGTTTTGTCGAGCTCTCAATATTCCGGCGCGCTATGCGACTGGTTATCTAGGAGACATCGGAGTGCCTCTGCGCCTGCCCATGGATTTCAGCGCCTGGTTTGAAGTGTATCTCGATAACCGATGGTGGGCCTTCGACGCTCGCAACAATCAACCCAGGCTCGGGCGAATTCTAATGGCCACGGGCCGGGATGCATCGGACGTCGCAATGACGACTTCGTTTGGACAAGCTGACTTGTGCAATTTCTTCGTCGTGTCGGAGGTAGAGGAAGCTGCGGTTCCAGGCTAACGCCTGCGATCAAGCCTCGATTGCTTCGAGGTCAACTCCCACTTTCAATGTGTGAGCTCCACCGCCGAGAATCAGGCCGTGCAGAGGACTGACATCGCCGAAATCGCGGCCCCAGGCGATCGTGACATGGCCGGTCGAGGGAACAACATCATTGGTCGGATCGACGTCAAACCAGCCGAGTCCTGGGCAAAAGGCGGATACCCAGGCATGGGATGCGTCTGCTCCCACCATGCGCGGTTGACCGGGAGGCGGATAGGTGCGCAGATAGCCGCTGACATACCTTGCGGGCAGATTGATGGAGCGAAGGCAAGCGATCTGGATGTGTGCAAAGTCCTGACAGACGCCTCGCTTCTTCCGAAAGACTTCTTCTATCGGAGTTCTGACCGTGGTCACTTTTGAATCGAAGCGAAATTCGTGATGAATGCGCGCCGTCAGATCCAACAGCGCTTCAACCATAGGCCGCCCGGGATGAACGACTGTTTGGCATAGCGGGCAAACTCTGGCCGAAGCCTGATGCGCGGCGATTCAAACCGAAATTGATAAGCATCGAGGGCCTCAGCGCTGAGATCTTCCGGCAGACTCTTGACCGCATCTTCCCATGCGATGGAGGGAAGATGCGGATCTCGCGCAATCTCTTCCATGACCACCCGGCTTCGTGCTTCAACAATCAGTTCATCATGTGGCTCTTCAATGGTGAAAATGTATTGGTGGTTGCCAAAATAATCGACCCGCTCGGTCACGATAGCCGGGCTCGGTATGATTTGCAGTTCGCTTTGCGCCAGGCGATGACGGGCCAGTGTGCGCGGTTTGAGACATGCAACGTGGCTGCCGACCGACACCGGGTATTTGTATTTGTAAGTCGTGCGGTGAACGATTTTATAGATCATAGGCCTATGCTGATCGGGAGCGTGCGAGCGTGGGTAAAATACCGGCTCGATAAGTTATCTGACCATGACGGAAGCAACCGTTCCAGCCCCCCCAGGAAATTTTCGAGCCGAATGAGACCTTCGGAGTTCCCGGCCTTGGACGGGTCGCTTGGCAAGCTGTGGCTGAGTGTCCGCAAATCGAAACTGCGCAGCATCGCCAGCGCGTCCCGCATGGCTTCAAGATCGTCGGCCATGTGCCTCGGAAGTTTCTGATACAGATCCACGAGATGCGCAAGTTGAAAATCCAGAGCCCGAGGATTACTCTCGTCTGCCATCAGGACATCCAGCACAGCCATTGGCTGAAGTGTAGTGTAGTAACGAGTCCGATAAGTCATCGTACTGTCTCCAACTTCGAGCAGGCATTCAAGCAGCGGCCAGTCCTGCTCACCAAGCGGATGTGTCATCTGCCGCAGCAGCCGCGTTAGATAGATGGCGCGTTCGAGACGCCGGCCGATGCTCATAAACAACCAACCCAAGCCCCGATTGATGTTTTCGCGCTCCATTCCGGAGAACGCCGATAGCAACTCCAGGCAGCGCGTAAGCGTTGCCGGATACTCGGCGAATCTGCGTATCGCGCTCCGTCTCCAGTGAGGTGCGCAATTGGCCGATGAGGATCATCATGTCGGCCGACAGCCGCTCGCGGACGCTGTTGCCGACGCGAGATACCTCTGAAAGGATGATGGCCAAGCTATCCGTCCGCTTCGCATCAGAGATCACCGAGATCAGTTCCCGCTCGAATTCCCGCGGAGTCGGGCGTCTCTTTTTGGCTTTGGGCAGCTTACTATGCCTTGATTTCAAGCAACTGTGCAGACGGATCAGGTAGCCGAGTTCTCCCGGTTCGGCTCGCCGTACGCGGGAAATCATTGCCCGTGCGATCCGAGCCGTGTTTTCGGCACGCTCGACATATCTTCCCAACCAGAAAACTTTGTCGGCAACACTACTCGGAACGTCGGGAGATCCGCGACGCAACGCAACCGGCTGGTTACGCGGGTGCAGCAGGCTGAAAGTGTCCACTGGGCTGTCCCACAGGACCCACGCGTCCTTGCTATGTCCGCCGCGCTGCATCGACACGACTGAGCCTTCGGCTTCGGCAACGCGCACCAGTCCGCCGGGAATCGCCGTCCAGCCATTGCCAGTATTGATCACGTAGGCTCGCAGTACGACGCTGCGCGAGTAAAGGTGACCGTTGCCCCACACAGGAGCGTTGGATAAGGCGATCTGTTCCTGTGCCACGTATTCATGGGGAAACGCCTTCATTTGCGCGGTGAGCTTTCCCTTTTCCGCTTGCTGCAGATTTGCGGCAAACACCGGCTCCATTCCGCGGGATGGAAACGCCGGCTTCAGGACAACCGAATCAAGATGCTTGATCACCCATTCGAACGCATAAGATTGTCCGCACCACCAAGTCGCGACGGACGGAAGTTTGAGACTCTCTCCCGTCATGTGCCTGGAAAGTCCTGGAAGAAACGGCATGATGGCAGCCGTCTCGATCACGCCGCTGCCAAGAGCATTGGCAACCTTCACGTTTCCGGCAACGACCGCGTCAACGAGGCCCGGCACGCCAAGAAGAGAATCACTGCGCAACTCCAGCGGATCGCAGAAGCTGTCATCGACCCTGCGAAGAATCACATCGACTCGCTCCAGCCCATCGACGGTCTTGAGAAATACACACCGATCGCGTACGGTGAGGTCAGCCCCCTCAACCAGTGCAAAACCCAGGTATCGCGCGATGTACGAGTGCTCGAAGTAAGTCTCGTTGTGGGGGCCGGGGGTTAGCAGCACGATGCGCGGATTGCTGCATTCAGCCAGGGAAGTGAGCGCATCGCGCTGGGCACGGAAAAATGGCGCAAGCCTTAAGACATTCGATCTGCTAAAAATATTCGGCAAGACGTCGGAGACTATGGTGCGGTTCTCAAGCGCATAGCCGCTGCCCGAAGGGGCTTGCGTGCGATCGGAGAGCACCCACCATTGCCCGTCGGGCGAACGGGCAAGGTCGACCGCGAGCATATGGAGATAGGAGTGTGAAGGAACGCGCACACCTACCATCGGCCGCAGGAATGCGGGATTGGCGTAGAGAAGTTCGGCCGGGAAATGACCGCTCTTGAGCAGTGACTGAGATCCGTAAAGATCCTCGAGAATCAGACTCAGCAGTCTGCGCGCGCTGAATGATTCCCTGCTCGATATAACGCCACTCGTCGGCTGCAATCAGGAATGGGACAATATCGATTTCCCACGGCCGGTTTGCGCCGAGAGGATCGCTGTAGATGTTGTAGGTGATGCCATTCTCGCGGATGCGGCGCTCGGCTCGAAGACAACGTCGCCCCAACTCCTCGGGTCCAATGGCGCGTAGCGATTCCATCAGATGCGCCCAGTGAGCACGAGGATTCACGCCATCGGCGGAGAGTTCGTCATACGCTTTGCCGTAGCGCAGGGGAGTTTGATAGAGATCGGTCGTCATGACAAAGGCTCCTGCGTTTCGATTCGGACGCTGGGGCCGGTTGGCGGAATGCGCAGGTCGAGAGTTCCAGGGAAGATCGGGGTTGACCTCTTCCTCAGGCATCGTTACAGGGACGATTGGATCGATCACTTCAAAGCGTTCGAGTCGCCGCGTCAGAGCCTCTGCGGCATCGACCGGACGGCCTTTGTATGCGCGGCCCTCAGGTGGCTCGATACGGTAAACGCATTGGCCGTAGTGAGCGCCCATTGCGGCGATCAATCAAAGTGAAGGTAAGCGGCGAATGCACCGGAATCGTAGGATGCATGGTCGCTGACAGTTTACGTGCGCGAAATCTCACGCCAGCTACAGCAACTCCCGGCTCGAGTGGTTGGATGAAGTGGCACGTGTCGTCCATTGCACGCCACGATGTAGCGAGAATCCGCGGTTGACCCCGAGACCTTCACTTGCACCCGCTCAACCGAAGAGTCGACGTTTCGAACTGTCCGGCCGGATGCGGTCTCTTCCGCCAGCACATTCCATGGTTCCAGAGCCCGGCGCAGTTCGACTTCCACCCCGTCCGCAGAGATCGAGCCGATCTTCGGAAAGCGAAATTCAAAATGTGAAGCGAACCACTCTGTTTCAAAGTCAAACCCGGATTGCCGCAAGTGAGCGAGGACCTCGAGGAAATCCTGCTTAACAAAATGGGGGAGCATGAAGCGGTCGTGAAGCATCGTCCCCCAGCGGATAGAGCGCCCCCTCGAATGGTACCTTCCAAAACGCGCAAACCAATGCACGGACAAGTAACATTTGCAGAAGGCCCATGCGCATGTTGGGCTGCATTTCGAAGGCCCGCAGTTCGAGAAGGCCGAGTTGAAGTCCCAGGCCCTCCGGGGGAAACAGCTTGTCGATGCAAAACTCGGCGCGATGCGTATTCCCTGTCATATCGGCGAGCAGAGTTTCGAAAAAGTCCATCGACAAATGTACGGGGGACAATCCGTCGACGGCAGATGACGGAAAGCAACCTCGAGTTCATACAAGGCGTCCGTTCGCGCTTCATCCACGCGCGGATATTGACTCGTAGGACCGACGTACATTCCGGAAAACAGATAGGAGAGCGAAGGGTGATTCTGCCAGAACGCAACCATGCTGCGCAGCAGATCCGGGCGTCGCAAGATGGGGCTATCGGCAATGGTCGCTCCGCCAATCACGATATGACTGCCGCCTCCCGTGGCATCGCGGTTGCCGCTGAAATTGTATTTCTCAGAGACCAATCGATTCTGGCGCGCCTCGTGGTCGAGCAACATGTTGATCTGCTCGAGTTCCTCCCAATTTTGGGCCGGTGGCATGTTAATTTCGAGCACGCCAGGGTCGGGAGTGACGCTGAACGAACGCAGACGCGGATCGGCAGCCGGCGCATAGCCCTCTATCCAGACTGGCATCTGTAAATACCGGCACGTGTCTTCGACTGCGCTCACCAGATCGAGATAGTCTGCCAGGATGGGTGCATAGGGGAGCGAAACATGAAGTCGACCATCGCGGATCTGTACGCACAGAGATGGCCGAATGAGTTCGCGCGCGCTATCGAGGGAGCGCACGACCGGCGGCAGTGGATCAGCCTCGGGCTCTGCACTCGAACAGTTCCATGCGCTGTGGTTTGCCGGTGGGCAGCTTGACGCGATCCGCGAAGGGCGCATCATCGAACGTATATTCAAGCTCGTCGGGTGCAGTCCAAGGTATCGCTTCGGTAGGGATGCGATAGCCGATCGGAGAATCGCCGGGTGACAGAACGATGCTCTGCACGATTGGGAACCACCATTGACTGGACCAGCGTAGAACTCCGTGCGGTTGCCGGCGCCGAATCGGCAGGATGTAGCCTGCAGGCTCGATTGCCGGCGCATCCTGCTCAAAAGCAGGAAGAATGTTTTCGGCGGTGACCTGAAGTCGCCGCGTGAGAGCACGCATGAACCGGAAAGCGTCGGACGCTTTGAATCCGTAATCATGATTCTCTCGCGCGATAAGCTTCACATCTTCCCACACCGGAACGCCGTCTGCGCGCCAAAAACAACTCAGTGCCCAACGAGGCAATTGCTCACCCGGATACCATTTTCCCTGACCGTAGTGAAGAAGCCCGCCTGGCGCCAACTTTTCACGAAGACCCTGAATGAGGGCCAGTCCGCGGTTCCGCTTGTCGTCGCCGAGCGCATCGATATTCCATTGAGCGCTTTCTGGGTCATCGATGCCGACGTAAGTAGGCTCGCCGCCCATCGTCAGTCGGACATCGTGCGCCTGAAGGTCTGCGTCCACGCGATGTGCTACATGACGTATGCGGAGCCACTGAGCTTCGGCATCGTCCTCAGACGGCTGACGCGCGTCGTTCAAGCGGCGAACAGACATTTCATAGCTGAAGTCGAGCTCGCCCGCTCCGCAGTGCCCGAAATTGGAGCCGCTTGGCCGGCGCTTGAGGTGCAAGCAAGCGGGATGTGCCCTTCGCTGGCGAGCAGGCCCGAGGTGGGGTCCAATCCGACCCATCCTGCGCCCGGCAAGAAAGCCTCAGCCCACGCATGCAGATCGGCAGAGTCGGATTGCGGGCTGCTATTCGGGCCTTTCAACTTCCGCCTCCTTGTCATCTGCAAGCTGGATCAGGTAGCCCGAGACGAAACGTGCTGCGATTCCTAAATTTCGTAGACACTCTATAAGCAGCCAAGCGGAGTCGCGACAGGAGCCCGCGCGCTTTTGAAGGGTCTCTTCGGAGGTTTGGATCCCGTGTTCCAACCTGGTGACATAGTCGATCTCGTCCCGCACTTTGCGATTCAGGAGCAGTAAAAGATCCACCGTACCAGTCCGCTGATCTCGGTAGCCTTCAACGAAGGTGCGAAGCAAAGGGTCTGGGGGGATCGACCAGCAGATAAGGATGAAGGTCCCTTGCAATGCCGGACGCGTATTGAAATGGAAATTCCTCGGCTGCAGGGATCGATCAGGAAATCGAAGGGGTTGACGGGAGACATATCCGCGACGAGATTCACTTCGACCGCAAACTCGCTCGTCTTCTTTGGGAAAAGTACGCGCGCCTGCTGATTCGAGGAGGGATCGAATTGCCAGCTCATGGAGTGCTCAGCGGGTTCGATATCCAGCGAATAGCTGAGAATCGGTGTTCGACAATGCTGACCAGGACGCAACCGTATGATCTGCGGACCGAGCGAAACCGCCTTGTCGTATCGATAGAGCGTCCGATGCTTCAGTGCGACCTGGATTCCCATCTGCCCTCATGCGGTACACGCTAGAAGCCGGCGGTCCACATTTGCTGGCACCAGAACCCTCGCGCCGCCGAACTCACTGAGCAAGTCGGAGTGTAAGAACACGTTAGCATAATGGACGCCTCATCGAACCCTCCTGGACCGGCTATGAGCAATCTGGACGAGGACATTGGGAACCGCCGCGAAAACCCGATCCAGAAATGCCTTTGCCGCTGAGGAGACCGTTGTTTCCGATGGACCATAATCAGAAGGTCTATGGGAATCGCTATAATTGAGGTCCCTCGCGATCCCAGGCACCCTAGGAGCACCGTGACAATTGATTGCACTCAAATTGGGGACAAGGTTTTGCTGCACGTGGTTGGCCGCATGGATGCGGAGAGTTCTCCTCAGTTTGAAAGACAGTGCGATTCGTGTATCTCAGAGGGCGCCACGAGCCTTGTCGTCGATTTGGGCGATCTTAGTTATGTCAGCAGCATGGGTCTGCGTTCGTTCGTCGCGGTTGCCCAGAAGCTGAAGAGTAAAGGTGGGGAGCTCCGAATCTGCCGTCTGACCGGTCTTGTCCGGCAGGTATTCGAAATCACCCGGCTGAACCAGGTAGTTCCGATCTACGATTCAGTGGAATCGGCGGTGATGGGAGGCTGAGCGAAGGCTTGCCTGGAAACCTCATGCCTGGAACACCTCAATCGTTGACCCTGATCGCAAAACCCGAATCGCTCGCCCCTGTGACAGACTTTGTTCGAAAAGGCGCGCGTGAAGCGAATTTGCCGGATCATCAAATGCGTCAGCTTGAGCTCGTGATCGAGGAGATTCTGGTCAATATCTGGCGGTATTCCTATCCTGAGGGTGCGCCAGGAACGGTCGCCGTCACCTATTCTGTTCCCAGGCCGGGAGAGATAGAGATCGAAGTCGCCGATCAGGGCGTCGAGTTTGATCCGTTGACGGCTGATCCGCCGGACCTAACGCTCGATTTATCGCAAAGGCCGGTGGGGGGTCTGGGAATCTTTCTGCTGAAGTCTTTCGCGAGTTCGCTGAATTATCGCCGCCACCAGGGCTGGAACCGACTGAGCTTCGGGATCTCGGCGAACTCGTGATTCACGGCTTGGAGGTGCTGCGCGTCGCGCTGGCATTGGTGCCGGTGCTGTTGTTTCTTGCCGCCCTTCGAGCGCTCGACAGCTACAAACTGATCTCGGTGCGCACGGTGTTTATGGCGCTTGCCGCCGGGGCAGTCGCAGCGTCGTTCTGTTTCACCATCAACTCGATTATCTTTCGGCAGTTTCCTGGATCACGAGGATCAGTACGCCCGCTTCGGCGCTCCAGTTACGGAGGAGCTTGCCAAAGCTGTCTATTGGATTTTCCTGATCGCGACTGCGAGAACCGCCTTCATGGCGGATTCAGCCATCTGCGGATTCGCAGTCGGCGCAGGATTTGCGCTGGTTGAAAACATTACTTACCTTCACCTGCTGGACGGAAGAGGGCTTGGAGTCTGGATTTTGCGCGGGTTCGGCACAGCCGTGATGCATGGAGGCGTTGCAGCGCTGGGGGCGACTCTTTCCGCCTATCTGCTTGAAAGACGGAATTGGCCGCGCGCACTCCTGTTCGCGCCGGGCGTGGTAGCAGCAGTCGTGCTTCACTCGTCGTTCAATCAGAGTCTTCAGTCTCCCGTGGCATCCACGGTTGCGGCGGCCGCGGGGCTGCCACTGATCCTCGGATTCGTTTTTTACTTCAGCGAACAATCGCTGCGCGCGTGGTTGGGGGGCAAACTCGACAGCGATATAAATATGCTCAGCGAAATTGATTCCAAGGAATTCCAGGGGACCAAAGTCGGCGCCTACCTGATGGCTCTGCAGGAAAGCTTCTCGCCGGCAGTGCGCGGAGACATGTTATCTCTTCTACAGTTGACCAGCGAACTGAGTATGCGCGCCAAGGGCGAGCTGCTGCTTCGGGAGGCTGGATTGGAAGCTGAACCGGATCCCGAGCTGGATGGCCTGTTCGTGGAGCTGAAGTATCTTCAGAAAAGCATCGGACCTACCGGAATGCTGGCTATCCGGCCGCTGCTCTCTCAAACTCCGCGCGATCTTTGGGAGATGCATCGGCTGGCTGTTGGAGCGCGCCGAAACGGCGCATCGGGCAGACAGGGTGCCGCATAATCTGCGTAGGAACGTTGCACACGGAGGTCGAAAGCCGTGGAACCTCAGGGAGAGGTGACCAGCCTCCTGGTCGCCTGGGGTAAAGGCGATCAAAACGCGCTGAAGGAACTGATGCCGCTCGTCTACAACGAGCTGCATCGAATGGCGCGTCGCGCATGGAGCGTGCAGGATCAAGGCAATACTCTGCAGCCCACGGCGCTGATCAATGAGGCATATTTGAAGCTGGCCGACGTCGAGAATGCTTCGTTTCAGAATCGCTGCCATTTTTTCGCAGTCGCTTGCACGGCGATGCGGCAGATCCTCGTCAATCATGCGCGCAGCCGCCTTGCCGGAAAGCGCGGCAGCGGCCGAGTCCCCGTCTCGCTCGATGACGTGCAGCTGGCAGTGCATCAGGAAGCTGCCGAGGTCGTTGCGCTCCATGAAGCTCTTGAGCGTCTGCAGGCCGTTGACGAACGCAAGAGCAGGGTCATCGAGATGCGCTACTTTGGCGGCCTGAGCATCGAAGAAACAGCAGAGGCACTGGGTGTTTCCGTCATCACTGTGAATCGCGATTTTCGTCTGGCGCGCACATGGCTGATGCGCGAGATGAACGGCGAGCCGCAATGACCTCGAAGGCGGAATGGGAAGAGATCGAACGGCTGTTTCACGAAACGGTCGATCTTCCGGTAAAGGAGCGTCAGGCTCTGCTTGCCTCTGCGAGTGCGCCGGTCAGGGCGGAGGTTGAATCTCTGCTCAAGACGGAAGACGAGGCAGTGTTTGTCGCGCGCCCCGATCGTCTGGCGGCAGACCTGCTGGAGACAACCAGGAGCGCTTTCCGCCAGCGAGCGCATCGGGGAATACCAAATCGAATCTCTGGTCACGGTCGGCGGAATGGGCGAAGTTTATCTGGCGCGCAATCGATCGGGCGGTCCGGTCGCCCTGAAGATTCTGCGCCGCCATCTTGTCTCAAGTCCGCAGGCAGTTGACCGTTTCCAGACGGAGGCGCGCGCAGCCTCGGCGCTGCGACGATCCGAATATCGTCACGGTTTACGAATCCGGAGACTCACCCGCCGGCATTGTTCCTCGCGATGGAATGGGTGGAGGGACCAACATTCCGGCAATTGATGGCCGCCGGCGCGGCGGAAATCAGCGATGCCAGCGATCTGGGGAGAGCAGGCGGCGAGCGCTCTGGCCGCTGCCCACGCAGCGGGACATCTTGCATCGGGATATCAAGCCGGAGAACATCATCCTTCGTAAAGATGGGGTGGTGAAGATTCTGGATTTCGGGCTGGCCCGGCTTGCCGGTCCCGTGCGCATCGAACCCGATTCGATGGGTGCGTCCGGAACGATATCCGGCACGCTCTCGGGCACGTTGCTCTACATGTCTCCTGAAATCCTTCGCGGCGAAACGGCGAGCAGTGCTTCGGACGTGTTTTCACTGGGTGCTTTGTTGTACGAGCTGTGGACCGGGCGACATCCGTTTGCCGGCGAAACTCCGCTGGACGTTTTTGAGGCCATCGAGTGCCGCGAGGTTGCGGCGCCTTCCACAGCTGCGGGCCGGCATACCTCTGGAGATTGATTCGCATCATTCTTCGCATGCTCGATCGCGATCCGGCGCTGCGACCTTCCGCATGCGAAGTGCGTGAAGTGTTCAGTAGATTTTCAGCGAGAACATGAGACTCGGTTCTGGTGTGGTCCGACGCGGTCATGCGCTGCTGCGAAGCCGGTCGAGAAGGTCGACTTCACCTGAGAGAACAGCACCAGCCGGAAATCGAGCTGAGCGCCGGCGTCTGCATAGCCGCTGCTGGTCCGAGCTTGCCGGGTTCGCCGCGAGCCCGCCGGTGAAAAGCGCGAGCCTTGCCCAGTTGCAGTAGAGCTTCGTGGATCCGAGGTCGCGGAAGTGCAGCGGCGTGAGGTCCCACTCGGCCATGACCCTTCGCGAAGCTGTTTGCGCCGATCTGATCGATCGCGGACGCCGGGAAAACTGTAGTATTCGCGGTAGCGGCTGATATCGCCTTTGTCGACCCAGTTATTCCCGAAAGCGCCAAAGTAGAAATTTGCGAAAGGATCGCTCGCATTGCCAAAAGCGCCGCCTGCCGAAGAGCGAAACCAAAGCGATGAGTTTCTAAGCGGGAGAAGGAATCCCCGCGCGTATTCTCCCCATACTTGAGGAAAGAGCTTCGGGGAACGTGGCGTTCACCTGGCCGTTCACATTCCACTGCACTCCGCTCTCATCTTCAATCGCGCCGAGAGATTTTTGCAGATTTGAGTAGGCGAGCGTTGCGGTGGCGC
This sequence comes from uncultured Acidobacteriaceae bacterium, assembly GCA_963781125.1. Classification (GTDB taxonomy): domain Bacteria; phylum Acidobacteriota; class Terriglobia; order Terriglobales; family Acidobacteriaceae; genus Telmatobacter. The sequence continues at coordinate 139,859 of CAWAEE010000008.1, forward strand.
CTACGAACTTGCGTATGCGTCGCGGTTACATTCTGATATTCGGGCAGTCGATCCAGGCCGGAATAGCCCGCCAGATTGAGAGTCAAATCGAGCGTTCGGCCTGGATCGTGGATGAGAGACTTTTTCTTTTCACCGACCAACCCAAATCCGCGGCGTCCTACTTTCGTGGGCCCGAACAGATCGTAGAAGTCGGCTCTGTTGAAGTACCCGGAGAGCGTCCATTCCCAGTATTTCGCTTCCACGCCAAGATGGAATCGGTCCCTCATGGCTTGTGGCCCAGGTGAATAAGACAGCGTCGTGGTGATATGGCTGAGCCCCAGACTGTCTCCGAAGTCGAAGCGCACTCCGCCGGCCTTCTGGTTCTCATAGCCCTGCGGGATGGGATAGATCGACTGCAGCTCAATATGGCGCAGGGGGCGGTAGAAGCCGGCGTACGTGCGCAGCTTGAGATCGTCGATATTGTTGCGCGACGGCAGATTCCACGCCTTCAGTTCAGGGTATTTCTCGATCACGGATTGCCCCAGGTACGGAATCGCGTTGACGTCCTCGATCACGTGAACCGGCAAGTTCACCAGGCGGAATCCTCTGGGACGAATACTCGAAGGCGCTCAGGCTGCCATCGGGGAGCAGCACAGGCCGGAAGAGCCCGGTTTCGGAGTTAGTGAGCGCATCAAGCTTTTTCGTCTCCAGATCGAAACGAAACAGATTGGACGCGCCCGTCAGATAGGAAGACCCAAACAGATACCGCCCATCCGGCGAAAAGACAAAGCTGTCTGGTGAGTTGAACTGGAAGTCATACAGGACTTCGTGATTCGTTCTTCCCGCCAGCAGATCTGTCGGTCTGATACCGGACAAGTCGTTGCGTTCCGGTCTCATCGACGAACGCGCCGGTGAGTTGGGACCCGTCAGGGGAGAGATCGAGATTGAAAAAGTCGGAGGCGTACGGAAGGGTGTAGAGCGTACTCTAGCGATTTGAGATCGGCTCCCAGCCGCACAATGCTCGAGAGACCATTGTTGTGGCGCACTCCCCACAGCGAACCGTCCTTGCGACAGAAAACAAGATCGCCCATCCGCATGTTTCGCCCGATCGTTGTCCTTTTGCGGGAGTTCAGATCGAACACATTGAGGTTACGCAGGCCACTGCGTGTTATTGGTCGTAAAGAAGAGCCTGCGGCCGTCGGGATCGAAAGCCAGCGACGTCACATCGTAAATCGCACCGCCGCGCACATCGGTCAGATGTTCTACCCGTCCAGAATCGAGATGGATCGCCGCGAGATAAGGCATCGGACCGGTATGCCGGACAGCTACATAGATCACGTTCGCCTTGGCATCGTAGTAGGACCGCGAGACCGATCCGAGAACCTTTGGGGAGATCGGCTTTGACCGGGGTGACCGGATACTGCCGGATCAATTTCAGATTTGCTTCCTGCCACTCCTGCTCGGAAGCAATCCATTTGTGCCACTCGTCGCGCAGCGAGTCTCCATATATTTCGCGAAATTGACTCTCGAAATAGGCATCGCCCTTATCGGTGCGGACAATCCATGACGGTGAGCTTCTCGGGACCATACTGGCGTGCCAGATAGTTCATAAAGCGCGTCCCGTACAAATACGAATTCGCGCCCACCTGGAAATCCGCGGACGTCCCTTCCGACTCGAGACCCACCAGGTCGTAGATATATCGGTGGTCGCGCACCATCGCGCGGAACATCATCTCGTCGTAGCCGCCCAGCGCGCGTCCAAAACCGCCGCCCAGCCACGTTTCCATGAACACTGCCGCGCCCTCATGGAACCAGCGCGGGGAGTACACCCGCGGGCTGCCTAAAAAGCTGAAGGGAATCGAAATCGGATCGTCGGTATTCGGCATGATCTTCCCAAAGAAAATCTTCCGAAACGTCGCGTCGCGCGGGGCGGTCTCGTCGCCCATGACGATGTGCATCAGCTCATGCTTCGACATCAGCCCCATGCGCTCGGCCGAAGGCAGAGTTTCAAAGACGAGATTGAATGGCTCGATGCCGATCTGAATGAAATCGGTGGGGACCGTCCCGGCGCCGCCATATCCGGAGTCATCGAAATCCTGAATCAGGATGGTGATCTTGCCCTTCGGCTCGTAGCCGAACTGCTTTCGTGTAAAACTGATCAGCGTTTTCCAGCGAGCGGATCAGCAGCGGAGCGAGATACTCGTGCTCCGGAGAGTAGTAGACGATCCGGAACTGCTTGGTTTCCTGCGTGTAAAGGCGCGGCTCGGATCGAGCCCAGACCCCGTTAAACAGCGCGGTGCAGAGCATCAGAATGGAAATGACGCGGGCTGCAGTCAGTCTTCCTGGGGACCCGATTTTGCCCCCAACTGGAGTTTGACCCATTCATCCATCTCGAGCACTGCCGGGGCACGGGGAAGGGTTAACCCTTGCTCAGCAGCGGCGCACTCGTTGGATCAGCATCATTGCCTGTAGCCGACCGCTGCTCTACTCATGCACAAAGCCATCGTGCAACTTATACATCATGCCATCGTGCAGCTGGTATACAAAGCCATCGTGCAACTGGTACTTCATGCCGTCGTGCAGTTGGTACACAAAGCCATCATGCAGCTGGTACCTCATGCCATCGTGCATCTGGTACACAAAGTTATTTTGCATCTGCAGCATCTGACCGTCGGCCAACCGATAGGTCGCGCCGTTCTCGAGAGGATGCATTTGGCCTGCAATCATTTGATACAGTCTGCCGTTTTGGAGCTGGAGCATCCCACCATTCGTCAACTTGAACGTCATGCCGTCCTGCAAGTGCACAAACTTGCCGTTCATCATGTGAACGAATTGGCCGTTACTCATCTGGAAGATCTGGCCGTTTTGCAGTTCTGGGATCGGATGATTCTTCATCGATTCCGCGGTGGCGGCCATGGCGACCGGTGCGGCGCCCGGCGTGACGGATGCGTCCGCTGGCTGCTCGGCGCGATACACCTTCCGCTCTCCGATGGCGCCTTGTCCGTCTCGTCCCGAAGCCGGTGGATAGATGCCGAGTGAGTAGATCAGACCTCCGGCCAAAACGACCGCGGTCCCCCCGATCAGTGCCAGTCTCTTCGCATTCATCTTCTGTTCCCCCTTCGCCCGATTCTCAGCGGAATCGCAACTCCGAAGTGCCCGCTTGTTGTAGATAACAACAATGCTGCGGGATTCGTATCATCGGTAAAAAGATTTTTTTGATCGTAACAGCTGGTTTAGGGCCGTGACCACATTTCTTGCCATCGGGGTGATTCCGATCTCCGCATAAATGCGCTTTACCTGTTCCGGTGAGACACCGCGGGATTTGTCATGTGGTCAATTTTGTGCCGGTGAAAGCACAAACGATTCACAAGGATCCACAGGGCTGCACGTTCGGCGCTGGGCAGATTCATTCCAAAGCACTTAGAAGCCACGGATTTCAACAGAGCATTCAATAAATCGTTTGACCTGCTCTGGGACAAATGGAGCGCCCCTTTAGGTGCCTTGCTATCAGGTTTTTACGTAACTCGCCATATAGCGCTCTGTCACCATTTACCGAATTCGTTGAAGTTCTCGACATGACATTTTAGAAAGTTGCGCACGGAATCTCTGCGAGGAGAGCGCCTAAACCAACTCTTGGCTCTTATCCCAAACTTCCTTCGGTGCCGATGGGTCGATGACCAACTGATATTTACATTGCGGCGTCGGCGGTGTCGAAGACTCTTGTCCTAGTGATCACATCCGAGAAATGCTACTGGGAAGACGTGAGTTCGATCACGAAAGTAAAAGCCTGCAGCAAGTGCACGAGCGCTCCGCCACAGGAGTCTAGTTGCTCAAGCCTATGCGGCGAAGAAGGTTTTGGAAGCGTGGATCAGGACGCAGACGGTCAAGCAGTAAGTCTGAGTTTGGAGAGATGAACATGTCCAAAGATTTCTCCGAATAAGCTCTCTCCAGGAACTCGAATGCCTTGTCGTTTTCTCCGAGGCCGGCATAGATCGTGGCCATCGTGTACGGTGAATCAGCTGTCCCCTTTAATTTGCGTTCCAAGTCGCGAAGAGCCTTATCTCCCTCAGCTTTTTTGCCGATGGCTGAATAGGCGTGTGCCAGTGCCACGGCGCCCTTAGGACTACCAGACATCTCGATTGCTTTCTGGTACTCAGAAATCGCCTCCGGAAGTTTGCCGGTACCTTCGAAGCCGACCCCGAGCAGGTAGTGCTGAAACCAATCGTTGGGATCTAAGAGCAGCGCTCTCTTGCTCGCGTCAATCAGGCTGGGAAAGTCCCGGAGCGCATAGTAAGCCCACGATTCGGACGTAGCCGAACCGAGACCGGAGTCCAATTGGTCGATCTTTGCGATCTCGGCGAGGGTTTCGTCCCGTCGGCCAAGAAAGGCGAGAAACATGGCGCGGGATTCATGCGCGCAACTGTAGCTTGGCGCCAGTTCGATGGCACGATTGAACTCACGATCCGCAGCCTCCCAATCCCAGTCAAACCGCCAACTCAGCACGCCGAGGGTATCATGCGCTTCGCCGACGCCGTCGTCCAGTTCCATTGCCTTGGCCAATGCCTCTTTCGCAGACCGGTAGGCCCGATCCTTTTGCAAAACTCCTGCAAACACCGAGTAAACGTAGGTATTGGCCAGTCCCGCATAAGCAGGAGCGAAATTCGGGTCGGTTTGGATCGACTCTTCGAAGTACTGTTGGGCCTTCTTGAGTGAATCGGGTTTAGTGAACCCGTTGTCGAAGTAAAAACGCCCTCTGAGATAGTCGTCGTAGGCCGTCGGGGTCACCACGTGTGCCAGGTGAAGCCGAGCCTGCTGCGTTGCACTTACTTTAGCGCGCACCTCCTGCGCGATCGCCCGGGCGACATCTCTCTGGAGATTTAAGACGCCGTTCAAGGGACGTTCGTACTCTTCGCCCCACAAATGCCGATCGGCAGGGCCGTCCAGGAGCTGAACTGTCACACGCACGTTGTTCTTTTCCCGGATGACCGATCCCTCGAGGATGGCATCCACGCCAAGCTCGCGTGCAATCTCAGGCAAATGTTTTTTCGTTCCCTTGTAGTCCATCACAGATGTGTGGGAGATGACCCGCAGTGGTTCGATCCGAGAAAGCTCTGTGATCAGCTCCTCCGTCATGCCATCAGAGAAGTACTCTTGCGATGAATCCCCGGAGAGATTCTGAAGGGGAAGGACCGCAATCGACCGAATTATGTGTCCCTCCCCATTGAAATGCTTCCAAGTGAGCCATCCTCCAACCCCGGCAACACATAGAAGCGCCAGAGCCACGACCCAAGACCGGTTCCAAAGGCCCCGCTTGCCTGAAATTGTGCTTCCATGGACTACACCGCTTTCCGTGTCTGTGGTTGCCACAATCGTCGGATAAGGTGGCCGGTCTTGTGCGGGTTCATTCTGTGGAGATCGCGTTTCGGTCGTCTCCAGGGGCGCAATGAACCTGTACCCCATCCCGGAGATGGTCTCCACGAAACGGGGCCTTTGGGGATCGTCGTTCAGGACCTGCCGAATTTTGCGGATGGCGGTGTTGATCCCGTTGTCCACATCCACAAAAACATCCTTGCCCCAGATCTGTTCTGCAATCGCCTCCCGGGTGACAACCTTGCCGTGCTCCTCAATGAGGATAAGCAGCACCTGCAGCGGAATGCGCTCGAGCTTCACGGTTCGTCGGCCGCGACGAAGCTCAAATGCCGAAGCATTCAGATCACAGTCGCCGAAGCGAATTGACTTCTCCGGGATGACGACACCAGCTCCTGCCATCGCAGCTCCGCACCTTGAGTGCCAATGATTGTACCCCCTCCTTCGCGCACAGTGAATCAATCGCTGTCCTTTCATCTGCTTGCGGCTACAGCTCAATACAGATGCAATACAGATCGGCTCCATTGACCGCGAGGACTTGTTGTGGAACCATCGGCGCCATTGCTGGGAATGACAGCAAGACTTGAGAAGGGGGCGTCGATGCCCAAGTACGTAGTCGAACGGGATATTCCGGGCGCAGGGGATTTGACCGAGAACCAGCTTCGTGAGATCTCCCAAACCTCGTGCAGCGTGTTGTCCAAACTTGGTTACGAAATCCAGTGGATCGAAAGTTATGTCACCGGAGACAAAATCTACTGCGTTTACCGAGCTCCCAGCGACGCCTTGATCAAAGAGCACGCCGCCCTCGGCGGATTCCCCGCGAATCGAATCTCCGTCGTCGTGACGGTAATCGATCCCACAACCGCGGAGGCTTGATCGGTGAGCCTCGTGAAGTCACAACTAATCAACATTCCCCAAAGGGAGAGGATATGACACGCAAAGCAGCATGGTATTCATCTGCGTCGCACAACATCGTGTTGACAACGCTCTTCGTTGCCGTCGGTTCACCCTTCACTGCCCTGGGTCAGCACGACTCGCAAAACCAGGAGGTCTCAGCCAAGCTCGTCGAGATCGTTCGCAATGCCACACATCAGTATCAGGATGTCGCCAACGCTACCGGATACTCTCCAGTCCTCGGCTGCGTCAGCGGCCCCGACCATGGTGCGATGGGCATCCACTACGTCAATACCAGTCTGATTAATGGCGAAACCCTCCTTAGCAATGGCCAGGTCGACGCCACGAAGCCGCAAGCTCTGATCTATGAGCCGCAATCGAATGGTGACCTCAAGCTGGTTGGCGTCGAGTTCATTATCCTCGCGAGTGCGCTGCCCCCCAATGCCGCTCCGGAGGTGGAGGGTCACCTGATGCAGTACATCGACGGTCCTTCTACTTCAAGGCCAAAAGCTACCCCGAATCGTTACGGTCTACCAGCGTTTTTCGAACTGCACGTTTGGGCGTGGCAAGACAATCCCCAAGGATCCTTTGTGGACTGGAACAATCACGTGACCTGCGACCGCCAATAACGGTGGTAATTTTCACGCGATCTGCCTGCGGAAGCTGGATCCTCGTCGACGCCTCCGCCCAGGGTGTTGACGAGGAATCCCTCTGAAATCACCCCCTGCGCCTGTCGGATCCTCTTTAAGGTCGTCGATGAGAAAAGCAGCCCGTTGTCGAGTCCCTGGCGTGTCACCGTCCATCGGGAAGTAACCCAAACAAAGGAGACAATGTCCCTCCGCATCGGCCACGATCCATCAACCGGAGCAAGGATGAAAGCGAGAACGCAAAACGCCGAGGCCGCAGATGCAATCGCAGCTTGATCCCAACCAAGCCTCCGCATGCGATTTGCCCTCGGGGCCAGCGAGTCGATTTCGGAGCGGTCAAAACACAAGCTTCTCTGAACCATCCGTCGGTGCTGATCGGGGAACGATCAGCTGTCATTTACATTGCACCGTCAGGGTATGGGTAGCGGAAATGTCCAAACATTGGAAGAGGACTTGATGCCAAAATGGGTCGAAATCATGCAAAGCGGAGATTCCCAACGTCGAGGACCAGAGTGGATGCCAGCGCCTCTATATAGTGATCGACTTCAGATTGGGTTCAAAGCGGTCGGTGATATGTGGAGATCAGTCAAGTTGCGCTCGTCGTATTCTTTTGAACGACAACCGGGCCAGCAACAGTCGCGGCAGGTGGCCGCGCCTGGTTTGAGGGTCGAGCCGTGCCCGCTGCCATTCTGACGGTACTGAAATCGGCGGGCACGGTGTCGAACCGCTCAATCCTCCCGTTCGATGAACGGAATCGATGAGGTAAACCGTCTTTTGCCGATGCTCCTGGTGGCTAAAACACCGGGCGAAGTTCCGGCCGGAACGCCTTCCACCACAGTGTCGATCTCGTTGCCGTTCTCCACAACAACGAAGTAGGTACTTACTGTGGGCCGTCCATCCGTGAATTTGATGGTGAAGGTACCCGTGCAGTTGTCGTTCACCGTGTAAGTTCCCGTAGCCACAGGGTGCGTGAAGTCGGAAACTTCCACTCCGTCGATGGTCACCGCGTCGAGTTGGGTCAAGTTCCCCGCACCATCGAATTCGGTGATGGCGACTCCGACTTGTGGTCCCACTGGTCCGGGGCCTCCCAACTTCGCGCCCTCGATTGTGAACCCATAGACTCCACGTATTAGTTCGTTCTTGCATGCCCAGGATGTGCTTTGGGCGTTTGCCGCGCCCCCACCCACTGACGCGACCAAGATCGCGATCGCACCATTTTTAAAGAGCTCCTTCATATATCCTCCTCGCTTGTTGACTGTGACGATTGGTCCTCACGTCGCGCTGCCCTTCCAGGCTGTGAGCGGCTGTGCGACTTCATGTTTCTAGCGTTCTCCAGAAGGCGGGTCAATGGATTGGGATTGAATTCGATCTAACTTGTTAAATCAAAGCCAGGTAAAGATTTATCGACTCTTCTGAACTCGTGGTAACATACGGTCCCTCGGGGTGCGAAGATGATTGCTCGCGTCAACTCTTGCCGCCGCCTCATTACAGGACTCTTTGAGATTGACCTCGTCTCGGGCCAAGTGCTGAGGCAGGGGCAGAGTCTACCCCTACAAGATCAACCCTTTCGCGTTCTCGTTTTGCTTCTTGAACATCCGGGACAGTTAGTCACTCGGGAGGAACTGCAAGCGAGGCTCTGGCCAGCAGATACGTATGTTGGCTTCGACGACGGCCTCAATACCGCGATACGGAAGCTGCGAGTCCTCTTTGGCGACTCAGCCGACAATCCCCGATTCATTGAGACGATTCCACGGCACGGCTATCGCTTCATTGCTCCGGTAAATGAAGTGCCCACGGCCCCGGGTTCGACTGAGCTTCCGAACGAAAAATTGGATCGGCGTGTTAACACTGCGGCTGCCAACCTGGAAATTACCCCTCCGCCGGAGGAGAAGAATGGGCGCGCGAGAGTCGTTGAACGCCCTCATTTACCCTCCTCGAGACCGTACCGTTGGAGGTGGGCGCTTTCCATCGCGGCTGCGGCCATCCTGGTTTTCTTCGCGGTGAAAGCAAGAATCGATATGCGCCCTCCTCCTCCCCCACCGATGTTCCCGCCAAAACGGGCAATGCTGGCGGTTCTTCCATTTCAGAACCTGAGCAGCGATCCTGCCCAGGAGTATTTCAGCGATGGTCTGACGGAAGAGACGATTACCGATCTCGGCCAACTGAGCCCAGCACAACTTGGGGTGATCGCACGCACCTCGGCCATGGCTTACAAGCACTCCGACCAAACAGTCGCTCAGATCGGGCGCGAGCTGGGCGTCGATTACATACTTGAAGGCAGCATTCGACGAGAGAACGGAAGAGCTCGCATTAGCGCGCAGTTGATTCGAGTGAGTGACCAGACTCATCTGTGGGCGCAGAGCTATGACATTCGAGCTCTGCATGACTTGCTCGATATCCAGAATGAGATCGGAAGGGCGATCGCCGTGCAGGTGCAGGCCAACGTTGCGCCACAATACCAGATCGAGTCGTCGAAGATGCGCTCGGTAAGTCCTGAAGCATACGACCTCTATTTGAAGGGCCGCTTTTACTGGAACCAGAGAACTCCAACCGCTCTGCGCGAAAGCATTCAACTCTTCAAGCACGCCACGGCAGCTGATCCCGGCTTTGCGCAGGCCTATGCCGGTCTTGCGGATGCCTACAACATCAGCAATATTGTGGGCCTTCTTTCTGCGCAGGACAGCCTTCCGCAGGCCAGGGCCGCAGCGACCCGAGCAATCGAGTTGGATCCTTCGCTGGCCGAAGCGCACGCCGCTCTCGGCATGGAGAAATCGCACTACGAGTTCGATTTTCCGGCAGCCAGCGCAGAGTTCCTGAAAGCGATCGAACTCAATCCAAGCTCCGCCTACGCTCATCTTTTCTATTCCAATTGCTACCTGATGCCCCTGGGGCGACGTGCGGAAGCGATTGCGGAAAACAGGAAGGCCGTCGAACTGGACCCCTTATCTTTGCCCATCAACAATTTCATGGGCGAGACCTACCTGCTGGCCGGCGACTATTCGGCTTCCTATAAGCAATTCCGCCAGACCATCGAGATGGATCCGAACTTCCCGCTTCCTCACGAATACCTCGGAGGGCTCCTGGAAATCATGGGACGATTTCCAGAGGCAATCGACGAGCGCGAGAAAGGGGATAGGCTTTTCGGCCGGAGTCCGCAGAAAGCGTCGACGAGAGCTTCTGGGCTGCTGAAGGCCTTCAAGAACGGTGGCGAAACCGGGTATTGGAAGGAGCGGCTGATTCAGGATTTAGATGGAATGAAAGACTCGGGCAGCAACATTAAATCAACACCACTTGCATGGGACTATGCGTTGGCGGGGGAAAAAGACAAGGCATTTGAATACCTCGAAAAATCCTACCAAGGTCGAGAAGGACAGGAGCTGACTCTGCTGGCAGTCGATCCGATTTGGAAGAATCTCCATGGTGATTCGAGATTCTCGAACTTACTGCAGCGCATGGGATTGCCGGAGTCAGCGATCGATCGACGATACCACCAATGAGTCCACGAAGGATAATGCACCCCCGATCTCCACGTAACTCGCGGATCCTCGATCCGGAAGTTGCGCCTTCTTTGATTTCTGTCGGATTGGCCATCTCCATAGGCGCGCTCAGGAGAGCGCGCGATTGGTTCCCATAACGAACTAGCAGTTTGGAACAAAGCCGCCCTTTCTATGTGTGAGGATTGCTTTGCGAGTTGCTCTGCGCGATACGAAAGAGTCATCGCCTCCCGGAGGTGACCTGTGTAAGCGGCCGCACAAGCTTGATGGCGTCATCTGCACAATCTGCCTTTGCCTCCATCGACACCTAAAACCATTGCTCTCTATATTTCCGACACGCTTCAACTCATGCAGTCAATTCGATCACGCGGCGTCTGATGTCGATCACGAAAGCATATCAGGCGGCAGGGCATCGGGCTTTAAGACGCTCCGTTTTCTAGCCCAGAAGTGTGGTCGTGCTACTGCAGTTTGCCGCGCAAATCCTGCGATTCATCGCAATATCCACTCTGGCGGCCGATAAGCCGTAACATCCGCTGACCGCTCCGATTACTATTCTCGGTTGAAAGCTGCCAGGCAGCACGGCAACTTCAATCATGACCAGAAGCCGCAAAGCGAAAAGGAACGTAAACGATGCGAACAACGAATGGCAGCGCCATATTGATTAGTGGGTTTTTACTAATTGCATCGGCACTCTTTGCCAGCGATTCAGGATCCCAGACGACGGGTACGGACGTTGGTGGTGAATTGCAGCGAGGTACGAATCTCACATCGGTGGAAGAGAGGGCCAACCTTCTCATGGCACGTCAAGAGTATCAAGCTGCAATCTCGGCCTATCGCTTGATCCCTGAAAAGTCGGCAGAAATATGGAATAAGATCGGGATCGCATATCAGCATATGTACGCGTTCGAGGAAGCAAAAACTGACTATAAGCGGGCCCTTGAGCTTCGGAGGAACTACCCAGATGCGCTTAATAACTTAGGGACGATCTTCCTCGAACAAAAAGATTTTCATGCTGCTGAAAAGCTATTCAAGAAAGCGATTAGATCAGATCCCAGCAATGCTTGTATTTCGAAGAATCTCGGGACCACGTATTTCAAGGAAGGAAAAAGTGAACAAGGCGCTGAGGCATACCGATTGGCGTTCTCTCTCGACCCAGATATTTTTCAGCAGATGAGCGCGCAAAGCATTGATGAACCCTCCTCAACGGTCGAAAGAGCAGGTCTCTACTATTGTATGGCCGAGCTTTTTGCTCGCGCAGGATTGAAGGACCGGGCGATCGACTTCTTACGCAAATCTCTGAGCGAGGGGTTTAGTGATCGAAAGCGCCTTCTTAGGGACAATGATTTTGCGCAATTGAGGACCACTCCGGCATTCTCCCAGCTGATGAGAGATCACGGCATTCGGTAGCTGGAGACAGTGGAATGACTTTCATTCAGATATCTTCTGGAGGAGTTTCAGCTTGGTTCGTTGGAGTCTCACTTAGTGCTTTGCGAGCTAGCCGAATCGCGTTTATTGATTTCGTAGAACTTAGTGAGGAACGATTTCGTGCGGGGAGTGCATGGAGCCTACTGCATGAATGCGTTTGGGGATTAAGTCATCAGATCCCTGCAGGCTCCGGGCGCGGCGTAACGGTAAGTCCAGCACCACTTCACAACCGCCCGCTTCCGGCCACACAAGCGAGAATTCAAAATCAGTCCCATAAAGGGTTTTCAAGCGATCCGCCGTGTTTCCGAGACCGATTCCATTCCCAAGCCTTTCCTCCTCGCCCTGACCGCGTCTTCCTGAGTTCCCGATGACAATTCGCAGCCTGTCGGCATCCAGCGCGCTCTCGATCGAAATCCACCCGCCTCCGATAAACGGGGCAACTCCGTAACGCACCGCGTTCTCAACGAGCGGCTGCAGCAACATGCTCGGTACAAGTACATCCCGCGTTTCCAATGGAACAGTCACATCGATCCTGAGCCGCTCTCCTAGCCGTGTTTGCTCGATCGCCAGGTACCCTTCAGTAAGAGCCACCTCCTGAGAAAGCGTCACCTCCGCGGTAACCTCGGAATCCAAGCTTGCGCGCAGGAGATCTCCGATCTGTGCCAGCATTCGGGTAGCCGCACGCGCATTTCCATCCAGAACGAGAGTGGAGACAGCATTGAGGGAATTGAAAAGGAAGTGTGGATTCAACTGATAGCGAAGTGCAAGCAGGCGCGCCTCTCTCACCTCAGACTCGGCGCGAAGCAGGCGCTCCTTCTCCTTGCTCGATTGCTGCCATTGCTTAATGCTGAAATACAAACTACACCATATGAACAGAACGAAAGTAGACCAGGCCCAAACTGTAACCAAAGCGTGCCAGGGCACAACATAGAAATTCTGCAGAATGAGTCCGGCTCCGCAGGCAACGGGGATGGATGTGACCATAGCCGCCACAGCTGCTTTCAACTCAAAAGCTATCCAGGATTGCGATTGTCGTAGCAGCCGACGGCAATAGGGGCGCAAGGCACAACTTCCCAGAAACATCAAGGCGATAGGAACCGTCTCTTCCTTGATGTACAAACGCTTAGTCAAAAATGCATGAATCGATTCCAGAAGTTCGTAAAGATAAAAGCAGCTCCATCCAATGATCTGGATTTGCCAGAAGGACCGCAAATTCAGAACATTCTCTCGCTTCATAACTAGGATTTTAGCTTAAGCGATGAAGCGGCATCTTGCGGCCTGGCGCGCCAATCCTTCGGCTCATCGCATTTCTCAATCGACCAGTGGATTAGGTCCGGCTTACCCACCTTAATTGACATAAGCTCTCGGTACGGTTGGACGCTCGATCTAAATCGCTGCGACGGGGTTAGCAATGTGAAATCTGGGCTTGAACGTGCGCGAAGGGCCCAATATTCACGTGAAGAGCGACCCGCCGCCACATTAGACATCGCACTGAGATCCATGGAATTGGACCCAGTTTGTCACAACAAATGCTGTTTTGAGTTGAAGTCGATTGTGGAGGAGGTTTATGACGCTATTCAGTTCCAACTTTCTGCTACCCCGTGGGGCTGCCTTTCAGGGTCAGCCGTGGAATCGATTTAATTCCGTCACGTTGCTTGTGTTAGTCGCCTTCGCCAGCTTATCCGTGTGTGGCGTGATGGCCTTTGCGCAGGTTGAAACCGGGCAGATCGCCGGCACGGTGATGGATCAAACCGGCGCCGCGGTGCCCAACGCAACCGTTGCCATCAAGAATCTCAGCACCAAACAGTGGCCGCAACACGGTTTCTTCGGCGACCGGAGCGCTACTTGGTACTCGGCCTTGAGCCGGCCATTTATCAGGTAAGCGTGAGCTCCAATAGCTTCAAACCCTTTGTCGCCAAGGTCGAAGTAACGGTTGGCGGTCATGTGATTCTCGACGCCAAACTCTCTGTCAGTGCTGCAACCACCGAGGTGCAAGTGGTTGGCGAGGGAGGTGCGCAGGTCAATACCCAGACCCAGGAGATGTCACAGGTCGTCGACAGCCAGCAGCTTGCCAACCTTCCCAGCCTCACCCGCAATCCCTACGATTTCGTAGCTCTCGCCGGAAATGTATCCGGGGGCGATAACAGCACGAACAGCGGCGCCAGCGCCATCGACCAATTAGGCAGCGGGCAGAACCAGGAAAATCGCGGCGTCGGTTATGCCATCAACGGCCAGCGCGAATCCGGTACCGAAATTCTCCTGGATGGCGTGGAGAACATTTCCATATTCACCCAGTCTATTGGCGAAGACGTTCCCCTGGACGGCACCCAGGAATTCAGCGTAATCACCAGTAACTATTCGGCAGAGTATGGACGCGCCTCCGGCGGCGTCATCAACGTCACCACCAAGGCCGGCACCAACAGCTTCCACGGATCCGGCTGGGAGTTCAATCGCCTCTCCGCGTATACCGCTAACACCTACGGCAACGACGCGGCGAATGTGGCTGGCATCGCGGCAGGCATTTGCACGACGAGCGATCTCTGCCTGACCCGAAAGGCACGTACACGCGCAACCAATTTGGATACGCAGCCGGCGGTCCCATCAAGAAGGACAAGCTCTTTATCTTCGAGAGCACGGAATGGACGCGCGTGCGCAGCGCCGCCACTGAAAGCGAAGAAGTCTTCGATCCCGCTTTCATCGCCTCGATGCCGTCGAACATTCAGGCCTATTACAAAACCTACGGCCAAACCACGCTCCCGTCCGCAGGCGTAGCTTCCACGGTCGGGCAGGTTGCGGCACCGGCGTAAACTTCGGCTTGGTGAACGGCACAACACCGATTCCCGCTTCGACCCCGATGTTCGATACCGTCAACTTTAAGGCCCCCTTCGACGCGGGCGGCGGCATTCCCCAAAACACCTATGATCTCGTCGGCCGCGTGGACTATAACCCCACGGACAGGACCCAGATGTTCTTTCGCGGAGGCCGCGAGAACTCCATCCAACTCCCCGGGTCAAACACCTATAGCGCCTATCCCCAATACGACACCGGCCTCACCTTCCTGAATCAGAGCTATCTCTACAGCATCTCCCACATCTTCACGCCCAGCCTGTTTCTTTCGATGAAGGCAAGCTATACGCGCTTTAACGAAAACACTTCTTTTGACCCCATCGCTTCTTTACGTTCCCAACCTGATGTTTGTCTCGCCCACCGACCCGAATACCGGCGCATTAATTCAGATGCCGGGCCTGGAAAACTTTAGCGAGCCGGGACAGGGCGGCCTCCCGGCTGGCGGCCCTCAGAACACCATCCAGCTCGAGCCCGATCTCTCCTGGACCAAGGGTAAACACTCCATGCGCTTCGGATTCATGGGGACTTATATCCAGTTGAATTACGCCTCCGGCGCTTATGCCCAGGCCGTCGAGGAGCTTGGCTTCGCGTTCCAGAGCAGCTTGAACGACATGATGAACACCGCTGGGAAACCCTGGCGGCGCTCCTCTAGTCGCATTCGAGACGCGCGTCGACCCCCAGGGCAAGCTTCCGTGCCCTGCGGACACCTCGACGACCGACGGCAACTTTGGCAATGTCGTTGACAATCCCTCTTGCGCAATCCAGACTCCGCTTGGCGAGGCATCCTTTGCTCGCAGCTATCGCTACAAGGATTGGGCCGGGTATGGAGAGGACAGCTACAAGGTGACGCCGCGGTTGACCCTCAATGCGGGTCTTCGCTACGAGCACTACGGCGTGCAGCACAACAACCACCCGAACCTCGACTCGAACTTCTACTTCGGTTCGGGTAGCAGCCTTGAAGCGCAGGTCCGGAGTGGGCAAGTCGAGATTGCCGACCAGAGTGCTGCGCACGGATTCTGGAAATCACGCTGGGGAACCTTTGCGCCTCGCGTCGGCTTTGCCTATGACATCTTCGGCAACGGCCGCGACAGTATCCGTGGCGGGTACGGCATCAGCTACGAGCGCAACTTTGGCAACATTACCTATAACGCCAGCTTCAATCCGCCGGCCAGCGCCGTGGTGAGCGATGCCTGTTCTCCAGAAGATGCTAGCTGCAACGCCACGGTGACCAACAATGATCTCGGCCCCTTGGGTCAATCCATCGGGCCGCAATATCTGCCTCCGGTGGAACTTCGCCATCTCGATCAGAACATCGATGTCGCGCAAACCCAGTTCTGGAGCCTTGCAGTTGAACACCAAATCGCCCATGGCGCCTTAATTGAGATAGGCTACGTCGGAGCGAAAGGAGACCATCTTTACGACCTTGCCGACGTGAATCAGGTTGGCGCCGGTCAGGTTTATCTCGGCGATCCGGTGGTCCAGAGCAACGCAAACTGCTCCAATTCCGGCGATCACCAATCTAAACACAGGCATAGCCGAAGTGTCTCACCCGCCCCAACCCGCAATATACCAACGTCAACATGCGCGGCAGCGGGGCCAGCAGCGCCTATGATGGCCTCAACGTCAGGGTGCAGGTGCAGAACCTGCATAAGACAGGCCTGAGCCTGACCGGGAATTACACATGGTCACATACTCTCGACGAGCTGAGCTCCACTTTCGGTGACAGCTTGCAGGGAGGTTCCGGTTATATCGGTTCGCTCGGCTACACCTCTCTGGCCGACCCGCATCTTGATTGGGGAAGCGCCGACTACGATGTTCGCCAGCGCCTGACCGTAGCCCCCATCTGGCAGACCCGTGGTTCAAGCAGGGAACCGGAATTGAGCATCAGGCTCTGGGCGGCTGGGCGCTTTCCGGCATTTACACCGCGCGTGGCGGAGTCCCATTCTCGGTCTTCGACTACAGCGAAGACGAGACCTTCTATACTGTGCCGCGCCTGGAGCCCGCAACGCCTTTCTATTCCGAGAAGGTCAGCAAAAAACCGCAGATGCTCGGTCCCAACCAATTCAATGGCCTGAATATTCCGCTTCCGAAGAGCTTCACGCCCCTCAGCAGCACTCTGGGTATCTCAGATTTCGGACCGTTCCCAAGCGACATGATGCACCGCAACTCGCTCCGCGGTCCGGGCGCATGGAACGTCGACGCATCGCTCCACAAGACCTTCCCCATCACCGAACGCGTGGCAATGGAGTTCTCTGCGGACGGCATCGATGTCCTGAACCGCCACAATTTCTACGTGAATACTTCAACCCTGGACTATGGCGGCCCCACAACCACGCCACTCTATGTTCAGGAGCTCAAGGGTGGACTCGGTACGTTAGCTACCGGCGGCAACCATGATGAGCGGCGGTTCGGCCAATTTGCGCTGAAAGTTCAATTTTAGAGTCCGGCCCACAACTTTGCCTGAACTCTTATTTTAGTCGGACGAGAAAGTAGAACTAGCTTGCCGGGAGCCCGTCCTCGCCATGAGCGTAACAACGCTGTCGCTTCAAAATGACCCGGAAACATTGACTCGTGGCGTTGCGAAGGAGCTTGCACTTGACCGGCGCATTGCAATGAAGGTTAAGGTCAATGCCCACACCCGGCGCATATTCAACGCTTTGATTGAGCCGGAGTATCGCGAACTCTGGCTCCGCTTGCCAGGCCAGGATCAATCCGGCCGTATCGTGGCATTGCAGTCGAAGGATCTTTTTCGAATTGATTATTTCCAGTCTGAGACCTTGTCACTAACCATCCTCGGCTCGTACCGAAGGTGCCGTCAACGGAAGATCACTTTTAGCTGGTGGAAAGCGTCGTTGAATTCCGTTTCAAGTTTCGTCGAAATTCGTTTGGACGGCTGCTTTGATTGCAGCATCCTGAGTTTGACCCATTGCGGCATTTTTGAGAAGAGAGAGTACCTCTGGCACAGGGAAATGTGGGAAGAGTCCCTTGCAAAACTGCAGGAAATGTTCTCGTAACACTATGCTTACTGGACTGCTTGGTTTGGTTATCGCGTAGCGCTGGCCACAATAAGTACGTTATCTGCGCCGAGGGGGTTTGCATGGGCACCGATCATTGATTCGGGCTCTCGCAGATTATTGACTTCGATCACCGGCACCATGACGGGACGCCACCTACTGATCACAGTTGTCCGACCCGCACCGGTCTGGAACCTTAAGGGGCGGCGCCACAATCAGAACAACGAACGCAACTGTTACGGAAAATTTGACGGAGGTACTTATGTTGCGATTGGCCAGGAACTTCTTCTTGGGATTACTTGCTTGCGGTGCTACCGCGTTTTCGCTTTGCCAAGGGATTACGACAGGTACTGTCCTCGGAGTTGTTACCGATCCTTCCGGGGCTGTCATCCCTGGCGCGCAGATTCAAATCACGAATCAGGCGAACGGCCTCAAACTCGTGGAGACGTCTGCCGCGGATGGCTCGTTCAAGTTCTTTTTGATTCCGATCGGAGCCTATCATGCGCTCATTACTGCAAACGGATTCGCGAATGAACAGATTGACAATGTTCAAGTTGTTTCCGGAGCCACCAGCAATTTAAACGCAGTAAAGCTCCACGTCGCTACCGGTCAGTCCGAGGTGGTCGAGGTGAACGGCAGCGCCGCTGCATTGCTCGAAACCACCGACTCACAGGTGACGACAACGTTTAATACGGAGACCATGGCGAGTCTGCCCCTCAACAATGGTTTCGATACGGTGGCTGAACTCATTCCCGGAGTGGTGGGCGTCGGAGCCGACAACTTCTCCAACTCCAACGGCGACAACTTTTCGGTCAACGGCCAGAGTTCGCGATACAACAATTACGAAATCGACGGCCAGTCGAACAACGACAACTCAGTCGGTGGAACGCTGGTGTTCTTTGGTAGCCAGGACGCCATTCAGCAACTCCAGATCATTACAAATCAATACAGCGCGCAATATGGCCGCAATGCCGGCGCTGTGGTGAACTACATTACCAAGTCTGGAACGAATTCCTTCCACGGTAGCACTTTTGACCTTTACCAAGGCCAATTTCTCAGCTCGCTATCCAACACCGAAAAGAACCCGCTTCTTGGCTTCTGCCCTCCTGGCGCAAGTCCATCGACAGGCTGCACCCTTCCGTTCCTTCCCCGTTATGTCGAAAATCGTGCCGGTGCTACCGTCGGCGGTCCTGTTTTCAAAGATAAGCTTTTCTTTTTCTACAGCACCTTTTGGGACAGGATCCGTCCCGGCGCTGCGCCCTCGGAATCTTTCCCGAGCCTGACTCCCGTTCCCGGCGCTGCCGGTCTTGGCGCCATTCAATCGACTTTCTCCGCCGATCCCGGCGCTGCCGCGATCACGAACTTCGGCCCATATTCGATCACCGCCGGCAACCCGCAGCCAATTCCTGTCCCTGCCAGCCTGTGTCCGGCAGCCGACACCTATACGGCCGCCGGAGCTTGCCTGGAGAATGTTACGGACGCCCATGGAGCCGCAACGCAGGTTCAGGTTGCAGGAGTAGAGCGCACTATTGCGAGCCCTTCCAGCGACCAGGAGGAATTGGCTCGCCTCGATTGGCAGCCTACGGAGAAAGATCGCCTATTCCTTCGCTTCTATTACCAATCGCAAAACTACATAGGTCTCGCGGGCGCGGACGGGATCGCCGCCGGCGATTGGTACGACGAACCCTCGACCACATACTCGATCGGGGCCGATTGGACGCACACCCTCACTTCTAACATGGTCGATCAGTTGCGCTACAGCTTTCAGGATTCCAAAGTCGCCTTTCAGGGCGGCGCTTTCCCAAGTTGTGTTACCTCCGATTTCGGAGCGTGCCCAGCGGAGATGAATTTCAACGGTGGGATCGATGACTCGAATTTTGGTGGAGATGCTGACTTCCCGCAAGGCAACACCGTAAAGGTAACCCAGGTGCAGAACAACGCCACCTGGACCCATCGCGCCCATACGCTTCTTTTTGGCGGCGAATTCGACTATCAGAATTCACCTGACACCGGCATCTTCTACTACAACGGCTATCCGATCTATGGAACCCTCAGCAACCTGATGGGAGCACCCAGTCAAGGACTGATAGCAGGAGGCGCGCCGGCAAACACGTCAGCAGAGTCCTACTTGGCGGACGGCAATCCGGTCATCCCGTTCACTGAGCCCGACGTCGCCGCCTACTTTCAGGATGATTGGAAAGCCCTTCCCTCATTGACCCTGCATCTCGGCATACGCTGGGAATTCTTTAGCGATGTCATTGACAAGTTGCACTCCGAAACCGCGGCCCGCGAGTCCAATCCCAGCACGGCTTTTTGGAATTCCTCGCTGCCTCTAAGCGTTCGTACTGTGCCATATGTCAAGCAGATTTATACGAATTTCGAGCCCCGCATCGGTCTTGCCTGGAATCCGGCATTCGACAGAAAGATTGTCGTCAGCGCCGGTTACGCAATCAACGCGAACCCCGCGTACTATAACCTCGCTCTACTCGTCGCCGATGAAGCGCCGGTGACCAAGCTTGGCGCCTTCCTCTGCGGTACCAATGCCTGCCTCCCGTCGAACGGCTCTCTCTTGAGCACGGATTTCCGCACGCTCAACCTGCCCTCTTTGGCGGGCGGGGACCCAGGCCAAGACATCGTAGACACTTTCCCATCCAACTTCCGCACTCCCTATGTGCAAACCTGGACGCTCGGCATCCAGCATCAGATTGGCCATGCCGCCGTGGGAGAAGTGCGCTATGTAGGCTCAAAGACCACTGATGACTTTCAGTCGATCGATGCCAACCCGTTCTTGCTCCCTGTGGCTACGGCCTTCCCAAGTGTTGTCTCATCCTCATCCCTTTGCGCGAATCCGACGGCTGATGGATATGGCCGCCCCAATTGCAACTACTCGAACCTGATCGAGACGGACAACGGGGCCTGGGCCAACTATAACGCTCTAGAGTTCAATCTGACATCGCAAGACTTCCACGGCCTCACCTCGACAGTTTCTTATACCTTCAGCAAAGCCATGAGTAACGCCACCGATGGATTCCGAAGCACCGGCGGCGGAGGCAGCACCATCGCTTTTCCGCAGAATCCTCTTGACCCCAGTGCCGGAGAACGTGGATTGAGCGGGAACGATTTCCCGAACGCTCTCGGCATCGGCTTCACCTATAACGTGCCCAATTTATTCAAGCGAAACGCGCTGCTTGGTAGGGCCGTGAATGGTTTTCTTTTGAGCGGCGTATATCGGTATCGCAGCGGCCAGGTTTATACGCCCTATCAACCGTTAACCCTCGATGGGAACACAGGCGATGCAAGCTTCTGCGATGGTGCATTCAACGGTGACGTCATCGGCGTTGATACCTGCCGGTTGGTGCTCTCCAACACGAAGGCGCCGTCAAACACAATCGCCTACTTGAATCCGTACGTGAATGGCGCAACATCCTATTCTCCTGTTCCTGGCACTCCGGCCTACGTGATCTACGGAAGTGATGGCTTCGACTCAAACGGGAACTATATTCAAGGCGCGCCCGTCGACCCCGCCAGCACGCACTGGATCGTCAACAACCAGGCCTATGCACTTGCGGTCAACAATCCCTATCCCGGATCCAGCAGAAGCCTGCTGCGCGGCCAGCCCTACAGCGACCTCGACGTGACCGTCACAAAAACCTTCTCCATCACCGAGCGTGTGAGGCTACAACTGTCCATGGCAACCTACAACGCGCTTAACCAGATGTTTCTCGGTTCCGGCAATGCGTTCATCGGCGCCAGCAACTTCACCAGCAATATCGAGAACGCTTCCGGAACGGTGCCCGGCAGCACTTCCGGCAACAGATTTGTGATCTTGGGAGGAAAACTAGTCTTTTGAACCAACTAAGACGATCTCCATTTTCGCATTGAAGGAGTTCCAAGAGCATTTCGCGCGGTCGGATTGAACAGTAGTACAAATTGGCTTTGAAGAGAGTTTCCAACTCGCCCCGTGCCGGTCGGTTTTGACAAATATGACGTTCGACTTAGCCACTTTCCTAACCGAGAATGGTGCAGTGGAGAGAAGCGTGATGCACGCAAAACCTGAACACTTGCCGGCCAATGCACCAATGCACAGTCCACTTATGGGACATCTGCCGTGTTAGTCACATTGCGTGGCCGACGGCGAATACGAACGCGGTTAGCACGTTGGCTAGACGTAGAGGGCCTTGAGCCCTCCGGGCGTCGTAGTTGTTTTGGAGCTCTTCGCGGGGTGTGACACCTCATCCGGCCACGGCTCGGAGGTTGGAATCCCTTCGTCAATTTCGGTCAGATGCCAACCAGCGCTCGAGTCGATCAGCGTAGGTCCGGCTCGAGCGGTGCTCCGAACCGTCCGAGAGCTTGACCGTGAATTCGCGGTTCTCGATGGACCGTAACTCCACTATGCCTTTTGACCGCACAATTCGGGAGCGGTGTATGCGGATAAACTTTGCCGGGTCGAGCCTCTGTTCAAGAGAAGCCATTGTCTCGCGTAACAGGAACGAACAACCGTTGACGTGGAGTTCAACATAGTCACCCGCAGCGCCAATCCACTCAACATCCTCAGCGGTGACGATCTGAATGCGGGACCCGGTTTGAACGGTAAGTCGCGAGGTATATCTATCCAAGGGACCGTCCAGCATGTTCATAAGCCGCCGTGCCATATCGGCTCTTAATTCGGAATTGACCAGATCGCGAGCTCGACCAACTGCTTCCGCGAATCGCGCGTCATCCACCGGCTTCACGAGGTAATGCAGCGCATGAACATCGAATGCCCGCAAGACATGTTGCTCGTGCGCTGTCAGAAAAATGACGGCGGGCAGACGCTCTCTCGGTAATGCGTGCAGAACCTCAAACCCGTCCATGCCCGGCATCTGGATGTCAAGGAATACCACATCCGGTGATCGCTCTAGAATCATCTCAACTGCAGAAACCCCATCGCCACATTCCCCAACGATCTCCACGTCCTTGAATTGACGCAGCCTGTGAACAACGCCACGACGGGCCAAAGGCTCGTCATCAACGATTAGAACGCGCACGGCGCCGCCTCCTGCAGGCTCCGGGCGCGGCGTAACGGTAAGTCCAGCACCACTTCACAACCGCCCGCTTCCGGCCACACAAGCGAGAATTCAAAATCAGTCCCATAAAGGGTTTTCAAGCGATCCGCCGTGTTTCCGAGACCGATTCCATTCCCAAGCCTTTCCTCCTCGCCCTGACCGCGTCTTCCTGAGTTCCCGATGACAATTCGCAGCCTGTCGGCATCCAGCGCGCTCTCGATCGAAATCCACCCGCCTCCGATAAACGGGGCAACTCCGTAACGCACCGCGTTCTCAACGAGCGGCTGCAGCAACATGCTCGGTACAAGTACATCCCGCGTTTCCAATGGAACAGTCACATCGATCCTGAGCCGCTCTCCTAGCCGTGTTTGCTCGATCGCCAGGTACCCTTCAGTAAGAGCCACCTCCTGAGAAAGCGTCACCTCCGCGGTAACCTCGGAATCCAAGCTTGCGCGCAGGAGATCTCCGATCTGTGCCAGCATTCGGGTAGCCGCACGCGCATTTCCATCCAGAACGAGAGTGGAGACAGCATTGAGGGAATTGAAAAGGAAGTGTGGATTCAACTGATAGCGAAGTGCAAGCAGGCGCGCCTCTCTCACCTCAGACTCGGCGCGAAGCAGGCGCTCCTTCTCCTTGCTCGATTGCTGCCATTGCTTAATGCTGAAATACAAACTACACCATATGAACAGAACGAAAGTAGACCAGGCCCAAACTGTAACCAAAGCGTGCCAGGGCACAACATAGAAATTCTGCAGAATGAGTCCGGCTCCGCAGGCAACGGGGATGGATGTGACCATAGCCGCCACAGCTGCTTTCAACTCAAAAGCTATCCAGGATTGCGATTGTCGTAGCAGCCGACGGCAATAGGGACGCAAGGCACAACTTCCCAGAAACATCAAGGCGATAGGAACCGTCTCTTCCTTGATGTACAAACGCTTAGTCAAAAATGCATGAATCGATTCCAGAAGTTCGTAAAGATAAAAGCAGCTCCATCCAATGATCTGGATTTGCCAGAAGGACCGCAAATTCAGAACATTCTCTCGCTTCATAACTAGGATTTTAGCTTAAGCGATGAAGCGGCATCTTGCGGCCTGGCGCGCCAATCCTTCGGCTCATCGCATTTCTCAATCGACCAGTGGATTAGGTCCGGCTCTCGAGTAGAAGCTTTTGCAACTTCTACTAAAGCCAGGTCACTGAGAGCTAGTCTCGTCACCCCCGATACAAACTTCCCTGGGGGCATCAAGAAGAAAGCCACTGCTCTTAATTGATCGGCACGCGTTTCCTCAATAAATCACGAACCCAGATTCTAGAAGGTCGCAGGATATAGGCAGCCCATCCAATGATCTGGATTTTCCAGAAGGATCGCGAATTCAGGACATATCTCGATTAATCAATAACATTTTAGTCTCGTTGGCCGAGCCCGGCATTTCACAACCTAGCGCACTAAACCATCGGATCATCGCATTGTTCATGCGACCCGCGGATTAGGTGCGGCTTATCAATCTTCATTGGGCTAAGCTCGACTCGTTTCGAAGCTTGATGTAAATCGCGGGACGGAGTTACAGGCATGAGGAGCCGCACTCGCCCCGAACACTCGCCCTGAATCTGATCACCTTTCTGCCAGACTGTTCAGTCGGTACACCGGCGGAGAATGGCCTTTAGGGACAGAGACCGGCACTAACCACGGGCTTCGCTGACTTGGCCGGGATAAAGCAACTTCCTGACGCCGAGTTTCAGGCAGAGAGAGCTGAACGAGACTCATAGTGTTCAGCTCCACAAGCCCCTAACCAAACGATCGTTTTGAGAAGGATGGCCAAAATGAATATCAGACACAGGTGGAACAGGTTTTTCCTGTTGACCATATTGTCAGTGATCGCCAGTGTGGCGGCACTCGCGCAACAGAACTCTGAGATTGTGGGTACAGTTACGGACCAGACTGGGGCGGTGGTGCCAGCCGCAAACCTGACACTGAAGCAGAAGGAAACCGGTTTTGTCTACAACGCCACCAGCAATGCCACGGGCGGATATGTATTCGCCGGACTGAACGTCGGCACGTACGACCTGAAGGTTAGCGCGAAGGGGTTTGAGACTTACCAGGCAACCGGCTTGACCCTGAACGTATCGCAGACGCTCGCAACCGATGTGAAGATGACGGTCGGTGCCGAGACGGTGGAAGTCTCGGTTACGGCAGATGCTCTCCAGGTACAGACGGAATCCAACGAAGTCAGCACGCTGATCAGCGGCGAGCAAGTTACCTCGATTGCAACAGCGAACCGCAACTTTACGGCACTTGCCGCTCTCGGCCTGGGGGTCAGCTCCAACCTGCCTTCGAATAACGCTCCATCAGCTTCGGCTACCAGCTCAAGCATCGAGGTGAACGGCCTTCGCGAGAACCATAACATCTGGCTTCTGGACGGTGCAGAGGCAGACGACCGCGGCGGCGCCGGCGGAATGAGCGTCATGCCTTCAATGGACTCCATTGCCGAGTTCCAGGTACTGGCCAGCAACTATCCTCCGGATTACGGGATTGCTTCCGGAGCCACGTTCAGTCTCGCTCTGAAGAGCGGCTCGCAGAAATTCCATGGCGGCGGTTGGGAATTCTTCCGCAACGACGATTTGGATGCGAATGATTTCTTCAACAAATATCAGAGAGCAACTCCCGCCGATTACACGCCGGTTCCCAAGTTGAGACAGAACATTTTTGGCGCCAACCTTGGCGGACCATTGTTTATTCCGCATGTGTTCAACACGTCGCGGCAGAAAACCTTCTTCTTTTATAACCAGGAGTGGCGGCGGGTCATTCAATCAAGCGCTCCGGCTATCAACCCGACCATGCCCGATGCAGACCGTCCCACGGCGAGTACAGACCTGCACTACGTGGCTCCTGCCTATGCACCGAACCAGGTCATCTATATCCCGACAGCGGCGCAGGTACCTGATCCTGCCTTTGCCGCCAAACTTCAGGCTGCCGGTCTCGGGGGCATGCGTGGTCAGCCGTTCCCGAACCAGGTTATTCCGGCATCGCTTTTCGATCCGAATGCGGTGTTGTACTTCCAGTCGGGCATCCTTCCGCATGCGAATACCCTGGGCGATAAGGCAACAACCTCGGAAGCCACTCCGACGACGGTAACCGAAGAGGTTGTTCGTGTCGACCATGAAGTCAATGACAAGTGGCGGATCCTCGGCCACTTCCTGCATGACTCGCAGGCGACCGGTTCAGCAGACGCCGATTTGGGCTGGAATGCGGAGACGTATAACACCGTCAGCAGCGTCGAAAACAACCCGGCGAACAGCGCGGCGATCAAGCTGACAGGCGAGCTTTCTCCGAGCGTGCTACTCGAAGCGTCGATGAACTATGACGGCAACATCATCAACATCACCAACTCGCCCAATGTCCTTCACCCGAGCAACTGGACCCCGAATACTTTCTTCGCGAACTCAGGTTCGAACCAATACAGCGGCGTAGGTTGGAGTGGCAATGGCATCAGCGCGAATATGCAAACCGGTTATGGAGCATGGCACAACGCCGCTCAAGACTATGAGCCCAGGTTCGATCTCTCGGCTACACGCGGCAATCACGCAATGAAGTTCGGCTTCAGCTACAACCGCTACACCAAGAACCAGCAATTGCAGGCCAATGCCGCGGGTGTCTATGCCTTCGGACAGAACCAGACTGGCACCGGAGCAGGCGGAAATGCCGGCGATCCATTCATGAGCATGCTCCTTGGCCTCTCCACCAGTTATTATCAGCCGCAGTCGATGGCAATCCGGCACTACGTCAATCAGACTACGTCGGCCTATGTCAACGACAACTGGAAGGTGAGCTCCAAGCTGAGCCTGCAGCTCGGTTTGCGTTACGATGCACTTCCGCACGCATGGGAACGTAACAATGCACTAGAGAACTTCGAAGCCTCGCAATACGATCAACAGCCCCGTGCTCTGGTCAACGACCAACCCGGGCGCTATCGACTCTAACAGCCCTGGAGTTCAGACGCCCCCAGGATTTGGTGGAGCTTCCTATTACCTCAACGGCATGGTTGTCCCAGGCGAAAACGGTGTGCCTCACGGGGTGGTAACCAACGACTACAACACGTTGCAGCCTCGCATCGGGTTCTCATACGATCTCTCCGGCAACGGCAGGACCGTTCTCCGCGGCGGCTTCGGAACCTTCTACGAGCGCCTGCAGGGCAACGACATCTACACCCTTGCGAATAACAACCTGCCCTATGAATACACACCGCTTGCGAACAGCGTTTACTTCAGCGCACCAAACTGCTCGTGGGAATCGACGGCATCCACGGCCAATCCTGCGAACTGCGCTAATCCGGCGTCCCTTCCTGTCTATCCGGCCGGCGTGGGTCTTCTGGACACAACGTACAAGGCTCCCGGCACCGCCATGTACTAGCTCGGCGTGCAACATGAATTGAAGCCCTCCGTGATTGCGGTTGTCCAGTACGTAGGCAATCTGGGGTGGCATCAGAACATCGACCTCCCGTTCAACGATTTCCCGACTAACACGCCGTACAACCTCCGAGCTGAGTCGGCTACGGGTACGCTGCCGAGCTCGATTTATCCGGCCGGAAACAATGAGCTGGCCACCTACCCTGGATTTGGCCAGATGCAAGAGGAAACAAACAGCACGAACAACACCTACAACGGTCTGCAGGCCAGCCTGCGTCTGCAGAACAAGTGGGGTCTGAGCGGTGAGGCGGACTACACGTACTCGCACGCCATCGACCTAGGCGATAACGATCTGGAAGCTATGGACAACCCGTGGAACCTGAAGTATGACAAGGGCAGCACGGGTTACGACCGCCGTCAAATCTTCCAAGGCAACTACATCTATAGCCTGCCCATCTTCAACAAGTCCAATGGGCTGGTTCACTCCCTGCTGGGTGGCTGGCAGGTTGCGGGCACCTTTGTCAAGGAGACGGGCGAGCCCGGCAACGCACAGTCGGGCAACACGATCGGAGCCGGCTTTAGCGGCGTCACCGATCCTATCGGCTTGGGCGGGAACAGCACAGGGAACTACCAAAACCGCGCCAATGCCATCAACAAACCCCATTACCATCACAAGGTAGGTGACTGGTTCGATACCTACGCCAATGGCGGAGTCGGGTCGCTCGCGGCAGATCCGCTGGCGCCACCGATCCCCGGCTATGCGGGTGGTCCTAACCTCGGTTTCGGCGACGCAAGAAAAGATGAATTCGTCGGCCCCGGCCGTGTTGATTTCACAACCTCTCTTTACAAGAACTTCGCGATGACCGAACGGGCTCACTTCGAGTTCCGCGCGGAATCGTATAACACCTTCAACCACGCGGAGTTTAACCAAATTAACACGACGTGGACTGCGTCGTCAGGGTGGGCAGTATGGCACGGCGGTCAGCGATTGGGGCCCCCGCGTATTGCAGCTCGGTTCCAGAATCGTGTTCTAAACGCACGTAAGAAACAATCAAACGGTGCCGCAAGAGGAAACTCTTGCGGCGCCGTTTCAATCTCGATTCCTGATTTCCCTTGCTAGCATGACTCGACAGCGTATTCGCCACCCTGCGACGGTTAGTTCGAAAATGCTACCGTTCCTTGATCGCCTGCTCATCCTCACTGCTCTTGTGCTTGTCTCCGGATCGGGCCGTGCATTTGGCGAGAGTGCGCCGTCTGCCAGCACGCGAAAGCGTCCAATCAGAACGGCTACGTTGGCGCCGCTATCTGCGCCCACTGCCATCGCGGAATCGCCAGTTCGTTTGCCCAGGCCAGCATGGGCCACTCTCTCACCCCCATTACGCCAGAGGTTCTGAAGACACTGCCTCTTGGTTCGCCCGAGACGACCAGCCTGTTCGACGCCAAATCAAACCACCACTTCAAAGTCGGCGTCGAGAACGACAAACTGATCCAAAGCGAATATGAAACCGGAGTAAACGGCCGGGAGGTCTTCCGCAATACACATGAAATGGGCTGGATCATCGGCACGGGAGAGAACGGCTTCGGTGTTCTCCTGCGCCGTGACGATTATCTCTTCCAGGCGCCGCTCTCCTATTACACGCCGGCCGCGAGCTGGGCTCTTTCTCCCGGCTATCAGAAAGAAGATCGCGCCTTCAATCGCGTCATCCAGCCTGGCTGTATCTATTGCCACAGCGGTCGCCCACGGCCCATCGCCGGCCACGACGGAAGCTATCGCGACCCCACCTTCACGCAGACCTCCATCGGATGCGAGAACTGTCACGGTCCAGGCGCCGCACATGTCGAGGCAATGCAGAGAGGCAAGATTCCCAGGAACGGTTCTGACTCCACAATCGTCAACCCAGAGCGTTTGAGCAGCCAGTTGGCCGATGACATCTGCATTTCCTGCCATCAGGCCGGCGACGCGCGCGTCCTGCAACCGGGGAAGACTTATCAGGATTTCCGCCCGGGTGAGCCCCTCGAACGCACCGTCGCCGTCTTTCAGATTCCACCCACGCGCGACGCCCCCCCTGACGAGGATCATGTCCAGCACTACTATTCCATGAGCTTGAGCAAGTGTTTCCTCGGAACTCGGAACCTGCCCGCGGAGAAGCAGCTCCGTTGCATCAGTTGTCACGATCCGCACGTCGAGCCCACCGAGGCGAAAGCGCCGGCTTATTTCAAGTCCGCGTGCCTCGCCTGTCACACTGAAGTTAGCTGTACGGCGCCGCAGACTGCGCGTCAGGCCACCACGCCAAGCGACAACTGCATTGGCTGCCATATGCCCCGGCGCAACATAGGCTTCAGCTCGCACTCCAGCGCGACCAACCATCGTATCGTGCGCACCGCCGACGGACGATTCCCTGACCAGGCCTTCAATCAGACCACGGCCACCATGCCCGACCTGATCGAGCTCAACCCTGCAGGCGAGCGCGGCGCCGCAGCTCTGCCCCCCCCCGCGTTGATTCGTTTGCAGGCCTATGCGTTGCTCATAGCCGAGGGGAAAGAGCAGTTTGTCCAACCCTGGCTCAGGACACTCGCCGGGTTGGAGACGTCCAACCCGCAAAACGCCATTGTGCAGGCTTCACTGGGGCATCGCGATCTTGATGACCACAAGTACGCCGAGGCTGTCTCTCATCTGGAGCAGTCGCTGCGGCTCGATCCGTTGCAGCCGTTAGTTTATGTCGATCTATCCGCGGCCCTGGACCAAAGCGGCAAGCGCGACGAGGCGATCCTATCCGCCAGGAAGGCCGTTGCCCTGGAGCCTTTCAACCCTGGCATTCGGAAAACGCTCATCTACCAGCTCGTCCAGGACAAACAATATGTCCAGGCGGAAACGGAAATTGAGAGGTACTTGCAGATCTCTCCCGAAGATGACCGCATGCGAGGGATGCTCGCCATCGTCAAGCAATGACCTGCATCCTTCTGATACCAGCCGGGTGCGGTGGGCCGCTCCTATCGTGTCCTTTTTCTTTCTTTGGAGCGACTATTTGCTCCCCGCAAACGTTCTGCGTGAAAACTGACTGTAAGTTCGCGGAACCAGATACAGGTAAGAGCACTGCGGCGGTTTCGGGGTTGCAGATCAGAAGCACCGGATGGAAAGGCCAACACATGAAGGCGCTCAGTTTCGGCTTGTGGTTCAGTTTCCTTGCGGCTCTCAGTCCGTGCGCAGCACGAACCCGGCCCGTTCCGGATGCGCCGCGACAGACAGCCCTGGCCTTGGAACAGCGGGGAGAGAACCAGGAGGCTGAAGACGAATGGCGCGCCGTTCTCAAGGCGCATCCGAACAATCCGGAACCGCTGGCTCATATCGGATTGCTTGAGGCCAGGCAGCAGCACTACAGGGACGCTGTTCCGTTTTATCGCAAGGCTCTCGCGATCAATCCGAATATTCCCGGCCTGCGCCTCAATCTTGGATTGGCGCTCTTCAAGGCCGACGAACTGAAGGAAGCCGTTTCCGAGTTCAAAATCGTGCGCAAGAGCGCTCCCGCAGACTCTCCCGACGCGCAGAGGATGGCCATTTTGATCGGAATGGCCTATTACGGGCTCGCTGAATACGTTAACGCAGCGCCTTATCTAAAGGAGGCCACGGACCGCGATCCGAACAACCTCAAGCTGCTTCTCGCGCTCGAGCACAGCTATCTCCGGTCGAACGAATTGACGTACGTGCTGGATGTCTATCGCCGGATCCTCAAATTGAACCCCGATTCGGCTGAAGCCGATGTGATTGCCGGCGAGGCTCTGGATCAGATGAAAGACAATGTCGGTGCCACTGAGATGTTTCGCGCCGCAGTCAAAGCAGACCCGAGGCTCCCCAATGCACACTTTGGACTCGGGTACTTGCTCTGGACACAAAAGCAATACCCGGAGGCCGCAAAGGAGTTTCAGGCTGAACTAGCAAATGATCCGCAGTACGGGCAGGCGATGCTTTATCTTGCCGATGCCGACATTCAAATGAACCAAATCGATGCCGCTCGGCCCCTGCTGCAGAGAGTCGAAAAACTGGATCCTTCGCTTCCGCTTGCGCACCTCGATCGCGGAATCGTTGCGTCCGAAGCCGGCCAAAACAAGGAAGCTCTGCGCGAGTTCCTCCTGGCTGAGAAGAAGATGCCCGATGACGTGAACGTGCACTGGCGTCTGGCCAGGCTCTACCGCAAATTAGGCCGAAAGGAGGAGGCCAAGGTGGAGTTCGACAGGGCCAGCACCCTCAATAAACAGACCGATGAGTCGCTCTACCAGAAGATTAAGAACGGCGCGCAACGTCCACCGCAGGTACAGCCCGCACCATCCCCGCCCCAGGACTAGCCCTTTGTTCGCGCGGCAATTGCGTCAGTGCTGCGTGACATCCTCCGATAGCACCAATCCCGTTACCCAGGCGAAAGTGTGATCCCTAAGGTGGTTAAGAGTGACTGTTCTTCAATAGAATGGCCACTCGATCTTAGGTTGATCTGCCTATCCCTTTACAAAAATGGTCTAATTCTGCAGACTGGCCTTCATCTCGTCCCGAACCTTGTGCGCCAGCTTCTCAACCTGTCCGGCCTTCTTGATAACGCTCAACGACAGAGTGTCCTTGTTGCTCTTGTCGAGTTCTGCCTTCAATTCGTTCGCCAAAGTCAACAACTTGGCAGTGTCGTCCGCGAGCTGCTTCTGTTGCGGAGTCTGCGGAGTCGTGGGCTTGGAAGTATCCGCTGTCGCGTCTGCCGTTGGTAGCGCCTGGGCCACGGGTGGTTGAGGCGCGCTGTCCTGAGCGGGTTGCTGAGCTGCTGCTATTGAAATTGAGCCGAAGATGAAGACCGCCAGGCATGCTAAATTTCGCCCAGAACGCATCCGTCCCTCCAACTGGCACAAGAAACGAACCCTTGAAAGTACCCTCATAGCAAACTTCCGATCTAGTTGTTGCCCTTCGCCTTCATCCAGTTGCGGAGGCTCTTCGACAACTTTTCAATCAGCTTCACCTCGCGCAACTCGGCCACGCCAGGAATTCTCCTGACCGCTCTGATCCGTTTTCGAATTGACTTCGTGAGGAAAGCTTCGCATCCTTCCTGAATTCATCGGATCGATCCAAGGGAATTTCATGCGAGGACCTCTCATCCGCGGAGTATAGAGAGAAAATGCAAGATTGAGAATGTATCTTTTTGCAATTTTTGATACTTGTCGCGAAGTTGAGCAGGAAGTTACTCAGTTTGCCCTTCGACCGCCGTCTGGCTATTTCTGGCAAAAAAACGGAGACCCGCGCTGTTGCTGCGGCACGCGCCTGGAGACTGCCGCAAACGCGCCCGGTTCATCATGCGCCGCAGTCACCGGCATTGGTCAACTCGGTTTTGTCGGTGAATTGTTTTCTTGATTTATTCCGGATTGGAACTGGCGAAGTCGCCCTGCAATATCTGCGCGCCCTCGTCACACTCACCTCAGGCATCCAGAGCACCACGGTAGACAAGCCAGCTAATTGGAAACGGACGCCCTCATCTTGCCTTGAATGTTGCGTGCCAGCTTCTCGATCATTTCAGCCTTCCGGATCTCAAGGATTGAAAGCGCATCCGGCGTGCTCTTGTCCGTCTGGATTTTCAGCTGATGGGCCAACTCAATCAATTTCGCGGTGTCCGATGTCATTTCTTTCTGGCGCTGCACATTCATCAATTCAAACCGCTTGAAATTGTCTTGGTGCTTCATTGAATCTTCCATGAGCCGGTTAGCGTCCGCCGTTGGATTCGCAGTTCGATTCATCGGCGGCGTTCCCGGCGAAGGCGACGGATAGGGCAACCCGTTCCCGATCTGCGATTGGGCGAAACCCGCGGCGAACGGCATAAACGTCACGACGGCCAAGAACACGAAGCCTCGTACCCCACGCGCTTTCTCAAGTAGGGTGCGCCGAGACCTGAACGCACTGATGTGAAGATCGCTGCTTCTCATGCCGACAGTATAGCGGCCAAACGAACGATTAGATGTTTCTCTTTTGAGCAAACTTGATCGCTCAAGCTCTCTCGCAAACTGATTCATCAAGATTCCCTTTCGGTGTTCGACGACGGCGGCATAGGTGCTCGTTACCACCCAGCAGCGATGACGTCATGCCCGCTGGAATTTCCAGCGCAACGTCGAACCCCGATCGAAGCTGGCATCTGTCCGCATCGTCGTCGTAGACGGCAACTCGGGCAAGATCGGCACCATCCCATCACGCTGCGCTCGTCCACGTCCCATGCCTGAGACACGATGTTTGCGAGGGCGCGGACGCGGACGACGGCCCTAACCGACCGGTACCAAATCGGGCGGTGGAAGGTCAGTGACCGGCGCGTTGGTCAGGCGCGTGGGAAGAGGCGGCGCGCTCAGGCTGAATCGCCTCTGGTTGGAGGCGAAGCGGACCAGCAGATTCTTCTGGTCAAACGTGATGGCGAAGATCTGCATGGGCGGCGAGCCGAAGTTCACTAGCGGAAAAGCGGGGTAAATCTCGACCACCGGATGAGTGAAAGTGTAACGGCCCAGCTTCACATCGGACGCCAACTTCGCGACTTTCATCTCAAAGCGCGTGGAGACGGAGCGGGCAGAACCAAACACGACAGGCGCAACATCGTACTTCAAATGTGCGGCGATTTTTTCGGGGAACACGAGGCCGTTGCCGCCCGAGTCCAGCTGCGCCTCCACCGGTTGCATACCGTCCACCCTGAGATAGGCAATAGGCACGCCATCCGGCATGCGGAAGGGCAGCACCGATTTGCCGCCATCGGGCGCGAGCGAGCCCGTTGTCAGCGTCATCATCCGATTGGGAAAATCAAGCGTCAGCAGATAGTCGCGAAAGAGCGTAAACCCGAGCAGTCCTTCGCAGGTGCCGGCCTCAGCAAAAAAAGTATGACTGACGGCGCGAATATTGGTGAATTGGAGCCCGGCGAACTCGAGCGAGTCGATCAGAACAACGGGCGCCTTTTTGCCTCCCTGGCCGCTGGGGTCGCTCAGATTTCTGTGGCCCACCGTGGGCAGCCAGAGCTCGCTGGCGAGTTCAGGCGTGACGAGAGCATCACCGCCTGTTCCCGTGTCGATGACAAAGCGGAACGGACCTTTGCCGTTGATGGTGACCATGATGTAGGGCTTGCCGTAGCGCTCGACCATCGGCGCCTGGTGGATCGAGCCCGGCTGGATCGAGCCCGGTTGGACAGGAGTATTGGCGTCGTCTGCTTGAATCGGCGAGCCGACTTGGGCAGACAGCAGGCTGCCGGAGAATCCGGCTGTCAAGACGAGGAGATGAATGATACCGCAAGAAGCTGCGATTCTCATGGCCCCTCCTTTCGCGCTGCAAACTAAATGCGCAGTTCCGAGGAAGCGGGAAGCTCCAACCTTTGGACCGTCGGCAGAATTTCGGGAAGCCAGTGTCTCCGGGCGATCGCCCGTGGGGATTCCTCGAGTTCCTTGTAACTCCGATTCGGAATGCTCCGAACGCTATGCTAACGAGCAATCTGGTTCAAAAGCTCGAGCAGGCCATGTGCTCAACTCTGCCCACTGCTCACTGCAGACGGAAAGTTGGATTGTGCGCCGAAATAACACTCAAGTGATTCCAACTTTCCGTTCTTGATTATGAAATATTCCACGTTCCGGAACGATTTGCCGTTCTTGGTGTGACCAAGATACTTCACAAAGGCGTCCTTCTCGCCGGTGGTGATCCGCTCCAGGTCAACACGTTCAATGAATTCAACCTGTGTGTCCCAGCATCGCGTTTTGAAAGTACTCTTGCTGATATGGTCGTCGCCCGCAGCGCTCGAAAAGGTGAAGTTGTCGGCGAGCAGCATATTGAATGTGCCCAAGTCCTTATTCACCCACGCCGCGTACCACTTGCGGATGATCTCCTCGTTCTTTGAGTTCTGCCCTCCCAATGCGCTTGAACTTGCCAAGCCCGGCAAGCTCACCGCTCCCGTCAGTGCGCAGGCCCCTGCTCCAAGCACGTTCCGCCGCGACATTACGGTCCTTGTCATAGTCGATTCTCCTCAATTCCCGCAGTTATTGGAAAGCCCCCACATGGTGAAGATGTTCCGCTCTCATCCGCCCACGCCTTCGGATTGCGCAACTCCGTAGCAGCGATTTACATCCATCTTCGAACCGTCTTCAGAGCTTAGCTCAAGGAAGGCTGATAAGCCGGACCTAATCCGCTGGGCGATTGAGAGATGCGATGAGCCGAAGG
The DNA here is from genome assembly GCA_963781125.1 of uncultured Acidobacteriaceae bacterium. Taxonomy (GTDB): domain Bacteria; phylum Acidobacteriota; class Terriglobia; order Terriglobales; family Acidobacteriaceae; genus Telmatobacter. Next base: position 175,169 of record CAWAEE010000008.1, read on the forward strand.
CTTTGCGCGCCAAGCCGCGGAATGCCGCTTCCTCTAAAAGAGAAACTCCACTTGAGTTTTCTGCTTCGTTAAAGATCGAACCTGAAAGTTGGCGAATCCTCTCAGCTCTTATAATTCCGGAATACTTCAACAGAGGGCCCGGAGTATCTTTTCGAAGGAATCGAGATCTGTTCCCGCCAGTCGTGATTCGATTTCCCGGCTAGTACGCTTCCAGATAGGCAAACCGGTCGCGATCAAAGCGCTGCCTCGACGCGTAAGCCTCAGCCGTCTGACACGATGATCGGATGGATCATTAGTAATTTTCACGAAGTCCCGGCGCTCCAGGGTCTTGAGTGCTGCCGTCAACGTCGTGCGGTCCATTGCGAGTAGCAAAGCCAAATCGGCCATCCCCGAAGCTTCCTGACGATTGAGCGACATCAGTAGAATGAATTGGCCATTTGTTAGGCCGAGTGGTCGCAATTCCGTATCAAAGCGCCGCGCCAGCACACGGGCGGCACGCTGAATTTGGAAGAAAAGTTCCCCTGGCCAAGGCGGCTCCTCGGAGGGTGCGATCACGGTTCCTATCGTCATATCTTCGCAATCAGTAGGCCTATCTTCTCCTGATCGTTGAAGCTCTGGTTGGGCATCTCCGAGATGAATTGAGTGTAGTTGTTTCCCCCGCGTCCTTACCCTGAGCCTCCACAGCGGATCCTCCCCGGCTACGTATATTCAGAGATGTTGAGTTTGTTGGAGAATGCGGGGAGCGACGCCACGGCGCGCCAAGGGCTCATCGTCGACAATTAGAGCACGCACAATCAAGCCTCCAGAGGCTTCCGAGACCTGCGTAACGGCAGTTCCAGTGCGACTTCGCAGCCGCCTGCTTCAGACCACACGAGCGAGAACTCAAAATCTGGCCCGTAAAGTGTTCTCAGGCGCTCCGCCGTGTTTCCGAGACCGATTCCATTTCCATTCTTTTTTTGCCCGACTCCACCACGGCGTCCGGCGTTTCCGATTGTAATTCGAAGCCTGTTGGCATGGAGCGCGCTCTTGATCGCGATCCACCCGCCTTCGATCAGCGGCGCCACCCCATAGCGTATTGCGTTCTCAACCAGCGGCTGCAGCAGCATGCTGGGCACCAGGGCATCCCGCGTTTCCGATGGAACAGCCATATCGATTTTCAGCCGCTCCCCCAGCCTTGTTTGCTCGATCGCCAGGTACCCTTCGGTAAAGGCCAGTTCCTGAGAAAGTGTCACCTCTGCTGTGACTTCGCAATCCAGGCTTGTGCGCAGAAGATCTCCGATCTGTGTCAGCATCCGTGTGGCCGCGTGCGCATTTCCATCCAGAACGAGAGTGGAGACGGCATTGAGCGAATTGAACAGGAAATGCGGATTCAACTGATAGCGAAGCGCAAGCAGGCGCGCCTCTCTCACCTCCGACTCGACGCGAAGCAGCCGCTCCCTCTCTTGGCTCGATTGCTGCCATTGCTTAATGCTGAAATACAAACTGCACCAGATAAAGAGAATGAACCAGGACCACATGGAAACGGCAACCAAAGCGTGCCAGGGCACGTGCTCGAAGGATTCCAAAATGAGGCAGGCTGCGCAGGCTACGGGAATCGATGTGACCACGGCCGCCGCGGCTGCTTTCAATTCAAAAGCGATCCACGACTGCGACTGTCGCAGCCGGCGGCAAAAAGGACGCAGCGCGCAACTTCCCAGGAACATGAAGAAAGATTGGCACCGCCTGTTCAGCGATCGACACACGCCGAGTCAAGAAGTTATGAATGGACTCCAAGAGGTCGAAGAGATAGAAGCAGCACCATCCAACGATCTGGATTTGCCAGAATGACCGCAAATTCAGGACATTCTCTCGATTCATGAATTGCATTTTAGCCTAAGTGGAGTATCGGAATTCGGCGTCCTGGCGCACAAAACCCTCGGCTCATCGCATTCTTCAATCGCCCGGCAGATTCGGTCTGGCCGGTGAACTTCATTGAGCTAGGCTCTGAACACTGCTCAAAGATCGATGTAAATCGACGCTGCGGAGTTAACCGACGCGACACCTGAGCTTGAGCGAACAGCAACGCGGATGTCGCACGCTACGCCCAGGGCCTATGCCGCTTCCGAACGTCTGCGTGCGGCGTTGGAGATCTATCGGGCATTTCCGGCTAATGAGAAATTCAATGCCGCTGTGGCTCAACTCATCGACCGCTATGCCTCGTTATAACGATGACTACAGAATTTCACGAGGGGCACACGAAGAACTTACGTTGAGTCGCAGGGAGGGAAACGAAGCGTTCGTCGATCGACGGTGCTCGACGATCGTCGATTTAGAGCTGGACATATTGACTCGGCATGACAAAATCTGGATCACAAGGATTCGAGGAGAGAACTGGATGAAACGAGAGACAGTTAAGATGATGGCAACATGGGCCATGGCGCTGGCTCTTGCTCTGAGTACAGCCCGGAACGCGCAAGCACAGGACGCCAAGAATCCGTATCCGAGCATGGCCCCGATTGAAAAGTATCTGATGGATCGGGACGCCGAGATCGCCTTGGCGCGAAGCGCTGCCCCGGCATCCATTTCCCGCGATGCCACGGTTGCGATCCTCGGGAAAGATGGCTACCAAACGGCGGTCGAAGGCACGAACGGCTTTATCTGCATTGTAGAGCGCGGTTGGATGAATTCATTCAACAGCCCAGAGTTTTGGAGCCCTAAGACTCGTGGCGCGGAGTGCTTCAATCCACCTGCTGCACGTACGGTCGTGCCGTACACCTATTTCAGGACCAAATTAGTCTTGGCGGGAAAATCGAAAGCTGAGATGAAGGAAAGTATTAAGACCGCAATGGAAAAAAAAGAATTGCTCGCTCTCGAGGCCGGGTCGATGTGCTACATGATGTCGAAAGATGCATATCTTAATGATGGTGGTGGGCACAACATGGCCCATCTCATGTTTTACACGCCGCTCATGAATGGTGCAGTGTGGGGCGCAAATCCGATAGACGACTCAAACCATGTCTCTTTCAAATTCCCGAACTCTCCGATATTTCTAACTCCACAGTTCCTAGGTGACCCAGAACCGATGGACAATTTCGTCGTTCCCACCCGCGTGTGGTCGGATGGAACTCCGGATCAGATGTGAGGCGGGCCATCTGAGTGGAGCTTCGGAATCACTGAGTGACGCAAGAGCATGATGAAAACTGGATTCGAGAAAGCGAAAAAGATAGTCGCGCAGTGCCCAAGGCTTCTGCTGGTTGCGTTGTTTTTACTCTCCGCAATTGCACAGGGACAGACGCAACCCCCGGCAAAGCCGGAACCTGCCCCAATCCGGCCGTTCAAAATGCATGTTCCCGACCGGGTTCTAATTGATCTTCGCCACCGTTTGGCGGAAGCCACCTGGCCCGATCAGCTTCCCGGCACGACCTGGGAGTACGGCGCCGACATCAAGAAGGTTCGGGAACTCGCAGACTATTGGCAGAGCGGCTACGACTGGCGTGCGCAAGAAGCAAAGATCAATCAGTTTGACCAGTTCACAACGGAAATTGATGGACAGCAGATCTATTTTATCCATCAGCGCTCTCCTCGCCCCGACGCTATACCGTTGATGCTGATTCACGGATGGCCCGGCTCGATTTTGGAGTTTGAGAAGCTCATTGGGCCGCTTACCCATCCCAAGGACAAAAATAGCCCGGCATTTGACGTTATCATTCCTTCCCTTCCTGGCTTTGGATATTCCGGACCCACCACAACCCGTGGCTGGGGCCCACAGCGTATTGCGAAAGCTTTGGTTGTTCTGATGGATCGTTTGGGCTATTCCAAGTTCGGCATCCAGGGTGGTGACTGGGGTTCGGCAATAGCCCAAGACATGGCTTACCAGGCGCCCACGCACGTGATTGGGTTGCATCTGAATCAGATTTACATGCCACCACCGAACCAGGAAGCCGTTGCCAACATGAGCGATGCTGAGCGGAAACGGTATTCCTACTTTGACCAGGAAGAGAGCAGCTTCTTTTTCCTCCAAGCCAGTGAACCGCAGACTCTTGCCTACGCCCTTACTGACTCCCCAGTTGGGTGGCTAGCCTGGATGATTGGCAAATTTCAACTGCTTACGGACAACAACGGCGATTTTCTTTCGGCTGTGGATCGCGACACATTTTTAACCAATGCTACGCTCTATTGGGTGACCGGCACGATCGGCTCCTCCATGCGAATTTATCGCGAGAACCGGCTCACCAGAGAGGAAATGGTGCCGACGAAACACCTGGAGACTCCAGTGGGATATGCGGATTTTCCGAAGGATGTCGCTGTCCCGCCGTTTACCTGGATTACTCAAAAATACAACATAGTACAAAAAACTGGCATGCCGAGGGGCGGACATTTCGCGGCTTTGGAGCAGCCCGAGCTCTTGGTTGCCGATATACAGAAGTTCTTTGCAAAGATTGATCAGAAGTAAGCCGAAATCGTGAAGAACACGACGAGCACTTCGACAAACGTCACTTGCTCGCCAAAGTTCATCACTAGGAAAATCAAAGAATCGATCCGTTGCTCGACACAGTTGTAAGAGCAACCGATCCTCGCTGCTACAACGGCCGAGGGGCTTGCGGAAGGTTAGGCAAAGTTTGAAATTGACAGGAAAGGAAAACACGCGCATCCAGGAGTTGCTCGATCGGTTCCTTGTCGACCAGCCATTTGCCGCGGAGATGACTCCGGAAAAATCGCTGTATGATTTGGCCGCGCGTGTCTTCGCGGTTGATCAGGTAATGCTTCGAGAGCACTTTCGTTGCGTCCCTCCGATTATCTCGTACTCGAATCGTACGTTTTACCAGAATCAAATCCTGCCGCTGAGCATTCCGCGTTCTTCAGAACGCATCGAACCGCCGCTGGTAGATATCTGCTTTGAAAGCGGTGTCGGTTACGGCTTCGGATCTTTCCGACAAGGATTTGCGTGCCAGCCTTCGGTCTCACTTCGAAAAGCCTATGGTCCTCAATATTGAGGACACCGCGAAGCTTATCGACCTCTGCAATCCGGCTTCGAGCGCGATGTGTGCACCGCGCTCACATCCCGTGGATACAGAGTAATTCCCCAAGTAAAAACGGGTGCCTACCGGATCGACATGGTCATCGAAGGAGTAGGCGATGTTCGGCTCGCCATCGAATGTGACGGCGATGAATTCCACGGACCAGACAGGTGGGCGCATGACATGAACCAACAGCGCGTCCTGGAGAGGGTGGGCTGGGTGTTCTGGCGCTGTTTTGCCCCGACATAGACTTTGCGGAAAGACGACGTGCGATTCGAACTATGCCAGCGCCTGAACATGATGGGGATAGAGCCGCTTGGAGCACTGGAACATACCAGTTCGATGGTCGAGAAACGCATCTGGCGCCACCCGATCGAAGAGCGACTCGTGAAAGATGTGGGTGCGGAACAACTGCAAGTGCGCCCTCTTTAGCTGAAGACACTGGTGTCAATGCTCGGGGGCGCTTTAGGAAAGAGAAAGGCCTTGAGAGCAACGAGGCACTGACGGAGAGAACAACAAAAAGGGTCCACCGGAAAGAAATTCGTGGTCCCCACAAAATCCCCCACACTGAAGACACCGAGATCGCGTCGACCACTTGTAAGCGATTGAAATTACTTGGTGGACGCGGTAGGAATCGAACCTACAACCTGTCGGTTAAGAGCCGAATGCTCTGCCAGTTGAGCTACGCGTCCAGGCAATTGGAAAAACCGTGCGGCGGGAGAATCGAAGCACGGCTTGAGCAGGCGAAATATTCGCTGCTCCTTGAAAAATATAGCACAGGTGCGAGGGGATCGAAAACCGCTGGTCGCGTCACAAAAAAAGGATTAGAAGGTGAAGGCGAGCCCCGCACTGACGCCTCGCTGGTCTTGCGCGAAAAGCAGGACGGAGCCATCGCTCAGCAGGTAAGGGCGATAGCCCTGTGCCAGCATATTTCTTACGTCAAGCAAAGCCTCAACGCCTCCCAAGCCTTCGTGACGCATGCAAATCGGCTGGCGAAGATGAAGGTTCAGATACGGGTTTACCGCGTTGACTGCAAAAGGCGCTACCTGGGTAACCGTGTCTTCCGGTTGCCAGCGATAGCTCGCGCGCCACTTGGTGCCCGTGCCCTCCAGAGTTCCTGAAAGCGAGAGGGCGTAGGTCTGCACGCGTCGCGGATGGGCTGTGCCGATCACCTGCTTAAGCGGCATCGGGTGTGATGCAACAGGCATTGCGAGTGCATCGCCGTTGGCATAGCTCAGTTGCAGGCGATTGCCGCCCGGTAGGCGACGCTCAATCGCAGCCATCATTCCAGCAGTGGCAAAGTCGGGCCCTGTAGTGCGCAACATGCCGCTCGCCTGGTCATAGAGGAGGCTGGCTCCAGTTGGGATCGAGTTGCCCGGCCGCAATGCGGGATGCTGCATCGATGATGGGATTCCTGACGTTGTCGGCGAAGAACATCATGGAAATATCAGAGGAGTCTGTCTGACGCTCCCAGCCGATCTCCTGGTGAAGGCCGTGTTCGACCGCCAGTTCACCGTTGCGCAATGCGATGGAAGGTAGATAATCCGCCGCGGGAACCATTCGCCATTTGCCGCGTCGGCACCATCGTGGTCATGCGATAGCTGATGACGGAATTCTTGTCGCGCCAGCCAACGGAAGCAAAAGGCAACGCGGCAACCACGGTATTGGGCGAGTTCTGGCCAAAGCGCGCAATCACCTGTTCGGAGCCGATCTCGCCTTCGAACTCATCGCCAAGGTTCAGATTCTCCGAGGTGCGCATCGCGGCTTCGTCCAAGCCATCCGCACCCTGGCTTTCGATTTCCGGACGGATTGCAATGGCTGCCAGTGACTGCACCGAACCGGCGAAACCAAGATCCTGACGGAAGCCCAGCATCGATTCCATTCCTGCATCGGTGCCGGGAGCGAAATCTACGCGTGCCAGCAATTCGCGGCTGTCCGACGGAGTATTTTCTACCGATGCGGTAATTCGTTCGCCGCTCTCGCCGAATGTTCCTTCATTGCCTGTGGCCATCAAGCGCGCTTTGAGCTTTGGCAGGGCGCCGGAGCCATCGGAAACAACCAACAGCGGACCATCTTCAAGCCATCGCAGCAGCGGGCGATTCGCGGCGGAACGCAGTGTCCACGCCCAATCATCTTTTTGCGCATTGGCGGCGCGCGGTTGTGCCGGCAACCACTGCATTACTTCGTAAAGAGTGTTGAGCGTGAGATTCACGACCGTGTCGCGGCGGACATGGATATTCTCGCGCAGCGAGGGCAGAAAGGATGTCCCCATCGCCTTCACCGCGTAGCGGCCCGGGAGAATGGACGGAATCGAGAACTGACCTTTGTCGTCGGTATAAACGATGGTGAGGATGCTGAGGTCCGGGCGCAGCAACTGCACGACAGCGCCAATCTGTGGCACTCCGGCGGAGTTACGCACCACGCCTGAAATGGATCCGGGAGCAGCTCCCATCAATGGAACGGCCCCCAGAACAATCAGCGCGATGAAGAAGGCGGAATGAAGCCTGCGCATCATCACTCGTTTCGACAAACCGGCGGCGTCCCTGGCAGATCTGTTCCTGAAATAACCCACGCGAGCTTGCCGATCTTGAGCCGGATCGCTCTGTTGCGCAGGATACATACTATTCCACGACAAAAGGCGCCGATTGCGCAATCTCTTGTTTTGAGATTCCGTCATTAATCTGAATCGTCACCTTGTACTTACCAGGTTGCAAGCCCAGCCATCGGTACGTGTTCTGAACTGTCAATCTGGTCGCTATGTGCCCCTAAATCCTTTGAATCCAGATGCTTCTCAAGAAGAACCGCGTTGTTCGAAGCGTCTACAATCCGATAGGTAACCTGGGCCTCATTACTCTTGGTGGTCTCGTTGATACTCAGGTTATAAACCTGCATCCAGAAGTTGAGTTGTTGAGCCCGCTTGAAACTCACAGGCGTTGCTGGATTGGCGCTGACCCGCGGGCAAATCTTCGTGTTGCCAAGAACGCAATTGCCTTGGCCGATCTCATGCGAAGAAACAGGGTTCATCTGGTCCGCGAGGATCAGTGTCGACGTGGCCAGCTTCTCATCGTGATATTCAGGTACCTCGAGAGCACGGCCATAGATGCCGATATGGTCCGGGTTATTGACATCCTTGATGGCGATATCGAGACGATAGAGCCCGGGAAGCAGAGGCACTGCTTTCCAATAGATCGACTGGCGATCAAGCGATTTCTCCAGCAATTCTGCGGGCTGCTGCACTTGCACGGTCTCTTCGAAGGTCTGCACCGTCTTGTGCGTAATCGTGGTTACTTTGCCCAGGATGTTCACCAGGCCGGTGGCAACACCTTCCTTCGTCACAAAGGTGATGTCGCGATTCTTGATCTGCAGTGTGATCGGGACGAGCACTGTGTTGTCTGTGACCTTGACGAGGTCGGTGCGGACATCAAACGGGAAAATGGGACCGTTGATCAGCTTGTGCTCTGTGATGAAGTTGTCGAGGTCCTTGAACTTGACCGGCGGCGGAGCGAAAAGCTTGGACGCAAGTTCGATGCGGTCAAACTCCTTCGAGGACTGGGAAGAGGAAAGAGGGCCGGTGCCAAGGTTCTCAAACCCGCCCTTGAAACGGTCTGCCTTTTTGGCCATTCCCATCTCTTCCCATTGCGTGGCGCCCATACCGGGAACATGGAGCAGAGCGTCCTTCTCACCGCGATCAATCGTGAAGTGATAGTCGCCGCACATGCAGGTATCCACGAACTCAATGTCGATGTTGTCGCCTATGCCTTCCAGATAGCGGTAATGCCAAACCTCGAACGGGAAGGTCGACGTCTCACCGCCGCCCTCATCCATGGGGCGTTGATAACTGCCTCCCGAAGGATGCGAGTCGATGGAGTCAGGCGCGCCAAATGCAATGTAGATATGTCCGCGGTCGGTCTTCCAACCTGGCTTGCCGGCGGCATAGTGCTCGTTGGCATAAGCAATGCGCCGATAATGTTCTTCGCGGAATTCGTTATCGGGTGAGTCGGGGTTGGGATTGCGGCGAAGCCAGAACTGTTCAATGAATGCGTCGCGCTCTTCATCGTTGCTCAGGTTCCTGAAAGCTTTCCGCTCTTCCTCCGAAATAATGTAGGCAACATCCTGGTCGAGCCAGGATCTTGTAGGCTCCCTTCAACTCCTGACGGACGGCTTTCTGAGCCTGCACTTTTTCTTTATCGCTGCGGGGGCGCTTGAGGGGGTCGATTTCCTGGTCCTGGCCGGAGGGTTGCGCCTGAGTGGATTGATCGCCGGATTGGGCTCGAAGACCAGTTGCGGGCATGATTGCCAAGCCGCAACCCAGTGCGAAATAGAGGAAAGTACGACGGTTACCCATCATTGCGTCAAGAAACTCCTACAGTGCCCTATTCTACGAGTCCCAGCGGGCAGGAGCAAGGATTTGCACGGAGCTACCCTGCAATTGGACGCAGCCACCCAGGAAAGGTAATGGGCCGGTCGTCAAGTCGCCCCGGTGTCCAATTGCGATTCGTCGGAGATTCTGAGACCATACAAACCAGCCACCCGTCAACAAAGACAGGCCCAAACACTCAGCGAATCGCAATGGATCGGTCCTCACGGATACGTCTGCATCCCTAAATCGGGAGCAGCTTGTTCCAAAGCTTGAGCGCGTGCGGACAAAGGCGGAAAAGTGTGGTTCTCAGAGAGTGCAGGACGTATACGTCTGAAACTGGGAACTGAAAGCGTAAACCGTGCGTAAACTAGACTGAGAGAAGCCTGGAGCAGCCACTTCAAATGAAAAAAGTTCTTTTAATTGCTCTTGCCGTAGTTGTGACCGCAGGACTTGTGGGCTTTATGGTCTATAAGCAGCAGTCCGGGTATACGAAGGTGCTCACCGCAAAGCTGGTGAAGCAGGATCTGGCTACAGTGGTGAGCGGCACAGGCCAGATCAAGCCGACCACTTATGTCAACGTCGGCGCCAATGTGATGGGTCGCATGACCCACTTCTACGTGAAGGAGGGCGACAAGGTAAAGAAGGGCGAGACTGTCGCCACGATTGAAAATGTTCAGCAGGCTGCCAACGTTGCCGGCCAGGAGGCAGCCATCTCCGCTGCCAAGACTGACATTGCCTCCTATATTGCTGCGGAAAAAACAGGCGAAGCCAATGTGGAACACGCCAAGGCCGATCTGGAGCAAAAAAAGCTTGATTGGGATCGCGCCCAGAGCCTCTTTCAGGCGGGCATCATTGCCAAACAGGACTACGACGCCAAGAAGGCCGCCTATGACACCGATGTAGCTTCGCTGGATCAGGCTGTCGCCGGGCTGAACCAGGCCAAAGCACAGACCGACTCCGCGCGCGGCCACCTGGGAACGCAGGTCGCCACGCTGCGAGCCAATCAGGACATGCTCAACAAAACCATCGCTGTCGCTCCCTTCGACGGCATCGTGACCAACATGCCGGTCAAGGAAGGCGAGACCGTCGTCACCGGCATTCAGAACACAGCCGGCTCCACTTTGATGACGCTGGCCGACATGAGCGTCATTACCGCCGAAGTGAAGGTCGATGAAACGGACATCGTGAATATCCAGATTGGCCAGCCCGCGGATGTGACGGTGGACGCCATTCCAGGAAAGGTCTTCAAGGGGCACGTCACTCTGGTCGGTGATCAGGCACTGCTACGTTCGACGGGCGTCGCAACCTCGCAATCGACCACCGGCACGGAAGAGGCCAAGGACTTCAAAGTCGTGGTGACTTTGGACACCCAATCGAATGAGCTGCGTCCTGGCCTTTCGACAACCGCCAAAATCACGACGGCGAAAAAGGCAAATGTGCTTTCCCTGCCCATTCAGGCTTTGACCATGTATGCGCCACCACCGCCCGGAAGCAAGGATGGCAAGGTCGAAGCGGCGTCGACGTCGAGTGCAAATCCGGCGGTTCAACCCAAGCAGGGTGTGTTCGTCGTCGACAAAGACGCACACGGAAAGCAGCGAGCGAAATTCGTTCCCGTCACTACGGGAATCACGGGGGCCACGGACATCGAAGTGCTCTCTGGATTGAGTCCGGGCCAGGAAGTTGTCACCGGACCCTATAAGACTTTGCGCGTCTTGAAAGATGGAGCTTTGCTGAAGAAAGACACCGAGAAACCACTCACTCCTGCAAATTGAAATTCCTGGGCACGGCGAAGTTCAGGCAATCTCGCAAGTCAGAAAAACGCAGGGACACCGGCACAGTTGGGCCAGCCCTCGAAATATAACCGGACTTTCAGCAGCAGGGAAAGGAAGGGATTCGGATGGCTGTGGAGAGCATGAGGATGACCGAGGTCGACACGCAGCAGGTTTCACCGGCCCCAAGCGACGTAATCGTCGTCGAGGATCTTTGGCGCACGTATGACATGGGCTCCGAGCAGCAGGTGCAAGCCCTGCGTGGCGTCTCCTTGCGCATCAAGCACAACGAGTACGTCGCGATCATGGGACCATCGGGATCAGGCAAATCAACACTCATGAACCTCATCGGCTGCCTGGATACTCCATCCAAGGGCAAATACTGGCTGAATGGTCAATTGGTGAGCGAGTTGGATGACGACGAGCTGGCCAGAATCCGTAATAAGGAAATCGGCTTCGTTTTCCAGACCTTCAACCTGCTGGCGCGTGCCAGCTCGCTGCACAATGTGGAGCTGCCCCTGATTTACAACGGCACGCCTGCTGCCGCACGCATCGAGAGGGCCAAGGAATCCCTTACCAATGTGGGGCTCGAAAGCCGCATGTATCACAAGCCCAACGAGCTCTCCGGCGGCCAGAGGCAGCGCGTCGCCATTGCGCGCGCACTGGTCAATAGCCCTTCCATCATTCTGGCCGACGAACCGACTGGAAACCTGGACTCGAAAACGGGCATTGAGATCATGGCCCTGTTCGACACGTTACATGCCAAGGGCAATACGATTGTTCTGGTCACGCACGAACCTGACATCGCCGACTATGCGCATCGCGTTGTGCACATCCGCGACGGCCAGATCTTTTCTGACGAGCCGTCGAAGCGTTTCCGCAAAGACGCCGCGCGCGTGTAAGAAACAACCATTCAGCCTGAGCCGGAGAGGACCCTCTCCGGCTCATGTTTTCACACCGAAAGCCGATGAGAGTGCTGACGCCCCCGTTATAGCGACCGGGGCTGCGGAGGCAAGGCACGCTGATGGCAATGCACACTGCCCCTCAACTTCAACCGAGTGCTCCTGTTTCAGAATCCCAACCTCTCGAGTTGGAAGCGCCGATCGCGCCCCATTTGATCGGTGTGAACTCGGGCTGGCGCAAGCTGCTCCTGCAGGCCGAAGTCGTGGCGCCGCATCTGCAACTCGCCGCCATTGAAGGTGAGAACGGATCCGGGAAGCAGACATTCGCTCGGTTTCTGCATAGCCGCTCTGCGCTGGCAAAGTCAGCTTTTCAACGCCACGATGCCCGCGAATGGCTTGTGACCGAGGCCGATCCGGCGAATGCTCGCCGGATTTATCTATCTCGACCGCGTCGATCTACTGGCATCCCCCGGTCAAGGACTGCTTCTGGCCGTGTTGAAGGCGATGCAGGATCGTCCCCGGGGTCGCGTGGTCCTATTAGCATCGTCAGAAATCTCTTTGCGGCAAATGGCAGGGCAGGGTCTCTTGATGCCCGATCTTGCCTTCCGATTGACGGCGGTACGTTTCGCCATTCCGCCGCTCAGAATGCGTCGGGAAGATATCGCTCCGTTGGCACAGGATCTGTTGAGCCGCATTTGCGCGCACTATCAGCAGCGGCCGGTCACGCTGGGTCCCGGTGCGCTGGCACGCCTGTTGCAGCACAATTGGCCCGGCAACGTCCGCGAATTGGCCAGCGTGCTCGAGGCTGCCCTGCTCGAAGCGGCGAATGGCGTCATTCGAGCAGAAGACTTGCTCATTTCGTCCGATATCCAGATCGGCAATACAGCCCAAAACACACCCCGCATCGAAAACCTTGCCCTCGACGCTGTCATCCATAACCACGTGCAATACGTGCTCGACATCAACCACGGGAACAAACTGCGTGCGGCGCGTCAGTTAGGCATCAGCCGTTCGACCCTCTACCGAATTCTCGGCAATGAAGCTGTTCTGGCCCACTGAGGTTTCGTTCGTCGGCTGATACCGGTCAATCTCCGAGTTCGCATCTTCCGAGCTTGTCGTCCTCCGACTTCATCATCCTCCGAGCTCGCCTCCGGCTGCCGTCTGCGCTGGGAGAACGGGCTCCCTCAAAACCCCGCATTTGTGCTCTACACTCGATGCATCGGCAGTTTCGCATTCTTCGCGCGTCGAGGTACTTCCCTTTGAAAAAATCCTTCTTCCCTGCCCTGGCCGCTCTTGGTCTTCTCATCTTTACGGGACAGCATGAGCTGTGGCCGCAGGCATCGTCGACCACTCCGGTGGAAGACCGCCGCAAAGCGCTGAACGGACTCTTCCACGAATACTGGGATGCCAATTTAGAGTACTCGCCAGAATTTGCCTCGACGATTGGCGACAAGCGCTTCAACGACAAGATCAGCGACGTCTCCGTGAAGGCATTCAACAACTGGCTGGCGGCGGAGCAGAACTTTTTGATGCGACTGGCGGCGATCGATCCCACCGGATTGACTGACCAGGAAAAGACCAGCCGGGACTTGCTGCTTCGCGAACTTGCCGAGGATCAGGAGGCCGCCGAGTTCAAGGAGTGGGAGATGCCGGTGAACCAGATGGGCGGCATCTATTCCCAACTACCCGCAGCTGGTCGCCGAGCTGAGCTTCGCCACGGTGAAGGACTACGACGATTGGATCGCGCGGCTGCATGCGATTCCCAAGGCCTTCGACCAGACCATGACCAATATGTCGATCGGCATGGACGATCACCGCGTGCCGCCGAAGTTTCTGCTGGAAAAAGCGCTCGAGCATGTGAAGGAACTCGCCAATCAGAAGCCCGAAGACTCGCCGCTGGCCATGCCGCTCAAGAATTTTCCGGCCTCCATACCCGCCGCCGAACAGGAGCGCATCAAGGCCGAAATGCTGGACGCGATCGGCAAAGAGGTGCTGCCGGCCTATCTGCGCTTTGCGCGCTTCCTTGAAGTCAGCTTACATTCCCGCGGGCCGCGAACAGCCGGGCATCTCTGCGCTTGCCCGACGGCGCGAAGTACTACCAGTTCCTCATTCGCCAGCACGACCACCACGGACCTGACCGCGGACCAGATTCACCAGATCGGCCTCGACGAAGTGAAGAAGGACGAAGCCGAGATGCTGGCCATCGCGCAGAAGCTCGGCTTTCAAGGATCTGAAAAGCTTTCGCGCAAGCCTGAAAGACAATCCAAAGCTGCATCCCGCCTCGGCGCGAGGCGCTGCTGGCCGCCTACCGCGGCTATCTGACGCCGATGCAGGCAAAGCTGCCACAGCTCTTCGGCCGCCTGCCCAAGGCGCCGTTTGAAGTTGTTGCCGGTTCCCGATTATCATGGAGAAGACTTCTGCGCCCGCTTACTACGAGCACGGCACGCCCGACGGCAGCCGCCCCGGCCGTCTGCTCATCGACACCTACAACGCCACCGACCGCAATCTCTACTCGGTTGAAGACATCGCGTATCACGAAGGCATTCCCGGCCATCACTTGCAAATCTCGATCGCGCAGGAACTCGACGGACATGCCGGACTTCCGCAAGTACGATGCGCTACACGGCGTACACCGAGGGCTGGGGGCTCTACGCCGAGCGGCTGGGCAAAGATGTGGGTCTTTACCAGGATCCCTACTCGGACTACGGCCGCCTGGAGGGCGACATCTGGCGCGCCATCCGCCTGGTGGTCGATACCGGCGTGCATTCGCAGCACTGGACCCGCCAGCAGATGGTCGAGTACTTCCACGACCACTCGGCCATCGACGAAACCAGCATTCAGGCCGAAGTGGACCGCTACATCGCGTGGCCCAGCCAGGCGCTGGCCTACAAGATCGGCCAGTTGAAGATTCTGGAACTGCGCGACCGGGCGAAGAAGGCTCTGGGCGACAAGTTCGACATCCGCGCCTTTCACGACCAGGTGCTGGACTCGGGCGCGTTGCCGCTGGACGTGCTTGAGCGACCGCGATCGATGCCTGGATTGCGAGTCAGAAGACGTAATGCCGACCGCAGGCCACCAGGGCGATCACCGGTCACAGCACGGGCCATACTGCACTTCGATCGCGTCGTCGACAAGGCCATATGCGCGTATTCTTGAAGGTTGTATCGCCACTCTCATCCAAGACAAGGGAAAAACATGACTGAGATAGCCGTTGAGGCCACCGAAGTGCCTGCACAATTGCCCCAAAGTCCGCGTGGCCGTGCTGGGCGCCGGCAAGATGGGCGGCATTCTGGTGCAGGCCTTCCTGAAGCAGAACCTTTTTGCTCCGGACCAGATTCACGCCACCGTGGCCCACGCCGAGAGGGCCATCGCGCGCAGCACGCAGTGGGGCGTGGACGTGAGCACCGACAATCTCGCCGCGGCGCAGCAGGCCGACCTGATTTTGATGGGTGTGAAGCCGTTCCAGGTGCCCGACTCTGATCGCCGAGATTCGCCCCGCGCTGACCACCGAGCAAGACGCTGGTCTCGTTTGCGGCGTCGGTCAAGACACGCGCCATTGAAGATGCGGCAGGCATGGAGATCGCCGTCGATTCGCGCCATGCCCAACACACCCTCCGCCCTGGGTGCAGGCGCCGCAGGCTTGTGCCGCGGGCGCTTCGTCACTGCCGCAGCAGATGGAACTGGCCAAGCGCATCTTTGAAACCGTGGGCCGCACCGTGGTGGTGGACGAGAAGCACATGGACGCCGTGACCGGACTCTCGGCTTCCGGTCCGGCCTACATTTACATCATCATTGAGGCGCTGGCCGAGGCGGGCGTGAAGGTGGGCCTGCCGCGCGATATTGCGACGCAACTGGCCGCGCAAACCGCCTTTGGCGCAGGCAAAATGGTGCTCGAAACGGGCTACCATCCGGCCCTGCTGAAAGACGAAGTGACCACGCCCGCCGGCTGCACCATCGACGGCATTCTGGAGCTTGAAGAGGGGGGCCTGCGCGTCACGCTGATCAAAGCCGTGATGCGGGCTACGCAGCGCGCCAAAGAGTTGGCCGCTGCAGGATAGACATCCGCGGATGGAAAGTTCGCTCGCAGCAAGGAGGACTGATGAACATCCCGAGAGGGATGCGAGAACGAATCCGGCACGTCGGGCAGTGTGCATCGACGTTCTGATCACGCTGAGCATCCGGCACAGTACGCTTTGGGGACTACTTCGCCCTCTTGGCGAATGCGTTGATGAACGCAGATGCGCCATACGGCATGACTCTGGGAGTTCAGCTCCTGATTTCTTTGGTGTGCCTCTCCGCAGCATTGCGTTGGGCGCCGCTTCTCTGGATAACCGAATGGATCGTGGATGGATTCGGAAAAGGCGGCTAGTTGCAATCCTGCCCTTTGAAACTTCGCAGATCCGATCTTGCCCATCCAACGCCCATCCTGGCTGCCCTCCTACATCCCGGAATTGCAGGGGCTGCGCGGGCTCGCGGTTCTCGCCGTGGTCATCTACCACTGCCATCCGCGCCTGGAGGGCACATGGCTCTACTACGCCTCGCTGTGGGGATGGGCCGGCGTCAATCTCTTCTTTGTGCTCTCCGGCTTCCTGATCACGTCGATCCTGCTTGAAGCGCGCGACAAGCCGCACTACTTCCGCAACTTCTATGCGCGGCGGGCGCTGCGCATCTGGCCCGTCTACGTGCTGGTGCTTGCGATCTGCTACCTCAACGCGCCGTGGTTCATCGGCCTTCCGGTGTTCGAGGCGATCAAGACCGCGCCATGGCGGGCCTACATGCTCTTCCTGCAGAATCTGTTTCATCTCGCCCTGCCACCGGCCATCGGCCAGACCTGGTCGCTGGCGATTGAGGAGCAGTATTACTTTCTCTGGGCGCCGCTGGTGCGCTTCTTGCGCCGTCCGTGGATGCTGGCGGCGCTGCTGGTTGCGGCCCTCGTCGCATGTCCGCTCATCGCGCATGCATCACTTCGCGCTGGCTCACTCCCACCCACACCCTGATTCACCTGGATGGCATTGCGCTGGGCAGCCTGCTGGCCCTCGGCCTCTACACGCTTCATCTGAGCCGACGCGTCTGGCTCTGGCTTGGTCTCTCGGGATTCGTCCTCGGCATCATCGCGGCGGCAACCATCGCCGGCGGCACCGCCTTCCTCGATTCGGCGCTCGCACTCGCTTTCGCCGGTGCCGTGCTTGCTGCAATTGCCTCACACCGGGGTCCCCGGCGACAGGTCTTCGTCCTGGTGACAGGCGCGCGCAATCCGCTCAACGCCGTGCTCCGCCGCGGGCCGCTGGCTTTCTACGGCCGCAT
Organism: uncultured Acidobacteriaceae bacterium; assembly: GCA_963781125.1. GTDB lineage: Bacteria > Acidobacteriota > Terriglobia > Terriglobales > Acidobacteriaceae > Telmatobacter. The sequence goes on from CAWAEE010000008.1 coordinate 192,501, forward strand.
CAGCTACGGCCTCTACATGATTCACATCATGGTCTTCATCTATTTCGGCTGGTTCGATTTGAAGATGGATCCCTACGGAACGCGGGCAACCTGGCGGTCGTCGCTTTCCGGCTCGCGGTCGCGACCGCTGCGCGACCGCGCTCTGGTACGGCTTCGAATCGCAGATTCTGAAATTCAAGCGCTTCTTCTAAGAATCCGTCCCACACGTTTGCCGTCACTGTGGCTGTTCCAACATAGCCTTTGGCGCTAGCCTCCGAGAACCCGGAAGCGATAACCCGTTCGCTTGACAGCCAGCGAGCGACGATCACAAAAGGCGCCACGATCGGCGCCGAGCATGTGTGACCGCGATCGATTGCGTGCGATAATTGCGGTCTATCGCGTGCGGACGCAGTTCCGTCGCGCCCCCCCGGGTGTGTACCATTCCACCTCATGGTCCGGCGTCCCAATCATTTGTGACTTCAATCACCCTGCCTTTAACACTGGCTGCTAGCCTTGAATGTCACGCAACCCTTTCCCCGAGGTGCCCCCATGACAAACGCAACTGCCGAAGAGACCAGATCCGAAGCCAAAAACAATGGCCCCCTGAGTCCGGAACTGCTCGCAAAGATGAACGCCTACTGGCGCGCGGCGAACTATCTTTCCGTCGGCCAGATCTATCTGAAAGACAATCCCCTGCTCGAGCGGCCGCTGACGCTGGACGATGTGAAGCCGCGCCTGCTGGGCCACTGGGGCACAACGCCGGGACTGAATTTTCTCTACGTGCACTGGAACCGGCTGATCCGCGAGCGCGATCTGAACATGATCTACGTCATCGGTCCGGGACACGGCGGCCCGGGCCTGGTGGCGAACACCTATCTCGAAGGCTCGTACTCCGAGATCTATCCCCACATCGAGCAGAACAAGGACGGCATCAAGCGCCTCTTCCGCCAATTCAGCTGGCCCTATGGCATTCCCAGCCACGTGGCGCCGGAAACGCCAGGCTCGATTCACGAGGGCGGCGAGCTGGGCTACTCGCTGGTGCACGCTTACGGCGCGGCCTTCGACAATCCCGATCTGATTGTGGCCTGCGTCGTGGGCGACGGCGAGGCCGAGACCGGCCCGCTGGCCACAAGCTGGCACTCGAACAAATTCCTCAATCCGGCGACCGACGGCGCGGTGCTGCCCATCCTGCATCTGAACGGCTACAAGATCGCCAACCCGACCGTGCTGGCGCGCATTCCTCATGCCGAGCTCGAAGAACTGATGCGCGGCTACGGCTACGAGCCCTTCACGCTCGCAGGCGACGATCCGGCCGTGATGCATCAGCAAGCCGCCGCAGTCTTCGACACGATCTTCGATCGCATCGCCGCGATCCAGAAAGCGGCGCGCGAGGAAGGCTCAACCGAACGCCCGGCGTGGCCCATGCTCATCATGCGCACGCCCAAAGGCTGGACCGGACCGAAAGTTGTCGACGGCAAGCCGGTGGAGAATACCTGGCGCGCGCACCAGGTGCCGCTCGACCAGATCCGCGAAAAGCCGGAGCACCTGCGCCAGCTCGAAGAGTGGATGCGCAGCTACAAGCCCGAAGAGCTCTTCGACGAGAAAGGCGCATTCCGCGACGAGCTTGCCGAGATCGCGCCCAAGGGCCGACGCCGCATGGGCATGAACGCGCATGCCAACGGCGGCCTGCTGCTGCAAGCCGCTCGAGCGTGCCCAACTTCCGCGATTTCGCCGTGAAGATCGAGGAGGCCGCGGACAGCTCGATGTGGAATCCACGCGCATCCTCGGTCAATTGCTGCATGCCGTGATGGAAGCCAACCAGGACCAGAAGAACTTCCGCGTCTTCGGCCCCGACGAAACCGCCAGCAACCGCCTTGCAGGACGTGATCACCGGAACCGGCAAGATGTGGATGGCCGAAGACCTGCCCGTGGACGAAAACCTATCGCAAACCGGCCGCGTGATGGAAGTGCTGAGCGAGCACATGTGCCAGGGCTGGCTCGAGGGCTATCTGCTCACCGGCCGCCACGGCTTCTTCTCCTGCTACGAGGCCTTCATCCACATCATCGACTCGATGGTCGAACCAGCACGCCAAGTGGCTCAAGGTCACGCGGGAGATTCCCTGGCGCAAGCCGATCGCGTCGCTCAACTATCTGCTCAGTTCGCTGGTGTGGCGGCAGGATCACAACGGCTTCAGCCATCAGGATCCCGGCTTCATCGATCACCTGCTGAACAAGAAGGCCGACGTGGTGCGCATCTATCTGCCGCCCGACGCCAACACCCTGCTCTCGGTGGCCGACCACTGCCTGCGCAGCCGCAACTACATCAACCTGATCGTCGCCGGCAAGCAGCCTGCGCCGCAGTGGCTCACCATGGACGAGGCCGTCGCGCATTGCACCACCGGGCTGGGCATCTGGCAGTGGGCCTCGAACGACGAAGGCGGTCCCGAAGTGGTGATGGCCTGCTGCGGCGACGTGCCCACCATGGAAGCCCTGGCCGCCGTCATGCCTGCTGCGCGAGCGCATTCCCGATCTCCGCATCCGCGTGGTGAACGTGGTGGACCTGATGGCCTTGCAGCCGCAGTCCGAGCATCCGCATGGCCTGCCCGACGAGGAGTTCGACCAGCTCTTTCCTGTCGGCGTGCCGGTCATCTTCGCCTTCCACGGCTATCCGTGGCTCATTCACCGGCTCACTTACCGGCGCCACAACCACGACAACATCCACGTGCGCGGCTACAAGGAAGAGGGCACGACGACCACGCCCTTCGACATGTGCGTGCTCAACAACATCGACCGCTTCCAATTGACGCTCGACGCGATCACAGCGCGTGCCGCGGCTCGCATGCGCAGGTCGACGCGGCCGAGCAGTGGTACTCCGAAGCGATTCAGCGCCACAAGCTGTACGTGGCTGAAAACGGCGAGGACCTGCCTGAGATCCGCAACTGGCGCTGGCCGGCGGAGTAGAGAAATTGTTTTTGAATTCGTTTGCAAGGGGCCTCTATTCATGTCGTCTTTGCCTGTTTTGGTTTTGAACAGCGGTTCTTCTTCCATCAAGTTTTCCGTCTATGAAGCCGGCGACGGCGCGCGCATCAAGCTGCACGAGGGCGCGGTCGACGGCATCGGCACCGATCTCGGCAAGTTCTGGATCAAGGATGGCGACGGGAAGAAGCTGGTGGATCAAACGCCGGCTCTGCCCACGCGCGCCGTCGCTTTCAAGCTGGTGGCCGACGCGCTGCACTCCGCCGACTTCCCTGCCCCTGTAGCCATCGGCCATCGCATGGTTTCCGGCGGGCCGACCGTGCTCGAGAACCAGCTCATCACTCCCGAATTGATCGACGAGATGGAGCGCTACACGGCTTTCGCGCCGCTGCACACGCCCATCGCCGTCTACATCATGCGCGAGGCGCTGCGGCTCTTTCCCGGCATTCCCAACTTCGTCATTCTCGATACCTACTTCCATCGCACCATGCCTGAAGTCGCGAAGCACATGCCGATTCCCGCGGAGTATGCCGCGATGGGCGTGCGCCGCTACGGAGCTCACGGCATCTCGTACGAATCGATCGTGTATCAGCTTGCAGCCCAACGTGCCGGAGAAGCTGATCGTCGCGCACCTCGGCAACGGCGCGTCCATCTCCGCGATTCGCAACGGCAAGTGCCTCGACACATCGATGGGCCTCACGCCCACCGGCGGCATCATCAGCGGCACGCGCACCGGCGACATCGATCCCGGCGTGCTGCTCTTCATTCTGCGCAAGATTGCCGAGAAGACTGAGAACGCCTCAGCGGCCGCCGACCAGTTGGAAACCGTTGCCAGCAAGAAGGCCGGCCTGCTGGGCGTGAGCGAACTCTCCAACGACATGCGCGATCTGCGCGACGCGATCAAGGACGGCAACGCCAAGGCGCGCCTCGCCGTCGACAAGTTTATCTGGACCATCCCGAAATGGATCGGCAGCTATGTCGCCGAACTCGGCGGTCTCGACATGCTGGTCTTCACCGGCGGCATCGGCGAAAACGATATCGCCTCGCGCGCTGAGATCTGTGCGGGCCTGGGCGCGCTCGGCATTGTGCTCGATCCAGCGCGCAACAACGTCCGCGGCGCAGCCGTCATCTCGGCCGAGAACTCGCCGGTAACGGTGCGCGTGATTCCGCCCGCCGAAGACCTGATCATCGTGAATCACGTCGTGCGGCTGCTAAAGACCTAGGTCGAACCATTTTGCTTGCACCGGCGAGCGTGCGCGTCCCATGCGGCTCGCGCGCTTGTTCTACACTGAAAGGTTCGCTAGGGAGCCTTCATCGATGCCTGCCGCCGCCGTTCCCGTGGTCGCTCAGCGATTGCCCTCGCCCGCTCTTCGCCGGTTCTCGTGGGCCGTGCTGGTCTATTTTATCGCCGTCATTTTATGGGGAGCACTGGTGCGCGCGACAGGCTCGGGCGCGGGATGCGGCGATCACTGGCCGCTCTGCAACGGCACCGTGATGCAGCACTCGCCGCGCATGGACACGATGATCGAGTTCACCCATCGCATCACCAGCGGTCTCTCCTTCTTTTCTGCCGTCGGACTGCTTGTGTGGGTTTATGCAGGCACGGTGCGCGGACATCTGGCGCGCGCAGCGGCAGTCGCTACCGTCGCTTTTACTCTCGTTGAAGCGATTCTCGGCGCATTGCTCGTCAAGCTCGGACTTACCGCGCAGAGCCAGTCGCCGTTCCGCGCTCCCTACTTGGCTCTGCACCTCGCCAACACATTGCTGTTGCTTGCCGCCCTCACCCTCACCGCGCATTTTCTCAGCCGCGAACGAGGCTACTTGCGCAGCGATCATCCGGCTTGTCGCTCCGATCGGCGCAGCAGTGGGCCTCCTCGTGTTGCTCATAGTCGGCGTCACCGGCTCGCTCGCCGCGCTGGGCGACACACTCTTCCCGGCGACTTCGCTCGGCACCGCACTCGCGCAGGACTTCGCCGCAGGGAGCGGCTGGCTGGTTCGCTGGCGCTGGACGCATCCCACGTTCGCTTTTCTGGCCAGCATCTTCCTGATCTGGCTGTTGGTGCGGGCGGCGCAGCGCAGCGCGCACTGGGACAATCGCGCACTGTCCGCACTGGTTCTGATGCTGCTTGCCGCGCAATATATTCTGGGAGTCCTCGATGTCGTGCTGCTTGCGCCGGTCTGGCTGCAGATTGCGCACCTGCTCGGCGCCGACGCACTGTGGGCCGCGCTGGTAGTGCTGACGGCGCGGCTGACCTTGCAACCGAACCCAATGGAATCGCTGAGCCAGCAGAGCTAGCGAAAGGCTCGCCGGGAGGGTCTTTCCTACTCCCTACTCCCTATTCGCTATTCCCTGCCGGGGTCCCAACGACAGTCTTCGTCGTTGGGGTGGCTATTCCCTGTTTTTCTACCTCACCAGCACCCCAGCCGCCGGATAGACCTTTCCATTCGCAGTCGCCTCGATCACCGGAAGCTCGGCGTTGCCGGTAAGCCACTCGATCTTGCCGTCGCGCAGAATCACCGTGTCTTCCGCCTTGCCGCCGCGGATGCTCGGGTTCCATGCAAAGGCCTGGTTGTTGACCACCGTCTCCGTTCCGTTGGGCGTAGCGACCCACTCGCGTTCGCCAGTAGCCGGTTGGTCCGCCCTGGTGATGGAATCGCTCTTCGCCGGAGAAACCCTCGGCCGCATACGCCGCCTGCGCCACCTTGAACAACTCGGCCGAAGTCGCGCCCACGCGCGTCGCATCCAGCAGCGCCGCATTCACCTGCGCGGCGGATTTGAATCGCGCTTCCAGTTCCGCCGGCAGCGCTCCGAAATGAACGAAGCGCGTAATGGAAATCGCCAGTCCCCACTTGCGCGAGCAGAGATTCAACATGCCGTATTGCTTCAGCCGCTTTCCGCGCGCCACGGCATGCTTGTATTTGTAGATCCGTTCATCCACGGCATAGAGATAGACCGAAGGCAGAATCCCGCGCCTCAACAAGTTCGCCGCGGTGAGGGCCTCAAGATCGTATTCGCTCAGACCGGGCTCGACCTGGTGCAACGACTCGACCGTGGCCGCCGCGGTCTCCGCGCCCAGCCAGCGATAGCGCGCAATCTCGGTCTCGCTCAGCGACGCACGCAGCGGATAGAGATTCACCGGAGTCAGACCGGCGCCCGGCGTATCGGAACCGAGCGGTCCGCCGGCAAGACGCGCTGCAGCCGCAACCGTGTCGTCCGCATACCACGGGAAAAAGCACCGGCTCAAAGTCCAGCGCGCCAAACTCCTCGTCGTGCAGGCGCGGCGCTTCATTCTCCGTGGTGAAGTAGTAGCGCTTGCCCTCGGCCGTCACCAGCAGCGAAGCCACGCCGGTTTCGCAGGGCGTCAGCACGCGCAACTCCACCGCGCCGCCCGTGATCCAGGCAACATTCTCATTGCGGCGGATGAGAACGCCAGCGAGGCGCTGCGCCCGCAGCCATTCCACCAGTTTCTCGTGCTTCGCGTCCAGCTCTGCGTTCCACGCGGCTTCCGTCACCAGCGTCGCGCCATTCACCACCAGGCTCTTGCCGATTCTCTTACTCATGATTGCGCTTCCTTCTAAGCACACACAACAATGAACAGAAAACGAGCGAATGGACGGGCATACGGATCCCAACTCTGCCTCTGTTCCTCATGTCCCTATTCCCTACTGCCTGTTCTTATCAGTCTTCAAGCGCCGGATGATGATGGCTCTCCCAGCCGAGATAGCGCGCCGCTTCGTGGATGGCCTTCGAAACATCGCTGAAGTTGGCGGCCACGTGATGCTCGAAGCCTTCGCGGCAAATGAACTTCGAGCAGCTTCTGCAACTGCGGAATCTCCGCCACGCCCGCGCCGCCGAAGGTTTCGAGCGGATCGTCGGTGAAGCGGCCCGCGCCCGTGTAGCCGCGAACCACGCCGCGCCGATCGTCGGTGGAGTAGCGCGCAAAGCACATCGCGCCCGCCTTCACGCGGCCCACGCAGGTGCCGAAGGTGTTTTCCTTGCCCACCGTGCCGGCAATGATCTCCTGGTAATCCATCCTCACATCTTTGAAGAAGTGCTTGGGCAGGTTGGAGCAGTGGAAGCAGACGCACTTGTCGGGATGGCTGCCGTAGTTGTTGTTCCAGTCGAGCAGCGCCGAAGGTGTCCCGCTGGCCAGCGCCAGCATATACATGCTCAGCGTGCCGGGCACGTCCATTTCGCAGGCCGAAGGAATCAGGTTGTCGCTCATCATGCTCATGATGGTGCAGGGCACCACGCCGAAGAACTCTTCCATCGAGGTCCAGCACTGCACGGCGCTGATCGTCACATGCGCCTGCTTCATCCATCCGTCGATCACCGCGCCCAGCTTGGCCATCTTCAGCAGCGCCGCGTCGGCAATGCCGGCCGTGGTGACATACTTCTTGATCGCGGCCAGCTTGGCCTGCGCCGCATCGTCGTTGTCCTTCATGCGATTGATGCGCCCGAAGATCTCCGACAGATCGATCGTCTCGATCGTGATGCCGCTGGTCTCAAAGATGCGCTCGGAGTAGCGGACGGTGTTGAAGGCCGTCGGACGCGCGCCAATGGCGCCGATGCGCAGATTCTTCAGCCCCTTCACAATGCGGCAAACCTGCGGAGAACCACTCCAGATCCGCCTTGAACTCGGGCGAGCTCAGGCTCTCGGTGTGCAGCGTGGTCAGCGAGTACGGAATGCCGTACTGCATCATGTTGTTGCACGCGCTCATCTTGCCGCAGAAGCTGTCGCGGCGCGTGGCGATGGTCATGGCGTCGGAGCGGTCGGGCGTGGCCTGCACCAGCACCGGAACCTTCAGGCCGGAGAGCCGGATCGCATCCACGATGCCGCGCTCTTCGCCGAAGTTGGGCAGAGTAACGATGATGCCGTCAATCTCTTCCGCGTGCTTCTTGAACAGCTCGGCGCAACGCTGCGATTCGGCGTAGGTTTCCACTGCGCCATACTTCGATTCTTCAGGGCTCAGCACGATCGCCTTCGCGCCCGCTGCTTCCAGAACGGAAATGATTTCTTCGCGGCCCGTCTTGGCCAGATGGTCAGGAAAAAATCCGCGATTGCCTACAACAACCCCAAATGTCATCTTTCGTTGCGCTGCCATTTTCTCACTCCTTCATGCCTCGCCGTTCACACGGCTCAATATCCTGAATGCCCAACTTCAACCGTAGCCAGCTCATCAGGCAAATGCGTTGGACGCACTTGCTCGAATTCTGCGCAACCCTTCGAGCACCGTATCGGTCTTCTAGCTGCTGGCGCGTCCTGGGCGAAATCTCACTGAATAAAAGAGTCCGACGAGAACAACATTGCGCCCCACCAGACCGGCGCATGCAGTTCAGTCAGCTGCACGCCCGATGGGTAGATGCCAGCTCGCCAACTCGAAGACCCCATAGCCGAAGATCATCGCGCCGTAGACGGTGAGCAGCACTCCGATGAAGAACCAGATTGAAATTCCTGAACGAATGCATGTGCGGCCTCCTTACCAGAAGTAGATGTTGAGGGCCAGGAACGATGATCGCGAGCACCATCCAGAACCACTCGTTCTTGTAGAACGGCACCGGCTCTTCCTCGGGCAGCTTGGTGGCGCCATAGACCAGTCCATTCAGCTCCGCCACCGGGCGCGCCTTGCCAAACAGGCTGACGACAAACACGACGACCACCGCGACGCATAACCGACCACAGCGCGCGGTACATGTTTTCCGCCATGTCCTTGGCATCCGGCGAAAGCGCCACATAGCGCAGCGCCGACGGATCAATCTTCACCCAGGCCCACAGGCCGATCGAGGTCAGCGTGCCGATCAGCAAGCCCCAGAAGCCTGCCCGCTTTCGGTGGCCCGCTTCCAGAACATGCCCATCAGCACCGCGCCGAGCAGCGGCGAAATGAAGAAGCTGAACAGCGCCTGCACATAATCCATGATGCCCTTGGCATTCATCACCAGGTAGGCCGCGCCGATGGAGATGACCACGCCAAGAATCGTGGCCCAGCGCCCGACCGCCACGTAGTGCTCGTCGCGCGCCTTCTTGTTGATCAGCGGCTGGTAGATGTCGTAGGTCCACACGGCGGAAAAGGCGCTCACGTTGCCTGCCATGCCGCTCATGAATCCGGCGATCAGCGCGGTAATGCCAAGTCCCAACAGGCCCGGGCCGCAGTAGCGCACCAGCATCAGCGGCAGCACTTCGTTATAGCTGTGCAATCCGGCGCCAGGGTTTGCCGCGACAACGTTCTCGCCGACCAGCTTCATCAGGCTGCCGTCCGGATTCTGCAGCACAACCAGGCCCAGCAGGCCGGGCAGAATCACGATGAACGGCACGGCCATTTTGAAGAACGATCCGATCACCGGCGCCATGCGCGCCGAGCGAAGACTGTTGGCCGCAAGCACGCGCTGCACCACCAGAAAGTCCGTCGTCCAGTAGCCGAAGCTGATGGCGAATCCAAGGCCGAAGACAATGCCGGTCCAGTGAATGCCCATCGGGTTGTCGGCAAAGTGGCCCATGCTGCGCCACATGTGTGTGTAATCGCCTGCAGGGATAGCGCCGACGGCGATGTTGTGTGCGAGCTTTGCCTTGAATCCCGTCCAGCCGCCGGCCTCAATCAGGCCCAGAATCGGCACCAGCAGCGCGCCGCCCCAGATCAGCACGAACTGCAGAACCTCATTGAAGATGGCGGAGCGCAGGCCGCCCAGCGCCACATAGGCAGCAACGGCCAGCGACGAAACAATGATGGAGAAGTTCAGGTCCCAGCCCAGCACGACCTTCATCACTTCCGCCATGGCGAACATGTTCACGCCGCTCATCAGCACAGTCATGAAAGCGAACGAGAAAGCCGCCACAATGCTGGCGCCCTGCCCATAACGGAGCTTCAGATATCCGGGCACAGAATGCGTTTTGCAGACGTAGTAAAAGGGCATCATCACCATGCCCAGAAAGAGCATGGCGGGAATCGCGCCGATCCAGTACCAGTGCGCGGCAAGAATGCCGTATTGATACGCCGAGCCTGCCCAGCCCATCAGTTCGAGCGAGCCGAGGTTGGCCGAGACAAAACTAAGCCCGGCGATCCAGGCGGTCATCTCGCGCCCGGCCATGAAGAACTCTTCGCTGGTGTTGGCCTTTTGCTTCAGGTAGAAGCCGATCCAGATGACCATCACGAAGTAGATCGCGATCACGGCGATGTCGAGAGGACGAAGCCGCGCGAGGGGCGAAGCGGCGAAGGCAAGGAGTGCCGGTGGTCAAGACACCAGCATTGAAAAGGAACCAATCCGAACATTGCGTCACCTGATCAGAGGCATTCTTGATCCGAAAGCCCTCGAACGTTCGCCCTAAGTAAATGGGTTTACTGCATGGGTTGTCAAGCGGCAAACGGCAGCTCGCTTGAAAGTGCTTTCCTCGATGATTCTTCAAAAGTTGACAGCCAAAGCAGCGGGTAATGCAGGAATCCAGCCACATTGGTAAGCGTTTTCCGACGAAGTGTACCACAGAGTCCGGGCAAGGCAATACGGTCAGGATCACGAGCTCACCCGATCTTCAGGGCCCGGCAAAATCCTCCTGTCCAAATCTCCGAAGCCACGGCAGGAGCCCAAAGCGTTAGACGATGGCAGCTCATCGTTCGGGAATCAGGTTGAAGGAATCGCATTCTTCGAATCTCGAGAAGCCGTACGGCATAAAGGAGAACGTGAATTTCCTTACGCATTTCCCCCTTGTTTTTGAGGACTACCGAGGATAACTTGAGATATGGGATGCCATTTCCCCTGTCTTCTCGGCATCGATTGTCCTTCGGTCGCAGCTCACGGACATCCACGGCAACGTCCAGCCCAGAACTTCGTTCAAAGGAGTCATTTCCATGCAGACCTCTGACGATCCCGTCGCTTGTAGTGGCTTTTCCCGGCGCACGTTCTTCCGCTTCGCCGCCGGCGCCTCCGCCCTGGCCAGCATGCCCATCCTCACCGAAGCCCACCTGGCTCTTGCCCAGCGTCCCCATTTCAGCCGACCCCAACATCGGCATCCACATCGACGCCAACGAGAATCCCCTGGGTCCCTGCGATGCAGCGCGCCAGGCCATGATCGAATCATTCCCCGCGGCGGGCGCTACCTGATGGACATGGAGGAGGACCTGACATCAGACCTTCGCCAAGCATGGAAGGCCTCGATCCCGAGTCGGTCATGGCCTTTGCCGGCTCCAGCGAACCGCTGCACTACACCGTGCTGACATTTACCGACAAGAGCAAGCCGCTCGTGGTCGCCGACCCCGGCTACGAGGCGCCCGATGTGGGCCGCGCAAGATTGCCGGCGCTGATGTTCTCAAGGTGCCGCTCGCCGATCCCAAAGGCGAAGCCAAGCACGACATCAAGGCGATGCTCGCTGCCTCGTCCAACCCCGGCGTGATCTACATCTGCAACCCCAACAACCCCACCGGAACCTGCACGCCGCAGGCCGAGATCGAATATGCGGTGGCCAATGCTCCCAAAGACACGATCCTGCTGATCGACGAGGCCTATATTCACCTCTGCGATGCGCCACGCTCGCTCGACTTCGTGAAGGACGGCAAGAACGTCATCGTTCTGCGCACCTTCTCCAAGCTCTATGGCATGGCCGGCATTCGCATGGGCTTTGCCATTGGGCGTCCCGACCTGCTCGAAGAAGATTTCGGTGCACGGCGGGTTCAACGCGCTTGCCCATCACGGCGCTGGCCGCGGCCAAGACCAGCCTGCTCCAGACCGGATCTAGTTACCGACGCGAAAGAAGATCATCGGCGACACCCGCGTGCAAACGCTGGCCTGGCTCAAGAGCGAGGGCTACGCGGCGACGCCATCGGAGAGCAACTGCTTCATGCTCGACGTGCGCCGGCCCGGCAAGGAAGTGCAGGCAGCACTCGCGCACGAAGGAGATGTTCGTGGGCCGCATCTGGCCGGCATGGCCCAATAGCCTGCGCATCACCGTCGGAACACCCGACGAGATGATGGCTTTCCGCAAATCATTCACTGAGGTGATGAGTTCTTCAACAGCGGGCCTGACGCCTGCTCCGCTGCCACGTCGAATCGCGGAGCATCCGTTCACCCACATGTCGTAGATCCAGATGCAACATCTCCAAAGCAAAGGTCCTGCCAACCCGGCAGGGCCTTTCCATTTGCACGATCCGTTCCACCGCATGGACCTTCCGATCGAAGCCCCGTCAAGCCAAAGAGAAAGCCGCCGGCTCACACGAGCCGACGGCTTTTTATTTCCCGTTCGAACGCACTTCCCGATCAAGCCTAGAAGATCAACTTGAGCGCGAACTGCGTGTTGTAGGGTTCTCCGGCGCCGATGCCGGGGGCGCCGTTGAAGTTTCCGATCGTGGTGAAGAGTTGCAGCGCGTTGTCGTAGGTGTAGTTCGGGTTGAAGAAATCGCTGCCTCCAAGCGGCGGCGCATAGTTGGTCTTATTGAAGAGGTTGAACATCTCCACGCGAAACTGAGCGGTAACGCGTTCGCCGACCTTGGTGTTCTTGAAGACCGAGAGATCTACGTCGCCATAGCCGGGTCCGACGAATTCGTTACGGCTAGTCGTACCCCATGTGCCGGCGGGCGCGTCGACAAACGCAGCTGGATTCAGCCAGTTCGCGTTCACTGCCACCCTTGCGGAAGCCAGCGTACGGGTTGACGCCCGGTACCAGGTTCGCGCGCTGGTTGCCGTCGTTTGTTCCCGACGTGTCAGCGGAGCTATAGACCGAGAACGGATTTCCGCCGTGGAAGGTCATCAGGCTGTTCACCTGCCATCCCTTGGTCAGAGCCGGCATGACGTGCGCGCCGGGAACATCCCAGGTAGATAAGTCCGGTGAAGATGTTGCGGTCATCGAAATCGCTCGGTCCGTAATCGCCCTTGAAGTTCGTGCTGTCCTGCGGCAAGCGCGCCGCGGTAAGCAGTCACTTCGTCGTTGCTGTGCGACCACGTATAAGCTGCCTGCCCCGAGAGGCCGTGAATGCTGGAGACGCGCAGCGTGGCTTGCAGCGAGTTGTAGTTGGAGGTTCCGATGCTTTCGATCTGGTTGATGAAACTGTAGAGAGGATTCCCCACTCCGTCGGTGAACTCGCCGTCGTAGGGACGCGCACCGTCACCGGTCGCCGAGAGCGCTGCCTGGTTAATGTCGAGGATAGAAAGCAGGTGACGGCCTTCGCTTCCTACATAGCCAAGCTGCGCCACAACTTTCTGCGTCAAGCTCTGTTCCAACTGGAAGTTGAAGTTCATGTTGTGCGAGGGTACGAAGTTCGGCGCCACCGAGAAAAGACTGTTCTGAGAAGGCGCGGTTCCGGAGTTGAAGACATCTACTCCGTCCTGAATCGTAACGCCGTTCACGGTCGTGGTATGCACTGATCCCGGGACCCGTCGGATTGCCCTCTACGCCGTTGGGCGCGCCGTTGCCGGGACGATTGTCAAGAAACGGGTTGAGGTTGGGTGTGTCGTAATAGAGACCCGCGCCGGCGCGCACAACAGTGTTAGGTCTGAGTCTGATAGGAGAAGCCGACGCGCGGGCTGAAGTCGGTATAGACGGGATCGTAACAGATTCGATATCTGCGTCTCCCTGGATTGCGATTCCGGTCCCGCCGAGACTGGGCCGGAAGACGGAGAGGTTCTTATAACTGTTATGCAGCGGACCTTCATAGTCCCAGCGAAGACCAAAGTTGACGTTGAATTTTGCTGTGGCTTGCCAGGCATCCTCGGCAAAAAGATCCCAGGTGTTGACGAAGACCTGGCGATCCGGATCGCCCAGCGCGATCGAAGCGTTGGAAATCCGGCCTGAAAGGAAGTCGGCGAGAGCGTCCACGCGAGGATCGCCGGCATCCCAGCTGTCGTTGGGATTGGCCGCATCCGGGCCCTGCGATCCATCAAAGGTAAAGATGCCGAGCGCGTGACGATGATAGAACTCGTCGAGTTGTGCCTTGCGTAACTCGCCGCCCAGCTTGATCTGGTGTTTGCCGATCACCCAGGAAAGGTCGTCGGTGAGATGGCCGGTGATGTCGTTGCGGCCTTCCGGCGGCGTCTCGCCCGTCGGATCGAAGCCCGTGATTTTGATATTTGCGGCGCCAGGAAGACTGGAACCGTCGACCAGCCCCAGCGAGGCCATATCGAAGGCTGTGTTCTCGTCGTTAAAGACCTGGTTGAAATAGTTCACGCCAGCCAGCACCTGGTTAGTAATGTTCGGACGCAAAGACATGGTTGTACACGATCGCGTAGTTCTGCACGTGGATCGGAGCGACCTCGTAATACCACGGCAGCGTTGAGCCGACAGGCGCAACCTGGTTGCCCTGCCCCACGAACCAGTGCGCGGTCAGACTATTTTTGTCGTTGATCGTGTAGTCGATCTTGGCCAGGCCATTGTAGCTATAGCCAAACTCAGGGGTCGTGCTGACGAAGTTGTTGGTTGCTGGTGCGCCGGTTCCTCCACCGATCGCGTCGGACGGCCAGAGTGTCTTCAGCACGTTCTGCGTGACAGTGTTCGGCGCCACCCCGAAGTTTGACAGCGCGGTCAGAGCGGCAGTTTGCCATGGCACATTGGGCTCTGTTGCGGTCTGCGGCACGCCAATCGTAAACCGCTGGTGCTCGTAGGTCGTGAACCAGAAAAGATGGTCCCGCACGATAGGCCCGCTGGCCGAGAAACCGTAGTTGTAATTGCGAACTTCCTGCTTGTCCGGCGCGGTGAACGGATTGGTCGCCCCGAATAATTCATTGCGATTGTAATAGTAGGCCGAACCGTGCAGCCCATTGCCGCCCGACTTGAGCGAGAGGTTCACGCTCCCGCCAGGATTGCGGCCCGACTCGGCGGAGGCCTGTGTCTGCGCCGAAAACTGCTCAACCGCATCAATGGGCAGACACGATACCAGCTATACCTGAAACGCCGCCCTGATTGACCGCCGGTATATTGTGCCAGAGGTCGTTGTTGTCGATTCCGTCAATCTGCCAATTGATTTGGTTGGCACGCGTTCCATTGAGCGAGCCATACCCGCCCGCTCCCGAATTCGAAAACCCCGGCGTCAGAACGACCAGTTGCGTGAAGTCGCGGCCATTAAGAGGTGTGTCCTGCAATTCCTGTCCGCCCACTTCGGCCACTTGCGTCGTCGAGGTCGTATCGAGCGTCAACTCTGAAGCCGACACCTCAACTGTCTCTCCCGCGGCCTGAATCGACAGTTTGACCGGCAACGTGTAAATCACGCCCGCTTGCACTTGCACGCCCGAGACGACCTCCGCCTTGAAGCCGCTTGCGTTGACCGTCACCTTGTATGCGCCGAGCGGCAGGTCTTGAAAGCTGTATTCGCCCGCGCTCGATGAGACTGTCTTGTGCGAGACTCCAGTTGCCGTGTCCGTGGCATCTACAATCGCTCCCGACACAACCGCGCCCGACGCATCGGTCACTGCGCCGTTGATTCCTCCGCGAAACGTTTGGGCTTTGCCGATGACCGGCGCTGCAAGCAGCGCGACCAGCACGAACAGGACTGCGGTGAATACACTTCGAGTACGTCGATAAAGCATCTCGCCTGACCTCCGGAAATCACTGAAGTTGTGGATTCTGGTTGCGCCAAAAAATGTCAATGCGTACAAAAGCACAAGCGCACGGGACCGCTCAAATGCTTAGTTTTTTCTTGGGAAAACTACAGGTATGGAAGGCTGTGAGGTTGGTTTCCATTCCCCAACATAGCCCCGTCCCGCATAAGGATTCAATGAAGAAATGTGATAAAGTGGCCCAGCTCCGGGCCGAAACGGACAGCACGCTCGCTGAATTGGCGCCATCGCTGTGAACTCCGGAAACAAGAAACACCCGGCTCAGGCTTTCAGAATCCGCAAGGCCGCGCTCTCTCGGATCCGACACGCTCAGCCAACCGGCTCCAGCATCTGCACCCGTACCATCATCTTTCCTGCGGCGTGGTGGAAGATCACAGAAACCGAGTGTTCGCTCCGCATCTGGCTGCAAAACTGTTCGAGCTTGAATGTGGCCTCGGGAAGAGTCATCGCGCAAGGTCTCGGCAACGAGGATTTGATCACGCCGGCAATGATGTTCGCGATCTCTCGGGTCGCATCCAGCGCGTCCGCTTCGACCACCGCGTCCACTGGCTCCATCAACATTGCCGCCGTGGCTAGATTGGTCAGTCCCTCGTCCATTCGGATTTCGACCCGTCCATTCCACGCGCCGGAAAGGCCGACAATTCCCAAGACATGCCCCGATTCCAGACAGAATTGATCGGCACAGGGCAAGGGATCGAGTTCCATGGCGAGCATCTGCTCCCAGAACTGAAGATTCGCCTTGATAATGGAACTCTCATCGAGTTCGATGCCCATCGACTGCACCTCTGCACAAACATCGACTTCACAAACCCAACTTCACAAACATCGACCCACCATGGGACATACTGAACCTATCGGGCGAATCGTCGCATTCGTTAAGGGTGCGTCGATTGCGCGCAGACGTCCGCCTCAAGCTTCAAGGTCCACCAGTCACTCGCTGCGGCGGCGCCCGATACAACGGCGCCGACGTACGAAGCGGTGCCACAGCCCCGCCGATGTCGAAGGTTTGTCTTTGTGGAGGTACCAGAAAAGGTTGTCGTGCGAGGAGATGCACGGCCTATGCGCAGTTCAGTCTGGTTTGCGCGAAAGAAGAAAAGAAAACTAAGCGGTGAGACTTTCGAGTTGATCGGGCTTAACGATCGTCAGACTCGATCCTTTGATCACGATCCACTGATCGCGACGGAACTGATTCAAAAGACGAGTGACTGTTTCACGTGAAGTGCCCGCCATGTTGGCGATCTCTTCATGCGTCAGTGCCATCGTGAACCGAATTTCAGGTTTGCCATTCGCGGCCGTCCGTCCCCAGTCAAGCAGAAGACGCGCCAAGCGTCCCGCTGCTGAGCCTGAGAGCGCAAGCCGCTTCGCATCGTGAAAAACCGTGAGATACTCGCCCGACAATGCCTGCGCGGCATGCATGCTCGCAATCCCATGACTGCTGAGAAAATCCACGAATTCCTGCTTGCGGACCGTCTTCACCTGGCATGGTTCAATCGCTTCTGCTGTGACTTCATGTGGGACATTGGCAAGCACTGCACTCAAGCCCATCAAATCGCCTGGCCCCGCGATCTTGAGGATCATCGTCTTACCATCCCGCGATGTGGACGAGATTTTTACTTGGCCGAAGCAGAGGACAAAGACGTTCCGTGCCGGATCGCCTTCGGAAAACAGTTTGGCTCCGCGGGCGTGGCTCATCATGATGCCTATCCCGTCGTAATCCTGAAGGGCCTCTGGCGTGAGATTACAAAACATCCGAAGATGCCGGTGCTCGCAATTGAGACAATCTTCCGGAGGGTGATGCGAATGGACTGCAGCCATACTTTATCCGTGCGTCTAGGTTTTTCGAAGGTCTAAATGAAGTATAACGCACTTTTCATGGACTAAGGTTGTGAAATAAGGCAGTTTGTCATCCTCGCTGGAAAGACGGGCGTTCGAAACGTGCTCACGGTCGCCTAGCCCGCGATACCAGGCATTTTGGTCGCGCGGCGGCGAATTCCAGCGGTTCGACTCGCACAACCCGAAAGATATGCACGGGAGACTTCACGAGCCAGTTCTGCCAGCAACTGCATTCGAAGCGGTGGATACCTGTCGAGCGCCTGGCCCAGCGAATCCATCGGAAGCATCATGAGCGAACCCGGAGATTGGGCGACCAGCGTGTAGGTGTGGCGTCGATCCCCCAGGGCGGCCGCGAGTTCGACGAGTTCCCCCGCACGAACCGTTCCCAGAACGAGCCGTGTCTGCAAGCGGTCTGCCTTGCGCTGAAGCTGACCCGAGGCAATCACGTACAGTCCCTGGCAAGTATCTCCTTGACCAAAAATCGTCTCGCCAAAAGCAAATTCAATGGACCTCACCGAAGCGTTCAGCAGGTTTGCTGTTGCAGGGGGGCAGGCGAGCAATTCTGCCAACGGACGAGAAGCGGCTTGACCACTCTCTAGCTTTGCCTCTGACTGCATGGTTCCATCTCCTGGCCTCCACCTGACTTCCACTTCCACCACACGTTCTTGCAACCCGCGTGGTCGAAAGTTCGCGATGGGTGCTTCACTTACGGACTACAACGGTCCCACGATTGCTATCGAAGCCGCTCATGTTCCGTGGCATTTTCTTTTGAGTTCCCGAGCGACAGTCTTCGTAGCTGGGGCAAAACAAAATGCCATCGAGCACGAGTTTGAAAGAGCACTTGAATGTGAAACCGCTCTCGCGATGAACAGACTCTGTACTCGCCAAAAAAATCAATACAACGTATCTCAGGTCATCCGCTCAATACGCCTGGTAGGAATATGTGAATTCTCGCCTTTGCAGCCACCCTTCTTATCGTGGTCTCCAATGCGCCTTGAGCGCAGCGCCGGAGCTTGATTCCCTCCATTTTCATATCAATTTGTATCGGCTTGAATCGTTGTGAGTGTCTCGAGAATCACGGGAGCCGTCTCGGCCGGCACGCAGAGCACCGGGACGCGCGAGCGGGCGAGCAATGAAAATGCGGTACCGTGCGGACCTCGCGACTGGCTTGTGCGCTTGACACCCACGATCAGGAGGCTCGGTTGATAAAGCGCAATCGCGTTCGAGATCGCATCTGCCGGTTTACCATCCTTGACGACGCACCATATTGGAAACGCATTGTTGTTTCGGACACCAAACTCCTCCAGCGTAGTCGCACCGGGGTTCAGAAATGCGGACACCTCGGCGGCCGTACGTGCGTGCACCACCAGCAGTGTGCGGTGGAAGGTCTCCGCCAGAGAACAGGCAACATCAACGGCGGCCTTCGTCGCCTCATTCCTCTCCATCGCAAGCAGAACCGGACCGCCCGGAATGGGCCGAAACGGACCTGCATTCCAATCCGCCGCTACTGCCAAAACGGGGCACGAGGCCATCCGAACCAATTGCTCTGCAATCGCTCCAACCGCCACCGGGCCGGCGCCCTGCCGGCCTTCGGTGCCGACGACGATCAGCCCGGCTTCGTACTGCCTCGCTACATCGATCAGCATCTGCGCCACGGTTCCCTGGCGAATTTCGGAATGGCTGTGAATCCCCTCCCTGGCAAGATCCTCGGTCATCTGGTCCAGCGCTGCACGCGCTGCTTCCGGCATTTCCTTCAGAATCCGTCCAGGAACCGTGTCCACCGCTGCGTAATCCAGCGGATCGAGACCATAAGTGAGCACAATGCGCGCTCCGTAAGCCGAGGCAAGTTTACGGGCGTATTCGAGAGCGGCTTCCGACCTGCCGTCCAGATCGGTCGCAACAACAATCGTCTTCAATCCGGATTCAAAGCCCATGAAGCCCCCATCCAACAGGCCAACCTGGAGA
The DNA here is from genome assembly GCA_963781125.1 of uncultured Acidobacteriaceae bacterium. Lineage (GTDB taxonomy): Bacteria > Acidobacteriota > Terriglobia > Terriglobales > Acidobacteriaceae > Telmatobacter. The sequence goes on from CAWAEE010000008.1 coordinate 211,783, forward strand.
AAGGGTTCCCTCTGCGCTTCACCGCGATTTCGAAACTCGAGCCCTTTGCGGCCGCTTGAGGGAACACCGACCTCAAAAAGCGGAACGACATCCTTGATTGTCGCCAGCTTTCTGATCGTCGCCAGCTTTCTGCCTATTGGGTAACGAGTCTGCGCTTGCACTCTCACGCAGGCAGTGACAGCATTCACCCCCTGCTGTGACTAATGTCACGTGGCAGGTTCCGGCTTTCCTGTGAATTGGAAAGAGTCTTGCTCATCGGCCAGGGTGACGGCTGCGGTATACACTCCCGCGGCTGATCATGTAGCCTTTCCCGCGTCATGAATATCCAAAAGAAGCTCTTGGCTCACTCGATGCGCGCCGCGCGCGCCGCATTTGCGCTCTGGCTCGCAACGGCCGGAATGGCGTTTTCCTCATCGGTCTGTGCGGCTCAGGCTCCCCTGCCCGACTCGCCCGCCATTGAAGCGCAGGCCCACGCGATGGTCGCGAAGCTCACGCTTGAACAAAAGATCGAGCTCATCGGCGGCGTCGACGACATGTTCACCCATGCCGAACCGGCCATCGACTTGCCCCGCTTCAAGATGTCCGACGCCTCAGTCGGCGTGCGCACCTGGGGACCGACCACAGCCTATGCCGGCGGCGTTGCGCTGGCTGCCACATGGGACCGCGATTTCGCGCGCAAGCTCGGCGAAAGCCTGGGCAAAGACGCGCGCGCCCGCGGCGTCAACTTCCTGCTCGGTCCCGGCGTCAACATCGCCCGCTCGCCGGTTAGCGGCCGCAACTTCGAATATCTCTCTGAAGATCCGTTCCTGAACGCGACTCTGGTCGTTCCCTACATTGAGGGCGTGCAGTCGCAGGGCGTCATCGCCACCGTGAAGCACTACGCACTCAATGACCAGGAATACAACCGGCACAACGTCGACGTTGACAGTCGACGAGCGCACCATGCGCGAGATCTATCTGCCCGCTTTCGAGGCCGCCGTCACCAAGGGCCACGTGGACGCGGTAATGGACTCCTACAACCTGATCAACGGGTCGCACGCCACGCAAAACGATTTCCTGAATCTCAAGGTGCTCAAGGGCGAGTGGGGTTTCCAGGGCGTTCTGATGTCGGACTGGGATGCGACCTACGATGGTGTGGCCGCCGCCAACAACGGCCTCGATCTCGAAATGCCCTCGCCGCGATTCATGAACGCCAAGGTCCTGTTGCCCGCCGTGCAAAGCGGGCAGGTCAAAGAATCCACCATCGACGACAAGGTCCTCCGCATCCTGCGCCGCACTGCGCTACGGTTGGCTCGATCGCCCGCAATTCGATCCTGCCGAATCCACCTACTCAGTCGCCGACCGCCGGTCGCGCTTGAAGGCGCACTGGAAAGCATCACGCTGCTCAAGAACGAAGGCCATCTCCTGCCGCTCGATGCGGCCAAGATCAAGACCATCGCCGTCATCGGCCCCGATGCATGGCCGGCCGTTCCCGGCGGCGGAGGTTCCTCTGAAGCCACGGCCTTCGAGCCCGTCAGCATCGTCACCGGCATCGCCAACCTGCTCGGCCCCGACGTGCGCGTCCTCTACACGCGCGGCCTGCCGGAGATGAACGATGTCTTCTGGCACACCCACTGGGAAGGCGCCGTGCAGCAAGCCACCTATCCCAGCAAGGACTTCACCGGCACACCCCGAGACTGCCAGCCAGCCCAACATCGCCAACTACAAGGAAGAGTGGTGGGGCCCCGAAGACAAGACCCCGCGCAGCATCCGTTACACCGCAGCGTACAAGGCCGACAAGGCCGGCAAATATCTTGTCCTCGCCGCCGCTTCGGGAAGCGATCACTACAAGATCAGCGTCGACGGCAAGCAGATCCTCGAGCAAAACCAGGTCGAAGGCCAGCATCCCGAATCGGCCTCGATGGATCTCTGCAGCCGGCCAGACGGTCAATGTCGTTGCCGATTATCTCCCTGGCTTCGCGGCAATCGCTTCGGCCTCGGCATCGCGAATGAGCCCGACATGATCTCAGCGGACGCCAAGAAGTTCGCATCCGCCGCCGACGTCGTCATCGTCTCCGTCGGCTTCAATCCGTCCACCGAGAGCGAGGGCCACGACCGCACCTTCACGCTGCCCTGGGGCCAGGACGCGCTGATCGAAGCCGATCGCCGCAGCCAACCCGCACACCATCGTCACCCTCACCGGCGGCGGCGGCATGGATACCCGGCGCTGGCTCGACAAAGTTCCCGCGCTCGCTCGACACCTGGTATCCCGGCCAGGAAGGCGGCACGGCGGTTGCCGCAAGTGCTCTTCGGCAAGCACAACCCCGAAGGCAAGCTGCCCGTCAGCTTCGATCGCAGTTGGGAAGACAACCCATCGTTCAAGTACTACTACCCGATTCCCGGCGCCGACACCTCGCTGCACGTCACCGAAGACGGCCAAGCCCCGGTCGACTACATCATCCCGCACGTGAAGTACGACGACAAGCTGATGGTCGGCTATCGCTACTGGACCACGACCGGCAAGCATCCGCTCTTCCCGTTCGGCTTCGGTCTGAGCTACACCACATTCAGCTTCTCCAAACTGGAAGTGCCCGCAACCGCGCAGCCTCGGGCTCGACCAGTCACGGTCAGCTTCGACGTAACCAATACCGGCAGCGTGGCCGGAGCCGAAGTCGCGCAGCTCTACGTCTCCGATCCCTCCGCCAAGGTCGCACCGCCCCGAGCGCGAACTGAAGGGCTTCGAAAAGGTCCGCCTCGCTCCCGGCGAAACCAAGCACGTCACGCTGTCACTCGACGCGCGCGCCTTCAGCTACTGGGATGAAGCCGCGCACAAATGGACCATCGATCCCGGCAAGTTCGTCATCCGCGTCGGCGACTCCAGCGAAAACACGCCGCTCCACGCCGACCTGACGCTGAACTGAAGAGCCATCAGCAGACCTACGAGCATCGCCGGCCCTTCGCTCCTGCGGCGGGCCGCTCGTTTTTGCGAGCCTATTTTCGCCGATGTACGATAAGCCCATGAAGCGCGTTCTTCATGTCCTGGAGCAGCGGCAAAGACAGCGCATGGGCGCTCCATCGTTCTGCGCCAGCGATCCGAGACTCGAAATCGTCGGACTGCTCACGACGCTCAACGCGGAGTTTCAGCGCGTCGCCATGCACGGCACGCGCCGCTCCGTGCTCGAAGCGCAGGCCGAAGCCGCCAACTGCCGCTGTGGATCGTGCCTCTGCCGTGGCCGTGCTCCAACGAGATCTATGAACAGCGCATGGCCGAGGTCTGCGACCGCGCCATTCACGAAAACGTCGACGCGATCGCGTTCGGCGACTTGTTTCTGTCCGACGTGCGCGCCTATCGGGAGCGGCAGCTCGCGCCCACCGGCCTCGAACCGCTCTTTCCGCTTTGGGAGATTCCGACCGATCAGCTCGCGCGCGACATGATCGCCGGCGGCCTGCGCGCCCGATTGGCCTGCGTCGACACGAAACAATTGCCGGCTTCATTTGCCGGCCGCGAGTTCGACGCCGCATTGCTTCGCGACCTGCCCGCATCGGCCGATCCGTGCGGCGAGCGCGGTGAATTTCACACCTGCGTCTACGACGGGCCCATGTTCAATGCCCCTTTGCCACTGGAAGAGGGCGAAGTCGTCGACCGCGATGGTTTCGTCTACGCCGACTTTCTCTGCTCAGAACGAAGTCCCCGCACTTCAGAATCGCTCGTAGAATCTATTTCGCCGCTGCTTCCGGCAATCCAACTTCCGCCGCCGGGGCCAACGTGTGCGTCGTATCCCAACGATCGGTCACAAGCTGCCACTGTCGCCGCACGGCCTACCCACATCTGCGCCGCGCGATCGTAGCGCGCCGTGTTGTTGGCGAGCCAATACGGTCGATTGTCGCGCAGCCAGGCTTGCTCGAAGAGCTGCCCAAGCAGCGCATAGCCGTCGCGCATGTCCTCAAACCGTCCGTTGTTTGAGCCGATGTTTTCGAGCATCTCCGAAACTTCGTCCCATCGAGTCTTGTCCCCTGCAATTGCCTGCGCACGGCTGTAAAGAGTCGCGCACTCGGCAGCTGCCTGAAACTTGTAGCCGATGAAGTCGATGCGTCGCGCTCCCAGCTCCATCGCATCGAGCGCTTCTTCATTTTCCAGCGATCGGCCCTCGAGTTTTGCTGCTTCTCGCGCCTCTGCCAGCAAAGTAATCGCGCGCTCCGCATCGAGCCGCAATTCACCCGCCACAGGCAAAAGCTTCGCGGATACTTGCTGCCCCTGCGGCGAAAACGGATCGAGCCAGAAATAGCGAATCCTGTGCATCTTCCAGATCCGCCTTGCGCAACACAGCATGCGCCGCCATCAACGCCTGCTGCGCTTCGCTGATCTTGCCTGTCCCATCGCCGTGGAATGCCTGGCCAAAACTCGCAACGAATTCGGCTTCGGAGCTCTCGCCCTGCTGCCATCCGGCTGCCGCGCCAAACAGCACGCCGAACCAATTCTCGTCGAAGATGCCTTCGCCATCGTCATTCCACACCGTGTTCAACATCCCGGTTGCGCCCAGCTTCTGCCCATCGCGCACAAACGCGCGAATGTTGCTCAGGGCCACATTGTTGTTGGGATACACGCGGTTCCAATTGCTCACCCCGGGAGCAACCCACGTCTCCAGTCCGGCCTTGGTGAACGGCACAATCTCCGGCGTAAAGTCGGGCCGCGCATCGTAGACCCACGGCACCGCAATCATGTCCTTTGGCAGAGTGCCCACCAGCTCCGGCGAGTTGACCGCAATGTCGCCCCAGAACAGCAGCCGCTTGTGCAGCGGAGCCAGCGTCTCGTGAATCTGCGAAAGAAAATTCAGATAAACCGTGTGCGAGCCCCTGCTGCTTCACCTGGTCGCGTGTCCGCCCTAACCCAAGCTCGAATGTCTCATCGGCGCCCACATGCGCGTACGGAGCCGGAAACACTTTCGCAAGTTCGCCGAACCAACTGCTGATCAGCGGCAGTGTACCCGCATCGCCCGGCGCCAGCACGGCCCCATGCGGCGTCTCGCTCAGATGCGAATATTGCTTCGAACTTCAGTACGTGATGCAGATGCCCGAACGCCTCCTGCTCAGGGATCACCGTGATGTGATATTTCGCCGCATACGTCGACCAGTTCGCGCGCTTCATCCGGCGTCATCGCACCGCCGGGAAACGCCGCAACCGGCGTGGAACCGTAAGCAAAAGTGTGCTCGAAATACGGCGAGAAAATGTTGTATTTGTAAGCGGCAAGCGTGCGAATCTCGCGCTTGAGGAAATCCATGTTGGGCAGCGGCCCACGCGACCAGTCATCGCTCAATCCCCGATGCGCCATCGCCGGCCAGTCGCGAAGTGTCGGAACAAGCAACACCGCATCCTTACCAGAGCCGCGAATCAACTGCTTGACGGTCTGCGCGCCGTAAAAAAGACCCGCTGGCGTCTCGGCGATGACAGCAAGGCCGCGTTTGCCGTGAGGCACAATCACGTACCCTTCATCGTGCATCGCGGAATCGAGACTTCTGCTTTGAATCCGCAAGAAGCTGCTTGCCAAGCTGCTGAGTCGGCACGCTCCAAATCGATGTGTGGAGCACGTCGCGCAAGGCGCCCGAAGCCGAAAGCTCTCGAGCGATTCTTCGCAGGTCCGAAGCAGTGAATCGATCCTCCGTATTCGCTTCGCTTAGAATCATGCCGCCGGATTCCCCGACCGGAACGTGACGCTACAGCCGTGCATTCTCTTACCGCTGGCACAAGATGCAAGTCCGCACAGGTGGGAGTTGGGTTGGATTGTGCCCAGGCGGCAAACCCTAAGGCGTGAATCAACAAAAAGGAAGCCAAGGAAGAAAGTAGACGCATAAGCCTCTCTGGACAGCGCAAGTTGCCTGCAAGGCTAATGCATCAGGACACCCGATGTATAGGTGAAAGTAATCATTTGGCGGCAAAACGATCAAAAATACGACCCATTCTGGCACCAATGCTCGCTCCGACTCTGTTCGCGTTCATACGAGAGCCGGGCACCCCATAGGGTCCGACCGGAGGGTGAGTTGAAGACCGTCAGCCCCACCGCAGGTGGCAGTTGGCCCCACCGCAGGTGGCAGTTAGCCTCACTGCAGGTGGCCGAAGGCAGTTGGCCCCACCGCAGGTGGGCGCAGGCTCTTCAGCGCCGGATACAGTTTCCGCCACTGCGCATAACCAGCCTTGTAGGCAGCAAGGTCGCTGGGATCGGGCTCGATGCGCTGCGCGACTTCGATCGCCTGCGCGCATGCCTCATCCAGATTGGCCCAGTGTCCCGCGCCCACACCCGCCAGCAGCGCCGAACCAAACGCGCCACCCTCTTCGGCCGTGAGCACTTCCACCGCCTGCCCATACACACCCGCCTGAATCTTGCGCCACAACGGGCCGCGCGCCCCGCCGCCGCCCAGCCGAACAGCGCTGACCGGAATTCCCAACTCCGCAAACAGCGTGAATGTGTCCTGCAGCGAATACGCAACGCCTTCGAGCACCGCCCGCACAAAATGCGCCGCCGTGTGCAGCGTCCCGATCTTCGCAAACGCCGCGCGCACCTCCGGATCGAGATGCGGCGTGCGCTCGCCCAGCAGATACGGCGCCCACTCCAGCCCCTCGCTGCCCGCCGGTACTTTCGCCGCCGCGGCAGTCAGCGCGTCATACTCCTGCCCCGCGAAGAATGTCTCCTTCAACCAGCGAAAGCTCAGTCCCGCCGACTGCGTCACACCCATCACGTGCCACACGCCCGGCACCGCATGGCAAAACGTATGAAGCCGCCCCTTCGGATCCTTCGTCGGCTGTGCCGTCGCCGCAAACACCACGCCCGATGTGCCGATGGTCGCCGACACCGACCCGGGCTGCAGAATGCCCATGCCCACGGCGCCTGCTCCCTGATCGCCCGCGCCTGCAACCACCGGCGTGCCCGCAGGCAATCCGGTCAGCCCCGCTGCGCCTTCGCTGATGCGCGCGCAAACCTCGGGCGACTCGTAGACCTTCGGCAGCCAGCTCTCGGGAATCCCCGCCGCCTCAGCTACTTCTTTCGACCAGCGTCGATGCGTCACATCCAGCAGCAGCGTTCCCGAAGCCTCCTGCACGTCGATCGCGAACTCGCCGGTCAGCCGGTAGCGCACATAGTCCTTCGGGCACATGATGTGGCGAATCTTCGCGAAGATCTCCGGCTCATGCTTCTTCACCCACAGCAGCTTGGTCAGCGTGAAATTCGGCAGCGCCGGATTGCAGGTAAGCTCGATCAGCCTCTCGTAGCCGATCTTCTCGTGTCAGCCAATCGCACTCCGGCTGCGTGCGCGTGTCGCACCAGATCAGCGAAGGCCGCAGCACCGCGCCATTCTCGTCCAGCATCACCGCGCCGTGCATCTGGCCGGTCAGGCCGATCGCCGCAATCGGCTGCCTTGGTTCCGGGGCAGCCGCCAGCGCCTGGCGAATGGCGTCCTGCGCGGCCCGCCACCAGTCTTCCGGATCCTGCTCTGCCCAGCCGGGATGCGGCGTCCGGAACGGCGCATGTTCGCTCGATGCCCCGCTGATCAGCTTGCCGTTCGCATCCACAACCACGGCGCGCGTGCCGCCTGTGCCCACATCCATTCCCAGAAACCACATGGCTATCCGCTCCTTGCGTAAATCGTTTTTTCGGCGCTTGCAGCATAGCAGTTTGGCCGCTCGCCGGAAAAATCGCCGCCTCCCGCCTAAGGAAACGGTGCGCGAAAACACCCTCATCTTGTACACTCCTCGCACTCGCTCCCGCACGGTTTCCCTCAAAGCGAAAATCCAACCTTCTCCGCGAAGAAAGGACAAGATGACTGTGTCTGCACCCAATCCCGAGCACATCCTGCAAACCGGAATGGCCTTCTGGGCCTCAAAAACCCTGCTCAGCGCCGTCGAAATGGAAGTCTTCACGGAACTGGCCAAGGGCCCGGAAACCCTCGACGCACTTACCGGCCGCCTCGGCCTGCATCCCCGATCCTCGCGCGATTTTCTCGACGCGCTCGTCGCACTCGGGTTTCTTGAGCGCACCAATGGATCGTATGCCAACACGCCTTCGACCGATCTATTTCTCGACAAGCACAAGCCGTCCTACATCGGCGGCATGCTCGAGATGGCCAACAAGCGCCTGTTCCATCACTGGGGCAAACTCACCACCGCCCTCCGCACCGGCGAACGACAAAGCGAAGCCGCGGGAAGCGATGAAACCTTTGCCTCCCTCTACGCCGATCCCGCGCGTCTCAAGGGGTTCCTGCGCGCCATGACCGGCATCAGCCGCGGAGCCAATATCGCCATCGCGTCCAAGTTTCCCTGGGCGCAATACAAGACCGCTGCCGATTGCGGAACAGCACAAGGCGATCTCATCGTCCAGGTCGCGCTCAAGAATCCGCATCTCGCCGGAATCGGATTCGACTTGCCCGAGGTGGCGCCCATCTTCGAGGAATACGTCGAAGCCAACGGCGTCAAATCGCGCGTCCGCTTCCAGGCAGGGAGCTTCTTTCACGAACCGCTGCCTAAAGTGGACGTCATCATGATGGGGCACATCCTTCACGACTGGAATCTCGATGAAAAGAAGATGCTCATTCGCAAAGCCTATGAAGCCCTTCCAGAAGGCGGCGCATTCATCGCCTACGACGCATTGATCGACGACGACCGCTCGAAAAACGCCTTCGGCCTCCTGATGAGCTTGAACATGCTGATCGAGACGCCGGGCGGGTTCGACTACACCGGCGCCGACTGCGTGGGCTGGATGAAGGAAGCCGGATTCCGCGAGATGCGCGTCGAGCACCTCATCGGACCGGACTCGATGGTGGTCGGCATCAAGTAACCGCGCAATCGTTGCGGGCCTGAGTCTCGCGATGTAGGATTCAAAGCCAACGTGTGACATCGGACACAGGTTGGCTGGGTCGCTGCGGTGACAATGGTTCCGTAAAGCTCGAGATCCCCCCTCTCGCGCGGCCAGGAGACTTGTCCCATGAGCGATCTCGCCCCCATTGCCGAAGCCGTGGCCGTTGACCCGCTGGTCAGCCATCCGCCCGATTACCACGTCTTTCACAAATTCCTGGAGCGCTGCAAGACTCTGCCGGCCATCACGACGGCCGTGGTCTGGCCGCTCTCTGACGTGGCTCTGAGAGGAGCGACCGAGGCAGCCGCCGAAGGTCTGATCGAACCGACGTTGATCGGCGACGAAGCCGAGATGAAAGCGCTGGCCGCAAAGATCGGCGTCGACATCAGCCTCTTCCCGATTCTCCAGGCCGATTCGGAGTCGAAGGCCGCCGAACTCGGCGTCGCCATGTGCCGCAGCGGCAATGCCCAGGCCATGATGAAGGGCAGCCTGCACACCGACGAGTTGATGAAAGTCGCCATGCAGCGAGACACCGGCCTGCGCACCTCCCGCCGCATCACCCACGTCTTTGTGATGGATACGCCCGCTTACGCGCGCACCCTCCTGATCACCGACGCCGCCATCAACATCAAGCCCGAGTTCGAAGACAAGATTCACATCGTCCAGAACGCCATCGACCTGGCCCACGCCCTCGGCATTCCCGAGCCTAAAGTCGCATTGCTCTCTGCCGTCGAAACCGTCAACCCCAAGATCCCCTCCACGATGGAAGCCGCCGCCCTCTGCAAGATGGCCGATCGCGGCCAGATCACCGGCGGCATCCTCGATGGCCCCCTCGCCTTCGACACCGCAGTCAGCGTCAAGGCTGCCAGGATCAAGCATCTCAGCTCGCCCGTCACCGGGCAGGCAGACATCCTGGTAGTGCCCGACCTCGAGAGCGGCAACATGCTCGCCAAGCAACTTGGAATATCTGGGCGGCGCTCAACTCGCCGGCATCGTCCTCGGTGCGCGCGTTCCCGTCATCCTTACCAGCCGCGCCGATTCCGCCGAAACCCGCCTTACCAGCTGTGCCGTGGCCGTTCTTCTGCATTACGACACTCACCCCATCGCGCGGGCCTGACAGTTTCCTACCCCCAGAAAGACGGGCGCCTTTTCCTCGCGAATTGGCGCCCGTGGTGTTTTCCACAGAATCTCCAAAAGAACCTCTTCGGTCGCCCGAGCATCCTAAGCACTGCATGGGAGCCAACTCAAAAGCGGTAGTGCGCCTTCGAATTGGTCCCAGGTAAAGGAGCATCAATGTCTACTCATACGAGTCCGCAATCCAAAGGCGACAAAGACGAATGTTCAGGACGGCTTCAGCCCCGAGGATGTGAAGAATCTTTCCAGCGTTTTGAACGCGGTTCTGGCCGATGTCTTTTCTCTTTACCTCAAAACGAAGAATTTCCACTGGCACATGAGCGGTCCGCATTTCCGCGACTATCACCTGCTGCTCGATGAACAGGGCTCGCAGATCTTCGCGATCAGCGACGACATCGCAGAGCGCGTGCGCAAAATCGGCGGCACCACCATCCGCTCCATCGGGCACATCGCCCGCCTGCAGCGAATCAACGACAACGACCAGGAATTCGTGCCGGCGCGCGACATGCTGCTCGAACTCCACGCCGACAACAAGGCCCTGGTCGAAAGCCTGCGTGCGGCTCACGAAGTTGCCTCCAAGGCGAACGACTACGCCACGACCAGCTTGATCGAAGTGTGGATCGATGAAGCCGAACGCCGCGCCTGGTTCCTCTTCGAAGCCACCCGCTAACAAGCTGCCTCTTCTCCCTCTCCCAAACGAAAAAGGTCGCGCAACTGCGCGGCCTTCGTCTTTTCCCTATTCCCTACTGCCTATTCCCTGTTCCTGTTCCCTGTTCCCTGTTCCTGGCCTTGATCAATCCATCGAAAGGCTCAGCTGGTGCCGCACATCCGCACCCCGAATCCAGAAGATGACATCGGTTGCAATGTTCGAGGCATGGTCCGCGATCCGCTCCAGGCTGCGCGAGACCATCAGGCCGTTCATCGCCTGCTGCGTATACATGCGGCTTTTCCTGGATCAGCTTAAGCAGGTCGGCATGCGCGCGCCGGTTCATCCGGTCAATCTCGTCGTCCATCTCGCGAACCGTGTCGGCCAGTCGCGCATCGCCCTCGAGCAATGACTGGATCGCCGTGCGGATCATCGCGTCCGGCAATATTCGCCCATGGCGGCGTAATCCACCGGCAGCTCGACTTCTTCGGTCTTGAGAATGTCTCGCGTCCGGCGCGAAATCCCCATCGACTGGTCGCCAATGCGCTCCAGGTCCCCGTTAATCTTGATCACCGCCAGGATGAAACGGAGATCGATGGCCATCGGCTGCTCCTTGGCCAGCAGCTCATACGCCATCTCGTCCAGTTCCCGCTGCGCGGTGTTGATCGCCGTTTCGTTCTGCTTTACATACTGGCACAGGCCTTTATCGCGTTGCAGATAGGCGTCCACCGCGGACTCAACCGCCAGCTGGGCAAGTGCAGCCATCGCAAGGAGTTTGTCCTTGAGCTCGGCAAGTTGAAGTTGAAAATGGATACGCGGCACGACAGTAGTTCTCCCACAGTTGATTGTGCATCTAGGAAATGTTACGCGTCTGCAAATTTCCCCGTGTGCACCCCATCCGGCAAAACCAAAGGAACCTCTGCACTGCGGGGCCGTGCAAAGCCCGATGCACGAAGCCGCCATCTTTGAGCCCAACCGACTCATCCGGCTCGTTCTACAATGGCGCAGAATGAAGCCGGCCTTGCAAGCCTCTCGAATCGCAAAGAATGCCCGCGGCCTGACAACCGCAACGCGCCGGGGCAACTCCCTCCCAAATTCCCTGGCGATCCCCACGGCAGCGCTTCTGCTGGCGGGCCTTCTCGGCTGCCGCCACCCGGGGCCGCCCGTTGAGAACGAAGGACCCGATTCGCTGGGGCTCACCAGCTCAAGCATTCCAGATGGGAGAATTCCCGACGGCCTTCACGTGCGACGGAGCAAATACGTCTCCCGCGCTGCACTGGAACACGCCCCCGCCGGCGACCAAAAGCTTCGCTCTGATTCTCAATGACCGCGACGCGCCGTTGGGTTCCTTCGTGCACTGGGTGATGTACGATTTGCCCCCCGCTACCCAATCCCTCGAAGTATCCGTGCCTTCCGCCGACCAGCTTCCGAACGGCGCTCGGCAGGGCCACAATGACTTCGACGCGATCGGCTACGGTGGTCCATGCCCCGGCCACTCCGAACATCGCTACGTATTCATGTTGTTCGCGCTCGATTCAAAGCTGAATCTGCCGGCCGGCGCAACTCGCGCGCAGCTAGACGAAGCCATGAAAGGCCATGTGCTTGCCCGCGGTAGGCTCGAAGCCCGATTCCATCGTTAAGGCATTTCGAGGCAAACCTGCACGACGGGCCTTGTGAGGTTCACGATTTCGCACCGTGCGGAAAGACTTGTTTCACTTCAAGCTTCGTACCAGCGCGCAACTTCACAGCCTGCCGAAAAACTCAATGTGGAGGGAGGCGGGGGTTTAAACCCCCGCATAAAGCCAACATATTGACGCGGGCTTTGGCCCCTGAAACAACCTCCGCTCCGCACACACTCTATATTCAGAGATACGTCAGATCCTCTGAAGGCTTAACCTGTCCAATCTCCGTGCCCCGTCCTTTCGCTTTTTTCCTGGCGAAAGGGTGGGAAAGCACGAGCCCCAAGGGGCGATATCACGCGAAGAAAGGGCGTGCGCAAAGCTCGAATCAGGCAGCTCCCAAATCAGTTCCCTTAGCTTCGTGTCCCACGGCCGCCAGAGCCGCCAGCGTCAACGCAACAAGCACCACCGTAATCGCCAGCACCGGCGGATACGTGCCCCATCGCTCCGCCACCAGCGCCTGCGCCTTTCCATTCCATGAGGTAATCAATCCGCCCAGCTGATAGGCCAACCCCGGAGCGGTAGCCCGCACCGGCGCCGGCGACAACTCCGTAAGATATGCCGGAACCACGCCCCAGGCACCCTGCACCATGAACTGCATCAGCACAGCGCCAATCCCCAACGTGAGCGCATTGTGCCCATACGCATAAAGCGGAATCACAGGAATCGCCAATAGAGCCGCAGTCACAATCGCTCGCTTGCGGCCCCATTTTTCCGAAAGCGTCCCAAAAACATAGCCTCCAGCCATCGAACCAAAGCCATACAAAACGCCGATCAGCCCCACCGTCTCCGGAGAAAGCTTGATCTGCACCGTCAGGAATGTCGGATACACATCCTGCGTCCCATGCGAGAAGCTCATGAACGCAGTCATCAGCAAAACCAGAAACAGAAACGTTGGAAGGAATTTGAGAAGCTGCGCAGGAACAGCCGGCGCCTGCTTTCGATTCGCCCGATTCCCTGCGCGATTTGCTGCTCCAGCCAGCCACACCGGCGACTCCTCAACACGCGTTTGCACATACAGCACCAGCAGCGCTGGACTGGCGCCGACCATGAACAGCCCTCGCCAGCCGATCAGCGGGAAGAGGACGGCAAATGCGGCGGATGCCAGAATCGAGCCCAGCGCATAGCCTTCCTGCAGGATGCCGGAGAATGCGCCGCGCCCTTCCTTGGGCAGCGTCTCAAAGGCCAGCGCCGCGCCCACTCCCCACTCTCCGCCCATCGCAATGCCAAACAGGGCCCGCAGCACCAGCAGCACGCTCATCGACGGCGCAAAGGCACATGCCAGCTCAATCACCGAGAAGCTGAGAATGTTGAAAACCAGCACCGGCCGCCGCCCATAGCGATCCGCCAGCATCCCGAACACCAGGGCGCCCACCGGCCTGAATGCCTGGGTGAGAAACACCGCGCCCAGCACGTCGGAAGGTTTCGTGCCAAAGTCCGTCGCAATGGCCTTGACACAAAAAATCAGAAGAAAGAAATCCAGGCTATCGAGCGTCCATCCTAGAAAGGAAGCGATAAATGCGTTGCGTTGCGAGCGGCTGAGCTGCCGGAAATCGCGGACAAAAGACATGATCGGGAGCATAGCAGAGCGTTCACAAATCGCAACCAGGCCCCCGAAGAGGAAGCCACGAATAACTGCGTGAGCAACGATAAGCGGACTTCGGAGTTTTGAGCACTTCTAAGTCGGTTTGGGGCGGCGGCATAGAATCAACTGACTGGCCGCCGAAGAAGAGGCCTGCCCGCAAACTTGGCGTGCGCATATTCGGTGCGGTGCGGTAAGGAGTCTTGATGAGTGCGGTGACAGCTGTGATTGTAACGACTTCGGTGATCGAACAGCTGAAGGAGACGGAGACCTATCCGGCGGTCGAATTTATCAACGATCGCGTGCGGGAATTCGCGAGCTCAGGTGAATTTGTCGAAGTAAGCCGGTGGGCGCGAGGGAAGCACCCTGAAAGCCTCATTTTTATCGCCGGCTTGAACTTCTGCGATCTTGGGAAGCTTCGAACGGTTCTCGAATCCGCGCCGTGGCGAGGCCCCGATCGGGTTCAGGTCCTCACCCGTACAGGCGAAGCGCTCCGCTTCGAATTTGCTCCTTGCGAATTCCCGCGCTAATTCGCGAAAGGAATCGACCAACCCACCCAGATTGCAGGTGGAGGGACAAACGGCACGTTATTGGTTGCCGTTTGTCCGCTCTCACGACTGCATAAATGGCTCGGGCCGCCACGCAGGCCGCGCAGTTCACCACCGGTAGATGTTGAGGTTATCTAAGTAGGCCCTCGCAGATCCGCTCGCGCCCAGCCCATCCACTTGGAAGTTCGTTAAAAGCGTCGGCTCCCATCCCAGTGCAAACGCCGAAGGAACGGTTACATACAAATCTTGCTCCAGGTTATCGAGCCAGATCGATTTGTAAGTGACGTTGCCGTAGCGGTCGCGCGAATAGCTGGCCTGAATGTGGTGCCAGGAATTCGTAGACCACTCGCGTGGATTGCACTCGGCCCCCGAATGCCGCCAAACGTCCAGCGGCTTCCCGGGTGTCCCCGCATTGGCGGTGTAGTCCCAGGTGCCTGAATAACCGTCGCATTGGAGGCCGTAAATCACGGTCTGCCCGTTCGACATCACCTGGTTCATATCCAGTTCCAGGTTCGCAATTCCTCCCGATGGGTTGGCCAGGTTCACCCACGCATCGTAGAGAAAGTTCTGCGCCAGGGGGTCGATGCCAAAGGTCACATCGAAACGCTCACCGCCGCTGTTCGTATAACTCGCGTCGAACTCGCGCGCATAACCGCTCAGCGAAGGAGTGGACACCATGCTCGTCAGACCCTTCGCGGTTCCATTGCCGGAGGCGCTGTCATGCGCGGCTTGCCAGTTCCCCAGCGTCTGGAGTGCGTCGGACTTGATGGCATACGACGGCAGCGTCGACGTCGGCGGCGGAACCACGCTGAGATTGATCGAAGTCACGCACGATGCGCCTTGATTTCCCCACGACTTGATGTGGAGAACATGCGCGCCCGTTGCAGAACTGATGTTCGCACTGATCGCTGCGGCGTTGACGATGGTCGTATTCGAACTGTCGTCATAGGAATAGCCCATGGCGGCGACAGGCTGATTAGAGCATGGAGTCGCTGCTGCAGAGAGCCAGAAGGGAGATACAACCTTGGCATTTGCTCCAGGACTATAGATGGTTACATTGGCGACAGCAGGCGCAGCACTTGCGAGCAGCGCAAGACACACGGGGAACACAGCCTTCATGGAAGAGGCGCACCAGTCTCCTGAACAGCGAACAGAGAAATCCGTGCATCTCTCCGCTCAGGAATTTGAGTTAGTGATGAATTTGCGCAAGCATAGCAGCCGTTTCGCGCTGCTCAAGGTGGAAATCACCCGAGTTGCCTCAACCTGTGCAGTTGCTATTGATGGAGAGAAAGTTTTCTGCAATCACACGAAAGTGGAGCACAGAATACAGTGGTTAGGGATTGATCCCACGCGCGGCTGGGAGAGCTGTCGAAGTTGTTTTTCAGAGTTACTCCCGCATGCTGAAAAAGCACCGCAGCATCTGGACCATTGAGCCGAAAAAACCTTGCGAATGCTTCTTCCCTCGAAGTGTTGTCAAAGAGGAAACTCTCGATTGGCTCACGAACGGACCAGACACTCGCAAAACGGACCAGAGACTCGCAGAAAGGCACCGGTGCACTTTCCCTGGCCCTACGACTCGCTTGGCGAAATCAGGAAGACGGAGCCAATGCGGCCTGAATAGAAAGGCACTCGAAGTAACACGGTATCGAGATCACTTGCGAGGCACGGAATAGAGGGCAGATCTGGTCGCGGGTGAGCACTGCCAGCTGCGAGCCGTCAGGCGCCAATGCGTAACCGTCGCGGCTCGACGACGGAGAACCAACCAGTGCCTTGAGCAGGCGCTTCCCATCGACTGCGCGATACACCCCAAGCTCCTCTGAGGACAGGTCCCCTGCGCTGAAGGGTGCTTGCGAAGGAACTGGACGGCTGGACTGCACAATCTTCACAACGAACACATCGCGGTTGGCGCTGCCTCTCGCGGCATAGCCAAACTCGTTCCAGTTTGCGATGCCCTTCAACACCGGCGTTCCATTGGGCCGCAGCACGCGATACTCGAACTCTTCGTTCTGCTTATTGCAGCTCACCATGAAAATAAAGTCCGGCGCGATGCTGGAGATCTCAGGCACACAGCTCGAATTGAACAAGGCTACGGTTGAAGAATGATTGTCCCAGGTCAGCATCGAAATGCGATAACGCATGTTCGGCTGCGCCAGCAGCGTGGCTTGGCCCTCATTGAGGAGGGTTGGCGCCATCAAGTCCGAGCGCGCGCGCGATGTGGCGATGGTCTCGAAGTTGTGATTCAGAATCCGGATCTCGACATCTTCTTCCGGATTGCCACCCAGGCTTTGGCTAAGCTGGGCATGCAACTCCGGTGTGTGCCGCTCACGGATCACGCCGATCGCAACAAACGCGCCATCGGGAGTTTCTCGCACAAAGGCCAGCGGTCCGTCGATGGGAATGCGATTCTGAATCTTCAGTCCCTCACCATAGACTCGCAACTCTGAGCCGACATGCACCAGCACAAGTCCCTCCGACAGCGGCCAGAGATACTGCCCGTTGTCGGGTATTTCCCATTCGACCGTGCGCGTCACCAGGCGTGTATCGGTGTCCACCAGAACCGCGCGGATCGCACGTTCAGTCGATCCCGCCGGGCCCAGGTTATGTCTGGACAAAAGTGAGTGAGGGTTAAATGCGACCAGTAGCTCCCTGGGACCGAGATAGGCCAGCACCTCGTCGTAGTCGAAGCTGTTCATCACTCTCTGAGGGCGCGGAGCATACCCCAACTGGCTGATCGAAATGCTGGCCGCGACGTTACCCAGTTCTCCCTCTCCGCCCGATTCCAGGTTGCACTGCGGCGGCGCGCAAAGATCGATATCGGCGCTGGGCGGCTTGGCTTGAGGGAGTTCTTCCTTTTTTACATTCGTGGAAATCTCCGCGTCCGAACACGGTCGCGAAGTAGCTTCAGGATCGGTCGGCGTCGTGGGAAAAGTCCCCTTCAAGGGAACCAGCAGCAGCAGGCTGTGCCTGTCGAGCGACACATCGTGGCCCTTCGAGGTCAGAACAGTACTATTGTCCGGCCCGGTGCCAGGGCTCAGCTTCAATCCTCTGATGCCGGACACCTCTCCCACTTGCAGGTGCGGGACCACCGGCGCCTGCTGAAAAAACGCCGAGTTGTAGATCGACGCGACATAACTGGTGCGTATGTTGCTGATATTTGTCTGGCTCCCCGGCGTAGTGTTGAACGGCGTGTTGGAGCTGATGATGCCTAAATCGCGATTCTGCGGCGGTGCCGCCAGCGCGACAAGCACCAGTTCGAAGTCGTCCATCTTCTTGCTCATGCATTGCGCCTTGGTAAAGGCAACATCGATCTCGGAACCCTTGGCAGTTTTGGTGGGCGGAGCCATCGCCACCACATGCCCCTCGAGAATCGCTCCATTCATGAGAACGCAATCTGTGCCGCGCCAATCGACTCTCACGCGCGCGAAAACAATTGCACCCACCTTCAGAAGGTGAGCCTGCATATCCGCCATCAACTCCGCCTCAATCGGCGTGACGGCTGGCTTGGCCTCGGAGGCGCCAAAAGCCGTTGAGCAACCGAGCGCGAAAACGAGTGTCAGCATCTGAATCCGCGTCATCATCGTTGCCCTCGTTTGCAAACGATTATAGTGAGGCCAACAGATTCCGTTTTGTCCCCAAGACTCGATCTGCAAACTGTAGTAGCCGGCCTGGTGTGTAGCCGGTCCGGAGATGGTTGGCTGCGGCGTGCAGGCCCATCTGGCTGAAGCGCTGGTCAGCGTCGCACCTTGATAACCGTCAAACCTGAAGTAACCCGGAATCGGAAAAACACGGGTTGTTTCCGAATCGTTCACGTCACCCAGGGGACTTGTTCAAAAGCCGCCCAGGTCTCGCCAAAGCCTAATGACGGAAATGAGCAGCAGCACGCCGACAACGTCGTTGATGATGAATCCCATCATAGATTTCGTTTTGAGGAGGGCTAGGCCGTCAATCAACGTGATGAGCAGCGCCACAGCGAAGGCGAGCAGCAGGCCGCGGAAGTTCCCGGTGTAGGCCAAGCCGCCGGCGAGGAAACCAAGCACGATTTCGCGCGCGGCCAGCACTGCCATCATGGGCTTGGATTGACCTTTCAGCAACGGCAGCCCGCGCGGGCCTGTAGCCAGTTCGGGCTTAAGAAGCAAGAGCAGGCCGATTCCGCACAAAAACACAGTCACGGCGTATGCGACCACTCGCGCAAAAGCCATGCATGCCTCTTTCTTGTGCCGCGGGCCGACTGCGCCACGCCGGCAGATGGAGTGGAGCCAAGCCTACCCCTGCATACGGACGGTGGCAAGGAGTAATCCGACGTATAGGAGGACCTCTGAGTAACCATCATCCCATCGGACAGCCAATCGACTTAAACCATGCCAATGTGTGCGAGTTCCGAGCAAATCACCGTCAATCCGTAGAACCCAAAATCGAGGTTATGTACGGCTAGCCCACAACACACCCGCAACTGCTAAAAGCAGCACGCCCGACCTCAAGGCGGATCGGGCATTTGCTGCGGATCGTCGTACTGGGCTTACTTGACGATGAACCCTGCGGCTGCTTTGACGGTTATTGAAAACTAGACACGCCCGTGAAAGTAATCGGGTAAGTTCGAGGAGCACTGTTCTTCGAGCCCGATCTCTCGTATTCGTATAGATTCCCCAATCACAAAGCAGGCACCACGCCGAGACTCTTCCGGAAAGGGATGCAGACGGCAATTGCTGCCTTAGCAATTGCGATACAGGGGAAATCCAACCCTGGCGATCCGCATGGTATGATTGGCTCCCCAAAATCAGCCGACCATTGGAGAAGAAATGCCGCTCGACTTCGTGCAAGCCTTCGCTGCGAAAAATGTCGGTGCTGTACTTGAGCCATGGAGCTACGAGCCCACGCCCTTAGGTGCCACTGAGGTTGATGTGAGCGTCACTCACTGCGGCATATGCCATACGGATCTTCACCTCATTGATAACGATTTGGGGGTCTCGTCCTACCCACTCGTCCCAGGGCATGAAATCGTTGGAATCGTCTCTGCTGTGGGGAGCGAGGTCCGTGATCTTCGGCCCGGCCAGAGGGTCGGCGTGGGCTGGCAACGTGGCAGTTGCGCTGCATGCGAGTGGTGCCTCGACCAAAACGAGAATCTCTGCGCGCAATCGAGACCTACCTGCCTTGCAGGATTCGGCGGCTTCGCCCACTCCGTGCGTTCTGACTCACACTTCGCGGTCCCAATACCTGAAGGCTTAGATTCGGCATCAGCCGCTCCCATGCTATGCGCGGGCATAACAGTCTATCGACCCTTGAAACGATATCTCAAGAGCGGCTACCGGGTAGGAGTGATTGGCATCGGTGGCCTTGGCCACCTTGCCATTCAGTTTGCCCGCGCCATGGGCGCTGAGGTTTACGCCATCTCTAGAAGTGAAGAAAAGCATGATGAGGCATTACGCTTTGGTGCCCATCACTTCATGGTGTATAGAGACACGGCTCCGTTCGCAGGGAAACTCGATTTGATACTTTCCACAGCGACCGGCGACCTGGACTGGCCATCTTGGATGAACGCACTTCGTCCAACCGGAACTTTCTGCCTGCTTGGGGCGTCCCCAGGTCCGATAAATCTTCCCGTCTTACCGATGATTTTTGGAGAATTCTCGTTTACAGCCAGCGTCGTGGGATCGCCGGCACGAATCGCGGATATGCTTCAGTTCGCCTCTGAGAATCGGATCAATACAGCCGTCGAGACGTTGCCCTTGAATCAGGTCAATCTTGCGTTGGACAAGCTTCGCAGAAATGACGCTCGCTACAGAATGGTGCTGACCACTTAGTCTTCGCGGGATTGATCCGGCATATGCGTCAGATCTCTACAACGACCTTGCGCGGGTATTTATCTCCCAGCAGTGCCGCAAACTTCGTGTGCCCAAGATGGTCGGCGTGTTGTTTTGCTGATTATTTGGATTATTGTTGTTCGGACTATGGAGCACACGATCGTTCCCGGCGTACCCTCTCCGACCCCGAACGAAGGAGATGCAACTCTGTGAACTCCTCGGACTCACTTGCTCGAAAGGATCGTGATGCTCCCTCGAGTGGACTTGGGCTGATCGTCCAACAGGCCGTTGGAGACGACGATGTCGTCTTTGCCACGTCCTTCGAGGTCGGCGATGGCAGCGCCAGCCCAACCGGTCTGAACGCTTTGAGTGGAGACGATGAAACCGCTGCGTGAGCCCAGATAGAGCATCAACCTGTTGTTCTGTCCGCAGGTCACCACGATGTCGCGCAATCCATCGCCATTGATGTCTCCCGTTGTCAGGCGGTCTGGACCTTCGCATCCGGCGAGAGAAAACGGTGAGCCGAGCATCTTCCTGAATCCGCCTTTGCCGTCACCCAGCAAAACGGTGACGCCGACATCTTTTGGATCGGGAACGTCCGGCGCGTAGGGGACGACTACGAGGTCAAGATTGCCGTCCCCGTTCATGTCATCGATTGCGACTGCCCACGGCGCTCTTCCTGCGGGGAAAGGCGAGCCGGGAGCATCACGCAAACCGCCCTTGCCATCACCGAGCAGAATTGTAACGGCATTCTGGTCCAAATCGGTCGTGACCACATCGGGCCTGCCATCTTTATTCAAATCCGCCGAGCGCAGGCGCTGATAAGGTCGCTTTCCGGTCTTGAAGGCCTGTCCGGGCAACCTGAGATTTCCCCCGCCGTCGCCCAGAAACATCAGGATCTGGTCGCGTCCCCAGCTATCGGTGACGACATCGAGTTTCCCGTCACCGTTGAAGTCGGCAACGGCAATGCCGTGAACATGTGGATTCGAGTGCGTATCGAATGGAGAATGAGACGAGGGCGTGAATCCTCCCTTGCCGTCGCCAAGCATGATCGTAAGGTATGGGGTTTCGGTATTGGCAATCACAAGATCGAGATCGCCATCGCCATTGAAGTCGCCGATAGCAATATCATTCGGACTCTTTCCGCATGAGAAGGGCGATCCTGCTGCCGCGCTGAAGTGTCCCTTGCCATCACCAAGCAGCACGTCCAAGGTCCCGTCGATCGTGTTCGCTACGATAATGTCGAGCTTGCCGTCATGATTCACATCAGCAATGGCGATGGATCCAGGACCGTGACCCACGGGAATCACAGTCTTGCTGAACTCAAGCGCTGACTCTGCAGCCACCCTATTCGCCGAGGCAGTGCTTCCACCTGTGCAATCGAACGTCGCAGACAAGGCAAGCAGTGTCGCGATGATCAGGAGTGAGATTCGGACGTCTGTTTTCATTCGTCTGGCATCGGCTGGAGATCGCGCGAATCGTTGCGCGCAACCATCCAGGCACTTCTTCCATAGTTTGCCCCAACAGACTGTGAATGAGAATGGTTCTGGTCGAATAACCGTCAATCCGTCAGTGTCGTGAGCAAGTAGAATTGTCCGCTTTTGGTAGCAAATGAAATGTCCGGTTTCATAAGTTAGTAGCCGTAGAGGCGGCCTCAAATCGTCAGTAACCAAGAAGCACAGTTAAAGACGCTGCTCCGGCCGGCAGCACTTCCCACCGGCATATTCTTGAAACAAGCAAGACTGGCCGTTCGGCCACTGTCTTGTTGTCTTCGCCACAACGCGTTCAAGCGCCGAAAATTCCGATCCGGAAATTCGAAACAAAAAACTCCCTTGACTTTTCATAAAACGCATGACTATACTCCCCGCGCTTGAGTAAATCGAATTACTCAGTTCACCTGAGGAGGCCGCCCCACATGCACGTGCGCGGGGCTTCATTGGGAATCGAACCGTAACCAAGGAGAATCCGCCATGCTGTACCCCCCTGAAGGTCGCAGGAGATCCCTGTCTCAAAATCCGAAGGCATTCCTCGCCATCGCGGTTTTCGTTTTCGCAATCCTCTGCGTCGGCAATCTGAATGCGCAGACTGTGGCTGCATATGATTTTGAAGACGGAACAGCCCAGGGCTGGACTTCGTTCAATGGCGCAAGCACCCCAGTGGCTACCACGGCCGCAGCTCAATCCGGAACCCATAGCCTGCTGACAACGACAAACTCCAGCGGCGCGAGCAGCGGACCGTCGCGCAATTTAGCCAGCGTCCTTCAGGCCGGCGCCAAATACACCATCACCGGCTACGTGCAGCTGACCAGCGGCGAAACCGCCACCAACGCGAATTTCACCATCGCGCGCAACGATCCAACTTGCTCCGGCGGCACATGCTTCGACACCATCGGCAACTTCACGGTGGCAGTGAGTGACTCCGGCTGGGCACAGATCGGCGGAAGTTATACCGTCAGCGCAACGGAGACTGGACTCACGCTCTATGCCCAACTGATCGGCCCCACTGCCGCTACGTCGTTCTATCTGGATGACGTCGTCATCACCGAGACGGCGCCACCTCCGGGCGGAACACCAGTGGCCACCTACACGTTCTCTGACGGCGGACTCGATGGATGGACTCCCTTTGGCACCGCCACACTCACCAACACAGCCCCGCCGGTCCTCGATCCAAACGGCGATACCAACAGCCTCCTCGTCACCAATCGCACGGCCACCTACATGGGACCGAGTCTCAATCTGCTCAGCGTGAACAACGTTGTGGCCGGCGCAACGTATCAAGTCAGCGCCTACGTATTGCTCGCAGCTCCTGACAGCACCAATCCCACTGCGACCATATCGACGAAAACAGCGGACTGCGCAACCAGCGGCGCATTTGGCACCGTCGCAACCTCCGGCGCGCTCTCCAGTACAGCGTGGACCAAGGTCCAAGGCACGTTCAGCTTCAGCGATCTTCCCGGAGCGCCCTCTAGTCTCATCCTCTACATCCAGTCGAGCAGCGCAACCGACTCGTTCTACATCAGCGACGTCGTCATTGGTGAATTGTCTCCGCCCCCGCCGACTGCGAGCCAGCAGGATAACTCCGGCATCACGACCACCTTTGAAGACGGCGGCCTCGACGGGTGGAGTTCACGCACCGGCAGCTCGACCGTCACCAACAGCACTGACGCTGCGCATTCAGGAACCCACAGCCTGTTAACCACAGGGCGCATCGCGAACTACGACGGACCGCAAATCAACGTGAGCAACAAGATGTACGTGGGCTCCGTATACAACCTCAGTGCCTGGGTAATGCTCCAGCCCAACGACGGTTCAAGTCACATCATCAACATGAGCCTGCAAACGTCTCTCGATGGCAACCCAAGTTTTCCAAGCATCACCAGCTATCCCGGCGTGACGGTTCCGGCCGACGGCAACTGGCATCAGATCAGTGTCACCGCCTACACCATGGGGAGCAGCTACGATCCGGGCACGGCGTTCCTCTACTTCCAGACCGTTCCGTCTTCGGGCAACGATCTCGTCTCGTTCTACATCGACGACTTCCAGCTCACGTATGTTCCGCCCCCTGTGATTCAGACCAACATTCCATCCATCTACAAAACCTTCCAGAATTACTTCCCCATCGGCGCGGCCGTCGACACGTCCGATCTCTCCGGACCGCATGCTCAATTACTCACCATGCACTTCGACAGCATGACTCCGGGCAACGACTTGAAGTGGAGTTCGGTCGAGCCAAGCCTCGGCACCTACGACTACACCAACGGCGATGCCGAAGTCGGCCAAGCCACATGCGCCAACATGCGCGTGCGCGGACAAAATCTCGTCTGGTCCACCGGCGCGCAGACTCCCGCGTATGCATTCGGCGACGGCACTAACTCAGCGGCGAACCAGGCCACCGTCACCGCGAACATCCAGGAGCACATCAAGAGTGAAGTGCAGCACTTCGGCAACAAGGTCTACGCGTGGGATGTCGTCAACGAACCTCTCGATCCTTCGCAACCCGACTGTCTCCAGCACGGCCCGTTCTACAACGTGCTGGGCGCGAGCTACATGGATGTCGCGTTCAAAGCTGCCAAACAATATGCCCCGCCGGGAACCAAGCTGTTCATCAACGAATACAGCACCGCAGATCCGAATCGCCTCGCCTGCCTGGTAAAGGTGGTCCGCGAACTGCGTGAGCGGGGCGTTCCCGTCAACGCCATCGGGCACGAGATGCACAACGCCATCAACTACCCGTCACCTCAATCCATGCTTCAGGCCATCGGCACCGTTGCGCTCAACTTCCCCGGCATCGATCAGCAAGTCACCGAGCTCGACATGAGCGTCTACAACGCCGGCGACACCGCCTCGAACTACGGCAACAGCATCCCGCCGTCCATTCTGGCGGAACAGGGCTGGCTCTACAAACAATACTTCGACGTCTTCCGCCTCCTGCGGGGCCAAATCAGCGCTGTCACAATCTGGGGCATGGCGGACGACGACACCTGGCTCGACAGCTTCCCAGTGAGTCGCACAGACTATCCGCTCCCATTCGACATGGGATTGCAAGCCAAGCCGGCCTATTGGGGAATCGTCGATCCCACAAAGCTCCCTGGATATGGACTCTCCTTCACCGCAACGCAATCCGGAACGGGCGGAACATCCACTGTGACGTTGACGGCAACCAACGGCAATGTTGGACCAGCCTATGCGACACAAATCAGCAGCTTCACCCTTACCCAAATCTGGGGTCCGCCCTGCTCGCCGAAAATCACGGCGCCGAGCGCATTCCCGATCTTGCTCGGCGATATCGCAACCGGAGGCAAAGCCAGTGCGGCATTCACCGTTAACACCACAGGCTGCAGCCCCCTCGCGCAGTTCATCCTGACGGCGCCGTGGAGTTCAGCCGTCTACCACACGGGCACTTTCATTTCACCCATCAGCTTTAAGAAATAGACTGAATCACTCTCGAATCAACCCAGGGGCCGATCCATTGCGGACCGGCCCCTGTGCCTTCCAGGACACAATCTGTTCTTGTCGAAATATTTGTTGCAACGAATACTCTACTTGCGCCGTCTCAAGTAAAGGCGCTCCCGAGTCTCTTCGGGCCTGACGGCTCTCCCTGCGCTTGCGCCGATTTCCCGGCTCGGTCTCGATCGATCCGGCGGACAACCCTCAGCGGCCCCGCATGGGCCCTTTCTCCAAAGGACGTGATTAATGAAGCGATTGGCATTACTGACTGGCTTTCTGACGCTCGCCGGTTCTCTGGCCCTGGCGCAAACTTCAACCTGGGTCCCCGACAAGGCACACAGCGAAGTCGACTTCTCCATCCTCCACATGAGCTTGTCGCACGTGAACGGCCACTTCGGCAACATCGGCGGCGCCATCACGTGCGATGAAGCCGACATCACAAAGTCCACCGTGAATGTCACCATCGACGTCACCTCCGTTGACACCGGTGTACAGCCAAAGAGACAGCGACCTCAAAAGCGCGAACGTTTTCGACGCTGCGCAGTTCCCCACCGCCACCTTCGTCAGCACCAGCGTCGCGAAAAATGGCAGCGGCCTCACCGTCAACGGCAATCTGACCCTTCACGGGGTCACAAAACCCGTGACACTCGAAGTGGAGGGCCCAACCGGTCCGGTTCCAGGCATGGACCACAAGCCGCATGCCGGATTCTCCGCCACCACCACCATCAGCCGAACGGCGTTTGGCGTTGCAGCCAAAGTACCCGACAGCGATGATTGGCGACGACGTAAAACTCACCATCGAATTGGATGTCGCCAAGCAGTAGCGGACTTCGATGGGAAATGCGGACCGTCTATGCCGGTCCGCATCGTTCACGACAACTCAACGGAGATCAACGAATGGCAGCTCTGAAGCATGAAATCGCGCAGGAGCGTCCTTTCTCAAGTCCCGAGGAAGAAGCGCTTCTGAACTTGATGCGGACTGCCGATTGTCTCCAGCGCGCATTTCAGCGCATGAGCCGCGAGTGGGGCGTCACCAGCACGCAATACAACGTGCTGCGCATCCTGCGCGGCTCACATCCGCACGGCCTCACATGTTCCGCCATCGGCGAACGGATGATCACGGCCGAACCGGATATCACGCGCCTGCTCGCGCGCCTCAAGGCTCTCAAGCTGATCCGGCAGCAGCGCGACCGCCACGACCGGCGCGTGGTGTGGACACAAATCTCCGACGCCGGGCTGGATCTGTTGCAGCCAGATGGATCCCGTCATCCAGCGCACTCCCAAAAAGCTGCTGGGCCATCTGACCGAACAGGAGGTAGCGGAGTTGACCCGCCTCCTTGAGCTCGCACGCAAACCGTGCGTGGATGCGCAGAGTCCAGTGAGTTGCAGTGGCACTGCGGGATCTGGGACCGAGACCTGCGATCAGGCACAAGCTGACAACCCGAACGACCTGATCTGGTCGAAGCTGCGGAGATAAAGACTCAAGATTAGGCTTGGGAAAAGTCGTCCGATCGTAAATAGGTCTTAGCGGCTCACGATCTTCTTGGCCACAGTCTCTTCATCGACATCGGCCTGAATAATCTTGTTGTGCAGGCAATAGAGCGCCAACTCAAGCCGGTCAGAGACGCCCAGCTTGTCATAGATCTTTCGAAGATAATTCTTGATCACCTGCTCCGTCGTTCCCAGCTGAAAGGCGATTTCCTTGTTCCGCTTGCCCTGCGTGATGCAGGTGATAATCGCCATTTCCTTGGGCGAAAGACGTGGCTGGCTCCGCGGGCTTACCAGCGCAGCCGCCTGCGACCGATAGGCATCGATCACCCAATTCACCGACTGATTGTCGATCCAGGTTTCGCCTGCGGCAATTCTGCGCACGCACCGCACCAGCAGATCCGGCGAGATGGAGCGCGAAATGATTCCCCGCACGCCGCGGCGATAGAGCTCCACGGTCTGGTTCTCATCGGCGGAGATCGCCTGCACGATCAGCTTCACGTCGGGAGCGACGCGCAAGCAGATCGGGGATGGCGTTGGTCGTACCGGCCAGCAGGCCGCCCTCGAGCAGCACCACATCGGTCGGATAGCGCTCAATCGCCGCGCGCAGATTCTCGAAGAGAATCGGCCTGCGCTACAACGCGAAGGTCGTCTTCCAGCGCAAAGATCTTTCGGATTCCGACACGATAAATCGCCTGGGAGTCCGCAAGAATAATGCGGACCGCACCCGGTCTGTACCGGCCCATCAACTACTTCGCCTTCAGGAGTTTCGTCCAAGAATTCCATAAATAGGCTGCAAAACCGCCAGCGCGTGACCTCACCGCTCCGCAAACCGGTAATCGTCGATTGTTGCAGCAGCCTGGTATTGGCCCTGGCTTAAGGAGCAGCGTACCACACGCCCATGGCAGCGAACCATGACATCGCTCGGGCGCGCCCAGGATGCTCGCCGGGCATGCGAATCGAAAAATCGATGCCCTGTCCCACTTCAAGCGGGTCATGCACTTCAAGCAAGCACGCCACTCGCCGAAACATTCCGCGTGAGTGCCTTAGACTCCTCGCGGTCAGAAGACAGGACCGCCTGGAGGGAGAGAGGAAAACGGACCGCACACCGAACTTCCTTCCGTGAAGCGGCCGACGGCTGAGTTGCCATTCTTGGGTGCGAATTTCATTTTCGAGGTGTCCTTCATGCTGCTTCCCGGATTACTGCTTTCAAAACCTAAACGACACTGTAACCGAATTTTGGGATTAAACGTAGGGCACGAAAGTTTTTCGGTAGGTAATCGATCATGTACCGCCGCATCTAGGACTTGCATCGCGGCCAAATCTGCTGCTGCAATCTTTTCGGGCCCATTGACGCAGGAAAGAACGCCGCCGAAGCGCCTACCCAGTCCTGATTCTTGTTGTGATCGACACCCATCATTTTTCCGCGCCCCAGCCGCACCAGTGAGAGCGCCGGCGTCAGCTCTCCTCCGTCAGGCCACATATAAAGGATCCGGAACTCGGCCTGCGTCAGCCCGTGCGGCGTGTCGATCGTCGGCACAAAGCGCATGCGCTGCTGCAGCAGATAATCGCCGCGCCGCCCAATCGGGATCGCCTCAAGCTGCCTTTGGGTTGGCTCAAACTGGATACCCTTGCCCGGCGAAACTGAAGAGCGGCTTGAGCAGCAAATTCGGTGTAAACGGTGTCTGGCGCCGCTGTCGGCTGGAAGCGGCACGCCGGCGGCGGCGAAGTTCGGCGCGTCCCGGTCCCTCAAGAAAATCGCTGAGAAATACCGCGGGCGGAACGACGTGGCGACGGCTCTCCGGGGCCGGACAACCATGGCACAGAGAATTTGCTGATGAGGAAATACCAGTTCGGATGTCCCGCCCACTCCACGTCCCACGAAAGGGTCAGGTCAAACGGCAGTCGAATATCTCGCGCAATCAACTCATCGGCGATCGCCCGATTATAGATGCGATGGATGGGCACCAGCTCGGCCGCTTGCAGTTGGCGTAGTGCAGTTTGTCGCCGATCGCTCTCAGATCTCTGCGATGTCGACGATCGCGATTCCAAGCCGCTTCGCCGTGCAGTTGAAGTCCGGCAGCGTTTTTTGGTGCAAGCGGATCGACCTCCGTCAGCACCACATTCTCCGGATCATGCTCGCCAAGCACCGTTCGGCGCAAAAGATCCCAATAGCCTGTCCTCAGTGAGTCCACTCAGAAAAGTGCCCAATGTATCGGAAAGACCGTAGATCTCTCGATATGCCGAGCAAAGCAAAGCCTGAAATCCGAACACAGACGGGAATGCCTGAATCTCAACCAATCTTGGAACAAGTTCGCCGCCTTCGATCGTGCACAAGCGCAAAATCAGCGGTAAGAAAATGCGGGTGCGGCGTCTCGTTTCGAACGCGGTAGCCCTGCGGAATCGCGCTCCGTGCCGCTGAAAGATAGTTCGTATCGCCGATCAAGCGAGAGGCAAGAGATGCGCCTTCATCTCGCCATCTGCTGCAAGAGCGTCGCAGGCACAAACACCGGCGTTTCGGAGATGCGAAACTCCACTTTGGCTTCGCTTCGATCATCGAGAAGCTGCAGGAGCGCGGCATACTTCTCGTCCGTGTACTCACGATTGAAATGCGCTCGCAGCTCTCGAATCAACGCAACACCTCGATGGGAATTTCGAATCGCCTCGTAGAAAGATAGCGCCTGCTTCTCGATGTTGGCCCTCATTCACCTGAGGAAGATGACGACAGGAACAACTCTGCCGGGGATTCCTGACGTACCCGTGTGCGCCTGTGCATTCCGCCTGCCAAAACAGCAGGGCTCCTCCCCCTGGAACCCGCGGAGGAACTCCCCAAGGGGCAATTTTGTGCCAGTTTTGCCCAGTTTATTGATTGCAGGACTCAGCGGCTATAAGTGCTTATTCACCTGCATATTCAGGGGTTAGATCGACTTTTTTTCGATGCCGCTGAAAACGATGCCATTCCTCAACCGCAAAATTGTTCTGATTTCAGTACTTTTGTTGTAGATTTCGTGCATCTTTTGGGTTAGTCTTTTTCCTGCGTGCCCTCTCTCAGCACGCCGGGAGTGTAAGTTCATGCGATCCAATACGTTGAAAGTTTCCGCAGTTGTGCTTGGTGCAATGGTCGCTTTATCCGCAGTGAAGGCCAATGCGATCCCAATGGGCCCGTTCCCAGGCACCGGTGGACACAAGTTGCTGGCAAGCGCAATCCCGATGGGTCCATTCCCCGGCACCGGCGGACACAAATTGGTGAGCTCGATCCCAATGGGTCCATTCCCAGGCACTGGCGGACACAAATTGGTGAGCTCGATCCCAATGGGTCCATTCCCAGGCACTGGCGGACACAAATTGGTGAGCTCGATCCCGATGGGTCCGTTCCCAGGCACCGGCGGACACAAATTAGTCAGCTCGATCCCAATGGGTCCGTTCCCAGGCACCGGCGGACACAAATTGGTCAGCTCGATCCCAATGGGTCCGTTCCCAGGCACCGGCGGACACAAATTGGTCAGCTCGATCCCGATGGGTCCGTTCCCAGGCACCGGCGGACACAAATTGGTCAGCTCGATCCCAATGGGTCCGTTCCCAGGCACCGGCGGACACAAATTAGTCAGCTCGATCCCAATGGGTCCGTTCCCAGGCACCGGCGGTCACAAGTTAGTTTAGTGAGCTCGATCCCGATGGGTTCGTTCCCTGGCGCCGGCTGCAAAGCACGGGCGTAACATTGGTTCGAAGTAGCCGCAGCCAAATGACTGTTACACTCAGTTCATCGCATCGAGTGGTTCAGACAGGATGTCGGCGATGAGTCTGGACAACACGCTTTGGTTGGCCGGAATTCTGACAGAAGCCTTTGTAGTTGGGCTGCTGATCTATAGACGCGTATGGCGGCTCTTGCCGCTTTTTTGCGTTTATTGCATCTGGGATGTGCTGAGCAATGCCGAAGGTTTTGCCACAGCGCATATGTTTGACTCCACCTCCTCCTTTTACCTCACAACCTATCTCATACAAACTGCGATCGACTCGGTCCTGCAGTTTTGCGTGTTGGTGGAGCTCGCCTGGTCTGTCTTGCGGCCGGTACGCGCCTCGCTCCCCCGCTACACCTTGCCTGCGCTCAGCGGTTTGATCCTTTTGATAGGTGCCGTAATCTGGCCGCTTGCGGCCCTCGCAGTCATTCCTCAACTCCCGCGGAATGCGCAGATCGTCGTCCATCTTCAACAGACCGACGCAATTCTCAGGATCCTGCTTTTTCTGGGATTGGCTGGCTGCAGCCAGCTGCTTTCAATCGGTTGGCGTGACCGCGAGCTGCAAGTCGCTACCGGGCTCGGGTTCTATTCGCTCGTGAGCCTGGGCGCTGCCTTCGTCAGCACGCACCAGCAGACGCTGCCCCAATACGGACACCTGAATCAATTCGTCATCGGCAGCTTTCTCTGTGCCCTTTGCTATTGGGTCTTCAGCTTCGTGCAAAAAGAAGCCGAGCGTCGCGATTTCACCCCCCAGATGCAGAACCTGCTGATGGCCGTGGCGGGTGTCGCACGCGCGGAACGCACCGCTTTGACAGCAGCCGCCGCCTCGCGCAGCGGAGAGCCGCGCAACAAGCAGTAACTTACCCTCCCGCTCCACTTCGGTATCCCTCCAAGGCACTACCTTCGCTCGAAAGGCGCAAGAAGGCATTTCGATGCGACAATAAACTATTTGAAATCTTACAGTTGAATGCCATAAAAATATCCGGACACTCACCGAAAAGTATCATTGACCAGCGAGTAAGGTTACTTTAAGTTACTTAGGTGTGGAGAAACTGTGAGTACTCCTCGGAGAAAAAGATGAAGAGTTCGAGCGGTTTGCTTTTCCACAGGCAGGGTTTTCTGCTAAGAGTTATAAATCAGTTGAGAAAGCCGTGGGCGGCCTTCGAAGAAGGGCCTCCAGCAGTCCGGCCTGAGGACGGCAGATGATCTTTCCTTTGATTCAAATTGCCACGTTGACGATAGTGGCTCTTTACCTTGGTCGCTGGAGAGAAGGGGTTCGCCGGCGAAACACGCAATCGTGGGATGCTCTCCTTGTCAGGCTGCGGCCCGACTGGAGTGCCCGCGAATTGAGCGACCACTTCCTGTGGAAGGAAGGGGTCAACGCCACGCCTGAGGAGACCTGGAAGCGCATTCAGGGTGCTCATGGGCTGTGGGCTATGTACCAGAATTCCCGCGTCATGCTAGAAATGGCCGATTACGCTTTCCGCAATTGCGGAACGGCGGATCGCGAATTGATCGAAGCGCTACGCAGCGACGCCATGCAGATTCGTGTATGCGTCCTGATGGCTCTTACTCAATACGCTTTCACACAGGCCAGCGAAGGTGTTCGCGTCAATGCTTTCCGTGCCGCTTCAATGTATACCGGCATGGCAGCACGCATGACTCAACTACTTCAGGAAAACGCAGCGATCGTGGTTCCCGACTTTGTCGCTGCAATGTAATCCGCGCTTCCCGCTTCGCTCAAAACCCCGGCTTCGGCCGGGGTTTTTGCTTGGCTCCGATTCTCCTCGATTACGCGGCGTTTGATTCCAGAAAAGCATTGATCTGGCTGTACTCGGCTTCACTCAGGCGGAAGGTCAATGCGGGCGCGACGCCTTCCACCTGCTCCGCGCTGCGGCCTCCTACGATGGCCGCGGTGATTGCAGGATGATGCAATGTCCAGGCTACCGCGACGACGCCCGGAGCCACACCATGCTGGTCGCCGATTGCGCGCAGCACCTCGACGAGCTTCAAGTTGCGGCTCAGGCGCGGCTCGTTGAATTCCGGAGCACGGCGGCGCCAGTCGTCCGCAGGTAGCTGCGCAACGCGCTCTGCGGTCATCTTGCCGGTGAGAAGGCCTGAGAGCATGGGCGAATAGTTGATGACGCCGATGTTGTTGGCTTGCGCGAAAGGCAGAACATCTTTCTCAATCGCGCGGCGCAGCATGGAGTACGGAGGCTGCAGGCTGGTGATGGGAGCAATCTTCTGAATGCGCTTCATCTGCTCGACAGAAAAATTGGAGACGCCGATCCAGCGGACCTTTCCCTGCTTCTGAAAGCGCGCCAGGGTTTCCCAGCCTTCCTCGATTTCGTTCTCTGGATTGGGCCAGTGGATCTGGTAGAGATCGATGGTGTCGCGGCCAAGGCGACGCAGCGAATTGTCCAATTCTTCCTGTAACGATGCGGCTTTCAACGAGCGATAGATGGAGCGGTCCTCGTGCCAGCGCATGGAGTACTTGGTGAAGACATACGGCTTGTGGCTGGTGGTTTTAAGTGCGCGGCCAACGATTTCTTCGGAGTGGCCGAGGCCGTAGATGGCGGCGGTGTCGATCCAGTTGACGCCGAGGTCGAGGGCGCGGTGAATGGCTGCGATGGATTCGTTGTCGTCCTGCGGGCCCCAGGCGAATTCCCAGTTGCCGCCGCCAATGGCCCATGCGCCAAAGCCGATGGGTGTGAGTTTGAGATCGGAGTTACCGAGGGTGCGGAGGGATTGCGCTGCAGAAGAAACGGTCGTCGTCATATCACTTCTTTGGATGAGCGGCATCGCGAGTGGTTGCACGAAGTGCAGCGCGGAGTTAGCGGAGTTGGTGGTATTCGCGGTGTGTCAACGCTCAAAATTGTTCCACGTGGAACAATTTTGGGAGCGTGGAACATTCAAAGCCAGGTTGCCACGCGAAGCATTTGCCTGGACGGCGAGTCCGAATTGTTCCACGTGGAACAATTGTATCGACGATCACCGGTGTTCATGCGGGCTTGCGCAGTATTTCCACGGCGCGCAATTGTCGTTCGCGGAACAATTGGTGTTGGCGCGCACAGGTGTTAGTGGGGATTTGCGGAGAATCAGGTGGGTTTGCGCTAGACTGCGCGACCTGTCGATTCAGAGCGCGTGTGCTGCCTTGCGCAATGTTCCGCAAGCCTGCGCGAATTTTGTGGCACGGCGGTACCTGGTGCATGCGTCCCCGACACAGGGGGTGGGGGGACCTCCACTGACCTTCACAGCAGTCACGAGGGCCGGCCCCCCATCGGGATCACGGACGGGCCCGGATGTTCGCAGTAGGATAGGTACGCCCCTTGAGGGGCCGACTTTGAAGCGCGTGGGAAAAGTCCTGGCAGTCGCCGTCGTCCTGCTCCAGCTTGGAGGATGCGGCGGCACGTGGGTCGACGACCAGGCCAATTTCAAACGGATCTTCGGCTTCGACAAACCGAGCGATGTGGAGGTCCGGCACAGCTATTACTGGAAATCTCCGCACTGGAGTACGGAGTACCGGTACTACATCGCGCTGGGCGGCTCGGTGAAGTTTGCGAGCGGATTGACAGCTCCACAGGTGATGACACAGGCTGTTGCGGACACGGGTGCGCGGGATGAGTGCGGCGACAATGCTCCGCGCTGGTTTCTCGCGAAGCCTCTCAGTCACTACACAATGTGGATGCCGAAGAATTCAGGGAGATATCGGGTTTTCCGCGACGAAGACGATGGCACTCTCTACGTCTGCGATGAGCAGTTGTGAAGGGACTGGCCGTCCAGGCAACTGCTTCGCGTGGTTGCTCGGAATGTTCTAGGGCGCGCACCCGTGAATTGACTGGCATCCGGGCGGCGTGTGTTGGCGAGCACAGGTGTTGGTGGGATTTGCGCAGGATTCCGGAGACCCAGGTACCGAGGAGTTGCACCTTTTCCGGGGCGCGGGGGGGGAGGGGGGTCCCTCTCAGACTCCGTACAGAAACGGACCGATGCTGGATTCGCGCATCTGGTCCATTTCGATTGTGCGCCGAGGGTTAGAAATGTTCTGCAAGATCCTTTAGGAGAAATTCGAAAACGCAATAGCGGGGCGTTTCGATTCGAACTAGTGTGTGCCAAACTTCGCGCGCGGGCGATTCGAGAGCATGTTCTTGATCCACTCGATCGTGCTTTGACGATTTTGCATCAATTCAGAAGTATCGCTGCCGAGGACGGCGTTTTCGGGGACTTATCCTGGCGGTTGAGTTCTCGAATCGCTTGTGGCGTGTAAGCACAGCCGAGATTCCACAGCGCCGACGACGGGTAAACAGAGGCCGGCTTCCCTTACCAATCCTATTGTCGTCCGACGTCGCTGCTTGGGCAGCTCTACCAGAGACGTGTTTTTCGACTAAGCAGTCAAGGAGCGTCTCCAGAGCAACTCGCCCCAGAATACGGAAACCAGGTAGAGGGCGGAGGCAACGGCCAAGACCCAGAGTCCCATCCTTGCCGCTCCGATTCCAGCTAATCCACCCAAGAGAACCTGTGCTACCCCGAAACGTGGATCTCCTCCGACGAAACGCCATCTACGCTGGTTCGCCCGCTGCCTCAGCGACGGGTATCGCCCGACCGCGATAGCGACCAAGCCAAATGCAACACCTGTCCGTAGACTTAGGAGTGAAACCATGACGGCAAGCGGGATCAGGAAAGTCATGTCCTGCGTGACGAGCAGCTTCCACCCTGCTATCGGTAGGAGACGATAGCGCAGCAATGCTCGCCCCTCATCCAGACGGAGCATGCGTTGCCCAATCGTGCTCATTGCAATACCCACGAATAACGACAGCATCGGAAATGCTTCGGGCTCTGGTGCCCGCCCGAACAGTCGATAAAGGGTTCCGCTAACAGCTATAAGCAGCGCGGTCCAAAAGTCTAGGGTTCCCTGCAGCTCCCGCCACATTTCTTGCGCGATTCCGCCGACCTTCAAGGGCGTCCTTGAGATGTTGAGACCTGCAGGCGTCCTTAGCTCGAACGGGAGACGGCCAACGGCGTATACCGTCCCATGGACGATTAGTGCCAGTAGAACAAAAAAGAGACCCGCGGCTAGGCCCATCCAGAACAGGTAGCCAAAAAACAACACTACAAATAATGGATTCAACGCAAAACTTACGGAACTGAGCAAGAGTCTTTGTGTACGTGTCAGCGGCCACGTAGCGACTCGCTCCGGGGGCAACCTATGCTGTGTATCTACGGAAAAAGTAACAAGCAGAGGCGCAAGGAGGACAATTTGAAAGAAGAGCGTACTCCAGAATGCTGCTTTCGGTGCCCCGCTTTCGAAACCCGCGGACATAATAAAAAGGATGGAGAACAGGAAGTTGTTGAAACGCACGGAGGAAAAGCTGCTCAGTTCCTTCAACATCAGTTTCTTCAACAAGAACAGAAGGGCTAGGATCTGAGCCAATCCGGCACCTCCGGCTGTGGTTCGCCAACGATGCTGAAATACACCTCCTCAACTCCTTCGTCTGCCGTGGACGGGTTGAAATCTGATTCAACTCGACCTTGGTGAAGAATGACTACGCGGGTGGCTATCTTCTGCACGATCGACAGAATGTGAGAGGTGAGCAAGATCGTAGCGCCATCGCTGGAGAGTTGGCCAAGCAGCATCTCAATGACCGCGGACGATGCGGGATCAATACCTTCAAACGGCTCATCCAGCAGCAGAACCCTCGGCTTGTGCAGGAGGGCCATGGCCAAGGCGGTCTTCTTCCGCATGCCGAACGAACAATTGCGTGCAACGGTGTGGCGTCCTTGCGTAAGATCGAGTAGTCCTAGCAGGTTCGCTGCTCGATGCTGCTGTTTCGCTCTTCGTGAGTCCATAAATTGGTCCAATTGCCATCAGGTTCTCGATGACCGTCAAAGACTCGAACAGCCCGAGCCCCTCGGGGAGCACACCCAGATTCCGCCGGATTTCAACTCCATGATCCCGGAAACCCAGTCCGCCGATGAACACGGAACCACTGTCTGGCTCCTCTAGTCCGGAGAGCAAGCGTAGCAGCGTGGACTTGCCAGCGCCGTTAGCCCCTAATAAGGCACAAATGCCAGGTTCTACAACAAGGTCTATGCCTCGGAGAACAGGTCGAGAGGCATAGCTCTTCGTCGCGGCTCTGCAGTCAATCACTCTGTTGTTCCCCACTAATCAGTTAACCATACGAAAGCTCAACAGCCGTCTATCGGCTGTCCGCATAAACGCTCTTAAGCATGCTTCTAATCCGGGACTCTACGTTGAAACGCGCCTTCCTTTGTTCATCGTGTTGGGCCCTGGCGCCGGTTCTCAACGAGTTCATCGTCTCCACGGCATTCGGCGATGTTGATTACTCCTCAAATGTCGGCAAGGGTTGTTCGATTTGCAAAAAAAGGAATGTTTAGTTTGTAGTGACTGCAGTGAGGCTCATGGTCGCGGTATAAGTTCGGGCCCCCACTTGATCCCATGGTCTTAGAGATTGGGGCGGCGTGAAAATCAGATCCTTCGCTGCGCTTACCCCACATGCGATGAATCGCACGAGGGGCCCCAAACGTGCTCCGCTCAGGATGACAATTTGTGGGATGGGTTTATTCAGGGGCCTGAAGGTCGCTGCTCCCTCCGTTTGCGCAACGACGAATCGAAAGGCAACCGCAGGTCCTTCGACTTCGCTCAGGATGACACGCTTTCCCACGTCTCAAATTCGAGACCCTTCGACTGCGCTCAGGGCAGGCTCCGGGGCACCCCATGGTTCGTGCCGATTGGTACAACCTGGTGTGGCTTCCGATTCGAGACGGATTGGGAAGACTTGGGTGTGTTGGGAAGAGTGGGATGCGTCCTCGACCACACTTTAGTGTCACGGCGCCGTGGGGTGCGGGGTGGGAAGCCCGGCGTCTGGCGGTCTGATGGCAAATGATTGATGCCTTGACGGTTATCCAACAAGCGGCCGGTCATTTCGAGACTCTGCTTGCCGCGTCCCAAGCGGAATCGGCGCGGGATTGGCACTGGATGGATAGGAGTTTCGACCAAGATGCCCGCTTGGTGGGATGTTGCGTTTTTCGAAACAAACTTAGACTTTCCCATGAATCAGAGCACCTTGCGCTTCCCCCACTTTACGCAGGGCCGAGACGAGCGCGAACGAGCTTCGTGATTCCGAGGCACGAGCTTTTATGCGATTCAAAGCGCTCCTTCTTGCATGTGCGATCACTGCATTCGCCGCCGGCGCAGGCGCGCAGGACATTACAGGAAACATCCTGATCAAAAAGAAACTGACGCGGCCCAGTGTTACCGCCGCTGTCTCGGTGTATCAGCGCGGCACGGCTGTGAAACTCGGCAAAGATGCGGAAGAAGATCCGCTGGCATATGAGCGGACGCGCGTGGTGGTGTATCTCGAAGGAGCAGGGACGAGCGCGGGAGACGCCGCAATTCCTGTAGAGCAGGTGCAGCAGCTGGATCGCCGCTTCATGCCGGACCTGGTGGTGGTTCCGGTCGGATCGACGGTTTCTTTTCCTAACATGGATCCTATCTTTCATAACATCTATTCGCTCTCGAAGCCGAAGGCTTTCGACCTGGGCAGTTATGACAAAGGGGAGACGCGCAAAGTTACTTTCCCGAAGGCGGGGATCGTGGATGTGTATTGCCATCTGCATCCCAACATGGCGGCGACGATTGTGGTGACGCCGAATCGCTGGTATGCGCGTCCGGATCGCACGGGGCAGTATCGCATTGCCAATGTGCCGCCGGGCCAGTACACGGTGGTTGCGTGGCATAAATCCGCCGGCTTCTTTCGCAAGACGATTGTGGTGGGGAACGGGCAGGATGCAGTGGCGGACTTTTTCATCCCGCTTGAAGCGGATGCGAAGCCCGAGGCACAGACGAATGCAAACGTGGGCAGCGCGGGTGGTTCCCGGTGACCACGCGTTTCCGCACACGGGCCTTCCTGATCTGCTTCATCCCTTTTGCCTTGCTGTTGGCAAGCAGTTTCTGGATGATCCAGCGCTTCGTGCAATCGACGGTGCGCGATGGACTGCACACCTCTCTGCGTGAGAGCCAGGTGGCGATTGCGAATATTCATGCCAAGGGCGATTTACAAAACAGCCGGTTTCTGAAGATTGCGGGGGAGAATTCCGCGCTGAAAGCGGGGATGCAATTACTGCTGGCGAACCAGCACAGTGACGGGGCGCGCCGAACGGTAGAAGACCAATTGCGCGAACTGGGCGAGCACATGGGCTTTGATTTCATGCTGGTGTCGGCGCCGGATGGTTCGCCGCTGGCGGGAGTGGTGCGCTCCGCTGCGGCGCACTCGGACACGCATGGACAGCTTATTCCTTTGGATGTTTCGCTGCTCGATCGCAATCATGCGGGATTTCTGCTTCTGACGGGTCGTACCTTTCAGGTGGCGTCGGTTCCGGTGGATGAGAACGATGAGAACATTGGCATGCTTTCGGTGGGCGAGTACTTTGACTTTTCCGATCTGACGACCCAGGTGGCGCTGGTGCACAACGGAAAAGTGATCAACTCCAACCTGCCCCATGTTCCGGTGCATGAATTGGAGAGTGCCCTGACGGGCTGCCATGAACCGTCGGAATGCGATCTGCGGTTGCAGGGCACCAATTGGATTTCGCTTCCCATG
The DNA here is from genome assembly GCA_963781125.1 of uncultured Acidobacteriaceae bacterium. Taxonomy (GTDB): domain Bacteria; phylum Acidobacteriota; class Terriglobia; order Terriglobales; family Acidobacteriaceae; genus Telmatobacter. The sequence continues at coordinate 250,778 of CAWAEE010000008.1, forward strand.
GAATCTTATGGAAGCGGTTTTCTTCTGCTCAGCTTTGAGAATGTCGATGAAGCCACGGCGCCGATTCAATCGCGGCTGCATAAACTTTTTCTGACGCTGTCGTTCGTTTGCGTTCTGGTTGCGTTTTTCTGCAGCGTGGGGTCGTCGAGTTCCATCGTCAAGCCGCTGGCGGCGGTTGTGGCGCATCTTCGCAATGCAGCGGGTACGGGCAAGCTGCCTGAATTGGAAGGGGAGACTTCGTCGATTCGTGAAATTCAGGAGCTGGCGGAGATCTACAATCGTGCGGCGATTTCGGTTCGTGCGGCCGGCGAAAATCTTGAAGCGGCCTACCTTGAGTTTGTCGGCTCTCTGGCGAACGCGCTTGACGCGCGCGATCCTTACACCGCAGGACACAGCAGCCGTGTGAGCCAGCTATCCTGCGCCACCGCAGCCGCGCTGCAACTTGATCCGCACGAAGTGGAGCGGATTCGCATTGGCGCGTTGCTGCACGACGTGGGAAAGATCGGTGTCGCCGACAGCGTTCTGCAAAAGCCAGGCCGCCTGACCGAAGAAGAGTTCGCACTCGTCAAGCAGCATCCGGTGATTGGGCGACGGATTCTTGAAGGCGTGCAGGGCTTCGCGCCTTACCTTGCGGCGGTTGAGTTACATCACGAGAACTGGAATGGTACCGGCTATCCCAGAGGACAGGCCGGCGAAGAGACGCCGATCGAAGCACGCATCATCCACGTTTCCGACGCCTACGATGCGATGACAACGGATCGCTCGTATCGGCACGGAATGACGCATGAAAAAGCAATTTCAATCCTGATTGAGTTCGCAGGCACGCAATTCGATCCGCGCATCGTGGACGTCTTTGTGAACCTGCCGCGCGAGATTCTGACCAAACATGCGGTTGCATGCGCGATGCCGGAACTCGCGGAACAGGCTGTTGAGGCGGTTGCAGGATGAAGAGCCTTTCCCGCAACGTGTTTGTGCTATGCCTGGCGTTTGGAGTGCTCGCGATGCAAGGCCTGGTTGCGCAGGAGGCTTCTGCGGGGCTCGATCTTCGCGCCACGCTGACCGCGCAAGCAGTAGCCTCAAAGGAATTGACCGAGGAGCCGCGGTCGGGGGCGCCGATGGCGGTGGGCTCTCGTTCTGTCGTCTATCCAACCGTGAAGTTCAGTGACAACTGGTTCATCACCGGCGCACTGCAATTCACCACGCGTCCGTATTTCTACGAGGAGTTATCCACTCCGGGCTATGGCGCCAAGGGTACCGTGTTACAGTCCACGCTGAATTACTCGCACGTGTTCCACAACGGTTCGGTTCTTGTGCGTGCGGGAGAGATGTCGACGGCCTTCGGGTCGTTCCTGCTGCGCTACGACGATGCCGACAACGCGCTCGTCGATCTGCCGATTGAATACGGCTACTACTATGCACCGGTCTCTATTCTTGGTGTTGCGGGAGCGCAAATCGACGCGACCCGAGGCAAAGTGGATGCACGGCTGCAGTTTGCCAACTCCTCACCCACAAATCCGCGCAGCGTCTTCGCGCGCGACCAATACGGCAACTGGGCGGGGGGCGCAGGCTATACCATCCGTCAAGGTTTTCGCGTCGGCGTTTCCGGATATCGCGGTCCCTATCTCTCGCGCGACTATCAATACTTCTTTCCCGGGGAAGCGAATCCGAATACTTCACCAGCCTCTGCTGTTGGCATCGATGTGAATTGGGCGCATGGTCACACCAGCGTGCAAGGCGAAGTGCAAAAGTTCGTCATGCCCTACACCGCGATTCCTACATTCCGAGAAACGGCGGGATATGGCGAGCTGAAGCAGGTTCTCAGCCCGCGCTGGTATATTGCCGTGCGGAATGGCTACGCCACCAACAGCGCGTCGGGGAATCAGCAGACGCTTGAGACCGCAACAGGCTTTCGCCCCAACAGGCTGCAGCTGATCAAGGTCGGCTACGAATACGAGCACTACGGCACTGGCACCGACCACAATGAGAACACACTGGCGATCCAGTTGGTTACTACGCTTCACCGCTCTGTCGGTCGCGAATAGCACGGTCTCGCCTGCGATCTGGCAATCAATTCCACCAACCGAAGAGTGCCGCAGATCAGGCGGCACGTGGGCCGCACTCTCATTCTGTGCGGAGGGCTGCGACTGGATCGACCCTGGCGGCGCGGCGAGCCGGCAGCCATGTCGCGATCATCGTCATTGCGCTCACGACCGCAAATGCAACAACGTAGGTAAATGGGTCCGTCGGGTTCAGTCCAAATAGCTGCTCTTTGACGATCTTTGTGGACAGCAGCGCGAGGACAAGACCCAGCCCTGCTCCGATCGCCAGCAGCACGACAGATTCGCGCAAGATCATCCGCACCACAGTGGAAGCCTGCGCCCCCAGCGCGAGGCGGATGCCGATTTCGTTTGTTCGGCGCGCGACGTTGTAGCTCATCACGCCGTACAGACCGATTGCCGCCAGAAGCAAGGCAAGCAACGAAAAGAGGCCGGTCAGCGTGGAGATGAGCTCGTCATGGGAGATCAGATTCGAAATCTGCTCCTTGATTGTTGTGACTTCGAGCAGAGGCAGGTTTGGATCGACTGCCACAACGGCCGCGCGGAGATCAGCGATTGTCTTGGCAGGATCGCCCGTAGTGCGAAGAAGAATCGTATTTGCGTAGCATTGCTGATTTTCCTCGCGCTGGGCGGAGCCGGTCGAGCTGCCGTTTGCCCCATCGGCACTGGCGCGTGGAACAAAATAGGTTTCAATCTGCGCAAGGGGAATATAGGTCATTCTGACTGGATCGGTATCGCGCGGGTCTCCGGATTTCGTGTCTCTTGCGATTCCCACGATCTGCCATGGACCTGAGACTGAATCCATGTCGATCGTCAGAAGATGGCCAATGGCGTCGCCTTTGGGAAAGTACCGCTTGGCGATGGTCTGACTCACGACAACAACTTTGAGGCTATTTACCGTGTCGGCATCCGTGATAGCGCGCCCGGCTACGATGGGAATTCCTGCGGTCGCAAAGAATTGTCCGGAGACCCGATTCAGAGTCGAGACCATATTCTCTTTGGGAGCGGGCGTGTACCCTGCCAGGGAAATATTCGAACTCCAGGAGCCGCCACTGATCGGCGGCATCTGGGAAAGCGCGGCGGAACGAACACCCGGAATTGCGGCGAGGTGTTCGAGAAGAACCTGGTGAAGCGCCGGGAGTTGGTGAGGCTCGTAGCCGGCAAGCCTGGCGTTGATCTGTGCAAGCAAGACATGGGTACGCTCAAATCCGTAATCCTGATCCTGAAGGTTTCGCAGGGTGCGCAAAAAGAGACCGGCAACGACCAGCAGGAGCAAAGACAGCATGACCTGCGCGGTCACCAACGTCTTGGGCCAGAATCGAGACAGCCGGCCGCCTCCGCTCTGCACGGTGCGGGCGTTGGCGCTCAGGGTGCAACGCGCGCCCGTGCGGGCCGCAGTGATTGCCGGCGCGAGCCCAAACAGCAATCCAGTTACAAGAGAGATGGCAAGCGTGAAGAGCAGCACGGACTGGTCTGGCGCAGGACTCATGGCAACGTAGGCATCGCCTCGGCTGACAAACGCAATGAGCGCTCGGGTTGCGACAAAAGCAATGCCAAGCCCCATCAGACCACCGACGATCGACAAGAGAAATGTTTCAATGAAGCTTTGCCGCACAATGCGCAGGCGGCTTGATCCCAAGGCAAGGCGCGTGACGATTTCATGATGACGCGTCGCGGCGCGAGCGAGTAGAAAATTGGCGAGGTTGGCGCATGCAATCAAAAGCACCAAAGCCACCACCACCATTAATATCTGCAGCGATTCGCCATACTGGCTGCGGACGAGAGAGACACCGTGCATCGCAGGCAGGAGCGGAACCATTGCGCTACCGATTTCTTTCTGGCGCTCGGCTGAAATCTTCGGGCCTTCCCGGTCACGGATACCGTTCCGCACCTGTTGATTGAGCCAGCCCTGGCTCTGCGCAAACTGGGCCTTGTTTGTTGCGGCCTGCGGGGTGAGACGCGCGAAGAGGTGAAGGAAGTAGAGCCCGGAATGGGGCGTGAGCATGGAAGTAAAATGCAATACGGCGACCTGCATGCTGACCGGTGTCCACAGGTCCGTGGGCTGAAGCTCCTGCTTGATGCCGTGAAACCCTTCGGGCATTACGCCGATCACCTCGAACGGAGTGCCGTTGATGGTGATTGTTTTCCCCACGATCGCGGGATCGGAAGAGAGTGATTGTTGCCAGAAGTGATAACTCAGCACAGTCACAGCGCCCGTACCGGGCGCGGTGTCATCGGAGGGAAGAATTGTCCGGCCCATCAGAGGACGCGCGCCGAGAACGCTGAAGTAGTTGCCCGAAACGAGGTTGGCCGGAGCCAGAATGGCCGGTCCATTTCCACTCGCATTGGCGCCGCTACCGCCCCACCGCACGCTTACCTGATCGGAAAAGCTGCAATACGCAGCAATGCCTTGAAAGGGTCCTGGATCAGCTTGTAACTGGCGCGCGAAATCCCATGGGAAATAGCCGCCAAACTCGCCGAGGTCGATGCCACCCGCGATGCCTTCGGAGACCGAAGTCCCGAAGGCCACCAGCTGCTGGGGAGCGTAGACGGGAAGCTTCTGGAGCAGCACCTGATTGATCAGCGTAAAGATTGCTGTATTGCCGCCAATGCCGAGTGCAAGAGAAAGTAAAGCGACAGCAGTGAACCCTGGGCTTTTGGCGAGTGTACGCACACTGACCCGCAGGTCTTGCAGGATGCTCTCAAGCGTGGATTCCCAGCGGGAAGACCAGACCTGGTGCTTCACTGCGTTGCTGCTGCCCAGCTCCGCAAGGGCCGCGCGGCGAGCTTCTTCCGCGGTCATGCCGCTCTGCTGCTTGTGGGCGGCGGAGGCATCGAGATAGCTCTCGAGCTCTTCGTCGAGCGCATGTTCCACGCGCTGTTTTTGAAAGAGCGATTTGATTCCGCTGGCGAAGCTCGTGAACCAATTCATCCTTGTCCTCATTGCCCCTGACTCCACGCGTGAATTCAGGTTTCGAGAATGCGTGCGATGGCGCCGATCTGCCGCTCCCATTGCGCCGTTTCAGACGAGAGCGCTTTGCGACCCTTCGCCGTGAGCAGATAGTATTTCGCCCTGCGATTCTTCTCTGTGGCGCGCCACTCGGATTTCACATTTCCCGCGCGTTCCATCCGGCTGAGCGCCGGCAGCAAGGAACCGGCATTCACGCGGAAAACGCCGCCACTAATCTGTTCAATGCGCAGACCTACACCGTAGCCGTGCATCGGCTCGAGTGCCAGGGTTTTCAAAATGAGCATTTCCAAGGTTCCCTGGATCAGGTCGCCCGATTTAGATTCGCGGAGATCGGCTTCACTGGTTTTTGGGGCCATGGTCTCTCCTCTTGATTGTCTAGAGGATAAAGTCGCACCTCTAGATTGTCAAGAGGAGACGTGTTTAGTCTCGAGGAATCGCCTGGCGCAATCGATTTCTGGCAGGACGAGTGATGCGGGGATGAGGATGCGGCCGTGCATCTTGGGTTGGCCGTATTTACATGGGGTTCATCTGTCTTTGGAAGACTGGGGAAGTTCGATTCTCCGCATTGGCGAGCGAAAGCGCGGCGCCAGTCGATCACAGCGATTCCATGTCCAAATCTCAATGGGTACCGGTTTTTGTCTTCTTCGTTGCGCCCTGGTGCGCGTTTTTCCAAACCAAAGCCGCACAGGCACAACCAGCACAGGCACAACCAGCACAGGCACAACCAGCACAGGTACAACCAGCGCAGGACGAACCGGTACAGGCCCGGCGAGAACAGACGCGGCCAGATCGGGCTCGACAGCAGGGGCAATCGATTTGTCCGCGGCCTGCGGTTGGGAGCGTGGTTGCGGAACCGGAAGATTTGCGAAGCCGGAACGGGGTGCTGGAAGCGGACCTCACGGTCCGCGATGTGCCTGACGCGCACGGCAACACGCTCTACTGTTATACCGATGCGGCGGGTCGCGAGTCGCCGACGTTGCGGGTGAAACCGGGCGACCTGGTGATTCTTCATCTGAAGAACGCGTTGACGGGGATAGATGCGGCGCAGACGTCGGCGATGGCGCCCCATGCCCATCCCGCCTCCTCCTCCGGGAGCACCGACCATGGGCCTGAGAGTTGCGGCAATGGGGAGATGAGTGCGGTCTCGACGAACCTTCATTTCCACGGCTTGACGATTCCTCCTGTTTGTCACCAGGACGATGTGCTGAAAACCCAAGTCCATCCGGGAGACCCGGCTTTCGAATATCGTTTTCGAATCCCCGACGATGAGCCGCCCGGCCTTTACTGGTACCACCCGCACATCCATGGATTCAGCAAGCAGCAACTGCTCGGCGGGGCTTCGGGAGCGCTGGTTGTGGAGGGAATCGAGCGCGCGAAAAAGGTGCTAGCCGGACTTCCAGAACGGGTCTTCGTGATTCGCGATCAGGACCTCGTGAATCCAAACGCGCCGCCTGCGAAGTCAGAGCCGGTGGTTCCGAAATTTCTTGTCGACCGGGATGGCGACGCGGCGAACACCGGGACGGGTTTCGGCAAACCGGCGAAAGATCTGTCGATTAATTATGTTCCCGTGCCTTACCCGGATTATGCACCGGCGGTGATCGAGATGAGGCCGAAGGAGCGTCAGTTATGGCGCGTCCTGAACGCCTCGGCGATCACTTATCTGAATCTTGAAGTCCTGTTTAGCCACACGCCTCAGTCGTTGGGCGTGGTGGCGATGGATGGTGTGCCGCTGAGCCACGACGATCCTGAAGGAGAGATGGTGAGTTGGCAAAAGCATCTTGTGATTCCTCCGGGTGCGCGGGTTGAGTTTATTGTGGATGGGCCAGCAGATGGCGAGAGCGGTCTTCTTGTTACGCGCACAGTGGATACAGGACCCGGCGGCGAGAACGATCCGAATCGCATGCTGGCAAAGATTATTGGTTCTCCGGATGCGCCCGACCCGCGATCGATCTTGAGCAAAGCGCCGGAACCGCTGGCCGCGAGTTCTACCCCCTGGCTTGGAAGTATGGCGCCGGTGCGGGTGCGCCATTTGTACTTTTCGGAGAAGCTGGATAACCCCGACGATCCCACCAGTGCGGTCGAGTTCTACCTAACCGAGGAGGGCCAGGAGCCGAAGATGTTCGATATGAATTCAGACGAGCCGAACATCGTGGTGCAGCAAGGCACTGTGGAGGATTGGATCATTGAAAACAGGTCGGCGGAACTGCACGACTTTCACATTCACCAGCTTCATTTTTTGCTGATCGACTACATGGGGAAGCCGGTGCATGAGGATTTCCTTCGAGACACGGTGAATGTTCCTTATAACAACGGACGCAGCCTGGCTTATCCGAGCGTTCGTCTGCGGATGGACTTCCGCGACCCGAACATCGTCGGAACATTTGTATATCACTGTCACATTCTTGAGCACGAGGACAAGGGAATGATGGGATCGATCCGCGTCGATCCGGCGGCCGCGAGGAATCGCCAGGCACATGGTGCGACATACGGAGAGCAACCATCAGATGCCGCGTCGTCGTCGCGGGTGGCCCAGCGTTTAATGAAATCTCGTTGAATTTGATGCGCCTCTGTATAAACGAAACGTCGATGAGAAGCGCTCGCGGATTCATTCGATTTTCACGGGATAAGCACTCTGAAGTAACGAATAAAAAATATATCTCTTCCAGTTGAGTCTCCAAACTCGACATGGAGGTTTAGATGACCGTGAAGTCCCTCGCATCCGGGGCCATGCATGTTGTCCGCACTGGACTGGTATCTGTTTCGATATTCCAGTTCGCAGTGGGCAACAGCTTTGCCGCCGGAGCTCCCCCTGCGCCGCCATCACGCGATACCGACACTGCCACGCCGATCAAGCATGTGATCGTGATCGTAGGCGAAAACCGCAGCTTCGATCACGTGTTTGCAACGTATGTGCCGAAAAAAGGCGAGAAGGTCTGGAATCTGTTGTCAGAAGGGATCGTGAAAGCCGACGGAACGGCGGGCGCTAACTTCTCGAAGGCCGAACAGGTCGCAGCGACCGATACGACTTCCGATGGATACTTGCTCGATCCGCAAACAGCTTCCTTCTCCGGTTCCGTTTTGCCTGCCCCGCTGGTCGGTGGACCCACCGATTCCTATGTCAAGAATGACAGCCTCACTTTGGCCAAGCAGTCTGAAAACGGGCTGCCTGCGGATTACTACGGATATCTCGTCACGGGGGGCACGGGCCTGGCATCGAAGACTCCGGACACGCGCATCACGGATGTGAATGCGCTTCCGGCGGGTCCATTTCAGCTCACAAACGGAGATACCTTCACCTATAACTCGTATGCTGCGAGCCCGGTTCATCGCTTCTACCAGATGTGGCAACAACTCAACTGCAGCGTCGCCAATGCCACGCAGGACAATCCGTCTGGGTGCAGTGCGAAGCTGTTTCCGTGGGTAGAGGTCACCGTGGGCGCTGGCACGAATGGTCTTGCGCAGCCGTCGAATTTCAACACCGATTACGTCGCCGGCGATACGAATACCGGTGAGGGTTCAACCTCGATGGGCTTTTACAACGTGCAAAACGGCGACGTTCCGTACTTCAAGAAGTTGGCCGACACGTATTCGATGAGCGACAACTTCCATCAATCCGTAAACGGTGGAACGGGCGCCAACCATATCATGCTCGGGCATGCCGACATGATCTGGTTCAGTGATGGCAATGGAAATCCGGCAGTTCCGCCGCACAACGTAACGGTCGATCCCGGGACGCAAGAATGCCGGCGTGGTGGATGAGATTGAAAATCCGAATCCGGCAAGCGGCACGAACAACTGGTATTCCGAAGACGGATACGGCGGCGGGTTCCTTTGGAGCAGCCTCGTTCGGTGGCGGCTCTTACACCAATTGCTCTGATACGACGCAGCCGGGCGTTGCCGAGATTCGGAGCTACCTAAGTCGCTTCCGACACCGATCAATCCGCGCTGCGAGAGAGGTCGCTACTACCTGTTGAACAACTACAATCCCGGATACTTCGGCAACGGCAATAACGCCTATACCGATACCAACGCAAATAACACGGTGTTCACGATTCCGCCGTCTTCAGTGAAGAGCATCGGCGATGTCGCTGATCTCGGCGAATATCTCCTGGAAATACTACGGCGATCAGTGGAACAACTACGTTCCCGATCCCTACCAGCTCAACTTCTCGGCTATCGGCAAAAACACGGACGAATACTGCAACATCTGCAACCCATTCCAGTACGACACTTCCATCATGAAAATCCGACGGTCCGCAATGCTCACATCCAGGACACCGAGAACCTGTATGCGGATATCAAGGATGGCAATCTTCCCGCGGTTTCGATTGTGAAGCCCAGCGGATTGGTCGACGGCCACCCGGCGTCCTCGAAGCTGGATCTGTTTGAGGGCTTCACGAAGAAGATTGTGGATGCCGTCAAAGCGAATCCGAGCCTGTGGGCGGACACAGCCATCTTCATCACCTTCGACGAAGGCGGCGGCTACTACGACTCAGGCTATGTTCAGCCGGTGGACTACTTCGGCGACGGCACGCGGATTCCGCTGATCGTTGTTTCGAAATACTCCACGGGTGGACACATTTCGCATGAGTATTCCGATCACGTCTCGATCCTGAAGTTCATCGAGCGGAATTGGGGACTGAAGACGATCACTCGCCGCAGCCGCGACAACTTCCCCAACCCAATCACCACGGCGGATAACCCCTATGTGCCGGTGAACGGTCCTGCACTTGGCGACTTATTCAGTCTCTTCAGCTTTACGGATAACGAATAGAAAAGCGAACTGCGAGAGCGCCGGAGTCGGCTCGTCGACTCCGGCGGGACACAATTGTTCCACGCCCCCGAAATTGTTCCACGTGGAACAATTGTATCGACCATCACCAGTGTTCATGCGGGTTGCGCAGTTTAGCGAAGACTGTGATCGCGGCACAATGTGCCGGCGCCCACAGATGTTCGTGGAGATTTGCGCAGAATACGGCAGGTTTGCGTTAGACTGCGCGCGCCGCGTGATTCGGAGCCCCTGCACAAAGCGACATCCTCTTCTGCAAGCCGGCGCGGATTTTTGCGCACGGCGGTTTGGGCTGCATGCGTCCCCCTGACAGGGGGGTGGGGGTTGGTTCGGCGCAGGGGGGTGGGGGTTGGGTTTGACCCAGGCCCTTTCGTCGCGGCCCCACGGGACGCGGAAGAAACGTACCCGACGGTGTCCCAGGGTTGCGCTGCGCTGCACCCTGGGCTATTTTCATGTTCTCCCTACGGGAGACGGGCGAATCACCCCAACCTCCGGCTCTGCGAGCCGCCCCGCGCTCGCGTCGATCGAAGACAAAACTACGGAATTTGCTGCAAATTCGCTGTGGATGACTGCAGATCAGGCTTAGTGTGAGGCTTACACTGGTTTGTTCACAAACCACACCTTCCGAGCAATTGACTTGAACGCGGAGACACCAAGGGCGCCACGCTCCCGGGACTTCGAGCCCGGGCGAGACAGTAGCATGCACACGTCTGCGTAGGGTGCCTCCCAGATCTCGTGGGCGTCAAGAGATGCGTTGTAGAGTAGGACCAGCAAAACTGTGTCGCAGTTTGCTTCCAATTTGATCCGACCCATTCGTTGGCTGCGCCTCGCTTTTACATCGAATGCACGGCCCTCGATTTGAATTTTCTCTTCTCCCCTGAGTGCGTCGTAGCCCGCCATTCGTGCCGGAACGAGCTGAAGATTCAAGAGGCGCGCTGCCTCGTACTCTGCAACCTCTCCCGTAACTCCGAGCGGTTTACCCGTGAGCTTGTAGAACTCAGAGGCAAGCGACTTCGCCGATCGCAAGATCTCCCAAACTCGGGACTCTGGTGAATTTGTCGCTTCCATAGCAGTCTTCTTCTCCACCGACGGAGAACACTATTTCTTCTTTGCGGCGCGGGCAAAACCAGTGATTGCGTCTCCTTCACCACTCATAAGCTTGACTAGTTCTAACCTGTGCGACTTTTCCATACGGCAATAAGGTCGCGCCCTTTGTCCGTGATCTTCAGTGAGTAGGCATCTCAAAATCGAGATGTGGGGCACCCATTGTCGTGCTGATTGCGGCTTTGTAAAGGCGGCTGCAGGTCCCCTTCGGCTTCGCTACGCTGCGCTCAGGATGACGATGGTTGATTTGGGTTCGTGCTTTCCCACCCAAGCAGAGCTTGGATGGGGCACCCATTGTCGTGCTGATTGCGGCTTTGTAAAGGCGGCTGCAGGTCCCCTTCGGCTTCGCTACGCTCGCTCAGGATGACGATGGTTGATTTGGGTTCGTGCTTTCCCACCCAAGCAGAGCTTGGATGGGGCACCCATTGTCGTGCTGATTTGCGGCTTTGTAAAGGCCGCTGCAAGTCCCCTTCGGCTTCGCTTCGCTACGCTCAGGATGACGATGGTTGATTTGGGTTCGTGCTTTCCCACCCAAGCAGAGCTTGGATGGGGCACCCATTGTCGTGCTGATTGCGGCTTTGTAAAGGCGGCTGCAGGTCCCCTTCGGCTTCGCTACGCTGCGCTCAGGATGACAGTGTTTGGGTTCGTGCTTTCCCACCCAAGCAGAGCTTGGATGGGGCACCCATGGTCGTGCTGATTGCGGCTTTGAAAAGGCGGCTGCAAGTCCCCTTCGGCTTCGCTCAGGATGACGTTTGGGTTCGTGCTTTCCCACCCAAGCAGAGCTTGGATGGGGCACCCGTTGTCGTGCTGATTGCGGCTTTGTAAAGGCAACTGGAGGTCCCCTTCGGCTTCGCTCAGGGCAGGCTTTCGACTCCGCTACGCTGCGCTCAGGATGACAAACTTTATGGTGGTGCTGATTGGGGCTGCGTGAACAGCGGATCCTTCGCCCCGCTTACCCCGATCGCACTTGGGTGCGATAGGGGCCCCCAAGTCACCCCAAGGACGAAGACCCGTCCTTGGGGACCCCGGCGAACGCGCGGGTTTTCAGGATGACAATTCAGTGGCGGGGGAGCCTGATTCAGGGGCCTGAACAGGCTGCGGAAAAAGCCGACAATTCCGCCAGGAATTGAGAAACACATCCCTCAGCGGCTAAAGGCGACACCAATCCAATCGACTTATCGGCACGAGTCAACTCGTGCCCTTTCAAAAAGCAAACCATGAACGAGTTTTTCCGCAGCCTGTGAAGGCCCCTGCTCCCCCCATCTTTGCCTTATGCGGCGATGAGGAAGCGGCCTTCGCGCATGATCTGTTCTGATCCTGATTCGGATTCGAGCCAGATGTTGAAGCCGAGGCCGACTACATCGATGTGGGTGCCGGAGCGCCAGGGGGCGCCGGTGTGTTCGCCATAGGGATTGCCGAAGGCGATGTGGATGCCGGGGAATTTCTCGTCCTGCAGGATGTTGCCGATAACGCGCTCGACGCCGAGGTTGGTGCCGATGGCGAATTCGCCGACGCGGTCGGAGTTTTCGTCGGTGTGGGTGTAGGCCCAGAAGTCGGACTCGAGCTGCTTGTTCGCGCTGGCGCAGGACACGATGCGGTTGGCGGCGATCTCGATGGTGAGCGGAGTCGCGGCGAGCAGGCCATAGCGCGCGCAGAGCCAGTCGCCGACCACGCCATCGACGACAAAGGTGCCGTTGACTTCGCCGGGCGAGGTGAAGCACTCGCCGCCGGGCAGGTTGCCCCATTTCTCGGGAGAGATGATGCCGGAGGTCTTGAACCACTTGTAGCCGGGATTCATGTCGGCGGTGATGTCGGTTCCGGCCGCGGTGGTGGCGCGGATGCGTGTGGCCTGGCGGACGCGGTCAAGACTTGTTGGCACAGGCGGTCGACCAGGTCGAAGTCGGCGCGCATGCCCTGGCACATGATTTCGGGCGTGATGTTGACCATGTGCGCGTGGCGCATGTGGCGGCGGTTGACGATGTCGGTCATCTGCATGCGCGAGCGGAGCTCATTGGGCTGCACCTGCACGGCAAAGATGGAGACCTGCGAGGTTTCCATGTCGGCCAGCACGGCGGCGGGCATGTCGGCGAGCGGGCGCGGGGCGAGGTCTTCGAGGAGGAAGGCGTTCCACGGGCAGCCGACGGCGGCGAGTTGGGCGGCGAGGGCGGCGGCGATGGGCGCGGTGACGCGATCGGTGATCAGCGTGACTTTTTCCTCGGGCTCGATGCGCAGGCAGGTGGTGACGGCGGAGCGGGCTCCCTGGGCGAACTCGGCGGGGTACGAGGTGGAAAGCAATTGCGTGGCGGCCTGGTTCATGTGCAGATTACGAGCTCCGTTCAAGGCGAAGGCACGGGATTTTAAGGATCGTGCGGCTTCTCCTTTTAGGTTAACCCAGGTTAGGTAACCGAGGATTGGTGAGGTTAACCGAGGACTGCGGGTTGCGAATTCGGGGATCGCAGGGTGAGTTGGAAACCTGGAGGGAAGGCGGGCCTGGGCGGCCCGCGTTTTGTTTGCGACGAAGTTAGCGTGTGCGGGTGTTAGCGAGAGCCCGAAGGATGGTGCGGGTGTTCCTGTTGATGACCTGACGCAGGTACATGGTGATGGCGAAGAGAACGACCAGGAAGAAGAGGTCGACACGCAGGAGTGAATGCAGGAGTCCGCCCAGGGATTCTGGCGGAAACATGTGGAGGTGCATCCAGATAAAGGCGACGACGGCGAGAAGGGCGAGCACGCCAACAATGATGCGGGAGTTGCGTTCGGACCTGTCGGCGGCGGCGAGGGCTTGCTGCACAAAGGCGAGTTCCGCGTTGGTATTTTCGGAGTTCGGTTGCTGGTGTTCGGGGCTCATGCTGGTTTCCTTTCGGAGGTGAGGTGTTTGCGAAGGGTGCTGACTCCGTAGTGGAGGCGCGACTTGGCGGTGCCGATGGGGATCTCCAGGATGGCGGCACTTTCTTCGAGGGAGAGGTCGTGCTGATAGTGGAGCAGGAGGACGGCCCGGCTGGCGGGCGAGACGCGGTCGAGGAGGGTCAAGAAGGCCTCGTCGGGTGGTTCGCCGAGATTGGAGTCGAGGGTGGTGAGGTGTTCGGGCGAAGCGTCGTCGAGGGGCTGCCAGCGGCGGGCGTGTTTGAGATGAGCGAAGGCAATGCGCGAGGCGATGCGGAAGGTCCAGGGGCGGAAGACGGCGGGCTCGCGCAAGAAGGGGAGCTTGCGGAAGATCTGGATCGAAGTTTCCTGGAGGATGTCGTCGGCGAGGGCAGCTCCGGCAAGTTGGGTGATGTAGCGGCGCAACGGCGGGTAGGTGTCACGGAGGAGCTGTTCGAGGGCGACCCGGTCGCCGGTTTGGGCGAGAAGGACGAGAAGGGTCTGGTCGGGAATCGGGGGCTCCTTTGCGTGGGTTGGGGTGCGCATGCTTGAGAGAGGCGTTGGGATGAATAAGAGTTCGGTTCTGACGGATAAATAATTATGGGGGTGGGCGCCGGGGGTGGGTACGGAGCACGATTTAGGCCTGCGATAGTTCCGAGCTCGGTGGCCGGCGCTCGATAGCAATCGGTGAGCGCGTTCAATTGGCGCTTACGGCATTTTCCGAAATACTCTGAACTGTCTGACGGTACAGGATGTCGATTTTCTTGGGACACCGACTCTTGGCTCCGGCCACCATCATTTCGGAAAATGCTTCGCGTGGACGACATGAAGGCCAGCATGTCCGGGCGCTAGTGCTTGAACGGCGGGGCCGAACCGGGACACGATCTGCTGGAAATCGATGTCTTCGAGATCATGAAATCCGTGCGAGCGAAGGATCGCCGCCATGTCCGCGGGCTCGAAACGGGTGGCGGAGCGCTCACCCATTTTCTCAAGCTGTTCGGCCCGCGCCTTTTCTATCTGCCTTAGCTCTTCGGAGAATGCCTCAGGAGGTTCCATATAGTCGAACACCACCTCCGAATTCGGGATTGAAGAAATGTAGTCCAGGGTGCGGCCGATCGCGTCCTGTGTCAGATAGGGCACAACCCCGAGCCAGGTGAAAAATGCGGGCGCGTTCTGCTGAAAGCCTGCGGCGACGAGCTTCTCTCCGACCCCCTCTCCCGTATCGTCGCACTCGAAATCTACTGGCACGAAAATGAGTTCTGGCGGCAGTGTGATTTGAACTTCGGCAAGGCGCTTGCATTTCCAGGCCTGCGTGGCGGGGTGGTCCACTTCATAGATACGGATCTCTAGTGCGTGATGGGGACTGCGGAGAGCGAACGTGTCGAGTCCGGCGCCGAGGATGACGATCTGCTGAACCCCTCTTTCGACAGCTTGTAACAAGGCATCTTCGGCAATCCGGCTGCGCGCGGCGGTGAACAGACGTCCGATGCTGGCCAAGGGATGTTTGGTGGCAAATTGAAGTACGTCCTTTTCGTCTTCCCGCAGAATCTTCATCGCAAATGGGTCATTGAGGATTGAGGCCTGATCGAGCAGCTGATGAGCCGCTCGTTGTCGGGCGATCATCAGGGCTGTGCGGCTGGGTTCATTCGGCTTCATGTGCGAGGACTCCGTTCTCATTCATAGCTGATCACGCCGAAGTTCGCCGTTAGGAACACGGCAACGAAGCGGGAACCCTTCAACCTACTGCGGTGTCTAAATGATCAGTTTCGATTACTACTGAGGTCTTCGAATGGGTTCTTCGAGACTAAGACGCGAGGAGGATATCGTTTCATGGCATTCGAGAGTGGTCATGTCAGAGGTCAATTGCGGGGTGACATCAATGTAACTCCGCTGATCGACGTCCTGTTAGTGCTGTTGATTGTCTTTATGGTCATTGCTCCGGCAATCCCTCACGGCCTGCACGCAGCGCTGCCTCGGCGGTCCGTGAACCCGACTCCGAACCCGGACATTCCCATTGTGGTACAGATCATGAGTGACCGCGACGGACTTCTAAGCTACAAAATCAATGAAGACCAAGTGAGCTTCAATGATCTTGGGAGCCGCCTGAGCGCCCTGTTTTCGGTCCGGGCGAACAAGTCACTGTGTATCGCAGGTAGCCATCGTGATCCAGCAACAGATGCAGTTTGATCGCGCCCTTCTGTTGGGTGTATTTGGCCCAGTCGAATATGGTCGCCGACAGTTCGATCACGCTGGCGTCCAGGCTCATCAGCTTGTTCTTGAAACGGAACTTGCGACGGCTGTGCGCAGCCGTCTCCGTCTGACACTTTTCCAGCAGCTGCATAAAAATCGACTCGTACAGTTCCCACGGACGGTTGGCGTTGGCATACGCCAAAGTCGATTTCTTCGGCGTGACGCTGATGCCCAGATGCTTCAGCGGCGATTCACAACTGGCCAGGCCCATGCATACTTCGCGCAGTGAGTTCAAATGTGCCAACTGGCAAAACAGCATGGCCACAAATTGCTCCCAACTACTGAACCCCTTGGCGTTGCGCTCGGCCTGGTGGTGCTTGACTGCACGCGAGAACTCTCCGCGCGAAAACAGTTGCAAAAGCTGCGAGTACACACTGCATACTTGAAGCATGGCTGATCCTTTCTTATCTCGATGTGGTCCTGTCTGGGAACCCACTTCAGAGTAACTGGGGATCAGCCCGGCGCGAACAGTGAGAACTCCGATGTGGGCCATGACCACCTCCACGTCCCGCTCGTGCTGCTTCTCGACATTACTCGGCTGACAAATTTTTGGGGATCAGTGCTCTGTGCGGTTTATCGAGTATAAGTCAGGGTTGCCAGCGGATGTGGACGATCCGGAAATTACTCTTCAGTCCACATCGTGAAGCGCTTGCTAAGTAGTGGGGATCGCTACGCGGCTTCTGCCCTGTATGCGTCCTTTCATTCTCCGGGCTTCAGCGCCTTCAGGGGTGTCTCTTCTGTGGCAATGTCTTCTTCTACCTTCCAGGTTCCGTCTGCCTGCTTTTTATAGACCTCGACGTAGTTGCCTGCCTGGCCCACGCGCTTCTTTGTCCTGGGATCGGTGGTGGTGTATTTGAACCAGCCCTGGGAGTAGGCAATGTCTCCGGACTTTGCGATTTCGACCTTGGTGGGCGCAAACACGAGGGAGAAGTTCGGATCGCCGAGTTCTGGTTTCATTCCGGCGAGGATCGCTTGTTTGCCGGTCATGAGGGGCGTGTCGGGGAGCATCGACGCGGCATCGTCCGCATAGAAGGCGGCGGCCTTCGCGGGCTCTTTCGTCGCGAACGCTTTTACCCAGGCTGCCTCGGTGTCGCGGATGGCTTTTTCGTCAAGAGCACGGGTATCGGGCGCCGGGGTTGCGGTTGACGGCGCCTGCGTGCATCCCGATGGCAACAGAGCGAATAAGAGCAGAAACGGAGCGGTGCTGTATTTGAGCATGAGCGATTCTCCTTTTGGTACGCGAGGATGAGAATTCAACCCTAGGTCAGTCGCGTTGCATCGCGTATCACTTAGTGCGTGGCCTGTTGGGCGGCGCGGAGGATGGCGGCGATGCTTTGGTCGACGTCGGCGTCGGTGGTGGACCAATTGCTGACGCTGATGCGCATGGCGGTTTGATTTTGCCAGACGGTGCCGCCGCACCAGCAGGTTCCGTCTTCTTGAATGGCGGCGATGGTGCGCTTGGTTTGTTCCGGGGTGCCGAAGGAGACGAGGACCTGATTGAGGACGACTTCGTTGAGGACTTGATGGCCGGCGGCGCGCAAGGCGTCGGCGAAGCGGCGGGCCTGGCGGCAATTGCGCTCGACCATTTCGGCCAGGCCCTGACGGCCGAGGGAGCGGATGGCGGCGTAGACGGGCACTGCGCGGGCGCGGCGCGATTCTTCAGGGACGAATTCGTGGGGGTCGCGCTCCGTGCCGGTAGCGACGATGTAGGCGGCGGCGAGCGACATGGCGCTGCGGTGGGCGAGCTCGTCGGCGCAGAAGACGATGCCGCAGTCGTAGGGAACGTTGAGCCACTTGTGTGCATCGGTGGCGACGGAGTCGGCCAGCTCGATGCCACGGACCAGGTGGAAATGGGCGGGCGAGGCGGCGGCCCAGAGGCCGAAGGCGCCGTCAACGTGCAGCCAGGCACCGCGCTCCTTAGCCAGTGCGGCGATTTCGGCGAGCGGATCGACTGCGCCGGTGTTGACGTTGCCGGCCTGAGCGCAGACGATGCAGGGTCCCTGATGCGTGCGCAAGTTGTCGGCCAGCGCGTCGGCGCGCATGCGGCCCTGGTTGTCGGTCGGGATTTTGTGCACGCGATTGGCGCCGAGACCGAGCAGGCGCAGGGCCATGGAGATGGTGTAATGCGATTCTTCGTTGACTGCGACCTGGATGGGCGGAGCGCCGAAGAGACCGTTGGCTTCGACGTCCCAGCCTGCGTTGGCGAGGACGCGATGACGGGCAGCGGCGAGGCTGGTGAAGTTGGCCATCTGGCAGCCGGTGACGAAGCCGAAGCTCATGGTGGGGGGCAGGCCGGCGAGCTCGCGCAACCAGGCGCCGGTGATCTGCTCGATGACCGAGACCAGGGGGGACAACACGTAGATGCCGCTGTTTTGATCCCATGCGGAGACGAGCCAGTCGGCGGCGAGTGCGGCGGGAAGAGTGCCTCCGACGACGAAGCCGAAGTAGCGTGGGCCGGCGGTCGCGACGGTGCCCTGCATGCCCGCGGCGGCGAGGATGTGGGTGAGAGCTTCGGGGTCCGTTCCTTCGAGTGGGAAGGGGGCCGCCGAGTTGCTGACGGAGCTGATCGGCGGTGAGGGTGGCGCGGACTGTTCGGGAGCCGAGCGCGGAAAACCATTCGGCGGCGTGGCGCTGAACTGTGGACAGGAGTGCTGGGGTTCTTTCGTGCATTTCGTTTCCTATGTCAGAGGCCGGCGCGGGTTTCATCGGCCATGTAGTCGACGACGGCTTTGAGGTCGCCTTTGGATTCTTCGAAGACTTTGAGCTGGCGGTCGGCGCCGGTGCCGGTGGAGAGGATTTTGCGGATGCCGTCGATGGCTTCGCGGCTGCCGAGTTCGTCGACTACGGGGTCGACGAGGGCGAGATATTCCTCGATGAGGTCGCGCTAGGGGACTTCCTGCTGGCGGCCGAAGTCGATGAGCGTGCCATCGAGGCCGTAGCGGACGGCGCGGAATTTGTTTTCCATCAAGCAGAGGGCGCGCGTACTGGCGGAAGTCCTGATTGGACTCGTGGAGGCGGTAGAGATAGGCGGCGGTGGCCTGGATGAGCGCGGCGATGGCGACGGTCTCTTCGGCGCGGAGAGGGATGTCGCAGGCGCGCACTTCGACGGTGTTGAAGAAAGGATGGGGGCGAATGTCCCACCAGATTTTCTTGGCGTTGTCGATGCAGTTGGTGCGGACGAGGAGGCTGACGTAGTTCTCGAATTCGGAGTAGCTGGAGAAGGCGTCGGGGATGCCGGTGCGGGGGAAGTTCTCGAATACTTTGGCGCGGTAGCCTTTGTAGCCGGTGTTGAGGCCGAGCCAGAAAGGCGAGTTGGTGGCGAGGGCCATGATGTGGGGAAGAAAGTAGCGCATCGAATTCATGATGCGAATGGCGGCTTCGCGGTCTTCGATGCCGACGTGGACGTGGAGGCCGAAGATGAGGTTGGCGCGGGCGACGAGCTGGAGATCTTTGACGACCTGGTGATAGCGCGGGTCGGGATAAATCTCCTGGGTGCGCCAATCGGCGAAGGGATGAGTAGCGCCGGCGACGAGCTGCGAGCTTGTGATCGCTGGCGAGCTTGATCATTTCGCGGCGGAGTTCGTAGATGTCTTCGCGGGCTTCGTCGATGTTGCGGCAGACGCGGGTGCCGACCTCGACGACCGAGGTGTGCATCTCGGCCTTGACGCGCTCCTGCAGACGCATTTTGCCTTGCGCGAGCATCTCGGTTTCGATGTGGGAGCGCAGGTCGCGCGTGACCGGGTCGACGGTCTGGTACTCCTCTTCAATGCCGAGCGAGAAGGAAGGGCGCATGGATGTGTCCTCGTGCAGCTTGAGGGCATTGTAAGGGAACAGGGATTAGGGATATAGGGAATAGGGAATAGGGAACAGGGCAGATTGCAGATTCAGATGCAGATTGCAGATTAAAGACTAAGAGATTGGAGTGGCGAAAAGACAAAGAGAACTTTCGCTTTTTGTTCGCTTTTAAGTTATGATGCTGCCGTGCGATGAATCTTTTCTCCCAACTTGCTGTTGAGCCTACGCATGAGGAACTCTGCGCGGGGGCGGTGCTTGATGCGCGGACTGGCACTGGCGCAGGATGCGGAGTTTTTTGCCGCGATGGGAACCATCATGGCAGAAGCGCCGCTGCACCACGCCACGACTCCGGGCGGCCTGCCTATGGGTGTGATGGTCACTGACTGCGGCACGCCGGAAGCCTTTCGCCGCCGCTGGGACCCGGAGCAATCCCGAAGTTCGGCGGCTGTGGCCACCGATGCCGCGAGTGCTTATGGATTTCGCTCTGCGGTGCGCGGTCAGGGCGGGGTTTCCGCAGTTCCGGCCGGATGCATGCCACATGAACCGCTACCAGGCGGGCACCAAGTTGGGGATGCACCAGGACCGACACGAAATCGATTTGACCCAGCCGATTGTGTCTGTCTCGCTGGGGCTGGAATGTATTTTTCTGCTGGGCGGGCTGGAGCGCACAGACAAAGCGAAGAGAATTCTGCTCGAGCATGGCGACGTGGTGGTGTGGGGAGGACCCTCGCGGATGCGCTTTCATGGAGTGCTGCCGTTGAAGCCGGGGCATCATCCGCTGACCGGGCCGTACCGCTACAACCTGACGTTCCGCACCACCTGCGGTGGGGCTAACCACCTGCGGTCGGGCTAACCACCTGCGGTGGGGCCAACTGCGCTTGCGCGCCCTCGACCACCTGCAGTGGGGCTAACGCACCTGCGGTGGGGCCAACTGCGCTTGCGCGCCCTCGACCACCTGCGGTGGGGCTAACCACCTGCGGTGGGGCCAACTGCGCTTGCGCGCCCTCGACCACCTGCGGTGGGGCTAACTGCGCTTGCGGCCTCACCACCTGCGGTGGGGCCAACTGCGCTTGCGCGCCCTCGACCACCTGCGGTGGGGCTAACTGCGCTTACGCGCCCTCGACCACCTGCAGTGGGGCTAACTGCGCTTGCGCGCCCTCGACCACCTGCAGTGGGGCTAACTGCGCTTACGCGCCCTCGACCACCTGCAGTGGGGCTAACTGCGCTTACGCGCCCTGGACCACCTGCAGTGGGGCTAACTGCGCTTGCGCGCCCTCGACCACCTGCAGTGGGGCTAACTGCGCTTGCGCGCCCTGGACCACCTGCGGTGGGGCTAACTGCGCTTACGCGCCCTGGACCACCTGCGGTGGGGCCAACTGCGCTTGCGCGCCCTCGACCACCTGCAGTGGGGCTAACTGCGCTTGCGCGCCCTGGAATTGCGTCCCTGCATCAGGGCGCAAGATTGCGTTCGGTGGCTGCGGTTGTGATGAAAGAACAAAGACAGAAGCCGATCCTTCACTTCGCTCGACCCCACAAACATTGCTGTTTGCGGGGGCCCCCGAAAGCCGCTCCGTTCAGGGTGACACTGTGGAGGGATAGGGGGTGGCGCGGTTAAAGGCACGCCCCGCTTAGCCCGCGCTTTTCTGGCTTGCCTTGGCTTTCTTCTTCGCCGGCCTTCTTGCGGGTGCTGGCTTCGCTGGAGCCGTAGGGGCGCCGTTCAGGAAAGCTGCCCAGCGGAGTTCGGGGAGTTGCGGGGCGGTCTTCGCCTTTGCGATGGCGAGGTCGGCGACTTCTTTCACGATCCAGTCGAAATTGGCTTGGCCTACAGAATGCAAGTCGGCGTCGGGCGCGGGGTTCATGAAGTCGATGGCGTAGGGGACGCCGTTTTCGACGGCGAACTCGACGGTATTGAGATCGTAGCCGAGAGCACGGCAGAGTGTGAGGGCGTCCTTTTCGACGCGCTTGAGGAGCTTCGGATCGTAGGCGGGTGGGTTCTGGATATAGCGCTCGTGATGCGGACGACGCGGATCGTAAGGCATGATGCGGACCTTGCGTTGTGCAACGACGTAGCAGCGAAAGTACTCGTTGAAGTCGACTGCCTTCTGATACATCATGCAGAGCTGGTGCGACTGGTTGTAGGCATCGAAGAACTCCTCGCGATTGTGAATATGGTAGACATCGCGCCAGCCGCCGCCATTGACGGGTTTCATGAAACCATGTTCGCCCACATAAGCAAAAACGGCGTCCCAGTTCAACGGGTACTCAAGATTGCGCATGGAGCGATCGGTGGTGCCTTCGGGATGCTTCTTGTGCGGGAGGATGACGGTGGGTGGGACAGCGACGCCGAGTTTTTCTGCGAGCGTGTAGTTGAAAAATTTGTCGTCGGCAGACCACCAGAAGGGATTGTTGATAATGAACGTGCCATTGAGAGCCGCGTGTTTCAAGAAGGCGCGATAGAAGGGAATGTCGTGAGAGATGCGATCGACGATGACGGCATAGGCGGAGGGTTTGTCGAGATGAACGGCGCCGGTCTGGACGAATTCGGCGTGAAGGCCGTCGATGTGACGGGCGTTGATGTGCTCGACGAGAGCGCCCGGAAAGCTGTTCTCCATGCCGAACAGAACGCCGATTTTTTTCATCTTCCCCCTCCTGTGCGAATGAGTGGAACCAAGTGGAATCGGGACCAGGCCGATTTCTGTCATCAGTGTAAGGGACTGTCGTTGCGGATGCGTTGCTTTGTGGAGTTCTTGTGGATCGCGAGCAAATGGTTTGTGATCCAGATCCTAGCTTTAAGGTGTATTCCCGTAATTCAATGCAAATAAGGAATTTGCATTGGAGATGAGGCCAACTCACCGGTGTGTCGCATGGCACTGCGTTGTGCGGCCGCGGGGTTTAAATTGTCGACCGTCGGGGTAGACGGAGGCGGCTGTGGACTACCGAGTGTTGACGGTTTCAAGGGAATTCGGGAGCGGCGGCGGGCGGATCGCAAAGATCGTTGCGGAACGGCTTGGGTGGAGGCTGATCGATCGGGAGTTGATTGAGGCTATCGCTTGTTCAGCGCATGTGGATCCGAAGGTTGTGACGCGATTCGACGAACGAGTGGAGTCGTGGATAAGCCGGATGAATCGCCGGGCCATGCGCGGCGCGGCGCTGGCAGCGGGTGTCGCGCCCGAAGAAGAAAACTGTTTCGACCCGGATGTGATGGTCGGGATGACGCGCAGGATTGTGGAGCAGGCACACGATGACGGCGCATGCGTGATTGTCGGCCGCGGCGCCCAGTGCATTCTGCAGAACAAGGGCGATACATTTCATGTATTTGTGTATGCGCCCTTCTGCGATCGGGTGTGCCGGCTGCGGAGCAGGCTTGGTTCGGGCGTCAATATTGAGGAACGCATTCACGCCGTCGATGGGGAGCGGGCCCAATACCTGCAGCAGACATTCGGAAAGGCCTGGCACAATCCTCATCTGTACGACTTGATGATTTCTTCGCATGAAGATGAGGAAGCGACGGCGCAGGTCATTTTGGCGGCGATGCTGGGCGGGCGAGAAACGCAGGCGCAAGGCGAGACGGAGACTTGCGCGGAGTTGCCCAAGAGCCTGTGAGCCGCTCGCGATTCGGCCGGTGAACGTGGGCGGAGCCGCGAGCGGATTCGTTCGCCGGCTATCCGACGATGCGCTGCAATTGGGCCAGGTGGTTCAGGTCGTGGCCGGCCATGGTTTCAACGATGGTTTTGAAAGTCATGGCGCCGCGCTCGGGGTGCGTAACTTTGCGGTCCCCGGCTGTGGGCAATGTTTTAGCGATCAGCTTCAGATTCCAGTCGCGCATGGCGGTGAAGACGGTGACGGCTTGCGCGGCTGCGATGCCGGGATAAGTGGCGGCCCATTTTTCCTGATCGAAGGGTTGGATGATGTGGTTGTCCTCGGCCAATGTCTGGCGCAGGCGAAAGCCAAAGGCGAGTTCGCAGTCGGTGAGGTGGCAGACAATTTCGGCGGGACTCCATTTGCCGGGAGCGGGTGGGGTGGCGGATTTTTGAGGGCCGATGGTTTCGATCAGGGTTGCGATGGCGGATGGGGTGGTGGCGAGGATTATTTCAAGCGGGCGTCCGTCGAGGAATTTTGCGTAGGGATTTAGTTCGCTCATCGAATTCTCCTGGCTGACTCTCCCGAATTTTCGGGATGGGACTGATTGTGGGTGCGGCGATCCGTCAGGGGCTAAAGCCCAATTCAATTGTGGCAATTGCGGCACGACTGGAAGTCGTGCCCTGTTACAAAGCGCAATGCATTCCCTGTTCCCTGTTCCCTGTTCCTGTTCCCTGTTCCCTGTTCCCTGTTCCCTGTTCCCTGTTCCCTGTTCCCTGTTCCCTGTTCCCTAAAGATATTCCTGCATCATGCGCTGCCATGTGGGCCAGTCGTGGGAGTTCCAGGTGTCCCATGTGTAGAGCTTGTGCGGAATGCCTTTGGAGCTCATGATGCGGTCGAGATTCTGATTCTGAGCGAGGCATTGGTCGTCCCAACCTGTGCCGAGGATGTAGGTGTTGCGCCGGTAGTGGTCGAAGAACCATGGGTCGCTCAGGTTCGGCAGGTAGTGCGTGGGCAGATTGAAGTAGCAATCCTGGTCGTAGTAGCCGTTGAGAAAATTAGAGACGTCGAATGCGCCCGACATGGTGAGCAGACCGGTGAAGATATCTGGATGGCGGAGAGCGATGTTGGTGGCGTGGTAGCCGCCGAAGCTGCAGCCCAGCGAAACAAAATGCGCGTCGTGATTCTTCTGACGGACGAGCGGCACGACTTCGTGGATGAGGTAGTCCTCGTATTGCATGTGGCGGGCGATGCGCCAGCGCGGAGGGACGTTGCGGTTGTACCAGCTCTCCATGTCGACCGAGTCGACGCAGAAGAATTGCAGGTGGCCGCCGTCGATCTGGCCGGCGACGGCGCCGATCATGTTGCGATCTTCGAACTCGTAGAAGCGGCCGCCGGAGGTGGGAAAGACGAGAACCGGCACGCCCGCGTGGCCGAAGACGAGCAGTTCCATGTCGCGGCCGAGGCGGCTGGAATACCACTTGTGATATTCGCGGTTCATGCTGGGCTTCCCTCGC
Source organism: uncultured Acidobacteriaceae bacterium (assembly GCA_963781125.1). Lineage (GTDB taxonomy): Bacteria > Acidobacteriota > Terriglobia > Terriglobales > Acidobacteriaceae > Telmatobacter. The sequence goes on from CAWAEE010000008.1 coordinate 275,702, forward strand.
TCCGGGTTGGTGCCATTCGCCACCCCAAGGACGAAGACCTGTTCTTGGGAGCCCCGGACAATTGGAGAACGGCGGTTTTCTTGATACTGTAACAGCCGCGGGTTTGTGTTTGAGAAGGAAGGCAGGGCCTGATTCAATACGTTGAGGTTCGTGCTTTCCCACCCTAGCAAAGCTAGGATGGGGCACCCAGGTTCGTTCGAAAGCGAGCAGTCAAAGACCTCGCGGGAAAAGAAAAGGATTGTCAGGATTGGAATTGGAACAACAACCGAGTGCTGATTTGCCCGAGGAACGGTCGCGAACGAAGCGACGCCGCATCCGCGGCTGCGGCTGCATCGCGAGTTTGCGCAGCATCTATCTGCCCGATAAGCGCGACGTGATTGTGTATGTGCCGCCGGGTTATGACGAGGAGCCGGAGCGCACTTACCCCGTGCTCTACATGCACGATGGGCAGAATCTCTTCGATGGGCGGACTTCGTTTGTGCCGGGGCGGACGTGGCAGGTGCGCGAGCACGCCGATGCGGCGATTGAGGCCGGAGAGGTTGAGCCGCTGGTGATTGTGGGCATCTACAACACCGGCGACCGGCGCCTGGCTGAATACACGCAGGACGAGAACCGGCAGATGGGCGGCGGCGAGGCCGACTGCTACGGGCTGATGATCACGCGCGAGCTGATGCCGTGGATTGCGACGCAGTATCGCGTGCGGCAGGAGCGCGCGTCGACGGGGTTCGGCGGGTCGTCGCTCGGCGGTCTGGTGACGCTGTATCTTGGGCTGCGCCATCCGGAGCGCTTTGGCAAACTGGCGGTGCTGTCGCCGAGCGTGTGGTGGAACCACAAGAGCATTGTTGGCTACGTGAACGAGCATGCTCCGCAGCTGTGGGAGCGGCCGCGGCTCTGGCTGGACGTGGGCGATAAGGAGGGCCACAAGACGCTGCGGGACGTGGAGCTCTTGGCGCGGCGGCTGAAGGCAAATGGATGGCGGCCGGGCGAGACGCTGCACTTTGAGAAGGTGCAGGGGGGCACGCATGATGAAGCGAGCTGGGCGACGCGGGTGCGGCCGATGCTGACGGTTTTTGTTTCCGGCGGGATGAATCGCACGGAAAGTGCGATTCATCCCTCCCGACCAGCCTGCTCCAACTCATCGATTTGCCGCTGCAGCCTGCGTGCGGCGCGGCCATTCAGCATTGCAATCGCAACAGAGACCGCAACAAAGAACATCGCTTCAGGCACGACGACAAAAGCCGGATGCTTGAGGTGGCCGGGATTTGCGCGGCCGAAAGCAAAAAGCAGCACAGCCATGCCAGGGATCAGAGGGCCCAGATACCAGCGCCAGACGCTGGTGAGGAGGTCACGCTGCTGTTCAAGCTGGCGGCGCTGGAACTCGATGCAACTCGAAAGCCCTGCGTCTTCAGGAAGCGGCCGCCAGGAACCCTTGGACAGCAGGTGCCAGATCAGGTAGAAGATCCCCGCGATGATCAGGCCGAAGCCGATCCGCACGAGCATATCCCCTGCCCGCCAGAACTCAAAGCTGAAGAAAGCTACCAGCGCAATTGCCGTCACGTACTCGCGCACATTGCGCCAGTGAATCTTGCGTTGAAACGTTCCCGCACTTACTCGAATCTGATCGATGGACATGCGAACTCCCTCCGTTGGTTGACTCTGCCAAAGCTCCTTCACGCGGCGATCCTGAGAAGACTCATCGCTCATCGTCGCCCTCCCTCCTGAAACCTGCATTTCAGGATTTGTTTGATCCGGTAAATTTTCGTTGCCACATTGCGCGCGGAGAGGCCTGTGATTTCGGACGTCGATGTTGCGTCCATGCCTTCGAGATAAGCCAGCATGACCTGCCGGTCGAGCGGCTTGAGCTGATGGATCAGCTCGTACATCCTGCCCACCGCGTCGTGTTGCTCTGCCGCCTCTTCCCCTTCTGCCCGGTCCGCCAGATTCGCCAACTCCTCGATCCCGATGGAGAGCTGCTTCTTCATGCGAAGTCGCTGGGTGACGTGCGATGCGGCAGTATTGTGCGCCACCCGGTAGACCCAGGTGCGCAGCGAACACCGGTTGTCGAAACGATCGAGACTCTTCCATAGCGCGATGTGAATCTCCTGCAGCAGGTCGCGGCGCGTCTCCGGGTCAGCCTCATAGGCCCGCGCCAGCCGCTCAAGCGCTGCGCCGTGCAGCTGCTACGGCTTCCTCAAACTGGCTGTCCTGGCTCTGGCTGTCTCGGCTGTGTCCGGACCCGGCATGGATTCAATTGGCCCCACATCCAAGGTAGTCTTCGGAGAAAGAGCTTTCTTACAGCTGACAAGCTCTGTGCTGGAATCGATTCGTGTTGTGTGCGGAACAGGGGGCCAGATTTGCTCTGTCGGCCCTGACCGGAACCGGTCTCCACTTGCCTGAAATGGCCATTTTCAGCGATACTTAGGTGTTGAGTCTTGCGCGGGCCGGACTGTTCAGTCTGGCCTTTCGTTTGGCTGGGGCCGCTTCGGTTGCGGTCGGGCAATTTGAACAAACTGGCTGAGCGAGCATCAAGCGTTTTTCAAAAATGGCTCAACGGGTCGGACTTGTATCGCTCAGGGGTTAAAACGCTAGTTTTTAGGTCCTTTTCGGCACGACTCAAGTCGTGCCCTGTTACAGAGCACCATTTTTGAAACATGCTTTCTACATCGCACAGTATTGGAATTTGAAAGGAACTGAATCGCCGTGGTCATGATTCGTTTGGCGCGCGTTGGCGCCCGCAAGCAGCCCTATTACCGCATCGTTGTGATTGAGAAGGACCGTGCCCGCAACGGCCGGTCGATTGAAGTGGTGGGCACCTACAATCCCCGCACCAGCCCCGCTTCGGTGGAACTGAAGCACGAACGCATCAGCTACTGGCGCGGCGTGGGCGCGCAGTTTTCGCCGACGGTGGCCAAGATGGTGGAGAAGCATCCGGCGGCGGCTCCTGTCGCTGCATAGTCTGCAACCGGTGTTTCACCGTGTGATTGTTACGGTTGAGATTTGTGGTTTCCCACCCTTTCGCGAGGATATTCAACCGCAGGTCCTTCGACTTCGCTGCGCTCCGCTCAGGATGACGGCATGGGTGGGACACGGAAGATGCTGGATCAATCAGCGGCCATTGACCTCATGGCCCCCTTTCCGATGCGCCAGTGACACGATGAGCCGTTGATCCTGATGCTGACTGCGGCACACAGGTGTGCTACTATTCGCGCACGCATCCAAGTGTGGAAAATTGGATTGCGGAAACTGGTTGCAGACGGTCAGAGGCAAGTAGATGACCCAACACGATATGGTCGCTGTGGAAGAGCTGGTGCGCGAGATTGCGCGGGCTCTGGTGGATGAACCAGGAGCCGTCGAGGTTGAGGCCGTCGGCCGGGACGAAAACACCGTCCTGAAGCTGAGGGTGGCGCCGCAGGATGTGGGCAAGGTGATCGGCAAGCAGGGGCGTACGGCCCGATCGGTGCGCACGATTCTGGGCGCGGTCAGCATGAAGCTGCATCATCGCTACACGCTCGATATCCTGGAAGAGGACGACGAGGCGTAGCCGGACTGGCGGTTCGTCGGGTCAAATTTTGGGCCTCATTTTGCTTGGGGGAATGAATGACCGCGGCGGAACCATGGGTGTGGCTCGCGCGCATTCGACGAACCCAGGGGCGCAAAGGCGAGGTCTTCGCCGATATTCTCACTGATTTTCCTGAAAAATTTGCAGAGCGGAAGCGGCTTTGGCTGCTGTCCAATGACGGCGCTGCGCGTCCGGCGAGGACTTCGCGTCCAGCGAACGTTCTGGACGCTGACCAGGCGGACGATGCGGCTGCGCGTGAGGTGGAGCTGGTTGCTTATTGGCAGCATAAGGGTGGCGTCGTGCTTCACTTTGCGGGAGTCGATTCGATCTCGGATGCGGAGAAACTGGCTGGGTTGGTGGTGGCGATTCGGCAGTCGGAGCGGGCTGGGCTGGGTGAGGATGAGGTTTACATCGGCGATTTGATTGGGTGTCTGCTGGTGGATGTGGCCCAGCGCGGCGAGGCCGGATCGGAGCCGGTGGTTGTGGGCGAGATTGAGGATGTGGATCGGACTGCCGGACCGGCGCCGCTGCTGGTGGTGCGGGGGCCGCGGGGTGAGGTGCTGGTTCCGTTTGCTCGGAGCTATCTGCGGCGCGTGGATATCGAGGGGAAGCGAGTGGAGATGGCGCTGCCCGAGGGGTTGGTGGAGTTGAATGAGGGGGAGTGAGGGCTGATCTCTCATCCAACTGTGAATTTGGGTTTTCCACCCTAGACCACCCCGGATGGCGAAGCTAGGATGGGGCACCCATTTGGCGTGGTAATTGACGCGACGAAAAAAACCGCAGGTCCTTCGACTTCCTCCGCTGCGCTCCGGATGACAAAGTTTGATTTGGGTTCGTGCTTTCCCACCCTAGCGAAGCTAGGATGGGGCACCCATTTGGCGTGTGATTGACGCGACGAAAAGCAACCGCAGGTCCTTCGACTTCCTCCGCTGCGCTCCGGATGACAAAGTTTGATTTAGGTTCGTGCTTTCCCACCCTAGCGAAGCTAGGATGGGGCACCAATTTGGCGTGGTAATTGACGCGACAAAAAAACCGCAGGTCCTTCGACTTCCTCCGCTGCGCTCCGGATGACAAAGTTTGATTTGGGTTCGTGCTTTCCCACCCTAGCGAAGCTAGGATGGGGCACCCATTTGGCGTGTGATTGACGCGACGAAAAAGGCAACCGCAGGTCCTTCGACTCCCCTTCTCTCCGTTCGGGGTCGCTCAGGATGACAGCTTGTTGGCCCTGGGGCACCCATTCTTGTGCATCTTTGAGCTCGCAAAAAGCAGGTCCTTGGGTCAGTGGATGCGTGATTTCGCTATTGGAAGGCGAGCGGCTTCCAGGCGCCGTTATCTTTTAGCGCCAGCTGGATGGGGCGAGGTGGGCCTTGGGGTGGGACAGTGACTTCAACCCAGAGTTCCTGGCCTGTTTTCACGGGCAGAGGGCTCGTGGCGTGTTCGGCGAGATAGAAGTTGACGGCTTCGCTGAGGCGCATCTGGTTGCACGGCGCGCCGGATGCGGCGACGACCGATTCTCCGGCGGCGCTGTCGTCGTTCTCGGGGATGCGGATGGCGACGAGCTTGTTTTCGTTGACCGTAAGCCTGGCCGGAAATACGACAGGCTGCGGCGCGTGATGGCGAAGTTGGTTCCGTTGGGCACGCCGTCGAGGTTGCGTGGGAATCCAGCTTGCTTGGCGGACGGCAGAGTGCTTTGGCATCCGTCGACCGTGAGCTGCATGCTGAGGTAGCGACCGCGCATGATCAGCGAAGGGTCGTACCATCGAGGCGCGGGTCCAGACGCGCGGGCAGGTGGAGCGCTGGTAGAGATACTTGGCGGCGATGGAGGAGATCAGCGCGAGTTGAATGACGAGGAGCGCCAGAGAGGCTTTTGCGAGGTTCATTGCGCGGCCTCGGTGTTGAGGCTGCGGCGACATTTGGGAGATCAGGCGGCGACGCATGCGTTCGAGCGCCCATCCGCCGGCCAGAAAGAGGATGCCCAGGCCGATGAGGCCGAGGGAGCGGCCGAACTTGATCGAGGATGTTGCTGAAGTAGAACCAGACGACCGTGATAGCAAAGCCCACGATGCCAAGGTTGACGAGGGCTTTGCTGGCCTGGCGGACGCCCCACCAGATGAGGAAGACTGCGAAGGCCGCGACCAGGGCGTGGGCGAGGAGATTGGGCCCGCTTTGAGTGTAGGAACTGCGTGACCTTTCAGATCGGTGTAGTACATCGGCCAGTTGTGCGTGCACCAGGGCAGAATGGCGCAGACAACTACGGCGGCCAGTACGGGAGCGAAGCTTTTTCGGAAGCGGAAGAGCGCAGCAATCAGGGGCAACACGGCGACGAGGGTCCATGCCCAGAAGCGAAATGGGAGTGAGACGGAGGAATGATTTCCCCACGAAGTCCAGCTTTCGAGCATGTAGACGACGCCTGTTACGGCTGCAATGGCCGCGACAGCGAACAGAATCCCCTGCACTGCCTTGCGTTTCGAACCGAGAAATAAGGTGAGATAGAGAACGGACCACGCGAAGAGAAAGCGGCCCATGTAGACGCCCTGGCCGATGTGGTTTTGAGAATCATAGGCGAGCTCGGAGAGCAGCCATGCCGGAATGAGGAGCAGGGTGAGGATCTGCTGAGCTTCGTCCTGAAGAAGCGCCCAGCCGGCAACGGCGGCGAGGGCCCACAGAAGAATCGCGGCGGGCCAGTGCTCCTGAATGTTGAAGATCTGGCCGATGAGGGCGATGGCGGCGCCGGTTGAGACGGTGCCCACGGCGTGGAGAGTGGTGGAGAGACCGTGGAAGCTGGCGCGCGTGTAAGCGCCGGCGAGATGGAAGAGCGCGACCATGGTCAGAATGATGGTCAGTCGCGCGCCGGGGCCGAATTCGTCCCAATGCGCGGAGACAAAGAGGACCACGCCGCTGGCAAGCAGGAAGGCGCCGAGAATGAGGGCGACGATTCCCTGCCAGCGAATACCGGCGGGATGCTGCTGTTCGGATTCCCAGGTGCGAATGCGATCGGCGATAGCCGCGTCGAGAACGCCGGACGATTGCCAGCGGGTTAGCAGGGGTTCAATGTCGGGCATATGGGGTTGGATAATTTCGATGCGCGTATTAGAGCACAGTCGCGAGGGATGCGCTGTGAAGCGTGGCTGCGCCGAACAATTGCTCGTGTTGGCCTCAATGAACAAATTCAACGCGCCCCTAAGGACGCGGGCATATTTTCAGGATGCGGACGCCGGGTTTTCGCTGCACCGTGGCCATTTTGAAAAATGGTTATGGTATCCCACCCTTTCGCCAGAAAGAAGGCGAAAGGATGGGGCACGGGGCTTCATTGTGGCATTCACTCGTCCTCGGTAGGGTTGCGCCACGATTTTCGTGCGGGACCTGACCGGCGAAGGATCGGAGCAGATTGGTCACCCGCATCGTGCGGGGCATTATCATCGACGGGAATGCGTTTTGAAATCATTACGATCTTTCCAGAGTTTTTTACTGGATTTTTTGAGCACGGAGTGGTGCGCCGCGCCTTGAAAGAGGGCCTGGTTTCGGTGGGAGTGCGCGATCTGCGAGAGTTTACGCACGACCGGCATCGCACGGTGGACGATCGTCCCTTTGGAGGCGGCGAGGGTATGGTTCTGAAGCCGGAGCCTTTGGCTGAGGCGCTTGAATCGCTGGGGATTCAGCCGAGGGAGGCACGGGAAGCATTCTCGATTCAGGCACCCGATTCCGTGGCTGATGGGGCGCCCGGCTCCGAGGCGGGGACACGGGGTATTGAGGCAGGGACTCTTGCGGGGACGCAGGTGATTCTGCTTTCGGCACAGGGGCAGCGATTTTCGCAGGCGGTGGCGCGGACCCTGACACGGAAGGAACGTGTGGTGCTGCTCTGTGGACGCTACGAAGGAGTAGATGAACGCATCAATTCTCTGTATTGCGACAGGGAGCTTTCGATCGGCGACTACGTTTTGAGCGGGGGCGAGCTTGCGGCGGCGGTGGTGATGGATGCGGTGACGCGGCTGGTGCCCGGGGTATTGGGAAACGAGGCATCGAGCGAATTTGAAAGTTTTGGCATCACGGATTCCGCCATTTCCGCCGATGAGACCGGTATACCCCGGTCGCAGCACGGGTCAGGTGGGTTGCTTGACTACCCGCACTTTACGCGCCCCGCCGAATTTAAGGGACTGGCCACACCGGAGGTGTTGTTGAATGGCGACCATCAGCAGATTCGTCGCTGGCGGCGGGAGCAGCAATTGCGCAAGACGCTTGAGAACCGGCCTGACCTTCTGGAGGGGGCGGAGCTGAGCGATGAGGATAGGCGGGTGCTTGTGGATCTAGGATGGCGACCGGGTGGATGGCAACCAGGGCGTCAGCAACCGTAAGGGTGAATTTTCAGGGCTGAGATGGGTCATCCGATTCTTCAACTCGTCGCTTATGGTGAGCTGACGATCTGCTGGATCGTGTGGTCGGCGTCGTTTGTGCAACCGTTCCGGAAGGCGGCGGGACAACGGGAGATTGCGAAGGCATCGTCGGCGCAGTGGGGGATCCTGCTGAACGTGTTGGGATTCGCGTGTATCTGGGCGTATGTGAGGCCGGCGGGCTTTGAGAAGTCGGTGTGGGAACTGATTGCGTCGATGTTGCTGGGGCCTCCTTCCGTGCTGCTTGCGTGGCGGGCGACCCGGCATCTGGGCAAATATTGGCGATACCAGGCCGCGCTCAGTGCGAATCACGAACTGGTGCAGAGCGGCCCGTACGCGTGGATTCGGCATCCGATTTATGCGTCGATGCTGGGGATGCTGCTGGCGTCGGGGGCTGCGTACTCGTGGTGGCCGATGCTGCTTTCGGGGCTGAGTTTTTTCCTGATCGGCACGGAGATTCGCGTGGAAGCCGAAGATCAGCTGCTCGAAACGTATTTCCAGGATGAGTTCATCGAATACCGGGCGCGGGTGCGAGGGTATATCCCGTTCATCCGGTGAAGCGACCTTAGCGCCGGCCGCCAGCGGTCGATTAGGCGCGGAGGTCGATTCTCTGTTAAAATTGAGTCTCTGAGTTCAACGCAGGAAGAAACCATGTCAATTCATCCCGTTATGCAGCGCCTGGCCGACAAGCTGAAGCGCACCGATTTGCCGGCGTTTGTTCCCGGCGACCAGATTCGCGTCCAAGTGAAGATCAAGGAAGGCGACAAGGAGCGCTTGCAGGCCTTTGAGGGCCTGGTCATCGCCATCAACAACGGCCCCCAGGGCACCTTCACCGTGCGCAAAATGAGCTTTGGCCAGGGCGTGGAGCGCATCTTCCCCTTCAACTCCAAGGTCATCGACAAGGTCGAGAAGATTCGCAGCTACAAGGTGCGCCGCGCCAAGCTGTTCTACATTCGCGGACTGCGCGGCAAGGCGGCCCGCCTGAAGGAAGTGGAGCGGGCGCCGAAGGCGTAGTTTACCCATTTAAGTCCAGTTTTGCAGAACCCCTGGCCGATGCGGCTGGGGGTTTTGCTTTTTATACTGGGTGCATGGCCCCAGTCGCAAGTCCGCGTGCAGAAAAAACATGGTGCGAAAAATCCAAAGTGCGGCTGGAAGCTGGAGAAGGCGCGCGCAGAAGTGTGGCGCGCTGCGCATCGCGGGACTGGATGAAGTGGGGCGTGGGCCGATGTTCGGGCCGGTGGTGGCCGCCGCGGTCATTCTGGAATGCGGCATGCGCTTTCGTGGCCTCAAGACTCGAAGAAGCTCGCGGAGAAAAAGCGCGATCGAGTTGGATGTCGAGATTCGCGCAAAGGCGATGGCCTGGGCGATTGCCGCGGTCGATGCGGAGACGATCGACCGCATCAATATTCGCCGCGCTTCGCTGCTGGCCATGCGACTGGCCGTGGAGCAGCTCTCGATCGTTCCCGACTACCTGCTGATTGATGGCGTGGACACGATCGAGTGGGCTTGTCCGCAGCAGTCGGTGATTCAGGGCGACGGGACGAGTTTTTCGATCGCTGCCGCCAGCGTGCTGGCCAAGGTGTATCGGGATGGACTGCTGGTAGAGTTCGATCGGCAGTATCCCGGATACGGTCTGGCGAGCCATAAAGGCTACTGCTCGCGGGAACATATGGAAGCGCTGGCGCGACTGGGGCCTACGCCGCTGCACCGGAAGAACTGGAGCCCCGTGGCGCAGCGGATGCTGGATTTCCCGGAACTGAGCCCCAGCTCATCGATCCGGACCTCATCGAGCCCGAACTCACTGAACCCGGACTCATCCAGCTTGTAGAATCTTGACGGATGCTGCGTCGACTCATTTCGGCCATCGCTCTCTTGCTGCTCGCTGCCCTGCATCGCCCAAGACGCACAACTGCCTCAGAGCCTCCTGAAAAAAATCAAAGCCCCCCACCGGAACGATCAACGGCACCGTCTATTGCGCCGACACAAATCTCCCCGCGCGGGGTGCCGCGATCTTCCTCGTACAAATCTCCAAGGGTGACCAAGGCATTCGAAGTGGAGAGGCACCACGGATCTAGACGGCCGCTTTGTCGTCCACAGTGTCCGCGGAAGGAGCCGTCTACGTAATGGCGCAACTTCCGGGCTACCTGAATCCTGTTGCCGATCTAACCAGATCCGGCCTTCAATCTATGACGGACGAGGAACGCAAGGCCCTTGAATCGAGTTTGACCTCCGTCAAAGTCTCCGCCGGGCAATCCGCTGAAGCCTCTTTGCGCCTTGAGCGCGCCGCTGAGATTGACGGAGTAGTGCAGTACGACGACGGTAGCCCGGCAATCGGACTCAATGTGGTTCTCAAGTCGGCGAAAGAGGGAGCCGACAAACGTTTGACGTCCATCGATTTCCCGCAGGCCGTCTCTTCGACGAACGGCCTGCTGCGGCGAACAGATGACCGCGGTCATTTCCGCATTCTCGGCATCGCCCCCGGTCATTATCTCGTTGTGTCTCCGTGCCCACCCTTAGCAGGCAACTCCGTCTTCGGTCAATCTGCTCATGCAGGCCATCCAGATCGGGATGGGCGGCATGTTATCGGTGTATGCGGGCAACACCACGCGGGCCAGCACTGCGAAAGTCATCAAGATCGAATCCAGCGACGCAAGCAAAGATGTCGACATCACGATACCGCTCAGTAGGCTCTATACGATTCGCGGCCACGTAGTCTTGAAGGGCACTGACCAGGCTCCTCTTGCAGCAACCGTCGAGCTCGTTCTATGCGGATTCGGGAGAAGTTCGCGCGCATGACCATCGCTCCCAACGGGAAATTCGAAATACATTACGTGTCCGAAGGCAGCTAGCGATGGCGGCGACTCGGCTTCGCCAGCGCCCCTTCCCACTTCGAAGTGGAGGACGAGAACGAAGGCATGGAGAAGTGCTAGGATACCGGCGGGACCAGTTCGCCATCTTAAGTGACGTTGGAAGCAATGGAGACATCGGCAAAGCCGACAACGCCTCAGAAATTCTGCTCTCGGTCACCGGCGACGTCGACAATGTGGTGATCGCCGTGCCGGATCCGCCGAAAGCCGGACCCCGGCCCGAACCCGATTCCACGGATGTCGAGCGGCCCGCTGTCAGCTCTCCGCAATAATCTATCGCCCGCTTATGCTGTAACCGCCGCGCGCGCCCTCTCCTTCTGCACCCACGCCAGCACCAGCCGCGCAAGCAACAGGACTGCGAGAACGATGGTCAGGCGCAGCGGGCTCAGCACGCCGGGTTTGACCTGCCACCAATAGTGAATGATCCCGCAGACGGCGGCGAGATAGACGAGCTTGTGCAGGCGGTTCCAGCGCTTGCCGCCCAACTTGCGGATGGACCAGTTGGTGGATGTGGCGGCGAGCGGGACAGCAGGAGCCACGCGGCTACTCCCATGGTGATGAAGCGGCGCTTGTCGATGTCGGCAAGCATGGCGTGGATGTCGAAGCCGGCGTAGAGCGCAACGTAGGTGAGCAGATGCAGTGTGCCGTAGAAGAAGGCAAAGAGGCCCAGCAGGCGGCGAAAACGAATGAGCCAGCTCAGACGCGGCGAGAGGCTGCGCACCGGCGTGATGGCGAGCGAAAGGATGAGCAGCAAGAGCGTGGTGTAGCCGGTGGTGAAGGTGATGTTCGCGGTGGGATCGGCACCCAGGGTATTGGTGACCGCTCCGTAGACAAGCAAGGCGAGGGGCCAGAGACAGGCGACCCAGGTGAGCGATTTGAGGATGAGGATGGTCGATCGTTTCATAGTCAGCGGCGTTAGCGAGTTAGCGGAGTCAGTGGAGTTAGCGGAGTTAGTGGAGTTAGCGTGCGTTCAGAGAGTTACTCAGCCCCGCCAGCAACGCTGACGCCGCTCACTCCGCTTCTAGTTCAGTAATTCTTCTTCAGGTCCATGCCGTTGTAGAGCGACGCGACCTGGTCGCCATAGCCGTTGAACATGAGGGTTTGGCGTCGCTGCGCATAAAAGGGCAAGCCGATGCGGCGCTCGGTCTTCTGGCTCCAGCGGGGATGGTCGACGTTGGGATTGACGTTGGAATAGAAGCCGTACTCATTGGCGGCCATGTCATTCCAGGTGGTGGGCGGCTGCTTGTCGAGGAAGCGGACTTCGACGATGGACTTGGCGGATTTGAATCCGTACTTCCAGGGAAGAACGATGCGGATGGGCGCGCCATCCTGGTTGGGCAGCACTTCGCCATAGAGCCCGAACGGTGAGCAGCGCGAGCGGATTCATGGCCTCATCCATGCGCAGGCCCTCGGAGTAGGGCCAGTAGATGGTGGACTCGGAGGCCCACTTCTCCACCTTGCGGTTGTAGTAGGAGAGGAACTGGACGTATTTGGCCTTGCTGAGCGGATCGCAGTCCTTGATGAACTCAGAGAGCGAGTAGCCGACCCAGGGAATGACCATGCTCCATGCTTCGACGCAGCGATGACGATAGACGCGCTCTTCGAGCGGGCGGAGTTTGAGCAGGGCTTCAATGTCGAAGACCTTCGGCTGCTTCACGAGGCCATCAACTTTGACGGTCCAGGGGCGCGTGGGCAGAGCGCCGGCGTTCTGCGCGGGATCGCCCTTGTCGACGCCGAACTCGTAGAAGTTGTTGTAGTGGGTGATGTCTTCGAGGCTGGTCAGCTGCTCGCCGGTGGTGGAGAGCGGGCTCTTGATGGTGTCGAGCTTGGTGCCTGTGTCGGCATGGACGCTGGTGCGGGGCGAGACAACCTCGGCAGCCGTTCGATGGCGGTTGCGGATACACCGGCAACCACTGCGCTCGAGAGCGCTCCGCCGAGGAATCGGCGGCGGTTCAGATATTTTTCTTTGGATGTGATCGCCGATGAGGGGATCTCAGGCGGCTTGCCGATGAGCATGATGCGACCTCGCGTTGGACTAACTTCAACTATTAGACACGAAAGGTACGTTGCAAGTTACAAGGTGGATTGGAGCAGCAGTTGGGGCGGAAGCGGGGAATCGTTGAATATGAGATCCTCTCGATCGTCGGCGCGGCCCTCCGGGACGCGGGCACGCCGAAAGACTTCTGCCCCAGGGTTTCGCTTCGCTACGCCCTTGGCTATTTTCGTGTCCTCCCTCCGGGAGAATAATGACCGAATTTTTCATATTGGGGCAATGTACGACCAGCTCCAATAACGAGGATGTCATGCGATTGCGCTGGGGTTGGAAGGCTGCTGGCGCACTTGTTATGGCGGCGGGGATGAGTCTTCGGAATTAAGTCTCGCGCTTGGACTGGGCGCCTGAAACGAGGGCGGGCAAGCTGCCGCGAGGAAATGTCGATGACTGCCGCACGACGAGGCGCGTGGGGATCTGACCATTCCCGATTTCCGTGTTTGGGGTGATCCGGCTCGATCCCGGCGCGGAGGCCTTCGACGGCGGCGACAGCCAAATCCCTGCAGGACATTTGAACCGTGGTGAGTGGCGGGAGCATGAACTGGGTGAGGTGAATGTCATCGAACCCGATGACCGAGATGTCTTCAGGAACTCTGTGAGTGGTGCGATAGAGAGCATGGAGCGCACCGATGGCGGTCATGTCGTTGGAGCACATGACGGCGGTGGGCAATTCCGGCAGTGCGATGAGGCGCTCCATGGCCGTGATGCCGCCTTCCATGGTGTGGCTGCCTTCGACCAGATGTTCCGGGGGAGCTTTCAGGCCGAGTTCTGCCATCGACTTGATGAAGGCATCGCGCCTGGCTTTGGGCGAGCGCTGCGACAAGGGCCCGCTGATGAAAGCGACGCTGCCGATGACCGAGGGCGGCAAGGTGCTGCACGCCCTGGCGAATTCCTTCGGCGTAGTCCACCTTGAGAATGTGAATGTTGGGAAGATCGGGCGCGGCATCCACAAACACCAGCGGAAATTCGCGCTCCACGAGTTTCTTGACCAGCTCTTCTTCGACGCCGAAGGTCATGACGGCGACGCCATCGACGTTGCGCTGGAGGAGACGGCGCATGAGGCTTTCGGTGCGGGCGGGGTCGTAGTTTGTGGAGCCGATGAGGACTTCATAGCCCTGGCGCTACGGCAAGGTTTTCGAATTCCTGCACGAGCTCGGGAAAGAAGGGGTTGGTGATTTCCGAGACAATGAGCCCCAACATGCGGCTTCTGCCGGAGACGAGGGCGCGGGCCTGTGTATTGGGCAGGTATCCGACTTCTTCGATGGCCTTCCACACGCGCTGGGCGAGCTCCGGGTTCACGGTCGAGATGTGATTCACGGCGCGTGAGACGGTAGCGATGGAGACGCCAGCCCGCTGCGCAACATCCCGGATGCTGACGGTGGCGGGGCGGCGGCGTTCGCCGGAGTTGTCTCTTGGAGAGCTCACGATGCAGCGATTCTACACCCTTTTTTCTCGTGTTTCTCAGTGTGCACTGCGGAGAATTTCGACTCTTAAACACACCGAAGTCACAATTCTGCCTAGGTTTCGGGACGAGTGATATTCGGCCGGCAGGGCAGTGGGAGCGACGCCTAAATCGTTTCTGTAGAAAGCGTTTGCTGTGTTCGCACGAATTCGAGACAGTGGAGGCACGTAAAAGTCGGGTCTTGGGATTGGATTGATTCCTGGCTTAAGGGTGGGTTTCGGTTCCTGCGATCGTCTCCAGGCCATGACGGATCAGCGGCAGGATGACCGTGAGGCTTTCCACGGCGCCGCGGGGACTTCCGGGCAGATTGACGATGAGGGTGCTGCCTCTAAGCCCGGCAACGCCGCGAGAGAGCCAGGCCATCGGATTATTTTCAGCGCCTTGTGCGCGCATGGCTTCAGCGATGCCGGGGGCGTCGCGATCGATGACGCGGCGGGTGGCTTCCGGCGTCCAATCGCGAGGACCGAGGCCGGTGCCGCCGGTGGTGAGAATCAGGGCCACTTTTTGGCTGGACCACTGGATGAGGCGGTCGCCGATCTCAACAATCTCGTCGGGGATCAGCGCTGTCTCGATCTCGGCATCGGGCCACGTGCGCCGCAGAAAGGCCACGAGGGCTGGGCCCGAGGCATCCATTGCCATTCCTTGCGAGCAGCGATCGGAGACGGTAAGAACGGCGAGGTGCATGGAGTGATTGTAGAGCTACTGCCCCTGCAGCACGTGGATGGTACGGAGCCATGTCTCGACTGATTGCGGCCATGTAGTGACAGGCAGATCGGTGCGGCGCAGGCCATAGCCATGCCCGCCTTGCGCGTAAATGTGCAGCTCCGCGGGAACTTTGGCATTTTTGAGGGCTGTGAAGTAGACGATGGCGTTTTCAACGTGGACCGGGTCGTCTTCGGCCTGCACGATGAAGGAAGTGGGTGTGTCGGCGGTGGGATGGATTTCTGGATTCGGCGCCATGCCTTGATCGGCGATGGCCAGATAGCCGGGATAGACGATCACTGCGAAATCGGGGCGGCAACTCAGTTTGTCAGCAGCATCGACGGGATCGTAGAGACGCTGGTCGTAGTGTGTGCTGAGCGCTGCTGAGAGATGGGCTCCGGCGGAGAAGCCGAGAACACCTACGCGTTTCGGATCGATCTTCCATTCGGCCGCGTGCTCGCGCACGATCCCAAGCGCGCGCTGCGCGTCTTGCAGGGCGGCAGAAGATTTTGGATAGGGGCCGGTGTTGGGCACGCGATATTTGACCAGCACGCAGGTCACGCCGATGGAGTTGAGCCAGTCGCAGACTTCGGTGCCCTCGAGATCGATGGCCAGAATCTGATAGCCTCCGCCGGGAAAGACCACGATGGCGGCTCCGGTGTTGTTGGCTTTGGGAGCGTAGAGAGTGAGAGTGGGCGTGGCTATGTTGCCGAGGCGGATGAGGGGCCGGCCTGCGATGAGGGGCAGTTGGGCCGTCGTGGTGTCGACCTCGGGCGGCAGATTGGTGGGCGCGCCTGGAGCTGTGCCGGGCCAGAGTGGCAGTGTGACGTGCCCTGGCGCGGGGCTCCACACGGGCTGCTGGGCAATAAGGTTGTGGGAGAAGATTGCCAATGCCGTACAGAGAACGACTTTCCTGATCATCTGAAGGGCCTCATTGAAGAACGGAGCGATGATCGCAGGCGAGGGGGCTGCGGATCAAATCGAGGACGAGTCTCGACCCATCGGCATCCCAGACGCAGGTCCTTCGACTCTGCGAGATAGGCCCGCACCACACGCACCGGACAGCGAGGAACGGCATTTATATCCTGCCGGCATAGGAATCTGGAAATGGTCGTTACGCATCGCTACGAGCAATCGGTGCGAATTGAGCCAACATATGCATGGGACTTTCTTGCGTCCTCGCAGATGGAAGCGCAGCTTCGCCGGTTTCGTTGCGGCGGGCGGAGCTGCGTTTCACAATTCACTGCGCCGCATCAGCAGGCATTTGACTTAGTCGGCTTTCTTGGAACTGTTCGCTGAGGCCGGGGAATGGAGTAACCCCACAGGCTCGAATATCCGAACCTCGGGCGCCCCACTTAGTTCCGCTATTGTTTCCAGAGTTGGTTGGCGCCGCCGTTGCAATTGTATTGATCAATGTCGGCGCCGGATGATGTCGACGCGCTGACGACATCCAGACACATTCCGCTGTTGACGTTGACGATGTTGTAGTAGCCCTGTCCGTTGCTGCTGAATTTCCACTGCTGGTTCGTGCCGCCATTCTTGGCATAGTCGATGACTGCGGCGCCGGCGGTTTTCGATCCGCCGTTGACATCCGCGACGAAGCCGGTGTCCTCGTTGATCAGATAGTAGCCGCTGCCTTCGGCTGTAACCTCCCACTCCTGAAGAGTGCTGCCAATGCAGGTCGCCTGCTCCAGTTGCGTCCCCTCCGTGGTGTTCACGGCGCTCAGGCACATTCCGCTGTTCTGGGCGATGATTTCATGAGTAGGAGCCGATTGTGGGCGAGGTGTAAGTCGCCGACCACGTCGCCGGTGGTTACGTTTAGCCCCAGTTGTCATAATAGGCCAAGGAGAGCGTGTTGCCGGAGACGGTCAGAGGCAGCCAGACGTATGTCGAATCCGTTATATCGCTGGAATCCCAACGGTCGCCCATGTACATATAGGTGGTCCCGCTGGAGCCGGTCACCGGCAGAACATAAGTCGATTGCGAGTTATACGTGTTTGAACCCGCGAGGGCAATATCCGCCAGTGCAGACCAGGGGCCGCTTATGGACGTTGCGTAGGAATACTGATCGTCATTCGAACTCCAACCGGTTTCATGTGAGCATATGAGAAAGTAGTATCCGTTGGCCTTAAACATCGCCGGGGCCTCTCTGTCGCCCCATGTCGACACTCCATCAACGATGCTGACCGGAGACAAATAGTCGGAGGCCATCTTATAGACAATGATCCCGTTGTCGTAGTTCGCGCTAAGGAGGTACGCTGTTCCATCCGTATCCTGGAAGCTCCCGATATCGAAGCTTTCGTTGCCCAGCGGCTGCGAGGAACCCAGATAGGTGTAGGTTCCGCAAACACTGGAACTTGTGGCGTAGCCGACCGCATCGCCATTCCAGATGTGCAACCACATGACATATTTGCCGGTTGAGGAGTTGTACAAAACCTTTGGCCGCTCTACCAAGTCGCTAGACTCCAAATCGCCTGAGGATTGCGGAGGGAGAACATCTGCGACAAAGGCCCAGGCGGACAGGTTGGTGGACGAGTAACAGTTGATACCCTGAAATCCGCCACCACTGGTATCGACTTCGCCAATCCAATAATAGGTGCTCCCTTCCTTGAGGATCTGTCCGCCGTGGGCCGTGATCATGCTTCCATTGGTGGCATCCCAAGTGCGTGCCCGGAACGTGATCTGCGCCTGGGCTGCGAAGGAACAGGAGGCGAGGGTTATCAGCGCGATAGAGAGAGCGCTAATCCGGATGGGGATGAGGTGTATCCGGCGAACTGCTGTGCAAGTATCTTGCATGGCGCTTTTCCTTTCGGTGTCGACAGGCTTCCGGCGTCGACCGGGTTGAGGTTGGGCGCCGCAATTCGCATAAGGCAGTCGATAGTCGCGAATACGCCCGGACCATAGTTCAAATTTGCGTCCCGGTGAGAAAGTGTTTTTGATGCCCCAGCCCCGGCAGCCTATTCGGGCGAGAGTCGCTTGTGAGATTTGATGCGGGTCATTCATTGCCCCGATCGGTGTCCGGGTCAAATATGTACAGTTCCGATCTGCGTCGGGAGTCAGCCTTACCGTGGCCGTACCTTCAAGGTTCTCAATTGAAGCTCGTGACCTAGAGTTGGAATCGCGAAGATAGTCTGACGGCTTTCTCCCGATTGGTCATTCACGTCTTCTACTTTGCCGTGTGATGCTGGCGCAAAGGCATCCATGATCGAGATCGACCCGCACGTTCATTTTTTGCGCTCAGCCGCTGCTCGCTGAGCCACGCCTCTGTTCCTGGCGAGCGACTGGCCATAGAGGCAAACCAACAGGCGAGTGAATCCCTTCTGCTCGCTCTTTTCGCTCTCTGCGAGAATGTGGATTCAATGCGAATTCGATGCGAGAATTGGCTTCTTTATTCCGATCGCCTCATTGACCATATTGTCTGTTTTCACCTGACCCCGTATGGTCGGATTTAGCGTGCTCACCGAGAAGCTGGTAACATGGGGAAGCCTAAGCTCTCATTCTCTGAGAGGGATAGCGTAGTTAAGACGGCATGCGAGAGAAAAGACGTTCCGATTGTCCGATCAACCGCACGGTGGAATTGTTGGGCGACCGCTGGAGCCTGATTGTAATCCGGGATGTCATGTTCGGGGATCGGCGGCACTACAATGATTTGCTAAGGCTTTCCGAAGAGGGCATTGCTTCCAACATTCTGGCGGACAGGCTCAACCGCTTGATGCGTGCCGGACTGTTGACGCGGAAGAATGATCCCACGCATAAACAAAAGGCCATTTACAGTCTCACCGAGGCTTCAATAGAGCTCGTGCCCTTGATGGCTCACATGATTACCTGGGCACGGAAGAATACCCCTGCTTCGAAGAAGCCATCCACCGAAGGAACACTCCGAGGGCAGCTTGTCGAGGAAGGAGGCGAAGCCATGTGGGATGCATTTATGGCCGAACTGCGTGCCGACCATCTGGGTGCGCCTCTCCCGAGGGCATCTGTATTCGCCAAGCGCCTGGCAGCCCTCGAGGCCAATCGCGAACGCAGGACGCAACGATAGCGTCACCGGCGCACTCCCCACAACAACATCTAAGGCCAGATTCGGAGCGGCCACGCGAAATTCTGCCGTGCCTCTTTGTCACACGGTCTCCTTTTTCGACGACATCTCTCCGTCAATT
Source organism: uncultured Acidobacteriaceae bacterium (assembly GCA_963781125.1). GTDB lineage: Bacteria > Acidobacteriota > Terriglobia > Terriglobales > Acidobacteriaceae > Telmatobacter. The sequence continues at coordinate 294,887 of CAWAEE010000008.1, forward strand.
ACAGATTCTTCTCTCCGACAACTGATTGCGGACTCATATGCAGTCTGAAGTTCAGCGGATACCGCTGCCCAGGCGCCACGAGATATGCCGCTCAGCTCGATCATGGAGGCTTTCCACATTCGCTCCCCGTCCTGTTCGAGCGGCTGTACTGGAATCCACAACTCATTCGATGCTGAGGCGCGCCTCCGTCCCCAGGCCAAGTGAGCCGGCAGTGGAACAAGTTGTATAGACGACTCGGTCAGGCTATAGATGCCCTTCTGTTCGTGACTCGGAACAAGAGTCCTCAAATCAACTAACGAAAGCTTGTTCGCAGGGATACGCGACGCCAGCCCTTCTTCAGAGGCGCAAGAGATGCCTGAGAGCCCGTGGATCGCCTACGTCAGATCAGACCCCGCGATTCGCCAAACCGGTTCGAGTGTCGGATTTGATTGGGTGGCCGGATAGCCCCTTTATTTTAGTCACCTTTGCCGACCGCAAATTATACCACTTGCATTATGCAATCAGTATATGCATACTGATACGACTTGCGTTTTGCAAGTAGTGGTTTTTCAAAACCGTCATTACTGGTGATTGCAATTGACGCACTTCGGGTTAGAGAAGAGTCAATTGGTAAGAGAATTGGGAGCCGCAATGCCCGCCTGGACAGTGGAGCGCGAGAGGCCGGACTGAATGATCGGTCGATCGCGAACATTGAGGTCCACACAAAGAAGCTGAACGAGACAGTTAGATCGTTCGCTCGCACGGGTCAGAATCAACAACATTTGAAAAGGATGGCCAGATGAACATGAGACACGGGTGGTACAAGCTATTTCTGTTGCCCTTGATCTTTGCGTTCGCCAGCGCGGTAGCACTCGCGCAGGCGAACTCCGAGCTGACGGGCATCGTCACCGATCAAACAGGAGCAGTGGTCCCGGATGCGAAGGTCGTTCTCACCGATCCCGCAACTGGATTCTCCAAGACGACAACAAGCGGCGAAACCGGCCTGTATGACATCTCCGGTCTGAACCCCGCCAACTACAACATGAAGGTCATGGCCAAGGGCTTCGAGTCCTTCGCCCAGAACGGCATCGTGGTGAACGTATCCTCGACTGCCCGCGCGGACATCAAGCTTACGGTAGGCGCCGAAGCCGAGACGGTAACGGTGGAGGCAGATGCGCTTGCGGTACAGGCCGACTCGAACGTGGTCAGCACACTGATCAGCTCCGAGCAGATCAGCCAGATCGCGACTGAGAACCGCAACTTTGCGGCTCTGGCGGCATTGGGTCTGGGCGTCAGCTCTGCGCTGCCTGACTCGAACACGCCGACTTCGGTCGCATCGAACTTCACCATCAGCGTGAACGGCCTTCGTCAGAGCCACAACATCTGGCTGATCGACGGTGGCGAAGCCGATGACCGCGGCGGCGCCGGCGGCATGGACATCATGCCTTCGCAGGACGCCATCGCTGAGTTCACGATGATGACGTCGAACTATCCTCCGGACTACGGCATCTCCTCCGGCGCAACCATGAGCTTGTCGCTGAAGAGCGGCACGCAGAAGTTCCATGGCGAGGTGTGGGAGTTCAACCGTACGCCCGCATACGACGCGAAGAACCCGATTTCGCGGACGCTGACCAACCTCCACTACAACATCTACGGCTTCAACGTCGGCGGTCCGGTGTACATCCCCAAGGTGTACAACACCAACAAGCAGAAAACCTTCTTCTTCTACAACGAAGAGTGGCGCAAGATTCTCTCCGGCGCCGGCACAACCAACGTTCCGACGCTTGCGGACGCGGACCGGCCGACTGCTGGAACCGATCTAACCTACGTCGCACCTGGGTTTGCCAGCAGCACCAGCCTGATTGTTCCCACCGTGGGCGATCCGGCTTATAACGCGCAACTCGTTGCACTCGGCTTGACGCCGGGTCAGCCGTTTCCTGGAAACACGATTCCGCATCAGTTGTTCGATCCGAACGCGGTGCTGTATCTGAATTCGGGCATCATTCCGAAACCAACCACCGCTGACGGTCACGTGATCGCCAACGTTGCAAATCCGATCGATGTGCGTGACGACGTTGTCCGCATCGACCACAAGTTCAGCGACAAGTGGACGATCCTCGGTCATTACATGCACGACAGCGTGCTTCAGGGCTACGCGCAGCCTGAACTCGGCTGGCTCTGGGCGAGCTACAACACCGTCACCAGCACACTGTCGAACCCGGCGAACTCGGCTGCAATCAAGATAAGCGGAACGATCAATCCGAACCTGCTGGTCGAAGCCAGCATCAACTACGACGGCAACGTCATTAACATCACCAACAGCTCTCTGGCGAACAAGCCGGCTGGCTGGAGCCTCAACAGCTTTTTCAACACCGGCAACCCGTATGTTCCTGGCGTTGGCGGCGGCTGGGGCAACCCCTACAACGTGGGCGAAGACATGGGTTCCGCTCCGTGGCACAACGCGGCGCAGGACTACGAGCCGAAGCTCGACGTTTCGTACACCATGGGCAAGCACGCCATGAAGTACGGCTTCAGCTACAACCGCTACACCAAGAACCAGCAGTTGTTCGGCGACGCCGAAGGCGACCTCGGCTTCAGCAACAAGACCAACGACTCGTTCATGGATATGCTGCTGGGTATTGCGAGCAGCTACTCGCAGTTCCAGGCGGTGCCGATTCGCCACTACGTCAACCAGACTCCGTCGGCCTATGTGATGGATAACTGGCACGTCACGCCACGCCTCAGCTTGCAGCTCGGACTTCGTTATGACGCCCTGCCGCACGCATGGGAGCGTAGCAACGCGGTGTCGAACTTCAACCCGGATCTGTACCTGACCAGCGAGACGGCACAGTTCAACTCCGACGGTTCGCTCAACCCCAACGGCCCTGGATTCCAGACCGTCAACGGAACTCGCTTTTACCTCAATGGCATGGGCCTAGCAGGTCAGAACGGCTTCCCGCGCGGATTGGTTGTCAACGACTACAACACGCTGCAGCCTCGCGTCGGCTTCTCTGAAGACATCTTCGGAAACGGCAAGACCGTTCTCCGCGGCGGCTTCGGAACCTTCTACGAGCGCATGCAGGGCAACGACATCTACAACGCAGCCACCTCGCCGCCGTTCGCTTACAGCCCGAGCGCGAGCAGCGTGTATATGACCACTCCGACCAAGAGCTGGGTGACCGGCGCAACCGCTGAATCCCCGACCTTTCCGGCCGAGATGGCGAACCTTGCCAACACTTACAAGGCACCGGCGGTGGCGCAGTTCAGCCTCGGCGTACAGCATGAACTGAAGCCGTCGATGATCTGGGTTGTGCAGTATGTCGGCAACCTCGCGTGGCACCAGAACATCGTCCGCCACATCAACACCTTCCCGATCAACACGGACCTCAACACCCGTTGCAACGAGGGTGACGGAAACGACAAGTATGCCGGCGATGTCTGCCCCAACGGCAAGGCACCGGCCAACCTGGCGATTCCTGATGAGTTCCGTACCTATCCGGGATTCGCCGACATCCAACAGGAAGAGAACACCACCAACGGTAACTACAACGGCTTCCAGACGGGCCTTCGCATTCAGAATCGCTGGGGCCTGAGCGGGGAGCTCGATTACACGTACTCGCACGAAATCGATCTCACCACCTACGACCTCGACGGCGTCAGCAACCCCTTTAACCTGAAATACGACAAGGGGTCTGGTGCGCTGGATCGTCGCCAGATGCTGAGCGCCAACTACGTCTACAACCTGCCCTTCCTTGCGAAGAGCGCTGGATTGGTCAAGTCGGTTCTCGGTGGATGGGAACTTGCCGGCACAATCATCGACGAGACCGGCTTGAACTCGTCGGGCAACAACCAGGGACCGGGCCTCTCGATCAACTACGATCCGGTCGGTCTCAACAACGGCAACAACGCCTACACCAACCGCCCGAACGTGAGCGGCCGTGTCCACTACACCAAGAAGTACAGCCCGGCGACAGGTCAGAACGAGTGGTTCGACACAGCGCAGTTCTCTGCGCCGGTTCCGGTTTGGCTCGGTGGAACCGATCAGGGCTTCGGCAGCGCCCGCAAGGACGCGATCGTTGGTCCTGGCCGTGTGAACTTCACGACTTCACTCTACAAGTCGTTCGCAATGACCGAGCGCGCGCACGTCGAGCTTCGGTTCGAGTCGTTCAACACCTTCAATCACACTCAGTTCAACGCGTTCGACGACAAACTCGGAGACAGCCAGTTCGGCCAGCTGACCAGCGTGTGGGATCCTCGCGTGCTGGAACTGGGCGGCAAGTTCGTCTTCTGAGAAGACGGACTTTCAGTTACGAACTAAAGGGGACCGGCGTAAGCCCGTCCCCTTTAGACCCTAAGGGCTAATCAGCCTTGATCGACTTTTGAACGGCAGGTTCACCTCCCTGATCCTGCCGCACTTTTCCAGTACCAACCTCCATCGCTCCTCGCCAAGTTCGTGTTCTGAATCCTCGCAATTGAGTTCGGAAATGTGACCGTTGGTCTCCCAATATCGTCCGGTCTGCCCCGCCAGACGGGGCCGCGCCGTTGGTCGTCCACGGTGGGCAAATGAGGTGGAATGATCAGTGACAAAGAGACGTCCATAGTGATCGTCGAAGACTCCTACTTCAAGATCCAGACCGCTGCACGCATGTTAGCGCGTCACTTTGACGATGCACTTCGAAGCCTCGGCCTCACGAATGGTCAGTTCATCCTCATGGTGCTGCTCGATCGCTCGGCGCCTGCAAGCATGGCTAAACTGTCAGCTCAACTCTGCGTGGACCGTTCAACGCTGACGGCGGCACTGAAACCTTTGGAGCGACGCCGACTTTTGCGAATCCAGCCGCATTCGACTGATCGACGAATCAAGCAAATACTCTTGACCAATCTTGGTAAAGAGCTTATGGAAATGGCCATCCCAGTGTGGGAGGAAGCCAAACTCAAGATTGGGCCGGCGCTCCCAAGGAAACATTTAGAAAAGCTTCACGAGGCTTTACGCCACTTACGCCATTCCCGCGAAGCCTGAGAGCAGAAGCATTCTCGGCAATCGAGCGTGGGTTCGGCTCGATCGATACTCCGATCCATCTGAGAGTTTCAATGTGAAATCGCGTTCCCGTCTCAGGTTATACCACTTGCATTATGCAATTTGTCTGTGCATACTGATATCACTTACACTGCGCAATTGGCGTGGGGAGTGCCGATCACCGAATTTCGACTTCGGCCAGGAGGACGGATATGACGACGACTGGAATATCACGACGGAAACTGCTTGAAGCGGGAACTTGCGCGTTGGCTGGCGCAGTAGGATTCTCGGTGTCGGCAAGTGCGGAGCCGAGCAAGACAGCCGAAGAACTCGCCCGGATGTACTACAAGGCGTGGGAGACGAACGACTGGGGGCCATTCGACCGCCTACTGGCAGACGACTTCACCTTTACCAGTGCCAACGACGACGACCACATCAGCAAGAGCGCCTTCAAAAAGGGATGTTGGGATACACAAATCGATTTCATCCAACGATTCGATGTGGAGCGAGTGTTCGGGAACGACGCCGAAGCGTTTGTGAAGTATCTTTGCCACACGAAGAACGGTAAGTCATTCCGGAATGTGGAGTATTTCAGGGTTCGAGACGGCAAGGTTGAATCCATTGAGTGTTATTTCGGAGGAAAATCCACCTTTGCGTCGGCAGTGGGTAATGGGTAACGGCAGCAGATGAGATATCGCGAGAGAACTGCCCAACTCTGTGATCACTGGATTTTGAAACTTCTGCCGGTATTTGTGGTGGCGGCATGCGCCATCCTCCACGGCGAGTCAGCGCCGAGGCGGCGGATCGATCCAGGGCTGGCAACGTTGGGAGGGGGATTCGTCTCCGGAACTGCACGGGTGAACGGAACAACTCTGTACTACGTGCGCGGCGGGACCGGTCCGGCGATCATTCTGCTGCACGCCTTTCCCGAAGACTGGTACGAATATCACCGCATAATGCCCCAGTTGGCAAAGCATTTTGCGGTCGTGGCCGTTGATCTGCGAGGCATTGGCGGTTCTGCGGCGACTCGAGATGGCTACGACGCCGCGAATATGGCAGAAGACGTTCACCAGCTGGTGGAACATTTGCATTTGGAACACGTGTATGTCGTCGGGCACGATATTGGTGGAATGGTAGCCTATGCCTTCGTGCGCTTGTATCCGGACACCAGCCGCGGCGCGATGTTGCTCGACGCACCGGTCCCTGGTCTTGGGCCGTGGGATGCAGTTAAGGCTAGTCCCTTTACTTGGCATATTTATTTTCAGCAGACGCCGGACCTGCCTGAACAACTGATTGCCGGACGGGAATCTATTTACTTCCGCCATTTTCTAGACAGAAACACCTTCAATGACGAGGACGTCGCTCGCTATGCCCGAGATTATGCCGCTCCCAAACACCTGCGCGCGTTGTTGGAGATATACCGGGCTTTTCCCGCGAATGAGAAATTCAATGCAGCGCAGCGCAGCGCGATCAACCTGCCTCTGGTACTGGCTCCCGGAGAGAATTCTCCTTTTGAGAAACTTATGCCGGGCTTCGCCGAAGCGTTACGGGATCATGGGTGCACAAACGTCAAGATCGAAGTGATCAAAGATGGCGCGCACTACGTTGCAGACGAGCAGCCTGAGGCCGTGGCTCAGCTGATCGAACGGTACGCCTCCTTATGAGGACGATGTCGGGAGCGCCTATGCGAAACAAGCGGAGAATTTGAAGGTCTTCGAAACAAAAGGAAACGCCGAAGATCAGGTTCCATTAAGGATCAGTACCCTGAAACGCTATGGCGCGCTGACTTTTCTTGGGCTTAACGCGAGGAGGGTCTGTTCTGAGTTACGGGCAACAACCGATACCCATCGCGGGTGCGAATGTGATACTTCTGAAGATCCTTTCCGACAAGCTTGACTTTGATCGAACGCCATCCGCGGTTGGCGTTTGCCTGAGGATAATAGCTGAGTGTGTAGAGATGAATGAGGTCTTCACGAATCGAAGCGAAAGCCTGCTTCTCCTCGCGCCAATTCTTGGCAAAGTAAGCCTTTCCACCGGAAGCCCTGCTGACGCGTTCGAAAGCGGCTGCGGAAACCGGATCTTCCTGTGCCTGCCGGGTACTGATGATGTAGATGATCGTTCCCGTCGACTGAGCCAGCTCGGTCACGTCTTCCGGAGGAACAGAACTCGCATTGTCTGGGCCGTTGGAGAAGACCACGATCGCCTTCTTTCCCCTAAGCGGCGCCGCATCTTCCACAGTCAACAGGAGACTGTTGTAGAGCGCAGCGTTATCGCCGGCCACCGAATTTCGCACCCCGCTGATCACCTGAAAAGGATCAGACGAGAGCGGAGTCGCCTTGGAAAGGTTACGGCTATAGGAATAGAAGGCGATCTTGCTGGACTCACCCATCGAACGAATAAAATCGGCGATCGCATCCTGCGCAAAAACGAAGCCGCGATACATGTAGTTGCTGGTGTCGAAGAGAATGAACAGGTTTGATTCGGCCACATGCGAGATTGTGACTTTCGCCGCGTCCGATGGATTTGGAGCTGAGCTTTGCGAGGCCAGGCTGGGAACCGAGGTCCGTTGTGCTTCCCGGGTTCGGCGGTCCGACTCGGCGCTCTCCTCAAAAGTGGCGATCCTTTGTGGAATTGCATCTTCCGTTACTACGAAATCCTCGGGCCGAAGACCAGTGATACAGTTTCCCTCCTTGTCAGTAACGGCGACACTCAGTTGGACGAGGACGACGTTGACTTGGAGGCGCGTCGGATCGTCCTGCACCTGCGCCCGTAAAGCGCCACTTCCCATGCAGAAAAGACCGGCGAGAAACCCGAAGCAAGCACTCTTCGTTCCCAGAACCATATCAGCCTCGCTCCTTGTTTCATTCATTCCCAGCGATGTTGGCAACGCCGGTAGTCTCGATTTTCCCCGCCCGAAATTCATCGCCGGTCTCACGCATGGCACGAGACAGCGCGGGCCAATCATCAATATTGGTGGCAAAGATATTTACGACCATGCGGCGCGTCAATGAAGGGACCAGGAGATTCAGCATGGCTGGGGAGTATCCCATCTCGTCGGCCAATCGCGCCCAGTAGAGATTGTCAGACTCCCAGGATTGCGCCATGAGCCTGGAGGCGCTCCCGCCGAATGCAGGCGGCGGCTTCATGTTGAGGAAGCCGCGAGTGTCTGTAAAGAGCAGCGCCGAGTGCGGTACACCAAAATCCTTTGCAAGCCGATCGGGCTCCGCGTCCATCGGATCGCTTTGCGCAAATGCGTCCAGTTCTTTCGCCGCTGAGCTCCACCTGGGAAACTCGCTTGCATATTGCTTTCTGAATTCGACGGAGAGGTAGAACGCCTCGGCCGGAAGTAGCTGCGAACCCGTAGAATCTCCTTCTCCATGCAGAGCGCCTTCGGCCTTTTCCAACCTGTTGGAGGTCATGCGGTCCGAGAGTATGCCGACAACTTTTGCACGCAACGAAGCGTTGTTCGCGGCGGCAAGGAATAGTTCATCTCCCGCGCGCTGATAGAGCGTTGCGGCATGCAATTCGTTGCGACTCACACGCCACCAGCGTGGCAGAACCGCATCGACGAGGAGGTCCGGAATGACTGCCTGCCAGATCAAGGCCTGCACATGCTTAGGCGCAATCAATTCGCTTTCAGTCACCGCGAGTGCGTAAGGCAGGTTCGCCAACGAGCCAATTAAATAGGCGCCCCCGCCGGCAGTGGCTCCAACGCCCATCAGGCTCGAATCGTTCCACATTCTTTGCATCCCTAGGATCGAGATTGATGAGAAGTCGTGTGAGCGAACGAAGAGCGGATTCTTGTGCAGCACCTCGGCGCCCGGCGGCTCATAGTAGGCGTAGTTCAAACCGACCAGCGTGTCCCGAAGAAATGGAGTCAGCTGGCCTCGCGCGGCTTCAAGCTGAGCCGGTGTCGCGGCCTGAATCACTTTGGCGAGGTCCGTGCGTACCTGCAGTTCCGCGTGGCGACGCGAGTACACCAACGGCGACCACGCTGTGCGCTCATTCCCAGTAAATATGGGACGAGGCATTTCGAATTCCCGTAGATCTCCTGCGAGCGGAAGCAGGCTTTTGCCGACATCTGCACCTTGCGCCATCGCGGCCAGCCCATCGCTGAGACCAAAAAGCGTGTCGAGAGAGGCGAGACGTTGATCGTCCATGACCGAGCGGATTCTGTCTGCCAGTTCGACATGGACGCGCTTGGCATCTGGACTCTCCTGGTGCGGGCCCCGCGAGCAAGTCAATCATCTCATCCTGTGACACGTTGGTCTTCCCGGTCGCGGCCGAGAGGATCGATTGCAGTGAACTTCGCGCGGCCGCAAACAACTGAAGGGAAGTTGTGACTCCGGTGAACGGGTGGATTGTTCCAAGCCACGACGAATTGATCTTGTCGTCCGGAATCTCGCCTTGTCGCGCAAAGATCTGCCACAGCCCGACCTCAGCTTGAAATGCACCCAGTGCATTGGCATGCAGTGTGGGATTCGGAATTCCGTCAACGCGATCTGCTGCGCTAAGGAATTGAACGACAGCGGCATCGTCGAGAGATGGAAACTCCGCAAAGATGGGAAACCAACGGTTGAACTCCGCATGCTTGCCGGCGATTAACTTTTCTGTCTCATCCGATAATCTGTGGCCAGCCGATCGTCCGGCGTCGAGTGCGCTGAGCGTAAGGAAGATTGAAACCGGACCATCTTCACTTTCGACGTGAGAGTTGGCCGCGAACGATTCGAGCAGTTCCTCGGCCGTGGCGCAGCAACGGACTCGACTTGCCCAGTCGCGGTCGGCCCTATTTTTCTTCGAAAAAATATCCTGCCAAACCGCCAGGTCGCCGGGAATATCCGGCTCGCCATTCTCCTTCCACTTCACCGCGGTGAGAAATACAAGCAGATCCGCGTTTTTCGGATACACTCCCTTTGTCGCATCGAGACGTTGCGCTCCTGACCGATAGGCAGAATAGAGACGCTGCAGTCGACCATCCCGCGCGAGCTGGATTTGTTGCCCACGATTCAACCGGGACACGGCATCGAAAAAGGCTGCGAGCCAGCCATGATCTTTCGAAAGCAGTTTGGCGACAAATGCCCCGGGAGAGTTGAGGCGTTCTCCGACGAGCGTTGCCCAGTCGTTGGCTGAACCGCGTGGGACTTCGACCTGCCCCGCATGGATCCGAATTTCGCTTCCGTACAACTCGAAAGCCGGCGCCAGGGCAAGCAGCTCGTGCAGTCCCGGCCTTTGTTGCAACGCAATCCTTGTTTCGCTATCGCATTTGGCAAAGGCCCAATAGAGCCGGTCGAGATTCTGATCCTGCAGGAGCGCATCGATCAGCTCGTCACCATGCGGTCGACGCAGGGTCGAGAGACTGACCCATTCCTTTTCTGTGAAGATAACGGGCACACGGGAGGAAGGAAAGCTGTAAGTGAAGGGTTCGGATCTTTGAAGCGCGCGCTCCAGAGCGGTGAGGGGAAAACCCGAGTCGATGGTCAAAAATGCCCTCTCGGCGTCGGCAGTCAGCAACGCGAAACCTCGGTTGCCGCAACTACCCTGAGCCTTGTAGCCGAGGACCTCGACGAGTCGACGTGCATCGTCACATCCGGCGACGCGGATCGTACCCTCTCGATCCGCAAGTGACTGGATTTCGCGCGCCAGGTGGACGTAGCGGTTCAGCAATACCAGGAACTCAGTTTGCTTCGCATCCTGAAAACCATAGAGAGCCACGTTCCGAGCGAGCAGCGGTACGACCTCTTCGGGAGAGATCTCCTGGCTCATGCCCGCCATACGGAGAAACGAGGGCAATGGACCGGGAATCACGATGGTCTCGGCAATGCCGGCACGCAAGGCGCGACGATGCGTGGCATCTGGGTCTCCATCGCCATTCATCAGGGCAACGGTCCTCTGTGAAGACCAGGTTCCGAGGCAGAGAAGCACTGCCGCATACAGGAATCGTCGGCGAAGAAGGAACTTCATGGAATGCCCTTCAATCAGACTTGTATTCTCAGCTGCCAACCAGCCACTTGGATTGATCCGAACCAGATAGAGATTACGCGCAGTGCCCAGGGACACCAATCTTCCTTCGAGCGGAGCGTCCCTTCAAGCAGGATCTGCGACATCGAGAACGGCCAGTGCAAACTGGCGCACCATCATCGCAAAACCACGACCGCTCGGCAAGACTGGATTTGGACAATTTCGAAAATATTACAATCTGGAGACGAAAAGCCAAAGGAATTGCGATGAGGAATCGGGTTCTGGATTGCGCGACATGGGAACATCGATGGCGCTGCGGTTGATCGCTGCCCGGACACGTTGTCGGTCTGGAACCGGAGGCGCACGATCGCGCTGATCCGCGAAGGCGCCATCGCCACAGGTACCCCAGCGGGGCCGGAATTGCGCAAGTCACCGATGGTAACTGTGCTTTGGTAACTACGCTTTCGTATCCAACTTAAACCAAACTATTCAGCCACCAACTGCCGAGCAGACGAAGCAGCGCTCACGCAATTGTCAGAACCTACAGCAGCTCTTCCTTACTTCGGAGATTCTTTCTTCGAAGTGAACGCTCGCGATCAGAACGCCCGCATTTTGGATGGCCAGCACATCTGTGCAGCGCCGGAAGTACCGGGCGTGCAGCGCTGTGGACCGCGCCGATCAAATTGTCGACTTGGTCGGCAGGGTGATCTGCGCGTCGCATAATGGATGGAATCGATCACCGCATCGACATCTTTGTTCCTGCGGTGAATGCGGAATTCATGCGGGGACACAGAACGAAGGAAGCGAGAGAGAGCGCATGGCAAAAGGACCGCTGAATCGGCGGAGTTTTCTGAAGACAGCGGCGGGCGCAGTGGGAGCCGCAACCAAAGCAGGTGCGTGGACGACCGGCTCGGTGAGGGAAGGTCCGGAACAAGAGAGCCCTGCGGACCAACCAGCGGCGGCAGTGGAGGCAGGCGAGTATCCGCGGCGCTTTCGCGGCCGGCAGTTATCGATGATCTCGTTTCCGCTGGGTGGGGTGACTGCAGGGAGTCTTGGTCTTGGAGGTCGCGGGCAGCTGTGCAACTGGGAGATCTTCAACCGGCCGAACAAGGGCTATCGACCGGCTTATGCATTTCCTTGCATCTGGTCACAGGTCGGCGATCGGCCTCCGGTGGCGCGCGTCCTCGAGTCACGAATTCTGCCTCCCTATGAGGGACAGGATGGCCTCGGCTCAAACAACGTACCTGGACTGTCTCGGCTTGAATCCGCGATCTTCACGGGAGAGTATCCGCTGGCCCACATCGAATTTCAGGACTCGACATTGCCGGTCAAGGTCGAGCTGGAGGCGTTCTCGCCGTTCATTCCGCAGGAGGCAGACGATTCGGGATTGCCGGTGGCGATTCTGCGGTATCGCGTTTCTAACTCGGGCCATACTGAAGCCAAGGTGGGGATTGCGTTTTCGATAGACAACCCGGTGAGAGCGAAGGAGTTGGACAACGGCGACGCAGCTGCGCGGAAGAGGGGGGACGGGCGGCGCAATGAATACCGCACGAGCGATGGGGTGGTTGGCCTTTTGATGACCAATGCGGACCTCGGGGCTGAACATCCGATGGCTGGAGACTTCGTCGTGGCAGCAAGGCGAAGCTCCAACGCTGAGATCACGCACTGGGAAGGATGGCCGCTCGGCCGATGGTGGAACTCGCCACTGCTGTTCTGGGATCAGTTTTCGAAGTCGGGAAACATGGGAAGTACGCCGGATCCGCATGACAAGGTGGGTGTGTTGTGTGTGCAGAAGACGATTCAACCTGGCCAATCGGAGGATTTCGAATTCTTCCTAGGCTGGCGTTTTCCGAATCGGACACCGGAGTGGTGCGGATGGTCGGCGCCTCCGGGAGAGGAGAAGACGATCATCGGCAATTACTATGCCGAACGATTCAAGAGCGGGTGGGATGCGGTGTGCTATACCGCGGAGCATCTGAAGGATCTCGAAGCGAGTACGCGCGCGTTTATCGACACAATGCGTGCGAGCACGATTCCTGCCGCAGTGAAAGAGGCCGCAAGCGCGAACCTGTCAACCCTCGCCACAACCACTTGCTTTCGAACTGCGGACGGCGAATTTCACGGCTTCGAGGGTAGCGACGACGCGCTCGGATGCTGCCACGGCAACTGCACGCACGTGTGGAACTATGAGACGGCGACGCCTTTCCTGTTCCCGTCGTTTGCCCGGTCGCTGCGCCGCAGTTCGTTCGGATTCTCGATGGACGATGCGGGAGCCATGCATTTTCGCCAGATGCTGCCGGACGGAAAGACGCGCTGGGGGTTCGCGGCGGCGGACGGACAGATGGGGCAGATCCTCCATGCCTGGATCGATTGGAAGATTTCGGGAGATGAGGCGCTGCTTCGCGACACCTGGCCGCGCGTGAAGAAGGCGATTGAGTTTGCGTGGATTCCGGGAGGTTGGGATGCCAACCGCGACGGCGTGATGGAGGGTGTACAACACAACACGTATGATGTGGAGTTTTACGGTCCGAACCCGATGTGCGGTATCTACTATCTTGGCGGTCTTCGGGCCGCTGAAGAACTGGCGCGGGCAGCGGGCGATCGCACATCGGCGGACCTGTATCGAAAGCTGTTCCAACAAGGCAGCAGCTGGATCGATGCCAATCTGTTTAACGGAGAGTTTTACATCCAGAAGGTGCAAGGATTTCGCAAAGACGAGATTGCGAAAGACCTGCGCAGTTCGATGGGAGCCGAGGATACGGAGAATCCGGAATACCAGGCAGGAGCCGGGTGCCTGGTTGACCAACTCGTGGGGCAGTACCTCGCAGATGCGGGTGGACTAGGGCCTCTGGTCTCCGTGGAGAACATCCGCACAACGCTTCAGTCGATCTACAGTTACAACTACAAGCACTCCCTGGCTCAGCACGACAACGTGGAGCGCACGTACGCACTGAACGATGAGGCAGCCGTGGTGGTGTGCGATTACGGCAAAGCAGAAAGGCCACATATTCCTTTCCCGTATTTTGCGGAAGCATGGACGGGCCTTGAGTACACAGTGGCGGCATTGATGATGTCATGGGGAATGACGGAACAAGGTGTTGAAATTGTTGCGAGCGCACGGGCACGCTACGACGGAGAGAAGCGCAATCCATGGGACGAGGCGGAGTGCGGCCATCATTACGCACGAGCGATGTCCTCGTGGTCGACGATGCTGGCAATGAGCGGTTTTCGCTACGATGGCCCGAACCAAGCCGTTTCGACTACGCCGCCTGCGCGCGGCGACGACTTTACGTCCTTTTGGGCAACAGGTACGGGGTGGGGCCGTTACTCGCTACAGAGACAGGGTGCCGGGACGAGGCTGGTTCTGCATGTGCTGGGCGGAGAGCTGCATTGTCGTTCGTGCGAGTTACACACGGCAGGAGAGAGTGCGACGGTTTCGTCGGCTGGACGATCGATTCAAAGCCAGACGAGCCGACAACGAGATCGCGCGATTGTGCGGCTGGCAGAAGCGGTGCGGGTCGGCGAAGGGGGAGAGCTTCTTGTCGAGGTTCCCGCATGATCAATGCGGGCCGAGATGCCGCACTGGCCGCGACGCGAAGAGGCGAAGCGAGGGAGTCCCCGTGGGTGATTGTAGTGGGAGGATTTCTTGGGGCTGGCAAGACGACGCTCCTGCTGGCGGCGGCGAAGGAGTTGGAAAGACGCGGTCTGCGCAGTGCAGTTGTGCTGAACGATCAGAGCGAAGGACTGGTGGATACCGAGTATGCGGCATTGAACGGGTTACCGACCGACGAAGTCACCGGCGGCTGCTTTTGCTGCCGTTTCTCTGATCTGGTTGGAGTGCTGGACAAGTTGCGCGCGCATGGATCCAATGTGATTTTTGCTGAACCAGTGGGGAGCTGCACAGATATCTCTGCGACAACTCTCCGTCCGCTGCAGGAGTACGGATCGTACCGACTTGCTCCCTACACGGTGCTGGTCGACCCCGAGCGCGCGAAAGCGCTGCTGCTGGCCGATGCGGATGAGAATCTCGCGTTCCTATTTCGAAAACAGATTGAGGAGGCCGACCTGATCTGTTTCTCGAAGTCGGATCTCACCAACAAAGTTCCGGAAATCGGGGCGGGTCGGACGCGGCAGATCAGCGCAAAAACTGGCCAGGGAGTCGCGGCGTGGCTCGATGAAGTTCTTTCGGGACAAGTCGCGTCGGGAAAAGAGATTCTCGACATCGATTATGTGCGGTATGCGCAAGCCGAGGCGGCTCTGGCATGGCTGAACCTGCAGGCCACGATTCGGCTTTCAGTGCCTCTAAGCCCGGCGCAAGTCCTGGGGCCTTTGTTGGATGATATCGATGCGGGGCTCAGCGAAGCGGGCATTGCGATTGTGCATTTAAAGGCGATCGTGCGGGGCGAAAGCGGATTTGTAAAGGCCGCGCAGTGCGGCAATCGAGTGGAGCCGCAGGTGGAAGGGATGCTCGACGCTTCTCCTGCTTCGCAGCTTGAGCTGCTTTTGAATTTGCGATGCGTGGGACCGGCAGAGACCGCCAGGCAGATCGTTGAGCGCTGCCTGGGTGGGATGAATGCAGAGACCCTCGATTTGAGGATACAAGCTTTTCATCCGGCGGCGCCGAATCCGGAGCGTCGCGTGCGCAAAGAAGACGTCGCTGCAGAGGCGGCTCGAGCACGGCGAAACGGCTTAGAAGGAGGCGGGTTCAGGTGAAAATGATCTTAGGGTTCATTGCGACGATCGTGACGGCCTTGCCTGTTTATGCGCAAGGAATGTGGGAACAAAAGGTGAAGGAAGAACTTCCGCTCATGGGGCATCGCAACTGGATCGTCATTGTGGACTCGGCCTACCCATTGCAGAGCGCCGCGGGCGTGGAGACAATTGACACGGGCCAGGATCAGCTTGTTGTTCTGGATTTCGTACTCGATGCAATCAAGAATTCGCGGCACGTTCGACCCCTGGTACACACGGACGCAGAATTGCAATACGTGCCGGAGAAGGAGGCTCCCGGCATCGATCAGTACCGGCAACAACTCAAGAACCGTCTGACTGGAGTTCCGGTAGATTCAGTTTTGCATCAGAACCTGATCAACCAACTGAATGAAGTGAGCAAGACCTTTCACGTACTGGTTCTTAAAACGACAATGACCTTTCCCTATACTTCGGTTTTTCTTCAGCTCGACTGCAAGTACTGGGGTGCTGAATCAGAAGAAAAACTGCGCAATAAGATGAAGAATGAGCCCCACCAGGGGCCTTAAGCAGGTCGACATCGGGCAAATGTTTGCCCCCGTGACGAGCGTTGGGATTCAGGAGCTCGCCGCACTTCTGAGAAAAAGGCCTTCTCAGATGCCATCCTGGCGCGCCGCAAGGGCTGCTTTAGACTGCCGGTAGCCCGCTTTCCGGGAGCACTCAATTCCCTGCCCCAAGAGCGTTTACGGGAACTAACCTGAAAGGACCAGCCGAGGCCAAAGATGTGTCCGACAAGGCCTTGGCGAACCCGGCAAACACATCATATTTTCCATTTCAAACGCTGAGAATCGACGGCTCAGACGCTGCCTTTCGATCGGTTCGAAATGGTTGGACTATGGGGCCCGCGAGGGACTATGATTCCGCTCCGATTGGATTGCAGGCTGACGTGAGTAGCGCAATCTCCAGGGCCCAGCCGGGACGGTCAGGATTCCCTGAGCCGAAATGTCGACCGGGGTGATTGCGTAATGACCTTGGGGCATCCGTTGAATTCCCTACCCAGGAGCGTCGGGTTTGTTCTGTTTCGTGCGGCGTTCGAAGTAAGAAATTTTAGAGAAGTGTTGTTCTCTTGAGGGAATACGATGTTCCGGCTTGACGCCGACAAACGAGTTCACTTTTGCGATGGCGTAACGCGCCGGGACTTCGTCCACGCGGGGGCGCTGGCGTTCCTTGGGCTATCGATGCCACAGTTTCTGAAGCTGAAGGCGATGGGTGCGGTCAAATCCGACAAGGATGTCAGCTGCATTCAGCTGATGCTTGTGGGCGGGCCCAGCCAACTGGACACCTGGGACATGAAGCCGGACGCACCTTCGTCGATCCGAGGGCCTTTCAAGCCGATCAAGACAAACGTCTCGGGAATCGAGATCTCTGAGATCTTTCCTCGGATGGCGAAGAACGCAGACAAGTTTGCGCTCTTGCGTTCGGTTTACCACACAGCGGCGGCAGTGCACGACACCGGTTGCCAAATGATGCAGACGGGAAGGCTATTCCAGGGCGGCCTCGAGTCGCCGAATTATGGTTCAGTGCTTCGCTTTGAAAAAGGGCCGCGAGGGGATATGCCTCCCAACGTGCTGCTGCCGTATCCGATCGGCCAGCTGGGCGGCAATCTGCCGCACGGCGATACGGCAGGATTTCTTGGAAAAGGGTACGACCCTTTTGTCTTGAACGCGGATCCTGCCGATCCGACTTCAAAGTGCCTGATATGCTTCCGCCGGATTACATCTCGGCGGTGCGCGTGGATCGGCGGCGAAGCTGGCGGCAGGAAATCGACAAGTCGGTTCAATACTTCGAAGATTCGAATCCAGATTCGAAACTGATGGATGCGACCTTCAATCAGGCGTACACGCTGATGACTTCGGCCAAAGCGCGCGAGGCCTTCGAGCTTTCCGCAAGAACCGGAAGAGGTTCGCAAGCGGTATGGGCATGAATCGGTTCGGACAGGGTTGTCTACTGGCGCGCAGGTTGGTGGAGCGAGGCGTGCGATTCGTAACTCTCAACATGTTTGAAACCGTATTCAACGACATCACCTGGGACATTCACGGATCGGCTCCCTTTAGCCCCATCAGTTGTTACAGCGACTTAGTGGGCCCGATGTTCGACAACGCGTACAGTTCGTTGCTCGAGGACCTGAGCCGGATCGGATTGCTCGATAGCACGCTGGTGTTGGCGACGGGTGAATTTGGACGCACGCCGCGCATCAATCCTGCCGGAGGCCGCGATCATTGGCCCCAGTGCTGGACGGTGGTTATGGCGGGGGGTGGAGTCAAGGGCGGGCAGGTCGTGGGCGCGTCCGATGCGATCGGCGCTGCGCCACAGGACCGTCCCGTAACTCCGGCGCACGTTGCGGCCACGGTCTACAAATGTCTCGGCATACCGGTCGACACGGTATTGAAGACTCCGCAAGGGCGCGACGTGCGACTTGTGGATACCGGATTCGACCCCATTGATGAATTGTTGATTTAGATTTCGACCCTGGTGACGAGAAACACGAGGACCGAACTTGAGACTTAGGATGCAATCCATCCTGATGCGGCGGAGAAGCATATGGAGACTGGTAGAATTTCGCTGCTCTCCGTTTTGGCCCTCGGATTCGCGGTCCCGAGCGCGCTTCTTAGCTTGCCCAGCGGACAGACGTCGGACAAGACCCACCGCTCCTGCGCCGAGCGACGCGACCTACCATCAGACGGATGGGATGACTCTTCGCGTGAAAGTGCCGCGGCAGCGGGAATGATCAAAACTGCAGCGGTCATCCATCCTAGAAAACTTTCCCTCGCTTCACTGACGAGGATTCAAATTCTCCCTTCCTCGATTGCCATTACCGGGCCGCATGCTGGCCAACGATTGCTGGTCGAAGGAACGTTCGCGGATGGGCACGAGGAGGAATTGACTTCGAGGGTAACCGTTACCATCTCAGATCCCTCGGTCGCCAAGGTCGAGGAGGGGAGCATCATTTCCCCTCTAGGGGACGGTCAGGCAACGATCACGGCAACAATTCGAGGCCTGCATGCAACGGCACCGTTGACCATCAAGGACTATTCGACCGCAACCATCTGGAGTTTTCGTAACGATGTATTGCCGGTGATGACGAAGGTGGGTTGTAACTCCGGCCCATGCCACGGTGCCGCAGCTGGGAAGAATGGATTCAAGCTTTCGCTGCGCGGCTACGATCCGATCACGGATTACTACACGCTGACGCACCAGGCACTTGCGCGACGAACGGATCGACTGGAACCTGCGCGAAGCTTGATCCTCCTGAAACCTACTCTGACCATTTCGCATGGGGGTGGAAAGCGCTTTAACGTTGGCTCTCCCGAATACAAGGTCATGGCCGGGTGGCTTGCGCAAGGGATGCCCGCACCCGCGGAATCCGACGCGGTGGTCAAGGAGATCGACGTGCTGCCGCGTGAAGCATCTCTCACGTCCGGCGCCGAGCAGCAACTGATTGTGACCGCGATTTTCTCCGATGGCCATACAGCAGACGTCACGCGGTGGGCGAAGTACGACAGTGGCGATGAGGGAGTGGCGAGCGTCGATAACAATGGACACGTGACGATGCACGGCTACGGTGAGGCTCCCGTCACCGTGTGGTATCAGAGCCATGTTGCGTTTTCACGGCTGCGGATTCCCTTCCCGACCAAGCTCGACAACACCGTATTCAGCAGGGCCGCTCGCCACAACTACATCGACGAAGCGATTCTGAATCATCTGCAGACCCTGCACATTCCACCCTCGCCGCAGGCGACTGACGCCGAGTTTATACGCAGGGCGTATCTGGATGCGGCGGGAATTCTTCCCAGCCCGTCTGAGGTAGACAAGTTTCTTAAAGATGCTTCGCCGGACAAGCGGAATCAGCTGATCGAGGAACTGATCAAGCGGCCTGAATTTGTCGACTATTGGGCTTATAAATGGTCCGATTTAATGTTGGTCTCGAGCAACCACCTTTCCAATGAAGAGATGTGGAGTTATTACAAGTGGATTCGTGAGAGCGTGGCCACGGACAAACCCTGGAACGAATTCGCCGCGCAGATTATTACCGCCAACGGCAATACGCTCAAGAACGGTGCTGCCAACTACTGGGTGATTCATCGCGATCCGCTGGATACCTCGGAGAACATGGCCCAGGCGTTTCTCGGCATTAACATCAGCTGCGCGCATTGCCACAACCATCCTCTCGCGAAGTGGACGCAGAAGGATTACTACGGGATGGCGAATCTCTTCGCCCGCGTGAGGTTGAAGACATTTGCTCCTTCCGGCTTTCGTCCTGGAGTAGGCCCGCTGTTTAATGATGTGACGGTTTACTCTGCGCCGACGGGCGAGTTCATGGACGACCGACTGATGATCCCGTTGCCGCCCAAGCCGCTGGATGGCGCGGCGCTCTCCAGCGAGATTCCAGGGGATACGCGCCAATATTTTGCCAAGTGGTTGACGTCCCCCGAGAATCCATTTTTTGCGCGCAATATCGTGAATCGAATCTGGCGGAATTTTATGGGGCGTGGCCTGATTGAGCCGGTTGACGATCTGCGCGATACGAATCCTGCAACCAACGACGAGCTGCTGAATGCCCTGGTGAAGGATTTCATTGCGCACAATTACGACGTGGACTACCTGATACGGACCATCATGCGGATCAGCGACGTATCAGACTTCGTCCAGGCCTCTCAAGGAGAATGCCGACGACGACAAGTACGGTTCACACTTTGTCATCCGGCGCCTTCCGGCAGAAGTGCTTCTTGATGCATATTCGCAAGTGACGCAGATTCCCGAGAAGTTCGACGGTTACCCCGCCGGCATGAGAGGAATGCAGTTGCCCGATACCGCGATCAAGTCGTACTTTCTTACCGCATTCGGCCGGCCAGTGCGGCAGCAAACGCGCGAGAGTGAGCGTACCTCTGTGCCGACAATTACGCAGGCGCTCCATATCATCAACGGGGAAACGCTGAACAATAAGCTGCGGGCACCGGACAATTCGATTGACATGCTGATCCGCCTTGGATTCTCGGATGAACAGATCGTGGATTATCTCTATCTCTCTTCGTTGAGCCGCCACCCTACAGATGACGAGCGCCGGGCCCTGCTGCATGAACTCGCTTCGGCCGAGGGCGAAAAAATCGCAGGAGTGGACGATTCGCGCCGGGCTGCACTCGTAGATATGTCCTGGGCATTGTTGACAGGCGAGGAGTTCATGTTCAACCACTGACGCATTGAGGCCTTGGGATCAGTGTGTTGCCCCGCTTGAGCAGACGCGGCTCCTAAGGCTCGTTGGAGATCTGAATTTGTATATGCCGGGCTCCTCAGTCATATCTCGGGTAGTTTGCAGGCCCGTCGCGTCTGCGATCGTTTGCGGTCTAGTCGCAGGAAGCGGAGCCGTGCTTGCAAGTCTCGGCGGTACACCCGAGTTCCGCGTGATGGCGGCATCTACCCCTGACTTTGCTACAGACGTGGCTCCGATCTTGCAAAAGAACTGCCTGGCATGCCACTCAAGCAGCGTGCACAAGGGTGGACTGGTTCTCGAAAGCTACGCGAACCTGATGAAGGGCGGGAGGCACGGTCCGGTAGTCGTTCCGAGCCACGCTGCATCGAGCCGGATGATTGAAATGCTCGAGGGCAAAGCCACTCCGCAAATGCCCATCGACAGCGACCCGCTTTCGAACTCCGATATCGCGAAGATCAAGGCATGGATCAATGCGGGGGCGGCCGGCCCTGCGTCCAACCAGACTGCAGATTCTGTTCACACTCCATCAACGCCAGAGTTTCGACCGGAGGTTCAGGTCGTTTCCCCGGTTGCGTCATTGCGCTTCTCGCCGGATGGAAGCGTGCTTGCCGTAGGTGGGTATCGCGAGGTTCGCCTGATCGATCCGAATTCGGGTAAGGTGCTTGGCACACTTGCTGGGCACGCAGACTACGTACGTTCGATCGCGTTCAGTCCGGACGGAAAGATGATTGCCGCGGCAGGCGGGGCGCCCCAGAGCGAAGGCGAAATCAAGATTTGGAATATTCAATCGCATCAACTGCTCATGACTCTGCGAGGTCACAAGGATTGCATCTACTCTGTCGCCTGGAGTCCTGACGGAAGAGTCATCGCCTCGGGAAGCTACGACAGGATGGTGAAACTGTGGGATGCATCAACGGGCAAGGAACTGCGCAATCTGCAGGATCATATTGACGCAGTGTTTGCCGTTGCCTTCAATGCTGATGGGAAACGTCTGGCCTCGGCATCCCAGGATCGGACAGTAAAGATTTGGGATGTTGCAACCGGGAAGCGGCTTTATACGCTGAGTGATGCCGCGGACGGTTTGACCAGCATTGCGTATTCTCCGTCAGGTGATCGAGTGGCGGCGGTTGGTTACGACAAAACGATCTATATTTGGGGCCTGGCGGACGGCGACGGCCATCTCACTCAGTCATTGATTGCAGACCAGGACAGCCTGCTCGCGCTAGTTTGGTCGCCCGACGGCAAGACGATTGTGACTGCCTCATCCGATGGGTCGATTCGATTCCGGGACAACAAGCTCGACCTGTTGGGTGTCATCGATCGGCAACCGGATTGGGTAGAAGCACTGGCAATGAGCCCTGACGACAAATGGCTTGCTGCGGGACGCTACAACGGTACGCTGAGCCTCTATGATGCGGGGACATACAAGGAGGCGAGAGCCATGGTGCACGTTTTTGACGCACAAGAACCGTTGCACGTCGACAAAGTGCACGAGGCAGCTAGCCGATGAAGCTCTTCGACACATCACGAGCAGGAAGGCGCGCACTTGAGCTGTATCTCAGGCAAACGTTGTGCCTGTGCGTTTGTGCAATGCAGGAGGTTCTATGACAACCAGAACTCTGCTCTGTGTACCAAAATTGGCGCTCGGGCTTGCGCTTTGCGTGCCCCTGCACGCCGAAGAGCCTTTGATCCCTCCCACCGTGGCGAAGATTTCACCAGCAGGGATGAAGCGAGGAAACACGGTCACCTTCACCATCGAGGGGCGAAGCCTCTCCGATGCAACGAGCGTGTTGTTTGACGCGCCCGGGCTGAGCGGCAAGGTGATGGAGATAACCGATGTGGCTGAGAAGATCACTGGGCCGCGCGCGGGGGAAGACCTTGAGGCGCAGGTTCCGCTAGGCAAAAAGCAGACGGCGAAGCTTGCGATCGTGTCCAGTTCGGATGTTCCGCCGGGAATCCATCGCTTTCGCGTGAAAACACCGCAGGGAACCTCGAATATGGTCGTATTTGCCGTTGGTACGCTGCCGGAAATCGAGCAACCAGAACGGTCCGCAATGGAAGTCGGCACGACCCCGCACACTGTCGAACTACCTGCAACATTGATTGGCACTATCGCCACCAATGGCGCAAAGGATAACTATCAATTTGAAGGAAAGGCCGGAGAAGACATCGTCTTCAGGGTACAGGCCTCGGAGATTGGTTCGAAGCTTGCGGCCATGATTATTCTGAGCGATACCACAGGACAGGTTTTGGCGACGACGGGTCAGGACATGAACAAGCGTGACGCGGAGCTGAATTTCAAGCTGCCTCGTGCAGGACAGTACATGGTATCGATTAGCGATCGCGATCTTGGCGGGGGCGCTGACTATTTTTATCGCATGGACGCGGGCGATCTGCCCTACATTACGGGCGTCTTTCCACTTGGCGTCCCCGCAGGGAAAGCTTCGCAGGTCTCCATTCGGGGAGTAAATCTGGGCGGAATCGACCAGGCCAACGTCGCAGCGCCGGCAACTGCCGACGGCTGGACGACGATGCCTCTTGCAGCCGTGAACAGTGGAATACGTCCCATCAACGGAGTCAAGCTTGCTGTTGGCGATAACCTGAAATCAATGAGCAGGAACCCAACGACACCGTCGCCCAGGCCCAGGTGATTTCGCTTCCAGTAACCATCAATGGCCAAATCGACAGCGGTGGAAAGAAGAGTGGGACGCCTGATGAGGACTATTTCCGTTTCCATGCGCGCAAGAGCGAAAGGCTGAGCATCGATGTTGTCGCGGCGCGATTGGGTTCGCCTTTGGACTCGGTGATTGAGGTGTTGGACGCACAGGGGAATGCAATACCACGAGCAACAATTCGCTGCCTGAACGAGACGACGACCACACTGTCCGATCGAGATTCGAGAACAACCGGCATTCGTCTTGTCTCCACGGCGAGCCTGCACGAGGAAGACTACGTGATGGTGGGCGACGAATTGAACCGCATCGATTTCATTCCCGATCAACCGGACGCCGACACCATTTTGAAAGGAATGGGCGAAGTTCGTATCGCGTACCTGGGGACCTCGCCGGATGTGCACGCGGTGAATACACCCGTCTATAAGGCGCAGATTCTTCCTCCCGATGCAGATTTCCCTTCGAACGGCTTGCCGGTTTTTCATCTGGACTGGCGCAATGACGATGGCGGTCCGGGCTACGGCGCCGATTCAAAGCTAGATTTTGTTGCACCGGCGGACGGCGATTACTTTCTCCACCTGAAAGACGTACGGGCCATGGACGGACCGGAATTCGCGTATCGGCTGACGATGCGTGACGAAGCGCCTGACTTTCAGCTTCGAGCAGAGCCCGACAATCCCAATATTCCCCGCGGCGGTTCCGTTCCTGTGACTGTCTCGGTGGATTCGATTCGCGGATTCGATGGCCCCATCGACATTGCCGTGAATGGGCTACCGAAAGGGGTTTCCGCGAGCCCCGCGACGATTCCTCCCGGACAAATATCGACCATCCTGGTCTTGTCAGCAGCCCCGGACGCGCCTCTCGATACTCAACCCGCGCCGATTAAGTTCGTGGGCCACGCAGTCGTGAACGGTCACGATTTCATGAGGGAAGCTAACAAGAAGGAAGACGCGGATCAGTCGCTGCAACTTGCATCGATTTCCCCGTCACCCGATGTAATCGTAACAACAGAAGCGAAAGAGGTGGCCCTCGAACCGGGGAAAGAGGTGACCGTTACCCTTCATATAGAGCGGCGCAACGGCTTCAAGGGGCGTATCCCCTGCTCGGTTGAGAATCTTCCTCCCGGCGTGCGCGTGGTGAATGTCGGACTCAATGGCGTCCTGGTGACCGAAGCGCAGTCGAGCCGAACATTCACGCTCAAGGCTGAGGACTGGGCCAAGCCGGTGAGCCAGCCGATTTATGTGGTGGGGCAGGTCGAGTCAAATTCACCTACGATGCATGCATCCGAACCGCTGCTGCTCAAAGTGGGGCCAAATAACCAGACGGCAAACGCGAGCATGGCTGCAAAGGACGAGAGCAACAAATAGTCGGTCACGAGCGCTCGCAAAACCGCTGGAGGCGGTGTGCATCCAGATGTTAGGGGAAAAGCACGAGAAGACGAATTTGCACTCTGGAGGAGAAACAAACATGGACATATCACGACGTGGATTTCTCGCTCGCTTGGGAACCGGACTTGCCGCGCCGCTCATCCTCGGAGCTACAGATAAGTCTGGAAACAAGAGACCGGTCGTGGGCACCGGAGCGCACACTTACGAGGTCACGCACGACTGGGGTGAGCTTCCTGCCGACATTCAATATGGCAATACGCACGGTGTTTGTGAGGACTCGCAGGGACACATCTACGTTCACCACACGGTCTACGCCACCAGCGAAAAGGCCGACAGCATGGTTGTCTTCGATCGACATGGGAAGTTTGTGAAGAGCTGGGGCAAGGAGTTTCGAGGCGGCGCACATGGACTGTTTATACGCAAGGAAGGAAGCACGGAGTTTCTTTATTTGTGCGACATTCAGCGCGGCCTCGTTGCAAAGACAACCCTGAACGGTGAAGAAGTTTTCACGCTGGGCTACCCGAAGGAGTCCGAAGCGTATGCGCAGCCCGGTTCCGATGGCAAACCGCTGAAGTACAGTCCGACCAATCTGGCGGTGGCCCCCAACGGAGACATGTATGTTGCCGACGGTTACGGTTCGAGCTACATCCTTCAATACGACAGCAAAGGCAAATACATTCGCACATTTGGAGGGCCCGGGAAGGAAGCCGGTCAGTTGCTCTGCCCGCACGGCATCATTCTGGACTCGCGGGGGCCTGAGCCTTTACTCAACGTTGCGGATCGCAGCAATAAACGCATTCAGCGTTTTACGCTCGAAGGAAAGCATCTTGACTTTCTCTACGGGACCAATGCTCCTTGCCATTTCAATATCTACAAGAATGGAGACATGGTTGTCCCAGACTTGTTTGCGCGCGTGACAATCATGGATCGCGAGAATCGCATCGTTGAAAATCTTGGCGACGACTCCGCGAGCGACTATATGGCTACTCGCAAGCTGACGCGTGAGAACTTTAAGCCTGGCAAATTTGTTTGCCCCCATGGCGCGTGCTTCGATCATGCCGGAAATATTTTCGTTGTTGAATGGGTTGAAGTGGGACGAGTCAGCAAGCTGCGACGCGTAGCGTAGCTCCGATTCCCCTTGGAGATCGCATTTAGACCGCCGGCGAGATGCGTTGAAGGTGCGCACTCACCGCTTCGATAGTCCGACCGCGGTGTGGGTCCGGGATGAGCCTCGGAGGCATCCGCTCAGAACAACGCCGAGGGCGCTCAAGAAGGCTGCCGACGGGACAGCCTTCTTGTTTTGTGCACGCCTACCGAATTCATTGCACAGTGAGCGTGAATGTCGCGGTCTGTTTTAAAGTTCCCGCAGTAGCATTCACGGTCACCGTGCTCGTGCCGGCAGGAGTCGTCGACCCTCCGCCGCCTCCTCCACCGCCTCCTCCACCGGCCCCACCACTGCTGCCACCACCGCCGCCGCAACCGGAAATCGATACACTCAGCGCGGTCATCAGCGCCAATCCAAGCAGCAATTCTCTCCAATTACGTCGCGAGCGTACCACACCACCCAGTCCCAATAGAAGTAAAGCCAGCAGTGTCCCCGAGTCCGCAGTCCAGCGCTGCCGGTCAATCGGCACAGGCCGGTTCAGCATGGCCGTCGACACATTCGTAGTCACTGTCAGCGTCGTTGTGGCCGCCGTCGCACCGCTCGGTGTTACCGTCGATGGAGCGAACGTGCATGTGCTCGAGGCCGGCAGCCCTGAGCACGTGAAGCTGACTTGCTGGTTGAATCCGGAAACCGGCGTCACACGGACAGTCGTGGTCCCGGTCCCTGCCGCAGCCACCGTCATCGTCGTCGGATTCAAGCCGAGCGTGAAGCTCGGCGTCCCCACCGTTTGCGTGAGAACAGCGGACGTCGATCCGGCGAAATTTGCGTCTCCTCCATAGACTCCCGTGATCGAGTGCGACCCCGCGCTCAGCGCCGAGGTGCTGTAGGTCGCCTGCCCACTTCCGCTCAACGAACCGGTTCCGAGGGTGGCCGCCCCGTCCATGAACGAGACCGTGCCCGTTGGAACCGTCGTATTGCCGCTTGGTCCGGCGACCGCAGCCGTAAACGTCACTGATTGCCCCGTTGCCGACGGATTCTCCGAGGAAGTGACGGTAGTTGTCGTCGCCGGCAAGCCAACACCGGTCACCACCTGCGTCACAATCGTCGACGTCGATCCTGCAAAATTGGCGTCTCCCCCATAAACCACGGTCATCGAGTGCGAACCCGCGCCCAGCGAGGATGTGCTGAACGTCGCCTGACCCGCTCCGTTCAACGGACCGCTCCCAAGCGCGGTCGTTCCGTCCAGGAAAGAAACCGTTCCGGTGGGGACCGTTGTATTTCCACCAGACCCGGTAACCGCCGCCGTAAATGTCACTAACTGCCCTATCGTCGATGGATTCGCCGAGGACGTCAGCGCGGTCGTGGACGCAGCACCAGCGCTTTGAATCGCGGTGCCTTGCATGTATACCGGCTGCGGGCTGCCCGTCGCGTTATCGGTGATGAACAGCGTGCCATACTCGGGAATTCCACTCACCACGACTGGCTTGTACTGCAGGCTCGCTGTGCACGCCGCTCCTTCCGGCAATGAAGCTCCGCATGTGGTTGCCTGCAGAATGAAGTCCGTGCTGCTGCGGAGCGCGTTGGCTGGGAACGCAAGGGTCGTATCGCCCGTGCTGGTCAAAGTGACGGTCTGCGGTGCGCTAAGCGAGTTGACCGGCTGATTCCCGAAATTGAGCGTCGGCGGCGTCAGGCGCAATTGTGGACCGGTCGCTCCCGTGCCCGCCATGGTCACAATCTGCTGTCCGCCAATCGGATCATTATCCGCAATCGTCAACGTCCCGCTGAAGAAGCCTGCCGATGGCGGAGTAAACGTGACCGAAATCGTGCACGTAGCCTGCGGCGCCAGCGTGCCCGTGCAGTTGTTGGCTGAGATGGCGAAATTCGGGGTCACAGTCACACCGGAGATCGTCAAGTTGCTCTGTCCCGCGTTTTCAAGCGTCGCCGTCATGGGCGGGCTGGCGACACCAATCGCGGAATTCCCGAAATCAAGCGCCGATTGCAGCGCCTCGCCGAGCGGCAGCAACATGCCGCTCCCATACACCGGCACTTGGACCGGCCCTTGCGGATCGTTGCTCACGATCGTGAGCGTCGTGTTCCTCGATCCGCCCGCCGTCGGCTTGAAGACCAGGTCGAAGGTGCAGGTTCCATCGATGCCGATCGTTATCGGGAACGTCGCGCATGCTGGCGCTCCCGGTGCAATGCTGTAGTCGCTCAGCCCCGGCGTGATGGAGTTGATGATCAGCGGTGCGCCGCACGTGGAGGCTCCGCCCGCGCAGGGGATGGGCGGATAGTTCGCGAGGGTCAGCAGCACACTCTGCGCGTTCGATGTCTCGCCCACCTGCAATGCGCCAAAGTTCAGCGGATTCGGGACCTCGATGAAGCTCATCCCTGGCTGTGCATTCGTCACCGCATCGCCGATGAGGGTGACGGTCGGCAACCCGGTCGCCGCGGGAGTCGTGGTCACCGTCAGCGTCGCCGTGCGCAAACCGCTTGCCCCCGCGGCGGGAGTGAACGCCACGTTGACAATGCAATTCGATGGGGGATTGGTCAACGGCGGCACCGTCAGCGGCAGCGAGCCGCCATTCCCGCAACCAGCAGGAGCGGCGTTGAAGTCGCCCGCGTTCGTGCCCGTGATGCTCAGGCCCGTGACCTGTACGGAATTTGTCGTCGATGGATTTTGTAGTGTCACCTGTGCAAATGTGCTGGTTCCCGATAGCCACGGGGAACTCATCCTGCAGAGTCAGCGGCGAAATGTTGAGGAAGTTTGCCGTGGCCACCGTCCCCGACACAGGCACCGACTGCGGACTGTCTCCCGCTGTATCTGTAAACACCAGCATCGCAGTGCGCGTCCCCGTCGCATTCGCCGGGGGGCTGAACGTCACGTCCAGGTTGCAGTAGGTGCCCGGTTGACACCGGATTGCGAAACGCAATCAGGACCTCCGACACCCGTCAGAGTCAATTGGAAGTCAGAAGCGTTCGCCCCGCTCGAGCGCAATACTGCTGAACGACACCGGCGCATCGCCCGTGCTTCCAACCTGTACATACAAAGGCGAACTGGAAGTCGCCGCCTGTTGCGCCGGAAACACAATCGGATTCGGTGAAACATTCATCGCCGGCCCGATCGCGGCCGTCCCTCCGAAACTGATGGATAACAGACCTTCCGTGGCGTTGTTCGCGACCAGGATGCTTGCGCCCGTGATCGTCACATCGCAACCCGGCAACGCGATGCAGAATGGCGAAGAGGGTCCGGGCGCGAAAGAAGCCGTGATCGTGCAACTCGCGCCGGCTGCAAGCGAGTTTCCGCAGGTCGTGGACACGGGAAAGTCCGAAGGCGTTTGTCCCAGATAATTGGCCTCTAACTGCACTCCGAGCTGCATTGTCACGGTCCCGTTGTTTTGCACGGTCACCGTTTGCGACGCGCTGCTGGCGCCAAGCGCAATCTCGCCGAAAGTCAACGTGGTCGCGGATAGAGTAAACGAAGGCGCAACCCCCGGTGCCCACTTCTGCACAAAGGCAGGAATATAGACCTGCGGATTGTCCGGATACACGCCCGGAGTCGATGGTGCGTAACCCGCATAACCCGCAACATACACATTGTTGTTGCTGTCGATTTCAATATCTGTCGATTGGCCGAAAGTCCTGGCAATGAACGTTGAAAACGGCAGCGTCGTTCCGTTATTCGACATCTCCGCCAGGAAAGGCGTGCCGAAGCCACCCTGCATGTCATAGTGGTCGCTTGAAACTGGGAAGTCCGTTGAAGCTGTCACCCCGGTGATCCATATATTCCCGCCAGCATCGGTGGCGATCCCTTCTCCTTGGTCCTGACCGGTGCCTCCCAGATAAGTCAGGAAAGAAAGTGCCCCTGCCGGCGTCAGCTTGCCCACCAATCCCGTTCCGCACGTGTTTGGTAGGATAGGGGCTGAGGACCGTCCCCCAAAGGCAATTGTCCTGGAAAAGGTTGTAGTTCATGTTATTGGCGGATTGGTATGCTCCCGGCGTCACCGCAAGATGCAGTGCCGCGGTCGACCCGGTGAAATAAGCGTTCCCTGCTGCATCGACAGCGAGGGCGCTCCCTGCCGTGCTCGCGTCACCCTCTATCAGTGTCAGATATCCAGGAGTAAGTTGGTTCGAAGCCAGGTTTAGCTTCGCCACAAACAGAACCGAGCCAGAGGCGGCTGTGCCCCCGGCCGGCACATACGTGTTCGTAACTGTTCCCACGCTGCTCGAAAACGGCGGTTGTGCCATGCCATCCAAATAAGTGTTGCCGGAAGCGTCGAAGGCGAGTCCCAGGCTCCAGTCATTCCCCGTGCCCCCAAAATAAGTGCTGTAACGTAAGCTGCCATTGGTCGGATTCAATCCAACAAGAAAGCTGTTGAAGCAAGGGACGCTATTCGCGCAACTCCCGCCGGCAAAGGTCGTCTCCAGCGTGGTCGGAGCCGGCAAGAAATTCGCTGAATCGGTATCTCCCAGCACCACCACGTCGCCGGTCACGGGATTCAATTTCACTTGCACCGCACCGCTCGACTGACTCCCACCGAGGAGGCTCGAGAAGAGGATCTGCGAACCGTCCGCGCTCAACTTGAGCACAAAGCCCACTGGACAAATATTTCCTTTGCCCAGGATCGAGCAGGCAACTGGCGCAGTCGGGCCAACATTTGAAACGGTCGGAAAATCCGTAGCTTTCGTGGCTCCGGCCAGGTAAACATTCCCGGAGCTGTCGACAACCAGGTGCGATCCGGTGCTGGTCCCGCCGGCGCTCGAACCGCCGATGAAGTCCGAATACAGCAGCGTCGATCCCGTTGGATCCAGCTTGGTCACAAATGCATCCTGGCACGTCAGCGATGCAGGATTCGACGTGATGTTCTGGAAATTCCCCGCCGTCGACGGGAAATCTGCCGAGCAGGTATTGCCCGTCACATAAGCATTGCCGCTGGCATCTACCGCTAAGCCCAGCCCTTCGTTTCCATTGGAGCCGCCGAACCCAACGGCGTACTCCAGCACAGGATCGATCACCAGCGGATGCGCGCGATCGTACTCACCTAAACCAATCCGCAACACATTACCCTTTGCGATTTGAAACGCACTCTCAACTGGCCGACGCGAGCCACCAATCTGCTGATAAGCCACCGGATGCTTCAGTGCCACGTTGCCGGCCGCCGTATTCAGAATCGCGTTGCCCTGCCCATCCAGCGCGACGGCACGCACTCCATTCGCCTGCAACCGAATCTGGTTCGGATCGGCGCCGGGCGCAATCGCAAAGTCATACTCCAGTTGCTGCTTGTTGCCATAGAAAACCAGGTCTATTCCCGGGTAAGGCTCGGCTACCTTCACGCGGTTGAAATGCGGAATCGCCGTCTTCCATTTCGAAGGATCATTCCCAATGAAGTAGCTGCTCACGCCCGGCTGTGGATCGATGCCACTTATCTCCGCGCCGCCCTTCGCCCCAACGAGATTCAGACGCAGGCTGCTCGTCTCAACCGGCGGCGGAGAATCGATGGTGGCCTTGTTTGATTTTTCATCGTTGTTGCCGGCAGGTCGATGAAGAGACAACGCCAAACCCGAAGACGAAATCCCCAGAGCGTACGAGGGTCCGTGCGCCACAAACGCGTATTCCGCCGGCGCCTGCCCATGATTCTTCTCGAAATCCAGCGGGAGCCCCAAATACCTGCTCTCCTGCTCGCGAACAGACAAAGCCGCCTTGGGGCGAATCGGCAATGCGGGATGAGCGGGTTTCAATGCCGGTACTTTCACGGCAGTTTGGGTCAGTTTCGCCGTAGCGTTCTGCGGCGCAGTTGCGTCGTTCTTCCCCATCTCATGCGCCGCAACAGACAGCGCAGCCGCAATCAAACATCCTGAAATCCATCGTGCATTCATGAAGGCACTCGATTCCGGCCGCGGGTAGACGCAGCCGCGCATAATCCCGAAAATGTCGCGGACCCCCTGCAGCCATCTGAAACGGCAGTCAGGTTCCGAGCGTGTCAATCGATGGACAGCTATGACTACGAGGGAGGAAAATTCGAGTGGCGGGGAACACCCAAACGAGCACAACTAAGCAAAGAACCGCGCAGACATTTGGGGAAGGGCTGCGAAGTCGAAAATTTAAGAAATCGTAGCGTTGATTCTTATGCGTGTCAACCAGAGTTCCCGCAGTTGCTCAGGGATGACGTCCGCCAGTAGGCCCAGTGACTCGGGTTACCGGAATCCCGCGTGGGGGAATGAGTTGAAACCGCGTTGGAACAAGCGCTGTGTTGAGCTCCACCGACATGGTCTTTATCTCGAGTTGCAGGTTTTGGGCTTGTTGATTCACGAGAATTTGTTTCGGGAAGCAGATTGAGTTACCTGGTTTCCCGCTTGCGGGCACCTGCTGCCAGTTACCGTAATGCAGTTCGGTAACTAGCTTCTGCGTATCGTCGAAGATGTCGATCTTCGAAACGATGCCCCCGCGCAAATCGAACTCAAGGCGCGCCGTCTTCCGGCTATCTTCGCGCGGACCGAGCAAAACAACATTGAGCGATCGAACATCGCCGTTCCCGCCTCCGTCAGGAACGGCTGCGTTCGCAAGCCTCGCCGGAAACCAGTGCAGCGCGTCGACAATAGGCTGCGGTCGCAGGTTCTCTCGCGGATTCGGTGAAACCGGTGGCGCATCTACCGGTCCCATAAAGAAGCGCATGATCTTCCCGTCCGGTACAAGCAGCCGAAACTCGCGACCGTCGCTGGCAATATCGAACGTACGCCTCGCCGAAAACGGAACCACCCCGGTCATGCGTAGCGATGCGGGCGCCCGAAAACTCAAGATCGCCGGTGACGGTCGCGAATCTCGCACCTTGCTGCCGAATTCCGGTCCGCCTTTCGCGCGCACCACAACCGAGCCCTGCACGGTTTGAATCAGCCCCGCTTGCGAGTTATACGAAATCAGGAGGTCCGCATCGCTCAGGCTTCGTCCCAAATCCGGCGCAATTCCCGGCATCGAACAAAAAGTCGCCCCTTCGGGAGCGCGGATCATCTGTCCGGAAACAGACATCCCACGGAGCCCACCGAGCGAAATCAAAGTAAGGGCAGCGATCTTCCAGACCCACTTTCGGACAAAGCCTTTGGACCGCCAGATATTCTGCAGAGATCGCATTTACATTGCGCCGTTCAATGTATTTATCACCTTGAAATTCCCCACGGGGTCTTCAATATTTATCACAACACGGCGACAAACCGTAGACAGCGCCCTTAAAGCTCCAGAGAAACTAACGAAGGACGCAGCAAGAAGCAGAGAACATGGGGATTTCAACGTCGGCTGCTCCCAAATCCATCACGCCGCAGGGCGAGTCACTCGAGTAAAGGTTCGTTCAGGAGTAATCTTTCACTAGGGGTTCATTGGTTGCTCCATCCTGCTTCTTTGCCGGTCGCCATCATGTCTACGGTCCTTGCGTTTGCATCGGCCCACGCCGGACCTGCCAACGCTGCCCCCGTGCGCACCGCCCTACCAACAGACAGCAATGCAGGCGAGGTTTCCGCTGACAGCCCCGACGAGCCGTCCCTAGTGATGGCCACGGGGGACTTCAATCGGGATGGGATTGCCGATATCGTGCAAGCAACATCTCCGGACGGCAAAGACTCCTCTCAGCATATTCTTACGGTCCTGCTCGGCGACGCAGATGGCACATTCAAGAGAGTGGCTTCGCAGAATTTGATTGGAAGGAAGCCTCGCGCGTTAGCTGTCGGCGACTTTAATGGAGACGGCAACCCAGACGTGATTGTTGGAGATGGTGATGGGGCGATCCAGGTGTTCGTTGGTGACGGCAAGGGCGGTTTGGTTGCTGTGGGCGAGATTGCGGCTCTTGGGTCAGTAGCGTCCATCGCGGTCGGCCACTTCACTCGTGACGGCAATCTCGACCTCGTCGTCTCTGATGTCCGGTCGAATTCCGCCGAGATTTTCCTTGGCGCAGGGAATGGCTCGTTCCAGGCGACCTGGTCGTTTCAGTTACCAAGAAAAGGGGCCGAATTCCACATTGCAACTGCGGACTTCAATGGAGACGGAATTGCCGACCTCGTGATCACGGATGAGGAAGACTATAACTACGAGGTTATGCTCGGCAATGGCAACGGCACATTCACCTATTCCCCGGAGCTCAGTCATTTAAAGGATCCCAATTCCTATTGCCCTTCCTGACCGATGCCTCGGAAGCCGTCACGAAAGTCGGTCTTTGGGCTTCAAGTCTTATCGATATTCCGATGCGCGGACCTGTTCTATGCCGGCGAGGGCTTCGTTAGCTTTGCGCCTTGCTGCTACTGAACCAACTGCTACATTTACTCGTCAGGAACTGCCGAGTAGACGGTGATTGGCTTGGAGCTCGGAACACTCGTGCGTCGTCAGGGAACAGGCTACAGAAAACTGCCAGAGGGCGAGCGGGTGAGGTACTACAACATCACTTACGTCGCCTCGCGAATAGAAGGAGCGCCACTCCAACAACGACGGCGATTCCACCACGATAGGCCCACTGGATTTGTCCCGTCATAAAGCTTCCGGGCAGCACATTGATTCCCTGCAGGACCCAGATGGCTCCCATGAGAACTAAGAGAATGGCTAACACCCGAAGAACATATTTGATTGGTTGTCTCATTCTGTTTTCACCTCAGCAGTTATACCAGTCTCGCGCTGCCTGCGCACAGGATCATTCACGTGAGAACGTGCTGCGCCGTTGCCCAAGGAGTGGCTGACGACTCAGCGGCAAACCCACAATGTGGTGAATGGAACTGAGAAAGTGCGAATTCGCATTAGGATTCTGTCGGCCTGCTGATGGTATACCTCACCGCGCAGATCCATCTCCGGCACTGGAGTTCGAGTCCAGCCATGCGAGAAGAGCGCGTACGCTTCCCGTCGCCAAGGCCATGCAGGAATCAGCTGCCCCGTAATAAAGATGGATGGTGTCCCCATCGTCACCGATCGTTTGACCGCATGGGAACACGACGTCCCCCACATCGCCGGCGCGTTCGTAGGAAGTTTCAGGACCAAACATCCATGAGTCTCCCCGTTGCAGGCAGATTTCAGGGCGATTCAAGTCAAAAAGCGCGAGACCTAATCGATAAATACTACCCGCGGCGGTTTGACGAACTCCGTGGTAAATGACCAGCCATCCTTTCGGCGTTTCGATCGGTGGAGAGCACAAGCCAATCTTGTTCGCATCCCACCAGCCACCACGCCGCGCTTCGAGGATGACCTTATGACGCCCCCAATAGCGCAAATCCGGGGAATAGGAAATCCACATGTGCGCGCCAGTCGCAGTCACCGGACGGTGGATCAGGGCCCAATTGCCGTTAATCCTTCGCGGCAATAGAGCAGCATCCTTATCTTCCGGCTGCATGATGACGCCGAACCGTTCAAATGTCTTGAAATCTTTGGTAAGTGCCAGTGAAACGCCAGGACCTCCGCGCGCGAAGGAGGTATATGCGACCGCGTATTGCTCAAGTTCCGGAACATAAGTAATGCGAGGATCTTCGATGCCCCAGATCTCCTCAGGGTATTCGCGCGGACACGCCTTCAGCGTGGGTTCGGGATCAATACGCCATCCGTCGATTCCATTCGCCGACCGTGCCGCACATAGATGCGACAGACCGTTCCGGTCCTCGACGCGGCAAAGCAAGAGGGTGTCTCCATCATGCAGGCGCACCGCGCCCGCGTTGAAGACGCTATTGATTGAATACGGCCAATTCTGCCGCGTGAGAATCGGATTACCGGAGTAGCGAGTGAAGAGCGGAGCATCTGCAAATCTGTCCGGATTCGCTTGTTCCAGAACAGTAGCCGTCGACACAGATGGATCGGTTCGTATATTCAAAGGGAAAGACTCATTTCGTGGTGCTGCTCTGCTGCGTTTGCCACTTGCGCCTTCTGCATTTCCAGAAGCGCCATGAGGAACGAAAGCGTCGATTCTGCTCCCTGATTTTCATTTACGCGGTCGGGATGAAGGCCGTCTTTGCATCCACCTGTCGTTGGATCGTAGAGGGGGACCTGTAGATCGTTCTTTCCCAGAAACCACAGAAAAACACGATGAGCTTCGTCAAGCCAGTTCGCTTCTTTGGTGAGTCGATACACTTCAAGGCAGGCAGAGATCGTCGCGCAGGCTTCCACTGGCTGCTGATCGAAGCGCGCCTTTTCTTCACCCTCTTTGTAAAATCCACTCGACCCGATCGGAACAAAGACCTCTTCCGCGGTGCTGGGCAGCTACAAGCCATTGCAACGATTCAATTCCTGCCGCAATCATTCTTTCGTTTTCACTGCGCCAACCGGCAAGAATGAGCGCTTGCGGCAGTCTTGCGTTGGAGTAAGAAAGACTCTTTTCGAACCAATGCCACTTATCAGAATGACTGCGCTCGTAAATATCCAAGAGGCGATTGGCGAGTGTGTTGCGAATGCCTTGCATCGCTCTATCGCCGGGGAACCAATCCAGATAAGCCTGCGCACCGAGAATACCAAACGCCCATGCGCGCGGGCTCCTGAGCTTCAGAACCGCGGGCACAGCGGCCTCAAAGAGTCTTCCCGCGGCACCACGCAATCCTGCGTCTTTTGAACGGCCGAGCACAGTGCCCAGAGCCCACAGAGCACGGCCATGGCTATCTTCCGATCCAATGTCCTCAAGCCATGTTCGGTCGTAGCCGAGATAGTTCCTGAACCGTCCAGTATCGGCATGAAATGCCAGCCATAGAAAAGCTAGATACCGGCGAGAAAGACTGAGTAGTTCCTCCCTTGAATCGAATCCTGGAGATTCGTATGAGAGGGTGGACACGATCAATGCACGTGCATTGTCATCGGTCGTATATCCTTCGCGTGTGTTGGGGACCGAAAAAATTGCGTGCTGCAATATTCCAGTGCTGTCAGTCATGGTCGACAGATGATGGGTATTCAGAATTGGCAGACGATCGATAGGTTCGAGTGATTCGGCAGCGGCATCGTCTGGTTGAGCCGCCCTGGGCTGTAGCGAGCGCTCGAATCGTGCCCGCTGAAAAGTCGCCATATAGGCCTTTGCGGTCCTCGGCCACGTCGTCCCACGTGAGTAGAGAAAAGCCCTTTTCCGCATCGCGTGGCGTTCCGCTTCGTTGCCAAGCAATGCAAGAACTGATTCCGCAATAGCACTTGGACTATCAAAGGGTACAATTACGCCTCTCTTGTCGGCGAGTAACTCTTTGGCGTGCCAATAGGGTGTGGAGATGATCGCTTTGCCGGCTCCAAGCGCAATCGCCAGCGTGCCTGAGACTACTTGCGCTTCCTGGCGATAAGGCGTGATGTAGATATCTGCAGCGCCAACATGCTCTATAAGTTCTTCAGTACTTACGAAGCGATTGTTCAGAATCAAATTGGAGGAAACACCCAGCTGGGCGGCCAGGGCCAGCAACTCCTCCCGATAGCGCTCACCCTCGCGACGCCGGATATGCGGGTGAGTAACTCCCGAGACGATATAGACCACATTCGGATGCTTCTCTAGAATTTCGGGCAGCGCGCGAATGACGTTTTCAATGCCTTTGTTCGGGGACAGTAAACCAAAGGTGAGAAGAACGGACTTGCCTTCCGTACCGAATTTGTCTTTGAAATAGTTGGGATCCATGAATGGCATATCCGGTACACCATGCGGGATCACATCGATCTTTTCGCTCGGAACTCCATAGACCTCCCTGAGCATTTGAGCGGCAAGTTCGCTCATGACGACCAGGCGATCGGAGAGCTGCGCTATCTCGTCGAGTACGATGCGCTGGTTTGCATCAGGTTCGCGCAGAACTGTGTGCAGCGTGGTAACAAGCGGCATTCTCAGTTTGCGCAACAGGGCGAGAATGTAGCGGCCTGCGCTACCACCAAAAATTCCGTACTCATGTTGAAGGCAGACAAGATCATTGCCATTGAAATTGAGAAACTCTGCAGCCCGTTCGTAGGACGCAAGATCCTCCTGCGTAATCTCAAGGCGGACCTGCTCGGGATACTCGTAGCTCGAATCGGGATCGTTGACAGGAATCGCAAAGAGGCGCCCTTCTCCATATTCGGCGGCCAACGCATTGCATAAGTCGGTTGTAAAAGTGGCGATTCCGCATTCACGCGGAAGATAGTTTCCAATAAAGGCGATGCGTGTCGGCAACGGCAGGCTGCAGGCTTTCAACGCGATGGGCAACACGGGGGGGCGAGCCGGACCCCCGACTGGATTTTCAGAATGCAGTATTTCGGATATAGACATCTTTGCCTACTTTCATTGGAATCGCGAATCAACAAAGAGAAGATGCACAGTCTCCATTTAGACAGACTGAAAGGATCCGATCTTCGCTTTCGCCTATGGGCGCGCTGGGCCTATCTCGCCGCAGCCATCCGTGCGTGCCGTTCATCGACATCGTCCAGCGAAGTGTGCTCCTGGATCTGACGGGATTGCAGTGTGATCTTTGCGATGTAGAAACCTGGATACTTTCTGACTCGAATGGAATCAAGCTCGGCGGCGTTGAATCGAGTTGCTATGCCTCTAAGTGCGCGGGTCAATGCTCGGTCAGTCGCTGCTTCCCGCGTGATCCCGATACCTCTTCTGGCACTGGGGCGCAGAATCCACATGAAGTGCCAACCCGCCTGGCGGATCATGGTATCGAAAACCGACGCAGGAATTTCATCCACGCAGGTCCAATGATCGCCAACAGGCGCCCGCAGCGGATCCAAACGCTTTGGCAAAATGCACCCTTCGCGCAGAAAAACTGAATGAAGCCTCACGCTTGCGCGCTTTTGGAGTCTGCGAGCGTCACAGTATGGCTGGAGTCAGGTTGATCCTGAGTCGGGACGATCTTCGGTCCGCTTGAAGTGGGAAAGTTGCGCGTCCTCTCAACCGCATTGCTTGAAATTGAATCCGATTGCCCTCCGGAAAAGCCGGTTGCATCGGGTTGAC
Organism: uncultured Acidobacteriaceae bacterium; assembly: GCA_963781125.1. Taxonomy (GTDB): domain Bacteria; phylum Acidobacteriota; class Terriglobia; order Terriglobales; family Acidobacteriaceae; genus Telmatobacter. The sequence continues at coordinate 333,857 of CAWAEE010000008.1, forward strand.
TGGACGATCGATGCAAATGGATCTCACTGCGATTGCGGGAAGAAGGATCGTTTTTCACATCGCCTTTTTTGATGAGGGTCATGGCAACTCCAGTCGCTCTGTGGAGTACTTGGACGGTGCTCGTCTGGAGCGAAGCTTGGAGTGCTGAAGGCGAGAAGGGGGGGGATAAATCCTAATTTGAGCATACGCCTAACTATCTCTATGTGCCGGTGGTTTCATTCTTCAGAGCCATTACGTGTGTTTCCCGAGGTTCGACGTTTGGTTACTCACCACTTCATCTGATATCAGCATCGAGAGTGAGCACTTTTGCGCAGATCTTATGTAGGCAACCTGCTAACCTTAGATAAGGCGACCTATCGGGTCACCGCATGCTGCGGCTGATTGCGCTGATAATCCTCGGTCAACTTAGTCAATGGACGACGACTCGCTTCTTGAAGCCCCCCCAAGCCCCATGTAGGCTACCAAGGAGACGCCATCATATTGCGTCTGTGGCGATTCTTCGGGGCCCTATCAAACTATTCCCTGTATTCGCTCGATAGCCTTCGAAGGGCTGGAATACAGTTGGCGCGCCATGATCGCGATCTAGCTCGGTCCGATTCAGGCGTCAGACCCTGGTTTGTGCCAAGATCGTTCTTGGAATGGCGGCCAAAGACCAAAGTGGAGCACCTTGCCGGCTGGCTAATAGAATTAAAGGGCGTGCCGTGGACGCCTGGTGATGACCGTACCGGCACATACGAGAAGCCGCACGAAAACGGGCACAGGCCCCATCACAAACAAATCCACATGTACTAATCCCACGTATGTCTATTGTGGTGGGGGCAAAATGATGAGGCGCGGTAGCACGGAATTGATAGTCGTACTACTCGCGATTTTCACCTTGCCCTTATCCCTTGCAGGGGTTGCTCAGACTACTATTGTCCGGATCAGCGGAACCGTATTCGATCCTGGCGGTCGGACGGTGTCTGGAGCACATGTCGAACTCGATTCCGCTTCAGGCGTGCGTCTGTTCAGCACAACCAGAAGCGACGGCGGATTCACGATTGTTCTTCCCGCGTTTGGGGCCTACTCGGTGCACGTGGAAGCGGCTGGATTTGCCGGAGTCACCCGCAATCTAGATTTGAGCCCCACCACAACGACTGTTACGCTCCATCTTGAGCGCGTGGCAGGGGCTTCCCAAGAAGTGATCGTATCGGCTGATGTCGGCGACATCGCGATTGCCTCTCCCGATCCCTCGCAAAAGGTGATGGTGCGTGAGGAATTGCTCGATGCCAACCCAGGGCGCCCCGGGTCGCCGATCTCAATTCCAGGTATGCCCGTGGAGACAGCCGCCGGCGGCATCAAGGCTCCGCAATACTTTGCGCCGGGTGTTGCGGGCGATCACGGAGAGCCGATTGCGCAGTACATTGCTGTCGGTGGCTACCTGATTCCCAACAATCTCTCCGCCAACGCGCATGGCAACGGCTATGCCGACCCAAACATATATGTCTCTGCGGCGCTGGGAAATGTGGGAACCGATGGTGGCGCATACAACGTGCTTGAGGGCGATCATGCGCTTAACATGGCGGCAACCTATAGCTTGCGTCCGGAATTGCAGCGGTTTGTGACATTGACCGGCGACTATCGAGACATGGACTTGACGGTTGGATTTGCGCCTTCCGATGCGACAAAGAAAGAGTGGTTAGCCCTCGAAGCCAACTACGGCAACGGCTTGATGAGAACGCTGGAACATCGCAGGCAGTTCAAATGGAATGGACTTCGCGTTTTCGATCTCGGCAAACATGAGATCACCTTCTTCAGCCTTGGATATTGGGGGGAATCACATGAAGGGAATCTGATTCCAATCGGATTCGGGGTGCAGTTGAACGACACACTCGACGTACGGCAGAAAGACCAAACGCACACCGGGCTATTGGCTGCAAACGACCAGTGGAAGATTGGGATGAACGACGAACTCGCCTTTTCCGGCTTCTTCCGTACCTACAATCTGGCGCTGTTTTCAAACTTCGGCGAGGGACTGATCCGACAGAGCGAGTTCCGCACAGTTGAAGGCGCGGAGGTACGCGAGACCCACACGTTTAAACCGTGGCTGGAGGCGATGGCGGGACTTCTCTATAACGAAGATGACATCCACAACGACGATTTAGATCACTACCTCTCTCCCAATCCCCCATCTTATGGTTCCTTCGTTCCGGTACTGGGGAACAACGTCACAATCCGCGAACTCGCACCCTACGTGGCAATGCGTGGAGACCTCGGAAAGCGTGTGCAGTTTTATGCCGGCCTGCGCGATGAACAGGTCGAGATGAAGAACACCGACAAGTTCAGGCCCGCCTATTCCTTCAATGAGTGGAAACGATTCGAGGAACCCAAAGTCACTGTGACCTGGTCCCCGGGCACTGGGCCGGCCCACTGGATACCCTCAGCGTCTTTGAGCATCGGGCAGGCGTTTTTCACGGAAGACCCGCGTGTCAATTTGGCTCCCTCCGCAATGGGAACCGGAGCGTTAGCGAACCCGTTCGAGCGCTCTCACGCCGTGCAAGTGGTGCTCGACAAAGGATTCTCCGGAACTGATGTGCGCTTGACCGTGGGTCGGACGACGATGACCGCAACATTGGCCAAGATCGATCCCGACAATGGCTCGGCAGACAACCTTGGACCGAGCACACTCAAGTTTCTTACCGCGAACGCGCGACATCAGTTCAACTTTGGCACATTACAGGCAGTCTTCTCCAAGGCCGACGCACGTCTCCAGACCTTCAATGGGATTCCCGGAACTGTTGTGCCTGAAGCGCCACGAACTATCTTCGACGCTCTCACAACGCTCGACAAGCTGCCAGCGCGCTTCCACGCCCGCGGAGAATACGAGTACGTGGGCCACAGGTTCTTGGACGCAGGCAATCCACAGCATCCTGGTCAATATGAGGCTATACCGGTCGGCGAAGTCCGGCTCGCCGTGGTGCGCTCTCTCCTCGACGGCCGATTAGAGCTTGGAGTGAACGGAATGGTAGCTCGCGGTTACACCGGGCAGACTACCGAAACGTTGGATCAGAGCTGGACGCTTGGTCAGACGCCATACTGCGCGCCCGGATCCGGTCCGACTGGAGAATACAACGACTTCGCCTGCGGGACAAACGAGCAGAGCGTGGGAATCCGCATGGTGTCCTGGGCTGGCGCATCCGTCTCCTGGCGGTTTGGTCCGGAAAAATGACCTTCGCTCGCAAACTCTGCGAGAACGTCTTAGATTTCAAACGAGACATGTCAATCCGCACGACGCCCAGATTTTCGAGGTAGGTCTGGATGAGCGGCTCCCGAGCTACGCCGAAGGAAGGCGAAACGTTCAAGAAGCCCACTTTGAAGAGCAATCCCGCGGAAGAGCATTCACATGGAGAACAGAGTGCGCTGATTGGCAATCCTATCCTGAAACTTGTGGCCCACAACGTGCGGTCGATAGCCTCTGCCTTCAGGAATCGAGATCTAGCTTCAACACTATCTCGGGGTCCACTGAGGATGGCTGGTAAAGAGCCCGCCCAGAAATCCAAGTTGGTAGACAAGAAATGAGCCAAAACAAAGACTCGCCATCCCCGAGGCGGCTCCAAGATACTTGCCCATTTTGGCAAAGCGATCTCCGCCAAATGAAAGCGGAACCGCGATTGCAGCAGTCATGCACATCATCCCGATCATGGTTCCAGCACCGAAGATCAGCAGATACACCGATGCCCAGACAGGATCATGAATCGTTGAGAGTACCAGCAGCGCGACGGCCGCCGAACCGGCAAGTCCATGAACAAGACCGATGGCCAGAGGTCGCAAGCATTGAAAGAGACCGAGGCGGCCAACGGAATTGTCGAACAGGCTCTCCATTTTTTGCCTCGTTCTATCGCTGTCGAGGAGGTGCTGCGTGCAGGGTCGGCGATCGCTGGGGTGAAGAAGCTTGTCACCTTCTGCAGGACCCCCGTAAGGTTCAGGACGCCGAGCAGAATGAGCATGACAGCGACACTGAATTCCATCGACAGCCCCAGGCGAGGAGGAATCTCGACTCCAAATAGAATGATCAGTGAGCCAACGATGAAGATTGTGATGGTGTGGCCCAATCCCCAGATGGAGCCGATGACGGCGGCATTGCGGATACTTCGCTGCTTGCTGACGATGGTTGAAATGGCGACCACATGATCGGCATCGGTCGAATGGCGCATGCCAAGAATCAGGCCAAGACCCGTAACAAATAAGATGGGACCAAGTTTCTCTTTGGAAAGCACACTCGCGTCCAGGTGCACGGAGGAGAGGGCTTGAATCGCCAGCATCAGGCCAAGAACCGTGATGAATGCGGAGGACGCGACCGGGAGCCAGCGCTTGGTGAATGGTCCGTCGATCTGAAGATGGGTCATAAAACGGCGCGCGTAGACCATCAGCATTCCAAACCCAATCAGAACTGCGGCGAGTCCGACGCTGAAAGGCAAAATGAGGAAAAGACCCAAGCCAATTCTGTGCAGCGCGAATGCGCTCAAGAGCACAATCAATGCGGCCGGGCACGGGATGATTCCCCCCGTAATGCCCAAGGTGAAGAGTTGCGTCAAGCTTACGGATCGTGTCGAACTTTCGCATCGCGGAAGTCCGGGCTGCCTTCTATCTCCTTGTTCCCGCGGCGCTTCCAGAAGCGTCCAATGTCGATGGGATGTCCTGGGGCATGAGAGTGAGTCCGCAGCCGTGCCGGTCAAGCGGCGCAGGAGCATATAGCAGCCGAGCTCCGCAATTGTGATGCCGGAGAGCGCACCAAGCCATGGATATAGCTGCTCGGGAACAATATAGCGCGAGGCGTACAAGGTAATCGCTCCGAGAGCGAACACGCCGGCCGTGTGCGAGACGGTAACGATGATTCCAAGCAGCAAAGCATGACGCGCAGTTCCCTTGAGAACCTACGAGATATGCGGCGACGATGGTCTTCCCGTGGCCAGGCTCCAATGCGTGAAGCCCGCCAAGACCGATGGCAATCAGGGCCGCCGTGAACAAGAACCAGGCACTCAGGTTTTGTGCCTGAATCAGTTCGGTAAATTTGCTGCGCGGCGTCTGCTGTCGATTGGCCTGAAGGTGCACGGGGGTGGAGGCCGCTATTGAAGGCCGCGAAAGATTCCTTTGGGCTGTGCGGCGCGTGAGCTCGCGGACTGTGCAAGCGAGCTCCAGTGTTGCTCGTGGCGCGATCCAATTGGCGTGCGCGAATCTTCCGGCTGTCGGAAACGCGGCGGCCCGTCGACGAGACTATAGGCCCGCATCAGCGATCGTTGGCAATGCCGGCAGCGTGGCAATCACAGAGGCTTCGAGATCCTGAGGAGGGCTTGTAAGGAGATCGGTTGGATAGTTTGCTCAGTTCGCTCGCTTCGATCATTTGATGGAACCGAGCTGCGCAGCAAAGAGCCAGCGAAGCCAGAGCAGTAATCTCCTTCCAGCCAGTGTGACCGGGATAGTTGTTGTCGACGAAGTGAATGTCGATATGCCGGCGGTCGAGAGTCGATGGGTAAACTGCGTCATAGACAAACCCCATCTTCATCGTGGGAAGACCGCCCGCCCCGGGGGGAAAGATGACGCCGCTGGAAATGAGATGAAGAGGAACAACCTTGCCGTCCACATCGAGGATGAGACCAGTCCAAGTTCCGCGCCGCGTGCAGCAACGTAATTGATCACGGTGGAGGAATTCGGATCGAGACGCGGTTGCTGAAATATTCGCCTGCTGTAGTTCCTGGTAGGTGGGAATCTCCGCAAGATCGATAAGGTAATGAATGCGGATCCGGTCCCGATCGAGGGTGATTTTGGAGTAGTGATTCACACTGAAATTGCCCATCGGATGCGCCGAGGCCGGACGACAGAGCGAAAGCGAGAGAAGCAAGAGCGCGAATCCGCCAAACCGTCTAGCGAGCATCGTCATTTGAAGCTCCCTTCGATTCGGCGAGTGCTTCCAAGCGCAACGAGTCTTTGCTGGGCCATGCTTGTGTAGATCAGGTGGAAATGCGGATTGATTTGGAGCGCTTCCTCCAACGCGCTTCGAGCTTCTTCTCGATGCCCCAGACCCTCGGCGATCATGCCGGCGTGAAACAGCAGGAGAGCATCCCGCGTTCCGAACTGCATTGCCCTCTGACTCGCTTTGGCGGCCTCTTCCAGCTTGCCATTCTTGTAGAGAACCCACGCCAGCGCGTCCCACGTGTATATGTCGCGGCGCACCTCAAGTTCCTTCTGCGCGAGATCGAGGGCTTCCGAGAGCTTCATATCGTGATCGGCATAGAACAGTGCCAGATCGCGATTGTGAAGCACTTGATTGATGTGCCCAAGCAGTCCAATGTATTCGACCAGTGCATACTGCTTCTGCGCTTCCGCCTGGTTCCCAGCCCTTGCATAAAGATCCCCTAGTTCTGCGATAAAGATGGGCATCGGCACGACAGCAATCGCCTTTTGATAGAGCACGATCGCCTCCGCATATCTGCCATTGTTAGCCCTGAGCCTGGCCAGAGCGGCCAAAGCGCGATAGTCACCAGGATGTGCGTTGAGTGCGGCAAGGTAAGACGTATCGGCGGAATTTGCGTCGCCAGCCTGCGTATAAAACTCTCCCAACTCGTAGTACAACCAGGCAAGATTTTCGTTCTGGAGTTGGGCCTCTATTCCCTCCGTAACTGCGGTCTTCATGAGACGGATGGCAGCCCCGGTATCGCCGCCGATGAACTTGAGATAGGAAAGCCGGCTATCGCGCGCATACGCCGCACGCGGAGAAAGGGGTCATATCGCGAGGAGTCAACTTGCTATATGCGACTCCGGCTTTGTCGTACTCACCCATGTCGGCATAGGCATCCCCAACAAGGGCGAAGGGCGAAAGGTCGCCGGTTCCGAGGGACAACGCCTTTTGCGCAAAGCCAAGAGCGTCCGCGAAGCGATGTTCTCCCATGCATATTTCCGCCATTGTTTCCAAGGCGGTGTCGGCTGAAAAATCCGCGGAGTTGAGATCAAGCGACTTCGTCAGGGACTCTTCAGCGAGCTGATAGTCGCTTACGTCGCCCGTCTCCCTGGCGCGTTGGAAATACGCGGCGCCCAGTCCCGCATATCCCGTAGCATCCTTCGGATTACGAGTCACGGTCACCTGCGCTGTATGGATGAGGTGGTTGGTTCCAGTTGGTTGAGGCGTCATCAGATCCCGGGGAACCGGAACAAAGACCAAGGAAGCCGCGGTCATCCCAATTCCTGCAGGCATTTCTGTTCGATCACGGCGATCTTCCGGAGCCGAAGACTGGCGGGATGCAGTGGCGTCAGACAAGGCGGACGAAGTTTCGATCGCGAGAATCGATCTTGGCTGATTTCTTTTCAAAGCCATTTGCGCCCATCGGAAGGCCAAGCGACGCACGGGCATCGTCTGCGTATTCCGATGAAGGATCGACCTGGGCAGACCGTTGGAAGTATTTCGTGGCGTCCGCAAGGTTGTTAAGTTTCTGCGCAATATGGCCGGCATGATCGAACATGCGGAGCACTCTGGATTCCCACCGCGAGAGCCTTCTGGATCGTTTCGTCCGCTTCCTGGTATTTGCCATTGACGTAGAGTGCCCATGCGTACGCGTCCAGCGTGCTCACATCCTGCCGGGCAATTACTTCATGCTGTGCCAATTGCAGAGCGTTGCTCGCCTTCGCAGGGGTTTCGGCATACAGAAGAATCAGATCCAGCTTCGAGTCTTCAGTAGCCGTGTCCGGCGCGTTCGCTAGCTTCTCGAACCTCGCATAAGTGACGCGAGCCTCTTCGGATTGTCCTGCCGCCTCTTGCGCTCTTGCCAGCTCATACAGAAGATGGGGATCCGAATCTACGGATGTTGCCTTTGTCCAAAGTTGAATGGCCTCTTTTGCGCGACTCTGGCCCATGCGGACACGCGCCAGATTTTCTATCGTGCAGGGATAGTCAGGAAAGATTTGTTCTACCTGTTCCAGAGTTTGCGCGGCGTCGTCCTTCTGGCCGGAATCAATCTGAATGGAAGCGATTTGGTTGGCGATCCAAGCGAGTTCTTCCACTTCGGCGGGCGATGTCTGTGAGTATGCCTGATTCAGAAACTCGATTGCGCCGCGTGCATCGCCATACAAGAGCCGCAGCTGGGCCCCGACCAGCAGTGCCGGCGTGTTGTTGGGCCGCATATTCATCATCCACTGCGCATTCGTCTCCGCATCCGCATACTTTCCCAGGGCAATGTCTGCCTCAGCGAGATATCCATAGGTCATCACGTCGTCGGGCATGCGCAGATGGAGATTGGTGGCTTGGTCCCTGGCTTCAATGAATTGGTGGCGGCTTGACAGGAGGGCGACTTGCGTTTTCTGTAATTGAAAGTCCGACGCGTCCAGTTTCAATCCTTGAGTAAGAGCTGCATCCGCATCGTTCAGGTATTTGGGATCAGCTGTCTCGCGAGCCCGTCCGTATGAAAGGCGAGGGCCAACTCGTTATAGGCCTGGATTTTCTTTGGATCTGCCTCGATTTGTTGCTTCGCCGCCGCGATTCTTTGCTGTGCCGGTGTGGATTCCGGAACCGTGGTCTGGTCCGATGGATTCAGTTGATCCGTCGCTGCAAGGGATGTTGGTTGGGCGAATCCCGGTGCAGTGAGGATAACGGAAAGAATAGAGAGTGCTGCCGGCAAAGGCTTCATGCGGAACCCCATTTTTCGAATATGTGACGGTTCAGTGGTTCTCTGCGCGGAGATCGAGTCCGCGCAGAGAGTCGGTTTTGTTCAGGCAACCTATTTGGTCCGTTCTTAGAGCAATTGGTCGTTTCTAGAATCAGTTGACTGGGCATGCCGAGGAACCGCCCTGGTTTGCCGGCGGAGCATCCGAGTTTTGAGAGCTGGAGGGATTTGGCTGATCTCCGCAGCCGGTAGGAATCTCCAGCGCTAATGTGACGGCTGTCGCGGCCACTGTAGGCAAAGTGCACATAGGGGAATGTCTCTTGCGGAGGGACATCGGGCGCGTTGACTCCGTCGCCGATCAGGTTGTTAGGGGCAATGTCGAAGCCGTGGCTGAGAATTCCACCGCCTACGACTCGGGCTGCAATATCGACCACGTCATCGGTCAAACGGCGGCCATTGGGGAACCCCGCGGATCGCCTCCGATGAGTCCAAGACGACTCCGGTTCGCAAGCGATGTAGGAGGCACACCCGTGTTGAGCCGCAAAAGGTCGGCGATGGGCCCGGCTGGAGTGCCGGCGGGGGCAATCGGCGCAGCATACGTCACCAGAGGCAGCAGATCGGTTCGCGGTGGCGCGGGTATGTTGATGCCGTAGACGGCGTTGAACACCCTCGCAAGCAGTGGATCAAGATCGAATGACGCAAACTGACTGTCGTTTACCGGATCTGACATGCTCCAGTAGTCCTTGCTGCCCGTCCCAATAATCAGCTCATTGACCAATGGATTGCCGAGGCGCTGAATCTGAGCCAGGTTGCCAAAGTTCTGTGCAGGTTTCGGGGAGGGACGAATGGTGAGTTCGGCCCTGGAAGTAGTGGCCCACGTGCCAATGGTGCCCTTCGGATCTGTGGCCGAGTGCATGGCTCCATCGCGGGTCAGCATCGAGATGGGCACCTCGATCGCGATGGTATTGACATTAAAACCGGCAACGGCATTCGGAGCCAAGTTGAGATAGTTGTCCTTGTCCTGCGATGCCGAGGTAGGACTCCGCCACCGGCGCTGGTGCGGAAGTTGAAGCTGTCGAATGCTGCGCCAAGATCGATAAAAAATGGATCTGCGACTGTGCCCGCGAAAACCCGAATGTCGGAGGCGCCGTCACGGCCTACAAGGCTATAGATTCCTTGCGCGGCCAGGGAGTCATAGTCCGGCATGGTGCGAGGACCCACGTTGCTGGGAACTGCGATCAGCGGGCTGCCGGCAGTATTCGTGAGGGAGATGTTGCGAGAATCCTTGATCATATTCACGGTGAAGGTCTGCTGAAGACTCAGGCCTGCAGCCCCGGAGCCACTCAAGAGACGTGATCGCGGGTGGTACGATCGGCGTGCCGGGAGCGACAGGGGCCGGCGAATTTGCGGGTGCGTTGATCCCGTTGCCTGCACCGACAAAGCCTGTGAAAACCTTGGGTGCGCGGATTGTGGTTTGAAATCTGAACTGGAAGGTGATGTCTGCCCGCGCGTCCTGATCGTTGTCGATTTTGATCTGATACACGATCGATGGGTCGAACGGAAAGTAGTTTGGCCCGTTGCTCGGCTGTAGAAACGGGTCGACGTTCAGGATAAAGGTGACTCGATCTGGATGATCGTAGCTGACAAACGCGTAAAAATCGGTGATGTCGGCTGCATGATCCAGGGCGGTGATTGGCGCTTCTCGGTGACTCGAGGCAAATGCGCCTGGTGGAATGGCAATCAGCAGACTCAATGCGAGTCCGATTGCAGACCTCAGATTTGACATGGGGCTCTCCTAATTGACGTTGCTTCATTGAGGAATGGGCCGACCTGAACCCGAGGAGGGGGAGAGAGGAGCTCAGGAACTCGCCACTCGTTTGCATACGGTACGGCTGAGGCACCGCCTTGGATTGCACAGCCGGAGAAAATTTAAATAGAATTCGAGTGTTCTGTGAGATGGGCGCGCCAATTCACATTTGTGAAATATGAGGGATGGGACCAACGGTTCATGAAACACTCGCCAGCTGCTGCTTTAATTGGGGCGGGTGTCGATGCCGGACAACCTAGTCAATTCCATCATCCTGCGCGACTTTCCAATGCCGACAATCTGACACGCCCCCTGAAGACTAAGCGGAGTCTCGGACATGAAATCTGAATCTTGCAGCACTATGGACACGTGGCCGCTCAACTTCTGTCTGTAATTGACCTGCTATCGCGCGCCGAAGGGTCTACCGCGCACTGAGGAATAGACGGCGTCGAAAACCTTGAGACTATTCATGCTCGCCACCCCACCGGTGGCAATCGGGTCGTCGAGATAGAGGACCTTGTCGTTTGTATTCGTGAACGACGGCCACGTGGGAAGCCCAGAGGCATTCGGATCTCCAGACTTTGCAAAGTTGACCCAGTAGCTGGAAATCACCTCGGCCAGCTTGCCGTCTGCCTCTGTCAATTTCCAGGGATCTTGATCGGGATGATCGAAAACATACCAGAGTTCAGCAAAGTGGCTTGCACCCCATCCTGCGTATACAGAACCAGGCAGGAAGGGTGGGTGTCGCCGAAACGAGTAGTAGTAAACATCGTTATGCCCGCTTCCAGCCTGTAATCTTGCCCACGCCCACATATCCCAACCAAAGCGAAGATCGCGCTCAAAGCCGAGACGCGCCTCTCGTGCTTCCTCGTCAGTGATGTGGGGATAGGCTGCGAGCAGTGGAGGAGGCAGAGCTCCGTAGCTTTGCTCAATGCCACTTGAGAAATTCGACATTGTCACATGGCTCACGTCCACCAGGGACCGGGCTTCCTCGGCATTCGAACCGAGGAGGAGAGGTACATCATTTTGCTTGCCTGAATTGAAGGCGTCATAGGGAGAAAGAGGAAGCACATAGGGTTCAATGACCGGGTGGACGATTCCTCCGGCGTTGCCAGTGAGCTGAGACGCAGGCAACAAGCGTAATTGCTCAAGCGTTGTTGCACCGAGCGAAGCGGCATACTTTTCACCGTCAAGTTCCGCATTCGCCAGCAGATATTTTGGAGCAAGCTGGAGCGGCTCGAACAGACCTCCACTTTCTCCGATGGCTCGCTGAAACAGGCCCTTCGCGAGCGGCGAAGACATCAGGATACTGACCGAAATCGATCCGGACGATTGACCTGCGATGGTGACGCATTTCGGGTTCCCGCCGAACTCGGCAATGTTTCTTTTCACCCATTCGAGCGCGGCGATCTGGTCCATCAGTCCGTAGTTACCTGATGAATGCTGCGGGGACTCGCGCGTGAGCTCGGGCATCGCCAGAAAGCCAAGCGGGCCAAGCCTATAGGCAATGCTGACAACGATCACACCCTTGCGCGCGAGGCGATCACCCCAATACAACGGCATGGCGCTTGATCCATTGATGTAACCGCCGCCATAAATCCACACGATCACGGGCAGATGCTCTCGTGCACGCTTCGCCGGAGTCCAGATGTTGAGGTAGAGACAGTCTTCGCTGACTGCGCGAGGCGCTTCACCTGGCATGGAAACACCTGCTTGCATGCAGGAGGGAGCGAACGCGTCTGCCTTGCGCACACCGGGCCATGGCTCGACGGGGACGGGAGCGCGCCACCGCAGGTCTCCTACGGGCGGGGCGGCGAAGGGGACTCCTTTGTAGACGCTAATTCCCTCTTCGCGGACTCCTGATATTGAACCGGATTCGGTCCGGGCCTTTGTTGGACTTTCACCATGCAATGGGAGGGAGAGTAACGGCAGAGATGTGGCAAGAACGAGGGTCCCGATCGTGACCTTGGAAGAAGACATTCGCATTTGGAACTCCTGGCCAACAGATTGCCGCGACAAGATCCCTGTCGAATGGCACTTCGCCGGTTGACCGCGGAGCGAAGAGGATAGGAGGAGCCACAATGAACCGAAGGAGAACGACTCAGGGAAGACGATTCAATGTGGTGCACGATGTGCTGGCGTAAAGATACGCTCTGACGTACGGGTTTGTCCCTTCAGCCTGGCATTCTCTTCGGATTGCGTTGGAAAGCTACACTGACGGCACGGCACAACGAAGAAATCGCCGCAACGGCAGGGCCTATTGTCGTGTGGTGGCCGATCCGTCCCTTACTGGGGAGTAGCTGCCCATTGGGCGGTCAACGCCTCGATCTATCCGCGCGGACGGATAACTGCCTTCAACACGAGCGGCGAAGTTCGGGAAAAGCTGCGAACTTCTCCTGTCGCAACGTTGCGCTAGAATGTGGAGGTTCCGCATGCGCTTCGTTCCTCCCCAATTGCCGTTTCTACTGCTTCTGATCTCACTGTCAGACTTCGATATAGCTCGGCCGCTCATGTGCCAAGAGCCGTCTGCCAGTCTGAAGGAGGCGGATGCAGATTACCGCGAAGGAGTGGCGGCCCTGTCCCGCAACGACATCAAAACCGCAAAATCCAAATTTGAAGCGGTGGTAAAGCTCGCACCCGCGGCAGAGCAGGGTCACAGTGCATTGGGAGCCGTGCTGGTGCGCGAGGGGCAGATCGCGGCAGGCATAAGAGAACTGCAAAAGGCTCTTGCGATCAAGGCTGACGATGGATCCGCGCAGATGAATCTGGCACTGGCCTACGAGCAGACAGGACAGCCCGCGAACGCATTACCGCTTTTCGCAAAGGTGGAATCGACTGCGGTTGCTGAAGGGCGAGCCCTTCCACCCTACGTACAGGCGTCCTATGTGAGGGCACTCGTTGCGACCGGGCAGACGGCTGGCGCCGCCAATCGAATGAAACATATGATTGCGCAGGATGCAGGGAATCCGGAATTACACGACGAACTTGGGTCGATTTATGCGCAGACTCGCGATTGGGAGCAGGCAGAACAGGAATTCAACGAGGCCATCAACCTGAAGGAGAATCTCGCGGTTGCCCATTTGCACCTCGGATTCGTGCTCCAGGCCGAGAATAAGTCCGGTGCAACCATTGAATGGATGAAAGCCTACGAGTTTTCACCGCAAGATGCGAAGGTCGCCCTGGAAGTAGGCAAAGCCCTCGCAGATGCGGGCCATGACGAACGAGCTGTTCCTGTTCTCGAGGAGGCTCACCGCCTTGACCCCCGATCGATTGCAGCCGCGGACCAGTTGGCGCTCGTATTGCAGCGAGTGAATCGCGTTGAGGATGCAATTCCCTTGCTGAAGTCGGTCGTTGAAGCTGAGCCCAGGAATGCAAATGCGCTGATCAATCTCGGCTTGGCTCTCAGTCAGGTTCATCGGGCCACCGATGCTGTGCCATTCTTGCAGCGCGCGATTGGAATGAGGCCCTCGGACGCCACAGCGCATCAGGACCTTGCTGCAGCCTATCTTCAAATAAACCGGACGGACGAAGCGGTGGCGGAGCTGAAGGCGGCTCTTAAGCTCGCTCCGGATTCCCCGCAGATGCATTACGATCTTGGCGTCGCCTACAAGCTGCAAGACGACGCGAACGACGCCATTCAGGAACTAGAGGCGGCGCAAAAGCTGAATCCTTCTGCCTACGAACCGGCGTACGTCCTGGGCCAACTTTACATGCAGGCTGGGCGTTACGAGCAAGCTGCATCCCAGTTGGAGATATCGCTGAAGCTACATCCAGCAAACGGTGACGCATGGGCCATGCTGGGGAGCGTCTATAACAAGCTAGACCGCCTGCAGGACGCTGTGACCGCCCTGCGTGAGGCCATACGACGACTTCCAAGCCAAGCAGACTCGCACCTTCTATTGGCTGCGGTGCTCATCAAGCAGAACCAACCTACCGAAGCTGCCGAGGAGCGGAAAGTTGCGGCAGATCTAATGCGCGTACATATGAACATGCAGCGGGCCGAAGTTGCGACTAACTCGGGCAAGTCATTGATGGCGAGCGGAAAGGTGGACGATGCCATCGCACAATTCCGGGATGCATTAGCCTTTGACCCCGGTTACGTTGAGGCACACACAGAACTGGCCGAAGCATTGGAGAAGCAAGGCAAGACTGCGGAAGCCGAAGCAGAGCGAGCCCAAGCCAAGTCCTTCGCGAACCGCCAGCAAGAGTGAGGCGCCCCATCAACCTCTCGATGGTATACAACCCTTCGTGGCTGGCCTATACTGCGAGTTGCAATTGGCGCCTTCTTTCCCCCTCGCATCCCCGACGCCTTGCACGATTGCATGGATTCACACCGGCAAGGGAACACTCCGTGGAAATAGAGCGCCGCCATAAAGGTATTGATCGATGAGTCGTCACGCACGACGCATTCTCGTTTTGATTCTGCTCCTCGGTGTGGTCTCAGTCTGGGTTGTCCGAGGCACGCTCGGAGCAGTAGACTCCCCCGCGGACCAAGCGAAAGCGCGCAAGACCTACGCGGATAAGGTGCGCGAGACGTATAACTTTCCATTTTCCAAAGACAAGATTTCGATGCCCGGCAATGCCGCCGCGGAAGGTGACGATTTCCTGCAGCCGGGGGCCTTTCCAGATGCCGAGTATTGCGGCTACTGCCACCAGGAGGCGTATCACCAGTGGCGCCAGGCCCTGCACTCCAATGCTTTCCGCACGCCTTTCTATCGAACAAGCGTAAATATTCTGCTTCGCACCAAAGGAATTGAGTTTGCCCGGCACTGCGACAGCTGCCATAACCCGATTGCGGTTCTGGGCGGAGCCATGAACACCGGTTCGACTCTGGACAGGTCCTTTGATCGAGACGGACTGACGTGTATGACGTGCCACTCTATTCAAAGTGTTCAGTCGAAGCTGGGAAACGGCGGCTTTGTCATGGCCGTCCCTTCCGTCCTTGTCGATGAGCAGGGCAAGCGAATTCCCGGCATCGTGCCGTACGCCGAAATTCTCGCGCATCTTGACCGGCACTCCAAAGCAGTGATGCAGGACATTTATCACACGCCGGAATTCTGTGCCGCGTGTCATAAGGCGAACTTGCCTCCGGCGCTGAACGATTACAAGTGGATTCGTGCGTTTACCGCCTACGACGAATGGCAGAACTCTAAATTTTCCAAGCGCAATCCGCTTACCTTCTATACCGCGGACTTCACTACCTGCCAAGGTTGCCATATGAAGCGCGATCCAAATGCGCTGCCTGAGCCGGGTGCAAAGAACGGCACCTTTGCGTCGCACCGCTGGCTTGCCGGCAATACCGCGGTCCCCTTCTACTATGGGTTCGACGAGCAACTCAACAAGACTATTGAATTCCTGAAGAGTGGGAATTACCTGAATGTCGATATCTTTGGTATCAAGATTAACAACGCGAATGAGGCGATCGCTCCTCTTGGAACAGTGCCCTTTGCCTTGCATGACAAAGATGTGGTGGAAGCATTCGTAGTTATCCAGAACAAGAATATCGGCCATTCACTGATTCCCGAAGTGCGAGATCTTTATGAGGCATGGGTGCAGTTCACCGTGACGGATGCCACTGGAACCGCGATTTACAAGAGTGGCTTCCTCCGGCCGGATGGGACATTGGATTACGGCGCGCATAGCTTTACCAATCGCCCCGTCGATGTGACCGGAGACTTTGTAGACAATCACGTGGTGTCTGCAATCCATTCCATGGCTTATGACAACACGGTTCAGGCCGGACGTTCGGCACTGGTGCGCTACCAATTCCGCCTGCCTCCCGGAGCGAAGGGACCGCTTACCATGCGCGCCCAGGTCAACTATCGCCACCTTCGGCAGAGTTATCTGAACAACATCTTCGGCACTGACCATCCGGCCTATCCCGTGGTGGAGATTGCCTCCCGCAGCCGCATCCTGCATATCGGTGAGAACCAGCCTGAGCCCGCCCTCCCAGGCGATAACCCGGAATGGATGCGCTGGAATAATCTTGGCATAGGTTATCTGGATCAGTTGCAGTATGAAGACTCAATTCATGCCTTTGAACAAGTGGTTCGTCTGCGACCGGACTACAAGGATGGATACATTAACCTCGGCTTGACTTACATTGAATGGGAAAAGTATGAGGAAGCTCGCAAGCCACTAGAGAGAGCACTCACAATGCTTCCCGACGATGCACGGGCCCTCTATTACATGGCGCTCGTGGAACGGCGTGCGCGTCATTCTGAAGCAGAGACCGCGGACCTCGAAAAGGTCGTGGCTCAGTTTCCTCAATCGAGAGATGCACGACGGGAATTGGGTATCTCGTACTATCAACAACACCGGTCAGACGAGGCTATCGAACAGTTCAAGGCACTGCAGGCCATTGATCCAGACGATTTGGCAGCACACTATAACCTGGCCATTCTTTACCGTCGCAAGGGCATGAAGACCGAAGCAGCACAAGAGGCCGCTCTATACACCATGAAGCGTATTGATCCGGGGGCCCCAACCTATTCGCTCGACTATCTGCGTAAGCACCCTGAGATATCGAATGAAAGCGTGCCTTGGCATGTGCACACTGAAATGCGGAGCCCGCCCCAAAGTAGCGGCGGCGGCCTGCAATAACCGGGAAGGACAATCAACTTGGTTGATCGCGATTTGAATCGCCGCGCATTTCTTCGTTCACTTAGTCGCACGGCACTTGTGTTGCCATTTGCCGACATTGTTGCCCTGGCTAGTCCGTGGCAAGAAGGGGAAAAGCACCAGGCACCCAAGATTGGGCCGCAGGAGCGCAGCTACGATGCAAGACCGGCGCCGCCTCCGCCCGGACCTAAGTCGCCGCTTGAGGGAACGCCGCTTGGAGTCAGTTTTGTCGAGGTTGCTCCCGAAGCGGGATTGGTCGGAAAGACGATCTATGGGGGTGAATTCAAGAACAAGTATCTGCTTGAAACAACCGGATGTGGTCTCGCCTTCTATGACTATGACGACGACGGATGGATGGATCTCTTCCTGGTAAACGGCTGGCGACTCGAAGGTTTCCCCAAGGACCAGGAGCCGCATTGCCGGCTCTTTAAGAACAATCGCGACGGCACATTTACCGACGTATCCTTGGGCTCCGGGCTAGAGCACAAAACTGGCTGGGGGCAAGCTTGCTGCGTTGGCGACTACAACAACGATGGCATTGACGACCTGTTTGTCACCTACTACGGCCAGAATGCGCTCTTCCGCAACAACGGCAATGGCACGTTCACCGATGTTACGGCTCAGGCAGGGCTAATCCAGCCCGGGCCCAAAATACGCTGGAACACCGGCTGTACGTTTGTCGACTATGACCGCGACGGTCATCTCGATCTATTCGTTGCCAACTACGTTGACTTTGATCTGAAGACTGCGCCTTTGCCTGAGGACGGTCCTTGCACCTACAAAGGAATTCTCGTAGCTTGCGGACCGCCAGGACTGCCCGGAGGAAAGAACATCCTTTATCACAACGAAGGCGATGGGACGTTCGTCGATGTGAGCCAGAAGTCTGGTATGTGGACGGCGATCGGTACTTATGGGCTGAGTGTCGCGGCTTCAGATCTTGATGGCGACGGATGGCCGGATATTTATGTTGCCAATGATTCCGCGCCCGCCACGCTCTATCAAAATCAGAAAGACGGAACCTTTCGCGATATTGCAATCGAGGCGGGCGCCGCACTTTCCGCGGAGGCCAAGCCGCAAGCGGGCATGGGAGTTTCGATAGGAGACTACGATCGAGATGGAAAATTCGATGTGGTCAAGACGAACTTTGCTGGGGACACTGACTCTCTCTATACGAATATCGGAGACGGAAACTTTGAGGACCGGACCTATCCGGGTGGCTTGGGAGTTAATACCCGCCTACTGGGTTGGGGCGTAGGTTTCTTTGACATGGATAACGACGGCTGGCCGGACATCCTCATGTCGAATGGCCATGTCTATCCTGAAGTAGATAACTCAAAGACTGATCTGAAGTACGCCGAGCATAAGTACCTCTATCGCAATTTGCGGAATGGCAGATTTGAAGAGGTCACAGATAAGGGCGGTCCGGGGATTCTCGAGAAGGCTCCGGCGCGCGGCTGTGCGTTTGGTGACTATGACAATGACGGCGATATCGATATCGTGGTGAACTGCATCAATGCACCGCCGCAACTATTGCGTTGCGATTCGACACTCAACCGAAATTGGATCAAGGTCAAGCTGGTTGGAACAAAGTCCAATCGATCTGGTATTGGAAGCAGAGTTACGGTCACCGCGACCACTTCATCGGATGGGACAAGACCACTGGTGCAGATGGACGAGCTTCGCAGCGGAGGCAGTTACTTCTCGCAGAACGATCTGCGCCTGCACTTTGGACTCGATCAAGCAAAGCAGGTTGACCTGGTTGAGGTTCGTTGGTTAAGCGGGCAGATTGATCAATTCCGAAACCTTGATGCGAATCGTCTGTATGTGTTGCAAGAAGGTGGGAAAATTCTGAAATCGGAAACGCTCAAACCCATCACTCCCAAGGCATAGAAGCATGATCAGACGCATTGCTCTCATGTTGTCGATTGTTTCAACCCCTGTAGCATTCGCGCAGACCGCCACCTCTTGCCCGTGGCTAACGAGCGGAAGCGCAGCGAAGATTCTAGGTGGCGGTGTAACGACTGTGGTGCGATCCTCTGGAAACTGGGAGGGCTCTTGCCGATTCACGCGCCAGACGGTAAAGGCAACGGAGACATTGGAAATATTGGTTGGCAATGCTGACACTCACTCATGCCCGGAAGGGAGTTCGAAGCTCAAAGCAATTGGAAATGAAGCAGTGCAGTGTCGGCGGTCAATCGCGCCCGGTCAAGAGACGGACACAATCGCCGGCCGGGTCCGGAACGTGTATTTCGTCGTGGCCTTGACAAATGTGGATGGCGCGATTCTGGGTCAACCTGCGGATGCACGACCTGCAGATCCATATGGTGCATCACCGCTCGAGCGTCTCGCCGAACAGGTGTCAGGGAATCTCTATTAGAGTGTTACTGGCCTGCGAAGGTAGCATGTTCTCGCCCTCGCGGTCGGGAAGAACACATGGGCAGTTCCGTTGAAGAGACGTCTTTTACGCACTTGAACGACGGTGGAGACGATCCTTTTCAACAGCCCGGTAGTATATGAAATGCTAACCTCACCTCCAGGGAACAAAATGCCCCGAATTGCTCATCTGGAATGCTCTCGCTGCCACGCTCAGGTTTCGGCTGAGTCTCCGCAAACAGTATGCACAAGGTGTGCGGATCAGCCTGCCGGCTCGCTTTACGTTCGATACGACCTTTCCCCTCTGAAAGATACGAACCCGCGCGATGTAATCGCCAAGGATGTTTCTGCGACTGGATCAGGTATGTGGCGCTACCGCTCTGTGCTTCCTGATGTTGCTCCTGTCACATTGGGCGAGGGCTGGACGCCGATGTTGCGGAGCAAGCGATATCCCTGCGCATTCGTGAAGGAAGAAGGGCGCCAATCCAACCGGGACTTTCAAAGCTCGCGGATTAGCCATGGCCGTGACCATGGCGAAGCATTATGGATTACGAAAGCTCGCGGTCCCCTCTGCCGGCAACGCCGCGGGCGCTCTGGCTGCCTATGCTGCCGCTGCTGGAATTGAGGCTTATATCTTCATGCCGCGCGATGTTCCCTTCGCCAACTATCTTGAGGTGGTGGCATACGGCGCGAATGTCACGCTCGTGAATGGATTAATCTCCGACTGCGCGCGCATCGTGGCAGAGCGGAAACAGGACGGAGGGCTGGTTCGATATCTCGACGCTGAAAGAGCCGTTTCGCGTAGAAGGCAAGAAGACGATGGGATACGAACTGGTGGAACAGTTGGGATGGGAGTATCCGGATGCGGTTTTTTATCCAACCGGCGGTGGCGTCGGACTCATTGGCATGTGGAAGGCATTTGAGGAGATGGAACAACTCGGCTGGGTCAAGCCCGGCAAGCGACCGCGCATGATCGCCGTGCAGGCTTCAGGATGCGCGCCCGTGGTTCAGTGCATACGATGAGGCGGGCGAAGGTCTGTCAAATGTGGCAGAACGCATCGACCTTTGCTTCGGGTCTGCGCGTTCCCAAGCCCTACGGCGATACGATCATGCTTGACATTCTTCGCGCATCCGGTGGGATTGCGCTGGCGCTTACCGACGAAGAGATACTCGCTTCGATTCTGGATTGGGCGAGAAATGAAGGGATTTTGCTTTCTCCGGAAGGAGCTTCGGCTAACAGCTGCCTATGATAAGTTGCTTGCCAGTGGATATCTCAAGCCATCAGACCGCGTGGTGCTGTTCAATACCGGTGCAGGACTGAAATACGCAGACGTGATTGCGGAAGCAATGCGACTGAAACGGCCGGTATCCGGAATTGCAGTCGGCGTGACATGCATTCTCATTTCGAAGCTCGCAATGCTACGTCCCAGAGGCGCTCGCTGGCGGTGCGGTGTATGTGCCGATTGCAGAGTGAATCAGCAAATCAGGATTCCGCGATATGCCTGAACGAAATGTAGCAGTGCGAAGCGGCAAGTCCAGCGTTGTTCCGATTCTTGTTCTTGCCGGACTGGTATTGTGGCTGGGCGGAGGTCCATCGGCCCTTCTCGGGCATCCAGACCTCGGCGTGGCCTTGCGCACCCTCGCTATTTCATTGTTTACCGTTGCCACCCTGCTCGATCGTCTCTTTTATCCTGGACGTTTCTTGCCATGATGGCCGGTGTTGAGCTCGGCCTCGATTCGCCACACATCGCCGTGCAGGCGCATTTTCTGGGCGATCTTTTCCTACGCCTCATTCGCATGATTGTGGCGCCCTTGATTTTTGCGACCATCACCACGGGCATCGCCGGGCATAGCCAACTCCGCAGCATCGGACGCGTGGCGCTGAAGGCGCTGATTTATTTTGAAATCGTCACAACCCTTGGATTGATCATCGGCGCCGTGCGCGATGAGCATTTCCGGTGCGGGCTGGGGCATCGCATTGCCAGCCACGTTGGATGCCGTACCTGCGATCCAGGCAATCCAAAACTGGCAGCAGGTCATCGTGAATCTCTTTCCCGAAAACATTGCACAAGCCGTCGCCCAGAATCAGATTTTGCAGGTCGCCATCTTTTCGTTGTTGTTCGGAGCGGCACTGGCCCTGTTGCCGGAACCGAAGCGCGCACCGCTGCTTTCCGTTTTGCAGTCGCTCGCGGACACCATGTTTCAAATCACGCGGATCGTCATGGTGGTCGCGCCGCTCGCTGCCGGAGCGGCTTTGGCGTACACGATTGGGAGCATGGGCCTGGCTTCTTTACTTCCTCTTGGTAAGCTCGTGCTGACTTATTACGCAGCGCTGACCGTCTTCTGTGTGCTTGTCCTGGTGCCGATCCTGATAATCTTTCGTATCCCCATGGTGAGATTTGTGACGGCGGTCGCTGAGCCAGCCGCGATTGGGTTTGCGACCACAACTTCGGAGGCAGCGCTGCCGTTGGCGATGGAACGCATGGAAGACTTCGGAGTGCCGCGATGGATTGTGTCCTTCGTGATTCCAACCGGGTACAGCTTCAACATGACGGGATCAAGCGTCTACCTCTCCATGGCTGCAGTGTTTACAGCACAGGCCGCGGCAATTCATTTAAGCGTGGCCCAGTACATTTCGATATTGGCAACCCTCATGCTCGCCAGCAAGGGCATCGCCGGTGTTCCGCGCGCTGTTCTGGTCGTGCTCATGGCGACCGCCGGCGCGATTCATCTTCCCACGGCTCCGATCCTGCTAATTCTTGGCATTGACGCCCTCATGGACATGGGGCGCACGCTGATGAACGTCGTCGGCAACTGCATGGCCTGCGCCATCGTCGCCCGCTCCGAGGGAGCTCTGTCAGCAACGGTTGGAGAACCCACGTAGATTCCGCTGGGTCGCGGCGGCCGTTGAAGCTTTCCTGGCGCGCGCGGTCTCCGCTGGGGACTGACAATAGACTCAAGTACTGGTGTCCCTGTTTACGGGTGGAGGGCGGGGGGCTGCGTCTGCTCAAGACCGGTGTGCAATTTCTGCACGTTGGCCCTCGGGATGCCGAGCAAATTCAGAATCGGCGTAGTGCACATGGTTGTAACCAGAGCCATGACAACCAACATGGTGAACAGCCGCACGCTCCCAGGTGCGCCGATTGCCCCGATCAATCTTCCTCACATGCAATCGAATTTATGTCACGTTTGTCCAGTCGAGTACGACTTTACCAGTCTGCCCGGAAATCATCGCTTCGAATCCCTTCTGAAACTCGCTGTAACGGTATCGATGGGTAATCACAGGTGAGATGTCTAGTCCGGATTCCAGCATCACGGACATTTTGTACCAGGTTTCGTACATCTCGCGTCCGTAGATACCCTTGATGGTCAACATATTGAAAATCACAGGTCGCCAATCCATGGGCGCGTTCTTCGCCGGAATACCAAGGACAGCTATCTTTCCGCCATGGCTCATCGTGCCGATCATCTCGCTCAATGCCTGGGGACTTCCTGACATTTCCAAGCCCACGTCAAATCCTTCAGTCATTTTGAGTCGCCGCTGGACGTCTACAAGCGGCATATCTTTCGGATTCACTGCCAGAGTCGCCCCCATTTTACGGGCGAGATCAAGGCGGAATGGGTTCAAGTCCGTGATCACCACGTGCCTGGCACCTGCGTGCTTCACCACAGGTATCGCCATGATGCCGATAGGACCTGCTCCGGTGATAAGAACATCCTCCCCAAGTACTGGAAATGAGAGGGCGGTGTGCACCGCATTCCCGAAGGGGTCAAAGATCGCAGCCACTTCCTGATCGATCTCCGGGTTGTGCCTCCAGATATTCGTCATCGGGAGCGAAATCAGTTCGGCAAAGGCTCCCGCTCGATTAACACCGACCCCTTGGGTGGACGAGCAGAGGTGCCGTCTCCCGGCCAGACAATTACGGCAGCGGCCACAGACCACGTGACCCTCCCCACTCACGATGTTTCCGGGGAAGAAGTCGTTGACGTTCGACCCAATTGCGACGACTTCGCCGACAAACTCGTGGCCTATCGCCATCGGCACCTTGATGGTCTTTTGCGCCCATTCGTCCCATTCATAGATATGAACGTCGGTCCCACAGATGCCGGTGTAGCGCACACGGATCAGCACGTCGTTGATGCCAATCGTCGGTTCGGGAATGTCTTCGAGCCAAAGGCCGCGCTCTTCCCTACTCTTGACCAGCGCTTTCATTGCGACTCTCCATAATGACTAATCTACAGGTAATACCAATGATTAGGGTATATTGTGATTCGTGACTCCGCTGGAAGGGGCCAGTGCCAGTCTTGTTCATTCCGAACGCGCCAGCGAGCAGCATCGAAGAATGAAATCGAAAAGGCCCATGACGAACGAAGCATTGCCGTCCACCGCCTACTTCGCAGACTTCGCTATGTCCTATAGCGGACATATCGATGACCTTCTTCATCGACTAATGGAGCAGACCGACCCCAGAGAGATCCATGATTTTGTCAGTTTTTTCTACACTCACCTGAACAATCGACCCGAGAGCGCCGCAATCCTGTCTCGGCTGAGTTTGGCGGAGTTGGAGCAGCTGAAATCGCGACAATTGCAGCATTTGCAATTGGTTTTCTCTCGCGGCACAACCCCGCAAGCCCACTACGAAAGAGCGTTGCATGTTGGTTGGGTTCATGAAATGGTGGGCGTCAGCGTACCCATGCTCATGGAGGCATATCACCTTTATCACAGCAAAGTCGAAGAGATCCTGAGTGCCGCGGCTTTGAATGCACAGCAGCGCGACGAACTCAGAGCGGCGATTCACCAGCGACTGCAACTCGACATCGAGGCGCAGACTGCGATCCACGCACGATTTGGCGTCAAGATAGGATCTCTGCAAGCAGCCTTGGATGATGCCATTCAGAAGGCGGGCAATCTTGCCGACTTGTTGCGAAATAGTTTGCAGGCTTTGGGAGAGTTCGATGGCGTATCGGCCTGCCTGCTCGCGAGACCCGACGCACAAGGGGTCATGCAGATTGAAGCTGAGGGCGGTGAGGAAGGCTCACGCTATGCCGAGTCCTTGCGTCTCAAGCGTGTGCCGCCTTTCGAGATCGATGCAGCCGCATTTGGCGGAAATGGTCCGTCTGGGCGCGCCTGGCGTTCGGCGCAAATCCAAATCAACGATTCGTTTCAAGTTGAAGCAACGATGCAACCCTGGCGTGCTGAAGCCGAAAAGCGTGGATTCCGGTCATCAGCCGCTGTTCCGTTGCTCGACGAGTCGGGCCAGTCCTTCGCCATTCTGAGCCTGTACAGCGGGTGGCCTGGATTTTTCAGCGCGGTCACCCGGGTCGTTATGCTACGACATGTACAGCAAACCATGAGCCACGCCATTCTAAGGCTGGAGCAAACCGCCGTCATTCCTTCGGATCTGCGCCACACATATAGGCAGTATCTCGAAGATGGTGCGGTGGAGATGTTGTACCAGCCAATCATCGACCTCCGCACCGGAAAACTGGATAGCCTCGAAGCGTTGGCGCGACTTCGTGGGGACGGGGGACAGTTAATCCCACCGGGGGCCTTCCTCTCGGCATTTGGTAAATCCGGCTTGCTGCGATTGTTCCGGCTCGGGCTGGAGCAGGTCTGCAGAGACTCGCAAATGTGGCATGAGCAGAATCCCGATCAGGAACTGCTTGTGGCACTCAATCTTCCCCCCGATGGCCTGACCCAGGACGCCTATCGGGACAGCGTTTTCGAGATACTGTCCCGCTGGAACGTACCGCCCGCCGCATTGGCATTGGAGATTCTGGAGACGAAAGAGTCGCTTGACATCGGTAAAAGAGATGCTCGTATTGCGGAATTTCAAAAGGCAGGCATTCGGATTGCACAAGACGACCTGGGCTCGGGACACAGCTCCCTGATGCGTATGGACCGCCTTCCAAGCGATCACGTGAAGATCGATCAGGCGCTGGTGCGCGGCACGCTCAAGAGACCGGTTCGAGCGCTGGAGTTCATCTACCACCTGACGCTTCTGGCCCAGGGTTTCGGCGCCCAGGTTACGGTTGAGGGTCTGGAGGACGAAGGGTTGATCGAAGCCGCAACAATCCTTGGCGCGGATCACGGGCAGGGGTACGGGATCGCACGCCCCATGCCGACGCATGAGGTTATGCCCTGGAACCAAACATGGTCCTTCCCAGTCGATCCGGAGCAACCAAAAACGGCTCTGGGCGCCTTGGCAGGATATTTGCTTTGGGATCATAAGCTGGGAACGCTCTCGGATTGGCCTGAGTTTGCGGCGCAATTCATCCAGGAGCCATGGCTCGTTCATCGTTATCTAAAACAGAGTGGAAACTCCGACTCTGACCTGTCCATGATGTTGGAACGCACGCAAATCGTTGCCTTGAAAGGGCAGAGAAGCGCAAAGTACAAGCAGATGCGCAAGGAACTGATCGAACGGCTCGGCGAGATCTGGCTGAATGAACGAAAGTGACGCATGAGCCGAAGCGGCCGTCGGTTGACTTAGATTCTTCCCTTCACCAAAGCTGCCGCATCCAAAAGTAAGATGGTCCAGCAGCCTGGGGCAGATCCGAAAAACGGAATTGACCGCCACGATACTGTCCCCACTTACCAAGGACCAGAGAACAATTCCGGCATATCTTGCAATGCGAGGTGAGGATCGCACATGGCAAAAAAAGTGGCCGAAGTATTCATCGAAACACTTGTGAATGCTGGCGTGAAGCGAGTCTATGGCGTGGCCGGTGACTCCTTGAACGGGCTGACCGATGCCATCCGCAGGAGTAAACACATCCAGTGGATGCACGTGCGGCATGAAGAAGTGGCAGCGTTTGCCGCCGGTGCCGAGGCTCACCTGACCGGCAACCTCGCCGTCTGTGCAGGCAGTTGCGGCCCTGGCAATCTTCACCTTATTAACGGCCTCTACGATTGCCATCGGAACCGGGTCCCTGTCCTTGCAATTGCCGCACAGATCCCGAGTTATGAGATGGGCAGCGGCTATTTTCAGGAAACGCATCCGGAACATCTGTTCAAGGATTGCAGCCATTACTGCGAACTTGTTTCGCAAGCAGATCAGATGCCAAGAATCCTGGGCATCGCAATGCGCACTGCCCTCAGCAAGCGCGGAGTCGCTGTCGTGGTAATCCCCGGAGATGTGGGACTTCGTGAATGTACCGCCCCCGCGCTCTCACTCGGCATTCAGGATTCTGCGCCGATGATGCGTCCATTGGAAAACGAATTGCGCAAAGCAGTTGAGATTCTTAATGACGCGCGGAAGGTCACGATTCTTGGCGGTGCGGGCTGTGAAGGGGCTCACGGGGAGCTTATTGCAGTGGCTGAACGGTTGAAGGCGCCCATCGTCCACGCACTGCGCGGCAAGGAATTCATCGAATACGACAACCCCTATGACGTGGGAATGACGGGGCTGCTCGGCTTTTCCTCCGGCTATCACGCGATGATGAACTGCGACGCCCTGCTCATGCTCGGAACGGATTTTCCCTACCAGCAGTTCTATCCAAGGAACGCAAAGATCATCCAGATTGATAGGCTCGGAGAACAAATTGGACGTCGCACCCCGGTGCATCTCGGGCTGATTGGAAATGTGAAGGACACGCTGGAAGCATTGACTCCGCTGATCGAAGATAAGGCTGATCGATCGTTTCTGGATACATGTATCGGTCACTACAAGGATGCACGTAAGGACCTCGATGATTTAGCCGTAGGTGAACCGGGCAAATCGCCGATGCATCCGCAATACGTCGCCAAGGTGCTGGACGAACTTGCCGCCGAGGATGCAGTTTTTACCTGCGATGTGGGTACCCCCACGGTCTGGGCTGCGCGTTATCTCACCATGAACGGGAAACGCAGGTTGCTCGGGTCCTTTAGTCATGGTTCCATGGCGAATGCTCTGCCACAAGCTATCGGAGTACAGGCCAGCCATCCTCAAAAACAGGTCATCACGCTTTCAGGAGATGGCGGACTGGCGATGTTGCTTGGAGACCTTCTCACCCTTCGGCAGCTCAAATTGCCCGTCAAACTAGTGGTCTTCAACAATCATGCCCTGGGCTTCGTAGAACTCGAGATGAAGGCAGCCGGGTTAATTGACTACGGCACGGAACTGGTAAATCCAAATTTCGCACAGCTAGCTGAAGCTGCCGGTGTTCTTGGCGTTCGGGCCGAAAAATCGGAGGAACTAACTCCCGCGCTGACAGCCGCTCTTGAACACGACGGTCCGGCTTTGGTTGAGGTGCTTGTCCATCGGCAGGAGTTATCAATGCCGCCCACGATCAGTCTCGACCAAGCCTGGGGTTTCAGCCTCTACATGATGCGTGCGGTGCTTAACGGTCGCAGTGACGAAGTGATTGACCTTGCCAAGACCAACCTAATGCGCTGATGAATCAAACGGCAAGATCTCACAATCGCGGTTCGCAAGGCCGAAGAGATGCTTCCTTCGCCTGTTGGCCGAGCGATCGGCGGACATACGGAGTGATTTGCTTGCCAAAGGTTTGGTATAAAGGCACGGAAGCAAGAATGCCGAGAAAGGTGTGCGGTTCAATGATTCGAATCCGCTGGGCGCTGGTCTGTTTGCTGGGAGCGCAATCCTCAGTTCTGTTTGCTGCCGACTGCGGTAGCCTGAAAGACCTCAAGCTTGAAGATACGACCATCACCCTCGCTGAACCGGTGACATCGGGCCTGCTTGAGATTGAGGGTGCAGGAGCGCCACTCCACGGTTTACCCGCATTCTGTCGCGTGGCTGGCGTGCTGCGGCCCACGAGTGACTCGGATATCCACTTCGAAGTGTGGATGCCTCAGCAGGAATGGAACATGCGTTTGCTGGGAAGTGGAAATGGAGGTTTCGCAGGGTCGATCTGGTACGACCAATTCGCAAGCTACTTAAAGCGCGGTTTCGCCGTGGCTGGCTCCGATGCCGGACACCAGGCAGAAGGAACGGATGCAAGTTGGGCGTTCGGACATCCGGAAAAAGTGAGGGATTTTGGCTGGCGCGGCGTACACCTTACGACTGAGCGAGCAAAACAGATTCTTAAGGCCTACTACGGGAAGAGCCAGGAGAAAGCATATTTCGATGCGTGTTCCGACGGCGGGCGCGAAGCGCTGATGGAAGCCCAGCGATTCCCGGATGACTATGACGGAATACTTGCCGGCGCGCCGGCCAACGCGTGGTCGACGATGCTTGCCGCCGGAGCAGGAGCATTGCAGAGCCTCACAGCGGATCCAAAGGCCTACATCCCTGACAGGAAACTTCCGGCGATTGAGAAGGCTTCGCTCGCCGCGTGCGACGCGCTGGATGGCCTGAAGGACGGGGTTATCGGCGATCCGGCGGCGTGCCGCTTCGATCCCAAAGTGCTACTTTGCAAAGGCGGCGACGCGCCGGATTGTCTGACAGAGCCGCAGGTCGATTCGCTCAAGGCTCTCTATGCGGGCACGAGAGACGCGCAGGGCAATCCCGTGTTTCCCGGGTTTTCGATGGGGGATGAGACTGCGTGGAAGGAATGGGTTGTTGGTGAAGATCCAGGGGCGTCGCTCTCTTCGCAATTTGTTCAGAACTACTTTCGCTACATGGTGACTGGCGATCCAAAATGGAATGTGCTGACCGCGAATATTGACGCGTTGCTGCAGGAGTCGAGAGAAAAGGAAGCAGCGGATCTGGATGCAACGAATCCTGACTTGAGCCGTTTTGCTGCGCGTGGCGGAAAACTGATTCTGTATCACGGCTGGAATGACCCCGCGATTTCGCCATGGAATACAGTTGCGTATTACAAGGGTATGGAAAAGGAGATGGGCGGAACTAAGGTCGAGTCTTTCTCGCGTTTGTATATGGTCCCGGGAATGGAGCACTGCAGCGGTGGCCCGGGTGCGTTCGCGCTTGGACAATTTGGGATGGAGACCGCGAAGGGTCCCAAGTACGGGCTTTTCGATTCGCTGCAGGATTGGATCGAGAAAGGCTCACCCGACGAAAGTGTGGCTGCAACGAAGTACTCGATTGGCAAAGACGGCACCAGAAAAGCCGCAATGACCCGCCCGTTGTGTGCCTATCCCAAGGTGGCCAAATACAAAGGCTCCGGCGAAACAAATGACGCGGCGAATTTTGCTTGTGTCACGCCGTGAATTCCGGACGGGCAAGACTGAGAAGGGGCTCCGTCCATCAACGGTCCAGTTATCCAAACTGAGTATTTTCCCTCTATCTTGCATTTTGACGATCATGGGGAGTCGACTTTCTAAAGTCGGATTGCTCAATGGGCACTTCGCTCGCGTTAGCGGAGATGCCTCAATCTTCGGTCTTACAACCTCCGCTTGGACGAGGGCTTCTAAGCATGTTGCGGTTAAGCTTCCCGAGACAGTCGAGGCACCTTTGCGGGGGAACTGACCCGCATAACCTCTAGAGAGCCTTTCCGCTCGGCGCGCAATTCACAGAGTCGTCCAGATGAATGTCCTCGTATTCAATCCCGGCAGCAACTCGCTCAAAGCGGGAATCGTGTCTTGCGACCCAGGACAACAGTCTGCTTGGGCAAACACAAAGCTGGTCGAAATCATCGTTGAAGGAATCGGCAAAGAGCCGAAGCTTTCTGTCTACCAAGGCAAAGGAATTGACCATTCCGAACCCATCGCTGGTAGGGATTTTGAAGAAGCGGCAGTCAGCATTTTGAATTGGTTTGATTCACGCGCAAAAGCTGCCGAGCTGCAGTGGAATTTAGATGACGTGGATTGCGTCGGCATTCGCGTCGTGCATGGCGGCTCACGCTTCACAAAGCCGACGGCAATGACTTCAGAAGTCGAGCATACGATTCGTGAGCTTGCAAAATGGGCTCCTCTGCATAACCGGCGTTCACTGGAAATCGTTCCGCCATTGCGGCGCCAATTCCACGGTGTGCCACTCTATGCCGTCTTCGATACCGCATTTCACACGACCATTCCGGCTAAAGCTAGATACTACCCAATTCCGTACGAACTTTCACAAAAGCTTGGCATTCGTCGATACGGTTTCCACGGCATCTCCCATCGTTATCTGATGGAACGCTATGCCGCGATCATGAATGAGACTCCGGACAAACTGAATCTCGTCACGATGCATCTCGAAAGCGGCTGTTCCGTATCGGCCATAGCTAACGGTCAGTCGGTCGACAACACCATGGGCCTCACTCCCCTTGAAGGGTTGATGATGGGGACCCGTTCAGGTGATGTTGACCCGTCTCTAGCGGCATATATCGCGGAAGAAGAGCGTCTGGATCTGCCAGATGTGATGGACATCCTGGAAAAGAAATCCGGATTGTTAGGCGTTTCCGGAAAGTCTCTCGACACGAGGATTCTCATGCGCGACTATGATGCCGACCAACGTGTCCGTTTAGCAATGGAGATGTTTTCCTATCGAGTTCTGAAAGCCGTCGGGGCCTATCTTGCTGTGCTCGGCGGTGCGCACGCTGTAATTTTCGGCGGTGGTATTGCTGAAAACACGCCGTTCGTTCGACAAAGGGTCTGCAATGGTCTCCGCTGGTGCGGACTTGAAATGGACATCGAACAGAATAAAGTACTCATCGATGTTGAAGGTCGCCTCTCGACCGCAAGCTCTCCAATTCAGGCATATGTAATCCCAGCCGAAGAAACTTTGCAGATTGCGCACGAATGCTGCCTTGCTGTGGAGGAAGGCAGCAAAAGAGATACACCAGCGGATGCGTTCTTCCATGCTTTGTAGAATGGGCTGTCTTGTCAAAGGCGGCATTCCGGCTCGACACCGCATCTAGACCAAACATGATTCGCAAACTCAAGTCGGGTCAATTTCGCTTGTATTCTCGCAAGAAGAATGCGACGACGGGCAAGCGACGGAATCTGGGAACGTTTTCAACCCTTGAACAAGCAAAACAACACGAGCGCGAGGTGCAGTATTTCAAGAGGCACTGATAGCGGAGGCTTTCTCCAGGTTGAGGTAAAGTAGATGGCGCAGGCAACAAGAAAATGGTCGGGAAGGGTAAAGACTGTCTCTACGGATCCCCCGCAAGGTCTGTTTACTCAGGATTCTGCGACAATCGCGCGCACTCTCGCCTCGAAGAAGGTTTCGCCGAAGGGTCCTGGGTCTGGAATGAAAATGCTGACCTTTTTTATCAATCGAGCCGGTAAGTCTCTGAGCGGCGCAAGAAGAGCGAAATTGGAGAGAGCGAAGAAGCTTCTTTCGGAACGCATAGAAGCCGCTCGTGGCACGAAAACGCGTAAGGCGCACAAGAACCCTTAGTGAGTCGCGGGCTGCGAGTTGATAGAGGGGCCGCTAATCCCATCCATGGGCAATTCCAATGCGAACAGAGTTGCCGCGCCTTGGTCCGCGTGCACCCAAATTCCATGAAAAGCCTGATGCAACTCGGGATGCTGCTCTAAGAGAGCAGACATTACGTCCACTACTTGCTTGCGCGCAGTGGGCGGATCGCGAAGCTGCGATGTCTGCGTCGGATCAGGATTATAGTGGACGTCAAGGTCTAGCGCGCCGAATGTCGTTGTTGTGTCAATTGTGGTGACCGAATAAGTCCCTCCACGCGCTGCCAGAGAAACTGGAGAAGAGCCAGGCAGTGCGGCTGGTTTTACCTTGTCAGTCTCGTGTTGTACCTTCTCGAGATTGGAACTGGATAGCAGATCGATCGGATTCAAGAGATAGGTTGCAATCTTGTAATAGAACCAGGCGTCCCAATTCATATTCTGTGTTGCGTATTTGCGGGCCGACGTCCAATACCAAAGACCGTCATGGCCGACTAACATCATGGGCTTGCTGAATAACCCAGCAAACATCCACTTATCCTGCGCTCCCTTCGACAAGATCAGCGAGATTTGCTGTGGCTGTGAGACTCCCGTGGCATGCCCGATCGCCAAGGCATAGGTTCCCGGCGGTATGTCGCTAAAATTCAGCGTGACCACTGGCTCCCCACAAAAAAACTCAATGCGAGAGGTGCCGGCAGGTTCGGTGGAGGCATCGAGAATGTAGACATTGTCGACGGTAAATGTGGCTTTCTGAATAAAAGGTTTCAGGTTCTCTATGGATGTCGCAATTCCCCCAAAATCTGCGGCGACCGCGGGATCTGTGTTCGCATGCAAAGCCTGCACGTCGCCGTTCTCCATTTGAATAAGCATCGTCCGCGCGGCGCTTGACAGCGCATCTCGCTGCGAACCACTCATTTGCGATTGCGTGGTGCAAGATGTCCCATAGGCGGCTGGGAGATAAACCGCCGCCTGCAAGAGCAACAGCGCGATGAAACAACAATGTTTCTTGTCGAGGTTCCCCAACATCTTTGTTGCCCGTCTGCAACGTGTATAGGGCTCGTCTCGCTCTGCTCGCTGATTCTTCTTAATCGGGACCGCCTCCTCTTCCCGGGTTGATTCCCTAATTCCTTCGATATGGAACACCCGAAAAGCGTTTTGCAAAATAATCCGTTTGACTTCATCAATCGAAAGTGCCGGCACCACGCTCATCCGATCGACGATCTTGCTCAGATCCAAGTAGGACTGACGGTTGATTACAAGAAAATCCAGTGGATACTCCGGTTTTCGTGCACGAGCTTGGCTCGGATCTGCATCCAGCAAATAGCTGATATCGGGTTTAGGGACTAGCATCAGAATCAGCCGAGCGTAAGCTCGGATGAAACGATTGTTCAACGAAAGATTTGCCAGTTCGTCATAGATATACCGATCGAAAATCACCACACCGGGATCCTCACGCACGGCTCTTTTCGCCGCAAGCCGGGTTGAAATGGCATCGATGAGATACAGAACCAAACGTACCGCGGTCATCAAACCAGATCTGACGTTCTTGTCACGACGGTTGATGGGTGCTGAGGGAGAACCTACTCCCCGATCGCCTCCAAATAGCGAATGCCCTGCACCTTCTCTGATACCTTTGAGTCTTGCTATATCTTCCCAAAACGTTACCAGCTTGACGTGTAAGCCGGCGTCTTGTAGTCCGAGCCGGAGGGATTCAATCTGAGTGCTCTTCCCTGCACCATCAATTCCAGAAAAGGTGACAATCTTGGTTTGTCGTTTCGGCCGGCGATTTTCCACCACGTTCCTCCGTTTTTTGGAAGCGAAATCAACAGCTGCAAAAAACTCATCAGGGACGGCCAGGGCTTCCGTGGGAAAGCGCTGCAACCGTTCCGATTGCAATTGCTGCTCCCGCCACCACCCCAACACTGATCAAGATGGCCCGCACGCGCCGCTGCTTCCCGGGGGCGATGGCGACACCTGCGGGTTTGGAACCCGTCACCCCGGAAGGCTTCGAATAGGGAGCCGCAGCAGTGCCCAATGGTTTCACATCGCCGTTCTGCTGTGGATCCACGGTGGATTGCACATTTCCAGTTTGTCCACTTTGAGATTCGGGCGCGTCCGGATACTCCGCCTTTCCTGTCTGCACAGGGGTCGCATTTGGCGTCACGGACGGACTGCTGGCCGGTTGCTGGCTGGCCTGCGACACGGGGCCATTTTGCTCCGGCGTTGCCGCCGACGTCTGTGCCTGGGTTAAACCTGCGTCGCTAAACGACACGGCCAGAAGGATCACGAGACATCTAGCGATTTGCCTAACGCGCCAATCCGAATTTCTCATTCTATCTCCGTACCATTCTTTCTCGTCCGATGATCGGTCTATGTCCGGCGCCTACGCCGCGTTCTCCGAGGCCTGAATCGGAATACTGGGTAACGATGCATCAGCTGTAGAGAACATCCCATGACGTTGGAAGCTCTTTACGGCTTCCGCATCGGTATCGAAAATCTTGAAGAGGCGATCAACTCCAGCTGATTCCAATATTGCTAGCGCGCTCATCGGGACTGCCGCGAGTCTCACGTCCCCATTACGTTTCATCGCCTCTTCTAAGCAACAAAGCAGGAGATGAAGCGATGACGGATCAAACGCACGCAGGCTCGCACAATTGAGCACAATGCGCGGGCGATCGACATGTAAACAAGTCTTCAGTTCCTGCAGGAACACCCATTCTTGTTCCTCGTTTACCGTTTCGGGTAAATGCTTGACCGACACCGTGCGAAGTTGAAGCGCCATTTCATTACCTCCTGAATTCGATCTAACTTCCGTTCAAGACCGCGAGTAAGTGCGGTGTCAGCGATGTCCCCGGTCTCACGCTACCCGGTGCTCTCAAGTAAACGCGCGAGCTCTGCCTCGGGATTGCGTATTGACTGCCCAAGTACATTGGTCGCGTAGCGACAAAGCGTCACAACATTCGTGTTATACCAGCAACACTCGGTCATTCGAGGAGACAGCCCGCAGATGAATTTGAGCTTTTCCAATCGCTGCGGACTCGCCAGCAGAGCTGCGACGAGTCGATGATTTCCATCCAGGATGGCTAAGGGCTTATTTTCATCCAACCCAATGAGAAGTACTGCACCAAAATCAGCTTCCTCGCGACCCAGTTCATCCCCTATCGAATTAATCTTCGAGAGAAAAGGTGCGTCCAAAAGGTGTCGGTGTTCGTGAAGGTTTTCGACCACTTCCGTGATCGAGAAGTTCCCCCGTGCCAGCTTTCTCCACTGTGCCCGCGGAAACACCCGGATATGGTTTAGGTCGGTTTCATTGATCTCTACTTCGTACCATTGCGTACCGTGTGGAATCTCCTTCCACAAAGCCAGGTGCCGAAGGAACAGGAGGGCGCGCCGTTTTGCGTTCTCGCTTGGGTCGTCGAAGTTGGGTCGGCTCACGATTTCGCGCATTGTCGTTTGATAGTCCTTAAATGCCGGATTATCAAAGTCGCTCTTCAGAAACTCCGCGATAGCTTCATTCTCAGAAACGCGGCGAACGAGCCTGATGGGCCAACCAGTCGCTACGTTGAGCAGATCCCGTGGACTAGTAAGAGAATCGACAAGGAAGGGAAAGGCGACAAAAACAAAGAGCACTGCCATCAAGTAAAGCTGGACCAGGATCACCTGGTGCAGAGACGAATGGAATCTGCAGATCGCTGCTATCAGTAGTCCGCTGAATGCCAGCTGGACCCAGCTCGTGTTCGCAATTTTGTATGACATCTCGAACGTAATGATCACCACGCTCAGCGAATAAACGACCGTTGCGAGCGCGTAGAGCGCGAGAAGAGATGGAAGGTTATACTCCCCGGTAGTCTGAAACCCCGCTCCAAACAAGCGCGTCCAAATCCATGCCGGGGTGACGCAAAGACCAAACGCCAGCAGAGATCCGCTTCCAAACACCAGCAAGAGCGAAGTCGCGATGACTCTGAGATCTTTTCGTTCCTCGTCGCGCGTCCCGGCAACAAGCGGAAACGTGGTATTGACCACTGCGGATGAAAACGCAAATATGACGCGGCCGACCATCGCGACCGCCGCATAGAGGCCAGCTATCCGCGCCGGGAAGAAGTGTTTCACCAAAACGATGTCGCAATTGTTGATCAGAACCTGGCCGGAAAAGAAGACCAATGCCTGGCATGTTTCGAGAATTGAATAGCCGGCACGTAGCGGATTTGGAATTCGAGTTGCTAGCTTGGGCATCGCGGCGAAATACGCTGCGGCAATTGCGGCTGCATTCGCGGCGATCACTCCTCGTACACCGAATCCTGTGTAGACCAGAACGAACGATCCGCCCAACCGCACAGCTCCTTCAAGCACGAGGTTGCCCGCGAGGCGGCGAAAACCGAACGTACCTTGAATGTATCCGCGGCGGCTTCCTAATGGAATATAGAAGGCAGCGCCAATCGCGAGCAGAGCAACCAGCCCAGAATCGGGGAGGTTGAGATAGTGTGAAATCGATTGCCTGAAAAGAAAAAGGGCGAGACCAATCAGCAAGCCACAGGCCCACGCGCTCCTGTGAAAACCGCGGTAGACGGCCGCCATTTCTTCTGATGAACTTTGTTGTGCAACAAGCTTGGTAGAAATGATTTGAAACGAGAGCGTCACTGCCGAGAGAACGGTGAGGAGGGTGTAAACGACAGTCGCATGCCCGAAACCGTTCGGACCGAGGAACCGCGCAACGAGGATGTTGTAAGCCAGATTGATCGCTGTGGTCAGCCCCGAACCTGAAAGCAGGACAACGCTGCCCGACACGATGCGGGCTTGCAGCGATTTCGCATTGTGAATACGGCCATTGAGCACGCTCTAACGCTCCATCGCGCCTGCAAAAGTAGTTAATTCTTCGAGCGCAGAGATCCTTGTCGGCGACATCTAGTACGATGCCAAAATGTTGGCTGCGGCTGCTCGGGATGGCAGCGAGTATTGGCTCCGCCGTCGACAACCGGAATGTCGTCGAGTGCTTCTAAGTAATTGAACGCATGTTTATTCGAGCAAGCACAGGACTTCTCTTTCTACTTCTCGTGACGCATGGATGCTCGGGACCTGCTCCGAGCGGCTCACAGCGATTGCAACACAGAGCCGCGGGAAATTCGCCCGAGGTTCTTGCTCTCTATGAAGCGTGGTTTGGGCACCCAAAGCACATCTCAGTCGGATATTCTTCAAATGACCCGGCAGAGATCAAAGAGCAAATTCGCCATGCGAAGGGGATGGGCATTTCTGCGTTCATCGTGGACTGGTACGGAGACCGGGAGCCGTTTATCGATCACAGCTATGCACTGATCCAAGCAGCTGCCGACAAGCAACGATTCCACGTCGCCATGATGTATGACGAAACCGATGCCGACGATGATGCTACCGATGAGGCAATCGCGGATTTTACGATGTTTCACGATACTTATTTATCTCCGACGGCACCCGGACATGAAGCCTATCTGACGTACGAAGGCAGGCCGGTCATTTTCATATTTCCTAAAGGAAAGCATACGGACTGGGGCAAAGTGCGTGCTCTGGTAAGCAAATGGAGTCCAGTTCCTCTTCTGATCTACGAGAACCTTCCCGGCCGCGACGCCGACGCTTTTGACGGCTTTTATGCCTGGATCAATCCTGGAGACAAGGGATGGGCCGCGGATGGGGGAAACTGGGGCGAACAATACCTGAGCGATTTTTATCAAACGATGGAGTCGAAGTATCCAAACAAAGTTATCGTTGGGGGTGCATGGGCCACCTTCGACGACCGCAAGGCCTCGTGGGGGCTTAACCGTCATATTTCTAGCCGATGTGGGGAAACCTTTAAAGAGACATTCAACTTCTGGCGAAAAGAGTTCCCAGCAACAGATCCCATCCCATTCATAATGATTGAGACTTGGAACGACTATGAAGAAGGCACGGCAATTGAGAAAGGTATTCCTTCTTGCGGTTCCCAGGAAATGAGTAAGACTCTTGGGTCTCCCTCAAGCTAGCGCCCCGTGCGGGTGAGAGACTGTCGCGATGAGAGGCTGTCGCGAGTTCGCTGATGGCCAAGCCACAAGCACGCATATCGAACGAATATCGGTGAGAGATGTGACGCTCGATTCCCGTCCGCAAGCTGCACAGCCCAATCTCTTTGGGCGCGTCGCCCTGCATCTACGCCGCTTCTGTCACCTTCTTGTTTTGATACCCAGGCGATTGCACGGCCATCATACCTACCTGAGCAGATATCATTGCAGGAGAGCGATGAACCTCTTGGATGATTGAAAGCGGCCGACTGCGGACCTCGTCATAGACTCTCCCAAGATACTCGCCCAAAACCCCCATGCACAGCAGAAGTAGTCCTCCGACAAAAAACACTGCAGCTGCTACACCGAAGCCGGCGGACTCCACAACGCCTTTCGAGAGGATCATGGAGATTCCGAGGATTGCTGCCATACTGGTGGCGAAGCAAAACAATCCGAAGCTTAGCCTCAAGGGCTTATAGCTAAAACTCGAGATTGCGTCCATCGCATACTTTATGCGGCTCATAAACGAAAGCTTGCCGTCGCCGCCTAATCGGTCTTGCCGATCGTAGTAGACAATGGCGTTGCGATAACCAACCCATGCCCGAAGTCCAGGGAGGTACCGATTTCGTTCTCCCAAGGAGTTGATCGAATCAACCGCTCGGCGGTCCATCAAACTGAAGATCCCTGCGTTCAGAGGTATCGGATAGTCTGAGAGCATCCCCAAGACACGGTAGAAAAGGGGAAACAACTTGGCCAGAATCTTGCGTCGTTCTTGCCGGCTTCTCCTAACGCCCACAACAATCTCGGCGCCATCCCGCCAGGCATCAATCAGTTGAGGCAGCACTTCGGGCGGGTCCTGAAAGTCACCGTCCATGAGAATGACTGCGCGGCCACGAGCTGTATGAAGGCCCGCAGATATCGCTCCCATATGACCCCAGTTACGGGATAACTCTACGACGACGACGTGGGAATCGAGAACCTGTAGCCCCTTCAACAGCTCAAGGGAAGAATCAGAAGAACCGTCGTTGACATATACGACTTCCCATTCGTCCACAACATTTTGCAGGGCGTTGGCAACCGCCTCATGGAACCGCACAACGAGCTCTTCCTCGTTATAAATGGGGACAACCACTGAGACCATAGAGAGCTCCTGGATTTAAGGATGGTCGAGACGCTTGCCAAATCGACAGCGATAGCTACATTAACTTTGATGCAGAATCCTCATTCATTTACTGCTTGAAGCACTCGAACGCGCCAACGAGTTTCGGCCGGAGTCAACACCACGACATACCGCGCTTTGATCCTCTGCGTCCCCACCGATTTATTGTGATCGATAACCTGCACCTGGTATTCAGCATTATCCGTTAGCTCTAACGACATCCCGTCGGGCGAATAAAACACAATTTGGATGTCGTGAACATTATCTTGATAAACCGTATGAATACCGTTCGCGACTTGCTGGCGGATCGTTTCTCCCAGTTTCTCTTTTTCAGTGCCCACAAAATCTCGATCAAGGACATCAATACGATTTTGTTCTAGAGCGGTCTTGAAACTTTGCCAAGCCTCAACATAGTCACGGACTGCTCCTGTTGCGGTCTGTTCCTGCAAAGTACGCGTACCATTCACGTCGGGCGGCGTCACATGGACGGCGACTTGGGCAGATCCTGTGGTGAGACAAGCCAAGGCTACAGCGCAAAGAGCAAGAACGGACCTCAGCATGGTTATCTCTCCCACTGAATCTGATTCCCCAGAACAACTCCGCTCGCGACAGAGATTGTGGCTCCCGCATGTGAGGGCATCTCGACTTCAGCGATCCCTCGCTTCAAAGGCACGTCCACCGTCGACTGAGCACCGCGGTAGTTCTGCGTGAAAGTGACGATTGTTCCGTCTGGAATCGAGTTTCCGCTGCAATCGCGGACAGGCTCTGTCACCAGGTGAAGCTTTTTTCCCGGCTTGGGTTGCGCTCATTTTCAATGCGCAAGGATCGCCAGGAACTTGGCGGACAATACGCAAGCTTGAAAGATCTCCAACGCGTGCCAGGAACTTATCAGCGCCTTGTTGAGGGGTGGAATCGAACTCCGTCCAAGCGGCGCCATACCGAGTCACAGTCGAGCGTGTTTGCGTGTTGCCCGTGGGGTTCGAAAGCTCAAACTGGACCGGCATAGGGGAACCAATCAGATTGCGGTAGCCATCGAAAACATAGACAGCTCCTGTGATTCCGTCGTGTAACCCTACGGGGAGACGGGAAGGTTTTGCAAGAAAACTCACGTCCGCGGGTTTACTCGAGGGTACAACGTCGAATTCCCCGGTGCTGCTCGACGACTCTCTCGTAAGGATTGCGAGATAATGACCGGCATTGCATAACGAGCCGGCTGGAAAGAACGTAGCTTCACCAAGCTGAATATCGCGCTTGAGTACCTGGCTTGGACCGACAATATAGAGTGTCCCCTTGCCGCTTCCCCCGAGCTGGACCGAAAAAGCGCTCCCCGCTTCAATTGTCCTGGGAAACTCTAAGCTCCCATCCTGAGCAGACGCTTTGTGTACTGATAGGAGGACCAAGACAATGAGAAGCATCCATCGCTTCATATTGAACTCCCAAAACTGTAGGAGGCGACCACAGTACGTTGGCTGCTGATATTCTTCGCGAGATCCTCGGGGATGTGAATGTTAAATGGCACTGGGGTTTGTGGCAGCAACGCCCGATCGATGTACTCGTCAGCGACCCACACCACCTGACCACTCTTGTCGTAAAACGTGCCGAGGACATGTGCGACGCTTACGGGTCGTCCGCTTTGATTGATCAACTGTCCACTCAACGAGGCGTCGGGTGCCGGGTTGAGACTTTCATTATCGACCTCAATCACTGGGTCAGCCGAAGCGGGAATCAGTGTCGAGAACGGGGTCATCCGCACACTGCCAACATCGGACAACGATGCACCGGGAAACAAGATAAGAAACGGCGTCACCTGCTTAGGCAACAAAAGATGGGAGATCTTGTCAAAGCTACCTTCAGTTGCAATGGGCGTCTGACTCTTTGAAAGCAGAGTGGCGCCAACGGACACGTACGCGGGGACAACGTCTTCGTTTAGAACCTCACCCAGAATCACGACCCCGTCGGCTCGTTCCACTGGGTGCATGTCAATGATTCTGACGTGGGGCTCTTCTACATCCTGCACTCCCCAATCATCTCCAGGACCGCGATAGATCACATCCCAACGAAGGTAGTTGACGGGGATCACCTGAGGAGGGACTGTCGCTTCTTTTACAATTGGCCACTCTGGTTGCCAGTGATCACCACTTCTCACGATTCGCACATCACGTATGCTGACTGAGGTGCCGACAACTGTCGACCAGTACAGCTTCATTCGGACTTGCGCCTCATCGTTGCTGGAGTGAAGAGGGAACACCTCGAAGTTGCTCAGGGTGGCGTTCGTGCGCAGACTTGGGTAATAGCCCGTCAAGTCATGGATAAATTCCTGCTCAGTGAATTGAGCTTTGTTGGCCAAACCTGCATAGGCCCTATCCCAATCCTGCGACCGGATTTCATTGCCCAGGTTTGTCGCGGCCGCTTCCGGAGTTGATGAAGAACCAACCAAGCCTCCACCTCCGGCATATGCAACTGCCGCGGGAACCGGCCACAGGGTGCCAGATGACGACAAGGGCGACGGTTGCAACAATGAGGAACGCGGCAAGTAGACCCCCTCTATTCACGAGACCATCCTCCTCGCCACGAGTTCTTCGTCTGGAACAACAGAATGAGTGGCCCTCATTTCGTCGCGTTTCCTCTCCGGAAGCAACACTACAAGTATTGCCAGAATGCTGCTCCCGAATGGAAGGATTCCCCACATCAACCCTTGCCAATGCGGCGGAATCTGCGAAGCGTTGACCGGGGTAGCCGGCGGTACGCCGTCCTTGCCCCACACAGTGATGGTTTGATCTTCCAGGTAATCGACAGGCCGCCACCCAGCAAAGGAAAGGAGCGGATCGTAGTAGCGATCCCGTACAATGACCCATTTCAGCCCATAACGGTCTGCATGCATCAGCATTGCGCGAAGCGCATCAAGGCCCGGCTTTCCAAAGTACTTCGAACTGGTAAGCTCTGCCCCGCCGTACCGCGTCAACTCAGGAAGCATTCGACCGGAGTTCCATTCACCATCCACGCTGCCGGCATCTGTCAAATCGCCAGTCGCGAAATCTTGTTGCCAAAGCCCAGGGTGACGTACCTGTATTGATCGTGGCCGTCGCGATTGAGCCATGCCGCAACCGAGTCTACTTTGAAGTCCTCGCCGTCTGCCGGACGATAGCGTGGCCCACGCAACTGCAAATGCGCAGCTCAGCGTTGATAGCACTGCCAGGCCAACGATGGCAGGCATTCGATACCGATCGATCAGCTCAGTCGCCAGAAGGCCCGACAATAGGCAACGCGAGCAGCGTTGCCCAGTAGCTGAAACGCTCCATGGTCAGAACGTCGAAAGCGCGCCCCAACACGACGTGTCCGACG
Organism: uncultured Acidobacteriaceae bacterium; assembly: GCA_963781125.1. Taxonomy (GTDB): domain Bacteria; phylum Acidobacteriota; class Terriglobia; order Terriglobales; family Acidobacteriaceae; genus Telmatobacter. Next base: position 376,035 of record CAWAEE010000008.1, read on the forward strand.
GGAGTCGTGCCGCCGAGTCCAAGCAGAAATGCAATCCAGAAGCCAAGGAGCAAAGGGCGAAGCCGAGCTACGATCGAACCCTCGAATAAAGATGAAGGGGAGAGCCAGGATCAGAGCACCATAGGGAACGATGAAATAATTGAGTCCCCACTGAGGACTCAAGATGTAGTTCGCCCGGCTCGCATGTGGGATCGGTGTTTGGGTGACCGGGTTATGAATCAAAGCGATCCAGAAACGGAAGCAATACGATTCCGATGGCGCTTCCCACGACAAGAGCAATGGCGATGAGTGCGGCCGACAAACGCCGGAATGCTGCCACCCTTTCACCCTCCTCACGATCGAAGAGAGCCAAGAGCCAGCACAGGAACAGCAAAGAAAATCGATCCGAACAGAGCGTCGCGTGATGAGCGGCCGCCGCGGCGGCAAAGAGGACGCAGCGCCTTAACGAAAGAGCTGATCCTGCCGTGTCGAAGCCATAGAAAGAAGAACGGAAGCGCATTCAGATAAATCGGCGCCGCGGATGTCGTTCCAAGTTGCCCCGCGGAGTAGACAAGAAAGCTCTCGGACCCAAGAAAAACACTCGCAAGCGCGGCAATCGATGCGGCGCGCGGGCCCACCCAGAACAGCGAAAAGCGATAGACACCTACCACGAGAAGCAGAATGGCGGCGAGTTGCACCGCCATGTAAGCCATGTCGAGCCCGAACGACTTCGAAACTAATCGCCACCCATTGCTGTGGAAGAGGCGGATAGGTCGTCTGCGAAAAACCCGCGTACCATTTCGCATTCCACGGATCAAACCAGTGATGAACATAATGCGAGGCAAAAAAGATATGGAAGTTCGTGTCGTACGACTTCAAAGGCAATTTCATGAGAAGAGCGGAAGATGAACGGCTAAGGCCGCCAAAAAGAGCAGACTGAGCGGTATCGGGACGTTGTGAGGGCTCTAGCCAAATGGATTTCTGCACAATTGCCTCTCTGAAGAGCATTCGATGTTGGCCCAATCAAAATGTCGGCAAGGGAGGCCGACTCGTTTCGGGATGAACCTCACGCGGAAGAACGGCTTAGAAATGTCACAACCGTGCTACTGCTTCGATAGCGATAAGCTGGCGCACGGTTGCTTTGCATTCGACGACATACTGATGACAAATGCAGGAGATGTGAAAAGCGTTTCATGTAGCCAACATTCAGGAGGTTTTCAGAATCAAATTGTTCAACGTGAATTCAGTCCCTGGTGACCTCCTTGATTGCTAGAGCTAGACTTGGATCTCTCAAGGCTGTGATTGCGATTGCGTTCGCATGCACAGCGCATGCGCAGACCTATCAAATAGGCTCTGAGACTCAAAGAGTCCGCAGGCGCAGACAAGTCCGACGCAAACTGGGCAACAATCGCTCGGCTGGGGCTCCAATATTCAAAATGCGCGGCTCGCCCGTGCGGCTCAGATGGCGCTTCAGCAAGGGCACAACGCGCAGGCACTTGAGATGGCCGAGCGCGCGGCCCAATCCGCACCAAACGATCCGCAGCTATGGTTTCTTCTGGGATATGCTGCGCGCCTCAACGGGAAGTTTCAACAATCGGTCGACGCCTATAAAAAAGGCCTTCGCCTGAGCCCTTCGTCGCTCGATGGTCTTTCGGGGCTGGCTCAGGATTATAGCTTGACCGGACGACACGAAGACGCTGAGCGACTCCTGAAGCAGGTGGTCTCGTCTGACCCGAGGCGCGCCGATGACGCGCTTTTGCTCGGAGATATTTACCTTCGATCAAAGAATCCCGCTGACGCGATCGAGTGGCTGAACAAGGCCGAAAGTGTTAAGCCCGGAGCACGCTCGGAGTTGCTGTTGTCCCTTGCATATGAGCAGACAAAGCAATCGGATTTAGCTAGTCACTATCTGCAATTGGCCGAACACCGCGATCCGAATAATCCCGAGGTGCAGCGATCGATGGCCGGTTATTTTCGAGAAGCCGGCAGGTATTCCGACGCCATCACTGCACTCAAATCGATTCAGCAATCCGAAACCGGATATCCAGGCTGAGCTGGCGTACACTTATCAACTTGCCGGAAGGCTGAACGAAGCCGCCACACTGTACGCGCAAGCGGCGAACGCGGCGCCAAAAGATTTGGGGTTCCAGCTATCTGCTGCCGAGGCTGAAATGGCGGCAGGTTCAATCGCTAAAGCCGATGCATTTCTGCTGCGCGCCAAAATAATCGACTCCAACAATTATCGGCTCCATGCGATATCCGGAGCAATCGCGCAGCTGCAGGAACGGACTCGCGACGCTGTAAATGAGTACGTTGCGGCGATTGCAAGTCTACCGGCAAATCCCCCCGAGGGCCCCCTTTACGGGATACAACTCCATATGGATCTGGTGAGTCTGTATCAGAAGCTTGGAGAGGATGAGGCGGCTCACCGCGAACTCAGCACAGCTAAGACCGCGATTGATGCTGCCGATGAATCTGGTCCGGATCGAGGCGGGTTTCTCCGTCTAAGGGCTTTAATCAGGTCGGACAGCGGCGAGCTCGACAGCGCCTTAGCCGATATCAAGGAAGCGCTCGCACTGAACTCCTCTGATCCGTCGGCAATGCAGTTGGACGGTGACATCCTGATGAAACTGGGCAACACCGAGGATGCAATCGCGGTCTATAAAAAGATCCTCGTAACCGTGATCCCGACAACCGATTCGCTCTGACTTCGCTCGGTTATGCGTCGCGTGCAGCTGGACGGGACAAGGATGCTGAGAAATACTTCGAGCGACTTGAGCAAGCCGATCCTTCGTTGTACGTTCGCTATCTCGCTCTCGGAGATCTCTACACAGCCCGCCGCGACTTCGCCAAAGCCCAGTCGGCGTACGGCGAAGGTTACAAGCATGCACCGCAGAACGCTCTGATCGTTGCGGGAGGGATGAATGCCGCAATCGAAGAGCATAACTTGAGCCTGGCGAAGACATGGCTGACCCGCGCGACAAGCGACATGAACAATGAGCCACAACTCCTGCGCGAAAAAGAAAGATACTTGAGTTTTGCAGGTCAATATCAAGAATCAGCCGATGTCGCCAAGGAAGCAATCAAGGCTCTCCCACGCGATCGGGACGTTGTGGTCTATTTTGGCTACGACTTGCTGCACCTTGGAAAATATGAGGATCTGCTGAGTCTTACGACGAAATACCACGATATCCTTCCCAAGGAACCGGATATCCCCCTTCTTCAAGGCTACGTGCACAAGCATGAAGGAATGAGCGAGCAGGCTCGACGCGACTTCACCGATGTGCTGGAAAGAGATCCCACCGTTGTCACCGCGTATGTGAATCGCGGATACATGCTGAATGACTCCATCAGCCAGGGCCAGCCGCAGAAGACTTTGAAGCTGCTCTCAAGAGAGAGCCCAACGATGGTGAAGCGCACCTCGGCCTCGCCTATGCCAGTCTTGACCTGTCTAGACCTCAAGCAGCAATACGGCACGCCGATCTTGCCGAAAAGACATTGGGGGACTCCAGGGACGTTCACGTCATTCGCGCGACCGCTTACGGCAGAGAAGACTTGTTAGCTAAAGCTGCTACCGAATACAGAGCTGCACTGAAATTCACGCCAGACGACGGAGCGCTTCACCTGGGACTCGGCGACGCGCTCTTCGCACAGCGAAAGTACCACGAATCAATCGAGGAACTCGACGCTCGCAGAGAAATTTTCGCCGAACAACGCATACGCCGAGGCCACGCTTGCACGTTCCTACGCCAGTCTTGATGAACGAGATCAGACGCTGCAATATGTCCAATCCGCTGAGCTGCACGCTCAATCCGGATCCTCCACGGAACGTTGCCAGGTCTTAGTGTTCACCGGCGAGGCCCTCAGTACGCTGGGAGATCAAAATGGCGCCATGGACCGATTCAGGAGAGCGCTGGAGACTCCAAGTAGCGACCGAGTCGGGGTACGCCTGGCGATTGCACAATTGATGGCGCAAGCAAGGACGAGACGAAGATGCCAATCGACAGATCGCGCTCGGCATGGATGGAAGCTGCTGCCGGGGATACCGCGCCACCCAGCGGCAATGAGTTCCTCGCAGCAGCGGACGTTTTTCGCGCGACACATGACTACGGGCTGTCGCAGAACTATCTGGAACGAGCGAAATTAGCGGGGGCGCCGGATGTGAAGGTGAGGGTCGGAATGGCGAACAACTACCTCGCCTTGGGAGATACGGCCAGAGCGCACGCGGAGCTTGCAGCGGTGAGTTCCGAGGGAGACGAAGCGCCTGATTATCAGTTTCTGATCGCGGAGGCGAACGTCTTTCGGCAGGAGCATCAGGGCGCTCAGGCACTTACATCCTTTGCTCAGGCAGCAAATGCGGGCGGCGAAGACGTAACTGCGGAACAGAGCATGTCGAGGCGGGCGCTGACGAGGGATTCCGCATCACACCCTCACTAAGCCTGCTCTCCGATTTCTCCGTTGAGCCGATCTTCGAAGATACGACCGTCTATGTGCTCGACTCGAAGCTGGACGCTCCCCTTCCTGTTCCGAGCTACCGAATACTTCCCTTCTTCCCCCTCCGCGCTCCTCCATTCAAACGCAATGGACCGACGCGTTCCATCTTCATCTCGGCCGCATTCCGACTCCAAGCGGCTTCTTCCAGTTGAGAAATGCCCGAGGACGAGATTTCTGTGCCCAGCTTGAGCTCTATCGTGAACCGCAATACGACAGACTACACGTTCAACTTCGGTCTCAATCCAATCCTCCATCTTGGCTCCAATGTCGCCGTATTCAATGGCGGCGTTCAGGAGACAATTCGCCGTGACTCCCTGTCTCCGATCCAAATGAACCAGAACCTCTTTCGCCTGTTTGCCTACGTGTCGACAAGTTCTTTTTTCAATGCACTCTCGTTCAGCGGGTATCTGATCAGGGAAACCGGTCCCTTCACTGAAATCAATCTTCACTCGCAGACCCTGACAGGCGCGCTCGATTTTCGAGTCGGCGCGCCTTGGGGAAAGACGGCACTAGTCACGGGATGGGGCGCTACAGCACAGCAATTCTCGCCAGTGAGCTTTGAGAATTACTACACTTCCTCCTACATCGGGCTCGAACGGAGATTCTCCGAGAAGCTGAATGTGCGGGCCGTGCTTGAAGACGTGCGTTCGTGGCGAATCGCAAATGGAAATTCCGGGATCGCGCAGAATCTCCGACCTGCGGGAACAGTGGAATTCATTCCGAAGCGCAATTGGGAAGTTAAGGCCTCGAGCAGCGTATTCAAGTACGAGAGACTTTCATGTTTACGATGCGACTCAAAACAGCTTCTCAGTTTCATACGCGATGCCTTTTCAACGTAAGTTCAACAATGATTCCGGGCCCATTACGCTCAAGTATCCTATTCGGTTTTCGGCAGGCATCCAGGAAGAGAGCTTCTTCAATTTTTCCGCACAGCGGCAGCCAGCAGTTCAGACCCTACGTGCAGATCAGCGTATTTTGAGAGCGATATGTGATGAGAATATGTCTAGTTGCCACTTTTCCCCCGAGCGGGCGCCAGTTGAATGAATACGCGTTCCACATAGCTCGGGAGCTCCAACGTAATTCTGATGTGGAACTCATCATTCTTGCGGATGAGCTGTCTGACTATGCGTTTGCCACCGACAAGAACGGGATGTCACTCAAGGCAGATCAACAACCGGAACTACCAGGGTTTAATGTCATCCGATGCTGGAAGTTCGGTAGCCTCGCTACTCCGGTGCGGCTTCTTCAGACTATCCGAAAGCTCAAGCCGGACGTGGTCTGGTATAACCTCGTCTTCTCCAGTTTTGCCACCCCCGAACGGCCGTTTGCGGCATTCGCGGGTCTAACCACCCCCGCGCTCACGCGAGCGGCCGGCTTTTACACGCACATCACGTTGCATCACATCATCGAACACGTCGATTTTGCGGCAGCCGGCGTAAAACGCGAGAAGCTCTTTCGATTCGGTACAGAACTGACGACAAGAGCTCTGCTAAGGGCTAACTCCGTTTCCGTCTTGCTCCCGCACTACCATCACACACTGATGACGAAATACGCGGCGCAAAACGTGCTCCTTGGCACGCATGGAACCTTTGCGACTGTTCCCACACCGCCCGATTTTACGCGCCGCGCCAACCCGGATAAGCGCATCCTGGCCATCGGACACTGGGGAACTTACAAGCGGCTCGAAACGCTGATGAAGGCATTTCCGCTCGTGCTGGACAGAGTGCCCAATGCGCGACTCGATCGTTGCCGGAGCGAATCATCATACGAAGGCTGGCTATTGGGAATCGATTCGCGATGCGCAGCCAGCCGATCTGCCGATTGAGTTTCGGGGTATGTCCCGGAAGATGCGATCCCCGATCTTTTTGAAACGACTTCAATTCTGGTGCTGCCGTATGACTCCGCAACGGGATCGAGCGGCCCGGCTCATCAGGCGTGTGAATACGGTCTCCCCATTGTTTCCGCAGATATCCCAGATTTCCGGGCGATGGCGGTTGACGAGGACATGGCGATCCGCTTCTATCGGCTTGGCGACGCGCATAACCTCGCCGAACAACTGATCGCCATCCTTGAGTCCGAGGAGTTAGAGCGCGATATGGCCGAGCACAACTTTGCGTCCGGGCTTGAAATGACGATGGCCAATGTGGTTGGCAATTATCTTCGGTGGTTCGAACTACATAGATGCAAAAGCAGGTTGCGCAGCTCGGCGTCGAGCTGGGATTCAAATCATCTTCGTCGAGACCCTATGAGCGCCACCGCGAAACCGTTTGAGTTATCTCCGGCAATGGTCCTCAGCACGAGTGAAGAGCAGTTCGCCGTTAGCCAGGACCTTGAACAAGCCGGCTTTAATGCGAATACATCCGACTTCGCCGATCCCCAGGTAGCGGACATCCTTGATCGTGCGACGAAGCATCCTAATCCAAGTGTAATAGGGCGTCGCCGCCGTTGAGCCATCCGCACGAATTGCATTCCTGGTCGAATGGTCGCACGCCATGATCCTTCTCTTCAACTGAAGTACCTTGCGATTCTGCGACTACGCGTTTGATCACGGGGCGTTTCTCGGGCCCGGTTTCTGTGAAGAAAGCGAAGGAGGCCACTTGAGAACTACATCGATGCCCAGATATCTAAGGCAACTTTTGCCCGCAGGCGTACCATGCCTGCTCTTTCTTCCCTTCATTTCTGGGTGCAGCCTTTTTCAGGTCAATAATTCACCGGGTGTACCCATTGTCAGTATCAGCGCGAAGCCAGCGTCAATCGCGGCCGGAAGTTCGTCCACCTTGACGATTACGGCTGAAGATGCGAACCAGGTGACGATCACGGGATCGGACGGAAGCAAATACACCCTTCAGGCGTTCGGGGGGGCCCAGACAGTCAGTCCAAGCGCCACCACTACTTACACAGCAACCGCCGCCGGCTCACATGGAAATGCCGTGGCAAGCACGACAGTGACGGTGGGAACTGCGGGAACAGGCCCAGGCGGGGGAACAGGCAGTGTTACATCCGTCAATCACGTCATCTTCATGCTGCAAGAAAACCACACATTCGATAACTACTTTGGCATGCTGAATCCCTACCGCGTCTCGAATGGCTGGAGCGTTGGAGACGACGGCGTCCAATACTCAGTAGACGGGATTGATGACAAGTTGACGTCCATCAGTAACGAAAACGATCAAGGCACTTCCTATTCACTCTTCAAATTCACCAGCACTTGTGTTGACGACATGAGCTCCGATTGGCTGGCGAGCTATGGCGATGTTAACCGATATGACTTTCTGACAACCAGGCCCATCAATATGGATGGCTTTGTCCACAACGCAGAAGGCTATGCGAATAGTTGCTCAGCGCGCGGGCGCGGGCGGAAGTTGCGCCGGCAGCTTTACCGACACGATCGGGCAGAGGGCCATGGGGTACTACGATCAGAGCTTTCTCAACTACTACTACTACATGGCCTCACAGTTTGCGGTATCTGACCGCTGGTTCTCGCCGGTCGCGAGCAAGAGTATTGATAACCGCATTGCCACTTTTACTGGCGGCACGACCCAGGGCTTGGTCAAGGATCCAGGGGGCGATGACAAACTTGGTCAGCTTGATATTCCAAACATCTTCCAGGAACTTGATCAGGCAAATGTCTCCTGGAAGATCTACTACACGGTAACTCAAGGTTTTTGCCTCGAAGACGGACGACTGCACAGGGTCAGCAAGCGCGGCTTATCCGGCAACCGATTTTTCCAATCTCACATATTCATATCAATATCTGTATGAGAATCCATCCGGAGCTGCGTGCACCGCCCCGACTCAATCATCGAGTGTCGTCGGCGATTCGATCTAATTCCTTTTGCATCGATCCGAACCACATCGCTCCGCTGTCCCAATACTTCACCGATCTGACAAATGGTACGCTTCCTAGCTTTGCTTTCATTGAGGCGGGATACGGCAACAATGATGAGCATCCTGGTTCGGGGCAGTCGATTCTGCTGGGGCAAGCCCAAGTAGCGAACGTCGTCAATTCCCTTATGGCGAGTCCCTCGTGGGCAGAATTCAGTTTTCTTCTTCAGTTACGACGAGGGTGGAGGTCCGTACGATCACGTTCCTCCGGTACCCGGCAATTCCAACGCAAACACGAATGCTTCGTTGGGAACGATTCCCGATATCTCTCAAATTGCGGTCAATCCTGACGCATACAATCCCTGCGTGCCGGCCGATGGCACTCCTACGATCCATTGTGATTTGGCCTCTACTGACCCGGGAGCGAATCCAGGCGACGCGCCGGCCGTTCAGGGGTTCGCGGCACAGCTCGGTTTTCGCTTACCGAACATCATCATCTCGCCATTCACGCGCAAGCACTATGTTTCCCATATACCGATGGATCACACGGCAGTAATCAAATTTGTCGAAAGCCGGTTCATCGGCAGTTCCGCTCATCTGACTGCGCGAGATGCCGCGCAACCAAATCTTCTGGACTTCTTCGACTTCACCAATGTTCCCTGGGCAAAGCCACCGACTCCTCCGAGCCCAGTAACCGCCCAATCCCTCGGTTACAATTCGTGCACTCCCACGCAATTTGCCCCATAGAGCAAACACAACGCGGATCGAGATCGGCAATGGTCTCTCGAGGGAAAGATGAGTCGGCCGGGGATGAGACCCGTCGGCGGCACACTGTGAGCCCGCGACGAAGGGGCGGCTTCGCATGCGGGAAGAAACGGCGCAACGTCGGACCTATCAAGGAAAGGTCGACTTGCCTAGTTTCGCTGGAGTTCAATTCACAGCAATTTCGCTGGCTACGTAGTGGAGTCCATCGTAATTGGCAACCACCCTCGCATTCTCTCCTAAATGAAGACTGCGGGATGCTGGAAGCCTGTCGGGGTCAAACGAGACTTGATAGTTCTTGTCGCCGCGGGGATCTATCAATACGAGTGTTCCTGAATGCAGATCGAGGGATGAGATACTTCCGCTGAAAACAAAAGTCGAACCGGGAACCGCAAGAATCTCCACCTGACTGGCGACCGCATCGCCTTTACCACCTGCTCTGAATTGAACTGCGACGAGAGATCCTGTTACAAGATCCGCAGTACCAGAACGTTCCGACGAGAATGCATTCTGACCTTTGCGAACAACGGGGGTGCCACTTTGTACAAGCAACCTGACCGTCTCTCGCGATTGTCCGCTCGCGACCGTCAATTCACCCGTTCCAGGATCAAAGCGAAGCACGCGGCCTTCGTATTCTCCCTCTTGGGAACGTGACAACATGTGAATACTGACCGCAAACAGTTTGGTTCCATCGAGCGTTGTTTGGATCGAGGCGTGCTCCTCAGCATGCAGATCGCCCAGACTAACCTTCGTCCCGTCGCGATAGACCTCCGTCCGCTCATCAAAGAGAATTTTCATCGGGCGCTCGCCATACACTTTCAACGTCAACTGGTCGCGCACCGGATCCAGATCCCGAATCTCGCCGCCAAAAATTGTGCTTTTACCTTTGGGCGCGGGAGGAATTGTAGCTGAATCCGCCGACGGGTTGCTCGAAAGCATCGAGGCGGCTGGCGTTCGCCCACTCTGTGCGCCGGCTTCCAGCGTTAACGACAAGCCGCTCAGTATCACTGCAACGAGATCGCGTACCATCACGCACACTCTCAATACAAAAGATTTGTCATTTTATTGGATGACACATCGGTAATACGGGTGGCCTGGGGCCATTGCGGCGCAAGAGCAACACAGAACCACAACCTGCATCTAAATAATCTGTGCCTCAGTAAGAGAATGACCACTCCCATGCTGGAATGCAGGAAGAGTCCAAGGATGACCACGCAGCTTAGATTGATGGCAGTCATCGCGGTCACGATCACTTCATTGTCGGTTTCCTCCTGGGCAGGAGATGTCAAAATCACGATTCCGAGGCGCAGCGAGCTGAGCCCGGTCCAACGCCTAAACCGAGAGGGCGTTGAAGCCGTGAAAAAGAGGCAGTACGAGAAAGCGGAACAGCTCTTTTACAAGGCGTATTTATACGATCCCACGGACCCATTCACACTGAATAACTTGGGATTTATCTCTGAGCAACAAGGCCAACTCGATCGAGCACACAGATTCTATGCGCTTGCCACCGAACAGAGTTGCACCGCACAAATCGATATAAGCAGCGATAAGGAGTTGGAGAAGAAGCCTATGCGGGCAGCGCTTGAGGGCCTTCAGGATCTCCCGATGCGAGTCAATCGCATGAACGTTGAGGCCATGCGCCTCCTTTTGCAGGATCGCCCTTTTGAATCTGTGGCCATTCTTCAGCAAGCTTTGGCTCTCGATCCACGGAATCCGTTCACTTTAAACAACCTTGCCGTCGCGGACGAATCGGTTGGGGATTACCAGGATGCTTTGAAAAACTATGAGTCAGCCTCCGCAGCTCACTCCAACGAACCTGTCTTAGTTACCCTTGATCGATCGTGGGCCGGGAAGCCTGTCAGCGCTATGGCCGAAGCCAGTGCTAAACAGCTGGAGAAGCGGCTGATGGAGAGAAATGCTGCAGAGACTCAGGCTGCCATGCTCAACATGCGCGGAGTCTTTGCAGCGAATGAAAACAACTGGTCTGCCGCGAAACAAGACTTCGTGCGAGCATACGCTCTCGATCCAGGAAGCGCATTCTCTCTGAATAACCGCGGATATGTAGCGGAACAAGAAGGAGACTTGGAAAGCGCGCAGTTTTTCTATCAGAAGGCAAAGAGGGCTAACGACGCGAACAGCCGGGTCGGCTTCGCTACCAGGCAATTCGCCGAGGGGCAAGCTATCTTCACCGTGTCCGCTGACAGCGACCGAAAGGTGGATGGCGCGCTCGATGTCTACAGTCGCGAGCGTCACATGGAAACGGGGCCGGTTGAACTGACCCCGCGTGGTAATGGGTCCATGGACAGGCCCGCGACCACGGCGCCCCAACCGACCGCCACGCCCACTACCCCCTCTACGGTTCCTCCGTCTTCCCCGCAACCGCCAAAGTAACCTGACAAAGGGCCAACCAAGATGAACAGAACAGACATACAGACGCATTCGCACAAATCAGTGAAGGTTCTTTCTCGCCTTGTTTTACCTCCGCGGGATGGATTCGTCCGCTCGGGTCCAGCGAGAACTGATCTCAAGCTCGAGATCCTCAACTTGAGCCGGACTGAGTTCGACGACCTCGTAGCGCTGGCAGATTCAAACCATGTAGTCGTACGTGGTCTCGAAGCTTTCCTCAATCTGATCCGTGAAGACAATGATTTTACTCGTAAAGAGTGGGCGGAATCGGCTCTGCAGGCAGAACAGGAACGAATCGAAACGGCCATCCAGTATCTCCGTGGGATTTGCGACGCATTTGAACAGCAGTCCTATAAGGTCGCAGTGATCAAGTCTCTCGATCACTGGCCCGATCTTGGCAGCGATTTGGACCTGTTCACAGATGCGAATGCAGAAGACGTGATCCACTTGATGCGACAGACTTTCGGAGCTCACATTGCGCCGCGCAGCTGGGGAGACCGTTTGGCCCGAAAATGGAATTTCATGATTCCTGGATTGCGCGAAGCGGTCGAGATTCACGTGGGCCGATTGGGCCAGACCGGGGAGCAGGTGGCAATCGCGCACTCGCTGCTCGACCGCGCACGGCGGGTATCCGTTGGAGGACATTCTTTTTGCACTGCATCGCCTTCAGACAGGCTGATGATTTCAACCCTTCAACGAATGTACCGTCACTTCTATTTTCGACTGTGCGACATAGTTGACACCACGGCGCTGGCTGACGCCGGCGGAATTGACTATAGCCATTTGCGTTACTCCGCGCGGAATGCAGGCATTTGGGAGGGCGTAGCCACCTATCTCACCATTGTTTCGGATTACGCGGAATGCTATCGGGGATCCGGTCTCGACCTGCCGCAATTCGTGCTGGATGCGGCGCGCTTCGGAGGCACGGAGATCTACTACGCGAAGAGCTTTCTGCGCATTCCGATTATGCCCCAGTCGGCGCGGCTCTATGGATCGCAGTTGGCGGGCGTGCTGGGGCGGGGCGAATTACACAACGGCGCCCGTCTCTCTCTACTGCCTTGGCTTGCGACGGCGGCGGTCGTCGGCCAAAAGCTTACAGGAAGCGACAAAGGTATTTGGTAGTTGTTCGAGAATTCGTTCGGCAAGTGCAAGCACAGAGATGACTCACTGGGGTCAACAACGTTCAACCTTGGTTCAACAAAGAGAGGGGGATGCTGGACACCGATTTCCGGCAAAATCCTATGGGCTACCTAATATCAAAAACTCAAAGATCGTTCGCCCGCGGGAGCGAAGCAATACGATCAAACGTCGCAGGTGAGAGCCAGCCTGAAACAGAATTCTATAATCGCTCCTCGCTTGCCTTGGAAAGAGACAACTCTTCGTACTCAACAAGACTACCAGCTCCTAAATTGGTGTTAAGGCCGAGTCCGGCAGCAGGCGCGCCCGTGTCTCTTTCTTTCCAGGGCCTCGACACATTGGTCGCCAACAAAGACAAGACGTCCAACCTTGTTTCGTTTGTCGTCCATGTCTTCATCATTACCGCATTGCTCTGGCTGGGACTGCACGGTCCCACTGCCATCGTTCAACCCGCGACAACTGTGACACACGTTGATTTCACTCTGTACGCTCCCCCGCCGCCTCCAAAAGTGATGCCAGTAGCGAAGGCCATGGGCGGAGGTGGTGGTGGTGGTGCACACGAGCTTATTGAGCCAACCAAGGGCCAACCGCCAAAGATGGCGAAGGTCCAGCTGTTGGCCCCGCAGCTTGCCAGGCTCGATCGTCCAAAGCTGGCCGTTGAGCCGACAATGCGAGTGGAACTCCCCGACAGCTCGAATCCGACGCATCTCGGCATGCCCGGTTCACCGCAAATCGTCTTGGCTTCGCAGGGCATGGGAAACGGTTCCGGGTTTGGTCACGGCCTCGGCGGCGGCATTGGAATGGGAAAGGGAGCTGGTGCGGGCCCAGGCACCGGCGGCGGCTACGGTGGCGGCTTGATGAGTGTCGGCGGAGGTGTGAGCGCTCCTCAGGTAATTCACTCGGTTCAGCCTGAATTCACCGAGGAAGCCCGCGGGGCGAATTACGAAGGAACGGTCTCAATTCAGCTCATCGTTGATTCGCAAGGTAACCCGCAAAACATTCACGTGACGCGTCATCTTGGCATGGGGCTCGACCAGAAGGCGATCGAAGCGGTCAGGCAGTATCGTTTCAGGCCTGCGATGTACCAAGGCCATGCAGTCTCGGTACAGATGGTCATCGAAGTGGAATTCCACCTGCATTGATTCTCGAACACTCATCAATCGATCGGAAGAGTCGAGGCGAGAAGAAGGGGCCACTGGATGGCCCCTTCTTTACGTTGAAAATTCTCCACGAAGATTGCGCCCAGGAACCTCAGCTCCTCGTGAAAATGCCGAGCACGAGCGGATTGAGGTGCCTCGCCGCACAGGGCGAGAACCATTCTCTACTGCTTCGTCGCTTGAGTAACTTGTGCGGGTTGGGGCGGCTGAGCATAGTAGCCCTTCTTGGTCCGGACTATGAGCTTGCCGTGATTGGGAGCCTTTACTTCAACATGGACGGTTCGATAACCGCCGAGGCTTGCCGACTTAGTGGAGCGGTAATCGACCACGTATTGGTTCCGAATATCCCGCGCCACCTCTTCCGCGATGTTATCCACGTCTCCTAAGGATTTTGGAAAATAGGCAATGCCACCCGTCTCTTCAGAGAGTGCTTCCAGGGCGCTTTTCGCTCGATCTGACTCGCGCTGATCCACATCGAAGAGGAGCCCAATTGTATAGACCACGGGCCCTCCCAGATTTTGGACGCGGCGGATAGCCTGCGCCAACGTCAACCTGGATGCATTGTCTGCTCCATCGGTAATAATCAACAATGCCTGCTTGCGTTCCTTGGCGTGCCTGACCAACTCATCTGCCGAGGCAGCAACCGCGTCATACATCGCCGTTGTTCCTTGAGAATCGGAACGTGAAAGGCCGCGATTGAGTGCGACAAGGTCCGAAGTAAATCCTTGGTCGAGAAAAGCCCGGTCAGAATAGTTAACGATAAAAGCCGTATCCAGCGGATTTGAAGCTTTCAGTAGCTTCAGAGCAGCCACATTGATCGCTCCTCGTTTGTCGCGCATTGAACCTGAATTATCCACGAGGATGCCCATGGATACCGGCAGATCCTGGTGCATAACGGAGTTGACTGTCTGCGGAATGCCATCCTCCCAAACGCGAAAATCATTTTGACTTAGACCGGTAACGGTATTCCCATTCTCGTCGATGACGGAACAGTTTAAAAGTACTTCATCCACATTTGCATGCAGGGTGTACATCCCCCCCCGGTCTTTCTGAATCTCACCGGGCTTCGCTGGACCTGCTGGGACGGCAGTATTCGCAGAATTGTTCTCTTCGGGATCAGGCGATGGAATAGGGTCGCGATCTACGTCCAAGCGCGGCTGAATCTCCGGACGCGTTGGATCATTTGCCGTCTGCGTTGCGGAAACTTGCTGCCCTACCAGTGGGGCGTTACTCTGGGCAAATAAGAAATCTCCACTGCAACAGAAGAAGGCGAGGGCAGCCAAAGGAGTTTGCCGGATTGTATGGGATAACAAAGTGAGCTTCATAGGCATAGGGCTCGCGAAAGCGCAGGAATCCTCGCTTATTTAGATGCGCAAGTCTGCCCCGAGTTTGGCCGCATAGGCTTTTCGGCGAAGTCGCGAAAGGAATTAAAGCCTTTCCTTGGGGGCGGATGTCAATCTGACCTCAACCACTTGCGACCCGAGACGCTGATGTTTCGCCGTGAGTCTCAGAATTCCGAGTTCTTCCCCGGCACGCAGCCACACTGCACCCGTCCCGCCCACCAGAGAGAATGGATTGTCACCGATAAGTTTGCCGGGGCCCTCCAAGGCGAGATTGATCGGATCATCCGCGTAAGTCCTGATCGCCCCGAACTCATCGGTAACGCGCAGAACTACGCGTGTCGTGTCGGCCCCGTCAGCATGCAGTTCGCGTGTCGTCCGGCAATGCCGTGAACTTTGTATCGACTCCCTTGCCGGACAGCGATTTCGAGATAACTTGCTTACCACCGATGAAACCATCGGCCCGCAAATCCCCCCAGCCGGCGCGAATCTTTCGCAGATCGAGTTTGCTCAAATCGAGGACGAAAGGGCGGGTACTTGAGATGATCGAATTCCGTCCGGTCTGGTTCGATCTCGGCAAGAAGCACCCACGGATTGGATTCAATGCTATCGGCGCGCGCGAAGATCTTGAGCTGATCGCAATTTGAACAGAAGACCGCCTTCGTGAAACCTACGGATTCGTCGCCGCGGGCCCAATGAAACGCAGGTTCGAGCACAATCTCCTCGCCTGGGTCACATTGGGATTTGTAAAATCCCGCGGCCGGCTTCGGCTCGCGAAAAATGTCTGTCACTCCGTGATAACAGATGCGATCGCCTGCCCCGAAGTTGGAGTGAGTATTGTAGTCGAATGCGCACCAGCCGATCCCGCCCGCATATTGCGGATTAGAAGCAAGCTGATTGTGAATCCGCGCATGACGAAGCGTGTGCTCGCGCTGGCGCTCATCATCATCCGTCGTCTTCGTTGGAAATGTGTGTCCAACAAATTCGGTATTAAGGTAGCGCGGATGGCACGGCGGCTTCAGCGGAAAGCCGAAATCATTCATCGTGAATACATCTTCCAGAAACTCCGACTCCTGGAAGTATCGAATTCCGCCCGTCTGCCGCGAGTCATCCAGCGCATGCGCAAAGGCATTGGTGCGCGTATAGAAATCGTGATCGTCCAGCGATTCATTGATGCGCACGCCCCACAAAACGATGGAAGGGTGGTTCCAGTCGCGACGAATCATCCGGCCGACATTGTCGATCGCCACTTGCTTCCACTTCTCGTCGCCAATATGCTGCCAACCCGGAATCTCCTCGAGCACCAGCAGCCCGATTTCGTCGCAGCGATCGAGAAAATGGCGCGACTGAGGGTAGTGCGAAGTGCGCACGATATTGCAGTGAAGGTCCTTGCGAAGAATATCGGCATCCTTGCGCTGACACGCGTGCGGGCATCGCCTGTCCGACAAAGGGAAATGTCTGATGCCGGTCGAGTCCGCGCAGCTTAATGATTTTTCCATTCAACGAGAATCCATGATCGGTAAAGACCGCATCGCGGAATCCGACGCGGCGCATATCTTCATCAACGATCTGGCCGGATCGGAAGAGCCTCACATGAACCGCGTAGAGATGGGGATCGTCAAGACTCCAAAGTTTGATGCTGTCGAGCTGCGTAAGCGATACCGTGTGGCGCGTTGGATCCTTGATTGTCTCCGTCGTGCTGTAAACGGGAGCATCAGTATACGGATCGAGCGAAGCCTCCGTCGAAGCTGTCGAGCTGCCGGTGCCTCCAATTGAGAGCCTATTCTTCGCTACAATCCTTGTCTCCATCGCGCAGTTCCGCTTCGATCGACAGGTCACCGTGCACTGAAACCTCGCCCGCGAGGAAGCAATGGACATCCAGCGACGGGCTTCCGCTCGCGACTCTTTGGGTTGGGCGAAAATGTTATCGATGAAGGTGCGGAGGAACAATCCGCAGGGAAACCTCGCGATAGATGCCTCCGAAAGTCATGTAATCAATTTCATAGCCAAAAGGCGGAATGTCCGCCCGTTCGGTCGAATCCACCTGCACCAGTAAAACGTTTTCAGCTCCTTGACGCAAATGCTCAGTCAGTTCAAACGAGAACGGCGTGAACCCGCCCTTGTACTCGCCAAGGTGAACACCATTGATCCAGACGGTCGAGGCAGTCATCACGCCTTCAAAATCGACAAACACGCGTTGGCCCGCGATACCTTCCGGGAGTTTGAAACGGCGCCGATAGGTAGAGATAAACTCGTAATCCTTGTCGTCGAAATTGTGCCAGGGCAATTCGACATTTGTATGAGGAATCACGACGCTCTCAAACTTCGAGTCATCGAAGTCAATCGCTTCCGCACCGTCAACTTTCGCCGGATGGTATCGCCAGTTGCGATTGATGGGGAGAATCAACCTTCCTTGCGCAGTTTGATCGTCTGCAAACACTTCCGAACCCGGCAAAGCCGTGGACGCCACAATCGCTCCTGCTGTCTTAATAAAGTCACGCCGGATCATTCACATTCTCCATTCCGATTGATGTTTCCCGTTGAGTTGCAGAGCACATCGTCGACCCATGTGCACTATTACAAGCGAACTTCCTACGCCATCCAATCACAAAGGGCGGTCCTAAGATTCGCAAAAGAAATCGGCTCGCTCGCTCTCCAAAGCGCGAATTCCGCCGGCGCGACAACGTAAGCCTGCGAAATGCTCTCGGCCAGAACGACGCAAACAGTCGCACTTTGATATTCGGCGTAGCGTGTTGCTGCCAGCCAAATATAGAGTGCGAGCATCTCAGCGTCCGCAGCACTTCCAGAACAATCGTCCACCGATGGTGTAGGGTTGACTTGGTCTGGGTTGTCGAAAACGGCTACGCCGGTAAATGGCTTTGGTTTTGCGCGCACACCGAATCGCGCGGCCACCATCGACGGCCGCGCTCGTCGAAACGCTTCTGAGGCGCCCCATTCTACGAACGAGTTGCCAAAAAGCACAGCGCCGTTCCCTGACAGAAAAAGTGACCGAACGAATTCTCGGACTGCTGGATCTGAAGTAACCTCAGGCGGGCACCAGGGAATCACATCCACCTTGCGCAGCCGATCGAATACAGCATCCGCGTCCGCCAGATCTTTGCGCATTGTGTTCATTTCGTGAGAAAAGTTTTGCCGATATTGACTCAGTCTCTCGTAACTGAGAGAAATGAAGTTCGAAATGGCATTTGCGGAGGAAGCTTGCTGCAAGATTGCATCGCTCAATCCCGTTCCAGCATCCAGGACCCAGGTATCAGCGGAAGATGATTCTGGTCGTTTCGCAGCCGTAGATAGCAACCCCGGCGAGCACTTACCTTGCCTTCCGGGCGATGGTGTCAGAAGGGCTTCCAGGAATCTTTGGTCATTTTCTGGAGTCGAACGTTCGAGATTCAGTGCGTTGCCAATACCCTGCCAGCGTCGCCAGGCGGTTGATGATTTCAAAGGCAGAGTTTGGGGAAAATCGAGCAATATCAAACGATGCCGGCCATTTGCCGCGGCACTGTTCTCCGGGAACGTATGCTGCTGACCGACTGCATCAAACACGGCCTGAACTGCTTGTCGCCAGGCCTGAAAATATGAAGATCTGGCCAGTTGGGATGAATTCTCGATTGTCTGTTCGCCAGTCGAGAAACGCCAATGACGGACGCCCATCTTTTCTTCAATCTCAACGATGCCCTTAAACAATGCGGAGGATTCTTCCGGGCCACAATCGGCCACGTACAGTAATAGCTTCTCGACCGACCGTCGTTCATTCGGAAATAAATACTTCCACTGATCGAGTTGCTGATTGACAAACGGAAGGAACGTGATCGGAAGACGCTGCAATGCTCCTTTGTCCAATGCGGACTGCAGGTCGTCGCGAAGCTTTTCCGAAGTATTCATGATTCCGTTCTCTCAGCCCTGCTTATGGTCATTGCTTGGTTCCACTCAGGCTAATGCGGGCTCGTGCGAGACGCGTTCAGGATCAAACATGCAGTTCCATCAACGTTGTGCCCTGCGACCCGAGGGGTGGGCAGCCAAGGAGGCCTGTTAAGGTCGGACAAATATCAATATGGCGAATCGGGCGTTCCACGATTTGAGGCTTTTGTACTGCGGACCCCAAAGCCATCATCCACGTATCAATTGTCGATTCCTCGTGTGCGCGATGATTGAAAAATCCATTCGTCGACGAACCGTCCGGGTCTCGACCAAATTCGGGCAGAATCACCATCGTGGTCTTGCCCCGGTAGGCTGGGTTCGATTCCAATTCTTGCCAGAGTTGATAGGCCAGTCGGTCTGCGGCTCGAATTCCTGCCAGGTGCAATGAGTAAGAACCGAAATGTGCTGCTTCCACGTCGGAGAAGGCGACTACAAGCGCTTTTGGCGAAAACTTTCGCATAATCTCGCGAGCCATGAAAAAAGTCAGCTCATCGCCCGAAGTGGGCCCGCCATCGTGCACAAAACTGGCTATTGCGTTCTTGATGCTGCCTTCAACAAGTGGATCGAGTTGACCTGCCGCCTCGAAGACATTCCACCCTAGCCCTTCATAGTTGCTTCCCTGCATCGCGTTTTCAAGCTCAGCCTGAACTTTGTTTCGATCGGCCATATTGCCGGTTCGACCGGATCGCAGTGCTTCTTCCACTGCCATCAGCATCAGCTGTTTGGGAAATACGACATTGGCCCCATAAGATGGGCCATAATTCGAATCCGAACTCGCGCCGATTAGGCTGGTAAGCGCTTTATTACTCGCGATAACCCATGTCTCATTGCGATCAAGGTGGCCGCACTTGCGAAACTGCTCGAAAAGCGTCGGAGTAGTTGGCGCGACCTTACCCCAGTCGTCGAGCCGTTGCCAATTTCCAGTGAGGATGCTTGAAATCGCGTTAAAGTGCGCAGTTACTCCCTCATTGCGCGCATGAAGGTAGAAGAGAGACTGAGGAAGCAGGTCTGACGACAAGTGCGGAATATTTTCAAGACCTTCGCGAGAAAAAGTCTCGGCACGTCGCACTCCGCCGATTACGACCAACAGGATTTTGTGGGTGGGATCGCCGACCGCACGCGGGGCCATTTCCGCATGCCCTCTTGGGAACATCATCCCGGCGACGAGAAGCCCCGCGGCTTGAAGGAATGTTCTCTTTGACGGGTCAACCAGAAGGTCGGGTTCGCCTGAATTTCTGGAGCCGAACTGGGTGTCCAGCGGACCACCAATCTCCATAAATGCCCCCTCAGGCGCAATCTCCTGGGAGTTTAGTACGACGCAGAAATCTTCCCTGAGAGATGGCCCATTATAGGCGTAATTCGCACTCTCCTCAAATCCCAAATTACCCGCCTTCAACATAGGGCGAGCGAAAGCAACTGCTCCAGATCGAGTGCGGATCTCGATGTAGTTCCGCCTAGCAACGTAGGGGCGATAACAAGCTAAGTCGTCTCTGAAATATTGTCGATCATGGGCTCAAATCATCCGATAAATTCGCGTCATTTTCTATCCATTGCAAACCGCTGCATTCAGCTCGCGATCATTGCATGCCCTCGGGATCGTCTGGGATCAAAACTTGGAAGACGTACTCTTTTCGGAATAGACGAATTGCTGAACTTCGGCTCGCTCCTTGTCGACCTCAGCTAAATGCGCTGCGCGTAGCTTCTGGTAAACGGCGAACTCCTTTTGTGCCTCATCCTTTTGTCCCACATGGACGTAGTCCGTTCCGAGACGGTAATGTGCATCCGACAGATCAGGATCCAGTTCGAGAGCTCGTGCATACTCGGGAATTGACTTGCTATATAGATGTTGCCCGGCATATAAATCACCAAGTTGGATGTGCGCTTCAGGGATGCCTCCGTCAAGTGCGATCGACTTTTGCAGAAGCGACTCCACCGTCGCGAGGTCCGCACTTGAATCTTCCGATCGCTTTCCCTTCCATAAGCTGATTGCGTAATAGTATTGGGCTCGAGCATCCTGGGGGCGGAGTTCGGCATAGCGACGGAATCGTCTGATTACGTCTTCAGCCTGCTTCGGAGAACTATCGTATGCCTTGGACAAGAAAATATAACATCGTGGATCAGAAGGATTGAGATCGGCAGCAGTCAATAGAGCTTGTACGGCCTCATCGTATTTTCCCCGCGAATACTGCGCCAAACCCAAGCCGATAAAGAGGCGAGGTGAATGCGGATATCGAATTGCCGCTTGTTGAAAGATAGCGATTGCCGGCTCGTAGGTTCGATGAAGAAGCATCTCGCTTCCCCAATCAAACAGGTTGTCCTCACTCGGATCGAGATGAGCGGCAGACTCAAATTCATTTTCTGCCTCAACAAAGTTGCCGGCCTTTTCGTCGATCTGGCCAAGCAGATTCTGCAATTCTCCTGTGTTTTGTTTCTTGGCAATGGACTCGGCTACTTCCTTTGCTTCCGACAGCAGGCCGAGTTGAAAATCCGCCATGGCCAGATCGTAGCCGTTGTCATATGAATCGGGCTGAATCCGATGGGCCAACTCGAGCAGCGGGCGTGCCTCCGAAATCTTCCCATTTTGTATGAGGAACTCGCCCAGGTTGTGATTGGCGTCAAAGCTTTGCGGCTCTAACTGGATGGCCTTTTGGAACTGTTCTCCAGCCAAGGCGGCCTTCCCTGAATGGAGTAGCGCGGTTCCGAGATTAGTCCGGGCCGCTGCGGAATCGGGCTTCAATTGGACCGCGATCTTAAGGTGATCTTCGGCCTTCGCACCTTCCGACAAGCGAAGCATAGACCAGACCGAGAAGCTCGTGAAGCTCATAGCTTCGCGGTGCAAATGGCAAAAGACTTTCAAGCTGTTGAGCCGCTTCGGGGTAGTGTCCGGCGTCGTAGTCCGCAACCGCAGACTGATATCTGCGATCAAGCTTCTGTTTGTCAGTGTCCTCCGCCGACGCAAACTCTGCGCAGACAAAAGCGGCACAAAGCACCACCAACAGTAACTGAGGCACCTTGCTCACTGTCCGCCTCCGTGATTGCCGCGTGAGCAATTTGTTGCTACGCAGAACAACACCCCGGGGCGCCTGAGCGGCGCACTTCCCCGGGGTGTGTTCATTCTAGCCTAGTAGTACAGTTTCAACGCAAACTGGATCTGGCGCGGATCGAATGGAGCATCGCGCGTCGAACCGATTGCGCCGAAGGTGCCGCTCGTGTAGGTTCCGGAGCCGCCAATCGAATTGACTCCGTTGCCGCCAAAGTTGGGAGCGTTGAAGTTCGGGTGGTTGAGGATGTTGAAGAACTCCGAGCGGAACTGCATCGAGAAGCGCTCGTTGAGCTGGAAGTTCTTGAACAGCGAGAAGTCAAATCGATGGAAGCCCGGACCTGCAATCTGTCCAGCCTTGCTGCCCAAAGCGCCAGCACCGCTCAGCGGAACGCATCCGGCAACCGATGTTGGATCGGGAGCAATGCGTGCCGGTTTTATTCGCCCAACTGGCAAGGCTGGCTGAATGCCCCGGGGTTTCCGATCCAGAACGGACCGTGGTAGCCGCCCAGGGTCGTGATCTTGACCCCAAGTTTTGGACTCTGTCCGGGAACAAGAACATCGTTGCAGCTGGTTCCCGAGGTTGTTCCGGTTGGGCAGCCGAAGTTGAGCGGTTGGCCGCCCTGCAACGTTACGATCCAGTTCGTGGCCCATCCGCCGAGAACCGCGTTGGCAATCCCGCCCTGGTTCATGATACTTCTTGCCCTTGCCGACAGGCAGCTCATATCCGCCGCTGAAGTGGACCACGTTGCGGAGGTCAAAATCAGCCAGAGCGTAATCGAACTTCGGGCCGAGTCCCGGCACGTTGTAGGCGCGAAGGCCGAACCGGTGCTACCGCCGTTCAACAGATCGCCCGCATCCGACATCGTCTTCGACCAGGTGTACGTGAGCAGGAAGGTCAGACCGTTCGCGTATTGCTCTTCGAGTTTGGTCTGCAGGCCGTGATAGGAGCTGACGCCGTACGTCGCCTGGTAGCTGCCGCCGCCGAAATCGACGAACGGAACGCAGCTGGTCTCCGCAAAGGTCGCGTACGGGCACCCTTTCCCAGTGCTGATGCCGGCAGGCAGAATCTGCGTCACGTTCTGATAGCCGACGCCTCCCTGCAGGTCCGCGCCGTGGGTGTAGACATAGGACGCCGTCGCAGAGAGAGCTGCGCGTGACGGAGTATTGGAGAGTCAGGTTTGCGCTGTAGGTGCGCGGCGTCTGGTAGTCGAACTGGAGACCCTGCAGGCCCAGGCCCAGAGCGTTAACGGCTGTGGGCGTAAGCGGGATGCAGGAGAATCCGGATTCAAGCGATGCGGTGCCGCCCGGGACCGGCCGTTGCGCACCCGGCTGAACGGCGTGTTGTAGCTGGTCGGCGCAACCTGCGAAGCCGACGCCTGGATCCGCCGGGTTCGCGTGCGTGACTGTAGGATGAGGTTGAATACGAAGGGATAGTTCTCGCCGATGTTCGGTCCATATCCCTGGTTCTCAAACGAGTTGTAGAACAGGCCGAATCCGCCGCGCGCCACCAATTTCCGGTTGAATTCGATAGGCGAAGCCGACGCGTGGAGCGAAGTTCTGCTTTTGGGTCTGGAGAAGCCCTTGGCCGTATCGATTGGTTTGCGTCGAGCGTAATGCCATCCTGAGCCAGCAGATCGACGAAGCCGGCGCAACCGACGCCAGAACAGGTCGAAGTTCGTGGAGAGCGTCCGGTTGTCTTTGCCGGTGGCAGGGACGATGAATGTCGGCGCGCCGATGCCCTTGCGCGGCAGGGCGGTCGGGAACGAAGTTAGCCTGGCCGCCGTTCTGTTCGTTGATCGGTCCGAAGTAATCCCAACGCACGCCGAGGTTCATGGTCAGCTTCGGAGTCATCTTCCAGTCGTCCTGGAAGTAAGTGGCAAAGTACATCTTCTCGTCGTACGTCTTGTTGATGTTGGAGGCGTAGACCTTGTCGGGGCCGCCCGAATAGCTAAAGCCGTTGGGATTCGGATTTCCGCCGATCGTCGCCGGCGCCGCGACCGGAGGCAGCAGCATCTGCGCCATGCCGCCGTTGCGTCTGCCCTTGATTCGGAATGTCGGTGAAGTTGCTCTCGTATTGCCAAGCGCCACGCGACCAGGCCGGCTGCAAGGTGGAGAACTTCACGTGCTGGTACTCGACGCCCATCTTGAAGCTGTGCTTCCCATAGATCCTGGTGAAGTCGTCGGTGACCTGGAGGGTCGCGCTGACTTCGTCCGAGGGCAGGAAGTTGTTGCTGCCCAGGTTGGTCAGGTTGTTGATGTAGAAATTGGGCAGTCCGCCATTCTCGGCGACCTGCGGAATATCGGCGATTCCGATACTGCGCCGGAATGCCCATCTGGCTGCCGACCGGTCCAAAGCGCGTGGTATGCAGGTGAGCGAAGCCGGCGCGAGCCTGGTTAATGGTGTTCGGATTGAAGACGTACGTATAAGCCGCGACCATCTGGGCCGATTTTGCAGTCTGAAGCCCTGTTGGAACGCACCGCCGTCGGCTACGCCTGCAAACGGTCCCGGAATGAACTGCGGATCATCCGCATAGCTGAAGCGTGCGAAGATCTGGTTCTTCTCGTTGGGGTTGAAATCTTCGCGCGTATCGAAGGTGTTGGAGTGCTCATAGAGGCCGGGGCTGTCCTGGAAGGTGCCGACACCGGCATTCGGCGCGGGATAAAGATTCAGGAGCTTTACTGCAGTCGGGATCGATGCGGGTCGCCGGGAGCATGTTCAGGTCGGGGCAGCTGCGATACCGTAAAGCTCTTGGTGCCCGGTCCGCAGAGCTGAACTGAACGGATCGCGCACATAACCGTCAGCCCCGGAAGTATTCGTCAAACCTGAAACCGGGTCGACTGCGCCGTTGGCCACAAAACGCGTTGTTCCTGGATCGAGGATCGTGGCTCTCTGAATTGAGCGGCCGAGGATATCGGTCCTGGCTGCTCCCGCCTGCTGTGTAAGGATGTCCGTGAGGTTCGTGAAGCCGCTGCTGCGCTCCAGGGCGGTCGGCACCTGACTGGTGAATGAAGTTCCCTGCACGCGGCGCTTGCCTTCGTAGTCGCCGAAGATAGAACAGCTTGTTCTTGATGATCGGGCCCGCCGATCATGGCTCCGAATTGATTGAGGCGAAGCTCGCCTTTGATCGGGGTCGTGGAGTTGTCTTCAAACCAATCCGCGGCATCCAGTTTGTCGTTGCGGAAAAACTCCCATGCGGCGCCATGAATGCTGTTGGTGCCCGACTTGATGGTTGCGTTCATGACAGCGCCAGCGGCGCGGCCCAGTTCGGCGCTGAAGTCCGCGGTCTGAACCTTGAATTCCTGAATCGCATCGACCGGCGGCAGGATGACGAAGTTGGTTCCGTTCAGGAAGTCGACTGCGTTGGAGTTGTTGTCGATGCCGTCCAGCAGGTAGTTGTTCTGCGCGGGACGCAGACCATTCGCGGAAAATGCGCCGGAAGCCGCATTGCCGCGCGTATCCGCCTGCGGCGTCTGCATGCCCGCGCCGAGCTGAGCAAGGAAAGTGAAGTTGCGGCCGTTGAGAGGAAGCGAGTTCACTTCCTGCTGGCCGATCACCTGGCCGACCGACGCCTCTTCGGTCTGCAGCAGCGGCGGCGCGGTGTTCACTTCGACTGTTTCTGTCGCGGCACCGAGCTTAAGTTGCACGTTGACTTGAAGGAATTGCGCAACGTTTACAGTCAACGTTCGTTTGCGTGGTTTTAGCGAACCCCTGCGCAGTCACAGTGAGGGTATAGTGTCCAATCCTGACGGGGTTGAACGTATAAAAACCACTGCTGTTTGTTTTCGTCTCAAGAGTGATTCCCTGGTCGGTATTCAGGAGGGTGACCTGGGCGTTGGGTACGACCGCGCCGCTCGTATCCTGTACCGTTCCGGAGATCGCTCCTTCGTCCACCTGGCCAAATGCACTTCGGCTCTGAGACATCAGGAAACAAATACAAGTGAAGGCTATACATGCAGACACACCAAACCACGTCGGGGTTTTACGCTCACGGCCCATCCCGAATTTCCTCCACTTTCTCTCTCTTCCTTCCGTCCTGTTTTTCCGATTTAGGGGAACGAAGACGTCCACTCTTAACCGCACTTTGTAAACGGTTTCATCAGTGTGCGAGGAAGCGTAGTGCATTCGTTGTATTTTTGTCAATCGAAAGTTGGAGACGAGAATTGATGGGTCAGATTACCGGGCCGGATTTGCCCGATTCGCGGGCTTTCTCTCCACAGAGCTATCCTGCACTTAACTTATTTAATGCTAACCATTTATCGATGGATGCCAACCACTCATTCAATCAATATGATCAGGTTCGTATTAGCGCAAATTTATCAGAAATTTCGACACGGATCGATGATCTTCGACGGGAAATCCGCAGGTCTCCCTCGCTTCTTCGCTCTGCACCCTCATTTAGTTTCCGTTCCAAACAAAACTCCTTTTCGACCTCATTAGCCGCAGCGGACTCGGGTGCTATGATTCGGTCATCTTCCCGGCCTTCGGGACCCCTGATGACGCCACCGGAATTGAAAGAGCGCCTACATTTTCCCCGCCGTGCGTTTCTTAAAACAATGGGATATGCGCCGATGGTGTTCCGGGCCGCGCCCTTTTTGGGATCATCGCTTCTTTTCGGCTCGGCGGAACATTCAATCGTCGATCCGCCAGTCTTCCCGTTCACAGACGCCCGTTTGTCGCCTCATTATCCAGCCCAGTCTCCATTGGCTGAAGTCCTGCGGCTCGTTGCCCCGGGATCTGATGAGTACGTCACTGAAAAATACGCAATCGAGATTGAGTCGATCCTCAAACAATGGTCGCGCGAACTGATCGGCTCGGTGCATGACCATCGGAGACTAGCCGAGTTCCTCGAGGCTTCGATTCAAGCCACATCCTTTTCCGTAGTCAAAGAAACCAAGCTCCGCTCCTCATATGGCATCGATACCCGCAGAAGGGTGTTCGACGGAAGCCTCAATCCGGGACGCGATCAATTCCTGCGAAACATCGATGCCTGGCTGGGTTCGATCTCGCAGGTAACCACCGCAGAATTTGAAATCTTCGGGATCGAACAAGTCGGCGAGTCTCCAACTACCGTGCGCTTGGACATCCGCTATGACCTGGTCGGTGAACGCGGCGATCAAGTGGGCGAAGAGCGCATTGGCTCGTGGCGCGTTCAATGGTCGCAAGACTCTTCTCAAAACTGGAAAGCACAGAAATGGGAAATTGGCGAGGAGACACTCAGCGCGATCAGCGGGGCGGCGTTTATCGACGTCACGCAGCAGGCCCTCGGAGAAACCGATTCCTATGCGAAGCAAATGCTGCGCGGGGCCGACTATTGGCGAACAGTTCTTGACGGCGCGATTGGCGTGGACGTGTATGCCAATAATGGCGTTGCGGTTGGAGATTTCGATAGCGACGGCTTCGACGATATCTATGTTTGCCAACCGGCGGGATTACCCAATCGACTTTATCGTAATCGGGGCAATGGCACATTCGAAGATGCGACTGACAAAGCCGGCGTGGGTATCCTCGACAGCACCGCCTCCGCTCTCTTCGCGGACTTTGGAAACCGAGGACTCCAGGATCTGCTGGTTGTTTGTGGAACTGGCCCTTTGCTTTTCCGCAACGAGGGCAATGGAACTTTCACCTTAAAGCGGGATGCCTTCAAGTTCGCACGCGAGCCTCAAGGAGCTTTTACCCACGCAGCACTCGCGGACTATGATCGCGACGGTCGCCTCGATATTTACCTCTGCACCTACATGTACTATCTGGGCCTCGACCAATACCACTACCCGATTCCCTATTACGATGCTCGAAACGGTCCGCCGAATTGTCTCTTTCATAACAACGGAGACGGGAGCTTTACGGAGACAACTGAAGCAGCAGGGCTGAACGTCGATAACGACCGCTACAGTTTTTCGTGCGCCTGGGGCGATTCAAACGGCAATGGATTGCCCGACCTTTTTGTAGCCAATGATTTCGGAAGCTCGCAGCTTTACAGAAATAACGGCGACGCAACGTTTACTGTCGCTTCGAAACAGGCGCACGTCGAAGGCGTAGGTGCCGGGATGGGCTGTTCATGGGCCGATTTCGATAACGACGGCCACCAGGATGTCTACGTCCCCAGCATGTGGGAAGCAGCCGGCCAACGGGTCTCAGGGCAAAAGCAATTCCACGAGAAGGCTCCCGAGCGAATTCGCGGGCTGTATCAACGGCACGCGCGCGGCAATGCACTTTACCGCAATCAAGGCGATGGAACCTTTGAAAACGTTGGGCGGAAAGCCGCGGTCGAGATGGGTCGCTGGTCCTGGTCGTCTGACTTTTGGGATTTCGATCATGACGGCTTCGCAGACCTGTACGTCGCGAATGGATACTTATCCGGAGTCGAGAGAGAGGATCTCGCGAGCTTTTCTGGCGCCAGGTTGTCGCCAAATCGTCTGAGGATGCTACTCCCGCTTCAGCGTACGAGCGCGGTTGGAATGCGATCAACGAATTAGTTCGATCGGATCACACCTGGCATGGATACGCGCGCAATGTGATGTTCGTGAACAACCAGGATGGCACCTTCTCTGAGATTTCCGGCCCCGCGGGATTGGACTTCCTCGAAGATAGCCGCGCGTTCGCGCTCGCTGATATCGATCACGATGGCAGATTAGAAGTCGTCGTTAAGAACCGCAATGCGCCGCAATTACGCATTCTTCACAATTCGATGCAGGGGATTGGTCATTCGATTTCGTTCCGGCTGAAAGGGGTCAAAAGCAATCGTGATGCAATCGGGGCGGCCATAACAGTTGAGGCCGGATCGCTTCGGCAAACCAAGTATCTTCAGGCTGGATCGGGATTTCTCTCCCAGCATTCCAAGGAGCTCTTTTTTGGGATTGGAAACCCGGAACAACCGACGCGCGCAACCGTTCGTTGGCCCAATGGGCTCTCCCAGTCATTCGGAAACTTACCCATAGATCACTTCATCGAAGTCGAAGAAGGTTTGGCAACCTTCAACGCCAGGCCGTTCGCGTCCCGCAGCATGTTCGTGAAGGCGGGCCCGACACCGAAAATCGAACCACTGCCTTCCGAACCAGAAACCTGGCTTCTCCAGCCATTAAAGGTCCCGAGTTTCTCGTTGCCTGATCTGTCCGGCGCGATGCGCGATCTGAACTCGTTTAAGGGAATCACAACACTTCTGATCTTTTGGGCAACGTCCTCTCCCGCGAGCTTGGACTTGCTAAAGATCCTGCGGGATAGCAGGCCCGCATTGGCCTCCAGCAGTCTCAACATCGCGGCTGTGAATGTTGACGCGGCGAACGATTCGCCTGCTGCGAAGTCCTTCGCGTCTCAGCAGAGCCTTCCCTTTTCCGTCTTGTTCGCGACTGAAGAAATTGCGGGGGTTTACAACATCCTCTATCGCTATCTTTTCGATCGGCGTCGCGACCTTCCGATTCCTGTCTCATTTCTGCTTGATGGCGACGGAATGATCGTGAAGGTCTATCAGGGGATGGTTGCGCCAGCGAATCTTCATCGAGACATACGGTCGATTCCGAAGGATGCGAACGATCGCATGCAGAGAGCACTTCCCTTCAAAGGCCAACTGGTTCAAGATAGTTTCCATCGCAACGACTTTACGTATGGTGTCGCGATGTATCAGCATGGCTACCTTGAGCAGGCCGCGGAATCGTTTCGACAGGTTATCGAAATGAAGCCCAATGAAGCCGACGCCTACTACAATCTCGGCACTCTGAGCTTGAAGGGGAATGACTTTCAACAGGCGCGCACCTATCTCAAGAAGACCGTTCAGCTGCGCCCCAACTACCCCGAAGCTTGGAACAACCTTGGCATGATGGCGGCTCAGAACGAACAACTTGACGAGGCTATCCTGGACTTTCAGAAATCGCTCGAATTGAGACCCGGCTTCGGAATTGCGTTACTGAATCTTGGCAATGTCTACCGGCGCCAGCATTCATTTGAAAAAGCGGAGGACTGTCTCAGCCGCGCAATTCAAATTCAACCCGACGATCCTGAAGCCAACTACAGTCTCGGCATGCTCTATGCGCAACAAGGCCACTTGGATCGCGCCGCGGATTATTTGCAGCGAGCACTTGCGTTGCGTCCGGTCTACCCGGAAGCATTGAACAACCTCGGTGTGCTGTTTGTCCGAGGGCAGCAATTTACCCAGGCAGAAGATCGATTCAAAACTGGGATTCGCGTCGCGCCCAGCTACGACCAGTCTTATCTCAACCTTGCGCGCCTCTACGCTCTTCAGAACGAGAGGGAAAAAGCGAGAGAAATCCTGCTCGACTTGCTGCGAGTGCAGCCCGACAACAACAGCGCGAAGCAAGCACTCGAAATGCTACAATGAGCGCCTTGTCAAGCCCTCCAATCCATGGTGAAAAAATGAGCGGTCGCGCAATGCCTCAGACCAGATATAGACGCTCAATGGCACATCTGATCGCGGCCAAGCCCCTCGTTTTGTGCGCTGTTCTTATCCAAGCCGCGACATGTCTTGCGCAACAAAAAGGATCGAATTCCTCCAAGGAGTTTCAAGAAGCCGAGGCACTCGTACAGCAAGGCCGCCTCTACGAAGCAAAGACTTCCGCAGAGCAGGGACTGCAAGCAAATCCCTCAAGCATCGAAGGGTACAACCTTCTCGGTATCATCGATGCGGATCAACAGGACTACCCACACGCAATCGAGGCATTTCAGCGAGCCCTCAAGATCTCTCCGAATTCGATAAAAACCCACAACAATCTTGGCAACGTTTATGTCGCTCTCAAGCAATTTGATTCGGCAGAGAAGGAATTCCGCGCCGTCCTTCGCATCGACCCCGCAAATCCCGATGGCAATTACAATCTCGGCGTCCTTCTGATGACTAAGGATTCTCCCGCTGAGGCAATACCTCACTTTCAGCGGGTGCGCCCTCCGAGTGTCCCCACTCAATTCAATCTAATTCGTGCCTATTTCGAAACCAAACGTCCGACCGATGCGCTGCACTTGGCAACTGAGCTCTCGACTCAAAACAAAGATAATGTGCAAGTACATTTTTCGCTCGGAGCCCTGCTGGCATCCGAGAAGAAGTTCAAGCCTGCACAACTGGAATTCGAAAAGGCCGACGCATTAGATCCGGGAAGCTTTGAGATTCTTTATAACTTGGGACTTACCCTTTTCCGCGAGACTGACAATGCCACGTCAGAGGTTGTGTTAACGAGAGCGCTCAACTTGAAACCCGAGTCCACCGATACCCTCTTCTTCCTGGCACAGGTTTACAAGAGCGAGTCGCGCCCCCTTGATGCATTAAATCTGCTGATCCGGGCACATAAGCTAGCGCCGGAAAATGTGGATATCATCCTGCTCATGGCCAGGATCAGCATGTCTCAAGACTTTTATGAAGATGCAATACCGCTTCTGCAAGCGGGCGTTCAGATCGCCCCGCAGCGCGCGGATCTTTATGCCGCATTAGGCGAAAGCTATTTCATGTCCAGCAAGGTTGACAAGGCCATCGAAGAGTTCAAGAAGCTGATTGATCTCGAGCCCTCCGCACGCGCTTACGCGTTTGTGGCGCTCTCGTATCGGAATCTTGGACGATTCGATGAGGCCAAGCAGTATGTCCTGAAAGGCCTGAAGCTTGATCCACACAATAGTGCCTGCTTGCTTAACCTTGGCTTTATCGCGGAGGCGCAGGGAGATAAGGCAGGCGCCGCAACAATCTTCCAGGAGATACTTCACACAGACCCGGACTTTCCGGATGCTCTGATGGAGTTAGCCAATCTCCGAATCGAAGAAAAACGCACTGCTGAGGGCGAGGAGCTACTCCGGAAATATATTCGCGTTGGTCAGAATCCGGCCACCGGATACTACAAGCTCGCGATCGTGGAGAGAGATCTGCATCAGAAGGAAGCCGCGATGCGAGACATGAGTCTATTCCAAACCCTCTCCAAGAGCGCTTCTTCCGGTCCTCTTCCCTTCCAGAACCTTTTCGATTACTTGAACGTTCGCTCGGAACTCGATCCCAACCGCCGCAGTCAACTCGACATTGCAGACCTCGCCAATGAGATCAAAAAGCATCCCGATCAGACCCAGGATCTATATTTCCTGGCTGAGGCTTACTTGAAAGCCGGAGATCTTGATAACGCCAGAAGCACCATTGCCCAGCTCAATCAGTCGGGCGTCGACTTTCGAACTCTGGCTGGAACTGGGGTTCTGCTCGCACGCTACCGCTTGTACGATGATGCCATCCCACAATTCCAACGTGCCTTGCAGGTAAATCCGAATTCAGATGATATTAAATTCGACCTCGCGAACGCCTATTTTCACAAGCGTCTCTACTCGCAGGCACTCGAAGCGGCACAACAGGTGTCACCCGATGAGCTCAAGGACGATGCCTACCTGGCACTGCTCGGAGATATCTACGCGCATATGGGTGACGCTGTTCATGCAACGGAGATTTTCAAGGATGCCATCGGCCGCAATCCGGATGACGATCAGAACTATCTTGCGCTTTCCCTCCTCGAATTTCGCGGCGGTAACATCGCAGACGCAAAACAGATCCTCTTAAGAGGCCAAGCCCGCATCCCAGGCTCCGGAAAGATTCTCTGGGGCTTGGGACTCGCGTCCGTTCTTGAAGGAAATACAGCGGATGCCGCTCGGGAACTCGAGCGCGCCGTCGACCTTGTTCCCGAATGGCCTGGAAGCTATTCACTTCTCGGGGTCTTCTACTATCAAACTGGGCAAATTGCCAAAGCCAAAGAAGTGCTCGGCCGATTCAAGAACAGCAGCGCAGGCGGCAGTCTGGACGTCAATCGAATCGAAGAATTTCTGGCGCAAGCTCCCGCGGCTGCTCCGAATGAGAATGAGCCCATGACGATGGAGAGCAGAAATCAGTTGCTGCAACTTGCCCTGTCCCTTGCCGACAGGACCCTATGAACTGGTCGCGGCCCGGCCCTTCCTTCATTCATCGAATCCGGCCTTCCGAAACCCTCATCCTGTTTACGCTGATTGGCGTGTCCTCAGCCCAGACAAAGATCGTTGAGAAGCCTGCAAAAACTCAAGGCATACCCGCCGTCCAATTTACCGACATTCGTAAATCGGCAGGCATCACTTTTGTCCAGGACTCAACCGAAACGGACGAGAAGTATTATCTCGAAACGATGGGAACCGGCGTCGGCTGGATCGACTACGATCAGGACGGCCTGATGGACCTTTACTTTGTCCAGTCGGGTGCCACTGCCGCGTACAAACCCTCGAAGCCTCTCCATTCCGTGCTTTATCACAACAATGGCGATGGAACATTCACCGACGTCACCGACAAGGCGCACGTAGGTGGCGAAGGACACTACGGACAGGGGATTGCGGTTGCAGACTATGACAACGACGGCTTCCCCGATATGTATGTGACCGGCTATGGCCGAGCAATTCTGTACCACAATAACGGTGACGGAACATTCACTGATCTGACTGCTAAAGCAGGCGTCGCCGATGAAGGCGAATGGTCAACCAGCGCGGGCTGGTTTGATTTCGATAAAGATGGATGGCTCGACCTGATTGTTACGAACTATCTTGATTGGTCAGCGGAGAACAATCTCTGGTGCGGTGAACGTGCACCAGGTTATCGATCTTATTGCAACCCGAACAACTATAGAGGGCAAAAGACCAAGCTCTATCACAATAACCACGACGGAACCTTTACCGATGTGAGCGAAAAATCAGGCGTAGGGGTTCCTGAATCGAAGGGTATGGGAATTGTCCTCGCCGACTTCAACAACGATGGGTGGCCTGACATTGCTGTTGCCAACGATACTTGGCCTAATTTTCTTTTCCAAAACAACCATGACAGCACCTTCACAGACATCTCTCTGATCTCTGGATTGGCCGCGAGCGAAGACGGTCGATACGAAGCTGGCATGGGGATTGACGCCGCAGACGTGGACGGGGATGGGCTGCTCGACGTGTACATTACCCACCTGGACTTTGAGCTGAACCGCCTCTATCACAACAATGGCGATGGCACTTTCACCGATGTGACCTATAGCTCGGGAATCGGTAACAAGGCGATCACGCTCAGTGGCGTTGCGGCAAAATTCATTGACTACGACAATGATGGATGGCCCGACATTGTGCAAGTCAATGGTGCGATGGTTGACAACGTCAATCTCTATCACAGCGAGGTGTCTTACAAGGAACCGCTTCTCATGTTTCATAACCTTGGAAACGGTCATTTCGAAAAGTCATCTGACTCGCTCGGTCCGGACTTTGTTAGACCCGTCGCTGGGCGTGGCCTGGGAACCGCGGATTTCTTCAACGACGGGGCCGTCGGGCTAGCCGTCAATTGCCGAGGAGATTCCCCAGAACTTTTGCAAAACGACGGTGGCAGCACGAATCATTGGCTCGAAGTGCTTCTGATCGGCACAAAGTCTAATCGTGATGGTATCGGCTCGTCGCTGAAGTTGACTGCTGAGGGACTTGTCCGTGTAGAGCAATCGAAAGGTGGAACAAGCTATATGTCTGCCAGCGATCCACGAATTCATTTCGGACTTGGGAGACGAACGAAGATAGATTCATTGGTGATCAACTGGCCAAGCGGACAAATCGATAAACTGATCAATGTTCCCGTAGATCAAATCATTGCGGTCAAAGAAGGTATAGGCATCGTCCCGCATTCCTTTCCCAAGGTGCAGCGACCATTGAACGCGGGCTGGCGTGAATGTTTTGTCGCTGAGTCAGGAGTTCTATCCAACCATGTGCTTCTCTACCTATAATCTTTTTATTCTATGATGCTTCCGCGACGGCGTTTTCTTGGATCATCGCTCTGTGTTCTCGGCGGCGCGCTGCTTGACGCTCTTACAACTCCTCTTTGGAATTGGAGAGACCAGTTCATCGTTGAGGCCGCGCCAACCACCTCGTCTTCCTCCCCAGTCCAGTTTATTGATGTGGCGCAGACGGCAGGGCTAACGGTCCCCAACGTTTGGGGAGGCGTGGACCATAAGCGCGTCATCATCGAGACCAAGGGCAGCGGAATCGCCTTCTTCGATTACGACAACGACGGCTGGCTCGACATTTACATAACCAATGGAAGCAGACTTGACGCACATTGGCCGGCAGGGAAAGAACCCACAACCCATCTCTTTAAGAATAATCGCGATGGCACATTTACAGACGTAACTGAAAAGTCTGGCCTTGGACGCTCCGGCTGGCAAACGGGTGTCTGCATTGGCGATTACGACAACGATGGCTGGGACGACCTTTTCTGCACTTTCTGGGGACGCAATATCCTTTTCCATAACAATGGGAATGGAACGTTCACGGATTTCACTCGAAAAGCGGGCCTATATCAGGAGAAGGGCCGTTGGGGCACAGGATGCTCCTTCCTCGACTATGATCGAGACGGCCATCTCGACCTTTTCGTGTGTAACTTCGTCAAGCTGGACCCCGATATACCGATCTCCACCGATAACATGGCCTTCTGCCAGTGGAAGGGCGTGCCCACAATGTGCGGGCCCCGCGGTCTTCCAGGCGACACAAACATCCTCTACCATAACAACGGCGATGGAACGTTTACAGACGTCTCTGAAAAAGCGGGAATTCTGAAACCCGGCCCGCGCTATTCAATTACATCGGTATCGTACGATTTCGACAACGACGGCTGGCCCGATATCTACGTCGCCGTCGATTCAGAGCCGAGCATACTGTTCCAGAACAATCATGATGGAACTTTTTCTGATATTGCAGTCATAGCCGGGTGCGCTTACAACAACGATGGACATGAACAAGCGGGCATGGGTATCGGTGTTGCAGACTACGATTGCGACGGCAATTTCGATATTTTCAAAACCAACTTCGCTGATGACACGTGCGACCTCTATCACAACAATGGCGACGGAACATTCAGCGACCTCTCGTTCAATTCTGGAGTCGGGATCAACAATAACTATGTCGCATGGGGATGCGGTTTTATTGATTACGACAACGATGGCTGGGCTGACATCGTTCAAATCAACGGACACGTTTATCCAGAAATCGATAATTATAACTTCGGCGAAACGTTTAAAAATCCAAGGCTTGTCTACAGGAACCTGGGCAATGGCCACTTCAAAGATGTCTCCGCGGAAATGGGCCCAGGCATCAACGCCCGATTCTCAAGCCGGGGTGCAGCATTCGGGGATTACGACAACGACGGCGGAATGGACATCTTAATCCTGAATATGAATGATGTTCCTTCGCTGCTTCATAACGTCGGAGGAAACAGGCAAAACTGGATCAAAATCAAGCTTGTCGGTACAAAATGCAATCGAACTGCGATTGGAGCGCGTGTACGCGTCGTTACCGGGAAGCACTCACAGATCGATGAGGTCAACAGCGGAACTAGTGTGATGTCGCAAAGCGACCTCCGCCTTCATTTCGGGCTCGGCCATGCTAACTTTGCCGATCTCATTGAAGTGAAATGGCCAACGACGCAAAAGATTGAGCGATTTACTCAGGTGAAAGCGAATCAGATCATCACGATCCGGGAAGATGCGGGCATCGTGGCTAATTTCAAGACGCCCCTGTAGGCCCACCGTTGGTCGTGACTTTTGTTATTTATTTCCTTGCGATGCGAAGACGCAACGCCTCTGGGATACGTTATTCCTCCGACGCATGAGTAGGTTTGTCGGGCACTTCCACTACGAATTGCTTCACAGTACGCCTCTCGCGATCCACTTCGCTAGCATGTTGCTTTTCAATGTCTTCATGAAGTTGGAACTCTTGTTTCGCCTGGCTTCGTTCGCCTAGACGGTCATACGCCACGCCGAGTCGATAGTGTGCCTCGCTCGATTGAGGATCCAATCCAATCGCCTTGGTGTAGAATCCAGCCGCCTTTGCAAACTCCCCGCGTGACGACCAGAGAATTCCGAGCTGCACATATGGATCGGCGAATTGGGGGTCGAGTGTTATCGCCTTGGTAAGCATCGACTCGACCTTAAGCGCCGTCTGCTCGTCGACCGTTTGCGCGCCTTGCTTCCAAATGGCCATGGCGAGATAATAGCTAGCCCGCGAGTTGCCTGGTTGCTTCTCTACAAATCGCTCCAGCTTCTGTTCAACACAAGGAAGTGAAGTCGGCGCTGCGATTTCAACCTTGCCCATCAAAAGATACGGTTCTGAATTGCCAGGATTCAGATCGGAAGCTTCGCATAGCCGAAGGGCGGCTTCTTCATAGAGGGCCCCGCCAAAGAGAGCAGCACCTAGCGCAGTGAGCAGTCGAACTGAGTGCGGATAAGCATGTACGCCTTGTCCAAAAACCTCTTTGGCCTGCCACACTGCCCGATGAGTCAGTAGTTCAGAACCCCAATCAAAATAATTTTCTTCGCTCGGGTCGATACGAGCTGCGCGCTCAAATTCATGTACCGCTCCCAGTGGATCTCCAAGTTTTTCGTCAAGCTCCCCCGCGAAACGATGGGCTGCCCCGCTCCCGCCCGTCTCGAGAAGATGTTGAACATGCACGCGAGCCTGCGATAAGTCGCCTACGTTCTCGCATGCTTGTGCAAGTTCCAATTCATTCTCAGTGTTTCTCGGATCGATCTGAAACGCCTTTTGGAGAAACGAAACCGAGTCAATAAACTTGCCATCGCCCAGATAGAATTCTCCCATTCGGTGATTCGCATCGAAGCTCGCTGGAGCACGAGTGAGTGCACTGCGTAAGGTTGCCTCTTGTTCCTTGCCATTTGCTGAATCTGTGTAATTGTGAATCGCATCGCTCTCATTTTGAGTGAGTGCCTCGCGATTCAAAGCTTCGCTGGCCCGCAAGCTTGCATCGGATCCATGCCCTCCCGCCGCGGTCCAGTCTGTGACGCCTGCAACTGTAAAGTTTGGACTGTCTGCAAACTCCATTGCATCAGCGTTCGCGTTTGATGGAGAACCTGAATTCACCGCCGAGGTGCCTGGCTTCTCCAATACAAGATCCACCTGCAGGTTTTTGTCTGATTCATGCGCGACCACGACGGAAACATTGCTATGCTGGTTTACCTTCTCAGCGACCAATGAAAATGTCCCGTTTTTGAGGCCTGAGAATGCGAACTTTCCAGCGGGGTCTGATGTTACGTTGAGTGTTTTCACGCCTCCGGATCCCTCGAGGCGAACAGAAGCACCCTGAACTGGGTTTCCGGTTGAATCCACTACTCGTCCACGAATTACGACATCGTCATTTGAAGACTGTGATCGCGCAGATCGCGCGCTCCCCGACAGGGCCACCATCACGAGAATTGCAAAAAGAGATATGCGTCGGCCGCCCAGGGCTCTCGCTCGCACAAGAGCGAAGCGTAAATCACTCGTCGTCATGACCGCGCACAGAGCGCGGACAAATCTCATTGTTCGGCAAGTCATCATACACATCAGCTAGTGTGGCTCGCGATTGAATCGTTCGCTCGGTCTTCAGAGCAGGCTTTATTGTACGTCCAGCTGCGCTCCTCGAATGTATTGGAGATGCACTTGAGAAGTCTAAGCCGTGACGCGGCGCCCGCCATCCACCCGCAATTGAGACGGCCTCTCGCCGCGATTCAGTCGCCTTTTCAATCTGAAGACACACCCGCTTTCCTCTCGAGCCGCCGCAACATGACAAAGTCAACTTGACATCCTTATATACCGAATGCTACATAGGATAGGTCGCTTAGTTAGCGTGATGCCCATGCTCGAATTGCAAAGCCTGTTTCGAAGCTATCGCGGCATCCCTGCGGTTCAGGATGTCAGCTTCAAGGTGTCCTCCGGAGAGATCGTCGGATTCCTTGGCCCGAATGGCGCCGGTAAGTCAACCACGGTCAGAATGATTACAGGGATACTGCGGCCCAATGATGGTCACGTCCTTTTTCAGGGGCAGGACATCCGCAAAGACATGGTTGCATTCCGCAGCGCCATTGGATACGTGCCTGAAGAAGCCCATCTCTACAGCTATCTGTCGGCGCTGGAGTATCTGCAGTTGGTCGGCAGGCTCCGAGGACTCGACGAAGCGACAATCGAATCAAAAGCCGTCGGCCTGCTGAAACTCCTCGATTTGGAATCCTGGCAGCATTCGCCCATCTCGTCTTATTCGAAAGGAATGCGTCAGCGTGTCCTGATCGCAGCAGCTCTCCTGCACGACCCCAAGCTGCTCATCTTCGACGAACCCCTCTCAGGGCTCGACGTGGTTTCCGCAAGGATGTTCAAAGATCTCTTGGAACTGCTTGCCGCGCAAGGCAAAGCCATTCTGTACATTTCACACGTGCTCGAAGTGGTCGAACAGATCTGCAACCGCGTTATCGTAATCGCCAACGGCCGGATTCTCGCGGATGCCCACCCGGCCGAACTGGCCAGACTCATGCGCCTTCCAAACCTTGAAAGCGCATTCGCCCAACTCGTCCGCCAGCAAAACACCCGAACTGTTGCCCAGCAGATCATCGAGGTTATGCAGACCACTCATGGCTGATTCTTTTCAACGGCTCTTTTCACGCGCAGAGCCTCAGGTGCTTTCCATGAACATCCAGGCGGCACTTGGTCCCGTGCGCGCACCAAAGCGCAGCCAATTCTCGCACCTGGTTCGCCATTTTCTTGAGCGTTTTTTCAATCACGAGACAGCTTCGCCCGATGGCGATGCCAAGACGCGTCTGGTCCAAATCGCTTTCGCCACCGGACTCCCGCCATTTCTGATCGCTATTTATCTCTGGCCCGTTTACCACCCGACGATCGTATATCCGCAAGACCATCCCGTCTTTGGAAGACTGCCTCCTTATTGGCTTCAGGTGAACCATCACCTGTTCTTTGTTCTCTATTCCCTAGTAGCCATGGGTGTAGCGACGGTCTTTGAATGGGATCTATTCTTCCCCGATCTACTCGATCTTTCCGTCCTTGGGCCGCTCCCCATTCATTCACGCAGCGCTTTCGCCGCACGCGTCGCAGCCATTGCCATCCTGATTGGCAGCCTTCTTCTCGACGCAAATCTCTTCTCATCCATTGTGCTTCCGATGGCCATGGATCCGCCGGATCTGCTCCGCTTTCTCGCCGGTCACATGATGGCGGTGGCCGCAAGCGGACTCTTCGCCGCGGCTTCAATCCTCGCTTCGCAGTGTCTGTTTCTCTGCATCTTCGGTGAGCGACTCTTTCGCAAAGTTGCGTTGCTTCTACAGGCCTCCGCGGTCACTCTACTCGTCATGCTCATGCTTCTCTTTCCTATCCTTTCAAGTGTCGTCCCGGCAATGCTTCAATCACCAAGTTTCGCGACACGATGCTTCCCCCCGTTTTGGTTTCTAGGCATCTACCAATCTCTGATAGAAGGTTCCAAGGCCCTGCCGATCTACAGCACATTAGCGCGGATTGGATGCTTCGCGATCGTTCTCGTTTTCTTGGTGGCGATCCTCTCGTATCCGCTTGCCTATATTCGCAGGACACGTCAGCTCGTCGAAGGCCCAGGCTCGCGTCGCGCCGTGAATCCGCTCATTCGCCCACTCGCACAAGTCCTTCACGCAACAATGATCCGCCGTCCGCAGGGCCGTGCCATCTTTCACTTCATCAGCCAAACGGTCATGCGCGTGCCTCGCTATCGCATCTATCTGGTTCTCTATGGCGGGGTTGGATTATCGGTCGTCACCGCCAGCATCCTTCGCTTCTCCGTGAACAATCAACAGATCCGCGCCGAAGTGTCGGCCGACGGAATCCGCGTTGCAGTCGGTATCATCGCATTTTGGATCATCGCTGGGCTGCGCTTGGCGTTCATCTCATCTGGTAATCAACGTGGCCGCTGGGTCTTCTACGTCGTCCAGGGCAATCCACCCGATCTTCCGACGTTGACCGAGCAGTTAGCTTCTGCAAAGCTCTGGGTTCTTCTTTCGACGGTGATTGGCACCGTGGGCGTGTGCTTGATCTTTCGAGCCATTGCTCCCGCGGAACTTCTCAGCGCCCGAGCCATCGAGGCTCAGATGCTCATCGCCGCAACCATGGTTCTGCTTCTCGCTGATGCTTTTTTTCTCAATGTGACCTCATTGCCGTTTACAAGCGAGCAAGCGCGAGAACAACCCAACCTGGCTATGGTCGTTTTGAAGTACTTTACATTCTTTCCCGTGGTCGCGGCCCTTCCGCTGCAACTGGAACCATGGGTGGAAAAAAGCCTGTCGCACTCCGTCATTCTCGTAGTCGCGGTCGCAGCTCTGCACCTTGTCCTCCAGCGTCGCCACCAAAGCGTCCTTCGCGAACATTGCAACCAGTTGCCACGCGAAGACGATGAAGAGGATTTCCCGATGAAACTGGGCCTGCGCTATTGACCACGGGCTGGTTGAAGTGAACGCACTGAATCCCGGAGATGTACACGCAATGCTCACCTTACTTGTCCAGCATGCCCTCCGAGGACTCTTCAGCGTCGACCCCACACGCGCTTGCCTCGACAGTGCACGATCTTTCAACGTGCAAAGGTGAGAATTGCGGCCGGAATCGACGGCAACGGAAGAACCCGATCGACGCCACCGAACTTGATCGCTTCCTTGGGCATGCCGAACACAACACAAGTGGCTTCGTCCTGTGCCACAGTCACGGCGCCCGCCTGCTTCATCTCTGCCATCCCGCGCGCTCCATCATCCCCCATACCCGTAAGGATCACGCCGACAGCGTTCGGTCCCGCGTAGCGAGCTGCGGAACGAAACAGCACATCGACCGATGGGCGATGCCGGCACACCAACGGGCCGTCCTTGATCTCCACGTAATAGCGAGCGCCGCTTCTCTTCAGCAGCATGTGATGGTTCCCGGGAGCGATCAGTGCACGCCCCCTGATCACGGTGTCGTTGGTCTCTGCTTCCTTCACAGTAATCGCGCATAAACTGTCAAGACGACTCGCAAATGCACGCGTGAAAAGCTCCGGCATATGCTGCACAATCACAATCCCGGGAGTATCCGCCGGAAACGACTCCAGCAATGATTTGAGAGCTTCAGTCCCGCCTGTGGAGGCGCCAATCACCACGATCTTTTCCGTCGTCTCTGCCATCGCGTGCGTAGCAGCCGGCAAAATCGCGTCGGCGGTCAGCTTGGGTTCAACCTTACTGGACGGTCGCAGTGAGTGCGGCCGCGCACATGCCGCAGCTTTCACTGCCTCACAGATTTCGATTCGTGCCTCCTCGAGAAATTGCTTCGTCCCCAGGCGCGGTTTTGTAATGATGTCGATGGCTCCATATTCGAGAGCGCGCAGTGTGCTTTGTGT
This sequence comes from uncultured Acidobacteriaceae bacterium, assembly GCA_963781125.1. Taxonomy (GTDB): domain Bacteria; phylum Acidobacteriota; class Terriglobia; order Terriglobales; family Acidobacteriaceae; genus Telmatobacter. Next base: position 418,264 of record CAWAEE010000008.1, read on the forward strand.
CCCCTCTTCAGCGAGACTGGAACAAATCACGACGGGAATTGGATGCTGGCTCATGATCTTCTTGAGAAAGGTGAGCCCATCCATACGTGGCATCTCAATGTCCAGAGTGATCACATCGGGGATCTGATCTTTGATTCGATCGGCCGCAACATACGGGTCGCCGGCAGTGCCGATGACTTCAATTTCAGGATCGCTGGAGAGCACATTTGTCATCGTCTGACGGACCACAGCCGAATCGTCAACAATCAGAACCCGAACCATAGTCTCTCCATTCCCAGACTCCCATTCGTCCGGTAAATTTCATCTCAATCGAATTCGCGTTAACTCAGCCGCCTCACCAATACCTCCCCCGTGCCGGTATTGAATTCCAACGTCAGCCCCTTTGTGCCTCCCAGACTCGAGGCCGCCACGTCGAATCCCTCTTCGCGCAGCACTCGGAGCGCTGATTCGCAATTCAGTCGACCCACAGTTGGCCGTGCCCCTCGAACGGAAACATGCAATACATCGGCGCCGCCGAAAAGCTTTACCTTTACGCTTTCGCGTCTGATTCCATACGCATCGAACCGCTGAGCAAGCTCGCGGATCGCAAAATCGACGTACCGCCTTGAATTTTTCACGTTCGAACTTCTTGCAACTTTGTCCGGGCAACGCGGCAACATAGGATGGCAGAGTGCGCCAATCCCTCCTGGTTTCTCGAGAAGTGCGATCGCCACACACGATCCGAGAAGCGTGCGCAAAATCGCGGGTTGAGTCGTCAGGTGAGACTCCCCCGGCTGTACGTAGACTTGTGCCAATTCTTCGTCAGCGGCCATCATCGACCCTTCTGTAGAGAGAGGGCGCCACCGTAGTCAAGGGCAGGTTCATGTTGTGCAGCGTTTCAGCGTGGCCGACGAACAGGTAACCGGCGGGCGCCAGGCATGCGGACAGCTTTCCCAGAATGCTTTCCTGCGTTGCCCTGTCAAAGTAGATGATGACATTGCGGCAGAAAATGGCGTCTGGCCTCTCCGCCAGACCGTAGTCCGTATCCATAAAATTAAGGCGACGAAACTCGACCACGCGGCGCAACTCGGGCACCACCCTCACGCGATGTGAATCGGTAGCTCGGCTGCGCAAAAAATACTTCCGCTTGATTCCTTCCGCGACGGGGTGGATCGCTTCTTCCGGGTAGATTCCAGCACATGCCTTCTCCAGCACAATAGTCGAAATGTCTGAGGCCAAAACACGGAATCGGAAACCAGGATGGGTCTGCGCGTATTCGCTCAGAACCATGGCCAGCGTGTAGGGCTCCTCACCCGAAGAACAGCCAGCGCTCCACACCAAAAAAGGCTGCCCCCCTATTCCGCGCGAAGTCCACTCCGGAAGCATCCGTTCGACAAGAAAATCAAAGTGCCTGGGCTCTCGGAAGAAATCGGTCTTATTGGTGGTCACGACATCGATTAGATGCCCTATCTCCTCCTTCATTCCCTTGTTTCCAAAGAGATAGTGACAATACTGGCTATAGCTATCCATGCTCAATGCTTTCAGACGCCGCTTGATGCGGATCTCCAGCATCGTCTGCTTTTCCATTCCAAGATTGATTCCCGCCTCAACATGAATCAACTTGCAGAGACGCACATAATCGGATTTGGAAATTCCTTCGTCGCCCATCGCTTGCGAACAGGGAGAACTCCCGCCCGCACTCCTTCTTACGCCGCAACTTCGGCGAACTGTTTGTTGGTGTCCGCAGCGCGAACTGCAATCAGTTCGTCGGCTGCGAAAACGCGATCGATGTCAAGGATCATGATGAATTGTGCATCCCGCTTCCCCATGCCCTTGATAAAGTCGGTGCGGATATGCGTTCCGATGCGCGGCGCCGGTTGGATCTGATCCGGTTCCAGGTCAATCACCTCTTCGACCGAGTCCGCGAGAGCGCCGATCACCGTCGGTTCACCGTCAAGCATCACCTCAACTACAACGATGCATGTGTTTCGTGTGCTCTCTGTCTTCGACATCTCGAAGCAAAGCCGAAGATCAACGACCGGCACTACACTGCCGCGCAGATTGATCACCCCAGCCATAAAATCAGGCGTCCTGGGAATCGCAGTAATGTTGGTCAGATCGAGTACCTCCCTCACCTTGGCTACATCCGTCGCAAATATCTCATTGCCGAGTTTGAAGGTCAGGTACTGCCGCGTCTCCGTGATTTCACTTACGCTCATGGTTCAACTCCTCTCCCGATGACGTCGGTGCGTACCGTTCAAATCGCACGCACCGCGCCGGTCAGTACCGTTCGAATTCGCCATCCAGATTGTCCTGTTTGTCGCTGAGCTTCAGACTGAGTCCCGACTTGGCGCCGCTCCGCGAAGCTGAGATCTGCCCTTGGCCGGCTGCTCTTTGAGCCTTCCCTGGCGCGCTTTGCAGTTTTTTCGCCGGCGCTGCCGCGGAGTTCCTTCTGGCCGACGAGCTGCCCTCCTCGCCCGTTTTGAAGAATGCCAGGGCGCCGACTAATTGCTCAGATTGACCAGTCAGCTCCTCGGTCGTCGAGGCCATTTCTTCCGAAGCTGAAGCATTCTGCTGGATCACCTGCTGCAGTTGCTGCAAAGCCTTGTTGATCTGCTCGGCCCCTGTGTCCTGCTCCTTGCTGGCCGCGGTGATCTCCTGCACCAGCTCCGCGGTTCTTTGGATATCGGGCACAAGCTTGTCGAGCATCTCGCCGGACTTCTCCGATACCTTGAGGGTCGACGAAGAAAGCTGGTTGATCTCTCCCGCAGCCTTCTGGCTGCGTTCGGCCAGCTTGCGCACTTCGGCCGCAACCACTGCAAAGCCCTTTCCATGCTCGCCTGCGCGCGCCGCCTCGATGGCCGCATTCAACGCCAGCAAGTTCGTCTGGCGCGCAATCTCCTCGATGATGGAAATCTTGTTGGCGATCTCCTTCATCGCGGCCACGGCTTCGAGCACGCTTTTGCCGCTCTCCTGCGCATCCTTTGCTGACTTGTTTGCAATCTTGTCCGTCTGCTGCGCATTATCGGCATTCTGTTTGATGTTCGAGACCATCTCCTCCATCGACGAAGAGGCTTCTTCGGCCGCTGCGGCTTGCGAACTGGCTCCCTTCGACACCTGAATCGAGGCTGTGGAAATCGACTGGCTGGCCGCCGCTACTTCGCCCGCAATCGAACGCACATCGGAAACTGTCTGTGTCAATCCGCTGATCATTGAGGAAAGCGCCTGCATCAGCTTGTCCTCGGGCGACCTCTCGTGAATGTTGACGGTCAGGTCGCCGTTCGCAATCTTCTCCGCCGCCTCAGTGATCTCGTCCATGGCCGCGATCAACGTGTTGATGTTGTTCTTGATTGTGTTGAAGTCTCCCTTGTAGTGATCAGTAATCGGGGCGGGGATGTCTCCCTTGCTGATCAAGTCCACATAGCGCGCGGACACGTTCAAGGGTCCAATCACTGCGTCCAGAATTGCATTCACGCCACGCACAATGTTGGCATAGGCACCCTGGAATTGGTCGTGCTTTCCGCGCTCCGAGAGTAGACCGTCGTTCGAAGCCTCCGTCAACCTCGCCAGTTCCTTCTGCAGCGACTGCAGCACCTGGGCGACGTTGTTGATCGCCTGCTTCATCTTTTCGTGGTCACCCTTGTATGTCTGGGCAATCAGTTCGTCTATTTTTCCATTGGAAATCTGCGCCAGGATTCGATTACCTTCGCCGATCGGTAGCAGAATCGCATCCAGCATCGCGTTGACGCCGCGGATGATCTCCGCGTAGGCGCCCTGAAACTGTTCAGGCTTGCCGCGGTCCGATAGTTGACCCTCTCTCGAAGCGTCTGTCAGGCGTGCCATTTCCTTTTGCAGACCTTGCAAAACCACGGCCACGTTGTTGATCGCCTGCTTCATCTTTTCGTGATCGCCCTTGTAGGTATGCGCAATCAGCTCATCGATCTTGCCGTTCGACACTTGTGCAAGAATGCGGTTGCCTTCGCCGATAGGCAGCAGAATCGCGTCGAGCATGGTGTTCACGCCGCGGACGATCTCCGCATACGCTCCCTGGAATTGCTCCGGCTTGCCCCGGTCGGAGAGTTGGCCCTCCTTTGACGCCTCGGTCAGCTTCCCCATTTCTCTTTCCAGCGCCTGCACGACAACCGCAACGTTATTCACCGCCAGCTTCATCTTCTCGTGATCGCCCTTGTAAGTTTGGCTGATCAACTCATCGATTTTGCCCGCCGAAATCTGCGCCAGAATTCGATTCCCTTCGCCGATCGGAAGCAGGATGGCGTCCAGCATCTCGTTGATGCCGTCAATCATTTCGCGATAAACGCCGGTAAATTCGCTGCCTCTTCCCCGTTCCGAGAGGCGGCCTTCCTTCGAGGCATCTACCAGACGCATGATCTCCTGGGAAACGAGGAGCGCGTAGTGCTGCTGCTCGTCACGTGGTTGGGTTGAAGCGCCGTTGGCTCCATGTCCGTTCGTTTTGTGGCCGTTCGTCCCGCCGTTCGATTTCTGGCGTTCATTGGTGATTGCACTTGGCATGAATGCGCCCTTTCTCCGCTCGCATCTCGGAATCCCACACCTCGCACCGCATGGTTCTCGGGTGCCCTGCGACATTGTGTGGAGCTGAGATCAAGCTAGTTAAATCGTTTCTTGACTTGCGCTGGTTGTCGCGCCCGCGCTCATCTTGCCCGGCTGCGCAGTCGGTATCGTCTTCTTCCGCTGCATCCCGTTTGGCGAAACCGTCGGGGGGTGCCCGCGCGCCGCTCCCGCCATGCTGCGCACCGCCTCCTGCGCGAGCCGTTCCGGATCCAGAATCAAAGCCACCGAGCCATTGCCGAGAATGGTCGCTCCGGAGATGACCTGAACATTCCGGTAAAAGCGGCTCAGGCTCTTGATCACCGTTTGGCAATCCCCCAGAACCTCATCGACGACAAAGCCGTACCGTCCGCCTTCCGTTTCAACCACCATGATCTGTTCCAGTTCCGGCGGTTGACCCACAACGTTGAAATACTCACGGAGGCGGATATAGGGGACAATTTCTTCACGAACCAGAACCACGTGCTTACCATTCGCACGTTCAATGTCGTTACGGGAAAGCTCGATGCACTCCAGAGTGTTGGCCAGAGGCAGAACAAAATCCGAGCGGCCCACGCGAACCAGCAGGCCATCGATAATCGCCAGCGTGAGCGGCAGACGAAGCGTTACGCTGGTCCCTTTTCCCGCCGCGCTCGATACCTCAATCGTTCCCCGAAGGCTCTCCACTTGTTTACGAACTACATCCATGCCAACGCCGCGCCCCGAAACATCGGTTACTTGCTTGGCCGTAGAAAAGCCGGGTTCGAGAATCAGCGCGAATACCTCGCTCTGGTTGAGCTGCGCATCCGCAGCGATCAATCCCTTCTCAATCGCTCGCTCTCGCACAGCCTCGGCGTCGATGCCCCCTCCATCGTCTTTCACCTCGATCAAGACACAGGCGCCCGCGTGCCGGGCCGACAAGTGAATCGTCGCGATCGCTCGTTTGCCCCGCGTCCTGCGCGATTCGGCCGCTTCGATCCCATGATCCATACTGTTGCGTATCAGGTGCAGCAGTGGATCTCCCAATTGCTCGATGACTGTTTTATCCAGTTCCGTCTCAGCGCCGTCGATGGTGAGCTCGACAGCCTTTCCGAGATCGCGCGCCAGATCATGGACCAGGCGCCGAAATTTCTCAAACGTAGCCCGAATCGGCACCATGCGGATATTCATCGAGTTCTCACGGAGAGAAGACGTTAACCGTTCGATTTCCTCGGAAACCGCGGTGACCTCTGAGTCGTCTCTACGAGCTGCGAGTTCGCTCAACCGGGCTTGGACGGTCACCAGTTCCCCGACGAGATCGACAAACTGGTCCAGCTTTACTGCAGGCACACGAAGGCTCGTCACGCTGGTTGGTCTCTCATTTGAACGGGGAAGACCCGCGCCGAAACCACGCACGTCCTGTGTGCTTGGGTCACGATCCACGATCACCGCGGAAGGTGTTGAAGCATCCGCCAGAAGTTCAACCTTCAGTTCGCAACTGTCTTCGACGAAGATGAACACATCGCGAATGGCATCCTCACCGGCCGAACCAGACAGAACCATCTCCCACGTGATGTAGCAACGATCCGGAGTCAATTCCGCAAGGGGCGGAATTGTCGCTGTACTGGCCCGTACGGATAGACCGCCGAGCTGACGCAGCTCTTGTATCACGAGCAACGGGTTGGACCCGTTGAGAAGGAAATCCGGCCCCGGGATAAACTGCAACCGCCACTCGCAGACCCGACTCTCTTTTGCGGACACCAAGATGCTGTTGACCTTTGGCTTCGGTACCGGCGGCGTCCCCGCGGCGATCCCTGCCAGATGTCGGACCTTGACCAGAAGCTGCTCACGAGCAGTTTCGTCCGTCGCGTCTGCTCGGTACCTCTCTTCGAGCATGGCCTTGATTTGATCCAATGCAGCGAGCGTGAGATCGATCAGTTCACCATTGATCTCAAGTTTTCCAGTGCGCACCGCGTCAAAAGCAGTTTCAAGGTTGTGCGTAAATGCGGCCAGTTCGTCAAAGCCGAACATCGCTCCCGAGCCCTTGATGGTGTGCAATCCGCGAAAGACCCTGCTCACCAGCTCGCAATCGCCGCGGTTCTCGTTCAGTTCCAGCAGCGCCGATTCGAGATCGACGAGAATCTCCCGCGCCTCTTCCCGAAAGCTCTGCTTGAAGAGCTCGATATTGTCTGAAGCATTCAAGCGGTTTCTCCTGAAGGCTGCGGCGCACTTGCGACGAACAAGGACTCTTCAAAACCAGCGTCGTGCAGAATGGACGCAATTGCTTCTGGAAGGGGATCGGCGAACACCCACTTCACCCCCAGACTCCGGGCCTCATATTCTGCGGCCCAAAGCAACTGAACTCCGGTCACATCGAGGTATGTAGCCTCCCCCCATCGAAGGCGGATTTCCTCCCCGGCCTTCAGCGCATTGACGAGGACTTTCTTCAATTCTTCCGCCGAGGAGATGTCAATCGAGCCCTGCAGCCGCACAGTGACTGTCTTCCCGACTTGTTCTACTTGAATGCCCACTTCTAATTCCTTTTCGTTTCAGTCGTCCGTTGTTTCAGCTCAATCCTGCGTTGCGCTGCACCTGTTCAACAAAGTCACCCAAAGCTACAGACCGTATTCCCTCACCGCCAATCGAGCATTTCCCTGTCCACTGCGACTTACAAAATCTCAGGAAAATCAAATGCATAGAATTAGAAAAGCTCAATCGAAGGATGGCTGTGGTCGCCCTCCACCGGTCCCCCGGAAATAGCCAGATGAGTCATCGCCTGACTGGCCATCCTGTAACGGCCTAGATGAGCGTCGAGAAGTGTCTTGAACGTTTGATCCAGCTCTCCATCCCAATCGGGCTCGTCGGGCTTGTTGGCCAACAGTTCAAGGTGCCCGCACATTTCCACCAGTGCTTCCTGCACGTGCTCCATCCTCTGACGCATCACGTCCTGAAACTGGATATGCCCCAGCGCGGTTGAGAGCCGGATCACGCAGTCCGCGTAGCTGGTATCTACCCCACCAATCACATCGAGCAGCAGCTCGCCGTTCTTCGTAAACTCGCGCTGCATCTCGCTCAGTCCCTCCACCAGGACCTGCATCCCTCGATCGTTTTCAAATCGTTCGAGCGATACCTTTGCGCCCGCCATCTCGAGGTTCACTTTTTTCCAGGTCGAGTTGATCTTTTCCGAGATATCCGAAGCTGCCCGGGTCGAGTTCACCGAAAGCTTCCTCACTTCATTGGCCACGACGCCAAATCCGCGGCCGGCGTTTCCTGCGCGCGCGGCCTCAATCTCTGCATTCAACGCCAACAGACTGGTTTGCTGGGCAATTGAAGTAATTACTTTGATTAAAGGAGTGAGTTCGTGCACCTCGCGCGCGAGGCCTTCAATCCTTGCGAAATTGGAACGCAACTCTGCCATCTGGTCGCCCAGCTGGGCCTCCAATGCACCAATGGTTTCCTTGCTCTTCTCCACGCGCGCGTGGGTGCCTTCCGTCAATGCCTTGCCGCTCTCAATCGAGCGTCCGATATGTTCCCGTTGTTCATTGGCATTCCGACTCAGCGTCCCGATCTCTTCGATCACCTTCATGACTTCGCGCTCGGATTCAGCCAGGGAATCTCCGATCTGGCCATGCATCACGTCGATGTAAAGTCGAGCGTCCAGCACATCGGCTTGAATTGTCTTTCGGCCCGTCAGCAGTTTCGAAACCTGCTTGAAGTTCAACTCGCCGAAAGCCCACATCTCCGAAACAGCTCCACGCGCTTCGTTCCAATTCCACCATTTGATCGCCAATCCCGGTATCACCAGAAACATCACCGCATACAACGCGAAAGATATCCGTAGGGCGCCAATGCCGGCCCCATCGTGAGAGATAGAACGAGCAGGAAGAACCCCATCAGGACAAGACGGAGTATGCCTCCGTGACGAGACGATTCCGTATGCGTCGGAGTCTGATCTCCCGATTCGGGCCCGTCCCGGCCCTGTCTTGCATTGCCCGCTCCGGTCGTGGCGCGAAATCTTGACGGTCTGCCTGTGACGTTGCTGATCCCATCGTTTACGCTCCCGGCAACACTTTCCTGATCACTGCAATCAGGTCGTTGCCCGAGAGCGGCTTGACCAGCCAACCTGTCGCTCCGGCGCGTTTGCCCTCTTCGCGCTTGCTGGCCTCGCTCTCCGTGGTCAATGTCAAAATCGGAACAAACTTCAAGTGCGGCAACGCGCGGATGTTCCGGATGAGTTCCATCCCTCCCATTACCGGCATGTTGATGTCCGTGAGAACGAGATTGGGCTTGAATCCCGATTGGAGCTTGTCCAGCGCCGCGCGGCCATTGCCCGCAGTTTCAACCTCAAACCCACCCATCACAAGAGTGGTCTTCAGGCTCATTACCATGGTCGGCGAATCGTCAACGACAAGAACTGTGAATGCCATGCAATCTCTCCATGGCTCCATTTCCGTTGCAATCTCCAGCCGTGTGCGATCCCGAAGCCCCAAGACTCCCGATGCAAACGCGAACCGGCTGCAATGACCTCATCGGCGGGAATCGCATACGGCTTGAGACGCGCTTATCCAGTTCACCCTTCGCAGACCCCTATCCCCCTCGCAGGCCTCAAGGCCCGGTCCAAATCATTCGAGGCCGGACTGTGACCTCCGAACAATTTCCCGTCGCCCGCACAAAGTGGTACTCTCACTTCGTGCAGTTTCCTTGGCCGGGCTTCCCCAACTTCAAAAGAAGATGAATTCGCGGCCTGTTCACACATTCCGTTCACTCACGGGTTCCACTTTTTAGCGCAATTCTCGATCCCGCAGCCGCCTGATCCATGCACTCGAATCCGGCCGAAGTCCTGCTGAGCGCAACAACTCCTGATCGGATCCGGGTCTCTGCAGTCTCGCCGCCAGCGGATGAGCCGTCCTGCAAAGGAGGATGGAGATGTTCTCTTGCCTGCAGATGATTGCGTCTCGAGTGCCCGCTTCCAGCGGCACTTGGCTGGCCGCATCGCAGCGCATGCCGCACACCGCTCAAAATCTTCTCTCCCGGCTGGCGCTAGTCTTCGATCAATCCTCGACCAGCATCTTCGCTCCGCAGGCAACCCCGGCGCGCTCGATCTTCGGGCTCTCCATGCTTGTCCTCACCATCTGTTCCGTGATCTTCCTCGTTGTTGCCGGTCTTCTTCTTTTCACCCTGATCCGCTACCGCCATCGCCGCGGGTACACCGCAGCGCGAGCCTGCGCAGATCTACGGCAGCACACAGATCGAACTCTCCTGGACCGTCATTCCCATCCTCATCGTCGTCGTGCTTGTTTCTCGCTACTGCGCGCGTCATCTTCGTTACCCAAACCGCCGCCAAGCCCAGCGCTGCACTCGACGTCGTCGTCATCGGCCATCAGTTCTGGTGGGAGTATCGCTATCCCAAACTCGGCATCGTCACCGCCAATGAACTTCACGTGCCTGTCAGCGACCCGGCGCAGCCCACGCCCACCTACCTCACCATGTCGTCGGCAGACACCGACCACAGCTTCTGGGTTCCGCGCCTTGCCGGCAAGATGGACTTGATTCCGAACAAGGTGAACACCATGTGGATCGACCCAGAAAAGCCAGGCCTCTATCTCGGCCAGTGCGCGCAATACTGCGGCACGCAGCACGCAAAGATGCTCCTGCGCGTCTATGCCGACTCGCCCGCCGAATTCGCCGCCTGGGTCAAGCAGCAACAACAGACAGCGCTGCAGATTCCAACCGCAGCCGCGGGCCGCGCGGTCTTCGAAGCCAACGCATGCGTCAACTGTCACACGATCTCTGGAACCTCGGCACATGGAACATTCGGCCCCAATCTCTCGCACGTTGCCGGCCGCGACACCATCGCTTCCGGCGCCGTTCCTAACAATGCCGCAAAATCTTCGCGCCTTCATCGACGACCCCGCACACTTCAAGCCTGGCGTCCTGATGCCTGCAATGCACCTCAACGAACACGATCTCGATGCCGTAACCCAGTACCTGCTCACGCTTCACTGAGGCAGCAACGAGGATCCATGGCCACGCAAACACAGGTCACAGTCAACCCAGCGCTCCGACGCGACTGGCTCTCGACATCCTGCAAGATTGGGTCACCACGGTCGATCACAAGAAGATCGGCCTGATGTACATCGCCTACGCGCTCATCTTCCTGGTCATCGCGGGCATTGAAGCTCTGCTCATCCGCATTCAGCTCGCCATCCCCAACAACACCTTCGTCTCGCCGCAGATCTTCAATCGCCTGTTCACCATGCACGGCACGACCATGGTCTTCTTCGTCGGCATGCCGATCCTGTTCGGCTTCGGCAACTACCTCGTTCCCCTCATGATCGGCGCGCGCGACATGGCCTTCCCGCGCCTGAATGCCTTCAGCTTCTGGGTCTCCGCATTCGGCGGCATTCTGCTCTACTGCAGCTACTTTCGGGCAGCGGCCTCTACGGAGCGGGCACCGCGCCCGACGTCGGCTGGTTCGCCTACGCGCCTCTCACGGCCAGGGTCTTCTCACCAGGCCACAGCACGGATTACTGGACCCTCAGCATTCTCATCAGCGGCATCGGCAGCATCGGAACGGCGCTCAACATCGTCGCCACCACTATCTGCATGCGCTGCCCCGGCATGAAGCTCAGCCGCATGCCGCTTCTCGTCTGGCTCTATCTGGTCACCAGCGGCCTGGTCTTTGTCACCATCAGCCCGCTCACCGCCGCGCAGATCATGCTGATTATCGATCGCTACCTCGGCGGCCACTTCTTCGATACGCAGGCCGGCGGCTCTGCCGTGCTCTGGATGCATTTCTTCTGGATCTTCGGCCATCCCGAGGTCTACATCCTCGTTCTGCCCGCCTTCGCCTTCGCCAACGAAATCATCCCCGTCTTCTCGCGCAAAGCCATCTTCGGTTATCCCGCCATGGTTTCTGCGTCTGTCGGCATCGGCTTCATCAGCCTCAGCGTCTGGGCCCATCACATGTTCACCGTCGGCATGGGACCCGGGTCCAAACGCCTTCTTCACCTTTTCGACCATGGTGATTTCCGTTCCCACCGGAATCAAAATCTTCAACTGGCTCGCGACCCTCTGGGGCGGCAACATCCACTTCACCACCTCGATGAAGTTCGCCATCGGGTTTCTTTTTCAGTTCCTCATTGCCGGACTCACCGGCATCATGCTCTCCGTCTCACCCTTTGACTGGCAGCTCGGCAACTCCTATTTTGTTGTCGCGCATTTTCATTACGTGTTGGTGGGCGCGATTCTCTTCATGATCTTTTCCGCGTTTTACTATTGGTATCCGAAGATGACCGGCCGCATGCTCTCGGAAAAACTGGGCAAGTTGGCACTTCTGGCTCTTCGTCATCGGTTTCCATCTCACTTTCGACTTCATGCACATACCCGGCATGTTGGGAATGCCGCGCCGCATCTATACCTACGAAGCGGACCGCGGCTGGGCCCTCCTGAACCAGATCGTCTCCAGCGGCGCAGTCTTTCAGGCAGTCGCTACGCTCATCTTTGTTTGGAATCTGGTCGCCTCCTACTTCAAAGGCGAAAAGGCCGGACCTGACCCATGGGATGCGTGGACCCTCGAATGGTCCACAAGCTTCGCCCCCACCCAGCTACAACTTCGCCGCAATTCCTACCGTCGAAAGCCGGCGGCCGCTGTGGGATCGCAAACATCCGGAAGAACCCGATGAGCTATATGAATGAGAAACCATCGCGCGAAAGCCTGAGAAAAGAACTGCGAGGAGAACCGAGATGAGCACGGCGGCCACAATCCCGCATCAGCCGATCGAAGAGTGGAAGCTGCCTTCGCGTGGCGTCGTCGGCATGGCCTGCCTCGTCATCGCCGAATCGGCCATCTTCATCATCTTCGTCGTCGCGTACATTTTCTACATTGGCAAGAGTCTCAGCGGCCCCACGCCGCGTGAAGTTCTCGAACTTCCCATTTTCTCCACCATCTGCCTGCTTTCGAGCAGCATCACCGTTCACTTTGCGGTCCACTCCCTGCGAGCTGGCAAGGTAAGCACCTGTGCAGCCTGGCTGGCCGCTACCGTCCTTCTCGGCGGCATCTTTATCGCCGCCACGGCTAAGGAGTGGTACGAACTCATCTACCACTACGGCCTCACCATTCGCACCAATCTTTTCGGAACCACCTTTTATTCCCTGGTCGGCCTGCACGCATCGCACGTCATCGTTGGCCTCATCATGCTTACTCTCGCGCTCATCTTCGCGATTGCCGGCAAACTCAACCAGGCTCATTCGGAACGCCTCGAAGTGCTCTCGATCTACTGGCATTTCGTCGATGCCGTATGGGTCGTCGTCTTCACCGTGGTGTATATCGTTGGGCGCTGAATCGCCAAGCGAGGAATGCGATGGAACACGGAAACCAATCCCGATCATGACTTGATCCACATGCCCGCGCCCACAGCATGGCCCATGGTGCTTGCGCTCGGAGTATCCCTCCTCATCGCGGGCATGGTCACAAGTGTTGCCGTCAGCCTTCTCGGTCTGGTGCTTATGCTTTTCTCCGCCATTGGATGGTTTCGCTCAGTCCTGCCTGTCGAAGCGCACGAATTCGTCGAAGCAGAAGCAGAGCCGACAACGATTCCCAGCCTCCGCACTTCCATCGAACGCCTCCCCATCGGGCCGATGCATCGCAAAGTGATCCCCGTTGAAACCTTCCAATTCACCACCGGACTCCAGGGCGGCGTCGCCGGCGGCATCGCCATGATCGTGCCCGCGACTGCTTTCAGCCTGCTCAAATATCACAGCCTCTGGTACGCCACGAACCTGATGGCGGCCGGTGGCTTTGTCGGCTGGGCGAATCAGAGTGACGCATTTCTTGCCCAATTCCACTGGCAGGGCCTGCTGGCAGCGCTCGGCATTCACATCACCTCGTCTTTGCTCGTCGGCTTGCTCTACGGCGCCATGCTGCCCATGTTTCCTCGTTGGCCCATCCTTACAGCGGGCTTCATCGCGCCGTTGTTGTGGACCGGCTTGCTCTCTTCGGTGCTCGGCATCGTCAGCCCCATCCTGAATGCCCGCATCGATTGGTACTGGTTTGTGCCCTCGCAAATCGCTTACGGTCTTGTCGCGGGTATGTCGTCAACCTGCACACCAAGGTGCGCACGCCTCAGTTTCAGGCTCTGCCCTTCGCCGTGCGCGCCGGCATTCATGGCGCAAATCGCAGAGCTAACGGACGACGCCAACGATTTGGAAAACCCGAAATGATGAGCAAATCCCAAGGAGTTTGGGTGCGCATCGCCGCGACGGCGCCTCATCGCCTTCGCTGGGTGCGCTCGCGTGCCGGGAATCCCAACTGCAGCAGACGATGTCTTTCGACCGGATAAGCAACTCGATTTTCATGCTCTTTACAAGCAGAACTTGTTCCGGCTGCCACGGCGACAACGGGCGCGGCGGTGCGGCAATCCCCCTCAATAATCCCGCGTACCTCGCCTTCGCCGGCGCGGACAACATTCGGACCGCAACCGCCAAAGGCATGAGCTCGACGCATGATGCCCGCCTTCGCCACAAGCTCTGGCGGCATGCTCACGGAGGCGCAGGTAGACGCGCTGGTGCAAGGCATGCTGCGTGAGTGGAGCCGCCCCTCCGATTTCTCCGGCATCGCCCTTCCATCCTATGCAGCCGTCGACGCCGGCAATCCTGCCGATGGACAAAAAGCCTACACCACAGCCTGCGCCCGCTGTCATGGCAACGACGGCACAGGAGCCCATCCCTCCGCCAACAACTCTGCGCTAATGCGCGACTCCACATCCCACTCCATCGTCGATGCGTCCTACCTCGCGCTCGTCAGCGATCAGAGCCTGCGCAGCCTCGTCGTCGCCGGCCACCCCGACGCGAATACGCCGGATTGGCGCACGTACATCGCAGGCCGCGCGCTTACTCCACAGGAAATCACCGACATCGTCGCGTGGCTCAGTGCGCATCGTGCGCCCGCAGCGCAACAATCCGCCAGCATCCCGGCCAAGGAGAACCGATGACCGACATCAATCGAACCTTCCGGCCAGCCGCAGCCGGAACCACCGCAGTCTTCCGCGGCAGTTCCGGAATCGAAGGCCCTGGCGCACTCCCGCCGCGCTTTCTCTTCAAGCTCTCTCTCTATCTCAACGGAGCCGTCGGCGCCGTGCTCGCCGTTCCATCCTCGGCTATCTTCTCGGCCCGGCGTTCAAAAAAGACTCAAGCTACAAGTCCTGGATCTCGCTCGGTCCCGTCAGTCAACTTCCCCGAAGGAGAAACCCGGCTGGTCGACTATCGCAACCCGTACCGGACCGACTCCGACGGCGAAACCGCCAATGTTGCCTGCTGGGTGCGCCACATTCAGGCCGATCAATTCCAGGTCTTCGCCATCAACTGCGCACATCTCGGCTGCCCCGTGCGCTGGTTCGCACAGTCCAAGCTCTTCATGTGCCCCTGCCACGGCGGCGCCTACTACGTGGACGGATCTCGCGCCTCGGGCCCACCCGAGCGCGGCCTCTTCGAGTATCAATACTCCATCGTCGGCGACAACCTCATGATCAACGCCGGCCAAATGCCCACGCTCTCCAACTCGGCCTGCCTCAAAAAACCGCTCGTCCAGATAGAAACACAACCGATCGGGACCCAGTCGATCAGACTGCACCAAGCGCCCCAGCCAACGCGAGGTCTTCGGCATGGCCAGCCTGAAACAGCGCGCCATCTCGGCACCTACGCCTGGTTCGAGCGCCGTCTCGGCCTCACCAAGCCGCTCACCGAGGCCGCCGCGCATCCCACGCCCCCGACGAGCGCCAGTTGGTGGTATGTCTTCGGCTGCGCCGCAACTGTGCTGCTCATGCTGCAGGTCGTCACCGGCATTCTCCTCGCGCTCGTCTACACGCCCATCGGCAGGCGAAGCGTGGTCCAGCCTGCAATTCCTCAACCACCAGATCACCCTCGGCTGGTTTCTGCGCGCCATTCACGGCTGGGGATCGGACTTCATGGTCGCCATCGTGCTCATCCACATGGTGCAGGTCTTCCTCTTCGGCGCCTACAAATATCCGCGCGAGCTCACCTGGATCATCGGCGTCTTCCTGCTGCTCTTCACGCTCGGCATGGCCTTCACCGGCCAGGTCCTGCGCTTCGATCAGGACGCCTACTGGGGCCTCGGCATCGGCGCTTCCATCGTGAGCCGCGTTCCCTGGATCGGCGGCCCGCTCGTCCACCTGATGCTCGGCGGCCCCATCATCGGCGGACCAACGCTCTCGCGCTTCTTCGCGCTGCACGTCTTCGTCATTCCCGGCCTTCTGCTCGCTTTCGTCGCCGTCCACGTGTGGATGGTTCTTCACCTCGGCGTCAACGAATGGCCGATGCCCGGCCGCATCGTCAGCAAGGCCACCTACGATCGCGAATACCACGAGCTCACTTCGAAAGACCGGCGTCCCCTTCGTTCCCGACGCCGCATGGAAAGACGCCGTCTTCGCCGCCGCCATCCTTCTTCGCCGTCATGGCCTGCGCGCTCTTCTTCGGACCCTTCGGCCCCACCGGCGAGCCCGATCCCACCATCATCCAGACCGCGCCCAAACCCGACTTCGCCTTCCTCTGGATCTACGCAGTCCTCGCCTATCCTGCCGCCCGCGCTCGAAACGCCCTTCATGTTCATCGCGCCGATCGTCGTCATCGGCGGCATGCTGCTTCTTCCGCTCGTCGCCGGCGAAGGCGAAAAGCACTGGTCGCGCCGTCCCGTCGCCGTGCTCATGGTCTCGGTCATCGCCGTCACTCTCGGAGTCTTCACCCATCTCGGCACCTACACGCCGTGGAGCCCCATCATGGAAGCCTGGTCCGGCGATCCAACCCCATCGCAGCTATCTCAAGGACCGCATCGCCGCTCGAACGCCAGGGCGCACTCGTCCTCCAAAACAAGCAATGCCGCAACTGCCACGCGCTCGGCGGACTCGGCGGCATGCGCGGTCCCGCACTCGACGCCATCGCCGCGCGCATGACAGAAGACCAGATGATTCGCCAGGTCCTGCAAGGCGGCGGCAACATGCCCGCCTACGGCAACGCCCTCAGCCCAGCCGAAACCCGCGCCCTCGTTGCGTTTTCTCATGACCCTGCGCGGCAACAATCTCTCGCCTGCCGTCGATGCCTCGCGCGGGCCTCACGCAAGCGAACTCATCGGCCACCCCTTCCAGTCAGGGGCACTAGCGCATGCCACTCGCGCTCCAACCATGCACGACCCATTCCAATCTGTCATGTCCGATTGGTCTCTCCCGGTCGGTCTCACCCTCGCAATTCTGCTCACTGCTGCAATCTATCTGCGCGGCTGGATCGCCCTGCGCAGAACGCGGCCCGACTCAGTTCACCTCGATCGCGACTCTTGTCTTTTCTCGCCGGCCTGGCCGCTCTCTGGATCGCCATCGGCTCTCCGCTCGATGCGTTTGCCGACGTGCTGCTCAGCGCCCACATGGTCGAGCACCTCATTCTCATGTCTGTCGTCCCGCCCCTGATTCTCCTCGGTCTTCCCGTTGTCCCGCTCCTGCGCGGACTGCCTGCGCTTCGTGCGCACCCGCAATCGCCGGACCGCTGCTTCGCTCCAAGTCCCTCCGCCGCCTTGCGCACTTGCTCGTCTCTCCCGCCGGTCGCATGGCTCCGATGAATGTCGATCTTTCTCGCTCTGGCACATTCCCGCCGCCTACGACTTCGCCCTCGAACACGAAGACTGGCACGACTTCGAGCACATCTGCTTCCTCTTCACTTCGTTGCTCTTTTGGTGGTGCGTCCTGCGCCCCTGGCCCGCCGCACGCAGAAGTCACGACTGGGGCATCCTTCTCTATTTGATCGGCGCCGACCTCGTCAATACAGCGCTTTCGGCCTTCCTCGCCTTCTGCAACCGCCCGGTCTACCCGTACTACGTCACCCACTCCAACCCCTTTCGGATCCAGCCTCTCCCGGACCAGGTCCTCGGCGCAGTCGTCATGTGGGTCTTCGGCTCGGTCGCCTTCCTCATTCCAGCCGCCGCAATCGCGTATTCCCTCCTTCAGCCCGACCCACAACCGCACGATTCGTCGCCCGCCGCACCAAACCAGCATAAGAGGCAGCCTTCCGGTCTGCTGAAAAATTTCTTTCTCAATCCGCAACTAATCCTTTAGTTGCTCGTCTAATCAATTGCAAGGCGCATTCATGCAGGCAATATTTCATCTTGGAATCAGCAACTTAGGTGCCACCAAAGAAATCCAATACGCTGACCGAAGCTGAGCTCAGGCTCATGAAGATCCTCTGGCGCCGCGGCGAATCCGCCGTCACCGATCTGGTTGCCGCCATGCCGGAGGGCGAAACGCTGGCCTATAACTCTGTCCTCACCACTATCCGTATCCTCGAGCAAAAAGGCTACGTGGAGCACCGGCAAGAGGGCCGCGCCTTCGTTTACCGCCCCTGCATCGCCGAGCAGGAGGCAAGCCGCTCCGAGGTCCGTCACGTTCTCAACCGCTTCTTCGGAAATTCGCGCGAACTACTGCTTCTGTCTCTCCTCGGTGACGACGACCTACGCCAGGAAGAGTTGCGGCGGTCTGAAAGAAGCCATCCGCAACGCTGCTCCCGACGCACCGAGGGAGGTCTAGCCCATGTATTTTTCCCTCATCGTCCATGCCGCTCGTCCAATGCTCCTTCTCGCAGGCGCTTCGCTCGAAAGCGCATTTCAATCTTTCTCCAACGTCGCCGCACCTGTTGCCGCAACCGCACTTTGGCAAGGCGTTGCCGTCGTTTCTTGCCTAGCCATCGGTCTCCGTCTTGTACCCCGCATCTCCGCGCAGCATCGCTTCCTGCTGTGGTCGGCTAGTTGCGCTGCGCTCGTTTCGTTGCCATTCATTTCCCTGCTTGCGGGTCGTTCTGGATTCGTGATCGCTCCCGTTGCTTCGACACCTCTTTCTGTCGCAGCAGCGCAGCCATGGCTTCAGTTCGATCAGCGCTGGAGTCGTGCTGATCGCTGCCCTCTGGATCGTCGCATCCGCCGTGCTCGTAATTGATCTCGTTCTTCACTCGCTGAGACTCCGGAAACTGTGGACTCGCGCCATCCCCGTCGACGCCCAAATCCCGGCCGCTGTTTCAGCAAAGACTTCTAGGCTCTTTCGTCGCCGCGCAGCGCAGATCTGCACCACGCACGATCTGGATCGCCCCAGTGTCATCGGCTTCTTTGCCCCGCGCATCCTCATTCCCGATTGGCTGTTCGCGCGCCTCACTCCCACAGAGCTGGATCAGATCGTGCTCCACGAGACCGAACACCTGCGTCGCTTCGACGACTGGACCAATTTCTTCCAAAAGCTTTGCCTCATTCTCTTCCCTATGAATCCCGCGCTCTGGTGGATCGACCGCCAACTCTGCGAAAGAACGCGAGATGGCCTGCGATGAAGCCGTCATCCGCATCACGCGAGCTCCGCGCGCCTACGCCGCCTGCCTCGCCAGTCTCGCCGAACGTGGCCTGCAGCACCGGACGGAAGCCCTCTCTCTCGGAGCCTGGCATCGCCGCTCCGAGCTGGTTCATCGTGTCCACAGCATCCTGCGCACCATCGCGAACCTTCGTCCCGTCGCGGCCCGCTCTTTGCTGGCAGTACTCGGATGCGGCCTTGCTCGCCGTTGCGGCGGAGTTGGCACAGTGCCCGCAGCTCGTTGCCTTTGTTCCGTCCGATGCAACACAAACAAGCGCCGCGGCACAATCGAACGCGCAATCAGCACGGCTCGGCGACGCCGTCTATCCCGACGGATTCTCGGCATGCAAAGCTCGCGCCTGGATTCTATGCAGTGCAGGCCAAAGCTGAAATGCCGACGGCTCCGATCGCAAAGCCGTTCACGGCCGGGCTCGTAAACAAGATACAAACCTGAAGACACACGCAATTGGAGAGTTGCGCGCCGCAGTCTTCCGAGCCTGGCTGCTCCGAATCCAAAGCTCGATCGCGAACTAGCGCGCAAGTCAGCCAGACAGCCGTCTCGCAGACGCTGACCGCACCGCAGCAATGGATCGTCTTCACTGCATGGGAGCAGACAGAAATCTCCAGCATCGCAATCACGTCGCCGACTACGACACTGACCAGCACGTCTGCGAACACGCAGCCCGAATGCGAATCTCCAACCGCGGCGCGAACGCCACAATCCAGTCCAGCTCAGCCGTCCGTGAACCATGCTATCCCGGTCACGCGGCTCATCTTCAGAATTTTGCCCGCAAGCCCCAAGTCCACCCAGCCCACCGCCGTCTCCTTCGGCGATGGCTGGTTAGTGATCCAACTTTAAACATCACACTTCAACCCAGGGAGAATAACGACATGTCACCATCAACTAATTCATTAGTAGCAAGAGCCAAGAGACTTGCCCTTCCCGGTCGGAGTCGGTCGCAGCCGCTCCTCCTCGGCGGCGCGTTCCTCCTCGGTCACAACCAGGTTCACGCGGCCAGCTCTGCCGCGGCACTCGGCACCGAGCTCCGCTCGACGACTAGCAGCGTCTCGTCGCTTGTCTCGCTCGACAACGCGGTCGAAGCCGTAGCTGCCCGCGTCACGCCTGCCGTCGTCAACGTCTCTGTCACCTCGCACGGTCACGAAGAGGCCGACGAAGACGGCAGACGAACAGTGGCCCGGACTCCGGCGGATGGCTTGCAGGATCTGCCTCCCGAGTTCCGCCGCTTCTTCGGCTTCGGCCCCAGGGCCGCATGCAGGGCATGCCGCAGCAGCAGCAGATTGAACACGGCATCGGCAGCGGCGTCATCCTCTCGCCCGACGGCTACATCCTCACCAACAACCACGTCGTCGACGGCTCCATGAAGATCAACGTCACCCTCAATGACCGCCGCGTCTTTCCCGCCAAGCTGGTCGGCGTCGACAAGCTCAACGACCTCGCCGTCATCAAGATCGACGCGCACAACCTGCCCAGCATCGCCTGGGGCGACTCGACGCAACTGCATCCCGGCCAGACCGTGCTCGCCTTCGGCAGCCCCTTCGGCTACTTCCAGTTCTCGGTCACGCGCGGCATCGTCAGCGCGCTCAACCGGCCCAACCCGTACAGCGACGACCCGCGCAAACCGGGCGACTTCATCCAGACCGACGCCGCCATCAACCCCGGCAACTCCGGCGGACCGCTGGTCAACGCGCACGGCGAACTGGTCGGCATCAACACGTTCATCATTACCGGCAACGGCTCGTTCGCCGGTGCAGGATTCGCCATTCCCTCGCAGATCGCCCGCGCCTCGGCCGAGTCGATCATCAAGACCGGCACCGTGCATCACGGCTACCTCGGCATCAGCATGAACGACGTGACGCCGGAGAACGCCAGCTTCTTCAACCTGCCCGACGCGTCTGGCGCGATCGTCAGCCAGGTCACGCCGGACTCGCCCGCAAGCCGTGCCGGACTGAAGAGCGGCGACGTGCTGCGCGAACTCAACGGCAAGAAGATCGTCAACGGCAGCGCCCTGCAGGTTGCCGTCAGCGAGATGTCTCCCGGGCAAACCATCGACCTCGGCATTCTCCGCGACGGCAAGCCCGAAACCCTCAAGGTCACCGTCGGCGAATTCCACAAAGAGACGAAGAAGCTGCCAACAACGGCGATCCGGCGATCAGCAGCACGGCAAACTTGGTCTGGCCGTCGCACAACCTGACTCCCGATCTGCGCTCGCAGTTGAACATTCCCACGCAGGTGAAGGGTGCGGCGATCGAGAGCGTTCGCCCCGCCAGCCCGGCCGATGATGCAGGCCTTGCTCCCGGCGACGTGATCCTCGAAGTCAACCGGCATGCGGTCGAAAGCGCCGACAACTTCGTCAGCCAGGTGCATCCGTCCCGAACGGCAAGGACATCCTGCTGCTGGTCTGGTCGCACGGCGGCACAACCTACCGTGTGGTGCACCCCGACCAGAACACTGAAAACGGCATGTAAGCATTGAGTTTCTGCAAAGCTCAATTTACCAGGAACTTGGGTTTCCCATCCTTCCGCGTCCTTTGCGGAAGGGTGGGAAAGCGCCAACCTCCATGCCCATCATTTCGTTAGGAACCATCGAACGCATCGCCACGCGAAGCGCATTGTCCCGGACGGCCAGTCCCGGCCAGTCCTTGCAATTTCCTCAGTCCCCTGCCATCATCTATGTATGGATCGTTTCTCCTGTTGTCGCTCTTGTATGCCGCTTCGCGCGCAGAGGTGACCTGGGTCTTAACGTCCAATCGTAAATTCAAGGTTTCCGTAAGCCCGCGATACAGCCCAAGCTGCCGCGGGCTTTCTGCTTCTGCCGAAGGGAAAAAATGGATCAGGCTGTTCAAGTGAAAGAAACCAAGGCCCAGCGCTCCGAGCGCCTCAAGCTCGCAAAGAATCCCTGGGAAGCCTTCGACGAGGTGCGCCAATTCGCGCGCGACGGCCGCTCCAGCGTGGTGCCCGAGTGGGCCTCTCTCTACTTCAAATGGTGGGGCATCTACACCCAGGGCGACGGCGTCGGCGCCACCGGCGGCAAGGGCGGCGAAGGCCTCGCCTCCGACTACTTCATGATGCGCATCGGCATCCCCAACGGCATCCTCACCGCACATCAGCTCCGCGTCATCGGCGGCATCACGCGCAAGTACGCCCGCAACCTCGCCGACATCACCGTCCGCCAGAACATCCAGCTCCACTGGCTCACCATCGAGTCGCTCCCTGAAGTGGTCGACGCGCTCGATGCCATCGGCCTCTCGCCCAAAGGCGCCTGCGGCGACGTCGTCCGCAACGTCACCGGCTGCCCGCTCGCCGGAATCGCCGCCGATGAAGTTCATCGACGCCTCGCCCATCGCCGTCGAAGTCGCGCAGCTGCTCACCGCCAATCCCGAGTTCTACAACCTGCCGCGCAAATTCAAGATCTCCGCCACCGGCTGCCCCTCGTGGTGCACCTATCCCGAGATCAACGACATCGGCCTCACGCCCGCCACACGCGACGGCCAGGTCGGCTACTCGCTGCGCGTCGGCGGCGGCCTCTCCAACGAGCCGCATCTCGCCGTGCGCCTCGACGCCTTCCTGCTGCCGCATCAGGCCGTCGCCGTAGTTCGCGCCGTCACTGAAATCTTCCGCGACCAGCAGGGCCTGCGCGAGAGCCGCGATCGCGCCCGCCTCAAGTACCTCTTCATGAAAGAAGGCTGGACCGCCGAGCGATTCCTCGCCGAACTCCAGTCGCGTCTCGATTTCACGCTTCTGCCCGGCGGGCGAAGAAGCGTGCCCAGCGACGTCTTCCGCGACCACGCCGGCATTCATCCGCAGCGCCAGCCCGGCCTGAGCTACGTCGGCGCCTCCGTCCTGCGCGGCCGCCTCACCGGCGAACAGTTCGAAGCCGCAGCCGAACTCGCCGAGCGCTTCGGCAGCGGCGAGCTGCGCGCCACCGTCTCGCAGAACCTGCTCTTCATCAACGTGCCCAACAGCAAGGCCGGCGAGCTGGTCGCGCGAACTCGGCCAGATCGGCCTGCACGTCGAAGGCTACCAACTTCTGGCGCGGCGCCGTCGCCTGCACCGGCACCGAGTTCTGCAAACTCGCCATCACCGAGACCAAGGGCTTCACCCGCTGGCTCGTCGACGAGCTCGAAGAGCGCGCTGCCGCAGTTCGATCAGCAGCTCCGGCTCCACGTCACCGGCTGCCCCAACGGCTGCGGCCAGCACTGGATCGCCGACATCGGCATCGAAGGCAAGAAGATCAAGCACGAGGGCAAGCTGACCGACGCCTACTACTTCTGCCTCGGCGGAGCGGTCGGCCAGCACGCGGCCATCGCGCGCCCGGTCGGCTATCGCTGCCCCGCGCCGCTGGTTCCCGAAGCGATCGAGCGCCTGCTGCGCGCATTATCTCGCCGGCCGCGAGCCTGACGAAAATCTGCGCGCATGGTTTGCCCGCCACACCAACGACGAACTCCGCGCCCAACTCGCCGGTGAAGTTCTTGCCGCCGTCGAGCGCGATCTGCCCACCGGCCGCGTGCCGCACGCGTCGCCGACTGACGACGAAACCACCGCCCATCTTGCGATTTCTTTGTCGCAAGGGTGGAACACAGGATGAACATGAGCCTGCTGCCCATCTTTCTCAAACTCGACGGCCGCCCTGGCCTCCTGGTCGGCGCAGGCACGGTCGCGCTCGACAAGATCGGCAGCCTGCTCAAAACCGGCATCCGGCTCCGCGTCGTCGCCCCCGAGGCCCACGCCAGAGATCCGCCAGCTCGCCGCCGAAGGCAAGCTCGAGTGGATCGAGCGTTCGTTCGAACCCTCTGATCTCGACGGCAACTTCCTCGTCATCGCCGCAACGGACGATCCCGAAGTCAACGCCGCCGTCTACCGCGGCGCTCGTCGAGCGCAACATCCTCTGCAACAGCGTCGACGACATTCCCAACTGCGATTTCTTCTTCGGCTCCGTGGTCAGCCGCGGCGATCTGCAGATCGCCATCTCGACTGCCGGCGAAAGCCCCGCCTTCGCGCAGCGCCTGCGCCGTGAAATCGACGAGCAACTGCCCGCCGATCTGGGCCCATGGCTCGCGAATCTCGGCCAACTTCGCCGCGAAGTTCTCGCCACGCATCCACGCAGCGAAGCGCGCAAGCTCCTGCTCCACGAACTGGCGCACCGCCAGATCTGCGACTCGCCCACCTGCTCCACGCGCCAACTTGCTCGCTCGCAGCCTCGGACTCACCAGCGATGCCGTGAACGAAGCGCGGGCAAAGCCGTCGTTCTCTCGTCGGCGCAGGCCCCGGCGACCCCGACCTGCTCACCGTCAAGGCGCTGCGCCTCATCCAGTCCGCCGACGTCATCCTCCACGACGACCTCGTCCCGCAGCGCGATTCTCGATCTCGCTTCGCCCTCCGCCGAAGTCATCAACGTCGGCAAGCGCTGCGGCACAAAGAGCATCACGCAGGAAGAGATCAACGCGCTGATGATCGAGCACGCGCGCGCCAATCGGCGTGTCGTCCGCCTCAAGAGCGGCGACCCGCTCATCTTCGGCCGCGCCGCCGAAGAAATGGCGGCGCTCACTGACCGCCGGAGATTCCCTTCGAGATCGTTCCCGGCATCACTGCAGCCTTCGCTGCCGCAGCCGCCGTCGGCTGCTCGCTCACCAGCCGCAACGCGGCCTCCAACGTCATCTTCTCCACCGGCCATCACGCGCAGTCGCACAATCACGCGCCGCTGCCGCAAATCGAAGACGCCACGCGCGTCGTCTACATGCCCGGCCGCGATCTCAGTCTGCTTGCGCTCGAGTGGCTCCAGGAAGGCCTGCCGCCCGACTTCCCCTGCGCGATCGTTTCGCGCGCCGGTCAGCCCGACCAGCAGATCCGATGTACCACTCTCGCCGCCCTCGGCGACGCCGAACCCGTCCCCGCCCCCAGCCTGCTCATCGCCGGCTGGGCGATTCGGGAATCCGCTCTGCAGTTCTGCAATCCGCAGCGGACGGCGCCTCAAGTCTAAGCCTGATCCACAACCAAACGGAGAAGCACATGCCTGAACCCACCGCACCCCGGCGCGGTCTCTCGCTCGACGTTTATGCCGTCGCGCTCGCGCTCATTCTTGCCCTGCTCGTTCGCCTCAACGTGATCCCCACCGTCAAGTGGTGAACCAGAACGCCTAAGTTCCCTCGACGCAGGCCTTGATCGCCGCTTCGATTGACCCATTTTCGCTTTCTGCAAGGAGATCAACATGGCCACTGCCGCCAACACCGCGGATCCCATCGCGCATCGCCGAACCATTAAGTCTCGGCCGCCGCATTCTCGCGCTCATCCCGGGCTTGCTTCTGCTTACGGCCGTTGGCTACGCCGGCAAGTTCATCGAGCAATCCATCGCCGCCTACACCAAGTCCCACCACATCACGTTCCCCAACATCGAATACGTGCTGTGGGCCATCGTCATCGGCCTGCTCATCTCGAACACTGTCGGCATTCCGCGCGTCTTTCAGGCCGGAGTCGCCACCTACGAATTCTGGCTGAAGGCCGGCATCGTGCTGCTCGGCTCGCGCTTTCTGCTCGGCGACATCCTCCACCTCGGCGGCATTTCGCTTCTCCTTGTCGCCGTCGCGCTCACGCTCTCGCTCACCTTCATGCACTTCCTTGGCCGCACCTTCAAGCTCAAGCCCAAGCTCACTTCGCTGCTCGCCGTCGGTTCGTCCATCTGCGGAGTCTCGGCCATCATCGCCGCCAAGCCCGCCATTGACGCGGACGACGAAGATGCGTCCTACGCCATCGCTGCGATCCTCGCCCTCGGCGCACTCTCGCTCTTCACGTTCCCGCTCATCGGCCACTCACTCCATCTCAGCGACAAGGCCTACGGCCTCTGGGCGGGCCTCGCCGTCGACAACACCGCGGAAGCCACTGCTGCCGGAGCGCTCTACTCCGACGCCGCCGGCAAGGTCGCCGTGCTGGCCAAGACCACCCGCAACGCACTCATCGGCTTCGTCGTCCTCGCTTACGCCATCTACTGGGCGTCGCGCGGCCAGGCCCAGGCCATCGGCAACAAGGCGCAATTCCTGTGGCGCAAATTCCCGAAGTTTGTGCTGGGATTTCTGCTGATCTCGCTGCTGGCCACGCTTGGCTTCTTCACCAAACCGCAGCTCACTTCCATCGCCAATCTCTCGCGCTGGGCCTTCCTGCTCACGTTTGCAGGTGTCGGTCTGCGCACCAGTTTTCGCGAGTTGGGCAAGCAGGGCTGGCGGCCCTTCGCGGTTGGCGCCATCGGCGAAGTCTTTATCGCCCTCATCACCCTCGGCCTCGTCTACGGCGCCGATCGCTTTCTCCATCTCTAAACCTCGTCGCGCCCGGGCAGGCCTTCCTGTTCGGGCGCATCTTCCTCCCGTCTGCCTCAACATGCGCCTCATTCCATTACCTCCCTTCCGCATAGAATCTCCATCGCACCCAACCTTTATACTGAGATGTTTGCGACACAATCTGCCTCGCGGCTGCGCAAATCGTCTGCGCGTGCGGGTAAGGAGCAGGTCTTGGCTCAGGCGGAAATCGGCATCATCGGCGGCAGCGGGCTCTATTCCATGCCCGGCTTCACCAATCAGCACGAAGTGCGCGTGGAAACGCCTTTCGGCGATCCATCCGACCCCTTCGTTCTCGGCGAACTGGAAGGCCGCAAAGTCGCCTTCCTCGCGCGCCACGGCCGCGGCCATCGCATTCTGCCCTCGGAACTCAACTTCCGCGCCAACATCTACGCCTTCAAGAAACTCGGCGTCGAGCGCATCCTTTCCGTCTCCGCCGTCGGCTCGCTCAAGGAAGAGCACAAGCCCACCGACTTCGTCATTCCCGACCAGTTCATCGATCGCACCTTCCATCGCATCTCCACGTTCTTCGGCGACGGCATCGTGGGCCACGTGGCCTTCGGCGATCCGGTCTGCGCCACTGTCGCCAAAGCCGCGTCGCATGCCTGCGGCACGGTCGGCGTCGTCGGCAAACTCGGCGGCACCTACGTCTGCATGGAAGGCCCGCAGTTCTCCACCAAGGCCGAGTCGAACCTCTATCGCAGCTGGGGCGCCGACGTGATCGGCATGACCAACCTGCAGGAAGCCAAGCTCGCCCGCGAAGCCGAAATCTGTTACGCCACCATCGCCATGGTGACCGACTACGATTGCTGGCGCGAAGGCCACGACGCCGTCACCATCGAAGAGATCGTCGCCGTGCTGCACCAGAACGCCGACAACGCCTGCAAGGTGGTGAAGGCCGCCGTCGCCGCGCTGCCACACGGAACGCACCTGCGCCTGCGCCTCGGCCGCGCAAGTTCGCCGTGCTCACCCAGCCCGACGCGATTCCCGCCGCAGCAAAAGAACGGCTGAAGCTGCTCTTCGGCAAATATCACGGCTGGTAGCGCACCTGCGGTGGGGCCAACTTCTACTTGCATAACTCGAACTAGAAAGGAAGATACACATGGCAATCACCGTAGTCGGCAGCGTCGCGTTCGACACCGTTGAAACTCCCGCAGGACGCCGGGAGCGCTGCCTCGCCGGCGCGGCAACCTACTTCTCGCTCGCCGCCAGCTTACTTCACCGATGTGCGCGTCATCGCCGTCGTCGGCGAAGACTTCGGCCCCGAGCAGCAAGCCGTCTTCGACGCGCACAAGATCGATACGCGCGGCATCGAGCGCGCCGCCGGCAAAAGCTTCTTCTGGCAAGGCTCCTATCTCGAAAACCTCAACGAGGCCAAGACGCTCAAGACCGAGCTCAACGTCTTCGCCGGCTTCGAGCCCAAGATTCCCGACGCCTATCGCGATTCCGAATTTCTCTTCCTCGCCAACATCGATCCCGTCCTGCAGCGCCGCGTGCGCGAAGCCATGCCCAACGCGAAGCTCGTCGCCGGCGACACCATGAACTACTGGATCAAGGACCACAAGCCCGCGCTGCTTGAAGTGCTCAAGGGCCTCGACATCCTGCTCATCAACGACACCGAGACACGCATGCTCGCCGGCAACACCAACCTCGTGCAGGCCGCGCGCGCCGTGCTCGAGCCTGGGCCCGCGCATGCTCGTGGTCAAGCACGGCGAGTACGGCGCGACCGCCTTCTTCGGCAAATCGCCCAAAAACGTCGGCGCGACGCACATTTCGCGCCCCGGCACTGCCGCTCGAAGAAGTCGTCGATCCCACCGGCGCAGGCGACAGCTTTGCCGGCGGCTTCTTCGGCTACTGCATCGCAGCCCGAGCTCACACCCGGCGCCTTCCGCCGCGCCATGTTCTACGGCAGCGTGATGGGCTCGTTTGCCTGCGAGCGCTTCGGCACCGAGCGCCTGCAGCAGCTCTCGCGCAAGGAGATCGACGAGCGCTTCAACATCTTCCGCGAGTTGACGCACCTTGACTGAAGCAGCCTCTCCGCCGTGCCGAAGGTCTCGCGGTCGCTCGCCTCCTGCGCGGCGCTCTCGCTCGCTGCAGTGCTGTGGAGCTGGCATCACGGCGCGATGCTCAACTACGGCGACGCCGTGGCGCATCTTGCCATCGCGCGCCGCGTCATCGATTCGCACTATCCGGGGCTCACGCAGCTCGGCTCTGTCTGGCTGCCGCTGCCGCATCTGCTGATGATTCCCTTTGTCGCCGTCTACCGCTGGTGGGCCAGACGGCATCGCCGGCATGATTCCATCCGCGCTCGCCTACATTGCCGGCTGCGTCGGCATCTATCGCCTCGCGCGCCACTGGCTCTCGACCCAGCGGCCGCGATGGTCGCGCTCGCCTTTTTCGCCCTCAATCCCAATCTGCTCTACCTGCAAACCACGGCCATGACCGAGCCGCTGTTTCTCTGCGAAATGATCTGGACGGCCGTCTGGCTGGTCGAGTGGCGACGCGCTCTCGACACTGACTCGCAGTCGCAGCAGCCGCATTCCTCTGGTTCATCGCCCTCGTCCTCGTCGCCGCCGTCTACACGCGCTACGACGGATGGATTCTCGCCTTCCTCGCCTGGACGTTCATCGGCATCATGCTTCTCCGCCGCGGCCAACTGCGCTCCCCAGCATTCTGGCTCGCCAGCATTCTTGTCGTCGCGGCGCCGCTGGTCTGGTTTGCCTACAACGCAACCGTCTTCGGCGACTGGCTCGACTTCGCGCGCGGTCCCTACTCCGCCAGAGCCATCGAAATCCGCACCGCAACGCCCGGCTCGGGTCCGCCGCATCCGGGCTGGCACAACCCATGGGTCTCGCTGCTGTTTTTCATCCGCACCGCCGAGATCGACGCCTCCGCCGAGCTGTGGGGCAATCGCGTGCTCGTCCTCAGCGCGCTCGGCACAGTGCTCGGCTGTCGTCACGCGCGCGGCGTCGCGCATTTCTCTGGACCCTGCTTCTCTGGCTGCCCGTGCCGTTCTACGCCTACTCCGTCGCCTACGGCTCGGTGCCCATCTTCATTCCCAAGTGGTGGCCGCACTCCTGGTACAACACGCGCTACGGCATGGAACTGCTGCCCGCCTTCGCTCTCGGCCTCGGCTTCGTTGCGCAGTTTGTTCTCGTTGCCATGCAAGAATTCAAGCCGCGATGGACCAGGTATGCTGCTGCTCTCCTTGTCGCTCTCGCCGTCTGGAATGCCTGGAAAGTCACCGCCGAAAAACCTCTCACCTACATTGAAGGCACCAAGAACATCGACGCGCGCCGTCCGCTCGAACAGCAGATTCCGCCCTTGCTTCGCGCACTGCTCGCCACACGTCCCGGCGGTCTGGTGCTGATGAAGACCTCGGTCTATCCGAATCTCGTTGCGTTCACCGGCATTCCTCTCCGCCAAACCATCAATGAGAGCGACGGCGATCTCTATCGCTGCTGCGCTCGCCGCGCCCGCCGCCCACGCCGCCATCGTGGTTGCCTTCGATGGCGACGACATCGACCAGGCCGTCAAAGCGCATCCCGCCGGCCTCCGCGCCATCGGCCGTTACTCGACGCCCGGCCAGCCCACCGGCACGGTTTACGTCTCCGATACCTCAGCCCTCAACAAGGCTGCGAGCCGGTGATAGCATCGGGCAAGGTATCCACATGAGCACGTTCATCGCCCAGTTCGCGCTGCCCTTCAACTTCAGTTGGCTTCAGCAGGTCGGCGTCGTCAACGGCGCCGTCGGCCGTCTGCTTCTGGCCTGCCTCCTCGGCGGCCTCGTCGGCCTTGAGCGCGAGGCCAAACGCACGGCCGCCGGAGTGCGGACCAACCTCCTCATCTGCATGGGTGCAGCCTTCTTCACCCTGCTCTCGGCCGTGCTCGCCGGCGAGGGCAGTCCGAACAAGGGCCAGGTCGCTTCGAACATCGTGCAAGGCATCGGCTTTCTCGGCGCCGGATTGATCATTCACAACCGCAGCCGCATCAGCGGGCTCACCAGCGCCGCCAGCGTCTGGGTCGTCGCCTCCATCGGCATGGCGTGCGGCGCCGGCCTTTATGCTGCTGCAACCGTTGCCGCCGTCATCGTCATTTTGGCGCTTGAACTCGTCGGCTTTCTCGAGCG
Source organism: uncultured Acidobacteriaceae bacterium (assembly GCA_963781125.1). Lineage (GTDB taxonomy): Bacteria > Acidobacteriota > Terriglobia > Terriglobales > Acidobacteriaceae > Telmatobacter. The sequence continues at coordinate 448,647 of CAWAEE010000008.1, forward strand.
CCGCGCCAATCTGAAGATCTATCCTCTCATGTACGAGGCGCGCGGACACGACCAGAATGCCATGCTGCAGTCCATTCTCGACGCCATGGACAAGGCCGGCGAGCGCCTTCCCGCCTCCCGACCGCGACACCATCGGCGATATCCAGCGCGTCAGCTTTTCCCTCACCGCAACCAAAAAGCAGCACGAGCGCCTCCGCGGACAATTGCTCGCCGAGCCCGCCATCGACGTTCTGCTCACTTTCCGCGATCCGGAGGAAGATTGATTCCCTTCACCAAGGCTCACGCCTGCGGCAACGATTTTCTGATCGTCAATGAAGACGATGTCCGCGGCGTACGACAAAGCGATCCTCACCCAGCGCCTTTGCGAGCGCAACACCGGCATCGGCGCCGACGGCGTCGAGTTTTTTGCATGGACCAGCGACACTTCCGGCCGCATCCGCCTGCACAACGCCGACGGCTCCATCGCCGAGATCAGCGGCAACGGCACGCGCTGCGTGGCCGCATGGATGGCCGAGGAACGCAACGCCTCCGCTGGCGACCAGTTCTCCATCGAAACCGATGCCGGCGCGCGCATCTGCACCATCCAGGAGTTTCACGACTCCGATTTCGGCGGACCCACCGTCCTCATCACCACCGACATGGACGTGCCCGAGTTCGAGAAGCGCACCGTCGAGCTCTCCGACGGCACAGTCATCGACGGCGTCTACGTCTCCATGGGCAATCCGCATTTTGTCATCGTGCTCCCTCGATACGACGCCGATCTGCTCCGAGGCGGCCAACCGCTCGACTCAAGCGAGCGCACATTCGCCATGCTCGACTTACTCCATCGGTGAGCGAAGCTGGGAAGACATCGGCGAAGAGATCTGCCACCATCCCGATTTCCCCGACCAGACCAACGTCGAATTCGTCCACATCCTTGGCAGCACTCCGATCCTATCCACGCGATTGCCATTCGCATCTTCGAGCGCGGCGTCGGCCCCACCACTTCCTCCGGAACCGGCACCTCGGCTGCCGCCACCGCGATGATCGGCGTCTACGGCGCGTCATCGCGAACTCGAAGTCATCGCCCCCGGCGGCACGCAAACCGTGCCTGGCCCGGCCCCGGCACTGACCTCTTTCTCACCGGGCCCGCGACGCTCATCGCCCGCGGCGAGGCGTGGTAGACATGTGCCGCGACACTCCAGCCCGTGCCTTTCATTCACGCCTCGCGTCCCGTTGCACAGCGAACGGGAGTCGGCATCAGCGTTATTTCGCCCGCCTCCTTTGCGCAAAGCCTGAGCGCGTCGATCGCGGCCTCGAGCGGTTACGCGACGCTCGGCTTTGCTCCCCATCTCGGTGCAAATACTCAAAAGCGCGGCCCGCTCTTCTTTGCCGGAACCTCCGAAGAGCGCCTCGCTGATCTTCACGCTGCATTCGCCGATCCTGACAGCGCCATCATCGCCTGCGTGCGCGGCGGCTACGGATCCAATTATTTGCTCGATGGCCTTGATCTCTCGACTCATCCAGCGACATCCCAAGCCCTTCTTCGCCTACAGCGATCTCACCGGCATCCAGCTGCACCTGCTCGACGCTCGGCCTGCCCGTCTTTCACGGCCCCATGGTCGCCGCGGATTTCGCTCTCGAAGACGGCGTTCACCTGCCAGCTTTCGAGCCGCGCTCGCCGGCGAGCCCTACTCGTCGGCGCCGCCGAAGGCCTGCGCACGCTGAAGCCCGGCACGCGCCTCGCGGCACGCTCTACGGCGGCTGCCTCAGCATTCTCGTCTCGCTGCTCGGCACACCGTGGGAGCCCGCGACCGAAGGCAAGCTTCTTTTCCTCGAAGACACGGCGCCAAGCCATACCAGATCGACCGCATGCTCTGGCAACTGCGCCAGCCGGCAAGCTCGACGGCGTCCGCGGCATCGTCTTCGGCGAAATGCTCGATTGCACTTCACCCGGCGCGCCCGCCGACCTGCTCGAAGACGTCATTCTTCAGCGCTTCCGCGACCTCGACATTCCCATCGCCATCGGCCTGCGCAGCGGCCACGTCTCGCGCCAGAACGTCACTCTCACCTTCGGCGTCGAGGCCGAGCTTCAAGCCACGTCTGCAGCCACGAACTTACATCTCCTGGAACCGGCGGTGAGCTGCATGACGACATCGCCTCGCCACATCCACCTCACCGGCATCTGCGGCACCGCCATGGCCTCGCTGGCCGGCCTGCTTCAGTTGCAGGGCCACCGCATCACCGGCTCCGACAACGCCGCCTATCCGCCCATGAGCGACCTGCTTCGCTCGCTCGGCATTCCCGATTCTCGAGCCCTACGCCGAATCCAATCTCGATCCCCGCGCCCGACCTCGTCGTCATCGGCAACGCGCTCTCGCGCGGCAATCCCGAAATCGAACGCGTCCTCGACAAGCGCATTCCCTTCACCTCCATGGCCGCGCTGCTGCGCGAAGAATTTCTCGCCGGCCGCGAATCGCTCGTCGTCGCCGGCACCCACGGCAAGACCACCACCACCAGCATGCTCGCGTGGATTTATCAGGTCGCGGCGCGCGAAAATCCGGCGCTCGAGCCTTCCTTCCTCATCGGTGGCGTAGCGGAGAACTTCGGCACCAGCTTTCAGCTCCGCCCCACGCGCACCTTCATCATCGAAGGCGACGAATACGACACCGCCTTCTTCGACAAGGGCCCAAAGTTCCTCCACTACTTTCCCGACGCGCTCATCCTCACCCACGTCGAGTTCGATCACGCCGACATCTACGCCGATCTCGAAGCCGTCAAGGTCGCTTTCAAGCGCCTCGTCAATCTCGTTCCGCGCCGCGGCCTCATCGTCGCCTACGACGGCAGCGCCAACGTCACCGAATGCGTAGCCCGCGCGTTCTGCCGCGTCGAGCGCTACGGATTCACCGCCGACGCCGCACTGGCAGCTCCGCAATCTGCGCCACGAAGAAGGACTGCACGCGCTGGGAGGTCTGGCACGACGGCGCGCTCTGGGCTGAACTCGAAATGCAACTCGCCGGCGAGCACAACGCGCTCAACGCCACCGCCGCCGCCGCCCTTGCTTCCGGCCAGGGCATCGCCAAGGAGGCCATCGTCGCCGCTCTCGCCACCTTCAAGAGCGTCAAGCGCCGCCTCGAAGTCCGCGCCGAAATCGACGGCATCACCATCATCGACGACTTCGCCCACCACCCCACCGCCATTCGCGAAACCCTGCGCGCCCTGCGCTCCGTCTATCCGCAGTGCGCGCCTTTGGGCAGTCCTCGAGCCGCGCTCCAACACCCTTCGCCGCAAAGTCCTCGAGAACGATCTCGTCGAAAGCCTGCGCCTCGCCGACCGCGTCGTCCTCGCCGGCGTCTATCAGCAGCAGCGCATTCCCGACGCCGAGCGCCTGCATCCTGAAGACGTCGTCCGGGCTCTCAATGCCGCCGGCACGCCCGCCGAACTGCACCCCGGCGTCGACGCCATCGTCGAGTCTCTGCTGCCTCAGCTTCGATCCGGCGAGTCGTCGCCATTCTCTCCAATGGCGGCTTCGACGGCATCTATGAGAAACTTCCCGCGCGCCTCGAGAGCGCGCTCCAAGTAATCCAGCTCGCATGATTCGCTTCTCTCATCCTGCTCGCCACCATCGTCGTGCTCGGCGCGCCCGCGGCGCTTATCTTCATTCCCTGGGCGATGATCACCGGCAATGCAACTGCCGCTCTACAACGCGACGCAGACATCGTGCGCATCGGGTTCCGCCTCGCCGGCATTCGCGTTGAAACGAGCGGTGCGGAAAACGTGCCTGCGCACACCGCCTGCATCTTCATGTCCAACCACGTCTCCAATCTCGACCCGCCTGCCCTCATCCCGCGCATTCCCGGCCGCACTTCGGCATTCGTCAAGCGCTCCTCATGAAGCATTCCCGTGCTCGGCTATGCGCTGAAGCTCGGCGAGTTCATTCCCGTCGATCGCGACGGCCGCGCAGACAGCGCCATCGAGAGCATTCGCGTAGCCCGCGCGTGCTTGCAGAAGGGCTTGCACATCACCACATTTGTTGAAGGCACGCGCTCCCGCGATGGCCGCATGCTGCCCTTCAAGAAGGGCCCGTTTTACCTCGCCATGGAAACCGCCGCGCCCTGCATTCCGGTCTCGATTTACGGAACGGAAAGCATGATGGCCAAGGGAAGCCTGCGCATCAAGCCGGGCACAGCCCACATCGTCTTCCACCCGCCGCTCGATCCCCGCAACTTTGCCACCCGCGAAGAATTGATGGGTGCTGTGCGCGCAGCCATCGCTTCCGGCCTGCCCGAGTGGATGCGTAATTAAGCTTTAGGGAAGCACAACCGCGTTATAGCCGTCGTTCAGCAGCCTCTGGCTCATGGCGTTCGCATCGGCACGATTCGCAAAAGGCCCGATCTGCACGTGGATCAGGCTATCCTCAGTTCGCGCGCCGCGCCGTGACAGCATAGCCGCGTTTCCGCAACGCGCCCATCAACACATTTGCATCCTCGGAATGCGAAACCGCAGCCACCTGGACCATGATGCCCGAACCAGGCGCAAGCGCGGGTTGCACCGTGTTATTCGGGGGCGGACTCGGCTGCGTCCCAGCCCGCCTCGCTCGCCAGCGCGGGCCGAACCGCCGAGTCAGTCGTTGGAGCAGCCTGACTGCTTCCGGCGGACGAAGCCGGTGCCGCTTCGGTTTGCGGGCCGGCCGTCGGCGCAGGTTGAGATGTGGCCGGAGTGACGCCCTTCGCTGCCGGTTTTTGTGCGCTACTTGCCGCCTGCGCCAACGTCTGTCCTGAGGCAGCCTCTTTCGTGCTCACGGCCAGATGCGCCACGCTGCGTCTGCCCGACGTATATCCCACTCCAAAACACAATCCGCAGAGCAACAGCAATCCGCAAACGATCGCAAACAGCACTGCCGGACCAAGCGTCACCTCTACATCCCGTGGCGCCTCTTCGGTTTCAAATTCTTCGTCGCGAATGCTACGTAGCATGCCGTGTCCTCAGGTTGTGCGGTTCCTTCAATGAGGCAAGCCGCTCGTTTGCGCGAGTGTCCGCATGGTTTCTCAGTACGCATCGCGTGGCCGCGCACTCTCTTCCGTGCTACTTCTCTTCTACCGCACGCTCCGGCGACGCTCCAAGCTTATTCAGAAGCGTGAGCAACTCCATCGGTAACGGGAACACAATCGTCGTATTCTTCTCCACGCCGATTTCGGTCAGCGTTTGCAGGTAGCGCAATTGCAAGGTAATCGGTTGAGTCGCCAGCAGGGCCGCAGCATCCACAAGTTTTTGTGCAGCGTTGAACTCGCCCTCTGCGTGAATGATCTTCGATCGCCTTTCGCGCTCCGCCTCCGCCTGTTTGGCCATGGCGCGCAGTCATCGTCTCCGGCAGGTCCACCTGCTTCACTTCCACTGACACCACCTTCACGCCGAACGGCTCGGTGCGCTGGTCGATAATGCTTTGGATGCGCAGATTCAGTTTGTCGCGATGGCTCAGCAACTCATCCAGTTCCACCTCGCCCAGGACCGACCGCAGCGTGGTCTGCGCAAACTGCGATGTCTGATAGACGTAGTTGGCCACCTTGATGGCCGCGGCATTCGGATCGACGACGTACAGCGTCACCACCGCATTTACTTTGATGGTGACGTTGTCGCGCGTAATCACGTCCTGCGGCGGAACTTCCAGCACATCCTGCCGCAGTGAGATGCGCACCATCTGATCCAGTGGCCTGAAAACGAAAATAATGCCCGGCCCTTTGGGCGGGGTCAGCGCGCGCCCCAGCCGGAAGATCACCGCGCGTTCATAATCGCGAAGAATCTTGATGGAATTCAACAGATAGAGAACGACAATGGCAAGCAGGACAAGGAACGGAATCGGCAATTCAGACATGGGCTTTCCTCACTCAGCAGCGATTCTACTCTCGCAGCACTCAAACGAACTGCTACACGCCGTGCGCAGCCGCCTGGCTCACTCTGCGAATCGGCGGGCTCAACGCGCAACAAATATTGCTTCGTGCCCTACAACGCGCAGCTTGGCCCCAGCCGTTACGGGTGCGCTCGCCACTGCACGCCAAATCTCCCCATCCACGAGCACATGGCCTTCCGGCGTCAAAGCCTCCATCGCTGATGCCGCGCTCCCCACCAGCGCATCGGCTCCCAGCAGCGCTTTCTTGCGTCGAGCGCGCACCGCCAGCCTCACAAGAAAGACCGTAATCCCGCCGAATCCCGCACTCACCGCAATCGCCACCCACGGACTGATCGCCATCTCCGGCACCGGCGCGGCAACCAGAGTCAGCGTGCCAAACATCAGGCAGACAATACCCGCAATTGCCAGTGCGCCATGCCCGCCAAACTTCGCTTCCAGCGCCATCAGCACCAGCGCCCCCACCAGGAGCAATACCGCGGTATAGCGAATCGGCAGCAAATCCAATCCAAAAATCCCAAGCAGCACCATCAACGTGCCCAGAGCCCCGGGCACAATCGTTCCCGGCGTATTGAATTCGAGATAAATCAGCAAGCGCCCCGCCCACCAGCAGCAGGAGCGCAATGTTGGGATTCACCAGCCACCCCAGCAACTCCTCGCGCAACGTCGGCTGCAGCGTTTCGATCCGCGCCCCCGCCAGGTGCAGCGTCACCTTCGTCCCATCAAATCGCGCGATCTCGCGCCCGTTCAGCGTCGCCAGCAGTTCTGCATCGTTCTTTGCGATCAGGTCGATCAGGTGCTGCGACAGCGCTTCTTCCGCGGTGTACGAATGCGAGGAAGCAACAGCCGCTACCGCGGCATCCGGGTTTCGATTGCGCTGTTTTACGTAGGAGCGCAGGAAGGCTTCGGCGTCGTTCTCCACCTTCTGCATTTCGGTGTCGTCCGGCTTCCCGCCCTCAAACACAACATGCGCCGCTCCAGCCTCCGTGCCGGGAGCCATGGCCGCCACATCCGCCGCTTCCAGCAGAAAGAATCCCGCCGACCCTGCACGCGCACCCGACGGCGCAACATAAATAATCACCGGCACGCGCGAGCTCAAAATCGCCCCGGCCATTCCGCGCATGGAATCCACCAGTCCGCCCGGCGTGTCCATTTCGATCAGCACTGCGGCCGCGTCGTTCATCGTTCGCGCGCGTCAAAGCCCTTTCGAGCATGCCTTCGCTCACAGGCTGGATTGTGTCCTTCAGAATGACCTTTTCCACCAGCGGCTGCTGTGCAACCAGCGGCGATCCCCAACAGAGACCGAAGCAAATCGCCGCAATCAGTTGAATCGTGCGACCGATCCTGGACCTGCAGATCCCGGACTTGCAAATCCTGGACTTGCAGATCCTGGACCTCCATATTTGCTGAAGCATGGCTGCTCCATCCCATCTCGCGATGCGCAGTTCCCTAAAGTTTTCCGTTCGTCTTCGACTCAATCTGCCGGCTTAAATCCTGCGCCCCGCGGCTGCCAGGGTCAAGCCTCAACGCCTCGCCCGCTTCCTTGCCCGCGTCGTCCAAATGATTCGCCGCAAGATCCAGGCGTCCCAGCACAAGATACGCTTCCGCCACTGGCTTCAGTTCCAATGCCGCTTTCGCCTCCGCGCGCGCCGATCCGGCGTCCCCGCTTCGCTCCCGCACCTCGGCCAGTCCCGCGTGCGCCTCGGCAATCGATCCATCAGTCGCCACTGCCGTCTGATAGATCCGCTCAGCCTCCAGCAGGAGTCCGCGATCCAGGTAATCTTTCGCTTGCATAGCCAGCTTGACTGCGCGGTCGTGCGGAGTCAACTCCGCCAAGCGCGCCGATTCCACCTGGTCCATCATCCCAGCTGCCTGCCGGAACGCTACCGCGTCGAATGTGCGCACAATCCGCTCCAGCGGGTCGGGATTCGCGGCTGCTTCTGCGCTGCCGTCGGCAACGGTGTGCACCGTAGCTGCAGGCCCTCGCCATTCCTTTTGCAGTTCCAGCGCTTCACTGTCACTCGGTCGAAGTTTCAAGCACTGGACGAGCTCAGAAATGGCCGCGCTCGTTTCCCCCCGGCGCTTCAGACTCACAGCTAGATTGAAGTGATAGTCCGCCTGGTTTGGATCAGCTGTTTCCGCAGCCACAAATTCGGCGCTTCCATCGCGCCCTTCACGGCTCACAGCCACGCCCTCATTGTTCAGAACTTCCGCTAAAGGAAGCACCATCGCCACGCTTTTGAACGCCTGCCTCCGCCTCCGGATAGCTCCCTGAGAACAGCAGCGACAAGCCGCGATAGAAGCCGGCCTCCAGTGCATCCGGATCGTTCCGTCCTACTCTCGCAAAGGCGGCCGCAGCCTGTTCATACTGCTGCCCGGCATAATCCTCGCGTCCCAGAGCCATCCATGCCTGCCCAAAACCTGGATTGAGCGCCACAGCATTGTTCAAATGGCGCAGACGCTCATCGTGGTCTGGCTCCGTAATGCCGCGAATGTATTGCTCAAAAGCGTCCAGCCGCACGCCTTTGCCTGCAGCAACAAACGTCTCCTCCGACCCGTTGAATCCCGGATCCAGCACTCGCGTCACTTTCCAGGCCAGCGAATCGAACACCGCAATCAAATCGCGCATCTCGCCCCGCGCCGAGACTTCATCGCTCATACGCAGGTGCGCTACATCCACCACGCGCGCAACGGCCACCAGGCTCGCCCCATCGGTCACATAACTGCCCACCACAATCGAATCCGCGTCCAGCGTTTGCGCCAGCTTCAGCGAACTTGCGCGCGAAGGCTGAAATGCTTCCGGCAGCCCCAGATGATCCAGCGCATAGACCCGGTCTTCCCGGCTCAACGGAGCAAATCCAGCCGACGTAAACCGGCTGCTCAGAATCTCCGCCGCCAGCCTCACGAATCCAGTCCAGGCTTGGTTGGCCGGTGCGGTTGTCAAACGGCAGCACCAGCAGAATCCGCCCACGGCCCGCGTCCGCTGTCTCCTGGCTAACTTCGGGACTTGCCTGCCCCTGCGCCTGCGCGCCGAGCGCAAAGCTCAAAAGCAGCCACACTCGGGCCGCGCCCATTGCCCATCGCCGGAATGAAGAGAAACGCATCACAACAGCTCTGATTATAGGTTGCAGGCACGTGCATTGCATCCGTCCTGACAAGCAGGTGTGCCCCAGCCTTTCTGCGCATTTTGCGGAAAGGCTGGGAAAGCACAAATCTCACCCCGCAGCGCCTAGTCGCGGACTTTTACCCGATCCTCCGTTTGCCTCGATCTGCCGATTGAACCGGATCAGCGCAATCCACATCCCGCGATCTTCCTTCTGCCACACCAGCGTTCCGTGCAATCGCAGGGCGATCGCTTCCGGAGGCAGATCATGGTGGAGCCCAAAATAGCGCTCATCCATGGCCTCGCTCTTCGGCCCGAGGCTCAAGGGCAGCGACGGCGGATCGTACTTCGTCGAAAACACCAGCGCTGCCGAATACTTCTCTGGTTCGCCGGCCGCTCGATCGATCTGCCCGACTCGTGAAATCCTCCAGCCGGTCCACCGTGTAACGGCTCTTTCACATAGCCGAGCTCCGGCCGCGTCAGCTCATCCGTCACCGGCCATGCTGACAGGACCGTCGATCCGCGATACCTCTTGTTCAGTTGCGCAATTCCAGCCACGTGCATCCGGATCACGCGTGCATAAGCCAGGTTGTCCTCCGGCGCGAACCGGTACGGCGGATTCACAAACAGCCCCACCACAAAAGCCACTGCGGAAAACGCCGCCAGCCCCTGCCAATACGGCACCCGCCGATAAAACGTCGAAACTGCCACCAGCAGCACCAGCGGATACATAGGCAACAAATATCGCGTCAGCAGCGCGCCGCCCAGCACGCTGAACAGCACCGCATTCACCAGCAGCAGACAAAAGATCCGCCACAACACGGCGCTTCCAATCCCCGCCCGCTCCTGCCCAGCACCATCCAGCCGTGGCTTCAGCATCATTGCCGCAATCGTCATCAGCGACGGAACAAACAGATTCATGTGCGCGGTCAGGTGCAAAATCCGGTGTCCAAAGGCAGCAAGAATTCGCAACGGCGCCATCGTCGTTTCCGCGTTGTATCGCAGAAACTCGGGATTCCCGAACACAAACCCTGTCTTCGCGTAGTGCCACGCAGTACCACCCGCACAACGGCAAAAGGCTCGCGGCCATCCACACCGCTTCTCGCCATAAGCGACGCCGCTCCGGTCCCTGCGAGCGAAGTCCCTCCACGACATCCAACACCGCCAGCGTCAGTGGAATCGCAATCGCCGTTTCCTTCGAAAGCACCGCCGCCATGAACCAGAGCGTCGCAGGCCAGGGTTTGCGATCCCGCCTCCGGGAGCGCATACACCAGACCCCACAGCGTAGCACGCCGCGGCAAAAATATCCGCATGCGCCAGCGTGCTCTGCGCAAACCAGATCGGATAGAGTCCCCGTCAGCAACACTGTCCAGAAGGCCACCATCGCCGAGCCTGTCAGCCGCAGCGCCAGCCGCCACACGGCCAGCAGTCCCAGCGAAGCGACGATCAGCACCGCCTCCCGCGTCACTTCGGGAGAGAAACCCGACAGCTTCCACCACAGTGCCAGATAAATGCTCGGCAACGGCGGATGCGCATTGCTCACCGTTGAGATTGGAATCAGCGAACCGGTGCGAAAAAAATCCCACGCCGCCGGAATGTAATATCCCGCCTCGTCCCAGTAATACGGAAGAGGCAGCAGCGAAAAGTGACTGGCATACTCCGCCGCAAAGATCACTGGAAAAATCATCCAGGTCGGAAACGGCGCATCTCTTCGCGGCTCGAACATTTGTCGAAGACGCAGGCGTGTGCTCATTGAGTCGGGCGAACGTCTCCGGCGGATGCCAAGTTCCTGAGCGATTCCGACTACGCACAATTTTCCATGCGCCATCCTTTTTGTCATCCTGGGCCGAGCACAGCGAAGTCGAAGGACCTGCTGTCCAATATTCTGGCCAAAGGGTGGAAAAGCTCGAAGCCCAAAGGTGCGAGATCATGTGGTCGAAATCCTAATTAATCGGGCCTTGGGGGAAACTCTGCCCTTGCGGCTCCAGGTTAAGCGTGCCAAACGCCTGCTCATACTGGGCAAGATTCTGCCCCAGCACATTCCACAGAGCCTTCGCCTGCTGCGGGCTCAGAAAAATCGCCTGGTGATTGCGAATCGTGACCTGCTCGGGGCTTTCACTCGAAGCCAGGCCGAAAACCAGCTGAAAATCCCATACGCTCACGCGCACCTGCACGCTGTTGGCATAGGACTCCCGATAGTCTTCGGTCTGGGCAACATTCAATTGTGGTTGTTGCGCTGTCGGGCTCATCGTTCCACCAGATTACTCCGGCCACCCAAGCCGGGCGCCGAGCTTTTCTAATTGTTCTCTATGGCCGCCCCGCTCGGTTCTCGGGTTGGGCTCTGTCATGGTCTCTGCGCTGGTCCTCAACGCACTCTTCACGCGGAACCGGAATTGTCATCCGGCAGCGATTGTCGCACGCGGAAATTCATCATTTTCCGAAATGTATACTCGTCAATAGAATGAGCGACTTTGCCAGGAAACACGCCGAACTGATCAGGTACACCAGGCAGCAGCGCGAAGAGGAAGAGAACAGGCTGAAGAAACTTCGCGAAGCGATAGCGGAAGAAGACAAACTGAAGGCCAAATTAGGGCCGGAGTTGTGGCTTCAATTCAAACTCTTGATCGCTTCCAAATGTCGCGAAGTGAACAACGAGCTTGGTGAGGAATATTACGAAGTATCCGATTCAGTGCCGGACGAGCTCCAAATTGGCAAATCCAGTCCCCATGTTTCCCTGGTCCTTAAGTACTACCGGACGAACCACAGTATCAGTTTCAAAGGTGGACGCTGCAACGGGGAATATCTCCTTGGAATCGCCGAGGGCACACGTGAGGCAATCCTGACAGACGCATCCGACAAGCTGAAGCGCTCGATGGACCTTGAAGCAACCGCGGAATTTCTTTTGACGGATTGTTTTGAAAAGCTTAGGTCTGCCACTACGTCCTGATGTCAACAGACCCAAACGGAGCCGGCAAAGAGGATGTGTCGGCTACCCGACAGAGCGTCCTGGGTTTCATCTGTAGAATGCAGCGGGAACAACTTTGTCGACGAAGCATGGGGATCAATGTTTCAGGTAAACCGCCGGACAGCCTTCGTGGTAGATGACGAGAACTTAATCGCTTCGACACTGGAGCTTATCCTCATCAGCGAAGGCTTCAATGCCCGGTCCTTCGTCGATCCGTTCGATGCTTTGGATGCAGCACGGTCTGTGTCTCCCAATCTCTTGCTCACGGACGTCCAGATGCCGCAGATGAATGGAATTCAGCTCGCGATCGAGATCCAACAGAGCTGTCCGAATTGCAAGGTACTCTTGTTCTCAGGGCACGTCGCGACAGGCGATTTGCTTGTGGAAGCTGGTCTAAAAGGCCACCATTTCTCGATACTCCCTAAACCTGTCCACCCGAGAGACCTCCTTGCAATGATTGAGAGCCTGTTTTAAGGGGCAGGGCACTGAATCCAACTGAATCCGTATCTTCCCGCCACAACCGAGGCGCAAGCTGTGGTACCGAACCTGTAAGAAGGTCGCCAGGACGAAGAGTGTCTGTCCGTCGATGTAATTTATCATTGTCGAGATTAGAGCAAGCCTGCTATGCACCAGTGCAGGTTTTGGATCTTCAACCCGGCTTCTCGCAGCAAGTAATTCTCGTGTTGGACAGGTGGCACTGAAGCGGAAGTTCTGATTCATCGCCGTAACCTTGGCGGGAGCAGTGAGGCTCTCACTGACAATCCAGAGAGCCTGCTGCTCGCGTTCAAATGGGGGAGCAATGAAAGCAGGGGTTTATGCGGATCGAGGACCAAATTCGCTTCGCGGTCTGGGGCTATTGTTCGTCGTTATGTTTGCGACGCATTTGAGTCTGACTTTGTGCCACGGACAGACAAGCCGATCGAATGAACTTACGGTCCAGGTGGGGAAGGCCGTGGAAATCGCAGCTTCTTCCATCAGCCATTGTTGGTACACGACAGTGCATCGATTCTCTACAGGCGAAATACTTGCAACCATGCGGATGAGTGGGGACGACTCGAACCCTGAGGGAGAGTTCTCCGCCTATAGTATTTCGAAGGACGGGGGGCAGACGTGGAGTCGGCGCTACACGATGGGAGCAGGTGCCAACGTGGATGCCGCGTACACTCAGGTTACTCGAGAAGACGGGACAATTTGGGCGCTAGGAGCCGGCTACGACTCGCTGGAGGCAAACCCTCCCGGCCAGGCTATGAATTTCAACGCCGCTCTGACGAAGTTTTCGCGGGGTGGAATGGAAATTGATCAAATCAGAGATGCGAGAATTCACCTGTCCGAGCCTGCTATTTCCAAGCCACCCACGGTGATGGCCACCGGGAGAAGAGATGCAACAAAGCTCAGCGTAGTTTATGAGGCCAACCCGTGGGGTGCGATTGTCGACGGTCCGGGTGGCGAATGGCTGACCACGTTCTACTACATGACAGAACGAGATCCGCGGCGGCGACGGCTGGTGTTGATTCGTTCGAGTGACCAGGGCCGGAGTTGGGAAGAATATGGGATTGTTGCCGCACTTCGGCCCAATGAGGCGCCCTGGCCTTGGATGGGAAAAGAGGGACCGAATGAAGCAACACTGGTTCGGTTATCGAAAGATCGCTTGTATTGCCTTTTTCGAACTGGCGGCGGTGACTACATGGGCGAGGCTTGGTCAATGGACGACGGTAAGACGTGGACCGCGCCTGTTTCGAGCGGCTTCAAGGGTGTAGCACCCCACCTGAGGTTAATGAGTGACGGGCTTTTGGCTTGCACATACGGTCGGCCCGGACCCGTAACTATCATGTTCAGCTCCGACGAAGGAAAGACGTGGACGAACGTCACGCCAATCTCCCACGGTATGAGCACCCAATACACTGACCTGATCGAAGTGGAGCCCGACAAGCTCCTGGTTGTGTACGACAGGACTCCCTATGGATGGAAAGCCATTCCTTCCTCCGATAGGTCATCCAAGAATGCCATCTACGGCATTTTTGTTGAGGTCCGGAGACGATGACGACGGTGAAACGGCCCGCTCGGGCCTGCCTGATGTCGCAGATCGTTGCGATTGGTGCGACCGTGGCGGTCTCGATGACCGTTGCCGGGACAAGACGCTCAAGTTCGACAGTGGAGCTATTGCAGTCTTCCAGCAACATTGACATTTACAAGAAGCGGCTGCGTCCTTTTTTATTAAGATTGAGGACTCGCCAAGGATGAACTTGACTTGGAGTGATGATCTCCGAACGGCGGCCTTGGGCGAGCTTCCTATCTTTCGACCAGATCTGCCGCCGCCGTCTCGAGAAATCCCCGGCCAGCACGACTAGCCGTAGATTGCATTACAGATGTTTGACCAGGTACCCATCCAAATCTTGAACGCGCGCTCGCCAGAGGGCCCGTTCAACATGGCGTCCACCATGCAGGTGCCATACGATCCGCCGACGGTTACGGGCCGCTGTACGCTCTCTATGCCGATTGAGCGCCACAATTGGTCTGCAGGGACGAAATCGCCAGGCGGCACGGAACTGACTGGGGTAAAGATCGGTGTCACCTTATCCGAAATGCGTGCAGTTTTCGCCGAATTGGGGCCCGTGGGAGTGGTAATTGCTGCCTTCGCAGGCTCTTGAAGTTGGGGTAGGAACATCGCGAGAGCGATGACAGCAGTAACGATTTGTTTCACTCGGTTCATTTTGTTTTCTCCTTCGATTTGGCTGCCGTCATCGGCCGCCAACATGGAGGAGTATGCGACGGCTCTCATCCGAGCTCAATGAGGCGGATGTGAGTTATAGATGAGCTGCAGGTTTGGCGGTCGCCATCGTCATCGGTGATTCACGATAAACGAACAGATGGGGCAAGGGCTCACCTCGCTGGACCATCTGTTTCTGCGTCGAATCGTTTGGCGCTGCTTCTATGAGCAAACCGACGACCGGCATGGCCCTCGTCGCAAGCCCTGTTCACGCTCCCGGTTCGAGCGCGAGCCATAACTCGGGGTTGCAAGCGATTTTCAAATACCACTACGAAAACCACTACGTTCCTAAAACTTTAGGGCCGAACATTTCTGCTCAGCCCTTAACCACAACAGACTGTCTTTGGTGCGGAAGGCTGGACTTGAACTTGAGGCGCTTTGCGGGCGTCAGCCCGCAGTCGAAATCCTGAGCGCAGCGAAGGACCTCAATCGCCACAACATCCAACGGTAGAGTTGGTGCGGAAGGCGGGACTTGAACCCGCAAGCCTTGCGGCGCTAGCTCCTAAGGCTAGTGTGTTTGCCATTTCACCACTTCCGCGACTGTGCAGCCGGCCCAATCAACCGCCCGCCATTCCAAGTGTAGAAGCAGCCCCAATCCATGGCAATATCGCCACGTGCACCACTGGGTTCCCCACGCAAACGCGCACTTGAACGAAGCCGTTGTGCGACGGACGCGGCGTGAGATGAAACACTAACCTGAGATTGGCTTCTTGAGCCACCCGCTGATACAGGCCCACAGAGCGCTTACAAGCAATCCACCGGCTACAACGACTATCAATCCCCGCCCCACGGGCGAAAAGGAAATGACATTCCAGACCGGCACAACAAGGAGAGCAATATGGTGGGAGAGGACACCGAATCCATGGCTCACGACCTCTGAGTCGGGAAAGGGATTCGATTCAGGGCAATCCACAGTCAGCTGCGCTCGTCCGTCAGTCCACCACTCATATAACCCCGGATATCGCTTCCATATGCATGCAAGAGATGGAAAAATACCCAGGAGAAGCAGAATGATTATGGAACATGCTATGAGAGTGTTTCTCTCGATTTTCGATACTCTCGCCTGAGTTTGCTGGTCCATGGGGAACGATACAATGGAAAATTCTATCGTTCGCGGCACAAAATCGCATGCTCGACCCTGAAAAACAATCTTTGCTTGAGTCCCTGGACAACGGCCGCGACGCCCTCGAAATGGCGCTGGCCGGAGTCGACGACGTGCTGGCGTCCCGCAAGCCTCCGTCTCGCGACCCGTCCAATCCAGAGTCGTCCCTGGCCTGGTCCATTCTGGAGTGCGTCGAGCATATGGTCCTCTCCGAGCAGTACCTCCTGACTCGCCTGCACACCGCAAAGCTCTCCCCTGAGCCCTTTGAGAAATCCCGCCGCGCCGCCAAAATCGCCGCGCTTGCCGCCGACCGCTCCCGGCGCATTGAAGCGCCGCCCCCTGCACATCCCCACGGCCGCTACGCCACTCTGTCCCAAGCCCTCGCCGCCTTCGACGCCACGCGCGCGGAGGTCAAGCGCTATCTTGTGCAAACCGCCGGAGACCTGAATTGCTGGATCACTGACCATCCGCTGATTCCCGGCCCGGTTACGTGCCAGGAGACCCTGATTATGATGGCGGCGCATCCGGCGCGGCACGCGCAGCAGATTCTCGAAACCCGGCGAGCCCTCGAATCCCCCGACCGGCGCCGCTGAATCCTGCCGACCATTCCATAGACACCGAATTAACGCACGTTCGAAAATGAGAAACGCAGATCCTCTACTCCGCTCGACCCGAAAGCCGCTCCGTTCAGGATGACACGGTGTTGTGAAGTGGGGGCGTTTGCGGACGACAGGACACTATTGGGTATCGTCCATCCAAGGAGAGCTTGGAGGGGGCAATCCGCCATCGAGTCCGCGACCGGCGCCGCTAATCCCAATCAACCATCTCTTCCCCGCATTGACGCGCAACCCCACGCGCCTTACGCTGAAATCTATGGAATTCAAGGTAAGCGACCTCGAGAAAGAACCGATCGAGTTCGACCTCAAGTTAAAGCCCGGCTCCATCGACTTTGGCGATAGAGGCCACCCAGGACGGCCCTCTCGCCGCCTCCGGCCGCGCCGAAGTCATCCACGAACACCGCGGCCCCAAGGACATCGTCGCCGACATCCGCCTCCGGGGCCAGTTATTCCGGCGAGTTTCAGCTTCCCTGCGCCCGCTGCGTCGAGCCCGTCGAGATCCCGCTCGCGGCTGACTATGACCTGATTTTCCGGCCCGTTGGCGCCGACGCCGACGCCCCCGAACGCTCCATTACGGCACCGGAAACCGAAATCGGTTATTATCAAAAAGACAGTCTTTTGCTTGAGGATGTGCTGCGCGAGCAGGTGCTTTTGTCCCTGCCGGTCAGGACGCTGTGCAAGCCTGACTGCAAAGGACTTTGCCCGCGCTGCGGCAAGAACCGCAACCTCGAGGCGTGCACCTGCGAAGAGGGTCCAGCAGACCCCCGCTGGGAAGCGCTGGCGGAGCTTCGTAGCCGGATAAAGTCCTGAATTCACCCAAAGATTGAGGGTGTCTACCACCGCGCCAAACGGCACTCGACGGCCCTTCGCGGCCTGAGTCCAGATCTGGCGACGAGAGACACGAAAGGAATTGCACCATGCCGAATCCGAAAAGACGCCACTCCACGCGCCGCACCGCCCTCCGCCGCTCCCACGACTTCCTGACCGCCAGCGGCCTCTCCGAGTGCCCCAATTGCCACGAGAAGAAGCTGCCCCACCACGCCTGTGCCAAGTGCGGCACCTACAAGGGCCGGCAGGTGCTGGACACCAAGGAAGCCGCGAAGTAGTTCTGAGCAAGCCTATGGCAACGCTCCCAACGATGCTCATCGACATCGCGCTCGACGCCGTAGGCTCCGACAAAGCGCCGGAACCCGAGATCCGGGGGGCGATCCTGGCCTGCCGGACCCTGCCGGTTCGCGTTCATCTCATCGGGCCTGAAGCCGAACTCCGCGACCTGCTCGACGAGCACCTCGAAAACGAGGACCTGCCCATCGTCATCCACCACGCCTCCGAGCGCATTGGGATGGACGAGAAGGCAGCCCACGCCGTCCGCAGCAAGAAGGACAGCTCGATGCGCGTCGGCCTCAAGCTGGTGCGCGAGCGCAAGTGCGCCGGCTTTGTCACCGCCGGCAACACCGGCGCGGCCATGGCCACTGCCAAAGGTGGTTCTAGGCGCGCTGCCGGGCGTCGACCGTCCCGCCCTCGCCACGCCCATGCCCACGTCCAAAGGCAATCCGTGTGTGCTTCTCGACGTAGGCGCCAACGTCGATTGCAAGGCGCACAACCTCGAGCAATTCGCCGTCATGGGCGAAATGTACGCCCGCAGCGTGCTCAAGATTCACAAGCCGCGCGTCGGCCTGCTCTCCATCGGCGAAGAAGAAACCAAGGGCAACGACCTCACCCGCGAAGCTCTGCCGCTGCTCAAGGCTCTGCCCATCAATTTCATCGGCAACGTCGAAGGCCGCGACATCTTCAACGGCCACGCCGACGTCATCGTCTGCGACGGCTTCGTGGGCAACGTCGCCCTCAAGACCAGCGAAGGCATCGGCCGCTTCGTCCGCGACGTACTGCGCGAATCGCTCACCCGCACCGTCACCGCGCAGGTCGGCGCGCTGCTCTCCCGCCGCGCCTTCAACGATTTTCGCCGCCGCCTCGACTACACCGAATACGGTGGCGCGCCTCTGCTCGGCGTACGCGGCGTCTGCATCATCGGCCACGGCTCGTCGAACGACAACGCCATCTTCAACGGCATTCGCGTAGCCCACGAGTTCGCCAAGGCCGGCACCAACGAGCGCATCGAGCGCGAGTTCGCCAGCCGCCCCCAACGCCGCACCACCAATCCCGGCGACGAATCCGAAGCAGTCATTCAATAACGGCCAACCATGCCGCCCCCTCAGCAAAAAGACAATCGAGAAGCCTGAACGCATGGGCCGGTGCACTGGCCTGCCCCGCCTGTCAGCAACCTCTGCATCTCGAAACGGACCAGGTCAAAACGGGCCAGGTCGTCACGGACCAGATCGTCTGCACCGCTTGCAGCCGCGCCTACCCCATCCTTGAAGGCATCCCCGTCCTCATTGCGGAGCGCGCTGAAATTCCATTGGCTTCACCCTCAAGCGCAGGATGCAGAGAGTAGCTGATGCCTGCAAAAACGAGAAAGACGAGCGGCGCAATCGTTGCGCCCGTGGCATCCCGTACGGCTGCGTGCGAAAAGAATGCGCCGAGCCCGTCGAACACGATTCCGGCATAAGCCCATTCCGCAGTGTTGGCCATTTTGGAGAGAGCAGCGCCGGCACGGCCAATAGCTTTCCCACTCCAAGAATCGAACCCAGATACTCCGGATAGCCAAGCTTTCGCAGAATCGCGATCGCCCCCGCAGCATGCGTCAGGTCGAACAGTCCGCCGACGATCAGCCATGCCATCAGCAAACTCGTGAACAGCCAGTACGCCGTCCGATGTACCATGCGCAACCTCTCCGAGCGTTTCCGTCAAGAAAGAGCCGCTCTCATTCGACCAAGATTTGCACGTATAGACACGCGGCGCAAGTAGACACATTTTTTGTATGTACTATCATAATGGATACTATGAAGCCGAAAAACGAAATCACAGATGCCGATGCACGACTGGTTGAGCAGACCATGGCCATGCTCGGCGGAAAGTGGAAGGTCCTCATCCTTTGGCATCTCGGCGTCTCGGGCGTCTGCCGCTTCGGCGAGCTGCGCAGGAAACTACCCGAGATCACGCAGCGCACGTTGACTCTACAGCTTCGCGAGTTGGAAGCTGACGGCTTGGTGCACCGCACCGTCTATGCAGAAGTCCCGCCTCGCACCGAGTACCGGCAAACAGCTCCCGCGAAAGACCTCGCCGATGTATATATGGCCTTGAAGCGCTGGAGTCTGGCGCATCGCGATCTGCTTCGAGCGCGAGCCGCAAAGCATTAGAAGGTCCCGGTTGCGGCTGGCAGTGCCAGGAAGTCATTCGGAGTGGAGTGTCGTGATTGGATCGAGGCGCATGGCGCGCAGCGCCGGGATATAACTGGCGGCGAGCGCGACAGCGGTCAGCACAATCGTCACGCCAGCGAAGGTGGGCAGATCGTTAGGCGACACGCCAAAGAGCAAGCCGGCCATGAGGTGAGAGACGATGAGGGCTCCGGCCACACCCAGCCCGGCGCCGGCGGCGGCAAGACCGAGTCCCCGGCGCAGGACCATCTTGAGGATGGTTGCCTCTTTGCGCTCCCAGCGCGAGGCGAATCGCGATCTCCCGTCTTTGTTCATTCACAAGATAGGAAATAGTCCCGTAGATTCCAAGCCCGGCCAGCAGCAAGGCAGTGCCCGCAAAAAACGCCACCATCTCCATCGAGAATCGCCTGACGGAAAGCGAGGTGGAGAGCACGTCATCCAGGGTCTCGGCATGGAAGACGGGAAGTGTGGCATCGACGGCCTGGACCTGGCTCCGCACTTGTGCGGAGATGAGCGCTGGGATCGAGTTGTCCGCGAAGGAAGATGGTCACTTCTTTTGAAGCGCGCTGGTACACGCTGCGATAGATCTGCGGAATTCCCGCGTCCGCCAGCGATTCTGTGCGGGCATCCGCAATCACGCCGATGATCGTGGTCCATGCTGGCTGTGGCAGAGCTCGACAGCCCGCGGGTATCCAGGTGCAAACGGACGCGTTTGCCAAGCGGGTCCTGATTTGGCCAGTAGGTGCGAGCCGCGGCCTGATTGATGACCGCAACCTGGGGCGTAGTTTCAATATCCTGCTCGCTGAAAATGCGCCCGCGCAGGAGCGGCATGCCCAACAGATGGAAGTATTCGGGCGAAACGATGGGACTCTCGATCACAGGAGCCTGATTGTCCATCGTCTCGATGCCTTCGCGGATCAAGGGCAGTCGGCTGGGCTCGCTGTGGCCCAGGGGAAGAGCGTCCTCGTCGCCGACCGCCGCTTCTTCCACGCCCGGCAGGGTTCGGCTGCGGCGAAGAATCTCGCGCAGCAGGACCGCTTCCTGCGTGGCGGTCCGATAGGGATCCATCGTGGGATCGTTGGGCCCCGGCAGCCAGGTCTCAATGGCCATGACCCGGTCAGGATTGAAGCCGGGCTGCACCGCAAACAGATCCCAGAAACTGCGCAGCAGAAGGCCCGCGGCGACCATCAACACCAGGGAGAGCGCCAATTCAGTGACGACCAGAACCTGGCGGGCGCGCGAGCGACCGCGTGAACCACTGGAGCCGCGTCCTTCCTGCCTGAGCGTACCGGTCAAATCAAGACGGCTCATGAGCCACGCGGGAGCAAGCCCAAAGGCGGTTCCGGCTACGAGAGAGACGGCGAGAGCGAACCCGAGCACCCCCCAGTTGATGGAAATGTCATTGAGGTGCGGGAGGCTCTCCGGAACCAACCGCAGCAGGAATTTCCTGGTGAAGAAAAGAATCGCAAAACCGGCAATTCCGCCCAGCAGGAACAGCAGCAGACTCTCGGTGAGAAGTTGGCGAATGAGGCGCGTTCTTTGCGCTCCCATGGCCTGGCGAACCGCGATCTCACGACTCCGCACACTGGTCCTGGCGAGCAGGAGATTGGCGACATTGACGCAACTGATCAGGAGGACCAACCCTACCGCGCCGAACAGCAGAATGAGAGATTGGCGCACGCTGCCGACCACGGTTTCGCTGAGCGGAATCAGGCGCACGGTCCATGCGGTCTGTTCCGGATACTCCGCCGGATATTGTTTTTTCAGCGATTCCACCAGCACATCCAGATGCCGCTGCGCTGCCGCAATCGAGAGTCCCGGCTTCAAGCGCGCGATGACCACACGACTGCGCAGACGTGAATCGCGCAGCGGGAGGTGGAAACGGCACACCGGCAAAGCCGGCGCCCAGCCACAGTTCCACATTCTGCTCGTCGCTGGTTGAGCCCTGATCGCGAAAGCCGCGCGGCATGACGCCCACGACGTGATACACGTCGTTGTCCAGGCGCACAGCCTTGCCCAGTACGTGCGGGTCGGCTCCGAA
Source organism: uncultured Acidobacteriaceae bacterium (assembly GCA_963781125.1). Classification (GTDB taxonomy): domain Bacteria; phylum Acidobacteriota; class Terriglobia; order Terriglobales; family Acidobacteriaceae; genus Telmatobacter. The sequence continues at coordinate 470,401 of CAWAEE010000008.1, forward strand.
TTCCCTCCTCCACAGCCCGTCGCTGAGGACGACTTCCAGGTTGTAGCCGGGAGTCGTATCGTGAGGATCGAATATGCGGCCCAACTGCGCGTCTACGCCGAGGACTGAGAAGTAATTCGGCGTGACCTGCTTGAAGCTGAGACGCAGCGGCTGTGCAGTGCCGGTGAGATTCACGTTTGCGCCGGTGCCGGTAATCGCCGCGGACTGGAATATCCCGGAACTCTCGAGGTCTCTCCACTCAGGGACGGAGATGCCGACGCCCTGCGCGCCGACGCCGGGAAGATCGTCCACAACGCGCACCAACTCGGCAGGGTTTGGGTACGGCAAAGGGTGCAGCAGCGTGGCATCGATCACGCTATAGATTGCGGTGGTGGCTCCAATGCCCAGCGCCATTGTGGCGATCGCAATGAAAGAGAATCCAGGAGATCGCAGAAGCATGCGAACCGCGTACCGCAGGTCGAAGAGCAGATTTTCGATGAAGGGAAGACTTTGCTCGGCGTGATGGTGTTCGCGGATCGCCTGGGCCGCCCCAAGCTTGAGTGCGGCCTGCCTGCGCGCTTCGGCGGGAGACAAACCGGCGCGCATATTCTCTTCGATCTGCAATGCGAGATGTTCGGCGATCTCGTCTTGCAGGCGTTGATCGGCACGCTGCCTGGTTGCGAAATTCGCCAGGCGAATCAGGAAGCGTCGCAGGAATTTCATACGAGATCCTCCGCCTTGGCATTGCAAAAGCGCGCAATGATTGCCGCGGTCTGTTCCCAATCGCGGGTCTCAGCCAACAGCTGTTTGCGGCCGGCCGCAGTAAGGCGATAGAAGCGTGCCCGGCGATTGTTCTCCGAAATACCCCACTCGGAGGCAATCGAGCCCTCATGCTCCAGCTTCAGCAGCAAGGGATAGAGCGTGCCCTGATTCACATCCAGAAGGTCTCCGCTGATCTGCTCGATGCGCCGGGCAATTCCCCAGCCGTGCTGCGATCCCAGGACATCGAGTGTCTTGAGGACCATCAGGGCGAGCGTTCCTTGTAAGACGTCCGGCTTTTCCTTCATGGCGAATCAACCTTTAGGTTTCCAACAGGAATAATGACAGGTTTCCTTTTGGAAAACAACAGGAAATCGCTCCCGGCGGCCTCGACCTCCATTTTTTCGACCCTAAAATCCTTCGAGCAACGCAGGGGCATAAAATCCGCCTCGAGCTTCGGGAAGTGCGTGGCGAGACACGGCGCCTCGATTCCAGCAGCGCCAACTCCGCCACCTTCACGCCGATCCCGATTTTTGGCGATAATGAAAGACGATATGTCCAAGCAAGAATTCCAGACTGAAGTCAGCCAGCTCCTCCAACTCATCGTCCATTCGCTTTACTCCCACCCGGAGATCTTTCTCCGCGAACTGATCTCCAACTCCTCCGACGCACTCGACAAGCTCCGTCACCTGACCCTCGTCAACGACAAATTCAAGGCCCTCGTCGGCAATGGCATTGACTCCCCGCGCATCGACCTCGAACTGGGCGAAGAGAAGAAAACCCTCACCATCTCCGACACCGGCATCGGCATGAACGAGGAGGAACTCGTTTCCAATCTCGGTACCATCGCCCGCTCCGGAACGAAGAACTTTCTCGCGCAACTCTCCGGTGACGCCAAGAAGGACTCCAACCTCATCGGACAATTCGGCGTCGGGTTTTATTCCGTCTTCATGGTGTCCGACAAGGTCGAGGTCACCTCTCGCAAGGCCGGCGAAGACAAGACTTTCAAATGGACCTCCGACGGCAAGAACGGCTTCGACATCGAAGAAGTTTCTGGCGAGGCAGCGCGCAAGACGGCCGGAACGACCGTGTTGATCCATTTCAACGAGGAGGGTGCGCAGTACGCCAACAGCTGGCGCCTCCAGGAGATCGTCAAGAAGTACTCCAACCACATTGCCTTTCCCATCTTCCTTACCTATGACAAGAGCGAGTGGAACGCCGAGAAGAAGGAGTCGATCAAGACCCGCGTCACCGAACAGGTGAACGCCGCCAGCGCCATGTGGCAGCGCTCCAAGTCCGCGTTCACCGACGACGACTATAAAGAGTTCTACAAGTCCATCACCGGGGACTGGGAAGACCCGCTCTTCTGGTTCCACACCCACGCCGAAGGCACGCTCGAATACACAACACTCTTTTACATCCCTGCCAAGGCTCCGATGGACCTCTACCAGGCCGACTACAAGGGCGGCATCAAACTCTACGTCAAGCGGGTCTTCATCATGGACGACTCCAAAGACCTGCTGCCGCAGTATCTGCGTTTCGTCCGCGGCATCATCGACTCCGAAGACCTTCCCCTCAATGTCTCACGCGAGATTCTGCAGCAGAACAAGATCCTCACGACCATCAAGACGGCCAGCGTCAAGAAGATTCTCTCCGAGCTGAAGAACATCGCTGAGAACGAGAAGGAAAAGTACGCCCAGTTCATCGCCGAGTACAACCGTCCCCTCAAGGAAGGCCTGTACGGCGACTTCGCCAATCGCGAAACACTCCTCGAACTTGTCCGCTTCAAGTCGACGAAAGTCGAAGGCCTCACCTCGCTCGCCGAGGCCAAGGAACGGATGCAGCCAGAGCAGAAGGCGCTCTACTACATCACCGGCGGCTCGGAGACCATGCTTCGTAGCTCGCCCCTGCTGGAAATCTACAAGAAGAAAGGCATCGAGGTGCTCATCCTCGACGACGACATCGACGAGATCGTCTTTTCGTCTGTACCCAAGTACGGCGACATCGACCTCAAGGCCGTCAACAAATCCAACAGCGGCGACGACCTGAAGGACGAGTCCACCGCCGAGAAGATCGAAGAGCTGAAGCCGCTGCTCGAGAAGATCAAGGCCACGCTCGGGGAAGCCGTGAAGGAAGTCCGCGCCTCCTCGCGCCTCGCCGACAGCCCATCCGTGATCGTCTCTGACGAGGACGAACCCTCAGCCCGCATGCGCCAGATGATGCAGGCCATGGGCCAGAAAAATCTGCCGGAGTTGCAACCCACACTCGAGATCAACCCCAACCACGAGATCATCAGGAAGCTGCTCGCGGACCCCAGCAGCAGCAAGGTGGAAGACGCCGCCTGGCTCCTCTTCGACCAGGCACTTCTACTCGAAGGCGTGCCGCTGAATGACGCCGCCGCCTTCGTCCAGCGCTTGAATCGAGTACTGAATCAATCCATCTAGACCCACACATGCGGCAAGCAGAGGCGCCTCCGCAAGGGAGGCGCTTCTGGCCTTCAACATCGAAGCGTAGGCTGACTAACCAGCTGTTGAGCAATTCTGGTGGAAACCCAACCGAGCTGAATTGCCACGCGAAGCCATCGCCCGGACGGCGAATCCTCACACAAAAAGATTCGCCAGTTCGGACATATAGAGCGTCTCATCGGCGAACGTGAAGGTTCCGTGGTCGCGTACCTCGCGCGCCGCATGAAGAAATGCGGTCAGTGCGGCGCGGCTGAATCCTGAGCCGATGCTCACGCGGCGAACACCCAAGGCACCCAGTTCCTCGACCGAAGCGGCGGCGCACCCTTGATGCCCATCAACACGTTGACCGGCTTGCGCACCGAGGCGCAGACGGTGCGAATGTCTTCCGGAGCGGTGATTCCCGGAGCATAGAGCACCTCGGCGCCTGCTGCCTCAAAAGCCTGCAGGCGCCGAATCGTGTCATCGAGGTCGGGGCGTCCATGCAGATAGTTTTCTGCCCGCGCAACGAGCATGAACGGGAACGGCAGAGCACGCGCAGCAGCCGCAGCGGCCGCAATCCGTTCCACGGCGTGATTGAAGTCGTAGATCGGCTGTGCCGCGTCGCCGGTCGCGTCCTCGATCGATCCGCCCACCAAGTCCTGCGGCAGCTGCCAGCCGGATCGTCTCGGCGGCTGCCTCAGGAGCAGAGCCCGTAGCCATTCTCCAGATCGGCCGCGACCGGAAGATTGCGTTGCCTCCACAATCGACTTTCGCGTTGGCCAATGCTTCGTCGCGGCTGACGCTCGCCGTGCCGTCGCGGCGCCCGAGCGCAAAGGCAAGCCCCGCGCTCGTCGTTGAAAGGCCTCGAAGCCGAGCCCGGTGAGAATCCGCGCCGTGCCCGCGTCCCATGGGTTGGCGATGACGAACGATCTCGGTTGCGTTGATGCAACGCCTGGAATGCAGCGGCTTTTTCGGCTTGAGTCGGCATGGTTTCCTTGCTCCTTCAGCGCGAGACGATTTCAATGGCGATGATAAAACGGCAGTACGATCAGGGCCGCAATCACCATGGCGATCACGAGGGCAGCGCCAAGAAGACTATAAATCAGGATCAGATTCGGTCCCTTGCGAAGGTTCGTCTGCTTCGTGCGCGCGTCGTGTTCAGACGGTCCCGTTTTCTCACTCATACTTCAGTGCGTCCACAGGATCCATTTGCGCAGCGCGCGTCGCTGGCACAGTGCCGAAGATCACGCCGACGCAAGGTCGCGGCGGCGAGCGCGATCGAAAATCGACCAGACCTGAAATCGGCAACGCATAGTCGGTAAAGAACCGGATCGAAAGCGGCACGGTAAGCCCGACCAGCACGCCTACGAGGCCGCCGCCAGCGAAATGATCACTGCCTCGGCAAGGAACTGAAGCTTGATCTCGCGGTAGGTCGCGCCCAGTGCCTTGCGAATGCCAATTTCGCGGATGCGTGCAGCGCACGTTGGCCAGCATGATGTTCATAATGCCCACGCCGCCCACGGCCAGCGTGATCGCCGAGACCAGGACCAGCACGGCAGTCAGCGCATCGGCGATTCTGCCTTGCATAGGTCAGCACCTCTGTCAGGGTCTGCGCCTTGTATACCGACCCTGGCCGGTGGCGCGCCTGAATGATGCGCACAATCTCCTTGGCACCGTCAGGGCACCTCATTCATGGTGCGCATCGAGAAGTAAATTTGCTTTACGTTTTCGGTTCCGGTGAAGAAGCGCGCCACCGAATAGGGAATCAAGATGGTCTGGTCGGCGATCTCCGATTGGCCCATGTCGTCGACGCTCTCTTTGAAGACGCCGATGATGGTGAACGGAATGCCATAGATCTCAAACGTCTGACCAACCGCGGCACGGAGCTGCCGAAGCGCTCCCTGGCGAATGGCTCGGTCACCACGGCGCAGTTGGTGTGCGTTTCAGTCGTCGATCTCGTCGAGAAACCGGCCGTGGGGCACGAGCAGGTTGCGGATGTGGCGGTAGTGCGGGCTCACGCCGAGCACCAGCGTGTCCTTCATCAACGCCGCCGCCAAAACTGATGCGGGTGTGCATCTCGAGAATCGGCGAAGAGTACATAACGCCCGGCAACTGGGCATCGACAGCCTTCTCGTCTTCGCGCGTCAGGTAGTCGTTGTAGAGCACGCGCTCGGCGCCCGTGGCTCCGCCGCCCGAGTATTCCATCTCGACCGAATTCGTCCCGATCTTCTGCAGCGTCTCGAGAACGTATTGCTTGCCCTTCATCCCGATCGTCACGACCAGGATGACGGAGGCCGTACCGATGACCATGCCCAGAGCGGTCAGGGCAAAGCGCAGCTTGGACGCGCGAAAGCTGTCGAGCGCCAGCTTCAGGATCTCGCTCAGCAGCATGGTCCTGCGCGCGCTGAGCAGCGTCTGCTGGAAGGCGTGCTTGGCGAGCTTGATCGACTGGATTCATGCTACCGCTTAAGACGAGATGCGTCGGAATTGCCACTGCCGGTTCCGGCAATTCTTCGGCGTACCTATCCGGCAAAGCTAGATCCGCGCTAATTTCCATCATATTTCTCCAGCCATTTCAGTTCTTCGCGCAGCTTGATATAGCCATGCCAGGGATTCTTGTCCAGGCCGTGGCCCTCGCCGGGAAATACGAGGAAAGTGTGCGGCACGCCGAGCGCCTGGAGTGCCCGCTCCATGGTCACTCCCTCCAGGTAGCTTACGCGTATATCGGCGCCGCCCTGCACCAGGTGGGTCGGCGTCTTCACCTTGTCGAATCGAAACAGCGCGGCCTCGCTCTGGTACAGCTCCGGATTCTGCCAGGGCTGCCCGCCGAGGTACCAGGCGTCGTCCCAGGTCTCATCGTCATTGCCCCAGTTGGCCGCGTGCTCCACGGCCCCGGCGCCCGTGACAGCGGCCCGGAAGCGCGTGGTCTGCGTGATGAGCCAGTTGGTCATGTAGCCGCCGTAGCTATATCCGCCAATGGCAAGATGATTCGGGATCGGCATAGCCGTCTTTTACGAGCGCATCGACGCCGGTTAGAATGTCGCGTCCCGGCTTCGAAACCAGGTGCGGCTGCGATCTCCAGCATGAAGTCATCGCCATAGCCCGAGGATCCGCGATAGTTCGGCCGAAAGACGAGCCAGCCGCGATCGGCAGCCAGCGTCGCCCAGTCGTACCAGTCGGCTCCGAAGCGATTCCCATCGGCGTCGGCAGGGCCGCCGTGGATCAGCGTGAGCATGCGCAGATGCTTCGCGCCCTTCTTTCCGGGCGGAAAAATCAACATGCCCTCGACGGTGCGTCCATCGTCCGACTTCCAGGTGTACGGCTGCCACTCAGGCTGCGCGCGTTCGGCAAAGATCGGATTGAAGCTGGTGAGAGCCTTGAGCTGATCGGGATGCAGCGGATCGGGAGCCAGATAAACCTGAGTGCGGCTCGTTGAGCGCTGGACTGACGCACGAGAAGGCTATTTGATTTGTCTGCCGACTCAAGCCCGGCATAACGTGCCTGCGAGGCCCGGCAGCTTGGTTGCGTTGTCTCCTTCGACAAGGTAGATCTGCGTCTCCGTACCTTTCAGGCCCAGCGCGAATTCGCGTCCATCGGGCAGCAGAACAAACTGGTCGAAGGATCCATCGAATGCTGCGCCTAGCCGTTCTACTTTGGCAGTCTCCGTGTCGATTCGGTAGAGGCGGCCTTGCACATCCCGGTAGTTGCCTTCCAGGGAACCCGCCGCAGCAGACACAACGAAATGCAGCCAGCGACTATCCGGCGCCCAGCGCATGATTCGTTTCGAGCGCCTGGTTGTGAGTCAGCTGTCGCGCCTCTCCGCCGACAGAAGCAACAAGAAAAATCTCGTTGTCGGCGGGATTCTCGATACGCCGATGGATCGGCCCGGTGAGAAACGCCAGCTCTTTGCCATTCGGGCGAAGGAGCGATCTCATCGATGGCCAAAGCGCTTTTTGTGAGCACCGACGCGCCCGCGGGCAGAGGCGACGCGGGAATCGTGTCGGCCCTGCCCTTGGCCGCCTTGGCTGCCGCAGCGCCATTCGGCAAAGGTGTCGCTATGGCGTTCGCCATTGCAGACGCAATGCCAACCTTGAGCAACAGGTCGCCGCGGTTCTGTTCTCGCCACCGAATGACATCCTGCCATTCAGTCTCACGCGCTTCTGCCTGATCGTGACCGAGCGGCTCCTGCACGGAGAAATAGATGGCCGCGCTGTCGGAGGCCCAGGCAAATGCATGTGCGTCCAGCTTCTCGCCGTAGAGCGGGAGGGGCTCGCCGCCGGTCGCGGAAATGATCCAGATTCGTTTCGGCTTTGTCGCGTCGCCCGCCGGGTTCTGGATCCGCAGACGCGTCGTCTCCAAGAAGCGAGCGATCGGAAAGGAAAGCGATCCACTTGCCGTCCGGACTCCATCGCGCTTCCTCTTCGCCGGCGGAGTGCGTCAGCGGCCGCAGTCCGGACCGCGCATTCCAAATCCACAAATCGTGGCGATACACGCTGTTTTTCCAGTCGGGCGCGTCCGTCGCGATCACAGCCGAGGAGCCATCCGGCGAGAGACTGAGCTCCCGAGATATCTGTCGTGTTGAGATACTCGTCGAGAGTGATGGTCGGCTTCGCAGATTGCGCTGCTGCATTCGCCGGGACCAGGCACAGGCAGAGCGAAAGTGTCAGCCAGGGGTATTCAAGCGCATATCAGAACTATACCTGCGCTGGATCGGGCCATCTCCGAAGTCTCCAACTTCGTGGTTCGCTGCGAGCACGCCTCCGATGTGGTTGCTGTTGATCGTCGGTTCCCGCGCTGAGAGATGATTCTTCCAATGATCAGAATCGATGCACATCAGCATTTCTGGAAGTATTCGGCCGCAGAGTACGGGTGGATAAACGATGCAGATGGCGCGTCCTGCAAGCGCGATTTTCTGCCCGCGATCTGAAGCCGATGCTCGATCGAGAGCGGATTCGATGGATCGATCGCTGTGCAGGCACGGCAAAGTCTTGAAGAGACGCGCTGGCTGCTCGAACTCGCCGAGCGGAACGAGTTCATCCAGGGCGTAGTCGGCTGGGTCGACCTGTGTTCGCCGCTGGTGGCGGATCAACTTGCGGCAGCTTGCTGCGCACAGGAAGCTCGTTGGCGTGCGCCACGTGGTGCAGGATGAGGCCGACGACCGCTTCATGCTGCGGCCGGAGTTTCAACGCGGCATCGCGCAGCTTGCGGACTTCAGCCTGGCCTACGATCTGCTGCTCCATCCGCGCCATCTGCCCATTGCAACTGAGCTCGTGCGTCAATTTCCCGGCCAGGCATTTGTCCTGGATCATCTTGCCAAACCAGCGATCGCCGAGGGAATGATTGAGCCTTGGTGGCGCGATATTCGCGAGTTGGCGAAGTGTCCAAATGTCTCCTGCAAGCTTTCAGGGATGGTGACGGAAGCGCGATGGTGGCCATGGAAGCCCGATGATTTCGGACCTTATCTGGATGCGGTGCTCGACGCGTTCGGCGCCTCGCGATTGATGATCGGATCGGATTGGCCGGTCTGCACGCTGTCTGCGGAATATGCGCAGACTCTGGGCATTGTGATCGACTTCCTGGACCAGCTCGCGGAAGAGCAGCGCGACGGAATCCTGGGCGGAAACTGCGCACGGATTTACAGGATTGCGACAGCTTAGCCGCCACCCTTCGCATGCTATTTCTTCTCATGCCGGCATGCTCAAAAGCTGAACAAATAGATTGACTTATCGATCTAAATTTGATATAATACTAAAGTGCCTTACGGCACGGAAGTTATCTTCTCCCACGAAATTGAGGACCCTCATGGAAAATGTCCGCCTCCGTCGAAGGCTTTTTTCGCCAATTTGAACTCAACAACAACAGGAACGATTTCTCCGCAGCCGTCTCCCAGTTCGCCGACACTTTATGGCCGCCGGACCACAAGGCGCGCAGTGTGTCAAAGCCAGCGATTTCGCCCTCGCACTGCCGAAACGCAAGCAGCTCTTCGAAAGCTTTGGCTGCCATTCGATGCAATTGGTCAGTGTGGACGCGCATTCGCTGGGCGAGCGCTATCAAATGGCGCATACGCGATGGAAGATGAATTTCGCAAAAGGTGATCTGTCAACAGAGGCAATGTTTGTCGATTCGACTTTCATTGTGGAAACAACCGAGCAACATCTCGGATCGTGCTTTATCTCGCCCATCAGGACGTGATGGCAATCTTGAAGGAACGCGGACTGACAAGCGTGAGCGGTGGAGGGAGGCGCGTGCGAGTCTCCCGCCCACCTCGGCTCTTCGGTCGTCAATCGATTCGTCAACGTCCGGTGATCGTTATCCGTGCGCGACAGCTATTGCGTTCTGCCTGAGGGCAGGGGCATGAAAATATCTTCTGGCGAAGTCGAGAAATGTCGGCCAGTTCGGCGCCGGCGTGTGGCCAAACGGATGTTGCCGGAATGCGAGATCGCCGTCGATCAGCGCGGTTCCCATCGGCGGAAACTCCGTCGTCCCAAGGTCTTTCGCACCCAGGAGCCGATAGACGGGGCCGGCATCCACTTCGGCTAAGAAACATGCCCTTTCGAGTCGGCCCATGCGTCGCCGCTTGGATCGGCATACCCATCGCCTGTGCTGGCTCCGCCGCCGATAAACACAGGCCGCGGCGCGCACAGCGCGATCAATTCATGATTGTCCACGGGCAGATCGCCGGGCAGTGAGCGGTCCACCATAGCGAAGGAAGTTGCCATCGAACCAGTGATAGAGCGCGGGACCGGCCACGTTCGGCATCTGCTCGCCGAAGATATGCCGATAGAGTTTGGCGCCGCCTTCGCCGGACGAGCTGCTGTAGACGATGGCGAATCGTGGATCGTAGGCCATCGCGACCAGCGCAGCTTTTGCCAAATCGCGAGTGCCCTGCCAGTCCAACCTGCTTCGCGTCGACGCCTTGATCGGTCTCGAGATAGTCCATGGCACGGCTCGCGCCCCACGCCCACGCGCGCAGCGCGCCCCAATCGTCGAGGCCGCGCGGCTGGCCTTGATTCATCAGTCCGATGATGCCGCTCGGTGAGACCCGACGCCGTCGTCTGCTTGAAAGCTCGTCGGCGAGAGCACGGCAAAGCCCCATCCCCGCTTCAGCAGAGGCTCCCATTCCACTCCGTAGTGGCCGTGACCGGGTGCACCGACTTCGGCATACTGGCGTTGCAATTGCGTCCTGAAAGTCTGGGTCGAAGGCCAGCTCCATCCAATGACGGGAACCGGCCCTGCGGCATGCGCGGGCGTGATAAGAACCATCTCGATGTTGACCTGGATCTTGGGGTCGATGGAGTTGTCGACATGGCCCACAAGCCGCTTCGTGATGACGTCGAAATCGCCGTATTTTTCCGGCGTGGTTTTGACCACCTCCCACGTCACTTTCGGCAGATTCGCCGGAGCTTTTCCGAGAATCTCGCGCTCGTAGTCCGCGACTGATTTCCGGACGGCGCGCTGACCACCATTGTTCCGCGGCTCGTCACACGCTGGCCGTTTTTCAGCAGCAGACGGATCGGGGAGTTTGCGGGTAGACATTGGCCTTCGATTCGTCGTAGTTCGTCGCATCGGGCGCCTTTGCATCGCCCGCGGGACGATGCCGCATCTCGGAATCGTTCAGCCCGAGCAGCGCCAGCATCCGTTCCCGATCCTGCTCCGCGGTCAAGTGAACTGGAGCACCATCGTTGCCGCCACTCAGGCCAGCCGCCGTTGCTCCCGGCGCGTGCAGATATCGGCTCGCGAAGGTGAGGAACGTCGGCCAGTTCGGACCCGGTGTATGTCCGCCCGTGTGCTGGCGAAACGCGATGTCGCCATCGATGAGAGTCGTTTCGATGGGGGGAAACGTCGTCGTCCCCAGATCCTTCTTGCCCGAGAAGTCTGTAGACCGGTCCGGCACCCGCCGCCGCGAGGAACATGCCTTTCGCGTCGACCCAGCCATCGCCTTCGACAGCGCCGCCGCTGATGAATACGGGCCTGGGCGCGCACAGAGCGATCAACTCGTTGGCGTCGACGGGAAGATCGCCGGGCGTGAGCGGTCCGGCATATTTCAGGAAATTGCCGGCCATCCAGTGATACTCCTGCGCCCCGGCAACATTGCCCACCTGCTCGCCAAAGATGTGCCGGTAGAGCTTCGCGCCTGCTTCGCCTGAAGAACTGATGTAGCCGATCGCAAAGCGCGGATCGTATGCCATGGCGACGAGCGGAGGCCTTGCCATACCGCGAGTGGCCTTCGATGCCGACTTGTTTCGCATCCACATCCTTGTCGGTTTCAAAATAGTCAAGGCAGCGGCTCGCACCCCATGCCCACGCCTTCAGAGCACCCCAATCATCGAGCTTGCGCGGCTGGCCCTTGTTGGCCAGGCCGATGATTCCCTCCGTCAAGCCCGCGCCATTGTCGGGTTGCACACTGGTCGGGATGTATTCGGCATAGCCCCAGCCCCGCGCCAGCACCTGCTGTTGCCATGTCGGCCCCGGCCGGCCATTGCGGCGAACTGCGGAAATCGCTTGGCCAGCATCGCCATGAATTCCTTGCTCAAACCGAGTTCCATGATGACGGGAACTGGGCCCTTGGCATCCGCCGGAGTCGTCAGTGTGAGGTCGATGTTCACGGTGATCTCAGGGTCGGCCGAATTGTCGACATGCCCGACGAGCGTCTTCGTGATCACCGGCACGTCGCCGTTCTTTTCATGCACCGTGCTCACGACCTCCCAATTGACCTTGGGCAGATTCGCCGGCATGCGGCCATAAATCTCGCGGTCGAAAAGCTCCACGATCTCCGGCCTGCGTTGGCTCCACCAGACTTTGGCGGTCGTTACCGGCTTGCCGTTGTTCAGAATGAGTGGATCGGGAATCTTCGGGTAGACATCTGCTTTCGACTCGTCGTAGTTGCGCGGCGTAGGGCGATTTGGGATCGCTGTCGGCGCCGTGACGCAACTCCTTGATGCCGAGTTCGTCCATCACCCGCTGATGATCTTTTTCGGATGCGGCCTGGATGGCGAGTTGCTCGGGAGTGGGCGAAGGGCGAGCTGCGGGAGGAGCAGGAGGTGGCGTTTGCGCTCCTAGAAAGAACGCCGGCACGCAAACGGCCAACATCAGAGCGAGCGTCACCAGCTTGCAATGCGCATCCACAGATAACTTGAGCGAAAGAAATCTCATTCCGGGGCACCTCGACAAAGGAAGACAAAAGCGGCCCAAGAATATCGATTTAGTTTGCCCCTTGCAACTGGCCGCATCCGCCGTGCCACTCAACCGTTTCAGCGACCCAACAAATGCGCGAACCTTGACCCCACGGGAAGTGAGCCAAAGCCGGGTCTCATTGCATATGTAAAGCCAAAGAGCATCTGTTGTCGTGGCGAGCCTGCGGTGTACGTTTTTACAAAAGCTCCATCCAGAACCAGCCAATGACGCAGGCTATAGGACACTCCGGTCAGCACCGCGCCATATCTGTCCGCCGTTCCGGGTTGCGGGCCCCCATAGCCCTCCAGTATCCAAGCCAGCTTTCCGGTCATTTGCCGCGTGAGTCCAAGGCCGAATTGAGGCGCGCCGTCGTGCCCTCGAGCCTCACCCGTTAAGGTGCCAACAACATTGAAGTCCAGGTGATTCCTACCCAAATCGCGGCTGGCAATCAAGACCAACTGGTGATCCGTAAATCCGGTACCAAACCCCTTGGCGGGATTGGCCATCGGAATCTTGATTCCATAACTGAATGCCAGGGCCGGCACCCACAAGCCTTGCTCGTGGAAGCGATACGTCGCGGACACAGATTGGTCTCCAACACCGGCGATCGGTGCGCGCTCACCGCCATTTTGGGAGATGTGGTTTGTGAGTCCCCAGCGCAGATCAATCTTCGGTGTCAGCCCGAACCGCACGCTCGATAGGAGCATCTCCTGCTGCGCGCCCCCTCCGATCGGCTGACGAAGCCAACCAAAATCCGATTCCAGAGTTCCGCATTGCGTGGTTGCGGCACCAGCATTCCAGTTCGGCCGGCTGGGAGCGGACACGACCTCAGCCTGTGCACAGGGATCGACCAATTGCTGCTGATATGGCCGCTCAAAACCTTCCGCGCTCAGAGCGGCAGCAGGTTCCGCGGGAGTGGCAACGCTTGCCGCTGCTTCGCGACCGTTGGGATCACGCTCCGCAGCCGCAACTCCACAGATGCAGCCGAAGAGCGCCGCGCGTGCGAACAAGTTCGTCCATTGCTTCGTTCTCATTAGGTTTGTCTCCGGCCCACAGTGGGTCATCGACAAACGTGAGAATCCCCTTATCAATTCAGGTTTCGAGTGTGGAGTCAGCAATCACCTAAGTAATGGCGTGTTTCAGATCGAAACATTCCCATGCCGTTCCCTCAAGTTGCTCTCCACCGCGCCGATGGGAAAGACGAACCAAGTGAGAAAGGGCATCGTCTATGCATTGGCTTCGCAATCTACCTGTTTCCCGTAAATTTCTTTATGCGTTCGGCCTCGTGTGCGGGCTCTGCATTGCGCTGGGTACTTATACCTTCGTCACATTCCGAGGCATCGCCGCGAATAACGCCCAGGTGAGTGAAAATGACCTTCCTTCGGTGATTACATTGGCAACAGTGCGGGAGACGATCGGCACTTTGCGCCGGGAAGACCTGCACCTTTTGCTTTGCACTACGCCGGCCTGCTTCAGGGACGAGGGCGTGAAGCGGACAGCGGCGATCAACGCTTTCTATGCGGCCGAAAAAGCATACGAACCCCTCATCGACGATCCGGGAGAACGCGATAACTGCGTGAAACTTGTGGCGGCATTTGGGAGATACAAAGACGCCAGCGATCGTGTGACCGCGCTCCTGGCGGCTGGCAAGGCCGGCGATGCTCTCGATCTGCTCTTGTCCGACAGCGTGCGCGTCGACCTGGAAGCAGCATTGTCGACAAGCGGCAATGCCTTGAACATCAATGTCAAGACCGGCACGGAGCACTCCAATGCCGCGACCGCAGCCAGCAATCGCGCTACCTGGATCAACATGACGGTCACTGTGCTGATCGTTGGGCTCTGCGCACTCATTGGATCTTTGCTTACGCGGGTCATCGCGCCGCGCCTGGTACGGGTCTTGACCGCCCTTGAAGGTCTGGCTGCCAAAGATCTGACAGTGTTTGTTGAAGCGACCGGCACCGACGAGATCGGCCGGGTTGCCGAAGCTTTTGACGCAAGCGTTGCCGCCATGCGCGAGGTCGTGCAGTCGGTTGCCCAGGGAGCGCAGACGCTTTCGGCAGCAACGACTCAGATTAGCGCGCGCGCCGTTCAGTCGGCCGGCAACGCCAACACGCAGTCCAGCAAAACCAATCAGATTGCCGCAGCGGCTCAGGAGATGACCGCCACCATCAGCGAGATCAGCCATAACGCGGAAAATGCGGCAGGCGCAAGCCGCACGTCGGCGGAAACAGCCAACCAGGGCGGCGCGGTGATGCTAGCCGCCGCTACAACCATGGAAAAAATCGCAACCGCTACCGGGACCGTATCTGAGAAGATGACGTCTCTTGCGCTGCGCTCTGAAGAAATAGGCAAAGTGGTCAGCGTGATTCAGGAGATCAGCGAGCAGACCAATCTGCTGGCTCTGAATGCCGCCATCGAGGCAGCCCGCGCAGGTGAACACGGACGAGGATTCGCGGTGGTGGCGGGTGAAGTGCGCCGCCTGGCAGAGCGCACCAAGGGCGCCACCGAAGAGATTGCCGGCACCATCCGCAGCATCCAGGACGAGACCCGCACGACTCTTCAGGTGATGCAGGATAGCCGCAGTGCCGTCGAGACCGGCATGAACGAAACCGCCCGTGCCCGCCAGAGTCTCGAAGCCATCATCGAATCTTCAAAGCAGGTCGAGCAGCAGATTCAACTCATCGCGACAGCTGCGACCGAGCAGACAGCGGCATCCGGAGAGATTTCCGAATCCGCCGGCCACATTTCGCAACTGGCTACTGAAAACGCACAAGGCGCAGAAGAAGCTGTTGAGGCCTTGAAGAATCTCGCTTCCCTGGCCAACGATCTGGACGGAATGATCGGGCAGTTCCAGCTGGAAAGCTCGACGCAGCCGGGGGGAAGCTTCCGCGATCCGCAGACCGTCGGTCCGCTCGGCACCTCGTTCGGCTCCTGCCCGACATCCAGCTGTCGCGTAGTTCTCAATCCGTTCTTACCATCCCACTTTTCTGGGCCGCCGGCGATCGTGACGATCGCCGGCAATTTTTTGGAAAACTTCCCGGAGTCTCTTCGGGTTCGGTCCGGACTTCGTCAAGATTCACCAAGGCCCGTCAATTTCACCGAGCGTTGCTGTCGCCGCTCCACCGCGGTATGGTAGCCTCCGGTTGTGGGCACCGCCGGCGACACCCGCGCACCACGCGCCGCAGCCACATCTGGACTAGATCCCGGGAGACAATTGCATGAGCGCCGTCAAGTATGACCTGATCGTCGTTGGCTCCGGGCCCTCAGGCCAACGCGCGGCCGTGGCGGCTTCCAAGATGAAGAAGCGGGTCGCGGTTGTGGAAGCGCGCGCGGTGGTTGGCGGCGTCTGCATCAATACCGGCACCATTCCCTCCAAGACCATGCGTGAAGCCGTGCTGCATCTTTCCGGCTACGACTATCGCTCCGTCTACGGCATGAATTACCGGGTCAAAGAAAAGATCACCATGGCCGATCTCGCCTTCCGCGTGCAGGCGGTCATCAAGACTGAAGTGGACGTAACCGAGGCCCAGCTTTCGCGCAACGGGATTGACGTGATCCAGGGAATCGCTCATTTTGTCGATCCGCACGTCCTGCGCGTGGAGGGTCCGCATGGCGATACAACCCTCGAAGCAGGCCGTATCATTCTTGCCGTCGGGACCAAGCCCGCCTCGTCGCCCAAGGTTCCCATCAATGGCCGCACCATTATCAACAGCGACCAGGTCCTCGACCTTCCCAACTTGCCCCGCACGCTGATCGTCGTTGGCGGCGGCGTGGTCGGCGTGGAATACGCATGCATGTTCGCCATTCTCGGCGTGCGCGTCACTCTTATTGAAAAGCGCAACAAGCTTCTCGAGTTTGCCGACCAGGAGATTGTCGAGACTCTCAGCTATCACCTGCGGGACAGCCGCGTCACCATGCGGCTCGGCGAGGAAGTGGAGAGTGTGGAAGAGCTCTCCGACGGCGGCGTGGTGGCCAATCTGGAGAGCAAGAAAAAAGTCTCCGGCGATGCATTGCTTTATGCCGTGGGCCGGCAAGGCAACGTCGACGAGCTGAATCTAGCCGCTGCCGGCCTGGAGGCCGACAACCGCGGACGCATCCCGGTCGACGAGAATTTCAGGACCAAGGTGGAGCACATCTTTGCGGTAGGCGATGTGGTTGGTTTTCCGGCGCTGGCTTCGGTATCGATGGAGCAGGGACGCATCGCCGCCGCCCGCGCATTCAACGATCACGCCACATCCTCCAATCCCAGCTTCTATCCTTACGGGATTTACACCATTCCCGAGATCAGCTTTATCGGCAAGACCGAAGAGCAGTTGACCGAAGAGGATGTGCCTTACGAGGTTGGCATGGCGTATTATCGCGAGGTTGCGCGCGGACAGATTCGAGGCGACACGACCGGCCGCCTGAAACTGATCTTCCATCGCGACACGCGGAAAGTGCTGGGGGTGCATATCATCGGCGAGGGTGCAAGCGAACTGGTCCACATCGGCCAAGCGGTCATGACGCTTGGGCGGCACCGTGGACTATTTCGTCGAAACTGTTTTCAACTACCCGACCCTTGCCGAGTGCTACAAGACCGCAGCCTTCAATGGCCTGGGCCGCCTGAATCGTTATCAGGCGGGATGAGAGGAATTGTCCATGAGCACCGCAATCGGCGTTGTGATGACCGAGCACATTGTGGCAGGCGCGCTTGAAGATCAGCGGTTGACGGGAAAGCCGCTGCGCTTTCCAGAGAGTACCGACGAGCACGACGCGCTCGCCGCTCTTCCCGGCGGAGAGCTGATTGAGGTACTGGTCGACAAGATCGCCGCGTTGGTGGACACCTTCAAAGGTCCCGTGGATGCGATCGGAGTCGCGGTTCCGGGCGTGGTGCGTCACGGCGTCATCGAGGATTCTCCGAATCTTCCCCAAATAAAGGGTATGCGGCTGGCAGACGAACTCACGAAAGTCCTCAGTGCGAGAGGCGTGTCGGCTCCGGTTTACATCGCCAACGACGCGGATGCAATCGCTGCCGGCGTCGCAGCAACGCGAGGTCAGCTCAACAAGCTCACACGCGTCTGGACGATCGGCAACGGCATTGGCTACGGTCGCTGGCCCTATGTTGAGGGCGTCTGGGAAGGCGGACACGTCACCGTCACACTCGATCCAAAGGAGCGATTCTGCGGCTGCGGCGGAGTGGGGCACCTCGAAGGCATCATGGGATATCGTGCGATGCGCATGCGCTTTCTCGACCTCGAACCTGAAGAGGTCTTCGCGCAGGCAAAACAAGGCGACACCCGTTGCCGCGATTTCGTCGATCTATGGCATCGCGCGCTGGCCGCGGGTACTGCGTCGTTCATCCATCTGGCCGGACCTGGACGCTTCTACTTCACTGGCCACAATGTGGGCTTCCTCGAGCTACCCGTGTTGCGATCCCATCTCGAAACGATGGTGAAGATGAGCCCACTTTTGAGCTATTCCCTTGAAATTCTGCCTCCCGACGACGAAACGGCTTTAATCGGGGCCGGAGTAAGCGCGTTGCGCGCCTTGACCTGGTAGGTGCATCGCGGGAGCAAAGGAAAAGGCGCGGGATTTCGCCCGCGCCTCAAGTTTTGCAAATCCTGCATCAGCGCCTCAGCACTTCCGCTGGTACGTCCGCGAAATCCGATCATGCCAACTCAGGTGATCTTCATCAAAGATCGCCCAGGCAAAACCCAGCCCCATGGGGAGCAATGAAATCAGCAATGCACCAAGCCGATCGCGCAGTTGCGTGCGCGTGGGATGCTCGTCATCGAATGTGCAAAGCGAAATGCCGGCGTACATCATTCCCGGCGTAGACATCGCAGTCATCAGGAAAAATGCGTGATACAGCACGCCGATCAGAATCAGCACAACGAATGCGCTCGATCTCTGCAGCCTTGACGGCCGGCGAATGCGCCATGTGCCCTGCAATTCCCACTGCCCCGGCGCAAACCAGGCCAACCGTCAGCGCGAAGTCGATCGTCGCCGCCATCAATCGCAGTTCGAGAGGCGCCAAATCTATTTGGAACGGGGTCGATGGAGGATTCCCGCGATATTCTTCGACTTCCTCCGAGCGCGTGTCGAGTTCAATGTTTGACCATTCCGGCCCGCTCCACGACGGAGCCGGCGCGGCAGTCTCCACCGTGGTCGCCGATGCCATGGGCCCAATGGAGATGGAGTTCGGGTCAACTTCAAAAATGCTCAATTGCCCTGTCTGTTCTGGCGAAGCCTCCGCGACACCCATCGACCGCGGTCGAACTCGACGCGTCGCAACGATTTCGCGCGGGAAGTGAATCAGGTTTGCGTGGATGGGCTGCGCTTCGACGAAGTGGGCCGCCGGATAATCGTCCGGGCGTGAACCATTGAAATGCCGATCGATCCAACGCGCGCGCTCTGCGGCTCGTCACTTGCCGCCCTCGCCGCGCCTCGTTCGCCGGAGGCATTGGCTGCCGGCGAGGTGATTTCATCCGCGGCATCCCACGCCCGCTCAGCAGGAGCCTCCGAAAGAGACTGTCTCCACTGCTCCTCTTCGGACTCGAGCTGATCCTCGCGCGCTCGCTCGAGGTTCGCCAGTGCAACCTGTGCGGCGGCCTGCGCCTCCAGGGCAACTCGGGTCGCGGCTTCGGCGTCGCGCAGGGCCGCGCGCGCCTCGCCTGCTTGCATTTCACTGTAGCTGGGCGCCTTCGAAAAACGAGCCGCTACGCGTGCCGCCGCTTTCGCTGCGCGGTCGCTGACGCCGGCGGGTTCCCCATCCGACGCGTGCTGGTCGACGACAGATAAACCTTTGCGGCTTTTGTGTGCTTCAAGCCGCCGATTGACTTCCTGTTTCCACGATGGCTTGGGAACAGGCTGGCTCGACTGTGTACTCAATTCTCCAGAACCCTTCTGATGTATTTCTTGCGTCCGTCTCTGACCCAGAAATACTTTTCAGGTTCGCTTCACGGCCACATCGGCCCGCTGCGAACGTTGCTCAAAAAAAAACGAGCCAGGAAGTTATGCGAGTCAATGTGCAATTCGGGCCGAAATACCCTTTTCCGAATTGCTTCCGGGTGTCTCTTGCTGCCAGATCGATGGGGTGTAACGTCCTTAGTAGAAGCCCCGCATTTGCTATGCTGGCCTTGGCCCCGGATGCATCCTCGCAATTTCGTGTTTATCACGCTGTTGGCCCTCTGTCATCCGCAACTTCGCGGACAGATGTTGACCAATGCGTTACCTCCCGCGATTCAACAAGCAAATCCCTCCGAGAATCCAAGTCCCGCAGCTCCAGGCTCCGCAACACAGAACGCTGCGCTCCCCGAGGATCCCGGCCAGGAAATTCTTCCGGTGGCACGGCCTGAGCCTATTCCCTCCAACGGAGTTCCCGTGCGGTGGGAAGCACAACACCAGAGCCGCGTCGGCGATGTTTGGACCTTGGATGGCCAGGTAGTCGTTCACTATCGCGACTATATTCTTCGCGCCGACAAAGTGGTCTACCACCAATCCACTTCGGAGTTGGATGCCGACGGCCACCTTCAGGTCACCGGCGGGCCGGAAGATGTCGAAATCGAAGCCTCGCACGGCGATATGCGGCTCGATATGCATACGGCCCGGTTCTTCAATGTCACAGGTTCGATCGGAGTTCGGCGAGCCGGCTCCGCCATCGTCTATTCCACGACCAATCCGTTTCTGTTTTCGGGCAGAGTGCTGCTCCAAACCGGCGAGGGAATGTATCGCATCGTCGACGGCACCATGACGAATTGCCGCTTACCTCGTCCGGACTGGCAGTTGATTTCGCGCGCAATCAAGATGGAAAACGGCGAGGCTTCCACGGCAAATACCTTCTTCAAGCTGTTCGGCGTCCCGATTTTTTACCTGCCTTATCTGCGTCATCCGGTGAGCGAAACAGGCCGTGAGAGCGGATTGCTGATTCCGGTCGTCAGCAACGGTTCCTCGATCCGAGGCTACACCTTTGGCGAGCAGGTGTACTGGGTGATCAACCGCAGCATGGATATGGTGATCGGCTCCGAATACTTCTCAAAGCGCGGCTTCGCGCCCAACGGCGACTTTCGCTACAAAGGACCGGGGCTTGATCATTTGCTGGTGCGCTGGAATGCCCTGCTCGACCGCGGCGTTGCGGCTACTCCGCCGGCGACCGGGCTCATCAATCAGGGCGGCGTGGACATATCGGCCGACGGACGCAAGGATCTCTCGCCCGGCACCCGTGTCGCTGGAAACGTCGAATACTTGTCGAGCTATGTATACCGGCTGGTCTTTGACGACAACTACACCCAGGCCGTGAACTCCGAGGTGCTGAGCACACTTGCGCTCACGCATGAGCACAACGGCTATATTCCCTCCGGCTACTTCGGCCGCCTGCAAACCTTTGCCAGCACCACTGCGGGGGATGAGGCAAGAATCCTGCACCTTCCGACCCTGCGCTTCGACACGCTCGATCGGCCTCTGGCGAATTCGCTGCTCTATTGGGGTCTGAACTCATCGATCAGTCACTTGAGCCGCGCGGAGCCCGATTTTCACGCGCGCAACGTGGGCCGTATCGACTTCTACCCTCATCTATCCATGCCAATCGTCGCGAGGCGGCTGGAGCCTGGTTCCCGAGGTTGCGTTCCGCGAGACCTTCTATTCCGGAAGCGAGACGCCCGATCTGACTGGAGCCAATGGCGGCACTCCCACCGTCAGCCACGATCCGCTCAATCGCGCCGACCTCGAAGCCTCGGTCGATCTGCGGCCGCCGGCGCTGGAGCGCGATTTCACGATCGGAAGCTGGAATCGCGAGTTGCGGCACGTAATCGAACCCGAATTGACTTATCACTTTGTCGGCGGCATCGGGGCCGATGCCCGCAACGTGCTGCTGGTCGACACCAATGACATCGCCACAAATACCAATGAAGTCGGCTATTCGCTCACGCAGCGCTTTTATCTGCGCCCGCTGCATGCGGCGCCTTGCTCCGCAGCGCAATTGGAGAATTCGCCCGATAAATGCTCCGCCTCGCCACGCGAATGGGCCAGTTGGCAAATTGCGCAGAAGTTCTTCATCGATCCGAATTTCGGCGGCGCGCTCATTCCCAATCGCCGCAACGTCTTTGATTCCACGCTCGACCTGAGCGGCGTTGCCTTTCTCACCGAACCGCGCAACATTTCGCCCGTCATTTCGCGGCTGCGCTTCGAGGCCATCGACAACCTTCGCCTTGAATGGGACATGGATTATGACCCGCGTCTCGGACATCTGGGCGCCGACAACTTGTATGCAGGCTACAGTTGGGGACGCACTACCGTCGGCGTCGGCCACGCAATGCTGAATGCGGTCGACGAGCAGGGCAGCGCTGCGACGCACCATCCAGAGCCAGCAGTTGCAGCCATTCCTGCAAATCGGCAAAGCCAATGCGGACGGGCTTCAATCTGGCGGCCAATGGCGGCTATGACTTCGTCCATGGCGCGCTGCAATACGGTGGAGTCCAGGCGGTTTACAACTGGGGTTGTTGCGGCCTGATGCTTGGGTATCGGCGTTTTGAACTTGGCACCGTGGGCTCCGTCAGCCGCGACGAGACGGAATGGCTCTACGGCTTCACTCTGGCCAACTTCGGTTCGGTCGGGGAGGATATCCGCCACTCCAACACGGTCTTCCGCGACCCGAATCTGCCTCCTCTCTATTGAGGCCAGCGATTTGATCGCGTTTTCTCTGCTCGACGTCGATCCTAGTTTCGGCTGAATTAATGGGGGCGGTTTGAAAGGGCGGGCGCGACGGTCCCGGGGGCGGCTCTGGTTTATCCTTTCTTTAGAGGTTGTCCATTTTGTTGCGTTTTCAACTCTTCGCTGGCCTGCTCGCGCTCGGCCTCGCTGTCGGCTGCAAGGCCCAGCCCGCACAACAGAACCCGTCCGACGCAGAAACTAACCGTCGCATCGAGGTCCTGGTTCGCTCGCAATTCAACGTGCCCCAGGACTACACGGTGACGATTGGCGCGCGGAAGCCCAGCCAGTTCCCCGGCTATGAAACGCTGCCGGTCACCTTCACGCGCGGTTCGAAGACCACCCCGTTCGACTTCCTGATCTCCACCGACGGGAAGACGCTGGCGCGTCTGGAAACCTTCGACCTCGCCAAGGACCCGGCCTTCAACATCGATACCGCAGGACGGCCGGTCCGCGGCAATCCCGCGGCCAAGGTCACGGTAGTCAACTTCGACGACCTTGAATGCCCTTACTGCGCTCGCATGCATCAGTCGCTCTTTCCGTCCACGCTTGAACGCTACAAGGACAAAGTTCGCTTCATTTACAAGGAGATCCGCTGTCTGAAATGCATCCCTGGGCGATGCACGCCGCGGTAGACGCCAATTGCCTGGCCGCGCAGAGCCCCGAGGTCTACTGGACCTACGTGGACTACCTGCACGCTCATGGGCAGGAAGTGACCGGTGAGGATCGCGATATCAACAAGAGCTTTGCGGCTCTGGATCGCATCGCGCGGCAAGAAGGCACACTGGCAAAGCTCGACTCGTCCAAACTCGACGCCTGCCTGGCCAAGCAGGATGAGACACAGGTCCGAGCTTCAATGAAAGAGGGAGACAAGCTGGGACTCGATTCGACGCCCTCGCTTTTTGTCGATGGCGAACGGATCATCGGCGCCATTCCCGAAGATCAGGTCTGGATGGTCATCGATCGCGCACTGCGCGCCGCGGGCGAACAGCCTCCCGCACCGCCGCCCCGCGCCGGCCCCAGGGAAGCCAGCAGATGCGAAGGGTGCCGGAAAGTAAGGCGACTCGTAGAATCTCCGCACCGGCTCAAAAGCACATGCAGGCGCCGTCGGTTCTTGAAGGCTTCGTCTCCTCGATCCGGGCGTGGGGATTTATCCTGTAAAGCTGGGAGCTGTATCCGGCTCCTCAGGAGATGTTCAGGTTGCAAGTCGAAGCTCGATTTCTTCAGCATCGTTTTGCCGTCCCTATTCTCACCTGCGGGCTGCTCATTGGCCGCTTTGGCCGGTTGTCACAGGCCCCCCTCTCCCGACGTCATGGCGACCGTGAACGGCAAAGACATCATGCGCGCCGACGTCGAGAAATACTACAAGGCCAGTCTCGGAGACAATCCGCAGGAACCCAGCACCGAACAGGCGAATATCGTTCGGCTGAACATCCTGCACCAGTTGATTGAGGATGAAATCCTGCAGCAGCGCGCCGCCAAGCTGAATCTCGCTGCTTCAGACGAAGATGTGAATGCCAAGCTGACCGAGATGAAGGCGCCCTACACGCAAGAGGAGTTCGACAAGCAGCTCAAGCAGCGCAACATTACACTCGACGATCTGAAGCGCGATCTGCGCCGCTCGCTGACCAAGGAAAAGCTGCTGAACAAGGAGATCGAATCGAAGATCAACATCACCGACGCCGAGATCAGCAGCTACTACCTGGCGCACAAGGCCGAATTCAACCTGATTGAGCCGCAATATCACCTTGCGCAGATCGTTGCCAGTGCCGTACCCATGCAGCAGGCTCCGCAATCTGCAGAACAACAAAGCCCCCAGCGAAGCCGATGCGAAAAAGAAAATTGAGGCCCTCTACAACCGCTTGAGAAGCGGAGAGGATTTCGGCGCCGTGGCAATGCAATTCTCAGACAATGCCAACAATGCCTCGAATGGCGGCGACATGGGATTTGTTTACGAGTCGGCGCTGCACAGCGAGCCGGAGGCCTACAACGCCATCAGCAAGCTCAAGCCCGGCGAGATCACCGATCCGATTCCGATCTATGACGGCGCCGGGCCGGGCCATCGGACGATCGGCTATGCGGTTTACAAGCTGCTATCGCCGCGAGCCCGCCGGCCAGCGCGAGATGAACGATCCCCGCGTGCAGCAGACCATCCGGCAGTTCCTGCGCGAGAGCCATGCGCAGTTGCTCAAGAACGCCTACTTTGAAATGCTCCACGACCAGGCCGCGGTGCGCAATTACTATGCCGAGCAGATTCTGAAGAACGGCGGCAGTAAGCACCGAGCTCGTGCCGAGTTGGAGTCGACAGTTCCTGTAGGGGAACTGTCCGCTGCAGCAATCTAACTTGATCTGACATTCGTGGCGTCGCGCTCGCGGCTTTGCGCTGCATTCCTGAAGCAGATCATCCTTGCGACAGAACTCTGACCGTAGATTCGCCGTATTCTCTGGTTCCCTCGGCCGATATTCTTCCGGTCCGAAACCGCTGCCCTGGATCGCAGCGAAAGTCCCATGCGGGCTTGGCATTTTCCCGCGCAAGAAGAACGGCCTCCGCTGATCGCGGAGGCCGTTCTTCATTTCAACTTCTCGGGCAAAAACGCTACTTCAGGTTGCCGCTCGAATCCATGGTGATGCCGCCGGGGCCCTTGTTCTTCTTCTCTTCGTTGGCCTTGCGGGTTCCCATGGCCTTGGTGCGCCACTCCTCGGCCTGCGCCAGATCTGCTTTACGCGCAGCGTCATTGCCGTAATCCACGTCTGCCTTGCGGCGGTAACCAGGTTCAGGTAGGCCATGGCATCGTCGTAGTTGGCCCGGTTGGCCACTGCCTGATTCAGATACTGCAAGCCTTCTTCGACCAGCGGAGCGTTCTCCTCCTTGATCGTGCTCCATCACCTTCTTGGGCGCCTTCGCATTGCCTTCGCCGTCGTCGTTGACGCCGGCTGGACGCAGAGCCTTCAGCATGTTCTCGTGCGCCTGGGTCCAGTCGATCACGCCGACCGTATAGGCCGCTTCAGGATCCTTTGGATCACTGCCAGAACCTTCTTCTGCCAGTCTTGGCGTCATCCAGTTTCTTGATGCTGAAATAAATGCCCGCGATCTGCTTCAGGCTGTTCACATCGTTCGGATCCTTGGCCAGAACTTCCTGGAAGATGCTGATCGCCTGATTGCGCAGTCTTCAGATTCTCCGGCGTATCCAGTCCCGGAACCACGTTCTGCGCCAGCGCCGTGGCCAGATAGGTCTTGGCCATGGGCAGGCTCGGATCGAGTTCGGTGGCCTTCTGGAAGTGCCCGATCGCCTCTTCGTACTTGCCGCTCTTGTACGCGTCCACTCCCTTGTTCAATTGGTCGCGGGCTGCCAGGTGGTTGCACCCGCTCATGGAAAGCACCATGCCGGCCAAGGCAACCGCGAGCGCCGTAATACGTGCGGGTCCATTCATGTTCGTATTCTTCTCCTTCAGGACGTGCCATCACGATGCGCGCCTGGAATTCAACTTGGCTGGCCGCGGCGGGGCATCCGAAACCAGGATGGAAAAATTCTACTCCTAAAAGCTTCCGACAGGTCGCACTTCAATCACAGCAAATCGAGCGATCTGCCGAAAATCCAATCCTCACCGCAACACTTACCGATCCTTGAAGCCTCAGCGACTGCCGAACTGAGGCAGGCCGTCGCCAAAGCGCAAGCTTATTGTCCGGCCAGAATCTTCGGCGTCATCAGATCCGATGTGATCCACGTTGGCCGCCCTGCCAATATCGATGACATCGGCAATGTAGCGCGAAGTTCACATCGTCGTCGCCCTTGACGAACATGACGCGCTCGGCGCGGTTGGCATAGATCTCGGTCAGCCTGCGGCAGCAAGTCGGTCTTGCTGCACATCGGTCTCGTTGATCTTGTACGTCGGCGCTGCGCCGGGGCGATAGAGCACCTGGACCACGATGGTGCGGTCGTTCGGCTGCTGCTGCTGCTGCGGATCCTTGGGCGGCTGGGGCACCAGCGCATCCAGGCCCTTGGCGTCACCGGCACGATGACCATGAAGATGATCAACAGCACCAGAAGAATGTCGATCATGGGCGTAACATTGATCTCGGACCAGTGCGCCGCCGCCGCCACCAGTTGACATTGCCATGGCTTCAAACTCCTCGATTCCTGCAAAATCGTTAAAGAGACATCGCCCGGACCGCGCCTTACTCGCCGCCCGAGAGACTGCCTTCCTTCTTCTGCGTCAACAAGCCAACTTCATCCACACCGGCCGTGCGCACGTCGTCGATGGCGTCTTCAACCGCCCTGATACTGCGCGCGCGCATCGGCGCGAACAAAGATCGTCTTGCCGGGCTTGTCGGCCAGCTTGTCGCGGACCTTGGCGCCAAGCTCGCTGGTAGCGACCTTGTTCTGCCCCAGGAACACGCCGCCGTCGCGGGTGACCGCGACGACAATCGCGTCTTCCTTGTCGGCGTCCGGCATCGCCGTGGCGTTATCCACCTTGGCCATGTCGACCTGGCACCTTGTTCTGCAGCATGGGAGTGATGACCATGAAGATGATCAGCAGCACCAGCATCACGTCCACCATCGGGGTGACGTTGATGTTGGAATTGACCTTACTGCCTTCGTCGCGAACTGCAATTCCCATTGTTGGGCTCCGTGCCTTTGAATTTTTCTGCCGGATCGGCTCCGGCCTTGCTCATTGACACCGTCGGCTCGCGCGAGTTCGAAATCGGCGGGCAGGAGAGATTCGCGCTCTCCTGCCCCCGCAGATTCTCGCTCGAGCCAGAGCCGCTTCGCTTAGCGCTTGTGGCTCTGCTTGATGAAGTAGTCGATCAGTTCGCTCGAGGAGTTATCCATCTCCACGTCGAACGCTTCGACACGTCCGGTGAAGTAGTTGAACGCCATAACGGCGGGGATGGCCACCAGCAGGCCGAACGCCGTGGTCACCAGGGCTTCAGAAATACCGCCGGCGACCGCGCCGATGCCCGAAGTCTTCTGGGTGGCGATCTGCTGGAAGGCGTTCAGAATGCCGACGACGGTGCCGAACAGTCCGACGAACGGAGCCGTCGAGCCGATGGTGGCCAGAACCGCAAGGCCTCTCTTCAGCTTGGCGTGAACGATGGCCTCGGCCCGCTCCAGCGCGCGGCCGCGAGCTCTCGATGGTCTCCTCGGTGGCCGCGCCGGCCGAAGCGCGGAACTCCTGCAGGCCGGCCGTTACAACTTCGGCCAGATGCGACTTCTTGTTGCGGTCGGCGATCTTGATCGCTTCTTCAAGCTTGCTGTCCTTCAGCGCGCCGGCAACCTTGGGCGCGAATTCGCGCGACTGCTTGCGGGCGGCGGAGAAGTACAGGTAACGGTCGATCATCACGGCCAGCGACCAGATCGACTCGATGAAGAGAATGATGGCCACGGAGCGGGCCAGCCATCCCATGTGATCCCACAGCCCCATGGGGCTGAAGCTGACTGTCTGCTCTTCCTGGAAGAAGGCCAGGCTGCTGACCGTGTGCGAAGCGAAATGTGCGAGCTGAGCGAGAATCACTGAATCGTTCCTCCTAAGGAGTTTCTTGTGAACTGCGACTGCCTGCTGCGGCGGTTGCTGGGAATGCGGCTCTGTTCGGATTCGCATTCGGGTCAAAAGCAAAGCCCCCTGCCACAGAAGCGGCAAGGGGCCAGAAGTCGCATCATCCACCGAGGGTGAAGATCACGTTGACCGTGGTCTCCACCTCGACCGGCTCGTTGTTGAGCAGGTAGGGCCGGTAGCGCCATGATCTCACGGCATCCATGCGCCGCCTGCTGCAACATGGCCGGTCCGCTGATGACGCGAAGATTCTCGATCGTCCCGGTCTTGGAGATGGTGGCCTGCAGAACCACCGTGCCCGGAAACGCGCGCCGCCTTGGCGATCGGCGGATAGATCGGCTGGGTCTTCTGAAGCAGCATGCCGACCGCCACGCCGGCCGAGATGTTCACCTTCTTGGGAGCCGCAGCCTGCACCTTGGGTGCCGCCGCTGCCGAACACGCTGCCCATCACGCCGCTCGCTGCCGCCCAGGCCTTCCATGCCGGCCACGCCGAAGCTGGACGGCGGCGCTTCCTTCTCGGCCACCATCTTGATGTCTGTGCGGAATCTTGGTGGGCGCGGTCAGCTGATTGTTCATCATCTCCGACTGCACATGGACAACGTGCACCTCGGGCGGAGGCGGCGGTGGCGGTGGCGGTGGCGGTGGCGGCGGGGCAACCAGCAGCGTCTGCCATCGCAGCCTTTGGCAGCGCCTCAGGATAGATCAGCGGAATCAGGATCAGCAGAAGCAGAATCGAGCCGTTGATGATGAACGTAACCATCATCCAATACTTGCTCTTGGTCTTGATCCTGCCTCCGGATTCAAATGTGGAATCTTCAAACATGGCCAGCCTCGAATCGGGTTTGGTTACTTCTAATTTAGACACCGCCGGAACCTGAAATGTTCCCGGCGTCAAAAACGGTACCACAGAAGTGTGCTCCACCTATACCAGAACTATGCATCACTTGCAAAACTTGCTGCAAAAATGGTGCAGCTTCACGAACATGCTCCTTAAACTCTTGGCGCGTTTCGCCGCCGGCAAAACCGCTGTCTTTCCCTGCTTCGCCCGCCATTCCTGCCATGCCACCAGCATCGGCGCGGCCACGGCGATCGACGAATACGTGCCGATCAGAATGCCCACGACCAGCGCAAATGAAAAGCCGTTCAGAACCTGGCCGCCAAAGATATAAAGCGAAAGCACGGTCAGAAAGGTCAGGCCCGAAGTCAGCACCGTCCGGCTCAGGGTCTGGTTGATGCTGCGGTTCACCACGTCGGGCAGCGACTCGCGGCGGCTCAGGCGCAGATTCTCGCGGATGCGGTCGAAGACGACGATGGTGTCGTTCATCGAGTAGCCGACCAGCGTCAGAATGGCCGCGATCACCGTCAGGCTGATCTCCTGGCCGGTCAGCGCGAAGGCGCCCACGGTGATCAGCGTGTCGTGGAAGCAGGCCACCACCGCGGCCACGCCGTAGATCAGCTGGAAGCGGAACCAGAGATAGACCAGCATGCCCAGCATCGAATAGAGCGTGGCCAGCGCCGGCCTGCTTCTCCAGCTGCTGGCCCACCGTCGGACCCACCACCTGCACATTCCGCACTCGGTCGAAGGGATTGTCGTAGTGGGCCTGCAGCGCGTTCACGATCTGCTTGCGGCCCGTGTCGAGCGCGGTCTCGTTGGTCTGCTCCGGCAGGCTGATCAGCACTTCGTTGCTCGACGGCTGATCGACGTTCCGAATAGTTCTGGATGCTCGCATCCCTGATGCCGGCCGCATCCATCGCCTGGCGGATCGCGTCGATGTCCGGAGGCTGCGTCGAACTGCACCTGCACCTGCGTGCCGCCGCGGAAGTCCACGCCCAGCGGAACCGGGCTGCCGATGTGCGCCCAGTGCACAGCCCATCGAAACGATGCCGGCCACGCTGAAGATCAAGGAAAAGCCAAGGAAATACCACTTCTATCCCCAGCCAGTCCACATTTACGCTGCGAAACAATTCCACTGGTTTTCTCCGCCTTCCTGCGAGCCTGGAGCTCGCTGCAGCTCCAGCGTTCAATGTCTGTTCACGCTGCCTGCTCGAGATGCCGATCCAGCAGCCTTGATGCTGGCCTAAATCGAAACCATCTCGCCCGGCTTCAGCTTGTTCAGGTGCGCCTCAAAGATCACGCGCGAGACATAGACCGCCGTGAACAGGTTGGCCAGCCAGACCGAAGGTCAGCGTGATCGCAAAGCCCTTCACCGGCCCGGTGCCGAACATGAACAGGATGGCCGCCGAAACGATCGTCGTCACGTGCGTATCGACAATCGTGACCCAGGCGTGGGCAAAGCCCTGGTCCACGGCCGCCGACGGCGCCTTGCCGGCGCGCATCTCTTCGCGGATGCGCTCGAAGATCAGCACGTTCGAATCCACGCCCATACCGATGGTCAGAATCACTCCGGCGATGCCCGGCAACGTCAGCGTGGCGTCCGGAGAAGCCCATGAAGCCCAGCAGGATCACCAGGTTCAGGAACAGCGCCAGATCGGCGTTGATGCCCGAGCCGCGGTAGTAGATCAGCATGAAGGCCATGACCACCAGCACGCCCACGATGGCCGCCGTCACGCCCTCGCTGAATCGAGTCCGCGCCCAGCGACGCGCCCACCGTGCGGTCTTCAAGATAGTTCAGCGAGGCCGGCAGCGCGCCGGTGCGCAGCATCTTCGAGAGGACTGTCGACTTCGTCCTGCGAGAAGCTGCCTTCGATCTCGCCGCGAGTCGCGAATCGCGCTCTTGATGTTGGCCACTTCGCGTACGCGGCCGCCCATCACCACGGCCATGCTCTGGCCGACGTTCTTGCTGGTGTAGTCGTAGAACTGGTCGCCGGCTTCGTTGGTCAGCGTGAACTGCACATCGCGCTGGCCGTTCTCGGTTCGTTCCCGGATCGGCCGAGCGGAAGTCGCTGCCCGCCACGACCGGGACCCGCTGCAGCACATACACGCTGTCCGCATCGGAGCCGGTCGCCAGCGCGCCCGAGCCGTGCACCATCATCCTCATCGGGCGGAAGCGCTGCCGCCCACGCTGGCCAGTGCCGCCTGCTCGTCCTGATAAGGGCCGCCGACCACGGCGTGAATCTCAAGCCGCGCTGTGGACTGGATGATGCTCTTCACCCGGTCCAGATCGTCGATGCCCGGCAGTTCCACCAGGATCTGGTTGTCGCCCAGGCCGTACTCCTGAATCACCGGCTCGCTCACGCCCAGCGCGTCCACGCGGTCGCGGATGGTCTCGATCGCCTGCTGGACCGTCTTCTTCTCGAGGCCTGTCTCGACCGGCGGCTTCATGGTCAGCGTCAAGGTGTTGTCCGAGCCGCCGGTCACGTCGTACTCGTTGGAGTACTTCGCGTCGAGCAGCGACCGGACGTCGCTCGACTTGCGCCGGCGCGATGCCTTCGACCCGAATCACCTGCGGCTTGGTCGGATCGGGCTTGATACACCTGCGAAAAGGTCAGGTTGGCCGTCTTCAGATCCTGCTGAATCCGGCCCACCGTGTTGTCGGTCTCGTGCGCTGACCGCCTCCGACACCACCACCTGCAGGATCAGGTGGGCGCCGCCCTGAAGATCCAGGCCAAGGTGAATCCGCTTGGTGATGGCTCTGCCAGCAAGCGCCTTGCCGCTGACCCCGACGGCATTCCGAAGATGCCGTAGATGAAAATCACCAGGACCGCAACAATCAGGGCAATTCTGTCCATTGAGATTCTTTTTCATTTTCCAATTCTCTAGTCCAAAGAGTCAAGAGCTCCGAAGCGGCACTTAGGAGTCCGAAGAGCTCGTCCTGCGTGGTCACCGAGGCAATCGCGCTCTTGGCCACTTCCAGCTTCAGGTTGTCGGGCGCCACGCGAATGATGATCGCATCGTCCTTGATGGAAAGGATAATGCCGCGAATGCCGCCCGCCGTCGTGACCCGGTCGCCGGCCTTGATGCTCGCCCAGCATCTCCTGCCACTGCTTTTGCCGCTTCTGCTGCGGGCGGATCATCACCAGGTAAAGCACCGGAATCAACAGCAGGGGCAGAAGCATCGGAATGCCTGCCGCCTGCTCCTGCGGGTGCCTGCCAACAACAATGCCAAACTCGTTGCCACACTCATCCTTTGCTCGCCCTCGCCGCAACTGCTGCTATCGCTCAGGGCACAGGCACACCCGGCCTTGAGCCGGTCGCCTGATGAAAATTTGTCTCCGGGAACGTTCCTGGCTCTGAGTTCAGTTCAGCTCAGGATCTGGAAGGAGGGTTAGAGTTGCCGCGCCGGCAAAGAACTCTCAAGCCCCGCGCCCGTGAACATCCCCGAACCCAGCTACCGTCTGCTTCCTGTTCGACACAGCCTTCTTCGGGATTCGGCACGGTCAGTTCACCGTCTCTCGCGCCTCATTCCGCGCCGAAATCCAAAGGAAGTCCTATAAAGATAAGAAACG
This sequence comes from uncultured Acidobacteriaceae bacterium, assembly GCA_963781125.1. Taxonomy (GTDB): domain Bacteria; phylum Acidobacteriota; class Terriglobia; order Terriglobales; family Acidobacteriaceae; genus Telmatobacter. Next base: position 502,401 of record CAWAEE010000008.1, read on the forward strand.
CGTAGCCGTTGATGTGTCAAGGCTGCAGCGCACGTCCTCGATGCCGGTTCGCCAGGTCGATGCGCACGGCTCTTTGAGCGCCTTGAGCCCGCCTCTGCGCCCTTACAAAGCTCTTACAGATTCTCTTCCCCCTCCTTACCGCCGCGATTTCTTCTTGAATTGAGAGCCTGTGGCTCCCGCGATCTCCGAGAGGAATGCCCGCTGGGCGATTGCGGTGAGTTGAGATGAATCAGAATATCGGTCTTGATTACCTGTTGGTGTTACCCGTCGGCTTCGTGCAGTTGCCTTTATGCTGTGGGTCTTCTGGAACCTGTCGAAGCAGATCAACGAACGGTGAGGTTCCACGGTCATTCGAGCGGGGTCCAGTAGCGCAGCTCCGGCCGCGCGCAACTGAGGCACAGCTTTTCGCCGTCCACTTCGCTTGAAAGCGGCCGAAGTTCACGCCCTCTCCGCACCGGGCACAGATGAAGCGCTCGCCTTTAGATCCCGGCAACTCCGCGCATCGACAACCAACCTGCACCCATTGCTCGCGGAAGAGCTGCTCGTCCGCCAGTTCGCGATAGGCCGCCATCTGCTGCGCACTCTTGCTTTCAAGGTGCGGATAGAGCTTCTGGGCCAGTTCCCGGGAATCTTCCAGCGCGACGATCCGCACGCCGCGGCCCGACGCCAGATCGACAAAGGTGGCGGCCATCTTGCCCCAGTCGCGAAACTTGAGCGAGCGTTTGCCAAGCCGGCAGCCGGTCACCATGCCGATCGCGTCCGTGGCGCAGCGGTCGATCTCGACATAGGTGATGAGCCGCTTGCGATCCGCGCCGCGCGGATCTTCGATGCCGAGCCGCTTCAGCCCCAGCAAGCGCCATGCGCACGCCGAGGATCTGCCCCGGGCACATGTGCCCATGCGCCGCCTCAGCTTTCAGCAATAGCTCGTCGAAAGATTCCATGTCTGGCCTTCGCGACTCGCGATTCGCTTGCTAATTCGTCTTTGGCTGACTGCGGTCGTCTCGCGTTCGTCGTCTGACTCTTCCACCAGCACCGCCGAACCGGGAACGACATCGAAGCTCACCGCATCTTTCCCGGCCGGATGAAACGTGATCCGCAGCGGCTCGCGCTGCCACTCCGGCGCTGCGCAGACGGGGTCGGGATGGTTTTCCGGCTTCGAAGGCCGCCAGCTTCTTCGCCAGCACCGGCTTGCGCGCCGCCAACTGCGCCACCACCGCATACAGGCTCTTGCCGCTGGCCGTCACGCCGCAATACGCGCCGTAGTCGCGGAACCAGCTCACCTGGCTCACGCCGGGATCGTAGTCCGGCAGCTTGAGAGCGGTCACGTGGCCGGTCACGCGATCGACCAGCAGCCACGGTCCGCGCTGCCACACCCAGTGCTGCCTCGCGGATGGTGTCGCCGGGCAGAGCGTCGTTGAGCCGGATCACGCGCCGGACCACGAAGCTGCGGTCGGTGACGTCGTGCGCATCGCCGGTGGTCCACTCTTTCACCAGGCCATCCACGAGCAGCGGCGCGAATCTTCAGCTCAGTCTCGCCAGGTCGCCGCTCCGGCTGGATCGCCGGCCTTCGAGTAGCGGCACGCGCTTCGCAGCGCCCCAGAACGACTGTGTGCACCTTGCGGCGCCGCGCGCCGATGCGTGCGACAACTCCAGATCGAAAATACTGCTCGCAGCGCAATCGCAGAACACCCCAAGCTTCCGCCGAACGTGCATGACGGTTCACTCCTAACTCTGCGCTGCCTCCACCGCCCGCGCCACGCGGAAGGCCGTGCCCTCGTTCAAGATGCGCGGCCAGCACCTGCATGCCCACCGGCAAGCCCGCCTTGGTCGTGCCGCAGGGCACAGTCACGCCGCAGATGCCCGCCAGGCTCGCCGTCACCGTGTAGATGTCGGCCAGATACATGGCCAGCGGATCGCCGGTCTTTTCGCCCAGCTTGAACGCCGGCATCGGCGCAGTCGGCGTCACAATCGCGTCCACTTCGGCGAACGCGCGCAGAAACTCCTCGGCCAGCAGCCGCCGCACCTGCTGCGCTTTCAGGTAGTAGGCATCGTAGTAGCCGGCGCTGACAGCGCGTAGGTTCCGAGCAGAATGCGCCGCTTCACCTCGGCGCCAAATCCCTCGTCGCGCGAGTGCCGGTACATGGCCGACAGCGTCTCCGACGCCGGCGAGCGGTAGCCGTAGCGCACGCCGTCGAAGCGCGCCAGGTTGGCGCTGGCCTCCGCCGTCGCCACCAGATAGTAGGTCGGAATCGCGTATCTGCGTGTGCGGCAGCGAGACCGGCTTCACCGTGCAGCCCGCGGCTTTCAGCGCGGCGATTCCCTTTTCGATCGCCGCGCGCACCTCGGGGTCGAGCCCCTCGCCAAAGTACTCCGCCGGCACGCCGATGCGCAGGCCTTCCACAGGCTTGTCGCTCTCGGCCGCGTAGTCCGGCACCGGCGCCGGCGAACTGGTCGCGTCCTTCGGATCGTGACCCGCAATCACGCCCAGCAGCGTCGCCGCATCGCGCACATTGCCGGCAAACGGCCCCACGCGATCGAGCGACGAAGCAAAGGCAATCAGCCCGTAGCGCGAAACGCGCCCATAGGTCGGCAGCACGCCCACCACGCCGCAAAAACTGGCCGGCTGGCGAATCGAGCCGCCGGTGTCGGTCCCCAGCGTTGCCACGGCCAGGTTGGCCGCGACCGCCGCCGCCGAGCCGCCGCTCGAACCGCCCGGAACCCGCTCCGTATCGACCGGGTTGCGCACCGGCCCATACGCCGAGTTCTCATTCGACGAGCCCATGGCAAACTCGTCGCAGTTCAGCTTGCCCAGCAGCACCGCGCCCGCCGCTTCGAGCCTGCGCCACCGCGGTCGCGTCATAGGGCGGCTGATAGCCCTTCAGAATCTTCGACCCCGCCGTGGCCGGCGCGCCCCGCATCACCAGCACGTCCTTGATGCCCACGGGAATGCCGGCCAGCGGAGCAAGCGGATCGCCCTTCGCAGCAGCGCATCGACACGCGCCGCCTGCTCCAGCGCGCGCTCTTTGGTCAGGCTCAGATAGACATTCAGCTGCGGATTGATCTCCGCAATGCGGTCGTAGTAGCTGACCAGCCAGATCCGCGGCCTTGACGCGCCCCGCGGCAATGCCCGCGCGCAGCTCGGCCAGCGTCTTCGGCTTCTCAACGTAAGTTTTCACTGTCGCTCGGCAATCCTGCTTCCCTTCTGAGGCTCTGCACCGGAGCCTCTTCGGCTGCGGCGCATCGCTGAAATATCGAGGTTCATTCGAGACTCATCAGAGCCTCAGCGCTCAATCACCTTCGGCACTTTGAAGAAGACCCCATCGGTCTCCGGCGCCTGCGGCATCACTGCCGCGCGATCCAGCGAAGGCACAATCGCATCTGACCTGCAGTGTGCTGCGCCGCCCGCGCCCTCCAACTCGCTCACCTGCGCCAGCGGAGCCACGCCCGCCGTGTCCAGCTCGTTCAGCTCGGCCACGTAATCCAGAATCGCATTCAGATCGTGCAGCATGCTCCGGTCTCTTCCGGCGTCAGTTCCAGATTCGCCAGCTCAGCCACCCGCTCCACCTCGGCGACCGTAACTTTCGCAGTCATTTTCCAGTCGTTCCGATCTTCAGATTCTGTGCAGCAAAGTCAGCGCTCCGGCAAGTATTCGCATCAAGCGCCGAATTTAAAGTATAGCCCGGCGCTCACTGCAATCCTGTCCGATCCATGACTCCCAAGTCAGTGAATCGGAATCAGTCCACCGTCAGAGTTAAGGTCAGCTTGTGCACCACTCCATTCGATGAAATGCTGACGGGAATGGAATAGGTACCCGGGGGCGTATTCGATTGTCCTTGTCCGCTTGTGGCCGTTCCGCCCGATCCTCCTCCCGAACCTGTACAGCTTGACGCGCCTCCCACGAGGAACCCAAACAAGGCAGCCATCATGAGAATTTTCCGCCTGCGCCGCCATGCCAGTGGCAACAGAAACCAACCGGCGACCGCAGGCGCCAGACCCCAGCGGGATAGACCCGCGTCGTGAGCTGACGTGGCTGCTCCTCCTGTCATCACCTCCACCGCGACATTGCCGGGAGAGCTGGCGACAACCGTCTCGCTCGCTGGATTGAAACTACATGCAGCATGGGCGGGCAGTGCTCCGCACGCAAATGTGAACGTCCCCGAGGAGCCGCTCATGGGGGTCAAGACAAGCGCGAAACTCGCAGTCTGCCCGCTCGAAACAGTCTGGCTGGATGAGCCTGAAAGCACCGCCGCAAAATCGAACCCCATCCCCGAGAGGCTGGCCTGCGCACCGGTCCCCATTGCGCTGCTCGTCAATGTCAAGTTTCCGGTTTGCTGTCCGGCAGTTCCGGGATTGAAGGTAACGCCGGCTGTGCAGGTTGCTCCTATTGCCAGCAACGGTGCGCAGGTCGTGCTCGCCAATTGAAAGCCGGTCGAGACGTTCAGGGCAAGATTTTCAAGCGCAACCGGGCCGGCGTTTGTCACGGTAACCGTCTGCGCGGCGCTCCCCGATCCCACACCGGTCGTGGGAAAGGTCAAGAGCGCAGGCAGCAATTCGACCGAGCCTGTCGCTCCGCCAATCCCGCTCAGGATGACCGTTGCCGCATTTAAGGAGGAAGAGACGGACAACGAGCCGGATGTGGCGCCGTTCGTTGCCGGCGTGAAGATCACTCCAACCGAACAACTCCCACCAGCAGCGAGATTCGTTCCACAATCATTCTGCGAAAGGCTGAAGGTCGGGCTGATGGCAAGAGCGAGCCCGCTGGCAGAGAGCGCACTCGAATTGGCAATCGTTGCGATCTGCACGCCACTCGATTGACCAATTGTTCCCACGGTAAACGCCATTTGTGCGGGACTGACATTGATCCCAACGGCTTGTCCGGCCCCTCTCAGTGGCACCTGAACGGGCTTCACTCCCAATGTCGACGAAGACACGGTCAAACTTGCCGCGGCGCCGCCCGCAGCTGCCGGCGCAAAGATGACCTGCACCGTGCAACTGCTTCCGTTATCCAACACCACCCTGCAGCTCATAACACCGGTGCTAAAGCTGGTGGCGGAGATGCCTGTGAACTGGAATCCGACGTTAGCCATCGGCGCTCCACCGGTGTTGCTGATCGTGAGCACAAGGGGCGTGCTGGCGACGCCGACATCCTGCACCGGGAAGCTCAACGAGGTCGGATTCATACTGACCTCAGGGGGCGCCAAGCCCGTTCCAGCGAGCACGATCGTCTGGGGCTGCGCACGCGTCAGGTCGGAGATTGTCAAAACTCCCGACTGCACTCCCACCGCAGAGGGATCGAAGATGGCTCCGATGGAACAGCTCGAATTGGCCGCCAGTTGAGTAGTGCAATTGCTCACCAGTTGAAAAGGTCCGCTCGCCGCCAAGGCAATCGATGTAAGGGGCACGCCCCCGCTGTTGGTCAGCGAAACGGACTGGGGCGCCGAAGTCTGACCTACAACCGTTCCCGGAAAAGTCAGCGAGGTCTGCGAAAGCGTATCCGTCGGCGGCGCAGTGCCGTTCCCGCTCAGTCCTACTGTCTGCGCTCCCGCGCTGTCTACGACCGTAAACGTTCCAGTCGCCGATCCCGCCGCCGTGGGCGCGAACTCGATCAGAAACTGGCAATCGCTGTTGGCAGCCACCGAGGCGCCGCAAGCGTTTCCTGTCAGCACAAACGGCGCGCTGACTGTCGCACTTGTCACCGATACGGCCGCAGAGCTGGCGTTCTGCAGCGTCGCTTGAAGAGCATTCGAACTGGTGCCGGTAGCAACCGGTCCGAAGTTCACCGTTGCAGGAGACAGTTCCACCGCAGCGGGATCTGCTCCTGTCCCGGTCAAGGAGACGGACAATTGACCACCTGGGACGTTGGCGCCGACCGCCAGCTGGCCGGTCCTCGCTCCAGCCTGTGTCGGCGTAAAGCTCACTTGGATTGTGCAACTCGCGCCCGAGTTGACCGCATTGCCCTGGCAGTCGTCCGTCTCGCTGAAGTCTCCGCTCGCAGTGATCGGGGAAACCGTAAGGCCGATCCCTCCGGTGTTCGTCACTGTGATTGTCTGTGCGCTGCTGGCCACGCCGAATGCCTGACTCGGAAACGTGAGTGCAGTGGGGGCAATCTCTGCGGTGGTCAATTGGGTTCCCGCTGTCCAAAGCGGAATCTGCCACACACCCCGTCCGTAGGTCCCCGCGACCAGCACGTTCAGCGAGGCCGTTGTTGGCGCGGCACTCAGTTGAGTCACGGGAGCACCCGGCAGACCCGTTCCATAGGCCGACCAGCAGTTCCCTGTTCCGCCCGTGCAGGTGCCGATTTGACGCGTCGAGAACACGCCTGCAGTCAAGCGCAATGTAGACCGTGTTTGCGTCTTGCGGATCTACGGCCAGGCTGTTGGCCGGTGAAAGAGGCAGGTTCGACACCAGGATTTGCCAGTGCGCGCCGCCGTCTGTCGAGCGATAGACAACACGAACATTTGCCGTTCGGCTCGGGAACCCCTTCTACCGTCACATAAACTGTGTTCCCGGTCGCGTCGTGCGGATCGATCGTAATGCTCGATATATCCAGCCCGTACGCATTCATCCCTGCCGTATCGTTCGTCACCGGATTGAGCGTCAGATCGTGCCAGACCGGCATTCCATTCTCGGCGGGATCGAATGTTGCGCCGAAGACATGGCCGGCCAGCGTCGCTCCACCATCAGCCGCGCCGTACATCCCCACGTAGATCACTTCGCCGCCGCCTGGCAACGCCATCGCGGCCATCGTGCGAATGAGCGGCGTCGCCGTTGCAGGCACTTTCGCCTTGCACCCCATCGAGGAATGGGCTGATCGCGTTCGAGCTGCTCCATCCGCTTCCGTTCGCCGGCCCGCGCCACACGCGGCAGGTCCCAATGAGCAATTGCGATGCGTCCAGCGGATCCACCAGAAATGGCGCCGGCGCGCTCATGGTGTATCCATCGCCATTCACGTCCGCATCGGTCACAACCGGCTCGCTCCCGAAGGCTGCCGGAGTGCAATCATCCGTTTGCGAACACAGATAGATCGAAACACCCGCGCTACGTTGTTCACATACCAGTTCGAGATGTTCGTCGGATCGATCGCCACCGGACCGCCTTCCCCGCCCAGAATCTGCGGCCAGTCCGCGGTGGGCGCCGTCGTGCTCTTTACGCCAGCGGTTCCGTTCACGCCCAGCCCAGTCATCATCGTGTACGGCGACGTCGCCTACCTGCGACATGCTTTCCACTTCCGCCAGCGAACCGAGTCCGGAATTCAGATTCTGAAAATGTGTCGCGTCGCTCGCATCGCACGCGGCTTCCGCTTCGCCGATTGCATCCATCGAGCGCCAGAGCCCACTGTCATTGCCCAGAAGAATCTCCAGCGGATTGGTTGCACTCCAGGCCAGCGCATGCTGATACCCGGCCACCTGCGCGCTCATGCACGTGTTGGCATTGGTGGTATTCCGCCAGACGCAGCTCATCGCCAGACTGCACTTCCAAAGGTCGTTGGCGCCGGCCAGCAGCAGCGTGTCCTGTCCGGAAGGCACCGCGGCCAGCGCCAGGTTGTAATCGCCGTTTTCGATTGTGGTCGGGCCCAGGTTGCGGATCGTTCGTCTCCAGCGCCGACGTGTTCCATTGCTTGCCGAATGTGATGTTCTGGTTTGAGCAAACGCCTCCACTGAGTGCGCACTGATCCTGCCAGATCCCCTGGTCCTGATTGTTGACGTCCACCGTCCAGGCAAACGTGTCGCCCGTCAGAGGATTCACGGCAAGTGTTCCGCGAAAAATCGGACAACCGAGCGATCCAATCGTCCCGGGATTGGCCGGGCAGGCTCCGGACGTGAGAGCCGCACCCGGTTGTGCGCCGAGCCGCGTCCACGTCACGCCATCGCGTCGACTGGTAATAGCCGTGATACCGCACCGCCGCCACAAACAGGCTGCCGCATCGGATTCCAAACCACAGAAGTCGCCGCATTGCCATCGGGTTGCGCAAAGGTGTCGTTTGGCCCTTGCACGTCGAATCCGTTTCCATCTGTGATACGAGCCAGGGACCATGTCGCGCCGCTATCCTTCGAGTAATACAGCCCCTCGTAGCTCGAGTGCGCGCGCTCCGCATTGGTCAGCGCGCCTTCGTAGGCCTGGGACACAGCCGCCACCACGATCTGTGGATTCACAGTGCTCCACGCAAATCCGGCAAACCCCTCTCCCGCAAATCGCCCATTCCTGGTCTGCCGTGGTTGCGATCAGACTCCACGTGTTTCCGCCGTCGGTCGAGCGCAGAATGCCCGCGCCGTAGTAGGAATCGAGCGCATCGTTAGGGTCGCCCGTGCCGGCGAGAATCACTCCCGTGCCGCCCGGCTGCACCGTAATCGCCCCGATGCTGATGGATGCATCGAGCGCGCTGCTCATCGCGCCGAGCGCGTCCGTCAGGGGCGCGAACAGCACATGGTCAGTATTCGAAGTGGCTGCATTCTGCGAGAGCCAAACACCTCCGCCTGTTGTTCCCAGGTAGACTCGGTTGCCGGTCGAGTCTGCAGGATCGAAGGCAATCGACGACACGCGGCCTGTCACGAGGCCATAGTGCGGCGTGTTGACAGCCGACGGCCCCAACGGCTGCCAGGTTGCGGTCGGACCCAATACCCTGTCCCGTAGTCGACATCGGTGAGCTACGGTTCCTCGATCTTCGCAATATAGGTACGGCGCCGGTGACATGCCCCGTCCAGCCACGCTGGGCGAGAAACCGCTGCGCCTCAACAACGCGCGGAGGCAGTCCCTTGCGTTCTTGCAACGGAGTTGCATCCTGCCCAAGAGCCGCGATGGAGTTCGCGATCCACAGGAATAGCAGAAACCCGACAAGAAGGCTTAACAATCGCCGTCGGGAGAGGCGCATTGCGGCGCGGACATTTTCACCGGAAACTACGTGCATGTCCGCGCCGACGCCTCTTTTTTGAACGACTTTATCGAATAAATTTTTAAAAAACTTTATGGTCACACGCGTCCAATATCCGGTGTCCGCTCTCCCCTCTCTCGCAAAATCCGAGGGGGACTTGAACGGAATCCAGTGGATTACGCAATGCGAAACACGCAATTTCCGGGATCAAAGCGGAATCAGAAGTATGTACTCCAAGAGCAAGCGCGCCAGGCAACTCTTTCCTTAAGAAAAAGCCACATGGAAAACCTATTGCAAGGGCACATTTACTCTGGTTCCGCTTTGGAATTGTGTCTCATTTTAGGACGACACATGCGGCGATGGGATGTGACCGCGAGTACACGACTGCGTTCCCGCGACGCTCAGAGATCTCAACCGATCATCCGTGTTCTCGTTCTGCCTTATATATGTCCTCGCGTCGAACTTCTTCGCGATCGAAGTCCCGCTCATCGGCCGCACCAGCCCGAACACCGGCCGGTTAAACCACGGCCGATCGTGCTTGCCCACAATCGCCCAGGCGATGCCCGCATAGCCGTTCGGATCGCGCCCATCCAATTCATATTTGTCGTTCAGCATCACCGCCCATTCGAAGGCGCGCGCCGGGTCGGGCGCCCACTCCAGAATTTTCTTCGCCCAGTACATCCGCATATAGTTGTGCATCCAGCCGGTGTCGACCATCTCCCGCTGCGCCGCATTCCACAACTCGTCGTCGGTCTCGCCGCGTTCCAATTGCTCGAGACTGTAGCGGGTTGGGCGCGGGTCGCCGGCATGCTCCACCAGAGTTTTGTGCGCCCACGGCTCGGCGCACTCCCAGTTGTCGTAGTTGGGATTGTGCCTCACAAAGAGGACCGACAGCTCCCGCCAGCCGATCAACTGCTCAAGAAACCTATCGCGCGCCGAGCCTGGCGCCTTGCCCTGCCGCGACAGCTTCTTCGACCGCCAGCGCAATCGTGAGCGGGCCGATGTTGCCGAAGTGCAGATACGGCGACAAGCGGCTGGTGCCTTTGGTCTCTGGATGATTGCGTGTCGTCTCGTACGCGGCGAGATCGTGTCTCAACAAACTCCCTGAGCCTGCGAAGAGCCGAGCGTGTGCCGCCGGTAAAGGTGTCGACGGGCTTTACGCTCCGGTCGAGTTTGTCGAAGCCTTCGGTGATATCACGGTCCACCGGAAAGCTCGGCAACGGCTTTCGGCGGATTCCACTTGTATTGCGGAGCCAGCTTCGGCGGCGCGACAAGATATCTTCGGCAACTCCGCCTTCAAATGCGGACGGAAGTGATGCAGCAGAAAAAAGGCACGTCCGAACACCCGCGAAGGCACCACAACATCGGCATCCACGGTCCAGAATGGAACCTTCACGCGTCTTGGCCAGCACGCGCCGCCAGCGCTCCGGCTCGCGGCAAGGATTCTCGTCGCCGATCAGAAGCGCGGCTTGTACCTCTTCGAGAAATGCTTCGAGCGAGTTGTCGGGAGGACGGCGAAGCACAAAGCCCACGCCGCGCTCTGCCGCATCTTCCGCTACATCGCGCAGTCCCTGCGCCAGAAAGTGGTAGTGCCGCAGATTGGCATTGGGGTAATTGGGAATCACGGAGAAATACACAACCACCGGCAGACCCAACAGATTGCCGGCCTCGATCGCTACATCGAGCGCCGGATTGTCGAGGATGCGCATCGCGCGCTGCATCCAGTAAACGACGCACTTCGCGTCCTTGCGTGGAGCGGCAGCGCGGCGAACTAAAATGCGCGGCTGATTAGAAAGCCGTTGAAGCTCATTCGGAATATTCGAATCGACTGGCATTTCTTCGCGGCCCAAGAACTGCATTCTCGATTCTGCATGCTCGCACGGCATATATTGCAGAGAAACAACAGATCGCTCGCGCGCTCTCAACAAACTGTTTACAGTTCTTCGATTCGATCAAATCCAGTCCACTTCTTCACGCCAGCGAAAAGGGCCACCCTCACGGGCAGCCCTGGTGCAATATCAGTTTCTTCAGCAGCGTCTCCCTGCTCCCCTGTCTCTTACCAGCGTCCCCAGGCGCGCGTGAAGTAGTCGGCCAGCGTCATGCCGACCAGCACGAGGAACGTAAAGACACCTGCGCCGACAGTCAGCTTGGTCAGCTTGGTGCTGTACTTCACATGCATGAAGAACAGCACCACCAGCATCGCCTTGTGCACTGCAATCGCCAGCGCGACGACGGGATTGAAGACGCCCCATTCCAGGTACGAAGCCCAGACCGTCGTCCGGTGAGCACCAGCAAGCGTAGCGCCAATGATCACGTAAATCATCGGGCTGACGATGTGATGCTCATGTTCGTGTTCTTCCGGAGTCTCTTGGTGTTCGGTCATGCTGCGTGTCCTTTATTGATGGCTGCTGATCAGATACAGCAGCGGGAACAGGAAAATCCAGATGATGTCGACAAAGTGCCAGTACAGGCCGAAGTTCTCAACAAACGTGACATGCCCAGTGGTGTACGCTCCGGCTCTGCGCCCTGAAGATCATGAATCCCAGAATCGCGATGCCGATAATCATGTGCAGCGCGTGCATGCCGGTCATGGCGAAGTAGAGGAAGAAGTAGAGCTCGGTGTGGCGCGCCATGTCCAGCGCCAGCGGCTTGTCGTGATACTCCTTGTAGACTTCAGGATCGGAGGCCGGATTCACGAACGACTGAACGCTGTAGTGGAAGCCCGGAACGTGATGCTTCTCCCATCTTCTCTGAGTACTCGATGGTCTTGATGCCGAGAAAGACCAGGCCCAGGATGAACGTGAGCACCAGGCAAAAGACCAGCGCCCCCTTGCTTCCGCATCTCCGCGCACCACACGCCCATGGCCATGGTGAAGCTGGAAGTAATCAGCACCGCGGTATTCGCCGTGCCCCAGCCAATATTCAACTGGTGCGAGCCCTGCGACAAACGCCGGATAGTACCAGTTGCGATAGATCAGGTAGGCGGTAAACAGCCCGCCGAAGAACATGATTTCCGTCAGCAGGAAGAGCCACATGGCAAAGTTGGTGGCGTCGGTCTGCTGCTCGACCGTCTCGAAGTGGTGGCGCTGGTACGGCGGATGCTCGTGATGCGCCGCCGCGGGTGCGCCATGCGCAACTGCTGGTGCTATCCGACACTGGCTACCTCTTTTTCTTTCTGGCGCTCCAGCCACTCGTAGTCGTAGGCTTCGTGGTCCATGATCGGAATCTCGGGGAAGTTCTCGGTCAGCGGCGGCGACTGCATCTGCCACTCCAAGCCCGGTTGCCTGCCACGGATTGTTGCCGGCAATCTCGCCGTACTTCAGCGACCAGGTCAGGTAAAGAATCGGCAGCAGGTAGCCCACGCCCAGAATCGTTGCGCCCGCGGTCGAGAACACGTTCAGGATCTGGAACTCCGGCGGATACGCCGCATAGCGCCGCGGCATGCCCAGCGTGCCCAGAATGAACTGCGGGAAGAACGTCAGGTTGAAGCCGATGAACGTGACCACCGCGGCCAGCTGCGAAATCTTCTCCGGATACATGCGCCCCGTCATCTTGGGCCACCAGAAGTGAATGCCCGGAGAGGAACGCCATCAACATGCCGCCCACCATCACAAAGTGGAAGTGCGCCACGATGAAGTAGGTCTCGGTCAGGTGAATGTCGGTGCCCGACGCGCCAAGAAAGACGCCCGTCATGCCGCCGATGGTGAACAGGCCCATGAAGCCGAAGGCGTAGAGCATCGGCGTCTCAAAGGTGATGGACCCCTTGTAGAGCGTGAAGGCCCAGTTGAAGATCTTGATCGCCGAGGGCACCGCAACCAGCATGGTGAGCAGCGAGAACACCAGCACCGCGTAGTTCGAGATGCCCATGATGAACATGTGATGCGCCCAGACAAAGAAGCCGAAGACCGCGATCGCCACCGACGAGAACGCAACCGCCGTATAGCCGAAGACGCGCTTGCGGCTGAAGGTCGAAATCACTTCGGAGATCACGCCCATGCCGGGCAGAATCATGATGTAGACGGCGGGATGCGAGTAGAACCAGAACAAGTGCTGGAACAGAAGCGGATCGCCGCCCTTGGCCGGATCGAAGACGCCGATGCCGACCGTGCGCTCCAGAACGACCAGCACGAGGGTGATGGCCAGCACCGGCGTGCCCAGCACCATCAGGATGCTGGCCGCATAGTTCGACCACACAAACAGCGGCAGCCGGAACCAGGTCATGCCCGGCGCGCGCATCTTGTGGATGGTGACGATGAAATTCAAGCCCGTAAAGATGGAGCTGAATCCGGCAATGAAGACCGCCAGGCCGGTCGTGATCACGTGGGTGTTCACGTAGTGCGTCGAGAGCGGCGTGGTGAAGGTCCAGCCCGTATCCACGCCGCCGGCGGCCATCGTGTAGATGCGCCATGATGCCGGCGGCCATGTAGAGATACCAGCTCAGCAGGTTGATCTTGGGCAGCGCCAGGTCCTTGGCGCCGACCATCATCGGGATCAGAAAATTGCCGATCGTCGCCGGCACCGACGGCACCAGGAAGAAGAACACCATGATGACGCCGTGCATGGTGAACACCTTGTTATAGGTGTCGGTGGCCATCAGGTCGGTCTGCGGCGTCAGCAGCTCCAGGCGGATGAGCCCCGCCAGCGCTCCGCCGATAAAGAAGAAGAACGTAATCGAGATCAGGTAGAGAATCGCAATCCGCTTGTGGTCGCCGGTCAGCAGCCAGCTCAGCAGGCCGTTCTCCTTGGTCAGGAAGTTCATCTTCGGAATCCTGGCCGTGGACTGATCGGGAAGACTGACGATTGTGTGCGCTCATTGCTTCACCATCCCTTGCGGCGCTCGCCGGCGTTGCCCGCGGAGCTTTCGCCGTCTTGCCTTCGCCTTCAGGCAGCAGGTCGGTCGTGTCGGTCGTCTGCTGCACGCGGTAGTCGGAATCGAGATTCTTGATGTACTCCACCAGCGCGATCACGCCTTCTTCGCTGATCTGTCCCTGGTAGGTGGGCATGATCGGCGCATAACCCTGGGTGATGTGCTGCGACGGATTCAGAATCGCCTCGCGCAGATAGGCGTCGTCCGCGGTCACCGTGCTGGCCGCTCGAAAGCGTCAGCTTCGAGCCGTACACATTGGCCAGGCTCGGCCCGCGCGCATCGGGCCGCGTGTTGTGGCAGGCCGTGCAACTCAGGCTGGCAAACAGCCGCTCGCCGTTCTGCGCCAGCGAAGTGCCGCTGGTCGAACCCTCCAGCCACTTCTTGTAGTCGTCCGGCGTCAGCACCACCACGTCGCCGATCATCTGCGAGTGGTTGGTGCCGCAATACTGCGTGCAGAACAGGTGATAGGTTCCCGGCGTGGTGGCCTCAAACCAGACCGATCGTGTAGCGGCCCGGAATCGCCTCGCGCTTCACGCGAAACGCGGGAATCGAAAAGCTGTGAAACACGTCCTGCGAGATCAGCGTCAACTGAATCGGCGCGGCCCGTGGGCACGTGCAGCGAATTGATCTCGTGCTGCCCGCCCGGATGCTCCGCCTTCCACATCCACTGCTTGCCCACCACGTAGATGTTCATGGCGTTGGCCGGCGGCGTGTAAATGCGGAAGTAAAGCAGCGCGCCCCAGACAAACATGATCAGAAACAGGCCCAGCGGAATGATCGTCCACGTCGCCTCGAGCAGCGTCGAGCCTTCGATCTGCACCGCCACCGGATGGCGCTTCTTGCTGTAGAGGATCGAGAAGCTGGTGACCAGCAGAATCACGATCGTCAGCCCGACCAGGCTGACCAGGACCATGAAGAAATACAGCGCGTCCATCTGCGGCGCAATCTTCGACGCCTCCGGCGGAAAGAGCGCGAAGTTCGTCATCCACTTGACGAGAAACTGCCAGAGTACTGGACTGATGTGATACATTCCTTTATCCGTTCACCTTTGCTTCCGTCACCGGCGCGTTTGTCACAGGTTGGTGTGCCTGCCGCTAATCCCGGCGGAACATCACCAGCATGAATCCGCCCAGCAAAACCACCGTCAGAAATCCACCCAGCTGCACCACCCGCGCCACAATCAGCGAGTGCGTGTTGGTCTGCGGATCGTAGTGGTAGCAGTAGGTCAGAATGTTGTCGACCGGCGAGCCGATGCGATTCGACGAAGCTTCATCGAGCCCCAGCAGCATATCCTTGGGCGAATACTCCACGCCCATGTAGTACTGCGCCAGCTTGCCCTCCGGCGTCACGATCTGGATCGAGCTGGCATGCGCAAACTGCGTCAGCTTTCCGTCCGGCCCAGGAATCTTGACGTAGCCGAAGCCCACGGCCTGGGTCAGCGCATCGATGTTGGCCTGCGTGCCGGTCAGGAAGTGCCAGCCATTCGCCGTCTCAGGATGCCCGTAGCGCTTCAGATAGCTGCGCTTCTTGGCCGCGGCCAGGTCCGTGCCCTTCGTCGGGATCGATGCTGACCACGATCATGTTGAAGTCCTTGCCGGGAACGTAACGCACCATCTGCAGGGCGCTCGTCAGCCCGTTGAGTTCTTCGGAGCACAGCATCGGGCACGGTAAGTAAACCAGCGCCAGAATCGCCGGCCTCTTGCCGAAGTAGCTGCCAGATGCACCGGCTTGCCGGCATCGTCGGTAAAAGTCAAGATTCAGCGGCAACTGCTGATTCAGGTGCTGCGCAATGCCCACACCCTTCAGAATCGAGGCGGCTGCTCGTTCGTCTGGCCCATCTGCCTTGTCGCCGTAGCTGGAAACCTGCGCCGCAGCGACGGAGCGCAGCAGTGCGACACACAGCACAATCCGCGGCAGCAGCGGCTCTCGCCGCAGCTGTGCCAGCTTCTCCGGATTGTGATCCTGCGCACTGCATGACTGCAACTCCTCTACTGCCCTTGGCTTCTTCCTATTCCCTAGTTCCCTGTCCCACTGTTTCTGTCACTGCTTCTGCTTCGCCTCTGCGGCCCGCTGCCGCCGCCTGATCCTGCTCATAGCCCGTGCGCGCAAATCCGTTGGTCAGCGGCACCGCCACCGTTGGCTCGCTGTCGCCGGTCATCAGCGGCTGCTGCTGCACTGCCGGCGCCACCGGCAATCCGCGCTGGGCGATCAACTCCATCGCCCGCTCAATCGGAATCCTGACCTTGCCCTGCGACTGATCGACCCAGCTGTAGTTGTCCAGCAGCAGGTCTTCGCGCTGCGTGCAGGTCGGCAACATCCTGGTTGCCGTCGTCGGTCTGCACCCGCGGCGTGGGAAACTGCTGCGTCAGCTCCGCAACCTTGTTCTGCATCTCCGGATTGTTCGGCAGATTTCCCAGCTGGCGCATATCCACCGTCTTCGTCCACTTGCTGTTCGGCCCGTCTTCCTTGTTCATGCGCGCATTGATCACCTTGCCGATGCCGTACGACAGCACGCCGGCACACCGCGACAAAGATTAGCAGCGCGGTAAGAAAGACGACGATGCCCGTGACGCGCACGTCGGTCTGCTCGTAGCCCGCCGACGTGTCGATCTCCTCCGGCTTCGGGCCGTGGGAGCCAAGAATCTTTTCGCCCTCGGGCTCGTTGTGATCATGCGTGGGCATGTTCAGGCTCCAGAATCTCCGCCACATGCGGATCGTTGGTCTGCACCAGCGGCCGCGTCTTCAGCTGCGTGCAGAAATAGGCAACCCAGAACGAAACCATCGCCACCGGCACCGCGACGTATTCCAGAATTCCCCAGCTGAAGTGCAGGTTGCGCGCGGCATCTTTGAAGTTCGGCTCGATCAGCCAGAACAGATCGAAGGCCTTGGCGAAGATCATCCACTGGCACACGCGCGTCAGCCGCTTCTTGTTGCGCTTGATGTCGCGCGACAGCAGCAGCGAGAACGGAATCAGCCAGTGGAAGATGAAGTCGAGCGTGATGATGATGCCCCAGTGGCCGCGAATGCGATCGAGGTACCAGCGGAATCTCTTCCGGCAGGTTCCCCGACCAGATGATGAGGAACTGCCCGAATGCCAGGTAGATGTTCAGCATCACAAAGGCGAACGTCAGCTTGCCCAGGTCGTGCTGCTCGGTCTGCCGCAGAATGGTCTTGAACGGCTCGGCCTTCGAAAGCGCAGATCGACACGATGATGCGAGAACGCCAGCACCGAGTATCCCTGCCCCACCAGGAACAGCAGCCCGTAGACCGACGAGAACCAGGTCGGGTCCATCGACATGACCCAGTAGATGACCGCCGCCGTCATGGTCAGCGAATAGACCACGATGCCCGGCCCGCTGATGTTCTCGAATTTCTTGATCCAGTACGGCGTGTTCGCCGGCGAATCGGCGTCGCGCTTCAGCCCCAGCGCATTCAGACGCCACGTGTAGAAACCCCAGATCGCGAAGCACAGCACGCTCGACCAGCCAGAACATGTTCGGGTTCAGCATGGGCCGCTTGAAGTCGATGCAATGCTCCTGAAACTCGTTGATCAAGCCCGCCTTCAGCGCCGCGGCGGTATCGCTGACGCTGGTGAACCGCGCCCAGAGGTAGAGCTGCTTCATGCAGACGCCACCACAACCCAGTAGACAAAGACCAGCGGCAGCGTGCGGCTCATGGCTTCGAGCGGACGGCGCAGCAGCAGGCCCCACTTGCCGCCCGAGCAGTACTGCACCATCAGCAGCGCCAGTCCGCCCACCGACCAGCCGAAGGTGAGCATCAGGCCCAAGCACCCAGGCGCGCAGCAGATGATCCCACCAAGTCGATCCTGCGCCTGCGCCAGAAATGCCAGGATCGCGGCGATCACCGAGAAGATCACACCCACCACCAGCGCGCGCGTTCTCCAGCCATCCACAAAGGCCGGCGCGCTCAAGTCGGCGGGGAGCGATTTGGTGTGCGTCTCGTGAGCCATTCCTTCGTCCTTACTTCGCTGCCGCGGCGGGCCGGTTGTTTTTGTTTGCGGAATCGTAATCGCCGGATCTGCCGGATTTGCCGGAGCCATCCCCGGCGTTCCTTCCTTCGTCACCGGCGGATACGCCTGAACCGCGGTCGACGGCAGCGTCCAGGGCTGCGCATACCCGGCAGGCAGATTCTCTTCGTTCGCAATGTCCTTCAGGTTCCTCACCTGCGCCCCGGCAGGCACATCCTGCGCCGTCGCCGCCTGGCTCAACTGCAGCGCGCGAATGTAAGCCGCCACCGCCCAGCGATCCTCCGGCGTCAATTGCGCCGAGTAGTCCGGCATGGCGCCGTAGCCGTGCGTCATCACGTAGAAGTAGTGCGAGAGCGGCTGCGACAGGCGCACCTGGTCGTGCAGATTCGCCGCCGGCTTGTAGCCGCGCTCCACAATCTCGCCCAGCCCGTTGCCCACGCGCGAGTGGCACGGCGTGCAGTAGATGTTGAACCGCTCCTGCCCGCGCTTCAGCACTTCCATCGTCACCGGGAACGGCATCAGGTTCTGCTCTTCGCGATAGCCGTTCGCGCCCTGGACCACGCCGGTATAGAAGTAGCTGTCTTCGTGCAGCTGCCCGCGCGCCACGGTGTTCAGCACCTGCGGCCGCGCGCCGCGATGATCGGCAAACAACTCCGAGCCCCGCTGCGGAATCATCTTCGGCTGGTCCTGCATATCCTGCCGGCAGCCGGCAACAAGCAGCAGCGCAGCGAACCCGTCGCAGCACCGCAATCGCCGCCACGACGGCCGTCTGCGCTGGAGCTCACTGACCCCTGATCCCTGATCCGCTGAGCTCCCTTGCATCAGTACTCCACCTCCACCACCGAGACCGGCTGCAAGCTCGTGCAGATAGGCCTTCGTCTCCACCAGATCGAACTTCGGATCCAGCGCCTCCAGGCACAGGAAGAACTTGTCCGTCGTTGCGCCGTCGCGGAAGTTCGGCGCGTTGAACAGCGGATGATAGAGCGCCGGCAGCCCGTTCAGCGCCAGCATGCCAAAGGCCGCCGACAGACCCGCCCACAGAATCGTCCACTCGTAGGCAGGCACAATGAATGCCGGCCATGAATAGGTCGGCCGCCCGCCGATATTCAGCGGATACGCCAGCACCGAGATCCAGGTCTCCAGCGAGAACATCGCCGCCAGGCCCATCAGCCCGCCGATCAGCGTCAGCAGCGGCACCTTGTTGCGATGAAAGCCGATGGCTTCCGCCGCTTCTTCCACTGGATAGGGCGTGTAGCAGTCCATGCGCCGCCATCCGTCGTGGCGCGCCTGCTGCGCGGCCCGCACCAGGTCGCTCGGCGTATCGAATTCGGCCAGCAGGCCGTAGGTTCCTTCGCGTGCGGGCATCTAGTCACCAGCCTCCGCTGCCGCCTTCGGCTTAATCTTCGCCGCCGGCAGCAACATGCGAATTTCATTCATCGGAATCATGGGCAGGAAGCGCACAAACAACAGGAACAGCGTCGTAAACAGTCCCAGCGTGCCCACAAAGGTCATGTAGTCCCACTTGGTCGCGCGATAGGTTCCCCACGACGACGGCAGAAAGTCGCGGTAGAGGCTGGTCACGACAATCACGAAGCGCTCAAACCACATGCCCGTGTTCACCACGATCGAGATGAAGAACATGAACGGGATCGATGTGCGCAGCTTGCGCGACCACAGCGTCGTCAGCGGAATCGCCAGGTTGCAGGTGATCAGCACCCAGTAGGACCAGCCCATCGGCCCGAACACGCGATTCCAGAACATGAAGGCTTCCCAGTGCGAGGCCGAGTACCAGGCCATGAAGGCTTCCATGCCGTACCCGTAGGCCACAATGAATCCCGTCGCCAGCATCACCTTGCCCATGTTGTCGATGTGGCGCTCGGTCACCAGCGCTTCAAGGTGATAGAACTTGCGCAGCGGAATCGCCAGCGTCAGCACCATGGCGAAGCCCGAATAAATGGCGCCGGCCACAAAGTAGGGCGGGAAGATCGTCGTGTGCCAGCCCGGCAGAACCGCCACGGCGAAGTCGAAGCTGATGACCGTGTGCACCGAGAGCACCAGCGGCGTCGCCAGACCCGCCAGCAGCAGCGATGCCGTCTCATAGCGCATCCAGTGGCGCACCGAACCGCGCCAGCCCAGCGACAGCATGCCGTAGAAATACTGGCGCGATCTTGGACTGCGAACGATCGCGGAAGGTGCCGAAGTCGGGAACCATGCCGATGTACCAGAACACCACCGAGATCGTCGCGTAGGTCGAAACCGCAAACACGTCCCACAGCAGCGGCGAGCGGAACTGCGGCCACACGTTCATGGTGTAGGGACAGCGGCAACAGCCAGTACCCCAGCCACGGACGGCCCACGTGAATCAGCGGGAACATGCCGGCGCAGACCACGGCAAAAATCGTCATGGCCTCGGCAAAGCGGCTGATCGAGTTGCGCCAGCTCTGCTTGAACAGCAGCAGAATCGCCGAGATCAGCGTGCCGGCGTGGCCGATGCCGATCCACCAGACAAAGTTGATGATGGCAAAGCCCCAGGCCACCGGCTGCGTGATGGCCCAGATGCCGACGCCCTTCAGGAACAGCCAGGTCACCGCCACCAGCAGCACCGTCGCGCCGCCGCCCGCCATGCCGAAGAGTGCAAACCAGCCCAGCGGCGTGTGCGGCGTGAGCACAATGCGCGCGATCTTTTCGGTGACCGACTTGAAGGTCTGGCCCGGCGCAATGACCCGGATATTCCCCGGTTGCCGGATCGACGCCAGGGTTCGTTGGGTTTCACTTCGCTGGTTGCCATCGTGACTTCAACCCTTCGCCGGCGCGTGTTCCACCGGCGCTTCTTCGAGTTCGGAATTCAGATTCAACACTTCGGCCACATACGTCGTCCGCGGACGCGTATTCTGGTCGGCAAGCACCTGGTAGCTGCGCTCATCGCGCTCGCAGCTTTGCCACCCGGCTCTTCTTGTCGTTCATATTGCCGAAGGTGATCGCCGAGGCCGGGCAGGCCTGCTGGCACGCGGTCACAATTTCGCCGTCGCGAATCGGGCGATTCTCCTTGTCGGCCTCGATCTTGGCCGCCGTGATGCGCTGCACGCAGTAGCTGCACTTCTCCATCACGCCGCGCGAGCGCACCGACACATCGGGATTGCGCATCAGCTTCAGGCTCTCGGTCTCGTAATCGGAGAAGAGCAGGAAGTTGAACCGCCGCACCTTGTAGGGGCAGTTGTTCGAGCAGTAGCGGGTGCCCACGCAGCGGTTGTAGACCATCGTGTTCAGGCCTTCCGGCGTGTGCACCGTGGCGCCCACCGGGCAAACCTGCTCGCAGGGAGCGTTCTCGCAGTGCTGGCAGGTCATGGGCTGGAAGTGCGCGCGCGGCGCGGACAGATCGCCTTCAAAATAGGTGTCGATGCGCAGCCACTGCATGTTGCGCCCGATGCGCACCTGCTGCTTGCCCACCACGGCGATGTTGTTCTCGGCATAACAGCTCACGATGCAGGCATTGCAGCCCGTGCAGCTGTTCATGTCGATCGACATGCCCCAGGCGTTGTTCTCGTTGTACGTCCAGTTGGGGAACAGCGAAGTGCCCATGTCCGGTCGTTGTCGCGGCCTTCGCCCTCGTGCGCAAATTCCGGATTGGCCTTGAACTCATCGAGCGTCGCGTAGCGAATAATGCCGCGCTCGCCGAGCGCCTCATCGGCTTCGAGCGAGTTGTTGTCGTTGCCCTGGCTCGCTGAACCGTCTTGCCGCGGTGATCCTGGAAGTGGCTCTTGGTGATCGCCATGCCCCACTTGCCATCGACCTTCCTGATGCGACCCGGTCGCATAAAACGGCGCCCAGGTATTGCGAATCAGGTAAGCATTGAATCCCGCGCCCGAACCCACGCGGCCGGCAAACTCGCGCCCATAGCCGAGGTACACCGTGACCGAATTGTCGGGATGGCCCGGAGCCACAATCACCGGCGCCTTCACCTTGCCGTTGCCCACGGTCAGCTCGACAATGTCGTCTTCTTCCAGGCCCAGCTTGGTCAGCGTCGCGCCCGAAACAATCGCCGCGTTGTCCCAGCTCAGATTGGTCACCGGCTTGGGCAGCTCCTGCAGCCAGCCCACGTTCGACCAGCGCCCGTCATAGATATTCGGATCGGGCCGGAAGATGATTTCGAGCGAGTCCTTCGGCGAGGGCGCGGGAACCTTCGCCGTCGAAGCGCCAGCTTCGACGCTGGTCTTCGACGTCGTATCGAACGCCGTGTCCGTCGATCCAGCCGTCGTGCAGCGCCTTGCGCCAGCCCGTTTCGAAGTCGCCCTTGATCGTCGGTCTTCCAGCGTCTCGCGCACCGCTTCATACGCGCTCAGCATCGGCTCATCCAGCAGCGTCTGGAACACATCGTGCGCCGATCTTGCCGCCATAGAGCGGATCGATCATCGGCTGCACAATCGAAACCGTGCCGTCATAGGCGCGCGCATCCGACCACGATTCCAGATAGTGCGCCGCCGGAATATGCCAGTGCGCAATCTGTCCCGTCTCGTCGCACATGCGAGCCGAGATGCGCAACGATCTTGGCCTTGTTGAAGGCGTCGGCAAAATCCAGATCGGCGGGCGCGTAGTAGATCGGATTGGCGTTCAGAATCACCAGCCAATCCACCTTGCCCGCATTCAGATCGGCCACCAGCGCCTTGAAATCGGCAATCTGATCGCTGGGCAGCGGAATCGCCGGCTCGCTCGAAACCAACACCGTCTTGCCCACATTGCCCAGCGCGCTGTTGATGGCCAGCGCCAGCGCCGCAACCGACGGATCCTGATACAGCCCCGGAATCACCGCGCTCTTGCCGGCGTTGGCCTTCAGATCCTTCGCCAGCGCGGCCAGAAACTTCTGCTGCTCGCCGGTCCACGCATAGGCCGGAGCATCGACGCCCGACACACCCACAGCCTTCGCCAGCGCCGCCGCAAACGCCGGAATCTCGCTCGCCCGCAGCCCCAGCCGATGCTCGGCCTTCATGCCCGTCGTGGTCGGCGTGCTCTCGACCGCGTACAGCCGGTTCATTCCGTTCTCCGGGTCCTTGCGCCGCTCCGCGTAGTCGCGCACCAGCTTGTGGAATCCCGGATACGCCGCGCCCGAAAGAAAATCCGCATCGAGCGAAACAATCACGTCGGCACCGGCTCAGGTCGTACTGAACATTCAGCCCCTTCGCCAGCCAGGTCCCCGCAATCGCCGGGTCGTACTGCACCAGCTTCGCCTTCGGATACGCCGCCTGCACTGCCTTCCATTGCCGCGCCAGCGTCGGCGAAGTAATCGTCGCGCTCAGGAAGTAAATGCCCGGTTCCGTCTTTGCTCGCCGCGGCCTTCAGCCGCAGCTCCTGCGCAAACTCCGCCCACTCGCGGTTCTCGCCGCGATAGGTCACATGCTGCGAGCGGTCGGGATCGTACAGGTCGAGCAGCGTGCCCTGCGAAAACAGGTCCGACGAGCCCGTGGTTGTAAGCGTGCTCGGGATTGCCATCGATCTTGATGGGACGGAACTGATCGCTCTTCACCAGCAGCGGCACCGCGCCGGTCACAAACGGATGCGCCGTGGCAAAATACATCGGCTTGCCCAGAATCAGATCTTCCGGCGCCTTCACATAGGGATAAATCGGCTCATCGGGCTGCTTGGTGCAACCGGCCAGTCCAGCCAGCGCCATCGAAGCGCCCATCAGCTTCATGAAGCCGCGCCGCGAAACCGGATCGACCCACTCCTGCGCCGCGCTGGGAAACTCCCGCTCCACCGCAGCCTGAAACTCCGCCGTATTGGCCAGCTCGTCCATCGAACGCCAGTACTTCTTGCCCTTCACGCCCTTCAACTCCTGCGCGCACCTGCTCCAGCGTCATCGGCGACGCGCTGCTCGGCTTAGGGTACGACTTCAGTCGTGCCTCAAGCGCCGAAAATTATCGTGGGCTTTAGCCCCTGAGGCATGTTCCCGTCAGCCATGGCTTCATCCCCGTCGGTTCTGTTCCGATCCATTCGCTCTGCTCATCGGTGGCAGACCTCGCAACTGGTCAGATCCTTCGGCGTGCGAATCTTGTAGTGATTCACCAGGAAATGCCCCAGCTCCATCCTGGCTGGTGAACTTCTCGATAGCTCGACGGGTCGCAGGCAACGCTGCTCCGGCGACATCGCCCGCCAGCCCCTGCGCGCCAGCTCGCCGGCAGCTCCAGCGAGGCCATCTCCGGCCCCGCCCCGCTCGGATCCTTCGTCACGCAGTTCACGCTCTGCGCCGTCGGCATGCCAGTCTTCTCGTCGCCCACCGAGCACCACACCGGCCGGTCTTCCGCCGGCTCTTCCCACGCCATGTTGTAGATCTCGCTCGTCGGCCGCAGATTCTTCGCCGGGTTGCGATGGCAGTCCAGGCACCACTCCATCTGCAGCGTGTTCTGCGCATACATCAGCGGCATCTGGTCCACGCGGCCGTGGCAGCTCGCGCAGCCCAGGCCCTTGTTCACATGAATCTCGTGGCTGAAGTAGACAAAATCGGGCAGGTCGTGCACCTTGGTCCAGACCAGCGATTGCCCCGTGGCCCAGCTGTGCCGCACCGGCTCCAGCAGTTGCGCATTGGTCCAGATCTGCGCGTGGCAGTTCATGCAGGTCTTGGTGGGCGGAATTCCGGCGTAGCTCGACTTCTCCACCGTCACGTGACAGTACTGGCATTGCAGCCCCAGGCCCTGCACGTGATGCTTGTGGCTGAAAGGCACCGGCTGGTCCGGGCGCTGGCCCTGCCGCGTCACCCAGGGCGAGCGCTGCAACTGGTCCAGCGTGACCCCCAGGGCGATCACGATCAGCCCCGTCAACACCAGGCTCGTGCGAGCCAGAGCATTGGAGCTGCGATCGAATATCTGCGCCATGAATGCTTTCCTGCTTCGTTTTTTCTTCGTTTCGTGCCGCAGCGATGCGCGCTGTGCTTGCGATCACACATGTTGCGGTCAATTTCGGTTTTGTTGCAAAGGGAAGCTGTGCGTCGGATGACCCCGAAAATTCAATATAGCAGTCAGAACCCGGTCCGCAAGCGTTCGGCCGGTTCAAAACGCAAAAATGTTTCGCATGACGAAACATTTGTATTGCGCTGAAAAGAATGCATGTTGTGACGAAGCTGGAAGAAGGGAACAATACAACATTCCCTGGCGCTCACCGTACCAGAGCATGGGATTGCGGTGACCAAATCTTAACGCGAATCACAGGCTTCCTGCTTCCGCAGAATCATTCCCGTCAACCCTGCTCATCCATCTTTCTTGACAACTGCGCGCTGCAAAAACCCGATCAAAGACGCTTTTTCTCGAATGGAGCCGCGTAGCTCTCCGCAAAGGCCTCGTCGGGCGAGGATGCCGGCCAGCCAAGGATCACCAGAAATACATCGAGAACAAAAAGCGCAATCGCCATGTCGTTGAAGAGCGTCGCCTGGCGCAGATCGGGCCACAATTGATTGGCAGCCCAAAACAGAAACGCAACCACCAGCAAAATTGCCTTTACAAATTCCATCGGCGCCGGCCGGTGCGCGGCCTGGTACACCAGGTAAGCAATCGCGATCATGGCGAGCGGAAATGCGCCGAGAAAGTCATGGGCCCTCGCAGGAAACATGCCCGGATCAGCGTCCCAGGCGAGCAGCAAACCAACGCTGCCCATCGTGATGACACCAAGAATCACGGACAGAGACCTGCGGCGCGGGTGAAGGCGACGATACATAGGCCATTATTGACTGCCCCTCAAAAGGAAATCGTAAGGGCTAACCTGAGGAGGGCGGCCGACGCGCTCAGTCATCCTTGCAGAATGTCCGGATTTGCCCAATTCCACGAATTAATTGATTTAGAATTCGTAAAAGGCATTCCAACCGACTGCCGTTCGTCTCCTATCGCGATTGATTTTTCGGCGGACCGCGTGTTCGGAGGACGGTGGACTCGAGCGAAACGCGATAACCATGCCCGAAAGAGCCGTGTGCATGATGTCGATTTCTCAAGGAAATCAACACTTGGATGAGGTGGCCTTGGGTATTTCGATCGTGATTTCACTCCATCGCACATCGACGCAGTCTTACGGGACCTCCTCTACCCGGGACCGCAAGGCACAAAGGATCGGTCATGAAATACGCAGGGCTGCTGGTCATGCCGGCCGGTTTCTTTCTCACTCTGGCAGCCATCCTCCTCTTCCCGGATCCAAACACGCGGGCCGCATTTGTTGTGTGCGGGGTTGCCGTCGAAGGCATGGGCCTGGCCGTGGCAATTCGCGGCCACATGGCGCCCAAACGAGGCCGTCACGGACAAAGCCTGGGCCGTGACGTGGAAGGCGGAGAATTCCACTAATGCTCGCTCCCGCTGCTCCGCCTATCCCCGATGTGTCGTTTGCCCTCACTCTGTCACTTCTCCTGTTGGCGCCGCTCGCGATTGCAGGACTCGCCCTCATCAATGCCGGCCTCGGCCGTTCGCGTTCTGCCGCGCAATCTATGTTGGGTTGCCTGGTCTTGATTTCCGTCGCCGTCCTCGTTTTCGCATTGGTCGGCGCTACATTCGCCGATGGCGCGGCTGGTTCAGGACACGTATTTCATCTGTCGGGCAAGCCTTGGAACTGGGCCGGAACCGGCCCGATCGCGCTCAGCGGTCTCGTCTTCTTCACCGATGCGCGCCCAGCTCGCACTGCTCTTTGAATTTCTTGCTTTGGCTCTTGCCGTGCTCATTCCCTGGGGATCCGGAGCCGATCGCTGGCGTTTGAACGCTGGTGCTGCCTCGGCTGCAGTCGTCGCCGCTCTCGTTTTTCCTTTCGTCTCGCATTGGACCTGGGGCGGCGGCTGGCTCGCTCAGCTCGGTCTCAACTTTTCGCTTGGTTTGGGATTCCTCGACGTCGGCGGTGCCGCAACGATCCACGTTCTCGGGGGATTCAGCGCACTCGTTGTCGTCTGGATCGCCGGTCCACGCCGCGGCAAATTCCCCAAGGAAGGCCTCTCCACAGCCATGCCCGGCCACAACGCCGTGTACATTCTCTTCGGCTGCCTGATTGCTCTTGTGGGATGGATGGCCTTGAACATGGCGGGAGCGCTGCTCTGGCTTGGCGCGTCACCCACTGCGCTTCCGGTCACCGCGATCAACACTTTGCTCTCCGCCGCCGCGGCGCTGGCCGCCACTTTCACGGTCACGCGTATTCGCTTCGGCAAACCGGACGCCAGCCTGTGCGCCAACGGCTGGCTCGCGGGACTCGTCACTTCAAGCGCCTGTGCCAGCCTCGTCACGCCGCTTGAAGCAGTCTTCACCGGCCTCGTCGCCGGCATCGCCATGCCCCTTATCGTCGAATTCCTTGAGCTCGCGGTCTCCATCGACGATCCCTCCGGCGCCATCTCCGTCCACGCCGCCGGCGGCCTTTGGGGCCTTCTCGCCGTGGGTATTTTTGCGCCTCAACAAGGACAATTCCTGGCCCAGCTCATCGGTATTTCCGCGCTGCTTGGTTTTTTTCTGCCGCTGATCTATCTGCTTTTTGCGGTGCTCAACCGGGTCGTCCCTTTCCGCGTCGAACCCGACGGCGAGCGCATCGGCATGGACCTCCACGAATTAGGCGGGGGCGCCTATCCGGAATTCGTCGTTCATCGCGACGACTCGTTTCGCTGAAGATCGACCAATTTCACGGGATAGAGCAATGGTGGAACCGCTCTAATGCACCGGCACCGGGGCCATCGGCGGTGTAGAGCAGTAGGCGCTCGTTCGTGACACCGCCGCACGCAATTCATCAAAAGTGGGAGGGGGCGTCTCATCGTGCACACTTATAATCGGACAGCACCGACAACTGCATGGGAGCGCTGACACATCTTTTCTATCCCTGGGGTCTTTTTCTCCAGGCCGCGGCGATTATTCATTTCATCCGCCGCCGACCCGACACCTATTGGCTCTATATCATTCTCTTCCTCGGTCCCATTGGCGCCCTGGTCTATCTCTTTGCTGAAGTTCTTCCTGACGCCGGCCTGCTGAATCAATCTTTCAAAGGCATCTCCCGAGGGAAGCGCATCCGGACTCTCGAGCTAGCCATCCTCGACAATCCCTCCGCCGGCAACTTTGAAGAACTCGGTGAGCTGCTCATGGAAAACGGCAACCTGCAGTTGGCGAGAAACGCATTCGACAAGGCCATCGCCGCGCGCTCCAATACGCTCGAAACCTTCTATCATCGGGGCGTCTGCGCAATCCTTCTCGGCGATGCAGCAGGCGCGTTACCGGACCTCGAGAAGGTCATCTTCAAGGATCCAAATCACGATTTTCATCGGGCTGGCGGGTTGCTGGCGCAAGCCTACGCGCTCACCGGACAGAAAGAAAAATCCGAGGCGCTTTTTCGGCAGGTCACCGTCCTGTCGACGTTGTCGGAAACGTACCTGAATTTTGCCGATTTACTCGCCTCCGAAGGCCGAACCGCCGAGGCGCGGCAATGGGCGCAAAAAGTGCTCGATAAGGAACCAACCATGCCAAGTTACCTGCGCCGCCGCGAGCGCCCGTGGTCCCGCCGGGCCCGCAAAACCTTGAAACAGCTTCCTGCCTGAATCCCGGCTTGCACTCCACAAGATCCTTGCACTTCACAAGGTCCCCGACAGCGCGCAATGCAGTTACTTCGCCACTTCCCTGGCCTGCTGCCCTCTTACCGCTTCGCCAGCAGCAGCATCAGCGCAAACAGCATCACCGGCACCAGCGCCATGCCTGCATAGAGCAGCATCTGTTTGTTCAGCCTGCGCCGTCCGCGCCCGACGGTCCGATCCCCTCGGTCCTCCACGCCCACCTGCTCCTGGTGCTCCAGGTCCCAGACCATCTCGTGGGCGGTCGCATAGCGGTGGCGCGGGTCGCGCTCCAGCGCGCGATACAAAATCTCTTCCAGCTCCGGCGAAATCTCCGCATTCAGTTCGCGCGGCGGCGGCGGATCGATCAGCACCCGCTCGTTCATCGCCGCCAGCGGATTCGGCCCGACAAACGGCACTCGGCCGGTCAGCATCTCGTAGAGCATGATGCCCAGCGCATAGATGTCGCTGCGCTGGTCCCCGCGCTGGCCCTTCACCTGCTCTGGAGAGATATAGTCGGGCGTGCCCAGCGGCGGCCGACAGGTTCACAAACGTCAGCCGCCGCGCGTCTTCCTTCATGGCAATGCCGAAATCGATCAGCTTGATCGTTGTCGTCGTCGTCCACCATCACGTTTTCCGGCTTCAGGTCGCGATGCACAACGCCGTGCTTGTGCATGTAGTCCAGCGCATCGCAGATGCTGAGCGCGATCTTCACCGCCCGCTCGATCGGCAATGCCTTTTCTTCATTCAGAATCGTCCGCAGCAGTCTTCCGTCGACCCACTCGATCACCATGTACACCCGGCTGCGCTCTTCGCCGTCGAAGGTCTTCACCACGCCGGGATGATCCAGCAACTGGCCGATCTCTTCCTCGCGCTTGAAGCGCTCCAGCAGCACCGGGTCGGCCTCCATCTCCGGATGCGGAACCTTGATGGCCACTTGCCTGCCGTTCTGCTGAGATCCGTGGCCTGGTAGAGCGTCGACATGCCGCTGCGGGCAACCACCGCATCAATGCGGTAGTGGTCGAGCGCGTCTCCGGGTTCAAGTTGGCTCATGTCGGCCTTCGTGCGGGTTCTGCTCATTCTTTCATGCCGTTCGTAAGAAATTTGTCAGGAATACCGAAAGAATTTCAATGCCACTTGGTTCTCTACAGATGCTTGCCTCAGACAACTCGAGCCATCGGCGACAGGGCTGGCCGTATGATGAGGAAACGTATGCACGCGCTTCCCGAGAGCTCTGGCGGCTTGCCTTCTTGATCGCATCGCCGCTGGCGCCCTTCCGGTCGGGCGCGCTCGCGCGGACCTCTCATCTCTCATCCCAAAAACTTCCAGGAAACCGGCTTCCTCAATCGCACCCTCGAGCTCCACGGCGTCACCTATCGCTTCCAGGTCTACCTGCCCGAAGACTGGCGGCGCGACGACCACAGGCAATGGCCCATCATCCTCTTTCTCCACGGCCGCGGCGAGCGCGGCGCCGAAGGCATGTGGCAGACGCAGATCGGCCTGCCCGCAGCGGTGCGCGACCACCCCGAGCGCTGGCCCTTCATCATCGTGATGCCGCAGTGTCCGCAGGTTCACTACTGGACCGACCCCGACATGATGACCATGGCCATGGCCGCCCTCGATCAGGAGACCATCGAGTTCCACGCCGACACGGCGCGCACCTATCTCACCGGCCTCTCCCTGGGCGGCTACGGCGCATGGGAGCTGGCGCGCACTTATCCCAAACGCTGGGCGGCCATCGCCATCGCCGCCGGCGGCATCTTCTGGAGCTATGCGCCCGAGCGCTGGCACGAGGCCTCGACGCTTCCCGCCGAATACGCGCACGCCGTGGGCCGCACCCCCATCTGGCTCTTTCACGGCAGCGACGATCCCGTCGTGCCCGTGCGCGAAGATGAGCTGATGTATGCGGCTTCAAGGCCGCCGGCGGCCACATCCGTTACTGGGTCTATCAGGGCCTCAGGCACGACTGCTGGTTCCGCGCCTTCAACGAGCCCGACTGCCGCGCTGGCTGCTCTCGCACCGCCTCGATCCAAAGCAGGAGCCGCTGCCGTTCGCCGAGCGCCTCGTCATTCCCTTGCATCCCCCTGCGCTCAAACTGACGCCCGCGCAACTCGACAGCTTTACCGGCGAGTACCTCGACGAACACGGCGCACTCGCCGTCACCATCTTCCGCCAGGGCGACCAGCTTTACCAGAAGAACATTCACGGCGAGATCAACGAACTGGCCGCCGAATCGCTGTCCACCCTCTTCTATCCCAACGGCATCAGCCTCACCCGCATCACCGTCGAGCGCGATCCCCAGGGCCACGTCACAGCCCTGATCCTGCGCGACGACCGCCACGAAGAGCACTGGGAGAAGCAGCGGCCGGCGCCTGCCATCCGATAATTAATCGCGCCGCCGCAGGAATCTTCAATCTTTACTGGAACACAAGTTGCACCCCATTCGTATTAAGCTCAGTACGGAATTCGGAGGAGGCAACCATGTTTTGCAGCGGATGTGGTCAGGCTCTAGCACCGGGGCAACCGTCTGCGCCCAATGCGGCCGCCCCGTGGCGGCGCCGGTTCCCATCGTGCCCAATTTCGATTTCCAGCTCCAGAACTACTCCAGCCGCATCAGGGCCCTCAGCATCGTCTGGTTCGTCTATGGCGGACTATCGCTTGCGCTGGGCTTCGTCGGCATGGCCTTTGCCAACTCATTTCTCAATCAGGCTTCGGCCCCTGGGGACATGGCCCCTTCGGTCCTGGATGGGGTTTCGGCCCCGCGCTCATGCGCTTCGCCTGGTCCATCATGGTGGTTCGCTCGGCCCTCGCCCTCATCGCCGGCTGGGGCCTGATGGAGCGCGACACAGTGGGGGCGGGTCGTGGCGATCGTCGCCGCTTTCATTTCCCTGATCCGGATTCCCATCGGCACAGCTCTCGGCATCTGGACCCTGGTCACGCTCCTCGGCTACCGCAACACCACCCTCTACGACCAGCTTTGAGCGGGGTTAGCCGCGCCGTCCGCGCGTTGGCGCACGGTCCGAAAGCGCGTCGGAGAATTGCTGACCCCGCCCGCTCCGCTAACTCCGCCCCCTGCCCTTACAATCGATCCATGAGCTTTCCGCAGAATCGCATGCGCCGCCTGCGCCGCACCGAGTCGCTCCGCGCACTGGTCCGCGAAACTGCGCTTGACCCCGGCGACCTGATCTATCCGCTCTTTCTCTGTCCCGGCAAAGGCGTGCGCAACGCCGTCAGTTCCATGCCCGGCGTCTTCAATCTCTCCGTCGACGAAGCCGTCCGCGAAGCAGAAGAAGCGGCGCAGCTCGGCATCGGCGGCCTGCTGCTCTTCGGCCTGCCCGAGCCAAGGACGAACAGGCTACCGGCGCCTGGGACGAGAACGGCATCGTGCAGCAAGGCCTGCGCGCACTCAAGCAGATCCAGCCGCCGCCAAGAAACTCGTTCTCATCGCCGACGTCTGCCTGTGCGAGTACACCAGCCACGGCCACTGCGGCGTGGTCGTCAAAACTCCGGACGGCTTCGACGTCGACAACGATCCTTCCCTCGAACTGCTGGCCCGCACCGCAACCAGCCTTGCCCGCGCCGGCGCCGACATCGTCGCTCCCAGCGACATGATGGACGGCCGCGTCGCCGCCATCCGGGAGGGCCTCGACCAGAACGGCCTCGCCGAGACGCCGATCCTCAGCTACGCATCGAAATTCGCCTCGGCGTTCTACGGCCCCTTCCGCGAAGCCGCCGACTCCGCGCCCCAATTCGGCGACCGCCGAACCTACCAGATGGATGGCGCCAATCTCCGCGAAGCGATGCGCGAGATCGATCTCGATCTCGAAGAAGGCGCCGACATGATCCTGATGAAGCCCGCCATGCCCTACCTCGACGTCGTCCTCGCCGCCCGCGAACGCTGTCGACGTGCCCATCGGCGCCTACCAGGTCTCCGGCGAATACTCCATGCTGCAGGCCGCCTTTGAAAAAGGCTGGCTCGACCGCGATCGCGCCATTCTCGAGTCGCTCGTCGGCATTCGCCGCGCCGGCGCGGACTTCATCGTCACCTACTTCGCCAAAGACGCCGCAAAGCTTCTGTAGATTTCCGGGTCCCACAGTTTCCGTGAGCCGTATCATTGGTCGCGTCGTTCGACGTTTTCCCGTTCGCTACCATGGTGCATCCGCTTTCTAGGCAGCCCTATGACGATCCTGCAGATCCTGAGTCTTCTGTTCGCCACCGCAGCCGTCTTCGGCCTGATCACCTGCCGCTGGCTCAAATTGCCCATCACCATCGGCACGATGTTGCTGACGATGCTTGCCTCGCTCGCACTCATCCTCACTTCGAAAAAAGTACCTGGTATTCATCTGTGGGTGACCACGTTTCTCAACCAAATTGATTTTGGAACACTGATCCTCCGTGGCATGCTGCCCCTTTTGTTGTTTGCAGGCGCCTTTCTGCTCGACCTCGATGAACTCGTCCGGGAAAAGCTCGCAATCACATTGCTGTCCACGGTTGGCACGGGCATCATGTTCTTCCTCGTCGCACTTTTGATGGAGCTCATGAGTAGCGGCCGCATCCCGTGGATTGAGTGTCTGATCTTCGGCGCGCTCATATCCCCCACCGATCCCATCGCAGTACTGGAAATGCTGCGACGCGTCGGCATTCCGAAGCACATTGAAGCCCAGCTTGCCGGCGAATCCCTCTTCAATGACGGCATCGGCGCCGTTCTCTTCATCACCATGCTTGACGTCGCAGCAGGGAATGCGCCCACCCCCTGGCACGTCGCTGGAATTCTGCTGGCCAAAGCCGGCGGCGGAATTCTCGTCGGCGTGGTGGCCGCCTGGATTGCATCCCAACTCATGCGCCGCATCAACGCGTATCAGGTCGACATTCTGGTCACGATTGCACTGGCATTCGGCGGATATGCCTTCGCCGACATGCTAAAGGTTTCGCCGCCATTGGAAGCAGTCGTCGCCGGAATCGCTCTGCGTCACTTCAATCGCATGCTGCCGAAAGGAAATATCGCAGACAACAGCGTCGATGGCTTCTGGAAAGTCATTGACGAAGTGCAGAATTCGATTCTCTTTGTTCTGCTTGGCCTCGAGGCCATGGCGATTGCGCTGGATCGGGCGACGATCGTTACAGGATTCGCCGCAATTCTTTCAGTCAATGCCGTGCGCTTTGTCGCTGTCGCCGGACTGCTCCTGCTCGTGCGCATAATCCGGCCTGCACATCGGAGCTCCACGTTCGTGCTTACATGGGGCGGCCTGCGCGGAGGCTTATCGATCGCTCTGGCTCTCTCTGTTCCAGAAGCCCTCGGGCGTTCCTGGATGCTGGGCGCAACGTATATGGTGGTCGTCTTTTCGATTGTTACGCAAGGGACATCGATGAATTGGATCCTGCACCGGCGCGCGCTGAAACGCCTCGCCGCCTAGACGGCGTCCTGAGCGACCGCACAAATTGCTTTGCGACGCGCTCCATCTATGTTCTTCTAAAAGCACCCGCCCATGCTCAAGTTCCTTGAACGGTACTTTGAATTCACTCATCTGGGGACCAACTGGCGCACGGAGATTCTGGCCGGAGTCACGACCTTTCTCACGATGGCCTACATCGTGCTGGTCAACCCCGCAATCCTTGCGGCAGCCGGAGTGCCATTGCCCGCGGTCACTGCGGCGACATGCCTCTCGGCAGCGTTCGGCTCCATTCTCATGGGCATCGTCGCGCGCTATCCCATCGCCCTCGCGCCGGGCATGGGCCTCAACGCGTACTTCACTTACACCGTCTGCCTCAAGATGCACATCCCCTGGCAGACCGCCCTGGGCGCGGTTTTTCTCTCCGGCATTATCTTTCTCGCTCTCACGGCGGCCGGCATCCGCCAGATGATTCTGCGTTCCATTCCGCATGAGCTTTACGCAGCAGTTGCGAGCGGTATCGGCCTCTTTATCGCCTTCATCGGCTTTCGCAATGCGGGCCTCGTCGTCAGCGATCCCGCGACGCTTGTCGGGCTCGGCAACATTCGCAATCCCACCGCGGCACTCGCGCTGCTGGGCCTCATTCTCATGGTCGCCCTCGAAATCAAAAAAGTTCGCGGTTCCATTCTCATCGGCGTTCTTGTGATCACTGGAATCGCCTGGGCCATGGGCATTGTGCACTGGACGCCCGCCAGCGGCGGCTTTGCGAGCCTCTCCGGCACATTCCTCAAACTCGATATTCGCGGCGCACTCAACAAGGGACTTCTCGAAATCATCTTCGTCTTCTTCTTCGTTGATCTCTTCGACAACCTCGGCACACTGGTGGCCGTCACCAAGCGCGCCGGTCTCATTGCAGCCGATCACTCCATTCCGCGCCTGAACCGTATCCTGCTCGCCGATGCGACGGCCACTGTCTTCGGCTCCATGACCGGCACATCCACAGTCACCAGTTATGTCGAATCCACCGCCGGCGTCGCTGCGGGCGGACGATCGGGCGTCACGGCCATCGTCACGGGCCTGCTCTTTCTTGCCGCTGTCGGCGCCGCTCCTTTTGTCGGGGTAGTTCCCTCCGCCGCGACCGCTCCCGCGTTAATCCTTGTGGGTTCGCTGATGCTCGCCACCATTACAGAAATTCGCTGGCACGAACCCCTCGTCGCTGTTCCCGCCTTCCTCACCCTGATTTTGATTCCGCTGACGTATTCCATCGCCAACGGTCTTGGCTTTGGGATCATCGCCTGGGCCGTCCTTCACCTGGCCACGGGCAACTACCGCAAGCAGGACTGGCTGCTCTATATCCTGGCCGTGCTGTTCCTTCTCCGCTTCGTCTATCTCGGCGCAAGCTGATCGACCCGATCGCGAGGATCCCCATAGAATCGCAGCAGATGTTTTTTCCAAGAGCGATTCGGATCTTGTTCGTTGTCTTTCTCGGTGCTTGCGCGGCAAGCCACGCACTCGCGGCAGACAGTTATCGCGTCGTCCACGCCTACCCGCACGATCAACAGGCCTTCACACAGGGACTGATCTTCCTCGATGGCCATCTATATGAAAGCACCGGGATCCAGGGCAAATCCTCCCTGCGCGAAGAAGACCTCGAGACCGGACGCATCCTGCGCTATCAGGACGTGCCAAGCCAGTATTTTGCTGAAGGTCTGACCGACTGGGGCAACACGCTCATCCAGCTCACCTGGCAATCACACGTCGCGCTGGTCTATGACCGCGCGACCTTTCGCTTTTTGCGGTCGTTCCCGTATGACGGCGAGGGCTGGGGCCTGACACATGATGCGAAGAGCCTGATCCTCAGCGACGGTTCCGCGACCCTGCGCTTTTTTGATCCGGCCACATTCCGCGAGACGCGCAGCATCACCGTGAAGGACCACGGCAAGCCAGTCGATCAACTCAATGAGCTCGAGTTCATCCAGGGCCAAATCTACGCCAACGTCTGGCACACGGATCGAATCGCACGCATCGCGCCCGCTTCCGGCAAGGTGATGGGCTGGATCGACCTGAGTGGCTTGTTGCCAGGGAACCAGCGGTCAAGCCCTGAAGCCGTTCTCAACGGCATCGCCTACGACCCCGTGCACGACCGGCTCTTCGTCACCGGCAAACTCTGGCCGAAGCTTTTCGAGATCAAAGTAGTTCCCAGGCAACGGAAATGATCAGAGTCGGAGAAGGCCATCGGGCGCGTGAACTTACACGCGCGCCCGATGGCCTTTCCTTCTTTGGGAGAACCTTTTCAACCCTGGGAGAAATTGCTTACTGCCAAACGTGAACGTAGTCATAGGTGGCGGGCCAGTTCTTGCCGGTGCCCAGCACCAGGAACATGTGATCCTGCTCCAACGCGGTGAATTTCGTCCCCGCTCCCGTCGCAACCGTCATCACGGGCTGATTGTCGATGTACCAGGTGACGCTATCCTTGGTCCATAAGCAACCATAGATATGGAAGGCGTCGAAATTGAAGTTCTCCGGCAACGCGGGAACATCGTTCGGCTGCTGCACGCTGCTGCTGGAACCCTTGCTGGACGTCCATTGATGGACGGTGGTCAGCAGAGTCACACCGTTGTTTCCACTCGTGGCACCACCCTTGCCGCCGGGATACGCTTCGACAAAGTCCAATTCTGCAAAAGGGCTGGCTCCCTGAACGCCCTCGAGAGCATAGGACCAGAACGCCGGCCATGCTCCGCCTTCACTTCCGGCCGGATAGAACTGCATTCGTGCCTCGAAATACCCGTGCTGAAATGTCCCGGAAGTTGGGCTGGTGGAATGAATCGTCGTCAGCCCATCACTATATCCGCTCAGATCGGTCAGGATGGTCAGGCAGCCATTATTGACTTCCATCTCGTTCTTGTTCAGTTCGGCTGAAGCGGTGTACGGATTGTAGGTATACCAGTTGAAGGTGCCCGAGTTGTTCGGCGAAATGGTGCTCGTCGAATTGAATTCGTCGTCGAACACGAGATTTTTGAAACCTGCGGCTCCCGCCTGCGCCGGCGGTGCCCCCGGAGCCGCTTGGCTCCCTGCACATGCTGGCGGCGCTGGCGCCGAAATCGCGACATTCTGCGTGGCCGCGTTGTAACCCGGTGCCCTG
This sequence comes from uncultured Acidobacteriaceae bacterium, assembly GCA_963781125.1. Classification (GTDB taxonomy): domain Bacteria; phylum Acidobacteriota; class Terriglobia; order Terriglobales; family Acidobacteriaceae; genus Telmatobacter. The sequence continues at coordinate 539,189 of CAWAEE010000008.1, forward strand.
ATCGAGAGCACATAGGAACCTTCTTTGGATCCCGAGATGAAGAGATCTCCAGAGCTCTGGCTCGCCGGGATAACGACCTCAACGTTGCGAACCGTACAAGCTGCGTTGCTGAAGAATTCAAGATTGCCATTGCCACCGCTTACCGTCACGGTGGTGGACGCTGCGACGGCCGCTAGTTGCATTGCACCGTTGGCCGTAGCGATTTTTACAACGCTGCAGGCGCCGAGCGGAATGGTTTGGGCTGTTGAGGCAAACTCCAGCCGTGTGGCGACGCTTGTGGCGGCGTGGACCGGAACGGCACTCTGACTGACGTAAATGCATAAGAAAGCGGCAATTGCGAGATGATTTTTAGGATTCTGAAAGAATAAGTGCTTCATTATCTTCACCTTATAAAATGGAATAAAAGAAGTAACCATCTTTATATGTTACTTATGTTGTAGAATATAGATTACTAAAGTAGCAGGACCTAGCGTGCACCCGCCAACGATGTGCTACAGCCCGCTAGGTTCGTCTTAAGCCGGATTGACCGGAAGCCGGATCATCCAGCCCATATTTTGGGGCGTCCCCCAAAACCAGTCTGTAGCCTCGATCACACTGACGCGATCCGCGCCTCCCGTATACTCTCCGCCGAGGCGACCGCGTAATGGACTTACCGTCCTACTCCGTTCCCACGGTGCTGCAGAACGCAGCGATCCTCACCATCCTGCTCGCCTTCGCCGGCTACCTAATGACTTTTCTCAGTGCCCGCATGCTGGCCCGGCGTCGCGACAAGCTGAAGCTCGTCAACAAGCGTCTGAATGAGTTTTATGGTCCCTTGTATGTCGCATCCGAGGCAGGCAACATCGCCTACCGCGCCTTGCTGAATCGCCAGGGAAAGGAAAAAAGCGATCCCATTCTCGATTCCGAAATGAAGGAGTGGATGCTTTGGATGACCACGATCTTCATGCCGCTGAATGATATTCGCGAGAAGATCATTATCGAGAAAGCCTACCTGGTCGTCGAAGAACAGATGCCGCAGTGCCTGCTCGATTTCGTCACGCACGTCGTGGGTTACAAAGCAGTATTGGCCAAGTGGGCCGAGGGCGACTACTGGGGAGCGCCGCTCCACGATCGGCTGGCCGCCTGAGTTCGATCTCTATGTACGACGCTCTTACGCTGCGCTCAAAGCCGAACAAACCCCCTGATGCACGGTGCCGTATGGCGCCTCTATCATCGTCTCTTCGCGCACAATCACTCTCATTGAACGGCAAAGCTCGGCTTTGCGGGTACCGTGGTCAATTCAACGTCGATTTTGTCGACATGCAGACTGAGCACCTCTTCGTCCAAACACTCGACGCCCGCTGGGAATGGCAGTGCGAGGTTCTTCCACAAGCGCAGCGTCGGTTCGGCCTGGTTGATCGTGTAGAAATGCAGGCCCGGCGCGCCATTGCGCAGCAGCGTTTCGCAGAGCCGGGTCACCACTTCCAGACCAAAGTCGAGAAGCGCAGTCTTGTCGTCCCGCAACTGTTCAAGGCGCAGGCGCACCCATCGCGGCAGATCGGCGCCGCAGCCGTTGCAGAAGCGCTCCGTATTGGCGAAACTGGTGATCGGCATGATCCCGGGCACCACGGGGATCGTGATACCCGCCTTGCCGCAGCGCTCCATAAAGTCGAAATACGCATCGGCGTTGTAGAAGAGCTGCGTCAGCGCGCCGTCCGCGCCCGCCTCTACCTTGCGGCGGAAATGATCGAAGTCCGCGCCAGGGCTGCCTGCTTGCGGGTGCATCTCAGGATAGGCGGCCACTTCGATTTTGAAAGCGTCGCCGTGAGTCTCGCGAATGAAGCGTGACTAGCTCGCTCGCATAGTGAAACTCGCCCGGCGCAGCAGAGCCGTTATGCCGTAGAAGGAAGATCGCCGCGCAGAGCAACAATGCGCTTCACGCCCGCTTCCGATAACGCTGCAGCAGGGCTGCGATGTGGGCGCGGGTCGAACCGACGCAGGTAAGGTGCGGCGCGACCTCCACGCCCGCATGCTCGACCACCGTCAGGAGCGTCTCGTAGGTGCCATCCTGATCGGAACCGCCGGCGCCGTGAGTGACGGAGAAAAAATCCGGCCGCACCGATGCCAGTTGGCCGATCACGCTCGGCAATTTCGCCGCAGCCTCCGGCGTGCGCGGCGGAAACAACTCAAAGGAGAAGCTGGGTGTATGCATAGGAGTCTCAGTTCCCAGTTCGTACTTCTCAGCGTTCAGTTCAAAGTCCAGAGTTCGTAGTTCCCAATGGGTCGCGAGACTAGCCATTGTGAACTACGAACTAAGAACTGCGAACTAACTTAGTACCTGTAAAAGTCCGCCTTGTACGGCCCTTCCACCGGCACGCCAATGTAGTCGGCCTGCGGCTTGGTCAGCGTCGTCAGCTTCACGCCGATCTTTTCAAGGTGCAGCCGCGCCACTTCTTCGTCCAGCTTTTTGGGCAGCGTGTAGACGTTCACCTTGTAGCTGTCCTTGTTCTTCCAAAGATCGAGCTGCGCCAGCGTCTGGTTGGCGAAGCTGTTCGACATCACGAAGCTCGGATGGCCCGTGGCGCAACCCAGATTCACCAGGCGGCCTTCTGCCAGAACGAAGATGCTGTGCCCATCAGGGAACTTGTAGTTGTCCACCTGCGGCTTGATGTTCAGCTTCGTCACGCCCTTTTCTGCGTTGAGCCGGTCCATTTGGATCTCGTTATCGAAGTGGCCGATGTTGCAGACGATGGCCTGGTCCTTCATCTTCTTCATGTGGTCGAGCGTGATGATGTCCACATTGCCGGTGCAGGTGACGTAGATGTCGCCGCGGCCCAGCGTGTCTTCGACCGTCGTGACTTCGAAGCCTTCCATCGCCGCCTGCAGCGCGTTGATGGGATCGACTTCCGTGACGATGACGCGAGCGCCCATGCCGCGCAGCGAGTGCGAGCAGCCCTTGCCCACATCGCCATAACCGCAAACCACCGCAACCTTGCCGGCAACCATCACGTCCGTCGCGCGCTTGATGCCGTCGGCCAACGACTCGCGGCAGCCATACAGATTGTCGAACTTGCTCTTGGTGACCGAGTCATTCACGTTGATCGCGGGAACGAGCAGCTTGCCCTTTTCAAGCATCTGGTAGAGCCGGTGGACGCCAGTGGTCGTCTCTTCAGAAACGCCACGCCATTCCTTCACAACCTTGTGCCAGTGCTTCGGATCCTCAGCGTAAACCTTCTTCAGCAGGTCCTTGATCACCTGCTCTTCGTGATTGCTCGACGGCGTATCGACCCACTTGTCGCCTTCTTCGAGATCGTAGCCTTTGTGAATCAGAAGCGTCACATCGCCGCCATCGTCGACCACAAGCTGCGGCCCCTTGTCGCCTTTGTGGGTCAGCGCGCGATAAGTGCAGTCCCAATACTCTTCGAGTGACTCGCCCTTCCATGCGAATACCGGAACGCCGCTCGCCGCAATCGCGGCCGCCGCGTGATCCTGCGTGGAGAAGATATTGCAACTCGCCCAGCGCACTTCAGCGCCCAGGCTCACCAGCGTCTCAATCAAGACCGCGGTTTGAATCGTCATATGCAACGAGCCGGTGATGCGCACGCCCGCCAGCGGCTTCGCAGCCGCGTACTTGTTGCGGATCGCCATCAGGCCGGGCATCTCGTGCTCGGCGATCGCAATTTCTTTCCGGCCCCATTCGGCCAGGGACAGGTCAGCAACCTTGTATTCGGCTTGCGCAACTTCGAGGGTGGTAGGGGACATGGGGTTACTCCTTATATCGTCAAATCGTGATATATTGATATGTAGCAGAATTCATCCATGCCGTCAATCGTGAAAATCCTGCGCGCCGCAGCCGAACCCAACCGGCTCCGTATCCTCTTGCTTTTAAAGGAAGAAGAACTATCAGTGGCCGAGTTGCAGGAGATCCTGGTGATGGGGCAAAGCTCCATCTCGACCCACCTCTCGCAACTCAAGCAAGCAGGGCTTGTCGAAGACCGGCGGACCGGAAAGAGCAGCCTCTATCGCCTTTCCGTGGAAAGCCCAGCGAACCTGATTGAAGACCTGCTGGCCCAGGCTCGGCGCGAAATTTCCGAGTCTTCAATAGACCAGGCCGCGATGCGCCGTGTGGTGAAGAAGCGGCAGGACAAGATGCGTGCCTTCTTCGACAGCATGGCAGGCCGCCTCGGCAAGGACTACGTCCCCGGCAAAAGTTGGAAGAGCCTCGCGGAGGCGTTTCTGCATTTACTGCCGCGCATGGTCATCGCCGATCTCGGCGCGGGCGATGGGAGCTTCTCGCTCCTCCTCGCACAGGCGGCGACTCGGGTGATCGCAGTCGATTCGTCGCAGAAGATGCTCGACGTCGCCCGCGACAGGGCATTGCATGCAGCAGCCCCCAATGTAGAGTTTCGACTCGGAGAAATGGAAGAATTGCCTATCGACGATGCGTCCGTCGATCTTGTTTTCTTTTCGCAATCCCTGCATCATGCGGCGCATCCCGAACGAGCTCTGCGCGAGGCGTGGAGGATTCTGCGGCCCGCAGGGCGCCTTGTGATTCTGGATTTGGCCAAGCATCGGTTTGAAGAAGCGCGCGAACTCTATGCCGACGAGTGGCTGGGCTTCAGCGAGGCAGAGATGGAAACAATGCTCGCGAATGCAGGATTTGTCGAGGTCCGCGCTTCAGTTGTGGACAAAGATCCGGAAGCGCCGCAGTTCCAAACCTTGCTGGCACTGGGGCACAAGCCGGGCGAATGATTCCGGTTGCGCTACGATTGCATCCAATGAACGGGCGTGCAGCGATGACGGTAGCAAATTCTTCCTCGGTGACATCGGCGAAAACGCCGCGCCTCACGCGCGCACGCCGTACGGCAATTTTGAAGGCGCTTGCCGATCCGCGTCGATTCGAACTCCTGGAACGCATCGCCAAGGCATCGTGTCCTCTCGGCTGCTCTCAGGCGCTGGCGGCGCTGGCGATCTCGCCCGCGACTCTTTCGCACCATGTGAAGGAGCTTGGAATCTGCAGGATTGATCGAGATCGAACGCGCCGGCAAGTTCCACAATCTCAAGCTCCGGCCAGGTATCCTCGAAGCTTTGGCAGAGACCCTGCAGGCACTCGAAACCGTCTCCTGCGCCTCGCGCTGAAGTACCTTTCCAGGATTTTCCACAACGGTTCTGAATCCATTTCTTAGCCCCGTGTAATCAATTCGACAGTTATCGAAATGTCGAAGCGATGACATTCCGATCGGGAGCAGAGATTATGAGCACACTTCAAGGCAAAGTCGCGTTGGTGACCGGCGCATCCAAAGGCATCGGCGCAGCCATCGCGCTTGAACTCGCAGCGCGCGGCGCCGCAGTCGCAGTCAATTATTCCGGCAGCAAGGCAGGCGCCGACAAGGTGGTGGCCGAAATCAAGAAGGCCGGCGGCAAGGCTATCGCTGTGCAGGCAAACGTGGCCGATCCTGACACCATCGGGCCACTCGTCGCGAAAGTCGCGAAAGAGCTTGGACCCATCAGCATTCTGGTAAACAACGCGGGCATTTATGAGTTCGGGCCACTCGAAGCGGTCACGCCGGAGCACTTCCACAAGCAATTCAACGTGAACGTGCTCGGCCTGCTGCTTACCACGCAGGAAGCTGTGAAGCACTTCGACCCTAAGGGCGGTAGCGTCATTAACATCGGCTCGGTCGCTGCGGCAGGTATCCCTGCGGCTTCCGTCTACAGCGCGACCAAGGGTGCGCTCGATTCGATCACCGTTGCGCTCGCCGGCGAACTCGGCCCAAAGAAGATTCGCGTCAACTCGCTGAACCCTGGCATGGTCGAAACTGAAGGCGTGCACGCGGCCGGCTTCATCGGCAGTGACTTCCAGAAGAAGACCGAAGCAGAGACTCCTCTCGGCCGCATCGGTCAGCCGCAAGACATCGCAGACATCGCGGCGTTCCTGGCTTCCGACGATTCGTACTGGGTCACTGGGCAGCTCATCAAGGCCTCCGGCGGCGCACGGCTGTGACGCAATGAGCAGCGCGCGGTGAACAGCGGGCCCGTGTCTTGAAGCAAGACATGGGCCCGCTTTCATCGGTCAAGCTCAGATTCGAACTAGCGGGCGGCTCGCTTCTCCGCTGTGAGCAGTTGCTCTTTCCTTTCCACTCCCCAGCGGTAGCCGGTGAGCGAGCCGCTTGCACCAACAACGCGATGGCACGGCACCAGCAGCGCCACGCGATTCATCGCGCAGGCTCGGGCCACGGCTCGCGTTGCTTTGGGATCGCCCATCTCACGCGCAAGTTCGCTGTAGCTCCGCGTTTCGCCCCGTGGAATCTGGCGCAGCGCCTGCCACACCCGCAACTGAAAAACCGTCCCGCGCAAATCCAGGGCAGTCGAGGCGGGACCGGCTTGCGCTCAGATCATCGCCTTCGCGCACGCTCGCGAGCGCCGCATCTACAAGCCGGGACAGCGACGGATTCGCGCCGCAACTCCGCTGCGGGAAATTCTGCGCGCAAGCTGGCCTCGGCCTCGACGCGACGTGGAAGCGAGCGATAGCCAGCATAACCCGCGTTCAGTCGCACCAACGATCATCCACCCAAACGGAGTGCGCGCTGCACTCCAGCCAATCCGCTCGCCTTTGCCGCCTTGCGCAAAACGCGCCGGCGTCATGCCGAGCTGCGCGCCCTCATACGCGCGGCTCGACGAGCCGAAACCCGCGTCATAGATGGCGTCGGTCACCGTGTTCCCCTGCCGCAGCGAACTGCGCAGGCTGCCGGCCCGCAGCGCACGCTGATACTGCAACGGGCTCACGCCCATCTCGCGCTTGAACAGCCGTTGCACCGTGAAGGGGCTCAAGCCGGCGACGCGGCCGAGTTGTTCAAGCCGCACAGGGCGATCGACGTGTGCCTCAATGTGAGCGCGAATCTTATCCAAAGGTCCGCTCCCTGCAAGGGCAGTGGTAGGACGGCAGCGCTTGCATGGACGGAAACCAGCCGCCTGCGCTTCGTTCGACCGTCGCGAAGAAACGCACATTTGCGCGCAGCGGCAACCGGCTTTTGCAACTCGGCCGGCAGAAGACGCCGGTCGTGGCCACGGCATAGAAGAAGGTTGCCGCAGGATCGCGACGCGTAAGACTCTGCCAGGCGGTTTCGGGGTCGAGAATCTGCGAATCGAAGTGGGCATGACGATTTGTGGAATGGCGCTCATGGAACTAGATTCGGCGAATTCGCGTTTTGCTGCACTCCGGTTCTTGCGCGCAATTCTTTTCGCAATTCTTTTCTTGTTCAGTGGGACTAAATGACCTTGCCGTGCAGTACCTGCTCGGCCCTCGCCAAATCCTCTTCTGTATCCACGCCAATCGTATCGCCGGGAGCATCGGCCACATAGATGACCAATGCCGTTCTCGAGCAGCCGCAGTTGTTCCAGTCGCTCCAGTTTTTCAAGCGGCGAGGGCGCAAGCGCGGCAAACCGTTCCAGCGCGGCCTTCCGGTAAGCATAGATGCCCAGGTGCTTGCGATACCCGGCAAAATCCGACGCATCACGGTCAAAAGGAATCGTCGCCCGCGAAAAATAGAGCGCCCGTCCATCCAAAGCCATCACGACTTTTACCGCGTTTGGGTTTCGCAATATCTTCCGGAGGACAGCGAACCGCCAGCGTCGCCACTTCAACCTCTGGCCGTTCGAACAACGCCAGCAGAGGTCTAAAAAACTCTGGCGTCAACGTCGGCTCATCGCCCTGGATATTGACATAAATGTCGGCATCGACCTGCCTCGCCACTTCCCTCACCCGGTCAGAACCGCTGGCGCACTCGGGCGAAGTCATCTCCACTGGAATTCCGCGCGCCCGGCAGACGGCGGCCACTTCCTCAGAATCCGTCGCCACCAGAACCGGGTCCATCAGTCCGCTATCCCGGGCCGCACGCCACACCCACTCCACCATCGGCCGCCCGGCAATCGCGCGCAGAACTTTGCGGCTAAGACGTGTCGAGGCAAGCCGCGCCGGAATCACCCCGGCGATGCGCGTTGTTCCCATGCAGGCGAGTCTACTACCACCTGCGGTGGGGCCAACTGCGCCTTCGGCGCCATTCTCGGCTGAATGAACCTGATGCCCTGTCTCTAAAATCCATAAGAAACAGAGCTTGTCCTTCTGAGCGAAAGGGGCCCCGAACGCATGTCAGTTCGGGGGTGGTGAGCGAAGAATCTGCATTTTTCCTTCGGGGTTCTGCCAAGAACTTTAGAGACAGAAAACCACCAACTCTTCTACAGAAACGATTCGCAAGTTGAGAGCCTGACCCCGGCACCGAGGATGGAGGAGGCGCCGCAGGCGCAGTCAGCCCCACCGCAGGTGGTGGTTTGACCTTAAAATCAAGCGCCCGTATCATCTAGAGTGGTGCAGGCCTGCGGCCGCATCCCCCCGGCGGAGTAGCTCAGATGGTTAGAGCGTGGGATTCATAACCCCAAGGTCGGCAGTTCGATCCTGCCCTCCGCCACCATACCAAGTATTTTATTTACAAACGCTTTCCAATTATGTGAGAACAGGGTCCTCTCAATCTTCCTGGAGGATCGCTACGTGATCCCCATCGCGAGGGCGACCTCGCGGCCGCCCGATAAAATCACAACGCTATTGCACTTGGATGGCCGTCATTTGTCCGACTGACGTTTGGAGTTGGTTCGTCGCTCCATCAAACTGGAGCGAAGCTGACGTACAGAAAAGGTAGAGGGTAAATGGTGCGATGACTCTAACCGTGTACGATCCGTCCAGTGGAAGGCTACCGGCCCCGCCGGGCGGAATCGATGTAGCCGAACCGCTGAGGCCCACAGGCGATGTGGTGCCATCATAGGTCGTTTCCGTTGAAAACCCACAGGCTCCAAGCGTCGTCGGCCCTTCGGTCGAGGCTGCATCGAGCTGCTGGTATCCACCGATGATGTACGTGCCTTTGTTCGGCAATGTGATCGACCCAACAAGTGTCCACACGTTCCCCGGTACCTGCACAACTTGATTGCTTTGGGTGAACGTGGCGTAAGAAAGCGGACCGCCTGTGGAGCCTGCAGGCCCTTCGGGACCTGTTGGCCCAGCCGGTCCCGGAACTCCTTGTGAACCGGTTACCCCCTGCGGTCCTGCCGGCCCCTGGGGCCCTTGTGGCCCGACCGCGCCATAAGTGAGGACGAACGGGAACAGCTCGCCGATCGCATTCGTGACGACGATACCGTAGTTCCCGGCCGCCGTATTATTCGGGAGGGTCGCAACGATCTGCGAGTTAGTGTAGGAAACGACCGGGAGCGTTGCGCCGCTCATGAACACCGATGGAGCTCTCTTGACCGGCTCGAAGCTGGACCCGTTAATGGTTACCTGGTTCGTACCGTAATTGATGGTCGTGCTGTTTACGGTGAGTATCGGGAGGATACCCCCGAAGGCGGCGGATGGAACGAGCGCGAGCAAAGCGAGAAAAATCCTGCGCATGGAAGCGGTTCTCCTTTCAAGAGACAAGACACCCCGACGAGCCCGGCATGCACCGGCTCGGACGACGGAATCAATTGGTGTCTTCAATTGGGACCTTACCGCGCCGTTAGCCATAGGTACATGAGGCGCCTATGAGTTCTGGATGAGTTGTTCAGTGCCCTTGGCGAAAATTCGCAAGGTTACGCTATCCACATCTCGCGGCCCCAAAGGAAAGGGCGACCGAGCGGCCGCCCGCCTTTCAACATTCAATTGCTTACCTGGATCGCCGTGAGTATCGCCGAAGTAACAGCAATCGTGGCCGGCTCCGCACTAAAGGAGTTTCCTATGCAAGAGAGGGAGAGTGTGGTCGGCACAAGGGTCGTGAAGAACCCATGCGATGAGAGGCTGAAAGCCGACTTATCCGTCAGCGCTTGGCCACCATCAAGACCATACGCCGCTGGAGCTGGGAGCCCATTGCCGTTGATCCCGAAAATGCAACTCGCCCCTATTTCAACTTCGCCCTCGTTGTTCAGTTCCGTCTCCCCCGAAATAATGTAAGTGCCCGGCTTTGACAGAACAACTTGACTCACGACGACAAATTGCCCATTCGAGATCACGACCTCAGGTGGGAAGAGAACGGCGACGGGGTTATAGAAAGCGGAATAGGCAGGAAACCCTCCCGCCGCTCCTGCAGGCCCTTCGGGACCTGTTGGCCCAGCCGGTCCCGGAACTCCTTGTGAACCGGTTACCCCCTGCGGTCCTGCCGGCCCCTGGGGCCCTTGTGGCCCGACCGCGCCATAAGTGAGGACGAACGGGAACAGCTCGCCGATCGCATTCGTGACGACGATACCGTAGTTCCCGGCCGCCGTATTATTCGGGAGGGTCGCAACGATCTGCGAGTTAGTGTAGGAAACGACCGGGAGCGTTGCGCCGCTCATGATCACCGATGGAGCTCTCTTGACCGGCTCGAAGCTGGACCCGTTAATGGTTACCTGGTTCGTACCGTAATTGATGGTCGTGCTGTTTACGGTGAGTATCGGGAGGATACCCCCGAAGGCGGCGGATGGAACGAGCGCGAGCAAAGCGAGAAAAATCCTGCGCATGGAAGCGGTTCTCCTTTCAAGAGACAAGACACCCCCGACGAGCCCGGCATGCACCGGCTCGGACGACGGAATCAATTGGTGTCTTCAATTGGGACCTTACCGCGCCGTTAGCCATAGGTACATGAGGCGCCTATGAGTTCTGGATGAGTTGTTCAGCGCCCTTGGCTCCGTGGTTTATCTATAACCCCGCATACTTGCGGCGTACTTCAAAGCGGCGCGTGTAAAGGCGATAACCTCCGCCGCACGTCCGGCACTGGATCGGCCTGCAATTGCTGCGTAGAATGAGCGAATCGGGTACGAATGAGCGCAGCAGGCCGATATGACTCAAGCCACCCTTTCCATCTCGCCGGTTTCGCGATTTCGAGCCGCCATGGCCCTCGCGATCATTGCAGATGCCCTGCAAATCATCGTTTTTCCTCTCTTCGTCCAGGGCGGTGCATCGCCTGCAGATGACATACTCGATCTCGGTATTGGCGTTGTGCTGATTCAGCTTCTAGGCTGGCACTGGGAGTTTCTGCCATCGTTTTTCGCCAAGCTCGTGCCCGGCGTCGACCTGGCTCCCTTTTGGACAATGGCGGTTGCCAACGTGTATCGCAAAACGAAGCAGGCTCCGATCACCATCGAGGGCAGCCGCGAAAGTACACGACGCTGAAAGATCGCAGAGTTCCGGAGCCTCATGCCTAAGAGAAATTCCGACCGGCAAAAAGAAATCTCCAGCAGTGAGGCTTCGCACTCATGAAAGCCCGCACTGAAGACGCTCCCGATGTCGCGACGTCAACGCCGCTCCTCCATTTGGGTGACAGGTTTTCCCGCGCGATCGAGTACGCCCGAATCCTTCACATCGAGCGCCGCAAGGGATCCGACATTCCCTCGATGGCGCACCTGCTGGGTGTCGCTTCTCTGGTGATGGGCGAAGCGGGACATTCCGGAGTTCCGGTCACCGAAGACATGGTGATTGCTGCCATCCTTCACGATGCGGTCGAAGACCACGGCGGAACCCCGCGACTCAAGGACATCGACGTACAGTTTTGGCGCAAATGTGGCGCGCATGGTCGAAGGACTCTCCGACACGCTGGCCGAAGATTCGAACCAGAAGGAGCCCTGGGAACAGCGCAAGGAATCGTATCTCGCTCGCCTTCGCCGGGAACCTGGCGACGTCCAACTCATCTCCGCCGCGGACAAGCTGTACAACGCGCGGACAATCCTCGAGGACTACCGCAAAATCGGCCCCGAGGTCTGGAAGCGTTTCAAGCGTGGCCGCGACCTGCAGATCTGGTACTTCGAGACCCTGGTGGAAATCTTCAAAGCATCCGGATCCAATCGAATTGTGGAGGAATTGGAGCGCGTGGTTGCCGAGCTGGCTCGCATTTCGGCTCAAGAAGGCGCGGCGGCGACGAAGGCGGCCAAGGCGTAACCAGAGGAGCCCCAATTTCTGCCTGCTTTACCCACCCTTGGGGTATCATTACGTCTATAGAATGTGAGCGGTCTTTTCCCCATAAGACCGACCTGGTGGTGTCTGTGTCTCGATCTTTCCAACGGCTTGTTTTCGTCCTCTCGGCCGGAGTCTTTGCGGTTCTCGGTCTCGGATTTGGCCTCGGCCAATTCGGCTTCTTCGGCGTCCACGCCGGCGGCGAAGAGGATGGCGCTTACCGCCAAATGCACGTGTATGCTGAAGTTCTCAAGCGGATTCAGAGCGACTACGTGACCGAGCCCAACATCGGCAACGTCACCACCGGCGCCCTGCACGGACTGCTCGAATCGCTCGATGCCGATTCAAGCTACCTCACAGCCGCCGAGTACAAGATTTACAAGGATCGCCCAGCCACCGGCGTGGCCCAGGTCGGCGTCACCGTCTCCAAGCGCTTTGGCTACGCCACCATCGTCAGCGTGGCGCCCGGCTCGGCTGCCGACAAAGAACACCTGGCCGACGGCGATGTGATCGAATCCATCGGCGACCAGTCGACGCGCGAACTGTCCCTGGCGGTCATTCGTCTGATGCTCGAAGGCAAACCCGGCACCATCGGTTTCGCTTTCAGTGGTTCGTCCCCGCAAGCCAGACCCGGACAAAGTCTCCCTCACCCGGACCATCGTCGGATCCGCCGGCTCTGAACGAGCAGCAGTACAACAACGCCACCATTCTGTATCTCAAGCCGGGAGTTCTCACCGCTGCGCCGCGTCGACGAGATCGCCGCCAAGCTCAAGTCCGCCGGCAAAAACCGCAAGGTCCTTCTCGATCTGCGCGATTGCTCGGCCGGCGACTCCGCCGAAGGCCTCCGTCTCGCCAACTTCTTCGTCAACCAGGGAACGCTGGCGACTCTGGAAGGGCAGAAGTTCACCACCCAGACATTCGCTGCCGATTCATCGAAGTACATCACTGGCGTCTCCGCTGGCGGTGCTCGTCAATCGCGGGACCTACGGCGCAGCAGAACTGACGGCCGACGCGATTGAAGGCGCCAAGCGCGGCGATGTGGTTGGCGAGCGCACCTTCGGCGAAGGATCGGTGCAGAAGACAATCGAGCTGCCCGATGGCGGCGCCCTGATGCTCACCGTGGCCAAGTTCGAAGGCCCGGACGGCAAGAAGATTCAGGACGATGCCGTCACGCCGACGGTGCAGGTGGGTCAGCCCTCGGACGACGACTTTGAGGACGGAACGACCCAGCCCAAGGAAGACGAGCCGCTGAACAAAGCACTCGAATTGCTCAAAGCCAAAAACGGGTAAGCCCGCGGATTCAAAGGGTGCATTTCCCGATCTTGCATGGAGTGGTTCCGCGGCGACACCCGTGGCGCGCAGCGAAGCCGAGACGTGCTAGCCTTAAGCTCAAGGGGTTTCCTGATCATCTTCCGTTGAGCAATCTTTGCTGATTCGCTTTTCCTGATTTGCGCTCGGGTTCGGCGTTTGTTGGCATAACGGCAGCATGATCAGCGCTCGCAGTGCCTGGTCCGGCTCGTGGATCGGGAACTGCTTGCAGGAACCGCTTTTGGCACTCCTCCGCGGCGCGTTCGCTGGGTGCCCACGAGGCCTGAAGCTCTTGGCTGCCACAACCAAACAGACCTTCGAACCGCGCGGAATGGGCCGTTACCATCGCCTCGATCCCGATCCGGTTCCAGCTGTGCGGCGGCACAAGTTGTCGGCAAGGTTGCGTTTGCCGCGCTCTTCCTCCTCGCCATCATCACGGGTGCGCTCGCCGGAGCAACGCTGGTTTACTCCGTCGATCTGCCGCAGATCCAGGATCTTGAGCGCTATCGGCCCTCCACGACAACGGATCTCTACGATCGCAACGATCACATCATCGGTTCCTTCGCTCTCCAGCGCCGCATCGTCGTCAATTACGACGACTTTGCGCCGATTCTTCGCCAGGCCGTCATTTCAATCGAAGACAAGAGCTTCGAGTCGCACTGGGGCATCAATGTCCTGCGCATCGCCGGAGCAGTCGTGCACGATCTGCGCAGCCATGGCCGCGTGCAGGGCGCCTCCACGCTCACCATGCAGCTCGCGCGCAATCTCTTTCTCTCTTCCGAGCGCACCGCAGCTCGAAAGCTGCAGGAAGCCTATCTGGCCATCCAAATCGAGCGCGCCTTCACCAAGCAGCAGATCTTCACCCTCTACGGCAATCAGATCTACCTGGGCAGCGGCATGTATGGTTTCGAAGCCGCATCGGAGTTTTACTTCTCCAAGCACGCCAAAGATCTCACGCTGACCGAGGCCGCTCTTGCTGGCCGGATTGCCCAAGGGCCCCGTCGCCTATTCGCCGTTGCTCTACCCCGACAAAGCGCTGCGCCGCCGCAATCTTGTGCTCAGCGAAATGGAGTCCGACGGCGACAATCACGCATCAGCAGGCGGAGGAAGGCCCGCCAGGCTCCGCTCGGACTTGCACATCTCGCAGCCGGACGCTTCCGTTGCCCCCTGGTTCCAGGAAGAAGTGCGCCGCGAACTGGAGAAGCGATTCGGCACCGACGAAGTCCACGAGGACGGCCTCCGCGTCGAGACCACGCTCGATCTCAATCTGCAGCAGACGGCCAATCGCGCCGTGCCCGACGGCCTCGCAGCCTACGAGCGCCGCCACGGATGGAAGGGCAAGCTTGAAAACGTCCTCGCCAGCGGCATCGACCATCGAACAGTACCGGCATCCTGACTGGGCGGCTCGCCAGCGGCCCCGGAGACTATGTGCACGCTGTCGTGACCAGTGCCTTGCCGCTCGAGATTCACGCGCGCATCGGCGATGGAGAAGTGGTATTGCTGCCCGCGGATTGGCAATGGACCGGCCAGCGCTTCGGCGATGCGCTCGTCAAGCCGGGCGACCTTATTTATGTCCACCTGGACCGATGCGATGGAAGGCAACGCTCGCCGCGCGACGCTGGAGCAGGACTCCGGCACGCAGGGATCGCTCTTCGCCATGGACAACACCAGCGGCGACGTGCTGGCAATGGTGGGTGGGCGCGACTTTGCTCTCTCTCAATTCAATCGCGCCACGCAGGCCGAACGTCAGACCGGATCCAGCTTCAAACCCTACGTCTACACCACCGCCATCGAGGAGGGCGCCAAGCCGACCGACATCATTGACGACTCGCCGGCCAGCTTCGGCAGCTACACCCCGCACAACTACGAAAACGACTTCAAGGGCCCGATGACCCTGACCAATGCGTTTGCCGAATCGCGCAATGTTCCCGCGGTCAAGCTCGCTGCGCGCGTCGGCATTCGCAAAGTCATCGATACCGTCCACCGCTTCGGCGTCACCTCCGATATTCCTGCCTACTTGCCGGTCGCGCTGGGCGCGGCCGAAATCACGCTCCAGCAGCAGGTCGATTCGTATTCCGTCTTTCCCAACGACGGCATCCGCGTCACGCCGCGCCTCATCCGCAAAGTCTCGAACTCCGACGGCATCACTCTGTGGCAGGATCGGCCTGAGATCAACCCGGTCATCTCGCCAGCAAACGGCACGCTCGATGATGGTGCTCTTCCGCGCTGTCACGGATCACGGCACAGGCGCAGCCGTCGCCGCACTCAAGCATCCTCTGGGCGGCAAAACCGGCACCACCAGCGACTTCACCGACGCATGGTTTCTCGGCTTCTCGCCTTCCGTCACTTGCGGTGTGTGGGTTGGCTTCGACAGCCGCCAATCGCTGGGTGAAAAAGAGACCGGCGCACGCGCCGCTCTGCCCATCTGGATCACGTTCATGCACGCCGCAATTGCCGGCAAGGACGATGAGCAGTTCCTCGCCGACCAGCAAGACAGTCCGATGGATCAAGCCGCAGCGGCGACACCGCGGCAAGATCGAACGCACTGCCTGTTCAGCCCGCCAGCCGCTGAATCCGCAGTCCGCACTCGCTTCGTGTGCTCTCAAGCGCTGGAATGCGAACCTCGGCAGTCACCGCATCCGCGCGCAATCGGAAATACCGCTTCGCCCGCGCTACATCCTTGAAGATCTGCGCCTTCAGCGCTTCGGGCGATGGCCACTCGATCTCGCCGCCGCAAACGCAACAGGAACTCCAATTCGAGCGGCGTCTCCTCGTCCAACTCACTGGCTCGAAGTTCAGGATGTGCGTTTCCACGCTGAATCCCGCGCCTTCAAACGTGGGCCGGTTGCCAACATTGGTCACCGCCTGAAAACAGCGCCCGCTCACCGTAAGCCGAGTCACATAGACGCCGAAACGCCGGCAGCAGTGCGTCGTAGGCCGCCAGGTTCACCGTGGGCACCAGCAGCCGCGTGCCGACGCCGCGTCCCCGCGCCTGGCGTCGAGCGCACAGCGAAAGGCCTGCCAAGCATCCAGCGCGCGCGCTTCATGTCTCCGGCCGCGACCAGCTCTGCGTACCGCCGAACTTGAAACCTCCAGCCCATGCACGCGCACCGCGCGATGCAGATGAACCGCGAATCCAAACTCGGCGCCAAAAGCCTGCAAGTTCTTTCACGCCCGCTTCGGCGCGATGGCCAAAACGGAAGTTGCCGCCTTCGTGCAGCGCGCAAACATGCAGGGCCATCCACCAGGACCTGCTGCACAAATTCCTCCGCGCGCATAGTTGCCAAAGCCGCATCGAAATGCCAGCACCAGCACGGCATCAACCCCGGTCGCCGCTCAGACAGGCGCAAGCGCTCAGGGATCGGCGTCAGCAGCTTCGGCGCAACCTCCGGCCGCAGGAACTGCTCCGGATGCGGATCGAACGTGATCGCCAGCGCCCGCGCACCTCGTTCCCTCGCCTCTTGAACCGCACTGGAAAGAATCTCGCGATGTCCAAGATGCACCCCATCGAAATTGCCGATCGCGGCAACGGTCTGGGCCAAGGTCAGCCGGAATCTCGGCAAGCGATCGATAGACAGCGATCGTACGTGTCGGGGCTCGCGGTCATAGGCATCACAGGAAACGACAGTCCGTCGTAGGCGAGGGCCATGCCTTCTGGCAGCGTGCGGTTGGTTTCTGCGTGGCCCAGATCGTGCGCGATGTGCGTAAACCAGGTTTGCCGCGCTCCAATGCGTCGTGCCCACTCCACCGCCTGCTCCAGCGTGGCGTGGCTGGGATGCGGCTTATGCCGCAGCGCCGAAAGAATGACGCAATCCAATCCTTCAAGCAGCGCAAAGCTGGTCTCAGGAATCTCGCTCACGTCGGTCAGGTAGGCCGCGCGTCCAAAGCGGAATCCCAGAATGCCGAGCTTTCCATGCTGCACAGGAACGCGCAGGAATTCGACGCCATGCACGGTCGTCCTCTCCTCCAGCGGTTCAATGCGCACCCGGGCGCGCGTAGGATAAGTTGCTTCCGGCGAGAACGTGTAGTCGAAAACTCGCCGCAGAGCCTCGGCCGTTTCTTCGGACGCATAGAGCGGGATCTGGCCGCCTTCGCGCGCCACTACAAAGCTCAGCGGGCGCAGATCGTCCATGCCCAGGATGTGATCGGCATGTCCGTGCGTGTAAAAGACAGCATCGACGCGGCGAAAGCCCGACCCGCAACGCCTGCTCGCGGAAGTCCGGGCCGGTGTCGATCACCGACGGCGCGCTCGCGGCCGACTTCCTGCCAGCGCAGCAGCACAGAAGGACGCAGACCGACGATCGTGCGGATCTGCCGAGGTGCACACCGCGCAGCTGCACCCCAGCGTCGGAACCCCCATCGAGGTCCCGGTTCCCAGAAATGTGAGCAGACCCTCCATTCCGCGGCTCAGCGTTTCGCCGGTGGCGGAGGGCTGGAACGCCCTGCAGCGAGATCATGTTGGTCAGTTCGAGAAATGCCATGCGCACATCGAAGAGCACCGTCTGCAGAGTGCGATCCTCGAGCTTCGTTCAGGTTGCCCTTGGTCTTTTCCGCAAGCACGCCCAGCAGGTCGATCGTCTGCCGCGCACCCATGATGTCCACGCGTGGACGCTGGCCTTCCTGCGTTCCTGCGCCCATCTGGATCATCGCGGAGAGATAGAGCTGCTGCACCAGATGCTCAAAGCCAACAGGCGGCTGCGCTCCCATCGCCGGATTCTGCGCGCGAACCAGATCTTCCAGCCGCTGCGCCGAAGCATCGTAGGCGGTCTTCTGCTGGCGGCTTTCCTCAGCGGTCGGCGCCGGCGGCATCTCAGGCAACTGCTCTTCTCGCAGCGCCTGCGGCCGACAGTTCTTCGGCGCCGGCTCGGCCGTCTTCTCCGGCACCACCAGCCTCGGCCCCGCCGGAGGGCTTCGCTCTGGCGCAGGTAGCACGGGCTCGGCGGTGTTTCGTGCGCATGCTCCTTCTTCCTCTTCCGCCTTCATTTTGCGGCGGTCGATCACTTCGAATTTCGGCGTATCGCTCATGGCTTTATGTTTCCCATTCGATTGGATCAGAATTGTGGCGGCGCAGAGAGAATGCGGGCAGTACCCGTCGCTGTACCCGACGCGATAAGTAAAGGGCTCATTGCGCACCTCCGCCTCACCGCGAATCATTCCCAAGCGCGAACACGCGGCTCCCACCGGTAAGCGGCAGTTCGGCAGCACTCGTGATCTGTCCCGCCTGCGCTTCGCCCGACGTCGAGTTCTGTCCCCGCTCCGCGGCACAGGCCCATCCAGCTCCAGCGAGCGCAAATGGCTGATGCACATTGCCGCGCGAACGGATGCGCTCGACGATCTCCTGCCCCAGGTAGCAGCCCTTGTTGAAATGCAGCGCTCGCATCTGCGAGGTCTCCTGCGGCAGATCGCGCTCAACCATATCCACGCCGTACGTCGGAATCCCTTCGGCAATGCGGAATGCGTCCAGCGTGGCGGCGCCAATCGGATTCGCGCCGGCCGTCGCGAGCGTCACGCCAGAGGCGTGCTCACTCCGGCGACCGGCAGTCCAGATCTCGTAGTGCTCCGCCAGCGCGCCATAGCCCCGCAAGAATCCGCAGATCGCAATCCGTTCCACTCCACGCGTGTGCCGTCATTGGGCTCGGCCAGCGTCGGCAGACCAATCCGCTCGAGCACCTCGCCGGCCTTCGGACCCGTAAACCCCAACGCCGTCTCGGCCGAAGCTCCTGGCCCAGCGGAACCAGCTCCACATCGTCCATGATGATGAAGTGCTCCAGATGCGCGATCAGCTCGCGCGTACTGGTCGGCCGCAATCTCCAGTTCGAGCGAATCGCCCTCGCGCCATGCTGTCAGGTCGCCCTGGATGCGCCCTTGCGCATTCAGCACCAGGTTCCAGGCTCCGCCGTTCGGCGCCAAATCGTTGACTGTATTCGAAACCATTCCGCTAAGCCAGCGGAACCGGTCTTCTCCGCGAACGGCGACTCGCCGCATCCAGCCGAGGTCGTGCACTGCGGCGCCCGACGTCAGCGCCGCTATTTCGGTCGCTGGCGCGTCCAACTCCCGTGGGGTGTGTACGCATCGATACTCCGACAAGCCGGCGGTTTGGCTGTCGCCGCTGCCGTCAGTGCGCGGCAAGCGGCGTCACCGGAGGCGTTGTCGCAATGGCCGATTCAGTCATAGGGGAGCAGTTCCACGGTCCGGCCATTACTTTTCTCTCGCAAAGTTGCGTCATAATCGCGTCAGGCCGCATCCTGATTATAGCCTTGGGATAGGATGCTGCTCCCCAGCCCTCAGAAACCGCCGCCATAAGGAGAATGGATGACCGGAGCTCAGAATTGGCGCGAAGACAGGTGTGATCTGGGCTTTGGCGCCTTGTGTTCTGCTTTGCCCGTGGCGCGTTCGCGAGTCCGCAGCGAACGCCCCTGCTTCGCAGGCAGTCGCCCAACATCCGCCCGCTCCGCAGCAAACGCCCGCCAAGCGCTCCAGGCCGTCAAGTCCACAGCCAAGGACAAGGCTCAGGCCGAAACCCACATCACGCCGCAGCAGGCAAAGCAGCTCTTTTCTCTTGTCGATCAGCTCCTGAAGTTCTCCTCGGACGAAACCGGCCTGCCGATCAAGAGCGAAGTCAAGCGGCAGATGACCACCCGGACGGCCGTCGAAAGCTACCTCACCGAAAAATTCAACGAAGACGAAGATGCCAAGCGCATGCAGCGCAGCGAAATCGTCTTGAAGAAATTCGGCCTTCTCGATCGCGATTTCGACCTCAAGCCCTTCCTTCTGTCGCTGCTGAAAGAGCAAATCGAGGCCTACTACGATCCCAAAGCCAAAACCGTGAACCTGCTCGACTGGGTCAGCGTCGACGAGCAGAAGCCGGTGCTCGCGCACGAGCTTACCCACGCCCTGCAGGATCAGCACGTCGATCTGGACAAGTGGAGCGACCAGACGCCGCCCGACGTCTCGCTCAATTCCGGAGACGACTCCGTGCACCTGGCCAAAGACGAACTCGATACAGCGCGGGAAGCCGTGACGGAGGGCCAGGCCACTGCGGTCATGATGGACAACATCCTGAAGCCGATGGGACACAGCCTGCTCAAAGACCCTGAAGTCGTCGACGTCATCAAACAACAGATGGCAGGCTCCGGAGACTCGCCCGTGCTGGCCCGCGCACCGCTGCTGCTCTCCGAGTCGCTGATGTTCCCCTACCGCGAGGGCCTGAGCTTCGAGCAGGATGTCTGGATGGATCAGGGACAGGCTGCAGCATTCAGCGGCGCTCTCGACCGCCCGCCCAGCATCGACATGGGAGATCATCAATCCTCGCGAATACGAGAAGGGCCACGTGCCCGCGGTCCCGCTGCTTCCCGATATTCATCCGCTCGTCGATAGCCTTTACCGACCCTATGACATCGGCCAGGTCGGCCAGCTCGACGTGCACATTCTCGCCGGAATCTTCGGCGGCGAAGACGCAGCGCGCGATCTCACGCCGGCCTGGGACGGCGGCCTCTATTGGGCGGGACAGTTGCGAAACGCCTCCGCCGCCGACCAGGCTCGCACAAAGTCCATCGCCCTGCTCTATTTCTCAGCGTGGAAGAGCAGCGCTTCCGCGCAGGCCTTCGCCAAACTCTACGCGTCCGAACTGGGCCGCAAATACTCCGGCCTCAAGCCCGCCGATGCCGCACAGCACTCGCCAAACGACGCAACAGACGAGAAAGTATTTACGACGGATGAAGGTCCTGTCGTGATTACGACCCGCGGCAAGATGGTCTTTGTCTCCGAAAGTTTCAACCTCGATCTCGCCCGGCGCCTCACCGTGCTCGTCCTCGATGCGCAAGGCTCCGGCGAAATGAAACTGGCTGCGGCCCCGCGCTCGCCGGCTACAGCAGTTCCTTCGCTGCGCCGTGTTTCTGCGCAATGGACGCGAAGGAATCCGGGAGAGGCGCGATCCGCGCCACCGGCGCATCTTGAGCCCACAGAACCTCTGACGGGTAGCTTGGTGCATTTCCTGTCCGATTGCGGTGTAATGAAATTCGCCGTCGACGCCGCGATTCAGTCCGTCAAGTAGTAGTCCGGGGCCTCGCCGTTTCATGCGCGAAAGATGGAGAACGCGTTGAGCCAGCAGCCCTCCTTGGTGACGCAGAATCTTGTGCAGAAGGCTCTTCAGCATCATCAGATGGGCCAGTTCGCCGAGGCTGAACAGATCTATCAGCAAGCATTAGCCATCGATCCTCATCATCCGGACGCACTGCATTTGATGGGCATGATTGCCTACCAGACAGGGCGCGCGGACGCAGCAATCGAATTCATCCGCAGGGCAATCGCGATCAAGGCCGATGCCGCGTCGTATCACTCCAATCTTGGAAATGTTCTGCAATCGCAGGGGCACCTCGCCGAGGCCGGAGCTTGTTATCAGCGCGCGCTGCTGCTCAAGCCGGATTTGCCCGAGGTCCATCTCAACCTGGGAAACATCTTCAAAGCGCAAGGAGACGTAGATTCCAGTCTCGCCTGTTCTCGGCGCGCATTAGCCTTGAATCCAGACTCAGCCGAGGCCGCAGTAGCTGAATCGATGGCTCTGTTGCTCAAAGGCGACTTCGCTTGCGGCTGGCCAAACTTCGAGCGACGCTGGCAAACCAAAGACTACGACACACAAATGCGACCCTATGCTCAGCCTTTGTGGAAGGGTGAGCAACTTGCCTCTGGACGCTTATTGATCTGGGGCGAGCAGGGTATCGGCGACGAGATCATGTTTGCGGGCCTTATCTCCGACGTGGTCCGCACCGGAAACCGTTGCATCCTCGATTGCGATGCGCGGCTCCAACCACTTTTTTCGCGTTCGTTTCCCGGCGTCGACGTGGTCGCGGGAGTTGATCCTGCGAATCATCCGGAATTTGATATCGCGGCGCACTTGCCCAGCGGCAGTCTGCCCGACCTGTTCCGAACATCCACCGCTGCTTTTGCGGCAACCACATCGCCCTACCTCGTGGCCGATTTAACGACCCGACGCCGGTTTCGGGCACGCTATGACGATGGACGAAAGCTGGTTGGACTGGCCTGGCATACAAAGAACAAAAAGACAGGCCGCAGCCGATCTATCGACCCGCAACTGCTCTCTCCACTCTTCGCCCGGCCCGGCATTCGTTGGATCAGCCTGCAATATGGAGCTCATGTGGCGTTGAATGAGCAGGCAGCCGCGGCGAATGCACCGATTCTCATCGACCGCGAAGTAGATCAGCTCGCAAACCTCGATGAATTCGCGGCGCAGATTGCGGCGATGGATCTGGTCATCACCATCGACAATTCGACAGCGCACCTTGCAGGCGCCCTCGGAGTGCCAACCTGGGTCCTGCTGCCCTTCGCACCAGACTGGCGCTGGCTTCTGAATTGCGAAAACAGTCCCTGGTATCCCACAATGCGTCTCTTCCGGCAAAGAGAGCTTGGTAATTGGGATCCCGTCGTGCGCGAAATCGAAATCGCTCTTGAGCAGGATGCGACTTAGGCAAAACCTACACCGCGCTCTTGTTCACCAGGTATTCATCCACCAATTCGGCCACCAGCACGGCCGTGGGCACTGAGACCAACGCCCCCACAACGCCCGCCACCGCGGACCCAATCAGCAGCGCCACTAAGATGGCCAGGCCCGGCAGACCCACCCTGCTTTTCATAATGCGCGGAACCAGAAACGAGTTCTCGACCTGCAGATAGATGGCGTAGAAAATCGCCACGCCAATCACCCGGCCCCAGGAGTCGATCGCGGCCACCAGCAGCGCAAGCGCGATGCACACGGCCGCGCCAATGATCGGAATGACATTCAACAACCCGGTCAACGCCCCCAGCGCATACGCATAGCGCACATGGAGAGAGAGATAAACAATCGTGCTGGTAAGCCCGAGAACCAGCATCAGGCTTCCCTGCCCCAGCAGCCATTTGCCCATCCGCACTTCGGCTCGCTGCAGCGTCAGATCCAGCCGTCCTCGGCTTGTGCGGAGGAAAGAACGACAGAAACCAGTGATACGCATGGTCCCCCTCAAGAATGAAGTAGATGGTGAGGATGAAGCCCATGATGATGCTGAAGAGCGCGCCAGCCCAGTCCTTGATCGAGACGAGCAGATAGCTCGCCGCGTTGCTCGCGAAACCCTGGATCTCGCGAATCGAGATCGCCGGGATCGATGTGATCCGCAAATGGAATATGCGTCGAGCTTCTCCAACAGAGCAGGCGTGCGGGCCGGCATCTCCTTCGAGAACTCCTGAAGATCGCGAACAACGGGCGGCAGCGCGAAAAAACCAAACGCCAGGATCACCCCCACCGCAACCAGCGGGAGAACCAGGACCGCGATGCCCTTGAACGGCCGCCAACGCGCCCACGTGTACGGTTGAAACTGCCTGCACCACCGGCGCAAACATCACCGCAAACAGCGCGCTTACGTACAAGCAGCACGAGCACATCGCGAACCAGCCACACAACATAACCGGCCAGCCCAAGCGCAAAGACAAAGACGATGTCGCTGCGCCGATTACGGCGTTCTGCGAGTCGATTTCGCTCATCCGCAACTTTCTGTTTGCCGACGCGGATTCCACCGGTCGCTGCCAATCGCCCTGTCTCGCCGGTCTCGGTCCTACTGATCGCCGCTCGAGAATCGATCCCACAATGCCCGCCCAGCAGCGCTCCACCGGCCGCCGGAGCCACTTGGCGGCTTTCGCCACGCGGCAGGTACTCACTGATCTGATGCGCCAGACGCGAAATAGGCAGCGTCTGCAGCCACACCGTTCCCGGTCCGACCAGCACGGCGAGAAACAGCCCGTCGCCGCCGAAGATCATGTTCTTGATTCCGGGCACCGTCGTGATCTGGAACGACACCGAAGGCTTGGAACGCACCCACATGCCCCGGATGCACACGCAACATCTCGCCCGGCGCAAGGTTCTTCACAATCAACTCACCCGAAAGCTCCAGCCACGCCATCCCGACGCCGCTCAGCTTCTGCAGCAGGAATCCGTCGCCGCCAAAGATGCCCGCGCCCAGCGACTGCTGGAATCCCACGCCGATTGTCACCTGAGGTCCGTCGCGCACAAAAATCCGTGCCGATGCACCAGGTACTCCTGCCCCGGCCCCACCTGCACCGGCACAATGTGCCCCGGCACCTTGGTCGCAAACGAAACTTCGCCCGGATACTGATAGGCGCGGTACTCGGTCATGAAGATGCTTCCGCCGCCGGCCACGCGCTTGAGGACTGCCGAACAGCCCGCCACCGCCGCCCATCTGCGTGTGCGTCGTCATCTGGATCGAAGCGGTCATCCACGAAAGCTCGCCGCTCTCTGAGAACACACTCTCGTTGGGATCGAGCTGCACATCAAGCACCGGCATGGTGGTGCCTTGAATCCGGGTCTGCATACGGCGAATCCTCCTGTTCTCGGCAAGTGTACAGGCTGCTCGCCTCCATCCGCAGAATTAAAATCGTTCATTCCGGGCGCAACGCAATCTGCAATAGCAATCCGGCGAACCGCGCCTCACCACTCTTCAAACGCAATCTGGCTCTCGCCGGTTCCATCACGACTGCAAAATCGAATGCTTTGCGAAAGTGCTCATCGTCCCGCCTGGGGAAGTCGTTGCGATAATGGGCTCCGCGGCTCTCCGTCCGCGCCAATGCCGATGCAGGATCGCGCCCGCCACCGTGCACAGGGCCTGCGCCTCGACGAGTCTTCTGCTCGCTTTCCTGCCGCGGTCACCGCGAGCGATCCCGCATCAGCGCTCGCTTTGGCGCGCAAGCTGACCTTCCCTCAGTGACGTTTCTTCCCGCAACAAGCCCGGCATGCACCCACATGCGCGTTGCAGGAGCGCGCGCAATGCCGGTCTTCGATCGCGGCTTTCCTCGTTGCTTCCCGTTCGTCGAGGTGGTCCGGCAGCCCCGGTGCTGGAGCGCGTGCCTCGATGCCACCGCGCCCCCATCCTCGAGCATCGCCTTCGCCGCGCGTGCGCCAAACACCAGCCCTTCGAGCAGCGAATTCGAAGCCAGCCGGTTCGCTCCATGCACGCCCGTGCACGCAGCTTCGCCCGCCGCATACAACCCGCGCAGACTCGTACGGCCGTCAATGTCCGTTCGAATCGCCGCCCATCAGGTAGTGCGCCGCCGGGCGTACCGGGATCAGATCGCGCTGCAGATCAAGCCCATACCGTGCCAAGAAAGGCGCTGATCCCTGGAAAACGTTTGTGCAGATCGACGCCCCGCACATGGCGCATATCCAGATGAACCACCCGCGTTTCACCCGGCCGCTCGCCCATGCCTTCGCGCGTAATCGCCCGCGCCACCACGTCACGCGGCGCCAGTTCGAGCAGCGGATGATACCGCTCCATGAACCGCTCGCCTCGATCGTTGCGCAGATAGCGCACCTTCGCCGCGCAGCGCCTCCGACAGCAGGAACCGTGGCGCACCCGGTCAATCGAAAATGCCGTCGGATGAAACTGGTAGAACTCCATGTCCGCCAGTTCCGCCCCGGCCTGCGCAGCCAGCGCAATCCCGTCGCCGGTTGCCACTGCGGGATTCGTCGTGTCGCTGTAAACCTGGCCCGCGCCGCCCGCTGCGATGAGCACGGCCCGCGCATTGACTCCGTCTGCATGCATTGCTCGCGGTCGAGAAGATCGGCGCCGATCACGCGCCCATCGAGCGACCACCAGATCCGATACCGTCGTCCACTCGGCAAACTGAATGTTCTTGTGAGCCCGCGCGCAAAGCCACGAGCGAGCGGCTGATCTCCGCGCCCGTGGCATCGCCATTCGCATGCAGAATTCGTGGCCAGCGAGTGCGCCCCTTCGCGCGTCCGCACCAGATCTCCCCCGTCGCGATCGAACTGCGTCCCCCACTCGATCAGCTCGTCGACGCGCAGCTGGCCCTTCAGTCCACCAGCACCTCTGGCCGCCGGCTCGTAAACCAGCCCATCGCCCGCCGCCAATCGTGTCCTTCAAGTGCAGCGAAACGTCTTCGTCGCCCTCCATCGCCACGGCGATGCCGCCCTGCGCATAGTGGGTATTCGACTCGGCTACCGACTCCTTGGTGACGACCAGAACCTCGCCGATGGTCGCCAGTTCAATCGCCGCGCGCAGCCCCGCCACACCCGCGCCCATCACCAGAAAATCGACGCTTAGGCCAAACCCGATAACCGCCTAATAACACAACCTTTGAGGCTATCATCGGCAGTGGCTAGAGACCCACGCACGCTCTCGTTCGCGGGTCGCGAACCTGACGGGGAGGGATTGGATGATCGTGCGGGAACGAAGAAGCCGGCCGGCACCGTGGCGTGAGAAACGAATCACCATCCGTACTCAGCTGGATCTTGCCCTTCATCGCGCTCGAATGGGTCTGGGAGTGGGTCGCCTTCGCGCTGAGCAACTGGACCTTTCTCGAAGTCCTCGAATACCTTGGCTCATTTTCGGTCCTGGTTGCGGTAGTCTTCTACTTCTCTGAATCGGGCGACCGCATCAAGCAGCGCCACTATCAGGCATGGCAGGTCATCAACACCGCCCAAGGCAAAGGCGGCAGCGGCGGCAGAATTGAAGCGCTGCAGGAACTCAACGAGGACAAAGTTCCCCTGGTCGGCGTCGATGTCTCCTCCGCAGTTTCTGCAGGGGATCCATCTGCGCAATGCCAACCTGCTCGCGCGTCCAACTTCAGCGCCGCCGATCTGCGCAACAGCGATCTCAGCCGATTGCAATTTCGCACTCGCAAATCTCAATTCGGCCAACTTTCGCGGCGCGGTGCTCGATCACGCGACTTTTGCCAGGCCGATCTGCGCAACGCCGACCTGAACGGAAGCAGCCTGGCGGACGCCGATCTTGCCGGCGCCGTCCTCGATGACGCCGACCTGCGTGGAGCAGACCTCACAGACGTCCAATGGCAGCATCTCAAGAGCATCGCGAGCAGCAAACATCGCCGGTGTCCGCAACGCGCCCGCAAGGCTTCGTCGAATGGGCATTGAAGAACGGCGCAGTCAACCAACCCAACGCGGACGAGTAAGTTCGCTCCCGTCTAGTCGTCGTCGCCAACTGCCCGATCTGATACTCGCGCGCATGGCCCGGTCGGCGATCTCGGAGATCTTCACGCGCAGATTGCCGTTCGAGTCGCACGAGTATTCCTCGCGCACCGTCAATCCATTCGCGCATTGCCAGCGGCTCTCACCGGCTCTGCAGCCAGATCCGCGCGCCCCACAACTGCGGATCGAACGGAAACTGAATCTGTTCCCAGTTAGTGATCTCGCCGATCGGCTGGCCCTTCCTCGTTCAGCTGCGAGCACTCCAGATAGCGGAAGTGGCCGATATTGTGCGCAGGCTGATACACGCGCTCATAGCGAAGCGGCGGCTCATCGGGCGCCGGCAGTCGCGCGCCACGCGGAAAAATCAGATCGAACACGATCGTTCCGCCCGAATCGGCTTCGCGCCACATGCCGAAATTCTGATTGAACTGATCCTGCAGCCGATCAGCCGCGGCCGCTGCACGAATCGCCAGTCCCACCGCACTCGCCGAACGCATGTACGCCGAGCGCCGCACCTTGCGCCCGAAAGTCTCGCGCAGGACGCGCGCCACAGCCGGCAGCTCCGATCCGCCACCCGTCACATAAAGCGTGTCGAGTTCGCCGTCGGCGTATGTCTGCAGCAGCTTGTTCGACAACCTCGCGCGTCGCCTCGATCAGCGGGCGGCACCGCTCGTAGTAGACATCCACCGGAATCGTCACCTCCTTCAACCCCGGGCGCACACGCTCAAAGTCGATCGTCACTTTGCGCGTATTCGGATTCAGCGACTCCTTCTTTTCGCGGCACTCCTCCAGCAGCCTTCTTCGCTCAAACGGCGTAAACGGCGGGCTTGGCGTCAGCAATCACAACCGCGATGTTGGCAAGAATCTCGTCAAAATCATCGCCGCCCAGGTTCGGAATTCCATCCGAAGCCTCGACCATGTTTTCTCCTTCGCGCAAGCTCACCAGCGAAACATCGAATGTGCCGCCGCCCAGGTCGTAGACCAGCAGCCCGCTTCCCGGACTTGCTCTTGCGCTCGGCGCTGCTGCGATAGCCAAACTCAATCGCCGCTGCCGACGGCTCGTTCACCACGCCAAGCACTGTGAATCCCGCAGCCTGCGCCGCCTCTTCGGTCAGGAATCGCTGGTTGCTGTTCGCATTTGCCGGCACACCCATCATCACTTCAAGGGTCTTCATCGGCTCCGCGCCAAGATTCGAGTGCTCCAGCAGCTGCGTACGCAGCGCCGTCATCATCTCTGCCATCAGCACGCGCAGCGGCACCGGTTCGCCGGCCGAACTGCACTTCCGTCTGCGGACCCGCCGTGCGCAGCGCACGTTTCACCGAGCGCACCAGCGTCCAGCTCTCCTGATCCTGCACAGCAACCGCTTCCCAGCCGTAAAGCGCGCACTCCCTTTCGCCGCCAGCATCGGGGGAAACCAATCCCGCATCTGGCCATCGGGCGTTTCAAAATGCACAAGCGGATAATTGCCGCGATCGCAGCTGCAACCACGACCCGAGTAGTTCCAAAATCAACACCAATTCGCATGTCTTCAGTTTACCGTGCGACGCATTTCAAGTTGGTTCAACAAAATGCACAGTCCAAATCCTTTAAAATGAAAGAAGCGTGCAAACAATTCGAGTAGAAACCCCATCAGCCAGGTACGACGTCTTCGCAGGCAGCGGCCTGATTGCGGACGCTCGCGCCGCGCATTCAGCGCGTCGCAGGCCGTATGCCGCGCCGTGTCTTCGTCCTTACTTCTCCTGAAATCTGGGCTCTCTGGGGCGAAGCATTTCTCGCCTCATTCGCTGAACCTCCCATCGCGCTCTTTCTGCCGCCCGGCGAACAGCACAAAACCATGGCCAGCGTCGAACGACTGCTGCGGCAGATGATCGCCGCCGGGGGCGATCGCGGATCGCTGCTGATCGCTTTCGGCGGCGGCATCGTCGGCGACGTCGGCGGCTTTCTCGCTGCGATCTTCATGCGCGGCATTCCATACGTACAGGTGCCCACCACGTTCCTGTCTCAGGTCGACTCGTCGGTCGGCGGAAAAACCGGCGTCAATCTGCCCGAAGGCAAGAACCTCGTCGGCAGCTTTCATCATCCGATCGCCGTCTTTGCCGACATCGAAGTTCTCGGCACTCTGCCCGATCGCGAATTGCGCGCCGGCCTGATGGAAAGCGTCAAGGCGGGCATCATCCGCGACCGCGCGCTCGTGCGCTTCATGGAAGAAAACGCCGATGAGATTCTTGCAACGGCGACGCAAAAGCGCTCGAGAAAGTCATCGCCACATCCATCCGCATCAAGGCCAATGTCGTGAATCGCGACGAGCGCGAAAACGGCTTGCGCATGATTCTCAATCTCGGCCACACCGTGGGCCATGCCATTGAGCAAGCCACGCGCTACAAGGTGCTGCTGCACGGCGAAGCAGTCGGTTGGGGCATGATTGCCGCGCTGTTTCATTGCCAGGCGGCGCGGCACCATCTCGCCGCAGCAGTTTCAACGCCTCGAAAACCTGATTCATCTCTACGGCCCACTCCCGGCGCTCAAGCTGCGCGCTGCCAAGGTCGTTGCCGCCACCGGCGCCGACAAGAAAAACGTGGGCGGCGTCCGACGATTCGTGCTGCCCGTCGGAATCGGCGATGCCGGCGTTGTCGAAGACGTGACGCCCGACCGAGTTGGAAGCTGCCGTCGGCTATATGTTGCTGCGGGCGCGGGAGCAGCGCGCCTGATGCCGAGCGCCGGAGCCAGGCCCGCTGGGCTCTGAGGACGAAGCGGCCGCAGCGCAATCCGTGCGCCGTATGTTCGATTCCATCGCCCCGCGCTACGACTTTCTGAATCATCTGCTCTCCGCCAACATCGACAGGCTCTGGTGGAATCGCACGGCACAGCGCTTCCATTCCGTTCTTGCGAATCCCGACGCATGCCATTCTCGATATCTGCTGCGGCACCGGCGACATGACCATGGCCCTGCTCAAGCACCGCGCCCACGGACGCAAGGCCTATTCTCGCAGCCGATTTCGCCCGCGGCATGTTGAGTCGCGCAGCACAAAAATTTGCCCAGCCACGGCGCAAGCTGCCGCCATCCCTCTTGAGGCCGACGCACTCCACCTGCCTCTTCGCTCTGCTTCGCTGGACTTGATCGTGACCGCGTTCGGCTTTAGAAACCTGGCCAACTACGAATCCGGCCTGCGCGAGTTTCATCGCGTGCTCAAACCCGGAGGCCAGTTGGGGATTCTCGAATTCAGCGAGCCGGGCGGTCTGGCATCGGAAAGCTCTACGCCGTTTACTTCCACCGCGTCCTGCCCGCCGTTGGACGCATGATCTCGGCACAGGATGGACCCTACAAATACCTGCCGGCCTCGGTCGGGCAACTTTCCATCCCCAGGCGAATTGCTGTCGCTGATGAGCGCGACTCGTTACATGGATTGCGCGTGGCAACCCTACACCTTCGGCATCGCCGGGTTGTACACCGCGACGCGCGGCGAGTTAGCCTGAAGATGAGCTCGCACCGCGGAGATGCAGCATGATGATCGCGCACAGCGAATGGAGACAGGGCACTGTCTATGAAGGAATCGCCGAAAACGGCAACACGATCGTCTTTGATTCCGACGCCGCACACACGCACGGTCCAACACCCATGGAGGCCGTCCTCATGGCGCTCTGCAGCTGCACATCCGTCGACGTTGTCAGCATCCTCCAGAAGAAGCGCCAGGGGCTCGACCGGACTTGCGCGTCTCCGCAGTCGCGACGCAGGCACCCGCTCCGCCGCGCGTCTTCACTCACATCAAACTCACGTACGCGGTGCGCGGGCCGGTTGAGCCGCAAAGCCGTCGAGGACGCCGTCTCGCTTTCGAAGAATAAATATTGCTCGGTCTCTCTCATGCTCTCTAAAGCGATGCCGATCGAATACGAGATCGTCTATCCCGACGGGGAGCCGGAAGCCATGAACGGCCACTTCCTCCTCAGCATCTTTCGCATGGCCTCGCTGATCATGCTGTTGGTTGCCGTCGCGATGCTCTCGGCGATCACCACCATGCACTTCGCCATTCACGGCGCCGAGGTGCAGGTGCCCGCGCTCAAAGGCATGACCGTTGCCGATGCGCGCAGCCAGGCCGCGGGAATGGGCCTGAATCTGAATGTCGACAATCGCTACTATTCCGGCGATGTCGCCGCCGGCCACATCCTTACGCAATCGCCCGCCCCAGGAACGGTTGTCCGCCGCGAGTGGCACGTGCGCGTCGCCGAAAGCCTTGGTCCGCAGAAGGTCGACGTGCCTGACACCGTGGGCTACGATCAGCGCGTCGCCGCATTCCAGCTGCGTCGCTCTGGCCTCGATGTCGGCATTACCGCAAAGTTGCCCGACGGCGGAGTCGCCGAAGGCACCGTCATCTCCCAGGACCCACCGCCGCACGCGCACGGCATCGAACGGCCCAGCGTCAACTTGCTTGTGGCCGCGCCCAGCGACGAAACCGCCGATGGCTACGTGATGCCCGATCTCACAGGCATTCCCATCGTTGCGGCTCAAGCGGAACTCGCGAAGGTCGGCATCAAGACCGGCATTCCAACCTTTGTCGATGTACCTGTACCTTCTGTCGGAACCGGCAGTGCACCGCCTGTCCCTCCCGTCGCGCCGGGATCTGTCATCGCGCAGGTGCCGGCCCCCGGTGCGCGGGTCGATCTCGCTATGGAAGTTGACCTCACCGTCGCCAAGTAAGTCGCGCCGAATTGCCGCTCAACCGCATCGAAAGACAGATGACGTCAAGGACTGAGAATCAGGAACGCGCGAGCGCCGCAGGCGATTTCTCGCACGCTTGGCGGGCCTTGCGCCATCGTAATTTCCGTCTCTTCTTCGGGGGCCAGAGCATCTCTCTCATCGGCACGTGGATGACGCGGGTCGCGACATCCTGGCTGGTCTACCGCCTCACCAAATCCTCCCTGCTGCTTGGCACGGTCAGCTTCGCCGGACAGATTCCGACATTCCTGCTTGCGCCTCTTGCGGGTGTCATCGTCGACCGCATCGACCGGCGCAAAGTCCTGGTGTGGACACAAGCGCTCGCGATGGCTCAATCGCTCGCACTCGCATGGCTCACACTCGCTCATCGCATCAACATCACCGAGGTGCTGGTGCTCAGCTCAATGCAGGGCATCATCAATGCATTCGATATGCCCGGCCGCCAGTCCTTCATGGTCAAGATGGTCGAGGACCGCGCCGACCTCTCCAACGCCATCGCCATCAATTCGTCCATGGTCAACGTCGCGCGTCTGATTGGCCCTTCACTGGCGGGAATTCTGATCGCCGCGACCAACGAGGGCTGGTGTTTTCTGGTCGATGGCATCAGCTACATCGCCGTGATTGCTTCGCTCCTGATGATGCGTGTTCCGTCCACAGTGGAGGCTCACAGCGGAACCTCCATGCTGGCGCAGCTCCACGAAGGCTGGAACTACGTTGCCGGATTCGCGCCCATCAAAACAATTCTTCTCCTGTTTGCGCTGCTCAGCCTGATGGGCTGGCCCTTCATGGTGCTGATGCCGATTTTCGCGGCACAAGTGCTGCACGGTGGCCCGCACACACTCGGCTTCCTCATGGGCGCTGTTGGCGTGGGGTCGCTCATTTCTGCGTTGAGCCTGGTCATGCGGCGATCCGTACGCGGCCTGGGAAAAATGATTCCGATCGCGGCGACTGCATTCGGCGTCGGCCTCATTTGTTTTGGACTCTCTACCAACCTCTGGCTTTCCATGGCGCTGTTGCTTCTGGCTGGCTTCGGCATGATGCAGGGTCTCACGGCCAGCAACACCATCATTCAAACGCTGGTCGACGAAAAGATGCGTGGCCGCGTCATGAGCTACTACACCATGGCGTTCGTCGGCATGGCGCCGTTCGGCAGCCTGCTCGCCGGCGTGCTCGCCCACGCGATCGGCGCGCCGCACACCGTCATCGTGAGCGGGGTCGCATGCATTTTGGGCGGCCTGTGGTTCTGGTCGCGTCTTCCTCGTCTTCGCAAAGATATGCGCCCCATCTACGAGCGCATGGGCATTATTCCGCAAGCCCCCCTCATGGAAGAAGGCGCCGAAAACTAGAGTTGGTTGCACACCGAATTGGAGCTGGTTACACAAATGGTTTTGTAACAGGGCACGACGGGGGTACCCCGGTGGGTGGGTCGCGTGCCGCAGAAGCCGCATAAATTAAGGGGGCTTTAGCCCCTGCGTGCACTCCCTCCTGGCCGCACCGGATTTATCAACCAGCCCTAGTCGGATAGCCGCGCAACCCATCGGCATGTACGATGGCTGAGATTACGAAAGGACGCATGGCCATGGGATCGAACGACGACCTCGAGCGCATCGCTCTACAGGAGTACGAACTTCAACTGCCACGCTTCGATGCCGAGGTTGCATGGGAACTCGGCTCGCGCCTGAGGACAATGGCCGCGGACCGCAAGCTTGCCATCGTCATCGATGTGCGCCGCTTCGGCCAACCTCTCTTCTACGCAGCCATGGAAGGCACAACCCCCGACAACGTGGAATGGGTGCGACGTAAAAACAATGTCGTCGCCCGCTTCCTTCGCAGTTCGTATGCCATCGGACTGAAAGAAAAAATCAAGAATGAAAGCCTCGTGGAAAGCCAAGGTTTGTCCATTGCCGACTACGCGACCCATGGCGGTGCGTTTCCCCTGGCCGTCACGGGAGCTGGCGTAATAGGAAGCGCAACCGTCTCCGGGCTGCCACAGCGCCGCGATCACGAACTTGTGGTCGAAGCACTGTGCGCGATTCTAGGCCGCGACTACAGCGGGCTGCAGCTGCCCCCATCCTAGGTCGGAACCAGAGGCGTGATGCCATTTTCGAGCGCTAATCTGATGTATTTCTGAATTTTCGCAAATGCGGAGTGACCTTCAACTTAAGCGCATCGACAAGTTCTTCATCCATATATCCGTATTTATCTTGAATACCGAGCACAACGATGTGTTTCGAACGCAATAGCACACCAAAACGCTCCTGAAGCTTGTGCCGGTGAGCGTTCTCCATTGCAAACACTACATCGGCCCATTCGATCAAGTCTGCCGACACGGGATTCTCTGCATCTGGGCTGACCCCGGCAGACAGCGCCTCTATACCGCTATAGGCGGAAAAAATAATCTCCGCAGTCGGACTGCGGCGTCGATTCCTGCTGCATACAAAGAGAGTCTTCATCAAATTAGTGTCCGCTTGCAGTTTCGCGTTCCAACACGCAGACGAAAAAGCCGTCTGTTTGAAAAACTCCTGCACACAACCGCAGATATCCCTCCGGGGTGACGCAGTCGCGGAGAGCATCTACACTGTGAACCGTAATTAGGCCCTCAGCAAGCATCTCCTCAATCCGATCCCCGACAGCACGTACACGCACATTGCGCATCTCGGCGAGCACCGCCGCAACCACTTCTTCATTCTCTTCCGGCTCCATCGAACAGGTCGAATACACCACGCGTCCGCTACTACGAATAGCTCTCAACGCCGCGCGAAGAATCGCCCGTTGCCGATCGGCCTGAGACGCGAGGTCCTCCAGCCGCAGCCGATAGCGAATCTCCGGATTGCGCCCCAGTGTCCCGGTTCCGCTGCACGGAACATCGGCCAGCACCAGGTCGTATGCACCCTCCTCGGTCATCGAAGCCGCATCGCCCAGCCTGCACTCGACTCGATCTCCAAGCGGCGTCAAGCGCTCTCGCAACTGCGCAAGCCGCTGCGCACTCACGTCTCCTGCCACGATGTGTGCTGCCGGATTGCGCTCGGCCAACATCAGCGTCTTCCCACCGGGAGCCGCACAGCAATCGAGAATTGCGTTCCCATACCCTGCAATCTCGGCCACCAATTGCGATCCCTCGTCCTGCAACCGCACGCGGCCCTCCCGAAAAGCTGCGGTTTCCATCACGTCGCCCGCCGTCACCAGGCGTGCCGCGCTCAGAAGCCTGCCAGGTGTCAGTCCAATTCCAGCTTTGGTCAGTTCCTCTTCTACAGCCGGACCTTCAACGCGGATCGTGGTCGCAGGCTGCTCCTGCCCATACGCGCAAACAGACCGCGCCGCATCGACTCCGTAGAACCTTGTCCAGCGCTCCACCATCCACGCAGGATACGTCTGGTCGATTTCGAAATCCGTCGACCCTGGCCCCGAACCTTGAGACCGCGGAACAACGGCGACCTTGCGCAGCACCGCATTCACCATCCGAGAAGCAAAGCTGTGCCCGGCCTGCTTTGCCAGTTCCACGCTCTCATCAATCGCAGCGTGTGCAGGAATGCGATCCATATGCAGCAGCTGAAATGCGCCGAGGCGCAGAGCAATCTGAATCTCGCGATCCAGCCGCGCATTTGGTTTGTCGAGAAAATCGCGAACCTGGCCATCCAGCCTCGCTTGCCAGCGCAGCACACCCAGGACCAGCGCCGTGGCGAGATGACGGTCAGCTGCGGAGAGAGCCGAGACAGCTTTCCCGCGCAGCAAATCATCCGAGTGCGCATGCGTTTTTTCGATAGCAAGGAGAATTTGAAAGGCTGCCTTGCGCGCCGGGGAGACAGCAGCCATCGTTCTCAACCCAACCGCATTCCGGAAGCCAAATGCATCCCGCGGAGAAACTCATCGGCCATCATGCGCTTCTTCCCTTCCAATTGCAGTTCAAGAAGCTCAAGACCCGTGTTCCGCGCACAACAAACGATCATTCGCTGCTCAGCCACGAACAGCTGGCCAGGCTCCCCTGACTCGGGCACGCGCGAAGTCGCAGCTTCCACGACCGCCAGTCGATGCACAATCAGCTTCTTTCCGTCGAGCGCCGTGAACGCTCCGGGCCAAGGCTGGAATCCGCGCCAGCGATTTTTGAGTTCCGTCGCCGTGTGCGACGGCAAAATCCATCCGCCCATCGTCCCGCGTGAGCAGCGGCGCAAGCGTCGCCTGCGTATGATTCTGGGGCTTAGCTTGAATGTTTCCGTGCGCCAGACCTGCAAGCGTCTCCACCATCAGCGGGGCACCGCGTGTCGCCAGAATCTCAAAAAGGTCGACAGCCGTCTGCTCTGGCCCGATCTCCACTTCCTGTCTGCAACAAAATCGGCCCCGTATCCAGACCTTCCTCCAGCAGCATCGTCGTATTGCCGGTGACTGTTTCGCCCATCGCGACGGCCCACTGAATCGGCGCGGCGCCACGATACTTCGGCAGCAGCGACCCATGCAGATTGATGCAGCCAAGTCGCGGCAACGCCAGCATCCACGGCGGAATGATGCGCCCGTAAGCAACAACCACAATCGCATCCGGCGCAATCGCTTCAAGCTGCTCGCGAAACTCCGCATTGTTGCGAATCTTCTCTGGCTGCGTGACAGGCAGGCCCGACGGCAGAGCGACCTGCTTCACCGGTGTTGGCTCAACGATCTGCTTGCGCCCCACGGGCCGGTCGGGCTGTGTCACCACCAGCGCGATCTCATGGCCCGCAGCATGCACCGCCTGCAGCGTGGGAACTGCGAACTGCGGGGTGCCGCAGAAAACCAGCTTCACGTCGTTACCACGTGCCTTCGCGCTGCATCTTGCGAATTTTGCGCAGATTCAAATCGCGTTTCAGAGCGCTCATGCGGAAGATGAACAGCATTCCATCGAGATGATCGATCTCATGCTGAAACGCGCGCGATAGCAGCTCTTCTCCGTCCATCTCGAACCACTTGCCCTTCTCGTCCTGCGCCCGAATGCGCACCTTGGCGGCACGCGCGATCTTTTCGCGAATATCAGGAAAGCTCAGGCAGCCTTCTTCTTCGTACTGCTTGCCCGTCGCGGGAGATGACCTCGGGATTGATGAGCACCAGCTTCTGAGCCGGATCTTTGCCCTGGCTCAAATCGATCACCGTGACACGCTTGGCAACGCCCACCTGCTGCGCAGCCAATCCAATGCCTTGCGAAGCGTACATCGTCTCAAACATGTTCGCGACAAACTTGCGCAACTCGCCGTCAAATTCAGTCACCGGCTCGCCAGGCTGTTGCAAGACCGGTTCCGGATATTTCACGATCTTCAAAATCATTTTTCCTTCTAATAGCTCCGTATCTGTTCGATGTATCCGTCGAAATTTCGTTTCATCTCCAGCACTGAGTCGCCGCCAAACTTCTCGTGCGCCAGGCTCGCCAGGGTCTGCGCCACCATCGCCTCAGCCGCAACACCCGCGGCAGGGACCACGCAGATGTCACTGCGCTCATAGCTTGCGCTCGTCGCCTCCCGGGTGTCGAACCGCACCGAGGCCAGCGGCCGCCTCAGCGTCGAAATCGGCTTCAGATAGCCGCGCACCACGATGTCTTCTCCATTCGAGACGCCGCCTTCGATGCCGCCCGCATTGTTCCGCTCGCGCGTGAACCGAGTGGGCTTACCCGTATCCCCGGCAGCGTAATGAATTGCATCATGCACCGCGGAGCCAAACGACTCGGCCGCAACCACGCCGCGCCCGATCTCCACCGCCTTCACCGCCTGCAGGCTCATCACCGACCAGGCCAGCAGCCCATCGAGCCGCTCATCCCATGTCGCATAGGTGCCAAGGCCGGCAGGCACATTATGCACCACCACTTCAAACACGCCGCCCACGGTATCGCCGGTGCGCGCCGCTTCTTCTACTTCTTCTTTCATCTTGGCTTCGGTCGCCGCATCCACACAACTCAGCAGAATCTCGTCGCGCGCGGCCACTGCGGCAATCTCGTCCCACGTCGCCGCCCGTTCCAGTTCCACGCGCCCCACGCGAATCACATGGCTCGCAATTTCAATTCCCAGGCGCGCGCAGCAGCAGCTTGGCAAATGCGCCCGCCGCCACGCGTGCCGTCGATTCCCGCGCCGACGCCCGCTCCAGCACATACCGCGCGTCCGGAAAGTTATATTTCAGCGCTCCGGCCAGGTCGGCATGGCCCGGCCGCGGCGAAGCCACCGCTTGATGTTTGGACGGGTCGCCGGCTTCGACCGGCAGCTTTTCTTCCCAGTTCTTCCAGTCACGGTTCACGATCTCAATCGCAACCGGCGAGCCAATGGTCTTGCCGTGCCGCACGCCACTCAGCACGTGCACCTTGTCCGTCTCGATCTTCATACGGCCGCCGCGCCCATAGCCCTGCTGCCGCCGCCACAGTTCGCGGTTCACAAAATCGAGATCGACCGGCACGCCGGCGGGCAGGCCAGAGACCAGGGCGATCAAAGCCTCTCCATGCGACTCCCCGGCAGTTGAAAAACGGATCATATCTTCTTGATTGTAGTGGATCAGTGAACAGTGAACAGCAAACAGTGGACAGTGATCAAGGGCGACCCCGTGCACCCTTGTTGAATAACCAAATCCGGGTGCCAAATTCGTGTATTCTGCTTTCGGGACAAGACACTGGTCTTCGCAGGCGCAGGGTCTCTGATCACTGATCACTGCACACTGCACACTGTTCTCTACACACTGTTCACTGCTTATGGCCTACTTCCTCTTCAAAACCGAACCGGGTGTTTACTCCTTCGACGATTTCCTGCGCGATAAAGAAACCGTCTGGGACGGCGTCACCAATCCCACCGCAGTCCGGAACCTGCGCGAGATGAAGCCCGGAACCAAGTGGATTTTCTATCACACCGGCGACGAGCGAACGGCCGTCGGCACAGGAACGGTAGTCAGCGTGGACGCCTCGAATCCTAAAGCGCCCGTGGTGCGCGTAAAGGCAGGCCAGCGCCTCAAAACCCCCAAAACGCTCTCCTCCATCAAGGCCGAAAAGCTGTTTGCCGATTCCCCGTTGGTGCAGATTGGCCGGCTTTCCGTCGTGCCCCTGACTGAGGCGCAGTGGGACTGGTTCTTGTCGTAAGAGCCAGTAATGTAGTAAGATTTCCTTGTTTCCTTAAATGAGGGAATCATGCTGGCAAAAATGACCGTCAAAAATCAGATCACCCTTCCCAAGGCGGTGGTCACCCGCTTTAAGGGAGTGGAGTACTTCGAAGTGAGCTCGGATGGTGATTCCATCACGCTGCGGCCGCTTCAGCTGAGCCGCCTCGATGAGGTGCGCGCCAAACTCGAGCAACTTGGCATCACGGAGCAAGACGTTGCCGACGCGATTGCCTGGGCCCGTCAGAGCCAGTGAGCCATGCCGCAAAAGCGAGAGTTGTCTTCGATACAAATGTCGTCCTCTCCGCGCTCCTATTTAGGGGCGGCAAGTTGAGTTGGCTTGTTGGCCATTGGCAAGCCGGTATTTGCGCGCCTCTGGTCTCGCGTGCAACGGGAGCGGAGTTGACGAGAATTCTCACGTACCCCAAGTTCCGGCTTTTTGCCAACGAACAGTTCGAAGCCCTGGGCGGCTACATCCCTTTTTGTGAGGTAGCGGATGTCATTCAATCGTGCCCGATTCTTTGCCGCGACCATCGAGATCAATCATTCCTCGACCTCGCTCACTGCGGCAAAGCCGATTTACTCGTGACGGGGGATGAAGATTTGCTGGTGCTGGCCGGAAAAACGGCATTTGTCATTGAGACGCCGGAGGCTTACCGGCGCAGGGTGCTCGGCTCAGAATAAAGCGAACATGTCACCGCGAGCGCATCACGCCGCAGAATGGACCTCGACCTCGCGATGAATCGTCTTCTCTAATTCAAGCCTGGCCTTGGAGAGGTCGTGCATTTGCTGAAGGTTCAGCCAGAACTCAATTCGCGCGATCAACCTTGGCTTGTTCCCTCAAGATAGCCCCGCGTGTTCAGCAGCTGCCGCTGATC
The DNA here is from genome assembly GCA_963781125.1 of uncultured Acidobacteriaceae bacterium. Classification (GTDB taxonomy): domain Bacteria; phylum Acidobacteriota; class Terriglobia; order Terriglobales; family Acidobacteriaceae; genus Telmatobacter. The sequence goes on from CAWAEE010000008.1 coordinate 579,107, forward strand.
GAGCGCCCACACCTTGCCCGTCAACTCATTGGAAGGTTTGCCATCCCGTGCGCACTTCTCAAACTCCCCAGCGACCGCCTGCATTTTGGCATCGAGATCATCCAGAAAATTCAGCACCAGGGCTTCAGGAATCATCGGCAGCTTCGGCGAACCAAATTCCAGCTTGCCGTGGTGCGACAGAATCATGTGCTCTACCAACGTCTTCAGCCGTGGCGGAAATCCCGGCAGCCCGACAATCGTTTGGTTCACCAGTTCCACGCCCATCTGGATATGCCCCAGCAGCGTACCCTCGACCGTGTACTCGAACCCCACATCCCAGGCGAGCTCGCGCACTTTGCCAATGTCATGCAGAATCACTCCGGTCAGCACCAGGTCGCGCTGCAGAATCGGGTAGTTCGGAACGACGCGATCCGCGAGCCGAAGCAGGCTGATCACGTGTTCCAGCAGTCCGCCGAGCCATGCATGATGCAGCTGCCGCGCAGCAGGCGCCTCGCGGTAAGCCTGCGCGAGTTCCGCATTGCTCAGGATCGTCGTCAGCAGCAGTTTCAGATGCGGCTCAGTAAAGCTGTCGACAAACCCCAGAAGTTCGCGCCACATCGCATCCACGTCGTAGGTGGTCGCAGGCATTAGGTCGGCCTTGTCCACCTCGCCCGCGGTCGCGCGGCGTATCTGTTCCACCTTCATTTGCATCCGGTCGTCAAAGCGCGAAACGCAGCCGCGCGCCTTCACAATGTCGCCGCGATTTACGTCTTTGGCAATCCGCGGATCGGCAGGATCCCATACGCGTCCTTCGAGCTGACCGGTCTTGTCGCACAAAATCAGGCTGAGATAGGGCTTGTTTGTCTTCGTGCTGCGCGTCTGTTTGGTCAGCAATAAGAAGTAGCCATCGAAAATTCGTTGCTCTTCGAATCCCGCCAGATCGGCAATATAGATATCCTTCATCCTGCCGGAAAGCATACAGCAAGCAACGGGACGCCTCAATGAGACGCACATCACGTGCGAAGATGAGGTTGTTCATGAGTATTGAGGATCGCGAGACTGAAGTTCTGATTCGGGAGATGGAAGCGGCCGATGCAGTGGCGGTTTCGTTGTTGGCCCTTCAGCTTGGCTATCAACGGTCGCCGGATGCAATTCGAGAATGGATTCTAGGGCTGCAAGCAAATGGGTATGCACAGGCAGCCTTTGTGGTGTCCGTTGACGGGCAGGTGGCCGGATGGGTTGAGGTCTCGATCCAGAGTCGGCTGCAATCCCCTCGATTCACGCTGATTGGCGGGCTCGTTGTGCGTGAAGGCTTCCGAGGCAAGGGACTTGGGCAAATGCTGTGTGAACGGGTAGAGCGATGGAGTCTCGAGCGCCATGTAAACATCATCCGCCTGACTTCACGCGAGTCTCGACAGGATGCCCACAGGTTCTATCTGCGAGCAGGTTATCGCCTGGCGAAGACTTCGCTCGCGTTCGAGAAACATCTCGCCGGGTAAGGTAGCAAAATCTCCAGATTTAAATTGCCTGCAAAAACTTCGCCGCCAAAACGAAACCGGGCCAGGGAACCGCATCCCTGACCCGGCGATGTTTTCAACTGGCCGCTTCTATTGCTGCGGCGCGGGAGCAGAAGGCGCTTGCTGAGCGGGTGCAGGCGCTCCCGGCACTGGAGGGACCGGCGTCGGCTGTTGCGGCGCGCTTTCGGCCGGCTTCTTCCGTTCGCTCATGCGCGTCTTTTCCCCGGTTGTTGCTGTGTCCTTCTTTTTCTTCTTCGAATCTTTGTCGCCATTCAAGCCCAGGGGAGCTGACTGCGTCTGGCGGTCTGCCACTTCAGCGGCATCGGGAGCCTGCGGCGTCATTGCATCCTTCTGCTGCTGAACAGTGGTCTTGGCCTTCTTCGGCTGCTTTGCCCGGTCACTGAAACGCGTCTTCCGTACCGGCGGTGCCTCGGCCTCGAGCGGATTCGCCGGTTCGTTCGCGGCGCTCGCCGTCTGCTGTTTCTGCGCCTGCATCTTCCGTCTGGCTCGCAGGTGTCGAGGGCAACGTCTTCGGTCGGCGACTTGCCAAAACGAATCTTTTCCTTCTTGCCCGGCTTCTCTGTAGCCTGTTCGGTACTTGCTGCCCTTTTTCTTCTTACTCGCGGCCGGAGTTGGGGGCGGCGCTTGATCGCTCGCTGCGAGTTGGGCAGGCTTCGTCTTCTGCCGGAATCCATGCTCTGTCTCGCGGAACCGCGTCCGCTCCACCTTCCGCTTCTTCTTAGGCGAAGGCGGCGTGTAAGCCGAGTAGGCAATCGGGAAAATTTGCTTGTTCGGACTTGCCCCCGTATCGACGTAGCCTGTCTTGATTTCGATCGATGCGTCGTCGCGCATCTGCGTCAGGTAGTCGCGGATGGCCGGCTCCATCTTGCTCATGTAGTAGTTATTCTCAACGTCGTTTTCCACGTCCTTGAACGCAGGAATGCCGCCCGGCGTGTGATCGATGACCTTGAGAATCACGAATCCTTGCTTGGTACGAATCGGCTGGGTGTAATCGCCCGTCTTCAGCGGGAACGTCGCTTCTTCGAATACTTGGTCCAGTTGTCCGCGCTTGTAGGTGCCCAGGTCGCCGCCCTCAGAGGCCGTCGTCCCATCGCTCGAGCTGCGCGCCAGTTGGCCGAAATCGCCCCCCGCGTGGAGCTTAGCTTCGATATCGTTGGCCTTGGCCTGGGCCTCCGCCACCTTCTGTGGATCCTCGCCCAGACCCGTGCGCTCCCGGTGTCCCCGTCGAAACCAGAATTTCCGAAAGCTTTACGCTTTCCTGCTGCGCATACTCTTGCTTGTGCTCTTCAAAGATAGCGCTGCACTTCACCAGGCGTCACGTTGATCTTGCGCCCCACCTGGTCGCGCATCACTTCCTGGGTCACGATCTGGTTGCTGAGGTTGGCCTTGAAATCCTCGTAGGAAAAGCCTTGTTCCTTGGCAGCCTTTTCCAGGTCCTCCAGGGAGGACAGGTTGTACTGCTTGCGGATTTCGTTGAGCCTTGTTCACCAGCTCCGTTTCGCCCGTGATCCCCAGCTCTTTGCCCTTCGAAAGCCAAAGCTGCTGGTCGATCAGGTTGCGCAGCAGATCCTTGTGCGCATCCGAAATCTGCTGCATCGAGGCTCCGTGCTGGCGCTCTTCCTGGTCCAACTCCTGCATGGCCCGCTCATAATCCGAGCTGGTAATGATCTGGTCATTGATGCGGGCGATGATCTCCTCGACCGTATTGCCGCCGTACGGGCTCGCGGGGGCGGATGTGCGGGTTTGCGCGAAGAGGGAACCTGCGGGCAGCGCCGTAAACAACACGAAAGCCGCGGGAATGCGAAAAATGCTTAGATTCATAGGCCGGAACAGGGCAGGCGGCAATCGAATGTCCCCTGCACCATAGACGCCATTGTAAATGGCCGGATAGCAAAGGCGCGATTCGAACCCCGCAACCGTATTGGATCGAAGTGCCGCGGCTCTGAGGAAACTCCCAAAATACCCCGGCAATTGACGCTTACCTGCGGTGTCCGCTATCCACTGGACCCGCAGTTTCGTCAAATGAGTGAGTGGTATACTTTAGCCCAAGACTGCCTTGCGCGGCCCTGTCTAGACGCCTGTCGCACCAGCCGTCCGGAGGTACCTTCCGCCTATGACTCCACGCGCCCGCAGGGCCCTTTTTACCCTTGTCCTCTTCTTCACCGTCTGCGCCGTCGTGGGCAGCGTGATGCAGCGCAAGGTTGGCGCCCAGTCCTCCCAGGACGAGAGCCAGATCCGCGACAGTCTCAAGACTTTCACCGATGTGTACGCGCTGGTGGAGCAGAACTACGCCGAGCCCATCAACGGCGACAAAGCCGACACCGCCATCTACGACGGCGCCATCCCCGGCATGCTGCGCGTGCTCGACCCGCACTCCAACTTCTATGATCCCAAGTCCTACGCCAAAATGCGCGAAGATCAGCGCGGCCACTACTACGGCGTCGGCATGGTCATCCAGCAGCAGGGCAACAAGGTCTTCGTCATCACACCGTACGAGAACACTCCGTCTTTCCGCGCCGGCATTCGGCCCGGCGACGTGATCTCCGCCATCGATGGCAAATCGGCCGACGGCATGAGTTCCGATCTGGTGGCCAAGTCTTTGAAGGGCCCCAAAGGCACGCACGTTCAAGTCACCATGATCCGCGAAGGCCAGCCCAAGCCGCTCGTCTTCGACCTGGTGCGCGATGAGATTCCCCATCCCTCCGTCGACCTCGCCTACGAGATCAGGCCCGGCGTCGGCTACATCCACCTCACTCAGTTCCAGGAAACCACTGCTCAGGAAGTTGTCGACGCCGTAGACGGATTCAGCAACCTGCATGGCCTGGTCCTCGACCTGCGGAACAACCCCGGCGGCTTGCTGAGCCAGGCAGTCGAGGTTTGCGACCACCTGCTGTCCAAGGGACAGACCATCGTCTCGCAGCGCGGACGCGCCTATCCTGATCAGGTCTACACAGCCAGCCATGGCAACGACGGCAAAACCTTCCCCATCGTTGTTCTGGTCAACCGCAATACGGCCTCTGCGGCAGAAATCGTCTCCGGTGCCTTGCAAGATCACGATCGCGCGCTCATCGTCGGCGAAACCACCTTCGGCAAAGGCCTTGTACAGACCGTGTATAACCTGAGTGAGAATACCGGCCTCGCGCTGACGACCTATCACTACTACACGCCATCGGGCCGCCTCATCCAGCGCAACTACACCGGCGTTTCGCTTTACGACTACTACTACAACCACGCTGGCGCCTCGGCAGCCGATTCGACCAACCGCGAAGTCAAGATGACCGACTCCGGCCGCACCGTGTACGGCGGCGGCGGCATCACGCCCGACGAAAAAGTAGAAGCGCCGAAGAGCAATGACTTCCAGGATGAATTGATCTACAAGGCAGCGTTCTTCCACTTCGCCGCGCATTATCTCGCCAATCGCTCCGTCGATAAGAACTTCCAGGTCGACGATGCGGTCCTGACCGACTTCAAACAATTCCTCACGTCGCAAAACATCAACTGGACCGACAACGACCTCAACGGTGTCTCCGATTGGCTGAAGGTCAGCATTCGCCAGTACATCATTACCAGCCAGTTCGGCCAGTTGCAGGGGCTGCGTGCGATGGCCGATTGGGACCCCAGTATCCAGAAGGCGCTGACGTTCCTGCCCGAGGCACAGGCGCTTGAAGACAACGCGCACAAAGTCCTTGCGCAAAAAGCCGAAGCCCACACAGGATCTGGTCAAGGCACTGCAGCCGCGCAGCCGTGATTCATCCTCGAGCGTGAATTAATTAGAAATAGATAAGAATGAAAGGCATCCAGGGATGGATGCCTTTCCTGTTTTGTACCCACGATCACATCGCCACTGCTCCCTCCGCACCTACGATGAAAATCGTTGTCTGGGAGGAAAAACCTTGCCTCAAATTCCGACAGAAAACGCCACAACCATTGAGAATCTTCTCGCGGCTTTCGAAGGAGAATCGAACGCCAACGCCAAATACGTTGCCTTCGCCGTCAAGGCCGACGCCGATGGTTGGCACGGAGCCGCCAGCCTTTTTCGCGCCGCGGCTCAGGCCGAACAGATCCACGCCGCCAATCACGCTCGAGTCATCCGTCAGCTAGGTGGTGAAGCCTGCTGTGAGATTCATGCGGTCCCCGTAAAAGCGACACTCGAAAATCTAAAAGCAGCTCTTGCCGGGGAACAGGTCGAGATCGAATCCATGTATCCCGAATTTGTGAAAGAAGCCGGGTTACACCGAAACACCGCCGCGATCCGTACCTTTACATGGGCTATCGAAGCGGAGAGGACCCACGCCAAGCTTTATGCCGAGGCCGTCACCCTGGTCGAGGCAGGCGACACGAACGCCTGGGTCGGCGCCCCACGCGATTTCTATGTCTGCGCAGCATGCGGATACACCTCGGCGTCGCCCCACGAGCACGAACGATGCCCGGTGTGCAATCTGTCCTCGGATAAATTTGAACTATTTCGCTAGCGACCATGATCGCGTGTTTATGCGCGATCTTTGTGCCCCATCCTTTCGCTTTTTTTCCGGCGAAAGGGTGGGAAAGCACGAATGATCCATTTCAACCAAAGCAGTCCGGCCGGAAATGCTCCGGCTGTTTTCCTCTTATCGCTGACTCGCTTCTCCAGCAGCCACCTTGCGATTGAACTCCCCCGATTTGTTGCGGGGCACGCTCAGCGATTGCCAGCGCTCGCAGGCAAAATGCTTGGCTAGCAGCACGATCTGACCCACGTGATGCGGATAATGTGCCAATTGCCGATTGATGGCCTGCATCACCGAATGCGCCTCACCCCGGATCGTGACTGTGCGTCCAAGATCGGCCTCCGAGAGAGACTCCAAGGCGCCAAACAAGCGACCCCAGCCATCCTCCCACTCCGCCAGCAGAGCCCCACGTGTAGCCGGCGGATCGACAAATTCGCTGTCGCGATTGCGGTTCGGCTTTTCTCCGTCTGTGGTCAGGAAATCGGTCCAGCGCGAGCGCATGTTGCCTGTCATATGCTTCACGATGATCGCAATCGAGTTGGCCTCACAGTCCAGCACCTCGAAGAGCTGTTCATCGGTCACTTGTTCCATCGCACGCTCGGCCAGCTTTTTGTAGTAACGAAAGACGGCCAGCGAATCCTCGATATACGACGTTGTGAATTGAAGCGCCATGCGGACAGTGTAGCCGAGCCTCAAGCCGGAAAATGCGCATCTAGCAGCGTGTCACGCCGCGAAGGTCTTATTGGCGCTCTGGTCTCCCAATCCCGCGAGCAACCCCGCGATAGAGATGTCCTCATCCATCGCATCCCAATGCAGACCTCGGCTGCTGATCCTCACCCGCTCCAGTTCCTCAGAAGTGCAGCGCAATAGTTTGGGAAACCAAGCCAGCGGCACACCGATCGTACGGCCATCGCTCAGCTCGACCCACATGCTGTCCGCATCGAAACGAACTCGTGTTGCGCTAACTGAAGAACTCATCCCATGCCTTCTCGATCGTTTCCCTGTGTGCCTCAACAATCCCCAGTATCTCGCGAAGAGTGCGGGCATTGTAACCATCATTGTAGGCCACTCGAGCCACTGGCTTCATCCAGAATTTCGCCTCATTCGCATCTTTCTCAACATGGACGTGCACAGGCTCCCGAGGCGTTCCTTCATTCGAATAGAAGAAGAATCGGAATCCATCTTTGATGAATATCGTTGGCATTGGGTCCAGTCCATTGTAGCCCGCATTTCGTCGCACCCCTACGGCTCGTCCGCATAGACTCCCACTTCAACCTTGCCGCCCTCTGTCAGCTTTGCGCGAAACATGCCAGGCGTATTAAAGCTCCACGCCAGCTGTCCATCCGGCGTGATCGCAATAACGCCTCCATCGCCGTGCAGCGCGTCCAGTTCTTTATGGATCACCTGGTCGGCGGCCTGCTGCACCGTCATGCCTTTGAAGAGCACCAGATTGCACACCTCGCGCGCGACACCGAGTCGAATGAAATACTCGCCCGTCCCCGTCGCCGAAACCGCGCACGATTGATTGGACGCATACGTCCCCGCGCCGATAATCGGCGAATCGCCGACGCGCCCCGGCATTTTGCCTTGTAAACCGCCCGTGGATGTACCGGCGGCAATATTGCCGTTGCGGTCGAGCGCAACCACGCCGGTCGTGCCGTACAGGTGCGAATCAACCGACTCTTCCAGTTGCGCCACCGGCACAACCTTTCCCTCCGCAGGCACACCAGCAGGCCGCGGCGGAATCGGCTTCCCCTCCTTTGTAAGCTGCTTCACCAGTGACTGCCAGCGGCTCTCGGTGAAGAAGAAGCTGGGTGGCTCCTGCTCAAGACCGTTGCTCGCGCCAAAATCATCCGCGCCATGCCCAACCATCATCACGTAAGGAGATTTCTCCATCACCGAGCGTGCCAGGCTGATGGGGTGTCGCGTCCGCGTAACGCCGGCCACTGCTCCCGCCTTCAGCGTGGCTCCGTCCATGATGGCCGAGTCCATCTCATTCTTTCCTTCAGAAGTGAAAACCGAGCCGCGTCCCGCATTAAACAGCGGATCGTCCTCAAGAACATGAAGCGCGGCTTCGACTGCGTCGAGCGAAGACCCGCCCTGATCCAGCACCTTCGATCCAGCGTCAATAGCCGCCTTCAGCCCTGCGCGATAGTCGCTGTCGCCGTCGGGCCCCAGCTTCGCGCGCTCGATCACCCCTGCACCGCCATGCACCACAATCGCCCAATGGCGGCTCGCGTTCGGTTGCACACTCGTCTGCTGCGCGCTCGCCGTCACCACTCCCGCTCCCATCGCGATCCACGAAACCCATCGCGCCATTTTTCTCATGCGCATCGCCCTCCCCTCATGTATACCGCAAAGATTCCATATTCCCTGCTCTCTAATCCCCTGCTCTCTGTTCCGTGTTCCCTATTCCCTTCTCTTTTCCGATACGATCACAATCAAAGATGACCCGCCTTCGAATATTCCTCCTTTATGCCCTGCTTGCAGCTTGTGCCATCCCATGCATCGCGAAGCCGAAACCCATTCCGGTCAAGGTCGTCGTGGTCGCCATGTTTGAGATTGGTAAGGACACCGGGGATCAGCCCGGCGAGTTACAGTATTGGGTCGAGCGCGACCATCTCGATCGCATCTACCCCCTGCCCGCCGGATACCACTCCGTGCGCATGAACGCCGACGGGGAAATGGCCGTCCTCACCGGCCAGGGGACAGCACACGCCGCAGCAACCATCATGGCGCTGGGCCTCGATCCGCGCTTTGACCTGACCCACGCCTACTGGCTCATCGCGGGCATCGCCGGTGGCAGCCCCGACCGCATCTCGCTCGGCTCCGCAGCCTGGGCACGATGGGTTGTCGATGGGGACCTGGGCTACGAGATCGATGCACGCGAGATCCCACCCGACTGGCCCACCGGGTACATCCCTCTGCGCAAGACGCGCCCGTATGAGGCTCCGGCCGCAGCGCTCGAAGGCCAGGTCTACGCACTCAACCCAACCCTCACCGAATGGGCCTTCAATCTCACGCGCTCCATCCCTCTCGCGGACACCGACAAGCTCAAGCAGATCCGCACGGAATTCGATGGCGCAGCCGCCCAGCATCCGCCTTTCGTGATGCTCGGCGACGAAATCTCCTCATCGACCTACTGGCACGGTAAGCTCTCCGACGCCTGGGCCACCGCATGGGTTCCCTACTTCACCAGCGGAGAGGGCCAGTTCGTCACCACAGCGATGGAAGACACCGGGACCCTGCTGTCACTGAAAAACCTCGCCAGCGCCGGCCGCGTCGACTGGCAGCGCGTCCTCGTGTTGCGCACCGTCAGCAACTACGACCAACAGCCCCGCGGCATGACCGCCGCAGACAGCCTCGCGCGCCAGCGCATTGGCAACTACAGCGCCTATCTGCCCTCACTCGAGGCGGCCTACACGGTGGGCCATACCGTCGTGAACGAACTGCTGACTAGCTGGCCGAAGTACGCGAACCCATCCATCGCTTCAAAGTGATCGCCCGGCGCAAACCTGGTCTCGGCAAATTCACCGGACACTCGCCGCAAGAAAACACACAAACGCAACCGTCAGTGCTGCTACGCGTGCTCGGTGCATTGCGTCCCACTTGTGGTGCTCGCGCCGTGACTCCAACGCGAATGAGCCCGGATCGAGTTGCATCATCCGGTTGTTGATGGGCACGAGGAACAGCAGGGTAAGAACGATCACTGCAATCCAGATGAGGGTTGCACCTGAAAGCAGCCAGCGCTGCGCCTCGTGGTGTCCCAGGAACCACCCGCAGGCGAGAAGAACCAGGCTCCCCACATACCAGAACGGCATCGCGGTTCCCAACTTGCGCGCAAACATTCGAATGGCGGCAGCCTGCGCCGAGTGATCAAGTTTCCACAACACCGGGTTCACAAACACCGATACGGCAAACTCGGTTCCGATCAACAACCCAAGAGAAACAATCGTGAGGATGGTGAGTAGATGAATCATGTTCAACTCCTGGGTGTCAGACGCGTATCAGAGGTACACTGACTCAAAGATTGGTACTGACAAACTTGTCAGTGCCAATCGAAATCAGAGAGTCGAGATTCCAGCCAATGCCGGTCTCAAAGAAGGAATGCTCCGCCTGCCCCATCGATGCCACCCTTTCGATCATTGACGGCCGTTGGAAGGGAACCATTCTGTGGCGCCTGTCCGAAGGCCCGATGCGCACCAGCGAATTGCGCCGCAGCATTCCTGGAATCACCGAGCGGATGCTGATCCGCCATCTGCAGGAGTTGGTACAGGACGGGATTCTTGTAAGGCGTCAACGCAACACCGTACCGCCCTGCGTGCACTACTCCATCTCGAAATACGGTTTGACCCTCTTACCAGTTCTGGAGACGATCTGCTCCTGGGGACGGAATCATCTGAAACTAAAAAATGGGGGTTCGGTCAACGCTTCCAAGGCAAGTTGACCGCAAGCCGCAGGCTCTCTTGAGTGGCGCTCACAGATTCTTGCGAAAGTGCACGCAGCGATCAACAACTTCAAATCCCAGCGCATCATGGGCACTCTGCGATTCTTCATTTTCGATGAGCGCGTCTGATCCCATCTCTAAACAGCCCTGCGCGCGCGCCCAAACTTCGGCAGCCCCCATCAATGCACTGCCAATCCCCTGCCTCCGAAATTTCTCGCGCACAAACCATCCCTCGATGAAGCCAACAGGCCGCGAAATATCGCAACCGTCAGCATGCGACCGCAGACCCGCGTGGAGAAATCCAGCTGGGTTCTCGCTCTCATCCATTGCCAAAAAAATCACGCTTGGCAGCGTCCCACTCATCCCGCTTCGAACAACCGCAGCAGCTTCCAGCCGATGCTCCTCGACCGTTCCATCCGGCCAGAGCAACGCCATCATCGCAGCCAATTCGACTTCATCGCCGCTTTGGGCCTCGCGAATCTTTAAACCCGTCATGTCGACGATTTTACGTGCTCCATCCAAGCCATCCTCTTGGCGAATGCTGGCCCGGCAAGGCACAATGCTTGAGTTCCGCAAATTGTGTCATGGATCGCACTCTGCTGCCCTCGCATCGTTTGGCAGCAATGCGACAGCGAAGGAAGCAGCGATGCATTCTGTCTGGTTCGGCGAGTATCTGGGCACTCTGGTTCTTATCCTGCTCGGCAACGGCGTCAATGCCAACGTCACACTGCGCAAATCCTACGCCGCCGACGCTGGATGGATGGTCGTCGCCACCGGCTGGGCCATCGCCGTGCTCTGCGGCGTGCTCGTCGCGCAAGCCTTCGGCAGCTCGGGCGCGCATTTGAACCCCGCCATTTCTTTGGCCGCTGCCGTCACGAGCGGAGACTACTCGCACCTGCTGAGCCTCTGGTCTGCGCAATTGCTCGGAGCCATGTCCGGCTCGGCGCTTATGGCTCTCCACTTCGCCCCGCATTGGAGACCCACGCCCGATCCCGCAGCCAAACTCGGCATCTTCTGCACCGGGCCGGCGATCAAAAGCCCGCTTGCGAACATCGCCAGCGAAATCATCGGCACCATGGTTCTGGTTGTTGTCGCAGGCGCCATCTTTTCTCACGGGGTTTCTGCAACCGGCCCGGCCGCCGGCATTGGACCGTGGCTCGTGGCCAGCCTGGTCTGGGGCATCGGCCTCTCACTCGGTGGAACCACCGGCTATGCCATCAACCCCGCACGCGATCTTGGACCGCGCCTTGCGCACGCCCTGCTCCCCATTCCCGGCAAAGGTAGTTCCAATTGGAGCTATGCACCCATTCCCATCGTCGGCGACCTCATGGGTGGCGCGCTTGCCGGCCTGCTGCTCCACTATGCGCACCTGTAGCCGACGCGCCCCATCTTCAAGGCAGGTAAAAAACTTCTTCCATCATCGGAAACCGCTCACCCGGGCGAAGCCCCTCGTTGGGAGCAAAGAACGGCGCCATCGCTTTTTGCCAGCGTGTATTGATCGGGTCGCTCTCAATTTTTTGCCAAGTCGACTCAAAGTCCGCCGCGCGCAGCGCAAGAATCAGCAGCTCATCCCGTCGATAGATCGAATACTCGCTGATCCCGGCACGCTTCAACAGCGCCAGCATCTCCGGCCACACAGCGCGATGCGCCTCTTCATAGGCAGCCGCCGCGCCAGGTCGCAACCTCAACATGAATGCGTACCGTTTCAATGGCTTCCCTGCCGCTGACTTCTCACCCATGGCAACTGGAGCATCGCTCGCCATCACTTCCCTCCACAAACCCCTTACGAAACTTCAATCATGATCTTCATGAACCGCGCAGGCTCGCGGCTCCACGCCTCGAAAATTGCAGGCGTTTCGTCCATCGGCACAGTATGCGTCACCGCGTCGTTCACCGGAAACCGGCGCGCTTCCAGCATCCGGATGACATCGCAAAAATCTTCTCGCTGCGCATTGCGCGACCCCAGAATATCCAATTCCTTCTGCACAAACAGCCGCGTCTCGTAGGCCACCTGTTCCTTTGCGTACCCGATGTACACAACGCGCCCCGTGAATGCCACTTCTTCCACGGCCGAACGGAACGTCTCCGGCAAGCCGATCGCCTCAATCACGACATCCGGCCCACGCCCTTCGGTCAACTCGGAAAGCTGGGCATGCAAGTCCTCACGCGCGGTGTTGATTGAATGCGCTGCACCCGCCTTGCGCGCAGTCGTAAGCTTGGCATCATCCACGTCCACGCCGATCACCGTCGCCCCGCGAAACGCCGCACCCGCTACCGCCCCCAACCCCACACCCCCGCATCCAATCACGGCAACTTTATCTCCCGCGGCAACCCTTCCCCGCGCCGCTGCATGAAAACCAACTGTCAGCGGCTCAACTAAGCAGAGTTCCTTCAAGGTGAGCTCGGCCCGGAAGAGCCTCGCAGCAGGCACCGCGATCAATTCAGTGAGCGCGCCATCGCGCTGTACCCCGAGTGTCTGATTGAATTGGCAGGCATTTGCGCGGCCGCGCAGGCATGCCGCACACTCTCCGCAACTGGAATAGGGCGACAGCGTCACAGCGGTTCCAACCGGCCACTGCGATGCCTCCGCGCCGGCCTCGACGACGGTGGCCGATACCTCGTGGCCCGGGATCCGCGGATAACTCACCATCGGATTCCGCCCACGGTACGAATTCAAATCGCTGCCGCACAATCCAACCATGCGCACCCTGAGCAGAACCTCGTCCGCGCGCAGCGTCTGCGGCGCGCGCACAGCCTTGATCCCCGCCTGCCCCGGCCCTTCCAGCACCAACGCTTGCATTCCGGTGCCTCCCGTTCAAACCCTTCGATCATAGCCCAACGCGCGTCTATTCGACTCCGACACAAGCGCTGTATTCTTGGTTAGGCGAGTGCTCATTTTCTCAACGCTCCCCGCATCAAAGGAACTCATGTCTGAATCCGTCCTCCAGCTGGATCCGTGCGACAACGTCCTCGTAGCCCTGAACCCTCTCAAGGCCGGAACCGTGGTGCGCTATGGCGAGCATTCCTGCACAGTCGTCGAGGACATCCCCGCCAAACACAAGCTGGCTATCGTTGACCTCGCGCCGGGCGATTTCGTTTTTCTCTATGGCATGGTCGTCGGCGAAGCGGTCGTGGCCATTCCCCGCGGCGGACTTATCTCCACACGCACCATTCGCCATCGCGCCAGCGACTACACATCGACGCGCCTGCCGGTCTCATTTCAGCTGCCTGACCCTGCGCCGTGGTCCACGCGCACCTTCATGGGCTATCACCGCGCTGACGGCCAGGTAGGCACGCGCAATTACTGGATCGTGCTGCCACTCGTCTTCTGCGAGAACCGCAATGTCGACCGGATGCGTGAAGCGCTCGAAGAGGAGCTGGGCTATGGGGCCTCGCACAACAGCTACCGCAGCCATGTCCGTCAGCTCGTGCAGCATCAGGCCAGCGGCAACGGCCATCGCACAGAAGACGTCGCGAATGCGCGTGCCGAACGCGTCTTCCCCAACATCGATGGCATTCGCTTCCTTACCCATGAAGGCGGCTGCGGCGGAACGCGCCAGGATGCACAGGCCCTCTGCGGTTTGCTGGCCGGCTATATTCACCACCCCAACGTCGCCGGAGCCACGGTGCTCAGCCTCGGCTGCCAGAACGCGCAGGCCAGCATGCTGCTCGACGAGTTGCGTGCACGAGACCCCCAGATGACCAAGCCGGTACTGGTGTTCGATCAGCAGAAGTCCGGCCGCGAATCCGCGCTCATGACCCGCGCACTCGATGAAACCTTCGAGGCTCTCGTGAAAGCAAACCAGGTGGCGCGCACCCCTGCCCCGCTCTCCGCGCTCACCATCGGCCTCAAGTGTGGCGGCTCCGATGGATTCAGCGGCATCTCTGCCAATCCTACCCTTGGCTATCTATCGGATCTGCTCGGCGAATTGGGCGGCAAGACTCTCCTGTCCGAATTTCCCGAGTTGCATGGCGTGGAACAGGAACTCATCAATCGCTGCGCAACCGATGCGCTCGCCCAGCGCTTCTACGACCTCATGCACGCCTACCAGGCGCGCGCTCGGGCCGTGCACTCCGGATTTGAGATGAATCCCTCGCCAGGGAATATCGAAGACGGGCTCACGACCGACGCGATCAAGTCGGCGGGCGCAGCTCGTAAAGGCGGCGTCGCTCCGGTGCGCGACGTGCTCGACTTTCCGGAGTACGCCACCACGCCGGGCCTGAATCTGCTTTGCACACCAGGCAACGATGTGGAGTGCGTCACGGCGCAGGCCGGGGCAGGCGCGAACCTTGTCCTCTTCACCACCGGCCTCGGCACGCCCACCGGCAACCCCGTCGCCCCCGTCGTCAAAATCTGCAACCAACTCCACGCTTGCCGAACGCATGGCCGACATCATCGACTTCAACGCCGGTGGCATCGTCAGTGGTGAAACCACAATCCCCGCCTGCGCAGAAAAGCTGTTGGATCTTTGTATCGAGGTGGCGAACGGCGAGCGCTTCACCAAAGCGGAGCTGCTCGGCCAGAACGACTTCATCCCGTGGAAGCGCGGCGTGTCGCTCTAGCGGGGAGAACGGAATTGGGTGCCCCAGGGTCTCGATTCTGAGACCTTGGGAAAGAACCCAACCTTCAGTCCAACATCGACGCGGCTACAGCCAGCGCTGTGATCGCAGCCGTCTCCGCGCGCAGAATCCACGGCCCTAGAGAAACCGCGCGCCAGCCATTCGTATCGAAGAGCGCCTCTTCGTCTGGAGCCCATCCGCCCTCCGGCCCAATCGCAATCTCCAGCGCAGGCATCTCCGTTCCTGCCGCAGCAATCGCTTCTTCAAGGGCAGTTCGCAGCGTCGTCGACCGCTCCTGCTCCGCCAGCACGATGCGCGTCGCACTCGATTCCATGCGCGATGCGCTCAGCCAGCGCAATCGGTTCGTGGATCACAGGAACATCGGAGCGACGCGACTGCTGCGCCGCTTCATGGGCAATGCGTCGCCATCGTTCGGCGCGCTTCACTGCGGCCTGGGCCAGATGTTTCTCGCTCCGACGCGCGATCACCGGAGCGATCGCTGCCACGCCGAGCTCCGTCAGTTTTTCGATCGCCCACTCCATCCGATCGAACTTGTAGACGGACATTACCAGCGTAATGGGCAATGCTGGCTCAGCATTCATTTCGGCGATCAGATTGAACCGCACCTCGCTCTTGCCGTCCGCTCCGTTCTCGATCGCGGCCACCTCGGCATGGAAGACGCGACCACCCGCAATCACGTCCGCCGCCATGCCCGGCTGCGCGCGCAAAACGCGAATCAGATGCTCGGCATTTGCGCCGGCAAGCGTCGCTGTCGCTTCATCCCAACTTTCGGCAATCCAGCGCCTGCGCGTCATCGCCTGTATCCATGCACCTTTCCGCATGTCTATTCGCACAAACACTGAGGGGGACGCTTTTTGCGTCCCCCTCAGTGTTTGCCTTTGGTTGGTTGACCCGTTACTTTTTCTTCGCGGTTTTCTTCGCGGCCTTCTTCGCGGGTGCCTTCTTGGCTGCTTTCTTAGTTGCCATTTGCCTATTCTCCCTTTTTCGATGGGTTGCATCGAAGCTGCAATTTGAAATGCAGTTGAGGAATGTATAGATTCATGCTTGCTCAGTGTCAAGCAAAAAACGACTTGAGGGTGGAAAA
This sequence comes from uncultured Acidobacteriaceae bacterium, assembly GCA_963781125.1. Taxonomy (GTDB): domain Bacteria; phylum Acidobacteriota; class Terriglobia; order Terriglobales; family Acidobacteriaceae; genus Telmatobacter. The sequence continues at coordinate 595,220 of CAWAEE010000008.1, forward strand.
AGTGGCAACAATTTTCGCGACGCTCCATCGCGAGTCGGTCCACAATTTCAAAGAAGACGATGCGCGCGAAGGAATGCGAGCGTCAATCCCGCGATGAGATCGTGCCAACTGTGCGCAAAAATTCCGGCGCGAAGTCTGCGACGCAAGATTGCAAGCACACTGAAGAGCCCACCGAACACAGCAAGCAGCACCATGTTGCGCGTTCCCTGATATCCATGCGCCGCGCCGAACAGTATCGCCGAGAACACGACGCCCCACACCACTCCGCCCTTTGTCCATGCGGTGAACTGCCGTTGCAGGTAGCCGCGGAACACGGTTTCTTCAATGGTCCCCGCAAGGCAACAGAGCAATACCCAACAAGCGACCTCCACTCCGCTAGCCGGCGCCAGTTGCGCAAGGATGCGCACATTTTCCTTCTGCTTCGGAGCTTGGTTCGATCGGTTGCCCGGCATGTATGGGCGCGTGCCGATGCGTCACCGCATACTCCGCCCCGGCCCACACCGCGCCGATCGACGCCAGGATCATCAGCGAGCCAATCCAGAAGACGCATGCGATCCCGAGATCGAGCGCAATCCCACGAAAGCTACACTCCACCACGCCAAAGAGAGAGCGAAGCGGAATCCTTCTGAGCCGCAGTCCCAACGCCACCCAGCCCAGCATCACCAGTTCCAGCGCCGCTGTCGTGCCATACGTCAGCAGCCGGCTCTGTACGTGGTGCAGTTGCGTGCTTCCGCCGACGGAGAGCGCCACAATGCCGGCAATCAGCACCGCGGTATGCCACACCGGCGCAATCGGAACCCGTCCCGCCAGGGTCTGCGTCGGCATCTCACTCGGAATTGTTTCTATCGGGCGCGCCGACTCGCTCTCGGGCATTTGCAATGTGAGGTCCTCTCAGCTCAGCCGTATCGCCGAACGGCCGGCCCGCTCTCGCTCAGCACTCGATGATGTTCAACGCGAGCCCGGCCAGGCTCGTCTCCTTGTAGCGCGATTGCATATCGAGACCGGTGAGATACATGGTCCGGATCACCTGGTCGAGCGAGACCTTGTGCTCCTCCGACTCGCTCAGCGCAATGCGGGACGCGTGCACCGCCTTCACCGCTCCCATCGCGTTGCGCTCGATGCAGGGGATCTGCACCAGTCCGCCGATCGGATCGCAGGTCATGCCCAGGTTATGCTCCATCGCAATCTCCGCAGCGTGCTCCACCTGGCCGTTGGTTCCTCCCAGCGCCGCCGTCAATCCACCCGCAGCCATCGAGCAGGCCACGCCCACCTCGCCCTGGCAACCCACCTCTGCGCCGCTGATCGAAGCATTCTCCTTGTAGAGAATGCCGATCGCCGCCGACGTCAGAAAGAACCGCACGATGCCTTCATGGTCGGCTTCCGGCGCGAAGCGCTCGTAGTACTGCGCCACCGCGGGCACTACGCCCGCCGCCCCGTTCGTCGGCGCCGTCACCACGCGGCCTCCGGCAGCGTTCTCCTCATTCACCGCCATCGCATACACCGTCACCCAGTCGAGCGGGGCCAGCGGATCGCCGCGCGAACCATCCACTTCCTTCGCCCGCAGCCGCTCGGCCAATCGATGCGCACGACGCCGCACATTCAACCCACCCGGCAAGATTCCTTCCGTTGCAATCCCGCGCGCAATGCAATCGCGCATCGTCTGCCAGATGCGATCGATGCCTTCGCGCACAACATCGACCGGCGCCCGGCCCGCATCGGGCGACACCAGCGCGCATTCGTTCTCCAGCATGAGTTGGCTGATGGAGAGTTCGTTGCGCTTGCGCCGTCGCCAGCAGTTCCGCTGCCGTATGAAACGGAAACGGAACTTCCGTTGCCGACTTTTCACTGGAAGCATCGACGCCGTCCTCGACGATGAAGCCGCCGCCGATGGAGAAAAACGTCCGCTCATCCAGCAACCGCACCCGCCGCATCGAAGGCAGTCGAGCCGCAGGCCATTCGGATGCTGCATCTTCGCACCCGGAGGAAACATCACGTCGCGATGCGAGAACAGATTGTCGCGCCTCATCGAAAAAAAGCGATGGGCCCTCCTGCCAGCTTGATCTCTTTCGTCGCGCGAATCGCCGCCACCGTCGATTCAATCGCTGCCGGATCGATGGTCGCCGGCTCGTTGCCCGCCAGTCCCAGCAGCACCGCCCGATCCGTCGCGTGCCCCATACCCGTCAGCGCCAGCGAACCGTAGAGGTCCACCTTGCACCCGCTCGACGCGATCCAGCAGGCCGCGTTCCGCCAGCCCATGCGCAAACCGGCAACGCCGCGCGCATCGGTCCCATGGTGTGCGAGCTCGATGGGCCAACGCCGATCTTGTACAGATCAAAGAGACTCGTCGTCACGGTGTGATTGTAGCGCGCAGCGAGCATCCAGGCGCGGCGTTGTGAGCCCATCGAAACAACCTGCCACCCTCGGCTCAACGCGCACGTCTCCGCGGCGCGCGTTGGCATCTTACTTCGCTCCGGGACATATCTCGGAGCCGGAGGGAAGCAAACACATGTATCACCACGTCAAGAATCTGATGTACACCGTGAACGTCGGGCAGCCAAATGTCGCATTCGGCAATATGCTGCTGGAGCAGTTCGGCGGCGCCAACGGGGAGTTGGCTGCCGCAATGCAATACACCATTCAGGGTTGGAACTGCGTTGATGACCTGGCTCGACGCGATCTTCTGCTCGACATCGGCACGGAAGAGCTAAGCCACCTCGAAATTGTGGGCGCCCTGATTCGGATGCACCTGAAGCCGATGAAGGAGAACCGCGAAGCCGCTGAAGCCGATCCCTTGATCTGCATCGCCGGAGGTGGCGGGGTCGCACTCGTGAATTCCATGGGAGACGCATGGACAGGCGACTATCTGAAAATCACCGGGGAACTCGACGTAGACCTGCGCAGCAACATCGCGGCGGAGGCCCGCGCCAAGATCGTTTATGAGCGCCTGATCAATCACACCGACGATCCCGGCACCGTCGACACGCTCCAGTTCCTGATGACGCGCGAGATCACCCACATGAAGGCATTCTCCGCGGCACTTGAGAGTCTTGAAAAACCGCCATTCTCCATCGGTCGTCTCGCCGTCACGCCCGGCATCGTCGACGAATACTTCAATGCTTCCACCGGCGACGGAGACGAAGGCGAAACGGACATGAAAGGACCGTGGCAATCTTCCTTTGGGCTGCATCCAGTCGAGTCGCAGATGAACGGCGGCAAAGGATTGTCAGTCGGCGCGATTGACGGCGTGGCCGGATACGAGGCGCGCGGCAAGCAAGATGATGGGCTTAAAGCAACAACAGCCACAAAGGTGAAGACCGTCGATAAGAAGAAAGTGCCCGCCACGGACGCAGCACAAACCGGACGCCAGGCAACCTTGGCCAACGGAAGCGTTCAAAACGGCAAGAGCCATTCCACCACACGTTCCACCGCGCATTCCACCAAGTAGATTGCGCACGCAGCTGCAAGGGCGAATCCTCGCCACCCCAAACCGATGCCTCGAGCCCGCCGCGCTCAAACCGGCGGGCACGAGGCATCCTTACCTCCATCTCTATCTCGACTTTTCGCATGTTGTCGGGATTGGCCGAACCAGCTTCAGAATCGAATCAGCGCCAGGCCTGAGTCGGCGTCAACCTGCTTTTGCAGGTGCTCCGGGTTCTCGGTAAGAATCAACTCGCATGTCGGTCTGACCATCGCTTTCAATAAGTGGCCGCCGTGTGCCGAACCGTCCGCGCGACCCACCACCACATGCGCGTGAACCTGCGGCTCGCCATCTTTCACTGCGATATCCCCGATGACCGAGAGCAGCTCAACCTGCTCGTCGAGCTTTACAGCCGTCTGATATTTCTTCGTTTCCCAGTTGAACCAACCCAACTCCACGTGGCTCAATGCGCCGATTGCCTTGAAGCTGCTTCCTTGGAGTCGCCGCTCCTTGGCGAATTGTTGGAGCGCCGCCATCAGTTCTTCTCCGGTGTCGAGAATCATCACGTAGGTTGTTGGCTTCTCCGACAGTTGCTTGGTCCGCATCGCGATTCCTCTTCCCCGTCCGATGCGGCTCTCGGAGAAAAGGTCGTCGCCGAGCCTCCACCTGCTGACAACCATCGATTCGTTGGCAAAGGCGGTCTCTACCCCTCTGTTCAATCCACAACCGGGGCGACGACCGTCACATCCCTCTCATTGATCGCCCCGCTACACTCGCTGCACTGGATTCATGCTCTTTAAAGCTCTCAGCGCAGCCGTCTACGGCATCGACGCCAACCTCATCGATGTAGAAGTCGATTACAGCGGCGTGGTCTCCGACCAGGACCACTTTCACACCGTCGGTCTGCCCGATGCAGCCGTGCGCGAGAGCCGCGACCGCGTCCGCGCCGCCATCAAGAACTCCGGCTACCTGATTCCGCCCACGCATATCACCATCAACCTCGCACCAGCTGATCTCAAAAAAGAAGGCTCGGGCTTCGATCTTCCCATCGCGCTCGGCATTCTCGGCGCCTACGGCGCGCTGCAGGTCGAGCGACGTCAGCCAGTTTCTTATGGTGGGCGAACTGGGACTCGATGGCAGCGTGCGCGCCATACCCGGCATGTTGCCCGTCGCCATCCTCGCGCGCGAAAAGAACATTCCCAATCTGATTCTGCCCGCGGCCAACGCCGCCGAAGCCGCAGTCGTCGAAGGCGTCAACGTCTATCCCGTCTCGTCGCTCCTCGATGTCCTTGAGCTGCTCAACAGCCAGCTCCTCGGCACCATCCAGCGCGAACCCTTTCGCGTTTCGACCGAAGCTCTTCTCGGCGAGCTGCAGCATTTCTCCGTCGACTTCAAAGATGTCCGCGGTCAGCACACCGCCAAGCGCGCCCTCGAAGTCTCCGCAGCCGGCAGCCACAACATACTCATGATCGGCCCGCCCGGCTCCGGCAAAACGATGCTCGCCAAGCGGCTGCCGTCCATCCTCGCGCCGCTCACCTTCGAAGAAGCTCTCGAAACCACCAAGATCCATTCCGTCGCCGGAGTCCTCGACGCGGCGCAAGGCCTCGTGACGCAGCGGCCCTTCCGCTCGCCGCATCACACCATCTCCGACGCGGGCCTCATCGGCGGCGGCATCGTTCCCCGTCCCGGCGAAGTCTCCCTCGCGCACAACGGCCTGCTCTTCCTCGACGAGTTGCCGGAGTTTCCGCGCAACGTTCTCGAAGTGATGCGCCAGCCTCTCGAAGATCACACCGTCACCATCGCGCGCGCCTCCATGTCGCTCACTTTTCCCGCGCGCTTCATGCTGGCCGCCGCCATGAATCCCTGCCCCTGCGGCTACTTCAACGACAAATCGCGCGAATGCATGTGCACCCCGCCGATGATCCAGCGCTACATCGCCAAAATCTCCGGCCCGCTGCTCGACCGCATCGACATCCATATCGAAGTGCCGGCCGTTCAATATAAGGAGCTGCGCGGCTCAGCCGCCACCGAGGGTTCCGCTGAAATTCGCGCCCGCGTGCTCGCCGCCCGCGACCGCCAGCGCGAGCGCTTCAAAAAGCACGGCGAAAAGATTTACTCCAATGCGCAGATGACCACCCGGCAGATTCGCGCCTACTGCGAGCTGGGCCCCGACGCCGAGCGCCTGCTCGAGCGAGCCATGCAGCAGCAGGGCCTCACCGCCCGCGCCCACGACCGCATCCTTAAAGTAGCCCGCACCATCGCCGATCTCGAGGGCGCCGAGCAGCCTGACCGTCGCCCACCTGGCCGAGGCTATCCAATATCGCACCCTCGATCGCAGCTACTGGGCTTAGAGCAGCCGCTGGGCCCGACACCTCCAAGGGGAGAATCCACGTCGGAAGTCACGTCCAATTCACCCAAGTCGAGATTTCCACACCCGGGCCGCCATTCCGTGGGTAACCAGCCAGATTCCCGCATGTGGTGTGACCAAAATCACTCATTTTTGTGCCGTTAGCGCATCCAGTTGCTTACGTCTATGCATCTCAAAATAGAGCGGTTACCTTGAGATGTCCCCGCTTGGTCCGGAGCCGGAATGTGCACAGGAAAGGCCAAAAAAAATGTTGACCCGCTATTGCACCCGGTATACATTCATGAGTGCCATCCATAAGGATAGATTGCACAGCGCGATCGGCGCGTCTCTCTGTCAATTCCAGCATCGATCATGGGGCTCCGGCTCGTCGCTTGATGCGTCCGAAGTGTGCTGCGTTTGCCCTACGGAAATGGAACGATGAGAGTTCGACTCGTCCTGATGCGGCAATCTTGATTTCTGAAGCGGCAAAAGCCTGCTTCCATGGCTTGACGATTTTGCGTCAAAGATTTAGAACTCCACGCTCATTTGGTGCGTCTAATGCAAGGAAGCGAGGCTGCGGGGGCAGCCTGGCATCACATTCAGCTGCCAACTGCACCGTCGGTGCCAGGTAGTACCGAAGGGCAGGGGTTTGTTAGAAGGAGAATTCTTAGTCATGCGTTCTGATTTGGTTTTTGGGGCACTCTCTCATGTGTCCAATCGCTACCAGCTGTGCCAGCTGGCAAGCAAGGCAACTCGGAAGCTGCACAAGCCCAACACCCGGCTGCAGGACACCACGAACGAAGTCCTCGTCCGTTTTCACTCCACCAACCCCGGCACTTTGGCTCCGGTCGCGGTGGCAAAGGGTCAACCGGTCGAGACGCGCCGCGCTGCTTGATCGCATCTCTCAACATTCGCATTTGAAGCGCATCGGTTGTAGGGTGGCTACCGGCTCGGTCAGCCACCTTCTCCGGATGTTTCGATCATGGGCTTCAACTTGAAATTCAATTTATGCGCTGAAGGCGCTAACCGCTCGTACGAATCCCGCCTGGTTCTTCCTGGAGCACAACCTCCTCTCGGATTTCCCGCCACACCATCCCGCCTTACCGCAGGTGAACATGACCATCGCTGAACTAAAAGAAAAAAACATCACAGAACTGAGCCGCATCGCGCGCACCCTCGAAATTCCCGGTGCCAGCGGCCTCCGCAAGCAAGACCTGATCTTCAAGATCCTTCAGGCCCAAAGCGAAAAAGAAGGCCACATCTTCGCCGAAGGCGTCCTTGAGATCCTGCCCGATGGTTACGGCTTCCTGCGCTCGCCCGATTACAACTATCTGCCCGGTCCCGACGACATCTACGTCTCTCCCTCGCAGATTCGCAAATTCGACCTAAAGACCGGCGACTCCATCAGCGGCAATGTCCGCCCGCCCCACGAAGGCGAGAAATACTTCGCCCTGGTCAAGATCGAGGCCATCAACTTCGAGTCGCCCGAAGAAACGCGCAACAAGATCCTCTTCGACAACCTGACGCCGCTTTATCCGCAGGAACGCATCAAGCTCGAGACCGTGCGCGAAGCCGTCAGCGGCCGCGTCATGGATCTGCTCACGCCCGTCGGCAAGGGCCAGCGCGGCCTCATCGTCGCGCCGCCGCGCACCGGCAAGACGATGCTGCTGCAGTCGCTCGCCAACTCCATCACCGCCAATCAGCCTGAAGTGGTCCTGATCGTCCTGCTCATCGACGAACGCCCCGAAGAAGTCACCGACATGCAGCGCTCCGTCAAGGGCGAAGTCATCAGCTCCACCTTCGACGAGCCCGCAGCCCGTCACGTGCAGGTCGCCGAGATGGTCATCGAAAAGGCCAAGCGCCTCGTCGAGCACAAGCGCGACGTCGTCATCCTGCTCGACTCCATCACCCGTCTCGCGCGCGCCTACAACACCATCGTGCCTCCTTCGGGCAAGGTCCTCTCCGGCGGCGTCGACTCCAACGCCCTGCAGCGGCCCAAGCGCTTCTTCGGCGCGGCCCGCAACATCGAAGAAGGCGGCTCGCTCACCATCATCGCCACTGCCCTCGTCGACACCGGCTCGCGCATGGACGAAGTCATCTTCGAAGAGTTCAAGGGCACCGGCAACATGGAAATCATTCTCGACCGCAAGCTCGTCGACAAGCGCGTCTTCCCGGCCATCGACATTCAGCGCTCCGGCACGCGTAAAGAAGAGCTGCTCATCCCCAAGGAAGATCTGCAGCGCATCTGGGTCCTCCGCAAGGTGCTCAACCCGCTCTCGCCGGTCGAAGCCATGGAACTGCTCATCAGCCGACTCGAAAAGGTCCGCAACAACGCCGAGTTCCTGCAGAACATGAATCAGCTTTAGGTACGGACTCACTGCGTGCGCACTCCGCTGCATGCAATGCCTTCCAGCTCTGGGTGGTCTAGGTGGTCTAGTTCTCCAGATGTCTGGCAAAAGGCCGGGGCTTGTCCCCGGCCTTTTGATTTGTGGCTTTCAATTCCCAACGACTCACAAATGATCAGGACCGCAGACTATGCGCTCGCTCCTGCCTCCGAGACGATCCGAAGCGCCTCTCGAAATCCCTCCGTCTGCATATTCTGCAAAACCTGCTTCATATGAACACGCCCGTACTCCAATCGCTTTTCATTGGTAGCCAGGCTCACGGCGCCTGCCCAGATGGCATCATGAAATTCTCTGAAATCCGGCACCGGCGCATGCGGCTCAATCGCCTGGCCTGCGCTGCCCAGAAACGTGAAGACCATCGAGTAAGACATGTGGACCACCTGGCGCATGAGATAGAACCGGGCCCTGCGGTATGCACCCGCTGGCTCTCCAAAATACCGGCGAAGATAGTCTTCTTCCTCCGCATCCTGGGTCACAATGAAGTTCGCCACCACCGCCAGATCGAAGTACCGGTCGTTCAGGAAGGCCGCTTCCCAATCCACCAGCCAGACGCGGTCTCCAGCGAAAAGAATGTTTTCCGGCTTCAGATCGTTGTGGCATGAGACGGCCTCCCCATCGTGACGCGGATAGACCTCCGCCACTCTTGCATAGAGCTGAAATAGTTCTGCGGTTTCGCTCTCCGGCAAAATCTTCGCAGCCCGGAATCGTTCGATGTACCCATCCAGAAAGTCGAGATAGTTCAACACGCGTGGGAACGGCGGAAGCGCATGCAGCGTGCGCAGTGTAGCAGGTATCCGGTCAAGGGCCTCCGCTCGTGGAAACGGCCGTGCCTCCACAAAATCGGTAATCGAAACTCTGTCTTCGATGCTGGTGTACAAGACGCGCGGCGCAAGTCCTGCTTCAGCGGCGCTCTTCATGCATGCGAACTGGCGTGTGGGGTCGCTGATCGCATCATCGCGCGTGATCACCCGCAACAGGTACGGATGTCCCTTCACCACAATCCGAAAAACAAGGGCTGAGGAAAGCCCCACGTTCAACGGTCGAAGATCATCGAAGACTTCGACACCAAATGCATACCGCAGCGCGCGCGTCACGGCATCCTTCTTATCTTCTGGAATCACAAGTTCTCCTGAGGATTTGGGAATTCGCTTGATGCAATTGCAGTTTCCCGATCCTACCCAGAATCGACAAGAAAAACAGCCTGTTTTCAATGAATTGCGATTGCTATAATCAATGTGGGGAAGTTCTCTGCACGCACGTGAACTTTCAAAAAATACTGTTTCCTGCGTTTCCCCCACAGCCGTTGAATGGCCTTCTTAAGAGTGAACACCCACATACTTCGCGGCATTGCCGGGCTCTCTGCCCTGGCCCTCTGTCTCTCCTGTGGAGCTCAGGACAGGGGATACTGGTATGCCGCCAGTTCCACGGCGCAATCCATCACCAGCGACATCGCCCTGTCGGACAACACCATCAAGATCAACCTCACCGCGATTCCGATGCAGCGGGTCCGCACTCTCGCGCCGGCTGAGGTCAGCGCCGCTTTCGATGCGGACGTCAACTCCGGCGTCAAAGGCTCCCTTTACCGGCTCAATGTACCCGCGTCCCGCCACTTCGTGCACCACAACACCCTCTGCGGCTCCGAGGACACACAGTGGATGGCGACCTACGCGATCGAACGCAGGCTGCAGGTTGCCTTCTTTTCAGGTTCTGAACCGCCGGTGTTCACGCTGGATGCTCTCAGAAACTCGACCGATCTGTGTGGCACGTTCTCCTATGCGCGTTGACCGATCCAGGCATTCGGTCCAGCCTTCAGCGCGTGCCACTCTCGTAATCCCGATCTAAATCCTCGAACCGGCGCGACCTTTCCCAGAACGGCGCCCGCTGATAAGATAAGGAAGTCGTGGGGCTGTAGCTCAGCTGGGAGAGCGCCTCGTTCGCAACGAGGAGGCCAGCGGTTCGATCCCGCTCAGCTCCACCAAATTCCTTTCCACATCGCCTGCCAACGCCAGCTTTTCACTCCCCGCGCGAAATAACTCCGCGCCTCCTTGCCAGCCTCTCCCGATATCATGGAAATGTGGCCTCTTCGCGCATTTCCTCAGCGTCTACACTGACGCGCAGGCGCTTCCTCACCGCAGGAATCGCCGGTGCCGCCGGCTTGACGCTTTACTCTGGCGAGATCGCGCGTCACGTCATCGAAATCACTCGACCCGAGATCCGCCTGCCCAATCTTCCCCCGGCATTCGATGGCTTCCACATTGCCCAGCTCAGCGACATCCATCTGGACGGATTTACCGAGCCCTTTTTTCTTCGTGAAGCCGTCGACCACATCAACCGCCTGCGCCCCGATGCGGTCTTTCTCACGGGCGACTTCGTCACTCACCAACTTCTGCCGCGCAAATGGTCCATCCCTGCCGCGTGGCATTGCGCCAATATCCTCAACGGTCTCCAGTGTGCTCAGCGCTATGCGGTCCTCGGCAATCACGATGTCGCCGTCAGTGCGTTGGCAGTGACCGAAGCGCTCACCGCGAGCAACATTGTCGTTCTCAGAAATTCGTTTTACGCGCTCGAGCGCGGCTCTTCCCGCATCTGGCTCGCGGGCGTCGACGACCCTGTCGAAGGCCATCCCGACATTGATCGCGCCATTCCCGAGTTCATCCGGAATCGCACCGATGAGCCGACACTCTTCCTGTGCCATGCGCCGGACTTCGCCGACAACCTTCTCCGTCACCCGGCCGGCTCTGCGGTTCAGCTCATGCTCAGCGGCCACACGCACGGCGGCCAGGTCCGTATCCCCTTTGCCGGCCCCATGAATCTTCCATATCTGGGAAAAAAGTACGTCGAGGGAATCTTTCAGCTCGAAGGATTGCAGCTCTACGTCAACCGCGGCATCGGCACCGTCGGGGTTCCGTTCCGGCTCAACTGCCCGCCCGAAATTACTTCGATGGTTCTGCGTCGCGGCTGACCAACCGAGAGAATCCGACTCTCGCCCATTCAATCTCTCTCCCGTTCAATAGAAAGCGCCCGAAAGGATCATCCCTCTCCGGCGCTTGTCGTTCAATCGGATTCCCATTCCAAGGATGAGCGTCTTTCTATTCCCTATTCCCTGTCTTCTGTTTTTCTGTTCCCTATTCCCTATTCTCTGTACCTAGGAAAACAGGTCCTTCATCTTGTCCAGCAATCCCGGCGACGCCGGCTTGTTCTCCACCGTCAGCGACTCCGCCAGCTGCGTCACCAGTTCGCGTTGCGCGCGCGTCAGCTTCTTCGGAATCTGCACCACGACGCTTCACGATCAGATCGCCGCGCCCTTTTTCGTTCAGATAAGGAACACCGCGCCCGCGCACACGCAGCTCTTTCCCGCTCTGCGTGCCTTCGGGAATCTTCAGGGTCACCGCGCCATCGATCGCCGGAATCTCGATCTCCGCGCCCAGCGCCGCCTGCGGAAAGCTGATCGGAATCACGCAGTGCAAATCGTAGCCTTCGCGCTGGAAGAAGTCGTGCGCGCGAATCGAGAGCACGACGTACAAATCGCCGCTCGGGCCGCCTGACCTGCCCGCATCGCCTTCGCCGCTGTAGCGAATCCGCGTTCCTTCTTCCACGCCCGGCGGCACCTTCACGTTGAGCTTGACCTCTTTCGCAACCCGCGTCTCCCCATGGCACGTCGCGCAAGGATCGCTCACAATCGACGCCGGCGCCGCCGCACGCACTGCACGTCCGCGCCACCGAGAAGAATCCCTGCTGATAGCGAATCTGCCCGCGTCCCTGGCATTGCGGACAGGTGCTCGGCCCACGACCGGAAGCACTGCCGCTCCCGTGACAGGTCGCGCACGCCTCGAAGCGCCGAATCTTGATCTCCGTTTCCTTGCCGAAGATCGCATCTTCAAATTCGATGGCCAGATCGAAGCGCAGATCTTCGCCGCGCCGCTGCCGGGTCTGCCGCTGCTGGCCGCCGCCCATGTTGAACATCTCGCCGAACAGATCGCCGAAGATGTCGCCCAGGTCGACGGTGCTTGAGAAGCCGCCAAATCCGCTGCCTCCCGCCGCGCTCACGCCGGCATGCCCAAACCGATCGTACGCGGCGCGCTTGTCGGCGTCGCTCAGCACCTGGTAGGCTTCGCTCGCTTCCTTGAACTTCTCTTCGCGCAGCGTGATCGCCCGGATTGCGGTCAGGGTGATACTTCATCGCCTGCTTGCGATAGGCGCTCTTCAACTCCTGGTCGCTTGCCTCGCGCGAAACTCCCAGAACCTCGTAGTAGTCTGCTTTGCTCACTCGTGTATTCAAACCTGTCTCTTCATTTCTGTTCGGCCCGGCAGATCGGCTTGCCAAATCCCGGCTGCACGGTTGTAAAGACAATATCGGCCCAGCGCGCCTCAAAACTTCGGCGCCGTCGGGCCGCTTCCAGTTACTCGCTTGTCTGCTTCGGATTCGATGCCACACGCACCAGTGCCGGACGCAGCAGCCGCTCGCGCAGCTTGTAGCCGCGGCGCACTTCTTCGGCCACATGCTGGTCGGGCATATCTGTCGCGCTCCACTGTTCCCAGCGCCTCATGCTGCCGCGGATCGAATTCCGCACCCACCGTCGGCACCGGCTTGCACCTGCAGCTGGCGCAGAATCTCTTCCATCTGCTTCACGATCAGTTCCACACCCGAGCGCAGCTGTTCCGCCGATCCCGTTGCCTTCAGCGCCAGCTCAAAGTTATCAAGCACCGGCAGAAACTGCTCCACTACATTTCCCACTGCATAAGTCGCGAAACTCCTGCCTCTCGCGCTCCGCGCGTTTACGCGCGTTCTCAAACTCGGCCTGCAGTCGTGCCAGCCGGTCCACAACTGGTCCCGTTCCGCCTTCAGTTGCTCGAATTCGGCCTTCAGTTTCTCCAACTCCGCGCGGCGCACAGTTGCCTCTTGTTCTCCACTTGGCAAACCTGCACCCGTCGCGGTTGCCGAGACGCCTTCCGGGGCCACATCCTCCGCAGCTTCCTGCGTCCTCAACTCTGTCTCCTGTTCTGGCATACTTCCACGCAATCTCCCCAATACTTTCCCATCGTCTTCTTCAATGATAAATTCCGCGGCGCAGTCGTGCCGTCCTTATGGCCTTCGTCCTGCTGTGCTTCATTCACAATGTTCGCCCCATGAGGCGGATGGCCCGCCCGGCGAACGGTCCTCACTCCGCCGGGACCTCGAGGATGCGCTCCGAGAGCCGCGCCACGTACCGCACCGCCTGGATCATCTCCTGGTACTGGATCCGCGTGGGCGCAATCACCGCCACAGTTCCCAGGTTGCCGCCCCCCAGCCGCGCCGGCGCGCCAATCAGCACCAGGTCCTGCATCGCCGGGGAAGCGTGATCCAAGTCCCACCACCACGCGCACTTCCTGCTGCCGCCCATCCACGTACGCCGTCAGCAATTCCACCAGTCGCTGCTTGGCCTCCAGCGCCAGCAACATCTGGCGCAGCCGTTCCCGATCCACTTCGGCGGCAATCAGGTTCGCCATGCCATCCACAAACAGCGCCGGCACCGTCTCGCCTGCGGCCAGCGCTCCCTTGCGGCAAAGCTCTTCCACCGAGGCCAGCATCTGGTGATACGCCTCGCGTTCCGCTTCCATGCGCCGCGCCACTTCTGTGCGAATGCGCTCAATCGGCCAGCCGTGAAAGTTCTCGTTCAGATAGCGCGCTGCAGTCTCCAGTTCCAGATGCGTCAATTCGCGATCCAGCGTCAGCACGCGATCCAGCACCGCGCCCGCCTTGCGTCACCAGCACAGCCAGCACCCGCCCCGTCGAAAGCCGCGAAAAATGAATGTGCTCCAGCACCTGCGCCGCGGTCGAACTCGCCAGCGCCACACCCAGTCCGCTCGAAATCAGCGCCAGCACATGCGAGGTCCGTTCCAGATACTCGGTGCTGCTGGTCACTCCGGCAAATTCGTCTTCAATCTGTCCGCGCCTCTGCTCGCTCAACGTCGGAGCATGCGCCGCGCCATCCAGCCCCGCAAAGCCTATCCGGCTCAATTGCGGATCAACCCGTGTAATCTGTTCCACGTAATAGCGAAACGCCGCCGGCGTCGGCACCCGTCCCGCTGAGGTATGCGGCTGCTCCAGCAGTCCCGCCTCGGCCAGCGTCGCCATCACGTTCCGAATCGTCGCCGAACTCAACCCATCGCGATCGGCAAACTACCCGCGCAACCGCCTGCGAAGCCACAGGTTCGCCCGTGGCGATGTAGAGCTCAATAATCGCCGTAAGCACCAGCCGCTCGCGCGGACTGACGCGCATCTCAGGCATCTCTGCGGCTCCCTTCGAGCCGTCTTCCATCGCCACATCGATCAGCGAGGACCGGACCGAAATCCGATAACCCCTATCTCATCAGATGCATACGTCAAGAAAAGGATGGAGGAATCCTCTTTGATTCTAGGGAGGTGCAAGTTGCAATGTCAAGACACAAAGGTCAGCCCCCTCTCTTGAAGCAACCGAACTCGCGTCCCTGCTCTCTCATCCACTGAAAGTGCACGTTCATTCTGCGGCACATCGTCTCACTATTAGACAAATCAAGGAGCCTGGAAGTGGCAAAGAAATCGTCAAAAAGACTGGCCGATCCCACGCAGTTGAAGCCGCTGGACAAACATGATGGCATTCTCCAGGTCATCATGGAAACTCCCAAAGGCAGCCGCAATAAATTCGCCTTCGATCCCGATCAGAGGATCTTCGCCGTCAAGACGGTCCTACCCGCCGGCATGAGTTTTCCCTACGATTTCGGTTTTCTGCCCCGCACCATCGCCCCCGATGGCGACCCGATCGATGTCCTGCTGCTCATGGACGAGCCCGCTTTTCCCGGCATCGCGGTGCGTGCGCGCCTCATCGGCATCATCGAAGGCGAACAGGTAGAAGGAAAAACCAAGACCCGCAACGATCGCCTGCTTGCTGTGGCCGAAGCCAATCATCTGTACGCAAACGTGCGACGTTTGCAGGATCTCCCAGGTCGCTTTATTCACGAACTCGAGGAGTTCTTCGTCAACTACCACAACCTCGAAGGCAAACGCTACAAGCTCCTCGGCTGCAAAGGCAGCACCGCCGCAATGCGCATGATCCAGGAAGCACGAAAGGCAGCCTGACGATGTCGCCTGAAATTCACTGGCAACAGATCGCACTTCGTCTCGCTTTGACCGTCGTCGCCGGCGGCCTGCTCGGCATGGAGCGCAGCAAGACAGGCCACTTCGCCGGCCTGCGCACCACGCTTCTTGTCACTCTCGCTGCTTCAATCTCCATGATCCAGATGAATCTCCTGATCCAGACCAATGGCAAGCCGCAGGATTCCTACGCGGTCATGGACCTGATGCGCCTGCCGCTCGGCATTCTCACCGGCGTCGGCTTCATCGGCGCGGGCGCCATTGTGCGCAAAGACGAGATGGTCGTCGGCATCACCACCGCTGCCACCATGTGGTTCGCTACCGTCGTGGGTCTTTGCCTCGGGGCCGGGCAGGTCATCCTCGGATCCGTCAGCACGGTTCTTGGCTTCCTCGTGCTTTGGGGACTGCGCCAATTCGAAGAACATATAGAGCTCTATCAGCTGGCAGAACTATGCATCACCATCGCCGAAAATCATCTCGCGCCGCAGGATCTGCGCCAGCGATTGGAGCGAGCCAAATTCCACATCAAGTCCATCTCCGTAGCTCACGACGTCAGCGAACACTGCAGGACTTTCGATTGCAAGGTGCGATGGCCCTCGGAACACGGCAGTGCCGACGTCCCGGCAGTGCTCACCGAGCTTGAACAGCTCCCAGGGCTGATGAAGCTTGAATGGAAGAGCATCAGTACGGCCCCCAACTAGCTAAGGTTCGTTGTAATAGCCCAGGTTTGTCCTCACCGCCAATCCAGGCTTGTCAACCAATAATTTCAACGCGTGATATTCATCCGCATGCTCTGCGTGCGCCGGGTCAAAAGAAATCCTGTAGAACACGTTTGCGTCGGAAACGCACCGATTCATCTGCCCGGCAAGATCGTTATTCGGACCCAGGATCGCGCCGCCCGTCTGCGTCGCCAGCACTTTAAGACCCATGTTTCCCGGTTGCGCCTGCTTCGGCGAAGATACCGGTTTCATGAATTCCTGGTAAAGCAAGTCATATCGCCCGCCCCCATTCGATGGATCCTCCGGTTGCACGCTGTAGAGCACCATCCGTGCCTCTCTCAAGCGAGTTGAAAGTTCAACAATGTTCGCGAAGGTGCGCCGCTGGCTTCTCTCTGAGTAGGTGTCGGACGGCCTGTTCAGCATCGGCCAGCCTGGCCCAATCCAGACCAACAGTTTCCTTCCCGGCCTCCGCGCTTCGTTATCTGCAATCGTCGCGAGTTGCCGCACTGATAATTGAAAGCGCTCCAGCAAGCCCTCCCCGCCCATCGCCGGGTTGATCGTACTGATATTTCCACTTAACTTCTGCACCACACCCGCCAGCGCATCGCCATCCACCGACGGCCGCGGCATCACGCGAATACCGCCACTCGTGAGCACAATCAACAAGACCGGTTGCTTGAGATGACCGCCATCCTCATGCAGGAAATCTTCAACCTGCTGACGCACAAAAGCCACTTGCGTGAAAGGCAAATTCGCCATGTCAATCAACAGGATCACTTCAGCCGGCGGATCGGGCTTCACCGTCGTGTTGTTGAACGCTCGAAACGTCAGAATCTTTCGCGGCTTGTCATTGTCGAGGAGCGAAAAGTCCCACGGATCCAACCCGGTCACCGGCGTGCCTGCTGCATCGGTCACCACCACATCCAACTGGATGCGTCCTTCTGCAACGACCGCACTCGGCAAGGACGGAGCTTTCGCCGGCGGCCTCTCGCTGAGCACTGGATTGGGAGGCTCAGCCTGTTGCGCGGCTATCGATCGAGAAAGAACCGTCGCGCAAAAACATCCGAAAAGAAAAATATGAAGAGGGCCCACTCTGCGCATCGCAATTCGACCATTGCCTTCCCGGCTTCCCGCTGGAAGTCTACCCCTTTGACCGCGCGCAGACCGAGATGGAAGTAGAGATTGTCTCGGAAGAGCGATCCCGCGGCCGGCACTCCGGTAGGGTGCAATACCTCGCGCCGTCCCTGCTTTCGCTCCGCCGCACCCCTGGCTCCCCCGCGCACCGCTCCGTCCTGATAGATTTTAAGAAACAGTGTGTCAATCTCATTTGTAAACGCTCTTCTCGGGCAGGGATGCACACAGCCAGGAACGAGCTATGCCCCTGACCATTGAAGACATCCGCATTCAAAGGACAACCGTCGTCCTGCCGCCTGTCTTTCTTGAAGAAGAGCGCCCCGTCAGCGAAACCGCCACGGCCACCATCTTCAACGCACGCCTCGACATTGCGCGCATCCTGGCGCAGCGCGACCCGCGCCTGCTCGTCCTCGTCGGACCCTGCTCCATTCACGACACCAAGGCCGCGCGCGAATACGCGGCCATCCTCGAATCCGCCATCGCTGAATTCTCCCAGGATCTGCGCATCGTCATGCGCGTCTATTTTGAGAAGCCCCGCACCACCGTGGGATGGAAGGGCCTCATCAACGACCCGCATCTCGACGGCTCCTACAAGATCAACGACGGCCTGCGCCTTGCGCGCAATCTTCTGCTCGACCTGGCCGAGCGCGGCGTGCCCACGGGCACCGAATTCCTCGACATGATCTCGCCGCAGTACATCGCCGGCCTCGTCAGTTGGGGCGCCATCGGCGCGCGCACCACGGAGAGCCAGGTGCATCGTCAGCTCGTCTCCGGCATCTCCTGTCCGGTCGGCTTCAAGAACGCGACCTCAGGCGACGTCCAGGTGGCCATCGACGCCGTGCTCTCCGCCTCGCACTCGCACACATTTCTCGGCCATACCAAGCACGGGCAGTCCGCCATCTTCGTCACCACAGGCAATCCCGACTGCCACATCATCCTGCGCGGCGGCCGCAAATCGGTCAACTACACCGCGGATTCCGTCGCCGATACAACCGGCCAAATGGAGAAGGCCGGCATCGCGCCGCGCATCATGATCGACTGCAGCCACGCCAACAGCCGCAAGGACTACACCCGGCAGGCGCTCGTCTGCCGCGACGTCGCCGCGCAAATCGCCGCAGGCAATCGCAACATCATTGGCGTCATGATCGAAAGCAATCTCGTTGCCGGCGCGCAGAAGCTTCGTCCCCGGCCAAACCCTGGACAAGCTGGTCTACGGCCAGAGCATCACCGACGCCTGCATCGATTGGCCCGAAACCCACAAGCTGCTCGCCGAGTTAGCCGCCGCCGTCCGCTCTCGCCGCAGAATCGGCGGAATCCTCGGCGCATAGACAGGGGCTATTTCGTGCCCGCGTCCGATGACGGAATCAACACCAACCTCCGTGCCCCATCCTTTCGCTTTGTTTCTGGCGAAAGGGTGGGAAACCACGAACCCCAACGGAACCCATTTCAATCCCGGCTCGCTTTTTGACGAATCAGCCCGTCAGGCCTGCCCCATCACGACCGTATGCGGACTCATCGGAATCGGATGGGCGCGCACGCCGCCAAATCCAGCATCCGTATACATCGTACTTAGTTCTTTGAAGGTGTAAGCATCGCCCGACGCAGTCGTCGTCAGCATCGTCATGCTGAACGCCGCAGGCATCGGTGGCGACACGCGATCGTCATTCGGCACAAACTCCAAGCGTCGCCGCGCGCCCGCCCGGCTTGAGCGCTTTGCGCACCTTCTCGAGCAGATCCCACGCACGTCGGCTTGTCGAAGTGGTGCAGAAAATTCGTCAGCAGCACGGCATCGTACGGGCCGCCAAACTCCACTTCGAACGCGCTGCCCGGCAGCATGTCATAGCGATCGTGCACGCCGGCCTTCTCCGCATTCTTCAGTGCCACGCGCAGCACCGGCGCCCAGTCCAGCCCCGTCACATGCGCCTGCTTGTTCTGCTTCGCAATTTCGATGCCGAACAACCCATGCCCTGCCGCGATATCCAGCACCCGCATCGGGCCTTCGTGCCCCTCCAGAACCACCGCGCCCAGAGGCCCGGCCATCGGTCCCATCATGGGCGCCATCTTCTCGGCAAACTCCACCCACACCGGATTCTCCGGCTCCACCGTGCCTTCACCGGCAGGCTCGTGCGTCCCGCCCGCACCACGTCCGCCAGGTGTGCCAGCGGCTCGGTCACTTCCGGCCGCGACAGGAAATGCGCCACCGATGCCATGCACGCCGGCGATCGCGGATCGAGAAACGCTGCACTCGATGGCGTGTGCTGATAGTGACCATCGTCCTTGCTCAGCACGCCGTTGATCACCAGAAAATCGCACAGAATGCGGATGCCGCGCTCCGATGCCGCACAATGCCGCGCGATCGACGCCACATCGCCCGGCCCTTCGCCCACGGCTCTGAACACATCCAGTTCGATGGCAGCCTTCAATGCCGCCGTGCGCTGGTGCGCCTGCACCATGTCAAACACGATCCCCGGATTCGGCGGGGCTTCCGCGTGGTTCTCCATCCTTGACCTCCATGTCTTACCTTGCGTTGGGAAAGGCGATCAGCTTTGGCAAAGGCGATCGAAGGAGAAGCTGCAGTTGTCGTCCCGTGGCAGGTGCGCCGAGTGTATCACTCACTCGCAAGCGTGAGCGATCCAATTCCGTGATCCTGCCCCGCGAAACATTTCCGCGAAATGTCTCATGAAACTGGACGGATGAATTGTGTGAATTTGATTGAGAGGCTGGATGGACGAAACCACGTGCACGGCGTGCGCAAAGAAAGACTGAAAGACGTCGACCTTTTCTAACCTGCGCCTGGAGATTCCGCCAGGAGCTCCTATAGACCGCCGAATCGAATCGTCGTCGAATTATTCCTCGCGCGCATCCCCGGGACGATTCGCACCGGCACGCCGCATCTTCGTCAGCACCCGATGCGCAGCACGCGCCGACGGATCTTCTCCCGCCTCAAAGAAAATCGGCATCCCGTTTTCATCTCGATAGCGCGACATGAACTTCATCGACGTGTCTTTCTTTTGTGCCGATGCTTTCGCCGCACGCCGCATATCGATGGCCATCACGCCGAGCAGCGGCACAGCCACCAGCACAAATCCATACGCCGCCAGGCGATGGTTCGGAGCAGCAAAAAGAAAACTCGCCAGCAGCTCATGCATTGAAATCATCCTCGAATCGGGTTCATCGTCAAAATTGACAGAGGTTTCAGCCCGAATGCGCTGTTCCGCTTACGACAAAAGTGTGCAGTTGCTCACCGTGGCACCGTCCCGTCCCTTCAAACTGACCTGTGGAATGCCGTCAGGGACACTCTCGGGAATGCGGTAAATTAGAACATCCCGATCTCAGAAGATTCCGAGAGGACTGCTTCTTTCGGCCTCGTCGGAGCAGTGCGGGTGCGCATCACCAGGCTCGATTGAGGAAATGCGTGGAGCATTCGCTTGTCAGGCTGAAAACGGCGAAGCAATCCACCTCCACTAGACCAGCCGGGAACTTTCAGCCTCCGCGCAGAGCCGCGCCGAAGCGCAGATTGGTCTTCGAGATCCCCCTTCTCAAATCCCCTTCTGCACGGAAGCATGCTTATGTTGTCGCCTTTTTCTCTCAGCGGCGCAATGCGGCTTTCGTTCACCGCCCGTGCCGCACCAGTAATGCCAGCCCGGTAACTCCGGGGTAAACCAAAGCTGGCGCTGTTCTAGACGCCAGGGCGATCGATGCCGCTTCAGCCCGTCCCACACATCATCCTCGACTCGCGACCCTTAGGCCAGGTTCAATTCGTCCACCCCCGCCGGACATGCCGTAGAGCCTGAGCCCCTCGTCTCCCCCGCATTCGCAGCCTCGTCAGGTTCAGCACCCGCTATCATGGTTCTCAGCACCTCGCGAGCCGGCGCTTCGATGTCTGATCCCACAACCATCTTCATCTCCGCCGGAGAAGCCAGCGGCGAAGCCTACGGCGCGCTGCTTCTTTCCGCGCTCAAGAAGCGTCTGGAAGCTCAAGGGCGGCGAGCCGCCTTCTTCGGCATGGGCGGCCAGCGCATGGCCGATGCCGGCCTCGAGCGCGTCGTGCGCGCGGAAGACATGGCGGTCATGGGCATCACCGAAGTCGTCCGCCACCTGCCCCGCATCTACCGCGAATTCCGCCGCCTCAAGCGCTCCATCCGCGCAGCGCCGTCCCTCCCTCGCCATCCTCATCGACTTCCCCGACATCCACTTCAAGCTCGCCGAGGAATTCCACCGCCTCGGCATCCCCGTCCTCTTCTTCGTCAGCCCGCAGCTCTGGGCCTGGAAAAAGCACCGCATCAAGCTCGTGCAGAAATACGTCGACCGCATGCTGGTCATCTTCCCCTTCGAAGAGCAGTTCTACCGCGAGCGCGGCGTCCAGGCGGAATTCGTCGGCCATCCCCTCGCCGACCTGCCCCTGCCCGCCATCTGCGCGCGAAGCAATTCGCCGCCGAAAACGACCTCGATCCGGAAAAAACCTGGATCGCCCTGCTTCCCGGCAGCCGCGCCAAAGAGATCCGCGACAACCTGCCCGAGATGATTCAGGCAGCGATTCTCTTGTTCCGCGGCTACCATCGGCAGCAACGCAATCCAGAGCCACAGTTCCTGATTCCGCTCGCGCCGACTCTCACCGCCCAACAGCGCCGCAACGTAGTGAACATGGTCGGCAATCTTAAGCAGAACCTCACCATTCGCCTCATAAGCGACAGGCGCGCCGAAGGCGCAATTGGCCGCACCGCAGGCGCCGCAGTAGGCCGCACCGCTGGTGCCCTCTTCCACGCCCGCGCCTCCATCGTCGCCAGCGGCACCGCCACCGTCGAAGCCGCCCTCATCGGCAATCCCTTCGTCGTCGTCTACCGCGTCTCGCCCATCACCTACGCCATCGCCAAACGCGTCGTCACCGTGCCCCACGTCGCCATGGCCAACCTCATCGCCGGCAAGCGCATGGTCCCCGAGCTGATCCAAAACGACTTCACTGCCGCAAATATCGTCCAACAACTTGAGCCGCTGCTACCCGACGGGCCCCCTCGCCAGTCCATGATGCAGGAGCTCGAGCGCGTGCGGGAGTTGCTCAGTACAGACCCGACCGGCAAAAGCGGCCCGGCAGGTGAAAAGGAAGCCACGGCGCCATCGACAGGGTGGCTGCCATCACCCTTGAGCTACCTCGGCGTTCCTTCCCCTGTCGCCGAATCCGTGCAATCCTGATCGGGAGAAAAAAATCCGCGCCAGCCAAATCTGCGAGTGAACGAAAAAACGATATGCAATTTAGAAAGCCAATGATCCCGCTCGATTTCCCAACCCGTCGCTTCTGGAGCGTATGTTCTGCACGCCCTGTCGCCGCCGCCCTGCTCGCCGCCGGGTCCCTTTCGGCCCAGCGCGCCGAGCGCGCCACGCTCGACATCACCGGCTACGTCATCGACGCCGAGCTCGACACGGCCACCCATCACATCGCCGCCAAGGCCCAGGTCACCTTCACCGCGCCCGAAAGCGCCGACGAGGTCAGCTTCGGCTTTCATCCCGCTCTCAAGGTCACCAAGATCACCGACGATGCCGGCAAACTGCTCACCGGCGAGCGCCTCGCCGACGGCACCATTCGCGTCGCTCCCTCCAAGCCCTTCGCCGCCGGCCAGGCCAACCACTGGACCTTCGACTACGAAGGCGTCATCACCGGCAATGAAGACGGCCCGGTCGAAGGCCTCAAGCTCGCCGCGATCCAGGAGCCCATCACCTATCTGCTCTATCCCGCGCGCTGGTTCCCCACCACCGGCTTCATGACCGATCGCTTCACCGCCCAGATGCACATCAGGGTCCCGCAGGGCATGAAGGTCTTCGCCAGCGGCGCCCAGGGCGCATCCCACTCCGTCGACGCTCGCCAGCGGCAAGCCCGGCGACGAGTTCGACTTCAACTGGGACAAGCCCGGATTCCCCGGCACCGTGATCGCCGGCCGCTATCTCGGCCCGTTCACCGCCGGCCCCGGCAACGTCAAGGTCTATCTCACCGTCAGCCACCAGGCCTCCGGCAACCAGGTCGCCGAAACCGCCGCCAAGGAATACGACTTCTTCACCGACAGCTTCGGCGCGCCCGAGACTCCGCACCTCAACTGTCGTCGAAATGCCCGACGACACCCTCCCCGCCGCATGGGCTCCCGAACTCGCCGGCATCATGGGTTCGCGCATCGCCGACAAATCCGGCGTCCGCCTGCTGGCCAACACCATCGCCCATCAATGGTGGGGTTCCGAAGTCAGCCCGCGCACCCTCAACGACGCCTGGATCACCAACGGCATGGCCCGCTACGGCGAGCTGATGTATCTCGAAGACGAAAGCGGCAACAGCGCCCTGCACAACGCCCTGCAGGACGTCTCCGCCGGAGCGCTCGCCTACGACACCATCCCGCTCTCCAGCGTCGGCCGCATGAGCCCGTTCTCGCCCGAGTTCCAGTCGATGACCCTCGAAAAGGGCGCCATGATCTTCCACATGCTGCGCGGCGAAATCGGCGACAAGGCATTCCTCGCCACACTCAAAGGAGTTCTCAGCGAATACACCGACAAGCCCATCCGTGCCAGCGACTTTGAAAAAGTGGCCGAAGCGCAGAGCCAGCAGCAGCTCACGCCGTTCTTCGCCCAGTGGATCGACGGCACCGGCGCCCCCACATTCACCGACAAGTACACCGTCTACCGGCTCGGCAACAACAAGGGCTTCCGCACCATCGGCGTCATCAATCAGGACCTCGACCTCTTCCGCATGCCGGTCGATCTCCGCGTCGAGACCGACGGCAAAACCGAAAACCAGAAAATCGATGTCGTCGGCACCGACTCGCAATTCGTCGTCGACACCTTCGGCCGTCCCCGCCGCATCAGCCATCGATCCCGGCGACTGGGTGCTCAAATCCTCGCCCGATCTCCAGGTGCGCATCTCCATCCTCAAAGGCCAGCAGCTGGTTGCCCAGGGCGACCTGACCGGCGCGCTCGCCGAATACCAGAAGGCCCTCACCGCCAATCCGCAAAGCTCGCTCGCCAGCTACCGCATCGGCGAAGTGCTCTTCACCCAGCGCAACTACCAGGCCAGCGTCAACTCCTTCCGCGATGCGCTCCGCGGCGACGACGAGCCGCCCTGGACCGAGTGCTGGAGCCACATCGCAATCGGCAGCATCTTCGACATCACCGGCCAGCGCGACCGCGCCGTCAACGAATACCGCCTCGCCGTCCAGACCAACGACAACACCCAGGGCTGCGTCAACGAAGCCCGCATGCTCCTCCAGAAACCCTACAAACGCCCCGACACCGACTGATCCGCGCACACGCGGCTTCACACGGGTGCCCCATCCTGGCTCCGCTAGGGTGGGAAAGCACGAACCCAAACCGTCGCACCGGAGCGAGCAGGGTGCTTCACGGGCTCCGGAAAAACTCCTCTCAAGAGCGGTTTTGAAAGCACGAGTTTACTCGTGCCGATAAGTCGATTCGATTGACGCCGGCTTTAGCCGCGGAGGGATGTATTTCACAATCCCTCTCGGAACTTTTGAGGCTTTAGCCCCGGAGAACCACACATTAGACCTGCGACGTGGGTGCCCCATGTCTGGATTTTCAGACCTGGGAAAGCACAGACCTCCATCGACCGTGGTTTCCGCGGCAATGGCAGCAGACCACAAACAGAACGGCCAGCCCGAAGGCTGGCCGTTCGCACTTCCGATCATGACTCCTTTTTAATTCGTCTCCCGATGCTCCGAGGGCAACACCTGAATCGTGACCGGCGCAACCCCTACCTCCGCCATGCCAATCTGTTCAGCAGCGGCATACGAAAGATCGATCACTCGCCGTCCATACAGGATCCCGCGATCCGTAATCCGCACCACTACGCCCGGTGATTCCTCGTGTTCACCACCCGCACCTTGGTGCCGAACGGCAATGTCGGATGACATGCCGTCATTTCGTTCTGGTTGTACACTTCGCCGCTTGCGGTAAGGCGCCCATTAAAGACCCCGCCATACCAAGAAGCGAATCCATGCAACAGTTTCACCGGCGCCTTGTGCTCCACGCGCGGTGCCGCCACAACTACGGGCGTCGGGCTCGTGACCGGAACAACGGAAGGAGCCGCTGCCTCCGGTCGGGACAGAAGCGCATCGGCCTGCACGGTTCGCGCGGGAAGCGTCAAAACCGCACCGGCAAGCGCAACGCACGAAGCCCCCACCATCAACCAGATCTGGATGGGATCTTTCGCGTTCACGTTGTTCGCGTTTCGTCTCATTAGCATCTCCCCATTTTACTAGTTCGGCACTAGTAACCCTAAATAATTCGAAGAGATACAACACGAGATCCAGGGCGAGAAAGGACGGGGTTTTGAGGTTTTTGCGCGCTAAACCCATACCCCTGACAAGGTTACAAATTGCACCATATTTGGTGCAGAAATCCTTATTTCATTCTGTGAGACTTGATCGCATTTACCCATAAAATAAGGGCGCTTTTTCAGGTCCCGGAGGGGCTCGGCCCGAGAAACTGGCCTGTCCCAATCGCGAAAGGCTATCACGCGCCCCTGCGGCTGTACAGCAACATTTCGCCTTTCTGGGCCGTCTTTTTCCACAGAAATTCGGAGGGAAGTACCGTGAGAAAGAACGCAGGATTCAGGCTTCTCGCATGCACCGTTTTCCTTGCAGCCAGCACTGCATTTGCCCAATTCGCCGCCACCGCACCGCCCGTCCCGCCTGCTCTCACCGCGGCCAGAAACATCTTTATTTCCAACGCCGGAGCCGACAGCGGCCTCTTCCCGGCTCCCTTCAGCGGTGACACCAATCGCGCTTACGCGGAGTTCTACAGCGAACTCAAGTCCTCCGGCGCCTTTTCCATCGTCAGCGACCCTTCCGATGCAGATCTTGTTCTGGAACTGCGACTTATCGCCCCCTACGGACCCACCAACGCGAACAAACAGAACGGCGCCGCCGATCCGCGTCCCATGTTCCGCCTCACCGTCTACGATCGCAAGACCCACTACATCCTCTGGACCGTAACCCAATCCGTCGACGTCGCTTTTCTCCAGAAAACCCATGACCGCAACTTCGACCAGGCCCTAGCCGCCGTTCTGAACTCGTTTCTCCAAATCGCCGGAAAGCCGCCGGTCCCAGCCCCTTGAGCGTTCGGCGGCCCTTGCAGAATAATTCGCGCCTCCTGCTAGCGTGAAAAGAGCGTCGTTGACAGCGCAACTTCATAGCATGCTGAAAACGTTGTTCGCATAATTGAGCTCTGTAACGCGGCTCACACCATGCTGTAACGGCTGATCGGATGATTGGGCCCTTTGACAGGGCCAATGATTAGGCCCTGTAACAAACGGGCACATGATTGGCCTCTGTAACTGGGCACATGATTGGCCTCTGTAACTGGGCACGACTTAAGTCGTGCCGAAAACGCCAGAAACGACCATGGGCTTAGCCCCTGGGGGCTTTCTGGCCCGCGTTGGCTCAAGGCAGAGCCTGATTTTGCGGAATGTGAACTCGCGCCGGAACAAGGAAATTAAATCGAAGGGGCTTTAGCCCCGGAGCCATGCCACCCGTTTGGGTGGCCTTTCTTTTGGAGGAAACATGAAGCTAAGTGCAACAGGGTTGGAACTGATCAAAAAATCGGAGGGTTTTCGCAGCACAGTCTATCTCGATGTAGCCGGCCTGCCCACCATCGGCTACGGACACCGCCTCATCCATCCCGAATGTTATCCAAGCGGGATTTGCGAGACCCAGGCCGAAGTCATCCTCTTATGGGATGTCCACGAGTCGGAGCAGGCCGTTTCTCGCCAGGTCACGGTGCCGCTGGCCCAGGGTCAATTTGACGCGCTGGTCGACTTCACCTTCAACCTCGGTTCAGGACGCCTCGCCTCTTCGACTCTTCTGCAGAACCTGAATGCCGGCAAATACGATGCCGCCGCCACAGAGTTATTGCGCTGGGATCACAGTGGCGAACACGAAATCGCCAGCCTGAAAGCCCGCCGCGAAGCCGAATTCAAGTTGTGGACCGGCACCCCACAACAACAAGCCGCCTAACAGGATGCGGAAAAACCCGCCCTCAGTGCAGTTTTGAAAGGGCACGAGTTGACTCGTGCCGATAAGTTGGTTGCATTTAGGCCGGCTTTAGCCGCGGAGGGATGTATTTCACAATTCTTCTCGGAACTTTTGACTTTTTCCGCAGCCTGCAAAAGCGAAACCAGACTTGACGTATCCCGAAGCCGCGGTCTTCAAGTCGAAGTGACCACCAGGGAGCGGCGACTCTGCACGATTTGCAAAGGGCCACATTGCTCTGATATCGCTCTAGGCCACCGCAGGGATTGAGCGAATCGCTCTTCGAGTTCGAATCAAGGTGAAGACACAGGAACTCCAAAGCAGGATTCCTGTTCCGAGCGAGACCGAAATCACGAGCGCATCCGAGCGAAACAGCACCCAGCAGAGAACCGACCAAAACGTCATCAAAATGCCGAGAACACTGAGGTGACGGGCGTGGAATATCCTCGCCAGCGGCAAAAAATGGAGCCCCACAACCATCGCGCACCAGTCGGCGGCAAGGTCGGCACGATGGATTCGATGCGCGAGGATCGAAAGCATGGCAATGGCGAGGAACTCGATGAGCGCGAGCAGCAAGAATTGCCTCCGGACCTGCGGGGAGACGACTGCCGCGGGGTACTTCTTGCGGAGCAAGCGACCTTTTCGAAGGACGTAAATAGAGGAAGCGAACAGCAGCAGCGCCGTAAATCCAAAGGTGGGCCCAGTGAATCCGTTGAAGGCCTTGGCTTGCCCCAGACCCCATCCCAGCCAACCCGCCCCAAACATGGCTTCAACCAAGGCCCCGCGCCCCGCACCGAGAACAGCCTGCGCCTGCGACGACAGGGCCTGAGACGACAGGTCGGTGCGATCGCGTTCGATCGAGATGCGGCTGTTCAGGTGGGTTTCCTCAGGGTAATGCTGACCACACCGTAGTCTTCTTCCGCCCAGCTGTCAGCACATTTTCTTCTTTTGTCGCCAAGGGTCAACGCGTGAGCTCGACAACGTCCAGCCGCTCCCCCACCTTCAAATAGCCTTTGCGCCGAAACCAATCCTCCATCGCCGGCTGCAGCCGATCGAGCGGCACGCGGTGGCCGGCCTCCAGCAATCCATCGCCAGCCGGTAGCGTGTCATCGAAAATGGCGTCATTGGTAAAGTTACGCATCGCGAAGTTGTCGATCCAGCTCACCGGGCACGGATGCCGCGCGCCCTCTGCATCAACTCTCTTCACTGAAAGCTTCCGCGCAAACATGTCTTCAATTTACAGCGGCCCATGGTGCCCAATTGCTCAAGGCTTCTTTGTCGCAGGCAGTTGCGCATCTTTCGCCTGCTGCGTCTCCACCCTGAACCGCTTGTAGTCATAGTCGCGCTCGATAAAGTGCTGGCGCAGATTCTTCACCAGCAGCACACGCGCCTGCATCGTCCCCTCGCCGCCGGTCGGCAGCCAAAGCTCGCCATTCCCCTCGGCTCCTGGCGACGGGGCGCTCGCAGAGCCGGGGTCGCTGGGGTGATGATTCACCGGGGCCCCCAGCGACAGGTCTTCGTTGCTGGGGTGATGATTCACCAGCTCCTGATCGAAATGAAAATTCGAGCCCTTCTGAATATTCGCAAACAACCCGCCCACCACATGGAAGTTATCGACGAAGCTCACTTCGAGATGCGCCACCTGTCGATCGGCCTCGTCAATCCAGATCGTCCCTTGCAGCTTCTTTGAAGCATCTTCGGCCAGCCCGTGGGTCTTCGCATCCTTGCGGCCTACAAAATCGAACACAATGGCCGGCCGCCCGCGAAAGTTCACCCGCCGCTCGTTGCGCACATCCATAATTTCCAGCACCCGGCTCACACTGATGCTCGGCCCCTCCAGAGGCTGCCCAGCCGGTGTCTTCTCCGCCTTCTCCACCAGCTTCGTGACGCGCTCCGTCTCTTTTTGCTGGTCATGATCGCTCAGCGGCTGCCCGTCCTTCTTTACCGTGCGCTCGATGACGTGGCCATTGACGAAGAAGTCTTCATGTTCCTGCGTCTCCGTCTTCTTCACCTGCCCGTTGGCATCGATATCCTGCGTAGTTTGCATCGAAGTATAGGTATAGGATTCGCGAATCTTATCCAGCTGGCGCTGGTGGTCTTGCACTTCCTGCATCAGTTGGCGAATGTCGGGCAAAGGAGGATTCGCCGCCCTGGCCGCATCTTGCCCCGCATTTTGGTCCGCAGCTTGCGGGCGGCCTGCAGCACCGCTAACGAGCGACCCGACTGCGACACAGCAGACCATAGCTCGAGCCAGCATGCATCCCTTTTCCCGGTGGATGGCTTGGGAGGAAGTTCCCTTCGTGCCTCGCGTCTTTTGACCCGGCGCGAATCGAAAAGGTCACGGCGACAGAAGAAATCGACCGCCGCCTCTCCTCAACGCCATGCTATACCGTTACAATCAGGGTTTTACTCGCAGGCGCACAGAAAGGCGAACACGCATGTTTCGATTGCTGATTCACTGGGTTCTCAGCGCAATCGCATTGCTGCTGGTATCGCGCATCGTTCCAGGATTCTTCGTGACCGGTATGCAGGCCGCTTTGGTGGCCGCAGTGGTCATCGGCTTCCTCAACGCCACGTTGGGATTCCTGCTGAAGCTCATCACTTTTCCGATCGCCATCCTCACCTTCGGCGTGTTTCTGCTCGTCATCAACGCGGCCATGATCCTGTTCGCGTCGCACATGGTCGGCGGCTTCATGTCTACGGGTGGGGCCCGGCGTTCTGGGGAGCGGCCGTGCTCTCGATTCTCGGCCTGATCATCCGCGCCTTCGCAAAAGAATAGCCGGCGGACTCTCTTTGTCTCTCACCGCTTGCGCTTGAATCGTCTCCTTGCCCTCGCAACCGCACCTGGACCGATGCCCCATCCGCCATCTCCGTGCCCCATCCTTTCGCGTTGTTCCTGGCGAAAGGGTGGGAGCGCCGAACGTTCAAGGGCGAGATCACCCTGTCTGAGATGTCGCATGGCAGACCCCGCCCGCAATCCCCTCTCCGGCGCCACCGGCTTCGTCCCCTCCGCCTTGGCCTTCTTCCCGGCTTTTTCGGCCGAGCCAGTCGCCTTCTTCACTGCGTCAGCATCGGGCTTTGCCTGGATGGCCAGCGGATGCGTGAGCACGGTCCCATTCAGCGTCTTCGGCGTCCGTATCGCATTCGCACTTGAAAATCCTCCATGCCCGGCAACAGGAGGAAGAGCAATCGCCTTCGGTTCCTGTGCCGGCTGAATACGCGAGTAGACTTCCCAGCCGCCACCCGCGACCACCAACACAATCGCCGCGGCAGCAGCGCTCCGCGCGAATGTGCTCTGCATCCAGCCCCATCGCATCGAGCCTGCCCGCGACGGATCAAGCCGCGTTGCCGGCGGCCAATGCAAAAGACTCCCGCTGCGCGGAGCCTGATGCAGGCCTGGTGCAGTCCAGCTTTCACCCGCTCTTCCAGCCCTTCCGGCGCAGGCAGACCGGCAATCAGCCGCAGTGTCGTCTCAGCTTCGCCTTCTCCCGGTCCCAAGCGTGTCCAGTCCGAGCCTGTTTTCGAATCAAAAGTGTTGTGAGGATGCGAGTTCATCGGAGACTCCTCGAGTGATTCAGCAGGTCGGCCATCAGGTTGCGCGCGCGAAACAGCCGGGAACGAACGCTCGATTCGGTAATCCCCAGAACCGAAGCAATCTCCACGCTGGTCAGCTCCTCGAACGCCGAAAGAACCATCACTTCGCGTTCCTTGGCGGGCAGCTGGTCCACGCAGGCCAGCACGTGCGCATGATGCTGGGCCGCCGCAGCGCGCTGCTCGGCGCTCAATCCACGGGCAGGCAGCACACGTGCCAGTTCGGCCACATCGTCGGTCTCAGGGCGGGTCTTGGCGCGGCGCTTGCGGTCCAGCACGATATTCCACACAATGCGGATCAGCCAGACACGGTGGTCACGAATCTCACCCAATGTGTCGCGATGCCGCAGGACACGCAGAAACGCCTCCTGCACCGCATCTTCGGCGTCGGAGGGATTGCGCAGGATTGAGAAGGCGACGCGGTAGAGGGTCGACGCATACTGGTCGACCAGTGCCTCGAGTGCTTCCTCTTCCACTTGCTCGCGGGCCTCGTCCTCGACGGCGCTCGGTGCGATTTCCATCCAACCTGCGAATACGGATTGGCTTGCGCTCATACCTAAGACAAGACGCAGCCACCCTGGAAATGCTCGAAATCGAATCTAGCCAAGCCGGGCTCTGGAATCCTTATCGCCCGGTCTATTGCCCCGTCAGCTTCTGTGCCGCGATGGTGCCCGCAGCCCCGTCCTTGTCCGTGTCCTTCACCTTGGCCCACAGAACCCGCGCCATGTCCCGCTTGCCTGAAGCAGCGTAGAGGTCGGCCAGGTCCAGCTGCGCCACTGCCTGCCGAGACCGTCACCGACGGCTTGGCCGCGATCGCGTTGTAAAGGTCGATGGCCTGGGCGTCGCGATTCGTCTGGTGATACAGACCGGCCAGAGCCAGCTTGGCAAGGTTCGCGAGATTGCGATCCCACGAATCTGCAGCGGCTCTTCAGCTCCGTCTCCGCGGGACCAGTCCGTCCAAGTTCCGCGTCGGTCACACCGGCAAAATAATGCGCCTTGGTTCCTTCCGGCAGCCAGCTGTACTTATCCGCGACCGCCTGGAACTGCTGGTTGGCCGCCTTCGCGCGCTCAGCCGCCGTTGCATAAATACCATTCTCCGGCGGGGCGCCCGGAGTGGCCAGCGGAGACGAATACATATCCATCGCCGCCCCCAGCTCGGTGCTGGCAGCCGATGGAGCGCAGATCCCAAAAAATCAATCCGCCCACCAGCACGATCACAACGAGAGCAAGGGCAATCGCTCAGCGCACAACGCCGGAACGATGGCCGCTGAGCCAGGTCACACTGCTTTTGGTGGCCTGGGCAAATTTGTCGCCCTTCAGGGCGTGACGAGTTTGTGTATCCACTGAGTCCTAGTGTCCTTCTGAATCCAAGTTTTCTTCTGAGTTTAAGTTTCCTTCGTCGAATGACTTGCAGGCGGGTCCTTACAGGAGGGGGCACAGCGACTGCAACCCTACTAGTCTATCAGCGGGCAAACAGCAGCGTCCACCTGCAGGCCTGGACAACAATCAGCTTCGTTGCGCCGCAGCGCTTTCGGCCGCAGCGCGCGAATCCGCTCAATGGCGGTCGAAACTGCCGCGCCATCCATCATCGCTTGCCGCCCCTTGGCAATCAGAAAATCGACATAATCAATGATCGGCAGGCCGCGCGACTTCCGCTTCGCGGCGCATCTCGTCCGTGACATCCACTGAAACCTGCATTGGGCGCGATCCCTCTCAAAGGATCATCGGCAGAGACCAGAAAAGATGCAGCGGTGATAACCGCAGCCTCCGGGACGAGATGCCTCACAAGCGGATCGGAATCGTAGACAGGGCGTGGGTTTCAACCCTACGAAAACTGCGAGCCCAGGAAGGCGGGACCTTCAGGCCCGGCCTCCTCCAACATCAAAACCCTCGCCGCCAGCTTGCCCTCAGCACTGGCGGAACGATAGCCTAGAACCATGTACGAAGAATTCCACGTCAAAGATCGCTGGACCGGCGAAGACCTCTATTGCAAGTGGAAAGCGAACATCGTCGCCATCGCCACACGCCACGCCGATGCGGTCGATGTGCGCTTCGAAGTCGACAACCGCCCGATGTGGATCGCGATGCCCTGCACCGCATGGGTCGAGCAAAAGAAACGTTCCGGCAAAGTGATCACCGACCAGCTGGCCGTACAGATCGCCGGCAGGTATCTGAAGCAGATCATCGAAGAGGGCTACGACGCGCGCCGCGAAATCTACACCATGAGCGTTCCCGAAGTGCTCGAGCACCTGGACGCCGTAGTCGCCGAAGCCAAAGCACAGGGCAGCATACCCGCACTGCCAGTCGGCATCTGACTCCGGGGCATAGGGCATAGGCATACGGAGTAGGGAGTAGGGCAAGACATCTTGGACAAATTTTGGGGTTGCGGCTCTGAACTCAGAGCTGCGGGCTTAGAACTCAGAACTTAGAACTCTGTACTGTTCCCTAATCCCTATTCCCTATTCCTTGCTTCATTCATGCCGCAGCGCCGTCATCGGCTGCACCCCCGCCGCCCGTCTTGCCGGAATCCAACTCGAAGCCAGCGCCACCAGCAGCAACAGCCCAACCCCTGACGCCAACGTGACCGGATCGTACGCCGCAATGCCGTAGAGCATCGACTTGATCAGCCGCGTCAGTGCAAGGGCGCCGATCAATCCAGCGACAATTCCAACAGCGGCCAGCCACGAGCTCTCACGCAGGATCATGCCCCGCACCTGCCGCGGCTCAGCCCCCAGCGCCAGCCGAATCCCAATCTCATTCGTCCGCTGCGCCACCGAATACGCCATCACCCCATAGATGCCAACCGCCGCCAGCGCCAACGCCAGCAATCCAAACCCAGAAGTCAACGTCACAAAGAGCCTCTCCTGCTGCATGGCCGATTCAATCTGCTCGTCCTGCGTTCTCACCTTGACCAGCCCGAGATCCGGGTCCACCTGCCGAACGACTGCTCGAAGCGCCATCAAGACGGTCTCCGGCTTCACACTCGTACGAATCTCATAGACCATGCCGCCAACATTCGACTGTTGCACATAGGGCAGAAAGAATTGCGGCGGCGGCTCGTCGCGAAGATTCATGTACCGCGTATCGCCGCACACTCCGACAATCTCTATCAAATTCTGCGGCAGCACGACTCCCCCGCGCCCGTCCGAATCGCGCGGGTCAATCACAAACCGTTTTCCAATCGGATTCTGGCCAGGAAATCGGCTCCGCGCCAGGCTTTCGTTGATGACTGCCACCTTCGGAGAACCTGGGGTCTCCTGCTCCCCAAATCCCCGGCCCGCCACGATCGGAATCCTTAGCGTCTTGAAGAACTGGTTCCCGACGACGTTGTAGTTCTCCTCTTGCGACTGGTTCGCATGATAGGTCTCTCCCGTAGGCAGAAAATCGGTTGCGGATCTGTCCTCGGCAATGTAGACGTCCTGGGCCGGAGCGATCGAAATGATCCCCGGCACCAAAGCAAAGGCCTGCTCAATGCGTTGATGGAGGGCAATGTCCTTGCCGGCCGGATACCTCCCTTGCGGCGGGTCAATCTCCGCCAGAAGCAAATGGTCAGACTGAAAGCCGAGATTCACTGAACTCAATCCAGCCAGGGTCCGTAGAAACAAGCCTGCCCCAATCACCAGCAGTGTTGAAAGTGCAATCTGAAGTCCGACAAGCGCCTTGCCGCTCCAGCCCTTGCGCCGACGAGTCGTGGTCTGCGTGTTCTCTTTCAATCCATGTGTCGCTTCTGCGCGCACCGCTGCGAGCGCGGGCGCAATCCCGAACAGCAGCCCGGTCACAATTGTGATCCCCGCCGTGAAGGCAAACACAGTCCAGTCGAAGTGAATCTGAAGGCCCGTACTCTCCCACGGAATCTCCAACATCTTTGGGATTGTGTTGCGTCCCAGGTATCCGGCGATCAGGCCACCAACCCCTCCCAACCCCGCCAGCATCAGGCTCTCCACCATCATCTGCCGCAAGATGCGTCCGCGCCCCGCGCCCAGTGCCAGCCGCACGCCCATCTCTCGCACGCGCCGCGTCCCCCGCGCCAGCATCAGGTTCGCGACGTTCGCGCAAGCAAGCAGCAAAACGAAACCCACCAGCGTCAACAAGACCGCCATGGGCTTGGCGAATTCCCTCTGCTCCTCAAACAGTCCACGGCTGCCATCGCGCAAATCCATGCGCGGCACGTCTTCATTTGCTCTCACCGGCATCGTGCCCCGCACGATGGCAGCCAACTCGCCGTCCAGTTCCGCCTGTGCGGATGCATCCGCCACACCTTGCTTCGCACGCCCCATCACATTGACCCACCAGTGCCTTGCATCGGCAAAAAGCGCGACATCGCCTGGCCTCGGAAACACCAGCGGCTGCATTGACAATGGCAGAAAGAAATCTACCGGCAGCTGTACATCTTTGGCTCCGGTGAATCCCATGGGACTGACTCCCACAATCGTGAATGAGATGTTGTTCAGCTTGACGCTCTGCCCCAGCACAGCCGGAGACCGGTTGAACGCGCGGCTCCAAAGCTCGTCACTGATCACTGCCACCGCGCCCTGGCCGGGGACCGCGTCATCAGCCGGTTCAATTGTGCGGCCCAGCTGGGGACGAACCTGGAGCGCGGTAAAATAATTGCCCGACACCATCTCGGTCCGAACTTTTTGTGCATCCTCGCGGATCGTCGCAATCATCCCCATTCGCTTAAACGCGAACAAATCGTCGAGGCCGTGATTCTGCGCCCGCAACTGTTGGTAAGCAGGATAAGAAAACACAGTGCTGGCCACTCTCCCGCCCGGCAGCGGATCCCAATCGCCCCACACGTGATGGACCGCGACGTGATTCTCCGTTCCCGTCCACGCCAGCAAACGCAGATTCTCCGCATCCGGCACGGCGAGCCGTTCATAAAGCAGCTGTTTCGCGACCGAAAAAATCGTAGTGTTGGCGCCAATCGCGAGAGCCAGCGAAGTCGCAGCAATCGCCGTAAACCCGGGACTCTTGCGCAGCATGCGTGCACTGTAGCGCAGATCGCCGGCCAACTCATCCATCCAGCGCAGCCCAAGCGACGTGCGCATCTCTTCCTTGTGCATCAAGACAGGTCCAAGCTCAACGCGCGCGCGGCGCGCAGCTTCCTCAGCTGTGCAGCCCGCACGAATAAGATCGGCTGTGCGAGCTTCAAGATGATGCCCAAACTCGTCTTCCATCTCCGCCTCAAGCCGCCTGCGTTGAAACGCAGACCGCAACCAGGAACGCATCCGAGCAAAGCCACGAACAATGGGCTGACTGATTCTCATGGTCTTCTGTTCCCTACTCCCTATTCCCTGCTCGCTGTTCCCTATTCCCTGCTCTATTCATGCCGCAACGCGGTCATCGGTTCAACTCCTGCCGCACGCCGCGCCGGAATCCAGCTCGCCGACAACCCCACAAAGACCAAGAGCAACGCTGCCCCAGCCAAGGCAAAAGGATCGTTCGGCTGCAACCCGTAGAGCAGCGACTTGACCAGCCGCGCCAGCAGCAGCGCCGCACCAATCCCCACGGCAATTCCTCCGAATGAAAGCCACCATGCCTCGCGCAAAACCATCGACAGCACTTGGCGCGGCATCGCCCCCAGCGCGAGGCGAATCCCGATTTCGTTGGTGCGCTGCGCCACGGAGTAAGCCATCACTCCGTAAACACCAACGCAGGCAAGCGAAAGCGCCAGCACGCCAAACCCTGCAGTCAGCGATGCGAAAATCCGCTCCTGCTGCATCGTTGCGTCAATCTGTTCTCGCTGCGTGCGCACATCCTCCAGCGGCAAATCGCGATCGATGGATTGAACAGCAAGCCGCAAGGCGGGAGCTAGACTCTCTGGCTTCATCCGCGTGCGCACCTCATATGTCGCTCCAAAATCCAGGTTCGCAGTTTGCAAATACGGCTCATAAAACATGCCTACGGGGTCCTGCTTCAAACTCCAGTAGCGCGTATCGGCGCACACGCCCACCACCTCGATCCAAACGCCCGGTTTTCCCTCCCTCGGGTGCCAGTGCGCCAGGAAATGCCGCCCGATCGGATTCTGTCCGGGAAACGCCTTGCGCGCGAGACTCTCGCTCAGGATTCCCACCTTCGGCGAATTGGCAGTGTCGTTCGCGTTAAAGTCGCGCCCCGCCAGCATCGGAATGCCCATCGTTTTGAAAAAGCCTGCCCCCACCGCATTGTTCGAAGCCGATTGCTCCTTGTCGGGATCCTGCTTCTCCCCTTCGGGCAGAAAATTCGAGCTCTCCATGCTATCGGAGATGTACGCAACTTCAGACAACGTCACCGCGTCCACGCCGGGAAGTGCGCGCACACGCTCCTCAATACGCCGATGCAGATCCAGATCCTTAGGAGGCGGATACCGCGACTCGGGCTGCTGAATCGCGAACAAGAGCAGATGATCGGTGCGGAACCCCGGATCGACGTGCGCCAGATTAAAGAGGCTCTGCAGAAATAGCAGCGCACCCGCTACCAGCAGCGTCGACAGCATCACCTGAAATCCGACGATAGCTTTACCGCCCAGCCCTTTGCGGCGTCGCGTCGTAGTTTGCGACGTCGCCTTCAGGCAGGAGCCGACTTGCGTCCGTGTTGCCATCCATGCGGGAACAATGCCAAACAGCAAGCCCGTGCTGAGAGTGACCGCCGCTGTAAAGGCAAACACGGGCCAGTCAAACGGAATGACAACTTGTGCAGCTTCCCAGGGATTGGCGAGCAGCTTCGGCAGCGTATTGCATCCGGCGAATGCCAAAATCGCGCCGAGCGCTCCGCCCAACGTTGAGAGCAGCAGACTCTCCGTCAACACACCGCGCAACACTCGACCCCGTCCGGCGCCAAGCGCAAGGCGCACACTGATCTCCCGCTGGCGCGCGGTGGAGCGCGCAAGCAGCAGGCTGGCAATGTTGGCGCAGGCAAGCACCAGCACCAGCGAGACTACGGCCATCAGCACTTCGAGAGGCTTGCCGAACATATCTTTTGACAAGAAACAAACCACGACTCCCATCCACCAGATCCAGGCGTGGAATTGTGTCCTTCGCTCCCGGCTTCAGTGTGGATTCAACAGCTGCGGCCAGCAAGGTATTCAACGCGGCCTGGGTCCGCGCATCGGATACACCAGGCTTGGCTCGACCCATCATGTTGAGCCACCACATATCGGGGCTCGAGTCGCCAAGGAGCGATCCGTTCTTCCCGCGCGGTTCCACCAGCGGCTGCGTGCTCATCGGAAAAAAGAGGTCCGGTGCCGTCTGTACGCTTTTTGCCCCGGTGAATCCAGGCGGCGTAACTCCAATAATCGTCACCGGAACCATGTTCACTTTGATCGTGCGGCCGACGACGCCGGGCGATGAGCCGAAGGCGCGCTGCCAAAGCGCGGCGCTGGCCAGCGCAACAGGCGGCGCTCCAATTCGGTCGTCCGCGGCAAAAATCGGCCTCCCCAATTGCGGTCGAATCCGAAGCTGCTCGAAATAATTTCCGCTCACCAACTCGCCCTGCAGAATTTGCGCACTGCCATCGATGGTCGCATTCATTCTGCCGACATCCTTAAAAGCAAACAGGTCCTCAAGCACCCGATTCTCGCGGCGCAGCTGCTCGTACACAGGGTAGGAGAACGATGCCGCCCCTATGCCGTCCTGGATGTTGTCTGGAACACCCCATACGTTGCTGACTGCCGAATGCTTGTCACCCCGCCAATGAAGAAGCCGCAGTTGCTCCGGTTGCGACACATCCAGGCGATCAAGCAGCACGCGCTTCATCACCGAAAAAATCGTGGTGTTCGCTCCGATTGCGAGAGCAAGCGACGTCGCCGCAATGGCCGTGAAGCCGGGACTCTTGCGCAGCATGCGCGCCGCGTAACGCAGATCGCCGATCGCTTCATCCACCCAGCGCAGCCCGAGCGACGAACGCATCTCTTCCTTGTGCATCAACGTGGGACCAAGCTCAACCCGCGCGCGCCGTGCTGCGTCAGCGGGCGTATACCCGCTTCGAATCAAATCAGCCGTCCGCGCCTCGACATGATGCGCAAGCTCGATCTCCATCTCAGATTCAAGCCGGCTGCGATCAACAGCAGCACGCAACCAGGAACGGATCTGTGCAGAGGCGCGAACGAAGTATGTGTCGAGTTTCATGGTTGTCTCTTCCCTGTTCCCTGTTCCCTGGCCCCTCTTTCCTTTGCCTTTAGGCCTTCTCCGGAGTGGTGCGCAGAATTCCGTTAATGATTCCCGACATCCGCTTCCACTTTTCAGTTTCTTCGCCGAGCCGTTCGCGGCCCAGCTTGGTCAGCCGGTAGTATTTCGCCCGCCGATTGTTCTCACTCTCTCCCCACGAACTCGCAATGGCTCCCTGATGCTCCAGGCGGTAGAGTGCCGGATACAACGAGCCTTGCTGGATAACCAGCTCTTCGCCGGAGATCTGCTGAATCCGCAACAGCACCCCATAGCCGTGCAGAGGCCCCAGCGACACCGCCTTCAGAATCAACATGTCGAGCGTGCCCTGCAGCACATCGTTCGCCTTGTCCTGGCTTGCGCTCGCCTTGTCCTCACTCATGTCTGCCTCGTCCTTGCTCGTCTTTGTCTTGTCCTGACTCGTCTTTGCTCTGTTCTGGCTTGATGGGCCCATGCCCTCTCTCTCCTTGACCGTCTAGGAGGCAGAATAGCCGCACTCCCCTAGACCGTCAAGGAAAGTGTGACAAACGGTTGTCGATCACGCCACCCGCTATCGCCACCTTGATGGCTCGCCAAGCCTGCTGCCCACCCACGAAAATCGCTCGGGAGTTGTGCCCATTCCACGTCCCACGACTTGTTGCACCCGATTCGCTTCGAAAATATCGCAGGATCCGGACAGTTCCCAGCCGCAAACTGCATCGAAGTCATTGAAGGAGAAAGACTATGGATAGTGGACATGGGCTCATTGCATGGATCGTCATCGGCGTCATCGCCGGTTGGCTCACGGGAAAACTGATGAAGGGTTCCGGCTTCGGCTTCTTCGTCGACATGATCGTCGGCCTGGTAGGCGCGTTGGTCGGCGGCTTCCTTTCAAGCCACTTGGGCTTCGGCGGCGTCAGCCAGCACGGCTTGGTCATGAGCATCGTGATCGCCGTCATCGGAGCAGTCGTCCTCACCTGGCTGTTCCGTCTGGTGAGCGGAAACCGCACTGCGGAACTTTAAGCAGTCATCCCGGGAAGCAAATCAGTCACAATCTGAACAGGTCTTCCAAACGCCAAGGCCATCCCACGTGGGATGGCCTTCTTTCTGCGATGAAAAGAAGAGGTATATACTCGCCCGTAATTAACAGACGGAGGTGCGCGATGTTCCAGACTGCTCTGGTTCTCTCGTTCACATTGAGCGTGATGCTCTCCGTTGCCGCTCTCCCCGGACAGCTCCCCGCAACCGGTTCCGCCCATGGTGTCGACCCAGTTGAATCCAGCCTGAATCCAGGAAACCTGTTGTTGGACGTCGTTGTGATCGATCAGGCTGGTCATCTTATTCTTGGTCTGAAACCGGAGGATCTCGAATTGCTGGATAACGGGATTCCCCAGCGGCTGGCCTCGTTTCAGGCTTCAGATGAGAACTCCATCCGCTCTGATCAGACGACCGAGATTGTTTTCCTCATCGACAGACTGAACCTGACCGCGCAGCAGGAGTCCACTGCGGAGAAGGAAGTTGGGCAATTCCTGAGAGAACACGATGGACGCCTTGCCCATCCCGTGATGTTGTATCAGCTTTCAAGCTACGGGCTTTCTTCTTTATTCGAGCCTTCAACCAACGGCAATGAACTGGCAGACACTCTCGTGCAGGGAAAAGAATCGAAGACGATCTGGACGGTGCCTGCTCACCCTGAGGGAGCACCACGGGACAGTGCCGGGCAAGCGCGAAACGAAGCGTCTCTGAAAGCCCTCGGCGCCATTGCAATCCAGGAGAGGAAAAGACCCAACCGAAAACTGTTGTTTTGGGTTGGACCAGGATGGCCAACAGAGTCAGAGGGCCACTACTCTTTCGAAGAAATCGTCGAGCTTTCGACGCGTCTTCGCGAGGCCCGCCTTTCGCTCTTCAGCGTGACAGCATGGGC
This sequence comes from uncultured Acidobacteriaceae bacterium, assembly GCA_963781125.1. Classification (GTDB taxonomy): domain Bacteria; phylum Acidobacteriota; class Terriglobia; order Terriglobales; family Acidobacteriaceae; genus Telmatobacter. Next base: position 636,008 of record CAWAEE010000008.1, read on the forward strand.
GTACCCGAAGCGTGAATTCACGTACGAAGAGTACCTCAAAGGTGTGGTGTCCGAGAAAGATGCAAGAACGGGCGACGTCTCCCTGGAGGTTCTGACGACGAAGAGCGGCGGAGTTGTGACAGCGCCGGCGTTCGGTTTGCAGAAGACGATTGATGGATGCATTGAACATGCGAATGACTTCTATACTGTTTCATTTATGCCTTTGAAACCTGATCATCCGGATGAGTATCACGAACTCAAAATCATGGTGAAGGGACGACGCGATGCCTCTGCCCGAACGAATTTTGAATACTATGACCAGCCGTCCTACATCGATCAACCTGCAGTCCTCCAGGGCGTAACTGTAGAGCAGTTTGAAAACGACCTTCGCGCCCGTATCCGTCAATCGGATGCGGAGCTTGCCCGGTATATCTCTGCAATTCAACTCACCGAACGATTGGATCAGGAAACCCTTGCAAAATTGGCTTCCTCTATACCCGGGAAAAGGTCGAGAGATGCACTGGTTCCGATAGCCGATCAGTCGGCCTTCCTTCCACCCCCCGCTCAGGATATTCCGCAATACCCCATCCCTGATTCCAAGGAGAAGTACGCGATATTGCGTCGGTTGAAGCAGTATCTGGCGGAGACCATCTCCGATTCGCAGAACTTCTTTGCAACCCGCAATACGGTTCTGTACTCGGAACCGAAGCAGAACAACGAGCAAATGCAGGCGTGGAAAACCACACCCGTCGACCAATCGCTGCACCCGTTTTCGACGGAACGGCTGACAGTGATGGTGAGAAATTCCAAAGAGGTAGCGGATAGCGTTTCGGCCAGCAAGAAATCGAATCCGAGAGAACGGAGCCTCTTCGCAGATGGCGCGTTCGGCCCGATTCTCTCCATGGTTTTCGAAGACAGTACTAGCCCAGGTGGCGAAGTGGACTGGAGCCGCTGGGAACTGGCAAAAGGCCGCCGTCTTGCGGTGTTTCGATTCGCCATGCACGGTACCGCTGCAGACTTGGAAGTTGGATTCTGCTGCTTGGCCGAGTCGGACGGCACCCTTCCTTACAAAAGAAAGACCGTTTACCACGGTGAAATGGCGGTTAATCCGTTGACTGGAGTGCTGCTCCGCATTTGGATTCAGGCTGACCTTCCCCCGAGACTGCCGATTGATCAATCCGCAATCGCAGTCGATTACGGTCCGGTCGTGATCGGGGGGAAGACCTACTTCCGCCCGATCAAAAGCGTAGCCATCTCGAGGGCGCGAACTCTCAAGATGCTTCGTGAATGGGATCAGAATTTCGGAGTTTATGGACCTTTCCAGACTCTCCTGAATCATGTGACCTTCACCGACTATCACCTATTTCGCGCGGATCACCGCATTCTAGCGGACTACCAGGCGGGACCCTGATTCGACGAGCGAGACTGAAGTACTGAAGTCGCAAGTCCCGCGGAAGATGAGTGAAGATATCCAAAACGCAAAAAGGCCATCCCTTTCGGGATGGCCTTTTTGCTGAATTAATGCCGGCGATCACCTAATCTCCCACACAGTCGCCCGTGCAGTACCATCGGCCCAGCGAGGCTTAACTTCCGTGTTCGGGATGGGAACGGGTGATCCCTCGCAGTATGGTCACCGGCAAATTGAGGCGTTTTGAAGGCGTCTAAGCCTTCAGCCGAAATCCTGAGCGCATAGCGCGAAGGATCCGGTTCGCCTTTAAATCTTGAGTGGCGCTTGGCGGGTGGTTGCCCGCAGCCTGCCGCGACGTCTGCGTTGTCCCGGATGGTTTCTCCCGGGCCGTGCAGGAACACGGACTGCAATCTGGCGCCAAAAAAGCCTATAGAAGCAGTGTTCGAAACGAAATTGATTGGTACGTACAAGGCTTGTCATCAGAAGAGTATCCGCGATTTCAACTGCGCGGAGTTAATTCTATGGACAAGCCGAACGGGCGATTAGTACTGGTAAGCTACGTGCATTACTGCGCTTCTACCTCCAGCCTATCAACCAGATGGTCTTTCTGGGCCCTTCAGGGAGATCTCATCTTGGAGCGTGCTTCCCGCTTATATGCATTCAGCGGTTATCACAACCGAACTTCGCTACCCAGCCGTGCCCTTGGCAGGACAACTGGAACACAAGAGGTTCGTCCATCCCGGTCCTCTCGTACTAAGGACAGCCCTCCTCAAATCTCCTACGCCCACAGCAGATAGGGACCGAACTGTCTCGCGACGTTCTGAACCCAGCTCACGTACCGCTTTAATAGGCGAACAGCCTAACCCTTGGAACCTTCTACAGCTCCAGGATGCGATGAGCCGACATCGAGGTGCCAAACCATTGCGTCGATATGAACTCTTGGCAATGATCAGCCTGTTATCCCCGGCGTACCTTTTATCCGTTGAGCGATGGCCCTTCCATACAGAACCACCGGATCACTAAGGCCTGCTTTCGCACCTGCTCGACTTGTAGGTCTCACAGTTAACCACTCTTATGCCTTTGCACTCGACGACTGATTTCCAAACAGTCTGAGAGTAGCTTCGCGCGCCTCCGTTACAATTTAGGAGGCGACCGCCCCAGTCAAACTACCCGCCTAACTATGTCCCTCTCCCGGATTACGGGGGTAGGTTAGAATCACAGCACTCGCAGGATGGTATCTCACCGTTGGCTCCACCAAGTCCGAGAACCTGGTATCAAAGCCTCCCATCTATCCTGCGCAGCGAGAACCGTAACTCATAGTTAAGGTGTAGTAAAGGTGCACGGGGTCTTTCCGTCTAGCTGCGGGTAACCGGCATCTTCACCGGTACTACAAGTTCGCCGAGCAACTCGTTAAGACAGTCGTACGATCGTTACGCCATTCGTGCAGGTCGGAACTTACCCGACAAGGAATTTCGCTACCTTAGGACCGTTATAGTTACGGCCGCCGTTCACCGGGGCTTCAATTCAAAGCTTCGCTTGCGCTAACCTCTCCTTTTAACCTTCCGGCACCGGGCAGGCGTCAGCCCCTATACGTCGTTTTCGACTTAGCAGAGACCTGTGTTTTTGTTAAACAGTCGCCGTACGCGCTTCACTGCGGCCCACCAGAGGTGGGCGCTCCTTCTCCCGAAGTTACGGAGCCAATTTGCCGAGTTCCTTAACGAGCCTTCACTCGAGCGCCTTTGGATATTCTCCTCGTCTACCTGTGTCGGTTTGGGGTACGGTTCCCTTTGTTCTCCTTAGAGGTTTTTCTTGGCAGCGTGAAATCAGCATCGTAAGCCCCATACGGAACTGTGTTGCACCTCACTGTTAATGACCCAACGGATTTGCCTATCGGATCCAGCTTACGTGCAGCAACCGCAATAGCCATAGTGCGGCATGCTTATCCTTCTGCGTCACCCCATCGTAATAACGAACATTGGGAGGAACGGAATATTAACCGTCTGTCCATCGTCTACGCCTCTCGGCCTCGACTTAGGGACCGCCTAACCCTGAGCGGATTAACCTTCCTCAGGAAACCTTAGACTTTCGGCGCGGAGGGTTCTCACCTCCGTTATCGCTACTTATGCCGGCAGGGTCTCTTCGCAACGCTCCACCAGTCTTCTCAGTCTGGCTTCGCCGCTGTTGAGAATGCTCTCCTACCACGCACACCCTAAAGTGTGCATCCGCTGCTTCGGTGTACAGTTTTAGCCCCGTTGTATTGTCGGCACCGGACCGCTTGACCAGTGAGCTATTACGCTTTCTTTAAAGGATGGCTGCTTCTAAGCCAACCTCCTGGCTGTCTGAGCGTTCCGACTTCCTTTCCCACTTAACTGTAACTTGGGGACCTTAGCAGGCGGTCTGGGCTGTTTCCCTCTCGACGATGAGGCTTAGCCCCCACCGTCTGACTCCCGGATATGTTGTCGCTGGCATTCGCAGTTTGGTTGGATTCAGTAAGCCGGAAAGCCCCCTAGTCCATCCATCTCTCTACCACCAACGCAATTCGTCCGAGGCTAGCCCTAAAGCTATTTCGGAGAGAACGAGCTATCACGGAATTTGATTAGCCTTTCACCCCTACCCACAGCTCATCCGAGCTTTTTTCAACAAACACCGGTTCGGTCCTCCAGTGGGTGTTACCCCACCTTCAACCTGGCCATGGGTAGATCATCCCGCTTCGCGTCTATTCCTGCCAACTGAACGCCCTGTTCAGACTCGCTTTCGCTTCGGCTCGCTTACGCTTAACCTTGCTGACAAGAATAACTAGCCGGCTCATTATGCAATAGGCACGCGGTCAGACATTCCCTTGCGGGCATAGTCCTCCCACTGCTTGTAGGCACACGGTTTCAGGTACTTTGCACTCCCCTCGACGGGGTTCTTTTCGCCTTTCCCTCACGGTACTGGTTCACTATCGGTCAGAGACTAGTATTTAGCCTTACGGGATGGTCCCCGTGGATTCAAGCAGGGTTTCACGTGCCCCGCCTTACTCAGGTATCCGCTTCGAGTCTGGACTACTTTCGCTTACGCGCCTGTCACGCTCTATGGATCCACTTTCCAGAGGATTCAGCTAGCAGCCAGATTGGTAACTCTACTGTTGCGGACCCTACAACCCCCGAAACACCGAAATGCTACGGGTTTGGGCTATTCCGATTTCGCTCGCCACTACTATCGGAATCGAGGTTTCTTTCTTTTCCTTCAGGTACTGAGATGGTTCACTTCCCTGAGTTCGCTCACTCCCGCCTATGAATTCAGCGGGGTGTTCCTAGGGTTTGCCTAGGAGGGTTTCCCCATTCGGAAATCTCCGGTTATAACGCCTGTGTGCGGCTCACCGAAGCTTATCGCAGCTTGCCACGTCCTTCTTCGCCTGTCTCTGCCAAGGCATCCACCGTGCGCCCTTAGTAGCTTGACCATAGAATTAACTCCTGCGCAGGGAGCCGAATCACTTCGGTCCTGAATCAGAATCAACCTACGTATAAATCCGCCTGAGAACAACTCGCTACGCTCACGCGCTTCCGAGTCGCACTCCTAAAGACACTCTTCTTCATTTGAACACTTTGCCTGAGTAAGTAACTTCACTCACCCAATTGCTTGTGCTCGGCCTTGTATGTATACGCCTCCGGAAACTTACTCCGACCTATGCGCCTCGCGGCGGACAAATCGGCTTTCCAAAGTGCGTTACCCAATCAATTTCGTTGTCAAACATCCAAACCTTTCTCTATGTCGAGAAAAGGCCAGCCCTGAGGCTGTTGAAACCTGCCGGACTTGCTCGATCTCGCGATCGATCCAGCCTGCTTCCAGATTGAAGTCCGACCTAAGTCAGGCGCCAATCTTGAAGCAGAAAATCAAAGTGAGAATTTTGGTGGAGCTGACCGGGATCGAACCGGTGACCCCCTGCTTGCAAAGCAGGTGCTCTCCCAGCTGAGCTACAGCCCCACATATGGGAAACTGCGGCCAAGTTGGTGGGCCTGGGTAGAGTCGAACTACCGACCTCACCCTTATCAGGGGTGCGCTCTAACCAACTGAGCTACAGGCCCAAGTTAGAGCGGCTATGACCGCGGCTGCCGGCTCCCCCGCCGGATCACTCCGGCGGTTCTCCAAAACCTCATTCAACTACTAAAGGGTTTCGAGGACAAAGGTTGAATATGCTGAGCAGCTACGCCGCCCATGACCATCGTGCGAAGGTCGATCAAGAAAAGAAGACTTGTATCGAACTCCCGAAACGGCCGTCAGGTAACGGCACAACGGGGTAGATGAACAGTTGCATTCTCTGCCATCCGATTCACATCGGAAACAGTCCGCTATCGCGGAACAAATGCCCTGCCATCCGGTTCTCTTTTAGAAAGGAGGTGATCCAGCCGCAGGTTCTCCTACGGCTACCTTGTTACGACTTCACCCCAATCATGAATTACACCTTGGGCGGCTGCCCCCTTGCGGTTGGCCCACCGACTTCTAGTGCAACCCACTTTCGTGATGTGACGGGCGGTGTGTACAAGGCCCGGGAACGTATTCACCGCGGCGTTCTGATCCGCGATTACTAGCGATTCCAGCTTCATAGAGTCGAGTTGCAGACTCTAATCCGAACTGAGGCCGGCTTTTTCCGATTAGCTCCCCCTCGCGGGTTTGCGACGGTTTGTACCGGCCATTGTAGCACGTGTGTAGCCCTGGACATAAAGGCCATGAGGACTTGACGTCATCCCCACCTTCCTCCCCGTTATCCGAGGCGGTTTCGTCAGAGTGCTCAACTAAATGGTAGCAACTGAAGATAAGGGTTGCGCTCGTTGCGGGACTTAACCCAACATCTCACGACACGAGCTGACGACAGCCATGCAGCACCTATATTACGGCCCCTTGCGGGGAAGGAATATTTCTACTCCGGTCCATAACATTTCGAGCCCAGGTAAGGTTCTTCGCGTTGCGTCGAATTAAACCACATGCTCCACCGCTTGTGCGGGCCCCCGTCAATTCCTTTGAGTTTCAGCCTTGCGACCGTACTCCCCAGGCGGACTGCTTAACGCGTTAGCTACGGCACGGCGGGATTGGGTACCCGTCACACCAAGCAGTCATCGTTTAGGGCTAGGACTACCAGGGTATCTAATCCTGTTTGCTCCCCTAGCTTTCGTGCATCAGCGTCAGTTGTGGTCCAGTGAGCCGCTTTCGCCACAGGTGTTCCTTCCGATATCTACGCATTTCACCGCTACACCGGAAATTCCACTCACCTCTCCCACACTCAAGCCCTGCAGTTTCTCATGCAGTCTATGAGTTGAGCCCATAGATTTCACATAAGACTTACAAAACCGCCTACGCACCCTTTACGCCCAATAATTCCGAACAACGCTCGCCCCCCTCGTATTACCGCGGCTGCTGGCACGAAGTTAGCCGGGGCTTCTTCTTCCGGTACCGTCATAATCGTCCCGATCGAAAGGAGTTTACGTCCCGAAGGACTTCATCCTCCACGCGGCGTTGCTGCGTCAGGGTTTCCCCCATTGCGCAAAATTCCCCACTGCTGCCTCCCGTAGGAGTCTGGACCGTGTTTCAGTTCCAGTGTGTCCGTGCGCCCTCTCAGGCCGGATACCGATCATCGTCTTGGTGGGCCATTACCCCGCCAACTAACTAATCGGCCGCGACCCCCTCCCAGAGCGAATTGCTCCTTTGACCCGTAGGTATTATGCGGTATTAGCTAAGGTTTCCCTCAGTTATCCCCCACTCCAGGGTAGGTTAGTCACGTGTTACTCACCCGTGCGCCACTTTACTCAGGTATTGCTACCCTTTCTCGTTCGACTTGCATGTGTTAGGCACGCCGCCAGCGTTGATTCTGAGCCAGGATCAAACTCTCGTTTGAAACCTGATGTCAATCCCTCTCCGACGGAGGTCGAAGTGGGATCGACGGCATCTGCGCATCTCTTTTCCGAATCACTTCGAACAGAGGGTGCACGCAGATGCCTTACCTTGTGAGAATGATCAAGCCAAACCTGATCGTTTCTCACGACTGGCATGTTCAACCTAATTGTCAAAGATCCTTGAGGGCGGTCCGCCTAAGCGGTGCCCCTTTGGATCGAGGCCTGCTCTTGCGAACAGGTGTCCTCGAACTTGATGCGCTGCTGGTTTTTTCGCTTGATAACGTTCGCCAGCATTTTTGCGCGAACTTTTCGAAGGTATCGAACTTTCCCCTTCATGTCAAGCGCGAATCCGGAGTTAACTCTCTCGGTTCGCGGCTTCCAAGGAATCGCACAGCGCAAAATATCAAAGAGCGACCAGCAAAAAATGCTCGTGCCGCTAGGGCGCGCGAAAGGATTTCCCTTTCGGGTCATGCAATCAATGGTTTTGTTCGGCTTGTTCTCTGCGGGATTCCCTACAGGGGGATCAGGGTTGCGACCAACGCTTTCACCTGACCCAACGAACCAGCTTCCCACTTCCCTCAACGGGCAGGCTCTACAGCCACCGGGAGGCTCCACTGCTGCTTATGCAACTTTTCGAGAGTAACACACGTTACTCAGGTTTGCAACGGCGACCAGACTGCTCCCTGCTCGCGCTTGCGACTTCCTGAGAATACCAACCCCGCAACAAAAACACAAGCCGAACAGCCTGTGGAAACCTCGCCATTTCTGTGGGAAAGGGCACTTCGCCGCCGCTGCCTCGCAGCGCACGTCGTGCAACCCTCGAACAACGGTGCTGGCAGCTTCCAACTTTTCGGGAGCCTGGAGGGATTGTGGACCTCCGTGCCCCATCCTTTCCGTTTCCTTCTGCGGAAAGGGTGGGAAAGCACACAAGCCTCTTCCGTCCGCTGTCATTCTGACCGTTGCGCAGTCCCTCGACCGGAACCCTTCCGTTCAGTATTCTGTGGTTCAACCGTGACGATGGAACTCTAATTTGGTGAGCGGGTGCGCGTATGTGGAGACTTCGTAAACCCCTAGCCTGGCTCTTCGCGATGGAGTGTTTCCTCTTCGCGTTAGTCGTCTGGATCATTCACGTGCCACCCCGGCAGGGACAGCCTTTCATCGACGGAGGGGATTCTTCATCGCTACTCACGACAATTGAGGTCTGCACGTTTTATGCCGTGATTACATCGATACTTGGAATCGCATCGTGGATGATCCGGAAGGAGAAGGCATCGTCCAGACTTTGGGGTGTCGCCGCGAGCCTTACAAACCTGTTTTTGTATTTGCAGCCCCTCTACTGGTATCAAATTGGACGACAAGGCGTCTGGGTTCACTGGGCCATCTGTCTGCTGGGGCTGATCGCTTTCTTCGCTCCGCAGCCCGAAGCCCACGGGACCGCCGATCAACCTGACGGGAAGGTTCCGAGCGGTGGAGTTTGCTACGCGTTCGGGATCTTATTTCCCTTGGCCTATTTGCTAACCGTACGCCGTGACAAACAGAACGCGTTCCTTCGCTTTCACTGTATTCAGTGTGTTCTTCTATTTCTCTTTTGGACACCATTTCTGATCTACACCGATATGAGTCCGGCGAAACACATATCGACAATCATTATTCTCCTCTTCCTTCTTAGCTTCCTCGCCTCTTGGATTCAGGCTCACCGCCGCAGGCAGTTCCGTCTACCGATTATTGGCTCAATAGCAGCACGTCTTAGCTAGGTGTGCCCAACCGCGAGCAGCGAATGCCGCACCTTCCCGAACGGGTTCACCACCGGGCCGCCCTTCCAGAGGAAGCCATCCTGCATGTCTTCGGAGAGCAGCAAGCGACAACCGGATTCGGCCACCGCGGAAGTCCGCGCCGTAGGCGCAGGGTTTGTTAGCCCCGCGCTTCAGCGTGGGGTTGGCGAAACCGGAAATTTATCCGGAGTCCCGCAGGGACGGCGCCCCGCTGCCCCATCCCGTCTCCCCAGCACCGCCCGCACCCTCCTCGCCCCTGCCGAAACCGCGAGCGTCGCGCTCCTCCGAGCCCCACCCCGCCAGGTCGCCGACCCCCCCCACCCGCGCCGACGTACCCAGCCCGGTACCAAGGTGCTATATCCACGAAGAGTTGCGGGCGTACAGTAATCCAATGCATCCCGATGCAACCGAGCTTCAACGGGCATTGGACAACCATGAGTTCTTCCCCGCGTTCCAGCCGATCGTCGAGCTAAGAACAGGGCAACTCACAGGCTTCGAACTCCTCGCCCGCTGGCAACACGCAACGCCCGACGAGTTTATCCCGTGGATCGAGGCGGCCGGACTCAGCAGCTGCCTGACCCAGACCCTGCTCGGCCAAGCCTTCGCTTCGGCCCCTCTCGTAGACAGTGCGCTTCATCTCTCCTGCAACCTCTCTCCCGTTCAATTACAGAACCCCGGAATCCCCGCCCTCGTCGCCGCATGCGCAGAGCAAGCGCACTTCTCACTGACGCGCCTCACCATTGAAGTCACCGAGAGCGCCTTGCTCAAGGATTTGTCCGCCGCCCGCGCCATCGCCAACGAGCTAAAACAGCTGGGCTGCCGCCTCGCCCTCGACGACTTCGGCACTGGCTATTCCAGCCTGCTGCATCTGCAGTCCCTCCCCTTCGACAAGCTCAAAGTGGATCGAAGCTTTGTCGGTTCCATGACCGAGGTCCGGGAAAGCCGCAAAATCGTGGCGGCTGTCATCGGCCTGGGCCAGAGTCTCGGGCTCGTCACCGTGGCCGAAGGAGTCGAAACGCCTGCCCAGGCCAGCATGTTGCTCTGGCTCGGCTGCGATCTCGGCCAAGGCTGGCTCTATGGCCGGCCTGCCCCGGCCATGGAGATTCCGCGCCTGATCGCGGCGCCCTCTCTGACCTTCACCTCCGCAATGCCTCTGACGGCCGATGGCAGTTCCCTCGTCGGCCTCGAGTCTTTGCCCGCGCAGCGCCTCGCGCAGATCCAGGCAATCTACGACGGAGCGCCCGTCGGACTCTGTTTTCTCGATCGAAAGATGCGCTACGTCAGCCTCAATCGCCGCCTGGCCGAGATGAACGGTGTGCCGCTCCGGGAACACCTCGGCAAAACCGTGGCGGAAATCATTCCGGACTTCTTCCCTTATGTGGAGCCCTTTATCCGCCGTGCCCTGCAAGGCGAACCTGTCCTGGGTGTCGAACTTCAAAAGCCGGAGCCCGAGGGAACGGGCGAAAGGCAAACCGTCTTACTGTCCTATCAACCGGCCCGCGACGAAGCGGGAGAAATTCTCGGTGTCTCCGTCTCCGTCACCGACATCACCGAACCCAAGCGCACCGAAGAGGCCCTGCGCGAGAGCGTCAGTCATTCCCGCCATCTGATCGAGCTTGGCCCTCACGTTCCGTGGGTGTTGAACGAGATAGGCGAGGTCATTGAGGCAAGTTCCCGCTGGGAGGACTTCACCGGGCAGCCCCTCTCTGAAGCGATTGGTAACGGATGGATCGCCATGCTGCATCCGGACGATGTGGCCACAACCGAGAACGCTATCCGGCTCTGCCTGGCTACGGGGGAACCGATTGATGTGTACTATCGCGTTCGAAAAAACGGCGGAGATTGGAGTCTCATGCGCTCGCGCGGGTCGCCGCGCTTTGACCCCGCGGGTAAAATCATCGGCGTGTACGGCGTAGTCGAGGAAGCCGCGCTCGAGCGGTCGAGCCGCAAAGAGTGGCAATCCTTTACCACCCAGTAGGGACCTCCGCCTCCCCGCACTCAGTGTTCACTGCACACTGTTCCCTAATCCCAGCTCCCTGTTCACTGTCTTCACTGTTCCCTGTTCCCTAATCCCTATTCCCTGCCCACTGCACACTGTTCACTGCTCACTGTTTCGTAATAATCCCCAGATCCGTCAGCCCATTCACAAAAAACTGCATCGCGAGCGCTACCAGCAGCAATCCCATGATCCTCACCAGAATCCGAATCCCCGTCTCCCCCAGCACCAGCCGAATCCTTCCCGCCCCGGCCAGCACCCAATAACTCACCAGGGCAGTCACCGCAATCGACCCCAGGATGGCCCCCATCTGCCAATGAAAAAACGAAGGCACCGGCCCCACCAGCACCATCACCGACGAAATCGCCCCCGGCCCCGCCAGCATCGGAATCCCCAGCGGCACGATCCCCGCATCTTCCTTCGCCGCACCCTCTTCGGTGTCGCCCGTTGCCTCCTGCGTGGCCGACCGTTTCGCCTCCAGCATGTCCAGCCCAATCAGCAGCAATATCAGCCCGCCCGCAATCTCAAACGCCGGCAGCGTAATCCCAAACATCCTGAAGATGAGCTGCCCCGCGAGAGCAAAGGACGTCAGCACAATAAAGCACGTCAGCGCCGCCTTCCGCGCCATGCGCTTCCGCCGCGCCGCATCCGCGCTCTCGGTAATCGCAATAAACGAAGGAATCGCCGCAAACGGGTCGACCAGAAAAAAGATGGAGCTCAGCGCCAGCACCGAGAAGCGCACAATCGGCGCCCGGCTCAGCTCATTCAAGGCAATCGCAGCGGGGTTCGTCCAGGTCACGAGCAAAGACACAATACTTAGAGCTTAGCCCACTCAAAATGATTCAACCCATGCCGAGCCCTCAGTCCCTATTCCCTATTCCCTATTCCCTGTTTCCCTGCTCTTAATCCTCCCGCTCAATCCACAAACTACAGGGCCAAACGTTCTCCCCATCCAGCGAAGGAGCAAACACCTTCATCGCCGCCGGCATCCGTCGAAAACTCCCCTCCCACGCCGGAAAAGCTCGCCGCAAAACATCAGGATGAAATTGCTGCATCGCGCTCCCCGACCAGACCACTTTGAACGCGGTATTGAACGAAAGAAACGCCTCCAGCAAATACTGCTCGCCCCAGAAACACAAGTTCGTCTTCACAAATTTTTCCGGATAATCGAGCGGCGCAAAGATATCGTGAAAATGCACCAACACCCCCGGCGCAAGTTGCGGAAGAATGCGCAGGCATTCATACAGAACATCGCTGTCCATCGACACCACGTGGCTGGAATCGATAAACAGAATATCGTCTGCCTCGAGCCGCCGAAACAAATCGAACGGCGCCTGCTGCACCGGCTTCTGAATCAGTTGCGTCAGTCCCGGCAAACCATCCTTCAAGAAAGGAGCGGGGCCCGGCTCGATCGCAATGAATTCTCCTTCGAATCCCTCTTCCGCGTTCTTGCGCATCGCGGCCGCAAACACCAGTGTGCTGTTCCCGCTTCCCACCTCAATCAGCCGCCGCGGTTTGCGCTGGCGCACAAAGGAGTAGGCCACTTCGGCATCGATCCGCTCAAAAAAACCGTTGTTGAAATGAAACTCATGTCGATCGCCGGAGTCGTTCTCCGCAAAATTCCACTCGGAGGCGAACGGAACAATCTCCCGGTGCAGCCGTTGGATCTGCTCCGGAAGGCGAAAATCGAACGCCCCGGAAGTACGGCATGCGCCCCAATCCTTGCCGTCAAATGACTTGATACTCGGCACCGGAAAGTAAAAATGCAAAGGCGTGACACTCACGCCCAATCCACCCTGCACTGCTTGAAACAAAGAGGAAAGGGTGACTCTCACCCTGGCGCTTCGCAGAATACTGCCCACTAAACCACCTCGAATTTCGAGAATGGCAACAGGGAGAGCCAGGCAACAAAGGCGCGCAAAAGGAAGGAGGGACAACCATGCAACGACGCTTCAGCGCCTTGTCAGAGTTTGGATGCGAAGTACGAAGCCGGCGATGAGACCGAATCGGTAAACATTCGTCCCGTTTGTTGCATCCACATCGCGAATTGTTCTTGATTTCTCATCCAGAACGAAGCAAAGGATCCGCTTTCCGGGGGGTCAGGCCCCGATTCAGGGCCATCAGCGATAGGTCGACGTCCCTGGTCCATCACAGGCTCTGGCTACAGTTCTTCCGACAGACTCCGCTGTATATCCTGAGCAACTTGATCGATTGAAGTATTCCGACCGAGTTGTTCGATTTCCTTGCTGTTTTTTATGTCTGACAATCCAACCTTCGTCGCAATTTGCTGGTTCATGCTGATCACCGCCGTCACCTCTTTTTCGGTGAGAAGAAGGATTTGGAGCACCAGATGTTCCCGTTCATCGGCACGACGCGCCAGTCGTGATTGCCTCATGAGGATGAGGCTTGCCAGCAGAATAGCCTCCATGGCTACGACAGTTCCGAGAAGCGAAAAGGGCACAGGATCAAAATGGGGAATGCGCGGCACATCAAAAGTGTTTACGAGAATCCAGAACAAGAATAGAAAGATATGAGCGGCTACAAATCCGAGATTGCCGACGATGGCCGCAGTTAAATCTCCCAGTCGTTCCGCGGGCGATCTTCGCGTCAGGAACTCCTGCTCATGCTTGGCAATCGTGTCGATATGGTCTTGCACATGATTCGGAACCGGCATTGTTTCTCCTCTCACGGAGTCTTGTACTCAATGATTGGATGACTTGTGGGTAGGAGAGAGGGAGGTGGGGAGGGCAAATTGAGTCGAAATCGACCTCTCAATGCGTTTCTTCGAGCTAGCCGTTTTCGACGCGCGCCTTGATATCCGAGTAGGCCCTCTCGATGAGCCTGCTCAGAGCGGCGGCATTCACCGCCCTTCCTGGTCTCAGTTTCACGTGGCGCATGAACTTGCCGGTACCTTGCAACAAACGTGCTGGATCCGGCAGCGATGCGCCTTGAAAGAATCCCACGTTGACGTGCGAGGTGAATACATTCACATAGCCGAACGGTGCATCTCCCAAACATGCCACCGGACACCCGTCATGCAAAAGCTCCCGGACTTCGTCCCCGGACTTTCGCATCATCTCAAACCACTCATGCGCCAGGTTTCCCAAGGCGCCAGCACGCTCTTTCATCCACGCATCGATGGCGGGATCCCGCTCGACAGCGCCGTTGAATCGCAGCAAATCGGTCGTCTTCACGGATCTCAATCTATCATCCGAAAGACGCGGATGGGTCACCGCACATCACCACTTATTCATTGGCGGCGTTGGATGCTCGTTCATTGAGAACCGTGGAAAAGTAGACTTTCAGATTTGACTTTTTGTGCGTGGGTCTGCGGTGCGGCATCGACTTCTCCCGGGGTTCAACGCGATTCTCTCCTTCATGCATTCCCAGCCATTCACGGTGGGCGTTGATCACGTCTTTGACTGTGACCGGGATTGAATCGTTCAAGACGCGGTCAACAGGATGCCCGAGATCCAGCCGTTGACTCTCAATAGAAAAGAACTCAGTAATAACTCGCATACCTTCTCACACCTGCTCGCCGGAGTCTGTTGCTCCAGCGTTTGAATTATCGCTATCGATGACTGCCTGCCGAACGGTCAAGACGCTCCCTTCCCAATGGCTCCGTCTACGCGAGCGTGCTGATCTGCTCGGGCTCTGACTCTTCCCCTTTGTTCTGCCATGACTTCAAATTGAACGCATAGATGCAAATGCAAAACACGTTTGCCGGGATGAAGCCGTACTGGGACGTATGGACACCAATGGCGCAAACAATCAAACTGTTGACGCCCGAGACGACCAGGCCGGTCCACTTTTTTTGGCCGACAAGGATCGTCGCAACAATGGTGAGAAGACAAGACAGATAATCCAACCGGAACATCCCCACAGCGCGCCTCCAATTCAAATCGCAAGCGGAAGAGAAACGGAAGAGAAGAAGTTGACTGCATTTCTTCTGTCTTGCCGCCGCCCTTTGACTTGCAATTGGCGTACCAAACTTGGTTTGCTGGGCTGCGCCGTTCGGTCACCACTTGGAATCAATCAGTTAGCTGCGAGACCCGGATGTGCGGGCGATGAAATGGATGGAAAGTGACGAAAATTGGATGACGATATCTCGTCATGGCGCCACTGGGCCGTCACCGAGCCCATCAACATGATGTGCATCGCCGGATGCCCGCGGCAGAAGTTGTACTACGCAAGGAGCGCAGTCGCCGCAGCGCCAGAGAGAATAGGTCACTCCCGCCAACACAATCCTTCCAACCGCGGTCGGAATATATGCAACATCATCCCCCGCCGAAGCTGGGTCCAGAGGGGAAGTTTTTGAATCTCACCCCAATCGTCACGCGCACGGGCACCGGTTTGCCGTTCAGAGTCGCTGGTTTGAAGCGATACTTGGCAGCAACACCCAACGCCTCTCGATCCAAACCATAGCCCGCTTTCTTGAGCACGCAGATATCTTGGGGCCTCCCGTTCGTATCCACGGTCACTCCCACCAGGCTTATCGTTTCAAACTGCTTAACGTGGTGATCCTTGATATATTCGCGGGCTTCCTTCGGGAGCGTCGCCTCTGGGGTCTTCGTCGGCATCGGCTCCAGGACGTCACCACCCACGCGATAAATCCCGTCCGGAAGCCACCTCATCGTGAACTCAGCGGGGCATGGCGCCACACGATCGTCGGTTTTCAATCGCGTTTTCGATGTGTCCTGATTCGTGATGGGCTGAGGCGAAGCATCGATATGGCCGGACGTGCCAGACTGCTGGGCCGACGCCGCGAGGCAGACAGGCCCGAGCAATAAAAGCAGCAACTCGCGCTTTGCATCGGCGTTGATTCGCATTCCAAAATACTCCTGACTCGGTAGAAGGAAGAGCCAATCTCCGCCGAAGATACGCCGAAATCCACCAACAGCCAAATACCGGGCGTGTCGTGGACCACACGACGAAAACTGGATGACGATATCTCGTCATGGCGCCATTGGGCCGTCACCGAGCCCTGTTTCGATTCCGGGAAGTTCCACCGCTGCTAGTTTTCCGACGGCTTATCGATGTGATCGATAACCATTATCTTCACTGGTCCCTTCGCCGCCTCAACCTTCAAGCCAAGCTCCTCCTGCAGTGCCCGATCCATCGGCGGCGTCGGGTCCACATCATCGGCGCTTCGGTCGCGATCCCACCGGCCCCTGTACTTCAGAATAAAATCGTACTTGCCCGTCAACCCTGTCTTATCCATCACTGGTCGCCCAAACTGTGCCGTCAGCATCCCCACCCACTGGTCCATCGAGCACCCATGCGCAATGAAGTCGTACCCCTGCCCATCATTCTTCTGGCGCAGCGCCGGTACCGGCCGGTCCTCACCAAAGATCTTTAACTCGTCCGCCGACGCCGGCATCGAGCCCTCAACGTGCAACTTCGGCCCTCCCTTCGCCACCACAAGGTTGTAGACATCGCCTTCCTTCGTCTCCCAGTGTGTCTTGAGCTTGAAACGCTCCTCCAGCAGCGCCTGGAGCATATGCTGCTGCTCGGCCGACTGCTGCTCCTCGGTAAGTGCCGCCATCTTCGCATTCGCCTCGCTATCACCCCTGGCCTCGATCACAAACAACGTCGGCCACGGCCACTTCGGCCGACCCACAATCTGATATAGATCGACTCCATAGGCATAGCTGATTAAGTTCTCGATTGACCAGTTGGTCACAATCAACGTCGTTGTATGCGGCACAAAGTGACCGCTCACCGTTATGCCGGCGTTCAAATCAATATCCTTGTTCTCCCGTACCGACGCGACATCAAACGTCATCGTTGCCGCGTAGGGAGCGTTTGCAGGCGAGGACGATGTTGGCGCTGTTGTGGCTCCTGCTTGCCCTTGGGAAGGAGGTACCGCGAGGATCATCAATCCAGCCGCAATGAGCGTGCCGAAGTTCAGCTTTGGAAGAGCACAATCAGTCATCACTCAACCCAACCCCACTCGGAACGGAACCAGAGTATTCGGTTGCACATGGCTTGTGCCCACAAAGTCCGGCAACGATTTTCAGGTTGAGAACAGGGGCGATTTGCTGTTCGAGCCACTACTCTGGGGTTCCGGGCGTGTCCCGGACCAACCGCACATGATCCCGATCTTCAAGTTCTGTCCGCTCGGACGCTGGGGATGATTCAGTTCACTTGGCCAGTGAGCCAATGGCCAGATCGATCACGTGCAGATCCGTATCGCGGTCCCGCGCAAGAAAGAGGGTTCGACCTTCGCCGTCGACAACCAGGCTCGCGCCACCGTAGGTCCAGCCCGACCACGGACCGTGCGTCATCTCTCCCACAAGATCGACGCCTGCCATGGGGCAGCGCACCTGGGCCGCTCGGCGCTTCACAAGTTCCTCCAGTTCGCTTGAGTGCTCGGGCCATTTGTCGTCAGGCGCAGCCCATCCGTACGGAACCAGCATCAGGTCTGGCTTGAGAGCCTTCAGTCGCTCGACGAACGCATCAGTGAACGTGTCAGCGCAAATAAGCACCGCGATCCTTCCAAACTCGGTTTCGACGACCCCGATTTCCTCCGGTCGGCCCTGTGCATAGGGCGGTGTCATCAGCTCTGGCAGCACATTGATCTTCCGGTGCTTCCAAAGCAGTCTGCCGGATTTGTCCACGAGAATTGCCGTGTCATAGAGTCGGTCGCCATCCTTCTCATCCATGCCAATGGCGATCATCAAACCGTACTTACGCGCCAAAGCACCGATACGATTGCTGTCCTTGCCTGGAATTGGTTCGGCGAGCCGATGTGCCTCGGGATTTTCCCAACCAAGGATCGATGACTCGGGAAACACTGCGATTTGCGCGTGCTCCGCCGCGGCCTGCGCAAGCGCATATTCAATGCGGCGAAAGTTGCCTTCACGATCGCTGTCGATTACGAGCATCTGGCAAATGGCCAGGCGGACAGATCTCTTGGGAATGGCTTGGCCCATCCCTTGAACCGATGAGAACAAGAATCCAAGGACCAGGAACAGGCCGAGAGACGCGCGCCTGCCCGTTGTCTGGAATCCGTAACCGAACATGGAGCGTATTCCCATCTACTTGCGGGCCTGGCAGCACCTGCGGATCCTACGGAATCGCATGGTACCGGGAACAGTCGCCGACAAGCAAGGAATGCTTCCGGCAACTACTGCTCTGATCTTCGCTTCACTTCGTTTGAAAGAAGAACCTTGCCGGCGTCGCAGCTCGTCCAGTTTCTCTCGAGAACGCTATCGGTACTCAGGGAGTGCCGGACGAAATAGAGTTGGCAGGACGATCCGTCAACCCAGTCATCAAAGCCATCATTGAAATGGAACGCGCTCGAATACTGGACTGTGGCCCGGTTATTCTCCAGCAGAGTGATATCACCATCTCCAACAATCCCGTCAAAGGCAAGCGTGATCCCATCTCCCTCGAAGCCAAGTTGCGGTTTCGAAACCGGCATCGTTTTGCAGGTTAACTTTTGCCCCGCGGGGAAAGACATCAGGCAAACCGTCGCGGACCCCTGGATGTTCAGGGCATTCACTTTCCCATCGTTGCTGAAATTCACCCTGATCTGCCGGTTGTTCGGTCCAATGCCTTGCGGGACAACCTTTGTGACAACGTGCGCGGCACCCAGCCCCCGAAGCAGCTGCCTCGTAAGCCGGTTGGTGTCCCTCGCCGTGTCTTTCGCAGCATTCGCCTCCCTGAAGCTGATCCAGGTACTCGCAACGTTGATAAGGAGTAAAAGAATCCCGCAGCAAATCAAAATCATTTCAGTCTTGTTCGATTTTGGGATGCTCTTCACACTCGAGTCGACTTTTTGCCCATGCGATGCGGCGGACTCCTTGGGCGGAGAAACGGGAAGCGAGGGTGCTTCCGGTGCACTCTTCACCCGTCTCAGCAGAGGGCCTGAGTACCTCGCTCGGAATTCTGCTCGAGATTCCATTGTGGACTTTCCCCTCAGGGATAATCCACGAATATCACGGTGGCACCAGACGGGGCGAGAACATTCAGTACAACGGAACCAAGGTCATATCAAGATTCCCTGTCCCTGCTCTCTCCTTTGCAGATAATTTCCCGCCTTCGGCGCACACTCAAGAAAGATCAGAGAAAGGATCGTCCGATGTCCAACTCACTCGAACAAAACCCCGAAGCCATCCCCCCGGTCGCCCGTTGTTGCCAGGCCATGCAAGCGGCATTCCGTGCCATCAAGTCAACGTATAAGCAGAACGGAGAAGAGTCTGAAGCCGAATGCCAGGATCGCGCAGCGCAAGCCGCGCAAAGAGCTTACTGCCAGGCCATGCCGCATTTGTCCGGTTGCGAAAACATCCGCAACTTCATCGCCTGTGTAGCTCATGGCATGCTGCTTGACGTCTTCACCGGCCCGGAGTCGACCCGGTTGCTCTACGCCGCGCAGGTCGCTAACACCGCCTCGCGCGGCCAGGCGGCCAAACCCGCCACTGCCTGAATCCGAGACCATTCTTAGGCAAAGTCGGGGTACCCCCCCCCACCGCCCTGAATTCGGTGCAGAATCAAGCACGATCCCAAATGATGCTGTCATCCTGAGCGAAGCGCAGCGCAGTCGAATGCCTGCCCTGAGCCTAGTCGAAGGGGACCTGCTTTACAGCGAAGCATCCATCCGCACGACCACGGGAATGCTCGCGTCGTGATGAGTCCTGGTAAGTCGAGTCTCAGGACCAAGTCAGCACTAAGTCGAATCTCAGGACCTGCCATTGCATCCAAGCACAGCTATCCTGCGCATACCACATTACGCGGCGACACAGCATCTAACCAGACGTCACGCGGCGTTCCCTGCCCAAGCGGAGCCGGGAACAGAGTACCGCGCGCCCCGTTAGATCGGATTGTTTGGGGGAGGCACCCAAAAGCGGCAGACGGTATCCCGCGTTTTAGATTTCAAAACCCTCCCCGGAAGAAAGAATCTCGTCAGCATTCGACGAAAATTCTAAACTGCTTTGCTTCTCTATTTTGCTTGGTCCTGTTCAGGACCGCTTGCAAGCAACTTTGCAGCACGACCCAGGTTTCGAACCTTGGTTCCGCCACGCGCGAGCCAACACATTTCTCCCCGGATGGTAACCCACATGAACTCTCGTAGAACCTCTCTTCCTATCGTGGTGCTCGTTTGTCTGGTGGCTTTGTCTCGCGTCGCGTCCGGACAGATAACCGGCGTTTGGTTGCAAAGCCCGCAACCAGGCCAGAACCCCAACCAGGTCCAGGTACATGCCATCGCCTACGGCCCCAGCACCGTGACCGGTTGGATCATCTACCTCGACGATCTCATCGCGTATCAGACAGATGTCCCTTCCAGTGAAATCTCTCAACCAATCAATCTGACGAATGGCCAGCACCTTCTCTACGCGCGCGCGTGGGACGGCCAGGGCGACTACAACACCTCCGGCACGTTGCTCATCCAGGTCGGGCCGCCGCCTCCCAGCAGTACCGTCCTGCCGACTCCCCCTGACAACGCTCAGGTGTTGCAGGATATGCAGAACAATACCGAGGACTGGACGACCTGCAGCGTCTGCGCGCATGGCACCAACAACAGCTCCAACTACTGGATGGCGCCGTTTCAAAACCAGCCTTCAAGAAGCGGAAGCAGCCTTCAGATGTACGTCGACGGCTTGCCCTGGACCAACGTGCTGTTTATCGATACGATGCTCGGCACCAGTTCCAATTCCCACTTTTTGTGGGACTTCTGGGTCTACCACGACTCCACCTCTCCAGCCTTCTGGTCCTCGGAGTTCGATCTCTGGCAGGTGCTTGATGGGAAGGAGTTCATGATCGGAAGCCAGTGCGACTTTGGCGACGGCTACTGGTCTACCTGGGATAGTGCGGGCAATCGTTGGATCCTCAATGGAATCGCTTGTCCGCGCTGGGCGCCGAATACCTGGCACCACATCCAGTGGTACGTCGAGCGCATCAACCCCACGCAGTATCGCTACGACACGCTGGTCGTCGATGGTCAACCCTACGGACTCAACCAGGCCTGGACCATCAACGATACCTCCTGGCCCGATATGGTCGGCATCCAGTACCAACTCGACCAGGACTCCACCGGCAATCCAATTAGTGAATGGGTCGATAACGTGAATCTGACAATGTGGTAGAGGGGACAGTCCGGCCATCGGCCCTTGAAAGCGGAGGGAGCAGGGGGAAATCGGAGGGAGCAGGGGCCTTCACAGGCTGCGGAAAAACTCGTCCCATGAGTCGTTTTGAAAGGGCACGAGTTTACTCGTGCCAATGCCCTAACTGCGCAAAACTAGGACGCGCCTGGGATACGGTGCCCTTCAACGAACTACGGCAGTTCTTTCAGCTTTATGTCCTTAAATGCTATCGAGTAGCCCTCGGATTCGAGGCCAACGTAGCCTCTATTGACACCGACTTTCGTGGTGTTGACCACTTCCCCGTTCACCGCGAGCGTGCAGGTGTCGCTGACGCACCGGATATCGTAGACATTCCACTGACCTGCCCGCTTCACCCGATTCACCTTCATCTCTTTTTGCAGGTTGAAACTCTGCGGCTTGCCGTCCACTGGCGTGACGCCGAAGAAGTAGCCCCCGCCGAGCGATGTCTGCGCTTGGTGCCAGATCGAACCGTCAAGATTGTTGCGGAAGAAAACGCCGCTGTTGTACTTCGGTTCCGCCGTTGTCAGCGGCTTAAAGCGCCACTTCACGTGGAAGGTGAAATTGCTGAACTCATGGTTGAAGCGCAGCCACTCGTGGCCGCCATTGCCATCGCAAACAATCTGGTGCTTGGCGTAGTCGATATGCCATTGCGCGACATTGCTCACAGGATGGTCGGGAGGAATGGCAATCCGCGTCCAGACTTCATGTTGAGAATCGTCGTGGTTCCCAGGGAAAAGATTGATGGTCTGGGCAAGCGCGGGCCGTGCACCGAGAAGCATTGGAACAGCAGCGAAAATGAGCGGTATGACGGCGCCAAAAATTGCGCTTTTGCAAAAGTTCAAATTCATTCGTCGGTCCTCTGCGGGTTTCATGCCAGCCGAATTTGAAGGTTCAATGCGGAAAGATACTTGTGCTGACGGGTGAATTCGAATGCCCCGCATAGCGTTGGATTCTGGTTGCGATTCCGTATCTTCGCCATTCTAAAACGTGTAGCGGATTAGCTCCAGGAGGATCACCCGCAATCCGTATATTACCGTCGGGTTATGTACGGACCGACCACAACACGCTCGGAACATCCGTTTTTGCCAAGCAGATTGTGCGTTCTGTACTCATCTGAGCAGAAGAAACCGCACCAGGGACATCCCAAAGGCAAACAAACTTCCATAGCCGAAGCTCTCGATGGGAGCGACTCTCCTCTCACGGCGTCGTAACAGGCGACCCAGTTGAGCCATTACGAAGCCGGTAATCAGAGGGCTTGCCACGACGCTTATACCGTGTAATCGCGACGCATGCACAAACGGATGCGGATACACAATCACGCTCAGAAAGCCGACCAACATCCCAAGCATTCCCAGAGCGAAGGTCGTTGCGATGGGATTGAGCGCCGAAATTGTTTTGAAAACCTTGCCAGTCGCACGTGTCAGAAGAGAAGCCAAGCCTGCAAAAGCAAGCTCGTCGATTGTCTCGAACAGAACTTCCGCAATTACGGCTAATACCGCACCGAGAATTTCTTCCATCGTCTATGACTTTGATTCAACGAGAGTATATCTTCCACAAGTGAACCTGCTCCTGCATCACCCTCGATCCGGACAGAACCCAAAAATCGGGGTTATGTACGGATTGCCCACAGTCCGCTCAGAACCCCACGCATGCACGATAATATTCAATCCGACTTCAATAGATTCTGAGATGCGCTAGGAGCGAAGGAGAACCGTTGAGAAGAATCCTGATATCTCTGTTTGCGTTGTTGATTACTTTCACTGCCCGCGCCTCTGACAAAAGTGATCCACGCCAAATACTTCTGGACGCAAGCCATTCCACACGAATTAACGACGTCGATATGAAGCCGTGGCATCTGAAAGCGAACTTCCATCTGAGCGGTCGCAATGGCCAGCCGCCTGAAGACGGAAGTATTGAAGAATGGTGGGCTGGGCTGACCACTTGGAAACTGAGAATTGAAAGTGCTTCCTACACCGGCACAATCCTCGAAAACAGAGACGGTGATTTTCGAACGGAGGGTGTGGGCCCGATTCCGTTAAGCATTCGGGCAATTGAGCAAGACATCGTGTACCCGATGCCGATGGGCGAGGACTTGAGCAAGACGGTGCCACACAGGAGTCATCAGAAGCTTGAGAAGGTTGCACTCGATTGTATTCAGTTGTCTGAGCCGCCAATTCCTCTTCCGTCCCCAACATTCTGCTTTGATGAGGGTGGTGACGCGCTGCGTGCGGTCATCTCTGCCAATTCGTCGATGCTAGTTCGCGACCGGATCAGCCAGTTCGCGGGACACGCGTCAGCTCTGTCGATTAAGTCCGAGGAGGGCAAGACAGTGCTGGCAACGGCTGAGGTCGTTGATCTGTCACCAATGCAACCGGTGGACAGTTTATTCACGCCATCACCCGACCTGAAGAGAGTCACGGATATGCACACACTCAAGGTGACCACTGCACGTTGAACAACAAATCGCGTTCTGGTCGGGTGACCCTCCAACCGGCAGTTACTCCTGAGGAAATGACGGTTGGTCCACCACTCGCCAGAATGCAAGTGCCAGCCTCACGACGGCGACTGGCTGAATTCAGAACTCATCCGCAACTCATCTCCGCCTCATTGATCGCAAGAGAGAACTGCCGCAGACTCCTTTCATGACACGGCGCAAGCAGACTGAGGCGCCGAATCCAAAAGGAGAATTTCCATGAACTTCAGCATCCGCTCCCTCGTCGTGGCCGCCATCGCTTTGGCGTCCTTCGCCGCCACCGCCCCCAAGGCCTCAGCACAGTACATGGCCGCCAACGCCACAACAAATCATGTCCTGCCCTACGAGAGCGTTGGAACCATCAATTCTGTTTACTTGCCCTACGCCGGCACCTATCAGATCGCAGGGCAGCAATTGCTGCTCGTCGAAGGCAACCAGCAGACTACCGTTGAGTGCTGGGCATCACCCAACGCCAACAGCACGGCGCCGCTTACCCATGGTCCTTTTTCGGCGTCAACTGTGACAACTGGCGGATACATAACCCTTCCACTCAACGGATACTTAACGACCGGAAATCCAGGCTCCTTCTGGATCTCGTGCTATTATTCGGCGCCCTCGACCGCAACGATCGTCCAAACCCTCCAAGGAACCATCACAGCGACGCTGGTGCAGTAACAGTGGCCTCTCTCTTCCGCCAGCCTGTTGCATCTTGGAGGGCGAATCGTTGGCATGCTAAGGTGTCGGCGGACATGCATGAAAAAGGCTACATCTCGCGTGCGGAGCACGCGAGATGGGTTAAGGGAAGGTGTCGGTCGAGTGACCCTCTAACCGTCAATAACCCAATTTTGGTGCAATGCTGATATGGAGCGTGGGTTCTTCGGTTAGGAACTGCGGCTGGAGTGAGGGCGGGGCAATCGCGAGGCTCATCGCACCAAGATGCTACTTCTTCGGCCGGGATTCCGGGGGCACGAGTCCCGCTGTGCGGTAGTAGACCACCAGTTGCCCGTAGTGTTCGCCGGAGTGCTCGATGAAGCCCCAAGCGCCGTCAGAGAAACGCGTCTGCTGATTGCTGAACGGGTCGGCGAACAGATCGCTCATCCCTCGGTCGCCTTTCCACTTGATCAGCGCCGCACCGTCCGCGAACGACTTTTTCACATAGTCGACAACCGCAGCCTTGGTCGCAAAGTCGGTACGCTTTATGTCCGAAGGGGGCTTGGCGCCCTTCGCCGCTTCGATAAAGAAGTAGAGGTTAACCGAGACGTGCAGCAACTGCTCGGCAAACGAACGTTGCGCAGGGTTCGGCTTGAAATCGTATTTCTCTTCTGGAAAGTCTTCCGCCATTGCGGTCAGCTTGCGGCCGATATCGTTCCAGCTGTCCAACAGGACCTTCGAGGGGCTGTCGGCGGCCTTCGGCGCGGGTGGCGCTTTGGGCGCATCCTGAGCAGGCGCGGTCTCAATCAACAAAGCAACCGCAAACACAATGGCGAAATTCTTGACGAGATTTCTCATGGGCTTTCTCCTTTGACTTCGAGGAGCGGTAAGACGATAGCGCTTTTTGCAAAACTCTCGTCTGCCGGTAGAAATGCAGCCCTCGCCCGCGTAGCGCTACCTTCCTGCTCGAAGACGGGCAAGAACCTCGTTGAATATGCTCTCGTCGTGGCGATCATCGCCTTCCGGGCCGTGGCTGCGATGAAGGGCCTTGGGACCGAGATCAATACTGCTTTCAAGACCATCAGCAGTGACCTCGACAGTTGCTCTAGCACGACTTTCGGGAGCTGGTGGCCGAACAAAGACAACTGAGTTGTCTGAGCGGCAATTAGCCTGGAAACGCAGCTCCTCGGCGATTCGGCCGAGCGATTCCAGCATCTGAGCGAGTGACCCGCCACTCGGAAATAACTAAGTAGGCAACATCTGTGCACACCGTGATCGAAGAAATAACTTCCGAGCGCTCTACCATACTTCCATTTCCAGACCCCGAAACCTGGCGATGTTCGGTCGAATGAGCGCCAAGGTATGTTGGCGTTCATGGGTACAAATTGTCTCTCGTGCCCGGCTGCCTGGCCCTTCTACGCCCTCTTGCGAAGCAGGTCCGCAATATCGTCCATTTTCTGGTCCAGCATCGTCATCTTGTGCGACACTCCCTGGATCTCCGACTCCGCGCGCTTGTTCACGTCGAAATCGAGTTCAGCGCGCAGCCGGTCCTTGGTGTCCTGCCGATTCTGGCTCATCATGATGACGGGAGCCTGCATGGCGGCCAGCATCGAAAGGAACAGGTTGAGCAGAATAAACGGATAGGGATCCCACGCATTCTTATCGAGGAAGACATTGACTGCCGTGTAGACCGCAAGCACCACCGAAAAGGCGATGATGAAGGTCCACGATCCGCCAAACCGGGCGACCCCGTCGGCGATTCGCTCCCCGGTGGTGGCTTCCTTCTCAATCACTTCATTTGGATTTCGGCTGGCGCGTCCGCGCACCAATCCCTGGGCGGCATGGAGCTGGCGGCCGAGCGTGGTAAGCAGATCCATGCCCGCCATCGGCTTTCGATTCAGCAGGACCTCAATGTCGTCCCTTGAAACCTCCAGGCACTGGGATTCCACCATCGCGATGGCGTTGGTCTGGTGCGGCGTCTGCTCAAGCATGGAAGCGAAACCGAAGAACTCGCCGCTGCCCGGCTCGTCGATCACCACTTCCTGCTGGTCTTCATCCACCGTGAACACGCTCACTTTCCCCGAGAGAACCACATAGGCCGCGGGGCCGGGTCGCCTACTTTGTAGATGCGCTCGCGCGCTGCGAATTTCTTGAGATCCACCTGGCTTGCCAGCACGGCAGCCTCTTCATCGTCCAGCAGGGCAAAGAGGGGAACATTCTTCAGCACTTCCGGTTTACACGCCATGAATCGCCTCCATGAGATCAAGAAGCCGAGTTTAGCCAATCGTTGAGAATTCGTTATTGCGCGCCACTTTGCGCGGGATGCGGGAACCCAGACGTCGGGAAAATCCACGGCAAACCCAATCTGGCCGCCGATCTGCGGGCTGGCAACATATTTGCCTCCGAGCAGGCCGAAACAAAACTCAGGCCATTGCGAAGCGCGTATTGGCCGCCGGCCATGGCCTGAAGTTGACTTTTGCCCAGATTATCGTTCTCCGCATAGCCGCCATAGAGCTCGCCTCCGAGCGTGAGCCGGCTGTTGAAATCGTGCAGCAGAGAAAGGCCGCCGGTATAAACCTGGCCGCGGGTGTTCTGGATTCCAAGCACGCCGGTACTGGTGTTGCCGGCGAACAGGATGCCCAGGTTTCCGGTGATTCTGGTCTTTTCCGAAATGGACTTTTGCCCGATGAAGTTGAGCCAATAGTCAGCCAATCCCGATCCGAGCTGCTGGCGTGGCGTCGCCGGTCGGGAATTCCGTATAGAAACTGGCGCCAAGAGCCGGGAGCCGCGAGCCCTTGGACTCCTTATGAAAGGTCCACTTGATTCCCATGTTCGTGTCCCCCCAGCCGCTGGAGGGCTGGTTTCCCGCAGTTCGCTGGATGTTGAGATAGGGGCATCGATATCCAGTTCCAAATTGTGCGGCAGGCCGTAGTTGAGCTTGAAATTGGCTGTGTTTTGCCGGACATTCGGGTACTGCAGCTGGAGAGCGTCGTACTCATTGAAGAACTCGAAGTGCCATTTCCCTCGTTCGGTGACCCCGGTGTCATCTGTATAAAAAGGCAGTTGGGCGTGCAGCTGCGGCAGAAGCAGAGCACACAGGCCAGCGAGAACAAAAGCCGAAGGCGAATCGTAGGGTCATCAGGTGAGCAATCAGAATAGCGGTCCAAGAGAGGGTCGCCAAATTCCTGTTGGCGACGAACTCAAGAATTAACAGTCCTCTAACTCGGTTTGCGCTGAATCCCCACCCCACTCCTTGCACTGCGTAAGCACGGGAATTCCCTCTGTCAGCCTATCTCAGCTGGGTCCAACCTCGTCCAGCCTGGCTCAGCCTCGTCCAACCTCGCCCAGCAGGTCAGCAGCCGCTCCTGAAAATCACCGCTGCCTGCGGACGAATT
>CAWAEE010000009.1:0-17583 GCA_963781125.1 uncultured Acidobacteriaceae bacterium
GATCCCTCCCTTGGACGCAGTTGCTCTCTATAGTTTCATTGCAATTGGCCAGCCCAAACTTTTTCTCGAAGTCGGATCGGGTAACTCGACGAAGTTTGCAAGAAGAGCAACCAAAGATCATGGACTGACCACGAAGATAATCTCCATTGATCCTCGTCCGCGGGTGGAAATTGATGCCCTATGTGATCAGGTGGTTCGAGAACCCGTGGAGAACTGCAAACTGGACATCTTTGATCGTCTGGAATCGGGAGACATTCTCTACGTCGACAATTCCCATCGAGCATTGATGAACTCCGACGCTACTGTCATCTTCCTGGACATTCTTCCCAGGCTAAAACCGGGCGTTCTTGTCCATTTCCATGACATTGCACTTCCCTACGATTACCCAGCCGAATGGAAAGACCGGTACTATTCAGAACAATACTTATTGGCTGCCTATCTTCTTGCCAGAGGAAGTAGATTTGACATTCTCTTGCCTAATTGGTTTGTGACCATCGATAAGGAACTAAAGAAGATTGTCCTTCCGCTTTGGCAAAGCCCTGAGATGCAAAACCTCGAAATCCAAGGCGGATCATTCTGGATCCAAATGAAGTGAGATCTGCGTGCAACATTTCATACGCGAGAATCGGAAGGGCTAGTTTTCAACGGTGGTCCAACGATTTCGAAACGTTGGTCGAAGAATGATCAAAAGGGTTGTCGAACGGGTATATTGTTTTGCAATTGCCAAAGCTCCCTCATCGAGTCGGATCCGCTATCCTGGAATGCATACTTCGCTTTACCTGCATAAAGAATCCTTGGGAAGACTCTCAGGTGTATAGAGGCGGAGCAAAGAGGGATGTGGATGAATTCCCACGGAGTACAAGTTCGATGGATCGGCGCAATTTCCTGGCGCATTCAGGCGTATTTCTCGCCGGGTCGGCATTTGCCGATCTGCTTGCAGGCTGTTCGGACTTCGAAATAGAAATACCGTGCTTGGGGCCCGCGGCGGCGCCTCAACCTGTGCCTGGAATGACTTACATCAAGGCAACCCAGATTGGCTGCGCGTTAAATTGCAATCTGAAAAATGGCCGGAACCTGCATACCGGAGGATTGGCCACAGACGATGGTCCCCGCATCAATGCAGCAATGGCAAGCGCGTCGGCGAGCAATCCCATCACTCTGATAATCGATGGTCCCGCGCTGATCTCGGGGCTGTTCCTCCCTGCGGCGGGATATTGGAACATCGCAGGGCTCGGTTGCGGCACAGGTTTTTTCGTAAAGTCCGGCACAAACAATGACGGCATTCATAATGGAGGACCAAACGCCGCAATACCGTCGGATCCCGGACCACCTGCTCCCCCGCGTGGAAGCAACGTCTCGTTGCGAAACTTCACGATTAACGGTAATCAAGGAAATGGATATAACGGGGTCTCGACTCGGGATCGACGCAAGGGATCACCAATGCATCTTCGGCCGCATGGTATTTCACCATCAACTTGATGAACTTGAACAACATTGATGTGGAGAATGTTGTTTTGGTGAACGCGCCATCGTTTCAGATGCGATTTTCCAACGTCGGCAATGTGACAATAGCCGGATGCGTGCTCAGGAGCCAGGGTCCAAATACAGATGGGTTCCACTTCGACGGACCAGCGAACGACATAAGTATTTCAAATTGCGACATTACGGCGGACGACGATGCGATTGCACTGAACTGCCCTGAAGGTTATACAGGAGACATATCGCGCGTCACGGTTTCGAATTGCAAAGTGAATAGCTGGACCTTTCTTGATCCGACTGCACACGATAGAGAGCCCAACCGGTCCCAAGTTCAATATCAATGGAGTTTCAGTAAATAACTGTACCGGCAACCTATTCTACGCGGGCTTTCTCGTAGGTCACGGCGGAGGCGGATTCCCAAACTCAATCGATGGGTTGACTATCTCAAATTGCACTCTAAATGCCCCGGCGATATTGGAGATAGGGGCTAACTTCGGCAATGTCATCCTTAACAACGTGACTCTGAGCCCACTCGCTTCAAGTCAATTCCCGGGTTTCGCATTCGCACGATCTTCGGCCTATTCCGCTGGATGCACTTACACTGGAACGAGCCTTCTTCTCAACAGCTGCAGTGTCCAGCGAAAAGGTGATTCATCGATACCTGCGGTGGACTTGAAAATGGTTCATCGATCGGCAATTTAACATTCAACGGGTATACCCTGACCGGTAGCTCGAGTCATAGGACACCCGAGTTGATCAATATCGGTTCTGGATCTGTCGCGCAGGTGGTCGTCAACTCGGTCGATTCTGGCGATATAAGCGCGCCGGTATCACCCGGAGGTTTTGCGGGCGTTGGGGCTGTGAGCGGATCGGGAGTGTTGGCGTCGGGATGGGAGTTTCCCGATAACGTGATGGCGAACGGCGTACCTTATATCTCTGCGACTGAACGGATTGCCTTCTATCAAGATCAATGGTGTCGTTGGAGCCATATTCTGGCTAAGTTGCTTCGGCAGTCGAGGCAACTTCCACCTTGCGAGGATGAGCGTTCTCTATCTTAGTACCAAAACCGGAATGACACATGAAAGTCCATCGGCCTAGTTATTTCCTTGAAAGAATTCCGATTGAATAGTTCGGGCGAGCCCCTCGTTTAAGGTGTAAGGAGGAACAAAGCCTGATTGCAGCGCCTTCTCAGCCAGGAATTGAGTGTTTTCGCAGAACTTCCTAATCCGAACAGCACTAATCGGAAATGTTTTCCCCGTGATCCTTGCAACCGCGTCCAATATATGCGCGCCCGCCATGGCAATCGGTCGAGGAAAAGAACGTATCCTACCGGGACGCTTCAGGCATTGCGACACATATCTGACCAATTCGTTGATCATCATGTCCGGCAAATCCGCATAGTTGAAAATATGCCTGCCGCCCTGGAGAGAAAGTGCGTGCTCTAAGAATGCGGCAACATTCCCGACGTATGCCATCGACTTGAAGTTCGTGCCTGAACCGACCATAACAAAACGTCGCGACGCGATTTGGCGTAACAAGTTATAAACGTTCCCGCGGTTTCCCTCGCCAAACACGACGGTGGGCCTCACGATAACGAGTGTGCGAGACGGATCCTCGGCGGCCCAAGCCCGATATACACTTTCAGCTTCTAATTTCGTTTTGCCATATGCGTTAAACGGATCAAATGGCCCATCCTCATCCACAGGATAGGGATGAAATCCGTAGACCGCTGCACTGCTCGTAAAGACAATCTTAGCAATGCCCATTTGCGCGAGCGGTGGCACAGACCTGTATTGCGCCGCCGACATTGGTTTCGTGATAACGCGAAATGGGATAAACATCGTCGCGATGCTCCGCAGCCAAGTTGATAATTGCAGAAGAACCAGCGACTATTGGCGTAAGAGATTCGGGTTTGCGCACGTCGCATTCAGTCCATTGCTGCGGAAAGGACGGGCTTGGTCGCAGATCACCAATACGAAACGGGAAGTTGCCGTTCGACCATGAGAGCGGCGAGCCTGGTACCGATAAACCCGGAGCCCCCGAGAATTAAAATCACATTTGGCTGGATACCGCTGGTCATTTCAGAGGCAGTATGGTCCACGAGTTCAATTCTACTAAACGGCTTCGCAGGTTTTCATTCCATTTCGTTCCGCGGGAACTTTGTATTGGCGATTCCGGGCTAGGGCGATTCGGCGTTGTGCATAGGGGTTACGAAATGCCAAAGCCCCAATTAGCTAGATTCACTACCCAAGTCAACCGCGCCCATCTAAAAGGCGTCGGGATGTATGACGATGATGTCTTCGCGGATGTGGATATAGTAATCGCTCTTTTGCTTCACAAATCGCTCGAGTTTCCGAATCGAAGGATAGCCAAATACCCCACAAAACGCGCGGGCATCGTCGATCAGGATCACATGATTTTTTATGGGATGCGAAAACACCATGGCAAGTTCCTGTTCAATTACAGTGTCTTTCGCTGGGCGAGCGGTATCGCCGCCACTCGCGTGTGCATCGAGGTAGATGATTGCGGGTTCGTGAACCTTCTCCAAGAATGGAAGGAAGCAGCGCGGCGCTGTCTCCGAGAAGAGCCGTCACGTTTGTGACGTCAGACAGTTTCTCGACCGCTCGGCCGTAGAGGGTCGGATCAAGCTCCACAGTGAAGCACTGTTGAAAGATCGATGCCATTTGACGGGTAGTTCGCCCCTCACATGTGCCGGTTTCGACGAAGACTCGATAGCCCGTCATTTTTTGCCAGTACTTCAAGTAGTCTCTTTTTTTTCCTGTTCGGTCCGAAGGGTGAGGCTATACGCTTGAACGTAGTGGGTAAGTGTCAGGCAGGCCCTCGCCGCCCCTGCCCAGAGAATCCATCAGAGGAATTTTCTGACAGAACTTCCTGATTGCTTGATATCGCATCGTTCCAACTTCTCCTATGAGAGGGGATAAGAAGTTCTGGTTTGCGCACGTGGCATTCAGTCCACAGATGCGGGAGGAAGTACTCGGCCCGGAGGTCGCTAACAAGACGAGGGATCGGCCTTTCGCTCATAAGAGCCGCGAGCCTCGTACCGATAAACCCAGTGCCGCCGAGAGTCGAAAGGAGCATTCGATTGAATGCTTCCGGCCATTTCAGAGGCAGAATAATTCACGCGCTCAATTTTACCTTATGCATGTAGCTCGCTATTCGATGAGATCTGGAGCGGATTCGGCGCAGTACCACCGGAGGCGCGACGCTCATAACCGATCCAAATGGAGGAAAGGAAGCAGCGCACTTCATCTTCCGCCCGCTCTTCGTGTCCGTCGCCTAATTGCATTTACACGAGCCATCATCCTTAATATTCGTGGTGCAATGACCCAGAATAACTGGAGGTCCTGCGGAAAGAATGCAGGCAGCGTGATTGACCACCGTGCTTTTCGCAGGCATAGCGGTCAATTCATCGCCGTTTTGCAGAAAGTAGCGGGGCGCAAAGACGAAAACCACCAAAGTTCGTATATCCCCCATACTTGCTATTGATATTTAGCGGTTTTCCAGATAGTGGTCCCATTCTGGTAGCTTTCGATCCAGCTGTCTGCATAGTCATTCGCGCCCGAAGTCCAGGTTAATGGCTCCCTGGTTTCGCACGCGCAAAGCGTAGCCATCACTTGCATCTGCAATACTCGTGGACCCCACTGCGCCGGATTGCGTCACCGATCAAATTCGTGTCCGTTTGATTTACGACTAGTACTGGTCGGCTGAAGCAATAAACGCCGACTGCGCGGGCAAGAGCCGCGGCAACGTCTTCGGTGATCGAAGTGAAGTATCCATACTTCTGACGATTACCGGTCATCGGAGGGAGGGTATGCGTATAGCCAGCCGGCAGTAGTATCGCTGATCCAGTTCGTTTGCCCGGCACAATTCACGTGCTGACAAATCACTTCAACGTTGTCAAAGAGCACGAAAACTCGTCAGCCCCGGTGCACTCTCAGTGATCGAAACAATCGGGTTGACTCTGCGATCGTGGAAAAGGGCATATCCCGAAACGTGATGTGGCTCGCGTTGTGAATCGATATATAAGGGGAACTGGGGTTTATCCCTGCGCAGTCCTGATTCCAGACGTGATCGAAGACCACGTCAATCACGCCCGATTGGCCGCTGCCCGTAGGATCGCCATCAATCTTAAGTGCCGGCACCCCTGATCCCCGGCAGGACATTTCGCCGCCCTCAATCGCCACACCCGTGACGTTCCAGTATCCCGATTCCCCTCCACTGATATAGATCAAGGCGCCGGTTACGGCTGAGTCGCCACGTACTTCATTATTGACGAACATTTTCCCGCCACCTGCTCCATTGCCGATGTGCCAAACATAGGTGACGTTGGGGCCACCAAAAAAGTTGTTGTTGGCGACTAGCGAAGGCGTCGTGATGCCTTCGAAATCACCCACTGCTGTGACCGTGGCGTTGCCCGGTTCGAAGGTGATGCCCTGCAACCCGAACATATCCTGCGATCGGCCCATATCCAGAGCGCCGGTCGTGACCATTGACGCCATGTTGGCTGACGACCCTGTTATCACCTGGCAGGTTGAGAGAACCCCATTCACCGACCCGGACGCCGTTGCACCCTGGCATTCGAGCGAACTCCCTTCAAAAACCTGATGCCAGCGCTTCCGTCCGTGATGTTCTCCTGGATCGTGCTGCCGGGCAGCATGAAGACCTTGATTCCAGGTCCGTACAGATGGCCGATATTGAGGGTAGAAGCAATGACATCGGTATAGCCGGCGGAAAGGATGATCGTCCCGCTGCGGCTCGAGCCGATGGCGCCCACAGCATCTGCGATGTGCGCATACATCCCGCTGCCGGTGCCGACGTAGTAGGTGCCATTTGCCGATTGAGCGGTTATACGGTCCACTACGGTATAAAAAAGCAGCGCTCCAATAATGAGGAGCGTTTTTCTTGACCTGTTCATTTACCTCTCCTACGTATATTTATCCAAAGCAAAGGGGGCAACGGGAGGATGCTGTTTAAGAAATCTTCCCGAAATAATCCGATTCTTTTAGGCTTCCGATTGTCGCTCACAAATAAGCATAGCCTATCCTTCGGCCGAGCATTTGCAGCGCTTCATGATATCGCGGGAGCAGAATTCTGTGGAGTCATTGCAAAGTTCACCGCAAACCCAACAACAATTTACTTGGAACATACCAACCGCACCAAGAGAAGACAGACTTCCTGACACGATTGACGTGGAACTCGCCTAAACGTTGACGCAAGGTTCGTCTGAACTTATGGCGGTCGATCGACAGAGTCAATGTATGCGGCTTTTCTCGAATAAATAGCGAGACACGAAAGCGCTCGCGAGAGGCAGCGAGCATGTTTACGAACGGCGTGTTCATTTACGAACCTGCGTCTGACCTTGCGGAGAATCTTTGGATCTGCCCGCCGTCGCAGTCTGCTTGCGGAATCCTTGTCTACGAGATTCGTATTTCCGAAGTCAACCTTCTCCTTTACTATATGAAAATGGGCCATTGCATCTACCCGACGTTGGGTAATACTGTGGAGTCGGTCTCAATGTTCAACTGGTTTATAGAGATTAATTGTTGCAGAGTGTCTTTCTTCACTGTGATTCTTGCAGGGGGCATCCGCACTATGCCCGCATGCACTTTGGACCGTCGATTCGCCAGGTTCCATCGCGATCTCACCCGAGTCCTGCGCCGCCTTCTTTACGTCCCCTGCCTCTTGACTGGGTTCGACCCTGAACCTGGAACAGGTCCGGCATGAAGAAGAAGGTTGCCCTTGTCTCTCTGCGCTTTAATCCCGCATTTATTCAGCACCTCATCGCGTGGGCGAAGGCCATGAAGGAACTTGGGCATGACCCCGAATTCGTGCTGGATCGCGCCTACCGGAACTTCCCGGAACTCGAAATTGTAGCTTTTTTACGCGAAGTTAATGCCGATTCGCTCGCAGTGGCATGGAGATACGCGGTGTTCCTAAATCCGTCTCCGGACAATAGGAATTTGGCAAATACTCTCAAAGAGAAAGGCGCGAAGATTCTCTATATTTATCACGAGCCATGGCAAATGTCTTTCGTCTATCTTAGCGGTGAAGGCATCCTGGGCGCGCTCCGGGGGACCTTGGCTCATCATGTTACCGTTCCGGCACTTAAGCTCGCCGACACAGTTATCCTGCCATCTCGATACGCACTTGGTGAGTACCAGAAATCAGATGCCCAATACAACGGGAATGCTATTTATTTGCCACTAATATATGACGATGAAGAGCGGGCGACGAATCCGAGGATGCTCGAACAGAAACGCTATTTCAGCTACATCGGAAGCCTCTGTTGGTCACACGGTTTTGATCAATACCTTGCTTTCGTTCGCTACTCTCTTCGGCGCAAGTTGAACATTTCTTTTTTAATTGCATCACGGAATCCAATTCCTTCGCGCTTCATGAATGACAAGCTCTTCAGCCGCAACTCGGACAAGATTGAGATTTTCTGTGGGAAGCCAATGGGAAACCATGAAATGAATCGCTATTATGCGGAAAGCATCTGTGTCTGGAATTTATATCGCAGGTCAACGCAGAGTGGCGTGCTACCCAAGGCTTTTATGTTTGGAACCCCGGTGATTGCTGGCAAGATTGGTTCATTCCCGGAATTCATTCAGGATGGGGTGAATGGGCGCTTCGCCGACGCACGAGATCACGAAAGGATATGGACTGCGTTTGAAGACATACGAAGCAACCTCAGTATGTACGCGGCTAACTCAAGAAAGACTTTTCTCGAAACATTTTACTACCGGTCGCACCTGGCGGAATTGGGATGCCTACTCGATTAACGGCACACTCTCAAGCAGTAATCCGCATCTGGCTAAGAAAGGATATTGTGGCCTAAAAGCTCACGAGTGATTTAGAGCTCTGGACAAGCCAATTCCAGAGAAGGGTTCAAATCGTTTGCGAGCCTTCCTGCTGGGTTATCCCGAAATGTATAATGAACGAGAATTGTCTGAGCTGTGCTTAAAGCGCTGCAACAGCATCTGTAAAGGAGTCTCAGAATGAGAAGGGTTCTTGTGAATGGGGCCGGTGGATTCATCGGTAGCCATCTCGTTCGGCGTTTGCGCAATGAGGGATTCTGGGTCCGCGGAGTGGATCTGAAGCATCCCGAATTCTCTAGAAGTTCGGCTCACGAATTCCTGATCGGAGACTTGCGAGATCCCGCCGTGACTGCGGGAGCTGTGGACGGGATTGACGATGTTTACCAACTCGCGGCGGATATGGGTGGTGCCGGATATATCTTCACGGGGGAACATGATGCCTGTGTGATGCACAACTCGGCAACGATAAATCTGAATACTGTGGAATTGGGTTACAAGGCGGGAGTAAAGCGCTTTTTTTATTCTTCTTCTGCGTGCATTTATCCGGAGCGCAATCAGATGGACCCAAACAATCCTAACTGCGCTGAAGAATCTGCCTACCCGGCAGCGCCCGATAGCGAATATGGTTGGGAGAAACTATTCAGCGAGCGGCTCTATTTGGCGTATGCACGCAACTACGGCATAGAGGTTCATATTGCTCGGTTCCACAACATCTTTGGACCCGAAGGGACCTGGCGCGGTGGACGGGAAAAAGCTCCTGCGGCCATTTGCCGAAAGGTGGCTGAAGCACCCGCGCGTGGAGAGATCGAGATTTGGGGCGACGGACTTCAAACTCGGTCATTTCTGTACATTGACGAATGCTTGGAAGGGGTGCGTCGGTTGATGGAATCGAACTTCCGAGGACCGGTAAACATCGGCTCAGAGGAGATGGTCACGATAAACCAGTTGGCCGAGATGGCAATGTGCATTGCAGGCAAAGACCTCCGCATTCGTCATATCCCGGGCCCGCTTGGGGTACGTGGGCGGAACTCAGATAACCGACTTATCGCTGAAATGCTGGGATGGGCACCGAAGGCACCGCTCCAACAAGGGCTGCGCAGTACCTTTGGATGGATCGACGCTCGAGTCCAGGGCGCTATATCAGAACAGGTCGCGACCTCGAATTAGAGTCTGTTTGGCGGTCCAATGCGAATCCTCTTGCTCACTACTTATTTTCGTCCGGATGTTGCCTCAACCGGGGTCATCATGAGTACATTGGCGGACGAATTTGTAGCTAAGGGTCACCAGGTGACTGTTCTCACCTCCGTCCCGCATTACGATGTTGACCGTGCATGGGAGGAATACTCCGGAAAGCTTATCTATAAAGAGCGATACGAATCCATGCAGATCTATCGCATTTCTACGCACGCAGCATCCAACAAAGCTAGTGTTTTTCAACGCCTTCTGAACTATGCAAGTTTCAGCGTATTGTCCCTCTACCAAGGTGCTTTGCTTCCCAGGCACGATGTAATTCTCGTGCCCTCTCCACCACTAAGCAACGGTGTAATTGCCGCATTTCTCTGTTTTTTGCGTGGAACGCCCTTCGTGTACAACGTGCAGGATATATGGCCGGACGTAGCTGTTAGAGCTGGCGTGCTGAAAAACAGAGCTATCATTCAATTGTTGAAAAGGATGGAGAGTTTCGTATACAAGAGGGCAGCGGCGATTACCGTAATTTCGGAGGGATTCAAGAGGAATTTACAGCAAAAGGGCGTGCCGGATAAGAAGATCTCTGTGATTCCGAATTTCATCGACATCGATTTTGTCACTCCCCAACCTAAGGACAACTATTTCAGTCAGAAGTTCAAGCTCGCGAATAAGTTCGTCGTGCTATTCGCCGGCAATATGGGTTTTTCGCAAGGGCTAGAGACCGTCATTGATGCGGCAACGCTTCTTAAAGACTTCCCGGAGATTCAATTTTTGATGGTCGGTAACGGTGCGGGCCGAAGCAAAGCCGAGACTTATCTTAGAAGTCTGGCACTCGAGAATGTTCGATTTCTTCCATTCCAGCCGCACGAAGATCTGCCGAGCATGTACGGCGCAGCGGATATTTGTCTCATTCCGCTGCGCCGTGGCTTCACTAACGATTCGGTGCCATGTAAACTCTTCACCATAATGGCGGCTGGAAAGCCAGCGGTCGCAGCAGTCGATCTTGGAAGCGATACTTGGCAACTACTTGAGCGAGCTAGGTGCGGATTGAGCGTGGAGTCCGAGTCCCCGCAACTCATTGCCGAGACAATCCTCTATTACTTCCGCAACCCCCTGGCTGCATCGGATGCTGGAAAGAATGCGCGTCGGTTTGTAGAGTCTGAATTTGACCCCGCTGTTTTGGCTGAGAGCTATCTTGAAGCCTTTGCACGTGCGTCGGGTAAGCAATCGACTCTGTCGGAGACAACAGGGATCCAACCGACTATCTCGGATGAGAATTCGAAAATCGAGGCCGCAAGCTTGAGAAGATCGCAACGCAATGAAGAAACGACCTGATCGAGGCATCCAGTTGATGCCCTCTGACTTGTCGTATCTTACTTATCACAAGACGTCATTAGGAATCCCATGCGGGTAAGTATCATCGGAAGATGACTTCACACAATGGCGCAAGTACTTTGAAAGACGAAATAAGTAGGGCCAAAACAAGAGAAAAAGTAATTGGGCGATTAAGTAACTTAAGACATCCTGCGAGCGCGACCGGAGAAGAATAATGATCGCGAAGCCGCTCGCGATCCGTGCACATGGTAATTCACTGCGGACCAGCTGCCGATTCACTAGATTTCCCATAACGCCCAAAAGAGCACCAGCGCAAATTGCTGTAAGGATGGAGGGAGTGTAGTAGAAGACCTCACCTAACCAGGTAAAGATGGAGACGGAAACAACATTATTATCCGCGCTTGGGTAAATGCATAAGGATGTTTCCGTGTTGAAGGAATAGATGCTCTTCGGATAAATAAAACTGGGGATGAACTTCTTGAAGAATTCTGCAACATAGTTGTACCACGGAGCTGATCCGCAGTGCGCCGCACGCATGAGGAGCAAATTAACATAGGGGGCACCGATGGCCTCGCCAAGCGGATTATGACTGGTCGCGAGATCACCTCGAACAACACTTGCCAGAGTGAAAAGGCCAAAGGCAACCCCACCGGCGAGCGAGATTCGACGCCAATTCGATGTTTTCCCCATCACGATGGTTAATATTGCAATAACCACTGCGCCTCGGCTCGTAGTGACCCCATAGAAAAGAAGTAGAATGGCTGCTGTCCATAGAGCCCATCGTTCAAAACGCCGCGCCTTGCCCGCGACATCAATCAGGCAATAAGGCAATAGGCCAATGATTGTCCCGAGTAATGCCACGGCTCCACGGCCCTGAGAAACACCCAAGTTCGCTTGGTCCACTACCCGATCGACAGCTGTAACTCCGTGCAGAAAAAGGTTGATCGCCAGGAGCTTCTGTCCAAATACTGCGTCACCTACAAAATAGGAAAGGGCACACGCAACGAGAATGAATGTTGCGGTGCTGCCAGTGCGGGGGGCGGATTGCGTGTCAAAACTCATTGCAGGACTGCGGCGCGAAAGAAGCCAGACAAACAATACAGCTACGAGTGTGTAGAGAATCGCCTGCGGTCCGACCACGAAGACAGCGGGGAGCCCCCAAAAGACGAGCCCAATAATAGTGAAGTGTCCGACGGAAAGGCGGTTCATCTAGAAAATATCTCTCCCAGAGCGCGCGTGGTGCTTTGAATGTACTCCTCCGCGGTGTCGCGATTGGTCGGATTTGCTCTGTTCACCGCGGCGACGCACACCTCTCCGAGTCTTTTCGGGTCGATGGGCCACTCGACGTAGGTAATCTGTCCAGGGAAAGCGGCGGCTAGGGGTGCGTCGGCCCCCCAGCGCGTGGTAATCAGAGAGCAACCAGCTACAAGCGTCTCGACCGACTTAATCTTCACACCTGTCGACGGTCCGACAGGATTAACCGTGACGCTGATTCGGCGGTAGTAATCAATCGATGGAGGAGATGCGACCAAGAATCTTGGCTCCGCCACGTTCCAGAGCCGTAATGACGGTCGGAGCCGCAGTTCGACAGATGCCGCCTGCAATGAGAAGTTCGATGCCATTGCTCGAGAGATATTCCAGAAAACAATGGTTGGACAATGCGCGCAAGATTTCTTCATTCACATAGCTCGGCGCTCCCATGAATCCTACTTTTGCCGGCCGCTTGTACCCTGCAATTTTAAGAAGTTCTTTGTAGTCCGACGGAACAAAAGACACGACGGGTAGTTGCACGCCGTAAAGATGGCGAAACTCATCAGCATCGTCCTGAGAGATCGCTAGACAACGGCTACCGGATTCCAGAACACCCCTCTCATCTTTAGCGGTCATGTTTATCCAACGCCGAGCGCCGGTACGCTCATGGCGGTTAGCCATGATGTCGCCGGTGTCGACGATGACTTTTCCCCTCCACGTTCGAGACCCAAAAGCCGGTGAAGCCAAGGATAAAAGCACACAATCAAATCATAGCGACGAAACCATTCCCTGGGCATTGGTGTGCGCACGGGAAAACGGAAATAGTCAATCCATCGCAACTTATTGCACAGGATTACGTTGCCGCCGTACCAAAGAGTCGCGTTCCAGTGAGCAAGAAGGGGATAGATTCCCCCCAGCAGGTTGACTTTGAATCCCTTATCCTGCAGCCATCTGGAGGATTTTGTGAACGATGCAGCAAGAGAGAGAACGTCGACTGAGCCGGGGTAGAGTTCGCATAGGGCATCAAGAAGCTGTTGCTGTCTTCGAGCCATTCCGTTGTCCGCCTGCATGTCGATTGGGGAAACAAACAGCACTCGTGGTTTGCTCGCTGCGCCGTCCGTAATCACAAGACAGAATCCGCCTTCTTTGTCAGAATTGTTCCTATCGGTTCAGGCTGCCGATCAATTTCAAGCTGCAGTTGCGACGGATACATCTCAACCATTAACCCGCGAATCGCGAGGTTCCCGAAGCTGGTACGTTCGAATCATTTCTTCGATCAAAGCGGAGTGATTTCCTTCACGCAGAGTCAGGGGCCCCCTCGATTGATGACCGTTTCTTTGCTGCCTCAATCAACTTGTCGCGCATGCGGAACGGGAAGTCATTATCGAATCGTCCCCTAACGCCATCCATCACTCCCCTCAGAAGAATGAAGAGCCTGAACGGAAGATCCCTTCTGTCGATGAGGCAGGTGCGAAGCAACACGCGTAGGACCTTGTTTGTCACCCACCAGATTCTGTCGGGACGAAATCCTCGCCCGTAGGTTTCAATCCAAACACGATTGCGCCAGAGAAAGTACTGGAAACAGAAGCGGTCCTTAGGGTAGATTGTGAAATCCTTGCCGAAGCGCCGAACCAGTTCCGGGGGACGGCTGATCTCCTTATGCACGAGGATAGAATCGCGTGCGAAAGCAATTCGCCCTGCTCTACAAAGACGAATGCAGTATTCTGTATCGTCACCTTGGAGAAAGAACTCGGCTTTAGGAAGGCCTATTTCATTTACCGCAGCACGCGACACCATGAGCCCGACGAAGGACGAAAATGTCAGGTATGCGGGCGCGGAGTGAGCGGAACTGTCTGCCTCAAAGACAAGATGGCCGTCGTCCAGGGTTCCATTAAGCCGTTGTTTTGCATTGGCGATAGCGCACACACTCGGATCAGTAACGTACCGAAGCATTCTGTCGAGCGCATTCGGTTCTGCGATAGCGTCGTCGTCCATCATCCAGATCCAATCGATCCCGGCCGCATAGGCGATTTCGACGCCTCGCTGAAATCCCCCGGCTCCGCCCGTATTTTTTTCCGAACGGCTATACACAATGGAAGGTTGTTCCAGGTACGCACGTTGCTTCAGCATCTCCGCGGTTCCATCCGTACTTACCTGGTCAACGACAAAGATGCGATCAACGGGCCTACTTTGGCGGAGCAACGCGTCGAGGCACTCCGCCAAAAGATCTTTGCGATTGAATGTCACAACCACAGCAGCCACCGACGGTTGTGTAGACGTCGGTCGGTGCCTCACGCACACATACTTCCGGCATTCGAGTAGAAACTCCCCTCTACCAGCACACGCTAATTCTAGCGTGAACCAGACTGGGGCACGGGTTTGCGAAGGTTTAGCACGCTTTGAGCGCTGTTTCGCTTGCCTTCAGTGCTGCAGCAACAACCTGGTCCATATTGTAGTAGCGGTACTGGGCCAGGCGACCAACGAAGACGACTGCTTCCTCCGCTGCTGCCTCGTTGGCATACCTTTGATAAATCTCATTGTTCTCTGGGCGGGGGATCGGGTAATACGGATCTCCTTCGTTGGTTGGGTATTCGCGGACAATCGACGTGCTGGAATGTTGTTGTCCGGTCAGATGCTTGAATTCCGTAATCCTCGTGAAGAGCTGATCGTTAGGGTAATTGACCGTTCCAACAGGTTGGAACCGCGCCACCCCCGAAAGATGCTCGTGCTCAAAACGAATTGACCGGTAGGGAAGTGCTCCAAAGCGGAAATTGAAATACTCATCAATCGGGCCAGTGTAGAACAGCAACTTCCACTGGGTCCGAAGGCGAAGCTCTTGGAAGTCAACTCCGAGTTCGATCTGAATACCGGGGTGGTCCAGCATTCGAGCAGAACATACTGGTAAAACCGTCCGCCGGCATCTTCTGGAAAGAGTCGGTAAAGTAGCGGTCATCGGAATTGGTTCGAACCGGGATGCGGGCCGCCACGGTTGCGCTCAATTCCGAAAGGTCAAGACCCCACTGCTTACGCGTGTAACCGCGGAAGAACTTATCGCAGAGGTCCCGTCCTACAGAGGACAGGACAACATCTTCGCTCGTGCGAATCGGATTCCGCGTCTCCCGCACGCGCTCGAGGAAAGCTGCTACCTCGGCCTCGTTTAACGAGAGTCCGTAGAGCCGGTTGATGGTCGTTTGATTAATCGGGATGGGATAGAGGTTCTCGTTGAGAGAAGCCAATACCTTGTGCTCATAGGGCCGCCAGGCAGTGAAGCGGGAGAGGTAGTCAGAGACGACTGGCGCGTTCGTGTGAAAGATGTGCGGCCCGTAGCGATGGATCAGCAAGCCACTCGCGTCCGGTTCATCGTATGCATTGCCCCCAATGTGCTCCCGCTTGTCGATCAGAAGAACTTGATGTCCTGCAGTCGCGCAGCGTTCTGCAATCACGCTTCCGGCAAAGCCTGCGCCAACGACAAGAACGTCAACGTTCACTGCGATACTCCCAATCAATGAGTTATATCTCGCTCCACCGCTAGAAACCAGCAAGCGACTCGAAGAGAGTTCTGAGAATCTAATTTCACTGCTCGAGCAGGGGTATGCGCAATTGAATGCGCGATAGATCTTCCGCATGCCTCACAAGGAGAGACTTGGGAAAGAGAAACCCAATTCTGTAGTGAGCGGGCACAATGCAAGGGGCTCGGCGAGAGTCCCTCGGGCTCGATAGGCGAGAAAGGACCGGAAAGAGAGGAATGTCTCGCGGATACCCATGATCACTGAATTGGCGACCTCTTCCTCGACACTGAAACCTGCGAAGATGTACATGAATGCGTCCGGCATGTAAGCGACGAAAGGCGTTGCCGTCACTCGATCATTGCCGACTCTGGCCATGACTGCGGCGAATGAAGAGTTGATAGCCGTCCTTCCCCTTCGCCAGAACCTGCGCTGTCATGTATACCTGGATCCAATTCGGAACCTTTTCAATGCTGCCCAGAATATCATCGAAATCAACCAGATCACGCCGGTAGATGCTGCAACTCAGAAAGCTCAACCAATGATTTCGCACTAGAAACGTTCGATTGATATCGGCATGCGGGACATCCTGCTTCAGCATGTACCGCTGGTCTGGTTGAAACTGCATGACTCGCCTTTGGCTATCGCAATAAATGTAGTTCACCGAGATGTAAGAGGGGCTAGTGGCGTTGATGATTTGCAGGAGTTGACGAACAGCCCCGTCGGTAATGAAATCATCGTCGGAGAGAATCCACACATACCTGCCGGATGCGCGCCTTAGAACTTCGACGAAGTTCCGATCGGCACCGATGTTAGTCTGATTCCGCTCGTAGCGAAGCATTGGATACCGGCGAACGAGGTCCTCTACAATTGCCTGGGTTCCGTCGTCCGTGGCGTTATCGCATACCATGACCTCGACACCTTCTTCGGCGAGCGCCTGGGGCATGACGAGTTCGAGGCACTCTTGAAGTTCGAGTTTCCGATTCCAGGTTGGGATTCCAATTGTCAGGATCGGGCAGTTACTGGTCATGCCAAATTCTCCGATACTTGAGAAAAGTGTAAGTGCCAAGGGGCAGTCCCGATGAACAATCCGAGTGCGAGCGATCCGGCCACCATCCCGAATGCGCCGTAGCTTCTTCCGAGGAAGTAAGTGGAAGGCGCGACAAGGAGCGCTCCCAGAACCGAGTTCAGGAGGAACTTCTCCTGCTTGTGGGCCCTGAGGTAAAGAGCTTCCCCATTGATCGCGCTATTCAATACGCTGATCGCAAGGAGAAGCCCCATGGAAATAGGATCCAGAACTCTTCGGGCAAGCGGAAGGTGCGCCCAGTTCAAATAGATCACC
This sequence comes from uncultured Acidobacteriaceae bacterium, assembly GCA_963781125.1. Classification (GTDB taxonomy): domain Bacteria; phylum Acidobacteriota; class Terriglobia; order Terriglobales; family Acidobacteriaceae; genus Telmatobacter. The sequence continues at coordinate 16,941 of CAWAEE010000009.1, forward strand.
GCGAACAAAGCAAGGATCGCGCCCGTTGCGCAAACGGACACGGATTGCCAGAGGGTTTTGAAAAAGAGACGATCGAGTTGCTGAAATTCCTTTCGTGCAATCATTGCCCCAAAGGGGCGGCCTTGGTATTGATCCATGCGACCGCGACTGACGAGAGAGCGCCGCGAAGCTGAGAGACATGCCCATTTGTCCTGCAGCCACGGCTCCCGAAAGGCGAAAAGGACCGGATTATAGAGCTGAAAAATGAAGTAACCGCAAAGCCAGCTGACCGCGATGCGCCATTGAAAGGGCCATACTTCATTCATCCAGCGAATGCGATGTTCACCGGGCTTATGGCGCAGGAGCGGGACTAAGAGATCTCGCTTCCGAAAGAGCCAAATCGACGCGACGCCGGCATTCCCACCGATAATCGCCGCGGGTGCGAACAAGCCATGATGCGCTGCGAGCGTTATCCATGCGAGCGCACTCCCGGTCGCGGCTTGCGCGAATCTGAGCCGCGCGATGTTCGATACAAACCCGCAACCTTCCATAAAAGAGAGAATTGGATCCAGTTGAAAAGTGAGCGTGGCAGCCAACGCAGCGGCATACCAAGGGAAATGCCAGGAAACATTGTCGCCTACATGCTGGTGCGCGGAAAAAAAAT
>CAWAEE010000010.1:0-252581 GCA_963781125.1 uncultured Acidobacteriaceae bacterium
CAAAGGATAGTGGAACGTGAATATATTCCCCCAGAACCAGCTCATCTCGGCGCGAGGTGATGTAGCTGAAGGGTCATTGCGGCGCGAGATCGATATGCTGTTCAGGGCTTGCGCATTCTCTGAACGGCGAGAATGAGCCAGCAACGCCCGGCAGAGACGTGCTCCGCACCCTGCGGAGTGAAATGCACATCCTGGTTGTTAAACATGCCAATTGGAAGCACCTCCAACTGGTTTCATGGAACCCTGAAGTACATGTTCATAAACATCTTCATATCGTCGCAATCGGCGACCGGGGCCACATTTCACAATGACCTGTGTGCCATTGGCGCCATATTTTTCCTTGCGCAGCTCTGCCACCCACTCTGGATCCGTTGTAATGTTTTAAGCTCTTATCCCATCCGTTGCGAAAGCGGCTATCGTCTTTGTGCGCCGAATAAAAAGTGAATAGCCCGTTATGCCGCTTAGATCGATGCCGGATCCTCAACCTAAGTGCGTATTTGTGCGGCTCGATCAGGCGGTTTGCAGTGTCTGCCAGTATAGCGTGCGCGGCCCAACTTTGAGAATGAAAGCGCCTCGCGCGGATATATCAATAACTCCAGACATGTGTCTTGCTAACTTTCATATTACTAAGTATCGTGAGACGATGCCTTCGGTGATAGGAGCTATAGTCCCGCCAGAGAGTGGGTTGGCTGAAGAGGCTCGGTGTAAACATGAAAACGAGATACTTGGGCGGTGCATTGTGTTGCAAATACACATCAAGTGGATACGGCCCTGTAACTGCGGTGATGGTACCGCCTTCTGCAACGTTGCACGCACTTAGGCTTGTGAGCCGCGTTACGGTCAATTGGATCGAGACCCGTGAGTGCCGAGGAGTCGCCGGTGAGAACCACCACTTCGCAATTGGCGTGATTCAGCGTAAGGCTATATCCGATGTTATGCAGCAAGAAGTAATTGTCGTGATAGGAGAACCAGTCGGTACTGGCGATCGCGAGAGATGTCGCCAATAGGAGGAGCGGAACACAGCAGATGAGGCCAAGATAGACAAGGATGGAACTCCGCTTTTCGCTTGACTCGACTCGCATACTGAATCCATGGGAATTGGATGACTCAGTATAGCAGAGGGCCCGCCTGGAGAATCTGATGAAGTTGTGCTCACTGGCGGACAAGGCTGGGTTTGGGGGGAGTCGAACCGTGAGAGCCGCATTGCTCTGAGAGCCAATCATGGTATGCTGATCTCTGTTTTTGATCGATCATTTTTCACGTGAGAATCTTTGGGGATCGGTACCGCCATAATGACCCTCGATAGCCTTGGCTACGACGCTTTCTGTGGAAAGCTTCACACTGCGTTCGAGAATTTCAAGAACAATCGAAGAGATGCTCTCGACAATTTGTCGAAGCAAAAGTCTGTCATTGTGTACTCATACGGGATACGAGGGTGGGACTTAGCAAATCAGTTAAGAAGATCCGGAATTGAATGTGTAATATTTGATAACTCCAAACAAGCTATCGTACGCGCCGCTGCCGAAGGGTTTGCAACCACTTCAGACATTACGCTCGACTTACCGGTCATTGTAGCGGCGGGACAAAATCAATTGAGCATTCTGTCAGGACTGACGATGCCTGCGTACACCCTTGCCGAAGGTCTCTATGCGTACGATTTGATCAATCAATATGAAAGAGCACGCAAGTTTTCGGAAGTAATTCCTACCATCGCTGACAAGTTATATCAACTGTACGGTCGTCTCGATGCAAATTGTAGAGAAGCTTTTTTAAGTGTCCTTCTGTTTCGAATTTCTCTTGATGTTCGGCACGTCGCATCTACGCGAAAGCCTGTTACACAAATGTGGACTCCGCCTGCAGCGGTCCGCGCCATTCGATCATTTTGTGATGTCGGCGCGTACGATGGCGACACGTTGATCGGCATGAAGGCCCTGTTCCCCGGGTTGGAATCAAGCTTTGCTGTGGAACCCAATGCGGACCTGGTTGCAAGCATTGAGGCGGCGGCACAAAAAGGCGCGCTAAAGAACAAGACCTTTACCGGGGCTGCATGGAGCCACAAGACAAGGCTAAGTTGTAAGGTTCATCCGAATGGGATGATGGCGATCACGGAGGATACATCAGGAGCCATTGAGGCGGATGCGCTGGATAATCTGACATCTCAGGAGCACTATGACTACGTAAAGTTCGACGTAGAGGGTGCAGAAGCTCCTGCGCTGAAGGGCGCCCATTCTCTATTGCAGAACGCCAATTGCATTGCAATCGCGAGTTACCACTTGCCAAGTGACCTCGTCGACATTCCGAATCAAGTCTCGATGATTTTGGGAGCAGAATATGTGACCGGATGGCGCTGCGCTTTCCAACACTATTCTGAGTGTTTTGACGATTCGATATTTTACTTCTACCGTGCAAAGCAATAGACGCCGAATTCGCGCAGGTTAAGTCGGTGGCCGTCATGATTGGCCCGATTTGGATTCACCCCTGATCTTCAACGGCGAGCTTGGATTTTCGGATTGTCGCTAGATAAAGAAGACCTCTCTGGATGGGTCAATTCGCTTCACCTCTTCGCTGACTGATAGCCTTCCTTCCGATATCGTAATCACCACAGGCCATGGATTGCGTAGAATGCCTTCTTCCGGATCCACTGTCGACCATCGACGTTTCCCGATTACGATTTCTTGCTGGCGCCGGTCCAGCAAAACCATCTTCAGAGGGCCGGAGAGGGGACCACCGTTCTCCGCCGATCGGAATAAGTTATCACCTGCCCCCCAAACCAGGATTCCTTCAAATTTGTCGAATTGCTTAACGACCGTCTCAGCTCTCCTTCGCTCTTGCGCTATATAGCGATTTGCCGCATCAAGGATTTCCGGCGAGGATATCTCGACTCGTTGTGCTCCTTTTCTAAATAGCATCCCGAGGCCCGGGAAATCGGCCCCGTCTCGATATGGGAAGGCATATTCGAAGTGCCGAACATAGCCGAACCCATAGGCTGCGGCGAGGGTAGCCAAAGCCTGCGGGGTGAAATGGTTCACGTGCAAACGATCGAAATAATAGAGAAACTCTCGACGGTGATAGGATTCGTATCGAAGCGAATTTGGAACTTCAACATAAAGGAGGGCATTCTCCGCCAGTAGACCGTTTAAATGAAGAAGTAGACGAAAATCGAGCACGTGCTCCATAACATGAGATGCGATTACAAGATCATACGAGTCTCCGCGATCGCTTGCTTTCAGATCGGTGATTTCCATGTTGCTCAGATCGAGCAGATTTGCCTTTTGTGATCCGATCTTTGCGCCGGGCCCCGGATCAAATCCAAAGAACATTGAAGAGGGGAAAGCGCCTGCAAGTTCTACGAGCAATGATGCTTCGCCGCAGCCAAAATCCAATACCTTTCTGGGCTTGTCGAAGAAATCCTGCAGCAAGGTCATGAGGTGAGACTTTTGAAGTATGGCGATAGGGGAATGAAGGTCCGCGCCTGCCAGTTCCGCGTGATATGAATCGTTCGCCAACGATTGGTAATACTCGTCATAATTGCCCTGATCTCCATTTGCTACGAAGAGGAAATTGTCTGTTGGGCAGTGTCGGATTTCGGGCTCAATGGGAAGTTTCATCTTCTTGTTGAAGTGAAGTTGCAAAACGGCGCTTGTTTCCGCTCCACAGAGTGGACAGAGTCGATTTCGTATCATTGGTTTACCTCCGGTCGTCTTTTGGCACGCGAGCTCAGTCGTCACTTATCGACTGGTCGATCTGTTTCTTCGCCCGCGGTTGGTCATCGGAAACGATTGCCAGTTCAGTCATAGAAAAGCGACCGGAGAACCATTCGAGATACTCGATGAACAAACATCCATTTACGGCTGAGAACATCTCGCTTAAACTGCGGTCCATCCACCGTCTATGACAATCGCCTGTCCCGTCATGAAGCTGGATGCATCTGACGCAAGAAAGAGCAATGCGCCCGAGAGTTCGTTGGGTTTTCCCACGCGCCCAAGGCAAGTGAAGCCTTTAAGCCGCTCGAGAAACGGGCTATCCTGCTGCACGGCATTGGAGCCTTCAGCATCTTCAGTATTCGAGAATGGGCCGGGAAGGATCGCGTTGGCGCGGATACCATTCAATCCCCAGAACGATGCGACATAGCGAGTAAAGCTGAGCAACGCCGCCTTCGATGCTGAGTACCCTGGCGGATTGATGAAGTCTGTTCCTGAGTAGAGCTGCGGTCGAGGGGCCACGAGCGCATACATCGTGGAGATATTGATGATGCTGCCCGACTGTTGCTGTTTCATTTTTGCTCCGACTTTTTGCGTGGTCAATGCCGCCCAATAGACACCGCCCGTCAGGTTGCGCATCCACGTGTCCATGGTCGCGCTGTCCAGCGAGCCTTCGGGAACATTGAAGCCGGTGCCTGGTCCTAACTCATGAGCGTTGTTGACAAGCACGTCGATCGATTTCTCTTGACCAGTAATCTCATCTAATGTGCGGCTCAATGCTGGAATGTCGTACATATCCACGCGATGAATCGCGATGGAATCCGGTCCGAACTCCTGGGCCCATCCGTCGGCTTCGCGCTGCAGCCGTTCGGAACGTCCAAGTGCAACCACGCGGGCGCCATTCGACAAAAGTGTACGTGCAAACGTGCGGCCCAGGAAGCCCGAGGCCCCGGTCAGCACCACTGTCTTGCCCGCGACGGAAAACAGTTCGGAACTTTTCAATTGAGATGAGCTCAAAGGCAACTGCGGCCTCCATCAATCACCAGATTGGTTCCTGTCATGTAAGAGGAAGCATCGGAGCAGAGAAAGAGGATTGCCCCCTGGTACTCGTCGCGGTTGGCCATTCTTGCCATCGGAATCAATTGCTTTCAATCTATCGAGGAAGACCTCGGGCTGTCCGTTAAAGACGCCACCGGGTGAGATGGCATTAACCCTGATATTGGAGCTGCTCCAGTAGGTTGCCAGATAGCGTGTGAGTCCGAGCAGAGCCGTCTTGACGACTGAGTAAGTGACCGGCTTTACGGGTTGCTGATCCTCGGGCAAGCCTTCGACACGATAGAGCCGCTGGTCCGGCGCGATGACCGCCAGATCAGATGCGACATTGACGATGACGCCGGATTTTCGCTTCGCCATCTCGGCTCCAAACACGCGGCTGCAAAGGAACGCACCCGTCAGTCCGACCCGAATGTCAGCATCCCAAACTTCAAGAGGAAAGTTCTCGAGGCGCGACCAGGCGGAGTTACCATCTTCTACTTTTGGATTGTTGGCTGCGTTGTTGATGAGGATATCGACGCGCCCGAATCGTTCGAGAATCTTTCCCTTTGCTTTGTCCAGAGACGACTCCAAGGTGATATCGCAGGCAATTCCTATACATGCGGAGCCATACTTATCGGTAAGCTGTTTCGCGCGTGCTTGTGGATTGGCGACTTCGAGGTCCAGCAATACCACGTTGGCGCCTGCAGAAGCCAGGATGGCTCCATGATGATAACCAAGCAGCCCCGCGCCTCCGGTCACAATCGCTACGCGACCGCTGAGATCGAACAGCGTGGCGGCGCGACTGGTTCTTGCATCAATCATCTAAAGTTACTCCCGTCCAATCAGATCCTGCGTGTCTGGCCGCCGTCGGCGATATAGCAAGCACCGGTTGAAAATCCGGAGACGGGAGAAACCAAGAACGCCGCAAAACTAGCGATGTCTTCAGGCGTGCCGAAGCGCTGCTGGGGAACTTCCGCGGCGATATATTTCTCCACTTCTTCACGGCGTTCTTTGAGATGCCGTTCCCATGAACCCCCGGGAACAGAATATTGCCTGGTGCGATGCAGTTGACATGAATGCCGCTATTGGCGACCGCTCGGGAGAGGTTCTTGCTGTAATTGACCAGCGCGGCCTTGGCTGCTGAGTACGGCAGCGGGGCTGGCGTCGATTCGACCGCAACGATGGACGCGATGAAGAGGATGTTGCCTCCATGCGCTTGCAGATAGGGAATGGCTGCTTGCGCCAACCGCACGCTGCCGAAGAAGTTCACGTTAAACAGCCGTTCCCACTCATCCTGTTCCTGATTCCAGCCAGGTTTGCCTTTTCCGCTGCCCAAGTTGGCAACTACAATTTCCAACCCACCCCACTTCTGATAAATAGCGCCTAACGCGGCATCGATGACGGAGCGGTCTGTCATGTCTCCTGGAATGCCAAGGACTTTGTCTCCAAATTTGGTGCGGAGCTCGCGGCACGCCTCTTCGAGTGCGTCACTATTGCGCCCGGAGAGGCAAACCCGGCAACCTTCTCGAAGGAGCTCGGTCGCAATGGCTCTGCCGATGCCTTTTGATGAGCCGGCCACGAACGCGACACGATCAGTCAGTTGAAGATCCATGGTCCTAATTCCAGCGGCTACGAACAAACGCGACTTGTTGCCTGATCCAATTCACTTCGTCGCCGATCTCTCCCCGCGCCACTTGCAGTGTGAAGCCGCCTGAATAGCCTATGCCACGAATGCACTGCGAAGACATCCCCGAAATCCGCGCTGCCTTGTCCCAGGGGTTTGGTGGTGACACTACCATCCGGCTTACGCAGGCGATCTTTGATATGAATGCTGCCGATTCGCTCGCCATAGGCCGCGAACTCTTCCCTGGCGACGTAACCTAAACCTGAACTGTTTCCCGTATCGTAGTTTACTTTGATCATCGGATGGGGCATGCGCGCCAGAAAATCGGCGAACCTTGATGGCCCAAAGTCCGCTTCCAGATGCATCTCGACGCCTGTCTTTTCAGACACAGGAAGAGACCGTTCCAGAAGTCGAATTACGAGGCTTTCCTCTTCCTCGGTGCGCATTGAGGAGGCATCCACGAACGGCAGCACAACCCGAGAGGCGCCGATCGCGCGCGCCCAATGAAGCATTTCATGGAGCACTCGGACGCCGCTGTTCGTCCTCCGATTCCGAGCAACGAATCAGAGGGAAATCCATCAACCAGTCGCCGCAAATGGCAGGCGTCTGAATTCCATATTGTTCTTTGAGACCGCTGATCTCCGCCCTGCCTTCCACCGTGGCAATGGGATTCGCGGAAGCGCCGTAATCATCGTAGATCCATTCGATGTAGCTGATGCCAGCCGCGCGCGCCCGCATGAACTCCTGCCGCCATGAATTTCGGGGAAAAGCTTGGAAGCGGCCCTCTTCCGGCGGACTGAGCCGTCCTTGCATGACTCCGAATACGGCTTGCATAGCTTCTCCTATTCGGGTAAGGGCTTCACTATCATGTTGGCCAGAAACTCCTCGCGCGGCAAGAATGGGAATAAATCTTCAAGTGGTTTGGAGACAAACGAGCCATCCGGTTTCTGATAGGACTGCAGGCGCGGCGCTCGCATTTCATCCGGAAGCACATTGACATCGCAGACAACCGGGCCTGTCATCTCAAGCACTCTGCGAAGGTCTGCGCGGAGGTTGCTCTGATCTTCGATGACTGCTGTGCCAAGCCCAAATGCCGTTCCCACTTGTGCTGAGGTCGGGGATGGTAAGGCCGCTGCTGCTGATCCGCACCAATGGTGGCTTCACCGAAATAGGCTCTCTGCGATGCCCGGATAGAAGCGTAACCATCGTTGTTCAGCACGAAGAATTTGATCGGAAGCTTGAGCCGGCGAATGGTCTCCAATTCCTGAATGTTGAACATGAATCCTCCATCGCCGTCGACCGCAATGACTTCCCTGCCGGGGTTCGCAATTGCAACCGCGATCGCCATTGGAATGGCATATCCCATCGCCCCGAGGCCGGCGGTGTGGTAAAGACGCTGCGAATGCAGCGTGGGACAGGCCAGCAGGAAGATTTCGATGGCCGAGCCGGAGTTTCCGACGACGAGTTTGTCTTCGGGCTTGACTTCCGTTCCGATCAATTCCGCAAGATTGAACACCGAAACCCGACCCTCCGGCTTGCGATGCTCATCGGTAACCACCGGATATCGAGTCTTCCAGTCGGCGCAACGCGCATCCCATGCGGAGTGGTTCTTGCAGCCGGATGGAATTCTTCTGCCGCAGCAGTTCCTGCAAGAAAGCCTTCGGCATCGGCGCAGATGGGCTGCTGCAGATAGGGATGGAGCTTCTTGAGTTCGGCCGCGTCAATGTCCACAGCGACCTTGTGTGCTTCGCGCGCGAGATTCTGCGGGCGCATACCCTGTAATGGCAAAATCGAGCCGTACGCCGATGGCGAGAAGAAAATCGGAGTTCTGCAGCGCGAAGTTGGCGCCGCGCGCAGCCACCGATCCGGGGCGGCCGACATAGGTCGGATCGTCGCTGGGGACCAGATCGGCCGCGCACCAAGTGGCAACGGTGGGAATTTCCAGAAGCACTCGAAGTTGCTCAAATTCCTTTTCCGCATGGGCCAGGCGGATGCCATTTCCGGCGAACAACAGAGGCCGTTCTGCCTGGTTCAACTTTTCGATCAGGCAGACTGACTTCCTCTTTCAGATTCGAGTTGCCGGATTGCTCTTTCAACTCGTTCGGATCGAAGCTCGCGCAGATTGGAGGGTTCATCAATCGGTGAGGCCTGAACATCGAGCGGGATATCGATCCAGACCGGGCCGGGACGGCCGTTCAGCGCAAGATACACGGCCTTTTCCAGGTGGTAGCGAATGTCGTTCGGGATCGAGGACCGTGACCGCATATTTGGTGATCGGCTTGACGATCGAAACGATGTCGACTTCCTGCACGCCGAGCTGGCGCATGCCCAGCGGCTGTCCTTCCTTGTCGAACATGCGGTCGGGGCGCTTCACTTGGCCGGAGATGAAGAGCGTCGGCGTGGAATCCAGCCATGCGCCGGCGACGCCGGTGACGGCATTGGTGCCGCCGGGGCCGGTGGTCACCATGCAAACGCCGAGATGATTCGTGGCTTTGGCATAGCCTTCCGCGCAGATGGCGCTGGCCTGTTCGTGCGAGATTGCAGACTGGCTCAATTGCTGGCTCTGCGCCGAGCGATTGGTTCAGGTGCATGGCGCCGCCGCCGGTGACGAGAAACACGTGCTTCACGCCTTGTTCGGCAATGAAGCGCACAACGTAGTCGGAAAGCTTCATGAGTTCAACTCTTATCGTAGTTCATAGAAAGCTTGCTGGCGAGCTCTCAAGGTCTGGAGAAGACTTCGCTGGGCGTTCAAGCCTGCGGGCCGTGAGCAATAGCATCGACGAGTTCGCGGACAGCGCCGTTGCCGCCTGTAGATCCTGCGAGACAAATCCGCTTTGGTCAAGGACATCGCGCGTACGGCATTCGCGGGGCAGGCAGAGAAGCCGGCGATCTGCATCGCGGCAAGGTCGTTCACGTCGTCGCCCATGATAGCAGATCTCGGCCAGATCGATGCCAGTCGAGGCTGCAAATTCACGCAGAGCGGCCGCCTTGTCGCGGCAGCCCTTGAACACGTGTCCGATGTGCATTTTTGCGGCGTAACGGTCGACCAGGGGGCTGTCTTCGCCGGAGATGAGAGCGAGTTCAATGCCGGCTCGCCGCGCCAGCGAAACTCCCATAATGTCGGCGAAGCAGAAACGCTTCCACTCTTCGCCATTCGGGCCCCACCAGAACGCCGCCATCGGTGAGCACGCCATCCACATCCATTGCGAGGGCTCGGATCCGATCCAAGCGATGCTTTGCAGGATCGACTTCAGTCATGCCGACTAAACCGCCGCGCCGACACGGCGAAGCTTCTTGATGATCGGGAACTTCGCGCTCGTATACCCGCTTGATGCCATCGCCTTTGGACTGCTCCCACAGGCGAATATCGCGCACCAGGCGCGAGATGCCGTTCGGCTCAAGCGACGCGGCCTGGTCGGAGCCCCAACTGGCGCGATCCAGGGTAATGTGGCGTTCCACGCAGCAGGCGCCCAGCGCAGCTGCGCAAACGCTGGTGGGGATGCCGGTTTCGTGTCCGGAATAGCCAACCGGGACGCCATAGCGCTCGGTCATCGTGGGGATTGCGCGGAGATTCAGTTCGTCGTAGTTCGCCGGATAAGTGCTGGTGGCGTGCATCAGAATCAGGTCCTTTTTGCCCAGCACCTCGACGGCATGGTCGATCTCGGCGTAGGTGCTCATTCCGGTGGAGAGGATGATCGGCTTTCCGGTCTTGCGAACGTGCCGCAGAAGGTTGTCGTCGGTGAGCGAAGCGGAAGCGATCTTGTGGACGGGCACCGAGAACTGCTCGAGGAAATCGACCGAGCCCTCATCCCACGGCGAGGCGAACCAGCACATCTTGACCGATTTGCAGAAGGCGTCGATCTCTTCGTACTCTTCCTGCTCGAATTCGAGACCGTACTTCAGGTCGCCGTTGGTCGGGCCGAAGGGATTCTCGCGCGGCTTGGCCAATTCTTCGGGGGTGTACACCACTTCGACCGTGCGCTTCTGAAACTTCACGGCGTCGCAGCCGGCAGCGACGGCCACGCTGATCAGCCGCTTCGCGAGATCGATGTCGCCGTTGTGGTTGATTCCGATCTCCGCAATGATGAAACAGGGCTGATCGTCGCCGACCAACTCTGCTGCCGATTTTGACTGTGCTCATGGAAATACTCCTCGTGGTACTGCATTCGAAGCCACCGAAGCCTGGACGCAAGACTACCGGTGTCTGCCGAATTTCCCAGCGGCATAAGCAGTTTAAAACCGCTGACCGGAACGCTATTGTCGAAATTTATCAAAAAGGTACGAGCGACAGAGGTATTGTTTATGGCTTGCCGCTAATGCGCAGTTGACATGCGATACCGCATTGCTACTCGGGCATGATCTGCGATACGCGGGATCCAAAGTTATAACCCGCGCAGCGAACATCATGGATTTATGCTGGATGCGTGAAGCCCATCGCTACCGAGGACCTTGCGCACATCCTGTCAGTTCACGCGGCAGCTTTGGGAAAGAGCGCGTGGCAAGCGCATTTTCCTCACCGGAGCAACGGGCTTCTTTGGCGCATGGCTGCTGGAAAGCCTGGCCTACTGCAATCGCGAACTGCAACTTGAGCTTGGCGCCACAGTGCTTTGCCGCAACCCCGAAACGGTTGCGTCGAGAATGCCACATCTTGCGCGCGGAAACTTCGATTCGGTTCGTTGCTGGAGACATTCGCAGCTTCAATTTCCCGGAGCAGAACTATGACTTCGTGATCCATGCTGCTGCGCCAACTTCCGGCGCTGAGGCTACGCAGCCGCTGAATCTTCTCACGACCCTAGTGAACGGAACAGAACGAACCCTGGAATTTGCACAAGCACGGGACGCAAAGGCTTTTCTCTTCGTGAGTTCCGGAGCCGTCTATGGACCTCAACCGGAGAATTTGAGCCACATTCCGGAGAAATATCGCGGAGGGCCGGACTGGCTCAATCCGACTGCGGCTTATGCGGAAGGTAAGCGTGTTTCAGAGCAAATGTGCTCGCTGTATGCGTGTAACTCAGAGATTCAATTCTCCGTTGCCCGGTGCTTCGCTTTTGTTGGTCCGCACCTGCCGCTCGACCAGCACTTCGCGATTGGGAATTTCATCGGAGACGCCCTTGCAGGCCGAAACATCTCCATCCGAGGCGATGGTACGCCCATGCGGTCTTATCTTTATGCTGCCGACCTGGCGATCTGGCTGTGGACGCTCCTGCTCTCAGAGTCGGAGTGCCGGGCCGAGCCGAGGGTCTTCAACGTCGGTTCGGGTGATGCGATCAGTATTCGAGAGCTTGCCCTCGCTGTGATTGAAGAGCTGAATCCGACTCTCAGCGTGGAGATTGCGTCCGAGCGAGTAGCCGGTACACCGAGTCTCCAGTATGTGCCCGACGTGAGAGAAGCGGAGATTCGCTTGGGACTACGACCGATGATCGGCCTGCGCGAAGCCATTCGGCGTACGGCGGACTGGTACCGCTAGGATTTCCCTTGTCAGGAGAGGAAAGCTGAGTTCCGTCGGCGCGATTCCGGGGATTCATCGCGCAGAAACTTCCGACTTATGGAATGGCTGTGACTGTCGTTGCAATAGGAAATGTTGATCTGGGCGCCGATTTTGATTCCGAGACAAAACTGGAGATCGTTGCAACAACAAACTCCAACATGGTTTGAGTGAGTCCCGGAAAGACCCCTATCCAGAAGACTTGATTCATCACAAAGTCAGTGTTGGGCAGGTCGCTAACCGCGCGGTACTCGCAGCCTTCGTAGGCAGGTTGGCGGAGAAGATTTCCCCCAAACAGAAGGCGTGTCCCGATCTTGTTTGCTTCAAGCGCCCCCGTCAACTCCTCGCGGCTAAAGGGCGCGCCCTCACGAACTCCAATGGGGAAGCCGAACCAGGACGGGTCCGAACCGGGAGTGGCCGCAGGCAGCATAAGGCAATCCTCCAGCGGTTTGAGGGCTGCGTGCAGGAATCTGAAGTTCTCCTTGCGCCGATCGATAAATCGAGGCAATTTCTCGATCTGCGAGGCGCCCAGAGCGGCCTGCATGTCAGTGGCTTTCAGGTTATAGCCGATGTGGGAGTAGGTGTATTTGTGATCGTACCCGCAGGGCAGGGTTCCGAGTTGCCAGTCGAAACGCTTGCCACAGGTATTGTCTTTGCCGGGATTGCACCAACAATCGCGACCCCAGTCGCGGAAGGACTCGATCAGAACCTTCAGGTTGGGCTTGTCGGTAAGCACCGCGCCGCCCTCGCCCATGGTGATGTGGTGCGCCGGATAGAAGCTCAGCGTCGAGATATCGCCAAATGTACCCACGCGGCGGCCCTTCCAGGTCGAGCCCAGGGCATCACAGCAATCCTCAATCAGCCACAGGTTGTATTTCTGAACAAATGCGAGGACCGCATCCAGGTCAAAGACATTTCCAAGCGTGTGGGCTATGAAGACGGCCTTCGTTTTTTCGCTGCGGGCGGCTTCCAGCTGAGTCACATCGATTTCGTAGGTCGGCAAGGTGACATCCACAAATACCGGTACTAACCGATTCTGGATAATCGGATTCACCGTGGTCGGGAATCCAGCCGCCACAGTGATCACCTCATCCCCGGGTTTCAGCCTGCGGTCCCCGAGTTTCGGTGAAGTGAGTGCACTGACTGCCAGAAGGTTGGCGGAAGAGCCGGAGTTGACCAGCGATGCGCTACGGACGCCGACGAAGCGAGCCAGCTTACGCTCAAAATCCTCCGCAAAACGGCCGGTGGTGAACCACGCGTCCAGAGCCGAATCGACTACAGCGCTGACGTCGGCCCCATCGATGACTTTGCCGGAAACGGGGACCGTCGACTGGCCCGGTATAAATTTTCGCGAATTTGATGTCTCTGCGAAGTATTGAGCAGATAGGTCGAGAATCTGTTTCCGAAGTAGGGTCGCGTTATCCGTCATGGGGGTCCGAAATCTAAGGATACAGAAGCGGAGCGTTCGCGGGAAAGTGCAATGTATGATTAGGAATCAGCTACCTTAACGAGCGACTGATTGATAGCCGACGGGAATGCGCATTCCAGGTTCTAAGAGGCGGAAATGAAAGCGGTTATTCTGGCGGGTGGGCTTGGAACGCGCCTGAGTGAAGAGACGGGTTTGCGTCCTAAGCCAATGGTTGAGATCGGTGGCCGCCCGATTCTTTGGCACATTTTAAAGATCTATTCCCAGCACGGTATCAACGATTTCGTTATCTGTTGTGGATACAAGGGCTATCTAATCAAAGAGTACTTCGCCAACTATTACCTGCACATGTCCGACGTCACCTTTGACGTGCGTGAGAACAAGATGGAGGTGCATCAAAGCGTTGCGGAGCCCTGGCGCGTCACCCTCGTGGATACGGGAGAGAACGCCGGCACAGGCGGCCGGTTAAAGAAGGTTGCCGCATACCTTGAAGACGAAGACGCTTTCTGCATGACCTATGGAGATGGAGTGAGCGACGTCAATATCTCCGGCGCAATCGAGTTCCACCGTGGCCACGGTAAATTAGCGACCGTCACCGCGGTGCAGCCGGCTGCTCGTTTCGGCGGGTTGGGAATCGAAGGAACGGCCGTCCATTCATTCCAGGAAAAACCTAGGAGCGAGGGCGGTTGGATCAACGGCGGTTTTTTCGTCCTTTCGCCCGCAGTACTCAAGGAGATACACCACGAGAGCACGATGTTTGAGATGGAGCCTTTGCAGGGCCTGACCGCGCAGGCGCAGGTGCAGGCATTTTTTCATCGTGGCTTCTGGCAGCCGATGGACACGCTCCGCGACAAACAGAGACTGGAAGAACTCTGGGCAAGCGGGAGGGCACCGTGGAAGACGTGGTGAATCCATGGCAGGGACGCCGCGTTTTTCTCACGGGGCATACTGGCTTCAAAGGGAGTTGGCTTGCGCTTTGGCTGGCGCGCAAAGGGGCGAGGATTCGAGGATACGCGCTTGATCCCAGCGACGCAGCCAAATATGTTTACCGTTGCCAATGTAGGCGATGCTCTCGAAGACATTCGTGGTGATGTGAGGGACTGCCACAGTCTCGAAGCAGCAATGACCGAATTTGCTCCCGAAGTTGTGTTTCACCTGGCAGCACAGCCGCTTGTGCGTCGCTCTTATGCCGACCCTGTGGGCACCTATGCAACCAACGTCATGGGCACCGTCCATCTTCTCGAGGCGGTTAGAAAATCTTCGAGCGTGCGAGCGGTCGTGTGCGTGACGACAGACAAGGTCTACCATAATCAGGAATGGGTCTGGCCCTATCGCGAGACGGACCCGCTGGGCGGATACGACCCCTACGCATCGAGCAAGGCCTGTGCCGAGATGGTGAGCGCGGCCTATCGCAATTCATTTTTCCCGTTGGATCGCATGCAGGAGCACCATGTTGCGCTGGCTACGGCACGGGCCGGAAACGTTATTGGCGGAGGGGATTGGTCGGAGGACCGGTTGATTCCAGACCTGATCCGCGGATTTCAGCCCAAACAACCGGTGCTGATCCGGCGCCCGATGCGATTCGTCCCTGGCAGCATGTGCTGGAATCCCTGCATGGATACATGATTCTGGCCGAGACGATTACTTGCGGAGCGGGCGAAGTTTGCTTCTTCATTCAATTTCGGCCCGAGCGACGAGGATGCGTGGACCGTCGAAAGCGTTGCAACGCGGCTTGCGAGACTGTGGGGTGAAGGTGCATCGTGGGAACGCGATCCCGCTCCCAGCGTGCACGAAGCCATTATCTGAGGCTGGATGCAAGCAGGGCCCGTGCGGAACTTGGTTGGCGTCCACGGCTCGGAATCGAAGTGGCATCTGGAATGGACGATGTCCTGGTACCGAGCGCTGGCGACAAGGAAAAGACATGTTAAAGGAAACGCAAGCTCAGATTGTTGAATATGAAGAGCTTCTCGGATGAATACATCTTGCTTGATCAATCGGACTCATCATTTCTGAGAAACATGGAAGACTATCGGACTATTGGCACGAAAGTCGGTAGACTATGCGTACATATCGAAAGGATACAAGGACCCTGTCGTCACCAACCTTCGTCCGGATGTCGAGGATTCCCCACTAATGCCTAGGGTTTGCGAAGATCAAAAGCCGCCTTCCGGGCTTGGCATCGCTAGGGAAGCGCATTCGAAATCGGCTCCACAAAGGACTTGGAATCGACAGGGCGATCGCCTTCACGTTCTCGCCAGGGGCTGGGCCAGCTTGGCAGGATTGGTTACAGTAGCTCTAATCGCCCGCTTTCTGTCACCGGCGGAACAAGGCTACTACTACACCTTCGGCAGCCTGATCGCGCTCCAGATCGTCTTCGAGTTAGGCTTCTCGTTCGTCATCCTGCAGATGGCAAGCCACGAGCGCGCCCATTTGACACTTTCTCCTAGACGGTCCATTTCAGGAGACGCTGTTGCCCACGCCAGGCTCGCTTCGGTTCTTCAAAAAGACGATCCGCTGGTACACCGATGCGGCATCTCTTTCTGGCGGTATTTCTACTTACTGCGGGCTCGCATTTTTTTTCCGCGCACCAGCATGCGGGCGACAAGTTTCCTGGCATTTCCCGTGGTATGCGGCCGCGTTCGCGGCGACGCTCACTTTTCAACTGGATCCAATTCTCTCCTTTATGGAAGGATGCGGATTTGTGGCGAACGTCGCGCGTCTCAGATTCGCCCAGGCCGTCGACCGGCAAGCACACTGGCGTGGATGTCGCTCGCAACCCATCATGGTTTGTTCGCTCCCGCGATGATCATTGTCGGAAATGCCGGCGTGGCGTCGATTTGGCTCTTCGGCAGCGGCGACTATTGCTCTCCGCTGCTGCGCCATAACCCCGCGTGAACACAGCATCCACTGGATGAATGAAGTATGGCCATTTCAATGGCGCATAGCGGTCAGTTGGCTTTGCGGATATTTCATCTTTCAGCTTTACAATCCGGTCCTGTTCGCCTTTCGCGGAGCCGTGGATGCAGGACAGATGGGCATGTCCCTGAGCCTTGGCAGAACGCACTTCAGTCCGTTGCAATCTCATGGATCAATACCAAGGCCGCTCCCTTTGGGGCGATGATAGCACGCAAGCAGTATCTCAAGCTTGACCAGCTCTTCTTCAAAGCATTGGGGCAATCCGTGGCGGTTTGCGGCGCCGGCGCCTTGGCAATTTGGATGGGTGTAATTTACTTGAACTGGGCCGGTCTGCCGTTTGCTCACAGACTTTAGATCCCACATCGATCGCTTTCCTGCTTTCGATCACGACAATGAATGTCGTTGTCACTGCCGAAGCAACCTATCTGAGAGCGCACAAACAGGAAAAATTCCTTCTAATTTCGATCTTAGGAGCCATTCTCGTCGCGATCTCCACCTTTTTCTTGGGAAGAAACTACGGAGCATTCGGCGTGGTGGCAGGATCTCTGCTCGTCGGGCTGATTACGGGGCTGCCTCTTGGCACATATACATTCCTCAAGTACCGGAGGATTTGGCATGCCCAATGAAGCTCCTTTACTTACAATTGCAATCCCGACATACAACCGGGCAAGCTACCTGGATCAGCTTCACTCCTCAGTGCGGGCAATACGTGGTCGATGAGCCCGCTCGTTTCTCGCGGGTATGTTAACGTTGCATAACTTGCTGCTCGAATTTTTTCGTTGCCCAGGGGATTGTAGGAGGAGTACGAAAAGAGTAAATGGACTTTGTGACCCGGATTGAACAGATAGGGCCTGAGCATATTGAACCCTATATCAAGCTTTCGAAAGCAGAATACGGCGATGCAGCAGCCGTATCGAAGTCCGAGCACCTGCGCTGGAAATTCATCGAGAATCCTCAGGGATCGTCTACTGGCATCCACCTTTACGACGCAAGTGGTGAGTTAGTGGGCAGGATGACTGCTTTGACACGACGATTTCTCCATGGTAAAGATTATCGAGCTGCGCACATCGTAGATTTTCTAGTCCATCCCAAGATGCGTGGAATGCCTGCGTTGTTTCAACTTGCGACCGGTTTGAAGAAGCTGTCTGGTTTTGATCTTTTGCTGATCATGGCTCCAAACCCCGCGGGAGCCACCATTTGGGAAAAACTTCTAAAAATGCGTAGCCGCTTTGACCTGGATATAATGGCGGCGCCCTTACGACCATTTGCGACGCTGCAAGCCATGGGGAAGTTGGGCGGCGGCAAAGTCTTTTTGTTTCTTGATTGGTCGTGGCAACTCCTCGTTGGCTCCGGAGCACGCTCTCCAGTTATCTCGCTAATACTCAAATCGAAAGCGACTGGCCCCGACCGGATGAATTGGATCGGATGCTTTCTGTCGGCTCGACAAGTCAGGCTATCGGATTTCGCTCCGCGAATTATCTGGATTGGCGTTATCGGCGCAGCCCGGTGTTTAAGTACAATATGTCCTTTCTTCGAGAACACGGAGACCTCATCGGTTACGTTGTTACACGACGGACCGTCCACGATGGAATAGATTGTATGTTTGTCGTTGATGCGTTCTGTCGGTCGGGGACGAGGTTACGATCGCTGCAGGCTGCAGCCCATGCAGAGATTTCTCATGCGGCGCGGAGTGGCCCACAACTGGCTCTGACTATGGGCAATAGAGCTTGGGGTCCCCTCTCGGCCATCAGTGGACTGCCTTTTTTGAAGGTTCCGTCACGGGTTCTGCCCCGTAAGATGGCTGTTTTTGCAGAATGGCTCACGCCGGCGGCTTTTGAGATTCGGCGGGATAATTTCTATGTCTCTCTCGGAGACAGTGATGTCGTTTAGCACCATCGATGGTTGTCCGGAAATGGGGATCGTGGTGGTAGACCTCGAAATTTGAGATGCTAAATGACACAGAACGAGTAATCGGGAGTTAAGGAAAAATGCGGACCTTGCTGCTGAGTAATGTCAACATGCAGCCAATTGTCAGCTTTCTGAAGCCTTGGGAAGTTGTATGCGGCGAATACAACAGCATTCTGATCGACCTTTCTAATCCAGCCTTTCTGCAGCCTACTCGTCCGATTTTCACTCAAGTGCTCTGTCTTTTTCGACAGCGATACCATGATGTCCGGCGCTTTTTATGGCGATGGCCCTCCAGAGCGGTGGAGGCAATTTCTGAGCGCGCTTGAGTCCTTTCTGTGCTCGGAGAATCCAAGCAAGCTCGTGATTACCCATCTCTTTTATTTTGGCACGGGACGTTGGTTGAACTTTGCGGATTTACTTCCATCCAATGTCTCTTCTACGTGGCGGAGGCACAATCTCAATGAACGACTCCTCGCGATCGCACAGGCCAGATGCGGGAATCTGTTGTTATTAGACATTGGTCTGCTGATTCGTCGTCACGGCGAACAGTCATTTGCTATCCGAGCTTTCTGGTATTTGGGTCGTATCCCGATACAGCAACCTAATGTTTCGCTTGCTTGCGATGATGATCCATAAAGAGCTGTGGCAGCCTATGCAACACCGCAGGCAAGAAGGTTCTGGTTCTCGATTTGGACAATACGCTATGGGGAGGAGTCCTGGGAGAGACTGGCCCGGGCGGGGTAATCCTTTCTGAAGATGGAATAGGACGATGCTATCGGGATTTTCAGCGGGCGGTAAAGGCCGTGCAGAGGAGTGGAGTCTTGTTGGCTATTTGCAGCAAGAACAACAGCGAAGATGTGGACGAACTGTTCGAACGGAATAGCATGATGATTCTGGGTCGAAACGATTTCGCGTGCGTGCGAGTGAACTGGGAGTCAAAGCCTCGAAACATGCAGGCAATTGCGGAAACTCTAAATCTGAACATCGACAGTTTTGTTTTTATCGATGATAGTCCGGTCGAGCGGGAACTTGTTCGCACAGCGCTGCCCATGTCGTGGTGCCAGACTTTCCGGTTCGTGTTGAGAACCTGTCCTCTTGGTTTCTGCGCGACATCGTACCCACATGGTTTGCCAGGTATCGAATCACCACCGAGGACCTTCATAAGAATGATCATTACCGAGCGAATGAGATCCGTCAGCAATTATCCCGCGGGCTCGATTTGGACGATTTTTTGCACGATTTGCAAATTCAGTGTGTGCTCAAGGTAAATCCAGTCGAACAGACTTCGCGAATCGCACAAATGACACAAAAGACTAACCAGTTCAACCTGACTACGCGGCGCTACCAGATTCCAGAACATCCAGCGATTCTTAGAGAGCGCCGATCACACTGTGATCCTCCTAGAGTACAAGGATCGCTTCGGGTCGGAGGGAGCTGTAGGATTGGCGATTCTGGATTTCGAAGAGGCCGCATCGATACCCTTCTGCTGAGCTGCCGCGTGATCGGGCGAAAGGTAGAAGATCGGATCTTAAGCGAAATCGATAATCAATTCAAGATGCGAGGTCTCTCCAGGGTCTCTGCGGAGTTTATTCCGACGCGTAAGAACCAACAGGTGGCCACTTTCTATGATTGCCATGATTTTAGCCTTATATCCGAAGATGAGGCTGGCCATGAACTCTATGAGAGGGTTATAGCATGACGACGGCAAACACAAAGCTCGTAGCGGATTTAGTCGCTTCGGTTCTCAATTTACCCAAAGATGCGATTGGCGCTGAGGCATCTATGGAAAACACGTCGCAGTGGGATTCCCTGGGGCATTTAAATATTTGTCTGGCTTTTCAAGAACGCTTCGGCGTTGAATTGGACATGGAAACAATTGCCCAGTCCACCAGCGTTGCGAGCTTGACGAAGCTTCTTCCGGAGTGATGAAGAGCCCGTTATTCACCGCAGATTTCAAGGGCTTACGACGGAAAAGCGTCAGCTAGCTCACTGAAAGTTGCGAAGTTTCCTCCCTGGAGAATGGTTGCAATCTTGCCGGCAGTACCGCGCAAATTCACATACGCTTTGAAGCGGCGCCTGAGCGGCAGCTGCAGCCGCGGGTGATGCGGATTGATCTCGCGCGGATGTATGTACCAGACTACGCCCCGCCCATCTTCCCGTACCCGCCTGGCCATGGCCTGTACGAACCAGAGAGGAAAAATGCGAAGATAGCCGCCGCCGAAGCAGCATTGCGGCCCGAATGGCGTATCCGCGATGCTGATGGGAAACTCGACCAATCGCCCCGCCGTCGAACGAATTACATGAGCGCTTCGGCACGCGCCCGGAATGCCGCCGTGGCCATGGCGAGCAGGGAAAACAGAACTATCGAATACGTAACCGGCTTCGAGGATCTCATCGAAAGCCCAGGGCGTTTTCGCAGTAATGGAGAATCCCGGCGCGCGATACCCTTTCACTGGCCGCCCCGTCGCGTCCTCAATCACGGCCTTTGCCTTGCGGATATCTTCACGGAACTGGGTTCGGGTGATGGAATACACCACCTGGTGCCCATAACCGTGACTGGCGATATCGTGACCGAGGTTCGCCGCATCGCGCAGCAGCCTTGGAAAGCGCTCAGCCACCGTGCCCAGGGGCAAAACAGGTTGCCCTAACGTTGCATGCGGCCAGAATGTCGAGGAGCGATTCGAAATTGGCTTCAACTTGCGAGGGAAGGGCATCAAGGCAGCAGAATCGGACGCGCCGTCTACTTCAAGAATGTGAAACCAATCCTCCACATCGATTGTGAAAACGTCGGGCTGCGCGCATCGGCTATCAATCGATTCAATGTGCGCCGCAGCACCTCTGAGCTGATGTGACTCTTGCAGATTTGTCATCGAAGTGGATCGGGAAATCATCAATCAAAGTGTACCCCGTTCAAGAGCAACCGTCGATTTTCATTTGGGGGGCACCAAGGCCTCGATGCATCTAAGCGACTCCTCAATGTGGCTCTTCATTTCGCGGTGCGGATTACCATCAGGCGTACGGTGCCCACTCAAGGTGCCTTGACCTTGCTCCGAATCAGACAAAGGCTAATTGGGCGCTCCAACGCAGATGTAATTAAAAGTTGCTGTCACGGGATAGTTTGTAAAAATGTAGATACCTTGCTGATTAACATTGTAACCCCACCACGAAACGTGTCCGTTCAGTGTTTGCGTCGGAGTCACGACGCATACCGGGTTATTGTTGTACTGCGTCGCGAACAACTTGGTGCCTTTTGTTGAATCCTCGATGGAGATGCTTCCCGCAACATCCGTTGACTTGTCTAGCGTGAAGAGGTGCTGATTGATCTGGAGGTTCTTAGTGATCGTTCCCGTGTCGGGAATGAACTGAAGGAGTTGATTGCCATTCTCATCGTTCACGCTCAAGGCGCCTTGACTGTCTTCTAGAGTGAAGTTTTGGCCGTTCGAAGTAGGGTCGTAAAAATGCAGTCGGGCTCCGTTTAGGTATTGCTCCCACTCACCCGAGGCATACGCAGTTCCGGAATAGACGGAATTGAGCAAGTGGACGTTGCCGTGGATGTTACCAATCTGCGCTGCTCCCATAACGTCGAAGACTTCAATATTGTTGCTGCTGAATGTCGACTGATCGTCCAGCTGATATCCCCCTGGATTTGTAACCAGCAGGTTTCCGGGGCCAATAAAGGCCTGTCCCCCCGCATGTGAGCCGATTAAGATATTGTCGGCCGTTCCCACCGGGATCACAAAATAACTGTCGCGAACGGTGAGGGTGCCATTCCATGCATCGAAATTGATAAAGGCTCCTCCACCCGAAGTCCCCCCGCAGCTCTCGATGTGGACCTTGTCGAGGAATACGTCCATCTGCTGGTTGTTGCCAGCTTCGAAGTCGGCACAGTAGCTCGTGCCCGAGGGGTAAAGCTCGGAGCTGATGCTTCCGCCCCACATGCTGAAGGTCCCTGCCGATCCGCCGCCCATCGCGTAGACCTGACCCACAACGTTCCTCGTAAATCGGCCAGAAAAAACGTCGACCTGATTCGGTCCGAGGAGCGAGCGATTCGGAGCCTGATACCATCCGTAGCGGTTGTTATCTGTGGCGGCGCAGCGGTAACAATCGACCATGTACACGTTGTCCTCGAGATGAATTCCATCCAGCGGGAAATACCTGAACGTCACATGATCAAGCGTGATGCCCAATGTTCGACGGTGAGAAGCCCGGGCCTGGAGATGCAATCAGGCCGTTCCCTGTGCTCGCAGAAGAATTCCCGCCGGGAGCAGCGGCCCCGGAGGGATTTCCCATGAATTGGACATTTGCCAACTTGACATCATAGGCGTTGGGGACGATTGAGATGAGGTTCCCGGAGCTGGCCGGACCGACGGTTCCCGTGTAGGCCCAGCTCAGCGAAGAGCTGGCATCGGTATACATACCGGTGCCGCCGCTCCCTTCAATCGAATCGTGTGCCTGTAAAGTCACTTCGCAGGGACCGCTGATTTGAGTGCCGGAACGCAGCAGTAGTGTGACATTCGGGTTCAACACGATGTTGGTCGTGCAAGTCTGTGCCCCGGTCGTGCCAGCCGCATCAATGGTACCCCCAGTATTGGGCAAGAGAGCCTGGCAGCTCATGACTCTTGCTCCAAAGTCAGAGGTTAAGTCTGAGCCGCTGCAGTTCATGGTTGTCACATAGCCTGATTGCGCGGAGAGATGTGAACACAAACCCAAAAAGAACAAGACAATCGTAAGATTCCGAGTCACCCAGACACTCCCCTCTATGACCTCTGTATCTTCAACGAGTTCGATGCCAATTCCTAGGACAAAGGGTAAACCTGTACCGTTTTGCCAGACGGATTTTAGCAGAACCCGGAGAATCGAACGGTGATCTTTGAGGAACTTAAGTAACGTCAGAGGGCCCCATGATCGACCCTTCAGATCCCTTCGTGGTTCAAGTTGCCTGCATCGAGCTCGGCTCTCTGTTTCAGGCTCGGGAATCTGAGGCGCGAAATCTTCGAGGGGCATGCTTCGAATGGCCTTCAGTATGACACCCTTGCTTGGCAGAAGAATTCAGATATCTTCGGATACAATGGAAGTTGAAGCACGACTGCCTGAGATGTTTCTTCGTTCGGTTCGCGAGCGCAGATCGTGAGCGAGATGCCAAATCTCCGCGGCTGCAGACGTGCCGCGGTTCAAAGCACGCAGTGACCGCGTTGAATCGAAATCACGTTTGAAAATGGAATTGCGAGTTCTCGCCGACGGCCTCGGTTCAAAGTCGACACTTGCTATCGGGACGGTACCATTGAGAACTAGTCGTCAACTTCTCTTGTTCCTCTTTATTTGTCTAATGCCCTTTCAGGATACGATTCTCCAGGCAACTCCACTGCAAAGGCTGGGTTCCAGTTTTTCCGTTCTGCCCTTATTGGCACTTGCTTTTCTAAGCACAGCCGATCGAGTACTGACAGCAAACTTACGCGTGAACCGCCTAGTTCTCTACGGGGCTCTTATGTGTTTGCGGTTTGTCTCTTGGACTGCTGCGGTTCGGGTTCACGTCTCAAGACACCAATTTGGTAGTCGAATCCTTGAAACTCTGCCTGGAAACGGGCCTGGTATTTTTTGTCATCTTTGGATTGGATTATTCCGACCAGCGCATCCTATCGATGGCCGTACAGACCGCATTCTGGATCGCGGTTTTCGGGGTTGCTGCGTATGATCTCAAGTTTCTCGGCCTTCGTGTGGTGATGGCCAGTCCGGTGTTCCATCAGACCGTTCCCGAAGGTTTCGTCGATGGCCGGTGGCGTGGGCTGACGAAGGAGCCAAGCGTTCTCGCTCCTTTACTAATGGGGGATGGTATATTGTCCTCTCATTTTTCCAAATCCAAGGCGATGAAGGCTACCTATTGGGCTGTAGCTCTTGCCGTCACAGCTCTCAGTGGATCAAAAGGTGGCATCCTATCCATGGTTCTCTTGATTGGCGTGCTCTTCTTTGCGCAGGCAAAGGTGAGTGTCCTTCGGGCTGTGCAGTTGACCGTACTCGCCATCCCCCTCGCCTTTCTCAGTATTCGCATTCTTCTCCCTCAAATCGCCTCCGAGGCGATCATGTACTCCATGTCGGTTGCGACGCGATTGACGATGCAGATCTGGACCGGAATCGTCTTGCTTCACTTTCCGTTTGGCGTAGGATTCTGGGATTTCTTCCGGCGATGAAAATCTACGTCCTGGATGCTGCCGCCGTTCTGCAGTCGCTTTCCCGTTTCCGCTGAACTTCAACGAGGTAAGCGGCTACGCCTCCAGTGCACAAGACGCGGGCGCGAAGACCTTTCTCGCCAACTATGCTGCATATTTCGGATTTCCGTTTCTGTTTCTAGCTGGCAGATTCTGCGTGCGATTGGTCCGCGATCTCTATCGACAACGAAATATCACGTTGCTTGCGTGCGTATTATTTCTCATCATTCAGCTGTGCACTTCGGTCGATTCTTGTCGCTTACTATAACCTCTACCTCCCTTCGGCATTGCTTTTTACCAGTGCAGGAAATATGCGAATCCTACAAGTGCTGCATGATGTTCCATTCCCTCCTCGCGGAGGTGGCCGCGTGGATATGTGGGGAAGGCTGCGCGCGCTGACCAGTTTAGGCCACGAGGTCGACGTGCTGATTGCCCTTCGTGGGCAACTGAGCCCCAGGCACGGGAAAACCATCGGAGTAAGTACGCCCGAAATGTTCTTCTTTCTCCAAGAATCCCAATGTGGAAGGGACTCTTCGGGACAACACCATGCCAGGTTATGGCGAGGCTTCTCCTTAAGACCGTTTCGCTGGACTCACAATATGACATTGCTTTGCTTGAAGGTGATGCGGTCGGAGCCGTGCTCGCGAATCCAACTCTACGCTGCAATCTTCGCGTCCTTCGCACACACAACAACGAGGCGCGTTATCACGAGGAGAGGGGGCGGATCGCCGCATCCCCCGCGCAGGTTAGGGCTTATGACTGGATCGGGGCGCGTCGATACCGCAGATATTCCGCGCGCCTGATGGAACAACGTGACGCCGTGTGGTGGGTATCGTTGGATGAGATGGCAGAGGCTTCTACAAACCTTGAGAACTAGCGAGGAAGAGTGGATGGTTGCCGCATTTTCATGATGTAGCGACAGAGCGCCACCCGTTTGTACAACGGGGGGCGGGATTGCAGGGTGCTTTTCGTCGGAGCACTGAGCTCCTCGCAAAACATCGAGGCGATCGATTGGTAT
Organism: uncultured Acidobacteriaceae bacterium; assembly: GCA_963781125.1. GTDB lineage: Bacteria > Acidobacteriota > Terriglobia > Terriglobales > Acidobacteriaceae > Telmatobacter. Next base: position 25,317 of record CAWAEE010000010.1, read on the forward strand.
CTCGACCTATGTCCACCCAAGACTCAAAGAAATTCCCGACTATCGGTTCGTTGTAGCGGGAGGAACGGACGGTCGGCCGCTTTGCTGGAGTCTCACGCGTCTCAAAGAAGATGCACAGTGTGTCTTATTAAGCGACGTGCCCGATTTGCGCCCGGTGTACGCTTGAGTTCGCGTGTTCGTCAATCCGGTGCAGCATGGAGCTGGAATTAACTCCAAGACAATCCATGCTGTCTCAGGAGGGGCTTCCGGTTGTTACCACGACAGCCGGATACCGCGGTACCGGCCTTGAGCCTAATCGTCACCTTTTTGTTGCGGATCACGCGGAAACGTTTTCCTTCTTCAATCCGGGATATCTTAGAGGAACGCGGTTGATGTGAAGGCGATGGTGGAACAATCTCAGGCGTTCCTCAGCAGAAGCTACGACCAGACGGCGTGTCTTCGGCGAGCTACTTAAAAGCTTGGTAGGCAAGAGGGATGCACGCTCCAACGATGGATGCTACCCTGCCCCGTTTCAACTCCCTGAGAGCACGGCTTGAATGGCTGCAGTGTAGATGCCGCCGGCGCGCTCCCAGGAGTTGTTCTCCGCAATATACTTCTTGGCGGCGAGCCGAATTTCGGGCGAAATGCATCGGGATTTGAGGCGATCTCAGAGAATCAGGTTGGCATACTCCTGCGGTTGATCTGCAACCAGCATCTCCTTCCCGCTCTCAGCCCCTTTGAACGCTTTGGACGCAGCCTTGCTCACAATACACAGGCCCGCGATCGCCATCGCCTCCAGGACTTTGTTTTGAATGCCTCTGCCAAGTTGCATGGGGGCAACGACCGCCAACGCTCCTTTCAGCGCGGGATACGGATCGTCAACAAACCCGAGGACGCTGACCCGATCCGTTTTCCAACGCCGTAACGCGCTCGGATGGATTGGCGCCGATAATGGCGAATTTGATGTGCTCGGGCAGTAACGGCATGACGTTGGCAACGAACCATTCGACTGCGTTCACGTTGGGAACCGTATCCATCTTTCCCAAAAAAACAAGCGTATTTCGAAACGCAGGATCGCTGGCCTGGTCGACAGAGGAAAGGTGTGGATTCACACCGTGCGGAATCAGAGTCAGCTTTGACGGGGCGCCATAGTCCGCCAGTTCCTCCTCATTAAAGAGAAAGCACTGATTGAATGTAGTGATGACGTGTCTTCTCATATTCGCTCGATTAGAGGTTGATCGACGAGAGCAGTAGAGCGACATGAGCGATGGCTTGCTGTTCTTCAGGAGTTGCTGCGTAGTAGACGCCGTTGTTATCGCCGATGTCACAGAACTTAGGCATATTCAAGTCGTCGGCATACATTTCGCGGTACGAATGATGTTGCAAAAAACCGCGTCGTGTGACTTAGCGAGTTGCCGTATCTTCTTTGCGACGTCGCCGAAATAATAGAGACTGGTTTGAAAAGGGATTGGCAACCGAAATGGGGCAAGAGAGGGCGCTCTTTAGAAAGTGGGCTTCTCGATTTATGCCAAAAATGTACCTCGAGCATATTGGCACAAGATACGCCTGCCCCTCTGCTGACAGCTTTGATTCGCTTCCGGTGCAGATCAAAGTAAGGTCGAAAGACTTGGCCAGCTCCTTCATCAGGTAATAGTTCTTGAGGCGATCCCCGCCAATCGGCGGGTAGGGTGGTCGTGAGCACAGAAAGAGCAGCCGCGGTTTTCCAGCTTTAGGCATGGCTTGGCCGTCCGATAGGAGTTCTCTCTATTCATTCGTTCTCTCTGAGTTGGTGAACAAACGTGATCGAACCGTACTCGTCCGCATGCTTGAAGGTGTCGATGCTATCCCAGCGATTTTTATCGATTCAAAAGCAGCTGCCTCCATATCTTCTAAAATCAATCGCCCAAAACGATCTTCTGGTTTTCAACCACGATGACATACGAAAGATACTTTATGAGGAGCATGTAACAGTCAGGTCCGAAAACGCGAAGCGCGAGACGGAGAGAGCCTATTCGTAAACAAAAAGCGGTCGCATTGTCAGACCTTTGCGATTTCGAAGGACAACCCAGGAGAGGCTCCGTGATCGAATGGCCCCCTTCGCCCAAGCCCAAGTATAAAACTCCGACGAGCTCGAAAATGGGTGTCCCCCCCCCTGGAATCGTTCGAGGTTCGCGGCATAGAGCCATCTCGCGAGCGGGGCAATTGTGGAGCCGTCATCGAAAGCTCCAAAGGCATATCGGTGAGATGAAGCCGGGAGTAGGATAGCCTGTTCGGAGACTGGCTCCAATAGCCTTCAAATAAAGGACTGCAGGTCCGGTCGCGAGGAGAGATTAAACGCCTCCATATGTTTTGAAATCTGATCGCCGCCATCAACACGAATCCCGCTGAAATGGTAGAAAACGAGAGGGTCGCGATTGTTGACTATCCAGTTCCCGTTCGTACCAAAGATATACCGTTCGTGGAGATTCCAATAAGCAACGTTGCAGCCCTCATGTTTCAGAAGTCCGATTGAGGTAAAGAAACAGGGTGCAAAATCAATCCATTTTTGATCGACAAACAGAAATGACTGCGGCGCCGCGTAGGCATAATGCATGCATCGATCCTCCCACCAGGATAAGAATCGCGTAGCCTCAGGATCTTTCCTGACCGCGATAAAATCCAAGGTTGTAGATTCCGTTCTTGAGCTGGGAGCGTTCCGACAGTCCGTGATCGTTCGGATGAGGAGAAATCACGTGCGGGGTGAGGACGATCGCATGCTGCTCCATAGCACGGAAGACAGGATCAATCGCCCTGTAGATGAAGATATCCGGGTCGAGGTAGACGACCTGGTCGTTTCCTCTGTCGAGGAGCGATTTAAGAAAAGTCGGCTTTACGTTGGTGTTGAGCTCCAATACATCGTATTTGAATGCGATGGAAGGGAAGTTCGGAATACCCAAGTCCTCTACCAGCACGAATTCAAACGGCTCGTTGGTAGGATCGAAGTCCTCAGGAAGGCGATCGACCAGGAGCACATAGAATTTGGCGTCGGGATGATGTTTCCGGAATGAGGCGCAAAGCACCCGCGCATAGTGAAGATAATTAAACGATACAATCGTGCAAGCAGCTTGCCTCATCTGAGCTCAACCCACTCATTGCTGTCGAAGTTGTACTTCTTCAACGGACGGGCGGGTATACCGGCCGCTATCGTAAAGGGTGGAATGGTTCCGATTACTACGGCATTGGCGCCGATGACAGATCCCTCACCAATCCTGGACCCTGGGCATACGACCACTCCGTCTCCCAGCCAGACATTGGTTTCAATGACCACTTCCTGAACCCCGCCGAGCGCGCGAAGATTTGGAGGGATTAGCGGCATTGTATACGGTCCGCTATATTCCCCGTGGTTGTGATCAGCGATGATCACCTTGCTCCCGATAAGAACACCGTCACCGATATAGATTCGTTTTGCGCATGTTATATGGCTCCAGCGGCTCATACTCACATTCCGGCCAATCACAATCTGCGGGCTAAACTCCTGACCGGCGTGGAAGGTGACGGCCTCGAGCCACAATCCCTCGGCAGCAGAAAAATTCTCTCCTATGGTCATGTGGCATAGGCCACGAAGATAACACCGGGGACCAAGCGTGATCGTAGTGCACCGGAGTTTTCCGGCTAGCATCTGTCTCCGAAAGCCAATGCCCGTCCGCCGGCCCAATTCGCAAAAGAAGAGATACCAGCCATTGGTAAGGATGAACCTCTTTGACTGGAAAAATAGCCCGTCATGCGGATCTTAGCCTCGCAGAAGCGACTGCCAAACTATGCTGTCGAGTTTGTTGATCGCTCTCACGCCGAACATCCACACTTCCGCTAGCGCAAGCGGAAGGGCGTAGATTGGATAATCGAATGCCCAGTAACGAAAATTATATCCGAAGCAAGGCCGAAGCACGTTGTGCGGATCCTCAACCGACTGCGGATCGCGATTTTTTCGCGCAGACAGTATCCACAAAGGAAAGAAAAATCGAATGGTGCCGTTATAAATTGCCTGCCGCACTGCCTTCTGTTCAATCCATTCATCAGTAATCTTGGTCAGATTGCGCCCGAAAACGTGGTACATCGCGTATCCGACGGCGGTTGCGTTTCCGGTTGCGGCGACAAGCGGATCGCGAATGAATAGGCTTTTGCGGTGATGGTTGAGCGCAGTATAGTAGAGGCCGAGCTGCGCAAGGTTGGTGTCGAACAAAGAATCAAAGGGAGGATGATCTACGGAGGATACTCGGTCTTTATTGACGATGATTCCCGAGATGAAAGTAAAGAAAACGTGGATAAGTCGTGCCAAGTGATCGGCTCTTGCGAGAACGAGGTCAGACTTGGGCGTAAATCGCATGTGCTCCCGATAATCGCCGACGAAGGAATAACTTCGGATTCCAACGAGGTCGTACTCCTGTGACGACAGAGTCGCGAGTATGCGGGGAATTGCACCATGCGCGGGGATATCGTCGTCGCTGAATATCCAGACATATTTTCCCGCGGCCTGCTCGAAGCACTGCAGAATGTTGCGGTCGGTACCGATATTCGTCTCGTTCCGAATATAGCGAAACTGAAGACCCCGGTCCCTCTGCGCGCCGATAAGAGCGGATGTATTGTCCGGTGAAGCATTGTCCGAAATAAGAAGCTCAACACGAGTTTCGCGCCGCAGTTCCTCAGCGAGAACATTTAAAAGCCGGTCTAGAAGATGGGCCCGATTGTATGTCGGAATTGCAAATGTGAGGAGTGGCGCATTACTGGGCATGCCATAGCCTCAGATATTCTGTAGCGGAGGTCGTGAGACGAGTTCGCTCGTGGCTGGTCATTTGGAGAATTACAGACGAGAAGCCAAGCTCGAAGACGATCTGCAGCGCGATGAGGCTGCCGAAAGTAAAGTAATAACCCTGCTCGTCTGGTGAAAGAAACCGGGCGATCAAAGCAACAGTTACCCCTCCTGCCAAACTCGACCATCCTCGACCCGGAACTGCGAACCTGATCGCACGGTCCACCCCCAGGCGTTCTCGCAGCGAGTGCCGCACGCACACCCGTTTCTGAACAATCACGGCGAGCGGGTTTGCTGGATCAGAGACTTCCGGGGTCAAACAATCCTCGATATCGAATCGCAAGCAGCCCGAAACCACCTCGTCAGCTTATGAGAGTTCGACTTATTGAGATTTTACCTTAATGCCAGCGGCGAAATCCTTGAAGGCAATTGGTGGACGCCGGACCCTGTACAGATATGGACCCTGTCCGCGGACGATTTGACCGTGCTGATTCCGCCTGAGACGGCACTGCAGTTGCTCGGTGCTACGGTTTTCGGACTTGCCGCTGGAAATGACTCACTCGGCTCGCATTCGATCTTTCAAAGCGCTACTGGTGGCGCATCCTCTAGAAACTGTCTGGGCAACATTGCGAAGCTGAAACTTACGGATAGGATTCAACCACTCCCTCGATCTTGATTGAGGGGCGTCCCGTGTTTGCCGAAATATATGGTACCCCGTTTACCATGACTTCATCGGGAAACTCCCAGCCCGTTGCCAACACTCCCGCGCCACAAACGGCGCCTATCATCGAAAATCCTCCCGATTCCACAAGTGCGCCAGTGTTGCTAGGATCCAACGAGTCGAGAACCAATGCTCCGACGGTACCCCCTTCGACATTCACAAGACTGGGCACTGGCGAATACGCTCCTTCATCCTGTAGGGCGAACCCGCTGAACTCGAGGCGATCAATTGACGACCGATTCTCAAGGATCACGCCCGCAACGGTTGAATGACGGCGTCTGTCGATTCGGCAATTCTGGAAAGAGAGACGCGCTCCCTCGAACGACAATGTGCCGATTGCCGGAGACGGTCGCAGAAAGGCGGGGGTGAGGTTGACCTGGGGTGAACTCCAAGTGCCGGTCGACCATGACGGCACAAAAACCACGTTTTGGAGTTCGATCGTCCCAAAATTTTCCGCAATTCCAAGAATTGTGGGAGTAGTCAAAGTGCAATTGGACACGCTCAATGAGCCGACGGACTGAGGCAGGCTGCCGGACGCCAAACCGATCAGAAATGCAGCCTCAACAAAACTACCGGTGCACTCATTCACGGTTACAGAACTGATCTTGAATTTGTTTTGACCTCCAGTCGTTGTATATAGCCGCATCAGGCTCCAACTGTTGAAGGTGCACCCGCTCACTTGTACGCGCGAGATGTCGCCTCCATAACCTTCGGGACAATTCAATGCGATTGAATCGTCGCTAGTCATGAATCTGCAGTTCGTAATCGCAATGTCATTTGAAGGACCATCAATATGGACACCGTCCGTGCCCGAGCCTTCACTTTGCATTACGCAACCCGATACGGATACATTTCCAACATTCGACAGCCGAATGTGGAAAGCGGGAGTGTTCACGACAACCACGTTTTCGATGGTGATGTGATCCAGGTCCATCAGATTAATGCCACAGTACCAGGCCACATTTGAGCCTAGCCGATTTCCGGTTGTCGAGTTCCTCTGTTGATTGCCATTCACGGTAAAGTTGCTGAGTGAGACGTTCATACCTCTTGTTGGCGCCAGCGTTTCCGGATTGAATGGTACGGCCGCGTCGGGAGGTCCGTTGTGTATGCAGTCATTATTCGTGCCGTTTTTCACGAAGAATCCGGTTCCGCAGCCTAGACCTGCGATGCCCCAATGTCCGCCCGACGGCAGAAACAGGCCAGATACAAGTGCACTTCCGTCAATGATGAGCGTGATCGGGTTCGTCGCGCTGGCGCCAGCCATTGCAGCATTGATTCTCGGACCGTCATCGGTGGCTCTGCTGCCACTGAACCTGTTCTCGCCAGATTTCAGATCGCAGTCAAGTGCACAGCCAATTTGAGATGCCCGGATATAAGTCATTCCGGCAACAGGTGCCGGTGCGGCCGCAGGGCCCAGACAGGGAATATTGATTTCATAGGACGCGCAGCTTGTGATCGTCCCGCAAAAGATGGAACCGGCAGCGAGCGCTCCTGTTTTTTGGAGAAAGTGGCGTCTGTCGATTGATTTCAGGATGCCATCATGCTCTTCCGCCACGGTGACTGATAGCCCTCGACGATCTCGAACTCCGAGAAGACCTCCCGAGTTCTTGAGATCGAACAGTGATCATTAGGAATGCCGGAAGTGTATCGGAATCGGGAAGCTTTGTCTAATCGCAGCTAGAGCAACGGACGCCCTCGGCGTCTCGCAGAGCTGCACTGCCTCCCGACTACTCGGCGTCCCGGTGCGCATCGCAAATCACTCTGAATCACTGGATCGATACAAATACTCGAATTCGTCTGAATCCGGGTTGATGCCTAGAGTCCACCCGGCCAGATGCCTGTTCAGAAGCGTGAATCCCCGTTCCTCCACGGCGAAATCATCTGCGCTCAGGACTGCATCGCGATTGTGGTTCAGGTGTAGAAAGTGCCCAGATGTAATTCGGGCGATCTCGTCGAGATAGAGTCTAACTGTTCTGGGCGACATCTCAGCAAGGCTATAGGAATTGAATGAGACTGCGGCTGATCTGGAAGGCATGTTCCGGATTTCGAAGCTGGGCATCAGAAAAATCCCCGGACTCTCCAGTATGGTGCGGGACAGTTCGACTTCTCCAAAGAGCCGAACTTGCCGGTCCGGCAGCGACTTGATCAAATAGTACGAAGCCAGGGCCGTCGCTTCGGGAAGGTCGAAATCGATATAAGTTACCTCGGGACGATCCCTCAGTAGATAGAAAGCGAGACCGCCAAAGCCCCCTCCGAGCTCAAGAACCACCCGGTTTGCGCTGGATTGAAGCAATGTACCTATTGCGTGAGCGTAGTAATGTTGGTAATCCCCGCCCGCCCGAACAAATACTCCATCTCGTGTATACCCGTACGGATTGCCAACGACCGGCGCGGAAAGCGCGACGGGCGGGTATTTGTTCTCTGTCCGCATTCGCCACAGTTCGTGACGATGCAAGACGTTGCACATAATGTACTCGCGGTATCTCCGTTTAATCTTTCCGCCGGCGAAGAGATTGGGGATATTGATAGGGAGTCCCGCCAGGCCGGTGCTGCACGGGTCTCGAAAGAAGTTCCGGTACATTCTTTGCACTTCTGAGACGTTTCCCGCAGCGAGCGCTTTCATCACTGGGCCAAGGTGGCATTCGTAGATCGGCCTCCATTCATTGCTGACGTTAAAGGCCTCACCGACAGCTTGCTGTTGAAGTTTCGCCTTTTTATAAGCGGCGATGATTCGCTCAATAATTGCGGAGTCGTTGCGATTATCGCCCGGGCGTGAAGCAAAGTAACTGGGAACCAGGTCTGGGCGAAAATAGGGATCGTTCGCAAACCTCTTCTTGCCTACGTTTATTGCACGGCTCATTTTGCGCCGGTTAACTACTCTGTACTTGATCGCCGCGATGAGCCGTCGCGGATTGACGAGCACGGAAAGGTTCATGAATTTTTTGTATCAAATCAGCCTTCGGTCGCGATCTCAGCCTCATAGCAAAATCGACCCTTTCCAAAGGCGGTTCAGGAAAATGCTGGGTATGCTTGCGAACGGCCGAAATTCACGCAAGATTCATTGGATCCGGATGTGAAATGGATAATTAGAAACTGATTTCTCCTCGGGCCTGAAGCGCAGCGCGAGCCAGAGGTGCGTCGATTACCAGCAGAATGCTGTGTACCCGATCGTGCGAGGGTAGATTCCAGAAGGTCCGCTGAAAGCGAATTGTAAGGAGTTGCCATTCTTGGCGTTGTACGATCCAGACGCGCCTTCGCCGGTTCCACCTGTTTTGTCGGAAAGCACCGCGCACCCAACGTCGGGATCACACATCAAGACCGCACTGCCCGCATTTGTTTCATCGCGCAAGGCAAGCAGGCATGAGGCCCCCTTCGGCACGTTTGGAACTGCCGCTTGCACATTTTGCGCCTTCACCGTGAACGTGTTAGACGCACTTATATAGCCGCGCGAGGACGCAATCTGGCTTGGGAAGGAGAAGTTCGATCCGGGGCCAGAGCCGCCGATATCCTCGGGGGCTTGATCGTAGAAGAGAGCCTTCCCCGTGATGGAGCCGTCGGTTTTGACGTGCTGAGCGCGGAAATTGTATTTGTTTCCAGGACCGAAATACAAAACCCCAGAGCTAAAACCACTACCCACCATGAGCGCTGGCGCCTTCGTTTCCGTGCCTGCGATCCAGGTCGAAACGAAAGATGTGTCGTGCACGGTCATCACTCCATTCGCGATGTTGCCGTAGATGAAAGCACCCGACCCTGATGTACTCCCGAATCCTTCCATGTGGACTCCATCGATCCAGGCATTCATCTGCTGCCGCGAGTTGGCCTCAATGTCAACGCAATATGCAGCGTTTCCTTCGGCACTGCCAATGTCATTGGCAATCGAACCGCCGTAGATCCGAATCTCGCCGGCGCCAGCAGCCCCAAGTGCCTTGATTTGACTGCCCGATAGGATGCCGTTGCCGATCATCTGAGCGGCATAGAGCTGAACCTGATTCGGAGCCTGCGTCGATGCCTTGGCCGCTTGATACCAACCGTTTCCGCCATTCTCAAAGCTCGCGCAACGCCAGCACTCGACCAGATATACGTTGTCTTCAAGGTGGATGCCGTCGCCATAGAAGCCTTGGAATGTCACGTGATCAAGCGTCAAACCTGCGACCCCGTAATCGGGTCCAGTCTGCCCTGGTTGAATTCCCTTGCCGGTGACATAGAGTCCGTTCCCTTCCCCACTGCTACCACCTGGAGCAAGCGGGCCGACGAACTTGACGTTGGCGAGCTTTGCATGCCACGCGTTTGCGCGTACATCGAAACGAAGTTGCCTGAAGATGCAGTGTATTCCCAAGTGACTTGGCCGGAGGAAGGTGAAAGCCCATAGCTTACGACGGCCCCCATGCCTTCAATCGCCGAGTCCTGCATGAGGGTGACTTGGCACCTCCCACTGGATCATCCATTACGGCGCCGAGGCGCAAGGTGCTAAATGCCGGAATTACGATCGGAGTGGTGCGGTTTGGGAGCCGACCGTGCCCGTCGCATCAAGAAGTCCACCACTTGGGGGAAGGAAATGGGCGCAGGCCATGACTCTCGCGCCCCAATCGGGGCCGCTTTGTTCCGACACCTGGCAAGTATTGTTGATCGAGCTCGCTGCGATTGCGGAACTCGGAGCAGCGAAAGCTTCAGTCGCCGAAATCCCAACCGCCGTAACGAGAAGTGCTGCCCGCATGGCGAACAAATGTCGCAATGGGAGTCGGGTGGTGGATTTCATTTGTGCATTATAGCGGGTGGTTTTGACATCGCATTACCGAGCTCGATATTGGCATGAATTCATCCAAAAGGACGACACACCATGAATCGTGCGGCTTTGCAATCCATCGTTGCGCTTTGTCATCCTGGCGAGAAAAACAATATTGACGGGCGGGCGAACTCAGCTCTCCTCCCGGCGTAACTCGGCGATAGCTCGCAGACAGAGCTCTGGTCTTGGCCCGATCGGACTGTTTAGAACGGGTAGAGCAGGACTTGGTAGCCTGCCTGCACGAGCGCGTTCGATCCCGAACCACCTGCCGCATTGCCGCTCCCGGCTCCATGAGGGCCTGCCCAGACCAGAGAACCATCGTTCGGCGAATAGATCGCAGGCGGCGAACTTATGGTGGAAATGTGCTATTGAACAATCAAAGTCAGTTGTTGAGTCTGGCTGTTCTTGCCGTCTGAAACGGCTAACTGCACGGTGTAAGTGCCGGGTGCAACGTTCTTCGCGCTTGGGTTGGTCGTGCCACCTGAACCTGTCGATCCGCCACCACAGGATGAAAGACCAACGATCGCGAAGAACAGAATCGTCGAGGTAAGGACAACGATCCTGGTTCGCCTGCGCCTGCTGACAAATGGCAACCCGAGCAAGATGCAAGCGAACAGCGGGCTCATGCTCCTGAGATCGCGCATAGCAGCAGTGGTCTGCGACTGGGTCGCGATGGTGAGGGTGAAAGATGCAGGGGTATTTCCCGTAAGGTTCAAACTGGAAGGGTTGAAGCTGCAGGACGCATTCGCGGGCAAATTGCTACACGTAAAGGAAACGGTGCCCGAGTAGCCTTGTGCTGGGCTGAGTGAGAGGGAATACGTTGCCGGCTGACCTGCGGCCACCGTGCTGGTTGTGCTTTCACCCGATTGTGTGCCGATGGTAAATGGATTGGGGTTGATCGTCAGGCTCAATACTGAGGATGTGCCGGAGGTGTAGTTGGCGTCGCCGGCATATTGCGCGGTGATGGAGTGTACGCCGGTGGCGAGCGTGCTCGAGGCGTAGGTTGCCACGCCACTGCTGTTCAAAGTGAACGTGCCCAGAGAGGCGCTTCCGTCGAAGAGGTTGATACTTCCGGTCGGTGTCAGTCCGGTTCCAGATACAGTCACGGTTTCGGTCACAGAGGCGCCAGCGACTGCTGGATTGGGCGATGCCGAAACGGCCACCGTCGGAGTGCCTTTCTGCGCCGTCAGTGCAATCGAGTAATTCGATGCGCTTAGCAGATAGTTGCTATCGCCTGCATATTGCGCGACAACGTTCACTGTCCCTGATCCGGCGGGAAGGGTGAAGTTGTTGATCGTAGCCGTAGAGCTTTGGTTGACCGTGATCCCCAAATAATCCCCGTTGGCCACGTCGGCAAGCCCGTCCCCATTCAAGTCCGCAACTGCGAAGTTTCTTGAGGATGAACCGCCCGGAAATTCGCCAAACGGAGAACCAAAAGTTCCATTGCCGTTGCCAGCGAACACGTAAACAAACCCCTGCGTCATCGAGGTATATCCATTCAAGCAGCCGGCCACCACATCGGCGTGACCAGTCCCCGCAAAATTACCAGTTTGTAGCGTCATCGATGTGTCGCATTCAGGAACTCCGCTCGACGTCTGCGAGGTTGTTGTGAATGTGCCATCGCCGTTCCCCAGCAGAATCACAAGGGGGTAGCCCGCAAAGAGAATCTGCCCAGTAAACGGCGTTCCACTGATGAGATCCAGCTTCCCGTCCTCGTTGAAATCGCCGATGGCAACGGGGCCGGGATAGCTTAAGGTCTGTGAGACGCCGAAGGTCTCATCCCCATTTCCCAGGAGAATCGTGATCGGTCCCGAGTTCGCGGCACCAGCCACAACCAGGTCGGCGATTCCATCTCCGTTGACGTCTCCGATTCGAATATCGGTGCCAGCAAGGACGGTCGTCGCCGCAGTCGAGGCCGTGAACGTGCCGTCCCCAGCCCCATTGAAGATTTGGACAAAGCTGCCAACAACCACGAGATCTGGAATTCCGTCGTTATTCAAATCGCCAACCGTCCCCGTGCTGAAGGTTGAACCGGTGGAAATGGTCCCCTTGGACGTGAAGGTTCCATCTCCATTTCCGAGTGCAATGGCGATGATCCCTGTTGTCCCATCCCCAACGGCAACGTCCGGTATCCCGTCGCCATTGAAATCCGCAACTGAGAGCAACGAGAGGTTTTTAATTGTGCCCGGAAGAGCAAGCTGGGCCGCTGCGCTGAAGTTGCCTTTGCCATCTCCCAAAAAGGACACTATTTGTCCTGGCCACGTCTGCGAATAGTTGGGGGGTTCACCGCCTGGACTATTCGCAAAAACAATATCCTGGTTGCCGTCGTTGTTAAAGTCTCCTGCTCCGACAAGGCACGCAGAGAACATGCACGGATTGTATAAGTTGGCAAAGATTGCCGGCAGCGGCGCGACCGTATCCAATATTCCGAAAGCAGATACGTTCACTTGAAGGGACGCAGTGGCAAGCACAGAACGCCCGCTTGCATTCACGAACGATATCTCGCCGGTTGGCGCGGCGCTCCCGGTCCCGCTTACAGTCGCGGTGAGATTCGTGCCAGAAAACTGGGTCACCGAAGGATTCGTTCCAGACACTGTCAGCGAGGCGCTCGTCGACGAACTTCCCGAGTAAGTCGTCGTTCCGCGAAACACTGCCTTATAGACGTGGGTTCCATTGCCGGGAAGAAGTTTCAATGTCGCGGTTCCCGCGCTTGTGAGCTGCGCTGTGCCGAAGAGATGAATATCTGTGCAGTAACTGACCGAGGCATCGCAGAAGTCCACTTGCCCCGGAGTCACGGGTGCGGTGCCAGCCGTGACCGTCGCGGTGAGCGTAATCACGCTTCCCCGCGTGAGCGTGGTGACGGCGGTACCACCGGAGGTGAGAGTCAGCGTGGTCGTCGACGGCGGCGCGGCCCATGCATCCTGAGTCCCATTACCGAGGATCAGACCTAAAGCAACAAGGTAGAAGGCTGAAATAGAGCAAAACGGAGAAGTTGCGAGAGCGCTGCGTGAGGTGTTGCTAAGCTGGCCCATATAATTTCCACCAATCGATTTCTTCGAGCGGAATCAGATCGCAGAATTGCGATGGAATGAAGCGCTTCGAATTATAGCGTCTTTTTCTTCAGGAAACAGTCATCCAAAAGTGGGATTGTTGAGCTGCCTTCTCTCCAGAGCAACAAGGTTGCCGCTTCGCTCTGCCTATGTTCTCGCTCGCACCCACCGACCAATCTCCAGCCGTTGCGGATTATTTCCCCCAAATTTGCTACGCTGGTTTTCAGAGACGCCTAAGCCTCTGCGCACTCCGTCCGCGGATTCCGGTTCGGGCCGGCTGTAACCTCTCTCATTGCAGGATGTTGAGATTCACCTTCCGGAAAAGAAGGACATTGGCCCAGATCCTCGTTGGAACACGAGGAGTTCTTGGTACCCAAGCCCGGAAATCTGCGATCGACTCACCCGAGATGTGGAATTGGTCGATTCTGGTTGGATTGGGTCCACTTGGGAACACAGTCAGGCATGGTCAAACGATGCGCAAGGTCTGAAGGACACTTCTGATGGATGCACCCGGCATGAGGACGGTGATCGCGCCAGTCCTGGGAAGTGCGTACCGGTGGCGCGAGGTTCCATCCGCCCGCGCACTTGCTCGCCGTCTGTCAGAATGAGTCCATGGAAGCGATCATCCTCGCGGGCGGCCTTGGCACTCGCCTCGCATCGAGACTGGATCAGATCCCCAAATCCATGGCGCCGATTGGGGGTCGGCCGTTTCTCGAAATACTGCTTGACCAGCTCATTGCTGCCGGTTGCGGCCGCGTCATTCTATCCGTCGGCCATTTGCGCGACGTAATCATCCAGCAGTTTGGAAGTCTGTATCGGGGCGTACCCATTGATTATGCAATTGAGGAGTCGCCACTGGGCACTGGTGGCGGGATTCGGTTCGCTCTTGACCGGGCGCAGGAGCGGTCCGTCTTCATTCTCAATGGGGATACTTATATCGACGCAGACTTCTCCTCGATGCTGAAATTCCACAGTGCTTCAAGTTGTCCTCTGACGATGGCAGTTGTCCGGGTCAACGATACGGCGCGCTACGGGGGAGTCCTGATCGAGGATCAGCGGATCGCCGGGTTTGTCGAAAAAGGCCGAACGGGACCGGGCTGGATTAACGGCGGCCTCTATGTGATCGATCGGAACTTTTCATGGCGGCAAGACCTGCAAGCACGTTTTTCGTTCGAAACAGATGTGCTGGTTCCGTTCGTTTCCGAGATTCGCCCTGCGGCTTTCCTCTGCGAAGGATACTTCCGTGACATCGGCATCCCGGAGGACTTCGACCGTGCGCAAGACGAGCTCGGCAAGTCCAACCGGGGCACGCTTTCATAAAGTCTCGATTGTCGGTCAACCCGTTTTGATCGCGCGCGAAAAGGCGAGCTTGTACTTGACTCTTTTGAGAGCAGGTTCACATTGCGCTGTTTTCAATCGTTTGTTGCCGTTTGATTGACACGCCAAGCTTGCGCGCCAACGTTGGTGAAATGGCAACCGTACACTATCCCGCTCTCTTCGTAACTGCGTAGTTCTTCTTCTAACCGGACTCTTCGCATAGGATCGGCCAGGAAGATCATGAATCCGCCACCGCCTGCCCCCGAGATGCGTGCGCAGTATGCCCCGGCCTTCAGCGCGCGCAGGTAGAGATCTTCGATCTTCTCGTTCACGATGTGTCTTGCCATACGCTTCTTAGCGTCCCAACTGGAACGCAGAACCTCGTACAGCAGCGGGAAATCTCCGCGAAGCAAGGCTTCTTTCATCCGGAACGATTCCTGTTTGATCTGGTGCATGGCTTCAATCGCCTCGCGATTATTCACCTCTACGTTGCGCGACTGCTCCTCAATGATCGCCGCCGACGCGCGTGAATCACCGGTGTAGTAAAGGAGCAACGATGCTTCAAGTTCGCTGACGACACTTTCCTTGATACGTAGGGGATTTACGAGCACACGGCCGCCACTGCCGAACTCCATGAAGTTGAACCCGCCGAACGCCGCCGCATATTGGTCCTGGCGACCGCCCCGTAAACCCGCCTCCTCGCGTTCAATCTTGTGCGCGCGGAACGCCAGCTCGTAGTCATCCAATGGGAAGTTCAGCCATTCTGAATAAGCCTTGAGAACAGCCACCACAAGTGTCGAAGACCCGCCGAGTCCTGAACCCGACGGAACGTCCAGACGCGTCATAAGGCGCAAGTTCAATGGTCGATTCTCGTTGAATTCGCGAACCACGTGGTTATGGACAAACTTGAGCAGGTCGAGGCAGCCGTCAGGTTGCAGTTGCGCTATCGACTTGTATTCCCCAGTTTGATTCTGGTCGCAAGAGTTGAACTGGACCAGAGGCTCCTCGAGTGGTTCGATGGAGGCATAGGCGTAGTGCCCAATCGTGGCATTCAGAATCGCGCCTCCATATTCGTCGCAGTAGGGGGAAACGTCCGTCCCTCCACCAGCAAGACCAATACGCAAGGGCGCGCGGGAACGAATTAGCATTGAGAATTCCTTGGCATGTCGAAGTTACTCTATTCTATGACTCGCCCCACTATGGCGGGTATCGTTGCAGTGCCGAAGGAGGAGAGTAGACGGAGCATCGCGTGGGGCTTCGCGCGAGTTCTGGGCCGCCCCGCAATTGGTTTTTTTGGCGGCTCTCTTGCACGTCTGCTGTTCTATTCTCGAGTGTTGTCTGTAAATTGATGAAAAGTGTTGGTGGAGGCGGCGGGAGTCGGTCGGACTCCAGTACCTCAATCCACGTAACTTATTGACTCTGTGAAGTGCAAATCTGTCATGATTGGCATCATTTTCAGATCTTGGCACAATCCGGTCACAAAATGGGTTCAACTCGGACCCTGCTCACTTCTCAGCACCTTTCCACACTTCCCAATCTGGTTTCATCATTCGAGCACTCTGAAGTGCTCTGGGACCCTTTATACATGATTCGCCCCGATCAGTATCGGCCGGAAGCAAATGCGCCGCTTCGGATCTAGCCGATGATCTTGATGTTTGCCGATTGAGCAATCGCAAACACTTTGACAAAACCGCTTCCCGAATCGACGTCGGTCGGACCGGAAGTGACAGTGAGAGCTCCCGGGGCGCAGCGATCCCCGAAGAGCATGTACGCGAGCCCGGCGCCGCCGAGACGTGGACGCCAGCAGAGACCCTGAAGCGAGGGGAGACTGTCGTGCAGGAAGCGAGCCCAGGTGCGAGTGTGGGGGTATTGGCTCGGCGGAGTGTGAATCAGTTCTTCCTCCTTCAAGGAGGTGCGGCGGCGCGCGATAACGAGTTGGCGCAGCTGAGGGTTCGTCAACTCAACGACAACCAGGTCGGCGTTGACCACGAGCTTGCTATGGCTTGAATCTTTGAGGCCGATCCGAGGGAAGGTCGGTGATGGAATGTGCTTCACGCCGTGGAAGATGCTTTCGAGGGCCGCCGCGGTGATGTTGTCGGCAGCGTATAGCGTAGGCACATTGGCGGCCGGAGCTCCAGGAAACGGATTGAATCGAGCGCCTTCCTCCTCGATCTCGATGCGTTTGCCGGTGTTCTAGTTATAGATATTGCCCGCACGCGATTTGCTATGGAAGCGCGTCAATGCCGAGCCCGCCTTTAGGATCGCGGTCCGGATGACGAGTGCGGGATTTGCCGCGACAGGCGCGGGCGGGCATTTAATAGGCATCGGCGGGACTGGCCGCGGCGCGAGCAAGCGAGAGAACACGTTGGGGATCAGACTTCAGTAGTTCGAGAGGCTTCCGCCCTCCGATGTTCGCGTTGGGAGTAGCAAAGAAGTAAGCGAAGTCCCACCCATTGGCGTGGCTCGGATACGCCTGGATGACCTGCCCAATTGTGGTCAGAGGCTCTCCATCCTGAAACTGGAAGCGCGGATACCAGAGCTGCCCCTCGTATTTCACCGCGAAGATCTTTCCTTCTTGAGCCCATCGCGAGGCGAGCGCAGCTCGATTCTTCGCAGTACTGGTACTTTGATCCGCAACATCCTTCGCGGTCCAGCTCGGATTGTTCTTCATGAACTGGCTTCGCCATTCCACCGTATCGCGGTCGATCGTTTCCTGAGCTGCAATCTCATCGAAGGTGGCTTTGACGAAGTTCTCCCATCCGGGCGACGGTTCATCGTTCTTTTGTTCTTTCTCTTCTACCTGCATGACGAGAGGCATGTTTCGGAATCGCTCGGGAAGGTGAGGCAGCCTGAGATCATCAAGCAAAAGCGTGTCGAGATGGGCCGTGTTGATGTAGACGCCGGGCGATGGCTTCGCTTCTTTTTTTAGAGCGCTCACCGCTGCCTTGCCCACGAATACCTTTACGATATAGCGGACATTGCTGTGTTCGAGCACACCGATAAGAGCGGTCCCTTTTTCTCCAACGCCCACCACTCCGACTTCCATCTTCGAGAGAGCGGTCCATCCTTTCAGATAGGCTTGGACGAACCAACCGGTCGCACTCAGGATGTTGGGTGCCGGGACCCTCTTGGCGGCATGGTAGATCACGACACCGTAAGCCGCGTTGGCATCGCTTTGCTCGGGAGAGACTGCTGCGATGAGTTTGTCCATGGCATGGCGAACATCGAGCGTATGAATGCCGGAAGGCTCAAGGAGGGCTGCAGAAGCTGTTAGAGACTCGGACATGACCGCACCATCCATGATTTACATGATACTAATGATCTTCATGATAGTCAAGCACTCCTTGTAGCGGCTATGTGGCGCCTCTCCGTGTCGCTCACGATCTCTCGGAGCGGTAGCGCCGGATTCTTCAGGCAATCGCCGTAGGAAAAGAGTCCTCGTTTGCCAATATCCGCACACGAATCAATTCATCAGTCGCTGGCCGTACGTTACGGGACGATCTGCTTCATTTGAAAAGGCTTGGATTGATCGACTCCCGCGGACACGGTCGGGGGGCTGTGTGGTTCCACGTCGCAGCGCCAAAACCCGACGACGGGGACCCGAATACGGCAGAATAAGGCGGTCGAATTAGGCGGAATGAGGCGGAATAGGGTGATCGTCCAGAGCTCCTCTGCCATTTGCCCAAGCCAGCACCCGATCTACCAAGCATGGACGACTAAAGTCACCGCACCGTCAATGGATAGAAATAAGAGGCTGGGTCTCCTTCGTGGGTCGTGGCGAGGAGGTAGGTGCTCGGGGGTAGCACACGCAGATCGAGCGTCACAGCGAGGTCGGCGTGAAATCCCTGCACATTTGCGACAGCACGACCGCTGGCTTTTTCTGAAGTGCCGTCGCGATCGGTGGTGACGGAGACAACGTAATTGCCGCCCGGGCTGAAATTCGGAAGGATCACGTGGGCGGTGACCACTCGACGCGGAAGGACTACTGCCGGAACGGTAGTTGTGTCAGTCCCTCGGGTCGTACCCCATTCATTTGCCCAATTGGGTTGCGAGGCGTCATGGGACTTTTGCGCGGGAATCTTAACGAAGGATTCAGCAAAACGAAGGAAGGAGGTTAGATGACCAATATATCTCCGTCGACCGGCGTTAACAATTTCATAGAGCTGAGGGTGGGGATATTGTAGTTCCATCGCGGAACTGAAGTCACGGGATAATCTAAGAGGATCATCCTATTGCCGAAGAATGGCTTCACCACAAGCCCAAGGTACAGATTGAAACGGTTCCGGGCAATCGCACGGAACCTCGATATGTTCATTCCCCACCTCTCCAAATTGGCGTATGTTGTGCAAGAGCGGTCTAAAGCAACCTTCAGTCAGCGTTCGCACATCGCCTTGTGCAATATCCAACCGGCCGGACACGAGCTGCTTCGAAGTGTTCGATCCTTAACTTACTTCCGGCTCTCAGAATTAAGAGTCAATGCAAGTGGTTAGTTTTTCGAGAATCCACGCGTGGATTATACGCGATCTAAGGCAACTCGCCCCAGAGTTCTAGTGGAAGCTTCTATCTACGATTTGCAGAGAGTCGGAAGGACCGACGAAGGTGCATAAGCCGACCGATTCACAATTGGCTGGCAGAGCGGCCTATGCATCAACAATCATGCTCAATCAAATTCCCCACGAGCTGCCGTTCGCAAGCGCTCCGGACATGCCTCGGATGTTGCGGCATAGCCGCACCTTCGTTCAGTGATTTGAAACTGGAGAACGAGCGCATGGGCTCGCCCGGAGTGCTTTACATGAGAGCGGCGATTGAGGACTCTTTCGAAAGCGCTTCGCGCTTTCGAAACGCGACGGATGAATCCGTTCGTGTCTGCTTACCTTGGATCGAATTGGCGGGGGGAGAATAAGTTATTGAATATAGACTGTTGAAAAATCGTTCGACTCCCGCCGCCTCTACCAACACTTTTCATTAATTTAAAGACAACACTCGAGAATCGAACAACAGACGTGCAAGTGAGTCAACAAAACCAATTGCCGGGCGCGGCCCAGAACTCGCGGGAAGCCCACGCATGCAATTCCCGGGAAACTCGATTCCGGGTTCAATCGGACAGAGATTCAGCAGCCTCCTCTTGGACCAGGGGTTGAAAGCTCTCGAAAGTCGGGTGGTCTCTTCGGCGAAGGACGCGGCGTGCAAACCATTTGCCATCACGCCGTCAGAGAACTCCCAGCCCGTGGCCAGCACACCTGTTCCGACACCGATCTTGCTGGTTCTTAGTTCGATCCGTCCGAACAGCCGGGTGTGAGCCCGCATTTCCGGTCGCGTGGGAGGGGAGGGGAGGTCATGCCCTATGATCCGGACAGGACGATCGGCCTCGATGTCTGTAGAACGGACGACACGAGGCTGTCCTTCATTGCTCGCAAAATCTCGCGGGGTACTCGCGGATCTGGCTCCGGCGCGGAAGGGTACCCACAAAGTGAATTGTTGGTCCAGCCATCGCCGATAGATACTGGCCTTGCCTTAATAACGCTGTTTCTACAGCGGACTGGGAACCTCGATGATCGAAGTATCGAGCTGCGTGATTTGCGAGGGAACGATTCGTGAGCTCAAGCGCGCCCTTGTTGCTCCCTTCCTTGCCAAGCGCATTTGGAATAGAACTCCGTTCTGTGTCGGCCTGGTCCGATGCGACACATGCGGATTCATATTTTACAACCCGAGACCCGAGGAAGCCGAGCTGCAACGCGAGTACAGCAACTACCGATCAGAAGAGTACTTACGGTTGCGCCACTCTTTTGAGCCTTGGTACACGGCGAAATTCAATGCAGATCTTGGCTCTGCCGCACACTACCAGGTCCGCCGAGCAAAACTTGCCCCAATTCTTCGTGAGAATTTGGGCAATCGAAAAATCAACCGAGTTTTGGATTATGGAGGCGATCATGGGAGCCTTGTCCTCGGGATATTCGATTCTGCCGAGCTTTTCCTCTACGACATTTCCGGAGCAGCGGCCGACCCTGGGGTTATCCCTACGAGTGATCCTGCAGCATGCAAGGCCGATTTAATTATCAATAGCAATGTTCTTGAGCATGTGGGCTTCCCGCGAGTCCTGGTGAATGAAATCCTTCAAGCTGCGCCCGAGGGAGGCTTGATATTTCTCGAGGTTCCGTGCGAACAAGCCCTCGGATTGAAAAGAATCGTTCGCCGTGTCGCACAGATCGGAATCATGACCCTAGCCCACCCATCGCTGGTGCCCTATGTCGTCCGGCCCGCGAGCCTTTACACGATGCATGAACACATCAATTACTTCACGGAGCACTGTCTCGTTACGCTCGTATCTAGCTGCGGCGCCACCGTCCTGGCGTCCGGGAGCTACCCGCTCGCCTCTCCTGCGGGGAACGAAGAAGTGGCATGGTGCCTAGCGCGGAAAATCGATACTCAGTTCTTTCGGGGATAACGCAATGGCAAAAAAGCTGATCACCATCCTCACTCCCTGCTACAACGAAGAGCTCAATGTCCGCGAGGTGCATCGGCGGCTAATGGCAGTTGCCGAGAATCTACCCGAATACCAGTTCGAGCACCTGTTCATCGACAATGCGTCGACGGATAACACGGTTTCGGAGCTTCGCGCGATAGCAGCAGGAGATGCAAGCGTCAGAGTCATTGTGAACGCCCGCAACTTCGGCGCTGACCGGTCCGGCATGCACGGGTTTCTCCAAGCCAAAGGCGATGCAGTGGGAACCCTGGTTGCCGATCTGCAGGACCCTCCCGAGTTGTTCATTGAGATGATTCGCGCATGGGAAACGGGATTCCCAATCGTCGCCGCAATCAAGAACAGCAGTGATGAGAATGGCCTGATGTACCGCGTACGCACGGGTTACTACCGGCTGGTTGCGCGTCTGACCAATGTTCGCATTCTTGAGCACTTCACTGGCTTTGGATTATATGACCGATCTGTGGTGGAACGAATTCGCACCGGTTTTCCCGATCCCTATCCTTATTTCCGCGGGATGATCGCCGAGCTCGGGCTACCGATTGCCAAAGTCTTCTATAACCAGAACCGGCGTGAGCGCGGAATAAGTTCCTACAATTTCTACACTCTCTACGACTTCGCAATGCTCGGCATAACCAATCTCTCTAAGGTGCCCTTGCGCCTTGTGATCTTTTGCGGTTTTTTATCGGCACTCGTCAGTTTCGTAGCGGGAATGTTTTATCTGGTGTACAAGCTTGTTTTCTGGGCAAAACTTCAATGTCGGCGTAGCTCCATTGGTCCTGGGTCTGTTTTTTCTTGGGTCGATCCAATTGATTGCACTGGGCATTATTGGGGAGTATGTAGGGTCCATCCACACGCTTGTGCTGAATCGCCCGCTCGTGACCGAGAAAGAACGCATCAATTTTTAGTTCTCTTCATTCCACGTGATATTTGCTTCTCACGTATCGCTATTGCACAAATGAATTCCTGTGTCGGTTTTAGGGCAGCAGCTCGCGATCGGCTTGATCGGCCTTCCAATTCTGTTTTTTACCGTTGAGGATCACCTTCCGGTCATGTCCGTCCCTCCAAAGCAATTTCGCCTAGGGATCAATGTACTTTCGGCATTCGGCGGATAAGCTTTGATTAGGGCAGGACCTAAGAACTCGCGGAGAGACTTACAGCCTTGTCTTGGCAAAAGCTCGCCCAGATCCGGACTTCAAATACTGCTCAAAAGCGATTGCGCGTGGTTCGTCAGCAAACGCGATGTAGTTCTTGATACGCCAAGGGCGGAACTTCAACGTGTGAGTCACCGCGCCTGAATTGTGTTTCGAGAGCCTGGCGTCCAAGTCGTCGGTGATACCGGTGTAGAAATGCTCGCCTGTGAGGCTTTGAAGGACGTAGACGTATTTCATGATTCCGCCTTCACCAAGGCAACGGCGCGACAACCTTCGCTTCGCGAAGGCTGGTGGAGGCGGCGGGAGTCGAACCCGCGTCCGAAATCGTTATCAGCCCGGAGAGGCTCCATGCTCAGTCCAGTTCCGGATGGTTTCGCTCCGTGCGCTCAGAACGGACAAGATGCGCATGAAACTAGTCCGATGATCTCGCGATGACAACACGGACCGAGCCGCCACCGCCAGCCTACTGAATGACGTCTTGCTCGCAGCCCATAGGCGAAACCGCGAAAGACGGCAGCTTAGTTAATTAAGCTGCAAGTGCCAGATTATCGTTGGCAACTTTAGTTTTGCAGGCGATTATGGGTGCCCACACCCCAGCATGCCTCCGTGCCGCAAGCGATCCCGTCGAAACCGTGACGCCCCCATTGACCACGCCAGCGACGAAGACCTGTCGATGGGGACCCCAGAGTAGCCCCGCCTTACTGATGGGGCGATTCCAGAGTCTTGGGTGCGAGCCGGGCCAACTGGCTCGTGCTGCATCTACCGATTGTATACCGCCATCTGGAAAATGGCGGGGGCTCCTCCCCTGGACTTTGAGAGGAAGTTATCTGTTTTCTTGAAGTTGGCGACAGTCGATATCGCCAAAGTTCTCTGCCTATTGAAGGAATCCGCCGGGTCCTCTCAGGCATGGCTCAGGGAGAGCTTTCAGCCGTGGGCCCCCAGTTTCCGCGTTTTCGGCTTCGGCCCTTCCGGTTTCATTCTGGATTGCAGCCCTACCTGGCGGCTGGCACATGTCTCGCCACGCAGTCCATAATTGATCTTCATCGGAGTGAGTTATGGCGAGATGCCCGTCGTGCCAACACCAGGTATCTGTACTTTTTTATTCGTTCTTGTTGCGGAATATGTTCCGCTCACCTGCAGGCAAAATCTACATCTGCAGAAATTGTGGCGAAGACCTTACGATGACGACTCCAAGCTTCATTCTCTGCCAGGTGGCATTTATCGTCCTTGTCATTCCATGTGCGATCGGTTTCGCTCGTCTCCAGACGTGGCTTGTCAACTCCTCCCAGTTGTTTCATCAGCTCTCCGCAGAATTCCCTAACTTGACGGTGGTGCTTCTCTGGATTTTGCCTACTTTGATTGTGACGCTTTTTGCTTTCAACGAATTGGCTAAGCGTTTCGTCGACTTTCAAAAAGCAGGATAAAGGCGTCCGACTTACCCTTACCCTTTGGCTCTCGCTTGTGGATATGGAGACAGCCTGCTTGGAAATTCAACTCGGGCTGGTATTCAGCGACGGCCCAGCCCACCAGAGTAGATTTCAACTCGGGCGTGGCACTCACCGAACCGCAAAACCCGGTGCTGGCCTAGTCTGGACAGAAAAGGATAGGAGTGGCTCAATTGAGGATAAGGATTGCACTGTTCGGTGCAGCGGCTTTTTGTCTTGCGTGCACATTCGCAGTTGCTCAGCAGTCCGAGACGGCAGTTCCTGATCGGCTGGCGGTAACCATCGATACGCAGCATACCGGTGAGCCGGTCTCGAAGTATGAGTTCGGCATGTTCATCGAGCACATCCGAACCCTCATCTATCGCAGCCTCTGGTCGGAGATGCTCGACGACCGGAAATTCTATTTCCCAGTCTCCTCCAAGGAGCCTGATGCTCCGGCCGCGCAAGGTGGCGGGCCGTTCCGCAACATGCAGCTTCGCAAATGGCGCCCTGTTGGTCCCGACGAAGTTGTGGTGATGGACAAAGACCAGCCCTTTGTCGGTGACCAGAGCCCGCGCATCGAACTCGACTCCGCCATCCCGCACGGCATCCGGCAATCCGGCCTTGCCCTTGTGAAAGGGAAGAAGTATGCCGGCAGGATTTATCTTCGCGGCACTCCTGGCGCCAGGGTGAAGGTCTCGCTGATCTGGGGTGAAGGCGAAAGCAACCGGCAGACCATTTCCTTTGCAGCACTCACCAATCAGTACAAGAAGTTTCCGCTCAATTTCACATCCCAGATCGATGCGAACGCAGCCTCTCTTGAAGTTGCCGGCACGGGCAAGGGGAATTTTCACATTGGCACCGTGTCGCTGATGCCGGCTGACAATGTGCAGGGATTTCGCCCCGACACCATTGCCTTGCTGCGCCAGCTCCATTCGGGGATGTGGCGCCTGCCAGGCGGCAATTTCCTCTCTGACTGGAACTGGTACGACTCCGTCGGCGACATCGACAAGCGTCCGCCGATGTTTGACTACGCGTGGAAAGCCATGCAGACCAATGATGTGGGCATGGACGAATTCATGACTCTTTGCAAGCTGATTGACACGGAGCCGTACATCACGGTCAATGCAGGCTTCGGCGATGCCCATTCGGCGGCCGAAGAGGTTGAGTACATGAACGGCTCGGTGAATACACGACTCGGCGCGATGCGCGCACACAACGGCCATCCCGAGCCCTACCACGTGAAGTTCTGGGACATTGGCAACGAGCCCTACGGGGAATGGCAAATCGGCCGCACCGACCTGCGGTACTTCGTCCTGAAGAACAATGAGTTTGCGAAGGCGATGCGCAAAGCCGACCCGTCGATCACGCTGCTTGCTTCGGGTGCGATGCCGGATGAGATGACGGTGACAGGCCAGGCCCGCAACCTGCATATGCCTGACCCGCAGGCTCAGTTCGGTTCGCCTGCGGATTTTACAGGAGGACTTCTTGCGCAAAGTTGGGGGAGCTTCGAGGGACTCACCGAACATTGGTATGCAAGGGCGGGCAAACGATTCGACTACGCGCATGCAAAAAGCCTTCCACCGGATGCGCCGAACGAGGCCGGATATGTGAATGTTGACCAGACTCTACTCGAGTGGGCGCGTTATCCATCCAATCGGGTGCGGGAGAAGGCTGAAGAATGGCAGGAGTACCAAAAACGCTTTCCGGCAATGCTCGACAAGAAGATCTTTCTTTCAATCGATGAGTACGCTTATAGCGGCGCGCCTGCGAATCTCAAGCTTGCCCTTGCCTACGGCATGGTCTTCAACGAGATGCTTCGCTACACCGATTTCCTTAAAATGTCGGCATTCACCATGGGTGTCTCGACGCTCGACTATAACAGTACGGAGGCCGCCTACAACACCACGGGACTCCTGTTCAAGATGTACGGCGATCACCTAGGGTCGATCCCGGTTGCCCTTTCGGGGAACTCGCCTCAACCGAAGCCAAAGTATCCGATCGCCGGCGATCAGCCAAAAACAAATCCGGGCAGCCCAACTTATCCGCTCGACATGTTCGCTGCGATGACCGCGGACCGAAGTTTCTCACCATCGCTGTGGTCAACGCGACGGAATCGGAAAAGAAGTTCGAGCTGAACGTGAGCGGAGCGCGACTGGCCGGGGCATCGACTCTATGGCAGATGGCGGGAAGTGGTCCGGATGCCGCCAATCATATCGGTCAGCCTCCGCAAGTGACGGTCAAGGAGATTCCGCTCGGCGACGCGCCTTCGACAATCTCGGTTGCGCCGATCAGCGTTGGCATCTATCGGTTCGCTATAGCCCCTGCGGCGCAATAAGATCGGCATGCACGGCCGCCCGTCATTTTTTTGGACGAATGTTGCGGTGGCCGTCTGAACTCGCTCACTGAAGTTGAATGAAACGCTTTGACAATCGGGAGCCGTTCTAAGCAGGCGATTCCGGGCGGTCTCGGAAGTTGGCGGAAAATATTCGTTACCGTTCATTCGAGCAGCTCCTTTCATCAGGATTTCCTCCAAAGCGCCATTGCACTCCCGCAGGTGTGATGGGATTGCTGCTAAACCAGTGCTGCAAGCGGAATCTGACCGCGCGCGTTTGAAACTTTGAACATTCTCTTGCCTTGTACGTCGCGGCAGGGTAAAACATTCTCGTCTTCGGATTGAAAATTCAGGGCACTCTCGAACTCTGTTCTACCGGGGACACTCCCTACCGCCCGAGAACTGGAACCGATCACGCCTAATTCACGAGAATGGAGAAACAACGTGCGCAGAACCCTTTGGACAGTGACGATGGGCATCTTCTTGAGCGCGATACCTTGGACTGTCAAGGCCGCTACCCCGACCTTCACCCACCTCTACGTCTTTGGCGACAGTTACTGCGACGTTGGCAACGACTTCATCGCGACCAGCGGCGCCGAACCTGCCGCCCCCTACTACGCGGGCCGCTTTTCCAACGGTCCAATCTGGGTCGACCATGTCGCTGGATTTCTGCGACTGGGCGCGCTCAAGCCTTACCTAGCCGGCGGAACGGACTTCGCATTTGGCGGAGCTGAGGTTACTGGACCCGTCATGACTCCGCAAGGGACTATCCCCAGCGTGCCCCAACAAGTCGCGCTTTATCTCCAGAGCGTGGGCCACAAAGCCGATCCGAACGCGCTTTACATTATTGAAGGCGGCGGCAACGACATTCTCAACGCTACGTCCGGCTCGCCCCAGCAATTGGGTTTTGAAATTGCCCTTGGAATCAGCGAGAGTGAGCTATTGCTCCGCCAGGCCGGAGCCCGCCACTTTCTCATTCCCAATCTATTCAATGTTGGTTTGCTGCCTGCTGCAGCCGGCAATCCCACGTTTGCAACCGCGGCGACAAATGCCACGAATCAATCGCTCAACAATCTACTGGCGCTGGAAGGAGTACTCGAAGGCATTCACATTGTTCGCCTCGATGTCTTCAGCCTGGAAAGTGCAGTCGTCACCGACCCCACCCACTTCGGATTTACCAACATCACGGCGCCCTGTACGAGCCTTCCTTCGACGCTGAATCCGACACCGGCCATTTGCGCCGACCCGGACCACACTTTCTTTTGGGATATCGAGCATCCCACAGAGTTTGGCCACGCCTTCTTCGCCGTCACGGTCGAGAACACCTTGGCAACGCAAGCATGGTGAAAACGCACTCGCTTGAGCGGCGAGCAGCCGAGGCTCACTCTCCTCGCCGCTCAACGAGACGATTCTGACCTGTGCGCATCCACTCCTGGCTCACAACAGGCGCTTGTTGGAGTGCTGAATCCCCGCGGTCTGCACACCGCTGATGAAGCCTTGAAAAGACGGCGACCTCCGAGTGAGGACTGGCTTCGCCGCAGGTCGAGAATCGCTGCTGGAACGCTAGCCGATCATCTGCTGCAGTATGGTTTCGAATTCGGGCAGGGATTTGGAATTTTCGGCAACGGTTATTCGTAGCGAATCGCCTTCACGGGATCGAGACCGGCGGCGCGGCGCGCCGGCAGCCAGCACGCGAACACGCCCACCAACGCCAGGGTGAAGGCCACAATCAGAAAAATCGACACATCCGATCGCGCCATGCCGAAGGGCAGCGACGCCATTAGATGTGCGAACGGCAATGCCGCGCCAAGCCCCAGCACGAGCCCCGCGCCGATCTGCCACAATCCGCGTTTCATCACCAGCAGCAGAATGTTGCGCATCGTCGCGCCCAGCGCCAGGCGCACACCGATCTCCTGCGTCCGGCTGTTCGTGGCATGCGCAACCATCGCGTAGATGCCCACAGAGGCCATCAGCATCGCGATCAGCGCGAATCCCAGAAAAACTCTCCCAAACACACGCAGGAACCAGGTTTGGTGTACAAGTGCATCCTTCAGACGCGAGGGATCGTTCAGCGGCAGCTCCGAATCGAGACCTTGTACGGTCATGCGCATCGCCTGCAGGGGATCGGCGGCAGACTCCACCACAACCGCCATGTTGTCCGAGCCTTCCTGGCGATACGGAACGAAGAGGAGCGGCCTCGGATCGTTCTCCTGAATTTCCTGCATAAGATCCGCCGAGATACCCACAACCGTGATCCAATCGCTCGCTTGGTTCTTGTCGTCGTAGAGACGGAAGCGCTTGCCCACCGGGTTCAGGCCGGGCCACAAGCGCGCCGCTGCGTCGCGCGTCACAATCGCCGCTTCGCGATGCGCGGTGCCGTCGATGTCGTTGAAATCGCGCCCTTCGAGCAGGGGCAGATGAATTGTCTCGAGATATCCGGGGGACTGCACCACGTAGGCTACCCACGGCCGCTGTGCCGGGTTCGCGATCGGCGCATGCTCCAGCTCGATCCGTTTCCGGTTCGCGCCCAGTCCGGGCCCATCCGAGGCAATGGCTGCGTGCGAAACTCCGGGCAGCTCGCGCAGGCGCGGCAGGAGTTGATCGTAGAAACGCTGGCGCGCATCGCCGTCTTTGTATCGGCTGTCAGGCAGTTGCAGCGACGCCATCGTCAAGTGCGTCACTGGCACAAACGGATTGATCGACAGGCTGTTGAGCAGCGCCCGGACAAAGAGGCCGGCTCCAGACAGCAGCACCAGCGTCAATGCAAACTGAAACACCACCAGCCCCGCCGAGAGCCACCCGCCACGACGCCGCCCCACACTGTGCGCGCCCTCTTTCAGAACGCCGGCCAGGTCGGGCTTCGACGAGCGCAGCGCCGGTGCGATGCCGAACAGCATCCCACTCACAATGCAGAGCGCAGCAAAGTAGCCGAAGACCGTGAAGTCCATCGTGAAGTCTATCCAAGAAGGCCGGATTGTCTGCGTCGACAGATCGAACCAGTGAATGCCTGCCTCGGCCAGGCCCATCCCCAGAAAACCTCCCGCCATGCTCAGCATCACGCTCTCAATCAAGAGCTGGCGAATCAGGCGCCGGCGTGTTGCCCCAAGGGCAGTCCGGATCGACATCTCGCGCTGCCGGCTGAGCGCGCGGCTCAGCATCATATTGGCGACATCGGCGCACGCAATCAGCAGAACAAAGCCCACGGCCGCCAGCATCAGCAGAAACGCGATGCGAATGTTGCCGCCATTAAAGCGCTGCTGAAAGGTCAGCACGCTCACGCCCAGATCCTTGTCCACTGGGAACTGCCTGGCAAGCCGTTCGGCAATGCCATTGACGTTCGGCACTCGCCTGCCGCAGCGTGACTCCGGGCTTCAGGATCGCGTAGCCTCGCAGCTGCCGCTTGTCGCGTTTGGCCAGGTCCGCGGTCGGAACCAGGGGCATCCACAAATCCACGCCGCTGGGAAAGCGGAAACCTTTCGGCATCACACCGACAATCGTCGCCTCCTTCCCGTCCACGCGCACCGGTCGGCCGATCACGTTGGGGAGAGCCGCATACCGTTCCTGCCACACGTCGTAGCTGAGCACGACCACCGATTCGGCGCCGGCATGATCGTCCGCCGGCAAAAACTCCCGCCCGAGCAGGGCCTTCGCGTGCACCATCGCAAAGACGCCGGCGGTGGCTTGCGCCACATGGTACCGATGCGGCGGATTTCCGCTCTCACTCAGGATGCTGCCTTCATCGTTGATGGCTTCAAACGACTCAAACGACCTCGCCTGCGCGCGGTAATCCTGAAAATCAGGATAGGAGAATGGCAAACTTCGATCGTCTCCCGCGAGGTTGCGGCCCATGACCGAGACAAGGCGGTCGCCTCCGGGGACCGACACAGGTTTGTACAGCACCGCGTTCACCAGGGTGAAGACCATCGTGTTAAGGCCGATTCCCAGCGCGAGCGTTGCCATAATCGCTGCTGAGAACCATCGGTGAGCCCGGATTCCGCGCACAGCATAGCGAATATCCTGCGCAACCGTCCCCAGCCACCATCCCGGCCGCTGCCGTTCGCATTTGTCGCGCGCTGCCTCCACGCCACCGAACTCGATCAACGCCTGCCGGCGCGCCTCCGCGACGGGCAACCCCTCCGCGACCTTCGCGGCAATCGACTGTTCAAGGTGAAACTGCAATTCATCATCGAACTCGCTACGCTTTTTGCGGAAGATCAGAAACCGGATTCGGGTCAGCAGCTCCGCCATCATCGCGACGCCTCCACAGTTCGGCCCAGCACCAGCCCGATCGCGGTCGACAGCCGGTCCCAGGTCTCCAGTTCGCTCTCCAGTTGTTTCCGCCCTGCCGCCGTGAGCCGATAGAACTTGGCCCGCCGATTGTTCTCCGAGTTCCCCACTCCGCCTTGATCCAGCCCTTGTATTCGAGGCGGTAGAGAGCCGGGTACAGGGAACCCTGCCCAATCTGGAGGGTTTCTCTTGAAACTTGCTGTATACGCTGAGCCACGCCCCAACCGTGCATGGGCTCAAGCAAAAGCGTTTGCAGAATGAGCAGGTCGAGCGTCCCCTGCAGAAGATCTGTCGAAGTCGGCATCTTCCCCTCGATATTCGACAAGATCATGAATCACTCTTCTGTCGAATGTCAAGGGATACGGCGAAAGGGCCTACAACGTTCCGACGAAACGTGGCGGCGCTGATTCATCTCAGCGGCCCATTTTTCCATTCTCAGCGCATGGAAGTGCTCTGACCGGTCACCTGCAATCAGAGAGTTTCGGGGGTCTCATGCGCCTTACGAGCGAATTGTCGCCGAGGCACTTGTCGGGCTGCGGGTTGGAATCCCGGTTTCCGGGTAGGCCACCGACAAACGGGAAGCTACTGTTTGCGCGACATTCGTAACGCTGTCGTCGAAGGACAGTGCCGGGGATTCAGGGCTTGTGGCCCTTTACTGCTGCTCGAGGTCGATGCTTTCGTAGTCGTGCCGCGCGATGCCGGCGCGAATCTCAGCCGGCGTCTTGCCCTCTTTGGTCAGGCGGTACGCATAAAAGGCCTCTTTGGCGCAGGTGGAGCATTCCGTTCCGTGCAGCCCTTCATAGCAACTGCGGAGGCTGGTGTGGCCCAGCGCGCGGTCGCAACGGCAGTTGCAGGGAAGCTGATAGAGAACATTGCCGATTTTGCCCGCCTGCTGATACACGTGAACTTGCCACGGGTAGCGGAAATTCTCGCCGGTGAGCCTGGGGCCGGACAGGATGGCGGGCAACGCGGCAACCTTCAGAGGCGCGGCGGGATGATAGGCGGGCACTTCATCTGCCGGGTTGGACCACTGCGCATAGCTGGCGAGCGGTAAAGACGAAGACGGCAAGAAGCAGGCCCCAACGATATCGGGTGGAAGGCATCATAGAAAGACAAACTCTCTCTGTTGGATTTTAGACCTTGAATTGAAGAGAAGGAAACCAGGAGGCGAGGCAGGCGGAATTGGATCGGGCAGGGGGGCGTCTTCGGTGCAAAAAAAGGCGGCACGAACGTTTTGCTGTTCGTGCCGGGAGGCCAGTGACGCAAACTACTTCCAGCCTGGAGGGGTAAGCTTATTACCGCCTCCCGAACTGGAATATATACACCTTACTATAGATTGAGAAGAAAGCAAATACAAAAATTGATATTTTTTCGCATTGTGGGACGACTAACTTTTTGGCTCCTTTTGCATCTAACTGTCGGGCGGTGTGGCGGTTCGGGGAAGTTTGAGCACAGGCGATAAGCATGGCGAGCCGAGTCAGAGTTAATCGCAGGCGACAGGGAAGCCTGATAGCACATCAGAGCGGACCAACCTGGTTCAAGGTCGGGATGCTCACCGCGTTTTCTGCGGTGGCCGGGGGGATGGCGGCGGCGTGGTATTACCGCAAAACCCTCCTAGGCTCCGTCAAGCCGAAGATTTACAGCAAAGCGAAAGAACTGTGCCCTCAACCGCCGCGATTGGCGACGATCTATAGAGGATCGAACGCTACGGCGTTTCCGCCAAATCGCGGAAACGCCAGCATCGGATGTAAGAAACAGGCTCGACATCGAGCTTTCAGGGCCGCAGTTCCCCCACATAGACGCCATAAGGGCCAAGCTGAATGCTCTGGAGCGAGACTGGGTCGGTCGCTCCCGGTGTCTTGAGCAGGGTTTTGAGGGTTGCACCGGGCCCGGGAACCGAGAGGCTGACGGTTTGCGGTTCGGCGTGAAGTTGACCGAGACGACGACGGAGAGATTATCCGGGCCTTTGCGCATCCAGCTGAGCACGTTCGTATTGTCGGTATCGAGCATGGTTTCTGCGCCGGAGGCGAGGCCGGGTTGGTTTTCTTCAGCCGGATCAGGGTCTGATACCAGGCGAAGAGCGAGTCGGGATCGCCTCTTCGGCCTTCGACGTTGACGGTTGTGTAGTCGGGCGGAACGGGCAGCCAGGGCTTGAGCCGAGGCTGAAGTGAAGCCCGCATTCGGCGCGGCGTCCCACTGCATCGGGCGTGCGCTCGCCGTCGCGGCCTTTCTCCTTGGGCCAGCCGGTGATGCCGACGGGATCCTTCACGTCTTCTTTGCGCGTGGGCGGCGTGGTCTTCATGCCGATTTCGTCGCCGTAGTAGAAGAGCGATGCGCCGCGGCTGGCAAAGAGGATGGTCGAGATCACGCGCTCGATGTCGGTGTCGTGGACGCCGTCGCCATAGCGCGCGTCGAGGCGCGGATTGTCGTGGTTGTCGAAGACCAGCAGCGGAATGTTGCCGTCGAGGTGCTGTTTCCACGTCGATGAGCTTGGCGCGGAAGGTGGCGACGTCCAGCTTGTTGATGAAGCCACCTGCGTGTCCATGGGCAGATGGAACTCGGGCTGGTCGGCGGTGCCGTACTGCTTGGCCAGCTCGGCGATGTTGGGCAGGTAGGTTTCGCCGATGAGCACGCGGGTGCCGGGAAACTTGTTGGAGCTCGAATTTATCTGCGTCGGCGCGCATCTCCTGCATCACCGGATGCACGCCGGGCAGGTTGTTGGTCGTCGTGTCGTTGAGCGCGATGTCGCCGTAGTCGTTGAGGTACGGGGTTGCCGTCCTTGTCTTTCAGCACGTCGTCGTCGCGCAGGCTCGGGATCTTCGAAGAGGGTGGTGATGGCGTCGAAGCGGAAGCCGCCCACGCCGCGCTTCAGCCAGAAGCGCGATGATGTCTTTGAAGGCCTGGTGCACCTTGGGGTTGTTCCAGTTCAGGTCCGGCTGCTGGATGTAGAACTTGTGGTAGTAGTACTGGCGCGTCTTCTCGTCCCACTCCCACGCCGAGTGGCCAAAGTCCGACTGCCAGTTGTTGGGCGGCTCGCCTTTGTCGGTGGCGGTCTCGCCTTTGCCGTCGTGCCACACATACCAGTCGCGATAGGGATTGGTGCGCGACGAGCGCGACTCGATGAACCACTTGTGCTTGTCGGAGGTGTGGTTCATCACCATGTCCATGATGATGCGGATATGGCGCTTGTTGGCCTCGGCGACCAGCTGGTCGAAGTCGGCCAGCGTGCCGTACTGCGGATCGATGTTCTCGTAGTCGGAGATGTCGTAGCCGAAGTCGACCTGCGGCGAAGGATAGATGGGCGTAAGCCAGATGGCGTCGACGCCGAGTTCCTTGAGGTAGTCGAGGCGCTCGGTGATGCCGTTCAGGTCGCCGATGCCGTCGCCGTTCGAGTCCTGAAAGCTGCGCGGGTAGATCTCGTAGATGACGGCGTTCTTCCACCAGTCGCGCTCGCTTGAAGAGGCAGTGCGCGGTTTCGATTGCGGACGTTGTTTTGTGCTGTTGCGGTGAGCGACAGCGGCGCCGAGAAGCAAAGCCGCGGCAACGAGCTGCGATGTTTTTGGTCCAGTGCATTGCGGTCTCCTCGTTTGTTCCGTTGCTCGTGGATTCGGCAACGGTGGATCGCATGACAAACTAACACATTCTGGCAGGCGCTGGGTGCACGCGCGCTGCCGTGCCCGCCAATGATCGGCGTTACTCGACCGCGGCGACGAGCGTGCCGAACGGCGGCAAGACTACGTGGTCGAGCGGAATCGTCGGACCTGGGTCTCAGGCGAAGCTGAAGAGCGGCGCGAGCTTCGTTCCGGAGATGCCTTTGTCGCTCAAGCGAAACGCCACGGTGTGCGGATGGTCGCTCATGTTCAGCGCGACCAGGACGGTGCGGTCGCCGGCGCGGCGAATGAACGCGAAGACATCGGGATCGTCTTTCGTTGATGCTTTCCTGCGAGCCATCGCGCAGCGCCGGATCGGTTTTGCGCAGCGCGAGAAGCCGTTTGTAGGTGTTGAAGATCGAATTGGGATCCTTGCTTTCGGCCTCGACGTTGTAGGTGGCGGCGCTGGGCGGCACAGGCAGCCACGGCTTCGCCGAGGTGGTGAAGCCGGCCTCAGGCGACGCAGTCCCATTGCATCGGCGTGCGCTCGCCGTCGCGGCCTTTTTCCTTGGGCCAGCCGAGCTTGCCGATCGGATCGTGGACGTCTTCAATGCGCGCCGGATCGGTGGTACGCATGCCAAGTTCTTCGCCGTAGTACATCTGCGGCGTGCCGCGCGTGGTGAGTTCGAGGACCGCCATCAATTTGGCGATCTGATCGTTGTGCGGACCGCCGTCGCCGTAGCGATCCCACTGGCGCGGCTGATCGTGATTGGAGAAGAAGTATTCCGGCTGGCCGTGCGCGGTGTTGTTTTCGATCTGATTGAATAGCTCGCGAAAGCGCGGCGCGGAGAGCTCATTCACGTCGGCAATCTGGAAGTCCATCGGCAACTGCACTTCATCGTTGTTGCCGTACATCTTTGTCAGAGCTTCGACGTTGGGCTCGTCGGCCTCGGTCACCAGCACCGGATCGCCGGGATATTTGTCGACGACGCGGCGGACTTCTTTCAGCACGTCATGCACTTCGGGCAGATCGTCGGTGTACTTGTGCTGGATGTTGCGGTCGCCGTAGGCATTGTGGCCAGGCAGATAGGGATCGTCGTGCAGATTCGGGTCTTCGAACAGGCGCGAGACGGCGTCGATGCGGAAGCCGGCGACGCCGCGCTTCATCCAGAAGTCGAGCACGCCATCCATGGCCGCATGGACCTCGGGGTTGCGCCAGTTGAGATCGGGCTGCTGCACGTAGAAGTAGTGGTAGTAGTACTGGCGGGTCTTGTCGTCCCACTGCCACGCCGAGTGGCCAAACCACGACTGCCAGTTATTCGGCGGCTGACCTTTATCGGTGGCGGTTTCACCTTTGCCGTCGCGCCAGACATACCAATCGCGCTTGGGATTGTCGCGCGAAGAGCGCGACTCAAGAAACCACTTGTGTTGATCGGAGGTGTGGTTGATGACGTAGTCCATGATGACGCGGATGTCGCGTTTTTTGGCTTCGGCGACCAGGTTGTCGAAGTCCGCCATGGTGCCGTAGACCGGATCGATGGCCGTGTAGTCGGAGATGTCGTAGCCGTAGTCGATGCCCGGCGAGGGGTACATCGGCGTGATCCAGATGGCGTCGATGCCGAGGTCGTGCAGGTAGTCGAGGCGCGAAGTGATGCCCTTGATGTCGCCGATGCCGTCGCCGTCGGAGTCCTGAAAGCTGCGCGGATAGATTTCGTAGAGGACAGCGTGACGCCACCACTCCTGCTCGTGCGGATTGACTTTGGGATTGGGCTGCCGGCGGAGAGGTGGGTGTCTGACTGAGCGGAGCGAGAGATGCGGCTCCGAGAGACAGGGATATCGTGTAGCTTCGCAAACTTGCTGGTCCAGTGCATTGCGGCTCCTCGTACGAGCACCCCAGCGACGAGGACCTGTCGATCACCCCAAAGAGCCACCGATCGCTCGTTGGGGGCCCCGATGGTCGCTGGGGACCCCGCACACATAAGTCCGCTGCTCATAAACTCGGCAACGGTGTGAACACGCCAAAGTATCACATTGAACGAGGATTCGGCGATGATTTCCCTACGGGGCATGATGCAATGCCGCGATGACTGGGCTGAGCGCTCGAAAGTATTCGTAACGCGACGCGCCGATTTTCAGCGAATCGAGTTCTGCGCGACCAGCATGGATTCGAGAATCTGGTCGGAGACTTCCTTCACTGAACCGGGCGAATGCGCGAGGAAGAGCGTGTTGGTCTTGTCGCTTTCGCCGATGGACTTGAGCGTGTCGAAGTACTGCGTGACGAGGACCAGTTGCATCACGTCCGGCGAAGTGGCGCCCTCGACTGCCTTCTGGAACTGCTCGATCGAGGCCTGCAGTCCCTCGACGATGGCTTTGCGTTGGTTGGCGATTCCCTGCCCCTGCAGCGCCTTGCTTTCGGCCTCGGCCTCGGCTTTCTTGACGACCAGAATTTTGTCGGCCTCGCCGCGCGCGCTGGCGGCGACCTGTTCGCGCTGGGCGGCATTGATGTCGTTCATCGCCGACTTCACCTTGGCGTCGGGAACGATGTCGGTGACCAGCACATTGACGATCTCGTAGCCGAAGGCCGCCATATCCGGAGTCGAGTTCCTGTTTGACGGCCACCGCAATGCTGGATTGCGAGGCAAAGACTTCATCGAGCGTCATGCTGGGCACGTGGCCAAGAATGACCTGCTCGACATAGGACTTGATCTGCGCCACCGGGTCAGACAACTTGTAGAACGCGTCGTAGGCCTTCTCGGGACGCACGCGATTCTGCACCGAGATGGGAATCGTGACGAAGACGTTGTCCTTGGTTTTGGTCTCCATGGTCAGCGCGATCTGGTTCACGCGCAGGCTCACAATGCCGGCCACGGTATCGAAATAGGGAAGCTTTCCAGTTCAGACCCGGTTCAGCCACGCGCAGGAACTTGCCGAAGCGCGTGATGATGGCGATCTGCGCCGTGTTGACGGTGAAGAAGCTGCCCAGGACGAGAGTGAGAAAGATAAGCCCGCCGATTGCCAACGGAATCAAGAAGAGCGATATCCATCGCTGTCCTCCAATGCACATGTACGCGGATAACAGCGAATTGTACAGGAATGCCATGATAGACCTGGATATGAGCGGAGGGCATGAGGCGCGTCAGTGCTGACGTCGCGGGCGGCGGCGACCTGCGCTTGACGGTTGTGCGGGTTGCTGTTCGTCGGGCCGCTGCGGATGCGTATGCGGCATGCCCTTCACATCGACGCCGAATTCGGGATTCTTGTAGGTGCCGGCGATATGGATCGGAACCTCAGTTCCGGCGCCGTCCTTTTTGAAGAAGCGATCGGCCGGCTTGAGCAGCAGGCCTTTCCAGCCGCCCACCATCTTTGAGACCGTGGCCTGCATCTTCGCGACTCCCGTGAATCCGAGCGCGCCGCCGTCTAGCTTGTACGTACCTTTCAATTCGATGTCGGCGCCAGGAACGGTGAAGTCGAGATTCGGGAGGGTGATGACGCCGTTTGCGAGCTGAAAATCGCTCTGCATGGTGGACTGGATGGTTTCGTGGTCAGGGGATTTTGCGTCATGCGGATCTTCCCTGCCCGCGCAAACTGAGTTCCTCGATGCGGCTCCTGCACCTTTGTGCTGGAGAACTGCCGCGTGATCAAGGATGAATTGGCCCTTCAACGTCATGCGCTCGTGAACCGTCTCCTTGCCGGGCGGAATGTGCAAGGTACGATCGCAGAGTTACGTCGCCGGTGAGAAGGGGCGTCGCGTCGTGGCTCGCGAGATGGAGAAAGTCTTCGATGTGTCCCTGGTTCACTTCGATTTTGAGATCGATGTCGTGGCCGATGGAATGGAGAGAATCCCCGTCTCCCTTCGCAAATGCGCGTACCACCTGCCCGCGCGCCGTGATGTGGGTATGGCCCAGGACGGCATTCACGGGATCGAGACGCGTATCGCCGTTGGTGCCATCCACGATGGCATGGAACTGAGTTTTCAAATCCATCGTGGTTGCCGAAGTGAGTCAGGCTGAAATCGGGCGTGTCGGTTTGGCCGTCGACATTCAGATCGCGCAGCGAGCCGACATAGTTTCCGGTCGAGCTGAGGGTGCCCGCAATCCCTTTGAAGTCGCTGAGGTCGGCATCGTCAAATCGATAATCGCCCGCGATGGGCGACTCGCCGGGGTCAGTTACCTGCCAGGGACCGAAGATGCCCTTGGTGTGAATCGTGCCAATGGGCCGAGGGTTTGTGAGCTCGGCTTCAAAGTGCATGGAGTTGTTCGGAGAGATGCCGCTTAGCTTGAAGCGCGCAATGTCGATCTCGAGCGGCAACTTGCCCGGCTTGCTGGTGTCGAGAATCAGGACCGCGTCTTTGCAATCCACGTTGCCCAATTGGAAACTGATGGGGAGGCCCCCGGAACTGGGTTGCGCGACGTTGCTGGCTCGGCGCAGGCGCGAGGTGCAGGAAGTGCGACTTGGGCGGCAAGTGAATGTGCAGGCCCTCTAGATGAATCTGGCCAACATAAATCGGCATGTCCGGCTTGTAGCGCAGGGGGACGTGGAAGCCGAAGGAGGCCAGGCTGATCAGAGGCTCAACAGGTGGCCCATTGACTGGCGGTGGGTTGGGCACCGCTACGCCGGCAACCTCCGCGGGCGGCCAGATGCGCAGGCCATGTCCTTGAGCCCACACGCCCCACTCCCCGCGCAATCCGTTGCCGAGGGAGACATGGAAGGTGTCGAGTTCCACGCGGGCATGGAAGTGGTTGGCCAGACCCTGGACAATGCGCATGCGCAAATAAGGTTCCGCGCGGCGCGCAGTGATGATTCCGGCGATTGTAATTGCCGCGAGCAAAATGAAAAGCGCGCCCGTGGTACCCAAGAGCCACCGGTACCGGCGTGCGAACGATCTTTGCTCCTGTGCGGGTCCCATTTTTAGCCTGGTTCCATTTCTACTCTCTTGGATGCGATTGCCCCATCCGCGCGCCGTCCATTTTCTTATTAGACGGCTGATGGCATAGACTTCAGTAGACGGATGCGCGCACATATTGAAAATCTTGCAAAGCTGCAGGCAGTCGACCTGGAGCGGACCCGCTTGGCGCAGAACGCGCGCTCCCTGCCAGCTGACGTGACGCAAGCCGAGAGCGCGCTGGCTTCCGCACAGCGCCAGGCCGCCGAGGCATCCGATGCATTGGCGCGGGAAGACTCGCTGCGCAACCGCATCGAACGCGACGTTGCCGGGCATCGGCAGAAAGCCGCGCGCTACCGGGCGCAGCTGGATTCTGTCACGACACCCGAGCAGGCCGCGGCAATCGAACATGAAGTCGGCTTCGCCGAGAGCGAGATTGAGCGCCTGGATACCGAGGAATTTGCCAGCCTGGAGAGAACGGAAGCGCAGGAAGCGGCACTGGCTGCCGCGCGCTCCCTGGTAGAGGAATCCGCGACGACGTTGGATAAGACACGCGAGCGCGTTGCATTGCGGCAGCAGGAGATCGGCGCAGAGCTCGCGACACTGCAGACGGAACGCGATGCGCTACGGCAGCAGATTGACCCGGAGTTGCTTGCGCGGTTCGATCGCATTGCGGCCAGCCGCGGCACCGGCCTGGCACGCGCAGAGAACCAGCAATGCACCGGCTGCCGGATGGGCGTGCGCCCGCAGACGTGGAACCAGTTGCGCGAGGGCGAGCTGATGACCTGCGACAGCTGCGGTCGGATGCTCTATTGGGATCCGGAAATCACTCCAGCGCCGAAGGCGCCGCAGCCGGAACCGGCGGCGAGCGACGGGCGGGCGATTCGGCGGCCGCGCCATGCCGGCGCCTGATGGACTTGGCCTGCGGAATACAACCAGCTAATTAAGGTGAATATGATCGTTCGTGCGTTCCCACCCTAGCAGAGCTAGGATGGGGCACCCAGGTTCATGGGCGCGATTACAGAATGAGCGGGCAAGGCGATAGGGAAACCATGCGCGGGGATGCGCGCATAAGGAGCAACGGGTGAAGCGCGTCTGTGTGGACATGGACGAGGTGATGGCGGATACGCTCGCCGAGCACCTGCGCCGCTACAACCAGGCATTCGACGATGCTGTGACGGTGGACGATCTCGCTGGCAAGGGATTGTGGGAGATTGCGCCGCTCGATCGGCAGGGGCAGTTGCGCGCCTTTCTCGATGCCGAGGATTTCTTTGAGGATCTGGCCCTGATGCCGGGTGCGCAGGACGTACTTAAGCAACTGTCTTCGCGCTTTGAGATTTTTATTGCCACGCAGGCCATGACGGTGCCAAATTCCCTGGGCCCCAAGTACCGGTGGCTGCAGCGGCATTTCGCGTTCATTCCGCCGACGCATTATGTGTTTTGCGGGAACAAGAGCATTTTGCGGGCGGATTATCTGATCGACGATCTGCCGCGGAATCTGCAGCGGTTCGAGGGAACGGGGCTGCTCTACACCGCGCCGCATAACCTGACCGCAACCGGCTATACGCGCGTGAACAACTGGCAGGAAGTGGCGGAGTATTTCGGTGGGGTGCGGGAGTAAGGATAGAATTCCTTCTCGATGACTACTTCATCGTGGAAGAATCACGAGCGAGCAAACGCCACAATCAGCCAAATTCTTATCCGCGGCTCGAAGCGCGTCGATGTAGCTACGCCGGAAGGTCACAGGCTCGGACAATGTCCGCGCTTATTGTCACGATAGAAACTAGCGAGCCACAAGGCTCGTCTTCGACTACTGATGACTGCCCGGCGAGGTGTGCGCCGGATTGCCCGGCAGGGCGCGCGGCACTCCCTGGCGAAGCAGCGTAACGGGCTGAATGGGCGGCGGCTGGTGCATGGTGACGATGAGCGCATCGGCCGGTTTCTTTCCCGCACAGACATAGGAATGGGGCGTACTGGCGTCGAAATAGACCGCGTCGCCGGGCTCCAGCGTGCACTGATGCTCCCCGTGGCGGAGGTCGAGCTCGCCTTCGAGCACATACAGGAACTCAAATCCGGGGTGCATGTGCGCGCGTGGCTCGTGGTCCTTCTCAAGGGGGATGAACTGGGCGAAGTAGGGGTCCATGTGCCGGTCGGGCACCATGTAGCCCAAGCTCTCAAAGAAGTAAGTGGGCTCGTCTACACCGGTCTGTGGCAGGCGCACGCGCTCCTTGCGCCGGTGGACGCGGAACATGGACTGCGGGTCGCTTTCAAAGAAGTACGAAAGATCCTTGGAGAAGACCATGGCGATGCGCGCGAGGTTGCGGAGGGTGGGCACCACGCGGCCGGTCTCAAGCTGCGAAAGAAAGCTCGCGGAGAGCCCGGTGTGCCTGCCCAGCTCGACGAGACCCATGGATTTCTTCAGCCGCAGGCGCTTGATGCGCTCGCCGATATGTTTTTCGGCGATGAATCTCTCGGTGGTTTCGGTGTCGACTTGCGACTTCTGCGTTTCTTCTCTGCGAACTGTTGCCAGCTCCGTCATCAGCGACCCTCCCGAGGGTGCACGTCCGCAAATTTGTTGCCCCGATCAAAACCTATTCTCATGATACTAAATTCCTCCAGGTGGGGCAAACCGCACTCAATTCGTTGAAAGGGCGGAGAATCGATCTATGTATGTGCAGATGATCAAAACGAGGGATGGGGTTGTCGGGCAACCAGTCAAGATCGTATTAAGCGGCGCCTCGGGGATGCTGGGGACGGCCTTGCGGCAGAGGCTGGCCGCGTCCGGCACCCCCGTAGTTCAGCTGGTGCGCGGCGCACCGCGCCGGGACGACCAGCTCGGCTGGGATCCGTCGGCCACGCGAGCGATCGCGGACACTTCCCCGCTGGAGGGTTGTGTCGCGGCGGTTCACCTCTCGGGCGCAAACGTGGCGGCGCATCGTTGGACGGCTGCCTATCGGCATGAGATGCGGAAGAGTCGCGTGGATTCGACGCGGGCGCTGGCGGGGATTCTTGCCGGATTGCGTCAGCCACCTCAGACCCTCGTAGTCGCTTCGGCAGTGGGAATCTATGGCAATCGGGGCGAGGAGGTTTTGGACGAGGCTTCGGCGCCTGGTGAGGGCTTTCTGGCCGAACTATGCTGCGCATGGGAGGAAGCCGCAAGGCCGGCCGCGGCAGCAGGCATTCGGGTCGTGCATGCGCGGTTCGGGGTGGTGGTGGGCCGGGGACCGGGGGCGCTCGAAAAGATGTTGCCGGTGTTTCGTTTGGGGCTGGGCGGGAGGCTCGGATCGGGGCGGCAATGGATGAGCTGGGTCAGCCTGGAGGATACGGTTGCGGCGCTCCTGTTTGCCCTGGAGACGCGCTCGCTGGCCGGTCCGGTGAACGTGGCCGCGCCGAACGCCGTTCGGAATGCGGAGTTCACTGTTGCTCTGGCGCGGCAGCTTCATCGGCCTGCGGTTCTCCCGGTGCCTGCGTTTGCTCTGCGGCTGGCCTTCGGACAAATGGCCGACGAGGCGCTGCTGGCGAGTAGCCGTGTTGTGCCTTCCAAGCTGTGCGCGGCTGGATTTGAGTTTTCACATCCGACGGTTGATCAGGCGCTGGCTGCTGCGCTGGGGTGAATTCCTCGCAGGTTTGCGCCGTCCTACGGGACTGGGACGCGAATGGCTGGCGTTCCCAGGGTTTCACCCTGGGCTAATTCCTGTTCTCCCTCCGGGAGAACGCTGCGTGCGTCACGCCTGGTTCGGAATGGTCGAGTTGGGTTCATAGCTCTCCCAGGTCTCAGAAACGAGACCTGGGGCACCCATGTTCGCGCGCTATCTTAAGAGGCTGATTAGCGGCGGCCTTGAATCACGCGAGGGCTGGCGCCGCTACTTTTTTTTGGAGGGTTGCGGCGCGCCGCGATAGCGTGCATCTCCTTGCCCATGCTCGATTGGTTGATGGACAGTTGCAGGATGAGATTGATCAGGTTGCTGGTGCCCCAGTAGAGAGCCAGTCCCGAAGCGTAGTTGAACAGGATGAAGCCCATGAAGACGGGCATGATGAAGGCCATCATGCGCCGCTGTGCGGGATCCATTCCCGGCGACGGGGTGATGTATTGGGTGAGGAACATGGTGATGATGATCAGGATCGGCAGGATGTGCAGCGGGTCGGGCGTGGAGAGATCCTTAAGCCAGAACCAGTGTGCCTGGCGCAGTTCCACCGTGTATTGCAGGACGCGGAAGTAGGCGAAGAAGAGCGGGATCTGCGGCAGCATCGGAAGGCAGCCGCCGTACATGTTCACGCCCTCGGTCTTGTAGAGCTGCATCATCTCGGTGTTCATTTCGGCCCGTTTGGGGTCGTTGATCTTGAGATGGGAATAGCGCTTCTTGAGAGCGTCCACCTTGGGCTGAATGCGCATCATCTTCAACGAAGAGCGCATCGCCATGAAGCGGAAAGGCAGCATGATAATCGTGAAGGTCGCTGTGAAGAGAATGATGGCCCAGCCCCAGCTGTCGCGGCCCGAGCCGAGCAGGTCATGCAGCCAGCGCAGCGCAAAGTAGAGCGGCTTGGCGATGATTCCCCACATGCCGTACTGGATCAATGGCTCGAGCGTTGGACCGTCCGGCTTCCCGTCAGAACCCATGGCATGGATGCTTTTCAGCACGTCGGTCTGTTTGGGACCGGCGAAGACACGCACATGGGTCGGGCCGCTGGTATCTCCCATGGCGATGCCCAGCACGGGATGCGGCTTTTTCTGGCTGCTGGGATTGGAGAGGTCGCTGAGGCACGTCCACGCTGTTGTGCTGCGTGACCAGTGTGGCGTGCTCTGGGGAATCCGGTAGCAACGCCGCGGCGAAGTAGAGATCCGCGACGGCCGCATAGTCAAAGGGCTGCTCGGACGTGGCGTTGCCGCTCACCTTTGCCGCAGCCGTTGTGTCTTCCTTGCTGCCGATGGAGGTGACGAGCTGAGACTGGGTAAGAATGGTGCTGCGCGTCGTACGAGGACGGAAGGAACTCCTCCATGTCGCCCAGGCCCGCCGGCCAGTCGATCAGTGCGCGCACAGGAGCTCCGTTGCGGCGCACTTCGGCTTCGGCGTTGATTACGTACGTCGAATCGAAATGGAAGGTCTTTACGACATCGAGCCCGCCTTGCGCGTAGTGAAAGGTCAGCGTGTTGGGCG
Organism: uncultured Acidobacteriaceae bacterium; assembly: GCA_963781125.1. Taxonomy (GTDB): domain Bacteria; phylum Acidobacteriota; class Terriglobia; order Terriglobales; family Acidobacteriaceae; genus Telmatobacter. Next base: position 69,262 of record CAWAEE010000010.1, read on the forward strand.
CGAGTACGTGGCCGGTCGCCGAGGCCTGGTACAGCGACTGATTCAGCTGCGATGTCAGCGACGAGTCATAGGTATAGAGCGAGAGAGGGTAGCCGAATTGCGCCGCGAGCTGCGGCTGCACCAGGTCGAGGGGCTTGCCGCCGGTATCGAAGTATTTCTTCAGGATCCAGTGCTTGACCTGTCCACCCTGGTTCGTGAAAACGATGCGATAGAGCTCGTTTTCGACCGTGGTCTCCGTTTCGGCCGCCGCGGCAATTGCGGGCGTCGTTGCCGATCCAGGAGAGGTCGCATTCACGCCTGACGCCGCGCTCAATGCGGGCTGGCTTGCGGTCTGCTGCGCGGAGTGCTGTTGCGTCTGCTGGGTCTGTGTGGTGGGCTGGGTGGAATCCTGCTTGGGCTTGAAGTATTGAAACGCAAGAAAAAGAATGACCGCCAGGAAGGCAAATGTGGTCAGGCTGCGGAAATCACCGCCGCTGCCGCTGCCACCACCGCCGCCTGGTCCTTGCGAGTCTAGATTGGGATTGCGAATTTCGGGCAAAGGGAACTTCCTGTCGTTGGAGAGAGGGCGCGAGCAAAAGCGCCTCTCTGTCTATGGTAACGGTTCGTGCGGAAAAGGGGTGGCCGCGGGCGGAACTGGATCGAGTCCTCCGCGGCTGAAGGGATGACATCGGAGCAGGCGACCCGCGGCGAGGCCTACGCCGCGCAGAGGTCCGTGGTTGGCAATCGCGATGGTGGCGTATTCGGAACACGTGGGCAAAAAGCGGCACCCCCCGGACTCAGCGTGTGCAGAGCCGGCGAAAGCCAGCGGCGGTAGAACTCGAGGGTGGCCAGCAGAATGCGCGTCATACAATCGACCTCGGCGCTGCAGGCCGCGCTACGCGCGCAGCTTCCGCATTTGCCTGTCCAAGGATACGCACCACCTCGGCCTCAAGTTTCGAGAATTCGGCAGTCAGCACCGAACGGCGCGGATGGAGGATGAGGTCGAAACCGGGGGGAAGCAATTCAACGTGCCGGCGGAGAATGTCGCGCATGCGACGCTTGATGCGATTGCGCTCGTGCGACTTGCCGAGTACCTTGCCGGCAGTGAGCCCGACGCGTGGTCCCTGCATTGGTCCCGGAATCGGTCCTTGAATTGATCCTGGAAGCAGTTCCGATTGCGGCGCGAGAAACCAGCTCATCGATGGAGATTGGCGCTTGCGGCTGGCGGCGTAAGCGCGCTGATAGTCCGCATGCTTGCGCAAACGGAAGCCGACAAGCGATCGCGCGCGACGCACGGACTCAGGTGCGGTCTGGTTCGAATTCACTTTGTGCGGGATGCTCATGGCATTACCGGAGAAACTTTGCGCCGTTCTGCTCGACCAAAAGCAACGGCAAAGGAACTCCGGCCAAAACCGGCGGGACACAGCTTAGAGCGGTTTTCCAACAGGCTTGCTTTGGGGGATGCAGTGCAAGTCGGCTGATTCTTATGGAAAAAGCCGCTGGAGATCGGGGCTTCGGCGTGCACCAATTAGAGAACCGTTCTAGTCGCGAAATCCTGCGCTCACCGAGACACGTTTGCGTCCGGTCGCGCGACGGCGGCTGAGCACGGCTGCGCCGCTTTTGGTCTTCATGCGCGCGCGAAAGCCGTGCTTCTTTACGCGGCTGCGGCGGTTGGGTTGAAAAGTGCGCTTGGGCATTGAAATGCGCTCCTGGTTCCTCTAGAAAATCTGAGCCTTATCGGCAAGTATTTAGTGTATCGCAGGTTGACTCAGGAATCCAGTCGCGCGCCCGCAGGGAGAGATGACGGACAGAATTTCGCGAAGCAAACGATATCGAAAAATGCTCATCAAAAAATGATGCCGAAGATCGAAAACGGCGCACGAAATTCGCACGCTCGTCGCAACATTTTTTAGAGCTTTCACCATCGATGGTGCAACCTGAAAGAGATTCGGCGAAGTATTGTGAATGAGGGATTGCAATGATCTCCGAATGTGCTACTATCGGGTCCGTTCAGAAAAGATTTTCAAGCGTCCCACGGAACGAGAATCATCCGGAGTCCCGAATTGCAGGTCAGGGGCTAAACACGGCACCAGGCAAGTTTTGAGAAGCAAACTCGACAGTGAGCGAAAGCTTCACTGGCGAGAGAGCATTGCCTAAACCGGGCAGATGAACCGTTGCGGCTAGGCATAGGCGACGCAAGCAAGGATTCAGTCGATGGTATTCGCTATTTCGCCGGTTTCGGCACTTAATCCATGGCTTCAAATTCTCGGGGCCCTCGAGAAAAAAGTCATCCGCCAGTCGTATGAGACGTGGCTCAAGCCCACACGCTACAGTCATGCTGCCGGACGCACACTCTACGTGCGCGTTCCCTCGGCCGAGTTTCAGCACATCGGCGACAAGTATGGCGACCTGATTCAGGAAGCGATCGATCTGCAGTCGCTCGAGTTTGACGATGTGGTCTTCGTGACAGCCAGCGAAGATCCTTCCGTCCCTCCACAACGGAAGGACGGTGGATTTGGTCCCCTGTCGGCGCACGCGCCCACCGCGCCTCCGCCGGCGCCGAATCATCGCGTGCCCGAGCAGGCTCGTTTCGATTGGTCGACAGCTGCGCAGCTGAATTCGCGTTACACCTTCGACAATTTCGTGATTGGAAATGGCAACCAGTTTGCGCGAGCCGCGGCGCTTGCAGTTGCCGAGCGACCGTCGCGCGCCTACAACCCGCTCTTCCTCTATGGCGGCGTCGGCATGGGCAAGACGCATTTGATGCACGCCATTGGACACGAAGTGAAACGGCGCCAACCGGTGGCAAATATCTGCTATGTTTCAGCAGAGAAATTCACCAACGAAATGATCACCTCGTTGCGCAACGATCGAATGACCAGCTTCCGCGATCGTTTCCGCACGGTCGACGTGCTGTTGATCGACGACATTCAGTTCATCGCGCAGAAGGAGCGAACGCAGGAAGAGTTCTTCCATACGTTCAACGCGCTGCATGAAAGCATGCGGCAGATCGTGATCGCATCGGATCGCCCGCCGAAGGAACTCGCGGAGATTGAAGACCGTTTGCGCTCGCGGTTTGAATGGGGCCTGATCGCGGACATCCAACCGCCCGATCTCGAGACCAAGGTGGCCATCCTGCAAAAGAAGGCCGAGTCTGAACAGGTGGTGCTGCCCACCGATGTGGCGCTCTTTATCGCGTCGAATGTGCGCACCAACGTGCGCGAGCTTGAAGGCGCACTGGTGCGTCTGATCGCGTGGTGCCAGCTCAATCGGATGGAAATTACGCTGGCGGCGACGCAACAATGCCTCAAGCAGTTTATCGACATGCAGGTTCGCAAGATCACGATTGAGGCGATTCAGCGCGCTGTCGCCGAGCAGTTCGGCATGAAGGTCAGCGATTTGAAGCAGAAGAACAACAGCCGCAATGTGGTTGTGCCGCGACAGATTGCCATGTACCTGGCCAAGCAGATGACGGAAGCAAGTTTGCCCGAGATCGGCCGGCAATTCGGCAACAAGCACCACACCACGGTGATGCACTCGATCGGGAAGATCGACGAGCATCGGCGCACCGACAAAGACCTGCACCGGACGCTCAACAAGCTGCAGGAACAGCTGAACGGATAAGCTGGCTTTCGGGGGAAAAATAAAGGGCGCTCTCTCTTTGGAGAAAGCGCCCTTTTTTCTTTTTATAAGATAGGCCCTACTTTATGAATTGCGCATTCTGCATCGCCATCTTTACGCGAAATCCCGCCAGCGCACTGCCTCCAGCGATCGCGAAGATCTGCGCTGCCTTGTGGTAACGGGTATGTTCGAACCAGCGGGGCACTGCAACGGACGAGTAAGAGAAACCAAGTTCCCACGCCGTCATAGAGCCAAGCACGCCAACCCTGTTGTTGCTTCCAAAGAGTGTGTTCAGCGGGTCACCCTCGTGTCCCTGGTTCATGCCGAGCTGAGTCGTCGTCGCGTCCGCCAAAAAGCCGAGGCGTTCACCAGCGAGAACGAATTCTTCGGTTCTTGCGAGTTTCGAGCGATCTTCCTCAGCGGGAGCGAATCTGGGGCTCATGCTGTAGGCGGGCCAGGTGAAAATGCGGAGCGCCTTGTCCGCCTTGTCAGAACGGGCAGCCTGCGGCTTGGGAGCCGATAACTCAATGAAGGACGCTTCTTCTGCCTGCACTTGAGCGATGCCCAGAAGCGCGCCCAGCACCAGAATAACTGCTTGTGATTTCGTTCGATTGCTCACAGAACTTCGGCCCTCAAATGATGACGGCCTCAGTGTCTCGCAGCGGGCAGCGCGCAGCCATACTACTTTGGCGGCCGATCAGGTCCACTAAAGTGCTCGCGCCATGCACATTGGTAAGGCACCAATGGTCATACACCAATGGGGGATATCGGCAGAAAATGGCGGCTAGACGGGACGAAGCAGCTCTAGAAACGGGTTCGAAACTGGCGGAGACTGCTCGAGTCCCGTTACTCTGGTCGAGGCCTCAGGTCCACGGAAGTTCACTGGAATCGCGCCAAATGGAGATCCACCTGTGAGTGAAGAGGTCTATCGAGCTGGAAGTTCCGAATGGATGTTCTTACGCGATCGGCGACGAGAAAGCTGCCGCCGAGGATGGCTACGATGCGCGCCGGTCTGCGGCAGCGGGTGCGCTCGAACCATCGCGGGATCGCAACTGACGCATAGGAAGAGCCCAGCTCCCACGCCGTCATCGAGCTGAGAACTCCCAGCTGATTCCGGTTTCCGAACAGGGTATTCAAGGGGTCTTCTTCATGGCACCGGGCCCGCAAGCCGCGTTCAGTGGTCGCCATGTCAGCGAGGAAACCGAAACGCTCCCCTGCCAGCACAAATTCCTCAGTCCTGCCTAGAGCCCCGTGGTTGCCCGCCGCAGAGTCGCGGGTCGGCAGAATGCCATAGGCCGGCCAGGCGATGACTTGGAGCGTCTTGTCGAGACCGGCTGCGGTTTCGTGTTTTGCTGGGAAGGTTGGCCGGGTTATCGCGAAAAACGATGCGTTGGTTGGCTCTTGTGTACGCGCCGTGCCGGGCGAAAGAACGGCAAGCGTAAGGACGACAAATCGCGATTGGCGCCATATGCTCACCGCAACGCCTATCGGCGCTGCGTTCGAGAGCCTTGAGCAATTCCGCTCTTCTTCAGGCCGATGGCTCTAGTTGTTTCCCGTCATGAGCCCGACAAACATTTTTTGGAACCGGGGTAGATCGAGATCGAGCTGCGCGTGAACGAGGCGGACGCTGGTAGCGGGCTTCAACTTTTCGGTCCACGTAAGCGTGTCCCCGTAGTTTGGGCCGTGGCTCAGATCGACATCCATGTAAAGCTGCTGCTCTTTCGTGATGAGTGTGGGATCGAGCCATGCGCAGGCGGTTAGTTCGTCCCACATGTAATAGCGGTCCTGGCTCCAGGCAGCGATGTAACGCGCTGTGGGCGACTGCGATTTCGAAATCTCATCGAGCATCTTCCGCGTGAACGGCGTTTTGATGGAGACATCGACGGTCGTGACATCGACACGCGGCCAGTCGGCGCGGAGCACGATATGCGCGGCTTCAGGATCGAACCAGAAATTGAACTCGTGACGTGGATCGGTTGCGAACTCAGGATCGTCGGTTTGCGGATTGAGACTTCCGCCCATCAGCACAATGCCTCGTGTGAGCGCGGCGAATTCGGGATCGATGGAGATGGCCAGCGCGATGTTGGTAAACGGTCCCGCCGCGTAGATCGTCACTTGGTGCGGATGCGCATGTACCTGTCGAATGAGAAAGTGAACTGCGTCTTCGTCGATGGCCTTTAGACCCGGCGCGCCCTCGGCTAGAGGCGGAATGTCGTACGGCCCATGAGCCTCGAGTTTATCGGGCGTAATCGGAGTGACCCCGTGCGCGGTTTCAACCAGCGTCGTCGGTCCCTGTCCCCACGCGCCGAGCCATGTGACCTTGCCGTCGATCGCCGATGTGATTTGCGTTTCCCGTTGCGTGCGGATCAGCGGAAATACGGCGCCTTTGGCTAGTGGCACATTGGCGTGGCCGGTGAGTTCAAGCATGCGCAGCGTATGCATGCGTTTCTTCGTCGCGCCACGCATTGCCGGTCACCATGGTGATGCCGAGGACCTCTACCTTTGGCGACTGAAGCAGCGCCAGGATGGCCATCTGGTTCGACCCGCCAGGACCGGAGCCGTCCTGATCGATGAGGACGAGGCGCTTTTGCGCGCTGCAGAGGGGCACAGCAAGGAAAAAGATGAGCAGCCGTCTGAAGATTCTCATTGCGGGTATTGTGGCATACCCGCGCATGAATTAAGTGGCTACCGTCGCGGTCGTCGTTCAAACCCTCGCGGCTTGACCGGCGCCGCGACCGGCAGACTGGTTTTGCCTGCGGGATAAACAGCCAGAAAACGATCCTGCCCTTCTCCGGAACTCGCGGTCTCCACGCCTTCCATACTGCGAAACGCCAGATGCAACAGGCGGCGTTCGCGACTGTTCATGGGCGGAAACGCATAGGGGACTCCTGATTTGCGGACCTTTTCCGCGGCGGTCTCGGCAGCCATGCGCAGCTCCTGCGCACGCAGAGCCTTGAAGTTGCCGGCATCGAAACTGACAAGGTCATGCTCGCGCTGATCGAGGCGAAGCATCTGTGCGGCGATCGTCTCAAGCGCACGCAGCAGTTCGCCATTGTGCTGGGTGACGAGCGGAACATCGGGGCCGCCCAGTTCAACGTAAATCTGACGCCCTTCAAGGCCCTCCGGATCGCGCGCGCCGTCCCCCGCAGTGATGCGGTACTTGAGACGCAGGCCGCCCAGCTTGTTGAGATGGGCGAGGAACCCGGCTATTTTTTGTGCAGCTTCCTGCAGATCGGCAATCGGCATAACGATTTAGTATCGCAGAGTCGAGCGGGGGTGTGGAAAAGCGGCAGCGCATTCTTCCGCGCCAGGTCGTCGGGGTGAGTCGAGCCGCCGCCTGCAACATCCTCCATAACGATTTGCCGACGTCGGGTGGCAGAATAGACGTATGCCGCCAACGGGACCCATTGTGCTGGATGCCGCTCAAGCGCGCGTGTTGGGAGCGCTTCTTGAGAAAGAAATAACGACCCCGGATTATTATCCGCTCTCGCTCAACGCCCTGATGAATGCTTGCAATCAGCGTTCGAATCGCGAGCCGGTCATGAATCTGCATGAGGACGAAGTGCGCGACGCGCTCGTCGGCCTGCAGGATCAACGCTCTGGCCGGCCCGGCACAGGGAGCCGATAGCCGGGTGTCAAAGTACGAACACCGGCTTGGCGAAGCCTTCAACTTCAGCCGCGCTGAAACAGCGCTGTTGTGCGTGTTGCTGCTGCGCGGGCCGCAGACGCCGGGCGAGCTGCGCGGCCGGACCGAGCGCATGCACAAGTTTGAAGAAATCGGCGATGTGCTTGGCGGACTCCAGAAGCTGATGGAGCGCGAGCCGCCGCTGGCGGCTGTGCTGGCGCGACAACCCGGCACCAAGGAATCACGTTATGCGCATCTGCTGTCCGGCGAAGTGGCGGCGGCTCCAACGGGGGACGGGTTGCAAACGCGAAACGACACCCAGTCCGCGCTCAATCTTTCAGGGCTCGAAGAACGCATCGCACAGCAGGAGTCGGGATTGGCTGAATTGCGCAGCGAAGTGTCGGCGCTCAAGGAGCGAATCGAATCCCTCCTCAACTGAGCGCGATCGGGCCTAGATCAATTCGTATCCTGCAAACCAATAGCCGATTTCGAAGGCAGCCGTGTCTTCAGCATCGGAACCGTGAATCGCATTCTCCTGCAGCGAGCCAGCGAATTTTTTGCGGATCGTACCCTCGTCGGCATTGGCGGGATTGGTCGCGCCCATCAGCTTGCGCAGGTCCGCAATGGCGTTGTTTTTCTCAAGGACCATCAGAAAGAGCGGCCCCGAGGCCATGAATGAGCACAGATCGTTGAAGAACGGACGCTGGGCGTGCACATGGTAAAACCCCTTCGCCTGCGCCACGGAAATCGATGCCTTTTTGATCGCGACGATCTTGAAACCGGCTTTTTCAATTTCGGCCAGAATCGCTCCTGTGTAGCCTTTGCCGACCGCGTCAGGCTTGATGATGCTAAATGTGCGTTGCGCCACTCAATTTGCTCCTCAATGGGTTTTGGCACCTCCATCATTGTAATGGCCGGTCGAGCCCGAAAACCGGGCGACGGGAATCTGATAAAGTTTCGGCATGTTTCGCATCCGGCGTTCCTCCCTTTGTAGTCTTGGCGTCTTGGCTATCTTGGGCGTCTTGGCGGTCCTGCTCTAGTGGCCGCTCTTCTGCCAGCCTGTGGTTTTTGCCAGGCCGCGCCCTCCGATGCCCCTGCAGGACCTGAGCTTCGCGTCTTCGATCCATCCCTGATCGACAAAAGCGTGGACCCGTGCGACAACTTCTATCGCTACAGTTGCAATGGCTGGTTCAAGCGCAATCCGCTCCCTCCCGACCAGACTTCGTACGGCCGCTTTACCGAGCTGTATGAAGTGAACCGGCTGCATCTGAAACAGATTCTCGAACAGGCAGCAACTCCTTCGCCTTCGCGGACGCCGAACGAGCAAAAGATCGGCGACGAATACGCGAGTTGCATGGATACGGCAGCAATTGACAAGGCGGGCATCGCGCCTCTGCAGCCGGAGCTCGACCGAATCGCTGCGCTGAAATCGTTGACGGAATTGCCGCCCCTGGTGGGACATCTGCAAACGATCGGCGTGAACGCCTTCTTTGGAATGGGCTCAAATCAGGATTTTGCCGACGCAAATTCGGTAATCAGTTTTTATGGCGCGGGCGGCCTTGGCCTGCCGGAGCGGGATTACTACACGCGCACCGACGCCAAGTCGTTGGAGCAGCGCAAAGCATACGTCGATCACGTCCGCAAGATTTTTGCGCTGGCCGGCGAACCCGAAGCACAGGCGCAAAAGGATGCCGATAGCGTGCTTACGATCGAAACACGGTTGGCCAAAGCGTCGCTCACGATTACCGAACAGCGCGACCCGCAAAATCTGAATCACCCCACAGATCTTGACGCATTCAGTAAACAGCTGACGCATTTTTCGATGCGCGAGTACCTGGATGCTACGCATGCGCCTGCCTCCGGCAAGATGAACGATATGGAGCCAAAGTTTTTCGCTGAGTTCAACGCCGTGCTGGGCGATACGCCCCTTGACCAGATCAAGACCTACCTGCGCTGGCACTTGCTGCACACGTATGCGGGCACCAGCCTGCCGACGGCCTTCGATGAAGAGACATGGCATTTCTACTCGCATACACTCAACGGCGCCGAAAAGCAGCAGGAGCGTTGGAAGCGATGCACAAGCCGCATCGATGGCGAAATGGGCGAAGCGCTGGGCCAGGTTTATGTCGCGAAATATTTCCCGCCCGATGCGAAACAGCATGCACTGGAGATGACCCTGGCCATTGAACAGGCGATGGACAAGGACATCGACAGCCTTGACTGGATGAGCGCCGAGACCAAGGTCAAGGCCAAGGAAAAGCTCCACACCGTGATGAACAAAATCGGATATCCGGATAAGTGGCGCGACTATTCGAAGCTCGAAATCGTGCGCGGCGACACATTGGGCAACGAGGAACGGGTGACGCAATTCGAGTTTGCACGCGACCTGGCCAAAATTGGCAAGCCGGTGGATAAGAACGAATGGTTGATGTCGCCGCCAACCGTGAATGCCTACTACGATCCGCAAGAGAACAACGTCAACTTCCCTGCCGGATATTTTCAGCCGCCCTTCTTCAGCGACAAAGAAGACGATGCAGCCAACTATGGGGACATGGGCTCAACCATCGGACACGAGCTTACCCATGGATTCGACGACCAGGGGCGCCAGTTCGACAAAGATGGAAACCTGAAGGATTGGTGGACGAAGGAAGACGAACAGAAATTCAACGACCGCGCGGATTGTGAGGTCAAGCAGTACGACGCCATTGAAGCGGTGCCGGGCGTTCACCTGAACGGCAAGCTCACGCTGGGCGAGAATCTCGCCGACCTGGGCGGGTTGTGGCTGGCTTGGCTGGCATGGCTCGATAAGGCACAGGACGCGCACTTGGACATGAACGCGAAGACGGACGGCTATACGCCGGACCAGCGCTTCTGGATTGCGTATGCGCAGCAATGGTGCACGCAGACACGGCCGGAGCAACTGCGCACGCAGGCGCAGACGGATCCGCATGCACCCGATGAGTATCGGACTAATACAGTGCTGACCGATCTGCCGGAGTTCGCCAAGAGCTTCAGTTGCAAGAAGGCGGATAAGATGGTGGCCCCGAAGCCGTGCCGGGTGTGGTGAGACAGCAGCTTCTAGCTTCTAGCCTCTAGCTTCTAGCTCTTGTGGGCGGCTAAGCGGGCTTGGAAGGATAGTAATTGAACGTCGCGTAAATGCAAGCTTTTGGATTCGTCTTCGCGCGTTCGATGATTTCAGCGATTTCCTCGCTGTAAGCTCGTCTCGCGCGCAACTGGGCTCTCGTTTTCCGTGCTGAGTACAGTCCATCCGTATTCCGCGAAAACGGCGTGTGACTGAACCAACGATATTCCGAAGCATTCCCTGCCCAGGTAACAACGTTTGTGAACGCACGCGTGTTGCCGCTCCCAATGCTGGGCTCGGTGAGAACCTCGACAACACCAATCCAAAGCTCTCGCATGGTAATGAATCTGCAAAGGCACGCCAAGCATAAGGCCCACCTTGCTTTGAAGCTGGGGGCTATGAGCCAGCAGCTAGAGGCTGCTTTACGCCTTGCCGATCACCTTGGCCAGCGTTGCGCCAATCTCCGCGGGCGAGACACGACGACGTGAATGCCGGCTGCGGTCATGGCTTTCATCTTGTCGGCGGCGGTTCCCTGGCCGCCGCTGATGATCGCTCCGGCGTGGCCCATGCGGCGCCCCGGAGGCGCGGTCTGTCCGGCGATGAAGCCGACGACGGGCTTTTTGACGTGCTGCTTGACGAACTGCCGCGGCAGCTTCCTCTGCGGAGCCGCCGATCTCGCCGATCATGATGATGGCTTCGGTGTCGGGATCGTCATTGAGCAGGCGCAGCGCGTCGATGTGCGTGGTGCCGATGATGGGGTCGCCGCCAATGCCGATGGCAGTCGATTGGCCGATGCCGCGCTGCGTGAGCTGATGGACGGCCTCATAAGTCAGCGTGCCCGAGCGCGAGACGATGCCGACCGAGCCCTCTTTGTGAATGCGGCCGGGCATGATGCCGATCTTGGCTTTGCCGGGCGAGATGACGCCGGGGCAGTTGGGGCCGATGAGGCGCGACTTCGAGGTCTTGAGCTTGGCCCAGACCTTCACCATGTCGAGCGTGGGAATGCCTTCGGTGATGCAGACGATCAGGGGAATCCCCGCGTCTTCCGCTTCGAGAATGGCATCGGCGGCAAACGGCGGCGGAACAAAGATCATGGTCGCGTTGGCGCCGGTCTTTGCGACGGCGTCGGCCACGGTATTGAATACCGGCCAGCCCTCGTGCGTGGTGCCGCCCTTGCCGGGCGTCACGCCGCCGACAACCTTGGTGCCGTATTCCGCGCAGCCCTTGGCGTGAAAGGTTCCTTCTTTGCCGGTGAGGCCCTGCACGATGAGACGAGTGTCGTTGTCTACGAGAACGGCCATGTTATGCCTCCGCGCCTTTCGCTGCCTTTACGACCAGTTCTGCTGCTTCCTTCATGGTTGCGCCTACCTGGAAATTCAAGCCCGAGTCTTTGAGAATCTTGCGGCCCTCTTCGACGTTCGTTCCTTCGAGGCGCAGCACGATGGGAACAGTGACGTTCAGCTTGCGGGCCGCGGCTACAACGCCTGTCGCCAGCCGATCGACGCGCAGAATGCCGCCGAAGATATTGATGAAGATGGCCTTCACGTTCTCGTCGGAGAGCAGAATTTCGAAGGCGTGTTCGATCTGCTCCTGTGTCGCGCCGCCGCCTACATCGAGAAAATTCGCGGGGCTGCCGCCGGCGTATTGAATGATGTCCATGGTCGCCATGGCGAGGCCCGCGCCGTTCACCATGCAGGCGATGGAGCCATCGAGCTTGATGTAGTTCAGCGCGTATTTGCTGGCTTCGACTTCGAGCGGATCTTCTTCGGCCGTGTCGCGCAGGGCCTTGATGTCCGCATGGCGGAAGAGCGCGTTGTCATCGAAGTTGATCTTCGCGTCGAGCGCGAAAAGCTTGTCGTCCTTGGTGGTGATGAAGGGATTGATCTCCAGCAGCGACGCGTCGGTATCGATGAAGGCCTTGTAGAGGCTCTGGAAGAAGCCGACCGCCTGCATTGATCTGCGTGGGCTTGAGTGCCAAGCGCGAAGGCCAGCTTGCGCGCCTGCCATGCGCCGAAACCGACAGCGGGATCGATGGTCTCTTTGTAGATGGCCTCAGGCGTCTTCGCGGCGACTTCTTCAATCTCCATGCCGCCGGCCTGCGAAGCCATGAAGACCAGTTTGCCGGTGGCGCGGTCGAGCACGATGCCGAGATAAAGCTCGCGATCGATGGCCGCCGTTTCTTCAATCAGCAGCCGCTGCACCTTTTGCCCCTGCGGGCCGGTCTGGTGCGTCACCAATTGCATGCCCAGGATGTTCTTGACGTGCAGTTCGGCGTCTTCGCGCGTCTTGGCCACCTTGACGCCGCCGCCTTTGCCGCGGCCTCCGGCGTGAATCTGCGCTTTCACCACCACGCCGCTTGCGCCTTCGGCAAACAGTTTGCGGGCCACTGCTGCCGCTTCTTCCGGCGTGTTGGCCACTTCGCCCTTGGGCACGGCAACGCCGTACTTCGCCAGGATTTCTTTCGCCTGATACTCGTGAATTTTCATCTTGGGTTGATCCGACCCGTCCGCTGAGGTTGGAGTCGCTCGATCCCGGCGCGATTGCGCCAGACCAACGCGGAAGGAACAGCGGTACTCAAATACTATCTTGCGCTACAAAGGCGCCGCAAACGGCCGTGGGCGGTTTTATCCCTTGTATGGGGATTGCGCACGCGGCGATTACCATAATGAGAGATGGGCGTCTTGAAGGATCATTTGAAGCTGCTGGCCGAAGATGGCGCTGCGCTGACGCGCGAGCAGGCATCGGCCGTGCTCGACGAAATTCTTTCGGGCGAAGTGCCGGAGGTGGAAACAGCGGCGTTGCTGGCGGTGCTGGCCACGCGCGGCGAGCAGGCGCCGGAACTGGCCGGCTTTGTTGACGCAATGCGCGCGCGGGCCATCACCATTCCGCTCACGGACGAAGAGCGCGCCGAGCTGGTGGATACGTGCGGCACCGGCGGCGGAGGGCCGCTGACCTTCAACATCTCCACGGGCGCAGCGCTGGTGGCGGCTGCCGCGGGAGCAAAAGTGGCCAAGCACGGCAATCGCGCCGTGACTTCGCAGGCGGCTCCGCCGATGTGCTGGAGGCGCTGGGCGTGCCCATCGCGCTGGGGCCGGAGATGGCTGCCGAGTGCCTGCGCGAGACGGGCTTCATGTTTCTGTTTGCGCCGCTCTACCATCCGGCGATGAAGGCCGTGGGGCCGCTGCGCCGCGCGCTGGGCTTCCGGACCATTTTCAATCTTTGCGGGCCGCTGACCAACCCGGCAGGCGCGCGATCGCAGGTGATCGGAGTGCTGGCGCCAAGCCGCGTGCTGCTGGTGGGCCGCACGCTGGCAGCGCTGGGAGCCAAGCGCGCCTTCGTGGTGCACGGGACCGATGGGATCGATGAGCTGACCACGACTGGCGAGTCGGTGGTGGCGCGCATTGAAGAGTCCGCCGACCGGCGGCGCGCCGGAGTTGAAAGGCGCGCGCGTGACGCCGGAGATGGCGGGGCTGCCCCGCGCCACGCTGGATCAGTTTGTGGGCGGCGACATCGCAACCAATGCTGCCTCTGCTCTATGACGTGTTCACCGGGATCCCCGGCGCGCGGCGCGACATTGTGCTGCTGAATGCAGCGGCGGCGCTGGTGGCTGCGGGATTGGCCGGCGACTTGAAAGAGGGCGTGGCGCAAGGGGCTGAGGCCATCGATTCGGGCCAGGCCGCGGCGACGCTGGCGAAGTTGCGGCACTTCGGCGAGAAGTACGCCAAGACGATCAATTAGATCTCGGACCGCGTGAATCCGCACTTTGGGGGCGATTTTCCACCCTTTCGCCAGAAAAACGGAGAAAGGATGGGGCACGGAGATGGTATGGCGGTCCGAGACCTACTGCGATCTCATTCCTGTCGGTCGCAACGTCGAGGAGTGAGAAGGCTAGAGCAACCGCGAATCGCCAATCATGAATCGCGACAAGGCCCACGATGCGAACGAGACGCCTAAGGCGATCGCCACCCAGCCGATTCCCTCAACCGGTCGCAACATCGAAGCCGAAAGATGCAAGGGAACAGAGATGCGCGCTGCGCATTGCGGAGACAGCCTGACGCGTCACTTCCACCGCACCCCAACCGAACACACCGGCGGCCAGCACGATTCCGGGGATCGCGCGCTTCCAAGGAAACGGGATCGGCGGCGGCGCGGCTGCTTCTTCGCGAATGCGGTCCATGACCGAGGCCACGAATCCAGACGACGGAACCAGCTCTTCTTCAGTTGCCAGAATTCGATCGAGCAATTCGTCTTTCATCTCAAGCCTCCTTTCCGGTAGTTGAAGCGGAGAGTTCCATCGCCGCGTGTTCGTCTGCGAGATGCGGAAATCTTCGTCGAAGCAATTCCCGCGCTCTCGACAGTCGCGCCTTCACGGTTCCCACAGGCAGGCCCATGGTGTGCGCGGCGGCCGCGACATCCATCTCATGAAAATAGAACAGGAGCACCGGTTCGCGATAGCGCAAGGGCAACGCCAGTACGGCTCGCCGAACGACTTCATGCCGCGACTTTTGCTGGAGCTGCGTCGTCCTGGGATGCAGGCTGCGCCGGTTCAGCGATGTCTTCGATGGGGATGTTGACGGCTGGGACATCGCTTGAGCTCGCTGCGAAAGACGTTTGCGGCCAGCGCAAACAGCCATGTGGAAAAGCTCGATTCTCTGCGCCAATGGCCGAGACCGCGCCATGCGCGAACAAATGCTTCCTGCGCCAGTTCCTCGGCGCGCGCGCGATCGCGGCAATAGCGCCACGCCATATTCACGAGCGGTCCCTGCCAGCGCCGGACAATTCCCTCAAACGCCGCTGCATCGCCCGCCAGCACGCGCTCGACGGACACGAGATCGGGGTCTGCCAGGTCGTCCGTCGCGCTGCTTGCCTTTCGTGCTCAAACTGGCGCTCTCCGTGCTGGTGGGACCGCGATACTGCCCGGGGCGGGTTGCATTTTGTTCGGTTTCCCGCCAGCGAGCGGTGACCTTGGGGCGGCGAACACTGCAAAAAAATCGCGCTTCGTTTTACCATAGAAGAGCTATGCCGTTCCCAATTCGAGTCTGCGCCGTTTGTGGAGAGGAGTTCGAACTGAAGCCCGATAAACCAGGCTTCGCCAACCGCTGTCCGTCGTGCAGCGAGCCGGAAGAGGCGGATACCCCCGGCTCCGCCTCAGCAGCGGCGACACCGAACTGAACGCTGCCCGCCGCAACGCGATGCGCGACATGCTCTACCGCAAAGAGAGCTGAACGGCGGTCGCCGTCGGACGATTCCCCCCGCAGGATGATGGCGAGAACTGACCGACCGCCGCTCTCTTCTCTTTTGTCGCAAGCACTTGTGGCGTTCACCATCGAGTTCGACAACGAAGCCGAACATCGAGGGCCGCATCGCACAACCCGCCATGGAGCCACATCTCATGGACTTCACGCGCCGTGGCTGGCTTCCATGGTGATGTGGTTTAACTGCATGCGCTTTGTTGGCGAAGATGGCGTCGCAGTTCGAGAGTTGGAGCGGAAGGCACGAACGCCGACTAATCTTGAAGGGATGAAGCGTTGGGGGTACATCACTGTGGCGCCGGACCCAACGGATCCACGGCCGAAACCGCCGAAGTCTGCATGGGTGGTCCGGGCGACGTCTGGCGGCCAGATGGGGCAAAAAATGTTTCCGCCGCTGCTCGCCGAGATGGAGAAACGCTGGGAAGAGCGTTTTGGGATCGAGACGATCGCGCAGCTCAGAAAGGCGCTCGAGTCCGTGGTGCGACAGCTCGATCGGGGATTGCCGGATTGCCTGCCGATTTTGGGTTATGGGCTCCGCAATGACGATCGGCTGACGAAGTTGACTCCTGCCGATTCAACTCTCGGCCACGACGGGACGATTCCTGTGCTGCTCGCGAAGGTTCTGCTGGCGTTTGCTTTGGATTTTGAACGCGAGTCCGACATATCGGTCGCGATCTATGCGAATCTGCTGCGCATTCTGGATGAGAACGGGGTCCGCGTTCGCGATCTGCCGACGATCTCCGGCGTGTCGAAGGAGTCGTTGAACATGGCGATGGGGATTCTGCTCAAGAAGGGCCTTGCCGTCGTTGAATCATCCGGCAAGTCGGGAAAGATCGCTCGTCTTACTGCAGTGGGAGTCGCGTCGCAGGAGAGATGCCGGGATTTGCTCGCGACGGTTGAGAAGGACTGGAGCGTGCGGTTCGGGACAGAGACGCTGGCGGAACTTCGCGAGCCGCTGGCGAAACTGGCGGGTGACGGCACGCCGAAGGGATCGGCACTGTTCAAGGGATTGGAACCGTATCCCGAGGGGTGGCGCGCTGCGGTGCGCAGGCCTTCGACCCTTCCGCAATTTCCGATGGTGCTGCATCGGGGAGGATTCCCCGATGGCAGCTGAAAGCTGCCGTGTTTCCTGAAACAAATTGCAACCGGTTCAAGACCGCCTCTGTCCTACCAATCGCAAGGCAACAAAGGCAGTAACCGACAAGGCAGGAGGACGGTATGACGCATTTGGCGATGCATCTTTTCAACGGCCCGGATGACGTAGGGTTCGGGAACTACGGTCTGTGGCTGTTTCTCTCAGTGGGCGCGGTGTCGCTGTTTTGCGTGTTCATTCCGCTGGTGACCTGGCTCGATAGCCGCCGCAAAGAGCGCGAGGCATATTACAAAGCGGAGACGATTCGGCGATTGGCTGAAGCGCCTGGTGACACGGCGAAGACCGCCCTCGCGCTGTTGCGGGAAGAAGATCGTTTGCAGCGGATCAAGACGATTGAAGGGCTGAAGGTCGGCGGCTTGATCACCCTCGGAGTGGGGGTGGCGCTGATTATCTTTCTACGTTCGCTGATAGGCGGTGGGCAAGGTTCGCCTTACTTGTGCGGACTGATTCCAGCGATGGTCGGTGCGGGAATGCTGGTGTATGCGTTCTTTATGGCCGCGCCAGTGGATGGGCCACAATAGCGGATATTCGAGGTACTTCTTCGACCTTGGGGCGGCCATGCGAGGCAAGCACGTCAGTGCAATCCGCGCAGCAGGAGGCCGAGGGCGGCTCCACCCAGAATGACCCAGGTTGCATTTACCTGGAAGCGCAGAAGCAGCAGGGCGCTGACCACGCCAATCCCACAGGTCCATCCATCGACAAAGGTGGCCTTACCCAGCATGAGTCCAACCTCGGCCATCAACGCGACCGCACCTGCATTGACGCCGTCGATGAATGCAGCCGCGAGCTTCGACTGGCGAATGCGGCCGGCCAAAGCTCCAACCGCGCCCGCAAGGAAGAAGGACGGCAGGAAGATGGCAACGGTCGCTACAAGGGCGCCTGACCAACCGCGCACCAGATATCCGATAAATGTTGCGGTGGCGAAGACGGGGCCGGGCGTGACCTGGCCGGCAGTGATGGCATCGAGCAGTTGCTGTTCGGTGATCCAATGTAGCCGGTTCACAAGATCGTCCCGAAGAAACGCCAGCAGGACATAGCCCGAGCCAAAGACGACCACGCCGAGTTTGAGAAACGTGAGCCCGACCGAGACCAGCCCCACGACACTGCCCAAACCCGCGGCTGAAACGCTCCCCGCACCCGCAAACCACCAGATCGATCGATTTGAGGAATCAGGCTGCGATTTCTGCCAGGCGAACGCCCACAGCAACCCGCCGGAGACGAGGAGAATTGCGATGGGTGGAACGCCCGCAAGGGCTGCAGCAAAGCAGGCGACACCCAGCAATCCGAGAATCCATCCCCGCAGCGCCATGCGGCCGAGGCGACCCACGGCTTGGACAATGATTGCGACCATCACCGGCTTTGCGCCATAGAGCAGCCCTTGCGCCTGCGGCAAGTGACCATAGCGCACGTAGGCCCAAGCCAGGGCCAAAGTCGCCAAAGCAGCGGGCAGAATGAAACACATGCCGGCAGCCCACAGTCCCAACCAGCCACGGCGGGTGTACCCAAGAGCCATGGCCACCTGGGTTGAACTGGGGCCGGGGAGAAGATTGCATCCCCCGACCAAATCGAGAAACTGCTCGCGACTCAACCATCGGCGCCGCTCAACAATTTCCCTCTCCATGAGGGCGATGTGGGCCGCGGGGCCGCCAAAGCCGATCAGACTCAGCCACAGAAACAACCGGATGATCTCTCCCAATGAGGACTTTGCTTGGGGGGCGGGCATGACGGCGCTAACGCTGGAACATCCGTTTGCTGCTGCCCATGGTCAAGCCGCTGTCGAGAAGAATTGCGACGCAGCCCACGAGCATGCAAAGGTCAGTGCGCGCCTCATGTAGAAAACTCAGCAGGCCGTAGTGGCTGAGGCGTGGCAACTCGAACCTGCCGAAATTGTGACCCAGCAGGATCGGCACCTTGGTCGTTGCAATCGCGGTGAGGATCACGATCAGCAGAAGGACGGCGGCATCGCCCGCATAGACGCCGAGCATCAGAGCCGCACCCGCGATGATTTCGACAACGGCGACAATTGGCGCGAGCAGGTGTGGGTAGGGCAGTCCGATATGCGCAAAACGGCCCGAGCCAAGTTCGCTGGGAAGAACGAATTTCAGGATTCCCTCGGTGAGAAACACCAGCCCGACGATTACTCGGATCAGGAGCATGGGCAGGTTCTTGCGCATCGCGGATCTCCCCTAGCGGCGTTTCAGGGCGGCGGTCTGTTCAGCGCGCATTCACACGTGCCCAGACAGGAAGAAGCATAACGCAGAGGCGCGCATTTGCTGCGATGAATGGGCGACGAATGCATGATGTGGACGGCTGGGTTACGTAGTTGCTCTCCCAGGTCTCAAACGCGAGACCTGGGGCACCCAATTTCGTGCCAGCCAAAGGTTCCCAGCACGCAATTCCTTCGGCGCAGCATTTATGAAATGTATGAAATGACCTTA
The DNA here is from genome assembly GCA_963781125.1 of uncultured Acidobacteriaceae bacterium. Taxonomy (GTDB): domain Bacteria; phylum Acidobacteriota; class Terriglobia; order Terriglobales; family Acidobacteriaceae; genus Telmatobacter. Next base: position 88,412 of record CAWAEE010000010.1, read on the forward strand.
AACAGGAATGCTAAAGAAGTTTCTCGATTGCGGGGGCAATCGTCTTTGGATCCGTGCTCGAGGAAAAGCGACTCACAACGCAGCCGTGCCGATCGACAAGAAACTTGGTGAAGTTCCACGGAATGCGGCCGATCCCAAGTAAGCCTCGCTTGCGCTCTTTAAGGAAGCGATAGATAGGGTGGGCGTCGGGTCCATTCACGTCGATTTTGGCAAAGATGGGAAAGCTGACGCGATAATTCTTCTCGCAAAATGCGCTGATTTCTTCCGCTGTTCCCGGTTCCTGATGACCAAATTGATTCGAGGGAAATCCAAGCACGGCGAAGCCCCGGTCTTTATAAGACTGATAAAGCCGCTCGAGTCCCGCGTACTGCGGAGTGAAGCCGCACTTGCTCGCGGTGTTGACGATGAGCAGGACTTTGCCCCTGAACTCCTCGAGACGAGCCTCGCGGCCGTCGAGCAACGGCGCAGAAAAGGCGTAGATCTCTTCACCACGGCCATCCATTCTGCAAAACCCTTCTGCTGCGAGGATGTCATGTCGGGCTCCGGTGCGTCTAAGGTCTGCAGAGGAATAAACAGACGATGCGTGGTGCGATCAGGGCCTGTGACCGGGCTCCGGCCCGCTCGACTCCGGTAGACTGGAATGTATGCCGACTTGCCCGGTCGCTGGCGGAATTTCGTCGCTGAAAAGGCAATGCGGGACGAACTGAACCCTGCGAGCATCGTGCGTTGCTGAGGGGATAGCGGGAAAGACGAGATGTCGGGCCAGTTGGATGCGCTGGTGGGTTTGGGCGAGGTGGCCGCGGTCCAATATAATCAGTCTTTCCGCAAAGCAGTACCAGATTTTAAGCAATGAGGGTGTGCATATTCTTCGCGTGAAGTTTGACAATGGACCGCACCAGTACTTGTGCTCGCCGAAGGATTGCAGCCCGGTGAAGATCAAGCACGCATTCATCTCCCGCACAGGGCGGATCTCGGCTCGGTTCTCGAGACTTTTGCTGACGCTGCTGCTCGCTTTGGCGGCCTGCGCGGCAATGGCTCAGACTTCTCAGACCGTCGATCAGATTCGTGTGATTGGCAATCGGCGCATCCCCAAGGAGACCATCCTGGCCCGGCTCTTCACGCATCCGGGCGACACCTACGATCCCATCTCGATTGAGCGCGACTTCAACTCACTTTGGAACACGGGATATTTCGAGGACCTGCGCATCGAGCGCGAAGATTCGGAGAAAGGCATCATCCTGAATGTCTTCGTCCGCGAGCGTCCCACAATCCGCGAGATCAACTACAAGGGCAACAACTCGGTCAGCACTTCCGACATTCTCGACCGCTTCAAGAAGGAAAAGGTCGGCCTCTCGGTCGAAGGCCAGTTCGACCCCACGAAGATCGCGCGGGCCGAAGCGGTTTTGCGCGAGCTTCTCGCCGAGCACGGCCATCAGTTCGCCATCATCAAGCCTGAAGTGAAGACCATTCCTCCGGCCTCGGTGCAGGTGAACTTCAATATCAAGGAAGGGCCGGTGGTGAAGGTGGGCAAGATCCACTTCACCGGGAACCAGCACCTGAGCGGGCTTTATCTGCGCCGCTCGATGAAGAACCTGAAGCCGATCGGCATTCCCTACTCGATCATCTTCGAGAATCTCTTCGCGAAGACCTATGACGCCTCCAAGCTTGAAGAGGACACCGAGCGGGTGCGCCAGGCATATCGCGACAAGGGCTACGCCAACGCGGCAGTCGAAGAGCCGCAGACGCAGATTCGCGACGAAGGCGGCCTGAACTGGTTCACCTTCCGTCCGAATCGAGGGCAAGCGCATCGACATCCTGATGCCGATCGAAGAAGGCGGCCGCTACCGCCTGGGCAGCATCACCTTCACCGGCAACAAAGCAGTGACCAACGTGAAAGCCCTGCGCGGCACGTTTGCCATCAAGGACGGCGATTGGTTTAACGCCACGGCAATCAGCAAGGGACTGGAAAACCTGAAGAAAGCCTACGGGCAGTTGGGCTATATCAACTTCGGCGCGATCCCCAAGCTCAGCTACGACGACCAGAAGAAGACCGTCTCGCTGAATATCGACATCGATGAAGGCAAGCCCTTCTACGTCTCGCGCATCGAGTTCGAGGGCAACACGATTACCCGCGACCGCGTCATTCGCCGCGAGCTGCTGCTGGAAGAGGGTCAGGTCTACAACTCGCAGCTTTGGGAATACAGCCTGCTGCGCCTGAACCAGCTGGAGTACTTCGATCAGCTCCGCGTCGACCAGGATTCCGAAGCGCACCAGAACCCGGAAGCCGGCACCGTCGACCTTCTGCTTGAAGGTCAAGGAAAAGGGCAAGAACTCCATCGGCCTGAATGGCGGCGTCAGCGGACTTTCGGGCGCCTTCCTGGGCGTCAATTACCAGACCAACAACTTCCTCGGACTGGGCGAAACGCTCAGCGTGCAGGGCAACCTGGGCAACGTCAGCCGGCAGTTCCTCTTCGGCTTTTCGCAGCCTTACATTCGCAACCGGCCCATCAACGTCGGCTTCCAGATTTTCAATAACAAGCAGGACTTCAACGCCGCCAAGAACTACCAGGCCACGACCGGGCAGGCCGCCAACCTGAGCGCGGCGCAGCAGTCGCTGACGCAGAACTACAACCAGGCGTCGACCGGCTTGAATTTCTCGGTCAGCTATCCGCTGAAGCGGCACGCCTTCCAGCGCCTGGGCTTTACCTACTCGCTCACCAAGTCGACGATTTCGGCATTCAGCACCGCGTCGCAGACCTTCTTCCAGACCATCTCCTTCCGGTCCGGCATCCAGGGAACGAATGCGCTGGCGGGCATTATCAGCAGTTCGGCGTCGTTCACCTACACCTACAACACGATCAACAATCCGCTTCGTCCGCGCACCGGCAAGGAATACACGGCTGTCTTCCAGGTGGCCGGTCTGTATGGCAACGTGCGCTACATCTCTCCGTTGCTGGCGTACAAGAGCTTCCGGTCGATGCACTACCTGACGCCTTCTGCCGACCGGGCGCAATGTGCTGGGCCTGCGCGCGCAGTTGGGCTATGTGCAGGGCTTCGGCGGCGACGTGGCTCCGCCGCAAAACCGCTTCTACACGGGCGGCGAAAGCGACTTGCGCGGCTTCGATATCCGCGGCGCCACGCCGTACGGCTATGTGCCCAATCGCGTCACGGTGCAGTTGACCAATCCCGATGGCACCTGCGTTCCGCGCGATCCCACCAATCCGCAGCTGAACCAATGCATCCAGGTGCCGATTCCGGTGTATGGCATCGCCTCGATTGGCGGCGACACCAGCCTGACCACCAACGCCGAGTACCGCATTCCGATTGCCGGACCGGTTACGTTCTCGTTCTTCGACGACTTCGGCCTCGACGTTGCGGCCAATCGCGGACAGCTGAAGCAGAGCCCCGAAGGCTTCGCCTCGCTGACCGCGCCGCTCTACGGCTGCCCGGTCTACAACAATGGCTCGTGCCAGGGCGGCATTCCCGGCTCCGCAGGTCGGATTCCAGAAGGACATCCGGCCGGTGGCCGGCACCAACTTTGTGCCCCGCATGTCGCTCGGCGGCGAGCTTGGCGTGATTATGCCGGTGGTCAACGCGCCGTTCCGCCTCTACTATGCCTACAACCCGCTGCGCCTGTACGAGCGGCCTTATTGCAACGACGTGATCCTTGGCGGCAAGGTGCAAAGCTGCTCGGCCGAGTTGATTACGCGCGACATGTTCCCGCCGGGCGGCGCAGGAGACTTCACCTACGGGCAGGCCATCCAGGCCTACGGCGCGCAGAATCTGTTCCGCGAGCCGCGCAAGACCTTCCGCCTGACCGTTTCGACCACTTTCTAGGCTAGGTACCCTTATCTGAGGCGCTCTAACGCGACGTCGCAGGACCTGGCGACACGATCGGGCATACAGGTCATCAAAGGAGTATTCGGTTCAATGAAGACTTCATCTTGCACTCACTGCTGCGCTGCTCTCCAGTCTTGCCTTGAGTGTCTCAGCTCAGACAGGCGCTCTGCCCGCTGCGGGCAGATGCATCGACAACCGATGCGCCGGCCAAGATTGCCGTGATCGCGTTTCAGGCAGCGGTGACCCAAACCAACGAATTTCAGCGCAACTTCGGCGACCTGCAGAAGAAGTACGAACCGAAGCGCGAGCATTTGAAGTCGCTGAACGATGAGATCGAGACGCTTGCAGAAGCAATTGCAGGCGCAGGGCGCGACGTTGAGCGATGCGGAACGCGAAACGCCGTGCCAAGACGATCAGCGACAAGCAGAAGCAGCTGCAGCGCGAACAGGAAGACGACCAGAACGACTTCCAGCAGGAGATGCAGGAAACGTTCAACGGCGTGGCTCAAAAGGTCGGCGATGTGCTGATCGCCTATGCGCAGCAGCATGGCTACACGCTGGTCCTCGATGGCGGAGAACAGCAGGCGCAGATCGTGCTTTACGCGCAATCCGGCGACGGACATCAGCAAGGCGATTCTGGATGCGTACAACCTGAAGTCAGGTGTGCCTGCACCGCCGCAGCCGGCTGCAGCGACACCGAAGCCGGCGACCAGACCTCCTGCGCAACATACCCGCGCAGCCCAGCAGCAATCTCTGCCGAGGCAACTCCGATCAGTTGCAGACCGGGCTCCTTTTGCAATCGGCTCGCGAGTCGCGAGAATCTTAAGACGATTTCCGTGCATCGGCTCTGCGTTGACAGGTGCGTTGATTGAGATCCTGCGGCTGCGGTTCGCAAGCGGTCCGCTTCCGTGATTTTGCCGTATAATCCATCTTGTTCCTGCTGATGTCTCCATCCGCGTCTTTTCCGTTCCTGCTCATGCCTGGGCAGTGTTCCCCGAAGGAAAGACCGAGAGGTTTCTCAGGAGGCACAGGTTTGTTTGCGCGCACACGCGCAAACAGCGATCCAGGAATCTTGAAGGAGTATTCCAGTCGAATGAAGCTTTCGTTAGCATTGCAGTACTACTTTGGCCTCGGGCACTTGCCCTGAATGCCGCCGCACAAGTACCAGCCGCTCCTGCTCCGGCCGAAGCTCAGCAACCGCAGCGCCCCCGCTGCACCAGCCGGGCCAGCCAAAATTGCCGTCGTTGCCTTCCAGGTTGCCGTTGCGCAGACCAACGAGGGCCAGCGCAATTTTGCCGACCTGCAGAAGAAGTACGATCCGAAGCGCCAGCAGCTCAAGGCGTTGAGTGACGAAGTCGACAACCTGACCAAGCAACTGCAGACGCAGGGCGACAAGCTGAGCGACACCGAGAGGGCCAGCCGCGCCAAGACGATCGACGATAAGAAGAAGCAGCTGCAGCGCGAAGCCGAAGATGCGCAGAACGACATGCAGCAGGAGATGCAGGAGCTGTACAACGGTCTTGCTTCAAAGGTCTACGACGTGCTCGCCAGCTATGCGCAGCAGCACGGCTACACGCTGGTTCTCGACGTCGCGCAGCAGCAGACTCCGGTGCTCGTATGCGACCGAATCCACCAACATCACCAAGGCCGTGATCGACGCGTACAACGTGAAGTCGGGCGTGCCCGCTCCGCCGACCAGCCGCGCCTGCGGCTCCAGGCTCCGTGCGCCCAAGGCCCCGGGCGCCCACTGAAGTCGGGCTCTCAATCGACGGAGAGGCCCCGCTTTTCGGGGACCTTTCCTTCGCACTCGAAATGCGCAATCCGTGGTCTTCGCATTGAGTGCAATTAGCGTGCCCGAATACCGCACACGCTCTCTGTGGAAAAAACTGTGGATTCGCGACCTCCAATTTGCCCGAGAAATTGCGGGTTTTCCTCTTGCCAATTCGAACGGCGATTCTGCTAAACAGCCTAAGTCCTTTCCTTTTCATATAGAAGCGGCGACCTGACTAACGCTCGGCGATGCGATGCGCGTCGAAACGAGCCACGAAATCGCGACGTGCGGCAAGCTTTCCACAATCCAGCGATTAACGGAATATGACTCGAGGTGACGCCAAAAGTCGGGCTTCTCAGCGGCTATTTCTGCTGGTCTTCTCCGACGCGCAGCACCGCCAAAAACGCCTCTTGCGGAATATCCACTTTGCCGATCCGCTTCATGCGCTTTTTGCCTTCTTTCTGCTTCTCCAGCAGCTTGCGTTTGCGCGAAATGTCGCCGCCATAGCACTTGGCCAAGCACGTTTTTGCGCAGCGCGCTGACGGTTTCGCGCGCGACGATTTTCGCCCCGATCGCCGCCTGAATCGCCACTTCGAATTGCTGTCGCGGGATCAACTCGCGCATCTTCGAAACCAGCGCCTTGCCGCGCTCATAGGCGAAGTCGCGATGCACGATGATCGAAAGCGCATCCACCGGTTCGCCTGAGACCAGGATGTCCAACTTCACCATCGGCGACTCCCACTCGCCGGCAAGCTGATAATCGAGCGACGCATAGCCGCGCGAGATGGATTTGAGCCGATCGTAGAAGTCGAGAACGATTTCGTTCAGCGGAAGTTCGTAGGTGAGCAGCACGCGCGTCGGAGTCACGTATTCGAAGTTGATCTGCTTGCCGCGCTTCTCTTCCACCAGCTTGAAGATTCCGCCGACGTACTCTTCGTTGGTGAGGATCTTCGCCGTGATCACGGGCTCGCGGATGCTTTCGATGTTGGTGGGCTCGGGCCAGCGCGAGGGATTGTCGACCTCGAGCACGGAGCCATCGGTAAGCGTGATGTGATAGCGCACGCCGGGAGCGGTGGTGATCAGGTCGAGTTCATACTCGCGCTCCAGCCGCTCCTGAATGATCTCCATGTGCAGCAGGCCGAGAAATCCGCAGCGAAAACCGAAGCCCAGCGCGACTGAACTTTCCGGCTCGAAGAAGAAAGATGAATCGTTGAGCCGTAGCTTCTCCAGCGCATCGCGCAGCAGCGTGTGCTCGTGCGAATCCACGGTGTAGAGGCCCGGAGAAGACCATCGGCTTGATGTCTTCAAAGCCCGGCAGCTGCGCTGCGCGCGGGACGCGCATCCTCGGTAACCGTGTCGCCGATGCGCGTGTCGCCGACGTTCTTGATGGTTGCCGCGAAGAATCCCACTTCGCCCGCGATCAGCTGCGCCGATCTCGACAGGCTTGGGCATCAGCACGCCCATGGATTCAACTTCGAAGGCTTTGCCATTCGACATGAGCCGAATGCGCTGGCCTTTGCGCATGGTTCCCTGCATCACGCGCACCAGCACGATGACGCCGCGATAGGCATCGAACCACGAGTCGAAGATGAGCGCCTGCAGCGGAGCGTCGGGATCGCCCGTCGGCGGCGGAAGCCGGTGAACGATGGCTTCCAGCACTTCGTCCACGCCCTGCCCGGTCTTGGCGCTCACGGGGATCGCATCGGTCGCGTCCAGCCCCACAGCCTGCTCAATCGCTTCCTGCGTGCGCGTGATATCCGCGGAGGGCAGGTCGATTTTGTTGATGACGGGAATGATTTCGAGGCCGTGATTGATGGCAAGATAGGCATTGGCCAGCGTCTGCGCTTCCACGCCCTGGCTCGCATCCACCACCAGCAGCGCGCCCTCGCAGGAGGCCAGCGAACGCGACACTTCATAGCTGAAATCGACGTGTCCGGGGGTGTCGATCAAATTGAGCTGATAGGTATTGCCGTCCTTCGCCTTGTACATCATGCGCACAGCATGCGCCTTGATGGTGATGCCGCGTTCGCGTTCCAGATCCATCGCGTCCAGGATCTGGGCCTGCATTTCGCGGCCGGTGACCGAGCCGGTCAACTCAAGCAGGCGGTCGCTGAGCGTCGACTTTCCGTGGTCGATGTGGGCAATGATCGCGAAGTTGCGAAGGAAACGTGCATCCATGAGGGGTATTGGCCAGTTCTCCAGTCCGTCTGCTGTTTGGTTGGAGTTCGAATCGGCCCGATTTGCCGTGACGGACAGCTCAATGGCTGGGCTTCGTTCTACAGCACCGGAAGAACTGTATTGGCGAAGGAGGGCCGGAGCGACCATTCGGGGCGCGATGCCTCCAGCCATAGCTTATCATCGGCGATAGGGTCTCCTATGCCTGCTGACGCCTGATCGCGGCCGAATGGCCGTTTTGAATTGCCCATGAGTCGAGTTTTGTGTCGCTCCATTCCGTGCATCGCGCTGGCCTTCTTGATGGCCGGTTGCACACCCACCCAGCATGCAAAGTCGACGCAGAATGCATCGCCACAGGCAACCGCACCGGCTCTGCCCGAGTCCAACCCCGGACAGAAGCAGGCTGCGAGTGCCCAGCAAGCGAAGACGCAGCAGGAGCAGCGCGTGCAAGACCTGATCGAACAGGTTGAGAAGGCCTACGCCGACGGACAAGCTGACTATCGCAAAGGCAACCTGCCTGCCGCGAAATCGGAATTCGACCGCGCCGTCGACTTGATGCTCACCAGCGGCATCGACATCAAAGCCGAACCGCAGTTGCAGGACGAATTCGATCGCATCGTGGACGCGGTGAATGCTCTCGAAATGGAAGCGCTGAAAGAGGGCAACGGGTTCGCGCCCAAGGAGGAGCCCTCGCCCGCGGACGTTGCCAGCGATGTCACCTTCGCCGTCGATCCCAACATTGTCGCCAAAGCGCAGAGCGAGCTGGCCACCACCAAGTCCGATCTTCCGCTGGTGGTGAACGACTACGTTGCCGCGTTTATCAACTTCTTCGCCAATACGCAGAAAGGGCACAACACGCTGCTGCATTCGTTTCAGCGCTCCGGCCGGTACAAGGGAATGATTCAGCGCGTCATGGCTGAAGAGGGCGTGCCGCAGGACTTGATTTACCTCGCTGTGGCCGAGTCGGGCTTTCAGCCGCGGGCGGTCAATGCGCGGTCTGGAGCCGGCGGCATGTGGCAGTTCATGCCTCGAGGCAATACGGTCTCACGCGCAACGGGTTTATGGATGAGCGCTTCGATCCGGAGAAATCGACGCGCGCCTACGCCCGCTACATGAAGTTTCTCTACGACCAGCTGGGCGACTGGTACCTGGCCATGGCCGCATACGACTGGGGCGCGGGCAACGTGCAGCGTGCCGTCCAGAAAACCGGCTATGCGGACTTCTGGGAGCTCTACAAGCGCAACAATCTGCCGGGCGAAACCAAGAATTACGTTCCTGAAATCCTGGCGGCCATCATCATTGCCAATCATCCCACCCAGTACGGGTTCGACGAGATCACCCTGGACCCGCCCTTGGTCACTGATACGGTGACGATCAATTATTCGGTGGACCTTCGCCTGGTGTCGGACCTCGTAGATGCGCCAATCGACGAGCTCGAGGCACTGAATCCCAGCCTGCTGCGCCTCACGACCCCGGCGGACACGGCCTTCGACCTGCACTTGCCTGCGGGTGCGGCGCTTGTCTATCAGCGCAAGATCGAGCAGATTCCCGAGAGCAAGCGCGACTCATGGCGCTATCACCCCGTGGTTCCGGACGACACTCTGGCTTCGGTAGCCCGGACGTATCGCGTGACGGTATCGGAGTTGTCGGCGGCCAACCAGCTGAGCGAGAACGCGAGCCTGGCCGGAATTGAAGCACTGGTGGTCCCCGTGCCACCGTCGATCGCCCCTTCTCATGGGGTGCTCTACACCACCCGCAGGGGGGATACGCTGGTCTCGATCGCGGACCGCTTTGGAGTCTCGCTCAGCCAGTTGCGGCGCTGGAACAGTCTCACCGGCTTTAAAGTTGCGCCGGGACGGCGTCTGCGTGTAGCCGAGCCGGCCCACGTGGTTCGGACACGGGCCAGCGGCCATCGCCGCAGTGCCGCGGGATCGGCCAGTCTTCGTGACCCGGCTCCCAAATCGACAGCCAGGACGGGCTCCTCCGCCGCTCAGAAGCGAACACGCACCGCAAAGCATGCGGCAACCGGGACCGAAGTCGAAGTCCCGAACAAGAAACCGGAGCCGGCGTCGCCACCAAGCGAAAACCTACGCAGCACACACGCGCCTCGAACTGAAATCGCGGAACACGTAGAAAAAATCGATTGAAGCTTCTTGTCCTGCATGTCCTTGTGATAGCTTTTGAGTCGAAGCTGTTGCTACAATAGCTTCCGCAAGCGATGCAAGTATGTGCGCATTGCGAAGATTGAAGACCCCGCATCGGGGCAGCGGTGATCCGCTGGAGGCAATCGGATGGAAGATGTGTACAAGATGTACGCGATGAGTGACGGCAATCCTGATGCGGAGCCGCTCGGGCTCGACTCCGATCACGAAGACGACTTTCAGGAAGATGATGAAGTCGAAACCTCCAGTGTGCTTACCTCTTCGGATGACGATGAGGGCGTGGAGGAGGAAGCGGTCATCATCATCGCCGATGTGCCCGCGCCCACGCCGGCACCCAAAAAGTCCGTAAAGAAGGCGGCGAAGAAGGCCCCTGCCAAGAAGGCCGCCGCGAAAAAGGTTGTGGCCAAAAAGGCCCCGAAAAAGTCCGCCGTTAAGAAGAGCGCTGGCGCTAAGGGCGGAAAGACCGCAGCGAAAAAGGCCGCGGTGAAGAAGAGCGCCACCAAACCCAATAAACGAGGTAAAAAGTTGGCCGTTAAGAAAACCGCAAAGAAGGCCGTCAAGAAGGCAGTTGCAAAGAAAGTCTCCTGCCAAGAAGGCGGCAAAGAAAGCAGTGAAGAAGGCACCCGCAAAGAAGGCAGCAAAAAAGAAGAGCGCTGCCAAGAAAAAGAAGTAACCAGGCAACAAGAAATCAAGGCAAGCAAAAGAGTCCGCTGCGGCGGACTTTTTTGCGTCCAAAAATACTGTTCGGAGCGGCTCAGTGCTGCGACGTTCCCATCGTAATCTGCTTCAGGTGCCAGCGCTGGTGGACCACATAGTCGCTCAATGAGAAAGCGCAGCGTTACAGGCGGATCGTCCCCCACCACGCACTTCGCCTCAAGCTTCTCTTCGGGGATCTGGTCTACAACCGCCATCAGGATTTCGTGCTCGGCTTCCCACCAACCCAGAAGCGTAGCCCATGTCTGATGCGCATAGCCGTGCGCGTCGACCCAGGCATTCTGCGCATACTTCGGACCCAGCGTATTGTCCGTCGATCGCGGCGCGCACAAACCTCTGGCGATTGTTGGCGGCGGAATCCAGCAGGTGACCTACAATTTGCTTTCGCGTCCAGCCGCCTTCGCGCCAGGGCAGGTCGGCCACCCCGGACGGAACCGCAATGAGGGCTCGATGCACTTCATCCAGATCTGCGCGAAACTTGTGCGCCAGGCTATCCGGCATTCCAGTCTTCGAACCCCCATGTGCAGGCATCGGCCCCGCGAACGGCTTGCAGTTACTTCTTCAAATCGGCGATTGCGGTCAGGACTTCTTCCGAGTGATGGTTCGGATCAACCTTGGTCCAGACTTTTACGATCTTGCCCTGCGGGTCAATGAGGAAGGTATTGCGGTTGGCAATGGTCCAAGTGCCGAAGTGGCCCAGCGAGCCGTACTCATCGACGACCTTATGGTCGGGATCGGCCAGGAGATGGAAGGTCAGACCCATCCTTGGTGCAGAACTGCTTGTGACTGTCGACCGTATCCACGCTCACGCCAAGAATCACAGCATTATCCGCTTCGAACTTGGGAAGATCGCGCTGGAAGTTGTGGGCTTCAATCGTGCAGCCGGTGGTCATGTCTTTGGGGTAGAAGTAGAGCACTACCCATTTGCCGTGAAAGCTGTCGAGCGAGATGGGATCGCCGGTCTGCGAGGGCAGCGTAAAGGTTGGGGCCGACTGCCCAACAGTGGGCAGTGCGTCATCGGCCGCGCGCGCAGTGGCGAGCGAAAGTGCAATCGCCAGCATACCGGCCATCAGAAAGAGAATCAGTTTTTTTCACGAGGAACCTCCATTGAGTAAGACGGGGACGGGCCAGAAGTTGACTCTGTTCAATTCAGGTGAACAGTCCGAAAGTACATCCGAACACAGTATCAGCGCTGAACGGCCACAATGGCAATGCCCGCCTGATTGGCGCGTTTCAGCATCGTTTCCCGATCGAAAAGCAGAGTCCGGCCGGCTTCCACCGAGAGGCAGAATGCGCCGGCCATGACCATCGTTTCCACGGTGCGAATGCCGATGACTGGCACATCGAAGCGCATATCCTGGTTCGGTTTCGCCACTTTGACGACGGTCAGACGCCGCTCCAATGTCGCGTCGGGGCGCTGCGGAATCGCCGTCTTCGAGCGACTGCATCAGTCTTGCCGGCGCGCTCAATCGCGGCGTCGGTGCCTTCCATTGCCTCCACAGCGACGCAGGCCTGCGCGGCCACCACCACGGTCTGGCCAATATCGAACCCGGCCACAGCCTTTGCGACGCTCATGCCGTAGTCGATGTTTTTCCGTTCTTCATCATCGGGCGCGCGCTCCGTCAACACGCCCTCCTGCGCCAACAAGGGCTCAAGGAACTGCGGTCGAGCTGATCAACTCGATGCCTTCATCGCCAAGCACCTTCGCCACAGCGCCCAGCAGCATGTCTGTATTGCGCGAGCGAAGATTCAGCAGCAGCTTGGCCAGCCGCCAGTCGGGCCGGATGCTTGAGAAGATCTGTTTGTGCTTCACCTGCCCGGCCATCACGGCCATCGAGACGCCTTCTTTGTGAAAGACCTCGATCAGCCGCGATAATTCCCCGAGTGAAAGCCAGTGGACGGTGATGCGTTCGTCGGCGGCTGCGCGGTGGTTGATCTCTGGATCGGTTCTTCGCGGATAGCAGCCACGTGACGGCGAAACCTTGCGCGTGCGTGGTGTCGGAGGAAAGGGAAGCGTCTCGTTTCCGGCGATTGACGGCCATCGAGACGCCTTCTTTGTGAAAGACCTCGATCAGCCGCGATAGTTCCCCGAGGGAAAGCCAGTAGACCGTGATCCGCTCATCGGCTCGCTGCGCGATCGATTGATCTCTGGATCGGTCTCTTCGCGAATAGCGGCCACGGTGACCGCAAAACCCTGTGCCCGCGCCGCATCAAGCAGGAGGAACGGGAAGCGGCCGTTTCCGGCGATGAGGCCAAGTTTCATTTGCCTACGATCTCCTCCGCGAAACCGCTCCTGCCGAATTGGCCTGTCTCCGGCGCAAAACCGCGAGACTGCTACTTGATAATCCCTCGCTGGCTTCGCTCGATGAAGGCCACCAGGACCGCCGCGTCTTCGCCTTCCATGGCCTTGATCTTCTCCAGAGCCTGCGATGTATTCAGCTTCGCTGCCAGCAGCTGGCGGAAGGCCTTCTGCAGGGTCTGCAGCCGCTCCGGAGAAAAGCCGCGCCGCGTCAGCCCGACCTTGTTGATCCCGAATGCCTTGTTTTCGCGCTTCGACGACGTGAGCGAGAATGGCAGCACATCCTGCGTCACGATCGTTCCGCCGCCAATGAATGCATATTGTCCGACGGTGCAATGCTGGTGGACAGGGCTGAATGCGCCGACGCTGGCGTAATCCTCAATAACCACATGGCCGGCCAGCGTCGCCGCATTGGCGAGGATGCAATGGTTTCCCACGATGCTGTCGTGGCCGATATGCACGCAGGTCATCAGCAGGTTATTCGAGCCGATGCGGGTGATGCCCCCGCCGCCCACTGTGCCACGGCTGATGGTGACGCTCTCGCGAATCGTGTTGTCATCGCCGATGACGGTTTCGGTGGGCTCGCCCGCATACTTCAAATCCTGCGGAGCCACGCCGATAGCGGCGAAAGGGATAAAACGTGTTGCGCTTGCCGATGCGTGTCCGTCCATCAAGTACGACGTGCGAGACGAGCACGCACTCTTCGCCGAGAACCACTTCCGGTCCGATGGTCGAAAAGGGCCCGATTGTGCAGGATGCGGGCACCACTGCTCCGGCAGCGATGACCGCGCTCGGATGAATGCTCACTCGGCTTCCACCGTCACCGGAGCTTTGTCCTCCTCCGAAGGCACGTCGGCTGAGGCATCGCCGTGGGCACGCTTCCCGCGCTCGCGCGGTACAACCTGGCACGTCAGCGTCGCTTCGCAGGCAAGTTTTCCATCCACCGTCGCCCTGCCCTGGATGCGGCCCTGCGCGCGTGCGGAATGACAGGACCTCGACCTCGATGCGGATCTGGTCGCCGGGGGTCACCGGGCGCCGGAACTTGGCTCGCTCGATCCCTGTAAACACGACAAGTTTCTCGTGCCGGTCGGGCATTTCGGCCATCATGATGATGCCGCCCGCCTGCGCCATCGCTTCCACCACGAGCACTCCCGGCATGATGGGATAGCCAGGAAAGTGGCCTTGAAAAAAGGGCTCGTTGATGGTGACGTTCTTGATTGCGACGAGGCGCTTGGTCGGCTCAAACTCGACAATCCGGTCGATCAGCAGGAAGGGGTAGCGATGCGGCAGGAATTCCAGGATCTCCTGGATGTCGAACGTCATTCTCTGGCTCCAGACAGCGTGCGGGCGTGCAGCATTGCGCTCGACAGGATTATAACGAACGGCTGTAGCATTTTCGGAATTGGTACAGTCCGAAAGCACGCCCTCAAGTGGCTTTTTCCTCAATGGGGTTCCGGTCTTCGTCGCTGGGGTGGAAGAAGAAGCCGCCTCTCTTCTCTTGAAAAGGCTATGTGTATTCCGAAGATGCTCTCAGGTGGGATTCCGCAAAAGGACCTACGCGCCGCGTTTCAGAAATTCGTCCTGGCTCAATTCCTGAGCAACCTCGGGAGAGGTCCATTCCTTCATCTGCTCGGGCCATTTGCGCAGCAGGTCCGCAAATTCAAGCTGCGGGATGGGACGCCGAAATAGATAACCCTGGCCAACGTTGCAGCCGATGCGGCGAACCACGTCAAGTTCGCCCAATTCTTCAATTCCTTCGGCCACCGTTTGCATTCTCATCTGCCGCGCCATCGCAACGATGGTTTCGCAAAGTGCCCGCATATCATGCGACTGATGAATGCCGCGGATGAAGCACTTGTCGATCTTCATCGTGTCGATGGGCAGTTGTTTCAGGACATTGAACCCTGTATAGCGGGTACCGAAGTCGTCGATACTCACACGCAAACCGATCGCCTTCAGTTGCCTTACCCGCGCGATGAAAAGCTCCTCATCCTCAAAAAGCAGGGACTCCGTGACTTCCATTTCAAGCTCTGTGGGGGAGATCGCGTATTCGGCGAGAATGCGGCGCACCTGATAGTTGAAGCCCTCGGCCTTCATGTTCGCTGCGGAGACATTCACGGTCATCCGCGGAGGGGCAATTCCCTGCGCGCGCCAGCATTCAGCATCCGCAAGCGCAGTTCTCAGGCTGAGATCAAAAATCCGATGAATCAAATCGGAGCGTTCGGCCACCGGAATGAATTCGTTCGGCGCCACATTGCCCCACTCCGGATGCTTCCAGCGCATCAGCGCTTCGGCCCCGGAAATCTGTCCTGTCGCGAGGTCAATCAGTGGCTGGTAGTGAATGCTGAACTGGCCCTGGTCGAGGCCTTTGCGCATCTCTGTTTCCAACCGATGGTCGTGAATAACCAGGCTGTTCATGCCGGCATTGAACGAAACTACCGCCTGGCTTTTGACTTGTGCGGCGCGGCTGGCGGCAAGGCTTGCAAAACGGACCAGGTCTTCGGCAGAAGAAGCATCTGCCGGAAAGAACGCCACGCCGGCCCCGGTTTCTGGCTTCAATTCAGAGCCGCCGAAACTCATGGGCGTGATCGCATCGACGATGGATTGAATGCGCCTGCGCGAATGCTGATCGAATTTTGTCCCGTACATGGCGACAAGGAAACACCTGCCGCTGAACCGCCCCAAAATTGCGTCGGGCCCCACAACATTGCGGAGTGCGGCTGCGATGTGGCGTACCAAAGCCTCGGTGCCCACGCTTCCCCAAAGCGAGAATTCTTTGCGCAGATTCAGGATGTCAATCCACAGAAGGACAACTTCCTGATTGGCGGATCGCTCCTGCAAGAGCCATCCCAGCGATTCCTGAAATGCCTGGTAATTCAGAAGACCGGTCTGCAGGTCGTGACGCTGCGCGTAAGCCAGCATCTGCCTGCGCAGATCTTCATCCACAGAATCGTTGTTCTGCGCCGCAATTCCGGACTCCAGTTTGATGTCGGAGGTTGATCCCAACCACTCTGAGCACGAGGCCGTACGTCGTCTCGATCTGCTGAGGCCATCGGACCGCTTGATTGGATCAAAACCGGAGAGCGCCATGGGTAATCTGTTTCGCGAAAACTTTCGCTCCAGAATGTGCCGCATCACCCATCAGAGGGAAGCCCCCATAGCTTCTCAACCTGGCGATTAGTGACGTCTCATTCTTCCCGATATGTATTTAAAGCGCAAGGAACGATTTAGCCATAACCTACAACCTGTGTGCTATATGGCTGCGGGGAGCATCAGCTCGACGCGCGACCGGATGCTCGTAGAGAAGCGACCCACTGCTTCTTTTGCGCGCCTTGCAGAATGCAAAAGTGTCGTAAGTTACTAGAGAGAATAGAGAGCGAATCATTGGGGCGGGAAATAGCCGTTGAGGCGCGGTAAAGCTGCGCGGCGGGATTGACTCTGAACGTGGAGGCGACCTCTACTTCTTGATCTTCTGTGCAGCAGCATCGACGTTCCAGAAGTCGTCGGCCAATGGGCGGTTGTACTCGACTTTTGTTACGTAATACTGCCTGACGATTTCGTCGTTCTTGAGCCGCGTGATGCTGAACGGCGTTGGGAACCCTTCGATGGTGTGGTAGTCGTCGTACTCTTCGGCATCGGTGTTTTTATCTTTGTAGAGTGGATCGCGCCATTGGAATGTTCTGCGTAGCGGCAGGTGCGTCTGCTCGTCCATCTGGATCGTGATCGACTCGTTTTGCGCGGAAATCAGCGTGACCTGTTCGGCCATATGGCGCTCCGCCATGCCTTGACCTTCGTAGACCAGGATGGTGTTCGGATCTTTGAGCCAGACTTTCACCGCGGTTTCAATGGAGTGGTCGCGCCGCCGCAGATAGTCTTCCAGCAGATCTTTCTGCATCGGTTTCTTGCCGCGATAGGTCACTTCCCATCCATCGCGCCCAATGTAAAACTCCACGACATCGCGGTGTTTTGTTACTTCGACGCGGTCCTTGTCAGGCCATGCATGGAACTGCCATAGATCGGTCGTACCCAGATCGGGCTGGCTGTGAAAGAACGCTGCCACGTGTCCCTGTTGCATCTCATTCTTGATATCGAGCCACGCCTGTCCACCCAGCGCCTGCACCATCGCGTTCAATGCGCCGCGAGCCTTTTGCGCGTTCTGTGCCGCTGCATCGTCGGTCGTCTGCGTGCGCGTGGTCTGCGGCGCCGCCAATAAAAGAACGATGAGTGCCGGGAGCATCACTGTGTACTTCCCCAATCCGTACTTCAAACTAGACGCGTTCCTCTTCATCCAATTTCCTATCCGACCAAAACTGCGCCACCGTTCACGTTCAAGATCTCTCCGCTGATGAACCCCGCCAGTGGCGTGCACAGAAAAAGAACGGGCCCGGCAATTTCGCGCGCGGTTGCCACCCGGCCCACCGGAATTCCAGCAGAAATCTTCGCGCCCAACTCCCGATCATCCAATGTCGAAGCTGACATCTCCGTCGCCACCCAACCTGGTGCAACACAGTTCACTCGAATCCCCCGGGGCGCCAGTTCGCTTGACAGGCTCTTTGTAAGACTAATTAACGCGCCTTTGGTCACGGCGTAGTCCGCGTGGTTGGCTTCGCCCCGCTGGCCCGCAGTCGAGCTGATGAGCACGATGTGCCCTTTCGAGTCGTCGGCGCCCAACGGAGGCGGCCCTTGCAGCTCCATCTGGGTCACAGCCGCCTGCACCAGCCCGAAGACCGAGTCCAAATTCACAGATAGGGTGCGCCGCCACTGGTCTTCGGTCATCAATTCGATGGGCACATCTTCGGAAGGCCACACGCCGTGGTTGGCTACCAGCACGTCGAGGCGTCCAAAGGCCTTGACCGCCGCGTTCACAAGGCCCCAGCCTTCCTTCGGCGTGCTCAGTTCTTGTTCGATGCCGACGCAGCGCGTAGGCCCGCCACACTCGGCCATCAATGCGTGCGCCTGCTCCTTCGCCTGCCTGTAACTGAAGACCACGCGCGCTCCTGCCGCGAAAAACAGCCGGACAGTTTCGGCGCCTATGCCTCGTGACCCACCGGAAATGAGAGCGACCTTGCCGTCAATCGTCAGCGACACACCAGCCATAGGGCCAAGCTAATGCGTTCTTCGGGTGGAAGTAAAGTGGAGCGAGCCTGTGAAGAACCATCTTGCTCTTTCGGAACTTGGTGGAAGGTCTTTTTACGGGAATAAACGTCGCTTCGGGATCGGTGACGGTCCCGAACTTATGACCACATCAAGACGCAACGAGGTCTTTGAGGTTCAACCCTTCGGCTCCGGATGTTCGGAGAGGCTCAAAATATTCCCATCAGGGTCTTTGAACCAGGCGACCTTCGCCCCGGTGGGTGAAGTCCAAATGCCCAATTCATCTTGATCCATACCCTGATAGCGCTCGAATTGGACTCCGGCTTGTGCCAACTCTTTGACGGTTGCGTTGATCTCCGGGACTTGCCAGCCCAAAACCGTACCATGCGCTGGCGCAATCTCTTTAGCCATTCCCAGTCGCAGCATGATGCCGTTAGCATCGAACACCAACGCAAACGGCGGTTCTTCCATGACCAGCTTGAGGCCCAGCGTGTCACGATAAAAAATTTTGGCGCGAGGTACCTCCACGATAGAGACGAATCCGATGATGTTGTACCTGGCGAGTCCGACGGATTGAGCCATGCCCATCATCATGAGCCAATTCATCGTCTGTCGCAATATCTGTTTTCTGACATAATATATCTCGATTGCGACACAGTGGATATTTGACAGAATTCGACCCGAAGCGCGGCATTTCAGTCGCGCCCCTCGCTTATGAATATCCTTCCAGGTTTGAGGTACCAGAACACGCCCATGGGTCGGATCAGCTGATCTACGCAATCAGCGGCCTGATGGAAGTATCCTCCGAACAGAGTGTGTGGTTGATTCCACCGCATTTTGCGCTATGGATCCCAGCGAGAACCTGCCATCGGATTCGCATGCCTGGCCCGGTTTCGATGCGCACACTTTATCTACGAACGGCTTTGAAGGCGAGATTGGACCCCCGTTGCGCCGTGCTGCATGTGACTCCGCTGCTAAGAGAACTTATCGTTGAAACCGTACGTGCGGGTCAGCTTCGCATGCGGAACCGCTACGAGTGTGCGCTTCGCGACCTGCTCATTTCTCAGCTTCAGAAAGCCTCCCCGATGCCTACCTTTGTGACCCTGCCACGAGAGAAGAGGGCACTTGCGGTGGCGCAGGCAATTCTGCAGAATCCGGCTGAATCGAAGCCGATGGCGGCATTATGTGCAGCGGCAGGTGTGAGTGTGCGGACGATCGAGAGGGCATTTCGCAGGGAGATTGGGAGCAGCTTTCAAATATGGCGCCATCAGGTCCGATTGACCAAAGCCGTAGAGTTACTGGTTTCGGGGCACTCGATCAAGGAAGTAGCTCACAAAGTCGGTTATTGTCAGCCGAGCGCCTTTGTCGAAATGTTCCGTCGGACATTGGGAACAACTCCGAAGGCATGGATCTCAGCTTTAGAAAGAGTAGGCCAATGATCGATGAGGGTCACGTGAGCTTTCTGGCACTCAGCGCTGCGGGAAGTGTTGAAGGTGACTCTAGGCGTTGGAACGGATGACGGTGAATCCGGAAGTCAGGCGTCGTCTGCACCGACGGCCCAACCAACTCCCACCGGCTCCGAATCGCCTGAGCATCGACTCAGATCGCCCGCAGCATCCGCGCAGGAAGAAAGATAATCGCGCTGACCAGCTCGAGTACACCGCCCACGGCGATGCCAACGATCCGAAACGGCAACAGCAGCAACCACACCAGCGGATAGAGCAGCAGCCCCAGTAGAGCAACTGGCCAGCAGAGCACAAAAAGAATGCAGAAGAGAAGAAATTTTGTCATAGGTTACCGCCTCACCCTCCCTGCGCCGATTCCAGATCCTGTTCCCGAAGTAGACCGGGAAACGCCTACCGCTCGGGCGCGCACATCTCTTCATACGAGTCTGGAAGTTCTTCGGTTCCCAGAGAACCCGGAACTGAGGCGTGCGGGGAAGAATGCCCTGTGAGGGATTCTATTTCGTTCGCGACGGGCGCCGCGACAAGCCATTCCACGGCCATCGAGATTGGGGCGGGATCCGGCCGAGTGTCTTGGACGAAGATTCGAGATATAACCGGGGTTCGAGGCCGGTTAGAAACCTCGTTTATCTCCCCGCCGCCCTTGGCAAAGATCGTCAACAGGCCAGACGCGTCGAGCACATGGACAATCCCGCAGTCATTTGGTGCGCTGAACCCGTCGTTGCGGATCCTTTCCAGGTTGTAGAGCCGTCTGGAATCCTCCTGGCAGGCTTTGGCCTTCCGAAGTGAGACCTGCAGGAAGGCAAAATCGACGAGACCTTGCGGCAACCGCACTTCTCCTGAATTGCCGGTGGAAACTTCTTCCTCCCACAACCGGTGGCGGATATCCCGATCGTCGTAGCCGGCAATCACCTTCAGATGCAGGTGTGCCAGCGGCAGGCCATTCTTGCCATTGATAACACGTATCGTGATCGGTTCGGGGTGATCCACCGGAATTGCCTGGCCCGCACAAAAACACGAACCGCAGCCCAAGGTCAGTCCCGCCCAGAAGATCGAAATCGATATTCGAATCATGCGCCGCGCCTTCTTCCCCTATCGGCGCAGCGACGAGCATCCTGAATTCTCTATTTCGCGCCCTTCAACTTTTTGGATTTCTCGCGTTCCTTCAGCAGCTTTTTCCGCTCCCGAATCAGTTTGGTCTGTTCCTTCTCCGGCATGGCCAGCACGGTCTTCGTTCGCTTGGGAAGTCTCTCGTAAATCAGTGCGTGCGCTCGCCGCAGCTCGTCTTCGTACTCACGCAACCGCAGCACGCCCCAGCGTTCGATGGTCACCCACCCGGCCTTTGCCAGGTACGGCGAAGCAATGATGCCCTCCGTTTCCAGCAACTCGTGAAACCGTTCATGGCCGACGTGAAACCAAAGCACGCCGGTTCCCGTGCCATCGAGGTCGGCCATCGCGAACATCTTGCCGCCGATGTCGCGATCACCCACCCAATAGACGAGATGGTGGCCCCAGTTCACGGTCTCCGTTACGTGTGCCAAAGCCATGCAAATGGCGCGGATGCGCTCGTTGTCCATGACAAAAAGTGTAAGACCAGAAGGGTTCGAAAAAATCCGAACTTTACGCTTGACGTCATACACTGTTTGTCATACAGTGTACTTAATACAGTGTATGAGGCACAGCATGACGCTCGCAGAGAACCTCTTTGAAAACCTTCGATTGGAGCTCCGTCGCGGCTGCCTCACCCTCGCTGTCCTGGTGCAGCTCAGGCAGGAGCATTACGGGTACACCTTGCGCAAAGACCTTGCCGAAAGCGGTCTGGCTATCGACGAAAGCACACTCTACCCACTTCTTCGCCGGCTCGAATCGCAGGGGCTGCTGGTAAGTGAATGGCGGGAAGAAGAAAAGCGCAACAAGCGGTTCTATCGTCTCTCGGGCGACGGCGCGCAAATGCTCAGCCAGTTGCTTGAGGAATGGAATTCCATTAACGCGTCAATCGACGCAATCATCCATCGTGGTCAGTAAGGAAAACGCCATGGAACTTCTGGATCGTTATCTTCAAGCCGTCAAGAAATACCTGCCCTCGCGACGGCAGGACGACATCATCGCCGAACTTCGCGCCAATATGGAGGCCCAGCTCGAAGACAAAGAGGCTGAGCTCGGCCGCCCGCTCACGGCGACAGAGGCCGAGAACTGGCTGCGGGCCATGGGTTCGCCGGCGTTCGTGGCCTCGCGCTACCAGCCGCAGCAGTATTTGATTGGGCCGACGCTCTACCCTCTCTATCTGTACGTATTGCGCGTTACGCTGCCATGGGCGATTGCGTTCTATGCGGCGGTGAACGCCATGTTAATCGTGTTCTCCTCGCCGGGCGCACCCTCCGCAGGAGAAGCAGTGATGCGCGCACCCGGAGTTCTTATCACCGTCGCAGCATGGGTCACGCTGGTCTTCGCAGCGCTTGAATTTCTCGCGGCGCGTTATCCCGAAAAATGTCCGCCGATCTCCGGGCTGACGGGGCCGTGGTCACCCAGCTCGTTGCCGCCTCTCGAGAAAACGGAAATCGGTCGTAAGCCACGCAGCTATGCACACGCCGTGGCAGAGGTCATCTTCGGCTTTCTCGTGCTCGCCTGGCTGCTGCTCATTCCAGGTCACCCGTTCCTTTTGATGGGTCCGGGCGCTGTCGTGCTCGATGTGGGGCCGTTCCGGCTCGCAGATGCATGGTGGACCTTTTACTGGTGGATCGTGGTGCTGAACGCCTTGCAACTGGCCTGGCGGTGCATCGACCTGCTGCGCGGCGCATGGCAATATCCGTCGGAGATCCAGCACATTGTCTTCAAGATCTTCGGCCTCGTACCCATCGTGCTCATGCTCCTGGTGCGCGACCACGCGTATATTCTGCTCAAGCATCCGGCCATCGACCAAGTGCACTACGGCGCGGCGGTCGCCAGCATCAACAAGAGCATTCCCCTCGGCCTGCTCGCGATCGCGATCATCGCCTCTCTGCAATTGGCGTGGGACATCGGCAAGTGGGTGCTCCAGAGCCGACAAGCGATGGCGGCTCACTGAGGCTGTTCCGCGCCAGGACGAGAAGTGTCTCTCCTCCACCACGTCGCCGAGGCAATCGCGCGGGCTCAAGGTTCGTCGTCTTGGCACTAGAACTGTGCTTCGAAGGCGCGGAAGAGGCGCTCCTGTTCCCACTGCGCAGTGGCCTTTTGGCTCGCGTCGAGAAACGTCTTGCACTCGGCCGAAGGATGGTCTGAGCCCAGCGTTTGGCCGCGACACGGCTCGGCAGAGGTCGTGAACACATCCGGAGCGGCCCATATGCCCGGTCCAGGCAGGAAGTTATGCTCCATGCCGGTGCGCGCCAGCTGCTTCAGGTCCAGGTAGCTGAGGTGATAGTCCAGCGCAGCACGGACATATTCATGTGTAATCTCGATGCGGCTCACTCCTTCATCGTCGGTCGAGAGGGCGACCGGCACATGGGCGGCGCGATAGAGAGGAAATGGATGTTCCCCGCCTTTGATGCCGAGAATTCCTTCGTTCGAACTAAGGTTGATCTCGACCATCACGTGCTTCTGCGCCATTTCTTTGAGCAGTGCCTGCGCATTGTCTTCGTACATCACGTCGACGCCGTGGCCGATGCGCTCGGCGTGGCCGTCTCGACAGCCTGCCGGATGTGGAAGCGCAGCCCCTCCGGCGGAACGAGCCCCGGAGCCAGTTCACCTGCGTGGAGCGAGATGTGTACGTTTGGATAGACGGAATGCAGATAGTCCAGCATCTTCATCTGCAGCGTGTAATCGCGCATGGAGACGAAGCCATCCTCCGGCATCACGAAGTTGATGCCCACGAAGGTATTGTCGTGCGCTTCCATTGCGGCCTGGACGGTTTCAAAGCCGAGCAGGGTCTGCGCAAAAACCTGCTCAGGCGAGTACCCGCGCAGTACCTGATAGATGTAACGGACTGTGACTTTGCAAGCTGGCGTGGCTTGCGGAGTGCCGCAACGCTCGATATCTCGACGCAACGCCTCGGCCGCGCGCACGTCTTCGCGACCGGCGAACACCTCGTCCTGCAGTCTCAGGGACAGCAGTGTCCTGCGATAGGCAGCGAGATCCGGATTGAGCGGATTTTGCTGCGCAAGGTTCGCAGCGTGGCCGAAGGGAGGCGTCTCCATCAACTCGAGGTATTGCTGATTCTGCGCAGCCGAACGGCTGGCCACCTCGTCCACCCACTCGCCGATATGCTTGTTGCTCAGACCGTGAAATTTGCCGAACGTAGCAAAGAACTGGTCGTGGCCGCTGAATCCGGGCGTGGGGGAATAGCTGCGCATGGAAAAGGAATCGACGAGGCGGTCGTAGAGGTCCTGTTGCGCCGGGGTCAGCACGCCGGCCAGCTCTGCGGCAGGCTCCAAGCCAGTGCCGCATGGTGGCTTTGCGAAACTCAGCGCTTTGGGATCGATGCAGAGCCCGTCCTCGGCAGCGTCTTTGATGAAGGTTTCGGCGTAGACTGCGCCGCTTAGATGGACGTGAAGATCAGCGCCCTTGGGAAACTGGTCGAGGAAGGCGTGAAGAGCGAGCGGTCCGGCTTTGACGGCGGCCTCGTAGGCGTGGGCCGCGCGGGCCTCCGCGGGAGATTGCGCGCCAGCAACTGCGACGAACACGGGAAACAAGGCAAGAGAAATAAGCATATGGGACAGGTGTTTCATAAGTCTTTCCATAGTAGTGCAACCCTTGCGATGGGGCCAGCGGGCGCTGCGCTCCGGGCGTACCTTGAAGGCTCAGCCGGATTGGTCGCGGGAACTTTCAGCTCATAATCCCACACCTGCATTGTTTTGCGGCGTCTTGCCCGGAGAAGAGCCGTGCGTTTGGCGGCTCGGAAGGGAGTTGATATACTGGCAAAGTTGTTGCAACGCACTGTTCGTGGACTTGGCCTCTTCCTTCGGCGGTCGCCGGATTTCCACGCAGGAAGTGCAACGAGTTTGCACTGAGGCCAGATAGCTCAGTGGTAGAGCGCGGCCCTGAAAAGGCCGGCGTCGGCGGTTCAATCCCGTCTCTGGCCACCACTATTACTCAATCTGAGGTCATCCGTCGCGCGAATGTCGTTGCGCGCAGCGCAGGATTTGGGCCGCGGCCCTGAAAAGTCCTGCCGGCGGCGGTTCAATCCGTCCCTAGCGACCACGATTGCAAACTATGTGCTGATCGACCGAACAAACCTCCGTCGGGCAGCCCCATCCTTGCGGCTCCTCGCTCCGATGAAAAACGCCGTAAGGATGGGGCGGCCACGGTTGTTGTTGGTTCGGTTATTTCCATTCCCACATTTTGGAGACGGTAGCGCCTGAGGGGTCTACGTCGTATTCAAAAGCGACGCATGCGTTGTTAAGGCGGGCGAGCTTCTGCGAGTTGGTCCGGAAGAACAGCATCCCGCGGTAGCTGACGGAACCTCCGGGGCCGAATTTTCCCACGCCGGTTCCCTTCCAGGTGGCCCCTTCTCCATCGGCCGTCATTTCCATTCCCTGGCCGTCGCCGTGGAGCGATCCGTCCGCACCGATGATCGATGTGTATGTGCCCATGCCACTGACAGCGATGCCGTATAAAGTGCCACTGTCTTCGAACGAGACTTCCGCCGTGGGGGGATCGGTGGAAAGAACACGTCTGCCGAGTCGTTTACCGTGGTGATACCGATTTGATCTCCTAGCAAGGAATTAACCTCCACTTTCACTGGCCCAAGTTGCCGGGGTCCAGTGCGAAAAGGTATACGCTCGGAGCCATGTACGCGTCGAGTAATATTACGAAGAATGCGAGGAGTTTGGAGCGATGCCTGCGGTCTGTTTGCACGGTGGACGAAGGTTGGTTACCATTTCCTCCGATTGCGAGGACTTCATGAATCGACGTGAATTCTCCACTCTGCTGCCTGTGCTCATGACCGCATCGGCGCTTGTGCCCGCTCGAAGGACAAAATGCAACCGCTCCCTCGAACATGCCGAAGCTTGAGTCCGGTGAGTTTGAGGAAGGCGCAGCGCGAGGACCATCCCCGACTGGACGCACCCAGAGTCGCCTGCTCCTGGGTATGCTGCCGGACAACATTCGCCTGGAATCACATGTTACAAAGCTTGCACCGGGCGCGCCCCCGGAACCGATCGAGCATCACAAGCACACGGAGATGTGGTTGGTGCGTGAGGGCACGATCGCTCTCATGACCGCGGGTACCACTCGAAACATCAAAGCCGGCGATATGGGTCTGTGCATCGCCGGCGTCGAGCATTCGGTGGCCAACGCGAGTACGACTGAACCAGCGGCCTACTTTGTTGTCTCGGTCGGGCCGCCCGAGTAGACCGGGTCACTTCAGTCTTTGCGATTGAGTCGGCTCCGCCAAACTGTGGCAGCGATCAGAACAGATTGCCGGCGACTTGTTCAGCGGCGGTGTAGATGCGGGTCTTCAGGGCTTCCCGCGTGAGGATAGGATCGTCTTTCAACGTGCTGTTCATGTCGATGGTGAATACCTGGTCTCGCACTCGTCCGATCGCGCGCTCGCCGAGTTCCCCGCGGCGAAGGTCGGCGGCACAATAGACAGCCTCATTCCCAATCGCGTTCAGCGGTGCGGCCCCGGCCCCGCAAGTTTGTGCGATCGAGGCCATCCGAACGTGGGGTTCCGTGGCCACCTCGACGGTAATTGTCAACGAGCGCACCATCCCGTCGCCCTTTTGCTCGAACGTGCAGACCGCAGGCTGCGTCGCCGGAAGCTGCCGTGAATGAGCCGACTGCTTCGGCCCCAATGAGCCCTGATGCTGTGGCTTCCGTGAGCCATGGACACTGATTTGCGGCGTGGGCCGCCCTCGGCAAGCCGGTCACACAAAGCACCAAAGCAATCCCGACGAGTATCCGCATCGAGCGCGCCGGATGCGGCACACTATTTGCCATTCTGCGGGCCTCCCGCATCGGTGACCAGATCGGAGTGCACATGCCACGGAATGCTTTCGGTCGAAATCTCCGGATGCACGCGCAAGAAGCTGAGAGAGTAAGTGGGCGCACCCGGATCGACCTTCTTGTCGACAAACATTGCCTGCTGCTCCGCGGCTTTCTCTGGCTTGCCCATGCGGCGGTAGAGGATGGACAGGTTGTAGTGCGCGGCCAGATCGTCCGGATCAATCTTCTGCAGCGCCTCGAACTGCTCAAGCGCGCGCATGCTCGTCGTTCTGCTGGTAGTAAGTGATGCCGAGTTCGCGCCGCGCATCGCGCGATTGCGGGAAACATTTCTACCACTCTGCTGAAGTCGGCGATCTCCTGCTTTGTGTTGCCGGCGCGTCGCTGCAGCAGACCATCGTAGTAGAGCGCGCGGGCGTTGTTCGGATCGATCGAAAGCGCTTTGCGGATCGCCGTGCGCGCCGATTCGTACTTCTCCCAGACAATCTCGGTGAGTCCAACGTTGGTGTAGCCGTCGACATAATCGTGGCGCAGCTTGATCACTTCAGTGAAGGCAGCGACGGACTCCGCATATTGGAATTGATCGAGCAGCGCGATGCCGAGATTATTCCAGCGCATCCAGTCGGGATTGTCGGCCGGGTCCGGCGCCTCGGGCTTGTTTTCTCCGATCTTGAGGACGCGCGTGCGCGAAGCGATTTCGACCACCGGATAGGCCGGATGATCTTTGCCAAAGATGTTATTGAGATAGCTCTGGCGCAGATGCCGATAATTCACCTTTGCGGTCACAGTAACGGCGCCAGTAACGTCTGCAGGAAGCCGGAACTGATAGCGCACTAGTACCGAGCGGCCCGCCTGCACACGTGTTGTCGTAGGCCACGGAGTGAATCGTCCACACCTTGTGGTTATCGACGAACTCTCCTTCATCAGTCACCGGGCGATTGGTGAAGCTGTGCGCGCGCGGATCGAGCATGCCATCCGGCTTGAGGAAGCCGCTGTGATAGATCTCTTTCCCGCTGGTATCCTTTACCGTGAACTCGACCCACGCTTCGTAGAGATCGCGCACCTCGGGAATGAGCGAGTGGCCGATGTTCTTGATTCTGGATGACGACATAGGCCTCAACCACGTCGTTCGGAGCCAGGCTGTAAGAAGCCCTGCCCAGCGGGGCGATCAACTTATCGCTCGCCGGCCTTCTTGAGGCCGAAGATATCGACGTTGAGATAGTTGCCGGCGCGCAGAAACTCGATGGTCTTCTTCAGTTGCTCGTCGAAGCCGTAGTAGAACGGCACCGCGGTGTTCCCGGCCAGCCAGCGATGCGAGGCGAAGGTGCCATTCTTTGCGCCGTATTCGGGCAGCGTAATGGGGTTGCGCTTCATGTGGCAGCCCTGGCAGGTCTTGAAGTCAGCGGTATAGAAAGTAAGCGGATTGCGCTGCGAGAACTTCGACTGCTGCCACTCGTCGTAGGCCGTGAATGCGCGAATGAACTTATAGTCGTTGAGCGGAGCCGGCAGGTTGGCCTTGTGGCAGGCCGCGCAGAACTCCGGCGTGTGCAGGAAGTCGTGCATCACTGCCTTGGAGTGCCGCTCGGGATGCCGAAGGATCATCGTCGAACGGGACCTGGCCGGGAATGCGGTTCCCGTTTTCATCCACGATGACAGACGGGAACGCCCATTTGACGCTGGCATTGCCATTGGTTGAGTCGAGACTGACGACGGAGTGGCAGGTCATGCAGGTCAGCCCGTCGGAATCGAACTTGGCGCGATCCACCTTCGAATCTTCAGTGAGCGCGCGCGCCCAGCACGCCGATCGGGATTGTGGCAACTGTCGCAGTGCCGCGCGAAAGCGATGCCGCGCGTCTTGTCGCGAATGAGAATGTTGACGCTGGTGCGATAAAAGGGCGTGCGGAATGCATTCGAGTGCAGCGCCTGCCGCCACTGGCTGTAGGCTTCCTGGTGGCAGGTGCCGCAGTACTCGGCCGATGGGAAATGCACCTGGCTGAATGAAACCCTTCGCCCTGTACCGTGATATTGCCCGGAGTGAAAGGATTCTTCGGCCCGTAGTGGAAGTTATAGGCGGGCGTGACCATCGAGTTATACGCTTTGCGATCCGCTTCAGTACGTTCTCTCGGCGCTGGCCTTCAACTTCGCCAGGGCTTCGCGTTGCGCCGGAGTATCTTCCGCGGGCGCGGTTCCCTTCGGCGGGGGCGTGTAGGCCGGCGGGGGTGTG
Organism: uncultured Acidobacteriaceae bacterium; assembly: GCA_963781125.1. Classification (GTDB taxonomy): domain Bacteria; phylum Acidobacteriota; class Terriglobia; order Terriglobales; family Acidobacteriaceae; genus Telmatobacter. Next base: position 117,068 of record CAWAEE010000010.1, read on the forward strand.
AGATCAGCGCCGTCCCTGTTGCTGCTGCGCCTGCGCAGGACACAATCAAGTACGCCGGCGCACGCGACGACAGAACACATCTGAATTGCGGTCTTTCTCATATCAACTCTCCCGGCACGGTTTCTCATTATCGCGGCCGGCGATTCCCTTTACTTACTCGCCCGGTCCGGCGTCTTGTTCTTGGACGCGCTCCGCGGCAATCGCGTCATAGACGCTGGGCACCAGGCCCTTGCCTTCTTCGATTGCGTAGTAACGATCGACTCCGGGCAAGCGTATAAGTTTCCTTGCGCGCCATCGGGCCAGCGAATCTCCACCTTGTCCACCTTGTGCTGTCTGCCCAGGCCGAAGTGCACGCGAAAATCATTCGACGACTCAAAGCTTCCGCCGCTCATCACATCGCCGCGCTGGCGCAATCCTCCCGCGGTCAAATAGACAGTGGACCCGACCGCGTCGCGAGGGCTCTTCGGGCCGCCGATCAGCATCAGTCCCACCCAGTGGTTGTGATCGTCATTCACGTTGCGCAGCAGGACCGGCGTGTGGTCCAGGCAATTGATCACCACATCGATTTTGCCGTCATTGAACAGGTCGCCAAACGCCGCGCCGCGCGCGGGAATCACATCGGCCAACCCCGTGCCCTCGACCGCCGGCATGACCTCGAACTTCTTGCCGTGATCCAGGTTGTGGAAGAGCAGCGGACGCTCCGCGAACGAGGTTCCCCAATTGTGCTTGTCCACTTGCGGATAAACGTGGCCGCTGACAAACATCAGGTCTTTCCAGCCGTCGTTGTCGTAGTCGAAAAACTGGGTCCCCCAACTCAAGAAGGGATAGGTGGCTTCGGCGATGCCCATCTGCGGCGTGATATCGACAAAGTTGCCGTCGCCGTCATTGCGATAGAGCGTCTTGTAGTCGTCGGAGAACGTCGTAGTGTAGAGATCGAGACGGCCGTTGTTCGCGTAGTCGCCCACGGCAAGTCCCATCGACGCTGTTTCGCGCGCATCCTGATTCAGGGCGAATCCGGAATAAAAACTCGCGTCCTGAAAAGTGCCGTCGCCCTTGTTCAGGTAGAGATAGTTCGGCGACGAGTCATCGGTGACGAGCAAGTCCACCTTGCCGTCGTTGTCGATATCGACAAAGGTCGATGAGAAGCCATAGTAGCGGCGCTTGTCGCTGACTCCCGCCTTTTCGCTCACGTCGGTAAAGGTGCCGTCGCCGTTGTTGTGGAAGAGGTGGTCGGGTTCGCCTTGCAGGCCACGCGGTCCGCACAGCGTCTGCGCTCCGCGGAAATGAGCAGTTGGCATAGCCGACGGCCTTCGATCCGGAGTACGGCAGGTTATTCATATCCCAGTGAACATAACCGGGAACGAAGAGATCGAGACGGCCATCCCCGTCGTAGTCGCCAAAACTCGGCCCCGTGGACCAGTTACCGAGGGTTACGCCGGCTGTTTCAGCCATGTCGGTAAAGGTGCCGTCGTGATTGTTGTGGTAAAGGCGATTCTTGCCGTAATTGGCCACGTAGAGGTCGGGCCAGCCATCATTGTCATAGTCGCCTACGGCCACGCCAAAACCCCACCGGTCATTGGTGACGCCCGCCTTCGCGGCCACGTTCGGTAAATGTGCCGTCGTGGTTGTTATGGAAGAGCGCGGCATGGGGCGGTTCGACTTTGCCGTCGAGAGCGTCGTAGGTCGATCCGTTCACGATGTAGATGTCCAGCCAGCCGTCGTGATCGTAATCGAGCAGCGCCACGCCAGAGCCAATCGTCTCCAGGATGTAGGGCTTCTCCGGCGTACCCATCTTGTGCGTCCACACCGTCAGTCCGGCCTTCTCCGATATGTCTTGAAAGACGATCGGGCCCGTCTTGACGAATCCCCCCGCGGTGATCGGTCGCTTCTCAGAATCGAGAACGGGGGCAAAGACGCCAGCCGTGGCGGATCCAGTTTGTTGGTCCGCGGGCTGCGCGGCGGCATTTCCACCATAAAGAGGCGGTTGAGCAGGCGGCTGATTTTGGGCGCAAACAGGACCCTCGCTCGCCACGAACAGGACGCAGAGGACGCCGGCAAATGAGCCCTGCCGCACACAATTCCACAGGGAATAAGTCAATACGAGACCTCTCGGGCGGGGATACCCTTGTTGGAGTATTCTCGGAGGATTGGCGGACGACTGTCCACGACTATTTGGTGGAGCCGGTACTCCTTCTTCAGGTGTACCTGGATAAACACGGGACAGGGCGGGCTCCCAAAGAAAGAAGCAGCCCGAATCAGCGTGTTTGACGGCGCCAAGTCTATTCGTTCGAGCGCCAAAGCTTCGGAAGTCGACCCGACGTCCCGGTGACGGGATCGGAAGCCGGAAACGCGAGCCGCCGCATCCGCTCCTGATCGGAGGGTGTCGGCGCGCTGCGGCAGACGTCCCAGTGCTGGTCCGGCGGGTACGCGCCAACCACCAGAAAATCTGCGCTGCTTCCCAGGTTGCAATGGCCTGTCCCGGTAGGCAGCACGGCTACGTCGCCCGCTTGTACGGAGACTTCGTGGCCACCTTCCCCGCCAAGCATCAGGCGCGCATGCCCGCGTGCAAATCCCAAAACCTCGTGGGCCGTGGAGTGGTAGTGATGGAAGTCGTAAACGCCGTTGCGCCACTGCGGCGGCCAGCCATTGCGCTCAAAAGCCTGCTCGAAAATCGACGCGGGATCGGACTCTGCAACCTCAAATGCCCCGTGATAGAGAAGGACCGGAAGCCGCTCGTTGTTGGGCATCCACCCGTTCCGAGAGAGCTGAAGCAGCTCGGGCGCTGAAGACTCTGCGCTCGCGAACACGGGATGATCCGAGTGAATTCCCAGTGCCGTAAGCATGGCGGTAAACTGGCGGCGATTGATGGGATGCATCGCAACTCCTCAACATGCCTGATGCGTAACTTGCGCGTTTTGATGCATTCGAAGTCCGCGCTTGAAACGCGCAGGAGAGATCGTTTCTTGCGATTGCTCAGGCTTCGCGACTTGTTTCGGGTGTGCCCGTCGTGCGTTAAGAATTGTTAAGGAGCGCGCCAAACCATTGATTTGTGCGAGACTAAAATGCCGTGGGAGCAAACGTGGCGGCAGTCGAGATCGAGACCGGCGAGCGGCAAAAGCAGCTGTCGCTTCTGCTCGTGGACGACGATGCCGAGTTGTGCGGAATGATGCGGGAGTTCTTTGCCGAGTCGGGCCACAAGCTTGACACTGCCTACAACGGGCGCGAGGGACTGGCCAATGCCCTGCGCGGCGGATACGACCTGATGATCCTGGATGTGATGCTGCCGGGTCTGGACGGATTTGCCGTGCTGCAGCAACTGCGGCGAAAAAAGAATCTGCCCGTGATCATGTTGACGGCACGTGTTCACCAGCAGGATCGCATTCTCGGCCTCGACAGTGGAGCGGATGACTATCTGCCTAAGCCATTTGACCCCGATGAACTTCTGGCGCGGATTCGGGCAGTGTTACGCCGTACGCAGGGCGCAGACCCGCAAAGCGATGCCACCCTCACCTTTGGCAACATTTCGTTGAATCCGACGACACGCGAAGTGTGGAGCGCGGGAGCGCCCATCGAACTGACTGCGATGGAATTCGACCTTCTGGAATTGCTCATGCGGTCGGCGGGCGAGGTGGTTTCGCGGGAGCAGATTACGTCGATGCTGTTCGAGCGCGAAGCAACGCCCTACGATCGTTTTCTCGATGTGCACATCAGCCATCTGCGTAAGAAACTGGAAGGCGGACGCAACTTGATCCGTACCATTCGGGGAGTTGGGTATGTATTTACAGGAACGGCTTAAGAGACTCCCTTCAGTTTCCCTCTACGTCGGCGTGCTGCTGGCGATGGTTAGCATCCTTTCGCTGTCGTTCCTTGCGTTTCATCTCATTGCCGATCACGTGCAGAAAATCGAGATCGAGCCCACCTTTGACAAGTTTGACGAGCTGCAGTTGGAGAGCGCACGAATCGCGCTACAGAATCGCGGACAAGCGGGTCTGAAAGACTACCTTGAAAATCTGAATCGCATCTTCGGCGGGAAGCATTATTTGCTCGACGCGAACGGAATCGATCTTGTCACCGGCACGAACCGGACGTGGATGCTTCCAGCATCTCCGGCGACCTCGTCTCGCGTGCGCGCCCATGGCCGTTGGACTCTTGCGCATCGATCGCCCGACGATGCGCGCTATTGGTTCACCGCGGAAGGGCAGTTGGGCCCTCCTCATATCTGGACGTTCCTTCCCTATTACTTCCTCGTAATCGGCGTCTCGGGTGTTTTGTGCTGGCTCGCGTCCTTCGGCGTGGTCTCACCGATTCGACGCATCGCCGCGACCATCGGGCAATTCGGGCAAGGCGATTTGCGGGCGCGTGTGAATACCCAACGCATCGACGAAATCGGCCAACTGGGGCGCTCCTTCAATCAAATGGCGGAGCGCCTAGAGCGATTGATCGTGAGTGAACGGCGCCTGCTGGGCGACATATCGCACGAATTGCGATCACCGCTGGCGCGATTGAAGTTCGCGGTAAAACTGGCACGCACGTCGCGCGATAACCAGGCAGCGTTGGATCGAATCGAGCGCGACGTGGACCGCATTACATCTCTCGTGGCCGACATCGTGGAGATCACTTTTATTGAAGGCGATCCCGCTGTGCAGGACACAGGAATGGTGCGCGCCGGAGAAATCATTGATGAAGTTGTGCGCGATTGCGCGCTGGAAGCGCAGTTTCGCGATTGCAGCATCGAAGTGACCGGACGGCTCACGGGGGAAGTGCTGGGCAGCCGAGAGTTGCTGCGCAGGGCAATTGAAAACGTGGTGCGCAACGGCATCCGCTATTCGCCGAAGCGGTCTGCAATTCAATTGTCCGTAGAGGAGAATGAGCGTGAAGCTACAATTTCGGTGCGCGATTTCGGGCCCGGCGTTCCCGAGGATGCGCTGACGCGCCTCTTCGATCCTTTCTTCCGCGTCGAAGATGCACGCACTACGAACGGCGGCGGTTCCGGAATGGGATTGTCGATTGCGAAGCGCGCAGTTCAACTCCATAACGGCACTATCGTTGCAGAGAACGCGTCCCCAGGCCTGCTGGTGCGCATTAGCATTCCGCTTGCATTGCACCCAGGTACTGCATTTGCACAAGTTACGGCGCAGAGTGAGCCGCAGTCGAAGGCCCTTAAGATTTCTTAAGCTTCAAACACTGGACAACCGTGTGTAATGTGCCTAATGCCTCAAGCAGCCAATGTTGAATCTCGAGGCATTCGAGGAGACATACATGAAGCGCTTTTTTGGGTTCGCCATCCTAATTGCATCGTTGGCAGTTCCAGCTTTTGCCGCCAAGAATTCAAAGACCGTGACCTTTACGGATGCAGTAAAGGTTGGATCGACGCAGTTGCCTGCCGGTGAGTACAAAGTGAGCTGGACCGCGAACGGTTCGAGTGCACAGGTCACCATCGCAGTAAAGGGCGGAACTTCCGTTACGGTTCCTGCAAAACTGGTTGACGCAAAGAACGGCCACGTTGCCGTGCTCACAAACACCGTGGGCGGCGTCGAAGTTCTGGAAACAATCCAACTCGACAATCTGAGCCTTGTCATCGGGGGCGCGACGGCCGCAGGCGAGTAACTGCGGGTCGGCTGCTCGGGCAACAGTTTCTTTTGAATTGAGACTCGGTGTTACGGAACGTTTCGCCGGAAAATACCGTATTCAATTCCCGTGACTGTAGTCCTTCCTTTTCACCCCCATCCTGCGAAGGATGGGGGCTCCTTTTTTGCGGTCAATCCCGAACAAAAAGCTACCTGCTGACGACCTTCAGCGTCTCACCAAACCCGGCAGCGCGTCTCATGCACCATGGGCTGGCCTGCTTTGCAACTGAAGGCCTGCTGGAACTCCGACATGTTCGAGAGCACATTGTTGACGCGGAGTTCGGGCATGGAGTGTGGATCGATCTTCACCAGCGTCTGAATCAGTTCCGGCCGAAAGGTATCGCACCAGGAACTCCCATACGCGATGAAAAATCGCTGCAGGTTCGTGAGTCCATGCACGTCCTTGTCGTCGAGAGTCTTGCCCTGCTGCTTCAAATCTGCCATCAGCGCTGACAGGGCAAGATAAATTCCGCCGTTGTCGGCCGTGTCCTCGCCCTGCGTAAGTCGCCCGTTCTGCTTTGCCCCGGGAATACCTGGGACGTCGACCGTGTATTCCTTGGCAACACACGCCCCGCGCTCGTCATACGCTTTCGCGTCTTCTGGCGTCCACCAGTCGCGCAAATTTCCCTTCAGGTCGAACTTGCGGCCCTGGTCGTCGAATCCGTGCGTTAATTCGTGGCCCACGATTGCCCCTTCCGCGCCGTAATTGATGGCGTCGTCCGCATGGGCATCGAAGAAGACCGGTTGCAACATGCCGGCCGGAAAATTGATGGTGTTGGCTTGTGGGTCTTCATACGCGTTCACTGTCGGTGGCGTCATGAACCACTGGGTGCGGTCCAATGGCTTGCCGATGAACGAGAGCTGGCGCTGGAGCTCGAACGCTGTCGACCGTTCGACGTTGACCGGGTAACTATCGCGCGCGATGGTGAGCGTGCTGTAGTCAATCCACTTATCGGGGTAGCCGACCTTGTTGATCACCGCGGCAAGTTTCAATTCGGCTTCTTTCTTGGTCGCCGGCTGCATCCAGGTTACGGAGTTGATATCGCGTCCCATTGCGTCTTCGATGTCGTGCACCATCTTCAAGGCGCGGACTTTGCTCTCCGGAGGGAAAACTTGCGCAACATACACCTGCCCAAGCGCATCTCCCACATAGCCGTCGACCGCTGCCGTGCACCGGCGCCAATCCGGCGGCTGTTGCGACTGTCCCGTAAAAACGCGTTGGAACGCAAATCCAGTGTCGCGCCATGCGCTCCCCAGAGTGGGGGCGGCAGCCATCAAAAGCTGAGAACGCAAATAGAGCTTCAATGTGGCAAGATCTTCGTCGACGAGCAGCTTATTCATCGCGCGGAAGAAATCGGGTGCAGACACTTCGTAAAGCGGCACCGCGGGTGAGCCGATTGCGCTCAGGTAGCTGTCCCAATCGAAGGCCGGTGTGAGCGCTTTGAGCTGAGCAAGCGTGAAGCGATTGTTCACCTTGTTTGGATCGCGGCGGGTCACATTATCCATCTGGGCCCGTGCCAATACGGTTTCAACGCGCAGGAGGGTAGTTGCATCCTGTGCGGCTTCGGAGGCGTCAGTTCCGCCCAACTTGAGCAGGCTGATGAGAAAGTCTTTGTACTTTTCTCGAATGGCTTTCGACTTGTCGTCGTCGCCCAGATAGAAATCGCGGCTGGGCATGCCAAGTCCGCCCTGATCCACACTGGCCACCACGTTGCTAACGTCGTTGTAATCGGCCTGCTGTCCATATCCCAACAAGGCCGCGTGCGTTTGATTCTCGTCGCCCTGCCACGCCGTACCAAACGAGCTATGCATCATCGCCAGCACTCCGGCAATTTCGCTCTTATCGCGCAACCCTTCGATGCGGCCCAGGAGCGGCTTGATGGCAGCAATATCATTTGCTTTCGCACTGGCTTGGTTCATGCAACTGGCGTAGAAGTCGCCAATTTTCTGCTCATTCAACGTGCGCGATGCGCTGGCAGCCTCGTTTTTTTCGAGAATCTCTTTCAGGATCTGGCGATTCCACAGCGATAACTCGCCATGAACACCCCAATACATCTGATCGGGCGGAATCGGATTGGCCGAATTCACCTTCGAGCAGGCGTATTGATAGAAGTTCTCGCAAGGGTTGATGGCGGAGGCGACGCGCGTGACATCGATGTGCTGCAGTTGAATCGGCTGCTGCGCTGTCTGGGCAAAGGCGCACTCAGCGGAGATGCACCAGCATCAATAGGAGGACATATGTCTTCATCGGATTCTCCAATTCCCGAACTGACGGTTGGGAATGCATTCGCCACAACGCTTAAAAACCTCAACCTGCCCAAGCGTGAGCTGAACCAAACAGCCTGTAATTCAAAAAGCCTAATTCAATGGCGTGGCATTTCGTAAGTCAAGAGTGATGGAATTCTGTCCAACGTTGACGTGAACCGGCTGCCCCCAGACGAGCGATTGCTTGTTATAGATCGCTGAGACCATCAGATAGTAGGTACCGGCTGGAACGCCGGGAAACGTTCCCCCACCGCTGGCATCGGCGCGGACGGCCGACGCGGCGCTGACCTTGATGGCATCGAGGGCTTGCTGGCACTCGGGTGTCCTCGAGCCGCAAATGCTGCCCACATACTTATAAGGCGACGCGCCCGTTGGAACCGCGACACCACCCTTCGCGAGAGCATCGCTGTAGGTGTCGCGCAGGATCACGTAGGGGCGGCCTGCAAGAGGATTCGCCTGGCCTGGCTGTGCGAGGAATCCGGAGACGATTGTCAACGTCGCATCGCCCAGCGCCGCCGCCGGTGTGGAAAGGCCTCCGCCAGCATTCGCTGCCGATGCGGTCATCATCGCTCCCGCGACACCGCTGGCAGGGATTGTCTTGCTGGGCATAAGCACCGCGAGATTGCAAGTCTGCTCCATCGGAGCAAACGTGAAATCGTCATTGTCGTTCTGACCTGTGACCACGCGTCCATGAACCTGGTAGGGGCTCGTGCCGCCAGGCTCGAGTGATCCATCGGGCCGGAAGGCAAGCGTGAGGGGATGATCGGGCGCCTCGATGTGGACCACAACCCCCGCCCCACCAGCCACCACCGTGTACGGATAGGCGCGCGCGGCATCGGGACCGCAGCCGAGAATTACGGACTCCGGAAAGAACTGAACGCTGAATCCCGTCGAAGCCGCATAGATTCCGTGCATGCGGATGCCCGCCGGCGTGGGCGGCCCCTTGTCGCCGCCAAACATCGTCTTCAGCAGATCCGTTTGCATCGTCTGTGCGCCAACGCGCGCGCCTTTTGATGTGAGATTGAGCGCGGGACAGGTGGCCGTGCGCGGCGCAAACGATGTATGGCCTGGATCGTCAGTGAGCCGATTCCCCATCGAATCGTAATAGTGCCCCTCATCATCTTTCTGCGTGCCCTTTTCCTTGGCCGTCTTGCCGGGCACGTAGCCGCTGGCGACCACGCCATTGATCGTCACCGGGCCGGGACCCGTGATCATTCCGTCGGCGCGAAACGTGAGTTCCAATGGCTTGGGTCGCGTATCGATGATTAGCACCGTGCGGTTGCTCTCGAACTTGAGTGAATAGCTTTCCTGGTTGGGCGAGAGAAACGCACAATTCACCAGCACTCCGCCATCGATGAAATCCAGACGCCAGTTGCCTGCTCCCTGAAACACGCCGGCCATATTCGGTCCGGGCCCCGGCTCTTTGGCCGCCGTCGATGGCAGTACTGAAGAGACCATTTGGCTGAAAGCGCCAAGGAGCGAATTGCCCGTGCAGCTCGCGGGTAAACGACCGGAGCTGACGCAGCGCGCCATCTGTCTCTCCTCTGGCGTCTTCGGCTTTTGCGGCTGACCCATCGTCACGGGTTGGGCAGGAGCCTTCATCTGTTCTTCGGATTTTTGAACATTCGCGTTGTAGATATCCTCCTGCCGCTTCTGGAATGCTTTCGCCGCGGCCAGCTGTTGCGCACTGGGCTGCTGGCAGGTGGGCAGAAGCTTCTTGAGAGCGCCGCGCGCGACGTAGGTGTAGAGGTTTATCCCCGTCGGCGTCAGGTGGTCTGGATGCGCGACCATGCAATTGGCGGTGTCAGAAAGATCGCGGATATTGCAATTCTCAACGTAGATGTGCTCTCCATTGCAAACATAGGTGACGCCGATGGGAATGTCTGGGGCCGCGGCCTGGGCGCAAGCGATGTGGCTTGGCAGGAGGGGTAACGCGAGAAGCAAGCAAGCGAGAAGGAACGGTGCGCACGCGGCGCGGCGAGGCGGCAGGATGGAATGCATCGATATCTCCCTTATCTGCGCAGGGCACGTTGCTCTGCAGGCCTTCGTTGAATCGAAGGGCCCATATTCCTGGCATTCGAATGGCGAAGCGAAAGGGGAGGCTTGATGGTAAAGCTACGATGGGTCCGAGAGCAAGGGGCCTCGCCGAGTGCGTTGGTCCTGCATGGTTGCGCCGCAATCGCGTGGCGCACACCTGATTCGTTGTACGATGGGTTCGGTTTCGCATCTGGGCAGGAACAAAGCATGCCGGGGAGGTCGAACGTGAAAGCATCCCGCATCGGCACCGCAGCCAGGTGGTCACTCTCGCTCGTTCTCAGCGTAGGGCTCTTGATTGGTGCGAGAAGCGTTTCCTGCGAACCGCTGCAACTGTCAGTACATGGGCTTTGGGTTTGGAAGAGCCCGGATGTTCTGCGTGCGCCACAAGGCGCGCAGAGGCTTAGGGACTTCTGCATGGTGCAGGGCATCAACGAAATCTACGTTGCGTACTCGGCGGCCAGTGCATCGTCGGAGGAGAACGATTTCATCCTTCTGATTGGAATGATGCATCGCGCCAACATTCGCGTGGAAGCGCTGCTCTCAAGCACCGATGCCGACGAACCGGGCAAACATAGAGACAAGCTGCTTGATCGAGTACGCCAGGTCATCGAGTTCAATCGCGGTCATCCCGCAAACCGCTTCGATGGAATTCACCTCGACATTGAGCCTCAGCAACGGCCGGAGAATAAAGGTCCAGGAAATCTAAAATTCCTCCCCGGCCTAGCCGATGCGTTTGTCGTCGTGCGTACCTTGGCGGAATCTTCCGGCATGACGGTGAACGCAGATATTCAGAACAAGCTGCTCAAGGGAGATGTTGCGCAGCGTCGAATGCTCTTGTCCGCAGCACCGCGAGTCACTTTGATGATGTATGAGTTGAGCAGTCCCGACGATGGGCAGACTGCCGAGCAAAAAGCCGATAAAGCGGTGGAGACCAGCAGGAAGTTCCTTGACCTGGCCTACGACGGATTGATGGGTCGAGGTCTGGCAAAGATGGCGATTGCCCTGCGTACACCCGACTATGGCGAATTGTTGCCCCAGATGCTAGAGAAGCTGGATGAAGCGAATCGTGCGAATCCTCATTATCTCGGCTGGGCGCGCCACTCCTACAACGACATGCTGCAGGAGCGCTAGACCTTCTCGACGACCGGAAGTCTCCGTCGCGTTACAACTCGGCCTGCTTGGCACGCGCGCCGCGCCAGTAGAGCACGAGGCCGAGAAGAATTGAAGCAATTGTTCCGCCGACCAGCTTCAACTCAAAACCCAGCTTGTTCGCCGAATCGCCAGGCGGCACAAGCGAAACAAAGATTCCAATGAGGACAACGACAAAACCGAGGCCGCCCGATATCCAAACGCCTGCAAGACCGCCGGGAACCAGCACCGCATGAGGATTCTCCTTGCGGTCGCGACGGTGCGCCAGCTTGATGACGGCCGCGAACATGTAAAGAAATGGAATGAAGTAGAGGATGATGGCGGCGTCAATGAGAAATTGGTAGGCGCCGCGCGTGGAATCGTTGATCTGGCTCACCAGCAGAATCACTCCCGACACAATCGCCTGCACAAGAATCGAAATGTAAGGCGTTTTCCAGCGGGGGTGAATCTTGCCGAAGGCCGCGGGCAGATAGCGATCGATGCCGACAACAAAAGGAACGCGCGCAATGCCTGCCACCGTACTGCCGACGCCGCCCGCATTTCCAACCGTGACCAGGATCGCCGCAAGCACTCCCAACAAGCCGATCTTGAGTGCGATCGAGCCAAGTGTGATGGCGTGGAAGACGCCGCTTTGCGGGTCGAGATCGGCGGCAGGCACAAGCGCCAGAATGGCAAATGTGCCGGCGATATACATGAGGGCGATGAGCGCGCTTGCTCCGAAAGCCGCGCGCGGCAGCGTCCGGCGTGGATCGCGAATTTCTTCGCTCATGGCCGAGACCAGCTCAAGGCCGGTAAACGCAAAGGCGATCTGCGACCAGAAATTGACCGTGTCCCAGTTCCACGCGGGCATCATGTTGGCGAGAGTGAAGTGCGTGACCGAGCCGTGGCGCAAAACGACGAGGGCGGCAACGGCGCCCAGCATAAGCAACGGCACATACGTTCCCACGCCGCCTGCGTTCTGCAGCCACTTGCCCACGTTGAGCCCGATGATGTTGAGCAGTACAGCCACCAGCAGCATGGCGAGCGAAACGGTGAGCAGAAATGTTCGATTCTGCGCAAGCTCTGCGCCGCGACCGCCAATGATGTAGGCGCTCATCGAGGCGCTGGCGAGCAGCAGACCGGGAAAATAGAAGACTGTATAGATCCAGTAGGTCCAGCCGGCGATGAATCCGTGAAAGTCGCCGAAGGCCTCACGCGACCACACGTAAAGCCCGCCTTCCTCGGGAAAACGCGAGGAGAGCTCGTTGATGACCAACGCTCCGGGCAGGAAGAAGAAGACGGCGGCGAGCACCCAGAGGCTGATCGAAGAAGTGCCATTATGGCCGGCAGCGGCGATCCAACGCGGGCCGAGAACCGTGGCGATGTTGAACAGCAGCACATCCCAGAAGCCCATCGTCTTGCGCAACTGCGATTTGGAATCGAGCGCGGAAGGCGCAATGATGGTCATTCAGACACCTGCTGCCGCGGAAGGTGCTTCCCCAGGAACTAGAGATTTTGGAAAGGATATAGGACGCGGGGCAGCCGCGTCTTGGCCGAATGAGGCCATGCAACGATGCAACGCGGATCGGAGAGGAGAGGTACAGAGGTGGAACAGGCGCGGATTATGCCGCGCCCTGTTGAGACTGGGGAAGGGTCGAGCTACGCGGTCGCCTGGACCCGCAAGGCTTCTTGAATGTGCGCCTCGATTGGGTTGAGCACCTTGGCATCGACCATCCGCTGAGAGTTCTGCGCCGGGTGCGAGTTCTTCGCAGTCATCTCATACACGGGCTTTGAGGCTGGACGACTATCTGCGGCCAAGCCAGCTGAGGTAAGCACCAGTTCAAGTGCTTCCACCGCGGCAGAAATCTGCCCTTGGCGGGCGCGCAGTTGATCGATCATTTCAGCAATTTGACTGAGTTCCGCGTGGGCCGAATCGGCTGCGGCACGATAGACAGGTTCATGAATTTTCTCGTTCATAGAATCCCCCACATGCAAAGTCTAGGTCGGGTAACCTTCGAAGGACATTACCCAAACGGGGTAAAGAAGGTCACTTTAGTCGCAAGCCCGGACACGTGAGGCCGCTATTTTGCGCATATTTGCTGTGGAAAATAGCAAATATTGGGGGTAGGGGGTACACCTCTTATTTGAACCGGTCACATTCCCGGCAGATTGAAACGGGAAAATTCCTGACACTGAGTAAGGTCTCCGCACGTACATCAACAGTTTTATTGTGCGCCGGAGCGTGGAAATGATTCGCAAACCCATCACCGGCTCAAGCCCTTGCGGCAACTTTCCGGCTTGAACCCGGCTTCCGGGCGACGCCCGGTGTGAGAGCATTCGCATCCCGCACCCGCCTATCCAAAATCTGCTCCAAGCCGCCTAATTCCTCCAGACGAGAACGTGGTACCGTCCACGCCGTATTCACCCGCCTACGGCGACATCGGGATCGTGAAATATGCGCTCTCGGCCGACAAGAATTGGTTCTGTAGCATCTCGCCCGATGGCCGGGAATCTCCGCAGATCACTTTCGATCCATTCAGCACGCAGTGGATGTATGTCCTGATGCGTGGCTCTTATGGAGTGCTGCGTTCGTCGGAGGGCTGGCACGGCGATCAAATCGTTTTTTCCGGGCAGATGACGATGGTCGGCATCAACTGCAATTGGCGTATGACCTGGACGCGACAGAGTTCTGACAGGTTCTTTTTCGTGAATGAGGAACGCAACGAGGACGGATCGTGGGCTTATATCGACGAATGGCGTTTCCGACGTAAGGGGTAACAGGCACGCCACTGCCCGAGCCCTTTGCGGGAGACCCCGGCCGAGCGAACGGGATGCGGCGCGGGATGCGGACCGGGCCGCCTTGGCTGGGGGGCGGCTTCACGATATACTGAGAATTCGGCAAGCCGACAGGGGACGCGCTCTTGTGCGTACCGGCGGTTCCGGCGCCTGAGGCAATGGCGCCGCGCTAAAAGCGCTGGGAACAGCAGAGGCGGCACGAAATACCAAAGAATTCCGGAGTGGAACCATGGCACAGGTATGCGACATTTGCGGCAAAGGGCCGCAGTTTGGCAATAACATTTCGCACGCGCACAACGTGACGCGGCGGCGCTGGAACGTGAATCTGCAGGCGGTAAAGGCGCTGGTAAACGGCGCCCCGAAGCGGATTCGGGTATGCACAAGCTGCATCAAAGCCGGCAAGATCGCCAAGGCTTAGTTTTTCGGCGGTCCTTTTCAGATTTTCGGTTTGACGCGAGACCCCGTTGCTGGAGGACGGGGTTTTGTTGTGCGCGAAAGCGGGTCGCGGTTCCGGGGCTGAAGCGCTCAACGACTTGTGGCCCTTTTCAAGGGTCCGAAGGCCCGGTTCCCTCCTCCAACTTGCGGTGGGTTCAAGGGGATGGAGAAGCGATCGTCCCCGGATGATCCCAATTCATCGCCTGCGGATCGAGTCCAGCGGGCGACCATGCCTGCACGATGGCCTGCGCCAGCCTGGCCAGAGTCTGCTCCCCTTCGTTGTCCCCGTTCCAGCGCTGATCGGCGTTGTCAAAGGTGAATCCCGCAATCACCACCGGACCATTCTTGGTCGAGATAAGGGCGACATCGTTCCGCACCTGGTCGAGCGCACCTGTCTTGTTGGCGATGGCCGATCCGTGCTCGCTGGTGTCCATGGATTCGATGTAGCGCGGGAGGCTTTCGCGATCCTGCTGGTTGCGCAGCATATGCAGGATGGCTCCGCACAACACCTGTGCCTGGGGCGGCACCTGCGGTACGGCCAATTGCGCCTTCGACGCCGGGCTCTCCAGATCCAGATTGCAGGTCGCGAAGCGCTCCATGATCGAAGCCATCTCGCGCGGAGTCGTCTTGCCCAATCCAAAGAGCGGCTGATCGGCAGGCATGGGGCCGTTGGCGGGCACGTGGACCTTTTTGTAAAGCACAGTTTGGCGGAGACCGGCGGCACGCAGGGTCGAGTTGATGTGTTCGAGGCCGAGGCGGTCGATGGCCATGTTGGTAGCGCTGTTGTCGCTAAGGACAACCATCAGGGTAAGGATGTCGCCCAGGGTGAGCGCGATGGGCGGTGTGAGCTGGCCGAGGACGCCGGATCCTTCGACCTGATTGTCCTTCGTGAGAACGAGCCGTTCGGCAAGTGTGGCGTGTCCAGAATGAATCTGCCCTGCTGCATCGAGAAGAATACCCATCTTGATGGTCGACGCAGTTTTAACCGGCAAATCGGGCGAGAGCGAAGCGGTTTGGCCGGTCTTGAGGTTGCGGGCGTAGAGGGCGACGCACCCATGGTGCGCGGCGGCGATGGACTGAATCTGCCGGTCGAGAGCCGCGTCCTCGTGGGGAGCGGGGATCTGGGCGCCCGCCGAGGCCACACCAAGCACAATCGCGTTAAGCAGACATATCGTTTTTGTCCGACCCAAGAGAGAAAGCATGAGACAGGCTAACCTGCTCCCGCTCGGATGGGGTGCGGTTCTTTTACTTTGCGTGCTCAAACGTGAGCGACGCGGAGTTGATGCAATAGCGCAGGCCGGTGGGACCGGGGCCGTCGGGAAACACATGACCAAGATGACCGCCGCAGCGGGCGCAGGTGACTTCGACGCGGCGCATGCCGTAGCTCAGGTCTTCATGCTCGTCGACGGTCTTCGAGTCAGCCGGGATCATGAAGCTGGGCCATCCGCAGCCGGAGTCGAACTTCGCGCCGGAGAGAAATAGCAGCGCCCCGCAGCCGGCGCAGTGGTAGTTGCCGGTCTCGTGGTTCTCGGTGAGCAAGCCGGTAAACGGGCGCTCGGTTCCCTTTTCGCGCAGCACGTGATACTGCTCGGGAGTCAGCGCGGCACGCCACTCCGCATCGCTTCGTTTGATCTTGTCGGGTGTCTGCGTGGTCTCGTGTACTTCGCTCATGTTGGGTCCTCCAAATGCGTGGCAGCGGATGATTGGATGCGCTTGCCTGCGGGGAAGTTACAGTCAACTCAAGTCAGTCGCGTCAGACCTCGGCGACCAGTTCGATTTCGACAAGCGCGTCCTTGGGGAGACGGGCAGCTTCAATTGTGGTGCGGGCGGGTGGCGCGACCCCCGGCGGCGACAAATAGCGGCCGTAAACCGCGTTCATATCCGCAAAATCGTCGAAGTGCCTAAGAAAAACCGTAGCCTTGACGGCCTTGGGCAAGCCTGAACCCGCTGCTTCAAGAATGGCCTTCAGGTTTTCGAGAACCTGCGTGGTTTGTTCGGCAATGCCACCGGGAACGAGCTGACCTGTCGCTGGATCAAGGGCGATCTGGCCAGCGGTGAAAACGAGATTGCCGGCGCGGATGGCCTGAGAATATGGGCCGATGGCGGCGGGAGCGGCAGCGGTGGCAATGACGGTTTTGCTCATGGCTTGATTGTAGAGCGGTTCCGCGTTTGGACTCCCCGTTTCTCGGCCAGGTACATGGTGGCTTTTCTAATTGGAAAAGACCACTTGGCATCGGTCATTTCTCGAAACACGGACCGTGGAACCGCTCGAGTGCGTATCGAATCAGCGCCAGATGGCGAGCACGCCGCCGACAATCGACAGGCCGACGAGCCAGTAGCCATTGTTGATGGCAAAAAGCTTGAATGGACGGCCCTCATAGATGCCCTGCGGCAGGTTCGGCGCGGCAAAGAAGCCAATCCAGACAATAAATCCGACGAGAGCACCCCAGCCGAAGGTAGCGGCTTGAGTCCATAGGACGATGTGCGCGAGGATAAAGGAGAGGATCACATCGCAAATAAAGGATGCGATCATCCCGGCGATCATGGAATTTCCCTTTGCAGATTCCTTCTTGATGCCGAGGATCGCCATCCAGGGCTTGGCGAAGAGCGCGGGCGAATACCAAACGGCGCCAAGAAGCCACAGAATGACCGCTGAGACGACAATCGCAACATGATTCAGATCGTGGAAAATGTGCTGCACGGCAGTTCCTCCTGGAAAAACAAGGGTTTGCCGCAAATGGACCGCGACAATTCATCTTGCGTGGGGACGCGCATTTGAGGGTCGCGCCAGCTTACGCTCGCTGTCAAGGACGAATCGCGAGGGCGACGAGAAAACGCAGGAGTGGCAGGGTCGGATGCAGCAGAGGATCTGAGCTAGTCGGGGGTTTTGACGCCGGAGCGGATCATCTCGATGGCCTTTGCGAGACGCGTCTGGCGTGTCTCTTCTTTCTTTGCTTCGGTGATCCAGCGGCAATATTCTTTGCGATGGGTGTAGCTGAGTTTCTCAAAGACCGGCAACAGCCGTTCCTTCTTGAGCAGCTTTGCGAGCTCAGGCGGGACCTCGACGGTGCGGATGGATTCGTCGCGCTCGAGAACTACGTCGACGGTGTCGCCCGGGCCTTTGCCGATCTGCTCGCGGATGGCCTTGAGCATGGGAAGCATGTGCTGCGGACGGCCGTATTTGACCATGGTGCCGGTGTAGGAAACGCCGTCGAATGCGACTTTGACGGGCACTTGGCCGCGGGTGCCGAATTCCTTTTCAACATCGAAGGGAAAGAGGACGCAGGCTCCGCCGCTGCCGGCTGCTTCAATGGTGGCTTTGAATTTGTATTGCTTCATCGCGGCTTCAGGTCGGAACCAATTTCCCACAGGCCGGTCTTGCCACGCAAGGTTTCAGTTGAAAAATCAGCGCAGTCCGAATCCGTAAAGACGCGAATCCCATCCTGCCGTTGATTTCGTGGCGAGGATGGGGTGATCAGGCCGAAAGCTGCGGACGATGCAACGCCGTCCTTAGACCAGCTTGGCGTCGAGGGTGATCTCGGTGTTGTTGGCGAAGAGCTTCGAAATGGGGCAGCCGGCTTTGGCGTCTGCCGCAGCCGTGTCGAAGGCTTCCTTGGTCGCGCCGGGAACACTGGCGGTGGTGGTGAGAGCGATCTTGGTGATGGAGAATCCATCGCCTACCTTGGCCAGGGTAACGGCGGCATGGGTCTCGATCTTGGTGGGGGTGAGGCCGGCGCCGCCAAGCTGCGCGCCCAGCGCCATGGAGAAGCAGCTCGCGTGGGCTGCGGCAATGAGCTCTTCAGGGGTGGTGCCGGTGGTGGCGCCTTCAAAGCGGGTGGCGAACGAATAGTTCGCGTTGTTCAGCACGCCTGTCGCCGTGGAGATGGTGCCCTTGCCTTCTTTCAGTGAGCCAGTCCAAACCGCACTTGCCTTGCTTGCCATAGACCCTCCTTGGGGGTTCCGGAATCCGGTGGTTGTGGGGTGATTTGCGCGCCGTCTAGGAGAATCGTTGGCGACGCTCAGGAAGTTGATGCTTGAGGCACCTGCCGGGATGCCGTCGGGCAGGCTGCCCTCTCCTCTCATGCTAATCTCTGACCCATGCTCCCACACAGGCCCCTCGCCCTCGACGGGGATTTTGCGCGCGAATTTTCACAAAGTGGTGTCGGCTTGCGCCCTGGCGATGAACTGCCCTATGGAGCACCATTGCCAGGTGTGCCCCACCTGCTCGCACCGCCTCACCGGGCATCGCTGCAAGCTGGTGTGCACCGCAGTGCGGCTACTACCTGAGCTGCGCGGACTATTACTGAGGGCTGCGCGGACACTCCGCGGATGCGGGCGGCGAATCGCGCCGTCGCGCAAACGTCGCAGCTATTTCGCCTCGCTTGCTTTTCGCGGCTCGCTTCAAACTCATCGCCTGGCAGCCACTCGACCGGCTTGGGCTGTCCGCTGGCCAGCCAACCAAGAACAAAGCCGAATCGCGCCAGCTTCGCGTTGCCGCGGAAATCCCAGTCGGCGCTGATACTCGTCCGAAGGCTGGTGGTAGTGATGCGCGACGTAGTCTTCGCTGATTGCGCATGGCCCCAGGCTTCGTCGTGGCCCTCGAACAGCTCGCCCTGATCGACTGAAAACGCGGGAACGCCGACGCGCGCGAGCGAGAAATGATCGCTGCGGTAGTAGTGGCCGGCCATGGGGGTTGGATCGGGCAGCAGCTGCGAGGTCGAATGCCTTGGCAACTGTTTGCACGGTGGGCCAGAAGTCGATGCGCTCGGCGCCGTTCAGAGTCAGCCGAGCGCGGAACGCCGATGGGCAGCAGCATGTCGTAGTTGAGATCGAGCGCGATCTGACGTGCGGGAACGGGCGGATGCATGCCGAGGATATTGCGAGCCGAGCAGGCCCTGCTCTTCCGCGGTGACGGCGGCGAAGTAGATATCGTGCGGCGGCGCGCCGAGACGATTGCGCGAAGGCGCGCGCCATCTCCAGCAGAATGCCGCAGCCGGTGCCGTTGTCCGCGGCGCCGTTGTAGATGTTGTCGCCTTTGGCGTCGGGATCGATGCCGAGATGATCGTAGTGCGCGGTATAGAGCACCGAGTTTCCGCCTGAACTCGCGCCGGGCGCACGCGCAACCACGTTCGAGCTGACGTAGCGGCGAACACGGCTCTCTACATGCGCGCGCAGCCGAACTGGAATCTCTGCGGCGTGGAAGCCGCGCTTGCCGGCGCGATCGATCGCCTGGTCGAGATCGCCAAGCCCGGCCAAGGTGAACAGGTGCTGCGCCACGTCGTGCTGAATCCATGCGGCTGCGCGCAAGGTGGCGTCGGGATCGCCCTGCAGATAGCTCTTCTCGATGGCCTGCGAGTTGCGCACCACCTCCCATCCATAGCTGGCGAGGTCGCTGCGATGAATGATGAGCACGCCGACGGCGCCGCGGCGCGCGGCCTCCTCATATTTGTAGGTCCAGCGGCCGTAGTAGGTGAGCGCCTTGCCTTTGAAAAACTTCTCGTCGTCCGAAGGCGGCTCGTTCACGATGACCAGCGCGACTTTGCCCTTGAGATCGACACCCGCGTAATCGTCCCAGTTGTACTCCGGTGCGTGAATGCCGTAGCCCACGAAGACGATGGGCGCATCGATGTCGGCCGTAGTCTGGCCGGTCTGATCCTTCGCGACGATCTCCGTGCCATAGGCGAGATCGACTGGCTGCGCCGCTCGCGGGCACGAAGGCGAATTTGGTTTTGTCCTCGTCGGTGTGGACAGCAAAGAGCGGGACCGGCTGGAAGTAGGTGCCGTTGTCGCCCGCAGGCTTGAGCCCGGCCAGCGCGAACTGCGTGGCGATGTATTCGGCGGCCAGCTCCGCGCCGCGCGTGCCAGGGCCGCGGCCTTCGAGCAGATCGAGCGAGAGAAAGCGCACATGGGCGCGAATCTTCTCGGGATCGATGGAGGCGGCAGCAGTGCGCGCCGCAGGCGGAAGACCGGGAACGTCGGGAACCGGGCTGGATTGCTGAGCGTGGGCCGACCAGGCTGCGGCAAGGATTGCAGTCGCAAGAAAAGAGAAGTGTTTCGAGTGCATTCAATCTCCGTGAAGCGGGAATTGAGAAGGGTCGAGAAAGCTCGATGCCGAATCGTATTCAGAGACATTTTATGCTGCGGCGCGGCGGGCGCTTTGCTGCTGGTGTCAGGTTCGCTTCAATGCAGCCGAAGATCGCGGACACGGGAACAGGACGACGGACCCTCAGCTCGGGTCTTGTGCGGTGGGTTGGAGGATCAACGCATCGAGGGGCGCCATCGGCAGCAGGTGAGCGCGGCTGAGGACTTTGCGCGTGAGCCCGGTGAGCGCCATGCCCGCGGCGTTGATCAGCGGAACCCAGCAGCGGCGACCGTCCAGGATGGTGAGATCATCAACGTCGTCTTCAAAAACAGTGCGGATGCGCACGTAGTAGTTGACCTGCATGATGGCGTGACGCACGGTCATGCGCAACTCCGACTCGGGCATCGTAACCTCGCGCAAGAACGGGAAGCTGCCACATTCCCGGCATCACCGTGTTCGAATCCGGCCGCTGCTCGAGCATCACTTCGCGATTGGTAAAGCCTGGGAAGCTTTCCGGTGCGGACCGCAAGTGCGTAGGAAACTTCTTTGCTGAGCATGCGCGGCCTGGCTTGCGTCTTGTGCTCGCCGCGCGTGGCGCAATCCGGCAGAAAGCGGGCAGGTCAGGCACTGCGGATTGCGCGGGGCGCAGACGGTTGCGCCAAGTTCCATCAACGCCTGGTTGAAATCGCCGGGCCTTTCAGGATCGAGAATCTGGTTGGCGACGGAGTCGACTTTGTGGCGCAGCGCCGGCCGCACCGGAACGCCCACAGCTTCCCATCCCTGCAGCCGGCACAGGACACGCTCGACATTGCCGTCGACGACGGCCACAGCCTCGCCGTGCGCGATGCTGGCAATGGCAGCTGCGGTGTAATTGCCGATCCCGGGCAGGAGCCGCAGCTCAGCGGCAGTTGCGGGCAGGTTGCCTTCGCGATTGGCCGCGACAAATTGAGCGGCCTTGTGCAGCATACGCGCGCGGCGATAGTAGCCCAAGGCCGCTCCATAGGGCGAGGATCTCCTGCTCCGGACGCCAGGGCCAGCGAAACCAGAGTCGGAAACCGCGCCATGAAGGCTTGATAGCGTTCGACGACGACGGCAACGCGGGTCTGCTGCAGCATGATTTCCGAGACCCAGATGGCGTACGGGTCGCGATTGCGCCGCCAGGGCAGGTCGCGCTGGCTCAGGTCGTACCAGGCGAGCAACTGCCTTCGGATTCTTAACCTTACCTCGGATTCGATATCGGTTCTGACCATGGCAGCAAGCTTACGGCAGTTTGAAGCTAAAGCATTTCAATCGATTGTCCCGGTGTTCCGCGTCAAGGTCGCTCGACACCGTCGTCTACATCTTACGTAATCAACCTATTCTGCTTCACAGTAATAATCTACCGGGCGTTATGGTAACTTTTCTCAGAACTTTCGTCATCCATGCAAAGGGAGCCGGGTCGGGCTCGCTGAGAATGCCGGTCGAACGAGAGCCAAATCTCCAAATCTGAAACATGGGGGCATTCATGTTGAAAGACAAAGATAGTTGCAGTGTCGATTGGCGTTCTGCTTGCGGCTTCGTCGCTGGCGGCACAATCTCCCAACGTTTCATCGAGCCTGCTTGCCGAGGATGCAAATAACACCGACGGCGGGGGCTACCGTCCAGCGGCCACCGTTCAGAATGTCTCAGTCGGCTGGGCTCCATTCTCGCGCATTGCCATCGGCGCAAGCTTCGTTACCCTTGGTCCGGGAGTGCAGGTGACGACCAATGTGAACCGGCATCTGAACCTTCGCGCCACCGGCAACGCCTTTTACTACTCCACGAATTTCACCACCAGCGGCTTCAACGCCAACGCGAAGCTGAACATGGTATCGGCTGGAGTTTCAGCGGACATTTATCCATTCCATAGCGGCTTTCGCGTGAGCCCTGGTTTACTGGTGGTGAACAACAATAAGATAACTGGCAACTCCCTCGTGGCCGCCGGCACCAGTTTCACCCTCAATGGCGATACCTACTACTCGGCGAATGCGAATGCCGCGACCGGCGCGACGCCGCTGACGGCCAGCGGACTCCTCGGCCTGAATACCACCAAGCCGGCTTTCACGATTACGGGCGGCTGGGGAAACACGATTCCCCGCAACGGCGGTCATTGGTCGTTTCCGTTTGAAGTGGGCGTTGCCTTCACCGGTGCACCCTCAGTGAATGCAACTTTGACGGGCTGGGCCTGCGCTGACCAGGCACAAACGGAATGCACCAACGTCGCCAGCACCACGGATCCGAACGCGTTGCAGATTCAGAGCGATCTGGCCGCACAGATTGCGAAGTGGAAGCAGCGATCTGAATCCGCTGAAGACCTATCCGATCGTCTCGTTCGGCGTGGCGTACAGCTTTCCGGTACGCGGTGGAGGCGGAGCGCGGTAAGAGAATTGCGGGAGTAATCTTTTCGCGTTCGACAATGCTTGTGGATTGGAAGGGCCGCATGCTCTCATGCGGCCCTTCGTGTCTTAAGTGCTCGAAGCTCCGAGTCCGGGCCTATCTAGCCGAGCAGCGATGCGACGACTTCAGGCGTGGCTTTGAGGGCCGCGTCAATCTGCGACTGGTCTTTGCCGCCGGCCTCGGCAATCTCCGGCTTGCCGCCGCCCGATCCACCGACAAACTTGGCGACCGCGCCAACCAGTTTGCCCGCCTGAATGCGCTTCACCAGGCCCGGCGTAACGCCGGCGATGATGGCAACTTTGCCTTCCGGCTGTGCGGACGCCAAAACCACGACAGCCTCGCCGGCTTTCTGCTTCAGGTTATCGACCAGCGTGCGCAGCTGGCCGCGCTCAAGATTGTCGGCGCGGTGCGTCAGGACTTTCACGCCTTTCACCTCGGCGGCTTGACTGACCGCTTCATCGAGCGCGCCGGCAGCGGACTTCATGCGCGAATCTTCGAGTTCGCGGCGCAGGCGCTTCAGTTCGTCTTCCTGCGCGGCCAGCTTGGCGCGAAGCCCATCCGAGAGGTTGCCGTCGGGAGACCCGACAATCTGCGAGGCAAACTGGGCAACGGCAAAATCGCGGCGGAACGTGTCGAGCGAACCCATGCCGCTGATGGCCTCAATGCGGCGCACGCCGGAGGAAACCGACGTCTCGCCGGTCAGCTTGAAGCAGGCCGATCTCGCCGGTGGCCGCGGTGTGCGTTCCGCCGCAAAGCTCGGTCGAAAAGCCATCGGAGAGCTTGACCACGCGGACCTTGTCGCCATACTTTTCGCCGAACAGCGCCATGGCGTGGTATTCGTTCACAGCCACGTCGATGGGAACATCTACGAGCGTTTCGACCGTGGCGTTGTTCAGCACTTCGCGGTTGACGATGGACTCGATCTCCTGCAAGCTCCTCATCGGCCACCTGGGCAAAGTGAGAGAAATCGAAGCGCAGGCGGTCGGGATGCACCGCCGAGCCAGCCTGCTTGACGTGCGTGCCGAGTACCTGGCGCAGCGCGGCATGCAGCAGGTGCGTGCCGGTGTGGTTGCGGCGGATTGCGTCGCGGCGCTCGCCGTCGACGACGGTGTTGACGCGGTCGCCGAGGGCGAGTGGCTGCTTCAGCACGGCTTTGTGCGCGCGCACGCCCTGTACGGGAGCGACGCAGCCGATGATCTCGGCAACGGTGGTGTTGCCGTCCGCGGAAGTGAACCAGCCCGTGTCGCCGATCTGGCCGCCGGAGTCGGCGTAGAAGCTGGTGTGATCGAGGACGACTTCGACTTCATCGCCGGCGGCGGCAGCGGGAACACCTGCGCCGTTCTTGACGATGGCGAGCACTTCGCAGTTGGTCGAAGTGAGTTGCTTGTAGCCTTCGAAGATGGTCTTCGGCAGATCGCGAAAGGCAGGGCTGGCGGTTTTCTGCGCGCCGCCTTTCCAGGAGGCGCGGGCGCGGGCTTGCTCTTCGGCGCGGGCGCGCTCGAAACCTTCATGATCGAAATCAATGCCGGCGTCGCGCGCCGCGTCCATCATGAAGTCGAGCGGCAGACCGAAGGTTTCGTAGAGATGGAAAAGCCTTCGTCGCGCCGAGTTGAAGATCGATTGCTTGCAAGCGTCCGTTCGATTCTGAGGCGACGATGCAGTCTGCATCGAATTCTTCAGCAATCGCTGCCAGCCTCCAGAACCTTCGAATCTTCTCTTCCGCTTCGACAACTTTGGCGACACGCGACGGCTGAATCGATCAGATCCGGGATAAGCGCCCTTCATCTCATCGCGCACGGCAAAGACCATCTGATACAGGAACGGCTGCTCCTGCCCAAGCAAGCGGCCATGCCGGATGCCGCGGCGAAGAATCTTGCGCAGCACGTAGCCGCGGCCTTCGTTTGAAGGCACAACGCCGTCGTTGATGAGGAATGTGGCGGCGCGGGCGTGATCGGCAATGATGCGCAGGCTGGCATTGCCAACATCGTTCTTGACGACCCGTCAATTCGGCAGCGCGCGCGATCAGCGGCGTGAACAAATCTGTCTCGAAGTTAGTGATTTTGTCTTGCAGCACGGCGGCCACGCGCTCCAGGCCCATGCCCGTATCGATCGAGGGCTTGGGCAGCGGCGTCAGTTTGTATCCGGTGGTTTTGCCGTTTTCGACTATGGCGGCGCGATCGAACTGCATGAAGACCAGGTTCCAGATCTCCACATAGCGGGCATCATCGTGGCCAAACGGCTTGTCGACGCCGGGCGTCTCCGCAGCTTCGATGCCCATGTCGTAGAAAATTTCCGAACACGGGCCGCAGGGGCCGGTTTCGCCCATCTGCCAGAAATTGTCCTTCGCCCCGTACTGAAAAATCCGCTCCTTCGCCACCCCCGCTTCAATCCAGTACTGCTCGGCCTCATCGTCACGCGGCACGCCGTCTGCGCCTTCGAAAATCGTGACGTAAAGGCGCTCTTTCGGAATGCCAAACCACTCCGGACTGGTCACCAGTTCCCAGGCGAACTGAATTGCTTCGCGCTTGAAGTAATCGCCGAAGCTAAAGTTGCCCAGCATCTCGAAAAACGTATGGTGGCGGCGCGTGAAACCCACATTCTCAAGGTCGTTGTGCTTGCCCCCGGCACGCACGCATTTCTGCGATGTTGTGGCGCGGGTGTACTCGCGTTTCTCGGCGCCAAGAAAGAGATCCTTGAACTGGTTCATACCCGCGTTCGCAAACAGCAACGTGGGGTCGTTATGCGGCACCAGCGAAGAGGACGGCACACGGCGGTGCCCCTTCGACTCAAAAAAGCGCAGAAACAGCTCGCGAATCTCGTTTCCAGATCGAACTTGCATGTCCTTCTTAGTGTAACGGCCTTGGGGATGCGGCGCAGCGGGCATGCCGGTAACCTCCACAGTCCGATTGCATCCAACTGGAGTGCGGTTCCCCCAAGGAGGGTCGAGTGGACAAATTCGCATTGCTGGCATTGCTGCAAGCCAAACCCGGGAAAGAAGCAGAGGTCGAGGAGTTCCTGAAGTCCGCGCAACCGATGGCTGTGCGCGAGGCAGCCACTACCACCTGGTATGCGGTGAAGATAGGCGAAGGCCGATTCGGCATCTTCGATACATTCAAAGACGAGGCGGGGAGAAACGCGCACCTTGCCGGCGACATCGCGAAGGCGCTCTTCGCCAAAGCGGCGGATTTGTTCTCCACGCCTCCCCAGGTAGAGAAACTCACCATTCTCGCTTCGAAAGCAAAGTGAGTTAATCGGCGTCTCGTACCTCGGCCAATCCGTCCAACTAAATATGCGGTTTCGCGTTGGGGGAGTTCTGCGTGTTTGGCTACTCATGGCCGCCTTCGTGTCCATGAGCGGAGCGATGTGTGCTGCGCAGCCGGGGCGCGGCGTGGAAATCGCGCAGTCGCGGCAAATCAAGGTTGGCGACGCCGTTGTCCAGGTCGATCTCGCACGCGGGGCGCTTGGACCTGCCGGTCGACGCAGTCATCGGGCACATCCAGGCGGCCATCTCCGCGGTGACCGCATACTATGGGCGCTTTCCGGTGGCCAAGGCACGAATTCTTGTGATCCCCGTCGAGGACCGGCACGGCATTCTGCAAGGCACGACCTGGGGCGATATGGGCGGCTTCCAGGGATTCACGCGGATCCGCATCGGGCAACACACCACGGCAGCGGACCTGGCCGACGATTGGATGATGACGCACGAACTGGTGCACATGGCCTTTCCTTCTCTGCCCGACGATCAGCATTGGATGGAGGAGGGGCAGGCGACCTACATCGAGCCGATTGCACGCGTGATGACCGGCGAATTGAAGGCGCAGCAGATTTGGCAGGATATGTTTCGCGACATGGCGAAGGGAGAGCCGGGACCGGGCGACGAGGGACTCGATCACACGCACACGTGGGGACGGACCTATTGGGGCGGCGCACTGTTTTGCCTGGTGGCCGATGTCTCGATTCGACGCGAAACCGGCAACCGCAAAGGCCTGCAGGATGCGTTGCGCGCCGTGGTTGCGCAGGGCGGCACCATCGACCACGCATGGGATTTGCCGAAAGCACTGGCCATTGGAGATCAGGCCACGGGCACGCACGTGCTGACGCGCATGTATGCGGAGTGGAAGGACGCTCCGGTGACGGTGGATCTGCCCAAGCTGTGGGAGGAACTCGGCGTGCGTGCAAACGGCGACGGCATTGAATTGGTGTCAACTTCGTCTCAGGCCGGCGTGCGCGAAGCGATTACGAGAAGCGAGCAAAATCAGGTGAAGCGGCAGGCTCGGAATCGCCGGCTGAACCCGCGAGCACTAGCTTTGAACAGATCTCAGGCAAACTCCCAGCGGCGCGCGACGCGGCGGGCAATGAGAAAGAGCACGATGCCCGTGGCGAGCAGAACCCCGACCTGCGGCCAGAGGGCTGTGACAGGCAGATCGCGCCAGAAGACCTTGGTGAAGCCATCGATGGCCCAGGCATTGATGGTGAACAGGCCTGCCTTCTGCATCGCCGCCGGCATGAAGAAAGCGGGGAAACATGCTGCCGCCGACCGACGACATGATGAGGATCAGCAGCGTGGAGACAGCGCCGAGTTGCGCGCGCGTATGGCAGATGCTGGCCAGCAGCATGCCGAAGGCGGCGACGGCAACGGCGGTGCAGAGCCCCATGACGATGAAGCCCGGAATGTGGCTGAAGAGATCGAGCATGGAAAACAGCCCAGGCCCAGAGAAACATGACCGTCAATTGCGTGAAGGCAAGCAGAGTGTTGTAGGTGAGCTTGCCGGCCAGCAGCGACGGTCATGGTCACATGCGAGCTGAGCACGCGATCGAGAGTGCCGGAGTCGGCTTCGTCGAGCAGAGCGCCGGCAGACCCGCTGGCCGTGAAGAGCAGAAACATGACGCCGATGGCCGCGGCATAGAACGAAACCATGGGATTCTTCTTGTTTTCTCCAACGACGGACGCGGGCGTGGACCGCGATGAGTCCGCCGGCGGCACCATGCGTTGCTTGAGGCTGCGAGTGTCCAGCTGGCCTTTGCTTCTGGATTTCGCGCAGGGACGTTGAGATTCGTCTCCATGCGTTTCTGCTGGTCCGGCGTGAGACCGCCGATGTAGCGGCCGGTATACTTCATCCCCTGTTCGGCCATGGTCACGGGCATGGAGGTCATGGCGACTTTCTGCAGCAGGCCCATCACGATTTGCGGCGCGATCACGTCGCTCGCATCATTGAGCAGCTGAATGGCTGAGCCGTTCTGCGCCGGACCAAAGGAGATGGGATTCTGGCCGAAGCCTCTGGGGATGATGAGCGCAACCGGCGCATCGCCTGCTTTCACGGCAGCCTCCGCGGTTGCTGCGGTGTAGTCCGGCGCTGCTGTTTTGTCTTTGGACGCAGGGCCGCGTCATGACGACGAGCGAGCTCTCGCGCTGAAGCCCGCGGACGAGTTGCTGCGATCCGGTGCTTTGGTCCTCGTCGACGACAATGACGTTGATCTTGGGCGTGGAGTCGTGCTGGCCGCCGAAGATGACGGCGAAGATGGTGAAGAAGGCGATGGGCAGAACGAAACTGAGCGCCAGCGCGGCGCGATCGCGGCGCAAGCGAAACAATGGCGGTGCGGACAATGGGGAGAATCAATCGCGCAACTCCCTTCCGGTGAGGTGCAGAAAGACGGACTCGAGATTGGGCCGGCGCAGCGAAACATCTTCCAGCTCGAGGCCGGCTTGGCGGCGGCGTCAAGCAGTGCGGCAATCTCGATCGAATGTTCGATGGTGAACTCCGCGGTGGCGTCCACCAGTGCGGCCTCCGTGGCTCTCGACCCATGCGGCGATCTCGCGGAACTGAGTCCGGCAAAGCGTGCCAGCACCTGGCTGCGCGAGGCGAAGGCGTTGTGGACCAGTTCCTGTTGGTGCCCAGCGCGATGATGCGGCCGTGATCGATGATGGCGATGCGATCGCAAAGCCGCTCGGCTTCTTCCATGTAGTGCGTGGTGTAGATGATGGCGGTGCCTGCGGCGCGCAGGGCTTCAATCATTTCGAAGATGCGATTGCGCGACTGCGGATCGACGCCGACGGTCGGTTCGTCCATCAGCACAACACGGGGCCGATGGATGATGCCGGCAGCCATGTTGAGCCGGCGCTTCATGCCGCCGGAGAGCTTGCCGGCCAGGTCGCCGGCGCGGTCCTGCAGAGCGGCCCACTCGAGACACCAGGCGACCGATTCGGCGAGCTTGCTGCCGGAAAGACCGTGGTAGCTGCCGAAGGCGACCAGATTTTCCTTGCAGGTGAGACGCGGATAGACGGCCAGTTCCTGCGGAACCCATCCCAGGGCCGCGCGTGCCTGCGCGGTGCCGGCTGCGGCGCCGAAGACGGCAATGCTGCCCCGCATCGGGAATGACGCGGCCCACGATGGCGCGAATCAGCGTGCTCTTGCCCGCGCCGTTTGGGCCGAGCAGACCGAGGCATTCGCCGCCGCGCAGCTCAAGCGAGACGCCGTCGACCGCGGTCAACGCGTCCGAAGCGCTTGACCAGCGCGTCGATGGCAAGCGGCAAAGTGGCAGAGGGAGCCGGAACAGCCGGGGCCGAGCCCATGAAACCTCCGGGGGTTCTACGAGGTGACTCTATACCAGTCGTACGAGATCAGTAGATGAATAGTTCATTCCTCGTGCGGATCGTCGCCGCAGACTGTCGAGCGCGGCGAGGGATTCGTCCGGGAACGTCCCATTGGCGCAGAATCTGGTAAATGACGCCAGTGGAGAAGCCGGCCCCGACGAGACGGCGCATGATGCGCGCGGTTTCTTTTTCGTTTTGCGGTTTGCGCATGCGCTTTCGTTCGAGATGCTGGCGAGCGAGAGCTTCTTCGTTGGTCTGAGCGTAGGCTGCGTCCACCGTTGAGGCAATGAGGTTCGCAGGTACGCCCTTGTTGCGCAGATCCTGCTGAACGCGTCGCTGGCCGAATTTCTCGTTTTCCTTGCGCAGCCGCGTGTAGGTCTCCGCGAAGGACTGATCGTCCAGATAACGCTGCTCTTTGAGCCTGGCAATTACCGCTTCCGTGACGGCCTCGCCTGCGGGTCCAGGCTCAACGCGCTGCTGCATGAGTCTGCGCAGATTGGCCGTGGTGCGCATCTGGCGGCCGAGGGCCTTGACGGCGTAGTCGTAGAGGCCCGCTTCGTTGAGGAAAGCGCGAGGCTTGCCGGATTTGCGCGAGAAAAGCAGCTTTTAGCTCCAGGCCTTTAGCTTCTAGCTCAAGCTCGTCGAAGCGGAGGCCATTCATCTTCACAACCAGCAAGCTAGCAGCTGAAAGCTAGCGGCTAGAAGCTGGCTCTTTCGTCCACTGATCGACCCAGTCGTTGACGGTCTTGTACCAGAGGCGCGAGTTCTGCGGCTTGAGAACCCAGTGGCCTTCGTCGGGGAAGTAAAGCATCTTGCTCGGAACGTGGAGCAGTTGCAGCGTATCGAAAAGTTGGAAGCCTTCGCTCACGTCGAGGCGGTAGTCGAGCTGGCGAGTGAATGACGAGGGTGGGCGTCTTGAAGTTTTTGGCTAGAGCGACGGCGACCATTTGCGGAATGGGTTTTCGGAATCGGGCTTGCCGTAGTAGTCCCACGGATTCGCCTTTGAACTCCCATTGATTGAACCAGTCTTCTTCCGTCGAGCCGAAGGCGGACTCGGCGTTGAACATGCCGTCGTGCGAGACGATGCACTTGAAGCGGTCGGTGTGGCCGAGAATCCAGTTGGCCATGTAGCCGCCGTAGCTCGCGCCGAGGGCGCACTCGCGGGTCTTATCGATGAAGGGATAGTGCTGCTCGGCGTAGTCGAGGCCGGTCATCAGGTCGGTGAAGGGCTTGCCGCCCCAGTCGCCGTTGACGCCATCGACAAAGGCCTGCCCGTAGCCAGTCGAGCCGCGCGGATTGATCATGACGACGACGTAACCGTTCGCGGCGAAGAGCTCGGCGTTCCAGCGGTAGCTCCACATGTCGCCCCACGCGCCCTGCGGGCCGCCGTGGATCAGGAATTTGACTGGGTATTTCTTTGCGGGATCGAAGGCTGGAGGCTTGATGAGAAAGCCTTCGACTTTGGTGCCGTCGGCGGCGGTGAACCAGAAGGATTCCATCGTGGGGAGGTCGAGTTGGGCAAGGAGGGCATCGTTGAGATGGGTGATGGGAGACAGTCCTCGTGACATCTCGCGCTGATTCGTTGAACTGATGTCGTAATCACGCTCTGTTGTCATAAAGTCCCAGACGAATATCGTCTGAAGCTTGACCACTTCACTCGGTCTGTGCTACTGTCATCGCCGTAAGCGAGAACTGTTCTGTCCATCCGCAAGTGGGTGCAGGTCGCTCCAGTTCTTCGACTGATCTGCTCCAATTCATGGAATGTCCTCGCTCGAAAATTTGCAACACGAGATCGGGGCTTCGCCTTTTTCGCCGCGAGACAAAAACAGATCGTTTCGAATCCGGTCCCCACGCAAACTCATCGACCCAGTTGTCGAAGCTTCGGCAGCAACTCCCTGATCGTCTTTGCTCGCGCGGTCGTAGAGCACCAGCCGAAACTTGTCGCTCTCGTAGCCAGCCCGCGCCTGCGAACGCCATGCCAGATACTTTCCGTCGGGCGAGTAAGCCGGATTGAAGTCGCCGCCGGGCGAGGTACTGACCTTCACCGGCTTCGCCGCAGGATTGGTCAGGTCGAGCGTGAAGATATCGGCGCTGGTCGAAACGGCCGGCTCCGGATCGAGATTCTCGGTGAAGGCCAGTTCTTTCGAGTCGGGCGAGAAGGCGCAACCGCAGCCGCAGCGGCTCCAGTGGGATATCGGGCGGCACGTCATGGGGATCGTTGGGCGTGAGATCGCGCATTGCTCCACGTCGTCGACCGAGACCAGAAGCAGATGCGACCTCTTGTCGCCGGTGAAGTGGTCCCAGTGGCGATAGAGAAGATGAGTGAAAATCTGCGCCTTGACTTTGCTGGCGGCGCAGAGCTGCATCGCGGTCGCGATTGCATTCGTTCCCTGTCGCGAAGTCGCTCGTCCGTGATCGCCGGGCAATCCGGATAGACCGCCGAAGTGAAAACGATGGACTTTGAGTCCGGCGACCACTTCGCGTTGTCGGCTTCGGTGGCGATGCCGGTCAGCTTCTTCGCATTGCTCGTCGCGCCGGTTGCGGGATCGAAGTCGGCGAGCCAGATTTGCTGGCCGCCCTCACGCCCCGAAAGAAACAGGACGCGCTTGCCATCCGGCGAGAACTGCGGCCCTGCGTCGCCCGGCTTGCCAACCGCGAGCTTGAACGGGACTTGTGACTCGGAATTGGGGCCTCCGATCGCCTGCAACCACAGCTCCGGAGTTTTAGTGTTCTGTTCCAGATTGACGGTGGTGACGGAATAGGCAAGCCACTTGCCGTCGGGCGAGACAGCGGTTTCGCCGAGCCGCTTCATCTGCATCATGTCCTGAAATGTCATAGGCCGCTTCGCGGAGTCGGTCATGGGACGCTTTTGTGGGCTGGTTTGGGTAAAAGCGAAGGATGAGAAAAGGAAGATGGCGAGGGTGATTTTGTACATAGAGGTCCCCGAGGCCGCGTGATACGTACGAAGGATCAAGTCTACAACGGGGACAGACACGAAAGGCCGGAGGCTAGCTGCTTCCACGGTCTGCAATTGAAGAAGTTTACTTCTCCGGGGCTGAAGCCCGCCTTTTTCACGCCGATATCCAGTGGCCTGAAGGCCACTTCTCCCTCCGCGCTCAGGCGGCTTGGAGTTCGAGGATGATGCCGGCGCCGCGCGGTTCAAAGTTCATGGCGGAAATGCGGCCGTTGTTTTCGCGGAGGATGGTGGCGCAGAGGCTGAGGCCGAGGCCCGCGGTTTCTCCCGCGGCCTGCGCGGGGATGAAGGGATCGAAGGCGCGCGTGGGATGGAGAAAACCGGGACCGGAGTGAGCAATGAGGATCTTGACGGTGTCGCTTTCCGCAGTAGCTTCCACGCGGACTGACTTTTCAGTGGAATCGCTGTTCTCGACAGCTTCGATCGCGAACTGGAGACAATACAACACTGCCTGGCGCACCTGCTGCGCATTGCCAAGGGCGCGTGGAAGCGCCGGCGCCACCTGAAGGCGAAAGTCGATGGAGCGATGCAGGAATTCGGAGCGGTGCAGCTGCTCCATATCGTTGAGCAACTCGGTGACCGAGACAGCGGTGAACTGGTCGCTCTGGGAGCGCGACATGCGTGAGAGGCTTTCAAGGGTTGCGCGCATGTTGCGTGCTTCGCCGAGGATGGCTTCGATGCCTTTGCGCTCCTGCGCACTCATGGCAGGTGTGACTTCAAGCAACGAAGCGTAGCCGAGAATGACGGTGAGCGGGTTGTTGAGCTGGCGCGTGACATTGTTTGCCAACTGCCCAAGGCCGGCAAACTTCTCTGCGTCGATCAGCTTTTCAAGCATCAGGGTCTGGCTTCGTGAGGCCTGGATCCGTGCGGCGAGCACTTCGACAGGAAGCAGATCATCGGCGCGCAGCGGCTGATCGGGATCGCGGAGCGCCGAAAGGAGCACGGCGCCATCGGCTCCTGAGCGGCCATAGAGCGGCACACCCACAACTTCGGTGAGATGCAACCGTTCGAGATCGTCTCCCGGCAGAAGCCAAGGTTCGAGGCTGAGGGCAAAGGACTGGCTGTGTTCGGCTGCGGGCGGAGACGAGCCGGGCGCGAGAAAGCCTGCATGCGCAATCCGCGCCGTAACCGATTCAAGGGCGCTGAGGGCCGCGTCGTCAAAGCCCGCAGCCCCGGCCAGGCGGTACAGCCCCGACGGTTGCAGGAAAATGAGCGCGGCCTGCGCGAACCGGCTGTTGGCGGTGATGGTCTGGCAAATCTGGTTGGCGTGACGATCGAAGTCCTCAACCCGGCGGCGGGAGAGCACGATCTTGGTATAGGCCTCCAGCTCGTTCCGGGCACGTCGTTCACGATCTTGGGCGGCCTGTTCGTGCGCGAGCTGATCTTCCAGCGAAAGCACGATCATGCCCACGGCAGCCACGACTTTGCCCGAGGACAGAGAAGTTCTGTACGCCGATCAAAATCGCCGGATGGATGAAGAAATGCGGCGCAATGATGGCGACATTGAAAGTCCAGCGCAAAGAACCCGAGCCCGCTCAGAACTGTTCCTGGAGTGAGGCGGCGAAAGACATAGAAGACGAGGAGAGCGGTCGTGAGATGGAGTGCGCTTTCAACGAAGACCAGGGGCCAGCTTCCGCGAATCGAGATGCATATCCAGAAACTGATGGCGCCCATGGCGATGCACAGAGCGAGCCCAAGCGAGGTGGGCATGCTGCCGCGGGAGAAAGCCCAGAAGCAACCTACAAAAAGAGCAACTGCGCCGAGAGCAGGAAAGATGAAGAACGCGAGGTTAATGGGCATCTCGCCGTGGTAAACGCCATCAATCAGGATGGCGTAGATGGCCAGCGGAAGGATGAACGGAACCGCGAAGAGGATGCGTCGCCCCCTGAAGCGGAAAGAGAGCGGAGACAAGGAGGCGAGGAAGAGGGTAGCGCCGATGAGTGCCGAGGTTTGTCCGGCGGCCGCAATCCACGGATGCTCGCGGGCGCTGGAGAAATCCCACAAGCCCATCTGGTAGACCTGCACCATGCGCAGGCAAGAGAAGAGAAAACCCAGGAGCCAGAGCAGAGTCCGCGAATCACGCGAGCGAAGGTAAAGCTGGGCGAACGCCGGAAGCAGCAGCGCCGTCAAAACGAACGCGGGTAGCTGGTAGCTATAGGCCATTCAGCCGGGCGTCTCCTTGATCCACCTTCTGTCACAGTATGAGATCAATTGCTTGATCGGCTGTGGGTGTTTGAGAGCTCTGAAACACAAAAAATGAAAGCAACAATACCGCGCAATACGAGCGGTAAGACAAGCCTAGCGTTGGGTTTCCCCGCCCCGCAAGGCAAAAGAGCGATGGGATAATCAACTGGCGCACCTCGCCCTTGGCGCCGCCACGATTTATTGTTCAACCATACGCCGCCCTTGTACATGCGTCTAATGTGGTAGAACGAGGTCGCGCAAGGACGTTTGCGGGCGGTCCTAGGGCGAAGAATTCTAGGGAATGCGGGAAGTCTGTTGGGGGTGTTTTGAGAGTGCGAGTTTCACGCTGGGTGGATTCTTCTGGTAGCGGGAGCTTTGGCCCTGGCCGCGGCGGCGCAGGATAAGGATAGCTTTACGCCGATGTCGCTGGACTCAGGCTTCGGGCGCATCGATACGTCGGACCCCACAATGCCGCCCGACGAGATTATCCGCAAGTTCGCAGCGAAGGAGACAGAATTCCAGGACGCGCTGAACCACTATACCTACCGGCGTATCGCACGCGTGCAGACGATGGACGACGACAACAAGGTCGACGGCGAGTACTACGAAGTGGACGATGTCATCTTCGACCCTTCAGGCCGGCGGACGGAGAAGGTCGTGTTCGCGCCAGGAAGTACGCTGCAGCGCGTGATGATGTCGCCCTCGGATTTTCAGGACATTCAGCACGGCTATCCGTTTGTGCTGACCGCGCAGGACATTGGTCAGTACAACGTCAAGTACATAGGCAAGCAGAAGGTGGATGAGGTCGACTGCTATGTCTTCGAAGTAAGTCCGAAGCAGATTGAGAAGGGGAAGCGATATCTTGACGGACGCATCTGGGTCGATGCGACGGATCTGCAGATCGTGGTCACGAATGGCCGGATGGTGCCGGACGACACGCGCAAGGGGAAAGAGGACCTACACCCGCCGTTCATGACATGGCGGGAACAGATCGACGGCCACTATTGGTTCCCGGTCTACACAAAGGGCGAAGGGGTGCTCCACTTCGCTGGCGGCAGCGGCTACATGGCGCAGGACGTGCACATCCGGGACGTCATCAAATACACCGACTACAAGCGGTTCGGTTCGACCTCGAAGATCATCTATGAGGGGCAGGACATCTCGCCGCAACAAAATCCGCAGGGACAGCAGCCGAATCAGCAACCGAAGCCGCAACAGAAGTAGTCAGTGGGCAGTTGCTAGTTGTCAGCACCGCGGCCGAGCGGAAGCCAACGAATCGGAATTATCGCTGGTCCAGGGTGAGGGCGTAGATATCACTGGTTCCTGTATCGCGAAGCAATTCTGGTGTGTCAGTCGGGTCAAGTCCCATCCAACTCCCGGCCCACCCAGTTTGCGAGAAGTCGTGAAGATCCACAATCTTCTCGGGTGTGCCGCCTGTCACGGGAATCCGATAGACCACCGAGGTCGGCCATGAAAAGTAGTAGATAGATCTGCTGTCCTGTGACCAGGATTGCCAGTCTGAAGGTCCATCCAGGATTTTCGTCCATTTCTGCTTGGAAAAATCGTAAATTACCATCGAGTTCCCGTCCCGACGCGCCTCCACATACCGGCCGTCGGGAGACCAGCGGATGGACCATAATATTCCGTTCGAATCCGGGATGGTCGTGAACTGGTGCGTGGAAATATCTTCGATTCGCAATACCCCGTCCCACGCGTTGGTTTTGCAACCACAGCGCAGGAACATGATTTTCCGGCCGTCCGGAGACCAATTTTGCTCGTCCTCTTCACCATCATCTTCCGGGAATACGCGCTCAACCGCGCCACCCTGAGCTGAAACCATGTAAATCGAGTGTTTCCCTGTCGGATTCGAATCGAGGAAGATGATGCGACTTCCGTCAGGCGACCAGAGCGCCCGCTTGGGATAAAAGGGCGGCTGAGTCAACTGCACCAGACCGGTGCCGTCGAGATTGGCTCGCCAGAGGATTCCCTGGGGGAAGGTGACATAGGCAACCGATTTTCCATCGGGTGAATAGGTGAGAAACTCCGCCGAGATTCCGCTCAAGTAGGGTTTCATTTCTTTGGATTGCGAGTCATATCGCTCCAATTGGCCGTGGAGGGTGACGCTTTGCGCAAAGATCTTGCTCCCATCACGAGAGGGGATGGGCGATCCCCATCGACTGGGCCCCGAAGTCAATGGGAAGGGTTCTGGATCGCGTGGGCCGAAAGAACTGCGGCGCTCTTTGATGGCCCACATCTGAGATCCCAACGCCCATGAGCGCATGAGGGTCTCCCCGGCCAGGAAGACAAAGAAATTCCCATCACGGGTCCAGCGGCCGCAACACTTCCAGGACGAAGGATGCCAGTTGGGAAGAATCTTATGCGGGTTCGAACCGTCGGCCGCCATCTCCCAGAGGTCATGAGCCTGCGTGAAGCGGATTCGC
Source organism: uncultured Acidobacteriaceae bacterium (assembly GCA_963781125.1). Lineage (GTDB taxonomy): Bacteria > Acidobacteriota > Terriglobia > Terriglobales > Acidobacteriaceae > Telmatobacter. The sequence continues at coordinate 154,044 of CAWAEE010000010.1, forward strand.
CGGCCATCCGGAGACCAGTCGAGAAGATCGGTGTCGCCAAGTGAATCCCAAGTGACAGCGGAAGCAGTGTAGAGTAGGCGCACATCCGTCCCATCGTTTCTCATGACGAAGATCTGCGATTGCGTGTTCGAATAAGCGATCCGTTGGCCGTCGGGGGACCAGGTTGCGTCGACCGGCTCGGGCCGGCCCAAGTGTCGAGAAAACCGCCCAGTGGGGTCGAAGCTCCAAAGCCCGCCATCCCGAGAGCCGATCAAAATCCTGGAGTCATCCGGCGAAACATCCCAATACGCCGGTGGAGGATTGAAATCCACCGGAATCTGCACCACTTCTCCGCCGGAGAGCGATACCTGAGCAAGGCGTTGGCCGCTCAATATCATGTAGATTCTGCTGGCATCAGCCCCAAGCAGAAACTTGAAGCTGCCGTCCTGGGTGAGTGGGGTATATTCTGCGACTCGCAGCGGCGGTGGGAGCGGGCGGAGCAGATACCAGATCGCGGCGGCGAGGCAAACTGAGAAGACGGCTATGCCGGACGGCAGATCAACCCGGAGTTTCCTCCGGCTCACTTTCTTCGGCCGTTCGTTCCTGGTTTCGTCTTCAACAACCGGATCGATAGACGGGCCGTTCTGGGCGGCGGGTGCATGAAGTGTAAAAATGGCCCGATAGGAGCCCCTGGGGATTTCAATCAGCAGAGGATCGTTGCGTCCAGCATTGGCATAGTAATCGCGAAGGCGCAAGCGAAGACGTCCTGCCTCGACACGAACCGTCGCGTCGACTGCGGGATCGTAAGAGGGATCCCGATCGAAAGCCTCCACGGCAATGGCATATTCCTTGAGCGGCTCGTCACCCGCGCGGATGGAATTCTCCACCACATAGCGAAGGAATCGCTGACTCCGAATTGAATTTGCAAATGGCGGTGAAGCGAGGATCCGGTCAAGCTGCGCGTGCGCTGCCTTCTCGTTTGGCAAAGAGCGCGGCTCCATCACCTGGACGCACCTCCACGATGGCATGTTACCCCGAATTGTCACGTAACTTACATCTCGAAACTTCATCTTTCACCGCGCGCTCCATAGGCTGGCGAAGGTCGACAGCTCAAGAAGAGCTGACCTCAACCGGACGAAGGAGAGCAAATGAGAAGCAATCGCAGAGCTTTCTTGTTGACTGCCGCCGCGTGGGCGATGGGGATAGCTTGCATCCCAGCCCTCAGCCAGTCGGTCACAGTGCACACGCTGGCAACCGGCCTCAATGGACCCAGAGGCCTTCACTTCGGCCCCGACGGCGCCCTCTATGTAGCGGAAGCCGGCACGGGTGGTACGAATTCGACAGCGGGCACTTGCGTCCAAGTAGTGGCGCCGGTAGGTCCCTACACGGGCGGGAGCACGGGGCGCATCTCGCGCGTCGATCTGGGCGGCCATGTAACCACGATTGCGTCGGGCTTACCTTCCTCGGTAGACGCGATGGGAGACATCTCCGGGGTTGCGGACCTGGCGTTTCTGGACGGTACGCTCTACGCACTCATCGGCGGAGGAGGCTGCTCCCACGGCGAACCTTCGGCCCCTAACTCGATCCTTAACGTGAACGTGCAAACCGGCTCATGGAAGCTTGTCGCCAACCTGAGCGCATTCATCCAGGCACATCCGGTGGCCTATCCCAATGCAGGCGACTTTGAGCCTGATGGGACGTTCTACAGCATGGTTCCATTCGCGAATCGGCTTTATGCAGTGGAGCCGAATCATGGTCAAGTGCTTTCGGTCGGGACGGATGGATCGATTCGAAGCGTGCTCGATGTTTCCGCATCCGAAGGGCACATCGTGCCGACAGGAATTACGGAACGATTCGGAAACTTCTATCTCGGAAACCTGAATTTGTTTCCAATTGTTCCCACGTCGGCCCGGATCCTCACTCTCTCATTCGTGGATTGCAGCTTTCTGACCCCGCCGGGGTTCCAGCAGCCGAACGCCCCTCTGGATTTGCACATCACGGACTCCAAAGCTGGATTCACCACCGTGGTCTCGGTTGCATTTGGACCCGATGGTCTTCTCTATGCGCTGGAGCTTTCGGATGCGGCAGGTTTCCCCACTCCAGGGATGGGCAAGGTGGTGCGTGTCAACAGCGATGGCTCCATCGAAGACGTCGTCACGGGGCTGGTGGTTCCCACAGCAATGACGTTTGGTCCGAACGGCCGGCTCTACATTTCAAACTTTGGAGCGGCGCCTCCGGGAGCAGGCCAGATCGTATGGGTCAACGTTCCCTGATCAGGCAAGGTCTCTGACCGTTTGATCCTGGACGAAAATAGATACCCCAGGATCGGGGTCCCCACGAACAGGTCATCGTTCGTGGGGTAGAGATCTCGCTTGAAACCTGGGATATAGAGACTCGTTTACACGAAAGCACGCGGCCAGAAACCGTCACCAGAACGAACCTTGAGCTCGTTTCGGCATCTGTTGCTAATGATTCCTACCGACGTAAGCGGAAAACTTCGCAGGAACCTGCGACTCGCTTTTGCCAAACGGCGCAGGTTTTTAATAGAACAAATACTTCCGCCAGCGATCGTCGCCCCGGCCCAGCATGCGCATGATCTGGCGGCTGGTGTGGAGCGAGAATGGACGCGGCTCGCGCTGCAGAGCCATATCGTCGATCTCGTTGAGCAGGCGGTTGCCCTTGCGGCGATTGCACGCGTGGCAGCAGGCCACGAGATTTTCCCACGTAGAATTGCCTCCGCGCGATCGCGGCACAACGTGGTCCAGGGTAAGCTCCGCGGACGGAAGTACAACGCCGCAATACTGGCAGGAATTGCGATCGCGGAGCAGGATGTTCTTACGCGACAGGGCGCGAGTCTGGTGGGGAATGCGCCGATATTCAAGCAGGCGAATCACTGAAGGCATCGCAATGAGACTGCGCTGCGCATGCAGGGTGAGGCCGTGCTCTTCCTCCGTGCGGGCGATGCCTTTGAGCACCAGCACCAGGGCACGCCGCGCTCCACAAATGTTAATGGGCTCGTAAGAGGCATTGAGCACGAGCACCGGCATTTGAAGAATCTGCACTGGCTGCATTGCGGGATGCTCCGCGGCCAGCGCCGCGGCTCTTGCGGCGGATTTTTGTTTGCGTGCATGAATCATAGCTTTTCCCAGCGACATCCTTTGCTCCCGTCAAATCGATGGTTGGTTCTGTGAGTTCATGGTTGCTTGCTGAAGCGGGCCAATGAGTGCGTCGTTGCCCCGTGTGTCATTAAGGGATACGCTGCCGGACGCCGGATCCTCAATGGAGGCTGAAAATCTCTCGGAAGAAAAACTGATCCGGCGCGCGCGAGCCAAAGTGGCCACCCAAACAGATTCGGCGCCAGCCTGCAACAAAGCGCGTGCGGCCGCGCGTGCTGTAGCGCCCGTCGTGAGGATGTCGTCGATTAAAAGAACATGCCTGCCAAAAACAGCCGCCGGGTCAGACACTCCAAACGCGCCGCGCACATTCAAGCGGCGCTGCCGCGGAGTAAGTCCGGCCTGGCTTTCGGTTTCGCGCAAGCGCATCAGTGTGCTGGGAGCAAGCGCAAGGCGCCATGCTGTGTGGTGTCTACGTAAGCAAGCGATTGCTTCGGTAGCAAGAAGTCGAGCCTGGTTGAATCCGCGATCAGCGTGCCTGGACCGATGGAGTGGGACGGGAACAACAAGCATTTCTGCCGGCGCCTCAGGCGCAAGCTGCGCGATCGCGTGGGCCAGCAGCTCGCCAAGCCTAGGCGCAACGGGTCGCAGGCGGTCGTACTTGAGTGCATGAATCAGCTCACGCATTCGGCCCTGATAGGGGCCGTATGCAACGGCCCTTACAAAGGGTGGCGGCGCAAGGCGGCAAGCGCGGCAAAATTGGGCGTCCGCATGGGCTTGACGGGATGAGGGGACGTCGGGAGTATCCCCACAGCGTTGACATGCGGCTTCGCTCGCAATGGAAATTTCCATCCAGCAAGCAGAACAAATTGGCGCAGAGGAGAATTGCGGCAGGAGGGAGCCGCAGAGGGAACAAATCGAGGGGAACACGGTGCAACCCACAGCATCAAGAGGACTTCGGAGCACGCGAGCTACTGCGCGCCATCTGGAAATCTCTGATGGCGGAACGTCGAACGTCAGTGAACCGGAGTCCCTGCGGAAGACGCACCTCACACGCGAGGGGGCGAGAATCACCGACTCGCAACTTCAGTATACCGTCCCCGTCAAATTCGCTCCAAAACCAAGGGGTGAAATCTTCCATGAAGGCGGCAATTTACGGAAACTTGTCGAATCGCCCGTTCGACTAAGTGCGCTCATTCGACCGATTGGACGGGCTTCGGGCAGGTGCAAAAAGTATGGCGGCACGGAGGGGGAGTCCGTGTCGCCACGATGAACGTTCGTATGAAGTTGACGGGCTTGCGCCCAGGTCACACGCAGTAATTAGCGGCGGTTGTGCGTGCCGGCCGGGGCGCTGCCTACGTGTTCGGACTCGCGATCCCGCTCGGCCTGGACATTCTTCTGGTGCTCCTTGTCGGCATCGGTCTTCACGTCGCGGACGGCATCCTTGACGTTGCCCCAGGCCTTTTCGGCCTTGCCCTTCACCTGCTGGGCGGCACCTTCAGCCTGCGTGCCGGTATCGCCGGTCCACTCACCGACTTGGCGCTTCGCGCGGCCAACGGTGTCGTCAATCGTGCCCTTCACTCTGTCTTTATCCATAACTCCACCTCCTGGTGGTTGCTTTTGAAACTTGCAGTTGGGTTTTGAAACATGATTCCCGGCGGCGTACTCACCGTCTCGTGCAGGTGCCAGCATCTAGACCACGGGCCTTCGCCCGGAGATCAATTGGATGAGGAGCACAACCAGTGCAATGACCAGCAAGATGTGAATGAACCCACCCAGCGTATAGCTGCTCACAACACCGAGCAGCCACAAAACCAGGAGGATTACAAAGATTGTCCAAAGCATCGTCCTTACCTCCCGCGTTCACTCTCTCTGAAACTTCTAACAACCTAACCTTGGACGCCACCCTGCGCGTGTAAGGTTGTTCGTCGATTCCAGAAGGCTAGAAAGAAAGGATAGGAAGAATTGAAAGAACAGGTGGTGCCGCAGTTTGTGAGCAGACTACGACGATTGCATCGATAACGATACAGCCATGCACGGTCGTCGTTGCATCCAAGCCAGAGTCAAACTTGCTTGTGCCTTCGTCACCGGCGTTGACATCCGTTGTTGAATGGGGAACTGCTTTAGTCCCGCAAGGAGCGGTCGCGAGTCCTGTGAATCCTCGCGCCGCGAAGGAGAAACGACATGCTGTTGCTCATCATTCTTGTGCTGCTCATCTTTGGATTTGGTTATGGCGGCTACCGCGTGGGCCCGGGTTGGGGCTACTATGGCGGCGGTGGACTGAGCCTCATCCTCACCATTGTTCTGATCCTGCTTTTGCTGAAAGTCTTCTGAAGCAGAGTCGACCAGTCACGCATTGCGCATGAGCAAACGCTGAGGAGGTTGGGGAGGCGCGCTGCCTCCTTCAATCAACTCAGCGTTTGCTGTCTTTGGTCGTTTGCAGGGCTAGTCGGACTGACTTTCCCCCAACTCTCTTCTATCTCGACCTTGCGATTCATTGGCCCGACCTCTCACCGATGAGATGCCGATTGCAGAACAGCTTCCAACCCATAGCGCTTACAGGCGCAGCATGGGTCACCGCAAACACCAGCGCTGTACGATACACTGCACCGAAAAGAGGTGTGTACTTTTGGGCAGTCGCGGTCTGGTTTGGGGAGCCTTGATTTGTCTGCTTTGCAGTGATGTGGGTGGTCGAACCCAACAGGCGCCGACACCGCAACAAGGCGGGATGAGCGGCATCTCTTCGGGCGTCTCGGCGGCGCCTGTATACGATGCGCAGCGCAGACCGATTACAGCGGGCGGCTTTGTGGATTCGGGCCCCGTGATCTTCGAGGACATCACGAAGAAGGCGGGCCTCTCCGGCTGGACTCACAAGATGGGCGCCCCCGAAAAGAACTTCATCGTCGAAACCAACGGCTCGGGCGTATGCCTGATCGACTACGACAATGATGGCTGGCTCGACATCTACCTTGTCAACGGAGCCACGTTCAACTCGCTCGACGGAAAAGAAGAGCCGCCGCATGCCGCACTGTTCCGGAACAACCATGACGGCACATTCACCGACGTGACTCAAAAGGCCGGCGTGGCCAATGATCGCTGGGGCTATGGATGCTCAGTGGCCGACTACGACAACGACGGCTGGCCCGACCTCTACGTCGGTAATTACGGAAAGAATCGGCTCTATCACAACAACATGACGGAACCTTTACCGATGAGGCCGAGAAGGCGGGCGTGGCGCTGGGAAACTGGTCGCCCGGTTCGGCCTGGGGCGACTATGACGGCGACGGATTGCTTGATCTCTACGTCACGGGCTACGTGCATTTCGACCGCGACAATCTGCCGATTGCAGGCACCAAGGCTGTGGGCTACGCATCGTGTCTCTATCGCGGCGCTACTGTGAACTGCGGGCCGCGTGGATTGCCGGGCGAGCCGGATCATCTCTTCCACAACAACGGAGATGGGACCTTTAGCGATGCGACCGCAGAGGCCGGAATCGAGGACAAAGACAAGTATTACGGATTCACTTCAATCTTTGTGTCCCTTAAGGGAAACGGCAAGCCGGACCTGGTGGTGGGCAATGACTCGGAGCCCAACTTTCTCTACGTGAATAAAGGCGACGGAACGTTCGACGATCAAAGCTACGTCTCCGGATTTGCGCTGAACAAGGATGGGCGCGAGATTGCTTCGATGGGAATCGCGGCCGGAGATTACGAGAACAACGGGCTGATCGATTTCTATGTCACCGATTTCGGCGACGACTACAAGGTGCTCTTTCACAACGACGGCGACACAAGTTTCACCGACGTGAGCTACAGGGCCGGCATTGCGCAGACTACGATTCCGTTTGTAGGCTGGGGCGACGGGTTTATCGACTACGACAACGATGGATGGCTCGATCTCTTCGAAGTGAATGGCCACGTGTATCCCCAGGTGGATCAGCATGACTGGGGCACGACATTCGCCGAGCGGCCACTGCTGTTTCACAACGTGCCGAACGGCCCAAAGGAACGGAAGTTCGATTACGTTCCGCCCGGTTAAGAACTCGGGGTTGGCAGTCGTGATTCCGGGCAGAGGCGCGGCCTTTGGCGATTTGTTCAATGACGGCAAAATCGACGTGATCATCAATCCGGTGGACGGCCCGCCGGTGCTGCTGCGCAACGTGAATCCCGATCATCATCACTGGGTGGAAATGAAGCTCGTTGGCGGACCGCAAGAAGCCCCGCGATGCGACCTGCTCCACGGTTTTTCTCAGAGCCAACGGTATGCGCCAGCGACAGGATGTGCTTGCGAGCGGCAGCTACATCGGCGCTAACGATCGCCGTCTGCATTTCGGTTTGGGAGACGCGATCATGCAGGGACGGCCGAAATTCATTGGCCCTCGGGCGCGAAAGAGTCGTAAAGCTTGCCGGCAGTCGATCGTATCTACACGATCACCGAAGGCAAAGGGATCACCGGCGCTCTCTGCGGGAATTCACCGTGTCCGAACTCGAAGGCTCCAGCGCGCTGCCGTCAGGAAGCCCGCAGCGAAGTGATGCACGCGACGGACCGTCTCGCGGAGTCCCGCACGCTAGACTTGGCTCTTGCGAGGAGTTCCCGTGCCGTTCGTGCATTCCAGTGCCGCTCGTTCGTTTCGCCTACCCTCGCATAACTGCTCGGTCATCTCGCTTTGCGTGGGGGCTCTCGGCATCGGCGGTTCAAGCCTGCGGGCACTCGCGCAACAGCCGGTGAGAACGGCGGAGCAGCCGCAGAGCGGCATGGGCGGCATCTCGTCCGCGGGAAATTTCGCCCCGGTCTACGACGCAGCAGAAACGCCCCATCACCGCAGGCGGATTCGTGGACAAAGGAACCGTGGTTTTCAAGGACGTGACAAAGGTCGCCGGGCTTGCCCCGTGGCGCCACGTGATGGGGACCGCGCAAAAGAAGTACATCCTTGAGACCGACGGTTCGGGCGTGGGGCTTATCGACTACGACAACGACGGCTGGCTCGATATCTATCTGGTGAACGGATCCACCTACGACGCAATCGCCGGGCGGAAAACTCCGCCCCACGCCGCGCTCTTTCACAACAATCACGATGGCACATTTACCGATGTGGCCGCCAAGGCAGGCGTGACCAATGACCGCTGGGGATTCGGGGTGGCCATCGGCGACTTTGATCAACGACGGCTGGCCCGACATTCTTGTCTGCAACTTCGGCGGAAACCGGCTCTATCGCAACAACCACAACGGCACATTTACCGATGTGGCCGAAAAGGCCGGCGTGGCGCTTAGGCAACTGGTCCGACGGCGCCACCTGGGGCGACTACGACGGCGATGGACGGCTCGATCTTTTCATCTCCGGATACGTGCACTACGACCTGAGTCATCAGCCGGACTCCGATAAGGGAGGCGTGCCGTTCGCCTACTGCCAGTTGCACGGCTTCAAGGTGATGTGCGGTCCGCGCGGGTTGCCAGGAGAACCGGATCACCTCTTCCACAACAATGGCGACGGGACCTTCACCGATGTGAGCAAGAAGGCCGGGGTCTCCGATCCGGGCGCCTATTACGGCTTTACCGCGATCTTTGTGGACGTGAACAACGACGGCAAGCCGGATCTGCTGGTGGCCAACGACTCCGAGCCCAATTTCCTTTACATCAACAATGGCGACGGGACTTTTGAGGACCAGAGTTACATCTCCGGATTTGCACTCAACAACGAGGGTCGCGAGATCGCGTCGATGGGCCTGGCGGTGGGCGACTACATGAAACAACGGACTCGTCGACTTGCTGGTCACGGATTTCTCTGACGATTTCAAGGCGCTCTACCGCAACGACGGCGAGGCCAGCTTTACCGAGATCGCGCAGTGAAGCGGGGCTGGCGCAGATCCCGGTTCCTTTTGTGGGCTGGGGCGATGGCTTTATCGATTACGACAACGACGGCTGGAAAGACGTGATGATGATCAACGGTCACGTCTATCCGCAGGTGGACCAACACGACTGGGGCACGACTTTTGCGGAGCGGCCGCTGCTCTTTCACAACAACCACAATGGGAAATTTGAATATGTGCCGCCGGTGAAAGGATCGGGACTCGCAACGCTCACCTCGGGACGCGGCGCGGCGTTTGGCGATCTTTTCAACGACGGCAAGATCGATGTGGTCATCAATCCCATCGATGGTCCTCCGGTTCTGCTGCGCAACGTGAATCCGGATCACCATCATTGGGTGGAATTGAAGCTGGTGGGCGGCGTCAATCCCGCGAATGGCAAGTCAAGCCCGCGCGATGCAATCGGAGCCACGGTCGTATCTGACAGCCAACGGAATTCGCCAGCGCGAAGATGTGATGAGCGGGGGCAGCTACATCTCTTCGAACGATCAACGCGCCACACTTTGGCTTGGGGGACGCGACCGATGCCGGGACAGCGGAGATTCATTGGCCTTCGGGCGCAAAAGAGTCGATCAAGCTGCCGGCGGTCGATCGCATCTACACGATCACCGAAAGCAAAGGCATCACCGGAGCGCTGTGCGCGTGGAAAGCCGTGCGATGGGAAATCGGCGAGTGTGAAGTTCGTGCCGGCAGCGGCGAAATAGGCCGATGACCGAGTGAACGCGAGCCCGAAAACACAAACCGGGCGGAAGATTTCGCCTCAGCGAAAATCCGCCCGGTTCAATTTCCATCCAGATCAAAGCGCGACTTTAAAAAACACCCGCAAGAAAGACTTCGGCGCGGCGCTCTCTCGTCGAGACCACGCCGCAGTCGGCCAGCAGGGCCGGAGACAGCGTGATGACCGGGCAATGTGAATGCGCGAGCACCTTGTAGACGACGCCCGCGCGGGCGATCGCTGCAAAAGCCGAAGCCCCATGCGCGCCCAGCACGACAAGGTCGGCCTGTTGCGCCCTTGCCTGATAGAGCAACTCCTCGGTCGGATCGCCGGGGACCGCAATCGCCTGCACGGAGAGCTTTCGTTGCAGCTTCTCCGGAATCGAGCGAGTGCAGCTCTTCTTCAAGGTCTTCGATGGTGCGGCCGGCCAAAACTTCGGCACGCTCCTGTGGTTTGATCACGTGCTGCAATACCAGGCGCGCCCGATGGCGGGCCGCGAGTTCGCCTGCGAATTCAGCGACGATCTCGCTGGACTCATTCAGGCTGACCGCACAGAGAATGGTTTTGGTTGCGTAGTTGCGATACTTCCCGTCCACCACGTCGGGGCCAATGATGCAGACTGGCACGCGGGCGGTGCGCAGGACGGCTTCGGCCACGGAGCCTACAAGAAGTTTTCCGACAGGTCCGGGGCAGTGGGTTCCCATCACGATGCGATCCACCTGCACGTTCACGGAGGAAGGCCAGGATCTGATCGGCGGCCAAGCCGGGACGGACGACGATCTCGCAGGAGATGCCCTGCTTCCCTGATGTTTCGGCGAGTGGTTGGAGATGTTCGATTTCGGCACGAGCCGCTGCAGCGTAGTCATAATAGCGGATACCCGAGGTCTCGGATGCTGCCACGACCATCGTGTCATACGCATGAAACAGAATGAGATTCGCGCCAAACTCCTTGGCTTGTGCGGTCGCAAACCCCAAGGCCTTCTCATTCGCGGGAATCTCAGAGGCAAAAAGGATGGTGGAGGGTCTGTTCCATCCTGGCTTCGTGGTAACGGCCATAGGAACCTCCTTGAATTGTGGTTGTACTGTGGCGAATTCAGCAGCAGTTGTCGGTGCCCGGCGGCACAGGGTCAGGTGACTTATCTCACCAAAGGAAGGGTGGGCTGACCGGTGTAATTGACCGTCGGAGTGGGGGCGCTCTTTCCGGAATGAAGCAGCTTCCTGATGCCGCGTCATTGGTCGTCATTGTGCCCCAGTTTCTGACCTTTGTCCAGTAACAAGAGGCACACGTCCAGAACCGCCATCGTAAACCGATTCATCAACCCGCCAACCTTCTGGCACCGCGTTGCCCCAAGGTCCTTCCTCGCGCCATCCAGGCCGAGGCATCGATGATGAGCGGGCTCAGTGCGCGAACGAAAGGGTGACCTGAATCACAGATTTTGATCGCTCGGGGCTGCTTTCCTTAATCCACAGAAATTGCTGCGTTGGAGGAGCCACGGTCCTACCGAATCTGACGCTGCGATTTCGATGGAGGCCACATGGAGCCGATGCATCAAATCCCCGCGCGCGGCGGACTCAACTACGACGAAGCACCTTTTCTGGCGATCTGGGAAGTCACACAATCCTGTGACTTGGCCTGCAAACACTGCCGCGCCGCAGCGCAGCCGATCCCCCATCACGATCAGCTGACGACTGCTGAAGGCAAGGCCCTGATCGATCAGATTGCCGAGCTGCAAGTCCCTATTTTCGTGCTCACGGGCGGCGATCCGTTGAAGCGCGCCGATGTATTCGAGCTGATCCGCTACGCCTCGGACAAAGGCGTGAAGGTGGCCGTAACCCCAAGCGCCACCCCGTTGCTGACTCGCGAATCCATTTTCAAAATGAAAGAAGCTGGTCTTGTCCGGCTGGGAATTTCTCTCGATGGGTCGACGCCCGAGATTCACGACACATTCCGTGGGCTTCCCGGCGCCTGGGCACGAACCATCCAGGCCATCGAGTGGGCCAACGAGGCCGGCGTTCCGATCCAGGTGCACACCACCATCAGCCGGCACAACGCCGACGATCTCGACAATCTCTGCGCCCTGTTTGAAAAGCTGGCAATCGTTATGTGGAACGTTTTCTTTCTTGTGCCAGTGGGGCGCGGGCAACTGGGTGATCTTCTGAGCGGCGAAGAATTCGAACAGGTTTTCGGGAAGATTTACGAGCTTTCGCGCCGGGTCGATTTCCAGATCAAGACTACAGAGGCCATGCACTATCGTCGCTACCTGCTGCAACACAAACTGGAGGAGAGGCGCTTGGGGCATGGGCATCCGCATGCCACGCCGCACGAATATGAGGCAGGCACACCGCAGATCGACGCCCAAACACGTGCTGCGGGCTGGGCGACGCGCCGTGTGAACGATGGCAAGGGGTTTCTGTTCGTTTCGCACATTGGCAACGTTTACCCGAGCGGCTTTCTGCCCATCCATGCCGGCAATATCCGCGAGAGGCCGTTGGCAGAAATCTATCGCAATGCGCCCATCTTCAAAGCTTTGCGCGACACGAGCCGCCTTGAAGGCAAATGCGGAGCCTGTGACTACAAAGAAATTTGCGGAGGCTCGCGGGCGCGCGCCTTCGCCCTGACGGGCGATCCGCTGGCACAAGAGCCTTGCTGCATCTATCAGCCAAAGAACTGGGTGCCTTTTGTGGATGAAGAATCCACCAGTCTGCGCCCGAAGGAGTTCGCTGGGACGCTGGTAACCCTTTAGAACGAAGGCATAGCCGACGCTCTATGTGGATTGGAGAGTTTCGTGGGCAGGCAAAGGCAATTGCGCTTTGCCTGCTTTTCTTTGGCCCACCCTGCGCGACACAAAAAGGTCGAGCGAAAGAATCGAGACCCGAGATCCCGCGCATTGGGTGAGTCACGCAGGAAGATGGTATAAGCATCGTGAGTGATTCAAATCACGGGCATCCGGCGAACGGCGATTTAAATCTGAAATGAGGGCCGCACGGTTGAATTTCAGTTGCGGTTGGATCGGCTCTCTCGGCAGGCGTAGAGTGGAGACCGATCTCGATAGGTAAAGGGACCATGCGGACAGCGATCATTGGCGGCGGCATTGCGGGGCTGGCGGCTGCCTATGAACTCGAGAAGGCACGCGCAGCGGGTGCTGACGAACAGTACACGCTGTTTGAAGCCCAGGAGCGCCTCGGCGGAGTTCTGGCGTCGGAAGTCGTCAACGGCGCGGTGCTGGAGTACGGTCCTGATTCGTTCTTAAGCGAGAAGCCGGCGGCGGCGGAGTTATGCCGAGAACTTGGACTGGCGGAGCAGCTGACCCCTTCGAATGACGCGGAACGCAAGACATACGTCGTGGTGCGCAACCGATTGGTGCCGTTGCCCGACGGGCTCATGTTCCTGGTACCGACCAAGTTGATTCCGACGGCATTTACACGGCTCTTCAGCCTGCCGACAAAAATCCGCATGGCTCTGGAACTGTTACATCCGCCGCGACCGAGCGAACAGGACGAATCGGTAGCGGCATTGGTCGAGCGGCATTTTGGCGCCGAAGCAGTGGACCGGCTTGCCGACCCGCTGCTGTCGGGAATATTTGGCGGCGATGCGACGCAGCTAAGTGCTCGCACGGTGCTGCCACGCCTGGTAGAGATGGAAACGCAGTACGGCTCCCTTACCCGCGGCATGCTCGCGGCGCATCGTCAAATGCGCGCTCGCGTCGAAGCGCAGAAAAAGTCAGCCCCCGGCGCGCCCGGTTCCACGCCGGTTCCAGACAACGGGAGACGACGGCCGCGGGGTGTCTTCACCACATTGCGGGGAGGAATGCAGCAACTGGTCGATGCATTGGAAACGCGGCTGGAGCCGAGCTGGGTGCGACGGTCCGCACCGGTGACCTCGCTCGAAAGAACTCAATGCGGCTGGAGGGTCACCTCGCGCGAATCGCAGGAAGCATATGACGCGGTGATTCTGGCCTCGCCGGCATGGGCTGCGGGCGCGCTTCTCGGCGCGGTCGATGCAACGCTTGCCAAAGAACTTGCGGGAATCCCCTACTCCTCCTCAATCACGGTGAACCTGTTGTACGACGAAGAGCAGCTTGGCGACCTGCCAGATGGATTTGGCTTCCTGGTGCCGGCAAGCGAAGGCCGCGCCATGCTGGCCTGCACCTTCGTGCATCGCAAATTCCTGGGCCGCACGCCGACCGGCAAAGTCGTGTTGCGCGCATTCCTGGGCGGCATGAAGAACGAAGCGCTGATGGCGAAGAGCGACGAAGAGCTCGTCACCGTGGTGCGGCGTGAGTTGACCTTGATTCTTGGAGAAGAGATTGTCGACCGCGGTGCGATGCCCGAGCACACGCAGGTGACGCGCTGGCGCCGGGCCATGGCGCAGTATGCCGTTGGCCACCAGGAGAAGATCGAGCGGATTCAGCGCGCGTTGCGGAGCTCCCGGATTTTTGGCTGGCCGGAAACGCGTACGACGGCATCGGGATTCCCGACTGCATTCGCCTGGGGCGCCAGGCGGCGAAAGAACTGCTCGCGAGCCGATCGCGACGCCGGCGAATCAGCGAGTGCGTCCGTGAGCGAGCTAGCGAGTTAGTAAGTCAGCTTGCCAGAAACAATCAGTTCGCGGGCCCGTCGTTCATCTCGCCCTCACCTCGGCACCACCGGGCAGAATCAGCGCGCTCGGATGGGCGCTGTCGTGAAGGATCGTGTTGGTCGCCTTCACGAAGTGCGAGTCGTCGGCTGCGCTCTTGCCCGTGTTCAGATTGCGATCGAAGCGCGGGAAGTTGCTGCTCGAAACTTCTAGCCGGATCCGGTGTCCCTTCAGAAACACATTGCTCGTCGACCAGAGATCGATCTTGTATTCGTAGACCTGGCCGGGCGTAATGGGTTTCGGTTCTCCGGCCGTGGACTCGCGGAAACTTGCCCGCAGAATTCCTTCGGTCAGATTCTGCGCGAACCCATTCGGCCACACATCGACTAGCTTGGCCGTGAAGTCGGTGTCGACCGCGGAAGATTTCGCAAAGAGATCGAGCGTCACCGGTCCGGTGACTTCGAGATCGTCGCTCGAGCGGCGGCGTGGAGTAGACAAGCACATCGGAGCGCGCCTCGACATCCTTCTGGTCGCGCGGACCGGGCGGCAGATGCACGGAATCGCAGCAAAGCGGGCCGCCGACCGTGGGAACCGGGTTGGCCGGATCGTAGATGAAGTGTCGGCGGCATCGTTTTGCGGACGTTGCGCGTCGAAAGCACTCCATCCCCCGAAGCGCTGTTCGCTTTTCCCGCAGAATGCAGGAAATAGCTGGTCTGCTTTGCGCGCGCCAGCGGCCACGCCGGCTCATCGCGCCATTCGTTCTTGCCCATCACAAAAATGCGCACCGGATTCTGCCGATGCGAACTGGTTCTGCTTGCCCTGAAGCAGATAGTCATACCAATCGAGCGTGATCGCGTTTTCGTCGTAGTCCGCTGCGGCCGGCCCGAAATCGACGTCGCCGATCTTGCGGCCTCCCCCGGCGTGGCCGCCGATGGTGACCAGCAGGCGCTGGGCACTGCGTGCCGCTTCATTGCCGGCGTGTTCCTTCAGGCCGACATAATTGCGCAGCGAGCCACCCTGGAAGATGTCGTACCAAGCCGCGATCGTGAGCGCGGGGACCTGGATGTTCTCGTAGTTTTCTTCGATCGACCACTGCTTCCAGTAGCTGTCGTAGGTTGGATGCGCAAGCCAGTCGAGGAAGTAGGGTGCGAGTTCGTGCGTCATCTGCGAGCCGCTGGCAACTGGCTTGAGGTTGAACACGGGAAAATCGGTCAGCGGCAAAACCTGATCGCCCACCACGGCGTTTGTGTCGTCTTGGATCACGCGATTGAACGTGTCCTGCGCCAGGCCCGAGGTCCACGACTCGTTGAACCACTGCTCGAAAGCGCCACCCTGGTAGGTCCAGTTCTCGTGATAATTCGAAGCCGTGACCACAGGGCAGATGCCGGCGAGATGCGGCGGATGGCCGATGGCAGCGAGCATCTGCGTGGCGCCGACATAGGAACCGCCGAACATGCCGACCTTGCCGTTCGAATGCGGCAGTGCGGCGGCCCACTCCACCGTGTCGTAGCCATCGTCGATCTCGTGCTTGAAGGTGTACCACTCGCCGTCGGAGGTGTAGCGACCGCGCACATCCTGCACCACCACCATGAAGCCCCGCGCAACTGCCTTGCGCGCGAATTCAGCGGCTTGTCTTTGTTGTAGGGGGTCCGCTGCAGCAGCACAGGGAACGTGCCCTCGCCGACTGGGCGATAGATGTCGGCCTTGAGCGTGACGCCGTCGCGCGTCTTCATCGCGACGTTGTGCTCGAAGAGGACCTGCGGCGCGGCAGACTGCGCGAGCCCCTGCGATGCGGCGAATTCAAAAAGGATGGGAGCGCAGACTGTGAGTGCGAAAAGGCAGAGAGATTTTCTGGACATGGATTTCCCCGGGACGAAAGTCGAAGCCCATTCTAGAACGCAGGACCGCGGCGGCGGGTTCGATTCTACGAAACAAGCCGAGTACGGTACGATCGTTGAGAATTGTGGCTTAAGACCGATGAATCTCGACAAACTCAAGAAGGATTGGGAAGGTCTAGCCGAGCGCGACGCACTTGGGGCCATTCTTACCGATGCCTCCCGGGCGGATGGTAAGTGGGATATTGCGGAGTTCATGGCCACTGGGGCTGCCGAAATTGAGATCATTCTGGGCCATTTGGCCGACATTGGTCACATCCCCAATTTCGACGGCGTGGCGTTGGATTTCGGGTGCGGTGTGGGACGACTGACACAGCCTCTGGCGCAACGTTTTGCCGCGTGTGTCGGCGTGGACATCTCGCAGCAGATGATTCAGAGAGCCGAATCTCTCAACCAATATGCTCATTGCCGCTACGTGGCTCACTCCAATCCAGATTTGCCGTTTGCCGTCACAAGCTTCTCGTTTATCTACAGCAACATCGTCCTCCAGCATGTGCCTCCGCGTTTTTCTGAGCAATACCTGCAAGCATTCGTGCGGGTGCTGTCTCCCGGGGGCGTACTTGTGTTCGGAGTACAAGATTCGTTCGCGGCGCCGGACCTGGCCTCCCGCATGACTCGAATCCGCCACATTCTTCATCTCCGTTCGAGAATTGAAGATGCGTTGGGACGTGGTCAAGGAAACATGCAAATGCACTGTCTGCCCGAGCGCATCGTGCGTCGCGCTCTCGGCTCCGCCAGGGTGGTGGATATCCAATTCACCAACACAGCGGCAAAGGATTTCAACGGCAAGCTTGTTTATTTACCCCAGGCACCCAAGTCGGGTTATGTCGGGAAGCAATATTGTGTGGTGAAAGACCTGTAGGTCTGTGCCATCGCCCTGGGCACAGAAAGTGCTGCGATTCTAAAAGGTCTGGCGGGAAGCGATGCGATTCGGATTCACAAAAACGCGCGCCGTGACAACGCCGAAGAGAAAACCGCCCACATGCGCCAGATAGGCAACGCCGCCCGTCCGCACCGATGCCACCGAGCCGACGTTGAAAACCTGAATAAGAAACCAGAAGCCAATCAGGAACACCGCAGGAATAAATGTGACTCGAATAAAAATGAAGAAGAAGAGAATCGTGCGAATCCGGTCATGCGGAAACGTGATGATGAATGCGCCCATCACGGCAGCAATCGCGCCGCTGGCGCCGAGGCTTGGAATGCGCGAAAGCGGGTCTCCGAGGATCTGCGCCATCATGGCCACAATGCCGCCCGCAAGATAGAAGAAGAGGAACCGCGCCGAGCCCATCGCATCTTCGATCTCCCGGCCGAAGGCCCAAAGGTAGATCATGTTGCCGATGATGTGCATCCAGCTCCCATGCATAAACATCGAGGTCAGCAGCGTGATCCAGTGATGGCCGTGCGTGATGCGGATGGGGACTGCGGACCACACGTAGACGAAGGCGTCGCCCAGCATCAGTTCTTTCAGGAAGACCTAAACATTGAGGAGAATGATCGCCGTCGTGACGACCGCAAAGCCCCGTGGGCGGCGCGATGCATCTCCAAGCGGAATCAGGCCGCCCACTACATACCGCCCTTTCCGAGCAGGATGCCGATGCCGTATGTGACGGCGCCTTCGACAGCGCCAACTACGGTCATCTCAAAGCCCGAAGACCACCAGGAGCGAATAGTGATAAGGCTCTTGGCCGCGCCGACAGCAAAATGCGCGGCCAGCGAAACGATGGCGGCAGCAACAACTGCGGGAACTCCATGCAGGAAGAAGAACGGAAGGACAGGAATGAGCGCGCCAACGGCCGTGGACAGTGCGCCGGAGGTAGCCGAGACGATGGGATTGGATAATGCTTCTTCTGACGTCCCCAGCCGCTCGCTGGCCAGCGCGCGCAGCAGCTGTTCCGAATCGCTGGCGATGTGGTTGACCATGTGGATGGCGTCGGCCTCGGGCAGGCCTTTGACCTGGTAGTAAAGCGAGAGGAGTTCGCGCGCCTCGGGCTGGTTCATTTTGATCGCTTCGCGCTCGCGAGCGATTTCAGCGTGGTAGATCTCGCGCTCGCTCTTGGCAGCAAGGTAGGCGCCGGAGCCCATGGAGAGCGCAGAAGCAATCATGCCGGAGAGCCCCGCGAGCAGGACGTATTTGCTGTCGCCCGCAGTGGCGCCGGAGACGCCGGAGACGATGCCGAAGATAGCGCCAAGGCCGTCGTTCACGCCGTAGATGGCGTCGCCGATCCACGCACCGGGCTGCTTGCGGCCCTCATTGCGCTTGGACAGCATCTCCTCGAGCACGGCCTTGGGATCCACTTTGGGCGCGCCTGCCGGCGCAGTGTAGTGGCCGCGCAAGAGCGATCCGAGCTCGCGATGGTGCTCTTTCTCGTCTTCGATGACGTGCTCGAGGATGGCGATGGATCCTCGTCGCCGAGTTCCTTCAGCTGGGTCCCATAGCGGGCGATGTGCGCGGCTCTCTTCGATCTCGAGGCGGCGGAGGGCCATCTTGGTGCCACCGGCGCGGTTGGCCAGCGAATCGGCATTGCCGCCGGGGCCGCCGGTGATAGGAAGGCGCAGGGCCGCCCAGTTCCTCGATGCGGCCGGCCCACAATGCGGCATGCTCCAGCTCGGCCTGGGCGAGATGCCGCAGCACCTGGGCGCGCACGGGGTCGGTATCGCGATCGGCCAGCGTTGTATAGGTGTGATAGCCCTCCATTTCGGCCTGCCAGTTCCCTTCGAGAGCTGCCAACACTTTCTTGGTCCGGGCGCTGTTCAACGCGGCGATAGCCACTTCTATCTCCTTGCTTTTGATACGAGAATACCCGAATCGACGGTCGCTCCGTTAGGGTTATCCGGCGCCTAGCCGAGCTTTGGCCATCACCCTTCCCAGATGGGAGCGTTTCCGTATAGTGTTGTGTGCAGCAAAACGGCGGTCAGAAACCACTAGCTGCCGAAAAACGCGTCAAATCCCCAGAACGCGAACACGCCCTTACCGGGCAGAACTCTTTTTCAGGAAGCGGAGAACAACCTCTCATGTCCACGCGATCGACACCGCCAGCGACACAAAGCACGCCAAGCTACACCGGGCCATTTATCACGGTGGCCGTCCTGTTCTTCATCTTCGGGTTCATCACCAACCTCAACATGGCCTTGGTGCCGCACCTCCGATCCATCTTCGACCTGCCCTATGCCTGGGCCATGCTGGCTGAGTCGGCGTTCTTCCTGGCCTATTTCGTCTTCTCGTCGCCCACTTCGAAGCTGATTGAAACCATCGGCTACAAGAAGACGATGGTGGTCTCGCTGTTCATCCAGGTTGTAGGCTGCCTGCTGTTCGTGCCCGCCGCGAAACTGGTCAGCTTTCCGCTGTTTTTGACGGCCGTATTCATTGTTGGCGCAGGCGTGACGGCATTGCAGACTGCGGCCAATCCCTATGTCGCGATTCTTGGCCCCGAACATAGCGCTCCGGTGCGCCTGACTCTCGCGCAGGCTCTCAATTCTCTGGGCGGCACCATTGCGCCGCTGGTTGCGGGCGCTTACATTCTCACCGACCCCGCAAGCTTGGCGAGCAAAGCGGCCAGTCGCCAATACGGTGCGTGGACCTTATCTCGCAATTGCCGGCGGGTTGCTGATCCTGGGGATCGCCGTGGCCTTCATGCACCTGCCGCACATCTCCAACACGCAGGCATTTCGACCCGCAAAGGAAGGCGACCCAATCCTGAGCCGCAGCATCTGGGGCTATAAGCACACGGTGCTCGGAGCGGTGGGCATCTTCCTCTATGTGGGCGTCGAAGTCGGTCTGGCTTCGATTGCAGTGAACTACTTCAAGAGCCAGGGCGTGGATAGCGCCAAGACCGCGTCGTTCCTGGTCTCGCTCTATTGGGCCGGCGCGCTCGTCGGTCGCCTGCTCGGGTCGTGGGTTCTCACCAAGATCAAATCGAACAAGTTGCTTGGGGCCTTCGGCTTTATTGCGGCTGCGCTGCTCGTCGTCTCGATGGTCTCGAGCGGACCGGTCGCTATCTGGACCGTGGTGCTCTGCGGCTTCTTCAACTCCATCATGTTCCCCAACATCTTCGCCTTGGGCATCGCCGGACTCGGTCCGATGACCAGTAAGGGATCGGGGCTGATTATGACTGCCGTCGTCGGCGGGGCGATCGTACCTCTGCTTCTCGGCGCGGCGGCCGACAAGATGGGGATTCAACATGCCTTTATCATTCCCATCTTCTGTTACCTCTTCATTGCCTACTACGGGCTGTGGGGCTCCAAACCTACGCGGACAGTGACGGCGTAAGACCACCCCACGGACGAAGACCTGTCCGCGGGGACCCCGGAGTGGAGTAGCAGCAAACCTGAAGGCCCTTTGGCACCCGCCAAAGGGCCTTCGCATGTACTACGCCTCCTCGGTAACGCAGGATTCTGCGGCGTTCGCGGACGCAGCGAGCGGCTCCGTTTCTGTCTTCAGGTTCAGCAGGATCAATCCAAGCAGCACCACGACGACTCCGGCCAGCGCGGTCCAGCGAATTTCTTCGCCGGCGATGAAACCCCAGAACAATCCCCAGATCGGCAGCAGATAGGTGACCGCGACGGTGCGCGTGGACGAAATCGTGGCGAGCAAGCGAAAGAAGAGCAGATACGCGAGGCCGCTTCCCAGCACGCCCAGCACCGTCACCGCGATCGCAGACTTGAGATGCAGCGCCGTCGGATGGGGACCGAAGACGGCCAGAGGCAACAGAAGCAGGCCGGCCAGTGTGAGCTGGAAGGTGGCAATCACGACTGGCTCGACACCCTGCAGCCAGCGCTTGGCGAGAACTGCTCCGGCGCCGTAGCTAAAGCTTGCCGCGGCGATCAGGAGGACGCCCAGAAGATAGCCACCCGAGGAGGTTCCATTTGCGATTCCGGTGGCGTGGCCGTACACCACGCCCAGCACACCGAGAAAGCCGAGCGCAACACCCACGCTGGTGAGCCGCGTGGCGCGGGCGGTGCCGACCACCAGGCCAAGCAGCAACGCCCAGATAGGCGTGGTGGCGTTCAGGATCGCGGCGATGCTCGATGGAACGGTGCGTTCGCCCCAGGGAAAGAAGCAAAACGGGATGGCATTGTTCAACACCGCAACCACGAGGAGGGGCGGCAACAGCCGCAGCGGAGGCAGTTTATGCCCGCCAAGCCGGAGCGCGATCCAGAGGAATGCGGACCCGAAGGCCAAGCGGCCCACGGCGACCCACACGGGCGGCAGGTCATCGCCGGCCAGCTTGATAAGGATGAAAGAGGCTCCCCAAACCGCGGAGAGCAGGAACATTTCGATCATGTCGCGCAAGCGCATCCGTATCTAACTCCTGGTAGTCGCCCGCTCTTCTGGAGAAGGAGCATTCCTGATAGATAACGGGATGTCCCGAAGGGCTCGATAAAACATTCGGATCGTCTCCATCTCCGGGAGCGATGGCCTTAACCGGTACCACCTCTCCCACTCTTCGAGTGGCGAATTCGGCAGTCGTCGGATCGGTGGAAGAGGATTGCCCAAATATATTGTCTTGACGACGATGCGCCTCTACGCTGGCGATGCGCGGCGGCAGCCGTTCGCATCTTCGGCTTCTTCCCGCATGGCCGGCCAACATTAAACCTGCATCCAATCCCTCTGGATGATCAAGATCGGAAAGTCCTCTTCGCTCGTTGCCCTCCGTTGTCTCTGTTGTTTCGGTTGGATCGTCGCCACAGATTTCGCGTGCGCACAGGACGCTGACCTTCTTCCCGATGAGCCCGGTTATGCGCTCCTGGCCGAATTGCCCAAACCGGAGCCGCTGCCGACCGATCCGGGACAGATAGAGCAATCGCCAGCTAACACCTCTGGGATCACGCTACAGCGCGAAGCCACGTGGCGCAGCCTGCCGGGCGACATTCTCCACGACCAGAAAGGCCTGTGGACCTTTCCCCTCAAAGTCGCCAAGGGGCATTACCTGCTGCCCGTCGCGATCGTTATTGGCGGAACGGCGGGACTGATCTATGCCGATCCGCATGCGATGCCTTACTTCCGCAGTCATCAGAAAAACCTGGACGACGTGAACGACGTCTTCGACCCCATGATCACCACCGGCGAGGTGATCGCACTGCCGGCGGGACTGCTCGCCGCGGGCTACATCCGGCACGATGGCCGCGAGGTGAACACCGCCTTGCTCGCCACGGAGGCCTACGTCGACAGCCTCGTGATCAATCTCGCCATCAAGGCTGTCACACGGCGGGAGCGGCCCTCCGACGTGCCGCCGAACGGCGACTTCAAAGGCACATTTTTTAACGGTGGAAAGTCACCACTTAAGGGCAGCAGTTTTCCGTCAGGACATACAACGGCCGTGTGGTCAGTGGCAACGGTGGTGGCGGAGCGGTATCGGCATCGTGGCAAGCCATGGGTTCCGGTGCTCGCGTATACGCTTGCTACCGCGATCAGTTGCTCGCGCATCACCGAAATGGCCCACTTCCCTTCTGACGTTTGGCTCGGTGCTTCCCTCGGATACACAATTGCCAAGTATCAGACACTGAGCCCGCGCTAGTGCGTTCGTGGCCTGAGACAACCCTCACGAGATCTCCATCCGTAACACCATGAAATCAGACAACTAACCGTTCGCTTGTGATAGTCATCGATTTTTCTTGACCTTTATTGCAGATTGCGATATTGTTATTGCAATCTGCAATGGGATGCTGAAGCGACCGGAAGGATACCCCATCGCAACCCATGAAGCTCGGCGAAAAAATCCGCTACCTGCGCGAGGTGGAAGGCAGCCTCCGAGGCCTGAACCGCGCCATGAGCCAGCAGGAACTGGTGCGGGCAATCGATGCCGAGACCGGCTCGAAGCTCAGCCAGAGCTACCTCTCCCAGATTGAAAGCGGCGCACGCCCGCACCTGACCAACACCACGCGACAGATTCTCGCCGGCTTTTTCAAAGTCCATCCCGGCTACCTGGTGGACGACCCGGAGGGCTACTCGCCCGAATTGCAGAGCGAGCTGCGCAATGTGGAAGACAAGCTCGACCTGTGGCTGGTCTCGGGCGCGGAGCGGTTCCGCCGCGATCCCGAACTGAAGCACGCTTTGCTGACGCTGGCGCGGAATGAGCACTCGCGGGAGTGCCTTCTGCTGCTGGAGTCGATTCTGGAAACGCCGGGGCTGTTGCCGCGGCTGACGGAAGTGTTGCGGACCGAAGAAGCAGGGATCAGGGAACAGGGATCAGGGAACAGAAAACGGCAAGGCCCGCGAAAAGCGGCGACGCACGGAAAGAGGGAGCGCAGCATATGACTGGGAATCGTTTTATCTGATTTGCTTTCTGATGGGGCTCGCGCTGAGCGCGGTTTCGCTGCTGGGCGGCATGGGACACTTCGGCGGCCACGTGCACCTGCCGCATGCGGGACACGTGCCGCATCTGCTCCATGGAGCCGGCTCTCATCCCTCAGCGACTGGCGCGCGCGGAGGCGGCGCAAACGTTCCCTGGTGGAATGCGTTCTCGCTGATGATTTTTCTCTGCTGGTTTGGCGCGGCGGGATATCTGCTGACGCGCTATGGAAGCTTTGTTGCGCTGGTCGTTTTAGTGCTGGCCGCGGTCTGCGGCTTTGCCGGCGGCGCAATTGTTTTTTTCTTTCTCACCAAGGTGCTGCTGCCGCACGAGCGCGAACTGACAGCCGACGAGACAGAAGTCGTCGGCGCAGTGGGCCATGTCTCCTCGGCGATTCGCGCAGGCGGCACTGGAGAGATTGTGTACGAACAACTGGGCGCGCGGTGCTCCGTGCCGGCGCGCTCCGAGGACGGCGAACCAATTCAAAAACAGGAAGAGGTCTTCGTCGTCCGCTACGAAAAAGGAATCGCCTGCGTGCGGCGCTGGGCAGGACGCCGAAGACAGCGCTAGTTCTAGCTTTCAGCCGCTAGACTGGTCCTAACCAAACATCAACAGCGAACTTACGAGGCCTCAGAGCTGACAGCTAGGACCAGAGGCTGAGGAGCTTGTATCAATGACGAACACGACCGTGCTGATTACGGACATGGCCATCCTGGTGGGAATTTTCCTGCTGGGTTTGCTCGCCAAGTTGTTTCCGAAGAACGGCCGGCAACAGCGGCCATAAGCAGTAAAACCATTCACCACTCACCTCCCGGACGAAAGGGCCGGGAACCCAATGACGAACCAAATTGTTCTGATTGTCGGACTCGGGGTTTTGGCGCTGATCTTTCTGATGGGCATCCTGGCCAGGATGTATCGCAAGGCCGGACCCAACGAAGCTTTGATTGTCTACGGATTTCGCGGGCCCCGCGTGATCAAGGGCCATGGCACGGTGATCTTTCCCATGGTGGAGAATTGCCGCGAGCTCTCGCTCGAACTGATGAGCTTCGATGTGGCTCCGCAGCAGGATCTCTACACCAAGCAGGGCGTCGCGGTCACGGTAGAGGCCGTCGCGCAGATCAAGGTGCGCAGCGACCAGGCATCGATTCTCACCGCGGCCGAGCAGTTCCTCACCAAGGCGCCGCAGCCCAGCGCGAAGGCTTGATCCGCCTGGTGATGGAAGGCCATCTGCGCGGCATCATCGGCCAGTTGACGGTGGAGCAAATCGTCAAGGAGCCGGAGATGGTGGGCGAGCGCATGCGCGCCACCTGCGCCGAAGACATGAGCAAGATGGGGCTCGAAGTGATTTCGTTCACCATCAAGGAAGTGCGCGACAAGAACGAATACATCTCGAACATGGGCCGGCCCGACATTGCCCGCATCAAGCGCGACGCGGAGATGGCGACCGCCGATGCCGAGCGCGACACGGCGATCAAGCGCGCGACAGCCATGCGCGAGTCGGCAGTAGCCAAAGCGCAGGCCGATCAGGAGCGGGTGATTGCCGAGACCGCCTCTGCGACACGCCAGGCAGAGGCGCAGCGCGATCTCGAAATCAAGAAGGCCGAATACGCCGAGCAGAGCCGCCGCCAGCAGGCCAGCGCCGACAAGGCGTACGAACTGCAGACCAACGTCATGCTGCAGCAGGTGACTGCCGAGCAGGTGAAGGTGCAGCAGGTGGAGAAGGAGGGCCAGATCAAGGTGCAGGAAGCCGAGATTCTGCGCCACGAGAAGGAGCTGATCGCGACCGTGCTGAAGGGAGCGGAGATCGAGCGTCAGCGCATCGAGAACTATGGCTGCCGCGGAGAAGAATCGCCTGACCACCGAAGCCGAAGGACGCGCCGCGGCCATCCGCACGCAAGGCGAAGCGGAAGCCAGCATCATCTTCCAGAAGGGTGAGGCCGAAGCGAAGGCCATGAACGTGAAGGCCGAGGCCTATCAGGAATGGAACCAGGCCGCGGTGGTCGACAAGCTGCTGACCAACATGGCCGACGTGGTGCGCGCGATGGCCGAGCCGCTCAGCAAGGTGGACAAGATCACGATCGTGTCCACAGGCAACGACGGCGCCGCCGGCGTGAACAAGATCACCGGCGACATGACGAAGATCGCGGCGCAGGTGCCGGCATTGTTTGAGGCGCTCAGCGGCATGGACATCAAGCAATTGATGTCCAACGTGCAGGCGATCAAGCAGAAGACCGGAGAATGGCGCGGCAACGCAAGACGCTGCGCACTAAGTGGCACAACCCGGCTCCGCGAGCGAGTGCGCGAGGCCGGCGCACTCCGAAGAGACGAGGAGACCATGACGGAGAAGACGGACTATTAACCGCGGTCTTCGGTATGTTGGTTTGATCGCTGGCGGCAATCGGCATGTTGCGCCGCCAGGCTTATCTGTCCAAGCCGTCTCGGGCAGCTTCGAATCAGGAACCGTGGCGCAGACAGACGGCGATTCCGCCCGAAGACCAGGCGACGAAGGAGCAATTGGCCAAGCTCTTCGACGTCATGCGCATCCGCGATCAGATGCAGTCGATGCGAAAGATCGTGCCCACGATGGTCCAGACTCAGATGCAGCGAACAGATGCAGGGCGATGAATGCGCGAGATCGAATCCTGGGTCGAAACTCACGTCTGCCCAGCAGCGCGGCAATGGACGGCTGGTGCACAAGTACATCGAAAAAGCGGTCAATCTCTACCCAGTGGACGAGATGATCGACGACATGACTTGGCTCTACCAGGAACACCTGACGCGCGAGGATGTCGACGCCATGATCGCGTTCTACAGTTCGCCTGCCGGGACAGCATCTGCTGGATGCGCAGCCGAAGATCGCCCAGGAGTATATGCCGCTGGTGATGAGCCGCACTGCAGAGCGGACCAAGACTCTGACCGCGGAAATGATGAAGGACATGGCGGCGCTGAAGCATGTCCAACCGGCGCCGGACCAGCCGGCAAAGCAAGTAGCAGGATGCATTTCGAAGAACACTGCCCGCCTCGCAACGCAGATGGAGCGGCAGCAGAAGAATGAAGGAGGATCGTATGTCATTACTGGATAGAGTAAGCACGTTGCTGCGCGCGAATTTGAATGACCTTGTGGAGAAGGCCGAGGACCCCGAGCGCATGTTGAAGCAGATCGTTCTCGATATGGAAAACCAGCTTGCTTCAAGTGAAGACACAGGTCGCCATCGCGATTGCCGATCAGCACCTGCTGGAGAAAAAGCGCGCCGAGCATGAGGAGGAGGCCGCGGAGTGGCGTCGCAAGGCCGAGTTGGCCGTCACCAAGACCCAGGACGACCTGGCGCGCGCTGCATTGGAGCGCTCGTTGAGCCATGGACAACTTGTAGAAGGGTTCGCTGCGCAGGCCGAGGATCAGAAGCATGAAGCCGACAATCTGCGCCAGGCTCTACGCAAGCTGGAACAGAAGCTCAGCGAGACGCGGGCTCATTGCGAAATGCTGGTTGCCGAACATCGCCGCGCCAAGGTGGTGGGTCGCGCAACGCAAGGCACGGCAGGTCGTCGGCATCGATCAGGAGCAGACATTCGGTCGGATGAAGAGCAAGGTTCACGTGCGGGCTGCGGAGAACGCGGCCGCCAGCGAGATTCTTTCGCCCGAAACGCTTGAAGACAAATTCAAGGCGCTCGAGAGCGAGGACAAAGTTGAGATGCTGTTGAACGAGCTCAAGAGCAAGGTCGCAGCCAACGGCTGAGCGACCGCTCGCGGCACGCGCCGGCCTCAAAAAATGAACTCCTCGGCGAACTCGTGAACTTGTGCGGAAACGGCGGCGGTGCACGCCGCCGCAACGCTTCGCCTGCAGGTCGGGAGTGCGCTCCCGAATCAATGAACGCCTTCGCAACCGGGGAAACATGCCTCCGCTTTTTGTCTAACTAAATAAACGGCCTAGGCCCGAGTAGTGGCTCTGCCGC
This sequence comes from uncultured Acidobacteriaceae bacterium, assembly GCA_963781125.1. Classification (GTDB taxonomy): domain Bacteria; phylum Acidobacteriota; class Terriglobia; order Terriglobales; family Acidobacteriaceae; genus Telmatobacter. Next base: position 181,429 of record CAWAEE010000010.1, read on the forward strand.
ACAGTTTTTGCAATCCTGGCTCTCCCGACCTGCGTCTAATCCCATGTACCGCAAACGAAACAGGGTGGTCCCCCACCGGCGGTCTGTCGAAGAACGTTGGTACTTAGCCTTGGGATGTGCTGGGTCGCGGCTCGTTCATGAGCAGTGGCTCCGCCCCCGGACTTGGTGATTGAATGCCCTCCAATTTTAGTTTTCCCCCTGGGACGCTCGGCGTCGGCCTTGCGCTTTGCATGATTGCTCCTTCCGTCTTTGCTCAACAACCCACCGCATCGGTGCAATCCTCAGTGGTCCCGGTGCAATCTTGGCGGATCGCCGACCTGCCCTCGGCACCCGACGCACCAGCCGCGGACAATCCGCAACAGAATCGCGCAGAATCTCCCGATACTCCAGCGAAAGATGGGTCGGGCAACGGTCCTTCTTCGGTGCCAACAAATTCAAACCAGGCGCGCATCGGCGGAACTGTCACCGCGACCAATGGAGATCTTGTTCCGGGGGCAACAGTTGAGCTCGACGGCGCCGGTGGCATCGACCGCCAATCGATTACATCGGATGAGAACGCGAGCTTCGAATTCGACAATCTAAAGCCCGGCGTCCCATATTACGTCACCGTCCACGCAAAAGGCTTTGCCGACTGGAAGTCTGCCGAACTGCGTCTGCACGCGAACGAATTTCAGTTTGTGGCCGGTGTGCGCCTCGAGTTCCTCGCAGCGGCGACCTCGATCACAGTGACGGGGTCTCCGGAGGAGATTGCGACGGAGCAGGTGCACATTGAGGAACAGCAGCGCGTCCTTGGCTTCATTCCCAACTTCTATGTCGTTTACGACTCGAAGAATGCCGCGCCCATGACCACCCGGCTGAAATTCCAGATGGCACTCCGCACGTCGATCGATCCGATCACCTTTTTGGGTTCCGCTTTCCTGGCCGGCGTCAATCAGGCTGCGGACACCCCGGACTATCCGCAAGGGGCGAAAGGCTACGGCGAGCGCTTCGGGGCGGTCTATGCCGACGGCCTCACCGACATCCTGTTTGGCGGCGCCATTTTGCCGGCGCTCCTGCACCAGGATCCGCGCTATTTCTATCAGGGCACCGGCAGCATCAAGTCGCGCACACTGCACGCGCTCGCGAGTCCCTTCGTCTGCAAGAGCGACAACGGGCCGTGGCAGCCCAATTACTCCAGCATCGGTGGCGACCTGATTTCGAGCGCAATTTCGAATGCCTATTATCCGTCAAGCAATCGCGGAGCGGTGTTCACGTTTGAGAATCTCGCGATCGATACGGCGCAGCGCGCAGTGAGCACCATCATCCAGGAGTTCGTGGTCCGCAAACTCACACCAAGCGCCAAAAAACAGCATAACTAGATCTCGGAACTCGCCCGCGTACCGCGTAGATTGTGCTGGGCGATTCGTTTCGCGATGCGATGGGGAATCCCTCTTCAATATCGTTATATTGGATAATCATTATTCATAGGAATGACTAACCTGTGAAATACCACCGTCGTGGTCAACGCTCAAACGGCCGAGGTAAGCGGCTGTGCCACGCCGGGATTGGGCAAGGCCTTGGCACCATTGAAGTTGTCTCCTTCCAATGCGGCATTTCGCGAATCTTGGTCCGCACCCCGGGCATCAACCAGGGGGAACTCGCTAAGAGGGTCGGCATGCATGCCAGCTCGAGTTTGGGCGAAGCCGCAATCGCCTACTGAGGAATGAAAGAATGAAGGTGCGGTCCGGTCTTCGGTAGTCGGTACCCCGTCTAATTAGCAGCACAGCAAAGAGCTTCGCGCAGTTTAAGCTTGAGCCAGTGGGATGACCGCCGTAGCTTGCGATCCCCAGGCTGATCAGGTCGAGAAATCGAAAGGTCTTTCGCCCCTCCAGCTTCAGCACCTTCCTTCAGTCCATATTTCGGTTCCCGGTGAATGAATGCAATCTGATCTGCGACTGATTCTTTGTGGCGTTCTGTTTTGGTCGCCGATCGCTGCCCACCCGCAAGATCACGCCGCGATCTTGATCGCACCGATTGCCACTCACAGCTCTGCCGCAGAAACCTTGAATCAACTTCCTGACGCGCCGTTAGCCCAGAAGGACGACACGGCGCTTGCTCAGTCTTCCGGGCAGCAACAGACTCCGTCGTCCGCAACGGCGCAATACAGCGATGCGCAGCCAGGCACGCCGCAGACCTCGAGCTCCCAGACTGCCACGCAGACTGAGACGGAGAAGAACCAGCACGAGAAGGCCGAAGAGCAGTTGAAGGAGCAGGAGCATCAACGCGTCGCCGGCGTGATGGCAACCTTCAACACCACCAGCAATCACAATGCTCTTCCGCTTTCACCAGGACAAAAATTCCGCCTCTTCTTCAGGAGCGAGATCGACCCGTGGCCGTTTCTACTGGCGAGCGTCGTTTCCGGCATAGGCCAGGCCGACGACAGCTACCCCGAGTGGGGACAGGGCGTGCAAGGCTACGCGAAGCGATTTGGCGCGTCTTACTCGGACGCGTTCATCGGCAATTTCTTCGGCAACGCGGTGTTGACGAGCGTACTCCACGAAGATCCACGCTACTTTCAGAAGGGCTCAGGCAGAAAGACCAGCCGCTTTTTTTGGGCGGCATCGAGCACGGTCTGGTGCAAGCGCGACAAGGGCGGATGGGGACCGAACTACGCAAACATTGGGGGCAACCTGATCGGTTCCGCGATCGCCCGCTCGTATTACCCCGCTTCAGAACGCAATGTGAGCGACACCATTACAGACGGGTTGACGGTTTCTGCCGAAGGGATCGTTGGCTCAGAAATTATCGAGTTCTGGCCCGACCTTGCACGCCATATGAAGAAGAAACACGACGAGAAGCTGGCCAGACAGGCGGCGCAACGCGACGCCCAAAATGCAGCCCATCCCGCTCCCCCAGCTACGCCGGCGACAAAGCCCCAACAATAGCCCGGCAGAATCGGCCCAACTCCCGACGCGTACTCCAATAGCGTTCCCTCCACCTCTCGGGGCAGAACCGGTATTACGACGGCATGCTCTATTTGATGAGCGTGATTCCCTCGGCGGTGAGTTCCGGATCTGTGGACCGCGGTAGTCGTGAAATGGCCGTCTGCGCACGCTGCCCGGATATCGTTGGCTGTACGCGACAGCAAACAGATATAAAGGTAGGGCACTCCGGACCGCAACGAAGGAGCAGACTGTGGCCTTTGCCATCACCCCGCCAAAATCCGCGCAGAGCGAGAGCAAGCCGCTTTTCCCCTCCGAAGGCCTGGTCGCCTTCGCCCTTGTAACGGGCCTGTTCTTTTTGTGGGGCGTCGCAAACAATCTCAACGATGTACTGATTCGCCAGTTCATGAAGTCGTTCGAGATCACCCGTCTGCAGGCAGGGTCTGGTGCAGTTTGCTTTTTACATTGGATACTTCGTTTTTTCGATTCCGGCGGCGATTGTTATGCGGCGGCGCGGCTACAAGTTTGGACTGATCACCGGGCTGTTGCTGTATGGCTTGGGAACGTTTCTCTTTCTTCCCGCGGCCGCGGCGGGAAGCTATTCCCTTTTTCTCTCGCGCTATTTGTGATCGCAAGCGGCCTTGGATTTCTGGAGACGGGTGCGAATCCGCTGATCACGCAACTGGGTGATCCGGGAAGCGCGGTACGGCGGCTTAATTTTTCGCAGGCGTTCAATCCCATTGGATCGATCGCCGGCGTGCTGATCGGCACCGTGTTCATTTTTTCAGGGGTGGAGTTGAAGGCTCCGGATATCGCGCGACTCAAAGTGGCCGGGACCTACAACGCGTATCTGCATCATGAAACGATGCGCGTCGTCCCGCCCTACATGGTGATTGGCGCGGTGGTATTGCTGTGGGCGCTGCTGATCTTTCTTACCCCCTTCCCGGCCGTTGCCGGCGCCCAATCCGCAGCAAGCGATGAGGCGCAGGGCAGTTACCGCGCGCTGTTGCGCTATCCGCATTTCCTGCTGGCGGTGGTGGCGCAGTTCTGCTATGTCGGCGCGCAGGTGGGCACCTGGAGCTACTTCATTCAATACGTGCAGGACTACACGCATCTGCCGGAAAAAACCGCAGGCTACTTTCTGACGGGAACCCTTGCCGGATTTGGGGTGGGTCGGTTTGGTTCGAGTCACTGGATGAAACTGGTCCGCGCCAGCACGCTGATGGGAATCTTTGCGGTGGCAAATATCGTGCTGGTGGCAATCGGCATTGTGTATCCCGGCTGGGTGGGGGTGTGGGCGATTTTTCTCACCAGCTTCTTCATGTCCCTGATGTTCCCGACGATTTTCGCTCTCGGCATTCAAGATCTGGGTCCGAACACGAAGCAGGGCGCCTCTCTGCTGGTGATGTCGATCATCGGCGGCGCCCTCATCACCCTGCTCGTTGGACTGGTGTCACAGGTGACCAGGAGCATGGCGATGGCCATGGGAGTGCCGCTGCTCTGCTATCTCTGCGTCGGGTATTACGCATTCTGGGGCTACAGGATTCCGCCACGGAGTGAGTTTGAATAGTTCAGCATAGCCAGTCCGATTCGATCCGATTTTGCGGGTCCTCCCAGGGGAATCACTGGCAGGCCTGCCGGTTCCGACCGCGACGATGCCCACGCGTCCTGGGAGCAGGCGCGGAACCGAAGCTAGGCCTACGTTCCGGCCGTTCCAAAGCCAAGTTTTCAATATAAGTCTTTCATTCTAATAATGTTGTCGCAATAAGGCAGCTCGATGTCGTTCGAGAGATGCGTCTTGGTCGTTACCAGAGGCGAGTTCCCGAATCTCTGCTGGTTGAAACTTAACGCACGGAATACCGATAGAGATCGCGCTGTGAGCACACTCAAAAGTTGGTTGGGGGTCCCTTGTAGTTCGCCACTCGATCGCAGGTAAGTGAAAGACAACGGAAGCCAGAACGAGAAGTCGATTTGATTCGCCTTTTATCGCTCTTCGGGCAAGAAAGGGTAGTCCCCGGGAATGATCTCTCTCAAAAAATACCTCGATATGGATCGCACGACAGCCGTCGTTGCGGAACCGGAACGCGAAGAGCTTTTTCCGGCGACGATGGAGTGCTACCGTGCTGTCCTTGGCGCAATTGGCAAGACGGCCGCTCACATTTCTCCTGCGCTTGGCACGGACCTTGAAGCGAACCTGCAGCGTCTGGAACATCGCGTTTCAGTCAACGTTTCTCCCGAGTCGGTAAAGCAGAATCAAAAACAGGTCGAAGTCCAGTTGCGGGAGTGGGGAGACCGGATTTCGGATCATTTGAAGTCCAAGGCAGACGAAGTCCGGGAGATTCTCGTTGCGCTCTCCAAGACCGCTGAATCGGTCGGTGGCTGGGATAAAGGCTATTCCAACCAGTTCAAAGAAGTGACAGGCCGCCTGGAGCAAATCGCCAACCTCGACGATCTGACGGAAATCCGTTCCTCGCTGGTGAAGCGCGTTTCGGAGCTGAAAAGTAATGTCGATCAGATGACGCGCGATAGCAAGGAGTTAGTCGCTCATTTGCGTGCCGAGGTCTCGATTTATGAAACCAAGCTTAAAACCGCCGAGCAACTTAGTCTGCGGGATGAGCTGACCCGCGTGGCAAATCGCCGCAGCGTTGAAGAGAGAATCCGCTGGTGTATCGAGTGCAACCAGACCTTCTGCTTTGTCATGCTCGATCTGAACGGCTTCAAGCAGGTAAATGACCAGTATGGGCACTTAGCTGGAGACGACGTGCTGAAGCAGTTTGCGGTGGAGTTGCAATCCAATGCGCGTTCCGGTGACTTAGTGGGCCGCTGGGGTGGTGACGAGTTCGTGGTCATCCTTGCGTGCGATAAGGTCGGAGCCGTATCGCATGTGGATCGGATCCGTGAATGGGTATTTGGCAAATACACCATCAATAATGGGCAGAACAACGCAGGGCCGGTCATTCACGTCGACGCTTCCATTGGCGTGGCCGAGTGGAAAGACGGGAAGCACTTGCAGCAACTGATCGCCGAAGCAGACGCCGCGATGTATCAGGACAAGAGTAAATCCGGCAAAAAAAGGCTGTAACAACCTATCCCGCGCTTGTTCCCCAGTATCATTCACTCCTTTGACAAGATATCGAGCCAACTCCGCCACGGAAGCGAAGAAATGCGGAGTCTGGCTCTCTTCTTTCACAAAAGTTGTAGATGGTGGAAGGCGAGAATTGTGGGCCCCTGCCTAGAATCTCGAAAACTATGGGCCGATAGAGAGTCCGTAACAAATAACCACCTGCTCCAAGTAACGATTCTGGACCTTTGGATGGACCTGGTTCGGTGCAGGCGGAAATCGATATAAGGAGCCCTACACATGCTTAGCATCCTCAACAGCATTTCTTCTCTGACGGCAGAGAACGCACTTTCTTCGACACAGACCAACCTGCAGAAGACCCTGACGGAACTTTCTACCGGTTTGAAAATCAACTCCGGTTCGGATGACGCCGCGGGCCTCTCGATCGCGAACGGCCTCCAGGCCAACATCTCTGCCCTAACCCAGTCCAGCCAGAACGCATCCGACGGCGTTGGACTGCTGCAAACCGCGGATGGCGCTCTTTCTCAGGTCACGACCTTGCTTGATCGCGCCGTAACCCTGGCGACGGAAGCCTCGACTGGCGGATTGTCCACCAGCCAGGCAACAGCGCTCGATACCGAATATCAGTCGATCCTGACCGAAATCGGCAACATCGGAACCACGACAAATTACAACGGAACAGCGATTTTCGGCGCGTCGGCCACCATCTACACCAGTGATGGTACGAGCGGCGGAAGCAGCACCGTGACCACGGCCGTCAGCGCTCTCACCACGGCAGCACTTGGTGTGACCGGTACGAGCCTCACATCGGCTGCGAATGCGCAGACCGCGTTGTCTGACATCTCCGCGGCTATCAGCACCGTTGCTGCGAACCGCGGTTCAATCGGCGCCTCCGTCAACCGTTTGACCGCTGACGCCAACGTTGAGAACACCGAAGTGACGAACCTGACCGCGGCCCAGAACAACGTTCAAAACGCCGACATCGGCCAGACCGTTGCCCAGATGACGCAATTCAACATCCTGCAACAGACCGGCATGGCCGCTCTGTCGCAATCGAACCAGGCGCAGCAGGCGGTTCTGAAGCTGCTCCAGTAACCTGTTCCTCACTCACTCACCACGGAGCAGCAGCGCCTTTCAAGGCGCTGCTGCTTTTTTCTTCGCCCAAACCCTGAATTTTCGGGCTCCAGGTGCCGATATTATGCTGCGGCTTGAATAACCCGAGGTGGCCCAACTGGCCAGCTCCGCCAAGCCAAAGGAAAAGGGACCCGTCATGAGTTCAGTCTCAGCACTTAATTCCCTGTTATCGTCCGCTTCCGGATCTTCATCCATTGATCTGAGCTCAATCCTTGAAGCGGCGCTGGGTGCGTCCTCTCCGGGAATCGATGTGACCGCCGCCGTGAATTCGGCAGTGACGGCCGCCGAGCAGCCGGAACAGGCTTGGCTGAACCAGGAGTCCACACTCCAGAGCCAGAGCTCCGCGTTGACTCAGATTCAGACGGACGCGACAAATCTGGATAACGATGTTCAGTCTCTGAACAGCTTGACTGGCCCGCTGTCGGCGAGAAGTGTTACTTCCTCGAATTCAAATGTCGTTACCGCGTCCGCAGCCTCCGGAAGCACTCCAGGAAATCACGTCGTGGTCGTCAACAATCTTGCCACTACGGCGTCGTGGACCTCGGGCGTGTTCGCGAACGGCTCGACAGCGTTACCTGCCGGAAGCTTTACGATTACCGCTGGTGGCGGCGCGACCGCGACGATTACGACAGACGGAACCCAAACGCTTTCCGATGTGGCCAATCAAATCAACGGCGACAATCTCGGCCTGACTGCCAGCGTGGTGACAGACGCCACTGGCTCGCGGCTTGCCATCGTCGCCGGCACGTCTGGAAGCGCGGCCAATTTCACGGTGAGCGGCTCGGCGGGCTATGGGTTCACGCAGCCAGCGACGGGCGCCAACGCTTCGCTCACAGTGGATGGCATCAACATTTCAAGCGCTTCGAACACTGTATCCGGCGCAGTGCCGGGCTTGACGTTCAACCTCTTGAGCGCCGATCCAGGAGTCGATGTAAGCCTCGGCGTAGCGCCCAACGCAACCCAGGCTGCAACGGCAATCAATCAGTTCGTGACGGATTACAACAAGGTGATTGCGGATCTGAACTCGCAGTTCACCTTCTCCGGTTCGAGCGAAGGCGTCCTGGCGACCGATTCGACGGTGCGAAATCTTCAAAGCGAAGTACTCGGCGCGCTGAGCTACACGTATACGCCGACGTCGGGCACCACAACCGTCCCGAACCTGTCTTCTCTCGGCATCTCGGTGAACAACGACGGTACGTTGACCGTGGATTCCTCCACCTTGCAGAGCACGTTGCAAAACAACTTCAGCGATGTGCAGTCCTTCTTTCAGGGCACGGCATTGAACGGGTTCGCGAATTCTCTCGATCAGCAGCTGACCAGCTTCATCAGCCCGAGTAACGGGGCCTTCACGGTCGACTTGCAGAGCCTCAACAGCCAGTACACCGAGCTGCAGACCGACATCACCAACTTTCAGACCAACTACATCACGCCTCTGCAGACGCAGTTGCAGAGCGAGTACTCGCAAGCGGAAATCCTGTTGCAACAGCTGCCGAACGAAATGAAGCAGATCAGCGCCGAACTCGGCCAGAACTCATCCAACAGCTAACAGGAAACGACCATGACACGGACAGATCTGGCGTATCGGAAAACAGCAGTGGAGGGGGCAAGCGGTTTCGGCCTGCTGATTGCCCTCTTCGACACCCTCGCGAGCGACCTGCGTCGCGCCGCCGAGGCCGAGCGAAGCAATGCGATCGAGAAGCGCAGCAGCGAAATAAAACATGCGATTCTGGTCGTTGGCTACCTCGAGGACTGGCTCAAGCGAGGCTCTGGAGGCGAACTAGCGGACAAGCTGACTGCCTTCTACACCACCTTGCGCCGAAAGTTGATCGATGCTCAGGTCAACAGGTCAGCCGCGATGCTCGAAGAGCAAATGGCCAGCGCTTTGAAGATTCGGGAGTATTGGCAGCAGGCTGATTTGCGCGGCTTGCCGACCGGGCCCGATATCCTTCGGCCAGCGACCATGCAAAGTTCCGTCGGCTATGCGGCCATGGCAACGGAGAGCCGGCGTAGCAGCTGGTCAGCCTAGAGATTCGCAGAGCGTTCCGCCAGCCTTCCAAACACAATCTAAGTGAGCCTTCATGGGATGAAGGAGCGTCGAAGAACCTGCGGATAGGATGTTTGTTCGATGCGACTAACTTCTCTGGAACCGTCTAGCTCGGTGTCGCCAGGTAGTTGAGCAGCGTATTGGGCAGGACCTTGGACGCAGCCGCAAGCGCCGCGCTGTTGTCTGTCTCCGCCTGGCTCAGCGTGGTAGCAGCCTGGGCCATGTCCACCCCAACCAACGACGTCTGCTGCGACGATAGATTGACAGTTTCCTGCTGCAGATAGGTTTCCTGCGAATTTAACTGGCTCTCGGCATTGGCGTAAAAAACCCGCTGCTGGCCAACATAACTGAGTGCAGTGCTCACGCCCGTGGTTGCCGTAGAAATGGCAGCGGAATTTCCGCTCTGCAGTGCGGTGACAAGAGCGCTCAAGGAGCCTAGTAACGCTGGTAGTCGAGTTCGAGAAGATCTGGCTGCCGGGAAGATTGACTTGCACACTCGTGCTGTCGCCGATGGCAACCGAGTTTTGGCCGCTGTTTCCGTTGTAGGTATAACCAGTCGGCGAAGAGGGATCCGCGGTGTAGGGCTGCTGTGAATTCGCTGTGCCGCCGAAGAGATAGCTACCCTGGTAGGACGTGTTGGCCGCCGAGACGACGCTGGAGAGGATTCCCTGGACCTGCGAGGCGATCGCCTGCTGATTGGCTGCCGAATTCGTGCCATTGGCGCCCTCGGTCCCGAGCGAGATTGCCTGGGTGAGCGACGATACAACCGAACTCAACGCGGAGTCCGACGCCTGAACCTTCGAAAGCACACCCGTCACGTTCTGCGTGTACTGGTCGACATTGGCGGTCTCGATGGTGTTTTGGACCATCTCGGAGGCAGCCGCTGGGTTGTCCGAAGGCACATTGACGCTTTTGCCCGTGGAGATTTCTTCCAGCGCCGCATTGAGCGTCGACTGGCTCTGCTGAAGGCCGGCGAGAATATCGGGAACCAGATTTGGATTTACGCGCATAGGAGTTAGTAGCTCTGACTCGAGCCCATATCGAGAGTGACGGTACCCAGTGCCTGGACTGTGCTGACGATCCGGGCCGCGGCCTCGTAGGCTGTTGGTATCTGATTAGATTGGTTGTCTCTTCATCAATGCTTACGCCGGAAACCGCGCTCTGCTGATTCGTGAGCTGCAGCAGATTCTGCCCGATCGCCGAGGATTGTGAGCTGGCGGTAGATGTGTCGTTGCCCACCTGGTAGACAAGGCTCGCGTAGGCCTGCGTCGGAGTTTGTCCGGAAGGCAGCTTGTTGGTCAAGGTTGCGGAGAGGTTGGCGACATTGCCGTTGCTCCCCGATGAGCCATCGGAACTGACGGCGAGCAGAGAGGGATCGGTAATGGCCACGCTGAAGCCGGCGGCCGCCCCACTTGCCCGATGGCACTGTAAAGAAATTCTGCCCTGCATTGCCGTTGGAATCGAAGCCTTGCGCCTGGGCCGCATTGAAGCTGGCGCCAAACTGGGTGGCGAGCGTGTTCAGCTGATTCAGATAGCCGGGGATGACCTGGTCGCGAATCTGGATCGCTCCGCCAAGTTGGCCGCCTTGAATCGAAGAAGTGATGTTGTTCCCGGAGGTGTCGAGCACTTGCTGCGTGCCGTTGCTGCCGGTCGTCGTTTGAAGGGAGAAACTCTGGCTGCCCATCACAAGCGGGCTTCCGTTGCCGGTGGTGATGGTCTCTCCATCGCTGCTTTGCGTCACCGAGATACCGGTCAATTGAGAAACTGCTGAACCGGCTGGTCGCGCTGATCCTGGACTGTGCCGCCGTCCTGACCCGCCGCCTGCAACTGCCAGAGCTGCCCATTCAGTTGCGCGATCTGCTTGGTCAGCGTGTTGATCTGCGCTACCGTCTGCGTGACCTCGCTGTTCGCGGCCGATTGCACGCTCGTGAGCCCATTGGCGGTGGTGTTAAACGCCTTGGCGAGGTTCTGGCCGCTCGAGAGAACAGTTTGCTGTACCGCCGCGTCCGGATGAATTGGCGGACAACTCCGCGAGGCTGCTTGAAAAAGAAGACAGCGCACTGGCGATATCGCCGCCGGTGGTCGTGAAATAAGTCTGAATCTGCTGAAGGCTTGACGATTGCGTATCGACACTGCTTTGCGCCGAAGTCTGCTGCTGAATCTGCAGGTTGAGCAATTCGTCGCGCACGCTCTGCAGACCGTTGAGGTTCACGCCGCCGCCCAGGACCACGTCGTTCTGCTGGCTCCGGAGTCTCGGTGAACTGCGCCACTTCCCGCGTATATCCCGGCGTATTGGCGTTGGCGATGTTGTTGCTCGTGGCATTGAGCGCGCCCTGGCTCGCCTCCAGCGCCTGCATCGCCGATCAATAGCGATGTGTTCAATCCACCCATGGCGTTTACATCTGGCAGGACCAGGTTTGATGTTTCAACCTGGGGCCAGAACCCTCCTGAATCTGTCCTCTGAAGGAACTGAAGAGCGAGACCATCAACCCGACCGAATGGCTGGAAAGCTTGAGCAGAGCTGAATAGCGCTGATTGAGGGTCTGCAACGTGTCGGCGGCGCTGCGAACTTGCCGCATCAGGTCTTCATCCTGGTTCCCCGCCGAAGGTTGCGGAACTAGTCTCGAGCTGGTTTGCCGAGATCGTTGGCCAGTTCGTGAAGGCGGGTGGCGAGGACTTGCTGGTTGGCGACGCTGTCTTCCAGCGGTGCGAGGGAATTCTGGGCGATGGCGTGCATGGAGCGTTCCAGTTCCTGGGCGAGAGAATGCAAAAGCTCGAGGTACTCCGCGAGCTTGCCGTTCCGGTCCTGGACGCCAGTCGCAATCATTCGTGCACTTTCCGTGCGTTTTCATCAGGCCCATGCCTGACGACTTCCCTGGCTCAGGCGTGCTCGTCGATCATCGACGCGGCAATCTTGCCTGGGTCAAGCTGATATGTTCCCGCTGCTGATGGCCTGCTGCAGGCTGTCCACCTTGTCCTGGCGAATCTCAGGCGAACTCATGGCCGTGCTCACCAGCGAGCTGAGAGATTGGGTGTCCGACGTGAGAGTCGTCCGATCCTCGCCTCCGGCCAGAGCCGACGTGGCGACGTTGTTTGCGCTCACCTGCTTCGGATTCGGCTCGGTTGCGATCTGGCTCGCTGCAGCCTGCGTTAAGATCGATTCTCATTGCGACTCCTTCATTTGAGTCCTGCGCCTCTATCGGCACCTTGCCCGCCAAAGTTTAATCGAATTCTCAGCTTTATTTTTCAATGTTGCCTGGCCGCTGCCGCCCCTGCTGCCGGGCGCTCGCTCCGGGCCTGCCGCCGGGGTTGCTGCTTGATCTGCCGCCTTATGCAAGGCCTTGGCAATCATTTTGCCGATTCCAATGCCACCCGAAGCCGCCAGCGACGTTGGCCAGTGACTGCACCCCCAGGCTCATCATCTGGTCCCGCCCGGCCGCGTCCTCGTCGTCCTCGGCGCCCGGCACAGTGGCCATGGATTGTTCGGCCTGCTGCAGCCAGTTGCTCAGCAGCATGGACTCAAACTCCTGGGCGCTCTTCTCGATCTTCGCCGTCGCTCGTTCGCTGCCCTGCTCCGACTTCAGCTGCTGCACCATCCGGTCTTGCTGTGCCTGCAAGAAGACTCGTCTGTGCCTGAGCTCACGAGCGCGCCGGTAAGACTGCTGGATGCCATTTACTGCACCTCCAGATCGGCCTGAATTCCGCCTTCTGCCTTGATGGCCTGAAGAATGGCCACAACGTCATGCGCCGTGGTGCCGATGGCGTGAAGTCCGTTCACCAGTTCTTCCACGTTGGCTCCTTCATCCAGGCGCATCGTTTGCGCCGGGCGCATCGATCACGTTCACGGTTGTCTGCGGAACCAGCGCCGCTGTCGGGTTCGGCTGCACCGTCCGGTCACTGGTCCGGCTTCTGGTCTCCCGGATTGGCCGACTGCCCCAGGCCGCCCGGATTCTCCGACTGTTGACCACCGGGGCCGGTTTCGCGGCTATGTTCGTTAAATCCGGCCCGGCGCCGGGAATCGGCGCCACGCGTGTAGGAGGTGGTGACTTCGATCGAAAGATTTCCATGAATCACGGAGACCGGCGTCAGCTTCACATCGCCGCCCAGAACAATCGTGCCGGTCCGTTCGTTGATGACGATCTTGGCAGGCGTGAAGATGCTGAGGGAGAGATTCTGCACCCGCGAAATCAACAGCGGCACCGAAGAGCTGCCGGCATCCGGCGACGTTGACATCGACGCGCGAGCTGTCGAGCGCGGCGGCAACCGTTTTGTGGAACTCCGCATTGACTGCATCGGCGATTTGCTTTGCGGTGGTGAAATCAGGATTGCGAAGCAGCAGCGACACGGTCTTGAAATCGCTGCAGATCGACCGATGTATCGCGCTCGACGATGCCGCCATTCGGAATCGATGCCGACCGTCGTCGAATTCACTTCTTTGCCGTTGGTGCCGTTGCCTGCGCTGTATCCGCCCATCACCAGCGGCCCCTGCGCTTCGGCATAGATCTGGCCATCGGGCCCATGCAGCGCGCTCATCAGCAGTACGCCGCCGACAAGGCTCTTCGCATCGCCAACCGAGGAGACCGTAACATCAAGCCTGGCGCCCGGCCGCGCAAAAGGCGGCAGAGACGCAGTAATAAAGACCGCTGCCACGTTCTTCACTTCCACCTGTGCCGGGAGCGATCAGCACTCCCATCTTCTGCATCGCGTTGGCCAGGGTTTGCACGGTGAAGAAGGTCTGCTGGCTGTCGCCGGTCCGATTCAGACCCGACAACCAGCCCATAGCCCACCAGCATGTTGTCGCGCACACCTTCCACGCTGGTGATGTCGCGGATCAGCACGCGGCGATTTGGATTATCCGCGAGCACCGGCAGCGCAAGAGGCGCAATGCCAGCACGCCCATGCAACGAGAGAAGCTGGCCGAATCTTCGTGATCGGCGAATGCGAAACTCATCATTGTCAAAATCCCAGGAGCCAGAGAATCGCTCGTGGTAATGCGGTTGGGCGGACGCGTGCTGTCGGCGATGATTCCCTTGCCCTTCATCTCAATCTCAAGATTGCTCAGAGCGGTGGAGGGAACCGTGTTGTTCGGTCCGATGTCGTTGGGGCGCACGACTCCGCGAATGGTGACATCTTCGTGCTGATTGTTCATGAAGATCTTGCGCTGCGCTTCGACCACCAGGTTGCCGCTGGGCAGCACCGCAATCACCTGGGCGGTCATGCTGGTTTGAAAGTCGGTGCTCGAATCGGTCGCTCCCGATCCCTTCAATGTCGTATTCGAATTGGCATTGAACAGCGGATTCAGTCCCGTGGTATTGATATCCCCGGCAAGGCCGGTAATCGCCGAACTGGTTTGAAAGGCCCGCGAGCTGTTGACATCGCCGCTTTGCGCCGCAGTCGTCTGCACTGCGACCAGAATGACGACCGTGTCGTTGAGCTTGCGCGCTTTGTAGTCCGACGGAGAGATCGCTCGACGTCGCCCAGACAGACCAGAGACTGCCGACGGTGTGCGTTGCTGCGTGCGACATTCCTGTTCCTGAAGCCGCGCGATGTAGTCGGTCCGCAACTGCGGCCGGATTGCTGATTTTCTTGCTGGGCTTGCGCAAATGCCGAAGTCGTGCAACAGCCAGCAGAACACAACCGAAAGAAGCCGCGCAGCCGTTGCATTTCATCGTCGCCATCTTCACAGCCTTCCCTTCAACAGGTTTCCGTCAATCACCTGGGCCGTGAAAGACCAGCTTGCGATCCTTGCTCGGCTGACACGAATCGTCTGGCCCGGCGCGCCGTTTTCAAGGCAGATCACCGAGAGCCGAATATGCACATGGTCGCTGTCGAGCAGCAGAGTTGCGGGCGATCCGCTGCGCACCACGAATGCTGCTCGAAGGAATGCCTGGAGCGAGTACTGTAGGCTTGCGAAGAACCACCGGAGGCCTGCGCGTTGCATCGCCTTCGATTCACGCGAAGACCGACGAAGAACGGAAGGCATTCCGCCCTGGATTCGCATTCCATCCGGGCCATCATGCGTTGATCGTCCCAGCGCTCGATGGAGCGAACCTTCAAGAGTGGGAGACTGTTTGGTGGCAACAACATCGGTCAGCAGCGTCACCTGCTCCGGCGAAACCTGCATGCCCATCCTGCTTACGGTCGCGGCGATCTGCTCGGTGCTGATGGCATAGTGCCCCTGCGCAGCCGCCGCGGGACAAGCCGCGGCGCCGACGACCATGCACGACAAGATCGACTTTCAATCGCTTCATCGAGGTTCACCAATTTACTGCGCAAGCTGGTTCAGCTGCTGAAGCATCTCGTCGGCGGCTTTGACGACGCGCGAGTTCGACTCATACGACCGCTGCGCGAGAATCATGTTCACGAATTCATCCACGACGTTCACATTCGATTGCTCGAGCATTCCCTGCTGAATGGTGCCCAGCCCTCGGAACCGCCGGCAGCACCGACGACTGGATCGCCTGAAGCGGTGGTGGGCAGATAAATATTGTTGCCAACGCTGTTCAAGCCGCCGGGGTTTGCGAACGATGCGAGCTGAATGACGCCCACTTGCTGTGCCTGCGTCTGCCCGGGCAAGCGTGACGCTCACCGTGCCGTCGCTGCCGACCGTGATATTGGTGGCCGCTGCGGGAATATTGATCGCCGGCTGCAGCGCATTGCCATTCGCCGTAACCAGGTTGCCCTGCGCATCGGGCTGAAACGAACCAGACCGCGTGTAGCCGGTCTGGCCGTTGGGCATGCAGAATCTGGAAGAAGCCGCTGCCCTGGATCGCGAAATCGAGAGGATTGCCCGTGCTGCTCAAATCACCCTGCGTCTGGACAATCTCAGTGTTTCCGGGCTTGGTGCCGAGTCCGATCTGCAGGCCGGAAGCAACCGTGGTCTGCTGCGTGGCCGCGGCGCCGGGCATGATTTCGCTCTGATAAAGGAGATCGGAGAACTGGACGCGGCGCGACTGGAATCCGGCGGTGCTCGAGTTAGCGAGGTTGTTCGCGATGTTATCCAGATTGATCTGCTGGGCGGTCATCCCGCTGGCAGCGGTATAAAGTGCGTGAAACATTCGAATCTCCTTTAGCCGACCTTCGGCAGGTCCTGGGTTGCGGTCTTATCTATTTCGGAGTTGAACATCGAAAGCGCGCGCTGCATCATCTCGGCAGAGCGCTGCGCGTTCACCAGCTCGACCATGCTTGCGATTGGATTTACATTGGAGCTTTCGAGCATTCCCTGCCGCACGCTTGACGTCGGTGGCTGCGGCTGCGGTGTTGGCCGGCGCGGAATAATAGGTGCTGCCCTGCTCGTCAGCTCCGTGCCTGCAGGAAACTCGACGACCTTCAGCTTGCCCGTGACTGCTCCATTCGAAGAGATGGTTCCATCGGCGCTGATTGAAACGGTGCCCGGCAGAATCGAGATGACTCCCTTGTCTCCCATCACGGCGTCGCCCGGTGGATGTGACCAGCTGGCCTTTGCTCGATACCTGAAAAGCGCCGTTGCGCGTGTACATGGGACCATTCGCGGTCTGCACGACGAAGTAGCCGGGCCCTTCAATCCCCACATCGAGTTCGTTGCCGGTTTTTTGCAGCGCGCCCTGGGTTCGCGTCCAGCGAGGTTCCGCTCAGAATTCCGAAGTTGTTGATTGCCTGGTTGAGGGCCGAGCTGGACCCGCCTGCCCGCGTTCGCGAGCACCGAGCTGAAGACGTTGTGCTCAGCCCGGAAACCGACCGTGCTGGCATTGGCGAGGTTATTGGCAATCGTATCCAGCGCCTGTGTGCGCGACACGAGAGCGGTGCACGCGGCGTAGTAGCCACTGTCCATGAGCGTCCCTTCGCAAAGAGACATGCACGGCGCGTGCCATCCTGACAGGCAAGATTTGCCCGGAAAAGAGCCTCAAAGGCCCTGAAATAAGGCCGAATGGGCCAAAAGCGCGGCCGATAAATGAGGGTTCGATGAGAGCGGTGGAGTCAGCCAGCGGGGCGTTCATGAAGAAAGCCGTTTCCTCATCGGAACGCAATCTGCAACAGGCGAAGAATCCTCGCCTAGTCTGCGAAGTTAGTGCGAGACCAGCTGCATCCATGTCCCTGAGGATCTCTGCAGTGGGAGCGTGTTCATCCAACGGATCTTCAACGAATGGACGCGGTTGGCAAGTTGATGAGCCCGCTGAACAATTCCCGTCCACCGATTCGTCTTGGAAATCGACCGGAGCTCACAAAAATACTCGACCACACAACCGGGAAGCGACCAGGCCTCGGCCATGCGCAATCCAACCAGATCCGGATCGCTGAACGCGGGAACGGTCCAATCCCAGCCTAGGATCTCCGGCATCGAGCCGATCGCGTGGAACAAGCCGACCAGGTAGGCGTCATCCGGGTTGATGGGGAGCATGTCCTCTTCCGCCAGGAATCTGCAGTTTTCCGCGATCATCCTGGCGTGCGACCAGGTTTCAACGATGGCTGGAAGGCGGTTTCTGCGCTTGACGGTTTGCCGCGACATTGCCTCAAGGCAGGCCTGCAACCCCAGCCCGGAGATGCAATCCTCAATCCGCGCGAGGCCGGCTTTCGGCCGAGCCATCCTCGCGCCCCGCCAGGCGCATGATCTGCAAAACCGCGCCTAGATCGCTGAGCACCAAGTGCGAAATCTCGGTCAGATCGACGGCACGGTCCCGGATCTTCAATTCCATCAGGAGAAGCGTCTCTGAGAGAACCGGCACGTCGGGAAATTCGCGCACCAGGTCAAGCTGGGCCACTTGGCGAGGAGAAGCTGCAGTTGCAGACGAGTCCGAATTCAACGACTTTCTTATCCAGCACCGTGCCACCACCTGGCATATATATCGGCAACTGGCTCGGATTGTTTTACCCCGCATTTGCAATTCGCGGCTCAAAAAAAACCTCGGAATTTCCGGTTTTCGTCTCCGCCGCTGCCTGGTTCACCCGAAAAACCACGTCGACGGTGCCGCGCTTGCCGAAAATTCTTGCCCAAACATGGTTTCTATATTCAGCGAAACGCGCTTCCCTGGCGCCTACTTCGACCGCCGCCCGGCCCACCGTGCGGGCCATCTTCTCCGGCGGACCGGGATCGTTCACGACGATTTCCTCATAATCTGGAAGTGCCGTGAGCCGCTCCATCTGCTCTTCGAAATCCGTCTGGGTAATAAAGCACGGCTCGACCCTGCACTCCGTCATCTGTTCGATGGATTCCAGAACGCTATGTTCCACGCGCGACACAAATCCCAGCAGAATTCTTTTCGCGCTCGCGGAGTAGTGCAGAGGCGCTGCCGGGCATGCATGAAGAATGGCCCGAGGCAGATCGGCCTGCACCATTTTGCCAATGTAATCCTGCGCCAGCATGGGGTATCCCCACTGCGCGGACCGGGCGACCGCGACTTGCTTTTCCGTAGCAAAGCCGATCCGAACCACCGTAGCCGCCAGTTCCTCGTCATGCAACTGGCTTTGAGAAGTAGCGATGCGCAGCTGCTCCGATGTCAGGTAGCCTTTCGAGAGGAGAACCAGCCCCAGCGACAGCCGTGGATTCCGCGGAATCTCCACAAAACGGCGATTGGAAAGATTCGAAAACGGAGTCCGCAGGGCAAGCGCAAAGCAGTCCACGCTGCAATACCACAGCTGCCCCACGCAAATTCCGGGACGGGTCCCGGGAATGCCCCGGAAGAGCTGCTTGTTGTGGCAGCCGCGGTATTCGCACTCCGCCTTCATGCTTTTCAGACCGCGATCTACGGACGGCAAAAGGGACATCAACGACAAGCTCATCGTAATTCGCCTCGGCTATTGGTTAAGAAGGTGAGATGCAACCGGCTGCGGTATCTCGGTGACCCGCAGTCCGTAGTTCCCGTCAACCACAACGGCTTCGCCGCGCGCAATCAACTTGCCGTCAAGGAAGAGTTCCACCGGCTCATCGACCATCCGATCCAATTCGATGACCGAACCGCTCGTCAGTTCCAGCACCTCGCGCAGAGGCAACTGCCGCTGGCCGAAGCGAAGCGAGACATTCAGCTCTACATCCATCACCAGCTTCAGATTGGCTGAAGAAACGGCGGGTTCCTCGGTTTCGCCTGCCTGCTTCCCGTCCTCACCAGCCGACAAGCGCATCCAGCAACTGGCCGCCAAAATAGAGCAGCACCTGCACGTGCGGCTGGCTTTCAGAGACGGCGAGCGGCACAACAAACATGCCGCCAAACGCCAGGCCTGCGACGCGATCGACCTTGAAGGTCGAGCGCTCCGAATTTGGCTTCGAGTGATGCGGCCAGGCCAGTCGTGGCCGACGAGATCACCTGGGCCAAACCCTCGCAGAGCTCGTCGGTAAGCTCGGTGACCGGCTGTTTCGTGATCTTCGAAACCAGCTCGGAAACCTGCGGCTCGTAAAACTCGACAAAGCATTCGCCGGAGATGGCGCCTTCGACTTCAACCGAAAATGTACCGGCGTCCCTTTGTTGCTGGGCGGTGTCCGGGCCGTCTGATGACCTCGAGCGGCCAGGGCGATCCTGTCTCTCGACCCACCGATTCTGCGAGCGACGCTGCAAACGCGGCTGCAAAGGAATTGCGCCACTTTCTTCTTGGCATGAATGTCCATGATTCTTATCTCCTCTTCCAATCTGTGGATGCGACACGGCGACCAAGTTGCGCCGCGCGCTGGGTGCCGTTGCGGACCGGCACGGCTTCAAACATGCTGCGCCCTCCGGCGGTCAACACGCCGGGGTTGCGGATCGGCGCCCGCAGCTTAAGAACCGAGCCCGGCTGCAGCGCGATCAGATCCCTCACTGCGACCTTCAATCCCGTGAGTTCAGATGACACTTCGAAGTCGCAATCGAGAATGCGTTCGCGCAGTGGAGGTGTCGGGAAACTCCATACGCGCGCGTCCTTCTGCGGCTGGTCCCGATTGATCTGCGTCATCAGGACATTCAGAAACTCGGTGGGCAAGACGAGCTTGAAAGAGCCCGTCGTACCCGGCAATTTCGACTCCGAACCGCAACACCGCGACCTTCTCGTTTGGAGCAAAACAGTGGTGCATCAAGGTCGGCTTGATGCGTGCGCCGGGAACCAGCGACAAGTTCGGGACGCGCCACACGGCTTCGGCCTGCCGCGCCAGCAGCGTACTCACGTCCTGCATGATCTCTTCTTCGATCTCGGAAAGATCGCGCCCCGTCGCCTCTACTCGAGCTGCCCGCCCCGCCCATCAGCAATTCGATGATGGGAAAGACCAGCTCATTGTCGAGTTCCACAATCAACGTGTTTGAAGAAAACGGCACAATGTAGCTGAGAGGCGGAACATCCGCGATATGGTCCTTGATGGGCAGCTGATCGACGGTTTCCAGCTTTACTTCAACGGCGGTCCCCAGGTAGTTATCGAGGGTCGCCGTAAGATGAAGGGCGAAAGTCTCGTGCATCGCGCTCAGCGAGCGCGCATCTTCATTCGATAGCCGCCCCGCCGAACGGAAATTGCAAGGATGCACGATCCGCTGTTTCGCCGCTGCTCTTCGCGATGCTCGGATGTCTTCGTCAATGCCGGCCGCAGTTTCCACTTCGTTTTGGCTAGGCGTGCTCAAGGTACTCTCCTCTTGCTGGCATCATGGGCGCGGACTTCCGTTGAAGGTGTTCGAGATGAGCCTTCAGCTTGACCATCGTCTCCTGGCGAATTTGCGAAACGCGCGAAAGCGCCACTCCAACCACTTTGGCGATTTCCTTCATCGTGAGTTCTTCGCGATAGTAGAGAGAGAGAATCAGTTGCTCTCTCTCGCTGAGTTTTGAAATGGCTTCGGCCAGGTGAGCCTTCATCTCGCCTTCGAGGCAAAGCTCGAACGGATCGGGATCGTCGAGATTCGGCGCCGATTCGATCACATCGAGAGATTCCGAGCGGTCGTTCGAAGCCGCAACTTTCTGGCCTGCGAGCTGCAGCGAATCGAGCTGCGCAATGATCTTGCGCAGATGGTCGGTATCGAGATGCATCTCCTGCGGCAATCTCGGATTCCGACGGGATGGCGTCCCAGCTTGGCTTCGAGCCGTGCCGTGGCATCGGCAATCTCGCGCCCTCTTCTGCGCATGTAGCGCGATCCCCAGTCGGTTTCGCGCAGGCTGTCGAGGATTGCGCCGCGAATGCGGAACTTGGCGAATGTCTTGAACTGCACATTCTTCGAGCCATCGAAGCTGCGCGTGGCTTCAAGCAGCCCAATCACACCCGCGCTCACCAGATCCTCCATCTCGACATGCTGCGGGAGCCGTTCGCGAATGCGCGCGGCGATGTAATAGACCTGCGACAGTTCCTGCATGACGAGGTCGTCTCCATCGGCCGCATCCGTTGCGCTCGTCTTGTATGCCAATTCTGCTGCCGTCATTTGGTCACCTCTTTAAACGTAATGGCATAATACCTTCTCATCGCACCGACCCCAGCGACATCACCTGCGTCATGGGAGGAATCTCCGAGGGCGAAATCACAACAATCTTGGGAATAAACGGCTCCAGCACGCGCCGCAGATAGAACCGCCCGGAGACGAGCAAAGCAGCACCGGCGGCGCCATCGCGACCTGGTCGCCGAGCATCGCGCGCAGATCCGTCGAGCACCCTGCGCGCCACGGAAATCTGCAGCGCTCCGCCGGCAGCCGATCTGCGGATTCTGCGTCGTCGAACGCGCACACTCCTCTTCGATCGAGCTGTCGAGCGTCACCACTTTCAGCTGGCCGTTCTCGTCCAGCAGCGGGCGAATCAACGCGCGTCCCAGTGCGTGCCGCGCCGCTTCCACAAGCAGGACCGGATTCTTGTTGATTCGCCGCCGTCTCCACCAGCGTTTCGAGAATCGTGCCCAGGTCGCGGATCGAGACCTGTTCTCGCAGCAGCTGCTGCAGCACTTTCTGCACTTCTCCCAGGGTCATCAGTTTCGGAATCAGCTCGTCGATCAAGCTTCGGATGCGAGTCGGCGAGCCGGTCGACAAGCCGCTTGGTTTCGTGCGCGAGTCAGCAGATCGTGCGCATTCTGCTTGATGAGCTCGGAAAGATGCGCCGCAAGCACCGAAGTGTGATCCACCACCGCGTATCCAGCGGCGATGGCCTGCGCCTGCAGATCCGGCGTGATCCATTTCGCCGGGCGAATCAAACGCCGGTTCGCGCGTCTCCTGTCCCGGAAGATCGCCGGGCTTGGGATTGGAATTCACGGCGAGCAGGCGGTCGCGCCGCATCTCCCAGCGCGCAATTTCCACGCCGCGCAGATAGATGACATACTCTCTTTCTTTCAGCGAAAGATTGTCGGTGATGTGGATCGAGGAACCAGGAAGCCGAGTGTCTGCGCCAGATTCTTGCGCAGCGATTTCACGCGCGCGAGCAATTGGCCGCCCTGCTTGGCATCGACCAGCGGCACCAGGCCGACGCCGACTTCGAGCATCAGATCGTCGAGTTTCAAGACTGCGTCCATCGGATCGACAGCCGGCGACTGCGGCCTTGTCTCCCTTTGCGGCTGCGGCCTTGGTTGCGCTCGCCGCTTCGGCTGCCGACTGCGGGCTTCATCTTCCAGGCCGCAAACATCGTGACTCCGCCGAGAGCGATGAAGGAGATCTTCGGCATGCCCGGGAATCAGAGCCAGCGACAGCAGACATCCACTCACAATCCACAGCGGGCGCGCGGTGCGGAACATCTGCTTGCCGATATCGGCGCCGAGCGAGTAGTCAGAGGCGGCGCGCGTGACGACGATGCCGCCGGCCACCGAAACCAGCAGCGACGGAATGATTGCGACCAGGCCGTCGCCGACGGTGAGAATCGTGTAGGTCTTGAGCGCCTGCTTGAAGCGGCACTCCCTGCTGAAAGACGCCGATCAGGAATCCGGCAACGATATTGATGGCCGTGATGAGAATCGTGGCCAGCGAGTCGCGCTGACTGAATCGCGCCGCGCCGTCCATGGAGCCGCAGAACTCTGCTTCGCGCGCAACCGCCTCGCGGCGCTGCCGCGCCTGGTCGGCATTGATGAGCCCGGTGTTCAGATCGGAATCGATGGCCATCTGCTTGCCGGGCATGGCATCGAGAGTGAAGCGGGCCGTGACTTCAGCGGTGCGGACCGCGCCGTGGCTGACGACCAGATATTGAATCGCGATGAGCGCAACAAAGATGACGAAGCCGACAATGTAGTTGCCGCCGACCACGAATTGCCCGAATGCCTCGATCACTTTGCCGGCGGCCGACGAGCCTTCGCTGCCGTGCAGCAGGATGCGCCGCGTTGCGGCCAGATCGAGCGCCAGCCGCATCAGCGTCAGCAGCAGGATGAGGCTTGGAAATACGGAGAACTCCACCGGGCGCAGAACCTGAATCGCAGTCAGCAGCACCAGCACAGAGGCCGTGATGTTAAGCGTGAGCAGCAGGTCGAGAACGATGCTCGGCAACGGAACCAGCATCACGAACACAAGAGCCACCGCTCCGGTGGGAATGATCCAATCGGAGTATGCGCGAAGCGTACTCAGCAGATCCGGACTTGTTATTCACTGCGATATTCACTGCGGCCTCACAATGGTTCTTTGCGCAGCGGTTCTCCTGTCTGCGCGCTTCACGATTTCTGACTTCGGCCTGCGCCTTGTAGATCAGGACGAGAATTTCAGCAACGGCGTGATAGAGCGCGGAAGGAATCGGATCGCCGACCTCGACGCTCTTGTAAAGTGCCTGCGCCAGCGGCCTGTTTTCCATCACCGGAATATCGAGCTTCCAGGCAATTTCCTTGATCTTGGCTGCCAGGATATCGAGGCCCTTGGCCACGACAATGGGCGCGGCCATGTTCGGTTCGTAGCGAAGCGCAACCGCGTAGTGGGTCGGGTTGGTAATCACCACGGTCGCTGTTTCCGCCGCTTTGAGCATCTGCTTGCGGCGCGACTGGCGCTGCAGTCTTCGGATGCGGGCCTTGCTCGCCGGATTGCCTTCGGTCTGCTTCAACTCGTCTTGCAGATCCTGGCGGCTCATCTTCAGGTCGCCTTCGCTCTTCCACCAGAGCAGCAGGTAGTCCACGCCCGCCCAAATGCAGAAGAACCAGACCCGACTTCCAGAGAATCTCGAAGAAGAATGCCGCTCATGAGGCTGGCAAAGCGGCGCGCATCGACATAAGAGCTGCCCAGAATTCTGTCCCAATGGGCATCGGATCGACTGCAGCGCCGATCCAGGCGATGGCCGTGAACGGCAGAAGAGATTTGAGAATGTTGCTGAGCGCGGCGGGAGAAAACATCTGGCCAAGCCGGTCGGCCGGGCTCAGGCGCTCGAATTTGAATGACAAGCGCCTCGGGCGCAAAGACGAAACCGCCCTGCGCCAACCCCGCAAACACCGATACCGCACAAGCCGCAAGCCACAATCGGGAACACCCAGCGCATCGCCTCGACGCTGGTCCAGAAAAGAAGCGGGCCGCCGGGCTCAATGGATTCGGAACTGGCAAGCTCAAGCGTGTTGCGGAAGAAATGGGTCCAATGCGGAACGGCATCGCGCCCCATGAGAAAGACAACGCCGGCGACGGCAGACATCGAAAGCGCGCCGCTCAGCTCGCGCGAGCGCGTGACCTGGCCCCGCTTCCTCGCTTCTTGCCGATGTCGCGGTGTTGCTTGTTCTGTCTTGTTTGAATCAGCCATCGTCTCTCAACCTGCTAAATGAAAAATTCGTTCGCCGTTCGCCACCGCGTCGGTAAATAAACGGCGGAAAAGATCGGGCCAATATTTGAGCGTTGCAATCAGAATCGAGATGCCGAGAAGGCTCTTCACCGCCGGCCCCAGCAGCATCAGCGGCATCTGCGGAGAAGACTTGCCAAGCAATCCAAGAATGATGTCCGCAGCGAGCGTCGCCGCAAGCACCGGCGCGGCAATCTGCACACCGAGCCCGAAAACTTCGCCCGCCGTCTTAAGCAGCGGTCATGCGTGAACAGGCTGCTCAAGTGCGCCGTTCCCGGCGGCACATAACGAAAGCTGTTGCCCACCGCGCGCAGCAGCCAGAACTGAACATCCATCTGCAGAAACAGCAGCATGACGATGCTCTGGTAAAACGTGGCCATGACCGTCGTATCGACCTGGGTCTGCGGATCGAGGATGTTGACCAGCGAATAGCCCATCTGAATCCCGAGCACCTGTCCGGAAAGCTGAATCGCCTCGAACACGACGTTGGTCGCGATGCCCATCCCGACGCCGACCAGAAATTCGGTAAAGACCAGCAGCGGCCACTGTGTCATCAGAGCGTGGATCGATCTGCTGCCCGACCATGGGATAGAGCAGGAACGTCATCGCAATCACGAGAATCGCCTTGATGCGCACCGGAATCACCATGCTGCCGAAGAACGGCGCGAAGAGCATGAGCCCGGAAAGCCGCACGCCGATCGTGAGGAAGCTCGTGATGATCGATCAGTAGAGGGATCTCGATCATTTCAGGTACTCGTGAAAATCGGAGAACGTGCTCAGCGTGAAAGTCGCCAGATGACGCCACATCCAGGGCATCGACAAAAACAAGGCGCCGCCGGTAGCGACCAGCCGCGCGACGGTGGAGACAGTGGTGTCCTGCAGCGACATCAGCACCTGCACCACGTTGACCACCAGGCTGACGACAATCGCGACAGCCAAAATCGGCCCCGCAAGGATAATGACCTCCTGCAGCATCAACCGGCCGAGCAACACAACCTGATCGACGTCCATAGGCTCAGCTAAAGCTCCTCATCAATGAACTGATCAAGAGATGCCAGCCATCGACCATCAGGAACAGCAGCAACTTGAGCGGAGTAGAGATAACCACCGGCGGCAACTGCAGCATGCCCACCGATGTGGTAATCGAAGCCACAACCATATCGACAATCAGAAATGGAAGAAACAAAACTGTGCCGATTTGAAAGCCCGCTTTCAGCTCGGACAAGATATAGGCCGGCAACAAGACGCGCATCGACAGATCGTCGGTCGATGCTTGGGATGCGGTTCTTTCGCCAGCTCGATAAACAGCGCGACATCTTTTTCGCGCACATAATGCGACATGAACTTCCGCATCGGCACTTCGCCGCGGCTCAGCGCTTCCATCGCCGTGATCTGGCCCGACTGCATCGGCACAACCGAATCCTGGTAAATTTGGACGGCGACCGGCTGCATCAGAAAAAACGTGAGCATCAGCGACAAGCCCGATGAGCGTCTGGTTGGACGGCGTGGTCTGCAGTCCCAGCGCCTGGCGCAAAAAATGAAACACGATCAGCAGGCGCGCAAAGGGCGTCACGCACATCAGCATCGTCGGGATCAGCGTCAGTCCCGTGAGCAGAACAATGATCGACCACGGTACCGTTTCCCCTGGCATCCCTTGAATCTGCAATCCCCCACTCGTGGCCGCCGGAATCACCGGAGGAGTATTGACGAAGGTGGCCGCGGGATCGGGCGGGGCGACAAAGGGAACCGGAGGCTGTGCACCTGCACTTCGCAGCAGCGGCCGGTGCTGCCGGGTCTGGAGCAGCGGGTGCGGCTGCGTTCGAAGCTGGCGGTGCACCCGCAATGCGGGGAGGAGCTGCTGAAGCGGCTGCGACCTGCGTTGAAGAAGCGATCTGTTCCGGGCACAGCAGAGGGCGCCTGCGCGACTGCAGGGATCGTGATCGAGAGCAATAAAGCGATCGCGCATAGTCCGCCAGCCCGGAACAAAATCATTCAGAAGGCTCCGACAACTCGTCCAAGGATTCGAAATCTTGAATGGATTCCTGTGTTTCATCCAGTTGCGTAAGAAGCGACACACCCGACGCGCCGCCGCCGATCAGGAACTTGTGGCCATCGGCATGAAGAATCGCAACAAAGCGCTTTTCTCCCAGCGCGAGCGTCTCGGCGACGCGCAGTTGCTTCTCCACGGCGGTGCGCGAACCGAAGCCACGAAAACGCGCGGCTCAGCAGGCTCGGCTGGGGCGGAACGGGCTCTGGCGGCAGCTTCGGTCTTGGCACCCGGCGTACCTGTTGGTGCCGCAGCGCCTCCATCTTCCGGCTGCCGTCGTATAGCTCTGCAGTGCGGAAGACTGCGGGGTTGGGGTCGGCATAAATTCTGTCGACTTCGACTCGCGGACAGCCCTGCGTGGGATGCGGTGCATGGAAGGCTTTTCAACTGAAATTTTCAGATTCATATTTGCTCCGTAATGCGAACGGCGAGCCGGTCTCCGACCACTTCAAACTCGGTCCAGCCGATCAGAAGTTGGTTGACGCGCAGCGGCACGTCGCTGGTGTGATGGCATGCGGTCTCCACAATCGATCCTTCCTTCAAGGCGAGAAGATCGGCGATTGTGAAATGCACGACAGG
The DNA here is from genome assembly GCA_963781125.1 of uncultured Acidobacteriaceae bacterium. Taxonomy (GTDB): domain Bacteria; phylum Acidobacteriota; class Terriglobia; order Terriglobales; family Acidobacteriaceae; genus Telmatobacter. The sequence goes on from CAWAEE010000010.1 coordinate 208,857, forward strand.
AACTTCGAGCGTGAGCGTGCACGGCAGCCACGGCATGCTGTCGAGCAGATCTTTCCTCTGCGACGCCGGTTCCGCAACGAACGGCTTTCCGGGGTTGGCGTCCAGGTTGGGATTCAGGTTGTGAGCTGCAGTACTCATAAGGCCTCTGGTGCGCTCCGAACCTCAGTCCGAGTGCGTCGGCCTGGACAAATCACGTTGTCCTGGCCTCGGGCTTCAGCAACAGATGGAGCGGTGCACAGAGGTAAAAGCAATCGGAGGGCCGGAATGAAAGAGGGGTTCGCAGCCCGGCAGACAGGGCAACGATTTCCGAACGCCATCTAGGTCTATTTACATATAGTTATACGCGAGAATACGCCGCGCGCGCGGCCCCATGGCTGGTGAGACAGCCATGAGAGCCGGCACGCTGCGGCGAGCCCTCGCGAAGGAGAAAAATTCCCTCGACGAAAGTCTCTAATCGTAATTTAAGAACTGCACAACTCTCTCCAAGCGACTACTGGATCACCTGCAGCGTTGCCTGCGACACCTGGTCGAGTGTGGTCAGAACCTTGGCGTTCGCTTCATAACCCTGCTGCGCCACGATCATGTTGGCGAACTCGGTGGAGAGGTTCACGTTCGATCCTTCCACGGCTCCGCCGGTGATGGTTCCCCTGCCTGCCGTGCCCGCCAGACCGATGACCGCAGCTCCTGACGCGAAAGATGCCTGATAGTCGCTGTTTCCGGTTTGCGTCAAGCCCTCGTTGTTGGCAAAGCTGGCGATCGCCACCTGGCCGAGAGCCAGTGTCTGGTTGTTGGTGAACTGTCCCTGCACCGTTCCATCGGGAAGAATCGAGTATCCGGTCAGCGATCCCGTCGCGAAGCCATTCTGCGAGGTTGCGCTGGTCGCGCTGGTTCCGGCTTGCTGGGTAACTGCAGACGATCCGTTGCTGCCGGCCAGGTTCCAGCTGAGGGTCATGTTCGAGGCCCCATCGGCCAGTCCGTTGATGGCGATGCCCGGAACCGAGCCCGTCGGCGAGGTCAGGTCGCCCGACGAGTTGAACGTCATGGTGCCGGTCGCGACCTGCACCGGATGCCCCGTGCCGCCCACATCGGCGGCGGGAACGGAAATGCTGTAGGTCCAGGTATTGGCAGCCGTGTTGACGTAGTTGACGGTGAGCACGTGAGACTCGCCGAGCGAATCGTATACAGTGATCGGCGCGCTATAGGTGGCGCCCACTGCCGCGCTTGCGTTCAGATTGGTGTTCATCTGGAAAGTGGTGCGTGGCCGAAGCGGGTATATTGTTCGCCGCGTTGACCACGATCGGCACCAGAGCCGAGCTGGTTGAAACCACACCGGCGGTCGCGGGAAAACCCATCACAAGCTGACCCTGCGGGTTGGTGAGCTGTCCCTGTGCATTGACCGTGAAATCACCGGCGCGCGTAAAGCTGTTTGCGCCCGTACCACTCTGCACCACGAAGAATCCGTTGCCCTGCAGCGCCATGTTCGACGAAATGCCGGTGTCATTGATGTTGCCGTTGGAGAAGTTGGAGACCGTGCCATCGGTCTGCACACCGTTGCCCATCTGAATCGGGTCGCCGTTGCCCGAGGTCGCCGCAATTCCATTGAAGACACTGGCGAAGCTCAGCGACTGATCCTTGTAGCCATCGGTGTTCAGATTCGCAAGGTTATTGGCAATCACATTCAGCGACGACGAGGTCGCCGCAAGGCCTGAAAGAGGAATCGAAAACGCTGACATTTATCTAACTCCTGTGTAGGTGGGATATGAGGCTGTTGCTTTAGGCAGCGCGTAGCTGCCGTAGAGATTCATGAGGCCGGCATTGCCTGGCTGCGTAAGCCGGAGCTGCAGGTAATTGATTGGCCGCTGCGGCTGCCGCGGAAGGGTTCGTCTGCAACGTACTGATTGCTCTCCCCGCCGCCGTTGGAGTGGCCTGATTTGCACCGGAGGTTGAAGAAGTGCCCGAGGTGCCCGATGTTCCTGACGTTCCCGAGGTCCCCGTTGTGCCGGATGGGTCCGTGGTCATGCTCGAAAGCGTCTGATTGATCGAGATCAGCTGATCCAACTGATTCAGTGAAACCATCTGACTCACCATCTGCGGTCGGGTCGACAGGCGACGTCGGGTCCTGGTTCTGCAGCTCCGTGACCAGCAGGTTCAGGAAGGTGTCCTGCAAACTTGCAGCCGAATTGCCCGTACCCGGCGTGCTGCTCGTCGAACTTGTTGAGCTGGTGGCCGCCTTCACCGCGCTGGCGGCTGACCCCAGAACCGGTGCGGCGATGGCCGGAATAAATCCTTGAATATTCATCTGCATTTCCTTTCAAAAAGCAATGACTGCTTAGGCCCTGATATCTAACCGGTCACTCACGACCGCAACCGAAGGGACCCTGAGGACCATTCGATCGGTTTCCGATACTGGTACTGTGCCTTCGATTTGAACGGACGGAGTGAAGGCCCTCTGATCTTTTTGCGCGTTCTGTCCCCGTTCGCCGGTGAATGAGGCACCGCCATGGCTGACCTCAATCGAAGCGTGCAGTCCATATTGGTTGTCGAGTTTTGCTTGGATCGACGGAATATGAGCCGATATCGCGTTGCTTAGCTCACTGTGATCCACTGAGATCTGAGCTTGCATCTGCTGCTGCGAAACCAACGTGCGAATCGAGATGTCTCCGAATTCGGTCGAGCGCATGCCCACCCGCATCTCCGTTTCGCTCATCGACTGAATCAATCGCGCCGTGTTGATGACCGAAGTTGTCCCTGTGCCTGCGCCGTTCAATTGCTCTGAAGGCAGACCGGCCGACTCATCCGAATGCCGAGGCGTACTGTCGATAGAATCTGTTGCTGCATGAAGCGGCGCGGCTGGATGGGTGGCCGCAACCGTCGCAAACGCGATGGGTTGGGAAGCGCCGTTATCGCTGGGCTTGGCTGCCACAGCATTTGTTTGCGAGGCGTCGGCTGATCCGTGCTGCGCCGCGTCGCTGCCGCTCTGTGAACTGTGCGATGAAGTTCCCTGCGCGTCTTGCAAACCGACCTTTGCAGTGCTCGTCGCGGGTGCAGCGCTGGACAGGCTGGAATTCGAGTTGAACGTCGATGCAGACGTTTTGAATTGGTTCGCCTTGCCGGCAAGTTGATTGACGTTCAGGTTGTTCGGCAGAATTGCAGCCGCGAGGAACGTGCTGGCCACGGGCAGGTTCGCGCCGCGGCCCGCCTGCTCGTTCGAACCCTGGGTGCCGGCTGCTGAACCATCGTTCGAATTGGTGGCCGATGCATCCGTGGAAGCGCCGACTGCGCTGTTCTCTGACGAGTCGAGTGAGAAGGCCTGCGCAGCTGCCGGTTGAATCGCGGCGAAACTGTTCTGCAAGATCTGCGCTGCATTTGCGGCGATTTGCGGAGCCGTGTTCTGCTGTGCTCTGGAATTTGCCGGCTGCGACGCATCCACGAGCTGTTGTCCATCCTGAGTGGAAACCGTCTGGTTCGCCCCGCCCTGACTCGTCTCAAACTCGCTCGTCCAAGCCTGATTCGATCCAGAAATTAAGGCATCGACGGGCTTCGTAGAACTTGATGGCGCTTGCGAAGCGATCGTTAGTTCAGCGGGCGAAGATGCCGGAGCCGGGACAGAGATAGGTGGGAGCGCAGCCTCTTGAATCGGGGCTCTCTGAGCGAGCACGGCGATCGAAGCGTCGACAACTGTTCCGACGGTTGGCTGGGCTTGCTGCTTTCCGGTTTTTCCTGTTGGATGAGAAGCCGTCTGAGAACCAACCAGCACTCGCGCCGCATCTTGTGCGCCATTCGACGGATCTTGCGCTGGGTTCGACCCGGCTGGAGAAGAGACCGTCGACGCGGCGGCATCCAGTGCGCTTTGCATGGAGGGCGGCAGAGAAGACTCGCTCTGGGTTTGTGTTGGATCGGATTGCCCACCGGATCCTGTCTGTGTATTGGAGCCGGAAGAAGCCGCGACCCCCAGAAAATCCGCACCCGAACCCATCGCGAGGATGTCGAGAAACGACGCACCAGAAGACTTACCGCTCGTGGCGTGCGGCGTCGTTGTATCGGTGGTCGGGGCGGCTTTGGGCGCAATTCGCACGCTCGTTTAGTTGCACGTGCCCTGCCAGCAAATGGGCCCCGGCCGGCACCGCGTATGCTCCCACAAGGTTCTCATTCAATGACAGATAGTCGAAGGAGAGGATTTGCCGGTGCGCAAGACAACCGGCAAAGCAGGCAAGCCTTGCCGTACGAAGTGGGCAAACTGTGCCTAGTCCGCCTCGATTGCGACAAATTCTCGAGTTCGAACCCCGCTTCGCAAACAGCCTGTCTTCGTGAGCGAAGGACGTCGTGGCAACTGAGTCGAAGGAACGTTTTTGTTTTCGCTTCATCAATCAGCCAGATCATGGGTGCCAGGTCCCTTGTTTGAGACACGCGAAAGCACTAACCTCAATTCACTTTTGTCGTCATGAACTAAGTGTTGTCTGGAGATAGAAGACGAAGGTAGCCCAGGCCGGGCTCCCCGCGAGCGGTCTTTGTTCGTGGGTGTTAATTGCGTTGCCAGCGCGACGCAAAGAGATCGTCGATGCGCTTCTGCTGAGCGTGGTCTTGTTCCTGCTTGTATTCACTCTTTTTCTGTTCGAGCAAATCAGTCAGCATCTGCCGGCCGTTGTACGCCACCTGGTACAGCTTCATTTGAGCATCGCGTTGCTGCTGTAGAGTTTGAAGGGTATCGAGTAGGATTTGTTTCGCGTCGAGAGCCGCATTCATTTGCGCATCCATGCTCTGCAAGTCATAGGCAGGTATTGAATTCCGCAGAGCGTTTTCTCGCGCTTCGCCTGCTCTTGCCAACTCGTCGGTCAACTCATCGATGCGATGCTTGACACGCGCGACTTCCATTTCAACTCTTTGAAGTGCGAGTTCTTCTCGCCGTTCAATGCTCTCCCTGACTCTGAGAACAGATGCGAGTGAAAATCGAAACGGCACTTCAGAGCCTCCTGCCTACGGGCTGTCAAGGAATCTGCTTATCCGGGCAGCGCAACCAGCCGTTGAATCGATTCTTCGTAGGTGCAGAATTCATCCGGCTTTTGCCGCAAAAATCCATGAATTGCGGGCAGATTTTCGATGGCGTTGTCGAGGATCGGGTCGGTGCCTTTTTGATAGGCGCCGATGCGAATTAGATCTTCAGATCTGCTATGGGCCGCCATCATCAGGCGCATCGCATTTGCCTTGGCCAAATGCTTTTCTGAAACCATGCTGGTCATCAAACGGCTGAGGCTTTCGAGGATTGAGATTGGTGGATAGTGGTTGCGCAGCGCAAGATTTCGATCGAGCAATATATGGCCATCGAGCAGCGATCGAACTGTATCGACCACCGGATCCTGCTGATCGTCGCCTTCCATGAGGACCGAATAAAAAGCAGTGATGCTGCCCTTATCAAAGTTTCCGGCGCGCTCAACCAAGCGAGCCAGCATGTTCAGCACTGAAGGCGTGTAGCCCTTCGCTGTAGGAGGCTCTCCGGCCGCCAGTCCGATCTCGCGCTGCGCCATGGCGAATCGCGTCAGCGAGTCAACAATGAGAAGCACGTTCTTTCCCTGGCTTGCGAAATGCTCAGCGACAGCCGTTGCCGCAAGAGCAGCGCGTATGCGCAGGAGGGGCGATTGGTCAGAAGTGGAAACAAGAACCACTGAACGCCGCAGACCCTCTTCGCCGAGGACTTCAAGAAACTCTCCCACCTCGCGTCCGCGTTCGCCGACCAGTGCCAGCACCGTCATGTCCGCGGCAGTTCCGCGGGCCATCATGCCGATGAGCGTACTCTTGCCAACGCCGCTGCCGCCGAAGATACCGACACGCTGGCCTCGTCCGCAGGTGAGAAAGCCGTCGATGGCGCGGATGCCGCAGCTGAGCGGCTCACGAATCGGAACGCGCTCAAGCGGCAACGGCGCCGAACCATCAAGAGGAATGGAATGGACGGCGCGGTAGTCGCCTTTGCGATCGAGTGGATTCCCTGCCGTATCGATGACGCGACCGAGCATCCCTGGCCCGACGCGGATGGATGGGCGCGCACCCCAGGTGCAAAGCTTGTCGCCGAAACGAAGGCCCTGCGGCTGCTCGGCGGCCATGGACAACATTGTGGAACCGCGGAATCCGATGATTTCTCCGGAGTAAGTTCGCCCTTCATGCCCGGTGAACAGGCATGATTCGCCAACCGAGCAGAAGGGACCGTCCGATTCAATGAGGCTGCCGACGACCTGTGTGATGCGGCCGCTCCAGCGCACTGTCGATCCGACTTTAAGGTAGTGAGTGAACGGAGCCAGGAGCGAGCGATTCATCGAGTCGCGGGCCTCAAGGCGAGCAGATCGAAGAATCCCTGCTCAACCTCTTTCAGCTGTGTATCGAGGCCGAAGTTCGCGGTACCGAGTTCGGTCTCAAGGAGGCAATCGTGTTCACCGAGCTGCGAATCTTCGGTCACCTCGACGTGCGACATGCTCTGGATTCCAGCAAAGTAGCGATTCCAACTGTCGCCGCGACCGGGTGCCACGCGCACGGTGACGCTGGAACCTTCGCGCATTCTCTCCACGGCGATTCTCACCAGCGCAGCCAGGAGCATTGGATCTACCTGAGCCTCGCGGTGCAGGATTTTTGCAGCGATAGCGAGGGCGAGTTGAACGATCTCAGACTCCACCTGCGCATAGTAGTGACTACGCTCTTCTTCGAAACCAGAAACAAGGGCAGCGATCGGCGCTCGGGCTGCAATGAGTTTCTGCTCGAATTCCTGGCGCAGTTTTTGTTCTGCCTGAAAGGCCGCTTCGGCTCTTTCGCGTTCGATCCGGACAGCGAACTGATCGGCGGAGAGCGCCAGCTCGTCTTCAACTTTGCCGGTTCGGTCTTCCGATGCAGAGAGAGATTCGGATTGGTCTGCCGCGTCGCGCGACTTTTGAGAGGACATGTCGCGGTACTGCAGGACAGTGATTGGGACCGAAAGTGCGCCGCCGTATTCTGTGTTAGAGGACATACTCGTCTTCTCCCTCACTTTTCAGTACGATCTTTCCTTCCGATTCGAGTTTGCGCGCTATGGCGACAATCTCGCTCTGCGCCTTGGCAACGTCTTTGCCACGGACCGGACCCATCATCTCGGCGTCTTCCTTCATCATTTCCACTGCGCGCGAGGACATGGTGCGATAGATATGGGTGCGCAGATCTTCGCTTGCACCCTTCAACGCGACCATTAATGTCTTTTTGTCGACCGCATTCATGAGCTCCCGCAGGTCGGGCTCCGGAACTTCGAGGAAGTTCTCGAAGGAGAACATCAGGTCTCGAATGCTGATGGCCAGCTTTGGCTCTTCGGCTTCGATTTTTTCCAATATTTCGCGGGACGTAGTAGCATCGAGGCGATTCATCAGGTCGGCGAGGTTTTTCGTTCCGGAATCGGTGCGCCTGGTCTGCTCCCCGGAGGAAGCAAAACGGCGATTCAGCACCCTGGACGCCTTTGCTGCGGCTTCCGGAGAGAATTGACCCATCGTGGCCATACGCCGGATACAGTCGGCGCGGGCTTCCGGTTCAAGACTCATCAACAACGAAGAAGCCTGCTTTGCGTCGAGATGGCCGAGGATCAGAGCCTTTGTCTGGGCGTGCTCCCCGGCAAGGAACCTGGCCAATTGTTGAGGCTCTGTTTTCTTAAGCGCATCCAGTTTGAAGGTAGCGCCGTCATCAGGATGCGTGAGACGTTCGACCATGGTCTTCGCGCCGTTCTCACCGAATGCCTTGACCAGAAGGCGAATGGCAACGTCGCGGCCACCAGCCGCGATGTATTCGCGCGCGGCCATCATCTGGTGGTACTCCTCAAGAACCTGCATGGTTATCTCGACAGGCACGTTCGCGAGGTTGGCCACCTCATCGGTGATTCGTTCCAAATCTCCAGTGGGCAGGTTGCGCAAAATGGGGGCTGCCTCTTCTTCGCCGAGGAAGGAGAGGAGAATAGCCGCTTTGCGGGCGCCGGTGGTCGGGGCGGATTCGATCGTGCTCATGACTATTCCTCCCGCATCCACGCCTGCATCGCGCGTGCCGTGTCCACTGGTTTCTGTCTGACTAAATCAAACGTCTGCTCTTTGAGTTGCGCAGCGCGGAGGACACCGCCATTTCCTGCCTCGGCAGAACCTGCAGAGAGCGATTGCAACTGTGCGGCCGTGAGGGCAGGTTGTCCGGGCGCACCGGGCGCCGCAAGCTGGTTCGTACTCAGAGCGTGTTTCTGGATCGGCCTTAATACAAGCACGTAGGCGAGCATGAAGAGCAGAAGAAGCGACATGGGCCGCAAAAGCGATGAATAATCCGAAACCGTCTTTTGCACCTGGGTCGTCCAGGTGACCGGGGCGAGATCCGCATCAGGAGATGCAGAGTCGAACGACATGTTCTGCACGCTGATGGTGTCGCCTCGTTTCGCATCGAAGCCGATTGCAGCTTCGGCGAGTTCCCGAATCTTGTTTAGTTCATCCTGCGATCGCTTCTGTTTCGTAAAGGTCGTTTTGCCGTTGTGGACAGTTTTCACGACCTCATCGTCGACCAGAAGGGCTGCGGTGACCCGCTGAATGCGTCCGCCAGGAACGATGGTGTGGGTTATGGTCTTGTTCACTGCCGTATTGCGCGTTTTCGGACTTGGACGTCTGCGTTGGCCCTGGCGTCACTGTGCTCGTGTTTTGTGCGGGCTTTGCCGGCTTTGGATTGGGGATATTGCTCGAAGTTCCGGGAACGCCGATGGTGGCAGAACCTCCAGCAGCCTGGTCTTCCGTTTTCTGATCGCTCAGCAAGGCGCTCACCGATGGATCGTATTTTTCCTGACTCTCCTCGGTGGAGCCTTGATCGTAGTCCACATTGACGCTGGCGCGAATGGCATTGGCGCCGACCACCGGTTCCAAAGTGCTGACCAGGCGCTGCGTCAACCGTCCTTCTTCGGCTTCGTCGTTGCCCTGCTCGTCGTGACCGGAGCCGAGCGACATATCTGTGTCGGCATCGATGATCGAAACGTCTTCCGGCTTGAGTTCATCGACCGCGCCGGCGACCAGCCGTGAGATTGCAATCGCCGACTCCTTTGAGAGTCCGCCGCGACGGAGCTTCAAAATCACAGACGCCTTGGCGAGATGTTGACGGTCGAGGAAGACAGAATCGGTGGGCATCACGAGATGGACCCGTGCGCGCTCAACATACGCAAGCGTCTGGATTGTTCGTTCCAGTTCGCCCTCCATCGCACGCTGATAGGCGACTTTTTCATCAAACTCTGTCTGGCCCCAAGTCATCTTGTCGAAGAGTTCGAATCCCATGCGTCCACTGTGAGGCTGCCCCTGCTCGGCGGTTTGCATGCGTGCAGCATCCAGTTTGTCCGCAGGAACGCTGACCGTTTTGCCGTCGGGACTGAGCTGGTGGGGAATATTCTGCGCCGCGAGTTGTGTCGCCAATGCTTGCGCGTCCGCGGGCTCCAGATCCTTAAAGAGCGGCTTGTAGTCCGGCGTGCTGAGCAGGCGCACAAAGAGCGTAAGGAGCAACACGGTGGCTCCAGCCCCGCCCAGAAGGAATGCCTTCTGTGTTCCGGTGCGACTTGCCCAAAAGTTTTTCGCCTGATCGGCTACGTTTGTCATGCCTGGCATTGGGATTCAATCCTAGAACTGCATTTTCTCGATATCCTGATACGCGCTGACAATCTTGTTGCGGACTTGCATCATCAGCTGGAAGGAAACATCCGCTTTTTCTACTGCGATCATCACGTTATTCAGGTCAGCTCCTCCACCTTGCAGAAGATTGCTCACCTGGGATGCTGCTGTTTGGTGCAGTTGGTCCACGCTTTGCACAGCGTTCGACAAAACAGCCGAAAAACTTTCCCCTTCGGACTTGCCGCCGATATCAAGTGCTGGAACATTCAGTACCTGAGCGTTGGGAATTGCACCGATTGATAAATTGCTCATCGTCGCGCTCCTTGCTTACGTGGTTTTCAAAATATCGATTGACTGCTGGATCATCTGTTTCGCCGCGCTCACGGCCGATGCATTCATCTGATAAGAGCGAACGGCGCCCATGAGGTCGACCATCTCGGTGACCGGGTTGATGGCCGGATAGGCCACGAAGCCGTTCTTGTCAGCGTCTGGATTGCCGGGCTCATAACGCATGATGGGCGCCGAGGTGTCGTTGACAACCTGGCTGACTTGCACCGACCCTCCCGCAGACTGGCCGAATCGGCCAACCCGATTGAGCACGGTGCGAAATGGAGAAGAATTGGTTGCGCTGAAGACAACTTCCTTGCGCACGTAGGGGCCGCCCTGGTCGGTGTGTGTCGTCTCCGCGTTGGCTAGATTCGCCGAAGTGACTTCCGCACGCTGCCTTTCGGCAGAGAGGGCGGACGCGCTGATACTCAACATGTCAAACATGCCCATGGCTAGTTCCCATCCTTAATGGCAGACAGCAAGCGATGAAACTCTTCCTTGATCAGCTGCACGCCCATCTGGTACTGGAGTTGCGTCTGCGAGAGCACCAGACTCTCGCGATCGATGTTTACGTTGTTGCCATCGGGACGCTCCGGCAGCCCTTCCACGTCATTTGTGGCGGGCCCGAGTTGCGCGTCGTCACCGTTTTGCATCACTTGCTGCATTGCGGATTGAAAGTTGATGTCCTTGACGTGATAGCCAGGTGTATCCACGTTGGCAATGTTGGACGCGACTATCTGCTGCCGATCAGAGGTGACCTTGAGATAGCCCTGAAGCACTTGCATGAGAGGAGTGGTCGCCATGTTATGCATACCTCCTGGGGGGCAGACCGTATTCACGAATCTTGTTGCGCAGGGTGCGGAGACTGATGCCGAGCATTTCCGCGGCAACAGTCCGGTTCCCGTCGGTGAGAGCCAGAGTTTTTTCCAGATGAAGTTTTTCTACCTGCCGGATGGGCGTTCCTGCCGGCGCGGTGGATGGAGATGAAATCTGAGGAGCCGGAATCTGCGAAGTGATTTGAGGAGTGCGGGCGATGCCGGCGCTGCCTTGGAATTCCATCTCGAAGCAGTTGGCATCGATGTCGTGGGTATCGGTGAGGGTGAGAACGCGCCGCATGAAATTCGCCAGCTCGCGCACATTGCCGGGCCAGGAGTGAGACTGCAGACGCTCGAGAAAATCCGGGTGAAGGCGAGGAGGAAATGACCGGTGCTGCGCCGAATATTTCTCGGCAAAGTGCCGGGCGAGAACAGGAATGTCTTCGCGCCGCTCGCGCAACGGCGGCAGCGAGAGCGGAATTACGTTCAGCCGGTAGTAGAGATCGGCGCGGAACTGGCCGCGCTCGACCATGGCGGCGAGAGAAACGTTGGTGGTGGCGATGACGCGGATGTCGACGTGCACCGGGGAGCTTTCACCGAGACGATCGAACTCGCGCTCCTGCAAGACGCGGAGGAGTTTGGGTTGAAGATTGAGCGGCATTTCGCCGATTTCGTCGAGCAGAATCGTTCCGCCGTTGGCTAGTTCGAATTTGCCGGGGCGGTTTGCGACAGCGCCAGTGAAGGCGCCTTTTCCGTGGCCGAAGAGCTCGCTTTCGAGCAGCGATTCAGGAACAGCCGCGCAGTTGACGGCGACGAATGGCTTGGTGCTGCGATTGCTGGAATCGTGGATGAACCGGGCGAGGAGTTCTTTGCCCGTGCCGCTCTCGGCCTCAATCAATACATCGGCGCCAGTGCTGGCCGCGGCGCGTGCACGGTGCAGGATGCGGAGCAGCGATGGCGCATGACCGACGATGTGGCCGGTTGCGGCAACGTCCTCTGCAGGCAGCTGCCTTGGTGCGGTTCATGACCTGGGCCGCGGTGGCCTGCAGACGATCGAACGGGATCGGCTTGGTGAGGTAATCGAGCGCACCGTCGCGCATCGCGTTGACCGCATCGGGCACGGAGCCGTAGGCGGTGAGCAGAATGACCGCGGTTTCAGGAGAAGCCTTTCTTGCAGCCCGCATGACTTCCATGCCAGTGCCGTCGGGCATCCGCATATCGGTCACGACGAGGTCGAACTCCTGGCCTTCGACGCCACGAATCGCCTCGCGCACGCAGGAGGCAGTTTCAACACGCCAGCCGTGGCGAAGAAAATTCGCGCGCAACGCGGTGCGAATTCCCGGCTCGTCGTCGACCACCATTACCGACAGCACTTCATCACTCGTCATAGGGCTGGAAACTCCAACTGAAACGTACTTCCTTCGTTGATGCGGCTGGTGACGCGAATCTCTCCGCCGTGCTGGGCCATGAGGCGCTTGGATACGGCGAGTCCGAGGCCAGGCGTTTCGCCATTGGCGCTGAATCCGGCATCGAAGATGTGGGTGATGACGCTCTCGGGGATGCCGCAGCCGGTGTCTTCAATCTCGACCACGGCGATGGTCTGATCCGTCGCGTGCCACTCGCCGCGTCGAAACGTGCAACGCGGCCGCCGGTGTCGGTGTGGCGGATTGCGTTGACGACGATATTCAAAACGATTTGGTGGATTGCGTCTTCATTGCCCTGGATGGAAGGGGTGTCGTCTGCGGCGAAGAACGAAAGCTGCAGGCCGGCCTGTTCGGCGATGGGCTGCACAAATACCAGGCCGCTTTGGACGCAGGCGGCAAGATCGACCGGAGCAAGGCGCGACTTGCTTTCGTCGTTCAGGCTGAGAACGTTGTTCACGGTGCCCGAAAGCCTGCGGATGCCGGCGCGCAGATGAGAAATCCATTGCGACGATGCGCCGAGGTCCTGTTCGATCAACCCGGCAAATAATTCCATGCTGGCTAATGGATTTCTAATTTCATGAGCCAGCATCGTCGAGATCTCGGCGAGGACAGTTGCGCGACGCGCCGCCTCCCGCTCCTGCTCCGCCTGCTTGTTCGCGGTGATGTCGCGGAGGATCCAGATGCTTTGCAGGTGGTTAGGCGCATCGGCTCACAGCTTGGGCTGACGCGATGGAGAGCAGCTTCCGATTGCCGATCGGCGAGCCAGCGCTTGTCCGGTCCGCGACTGAACACAGACTTCGCGGTCGAGGCGATCGTCGGGGCCTTTGGCGAGCGCCTCGAAATCCACGCCGCTTACGCGAGAGAGGTCGTAGAGGCTATGAATCTTGCGCTTTTCCTAGGTCCAGCAGCCTGCGGCCCTCGGGGTTGATCATGACGATGCGCTCGGCGTTGTTGAGAACGAGCACGCCGCAGGGCATCGAATCGAGCATCTGCTGCAGGGCTGCACGCATGCGGTCGTTCTCAGCCAGGCTGCTGGTGAGAGCGGCATTGCGTTTGGACAGTTCCAGGCTGAGATGCGCGACTTCCTGCTGGAGTTCGCGATAGGAAGCCTCAAGGACCGATGAGGCAGAGATGAACTCAGAGAATGCATCCGCAAGCAGCTGTGGACTGGGGATGGAATCCACACCCAGCTGGTTTATTGGAACGGCATGAGAACTCGGCAGCATTTGCCTATCTGACATGCACGAGCGAGTGCCAAACTGGGAATGGGTGCCCAAAATGGGCCGAGCACTCTACAAAATGATGTGTTCAGGCTTGATTTCGTCTTCCGATGCCAACGAGGATTGTTGCCCGTTCGATCGCATTGCGCAGCTCACGGACGTTCCCCGGCCAGCCATGCTGGGCCAGAACCTGGAATGCCTCGCGCGAGATGGAGACTCCGGGATGGAACTTGCCGGCAAAGGAGACGGCCAGGTCTTCCAAGTCGCCCATGCGATCCCGCAGGGGCGGAAGGTGAATGGGAAAAACGGCCAGCCGGTAGTAGAGGTCCTCACGAAACTGTTGTTGAGCGACGCGCTTCTTGAGGTCGGCATTGGTCGCCGCAATGACGCGGACATCGACTTTGAGGTTCTCATTTCCGCCGAGGCGCTGCACCTCGCCCTGTTCGAGAAATCGCAGAATCTTGCTTTGCAGCGAGAAGGGCATATCGCCGATTTCATCGAGGAACAGCGTGCCCCCGTGGGCAGCATGGATGCGCCCGATGCGCGATTGCACCGCGCCGGTGAACGAGCCCTTGGTAAAGCCGAAGAGTTCCGCTTCGAGCAGGGTTTCGGGGATCGCAGAGCAGTTCACCACGACAAACGGCTGGTTTCTGCGGCTGCTGATGAGATGGATTTCCTGAGCGATCAGGTCCTTGCCGGTTCCGCTCTCGCCGGTGACGAGGACGGTTGTGTCGCGGGCCGCCACCATGCGGGTCAGCGCATAGGTGCGCAGCATCGGATCGGATGTTCCGATCATGCTGCGGAGTTTGACCTTGCCTTCAGGCAGGACCCGGGTATTTTCGGTAACCGTCGAAGGAAGAGGGCTAGTCCGCAGAGAACCAGTCTGATTGACGACATCTGCGAGCTTTCTGGATACCGGTGTCGGCGATGCGCTCCCGACCAGAAGTTGGCCGGTATGGGCATTCAGCATCATGATCTGGGTATGCGGAAAGCGGTCTCGGACGATCCCATGAAATTCGCCCGGTTCAAGGTCCGGCAGCGAAGGATCCAGAAGGAGCACTCCGTCCTCGGAAGCGTGCTTGTGCAGCAGCTTCAGGGCTTCGGCTCCGCTGCCCGCCTGGAGCACGTTCCATCGCGGAAGGCTCAGCTTTCCCTGGAGTTCCTCGCGGAGCCTGGGATTAGGGCTCACGATAAATACGTCGATGGGAACTCGATCTTCGAATCGCCCGATTTGTGCAGCCGTGGCAGCCATGAAGCTTTCAGTCGCCTCCGTGAAATGAAAAACTGATGAGACATGAACCCGGTGAGAGTAATGCTCGAGCTCTGACCGCGTGAGATCGTATTTGAGTTCGTGCTTTCCAGGTCTAAAAATCGAGACCCAGGGCACCCATTTTCGTACAAGATCAAGTGGTCAGTAAACTAGTTGAGTTTCTGAACCGAGGACCCGAGCAATGCGGCTTCTGCGCCCACGCTTTCGGGCCTTTGCAAAGGCAACTTGAGCGATAGGTGCAAGGGATCCTCAACGCATGTGTACACGCCCGCCTGACTCCGAATATTTGCCTGAACAAGCGCCAAGTTAAAGCGCTCGGTGGAACCCAGACCTTTTCCGTGCCGTTTTCGGTTCTGCACAACCAGGTCGGCAAAGCCATCGCTGATGAGAACCTCCAACCCGACAAGGTCACCTTGCGAGGAGAGGGATATGGCTGTCTTCAAGGCAGTCACCAGCGCCTTCTCCGTCCGCACCGGATCACCGATGACGTAAACCGGCTCCTTCGGCTTTACGGCAGAAATCTGTACGTGGGATTGGCGCAGAACCGGGTCCAGATCCTCGAGAGCAATCTCGGCGATTTCCCAAAGATCCAGAGTCGCACATTCTGCGTCGGACTGCGTTGCCTCCAACAGGCCTTGAAGACCGGAAATCAGGTCGCACAAGCGCTCCACCTGTTCAGCCGACATGCGGACGTATCGTTCTTGCTGGGGTGCGATCCCTTTCCACAGCGTCAAGGCGCCCAATGCTCCGCGCACGATGGTAAGCGGCTGGGCCATCGCGTGCAGGCCCTCGGCTATCTCGGAGTAGAACTCGGACGGAGGGTCCTCCGCCACGCGGATATCCTGAAGCATTTTTCTAGGCAAAGCGAAGCTCATAACCGAAGCCGCGTACTGTGTGAGTCAGCCGCGTTTCTCCCGGAAGATCTATTTTGTCCCGCACATATTTCATATAAACGTCCACGATATTGGTTGAGGAATCAGACGACGACATATTCCAGACTTCTTCAAGCAGCATTGCGCGCGAAACGGGTTGCCCCGCGTTGCGCATCATGACATCGAGAATTGCGAATTCCCGAGGGGTGAGATCGATACGCCGGCCGTTCCGTTCGACGCGGCGCTGGTCCCGGTACATGGTCAAATCGCCCACGGTGGAGCAATTGGGAACGAGGCCGGAATTCCTGCGCAGAAGTGCCTGCACCCGGGCCAGAAGCTCTATAAGGGAAAACGGCTTGGTGAGGCAGTCGTCCGCACCGCTTTCGAGGGCCTTCACCTTATCTTCGACTCGGCTCCGGGCGGTCAGCACCAGAATCGGCAGCCGAGGTTGGGCGGGGCGAAGGCGTTGAATGAGGGTGATGCCGTCGAGCTTAGGCAAGTTAAGGTCAAGCATCAGCAGATCGTACCGGCGCTTGGCTTCCAACATGCGAAGTGCTTCTTCGCCGTCGTGGACCTGTTCCACGATGAGGCCCTGCCCCTGCAATTCACCGCAAAGGAAACCGGATAGCGAAACGTCATCCTCGACAATCAGGATGCGTCGCGCGGCGGCCCGGTTGAGCGCGGCAGCACCGGCGCCTGGTTGATCCTGGCTTGATGCCGTGCTTTCTCGCTCTTCCGTGACAAGAGATAGAGGGGAATCGATGATGCTGCTCATGCTTGCGCCTGGTGTTACAAATACGGGTCCCTACTGCACAAAACTCGCCCCGCCTGCACTGAAGGACACAGGGCCTGAAACGGTTTACAAAACTAAAAGTTGAAAAAGTAGTATAGGACTAAAGGAAAATGGTCTAGTAATTTATTTCTCATTTTTGGTTACCTTGGAGGTACATAACCACACGGTCCTCAGATAGCTACATCTTTCGTTCGATTGACTTACCACACAAGTAATGTTCGCTCCGATGAATAGGATGGTTGATCTTCGGCTGCTGGGGTTAAATTCGAGAGATATTCACTAATAAGTGAATCCGAACCGGATTTTTCCCTGTTAAGTGCCGATAAGATAGTCAGCCGGACGCCAACCAACGACAGGGGCCCGATCCCCGGGGAGAATGAATTTTATGCGGAAATTCGATTATCGCGCTCCTCGGTTTTTAGTCGATCTTCCGATTCGGCTAACCTTCGAGGATTCAATGCAGGACGGGCGCTGCAGCGAGATCAGCACAGAGGGGATGAAGGTGGAGCTTCGTCAGCCGCTTTCGCCCGATTCCTGCGGCATGGTGCGATTGAGTTACAAGGACTTTACGCTCGAGGTTCCGGTTCGTGTTGCGCATTCCGGATCGTCCTATGATGGAGTCAAGTTTGTCTACGAGTCGGACGAGCAGCGGGATGAATTGATTCGGCTTGTCACTCTATTAGCTGGCCCCAAGCAGAACTCCGGTCCGGTTCTGCTTCGTTAGTTTGTGATTGACTCAGTCCGGGCCGACCAAGGCCGAGGACACATGACGAAGTGTAGGCAGGCATGCCGAAGCACTGACGGCTCATCATCCCAGTCGACGATATGACATGGCCCAGAAACCCAGAGCTGAAATGACGGCAAATCCAATGATGAAGGCTGGGCTTGTGGCGGCCAAAGCGCGTTCGAAGACTGCCACCAACTCGCAGATCAACACGACCACCATTCCCGTGAGAGCTACGATGGGTTTAGTTTTGCCGCTCATGCATTGATCCCTTGCCGTTGAGTCTAATTCCTCCTATCCGATCTTCGGGATTCCAAACGACACAACGATAAGCGCTCTTACTTACCAGATTTCGGTGGTGCGCCGGCCGCTCCGGACATTATCCAGTTTTTCGAGTTCTGTCCGCATCGATGGTTATCCAGGCACAACTCAAGGCCGAGTGGGACAATTGGCGATTTCCCCCGGATGGACCGAATGCTATACTTCGGACTCCCTTGGAGGTCTTCATGGCGCGGCGGTCATTTCTTCGCCAGTTAGTCGCGTTACCTTTTGTCGGAGCAGCGTCTTCGTTTGGTCAAGGAACTTCGCATAAATCCCTGAATATCATGATGAAAAGTGCCTGGGGATCTGATGATCCGACCAAGGCAGCGTTTCCTTTTCTTCACGGCCTCGCACTTTCTGAAGCGGGACATTCGGTGCAGATTTTCTTGCTTGGCGAAGGTGTTTCGCTTATGCGGAAATCAGTTGCCGGCGCGGTCGTGCCGGTTGGCTGGCCACCGTTGGAGCAAACCCTCACGAAAGTTGCTGAAAGACATGTTCAGATTTATGCCTGCGGTGCCTGCAGCCGTGCACGGGCGGTTCTGCAAACAGACCTGGACCAATGGGGGGCGAAGTTCGGCAACCCTGCAATCTTCGTTTCGCTTGTGGAATGGGCCGATCGCGTAATCACCGAGTAACTGAGCAGTTCACCAGACGATGAGTGGAAATGGCCAGGGTGGAGGCGCGTGAATCGCGCATTGTCGTCGTCTGTTTGAAGCAATCTGGGTCGGGGGGAACTGACTAAACTGTCTCATATTTCAGCCACTTCCGGCACGGCCGAAGTCGCGCCCTGTTACGAAGGTAAATGGGCTTTCCCGCAGCGTATGAAGGTCGTGCCCCGGTCCATGGCAACGACTCTTCGCCCCCCTTACTTAGTGGTTTCCGCAGGCTTCGCCACAGGGGTTGCCGCGACAGGGGCCACGACCCTTTCGTTCGCTTGTACAACGACAAGATCAACTCGGCGGTTCATTCTGCGGCCTTCCGGGGTCGCATTGTCGGCCATAGGCCGGTATTGGCCGTAGCCGGACGCGGATATCCGGGTCGGATCGAAGCCTGCATCGTTTACCAGGAGCAGGAGGACGTTCATTGCGCGCGAAGTGGATAAGTCCCAGTTGGAACGGAATTGGCCATTATGGATCGGCTGGTTATCGGAGTGCCCTTCCACGCGAATTTCAAGCCCCGGCCGCGACAGGACCTTGGCGATCCGCTCGATCTTGGCTGCGGCGCCGGGAAGCAATTCAGCCTGACCGCTATTGAAGAAGCCTAGTTCCTTAAGGCTGATGACAAATCCTTCCGGTGTCATGCGCAGAACCACTTCGTGATTCGCCAGTTCCTTGCCGATGGCGGCCTCAAGTTGGCGGCGCAACTCCTGCATGTCGGCGACCGATCCGACTGCCGCATGTTTCACGGTGGACTCGTCGTTCTCAAGCCGTATGGGACTATCGGCGGATTCCCAGACCGGCTTGGAATAGGCGCCCCGGTCTCCATTCTCATCCGCTTTGAAGGCCCCTAAAGTCTGGAAGCCATTGTGAATGGCGCGTGAAAGCTTCTTGATCGACTGATTGTCGCGATAGGTAGTGGCAAAGAGCACGACAAAGAAAGCGAAGAGAAGGGTCACAAAATCTGAGTAGGACACAAGCCAACGGTCGTGGTTGACGGCCTCTTCAACGTGCTTTTTTCGTCTCATCAGGATGCCACTTTTTCCAAGCCAGGCTTGGGATTTGAATTGAGATACCGGCGAAGCTGCATTTCAAGGGCGCGCGGATTCACGCCCTCGATGATGGACAGGACGGCCTCCAGTGTCATCTCCTGGATAACCTGCCGTTCGCGGATGCGGATCTTCAGCTTGCCGGCGAAGGGGAGGAAGAACAAGTTGGCCGAACCGACACCATATATGGTGGCGACGAATGCAACCGCGATTCCTTTACCGACTTCGTTAATGTCCTGCAGATGCTGCATGACCTGGATGAGCCCGAGGACTGCGCCAATAATGCCGATGGTGGGAGCAAAGCCGGCTGCGGATTCGTAGACCTTGGGAACGCGCTCGTCCTTCTCGCCCCGATAGTCGAGCTGCAGTTCCATCATCTTGCGCAGGTCGATCGCGCTTACGCCGTCGATCGCGAGCATCAGGCTCTCTTTCAGGAACGGATCGTGAATCTTGTTCAACTCCGAATCAAGCGAGAGGATGCCTTCTTTGCGGGCCTTCAAGGCATAGCGGAGAAGGTTCTGTACGAGTGCATCGGACTCAGGCTCTTTGCTGAGGAAGACTTCTTTCAGTTGCAGGAGTGCCTGAAGAACGACCGGGAGAGGATATTGCACCATCACCGCGCCGATGGTCCCACCAAGGACGATCATGGCAGCGGTTGGCTGGATCACCTGAGCGAGCCGGCCTCCGTCGAGTACCAATCCGGCCCCGATGCCGACCAGGGCGATGACTATGCCGCCAAATGTGCTCTTGTCCACAACGCTCCCCAAAATTTCCATCGAGGGTCGCGATGGAAATCCAATGGCCAATCATCCCCTGGCAAACAATAAAAAACGGACCGCGTCCAACACCGGGGTTTGTTGCACCCCGCACCGCGATCAACTGGATAGCCTTCTATCGGCAAGTCGGGTGGAATGTTCAAGAACGGTTATCCCCCAAATGGGGTATCCGGAAGTATGAAAGTGGGGGTCTGGGGCATGGAATTTCCAATTCGACAGGCCGATGAGGGGACATGCACTTCCGCTGCCCGCCAGGTTTGCCTTCCCGAGCTCAAAGCCCGGAGATCGAAGGTGTTGTGCCAGAACTCGATCAATCCGAAGCGGTCGGGTCTTCGGACGCCTCTACGCAGCGGCCGTTTGTGGAACGCAGGCGGAGTCGCCCCATCGAGCATTCATGGCCGGAGGCTCTGGACGCACTGCACCAGGTTCTTCTCGGTTTTGAAAACGCAAACAAACGGCTAATCGAGCTCGAATCAAAGTATCGAACGATCTTTGAAGACGCGCCGGTAGGTATATTTCAGGTCGATCGCCAAGGGCGGCCTTTGAGCCTGAATAGCGCGATGTCACGCATATTTGGCTACGAAACCTCGCAAGAGTTTCTGGCTGCAGCTTCAAAAGAACAAGTGCTCAGCTTATTTGACCCGAGCCAATGGAATGCGCGCGAGGGCGCCATCGGAGAGGCAGACCTGAGACGTTTCGACCAACAGGTATTGAATCGAG
Source organism: uncultured Acidobacteriaceae bacterium (assembly GCA_963781125.1). Classification (GTDB taxonomy): domain Bacteria; phylum Acidobacteriota; class Terriglobia; order Terriglobales; family Acidobacteriaceae; genus Telmatobacter. Next base: position 229,438 of record CAWAEE010000010.1, read on the forward strand.
AGGGCGAAACGAAGTGGGTCCGCTTCCATGTACGAGCAATTCGGGAGAGCGGCCGCATTGTTCGCTACGAAGGCACAGGAGAAGACGTATCCGAGCGAAAGCGAATCGAAGCCCGGCACGAACGCCTGGCGTACTACGATTTGCTGACGGATCTTCCCAATCGAACGCTCTTCCACGAGCGATTTTCAAAGCTGTTGGCGGGCGCAAAACGGAGACATGGTCAGGTTGCGCTGCTTTTACTCGAAATCGACCGGTTCAAAATCATCAATGATTCCCTCGGAGAAAGTTTTGGCGATCGGCTGCTGCAGGAGATTGCGGAGCGGGTCATCGAAATCGCGGGCGCAAACAGCATCGTGGCGCGCGTTGGTGGCGCGGAGTTTGCCATCGTCCTCAAGAACGGCGAAGATCTTAGCGGTTTAGCGGCGATTGCTGAGAACATCGTCGCCAAACTTAGCGCCGAATATTCATTTTTCGGTCACTCCCTGAATGTGTTTTGCAACCTGGGCATCAGCGTCTTCCCGGAGAATGGAAAAGACTGCGACACACTGATGAAGGCGGCGGATATCGCAATGTCGTGCGCGCGGGAAGACGGCGTAAACACCTTCCGCATCTTCACCGACGGAATGAACGACAGAATTCGCGAGAGCCTGCGCATGGAGCATGGATTGCGGCAAGCGCTGGCAAAGAACGAACTCTTCCTGGTCTATCAGCCGCAGGTCGACTTGCGCACGGGTGTTGTCACAGGGCTTGAGGCGCTGATCCGCTGGAATCATCCCGAGTCGGGATTATTGCTTCCAGGCAAGTTCATTGAAGTGGCGGAGTACAGCGGCCTGATTGTTCCCATTGGGGAGTGGGTGCTGCGAACGGCATGCGCCCAGGCACGAAAGTGGCAGGATGAGGGCCTGCCTCCCGTGCCCATCGCGGTGAACGTTTCCGCGATCCAATTTCGCCAGCAAGGTTTTCGGGAACTCGTCCGCAATGTTCTCCAGGAGACGGGTCTGGAACCAAAGTACCTTGAGTTAGAACTGACGGAAAGCCTTCTCCTGAGCAGTGCGGACTTCATGTTCTCCCTGATTCAGGAGCTCAAGGATATGGGAGTCATGCTGGCGATTGACGACTTTGGAACCGGCTTTTCCAGCCTCGGTTACTTGCGGCAATTCAAAGTGAACCGGCTGAAGATTGCCCGATCGTTTATTCAGGACGTCTCGGTCGATACGGACGATGCGGCGATTACGACAGCGATCATTAACATGGCAAAGGCGCTGAACTTATCGGTCCTTGCCGAAGGCGTCGAGAACGAAGCGCAACTGTCCTTCCTGCAAGCGCAGCAGTGCTACACCATCCAGGGCTTCTATTTCAGCAAGCCTGTTTCAGTGGATCAAATCGATCATCATCTGCGGATGGGTTTCCCGATGTCGTCGCCTGTTCTTCTGCCTGCGAATCTGCCCGAGACCCTGCAGGCCTGAGGGAACGGAAGCTGTACTCCGGGCCACGAAAGAGCCATCCGCTCCGCGCCGCCAGTCACCCTTTTCATTCCGCCTTCGCTGGAAATTCGTGCGAACAATGCCGATGAAGGGTCAGCAATTCAAACCGGAAGGCAGATTCCCCGCACCAGCTTGATAAGGTCGCCGTGCGATCTGCCGAGGACAAGTCAAATGTTTTCGATCATTGGAATCATTGTTGTTATCGGAGCCGTCATTGGCGGGTTTCTCATGGAGAAAGGGCCGATGCCTGTCCTCATGCAGCCCTCCGAATTCTTGATCATTGGCGGCGCCGCCCTGGGCACCCTTTTGTCCGCCAACCCGCTCCACGTCATCAAGAAGATTATGAACGGCCTGTTGGCTGTTCTGAAGGGGTCGAAATATTCGAAGCAGCGCTACATCGACTTGATGAAGACGATGTTCACGCTCTTCAACAAAGCGCGCAAAGAGGGCCTGGCGGGCATTGAGACCGATATCGAGGAGCCCGCAAAGAGTCCGATCCTGTCGAAGAACAAAGACTTTGTGGCCAACCATCATGCCCGTGATTTCGTATGCGACACCATGCGCATGGCAGTGACCGGTGGGGCAAGCGCCTTTGATCTGGACCAGATGATGGAACTGGATATGGATGTTCACCACGCGGGAGAAACGCAATCGGTGAACGCTCTGACCACCGTAGCCGATTCGTTACCGGGATTAGGAATCGTTGCCGCCGTGCTCGGCGTTGTCGTCACCATGAGCGCGTTGGGTGGCCCGCCGGAAGAACTCGGCCACAAGGTCGCTGCAGCTCTCGTGGGCACCTTTCTGGGCATCCTGCTGTGTTACGGCGTGGTGGGGCCGCTGGGCTCCAACCTTTCCAAGCTGATTGAGGACGAGCACGCCTTTTATCACGTTCTGCGGGTCGTCATGCTGGCTTTCATCAAGGGAATGTCTCCGATGCTGGCAATCGAAATGGCGCGGCGCGCGATTCCTGCGCACGTTCGTCCGAGTTTTCAGGAAGTAGAAAAAGCCTGCCGTCAGAAGGACGAGGCCAGCGCACCAGCGGCGGCGGCGTAACGGGTTCGGGAAGGAATACAGAAGTGGCTGAAGCAAGCGAATCAATCATCATTATTAAGAAAAAGGTCAGCCATGGCGGGCATCATGGGGGCGCGTGGAAGGTAGCCTACGCCGATTTTGTCACGGCAATGATGGCACTGTTTATTGTTCTGTGGCTCATGAATGCCAGCAAACAGGTCCAGGAGGCGGTCGGAGGATACTTCAAGGATCCAAGAGGCACCGCAAAGGTTGTGGGAACAAACAGAAACGGGGGCGGCTTTGTCTCCTTGAAAAAGGAAGACATGTCGAAGTTGAAAGAGCAACTGCTTCAGTCGATCCACCACCTCGATCCGGCTGAAAAGCTGAAGAACCAAATCGAAATCACAATCACGCAGGAAGGTTTGCGCATCGAGTTGATGGAGTCGGCAAAGGGCACTTTCTTTGACACGGGAAGCGCCAAGCCAACTCCAACCCTGGTGGAGCTGCTTCGGTTATTGGCGCATGAGCTGGGCAAGCTGCCCAACGATATCTCCATCGAAGGCCATACCGATTCAAAGCCGTATTCTGCAAGCCGCGGTTACGACAATTGGGATCTTTCGTCGGACCGCGCCAATGAAGCCAGGCGAATGATGCAGGCCGAGGGGCTTCGAGCGGGCCAGGTCAAGCAAGTGCGCGGATTCGCCGATCAACGTTTACGTTTGGGGCAGAACCCGCAAGATCCATCCAATCGCCGAATTTCGCTGATTGTTCAATATCAGATCAAGGACGCGGCGGAAGTGAATCCCAATGTCGCAGTGGCGAATACCAGCGTGACGCGCGGCCAGGAATAGAACGCGCAATCATTCAATCTAGACTCAAGCGATTGCACACGTCGCTTGCGCTTCATGTCGATTCTAGAGGCGATGCTGGAGCCTTCGGAGTGTTTCGACCGCGGAGATCGCGCCGGTTGGCTCTTCCTCGTGCTTGAAATAGGCGAAGACCTGGCCCTCGGCAGACCGCCTTCGCAAGGTACTCTCCATCACGTCGAGAGCCGCTCGAGAATATCCACTCTTACGGAACCGATAGCACGTGAAGGGAGCCGTTACAACATCCGGCGTCTCCAGATCTTCGCTCTCGGCAACGCAGAGGGCGACACGATGATGCCGCAATGTAGCGTAGGTCTCATCGCAAAACCATGTACTGTGCCGAAATTCGAAGGCCATCCGCAGCCCACACGTACTCGCATCCACGAGGAATGCGTTGAGGCGAGGCACGTCGGCCTTGAAGTTAGGCGGAAGCTGGAAGAGCACGACACCCATCCGTCCAGCCGCTACCACCGGAGCGAGTGCACGCGACAAGGCGGCGACTGAGTCTGAACAGTCCTTAAGGCGAAGGATGTGAGTGATCCGCTGCGGCGCTTTGAACGAAAAGCGAAAGCCGGCGCCGCTCGCGGCCAGCCAGCCGGTGAGCATGCTCGCGGTCGGCAACTGGCGAAAGGTGTAGTTCACTTCAACCGAGTTCAATTGAGTGGCGTAGTACTCCAGAAACTTCTTTTGAGGAAGCGCCTGAGGATAAAATCCCGGCTTCCAGCTCGAATAGGCCCAGCCGGAGGTACCAATGAAGGCTTTTTCCAGCAAGTCTCCCTCGGCTTCTGGGAGCTTTCCAACTCGCGACACCTCGCGGTCGGCAGTCTTTTCGGAAGGAATTCGAGTCTTCGCAGCCACAGATAACACCACCGTTGGAATATGTGAACGAAGGAGCCACAGAGGCGACTCGGCTCCATTGGGCGGCCAGGGAAACGAACATTCATATCCCGTCCGCAGTTCATCACTGACGGAAGACAGGCTAGCACACATGTCACAGATGGCATGAATTCGGTTGCGCCCGCCTGGCGGAGCAAAGCTTAGTTATCCGTGGGCCCTGATGAAATGTGGAAGCCGTGCCGTTTGACTCGGCGATCGCGGATGTGAGGAACGCAAGAGAGGAAACCACCACCGAAGCCAAGCGGATGATCATGTAGACTTCCCGATGAATAAGGGGATGCGCGGATTAGACGCAAATCATCTTATTCTGCTCGCGTGCAGCGAGCGTGCGGGATGCAACCGGCAATTCACATTAAGCGACAGTTAACTACTTAGCTAATAAAGGCCGCCAGCCTTTCTGGCTTTTTGAAAAGTGAATGCGACAACGTAGCTCCATTTGTTGGTCACAGAAAGTAGAAACTTCCAAGAACCTTTGCAACAATGGGGCCGTACGTGCGTCTTATCGTCAACTCCCTTGTTTTCGCGAAAAGCGTTCCATCGGTCTGTTTAAGTTGAATCCACTGTAGAAGAGGACGATCTGAAATGGACGCCGGACCACTCACAGTTCCCGCAATTCCGCGGTGGGGGGTGTTACGTCGGCGCTCCGCCCACCGTCCGAATCGCTACGAAGAGCAATCGCCTTGACAATAAACAATGACGAATGCTACATAGGCATGATTCTTTGAATGGTCTGCTATCGTGGGCTGCACATTGCGAACTATCTGTCGATTGGCGTTGCTTTTGCACCCCGTAGTCTTTTGCACTGCTGCTTGAATACTCGTTTCGAAGAGGACGGTCTGCATGTCGATTTGTTTATTTGGCCTCCGTAAGGCTCTCGCCCGGAGATTTCCCTTCGTGTCTTCCGCGATTTTGTTCGCTGCCTGCCTGCCCATTGCAGCTCAAACCCCGTCCGCATCCGCGCAGCCGGCCGCCCCTTCGCCGCACGACATTGCAGGCACGTGGCAGGGGACGCTGCATATCGCCGCCGCCAATCGTGACATACGCATCGTGAACAAGATCACCAAGGATGACAAGGGCGCGTTGAAAGTGGCGGATTACAGCATCGACCAAGGCGGCCAGGCGTTAGTTGCAACCTCGGCCTCGTTCGAGGACGGAGTTTTGAAATACTCCATCGACTTCATCCAGGGCAAGTATGAAGGCAAGATGTCAGCGGACGGGAAGACAATAACTGGGACATGGACGCAGGGGCCAGGCGCCGCTCCCGCTGAATCTTGAGCGCGCGAACGCCGACACAGCCTGGGCGATTCCCGAACCGCCCAAATCCATGCCCGCGGATGCCAATCCTGGGTTTGACGTCGTGACCGTCAAGCCGAGCAAACCAGGGCAGCAAGGCAAGCTGTTCAGGTTCAGAGGGCGCAGTCTGGTTACGTTCAACACCAACATGAACGACCTGGTCGCCTTCGCCTACAGCCTGCACACCAAGCAGATCATTGGAGCGCCTGACTGGTTCGGCACGGATCCATTCGACATTGACGGTGTGCCAGACGTGGAGGGACGGCCGAGTCTGAAGCAGATGAGATCGCTGTTGCAGAAGCTGCTCGCCGATCGCTTCAAGCTCACGTTTCATCATGATCAAAAGGAACTATCGGCCTACATCCTGACTGTGGCGCCCGGCGGACCGAAGTTCAAGATGACCACCGCTGGACCGAACGATCCGCCTGGGTTTCTATTTCGAGGCCTGGGCGATTTGATGGTGCGCAATATGGATATGAAGGAATTCGCGAACGGAATGCAGTCGGCGGTCATGGACAAACCGGTGATCGACCAGACCGGACTGAAAGACAAATACGACTTCAATCTGAAATGGACGCCGGACGACTCGCAGTTCGCCCAATTCCGTGGGGCTGGCGGCTCCGCCGCCGGCTCCGCCGACGGAGGATCCCAACGCGCCGCCGTCGCTCTACACGGCGATCCAGGAACAGGCCGGCTTGAAGATCGGCCCGGGCAAGGCGGCCGACGATGTGATCGTGATCGATCACGTCGAGAAACCATCGCGCGAACTGAGGTTCAGCGACTCCCAGGCCATAAGCGGCTTGACCAAAACAAACGGAGGTGGTAGTAGTTACTACAGGTGTAGGAGAAGACTAATGCCGCTGCCGAGACTCTCAAAGCTCGAGTTCCAGATCATGGAGTCCTTGTGGGAGAAACGTGAGTGCTCCATCCGCGAAATACAGGACGCGTTTCCTCCGCAGAAGCGTCCGGCGTACACAACCGTCCAAACCACTGTGTACCGGATGGAGGCCAAGAAGATTGTGCGTCGTGTCCGAAAGGTCGGTAACTTCCACCTGTTTGCGCCCGCACGTTTCGCGAGACGCGGCGCAGCGGCGGCTGATTGACGACATCCTTGCTCTCTTTGGCGGGAAAGGCCAACCAGTCATGGCCCATCTGATCGAGACTGGCAAACTGTCGCTCGACGACGTAAAGGAAGCAGAGAAGCTTCTGCGCAGCCGGTCGAAGGAGGAACTCGCATGACAATGCATCTTTCGACCTCCGTTCTGGTGAGCGCGCTCATGACCCACCTTTTGCAATCTACAGCTTTTGTAGGAGCCGCGTGGCTTCTCACGCTTGCGTTGAGCCGCTATCCGGCACGGGTCCGTTTCTGGGTGTGGATGTCTGCCTCGATTAAATTCCTGTTCCCGTTTGCGTTGCTGACAAGCCTTGGAGAGCGATGGGCGAAACCGCAGCCGATCCATACGGTGTTCTACACGCTGATTGAAGACTTAAACCAGCCATTCGCGAAGGCCCAACCACCCGCTTTGGGACCGGTGGCTTCGGCGCAGTCCTTGCAGAGAGGCTTCGTGGATTCTATGGGCCTTCGCTGCGCTCTGGGCGTGCGGCTCTCTCTTGATGCTCTTGCGCTGGGCCGACAGTGGCGAAGCGTGCATCGCATCGTGATCGACGGAGTCCCTCTCTACCAAGGACCGGAAATCATTGCACTGCGGAGCGGTGAGGCCGAGGCACGAATTCGCGGGCCAATTCCTATCCTGGTGACATCTAAGGCCGTGGAACCTGGCGTGTTCGGTGTGTTTCGTCCAGTGCTCCTGTGGCCAAGTGGCCTTTCAGAGCGGCTGGACGACGTGCATATCGGGGCGATCATCGCGCATGAGCTTGAACACGTCGGCCGTCGCGATAACCTGAGCTCGGCAATTCATCGCCTCGTCGAAGCGATGTTCTGGTTTCATCCGCTGATGTATTGGATGGGATCGAGGATGAACGAGGAACGGGAACGCGCGTGCGATGAGAGCGTAATCGCGCAAAGAGCACTGCCGGAATCCTATGCGGAGAGCATTCTAAGAGTTTGTGCCTTTTGTCTTGAGTCTCCCTTGCCTTGCGTGGCCGGCGTTTCGGGCTCGGATCTCAAGAAACGCGTCTTGCGCATCATGAGGGATCGATCCGGCGTCAGGCTCACCTGTGGTCGAAGGGCTTTGCTGGCAGGCGCCGCGCTGCTCGCGATCTCGTCGCCGATAGGTTTCGGAGTCGTCCACGGACAGGTTGGCAACGCGTGCGAGCACAAGTAGTTCGGGTTCTGGTGATGGGCACGACCTGCCCAAGTACGAAGTCTCTTCGGTCAAGCCCGGCACTTCCGAGTTAGGTCCGGCTCTGTTGCGTCTCACTCCAGACGGCACCTCGATCCAGAACCTTCCGCTCCAGTTCCTTCTGCAGCAAGCATTCGGCATCGAACGAGATCGCATCATCGACGCACCCTCTTGGGTCCAGTCGAAGCGTTTCGACATTGAAGCGAAGGTTGCGCCCGAAGATGCTGCAAAATTGGAAAAGGTGAAGGCTGCGGACCGGTGGGCGAATGCTCATTCCCGTGCTCGTCGAGCGCTTCAACCTGAAGTATCACCACGAAACGCGCGAATTGCAGGCGTACGCCCTGGTCCTGGCCAAAGGTGGGCCGAAACTCACCGAAAGAAAGGATCTTCCTCCGCCCGAGTCAGGCCGTCGCGCCAAATCCGGCGGGTGGTCCGCGAGGCTCCGACTTACTTTCCTGGAAGAATGATGATGAATCCTGGCCATATTGAGGCCCAAGGAACGCCTATCGATATGCTTACCCACTCGCTGGCTGCCTATCTCGGCCGTTCTGTTGTCGACAAAACCAGCCTGACTGGCAGGTACGATTTCACACTGCAGTGGACGCCTGACAACGCCGCCTATGCTCGGTGGCCCCGGCGGACCAGGCGGCCCCGCGCACGTCGAGGCTGCGAGCGATTCGCCGTCCGTCTCGTTATTCACCGCGATTCAGGAACAATTGGGTCTGAAGCTCGAATCGGAGAAAGACAATGTGGACGTGATCGTGATCGATCACATCGACCTGCCGTCGCCTAACTAACGGGAAACCAGGGAGCAAATCTGTGAGGCGGCAACTCGCGAAGGCTCTGCTGATCTGCGCATTGGCCTCCCCCTTCTCACCGGAGCGGGCGGTCGCCGCGGAGTACTACGGTCAAGTCATCTTCGGGGGAGTTCCTGTTCCCGGCGCTACCGTTACTGCCACAAAAGGCAAAGCAACGCTCACCGTCACTACCGACGAGCGCGGCCTCTATCGATTTGCCGATCTCGGTGAAGGCGGGTGGTCACTGGAGATTTCCCTTCAGTGCTTCGTGCAGATTCATTCGGCGGTGACAATCGGTAAAGATGCCACGCCGGGCAAATTCGAGTTGACGCTACTGCCGCAAGACGAACTGAAAGCGATGGCGAAGACAGCCCAGCCGTATGTGGTGGCGGAGCCGAAACTGCAAATCGCAACCGAGAAAAAGCCGGCCGCACCTGCCGGGTCCGCTACGCCGGTCGAAATTCCGAAGGCGCCAAGCGATACGAACGAACAGAGCTCCGATGGCTTGCTGGTGAATGGCAGCGTGAACAACGCGGCGACATCGCAGTATTCGCTGGATCGGGCGTTCGGAAACCGGCGGCCGAACTCCCGCAGCCTCTACAACGGCGGGGTTGCAGTGCTTCTGGATAACTCGGAACTTGATGCGCAGCAGTATTCGTTAAGCGGATTCGAAAGCCCCAAGCCCGCATACGATCGCGTCACCGCCGGATTCACTGTGGGGGGACCCCTCAAGATCCCACATGTGTTGCCGCGCGGACCGAATTTCTTCTTCGCGTATCAATTCATGCGTAGCAACAACGCAGCCACCGATTCTGCACTCGTACCCACGGAGGCCGAGCGCGAAGGCAATCTGGCGAACTCCGTAGGGCAGCCGGCCACTATCATCGATCCCACCACCGGACAGCCGTTCCCCGGCAGCGTCGTTCCCGTAAGCCCGCAGGCCAATGCGTTGCTCGCGTTGTACCCGTTACCCAACATCGCAGGCAATCCGCTCTATAACTACCAGGTCCCGGTTCTCAATACGACTCACCAGGACGTGGTGCAGCTGCGCATGGACAAGACCGTCGGGCGCAGAGACCAATTGTATGGCAACTTCAATCTGCAAAGCGATCGCGCAGACAGCGTGAGCCTGTTTGATTTTGTCGACACGACGGATACATTCGGCCTGAACACCAATATCAACTGGTCCCATCGTTTCAATCAGCGTTTGTTTTTGTTCGCCGGTTATCACTTCAGCCGTCAGCGCACACTGCTGCGGCCGGAATTCGAAAAGCGTGAGAATATCTCGGGCGCGGCGGGCATCAACGGCAACGATCAGGACCCGACGCAGTGGGGACCCCCGGCGCTGAACTTCTCGAGCGGCATCGCCGCATTGAGCGATGGCGAGAGCACGTTCGATCGCAACCGCACCGACTCTTTCTCTCTGTCTGCGGGAATTTATCACGGGCATCATAACGTGACCATTGGCGGCGACCTGCGCAAGCAGCAGTACAACGACAACTTCGAACAGGACCCGCGCGGCACCTTTACGTTCACTGGCTCAGCCACCGACTCCGATCTCGCCGATTTCCTCCTCGGTGTTCCGGACGCGAGTTCGATTGCCTTTGGCAACGCGGATAAGTATCTGCGACAAACCGCGTACGACGCCTATGTGAACGACGACTGGCGCACGCTGACCAACCTTACAATCAACGCCGGCGTGCGCTGGGAGTACGGTGCACCCATGACAGAGCTGTTCGACAGGCTGGTAAATCTCGACGTGGTGCAGGGTTTTGCGAGTGTAGCGCCTGTGCTTGCAAGCGATCCGGTCGGACCGCTGACAGGCATGCACTACCCTGCCTCGCTGGTGAGTCCCGACAGGCTCGGCATCGAGCCGCGCATTGGCGTTTCGTGGAGGCCGATTCCAGCGTCGACTGTGGTGGTCCGCACCGGCTACGGCATCTATCACGACACATCGGTATACCTGACTCCTACGCTGCAACTGGCGCAGCAAGCGCCCTTGTCCACCAGCGTAAAAGAGCAGAACAGTGCGGCCTGTCCACTCACACTGGCGAACGGCTTTCCTGCCTGCGGACAAACGACTACTCAGATCTTCGCGATGGATCAGAATTTTCGCGTTGGCTATGCGCAAACCTGGCAGCTGGCCGTGCAGCGCGATCTGCCTTTCGCGATGCAAGGAACTGTGACTTATCTCGGCGTGAAGGGCACGCATGGCGTACAGCAGATCCTCCCCAACAGTTATCCATTGGGTGAGGTGAACCCATGTCCGTCCTGCCCATCGGGATTCGTGTATGAGACGTCGGGAGGCAATTCGACGCGGCAATCGGCGCAGTTGCAGTTGCGGCGCCGCCTTCGTACGGGATTCATGGCCTCGCTGACATACACATTCTCAAAATCGATCGACGATGACGCTGCGCTCGGTGGCCAGGGCCATATCGGCAATGCCACGCAAGGCGCCGGTTCCTTGCAAAGCCAAACGTCGAGCGCAACAGCACCAGCCCCGCAGGCCCCATCGATCGCACAAAATTGGCTCGATCCAAGCGCGGAGCGCTCCCTTTCCTCTTTCGACCAGCGCCACCTGCTGAACGTGCAGGCCCAGTACACTACCGGCCAGGGAATTGAGGGCGGAACTCTGCTGCAGGGATGGCGTGGCCGTTGGTTCAAGGAATGGACTCTGCTCACACAGATCACGACCGGCACAGGTCTTCCCGAGACACCGGCCTACCCGTTTACTGTTCCTGGCACCGGCGTCGTTGGTCCGCTGCGTCCCTCGCTCACCGGTGCACCTATCTACGCCTCAAACGGAATTACGCATTTGAATGCCGCCGCCTACAACGCGCCCGTTCCCGGCCTGTTTGGCACGGCGGGCCGTAACTCGATCACCGGACCGGCACAATTCAGTCTCGACGGCGCAATTCAGCGCACCTTTCGCCCCACGTCTCGCTTCTTTCTCGACGCGCGAATCGACGCAACCAACCTGATGAATCACGCGGTGTTCACAAACTGGAACGCGACGGTCGGCAACACGCAGTTCGGCCTGCCACTTTCAACCAATCCGATGCGCAGTCTGCAAGCCACATTCAGGCTGAGGTTCTGATCATGCGTAGAGTGCTTGCTGCCTTCCTCGCCCTCGTCTTCGCCGTCACAGCGAGCGCGCAGCAGATTGGACAAAACAAGCCTGCGGGCGAACAGGACAACTTCACGCTCTCAGTCAAAGTGCAGCTGGTGGTCGAGGTCGTGGTTGTAAAGGACAAACAGGGTAATCCGATTCGCGGTCTCACGGCGAAGGATTTCGCGCTGACTGAAGACGGCGCACCGCAGTCGATTCGCTTCTGCGAGCACCAGGATTTGAGCGAAAACGCCAAGCCTCTGGCGGTCTCAAAGCAAGGTGACGAAGACATCCATATCTACAAGAAGCTCGCACGGACACAGATCGCCCCTGAAACAATGGAAAAGGAGCGGTACAAGAATCGGCGTCTTCTCGCGCTCTACTTCGATATGTCGGCAATGCGCCCGCCCGATCAGTTGCGCGCGTTGAATGCCGCCGAGCAGTTCATCCGCACCCAGATGACGTCCGTCGACTTGGTTTCGATCATGCGCTATAACAGCGCATCGGTCGACATCCTGCAGGATTTCACGTCGGATCGCGACAAGCTGTTAAGCATTCTCGAAACCATGATCGTCGGCGAGGGACAGGATTCGGCGGAAGACGTCGATGACGCGAGCAGCGCGGACACTGGATCTGCGTTCGGGCAGGACGACAGCGAGTTCAACATCTTTAACACCGATCGCCAACTCTCCGCACTCCAGACCGCGGCGAGGATGCTGGGCCAAGTGCAGGAGAAGAAATCTCTGATCTATTTCGCGGGCGGTCTTCGGCTGAACGGCGTGGATAACCAGGCACAGCTGCACGCGACCGTCGATGCGGCGATTAAAGCGGGGGTATCGTTCTGGCCGATTGATGCGCGCGGACTCGTGGCCGAGGCGCCACTCGGCGATGCGACGCAGGGTTCGCAAGGAAACTCAGGAATCTACACCGGAACGGCCGCCAATGCGGTGCGCACCAGTTTTCAGTACTCCCAGGACACCCTCTACGCTCTTGCCGGCGACACCGGCGGCAAAGCCATGTTCGATTCAAACGATCTCGATCACGGCATCGTTGATGCGCAAAATGCGATCTCCGATTACTACGTCATCGGCTACTACACGACCAATGCGAATCGTGATGGAAAATTCCGGCGTGTGCGCATCTCACTCGCGCAAAACGCGGAGGCGAAGCTTGAATATCGCCAGGGCTACTACGCCGACAAGGAGTTCGCAAAGTTCACGGCGGTTGACAAGGAACGTCAGCTCGAAGATGCGCTGATGCTCGACGACCCGATTACGGAGCTCTCGATCGCTATGGAGATCGACCACTTTCAGCTCAACCGGGCCGAGTACTTTGTGCCCATCGTGGTCAAGATTCCCGGACGAGAGCTGGCGCTAGCCAAGCGCGGCGGCGCCGAGCACACGCTCATCGACTTTGTGGGAGAGATCAAGGACATGGTCGGCGGCATCACCGTAACGAACGTGCGGGATCACGTGAACATCAAGCTCTCCGATGCTACGGCAGCCGAGCTTGCGCATCGGCCGATCGAGTACGACGCAGGATTTACGCTTCTGCCGGGCAAATACTCGATCAAGTTTCTGGCGCGCGACGATGAGACGGGACGTATTGGTACGTATCAGACTACGTTCGTGATTCCGAATCTGAACAAGGAAGAAAAGCGGGTTCCCATCAGCTCCGTGGTGCTGAGCAGCCAGCGAGTGGATACGAAGAACGCCATCTACGATGCTGCAAAAGCCAAAGACCGTGAAAAAGAAGACGCCGTGAACCCGTTGGTCAAGGACGGCAAGAAGCTGATTCCCAGCGTAACCCGCGTGTTCAACGCAAATCACGAGATGTATGTGTTTCTGCAGGCATACAAGCCTCTACAGCAAGGCGCGACGGCTGCGACAGAGCCGCTGATGGCTTTTGTGAGCCTTTACTCCGGCGATACAGAAGTGTTCAAAACGCCGCCCCTGGCCGTGAGTCCGGATGCGGCGACCCGGCTAGGCGTAACTCCGCTGATATTCGACCTTGGATTAAGCAAGCTTGCGCCTGGGCCGTATGAATGCCAGGTCACCGTGCTTGACCCGGCAACAGCAAAGGCGAACTTCTGGCGCGCTCCCATTGTGATTGCACGTTGACGAATTCGCCTGACCAGAGGATTTGGGTGCAGTGTGTATTTCCCATTCGAAGCGGGACCGTCCCCTGGGGCGTTTCACGCACGTTCCTCCAGCGGGGTCACAGGATTTACGACGATCGAGGTTATCGCGAGAATCCCACGAGGGCAATGGCAGCGGCGCTCATTACGATTGCACACGCCCAACCCAGCACTTTCATTCCTAGCGAGTTGACCCGCTTCCCCATGACTTTGCGGTCGCCGGTGAGGAGAACGACCATGATGACTAGAGGGGGAGCCAATAAGCCATTGAGGATGGCGGACCAGAACAGCATCTTCACCGCATTGAGACCCGCGAAATTAAATGCGAGTCCGACCACAATGGAAATGGCAATTACCGCATAGAACTTTGCCGCGAGCCGAGGCTGAAGGTTCAAGGAAGCATCTCTCCACCTTGCTCCTTCCGCGATTGCATATGCGCATGAGCCCGCCAGCACTGGAACAGCAAGCATTCCGGTTCCGATGATTCCAAGCGTGAATAACCAGTAGGCCCCTTGGCCTGCGAGGGGACGCAGCGCCTCGGCAGCTTGCTTCGCCGTTTCGATATTCTTGTGACCATGAGCGTTGAGTGTGGCGCCGGTGGTGAGAATGAGGAAGTACATCACCAAATTGGACAACAACATCCCTGTGATCACATCTCTCTTCGCCACACGGAGTTCTTTGTTTGTCGCGCCTCTTCTTTGGGCCACCGTCGTTTTGCCGTGATCGCGATCTTCCTCAACTTCCTGTGCCGCCTGCCAAAAGAACAGATAGGGTGAGATCGTAGTCCCCAAGATTCCCACCAGGACTGAGATGTAGTTCTTGCTCCATTCGACGTGCGGGATGAACGTCGCTCGGAGGACATCGCTCCAATTGGGATGGGACAAGAATGCAGCAATGACATAGGCGAATAGAACCATCGTCAGCCACTTGAAGATGTGTGCCATGGTCCGGTATGAAGTCCAGAGCAGGAGTCCGAGGATAAGAGCGGCAAAGAATGGCGTCCAAAAATAGGCACGGACACCGGTTATCATTTGCATCGCGTCGGCCATGCCCCCGAGGTCGGCTCCTATGTTGAAGACGTTGGCCACAATCACCAACGCACAGGCGAACCATAGAACCCCGCGGGAGTAACGCGTTCGGATGACGCTGGCCAATCCGCACCCAGTAACCATGCCAAGACGTGCGCACATCAGCTGAATCGCGGCCATCAATGGGAAGGAAAGCAACGCCGTCCAAAGCGTCGCATATCCATAAGAGGCCCCCGCAACGGAATACGTCGAAATGCCGGATGGGTCATCGTCCGCGGCGCCGGTGATGAGGCCCGGGCCGAGGTCCTTCAGAAAGTCGGACAGACGGGTCGACCGCCCAGGCGTGGATGATCGTGTTCGTGAGTTTTCGGTCGGTCTGGGCGGCACAAGCCATCCTAATCTACGGAGATCGGCCGATTCGTTGACGTGCAGAAGAATAGCGCGGAGGAAAGCTGCTCTACCTTTGATGCCTGTTGATGGGGAGAGGTCAAGATGCTGGGTAGGTAAACTGCAGGGTCCGCTCTCAGGGAAGGCCGACCTCTCACCGACTGCAGGTCAAGAAATCCAAGTCGCGATGCCGCCGTCCCCTTCGAGATCCCCTGGCATGCTTCTGGAACAGCCGAATGGCTGGAGCTGATCCCGATTGTGACTAAGCCAGGTCGGCTTCGAGTATTCCGACGTTCCGCCGGATCGGACCGCGCGGAGTCCCATGAAGACTAGCCAGCTCTGCGCTTGTCCGAGCCTTCTATGGTCACTTCACGATTACCGAGGAAGGCCGTTTCTCCTCTGCGAAACCGCCGCTCGCAGACTTTTGCATGTTCGTGATCGATACAAAAATGGCGCTGCACTTCAGCCCACGAGAGATGCAGACCGCGATATGATTTCCCCGTAAAAGTACCGCAATCATCGAGACACAAATACTGAATCTCTATGTCCCCGGGGTAGACGAATGGTTTTGCGACCACCCGCACAAAAACAGTGGATTCCATGGAGCCACCCAGTGGGGGAACAGCGATCCTACACGTGTGCCGCCACCCACGAACACCACCTATACGTAACCATGGCAACGACCACTAGTACCGTGTCTCCTTGTTTTATCGACGTGAGTACATGCTCCCAAAGGTGTGGGCACCCAGGACAACGATTTTCGTTATAGCCAACCGCGCTCACACCCTCTGCATCCCACCCATCTAAACGATCATGCCAGACGTTACAGTTGCCGACACGTCTCCGCAGGCGATACCAGGCCAACCTAGTTTCCAATTCCAGCTCGTCCACTGTTGTGGGTTCCGACTTCGTAAGGGATCGATCGGGCAGAACCATGTGCGTCCGGCAATCGGTGTCCTTGTACCGCAAACACTAAAACCCGTAGACTCAAAAACAGAACGCGAGGACTATTGAATCACGCTCCCAAAGCGACACGGCACGATCTCAATGGATTCGCTTGCGCGACGCGTGCCTTGGCGGGAATGAGCCGATTTCTTTTGATTTCGATCGCGATATCGCTCATCACAATGCCTGTGACACAGCGCATCTGGACATGGGATCATTTTCTGCGCGGCGGTCATGACTTTGAGTTGACCACGCTCCTGGTGCTTTCTTTCCTCGGCATGGCGCTGGTACTGTCGCGCCAGTTCAAGGACTGTCTAGATTCGTTGTTTGCCTCGTGGCATTTACTTTCGGTCACCTTCAATCACTCCAGGCAGGGCAGATTTCCTACGGCTGGGGCATTTTCTCGTTTCCCGGCCGAGTGCCTGGCTAGTCCACCTGCAGGCATCTACAGGCTTCCCCTTAAGATCTGATCCCGCACCTCCAGGCATCCAGCCAGGCTCGGCTTTCGCCGAGACCTTCATCTCCTGTTGATACCCTTCAGCCCAACTTCGTCGGATGCGGAGAGTTTATGAAGAAATCCGAGGTTCTCCACGCCTGGTCCAGGATCCTGGCCGGTCGCGTGCCTTCTCTCTCGATCGAGATCACTAAGGAATGTCCTTTGCGGTGTCCGGGTTGCTATGCTTTCGACCCTGCGCATCTCGGAGGCGAAGCTCAACTACGCCAACTCTCTGACTTCCAGGGAGATGAATTAGTAGCCAGAGTGCTTGCGTTGATCGACGAACGCAAGCCGCTGCATGTCTCTCTGGTAGGCGGCGATCCCTTAGTCCGGTACCGCGAACTCGAATTGCTGTTGCCGCAAATCGAGAGTCGTGGTGTGCATGCACAGGTCGTCACCAGCGCATTCAGGACGGTGCCCGCTGCCTGGATGAAATTGAAGAAGCTGAATGTGGTCGTATCGGTCGATGGGCTGCAGCCGGAACACGATGCGCGCCGCAAGCCGGCGACCTACGATCGCATCCTGAAGAACATCAAGGGAACGAGAGTCACAATTCACTGCACCATCACCTCACAGATTGCCCAGCGGCCCGGCTACCTTGACGAGTTCCTCGGCTTCTGGACCAGACAGCCTGAGGTGGCAAAAGTGTGGTTCAGCATTTTTACTCCTCAGCGCGGTGCGACCGATCCAGAAATACTGACTGTTGCGCAAAGGGCATCCGCAATCTCAGATCTGCGGCTATTGCGCCTGAAGTACCCCGCTCTCGACATGCCAGAAGCACTCATTCGGGAGATCGAGGCTCCACCCGGGAGTCCGGAAGAATGCATCTTTGCCAGAACCACAGAAACCATCTCCGCGGATCTCAAGACGCGCATCGCTCCATGCCAGTTTGGCGGAGATCCGGACTGCAAACAATGCGGCTGCATCGCGTCGATGGCGCTGGCCGCAGTTGGCCATCATCGGGTGCTGGGACGGCTCACTGCCGGCCACCTCTTTCTGGCCTCGGATCGAGTCGGCAGACGATGGAAGAGTCTCCAGCGAACTTTCTCGCGCAATCCCGTCCGTCCAACGAAGCCGTCCCCGTTCAACATCCTTGAACCTTGCCTTCCGGCAACGAAAGAGCAGGGCCCCATTCAAGACAGGAGCGGATAAAGATGATCGCGCTTACAATGTGCACGATAGAGTGCGTGAACTTGTATAACGGACGCGGTCGCGAGTCCTCTTGTACATGAAGCTGTCGGATGTTCGATTCCGCTTCCATTGTCATCTGGCATTTCTCCATCAAGCGAGCCCTGAAAATCGATCAGAGTGAAGGAAGCTTCCTTCCGCACGCTTGATACGAAGGTATCGCCGATACCATCGTCCAATTGTTTTACTCCCTCGCGTCTGGCCTAATCGCAATCGGTTGGGGTGTACGTCGATCGACCCTAGAAAGCCTTTTTGCGGAGGAGAGCAAAGCATGTCTGAACTTGTGACAAAACCTGTGATGCAAGAGCAAGCAGAACAGCAGATAGAAGCGCGCGTGGCCGTGGGGCGTATAGCCGGCTTTACCAATGTTGCGACAGGCGTGGCAGCGCTCGCCGTCCTCGCCGCCACGGCCGTTTACGCTCAGGAGAAGTACTCGCTGCAGTCGCCGAGTGGAATCGCGTTCTCCGACTTCAGGGGATACGAGGACTGGGCTGTTGTCTCTTCTGCCCGGACCGATGAAGTGCTCAAGGTAATCGTCGCCAACCCGAGGATGATCACGGCGTACAAGGCCGGCGTTCCGGGCGACGGCCAACCTTTCCCGGAGGGCTCGATGATCGTGAAGCTCCAGTGGAAGCCGAAGAAGAGCACGGAGGCCCCTTTCGTTGTGGATGTGCCAGACGTTTTTAAGCAGGCTTTCGTCATGGAAAAGGACAGCAAGAGATTTCCGAAAACGGGCGGGTGGGGATACGCGGTGTTCAACTACGATGCCGCGTCGGACAAGTTCACGGCCGATCCCAAGAGCTTCTCAGACTGCGGAAATGCATGCCATACTGCCGTGAAAGCGAAGGACTACATCTTCCACCCGTACCAGAAGCGTTGAGCCGCGCCTCGACACCAGCTATCCCGCGCGCAAAGGATGTGCTCCCGTTGCAGCCCGCGCCTCATCTCGCTCAGGAAGTCCAGCGGCTATCACGGCGGAGCTTGCCAAGTGATACGGCGGACCTGGCCAGATATCTCATCGGGAAAACCATCGTGCACAAAACCGGGCGAAACACGATGAGCGGTCGTATTGTCGAGACAGAGGCTTATCCCCCGGGCGATGCGAGCGGTCATGGTTATCGTGGACGAACGGCCAGAAACCAAACGTTATTCCTCGGCCGGGGGTTCGCTTACGTCTATTTCATCTATGGGACGTCCTACATGCTCAACGTGTCGGCTGAAGTTGGCGCGGGAGTGTTGTTGCGCGCCATCGAGCCTCTGGATGGGATCAACCTTATGAAACGGCTCCGCAAAACCAACAAACTCACAGATTTGGCGAGGGGGCCGGGACGGCTCGCGGCTGCGTTAGAGATCGACCAACGATTGGACGGAGTGGACCTGTGTGCCAATGGTCCGCTTTGGCTTGGGACTGCAGTTCGAGAGACTGCGCACATTTGCACAACTGTGCGCATCGGCATCACGCGTGAAGTGGGCCGGCTGCTGCGTTTCTATGAGGAGGGCAGCCCGTTCGTAAGCGGCCGACAAGACAAGAAGTCGTCAGGCTTGCCTCCCACCCAAGGTGAATGAACAATACGGTTCTCTGCGACGACCGGCGGCCCCGGATACAAACGATGTCGTCTGTGTCGCGTGAATTTGTACAGAGCGTTCGCGCATCTCGCTATCAATAAGACAGAGGAGTTCCGCAGCGTGGGAGCGAACCCACGCTACTCAAGGCTACACAACGCTGTTTTTTGCGAGCGAACTGAGATCTCTGTCATGTATTCACCATCACTCATATCAATCGTCGATGATGATGAATCGGTCCGCGAAGCACTGCCAGATCTTCTTAGGTTGTTCGATTTGCGTCTCAGACATTCACTTCTGCCGAGGAGTTGCTTGCCAAGGATGGAATCTCGCGAAGCAAATGTTTGATCCTCGGCGTGCTTTGCCGGGGTTGAGCGCGCCCACAGGGAACTTACTCCCGAGGAATTTCTCCAATAAATTCCGTTGAAAAATGAAACGATCGGCGGCCTGCATTCACGAGTAGTCATGTAGCCAGGACTATGGAGAGTCCTCGGCTCCTCGTGGACACCCGCGGGCAAATCGCCGTCCGGGCAACTGGAGCTCGTGATGCGCGTTTTCCCAGAGCCATTGAATATCTCGGCGCTCGAACGCCGCCAGGTTGCCGCCCAGGCTGGTGCCCGGCTTGGTGCTTGGAACTGTGCCTGGTGGCTCATTCCCCCTCACCCGAAGTTGCAGAGCTTCGGCTTAACGAAAGAGGACACTTATGTCGACTTCCGCAATGCCTCCTTTGGATCCCGCTGACGGGACCACGCCCATAACCCTCCCCACACAGGACGCTTGCTGCCAGAGCCCATGCGATCCACCATGGCGCACTGGCCCCAGCTGCATCACGTTCACTGAGACGAAGACCCTGCGTCTGCCGATCGTTGGTTCCCCCACGACAGGTGACTTCGGCCGCGGCGTCATCACCATCAACGTCACCTATACGCATACATTCTGCCTCGTCGCCAAGCAGCGCGGCGGGCTGGCCTACACGCTCACGCTGTTACCCAACGAAAAGATGACTCTCTACCAGAGCGACCGTTATCGCCGCACTACATCTGAAACCGAACGCTTCTCCGTGCAGACCACCTTCTCCCAGTTCGTCTCGGCAGTCCACCAGCAGCAGACCTCCAGCGATTCGAGCGCACTGCTTCAAGTTCTGAACAGCCAGACGCAGAGTTCCAGCGCCGGTGGCGGCGGTGGAATCAACCTGGGCCTCTTCAGCATTGGCGGCAGCGGGAGCGAAAGCAACTCATCCAGCTCGAGCTCGGCTGCTGATCTGTCGGTCGCGAATAGCTCAAGCCAGTTCGCGTCGGTGGCGCAGCAGGCGTCGCAATACACCGACCTGCAGCGATCGATCACCATCAGCAGTTTCGAGGAGTCCGATACCGTCTCCACCACGCAGCGCACGCTGGTCAACAACAACCAGTGTTACGCGGTGACTTACTTCGTACGCAAGGTGCTCGATGTGTATGTCCTCACCACCAAGGTTACCGCTGTCACGATCCAGGTCACGGTCGACAACTTTGTCTCACCGGTGCTAACACCGGGCCAGATCAATCAGCTCCCGAAGCAATATCAGAAAGCTGTCGAAGCCGCTCTCAAGGGCCTGCCCACGGTCGGCGACTCCAACGAGCACCCGACAGTTCTCACCGTCCCCACCGATGGCGTGGTCTACGATCCCGAACTCGCCCACTGCTGCGCCCAGGACCCCGCTCTCGATCAGGCTGAGATGATCAAGCTCGAGCGCGCCCAGGCCGAAGCGCAGAAGATCGGACTCGAGATTCAGCTCATGGCCCTCGAAGTCCAACGCCGCCAAGCCCTGATCGCCGCGGGCACACTGACTCCCTTCGGAGCTCCGCCCACTCAGACCATCGTGGCGTAGCGGTGTTCAATCCCAGGCTTCAGAAATGAGGCCTGGGGTGCAGGCTCTTTGTGTTTGTATTTATTCCCCAGTAGGAAGAATTCCTACTGTAGCGTTTGAGCCATGGCCAATTATCAAAAGGAATCGGCATTGCGCTTCCACCAGAAATGCGCGGCGGAGTGATGAGATTAGACCCGAACGGAAGCAGAGAATCCTCGCGTAGAAGTGTTGACGGAATAGCAGTCTCCCGAATTTCGCTCATCCGTACGAACAGCTCAAGCCCCATTGAGGGCCATCCGGTTTATATGGAATCTTGGTACAAATTATTAGGCAATTTAGGCACGAACGATTTCGCGATTTTCTAAATCATTGATTCGAATATTGTTTAAGGTTGGTGCCGGGAGGGGGGGTCGAACCCCCACGACCTTGCGATCGGCGGATTTTGAGTCTGTTTTTTGCGATTTTGCAGCGAGTCGCAGCCGCTCGCAAAGTGTCGCATAAGCAATTTGATATGAATGAGTTGCCGCATGCGACCTTCCTTGCAGTCCGTCGCAGCAAAATGCACGAAAGTTGGCAACGAACAGCCATCAAAACAGCCACTTAAAATTGCACAAAGACGGCTGCAAATCGACCGAAAACACGGCGGATTAGAAATCCGATTGCACGCAACCACTGACCACGAAGGGCCGACTTAACGAAACGAGACCCGTGCGGACTGAAGTCCGCCGTCCGCGAGTGCATCGGCGATAATGCGCTCGTCGACACTGTTCATTGGTAAATCACGACTTGCGCCATACGTTCACCTCAAGCGGTATCGCTTTTCCTGAGAATCCCTGAGCTCGGACTTGACAAGTAATATCGAGCGCCGTCATACTGTGTCAGGAAGTGACATACTATGGCAAGCTCAATCAAGGTCGTTGATGAACTTCTCCCGCTATCCCTTCCGCTGTTCCATATGCTCCTTTCTCTTACAGAAGGGGAGCGACATGGATATGCGCTGAAACGCGAGATTCTGCAGCGAACAGATAAGCGAATCAATCTAGGTTCGGGCGCACTCTACGGAGCCATCAACAAAATGCTGGAACAAGGTCTGATTGTGGAATCAGACGAGCGGCCCGATCCACATCTTGATGACGAACGCCGCCGATACTACAGAATCACTCCTTTGGGTCGTCGCGTAGTTCACGCCGAAGCCGCACGGCTGCGGGCACTGCTGCAACTGGCAGAAGTACGCTTGGGGATTCCTGATCCTGTGTGAGGTGAACATGATTGATGTCACGAAATTGTACCGAAAATTGTTGAGACTCTATCCGGCGAGCTTTCGCCAGGAATATGAAGGAGCCATGGATCGTCATTTTCGTGACGAACAGCGCGATGCACAGGGATGGAAAGAAAACGTTGGGTTATGGTCGCACGCTCTTTCTGATGTTGCGATCTCTGCACCGCGAGAACTGGTTCGAGAGTTTGGTCAGGACTTGCGGTTTGCACTGAGGGTCTACTGGCGACGGCCCCTAAGTGCCGTCATCGCCATCGGCACACTGGCTTTGGCAATCGGGGCGAGTACCGGGGTCTTCAGCGTTACCAGTGCGCTGCTTCTTCGAACGCTGCCGTTCAGAGATGCATCACGATTAGTGGAGCTACGTTTTTCGCCATTTTCAGCGGGAAATGGTCACGCCAATTTTGCAGAGTGGCGCAATCACAGTTCTTACTTGGAAAATGCGGCGACATTCTCGACATCTGAAATGAACCTGAACTCGGGCCGCGATGCTTTGCGAGTTCGAGTCACAGAGACCT
>CAWAEE010000011.1:0-646337 GCA_963781125.1 uncultured Acidobacteriaceae bacterium
ATTATTTCTTAGACTTGCGATTCGTATCGCACCTCAATGAACAGCCCTCGCAAAGCGCTCACCGTACGACCAGCGGCCATATTAACGGCCGGCGGCCGCGGCCACGGACACTTGTGCCAATAGCTGTCCTGAAGCTCCAAGATCGTGCCGGCTAACTAAAGTTTCTTCACGAGGTGGCAATCCGTTTCTCTTCGTGAAGGAGATTTTGTGGACTTTCAGCGGCGCGTACGCGGACGTCTAAAACCCGCGGGCCGGTCGCTTAGCGTTGTGCTTCCGGCGCGCGGTGTAGGAAACCAGTTTGGGAACGCGGTTCGGCTTTCTTTTGATCATTTCCAGTAGCTCGGATACCACAGGCGTATCGGCCGCATGATGTCCTCTCTAGTGGGTCAAGGTTGGAGAGGGAGGGCGATGCGGGGCAGCCGGGTCATTCTTAGCGATCAATTTTTCGAGCCGGGGCGCCAGAGTACCTGCGAATGCGGGGGTAATGTGACTGTTGTCCATATAGGCGGGAATACCTCCGATCACCGTGTGACAGACGGTGCCATCACAGAACACATCTTTGAAGTTCAAATAGTCGATCTCTCCGGGAGGCATCAGCGCTACGGCGCGTCCAAGCGGCGTACTCGCCGGAATCTTGGTTTCGTCGAGCGTGCATGGATCGTTGTTGGTTCGTGCCCGAGCCAGGCATTCAGGCAGATCGAAGTGCAGATCGGGAACGTCGTCGATGACGACCACTCGCTTTCCGGCCACGCGAAGACGCTGCAAGACCGCGGCGACCCCGCGACCATCATCTTCGCTCCACCCACCCGTTTCATTGAGAAGTTTCTGATTGTAGGCGTTATCTGCGATGACGACCGTATCGATCTGTTTGTCGGCGATGATCGCCGCTACGGCCATCCGCCGCCATTTTCGGCAGCGTCACGATACTCTGGATCCAGATAAGTCGCCAGCGAGCGGTCGTCATCCGTGATCGCACACGACGAGCTATGAAGCTTCGAACGCGTATCCCGTGCGGCGCCAGGAAGCGGCCAAAGCCGGTTCCCACACGGCGGCGTGAGAGTCGCCCAAAGGAGCGAGTGTTTCCTCGCCGCCTTTTCCGCCGCGCCGAACTCGCACGGGGCAAGAGCGGAAACGCCCCGCCGATTCTGGCAATAATGTCCGTTGGGTAACTGAATCGTCGCCAGCCAGTTCCCCAAGACGAAATCTCGGTCGTCCAAAAGATGAGAATTCGGACAATTGACTCCGGGGTCGGTTGCGCGCGCGCCAAAGCACGGGCCGGGATTCAGTGAGAGGCGATAAAGCTGTTTCCCGACCTTAATTGATTTGCCTTCCGCAAATCGAGCACCGAGAAAGGCGCAGCTTGCCAGACCCACCGACATTAGCAGATAGACAGCGAGGGCAGGCGCATTGCCAAAGACCGCGCCGCCTGCTTTTGTGCGGGCCGGGAGAACGGAAGCGGTCCTCGACCTGTCGCTTGGTGATGGTCGAAAGTGCGAGCGAAATTCCGAGCAGGACTATCCGTTGGGCGATGCTCAGCTTCGTGACGCCCAGCGCGAAAGGCGTGAGTACTAACAGCGGCCAATGCCAGAGGTAAAGGGAATAGGAGATATCGCCGAGCCATTGAACAACCGAGAACCCGATGATCCGTCGCGCTAGAAGCGAACCGTGGTCGTCCCCGATAACAAGGAGGATCGCCGAGGCGAGAACCACAGGCACCGCGGCAAGACCGGGAACGCCTGACTCGGGCCTGAGAAACCAACTCGAGGCGATGAGCGTCAGCCAGGCGACGCCGAAAAGCGGCCAATCCAGGCCCCCGTGCAGCCGATTCTTCAGATTGCCGAGCATCAGACCCGCGAGGCCGCCGGCAGCGAACTCCCAGGCTCGAGCATAAGTCAGGAAGTAAGCGGCTGACCGATCGTGGTGGAGCGCCAGGATCGCCGAGATCAGCGAAAGCACCAGGATCGTGGCCATAAGAACCCCGATAACAGCGGGGATAAGGCTCTCGGCGGTACGCCGAGTTCTGACCATGGCAACCCGGAGGGAAAAATACAGGAGCGCCGGCCAGATGAGATAGAATTGCTCCTCGACCGACAACGACCAGTAGTGATTGACCGGCGAAGGGACGCCCGTGTCGGCGAAATAATCGACGGCATTGGCCGCAAACCACCAATTCACGCCGTAGATCGCGGCAGCTGCCGCGCCCTTCAAAAAGGCCGCTCTAGAAAAAAGGGGTAACAGCAGATAGGAACCAACGGCGGTCAACGTCAAAACAAGCAGAGAAGCGGGCAGTAATCGGCGGGCTCTACGCAGATAAAACCGACTGAAGTTTAAGCTCCCGCTCTTTAGTTCCCTAAGAAGATGCGAGCTGATCAGGAATCCGGAAACCACGAAGAAAATGTCTACGCCGATGAAGCCACCCGGAAGGTGGCTGGGGAAAAAGTGGTTCAGAACCACGAAAATTACTGCAATGGCACGTAGTGCCTGTATGGAGGCGACGACGTCTCGATCTTTCGACAACATTCGAATTCTCTGACTTCCTTTCGTGGCCGAACCGAGGCTTCGACCGACTGGTCTCGCCAGCGCGCGAAAGGATCTCGAAGGCTCGGTTGGATCGGGGTGCACCGTGTGAGCTGAGCCCCGTCATCGCAACACGGAACACGACGCGTTGATCCAAAAATTCGAGCAATAGACCGGCTGGATTGTATCGTCCCGCAAGCTCTTCTTGCCGGTTCCATTCGGTTTTAGCCCATCCGGAAGTAACCTTTTCCCAAACATCTTGAGCGCCTGATCTTCAGCGAGATCGGCAAATTGCTTATGGTTGTTTTCGCGGCGGGTTGGCGAGAGTTATCGTAGACGCACTGCGGCTCGACCGCCGGCGGATAAGCGTCTCAAGCTGTTTAGTTCTCGTTACTCACGAGCAGACGGTGACGCACCAACAACGCCGGAATCTGCACTTAGTCGTCGTTTATCTCTACTAGGTACTCACAAATTATAGCTTCCGGCTTTTCCGGACGCTATTCACCTAATTCACCACCGGCTGATTGAGAACCGGCGGCGCGGGCCGTGAACCAACGCTGATCGCCACGCTATAGACGTTTGAATTTGACCAGGTTCCGAACGGCGCGACGTAGATCAGCGAGAAGTTTTGACCCAATACCTGCGGGTCCCCCCCACCAGAAGTGTTGAACAACGAAGGATAATTAACGGCATTTGGCGGATCGCCTCCTCCGGTGACCACGTTCTGTGAATTGCTCCAAGTCAACCCATCGGGAGAAGTCATTAGAACGATGTTGTAAAAGTCCGAGTATGCAAGGATGTATTCATTAAGATAACTGTCGTACCTCACCTGGGGTACGTAGATTCCGAAGCCATTAGAGTCTGTCGCAATCGAGGCATAGGCCCCGCCGTACTACGATATAGACCATGATGTAAGTATTCGTGTAGCTGTCATACCGTACATTTGGTATGTACGACGACCCCGCTGGGTCGGAAGCAATTTGTGTGAACGCCCCACCTCCGTTTTGCGGATTGGCAAGATCGGTCACGCCATTTCCAGTCCAAGTTCCGCTGCCGGTGTATTTCATGAAGAGAGTTCCGGCCCCGGAGGTAAAAGGAGTTCCCGCTGTCGCTGCCGCGATCACAGATGAAATCGAAGCTCTAGCAACCGCAATCCCCAGACTCGTGCAGCCGGAAGCTGTGTCGGTGTAATAGGTATAGAGATAGCCCCCAACGGGAACCAGCGTCCCTACTCCAACCTCCGCCTGACAGTTCGTCCCGCCGTTCACTCTTGCTGCTTGCGGGCTGATGACTTCGCCCAACTTATGCCAGTTATTTACCGAAGTCGGTAGAGTAGGCGAGGCCAAGAGCAGCATAGAACGGTGAGCCGGAACCGCCAAACCATTGTTCACCGTGATAGAGCTGAATCAGATATCCGGAAGCGTTGTCGTAATAGACCGCCCCGCCGCCTACATAATTCTGGTCAAAGGCTCCTGACCCTCCAACAGGGATGTTCGTTGCGGGCGTATCCAAAGTTACATTACCGGACCAGCTATTCAGATTCGGAAACCGTAGCTTGAACCGATCCCCAGCCGATTAACCGTAGGAGCCCAGATATAATTTGTGCCGTTGCGGTTAATGGCCCCCATGTTTCCATCAGGCCAGTAGGCTGCAACAGAACTGCGTTGGGAAGGATTCAGTTGCTGGGTTGTGGATCCGACCGTAATCGTCTGCCCAAAGCACAGCGCCGGGGACAGAATGGTAACACCGAACCACACGAACTTCTTAGAGAACGCCATAAAGAACTCCACTGTATCTGCAAGGTTGTGTCTGCTGTGGAAGGGCCGACCATTTTTAGATAATTGCCAGCAGAAAATGTATGGGATGAGCAACTAAACGAGGCAGTCTGGCTCCCGGCCGAGAAAGCAGCTGTACCAAAGGATGTAGGAGTTCCAGTTACCCCATCGTAAAGTAGTTGAGAGTAAAGGGAGCCGGGCCGGTCGGCGCCGCCAGGGCTCTCATGTAGCTGCCTGCGCAGCCGGAAAAGACGATTACTGTATACGGAATCGCCACTACTACTGAGGTCCCGGCCGTTGGCTGACCGACTATCAGTCAGCGACGCGCTCCAAGGAACCGGAACTTCGTACCCTATGGCCGTATCAACATCGACGGCACTGGCCAACGTACCGCCTCTTTCAACCGCTGAGTTGCTTCCAAGGCTAGTGGAAACTTCGAAGTCAGACCGTAGTATCAGACTTCTTGATCGAAACCACCTGGAACCCGCAGTCGGCCGTCATCCCTGTATCGGAAAAATCGACTGAGCTTACTGCCAGGTCATCGACTGCCGACCCGGCTGTGGTGCCCACGCGGCATCCGATGTCCATCGCACAGACTTCAGACCGGTTAGCGGGAGCTGCCGCGTGCAGGCTGATCATGTCCGCCGCCAGATTCAGAGGCCCTCCGCTGGAAGCGACGTCCAGATAAATGCCTGCACTAAGGCTGTCAATGCAGGCACCGTCCCGTGTATCTAAGTCGGCGCTCTTCCTGAAATTCAAGCCTATCGGCCCATCGTAATCTATGCCGAGTCCATTGCAAATCGGCCGCTGTTGTTGAAATCCAAACCTACATTCCCATAGTAATCTATATCGAATTCGCTGCAAATCGGCCCGCAGTCTGAGTGCTGCGCAGGGCTTTGTCGGTCTCAATTCGGACTCCTGTTCGCGTTATTGGAGGCCGGAGACCATGTGTCATTGGAGTTTTTCACAGGTCCAACTGGCTCATTGGTTAGGACTTCCGGCGGGCGCCCAGCGCGATCCCACTCACTCATCAGTCCAAGAAAGATTCGGATTACGTCGGCTTGATCGCTCACAAGAAGAGGGAAGCCGAAATTGGGATGAATTGTGATGTGCCGCACCTCATGTAGAAAAGTTTCGTCCTGTCCCTACGCAGCGTTCCGTTCGCGCAGAATCCGCAGGACAGTCTTGTAGAGAGCACCCCGTCTGCCAAAGGCCGCGTCCGCATGAGGATTTGCTATAAGGCTGTTAATACGGAATTTAACGTCGACGCTGTCGGTGAAATTCGGTTGATCTGGCAACGGTGACGAGATCATACCGACGAAATAGAGTCTTGAAGACGGTATTTCGTCTGCTAGTGGCCTGATCCTCTTGATCAGATGTGAAGGATGCTTCGAGATGAAACGAAGGGCCTTCTAATTTCACCATGGTTCTTGAGGACGGGAATCGAATTGCGCAGAAGGATTAGCGTGATCGCCGATCAGGACAGCGTATGCCGGGAGGATTGGCCAGTTTTATTGAACCACCCTGGGGAGATCTCCCGAGCGAGCAGGTGATCTTTGGCTGCTCGGCGGCGATGCAGACGGTTCGCGGCAAGGTCGAACTTGCTCTTGATCGGAGAGAATTCAGCGGTAATTCAAGGGGAATCCGGATCTGGGAAGAAACCAGTGTTCAAGGTTTCCTCCATCTCGCTCCGGGCGACATGATGCAACTTTCGTGAAATTGAATTGCGGGGCGACGTCCTTCACTATGCTAGAGGACGCAGTTCTGAACAAGGGATTTGCTCTAGGAAGTCATCGGAATTTACCTCCATCTCTGTAATTCGGGCAGCACAGATCGGAAAGAGACGAGCGCACGCACGAGTTCAGGGAGTTTTCGATGGGACATAGAGCGATCTCCCGCAAAATGTGGAATATGTAGGACTGGTAATTGGTTAGTCATTACCAACGTGGAATTGACATAGTGCCTACAAGCGGGTGACATGGGGTAGTACACAAGATTCCTGACTGTGAGGCTGGAACGAAGGCTTCACGGATGTACTGCTCGAATAGTCTGCACCCGCATAGGCCTGAACTGAACGACTCTGCTCTCAACTGAAATTGTCGATGAGATGCAAAGAAGTATGAACCGCAGATGATAAGTCTGGGGCGCCGAAAAAGGGCGAAGACGGTTCGTTGAGGAAGTTTTGAAATAAGAGCCTGTGGCTCACAGGGCGGAGCTGTGCCTAAAAGATTCACAGGCAAACTCGCAAGTAGGAATGTAAGTTATTACAAATGAGCAACTTGGACAGAATTGACGAAGACGTGGAAAACTCTTCAAGCTGGTGGGCGGTATACACCCGCCATCAGCATGAAAAGGCAGTTGCGCAGGTACTCTCTACGAAAGGGTTCGAAGTTTTCCTGCCGCTTTACGACTGCGTCCGTCGCTGGAAAGATAGAAACAAAACCCTCTCTTTGCCGCTCTTCCCTTGCTATGTTTTTGTGCGTGGGGGACTGAATCGCCGGTTGCAGGTCGTGACGACCCCTGGGATTCATACCATCCTCTATAGCGGCGAGCGCCTCGCATTTATCCCAAACGATGAGATTGATTCGATTAGGAAGGCTGTCAATAGCCCCACACGTGTGGAGCCGCATCCATTTCTGCGATGTGGCGAGATGGTTCGAGTTACCCGCGGAAGTCTTGAAGGGGTTGTTGGAGTCCTGGTGCGCAAGAAGAGCATTTTCCGGCTGGTTCTTTCGGTGGAAATGCTCGCGCAATCAGTATCGGTTGAAATCGATGCCGCGGACGTGGAGCCTGCTAAAGGAAAGGGCTTGACCGGCGTTATTCCCCGAGCAGAGACTGCTGGTGGTGGATTCTCAAACGACCTGTTCTCGCGCGGAATGAGGTTAAGTGCCAGCGCGTTAAGCCGTTGAAGCGCGGACGGACCGTGCATTGACTTTTGTGAATTACGAATCAAAATCGACTTGGTTCTCTGCGTTCGATATCTGAGGAGCGCAATGTCGGTTGCATTGGCAATATTCGAAACGAAAATAGATCAGGACAGGCGTGTTTGCTTGTCCCGAGGTCAAATGCCTGACTTGCCGCTGGAGTTGAAATGAATTCGATCGCACGAGCGTCAATCCAAATAGTTCTTTCTCTTGTGGTTTTGTCCTTTTCAGCGTTTGGGCAGGCTACCAGTGCTAATCCTGCCGATGCAAATTCCCAAACAGCCGGCGCGGAATCCTCGGTTACGCAGCCAGAGACAGGTGCGGGCGCTACCAAGGCACATGATGCTTCCTATGTGATTGGTAATGACGATCACCTTTCGATCAACGTCTGGAAGGAGCCTGATCTCACTAAGAATATTCCAGTCCGTTCCGATGGGAAGATTTCATTGCCGCTCGTTGGAGAGATGCAGGCTTCGGGCCGGACACCCTTGCAACTCGAAATGGACATTTCGAACCGCTTGCGGAACTATATCACCGCACCCGAAGTTACTGTGATTGTGGAGCAGATTAACAGCAAGAAATACAACATACTCGGCTACGTGGGGAAACCGGGAGCGTATTCACTCACTCTCTCGAC
This sequence comes from uncultured Acidobacteriaceae bacterium, assembly GCA_963781125.1. Classification (GTDB taxonomy): domain Bacteria; phylum Acidobacteriota; class Terriglobia; order Terriglobales; family Acidobacteriaceae; genus Telmatobacter. Next base: position 7,854 of record CAWAEE010000011.1, read on the forward strand.
CACAGTCATGGATGCAATTGCACTTGCCGGCGGATTTAAGGATTTTGCCAAATCAAAGGGTGTATATATCCTTCGGCAGAATCCCGATGGGACCCAAGCGCGGTTGAACTTCAACTACAAAGAATTTATCAAAGGCAAGAATCTCTCCCAGAATGTCAAAGTTGAACCAGGCGACATGATCATCGTCCCATAAAGGTCGAACATGTTTAGACGTATTCTCTTCAGTCTCGCTGTATTAGTCGGCTCGATGCCGCTTTGGTGCCAGGTGGAGCCAAGCGCCACGGGCGGATCAGGAGCGGCGGACGATGATTCGCTCATGACGTTACCACCCGCGATAAGTGGGTCGTTTTACCCTTCAGAGGTGGGATCCCAGGAGAGAGAGAATCTCTTGTCGGGAGGCCTCCTCTTTACTGCCGCCTATGACGACAACGTGTTGGCAGGAGAGGGAACCGGAACGATCGGCGCGGAGTCGTACACAATACTGCCAAATATCGAGATCTCAACGAGTACATCCCGGCTGCGCGGATCGTTGAATTACAGCCCCGGATTCATGTTCTTCCATCCGACAACGTACTTGAATCAAGTGACACAGAATGCGGACGCCGATTTCCAGTATCGCTGGACTCCTCACACTACGGTCGCTGTACAAGAAGTATTTCGACAGAATTCAACGGTCTTCAGCGAGCCCTACACATTGTCAGGTGCCACGATATCCGGTTCTGCGAAGCTCTCGGATATCCAATCGTGATCGCTCCGTATGCGGGCCAGATCATGGATTCCACGAGCGCGCATGTCGGTTATCAATTCAGCAGAAGCAGCATGATCAGCGCCTCGGGCAATTATTCTTCGTTTAATTTTTCGAATTCGACAGCATCTCAGGGCCTCTATAACTCACATGGCGGCGGCGGGTCGGGATCCTACAGCCGTCGATTCGGACGAATCGCAGTATCTTGGGCTTTCGTATAGGTACGCGATATCCGAGACAACTCCATACCCTTCGACGACAGAAAGCCAATATGCTACCGTTTTCTACAGCGTCCGCCTAAGCAATAGCTTTCTCTCTATCAGCTAGCGGGGGGCCCGAATACACCACAACCTCTGTCCCTGGAACCCCGACGATTGGGATCGTGGGCTCCGAGTGGAAATGCAAGCATTGGGTGGCAAAGACGTCGCGCGGCTGTTGCGTTGGGCTATTCTCGCGCCGTGACGACGGGATGGGGTCTCTTCGGTTCCTTCACAGCAGACAGTGCAACGGCATCGGCGAGGTGGCAATTCACCCAACGACTTACGCGGGGGTCTGAGCGGCAATTATTCGAACTCAAAGAACTCCACCCCGTCGATTACCGACAAATTCCGCAGCCGGCCACACCTTGTTCGGAAGAGCTTCACTCGATTATCAGCTCGGCGAGCACCTAACTGTAGTTGGAGAGTACACTCGTCTTCATAATTCCTACTTCGGAATTGCGGCGATCTCGAATCATCCCGATGCCGATCGAGTGGCCATTTCCCTTAACTACGGGTTCAGGAGACCTCTAGGACGATAATTATGGTAGATCTGGTTGAAGAGCAGAATTCAGAACGGCCTGATGTGGAGCGGTATCTCGACATCATGCGCAGGCGCTATTTACACCTGCTCATTCCCTTTTTCCTGACCTGGCTAATCGTATGGGGTTCCAGTTGGGTATTGCAGCCGCTCTATAAATCGAGCACGCAGATCCTGGTGGAGCAACCCACGATGCCGTCAAACTATGTGGCGCCAAACGTAAGCGAGAATCTGCAGAACCGTTTGCAAAGCATAACGCAGCAAATACTCAGCCCTACGCGCCTGTTGCTGATTATTGACAAGCTTCATCTCTATGGAGGCTCTCAGGACTCTTCAGCGGATGACAAGCGCGTGGCACAATTGCGGAAGGACATTAGCATTGATCTCGTTCGAGACACTCGGAACAATGAGATCACTGCATTCAAAATTTCTTATTCCTCACCTGATCCGCGGATTGCGCAGCAAGTGACAACAGAACTAACCAATCTCTTCATCAACGAAAACAACAAGGTCAGACAGGAACAATCTGAGGGAACGACAAAATTCATTGAGGATCAGCTGGAAGCTGCACGAGTTGAACTCGCCCAGCAGGAAGAGAAAGTAAAGGCATTCGAGGGTGGGCACCAAGGCATTCTGCCGTCGCAGGCGACCAGTAATCTCACAATTCTCGGTGGGCTGCAGACACAATTACAGAACGAGCAGGATTCTCTGAATCAATCCAAGCAGCAGCGAGTGTACCTCCAAGCGCTTATCGATCAGAATCGTTCAGCGCGGGGCTCGTTAAAGGCGGACGGCACGCCGACTGGGCTGGTTGAAGTCGATCAGCAACTTGCCCGGTTAAGAGGGGAGTTGGTGGACCTAAGCTCGCGTTATACAGACGAGTACCCGGACGTAATTAAGTTGAAGGAGCAGATTTCGAAGACGGAAAAGGTAAGGAAGGATCTGATTGCGGCTCCGAAGAAGCCGGTTGACGAAGCCACCGCACGCGACACCGACGGTCTTGAAACGAACGCGCCATTGGCGCAGTTGCAGGGCCAGCTGAAAGCGAATCAACTAGAGATTTCGAATCGCGAACATCGAATCGATGAGTTACAGGGACGAATCAACGAATACCAAGCGCGGCTCAATGCAGCACCTGCGACAGAGCAACAATTTGCGGAAGTGACTCGCGGTTACGACCAGTCGAAGTCTATCTACGACGATCTGTTAAAGAAGAAGAATGCATCGGAGATGGCAACAAGCATGGAGCAGTTGCAAGAGGGAGAACATTTTACAGTCCTGGATCCTCCAAGCTTGCCGGTCAAGCCCGATTTTCCGAATCGTCTGAAGTTCTGCGGTATTGGATTGGGATTGGGACTTTTTGTGGGAGCCATTGTTGTGGTTGGGTTTGAATTCGCAGATGACCGTCTGCATAGCGAAACAGATCTCAAAGCCTTGCTGCCGATGACAATTCTTTCGGAAATACCGGAAGTAGTGCAACCTTCGGATGAAGCGAGGAGCAGAAGACGGATGGTACTGAGCTGGGCGATGACTGCGGTTGTGGTTTTCGTAATTCTGGCCGGCACAACAATTAGTCTTCTTCAAAGTTAGGACGAGTCGAAACGAATGTACAAAGCATACTTTCAACTCACACGGAATCCGTTCGATCTTACACCGGATCCGACCTGCTTCGTTCCTACCGAGCGGCATAATGAAACGCTCGCATCGCTCTACTACGGAGTGAGACGGCACAAAGGGTTTGTCGTTGTCACGGGAGAGGTGGGAACGGGCAAGACGCTTTTGCTTCGGTGCCTGCTGAGGCTTCTCGAAGAGAGCAGGGACATTACTTATGCCTATGTCTTTAATAACCGACTGACGTCGACCGAGTTTTTGCAATACATGCTTTTGGATTTCGGCCTGCAGGCTTCAGGAAAGAACAAGTGCGAGATGTTATTCGATCTGAGCCAGTTCTTGGTGTCTAGGTCTTCGAGACAGATGACCACGGTGCTCATTGTCGATGAGGCGCATCTCTTGTCCGATGAACTCCTGGAGGAAATCAGGCTCCTCTCGAACCTCGAGACATACGATGACAAATTGTTGCAAATTGTTTTGGTGGGTCAACCAGAACTCGACGAGAAGCTTGATTCCAAAGGTCTGAGGCAGTTGAAGCAGCGCATCGCTCTTCGAACTCATCTAGCCCCACTAAGTCTTGAAGAGACACAGCGATATATTGAACATCGGCTTCAGATTGCGGGGGCTGACTCCAGTGCGTCATCCTTGTTCTCTCCGAAAGCGACGGCGATGGTATACAGATTTTCGCGAGGATTTCCGCGACTGATCAACACAATTTGTGAGAATTCATTGCTTACGGCGTATGCTCGGCAGGTTCCGGTCATCACTCCGGACATCGTCAAGCAGGTCGCGCGAGAATTCCGACTGGATAAGTCGTCGATATCGGAGATCGACAGAGCATTAGCAAATGGCAGTTACGCAAATGGACATCATTTCGAATTACCTGATATAGAAGATGAAATCTCAAGTGATCCCGAACAAGCTCGCTTATAAGGCTGAGAGGTAGAAAAGAATGAGTCAGATTTTTGACGCCCTACAAAGATCCGAAGCAGAACGCGCGGGTAACCCGTTAGAGACGCCTTTGGAGCCGAACGACATGCTTCGCCGTGCAGAACGTCAGATTGCGACGAAGTGGGAGAGCCAGTCGGTCCTTGATGGCGCAGACTCGGTGGCCGTCGAGGAGATTAATGGCGATAGGCCGCAACCCATTTTTAATGCGCCGCCCTTAGGATCCTCTGCCGCGGGTGCGATCAATTCTTCTAAGAACGACGACCGTTTGCGGATCCTCGGCCAGTTCCAGACCCTGCAGCTTTCCCTAGCGCCCGAGAGCCGACTCGTGGCTCTTACGGAACAGGACAGCCCAGCCGCAGAGGCTTTTCGACTTCTGGGTGTGCGCTTGCGCGACCTAAGTCGCACCCGCGCGCTGAAGAAGGTGCTAATTACAAGCACGATTCCACAAGAGGGAAAGACAACAGTCGCAGCCAACCTGGCTTTCACTCTCGCTCGTTCAACACAACAGAAGATTCTGCTTCTCGAAGGCGATGTGCGACGCCCGGCATTGTCGCAAATGTTCGGCCTTCAGGGGAACCCTGGAATTTGCGAATGGCTTCGAGGAGATCATAAGCTGACAGGCTGCGTCTATTATCTCGAGGGCCCTGGAATCTGGATCATGCCTGCCGGGAGCTCTCCGCAAAATCCTCTCGAGGTATTGCAGTCGGTCAAACTGAATGCTTTGATGGCCCAGTTAGCTGACTGGTTTGATTGCATTGTGATTGACTCGCCACCTGTTTTGCCGTTGGCCGATACCAGCGTATGGATGAGGCTGGCGGACGGAATCATCTTGGTTGCGCGCCAAGGGACAACAGAGAAAAAGCAATTGCAGAGAGGACTTGAAGCAATCGAGCCTCAGAAGTTAGTGGGTGCGGTTTTGAACTGTTCCAAGAATCAGGCGAACAGCCACTACTATTACTGATCAGTCAAGATAGTGCGCGGCGTACTTCTGATGAATGTCCGGTCGCGTCGGTATCTCAATCTCATTACACTTTCCACCAATTCATCGAATCCAACTTTCCACGAACAAGTTGCAATCTGTCGCTAAAGCAGGTGCGCACGGGCTGCGCGTCTTTGCGTCGATGCTTCCCCGGAAGCGATTTGCATAACTACAAGAGCACGAAAGGAGACAATCGTGACCATACGACAGGAAAGGTCTACAAATCTCGTTGAATCGATTAGTGAGGCTATTGCCTCGATCGAACAAGGGGCGCTCAACGAAGAGACCTTCAGGCGTGTGATTGCTATTGAGCGCAAACGAACTGAGCGTTCGAAGGCGCCGTTCGTTCTAATGCTGCTGGAGCTCGCGAATCACCAGAACCCGGAGAAAACGAAGCGATCGCTTGAATGCATCGTGGCTGCCTTGCTCACGGCTTGCAGGGACACGGATCTCGTTGGATGGTACAAGGACAATTGCATTGTCGGCGTCATGTTCACAGGACTCGTAGTCAACGATAAGCACTCGATCCTGAGTGCCATCCTGAATCGAGTGAGTGAGACCCTCCGCAACGAGCTTACCTTCGAACAATTCAGCCAGATCAGTATATCCTTCCACCTCTTTCCCGATGACTGGGAAGACGACGCGCCTGGTCGTCCAAGCAATTCCGCCCTATATCCAGATCTGACAAGCCACGACAATAGCCGAAAGTCTCTTTTGATTGTGAAGAGGGTCATTGATATCGTCGGAAGCGCTGTGCTGACGCTGATTTGCCTACCGTTGTTTCTTGCGATCGCTGTCGCAGTCAGATGGTCATCGAAAGGTCCAATTCTTTTTAGACAGCAACGGGTAGGTCAATTTGGTCAGATTTTCACATTCTTGAAATTCCGTTCGATGTATGTCGATAACGATCATTCGGTTCATCGCGAGTTCGTCACCAAGCTGATCGCCGAAGAAGGCGTTGCCGAACCGCAATCGGGGAACCGCAAGAGCGTATATAAGCTGACAAACGATAAGAGAGTCACCACGATTGGAAAGTTTTTGAGAAGGACCAGTCTTGACGAGTTGCCTCAACTGATCAACGTTCTCAAGGGCGACATGTCTCTTGTCGGTCCTCGTCCGCCAATTCCTTATGAATTGGCGGCCTACCAGGTTTGGCATCGTCGGAGAGTACTGGAAGTGAAGCCAGGAATTACTGGCTTATGGCAGGTTACTGGGCGGAGTCGCGTAAAGTTCGACGAGATGGTTCGGCTCGACCTGCGCTACGCAACGACATGGACTCCATGGCTCGATTTAATGATCCTGCTTCGCACGCCCGTTGCAGTCATCAAAGGCTCCGGCGCATATTGAATTTCTTCCCTGGCCTCAACTGAAATAGGTCCTCTGAGGGGACGTTCGTTGGGCGAAGCACTTCTTTAGAGTTAAACATTAGATCATTTGTTAACTAGGGTAACACGGAGAAGGACAGTGAATTTTGGAGTAATCGGATACGGATATTGGGGTCCAAATATTGTCAGAAACCTAGTGAGCCTTGAAGGTTCACAGGTTATCGCAATTGCAGAAATAAATGCCGGTGCGCGAGCTAGAGCACAAAAAGCGTATCCGAATGTCCAGGTAACCGCCGATGCGTCAGAGGTGATAAAGTCTCCGACGATTGATGCAATAGCCGTTGTCTCGCCAGTCTGGACGCACTATGAATTAACTAAAGCAGCGTTAGAAAATGGGAAGCACGTATTTGTGGAGAAGCCCTTCACAAGCAATGCAGCGCAAGCCGAAGAGCTAATTAACCTGGCTCAGCAAAAGAATCTGCAAATCATGGTGGACCACACCTTTCTTTTCACCGGCGCCGTTCGCAAGATTTGCCAATTGCTGGAAGAAGGCGCGCTTGGAAATCTCTACTACTATGACTCGACTCGAGTAAACCTTGGGCTCTTCCAGCACGACATTAATGTGCTGTGGGATTTGGCGCCACACGATCTCTCGATTATGGACCATGTCCTTAAGGGGCGTCCGGAAGCGGTTGTAGCAACGGGCCAGGGACATCTGAACGGGCACGAAGATGTCGCGTTCATGACCATCTATTATCCTGAAAAAGTAATTGCTCATATCAATGTCAACTGGCTGTCGCCAGTTAAGGTTCGCACCACACTGATCGGCGGCGAAAAGCGCATGCTTGTGTGGAACGATTTAGAAGCGGATGAAAAAATCAAGGTCTACGACAAGGGCGTCAAGATTACTAATCGCGAGGGACTGTACGAGTTGTTGGTGAGCTATCGTTCGGGGGATATGTGGGCTCCACAGCTAGAACAGGTGGAAGCTCTTCGGCAGGAGATGACCTACTTCGTCGAATGCATTTCGAGTGGACGAGAGCCATTTAATAATGGCTGCGCCGGGTTGCGAGTAGTTCAGATGCTGGAAGCGGCGAGTGAGTCACTTAGCAAGAAGGGAGCCTTGGTTTATTTATGAGTCCAGTGAATTCAGGCCCGTTAAATTCGATCGCAGAGGATGTAAAGCTGGGGAAAGACGTCCGACTTGCCAGATTTATTAACCTATATGGCTGCGAGATCGGGGATGAAACCAAAATCGGAGCGTTCGTAGAGATTCAAAAAAATGCTGTGATCGGCAAGCGTTGTAAGATTTCGAGTCACTCCTTCATTTGCGAAGGAGTAGCGATCGAAGACAACGTGTTTATCGGTCACGGAGTGATGTTTACGAATGACAGCTATCCACGTGCCACCTCACCCAGCGGAACATTACAGACGGAAGCAGACTGGAAAGTCGAGCGCACTGTGATTAGGAAAGGGGCATCGATCGGATCCGGTGCAACGATCCTTCCGAATACATCCGTTGGAGAGAACGCGATTGTCGGCGCTGGAAGCGTCGTTACCAAGGACGTGCCGGCGAATGCGATTGTGGCGGGGAATCCGGCCAGAGTCTTGCGCTTTGTGAGCAGCAGCAACACCAAGGATCCAATGGTCCCGACGCCGATTCCATTTCTTGATTTGATTACGCCGCATGTGGAACTCGAAGACGAGTTGGTGGAATCTTTTCGACAAAGCTTGCATACAGCTGGGTTTGTTGGAGGCCCGATTGTAGCGACTTTTGAAAAAGACTTTGCGAAATTCTGCGATGCACGGCATTGCATTGCTGTAAGCAGCGGAACTGATGCGTTGCGATTTGCAATCATGATGTCTGGGGTGCAGTCGGGCGACGTAGTTGTCACTGTTCCGAATACATTTATTGCGACTACTGAGGCCATTTCACAGGCTCGTGCGATTCCGGAATTTGTCGATGTAGATGAGCGCACTTACAATCTTTCCGCTGCAATGCTCGAGCGATTTCTTGAGAAACAGTGCGTCCGGGACAAATCGGGCAGCCTGATTAGTCTACGAAGCGGCCGGCCGGTAACTGCCGTGGTGCCTGTTCACCTTTATGGCCAAATGGCTGACATGGATTCGATTCTGGAGTTAGCTGATCAATACGGACTGATCGTTATTGAAGACGCATGCCAGGCGCACGGAGCGGAGTACTTTTCGCGGAAGCTGAACCGATGGATGAGGGCTGGCACGATGGGTCGCGCCGCTGCGTTTAGTTTTTATCCTGGGAAGAATCTTGGAGCTTGCGGAGAAGGCGGAGCAGTCACCACGAATGACGATCAACTGGCGGAGAGGATAAGAATGCTCCGCGATCACGGCCAAGTGAAAAAGTATTATCACGATATTGAGGGCTATAACGGGCGATTGCATGCGCTCCAGGCTGGAATTTTAAGTACAAAACTTCCGCATCTTGGAAAGTGGAATTCCGATCGGCGTGAGCGCGCATCGGAATATAGTAAGCTATTGGCCAACGATGAGGCACTGGGACTTCCGTACGAGCCGTCCTGGTCGCGCGCGGTCTACCATCTCTATGTGATTCGCACCGAGGAACGAGAGGAACTGATAAAGCATCTTAATGAAGCTGGAATCGGAACGGGCATTCACTATCCGATTCCCCTCCACCTGCAGAAGGCCTATGCCTCGATGAACTACGGTCCGGGAGACTTTCCGGTCGCGGAGAGAATGGCAGCCGAGATTGTTTCGTTGCCGATGTTTCCGCAATTAACGGCTGAGCAACAGGCGAGAGTCGTCGAAGAAGTCTTAAAATTTACTTCCCAAACCGGCCACCGGCAGCAGGCGGAGTTGCAGGAGAGTTCTCTGGCTTCGGCCGAGTAAAAGCCATACATTCCCTTCCTTTTTGAGTTCGTTCGAACGCATTCTCTCTTCGTTGAGATGGTCGATCGAGTCCTCATACGCTGAATCCTTCGACAATTGAGCGCATGGTTTCGACTTGCGTAAAATTCTGTTCGAACGTCGCAGGGGATTCTTCGCAGATACGAAGAGTGAAATCAATAGACGCCAAGGGAGTGCCTTATGGCAGTTTCTTGGTTCGCGGGTACTGATCGGACAATGTCAGAGAAACTGCGCTACGTGATCATCACGCCGGCCCGAAATGAGGAAAAGTTCATTGAACTGACCCTCAAGTCGATGGCCGCGCAGACATATCCCCCGCTTCGGTGGGTGATTGTGAGTGATGGTTCAACAGACCGGACCGATGAGATTGTACGCAAGTATGCAGACAGGTATCGGTGGATAGAATTGGTCCGCATGCCGGAGCGGCAGGAAAGACATTTCGCGGGGAAAGTACACGCCTTCAATGCAGGCTATGACAGGGTGAAAGCACTCGAGTTTGATGTTGTTGGGAACCTGGATGCTGATGTGTCCTTTGAGCCCGAGCATTTTGAGTTTCTCCTCGAAAAGATGCAGGAGAACCCGAAATTGGGAATGGCGGGCGCTCCCTTTCGCGAGGGAACTTTCCAATATGATTACCGCTTTTCGAATATAGAAAATGTCTGGGGCGGTTGTCAGCTTTTTCGGCGCGAGTGCTATGAAGCGATTGGTGGATACTTGCCTTTGAAGGGCGGATGCATCGATCACGTCGCTGTGCTTTCGGCCCGTATGCGTGGGTGGCAGACGAGAACCTTCACAGAAAAAGTCTGTCTGCATCACCGCCAAATGGGCACGGCGATGCAGGGTGTTCTGAAAGCCAGGTTCAAGATAGGCGTGAAGGATTACACGGTTGGTAACCACCCTCTCTGGGAGTTGGCTCGGACAGTCTACCAAATGAAATACCACCCCTTTGTGATTGGTGGGTTGGCGTTGGGATCAGGATATGTCTGGTCGCTTGTTCGGCGAGCGCAAATGCCGCTTTCAGCAGATCTCGTTGCCTTTGTTCGAAGAGAACAGATGAACAGACTGAAGAAGTTCTTCAGAGGGAAGAAGCGGGCGACCCGAAGTCGGATCGGTGAAATGTCCCACTCGGAATGAAGTGGCTTTCATAGAGTTGACCCTGAAACAATCCGTTCTAAAAAAGCTCGTTTTTTCGAGACAGGTTTTAAAAGCGAATTGATGGAACACGAAAATATCATCGACAAAAACGATCTCGTGCTGGTAACAGGCGCGAACGGATTTATCGGTTCGCGAGTTGTTGAGGGCTTATTGGGATTGGGGTTTCAGCGTGTGCGATGCTTTGCGAGATCATCGAAAGGTGGAAATCGGTTAGAAGCGCTCGCCAAAGTCGATGGGGTTGGTTCGAGGTTGGAGATCGTCAACGGGAACCTTTTATCGCCCCAAGACTGTGCCAGCGCTGCGACGGATGCAAGAGTCATATTTCATCTTGCGGCAGGCCGAGGCGAGAAATCTTTTCCTGATGCATTCATGAACTCGGTGGTTACGACCAGAAATTTGCTGGATGCGGCGGCGAACAGCGGCAGCCTGAAGCGATTTGTCAACGTCAGTTCATTTGCTGTGTACTCCAACCAGGATAAGATCCATGGCAAGCTCCTTGATGAGTCATGTCCGATCGAACAATCGCCCGCACTACGAGGGGAAGCTTATTGCTTCGCCAAAGTGGAACAGGAGCAGATTGTGCTCGAGTATGCGACCCGACGCGGCATCCCTTACGCAATCGTCAGACCAGGTCAGGTCTACGGGCCCGGAAATGAGGGAATTACCGGCCGCGTTGGAATCGGGACGTTCGGGATTTTTCTTCACCTGGGTGGCTCCAACACGATACCTCTGACGTATGTCGATAACTGCGCCAGTGCGATAATTCTTGCCGGGATTAAGCACGGAGCTGACGGCCAAATATTCAATGTTGTGGATGACGACCTTCCCAGCAGCCGCAAATTCTTGCGCCTGTACAAAAGGCATGTCAGATCATTTCCATCGCTGTACGTTCCACACTTGATGAGCTACGCGCTCTGCTACCTCTGGGAGAAATATTCGGAGTGGTCCCACGATCAGCTCCCCCCAGTATTCAATCGGCGGAGATGGCACACATATTGGAAGAGCACGCGCTATAGCAATGAGAAACTGAAGGAGCGCGTTGGCTGGATTCCCAGGGTTCGAACCGACGATGGATTGAAGATATTTTTTGAGAGCTGTCGAGTCAGGAGGACGAGTGCTTAGGGTCGCCGTAATCGGCTGCGGGAAAATCGCCGACTCGCATGCTTCTCAGATCGGCAGGATCAAGGGTTGTGAGATCGTAGGCGTTTACGATCGAGAGCCTTTGATGGCGCAGCAGTTAGCCAAGAGATTCCCAATCAAGAAGGCTTTTAGCAGTTTGCCCCAACTTCTTGATGAGGCGCGACCCGATGTTGTGCACATAACCACGCCCCCACAAGGTCATTTTGATTTGGCGAAGACCTGCCTGGAGTATGGATGTCACGTCTACGTAGAAAAGCCATTCACAGTATGGGCAGATGAAGCTGAAAAGTTAATCGCAATTGCCAATGAGCGACAGTTGAAATTGACTGTCGGTCATGATGATCAGTTCAGTCATGTGTCACGTAGGATGCGTTCGATGGTGCGCAATGGATTTCTGGGCGGTTCGCCTGTTCACATGGAGAGCTACTACTGCTATGAAATCTCAAAGGCCGGGTACTCCGGAGCGCTATTAGGCGACAAGCAACACTGGGTGAGGCGGCTGCCTGGGAAACTCCTGCAAAATATCATTAGTCACGGCGTGGCCCGGATTGCGGAATTCCTGGTCGGAGATTCTCCGGAGGTGATCAGCTCCGGCTTCACCAGTCCTCTTCTTCGGTCTCTTGGCGAGACAGAAATCATCGACGAACTAAGGGTGATTATCCGCGACGGAGACGGCACTACGGCGTACTTCACTTTTTCTTCCCAAATGCGCCCGGGGCTCCATGGATTTCGAATCTATGGCCCAAAGAACGGCCTTATGCTCGATCAGGATCAAGAGACGCTCATTAAGCTTCGCGGAGCACGGTACAAGAGCTACGCCGAGAAATTTGTGCCGCCTATTTTCCTTGCAGGACAGTACTTGGGGAATGCATCGCTGAACTTAAAGACCTTTCTCCGTAACGACTTCCATATGAAGTCTGGATTGAAGTTCCTGATTGAGTCTTTCTATCGTTCCATCGTCGAAGGGACACCTGAGCCAATACCCTATCGCGAAATTCTCTTGACCTCGAGAATCATGGAAGCCATTTTTAAGAGCCTAATCGAGAGCGTTGCAGAACCGACAAAGGATTATGCGCGGGAACACGCTGCGGCGGTTATCTGAATCTGTGCTTACTCGCTCGATTGATTTGTAAAACGTGGTAATCGACTCCAGGAACGCGAAAGAGACTTTGTGCCTGGCAGAACTTAAAGTAATAGCTTTGCCCAGACGTTCCCTAGAGGTGCAATACACGCGCATGGTCCAGTCCAGTCAATCGGTTGTAGTCAGAATTAAGGGGCAGTGGGTTGCAGTTCCCGTGATGAGGGTGAACGGGAGCGAACTAACTACCAAGGGCAAATGGTTTAGGGTCGCGCGCATTCGTGGCGAAGAAATGATGGAGAACGGGGTGGACGATCCCGAGCGCTATGTCGCGGCCTTAAAAAAGGACGCTGATCACATATTAAAAAGCGACATCTTCAGTTTTACGCAGAAGCTTCCTGAGACACAACCTAAGTTTCGGTATCCGATGGAGTGGGAGAGTGTCGCGGCCATACCGCTCGATAACTTCAAACAGTGGTGGGAAGGTTTGCCTCAGGAATCGCGGAAGAATGTAAGGCGGTCGCAAAAACGCGGAGTGGTGATCAATGTCAAAGCGTTTGATGAGAAGCTGATCGAGGGAATTCGAGGGGTAAACGACGATTCCCCAATGCGCCAAGGCCTGCGAAACGCGTATTACGGACTGACTGCGGACGAGACGACCAAACGTTATGGCGAATTTACCGGTAGATGTGACTTTATCTGCGCGTATTCCGGCGAAGAAATGATTGGGTTCCTGCATCTGGTCTATCGGGGCAATGTGGCCGCGATTCTGAATCTAACTTCAAAGCCAAGTCATTTTGATAAGAGGCCGGCGAATGCCTTGATGGCGAAAGCTGTGGAGATTAGTGCGATGCGCGGGATCTCACATATCACCTACGGGCTTTACAATTATGGGAACAAGCGCGACAGTCCTTTGCGGGAGTTTAAGATCCGTAACGGATTTAAAGAATTTCTTGTTCCTAGATATTTCGTGCCCTTGACGCTGTGGGGAAGGCTTTGCATGAAAGCAAGACTTCATCGCGGCTTTATCGGGAACCTGCCTCCTTCGGTGATCACGGCGGGATTGCGGGCTCGGGCCCTGTGGTACGATTTAAAGACTTTCATGCGCCGGTGTAGCTCAACGCCAGAGCAGCCGAATTGTTATCGGCAGATGGAGCGTTCAAATCCTCCCGCCGGCTCCAATTTATAGCTATCTGTAAATAAGTAGCTATCAAGATATTTCACCCGAATATCAATCATAATTAGGAGCCACCGAAATGCCGGGGCTTATTGGAATTATTGGGAGAGGTGATTGCGGCGAGAAGAAGCATCAGCTCGAAGCAATGATGAGTGCCGCTCATCGTGAGAGTTTTTATCGGCATGGAACATTTGTTGACGAATCCCTTGGAGTTTATGTTGGCTGGACGGCTCTGGAAGGATCGTTTGCGGATGAGATGCCGATTTGCAACGAAAAGGGTGACGTCACACTTTTTTTCTCTGGCGAGGAATATAGCGGTTCCTCAACTCGGCAAGAATTGAAACAACGGGGTCACTGTGTTGGGCAAAAGGAAGCCGGATATCTTGTTCATCTCTGCGAAGAGGATCCATCTTTTGTTGAAAAGCTGAACGGGATGTTTCATGGACTCGCGATTGACTTCCGGAATCGCGCAGCGGTTCTTTTCAATGATCGCTTTGGGATGCATCGACTCTACTACCACGAGGCAGCCGACGGGTTCTATTTTGCGAGCGAGGCCAAGGCAATCCTGGCGGTCCGGCCGGAACTTCGAACGATTGATTCTCAGGGACTCGGCGAATTCGTTTCATATAGCTGTGTTCTCGGAGGGCGGACGGTTTTTAAGGGCATCCACGTCATGCCCGCGGCGAGCGAATGGACATTTAGAGGCTCCCAGCTCGCAAGCAGGAGAACGTACTTCGACGCGCACGAATGGGAAGAGCAGACTACCCTCGCAGCGGCGCCTTTCTATGAGGAACTTCGCTCTGTTCTTACGAGAACCCTTCCTAAGTATTTCGAGGGACCTGAACGGCTCGGAATAGCGATGACCGGGGGGCTCGACACGCGGGTGATCCTGGCACTTCACCCGGTCGCGCCGGGATCGCTTCCGAGTTATACGTTTGGCGGAACCTATCGTGATTCGTTTGATGTTCGGATTGGGCGTGAGATCGCCGGGGTTCTTCAGCAGCCGCATCAGGTTATCGAGGTCGGGGAGGAATTTCTTCGTGGATTTGCGGGCTACGCGGAACGCAGCATTCTCATCAGTGAAGGCACAGTCGACGTTTACCGCGCGTCCGACCTCTATATAAGCAAGAAAGTCCGGGAGATTGCGCCCGCAAAAATCGTAGGGACTTATGGGAGCGAAATCATTCGGCATGCGGCAATGTTCAAACCGAGTGCACCGGTGCCAGGATTGTTTTCGCCGGATTTCTTGCCATACCTCGATGAAGCCGCTAATACATATGCCGAGGCGCGGAGACAGCATCCAGTCAAGTTTGCGGCATTCATCCAATCGCCGTGGTACCACTATGGAATATTGGCGATCGAAAAGAGCCAGATCACAGTTCGCTCTCCATTCATGGACAACGACTTCGTCCGAACCGCCTATCGCGCGCCCCTGGACACTTTGCAGGGTGAAGATGTTCGCCTTCGCCTGATCAGGGGGGGGAGTGCCACTCTGGCCAAGATTCCCTCGGATCGTGGCGTGATTGGCCACGGAGGTCCGCTTGCGATGCTCAGGCGGGCCAGCCGAGAATTCACGTTCAAGTCCGAGTACGCTTACGACTATGGCATGCCCGCGTCAGTGGCGCACGTTGATCATCTTTTCTCCGGCCTTCATCTTGAAAGGATATTTCTGGGACGCCATAAGCTGACCCATTTCCGGGTGTGGTACCGGGATCAACTGGCACGCTATGTGCGGGAGATTCTTCTGGATCCACGAGCCCTGGGACGCCCCTATCTACAAAAGTCGGTCCTGGAGGCGATAGTTGATGGGCACACTCGCCGAGGGCGTAACTATACAACCGCCATTCACAAGTTGTTGACGTTGGAGCTGCTGCATCGGCTCTTCTTTGACGCCAGCTGACAATAAAACCACGGATTGCGTTCGAGCGCAATTAAATGAACCCTTTCATTGCGGCCTTTATCTGCATCTGCGGGATCGCAGAACTTTTCTATCTTGATCGCGACAGGACGATCCGGACATCCAAAGCTCTGTGGTTGCCGATAATCTACTTGTGGATTGTTGGATCTCGCCCTATTTCGTATTGGTTTCGTGCCAGCTCCTCTGCTTCCCTGATGGTCCAGTCTGAGGCAGCCCGATCGATGCCGCAATCTTTGCGCTCCTCTTGGCAGGTGCCCTTGTGGTCCTGATTCAGCGCCGGCAGCGGACATTTGCCTTACTAATGCCAAACTGGCCGATTTTCGTTTATCTTCCTTTACTGTCTCGTCAGCGCCGCTTGGTCTTATCATCCAGATATCGCGCTCAAGCGCTGGATCAAAGCTAACAGACGACTTGGCGATGGTGCTAATTGTTGTTACAGATCCACGGCCAGCCGCGGCTTTAAGGCGCCTCGTATCTCGCGTGTGGCTACATTCTGCTGCCTATCTCATTGCTCTTTATCAAGTATTTTCCTGTTCTTGGACGCGGATATTCCCCTAACGGGATGCTGATGAATACCGGCACAACGATCGAACAAGAATGTTTTCGGGGTTATATTGCTTGTCGTTTCTCTGTACACGTTGTGGCGGGTCGTGGGACTCTGGCGCGAAAAAAATGCAATCGATCGCGACGGCATATGATTGCTCAAATTGTTCTCCTGTCATTCGGGCTTCTGTTGTTCAGGATGGCGGACTCGGCAACTTCGCTTGGCTGCTTCGTTTCGGCGGGGGATTCATCTTCATCGCGAATCGTCGCGCGATCAAGAAGAGACCAGTTCGATTCCATGTGCTGTGTTTCGTGATGCGTCGTTGCCGCAGGAATTATCTGTTTTCTTCGGCGGAGAAGGAATTGTTGCGAGGCGCTAGGGCGACAGTCGAATCTCTCGGGGCGTACGGATATTTGGGCGGCGGTAATTCCCGCAGCGCCAAACGCACTGGTTGGCGCAGGATACGAGAGTTTCTGGATAGAGCCCGGAAATGTAGCGAAGTTTCAGCAAGGCCTGGTAGGTTGGTGGCACCCGGAACAGCTCAACGAGGCCCACAACGGTTACATCGAAGTCTACTTGAACCTTGGATGGGTAGGGGTATGCCTAATCTCATGCATCCTGATAAGCGGATATTGTCGCGGTGTAGCTGCTTTCAGGCGAAATCCACCGTTGGCGGACTTATGCTCGCGTATATCATCATCTCGTCGGTCTACAGCATCACCGAAGCTGGCTTCAGGTCACTGGATCCGATCTGGATGTTTCTTCTCTTACCGGTGGTCAGTTCCGCCTCTATTAGCGCGGGCGTTGTTTGGGAGTCGACAAAGAGAAAACTTGCGGCAGGTCCCGTGCGAGATATTTCGAAAGGGAAGCAGGAGTCGTCCTGGGTGTATGGCAGCAGATAATTTGCAAGACTGTGAATGCGCATGCAGGGATCAGGCGAGAGTTCTCCCGAACCGATGGGCCACGCCCTTTGATGCGCCAATCTATCAACCCGGTTAAAAGTGCTGCGAATAAGACGATTAGCGTCGAGTCTTTCGCATCGTGAGAGCGTCCCCCATAAAGTCCCCAGTTGTTGCAGAAGGCGCGTTTATGAGTGGTATATCAACTCGAAATACAGTACTTAAATATCGTCCGGACATAGACGGGCTCAGATGTGTTGCAGTTTTGAGCGTCTTAACGTTTCACCTATCCTCTGGCCGCCTCCCAGGCGGGTTTGTGGGGGTTGACGTTTTCTTTGTAATATCCGGGTATCTTATTAGTGCAATTGTATTCTCCGAAATAGCCGCATCTCGTTTTTCCATAGTCGCGTTTTATGAGCGGCGCGTCCGGCGTATCTTTCCCGCTCTTTTCGCTATGCTTATCGCTGTGAGCGTTGTGCTCAGCTTTTTGCTGCTTCCAGTGGAGTATATTACCTACGTTAAATCAGTATTTGCGGCAACCACCTCCTCATCGAACTTCTTTTTCTGGTTGCATTCGGGCTACTTCGATTCGCCTACTTCTAACCCATTGCTTCACACGTGGTCTCTTGCGGTCGAAGAACAGTTCTATATTCTGTTTCCAATCTTCCTTGTCATTATTCGCCACTTCTTTCCGCAACGGCTCAAGCTAGCGGTGTTGATTCTCTTTTTCGCTTCGCTGGCAGCTAGCGAGGTTACCCTTCTTTACAACTCCACAACGGCGTTCTACATGCCGTACACGCGAGCCTGGGAGTTGCTACTGGGAACTATCATCTCTCAGGGATACTTCCCGCGACTCCAAGGGAGTGTGCTAAGAAATGTTGTCGCCATCGTGGGAATCGCCATGATCGGTTACTCAGCATTGAAGTTCAGTGCACAGACTCCGTTCCCGGGATTGCCGGCTCTCGTTCCGTGCATCGGGGCTGCACTTATCATAGGGGCCGGGGAATCGGGCCCCTCTTTGGTTGGAAAGGCGCTGTCGTGGCGTCCGGTTGTTTTCATCGGGCTGATTTCATACTCTCTTTATCTCTGGCATTGGCCGGTCATCGTTCTAAACGACCTCGGCCTTTCCGTCAATCTGAGCGGAATCGTTTCCGGTAAATGGGCGTTGCTGTTGTTGTCGCAAAACGCCAGAAAGCTTATGGAGATCCTGGTCTCGTTTGTGCTGGCAATTCTCTCATGGAGATTTGTTGAGCGTCCATTTCGTGCCAATCCGCGGCGAGTTCAGCGTCGCCCTCTGTTTGGGCTCTCTGCAGCAGTGATGACAGTCCTGATGTTGTTCTCAAGCGCGGTAATCTACGCGCGGGGCTTTCCTAGGCGCTTTCCACTGAGGGCTGTGCAGGTCGCATCTTACCTGCAGGCTTCCGGAGGAGGGCCACACGCAGACGATTCAACGGCCGACCATCACACTGCGAGCGCCTCAACCAAGGGCGCCTCTAGGGTTGCGGCACCCTCGGGTTCCGGGGCGCAGCCTGCCGACACTACTTCAGTCGGCCAATTAGGCGATTGTGTCATTACGGCGACAAATCAAGCGACGGTTTTTGATGACAATCGGTGTTTTCAGAGGAGTCCCGGTAAGGAAACCTATCTTTTGTTCGGCGACAGCACTGCGGCGGCCCTATGGGGCGGTCTGAATTCGGCGATTCCGGGAGCGAATATCGAACTCGCAGCCGTGTGGGGCTGTGAGCCCTCGATACATCCGCGGGGTACGCCGCTTTGCCAACGTTTCGAGGACTTCCTCTTTCAGAAGTATTTGCCTTCGCACCCGCCTCGGGCACTTCTTGTCGAAGCTCGCTGGATTCGGCAAAACCTCGATGCCCTCACCGAAATCGTCAGCTGGTCGAAGGCGCACGGCATCCAGTTAGTCGTATTCGGTCCGGTGACAGAATACGACGCCCCATTGCCGAGACTTCTGGCATATTCGATTGCCTGGAATAATCCAAACCTGGCGCAACAGCATCGTGCCGGGTATCCGGCACGTATGGACGATGAGATGCGGGATCTGGCCGAGAACAATTGGCATGTTTGCTACGCATCAATCTACAAAGCGGTATGTGAACGCGATCATTGCGTCGAATACGCAGACGAAAAGAACGGAATTCCATTCATGAAGGATGAGTTGCATTTGAGCGAAGAAGGTTCGAAGCTCCTAGCTCAAAGGATGCTTCAACTCGGCGACTTGGAGTGTCTTAATGACAAGTCGTCTGCAAAAACCGAAGTCCCAACGAAAAATTCACAGGGATTGCGCTAGTTGATGAATTTGACTCAACACCACTTCGTATTGCACCACTCCCCAACGGGTGCGGGTACAGGTGCGCGTTGAGTACAAATGCCATCCATGGAAGACGAGCCGCGGGGTTCAGTTCCAGGGAGAAGAGAACGCTCAAAATTGCATTCTCTTCTCCCTTTTTCGGATCGGCTTCAACTTTTCGTTTATTGAACAACCGTACCGCTGAGGTTTGTCGGGGCAGGAGGATTGGCACTCGAACCTGTGCCGCCTGCCAATGGGTGCGGGTAAGTGTACGGGGTGTAGGCCAAGCTCCAAGTGTTAGTCGAGGTGCATTTGAACAACTCGCCCTGCCCGAAACCGTTGCCGCTGGTATTCCAGCTCCCCTGGTCGGTTGCGAAGTACCCCACGCCTGCGGTGCAGGTAGTGGGCCGATTCGCCAAAGTACCAAATCCGACGCCGCACGTATAATTCCCGCTGCCCGCATTACACGTCGTCGAGCCGTTGAACGGGGCAGTGGTGCTGGTTTGCGTCGCGGGGCCCGACAGAGCGCCTGCCTTCCAATTGTCGGTGTAGAAATCGCGGTTTTGAATGGTCTGCCCCGCGTAGTTCGTTCCGAATTGTTGACCCAGAGCGGAGCCCGGAGTAATGGTGTCATCCCATTCATACGCCGGATCAAGTACTTCGTTCATTGGCGCAGCGGGAACCACACCGCCGCCCGTTATACCGGCACCCGAAACATAAGCTCCTTGTCCGCGTCCCCATTGATCTTCGCAGACGGTCGCGCGGATGATTTCATAGGAGTCACCAGAATTGTAGGAAGCTCCGTTGTTGATCTCGGCGTACATCGTCAAGCTGTTGGAAGTGTTGGAGGTGATTTGTGCCCCGAAGCTTTGTGTCGTATCGTAAAAGAAGTAAGGTGCTCCGGTCGGAGCCCACTGATTCGTCGTCCAACTCTTCGACATATCAGAAATTGATGTCGTTCCACCCGCTGCCAGCGTGCCTGAGACATAAACCACATTGTCCACGTTGTCAAAAATGTCGAGCGAGTTCAGCCCGCTGCATGTTCCGAAAAAGGGGTTAGCTAGAGCAATCCGGTAGGTCGTACCGTCCATGATCTGGTTGTAGTAAACGCCCGAGTTCGCTATTCCGGTGTTGCCAAATGCAATCCCTGTCCCACCTCTGAATGAGACAACAGCATCACCACAATTAAATTGACAAGTCAGCACGTTTCCGTATGTTTCTGTATGTCTTCCAGACCTCGGTCTGCCTGTCGAATCAAGCCCGTGAACGGCGGTATAAGCGAAGGCGTTGTATCCCGTGGAATGGTTAAAGCGATTGACTACGCGGCATCCTCCGCTCTGGGCAACTGTGATGCCAGCCTCAGTGCAGTCATTGAATGTGGCTCCATTTATATAGGTCTGGTTGTTTTCGTTGTACCAGTTCGTCGCTGTTCCGAAAGAATCAGGTTGTGCCCAGGAGTTGTCGCCGAACTGGCCTACTCCAAGATAAGAAGACATCTGCCCGGTCATGAGGTGGTTAGAAAGACTACCCGGGGGCAGAGTGTTATGATCGGCCACTCCTACGACGTTGTCCTCGCGGATCATGTCTACGGTGTTATCGCCATTGCCGGATTCGGTCCACTGAGTCGTATAACCGAAATAGACGTTGTCGATGCGGACCTGCGGGAAGCCCGCGGAGGTTGCTGCTCCCTCAATGAAAACCACGCCGCCAAGCTGAGTCGAGCTGTTAACCGGATCGAGATTCATGTTTTGAAGCGTGGTTACGTTGTTCGAAGACGCATAGGTCGGCGCAAGATACCAGATCGGGCCAGACGGGATGTTCGAGAGGAGCGTTACTCCATTCATGCCCGAGCCAAAAGTCGATGGGCCAGCGTTCGGTGTAGCACCCAAACCAGTGATCGTGATGGAGGCTGTTACCGTTACTCCGCTCGTCCACGTACAAGTGCCAGCTGGGATTTGAATCGTGTCGCCATTGATCGCTGTGTGCGTAGGTCCATTGATCACGGCATTCACATCGGAATAGTTGCAGGAAGCAGCCTTATAGGTTCCCTGCGCTTGCGCCACGCGTGCGCTCAGAAAGGAGGCTGCCAGCGCAATCAGGCTTGCCCGAAATATGTTCCGAAGGATCGAACGCTCTAAATGCGCTGGCTGGTTGTGAGAGGAGACCGCTTGCGTGCTTTGTTTACCGAACCAAGAACCCCTTTGGCGGTCAAAGCTACTGTTGTCGGCCTTTGGACGAAGCATCCAGAAAAGTGCGGGAAGAAGATTCATAAAATATGCAGAACTCCTTTTTTAATTGGATCAAAGATCCTATTGTGACGTCACCGCGAAGGGAGTTCGCTTGACGCCGAAAATGCGCAATGGGTTATACCCAGGGCTGGCTGTCCCGAGTCTAGTACTCAAGAAATGACGAGTACCACAAACGGGTCAGAGAAACGGTTACTCAAGTCACTTTGAAACCATTGGAGCGCAAATCTCCCAGTTTAGGAGTTGGGGCTGCCGGCCGGATCCGATGCAGTCCAATAAGGATTTCACTTGTGGCCAAGGCAGCAATCGAAAGAGCTCTGTGTTGAAACCAACTCCCGGCCGGTCCCACAGAACTCCAGTCCTGCGTTCTCAAGCACGTTGAACGTATTGCATCCACTAAAAGGGTCGCAATGTACATTCCCGGATATCACCGAGGTTAGCATAGAACCCCTTAGCCCTTCCAATCCGCGGCTGTGAGCCGTTCCTGCGAGGCCTGCGTACAATAAGGAAGCCGCGCCCGTGTGGGGTTTCTGTGTTCCTACCTGCGGAATGATTGGTGAACCGCACATAATAATCAACCAATCATCTGGAACGGAACCGCATCGAAATGAGGAAGTTTTGAGGCCCTTTCAGTCCGACGGTACTTTTCGACCGATCATCACAGGAAACAGTCTTCGACGTACTGCCGTTCGGGCGCGGGAGCGGCTTTTGCCGGACAAGCGGGTAACTTTGCTGTCGGAATCGGATCGGTGGCAATCCTGGCGCGCCTGCTTACCCCATCCGATTTTGGGATCGTCACTATGGTTACTACGCTCAGTCTTCTGTTTCGGAGCTTCGGCCTAAACGGATTTACTGAGCTCATCATCCAGCGCCAGGAGCTCAATGACACTCTGGCGAGCAATCTTTTCTGGATTCAACTGGGCATTGGAACGATGCTCACAGTAGCATTCGCCTGCTCAGGGCGGCTATTAGAGCTCTTCTATCACAATGCGGCAGTCGGGAACGTTGCTATGGCGATGTCTCTGACCATCGGAATCGGATGCCTCGGTTGGATTCATTTAGGGCTGTTGCAGCGGGCCATGCAGTTCAGAATTACTGCGGTCATTAACTTTTCTGGCCAACTCGTCCTGGTTCTTGTTTCAATTGTTTTGGCGATCGCTGGGTGGCATTATTGGGCGCTCGTCTGGGGTAGCGTGGCGCAGACCGTGGTCACGGCTTCAGGGGCATGGCTGATGTGCCGGTGGATCCCAAAACGAGTCAGGCGCACGCCGGGAACGCGGCAAGACTTGAAGTTTGCGATGAACGTCTACTCGCATTTTGCTTTCAGCTACTTGACTAGGAATACGGACAATCTGCTTGTTGGCTGGCGGTTCGGGGCTCGAGTCCTCGGATTCTACAAAAAGGCCTACGACCTGTTCGTTCTGCCTGAAACGCAATTGTTGTCGCCGTTGTCCGCCGTTGTCGTCAGCACCCTCAGCCGCACCCGTGGGGATAAGGACCAATTCGAGCGTTATTTCTTGCGAGCAATTTCTGTACTGGCTCTCGTAGGAATGGGGATTGGGGCAGATTTTACGCTGGTTGGAAGGGATCTCATTCATATTGTTTTGGGACCCGGGTGGGAAGAGGCTGGCCGAATCTTTGTATTCTTCGGGCCGGGAATTGGAGTGATGTTGCTCTACGACACGCATGGCTGGATTCACCTTTCCATCGGTCGGCCCGAAAGATGGCTGCACTGGAGCTTGGTCGAATTTACCTGTACCGCGAGCTTGTTTCTTTTGACTCTACGATGGGGTCCTTCAGGGGTCGCTTTTGCATGGACGCTATCGTACTTCCTCTTAATGTTCCCGGCATTCTGGTTTGCAGGAAAGCCGATTGGAATGGATGTTAAGAAAGTCGCAAGTTCAATTTGGAGATTCTTTGTTGCCTCGGCTGGAGCAGGTTGTGTGACCGTGGCGCTTCTTAAGGTCGCGCATATCTACGGATTCGAGTTGAGGGACGGAACGTCGGCAGCTTTTGTGCGGTTGATCTCGATCTCGCTTCTATTTTTCGCTCTCTATCTTGCGGCGGTGATTGCGCTTTATAGAGGGCTTGACCCTCTCAATGAGACTCTCGATGTCCTGCGTGATCTATTGCCTCACCGTGCGAGCGGGCGGCAGAAGGCCGCAGATGAAGATGCATCGATATCGCGACTGTCATTGAGTTCTGAGGAAGAAAAAGACAATTCGCATAAAGACTTCGCGATAGCTTCCAATGATCTCAGGATCAAAGGCAATTCATAGACAGCAGCAGAGCAATTAAAGTCCCGACAGCCGCAAGGAAGAGATCGATCCAGCATCCATTCGGCCGTTATTCGGACTTTGAGGAGTTCCGCAATGGGAGAAGGTATGAGTCGGCTACGCATTTTGCTGCTAGCACCGTTTGTTGATCCGGATGCTGTCAGCATGCCCTTTGTCGCGTATGCACATGCAGCAGCGCTTGCCGAACTTCACGACGTCACGTTGGTTATCGGGGCGCCCGTTGAGGGCAATGTGCGCCGGGCTCAAGGCAGGTTTAGCTCAATCGAAGTGGTCCGGACTCCATCGCTCGAGCGCATCTATGACTGGTTTCTTCGCAAGATATTCAAATACAACTTTGATACCCAGATGCTCACTGCCTTCGGCTATCCGTTTTTTCTCGCCTTTGAATGGACAGCCTGGCGACAGCTGCGGAAGCGGATATTCGCGCGCGAGTTCGACATCGTTTTGCGGCTTCTCCCGTTAACGGCGGTATTGCCGAGTCCATTTGCTTTCCTCTTACGCAAAGGCCCGATTCCATTCGTAATTGGGCCGATCAATGGAGGCTTACCCTGGCCCCAAGGTTTCAGCCAGCTTGAGAACCAAAAGGAGTGGGTGTCAGGCTTGCGTAACCTATATCGCTACCTGCCATTCTCCCGCTCCACTTACCGTGATGCGGCGGCGATCATTACTGCCTCCTCTCAAACCTATTCGGAGTTTGTCGCTTATCGCGATAAGCTTTTTTTTGTTCCGGAGAATGGGGTTAGCCGCTCGATGGTCGAGGGCAATCCAGACAATTCGAAGGCGCACGACAATCTTGAACTAATCTTCGTGGGAGGGTTGGTTCCCCGGAAGGCTTGCGATCTTGCTCTGCGCGCGGCCGCCCCGCTGTTGCGAGAGGGATTGGCCCGATTTACGGTGGTCGGTGACGGGCCGGAGCGGAACCGCCTTGAACAGCTTGTGACCACTCTCGGAATTGACAAGGCCGTCTTGTTCTGCGGCTGGATTGGCCATAAAGAAGTTCTGAGCCGATTGCGAACTTCTGATGTATTGGTATTTCCCTCGTTGCGTGACTTTGGAGGAGGCGTCGTATTTGAGGCGCTGGCATTGGGCACGGTGCCGGTAGTTGTAGACTTCGGCGGACCCGGAGACATTATTTATCCGGAAGTGGGGTATAAAGTGCCTCTCACGAACGAGAGGGACGTGGTGGCAGAAATTGAGAAAGCGCTGGCCGAACTTGCGGGCAGCCGGAGCCTGCTCGGGAGATTGCAACGGCAAGCTATGACTTATGCGCGCGAACGTCTCACATGGGATGCGAAGGCGCTGGACACTACGAAAATCCTTGAATGGGTTTTGGGGCGCGGTCCAAAGCCAGAGCTTCTTCCACCGAAGTTGTTGGCTACAGATTTGGCGGCTCTTCCAACGGCTACCTCGCCGTACGCCAAGAGTCCAGCGTCGGGATAGGCAGTTTTCGGGAGGCTGAAGGCGGTGAGGTTGTCCAGACAGAAGGCTTGCCCCCGGGTATGAATTGCACATTGCACGCGGAGATCATCCTATCGTCGAGGGAGCGAATTGGGCGTGACAAGCAAGAAGATTCATCAGAAGGAGCATCGATTGATGACGCGCCTCTGAAAGCCCGATCGATTCAGTGAATTATTTGAACCTTCATTTGCCACGATAAATACAACTTCGGTGGGTGCGTCTTTTCTCGATGGCTCGCGATACAAGAATGTATTCGGCGCCCTGCGAAGCTTGGCGCCGCCTAGTTTCGTTTCTCCAAGCGATGTGAAATCCTCAGCGTCCGGAGTTCCGTGCGCTACGCTCTTTTGTGTTGAAGAACTTAAGGCACTTGCGATGCCGGTGCGAATTTGAGCCATGAAAATGAGTAGCGTTGCCGAAAAGTCGTCTTCAGTGGAGATCGCCATTCAGGAGGCGGCCGTACGCGGGTCGTCGTCGGCAATCGAGGTAGGTTTACTGACAGGCTGTCAGGACAGGCACTACGCGTTTGCGCTGGCGATGGGACTCGTTTCGAAGGGAATATGTTTGGACGTTGTCGGCAGCGATGAAGTCGATAGTCCCGAGCTACATACGACGCCCAATCTGCGATTTCTAAACTTCCGTGGCAGCCAGCGAAACAACGCTAATGTTGTTCAGAAGGTGTCTAAGTTACTTGTTTATTACGTCCGGCTCCTCCGATATGTGTTACGATCCATACCCCAATTCTGCATATCTTGTGGAACAACGAGCTTGAGATCTTCTGATCGCACGATCATGATGCTGTTCTACAGAATGTGCGGAAAGAAGGTTGCATTTACTGCACACAATATAAATGGCGCAAAACGCGACCGAAAAGATTCCTGGATCAACCGCGGGACACTTAGAATTCAATACCGGCTATGTGATCACATTTTCGTACACACGCAGAAGATGAAGAGTGAGCTCTGTCATGACTTTGGGGTGGCTGCCGAGGCGGTGACCGTACTCAGGTATCCGATTAACAATGCTGTTCCCAGCACTAACCTCGCCCCATTTGATGCCAAACGACATTTGGGATTGAGGGATGATGAAAAGGCGATCCTGTACTTTGGCAAGATCAGGCCTTATAAGGGCATCGAATACTTGCTTGACGCTTTTCGACTAATTGCAGAGGATCCGCATACGAATTACCGCTTGATTGTCGCAGGAGAGCCGAAAAAAGGGTCCGAGGAGTATCTCCACGGAATTGAGCGATCGGTGGAGAGTAGCTTCATTCGAGAGCGGGTTATGATGAAAACCCAGTTCATTCCAGATGAAGAAATGGAACTGTATTTCAAAGCCGCAGACGTGCTTGGTCCTTCCATACAAGGAGATATTCCAGAGCGGCGTGCTGTTTCTTTCTTACGGTTTTGGGCTGCCGGTGATTGCGACTGATGTCGGATCGTTCCGTGAAGACATCGTCGAGGGGAGCACGGGATTTCTCTGTAAGCCAGGCGATCCGGCGGATATGGCGAAAGTCGTGGAGAGATATTTTGCAAGCGATCTGTTCAAGAATCTGAATTTCGGAAGGTACGAACTCATGGAGTATGCGAATGCAAATCACTCTTGGAATGCAGTCGCTGATCTGACCCGGAGGGCGTATGCGCAAATGTTGGGGAGGACACCATAATGAGGCCCCTGGTATCAATCCTCATTCCCGCGTATAACGCGCAGGCGTGGATTTCGGACACTCTGCGTTCTGCATTGGCGCAAACGTGGGAGCCGAAGGAGATCATCGTTGTCGACGATGGTTCGACTGACCGGACCCTGGCAATTGCCCGGCGATTTGAATCCAGCCAACTCCGGGTTGTGACGCAGAAGAATCAGGGAGCAGCAGCTGCACGGAACACTGCCTTGGCATTGAGCAAGGGGGATTTCATTCAATACCTGGATGCAGATGATCTCATGGCGCCAGACAAGATTGCCAGACAGATGGAGGCGCTGGGCCCATGTCAGAGTACGCGTATCCTTCTATCGGGCTCTTGGGGAAGGTTCCTGTATCGGTATTATCGGACGCAGTTCATACCGAGTGCATTGTGGTGCGATCTGTCTCCGGCAGAATGGCTGACACGCAAGATGCAGCTAAATCTTTACATGCAAACGGCTACCTGGCTGGTGAGTCGTGAGCTAGCAGAGGCGGCAGGTCCTTGGGACACCAGATTATTGGGAGATGACGATGGTGAGTATTTCTGCCGAGTTCTTCTTGCGTGCGACGGTGTGCAGTTTGTACCGGAGGCGAAAGTCTACTATCGCACTGCAGGCCCTAACAGTTTGAGCTACATTGGTGATTCCGATAGAAAGATGGTCGCACAATTATGTTCAATGGAACTGCACATCCGATATATCCGTTCGCTCGAAGACAGCCAAAGAGTGCGAGAAGCCTGCGTGACGTATCTTCAAAACTGGGTGTATTTCTTCTATCCCGATAGGGAAGATCTCGTAAAGCGAGTCGAGGAGATCGCCGAGAGTTTGGGCGGAAAATTGCAACTTCCGACACTTTCCTGGAAGGCCGTGTGGATCTCGGCGCTTTTCGGGCGGCAGCGAGCCAGGCGGGTCCAAGTCTTCCTGGGGCGTATTAAATGGTCGTTGGGACGTCTCTGGGACGGGTTTCTGTTTCAATTGGATGGGCGTAAATTCAGACGAAGCTTGGTAAGAAGTTGATTTCCTGGCTCCAAGTTGCAGGAGAAGACCAGCGTTAATCTGGCGGAACCCACAAATTGGGTATTGCGTCTGGTGCAAACAAATTGCAGACTTCGATAGAGCAAGCTGCGTTCTGCTCGGGAAAGAATTTCATTCAGCGACGGAGTGAACGTTTTTCATGAATCAAATCCAGGAACATGATCGATTTTCGCTAGTTGCGAAAAATAGCTTCCTCGATGTGTGGTAACACTTTGGCCGGTTGAGACAAGTGCGGAGAGCAAATTATCTATGGAGATCAGAAAATGTATATTGTGCAGCGCGCGTTAACTTTTGCGCGCGGGTTTCTCTTAAGCTATGGCCCAACAAAGATCAAGAAAGCTTTGTGGGACAAGGAATTCTCTGGCGACAAATGGAACTTTATTGACGACACAGCTAGTGACTGCGTCTACGCGCATCTGGAAAAGCATGCTCGGGGTGGAGACATTCTGGATCTTGGCTGTGGGCCCGGCAACACCGCGAATGAACTAGCCGAGAAGGCATATACGACATATCTCGGAGTCGACATATCGGAGTCAGCCTTGGCCAAGGGAGTGAGGCGGACAAATGAAAATGGTCGGGCCGGCAAAAATAGCTTCGTCTGCTCGGATTTTCTTAGTTATATGCCCCCACGCAAATTTGATGTAATTCTGTTCAGGGAGTCCATGTATCACATCCCGTATGGATCCGTCCTCGAACTGTTGAACAAATACTCGGAGTATCTCAAGAGTAGCGGCGTCTTTATCGTAAGACTCTACACCGGCGATTCTCAGACCGGAGAGATCAAACTTCGCGTCAAAAGAAAGATAGATCTGATCAAGAGCAAGTTTGACGTTGTGGAGTTGTCCAAATATGACAAGCCCGGATTGCCAATGGTCCTGGTCTTTCGGCCCGGACAATAGGACTGCTTGACGCGATGGAACGAGAACTGAGTGGGACCGTTGCCAGAGGCTATTTTCTTCAGATGGCAACTTCGAAATGGAGCGCGCTTTGAGGATTAGTATTTTCGGACTAGGTTATGTGGGAGCCGTATCCGCCGGATGCCTTGCCGACGAAGGACACCAGGTGCTTGGGGATCGATCCGGTGGCTGACAAAGTTGATCTGATCAACCGCGGGCTTTCGCCAATCGTAGAAGCCGAGATCAATGAGATTATCGCGGAAGCCGTGAGTTCCGGGAATCTGCGTGCTACCCAAGACCCAGCTGCGGCGATCCACGAGACAGATCTTTCCTTTATTTGCGTTGGGACGCCGAGTCAGCAGAACGGGAATCTCGACCTGCGTTACATTCGTCGTATTTGCGAGCAGATCGGGAACGCCCTGGGAACCAAGACGAGCAGACACACGGTCGTAGTCCGCAGCACGATCCTCCCCGGAACCATGAGAAAGGTCGTTATTCCAACCCTAGAAGAGTCTTCTGGGAAGAAGGCGGGGATCGATTTCGGCATATGCAATAATCCCGAATTCCTGAGAGAAGGATCTGCAGTCAAGGATTTTCGGTGTCCGCCAAAAACAGTTATCGGCGAACTAGATCAAGCGAGTGGCGACTTGCTCGCATCTCTTTATGAACACGTACAGGCTCCGATGGTGCGGACAGACCTCAATACCGCTGAAATGATCAAGTATGTCGACAACAGTTGGCATGCGTTGAAGATTGGATTTGCCAACGAGATAGGAAACCTGTGCGATTCGTTCGATGTCGATGCCGACGCGGTCATGAATATTTTTTGCAAGGATAAGAAGCTAAATATTTCGACGGCCTATTTGAAGCCCGGATTTGCTTTCGGCGGTTCTTGCCTACCTAAGGATTTACGAGCGCTTTCTTATCAGGCAAAGATGCATGATTTGCAGCTCCCGATTCTCAGCGCCGTTCTCCCCAGCAATGAGATGCAAATTGCGCGTGGAGTGAAACTGGTGATGGATGGCGGAAGCCCACGTGTCGGAATCCTTGGGTTCAGCTTCAAAGCCGGAACGGATGATCTCCGCGAAAGCCCAGTGATCGAAGTCATCGAACGGCTTATTGGGAAGGGTTACGATCTCCGCATTTATGATCGAAACGTGAATATCGCCGCATTGGTGGGCGCCAATCGGGACTTTATTCTTAATCACATTCCACATATTTCAAGGTTGATGGTGCCCAACATAGACGCTGTACTTGCGCACGGACAGACAATCGTAATTGGCAATCGCGATCCAGAATTCAGTCAAATTCAGGCCAAGCTCCGAGAAGATCAGTGTCTCGTGGATTTTGTTCGGATAAGTCGACAGGGGAATTCCAATGCGCAGCACCAGCTCACTTATGCTTGATACATTGGTGGTACCGGGTGCCGCGGTCGGTTCGAAGGCGGCCGTCGATGAGTCAATCCGACGGCTCTCGGACTGGCTGGAAGAACACGACTATCGCGGCTACGACACCTTCGATGGCTTAAATGCGAGGTTCGTCCGTCCGCTTACGTTTAACAGCGTGCTGCTTCGCACTGTCCTTCTTCAGGGAGTACGGCGGTTCCCACTGAATCTGCGACCGCTTTTCGGCGTCTCACCTGAGCGATCGACCAAAGGAATGGGATTTCTAGCGCGTGGTTTCATTCGCTTGAACAAGGCGACCGGCGAACCCCGCTGGAATGAAAAGGCTAAAGCAGCACTCCAGTGGCTTATAGAACATCGGTCACCCGGCTACAACGGTGCTTGTTGGGGTAATCATTTCGACTATCAGTCGCGAACCTTCTACCTTCCCAAGGGCGTTCCAACGGTCGTATGGACTTCCCTGATAGGTCACGCCTTTCTGGATGGCTGGGAGCACTTTCATGAAGCCGCGTATTTGGATATTGCGGTGAGTGCCTGCGAACACATCACGCATGATCTGGCAGCGATCGCCTCGGGGGATGCCACTTGTATCTCCTATATCCCGGGCAAGGACGTAATGGTTCACAACGCAAATACGCTAGGGGCGAGCCTGTTGGTTCGGGTCCATGCCGCGAGCGGAAACGAGGAATACCGCCGACTGGCATGCCAGGCAATGACCTACACGGCGAATTGCCAGCGCCCAGACGGTTCCTGGTACTACGGAGAAAAAGAGAATCTACACTGGGTGGACAACTTTCATACAGCCTACGTGTTGGACTGTTTTCATCATTATCGGCAACGCGGTGATGATCGCTTTAATGACACGATGATGCGTGGCTATCGATATTGGAAGGAAAAGTTCTTTCTGTCTGATGGAACGCCGAAGTACTACCAATCCAAGACGCTACCGATCGACATTCAATGTTGCTCACAGGCAATCGACACTCTCGTTTTGTTCCGCAAAGAGGATCCAGATAGTTTGACACTCGCCTTGAAAGTTGCTGAATGGACGATCGCTCATATGCAGGATCGCAGCGGGTACTTTTACTATCGGCGTTACTCCAGCCTGCTGGTAAATAAGACTCCGACTCTTCACTGGGGGCAGGCAACCATGCTTTGTGCGCTCGCAGGACTCTACGAATGGCTATGAGAACGAACTCTGTCACGAAAAGAAAGATCCTGATCATTGTCGAAAATCTCCCGGTGCCGTTCGACAGTCGCGTCTGGAAGGAGGCCTGCGCGCTGCGCGATGCGGGTTACCAGGTCTGCGTTCTCTCGCCTCGTGGAAGAGGGTATGCACAGCAGTATGAGCTGCTCGAAGGAGTGCACATTTACCGGCATCCTATGCCGAAAGAAGGAAGCACCGCCGTGGGCTACCTTTGGGAATACGGTTGTGCGCTCTTTTGGGAGTTCCTCTACGCTTGGTGGATCTTTCTTACGAGAGGTTTTCAATGCATTCAGGGCTGCAATCCCCCGGACAATATCTTTCTCGTTGCTCTACCCTTCCAGCTCTTCGGTGTGAAGTATATTTTTGACCACCACGATGCCAACCCCGAACTTTATCTGTCTAAATACGAACGCCGCGATGCTCTTTATAAGGCTCAGGTATGGCTGGAAGAAATGACTTATCGCTTTAGCGATGTAGTCATGGCTACTAATGAGAGCTATCGCAGCCTGGCAATCGAGCGGGGACGACGTGACGCAAAGGATGTGTTTGTTGTCCGCAACGGGCCCGATCTTGACAAGTTTCGCCTCGTGCCCGCGCAGCCTAGCCTGAAGCATGGGAAACAATGGCTGGTCGGATATGTGGGAACAATGAGCATTCAGGAAGGTCTCGATATTCTTATCGACGTGGCTGCATACATTCGTGAGATGGGGCGTGCGGATGTTCATTTCACCTGCGTGGGAGGTGGACCGGGGCTGCAGGGCCTGCGGCAGCTTGTAACGCAGAAGGGATTGGAGAATTTCGTCGATTTTACAGGTCGAGTGCCCGACAGTGAACTTTTGGATATTCTTTCCACGGCCGATGTCTGCGTGAATCCAGACAAGCCATGCGAGATGAATGACATCTCGACGATGATCAAAATCGCAGAGTACATGGCTCTTGGCAAGCCAATCGTACAGTTCGATCTGAAGGAGGGCCGCGCGACAGCGGGGGATGCCTCTCTTTACAGTGATAATCAGGATCAAGTCGCGGATTTTGCACGCAAGATACTCTGGTTGCTTGATCACCCGGAGGAGCGCCAGAAGATGGGTGCGATTGGGAGGAAGCGAATCGAGCAGCAGTTTGCTTGGAAGTATTCGATCGACAACCTACTCTTGGCCTATGAGCGCGCCTTTGAGAAGCGTTCAAATCAAACCGGGCAGAACCCCTCGCAGACAAGAAAGAACACGAATGAAGCTCGCACATTACCAAGTACCGATGTCAGGGATATGTAAATTACTGCATTAAGAGGAGCAAAGGAAGGGAGAGAGTTAATTGCCCATGGCACAAATGAAGAGTCAATCTGAAAATATCGCCGATGTCGTGATTGTTGGAGCGGGGCCTTACGGCCTATCCATTGCGGCGCATTTGGCATCTTCTGGGGTTAGGTTTCGTATTTTTGGCCATCCCATGAGCATTTGGCAGAAGCATATGCCGAAAGGAATGCGGCTGAAGTCCGAGGGATTCGCATCCTCTCTCTCCGACCCGCGCTCGCAATTTACCCTGCGACACTACTGCCAACAACAGGGTATCGAGTATGCCGATGTGGGCGAACCAGTTCGATTGGATACCTTCGTTTCGTACGGACTGGCGTTCCAAAGAAGGTTCGTTCCGAATCTTGAGGAAAAGCTTGTTGTCTCCTTGCAGGAATCTCCCGTTGGTTTCGAGTTGCAGCTCGAGGATGGAGAAAAGGTTCTGGCGCGCAGCGTTGTGGTTGCTGTCGGAATCAGCTACTACTCATATCTGCCTCCTGTTTTGGCCGGACTTCCCAAAGAGGTTCTTAGCCACAGTTCAGCGCACAGCGATCTTGCGGGATTCAAGGGCCGCAGCGTTGCGGTTGTAGGAGCCGGCGGATCGGCGCTCGACATCGCGGCCTTGCTGCACGAGGCCGGTGCTTCAGTTCAGGTGATCGCTCGGGGCTCCGAGATTCGCTTTCAGATCCCGCCGGGCGGGAAGAGTTCTCTTAGGCATCGATTGCTCAATCCCAGAACTGGTATCGGTTCCGGCATGCAGTTGTATTTCTATGCCAATATGCCTCATTTGTTCCGGTACCTGCCCGAAAGCCTTAGGCTCGATCGAGTTCGGAAAACTCTTGGCCCCGCTCCTCCGTGGTTTACGAAAGAGCAAATCGACGGCAAGGTTCCATTTCATCTGAGCGTCGAGATTGCCTCCGCCGAGGTGAAGGGTGGCCGTCTTACGCTGCTCTTAAAGGATGCGCAAGGCAACCAACGGTCCGTGGAAGCCGATCATGTTATCGCGGCAACTGGATACCGCGTGGATCTTGAAAGACTGCAGTTTTTGAGTTCGGCCGTTCGGGAAAAGATCCGAACAACGGGGAATGCACCAGCCTTGTCGGCGTCCTTCGAGTCGTCGGTCCCGCGGCTTTATTTTGTAGGAGTATCATCGGCGAACTCCTTCGGTCCCGTGACGCGATTTGCCTTCGGAGCGGACTATACCGCGCGCCGGATCTCGAAACGACTGGTCAAGCCGATTCGGGCCGCAAAAAAGGTCTACGCTGGAAACGAAAGCGCTCGTGCACCTGAACAAGTATGACAATACAGCCAGAGATTCGGCAAAGATCATGAACAGAGCCTTTATACAATCCAACGGACGCGGCTCAGTTCGTCCGAGAATCCTGTTAACGGATACGAATCGCTGGCCATTGGGTCCGCGCCTGGCCATGGGTTTCGACGGGATGGGGGGAGAAATTTCCGTCGTATGTCCTTTGCCTGGCCATCCCGCCGCCAAGACAAGCGTAGTGAAGCGAACTTTTCCTTACCTGCCCAGACAACCGCTTTTATCTTTGAAGCGCGCGATTGAAACGGTCGATCCCGACTTTATTCTGCCTCTTTGCGATCGCAGTGTGCAGTACCTGCATGAGCTGCATTCGGCGGCAACCTCTAGCGAGGGGCCGGATTCTAAAATCGCCTCGTTGATCGAACGCTCACTGGGAGCGCCAGAGAGCTTTCAGACAGTATCGAGCCGATACCAGCTTCTTCAAATGGCGCGCTCCGAGGGGATACGAGTGCCAGAAATGATTGCGATCGGCAGCGTAGCGGATCTCAATCTTTGGTGCGCGAAGACTGCTCCGCCCTGGGTGATCAAAGCCGATGGCACCTGGGGGGGGCGCGGAGTGCGCTTGTCAAGAAACGCCAACGAGGCTCTGCGAGATTGGCAGGACCTCAGTCTCCGTCCCAGTCTGCTGGAACTAACCAAACGGCTGAGCCTGAACCGCGACCGTGGGTGGATCCTTTCGGACTGGTGGAATTATTTCCGGCCCAACATCCTGGCTCAGTCGTATATTAGCGGGCGCCCTGCCAACTGTGCCGTCGTGTGCTGGCAAGGCAAGCTCTTGGCAGGCATCGCCGTTGAAGTTGTCCAGGCGCAAGGCCCGACAGAACCGGCGATTGTGGTCCGTGTGGTGGAAGGAGCCGAGATGTTGAGGGCAGCGCAAGTCCTTGCGCTGCGGCTCAAACTGTCTGGCTTTTTTGGTTTGGACTTTATGATCGAAGAAAATACGGAATTGCCCTATTTAATTGAGATGAATCCGCGATGCACGCCACCGTGCCCAATACCTCTCGGCCGCGGACGCGATTTGGTTGCAGCCCTCTGGGCACAATTGTCAAATGAACCACTGAACGAGCGGAAGTCAGTAACGAACAAGACCAGAATCACCTATTTCCCCCGAAACGGGGAGGGGGCCAACGATGGAGCGCAGGCCATCCCTCCGGACACCACTTACTATGATTTTCCCGAAGGGGAGCCACAGTTAGTTGAGGAACTTCTCCATCCCTGGTCGGCCAGGAGTCTGCTGGGCCGGATTCTCGATTTTGTCCGGAAAATCGCGACACGGGACAAGGCCTCGGCCAGTTACGTCTTTGAAAAGGCCCTTGAGCCGGTAAATCCCGATACACAGTCGGTGCTTCGCAGATGAAGTCATCGCCAGCGAATGCTTCGACAAGGTTTTCTAGGAAACGATTGTTCTAGGGGGTTTTTACCATTGCGTTGAACTTAAGCAGATTGACTGCAAGCTGAATCAGTCGAAGACTAACACGTCGATTCAAAGGACGGGGTCCCTAAAAGATCCCTAAAAACTGTGCCAGCCTGACTATCTCCATGGCTCAAATCACCGAGCAGCCTACACGCCATCCCAAACATCGGAAAATTCTTCATCGGATCACTGGAAAAGCGGCATATGACCGAAGTGCTAATTGAAGCTGATCTCATCGAACGCCAGTACTGGCGCGATCTTTGGAGCTTCAGAGAGTTGTTTTTCTTCTTAGTGTGGCGCGATCTACTCGTGCGCTACAAGCAAACCGTTGTTGGGGTGAGCTGGTCATTGATTCGACCGTTCCTAACTATGGTTGTTCTTACCGTGGTCTTCGGGAAGCTGGGTAAGATGCCTGCCAATGGCCTGCCGTATCCTCTCCTGGTTTTTTGCGGGATGCTCCCTTGGCAGTTCTTTTCGACTTCGATCACGGAGAGCGGCAACAGCCTTGTGTCCAATGCAAATATGATCTCGAAAGTGTATTTCCCGCGGTTAGTAATTACTGTTAGCAGCGTGATGACCAGTTGTGTTGATTTTCTGATATCGGCAATCTTTCTTGTTGTCCTAATGATGTGGTATCGCTTTGCTCCGCCGATTCAGGTGTTATGTTTCCCTTTTCTTGTTGTGCTTGCGGTGGGTGCTTCCCTCGGAGTGGGGCTCTGGATCGCGGCACTAATGGTTGAATATCGCGACTTTCGATTTATCGTTCCGTTCATAGTCCAGTTCGGACTCTATCTTTCTCCTGTTGGATTCCAAAGCAGCCTCGTCCCTCCGCGGTTCCGGCTGCTCTATTCGCTGAATCCAATGGTTGGTATTATTGATGGTTTCCGTTGGAGCCTTCTGGGAGGAAGGGCTCCGATTTACTGGCCAGGATTGGTGATTTCGGTAGTTGAAGTCGTGAGTCTTATCGTGTCGGGAATCTGGTATTTCAGAAAGACCGAGCGCACATTTGCGGACGTGGTCTAGCCTATGGTTGTTATTTCAAAAAGAGATATGAATTCAGAAATTGCCATCTCCGTTGAGAACCTCGGCAAACGGTATGATGTTGGCCGGATGCATGACCCGAACGACGGCCTTCGACACGTGATCGAGAGCGCATTTCGATCTCCGCTTGCTGCGTTCAAAAAGAAGCTGCATGCGAAGCGGACCAAGGATTTCTGGGCGCTTCGTGGCGTATCTGTCCAAATCCAGCGCGGAGAGGTCGTCGGCATCATTGGTGGCAACGGCGCCGGGAAGAGCACCATGCTCAAGCTGCTGAGCAGAATCACTGTCC
Source organism: uncultured Acidobacteriaceae bacterium (assembly GCA_963781125.1). Classification (GTDB taxonomy): domain Bacteria; phylum Acidobacteriota; class Terriglobia; order Terriglobales; family Acidobacteriaceae; genus Telmatobacter. The sequence continues at coordinate 44,959 of CAWAEE010000011.1, forward strand.
CCACCGAAGGGCGCATTCGTATCAACGGGCGCATTGCGAGTCTCCTGGAGGTGGGAACAGGCTTCCACCCGGAACTCACAGGTCGCGAAAACATCTTTCTCAACGGAGCAATCCTCGGTATGCGCCGGACCGAAATTATCCGCAGATTCGATGAGATTGTTGAGTTCTCAGAGATTGGTGAGTTCCTCGACACACCCGTGAAGCGCTACTCCTCGGGCATGTACGTGCGCCTCGCGTTCTCAGTTGCGGCACACCTCGAACCTGAAATTCTCATCGTGGATGAAGTATTGGCCGTGGGTGATGCAGCGTTCCAGAGAAAGTGTCTAGCAAAGATAACCAGTTTCGCGCAGAGCGGCCGTACGGTACTCTTTGTGAGCCACAACCATGAGGCCGTGCGAAACCTCTGCGAGCGTGTCGTGTGGCTGAAAGGTGGTCATGTCGAAGAAGACGGCCCAGCAGGTACGGTTGTAGAGAATTACTACAATGCGGTCTCAACGTTTGTCCGAATTCTCATCGCAAAACCAGGAGTACGGCTTCACCGTGACTCGTGTGGTGCTGAAGAATGGGAAAGGGAATCGGTCCACTCAGTTCTCACCTGGCGAGGACATGATCGTGGAGATGCACTACCGTGCTGATCGGCCGCTGGAACACCCGTACATCACCCTGGGCATCAACGGGAAGAACGGGATCCTGCTTTACGGCCAATATGCTTCTGGATGGCAATTGCCCGGCGGTGTTGCACGGTGAGGGCAAGCTGGCATGTCGTTTCAAGGCGCTGCCGATATTCCCTCAAAGCTACTCCGTGAAGATGGCTATTCGCACAAAGAACGGGATCGACAACTGTTGTCGATTACACCGCAGTCGCCTTTTTCAATGTCACTAGGCGACTTGGCGGACTATGGGTTCAAAGGGGAGTTCCTGTCGCGTGTTGCCAATTCGACACCGGTCGTGGTGCCTTACGAGTGGCACTTGCCGGACGGTACAATCGCCCCGGTCTCGTTGACCTCCAATGCACTGACACAGTCACCAGGGGTAACCGAAGCCGTTTCGCTTCCATAACTGCCAAATGCTGGATCACACGATCGCCATCATTCCGGCCCGCGGCGGCTCCAGGCGTGTACCTGGGAAAAACATTCGTCCTCTTGCGGGTAAGCCGCTGATTGCGTACACGATCGAAGCGGCATTAGGGAGCAGACTCTTTCATCGAATCGTAGTCAGTACCGACTCGGAGGACATTGCGGCAGTCGCGCGGACTTATGGGGCAGAGGTGCCGTTCCTTCGTTCGGCGGAGATTTCGGACGACGTGACGCCCGTTTCTGCCGCAACCGCCGATGCTCTTGAGAGACTCGATCCGGATGGGAGCCAATACCAATTCGTCGCTCAACTTATGGCAAACTGCCCGCTGCGAACTACCGAGGATGTGGTTTCGAGCCACAAACAGTTTTCTGAGACGGCTGCAGATACGCAGATATCAGTCGTTCGTTATGGATGGCAGAATCCCTGGTGGGCGATGAGACGCGATGCGACCAACTTCTCACTTGAACCGCTCTTTCCGCGGGAGATGACAGCCCGCAGCCAGGATCTACCGGAACTGTTCTGCCCAACGGGCGCGATCTGGTGGGGTAAGACTAAAGTTATTCGAGAACAGAGGACGTTCCACATTCCCAGACGTACGGGCTGGGAAATCTCTTGGCAGCACGGCGTCGATATCGATACTCCCGAGGATATGGAGTTCACGGAAGCACTTCTTAACTTGACCCGCAAAAGCGATTAATAAGAGATCAAGCAATTCATTCAACTTCAATGCGAACACGCGCCACAAAACTTGCGGTTTATACAACGATCTATCCGGCGGTTTTGAAGTACCTTCCGGAGTGGTACCAGTCTGTCCAAGCGCAGATCGATTCGGACTTTGAACTCTGGATCGGTCTTGATGCACTCAAGCGGGCTGACGTTGAAGACTCGCTCGGCTATCACGTTGAAGCGCGATGGGTGCAGGCTCCTGCGAATTCAACGCCGGCCCAGGTCCGCGATCTTGCTCTGACGCAGCTAATCGCGGCCGGATGTGACGTGGTCCTTGTCGACAGTGACGACATCCTACATCCAAGTCGAGTGACAGCGGCACGCCAGGAGCTTCGAATCAGCGACCTTGCCGCCTGTGCTTTGAAAATTGTTGACGAAAGCGGTCAGCCGCTCGGCTCAGAGTTCAACTTTGATCCAGCGCTGAAGCTATCGCAGATTCTGCCGGGTAATAATGTTTTCGGCTTTTCGAACTCCGCGTATCGATGCGAGTTGCTGGAGCGTTGTCTCCCGATTCCCAAGGATGCGGTCCTGGTCGATTGGTATCTCGCCACGCGGGCATGGCTGTTTGGTGCGGAATTATCGTTCGATCACTACGTGAGAATGAAATACCGCCAGTATGACGCCAACACCGCGAGGGTTCGGTTGCCGTTCTGGCCAGATCAGATTCTCTCCGATTCCGTGCTCGTTCGCAGGCACTTCCAACTCGTTCTGGCCTCGGGTGGTCAGGAGCACTTTCTGCCTGGCCGGTGGGCTCAGTTCCTTCGTGTTGCACGCGACATTGAGCAATTCGAGCGGTACATTAATCGGAGTCCCGCCAATCTGAATGCCTACCTTGAGTCGCTGAACAGGGCTGTGAAGCAACCGATCTGGTGGACCTCTGTGGCCTATTCACCTCTGGCGCACATATGGAAACAGGAAGAGACATTATGCAAACAGTGAAGTTGGGTAACGTGGAAGTTGGCTCCGGGTCATCCTCCGTACATCATCGCGGAAGTGGGATCCAATCATAACGGAGACATGAACCTTTGCGGCGAGCTTATCGATGCTGCTGCGGAGGCAGGTGCCAACGCGGTTAAGTTCCAGTCGTGGACAGATAAGTCGCTCATCGCCGAAGAAGAGTACGAGCGTAACACCGATTACTCTGACAAGAAGAAGCACTTCGGCTCCTTGCGCGAGATGGTCACGGCATATCAGCTCACTTCTGACCAGCACGTGCAGGCCAATGCGCGCTGCCTCGAGCACGGCATCGCATTTTGTTCTACTCCGTTCTCCAACGAGGAAGTAGATCTGCTCGATTCGCTCAATGTGCCGTTCTTCAAAGTTGCATCGATGGATATCGTGCACCTTCCTCTGCTTCGTTATATTGCGCGCAAAAAACAGCCGGTGATCATTTCCACGGGAATGGCGACTATGGGAGAAATTGAACAGGCGGTGGATACGGTTCGTGCCGAGGGCAACGATCAGATCATTCTGCTGCACTGCATTTCGATCTATCCGCCCGAGTACGAGACGATTCACCTGCGCAACATGGAGACGTTGCAGCGCGCATTCGACTGTCCGGTAGGGTTCAGCGACCATACCTTGGGAACGGCTATTCCACTTGCCGCCATCGCCCTTGGCGCGTGCATGATCGAAAAGCATTTCACCCTGGATCAGGACATGGCGGGTTGGGATCATGCGATTTCCGCTGATCCGGGGCAGATGCGGACGATCGTGAGGGAAGGGAAGAACATCGTTACGGCACTCGGAAGTGGCCGCCGGAACGTCAGCAACGACGAAATGGAGAAGCGTAAAAAGTTTCGCCGCAGTCTGGTGGCGCGGCACGCTCTTCGCAAGGGTCACATCCTCAGCGAGAGCGACTTCGATGCGAAGCGGCCCGGGACGGGAGTTGCGCCGGACGAGATTCAATACGTTGTCGGGCGTACCCTTGCCGGCGACCTTGCGGTAGATCAGGTGCTCCGCTGGAGTCATCTGCTGTGACACATCAGACGGACTCAGTGCACCCGCTCATCCTTGTGGGGTCGGGCGGCCATGCGCGAGTACTTCTAAGTACCCTCCTGCTGCTGGGAAGACGGGTCCTTGGCTTCGTTGATCCAGACAAAACGCGAGCGGAGCTGCTGGGGGTTCCCTGCTTGGGCGGCGACGAAGCCATCTCGGGCGATCCAAGCCGGGTGCTGCTCGTCAATGGAATCGGTTCCGTGGCATCCATCGCGAATCGCCTGAGAGTCTATGAGTTCTTCCGGAGTCGCGGATACCGCTTCGCTTCAGTGATCCATCCTGGCGCAATCGTAGCTCCGGAGACCAAGTTAGCTGACGGAGTGCAGATCATGGCCGGAGCAATTCTTCAGACCGGCTGTGTGGTCGAGGAAAACTGCATCATCAATACGGGCGCCCGCGTTGACCATGATTGTGTGATCCATGCTCACGCGCACGTAGCGCCGGGAGCGGTGCTCAGTGGCAACGTCCATGTAGGCTCGCGTTCGCACGTTGGCGCCGGAGCGACCGTGATTCAAGGTGTACATATTGGCTCGGATGCCATCGTCGGAGCGGGGGCCGTTGTGCTCTCCGAGGTACCGGAATCCTGTACTGTCGTCGGAATCCCCGCGCGGCCGATTCAAGTGAAGGCTTAGAACAGTTCGACAACTATGACTCCAAGACCCGTCTACATCGTCCACTGTATCGATACCGAGGGGCCCCTGCATGAGTCCCTTCCGGCCACTTTTGAACGCCTCCGTGACATCTTCCATCTTGATCTGGAACCGAGCGCGACAACACTTCAAGAGCTCCAAAACGGTACCCATGACCTCAATGGACTTGAAGCGGCCGTGCAGAGAGTCGTCGACCCTCATCTGCTCGCCTATAACGACACATGGGACAAAGTGGATGTCATGTTGTCGCGCATTATGGATGAGGCCTTTCGCAAGAGGATTCCCGATTCAGCAGGCGAAGGATGGGTCTACAACTGGTTTTGCGTAGACCATGTCGATTACGATGTGAACCCGCGTCGCCGGGATATGGGTTATCACAACGTCTTCGAACATTACAGTTGGATTCTCAAACAAGATTTCGCGACCCGTGACGGGCTGCACTTTCACTACCATCCGCATTCATTCGGTCGTGAGGCGCATCGCTCTGCTACTCACTGGTGGGCATCCTCTGACAGTCTTCACCAGGTTCTTTCAAGGCGCGTCATCGATCATCTGTGGTTTCCTGCAGCGCACCGCCCTGGATTTCACGTGATCCGGCCCGACAGTCACTGGTTTCTCGAGCAGCATATTCCCTTCGATTACTCGAACCAATCCATGGCGCAAACCGGTACGGATTCGCAGCAATTTGGTGTGGCCGGTGGACGCTTCGGCGACTGGCGCCGCGCGCCAGCCACTTGGGAGCCCTACCATCCTGCTGCCGATGACTATCAGGTGCCGGGTTCATGCCGTCGCTGGATCGCCCGCTGCCTTAATGTAGGTACGCGTTATCGCGTGATCCGTGAGCAAGACATCCGTCAGGCGTTTCAGGAGGCGGCCGAGGGCAAGCCAGTCGTGCTCTGTATAACGAATCACGATTTTCGTGATATGGCGCCCGATGTTGAGGGGTTCTGCGCCTTGCTCGAAATTGTCGCGCGCGATTTCCCGCATGTGCCGTTCTTTTACTCCGAGGCCATCAGTGCAATGCGGTTGGCGCTGAATATTCAACCGCAGCCGCCATGCGAGTTGGAATGCACGATCGAGACGGTGGACGAGTCTGCGGCTGTACTCAAGGTCAGTTCCGAGACACCAACCTTTGGACCTCAGCCATGGCTCGCGCTGAAGACAGCGAACGGCAAGTACCACTTCGACAACTTCGATATTGACGTCCCATTCCACCGCTGGCAGTACGTCTTCGATCAGGAAACCTTTCCTCTTTCAGTTCTTAACGCAATTGGCGTTGCTGCGAACAATGCATACGGAACAACGACGGTTGTACGAATCGATCCCGCGTCACGGCAGAGCATTACCAAGCACTGGAACCTCCCATTAGCTATTGCCTCGGAAGCGCCTGCCTTTCGCTAATTTCCAATTAGCGCGAACTAGAAACCCGATCCGGGTCTCCATAATGAAAGACACCTAAATATGACGAACCTTGATGCTGTGATCTTCTCTCCCGCTGCATCGATTCGCGATGCGGTGAAGGCACTCGATGCCGCCGGCACCGGTGCGCTCGCCCTTTGCGATGAGCAGGGCAAGCTCGTTGGCATGCTATCCGATGGAGATCTCCGCCGGGCACTCCTTCATGGGCACCCGCTGGAAGATGCCTGCGTCGCTATTGCCTGCACCAAACCGATCATCGCGAGTAGTCCGGCTTCGGCGGCGTACGCGCTGCAGCTAATGAACGAATTCGACATTCATCAACTTCCAGTCGTCGACGATCAAGGCGTACTGGTTGACTTCCTCCTCAGGAAGGAGGTCGTCGAGGAGTATCCGCTTGAAGTCGAGTCTCGCGATCGGCTCCGCAAGGTGTGTATCGCACCCGAGGCGTCGATCTCCGATGCTATTGCTCAATTGAATGAAGCCGGGACAGGTGCTCTCGTGCTGTGCGATGCGGAAGGCAAACTTCGCGGCTTGATTACTGATGGTGACATCCGTCGTGCTGTTATCCGGAGGCTCCCACTCACCGAGCCCTGCGAGAGCATTGCGACGCCTGGGCCGGTATGCGCGTCTGAGCCAATCTCATCGTCGGATGCGCTTCACCTTATGAATGAACACGACATCCATCAACTGCCGTTAGTGGATGGAGAGGGGCGCATCGTCGACTTCCTGCTCCGGAAGGATCTGCTTCCTCAGTCGCAGCACGATCTCCAGGCGGTGGTTATGGCAGGCGGTTATGGTAAACGCCTGCTTCCGCTGACAGAAAGCGTCCCCAAGCCGATGCTTCCAGTCGGCGAGCGGCCGTTGCTCGAACTCATTATCCACCAGCTCCGCAAGGCCGGCATTCACGACGTGAACCTCACAACCCACTATCTGCCGGACTCAATTTCAGGGCATTTTGGAAATGGCGAGCATTTTGGCGTGCGGCTCAATTACTCCCGTGAGGAGAATCCCCTGGGAACGGCCGGTGGCCTACGTCTTATGGAGCGTCCGCAAGGCCCCTTTTTGGTGATTAACGGGGACATCCTTACTGGCGTACCGTTTCAACAGATGCTGCGGTATCATCGCTCCCATCAGGCGATGCTTACTGTGGGTGTTCGCAAATACGATATGCAGGTGCCTTTTGGTGTCGTAGAGTGCGAAGATGTACGAATCACCCGGATCGAGGAAAAGCCTAGCCTCAGCTACTTCATCAATGCCGGCACCTATCTGCTGGAGCCCGCTGCCTGGGATCGAATTCCAGTTGGCAAAAAGTTCGATATGACAGACCTGATTGCCGTCCTCATCGAGGCCGGAGAAACAGTCATTGGATTTCCGATCATGGAATATTGGATTGATGTTGGCCGGCACGAAGACTATATCAAGGCACAGGAACTGGTTTCGAAAGGAGAACTATAGGTGCGGGTTCTTATTACCGGCGGAGCAGGCTACGTTGGCTCCACCCTGGCTCCTCTTTTGCTCGCAGCAGGTCACAAGGTGCGAGTCCTTGACCGCCTCTTATATGGTGGCGAGTCGCTTCTCGGCGTCTGGTCTCACCCCGATTTTGAATTCGTTCATGGAGACGTTCGTGACCGCGAAACACTCCGCAAGGCCGTAAGCGAATGTGACGCCGTAGTTCACCTGGCTGCCATCGTAGGTGATCCGGCATGTGCGCGCGAGCCGGAGACTGCCCGTGCGGTAAACCTCGACGCGTCGATGGCTCTCATTGAAGAGAGCCGCAGGGCCGGTGTTCAACGCTTTGTCTTCGCCTCAACATGCAGTAACTACGGCAAGATGAAGGATCCGAGCCAGTTTGTGAATGAGGAGTCGGAACTGCAACCGGTGTCGCTCTATGCCGAGACAAAGGTTGCTGTCGAGAAATTTCTGCTCGAGAGTGCAGCCAATGGCTGGTGTCCCACCCCTCTGCGCTTCGCCACGGTCTTCGGCGTTTCTCCCAGGATGCGCTTCGATTTGACCGTCAACGAATTCACGATGGAGATGATCACAAAGAAGCACCTCATTGTTTTCGGCGAGCAGTTCTGGAGACCTTATGTTCACGTCTTCGATGCCGCTCGCGGTATCGCACTCGTTCTCAGTTCTCCTCCTCAAGCTGTGGCAGGACGCGTTTTCAACGTAGGTTCAACAGACCAGAATCTGCAGAAGCAGCAGATCGTGGAGTTGATTCGACCATTGGCTCCCGACGCCAAAGTCGAGTTTGTACACAAGAATGAAGATCCCCGGGACTATCGTGTGTCGTTCGATCGCATCCTGGGCGAGCTCGGATACAAGACCACCCGATCTGTCGTCGAAGGCATCGTGGAAGTCGCAAAGCTGGTTCGTACCGGAGCGATCTCCAATCTGGCGGACACCCGTTACCGCAACTAGAAATGAAAAGGCGTTCCAAACTTGCTGAACATGAAGACAGTCGAAGCCGATCTCAAATCCACGCAGTCGGGCACGCAGTTCATCCCGCTCTCCGTTCCCGAAATTCGCGGGAACGAATGGCAGTACGTGAAGGAGTGCCTGGATACAGGCTGGGTCTCGTCGGTTGGTTCGTACGTCGAGCGCTTTGAACAGATGGTCGCCGCGCAGGCCGGCACCAGGTATGCCGTGGCAACTGTGAATGGCACTTCCGCGCTTCACATCTCTCTTCTGGTTGCGGGCGTTCGACCAAATGACGAAGTGCTTGTCTCTACCCTGACGTTCATTGCGCCGGTCAATGCCATTCGATACGCGGGAGCATGGCCCGTCTTCGTCGATGCAGAGCCGAAATACTGGCAGATGGATCCTGACCGCGTGCTGGACTTTGTCGAGCATGAATGCGAGTGGATCAACAACGAACTTTTCAATCGCCATACCGGACGGCGCGTTTCAGCCATCATCCCGGTTCACATCCTTGGCCATCCTGTCGATATGGAGCCGATCCTCGCCATCGCGCGCAAGTACGACCTGAAGGTCATTGAAGATTCAACTGAAGCGTTGGGCTCGATGTATCGCGGCAGGAGCCCGGGTTCCTTTGGGGACATTGGCTGCTTCAGCTTCAACGGAAATAAGATCATCACCACCGGGGGCGGTGGAATGATCGTTACTGATCGTGAGGACTGGGCAAAGAAGGCGAAGTATTTGACGACCCAGGCCAAGGACGATCCAATCGAGTACATCCACGGCGAAATCGGTTTCAACTATCGTCTCACAAACGTATTGGCCGCGATTGGGTGTGCACAGATGGAACAACTCCCAAGCTACGTTGCGAAGAAGCGCTCCATTGCCGCGCGCTACCAACAGGGGCTTGCAGGCATTCAGGCGCTCACTCCCATGAATCATGCTTCCTGGGCTGAAAGCACGTTTTGGATGTACACCATTCTTGTCGACCCAATTGAATTCGGCATTGGTGCCCGGCAGTTGCTCAAAGTCCTTGAATCACAAAAAATCCAGACGCGCCCACTTTGGCAGCCCATTCACCTCTCTCCCGCTCATGTCGTAAAGGGAGCTCAATCGTTGCCCGTCGCGGAACATCTCGCTGATCACGCACTAAGCCTTCCATGCTCTGTGAATCTGTCGGAGCAGGACCAGGATCGAGTGATCGCAGCAATTACAGCAGCTGCGGGTACCCGGAACGACTAGCCTCAAAGCAGCCGATCCCCAACGAACAAGATGATTGCTGCATAAACTCGGAGAGCACTCTCTTCCATGCCTGTGAAGGAATCCGTTTTCAGCAAGACCGATCTCGTGCAGGGCTTGGCAGCCTCTGGGCTCCGTGCCGGCGACGTTGTGTTCGTGCAGATATCTTTGCCTCGAATCGGGCAGAGTGATGGCGCGAACTCCCTCGCTGAGACGTGCAAGGAGACACTCGAGGCCCTGCTTGGGGTCATCGGCTCCGACGGCACGCTCTTCGTGCCGGCATTCACACTTTCGTTCGAGCGCCGCGAGACGTTCGACCCAGTCAATTCTCCTGTCTTGGCAGGGGCCTGGGGTGAGTCGGCCGAACTCGCAGAGATCGCCCGCCGTCATTCTGGCGCGGTCCGATCAGAAGATCCGCTTTACTCTGTTGTAGGCATTGGCCCCATGGCGGGGCAGGTTCTCAACAACCTTCCAAACACCAGTTTCGGCCGGGACAGCGTTTTCGAACGCCTCTTGAAATTGAATGCCAGGCTTTGCCTGATCGGAGTCGGCCTGCAGCATTCGGTCCTTTTCGACTTTCTCGAAGAGTCGGCTGAAGTTCCATGGCGTTATAAGAAGCTTTTCACCGGGAAAGCTTTTCGATCCGGGGTGAGTCAACGACAGGGTTGGGTCGCATCCGTAACGAACAAAATAAATGCAGAAAGATCTCGGGCAATTCGAAACCGATGCGCATCCGAGGCCGGGGATTTACTTGGTCGGGCTCCGATCGGCGTGGGCGAAATTCTTTCGGCGGAATTGTCCAGACTCGGCGCTTTTCTGACATCAAGACTGTTGGATGAAGCGACTCGCTGGCCTTCGAGCAGCCGTGAAGTTTTGGCAACGAATCTGCAAGTTCAATTGCCGCCAGCAGCCTCAATGAGCGAGACGATCTCCGCGCTCTGGCGACTGCCACGCGACATCGTTTCTGATGGCTACGACGCGGCACTTCAGGCACTCGCGACGCAGGTTCCCATGGACATCCATCAATATCCAACCGGAACCGAATGCCTGACATGGCTTATCCCTGAGAAATGGACCTGCCGCGAGGCGCGCCTGGAGAGCGCTGATGGTCGAGTCCTGTTCTCTTATCGGGATAATCCGTTGCACTGCGTTTCTTACTCGCTGCCTTTCGATGGGATCGTCACACGCGAAGAGCTTTTTCAGCACCTTCATACTCACCCGCGTCTCGACGATGCCATTCCATTCATTTTTAAATACTATGAGCGCGACTGGGGACTCTGCTGTAGCAAGAACCTGAAGGACTCGCTCACCGATGAGAAATACCGCGTTCTCATTGATTCAGAGTCCAGTTTTGGATCGCTTAAGGTGGGCGAATGCATCGTGCGCGGTGCGAGCGATCAGACCTTCGTTCTCTGCGCTCATCTTTGCCACCCGGCCATGGTGAACGATGATCTCAGCGGCGTCGTCGTTGGCATTCAGGTGATGCAGGAACTGTTGAAGCGCCCTGGTCTTCGCTACACCTACCGTTTCATCATTCTGCCTGAAACAATCGGGTCTGTGGCGTATCTCAGCGATCATCTCCAACTTGTCCCGCAAATGGTGGGCGGATTGTTCCTGGAGATGCTGGGTCTCGACAACCCGCATGCACTGCAACTGTCTTTTAATGGAAATACTGAAGTGGACCGCTGTTTGTCCACCGTGCTTACAAGTTCGAGTCCCGACGCCTGGATCGGAGCATTTCGTACGGTGGTCGGCAATGACGAGCGGCAGTTCAACGCCCCAGGCATTCGCGTGCCCATGCTCTCGTTATCACGTGTCCTCCGCGGTCGTTCAAATGGCTGGCCCTATTTCCCCGAGTACCACTCTAGTCGTGACACGCCAGAACTTGCGTCGGAGTCTCGACTGGCTGAATCGCGAGATCTTGTTCTTCGCATGATCGACGCGATTGAAACAAACGAGGTCCCGGTTAATCTCTTCCAAGGCGAGGTCTTCTGCTCAAGATATGGCCTTCACATCGATGCATACTCCAATCCGGAAGGGAACCGGGCACTGTTCGATATTCTCTTTCTTGTTGACGGAACGCGTTCCGTCAACGAGATCGCCAGAATTTGCGGGATTTCAATTGAGGTAGCGCGATCGGTCCTGGAGGAACTCCGCACGCGCGGACTCATCGCGTATGCTCCGCTGCTAGCGGGATTGAAATCGCTTGCGCATCCTCATTGGCATTAGCCTGGACGCCGGAGCACCAGAACATCGAGACATTGCTACTCTTCAGGTCAGTACGGTGCGACCATCCGAGTTCTAGCCAATGCCGATCTTGGTCTAGCTGACTCAATAAGTCGTTGGCAATATTTTAGTTTTGTGGGGACCCATATAGTGGAGCACATCATTATCGAAACAGGCCTAGGCAAAGGCGTCGAAGAATACGGAAACATGGGCGACGTCTCCATGCTGCAGATCGCTGTAGATCGGTTGCACAAGTTATTTCCGAACGCTTGCCTTGAAGTGCTTACTGATTCAGCGGAAGGCTTGGCCCGATTCTGTCCAGCTGCAAAACCATTGGACAATCGAGGTAGGGCGCTATGGTTCGCAAATGGAGTTTTGCTCGGAAGATATAGCCACTTAGCGCCCGATGTGGATTATGGATTTATTAGTCGAGTTAAAAAGAACGATTCGATCGCGATTTCCGAATCTTCTAAGAGCGATTCTGATTAAGAGGCTTAAGCGATCGGAACCGGCCGGGAGATGCCGAATGCGGTTGCGGTCTTTACCCGTTCCCTGCAGAAGGCAGACATGGTGCTTATTTGTGGAGCAGGCGGATTCCATGACGGTTGCCGGGTCTGGAGCCTGGAGATTCTGGACTTGATCGAGGCGGCCATTCAAAGGAAGACGCCTGTTGTTATGCTTGGTCAGGGTCTCGGGCCTCTCAGTGATTCATTGGTTCTGAAGCGAGCTGCAAAGGTTCTTCCGCTGGTTGATTTCATAACATTGAGAGAAGGCCGGGGATCATTCTCTATTCTCCGCTCACTAGGAGTCGCCGAGTCGAAAGTACAAACCACGGGAGATGAGGCGGTGGAACTGGCATACGATTCGAGGGCCGTGGAGCCCGGCCGCAGCTTGGGCATTGGCTTACGCTTCGCCGCTTCAGCAACCGTGAATGATGATGAGATTGAGATGCATGAGGCCGATCTTGCAGAATTTTGCCCGGCGCCATAATGTTCCCTTGGTCCCCCTGCCCATTGCAATGCAGGTTTACACCAGAGATGATTTGGCCATCAAGCGAATCCTGATGGGCTTTGATGAAGAGTCTGACGGCGGTAGAACGCTCGATTCACCACTCAAAGTGATAAGGCAGGCTGCACTATGTAGGGTAGTCGTCACGGGAGCTTACCATGCTGCTGTATTCGCGCTGGCACAAGGAATTCCCGTCGTCGGTCTCGCGAAATCCGCCTATTTCTCAGGCAAGTTTCTGGGCTTGGAACACCAGTTCGGCGAAGGCTGTCAGACAGTTCTATTGAATGAACCAGAATGGCCTGAAAGGTTGAAAGGCTCTATTGAAAGAGCCTGGCAAAATGCCGATGTACTCCGTGGGACCTTGCAAGCAGCGACGCTCAGTCAAATCGAATTGACCCGAAAGTCATACGAGCAGGTTAAAGACCTGGTTACGGCTGCGCGAAATTGAGATTTGAGCATCTTGCGCCTTGGCATTGTTTTCATGGACAATTCGACATATATTCCTGAGAAGTGACTTGGTCGTACGACTAACTGTAGTAAGAACGTGATAAATCAATCAAGGGCAAGCCTGTTGAATATAGACGATCTTTTTCATTCACCTCAAGACAACATTGCCAGGCTTGCGGAGATGCAGGTGCATCTCTATCGCCAGGATGTCAGCCTGCAGAATTACTTTCAGGCGCTTGATATCGATGTTTTCAGCCGCCCTCGCGAGTTCGTCAGTGCTCGGAGGTCGATCAACTCGTTTAAAGCTTGGTCCCTTCGCGCCGCCGACAAGGCAACCCGAATTGTCAAATCGCGGAGGATCAAAACGGATATCCTTTTTTCTCCGACTCCCTACTTTAGCCGCAAATCCGAAGTACGATTTATCGCGCGGACACTGCTCGGTTTGGCGAAAACAGGAGCCGAGATACTATGTTTGCTTCCTCTATATTCGTCCATTCACCTGGAGATGGAATCTGAATTGAACGCAGCCGGGTGCGGCGGGCAAGTTAAATTTCTGGATCCTGAAATGCCCTTGAATTCAGTGGACGAGCGCATGCGTCCGATTGCCGCCCAATTACGAGGTCGCGAGGCCTTTGCAAAGACAGTCGAGATACTTGAGCCGCATGGGCTGAGCCCGACGCGTTGGTCCTTACCGGATTTCGAAAGGTCGGCCCGGTATATCGAGGCATGGGAACGGCTGGCACCTTCGATCGAATTTGATGCTGTTGTCGCACGATGTCACTGGTACGACCTTTGCAGTTCCGTATGTAGGACTGGCATTCAGCGGGGCAAGCCTGTGATCACGTTTCAGCAGGGAGTGGTTGACCACACCTTGGACGTACCCATTACAGCTTCTAAGTTCGTGGCTTTTGGCGCGCCCTCTGCTTCTGTCCTGACTGAATCAAACCGAAGGTTCTTCGATGCCGTTGGCTCGCCTGAGCCGCCAGTCGAGTACATCCATGCTGGCTCTCTGTTTGACGTAGTGGTGCCTCTTCCCGACCAATTCGCAGTTCGGACTCTTCTATTCGTCGATTCCCATTCAGTCCCAGGCGACTTCTGGGGAACCGGGAAAGAAGTGGAAGCGCTGATGCAACTGGCAGAGAAAGTTCTCTGCGCCAGATTGCCTCTAACCCGCCTTGTTATACGACCGCACCCGCACTGGCATAATCACGATCTCGGAGCTTGTCTGAAGCTTGTGCGCGAGCATCGGGATGTGTGCGAGTTGTCCCACCCTGTGTGGTCGCTGGAGGACGATCTGCGCCGTGCCTCGGTGGTCGTCGGAATTGCGAGCGGTGTCCTGACTGCTGCATCGGCATGCGGCTTGCCGGCGATCTTTTTGCGGACAGAGCAAGGCTTCAAAATCCGCGATCTGGAGTGCTTTTCGCCTGAGCAGATGTTATTGCCTGACGAGGCATTTCGCGAAGTCAGCAGGCTCCTCACTGACCGCGAAACCTATGCTGAGGCCAGGAAAGTAGCGATGCGCAATGCAAGCGAGTACTACACGAACGGTGCCAACGCGGTTCTCGATGGCGCGTTCTTTACACGTCTGCTAAGTAATGAGCCAATAAAGAAGAATATCAAGGATGGTCTGCGATGAGACTTGCATTTATAAGCACCATGACAGGCTGGGCCTGGGGAGGAAGCGAGGAACTCTGGAACCAAACGGCTGTCCAGCTCAGACGAGATGGGCACGATGTGCAGGTTTCGGTGATGCACTGGCCGCGACTGTCTCCTAAAGTTACTTCGCTGGCAAAGCAGGGCATCAAGGTTGAAACTTATCCGCGAGGCGGCGGCCCGCGCAACTTATTCACTCGCCTCTGGACTAAGTTCACACTCAGTCATCGGAGAAGCTATGCCCGCGTAAAACGATTCAAGCCCGACTTAGTCATCATTTCTCAAGGGCACAATGCGGGCGGATTCCACTGGGCGAAAATTTGTCGCGAAGCATCAATTCCATACGTACTCATCGTCCATTGCAATAGCGAGCATTTGTGGTTCGAAGATTGGAATGTCGAGGAAGCGGTGGAGTCCTATCGGTCCGCCCAAAAGGTCTTCTGCGTCTCCCAAGGTAATCTCAATCTGCTCCGAATGCAGTTGGGAGACCCGATACAAAACGGCGAGGTAGTCTGGAATCCGTATAACGTTTCTCCCGAGAGTATTCCACCTTGGCCCGTTGAGAATGGGAAGTGGCGGTTGGCATGCGTGGCGCGCTTGGATCCGGCAGCCAAAGGGCAAGAGTTGCTGCTGCAGGTCCTTGCTCGTCCGGAATGGCGGGCTCGCCCCGTTGAGGTGAATTTTTTCGGAGAAGGCCCATACGAACTCACATTGCGGCGTTTGGCCGCCATGCTCCAGTTGAACCAAGTGCACTTTCGCGGTCACGTGGCGGATATTAAAGCGATCTGGGAGCAAAACCATCTGCTTGTTCTTCCGTCGCGCTATGAGGGGCTCCCCTTGGTATTAGTCGAGTCAATGTGGTGCGGCCGGCCTGCAGTCGTGACGGACGTTGCGGGAAATGCAGAAGTGTGTGTTGACAATGAGACTGGCTTCGTGGCGCCCGCACCAACTGTGTCCTTGTTAGCCGATACGCTACAACGAGCCTGGGAACGGCGTGAAGATTGGCAGCGCATGGGGCAAGCCGCACGAGCCCGGGCAGAAAGCCAGATTCCGAGAGATCCGATTGCCCTGTTCGCAGAGAAATTGATAAGTTGCGTCGCCGCAACTCGCCACGTTCGAGCATCCGCGAATCCGAGCTGAGAGCCGCGTGAAGACCTTCCATTTGCTGCGGCTCCGCGATTACCCCGCATTAGTGAGAGTACCCCAAAATGCTAAATTTTCACCTCAAACAGTAAGCATTGCTCTTCTATCGAATGCTTGTTTCGCGATCAGCGAAATGGGAAAGCCATCGTAGACACATGGACATTACCGTAGTTCTGTGTACTTACAATCGGTGCGATAGCCTCGCTGTAGCTCTCGGAAGTGTGGCGGTCTCACGATTGCCCCATTCGGCTTCCTGGGAGGTTTTGGTGGTCGATAATAATTCGACGGACCAGACTAGCGAGGTTATTGATAGATTCGCATCTCGGTACCCCGGTCGTTTTCGATATGCATTCGAAGCTCGCCCGGGCAAGTCGCACGCGTTGAATTCGGCCATTCGCGACACCAATGCGAGAATTCTGGCCTTCATGGACGACGATGTCCAGGTTGAACCCGATTGGCTCCACATGCTCACTCGGATCTTTGATGACCCGGAGTATGCTGGTGCCGGCGGCCGCATCCTGCCCGAGTCCGAATTCACGCCACCCACTTGGCTTGAGACCTCAGCACGCAATGCTCTCGCACCCCTGGCAATGTTTGATCTTGGTCCGGTCGCCGGCAGGCTCCGAGAACCGCCCTTTGGCACGAACATGGCCTTCCGCCGGGAGGTATTCGTGCGCTACGGCGATTTCCGCTGCGATCTTGGTCCGCGGCCCGGCTCCGAAATCCGCAGCGAAGATACTGAGTTTGGCATGCGCCTGCTTCAAGGAGGGGAGCATCTCTGGTACGAACCCGCCGCGGTCGTTCACCACCAGATCGCTCGGAATCGCGTCACCCAGCATTACTTCCTGAACTGGTGGTTCGACAAGGCACGCGGCGACATTCGTGAACACGGTATCGATCCAGGGACTCGTTGGTATATCGGTGGCATTCCGCTCTATCTGATTAGGCGCCTCATCGCCTGGACACTCCGCTGGCTCATTACCTTTCGCTCCGGCCCGCGCTTTTCGGCCAAACTCAATCTGTGGGTGGTAGTCGGTGCGATCAAAGAATGTCGCGAGCAGTTTGGTCGTCGAGTCTTGGGAGTGGATACCGTTCGTTGTTAGTTTGATCGCGTTGATGCTTGTCGACGAAGGAGCGTTTTAGAGTGTTTCAAACGGCCTTGGATCAATTCCAAAGACTGCGGTTTCCCCATTCCGTTTTGCAACATAGCGGCCGCACGCTAAACCGTCGCGTAATACTTCTCGTTGTCGCCCTGGCGACAATGGCCTGTTATTTTGCTCCCTTCTTGCTCCTCGGAGGAAGGTCTTATTTCAATATCGAGGACACTCTCGATGATGAGTTCGTAACGAACTATCTCCTCGTCAAAACCGGCAAAGCCCTCGTCTTAGACGGCGCGACGCCGATCGACAATATCATGAATGGCATTCCGCGCGGGACGCTGCCCTCCGGTCTGAGTGTTCCAATACTGCTTTTCTATGTTTTTCCGCCTGCATGGGCATACATTGTTAACTTCATCCTTGTTCACACGATCGGCTTTTGTGGGATGTTTTTGCTCCTGCGAAGGCATTTCTTAACAAAGGACGACGATTACCTCCTCGCGGGCGCAATCTCGATCTGCTTCTTCCTTGTGCCCTACTACACCGTATACGGCGCTACGGTGGCGGGTCAGCCTCTACTGGCTTATGCATTCCTGAACATTCGCAAAGGAGAAGGTAATTGGAAGGACTACCTGGTCATTCTGCTCTTTCCGCTGTGGTCCACCATGGTGCTCATTGCCCCGTTCGCGGGGACAGCCCTGGGATTGATTTTGACGATCGATTGGGTACGATCGCGTCGTCTTAACAAGAACTTTCTCATCGCAATCGTTTTCCTTATCTCTGTTTATATTGCCCTTCAATATCAGTTGGTCGATTCCATCTTGGGATCACACTTAGGATCACACGCGTGGGTGTCGCATCGAATTACTTGGAATCGTTGGAATGATTTCAGCATTTCCTCAGATATCAGGAGAACATTTCGCGGCCTATTTACGCCGCCATTCCACACGGGAAGCTTTTCACCGATCCCGGCGATGGTAGCCGTCGCAGCCGCCCTCGTACTTCTTTTTATGAGGAAACGGCGTGCGGGCCTTCTCGATGTCTTAGCAATTGCGATCGGGCTCATTTGTCTGGAGTTTGGTTTCTGGTCCTATCTCTTCCGCTGGTTTGGCTGGATTTTAAAAAACTCTCAGGAGTTCAATGGAAGTCGATTCTTCTTCCTGCTCCCACTGCTTTGGATGCTTGTGTTCGCCCTTAGCCTAAAAGAGTTGACGCGCGTTAAGTGGGGTTTGGCGTTTACATGGTGTCTGATAGCGATTCAGGCCGTAGCAATTCTAGAGTTCAATACGGAATACAAACACACCGCCAATATCCTTATCGGAAACGAAAAGCATGTTTATGAACCATCGTTTGACCGTTTTTTTGCCCAAGATCTATTCACTGAGATAGACAGGTATATTGGAAGGCCCAAGCAAAGCTATCGCGTGGTGTCACTCGGAATGTATGCGAGTATTTCTGAATTCAATGGGTTCTATACCTTGGACGGCTATTTGAACAATTACTCGCTTGCATACAAACAAGAGTTTCGAAAAATCATTTCGAAAGAGCTGGACAAGAGCGCGTATTTGAAGGAGTTTTTCGACGGCTGGGGCAATCGCTGCTATATCTTCTCCAGTGAAATTGGGGGCAATTCCTGGGCTCGCGGCTCAGGACCACGTCGTTGTACATAACCTGGAGTTAGACACAAATCAACTGCGTGCCATGGGCGGTGAGTATGTGATATCTGCCGCGCGCATAGAAAATAGCGCGCAGAATGGGCTGAGACTCGAGAAAGAGTTTTACTCGCCGACCTCTTTTTGGCATATTTATCTCTACTATGTGGTTCCAACGGTGCCCGCTCCGGTCGCCTCGGCGATCCCAAGAGAAAACGCCGCAGCCAATAAGCGGACAGACGGGGCAGGCGGCCCAGGCCCGAAAGAACATTGATATAGTTTGCGCTCAGCAGTCAGATTCGTCACAGAACAATCTACCAGTAGGGCTATTCGGCAGAGTGCCTCAGCCGGGGTGCAATCGGAGGCTCTGTGATGGCTTTGAGTTAACCGAAGGCGAGGTCACCGACATCGAGACCCTCGTGCCAATTCTGGATGGGGTCGAACCTTTAATGCAGCTTGCAGCATCGGCCTACGTCGGGAAGTCGGTCATCGATCCCCGTAAGTATTTTCGTAATAATGTCGAATCTGCGCTCGGACATATGGACGCAGTCTTGGCCAGCGAGGTGAGGAGCTCATATTCTCCTCTTCCTGCGACACCTAAGGTGTCCCAAAGGTGCTTCCATTACAGGGGAAGTCTCCCCAAGGATCCGATTGCACTGCACTAGATATATTCCAAAGTGCTATAGTTATGTTTCCCCCCCAAAAAAGGAGGCTAAACAATGGCTGATCTTATCGGCAAATCGGCTTCGAAGGCCGCTTAGTGTCTATCTGGGCGACCTCACATACACCACTCTTTCTCTCGCGACCGATGCGTTCCCCCTCAACATCGGCTTTATCGCAGCCTACGCGGACAAACGCTTCGGTAAAGAGATTGATCTGAAGCTGTTCAAGTATGTTGACGATCTGGAACAGGCGATCAATGAGAAGCCGCCGGACATTCTTGGCTTGAGTAACTACCCATGGAATTTCAATCTCGGATTGGAATTCTTCAGGATGAGTCGGGAAGTTTCACCCGAGACGATCTGCGTGATGGGTGGCCCAAACATACCTCTTGATGATGAGGCACGCAGGGAGTTTGTGAAGCGCAATCCGCTGATTGATTTTTACGCTTACCTTGAGGGTGAAGAAGCATTTGTGGCGCTCTTGACTCGCGCGCTTGAGTCGAATCTTGACCGCGAGAAAATGAAATCGACTCCAATCGATGGATTTATCCACCGCATGAGTGAGACGGAGGTCATGAGCGGGACCATGCTTCCGCGGCGACGCGACCTTGATGAGATCCCATCTCCCTACCTTACTGGCTACATGGACAAATTCTTCGATGGCAAGCTCTCTCCAATGATGGAGACCAATCGCGGATGCCCATTCTCATGCACATTTTGCCACGAAGGAAACCAGCTCATTTCGAAGGTGAACCAATTCAGGATCGAGCGGGTGAAGGCAGAGCTTGACTATATTGCTGCGGCTGTCGAGAAAGCTCCAAACCTGATCACGAATTTGATGTTCGCCGATCCAAATTTCGCAATGTACGAGCGTGACTACGAAATTGTCGAACATATTGAACGAATTCAGCAAAAGCAGAATTGGCCGCGCTCTATTTTCGCTTCGACGGGCAAGAATAAGAAGGAACGCATTGCGAAGGCACTTCGAAAACTCAACGGCTCGATGTCGATGTGGATGTCTGTCCAGTCGATGGATCCAGTCGTCCTTCAGGAGATCCAGCGAGACAACATCAGCACCTCGCAGATGATGGCTTTGGCGGGCGTGTATCAAGAACTCGGCCTTCCGACTCTGTCGGAACTTATTTTGGGTCTGCCGGGCGATTCGTATGAACGTCACGTCAACTCTCTCTCGCAGGTTGTTGAAGCGGGAATCGACATCATTGACACATATACCTGCATGTTGCTCAATGGCACTAAGCTCAATTCGGCGTTCAGCCGGGCGAATTATAGGATTGGCTCGCATTTCCGAGTCCTGCCGCGAGATTTTGCGAAACTTGGCAATGGGCGCATCGCGGTGGAGATCGAAGAGGTTATTACTTCTACGAACACTATGTCTTTCGAGGACTACGTAGAAGCACGAAAGCTCCACCTGATGGTCGCGGTTGTTTATAACGGAGGGGGGCTCAGTCCTTTGTTGAGGCTTTTGCGGCAGAATCGCATTTCTATCATCGAGCTGCTCCAGCGACTTGTCAGTGGCATTCACACGGCACCCGATTCGGTGCAGGCTATCTTCAGGTCATTCGTGCGGTTAACAAAGGAAGAACTCTGGGACTCTGAAGAGGAGCTTCGAGCTTATGTGCGCGCAGACGGCAATTATGAGAAGCTACTGAATGGAGAAATTGGCATAAATCTAATTCAGACCCATACGGCGATGAGCCTCGCAGTGATGGATGATTGGGTTAAATACGTCTTTGAGACAGTTGACGCGATGCTCGGCGACGATAGTGAACGCGAGGGCGAGTGGCCAGAGGTATTTGCCGATGTGAGGAGTTTTTGCACGGGACGGACGCATAACATTTGGGGAAGCGATCGGAACGAGGATAACCCGACTGCCTTGTTGCACTATGATGTCCCTCATTGGATGCGAAGCCCGCTCTCGATGTCGCTCGCGCAGTTTAGGTTGAGCGCCCCGGCGGTGCATCAATTTGTCTTCTCAGCGGCTAAGCAGGAGGAAATGGCTGCTTTAATCAAGCGGTACGGCACCACGCCCACTGGTATTGGCAGGATCATCATACAGATGGGCCGCAACCGGATATGGCGCGACGACGAAGTCTCACCAGCATTGAGTCGTGCCGGTGATTTCGAGAGTGAGAGCGGTATCGAAATAGAGGACAGACCTGGCGGCCCATTCACGATCCTGACTCCGTAACCAAACGCGTGAGTTACAGAATAGACCTCGCCGCCCTTGGGGCGAAGGGCACAGCGGACGTCAACGCACACGGGGATGATCCAGGTCATCCGCATCAGGCGAAATTGGGGCCGGGGAGAATCGATGCTCGCAACCGCCCATCGCGTTCTCCATCGCGCCGGAGCATCCATGTGAAGATCGCAATTGTCGGCGGCGGAATCGTTGGGTTGGCGACTGGGCACCAACTGCTAAAGCGTTTCCCGGCGATTGAATTGCTTGTCCTTGAAAAAGAGAACGGCCCAGGGCGCCATCAAACCGGGAACAACAGCGGTGTCTTGCACTGTGGGTTGTATTACAAGCCAGGTTCGACCAAAGCCCGCTTGGCGGTGCAGGGCATGCGAAGGATGGTCGAATTTTGCGTCGAGCACCGCATCCCTTATGAATTATGCGGTAAGGTCGTGGTCGCAACAGAGCAAGAAGAGGTCCCACGCCTCCACGCACTTCTTGAACGAGGAAAGGCCAACGGCTTAGAGGGCCTGCAGCTCCTTGGACCTGAACAGATTCGCGAATTGGAGCCGCACGCCGCTGGCCTCGCGGGAATCCGTGTCCCACAGGAAGGCATTGTCGACTTCAAAGCAGTCACTGTGGCGCTGGTCGATGAAATTCAAGCGAGGGGCGGCGAGATTCGGTTCTCTTCGAAAGTCACTCGACTTCGTGAATCCAGCAGTTGGCGAATCGAAACGGCTTCGGGAGAATACGAAGCGGACTTTCTGATCAACTGCGGCGGCCTTCATTGCGATCGATTGAGCAGGCTGGCCGGAACTCACGACCCAACCAAGATCGTGCCCTTTCGAGGCGAGTATTACAAGTTGCGGGACGAGCGGCAATATCTGGTGCGGAATCTAATTTATCCGGTTCCCGATCCAAGCTTTCCATTTCTGGGCGTGCATTTCACCCGAATGATCCATGGGGGCATCGAGGCCGGCCCAAATGCGGTGCTGGCCTTCGCGCGCGAAGGATACAAGCTGACTGATTTCAATCTTCGCGACATGATTGAGACCGTTACTTACCGAGGGTTTTGGAACTTTCTGCTTCGTTATCCGGCGATGTGTTGGAGTGAGTTCCGGCGCTCGTTGAGCAAAGCTCTGTTCTGTCGATCTCTGCAGCGTCTCGTTCCTGAAATTCAGATTGAAGATCTAGCCCACGGGGGCGCAGGTGTGCGCGCGCAAGCACTATCGCCCTCAGGCGACCTCGTGCAGGACTTTTACTTTGTTCGACAGGCCAGGGCACTCCATGTGCTGAACGCGCCAAGTCCTGCGGCGACAGCGAGCTTGGCAATCGCTGACGAGATCATAGACCAGATGAAAGACACGTTCGTTCAGTAGCGCGGTAGGAGTTCAGTCGCACAACTTCCCAGACCGAAGGTGTTGCGTTGGCGCTACGCGAGAATATCTCACTGTCCTAATTTGCCAGCGCTGTTCAAGGTACTGCTATTGTTGTCAAGTTTGACGGAGCACTCTTGGTTCCTGCAGCGTCGATGCTTTCAACGTAGTACTCGTAGGTAGTGCCACCCTGGACAGAACTATCCGTGTAGGTTGTGTCCTCCGGATCGGTCGATGTACTTAACATTTGATATGCAGAACTGCCGCTCGTAGACCGAAACACGATGTAACCGGTGATTGGGTCGTCTGTGCTTGCCGGAGCGTTCCAACTCAATGCCACTTTTTTTGACGCGCCCGTGTTCGGCTGAAGATTGATCGCAAAGGTTTCGGAAGTCCCACTACCGGTAGCTGTCAGAATTACAGACTGTTGAGCGCTAACGGCTGTGGCGGTCGCCGTGAAGCCGACAGAAGTGGCGTTTGGGGGCACGGTGACCGTGCTGGGCAAGGCCAAGGCCGCGTTGTTACTGGCGAGGTTAACAACAAACCCACCGGTGGGCGCTGCGGTGTTCAGGTTCAGGCTGCAACTGTCGGTCCCTGCGCCAGAAAGGGCGTTTGAGTTGCAAGTGAGCGCACTAAGTCCAGGCGTGCCGGTTCCGCTGATGTTCGCGATCGCTGAGGGATTAGGCGCAACGCTGCTTGTAATCATCAGAGGCTCGCTCATGCTTCCGGATGCCGTTGGAGTGAATTGCAATTTGAGAGTCACACTGGCACCGGCCGGAAGAGTCATTGGAAAAGTGGCTCCTCCGACGATCGAAAAGACCTGACCACTCGCGCCGATGTCTTCGATCTTGACTGCCGAGACTCCTCGATTCTGCAAAATAATACTGGCCGTCGCTGTCTGGCCGACGGCGACACTTCCAAAGGCGATCGTGCTCGGTGTCGCAACTACAGTATTCGTGCTCTGCTGCGTGATGCCGCCGCAACCGCACACAATGATTCCTAAGAAAGAGAGCAGAATGAATCTGTGGGTCCGGAGCGATGCCGGTCTCTGTTCGCTGGGGAGAACTTGGCTCATACCTTGTTGGCGGCTCAATGGCCGGCCAACCATTCTTATGCACATCAACTTCACCTCACTTCTTCGCTGTGCACTGCGTAGAACTGCAGTGCTTACAAATTCCGAGCGCGGGGCTGGAACGTTCTGAATTGCCTCATTTCCAGTGCACTTGCTCATCGCAGATATGGTTGTAGGTTCTGATCGCACGGCGATCAGGGGCGCCTGTCGTTGGCCCATGGGGGCTCGGGGGCGGCTGAACATGAATGCTTCAGCCAACAAAAATGTTGGGGGTGTTTGGTTATTTAAACGGGTACTTCAAACATTTTGTACAAATCGTATACGGAGTTCATGGGAGAACGATTCGCAGTATGATTGCGCGTTTGGCCAACCCACTCGACGGCCGTTGTTTATGAATGAGCTATTTTTGGTTCACACGCTAAAACGCAATTGCCGCGTCGCAGCGTGGGAAGCCCTTGGCCCTAGTTTGTAGTTTCGCCCGAATGAGAGCAATTTCGGTGCCAGAAAGCGGAAAGAGGTTCCTTTCCCTTTAAGTAAATCGAATTGGGAGGTTTACACCGCGAGTCGAGAGCGCTAGCCGATCGCGAGTTCGACCGGGAGATCGTGTAATTCTTTTATCGATAGGTATTTTTTCCCTGTTCAGGGCTTCCGGTTAGCAGAAGCTCTGAGCCGGATCAACTGGGGTCGCATGAAAGATGACGCTGAATTGGCAGAATTCTGCCAATTCAGCGTCATTTTCGTTTGGGGGACGGTTTTTTATGGAACGGCTACAGTTGCGGTATTGGACGGAGTGCTTTCTGCCCCGGACGAATCCACCGTCGTTACGTAATACTCATAAGTCGCTCCTGCCGCGACCGTCGAATCCATATAGGAGTCCGGCGAATTCACTGACGAATTCAACTTCGTGAAGGAAGAACTGTTGCCCGTAGCGCGGTAAATGTTGTAGCCAGCGACAGCATCGGAACTGCTGGGTGGCGCGCTCCAGCTTAGGCCTACCGCAAGCGGTACGCCAGTCCCGCTCAGCGCGACGACGGCGGTGCTATTGGAGGATGCGTTGCTGGTGATTGTCAGTTTGCCGGTCGCTGCCCCGGTTGCTGTCGGCTCGAATTGCAGGCTCAATGTTGCAGTCTGACCCGCATTCAACGTAAGCGGGAAGGTGGCGCCGGACTCAGTAAAGCCGGTTCCGGACATGCTGACTCCGCTCACAGTGACCGCCCCAGTTCCGCTGGAGGTCAGGGTCAGAGACTGAGTGGAGGGGGTACCCACGGCAACGTTGCCGAAGGACACAGCTGCTGGAATTGACTGTCAAACCGGCTGACCGGTTGGGTTTGCAGGACGCCGGTACCGGTCATTTGAACGGTGGCTGACGGGCTGATCAGCGAATTGCTCGTGATGACCAGCTGTCCCGTAGCAGAGCCTGCGGTAGCGGGGCCGAAATGGACATTGAGGGTCGTGGTGCTGTTTGCAGCGAGTGTGAGCGGCAGCGCGCCCTCACCATCCACTGAGAACGATATGTTGCTCACCGTGATCTTAGAGACCACGACAGGGTTGGAAGTTGAATTTACAAGCGAGACTTTGCTGGTGGCTGGAGCTGCCGACTGTAACCGAACCAAACGCGACAGTGGCGGGCGATGCTGTGAAGCTTCCCGTGCTCGCGCTGGAAGCACCTTTGGCAACAATTCCGCCGCAACCTGCGAGCGAAATACAACCGCCAAGAACTACCAATGCCAAAAGGAGATATGAAAGCCGACTTTGGTGGATCCGATGGGATAAATTGGATTGGTTGTTCTTACCCGCCCAGGTCGGTTCTGTTCAATCTGCGTATTTTTAAAGCCTGGATGAATGTGAATCTGGGACATGTTGCATACCCTCAGCAAACCTCCTCAACATCTGTTTTCGGGGCAGTTTTACCCCGGGGTTCGCGAACGAGAAGGATCCATTTAGGGGTAACAGGGATCTCCCCATTAGTGTGTGATTCAAGTCACCAAGGCGCATTTGAATGGTTACCGAAGAGGTAGTATTAACTAACTCTCGATAAATCAATAGTTTATCGATGAAATTTCGCTATGATTTAGCTGTTTATGTAGATCAATTTAGTGCAATCTGTGTAGAGATGGAAGGGGTTTGGGCGAGAGTTTTCTCAGAACTTGGGTACTAAAGTTGGATGAAGGATGGCAATTCTTGCCCCATTGGTAATCCGATTTACAGGTAACTTTTTGGGTATTCAGGGTTTAGGTCCGGGCAGGCAGGCAGTAACGGAAGGTCAGAGTTCGACGTCGGACCTTTTGGGCGGTACGCTTCAAGGAAAGATGATGGAAACCGTGCATCGCCTGACAAATGGAGATTCAAAGGTTTGATCGATGCTCTGCAGGGCCTGGTGGAACGATTGGAAAATGATCCGTCGTTCTTTGAGCCGAATCGGCTGCACGAACGACTGGAGGCACTCAACTTCCTCGACGCTTATGTCTCTGATGCTCCTCGACGGGTGTTCGGTGACGAGTTGTACGCGGAGGAGCTCAATGGCCGTGCGAGAGCAATTTACGCCAGGCTGGAAGCTGCGAATTGCGAACTCTACGGAGCTATTCGCAATGAGATCCAGCGCGGGATCAGGCCGGAAGCTTTGCTCCAGTGGGCATCCTCAGCGAAGATTGTAGATACACCTGGACCGCTCAATGGCGTGGGATATGACGATCTCGATGAACTGATCAGCGGGATCTTTCAATTCGAAGAGCCTGATGAGGGAAGCGTCAAGAGAGAACCGGAGAAGGTGTTTTATCAACCTACTCCCGCGCGCCATATCTTCAGTTTGATTGGGCAGACCGCGCTCACAGAGGAGGACGTTCTGGTCGATCTTGGCTCCGGGTTGGGTCACGTTCCCTTGCTGGTCTCAATTTGTACGCCCGCCCGCAGCCTGGGGATCGAACTCGAGGCGACCTATGTCGAACGTGCGCAGGAATGTGCGCAGAATCTGAGATCTGAATCGCGTCACGTTTTTTCACCAGGATGCCCGCGCGGCGGATCTATCCGCTGGCACAGTCTTCTACCTGTACACGCCTTTTACGGGGTCTGTTCTGCACGGGGTGGTCACTCTTCTGAGAAGCGAGGCGGAGACTCGGCGAATTCGAATCTGCACTTACGGTCCCTGCACGTCCGTCGTGGCTCAAGAGACCTGGCTTGAAACGACCACGGCGCCGGAGACAAATCGGATAGTGATGTTCAGTTCGCGCTCTTGAGCACACCAATTCAATTGGAGCTTGATTGAGCCGCTATGCGTGTCGCTCAGCCCTTTGGCACATCCAGGGCGCCTGTCAAGCTTGCCACGCGTTCGACGTGGTGGCTGCGGCACCAGGATTCAAGCCCGGATGCGAGGCGTTCCGTACGGCGCGCGGATCGGCGTAGCTCGCAGTGCCCACCTGTACTGCCGTCGCCCCCGCCAGCAGAAACTCTACCGCGTCTTCAGGCGTGACAATCCCGCCCATTCCGATGACAGGAATGTTCACGCTGCGAGCTGCCTCGTAAACCATGCGCAAAGCGATCGGCTTGATCGCCGGTCCGGAGAGACCGCCGGTGATATTGCTCAGGCGCGGTGTGCGGGTCTCGACATCGATCGACATAGCGAGAAAAGTATTCACCAGGCTGATCATGTCAGCGCCTGCATCCGCGGCGACCTTTGCCACTTTGGCAATCGAGGTGACATTGGGCGAGAGCTTCACGATGAGGGGGCGCTTGGCGACCGCTTTCGCGAGCTTTACCAGGTATTCGAGCGAGCTTGGATCGGCGCCGAAAGTCATTCCACCCGCGTGCACATTGGGGCAGGACACGTTCAACTCATAAGCAGCGATGCCTTCTGCGTGGTTGAGCTGCTCAATGACCTTGATGTAATCGTGGACTGTAAAGCCGAAGACATTCACGATGCAATGGCACTTTGGATAGCGTTGGAGGGGCGGCAATTTCTTGGCAATGAACTCTTCGACGCCCACATTCTGCAGGCCGATTGCGTTCAGCATGCCGGCAGCCGTTTGAATGATGCGCGGCGGCGGATGGCCGGTCATGGGCAGGAGCGAGATGCCCTTGGTGGAGAATCCGCCAATGCGTTCGAGGGAGACGATCTCCTCAAATTCGATGCCGTAGCCGAAAGTGCCGCTGGCGGCGATGATCGGGTTGACCAAGTTCGATGCCGGCCAACTGCACTTTCATATCGGGTTTCACGCGCGGCGGTCTTCCTTAGCCATGGGATTTTCGGCGGCCCTCGCGGGCTGCTTCGCTTGCAATGTGGCGAGATACCTTTCTCATGATACTCGGGCGCGTGAGGCAACCGGAGCGCGCCGAGGGCATTCTTGAGGGCAAGGCGCGGCTCTGAAAAGCAGAAGGCGGCCTCCATGGAGGCCGCCTTCTGCTTTTCAGGTCAAGTCTAGGCGCTGACTGGTTCGCTGGCGGTGACGCTGACAGGCGTCAGCCAACCGAACCGGTCATGCTTCAAGCCATTGGCGATGGCGAAGAACTCGTCGGCGATCTTCTGCGTGATCTCGCCCGGTTTTCCGTCGCCGATCACGATGCGATCGATGGATCGAATCGGAGAAACTTCGGCCGCGGTTCCAGTGAAGAAGACTTCGTCGGCGATGTAGAGCAACTCGCGCGGAATCGCTTGCTCCGATCACCGTAAAACCCAGGTGCCGCGCAATCGTCAGCACGCTGTCACGCGTGATTCCGGACAAGGCTGAATTCGCCAGCGGAGGCGTGTAGAGCACGCCATTGCGCACCACGAAGACGTTCTCGCCGGAGCCTTCGCTCACGAGGCCGTTGACGTCGAGTGCGATGCCTTCGGCGTAGCCGTTGATGTCGGCTTCCATGCGAATCAATTGCGAGTTCATGTAATTTGCACCAGCTTTCGCCAGCGCGGGCATGGTGTTAGGGGCTAGCCGGTTCCAACTGGAGATGCAGACATCCGCGCCGCCGTGTCCAGGCATGTACTTGCCCCACGGGAAAGTTCGCGATGTATACCTCGATCGGCGATCCCTTGGGGCTGACACCGATTTCGCCATAGCCGCGAAGGGCGATCGGCCGAATGTAGCAAGGTGCAACCCCATTGGCTTCAATTACATCCACCACGCCGGCACAAAGCTCATCGAGGCTGAACGGCATTTCCATCCGGTAGATCTTTGCTGAATCTAACAGCCGCTGCATATGCTCGGGAAGGCGAAATACCGCCGATCCCTGCGGTTGTGCGTAGCAGCGGATCCCTTCAAATACGCTCGAGCCATAGTGGACCACGTGGCTCATCACGTGAATCGTGGCTTGCTCCCAAGGAATCAGATTCCCGTTGTGCCAGATTTTTGACGTTGTTTGTATGGGCATGGGACGAACAGCTCCTTCGTTTTGCGCTCGCACGAATATATCTCACAGCCTACCGCGATCCGGGCATCGATGTCACGGACTGGAACCTCGCGGGACAACTGCCGTAACAGTACTTTGACGTTCCTTGCATCCAATCTGTGAGATATAGCGATAAAGCCACCGTCGAGGAGAAGAGATGCAGCGGCTGCAAGGAAAAGTGGCAATTGTCACCGGTGCAAGTTCCGGCATAGGGCAGGGGATTGCGAAGCGGCTGGGCTCAGAGGGCGCCAAGATCATTGTGGACTATGTCGGAAGTCCCGACGGAGCGAATGAAACAGCGCGCGCCATTAAGGATGCCGGCAGCGAAGCCGAAATCGTTGAGGCGGATGTGACCAGCGTGGACGCCGTCCGTGCGTTGGTAGACGCGGCGTGGACGCGGTTCGGGTCGGCAGACATATTGGTAAACAATGCCGGTATGGAAAAGAAGTCAGACTTCTGGGACACGACGGAGACCGACTACGACAGAGTGATGGCGGTGAACCTCCGCGGACCGTTTTTTCTCTCGCAGGCATTCGTACGGCGATTGCGCGACCAAAGGAAGCCAGGCAGGATCATCAATATCAGTTCGGTGCACGAGGACATGGTTTTCCCCGGATTCGCGACGTACTGCTGCAGCAAGGGCGGTCTCCGGATGCTGATGCGCGACCTGGCTGTCGAACTGGGACCGCTCGGGATCACGGTAAATAATGTGGCTCCAGGGGCGATTGCGACACCGATCAACAAATCGCTGCTGGAGAATAAGGCAGAACTCGATGCATTGTTGGGCAATATTCCTCTTCGGTCGTCTCGGCACACCCGAGGACGTGGCCGGCGTGGTCGCATTTCTTGCTTCCGAAGATGGCTCGTACGTCACGGGCTCCACCTTTGTCATCGATGGCGGCCTGATGCGAAGTTACCGTGAGCAGTAGAGCGAGCAGCTAGAGACAATATGGCCGCAAGAATTGAAGACTATGCTCTCATCGGGGACTGCGAGGCGGCTGCGCTCGTCGACCGTAATGGCTCTATTGATTGGTTGTGCTGGCCCGATTTTTCGTCCGACGCCTGTTTTGCAGCCCTACTGGGGACCGAGGAAAACGGGTACTGGAAGATCGCGCCGGCCACGGGTGAGTTTCAAACCACGCGTCGCTATCGCGACCACACGTTAATTCTCGAAACCACATTTGAGACCGACGAGTGGAGCTGTCCGCCTGATTGACTTCATGCCCGCGCGCGGGACTCACTCCGACGTATTTCGCATTGTGCAAGGCATTCGCGGAAAAGTTGCGATGCGGATGGACTTTGGCCCTGCGTTTTGATTTTGGGCGCACGATTCCCTGGGTTACGCACATTCGCGACGGAGTGTGCGCGGTCGCCGGTCCGAATCTCGCGGTTTTGCATGCCTCGGTTCCGGTACACGGAGAGAATCTGACCACGGTTGCCGATTTCACGGTCAGCCGAGGCGAGCGCGTCTGTTTCTCGCTGACGTACGGACTATCGTACGAAGATCGATCCGCGAAAGATCGATCCCGAAAAAGCATTGAAGTTCGCTGAACAATTCTGGCGCCGCTGGTCCGGCGGCCTGAAGCACAAAGGCCGCAATCGTGCTGCCATCGAGCGATCGTTGATCACACTGAAGGCACTGACGTTTCGGCCCACTGGTGGGATTGTCGCCGCCGCCACCACTTCTCTGCCTGAAGCGATTGGCGGTGTTCGCAACTGGGACTATCGTTTTTGCTGGCTGCGCGACACGACGTTCACGTTGCTCGCGCTCGCCAACGGCGGGTACTTCGACGAGGCCCTGGCATGGCAGGATTGGCTGCTGCGCGCGCTCGCCGGAAGCCCCGACCAGGTGCAGATCATGTATGGCATCAAAGGCGAGCGGCAGCTTGTGGAATGGGAAGTCGGCTGGCTCCCGGGGTATGAAAGCTCGCGTCCGGTGCGTGTCGGCAATGCCGCGTCGCTGCAATTGCAGACTGGATATCTACGGTGAGATGCTCGACTGCTTTTTTCATGCGCAACACAGCGTCGGACCGCCACACGGAAGATGATTTCCGCGTGCTTGTTCAGCTTCTCAACCATCTCGAAGAAATCTGGCAGCGACCCGACCATGGGATCTGGGAGGTTCGCGGGGACCCGCAGCACTTTACCTATTCGAAGATGATGGCCTGGGTGGCCTTCGACCGCGCCGTGCTGCTCGCGGAGCAGCTTGAATACGAGGCGCCCATCGAGAAATGGAAGGCCCTGCGCGACACGATTCATGCCGAGATTTGCGCCCGCGCGTTCAGCCGAGAAGGAACAGCTTCGTGCAGGCCTACGGATCGGATCAGCTTGATGCCGCGCTTCTGTTGATGCCCCTCGTCGGATTCCTGCCACGCGACTGACCCGCGGGTCGTTGGCACGGTGGAAGCCATCGAACGGGAACTGATGCGCGGCGGCCTGGTCATGCGTTACAACACGGCGAAAGTCGACGACGGACTTCCGCCCGGCGAGGGGGTTTTTCTTGCATGCAGCTTCTGGATGGTGAGCAGCCTCAAGGCAATCGGCCGTGTCAGGAGATGCACGCGCACTCTTCCAGCGTCTGCTCGCGCTGCGCAACGACCTTGGGCTTGCTTTCGGAGCAATACGATCCCGAGCGGCAAACGCCTGGTGGGGAACTTCCCGCAGGCCTTCTCGCATATTGCACTGGTCAATGCAGCCTTCGATCTAGACGACGGAGCCGGGGTCCGCAAGCGCGCCCATCGCAATTCGCACAAGCACCCCGCCACGGCGAGCCCCCCGACTGCAAAATCGCGAAATCCGGCCTCCCGCGCGCCGTCCGCCAAGACCAAGTGAATAATCCCGCGATTCCTCTCGGCCACGCGGCTCAAACCAACTCCTAAGACTTTAGTTGACAACTGGCTCATATCGGGGCTAATCTCCTAAAACAATAGGAGAAGGTGTGCAGAAAGAACCGGCTAAAGTCCCTCTCACCAAACTCGAACTGAAGATCATGCAGGTGATCTGGCGATGCGGGAGCAGCACGGTCACCGCGGTTCAAGGGGAGCTCGAGCCGCAGCTGGCTTACACAACCGTGCAAACCATGCTGAATATTCTTGAGCGCAAAGGGAAGCTCAGACGCGAACTGCGGGGTCGCGCCTTTGTCTACAGCGCTCGAGTCACCGAGGACAAAGCATTGCGCCAGGGACTGCGCGATTTGATCGACCGCATGTTCGGCGGTTCCAGCGAAGACCTGGTCATGAGCCTTCTGAAAAGCGGCGAAATCGACGCGACAAAACTCGCTGAGCTGACCAAACGATTCGACAAAGAAGGGAGCAAGCTATGAATCTCCCATCCCTCCAGAATTTCGAATCATGGGCCCTGGCGTATCTCCTCAACTCCCTCTGGCAACTCCCGCTGCTTTTCTTCGCCGGTTGGATCGTTGCGCGGCTTGTCGGTAGAACCGGCCCCAAGGCCGAGCACTGGGTCTGGGTGAGCGTCCTCTTCCTGCAGATTCTGCTCCCAGCCTGCTCTGTTCTGCCGTGGGATTGGCTGCAAAAGATGCTGAACTGGTTCGGCGATGGTTCTCCAAGCACGAACGCGCGCGTGACTGTTGTGATAGGAGCGGGTACACGACTCGGCGCATTCCATCTGCCCGCAGCCCTGCTGACAACGATCGCGGTCGCCTATGGCATGGTTTGTGCGTATTTTCTCGCGAGATTCCTCTCGCGCTGCATGCGGCTCGTCGCGTTGCGACGCGAAGCGGTCACGGTTTCTCTAACGGGCGAAGCGGCCAACACATGGCTCCGCTGCACAGATCGGTTTCGGATCGAAGATGTGTCCATGGCGACGTCCTCTCAAATCTTCGGTCCGGTCACATTGGGATTTCTCAGAAGACTCGTGCTTCTGCCTGCAAATATGCTCGCCGCTTTGTCCGAGGACGATCTGCACACCGTCATCGCGCACGAGTTCGCGCACCTGCGCCGAAACGACTTCATCAAGAATCTTGTCTATGAGTGGCTGTCCCTTCCTATCAGCTATCATCCGCTCCTTTGGCGCACCCGCGAGCGGATCACGGAGACGCGCGAAATGGTTTGCGATGAAATGGTGGCTGCTATCTCCGGAAGGGATGAATACGCGCACTCGCTTCTGCGGTTGGCCTCCCTGCTCGTCGAGGGCGTGCCAATTCGAACTCCTCACGCCATCGGAATCTTCGATGCCAACACCCTGGAAAGGAGACTTATGCGACTAACGGAAAAGAAGAAAGAGATTCGAGGAACAGTTCGTGTTGGGATCGCGGCTTGCTTGCGCCGTGTTGAGCGCCGGAACCTGCGCGTCGGCCGTGGCTCTGGCAACAAACATCGATGGAATGGTCACCACTGCCGGACGATTCTCCCAAAGCAAAAGGACCGTACACTGTTCCCGCCGGCGAGATGGTGAAGTACGTGATCACCAAGGTTCCTCCGGTCTATCCCGAGGACGCAAAGAAGGCGAGAATCCAGGGGAAGGTAGTCCTGAACGCGATTATTGGCAAGGATGGAACTGTAGAGAACCTTACCGTCGTCTCTGGCCCGAATGAGTTACAGCAGTCGGCGCTCGATGCGGTGCGGCAGTGGACCTACAAGCCCTTCCTGGTGAATGGAGATCTCGTCGAAGTGAAGACGACTATCAACGTCATCTACACTCTGAAAAAGTAGTCGCCGCTGTCGGGCGAGCCACAATTTGCTAAATTTCTCTCTTGCCGGCCTGGCAGAGAACAAGGGCTGGGATTGATTCCAGCCCTGACTTGCAAGCCGAATTCCTTTGGTAGAGTTGGTTTGTGCGACTCCGTGACGCGTGTGCTACCGTGCAATCGTGCGCACCAAAAGCCAAAGCCGCTTGCTGCCAGGTCTTGCTGTTGCAGACGGATTCATGCGTCACCCATTCGATGTCGCGAATGGCGTTCGCACGAGCGGACTTGTCGCCGGCCGGCATCTGAAAAGTGGACATCCGCACGATCGCCACGCCACAGCCTACTACGGCGTCGCTCCCTCGGTTTTTCGTGCACTCTTCAATCGATGGCGGCGATCGAAACCAGTCGCGTCGATTCGCGGCTTTACCTTCATCGACATCGGCGCGGGCATGGGACGCGCCGTCCTGCTCGCCTCCGAAATGCCCTTTCATCAAGTTGTGGGGGTGGAGATCCATCCGACGCTTGTTGGCATTGCTCGTCGCAATCTCAGTCGTTGGCGAGCACTGGGCAGGGTACACGCGCCAACGCAGATCTATTGCGGCGATGCAGTTGAGTTTCCCCTGCCGGCTGGCCCATGTCTGCTCTTCCTCTTCAATCCGTTTGGCGCAACGGTCCTGCGCCGTTTGCTCATACGCATCGCCAAGGATTTCGCGAATCGCGGCGGCGAGCTTGATCTCCTCTACATAAATAACGAGCAGGAAGGCGAGCTCGAACGGCGTGTTGGTTTTCGTCGCCTGTTCCTTGGACAAATTGCTC
This sequence comes from uncultured Acidobacteriaceae bacterium, assembly GCA_963781125.1. Taxonomy (GTDB): domain Bacteria; phylum Acidobacteriota; class Terriglobia; order Terriglobales; family Acidobacteriaceae; genus Telmatobacter. Next base: position 79,853 of record CAWAEE010000011.1, read on the forward strand.
GTTCCGGCGCTGACGCGATCGCAGACCACGCCATCCTCGCCAATCAACCCGACGGCGAATACGCCTCTTCGAATTATGAAGATTGCTCCATCTGGCGCTGGACAGCTTGAGCACAACCCGGTGGGCGACTTCCGATGATGGCCATTCCGCCGCCTGGAGTTCGCTTTGCGAAGAATTTCTCTCCCAAGCATTGACGGCTGCGCCCGGCCGGATGAAAGTAGTTGGTTGTCTTTGTAAAACTTAGGACGGCGCATCGGAGCACGAATTTGAAAGAGCCGCATCTGATTCTTGGAATTGGTGAGTTGTTGTGGGATATGTTACCGGAAGGTCCGCAACTGGGCGGGGCTCCAGCGAATTTTAGCGTGATGGCCGGACGTCTCGGGAATCACGCCTGCATTTTGAGCCGGGTCGGGCGCGACGACCTAGGCCGGAAAGCGGTCAACGTTCTGGACCCGTTACCCGTCGATACGAGTCACCTCCAGATCGATCCAGCGCATGAAACGGGCCGTGTGACCGTGACCCTCAAGCAGGGACAACCCGACTACGTCATTCATCAGCCTGCGGCATGGGACTTTCTTGAGCTTTCGGATGAATGGCTCCAATTGGCGGAGAGGGCAGACGCCATCTGCTTCGGATCGCTCGCGCAACGCAGCCTGGAATCGCGACAGACCATTCAGACGCTTTCCGCGCAAACCTCTTCGACATGCGTCCGCGTCTACGATGTAAATCTCCGTGCGCCATTTTATTCCGGTGAGATTGTGCAAGAATCGCTCGAACTGGCCACTGTCGTCAAGATGAACGACGCGGAGGTACCGCTGGTGCTGGCTCTGCTTGGACTCCAGCCGGTTGAAGAGCCAGGTGCACCGAAGTTGCGTCTGGGTGCGGAACAGCTGCTCGGAGAGTTTCCTACCCTGCAGATGATTGCCATCACCTGCGGCTCCCACGGAAGCCTGTTGGTTACGCGCGACGAATGGCACCAGCATCCGGGAATTCCTGTGCAGGTGGCAGATACGATCGGCGCAGGCGACGCCTTCACGGCTGCGATGACCCACTATTTGCTCCGAGGCGCCGATCTGCTCACGCTGAACGAGGCGGGAAATCGATGGGGGGCATGGCTGGCTTCGCAATCGGGCGCCATGCCGTGCGCTTCATGCGAGCGTTCGCACCAGAATTGCAGCGGAGATTGAGGGTATTGCTTAAAGGGCCGTTTCAATTGAATTTCATTTTGCGCAAAGTTCTGCAAGGATTAGATCGCGAATCCTATTGATCGCCCTCAACGTACGCAACCGCATACGGATCTTGCATTCCGATCGAAAGGCGACAGATGGCACGTCCACGCAGGTCGACAGGCAAACTGACAGCGCCGCCGGATACGGAGTCCGGTCAGCATGTCGCGAAACATCGCCGGATCTTTGACCACTTATTTGCCAGCATTCAGTCGGGAGAGCTCAGACCAGGCGACCGATTGCCGAGCGAAGCAGAGCTGGGCAAGCTTTTCGCCGCCTCGCGTATCACGGTAGCCAAGGCAGTTCTTGACCTGCAGCGGATGGGCCTGGTTTCGCGCAGGCCCGGAGCGGGAACACACGTGCTGGGCCAGCATCAGACCACTGGCCGCACGTTTGGCCTCCTCATACCGGAACTGGGCTTGACGGAAATTTTTGAGCCCATCTGCCATGGCATGATGCGCACGTTCGTTTGCGCGCCCCGATGCTTTGTTGTGGAGCAGCGCCTCTACGTCTGTGCGCGACACCGCGAAAGAGGCCGAACAACTTGTACAGTCTTTCATTCTGCAAAAGGTCGCAGGGGTATTCTTTGCGCCGCTGGAATTGATACCGGAAAAAGATTCTGTGAATCGCCGTATCGCGCGCTTTCTTGGACGGGCACAAATTCCGCTCGTGCTCCTGGACCGGTGCTACATGCCGTATCCAGAGCGTTCGGCTCATGACCTGGTGGGGGTCGACAATCGGCGTGCCGGATTCATTGCGACCGCGCACCTGTTGCGACATGGCGTACGCAGAGTCGCGTTTATTGGAGAGGAGCACGCCGCCAACACCGTGGATGCGCGCATCACTGGATTTCACGAGGCCTTGCGCACATTCGATGTCACTCCGGAATGCGATCCGGTTTGGCGCGGCAGTTCGCAGGACGAGCATTTGGTCCGAAGGCTGTTGGACGAGCAGCGTCCGGAGGCGATCGTGTGCGCGAATGATCTTACCGCGGCTCGCCTGATGCAAACGCTGTTGGGCTTGGAGTACGCATTCCTGAAGAGGTGCGCATCGTGGGGATGGACGACGTGAAATATGCCAGCTTTTTGCCGGTGCCACTCACCACCGTCCATCAGGATTGTGCCGGAATCGGCGCCCTGGCGATGGCCACGATGCTGGAACGGCTGGAGCATCCGGACCTGCCGGTCCGCGATGTTCTTGCCCCGATCAAACTGGTCGTGCGGCGATCGTGCGGAGCTCACCTGGAGCGGACGCAAGACAATGCCTGAACGAAATCGTTTGCTGCCCTGATCTCAACTTCTGGCCGCTGCTTTACAGTAAAGACACCGTGATCATTAACTTCGCCCGACGCGCGCATGACCACAACTGGGAGCTTGATCCGATCACGCGTTCCCTTCTGGATACCGACTTCTACAAGCTGCTGATGCTGCAGTTTATCTGGAAGCATTTCCCGAAAACGCGGGCCACGTTCACGCTCGTCAATCGCACATCCGCGGTTCCGCTTGGCCACATCGTCAACATCGACGAGCTGCGAGAGCAGTTGGAGTCGACGCAGAAAGCTCCGCTTCCACAAGTCGGAATTGATCTGGCTCGCGGGCAACACTTTTTATGGCAAGCGAGGCATCTTCGAGCCCGCATTCCTTGACTGGCTGGAGCGGGACTTCCGTCTTTCGGATTTCGATCTAGCGTATCAAGGATGGACAAATCTCCCTGAGCTTCGAGGGATTGTGGACCGAGACGACGCTGTGGGAGATCTATGCGCTTTCGGCGATTGACGAGCTGAAAACCCGCGACAGCCTTAAGCGCCTCTCTGAGCTCGAGCTCGACATTCTCTATGCGCGCGCCAAGACCCGGCTCTGGGAAAAGATGGAGCGCCTGCGCGATGTGCCGGGGCTGAACGTCAGCGATTTCGGAACGCGTCGCCGACACAGCTTTCTTTGGCAGGAGTACGTAGTGACCGCGATGGCAGACGTGCTGGGATCGAATTTTGCAGGCAGCTCGAATACGTTCCTCGCCTACAAGCACGACCTTGAAGCCATCGGCACCAATGCCCACGAATTGCCCATGGCGCTGGCTGCACTGGCGAACTCCGACGATGAGGTGAGATCGGCGCAGTACCGAATGCTTGAACTATGGCAGCAGACCTATCAGGGCGAGCTCCTGATTTTGCTGCCCGACACTTTCGGCACGACACAGTTTCTGCGGCATGCCCCTGACTGGGTGGCACAGTGGACGGGGCAGCGTATCGACAGCAAGGATCCGTTTGTTGCCGGCGACGAATACATCGCATGGCTTGAAGCGCGCGGCAGCGATCCGCGCAAGAAGCGACTCATCGCATCGGATTCGCTCGACGTCGACTCAATCCTGGCTTTGCATGCCTATTTCGGAGGCACGTCTCCGCAATGGGGCATCTCCTGACTGACTTCGTGCATGCCAGAGACTTTCTGGACGAGCGCAAATGGATTCCCAATCGCCGCATTCGATTCAGCGCCGGCTGGGGCACATTGTTGACCAACGACTTTCGCAATTGCAATCCTCGCGGAGACGAGCGATTTGATCCGGTGAGCCTGGTTTGCAAGCTGAGCGAGGTGGACGGGCGGCCGGCCGTGAAGCTATCGGACAACTACTCGAAAGCCATGGGGCCATCGGAAGAAATAGAGCGCTACCGGCGAATCTTTGGGAGCGAAGGCATTGCAAATGCGCCAGTTACAACATAGATGATCTCAATTGTGCACAAAAGCGTCATTTTCTGATCAAAATTTTGCTTGCTTTCCTAAAACGGTTTAGTTAAGCTTGGATAGATGAGTGCCCAGTCACTCATCTATCTCGATCGCTTCTGGGCATGAGCTCCAATGTCGAGACCCAAGAGTGACAACAAAAGGAAGGCGATTCTTGACGCCGCGCAGCGTGTGATTGCTGAGCGCGGGGTGCGGGAACTCGCCGACGTCGGCCATCTCGAAAGCGGCAGGTGTCGCCGAGGGCAGCCTTTTCACATATTTTGCGAGCAAGGACGAGCTCCTGAACGAGTTGTACTTGGAGATGCGGCGGGATTTCGACCGGGATCTCACCGCTTATCCGCAGGACGCAGACACCGAAACCCGGCTGCGCTATGTCTGGGATACGTTCCTGAACCTTGGGATTGCCCAGCCGGCGACGGCTTACGGTGCTAAGGCAAATCAGAGCAACCGGAAAGTTGCTCAAGGAAAATGAGAAGGCCGGAGTGATGGTCCTCGAGACGCTGAAGGCGACCCGGGAGGCTGTGGAGGGCGGTGAGTTTCATGACGCCCCGTTGGAGTTCATGGTTTTGCTTCTGCGCGCGCATGCAGAGACGACGATCGAGTTCATCCTTGCGCATCCGGAGCTGGAGGCTCAGAGCCGGGAGTTGGGTTTCAATTTGATCTGGAGAGGCCTCACTGGGCACTGATTTATTCCTGCATGACTTTGGACTTTTGTTGGTTCATTGAATTGGCGGAAGATGTAAGGAGTCAAAGCAATCAACGCATCACAATATTCCCCCTCACTAAAGTGGTCCGCAGCTGATATTCCATCTCAAGCCGGAAAACTGGCGGTAGTCACTGGAGCAACGAGCGGTCTCGGCTTCGAGACTGCAATCGCACTCGCGCAAGCCAATGCCGACGTGATTGTCGCTGGCCGTAACGAGTCCCAGGGACGATGGGCAGTGGAGAAGATTCGCGCTCTCGCGCTGGCGTCGCTGGTCCGGTTTGAAAAGCTGGACTTGTCAAGCTCTGTCTGCGGTCGCCGACTTTGCGCGGCGTATCGAGCGCATCGAGCGGCCCATCGATCTGCTGGTGAACAATGCAGGTGTTATGGCTTTGCCGACGCGGCAAGTCACGGCCGATGGATTCGAAATGCAAATGGCGACCAATTATCTGGGCCACTTTGCGTTGACCGGACACTTGCTGCCGCTGTTGCGGCGAGGCCTTGACACGCGAGTGGTACAGGTCAGCAGTCTTTCGCATCGACTTGCCACAATCGACTTTGACGATCTGCACTTCGAGCACCGCTATAGTCCGATCAAAGCTTATGGCCAATCGAAGCTGGCGATGTTGCTGTTTGCTTTTGAACTGCAAAGGCGGAGCGATGCCGGCAAGTGGCGACTGATGAGCGTTGCGGCACACCCCGGCTATGCACGGACACCCCTCTTCGAAAATGGCCCGGGCGCGAAAAGCTTGATTTCCAGGGTTCATCATAGCTTTGGAGGATGGCTGGGTCATTCTGCGGCTTCGGGTGCGCTGCCGTTGCTTTACGCGGCGACCGGCCCGAGGGCGAGGTCCGGCGATTATTACGGACCACAAGGTGCGCTCGGACTGGCTGGTCCTTCGGGGGTGGCAGGCATCGGCAAGAAGGCACAGGACAAGGAACTGGCAGGGCGACTCTGGGAGACGTCAGAGCGACTGACGGGAGTGACGTTTCCCGGAGTCTGAGGCCGATGCGCCCGGCTTGCCTGAATCTCGGTGAATGAACCAGCCTGTTCTCGCAACGAGTTTCACCCGCCGTCTCGTAGCGATAAGAAATCGCAAAAACGCAGTGATGCTGGCGACTAATCTGCCGGTGCGGCGGGTGGCGGGATGGGCCAGTGCTTCGAGCGCAGAAAAACGACGACCTGGGCAGTCTCCGCATCGGTCAGCGAATCGGAGAAGGGTGGCATCTTCTGTCCGCCGTTCTGAATCTGATCAGTGATCTTGGCGGGAGTCCAGAACTTGTTTTTGCGGATGTTGGCCAATGCCGGGGCCTTCTGCGTGCCTGCGCCGTTGGCGCCATGGCAACGGGCGCATCCTTTGTCGCGGAACAGAATTGCCCCGGCCATCGCATCGGCCTTTGAATCGGCGGCAAGTGCGGGGTGAGGAGAGATTCCAGCAATCAGCAAAAGGGCAAAAGAAAACGCTCGCAGAGGCACTCCAAATATTCTCGCATGACGGGCCCTTTGCTCGCGAGACGAGCGGGTTGGCAGGGGAAATGAGCGAATATGTGACCCCGACTTTTCCCGGCCTCTCGCGCTCATGGGAGGATTTGCAACGAAGTTACAGTGAGCCGAGTTTGAACAATCCGATGGGCCTCGATCGAAGAAGTTGATACCACCCTGGGATGGGGTAATTTGGTGAATATGGCAAAGGAGACGGGCCTGTTTGCTTCGCGGCTGAGAATGGAACTGGGCGCAAGGAACCGGCTCTACGCGCGAGACCGTCTGCATGTGGAGAGCTACGGCAGTCCGCCCGTCATTGTGTATGCGCCCGATGAAGTGAGACACGGCAACTTCATTGATTCAGCGTATGCAGCCATCATGGCGCGGCCGGAATGGTGCCGGCGGTTTGAAAAGATTCATGCACAGGCACGGTCTTTGCCGAAGGCCGAGAGGAGATGGCGTGAGCTTGACTCATCCATGAGCTCGGATGCGTTGCTGATGAATGTGTTCTGCACTCCCGAGGTGACGGGTTCGATCTTTGCGCGGCGCATGTTGGGCATCGATACCCCAGGGATGCCGGATCAGGAGATGCCCGAGTTTGGCTGGAAGGCGCGTGTTCCGCTCAAAAATGGTCGATTCGATCGCACAGAAGTGGATATGCGGTGGGGCGGATTGTTGGTTGAAGCGAAACTAACCGAGGCGGACTTTCAAAACTGTCACTCCATGGCGGTTGAGCCGTATCGCGACCTTGACCTGGTGTTCGATCGCGAACTCTTGCCGAGAGCGCAGATTCCGACGGGCAGGCCAAAATCATCGGCTGAATTTCCCGAAGACTATTCGCAAGAGGAGAAAATCGTTCCGGCGGACGAGTGGCTACCCCGGACCTGGGAAGCGCAGCGAAATTTCATTTCCGGCTATGCGAGCTATCAGCTCATCCGCAATGTACTTGCAGCGTACGCACAAGGGGCAAGCTTCTGCGTGATTCACGATGCGCGACGACCTGACCTGCGCGAGGCATGGTTCGCGGTGATGAGCGCCGTACGCGACGCTGCGATGCGTGTGCGGCTCAAGGTGCTTACATGGCAGGAACTTGCTCCTGTTCTCCCTGAAGAATTGCAGCAGTTCCTCTGCGCAAAATATGGGATTGCTGCGCCCGGCAAGGTGGCGCCGCCGATCGAAGTGATGAGCGATTTCCGGGCGTCCTGATGCGATGATTCGTACGCAACTTGTGTCGATCGCCAGGCCGTCAGTGGGCTACATCCTTGGGAAGTGGTGCAGGGTCTGGCAGGTCAAAAACTTCAATTGTCTTCCCATTAAGGATGGCCACGCGTTTGCCCGACGGCGAGATCGCCACATTGCCGCCCGCATCCAGAACTGGATTGAGGGGTTCCTCCAGTACAAGCTTTCCATCCCCAGCATCGAAGACGCGCACCACTTGGCCCCTCACATCCTTGACCCAAAGGGTTTCTGAGTATGCCTGCGGAGTTTGCTTCAACGCGATGGTTTCTCGTACAAACCGAGAGCCATTGGAGGCAACCTCGAAAAGAGGTGGGATGACTGAGTTCGGGAGAGGAAATTCCCACATTTGCCGCCAGTCCGTGGTGACAGCTGTCAGCTTCCACCGATGGTCGGGATCGCATCCTGCCACCAGGATCTCGCGCTCGGAGAGAAAAAAAGAGCTTGGCCAGCAGGTTGACTCCACGTGACCGATTATCTTGCTTTCGCCGCCGAAGCCATTCAACTTCAACGACCATTGGTCGAGTTTATCGTGGGTCATTTCGAGATAGCTCTCGGAGTTGATGGGTGGCTTCGCAGCAGAGGTGGCGCGATTGGTGTGCAAGACCTGCCCCGAGTCGATTTGGACAAGACGCGCAGCGATGTTCGCGGGTTCGGTGTTTTCCCCGATTTCTGGCTTGAGGGGCAAAACCTTTCTCGTCCCTGGAGCGTCGGTGTCGAAGTGGGCCCCCGGATCGACGGAGCTTGCGAGCAGGAATTTTCCTGCAGGATCGATGCGCATTGAAAGGAACTCTCCCGATGGGCGGAACAATGGCTTCATTTGCAGGCTCGTGTCGCCCTCTTCGATGCCGTTCAAGTCGCGCAGCAGATAATGACCGTCCTTCAGCATCCAGAGATAGGGTTTCAGATCGGGCAACATCCAGGTGGCATCCGACTCCTTCGTTCCGTCGGGTAGTTTCAGAACTACAGCCCGCATCTGCCGTTCATGTTCCGGTTCATCCTGAGCCGGCTCGCGCTGGAGCAGACCTGGCGCCCGAAAGCTGAACAGCAAACGGTTCTCATCCAGGAAACTCAGATTGACCAGGCTGTAGTGGCGGCCCAGGTAGGTGACTCCGGGGAGGGCATAGCCAAGTGGGCCAACGGGAATCGTGAAGGATGGCACCTGGCTTGGTTTTTCAGGGAACTTGTCTTTGAGCTTGTGCTTTTTTTCCGGAAGATCGCGCGGAAGCATGGGGGGCTCGTTCTGCTCGTTCTGTGCGCGGCTAACGAAGCCCGACCACACAATAAGGGTCACAAGTATGACCGCAATCCGATCTGCCTCAGAAAAGTGGTCCGCGATGTCGTCATCGATTCCATTTTCGCCTATTCAACGCAGTCTGCGTATCTCGATTGGATACCGGATACCTCCGAGTGCGCTCGTTTGTCGGGTTCGGGGTGCACCAGTGCTTGGCAGCCAACGGTTCATAACGTGGGATGAATGGAGGAAAACTGGGGTCGTAACGCGTGACCAGAATCACTCCGACTTAGCCAAAGGACACCTGAAACTGGTACGTTGGAACGGTAGGATTGTTTTCAAAAAATGGCGTCAAATCCTTATTTTTCACTAGCTGTTCTTTTCGTGGCGGCCTTGGCGTTTGGTCTTGCGCCGTTGGGGCTGGCATGGCTTTGGGGAAGGGTCTTTTCGCCGCCGAAACCGAACGCAATCAAGAACGCCATTTACGAGTGCGGCCTGGAGTCGAAGGGCGACGCCTGGGTGCAATTCCGATCTGCCTATTACCTCTACGCCATCATTTTTCTGATTTTCGATGTGGAGGCGGTGTTTCTGCTTCCATTTGCCGTGGCGTTTACGGGGCTGGGCGTCGGCGCGTGCTTGGCCATGCTGGTATTTGTGCTGTTGTTGGTCGAGGGGTTGGCGTGGGCCTGGGCAAAGGGCGTGCTGACGTGGGCGTGAGAAGCACGGTTGTGGATGACAAGTTCGTATTAGGTACCTAGGGACTAGAACTTCGCGAGCACGGCAATTAGATCGCACTTGACTGACATCTGTCAACTGTGAATCTGTCAACTGAGGAGCGAAGCGACGTATGGCTGTCGAAGAGGGACTGAAGATCGAGCTGGGCAAGCAGGGCATCATCGTCACGTCTCTCCAGGAACTCTACAACTGGGGCCGGCGCAGTTCGGTATGGCCGATGCAGTTTGGGCTGGCCTGCTGTGCCATCGAGATGATCGCCACCACGATGGCGCGTTACGACATGGCGCGTTTCGGTGCGGAGATCTTTCGTCCGTCGCCGCGTCAGGCGGACATGATGATCATCTCCGGCACAGTGACCAAGAAGATGGCGCCGCAGGTGGTCCGCCTCTACAACCAGATGGCCGAACCCAAATATGTGATTGCCATGGGCGCGTGCGCGATCTCTGGCGGGCCGTTCAAGCAGGGCTACAACGTGCTGAAGGGCATCGATCGCTACATTCCGGTCGATGTGCACATTCCCGGGTGCCCGCCGCGTCCTGAAGCGCTGCTGCAGGCGTTGATCACGCTGCAGAAGAAGATTGACGGGCAGCCTCTGACCGGCGAGGGGCGGCCGCGTTTTCTCGATGCCGAGGCGCAAGGCGAGTTTCCGGTGCCGGAGCAGGGAGAGCACGATCTGGAGCCGCCATCGAATCCAGCCGTTTGGCCGGTGCCGTTAACGATCCATAAGTAGCAGCGAGACTGTCAGTCGGGACACCGAGGCAGGACAGATTTTGAAGACGGTAGAAGAGATCAAAGCGGCGATTGAAGCGGCGGTGCCAGGCGCCCGGGTGGAGATTGTGCGCAACCCCGGGCCGAGCGCGCAGCACTCGCTGCGGATTGGGCACGAATATCGCCGTGCAGAATCGCTACTTTCCTGCGCGACGATCCGGAACTGGCGCTCGACTTTCTCTCCAACGTGACGCGGAGTGGATTGGCCGGACAAAGAGATCGCAGAAAAAGTTAAAGTAACGCGTCAAGTTACAAAGACCGTCGATGGCGTGGAGCAAGACCGTCGAAGAGACGGTGGAAGAGACCCGCAAGCGACTCGAGCCGGGCTGTCTTGAGGCGGTGTATCACTTGTACTCCGTGGCCAAGAAGCACGGGCCGGTGGTGCTCCGCATGCGAACGGCGAATCGGTCGGACCAAGTGAATTTGCCGTCCTTCACGCCGGTGTGGCGTGCCGCGGAGTTTCAGGAGCGCGAGATTTTCGATCTTTACGGGATTGTCTTCGAGGGACACCCCGATCTGCGCCGGATTCTGATGTGGGACGGATTCAAGGACCATCCCATGCGGCAGGGATTACGTCGATCCGGACGATTATGAGTACGAGCCGACGGCCCACGATGAAGTGCTGGCCAAGACGCGCGCTCATCAAAACTGCGGCGGGAACCGTCGCTGTGCCGGAAGGAGGGAAGCCATGACTTCTTCCGCCACTGACGTTGGGTTGAGCGCTGCCCGGCAGGAGGGCTGGAATCGGCCGCCCGTGATTGAGCCGGACGGCGAAGGCGAATTGCTTGAAGTGGCCATGGGGCCGCACCACCCTTCGACGCACGGCGTCTTCCGCATGGATGTGGCGCTCGACGGGGAGCGAGTGATCAGGCTGAAGCCGGTCTTCGGCTACCTGCACCGCAACCACGAGAAGATCGCGGAGAACACTTCGCTATCTCGCGTCGATGCCCTACACCGACCGGCTGGATTACTTCTGCTCGCTTGACCAACAACTGGGCCTACGCGCTGGCGGTTGAGAAACTGGTCGGGCAGGAGGTTCCGGAGCGGGCCGAATATATGCGCGTGATTCTCGCCGAACTGACGCGCATTCAGAATCACGCTTCTTCGATTGGATTTCTGATTCAGGAGATGGGCGCCAGCGGCACGCCGCTGATGTACGCCTTTCGCGAGCGCGAAAAGATTCTTGACCTGTTCGAGAACCTGACCGGTTCGCGCATGATGTGCAACTACATGCGCTTCGGCGGCTGCCGCGTGGATGCCTCGCCGGCATGGCTGGATGCAGCGCGCAAAGTTGTGGCTGGAATTCCGGAGTTTGTCGACGAGTTCGAACGGTTCCTACGCACCAACGAGATTCTGATGGCGCGCACCCAGGGCATGGGCATTCTTCGGCCCGAACTGGCCGTGAACGCCGGCGTCACCGGGCCGATGCTGCGCGCCTCGGGCGTGAATTACGACATCCGCAAGGTGGATCACTACGGAATCTACGATCGCTTCAAGTTTCGCGTGCCGCTCGGCGATCACTGGGATATCTACGACCGCTACATGGTGCGCATGCTCGAGATGCGCGAGTCGATCGGGATTCTCGAACAGGCGCTGAAAGAGATTCCTGGCGGGCCGGTGATGGATCCGAAGGCGAAGATTCGCGGATTCCGGCCCAAGCCCGGCGAGGCCTACGGACGCATCGAGGCGCCCAAGGGCGAGCTGGGTTTTTATCTGATCAGCGACGGCGGCCCGAATCCGTATCGCTATCGGGTGCGGCCGCCAAGCCTGATCAATCTGACGATTCTCGAAGACATGTGCCTGGGACACAACGTGGCCGACGTGGTGTTGATTTTTGGCAGCGTGGATATTGTGCTGGGAGAAGTGGACCGGTGAAGCAGTTCATAGTTCTAGTTCTTAGTTGCGCGAGCTGCGAGGAACTGGTGGTGATCTGCGAACTAAGAACTGTGAACTAAGAACTTGGAGGCAGTCTTTGCTGGGTGAAGGCATACTGAAAGGGGCTGGCGGAGACGGCAAAGAATTTTGCCGGCAGCTTTGTCTCGAAAGAACGGCTGACGACGGTCGAGTATCCGGAGCAGCGGATACCGACGGCTGAAAACGCGCGCGTCTTTCCATTTCTGGTGTACGACGGCGCCGATTGGGAAGCTGGGATGCGCTGCGTGGCCTGCCAGATCTGCGAGAAAGAGTGCCCGCCCAAGTGCATCTACATCGAGAAGAGCAAGGACAAGAAGCCGGATTACGTGGGCAAGCCGCAGATTTATCCCGCGCGGTTCGACATCGATATTTCGGTCTGCATGAGCTGCCAGATCTGCGTCGAAGTTTGCCCGTTCGAAGCCATCAAGATGGACACGGAGTTTGAACTGAGCACGACCGATCGCTTCGGCGGCCTGCTCTCGACCGCAAGCAACTGGCAAAATCGAACGAGTACTACCACTCAGATTCATCCGACTGAAGCCGCCGAAGTGGACGCGCGCCTGGCCGAGGAGAAGGCCAAGGCGGAAGCGAAAGCCAAAGCCGCAGCTCGAAGCTGCGGCCGCGAAGGCGGCTGCCGGTCAGCGGCGGCGCCTGCTGCCAAGCCCATGCGAACCCGCACCTGCCGCCCAAGCTGGACGGAGGCGGAGAGTAAGCGATGCTCGAGCAAGCCGATCAGATCTTCATTCTGCTCAGGGACTGGTCGTGGGATTTTTGCCCGCCGGATGGCGGCCCGCCGCAGGCGTTGTGCTGGGCGTGATCGGAATTATCGCTGTCTTTCCCGGACTCTTTGCGCTCACGACAGTTCTCGAGCGCAAGGGCCTGGGCCGCATGCAGAATCGCCTCGGTCCCAATCGCGTCGGCCCCTTCGGCATTCTTCAGCCGATCGCCGACGGCATCAAGTCGCTGACCAAGGAAGACATTGTTCCGTCTGAGCGCCGATGCGGTGGTGCATTTTCTTGCGCCGGTCGTTCTGGTAGTCGTCGTCTTCATGGGCTTTGCGGTACTTCCCGTGGGCCGCAACATGGTGCTGGTCGACATGGACGCCGGCCTGCTGTTTTATTTCGCCATGGGCGCATCGACCGAGCTATCGATCTTCATGGCCGGCTGGTCGAGCCGCAACAAGTATTCGCTGCTCGGCGCCATGCGCGCCGTCGCGCAGATGATCAGCTACGAAGTGCCGCTTGCTGCTGTCCAGCGTTGTGATCGTGATGATGACCGGCTCGCTCTCGCTGGTGAAGATTGTCGAGGCGCAGAACCAATACACCTGGGGTCTTTCCGCACTGGTACATCTTCACGCCCTGGGGCTGTGCGGCATTCGTCATGTATGCGATCGCCGCCACGGCGGAGACCAATCGCTCGCCCTTCGATCTGCCCGAAGGCGAGTCGGAACTCGTGGCCGGATACTTCACCGAATATTCGGGCTTCAAGTTCGCGCTGTTCTTCCTCGGCGAATATCTGGCGATGTTTTCGATCTCCGGCCTGGGAGCGACGCTGTTTCTCGGCGGCTGGTCGGCGCCGTTCTCAGTGCTGAACTGGGTTCCTTCGTGGATCTGGTTTTTCTCCAAGGTCATGCTCTCGATCGTGGTCTTCATCTGGATGCGCGGCACGCTGCCCCGCCTGCGGCAGGACCAGCTGATGAACTTCGCGTGGAAGTTTGTGCTGCCCGATGACGCTGCTCAATCTGATGGTCGCCGCGCTGTGGCGTTTCATGGGCGAGGGCTGGCTGCGCTGGGTGGTCTGCTCGGCGATCCTGATCATCGTCTATGTTGCGGCGGGCCGCGCGGGGATGCGGAGGAAGCATTTGGCCCGAGGAGCTATCGCTATGCGGAGTGAGCATCCTTTTGTTGATCACGAAGAGACAACGCGTCGGCGATGCCTCAAAAGGTCGGTCTGTGTGCATCCTCATCAAGAAAGGCTCAGGCTCCGATGAGCTTTGTATTTTGGCTGCTTGCGGCGCTCACGGTCGCCGGTGGCCTGGCTGCGGTGCTGCTGAAGAATCTGGTGCATTGCGCCCTGGCCCTCACGGTTGCCTTCGCCGGCCTGGCGTTGCTGTTTCTTCAGCTCGACGCGCAGTTCGCCGGCTTCGCGCAGATTCTGGTCTACGTCGGCGCGGTCGCCATTCTCGTGGTGTTTGCGATTCTGCTGACGCGCAGCTCGGAGACGCCCAAGGACGGCGGCGTTTTCAGCCGCACATGGCTCGCGGGCCTCGTGATTGCGGCGGCGGTCTTTGCGGTGCTGGGCTGGGCGGTGCTTGCAGAGCCAAGCTGGGTTGCCGCGCGAGATGGCGGTACCAAGCGTCACCGTGCAGCACATCGGCAACGCGCTGATGGGCCGCTACGTGCTGCCGCTTGAGATTGTGGCGTTGCTGCTGACGGCGGCACTGATCGGCGCAGTCATCGTGGCGATGCACGAAAAGGGGGATGCCAAGTGACGGGATTGCCACGCCGCTCACCGGATATCTTCTGGTTGCCGCGCTCTTGTTCGCCATCGGCCTGGCAGGAGCGCTGACACGCCGCAACGCCATCCTGGTGCTGATCGGCATTGAACTGATGCTGAATGCGGCCAATCTCAACCTGATTGCGTTCTGGCGCTACGGGCCGCATCCCGAGGCACTGACTGGCATGATGTTTGCGATTTTTTCGATTGCAGTGGCAGCGGCCGAAGCGGCGGTTGGCTTGGGACTGGTGATCTCGATTCATCGCCACGCGCACACGACCGATCTGGACGAGATGAACAGGATGAAAGGGTGAGCCAGTGATTCAAGAGGGGACTGTATTCACTCCGCAAGTTGCCGCATCGGCGGTCACGGGAATTCTTTGGCTCATTCCGGCATTGCCGATCGTCGCGTCCGGCGTGATTGCGCTGCTCAAGCAGCCGATGCGCAAGCTGTCCGCGACGCTCGCCATCGGTTCGCTGAGCTGTTCGCTGCTGCTCTCGCTGTTTGCCTTCGGACACGTGCTGGCTGGCTGGGCTGCACGGCGCAGCGGTGCGCGAGACCGTCAACTTCACCTGGATTCGGGTGGGCACGGCGCACGTCGATCTGGGCTGGATTCTCGATCCCTCTCGCCGCCGTCATGCTGGTGATGGTCATGCTTCGTCGGCCTGCTGATCTTCATCTACTCCACCGGCTACATGGCCCACGATGAGAACTTCACACGCTTCTTCTGCTTCCTCTCGCTGTTTGCCGGAGCGATGCTGGGCGTGGTCATCGCGAACAGTCTGCTGCTGCTGTTCATGTGCTGGGAGTTGGTTGGACTCACTTCCTACTTACTCATCGGTTTCTGGTATCAGAAGCCATCGGCTGCCGCAGCGGCAAAAAAGGCCTTCCTGACCACGCGCGTCGGCGATATTTTCTTTCTGCTCGGAATCGTGTGGCTGTTTGCGCAGACCGGCACGCTGCTGTTCTACAACGCCGGCATGGGATCGATGGAGGCGCTGAAACTGGGCGGCTTGTTGGCGACGCCGAGTGGCTTGGGCCTGACTGCGGCGGGCGCGATCGGTTTACTGATCTTTGCCGGAGCAGCGGGGAAGAGCGGTCAGATTCCATTGCATGTGTGGTTGCCCGACGCGATGGAGGGCCCGACGCCGGTGTCGGCGCTGATTCATGCGGCGACCATGGTGGCTGCCGGCGTATATCTTATCGCGCGCGTCTATCCGCTGATGCAGGTCGGCGCGCAAGTGGGTGGGACAACTGTGGCGCTGACAGTTGTGACATGGGTCGGTGCAACCACAGCGGTCTTTGCCGCCCTCATCGCGGTCGCGCAGAACGACATCAAGCGCATTCTCGCGTACTCGACCGTCTCGCAACTCGGCTACATGATGGCCGGCCTTGGGCATGGGCGGAGTGGCAGTGGGCATGTTTCACCTGATCACGCATGCCTTCTTCAAGGCGCTCCTCTTCATGGGCGCGGGCTCAGTCATTCACGGCTGCCACGAGGAACAGGACATTCGCCACATGGGCGGATTGAAGGTCGAGATGCTCGGGACTTTCATCCCCTATGCCATCGGCATGCTGGCGCTGTGCGGATTTCCGCTTTTCTTCTCCGGGTTTTGGTGCAAGGACGGGATTCTCGAGGCAGCGCAGCATTGGAGCGTTGCGAAAACGCCGTTTTACATGCTTGTCTTCGGCGCGCTGCTCACTGCTTTTTACATGACCCGCCAGGTCAGCTACGTATTCTTTGGCAACTGGCGCGGCCATGGTCAACCGCATGAAAGCCCGCGGTGATGTTGATGCCGCTGGCGATCCTGGCGTTCTTCGCGATGCTCCTCGGTGCCATCGGAACCCCCGCGTGGCCTTGGTTCCGGGCATTCCTCGATGGCCACGCAGCAAGATTCGATCTTGCAGGATTCAGCGAGCCCGGCTTGCTCGTGCTCATGGCTTCGTCTTCGGTTGTGGTTCTGCTAGGGCTCGCATTGCCTGGTGGATCTACGGCAACAAACCGGCGAAGGCGGAAGATCCGGATGCGTTGGAGCGTGCATTTCCCACGATCTGGACGCTCCTGGAGGGCAACTTCTACATCGACGAACTTTACGGCGTAACAGTGATCGCGTTCTACGCCTGGTGGGCGCGGGTTGCAGACTGGCTCGATCGCCGCGTGTGGGGCGGAATCGTAGCCGGCATCGCCTGGCTCTTCCGCCAGGGCGCACAGTTGAGCCGGCTGTTCGATGTCCAATTGGGTGGACGGCGGCTTCGACAAAAGCTGCGAAGAGTTGGCCAACGGCGGCGGGCTCATGTCGCGGATCGAGAGCGGCCGGGTGCAGAACTATCTGCGGCTACTTGCGCTGGCCGTCGTGCTGCTGACCGCGATTTTGATTTGGAGCAGCCGGGGATGAACGGAATTCCTCTGTTAACGCTGCTCACCGTGCTGCCCTTGGTCGGTGCCGTGATCGCGCTGATGGCGGGCAGGCACGCGCGTTCCGTGGCGCTGATCACGACGCTGGCCGCATTGGCGCTGGCTCTTGCTGGTCTGGACGAAGCTTCCGTCCGACGGGTCGATCGGCCTGATCGAACGCATCGCTGGGCGCCTTCGCTTGGCATCGAGTATCACCTGGGCGTCGATGCCCTGGGAGCGCTGATGCTGGTGCTTTCGGCAATCGTCACGCTGATGAGCGTCGATGCGGCGCATCGCGTCCATCAGCAGCCCGGGCTCTATTTCGCGCTGGTGCTGATGCTGGAGTCGGGCCTCTTCGGGTCTTTCACCGCGCTGAATTTCTTTCACTGGTTTTTGTTCTGGGAACTGAGCCTGATTCCGGCCTTCTTCCTGATCAAGCTGTGGGGCGGAGCCAAGCGCGGGCCGGCGGCGACGCAGTTCTTCGTCTACACCATGGCCGGAAGTGTGGCCTTGCTGTTGTCGTTCCTCGCGATTTTCCTGGCAACCGGAAGCATGGATTTTGGCGAGCTTGGAGCGATGGCTGCAACGGCACGCTGGAGAAAGATGGTCACATGCGCATCTCGGACCGGTCATGATGTGGCTCGCCATTGGCGTGCTCGCGGGCTTCGCGGTCAAGGTGCCGCTGGCGCCATTTCACACCTGGCTGCCCGCTGCATATTCTGAGGCGCCTTCGCCCGTGACGATGCTGCTGACCGGCGCAATGTCGAAGATGGGCGTCTACGGCCTGTTGCGCATTGCGATTCCGATCTTCGGACACGCAGATTGCGCAAATTCGCACGCCTCTTCTGGTGCTGGCTGTCGTGACCGTCGTGATGGGCGCGTGGGCGGCCGCTGCGCAAAAAGATTTGAAACGCGTCTTCGCCTATTCCTCAGTGAATCATCTGGGCTATTGCCTGCTGGGCATTTTCGCGCTGGCGGTGCCAGCGTCGGGTTCGGCGGTGCAGACCAGCCAGGCCGCGGCGCTCAATGGCGTGATCCTGCAGATGTTCAATCACGGCATCACGGCGGCGGCGCTCTTCTGGTTTATCGCAATGATCCAGGAGCGCAGCGGCGGCGAGCGCTGGATCGACCACTTTGGCGGACTGCGCAAACCCGCGCCGGTGTCTGGCGGGAATGATGGGCATCGCGCTGTTCTCGTCTCTGGGGCTTCCGGGACTCAATGGATTTGTCGGTGAGTTCCTGATCTTCCGCGGCGTTTTTCCGCTGTCTTGGGTCGCGGCGACAGTATCGATTCTGGGCTTGCTGGTAACGGCGGCCGTGATTCTTACCGTGATCCAGAAGGTATTCACCGGACCTGTGCCGGAGAAGTGGGCTAGGTTTCCTGACATGCACGGCGGCGAACGGCTGGCGATGGTTCCCGTAATTGGATTGATGTTTCTGCTTGGCCTGCTGCCGCAGCTTGTCGTGGACAGCATCAACCCGACAGTCATGAACCTGCTGGCGCACTGGAGATTTTGAATCATGCTTGCCTGGACGATCTATCTCTCGTTTGCCGGTGCACTGCTGGAGGCGTTGCTGCCGAGGGACAAGCCTGCTTTGGCGCGATGGTTGCGCTTGGCGATTGCTACGACAGGTTGCGTTATAGCTGTGGCTCGGATTCGCAGCAGGCGTGGGCCACGGCCGGGTACGTCATTGCCGATGTGCCCTGGGTGCCGGCGATGGGAATTCGTTTCACGCTTGCGGCCGACGGCATCAGCCTCGTGCTGGTTCTGCTCACGGGATTGGCTGCCGTCGCGGGCGTGCTGTTCAGTTGGAACATCGAGCTGCGCACCAACGAGTTTTTTGCGTTTTATCTTGCGCTCATCGGCGGCGTCTACGGCGTCTTTCTCAGCTACGACCTCTTTCTGCTCTTTGTGTTTTACGAGATTGCCATCGTTCCGAAATACTTTCTCATCTCCATCTGGGGATCGACACGGCGCGAATACGGCGCCATGAAGCTCGCGCTCTACTCTTTTGTCGGTTCGGCGATGGTGCTGATCGGGCTGCTGGCCGCCTACACGACATCGGGAAGCCACTCGACGGGTCTCGTGCAATTGGCACACGCGGGGCTTCCCGTCAGCTTCCAGATGTGGGCCTTTCCGCTGGTGTTCGTTGGTTTCGGAATTCTCGCCGGCATGTGGCCCTTTCACACCTGGGCGCCCACCGGCCACGTCGCCGCGCCTACCGCGGCATCCATGCTGCTGGCCGGCGTGGTGATGAAGCTGGGCGCGTACGGCTGCCTGCGCGTCGCCATGGGACTGTTTCCGCATGGAATGGACCCATGGGGTTTTGCTTACCTCGGCATCGGCTCGTGGCGCGATGTATTTGCCCTGCTGGCGGTGATCGGGATTGTCTACGGCGCGCTGGTGGCTCTGGTGCAGAGCGATTTCAAGTTTGTCATCGGCTATTCCAGCGTGAGCCACATGGGATTTGTGCTGCTGGGATTGATGACACTGAACCAGATCGGCATGACGGGCGCTGTACTGCAGATGTTCTCGCATGGAATCATCGCCGGGCTGCTGTTCGCCATCGTCGGGCCGCATCGTGTACGAACGAACGCACACGCGGCAGCTGGCTGAGCTTGGAAGGCATGCATCTGTCGAAGCGCTTGCCGTTTGCCGCGTGGGCGTTCGTCATTGCAGGCATCGCTTCGATGGGCCTGCCGGGATTTTCCGGGTTTGTCGCGGAGCTTCAAGTGCTGGTGGGTTCGTGGATTGCCAATCCTTGGTGGACAGGGGCAGCCGGCGTCGGCATCGTGGTGGGCGTGGCTTACACCTGGCGTGCCTTGCAAAACGCGTTCTTCAGCGATACTCATGCGGTCCGCGCACATTCATCGAGCATGGACACGAGTTGGCTCCGATCACCTGGCCCGAAGTTGCGGGTGTTTCCATGCTGGTCGCTGTCAGTCTTGCGGTTGGGCTTTATCCCAAGATATTGCTCGATGCGATTGAGCCGGCAGTGAAGGCGTTTCTTGCGGGAGGAGGCCGATGAACTACGCGGATCTTCTCCGCGTGACATTGCCCGAAACTGCGCTTGAAATCACTGCGCTGATCGTGTTGATTGTCGATCTCGGCATTTTGCGCAGAAGCACTTTGCGTTTGCGCGTTGCCGGATCTGCGGTGCTGGGCGTGATCGGCTGCGGCGTGGCGCTCATGACGATTCCTCTCCAGGCGCAGGGTGGCTTGAATTTCCCAGGCAGCGATCAACTCCTGCTTGCGGTCGGGGGGTCTACAGCCGTCGCGCAAGTTGCAATTCTGGCGTTGACAGTGTTGACGCTGCTTCTCCTGTTCAATTCCACATTTACGCGCAATGTGGGAGAGTTTGTTGCCGTCACACTCATGTCGGCAACGGGCGGTTTGGTTATCGCAGCGGCCCAGGATCTGCTGGTGATTTTCATTGGGCTGGAGTTGCTGAGCCTGGGTCTTTACATCCTCACTGCGTTTGCGAAGAAATCCGGTAAGAGCGCCGAAGCTGCGATGAAGTACTACCTCTTCGGCGGGATGTCGGCAGCATTTCTTCTTTTCGGATTCAGTTATCTCTACGGGATCACCGGATCGACGAACCTGCATCGCATCATGCTCGGCCTATATTCGTCGAATGCTGCGCAGGCTGCGCCGCTGCTTTACGTGGCGTTGGTCATGATTGCCGCAGGGCTTGGCTTCAAAGTGGCTGCGGTGCCTTTTCACTTCTGGGCGCCGGATACCTATGAAGGTGCACCCGCTCCAGCAGCGGCGTTTATCGCGTCTGTGTCGAAGGTGGCGAGCTTCGCGTTACTGATTTCGATTGGGACGGCTACGTTACATGTGTTCGATGGCATGACGAGCCGAATCTCGGTGTCGGTCGGACTCCATTTGCATGAGCCACAGCCAATTTATCTAGGCTTCCAGTCGGCGTGGATGGAGATCCTCACGGTACTCGCGGTTGCCTCGATGGTTCTTGGCAATCTGGCCGCGTTGGCGCAGCGCAGCGTGCGGCGGTTGTTAGCCTATTCGGCGATTGCCCATGCGGGGTATATCTTGCTCGCGCTGGCGTACTTTTCGCGGACTCCGGTGAGCGCGCAGGCTGTGATGTATTACATCCTGACCTATGGGCTCACGACCATCGGAGCGTTTGGAGTGGTCGGCGCCGTGGAGCGAGCGAGCGGCAGCGATGAGATGGATGCGTTCGCGGGTTTGCATCGGCGCAATCCGATACTTGCTGCCATCCTGTTGGTGCTGTTCCTCTCGCTGGCCGGAATTCCGCCACTGGTGGGATTCTGGGCCAAGTTCAATTTGTTTGCTGCAGTTCTCGGCGTATCGAAGGGTGTGGTGCCGTTCGCCCTTGTGGCGCTGGCGATTGCGATGAGCGCGGTGTCGCTCTATTACTACCTCCAAGTGCTGAAGCGGGCCTATGTGACGCCGGCGCTCGATGACTCCAAGATCGCTGTGCACCCGGTGACGCTGACCGCGCTTCTATTCATCGCCCTGTGGGTGGTGATGATGGGTGTCTTCCCGGCCATTCTGCAAACGTGGATGGAGAGCTTCTACGCGGTGATGTAACCTACCCCTCCCCCGGACCCTGGGAGCAAATTACTTATTTTCTTCATGTTAGCGACGGGAGTCGTCGCCAAAGTCGTCCGTCGATTAAGGTTACGCGCAGAGTCGTCTCAGCGTTGGAGTTAGGGGCCGATTGCGGTTGCGAGCCCGGGCTCCCAGCGTTGGTCCAAAGTCATCCGATTTCATTCTGCGCGGGAAGATGGAAATGATGCGCAAGGTTGGTACCGCTAAGCCATGCGTTTGCCACTTAGTCGTATGGGAAAAGTGCGCCGTTGGTTTATGATCGCTCTCGCTTAGATCAGGCGGGAATTGCACCGACACAGAGCAGGTAGTTTGGGTGGCTGCAGAGTGCGACAACCGAGGTTCCCGGACGGTGCGGATGTTCAAGAAAAATCGGTCGTTGCACTTGTCCTACTCCTGCTGATTCCCCTGGTCTTGAGGTTGGGGGGAATGCTGTTCAGCCTGATTAACCCTGAAATTGCGGCAGGCCATCCGAACTATGTGCGCAACTATCATCTGCTCAACATGCTGAAGATGTCGTTTCTCTTCACATCGGTTGCGGCGGCGGGCGTGTTGTGGCTGCTCGCATGCCTCCTGGTGATCCGATCCAAAAATCGATCGTACCCATGGCTGCTTCTGGCGGCATTGGGACCTTTCGGGTTCGCCATCCTGGCCATGCTCAACGATCGTGCGCCTGCGGAGACAGACAGATATAGCTCGCTTCGTGCGCAACCTGCATGGGTTTGTGCGCGGCGGCTACGAGATTTGCTGTTTTGTCATCATCTGGGTGCTCGCCTATCAGGCCATGGTCCTCAATCGCCATCTGATCATCCAATACCAGGCCGTCACCACTGGCGTCTCAACCCAGCAGATCATCGACATCCAGAATGCTTCGTCGGGTATGTGGGCGTTTGCGGAGGGCAACGAGGAGATGTTCCTTGTCGCTCTTCTCTACCTGCTTCGGCCGATCGTCTTTGGCATTGTGGGCCATGTGGTCGCGATGAGGTCATCGTCCAGGGCACGCTAGTCTCGATTTCAAATCGCCTGCGCCTACCGATGTCCCAACGCTGTAGACTGACCGAAGTCATTTGAACCAGGCAGGAGGCTCCTAATGCGGTTCGTCAATCGCCTTATTTGCATTGGGCTTGTTGGGTTGTTGTCGGCATTTTGCGCGAATGGATCGGCGACAAAGCCTTCAGATGAGCAAAGCATTCTCGCTGCTGTCATGGCGTTTCAAGAAGCCTGGAACCATCACGATATGACGGCGATGAAGGATGTATTCACGGAAGACGCCGATTTGATTAATGTTTTGGGAACGCGCTGGCAGGGGAGAGCCAATATCGTGAAAGCGCTTGGCGTCTTTCACCGCGAGATGTTTAAGAATGAAGAAATACATCTCAGCGAAATTACGATTCGTTCGGTCACAGCGAATGTGGCAATCGCAGTTGCAATTCAGACGGGCAGCGGTGAAATGAGCCTACCGGAAGCGCACGGGCGCAAGCAAACTCCCGTTGGGAGTCAACTCGATACATTCGTGGTTGAAAAGCGCGACGGAATTTGGAAAGTGACACACGGCCAGAACACGATCGTGAATCCCGATGCTCAAAAGTTTGACCCGATAAAGACCAATTGGGATGGGGAGATTCCCAAATAGTCAGCAATTCGCCCAAACTCACATTGATGATGCGACTGTTCCTCATTCCGGCATTCCTGTCCACGACGTTCTTACTCGCACAGGAAGAACATAACCACCCGGTACCCGAAAAGCTGGGAACGGTGTCCTTCCCGACTTCGTGCAACCCTGAAACGCAGCGGGAATTCAATCGTGCGGTCGCACTCCTGCATTCCTTCACCTACAAGCCTGCAGAAGAGGCCTTCGGAAGCGTGGTTGAACACGATTCTCATTGTGCGATTGCCCATTGGGGAATAGCGATGACGCACTTCCACCAGTTGTGGGATCTGCCCCCTTCGCCTGCAGACACCTCCGTTGCGCAGAACGAAATCGGTCAAGCTGAAATGCTTGAAGAAGCCTCCGACCGCGAGCGCGGATTCATCCACGCACTCAGCCTGATCTTCAAGGATGCTGCCACCGTTCCGTACAGCACCCGCGCGTTGAACTACGAGAATGCGATGCGTTCGCTGGCAGAAGCGAATCCCAAAGACGTTGAGACCCAGGTCTTCTACGCCCTCGCCCTGATCTCAAACGCCTCTCCTTCTGACAAGGAACATCGAAGACAAAAGCAGGCCGCCGATCTGCTTGAACCGCTCTATCGCGAATTCCCGGATCACCCTGGCGTCCCACACTACCTCATCCATGCGTACGACAACCAGGAACTCGCTGCGAGAGGACTTGCAGCAGCCAGGGTTTATGCCGGCATCGCTCCATCGGCTCCACATGCGCTGCACATGCCGTCGCATATTTTTACAAGGCTCGGTCTGTGGGACGACTCCATTGCGTCCAACCTTGCCGCGAGGGGCGCCGCACATCAACAGGGCGATACAGGTGAGGAACTTCACGCGATGGACTATCTGGTCTATGCCTATCTACAGAGTGGGCGAGATCAGGAGGCGGCTCGAGTGATTCAGCAACTGACGGCGATGCCGGGTCTGAATATGGGCGATTTCAAAATCGGTTACGCGGCAACGGCTATGCCCGTCCGCTACATCATGGAGCGGCAGGAGTGGAGCGAAGCGGAAAAGATCGTGAATCCGCCGGATACGGCTCAACCACATGTTCTGGCCATCGCCGTCTGGGCGCGCGGCCTCGGATTCGCTCGAATGGGCCAGGTCGAGGGTGCTGACAAGGAATCCGAGACGTTGCGTCAAATTGAGGGTCGCCTTCGGGCTTCAGGAAATGGCTACTGGGCAACCCAGGTCAACATTCTGCAGCGCGAAGTTACGGCCTGGTCAGCCCAGGCTGCGCACAAACCCGATCAAGCCGCTGCCATTCTCCGCGGCGCGGCCGATGACGAAGATGGAATTGAGAAACTGCCGGTGACTCCGGGGCCGGTCATCCCCGCTCGGGAACAACTGGGAGAATTGTTCCTCGAGCAGGGCGATCTTGCTTCTGCATCCAAGGCATTTGAGACGGCACTCGTGCATGCGCCGGGACGCCGAGGAGCCTTGCGAGGAGCCGCTCAGGCTGCACACTCGCATTGATCGCCAGATCGGTACTGATGCAGGTGGAGTTTTCAGATCGTTGAGGATGACCTGATCAAAGGCGGAATGATCGGCTTTACTCACAAAGCGCTTTCGGAATACGGCGCCGATGAGAATTTCACGCTTCAACAGAGCGTCGGGATTCAATTCAGGCTGCAGCACGCAATTTGATTTCCGTGCCGGGTTGAGCGACTTCCATTTCTCAAATGGATTTGTGGTACCGAATAGCCCTGGCATTGACGAAATGTCATACAACGCCGGGCTGAGCTACCATCTGACGAAGCGGAAGGCGCCCAGCCTTTAAGGTGAATCTGGCGCGCGGATGAAGCTGAATACACTTTGGCGTTGCTATCCGCGGAGGAGGTCCTTTACAGCCTGGATGGTTACGTCGCGGCTGACGTCGGAGATGGCATTGGTCAGAGGAATTTGTTTGGGGCAGATTTCGACGCAGTTTTGCGCGAAGCCGCACTCCTGAATGCCGCCATCGCCGGCGAGCGCACGCAGGCGATCTTCCTTGAAGACTTTGCCGGTGGGGTGATTGTTGAAGAGCTTCACCTGCGCGATGGTGGCGGCGCCGACGAAGTTTGTCTCCTCGTTGAATTGCGGGCAAACCTCCATGCAGCAGCAGCAAGAGATGCAGTTCGAGAGCGGGTAATTGGCTTCCTGCTGCTGCGGGAAGACGCGTGGGCCGGAGCCGAGATCGTAGGTGCCGTCGACAGGAACCCATGCTTTGACGCGCATGAGGTTTTCGAAGAGCACTGAACGGTCGACCTGGAGATCGCGGACGAGCGGGAACTTCGAGAGAGGCTCGACGCGGATGGGCTGTTCCAGATTTTCGACAAGCGCGGAACAGGCCATGCGGGCTCTTGCCGTTAATGCGCATGGCGCAGGAGCCGCAGATTTCCTCCAGGCAATTGGAGTCGTAGGTGATGGGCGTGGTGGGGCGGCCATCGGCGGTGACCGGATTGGTTGCGATCTCCATCATGGCGGAGATGACGTTCATGCCGGAGCGCCATTCAAGTTCGAATTTTTCCCACACGGCGGGTGCATCGGGGCTGGCTTGGCGCTTGATTTCGAGTTGTACGGTCTTGGGCATGATGTGCTTTCCCTCAGGGACTAAAGGCGCCTGTTTGATTGCAGCAAGGACTGAAGCCCGAAACTCTTTTTGCTGCCTGTTGCGGCACGACTGAAGTCGTGCCCTGTTACAAAACGTGATTCATTTAGGTTTTTGCTTTCCTAGTCTCAAAATCGAGACCTGGGGCACCCATCAGTTGTGGCTCTCAGAACTCTCTCAAAAAACAACCGCAGATCATTTCACTGCGTCGTAACGGCGTGGGCGCGGCTTGATGTATTGGATATCGACTGCTTCAAATTCAAAACGCGGCTTGGAACCTTGGCCGGTGAAACTGGCCTTGGTCGTCTTCAAAAACTTCTCGTCGTTGCGGTCAGGGAAGTCGGGCTTGTAGTGCGCGCCACGCGATTCATCGCGCAGGATCGCACCGCCGACGACGACGCGCGAAAGTTCGAGCATGTTGTAGAGCTGGCGCGCGAAAGCGAAGCTGGTGTTAGCCCATTGGCTGCGATCGCTGAGGTTTACCTTTTTGTAGCGGTCCATCAACTCGAGGATCTTCTTGTCGGCCTCTTCGAGGCCCTTGTTGTAGCGGATGACTGTAGCGTGCTTGGTCATGGTCTCGCCGAGTTCGCGCCAGAGCTTGAAGGGATTCTCGGTGCCCTCGTTACTCATGAGCTTGCTGTTGATTTCAGATTGGCGCTTGAGCTCGGCTGCATGGCCGCCATCGCCTTCCGGGCCTTCTCGGCCTTTTGGCGTAGGCCTGAGCGCATTTGGCCCAGAAAGAAAGCCGCCGAAGATGCAACTGACCAGCGAATTGGCGCCGAGGCGATTGGCGCCGTGGTACTGGTATTCGCACTCGCCCGCGGCAAAAATGCCGGGGATGTTGGTCATCTGGTTGAAGTCGACCCAGAGGCCGCCCATGGTGTAGTGCATGCCAGGGAAGATCTTCATGGGCACTTCGCGCGGGTCGTCGCCGACGAATTTTTCGTAGATTTCGAGAATGCCTTCGAGCTTGCGATTCAGCGTTTCGCGATCGATGTGCGTGAGGTCGAGATAGACCATCGGCTGGCCATCGATGCCGAGATGTTCTTCGTAGACGACCTTGTGAATGGCGCGCGTGGCGATGTCGCGGGGGACGAGATTGCCGTATTTCGGATACCACTCCTCGAGGAAGTAGAAGCGGTCGGACTCGGGAATCTGCTTGAAGGGGCGCTTGTCGCCGACGGTGCGCGGAACCCAGACGCGGCCGCCTTCGCCGCGCGCCGACTCGGACATAAGCGCAGCTTGTCTTCGCCGGGAATGGCGGTGGGGTGGACCTGAATGAATTCGCCGTTGGCGTAGTAGGCGCCCTGCTGGAAGATGGCGGACTGCGCGGAGCCGGTGCAGACGACGGAGTTGGTGCTCTTGCCGAAGATGGCGCCGATGCCGCCGGTGGCGAGGATGATGGCGTCGGCAGGGAAGGAGCGGAGCTCCATGGTGCGCAGGTTGAGCGCGGTGATGCCGCGAGCGTGGCCCTTGGAGTCGAGCACGGCGGAGAGAAATTCCCAGCCTTCGAATTTGTTGACTTGGCCGTCGACTCGTAGCGGCGTACCTGCTCGTCGAGTGCGTAGAGAAGCTGCTGGCCGGTGGTGGCTCCGGCAAATGCGGTGCGGTTGTAGAGGGTGCCGCCGAAGCGGCGGAAGTCGAGGAGACCCTCGGGAGTGCGATTGAAGGGGACGCCCATGCGATCGAGCAGATCGATGATGCCGGGTGCGGCCTCGCACATGGCCTTCACAGGCGTCTGGTTGGCCAGGAAGTCGCCGCCGTAGATGGTGTCGTCGAAGTGCTTGTCGGTGGTGTCGCCTTCGCCCTTGAGGTTTTTTGCGGCGTTGATGCCGCCCTGTGCGCAAACCGAGTGGGAGCGCTTGACGGGGACGATGGAGAAAAGATCGACGTTGCCGCCTGCTTCCGCGATTTTGATTACGGCCGCTAGTCCGGCGAGGCCTCCGCCGATCACGATAATTCTTGGTCCCGCCATTTAACGAGCTTCCTTTCGAAGACTGGCCGTACCAGGGCACTGATCGCGCCTTCGACGCCATGCTTACGACACAGTTGCCGGCTTCTGCATGCTTTGCTCGGTCTACGGGCTGTGGAATCGGCGGCGTGAAACGAAACGGGCGCTGCGATTCGGTTCCATGCATTGATTTGGCTGATGGCTACAGTGAGAAGCGCGATCTCGCGTTGCTGAAAAGTGCGCGGTGACGCGGGCGTAGGCTTCGTCGTCGATGGGATGCTGAGCGAGCAAGCGTGACGCGCTCGGTCCATTCGAGGGCGGCGGCATTCGCGCGGAGAATAGATGCCGGCCTCGCGCCAGGCCGCGAGCAGGTCGAGCTTCTCAGGTCGCGATGTTGAGCTTGCGCGCGTCGTTCAGGTGGTACTGGATGCAGAAGGCGCAGCCGTTGAGTTGCGAAGCGCGAATCTTGATGAGCTCGAGCAGTTCGGGCTCGATGCCGGATTTTTTGAGCGCGTGGGTCATGGCGGCCATGCCGGTGGCGAACTTCAGGCACGATTTCCTGAAAGTCCTTCCAGTCGAGACGCGGCGTCGGTGGTTTCGTGAGTGGCCATGGGGATCCTCTGTCAGTTTATAGCGAGCGCGATGGCGGTTGCGGTGACGTCGATGTGCATCTGACGAGGGCCGGAGGAACAATGTCAGGGGTGTTCTGGTACTTCGGCTCGAAGAAAGGCCCAGATGCTGGCGAGGCCCATGGCGCAGAGCAGAATGCCGAAGGCCGCGCAGACATAGCCGAAGCGCTTGCGCGCGATTTCGCCGGGCGTGATGCCCCACTTGGCTGCGAAGAGCCAGATGCCGTAAGCGAAGTGCCAGCAGACGGCGATCATGGCGATGACGTAGACGGCGAGCATCCAGGGATTGGCGAGCTCGTGCTGCACCTTCGCGAAGGCCGCGCCGGGATTCTCCGGCAGGCTGATGCCCATGAACCGCTGGCGCAGCACGTGCTGGAGGATGTAGGCGAACGCGATAAGGCCGGTGTAGCGTTGGGCGATGTACATCCAGTTGCCGGCCCAGGGGTAGTAGACGATGTTCGATTTGCCGCGCAGCCAGATGTAGACGCCATAGATGCCGTGATAGAGGATGGGCAGGAAGATGAAAACCCACTCGAGCACGCGGACCAGAGGCAGGGCATTGAGGAACTTGACCTGCGCACCGTATGCGGCGGGGCCTTTGAGCGCCTCGAAGTTCGAGAGCAGGTGCTCCAGGAGAAAGGCGCCGATGGGGATGATGCCGAGCAGCGAATGCAGCTTGCGCCAGAGAAAACTCGTGCCCTGGCCGGCGCGCAATGGCTGAACGCCTTTGTGGAGCTTGGGCGTGGAAGGATGTTGGGCGGTTGCCATGCGGGTTGCGGCTCCTGAATTTCCGGTCGAGCTGTGGGGGCTAGGCGAAGCATTTGTAAGTCTTGTCTCAACAACATTATTCGATTCCGAGATCACGACCGTCAAGGCGAGTGGACCGCTATTTGCGACGCTGTCAGATCGGAGTGCTATCCGGGCGGCTCAGAAGGGGAAGAAGAGCCGCAAAAGCGCGTCCGCGATGGCTAAGCGAGAGCTTGGTCTCGAGATCGATCTCGGCCATCGTTCGATCAAGCTCGGGCAGGAAAAAGAGGGGATCGTAGCCAAAGCCGCCGGTGCCCCGTGGCGATTCAAGGACGAGGCCCTCGACGGCGCCGTCGGCAGAATGTAGAGGTTCGCCATCGCGCGCGGCGACGAGAACGCAGCGGTAGCGGGCCGTGCGTTGGGCGGCAGGCACCCCGTCGAGCCGCTGCAGGAGCAGCATGTTGTTCCAGACATCGGTATTGTCGTTGGCGTCGGGCGAGTCGACCAGGCCGGTGTCGGCAGCGAAGCGAGCGGAGCGAACGCCGGGAGCGCCTGCGAGAGCGTCGACTTCGAGGCCAGAGTCGTCGGCGAGAACCAATTCGCCGGGAGCGAAGCGCGAATAGTAGACGGCCTTGAGTGTGGCATTGGCAGCGAAAGTCGTTGCCGTTCTCTTCAGGCGCGGGAATGGTTTCGAGATTTGGAAGAGGATCGATGGATACGGAATGTGCCGCGGCGGCGGTGCGGAAGTCGCGCAGTTTTCCCTGGCTGGTGCTGGCAACGAACAGGCGAAGAGCCATGGGAAAAGTGTAATTGGCCGAATCCGGGAGGTTTGATAGAGATGTGGACCGAGATTCAGCGGCGACCTTCGGAACACTTTGTCTTTGACAACGGAGCAAGCGATTCCATAAGGTCTCTCTGCGGAAACAATTTCAAATGAGAAAGCGCGTGGGCGGCGGAAGAGAGCGGCCAGCATTGCAGAAAGAGGGAGGGAATGACGTCTGTCGTCGCTGGAATTGGATGGCATGTGATCGGTGCTGGAATGGCCGCCTCGTTTTATGCGCCAATCGAGAAAGTGAAGAAATGGTCCTGGGAGACGACCTGGGCAGTCGCGGGGTTCTTCTCCTGGATTCTGCTGCCAATCGGCGTGAGCCTGATCCTGCTTCCTGATTTTCGCGGCTTTTATGAGTCGATGGGGCCGCATCTGCTGCTGAAAGTGGCACTGTTCGGCGCTATGTGGGGTGTGGGCAATGTGAGCTATGGTCTCACCATGCGCCACCTGGGCATGTCGCTTGGGATCGGTGTAGCCATCGGTGTCACCCTTGTGGTGGGGACTTTGATACCCCCCATCATGCACGGCCAGTTCGGGATTCTTTTTGAAACACGCGGCGGCCTGCTGACTCTGGCGGGCGTGATTGTGGCTCTTCTCGGGGTAGCTGTTGTTTCGTATGCGGGGCACGAAAAAGAAATGCAACTGAGCGGGGAGGTACGGGAGTTCAATCTCACGCTCGGGCTTCTGCTTGCGGTGATGTGCGGGATCTTTTCGTCGGGCATGTCGTTCGCCATCGACGCAGCGAAGCCCATGGAGGCGGCGGCGTTACACCTGGGCGTGAATCCGCTGTATGCTGCGCTACCGAGCTATGTGTTCATCATGGGCGGCGGTGCGGTCATCAATCTGAGCTACTGCTTCATAAGGCTCGCGGCGCTGAAGAGGCTATCGCTTGGCGAAGACTTGCAACAGCCCCGCCCTGTGTTGATGAGGAACGCGGCACTCGCGGCGACAGGCGGAATCATGTGGTATTTGCAGTTCTTCTTCTACGCATGGGGAGCGGCCAATATTCCGCAGCATTTGTCGTTTGTGAACTGGATGCTGCATATGAGTATTTATGTATTGTGCGGTGCTATCGTCGGGTTGGCACTCGGTGAGTGGACGGGCGTCTCCAGCAGGCCGATTCGCCTGCTATGGGTGGGAATCGCCATTATCATCCTGGCTGCAAATCTGGTGGGACTGGGTATCGCGACGTAGAGATCTGCTCCATGAGAAAACAATGCCGGAGCCTTGGCCCCGGCATTGCTGCTTCAGTGCGAGATGCTTAGTTAATGGTCTGATTCAACCGAAGGTCACGCGAGGAGCCGCCCACACTGACGATTCGCTTGCCATTGGGCTTGATCCACTTGGTTTCTGCGGTAGACCAGTACTGTAACTGGCGCGATCCGACGTGCAATTTGACCGTCTTCGATTCGCCCGCGGCCAGGTGAATTCGGTCGAAGGCGACGAGGGCACGAACAGGGAACTGCACATTGGCCGGAATCTCGCTGGGTGCACCGAGATAAACCTGCGGCACTTCGTCCGAATCGGCACCCCCGGTGTTCTTGACGTCGACATGCACGTCGAGACCGCCGTCGCTGGCTCTTTCAACTGCGAGGCCGGAGTAGGCGAATGTTGTATAGCTGAGGCCGTGGCCGAAGGCGAAGAGTGGCTCGACATTCTCCTTGTCAAACCAGCGATAGCCGACGTTGACGCCTTCGCTGTATGTTGTCTTTCCGTCGACACCTTTCTGGGAGCGGTCTGGATACTTTGGATCGGTCGCGGGATAGTCTGCGAGGCTCTTACCCCAAGTGACGGGCAAACGACCGGCGGGACTGGTCTTGCCCAGAAGCAGATTGGCAGTTGACCAACCACCCTCATCGCCCGGCCACCACATTTCAAGTACGGCTTTCACTTTGTCGACCCAGGGCAGTGCCACAGGCTGGCTGGTGTTGAGCACCACGACGGTGTTTGGGTTGACGGCGGCGATATCTTCGACGAGCTTGTTCTGCTCGCCGGGGAGGCCGAAGACCGGCTCGAGGCGTGTCCAAAGAAAAACGACCGCGACCTTGGCGTTTTTCGCTGCGGCGATGGCGGCTTCGTGGTCCGCCTTGCGCTGCTCGGGTGTATCCCAGTTGAGTCGGACTTGTACGGGCGCGTTCGAAGTGTCGAGGCTGGTGGTGACTTCGATTGCATGAGGTCCAGCGGTGAGGTCAACGGCCCGGCGCACGTTGTCGAGGCCATCCGTTGTTGGGATGGCATTGTCCTGGTTGGCTTGCAGGATGTCGCCATGTACTCCACCCTGGAATGCGCCCGTGCCAGCCAGGCGCTTGCCATCGAGAGAGATGCGAGCGTTGGTGCCGAGGGCCTGCAGATAGATCCAATAGTTTCCAGCCGCGGGCACGGTGAGAGTGCCTTTCCAGGTAACGGTCGAGTTGGCGGGTAGGGCATTGCCGTTCTTCACCGTAAAGTTGAGTTCCGGGTCCGTCTGCGACGCGCCGGTTCCAGTCCGCTCAAGGCCGGGCTGGCCATCGTGGCTGAGTGCGCTGGCAGGGATGGTTGTACCGGTCATGTCGTCGTCCACCGCGAATCCGATCTTAGCGTTGCCGGAGATCTTCTTCATGGCTGCCAATGGGCCAATCTGACGCGAAGGCAAGCCGACCGAACGCTCGCCGTTGATGCCGATGGAGTCGACTTGGGCTGCTGTAGGACCGATGAGGACCACAGAGTCGAGATCGGCGGCCTTCAATGGCAGCACTGCGCCTTCGTTCTTTAGAAGCACCGCAGAATCTTCACCAGTTTTCTCAATAATCTTGGCGTTGGCATCGATGGCCTGTGCCGTGACCTCGTGTTTCGACTGGCCATCGAGGTAGCCGAAGTGAACGATTTCGTAGAGCACGCGGCCGGCGGCGCGAGTGATGGCAGCTTCGTTGACGGAGCCGTCCTTGAGTGCGTCGGGCATCTTTGCGGGATTGAGTTTGACACCGAAATCGCCGCCACCGTCGCGCGCGGGAGCAGGCTCCTCGGGAATGTGACCGCCGAACATGGCCTCATTCATTTCCTCGGCTTCTTTGGGGTCCATGTGCAGCGGGGGTGGAGGAGGCAGCGAGTCGAAGAAGGAGGGGAGGAAACTGCCTATGGGCCCGGGTTGGCCACCCGGCATTTCCATGTCGAGGCCCGCGTTGATGAAGTTGACCGCGTGCGTTGCGCCCCAATCCGAGGTCACGAACCCTTTGAATCCGATCTCGTCGCGAAGAATGCGCGTGAGAGTCGAATCGTTGCCGCAGGCAAAGGTGCCATTGAGGCGGTTATAGGAACACATGATTGAGGAGACGCCGGCCTTGATCGCGGCATCGAAAGGAGCCACGTAAACTTCGTGCAGAGTCTGGTCGTCGATGACGGTGCTGGCGCCGTCCGAGTCGTAGCCGACGAAGTGCTTGATTTGTGCCATCACATGCTGCGATTGAATGCCTTTGACCTCGGCCACGCCCATCTGGCTGGTGAGAAACGGGTCCTCGCCAAACGTGTTGTATCCACGGCCGAACTTGAGGTCGCGGTCGATGTTCACGAAGGGCTGCAGAGAAACATCAATGCCGAGGGCACGGTCTTCGCGGCCGATGACGATGCCGTTGTCTTCGGCGTCTTTCACGCTGAAGGTGGCAGCAACACCCATGGTGGCTGTTTCGCCCTGCGAGGGATGGCGCGTGAGCACGCCGGGAGGGCCGTCCGCAAAGCGCAGTCCGGGTATGCCGAGGCGGGGAATGCCGGCGAGGTAACCGGCCTGTCCCTGGTATACCGAAGGATCTTCACTTGTGCCATGGATGAGTGTCAGCTTTTCTTCGAGTGTCATCTGGCTGAGAAGCTTGTCGACACGGGTATCACCAGTAACGACGGGCACAGATTGCGCGGACGCGGCCGTGGCGATGCAAACGAGAATCGCGGTTACGAATGAAAAGGCGAACGTGGACCTGAAGAGCCCCGGAGAATGCTGTTTTCGTATCACTTTCAATTCTGCCCCCTGGAGGTTTTCGTGGCTATTACGGCGCATTGCACGATCGCCGGTTTTGAGGATCGCCGGTCCGATTAAACGTTTGAGTTGGCGGCTTTCCTCTGACGGCATTGAAGTGTAGTACAAGGGAGCTGCGACGCACTACCTCCGATTTGCTAAGTATTGTTAAGCGGGACCTTGACCTGGTTGAGAGCTGCGAAGGGAATTTGATTTCAGGGAAGTGGGAGTTCGGGCTCCAGACCGGCTGCGACAAGGTCCGTTCGCAGGCGATCGATGGTCGAAAACTCGATGGCTTTCATGCCAAGAGCGATGGCGGCGTCGACATTGACTCGCCTGTCATCGATAAAGAGGGTCTCATCGGGGCTCGTGCCGAGCTTTTGCAGCGTGTGAAGATAAATCGCCGGGTCGGGCTTGGCCATGTGCAATTGGAAGCTCCAAACCAGCACATCAAATTCTCTGATCCACGCAAATTCGCGTTCAATGCTGGCAAGCACGGAGTCGCCCATGTTGGAGAGTATCGCGGTGAGCAGGCCATGCTGCTTCAGCCGGTTTTGCCAAGCTACCATGGCAGGGTTTTGCGTGGTCCACATGCGAGCATCCAGGAGATTCAGTTCTTCGACAGTGGATTGGCCGAGATCGAGGTGCGCTTCGCGCAGGAACTTTTGCCAGAAAGCGATTCCGGACAGTTTTCCTTCGTCATAGGCGTGGCGGTCGTTCCAGTAGAGAGTTTCGAATTGTTCGACCGGGAGGCCCGTGATCCGCACCATCGCGTCGTGCGCTTTTGTATCGGGTACATCGGTCAATACCATTCCGTAATCGAAGATCACTGCGCGAATTGCCAATTCTCCTCCAAAATCGCTGTCCGTGTATGGTGTTAGGAACGCCTGCTTCTATTGTGCCTGATGCACTCGAGGCGTGCGCTCGAGCGCGGTTGTACGGCGTTGCGGGAGATTTTGAACTGAACATGGATTTCAGCTGAGCATGACACGCTTTTCGAGCAGGACGAATTGGAATACTGAAGAGAACGATCTGTCCCGAGCGCATCGGCGGCGCATTGAAACCGGGCTGCCGATTGCGGATCTGACCGCCTCCAATCCGACACGCTGCGGGTTTCAATATGACCGGAGTCTTTTAACCGCGCTCGCGGATGAGCGCTCTCTGCATTACGATCCGCAGCCGAAGGGACTGGCGTCTGCGCGCGAGGCCGTATGCAGGTATTACGCGGACCACGGTGTCCCGCTGGATCGTGAACAGATCGTTCTGACGACCAGCACGAGCGAGGCCTACAGCTTCTTATTCCGGCTTTTGTGCGATCCGGGAAGTGAAGTGCTGGTTCCGCAGCCCGGCTATCCGCTCTTTGACTTTCTGGCCGATCTGGAAGATGTTCGGGTCAAACGGGCGCCACTGGTTTACGACCACGGCTGGCAGATTGATGCGGAGGGAGTTCGAAGAGCGATTTCGAGCGACACCCGGGCGATTGTGCTGGTCCATCCAAACAATCCGACGGGCCACTTTACCAAGAAGTGGGAAGCACAGGAGCTCGCGCGGCTGTGCAAGGAATTCGACCTCTCGCTGATTGTCGATGAAGTTTTTCTCGACTACCAATTCCAGGGCGCGCCAGAGAGCTTTGCTGCGGGTCTCGAAGGCGTACCTGTCTATGTGGTGAGCGGCCTCAGCAAAATCGCCGGTTTGCCTCAAATGAAAGCGGCATGGATCGTCGCGACAGGGCCGGGGCGGGTGCAAGCAATGGATCGGCTGGAAGTTATCGCGGATACTTTTCTCTCGATGAATGCGCCGGTGCAGTGGGCGCTGCCCGGATGGCTTGGCAGCAGAAGGGCCATACAGGCGCAGATTCGCACCAGGGTGGCAGCGAACCTTGCCGAACTGGACAGACAGCTGAGCGAACACGAGGAACTGCGGCGGCTGGAGGTTGAGGGTGGTTGGTATGCCGTTCTGCGGATTCCGGCGCTTCAACCCGATGAGCTGACCGTGGGAGAGTTACTGGAGCACGGGGTCTGGGTCCACCCCGGCTACTTTTTCGGGATGGAGCGATCGGGCTGGCTGGTGCTGAGCCTTCTGGAGCGGGAAGATGAGTTCAGTACAGCAGTAACCATGCTCATTAACTTTTTAGGAACGCATCAAGGTAGTAACAAAACATGAAATAGGCCTAAAGAATGACTTTGAGTACAGGTGGAATTGCATTGAAAATAAATAACTTACATGCGTAATATTGCAGGTCTGTTACGCCCGGAGAAACGGATTTGTCTTACGTTCGATTCCGATGGTAGTAGAGGGCCCGTGGCCCGGAATCACCTTTGTTGTGTCCGGCAATTTGAGCAAACGAGCATGAATTGATTCGATAATCTGCTCGGAGTTTCCACCAGGAAGATCGGTGCGGCCGATGCTTCCGGAAAAGAGCGTATCGCCGGCGGCGACCATCTTGAGCGGAGCGAAGTAGAGGCACACGGATCCCTGTGTATGGCCGGGGGTATGAATTACCTCGGCGGGGTACCCCCCGAGGCCAATGGATTGGCCATCGATCAGGCCTTCATCGGGGAGCCCGACTTCGGGTGTCGGGACGCCGATCCAGGCTGCTTGGTCGTCCATCATCTGGAGGAGGGGCAGATCGTTCTCGTTCAGAAAAATAGGGGCGCCTGTTAGCCGCTTGAGTTTCAGGGCTCCTCCGACGTGGTCTATATGGGCATGCGTAACAAGAATCTGTCGCAGCTTGAGGCCAAGCTCTTCGAGCCTTTTTTGAATGCGGTGGATCTCGTCCCCAGGATCGATCACGATCGCCTCGCCGGCTGCCTCATCGCCGAGAAGAGTGCAGTTGCACTGCAACGGTCCGACAGGAAAGGTTTCCAGGATCATGGTTCTTATTTTAGGCGTGCACCCGGATTGTCGTGCACCAGGCTGTATGGATGGATTCATTCATGCAGCCGTTTGAGTAGTCGCCGATTTTATGCGATTGCCGGTTTGCGAAATGTGATTGCGTAGAATTTGCTGTTTTTCAGCATTTCGACGCGGATGTCTTCCATTTCCAGCGGTACCAGATCAATGGGTACGGTTACTGGTTGCTCGCGGTCCCCGTAAAAGCTGCTGGTATACGGGATTTTCTCGTAGGTGCTCTTCACGTACTCTTCAGTTTCGTCCTCGATCATCAGATGGCCACCCGGCTTGGCGACGCGGATCATTTCGCGGAGAGCTTTGGGGCGGTCGGAGAAGAAGTTGAAGCCGCCGCACGTGAAGACCACGTCAAAGCTCGAGTCAGCGAAGGGCAGAGACTCGGCATTGCCCAGATAGAGATCGGCGTCCTTCTTCCAGCGCCGCAGGTTGTTCTGGCAGTTGGCCAGCATCTCCGGCGAGAGATCGAGGCCGGAGAGTTTCGTCCCGCGGGGGAGGTATTTGAAGTTGAGACCGGTGCCGACGGAGGTCTCGAGCACGGAATCGCCTGGTTTGACTTGCAGCAAGCTCATGTAGATGTCGAAATATGAGTCCAGATCCAGGCCTCGGAACGCGGCGAAGAGGCGCTGGGTGTCGTCGTAGAATCCGCCGATGGACTCGTAGAGACGATTGTATTTGCCGTTGTCGCCGGTGAGATCTTCGGGCTTGAGGAATGCGGGGATTCCGCTACGGATAGGGAAGTTCTCGCCGGATTTGCTGACCAATGCTTCCACTCCCTTTTCGCTCACGACATGCAACGGGTTTCTCGTAAAGGGGCTCTGTAAAAGAGCAACTGTCTGCGGCCGGTCGGCCCAGGTCGGCTTCTTGAGCGGATGGAAAAGTGCCCAGATGCTCAAAAGGATGGCTCCGCCAGGGCAAACCCAAGAAAACGCCGCGCCGATGGGCAGATGGACAGGGAGCACAACGCCTCCAAAATGGCGAATGAGCTCGAAGCCACCCACAACAAAGAAACCCGCGCCGAAGACAATGTCGGTGACGCGAGATTCGTTGTTCCACAACCAAACGATCGTTGCCGCAAACCAAAAAGCGAGGAGTGCGGGTAATCCGATCGTCGAATCCGCGCCGATGTGCAGCGCCAGGGCGAGCGACGGAACGGCGACTGCGGCCAGCGGCAAGGGCAGCGTGGAAAGAAATCCAGGCAGACGCGGGCTGACGAGGCGATGGAAGGTAAAAGGCAAGATGCCGAGCACGGCGGCAACGAGCGCCCAGCCCAGATAATCCAGGGCTTGAATTGCCCCAGTCAGCGGGATCTTTCGGAAACCGATGATCAAGCCAGGAACAAAGGCAATGACAATCATCCAGAGGAACCCGCGCCGGGGTTTTTGCGTTCCAACGAACCACGCGGGGAGGATTGGGCCGGTCCATGCTGCCACCGAAGGGATGAAATTGCCGAGGACGAAAAGGCTGGCGACAGTGCAGGCCACGATTTGAGACCGGCGGCTGGGCTTGACGCTTTGAATCGCGGGAGCGGGTCGAACGGCGGTGGACATCTTGCTGTACTCCTTTGCGTACGCGTGCATTGTTTCTACGCGCAGGTTGGGAACCTCCCAAAGACGTTCAGGCATTTTGGACAGCGGGGATGCCGTCGGCGAGTTGCGGGTTTGAGGTTGTTGCGGGTTCTGCGGCGGAAAGAACTTCCATGGCGGATTCGCTCCACTCGAGCGCCGAGCGGAGCTGCGCTTTGCCGAAGCTGAGCGTGAGCATCCAGAAAGGAAAGCCCGGATATTGGGCGCTGTTGGCGCGAGCCAGAGGCTCGAGCTGCTCAAGTGAGGCGAGCATGAGCCCGAGTTTGTCCTGGAACCTTCGCACATGAGCGATGGAGACACTGGGTGAAACTTCATTGCCAAAGAACAGCTTGAGAAGGAACTCATCGCGCGGCGGATCTTCCTGGTAGGGGACGGCAAGCCATGCCTCGAGGCACGCGCGGCCGGCGGGGGTGATTGAGTACTCCTGCCGCCGCTTGTGAGATGCCGTTGTCGAATTGCTTTTCGCAATCAGGCTTTCTGCCTCCAGGCGCTTGAGAGTGGGATAGATTTGGCCGTAGCTTTCGCCCCAGAAGTAGCCAACGCTATACTGCACGGTCCTTCGAATCTCGTATCCGGACTGGTTG
This sequence comes from uncultured Acidobacteriaceae bacterium, assembly GCA_963781125.1. GTDB lineage: Bacteria > Acidobacteriota > Terriglobia > Terriglobales > Acidobacteriaceae > Telmatobacter. The sequence goes on from CAWAEE010000011.1 coordinate 118,844, forward strand.
GAGTGGATGGCGAGAACGCCGAGGATGACGTATGCGGTCCGACTACGACTCATATAGCTTCAAGATATATCTTTCAGATATATATGTCAACGGAAATCTATATCTGGAGGATGCATTTTTGGAGCTTTCCATGACGGCGACAAGAAAAACGGTAGGCTTCGCCGCCTACCGCATTTTTTTTCTTCGCGCGCGATGAGCGACAAGTGCACTCAATTCGCGTCGCGCGCTCAGTTGTATTCGGTAAAGCTCGCGCTACTTGCCGGATTTTGCCGGAGCCGAGGCGGGCTTGGTGTCGTCCAGCACGGAATGGCTGTGGTTCGATCCGCGCACATAGAGAACCGTCAGCGTAAGCGATGTGCACATGAAGATCACTGCCGACCATGTAGTCAGGCGGGTGAGCACGTTGGCGGCTGCCCGTGGACCGAAGGCTGTTTGCGAACCCTGACCACCAAACGCGCCAGCGAGGTCGGCCGAGCGGCCCTGTTGCAAGAGGACCACTCCAATGAGAAAGAGGCTCACGATGACATGGAGGACGACGACGAAGTAAAAGAGAATCTGCATTTCTTTAGCTGCTTTCCAAGACCTATCCGGCTTCACCGGACCGGCAAACTCTTTGGTGCGGAGGAGGGGACTTGAACCCCTATGCCTTGCGGCGCTAGCACCTCAAGCTAGTGCGTCTGCCAATTTCGCCACCTCCGCACGAGGTGAACCTATTGAGTATATCAAAGGCGGAGTGCGGAACCGGATAGGTGGAGGCGGTCTGAAGGCGGATGAACCGAGCGGAAACGGGCGTTTTCGGTTGGATGGTCCGACCCCGTTTCACCCCCCCAAACGTTGCATCCAGGCGGCCAGCGATTGTTGGTCCGGAGTTCCGGCAGCGTGCGCCGATCTGACGTTTCGCCGTTCCGTCTCAGAGCGATTCTGACTCACTTTGAATTTGCCTTCGATGCGGGAAATGACGATGCGAAATCCAACGATGCCCGCCAGCATCGTGCGGCGGAAGCCGGCGGGCATTTCGCGCCAACTCTCTGCGTAGGTCGGCTCGTGCAGGGCGATGAGGCCTTTTAGCAGCGCGTCTTTGCCGTCTTCATCTTCGATCAGCTCCATCGTGCCGTAGGCGTGAACTGCAATATAGTTCCACGTGGGAACCGAAAGCGGCTCAGCGTAAAGCGTAGGCGAGACGTAGCTGTGGGGGCCCGAGAAAATGACCAGGGTCTCGCGCCCGGCAAGCGATTGCCAATGTCGATTGGCCTTCGCGAAGTGCCCTTCGATGGTGCCGTGCTCTCCCTCGTCTTTCACGATGAGTGGCAGATGGGTAGCCGTCGGAGATGCGTCAGGCTCAGATCCCGCCAATCTGATCAAGGGACCGAAGAGGATTGCGAATGAGTTGTCGCGCATAGCCTCAAGGAGAACGGCGCGATCGGTCACCTGGTTGAATTTCGGCGTGTACATGATCTCCCTACTGGATCCGCTCGAAGCGGAAGCCAGCTTCGCGCATGGCGTGGCTGATGGCGGTGATGTGCGTGGCGCCACGTGTCTCAAGCGTCACATCGATCACTGTCTCGCCAAGACTCACACCGTAGTAGGCGCGGTTGTGGAGTGTTTCGACGATGTTGGCCCGCTCGCGGGCAAGGATCTCAGTGAGATGGAGCAGAGCGCCGGGGCGATCCTGCAAGTAGACGCGGACCCGAAGAAGTCGGCCATCCTTGACCAAGCCGCGCTCGATGATCTTGGCGAGCAAGGTGACGTCGATATTGCCGCCGCACACCAGCACCACTGTGCGGCGATGACGCAGGTTTGTCTTGGCCTGGACGACCGCAGCAAGCGCGGCGGCGCCGGCGCCTTCTGCAAGCGTCTTCTCCTGCTCCAGAAGCATCAGAATGGCACTTGCAATTTCTTCGTCGTCTACAGTGACGATCTCGTCCACGTAGCGGCGAACCAGAGGAAGCGTGAGATCGCCGGCGCGGCGCACAGCAATACCGTCCGCAATGGTGGCTTCAGGAGCGATCGTGACCGGTTTTCCGGCTTCGCGGGCGCGCAGCATCGAGGGCAGCTTCTCCGGCTCGACCCCGATCACGCGGATGCGTGAATTGGTTTCCTTCAGTGCGCAGGCAATGCCGGCAATCAGGCCGCCCCCACCGATGGGAACCACGACCGCCTCTATGTCCGGAACTTGCTCGAGCAATTCGAGGCCGATCGTGCCCTGGCCGGCAATTACCTCGGGATCGTCGAAAGGATGGATAAAGGTGCAACCCTCTTCAAGACGGCGTCGCAGAGCCTCCTCGCAGGCCTCGTCGTAACTTGCGCCATGAAGGATCACTTCGGCGCCGTAGCTCCGGGTTGCGGCCACTTTGACCAGTGGCGTGGCCAAGGGCATGACAATCTGGGCGCGGATACCGCGCGCCGCGGCATGGAATGCTACGCCCTGCGCATGATTTCCCGCGCTGGCAGCGATGACACCGCGCTTCCGTTCCGTCTCAGAAAGCGTGAGCAACTTGTTCAGTGCGCCGCGCTCCTTGAACGACCCGGTGCGCTGGAGATTCTCCAACTTGAGGTGGAGGGGCAGCCCCACAAGCTCGGAAAGATGGTGCGACAGGTGACAAGGAGAGACGTGAATTGCCTCGCCGATACGTGCGCGCGCCACCTGAATACTGGAGAGGCTGACCGATTCCAAGACAATCTCCTGAATTGAAAAAGTGAACTAAGAATGCGAAAGCCACCAGCCGCAATTACGGGAGGTGGCCTGAATTTCAGATTGTTGCTCGTTCTGTTTTGTCAGGCTTTGTTCCCGTCTAAGATGTGCGGTCTAATTCGAAAGGTGAGGTCGGGCGCGATCCTACAGATGACCGCGTGAGAGATCGTGTCGATGTTACAAAATCGCATGACGTTGATTGAAGTACAACAGAACCGCGTAATCCGAGTCAAGCGTGAGGGATGAGCTCAGAAGCGTGACAGCCTTCCCGTGCGCCTCTGCATCCGTTGGCCGGATAGCCAGAACGACATTCTTTGATTCTCGAGTATTCGGAACTCGTTTTCTGCTTTACCGAGCGCTGGTTGAGGTTATTCATCCAGGTCGGTCAGGATGAATTCGAATCCCTCGCCGTCCGATCCCCAGCGAACGATCTTTGAATTCACGCTGATAATATCCGAGGGATCGTCTCCCTTCGTGCCTACCCGCTGCAGCGTCATGCGCACGACCGTTCCTGGCATCCAGCGCTCGTCTGTGTGCAGATAGAACCCAGTGACACTGATGTTCGAGATCTTGTGTGGCTCCGGCGATCCACCGGTAAAGTAGTAAGCGATCAGCCCCGGGAGGGACTGCCGGTCTGCGCGCCGCCGATCGCGCGGTCGTTCAGTTTCTCCTATGACTAATTCCGGGAAAAGCCAGCGCAGGGCCCGAATTTTCCAGGAATACTTCTTCCTTGGGGCGGGTCCATAGTCCCCATATTGCGGAACTGGGACTGGAGCTTCCTGGATCTGCAGTGGTGCGACTGTAGGAACTGCCGTGTCATTTGGCAATGACTCGAACGAGGCTGGAGGCTCTGGCGGGGCGAGCGGTGGTTCCGTAAAACGGGTGCGCGGGTACGAAGTTCTTTCGGGCCAAAAAGCCTCGCTCTGCGACCTTGGTAAATGCGCGATCGGGAAGTCGACGGACTCTGCGCCGGGGTGCTCCTGCGGTGCGGCACTTTCAGCAGCAGCCGGATTTGCAAAGGGAATTGACCAGGGAGAGACAGTGGACTCCGGCGGGGAAGTCGGTGCTGCGGCGGCGCTTTCGCCAGGTGAAAAGAAGCGAGCGCTCGGGGACAGATCCGCTGGACTATGTTCGGCTGGTTGAACTGGTGCAACCTCGGCCTGTGCAGGGGGTGGCGTAATTGCAGCCGGCGCCTGTTCGGCTTCTGCTTCGACTTCAACGACACGAAGTTCGAGCTGATCTCCTTCCCGTGTGCGGGAGGCGGTTAAGGACTTGGAGGGTAGGACAAGAGCGCTCGCGGGCTGACCTTTGGAGGGAGCAAATTCTCCATCCTTGGATAACTCCACTCCGTGAACTACCCGGTTGTCCTTGTCGAGATAAAGCAGGTCAAAAGGAGAGAGGGTTCGCGCGACAGGAACGCCCTTGAAGTTCGTCAGCCAGAGACCTGTGCGTGAATTTGCCGGGAGGCCTTCGATGAGCACCTTCAAGACCTTCAAGGGCTCGAGGCCGGCGTTTACCGAAGTAACCGATGAACTGAGGAGGGTGTCTCGGGTCTGGTTGTAGGCAACGTACTTCCTAGGTTCCATACGCCCCCAAAGAGCATGAGTGCTTTCGGTCTACAGGGTGCAAATGAAGAAATCCAGTCCCGACCCGGCGTGCTTTCACTGAGAACCTTTGCAATCTGCTTTTACAAGGAGAACTGCAGCCAAACCTCTAATCAATTTCGATGCCGCGACTCGAGTCGATCATCCGGTCCAGCGAAATATTCAAGCTAACTTCCGAATCATAAAGTCACAGCGGGATTCACGGATCACGACTTAGTAATTCATGCCAAAACTCTAGTTTTCGCCCTCGACGCAACGGCGGTACTACACCTCTCCCCAAGCGCAGGCCGCAAAGGCCACCGTACAGCATCCCATCAAAACACAAGCTCCGGTGGACCCAATTCTGCCCTTTTCCTGGAGGGGTCGTCAAGAAATTCTTGGGGAATCGCAGGGGAGAAACCCGACGGCCGTCCAGGTCCGCTCACATCTCCCCAAATCGTTGTATTTACTTTTGGAAATGTTCGAGAGGGGTGCAGCGACGAACTGCGGTCTGGAGGGCTAGAAGCTTCACAGCTGTACCCCTTCACTCAACGGCGGTGCGGCGGCTGGTCGCAGTCAGTTCTTCGGTCTCCCGGGCCTTGTCTCGCGCAATGCGATTCAACTGATATTGAAAGTAGACGAAGGAAAACAAGATCGTCAGGATCAGATTGAGTCGAAGGCCGATCGGCTCGCGCCGGTTGTAATGATCGAGCAGCTCTTCGCGAATTTCGAAGATTACAACGATCCACAGAAGCCACGAGAAAAGAAACCCTGTGGCGAACGAAGCAAGTGCCCAGTAGAGGGATAGGGAACGATCATCGATCCTGCGAATCCATATACAAAGATAGATTGGCCAAGCCGCAATCACGAGATTCACGAGGAACTCGCGATAGGGCTGCGGTACGAGCCAAAGTACGATACCTTCTGAGCCTGCAATGGCGACAAAGAGCACTGCCCAATTGAGCCGGGGCGGCGGAGGGTAGGATGCTTTGTATTTTGCGACTGGCGGGATCGGAGTCCGGTCCACTGCAGGTCACCTCACGATTCCACTTAGCTAGAAAATAGCACAGAGACTGGGAAAGGAATCGAGCTCAAGTAAGTGCTGACCAGTGGGGACCGGGTCGATCTCCGCGTGTTCTAAAACCCACGTGTCCTTGTGAAACAGGAAAACTGCGTTCAGCCCGGCTGCAAGAGCGGGATTGATATCGCTTTTCGGACTATTACCAATCATCCAGCTGGTATGCGGCGCCAGTTCGTGCCGTTCCATGACGGCTCGATAGGTGGCGGGGTTTTTCTCCTGCACGATTTCAACCGCATTGAAGTTGATGGCAAGTCCGGAACGGGCCAGTTTGTCTGCTTGTTCGGCATGGTTGCCCTTGGTCATGAGAATGAGCCTGTGCCGCAAGGAGAGTTGGACGAGCGCTTCATCGACTCCCGGCAGCAACTCGATCTCCTGACTTGCGATGGCCTGTGCGAAGCCTGTGACGCGACGTCGATTCTCTTCGGTGATTGGCGATTGGCTCAGCCGCTCAAAACAAGTGAGAAGAGAACGTGTGAAGCTGGTGAGCCCATAACCATGTTCGAGAATCGTTTCTCGTTCAACGGCGTTGAGAGTCTTTCTCACTTCTGTGGGTGAGTAAGTCCGATGATTCACGTAGCCAATAAAGGCAGCGATTGCTCGCTCAAAGTAGACGTTGTTTTCCCACAACGTGTCATCGGCGTCAATAAGCAAAGTCTGGCCGGGGAGAAATTGCGCCATGAGTTTTATGGTAGCGAATCGAATCCGTCGGCCTGAGCGCAGCAAATCTGTGGATATCGAGCACCTTGAACATCCAGGTTCGAGGCTATCGAATTACCGCTTCGAAGTGTTCGAGGGAAGTAGTGGAGGAAAATTGGCTAGCCAACTCGGCATCCATCGGATCTTAGAGCTTGTGTGCATTTAAGCTTCTGAAAATAAACTTGGTTCAAAATTAGATTGACAATCGTTTTGTATAAGAAGTAAAGTGGTGATGGTCACTCCTGACCGATTGGAGAATAATCATGCGCAGAATAATCCTATCCACGCTCTTTCTCTCCACCGTCCTGCTCAATGCCCAGACAGGTACGAAGGGCCAGAGTGTCACGCTGGTAGCCCACAACGACGCTGCAGGATTGGCATCCTCCACCGCCTCCCAACCCGCAACAGATGCAGACGCGACAACTCATGGACGCCGAATCAGCACCGGAGTTATTGGACCAAAGCTGATTTCGGAGCCTGACGTTCAGCGTTTCAGCGGCCGATTTCCCAACCCACGATTTGGCCACGCAACATATGGTTGTGGGTTTTCGAGTCGATGAGAGCGGCGCTCCGCAGAATGTTCATCTGGTCAAGTCGGTTAGCCAGACAGTTGATGAGCGCGTGCTGGAAGCAGTTCGCCAGTACCGCTTTCAACCGGGCACGCTCGACGATCGGAATGTGCCGGTAGATGTGAACCTGGTTATCAATTTTCAAGAGAAATAACCTAAATAATTCGCAAAAGAAACTCCCCCACCTCAGCGGCAGAAATGCCGAGGTGGGGGAGTTGTTGTTCGCAAATTCTTCTAATTCACATCGAATGTTTCTTTCGGAGCAGCACAAGTCAGCCCGTCGCGATCAAATGATCCGATCTAGAAACCGAGCCGCGGTTGCGAAGCGAGCCATGTCTTGAGTTCGGGCTCCTGCAATGCCCGCAGCTCGATGCAGCCGTTGATATGTTCGAGGGCGTGCTTGAGAGCCTGGTCCGAGGCGGCCACCTTGTGAATAGCAAAGAATCGCTCCACACTGTCGCGGTCAGATTGAGAACAGAAGGCTTCGGTCGAGCCCACCAGCGTTGCACCCATGTTGGCTGTGAATTGCGCTTGAACCTGGTCCCAATGGGTCTGGATGAATCGCCATGTCTGGCCTCGTGTTTGGTCGATTGTCATCGCCATCGAGAGCTGGAAAGCGGCGTCCTGGTTGCGAACTTTATTCGAAACTGCCAAGTCGAGTGCGCGCTCGACCAGCTGAGGATCCTCGAACTGCGCCAACCGCCTGAGGGCGCTGGTCTGGAACTCAGGATTGGTTGATGTTTCGTAAACGTGCAACAGCTGGTCGAACAATCGGGCATCGCCGTTGCGCGCGGCCACAGCGAGCGCCGTCTCCCGAAGTGTTGGATCGACCGACGCAGGGTCGGCCAGATACTTTTCTGCAAGCTCCTGCGCCTCTGCAAGGATCGATGGATCCTTGCCATAGAAGCCGAGGAGGCCGAATAGCTGCGCACGCAGTTCGCGCGTATTGGGCGTGTCCTGCGCCGAGGGTGGACCGAACTTCGCGTAGCGCGGAGAGAACGTATCGCGGATCCACGCCGCGAGGGCGTCCTTTTCCTGAGGAGTCGAAGCTACGCGCACATACAAAATGCTGACGCCGTCTAGTGCAGACGACAAAACCATGGCGCTTGGATCGTCTTTCACCGCAGCAACCAGGTCGAGATACTCCCCGGCAGACGCCTTGTTGGCGCGGAGTCGAGCCCATTCGTCGCCTATCAGACTTATCCGTTCGGTGGGTGAAAATCGGGTTTCTACATTCTCGACGAGCGACCGGTAAACGCTGGATGGATAGACACTGCGGTAGTACCCTGTCCCACCGGCATTCGCGAAAAAGACGGCGCTAGACGGAACCTGCAGGCTCGTGGAGTCGGGATTCAGTACTGCACAACTCTGGCCGGAGACGTCCGTTTTGAAGCAAACGGGAAGAACCCATTTCTGTTTCGCATCCGGTTGAACGCTTGGACTCAGATAGAAGCGCGTCTGCGAAACTGCAACCCTGCCGGAAGACGGCTCGCCAAGCGTCAAGACCGGCGCGCCCGGCTCGGATACAAGACTATCCATGATTCGGTCGATTGGCTTGTGGCTTGCGGCAGCTTCCGCATTCCAAAAGTCCTCGGCTGTGGCGTTGGAGTAAAGATGGGCGGCCAGATAATTGTGGACACCCTTGCGGAATGTTTCGGGCCCGACGAAGTTCTCGACGGAAACCAGAACATGACCAGCCTTGTTATAAGCGATGGCGTCGAACATCTGGTTGATTTCGTCGGGAGTGTCTGCTTTCGCGCGGATGGGTCGCGTCGTCGGTTGCGCGTCAACATTCAGCGTGTCATCCAGATCCACGGCCACGATCTCATCCATGTGCCATTCGGGATACATGGCAGCGACGGATTTGTTCTCCATCCACGTGGCGAATCCTTCATTCAGCCAAACGTTGTCCCACCACTGCATCGTCACTAAATCCCCGAACCACTGATGCGCCATTTCATGGGCGATGTCGACGGCAACCGCTCTCTTGGAGTCGATCGAGGCAGTCTTCTGGTCGAGGAGGAGCGTAGTTTCCCGGTAGGTAATTGCGCCGAAGTTTTCCATGGCGCCGGCTTCAAAATCAGGAATAGCGATCAGGTCGAGTTTCTTGAGCGGATAAGGGATGCCGAAGTAGGTGTTGTAGTAGTGCAGCATGAACTTGGCAACTTCCACGCTATAAGGCGTGAGGCCAACTTTATCGGGCGTAGCGCAGGAGCGAATCGCCACGCCGTCTTGCTCGCCGGATGTGCACTGAAAATCGCCAACCAGAAAAGCCAGCAGATAAGTGGACATTTTTGGCGTGGTGAGAAAGGTGACAGTGTGCTTGCCGTCGCCCGGGCCAGGTGTGTCACTGGCGATTGGATTATTTGAGATCGCGGTATCTCCGCTGTCCACCACAAGCGATACGTCGAAGGTCGCCTTCAATGCAGGTTCGTCAAAGGACGGAAACGCGCGGCGCGCGTCGGTGGCTTCGAATTGTGTCACGGCGTAGTTGCGGCGTTCAGTCTTGGAAAGATAGAAACCGCGAAGTTCGTTATTCAGGATGCCCGTATAGCGGATTGCCAGTTTTGCCTTGCCAACGGGGAGTATTTGAGAGAAATGGAAGGTCGCCTCCTGGTTGTTCGCGTCGAGCGTGACTGTGGCCGTTTGCCGTTTGCCATCGGCCGTAATTTCGACGGATTGAAAGGCGATTTCGGCGGAGTTGAGGGTGATTGAATCGGTCGGATTCTTGAGTGACAGGTCAATCGATTCAACGCCTGCGAAAGTGGCGTTTTTCAGATCGGGCGTCAACGTAAGCGCGTAATGTTCGGGGGTTATGGTCGACGGGAGGCGCTGGGCATTCGCCCAATTGACAACGGTTGGGATGAAGCAAGCAAGCAGAACGCCGGCAAGAAACGTCGAGCGCAAAGAGGGGGGGAACTACACTTCATTCTGCGGTCCTCGTTGTTTTGTGTATTGAGATTCGTGACCCAAAGTGGTGCGCCTTGCATTGGGAACGTTCTCCTTCCGAATATAGACAGGCTCCTTCAGCGAGGGATGCACCGTTCATATTGTATGACGCAGTCGCATCGAGCTGCTACAGATGTAGCGAAGATTGTGACCAAGTGAAACGATTGAGCTTTGCAAGAGCGGATGGCGGGATTTCGTCACCAAAGGGAGCCTATGAAAGGATTCCCGAGCCTTGCTCCGACCTCGAAAAGGAGGCTAACTTGGTTGTTCTGTCGAGCGTCCGTCGCTTAGCGCCAGTTTTCTTTTCGGCAGCAATGAGTCCAGCAACAACAGGCACGCGCCGCTAACGATGGCACTGTCGGCGACATTGAAGTCGGGCCAGTGATAGCCAAAAATATTAACCTCTATGAAGTCAACGACAGAACCGTAAACGATGCGGTCGTGCACATTGCCGAGCGCGCCGGCAAAGACAAGCGCCAGTGCAACCGATGCGAGGGTGATGCGGTTGCCAATCCGAACCAGTGCCACGAGCACAACGAGCGCCGCCAGAATCGAGAAAGAGATAAGGCCCCAGCGAACCGTGTTGGGAGAGGTTGAGTCCGCGAAAATCGAAAACGCCGCGCCTTCATTGGTCCAGTGCGAGATGCGGAGAAAGTGCGGGATCACCGGGATCGCTCCGCCGATGGGGATGCGCGCACTTACCAGCGTCTTCGTCAGCCGATCAAGAAAGATGATCGCGGCGGAGATGAGCAGCAGCCAGTGCAAGCGGCGAGGCGCAACGAAGGTCACGATGCGGCCTCCGAAGCGGGGATCGATGCCCATCTCTTTCAGAGCGCGGTGGCAACGGGTGCAGACGTTTTTCCAGATGCCGTAATCAGAAACTTCAGGCATGAAATTCCAGCAGCGTGCGCACTTGTGGCCGCTTGCGGGCAGGGCTTTGGCTGCAAGTCCCGAGCTTTCGACGAGCCTGACTGCGGATACGTTCATGATCTCTTTGAGCCCCGCGGCGTGACGCTGGAGCAACTTGAGCAGGTCGCCGCTTCGCGGCTATTTCAATTTCGCTTCGAGTCCCTTGCCGATGCGCTTTTCCTGGCGGGCTTCTTCAAGCACGCGCATTGCTTCATCCCGAACCGCAAAAATCTGCTTTCCACTCCTCAAGCAGAGGGGCTGGGTCCGCTGCGAAGATCTGCTCCGGTTTTGGAAAGAGCGCCAGGTGCACGCTGGCTTCGCGGCCCTTCATTGCGGGCAGATAATCCCACACTTCATCGGCGGTAAAGCTCAGGATGGGCGCGACGAGTCGGACCAGCGCCTCGGTGATCTGCCACAGCACGGTTTGGGCCGAGCGCCGGGCTGCCGGGTTCGACGGCGCGAAGGTGTACATGCGGTCCTTGAGCACGTCGAGGTAGAAAGAGCTCAGATCGACGATGGCAAACTCGTTGATCGCCTGGTAAACGCGATGAAATTCGAACGCTTCGTACCAGCCGAGGATCTTCTCCGCGAGATCGCGGGTGCGGGCAAGCATGTAGCGGTCGAGGGGGAGAAGATCGGATTCTGCAACGCGATGTTGCGCGGGATCGAATCCGTGCAGGTTGCCCAGCAGAAACCGGAAGGTATTGCGGACCTTTCGATAGAGCTCGGCGCAGCGCTGCATCAGGTTTTCGCTGGCAGCCATGTCCTCTCTGAAGTCGATGGAGGCGACCCAGAGCCGGACGATTTCGCCGCCGAGGCGTTCGGCGATGTCGACGGGATCGACCCCGTTCCCGAGCGATTTCGACATAGCACGGCCTTGTTCGTCGAGCGTCCAGCCCGCCGTTGCCACGTGCGAGTAAGGCGCGCGCCCTCGAAGAGCGACAGAAGTAAGCAGGGAAGAGTGGAACCATCCGCGATGCTGGTCTCCGCCTTCCAGGTATAAACACTCTGCACGTTTGCCGCCTACCTCAGCTTGTTTTTGAAAAGCGGCGTAGTCGGATTTGAGGTCCGGATCCGATTCGCAGACGGCAAGCCAGCTTGTGCCCGAGTCAAACCAAACGTCGAGAATGTCGGTTTCTTTTCTAAAATCGGTCTTGCCGCATTGCGCGCACTTTGCGCCCGCCGGCAACAGGACCGCAACATCCGTGGTGTGCCAGGCTTCCACGCCTTCGCGCTCGAAGAGATCGACGATCTTGCGATTGAGCGCGGAATCGAGAATCGGGTTCTGACATTCTTCGCACACAAAAACGGCGATGGGCACACCCCAGATGCGCTGGCGGCTGATGCACCAGTCGGGGCGCGTCGCAATCATGTTTGTGATTCGTTCTTTGCCCCAGGAAGGATCCCAAACGACCCGATCGATCTCCTCAATGGTCAGTTGCCGGAATGAGGTTTCGGAGCCATCGGCGCGCTTCATCGGCGTTTCAAGGCTGATGAACCACTGCTCTGTAGCGCGGAAGATCACGGGGTTGTGGCAGCGCCAACAATGCGGATACGAATGCTCAAGATCCGACGACCCCATGAGGGCGCGCTGCTCCTCGAGCATCGCAAGAATGATAGGATTCGCCGACCACACCGTTTTTCCTTCAAAAGGCGGCAGGGTAGTCCGCGGCCATGCATCGCGATCCACGTGCAGATGACCTGAAGAGTCCACGCGGCAAGTTTGATCGAGATCATAGCGCTGGCCCGTATAAAAGTCGTCTGCGCCATGCGAAGGAGCAGTATGTACGGCGCCGGTTCCCGTATCGGCAGTCACGTAGGTCGCCAGGACGCCCAGGATACTGCGCTCGAGGAAGGGATGTTTGAACGTGGCACGTTCCAGCTTTGTCCCTTTGAACCGGACCAGCTCCTCGACCGAACCAAGGCGGCAGGCAGGAACGACGGATGCGGCCAATTCGGAGGCGACGATGTAAACCGGATCAGTCGGCTTGACTGCTGATTTCGGATCGCTGCTCGCGGCAAGCGCGACGTATTCGAAATCCGGATGGAAGGCCACGGCCATGGACGCGGGAAGGGTCCAGGGGGTGGTGGTCCAGATGATGGTATAGACCTCGCGGCCTGCGAGTGCCGGGTCCAGCGCTTCGGGTGGGGAAGTGAGCCGGTAGCGCACAAAAATGGAGGGGCTCATGTGCATCTCGTACTCGACTTCAGCTTCGGCCAGCGCCGTTCGATCGTGGATGCACCAGTAAACGGGCTTTAGACCGCGATAGACGAAGCCCTTCTCGAGAAATCCATAAAATGCCTCGAGTGTCCGGGCCTCGTAGTCGCGCGACATCGTCTTATATGGCTTGTCCCAGCGGCCAAAGCAGCCGATGCGCTGAAATTGAGACGTCTGCAGATCGACGTACTGTTGCGCATACGCGCGGCATGCATCCAAGACCTCAGGGGCAGGCATTTCGAGCTTTTTGCGCCCGAGCTGCTCGTCCACCTTGATTTCGATAGGAAGTCCGTGGCAGTCGTAACCCGGAACGAAGGGCGAATCGTACCCGGCCATGGTCTTCGATTTGACGACGAAGTCTTTTAGTCCCTTGTTCAGCGCGTGTCCGAGGTGAATCGGTCCGTTGGCGTAGGGAGGGCCGTCGTGGAGAAGGTAAACGGGTCGCCCCGTGCTGGCCTTGCGCAGCTCCTCATAGAGGCGCAACTCGGTCCACCGAGCCAGCCGAAGTGGCTCATTTTGGGCAAGATTGGCCTTCATAGGGAAGGCGGTCTGGGGCAGATTCAAGGTCGCCTTCAACTCCGGCGCTGGAGACATTGGTACTCCCTGCTTCACGTGAAAGTGTTCATTTTTCAGTGTAAATGTTTGAGAAAGAATTTCGGTAACAAGTCCAAGGGTGGCCCGTCTATTGTTTATGGGAAACCTGTATTCCGCGGAATATGAGACTCAGGAGGTTGTCAAAAATGGAACTGAGTCCTCCGTGGTACAGACATCCACCGGTTTCGTCGAGCATAATGGAAAGAATGGCCTCAAAACCGACCGCCTACTCCCCAACGGGCAATCGCAGGCGATAGGGCCAGCGGCAGACATGGCAAACGAATTACTTACCCAGCCCCAAACGAACTCCGAAGCGGCGGCAGGGGCACGGACCGGACACGAGCTCGATTCCTTCCTAGGGAAGGCGTTTGAGGAGAAGCCTGTCTGGAAGACGCTCTACGAGAATATTCGCGACGTCTTCTTCCCGATAAAGCTTCCGCCCCTCGAACTGACTTCGACGCCTATTCCCGTGCCCGACCGGATGGCTGTAAAGGCCAATCCGTGGGCCATCGGAATCTCGACAACCTTCAATATCGCGATTCTCGCATTCGTTCTCTGGCTGGGAATCAAGGCAGTCGTGAACATCGTGAAGCCTCCCCTGAAAGCCACCAATATTGATGTAGGGAACTTTGATCTGAAAGCCCCCAAGGCGGGCGTAGCTGCTGGCGGCGGCGGTGGCGGCGGTTCGCACGATATTGTCGATCCTATGAAGGGCAAGCTTCCTCCGCGGATGAAGGACCCAATCACGCCACCGATGGTTCCGATATTGGATAAGCCCAAGCTTGCCGTGCCTTCCGCGATCAATGTGCAGCCGAATATTCAGCTTCCGGATAACCCCAATATGCCGAACATTGGCATGGCAAAATCCGCCAATGTGACTCTGGCCTCGAATGGGCAAGGGGGCGGCAGCGGCATGGGCACCGGCTACGGCGGTGGCATGGGCACCGGCACCGGCAATGGCTTTGGGCCGGGTACCGGCGGCAATGCGGGCGGCGGAGTCTACCAGATCGGCGGCGGTGTTTCGGCCCCGGTTGCGATCTTTACCCCCGAAGCGGAGTTCTCCGACGAAGCGCGGCGGGCGAAGTATCAGGGCGTTTGCCTGATTTCGCTCATCGTCGATGCCCAGGGCAATCCGCAGGATCCGCGGGTGATTCGAGCTTTGGGGATGGGGCTGGATGAGAAGGCGCTTGAGGCGGTGCGGAAGTACAAATTCAAGCCTGCAATGAAGGACGGCAGAACGCCTGTGCCGGTGAGAATCACCATCGAGGTGAACTTCAGGCTTTATTGATATGTGATAGACCATGTCATGCGAGAGCGAAGCCCGGTGCTTCGCTCTTTTTTGTTGCTCCTAAGACCACCTTGTCGAGTGCGTCAAGCCCGCCATCCCCGTGTGATAAGCTTCGCTGGTTCGAACGACGAGGGGCCAGAGATGCAGCGAGTTTGCGGTGGATGGAGAATCAAATTGGCTGCGATGATCGTGGCCGCAAGTGTAGTTCCTGTGTTATTCGCGCAAGCCGATTTTCCGTTTCGCAATACGAAGCTGAGCGATGACGAGCGTATCGCCGACCTGCTGGGTCGCTTGACCCTCGAAGAGAAAATCAATCTGATGTCGGACCACCCAAAGATTCCGCGGCTGGGGATTGTCTTTTCGGGGCAGGTGGAAGGGCTTCATGGATTGGCGTTGGGGGGGCCGGCGGGGTGGGGAGGTCGCGGCAGGCAGCCAGTACCGACCACAACTTTTCCGCAGGAAAAGGGACTCGGTGCAACCTGGGATTCGGATTTACTCAAGAAGATTGGCTCGCTCGAAGGATACGAAGCGCGCTACTACTACCAGAATCCGATCTTCGATCGCGGCGGAGTCGTCGTGCGCGCCCCCAACGCCGATCTGAGCCGCGACCCGCGTTGGGGAAGGACCGAAGAGTCCTATGGTGAAGACCCATTTCTCGTTGGCACTCTGACGGTTGCATTCGCGCAAGGCCTGCAAGGACCAGATCCAAAGCATTGGCAGGCGGCGTCTCTGATGAAACATTTTCTTGCCAACGAGAATGAAGACGGCCGCACGCACAGCTCTTCGGATTTCGACGAGCGCCTCTTCCGCGAGTACTATTCTGTGCCATTCCGCATGGGATTTGAAGAAGGTGGCTCACGCGCAGTCATGGCTGCCTACAACTCATGGAACGGCATTCCGATGATGATTCATCCCGTGCTGAAGGACGTGATGATCAAGGAGTGGGGCAACGATGGCCTCATCTGTACGGATGGTGGCGCACTTGGGTTGCTGATTTCTTCGCACAAAACATTTCCCGACAAGGAGCGCGGCGCCGCGGCGGCAGTGAAGGCAGGTATCAACCACTTTCTCGATACCTACAAAGATGACCTGACACAAGCGGTAAAAGATGGTTTGATTTCCGAAGTCGACTTCGATGCACCGTTGAAGAATCTGCTGCGTTTGTATTTGAGGCTCGGCGAGATGGATCCGCCGGACGCCGATCCGTATGGGAAGATCGGCCGCGAGACCGCAGGCGAGTTACCACCATGGGAACGCGATTCGAGCAAGGCGCTGGCACGCTTAGCGAGCGACGAATCGATCGTGCTGCTAAAAAATGACAACAGCACGCTTCCTCTGGACCGCACCAAAATAAAAACCGTTGCAGTCATCGGCCCGTGGATTGATCAGGTCCTGCAGGATTGGTATAGCGGAACCTGGCCGTATTCGGTGACGATCCTGGATGGCATTCGAGAGGCAGCTGGTCCGAACATCAAAGTGCTGTTTGCTGACGGGTCTGATGCGGTGGAAGCGGCGCGATTGGCACACGCGGCGGATGCGTCGATCGTGGTCGTCGGAAACCATCCAGAGTGCAATGCAGGTTGGGACCAATGCCCGACGCCCTCCAACGGCAAGGAAGACGTAGATCGCAAGACAATAGCTCTCGAACAGGAGGCGCTCGTGAAGCAGGTCTTGGCGGCGAATCCCAAGACGATCGAAGTCCTGCGGGGCAGCTTCCCCTACGCCATTGTATGGAGCCAGCAGAATCTTCCGGCCATCGTGCACATGGTGCACAACAGCCAGGAAGAGGGCCACGGTTTGGCCGATGTGCTCTTCGGCGATTACTCACCGGCCGGACGACTGACGCAAACCTGGCCTACGGGCGATGCGCAACTGCTCCCGATGATGGACTACAACCTGCTCGACGGAAGAACATACCTCTACAGCAAAGAAAAGCCACTGTATGCGTTCGGGTACGGATTGAGTTACACAACGTTCTCCTACGAAGCACTGAGCGTAAGTTGGCCAACGATAGATGCCGATGGCACTGTTCAGGTGACCGTCAAGGTAAAGAATTCCGGCACCCGCGCGAGCGACGAAGTGGTGCAGATGTATGTGCAGCATTTGGAGTCCGCGGTAACTCGGCCGCAACTTGAATTGAAAGGGATTCAAGCGGGTACGCATCGAAGCTGGAGCGGAGCAAAACGTGACGCTTACGTTGAAGGCCCGCGACCTCGCCTACTGGGATACTCCGAGCCATGCCTGGCGTGTGGAAAGGGAAAAGGTCCGCGTGCTGGCAGGAGGGTCAAGTGACAGCTTACCCGTGAATGCGACCGTAGAAGTGACAGACTCCAGGGACTTCAAACCCTGATCTGCGGTTTGATCGATGCGGCTGCGGGGTCATCGAGACTACTTCCCACCAAGCTTAAGTCCAAGATGCGGAGAGCCTCCGGTTCCCGAAATCTTGACTGGTATCTCCGCACCGGCGCCATGCTTGTGGAAGAAGGGATCGACGGGTTTGAGAAGGATGCTCTTCCATTTTGATTCGACCATCTGCGACAATTTCGCTTTCGTGCGAACTTTGCCCGCGAACTCGTATTGTTTGCCATCGAGAGAATACGTGCCGCTGAGCCGGACGGAGGCGCCAGGCAATTCGTAGTCAAGATCCGGGAAACTTCATCTTCCCAGTCTTCATCTCAAAATGGCCTGTCATGGTTGAATCAACGTCTGGCGCGCCAGGCTTGGCTAACTTCGGATCGCCCTCCGCTCGCAGGCTCATCATGTCAACCTTGTCCTCAACCGAGGGATCGGTGAAGTGAATTTGACGTTCGGTAAACACACCTTCCATCTCGAGCTTTTGAACCACTCTTTCCTTGCCAGGCGCTATTTGAAGTTTCGTCTTTGTCTGGATCACGCCCGACATCACGGGGGGCGTCGTCTTGACCGCGAGTTCCAGGAAATCCTGCATTCTTCCGGCCGGAACATCCACATCGAGGTCGATCGTATGCCCCTTCCCCTTCTCATTCACAATTGCGCCTCGGCAGGAGAAGCTTGAGCCAGCCAGCTTCGCATCCACTTGGTTGAGATAGGTATCGCCATTCATCCCATCAATCGTCGCCGAGAAGGTTGTCCAGAGCGGCAACGGGCGATTGGCCGTATCGAGCGAAAAGTCGGGTACGTCTGCTTTGCCCTTCGCATCGATTCGATCCAATTTACCTTCGAACGTCCCGACAGAATGAAGGATGCCCCCAATGCCTCGAATCGGATATAGGTCGGCATGGTCGAACACGTACTTCCCAGCCACGCTCGTGTCTCCCGGGATTTCCGTATCCCACGGACCAAATGTTCCGGCGGCATGAATATCGCCCTTTGGGGACTGCATTCGTCAGGATGGCATCATAATCCCAGGGCGCAGCTTCGACCGACGCCGTGGAACGACGATATGTGTCATCTGAAAGAGCAGCGGATCCTTTTGTGGATTGGCAGTTCCGATGATCAAGCGGGAATCGTCGCATTTCATCTCGTCCACGATAAAGTCGGTCTTTGAAAAATGATGTGGATGGCTCGAATATCTGCGTCCGCATCGATTTCGGGGGAATGCTGACGACGAGGCCGTGCACATAGACGGTTCCGATGTGCATCGGTTTGAGCATCAGTCCAATCAGCGCAGAATGGAAGTCAAACCGTTGAACGGCAATCAGCGGCTCCGTTGCTCCTGCAGCCATTACATCGGGTGATGGGAAAATGCGAAGCCCTTCTCCGGACACGTTGAGGCCGCGCCAGACCGAAACCTGCAGGTTGTCCAGGTCTACTCTACTGTCGTATTCGGAGCTGAGCGCACGAATGACCCGGTTCTTGACGATCGGTACTGCTCGGTCGATCAGGATCTGCAGTGTGACCAGGAATCCAGCGCCAAGGAGCACGAGTCCCAGCCCTAGCCAGATCCAAAGCTTTCGACGAAGAAAATGAATGGGGGGATCGGCCTGCTGGTGTATCGTGTTCAACAAAAACCTCGCATCTATTAAGATGCGTGGTTTGCAGTCAGTGTGTTTGCCGATTCGGAAAAGGTGGTGCGCGGTTGTCGATCGTTTCTTGATCGCTGTGAAATCAGCTGAGGGACGCGGCGCAGAAGGTACCGTGGGAATCGGGAGCAACTCTGAAAGCGTGTGATCGACGTTCGTTAGATTGATTTTTCGTCAGCGTAGGCGTGATCGATTCCGCGTCGACGCTCCAGGGTTGAATAGAGCGAAGTTTGAATGTTACGTCAGATCTGTCATCCGGCGGTTATGATGAATGGTTCGTTCGAAGGATTCCGTGCAAGGACCCGATTTCCGGAGGGATGTCTTGAGGGCTTTTAAATTGCTACATATCGCGTCATTCGCTTTTGTTCTGACTGCCTTGAGACTTCAAATCGCAAGAGTCGACGCCCAGGCGACTGGTTCGCTCGCGTTGATGCCGATACCTGCGCAGGTAGTGGAAGGGGAGGGCCAGTTCTCCATCGATGGGGAATTCAGTGTCTGGCTGGAGGGATACAAAGATGCACGCCTCGTAGCTGCGAAGGAAAGATTCCTGGCCACTCTCAAGCGAGAAACCGGAATTCCATTCAAACAGGATCGCGCAGCCCGATCAAGAAAAATTCGTGATTCATACAACCGCGGCGAGCGATCCAGTGCAGCGGTTGGGCGAAGATGAGTCCTATCACTTGGAGATCGCGCCGAACCGCGTAGAGTTGACAGCCCCCAATCCCCTCGGCGTGATGCACGGGTTGCAGACCTTTCTGCAATTGGTTCGAATCACGCCGCAAGGATTCGCCGCTCCTGCCGTCACGATTGACGATCAGCCGCGCTTTCCGTGGCGCGGGTTGATGATCGATGCAGGCAGGCACTTTATGCCAGTCGACGTAATTGAGCGCAATCTGGACGGGATGGAAGCCGTCAAGCTGAATGTCTTTCATTGGCACCTGTCGGAGAATCAGGGATTCCGGGTCGAAAGCAAGTTGTTTCCGCTGCTGCAAGAGAAGGGCTCGGACGGCCTCTATTACACGCAACAGCAGATTAGCGGAGTGGTCCAATATGCGCGGGACCGTGGAATTCGCGTTGTTCCAGAGTTCGACGTGCCGTGCCATACAACCTCATGGTTCGTGGGTTACCCCCATTTGGCGAGCGGAAGCGGGCCTTACGCAATTGAGAACTCGCTGGGGTGTCTTCGATCCCGCGATGGACCCGTCGCGTGAGAGCACCTATCAGTTTCTCGATCGCTTTATCGGCGAGATGACGGCGCTCTTTCCGGACGCATATTTCCATATTGGCGGCGACGAGTGCAACGGAAAGGAGTGGGATGCGAATCCGCGCATTCAGACATTCAAGACGGCTCATGGCCTGAAAGATAACGCGGCTCTGCAGTCCTATTTCACTGCGCGCGTGCAAAAGCTGGTTGCAGCCCATCACAAGATCATGGAAGGCTGGGATGAAGTGCTGCAGCTCGACACGCCGAAGGACGTGGTTATCCAGTCATGGCGCGGACCGACTGCATTGGCTGCGGCAGCGCGGCAAGGGAATCGGGGTCTGCTTTCGACAGGCTATTACATCGATCTGAACCAGTCTGCGGCTCAGCATTATCTTGCCGATCCGCTGGGCGGTGAGGGAGCGTCACTGACGCCGGAACAGAAGGCGCGGGTCCTTGGTGGGGAAGCGACCATGTGGAGCGAGTTTGTCACTCCGGAGAACGTTGACAGCCGCATCTGGCCGCGCACAGCAGCAATCGCTGAACGTCTCTGGTCGTCGCAGGAAGTTCGAGATGTGGATTCAATGTATGCGCGGCTCGACCTCGTGTCGCAAAAGCTTCAGTACTACGGCCTGCATCATCTCTCATCCACCGATCTAATGTTACAGAGGATGAGCGGCGAAACAGATCCACGGTATTTGAAGGTTCTCGCCGCTGTCGTTCAACCTCCCGAGGGTTATGAGCGCGAGCAACTGAAACCATACGACGCTACCTCGCCATTGAATCGGCTTGTCGACGCGGTTCCGCCGGAGAGCGAAACCGCGCGCAGGTTTGGGGAGCTTACAAAGAGGATCATTGCCGGCACGGCGTCGCCCGAGCAATGGCAGGAAGCGCGAGACTGGCTGGTGTTGTGGCGGGACAACGACGTCAAGCTGCAGCCTCTGCTTGAGAACTCCGACCTCACGGCCGAACTTGTTCCCGTGTCGCACACGTTGTCGCAAGTGGCCTCAATCGGGCTGCAAGCCCTGGGCGATCTGCGCGATCATCATGCGCAAGATGCGGCGACATTGCAGAACAATCTGCAGATTCTCAAGGCTGCGGAAAAACCAGAGGCCGTCTTGCGCGATATGGTTGCGCCCTCCGTGGAATCGCTTGAGCAGGCTACGGCTGTACGTTAGGCACGAGATTCTTAGGGAAGAATCTCACCTGTTCCAGCAAAGAATACTCACTCTTTGGGGGTGAGAACTATGTCGGAGCACGTTGGAGCGTTCGGTCTGCGCATCAGAAAGATAGTTTCAGAGCCAGCTGCACGAGGCGAGGATTGTTGACGGTTGAGTTGACGGAACCGAATCCAAGAGCGCTCACATCGTTTACCTGCGAACCGAACTGCGGGTGATTGAAGAGGTTGAAGAACTCGGCACGGAAATTCAATCCCATCTTTTCGCGAGGCAGCGCGAACTGTTTGATGACGGAGAAGTCGGTATTGACGAAATCAGGCCCGACGACTGGGACGCGCGACGCATTTCCCAACTCTCCCACGGGAGGTGCAGCGAAGCAGGATGCGTTCGTCCACTGCAGCTTGCTGTGGTCCGCGTTGGAGGCGTCGCAACCGGCGACCCGGTTGGGCCGGTTCCAGTTATTTCCGTTGCCGCCATTCTGGAAGAAGGAGCCGGACTGATTATTGCTGTCGATCAAAGGAACAGGGAATCCCGAGGAGATTCTTTGGATCAGCGTCACCTGGAAGTTGCCCAGGATCGAGTTGGTCACCTCATTCCAACTGCTGCCGAACTGCTTTCCGCGGCCGATGGGCAAATCGTAAATGACACTGCCCGTGAAGCTGTTGGCGAGATGGATCTGCGATAGACCCCAATCCAAGGACTGCCAGTTTGGTAGAGGGAAATAAGGGGCGCTCAGCAACGATCCCAGGCCGTCGGATAAACCGTTGTCATACGTATGCGAGTACGTATACGCAAATAGGGCGTAGAGGCCGTATTTCGGGGTCTTTGTCTCCGCCTTGATTTGCAGCGAGTCATAGTTTGTCTTGCCCACATCGCCGAAGAGCGAAATGGTGTCGAAGGTGCCATAGGGTGGTATGTAAGGCGCGCCGCCGGCGAGGCAACCGAGGGTGTACGAAGCGACCGTGCCGCACGCCAAGGGGCTTGCCGTATTGAGGTCATTCCCGGCCACGAGGACGTGTGTGCCGCGAGAGCCGGCGTAACCGGCGGTCAGGACGAGGTTGCCAACCAGTTGGCGCTCGACGTTCACGTTGTATTGCTGGACCCGGCCGAGTTTGAAGTCCGTGGGCTGAGTATAGAACGAGCCGGTGAAGGTGGAGACGGTAGGCGGCGAAGCGATAGGCGCAAATCCGCTGGAGAGACCAATGCCGGAAGGGGATTGCCCGAGCACGGTGGCGCAGTAGGAAGTTAAAAAGGCGCACCCGGCTTCGGCAAAGGCATCGGACTCACCGAGGAAAGGCGGGTTCTGCCATAGGCCCTGGGCACCTTGGCTCCAGGCGGAGTCATGGAAGAGGGCGAAACCGGCGCGGAGCACGGTCTTCTCGCTACCGAGGACTTTCCAGGTGGCGCCGACGCGGGGTTCGACGGCTGTCCAATCCATGTTGACGCCGGCCGATGCACTTACGCCATTTTGATTGGCTACCAGAAGCTGCCCAGTCGCGGGAACGTAGTTGGCCATGCGTCCGTCGGCCTCGGTGATCGGAGTGGTCATATCCCAGGCCAGGCCGAGATTGAGGGTGAGGGCCGGCGTGACCCTCCAATCGTCTTCGATGAAGGGACGGTAGATCTTCCAGCGGCGGCCGGTCACTGAGCCATCGAAGGTCTGGTCATGAATGGCCAGGCCCGTGATGCCGAGAAGAAAATCGGCCTCCGCATTCCCGCCGACGTTTGCGCTGCTGAGTCCGGTGAAGTTGCCACCGTTGCCGATGATCCAGAAGCCGTCCTGGAAAGCCTCCGTGCCCACGTTCATTTGATTGTCGCGAAAATCGATGCCCATTCTGAAGTCGTGTTTATGACGGATGAGTTCGAGGGAATCTTTGAAAGAGTAGATATTCGTTCCGCCCTGGAAGGGAGAGTAACCGCGATCGCCGATCGCCCAATAACCGCCGGCGACGATGGTTGAAACGAGTCCGCAGCTATAGGCACCGGGAAGGCAGGTGCCGGTGGGGCATCCCAGGTTGGCATTGGGAATGCCGCCGGGGACCAGATTCGCGGAGGCGCAGGTCCCGTTGCCTTGCGAAGCGATGTAGTCGAAGATGCGGTTGTACCCGAGGCTGGCCTGGTTGACCATCGACGGGGAAAATACATGAGTTTCCCCCAAGGCGATGTTGCGTGCGTGATTGATGATGCGCTCGTTGCTGCCGAAGGCGTTGGACTCGGCAAGTCCGGGCGCTCCACCTGGCACAAAAGAGAACGCCTGGTCATAGCTGAATCGGCCGAAGAGGTTGTCCTTGGCGGAAAGCGTGTGGTCCAGGCGTCCATCGAACTTGGTTTCGTCCAGAGTGCGCACGGGCTCATTGATGTAGTTGAAGCCAGCATTGGCGCTACCGGCGTTGGCATTCGGCGCGGGGTAGATATTCATCATGGCCTGTCCAATGTTGTTGATCAGGCCCAAGGGAATCTTGTTACAGGGAGTGCCCTGGGCCTGGCTTCCGTCGGGATTGGAAGGCAGAGGATTTCCCGTGCCATCGCACTGAAAATAGACATTGGGAAAGGCGGCTGGGCTTGTGGACGCGCCAATCATGTTGGGATTCACGATGGCGAGACCGGAAACCGGATTGCCGAAGGCGTCGTTGGAGAAATCACCCGTACGCATGGCCAGCGAAGGCACGAGTCCGGTAAAGGGGATGGCGCGGCGCTGATATTTCTGTTCGCCATCGACGAAGAAGAAGGTCTTGCTTTTGCGAAGAGGGCCGCCGACTGAGCCGCCAAACTGGTTCAGGTTGAACTTTTCTGGGCCGGTGGCAAAGTAGCTTTTGGCATCGAGATCGGTGTTGCGGACGAATTCAAAGAGGGAGCCGTGAAATTCGTTGGTCCCGGATTTGGTTGTCACCAGCACAGTAGGGCCGGCCCGTGTACCGTATTCGGCGGAGTAGGTGTAGGTGAGAACCTTGAATTCCTGAATGTCATCGATCGAAGAGAAGATGCCAATGCCGCCGGCCGTCAATTCATTATTGTCGACGCCGTCTAGCAGCCAGTCAGTGCTATTGGGGCGCGAACCGCCTACCGAGAGCGAGAACGAACCGCGCGCGGCCACCTCGCTGTCGCTGCCCTGGGTGAAAAAACTGTTGGGGTTGGTTTCTGATGTGGCGCCGGCGGTGAGTGTGGCCAGTTGAACGAAATCGCGGCCATTCAAGGGCAGCTGCGTCACCTGCTGCGAAGTGATGACCTGGCCGAGCGATGGATTGGCGGTCTCGACAGCCACAGCGTCACCGGTGACCGCCACGGTAGTGACGACGGTGGCAGGCACCAACGAAAAATCGAGTTCGCGGGCTTCATCAACCTGGAGACGCAGATCCTTTGATTCGGCGCTTTGAAAGCCCGTCGCATCGACGCGCACGTTGTAGGTCCCGACCGGGAGTAAGGGAATCAGATAATGTCCGGCATTGTCTGTCTTGCCATCTCGAGTCAGGCCGGTTCCTTGGGACGTAGCTACGATGGTAGCTCCAGGCACAGCCGATCCGGATTTATCGAGGACATTGCCGGAGAAACTTCCGGTAGCTTGACCATGCATGGCGGGAGCGATCATCAGCGTGAGAACGCAGACAACCGCGAGAAGCAGCATTTTGTGGAATTTTGATTCGGCTCTACCTTCCACCGATCTCGGATACTTCGCGCTGACCATCGTGCGATTCATAGCCAACCCCCTTTTCGATAGATCGGTTAAGGTGGTTTCGTGCACTGACTGCGCTGCGCTGGTAACTAGACTGTAAGAATTGGCAGGTCAAAAGTCAACGCAGGTCTGTGCGGAGGTCCTTGCGCCGCATCCTCGGTGAGCCGCAACTTCCGCAGTTCAGCGCGATGTCGATCGAGTCAACATGTTAAACGATTTCGAGGGGCAATCTGAGTTGAACCGACATGGATATGTCGATTCGATCGCCAAACAGACGGAACACATTGGCGGCTCCGGGACTCTCCACATCGCGCTCGCTACGACAGTGACCGACGAAACGCCCGGCCCCCCTCAAATTCTCGCCGTGTCGACCAAGTAGACGCAGCGCGTTCGCATCCTCCTCTGCAGACGTCGATGCGGGCGTAGTCGATTTCGATTGGGTGCACTACCAGCCGACCGCCGCCAACCCGTGGTAGTCCAGGTCAAAACTAGCGTTTCTGTAGATGTGCCTGAGCTGGTGTGCGCGAGCGCCATTTGTATACGGTTGTCGAATTTTTCCAAAAGTACTTCTCTTGTGCACTTAGGCTCCGCGTAGAAATATAGCTCTCCGCAATGCCGAATGTTTCATCGTAGGTGGCGAGCGTATCGCTGTTAGGCCAATCGCTTCCAAAGAAGATGCGATCCTCTCCAAAGAGGTCCCAAAGCTGATCAAGCGCTGCCTTATAGAAGCCCGTATCGAGGTTGACCTTGTTCCCGATTCGGCGCACGATCTCGGAGCCCTTCACAAAGACCGCTGGCCGGTGTGATAACTCGCGCAGGTTGGACTCGTAGTTCACGCGAGCTGTCACATCGGCCGGTGGATCGGCGTGAGGCAAATGGTCAATAACGATGCGTAGTTCCGGAATGCGATCGGAGACTGCCAGAACCGCAGCAATGAGGGCTGGGTCGGGATTCGCTGTCTCAAGCACCAATCCTGCCTCGCTCAGCATTTTAAGTCCTGATACGAACTCCGGTTTCTGAAGCCCGGCGCCAAGGTCACGATTCCACAAATTGCCGTAGCGTATGCCGAGAAAAAACGGGCTGCGATGAAGGCGATCGAGAGTCGCGGCAAACTCCGGAGAGCCGGGTTCCAGGTCACCTATGAAACCAAGCATGATGGGATTTCTGTCCACGACATCCTGAAGCCAGAAGTTATCTACCAGCCAGGGACTGCATTCGATTGCAATGGCTCCCACGACACCATGCGGTTGAGCGAGCCTTGCATAGCGATCAGGCAACGCGGGCCGATACAAGGCCGTGTTGGATTGTTCGGGCCAGGGGACGCCGCCCGGTCTCGACGGATCGAAGAGATGAATATGAGTGTCAATCACAGGACTAGGCGCGCTGAGTGCCTGGATCAGGGGCGTCGCTACCGCGCCCGCTGCAAGTGCGGTTGCGGCTTTCAAGAGGTCTCGTCTTCGCATTACTACTCCCGATAGTCAAGCATCCCGCCGCAAACGTCGACGCGGAGATTCCAGCCGATGCCTGGGGACACTTCCCGCGAAAGAAATCACGGGTCATAGGCTGGTCGCAGACTTGATCATACCGATTGACGGCAGCCATCCATCTCAAGACAAAAATGTCGACCACTGGCCTCTGATTCCGCTCGCCAGAGTTCGAAGAATGAAGCTCACGGTTCGGACCGAAGCGCGCCGGTGCTCGGGTCGACGTCTCCGGATGCGTGGGAAAATCTTTTGACAAACGCGCTTTCGTTCCTTAAGGTTTTTCCCGTTGGAACTTATTTCATCCGGGAAACCTGGAAATCAATGCATTCCCTTACGGCCAGAGGGCCCGATGAGTACTGAAAAGATGAACTGGTGGATCGTACTGAGCGTGGTAGTTTGCGCAATGTGTTCTGCGATAGCACGAGGACAGGCAGTCGTTCCAGCGAGGTCGAACTCTGCCTCAGGACCGAACGGGAAAACCGCAGCGCCAGCGGCGATGAATCTGGAACAAGCTTTTCGGCAGCCTCCAGACAGCGCAAAGCCGCGCGCGTGGTGGCATTGGATGAGCGGCAATGTCACCGAGAAAGGCATCACAGCGGATTTGGAATGGATGCGCCGGGTGAACATTGCGGGAATGCAGATGTTCGACGGCGACATGGGCGCACCGCTCTATGTGGACAAGCCTGTGATCTGGATGTCGCCTGAATGGAAGTCGGCATTTCGCCATGCCGCAGCCGAGGCGAACCGGTTGCATGTGGAGATGGCCATGGCGGCATCGGGCGGCTGGAGCGAGACCGCCGGTCCGTGGGTGAAACCCGCCGACGGGATGAAGAAGTATGTCTGGAGTGAGACCGTGATCGACGGACCACGACACTTCAGCGGCGAACTCGTAAAGCCACCAACGATGGTGGGCAAGTTCCAGGATCTGGTTCCCCCACCCCCGCGCGAGTCACATCCGGATCTGACCTTGCCGGGCGCCAAGCCGCAACCGCTGCTGCCAAAGCAGCCTCCTACCCCAGAGGTGTACCTCGATCAGGCCGTGATTGCATTCCCTGCGTCAAATGAGGAGGCCGAGACCGCTGCGCAGAAGCCGGAGATTACGTGCAGTTGCGGCGCTATCGACGGAGGGTTGCTGCGAGACGGCTCGTTTTCCAAGATGGTCGAGGTTCCCTACTCAAAAGAAGACGGGACCGCTTGGGTTCAACTTACTTACGCGCAACCGCAGCCGGTCGAGTCAGTATTGTTTGCTGCCGGCTCGGGCGTACAGTTTGGTGGACCGACGATTCCCACCGGCCGGATTGAGGCCAGTGACGATGGGCAAGTGTGGCGGGCCTTGGTGAATCTGCCTGGACCTCGCGGGGCCGGTTCCGTCAACTTCCCAGTACGGACGTTCTCGGTGACGCCAGTCAACGCGCGCTATTATCGGCTGTATTTCAAAGCCCAACCGCCTGACCCAACCCGGCCCTTGCCGCCGGGTGCAAATCCAATGCCGCCGGTGCGACTTACCGAAATCCAATTCCTTTCCGGCCCGCGCATTCAGCAGTGGGAAGACAAAGCGAGCTTCGGCATCTACGCGCCCACTAGCGCATCGCAAGGCGCGGAAGTGAAGCCCGGCGAGGCGATCGATGCCTCGAAGGTCGTCGACCTGACAGGCAAGATGCGACCGGATGGCACATTGGACTGGGAGGCGCCCGCAGGTAAGTGGATCGTGATGCGCCTCGGCTATGGAATTACCGGCGAGATGAACCACCCCGCGACCCCGGCAGCGACCGGTCTTGAAGTGGATAAGCTGAGTCGCAGGGATGTGCAGGCGTACGTGGAAGAGTATGCCAGGATGATCTCCGGCGCGGCTGGCGAGTACTTCGGCAAGAGCTTCAAATATTTTCTTATGGATAGCTGGGAGGCAGGGCAGGAGAACTGGACCGACGAGATGCTCGCGGAATTCCAGCGTCGGCGCGGCTATGCCATGACCAAATATCTCCCGGTCCTGACAGGCAGGATCGTCGATAGCCGCGCGGAGTCCGAGGGTTTCCTGTGGGATTTCCGCCGAACCCAAGCGGACATGCTCGCAGAAAATCATTACGCCGTTGCGACAAAATACTTCAACAAATTTGGTGTGGGACTTTATGCCGAGGCGATGGGAACGAATATGCCCACGACGGGCGATGGCCTGCTGAACAAGGGACAGGTAACCGTGCCAATGGGCGAGTTCTGGACGCCGCTGCCAGGACAAAAGGACACTGCTGCCCATGAAGCAGATGTGCGGGAAGCTTCATCGGCCGCGCATATTTATGGCAAGCCTTTCGCGGCTACCGAGTCCTTTACAACCAGACCGCAAGTCACCCCGTGGGGCGAGTCACCGTTCTATCTCAAGGGATTGGCAGACCAAACATTCGCGGCTGGCATCAACCGCATCGTCTTCCACACCAGTGACCAGCAGCCATTTGTCGATGACGCGCACAGACCGGGCATGACCCTCGGACCTTACGGACAGGATTACACGCGGAACATCACCTGGGCTGAGCAGGCTGTTGCATGGAACACTTATCTCGCGCGTTGCTCCTTCTTGTTGCAGCAAGGCAAACCCGTGAGCGATGTTGCTTACTTCTATGGAGAAGACGCACCGGCTACGGTTCCATTCTGGAAGAAGATCGATCCGGCTGTTCCAACCCACTACGACTTCGACTACGTGAATGCGGACGTGCTACTGCACGGCGCAACGGCGACGCCGCACGAACTGCACCTGGCGAGCGGGATCCGCTACAGGCTGTTGGTGCTTCCCAGCGATCAGCGCCTTTTGTCCGTGCCAGTGCTTAGGCGGATTCACGCCCTCGTGCAAGACGGCGCAGTGCTGTTGGGGCCGCGGCCCGAAGGCTCGCCCAGTCTGGCTGACGGCAGCGATGCGGCAGGCGATGTGAAGAAGCTTTCGGATGATTTGTGGGGCACTGCAGATGAGGCTGCCAGTGGGCATCCGTTTGGAAACGGCAAGGTCTACACCGGCAGGAGCATTGAAGATGTACTTACCGCGGAAGGAGTGGAACCGGACTTTGCCTGGAGCGATCCAGAGAATGTCGGTGCCGAGACCCCCTACTCGCTGCCGCAGGGTGACTACGATCAGGATCTGGTCTTCATCCATCGCCACCACGGAGATCGCGAGATTTACTTTGTGGCCACGCAGAAACATCACGCATTCGATGTGAATGCGAGTTTCCGCATCACGGGTAAGGCTCCTCGCCTGTGGCATCCGGAGACCGGCGAAACCGAGCCGGTGAGCTATACGTCGACGCAAGGGAAGACCGTTGTGCCGCTGCACTTCGACCCGCAGGGTTCAGTGTTCGTGGTCTTCGAAGACTCAGTGGCTTCTGCTTCACGAAAAGTTGTAAGTTCGAAGCAGATAGAACTTGCCAAAATCGAGGGTGCGTGGAAGGTGACATTCCCATCCAATCTGGGCGCGCCGCCGAATGCGGAGTTTCCGGATCTGGCTTCGTGGACGGCAAGCAGCGACACGGGGATCAAGTACTTTTCCGGCACGGCGACTTACAGCAAGCAGCTGGATGCGCCTAAAGAATGGTTCAGTTCAGGCGCAAAGGTACTGCTGGACCTGGGGACAGTGAAGGAGATAGCCGAAGTTACCGTGAATGGCAAGCCGGTTGGCGGAATCCTGTGGAAGCCGCCGTTTCAGGTGGATGTCTCTAGCGCGCTCAAGCCCGGCAGCAATGACTTGATCGTCAAGGTGACTAATCTTTGGCCTAACCGTATGATCGGCGACCTGCAGCCTGGAGTTACGAAGACCTACACATGGACAGATTTCCGCCCCTTCAGAGCTGACTCGCCACTGATGGAATCCGGAATGCTCGGGCCAGTCACGGTGTGGCGCAGTGTGACAGGTGCGAGGGATAAATAGCCTGCCCGACGAAGTAGTGCCGCGATTCCCAATTGAGTTTTGAACGAATTCGTTCTTAAATTGCTCGTTCAAGGGTGATCGTATTGTGGAGTGCCGGAGAAGCGTCTGTAATCACCTTGAACTCGGTACGAACGGAGGGAACGAGCTTGAGCGATATCCCCAGAGCATATGAATAGTTCGCGAGCGACACAGATCGAATGCATCGTAGACTACTGTTGCGAAACGGGTGAGAACCCACTCTGGCACCCTTTGGAAAAGCGACTGTATTGGTGTGATATCCCGAAGGGGCGGATCTTTCGCTATGATCCGGCCTCTGGAACCCACGAAAAGTGCTATGAAGGCAGACCCGTCGGAGGATTCACATTTCAGAATGACGGATCGCTGCTCCTTTTTATGGATCGCGGGAAGATCGCCAATTGGAGGAATGGAGAACTCACCGAAGTAGGTTCAGAGATTGAGGCGGAGCGGTCGTCTCGTTTCAATGACGTGATCGCCGACCCTATCGGGCGAGTATTTTGCGGCACCATGTCCAGCGATGAAAAGAAAGGCAGTCTCTACAGGCTTGACTTGGACGGTTCGCTCCATGTTGTTCTGAACGACATTGGTTGCTCAAACGGCATGGCCTTTACGCCTGATCAAAGGAGTTTCTACTACACTGATTCATTTGCCCGCGAGATCTACATCTTCGACTACAACATCGGAGACGGAAATATCTCCAATCGGCGTATCTTTACGCGCCTTGCGGAATCGGAAGGGCTTCCAGACGGAGCCACAGTCGATGCCGAAGGACGTCTCTGGTCTGCAATCTGGGATGGTGCGTGCGTCGTTCGATTCCTTCCCGACGGCCGGATCGATACGAAAATCTCTTTGCCAACAAGAAAGACCTCAAGCCTGGCATTCGGCGGAAGCGACTACACGGACATCTATGTTACGACCGCTGGCGGATATACAAAGCAGGAAGACGGGCCACAAGCCGGAGCACTCTTCCGTTTGAAAACGCAGACCCAAGGGGTGCCAGAATTCTTCTCACGAATCCAGTCGATGCCCAGAACGAGTGGGTTCGCCGACCCAGCGAAGCGAAGCAAGTAGTTAACGGAGAACAGATGAACCAGATTGACCTTCATCATCGTCACGCGGTTGTGACGGGAGGCGCACAAGGAATCGGCTTATCGATTGCAAACCGGCTCCTCGCTTCCGGGGCATCGGTCTCGCTCTGGGATCGTGACGAGGAGTTGCTTTCAGTCGCGCTGAAGGAACTCGGGAAAAGCAAGTTGGTCTCGGTCGAGACGGTCGATGTTTCTGACGCCTCGCGTGTGGCGGGCGCCACATCCGCGACCGTCGCGCAACACGGCAAGATCGATATTCTGATCGCAAACGCGGGTATTGCCGGTCCGAACCATACAACGTGGGAATACCCGATCGACACCTGGAAGCAGGTCATCGACATCAACCTTGTCGGTGTATTTCTGTGTTGTCATTCTGTTGTGCCGCATATGTTGCGCCAAGGCTATGGACGTATTGTGAATGTTGCATCCATTGCAGGCAAAGAGGGCAATCCCAATGCCTCGGCCTATAGCGCATCAAAGGCGGGGGTGATCGCTCTCACCAAGTCGCTGGGAAAGGAAACCGCGAATACAAATATCGCTGTTAACTGCATTACTCCTGCGGCTGCCCGAACCCGCATCTTGGAACAATTGACGCAGGAGCATATCGATTTCATGCTCTCCAGGATTCCACGTGCCCGTTTCCTTGAGGTGGACGAGGTCAGCGCGATGGTGGCTTGGCTTGTGTCCGAGGAGAATTCATTTACTACAGGCGCGGTGTTCGACCTTAGCGGCGGTCGAGCCACCTACTGACACGATCCAACGTTCTTCCTGGTATGTCTTAGCCGGTTCACGCCGTAGCAAGTCCGCTCACGCCGATTTGCGCTTCGCGGCCGTCTTGACTTGCGTTTTGACGAGCCCGATCTTTTTGCTGGGCAGCTCTTTCTCGCTCTTGGGAGGCTTTTTGCCCAAACGGGTATCGGGGCCAATGCTCTTGCGAAGCGCGTCCATCAAATTGACCACCTTGGCTGATTGCGGTCTCGGCGCCTCGTCGATTGGAATCGGCAGATTGTTAACCTTCGCCTCGACCAGGGCCTTCACGGCGACTTCGTAACCGTCCTCGAACTTGCTTAGATCGAGTTTTGTCGACATTCGCTTGATCAACGTTTCAGCCAGCTCGAGAGAGTCCTTGTCGACCGCCGCGGGCTTGATGTCGCGAAAATAGTCGCTCATGTTCCGGAGTTCATTCTGAAAGCGCAACGTATACGCCATCATCCCGCGGTCGTCCCCCGGTGCAGGCGTCACGGCAACAATGTTTTCTCGCCCGGAAAATGCGACCTTCCCAATTGCAGCTTTGCCTGTGTCGACCAGCGCCTGTCTTACGACCGTGAAGGCTTCCGTTTGAGAGTCGTTTTCCGGAACCACGAAGTACGGCTTCTCCACATATTCCGGGTTCAACTCCGCTAGGTCGACGAATTGCGATACTGCGATGGTGTGCTTCGAAGGGACGCGAAGGTTTTCCAGTTCGGCAGGCTCAATGATCACGTACTGGCCCTTCCGAAACTCATATCCCTTTACGATCTCGTCTTTCTCAACCGCGGTCGTCGCTTCGTTGCTTTCAGCCGCGCTTTCGAGCACCTTCTGGTGGCGGATGCGCTCGCCGGTTTTGCGACTAATCTGGTGAAAACTGATCTGGCTCTTGCTTTCGGTGGCAACAAAGAGACTTACACCAAAAGAGACGAGCGATATCTGTATGTTTCCCGTCCAGTAGGGACGTGCCATATGACCCCCTCGAGTTCCTTCCTGCAGAAACTCGACCCGTAGAGTCAGGAGTTTATCGCATTCGCGCGTGCCAGTGAAGCAGAAATCAGCTGAGGTCCAGTACTTCGCCATGTCTTCGCTTGGGAAAGACTGTTTCTGCGGTTCATGGTAGGAGCTGACAGCTGTACGGCGGGTACGGTGTTTAAAAAGAGACTCGTTTATTGAACTTTCACACTCAGTGCGCGGAGCGATTCGTCAGTAAGTCGCTGCCCGGACCTGGTCATTGCCTTCCATGGATCCCGGTCCAAGCGCGTCTTCCAGCGAGCAAACTCTGATAAGTAGAACTTAGGCAAAGAGGGCGACTGAAGCTCCTTCCAATCCAAGGGCACAGCGACCGGAATTCCCGGCCGCGCGCGTGTTGAAAATGGAGCTATAGCCGTCGCCTCACGATCATTCCGCAAGTAGTCGAGATAGATCTTGTTTGCCCGGGCGGCCTTCGTCATCTTGGTGAGGTA
Organism: uncultured Acidobacteriaceae bacterium; assembly: GCA_963781125.1. GTDB lineage: Bacteria > Acidobacteriota > Terriglobia > Terriglobales > Acidobacteriaceae > Telmatobacter. The sequence continues at coordinate 152,180 of CAWAEE010000011.1, forward strand.
AAGCGCTAGGCTTGTTCTTTTCCATCTGCAGAACAACGGAATGGGCAAACTGCTTAATGTTTGGCCACTCATATTCAGGCCGAATCGGCACGACAACATGCAAGCCTTTTCCACCAGTGCTTTTCAGAAAGCTTGTCAGCTTAAACTGTCTTAAGCGGGCACGGAGTTCCTGTGCGGCTAACGCCAAGGTGGCCCACGGAATAGCCTCATCCGGATCGAGGTCGAAGACGATGCGATCCGGCTTTTCGATCGAATCATTCTTGGAGCCCCAGGGGTGGATTTCAAGAACTCCCAGCTGGGCGAGACCGAGCAACCCTTCGGTCGTATTCACGGTCAGAAACTCTTCCTCCTTGTGGGATTTCCTGTTCGCGATTGAAACCTTATCTATGCCGCTGGGCAAACCGGGCCCCACGTGCTTTTGAAAGAAGCACGGCCTTCCAATTCCGTCCGGACAACGGACTACGCTGAGCGGTCGATCGGAAATGTGCGGCATGATATGTTTGGCAACTGCAAAGTAGTATTCGGCCAGTTGTAGTTTCGTCGCCCCACTTTGCGGGTCCACAATTTTTTGGGGATGGGTGATACGAAAGTCGCTCAATATCTGTTTGCCGGGTTCGCCGCTATCGGGAATCGTTGCACGTTTCGCCGGTCGATCTGGCTTCTGTGAAGGCGGCTCTTTTGTAACAGTCGATTCCCTCGTAACTTCCAAAGGAGGCTTTTCTTCGCGAATACCCTTAAAGGCCGCCTGGCGTACAAGGTCATCCCTTGTCCAGGCGGAGAACGAAATCTGCACAACCAGTTCCGGTTTGACCCAAATGACCTTCCGACGAGCCTCCGCAGGAAGCTTGGCGAAATCGGGGTTCTTCTGAACAAGCGCGTCTAGACGAGTCCGCAGAGCGTGGTGCGTTTGCTCTGAAAAACCCGTGCCACAGCGCCCAGCGTAGCGCAGTTTGCCGCCGTCATAGTAGCCAAGCAACAGCGCGCCAATTCCGCGGCCTCCTTTCTCCGGTTTGGTGAATCCGCCCACGACGAATTCCTGCTGCAATCCGCACTTAATTTTGAGCCAGGTGTTTCCTCGACCCGACGTGTAGACTGCCGAAGCGACCTTTGAAACCAGTCCTTCAGCTCCAAGTTCACAGGCCTTGGCGAAGATCTCGACTCCTCTTCCTGCAATGTGTTCACTCAGTCTTATTGGTGATCCGGGTTCCGTTGAGGACAGAAGATCGGTAAGAATGGCTTTCCGCTGCAAGAGCGGAAGGTTGCGCAGATTGTGACCATTCAGATGGAGTAGATCGAATGCAAAATAAGTGAGTGATTGTTGCCGTGGTTCCTGGAACGCCGCCTGTAGATCCGAAAAGTTGGTCCTTCCCTCGTGATCAAGCGCCACCACCTCCCCATCGAGGATGCAGCTCTCTACGTCTAACTGTGCCGCAGCGGCGGCAAGATTGGTCATGCGGGCGGTCCAATCCAGTCCGGTGCGGGTGAACAAGGTAGTCGAACGTGTTTTGCCTTCTCGATTCTTCGTTGATTGCACTTGCACCTGGAGCCGGTATCCGTCGAGCTTCAATTCATGAATCCAGTCATCGCTATTGGGTGCTTTGGCGACTTGCTGCGCCAGTTGCGGGTGAACAAAGCCGGGAAATACTTCATGGGGTGCGTCGCGTAGAGATCGCTCGAGCTTACGGTGACGTTGAGCGCTCGATCTGTTATCGCGGGCAGATGACGATTGTCCATGGCTATTTGTACTGACGAGGAGGCCCCGCGTTGAGTCCCAGACATGATCTTTGCTTTCTGCAATCTGCTCGATCGTTCTTTGCGTGATCGCGCTGTTCGGAGCTTCGTCCGTGATTGCGGGAGCATCTTCCGATCGGACGTACTCATCCCTTTCTTTGATCAGGAGCCAGCCTGGCTTGTCTGACCGGTCAAGATTTCGGTGCATGCGGATGAGCGCCCATTTGCCTTTCAGCTTTGTGCCGTAGAGCTCGAATTTCAGATTCCCCTTCTCGAGCTCCCGGTCGACGTCGCCAATCGCCTTCCACTCGCCGAAATCCCAGATCATTACGGTGCCGCCGCCGTATTGGCCCTTTGGTATGGTGCCCTCAAATCCGCCATATTCCATCGGGTGGTCTTCTACCTCCACAGCGAGCCGTTTGTCGCCTGGAAAGTAACTCGGGCCTTTGGTTACAGCCCAGCTCTTGAGGACGCCACGCCAACCGAGGCGGAAGTCGTAATGCAGGCGTGTAGCGGCATGCTTCTGGACAACAAACGGCTGCGGGCCGGAAGTCTGCTTTGAACCCAGTCCATTTGCCATCCCTTGCGGCTCTGAAGTGACCTGGAAATCTCGCATGGAGCGATAGCGCGCCAATTGGCGGTCAACAGCTTTCGCAAACTCGGAATGCGACTTATTGTGTGTGGACATGAGGTGGTTGTCTGCCGATCCCCTGGTGTGCTGTCTTTTCTGGCTCTGTGGCTATGCGCTTTCCAAGTTACCGCTTTTGCGGGCCGGTTGGCCATGGATTCGTGATTCCGTCCGCTGGATGGCCTAATCAATGCGTGAAAGAGAGGAATGCCGGCACAACCTGCCCAGCAAACTCACTGCTTGTTCGATTGGTCATCAGTTCGTGCCCTGCACCGGAAATCGGAATCAAAATCGTTGGGCCGGGGATCATCCTTAGCGCCTCTTCCATTTCTGCAATGGAACCGAACCCGTCTCGCGTGCCGTGAACAAAGAATGCGGGCACCCTAAGGGCGGAAAAGTGCCCGGTGCGCTTTTCCGCAGGCCGCTTCGGTGGATGCAACGGATAGGAGAGCAGGAGGAGCCGCTCAACCAATCCAGGTTCGTTGGCTGCCAAGATCGATGCCTGCCTGCCTCCGTACGAATGACCACCCAAAAGAATCTTGCCCTTGGTGAGGTGTCGCATAGAAGTAACGGCCGCCCGAAGTCCCTCCTGGTCTCGTTCCGCGCTCCCGCGAGGCGGTGGCCCATGAGGCCGGGATTGGCGGAAGGGAAGGTCACAACGCAGCACGGTGACACCCGCGGCGCAGAACGCATCCGCCAGGGTTGCGAGAAGCAAAGAGCGACAATTTGCTCCTGCGCCGTGGGTCAAGATCAGACAGTCTGCGCCCGGATCGGCCGGCCGGTGCAAGAATCCTTGAACGGGCGCATTCTTATTGGACGTGTCAACGAATTCGTCAAAGTTCTGCATCGTCACTCGGACCCGGTTTTTGCGTCTGCGGCTCGCTGAGATTATCGGGACGGTTCAAGGGTCAACCTCTGCACGCGCCAATTCAGCAATTCAGCAGCATACAGAACATTTTCGGACGGGCAAGCCAGTTCGTGAATCCAGCCAAACTGGCCAGGGCCGTGACCTGAAGTACCAAGCACGCCTAGCACCTTGCCATCCAGAGTGAGCTTATAGATGCGTCCTGGATAACCATCTGACGCATATAACACCTGGCCGGGTCCCGGGGTAATGCAGATTGCCCAAGGGGAGCCGTTCAATAGGGTCTTGTTCAGGGGCGCGGGCGCTCCCGCAGTGGCAGGCACTTCCGACGGCTTGTTTCCCATCCAAGGACGAACGTTGTGATCGTAGGTCACGTTGATATGGATCTCGCGCAGAAACTTGCCATCCCCGTCGAAGACCTGAATCCGCCCATTGCCGCGATCGGCGACATACACGTTGCCCGCATCATCCGTAGCGATACTGTGCGGCGTATTGAACTGCCCCGCCCCCGTTCCTGGCTCGCCCCAGGACTTGATCCAGGTTCCGTCTTTATCGATCTTAGCTATTCGTGAATTGATGTAACCGTCGCTGATATACGTGTTGCCGGCGGCGTCCCAGGCCATATCGGTGACCTGACGAAACTCTCCGTCGATCGGTGGCAGGGGCGGTTTGGGATGCTTGAGCGGGCCGGTGCCCTCGTCGGAAGCTTCCTGTTTGCGGCCGAAGACCATCAATATACGGCCCTCCGGACTGAACTTGATGACCATATCCGATCCCTTGTCGGCGACCCATATATTGTCTTCCTTGTCGACCTTTACAGCATGGGCAAAGCTCCAGGCATACAGATGATGGCCGATTTCACGGATGTACTTTCCATCGGCATCGAACTCGAGCAACTGAGCGGCCGCCGCACCGTAGGCAGGACCGGTCGTGCTGCCACGAGAGAAGACGAAAACATGCCCCTTCGAATTGACCGCCACACCCGCAGCTTCACCGAAATACAAATCTGGCGGTAGCTTAAAGAAATCGGTTTGGGCTTGAAACTTGATCTCCGGCGCAGACTGTTGGGCAACTATCGGAATGGACAAGCAGAGAATTGTCATCAATGCGAGATGTTTCATTCATCCTCTCCTCAATTGATTCGTCACTTTACCAATGCCCCACGGCTGGTTGGGGCGGCCGTTCGCCTTGAACAACGCCGAATCCTGAGAGGTGCCTACGAGAAAGCGATTCATCGAGGCTGAGAGCGAAAAGGCTCGATCACAGCAGACATATCCTTGCCGGCACAACCGGCGGCCATGGCTTCACCGAAGCGTGTCTCGGCAGTCTTTGCGGCGCGCAGATCAACGCCAACCGTCGCAGCATCTGCACCTGCGTACCGCAGATCTTTGCGCATCAATGAGAGCAGGAAGTTGACGTCATAGGTCCCTTCGACCATACGCGCGGAAATTGTATTGATCAGGGGACTTCCCGGCGCACCTTTGCAAAGGATCTTCAGCGCCTGTTCGCGATCGAGGCCACTGCGCTCAATCCACGTTAACCCTTCTGCAAGGGATGCGACCTGCACTCCGCAGAGGAAGTTGTTGATGAGTTTCATGCGCGCTCCGCTGCCTACGGGTCCGAGCAACACGATCTCTTTGCTCATGGCCACCAGCGCTGGCCGAACGCGTTCGAGGACGCCGGCGTCGCCACCGACGAGAAAAGTGAGCTGGCCGCCTTCAGCTTGTACGCGGCTTCCGGTCACGGGCGCGTCAAGCAGGCTGAGGTTGTGCTTCGACGAGAGCTGTACAAGTTCGGCGATCCACGCAGGAGTCACGGTGCTTGACTCCACGATCACTGTCCCTGGCTTGGCGCCTTGCAGAGCGCCCTGCGCTCCCGTCCATGTACTTCTTGACGCATCCTCGTCGGACAGCATGCTTATGGTGACTTCCGCATTCCGCGCCGCATCCGCCGGCGTATGCGCGATGTAAGCGCCTGCCGCACCAAGCTGCTCTGCTTTCGCGCGGGTTCGGTTATACACAGAGACGGGGAAGCCGGCTTTGAGCAGGTTCTTCGCCATGCCCATACCCATGGTGCCGAGTCCAAGGACTGCAATGCGCAGTGTCATGATTCTCTCCATTGCTTGGGAAGCGGAGTTCAAGCCAAAGGCTGAACGCGCACCAGCCGGTTCATTCTCTTGTCCTGGATGTGAATGGGATTTCGCAAAGGACGGCCATAACCCTCGAAACGCACTTGCATCCAATCTCCCTCCGCGAGTTCGATACCTTCGCCGAAACTGAGCGAGGGCGCCCCGAAAAAGTGCACGTGAACGGTCCCGGGAATTCGATGTCCCTCGAATTTGAAGTGATGATGTTCAAGGTTTGCCAGACTGTGCGCCATGTTTTCTTCGCCCGTCTCTATCGGCTTTTGCCAGAGTGGAACGCCGCCTCGTTCGATGCTGACTTCGCCTTTGATCGCGCGGAACTCCGCCCCCACAACCAACTCTGGGCCAATGCTGCACTGGCGAAGTTTGGAACCTGCAAGGTTCAGATAGTTGCGCCGCTCGAAGCTGTGATCGGAGAATTCGTTACCCGCGCACATGCCAAGGCGATATGGGATGCCGTTGCTTGCGACGAGATAGATGCCCGCGATTTCTGCCTCTTCTCCGCCATCTTCGGCGTGTGAGGGCACAGTCAGCGGCGCGAATGGAGCTTGCACGGCATCGCCGCGACCTTTGTAGAACCATTCCGGGGCTGCGCCGATTTCGCCTTCTTTGGGGCGACCGCCGGCGATACCCAATTCAAACATGCGCATGCTGTCGGTCAGCGGTTTGACGGCGGTTACCTGCTGCACATGCATCGCCTGCCGGTCTTTGGCGCTGCCCAGGTGCGTTAACCCAGTCCCGGAAACGAGAACGCGCTCTGGTGCACCCGGCGCATCGATGGGAGGAAGCAAGTGCCATTCATTCTCTCTCGAGTAGATTTCGTCATAGGAGACTGTCTCGCCGGTGGCAAGATCTTGAGCTCGACGGGACAACGGCACACAGTCGCAAATACAGGCCGAGGCGAATTCGTAAACCGACTCGACGCCGATGAGGCAGGTCAGGTGCGGCTCGCCCACAAGGGCAACCCTTCGCGCCGAGCCGTTGGCTATCTGTACCAAGCGCACCAATTCCGATTCTCCTATTCGGTCACTTTGAACCGCTTCAACGACTCTTCGTTCACCGCCAGCCCAAGACCGGGAATTGCATCGTCGAGATTGATGAAGCCATCTACAGGCACGGGTTCACCGTCGAAGATATACCAGAAGAGTTCATTCCCGACCTCTACATCTACCTTGGGGAAGAACTCCGCGATCGGGGAATTCAAACTTGCCATCACGACGTGGTAGTTATGCATTTGTCCAGCATGCGGCACAACAGGTACCTGAAAGGATTCGGCCAATGCGGAGATTTTCCGTGCCTGGCTGATGCCACCCACGCGATTGGTGTCGAACTGAATGTAATCGAGCGCGTTGTTTTCAAGCAGTTCGCGGAAGCCGAAGACTGTGAATTCATGCTCTCCACCTGCAATGGGAATGCGTCGATAGCTTTTCAATTCGCTGTAACCGCGCGTGTCGTCGGGAATGACCGGCTCTTCAAGCCAGCGAAGATGAAAGGGTTCCAACAGGGGCAACATGCGTTTTGCATAATCGAGTGTCCATCCCATGTAGGCGTCGGCCATAAGATCTATGCCCTCGCCAATCACCTCTCGCACGGCGCGAATCAGTTCGATGTTCTTCTGCATTCCCGCGGCGCCGTCGATAGGTCCCCATCCGAAGCGCAACTTCATCGCCTTGTAACCTTCCGCTTTATATCGTTCGGCCTCGGCACGAAGCTCTGGGATGGGCATGGCGTAGAGGCGGCTGGCATAGACCGGAATCTTGTCTTTTGTTCGTCCCCCAAGCAGGCGGAATACGGGCTGTTTCGCGCTTTTCCCGAGAAGGTCCCACAAAGCGATGTCGACCGCGGAGATGGCTGTCATGGCCACCCCCTTGCGTCCGAAGGCCATCGTGCGTCGGTACATTTGCTGCCACAGATATTCCGTATCCCACGGATCGGCCCCGAGGAGAAGCGGCTTCAAGTACGTATCGATCAGGGTTTTCGTAACGACCGGCGCGAGTGCTGCGTTGCCGAGGCCGACTTCTCCGCTATCGGTGAAGATCTCAACCAACACCCAGCCGTGGAAGGCAAAATTGCCCATGGAGGCCTCGCGAAACGCAACCAGGTCCATGGGATTGGTGCAGAAATGGGGAGGAAGTGGGACGGTCTGGCCCTCCCATTGAACAACACGCGTGCGAACTTCGGTGATCTTCATGCGCGACTCTCAATCTCCGTGAGGTCTTCGGTTCGAAGGGTTTGAATCGTGCCTCCCCGATAGACGAGGACAAGGAAGCCTATGAGGTGAAAAGTTCCGACAGCGGCAAAGAGTACGCCATACGAGAATCCGTGGCCTAGAAGCGCTCCCGCAACAAGACCGAAGATAGCACCACCCATGGCCCCACCGAAGCCTACCAAACCGGAAACTGTGCCGACCGCCGAAAGTGGGAAGACGTCAGCAGGTATCGTCATGATCAATCCCGACCAGGATTGTTGGGCAAAGAACGCGATGCTGAACAACACCAATGCATAAGAGACCGGCACCAGGGGAACGAGCATCACGGCCGGCATCATTGCCGCGTTGATTCCCAGGACGAGCTTCCGCGACCGGTCGAGCGACCGCCCGCTGCGCAGCAGGCGACTGGAACACCATCCTCCAAGAAAGCTGCCGAAGCCCGACGCGGCATATGGAATCCATGCGTAATAACTGACGTGCTTGATGTCGAAACCTCGCGCGTCATAAAGATATTTGGGCAGCCAGAAGAGCAGGAAATACCAAGCCGAGTCGCTCATGAATTTTGCGATGACAAGGGCCTGAACTCCGCGCAAGCCGATGATCTCGCGGAACAAAAGACGCTTCGCGAGGCGGCGGGCAGCAGTTATTTCTTTTTCGTCGTTCGAAGCGGCAGTCTCGTCCCCGCGATACGAAAACACCCACCACAGCACCCAGAGAAACCCGAGGCCACCGGCTGAAAAGAAGACAGCTCGCCACCCACTATAGAGAAGCACCAACCCGATCAGCGGTGGCGCTAGAAGGGAGCCGACCGCGGTTCCCGCGTTGATGAAGCCCATTGCGGTTGCCCGTTCCTGAGGGGGGAGCCACTCGGCCACGACACGCGTAGCCGCTGGAAATGCGCCGCCTTCGCCCATCCCAAGCAGAAAACGCATCACGAGGAGCCAAGCGAATGTAGTGGCAAAGCCATGCAACGTGCATGCCATGGACCACCAGAGCATGATCAGTGCAAAGCCGAGCCGCGTGCCCAAGCGGTCTAACAATCGGCCACCGATCACGTACAAGGCAGCATAGGAAAGAAGAAAGCCGGTCTGAAGATAGGAAAACTGTTCATTCGAGATCGGGATGGATCGCTGGATTGCAGCAATGGCAACCGATATCGTCTGCCGATCGAAGTAACTGATCGCAATCGCCGCCGTAACAAGCGCAACGAATTTCCAGCGGAGTGCAGGCCTGCTGTCGGATACTTCTACCCGGTCAGTCCTGACGCTCACGTCCATCGCAGACCTTCCCTGCCGATTTCAATCGCAACGGCACTACAGATTTTGATGGCATGTTCGAGCCGACAGCAACAGACCCGCTCCACGGCAAGTGAAGATCCTGGGCAGAATCATTGTGACTTGACATGACTGCATTCGTCCAGGGCGCCAAGCCTTTCGCTCTGGAACTGCGAGTGGCCGTTGGAACCATCCCCAGTCGGATTCTCATTCGCTGATTCAACAAGACACTCAAACTATGGCAACTTGCAGCGAAAACGATACTTTTGTATACTCCGACCACCCGCTTGGGTAGTGGCATTTTGGCGGACCGCGCACGAATTCCGAAAGATTCCCAGATCGAGTGGGCTCGGCGCACGCCAAATTGCTACGGTGGGCGAAGTTTCCAGAAGTAGCCCTGGGACGCATTTGCCCGTGGGCGCCGGGTCCGAACTTTCCGCAGAAAGCAAGAACGAAAAAACAAGTCCTGATGCAAGCAGGTCGCTGGGCGATTGAAATCTGCTGCATCGCGCTGCATCGCTTTTGAAAGAGCGGTGCGGGCTTTTACCCATTTCCTTTGGAGGACCAAATGAAAATCGTTCGATTCCTATTTCACTTCGTGGTATTTGGAACGTGCTCCTTTGGAGCATGGGGACAATCCACTGCAAGTCTTTCTGGAACGGTGACTGATCCCAGCGGTGCGGTGGTCGCACATGCGCATGTAACCGTCCACAGTCTGGCGACGGGCGCCGACCGGGCGATCGACACGGACGCCGCTGGGATTTACGCAGTGCCCTCGTTGCAGCCGGGGGATTATGTCGTGCATGCGAATGCACCCGGATTTGGCACTTATACCGTGCCAAGAGTTGCTCTCAATGTCGCTCAGGCGGTGACTGTGAACATGCAGCTTGCCGTTTCAGCAACGGGCGAGACGGTGCAGGTCGATGGCGCCGGGATGCAGCTAGAGTCAGAGACGATTACTGTAGGCCAGGTAATCGATCAGACCGCTGTACAGGATCTTCCGCTCAACGGACGCCACTTTCTGGACCTGACTGTGTTGACACCGGGCGGAGTTGTAGCGGACACCGCGGGAAGCCTCACCTCGCCCAGTCGCGGCCTTGGCGCCAATTCATTTCTTACGGCCGGAAACCGCGAAGACTCGGTCAATTTCCAGATCAACGGCATCAACCTGAACGATATAAGTCAAAACCAGATCACGTTCCAGCCATCGATCAGTACAACCTCAGAATTCAAAATCGATAATTCGACCTTCAGCGCGGAATATGGCCGCAGTGACGGCTCGATCGTCACGGTTGCGACCCGCTCCGGAACCGACCAGTTCCATGGCGAAGCTTTTGACTACTTCCGCAACGAAGCGCTCGATGCCCGGAACTATTTCAATCGCAGCTATAGTGCGGCGACGGGCGCGTCCCTAGGCACCGCGGGTGACAAGGCGCCCCTGAAACGAGATAACTTTGGAGGCTCCCTTGGAGGACCGATCTGGAAAGATCACACGTTCTTTTTTGGCAGCTACGAAGGGCTGCGCCAGCACCAGGGAATCCTTCAGAACAGCACCGTAATCTCGCCAGCCAACCAGGCAGCGATCGCCGCGAACAAGGCCAACGAGCCTGCAGCAGCCGCGATGGCTGCGCTGATTCCATTGCCGAACAGCGGAAACAATTACGTCGCATTCACGGCCGGCCCGGTACAAATCGATCAGTACACTCTCGATCTTCTGCAGCAGTTCAGCTCTTCCGATTCGGCGCACGCGTTCTATGCCTTCCAGCAGGATGTGCGCACAGAACCAGCACTCCAGGGCGATACCATTCCGGGCTGGGGTGACCATCGGCATGCGCATCGGCAGATTGGCACGTTCAGCGAGACGCACATTTTCAGCCCCAATCTGGTAAATGAGGCGCGACTCGGTTTCAATCGCATTGCCATCGCCTTCGATCCGGCGAACATGACCGACCCCACAAGTGTCGGGCTTGGCGATGGCCTGACTGGCAATGTGGGATTGCCACAAACGACACTGTCGGATATTGGACTCATCTTCGGTGGACCATCGGGATTCCCGCAGGGACGATTCGATACGGCCGGAGTCTTGTCGGATACGTTGTCGTTGTTGAAAGGCAAGCATACGATCAAGGTTGGTGGCGAGTTTCGACGCTATCTGGTTGCGAGCTTCGGAGGCAATATCGGAACGTTGACCTTTGTGACTTCGACCACGCCAACGAGCAACTTTCAAACGGACACGGCCACAGTCTTCGGCGTTCAACCGAATGTTGTTTCGAGCCGCGTGTATGCCAACTCCGTTGGGGCTTTCGTCCAGGACAATTACAAACTCACACATACGCTGACCGTCGAAGCCGGCGTCCGCTACGAGTGGAATGGAACTCCGGTCGAGGGAGAAAACCGCTTCACGCTCTTTAATCCCGTCAACGTGACGTTGACGCAGGTTGGAACCAACGGCCTCGCGAAGAACGCCGAGTATGGCCAGAACAACAACGTCGAGCCGCGTGTCGGTTTTGCGTGGGACATGCGCGGGACGGGCAAGACCGTTGTGCGCGGAGGCTACGCCTATCTGGTGGACCAACCCGTTTCCGGCGTTGTGACCGGGCTAGCTTCCAATCCACCATTCAGCACGGCGGTCTCCTACAACGGCGCAGCGATTCCCGTCTCTTCGCTTTACGCCGACGCCAAGGCTTCCGGCATTGCGCTTGCCTACGTGAATCCGAACCTGAAGAACGCCTACGTCGAGAGCTACAACCTGAACGTGCAGCAGGCGCTGCCCTGGGGACTGGTCGCTTCGCTCTACTACGATGGCTCGGTGGGACGCCATCTCCTCATTCAGACCAATGCCAATCAGGTTGTCGGCACAGCGAGCAATACGCAGGTGCATCCATTCACCACGCTTGCAGCCAGCAGCCCCGTCGATCCCGGCGGCGCAATTGCTTCGAACATTGCCGAGAAGAGCAGCATCGGCTATTCGAGCTATAACGCTTTTTGGTCTGCGCTCAGTAAGAACATGAGCAGCGGACTCGAGTTCAACATGAACTTCGAGTGGTCGAAATCGATGGATATCAACTCGCTCGGATCGCAAGGCGGCTATGTGCTGCCGGATAGCAACAACCCTTCAGAAAACTATGGCCTGTCGGACTTCGATGTGCGCCTGCACTATGCCGGTTCGGCGATCTATAACTTGCCTTTCAAACGCAACCGGTTTGTCGAGGGATTCCAGCTTTCCACGATCATGCAATATCAAACCGGCAATCCAGTGAATATTGTGGCGGGCAGCAGCAGTTTCAATGGAATCACCAGTCCTCAGATTGTGCGTCCCAGCCTCGTCGGTCACTACATTCGCACAAAAGAACAGCTGGCCGGAACCACAAATGTCACTCTGATTCAGAATCCGGGCGGATTGGCCTATGGCGGCTCCGTTTGCGACATCACAAACTACACGCCGGCCTGCGTCTTTGAAGCGCTGGGAACCCAGGCGAGCGCGATGGGAGCGACTGCGCCCAGCGTGTACACGGGTCTTGGAACTATTCAACGCAACGCAGTGACGGGGCCCGGCTACGCCGATCTCGACATGTCAGGAGAGAAGGACACAAAGCTCTCGGAGCGCCTGAGCTTCAATCTCCGCGTGGATGCTTTCGACATCCTGAACCATCCCAATTTCGGACAGCCTTCTGGGAATGTTCAATCATCGACATTCGGTCAGATATCCGCAACCCGCTTCGCAGTAAGCGACGGCGGATCATCGCGTCAGCTGCAAATCAGCGGCAAGTTCGTTTTCTGAGCATTCACACGCGCGCGGTCCCCTGGGAGGGCGCAACAACGTCTACGTGCGACCGATTCAGGAGGAATGATATGTCGTGAAGAGCGCTTTAGGGATCGTAAGAAGATGCAACTGCGGGCTGTAACGCCATGGTCCGCCGAATGGCTTTTAGAAACTGGAGTCAACCACGAAGCCCCATGCAGCCAGTAGCGTCTCGGGGACGTACTTCGAATTCTTATTAAAACGCGCCCATTCGCGCAGTCGCGTCGAATGGACGTACTGGTCCGGAGTGAGCTGCAATTCTTCCACGGCACGCTCAAACGAAGTAGGAGAGATCTCAACCGGGCCTGGGGCCTCCGGTTTGCCCCAATTCGGATTGCCGCGACGCTTATGGAACATATAGGACCTTATACCTGACGCGCTGCTGATCTTGTGTCCGCTACCGGACAAACTCTTTTCCGGTGTTCGCTGGCCGCCCCGCCCCCCACGCATTGAAACGGCGGTATACCTTGACCTTCTACAGCTAGCGATGTATATGTAGAAGGCATAGGCATGAAGAAAACAGACGACAGGTTTGACCTTCCGCAAGGCACGCTCGACCTTCTCATTATGAGGGTCGTTGCGCTTGGACCCATTCACGGCTATGCCATCGCGCAAAGAATCCAGCAGATCTCGCGCGACGCACTCCAGGTCCAGCAGGGATCCCTCTATCCCGCGCTCCATCGCCTCGAATATAAAAAGTTCCTTAGCGCTCGTTGGAAACCCTCCGAGACTGGCCGGGAAGCCAAGTTCTACGAACTCACTTCCAAGGGAAGAACTCATCTCAAGGTTGAAACCGAAAACTGGACGCGCCTGACCGACGTGGTGAGCCTGATTATCGAGGGAACTCTGGAGGGAATCTGATGGGCTGGTTGCGGAGGCTTTTCTCACGCGAACGACTGGAGGCCGATCTGGACAAAGAGCTGCGCTTTCACTTCGAATCTCAGGTCGCCGACAAGGTTCGTTCCGGTATTACGGAAAATGAAGCCCGTCGGCTCACACGAATCGAGTTCGGCGGGATCGAGCAGATTAAGGAAGATTGCCGCGAGCGACGCGGAACCATGGGTCTTGAGTCGCTACTGCAGGATGTTCGCTACGCCCTTCGCCAGATGCGCAAAGCACCTGGCTTTACGCTGACGGCGGTGCTGACTCTGGCCCTCGGCATCGGCGCAACTACGGCGATCTTCACACTCGTGCAGCAGGTGATGTTGCAATCGCTCCCGGTCACCAGCCCAGATCAGTTGTGGCGCATCGGCGATGAGCCCCACTGCTGCGACTGGACTGGATACAGCCAGGACAGCGACGATGAGCCCGGCAACTGGACTCTTTTTTCCTGGGAAGCCTACAGGCAATTCCGCGCAAACACGCCGGGATTCCAGGACCTGGCAGCACTTCAGTCGGGTAGCATGCCCTTGAGAGTGCTGCGCCCCGGCTCATCGGGACCGCCCGATACGGCGAATGGCGAGTTTGTCTCCGGTAACTTTTTTCAGACTCTCGGCGTTTCCGCCTGGCGCGGAAGGCTCTTCGTCGACGCCGACGACCGCGAGGGCGCGCCGCCGGTCGCAGTCATGAGCTTCCATGCCTGGCGGGAGAAGTATGGCTCCGATCCCTCGGTCGTCGGATCCACATATTCAATCAACCATCAGGCCTTCACGATCATCGGTGTGGCCCCGGCAGGTTTCATCGGAGCGAAGATGGCGAGTTGGGGCTTGGCGGATATCTGGATGCCGCTGGCGACCGAGCCGTTGCTGTTGGGGACAACCGCCCGAATTGAAAACACCCGCGTCGATTGGCTGGACTTGATCGGGCGCGTGCGCCCCGGAACGAATCCGAAAGCCCTCCAGGCTCAGCTTCAGGGTGAATTGCAGGGCTGGCTGTCCAGCCACCTGGCCGACATGACTCCGCAGGAAAAAGCTGTGTGGCAGAAGCAGAGGCTCCGCTTGTCGCCCGGCGGCGCGGGTTTCTCGTTTTTGCGCAGGGATTACAGTGAGGATCTGCTGCTGCTCATGGTGACGGCCTCTTGTGTGCTGCTGGTCGCCTGCGCCAACATCGCCAACCTGCTGCTGGCCCGGGGGCTGAAGAACCGACAGCAGACGGCAGTCCGGGTGGCTCTGGGAGCATCGCGCGGACGCCTGATCAGGAATGCGCTTCTCGAAAGCGTTACGCTCTCTCTGATCGGCGGCGCGGCCGGTGTGGCTGTGGCCTGGGCGGGGGCCCGGTTGATTCTTTATCTCGCTTTCCACACGCAGGAACAAAGCAGTTGGATTCCGGTGCAGGCTACGCCCTCAAAACTGGTTCTGCTTTTCGCGCTCGGAGTCTCGATGCTCACGGGCGCTCTCTTCGGAATGATGCCTGCGTGGATGACCTCGCTGGCCCAGCCGGTGGAGGCGCTGCGTGGCGCCAATCGTGCAATCGCTGGCGGCAGTCACTGGGCGCAGAAGGCGCTGGTGATAGCGCAGGCGGCTGTATCGCTGGTGCTGCTGAGTGCGGCTGCGCTGCTGGGCGATAGCCTGCGCAATCTGGAGCACCAGAACTTCGGGTTCGATCCGAATGGCCGCTACCTGGTTTCCATCGGTTCGCCCTTGCTGGCGAACTATAAGCAGGAACAACTGGCCCCGCTCTATCGTCAGATTCTAGAACGGTTCAATGCCATACCCGGAGTGCGCAGCGTCAGTGCCGCGACGTATGCGCCGATGAGCGGCAGCGAAAACGGCCACGACATTCGGATACAGGGCAAACCCGAGCCCGGCCCAAAGGAAGATATATTCGCCGACTGGACGCGCATTACGCCGAGGTTCTTCGATACGGTCGGCGCTCGAATGCTAGCGGGCCGTGCCATCGACGAGGACGACACTGCGAGCACACGGCGCGTCGCGGTTATCAACGAAGCCTTTGCGAAGAAGTTTTTCGGCGACCAGAATCCCATCGGCGGGCACTTCGGTCCTGGTCCCATAAAGAATTCGGGGACCTACGAAATTGTCGGCGTCGTCCAAAACATCCATTACGTGACTTGGGGTTTCCGAGATCCAGACCGGCCCATGTACTACGTCCCCGAGGCGCAGACTGTTGCCTTCGATCAGCGGGATCTCCAGAGTGACGAGCTTGTGTCGCAGAACCTCTGGAGTACTGTGATTTGGGCGCCCGGTCATCCGGCGAACCTGTTGATGCAGATAAAGAAGGCGCTGGCCGAAGTCAATCCGAACCTGACATGTACCGCTCAACCATATTCACAGGCGATTCAGGAAACCTTCGCTCAGCAGAATATGATCGCCAGCCTGGCTTGGCTGTTTGGCGCCGTCGGCCTTCTGCTGGCGGCGATTGGCCTCTACGGCGTGACCGCATATAGCGTGGAGCAACGTACAAGCGAGATTGGCGTGCGCATGGCGTTAGGCGCCGATCGCGGTTCGGTGACTGCTATGGTGTTGCGCGGAGCGTTCTGGCAGGCAGGCATCGGATTGGGGATCGGAATTCCGGTGGCAATTGGAGCGGGATATCTCATGTCGAGCCAACTCTTTGGAGTCGCGCCGTGGAATCCATTGCTGTTGGCAGGGGCGACTATGCTCCTCGGATTAGCGGCGCTGTGCGCGGCATTGATTCCCGCGCGTAGAGCAGCAACCATCGACCCCATGCAGGCGCTTCGCAGCGAATGATCCACACGAGAGCAATCCAGATCAGCTGCAGGCAGAAAATGGCAATGAAGAGGTGTTCGGCGACGACCGACCGCGCGCAGTTTTAGTTATTGGAGAGCTCTCTGAACGGGTCCTGTTACTTGGCGCGTCGGGAGCGTCATTTGCGACCTGCCCTGGTTCCGATGCTTGCAACGCGTGTAAGAACTCCAAATACTGCAAGCATCGCGTCAAGGAAGGCGAAACGTGTGGGGTTTCCAAAAGGTCCGCACAGCGCAAGCCTGTATCTGCGCTCGGCTAGTCCAGCCGGATGCCCAGGCCTCGCGCCCTAATCGCGTCCGCCTCGCTAAAGCTCTGCTCGATCGGCTTCGGCGCACTCTCAGCGATCCAGGCCGCAATCCGAGCCGCTCGCTTCCCGGCCTTCTTCTGTCTGAGCGCCGTGAGTCTTTCGAAACGATCTTCGTCGCTGAGTTTGCGCGGGTCCATATTCCTAATCTCCTATATATATCGGGCGATTCGCTGATTCCGGCATCATGCTCTGTAATTATCGGCACATATCTAGTCCCAACCGCCATCTCCGCCATTTGTTCCGCACGGTAGTACCCTCCGGCCGTGAAGCAGCGGAATTACAACGAAAGGTGTACGCGCTGCCCAAACGTGAGGACTGAAGCCTGATATTTACTTTAACCTGGCGCTCGACTAATGAAGGATCGTGATTCCGCGTTTTCTGTTGGGCTTGATGGCCCCGAGTACGAATGTTTGACTGTTCGCCAGTTAGGCTTGGGAACACACTTCCCAGGCCTTCTGGATTCATCGATCTTATTTGACCGCGATCAATTGATGTTCTGTCCACCCAACTCCGCATAGAGCTTGAAGCGTGTTCTTCGCGAACTCCCTGGCATCGCATCGGAGCCGTTCCGAGCCATCGATGATGTCAAACGCTGTGTCATTGAACACGATGCTCACGGCTGGACAAAATGGATACTGTTCGTGACAAATCTTATAGCCAACGCCTAGGCCATTCTGAATGTATGAAGCTTGCTCAAGTCTGGGGTCCAAATTCCAGCCTGGCACACTACGCAATATATCGAGCATTGCTTGGTCCGAGTCAACATGATGTGAAATTGCCATTTCTGCCACCTCGTGATTGAAGGCTCCCACGATTCTTGAATCGTTTCCACACAAATCCGCTCCGATGTTGCCTAACTTGGTTCGTGTAGGTGGTGGCTGGACTATATCGTAGTCGGGCGGGACGTTGAGGTTCGACTGAGATATAGGGAATTACTCCAGAATATAGGCGAGCAACAAGACGAACCTTGTCCGGTTCACATAGCGCTCAAAGAATAAGTCCGATACTTAGCGCACTCTATCCAGGATAATCGGGTCAGAGACAGACTGTCAGCCACAATCGTCAGCCTTGGCGACGGTCGGCCGATGTCCTGATCGCTGCCACCCTCGAACATCGGCAGCGGTGCCCGCGACTACTGAATCATCGCGCCGCCGTTCGCCTCTGTGCAGGATGATTGTCACCGTATCTGTAAATTCTCGAGAGAGTCGATGCGACTTCGCGCGATTGGTCATTTCTTTCTGGACTCATTCACTATCTTCTGGATTGCATCAATGACAAGCTGCGGAGAGTCTTCCTGGATGTAATGCCGGCTATTCGGAACTAGCACATGGTCGCCACGCAAGACAGCTTTCAAGAATTCCTCGTGAAGCTCTAGTTTCAGGTCCTGTTCTGTTGGGTTTCCCGGAAAGCTCGGATCCTTCATCGTCCCAGTCAATAGCACCATCGGAACGTCCGGAATAGGGAGCGCTGCCGCCAGAGCCTTTCCGCTTGACTTTGAACTCTCGATTTCCGCCTTCTGCCCCGGAGATGCCCCTGCCATCATCTGCGCAAGGGTCTTCTCACGATCTTCCCACTCCTCTTTCGAGAGACGCAGTTTCAAGCGATCGAGCAACCGGCCATCTTCAGGGTCCACAAGCACGAGGCCTGCCACCTCGTTTGGGTAGGCGTGGGCAAATAGCTGCACGACCGCCCCGCCGAGGGAATGCCCCACAAGAATATAAGGTGGGGAAACATGTGCAGCGTTCAGCACTGAATGCAGTTCCTTCACCATTTGCTCGACGGACTTTGGACTTGGGGAAGGATCTGACTTCCCAAGACCTGCCCGATCGTAGGCAAGGGTACGAGAAAACTGCGCGACCTTGGGCAGTACCTTATCCCATGTCGACGTGTCCTCGCCCAAGCCCGCTTCGAACACAACTATCGGTTCTCCCGATCCCGCTTGGGAAGTGAAAACCCCGTATCCCCCAACATCAACCTTCTGTTCTCGATTCACCTGCGCAACTGCTAGCAAGGAGCCGACGCTGATTATAGCCAGAAACCCAAGAGTCGAAATCTTTCGCCGCATGCAGACCTCCGCGTCGAAGTACGGCTGCCGCGCTCCAAAGTTCGGTGAATGTGACGAAGCACTCCTTTGCAGGGACCGGTGCATCATCATCTTCCCAATTCTCCAATGCTCGCTCGTTGCCGGAAGATAGTTGACCAACTGCAAGTTATCTTTTCGTCAACATCCATCTGGACAGGGCGGCGTTGACGGACCTTCAATCTCGGGTGCGCAGACCCGACGATCCCTCGTTTATTGGGATTTAAGCGCCTCTTGGATGTGGTTCGCTGTAACGTCGATAAACACATCCGCAACAAATGGAAAAGCAAGGCGAATCTTGTGGTCAAGGTTGTCCATCGCTCGACTGAACTGTTCGCTGTTGATGTGTGCCGCCGGATGAATCTTGGCCATGACGAGAACCTCCTCAGGTCCGGAGTAGATCGCGCGAAACGTCAAGACTTGCTCAACTGCTGCGTCGGTCTCGACAACCGCAAGGATCTCTTCGAGTATCACAGGAACAACCGATCGCCCCACGAGGAAGTCGGCAAACGGACGAGCCACACCGATTGCTGCGGAGGCGAGCAGTAGTCCGATTACGAGCGACGCGAGCGAGTCAGGCACACTTGTTCCGAAAATCTTACTGAGGAGAAGACCGCTTGCGGCCAAGAAAAGGCCGATAAGCGCCGCGCTATCTTCAAAGAACACGGCCCGCACGACCGGATCGCTGGAGCGGAAGATGTAGCGCCAAGCGGTCAGCTTATAGTCTTTGGCCTGCCGGCGCGCCTGCCGCATGCTCTGCAGCCAGGACGTTCCGTCCGCAACGAATGAGATGGCGAGAACGATCCATGCTAGAAGTCCGCCAGGTACCGGGTGGCGCCCCTTAAGCTGTGCAACCGCCATTGCGATGGACAGGCAACCGCCGATCAAAAACGACGCTATCGCGGCCATGAAGGACCAAAGGAATCGCTCGCGGCCGTGGCCGAGAGGGTGCGCGATGTCCGCAGGCCGCCGATCACGACAAAGGCCAATCGCGAGACAGATTTCGTTTACCGTGTCGGCGGCCGAGTGAGCTGCTTCCGCAAGCAAGCCGGTAGATCCGGAGAGCAACCCGCCGATCAACTTCGCAACAGCAATGGCAACATTAGAGAGGAGTGCGATGACAACAGTGCGCGTGCCTTCTCCCTCCTCGACTCTTCGAAGAGCTGTGGTGGAGCGGCGTTGGGGCATAGCTCGCAATATTCTAGACAAGTCTTGTTCCTTTGACGGCGATCGTTAGTTGATCACGAGTCCATGGGGCAAGAGAAATGGAGTCGCTCGTACTTTCTGCCACCCTCGGCATTGCGCCTAAGTACGCCTGTTGACGAGGGTAAGGATATCGCGAGTGCCGTTTTTGTGAGAACTTCGCCAGTTTGGACCGTGATGGCGGAAGGTGCTGTGCGGACGCAGACAAGTAAGCATGTCAGCCGGCGCCAACTGCTACGCTGTCTGAAATTATGGATGCGGACCACGTGACTGAGAAGTTGGCGGAGCCTGCTACAAGACACGATGGCACTCAACTGTCCGAGGACGCTTCAAAAGTAATAGGAAGTTTAACTAGGCCACGTAATCCCGCATTCTGTCGCCACAGGGGGCGCGGATCAGAGAAGCGCGGATTAATCAGTCTCCGGAATAGAATAGGGAATGCAATTTGCGCTTCCATTCGAGCTAGTGCTGCGCCAAAGCAAAAATGCGTTGCCCAGCCAAATGCCAGATGCCGGTTGTCAGCACGTGCGAGGTCAAGCGCATCGGGATCAACAAACCTAGCGGGATCCCGGTTTGCGGCAGCCAGCACGACGACGATTCGAGCTCCTTTGGCGATCTTTTTTCCCCACAATTCCAGATCGCAGGGCGCGATACGAGCCGTGTGCTGAACCGGGGATTCGTACCGCAATAGCTCCTCCACAGCGGTGCCCATCAAATTCGGGCGACGGAGTAGCAACTCTAAAGTACCCTGATTCTGAATTAATGTCAGATATCCGCTCGCAATAAGATTGGTCGTTGTCTCATGTCCGCCGATTAGAGTGACGATTACATTTGCGACGATCTCATCGTTGGAGAGTGGCGAACCATCCACGCGTGCAGCTGAGAGTGCATGAATCATGCCAGTCGATGTATGCTCATGGGGACACCGCAATAATCCGTTTAAATAAGACTTCAAGCTCTGCAAACTGTGTAATAAAGTTGCCAAGCGATCTGGATCGTGCTGGAAGTTACCGAAAAGCTCGGACAAATCGCGGATCCAGACATGTACCTGCGCTCGATCCTCTAGCGGTATCCCTATGAGACGAGCCGAAACGATCGATGGCAATGGATCGGCGAAATCAGCGATCAGGTCCAATTGACCACTCGCTTGAACCACATCTATTAAACGATTTGCAGTCGACTCGATTTCTTCTCGTAGTTGTTCCACTCGGTTTGGCATGAATGCTGAAGAGCAGATGCCTCGCAGCTGTTTGTGCTTTGGTCCGTCCATAAACATCATTTGCATACGCATCGTTTCACTGAAGGGACTCATGACCGCCAAACCAAGTTTGTCGAGATAGGCCGCCGACGGTATTCTCTCAGCCGAGAAATCGGACAACGCTTGAACTGACTCGCGATAGCTCGTAACGACCCACGCATGCATATATGGGTCCCAGTGGACTGGGTCATACTCGCGGAGCGCCTTGTAGAGTGCATGCGGCTGCATTAAAACCTCCGGAGAAAGGAGGCGCAGAAGGCTGAGGTCCTTGTCGATCGCAGTTGGCATAATCCATTCTGACGCGTGCCGCGCACCGGTTGTACTTCTTAAGCCTGCCGAAGATCTTGTCTCTCCTTGCCTGAGTGGGTTTCGCAGCAAAGAAGGAAGTAGAAGTTTGTTCGAGCAACGAAGGTCAGAAGATTCGCTTCAGTTGTGCTCGAGAGTCAGGGGTTCCTCCGATACGGCCTGTGTCGCTCCTGTGGGCGCAGAGACCAGATGCGAAAGGATTGCCTCTGCGAGTCGAACCACCAACGGTGGCTGTGCGAGTTCGCTGTGATGACCCTCCACTCGCAAAGTTGTGAGCGAGCCGTCGATGAGATCGCGCCATCCTTGTTCCGTGTGTTGGTGTGGTGAGCAGTCGGATGCAAGTACCATGAGTACGGGGCCGCCGTATGGTTGGGGTTGGTAAGAGAGGGCAGCCGATTCAACGATTGCCTGTGTCTTCTCGACCTGAGACTGAGCTAAGACGCGCCGAAGGCTTTTAGGCAGCTGTCGAGTTGATGCTTCGTAGGCGCACTGCAGAGTATTCCGCATCCCAAGGTGGCGAGATCGGTCAACCAGATATTTTGAGTGAGCTAGAATGTCGCGAAATGATCGATATCCAGGGCGATAACGAGGATTCTGTGCATCAACGAGTATGAGAAGAGAAACGTCATGGCCGGCCGCGCGAAGCAAAGAAGCAACTTCATACGCAAGGATTCCCCCGACACACATTCCTCCGATGACAAAGGGGCCGGCGGGTTGAATCTGCAAGATTTTTCCAACCATGCATTGAGCAATAGTTCGCGCTGAAGGCCACCGTCCCAATACTGCGAGATCCTCCAAAGCTAAACGGATCGCAAAGAAACCATATTCGTCGCCGATTGCCCGCGCAAGATTTCCATGAAGATAATGAATCCAGAAGATAGTCCTTCGACTTGTGTTCGGCTGGAGAGCCGCTACACCCGCGGGAAGTCCATTCATTGGAGAGAGACGTGTGACCGTGGGCCAGGTGGCCAAACTCGACGTCGGTGGCGTTAAAAGCGGCCAATTGTAATGCTGAGTTTTTCGTTTTACCTCATTGGGTTCGCCATGAGGCACTTGAAAATGAGCGTTGTCAGTAGGCGAGTGTTGTGTGGCGTTACGCACCGGGTCGAGCTCCCATTCAATTTCAGCGCTGAGCTGATTGACTGTAGGGCACTCAAGAATCTGTTCTAAGGAAAGTTCTACGCCAAACTCTTCCTCGATTCGGAGAATAAGTTGCATGCCGAAGAGCGAGTGTCCCCCCGCCAGGAAGAAGTCGTCGTCTTTGGAGAGAGCACGATCTTCGAGCAGTTCCTGCACGAGCATCAACAACCGATCACCTAGTTGCGATTGCCACCCTGTCATCAATCGGGTGCCGAGGCCAAATGGAGATCCACTCTCGAGCGTTTGTTGATCTAGTTTTCCATTCGTGAGGAGCGGGATCGAAGGCAGTCGCACGAAATGCGCAGGTACCATGTATGATGGCAGCGCCTGAGATAGATGTTTTCGTAACAGATCCG
This sequence comes from uncultured Acidobacteriaceae bacterium, assembly GCA_963781125.1. GTDB lineage: Bacteria > Acidobacteriota > Terriglobia > Terriglobales > Acidobacteriaceae > Telmatobacter. The sequence goes on from CAWAEE010000011.1 coordinate 175,147, forward strand.
CCGAGAGAGCTACATCATCCCTCTTGGCCACAACATAGGCGATGAGGCGAACCTCTCGATGCGAACCAATTCGCGCCTGGGTTGTTGCAAACGAAATATCCTGATGACGCGCAAGGGCATTGTCTATTTCATTAAGCTCGACGCGCTTTCCGTGTATTTTCACCTGGCGGTCAAGGCGACCCCTGAATTCGATTTCACCATTCCCTCGCCGTACTCCCAAATCTCCCGTCCTATACATGCGAGCTCCCGGAATAGAAGAAAACGGATCCGAGAGAAACGCCGAACGTGTCTCGTCGGGAAGATGCCTATATCCACGTCCTACTCCGGCTCCGCCGATATAGATCTCTCCAAGTTCCCCATCTGGAACCGGCTCGCCATCGAGGTCTAGCAGGTAAATCTCGGCGCCGCGGATGGGCTTCCCGATCGTCGGCATACGCTCTGATCCGATCGTGACTGGACCGGAACTCGCAACGACAGTGCATTCCGTCGGGCCATAATTATTTACCAGAACGAAGGGAATGCGCTTGCGCGGGCCTCGTGGAAGTACATCGCCTCCCGTGAGCATGAATCGTAAGGCTGTCTTCGAAGGCCATTCCCTATCGATCAATGCCGTTGCCTGAATCGTCGGAACGAATGAAATGGTGATTTGTTCCTTGATGAGCCACTGATGGAGTAGATCGGTCGACAGGCGGACGGGGTCATCCGCAATGCAGAGAGTCCCGCCGACGCAAAGCGTGGGCCAGATCTCCCACACAGCAGCGTCAAAGCCCAAGCTCGCCAAGTGACTCGTTCGATCTCTCTGGGTGAGGCGGAAGCTTCTCGAATGCCACTGGATGAGATGTGAAAGGTTTGCGTGCGTAATCTCGACGCCCTTCGGATTCCCAGTAGAACCGGACGTATAGATTACATACGCGAGTTCATCCGGCTTAACCGGATGGAAGGGAGGTGCTTCACCAGGAAGGAAGCGCCACGCATCGTCGAGTATATCGATCTCGTGAATCCCACAGCGGAGACGATTGAGCAAAGGGCTCCCGGCTACCATTGCCTTTGCACCAGAATCTTCTAGAGCAAAGCGTAGCCGCGCGTCGGGCCAAGAAGTGTCCAGTGGTACGTATGCAGCACCGAGCCGCCAAATGCCGAGAGCTGCCACCGTCCAGTCAACAGAACGCGGCATGCAAAGCGCGACGACGTCGCCGGGTTGAACTCCGCGAGACAGCAGGTAATAAGCAAAGCGCTCAGTCAAGCGATCAAGGTCCAGATAGCTGAGAACCCTGTCGCCTTCATGGAGCGCAATGCGGGTAGGATAGCGATGCGCGATTGCGCGAACCCGCGTGGGGACTGGTTGATTCATTGCACGAGACTGCATTAGTCCTTCTCCAAACCGGACAACATTCCTAACGACCGTATTTGGACAACCAGACTGGGGAAATCGAACCACGAGCAATCGGCGAATCGGACACGAACCCTATCCCGATCTGAATGTCGAGTGCGATCATTCGACACTCCTATTATGAAACAGATGCATTCAGCGTCGTTCCTGATGGCCGGGTGCACGGAGCTTGCGTCCGTCGATGACATCGGGGTAGCGAAGTATGAAGCAAGGTTTGGCTAGGTCGAACCCCCAGTAAACGTCTGAAACCGCAGGAGAACGACGCCAATGACGCAGGATGATCGGCGAGCACTAGCGTTCCGGAGACATGATCTATGCGGTGTCGCTGACCGAGGCGGGCGGCGCTCCTTTGCGATCTCTGGTCAGTTCCACTGCGACTGAAAACATCCAGATGAAGCCCAGATACCTGGTGGCAGGGATAAAGAAGTTTGCCGGATATGAAACGAGGCTGAGGGAGGAGAGTTCTCCCGTGAGTGCCAAGAGCATTCCGAAGGCGACCAGCCATCGCGGCAGAAGCCGCATGAAGTAGCAGGTGACCGACACTCCTGCGGCCAGCAAGCCGAATCCAACCGCGAAGACGGTTCCGCCGAGCAGGAAGTTGAGGAAATTGAGTGCCTTCAGGACCGGTGTGGAGGCCACCACCTCAGGCACGGACAAGATCCAGCCCACGATGCCGGAGAGAATCAACGCGATGGTGGCGATTAAACCGCCGAGCAGCGCGATGTTTGTGCCGGCTGCACGGACGCCCATAAAGCGCAGTCGGCTGACGGTTGTCACTGCAAAGATCCCGAAGGGGATCGCCGAGCCAAACAGGAAGAAATTGCTGACCCGCACAGATGCTGGGCTTAGCGCAAGGAATGCGCGCAATTCCTCGGCTGAGGCGAAAGGGGTTACGAAATGCGCTCCATGCCGGAGCGCCGATGCTGCCACTAGACCAGTCGCAAAAATCAGGAGGTGGACCGTGGCGAGCAAAAGGAGGGAGGGACCGCGAAAGCGAGGAGTTGATTTCATAATGTAATCATTTATTACATAAACGACTAAAGCATGCAATAATTTTTCCAACGAAGATGAATCACGGTGAGATGGGAAAAAACCAACCGGCGTTTCTGCTTTCCCAGCTTGGAGCGCATGCCGCCTCGCAATTTGCTGAAAGATTGGGAGTTCTGGAACTCACACCGGCTGACGCGGGAATCCTGCGACTGCTGAGTGCTGAGGCGGGACTGAGCCAGCAGGACTTGGCGGCAAAGCTTCAAATTCATCCAAGCCGGCTCGTAGCGATCCTGGACAAACTCGAGAAACGGGGAGTCGTTGAGCGCAGAGCCAACCCGGACGACCGGCGTTTGTATAGTCTTCATCTGACTCAAACGGGTGGGGGAGCCTTGGAAAAGATCGGCGGCGTGGCGCGGCAGCACCAGGAGGCTTTGCTCTCTAGTCTCACTTGGGAGGAGCGAAAAACGCTCGCAACACTTTTATTGAAAATCGCGGATCAGCAAGGACTCGTCAGAGGGGTCCACCCAGGATATCAGCGGTTGGGAAGGCCCAAACGTTCCGAGGCCAGCGAGCGGAAAAGCGACGGCCAGCCCAATGGGGAAAATTGAAGCTGCTAACAGGTGCCGAAGACGGAATGCGCGTCAACACCGTTGGCCTCCCCGTGAAAATCGGCTTGTAATCAGCATTTCTAGGTTCGAATCGGCCCAATCTTGCGGCTCCGGTCGAGTTGTGGACAAGCTTCCCCATCCCCAAAATGGCTTACTTCACTTTACTGGCCAAGTGGCTATGCCTCCGCGATGGTATGCCATGTTTCCAATATGGCCCGCCCTCGCTGCGGCGATTCCTGTCTCGACGGGTGCGTTCGGCTCCTTCCGTGTCTTGATGCAGTCGAAAAAGTTCGTCATGTGCGGCGTTGTCCCGTCCTCGAAACTTTCTTCCTTCAGCACGGGGTTTCGATCGCCCTTCACGTTCTCATGAGACACACTCATTCCCGCACGATTGATCTTCAGTGTCGCCTCCGTGCCCCGAAACTCGAGCCCTCCATCATCGATCGACGAGCTCATCATGCCCTCGTAGACCACATCAAAACCCGGATAGCGGAAAGCTGCCTGGATGGTGTCCGGGCACTCCCATTCCTTGAACATGTATTTGTCACCCAGCATCAGCGCCATCGTCGGCTGGTCCGCTTTCATCGCCCATTGCGCGACGTCGATCCAGTGGGTGAACAAGTCCGTCATCGCACCGCCGCCGAAGCTCCAGAACCACCGCCAGCGGTGGTACTTCTCAGGCGTGAAAGGCTGGTCTGGCGCTCCGCCGAGCCATTGTTTCCAGTCAAGCTGCGCTACATCAATCGGCGTCTGCGCCCAGCTCGAGCCATAGTTCTGCCACCAGTAGGTGCGCACCTGTGTGACCCGCCCGAGAGAGCCGCCCTGGATGAGGTCAACCGCATTGCGGAAGTGGGGCCAGCTCCTCTGCTGCATTCCACACTGCAAAATCTGCCGGCTTGATCGAACACTCTTCAGGAGCGCGTCGCCTTCTTCGAGGGTATGCGTCACGGGCTTCTCCAGGTACACATCTTTGCCCGCGGCCAGCGCCGCTCCTGCGATCCGAACATGCCAATGGTCTGGAGTTGCAATGATCACTGCATCGATGCTCTTATCGTCCAACACGTTGTTGTAATCCACGGACGTCGTTGCGCTCGCCGCGCTCGCCCGTGATTTGACCTCTTCGCGCCGTGGCGCGTAGACATCGTTCACCGACACAATCTCGAATGGGACGCCCGTATTCTCGGCCGAGTTGAGCAGTTGTCGCATGCGGCCCCCAGCGCCGATCACACCGATCCGAAGCCTGTCATTCGCCCCGAAGACTCTTGTGGAGGCGAGCGCGGTAAGTCCCCCTGCGATGAGAAAGCTGCGACGATCAAGTGTGTGGGTCATGGCACTCCTGGTAGACCATTTTGAGATACGGTCCACTTACTTCCAATTCAACTCTTGCAAAGCAGCCTGCTCTTTACTTCTTCGGCTCATTGTCCTGCTTCACAACCGGTCCTTCGCCGGGGAACGGCCAGTTCTTGTCCAGCAAGATCTCCTTTTCGCGCTCGGCCTTCGGCACATTGTCGATCCTGAGGTTCTCAAAGAAGTGCACGCCGGTCTTGCCGGCCGTAGCAATGTCGAGATCGCCGTCCCCATCGAGATCCTCCACGACGAACTGCGTTCCCGCAGCGGCCGTCCCATTCACGGAGATCGGATAGCGCGTGAACGTGCCCGGTCTTGCGATCGATCTTGTAGTAGTACACAACCAGCGGATCGTAGGAGCCGGGATCGTCTCCCGCATGCCCGCGGTAGCGCTTGCCGGCGATCAACTCCGGCTCGCCGTCGCCATCGATATCGGCCATCTTGAGCGCATGCACCTGCGAGAAGGATTCGTCGATGGTGTGTTTGACCCATGTGCGGCCGGCGCCGCCGCCTTGCTGTTCAAGCCAATAGAGCCCGTAGCTGTGGCCCTGGCCGTAGATGACATCCATCTTGCCGTCGCCGTTCACGTCGTAGCCGATGATCGGAAAGCCTGCGTCCTCCAACTTCCAGTCGCCATGCCACTCCCACTGATCCTTGTCGGCATCGATCTGCTTGAACCAGCCGTTCGGCGTAAGGATGTCTGCCTTGCCGTCGCCGTCGATATCGGCCACGCCGATGCCGTGCCCATCCTCCGCGCGCCCGCCGACGTGATGCACCTTGGGCTCGGCGTCCAGAGAAGTCGATCCACAGAACACCCATGTGGCCGTAGTGCCCGAAGATCAGGTCGGGCTTGCCGTCGCCATTGATATCGGCCATCCAGCCGCCCTCAGTGTCGTAGCTGTCGGTGATGAAGTGCCGCTTCCACTCCGCGCCGAGCTTTCCCGGATTCTCCCACCAGAAGATGCCATTGGTCATCCAGCCGGCAGTCACGACGTCGGGCAGCCCATCGTGATTGACATCGACCGTCCATTCGCCGCAGTCGGAGACGAACTCGTTCATCACCCCCACTTCGCGATACTGGTGCCGCTTCCACTCGCCGCCCTGCGGGCCCGGGTTTTCATACCAATACGCCCCACTCAGAATGTCAGGTCGCCCGTCGCCATTCATGTCCAGCGTAGTGATGCCCTCGGCGTGATCCGTGCCCAGCCGATGGACAAAGAATGTCGCCTGCTCCACTCCGCCAGGAGCAGGTCCCCGCTTGAGGTTGTGCTGGTAGTGCGGTTGTGCCGGCGGTTGAGCCCCGGCGGCGAATGTGAAGATCGCTGCGGCGAAAGCAGAGCAGGCCGCAAAAAGGCTCCAACGGAAAAAAGATTGGTGCATAGAATCTCATTTCATCCGGCAGTTTTCTTCCCGCGCCATTCTCGAGTACCGGGGCCGGCACCCGCAAGACAAATCAGGGGCCGGTGTCGCACTTCGCGAAGCATTCAGCGAGACTGATGATGGATCGCTGAGTGTCCATTCGCAAAAGAGATCTCCATATGGTGATTGTCGGTGATACTTCCCCAACCCAAAACGGATCATGTCCGGTATGGCGGTGATTCATCCGGAACTTCGATCAGGCCGCCGAAAACTTTCGAGAAACCGACTCGCCGAGACAAGTCGTCTCACGGGCCGATGCTTGAACTCGATATCGTTACTGCAATTCAGCATGCGGCTGCGCGGCTTTGGCATCGATCATTACCGAACCGTCGCTTAGGCCCGCGCTTTTGGCGGTTAGCTGGATTGGGCCTGTCTGTTTCGACGCGCGAATCACGACGAGCGCGCGTCCCTGGTAGAGCTTGCGCCGATCGCCTTGGTATGCATCTGCGTCCTGTCCATCACCGTTCCCCACAGCCGCGATCACGCCAGGCCCGCTAATCTCGAACTGAACCTCCTGGTTCGCGTCCAGATCGGGGCGGCCATTCGCATCAACCGCCTCCACTGTCGCGAACGAAAGATCCTGGCCATCGGCTTGGAGCACGATTCGATCCGCCGTCACATGTAGCTTGACTGCTTTTTCCGCTGTCGTCAGAACGTTCTCTGCAACAACGCGATCATTGCGCAGGCCCACCGCCTTCAGAGTTCCCGGCGCGTACGGCACCGAGAACACCGCTTTGAACTCCTGCTCGCGGCTCGTCGGCTTTTCGCCGATGAGCTTGTCATTCAAGAAGAGTCGCACTTTTTCAGTGCCGGAATAAACCTCCACTTTGAGCGCCTTGCCCTCCTCTCCAGGCCACGTCCAAGAGGGAAGTGTGGGATAGGTAGCCCACATGATCGCAATGATCTTTTTGCCCTCCGGCTCGGGCAATTGGACGGTAGCGTAGACGCGATCGCCGCCGTTCCAGAGGATGTCGCGGTAATACGATTGCGGTTTTCTGAAACCGGTCAGATCGAGATCTCCGCAGGCTGCCGCGTGCCACGGGTAGGGATGAAAGAAAAGCTCCATCATGGCCTTCGCGTTCGGGTCGGAGTTGTTCTTGCCCATGTCCGCCATCACGTCCTTTCCGTTGGCCATTCCCAAAAACATTTGGTCAATCATGGCCGTACCCGCCATCATTCCAGACATTCCCTCCGCCATCTTTGCCTGTTGCGGGGTGCCGTATTGCCACGCGCCGATGCCCGATTCGCCGAGATAGTCCATAGCCGTCCATGTGAGGTCACCCAGAACATACGGATTATCTTGAGAGATCTGCCACAGTGGAAAAGCCTTCGACGGCCAGGACTCAGTGGTCAACATCATGCGGGCTGGGCAACTGGTCATGATCCTTCTGGTAGGTGGGAAGGATGTTGTAGTTGTAGCCGGTAATGTCGAGTTGCGAGAACACGGCCTGGGCGGTGGGCTTCGTCGTTGAGCCGGGAAACGCTAAGGTGAGCGGCCGCGTATCGTCGAGCGCACGCACCTGGTCGATAAGTTGTTTACCGAGAGCGGTGCCGCGATCCACTTCCAATTCCGGAATCTCGTTGCCGATTCCCCAGATCACGATCGATGGATGATTGCGGTCCCTCAGCACCATCGACGAAATGTCCTGCTTCCACCATTCGTCAAAATCGCTGCCGTAGTCGAACTTAACCTTGTGTGCTTGCCACACGTCGAACGGTTCATCAAGAACCAGCAAGCCGAGACGGTCGCACGCGTCAAGGAACGCGGGCGACGGCGGATTGTGCGCCGTGCGAACGGCATTCATGCCTGCAGCTTTCAACAGTTCCACCTTGCGCTCTTCTGCGCGATCAAATGCGGCGGCGCCGAGAGGTCCGTTGTCGTGATGAACGCTACCCCCATTCAGCTTCACGGGATTGCCATTCAGCAGCAGCCCGTTTTCTGCTGACCACAGAAGCGAGCGGATGCCGAAAGTGGTGGTCACCTGGTCGATGGCTTTGCCGTTCTTACGAATCGTCGAGACGGCGCGGTACAGCGTGGGCGACTCCGGCGACCAGAGCAGGGGATTCGCCAACGCGATTTCCTGAGCTGCTTCGTTTTCTCCACCGGGAGCAACGCTCAACTTCGACTGCGCACTGCCGATCTTGCTGTTCGTTTTGTCCAGTAGCGTCGTCTCCAGGGTCACCCCCGCGAGGGCCGATGATTCGTTTGCCACCCGTGTGTGAATCGACACTTTGGCTGAAGCACTCGTCGCAGTAGGCGTCGCAATGAAAACTCCCCAATGCGCTATGTGCGTGCGATCAGTCACGAGGATGCGAACGTGCCTGTAGATGCCCGATCCGCTGTACCAACGGCTGTTTGGTTGCGCCGAGTTGTCCACACGCACCGACAGCACGTTTGCGCCTGAAAATTTCAATTCGGACGTAAGGTTGAAAGTGAACGCCGTGTAGCCGTAAGGATGCGTGCCCAGCTTGTGCCCATTGAGGTACACAGTGGCGTCGCGATACACGCCATCGAACTCAATGCTGACGACTCTCTTTTTCCAATCGCTAGACGCACGGAATGTTTTGCGATACCAGCCGATACCTCCTGGAAAAAAACCTCCGCCCGCGCCGCTCGGATTGTGCATGTCGGGTTTGCTCTCTATGCTCCAGTCGTGCGGCAGATCCACGGACCGCCATGACGCATCCGCAAACGACGGCGCCTCTGCGCCGCTGGGGTCGCCAGGAAAGAACTTCCAACCGGCGTCAGCCGCGAATTCCCTTGAGCGAGGGTTAGAGTTTGCGGCACTCATTGAAAGAGGAACGAAGCACGCCAGCAGTGCGGTGAAAAGGATCGATCTGAGATACAAGAATTTCATAAGACCTCTTCGGGTGTGGACCTTGCCGGCATTCTGCGCCCTTCGAGGAGGGCGAGACGCCGGAGTTCCCGTGGCGCGCAATCATAGCAGGATTACTGCAGATCGGACGGTCGTGCCGCGGAAGATTGGACGACCACAACCGGCTTGGTGTCCTCAGCATGGACAACGGAGCTGGCAAATTCCACGCAAACGTTGGGCGAAGCAGAACGCTGGTAAATAAATGTGCGGAGCGCAGGATCCCGCATTCACCTCGCGTCGCACGCCGCCTAAATTAGACCGCATGATATGGCTTGCTGTAGTGCGTCGACCATTCCACAAGATCCGCGTTGAGGAAGCGCCAGGATCCCTTGTCCGGATCGATTTCCAACAGCATATAGGCATTGGGATCATAACGCGTCGCCGCCATGACGTAGTGTTGCGGCCCGTACGTGTGGGCGAAGTCGATCCACTTATGTAAATGCCCAGATACGGTCAGTTGGATGGTGTCCTGGTATTTTCGCAGAAGGGGATGCAGCCCGAAATCGCGGAACTCGGAAGGCTGGACGGCCAGTAGCGGGTAGTGGACGAAAACAAAGGTTGGCTTGCGTGAGGCAAGTTGAGCTTCGAACCAATGAAGCTGCTCTTCGCCCAGTGATCCGATGCCGGGATTAAAGTCGCCAGACTTATTATCCTGGGTCGAACCAAGAAAATTGTTCAGGTGAACGAACCTGTATCCCTTGTAGTCGAACACCCAATAGGGGTCGGTGTTGAACTTTGCTTTGAGTAGCCTGTGGCTCATCTCGCGCGGTACGCGCCGCACATCATAATCGTGATTTCCAAAGCCGATGTGCACAGGCATGCGGAAGGCATCTGTGATGGCCTTGGCGTTGTCCAGTCTAGTCTGATTGTTGAAGTAGAAGTCGTAATCGGTTGAAGGATAGTTGTGAAAATAGTCGCCGAGCAAGAAGACCTGCTCGATGGCGGGCGAGAGTGAGTTGATCAAATCGCGGGCGGCGATCAGACGCGGCGTCGTCACCAAGATGCTTTCGTTGTCTTCGACCCCATTCTCGCTTCCTTTGACATAGAAGTCGTCGATAATGTGGGAATCGGCGATGAGTGCGATGTAGAAGCGCCGGCTGCCCGCGTGCGCAGCCACCTCACGCGCCCAGAGAGAACGCGTGAGGCCAGTTGTGACTGCAGCTGCCGTGAGCGCCGCAAAACTACGTCGAGTAAGCTGGGTCATTGAAGGGGGCTCCTGTTCAGAACGTGAGCTTACCCGCCACCTGCAACTGGCGTGGCGGGAAGTACGAAGTGATGGACCCGAAGCTGCCCGAACTGCGATTGGAATTGGGCGCCATGTAGTTGACCTTGTTGAGCACGTTGAACGCTTCGCCGCGAAGATCGAACGACGATTGCTCGCTCCACAGTCGAAAGCTCTTGTGCAGACCGAGATCGAACTGGTTAAAGGTCGCGTCGCGGAACGAGTTGCGGCTTGCACTGCCATACGCATGCGACGGGTCGGTGGGCAGAGTGACATTGGTCGAGCTGAGATATCCGTTGAGTGCCGAGCTCGTCTTGACCCAGCTGCTCTTCGGGTTCATTGGATTTCCGGATTGGTTCGGACGTTGGTTGAGCAACGGGCTGAGCTGGTATGCGGCAGAAGGGCTGTAGATCAAGTTGACAGGCTGGCCGCTCGTGTCGGTGTTGATGGCGGTAAGCTGCCATCCGCCGATCGCCATGTCGAGGGCTCGGGGCATGCGGTTGCCGAGCAAACGGCCGTTGCCGACAGGCAGATCCCAGACAACGCTCAAGGTTTCGTCGATTGGCTGGTTGTAGGCTGACGGACCACGTTCGCCTGCAAGGTTCGCGAGATTCACGCGCGAATTGTCGTTGTTGGGTGTATCGAGATGGCCTGAAGCATTATCGATCGCTTGAGACCATGCGAAGGAGTTGAGCAGATAGACGCCACCGGAGAAGCGATGCTCAAACTTGGCTTGAAAACCGTTGTAGGTAAGGAAGCCGGCAGGGATCGATTCTTCGATAGTGGTGAAGGTAGAAATGGGGCGGCGCGCTTGTACGCTTAGCGTTCCAGTAGGAGTATTCGCGACGGCCTGGTTGAGGTCTGCCAAAACCCAGATGTGGACGCCGTGTTCACCGATATAGGAGAGAGTGAGAACGCTGTTGTGGGCAATCTCGCGTTGCAAGTCCAGGTGCCACGATTGCACATAGCCCGTCGGTATGTCCTTGGGGATGTAGCGGGTTTGGGCAATCAGCGTGCTGAAGTTGCTCGCAGCCACGAAGTTCGATGGATAACCCTGCGCCACGGTGCGGAAGCAACCGTTGTAGTTGTCGCCGGTACAGAGCGGTTGCTTGGTCCCAGTGAAGGCAAAGGGCGCAACCTGATTCACCGTTGAATTGATGATGTAGGGGCCGTTGTAAGCCAGCAGATTCTCACCGCCCTCGCGGTTGAATTGATCGAAGCTGATGCCATAGGCCGAGCGGACCACGGTCTTTGGATCGAGTTGCCAGGAGACGCCGAAGCGTGGAGCGAAATCGAGCTTCGGCGTTTGAACCAGAGCCCGTTTGTAGAGTGAGCCGCTCGAAGCCTGAATGAGGCTATTACTTGAGGGATCGAAGTTGGCGAGATGATCCCCGTCCACGAACTGTGGAGTGACCAGTTCATAGCGCAGTCCCATGTTGACCGTCAGTGTAGGCAGCAGCTTCCAGTCATCCTGAAAGTAAAAATAGTCCATGTTCTGGTGATAGTTGACGATTCGAAAATTATTCAGCTGATAGCTATCGCGTGCACCCGTGAGGAAATCGGTCAGGTACGCGGCCAATCCGGCGCCGGTATCGGTTGTCCCACCGCCGTTCTGGCTGAAGCCCTGGTTGAAGGTCTCACCTCCATACACTGGGTTGAAGTCATCCACTTCGGTGTTGATGGAGAGAAACTCCCAACCGATCTTCATGCTGTGTCGATCTTTCAGCACTGAGTAGTTGACCTTGGGATTGACGACGAACGGGTTCTGAAATTGCGGGTTCGATGTCTGCGCACCCCACGTGCTGAAGTTCTTCACGCTCTCATTGCTGAGACGACGGAGCACCGTCTTATCGGTAGGCAAACCTGGGATGCCGGCGTCGACATTGATGCTCTGTTCGCCGGCGAGATACGGAGTTTTGCCGCCATGCGTCCACGTGAAGCCAATGCGAGCGTCCAGAGCGGAGTTCGTATTGAAGCTGTGCGTAACGCCAGCCGCAATCTGGCGGTTATACGCGTGGATGGTTCCGTTTCCTCCGTCACCGGCTTCACCAGGAATAGAGGTTGCATCGACGATCTCGCCTTTGTGATCGCTGTAGCGACCGAAAATAGCCGTCTTCGCGCTCAGGATGTAGTCGACGCGCCCGTCCCCCTTGTCATCGGTTAAGGTTGCGCGCGGGAATGAAACGTAGTTGTTGGAGAATCCTGGGACGTTCGCGGAAGGCAGCGCGCCCATGACTAACGTGGCCAGCGGTGTCCAGTCTGTTTGCGGAACAACGCCATTCGCGTAGACGGTGCCAGTGATCGGATTGCGCAGCGGAACGGGAGCGCCGGTTGTGGTTTGAAAGATGCCTTGGCGCTGCAGGTCTGTAGGAACGGTAGCCGTCGCGTACTGAGCTTGAACCTGGCGGTTGCCTTCGTAATCGGCAAAGAAGAAAAGTTTGTCCTTGAGAATTGGACCACCGACCGCGCCACCGAACTGGTTGCGGATCAGCATCGACTTCTGCGCCTTGCCGGTGAGCTTGTTAATGGGGGCGGCGAAAGGTCCAATGGCATTGAAGATCGTGTTGCGATGGTACTCCCACACCTTGCCATGAATATGGTTGGTGCCACTATCGATGGAGACGTTGACGACCGCGCCGGAAGCACGGCCGAACTCTGCTGAATAGTTGTTGGTCTCCACGCGAAATTGGTTAATGGCGTCCGGTGAAGGGGGAATGGCTTGATTCGAGAAACCCTGGTTGGACGTTCCGTATGCGTTATTGTCGAGGCCGTCGAGCAAGAAGTTATTGAACTCAGAACGTTGGCCGTTCACGTTGTAAGAGGCATCACGGCTGGTGACAGACTGGTTCTCCAGGTTATTACGCCGCACCCCGGGAGCCAACGCCATCAGGTCACCGTAGGCGCGGCCGTTGAGTGGAAGATCATGAACCTGAGTTTCAGAGATGACAGTGCCTGTCGATGATGTCTCGCTCTCCAGCTGAGTGGCGGCGCCCGACACAACTACGGTCTCAGCAACCGGCCCGGGCTTCAGGGTCAGGTCGACACGCTGGCGGGTGCTGACATCAACGGTAAACGGATCAGTTACTGAATCGCTGAATCCTGGCGCAGTCGCAGTCACCTTGTAATGGCCAATGTGAATGTCAGAAAACTGAAACTGTCCATCATTGTCGGTGGTGGTGGCAGACGTCGCACTTGTGGATAGATTCACCAGCGTGACCTTACCGCCGGCGATAGGCGCTCCACTGGCGTCACGCACAAAACCAAGAACTGCAGAGGTCTCAAACTGAGCAAAACTGAACGGCACGCAGGCGAGGACAACTAAGATAAGTACAAGGAATTTGCGTCTCACGATCTCTCCAGAAACATGGTGTTTTGTAAGGTCCCAAAGGCTCTTCGTCGGGATCTTTGGCTCCAGACACAGCGCGCGCAGCCATTTTTGAGCAGGGGCTGCGGCCCACGGTGCAGGGATGGGATAATCGCCTGGAAGCGGGCAATCAGACAGAACTTATCTCGCCTTTGCCCCTCTGTCAATCAAGGGTCTTGGTAAAAATCAGGCTCGCTGGTTCAACATACTGAGTACGTATGAATTCTGTGTAAACGGGTTCAACGGGTTACACTAGCAGCCAATTTGCAGTCAGATGCATCGCCGCGTGATGCAGTTGTTTGAGTTCATATCGAGCGCGTCCGCGTGAGTACCGTGATCTCGGTCTCTTGTCCGAAGTCAATTGCAGCTTCGGCGGCCGAGGTTGGCGTCGGAGCCGTTGCGAAGAGTGCATTCAGACGTTCGAAGCTAAAGATTTCGCCGGAATTGGAGCACGCCTCGAGTAGTCCGTCGGTATACCAGGTGCAACGGTCGCCAGGACAGGTGCACAAAGTGAGGCCCCAGCGCAATCGAACGCGGGACCGCGATCGTGTGCGCTGATCTCAGTTCCACCGCGTGGACCGTGAAGAACTCACTCTTTAGAATCTGGCACGAGCAGGAGGATCTTCCCAATGCCACCTTTCTGCCCTAGCACATGCGCTTCAGCCGCATCGCGCAACGGCATCCGGCGACCAATCGGCAGAACGAACTTGCGATCGCGCACGTCATCAGCAAACTCGCGTACCTTGGATGCATCGGGCCGAGCACCCACACGCGTAATCTTCACTGACGGATTCTTGGCCGCCGCACCCTCCGGCAAAACTGCGGTATAGCCGAATGAGCCGCCCTGTTTAACCTTCGCGATCAGCTTCGCTGCAACCTCACCGCCAACGGTGTCCGCGATTGCGTCCACCAAGTGGAAGTTCTCTATTGCTTGATCGTCATCAATCGCCAGCACGTCAGAGACTCCGAGTGAACGGGCGGCCTCCAACTCGTTCCCGCGAACGCCCGCAATCACCTGCGCGCCGATCTTCTTCGCCGTATGTACCGCCGCACGCCCCACGCTGCCCAAGGCCCCCGTGATCAGCACTGCCTGCTCCTTCTGCACGTTTGTCGCAAGACGTACAAGCTGGTCGCCGGTGAGCGAAATCAGCGGGATCGCGGCCGCGTCCGTCAAGTCCACGCCATCGGGCAAATGGGTCACGTCCGAATCGTCCACTGCAACCAACTCGGCATAGGTTTTGTTGGAGAGTGCAAGGACGCGGTCGCCGGGCTTGAAGTGCTTCACATTGGCGCCCACGGCCTGCACGATTCCGCTGACATCGCGCCCCAGAATTGCCGGGAACGTCAACGGATGCATCTTCTGCATTGCCCCTGATCGCAGTTTCCAGTCGATCGGATTCACGCTCGCTGCGGCTGTCGCGATCAACACTGTGTTCCCGCTCACCTGTGGTTCGGGAACGACGTCTTCGAATTTCAGCTTCTCGGGATCGCCGTACTCATGCAGCACCACCGCCTTCATCGCTCACCTCCCGCAACATCGGCATACTCAACCTATCAGTCAGATGCGCACGAACCAATTCACGTCTTACTGGCAGTTCCGATATGCCAGCATTTCGACTCAGATTTCGTCACTGCCCACTCATCGTGCAGGCTTGCGCTGAGGCTCTGAGATTGCCCCCGCGAGTCGTCCAGTGTCCGGGAATTCTGATTGGCCTCATCGCGGAAATAGGGAACGCTGGTGCGTTTTTCAGGACCTACCTCCGCAAGTCTCGGAATTGCCAAAACTAGACAGATGCGAGGACGATGTTTCCTCCGTCGGAAGCTCAACGATCTCTCCGATGGCTAGACGTATTCCACAAAGCGATGCTGGATACGCTCCATGAATCGATCGTCCGCGCTTTTCCAAACGTCCTCGTTGAATATCTCAACCTCGATAGGCCCGTCGTATCCGGTCTTGTCCACAGCCTGCCTCAGCTGCCGCAGTTCGATGACACCGTCTCCCATCATGGCGCGGCCCATGAGAATGCCGGGGAGCGGCACGGGCCAGTCAGAGACGTGGAAACCCACAATCTTCCCGCGGGCGCGTTCGACTTCGTTCATGACCTCAGGGTCCCACCACACATGATAAGCATCCACGACCACTCCCGCGGAGGGGCTTCGAAGTCGTTCGGCGATGTCATTGGCTTGTTTCAAGGTCACGACCACCGAGCGTTCAGCGGCATACATCGGATGAAGTGGTTCGATGCCCAGAACCACGCCTGCTTTCTCGGCATCTGGAAGAATTTCAAGCAAGCCATCAATAACGGTAGCGCGCGCATCAGCCAGAGTCTGGCCGTCGGCTGGGCCTGAGACGATGACCAACACCGGCGCGCCAAGCAACGCGGCCTCTTCAATAGCAATGCGGTTGTCGGCGATCCGATTGCGGCGCTCTTCGGCTGTGGGCGCTGAGAACCAACCTCCTCGACAGAGGCTGGAGACACGTAGACCCGCGCTGCGAATGAGCGAAGACGCCTTTGCTGCGTTGCCGTCGAGCTTGTGTCGCCAAACTGCGATATAGGGAACGCCGCTGCGAGAACAATGCTCCACGGCTTGCTCGAGAGACCAGGGATCGGCGGTGATCTGATTGAAGCTGAGGCGTTGAAGAATGCTCATGCCACCCCCGCCAGAAGCAGAAAGGCGCTCATGCGGCGAACTGCAAGTTCAGGGTCGCGCAATACACGAGCCTGGTCTGCGAGCACGAAGAGTTCGCAGAGATGCATCACGGAACGCGCGCTCTCACTGCCCCCGACCATGCGGAAGTGTGACTGGAATCCGTTGAGATAGGCAAGGAAGACGACGCCTGTCTTGTAGTGTTGGGTGGGGGCTGCGAAGATGTGGCGGGAGAGGGGAACGGTAGGCGCGAGTAGTTGCCGATAGCGGGAAACGTCGCCAGCATCGAGCGCGCTAAGAGCCAGGGATGCGGCTGGCGCAATGGCATCGAAGATCCCCAGCAACGCGTCGCTGTGACCGTGCTCGTCTCCCAGAATCAGCTGTTCGTAGTTGAAATCGTCGCCGGTATACATGCGTACATCCCGAGGAAGTTGACGGCGCATAGAGATTTCGAGATCCGCGTCGAGCAGAGAGATTTTGATTCCGTCGATTTTTTCCTTGTGCGCGCGAATGATGTTGAGGCATTTTTCGGCGGCTGCGGAGATCGCGGATGCGCCCCAGTAGCCCTTGAGCGCGGGATCGAACATGGGGCCGAGCCAATGAAGGATGACAGGATGGCGAACCTGGGACAGCACCGTCGCATAGACTGACGCGTAATCTTCGGCGTGACCAGCGACAGCGGCCAGGGCGCGACTCGCCATCAGAATGATGCGGCCACCGACAGCTTCTATCGCTTCACATTGCTCCAGGTAGGCATTTGTGACGTCTTGCAAGGTGATCGCATGACTCGCGGATAAATGATCGGTGCCCGCGCCGCTGGCCACCACACCGCCGCAAGCATTTGCCGCCGCTGTGCTGCGCTTGATCAGTTCAAGAGCCAGGGGCCAGTCCAGGCCCATGCCGCGCTGAGCTGTGTCCATGGCCTCGGCAACTCCAAGGCCAAGCGACCAGAGATATTCGCGGTAGGCGATTGTCGCGTCCCAGTCGATGATCGGTTGAGTCAGGGGGTCAAGAGTGCGGATAGGATCAGCGACGACATGCGCGGCGGCGAACGCCACGCGCGTTTCAAACCTGCCACGCTGCGGGGGCGCGAGTGGTTCGAGAGTGGGCGAGTAATTGAATACGGCGCCATCGACACCCACGAGCTTGAGAGAGGTCCCCAAAGTTACGCTCCCAACTCTGGCACGTCGATCCAGCGGCGTTCGCGCCAGGACTTGAGCCCCAGCTCGGCCAGCTGGACGCCTCGTGCGCCTTCAAGAAAATCATGAGGGAAGGGAACCCCTTCGGCGACATGGCGAAGAAAAAGCTCCCACTGAACTTTAAATCCGTTGTCGAAGACCTGATTGTCCGGCACCTCGAGCCAATGCTCGCGAAATTGGAAGGGATTGGCGATGTCCGGGTTCCAGACCGGTCGCGGCGCATTTACGCGGTGTTGCGTTCTGCATTCGCGCAGGCCGGCAACCGCGCTGCCCAGGGTGCCATCCACCTGCAGGCTGAAAAGTTCATCGCGGTAGACACGAAACGACCAGGAGGAATTGATCTGCGCAACGATGCCGCCGTCGAGTTCGAATGTCCCGTAAGCCGTATCGTCTGCCGTACACTGGTAGCGATTTCCACTCTCATCCACCCGCTCCGCGATCGAAGTGCCGCCCAGGCACTGTACCGCGCGAACCCTGCCGAATGTATGGTCGAGAACATAGCGCCAATGGCAGAACATATCTACGATGATGCCGCCCCCATCTTGCTGGCGGTAGTTCCACGAGGGCCGTTGGGCGGGCTGCCAATCGCCTTCAAAGACCCAATAGCCGAACTCGCCGCGCACCGAATGGATTCTTCCAAAGAAACCGCTGTCCACGAGCCGCTTGAGCTTACGGATTCCAGGCAAAAAGAGTTTGTCCTGCACCACGCCGTGCTTTACTCCCGCAGCCCTGGCCAGGGTCGCCAGGCGCAACGCCGTCTCTGAATCGGCGGCAAGCGGCTTCTCGCAATAGATATGCTTGCCAGCTGCAATCGCTCTCTCCACGCTGGGGGCGCGCAACTTGGTCAACTGCGCGTCGAAGTAGATCGAGTCATTCGCATCGGCGAGAGCGCCAGGCAGATCCGTGGTCCAGCGCGCGACCCCATGTTCCTTGGCGATCTGCTGCAGCTTGGCAGCATTGCGTCCTACTAAAATCGGGTCAGGAACCAGGCGCGAACCATCCGACAACTCGACGCCTCCTTGTTTTCGAATCGCCAGAATGGAACGGACCAGGTGCTGATTCAGCCCCATGCGTCCAGTCACTCCGTTCATAATGATGCCGATCCGGTTCTCGTTCACAGGCTTCTCCTGGCGTTGAGCCACTCCAAACCGCATTCAGACTTTGCAGCACTACATACCCGTGTTGCGCAGGAAACTGCGATCCCGTGCCTCCGGGCCAAACCAGAAAATCACAATCATCAGGACGATCGTCCCGGCCTCGAACATCGCCAGAGCCCACGGATATCCAAAGCGGTCGCGCAACATGAATTCTACGACTGTGGCGGGTGAGGCTAGCAGCACTCCAAGTTGATATACAAGCCCGGGAAAAAGGCTCCTCACTGCATCCGGCGAAAGCTCATTCAAGTGAGCCGGGATGACGCCGAACGCACCCTGCACCCCGACCTGCATCATGAACGAGCCCACAACAAGCACCACGAGCGTCGTTCCAAATGCCCATGCTGGAATCAAGAGGAGGGCAATCGCCAACGCCAGCATGCAGGAATTGCGCCTGCCTATCCTTTGCGATAGATGGCCAAAGAAGACTGCTCCCGCGATCGCGCCGATGTTGTAAAGAATGGGAATTCCATAGAGAGCACTTATCCCTAGGATAGTTTTCGCCGCGATCGCAGGGACCGACTTAAGAAAGTCAGGATAGAGATCCTGCGCGCCATGAGACAGGCAGAGCAACATGCTCATCATCAGCAGCAGGTAGAGAAAGATTCCCTTGTGTTGAAGCAGGGCGCCACGAATCTGCCCGATGGATGCTGGTCGATTTTGCCGCCATGCCTCGGATTCCGGTGCTGACAGTGTTAGCACCACAATCAGCCCCGCCACAGGCGCGCCCACAAAGAACACCGATCTCCAGCCAAGAACCGGCGTAAGCGTCTGCATTGCGACCGACGCGAGCAGGTAGCCAATCGGATAGCCTGCCTGGATCAGGCCCGAAAGCACTCCACGAAACCGGCGCGGAGAGCTCTCCATGGCATACGATGCGCCGACGCCCCAGTATCCTCCAAGACCAATGCCATACAACGCACGGCAGATGACAAAGAAGGTGAAGTTTGGAGAGAGTCCGGTCAGTACCGTGATCGATGAGAAGTACAGAACGCAGAAAATCAATGGACGCTTGCGCCCGAATCTGTCTGCAAGAGCGCCAAAGAAGAGCGCACCGAGCGGCCGCATCGCCAGCGTCAGAGTCAGCGTATACACCACCGACAACTTCGACACATGGAAGTGATTTGCCAGCGTGTCGAATAAAAACACCAAGACAAAGAAGTCGAATGCGTCCAGCACCCAGCCGAGAATTCCTGAGGCGACGGCGAATCTCCAACCCTTCGTTTCCTGCCCGACGTCTGCATCCGACCCGGTTGCGAGTGCCATATTTCGTTGCACCGTTCCCGCAGCCGCGCCGCGGTTCGACGACGTAAACTCAACTGCCTATGAGGCAAAGAGATTGTATCCCGGCACTGGCTCCCGACAGAACTGGTGGTAGCGGGCTATTTTGAACAAGGTGGCCCGCTACCGAACTAGTCCGCCATTCCTCTGGATTTCACAGGGGGCGTCATGTCGTGGGAATGGGACCGCAGGTTACAACGCGACCGCTTTCTGTGGGCCGCCTTATCTTCGCGCAGATGGACCCGATTGATTTCAGGGGCCATTTGAAGTTCTTTCACGCATGCCGGATACAACGGTCAGCGTCATAGGAAAAGAGCTTCCGCCTGTTCGGGCCAATCTGCGTTTCGCTTCGTTCCGATACTCGCATGGCAATTGATCATGCAGTCAGTGAAGAGGGACTCATATCGATGCGTCTTTAGGCTAAAGGTGGATGGCTGCAGCCTGGGCATTCGCAGAAGGTCTGTCAACGTCAGCTGTTGCGTACAGCCCTAGCGCTCTTCCAGCGGCCACCGACAACTGACAATGCTCATTCCTCGCGGAGCACTTGCATTGGATCGACGCCGGCGGCGCGCGCTGCGGGAATGGCGCTGGCCGCCACGGCGATAATTGTCAGCCCGCCGGCCGCAAGCACCAGCGTCCACGGGTCGACTGGCTTGAGCCCAAAGAGCATGGCCCGCGCGGCGCTTGCCGCTGCGGCAGCCAAACACGTTCCCGCAAGCAGGCCGATGGCAAGCAATGCCAAAGCCTCTCGCAGAATCATGCTCAGGATGTTGGCCTTTCCCGCTCCCAGCGCGATGCGCACGCCAATCTCGCTTCTTCGCCGGATCACCATGTAGGAGATGATGCCGTAGATGCCGACCATGGCGAGGACGGCCGCGAGAACTCCGTAGAAACCGGACAGCGTAGCCATCAGTCGTTCTCGCGTCAGCTTCTCGAGCACCGACGTCCTGAGGACGCTGAAGTTCAACACAATGGCCGGGCTCGTTTTGGTCGCCCTGTCTTTCAACGATGCAATTAGGGAGGATGGGGCCTCACCGGAGTGCACCAGGAATGTGGAATCCGTGCCAGGGTCGGCGATCTGGTACTCGTCCACGAAGACGATCGGGACGGGATCTTCGTGCAGATCGCGGTACCTGGTGTCGCCGACAAGACCGACGATGCGGTAGACCAGTTTGGGTTTTCCGCCCTCCTGCCTATGATCGAAAGTCTTGCCAATGGGGTTAGAGCCGGGGAAAAAGCTGCGCGCGAATTGCTCGTTGACGATCGCTTCAAGCGGCGAAGCGGGCGTATCGTTTTCGCTGAAATCTCGGCCCGCGATCATGGGGATTCGCAGCGTCTGAAAATACCCCGTGCTCGCTGCATTGAAGTAGACCAGCTTGCGTGAGACCGACGTGCTCGGAATATCGATGAACTCGTTCCATCCATCGCCGTTCAACGGAACAATCGTTGTCTCCGCCGCCGCAATGACTCCCGGCGTATTCCTCACCTTCTCCAGAAGTTCACGCTTGTATTCCAGGCGATTAACGGTAGCAACCTTGAGCGGAGAAAAATCGAAATCGGCGACGAGAACATTGTTCTGTCGAAACCCAACATCGAGATTGAGCAGGTTCCTGAAGGTGCGAACAAACAAGAGGGCTGCAACCAGCAGCACTAGAGAGAGCGCAACCTGCGAGACGATCAGTCCTCTGCGCAGCAGGAAGCGTTCGCGTCCTGCCGTCAACCCGCGTCCGCTTGCCTTCATCACCGTCCCGGGATCGGCATTGGCCGCCTGAACCGCAGGCGCCACTCCAAACAGCACGCAGGTCAACAACGCCATCCCAAACGTGAACGACAGCACCCGAAGATCGGGGTAAGTGGGAAGAAAAACAGGATCCTGCACGCTGCCAATGTACGCGATCAGAACCCTGCCCAGCCCTTGAGCCAGCGCGATGCCAAGGGCCGCACCGCTCAGCGCAAGCAGTAGGCTCTCCGCGAGCAACTGCCGGATCAGCCTCACGCGCGAGGCCCCAAGCGTCAGCCGCAAAGCCATCTCGCGCTGCCGTGCACCTGCCCTTGCCAGCGTCAGGTTGGCCAGATTTGCGCACGCAATCAACAAGACCAGTCCGGAGATGGAAAGCAGCACCCACAGCGGGTCTGCATATTGCTTTCGCAGCGGTGAAGCGCCCGTGGCTGCGGGTAAGGCCTGTAAGGAAAACCGCAGATAGTCTCTTCTGGCCCCCGCATCGTACTCTGCGGGAAGAGTGGCGGCATAGATTCCGGGCGCAATTCCGGCGAGCTGCGCGGAAGCCTGCTTGAAGCTCGATCCGGCATTTAGCCGGCCGATAGCCGCCAGCCACCACGTAGTCGAATCGGCGGTCCATGCGCCTTCCCCGTGAAGCACCGGTTCGCTGCAAAGAGGCAGGGCGACATCGAAATTGCGGCCTACCTCAAGGCCGTAATAACTCGGCGGTGTCACACCGAGGATCTCGAAGGGATGCCCGTCGAGCGAGAGCTTGCTGCCAATGATGTTGGAACGGCCGCCAAACTCCCGCTGCCAAAACGCGTTGCTGATCACAGCTCCACGGACGCCGCACCCGCGATAGTCGTCGCTCTCGGCGATCAGCCTGCCCAGCATCGGCTGCAGCTGGAGCACCTGAAAGAAGCTGCCGCTGACCCACATCCCTTCGGCATAGCGCGCCTCGCCGCCTTGTCCAAGGTCAAACCGCTCCGTGCTCCATACGGCGATGCCAGAGAAGGACTTCTGCTGCTGCCGCAACTGCTCCCAGATGGCGAAGGAGAATTCTTTCTGCCGTGCAACCGTACTGCCGATGCGCCCTCCGTGAATCTCCTGGATATCGGCTAGTTGCTGCGGCGAGGGCACGGGCAAGGTGCGCATCAATACGGCGTCGATCAACTCGAAGATAGCCGTGTTGGCCCCGACGCCCAGCGCGAGCGAAAGAATCGCAACTGTTGCGAACCCCGGATTGAAACGCAACAACCGCAGTGCCTGGCGCACGTCGTCTCCAACTCCGGCAAGCATTCGTTCGCGCTTATCGAGCCCTGGAACCAGGGCCTCCGGCGATGGCGAGAGCAGCGGCCTTAACTCCGCAACGAGTGTGCCGTCGTTGAGGTCTGCCAGGAGCAGCCCGGACGCCTCTTCATCGTCCACGCCGTTGCCGCGCAATTCGTCGTATCGGTCGGTGAGATGTTGCGACAGCTCTTCGACGAGCGAGGCTTCCCGCGCGGGGTCCAACTCAAGCCTGGCGATCGTGGCGCGAATTTCCCTTGGCCAGTCAGGCATGTTCTTCTCCAGTGATGCGATTGATCGCGTTCACAAACTCAGCCCAAGAGCTGCGCTGCTCCTTGAGGACTGTCTTGCCCTGCGTCGTGAGCTGGTAATACCGGCGTCGCCGCTGGCCGGCCTTTTCGACCCAGCGGCCCGAGATGAAGCCGCGCTTTTCCAGCCGGTAGAGCAGTGGATAAAACGAGGCAACATTGAACTTGAGCGCGCCTTTCGATCGCTGCTCGATCAGCTTGCTGATCTCGTACCCGTGGCGCGGACGGTGCTCGATCAGCGACAGAATCAATAGTTCAGCGCTTCCTTTTTTCAATTCACGGTCGAACAGTTTCACTCGCATATGTTGCATAGCAATATATGATGAGCAAACAGCTCCCGAAAGTCAAGATTGGTGCCGTTCCGCGACGTGAAAATATGTCCAGGCACACTGCAGGTTCGGAGTCTTTGGAGATACAGGGCATGGAGTGTCCTGAAGGGGCAATCGCGACTGGTGCGGCGGCGGCGTGGTTCCGCTGCGCGTTATTGATCTGGACTGGGAACTACGCTGGAGATATCTCGTATCATGAGGAAGGCCTTGCTACCGGAGGAAACCTCTATGTCCGCCGAACTGGCTCAACCTCATGCGTTTGTGGCCGATGCCACCAGAACAAGAACATCCGTAGCTGCGCGCACCACGTCTGTGCCGTGGTACATCTGGGCGGGAGCGCTCGCGGTTACATCTGCATCGATCGGCGGGCAATGGGATGTTGCCTGGCACCGATCAATAGGACGCGACACCTTCTGGACCCCCGCGCATATGGCAATTTATGCCTGCGGGGTAATTGCGGGGATCGTCGGGTTGTATCTCGTCCTCACCGCTACTTTTGGCCGGTCTGCGTATGCGGCGCGACTGCGCGAGGCTTCGGTCAACGTGTTCGGTCTGCATGCTCCGCTGGGTGTGTTTTTGGCTGGGTGGGGCGGCGTGGCCATGCTCACCTCCGCGCCGTTTGATAACTGGTGGCACAACGCCTACGGCCTCGATGTGAAGATCGTTTCGCCACCCCACGCGCTGTTGATTTTCGGCATTCGGGCGATCGATCTTGGGATGCTGTTTCTGATGCTCGCGGCGATGAATCGCGCGTCGGATGCAGGAGATGCGAATTTTAGAACCTTCCAGCGGCTGTTTCTCTACATCGGTGGGCTGCTGCTCTGCGGTCAGATGTTCTTCATCATGGAGTACACGTGGGACGTAGGGTTGCATCGAGCGATCGCCTACCTTTCTCTGGCGATCGCAGTTCCAGTTGTGCTGGCCACCATCTCGCAGGCTTCACGTTTCCGCTGGGCCGCGACAACGATTTCGGCAATCTACACTGCATTCCTGATTGGGTTCATTCTCATCTTTCCGCTCTTTCCTGCGCAGCCGAAGCTGGGCCCGGTTTACTATCCGGTCACTCACCTGGTTCCGCCTCAGTTTCCCATCCTGCTGATCGCACCGGCGCTTGCATTGGATCTTGTCTGGCAGCGAACCAAGAGTTGGAAGCTGTGGCAGATTGCGCTGATCTCGGGAGTTGTATTTGTTGCCGTGATCGTCGCGGTGGAGTGGCCGTTTGCGAACTTTTTATTGTCACATGCGAGCGAAAACCGTTTCTTCGGGTCCGGCTATTTCGACTACGGCTCGAGACCGCAGGGATATGAGCGGATGCGCCAGTTCTTCGAGCCAGGCTCAGGAATGACGTTACGGCTCGGACTGCTCAAGGCTTCCGCGTATGCGTCTATCTCCACGGGTTTGGGCCTGGTGCTTGGCCGCTGGATGCGCGGAGTGCAGCGATGATCCTGTCGAGGCCTGCAGCGATGATCCTGCCGAAATGCAAGGCACTCTTCTGCGCGCTAGCTCTGGCTCTGCTCTGCACGCCGAGTGCATCTGCGCACGTCGGCAACAAGGACATCTACCAGACCATTGCTGTGGGGTCGTACAAGCTCTTCGTCACTGTGCGGGTGCCGCTGGTGATTCCGGGCGTAGCTACGATTGAGGTGCGGTCGAGTGGAACTCCGATCCGCAGCATGACCGTCACACCGCTGCCCCTGACGGGAGAGGCTTCGAAACATCCACCCACGCCCGATGCGATGAAGCCTTCGAACAGCGATCCGGCGTTCTTCGCGGGTTCGCTTTGGATCATGGCCTCGGGGTCGTGGCAGGTGCGCTTCGATATCGACGGCGCCGCCGGCCCGTCTACCGCCAGCGTTCCGGTGCCGGCGGTCCCAACCGCGCTCCTGCGCATGCAGCGGCCTATGGGTGTGATGCTGGCTCTGCTGGGCTGCACTCTTGTTCTGGGTTTCGTGGGGATTGCGATGGCGGCGGCACGTGAGGCGCGGCTGGTTCCCGGCTCGACGCCCGAGCCGGCGCGGCGTCGGCGTGCTCTCATCGTCGGTGCGGCAGCTTTCATTTTTTGCGCAGTTGCGGTCTGGCTCGGCGGCAAATGGTGGAACGTGGAGGCCGCGGATTATGCGGCGAAGATGCATCGCAACTCCGAGCTCCGGCTAAGGCTAGACGGAAATCATGTGAATCTCCTGATAGGCGATCCTGATCCGGCGGCCGAGGACGGGTGGAAGGTAGTCGAGAATTCCGACCTCCTCACCGATCACGGTCATCTGATGCATCTTTACGCGATCCGCTGGCCGCAGATGGATGCGGTCTTCCACCTGCATCCCGTCCCGAATGGCGATAGAGGATTCTCTGAGGCGCTTCCGGCGATGCCCGCCGGAACGTACCGCCTCTATGCAGATGTGGTCTTTCGCAACGGATTTCCGGAGACCGAGACAGCGTTCCTTACGGTTCCGGCAGGAATGACCGGAGCCCCCCTTGGAAGCGAGGACGCCAGTGCGGCGCCGCAGCCACTCACAGCCGGGCAGCTCGGCCCTGGTTACATGCTCCCAGACGGATACAGGATGGTGTGGGATAAGCCGGCAGCTCTGACAGCGAATACGGCGTATAACCTCGTCTTCCACTTGCTCGATCCCCAGGGTAGACCGGCTGCGGACATGCAACCCTATCTGGGCATGGCGGGACATGCAGCCTTCGTGAAGACCGACGGCACGGCCTTCGCGCACACGCATCCCGAGGGCTCGGCTGCGATGCCCGCGGTGATGTTAGCCAACGAGAGCTCGGGCTTGGCAATGAATGGGAATGGCATGGATGAAATGGCAGACGCGAGTGCGATGAAAATGAGCATGGAACCACTCTCGCCGACGGTATCGTTCCCTTATGGCTTTCCGTCTGCTGGAGCATATCGCGTCTTTATCCAGATGAAGCACGGAACCACGGTCGAGACCGGCACCTTCGACGCAACTGTGCAGTAGCTATGGGTGACTCGCGAGAAAGCTGTATGCATCTCCCGCGCGAAGCGCCTCCTGATAGTCCATCGCGGAGAGAAGCTGAACAACAAAGTTTCCGAGTTGAGGCCTAGGGGGAAAGAGAGACAGCCCATCGAAAAGCTTCGCACCGTAGGCGACACATCAGGAGTGCCATTGAATCCAGCGAAAGCAGCTTGATTCTAAAATGGTTTTCAATGGTGCGCCCGGAGAGATTCGAACTCCCGGCCTACTGATTCGTAGTCAGTCGCTCTATCCAGCTGAGCTACGGGCGCACACGGTTCAAGGCTGAACCTTTGTCAGAGTAACAAGAATCCCGGGACGGTGCAATCGTTGGATCAAACCGCCGGAGCCGGTTCTGGTGCCGGCTGCGGTGGAATCAAGGGCAGTTCGGCATCGATATCGAGGCCCGCCTGGCGAACCAGCTTGGTCACAGCGGCTGCGTCAAGACGCGTCGCGTCGTATTCTACCCGGAGGGTGTGAGCCGCCCGATCAAATGTCAATCGGCGGACTCCATAAACCTCTCGCGCGTTCGCAAGCGCAAAAGTCACAGACTCTTTGGGCGGAGTCCTGAATCGAAAAAGAATATCCACCGTCGTCATATAGATGGATGATAGCAGCGATCCAACGACAGCTAGGGCGCGAGCGTTCGCGAATCCGGTTTAGAGGCTGTTCAGGTAGCCGCGAATTTCAGGGTCGGACCAATCCGTTGCGCCGACGAATTTCCGGCGGATCACACCGTCGCGATCGATGGCATACGTCTCCGGCCACATGTCGGTGTGGAAGAGGCTGGCGGCGCTCTGGCGCGGGTCGCGCACCGTAATCAGGTCGACATGGCGATTCCGGATGAAACTGGAATACGAAGCGGGATCGTCGTCGATGCTCACCGCGAGGACCACCACGTTGGGATTCTCATGATGGAATTGCTCCAGCGACGGCAACTCTTCGATGCACGGGGCACACTGGCTCCACCAGAAGTTCAGAAGCACAACTTTGCCGCGGTAATCGGCGAGGTGAACTGAAGTCTTTCCGTCCGAAACAGTGAAGTCCGGAGCCGGTTTTCCGGCCTGCTTGGGGTGCGCGCCGCGGTCGCAGCCAAAAACGAAAGCCAACGGCAGAAGCAGAACGAATGCTGATAATCGGTCACACCGCACATCCCTATAATACTGAGCGAGGGGACGTAGAGTCTTGCGGGACGACGGTACGCAGAACGGAGAACCATCGGCTGGGCGCGCGTGGAAGCCTGTCCTTGGACTCTCGAACGAAACGGACGAGCCGCTCAGCCTTCCGACGCGCGTTGGCACAATCTTTGACCTGCCTGAGCCGGCCGAATTGATGGAGCTGACCGTTATTGTTCCGGCGCGCAACGAAGAAGATTGCCTCGGCGCCTGCCTGGAGTCGCTCGTGCAGCAATCAGACGAGGTGTTTGCGCTCGGCAGGGACTGGGAATTGATCGTCGTAGATGACCACTCAACCGATCGCACGGCTGAAATTGCGTCGTGCCATTCCGGGGGTTATGGTCATTCCCGCCAACAAGCTGGAAAAGGGATGGACCGGCAAGGCAAATGCGATCTGGACGGCGGCCCGAAAAGCGCGCGGCCGCTGGCTGCTGTTTACCGACGCGGATACAGTGCATGAGCCTGGCGATCTGCGCCGCGCGATCCATGAGGCAGCGCGGCACAAGGTCGGAATGCTGAGCTACTCGCCCCGGCAGATCGTACGCGGATTCGCCCAGCGAACCCTGATGCCTTTGATCTTCTGCGAATTGGCGATCGCCTATCCCACCGGCCAAGGTTTCCGATCCGAACCAGCGTGTAGCGGCAGCAAATGGGCAATTCCTGTTGGTGGAACGGGAGAGCTATCGCCGGATTGGCGGGCACGCATCGGTGGCGGACAAGGTGCTCGAGGATGTGGCACTTGCAGGACTGGCCAAACGGCGAAAGGTGGGGCTTAGGTTCCGATATGCCGACGATGCGGTATCCACTCGCATGTATCGCACAACATCTGCAATGATAGAGGGATGGACAAAAAACCTCGCGCTTTTGTTTAATAATGCCTTGGCCCTGGCCGTGTGGCGGGCCCTGGACATTGCGCTCCTCATCGGCCTGCCGTGGCTGGCTATCGAGCTCTGGAATGCGCACTTCGCGGCTCATTCGCTGGAATGGCTCGGTGCGGGATGGATTTTGATTTTGCTATGGCTGCGCAATCTGGTTCGCTTCTATTCCCGCGTGGCCAAATCGAATTTCCGATTCATGGATTGCGCCTTGTCACCGCTTGGACTGCCTTTGTTTGTGGTGGTGTTATACCGCAGCTGGTTTCAGCATAAGGTCATCAAACAGGTAAGCTGGAAGGGTAGGACCTATGCCGGTTGAGTGCGTATCTGACTGAGTTTTCGTGCAGTAGGCCGGTCCGCGACGGGAATTGAATGAAGCAGCGCAGAGTGTTTTGGCATCACTTCAAGTGGGGATTGAATGGTTGAATTGACCCGACGGGCGACTTTTTCGGCCTCACACTACTACTGGAACGACGCGTGGTCGGCCGAGAAGAACACGCAAGTGTTCGGACGTTGCGCGAATCGCAATGGGCATGGACATAACTACACCTTGGAAGTAACCGTTGCTGGTACTCCCGATCCCGTTACCGGGTTTGTTGTTGATTTGAAATGGTTGAAGGATGTCATCGAGGGCGAAGTGTTGGCGGCTTATGACCACCGTCATCTGAACCTTGAGGTTCCGGAGTTTAGATCAGCCATTCCAACGACCGAAAATATTGCCATTGCGGCATGGAAGCGCCTGGAGCCATCCCTGGCCGAACTGAAAAGTACGCGTTTGAGAAGAGTGCGGGTCTATGAGACGCCGGAGATCTTCGCGGAGTATCGGGGGGAAGCATGAAGGCATACTTCGGCCGCCGTTACTCTCTCAGCGCAAGCCACAGGCTCCACACCGACACGTTGTCGGAAGAAGAGAATCGCATCGCGTACGGTAAGTGCAATAACCCCCATGGCCACGGACATAACTACGTTATAGAGATCCTGGCGCGCGGTCCGGTTGACCCGGAATCCGGCATGGTGGTCGACTTAGTCGCATTCGATGAAGCCGTGCGAACGAGAATCCTGGATCGCTTTGACCACACCAACTTGAACCTCGATCCGGTCTTTGAGAACCGAGTGCCGACCACCGAGAATCTCTGTAAGGTCGTATTTGGATTGTTGAAGGCGTCATTGCCGGCCGCAGAATTGGACTATGTTCGGGTAGAAGAGACGGAAAACAACTTCTTTCAATGTTGGGATGTCAACGAAGAGGATATTGACCTTCGTTGAACAAGAGAACGGATAGAGGCCCGAGTTTGATGGATTCGGGCCGGAGGACGAGAAAAATGGCGCAACCAATCGCAGTGAGTAAATCAGTTCGGCGAGTAGCGAGCACGGTCGAGGGTCTGAGCGAGTTCAGCACTCAGGAGATGTATCGCGAAATCCTGAGTCGTCTTGGCGAAGATCCCAATCGCGACGGGCTGGTTGCGACTCCTGCACGAGTTGAAAAATCGATGGCCTTTTTGACCAAAGGCTACGCTGAGGATCCTACGAAGATTCTGCATGACGCGCTCTTCGAGGTCGACTACGACGAAATGGTCATCGTGAAAGACGTGGAGATGTTCTCGCTGTGCGAGCACCACATGCTGCCATTTTTCGGGAAAGTTCACGTGGCTTATATCCCCAACGGTAAGGTCATCGGTCTGAGCAAGATTCCTCGGCTGGTTGAAGTGTTCGCGCGGCGTTTGCAGGTGCAAGAACGGCTAACTCGTCAGATCGCGGACGCCATTCAGGATGCGATTCAGCCGCAGGGGGTGGGTGTGGTGATCGAGGCGAGGCATCTCTGCATGATGATGCGCGGCATTGAGAAACAGAACTCATCCACTGTCACTTCGGCGATGGTAGGGTGCTTTCGACAGAAAGAAACACGATCTGAGTTTCTCTCGCTCGTGCGTCAACCAGCTTAACCGAAGTTATGAGCCGATGACCGGGGTGCAATAGAGTAGTTAGGTGAACGGAGTTCTGGTCATTGACAAGCCACGCGGGATGACGAGCCACGATGTAGTGGCGAGGCTGCGCAAGATCACCGGAGAGCGTTCCATCGGCCATCTTGGCACGCTCGATCCCATGGCCACCGGTGTTCTGCCTCTTCTGATTGGACGCTACACGCGTCTTGCGCAGTACTTCTCTGCGGCCGAGAAGAGCTATGCAGGCACCATTCGGTTCGGGTTCGCAACGGACACTTACGATGCCGAGGGCAAGCCTGTGGGCCCATGCCTTGAGCACCACCTCACCCTCAGCCAGATAGAGAATGCTGCGGCTCGATTTCATGGCGAGATGCAACAAACGCCGCCCTCGTTCTCAGCGAAGAAAATTGCGGGTACACCTGCCTACAAGCTCGCGCGCTCCGGCAAGCCAGTCGAGCTGAAACCTGCGACCATCCGCATTTCTCGATTTGAAATTCTGTCGTTCCACGCGAATGAGGCGCAGTTTGAGATATCAGTCAGCGCCGGAGGATATGTCCGTTCCGTAGCGCATGATTTGGGTCAGGACCTCGGATGCGGTGCGCACCTGAGCCGTCTCCGCAGAACGCGAGCGGGTGCATTTACGCTGGCCGAAGCTCACACTCTCGAAGCGTTGGAACCGTTGACGGGCAACGCCCAGACACTGGAAGCACAATGCATTCATCCACGGAACCTGTTGCCGGAGCTGCCCGCGGTGACGGCTGATGAAATTGCTTTAGGTAGGCTGCGCAATGGGGCACAGGCAAACCTCGCGGAATTCTCGCAGATCGAACTCGTCAAGGTCTTCTCAGGTCAGCGCGACTTGGTCGCGATCGCAAGAAGATTAGCGGGCACGCTCTTTCAACCGATTGTTGTGCTCGGTTGATGCGAGTCAAGGTTCAATCGTGACTCTTTCGCAACAATGGCCTGAGCGCCGCCAGCAGAGTTCGAGCAATCATCTCCGATCCCTTCGCGGTAGGGTGAATTCCATCAGGCTGAATGGTGCCCGGCACTCTGACCAGGTCCTTGTAGATCATCGGTACAGTCGCGGTGTGATGTTTTGCGGTCAAGTCGACAAATATCTTGTCGAACTGATGAACGTAGTCAGGACCATAATTAGGCGGGAGGGTAATCCCCGCCAGCAACACTTGAATGCGAGCACCCTCTAGTTTTGTGAGAACAGTATCGAGGTTCTGTTCCGTCTGAGTGAGGGGAAGCCCCCTAAGGCCGTCGTTGCCGCCGAACTCGACAACAACAATTGCCGGTCGAAGAGAAATGACCGAATTCAGACGCACCACTGCGTCTTTGGTAGTCGCGCCGCTTGTTCCCATGTTCTCGACTTTGTAGTTGGAGCCGAGTTTATCCAAGTCACGTTGAAGCGCGTCGGGGTACGACTCGCCGCGGCCAAGGCCGTAGCCCGCGGTGATGCTATCGCCAAAACAAATGAGTAGCGGCCGATCGCCAGCCACCAGCGGCATTCCGAAAAACAGTATCCCGAGAGAGACGATGAGGCGAACGTTCACAACAACAGTGTAGCCGTTTGCAAGTGTATGCGTGTGCTGATTCAACAAAGGCTTAGGTCGACGAATCTCGTCTTTTCCTGAACGGTCTCGTCTGAGCGGCAAGACTTACCATGCAATCTCCGGGGGGAAGAATTCAGCAAACAAAGCGTCGTAGTATGGCTTTACATCCGCGAGCTTGGGCTTGGCATGCCCCTTCGAATACAAGTCATATTTGTTGAATTCATTCACCCAGCGAAACATCGCGACATCCTCGTCATTCATCAGATGCCGGTAAGCTCCGTGTTTGTGGGCGGGATAGAAGGAGTGGTAGCGCAGCATATAGAGCGCTTCTTTGGGCAGATAATTCTTCATGACTTCGTAAATATACCCATCGTGGCCGAAGGACAGGTGTATCTTGTCGAGCCCGCAGTTCGGTTCGTAGATGCCGTATTTGGTCGAATACACGGGATCATGCAGATCAGGGTTCGTGGCGAAATACTCGGGGAATACGATGTGTTCTGAAAATGCGCAACCTACTGGGAACGTATCGCCGACAACGCCCCATTGCGGTTCATCCCACAAGCACAATACTTTGCCGAGATCGTGAACGAAGCCTGCCAGTACGAACCAGCGCGGATGGCCATCGGCGCGAATTGCCTCTGAGGTCTGAAGCAAGTGTTCAATCTGTGTTAAGTCGGTGTCAGGATCGCTGTCGTCAACGAGGGTGTTGAGAAACTCGGCAGCCTCCCAGATTGACTTTTTACCCCTTTTCAACGGGAAGTACTCGCGCTCTTTCGCGACGACATAGTCGAAGGTTTGATGTTCGTGGTTCAAGCGGTAAAAGCGCGCGACGCCCGGATCTGCCTTCTCGTCATACTGCCGGAATTCCTCTTCGGACTTTCCTTCGCGATAGCGACCCTGAAGAAACTCGTCCCACTCTTCCATGTCGGCACGTAGGGGTTGATCCTTCTGCGATCTAGCTGGACTTGCCACTTCCACCTCCCGAGCGCTATTCGCTCAAAACAGCCTGTTTGCGGTAAAGATAGGACAATTCTCAAAAAAAAGCCACCGGATCGGAGACCACCACAGGACAACCGGTAGGTTGTTCCATTCTACAGAGAGCCACGACACAGCATCTCCCGTAGTCGCAGACGAACCATATTGGTTCGCTTATGGTCGAACAACACCGGTACATGCGCTGCCTTCTCCTTGATGAGGGATGGCGATCGCTCTCATGCATTCCCGGAATTGATGCGCGAGTCACGCTCCGTTGCACCGGATGGCATAAGCGGATTTTCTCTTGATTGGATTACGCGGGCTCGCAGGATACTCGCAAATGCGTTCACATAGTTCGATGGGGTGTTTTTCTCTATGGCGTGATATGCGGCTTGCGCGAGCTGCCGCCGCTGAGCAGGGTTGCCCTCAGCACGAAGAATTGCGCGGGCCATCCCCACGCGGTCGCCCGGCGGCACAAGCCATCCCGTCCTTTCATCGGTGAGAAGCTCGGGGACACCGTCAACCGAGTACGCGACGATCGGCAGGCCGGCGGCCATGGACTCGAGGACGACCATCGGAAAGGGATCATGCACAGACGGAAGCACCAAAATGTCCATTGTTTCGAGTAATAGTGGAACATCGTTGCGGTGGCCGAGCAGCCGAACGTTATCCGCGATGCCAAGTTCGCTGATGCGTTGACCCAATCTCCCTCCATAAGGCTTGTCCCCAGGGAAGAGTGCCGATCCTACAATGATCAGCACCATCTCTGGTCGAGATTTCAGCGTTTCGGCGAAGACTTCAACGAGGGCAACCTGCCCCTTTCGTTGGCAGATTTGACCCACGCAACCGATAAGAAAACGATCACCGACACCGAGAGTACTCCGTAACTGGGCCCTCTCCTGAGCAGTTGACGGATTGGACTTAAGCTCTACGGCGTTGTGCAATATTTCCATCTTCGAGGAAATGATGCGACTGGATGGTCCTCTGGCAAGGATGCGGCCAGTGGAGTGCGAGACAACAATGGAACTGGTACGCCCAGAAAGGGCAGCGACGACGCGGATGGCGGGAGAGAACGGGTGGCTCGGGAGTGCATCATGCACATGCCAGATGATCGGAGTATTGAGACCAATCGTCGCGGTCGTTACGACGAGCCCTGCCCGAATACTATTCGCATGGACAAGATCGGGGTGCAGATCATGGAGCTGGCGACGGATGCTGCGAATCGACACTGCGAATGACCAAAGATATCGAGCGAGCTTCCAAGGATTCGAGGTAAAGCGGGCATGGAGAGAGTGGCAAGGGACAGTCTGAATGCCGAGTTTTTGTGCTTCCTCGTGGAGATGCCCAACTGGCGAAAGGAGGATCGATTCAAAGCCGTGGCCCGGGAGACGCGGCAGCAGATTCAGCAGGACGCGCTCTGCGCCTGCAACAATATCGGTGTGATTGTAATGAACGACTCGAATCGGCTTCATTGAGTTCAAGTTGCGACAGGTTGGACACTTCTTTTGCGGATGCGGCGCGTCTAGAAATCAGAGTCTTTTCGATAGGAACTACAGATCGGTGTAGGAAGCGACGCGTTTGATAAGCCGGCCGATCTCCTCAGCGAGCGGGTTGTTCCACGTGCTCGATTCGGAAAGTTCGCCTTGTCCCTTCGACTGATGATAACTCCCGGGAGAAGAGTTCGTCCATTAGCCAGCCTCGGCCTGGACTTCAAGATGAGGCCTGATCAGCTTTCGATTCTTGGCATTATGGTCAGATGTTTAAGCAATTGATTCACGCTTTCGCAAAATCCGATCTTATTCGTTTTGGATTTGGTTAATCGAGAGATCGGGACCTCCCCCGGCCAAAGTTAGAATCGAAGCCCATAGCGGTCGCGTCCAAAGCCCGTCCCGGTGCGGTAATTTGCGATGAGCTTCAATCTAAAAGCTCATGCGCACCGATGCCTGCAGCTGGCGGGCGGGACCTGTGAAGTTGGGGGTAGCAAACGTGGGATTGGCGGGACTCCCAATGCCATCGCCAAATTGACGGGGAATGGGGCCGAGAAAGTCCGGGGCTCCGTACACCTGGTCGATGCTCTGTACGTTGCGGTGATTGAACAGATTGAACCCTTCAATGGCCGACTCCAGCGAGAGATGGTCGGCGAAATGAAACATCCGCTGCAGGCGTATGTCGCTGTCATAATTCGACGCGCCGCGATAGGAGTTGCGTCCGACGGCGCGGAGTAATTCCAAAAGACTGCATCGGTGACTGCCCGTGCCTTCGAGGGCATGCCGTCCCCCAGGGTGCTCGTGAATCATAAGAGCAACTATGGGGAGATCGCCACTGCATGACCTCAGTTACGAGTCCGTGCTGACTGCGGGTTGATTTTTCGCGTTCTACTCCAAAAATCGATTGCGCGGCGCAGGTTCCAACAGCTGTGTAGCCCTGCAAAACAGGGAACAGCCGGCTGCTGCCCTGCGTACTTACGGTGAGGGGCGAATTGCGCCCGCTCGGTATGATGACAGATAGACGGGATTGACGTGGGTGGGGAGGTTGCCGGGTGATTGAAGTCCGCGACGTAAAGAAATGGATACAAAATGGCTCAAGAAAAGTAGAGATATTGAAGGGAATTTCGCTGAGCATTCCGTCCGGGCAGTTTGTGGCGATTGTCGGAGCGAGCGGCAGCGGCAAAAGCACGCTGCTGGGCCTGCTGGCCGGGTTGGACACTCCCAGCGAGGGCGAGATTTGGATTGACGGAACTCCGATCCATAACCTGGTCGAAACAGAATTGGCGGCAGTGCGCGGACGCAAAATCGGCTTTGTTTTTCAGTCCTACCAACTGATTTCCACTCTCACAGCGCTTGAGAACGTGCTGCTGCCCTATGAACTGAATGTTGAAGGCCAGGGCTTGAAGCAGGCTCGGACTCTGCTTGAATCCGTTGGCCTCGGCGAGCGCATGGATCACTATCCCATTCAGCTTTCCGGCGGCGAGCAGCAGCGAGTCGCGCTGGCACGCGCGTTTGTCGTGGATCCGCCGATCGTGATGGCCGACGAGCCAACAGGGAATCTGGACTCAAGCAATGGACGCCTGGTGCTCGATCTTCTTTTGAAGCGCAATCGTGAGGCGGGAACCACGCTCGTTCTTGTGACGCACGATGCGGAGATTGCGAGCCAAGCCGATCGCAAGATTGTTTTGAAAGACGGAATGGTCGTCGAAGACACTTTGCCGTTTCTGCCGAAGGTTGACGAGCCCATCCTCCAAAGCGAGGGGAAAAATGGCTAGTCGTGCGCTGGGTTGGAATCGCGCGGCGGCCATCGCATGGCGCGATCTGAAATCCGCTCCAGGAAAGTTTGCGTTTGTCGTGCTTTCGGTTGCGGTCGGAGTTGCCGCGCTGGTCGGCATTCGCGGCTTCAGCGAAGCCTTTCGGAGCACTCTCACCACCGAAGCACGCTCGTTGATGGCGGGCGACCTGAGCGCGCGCATCTTTCGCGAACCCACATGCGGATGAGAAGAAGAAGGCGCTGGCTGCCGCTCAGTCAAATGGGGTAGGCCGCGCCACCTGGGTGGTCGAGACCCTTTCCATGGCCTCGGTGCCGCCAGATCCCGTGCCGCTGCTCGTTACGCTCAAGGCTGTCGATCCTGCCGAGTATCCCTACTACGGTGAGGCCGAGCTCGAGCCGCAGATGACCTTGCAGCAAGCGCTTGACGGCGATTCGGCCGTTGTGGCCGATGAGTTCCTGATCCGGCTGAACGCACATGTGGGCCAGACGTTACGTCTCGGCGGAAGAAATTTCAAAATCACTGCGGTGCTGAAGCAGGAGCCGGATCGCATGTCGGCGGGCGCGGGCATGGGACCGCGCGTCATGGTCTCCCGTGCCGCTCTTGATGCGACTGGATTGCTTGGCGCAGGGAAGCCGGGCGAGCCAGCGGCTCCTGATCAAGCTGCCCGCGAAAGGCGATCCAGTTGCCGGTGCGCAAACAGGTGGAGACGATTCTGCCCGATGCGCAGGTGATGGATTTCAAGGAAGGCAATCCCGCGCTGAGCCAGGGGCTCGATAATGCCACCGCAATTCTGAGCTTGATTTGCCTGGTTGCGATGGTGCTGGGCGCCATTGGTGTTGCGATGGCCATGCATGCGCACCTTGAACAGCGCATGGACATGCTGGCGATCCTCAAAGCTGTGGGTGCGCGTTCGAGTGACTTGCTTCGCATTTTTCTCTTGCAGACGCTTGGGCTTGGGCTTGCCGGTGGCTTGATCGGCGTCGTGGCGGGCGTCGGCTGTCATGGCGGCACTGCCGGCGGTTTTTGGCAAACTGCTGCCTGTCCATACCGTGCTCGGTTTTCCATGGCGTTCTGTACTCGCAGGTCTCGGAACAGGTTTGCTGACCACGCTTCTCTTTTGCCTGCCGCCGCTGCTCGATGTGCGCGCAGTGCGGCCCGTTCTGGTGTTGCGCCGGCTGGTGGAACAGGCGCCCGCCGGATTTCGCGCGTGGCTCGCACGCTGGTGGGCGCGTCGATTGCAGATTGGGATTTCGATCCTGGTGTTTTTGCGCTTGGTGGAATCGCGTGGGCGCTTTCTGACTCGGTGAAAGTCGGCGGCTGGTTCGCGCTTCTGTTCACGGTTGCGCTGATCGTCCTGCTTGTCCTGGCGGCGGTTGCCTTGCGCGTCCTGCGCTTCGCGCTCAACCGGGTTCGTCTGCGTCTGCCCTCGTCGCTGCGCCACGGCCTGGCAAATCTGTACAGGCCGGGAAATCAATCGGCAGCCGTGCTGGCCTCGCTCGGCACCGGTGTGATGCTGATTCTTGCGGTCTACCTCATGCAGGGCTCGTTGCTGCGCGATATTCGCGAGACCGCTTCGCCCAAGCTTCCGAATGTATTTCTGATCGACGTCACGCAGCGACGAAGTTGCGGGCATTCGTGACTTCTTCCAGCATCAACCGGGCGTGACGCAGCCCTCGACCTGATGCCTGTGGTCACCGGCCGTTTCGTCTCGTTGAATGGGAAGACTCTCGATCAGTTGAAAGGACAGCATTTTCCGCGGCGCATGCTCGAGAATGCCGAATTGAGCTGGTCCGACACTCCTCCCACCGGAGACAAAGTTGACGCAGGGAAAGTGGTGGACCGACGCCGAATGCGAACGAGATCGCCATCGGAGAGGGCGTCGCGAAGCGCCTTCAGCTCGGTGTCGGTTCCGCGGTCCAATTGGAAGTTGGCGAGCGCGCGCTGTTCGCTGAAGGTCGCGCTATTTATCGCGCGGATGGCGAGCATCCCGCGGCACGCGTGTCTTTCGTTTTGCCATCCGGGCAGCTGAAAGACGAACCTGCTACCTGGTATGGCGGCGTGCACGTCGAGATGAACAGGATCCCCACGATGGAGCGCGCACTGTTCGCGGCCTATCCCACCGTTACCGTGATCAACATTGCCGATGTGCTGAGCCGCATCGAGACCGTCGTCGATCAAATCACATTTGTGGTCCGGTTTCTTGCAGGCTTTTCGATCCTTGCCGGTTTGATGATCCTGGCATCGAGCATTGCGAGCGCACGCTTCCGCCGCATGCGAGAGGCTGTCGTGCTGAAGACACTGGGAGCAACGCGGATGCGTATTGTGCGTACATTCAGCGTCGAATTCAGCGTGCTGGGATTGCTTGCGGGCTCGGTCGGCGTGGTGTTCGCCAATATTCTCACGCGTGTGCTTCTGCGCAGACTCGAAGTCGCATTCCATCTGGATTGGAATGCGACTCTGTTTGCGCTTGTGGGAACCGCGATTCTGGCGACGGCACCGGATGGATCGCGAGCTATCGCATCCTCGGACTGCGGCCGCTCGAGAAGTGTTGCGCGAAGAATAGATCGAGCAAGCTCAGGCGCATCGCGAAGTGAGCGTCCAGAGCATCGGTCGCTCTGTCAGAACTCTTCGCTGATTTCCACGGGCGGCAGGACGTCGTCTTCGCGTGCCAGCCAGACGTAAAGCGCGGGCATCAGGAAAACGCCAATGACCAGGTTGGCGAGCAGACCGCCGACGATGACAATGGCGAATGGTCGCTGCGAGTCCGAACCAATGGCATGAGAGAGCGCTGCGGGAAGCAGGCCCAGCGTCGCCACCAGCATCGTCATCATCACGGGGCGCAGGCGTAGGACCGCGCCTTCCACGGCGGCTTCGATGATGTGCTCCTTGTTCGATTCCTCCATGCCTTTGCGGCGCGCGCGCAGCTGATTGATGAATTCGATCATGATGACGCCGGTTTCAACCGAGACGCCAAAGAGAGCGAGGAATCCAACTGCCGAAGAGACAGAGAAGTTGGTGTGCGTGAGAAAGAGAGCGAGCGGTCCGCCGATGGAGGCCATGATGACCGAGACGAGGATCAGCATCGCCCATTTGACGGAACGAAACATCGTGTAGAGGATCAGAAAGATCGCGAGCACGGTGATGGGAATGACAAGCGCCATGCGCTTGTTGGCGCGCTGCTGGCTTGCGTATTCGCCCGCCCACTCGAGGTGGTAGCCGGTCGGGAAGTTTCACATTGTGTTCAACCTTGCTGATGGCCTCTTCCACCGTTGAGCCAAGATCGCGGCCTTCGACGGAGAACTTGATGGCGATGTAGCGCTGGCCGCCTTCGCGATTGATCGCTTCGGCGCCGTCATCGGTGGAGACATTGGTCAGCTGCGCGAGAGAGACGCGTTCGCCGGACGGCGCGAGCAGCCGGACGTCTTCGATGGCCTCGCGCGTGTCGCGATACTGTCTTTTGATAGCGAAGCGTTACGTCGTAGCGAGCTTCGCCTTGCTGCACCTGCGTGACCGCATTGGCGCCAACCGCAGTCTGAATCGCATCCTGAATGTCCGCTACATTGATGCCCCAGCGCGCGGCGGCTTCGCGGTCGACGGCGAAGTTGAGGTTAGGTTGTCCGACGATGCGGAAGATACCGAGATCAGCGACGCCCTTGACCGTCGCCATCTGAGCTTGAATGCGCTCGGCCGTTGCTCTCAAGCGTGCGCAGATCGTCGCCGTAGAGCTTGACGGCAAGTTCGCCTTTCACGCCGGAGACAGCTTCTTCCAT
This sequence comes from uncultured Acidobacteriaceae bacterium, assembly GCA_963781125.1. Taxonomy (GTDB): domain Bacteria; phylum Acidobacteriota; class Terriglobia; order Terriglobales; family Acidobacteriaceae; genus Telmatobacter. Next base: position 214,833 of record CAWAEE010000011.1, read on the forward strand.
GTTGTCGGAGATAGGCTGCGAATAATTCCAGATGACGCCCGGAAACTTTGAGAGTTCCTTGTCGATGGCAGCGATCAATGCTTCCTTGTCCTGATGGAAGAGCGGGCGCCATTCCTTCTTCGGTTTCAGATCGACGAAGTATTCGGTATTGAAAAAGCCAGCGGTATCGGTGCCATCGTCGGGACGGCCGGTCTGGCTGACCACCTGCGTGACTTCAGGAAACGAAGCCATCACGACGCGAGCTTTGTTCGTGAAGTCGATGCTCGCGGTGGGACCTTCGCTGGGGGGCAACGTGCCGCGCACCCAGATGGAGCCTTCATCGAGATGGGGCAGAAACTCTGAACCGATGGGGCCGCCGAATGTGAGATAGATGCGCGATGAGGAAGAGGACGGCAGAGATGCCGAACGTCGATGTTTCGATGCACGATGGCTGCGCGCACCGCGATGCGATAGTGGCGGATGAGCCACTCCATGATGGGGTTCTGCCATTCCTTGGCGCCGTTGCGGAAAGAAAGCTGGCCACGACCGGCGCGACGAGAATGGCGAAGACAAGCGCGCCGATCAGGGCGAAGCTGACGGTCCATGCCATCGGCTTGAAGAGCCGGCCTTCAACAGCCTGCAAGGTGAAGATGGGCAGATAAGAGGTGATGATGATGCCGCGGGCGAAGAAGACGGGCCGTTGAACTTCGTGGGCGGCTTCGCGAATTTTCTGCGCCGGCGTGCGCGTGTCGTCCGGGTGAGCAAGATGGCGGACCATGTTTTCGATCATCACCACGGTTCCGTCGACGACCATGCCGAAGTCGAGCGCGCCCAAGGAAACAGGTTGGCGGGAATGTGACTCAGATCGAGACAAATTGACGCGAATAGCAAAGCGAACGGGATGGTGAGCGCGACGATGATCGCGCCGCGAACATTGCCGAGGAAGAGGAAGAGGATGATCGAGACGAGGATCATTCCCGCGCTCAGGTTGTCTTCTACGGTGCTCGACCGTGTATTTGACCAGGTCGGAGCGATCGAGAAAGGGAACAATCTTGACGCCCTTCGGGAAGTATGTTGGTGTTGAGCTTCTGGACCTCTTCGTGAATGCCCTGCAGCACGGGATCGGAATCGTCTCCTTTCTGCAGGAGGACAATGCCTTCGACAGTGTCAGGATTGTCGATGATTGTGCCGTCGGGAAGATGGGTGGATCTGCCGATCTGGCCGAGCCGAATCTTCGGACCCTGCGCGACGGTGGCAATGTCTTTGACCTTAATGGCGCGCGCCGTTGGCGGTCTTGATTACCGTGTTCTCGATGTCCTGCACACTCGTGTAGAGACCCAGAGATTGCACATTGATCTGTTGCGCGCCCTGTTCGATGAAGCTGCCGCCGCCGTTCGTATTGTTGTTGGCGATCTGTTGCTCGACCTGGCTGATCGAAAGTCCGTACGCGACAAGTTTTTCGGGATCAAGCTTGATCTGGTATTCCTTGGTCGGACCGCCGAAGCTTGAGACATCGACCACGCCGGGGACGCTCTTGAACGATTTCTCCAGCGTCCAGTCTTCGAGCGACTTCTTCTCCATCACGTCGTAGGAAGGATTGGTGCTCTCGACCGTGTACCAATAGATCTGACCGACAGGACTCCAATCGGTTCCCATCTGCGGCACTGAGATTGGCGGGAAGGTTGACCTGGCTCAGGCGTTCCAGCACGTGCTCGCGATTTACGTCGCTGGTGGAGTTGTCATCGAAGATGAGCATGAGGCTCGAGAGCCCGGCCAGAGTGGTCGAGCGCAAATGGGTCAGGTGAGGGATACCGGCCATTTGAATCTCGACCGGAACCGTAACCTGGCGCTCGATCTCTTCGGCGCTCCGGCCTGGCCATTGCGTAATGATTTGCACGTAGTTGTTCGCAACGTCGGGATAGGCCTCGATGGGCAAATTGCGGAAGGAAATGACTCCCCAGGCCGTCATTACCACGACACCGCCAAGCACCAGCCAACGATTTTTCAGCGCGAAGTCGACAAGTGCGCGAATCATCTATTGGTTCCCCGCGGTCTCAAGAAGCAATGCGTTGGTCACGACCTTCTGGCCCGGTTCAAGTCCGGAGAGGATTTCCTGCCGGTTGCCGTCGAGCATGTTGCCGGCGCGCACTTCGGTGCGCCTGAACTGATTGCCACCCGCGGGCAGATAAACCCAGTCGCGATCATGCAGATGCAGGACAGCGTCAGCTGGAACCACCGTGTAGGTCGCCTTCTTCTTGCTCGAGAAGGTCGCGGTGACAAACATGCCCAGCCGCAGAATGCCGGGGTTGGAAACCTGGATTCGAACCTTCGCCGTGCGAATGCGAGGGATCAAGTACCGGGCCAATATCACTTACGCGTCCGGTAAGCGGCCGATCGGGATAGGCGGTCGAGTTTGATTCGTCGCTTCCTGACCAACCTGAAGTTTGGGGATGTCGTTCTCATAGACATCGCAAAGGATCCAGACGTTCGACAGATCGGCAATCGTAAAGGCCGTGGCCGAACCTGAAAGGGTGACGCCGGCGGCGGCCGCGTTGGTCACGTTTTGCCCGATGATGACGCCCGAAATCGGCGCATATACATTGACGATCGGGCTGGGATGATTTTTGTCAACTCCGAGGACCTTCAATTGTTCTTCGGCTGCGACAAGATCGGCCTTGGCGTCTTTTTCGGCGTCGTCCGCTTGCTCGACCATGGCTTGCGAGATCGCGCCGTGCTTGAATAAGTCTTGCGCGCGCATGTCTGCCTTGTTGGCGAGTTGCTCGTCATTGACGGCTTTCAAATAGGCATCGAAGGCGTTCGTGACGTCACTGCTTTGCACACTGAAGAGCAGCTGACCCTTTTTCACGTTGTCATCAAGCCGAGTTTTGATATCGACCACGCGGCCATTTGCAAGCGAGATAACTGGAACCTCGCGGGAGATGTCGGGAAAAACTGTTCCCGTAGCCTTCAGTTCCGAAGGGGCCTCGATTTGGCCGGCCGAACGTTAGAGGAAATTTGGCGACGTCGTTCTTGTCGATGGTGATCAGGTTCATATCCGACACCTCGACCACCTTGGCGGGCGGCGGCGCGCCATCGCCCTGCTTCTTTGCCCTGGCAACCTGACAGCGCCGATCGTCAAGCAACGCGCCAGATGGCGAGCACGATCTGGGCGATGAGATATCGGTCGAAAGGGAAGTGCTTGATCATTGGATCACCTCACGTCCCACAGCGAGATTGAGCTGCGCGGCAGCGGTAAGATAGGAGCCGACCAGTTGCAAATAGGCCTCCTGCACGGCGCGGTAGTCGGTCTGCGCGTTCAGAAAGTCCATCAAGGATGCGCCGCCATGTTGGTAGGAATAAGTGATGGTATCGCGCACCCTCGTGGCTTGATCCTTGTACTTTTCTTTGTAGGGCTTGAGGAGAGCGATATCGCTTTCTACCTGCGCGTAGGCGGAATCCACGTCGCTGAAAACCTGAGCGCGTGTGGCTTCACTGGCTTGCTGGCTGCGGCTGATATCGATGAGCGTGCGCTGCTTCTCGCCTTGATTGTGATCGAAGATACGCAAGCGGAATATTCACGCTGGCTCCGATGGTCTGGATGCGCATTTGGATTGTTGTTCGATGCGTTCCACGTATACCAACCGCTGAATGTCGGATCGGTGGAACCATTCGAGATTGCCAGTTTGTGATTGGTCTGCGACTGCTGGATGGTTTCGAGGGCGGCTCGCAGATCGGGACGGGCATCAAGAGCTGTCTGGCGAAAGTCGTCAAGCGGCCTTGAGAGTGTCAGAAAAATCGAATGGGCCGTGACACGTCGAATTGCTCGACAGGCGTTCGGTCATTCAACAATTGAAGCAACTGGATTTTCGCTGTTCGAAGATTGACGATGGCGGTCTGGATCTCCGTTTCGTATTGCACACGGACGAGCTCAATCCGATCGAGATCAATCTGAGCGATATCTCCGGCTCTGAAACGATCGCGGCTGATCTGAATGATGTGGTCGTAATAGTCCAAGATCGGCCTTCGCAAGATCGAGGATAGCTTTGGCCTGCAGTGTATTGACAAAGGCCGTACGAAGGGTGAATTCGAGCGTCCGCTTCAGATCCTCGTGTTGCGATTCGGCGATCTGCGTGCCTTCCTTCGCGCTCTGCAAACCGTAACTCGCGTTTGTGCTCGCGCTCATGGAAATAGCTGAGGGTCGGGCACGACATCCGTGCCTTTGAATGGCTGCCAGACTCCATCATGCGGAGCGATTTGCGTGCCGTCGGCCGCTGCTGTGAATTGTGGATTGGGCCGCAGATAGCCGTGATTTCTTCGGCCCGCATCTCATCTACGCTGAGAGCGTCAGCCTTGAGCGCAGGGTTCTTCGATTCGAATTCCGACTTCACCTGATCCCAGGTAAGCGACTCTTGCGCATGCGAATATGTCGCAATCAACAAGAGCATGGCTACTGCCAACCGGGCAGGCATGGAAGGAGATGTCTGATTCATTCATATCCTTTGCGTCGTGTTCACACGGCGGTCGCAGGAAGATTTGTTGTATTGAGGGGAAATAGAAGAGGTCAGGCGGCGGGGGGAGGCCTGTTATCGATTCCTTCGAGCGCTGGGAGGGCGTACTTTTCTGTCGATAGACCAACGTGAGCAGAGAAGTCCTGGACGTCCAGATTGACCTGTGCAAACAAAGGTGCAAGCGGAGCCACCATGACGGGGAAGACAGAATGCAGATTTTGGGAAATCTGATTCCGGCGCAGAGATGTATCGGTTTCTGCAGGATTTTGCATAGACCAAAGATCATCGCTGACCGAGATGACCGGGAATAACATGACGAGAAGCATGACGAGCGCGACCAAAGGCATGCGACTTTGGGCGCCTGTTCGATGCTCGAAGCGCATCCATAGACCCAAACTTATGATCGCAAGGAAGGTCCAGGCGAGATTGAGGAAAATCTCCACGATTCGTCCCGATTCTACATCAAGAACGGAAAGAGACGAAAAGGGACGACCTTTTCTGTTGCGGGTAAATGGTTACAATCCAACGAATTCGAGTGCTCCAGGGGGTCGTCAAGCGTCGAGAACAAGAATGAATCAGCCTGATGGAAGAGTTAGGACAACGGTGTCCATCCGAGGTGCGGCCGCGATGTGCCTGGTCAAACCCGCCCCGGCCTTGCCTGTTCCCCGCTAGTGGGCTTTCAGATGAATCATGTTTGTTTCGTCAAATTCAGTAGGCTGTTTCCGATTTGAACGCCATGCTTTTTTCGAATCTCTCGAAACACCATTTCGTCGCAGGCTGCGAGGGGTGGACAGACATATTCAATGATGGGAGGAACGTTATGCGGCCGCCCGCCTCCTTGTCCTTCCTCTCTGGCGTGAACAAAGTCATAAGTGGGCACTTTGGTGTCCGGCATCCTGCCGGCTCCGCCAGTGATGACCAGGCATTCATAGTCTTCGCGCGCCGGAACCAACTGCGAAGAAAAGAAATACGGCTTCCCAAGCTCGTCAAGTCTTCGCTGAAGATAAGGAAGGCTTGACGGCGGTCCAAGGATGCAAAACGAATCGTACTGCTGGGTCACGAATTCAACAGCTAGACGATTCATGAGGAAAGAACAAAAGTGAGGTGATGTGTCGAAAGCGAAGTAATTTCTTGGCTCACCCGATCGTTTCCGGAAATCTCCACTCCGAATGAAGTCGACCATGAACTGTTTGAACCTCTCGACCCAAACCGGATTCTTCAGTTTGTCGGCGTCGGAGACAAACTGGCGGTATTCGCGAAAATGCCAGTTCTCTGTATACTCTCGGAACTGTTCATGAAATGCCATTTTTAGGACGGGAATCCCCAGGTAGCGCTCAAGGTTATCCAGCGACGGGTTGATCTTCTCCGGGGTGATTTCACGGCCCAGGACAACGCTTCGCGGAAGAAGGTGATGGTTCTGCGTGTAGCGCTGCATACGATGTCCAAGAAGCTCTGCGTCCGGATGCATCGTGAACTGAAAATCGAGGATTGGATACGCGCAGAAAGGAGGCAGTCGCAGGTTGTCCTCATCGTCCACGATGATCAAACTGGCATTCTTGATCTTTTGCAGGACAGAGGAAAGGACGCCATAAGCCGGCATTGGGTTTTTGGGCAGGAAGTAATCATGAAAGATGAGATCGCAAAGAAGGATGGGGATCGGGGGCACGCAAATATGTTCGAAATGCACCGGAGCGCCGGCCACGTCAGCGAGCTCGGCAAGATACGCATCGTCGATGTAAGGCTTTTCTGCTCCCATGCCTAGTCTGGGCCCGTCCACGAGCGCGACAATCGAAAAAATTTCGCCCGCCGAGGCCTTGCTGGCGCCGCGTCCAAGCCTAGCGATTTGCCCAAGAGTCAAATCGGGCGTAAATCCAATACCGTGCTCTTCGCAAAGGAGGCGTACGACAACCTGACCGAGCGAATCAAGCTCCTTCCCAATGGGCGAGTCGCGCGAAATGCCGGGGAACTTCTCGGCCAACTCGACTGCGAGGTCCCGTTCTCCAAGAGGAGTGAGCGAGACAGATATTGCTGACTGAGAGGCTCGCCAATCTTCAATACATTTCTTTCGGTTGATCTTTCCGGAAGAGGTTTTGCTGATGAATTGCGGCGGAACAAAGTGAACCTCCACCCATTCGAGTCCGGTCGCTTCGCGGACCAGCCGGGTTGGCTCGGGAGAGCGCTCACTTTCCCAGAAACGCGGGTCTTCAATCAGGAAGATGGTCTTCTCAGTCCCAAGGGTCGGATCGAAAACGGCCATCGAGGCGATGCGGCCTTTGGAAGTAGGAAATATCTCGCCAAGAGCAAAATCCAAATCATTTAGCAGAACCTTGCGTCCGCCGATGTTGGCGAGGTCCTGCTTGCGACCGGTGATCACGACTTCGTCTTGATCGATGAAGCCAATGTCACCTGTCGCGTAGTAGCCCTCTTCGTCCCGAATATCCGCGCCGCCCTCGTAGGCAATGATCGAATGAGGACTACGCACAAATAATTCGCCGGATTTCTCCCTGACTTCGGTTCCGGGAATGGGATTCCCACAACTCACGTAACGTTTCTGGTCCCGCTCTAAAACCCGATAACCGGAACTCTGCGTTACCGCAAAAACATTCTCGGCCATGCCGTAACTGGTCGAAACGGTTGCCGGGCTGGCTCCGGTCGCTTGCATGAACCGCTCCAACGTGTCGGGGTAGGTCGGCTCGGAGCAGCTAATCCAATGACGCATCGTCGGAAACGGACCTGACGATCCCAACTTGGCCATGACTTCGAAGCCGAAGTTCGGCATATAGCAGACAGTCCCACGATGATTCTGGATGGCATCGAAGAGCAGCGGCGGACGATGGACCCAGGTCATTGGATCGATAAAGACAACACGGATGCCCAGCAGCAGAGGCATCACGAGGCATGCGATGAAGCCCATGTCGTGGTAGAGCGGAAGCCAGGAAACGATGCAATCGTTTTGATTGAGCTGCAGGATCTGGTTATAGAGAGACGCATGCTTTCGCAGCGCGTCAAAGCTGAATCGAACCGGCTTCTTGAACCCGGTTGTTCCGGAAGACAACTGCAGAATGTCGCCCTGCAGTGGGAAGGCCAGGTCGTCACCACCCGTTGCCGAATCATCGAGGCCGCGGACGAAGTGGCACGGCGCCAGTTCCTCGGGGGCATAGATTAGAAGGTCAGGGTCGCACAAAAGTGCGCCAATGCCGCATTTCGAGACTGAATCGCCAACCGAGTCACGCCAATAAACTTTGCTGATTTTCGAGGTGGGATATTGCAGGATGATGGGAACTCTTCCCGCCGCGAGGACTCCGAGCCAGGAAACCACAAGTTCAGGGCCCGTACGGAAGATGAGACCAACGCTATTCGCAGCAGGTGCAATCTTCGAGACGATCTGCGCCACATGCTGAATTTGGCCGCCGAATTGCGAAAGATCGAGAGTCTTCTTGGACTCTCCTCCGAAAAACGAGATCGATGGAAGACGCGAGATCTGGAACATATCGCTCTCCATTTGATCTCAATTCAATGCGACACAGCAATCGATAATTGAGCGAGAGAGCCATAACTGCTATGGCCTATCTTTATTCACGCGTTTCGGGGAAGGATTCGATCCGTAGCTTTGAACCGGGACCGCGAGATACGTGTCCTGTCAAGGTAGTAATCCGCTGCCGGTACGCCCCCTTGGTATCCTTATCCATCTTCTTCTATAGTTTCTCTGCAGTCCTTCATTCCTTAAGGGGCTTGTTGGAGATCAACTCCCGGCATCGGTCATTTATCATGCTCAAACAAAATCCGACAGAGATGGCCAGAAGCATCGGCGAAGGGTTGCTCGCTTTCCCGGTCACGCATTTCGATGAGCAGTACGAATTCAGCGAACAGCCCTATCGCGAGCACATCGCGTGGATGCTCGACCATCGACCTGCGGCGCTATTCGCAGCAGGAGGCACGGGTGAGTTCTTTTCGCTCACGCTGCAGGAGTATTCCAGGGTCGTATCGGCCGCGGTGTCTGAATCTGCCGGAAGGGTTCCGGTCCTTGCAGGCTGCGGGTATGGCACCCGCACCGCAATCCAGTTCGCTCGGGCGGCGGAAGAGGCTGGAGCTGACGGACTTCTCCTGCTCCCGCCTTATCTGGTGAATGCGGAATCGTCGGGGATTATCGAGCACGCGCGCGCAATCTGTGCCTCAACGCATCTCGGCGTCATCTTCTACAACCGTGATAACGCCATTCTCAATGAGTCGGCGCTCGAACAGTTGTGCCACCACTGCCCGAATCTGGTGGGCTTCAAGGATGGATACGGCGACATCGAGTTGATGACGCGCATATGCGCCTGCCTCGGCGATCGGCTCATATACATTGGCGGTTTGCCCACGGCAGAAACGTTTGCGTTACCCTATCTCGAGATCGGTGTAACCACCTACTCGTCTGCCATCTTCAATTTTTTGCCGCGTTTCGCGCAGGATTTCTACAGCGCAGTGCGCCGCCATGATCGAGCCACAGTCTTCGCCATGTTGCGCGAATTCGTTCTTCCCTATATCGCCATCCGCAGCAAAAAAAAAGGCTACGCTGTATCCATCGTCAAGGCCGGTATGCGAGCGATTGGCCGTCCAGCCGGCCCGGTTCGAGCGCCGCTCACCGAATTGGAGACCGCCGAATTCGAAGAGCTGAAGAAACTGGTCGAGGGCCGTGCCTGATCCGCGTTGAGATAATGCCAATTGCCCATGACCTACCGAGAGACATCACGAGTCCGATACCTGATAGTGCTCATGCTGTTTATCGCCAGTACGATGAGTTACGGTGATCGGGTGGTGCTTTCCATCGCGGCCGTTGACCTCAGCCGCGACCTCCACCTTGACGCGGTGCGCCTCGGCTATCTCTTCTCAGGATTCGGCTGGGCCTACGTCGCAGGACAGTTGCCGGCGGGCGGCCTGCTCGATCGGTTTGGTTCGAAACGCGTCTACGGCATCAGCATTTTCTGCTGGTCAATCTGTGCATTCATGGCTGGTTTCACAGGATACTTGTCTACTGCCGTTGCCTTCTATTCGCTGTTCGCTCTCCGTCTGCTTTCCGGCTTGGCTCAGTCGCCGGTGTTTCCGGGCAACGGGCGCATCGTCGCCGCGTGGTTTCCCACCGCGGAACGTGGTCGCGCTTCAGCCATCTTCAATTCCTCGCAATACTTCTCACTCGTCTTCTTCGCGCCAATCATGGGATGGATCGTTCATACGATGCAGAAGATCCATGTGGTGCTGAGCAGGGCTACTCCGGCCGCGAGATCTTGGCCGAGTTTCGGAGCGCCACCGGCATGCGCACAGCGACCAATATGGTAGCCACGGACTGGCGTCAGCTTCATCACGCAGCGCTGTTACATGCAATCGATATCCTGCTCGCTGATCCGCATTTCTGGACTATGGCTGGGTCAGTCCGCGCTTCGCAGTTCTGTCGGGACTGGGGGCTGACTTGGGGATCCCACTCAAACAACCATTTCGATATCTCCCTAGCCATGTTTACTCATGTTGCAGCCGCGGCAGCTGGAAGGGTCACAGCTATCGATACTCATTGGATCTGGCAGGACGGTCAGCGCCTCACGCGTGAACCGCTTCAGATTCGCGATGGCGTCATTTCCGTTCCGGAACGCCCCGGCCTCGGCGTCGAACCGGATATGGAACAAATCGAACGGGCGCATCAGCTTTATCGCCAGCTCGACCTTAGCGCGCGCAATGACGCCGTGGCGATGCAGTTTCTGATACCCGGCTGGGCATTCGATCCGAATCGTCCGTGCTTCGTGCGTTAGTGTGTGAGCCAGCGTACTCGCTGGTCAGCAAGTCAACCAATCTCCGCCCAACGGCGGAGCAAATTGTGATACACACCGGTTAACTTCACGCCGACTGGATTTCCAACACTCTCCTGCGCCAGCTGTTGAATCGCCGTATCCAGGTCGTAGAGTAGCGTGCGGTCGCCATCGTGACGGATCATGCTCTGAATCCAGAAGAACGACGCCACGCGCGCGCCACGGGTCACGGGTGTGACGCGATGCAAGCTCGTCGCCGGATACAGTACCATTTGCCCGGCCGGCAGCTTGATGCGGTGCACGCCGTAGGTGTCTTCTACCAGCAGCTCACCACCCTCATATTCTTCCGGTGTCGAGAAGAACAGCGTGGCCGAGACATCCGTGCGTATCCTCTGACCGGTCGAGGCCGTTGCGCGAATCGCGGTATCAACATGCGTGCCAAAGTGCCCGCCACCTGTGTACCGATTGAACATTGGCGGGAAGACCCGGAGTGGCATTGCCGCTGACATGAACAACGGAGAACGTGCGAGCGCCGCTAGAACCATTTCACCAAGTCTCACTGCGATGGGGTGACCTTCCGGCAGTTGCATGTTCTCTTTTACGCTCTGGGCCTGATAGCCTGCCGTTACTTTGCCGTCGATCCATTCCGCGGCGTCCAGCACAGCCCGAGCCTGGTTCAGTTCTTCAGTGGTCAAAACATCTGGAATCGTAATCAACATGCCGCCCAACCTCCTATCAATTAAGCGCCTGGGGCCGCTGGCCGCGCGTGCCTGTGCGCAGACGGCCTGCCCGGCCAGTTATTTGAACCTGAAATTCACGCCGATCAATGCGCTGGCTCCAGCACCAGGAATGAGATGGCTCGGATGTGGCAGATCGATGTAATAGCGATCCAGGAGATTATTGATATTGGCCTGTAATTCAAGTCTCTCGCTCAATGGTCGTTTCACCATTGCGCTGAACAACCAATAGCCCGGCACCTGCTTCATCGCGACGCTTGTCACCACGTAGCCCGGCCCATTGGGGTTCGCGAGAAAGCCCGTCGGCATGTATGGGACAGTCGAGCTTGCCGTCCGGCTGCCAACGTAGTTGCTGCCAAAGCCGCCTGAAAAGCGGAGCGGGAGACGATGCGTCACAAACAGATTGAAGGTCTGCTTCGGCACGTTGGCAAGTGGGTATCCGACAGAAGTCGGAAAGAACTTCGAGAAGATCACGTCACTATCGAGGTACGCATAGCCGACAACAAGATCCATGCCCTCTGGCAGACGGCCCACCAAGCTGACTTGTGCGCCTTTGACTAATTGATTGCCCGCAGCGACGATGTTGTTCGAATTGGTTGGATCCGTCTCGCGCGCATTGTCCTTCTCCGTCCGGAACCACGCACCTTCCATCAGCAAGCGCTCATTGAGAAAGCTCCACTTCGCGCCTGCCTCGTAGGACTCGTTCTCTTCTGGTGCAGCGGAGCCATTTGCCAACCCAACGCTTAAGCTCAGCGATTCCGCCGCCGGATTGAAGCTTGTTCCATAATCGAAATAGAGACTCCCGCGTACCGAGGGCTTGTAAACAAAGGCTGCGCGATAACTCGGCTGCTCATCGAGTCTGCTGATGGGGGGCACAGCAGCCGTCACAGTTCCTCCAGCCGGCGGGGCTGGCTGATAGAGGTTGTAGCCCGTATCAAAGCGGTCCCAGCGCACTCCTCCATTGAGTTCAAACAGCCGACCGAGCTTCATCGTGTCCACGAAATACAGACCGACGCTTTTTGCTTTGGTATGCACGATCGAAGAGATATACCCCGTTCCCGCGAAGGGCTGGTCCTCATTGGGAGTCAACAGGGTTGTCTCAGGCACAGTATTGATCTTGTTGATTGTGTAGCTGGTGCGTATTGGATTCGAAATTTCCTGGCCGCCCTCGACACCTGCAACGAGGGCATGTCGAATCCCATGGGTACCGAAACGTGCAGTAATCTCGGTCTGATCCCACAGATCTCCCTCAACGCTTTTGACCTGAATTTGATTGCGATTGACTTGCGTGATCTCGTCCGCAGGAGTGTCCGGCGTGTAGGGGCAGGGGAGCGCTGAATTGTAAGCCAGTGTCGGTAGCGCCGAAACAACACTGCCAACCGGCACGCTTAAGGACGCGTTCGAACAAATCTGAGCCTCGGTAATCTGTGCCTGTCTCGGATAGTTCGCTGCTCGAGCGAGGGTGTGCGCGTTCAGGCTCGGCGAGAACTCATGTTCTACGCGCAGCGTCAAAACGTCGTCGTTCGTCTTCAAGTAGTTCTCGTCAGGAAATCCGAAATAGCTATGCCGGTCGGAAGGCGCGAGTTTGTTGAACAGCCAAGGCAGACCGTAATCAGGGGTGTCGTCTTCCGACAGGTGGAAGTAGCTCAGGGTCGCGCGCGTCCTCGTGTCCATGCCAATTGCGACGGACGGTGCAATTCCGAATCTTCGCAGCTCTTCGCCGTCACGTCCGGCCACACCGCCTTCCTGAGCCATCACGTTGATCCGGAACGCCGAGCCGCCAAGCTCGTTGGCGAGGGGGCTGTTTACGTCGGCCGTCAGGCGCCGTGTGAGATCGGTGCCAAACTCCGGATGCACATCCACGAACTTCTCGGCTTCGGGAACTTTGCTCTCCTGGTTCACCACGCCGCCGGTCGATCCACGACCGAACTGAATTCCGGCGGGGCCTTCCAATGCTTCTACCTGCTCAAAGTTGAACGAGTCGCGGTAGTAACTTCCAAAATCTCGAATGCCATCGAGGAAGATGTCATTACGGGCGGTGAAACCGCGAATGGTTAGGTTGTCTCCCTGTGCTCCCGCCTCCCCGGCGGCTAGGCTGATACCCGGAACATTGCGAAGTGAATCGCGCAGAGTGGAAAGACCCTGATCCTGCATCACGAATTGCGGAACCACGGTGACACTCTGTGGCGTTTCCAACAAAGGTTGAGTGAATTTATCGAGAGAGATGGAATCTGGGAGGGAAGCCGTTACCGAGACAGTATCGCTTGCCTGAACACCGACCACCATCGTGCTCGCATCCTCCACACGATAGTTGAGCCCCGTGCCTTCGAGAAGTAGCCGTAGCGCTTCGTCCTCGCGATAGAGACCAAGGACACCCGCTGACTTGAAACCGGCCAATGTTCCGTCAGGAAGCACATTTCGCACTGTCAGACCAGTTGCCTTCTCATAGGCGGCGATTGCTTCATCCAACGGTTCTGCAGGAATGTTGAAGCGTTTGAGAGGAAGCGTTGCTGCGGGAGCGCCATTCCCACCCGGATCTGCCTTTGCCGTTGCGGCCATCGCGGCGCGCGTCCCACCCATTGCCGCATAGGCTGCCAAAGTTCCCATCGCAATCCAGCCTCTTGCTGGGCTGAACCTGGTTCCTTTGACGACCTTCTTCTCCGTTGATCTCCGCTTCTTCTGCTTCATCTCTCTCCCAGGTACGTTTTGAAATTGGCAGAACGTGGAACCGCCTGATCCTTTTTGGCGCCCTCGTTCGATCGGTCGAAGACGAGGTCGGTGGTCCAGACCCCAGGTCTCTACCAGGCAGGCGGACTTCTCCGGATGAACGAACACACTCGGATAAGGTCCGACGTTGACCGGAATGGCTTTGGAATTCGGCTTGAAACAGAGAACTGCTGTTGAGCTGCCCGAAGGCGACCCTATAATGCAGACAGCCTGCCGCCGCTAGGTGGCAGCTGCCAGGGTCTTTGCGGTCTCCGCCAAGAGATTACCCGCGGGACCCTGGTCCCTAAATTCCTTTCCCCACTTCACAAAACCGCTGTTCAGCTTCTCGCGTGAATATGCGACAAAATCAGTCGCATATTGAATATACGACAAGATTAGTCCGATATCAAATTGGCAATGTGAAATTTTCAAGGAAATCCGTTCGAGGTCGCTTTGATGAGCCTTCTGTGCTGGGAGAGCTGAGATTTCAGGGGGATCGAATTGAGGACGGGATCAACTGTCCAGGGGCCGAATCAATTTAGCTCGAGACTACTTCGTATGGGCGCATCATGTCGTTGTCCTCGTGCTCCAGCATGTGACAGTGAAAAACGTATCGGCCGGTAAATCCTTCAAAGCGAACCAGGATCGTAAGAATCTCGCTTGGACTCACCACCGCGGTGTCTTTCCATCCCATCTCGTTCGCCGCGGGTTTACGAGGGGTTCCCGCGAGAACGAGCTTGCCTCTCTGAAATGCGAACGGATCGAATCCCTGACGCTGAAGAATCTGAAACTGGACGAGGTGCAAATGCATGGGATGACTATCATCGGTATTGTTGATGAATCGCCATTTCTCGGTTGTTCCCAGTTTCACGATTTCGGTGACAGGCTCGTCGTACCCTTTGTCATTGATTCGTACTCCAAGCGAGTGCCCATTCGAATCCATCTTTTCCGAGAGCACGAAGTCCCTGGTAGCGACCGAAGCGGCCTCATCCAGATTCTTGAATGGCCTTGATAGAGCCAAATCAAAATTCTTTTTGGTGCCTGTAAGCGATCGAGTCACGCGAAATTGCATGAGTTCAGCCAGCCGCTCGTGAACAGTCGCCAGGACGTTCCAACCGGGGTATGGGACTGCGGCCTTGTTGGATAGCGTTACAGTCTTTCCTTCAAGGCCGGAGAAATCGACGATCACATCGGCGCGCTCTGCAGGGCCCAATAACAGTGTCGTCAAGGGGGCTGGTTTTGGTAGCAAGCCGCCGTCGCTTCCAATTTGGTGAAACGAAACGAGAGACGGTATATCCTCCGGTCTCTTTGCCAGATTCAGATAGAGATCAAAGAATCGGGAATTCGCTCCGTTTAGAAGACGGAGACGATACGGCCGGGGCTCAACTTCCAGAAAAGGGTAGATTGCACCGTTGACGACAGGAAGTTGGCCAAAGAACTCTGGCGCCCAACCTCCGTCAGGAGGCTCCGAACCATCCTCAAATGTCGGCGAATATACGAGCTGACCGGTGCCGTCCAGCGTTCGATCCTGTAGTAGCAGAGGGATCTCGTAGTCACCGGAAGGCAGCCCCATCCCGAGTTCCTCATTGTCGCGGAGCAGAAAGAACCCTGAAAGTCCGGCATACACATTCAAACGCGTGATACCTACCGCGTGGTCGTGATACCAGAGAGTCGCGGCAGGTTGGCTGTTTGGATAGGAGTAGTGTGCCGAGGACCCCGGTGTGAACCAACGCTCTGGAAGTCCATCGCTCGAAGAAGGGCTTCGAGAGCCATGGAGATGGGGCACGGTCCTAACCGCCGAACTCGGAGGCATGGCGCCGTGAATGTGCGAATCGATGGGAAACAGGTGCTGAGTGGGAAGACGGTTTTCCCAGCGCACCTCGATCGATTGATCTTGAAAAGCTTCAAAGGTTGGGCCAGGGTACTGTCCTTCATATCCCCACAACCTTGTTGGCGGCAGTTGAGAGTGTAATCGCTTTTCGAATTCCACGATGCGCACCCGAAAGCGAAACTGATTCCTGCGCTTTTCATAGGGCAATAGCCGCGATGGGATCGGCAGCGGGTCAATATATCGATCAAGGGTTGTCTTGCGAGGCTCTGCAGACTTCGAGCGGCTTCCGAGCTGACTTGCATCAAGCCGACTCGCGAGGGCAAGGCCCGGCGTAGCCGCTGCGAGGAGCTTAAGAAAATCGCGTCGATGTCTTGTGCTCATTCCACCTCAGAAAGAATCGGGAATCAGGTATTCGGAAAGCAAAATCGACTTGGGACTCCAATCAGTTCGGAGTTGCTGCAGCCACGAATAGTGGGAGAGAGAAACGGCAAAGGCTCTTGGAAGGGATCGTCGTTTGGAGATTCTCCACTGCGATTGTAATCGGGGCGAGGGAATGGCCGGTGTTCAAGCGGGCGGACACTCTTCAACCGCGAATTGGAGACGGCATTAGGAAGGTATCGCGCGATATTCTAGCTCGGTTCGTTTTCCCCTCCATCGAGGGAGTCATGGGCGGGTTTTGCAATGGCATGAGTGAGGGCCCAATTTTGAATATGTCTCACGTAATGAAAATTTCATAGATTCCAGATAGGCTACTTCAATGGCGACGAGACCAACACCGATTCTCCGGCAGTTGAAGCTGCTGATCCACGGAGCCTTCTTTGTATCTCTTCTTATGGGAAGTGGTTCTTTTGCCCAAGTCGATCGCGCGGGCCTAACTGGAACCATTACGGACAGCGCCGGAAGGCGCATTCCAGGAGCTCGGATAACCGCCCTTCAAATATTGACCGGTCAGGTTCGTGAAACAGTTTCATCCGCAACCGGCATCTACGACATTCCGGAGTTGCCAATCGGCCTCTACCGTGTTTCCTGTTCTGCTCCAGGATTCAGCGAGGCAGTCTTCGAAAACGTGGAACAAGCCGCCGGCCACACCCGGACCCTGGACATTGCGCTTGCCGTGGGAAGCGTTGCGCAACAAATGAACGTTTCGGGCCTGAACTCGCAGCTTGACGAGACGACTGACACGCTGGGGGCACGCGCCGAGTCCAAACAGGTCCAGGATCTTCCGTCAAACGGCAGAAACTGGTCCACCTTGACGGCGCTCGTTCCCGGAGCCGTGGACACGGGCGGCAGCAATCAGCGCAGCATTCGCTTCGCCGGCCGCGGCCTGGACGATAACAACTTCACCTACGACGGTATTGACGCCACCAACATCGTCAATCAAGCGCAGCAACCGTTCGTCCGGCTTGCCATTCCGACTGACGCTATCGAGGAATTCCACATCGACACGATGCTCTTTACCGCCGAGAACGGCAGCACGCCCGGCGGACAGATTGATGTTGCCTCCAAGTTTGGGACAAATACCCTTCATGGCGGCCTCTTCGAATTCTTTCGCAACGACGTTCTCGACGCACGCGATCCAATCCTTCCAACCAGGCTGCCGTTTCACCTCAACCAATTCGGCGGTGACCTCGGAGGCCGGATCGCTCGCGACCGCAGTTTCTTTTTTTTCACCTATGAAGGACTTCGCCAGAGCTACGGTCAACCTCTCTCGGGATTTGTCCCAAGCCCGGCTTTCACGGCTCAAGTGGTCGCCGCGAATCCGATGTTGGCTCCGATCGTCTCTGCCTATCCGACGATTGGGCTGACATCCTACGCGACAGACATCGACCAGTTCACTGGCGCCGGGCGGCAACTGGATCACGAAGACTCCGCGATGCTGCGACTGGATCACCACTTTTCGGCTGCCGATACGGCATATCTTCGATTCAGCTTCGATGCCGCTTATAGTGACGTGCCCTCTGATGGCTTGGATGATCGGCAGCTGGTCACATCCCGGCCAGTGAACGGGGAAGTTGAAGCGTTACACATCTTCTCGCCGATGCTGGTGAATGAACTCAAGTTCGGCTTCAATCGCAGCACCGTCTTCACCACAAACCAGGGACTGGCGAATCTTCCATACTCGATCGCCATCCCTGGTCTCACTGCGTTGGCAAACAACGAATTCAACCTCGGCGTGGGTAATTCCTTCTCCTACATCGATAATTTGACCTTGACGCGTGGAGCACATACGTTGAAGTTCGGTGCGGAGGTCCGACGCATCCAACTCGACCAGGGAAATACTTCCAACGGGACGGTCGTTTATTCTTCACTCAATCTTCCCACGTCCAGTTTTCTTGCCAATTCCGTTAGCTCCGCCACCTACAACGCCACGCTGCCGGTGAATGGCCTCCGCAAGACCGACGTCTACTCGTACCTACAGGACGAATGGAAAGTCCGCCCCAACCTGACTCTGAATCTTGGCGTGCGCTACAGTTTTTACAACATCTTTCACGAAGTCCACGGAAAGGCGAATCCTTTCGATTTCTCAACCTGTGGAGCCGCTGGCTTCTGTGGCGTCGGCGCAAGCTTCGGCAACCCGAACACTCTCGATGTCGACCCACGCATCTCCGTTGCCTGGTCGCCGTCCGCTCTTGGCGGCGGCAGAACGATTCTTCGCTCCGGCTTTGGTCTCTACCACGGCGACGGTCAGCTCGATGATCAGAATGTCCCAATCAAGAACGAGGTCGGCGCGTACTCACTGAGCGCGAAGTCAACCCCTGGGCTTTCTTACCCAATCACACCGTTCCTGAACGGCCCGGGCACGATATCGGCCAACGCCGATTACCGCGATCGCAAAGACATGTACGTCAGTGAGTGGGGACTTTCGGTACAACGTGCTCTTCCACACAACCTTGTGGGGACGCTGTCCTATGTGGGAAGCAAGGGCAATTTTCTGCTCATCACCTCGTATGTCAACCTCATCGACCCCGCTACAGGCTTGCGTCCTTATCCTGCCTTTGGCCAGGTCAGATGGCGGGGAAACTCCAACAGCAGCTCCTATGGCGGTTTCGTTGCCAGTCTTCAGCGGAACTTTACCAGCGGTTTGCTGGTTTCTGCCAACTATACCTACTCCCATCAAATCGATCAGGACGCGCCAGGTGGCGGGGATTCTGACAATCCACAGAACCCCGCGTGCATGGCCTGCGAACGCGCGTCGGGAGATTTCGACGCGCGCCACGTCATCAATGGAAGCGTCGTATATGATCTTCCCTTCGGCCGCGGAAAGGCCTGGCTCTCTGGTCCTGGAATCCCGAGAGCGGTCTTCGGCAGCTGGAGCGTGTCCGACATCCTCGCGGCTCGAACCGGCACTCCACTCAACGTCACCTACTCTCGTTCTAGCTCATCGATCGCCACAGGCTATACGATCAATGCACGCCCCAATCTGGTTCCGGGTATTCCCATTACTCCACCCGGAGGAAAGTGGATTCGAGGCACGGCCAGCAACTGGATCAATCCCGCAGCTTTTACCGCTGTAACAGATCCGGACAGCTACGGCGACACACCACGCAACATTGCTCGGGGGCCGGATCTGTGGCAGACCGACCTTGGCATCTCGAGGCGTATTCCACTTACTGAGCGCATCCAACTTCAATTTAGGTGTGAAATGTTTAACCTTTTCAATCGCGCCCAGTACAGTTTGCCACTGGAAGAAGTTTGGCTGCCGCCGACCGAGATATCGCCATCGAGCATTGAGCCGCAGGTATCGACCGCAAGCACAACTCCGATTGGAACCGGTACCCCACGCGAGATCCAGTTTGCATTGCGGTTGGAGTTCTAGGGATCTTTTCGGTACCTATAAACTCGCGGCGTACACCTGACCCGGAAGTATTTCATCAAGCAAGCGCGAAATGAGCGAGTTTGTTGCCTCGCTCATTTCCAGCTTGTTCTTGATGGCCTTCCTGTAAATATATATTCGCCTCTATATACCCCTCCATGTGCGCTTAGGGAATATCCACGGTGGCGTCATTCGATGGCGTGCTCTGACTTCCAGACGAATCGACACTGGTCACGTAGTACACGTATGCCCCCCCAACCTGCACAGTGCTATCGGTATATGCAGTTTGGGTGAGGACCGAGGTGTTTATCTTTTGATATGTGGTATTTCCTTGCGCCGCCCGATAGACGTCATAACCAACAACAGGATCGCCCGAACCCGTGGGCGCATCCCATGTCAGGGCTACTGAATATGCAACCCCTGTTCCAGTGAGGCTGATCGAGGTCGTGGAGCCACTTGAACTGTTGCTGCTGAATGTCAACTGACCCGTGACCGCACCGTTTGTCGTCGGATCGAATTGGACGCTGAGGATTGCGGTCTGACCGGCATTCAACGTCAGCGGAAAACTCGCTCCAGATATCGTGTAACCGGTCCCGGTAATCGTGGCTGAGTTGACGGTGACAGGCATGGTTCCTGAGGACGTCAGCGTGATCGATTGCGTGGATGGGTTATTGAGAGAAACATTGCCAAACGAAATGCTTGTTGCATTCACGCTCAGCGTCGCCAGGGCGGGCGTCAGCTGGAGGGCGAAGGTGCCAGACGCGCCTCCTGCGCTCGCGGTCAAGGTGGCTGTTTGCGACGAGTTGACCGATGACACGGTCGCCGTAAAGGCTGCGCTGGTCGCGCTTGCAGGAACCGTCACCGTCGCCGGCACGGTCACTGCAGCGTTGCTGCTCGCCAGGCTAACCGCCATTCCGCTTGCCGGTGCAGTCCCAGTCAGATTCACGGTGCAAGCATCCGATCCTGCACCGGTTATCGAGGCATTGGTGCACGAAACAGTGCCAACCGTGAGTGTCGCAACGCCGGCTGCGGTCATGTTGACGACGAGGTTGCCTTGCGACGAGTTGCTCGCAATGGTCAGAATTCCCGTGAAGTTGCTGACGTTTGGCGAACTGAAGTGCAGCGTAACGGTGGCGGTCTGTCCGGGATTGAGAGTCGCAGGAACACTGATTCCCGCCGCGCTGAAGAGCGAACCCGCAACCGAGAGGCCAGAGATCGTTACCGAAGCGTTCCCGGTCGAACTGAGGGTGATGGTTTGGGTCGCACTCTGCCCCGTCTGGACATTTCCGAAGTTGACGTTGGTTGTGTTTACACCGAGTGTCGGGTTCGACGCATTCAATTGAAGGCCAACGGTCGCCGCAATCGAATTTGCAGACGCGGTCAAAGTGGCCGTTTGTGGAGAGGTCACGGAGGCCACTGAGGCGGTGAAACTCGCAATCGTTGCACTTGCCTGAACCATCACTGATGCGGGGACCGTCACCGCTGCATTGCTGCTGGCCAGGCTTACCGCGAATCCGCCTGCAGGCGCTGCGGCAGTCAGGCTCACCGTACAGGCATCGGACCCTGCCCCGGTGATCGAGGCATTGCTACAAGATACCTGATTAACTGCCGGTGCGGCCGGTGCAACCGGCGCATTGGGCGCAGCCACCCCGACTGCATTCATGTTCACGACAAGATTGCCTTGCGACGAGTTGCTTATGATCGTCAAGAGTCCCGTGAAGGTGCCGACACTTGGGGAGCCGAACTGCAGCGTCAATGTTGCTGTCTGTCCCGGGTTTAGGGTGGCCGCGACTGTGCCTCCCGAGACACTAAACGACGACCCGGTCACGGGAACGCTTGTGATCGTCACCGGGGCTGTGCCCGTCGAACTGAGAGTCACAGTTTGGTTCGCACTTTGTCCCGTTTGGACATCGCCGAAGTTCACACTGCTCGTACTCACGCTCAATGTTGGCGTTGTGTCTGACGGGGAGACAGCCGGCGATATTTGCAAAGCAAAGGTACTGGATGCACTGCCGACGCTCGCACTGACCGTTGCTGTCTGCGTTGTTGAAACCGAGGCCACGGAGGCCATGAAACCAGCGCTGGTAGCGTTCGCCGCAACCATTACCGATGCGGGCACCATCACCGATGCACTATTGCTGGACAGATTTACCGTCAATCCGCCTGCAGGGGCAGCCGCCGTCAGGCTCACTGTGCAGGTATCCGACCCGGCGCCAGTCATTGACGCGCTGCTGCACGACACTGCGCGGAGGGTCGCCCCCTGTGGCTCTCCCGATGAACCAGAGCTGGTGTGCAACCCTCCGCAACCAGCAAGGAACAGGAATCCGGAAAGCGTTGCAGCAATCTTAGTTAGGCCTTCTCTGTCGTTGGAAAAATGCTTCAGGAATCTATATGGCCAGGAAATATGCATAAGAGACCCATCCCCGAAAGCCTCTGGGCGCACTCGTCCTGAGCTGCGAAAATGCAGCTTTCCCCAAGGGGAACCTTGCGGCTATCGAGAGCTTGGCTTCGAGGATCAGGATGCGGCACATGACCGTAATCGGTCGTGACGAATATCACTAAAGTGTTATTTATAAGTTACTTTGGGATATATCAATAGATGCTTTTATTTGTTAAAGATATGCCGATAACATCAATCATTTCATGCCTAGATAGCCCCTAAAATGCGGCTTTCTGTGCCATTGAGGTGGATAGCGGTACCCACAGATCTGTTACCGCGAATCGCGCAATTTTGACCTCCATTAAGTCTTCGTTGCGTAATCAGGGATTCAGAGCCGACATCGCTGCGTCGATGACCGACGCAAGCCTGGCGGCCGCGTTTGCGAAGCCAACCGGGGTGCTGCTTCCTTTCGCCCGACCAGTGCTGGTTAACGGACCGAAGACAGCCTCTGGTATCCGACAGAATATTTGTTCTGGCAGATTTGTCGCGGCGACTGGGACAGCGCGATTGCACGCTTGGGACCATGAACTCAGTGCCTTGGTAAATGACTCGGCGACGAGCTTCTTTGTTCTTCCTTGACATCGATTCTTGTAGAGAGTTCATTCCGTTCAATCCGTATCAAGATGTTGATTCAAACAGAACCATTACCGCCTGGCCGCTCATTGGCGAAGCAGGGTCCAATCAGGAATTGCTACTTGATGACTGAACCGCGACTATAGACCAAGCGGATCTTGAGCAATGGAGCGTCGTCTTGGTTCCTATGGGAGTAACATCCAAGAATATTAATTAACTAATTACTATGTCAGCCTCATCGATCCGGAAAGAATAGTTTCGTAACAGCGACATACCTATTGTGCGATACCAATGCATGTCTCCAACGTACATGAGATTCAGCCAAATACCTCAACCTGTTGAGCAGAATTGAACAGTTTTTCCGTCCAATGGGTGGCAGCATAGCCTTATTATCCCCCCGCATCTTATCGACACGGATGCGCATGATGCAGCACTTATCTTCTTACAATATTGCGAAGTAAGTTGATGTGCATGGAACGAATAGATCCTGGTTGTCGACGTCGTAAGTCCATGCACATGTCCATGTCTCCTGGGTTTCCGGAGAACAAGGTTGGCCGGACGAGGTGCAAGCAATGGAAAAAAGACTACCTAAGTCCATCCTTCTCATTGAAGACGACCCTGAAGAAGCTGGTATGATCCACGAGATGCTTAAAGACTCGATCTCATGCGTCTTTGAGTTGACTCATGTCGCATCCATGAGGGACGCCGAGATATATCTGGCCGGGCGATCGGTTGACATTCTCCTGATGGATCTGGGGTTATCGGATCTACCTGGACTCGAAGCGGTCAGGCGGGTACGCGCGGCCGCGCCCCACACCTCGATTGTTCTGCTGTCCAGCCCCGACGATGAGGGGATTGCGGTGGTGGCCATTCAAGAAGGCGCGCAAGACTATCTGATCAAGGGCCAAATCGAGCCACGCTCTCTGAGGCGTGCTCTCGTCAATTCAGCTGCGCGCAAAATGACCGAAGAAGCGCTTTTCCTTGAGAAGGAACGCGCCCAAGAGACGCTCGATTGCATTGGGGATGCGGTGATTTGTACTGATACGCTGGGCAACATCACCTTTCTCAATCCCGTCGCGGAAAGGATGACTGGATGGTCGCTTAAAGATGCTGCTGGACGAGCGATGAGCGAGACCTTCCGGATCGTGGACGCGACTTCCCGTGAGTCCATCCTGGATCCGATGGCCAAGGCCACCTTTCAAAATCGGGCCGGCAAGCTTCCGTCGAATTGTGTTCTGATTCGCCGCGATGGCTATGAAGTCTTCATCGAAGATTCCGTCGCCCCCATCCATAACCGTGAGGGGCAAATGGCCGGAGCGGTGATCGTGTTTCGCGACGTGACCGCAACGCGACTCCTGGAAGAGAAGCTGGCGCACACAGCCGAGCATGACTTTCTGACCGGCTTGCCCAATCGAATGCTGCTTGAGGACCGGGTAAGTCAGGCGATCGCCTTGGCGCGACGAAATATGTGCGGTGTAGCTGCACTCTTTCTTGATTTGGACGGCTTCAAACACGTCAACGATTCCCTGGGACACCCGATCGGAGACAAGCTTCTTCAATCCGTCTCGACGCGGTTGCTGGATTGTGTTCGCGGCCCGGATACGGTGAGCCGTTTAGGAGGCGATGAATTTGTCGTGCTGCTTCAGGAACTACAGCACCCTGAAGATGCAGCGACCACGGCGGGAAGAGTGTTGAAGGCAGTCGCGGATGTTCATTTGATAGAGCAACACGAGATTCACATCACGACGAGCATTGGGGTGAGCGTCTACCCCAGGGACGCCAAAGATGCGGAAACTCTCATCAGGAATGCGGACACCGCGATGTATCACGCCAAGAAGAAAGGGCGGCAGACATACGAGTTCTTCAGGCCAGAGATGCTTTTCGATCCCGTTCAGCAACGATCGAATGAGGCCGAGCCCACTGCAGGCCAAGGTTCTCAGGGATTCAGTTTCAGAACGATGATTTTCCCATTCCTACGCAAGCTAGGGCCGCTCTGAGCGGATTCAAGAGCACACCGTGTGAATAGGCATAGGTAGGTGAGGGTGCCGCACAATGAGCTGCAAGCCTCCCAGAACTCAAGAAGCCGTCCTTTTGATCCTTCGTGACACTCTACAGAAGCTGGAGCTCAACCCGGACCTCGAAATCGACACGTCCTCACAGATCGAATTCAAGCGCCTTTTGCGTATCCGCATCGCCCATCTCGAGGCAGAATTGGCCGCGACGGATCGCTTTAAGACATCCCGGAGAATCGTGGTTCCCAAACTCGAAGATGACTGAGATTTCGCAAAGTGACAAGATGAAATCCCAGCGATTTGTCGCGGCACAGACTCACCGTCCGATTCTTCGCGGCTCGCGGGGAAACCGAATCCAGCCTGACGCCCCCGAACCGGGCATTACTCAAATCTGTGATTATTTCCGGATCGGTCATGATCCACCCGGAACCCACAACTTCTGAGATGAGTAATCCCAAAATCGGGTTATTTCCGGATCAGCCACAAACCAACCGGAAGCCAAAGCAACCTCTTGCCAGACCGCTCGTTGGGCATGTTTGGATGTTCGCGCCAATTGAAATGCAGATGACGTGTTCAACGAAGACCGTTTTTCAGTCTCTAGAAGTAACCCCTGCCGATCAGGAATCTTCGCGGCTTTGCTGGTTTTCCAGCTACGCTTGAATATGCCCCGAAAGCTAGAGTTTCGGCGGGAGTCATACCTCGCCCCGGGACGTTCTGTTAATGACTGCAACTCAGCAATCCCGTAGCCTCGCCCCCGCTCTCTTGTGGAGAGGATCGCTACTTCAATCCTGCGCAGAATCTTTGGGGCTCGCGTGCGCGGTCTTCTTGATGGAAGAATCCATGAACTACGTCGGATTCTTCAGCGAACAGGGGCAAGCGATATGGTGGCCAACCAACGGGCTAGCGCTCGCCTTAATGGTACGTTTGGAACGTTCGCGCTGGTTTACGATCCTCGCAGGGGTTCTTCTGGGCTCCTGGATCGGCGGGATACGGCACGGTTGGCCCGTCTCGTCGCGCATCGTCAACGCCGTAGCCAACTCGATTGGACCTCTGCTGGCCGCATTCGCATTACCCCATTTCAAGCGGCTCGAGGACTGGCTCCAGGAACCGCGCCTGGTCTTCCGTTACGTTCTCTTTGCACTGCTCCTTGCACCGGCGCTCTCGGCTACTCTTTATGCCTCAGCCGCACACCTCTTCTTGTCCGATGTGCATTTCTGGACTGTTCTGCAAACACGCGGCGATTCCGACATGCTCGGCTACGCCCTTTTCACGCCGCTCATTCTGGTATTCAGCGGCAAAGAAACATACCGGAAAGCAAACGCCTCAGCAGTACCCATGATGGTTCTGCTGTTGGGGCTGGTTACCGGCGCTACTTATTTCGTCTTCTGGCAAACGGCATACGACTTCTCGTTCGTTCTCATTTCCGTAGTTTTGCTGGTGACATTGCGTCTCGGCTTTGCCGCGTCGGTGGTCGCCGTAAACCTGTTGGCCGTCCTCGCCACCGTGGCCACGATGCATGGCCATGGCCCTCTCATGCTGGGTTCAGGCGCAATTCAGGCTCACCGCATACTGCTTCTGCAAGCCTTTCTCGCCTTGACCATGGTGACCGTTTTCTATGTCTCTGTTATGCAGATCGAACGCAACGTCTTCCACGAGCGGCTTCAGTTCGCCTATGAAGAAATGGAAAGACAGGCCACGACGGACGCCTTGACCGGCGTTGCCAATCGCCGGCTTTTTGAAGAGACTCTGAAAAAGGAGTGGTCGCGCGCACTCCGCAACGGTGATTCCATCGCGCTCCTCATGCTCGACGTTGACCACTTCAAGTCATACAACGATCGCTTCGGTCACCTTGCCGGCGATGCATGTCTACGGCGCATTGCGCAGACGATTCTCGGCATCGACCATCGTTCCACTGATTTGCTGGCGCGCTATGGCGGCGAAGAGTTCGCCTTTCTGTTTCCCGCCGCAAATGTGGAAGACGCGGCCCGGATCGGAGAAATCATTCGCTTGCGCATTCAGAGGATGCGCGAGGAACCAGAAAACGCCGGAGATCACGCCGTCTCTATCTCGATCGGCTGCGCGGCTGTGAAGCCTGCCCCTGCAATACTTTCCGAAATGCTGGTGAGCGCCTCCGATAAAGCGCTGTACATGGCAAAGCGAAACGGCCGCAACCGAGTGGAAGTCGCGGAATCTCCGAAGCCTGCGTGATCAAGGGCAATGCGGCCCTGTCGAATCTAGAAGCGATCGTGAGCTGCACTTAGTTCGGTGCGACCGATTCACGGCAAGCTCTCAAATTTCGCCGCCACCAGCATCTTTTGACTGGCTCTACTTTGGAGTACCGGGCGAGTGACCGCCAATTCGGCCGGAACTCGAAAATCGGGGTTAGGTTGGTCCACGACAGGTCCGAAATCAGAAACAGGGAATCGAGATCATGGTCGCTGAAGCGCCCTTGGCCTAATTCACAGTCAAGGTGACCGTCGTGGTTTTTGTCGTAGCTCCAGATGTGCCCGTAACGGTGACGGTATAGCTTCCAGCTGTCGTCCCGGGATTGCTGGTGCCGCCTCCTCCGCCGTTGCCGCTTTTGCCAGAGCCTCCTCCACCACCGCAGCTCACAAATCCGACGGCTAGAAATACAAACAGCACGATCACACCGAGCATCCTCCGCAAACGCCTCCGGCGTGCCGGCATCACGAGGAGCAGAACGCAGGCTAGAGTGGTGCCTCCGCCCGCATACCAGGGAATTCCACCAGCTTTCCGATGGTCCAAAGCCGCGGTGGTTGCGGCTGTCGTTGTGAGGGTGAGCGCAGATGTACCGGCCGTTGTACTGCTGATCGTGACCGAAGCTGGAGAAAGCGCACAGGCTGCCGGATCGCTCGCGGCAGTTGGTGCAATGGCGCAGGTCAGGGCAACGGCTCCAGTAAATCCACCCGACGGCGTTACGCTGATCGTTGACGTATTACCTGTTGTCGCGCCGGGGCTGACCGTGATGTTGCCGCTGTTGGTCAGGGCGAAGCTGGGAGCCGCTGCGGCAGTCACCGTGATCGAGCCTGTCCCCGTTGCGCTGTTATAGATGGAGGAACTGGTGGAGTCGGGCGTGTAGGTCGCGGTGAGCGTGTCGGCTCCGATGGCAAGAGAGCCGGCAGGCACTGTGAGAACAGCGCCGCCGCTTGTGAGCGGAGTCGCCGCGGAACCGTAGGTCCCGCTGCTCAGCGTCACAGAACCGGTGGGCGTTGCTCCGCTTCCGCCGCTGACGGCGATGGTGACCGCAGTCGATTGCGCTGAGGTGATGCTGGATGGAGACGGGGTAACGGTGACAGTCGGGGTGCTTGTGGTGGTGGGAGCCGCGCCATACACGTTGAGCAAAACAGTGTTGCCGACGAGGATGTCAGGCGCGGAACTCGAAGTCAGGTTTACTGCGACCGCAGGGCCAAACAGGGAAAGGTTAACCAGATCCTGTGGAATGAGGTTTGGCGCAGAGGCTGTGCCAATGTTGACTGAGGTGAATGTGCCATTCCCGTTGCCGTAGAAGATCCCGCTGAATGCTTCTGAATCGAAGAGGGCCAGGTCAAGGTTGCCATCGCCATTGAAGTCGCCCGCAGCGAAGCCGGCACTTCGGATAGCGTCGCCATCGGGAAGATCGAGGACGGAGGGCGTGGCAAATGTGCCGTCGCCATTTCCGAGCGCAATCACGATCTCCGCCTGGCCGGCGGCGGTTTCGCCGAGGAACGCGAGATCGAGCTTGCCGTCCTTATTCAGATCGGCGATGACAGGGATGCTGTAGAGATCGGGTACTGAGGCGATGGGAATAGGCGTCTTGAACGTGCCGTCCCCATTTCCCAGCAGGACCTCGAGTTGATTCTGGAGTTGGAAGTTTGTGATGACCGTACCTGGAACATTGACGATTAAATCGGCATTGCCATCCCCGTTTAGATCGGCAATCGCCTCGACTTGCGGCGGGAACGCCGCCGTTGGCGGGCTGGTGCTGCTGTACGTCGCGGTAACGACAGGGGCCTGGAAGGTCCCGTTGCCATTGCCCGGAAGGACGACGATTCCCAGGTTGTAGGGGTTCACTCCCGTACCACCCGCAACTTCATTGAACGAGAAGATCAGGCTCGCATTGCTGCCCTTTTTCAAGCTGGCGACTTGCAGGCCGCTAACCGCGTTCGAAATATCGAAATTGGCAGAGGGCGCGATCTGTGGAAAGGCGGTAGGCGCAGGAGCCTGAAATGTTCCATCTCCATTGCTGATTGAGGTGAAATAAACCGGGGCAGAGTAAATGCCGTTGTCGGCGAAAACAAGATCGGCTTTGCCATCGCCATTGATATCGCCCACGGCAAAGGTGTCGGCGTTTGTCGTGTTCGCGCCGGTCACAGTCGTTCCATTCAGAACGAAGGAGGCGGGCGCGGTAATGGTCGTTGCGACAGGATTGAACGAGCCCTTGCCAGTGCCAAGCTGAACGGTAAAAGCCGGAACAACCGTGTCGGGATATCCGTAGGGTGTGTTCACGGTATTTGTGATCAGGTCCAGCGTCCCGCTCCCCGTCACATCGGCGAGGTTGTTGCCGGTGTATTCGCCGGTACCAAATTGAGGTGCGCCCTGAAACGTGCCATTGCCGTTGCCCATCAGGCCATACGCGAGATTCGGAGAACCTTCGTCGCCGCCATAGAACTCCCCGTCGCCCAAGCCAACAAATATATCCGCGTTTCCGTCTCCGTCGAGGTCACTGACCGAAATGATCCCATCTGTGGGTATGGTCGCGTAGCTCTGACCTTGAGTGAAAGTGCCATCCCCCTTTCCATTCCAGATTGAAATGCTAGTGCTGTTATTCACAACCAGGTCAATCTTTCCGTCGTTATTCACATCGCCGCTGGCCAGACTCGGCCCTCCAGCATAGAGGGGGTCAGAGAAGTAGGGAAACGCTGGAGCGCTGACAGCCGTAAAAGTGCCGTTGCCGTTGCCTAAGAGCACCAGGCCGTTCGAGCAGATGATGTCCTTTTTGCCGATGCCGCGCAAATCCGCGGTAATCAGGCCGACAATCGGCGTGGAAGCCGCGTTGGTATAGCCGGGCAGCGACGGCGCTGCAAAACTTTGTGCAGTTTGAAAGGTGCCATCACCGTTTCCAAGCAAGACCGAGATTTGCTGGTCGCCGGAAACGGCGACGATGTCCAGGTTGCCGTCTCCATTGACGTCGTCAATCGCCGCTGCGACGGAGTAGTTGCCTGCGATCGGGTAGGTGACGCCATTCTTGAAAGTGCCGTCGGAGTTGCCGAGCATGACAGTGACGCGGCCTGTGTTGGCGGAGGCGCTGTCCAGAATCACCAGGTCTCCGTTGCCGTCTTTGTTGAGGTCACCGGCGGCCAGATTGCCGGCCGACGAATCCTGGAAAGACGAAAGTGTGAAGCTCGTTGTGCCCGTCAGGATATACACGCCATTCGTAAATGAGGGATAGATCAAGCCAAGGCCCGCAAAGACTTTGATTCCGGTTGTCGTCGAGCCAACGAAGACACCAGGCTGTGATCCAAAACCGGCGGGCGGCTGCAGGATACAACCCTTTGCGAAAACATCGGGCGTCGTAGACAGCTGCGCTTCTGAATGAAGCAAAAGTTCGTAATGCGGAGTGATATCCGTTTGCGTATAAGTGAGGCTTCCGCTATTGATCGCGTAGGTCCCGGTTGCCAGTCCGAGTGAACAGTTTGGTTGACGGCCCAGGGCGAGCGCTCCGGTTGGTGTTGAAATCGCGGTGAAGTTGCCGAAGAAGTCTGCGATACCGGTCTGGGAGCCATCGAGCCCGCTGACCATTGGCAAGGCTGACCGGTGTCTCACGAGATGTGTTGGCCGAGTCTGAGGGGCAATCTGTGCATCCAACAACGCAGACCACGCGAGAACGCTACCCACAAGAATCGATGCGACAGACGAATAGAAGACCGCGTATGCGGCACTCTTTGTCGGTCTCTGTTCACACTTTCGAAGGAACCCGAAAATGCGGTCAACGCGCTGTGTAACATGACACGGCCTAAGGCAAGAAGTACGACAGCGGGCAAACCGGGGAAAGTGGGTCAAGTTCGGCTCCTAGCAGACAATCATTCGCGGCATTGAACAGACTTATCCTTGAGAACTGGTAGTGATGGATCAAAGCGGATCGAGATGCGCAACAAAAAACAGTGCTCTCGCTCAGCCTCCACGGACGGGGAAGGGATTAAGGCCTCTGTATATCACATCGATTGAGCACTTGGCATCCATTGCGCTTGTCAATCAGAAAGGTCCGCGGCTGCTCAGAGAGAACTCGGTAACTACAAGCTGGGAACTTGCCAGATTTCTGAGTTCCGGACGTATTACCGTCAACCCGTCGGTTATGGAAAAGTAACTAATGGGGTGGTCCGCCGCCTTTTGACTTCCGAGTGGCCACGACTCTGAATCAGCCTCACAGCTGAGTTCGGGCTTTTGCAACACCTCGTGTTCCTCAAGGACTTAGCATTCAAAGGATCCACGCGGCATCGCGCCACCTTTTCGGTCACACCGGGCATCGTGGTCTTCTGGCTCCTGCTTGCCGTGAGCGCGATTTTGATAGAAGGCAGCGTCAAATACCCGCACTGAGTGCGAGGATGCAGGTCGCAAATCCCGATCCAGGTGAATCACAGCATACCCGGCAACTACGCAGTTACGTAGTAGGAAACACTTCCCGACGAAATCGGCGGCAGATCGGACCTTGTTAGCCGATGCGTTCTGCCAGTTCGACGATGATCCCCTCGGGGCCGCGGACGTAGCAGAGCCGATAGCTGTCCTCGTAGCGCTCCAGTTCTCCGACGAGTTCAGCGCCGCGGGCTCGCAGACCAGCAACGACGGCGTCGATGTCTTCGACGGCGAATGCGACGTGGCGGATACCATGTGCGTTTGCCGGTGCATGCCGGTTTCCTTCCGGGATCGATGGCGTGTGAAATTTCGTCAGCTCTAGTCGTCCGTGGCCGTCCGGGGTCTGCAGCATCGCGATATCTGCCCGGACGCCGTCGAGCCCCACGACGCGGTCCACCCAGCGACCCTCGACCGGCACCTCGCCCTGCAGTTTGAGTCCTAGTTCGACGAAGAATTTGGTTGCGGCGGCAAGGTCGTCCACCACGATGCCGACGTGCTCCATCCGTAGGATCGTCATGCGCTCCATGATAGCCGTTGCGGAATCGATTCTGTTCCGAGTTTCGGACCGATTGCGCGTCGCAGTGAGTCGTGCGACGATTAACCCATCATGCGTCCCCGCGTTCGTTCAGGCGTCGCAGCTCTCCTGCTTGCTTTCGCGGATATCATTTGCGCGCAGGCCCAGGTCGTCAACTTTCAGAACGAACGCTTGCCTGTGGTGGAGATTCATGACCAATGGCGCTTCCACACTGGTGACAATCCCGATTGGTCCGGCTCCAATTTCGACGATTCCTCCTGGAAGCTGCTTCGTTCCGACCAGCCCTGGGATGGGCAGGGCTATCCTGGTTACCGCGGATTCGCCTGGTACCGGTTTCAGGTTGTCCTGCCGGCGCAACACGCACCCCTGGCACTGTTCATTCCCGCCATCTATGGCAACTGCCAGATATTTGTCGGTGGCCGATTGGTTGGTCAGCTCGGTGCAATGCCGCCGGAAAACAGGTGGGAGTTTAGTTTCACTGTCGGAAGTCAAAGGCTCATACCGCTGACCAAAGATCTGACCTCCGCGTTCAGGCCGCTCTCCATCGCCATCCGTGTCTGGATAGATCCGCGGGCGCCTAAAAACGCCTTGGGTGGAGGGCCCCAGGCAGCCATTCGCATCGGGGATGCCGGGCTCCTGGAAGAGTGGAGAACCCTCCAGATCAGGAGTGGATTCTGGTCTGTCTTTGCCGCCAATATTCTGCTGCTCGGCTATCTCATGGCCGGCTGTGCCGGACTGGGCCTTTTCCTCTTGCGCCACGGGGAGCGCGAATATCTGTGGTTTGCGGCCACCGAACTCGCCAATGCTGCGTTTGGCGCCTTGTGGGTCTACGAGGCGTTCCATGCCGTCGACTTACGAGTTTTCTTCGCGCTGTCAGATTGCCTGCAAGCTGCATCTTCCATTTTCTTCCTCATCTTTCTTTTCGCTTTGCTCAAGCAGGGCAGGAACTGGTTTTTCTGGATTGCGATGGGGTCCGCCCTTGTGGCCCCTCTCCCGACACTTGTAAGCATTGGCAACTCCGAGGATGAGTTGATCACAAATGCCGTTGTCGTCCTCATCGTGCTGCCGTACCTGGTGTGCGTGCTTATGCCCCTCTTCTTCGCCGCCAGGCGAGGCAACCTGGATGCGCGTCTGCTCCTCGGTCCCGTCGGTCTGTCGTTTGGGTTGGGTGTCGTTGAAAGGCTCCTGTGGGCTGCGCATTTCGCCGGGTACACCGCGCTTGAGCCGTTTCTTCTGCGACTCGATCGGCTTTTCACCTGGCCGTTTCCCGCCTCAGCCCAGAATGTCGCCGACTTCCTGATGCAGATCTCGATCCTTGCCATCCTCGTTCTGCGCTTTGCCCGCACCCGCCGCGACGAGGAGCGCCAGGCTGCCGAACTTGAAGCCGCCCGTAGCGTCCAGCAAGTCCTCATCCCGGAGAAGATCCCCGCAATCCCCGGCCTCTCTCTCGAATGCGTCTACAAGCCCGCCGGCCAGGTCGGTGGCGACTTCTTCCAGATCCTCCCGACATCAGACGACGGAGCCCTGATCGTCATCGGCGATGTCAGCGGGAAAGGCATGCCCGCCGCGATGACTGTCTCACTGCTGGTGGGGACGTTGCGCACGCTTGCGCACTATACCCACAGCCCGGGCGAGATCCTCGCCGCCATGAACCAGCGCATGCTGGTGCGTTCCAGTGGCGGCTTTACCACCTGCCTGGCGCTGCATGTGAACCCCGAAGGTGTGGTCACAGCCGCCAACGCCGGTCATTTGGCGCCCTATTTCGGAGGCGCGGAGAGGGAAATCGAGGGCGGCCTTCCACTTGGCGTTTCGGCGAAGTCCACCTATCCAGAATCGATGTTTACGCTGGCTGCTGGTGAACAGCTCACTCTCGTCACCGATGGCGTTGTTGAGGCGCGCGGCAAGAACGGCGAACTCTTCGGATTCGAGCGCACGGCAGGTATAGCTACCCAATCTGCAGAGGCCATCGCGCAGGCTGCGCAGGATTTTGGACAAGACGACGACATCAGCGTCATCGCCGTGACTCGGACAAAAGCTTTGAAACCCGCTGCTGCATAGGCGAATTGCGAGTCGTTTTCTGCGCTTTCGTGAGGATTGCCACCTATCAACGCCAACCAGGAAGTAGCTCCAAAAACCAGTTATTTCTGGATCGGCCACGACTCGACCGCAGAGCGGTGCTGCAGAATATTTCGGCTAACCGGGCGAGGTGGGTGAATGTCAAAGAGCTGGAGAAGAGATGTCGAAGAATACTATTCTGGGACAGCGACGGGGATTGGTAGCGGTGGTCGCTCAGGTGTTCTTACTATGTTTGGCTCTCGGGCATGTAACCAGCGGTAAAGCTGTTCCAACTCAGCAGAGCGCCCCAATGAAAGTGCCACCAGCACCCCCAGATACAACCGAGCCACAAGCCTCGAATTGCTCGCCGTTGGCGAATCGTTATGTTCCGATGCATAACACGATCGAGGCGAAAGTCCCGGCGTTTCTCGATCCAGGGCATTTCAAGGCAGGCAAGAAAATCTGGGCGAATTCGCTCGTCGAAGATTCCGACCCCGAATGCAAAATTTTGAAGGCCGCGGTCATTTACGGCAGCGTGACGCTCGCATCGTCTTCCAAAAAGCCAGGCTCATCGGAACTTGGCTTGCAATTCGATCATGTCGACTGCCTGGGCAAAACTGCGAAGCCGATGAAGCTTACTGTGATTGCAATTGTGGCTCCTGAAAGTTGGCGCAGCGACACAGTGCATAATTCGCTGCCCGGTCAAGGCGGTGGCGTGAGCGGCGAATGGGCCTACGGTTGGGATCAAAGACTCGATCCAGGTGGCCCACCGAACTTCGTGTATCCCGGAGAAGTCGTGGGGCTCAAGAAGATAAGCCTCGATCCACGAGGCGGTCCAAGGTGCAGCGCACTCGTCACGAGTAAAGACGGAAGGGTCGAGTTGCCCGCGGGCACTGTTCTCATTCTGTCTCCGCTGGATTCGGAATGAGCCCATTGATCCATGGGAGCCTTCTTGTTCAATGCATGACCCGCATCGTGGAACCCGGTCGTTTTCGGTCTGGAATTCATCGCAACATCGTTCACGATGGTGCGTGGCCCTAAAGCCGGTGCGAGCCGTCAACCAATCGAATCATTCAGAGAAGAAGTGGCCCGAATTTGAGAGGAACTGCCAATCGTGAAGGATGAGATGCCTACCTCTTTTTCTGGTTTGGGAACATTTCCTGAGCCAGGAACGTACGAGCGGCTATGAAGACTCTCGGTATCGCTGCAAGCGCGGCCCTCTTCGCCTGTAACTTGGCCAGCTTTGCCCAGTCTGATGTCCCATGCGGCCAAACGCTGAATGCTCCGCTCCGGTCGAGCGCGACACTGAAAATCGACTCGCGGCCCGCGGGCCTTGAGATAGTCGGGACAGACCAGGAGGCGATTCGTGTGTCATGCACTGCCCGCGATACGGACGTCGTCCGGAATGTCCGTCTCCGACTCTCCGGAACTCCCACCGAGGCAAAGCTCGCGATTACAGGCACCTATCTCAACGGCAACCTTCAGATCCGCGTCGAAGTGCCTCGCAAGGTAAATCTGGGGGTCCAGATGGGCGCGGGACAGGTGAAGGTGGATGAGGTTGTGGGTGATAAGGACATCGAACTCTATGCTGGGCAGATTACGATTTCGTCGAATCGCGAGTGGGATTACAAGAACGTCAACACATGGGTGGGCGTCGGCGAGGTAAATGCTCGGGCCTATGGCGCGGACAAAGGCGGGTTCTTCCGTGTTTTCCGAAAGGAAACCGCGGACGGCGAGTATCGACTGTACGCACACGTAACGACAGGACAAATCGATCTAGTTGGCAGGAATGCGCATGCCGCAGCCGACTGACAGGGAACTGGACCACGTCGGATAGACTTCTCTCGTCTACAAATCGCCGGCGTTCAATCTGCCGATTCGATCTCCGCCAACTGATGTCAAAGTTTCCGTTACCCTTTCGGCAACCGCCAAATCGAAAGGCGAGCGGCTAGCGGGAAAGTAGATGCTCCGTTTTTCCGCAGCCTGCCAAGCAGTGAGGTGGAAAGACAAAAGCGCGCTCAGGGGGCACCGAGCAAGGGTGTTACCCCACGGTTGGAAGCGATGCGAGGGCGCTTGCAATAGCTTTTCCCGCGGTCGTAGTAGTTGCGGTGCCGCCGAGGTCGGGAGTGCAGAGTGCTTTGTCGACCAGCGTTGCCTCGATGGCCTTCACGATGCCCGCGGCAGCTTCGGCTTCGCCGAGAAAATCGAGCATCATAGCCGCGGACCAGATCTGGGCAATCGGGTTGGCGATACCTTTCCCGGCGATGTCGGGCGCCGAGCCATGAACAGGCTCGAAGAGAGAAGGATAGCGACGTTCGGGATTGATATTACCTGAGGGAGCAATGCCGATAGTTCCGGCGCACGCGGGCCCCAGGTCCGAAAGGATGTCGCCAAACAAATTGGAAGCAACAACCACATCGAACCGGTCTGGATGGAGCACGAAATGTGCGGTGAGGATGTCGATGTGGTATTGGTCCCACCGCACGTGCGGAAAACTCTTACTGGTCTCGCGTACCCGCTCATCCCAGAAGGGCATGGTGATCGAGATGCCGTTTGACTTGGTGGCAGAGGTGAGATGCTTCTTTACGCGCCGATTCGCAAGCTCAAAGGCGAAGTTGAGAATACGGTCAACTCCGGTCCGGGTCATGACCGTTTCCTGGATGACAACCTCGCGGTCGGTTCCGGTAAAAATCCTGCCGCCGATGGAGGAGTACTCGCCTTCGGTGTTCTCGCGCACGACAAAAAAATCGATATCGCCCGCTTGTCGTCCGGCGAGCGGGCACGGCATGCCGTGCATGAGCCGCACCGGACGCAGATTGACGTATTGATCGAACTCGCGGCGGAACTGGATCAAGGATCCCCAAAGCGAGATGTGATCGGGCACTTTTTCTGGCCAGCCGACCGCACCGAAGAAGATCGCGTTGTGGCCCGCAATCAAACCCTTCCAATTGTCGGGAAGCATCTTGTTGTGCTTCAGGTAGTAGTCGCAGGAGGCAAAATCAAAATCGTCAAGGAGGATCGTGAAGCCGTATTGTCGCGCGGCGGCCTTAAGTACGCGCAGGCCTTCGGGAACGACTTCCCGGCCGATGCCGTCGCCCGGAATCACGGCAATCCTGTACCTTCGATCATTTTCGCTGCGGTGTTTTTCTATGGCTCGGGACATAGTACTCTCTTCAAGAATTGATTCGCTTCTTTGGAGCCATCCTGATGACGGCTCGCATGGCGACAATGGTTACTGCTGACAGGATCAGCGTACAACCCACCAGGTTGAGGCCGCCAGCAAAGCGCCCGCCAGTCTCGCTTGCGCCGATCATGTAAGGCCCGACGAATCCGCCCAGAGTACCAAGGGCATTGATGAGTCCGATCGACGCGGCGGCGCCAGCACCTGCGAAAAACGTCGTGGGCAAACTCCACAGCGGCGGCTTGGCGGCGCTCACGCCCAACGCGGCCAGTGAAAGCCCTGTGACAGCGATGGAAACTGAAGAGCCTGCGCGCGCTGTGATCGCCATCCCCACCGCGCCGAGGATGCAGGCAACGGCGGCGTGGCCGTAGCGTTCTCCCGTGCGGTCAGAGTTGCGCGACCAGAGCACCATACCCACGACGGCAATGAGATTAGGAATCGCGACCAGCAGACCGACCTCGAACGGAGGTAGCCCCGGCTCCTTGACGATGAGCGGAGCCCAGAATCCGACCGTATAGAGACCGGCCGAAGTGCCGAAATACGCGAGTGAAAGGACCAGAACTTTCCAATCCGCCAGAGCGCGCCAGGCGCTATGGCCGCGCGGATCCTTGACATTTGCCTGTTCGCGCAGCATCGCATCGGTGAGCCAGGCCCGCTCGTCGGCCGTCAGCCATGTCGCATCGGCGGGGTGATCGGTGAGGAAATGCAGCGTGATGCCGCCGAGCACCAGCGCAGGAATCGCCTCGACGACGAAGAGCCACTGCCATCCCCGCAAGTGAAGCAGCCCGTCGAGCTGCATCAGCGCGCCCGAGATGGGCGATCCCACAAAACCCGCGGCCGGCGCCGCCGCCATGAAGAACGCGGTCACCGCCGAACGGCGATTCAAAGGAAACCAATAGCTGAGGTAAAGAATGATTCCGGGAAAAAAGCCCGCCTCGGCTATGCCGAGCAGAAAGCGCAATGCATAAAAACTCTTCGGACCGTGAATGAAGACCATCGCCATCGACACCAGGCCCCAGGTGATCATGACTCGCCCGATCCACATGCGCGCACCCACGCGATGCAGGATCAACGTCGAAGGTACTTCGAAGATGAAATAGCCGAAGAAGAAAATGCCGGAACCGATGCCGAACATCCCCGCCGTCAGCCCTACGTCACGATTCATGGTCAGTGCGGCGAACCCTATATTGATGCGATCGAGGAAGGCGACAAAGTAGAGCAGTATGAGAAACGGAACAAGCCGCCACGCGGCCTTGCGCATCGTACGCTCTTCAAGGGGACTGCACGATTGCGCCTGGATGTTGCTCATGATTTGTGGGCCGGCGTGCCATTGTTTCCGCACCGAGCTTCGATTGTATACGCGGAAGATTTGGCGTCGATTCTTCGCAGCTATCTCTGAACCGGATACGCCGGCTTGACTTCGAGCAAATTGGCAATCTGCAACCCAGACTGTTCGCCAGCGCGCTCTGAACTGCGGTCGGATGACGACCAAGAGGAACAGACGGCGGGTCGCCCAAGATCCAACCTGAATTCTCGAAAGCCACGAAGCGAGAGATCTTGGACAGTTTCAATGGGATCAGCCGGATGTCTTGAAGGCGGTATCATGGACTACTCCGTATCGATCGGATGCAAGGATGGATGGGACTCTGAAGAATCCGAGCGACGAATCCCCGCTGGAAACATATAACAGGTTGCTGCGACAGAATCGAGATCGGCTAGCCCTGCAACAAAAATGGGACAAGGCTCTTGGATTTGCCAAGGTTGCTCTCGGATTTCTCGTGGTATTTCTCGTTCTTCGCTTTGTGCATGAGCTGCACGGGCTTTGGCAATTGCTCGTCGCCGTAGCCGTCTTTGTCGTGCTCGCGATCGCACATGAGAGAGTGTTGGATCGGACGCGAGAAATCAAATTAATCATCGATCACTACGAGCAAGGTACGGCAAGGCTAGACGACCGCTGGGTCGGAAGGGGCGAAGGCGGTAATCGCTTCATGGATGACTCCCATCCCTATTCACGGGACCTCGACCTGTTTGGGAAGGGCTCCATCTTCGAACTGCTCTGTACCTTCCGCACTCGTGCAGGAGAGGAGACACTCGCCCATTGGCTTCTGTACCCGGCACCACCAGATGAAATTCGCGACCGTCAAAACGCAGCTCAGGATCTGACGACGCGCACAAATTTGCGCGAGAGGTTATTCACGGCGGGAGATAGAGTTCGCCTCGGCCTTCATCCTGATTTGTTGGCAGCGTGGGGAGAGCGCGAATCTTTGTTCGTCTCGCGATGGATGTCCATATTGATGGCTTCACTCGCGGCGCTGTGGCTTGCAACCCTTGTCTACGGATTTCTGCGCGATACCTTCACGCCAGTGCTGCTGGTTTCGTTTGTCAACGTACTCGTCAATTCCCGCATCATGAAGCGGACGGCAATGTCCGTCGAGGCCACTGAAACGGCCACTTGCGATCTCGACCTGCTTGTCCAGGTTCTGAAGATTCTTGAAGAGGAAGAATTCGAGTCACCTAGACTCAAACATCTTCAGTCAGCGCTCCAAACCGATGGGATTACTGCTTCTGACGCTGTGCGGAAACTGGACCGAATTGTGCATTTTCTCGAGCAGAGAGAAAATCTGCTTCTACGCTTGTTCGATCGCTTCTTCTTCTATACCGCGCAATTGATGTTCAAGGCCGAGTCGTGGCGGGGGGAATTCGGTCCAGCAATTCGCGGGTGGGTTGCAGCCGTTGGGGAGATGGAGGCGCTTGCTGCGCTCGCCGGTTACGCATTCGAGCATCCCGCCGATGCGTGGCCCGAGATCGACGATGAGCGCCCCTGCTTCGACGCGGAGTCATTTGCGCATCCCCTCCTGCCCGAAAGCAAGGCTGTCCGGAACGACCTGAAGCTGGGTGACGGTCTGCAATTGATCGTCCTCAGCGGACCGAACATGGCGGGAAAAAGCACATTCGTGCGGGGGATAGGCGTGAACGCGGTTCTGGCGCAGTGTGGTGCGCCGGTACGAGCGAAAAGGCTGCGGATGTCCCGCCTCGCGATCGGCGCATCGATTTGTGTGTTGGATTCTCTGCAAGGCGGAGTCTCCCGGTTTTACACGGAGATTAAGCGCCTCAAATTGATTGCGGACTCAGCGCAAGGTCCGATCCCAGTACTGTTTCTTCTCGATGAGCTGCTCTCGGGAACGAACTCGGACGATCGCTTTGCAGGGACACAGTTAGTTGTCGGCGCGCTGGTGCAGCGCGGGGCCATTGGTTTGGTGACGACCCACGATCTTGCGCTCGCGCAAATCCCTGAGAGCATGAATGGAAGGGCACAGAATCTTCACTTCGAAGATCACCTGGAGAATGAGCAACTCATTTTCGACTTCAAGCTTAAGCCGGGCGTTGTTCACACGAGCAACGCCCTAAAGCTCATGCAGTCCATAGGGCTCGTGTCTGCGCAGCCTCCTTCCTAGATTCTCCAATGGGCTGCTTTTTATGGCATTCATCTCGTTCCAGGCGAATGATCGCCAGCCCGGACCTTTGAAGAATATTCGCCAGACCGCGTTGAGCCGAAGTCGAGTTCCTGCAGGGTGGCAAAGATGCGCATCTGCGTAAATTTTCGGCTCTCGGAGCTGAGAGCCAGACCGTTTGATATCTTTTCGGGACGTGAGTTAATCCTGGGAATTGGCAGTAATGGACGAAGGTAGTGAGACAACAAAATCCAGAAATGCGCGGGTCTTGGCTGGCAAATGCTTGCGCGATGGATAGACGACGTAAAAAGGGAAGCGCTCATCCGGCCAGTCGGGGAAAAGGTCAATCAGCTTTCCCTGTCTCAACAAGCGCGCCACAGCATTTTCCATCACCTGCACGATTCCGTAACCTGCCAGACAGAGATTGTGCATGGTGATAATGTCGCTGACAATGATTCGGCCATTTGTGCGGGCCTTCACGATTCTTCGGCCACGATGGAATTCCCATTCGAAGGGACGCCCAGTGTCCGGGTTGCGATAATCAATCAGGACATGTCCGTCCGTCACGAGGTCCTGCGGCGTGGCTGGGTGCTTGCGTCGTTTGAAGTAAGAGGGAGCGGCGGCGGTCACGATCCGCGTGTCCCAGAGCCTTCTGACAACCAAGCTCGAAACCGGCGGTTTTCCGACATGGATGGCAACATCGAAGCCCTCGCTTACCAGATCGCCGAGTTGATCACGAGTGATCAGTTCGAGTTCGAGTTCCGGGTGGGCTTCAAGAAACGTCCGGAGCTGTACTCCTTCCAAGAAATGTGCGAACGTGCGATGCATTTGCACTCGCAGCCTGCCCCGTACCAGTGCTCGTCCCTCCATCACCGACGCCACGGCGTCTTCGAGGCCAGTCAGCAGTGGACCGACTTGCTCGAATAACCGCCGTCCTTCGGCCGTTATGGAGACGGAGCGCGTGGTTCGCTCGAACAATCGCATCCCGAGTCGAGCCTCCAGCCGCGCAATGGAGCGGCTTACACCTGACTGCGACATGTTCAGCGTTTTGCCTGCACCGGCAAAACTGCCGC
Organism: uncultured Acidobacteriaceae bacterium; assembly: GCA_963781125.1. Classification (GTDB taxonomy): domain Bacteria; phylum Acidobacteriota; class Terriglobia; order Terriglobales; family Acidobacteriaceae; genus Telmatobacter. The sequence goes on from CAWAEE010000011.1 coordinate 256,136, forward strand.
ACCGCACAATCGCGGCAAAGGTGCCCATCCCGTTCATGATCCGCTCATCGAAGTTCTGATTCATGCATTTCGTCATTTCTAATATGCTACTCATGCTCAAATCACTGCAATCGAATACGACATCATATCTCCGGGTCAACGAAATTCCTTTGAGGAGTCGATTATGTTTGCAATTACTGGTGTGACAGGCAAAGTAGGCGGAGCGGTGGCACGCAATCTTCTGGCGCAAGGACACAAGGTGCGAGCCGTGGTCCGGGATGCCGGGAAGGGACGTTCCTGGTCCGCTCAAGGCTGTGAGATCGCAACCGCCAGCGTTGAGGATGCAGCGGGTCTCGCCAAAACCTTTCACGGCGCCGAAGGCGTCTTCCTGATGACGCCCCCAAACTACGACCCTGAACCCGGATTTCCTGAAACGCAGAAGGCGGCTGCGGCCATTCGGCAGGCCATCGAAACTGCCCGACCGGGCAAGATCGTGTTTCTCTCCACGGTTGGAGCCCATGTTGCGGAACCCAACCTTCTGAACAACTCCAAAATCACGGAAGAGATGCTACTTAGCACCTCGGTCCCGGTTGCTTTCTTGCGTGCGGCCTGGTTCATGGAAAACGCGGCATGGGATGTGGAAGCGGCGCGCAAGGGCGTGATTCCCAGTTTCTTGCAACCTCTCGATCACCGGATTCCGATGGTTGCGGCGCGCGACATCGCGCGAACAGCGGCAGAACTCCTGAATGAAACATGGACGGGTGTCCGTGTTATTGAACTCGAAGGTCCGAGGCGCTATTCCGCGAATGATATTGCTGCGGGCTTTAGCGCCGTACTGGAGCGTCCGGTGCGGGCGGAAGCAGTCCCACACGACCAATGGGAAACGATATTTCGCTCGCAAGGAACTAAAAACCCCACGCCCAGGATTCGGATGATCGACGGGTTCAACGAAGGCTGGATCGACTTTGAATCTGGCGAGGGTAACTCCCGCAAAGATCGCACGACTCTGGAGGCTGTTCTGCGTTCTTTCGTGACGCCGGATCATCCTGAAAGGATGTGAAGAGCCTCGTGTCTACCGGGCATTTCTCAGCAGCGACGGCGGAATCGGTCCTGGTGAGGGCCGTTCTGTTGACTATGGTTGCGAGGAAGACGTCAGCAGATCTATAGGGAAGCAGTTAAGAAGATCGGCTTCACCATCGCTTCAATCTTGGCAGCCATCTCTTCGGCGGGAATGCGATCTGGTGTTTGCAGCCAACGGCGCGCGGCCCCGAATATCGCCCAGGCGGCCGTGGTCCCAAGCAGCGCGGGATCGACGCCTGGGCGCGCCGGGTGATGTGCCGCGCCTTCCCGGAAAATACCCTCCACCACGGGGATGATTGAGCCTTCGAGGGGCATCTTCATCAACTGGCTCGGACAGCCCGTGGTCTCGGCCAGATAATCACAGACGCCCAGTGCAATCGCTCGCAAAGCCCCATCGCAATCTGTGAAGGAAAGCCCGCGACGGCCAATCAGGTCGCGGAAGCGGGCGGCTGTCATTGCCTGGAGGAGGGCGTTTTTATCCGCGTAATGCAGGTAAAAGGTCGCCCGGTTAAGGGTAGCTTCATCGGCGATCTCCTGGACCGAGATGTCGTCGAACTCCTTACGATCCAATAATCTGGCTAACGCCTCCATCAGCATCTGACGGCTGCGTAGAATGCGGGGATCGGTACTTTCCGCAATGCTCCCGTATTGGATTGCGCCAACCATTGACTCCAAGCATAGCCTCTTCCACTCCATTCGATGCGTAAACAACAGTTGTCGATTTATTGAATCAACAACTGTTTATTAAGCGTCAATTGTCGTATTGGAGGTTTTTGAAATGTCCACGCTACTTCACATCGACTCCAGCCCGCTGTATGGGCGATCCGTCTCGCGTCAACTTACCGGCGCGTTCGTTGATCAATGGAAGTCTTCGCACCTTGATGGAACGGTCATCGACCGCGACCTTAACGCAACCGCGATATCGCCCATCACCGCCGAGTGGGTGGGCGCCGCTTATACGCCGGTAGAGGCGCGCACCCCGCAACAGAAGGAACTGCTGGCAGTTTCGGACGTGCTGCTCGCCGAACTTGAGCAGGCGGATGAGTACGTGATCGGGGTTCCGATGCATAACTTCGGGGTGCCCTCGGTGCTGAAGCTCTGGATCGACCAGATCGCGCGCGTGGGCAGGACTTTTTCCTATGGATCGGGAATCCCGAAGGGACTGCTCACGGGCAAGAAGGCAACCTTCCTCATTGCGACCGGCGGCATCTATGATGCGCAGACGCAGATGTCCTCTTTCAACTTTGTCGAGCCGTATCTGCGGTCGGTCTTTGGCTTCCTCGGTGTGACGGATGCGACTTTTCTCACGACCGGCGGAACCGCCGCACTCAACCAGGGGCTGGACCGCGATGCGTTTCTTGCGCCACATCTTCAAGTCGTGCAATCGCACGCTCAGGCAATCTAAAGGAGACGCATATGAAAATTGTTTCAGTCATTGCGCGCTATCTGCTTGGACTGGTGTTTACAGTCTTTGGCCTGAACGGATTCTTCAACTTCATCCATCAGCCACCGCCGACGAACCCGCTTGCGATCCAGTTCTTCGTCGCCATCAGTGCCTCGCATTTTGCCGCATTCTTCTTCGCGGTGCAGTTGATCGGCGGGCTGCTTTTGCTTTCGGGTTTCTTCGTGCCGCTCGCTCTTACGCTGCTTGCGGCGGAGCTTTATAACATCCTCGCGTTTCATCTGACGCTTGCGCCTGCGAGCATTGCTCCGGCATTGGTGGCATCTGTGCTCTGGGTCCTGGTCTTCCTCGCAATATCGCGCCAGCTTCAAGGACGTTCTAGCCGTAAGACCTGCGGTGCAGGAATAGTCTGCTCGTATCGACAAGGGCAATACCGCAAAGCATGCCAGGTTTACGCGGAAATGGCAGTAGCTCCTAGCCGGGATGGGACACTGGATTCGTATGAAGAAAATTGGGTTTCTCTCATTCGGTCACTGGACATCTTCGCCGCAGTCACGAACGCAGTCGGCGGCGGACGCGCTCTTGCAGTCTATTGACCTCGCCATCGAGGCCGAGCGCCTGGGAATGGACGGAGCCTACTTCCGGGTTCATCACTTCGCGCAGCAACTGGCATCCCCGTTTCCACTGCTCGCGGCGGTTGGCGCCAAAACTCGGAAGATTGAAATTGGCACCGCAGTGATCGACATGCGGTATGAGAATCCTCATTACATGGTGGAGGACGCTGGCGCTGCGGATCTCATCGCTGGCGGCCGCCTGCAGTTGGGAATCAGTCGCGGTTCCCCCGAGCAGGTAATCGACGGATGGAGCTATTTTGGCTACGCCCGGGTGAAGGCGAAGACGACGCAGAATTGGGACGGCGGCACGCCGAAGAATTTCTCGAGTTGCTGCGCGGGAAGGGCTTCGCGCGGCCTAACCCGCGTCCGATGTTTCCCAATCCGCCAGGGCTTCTGCGCCTTGAGCCGTACTCGGAAGGATTGCGTGATCGGATCTGGTGGGGATCTGCTTCCAACGCGACAGCTGCGTGGGCCGCGAAGCTGGGAATGAATATGCAGACCTCAACCCTCAAATTCGATGAGACTGGCGAGCCGCTCCACATCCAACAAGCCGCGCAGATTCGTGCCTTCCGCGCAGCCTGGAAGGAGGCCGGTCATACGCGCACTCCGCGCGTCTCTGTCAGCCGCAGTATTTTTGCGTTGGTTGACGACCGCGATCGAGCCTATTTCGGACGAGCAGGTCAGGAAGAGGACCAGATCGGTTTCCTTGACGAAAGCACACGGGCGATCTTCGGTCGCAGCTATGCTGCTGAGCCGGATGTTCTGATCGAGCAGCTTAGGAAGGATGAAGCGATCGCTGAGGCCGATACTCTCTTGCTGACGGTTCCAAACCAATTAGGCGTTACGTATAACGTGCACGTGATGGACGCAATACTTACGGCCGTCGCTCCAGCCCTCGGTTGGCGCTGAAAGCTCTACGGAAGGCTTCCATTAGAATGCGATGCTGACTTTCGGAGACTTCCGTTTGCATAACCGAAATGTAGAGAAGCCGTGGCCCAAACTCGACGCGACCCGACGATGAATCCTATCAACTCTCAGGTGAATCTGAGTTCTGTCAGGGAGAAGCAGAGATGCTCTTGGCGATATCGATCATTTGCCCTGCTGTGCTGCTGGCTGTCGTTCTCGCCAAACGCGTGAGAGACCGCCGCGAAATGGAACGGCACTCCATCACACCGGAAGCGTTGCAAGTGTTGATGGCTTCAGATCGGGATGTTCTTGTCATTGATGTTCGCCAACCTCTGGATTTGTTGGCAGATTCCGTCATCATCCCGGGCGCACAGTGGCTCGCACCCGAGGAGGTGCGCGCGAATCCTTCGATGCTTCCAAAGGAGCGAGACCTGATCGTGTACTGCACCTGCCCCACCGACAAAACCAGTCGCATCATCCTGCGTCGCGCTCTCGCCATGGGATTTTTCCGGATCAAATTCCTTCAGGGAGGTCTCGATAGCTGGAGAGCCAATGGCTTCCCGGTCGAACCGTACAAGAAACCCTTTCACCTCGACTCGGATAGAACGAATCCGGTTGCCACCGCGAGTTAGGGGATTAGACAGGCCAAAGCTCTCTTGGAGCATGTCTTTTGGATTGTCGCAAGGCGTAGTCCCCGATAAAACGCCCTTCTCTTCAGCGACCATAAGTGAAGGATGGCGACTTACGGTCGCTAAGCCGCCACTACTTCGAATCACCGAGGGTTCGTCCCGATTGCGATGCACAAGCCGGATTTTCTATCGGGATTGTCCTGTACTGCGATGTCGACCCGACCCACGGCGTTCCGACCTCAGACAGCTCGACTTGTCGTCGGATTGCCGATAAACTGAAGCATCACTTGGAGCCCATGCCGATGCGCATCGCAAGATTAGGTCATTCTATCTTCGCGGTCACCATGATCGGTCTCGGAGCCGTGGGCCTGCTCCATCCCGATTTCGTTCCGTTGTGGAATCCTATCTTCACCGGTGTCCCCGCACGCGAAGTATTCATTTACTTTGGCGCGCTCATCTCCCTCACCGCCGGCATGGGTCTGCTTGTTCCGCGCATGGCGGCCGCTGCCGCGCGCTTGCTGCTCGCTACTCTCTTCCTTTGGTTGTTGCTATTCCGGTTGCCAAACTTTCTTCTTGAACCCGCTTTCGAAGCTTGCTGGTCGGTGTTTCCACTCACGGTCATGCTGGCCGCCACGTGGGTGCTCTATGTCTGGTTTGCCGCCGACTGGGACCGTAAACACGTCAGCTTTGTCAGCAGCCACAACGGCCTGCGCATCGCGCGCTCTCTCTACGGCCTCTGCTTGATCTTTTTCGGCGTAGCCCACTTCGTCGACGTAAAAGACACGGTGTCGCTTATCCCCCATTGGCTGCCGGGCCACCTGTTCTGGGCCTATTTCACCGGCGGTGCCTTCATTGCAGCGGGCATCGCGACCCTCATTGGATTCTGTGCACGGCTGGCCGTCGCGCTCTCTGCCTTTCAAATCGCACTGTTCCTGTTCGTGGTGTGGATACCGATCGTGGCTTCAGGCTCCAAAGACCCGTTCCAGTGGAGTGAGACCATCGTGAACACGGCGCTGTTGGCTGGCGCGTGGGTGGTTGCCGATTCTTATTGGTAGCGGCGGTACCGCCGTAGGCCGGTGCCATGCTTCATGACGGCCGATCCCGGGACACCAGCCGGCATTTCAGGACCAATCCTGGTCGGGAACCCAGAGGCTGTTTGTCATGCGCAGCCGATCGAGTGAGCGATTTGCTCTCATTCGGGTGCCGCGGCCCCGACGAACATCTTCATGCGTGCTCATCCGGCGCATCGATGGCGACTGCCAGAGTGCCGGGTTCTCCGCCGAATCTCATCGGTCTCACGAACGTGGACGGATGTTCTGATTTATTCGAAAGAAGTTTTCGGGATCGTACTTCGCTTTGATCTTCGCTAGTCTGTCGTAGTTTTCACCATAGCTATCTCGAATGCGATCCTCGCCTTCGTTTTCCATCATGAAATTCACGTAGGCCCCGCCGGCGCCGTAAGGATGCAACGCCTCCCAGTAATTGCGGGCCCAAGCGGTGACATGGTCCGCGTTGGCCGGGTCGGGATCAACGCCTACAATGACTTCGCTCCAGGTGGCCGTCCTGTGACTCCATGGAGTATCGTTGTTCTTCGGTCGATGCGCCGCCCCGTTGATGGGATACAGATGCATGGTGGAGTGCAACGAAGGCAGTTGGGAAGCGTGCTTGATGTGGAGGGCAATGGCTTCATCGCTCAGCGTATCGACGAAATCCGCTTTCCAGTACCATTGCAGTCCGCGGGTGTAAAGACCGTCGAACATGCTTTGCAGCATCGGGAAAGGCATAGGCGCAAAAAATTCGAATGCTGGTCGGCGGTATGCGCGCAACGGCTCCAGGATAGAGTTCGCCTGCGCCAACGCACCGGTGTAGCACCATACAATTCCACACATCTTCTTGAAATGAAGCTCTTCCGGGAATGGAGGCGCCGGCGGCACGGTCAGGAACGCGAAGAATCCATTCAGCTCTTCCGAGGCGTCTACGATGAATTCCCGATACCACTTCATCACGCCGGCGGCATCGTCGAGATCCCAAAGCATGGGGCCTGCACACACCATCTGCACGGGGTATGCCTGGAACAGAAACGATGTGACCACGCCGAAGTTCCCTCCGCCGCCGCGAATCGCCCAGAAGAGATCGGGGTTCTGATCTGCACTTGCGACCACGAAGGACCCGTCCGCCAGGACAACATCCGCGGCCAGCAGGCTGTCGATAGTCAGTCCGAACCGGCGCGTGAGATGCCCGATGCCTCCGCCGAGCGTGAGGCCGCCCACGCCCGTTGTAGAGATGATGCCCGACGGAACAGCCAGCCCGAACGCATGCATGGCGTGATCGACATCGCCCCATGTGCATCCGCCGCCGACACGCACCCGGTTGGCGCCGCGATCGACATGGACATACTTGATGGGAGAGAGATCGATGACCATGCAATCGTCCCAAACGCCCAGTCCGCCGGCGTTGTGTCCCCCGCCGCGAATGGACACCTGAATTTCTTGCTGGCGAGCGAATCGAATGGCCGCAATTACATCCGCTACATCGGCGCAGCGCACGATCATGCGCGGTTTGCGGTCGATCATTGCGTTGTAGACCTTGCGCTCCGTTTCATAGCGTCCGTCGGTTGGCTCGATCAGCTCCCCCCGCAGTTGATTCTTGAATTCCGCGATAGCCTCCTGGTGCATGCTCTCCTCCATGGATAGGATGTTCCGGGCCGGGTGCGGACCAGTCTAGGGCCGCTGTGGGAACTTTGCGAGATCTTTTTCATTCACCGCGCGGCGGGATCGAGAGAACCAAGGACTTTTCTCAGCCGCGCGGCGATTTGGGGGCTCAGGGCCGCGCTTCGTAGACGATGTTAAACGGGGTCTCGGTTGCGCGCCGGAACCGCTCGAATCCGGCGGTCGTCACGACTTCGCGGATGCGCGCTTCTCCGGCTTGTGCGCCGAGGCAGAGCCCTACTTCCTGCGAGCGCGAACACGGCGTGCATAGCAGCGTCGAGAAGGAATACATAACGCGTCCCACGGGATTCAGATTGTCCTTCAACTGGTCGTGAGCAAACGGTTCCACAATCATCCAAGTGCCGTTCTTGCTGAGAGATTGACGGACATGAGCCGCCGCCCCGATGGGATCGCCCATATCGTGCAGGCAATCGAATACCGCAACAAAGTCGTAGTCGCGGCCGGGGAAACTCTTCGCGGCCGCCACTTCAAATGTCACGCGGTCCTGCACACCGTTCTTCCGCGCCGATTCACGGGCGGCTTCAATCGACTTATCGTGATAATCGAATCCCACGAAACGAGACTTGGGGTAGGCCTGCGCCATCAGGATGGTGGAGGCCCCTTTTCCGCAACCCACGTCGGCGACGCGGGCACCCGCCTCAAGTTTCTCCCTTACGCCATCCAGCGCCGGGATCCAAGTGTTCACGAGGTTCGCGGCGTAGCCTGGGCGGAAAAACTTCTCACAGCCGTGAAACACGCCATCGTCGTGTTCATGCCAGCCCATGCCCTCACCAGTGCGGAAGGACTCCGTGATGCGGGGAACCGCGGCCAAAGAGCCGAGGGCCAGTTCGAACGCACCCGGAAGATAGGCTGGGCTGTCCTCGTTGGTCAGCGTGAATGCCTGTTCTTCGTTCAGGCTGAATTCGTTGGTGCGCTCGTCGTAGGTAACGTATCCGCCGGCTGCCTGGGATGCCAGCCACTCGCGGACGTAGCGCTCGTCAGTGCCGGTCTTGCGCGCCAGCTGCATCGAATTGATGGGCCCTCCCGCCAGCGCTTTGTAGAGGCCAAGTTTTTCGCCGATCACGACCATGCCGCTGTGCACGGCGGCTCCGAGGTCGGAGACGAATTGGCCGAGGAAGGCGTTCAGCTTGTTCATGTCGAGTTCGGGGACTGCTGCGGTACTCATAGTCATTCTCCTCATGGTTTGCGGCTCAGGTGTAGAGTGAATCGCTCCACCCGCCGGGTTGTTGATCGAGCATCCAATGGCAGGGTTGTTCTCGAGTTGGGATGTCAGTTCAAGCAATTGCTGCCGTGGTCGACCCATTGCCGGGATGAAATCTGCCAGCACTTTGCTAGAATCCGCTCAGTGCGTCCACCTTGTTGTGTGGCTCTTGGGGAGGGTTTCTGGAGCGTCGACCTCAACGGGCAAGTTCAAGGTAGCGAGGCGTGAAACAGGAAGTAACGAAGGAACGCCTAAGAAATGACGAATTCCTGACAAGCACCGGGCCTGGGTTTCGCAACAATTGGAGTACCCGTGGCGATCACTTCCCTGATCTATCAGTTTGGCGAGTTCACGCTGGATACCCAGAAGGGCTGTCTTTTCAAGGGCCCCCTGGAAGTGAAGCTGCGGCCGAAAGTCTACGAGACGCTGAAGTACCTGGTCCAGAATCCGGGGCGATTAATCGCCAAGCCGGAGTTGATGCAGGCGGTCTGGCCGGACTCATTTGTCACGGATGATTCGCTCGTTCAGTGCACGCTCGAGTTGCGTCGTGCCCTGGAAGACCATGGTCAACAGCTTCTCAAGACTGTTCCGAGGCGCGGCTATCTATTCAACTCCGGCGTTTCCGATGCCGCGCCCGAACAGCGCGGGCGCGTTACAACTGCCGAATCTTTCGAGCGCTTCGATGATCGCCCAGCATTCTCTGAGCGACGCGCTCGCAGACGCAATGACCTGCCGATTCCTCGCACCCCTCTCATTGGACGCGCCGAGCAAATTCGCGCGGTTTGCGAGTTGCTGGTTCGCGCGGACGTTCGTCTGCTGACACTCACAGGACCGGGAGGCGCGGGCAAGACCCGGCTTGGGATTGCTGTAGCCACCGCCATTGCGGACCAGTTTCCGGCCGGCATGCGCTTTGTAAACCTCGCTTCCATCACCGACGCCCCCCTGGTGACCACCGCCCTGGCAGACGCCCTGGAAATCCAGCCGTCAGGGGGCCGCACAGTCCCGGAAATGGTGGGAGAAAAGCTACGAAAGTCGGGTCCTTTTCTCCTGGTGCTCGATAATTTCGAGCAAGTCCTCGCTGCGGCCACGCTGGTGGCCGACATCCTCGAAGCCTGTCCGTCTCTGAAAGTTCTGGTGACAAGCAGGTCGAGTCTTCGCATCTACGGTGAACAGGAGTTTCCTGTTGCGCCGCTTGCGCAGATTGCCGCAAGCGATCTATTTGTGCAGCGCGCGTCTGCAATCAGGCCTGGGTTCGCCTTGACCGCGCATAATGAGGCGGCGGTGCGCGAAATCTGCGCGCGCCTTGATCACTTGCCGCTGGCAATCGAGTTGGCCGCCGCGCGAACTAAAGTCCTCTCGCCTGGAGCCATCCTCGAAAAACTCGAGCGGCCCCTCCAACTGCTTACGGGCGGGCCGCTCGATCTGCCCGAACGCCAGCAGACGTTGCGCAATGCCATTTCATGGAGTTACGGAATTCTGAACCCACCCGAACAGAGACTGTTTCGGCGACTCTGTGTATTTGCCGGAGGGTGCACGCTCGAGGCAGCCGAAGCGGTTTGCGATGCCGGACTCGATCTCGGAATCAATGTGATCGACGGATTGTCATCGCTCGTGGACAAGAATCTCATCCAGAGAACCGATCGGGAGCCGGCGGACCCGCGCTTTTCGATGTTGCAAACCATTCGCGAATTCGCGATGGAAAGACTCGACGAGAGCAGAGAAGCAACCATAACCCGGCGTGCGCATGCGGCCTACTCGATGGTGATTGCCGAGGAAGGCAATCCGGACCTTGACCCGGAGGAGCGAAAGAGCTGGCTGTCCCGCTGCGACCTCGAAATCGACAATTTTCGCCAGGCGCTCGACTGGCTCATCGAGGCTCGCGATCGGGAATGGAGCCTGCGCCTAGGCGTCGCGCTTTTCCGTTTCTGGGATATGCGCGAGCACCTGAGCGAAGGACGCGCCCGTCTGGAAGCCATTCTTCGTCTGGCCGGTTCGGACCACACGATGGAGCGGGCACGGGTCGCGCTTTTCGTGGGCGCGCTGGCCAGCGCGCAAGGGGACAACCCAGCCACAGAGCGATTTCTTTCCATAGGTCTGGAGCTTTATGAGCAACTCGCACATGAGCCCGGCATCGCCGCGGCACTGAATGCCCTGGCCATTGCGGCGCGGGATCGAGCCGACTACGCCATGGCGCAGGCTCGCTTTGAACGAAGCCTCGACTGCTGGCGGCTCTTGTCGGACCAAATCGCGATTGCGCGTTGCCTGCATAACCTCGCCAGCGTAGTAAAGGTCCGAGGCGATTACGCACTAGCTATCCGGGCGCTCGAGGAAGCTTCAGACATATTCGAAAAGCTCGGAGATCGCAGCGGTGCGGCGTGGTCGATCAATCAACTGGGTGACGTGGAGTGCGCCTCCGGAGAAATGACCAGCGCCCGCCGATGCTACGAACGCGCCCTGACCGCGTTTCGCAATGCGCAGGATCCCTGGGGCATCGCGCGATCGCTCGCCGATCTCGGCTACATCGAGCTTGCGGAAGGCCGGCTAAACCAAGCGCGCGCAGCATTTCGCGAATCGTTGGGAACCTTTGGCGGTCTGCAGCATCGCCGTGGCGTTGCCCGAGTTCTGGAGGGATATGCAACCCTCGCTTTGGCCGAAGGAGACCCCGCCGGAGCGCTCAAACTCGCTGCGGCTGCTTCGCGCATCAGGACCCAGATTGATGCGCCAGTGCCACGCGATGAACAAGCCTGCCTGGAGGAGACCGTAAAATCCGCAAAGGCACTTTTGAAGGTGAGCCAATCCGATGAAGCGTGGGCGGAAGGAATGGCCATGTCGCTTGAAAAGGCGACCGAGTACGTTCTTCAGCAAGGCTAACTAAACTGCGGAATACTTCGCCGGATCGATGAGGCGCCGCACGGCGGAGATGCGATCTGCCGGAATGCTTGCGCGCTGTGCATGATCGCGAATGGTTTCCTCGTCAGGGGCAAGGTAAATGCAGTACACCTTGTCTTCCGTCACATAGCTGTGGAGCCACTGGATCTGCGAGCCGATGTCAGAGAGCGCCTGCAAGGAACGCACAGAGATAACCCGGATCTCTTCCTCGGAGAGCAGGTCCGCACCTGGAACATTCCGTTCGATCACAAACTGCGGCATTCCCAAAGTTTAGCAGTTTGCGTGTTTGTTGCGACTTAAAACGGAGCCCGCCGCGCCAATCGACATCGGGCGATCATAGCAAGCCTCTCATTTAGCGTCACTTTCTTTAGAAGTTCTCAGGATTTACCCCGGTAAACGCCCCCGGGGTCCAGGAATATGGTCGCGCCTGGATTTTGCACATCGCGGAAGTAACGACACGCATTTCTCGGAATCTAGGATTGTAGGAAACAAAAGCGGTCGACGTCGCGGTCGGCGGTCGGCACCGCTCAGGCGGAGATAGGGAAGGCGCAATAACAAATCGCGACGGAAAGAAAGGAAAGGCGCTTTCGGATTCTCATGAAATATCAGCCTCCCACATTCTTGGACTCGACCCGGATTTTCGGGTCTTGACGTATTTCGTTATATTCTGGTCGTCGACGGCCGGCTGCATGAGGCGATAAATCCATGCGCGGCTTGATTATCCAACCCTCACGAAACCCACCCTCGTCCCGTTCAGCGGAACAGCTGCATCGCATCCGCGTTGACACTTTGTTGTTGCGATTCGCAGAATACTTCCCGGTGCGCTTTCTGCCCAGTCTTTCCCTTGCAAGTCTAGCTGGCGGAAAAGAACAACCCAAGACGAGAACGTCAGCGATGCAAGCACGTCCGCTGCGAAAGCAAAACGCATGTTCTGCGTTCGCAGTTTAGCGTGCCGGCGATTCCGTCGAGAAATAGGAATCATCCAAAAGGAGCAGCGCATGAGCACGAATTTTTGGAGGTCGGATTTGAATGAATCGAAACGCAACCGGGCTATGACTCTCGGTGCTCTGGGAAGACTCGCAATGCTCCTTGCTTTGGCCTGTTTGCCGGCTGCAGGGCAGCAGATTACCGGGACCATCGTCGGTACGGTGAAGGATCAACAAGGCGCGGTGGTCAACACGGCCACTGTAAAGGCAACCAACGTGGATACCGGGTTCTCCCGGTCGGCGCCGACAAACGGCTATGGGGAATACCGCATCGATTATCTTCCCGTGGGCAAGTACACCGTCGAGGCGACGGCTGCCGGCTTTGAACGCTTTGTGCAACAGAATGTCTCCCTCGACGTGGACCAGGAGCTGACGGTTGAAATCACACTGGCCGTGGGCGCGCAGACTCAGACCGTCACGGTCACCGAAGCTCCTCCGACGATCAATACGTCCGACGCGGTATTGGGCAGGACCCTCGAGCCGGACGAGATCATCGGTCTGCCCCTGGTCAACCGCAATATCTACTACGCAGGTTTCCCTCACGCCCGGCGTGATGGCCAATAACAACAGCTCCACCGCGAACCCCTCCGGCAACCCCACTATCGCCACCGGACTGTACATCGAGGATGTGCAGATCAACGGCTCCATCGACTGGCGGCAGTGCGGCGGTGGCTTTTTATCTGGATGGCGGCAACAACATCACCGGCATGCGCAACTACGGCAACCCGTCGCCGAACCCCGACGCAGTGGAGGAGTTTCGCGTCGAGACCAGCGCATTCGGCGCGCAATACGGCCAATTCTCCGCCGGCTGTGGTCTCGGTGATCACCAAGTCGGGAACAAACCAGTGGCATGGCGGTTTGTTCGAATTCAACCGCAACACCGACTTCAACGCCAACAGCTGGGTCCCGGCACATAACGCCGCAGGCCAGATCATCGTTTCGCCTTACCACCGCAACCAGTTTGGCGGTGACGTCGGCGGGCCGATCAAGAAGGACAAGGCGTTCTTCTTCTTCAGCTATGGCGGGATTGCGCCAGGTAACCGCAGCCGTGTTTACAGGCGCCATCACGCCCACGGCCGCACGAGCGCCTGGGCGACTTTACCGCGGACACCTTCAAGGTCTACACGCCGGGCACAACGCATATCGCAGCGAACCAGGTGGACGGAACGAACACCAGCCCCAATTGCCAGGTTGCCACGCTGAACTGCATTCCCGCAGGCCCTGCTGGACACGACCATTTCCAACATCGACAACGTAAGCAACACCATCGGCTCTTCCATCCCGCTGCCCAATGTCCCGGGCGGTCTCAATCCGGCGAAGGGAGGCGGGTCATACGCGGGTCTGTTCCCCATCCCGGCTACAGGAAAACGAATACCTGGGCAAGTATGACCAGAACCTCGGCGCGAAGGACCATGTGGCGGCGACCTACTTCTTTTCGAGGAACGTGCTGGGCAACAACCCGGGCGGCAACGTCCCGTGGACCATCAATGAGAACGCCTCGAACGGCACCAATATCAACCTGAGCGACGTTCACACCTTCAGCGCCAACCACGGCCAACCAGACCTGGCTTACGTTCACGCGGGCAGCGGGCGGACGCGTCAACCTGCCGGTGACCGGCCCGGCGATCGCAGACCCTCGCATCGTACGGCTCGAACTTTCTCATCCAGGGACCGGTCTCGCTGCCCACCATCTCAGAAACCAATTTCTCAGCGACTGCGACCAATGCAGGTCCGTTCACGGGTTCCGACAACTATGAGCTGCGCGACATGGTCAGCATGGCCAAGGGCAAACACTAGCCTCTTTATTGGCGGCGAGTTCGCTCTGGACAAGACCATGTTCGATGCCAACCTGCTGAACTTTGGCAGCATCAGCTTTGCCACCTCCGCGCCTACTTCCACGGGCAATGTGACTTCAGACTGGGTTACCGGCCAGGCCTCCTCGACTGAGCAGGACTCGCCGTACACCACGCACCTGAGCACATGGCACTACGCGGTGTTTGCGCAGGACAACTACCGCATCACGCCCCGGTTTACGGCCAACCTTGGAATCCGGTGGGACATCGATACGCCTCCCGTCGATCCCCATAACCGGACGGAATCGTTCATTCCCGGCCAGCAATCCACTGTGGCTCCGCTCGCGCCCAAGGGCATCGTTGTTCCCGGGTGACGCGGGCGTCGGCCGCGGCATCATCTCCACGGAGTACTACCACGTTTCGCCCCGCCTCGGCTTCGCGTGGGATCCGTTTGGAGACGGCAAGACCTCCATTCGCGGCGCCGCGGGCATCTTCTTCGGCATTGTCGCCGGCAACGAGTGGAACCAGCCCGGCAACGCCATTCCATTCGCGCTGCGGCCACAGACCGGCGAGGGTCCGCTTAACTCCATCACCAATTATCTACTCGACGCCGGGAGATTTCCCCTCGACCGCGCCGGGCGGCGGCCTCTTTCCGTACACCTATACGCCGAGCAAGCCCACATTCATTGCCGGGCCCCGGCGGCGCCACCGAAGCCATCTCCCCGCACTTCAAGTATCCCTACGTCTACCAGTTCAATCTTTCCGTGCAGCGGCAGTTGCCCGGCCGGCGTAACACTGACGGCGGCGTATGTGGGCGCGCTCTCGCACCAACTGCCCAACTTTATTGACGCCAACTACGCGCCGTATTCGACCGCCTTCGGTACGCCAAGCACTTCGGCAACCAGCGTCGCCGACCGGCGTCAGTTCGATCCCTGCGTCGGAGCTTGTCCCACAGGCGCGGCCGCCATCAACAACGGCACCGGCATTCTGGGAGCATCGATCATCGATCTGCTGTCAAACCTGACAGCCAATTACCACTCCCTTCAAGTCTCGGCGACCAAGCAGCTCTCGCAGTGGCTTCAGCGTCAGCGGATTCTATGTCTGGAGCCACGCGCTCGATACCTTTGAGCCGGATGCGGACGGACTTTCGTCACCGCAGGATTCCGGCTACTTTGGCGCTCCCTTCACCGCCAGCAATAACTCTCTGGGCGCCATCGGCGGCGGACTCCAGGAGGAATATGGCCCCATGAATGCCGACATACGCAGCAACGCCGCGATATCCGGCACATGGAACATCGACTACTTCCACGGCGACAACAGAATCGTCAAGGAAGTGGTCAACGGCTGGCAGATTTCGCCGATCGTCTATCTGCACAGCGGCGGGGTGTTCACGGTGACCACAGGGGCCAACAAGAGCTTTGACAGCACCGGCAACCAGCGCCCGGATGCTGTTGCCGGCGCAAAACCCCGTGCTCAACCCTCACCGCTGCCGGGTTTGCTCCACCAACAGCGTGACGAGTGAGTGGTTCAATACGGCAGCTTTCACAGCCGAACGGGCCCGGCGTTGCAGGCGGCATCGGCCCCGGTGGCGCGGACGGCAACGTAGGCCGCAACAGCCTGTTTGGGCCCGGGTTCAAAGATGTCGACATGGGGCTCTTCCGCAACATTAAGTTCGAGCGTGGAGTTGTGTTCCAGCTCCGCGGCGAGGCCACCAACGTCTTCAACCTGGTGAGTCTCTCCAACCCCACCGCAAGCCTCGCGTCGGGCAACTACGGCAAGATCACCTCGGCTGCAGGCACCCAGCGCATCATCCAGGTGGGCGGGCGGTTGACGTTCTGAAGTAGGCCGCTGGTCAGCGAGCGCGCGAGACGCCTTCTTGTTCCGTCTGAGCAAGAGGGCATCCCGTTCCTGCTTGTTCGCCCTCGCGGACCAGAAGGCAGATTGCGGAACTCCAAGTACGCTATTCGCACATCGGCGAATTAAAAGGTCATCCGACAGCGTTCGGAGAGAACGTCCCGCGCAACGGGACGAATCAAGTTATACTTGATCGGCGTTCTCCGAGGATGTTGAC
Organism: uncultured Acidobacteriaceae bacterium; assembly: GCA_963781125.1. Taxonomy (GTDB): domain Bacteria; phylum Acidobacteriota; class Terriglobia; order Terriglobales; family Acidobacteriaceae; genus Telmatobacter. The sequence goes on from CAWAEE010000011.1 coordinate 272,415, forward strand.
CGCAGGACGTGAGGAGGTGACAGATGAGAACCAGTCCGGCACAAGTCACTGCAGGACGAGGCAGAGGCGCGGCGCCTGAAACAGTCACTCCGTTGAAGGATCGTCGTTCCCAGCCAAACTCACAGGCGACGCTTCGAGAAATGAAGGTCGCTAAGGCAAAGTCTGAAGAGAGCGGCAGCAATGGCGATCCGTATAAGTTGGAGGGTCTGGATCGCGTAGTCGCTATTCTCGACCTGCTCGTTGCAAGTGACAGCTCGCTCAGTCTCGCTGAAATCTGCCAGCGCATGGAACTGCGCAAGAGTACCGCGCATCGCGCACTCATGGCCCTTGAACGCACAGGGCTCATTGAGCGGGCACCGTCAAATCGATATTGCCTCGGATTGAAGCTCTATGACATGGGCAGTCGAGCCGTGGAGCAGATGGATCTTAGGTCGCGTGTACGGCCGCATCTTCGCAAGCTCGCGTTGCGGGTGGGCGAGACGGTGCATCTGGGCGTGCTCCACAAGACCCGTGTGGTGTACCTCGACAAATTTGAGCCAATCAACCGGCGGGTTTGTCTAAGTTCGCGCACTGGTACATCCAATCCGGTCTATTGCACTTCGATGGGCAAAGCCATGTTGGCATTTCTTCCGATCGAGGAAGCGGCGAAGATCATTCCAAGAATTCAATTCAACACTTTCACGACCAAGACGCTGAGTTCGCAGGAGGAACTTCGCGGGGCTCTGGAGCGCATACGCCGCCGAGGTTACGCGATTGATGACGAAGAGCTGGAAGTGGGGACTCGATGCGTAGGCGCGCCGATCGTGGACGAAACGGGGCGAGCCATTGCTGCGGTGAGTGTATCCGGGGCTGCATCGCGCCTGGCAGCTCATTGCGTGCCCGGAATCGCCGATCACGTGATGCGTTGCGCACAGGAGGTTTCCAAGGAACTGGCGGCCAATCAGACCAAAACTTCTCGCGTGCATTCTGCTTCTGTCGCCTGATTCGGCGTGGGGCTTGGCTTCCTCGACTAGGTACTCGCGCCGGCGGACTATTTTCACCTTCATTGCGAAAGCACGGTAGACGGCGCGAGCCGGTTTTCAGCGCATGCTCTCGAGCGGCGCCGGATCCATGTCTGCATAATCCTGGTTCTCGCCGCCCATCCCCCAGCAGAACTTGTATGCCTGCGTGCCTGCACCAGAATGAATGGACCAGCCCGGCGAAATTGCAACTTCACAATTGCTCATCAACAGGTGACGCGTCTCTTTGGGTGGTCCCATCAAGTGAAAGATGCGGGCACCTTCCCCAACATCGAAGTAAAAGTAAATTTCGGAGCGGCGCATGTGCGTATGGGCCGGCATCGTATTCCAGGCGCTTCCCTTGTGCAGATGGGTCACACCCATCACGAGCTGACAACTCTTTGCGCCGGCCATGTGGATGTACTTGTAGATCGTTCGGCGATTGCAGGCTTCACAACTGCCCAGTTCGGTCCGCTGCGCATCTTCCTTCGTCACCAGCGTTACAGGATAGGTCGCGTGTGCCGGATAGCTGAGCAGGTAGAATGTGGCCGGAGGTCCATCGGACTTTGATTCGAAATGGATATCGGGGTTTCCGCGCCCAATATAGATGAGATCGAGGTGATCGAGTGGATAGGATGAGGCCCCGACGTGGACGATGCCCGGACCTCCGATGTTGAGTGCGCCGACTTCGCGGCGCTCGGTAAAAAACGACGCTCTCAGCTCTGGGCTTGCGCGCAACGCGAGCGGACTTTCCAGAGGTACAGCCATTCCCACCACAGCTCGATCCAAATCCACATAAGCCAACTGGATGGCGCCCTCTTGAAAGAGGCCCTCAAGAAGAAATGAATCGCGAAGGTCTTGCGTCGTCATGTGCGGATAACGCACGGGGTCGGCGATCAAAACCGTTCTCATGGCCGTCCTATCTCGCTCTTTCTCATTCCCGAACATCAATGGGGACACAGCTGTAACAGCCATTGCACACCCTCCTTGCCTTCGGCAAACTTCGTCTGCATTGCGGTGCGCGCTGTATCGCCACGGCCGCGCACGCTCGACTTGTTTCCGGCGATTGCATGAAACTGCCTCAGCGTATCGATTTAGGACGAGAACCTTCGTGCCTGGTGCTTTAAACGGTCTACCATGGCGCACTTTCGGTGGGGACAAACGATTCGATCTTTCGTTCCGGCTGGCGGGATTTGATCGGTGTCGGGTTGGGTTCCGGAAGAGAAGATCGCTATAGAATGCGAGTCGGGGTCAACGAAGAACGTCGGTTTCGAGCAAGAATGAATTGCAGATGGATGTCGCAGGAGAACCGTAAATGCCAGGTTCCAATGAACTCACTTTCAGCGGCCTCATTTTGCCGGATCAATCCAGCCCGCACATCACTGCACCCGAGCCTGGCCTGCGGCGCCAGATTTTGGCCAGCACTTCAGCGATGATGCTGGTCCGGCACGACATGTGCAGAGGCTGGCGCGGAGCAGCGCATCGGCACCGTCACGAGCAACTGGTCTATGTAATCAGTGGCCGCATCCAGGTCGAGGTCAATGGTGCCGTCTTCGATGCCGCCGCGGGAGACAACTTCATCATCGCGTCCAACGTTGAACATCAGGCAAGTGCACTGGAAGATTCGGTTGTCTTGGATGTATTTACTCCGGCACGAGAGGATTACCTCTAGATTCGCCCGGCTCGTGGAGAGAAGTCTTTATGAATCGCGTCATCATCATCGCGCTCGCAGGAATCGCCGCGCTTGCCACATCGCCCGGCGCGGTTGCGGACCAGAAGCTGCGCTCGCCGTGGGATCTGAACAAAATTCAACTCACGACAAGTCCATATAACTGCCCCGCACCTGTCCACCTGTCTCCTGACCTGACCACCGACGGCTTTTACTCTGACAGCAAATCGTCCATCATCGACCCTGCGAAATGGAAGGCGTATGCGGAATCCTCCGGTCCATACAAAAACCTTGGCGACCAGGCGGTCGCCGCTGCAGACGCATACCGTGCGACTGGTAGCCGTGAAGCTGCTCAGTGCGTTCTCAGACTGTTGAACACGGCCGCCGTCGACGGCGTCTTCACCGGCAAGATGTCTTCCAGGCAGGCATATTACGTGCAAGGGTGGGTCATCGGGGCATTGGCTATCGCCTATTTGAAAGTTCGCGATAGCGGCCTTGTTCGCCACGAAGAAGCAACATCTCTGACGAATTGGATGAAGAGTGTGGCTCGTCAGACCATGGACTACTACGATGCTGCAAGGTCCAAACCCGGCGGCGAAGCGGAGAACAATCATCTCTACTGGGCCGGCGTCGAGGTTGCTGCCATCGCCATTGCAGCCAACGATCGTTCCATGTTCGACTGGGCGCTGGCCACGTACAAGAACGGCGTGCAGCAAGTCACTCCTGAAGGCACGCTCCCCCTGGAGATGCGGCGCGGACAACGCGCTCTGCACTATCATCTCTATGCCATTGCTCCCCTTGTCTATCTGGCAGAATTTGGCCAAGACAATGGCATCCATCTATTCGCCGAAAACGACTACGCTCTCAAGCGGCTCGTGAACCGGGCGACTGAAGGGCTGGCCAGCAGCGGCTATTTTGATCGCGAGACCGGCGTCCAGCAGGACACGCCGAAAGGCGCGCCAACCGCAGAGGCAATCAGTTGGGCCAAAATCTACGTCAAGCATTTTCCCGACCCACAGATCTCAGGCCTCCTCGCTCAGGCTGCTTCTCTTTCCTACATGTATCTTGGGGGGCTGCCGCCGGACTAAGCGACGCTATCATTCCGATTCTCAATTCGCGGTACGCCCTTGCCCGAAGCTGCCAATGGCATCTATGGGGCCCTTCACTCAGGGCACGACCTCTTCGGGAGACGGGTCGGGTGAATGCGCGCAACGTTGCGCCTTCTGATTTCCTCCGGGTAGCCGAAATAATACGGTTGATCAGAAATCCTGATGCACGGAATGGATTTTCCAATTGCGTCCATCGTGCATGGCGCAAGACCCCGGCAACTGGCGAAAGTCATCCGACTGCAGAGGCTGCCCAGCAATGCGAACTTTTCATGCGCCCTGCGATGCGCAGGCCGACGGGCGGTTTTTAGCCGGTGCGAGGTTCGGCACACGCATCTGGCCCAAGCAAGAGCTGTCACGCCTGTCAGTTATTGCACCTGAATCGCAAAGTGTGCCATACCACGCGCGTCGAAACGGGCCAAATAAGGATTTAGTGCTACTAGAATTGAATGCTTCTGCGCGGGCTTTTGTTAAGGTAAGCGCCTGATTCTAAACTGGCTGCCCCCCAGGGATTCGAACCCCGATAGGCTGCTCCAGAGGCAGCTGTCCTACCATTGAACGAGGGGGCAACAAGGTGCGAAGTGGGGCACACTTCAGAACGTGACCACACTAAGGACAGAAAGCCTAGACGCACGGGCACAACGTGACTATCATATTTGGATTCTTCAGTTGGGTCAAACCAACCGCGATTCCTCGAACCTGCAGCGACTTGCTCATTCTCACGTTGTGGCGCTTCGATGCCTATGGCGGAAAGCAATCCCTGCCGCCACATTGAGCTGTAAACTGAGTATGGTTTGGGACCATTGTCCACTAAGGATGCGAAGTCGACTTATTCTGTTCCTTCAACCAGGCGTAGAGTGGTGCGAAATAATCGAGCATCGCCTGTGCATCCAGATGATCGGTGCCCGTCATTTCTTTCAAGGTTTGCTGCCATGGCTGCGACTGCCCGGTTTCGAGCATGTGATTGAGCTTTTCACCAGCTTCCTTGGAGCCATAGAAGCTGCAGCGGTTGAGAGGTCCTTTGTATCCGCTGGCGTCGCACATGGCTTTGAAGAACTGAAACTGGTAGATGCGCGCGAGAAAGTAGCGCGCATACGGCACGTTGGTGGGGATATGATTCTTGGCGCCGGCGATCGAATTCTGCCGCGCTTCGTTCGACGGGCGGCGCGACGCCCTGATACTTCTCGCGCAAAGCCCACCAGGCATTGTTATAATCGGAGGGCTTGATCTGGCCGGAGAAAACCTCCCAGCGCCAGTTATCCAAAGCCAGCGCAAAGGGCAGAAACGCAACCTTGTCGAGCGCTGTTCTTAATTGCAGAGGAATGTCGGCCTCGGCCGGCGGTTCGGTTGTGGCGAGGCCGAGGGTCTTCAGATATGCTGGGGTGATCGAGAGCGCAATTGAGTCCCCAATTGCCTCGTGGAATCCGTCATTGGCGCCGTTGTGAAAGAGGAACGGCTGCTTGTCGTACGCGCGCTGATAGAAATTGTGGCCAAGCTCGTGATGCACGGTCGTGAAGTAGTCGTCACTGACCTCGATGCACATCTTTACGCGCAGATCGTCGACCGAAATCCACGTCCCATGCGGATGCATGACAGACGACCTCGCGATCGCGGGGATGCACGAATTGCGAGCGCTGCCAAAAGGTCTTCGGGAGCGGAGCAAATCCGAGTGAGGTGAAGAAGCTCTCGCCGTAGTGGACCATGTCTCGCCCTGCGGCAAGCTGCGCAGCGTGACCTTGATCTGAACTCAGATCGGTTCGATCGACGAAGGCTGGTGCGGCGGCGGGATCTTTTGCAGCGATCTGCTGTTTCAGTGCTGCTTCAAGATCGAGCGGCTTGAACTGCGAAAGTTTCGGATCAGTGGGCGCGACGATGTCATAGATATTGCCCCACTCCTGCGCCCACATGTTGCCCAGCAACTGCGCGGGGATCATTCCATCGGGCCGGTCGGCGGCTTTGCCATACTTTGCAATCAGACGAGCGCGAACGTAGTCATGCAATTCTCGATAGAGAGGTTCGAGCTGTTTCCACGTTCGCTCGAGCTCAGCAGAAAACTCGGCGGGTGTCATGTCGTAGTTGGCACGCCACAGTTCGCCGGTATCTTTGTATCCGAGTTCTCTTGCGCCGATATTCTGCAGTTCGATGAAGCGTGCGTACTTGTCCTTCATGGGCGCGCCGATGGCGTGCCATCCGACCCAGAGCTCTCGTCAGTTCCTCAGGGTCGTGCGACTTGGCCATGATCGCGGAAATCTCGTCGATGCCCATGCACTTTGCGCCTGGAGCAGGATCGCCTCCGGGTGGAGTGTCGGGGCAGAATTTGCCTTTGCCGTACATGCCGGTCAACTGCGCCGCAATCTGCGATTTCTCGGCGAGGAGATCGGGTTCCCTGGGAGCCGCGGGCGCGTTCACTTGCAGGAGCATGATCTGGCGCCGAAGCTGGGTCGGAAGCTGGAGTGATCGAAGCGGTGACTCTCCGCGGTCAATTGCAGAGTGAGAGCGGTAGCTTGTTCGTTCAAACGCGCAGACGTTGCTTCGGTGTCATCGGTGATGTCTGTTTCGGCGGTCCATTCTGCGTGGGAGGCATCCGCGTTGACTCTCAGCAATGCGGCATTCGCGCGATCAATGAAAGCTTGTGCCTCTGCCGGAGTCGCAGCCCCGGCTTTGCTCGCGGAAGGTTCTTGTGTAAGCCCGATAGACCAGGCGACGTTGAGGGAGAACACGGCAAGACAAACCGAGTAACGCATTCCCGGAGTATAAATCTCGGGCCGAATCGCCTGACTTTCAAATGGCGGGCAAAAATAACTGGCCCTCACTTGGAGAGAAGGCCAGTGGTTAATTCGAATTTCTCAGCTCGAGATTCCCCGACGCTAAAACGTGAAGCGCGATCCAAACTGGAATTGCCGCGGGCTGTTGACGGTTGACGTGATTTGGCCGAAGACGGCCGCCTCCGCTGGCTGGGTCAGCACCGAGGTCATGTCAGGAACATTCGGGATCGCCAAGCTGTGCCCGATTGGCAATGTTGTAGGAGGAGATCTCGAAGCGGAGGTCGCGTTCCTTGCCGAACGAGAAGTGCTTGTAGAGGGAAATATCGAAGTCCTGTGCTCCCATGGTGCGAACGTGGTCAAGATATGCCGGCGCGTTGCCGGCGACGAACGGGCTCGCCGTTGATACGTCCGTGCTGCCTTGCGCAACGCCTGGAAGCGTGAAGCAGGAAGCGTTGAACCAGGCTGTCGATGAGTGCGGGGCGCCGTTGACTCGGATCGCAGGTCAGGTCGGCGCGTTGATTGAAATAGGACGGCGCCGTACTCCCGAGAGCGGGGAGATTGATTGGAACACCCGTGCTCAGATAGGCGATCACGTTTGCGGTCCATCCGCCAAGAATGCGTCGCTCACGACCGTCTCAGATTCTGCGCTCTGCCGCTGGCCCACAGGCAAGATCGTAGGAAGACTTGCCCGGTGAATTGGTACTTCACATCCTGCGGGCTGATCGAATGTTCCAGGCTTTAGATTGCGCCAGTCCTGCGGCCGCACCCAGGTGCGACTCCGACAAAACCCAGTGGAGGATTGCCGTCGTCGGTCATGAGCTTGGCCCATGTGAAGCTGGCCAGCGCGGTGAAGTGATGGGTCAAGGCGCTTCTGCACCTTTGTTTGCAGAGAGCTGTATTCGGAGTCGCCGCCAGGGTATCCGTGGACCACGACTCCATTGCCCGAACCATAGTTGCCGTTTCCATACTGTGGAAACTGCTGAAGAGAAACCCAGAGCGGAACCGTGGAAGAGCCAGAATTCGCGTTGGTGCCGGGCTGGATCGCCGGCCCATTGATTGGGAACCATCGCGCAAGCAGGATCGGATGTGTCGACACAAAGGGACGCGCCATAGCTGCCAATGGTGGCGAGGTCCAGTACGTTCAGGTCCGCCGTGCCCAGCGGCAGGAAGAGTCCCCGGCTGCCGACATAGCCGGCACTGAGGACGACCTGGTGCGGCAGCTCGTATTCCACGCCGAAGTTGAAGTTATAGGTAAGCGGCGTGCGCTGCGAACGAAGCATCGGTGTTGAGCGGAGTGTCCAAGGTTGTTGGCCAAACCCGCCGGCGGAGCGGTGAGCTGCGGCACGACGCCATTGGGGAATGGATTGCTGAGCGGAATAAGGTCCAGTCGAACTGGGTGCCGCGATCGCCCGGTGCAGCTCCGGCGCAGGCGTCGGTGCCGTTGATTACCGTGTTGCCGTCGGCGTTGTAACAGGTGGCATTCCACTGTGTGTCGGCCGAGAATCCGTCGCTGTCGAGGCCGCGCCGCCAACCATATGCGGGCTGGGACCGTAAGTAGAAGCCGCCTCCGCCACGGACGACCAGATGATTGGCGGGCTGCCATGAAAAGCCAAGCCGCGGGCCGAAGTCCTTGAGGTTTGCTGTGAACGGAGAGCGATTGCCGCCGTTGGCGTAGACTTCGGCGCCGGTATAGGGAGACGCCGCTCGCGGTATTTGTCGCGGTGGGATTGAAGTACTCAAGCCGATTGTGGCGTTCTGTCTTGCCGCCGAAGATATCCCAGCGCAGACCGGCAGTGATGGTGAGTGCCTTCGTGAGGATGGTAGGTGTCTTCGACAAAGGCCGCGTAGTACGGGCTGGATTCGGCCGCGAACAGATCCTTGGTGAAATTTGGATAGCTGTCGGATTCACGTGCCGGGAACCGTTCCCTGGCCGACGAGGAACGAAGCGAAGTCGCTGCCGCCGCCTGCCGGAACTGACGGTTTGATCGGTGGCGGAAATATCGAACGCATAGGACCCAGAAGCAGCGGGGGCTGGCCGACATTGAGGAAGCGCTTCATGTATTCGAAGCCGGCTGAGATTTCGTGCTTGCCCTTGAGCTTGGTGATGGTGGCGTTGGCATCGTTGTTTTCGCTGGCGTATTGGAAGGTGTTGTAGTCTGCGGTGCCGCCGATGCCGCCGCCCGACGTCGTTGAAGATGCACGAAGGGAAGCAGCTTGTAGACCTCCTGCTGCGGCGAGCGATGAAGGAAAGCCAAGCGTGGTGATGTCGAAGCCGACCTGGCGCGGATCGCCACCCTGATTCTCATAGTGGCGCGTAAAGGAGTAGCGCAACTGCAGGAACGTTGTGGGGTTCAGCGTCAGATCGTCGGCCAGCAGGATGTTGCGGCCGTTGGTTACGTTCTGCGCGTAGTTCAGGTCCCACATATTGCCGAAGGCGTTGAAGGTCGAAGTGAAGAGACGGTCGAAGGAGAAGCGGCCGAAGATGCGCTGCTTCTCGCTCTTCGGCCCAGTCGACGCGAATGTCGAATCGTCTGCGCCGTGGTCGGATCAAGGCCCGGAAGATAAAGATTGTTGATGGCGTCCGTTCGGATCCGAATCGCAGGTGCCGGGCTCGACATTGCACTTGGGAAACTCGGAGAGAAACTTCAGCGCGATCGGGATTGGGATTTGTGATGACGTTGTTAGCGAATGGCTGGCGCGTGCCGTCGGGGTTGTCGGGAACGAGCGGGATTGTAGATGGTGAAGCTGTCGGCAGAGAAGTCGCCAGTGCGCTCGGCGGTGGTGGGACCGTGAAGGTATTGGAGCCGTCGAATTGTTGCTGCTGGGTCGCCTCGTAGTCGCCAAAGAAGAAGAGCTTGTTGTGCAGGATGGGTCCGCCGATGGCGCCGCCTTCCTGATAGCGATGGAAGGCGGGCGGCGTGTTCGCTGTGCCGTTGCTCAATTGGCTCTGCTTGTTGAAGTACTCGTTGGCTGCCAGAACATCGGGGCGGAAAACGCCGAACGCATCGCCATGAAATTGATTGCCGCCCGATTTGGTGACAAGGCTGATGACGCCGGCTCCGCCGCTCTGGTAGGAGGCAGGGGTGTTCTGCGTTTCGACGCGGGTCTCTTCGACGCCGTCCTCGGGAATGTCGAGCGCGGGAATGATGGCGGCGACGTTGTTTTCGGCAATGCCCAATGGGCTGCCATCGACCATGTAATAGACCGATCCAACGATGGCGCCGTTGATGGTGTACGAGGAGACATCGACGCCGGGACGGCCGCTGGAGATGTTCTCAATGGCAAAGGAGCTGGAGGAGTTGGGTGCGCCATTGGCAGGAGTAACTCCGGCGCTGAGCTGCACAAGATCGAAGACATTGCGCGTGAGCAGCGGAACGCGGTCGATGGTTTCGGCGGAGATCAGTTGGCCCACGGTGGAGTTGCTTGTGTCCACCAGCGAAGCTGACTCATTTACCGTGACCACCTCATTCACGCTGCCGAGCGTGAGAGTGACATTCACGGTCGATGTCCTGATCCACGGTGACCGCAACATTCTTCTGGACGACCGTCTCGAATCCCTTTTCGCTCACGGTCAGCTGGTACTTGCCGGGAGCGAGCGAGACGAAGGAATAGATACCGGCGGCCGTCGATACGCGTGGCGAGCTTGATTCCGGTCGCTTGTTCCGTGGGCAATGACTTTCGCCCCGGGAACGATGGCTCCGCTGGGATCGGTGATCAGCCCGCTGATCGAACCTCTTCCGGCCTGTCCAAAAGCTGCAGCGGCGACCCGCGAGAAGTACCCCGGCGATAGCGGAGTGTCGTGCGGCAAACGCGACTGCGTCCAGTGAATTTCATGAGCGATCCCCGTTTCAAACAATTCTATTCAAACGTTTGAATCTTGGTTAAAAGACTGTAAGATTGATTTATTTTCATGTCAAGGGAAAAATGCGGCGTTAGGGTCGAATGTATTCGAGTCTAAAGGTCTGGAGTCCGTCGAAGTCCAGTATGCCGGCTTCGTGCAGTTCCCCAGCTTGAAATCGCCTGTGGCAGAATGGCGCTGGGCGCAGCACAGTAACGAAGAGCCAGGAGGCTGAGAAGTGGGTCAACGAAAGTCCGGCCATGTCACGCTCCTCGATGTTGCTCGCGCTTGCGGCTACTCCGTGTCCACCGTTTCGATCGTGCTGAGCGAGGCGCCGCTTTCGCAGAACGTGGCGCAGTCAACGCGGGAGCAGATTCGCGAAATGGCGCAGCAGCTTGGCTATCATCCCGACGCGTATGCGCGTTCTCTTCGCCGCCGCCGCAGCCAGACGATTGCGGTTCTCGCCTACGATCTTTCCGATCCGTTCTGCATTCCGATCGTGCGGGGAATTCAGGCGGGGCTGCAGCCGGCTAACTATCTGCCGCTGCTGATGGACGCCCAGACACAGCGCCGGCTCTTCGACACCTATTTGAAAATGATCCTGGAACGGCGCGCTGAAGGCGTCATCGTCATTGCGAGCTGGATCTTTGAAGAGACCAATCTGCTCGCCGACATCGAGAAGAATCACGTCCCGATCGTGATTGTAGGCCGCGACCTGACCAGCAGGAAGATCAGTTCGCTCTTTGTGGACAACGAGGCCGGCGGTGCGCTTGCTATGCGCCATCTGAGCGAACTCGGCCATCGCAGGATTGCGGTCATTCGCGGTCCGGAGGAACTCTTCGACAGCGAGCCGCGCTGGGCCGGTGTGCAAGCGTGCGGCCGAGGAAGCCGGAATCGAGATCGATCCCCGTCTGGTCTTTCAACTGCCGAACCTCATCGATCCCACTTCCGGTTTTGAAGGTGGGTTGGAATTTGCAAAGCAAATTCTAGATTCACGGCGTCCGTTTACCGCCGTGCTTGCATTCGATGATCTGACTGCTCTGGGAGTAGTGAGGGGCCTCACCGAGGCGGGATTGCGGGTGCCGGAAGATTGTTCCGTGGTTGGATTTGATGATGTGCTTCCGGCGATCGTTGCGACTCCCGGCATCACTACGATTCACCAGCCGCTCCGGGAGATGGGGTTGTTGGCCGCGCAATGGGCGGTGCAGGGAATCGATGCGCGAGAACAAGGGAAAAGGAGCCCGGCGCGGTTACATAAAGCGCTTCCGGAATTGGTCGTACGGAAGTCTACCTCCCGCCCATCTTTCACGAAAAAATAAAGAGGAACAAAGAAGAGGCTTGACATTCGGCCAAGATTCGCGATATTCCCTTGATTCAAACGATTGAACCTCGGATTTCGTTTGGATTCATATCTGGACTGTCCGCGTACGAGATGGGTCCGCTGGTTGTTTGTGCATTTGAAAATCGGAAATGCTGGTGCTCATGAAACGGAATATCGCGTCTTTTCTTTTAGGCCTCTTCATCGTGCCAATCGCGCTGCATGCTGGAACCGTGACGCATTTGCACGAAGACTGGCGGCTGCAATCGGCCTGCAAAATTCAAGCAACAGGCGATTCAATTACGGCCCCCGGATTTCCAGTGGAGGACTGGCTCAAGACAGCGGTTCCGAGCACGGTGCTCGCTGCACAAGTTGCCGCAGGGGCTGTGCCTGATCCTTACTTTGCCGATAACCTTCGGAAGATTGCAGGGACGACTTATCCGATCGGGCATAACTTTTCCAATCTGCCGATGTCGCCAGACAGTCCCTATCACTGCGACTGGTGGTTCCGGAAGGAGTTCGCGAGTCCTGCGTCTTCGGCATCGGGCGAACGCACCTGGCTGCACTTTGGCGGGATCAATTATCGAGGCGAAGTCTGGCTCAACGGCCACAAAATAGCAGATTCCACAACGGTCGCCGGAGCCTATCGCACCTACGATTTCGACATCACTGAGATCATTCATCCAGGCAAAGAAAACGTGCTTGCCGTCAAAACTGGTGCGCCGACGGAGAAGGATCTTGGCATCAACTGGGTCGACTGGAATCCTTGCCCGCCAGACAAAGACATGGGATTGTGGGGAGCCGTCGACTTGGTGACCTCTGGCCCGGTCACACTGCGCTCGCCGATGGCGGTGACACATTTCAGTGAAGGGACGTTGAACATTGCGGATCTGACCGTGTATGCGGAATTGCACAATGCGACTGGCAATGTTGTGAAAGGCATCGTCGCAGGAATTGCGGCTGGTGCGCGCTTCGAACAGCAGGTCGAGTTAGCGCCTCACGAAGATCACACCGTCGTCTTCACTCCCGAACGCTTTCCGCAATTGCACATTCGCGATCCGAAGGTTTGGTGGCCCTATCAAATGGGCGAACCGCATCTTGAGCGCCTCACGATGTCGTTCAGTGCGGGTGGTCACGTTGCAGACGAACAAAGCGTCGATTTCGGCATTCGCGAGATTACGTCGGAATACACAGCGACGGGCGGACGGCTTTTTCGCGTGAATGGCAAACCGATTCTGATCCGCGGCGGTGGCTGGTCGCAGGATATGTTATTGCGCAGCGACGATCAGCGGTTACGGGACCAATTCAAAATGGTACGTGACATGGGGCTGAACACGATTCGTCTCGAAGGTAAGCTTGACACCGAAGACTTCTTTCACCTCGCCGATGAGCAGGGAGTTCTTGTCATGCTGGGTTGGTGCTGCTGTGACCATTGGGAACACTGGAAGGATTGGACTCCGGATGATTTGACGATCGCAAAAGCCTCGTTGCGCTCACAGATGCTGCGCCTGCGCCAGCATGCCAGTCTGCTCGTCTGGCTCAATGGCAGCGACAATCCTCCACCGGCCGAAGTGGAGAGGGCGTATCTTCAGGTGGAATCGGAAACGCACTGGCCGAACCCAACCCTTTCGTCTGCCTCGGGCACTCCCACCACCGTGACTGGCGAGAGCGGAGTGAAGATGACGGGCCCGTACGACTATGTCGCTCCGAGTTATTGGTACGTGGATCAGCACAACGGTGGCGCTTTCGGCTTCAACATGGAAACAAGTCCTGGACCAGCGATTCCGTCCCTTGCCAGCAGGCAGAAGTTTCTGGCCGATCCACAGGCTTGGCCGCCGTCTTCTGCCTGGAGTTTGCATTTCGGCAGCGGCGAGTTCGCGAATTTGAAAGTCTTCGATGAGGCAATGGAGGCCGTGTATGCCAAGCCTCGTTCGTCTGCTGAATACGAACGCGTAGCGCAGACGATGGAGTACGACTCCGAACGTGCCATGTTCGAGGCTTACGGCAAGAATAAATATGTTTCGACGGGAGTCATCCAATGGATGCTGAACAACGCTTGGCCGTCGATGATCTGGCACTTATACGACTATTATCTCGATGCAGGTGCTGGTTATTTTGCAGTCAAGAAGGCATGCGAGCCGTTGCACATCCAGTACTCCTACGACGATCAGTCCATCGTCGTGCTAAATAGCACTTATCAGTCAGCCTTAGGGCTTCATGCAAAGGTCCACGTTTACAACCTGTCATGGAAGGAACTGTATAGCGCGGAAGCACCGATTAATTCCGCTCCAGATAGCACACAAAGAGTCATATCACTCCCAGAGAATCTTTATTCCGGAGCAGAGCGGGTCTTCTTCATCGATCTTTCACTCACCGACGGGCGTGGGCAAGTGGTGAGCCACAACTTTTATTGGGTGCCAGGCACACTCACGACGTTTAATTGGCCGAAGACGGATTATACGCATACGCCTGCGGCCCGCCACGAAGATTTGACGGCTCTTACGAATCTGCCTGCAGCAATCGTTCAGTCGACCGCGGAGATTGAGCAGACATCGCGCGGTCGCGAGCTCCGTTTGCATCTCAACAACAGTTCTGCAGCACTTGCATTTCAGTTGCGTGCTGCGGTGCGGACTCCATCGGGCGGTCTGATTGCTCCGGTCTTCTGGTCCGACAATTGGATCGAGCTGACTCCGGGCGAATCCACCACGCTCACCGCGATTTTGCCGGACGGCGAATCGACTGCGCCGCAAGTTGAGATTGATGGGTGGAACGTCGCTCCTGTCACTCTTATGCCGACCACCGTCGCGGCACGCTGAGGAACTGAATGGCAACTGCTGCGGAACACAACCAGCCTGGAGCAATCGGCCTGAAGCGAAGTTTGCGTTTCAGGGATCTGGTTCTGTACGGCATTGTTCTCATTCAGCCCACGGCGCCGATGCCAAGCTTCGGTGTGATCTATCAGGAGGCGCGCGGCCACGCCGTCACCGCGATTCTGCTGGCAATGGTGGCCATGCTCTTCACGTCAGTCAGCTATGGGCGCATGGCTCGTGTCTACCCGCACGGTGGCTCCGCGTTTCTCTATGTCGGCAAGGAGATTCATCCAAGCCTCGGCTATTTGACCGGCTGGTGCCTCGTGATGGACTACGTTTTGAACCCGCTGATCTGCACTATCTGGTGCAGCCGTGCCGCTATCAATTTTCTGCCTGAGATTCCGTATGTTGCGTGGGCGGTTTTCTTCGCTCTGCTCTTCACCTTGTTGAACTGCAATGGCGTCGAAACCTCGGCTCGGCTGAACGCCGGTATCGCCGCAGCACTGGGCGTCGTGATTGTGCTTGTCCTAGTGGCCGCAGTGCGTTGGGTGTTGCATCTTTCTCATCCAGGTGCTGCGTACTTCATGAGGCCTTTTTATGATCCAGCAACATTCAACACGTCGGGGCTGTTGCGCGGGACCTCGATTGCCGTCCTCACTTACATCGGATTCGATGGTATCTCTACGCTGACGGACGAGGCCAAGGATCCCGCGCGTAGTGTCCCGCGGGCGATTGTGCTCACTTGCTTCATCACCGGTGTTCTCGCCAGCATTGAGGTTTACGCGGCCCAGCTAGTTTGGCCTCGTGGCCTCGCATTCCCTGACATCGATACTGCATACGTCCACGTCTCGGGAAGAATGGGTGGCCCGATCCTTTTTCTCATCGTCAACGCCGCCCTGCTGCTGGCGAATGTTGGATCCGGCATGGCTTCGCAACTGGGCGCGGCTCGGCTTCTCTATGCCATGGGCCAGGATGGCGCTTTGCCTCGGCGGTTCTTCGGCGTCGTGCATCCAAAGAATCGCATTCCTCGCAACAACGTTCTGCTCATCGGCGCCATCTGCCTCGTGGGTGCACTGATTTTCAGCTACCAGCTCGGAACCGAACTCCTCAACTATGGTGCGCTGCTGGCATTCATGGGCGTGAATCTGGCATCCATGCTGCGTGGCTGGCGTCATGGCCGTATTACGCAATGGGCGCCCATCCTTGTTTCTCTGGGTGGACTAATTACTTGCGCGTTGCTGTGGTGGAATCTGGGACCGCTGGCAAAGGCTGCGGGTACGAGCTGGGCAATGGTCGGCGTATTGCTTTGGATCGTCCGTCGGCGTTCGACCGTTCTTCCGGGAGAAGCAGTATGACAAGCCGCGACACCAAGCAATCCAATCGAGATTCGCGCCGTTTCGATGTCACCCTGGCTGGAGATACGGCTCTTGATGTTCTGATGTACGGGCTACCCGAGGAATTGCCTCCCGAGCAAGAGTTGCTTGCCGACGGAATCGCCATTCGCGTCGGCGGATCGGGGGCGATCACCGCGCACAACCTCGCAGCGTTGGGAAATTCGGTCGGCTTCATTACCGCCGTCCCCGGTGATGACTTCGGGCGCATGTGCCAGTCGGAGCTGCAGCAGATCGGTGTCGACCTTTCCCGATGTGTGCCTGTTCCTCAAATGCAGTCGGGCGTTACGGTGCACCTCCAGCACCGGCAACTCCGCCACATGTTCACCTACGCTGGCCCCACTTCGCACCTTGCTTTCGGAGATCTTGATCTCGACTACCTTGCCAACTCTCGTCACTTCCATATGTCGTCCTATTATTTGCAGCGTGGGCTTACGGCTCAAATACCTGAGCTTTTTGCGAGATTGAAACGAGCGAATTTGAGTCTATCGCTCGATCCCAACGACGATCCGGCGCAACTGTGGGACCGGAACATTCTTGAAGCCATTCGTCTGGTCGATGTTCTGCTGCCCAATGAGCGCGAGGCGTGCCTATTGGCTGGCGAGCCGGATCTGGATCGGGCAATTTCCGCGCTGCGCGAACTCGTTCCGCTGCTCGTGATCAAGCGGGGGGCACACGGAGCGAGTGCCTTCAGCGATACGAAGAGCTGGCATGCGCCCGCAGACGATATCCAGGTTGTCGACGCGGTAGGCGCGGGCGACAGCTTCAATGCGGGGTTCCTGCATGGCTGGATTCGCGGCTGGCCGATGGACAAAGCACTGGCATTTGGAAACCTTACCGGGGCGTGGTCAGCCTCCGCCAGCGGCGGTACATCGGCATTTCGCGATGGGACGACTGTGCGGGAACATCTTGCCGCGTGGGCGGCCGGACTTGAGATCGCGACAAGTTGATTTCAGCCGTTCGAGCGAGCTCTTGTCAGGCACCGGTGCGCGCGTAATGGAGAGCTCCTACAACTGGGTCTGCCGGTTCCAGGACAAATTGAATCGTCGGGTAGTGCGTTCGCAATGATGCCATGAGTGCGTCGCGAACCCGTTCGATCTTGCCGAGCACGCTGCCAGCAATCGCGACCCCGGGCAAGGGATGCCGCTTATCCTCTGCAGAGACGATTCTCTCAATCACCAGGCGAGCAAGGTATGCCAGGTCTTTTCCGCTTTGATCGAGAATCGCACCGGCGATTTCATCACCATGCGTAGCGCGCTCAACCACCAGCGGCGTGAGGTCGGCGAAGGGGGGCCGCGGTTCCGCATTGGCGAACTCGATCAGCGCTCCCACTGTGGGCAGATGCCAATGATCCCGCGCCAACTCGAGCAACGATGTCGACCGCTGCTCGTCGATGGCAAGAAAACCGCGCCGCAAGGCCTCCAAGCCGATCCAGTGCCCTGCGCCCTGGTCGGCGAGCATGGGACCCCACCCGCCGGCGGTGTGAATTTTCCCATCGGCGCCGCGCCCAGCGACATTCGATCCCGTTCCGGACAAAACAAGAACGCCACGTCCAGCGGGAAAAGCTGCTTCCAGGGCAATATCCACGTCACCCGCGATGCGCAACGAGCCCGAGACGCGGCTCGCGAAATTCTCACGCAGCCAGTCAGTGACTAGCGGAACTGTATTTCCGGATGTGCCAATGCAGGTACGCGTGATTTGGTCCACCCGAATGCCGGTCTGTGCGGATAAACGCGATAGGGCGTCGTCGAGATTGCGTGCGGCCTGATCTTCGGTCGCGTTAAGCCGCTTCACCGTGCCGCATGTTACGCGGGCGAGTTCACAGCCCTCCTCGGCAAGCAGGAATTCAGCTTTCGTTCCTCCCGCGTCCACGGCCAGAAAGTAAGCCATTCACCTCTCCATGCTGACTGTCGCTTGTCGCCGCACATCGTGAGCAAAGTATGCGTTTGCGGTCATGGCGCTGTGGCGGAAGTCCAAGTTCCCTAGTGACGATTCGGCAGGAAATCCCAGATCGCAGGATCCTCGGTTCCGAGAACCCATGAGCAGAATCCTTGCAGCCCACGATCCTCCACAAGTTGATATCGCTCACGAAAAGTGCGCAGGTCGGTGAAGAACACCCATTCGCGCATCTGATCGCGATAAAAGAAAAAATAGGAATCGCGGTCGCCCGCGTCCCATGCAATGGTCGCTTTGTATGTGGTGGCAAGCAGCTGAGCGTCCGGTTCGCCGATGTAGTTTGCACTCGGGTTCGGACTCTCGACGCCCGTCACTTTATCCACAGTCGGCGCGCCTGTGAACCAGTGATAGCCGTAGAGGGGAATGCCGAGAGAAAGCTTTTCTTTGGGAACCGCCCTTAGAGCGTAGTCGAGATTCTCAACAGTCCATTGCCATCCTGCAACCGGCCCCGGCATGGTCCACCGTGTTTGTTGATCGTAAGTCATCAGGCAGATCAGGTCGACAGACTTGCTTAGTTCGACTAAGTCATAAGCGCCACGCCAATCGGTGTAAATCCATTTTGCAAAGCCTTCTCCAGTCGGATAGCCCGGCGCATTGGGGACGGTGGCAATCGTCAATTGCAGGCCTGCTTGATGCAGTGCTTCTGCAGAGCGTTTTACCGTCGCGGTCAGCCCACCGCGATCGATCCAGTCCACATTCTCAAAATCGAATTGGAAACCGGTGTAACCATGTGCGCGCGCTTCGCGGACCATCGCTTCATTCATGCGATCCTGCGCAGCAAGATTGAGTGAAAGATCGTGGAACTGCTTCTTGTTGAAGAGCGCGAGGATTGGCATCACGGGGACATGGTGCTGCTTCGCTGTATCGAGCACCAACGGGTTGGGCGCGCCTGTCACCAGTCCATTCTCGTCTGCGTGATACCACGTGGGCACGAGGAGATCGATCTTGTCTGCATGGGAAAGGAAAGACCGAATTGCATCGGGACTGTCGGTCATATAGAACAGCGCGGACGGAGGGGCGCAGAATGCCGCGCGCGAACAGAGGAGCACGAAAGCGAGGACGATGAGTCGATGCATGGCGCCTGCCGTGAATGGAGTTGATGACTCGAAAAAAATCCGTACGAATCTCTTCAAACCTTCGCACTCCCGTCGGGGGTGGCAGGGGTTATGCCTGTGGAAAAACGTCCTTCAGAACGGCTTTGCGCTCACTTGCCTGGATCGCATGTTAATGACAATGAATGATAGTTTAACTATTTTGATCAAAATAGTCATTATGATGGAGATTGCAATCAGTTCAGATGAACGTAATGATTCCGGTCGCGCGTCCATCTGTTTTCCCCATCCGACAGGGCAGCTGCCTGCTGGTGTGCTGTATCAATGAAAGAAACCCCGCATTTCGAACGTGCTTTGCAGCGTACGCAAGAACCCACTTTTTCGCTGCGGCCCGAAAGCTGAGATAGGCATTGGCCTTTTATGTCGATTGCACTTGAAGTATGTGTTGACTCCGTCGAATCCGCTCTGGCTGCCCACGCGGGAAATGCGGACCGTATCGAATTATGTTGTGCCTTACGCGAAGGGGGGATGACCCCCAGCGAAGGCCTTATCTGCTTGGTGCGCGCTGCTGTTGCGCTTCGGGTGTTCGTCCTGATTCGTCCGCGGGGAGGAGACTTCTGCTATAGCACACATGAATTCGAGGTCATGCGTGCAGATGTGCACAGATGCCGCGACCTGGGCGTAAATGGTGTCGTGCTCGGCGTCTTGATGGCGGATGGCCGCGTCGACGTGCAACGGACCAGCGCGCTGGTGGCTGAGGCGCGTCCAATGCAGGTCACCTTCAATCGGGCCTTCGATGTATCCGCGAATCTCGATCGTTCGCTCGAGGATGTGATTGCGACGGGTGCAGAGCGCATTCTCACGTCGGGTGGCGAACGGTTGGGAATTCGCGGAGCAGCGAAAGTTGGGCAACTTGTCAAAGCGGCGCGTGGTCGAATCAAAATCCTTGGCGCCGGCGGGATCCGCCACAGCAATGTTCGAGAGTTTGTGACTGCCACTGGTGTAAGCGAAGTCCACACGTCGCTGCGGACTCGCACCATGACGACCCAGCAGCCGAATAATGGTGCTGAAAGCATTCTTGGCGGCCACTCCGATGAGATGACGCGCTATGTTGTCAGGGAGGCAGATGTACTCCAGTTGCGCCAGGTGCTGGATGCCGCCGCAGCTTCAAGGAAAGACGCAACTTTCGTACAATAGCCGGCAACCTGGATTTTCAATCCCACTTGTTCGTGAACGGCCAGTATGTCCTCGAAGACCGATATCCGTGCCAAGGAGATTCTGCGTCTCCTCCTGCAGCACGGGAAAACATCCGTTGAAGATTTGACTGCAGCGCTGTCGGCGTCGCCGGCGAGCATCCGACGCGATCTTGTGCGTCTTGAGACGCAAGGCTTGGTGCATCGCACGCATGGAGGCGCGATGCTGACCGGAAGGGCTGTCTATGAGCCTTTCCGATTCGATGCGTCCTTCCATGTACGCGAAGATCGCTTTGCTGCCGAGAAGCAAAGAATCGCGCACGCCGCTGCTGTGCTGGTGAAGGAGCACGACACCATTGGCCTATCTGCAGGCACCACGACGACCCTGGTTGCCAAGAAGCTACAGAACCGGCGTGGCATTCACGTGATTACCAACGCTGTGAACATAGGCATGGAGCTGAGTTCCACCACAAACGTCGACACCACACTTACCGGCGGCGCGATGCGTTGGGCTGGAGCCTTTTCTCTGGTAGGACCCGCCGCAATTGAAACCCTGAACATGTTTGTCATGGATCGCCTCTTCCTGAGCGTGACGGGCATGCACCCAGAACGCGGAGCAACGATGATTGAGCCGGAAGAGGCCGCGGTGTTTCGCGTCATGGTCCGCCAGGCGCGTGAGGTGATCGTAGTGTCTGACTCGAGCAAGATGGGCATGGTGAGTCCGGCGATCATTTGTCCTCCGCGCGACATCGATCTGCTGATTACCGATGACGGAATTGAACCGGACACAGCCCGTGCTTTTGAGGCCGCCGGTGTCCGGATCTTGACGGTGTAAGGAAGATTCGGATTTCAAATCAATCGAGTATCCCTGAAGGCTAGGGTTAATGGAAATCATGGGAGCGGATGTCGGCGCTGGTGATTTCGAGGGGAGTGATTCGCTATGCCTTCACGTGAATCACTCCGTCCTGATTCTGCAGCGGACCTTCGATCCGGAGAAACCGGCTGCGCGTGACGACGATGCGATCGCGCTCAAAGATATCAGGCGTAATGATGACGTTGGCGATGCCGGTTTCATCTTCGAGGGAAAGAAAGACGAAGCCCTTTGGCAGTGCCTGGCCGTTGCCGCGCGATCACGCATCCGGCAATGCGCACAAAGCTGATTACTCCGCAGTGTGACTCAGATCCTCTGCTGAAAGAATGCCTTGTGCAGCGAAGAGTGGCACGCTGATAGGCCATGGGATGCGGGCTGGTGGTGAGGCCGGTGCCTGCGTAGTCGGCTGCCAGGCGCTCGTCCGTGGTCATCTGCTTGAGCGGTATCGATGCAAGTTCGTGCTTCTGCGTAGCATGCGGCGTTGCGCAGCAGTGGGCCAACGGGCCGTCCAGCTTCTTCCACCTGCCAGAGCGCATCGCGTCGATGCTCGACTTCGCCGAGCGAGTTCAGCGCGCCGATGCGTGCCAGCGCGACCAGTTCTTTGCGGTTGAGTTCAGGCACACGCGATGCCAGATCATCGACCGACTCGAAAATGCCATCGCTGCTTCGCGCAGCTAGAAGCGCATCAGCTGAGCTTTGCCGCAGCCCTTGGCGTAGTTCATTCCGATGCGCAGCGAGATGTGAGCCATCCGGCTCCTCCTCCAGCGTGCAGAGCCACTCGCGAACGCTGCACATCGATGGGACGAACGCGCAGCCCATGACGCTGCGCATCTTTGATGAGCACCGCCGGCGAGTAGAAGCCCATCGGCTGATTGTTGAGCAGGCCGCAGGTAAAGGCCGCCAGATAATGCACCTTGAGATACGCCGACGCATAGGCGATCAGCGCAAAGCTGGCCGCATGCGACTCAGGAAATCCATACATGGCAAACGAAGAGATGCCCTGCACGATGTTGTCCTGCGCTTCAGGGCCGATGCCGTTGCGCGTCATGCCAGAGCGCAGGCGCCCTTCCAGATCCTTCATGCGCTGCATCGATCGCCGCATGCCCACAGCGCGGCGCAGTTCTTCGGCTTCTGCGCCGGAGAAGCTCGCCACCGTCATGGCCATGCGCAAGCAGCTGTTCCTGAAACAGCGGCACGCCGAGCGTGCGCTTCAAGCACAGGCTCCAGCGATGGATGCGGATAGGTGACTTCTTCCTTGCCCTGGCGACGCCGCATGTAAGGATGCATCATCTTGCCGACAATCGGGCCAGGCCGAATGATTGCCACCTGCACGACAAGGTCGTAGAAGTGCTTCGGCGCATTGTGCGGAATCGAGGCCATCTGCGCGCGGCTCTCCACCTGAAACATGCCCACCGTGTCGGCCTTGCACAGCGTCTCGTAGACAACGGGATCTTCAGGCAGCGCGGCAAGGTCGACTTGCTTTGCCATAGTGGCGCGGGAATCAGCTCGATGGAATCCTTGAGCACGGCCATCATGCCCAGGCCCAGCAGGTCTACCTTGATGAGTCCCAGGTCGGCGCAGTCTTCCTTGTCCCACTGCACCACGGTGCGGCCCGGCATGGACGCGCGCTCGATCGGAACGACGCGATTCAACATTCCGGCGCAGATGACCATGCCGCCGGAGTGCTGGCCGAGATGCCGCGGCAGATTCTGCATGCGCATGCACAGGTCGAGATAGTGCGCGATGCGCGGATGGCGCACATCGAAGCCCGCCTGCTCAAAGTGCCGCGCCATCGTGTCATTTGCGCCGCGCCACTCCCAGTGACCGACCAGGCTGGAAAGGCGCGCCAATTGCTCCTCGTCGAAGCCAAGCGCCTTGCCTACTTCGCGCGCGGCAGAGCGGCCGCGATAGGTGATGACGTTGGCGGTCATCGCCGCGCCAAGCGAGCCGTAGCGCTCATACAAATACTGAATCACCTGTTCGCGCTGATCGCCCGAGGGCAGATCGAGATCGATGTCGGGCCATTCGCCGCGGTTTTCGCTCAGGAAGCGCTCGAAGAGCAGTTCCATGCCGACCGGATCGACAGCCGTGATTTCAAGCGCATAACAGACAGCCGAGTTTGCCGCCGAGCCGCGGCCCTGCACCAGAAATCCATGTCTGCTGGCAGTAGCGAATGATGTCCCAGACGATAAGAAAGTAGCCGGCAAAGCCGAGCTTGGCGATCAGCGCGAGTTCATGCTGCACCTGCGCGCGTGCCTTGTCGAGCAGATGCCGTTTGTCCGGCGAGCCATAGCGTTTGCGCACGCCTTCATCGACGCGCTTCTCAAGAAAGCTGTCCATCGTTTCGCCTTCTGGCACGGGATAGTGCGGAAATTCATAGCCAAGATTGTCGAGCGTGAATTCAAGCCGATCGCTCACGATGCGCGTGTTGGCGATGGCTTCGGGAATGTCGCGAAAGAGCGCGGCCATCTCGCGCGCCGTGCGCAAATGCCGCGCAGAATTTGCGGCGAGCAGCCGTCCGGCTTGGTCGAGCGTCGTGTGATGGCGGATCGACGTGAACACATCGAGCAATCTCGCGATCTTTCTCAGTCGCATAGCGCACGCCGTTCGTCGCAATCACAGGCAAGATGCAGATCGGATGCGAGGCCAAGCAGCGACTGATTGCGGCACTCTTCTTCGCGCAGCTGATGGCGCTGCAATTCGAGATAAGAGATTGCCGCGGCCATAAGATGGAGGATAGCCGGTCAGCAATCTTGCGTGCGCTCGCTCGTGTCCTTCTCGCGCGAGTGCCGCTGCGAGCGGGCCTTCATCGCCGCCAGTCAGGCAGATCAGCCGGCGGAAAACTCTTCGAGGTCTTCAAGCGTCGCGGCGCCTTCCGCCTTGGTCGATTCGCGCATTTTGAAGCGCGTAATCAGCTGGCAAAGATTCTGATAGCCAGTCTGCGATGCGCAGAGCAACAGTAATGCGCGGACGGCTCGTGCAGGGTGCTGATGCGGAAGCCATTCCGGCGGTGTGAGTCTGTTGCCGAAGGAGGAAACAGCGATCTCCGCGCCGATGTGCGCCTTGACGTTGCAACGCTTTGCGGCCGTATGAAAGCGCGCCGCGCCATATACGCCATTGCGATCGGCAAGCGCGATCGCGGGCATTTCCAGCTCGGCAGCGCGCTCAATGAGCGTTCCGGCTGCGAGGCGCCATCGAGAAAACTGAAGGCGCTGGCCGCGTGCAGTTCGACATAGTCGTAGTTACTCGTTCGAGGAGCGGCTGTGAGTGCTTGAACAGGCGGTTTGCATGCATCGTTAGGGTGGCAGATGGGCGTTCCCGGCGAGTGCGTGTTGGGAATAGAGAAGCTAGTCATAGTACGCCTCAATCCGCCACTCGTTCTGCGTACAATCATGAACCAGCAGGCAGGCGGCAGATTTGCCAGTGGGGTCGGTGGCTAGCACATCCCACTCCTCCAGGTCCCATCCATCTGTCGACCACCAGCAGCCCGCGGTCTTCCATGGCCCATACGCGGCAAGGATGTCGAAGCTGATCTCGCGGCTACGCAATGTCGACGGCTTTAAGTCGTGCAGAGCCACACGAACAGGCAATGGAGGACGCATGCGGCGCAGAGCCATATGGACACGTACAGCGTTTGGCTTAGGCGTCTGGGTGGCAAGAGCAAAGTCTTTCATGTGAAAACTGCCAGGACGATGTGTGTCATCCAACTCAGGCGAACCAACACGATCGTCTCCAACAATGGCTTTGAGCCGCGCCAGCGTGACATCGAGCCGTGAGGGCTCCGGTGTCTGGGGCGCAAACAATCCGAGCTGCACTTTGCTGCTCAGGCCTGCCTCCGCTGTCAGAGTGAGTGCAACAACTGCGGCCGGCGGAGGGTGGGTAGCAATCTCCAATTGCAAAAGCTTCAGAAGAAATTTGCGATCAGTCGAAGGCAGTGCCGGCCTGATCTTGCCACGATGAATGCGGCTGCCCTCGAGTTTCATCTCGACTGCCAACGAGGCGAGCGAGAGAGCATGGCCGGCAGCGCGCGCGGCAAGACAGTCAATCATGCGCGCACCGACGAAGAGTAGCGAATCCATCCGTTCCACAGGAGTTTCAAACTCGCAGAATTCCTGAAGGGAAAGTGTGGGCTCGATGGGCTGAAAGGTGTGCGCCGCGGTTCCTTTGGCGAGGTTGCGCCATTCGCTGGCTTCCTGGCCAAGGCGCGTAACTAACTCGGTTTCGGGCAGTGTGGCCAACGCACCGAGGGTACGGATTCCCCAGATTGCGAAGGTTTCTTGGTGATGTTCATCTAAAGGCAATTCTGCGATCGGCAGGTTTGCCAATGCGACTGTTTCATCCCCATGGGGTATGACAACGATCCCCCGTGCCGTGCTGGCCTTGAGCCTTGCCGCATCGAAGTTTTTGCTGACTGCAATGGAAGCATGAAAACCTGCATTCTCCAACGAAGTGCGCAGCCTTTCCGCGAGTTGAATGGGCAGCCCGAAAAGCCGCTCTGAGCCGGCAATATCCAATACAAAAGCGCAGGATGTGTCCTGGGAGACTTCTTCGATACGCGGTGAGAATGTCGCGGCGCACTCGAACAGAACTGTGCGTGCAGCGGCTTCGCTCTGCTTTGATCGCGACAGCAACACAAGTCCAGTGACACCTTCAGTGTCCAACTTTGTCATTCCCAAAGTCGCACCTCTCCGTTGTGCGAGCTGATTGAAAGAGCAGACGGATTCCTGTGTGGTTTCGCCGTGCAGCACAACGACAGGTTTTCCCTTCAAATCTGGCCGCAGACGCAGCAAAGCCTGCGCAGGAAACTCACTGACATGCACGCATGCATACAGTTCCTCTTTCATGCGCGCCTGTCCGATTTCCATGCCGCACTTGCACACCATGTAGAGCCTGGTGGTTTGCGAGCACTTGCAGAAAACTGAACGAAGCGTTCTCGCCCGCGGCGCACGTTGTATTCGAATCCGCAGAGCACGGTTCCTCCGGTAGTTGCGGCGCGCAGTGGTGCACACTCCAGGACAACCGCAGAGCTCGATTGCGCATAGCCCGCTTTGCCAAGAACGACAAGACAGCACCGCGAACAATCTGCGGCTTGGCGAAAACGAAACCAGCTTGCAAGGGGAATCCTGCTGCCGTGCTCCGGCGCAGTGTCTCCTAGATCCAGGACGATGGCAGCAAATCCACCCATCTGCAGAAGCAGATCAGTTGCGCGCAATGCCTGGTCGAGCCGAGACCAAGGCTTGGATTTCGCTTGTCGATCTGGATTGCACCGTACCCACAAAAGATGTTGCAAAGCCACTCCATTTGCCGCGGCGGATTCTGGATCGAAGGCGTCGGCGACATCTACCCAGGCGCACATTTGGTCTGTTGCGGTTCGCTGAGCAACAAAAGCCAACGCGAGACTCGTGCGGCCTGACGACTCAGGCCCCGTCAACTCGCTGATGGCGCCAACGGGCAGACCGCCGTCCAGCAATTCGTCCACTTCTGCGATCCCTGTTGCGGCCACTTCGTGGATCGTTCGCGCGATCGGTGTCAGCGCCGAAGGAAAGCGA
Organism: uncultured Acidobacteriaceae bacterium; assembly: GCA_963781125.1. Taxonomy (GTDB): domain Bacteria; phylum Acidobacteriota; class Terriglobia; order Terriglobales; family Acidobacteriaceae; genus Telmatobacter. The sequence continues at coordinate 298,931 of CAWAEE010000011.1, forward strand.
TGTTCAACAGCGCGTTCGATCTGGAGACGCAAAGCGGATGAGGAAGGCATGGGGTGGTAGGGCAACTTTCGCCTTTTGTTCGCTAGACTCATATAGTATGCTCCCTTTGTCAAGGGTGGAAAAACTGAAATCTATAGATAATTTATTTTCAGTAATTTATGTAGAAAAAAGAATGTATTGCATTAGATATTTCTGCCGGTTCGTAGGGGCTTTCTCGCCCGCAGATCTGCGGCAAGCGGACATCCTTCGCAGTCGGCGATTACCGAACAATGCTTCTTGCCCACCGCTACTGTGAGCGCATGAAACTCATTGAAGAGTCGAGGTTGATCCGCGATGGAATCCTTCTCAAAAGCTCCGCGCGTCAACTGAACCAGCGCTTCATAGCCCTTGCGATTTCTTCCCGGCGCTGGAGTCAAAAGCCGATGGCGCTCGGCGATCCGTCGCAAATACTCATCCGCAACAGGGACTGCGTGCCCGAGTGCATACAGCAGAATGGCATCGGCTGTCTCACCACCTACGCCGGGCAGCGCTAGAAGCCGCTCGCGCAATACCCGAGTCTCAGTTGCGGCCAATACGTCCAGCGAGCCCTTGAACTCCGCATCGAGCATCGTAACGAACGCCTTGAGTGCCGGAGCCTTTCTCGAGTAGAAACCTGAAGGGCGAATCAGTTTCTGCAATTTGTCCAGACTCAGAGCACGTAACCCCTCCATGGACAAGGCGCCCGCACTGCGCAAATTTGCCAGTGAACGCTCGACGGCTGCCCACGCTGTATTTTGCGTCAGGTAGGCGCCGACTACGACTTCAAATGCGGCTTTTGCCGGCCACCAATACTGCGGTCCATATGCCTTCGCAAGCCAGTCATGCATGCGACGCAAGCGCACAGCAGACCTGCGCGATGAATGGGTCTTCAACTCATAACCCTCTGTCAGTCGGCGACTGTAACTGAATTTTCCATTCCAATACGCGCGCTCTTGCTGCGGCCGCTTCCGCTTCAGGCACTTGACCTGCACGTTGCAGAGAGATTGAAAGCGCAGTGTGCGCCAGGGGGTCGTCGGGCGTTAACGCGGTAAGCGCAAGTGCTGCTGCGATCGATTGTTCGAGCTGACCTGCGTCGCGCAACGCGCGCACAAGGCCGTGATACGCCTCATGTTGCTCCGGGTCTGCGGCGATGGCTTTCCGAAACGTTTCCACCGCTTCCGTGGGGCGTCCGGCGGCAAGCAGTTCCACTCCGTTTTGCGAAAGTGTCTCGGCGATTTGAGCACTTGTCTGGGTCATAAGCTGTTTCTTTAGGATAGAGTCTGAATCGCAATGTTGCCATCACCTCGATGGAAACCGAGAGGAATGCAATGAAGAGTCATACGGAATACCTGGTTTTCGAAACCAGGAAGCGCCGCGAAATGGTTCATATCACGGATCAAGTGGAGAAGATCGTCGGCCGCAGCGGAGTCAAGGACGGCCTGTGTTTTGTTTCGCCCATGCATATTACGGCCGCGGTTTACGTCAACGATCTTGAAAGCGGGCTTATTGAGGACATAGGGAAGTGGCTGGAAGAATTAGCGCCCGCGCGTCCCGATTACAAACATCACCAGACGGGCGAAGATAACGGCGATGCGCACTTAAAATCACTTTTATTGCACCATGAGACGACACTGCCGGTCACAGAAGGGCGGTTGGATCTCGGAACCTGGCAGCGCGTCTTTTATGCGGAGTTCGATGGTCAACGACGCAAGCGGGTGATCGTGAAGGTTCTCGGAATTGAGTGATGCATCGCCCGCGCTCTCTGCGCAAACTAGGGGGCGTCGTCTGTAATCCTGGCCCACGGGCCATCTGGCGCTGAGACTGGGGCGGCGGCAAAATTGAGTTTCGTTCGCGGAAGAATAATCAGATCGACGCGCCGATTTTCAGCGCGGCCTTCTGCAGTTGCATTGCTGGCGACCGGATGAAATTCCGCAAAGCCTGCGACCGAAAGCCGTTCGGGTGGGATCACATCGAGAGACAGGATGATTCGAGCAATCGCTGTGGCGCGGGCGGACGAGAGTTCCCAATTCGAGTCGAATTCGAGATTGTGTATGGGTAGGTTATCGGTGTGCCCTTCTACGCGCACGTCGTAGGATGTGCGACCGACGGAGGCTGCGACCTGCCGCAAGGTATTCAGCGTCTCGGGACGCGGCTTAGCTGAGCCGGAGTTGAAAAAACCAGCTTCGCGCAGACTGATAATGAGCCCATCGCGTCCCATCTGGATTGACACGGCGTGCTGTGCTACCTGATTTGAGAGATTTCTCTCGAGTTCGCGGCGAATGTTTTCAAGGTCATCTTTCACCTTCGCCGGCGAGGTTACATCTTCGCTTGTGACGATATTCAACAACGACTCTGGTTGATCTTTGAAAGGAGAATCGTTAGCCTGCGTCCCCGGGTTCGAGGATCCGTCGGGAAAAACTCCGAGCGAACGAAATGCCCGGTCAATTGCAGTCGGAATCTCCGCTCGCCTCTTTTCATCGGCCTTCGCGAAGGCATAGAGAACCACAAAGAATGCAAACAACAGAGTGATGAAGTCGGCATAGGAGACCAGCCACCGATCGTGCGTCACCCGGCTGCGATGGACTCTCGGATTCACGCAGCCCGCTCCGATTCCGGTCGCGCCGGATCACTCACGAAACCGGAGAGCTTGATTTCAACCATGCGGGGGTTCATTCCTTCCAGAATGGACACCACCCCTTCAAGCATCATTTCGCGACGCTGGTGCTCTTCACGCAGCTGGATGCGCATCTTTCCCGCGAACGGGAGAAAGAAGAGATTTGCTGCGCCGACTCCATAAATGGTTGCCACGAAGGCCACAGCGATTCCACGGCCAACTTCCTGGATGTTGTCGAGGTGCTGCATAACCTGGATCAAGCCGAGTACCGCGCCGAGAATTCCGATGGTCGGAGAAAAGCCTCCCGCTGATTCGAAGACGGACGGCATGCGGTCGTCATTCTCCGCCGTGGAGTCGAGACTGACTCTCATGATCTTGCGCAATTCCACGGGCTCGGTGCCGTCCACTGCGAGCATGATCGCCTGCTTCAGAAACGGATCCTGGATGGTGCGCAGATCGGAATCGAGCGAGACGACACCGCTGCGCCTGGCTTTGTTGGCAAAGGCGACCAGCTGCTTGATCAGCAGAGCGCTCGGTTTGTGCGGCGCAGCGAAGACATGTGCCATCCGACGGAAGGCGGCAAGGACGGTTGCCAGAGGAAACTGCAGGAGAACAGCGCCCATTGTTCCGCCGAAGACGATCAGGGCTGCCGTCGGTTGCAGAATCTGTCTCAGATTGCCTCCCTCAATCCAGAGTCCGGCAATAATGCCCGTAATCGCCAGAATCGCGCCTCCGAAGCTCGCCTTGTCCATCTGTAAAGCTCCTCATGGTGGGGATTAGATTTATTACTCAGGCAACGATCGCGAGAGCGCCGGAGACTCCTCATTGCGATTTGCAAGGTCCAGGCTTGCGAGGGATGAGGCGCGGGTCAGATTACCCAGATCGGGGACTCGCCCAGCCACGGTGGCAAGCAATCGCGCTCGATAACTTAGAACTCGTTCCACTACTTCTTCGAGTTCTTCACGCACGATCATCTTTTCTCCATTGATCAGCGTGAGCATCGTATCCGGTGATGCTTCAGCGGTCTTGATCAGGTCGCTGTTCAGGACCATCGTGTTCCCGTTGAGTCTTGTAAGTTTGACCATTGACCCTGTCTCCTTCGAGGGAGTTATCGGCGTCAAGAATCAAAGGTTCAAAGATTAGAAGAGAATGGTCCCTGCTGTCCTTCACCGGGACACTATTGCCGTTCCATAAAGTCCGCACCACCAGTGCCGAAATAAGGGCCAGATGCGACGGCTCCAAACCGGAAGCAGCAGCCCAGGGTTAGTCAAAATATATGGGTGCACTTATCAGGGGAGAGCCGTAAATCCACGCATCCCACAAGGAGTACCCCATGTCCCTGGGTGTCTTGAATAACCTCTCCGCGATGTATGCGGAGAACAACCTGAACAACACCAACAACAGCCTGTCGAAGACCGTGCTGCAGCAGTTATCTTCGGGATCGAAGATCAACTCCGGCGCGGACGACGCCGCTGGCCTTTCGCTGGTGGATGGCCTTCAGGCTAACTCAGCGGCCCTGGCTCAGTCGCAAACCAATGCCCAGGAAGGCGTAGGTCTGCTGCAGGTGGCCGATGGCGCTCTCTCGCAAGTGACAAGCCTGCTCAACCGGGCCGTGACGCTGGCTACCGAAGCCTCGAACGGCACCCTCAACTCGTCGCAGGACACGGCAGCCAACCAGGAGTATCAGTCGATCCTGTCGGAAATTAATAACATCGGCGCGACGACCACGTATAACGGCAACAGCGGTATTCGGCATCCAGCACCAACATCTACACCGGCGACTCTTCCACGGTGGGCGCGTCCATCGATGCGCTGAATATCAGCTCGTTGTCTTCCTCCAACGTCGGCGACACGGGCGGCGTGATGGCTTACAGCAACGGCGATAACAACGTGTTCCTGAATCTTTCAAGTGGTTCCGCCAATGGCGCGAATGCGCAGGCTACTGACACCCTGAACGCGAGCGGCACCACGACGATCAATGTCAACTACCTGGTGAGCGGCGCTAACGGCACAAAGACTTCCGCATCCACTTCGATCTCTGTGGGAGGGTCAACCGGATATACCAACACGGCGAATGGCCTGATCAGCGCCATCAACGGGGCAGGGATTGGTTTGACCGCCAGCTTCACCACACAAGCGCAAGCCGGAGTTTCGGGTGGAGGCACCCAGACAGGCATTCAGATCACAGGCGGCCTGCTCTCTGTGGGAGTTGCCCCGAGCACGGTCTCGACGGGTGGAATCCTGAACCTTAGTGGGAGCTCGGCCAATTCGCTGCTTTCTCCCAACCAAAATGTCTCGATTCAATCGGGCAGCGCGGCTGCGATTTCGATCAACGTCACGCCAAGCATCAAGACCCTCTCCGATTTGGCCAGTGCGATTAACATGCAGTCCGCCGCCAACGCGGGCAATTCCGCATTGACCCAGGTCGTTGCCACGGTAGTGACCAACGCCGACAACTCGCAGAGCCTGTCGCTTGTGGATTCGAACCCGAGCGGGGGACAGTTGTCTGTGAACGACACTGCGTATACCTACACACCACAACTGACTGCCAACACAGCAGTGACGGGCGCGGCCGTCAATCTGAGTTTCACCGCGACCCAAACCGGCAACGCCGCTATCGCGGGCTCCCCGGCGACCTCTGCCGTGGCCACGCTGGGTATTGGCGGAATCACAAACAGCGCCAGCGATGCCCTCACCGGCAGCATCGTTCTTTCGAACGGCGCCAGCGGAAACATCACTATCAACATGGGCGCCGGTTCGGATTCCAACTCTGGTTCGACCATCAATCTTTCCACCGCGAACAGTAACCTTACGGGTCTGATGAACGCTCTTAATGTAACGACCGGCGGATCCGCCTCAGCTGCGCTCGGTGTCACGGCAGCTGTCAGCTCCAGCGGACTCACCATGACGTCCATCGCCGGGAACACGACCATCGCGACGACTTCGGGCGCCTTGAGCTCCGCGCCGACCGTATCGCTGCAAAGCTCCCAGAATGGTGCCGCAGCCTTCGCCGGCACGGTTGGCACCACAGTCATTTCCATGATCAACGGCACCGGCTTAAACGGTGGCGATAACTTGGCCGCTGGCAGCAGCATTACGGTGACCAACAGCAGCCTGAATAGTCCTGGAACCCCGATCACATTCATGGTTGGTGCCAGCACGGGTGCGGCCAATACCTTCTACACCGGCGGCGGCAACATGACACTCTCCAACCTGGTGGGGATCATGAACTCCGGCGCGGGTGCCGCGGCGGCCGGCCTCAGCGGCGCGGTATTGTCTGGAGCCAACGGAAACATTACGCTGACCTCGGCTACAGTCGGCACCACAATCAGTACCACGAGCACAGTGGCCGAACAAGTCTCAACGAACGGTACAACATATACGGCTGCGATTGCGCAAAACCTTGTCGGTTCGTCCAGTTCAGGCGCAAGTCTTGGCACGAGTGTTGGCCTGGACGCGAACCTCGATCCGATTGGATTGAACGGCGATAAGCTGGCGGGCAGCCTGGTCCTGACCAACGGCAGTTCTGCGGTCACCGTCACATTCGGCGCGGCTTCGGATACCAACTCAGGCACTGCGATCGGCCTCACTGCCGCAAACAGCACCCTTACCGGCCTGATGAACGCGCTGAATGTAATGACATCCGGATCCGCCTCCTTGGCCCTGGGGATGACTGCGACGATGAATGCGACGAACACCGGCCTCGATTTCGCAACGACCAAGACCGGCACGACAATGAATGTCAACACGGCGGGAATGACTAACGTCTCGACGATGGAATTCACCAATCCCACGACTGCGGGCGTCGGCATAAACGCCTCGGGTACCATCGCACTTTCCGATAGCGGAAAGATCACGGGTAACCCTGCAACAACCGCGGGTGCCGGCACAATCACAGGCCAGGTGATGATCACCAGCGGCAGCGTCGTAGATACCTTCGTCATGGGGAGCAACGCCGCGAACACGATTAACGGCAATACCAACACGATCAACGTCAATGGCAATTCGCTCAATGACCTGATCGCTGCCATCGCGAATGAATCCACGGGCGGCAAACTGGGCGGCGCTTCGCTCGGCGTCAGTGCAGTCCAGGACACGGCAACCGGCGGAATATTCCTCCAGTCGACTGTCGCGAATACACCTCTGAGCGTGGATACATCCGGGTTGACTGACGTGATGGCCGAGGCGAAAAACAATGGAACGGTTGGCGCGCCCATCGTTCCAACGGCCATTCCTGCCCAGGTCATTTTTGGCACCGGGACTACCAACAGTGCCACCGATGTGGTGGCTGGCCAAATCGTCATCCAAAACAGCGGGGGAATCAACCCAGGCGGAACCACCACCTTCATCATGGGAGGCTCGGCCTACAATAGCGGCAACCCGGCCGCGACTGGCCTTGGGACCAATGCGGTAACGGTCAACGGCAATACGCTGGCTGACCTGGCGAGGGCAATCAACGCCGATTCTACCGGGGCATACGCCGGTACGGCCGGTGTCGACCTGATCGCCGCGGCGTCGGATAATAAGGGCCTGACTGTGAAGGCCGCCACTCAGTCCGATGTTCTCAGCAACTACACCAGCACCCTGCAAGATCAATACGCTCTGGCGAATGGCGTAGTCGGCAGCCAGGGCCAGGCAGCCACCGCCGCCACTTATGCCACTGCCAGCCTGGGCACAGGCCAAAAGATCGGCAGCTCCGCCGAATTGAGCGGCAATATCGTCCTCAATAACGGTGGCGTCAACTACACCTTCACCATGGCCAACTCGAGCGCCGGTTCAACCTCGACCGCCATCAACACCAGTGCGAAAACGCTTGCCGCCCTGCAGGCAGCCATCACCCAAAGCAACATCGGAATCAATGCCAGCATCGACGGCAACGGCGTCCTGCAACTGCAGTCCACTAACCCTGCCACCTCCATCACCGTTGCATCTTCCGCTTTGGTCGACACCCAGGGAGAAGCTTTCACCGGCGGCTCGGGAAGCGCGGGGTCTCCAGCAACAGCACCCCACGCTTCGATGGCCACGGTGACGCTGGCCGGCAACTCGACCGCAGCTCTCGCGGCAGATATGCTGAACGGAAGTATTACCCTCACAGGAACCGGGGGAACCGAAACCTTTACCATGGGCGGCCTGACGAGCGGCTCGCTCAACAACGGCGGTACGCTTGGGGTTGGAAGTGCTTCCAATCCCTTCTCTGAGAACCTCAATGCCTTGGCGCAGGCAATCACGGGCGATTCAGCGCTGGGGATCACTGCCCAGGTCACGACTCAGGGACTGTCGCTGACGATGAACGCGGATGTCGCCACACCTATCAGCGGAGTCATTAGCAGTAGCCTCCAGGACACCTCCTCCGCATATTCGAAGGCGACAGCGACCTTTGGATCATTCGACAGCCAGAGCGACATGCTCTCTGGCGGCACTCTCGCCTTCTCGGTTGGCGGGCAGGCCGAAAGCGTAAGTGTCGGGCCGGGAAGCCTCAACAACCTGATGGCTGCAGTCAACGGTGCTTCTAACACCGACCCATACGGAGTGCACGCCAGCTGGGACTCGGTACACAATAGCGTCGTGTTGACAGCGGATGCCTACGGCGCCGCCGGCAACCTTACCGCTACTTCATCCAATCTCACGGATACCACCTCGGGGAGGTCCTTGGCCTACACTGCAGCGGCAGCCTATAACGTTGGAATCAGCAACTCCACGTCAAGCAGCACAGCGCTCTACGACTCGTCGGACCAGACCAATCCAACCCTGGTTGGTACCAACACCAAATTCACCAACTTTGTCGCCAACACCGCCGGAACAAGCGGCATTGCGACCATCAGTTATTCCGATGGGGCCGGTCAGTCACTGACCGCCACCGATTTGTCCAACCAGACAGATGCGCAAGCCGCGCTGACCGCGTTGAGCAAGGCCATCACCGACGTGGCGGCGCAAGACGGTTACATCGGCGCTCAAATCAACACGCTGAACGCTGTCAGTTCCGTGCTCAGCACTCAACAGCAGAACGTCGTCTCGGCGCAGAACGCGGTGCAGGCGACCGATTATGCGTCGGCAACCTCGAATATGTCGAAGTACGAAATCCTGAGTCAGACGGGCATCTCCGCTCTGGCACAGGCCAACAGCATGCAGCAGGAAGTGACCAAACTGTTGCAATAAACGGAGAACTCCAGTGACAGGTTTCCTTTCTGAGCTGGAGTCAACCTTCAAAGAATCGAACAACCAAAGAGGGGCGGCCCTGAGGGCGCTCCTCTTTGCGTATTTTGGGAGATTTCAGGACGAGGGGGTCGCGAAAGCACATTCGCGCCGAACTTTCTCCCGGCCGATAGGCTCCTTGCGCGAGAGAGTCCACCGACTTTCGAAAGTCGGTCCGGGCCCGGCGTCATCGACAGTCAGATTTGGCGAATCTTCAATGCGGATGAAAGGTTTCCAATCTGCCTCCGCACCTATGTGGCACTCCAACTGCCCAGTTCCTCACGGAGAGTGTGATGGGCACCGTTGGACTGAGTTTCGGGTCGCCGACAAGCGGCGCCGGCTTTGATGTAAGTTCCACCGTGGCTTCGATCGTTGGCAATCTTCAAAATGTCGAGACGCCCTGGAAGAACCAGCTGACTGCATTAGAGAGCCAGGATACGGTCATTTCCAGTCTCGGGACGTTGTTCTCGAGCCTCTCGAACGACGTCAGTTCGCTCACCGACCTGCAAGGCATCATGGCTCAGAAGACAGGTTCGAGCTCAGACACCAATGTACTGCAGCTCACCGCGGCAACATCTGCGGCCCAGGCTGGAACGCACACCGTGACAGTGATGAACCTGGCGGCGACCTCCAGTGGTTACATTGCTCCCCTTACCAGTGCCTCCGATATCTTGTCCGGTTCCATCACACTCCAGGTGGGAAATGGAACGGCTCAGACCATTAGTGTTCCCACAACGGATGCGACCCTCGCCGGTCTGGCAGCTGCCATCAACTCTTCTGGAGTAGGCATCAATGCGAGCCTGCTGACCGATTCTTCGGGCTCTCGTCTGAGCCTGGTATCGGGTACCTCGGGCGCCAAGGGAAACATCACAGTCAGCGCGAACCAAATTGTCGCCGCAAGCGCAGGTCTGAGTTATGCTGCTTCGGCTGCGAGCACCACGCATGGCACTCTGAGTTCAATTTCGAACATCGGCGATATCCTCTCCGGCACACTTTCGATCCAGGTGGGCAGTGGCGCGGTCCAGACGGTTGTTTTTGGCCCCGCGCCCGATCCGCCCGCCGCAAAAACCATCTATACCGGGAGCGGTACCAACACTCTATCTGCCCTAGCCGACGCGATTACCTCTTCCGGCATGGGAGTCGCCGCTACAATTGTGACCAACAAGGATGGTTCGTCGAGTCTGTCGTTGAACTCCGGGACGGCCGGGGCATTGACTGTGACGTCAAGCATCGTCGATACGAGCGATTCCCTCGGCTACACGTCCACGGTAAGTGGCCTGGATGCCAATTTGAATGTGGATGGAGTTGATTTAACCAGCGCATCGAACACAGTGGCAAATCTCATCCCGGGTTTAACGATGCAACTGCTGGCGCCCAGCCCCACCGAATCCGACAATAGCCTGCAGCCGGTTCAGGTTGTCATCGGCAACGACAATACCGACATTGAGAGCACGGTCAACCAGTTCGTCAGCGATTACAACGCGCTGATCAGTGCCGTCCATGCCCAGTCGGGCCTTACCACGTCGGGTCAGGCCGAGCCGCTTTTCGGTTCCCCCACTCTCTCGTTGCTCCAGCAGCAGCTCTTGGGAGGGCTAAACATGCAGAACCCGAACGGCAGTCTTGACGCGATCTCGAGCGCCACGAATACGACGCTCTCCGGCTCAATCACTGTGATGGTAGGCGGCGGTGCGGAGGAAAAATTCATTGTGGGCGCGGGAACAAATACCGCCAATACCTTTTACACAGGGAACGGTGTGAACACGCTTGCAGGACTGGCCAGCGCCATCAACGCAGCAAATAGCGGCACGATCCTGGGTTATACCGCTGGGGCGGAAAGTTCGACCGGCACTCTGGATCCAGTCGCGAGTGGTACGGTGATCTCCGGCTCCGTATCCTTGAATTTGGGCAGTGGCACAACCGAAAACGTAGTCATCGGTGGGGAACCGAGTACTGGTGCCTTAGGCAACACTCTCTATACCGGTAGCGGAAATAACACACTGTCAGCCTTGGCAGTCGCCATCAATGACGCGACCAGCCTCGGGGTCACCGCTGCGGTGACGACGGATTCGAACGGTCTGCAGACGCTGGCCTTGACCTCTGGAAATGGCGATGCATTGAGGGCAACCTCGACGGTCCTTGCCGCCGGTCCGGGGGTGACGGCGGCGATTGAGATATTGAATGGGCAATCGACGCTGTCCCTTCTGTCGCAAACCGCAGGCACCAGAGGGGCGTTAACTGTCACTTCCAATCTGGGGGCAACCAGCGGCACGCCGCTAACTTATGGGAACACCAGTCCATTTACCAGCACAACCGCCGATGGTGGGCTGATTGGCGGCGGTCCACAGAATGACGTTCTCTCCGGATCATTGACCGTTCAGGTGGGTAGTGGAACGGCGACTACCATTCATGTGCCTTCGTCGAATGCCACGCTCGCGGGTCTGGCAGGCGCGATCAATGATGCCAGTCTCGGAGTGACGGCGATGCCAATCGAGAGTAGCAACGGAGCATGGTCGATCTCGCTCGTTTCGGGCCTGAATGGTTCGGCCGGGGCGCTGTCGATTACATCGAACATCCTCGACGAGACCAACACCAGCAGCACGAATCTGAATTACACAAACTCGTCAGACATCTCGACCTTGGCCAATTTGGGCATCACTGTTTCCCAGAAAGCAGACGGTTCGCTCACTTTCGATGCCGGGTCCCTGGATTCAGTGTTGAACTCGGACTACAGCAGTGTGGTGGGGTTCTTTCAGAATGCCAACAGTTGGGGTCAGGCATTTTCCAATATATTGACGAACGCCGGCACCAATTCGGGTATGGGCGTTTTGCATCTCGCCTCAAGTTCCAACAGCAATATCGAATCCATGCTAAATGCCGATATTTCCAAACAGGAGAGCCTGATCTCAGCCCAGCAGAAGAGCCTCACTGCCGAGTTGAACAGCGCCAACGAGATGATGCAGGCATTGCCTTCGCAACTGGCATGGCGTCAACGAACTCTACTCGGCGATCACTGGTTATAACCAGAACACAGGCGGCTAAGGAGCTTATTCAAATGGGGAGTTATCAAGATCATGCGTTGGATGGAGCTTCGGCCGTAGATCTTGTGGTTGCGCTCTACGATGGAATCATTCGCTTTTTGTATTCCGCGATGGATGCCGTTGATCGCGGCGATCAAGACAGCCGCCGAATCGCGGTGAAGCGAGCGCTGGATATCATCATTCATCTCCAGGCACGATTGCGGATGGATATCGGCGGCAGGCCGGCACAGGCATTAAGCGAGTTTTACGCGTCTATTTTTGCGCAGATCATGCAGGCTTCACAATCGGCATCGCGCCAGAAATTCGAACATGCGATCGAATGTGTCCGCGACGTGCGGGATGCATGGAAGCAGGTTGCCCAGGATGTGAATTCGAATGCGCGGCGACGGGTCCGGCAGTCGTCCTCGTGAACTAGGCGCATCGGCGGTTCGGACGAACGATTGCGGTCGCTGGACAGCTTGGCGGAGCGAAAGTCGATGTAATCGGCGTATCCTGGCGATTCCTCAGATGGCCATCTGCAAGTCCCACTGCGAGCGAGGGCTACTATGACGGCTCTAGCCCGCAACCGTCAATTCTTCTTCCAATTGCTGTTTCTGATAGAGGCTGGCGTAGTAGCCATCGAGCGCGAGCAACTCTTCGTGTCTGCCGATCTCGACGATTCTGCCGCGATCGAGGACCGCGATTTGATCGGCGTTCCGGACGGTTGAGACACGATGTGAAATCAGGATCGTCGTTGCGGTCGTGGTGTAGCTGCCCAGTCCGCTGAGAATGCGCTCTTCCGTATAGGTATCGACGTTGGCAAGTGCATCATCGAGAATGAGAATCGCCGGCCGGCGAAGCAAGGCTCGTGCGATGGCGGCGCGCTGTTTCTGACCGCCGGAAAGAGTGACTCCGCGCTCACCGACCATGGTTTCAAATCCCTGCGGGAAACTCTTCAATCTCGCGGCGAATGTGCGCGGCTTCGGCAGCCTCCAGCATATCTTCCGAGTTTGCATCGGGAACTCCGAATGTCATGTTTCCACGGATTGTTTCGCTGAAAAGAAAGGTTTCCTGCGGAACCATGCCGATATTGCGGCGCAGCATGGCAAGGGGATAATCGCGGATTTCACGGCCATCAATCAGAAGAGAACCATCCGGCGCCTCAAAGAGCCTTGCGATCAGGTTCACCAGGGTAGTTTTTCCTGATCCGGTGGGACCGACAATGGCAATCGTTGACCCCGCCGGAATCCGCAGCGAGATATCGTGCAGCACCTCCGAATTTTCGTAGCTGAAATTGAGATTGCGAAATTCAATTTCTCCGCGAAGGACTGTATGCGGGGAGATCGCCGGGTCGGCCGTGCTGTCGTCGATCGCAGGCTTGGCCCTGAGCAACTCGTCAATGCGCTTCACCGATGCGGTGCCTCTTTGGAAGAGGTTGACGACCCAACCCACAGCAATGATGGGCCAAATGAGCAGAATCATATAGGTATTAAACGCGACGAACTGGCCCGGAGTAATGCGGTGAGCAATGACCTCATGCCCGCCGACGAGCAACGTGATGATCATCGAGATGCCGAGAATGAACTCCAGCGTTGGCCATAACATGCCCATCAACTGAACCAGACGCTGGGCCCGCGCAATGTATCGGCGATTGAGCGTCTCGAACAGGTTGATCTGCGATTCTTCGCGGGCAAATGCGCGAACAAGCCGCGCGCCGGAGTAGTTCTCCTGCGCTTGCGACGAAATTTCGGAGAAGCTCTCCTGGATTCGCTCGAATCGGTCGTGAATCTTGCGTCCGAAATATTGGACGAGGATGCTCGCCAGAGGCATGGGCGCCCATGCGACCAATGTCAGGTAGGGACTGATGCGCAAGAGGAAAAAGAGCGCACCAACCGTGAAGAAGATCGTGTTTGCGCTGTACATCAGCGCCGGACCCAGCAGCATGCGCACTGCGTTCAGGTCGTTGGTCATGCGCGCCATGATGTCGCCGGTTCGATAGCGCTGGTAGAAACCTGAGTCCTGAAGTTCCAGTTGGCGGAACAAGTCGTTGCGCAAGTCGAATTCAATCTCGCGCGAGATGCCAATGAGAATCCAGCGCTGGGCGTAAAGGAAAATGCCCTTCAGAAGAGCGATTGCGACGAGCAGGCCCGAAAAAACAAGTATTCTTTGCCTCGTTATGCCGTGCTCCAGGCCATCGATGGCCTTCTCAATGACCAGCGGGAAAAGTACCCACACGCCATTGGTGGCGATACACGAAAGCGTGCCCCAGAGATATCCCCAGCGGTAGCGGCGCATGTAACTGAAGAGCGGCCTGAGGTCGCGAAGCATGGCTCTATTGTACGGTGTCGCAGGAATTAGATCGACTCAAGCGCAGATCGGGATGGCGTTGCCGCACCTCCGATTATGTTGGCGTGCGCAGGAGAAAGTAGCCACCCGTCAGTCCGAACAGAACGTCCGGGCTCCAGGCGGCCAGAGCCGCGGGCAGGTAGTTCACATTGCCCATGGCTCCGAAGAGGCCGTCGACAACCCAATAGGTGAGTGCCACGGCAATGGCAACGGCGATCCCGGTGAGTGAACCGCGACGGCCCATCGAAAGCGCGAAGGGAATGCCAAGGATCGCCATGACGATGGCAATGAGCGGATAGGCAAGCTTGTGCCAAAGCGCAACACGCAGCCGCATGGTGTCAAAGCCGCTCTGTCGCAGGTCGCGAATATATCGGTCGAGCTGGCCGAAATTCATCTCCTGCGACTGCAGGCTTTCCTTTGTGAAGTAGGTCGGCTCCTCGTGAATCTCTGCGAACGAGGTGAATTTGAAGTCCTGGTAGCGTGTCTGCGTTGCTCCGTCGAAATCGCGAACCCATCCGTTCTGAAAAACCCACGAGCCGGTGCGGGTATTCCAGAAAACGCGGGAGGCAAAGATGCGCCGCGAAATCGCAAATGTCGATCGATCGAACTCGAAGACGGAAAGGTTCGCGAATTCGTTGCTGCCGGGATCGAAGAACTGGTAATAGAAGATGCGGCTTGGCTCGCCCGGGCCGTGGCTCGCCGAAGATCCACTTCTGTTCGGGATGCAGAAAGGTCTGTGGCGGGCGTCCCTTGATCGTGCTGCGCAGCGCCTCCTGCTTGCGGTTGGCCTGGGGAAGATAATACTGATCGAAGAGGAACAGTCCCACCGCCAGAACTGCGGAAATAGAGACGATAGGAATCACGAGACGATAGAGGCTGATCCCCGTTGCCTTCATGGCGACGATTTCGCTGTTGCGATTGAGAACGCCAAACGTGACCAGCACTGCGATCAGCACAGCCAGCGGGGCAATTTGATAGAGCATGCTGGGCGTCAGGTTGACCAGATACTCGCCGACGGTCGTGAGCGGGATATGGTTGCGAAGGATATCGCCGACCAGTTCGAAGAACGTGAAGACCAGCATCAGCAGGACGAACCCGGCCAGGACCAGAAAAAACATGTTCAGGAATTCGCGAACCACATACTCATCGAGGATGCCGAAAAAGCACGCCCCGCGCGCGACGCCGCACCGAGCGGGGCTGCAGCCGATCCAGCAGTCCAGAGAAGACCTTTCGCATTCTCCTGAGTTTTCACCGTCAGGTCCGACAGTCGCGCCATCCACCGTCCCAGCGTGCTCAGGACCCGTCCTCCGCTAGCCATCTGCCACAGCAGAAAACTGCCGCCAGCGGCGAAGAGGATATTGGCGAGCCACACCGCAAGAAATGCAGAGAGCTTGTTCTGGCGCCCAAGAGCGATTCCTGTGTAGGAGAGAACGTAATAGAGGATGACCAGCAGGAGAGTGAAGACAAAGCCGGAGCTCTTGCCGCCGCGCCTCGAAATTACGCCGAGCGGAACGCCGACAAGCATCAGCACCAGGCAAGCGGCGGGATAGGAGAAGCGGGATTGCAACTCGATCTGGAAACGCCTTCCATCGGCGCCGTGGGTGCGCTTTTCGAGCGTATCCATCGGCATCGCATAAATGGCGGTATCCAGTCGCCCCAGATGCACGTCGTTCTGCTGAGCTCAGCGGCAGAGGCAGGTCGGTGCTTGTAAATGTTGAAACTTTGTACTGCTCGGCTTGGCCGGCGACCGTGTCGTGCTCGGTGCCATTGCGCAGACGCATCAGCAGTTCCTGCGTCGAATCGTTTACCACGGTCGCGGAGGCCGCGGTCGTCACCAGCGGAGTGGTCGGATCGGTGACATCGGCCATGAAGACCCGGTCCCAATTCGACGCGCCCGTTCCCGCGCGCACATTCTGTACGTAGAGAACGCGATTGCGAAAGTCTTCGTAGAAAACGCGCGGCTGAATCTCGTACGAAGCTTGCGACGTCTCGAGTGTCTGCTGCAGATCGAGGATCGCCTGGTTGGCGCGCGGCGCCACGTAGAGCGAATTCACCAGCCCCAGCAACGTACCGCCGATGGCCACGATCGAGGCGACCCGCACGAAGTAGCCGATGCCCATGCCCGAGGCGCGCATGGCGATGATCTCGCTATCCGCGGCCAGGCGGCTGAGACCCAGCAGAATCCCCACCAGCACGGCCATGGGAATCGTGACTTTGAACGTATTGGGCATTGTCAGAAGGAAAACCTCCAGCACGTCTGCCCATGTGGAGCTGTTGCGCACCACCATCTCAAGGATGTGGTCGAGATCGCGCATGAAGAGAATGAAGGTGAAGATCACGCAGCCGATCAGCGTGTGAGAGAGGATTTCGCCGAGGATGTAACGGGTCAGGATGCGCACAAGTGGGCTCTGGATCTAGTCTATCGTGCTTGCGCACCCGGGAGTGGAATCGGCTGCCAGCGCCGCAAACGCAGGCTGTTCATGAGCACACTGACTGAACTGAGGGCCATGGCCGCTGCTGCTACCCAGGGACTCAGCAGGATATGAAATGCCGGATAAAGCAATCCAGCTGCCAGCGGGATTCCAACAATGTTGTAGGCCGCGGCCCAAACCAGGTTTTCCCGCATGATGTGCAACGTGGTCCGCGCAAGATCGCGGGCCACTAGGATCGAGGTGGGCTGGGCGCGCAGAAGAACAACGTCGCCGGCCTCCTGCGTTAGGTCGGTGCCCGATCCCATGGCCAAACCGACGTCCGCCTGAGCGAGTGCGCCGGCGTCGTTGATTCCATCACCGACCATCGCCACGCGGATGCCCTCATCCTGCAGGGCCTGAATCCGTGCCAGCTTGTCCGCCGGGATCGAGACCCGCCTCCATTTCGGCGATGCCCGCCTGGCTCGCGATCGGCGCAGAAGCAGCAGCGGAGTCGCCGGTCAGCATGATGACGCGAAGCCCCGCGTTGCGCAGGGAGGTGACCGTTTCTGCTGCATCCGGCCAGAGAGTGTCGCGAACATCGAAGCATCCGGCTGGCTGACTGATCGAGGGCAAGGAACAGCCTGCGTCATTCCCGGCTTCACGGGCATGAAGTTGTTCGGCGATTTGGCAAACAGCTCACTGGAACATTGCTTCGTTGCCGATCATGCATCTGAAGTCCTCGACCGTCGCCGTGACGCCGCGGCCCGGCATGATTTGCACGTCCCGTGCCGGTTGCCACGAGAGTCCTCGGCTGCGCGCCGCGTCGACGATGGCATGCGCCAGGGGGTGATTTGACTGCTCTTCGGTAGCCGCGGCTAACCGGAGCAGATCATTCTCCTGATAGCCGACCAGTGGTTGAATCGCGGCCAAAGCAGGGCGGCCTTCTGTTAAGGTCCCGGTCTTGTCCAGCACAATTGCGTCAATGTGCGAAAGCCGTTCAATCGATTCGCCGCCTTTGTAACAGGACGCCGAGCTGGGCTCCCCGTCCGACCGCAACGGTGAGAGCAGCGGGAATCGCAAGCCCCATCGCGCAAGGGCAGGCGATCACAAGCACCGCGACCGAACTGGCGAGAGCCATTTCGAGAGAGTGCGTGGCGAGGACCCAGATCACGAATGTGACAACGGCGCAGCGCGATCACAGTGGGCACAAAAATCGAACTGGCGCGGTCGGCAAGCTGCTCCATTGGAGCGCGCGAGCTCTGCGCCTGCGCGACCATGCGAGCGATCTGCGCCAGCACAGTGTCTTCGCCGAGCGATTGCGCGCGGCAAACGACGGCGCCATCGTAGTTGAGCGTACCTGCATAGACCCTGTCGCCGCGCTCGCGGACGAGGGGCGTGGACTCGCCCGTGAGCATCGATTCATCCACCGTGGTGCGGCCTTCAAAAATCTCCGCGTCGACAGGGAAGCGCTCGCCGGGGAGAACTTTTACCAGGTCGCCGACGCCGAATTTCTTCCAGCGGCACCACGGCTTCCAGACCGTCGACGATGCGGCGCGCAGTCGAAGGCCGCATGCGGCTCAGGGAATCCAGCGCGGCCAAGGCGCGGCGTTTGGCCCGCGCCTCAAGCGTCTTGCCCAAGAAGAAGAAAGCCGAGGATCAGCAGGACCGCATCGAAATAGACCTGCTTGCCGTTGCCGGGCGCGATCGTGGCGAATGCAGAGTAGAGAAATGCCACGCCGGTTCCAAGGCTCACCAGCGAATTCATGTTCGTGGTGCCGTGGCGCAGGCCGCGCGCGGCGTTCGCAAAAATTGGACGGCCGGCCCAGACCAGGAGGACCGCGGTCGCAATGAGAAGCGTCCAGCGAACCAGATCTGGGGGGATTGCGTAGAGCCATGGCAGTTGCCGCATCAGGGCACGATCGAACAGGCCCATGTGCGCATCGAGCGGCATGGCGACGAGCATCGCCACCACGCCGGCAGCGATCGTGAGCCATGCCTTGAGGTCCTGTTTGTCGCCGGAGTGCTCCGAGTCGCCGCTCGATTGACTGGATCGCCCGGCGCGGCAAGAACTGCGTCGTAGCCGGCGCCGCGAATCGCTTCGACAAGACGCTGGCGGGTCCGCACGCAGCGGGTCAAACACCACGGTCGCACGATTGGCCATCAGGTCGACATGCGCGGACTCGACTCCGGCCGTCGATCGCAACGCGGATTCCACATGATGCTGGCACGCCGCGCAGGTCATGCCCAGCACCGGAAGCGTGACGGTTTCTGGGGAATTGTCGCCATCGACGAGCTACTGCTCCAAATGCGCGGTATACCCGGCCTTGGCCAAAGCTGCAATGGCAAGATCGACTGGCGCGGCTCTTTGCGAGGAACTAATCCGCGCAGCTCCGACTCGCACCTCGACACGTTGATCCCTTCACCCAGGTTCAATGCCTGGGTGACCCGGCGAACGCAGGAGCCGCAGTGCATACCGTCGATCCGAAGCGTAAACTCTGTCAAATTGGTCCCCGGCTATCGTTTGATGATACGCCCAGCAAAGACGATGCAGAGCCCTCGACCGCCATGCGTCGCGATTACTATTGGATGAACACGTGTCCATGCCTGAACCGCTAACATATAAAAGGAGATAGGTGAGGCGAGCCATGCTAAGAGAGTTTCCCGAGGCGCCGCTGGTGGGTGTAGGCGCGGTGATCGTCCACGAAGGCCGCGTGCTCCTGGTGCGGCGCGGCCGCGAGCCGCTGAAGGGTCACTGGTCTCTGCCCGGCGGCATGGTCGAAGTGGGTGAGTCGCTTCTGGCCGGAGTGATCCGCGAGGTGAGGGAAGAGACAGGTTTGCTCGTCGAACCGGTCGAACTGATTGAGCTGCTCGACCGCATTCATCGCGAAGGGGAGCGTGTTCGCTACCACTACGTGATCGCAGATTATCTTTGCCGCGTGACTGGAGGCGACTTGAAGGCAGCCTCCGATGCCGACGCCGTGCGGTGGGTTGAGCGAGCGGAGTGGAACAGCCACAGCGCCCTGGTGCTCGATCCGGTCACGGTGCGCGTGATCGAGCTGGCTGGCAGCGCGCCAGAGCGCTTGAAGGCAAGGGAGGGCGTTTGATCCGGCGTCTCCTATGGATCTTCGGAGCTCTGATTGCCCTCGCCGTTTTGGGCGCAGTCGCGTTTTGGGCTCGGCCCGTCGAGTTCTTCAATGCCTATTCCGAGCTTCGGTTGCTGTCGCGGGTGCGGAGACCCGATCGACGATAGTCGAAGGCTATCGGGTTCACTACTACGCGCTGGGTCCGGCCTCCGGCCCCCCTGTCGTGCTGGTCCATGGGCTCGGAGGCCGCGCGGAAGACTGGCGGAATCTGGCTCCCTATCTCACCAAGGCCGGATACCGAGTCTATTTGCCGGACCTGCCCGGCTACGGACAGAGCGAAAAGCCGGCCAGTTTTTCGTATTCGGTGTCGGACGAGGCCGGCGTGGTTGTCGGGTTCTTGGACGCTCTCGGGCTGAAGCAGGTGGAACTGGTGGCTGGTCCATGGGTGGCTGGATTGTGCAGCGAGTCGCGGCCGACCATCCCGAACGCGTAGCGCAAATTGATGCTCTTCGACAGCGCCGGCCTTGCCTGAAGCCCGACTGGGACACCGGCCTCTTCACTCCGGCAAATGCGACCGAACTGTCGCAACTCGATGAACTTCTGATGCCCCATCCGCCCAATGTGCCCGATTTCGTCGCCAGCGACATTCTTCGCCATTCAAAGCAAAATGCGTGGGTCATTCGCCGGGCGCTGGCGTCCATGCTGACCGGTCGCGATGCGACAGATCGCCTGCTGCCTGGCTCAAAATGCCCGTGCTGATCGTCTGGGGGCAGCTGGATCGCATTACGCCCCTCAGCGAGGGTCAGAGCGATGCACAAGTTGATCTCCGGCTCGCAACTTGAAGTGATCCGGGACTGCGGTCACCTTGCTCCGAGTCAGTGCGCCGCGCAGATCGGGCCCAATGTGGTCGTGTTCCTGCGTCAGTAAAGCGCCGCTAACCAGCGGATAGACCTGAACGAGTCGTGTCAGAGGTCCTGATTGCAAGGCACGTGCTTCGCCGTGCCGCAAGCATTCGACGTTCTCGGGACTTTGGCCCCTGCAGGACGTCATTTGCCTATGCGGACCTTCAGAATCTGGACAGGGTCTAAACCCCGATCACGTCGCACAATTCCTTGACCGCCGCGGCGCTCTTCTTCAGCGCGGCATCTTCTTCGGGCGTCAGCTTGATCTCGATGATCTTTTCGAGGCCCGCCGCTCCCAGCTTGCACGGAACGCCAATGTAGAAGCCATCGATCCCGTACTCGCCCTGGAGATATGCCGCGCAGGGAAGGATCTTCTTCTTGTCTTTGAGAATCGCTTCGACCATCTCGGTCGCGGCTGCAGAAGGCGCGTAGTAGGCGCTGCCGGTCTTGAGGTGCTTCACGATCTCGGCGCCGCCATCGCGGGTGCGCTGGACAATCGCTTCCAGGCGGTCGGGCGCGATGAGTTCGGTGATCGGAATTCCGGCGACAGTCGAGTAGCGGGGAAGCGGAACCATGGTGTCGCCGTGCCCGCCCAGCACAAAGGCAGTGACATTTTCGACGCTCACGTTCAGCTCTTCCGCGATGAAGGTGCGGAATCGTGCGGAATCCAGCACTCCGGCCATGCCGATGACGCGCTCACGATTGAAACCCGCCTGCCGGTAAGCGGCCTGCGCCATCGCGTCCAGCGGATTCGACACGATGATCAGGATGCACTCGGGCGACTGCGCGACAACTTTCTGCACCACATCCGACATGATTTTGAAGTTGGTATGCAGCAGGTCGTCGCGGCTCATGCCCGGCTTGCGCGGAATGCCGGCCGTGATCACTACGATGTCGGAGTTCGCCGTGGCCGCATAGTCGTTCGCGCCGGTCACATGCACATCGCGCTTCTCAATGGGCATGGCTTCGAGCAGGTCGAGAGCTTTGCCCTGGGGAACGCCTTCCACCACATCAATCAGCACAACATCGGCCAGTTCCTTTGAAGCAATCCAATGTGCTGCAGTCGCGCCCACGTTGCCGGCGCCGACAATGCTTACTTTCTTCCGCATGTTTCTCTCTCCAGTGATCAGTAAGCGGAGTTAGCGGTGTTAGCCGCACTGCGCTTCGTATTAGCGGAGTTAAAAAGCACTGATGCACGGGCTAACTCCGCTAACGTTGCTAGCTCCGCTAACACCGCTGCCTACATGTTCCCAATGATTCGCGTCGCGAACTCGCTCGTGCCTACCTTGGTCGCGCCCGCCGTCTGCCGCTCAAAATCGTAGGTCACGAATTTCTGCAGGATCGTCTTCTCCATCGATGTCTCGATCAGCTTCGCCGCTTCCTTCCAGCCAATGAAATCGAGCATCATCACGCCGGAAAGAATCACCGATCCCGGATTGATGACATCCTTGTCGGCGTACTTCGGCGCGGTGCCATGTGTGGCTTCAAAAACCGCGTAGCCGTCGCCGATGTTCGCGCCCGGCGCAATGCCCAGCCCACCCACCTGCGCTGCCGCGGCATCGGAGATGTAATCGCCGTTCAGATTTGTCGTCGCCAGAATGCTGTAATCCGAAGGACGAATGATGATCTGCTGAAAGATCGAATCGGCGATGCGGTCGTTGACGAGGATCTTCGATTTCCACGCGCCCTTGCCGTGCGTCTTGCCGATGGAGTCGAGCACGCCCTTGACTTCGGCGTAAAGCTCGTCGCGGAAGCTTGGTGTGCCGAATTCCAGACCCGGCTCGATGAGCGCGGCATTCTGCTCGACGGTCAGGCCGGGGTTGGCATCGAGGTTGCCGAGAATCCAGCTCTCGCGCTCGGTGACAGTGTCGGCGCGAAACTCCTGGGTGGCCACTTCATAGCCCCACTCGCGGAACGCGCCCTCGGTGAACTTCTGGATGTTGCCCTTGTGGACGAGCGTCACGGTCTTGCGGCCCGTCTCCAGCGCACTCTTGATCGCATAGCGCACCAGCCGCTTAGTTCCGAAGATCGAAATCGGCTTGATGCCCACGCCGGAGTCGGAACGGATCTTCTTCTTGCCGCCTTTGAGCAGGTCTTCATTGATGAATTCAATCAGGCGGCCAACATCCGCGCTGCCTTCCTTGAACTCGATGCCCGAGTACACATCCTCCGTGTTCTCGCGGAAGATGACGATGTCGACCTTCTCCGGGTGCTTCACGGGGCTCGGCACGCCCTGGTAGTACTTCACCGGCCGCACGCAGGCATAGAGATCCAGCAACTGCCGCAAAGCCACGTTGAGCGAACGAATCCCTCCGCCGATCGGCGTCGTCAGCGGTCCTTTGATGGACACGCGCAGATCGCGCGCCGCGGCCACAGAGTCGTCAGGAAGCCAGGTGTTGAATTGCCGAAACGCCTTCTCGCCGGCGAAAATCTCGAACCACTTGATGCTGCGCTTTCCGCCATAGGCCTTCTCGACTGCCGCGTCGAAGACCCGCTGCGAGGCTTTCCAGATGTCGCGCCCCGTGCCGTCGCCTTCAATAAAGGGGATGATTGGGTTATGGGGAACCTGATATTGGCCGTTGTTGTACTCAATGGCAGCGCCATCCCTGGGCAGTTCGAGCCCGTTATAACTTTTCTGCATTGGATTTTGCGATGTCCCTTTCCCCTATACATTTGCAGACGAAGGCTTCTCTCGGCAAATCGATGCGGCTAGAGGACTCCGTTCGCCATTTTGCTTCGTATGAATCGCCGAGAGGGAGACGGCCTTCCTTATTGCAAATCGCCGACACTTCCGCCGTCAAAGCGCGGAATCCCAAAATGCCCGCGCAGGTGGAGAAGATCTACCGGGCTCAAATTCCCCGCCACCGTCACCAGTGTCAGGCTCTTGGGTGTTTCGGCCAGGATCACCGCACCCCGCACATTCACGCCGTCCATCACGACCCATACGTCGGTCGTCCCATTGCGCACCGGTCCGCCGGCCTTTGTGGTTGTCACCAGGTGCTTCCATCCACGCAGGTGGTAGGCCGCACGGATCGAGTCGACTTCGGCCTCATCGGGAATGCCCGCGTCGCCGAAGCGCATGGTGTGAACGCTGACTCCATCGAGTTTCCGGATGACCTGGCGATCTTCTGCCTCCGAATCCGGAACCATACTGGCGGCCACGCCCAGCAAGTTCCGATCGAGCGTGAAGCTGGACTTCACCGCGGCCTGCGTGTTCAACCGATCGAGCGCAGGAGGGGTCCACTCGAGCGGAACGGGAGACGACGAAGCCGCGCTCATGGATTGCGTGTCAGAAGCCGAGTGCGAGCTATTCTCAGTTGCGCCGGACGGCACCTGCGCGGTCACTGGCACCCATCCGCACACCAGACACACCCCAACCAGCGTCATCCATTTCATGGTTCCTTAAACGCGGTTCCGCGAAAAAAGTTACGGTTCTTGTGAACGTCCGATGAAATCCATATGAGTTCTGTCACCACCGGGCAAGATGCGATAAACTCATGCGGGAACGTTTGCGAAAGTCACTTCCGCCGACGTCATGGAGGATACATAGAAATTGGGAAAGAGCATGGTCCCGAAGAAGATTTTCTTCACTAAGGGCGTAGGCAAACACAAAGAGCGTTTGACCTCGTTCGAGCTGGCACTCCGTGATGCAGGAATCGCTTCGCAGAATCTGGTTCGCGTCTCGTCCATCTTTCCGCCGCAGTGCAAAGTCATCCCTCGCAAAGAAGGCTTGAAGTACCTGGATCATGGCGAAGTAGTCTTCGCCGTCATCGCGGAGAATTCCACGCGTGAGCCGCACCGGCTGGTGGTTTCGAGCATCGGCGTGGCCATTCCCGCTGACCGCGACACCTACGGCTACCTGAGCGAGCACCATAGCTTTGGCGAGACCGAGGACCAGGCGGGCGAATACGCGGAAGAGCTGGCAGCCGAAATGCTCGCCACGACGCTTGACGTGGACTTTGATCCTGACAAAAGCTGGGACGAAAAGAAAGAAATCTACCGCTTTTCCAATAAGATTGTGCGCACCAGCAACGTCACACAATCTGCCGTGGGCGACAAACGCGGCCTCTGGACCACCACGATTGCCGCGGCCGTGCTGATTTTGGAAGACTAGGCAACACTCGCAGCTTCTCAGGCCAATCCCGCCCGCCGGGGTTGGCCTTGCTGCTTCATCCTTGCAGTTTCAATTTGAAGAAAGAACTCGCCGCGCATGGTCGATAAACGAAAATACAACGTCGGTTTGGTGCAGATGCGCATGGGGCCGGACCCCGAGGAAAACTTTGCCTCGGCCATCCGCCACATTCGCGAAGCCGCGCGGCTCGGCGCAAACATTGTGTGCCTGCCCGAACTCTTCCGGGCACAGTATTTCTGCCAGCGTGAAGATCTTCACCTGTTTGATCTGGCCGAGCCGATTCCTGGCCCTTCGACTGCCAAACTCGGCGAGATTGCGCGCGAAGCCCGCGTCGTCATTGTTGCTTCTCTCTTTGAGCGCCGCGCCCCGGGGCTCTATCACAATACGGCCGTCACTCTTGGCCTCGATGGCAACATCGCCAGCGTCTATCGCAAGATGCACATCCCCGATGACCCGCTTTACTACGAGAAGTATTACTTCGCGCCGGGCGATCTTGGATTTCGTGCCGTCGATACGGCTTTTGGCCGCGTTGGCACACTCGTTTGCTGGGACCAGTGGTACCCCGAAGGCGCGCGCCTCACGGCGTTGCAAGGCGCGGAGGTCCTCTTCTATCCCACCGCGATTGGGTGGCACCCCGCCGAGAAGGACGAGTTCGGTGCTGCCCAATACGATGCCTGGCAGACCATCCAGCGGGCGCATGCCATCGCCAACGGCGTTTATGTTGCAGGCGTGAATCGTGTGGGTCACGAGCACGGCGATATCCTCGGCAACAGAGCAGCCGGTCCGGGTCTCCAATTCTGGGGTGGCAGCTTTCTTGCCGATCCTTTTGGCCGCATCGTCGCAAAAGCCTCGCATGACGCCGAGGAGATTCTGATGGGCGAAATCGATGTTGCGTTCATTGAAGAGACTCGCCGCAACTGGCCGTTTCTGCGCGACCGGCGCATCGATGCCTACGCGCCGATCACGCGGCGGTTTCTCGATCCGGGCCACTCGTGGGAAGCTGACGGAGATCCGAAATAGATTGCTCCCGGAGGGAGCTTAGGAAAATAGCCCAGGACAACGAAGTGCAGTCCTGGGAGAGCGTCGCGATAAGGTTCTCGCCGCCCCGTAGGGCGCGGCAGGAATTTCGAGGCCATCACCAACCGCGCCCAGGACAGAAATGACAGTTGAACAACCCACTGCAACGCCGCACGCACTCGGCTATCGCATGCCCGCCGAATGGGAGCCGCACGACGCCACCTGGCTGGCATGGCCCCATAACCGCGAAGACTGGCCTGGGAAGTTTCAGCCCATTCCCTGGGTCTACGCCGAAATTGTCCGGCTGCTCGCCGCGCACGAGAAAGTGCACATCCTCGTCGAGGACGCCAAGGCAGAGAAGCTGGCCACCGGTATCCTTAAACGCGCCGGCGCGAACTTGGCCCAGGTCAGCTTTCATCACTGGCCGACCGACCGCGTTTGGACTCGGGATTCAGGTCCGATCTTCGTCCGCAACACGGAAGGGCGAGTAGCCCTCACCAACTGGCACTTCAATGCGTGGGCCAAATACTCCGATTGGCATCTCGATGATCAGGTGCCCGGTCGAGTGGCGGAACTGCTTGGTTTGCCAACATGGGAGCCGACGATTGAAGTCGAAGGCCAAAAGCGGCGTCTGGTTCTCGAAGGCGGTTCCTTTGATACAAACGGGCAGGGAATTCTCCTCACCACCGAAGAATGCCTCCTGAGCGATGTCCAACAGCGCAATCCAGGCGTAAGTCGCGAGCAGTTGGAACAGGCCTTTCACGAATACTTAGGCGTCGAGCAGGTTCTCTGGCTGGGGCGCGGTGTCGCCGGCGACGACACGCACGGACACATCGACGACATCAGTCGCTTTGTCGGCCCCACAACAATCGTCACAGCCATCGAGCCGAATACGAAAGACCCGAACCAAGAACCGCTGGCCGAAAATCTTGCTCGCCTGAAAGCCGCTCGCACCTGCGACGGCAAACAACTCACGATCGTCGAGCTGCCCTTGCCGCGACCGGTCATCTTTCGCAAACAGCGGCTCCCCGCGAGCTATGCGAATTTCTATCTGGCGAATGGGCTGGTCCTGGTGCCGACATTTCACGATCCCAACGATCGGGTCGCGCTGAACATTCTCGCTGAGGTTTTTCCCGAGCGCAAAGTCATCGGCATTCACAGTGTTGACCTGATCTGGGGACTCGGCGCTCTCCATTGCATGACGCAGCAACAGCCAGCGGCATTAGTATCGGGAGCATGATCTCGGATTCCGAAGCCATGGAAGCTGCGCTCGCCGAAGCGCGCTCTGCTGCGGAAAGCGGCGAGGTGCCGATTGGCGCTGTTGTCGTTCGCCAAGGTGAAATCGTCGCACGCGGTCAGAACAGGGTCCTCCGCGACAATGATCCGACAGCGCATGCCGAGATTGTCAGCATCCGAGAGGCCGCCAGAATCCTCGCCAACTACCGCCTGAACGGCTGCTCGCTTTTTGTCACGCTCGAGCCGTGTGCGATGTGTGCGGGCGCTGTGATTCACGCGCGGCTCGACAGGGTGGTGTTCGCCGCAGCCGATCCTAAAACAGGAGCATGCGGTTCTGTGCTCGCTGTGCTCAATCATCCTCAACTTAATCACAAAATGTCCGTGGAGCAGGGAATTCTCGCCGACGAAGCAGGCGAGCTTTTGCGTAATTTCTTCCACGAGCGGCGCTAGGTGCGCGTCGACGCCTAGGAGTAACGGCATGGAGCGGTTTGATCCGTCATCGTATATCGAAGATAGCCAAAAGATCACGAGGATATTCGGATACTGGCCAACATTCCACGATGCGTGGATCCACGAATTGAGACTGTTTGCAGCCGACGGAAAACCATGGCTGCCCGGTTCTATCTCGCCTGTATTAGAGATGGTGGTTCATGTATTTGAAATGACGAATGAAGTTAACGAAGAAGGCTACTTCGTTTTGGTGAAGCATACCCTCGCCCACTTTCAGTTTCGGAATGTAGAAGGCCTCAAACTCGACGATTTCTCATATCAGAACGCCATTTTTGAGCTGATTTTTGGAATCGAACCCATGAGCTACCGTCACGGAGGTGGACCGGTCGAGGGGCCGCCGCCGAACGTATTGACCGTGACGATTGACTCAAGCTGTGGACTGTCTGGAGAGTTTAAGTGCCAGTCCGCAGCAGTGATCTCTGCAGAACCATGCGATGAAAACGGCCAACTGATTGGTCGGTCAAGCTAACTCCGAGTCAGCGCCCGAATCCGTTCGGCCTGGTCCGGCCACTTTGCGGCTAGCTCGATGTATTTTGCGTTGTGGTAATCCGCATAATCAAACCCAGGCGTGACGGTGCATCCCAGCAGCGCCACTTGTCCATCGCCCATCAATCGCGTGCCTTGCCATACCCCCGCTGGAACGACGAGCTGCGCCTGATGACCGGCTTTCAAGTCTGGCCCGAGAGTGAAGACCACGGAGTCGCCGGAAGGATGCAGTTGCAACATCTCCACGGGGTCGCCGAGATAGAAATGAAAGATCTCGTCGGAATCGAGAACGTGCATCTCCGAGAATGTTCCGGGTTCCAGCAGATAGTAGATTGCCGTGCCCTGCGCTCGTACTCCTCTCGGCAACTGCACCGTCTTGTCGGAGGTATAGGTCCGCCGGAACCAGCCGCCTTCGATGGGATGCGGCTCCAGCTTCAGCATTACTTTGATCTCATCAGCAGTCATCCTTTCCGATGGTATCAGCGCAAATGCCGATAGAATGAAGGCATGAACGTGCAAGTTTATACCGCTGCCTGGTGCCGCGACTGCCGGGCAGCAAAGCAATTTCTTGATTCTCACGGAATCCCTTACACCGAGATCAATGTGGATAACGATCCTGCTGCCTCCAATGAATTGATTCGGCACGTCGGCAAGAGAGCCATTCCGCAGTTGGTCATCGATGGTGTGTGGTTCCAGCCCTATAAGCCTGGGCGCGGTCTCCTGTACGACGAGCTTGAGCAGCGCCTTGGTATTTCGAGGTCTTAAGCAGGTGTACCCCTTACAATCAAAGGTTGGTTCGAGTCCCTTGAAGCGGCTCGAGCCGGGAGTTCGCTCTTGATCGAACGCTATACACGCCCGGCGATGGGGCGCATCTGGACTGAAGAGAACAAATACCACTGCTGGCTCCAGGTGGAGTCGGCTGCGAGTGCCGTGTTGGCCGAAGACGGCGTGATTCCCACGGCTGCCGCAGACGCAATCGCGACCAAAGCCGGATTTTCCGTGGCGCGCATCCAGGAGATCGAGGCAGAGGTGAAGCACGACATCATCGCGTTCACTACTGCGGTTGCTGAAAGCCTCAAGGCGCAAGGGCTCGGAGAAGAGTCTCGGTGGCTGCATTACGGCCTGACTTCGAATGACATTGTGGATACGGCGCAAGCGCTGCAAGTGAAACAGGCCTCGCATTTAATCCGAGAGGGGCTCGATGCTCTGCTGGCGGTGCTCAAGCGGCGTGCGATCGAGTTCAAGCACACGCCGACCATTGGCCGCACGCACGGAATTCACGCGGAGCCGACGACCTTCGGCTTAAAGTTGCTGAACTGGTATGCCGAGATGGGGCGCAACCTCGCTTCGCTTTGACGCGGCCGCCGAGGACATGCGCGTCGGCAAGCTTTCCGGCGCGGTGGGCACCTTCGGGCATCTGAAGCCGGAGCACGAAGAGCGCATTTGCGCGGTACTCGGCCTGAAGCCTGCGCTTGTCGCGACCCAGGTAATTCAGCGTGATCGGCATGCTGCCTATATCACAACGCTCGCTTTAATCGGCAGCACTTTGGACAAAATCGCCACCGAAGTGCGTCACCTGCAGCGCACCGAAGTGCGCGAGGCGCAGGAGTACTTCAGCGAAAAGCAGAAGGGCTCCTCGTCGATGCCGCACAAGAAAAATCCCATCACGTCGGAGCAAATCAGCGGACTGGCGCGGGTGCTGCGCGGCAATGCGCAGGCGGCGCTTGAGAATGTTCCCCTATGGCATGAGCGCGACATTTCCCACTCTTCGGTCGAGCGCGTGATCTTCCCGGATTCGACCATCCTGGTGGACTATCTGCTGGCCAAAGCTACCGATCTGATCGATCGGCTGCTGGTGTATCCGGAGCGGATGAAGCGGAACCTTGAAAGCACGGGCGGGCTTATCTTTAGCGGGCAGTTGCTGCTGGATCTGGCGGAAGCCGGGATGTTACGGGAAGACGCGTATCGGCTGGTGCAGTCGCACGCCATGCGGGCGTGGAAAGAGGATTTGATCTTTCGCGACGAAGTGGCGCGCGAGCCGGCCATTACAAAGCTGCTAAGCCCGGAAAAGCTGGAACGAACTTTTGATTACACGCGACAGCTTGGGAATGTGGATGCCATTTTCAAGCGTGTGCTGGGCAGCTAGGGATTGTTCCGCGCCGCGAAATTGTTCCACGTGGAACAATTTGGACCGGGCCCGCCGAGGCAACTGCCTCGCGTGGCGGAGTGTATCAGCGATCACAATTGTTCCACGTGGAACAATTGTGTTGGCCGGCACAGGCGTTTACCGAATTTGCGAAGAATTACGGAGTCGGAAACCGCCGGCGTCGCTCGGCGCCGACCTGTTTACTGATCGGTACCCCCCCCGGGGGGGAGGGTACCCCGGCGCCGGGGGGCCGGACATACCTTCTTCATCTCAATTAGAGCTGAATCGGCTGTAATTTTGAGCAATCGCCGCAAGCGAAACAGCCTTGGCCGTTCAGGTGTGTACCATGACAACGACATGTCCGAGAGATGCAGGCCGTTGAGAAAGCGGGAAGGTAGAAATCGATGCACCTGACGCTGGCGATTACGGGGGCCTCGGGGGCGGTGTTCGGCCGGGAAGCACTCCGTGCTCTTGAGTCTGACGCGAGAGTGGCTCGCGTTCATTTTGTGGCCTCGGAGAATTCGCTGCGGGTGATCGCCGAGGAACTGGGCGTCTCAGGACGGAACGACCTGGTGGAGAAACTGCTCGGAGCGAAGCCGGCGAAGACTGTAACGCTTTCTGACTCCGACATTGGGGCGGCGATCGCGAGCGGCAGTCATCCATCCGATGGAATGATTATTCTGCCGTGCTCGATGGGGACCCTGGCGCACATTGCTCAGGGGCTGGCGGACTCGTTGATTGCGCGGGCGGCCGATGTGACGCTCAAAGAGAGGCGGCCGTTGATTCTCTGCGTGCGGGAGACGCCATTCAATCGCATTCATCTGCGGAATATGACGCTCGCTGCGGAAGCCGGCGCAACGATTTTCCCCGTTATTCCGGCGTTCTATAACAAGCCGGTCGATTCAGATGAAATGGCAAGGCAGTTTGTGTTTCGGGTGCTGGCGCATGTCGGGTTGGCGCAGCCGGGTGGCTATGTATGGAAGTCAGAAGACTGAGAGAACGGGGAACCCGGACACGACGCGAAGACAGAAGCAGATCCTTCGCTCCGCTTACCCATTCACGATTTCATCGTGAATGGGGCCCCAACGCGCGGATTCTCAGGATGACAAGACAAAATCAACCGCAGGTCCTTCGACTTCGCTGCGCTTCGCTCAGGATGACAGCGGTCGATTGGGTTCGTGCTCTCTCAGGCTCAGAAGCGAGACCCGGGGCTTCCGGATTGTGCGAATTGAGGCGGTCCGATCGGCACCGTTGACTTTTCTGCTCCTGACCGCCGATACTTCCTTCAATGCCGAATCTGGAAAAGCACGTGATTGAGGCCATGGACCCGTGCATGTGTGCATGTTGTGCAGGCGGACCTGTCCGTGCAGATCAGGAACGGCGAATGCTTTAGGCGCGACCGATCTTGAAACCAACGGCCCGGCTCCCGAATAGGATCCGGGTTTTGTTATTTTTGGCGAGGGCTCGCTCCCCTTACAGGCTTCGCCGCACCTACCAGCCAATCTGACCGAAGGAGTTCACCATGTCCGACGAAAAGCAGCTGCAGTTTGCCACCCTTGCCGTTCATGCCGGCCAATCGCCCGACCCGGCGACGGGCTCGCGCGCCGTGCCGATTTACCAGACCACTTCCTACCTGTTTCAGGATGCGGACCACGCCGGGCGGCTGTTCGCGCTGAAAGAGTTTGGCAACATCTACACGCGCATCATGAACCCCACGACCGACGTTTTTGAGAAGCGCGTGGCTGCGCTCGAAGGCGGCGTGGCGGGGCTGGCCACGGCGTCGGGCCAGGCGGCGGAGACGCTGACGCTGACCACGCTGGCCTCGGCGGGAGACGAGATCATCTCGACCACTTCGCTCTATGGCGGCACCTACAACCTGTTCCACTACACTCTGCCGCGGCTGGGCATCACGGTGCGGTTTGTGGATGCCGACGACTTCGACGGGCTGCGCGCGGCCATCAACGACAAGACGCGCGCCATTTATACCGAAACGCTGGGCAATCCGAAGCTGGATGTGGTGGACATTGAGCGGATGGCCTGCGATCGCGCATGAGCATGGGCTGCCGCTGGTCATCGACAATACCTCGGCTTCGCCGGCGCTGGTGCGGCCGATCGAGTGGGGCGCGGACATTGTGGTGAACTCGGCTACCAAGTTTCTGGGCGGGCACGGCACCATCGATTGGCGGCGTGATTGTGGATGCGGGCAAGTTCGACTGGGCGGCGTCGGGGCGGTTCAAGGAGTTTACCGAGCCCGATCCCTCCTATCACGGCCTGTCCTACTGCGGAGACGTTCGGGCCGCTGTCGTTCATCCTGAAGGCGCGCATTCAAGGGCTTGCGCGATACGGGCGCGGCGCTTTCGCCGTTTAACGCGTTTCTGCTGTCTGCAGGGAATTGAAACGCTGCATCTGCGGCTGGAGCGGCACTCGCAGAACGCGCTGGCCGTGGCAAAGCATCTGGAGCAGCATCCGGGCGTGGAGTGGGTGAATTATCCGGGGCTGGAGTCGAGCCAGTACTACAAGCGCGGCGCAGAAGTATCTGCCCAACGGGCATGGGGCGCTGGTCACATTCGGCATCAAAGGCGGCTACGAGGCAGGGAAGAAGCTGATCGATTCGCTGGAGCTGTTCTCGCTGGTGGCGAACATTGGCGATGCCAAGTCGCTGGTGATTCATCCGGCATCGACGACGCACCAGCAGCTTTCGGTGGAGGAGCAGGCCGGCGACGGGCGTGACGCCGGAGCTGGTGCGGCTATCGGTGGGCATCGAAGACATTCGCGACATTCTGGCCGATCTGGACCAGGCGATTGAGGCAGCCAACGGGCACACGCTTTCACGGGTGTAGCCGGAAAAGGTTGGCGCAGGCGCACGATGAGCCTGTATGACGGAGTGCCCAAACCGAACCGCGCCTGCGCCGGAGCGGACGCTGGAGCCGACCTACGAAGGCGATTTTGTGCTCGACGATCACCTCGCTGCTGGAGTGCGGGCGGATTCTGGCGAAGCCGACACTGCATTATGCGGTGTACGGCCGGCTGAATGCGGCCCGCGACAATGCGGTGCTGGTGTGCCATGCGCTCTCGGGGTCGGCGTTGGTGGGCTCGTGGTGGCCTGAGATCTTTGCGCCCGGTGCGGTTCTGTCTCTGGAGCACGATTTTGTGATCTGCATCAACATGCTGGGGTCCTGCTATGGCTCGACCGGGCCCGGCTCGGTGGACCCGGAGACCGGGCGCGGTCTACGGGCCGGATTTTCCCCTGGTTTCGATCCGGGACAATGTGCGGGCGCAGGCGCAGTTGCTGGATTCGCTTGGGATTCGGCGGCTCCGGCTGGTGCTGGGCGGCTCGATCGGGGGCATGCAGGCCCTGGATTGGGCGATCCATGACCCCGAGCGGGTGGAGCGGGCCGCGATTATCGCCGTGGCGCCGCTCACTGCGATGGGGTTGGCGCTGAACCATCTGCAGCGGCAGGCCATCCAGAACGACCCGGAGTGGGACGGCGGCTATTATCTGCCCCAGAGGCCGCCAAGACAGGGTCTGGCGCTGGCGCGCCAGATCGGCATGATCAGTTACAAGTCCGCACAGTTGCTCGAAGAGCGTTTTGGGCGCAATCCGAACCGCAATGGCGAAGACCCCTGGGCGCTGGACGATCAAGGCGGCGGCCTGGTGGGCGGGCGCTTCGATATTGCCGGCTATCTGGACCACCAGGGTCAGACGTTCATCGAGCGCTTCGACGCCAATGCGTACCTGGCCATTCTGCGGACCATGGACAACTGGGACCCGCTGCGCGGGGGCGGAACTGCCGAGGAGGTATTTGGCCGGATCAGAGCGCGCGCTCAACTTTGTGGGCATCAGTTCGGACTGGCTGTTTCCTCCCGAGTCGGTCCGTCAATTTGCTGAGACCATTCGTGCCGCGGGGGTCGAAGCGGACTATCGCGAGATGATCAGCGCTCATGGGCACGATGCCTTTCTGGCCGAACAGGCTGAGTTGGTTCGTCTGCTTCAATAAGGCGGAACCCGATTTCGTGTCCTATGGAGTTCTCTACAGGGTCGCAGCTTCCAATGGGCGTCTCGATTTGAATTCTGTGGGTTCCGGAAACAGTGTTTCTGGAACCTCTCCAGCCTGCTAATCGATCCAAAAAACCGGTCTGGAACACTTTTCCCGCACGCGGTGTCTAAGGCGGTATGCTCTGCTCGCCGGCGGTGCATCCAACTGTTGCGAAGGTGCGCCGGGAGGGGGAAAATTGCCTGGGATTGTTGAACCAGTGCCTTGTGACCACCCGATGCCGTGCCTGAAGCGAACTCGCCGAGACTGCCGACAGCTTTCTGTCGGTGGGCAAGAACTTTGCTTGTCACATGGCCTTCCTGGTTTCTATAATCCTTCCAACGCCGCACTGGAAGCCGTGGCACGGTTCCATCCGCATGATCAGTGTGCAACCGCCAAGAAGAAGGGTTGTGCATTTCGAGAAAGAGTGCTTGAATATTCATTCCACTTTACGTATCTCCCAGGAGCAATGAATGAAGAAGATAGTCTTTGCATCTGTGATGGCATTGGCGAGCATTAGCCTTGTTGCACCAATGCTGCGCGCACAGGAACAACCGGGTGGCACGATTTCAATCAAGGATCCGGCCGAGTTCAATGCCTATCAAATGGCGACCACCCAAAGCGATCCCAAGGCCAAGGCCGCGGCCCTCGAACAGTTCTTAACGCAATATCCTCAAAGCGTCGTCAAGAGTGCCGTGCTCGATATGTTGATCGACACCTACCAACAGCTGGGAGATGCGGACAAGACGCTGAGCGCCGCCAGCCGCCTGCTGCAGGTGGACCCCAGCAACATGAAGGCCACTTCATCTCGGTCTTTATCAAGAAGAGCCAGTGCGCCAAAGACGATGCCGAATCGACGCAGACCTGCGACGATGCCGCCGCCTTGGCTCAATAAGGGACTCCAGATCCAGAAGCCCGCTGCGGTTTCCGCCGACGACTGGACGAAGCAGACCGGCGCGACCTATCCGCTCTTCCATTCCGCCATCGCGTTGGACGACGCGGTCTCCAAGAAGGACTTCAAGGCGGCACAGGATGAGTACACAGCGGAGTTGAAGCTGTACACCGACGACCAGAGCAAGACCGCGGGCTTGAGCGACACGCTGCTGCTGGCCCAGGCGTACAGCCAGCCCGGCACCGGCCAGGATCTGGTAAAGGCTGTCTGGTTCTATGCGCGCGTTTGGGATTTTGCCCCGGCGAACTACAAGCGCAGATCGAACCGAAGCTCGAGTATTACTACAAGAAATACCACGGCGGCCTGGACGGCCTGGATGCGATCAAGCAGCAGGCACAAGGCTCGCTTTTCCCGCCGGCGAACCTTCATATCGACCCGGCAAAGAGCCCGCAGGAGCAGATTCACGATTTGATCGTGTCCGACGCCGGATCTGACGACGCTGGCTCTGGCCGATAAGGAAACGATCCTGGCGTTTGGCTCCAAGGAGGACGCGGATAAGCTCTGGAGCCTGCTGCAGGGGAAACAAACGCCGGTTCCGGGAATCGTGATTGCGGCGACGGCTTCGCAGATCAAGGTCGCTGTAACCCAAGACGCCAAGGATGCCAAGATCGCCGACTTCATCGTCAATCTGAAGGAGCCGTTGAAGGATAGCGAAATTCCGTGCAGCCTGGGTTTGAATTCAAGACGCAGCCCTCGGCCGAGCTGGACGGCACCTACGACACCTATACGCAGATTCCGGCCGCGGATGCCCAGCCAGCTACGGCCACCACACCTGCCGTCGCTGCTACGGCACAGAGAGCGGAAATCGTGCTGAAAGACGCATTCGTCCAGCCGGAGAAGAAGAAGGCTCCGGTGCATCATGCTGCCTGTGCACAAGAAGGCGGGTTAGCACACTCGCAATGAGAAGCAACTGAGTGCCAGATAAGAGCGGCACTCAGCCTCACACATCCTGGGAATCGCGAAGGGCAACCTGTTCAAGGTTGCCCTTTTTTTTGCTGGAGTGACTGTGACTTCGCAGGAAACTTCGTCGGAGAATTCAGTCTATTCGCCGAGCATGATTCGCTGGATCGCCGTGGCGCGGCCGGTGAGCGGATCGCAGGTGACGAGGGCGGCGCAGATTTTCGGATTGCCCTTGGCGGCTTCAAACTTGCCCGGCATTCCGGTGAGGAAGCGGTGCAGCACCAGATCCTTTTCGACGCCGATGACGCTGTCGTAGGGGCCGCTCATGCCCACATCGGTCTGGTACGCTGTTCCGCCGGGAAGCACGCGCTCGTCTGCGGTGGGAATATGGGTGTGCGTGCCGAGGACTGCGGTGACTTTGCCGTCGAGATGCCAGCCCATGGCGACTTTTTCGCTGGTCGCTTCGGCGTGGAAATCGACGACGATGACTTTGGCCTTGATGCTGGCGAGGAGTTCGTTGGCGGCGTGAAACGGGTCGTTGGTCCCGCTCATGAAGACGCTGCCCATGAGGTTGAGTACCGCGTAGGGCAGACCCTTGTTCGCGCCGTCGGCGATTGTTCCTTCGAAGACGCCGTAGCCGGGGAGGCCGGGCTGCATGTTTGCGGGGCGGAGGATGCGGCGCGCGCGGTCGTGGCTGTCGGCGGGGACGGAGGCGAGGTAGTCGAGCAGCTCGCGCTTGTCCCACACGTGATTGCCGGTGGTCATCACGTCGGCGCCGAGGTCGAAGAGCTCATCGGCGATCTGCGGCGTCACGCCGAAGCCGCCGGCGGCGTTTTCGACATTCATGATGGTGAGGTCGACGTTGTGGGCCTCGCGCAGATGGCCGATGTGCTCGCGCACGATCCTGCGTCCCGCGCTGCCGAAGATGTCGCCGACGAAGAGGATGTTCAATGCGACTCCAGTGAACAGTGGGCAGTCGGACAGTGAACAGAGATCGGACGAAGCGGCTGGTCCTATGGTTTGATTCTTCGGCCTGGCTGAGACTCAGCGGTTCGTTTCCCGTCGACGGTTGGCTCGGCCCAGCATTTCCACTGATCCCTGTTCCCTGATCCCTGTTCCCTGCATTTCTCATCAAGCGGGAAGAGGATCACGTCGCGGATGGATTTCGAGCCGGTGAGGAGCATGGTGAGGCGGTCGACGCCGATGCCTTCGCCGCCGGTGGGGGGCAGGCCGTAGGCGAGGGCGCGGACATAGTCTTCGTCCATCTGGTGGGCTTCGTCGTCGCCGCGCGTCGCGCTCGGCGAGTTGTTGCTCGAAGCGCTTGTGCTGTTCGACCGGATCGTTGAGCTCGCTGAAGGCGTTGCCGAGCTCGAAGCCGCCGGCGAAGAACTCGAAGCGCTCGACGTGTTCGGGGTCGTCGGGCTTGGCTTTCGAGAGAGGCGAGACGACGGTCGGGTAGTCGTAGATGATGGTCGGCTGGATGAGGAACGGCTCGACGACGGCCTCGAAGAGGTTGTAGACCGACTTGCCGAGCGGCGCGCCTTTCAATGAGTCGTAGTAGACGGCTGTGATCGCGCCGTGGATTGTCTTCAACTCCGCGAGGCGCTCAGGGCTGAGCGTCGTCGTTTGGCCGGCCGCCTCTTCCAGACGAACTCATGGCCGCATGAAGCCGGGCTTGCAGGACCTGTGCGGACGCCAAGGCTGTCTCCGCGGGCTTGGCGCCTGCTTCCTGGGGCCAGAACTCGCGGATGGCTTCGCGCATGGTGAGGCGCTGCCACTTCGCGAGATCGATGGTGTTGCCATCGAATTCGACGACGGTGGTTCCATTCACTTCGCGCGCTACGAACTCCATGAGGTCCTCGGTGATCTGCATCATGTCGTGGTAGTTGGCGTAGGCCTGGTAGAACTCGAGCATCGTGAACTCGGGGTTGTGCTGGGTGCTCACGCCCTCGTTGCGGAAGTTGCGATTGATCTCGTAGACGCGATCGAGTCCGCCGACGACGAGGCGCTTGAGATAAAGCTCCGGCGCGATGCGGAGAAACAGATCCATGTCGAGCGCGTTGTGATGGGTCCGGAAGGGCCGCGCCGCTGCGCCGCCGGCGATCTGCTGCATCATCGGCGTTTCGACTTCAAGATAGTCACGGCTGTCGAAGAACGTTCGCAGTGCGCGCAGCACCTTGGCGCGCTTCACGAAGACTTCGCGGCTGTCGAGATTGGTGAACAGGTCGACGTAGCGCTGGCGATAGCGCAACTCGACGTCGGCCAGGCCGTGGAATTTTTCCGGCAGTGCGAGCATGGCCTTGGCGAGGAAAGTCAGCCGCTCCACGTGTACGGTAAGTTCGCCGGTGCGGGTGCGGAAGAGATAGCCGGTGACGCCGATGTGGTCGCCGAGATCGAGCAGCTTATAGAGCGCGAAGGCTTGCTCGCCGACAGCATCAAGACGGACATAAATCTGAAGGCGTTCGCCGCCCTGCTGCAGCGTGGCAAATCCGGCCTTGCCCTGGGCGCGTACGGCCATGATGCGTCCTGCGACAGAGACCGTTACGCGGTTGGCCTCGAATTCTTCGCTTGTCGCATTGTCCCCACTTGGCTCGGACCGCAGGAATGGTGTGCGAGGCCGGGAATTGGTTGGGATAGGCCGACTGTCCCAGCTTTTCAATTTCGGCTAATTTTGTCCTGCGCAGGTCAAACAGGTTGCGCTCAAACTCGGAATCAAACACTAGAACCCTTCCACGTCAATAGCGATAGCTCAATAGGGAAGTATACCTGCTGGTGAGATGGCGCTGTATGCTAAGGGGGAGCCTGCAGAGGCTGAAGCCCTTGTTTCTTGCGCATTTCTTCGCCACGGCTGAAGTCGTGTCCTGTTACAAAACGCATGCGATGGAATGCAGGTTTTTTGACTTGATGCCGTATAACAACCCAATTCCCGAGAGCAAAACGCGCGGCAAAGCAGCCGGCGGATTGCAGAGCCTTGTTCAGGCTGAAAAGCTGATGCAGATCGCGTTTGTTCTTCCGTCGGCGATGATCATCGGATGGCTGGCGGGAGCTTGGGCCGGAGCGAAACTGCATCAATCGTGGATGACGGTTGCGGGCGTGATCTTTGGCTGCGTCGCGGGCCTGTATTACGTGATCCGGTTGGCAATGGATGCAGAAAAGAGCGCCGGGGCATCAGACGCATCAATCAAAAAAGAAAACGGTTCTGGCGACAAAGAAAACGATTCCGGATTACCGAAATGACGACTCAGGAAACGCATCCCATTGTTGATTTGACCGACGAAGCGCTGCAAGCGATGCTGAGGCGCGCGCTTTGGATCACCGTGGTGCTCGGGATTCTTGCGTCGGCTGCGGTGGCGATTGGATCGAACTGGCGCAATGGCGCCATGCTGCTTACCGGCGCGGCCATTTCGGCTGCGAGCATTCTTGAGTGGCGGCACCTGGTTCGCGTCTTCAATGCGCGGATGGACAAGCAGCGGACGCCGACAAGCGCGGCGGCGGTGGTGATTTTCTTTGTGATCCGGCTCGCGGTCTTCGCCGGGGTCATTTATGGTAGCCTGAAATGTTTCCAGGGATCGGTTGTCGCGCTTCTCTGTGGCCTCGGCTTGGCGGTGATGTCCGTGGGCTGGGAAGTGATCCGTTTGCTTCGCGAGACTAAGAATTCGGCAGTAACGAGTGTCATCGCTATAAGAAATTCCTAGCCCGGAAGCAGAAAGAACTTACGATTCATGCGGATTCCTTTGCAATTACCCGCCTGTTGAATGCCCTTTTCGGCGGTCCGGTCTCGTCGTTGCAGCACGCGGTCGGGATTCAGTCGACACCGGCAACCGCAATCGACAACGCGTTTGCGCTGGAACTGCTGGTAGCGCTCGGTCTGATCGTTTTCTTCATCCTGGTGCGTGCCACGCCTGTCGGTAGAAAACCCGAACGCGGCGCAGCAAGTCGTCGGAGATGATTCACGAGGCAATCGGCGGCCAGGCGGAGCAGATCATCGGGCACGGGTATGAGCGTTTCCAGTCGTTTGTTGATCTGCATTTTTTTGTTCGTTCTGATCAACAATCTGCTGGGTGCGATTCCTGGGATTCCGGCTCCGACAACGCATCCCGTGGTGCCACTGGGCTTGGCCGTGCTTACGTTTCTCTATTACAACTTTCACGGAATTCGAGACCCAAGGGCCGATCGGCTACATCAAGCATTTTGCCGGGCCGGTGTGGTGGATGGCGTGGCTGATCTTTCCCATCGAGGTCATTTCGCACCTTGCGCGCGTACTTTCGCTCACCATCCGTCTTTACGCCAACATGTTTGCCAGCGATCTGGTGACGCTGGTGTTCTTCTCGCTGATCCCGATCGCGGTTCCGGCGGTCTTCATCGGACTGCACGTGGCGGTCTCGGTGATTCAGGCATTTGTGTTCATGCTGTTGACCATGATTTATCTGTCTCTGGCGACGGCGCACGAGCACTGAGAAAACAGTTCGCAGTTCAAGTTCTTAGTTCACGGCAAGACGGGACGAATCGGCAACATAGGACGCCGACAACTGCGAACTGTGAACTAAAGAAGATTCCGCCGGAGAGCGCTTCCGCTTCGGAGCAACGGAAGGCTGCAAGCGTGAGGGGGCCAGCTCGGTGAGCCTCAACCACCCACTGGCAGCCAATTCAAAGGGAAGCTGGAGAACTATGCAGAAACTTCAATACGTGTTTATTGCGCTGGCGGTGCTTTGTTTCGCCGTGCCGGCGTTTGCGCAAAGCGGCGGTGTCGCCCGCCAGCCTGGTGCCGATCGGTGCCGGCATCGGAATGGGCATCGCCGCTGGTCTTTGCGGACTGGGTCAGGGCAAAGCGGTCGGTTCGGCTGTCGAGGCTCTCGCTCGCAACCCAGGTGCGCGCGCCGGAATCTTCACCTTCCTGGTGCTCGGCCTGGCGCTCATCGAGTCACTCACGCTGTTCACCCTGGTGATCGTTTTCACCGTCGTCAAGGGGTAAGGCGGCAACGGTCGTCAGAGAAAAAGGCCCAGCCGGATTCGGCTGGGCCTTTTCTCTCATAAGGGCGGTCGGTTTTTATTTCGCCGCTGGATCGGCTTTTTCCGGATCGCTCCGCAGTATCTGTATAGCCTGGCCGTATCCCAACCCCACAGGTACGGGGACGAACTGGGTTTCATCTTCCGTCGTGTCGAAGGACCTGGTCTTGAAGATCAAGCGGCCGCTCATCGCCATTTGAAAAT
Source organism: uncultured Acidobacteriaceae bacterium (assembly GCA_963781125.1). Taxonomy (GTDB): domain Bacteria; phylum Acidobacteriota; class Terriglobia; order Terriglobales; family Acidobacteriaceae; genus Telmatobacter. Next base: position 340,138 of record CAWAEE010000011.1, read on the forward strand.
GCACAATGCGCCACTGGTGATTTCCCACATCGGCCTGCTCAAGGAGAATCCATCCACCTTTATTCAGCCTGCCCAGGATGCCCCACCCGAAGTCGACGTCCTGTTGGAGATGGCCTTCGAGCCTTTCCACGCGCCCTTGCGCGGCGTCGATCCAGATTTCTCCTGTCATCGCGGTAAGGGCCTCCGTTTCGAGGTCGGGCGGATCGAAACTTGGGTTCGGTTTGAAGGCGAACTTTTCGACTTTTCCGTTTGGACCATCCGCGGCGCCGACGTACTGGTAGGTGAACGCGCGGGGCAGGGCTCGCATGACTTTCAAGACGCGGCTTGTGTCCGTCGTCTTCGGCTTGCTTGCGGTGGCGCTGGCGGCTGGAATCACTTAGAAGGCTGCTCAGGCGGGCTTGTTCGTTCAGCTCGTCGGTCAAGCTGAGTGGCTGGTCGTTGATCGCGACGAGGCGGGCAACAGCGCCATCCTTGGTCTCGAAGATCTCTTTGGTCGTGGTCAGGCGGGGACTGGATTTGCGCAACCGGTAGCGCATCGGATGCTGCGTGTCCTGAATACTGGCCAACTCGAGGGCAAGGGCGCGCTTCACCAGCTCTGCGTCTGCAATGTCCTCTTTAGCAGGAGCTGTTCCGACTGCCATCGATCCGAGCACGAGCAATGAAAGAATGCCGCGCAAATGAGTGAAGCTAGCGGCCATTCCCGACCCAATCTCCTTCGTGGTGATACATAAAGTATTAGACGCTTCGGTTACCTCCGGGTTTCTGGAATTGAAGCAACGGGGGTTTGTTGCGTATAGTTCGGGCAGGGCCTTAGGATTTTCAGGACTCGTCAAAGGATCATGATAGCTTGGCCGGGACCGCCGGCAATTTCGTCTACACACTGTCTTGATACCCTGAAGATGCTCGAATACACGCCTCAGAAGGAAAACCACCATGGCAACGGAGAATGGTCTCGCTCGAATTGGAAAGACTGTCGTGATTCGGGGAGAACTGAAGGGTAGTGAGGACTTGGTCGTTGATGGGCAATTGGAAGGGACCATCAATCTCTCGGAAGGGCGCCTGACCATTGGACCCAACGCAAATGTTGCCGCCGATCTTACCGCGAGAGAGGTTCTGATCATGGGACGGCTCCAGGGCAATATCGTAGCCAGCGGGCGCGTCGAATTGCGGGCGGGCAGTGTAGTTGAAGGCGATGTCCGCGCCTTGAGGCTGGCCGTTGAGGAGAATGCAGTTTTCCGTGGCAAGGTCGACCTCACGCAGGGCGCGAAGGGCGCAGAAGGCTCTTCGGGACCGAGCGCAGGCGGCGGCTTCTAATCTGAAACAGCTCAATGCGCTAATAGCTTCCTAATGAGCGCTCGTTTCAACGAGGCGCTCAGGGATTCGGGACCGCAGGGAATCCTGTTCCGATTCGTCCACGATTCAACTGGCAGGCGGGTTCAGTGCATTCTGCATCGCCCTGGCAAGGGGTCTTCGAATGATTAGGCGTCTCTTTGAGAAGAAGCCCGATTCCAATACTTCAGTCGCTGGTCCGACGGGTCCGAAGTATCCCAGGTACTCGGGGGGATGGGCAGCGCTGCGCAAGCGTCTCCAGGCCGAACCGGGACTCCGCGTTATCGACGCCGGCGCGACTTCGCCCACCAACATCAACTACCTCACCGACCTTGGGCACAGCATCTTTCTGTGCGACCCAGTAAACGAAGCACTCACCGGAAACTGGCAAGCTGGCAAGGATGCGGACGAAAACCCGATCTGGAGCGTTAAAAGTTATCTCGACCACACGCTCCAGTTTTCGGGGAGGACCTTTGATGTGGTTCTGCTTTGGACCGCCCTGGACTACCTTCCCGAACCGCTGGTCGCGCCCGTTGTCGACCATCTGTACGCTGCCATGAATCCCGGTGGGCAGGTGTTGGCATTTTTCCATGCCCGGTCAAAGGAAGAGGAGACAGCCTACTGCCGCTTCCATGTAACCGCCACTGACGATGTTGAAATGCAGTTGGCGCAGCCATTTCCTATTCAGCGTGCGTTCACCAATCGCAGCATTCAGGCCCTCTTCTCCCGCTGGTCTGGATTCAGGCAGTTCCTGGCAAAAGACGGCGTCTACGAAGTCTTGATCACGCGTTAGCAACACTACTGCGTAAGTGGGCGGTCCAATGTGCGTCGGGATTGGCGACGAGTGAATGCCCACCGAATGGTGGCCTTGTCAGCGTTGACGCGGCAGTTCCCAGCGCGACCCTGCTTGCGCCGTGCCACTCGAAGGGTTTCCTGTTCCACTCGCTGAACAAGTTTGCACCGGAACGCCTATTCGGCCAGCAGCCGAGGGAGTGCGTATGGCCTTCCTGCTTACGCAATACGAGTGCGGAAATGTACAATCCGGGGGACTCGACGCTGAAAAAGGAGACTCCCATTGAAAGTCGCATCGATGTTCTTGCGCGTACGCAAATTGGCTCAAGTCATTCGATCGCGTCGACTTTCACGCGCGTTTTTCAGGTACCGGGTGCTAGCCGGCACGGAGCATCGAGGGATTCTTTCCCCGGATTTGTCGGTTGTCATCGATATTGGCGCCAACCGGGGTCAGTTTTCGTTGGCGGTTCGAGAGTGGGCGCCTGCGGCGCGCGTTATCTCGTTCGAGCCTTTGCCAGGCCCCGCATCCATCTTCGACAGCGTGTTCTCCGGTGACAAACAGATCACATTGAATAAGGCGGCGGTTGGCCCAACCTCGGAGCGAATGACGATGCATGTCTCGAAGAGGGATGACTCTTCCTCATTGTTGCCAATTTCCTCCATTCAGTCTTCGATTTTCCCCGGCACTGAAGAGGTTGCTACTATCGATGTGCCGGTCGGCCCGCTTCGGGAATTCGTCCACGAGGATGACCTGAAAGGGCAGTGCATGATCAAGCTTGATGTCCAGGGCTTCGAATATGAAGCGCTGCTTGGGTGCCTATCGATGTTGGCCCATTTCAAATGGGTATACTGCGAGTGCTCTTTTGTTGAACTCTATGCCGGTCAAAAACTAGCTCCAGATGTCATCGCACTCCTTGCCGATCACGGGCTCTCGCTGGAAGGGATTCACAATACTTCTTACGATGATTTAGGACATTGCATTCAAGCGGACCTACTCTTTCGGCGGCCAGGTGTCTAGCGTCACGAGAGGAGAGCCAGGGCTGCTGCTCAACTGGTTCGCTGTCATTGGTTGAATCTCAGTTGGGCCGATCCTCGGCGCGGCGGTCTCCCAGCTTGTTCTCGGTGCGGATTCAATTCACAAGCTTCTCGATGCGGCTTTCGTGCTCGGCGGAGACAAGAGCGCGCCTTTTTCGTATCGCCGCTTATCGACGATCGGGCCCGCGCGGGGCTCCATGATTCGCCATATGTTCTCCTTTTTGGGAAGAGTGCCCCGACTTCTTCGCATCGTCAAGGGAGCTGTTTTTCGAGATTTGGTTGTCAGGCAACACCCTGGTCGGTGGTTCGAACCTCCCGGGTTTCGCGATGAGGGTGCTCGGTCGAAGAATGGATTCTTCGCGCTCGCGCATCCAAATTGGCGTGAAGCATTTTCTGCTCGTAAAACGGAGCACGGGAAAGCCTGGACCGGCGTGGGCAGGAGATGTCTAACTGGCTACTTAAAATAGCGTCATGGAGAGGGAGAAGCTATGAGTTTGTTCAAGGGAACTCGCATTAGCTGGCTGGGCCACGCGACAGTTTTGATTCAAACCCCGAAAGGGACCAATATCCTGATTGATCCTTTCATCGCACAGAATCCGAAGTATCCGAAAGACTATGTTTTGCCGGAAAAGATCGACTACGTGCTGCTGACCCATGGACACGGCGACCATATCTCCGACGCTGTTCCGGTTGCCACAAAACATGGGTCGACGGTGGTCGCGATCTATGAGCTTATCCGCGCTATATCGGGAAAAAGGGTGTGAAGAGCACGATGGGAATGAACCTGGGTGGAACCGTGCAGCTCAAGGATGTGGCGGTCACGATGGTCGAGGCGACACACTCCGCCGCTGCAGAAGACGAGCAGGGGACTCACTATGTCGGAGTGGCGACGGGCTACGTTCTCGCGATCGAAGGGGGGCCGACTCTCTACCATTCCGGAGACACAAACGTATTTGGAGACATGAAGCTGATTGCGCAGCTCTATCATCCCGAAGTTGCCATGCTACCAATCGGCGGATATTACACAATGGGCCCCAAGGAAGCCGCACTTGCAGTTGAGCTTCTAAAGCCGAAGATCGTTTTACCTATACACTTCGGGACATTTCCACCATTGAAGGGCACGCCGAAGGAGTTGGCTTCGCTCGATCGATCCCGGAATCAAAGTGCTGTTTTGCAACCCAGGAGAGACAATCGAGTAACGAGGTTGCCGAGGATAGATGCAGATGACAAAGGCTGGCGCGCGCCAGCCTTTGTCGTCTACTTAGGCGAGTTATTTCGAACCCGCGGCTCTCTTTCTTTTGTTCGGCCCACCGTCTCTTCACGGCTTCGGCAATGCGCCTGCGGCCTTCGGGTGTAAGGTTGCGCTTCTTTCGAACAACTCGCTTACCAGTCCGAGCAACTCGAAAATTTCCGTTGGATGCTCCATTGAGCATAGCGCGCGCCTGTTGCAACTGGGCAATCTCGCGATCAATCTGCGCTAGAATCTCTGAAACTCCCACTGCTTCCTCCTAACATGCGCTCATAAGTGGCCCACTGAACGTGGAGTGCACTTCACCAAGTATTCGCGATCGACATTTTGTGTTCTGAATCACAATACGCAAATCCTCTCCAATTTACAAACAAAAAAGGGCAACGTCGTCCGAAGGATACTTTAAGCATTGATTAGAGGCAGGTAACCAAACCAAATAGTTTCAGATAAGTGAGCTGCAGTACGAAAAGTTTCATTCGAAAGGCACCAAAGGCACTGTGCCCTGCTTGATGTAACTAAAGTCACTTATTGGCGTGAAATGGCGTGTCGTTTCAAAGATGAAATGATATCCGAGGTTGGTGGTGGGCGGCCTGACGTTGCAAGTGAAGTCTTGTTGATGATTGATAGTGGTTGTTAGGCGGGTCGAGTAACTTCTATGTACGGTGTCGAACGATCTAAATGTCGCGTGTATATTTCACGGGCTGCGAATTCTTATTGCTTTGAGTGGAGGGCGGCGCGGGGATTTCCTGACTGCCGATGCGCAAGCTGGGCGCTTCTGCTGCACGATAGTTACGCAGTTCGCGGAGGATCTCCGCTTTTTCGCGCGCGTACTGGCCGGCCAGCCGGGTCAGCGCATAGGTGATGATGTCGCTGTGGTGCAGATCCTGGACCGAAGGATCGCGCTTCATGTTCAGCCACAACCGGTGCACCAACTGAACATCGTCAGGACTGAGCGTAGGTGCATGAGGTCCGATGTAGAAGACGCTGGTTTCGCCGTTGGGGCTGATGACGAAGAAATTGAACTGCCGCTTCGGTTCGGGCAGTGCTTCCCAGGCCTGGCCAAGATGAAATGCCTGTTCCTCTGCCGTCATGGAACTGGAGAGTCCCGGAAACAACCGAGTCAACTTCGAGCGAGTTGGCGCTCTGCGCCAACGCGGCAAAGATGTCGCCGGCGGGAACGACGAGCAGGGAAACCTTCTTGCCAAAGCTTTCGGCAACGGAAACGGCCTTGGTGAAGAGCATCTGCTCGTGCTCACTGAAGCTCTGTTGCTCGGCGCTAAGGTATTCAGGACCGCCGACGCCCATCATGCGCACGCTCAGCACGACAACGTCGCGATCTTCGGTCTTGGTGCGCGATAACACCCACTTCAGTGCGACCGGGTTGGCCGCGTCGTGCATCGTGACCATGATTGCGCCGGGGCGAATCGCGACCGATTCTCTGCTGATGGTGTCCTGGTGCTCCAGCTGAAAGTGATCTCTCATCTGGCGGGCAGTCAGCGCGTGCTTGCGCAGATTCTGGCGCTCGGAGACGGTAAAGATGATGAAGAATGCTGCCGCGAACAGCAATGCCGCTGACTGTTGCGACTGACTTGGTGAAGAGATTGGTAATCGCGGTAGAGAGCAGAACAAGAAAGACGCAGAAGAGTCCAACAGGAATTTCGGTCTTGCCGATCTTGATGTTCGGTGGCACCTTCCACCCGCGCTCGCCGTGATACTTCCAGCGCAGGACGAGCATGGCGAGGCTGTTGAAAGTGAATGACCAGATGACGCCGAAGGCATATGCCTCGCCGAGCGTGATGACATTGCCTCGGGTCACGATGATCGTGAACATCTGCAGACCGAAGACCAGGTTCACGATGCGATGGCTGGTTCCGAATCGCGGATGCGGCTTGCGGAACCAATCGGTGAGAACGCCATCTTCCGCGACGCGCATCAGCACGCCCGTCGATCCGATCATCGAGGTGTTGATGGCGCCGGAAAGAATCAGGAAGCCCACAAACACAACAAAGATGCGAAACGCAATGCGCCAGAACGCGGGCCCGACCATGTACATCGCGAGTCCGGCGATCAGGTTGTCCTGATAGATATGCGTGCGCTGCGCAGGTCGGGAATCAGCATCGAGGCAAGCAACGTTGCGCCGCCGGTGAAGATCAGGCTGTAGATCGCGATGACGATTGCGGCGCGCTTCAGGTTCTTCAGCTTCGGATGCTGGATCTCGCGATTGACCTGCGCGAGGCTCTCCTCGCCGCTCATGGCAAGGATCGAGTGGCCGAATGCCATCAGAATGCCGAAGAGGCCGAGGACCGGGACAAACCGCGTTCCCTTGAGAAATCCCAGCGCGTCGTCACTGAACTTCAGGTTCGAATGAACTGGCGCGGGAGGAAGATGAGCGCCGCGCATAAGGACCGAATAACTTCCCCAGATCAGCAGAATGACCACCATGACGGTGGTGATCTGCATAACGCGCAGAGCCTTGTCGCTTGACTCTTCGATTCCCTTGATGTTCTGCCACCAGTAGTAGATGGTGACCGCGGCCGCAAAAACCGCCGACGTTGAATTCATGTCGAACTGGAAGGGGTTGCCGTGCGCGTCCATCAGGGCCGGCGGCAGCCAGTGACTTGCGCGGCGACCGTCATCAACTCGTTCATCAGGCCGGTGATGTATTGGCCGGCGGACACACCGGAGATCGGTCCCGTCAGGATGTAGTCGAACATCAGCGCGGAGACGCTCAGCTTGGCGAAGGTGCCGCCGAGAGCTTCTTTGACGACGCGATAGACGCCGCCGCGCGTAAACATCGAACAGCTTTCGACATAGACGGCGCGAACCGCGAAGCTGAACAGCATGATGCCGAGGATGAACCAGGGCGCAGCGGCACCGATGGCCTGCTCGGCGATGCCGCCGGCATAGAAGGCCGATGAGCCAAGGTCGTTGAGTACGATGGCAGCCGCACGCCAGAAGGAGATGAACGTGAGCATCACGGAGGATGCCACGATGAGCCGCACGCGGTCCGAGGGTGGGGCTACGGTCGTTCGAGAGGATGCCATCACACGAGTGCCGGCAGAAGCAGCCGGCTCGTTCAGAGTACTAGAGCGAAAATCCCGTCCGCCCTCGGCTGAGTTTATTGCTGAATTAATAGGATAGTCAATCAAAATGGCAAGTCATGTCTTAGAATAAATCGAGTTACGTGCCGTAGAGTCACGATGTGGGGTTACTCGTCTCCGAAGAGTTCCTTCGCATCTTCGACAAAACTGATCAGACACGACAATGCTGCGACCCGCGAGTCCGACGAAGAACATCACCTCCAGAAGCCGCATGCCAAAGATTGCGATTTGCATGCGCACCATTGTAGTCGGCTTTTCGCCTCGATTCCACATACAAGCCGGCGGATTCGTACTGTTTGCAATCAGGAAAAGGGTCCAGATGCTTGGGCGCGCCCGGTAGCGACGGAGCGTGTCTGACGTCCATGCTTTAAACTCGGCCCAGTATGCATCGCGATTCGTGGAAGTTGTGGGCGGCTGCCGGTCTTTCTGCAGGCTTGCTCGAATTGCCGTTCCCGCTGGCTGGACCGATGCCACCGTGGCGTAGTATCTTTGCGTGGTTCGGTCTTGTCCCGCTGCTGTGGGCGATTCTTTCTCATGACAAACTTCGAGCGCCCGCTCCTTTGCGCAGGGCATTTCTGCTGTCCTATCTCTGCGGAGTTCTCTGGTACTGCGGAAATTGCTATTGGATCCGTGACACGATGTGCGCTACGGCGACATGCCGCCGCTGGCGCCTACGCTGCTGCTGATCGGGTTCAGCCTGGTGCTGGGGCTATATTTTGGTCTGTTCGGCTTGGGCGTCGCGCTGGTGCAGCCGGCCACAGGCAAACGCGCTCGCGCTGGCGGCTGCGCCGATCTTCTGGACTGCGCTCGAACTTGCTGCTGCGCGGATCACCAGCTGTGCCGTGGGACCAGCTGGGTTATTCGCAGGTCGACAATGGACTAGTCAACCAACTCGCCCCCTGGACAGGCGTCTACGGCATCAGCTTCGTGCTCGTCGCAGTGAATGCGCTGGTTGCGTGCGTTGCTCTCTGAGCGGCCAGAGGGAGCGGCTCGTTTCCGGCGCGGTCGGCGATGCTTCTGCTTGTCGCCGGCTGGGCCGGATCTTTGTGCCTCGCCCACGTCGCCGGCACTGCGGCTACCGCGGTCCTGATCCAACCGAATCTCGATGTCGGCTCCGCAGATGCTGGCCCGGCGCCGAGTGGAACAGCACATCGACGAGTTCACGCAGCTTGGCGGAGGAGCAATGCAAGACCTATATCGCGGGCATTCCGCAGACCGGCGCGGCGAGTGGCGAAATCGTGTGCCCGCCGTATCCCACGCATCCCGACCTGGTGGCGTGGCCGGAATCGCCAGCGCCCTTTGCCGAAGCGGATCCGCGCTTTCAGCAGGCGATGGCATCTGTCGCGCACACGGTCCAAGCGCCGCTGGTTGTCGGGTCGGTCGGCATGGAATTTCGCCGCAGGATCAGACCTGGACGTAATTACAACTCCGCGCTGATCGTTGGAGCCGACGGGCGCGCATCGGCCGCTACGACAAGATTCATCTCGTGCCATTCGGCGAGTACATTCCCTTTAAGGACTTGCTTTCTTCGCGCACAAACTCACCGGCCGCGTTGCCGAGTTCACGCGCGGCAACGAGCGCAAGGTCTTCCGCCTCAACGGCCATCGCTATGGCGTCTTCATCTGCTACGAGGCGGTGTTTGCCGACGAAGTGCGGCAATTTGCGCGGCTCGGCGCCGAAGTGCTGGTGAACATCAGCGACGATGGATGGTACGGCGACACGAGCGCGCCGTGGCAGCACCTGAATATGGCGCGCATGCGGGCCATCGAGAATCGCCGCTGGCTGCTGCGCGACACCAACAACGGCGTCACGGCGGCCATCGATCCCTACGGCCGCGTGCGCCAGAGCATTCCGCGCCACCGGTCTGATGCGCTTGCCCGCGGAATATCGGCTTCCGCGACGACATCACTTTCTACACGGCGCACGGAGACGTGTTCGCGTGGGCTGTGTGCCATACTTGCAATAGGGCTTGTGGGCTGGTGCTTTGCGGTCCAGCCTCGAGCTCAAAGTTCAAATCCAAAGACAGGTCATAAGAGCAAACCGTGATCGTTGAACGATCTCGAATTCGCCTATGCTCCCGTGCGCGACCAAGTCCGCGACCTGCGGGAGTATCTTTGACCCTGCCCGCATCCGCAGGGAACTCTCCGAAATAGAAACCAAGCTTGCCGATCCGGCCATGTGGTCGAATCACGGGCGCGAGCCAGCCGCTGATGCGCGACCGCAAACGGCTTGAAGCGCTGGTGGCCGACGACGAGGAACTGGTGCGCCGCACCGGCGATATCGAAGCCTATTTTGAGCTGGCGCGCGAAGGCGAAGATGTGCTCGCGGATCTGGAGCGCGACATCAAGGCGCTGGCAACGTTTGCCGAAGAACTTGAGGCGCGCACCATGCTCTCGGGCGAGGCCGATCCGCTGAATGCGATCGTGACCGTGCATCCGGGCGCCGGCGGCACCGAGAGCCAGGACTGGGCAGAGATGCTGCTGCGCATGTATCTGCGCTGGGCCGAGCAGCAGGGCTTCAAGACCGAAATGAACGATTACCAGGACGGCGAAGAGGCGGGCATCAAATCGGCCACCTTCACCATCACCGGCGAATATGCATTCGGCCTGCTTGGCGGGCGAGAGCGGCGTGCATCGCCTGGTGCGCATCTCGCCGTTCGACTCGGCGAAGCGCCGGCATACATCGTTCGCGTCGGTTTACGTTTCGCCGGAGATCGACGAAACGATTCACGTGGATCTGAAAGTCGAAGACCTGCGCATCGACACGTATCGCTCCGGCGGCAAGGGCGGCCAGCACGTGAACACCACCGACTCCGCTGTGCGCATGACGCATCTGCCCACGGGCATCGTGGTGCAATGCCAGAACGAGCGCTCGCAGCACAAGAATCGCGAAAAGGCGATGAAGATGCTGCGCTCGCGCCTCTACGAATACGAACTTGAAAAGAAGCGCGCCGTGAGCAAGAAGCTCGAGGACTCAAAGCTCGAAATCAATTTCGGTTCGCAGATTCGGTCGTATGTGCTGCAGCCTTACCGCATGGCCAAGGATCATCGCACCAAGGTGGAAGTGGGCGACGTGGACAAGGTGCTGGATGGCTATCTCGAGCCGTTTCTGCGCGGCTATTTGCTGGCGAAGCGGCGTGGGACCGAGGGCTCCGCTGGGCCTGACGACGATTTGGACGTGTGAGGCAGGGAACTGAAACCACAAGCGCGGCGGTGACGGCTTGTGGCGTGGCCTCGGCAAAAAAGGTGTGAATTCTTGTGAAGAAGGGTTGCTATGAGTAACGATCCCGCAGTGATCAACGAAATGCTGCGCACGGCGAAGACCATCGCCGTTGTGGGCATGAGCGACAAGACCTGGCGCGCCAGCCATCACATCGGCAGCTATCTGGCTTCGAACGGTTATCGCGTGTTGCCGGTGAATCCCGCTCTGAAGGAGGTACTGGGGATGACGTGCTATTCCGACCTCGAAGCGGCGCAAGCGGCGGCGCGCGCCCAGTCGGGCAACGGCATCGATCTGGTGGATGTTTTTCGCGCTTCGGAGCATGTGCCGGCGATGGTGGACGATGTGATCCGCCTCGGAATACCGTATCTGTGGCTGCAGGATGATGTCGTGCACGAGGAAGCCATCGCGCGCGCCCGTGCTGCCGGGGTCAAGTGTGTGCAGAACGACTGCATCTTCCGGGAGCACGTGGAGTTTGCGTCGGCAGGACCGAATCGAACATGAGTCTGGCTGCGCCTGGAATTCAACTTTTCGCGACCAAAGGATGCCGCGACTCGTCCAAGGAGAGAGAGCCCCTTTTCTGGAATGCGCCTTTCACGAATCCATCTCGCGCTCTTAGGCCTCCTTGCTGCCGCGCTGCCGGCGGGAGCTGTCAGCCGCATCTCATCCGACGAGGCGAAGAATCCACATGCAGCGACCACGGCTGCTCATTTGCATGTGGAACTCCTTGTGCCCGGAAGTTCGCTCGGCAAAGGGACCAGATCGAATACCGCCGGCCTTTATTTCAAGCTTGAACCTGGCTGGCATATTTACTGGAAGAATGCGGGTGACTCGGGCGAACCGCCGCATGTGAAATGGACACTTCCGGAAGGAATCACCGCAAGCCCGCTCCAGTTTCCGGCTCCGACGCGCCTTCCACTTGGCCCGTTGATGGATTTCGGTTATGAGAACGAGGTGGTGTTTCCGTTTTCGTTTAACGTTGCGAAGACGGCCAAGCCTGGTCCTGCCGATCTTCATGCCAAGGTAGATTGGCTCGTATGCCGCGAAGTCTGCATTCCCGGCAAAGCGGAGCTTGATCTAACGAAGAACGTTGCCGATCGCTCGGCGAATTCGCTTGCAGCGGACCCGGATGCGGCGCTGATCAAGCGGTTCACGACGCAACTCCCAAAATCGTCTCCCCGAGGCTTCACAGCCGTCTTTCAACCCGCAGGATCTGGCTTTCACCTCGCCGTGACGACCGGGCAGCGCGAAACGACCGCGGAGTTTTTTCCGGCCGATCAGAATGTCCTCGATAATCCCGCTCCCCAAAAACTTACTCCGACAACCAAGGGATTGATTCTCGATCTGAAGAAAGACGCGAATCTCACGACGAATCCGGGGCAACTGAGCGGCGTGCTCGAGCTCTCGGGTGGCCGAGCCTTTGATTTGGTCGCAGTGCCCGGCGTGGTTGCTGGCGGCGGAGACATATCATCGGCATCGACGGCACCCTCGACCGCAGCCGCGCCGGCGCAATCTTCTGCCGCAGTTGCAGGTCAGCAATCGGGCCAGCAGCAAGTCGCGCCGCGCGTTCCCGTCTCGTCCGCCTCTGAATTGCTTAAAGCATCCGGACTGGCTTTTCTCGGCGGTTTGCTCCTGAACCTGATGCCTTGCGTCTTTCCGGTGCTCTTCATCAAGGGGCTTGCACTGGTGCGGTCGAGCAACGAAGAGCGGCACGTTCTGCGCGCGCACGGATTCATTTACGCGGCCGGAATTCTGGTTTCGTTCTGGGCGCTCGTTGCGGCGCTTCTTGTACTTCGTACGGCAGGCGCGCATCTCGGGTGGGGATACCAGTTTCAATCGCCGATCTTTCTGGCGCTGATGGCGTCGTTGCTTTTCTTTTTAGGGCTTTCGCTTGCCGGCCAGTTTGAGATTGGCCTGACGCTCACCAGCGCCGGCGGGTCGCTTGCCGCCAAGCAGGGTTATGCCGGCAGCTTTTTCACCGGTGTTCTTGCCGTGGTGGTAGCGACACCTTGCACCGCGCCGTTGATGGGTGCGGCAATCGGCTATGCGTTGCAACAATCGCCCGCCGTCACCTTCGCGGTCTTTACTGCCTTGGCTCTGGGACTTGCTGCCCCGTATGTTGCACTCACTTTGCAACCGGCCTGGACGCGCTTTCTCCCGCGCCCCGGCGTGTGGATGGATCTGTCTGAAGCAGGCAACCGCTGTCCCCATCTTTGCCACCGTGATCTGGCTGGCGTGGGTGCTGGCGCAGGCTTACGGCGCCGCTATTCTTGCCGCTCTGCTGGCGAGCCTGTTGCTTGTCGCGATTGCCGGCTGGTTTTTGGGTCGCTGGCCTGCGCAACGGTGGGCAACTGCTGTTGCAAGCGTCGTTTTGCTTGGCGTTGTCGCGGTAAGCGTGTTCGCTCCTGCGAAGCTAGCCGCTACGCCTTCGGCCTTTTCTACCACTGCGACGCGGGCTGGGTGGGAGCCGTGGACTGCCGAGACGGTGAGTCGCTATCAATCGCAAGGCCGCCCGGTTTTTGTGGACTTTACGGCGAGCTGGTGCCTGAGTTGCCAGGTCAACGAGCGCGTTGCTCTCAGTCGGCCAGAAGTGCAGAAGGCTTTTGCGGATGCGAACGTGGCCCTGCTGCGCGCGGACTGGACGCAGCACGACGATGCAATCGGGCAGGCGCTCGCGGGGCTTGGCCGCAGTGGCGTTCCGGCGTATGTCCTGTACATTCCGGGGGAAGCGAGCCCTCAGCTTTTGCCGGAGGTGCTGACGCCCGGCATTGTGACAGAAGCTCTCGGAAATCTGCCGCACTCCGCAACCCAGTCGGTCGCGGCAACGTCCAACTCGAAGTAAGCCGAGTTTGAAGTAAGTCTCGAAAGCTGCCTTCAAAATCATCCCCAATCTTCCCCACGGAGGTTGATTCGCATGGCATTCCTCTCTCAATTTTCAGGATTAGTTTTGGCGGCCGTTGCGTCGCTGCCTCTGTCTGTTGTTGCGCAAGAAGCCCGCGTGGGCGCGCCGGCACCGGCATTCACCGCAATCGATTCTCAAGGCAAGACTGAAGCGCTGGATCACTTCCATGGCAAATATGTTGTGCTCGAGTGGCACAACCAGGGCTGTCCCTATACACAGAAGCATTATGTCTCTGGAAACATGCAGGCTCTGCAGAAAGAGTGGACGGCGAAAGGCGTGGCCTGGTTCACGGTGATTTCTTCCGCGCCTGGTCAGCAGGGATACGTCACTCCGGAGCAGGAAAACGCCTACGTTGCGAAGATGAAAGCTGCGCCGACGGCTGTGTTGCTGGATTCCGATGGAAAGCTTGGCCGCCTTTACAACGCCAAAACAACGCCCGAATGTTCGTCATCGACCCGTCCGGCAAGCTGATCTACGCAGGCGCTATCGACGACCGGCCCACGCCTGATCCAGATGACGTTCGCGGCGCGCACAACTATGTCTCAGACGCGCTGACGGAGGCCATGGCGGGCAAACCTGTAGCTACTCCTTACACGCGTTCGTATGGGTGCTCGGTGAAGTATCCGGATTGAAGCAGGGGACAGGGAACGGGGAGCAGAAATGCTCCCATGGCTGAGAGTTGTTCGTGCACGAGGCCCACGTCCAAGACCTTGGGAAGACAGTTGCACGGGAGTTCGTCCGTCGCGACAGAGCGGACGAATCCGATCTTATTTTGTGTCGGGGATTAGCCCGATGTGGATTTCGACTTGCGCGTTTTGCGGATCTGCGGTGCGCTTGTCGTAGATCTCGTAGTCGGTCATGAACGCGCGCTTGCCGCCCAAGTCACCGGGCGACATATGCCAGATGCGGTCCCACGCTGCCTGCAGAACACCGGGCATCTGGCCTTTGTCCGTAAGAATGACGGCGTAGGTCGCAGGCTCGACCTTCCTCCAACTCATCCCGGCAGGGAGATGATCGACCGAGGCGACGCGGCGCGCCGAGCAGGTAGTCGTAGGTGCCGGTTTCGTCGCTGGCGTAGTTGGAATAAACGACGGTGAAGCTCTCGTCGGCCCGATTCGGAATCTGGTCGACAAGTTTTTCCTGCATGAAGCGCTGCCAGAGCGGGCCGATTTTGCTTTCACCGCTGGCTTCGGCGGCGTTGTTGGTGCGCACCAGGAAACCCTGCGACATAGAACGGCTGTTCGAGCACTTGTTTCGACACATTTGCTCCGGATGGCAGGGATGCCAATGAACTGGCGCCAAAGATCAGCAGAGTGAGAAAAAGCACCTTCGAAGGGCTCATTGAGTTCTATTCCGCGCAAAGAATAGCACGAGCAACTTTAGCCGCGCCGCTTGGCTGTCCGAATACGCCGAATCTCTTCCATGCGCTGGGCCAGCAGTTTTTCGCGGCCTTCCTGCGTGGGGTGGTAGTAGCTGCGGCCGCGGAGCGAGTCGGGAAGGCAGTCCATGTCGGCTATTTGTCCTCTTCGTCGTGCGCGTAGCGGTAGCCCTTGCCGTAGTCCAGTTCCTTCATCAGGCGGGTGGGCGCGTTGCGCAGGTGCAGCGGAACCGGCTCCTGGCGCGTGTGTTCGATTTCCTCCTGCACGGCGCCATAGGCGGTGTAGACCGCGTTCGACTTGGGCGCGAGGAGAGATAGACGACAGCCTCGGCCAGCGCCAGGTCGCCTTCCGGCGAGCCGAGAAAATCGATGGTCTCTTTCGCGGAAAGGCAGAGGTTCAAGCGCTTCGGGCGCGGCCAGGCCGATGTCTTCGACGGCCATGCGCACGATGCGGCGCGCGAGATAGAGCGGGTCTTCGCCGGCGGCAAACATGCGCGCCAGCCAGTAGAGCGCGGCATCGGGATCGCTGTTGCGCACGCTCTTGTGCAGCGCCGAGATCAGGTTGTAGTGCTCTTCGCCGGACTTGTCGTACATCAGCACGCGCTGTTGGACGGCTTCGGTGGCGAGGGCTTTGTCGATGTGTTTGGATCCCTCCAGCGCCAGTTGCGCGGCGACTTCCAGGGTGTTGTAGGCGTTGCGGCAGTCGCCGCTGGAGTAGCTGGCGATCAGTGCGAGCGCATCGTCGTCGGCCGTCAGTTCCAGCGCGCCCAGGCCGCGTTCGCGATCTTCGAGCGCGCGCCGCAAAAGTGCGACAATGCGCTCTTCACTGAACGGTTCCAGCACATAGACGCGGCAGCGCGAGAGCAGCGCGGAGATGATTTCGAACGAAGGATTCTCGGTGGTCGCGCCGATCAGGCGGATGGTGCCGCGCTCGACGTAGGGCAGAAAGGCGTCCTGCTGCGCCTTGTTGAAGCGATGAATCTCATCGACGAAGAGGATGGTGCGCGAGTGCAGTTCGGCGGCCTGGGCGGCGGAGGCCATCACCTGCTTGATCTCCTTGATGCCGCTCATGACGGCGGAGAACTCAATGAAGTTGGCCTGGGTGGTTTCGGCGATGATCTTGGCCAGCGTGGTTTTGCCCACGCCCGGGGGGCCCCAGAAGATCATCGAACCCAGTTCGCCCGTTGCCTCGCGCGTCGCGCTCGATCTGAACGCGCAGCGGCTTGCCGGGGCCGAGCAGATGCTCCTGTCCGCTGTATTCCTCCAGGCTGCGCGGCCGCATCCTCTCGGCCAGGGGCGCCCTGCGTGAGAGCAGACCTTTGGAGGAGGAGTGGGCGGGCCGGTTCGGGTTCGCCGTCAAACAGGCTCATCGCGAGCTCCCTCGATGATTCAGAGGTCCTCCGCGCTGCATCGAGCGCTGGCGCGAGGCTTCGTAGAGCAGCACGCTGGCGGCGACGGCGGCATTGAGGCTTTCGACCGGGCCGGGGCAGGGAATCGTGATCGGCGCCGTCGGCCTGTGCGGCCAGATCGTCGGGCACGCCGTTGCCTTCATTGCCGATGAGGAGCGCTACCGGCTCCGCCAGGTTTGCAAGATCGACGGGTTGAGGCCTGCGCGCGGCCGTCGCGGCACACATCTTCAACGCCGGCATTCTCGCAGGCAGCGCGATCGCATCCTTCGATTCGGCCGTCGAGAACCGGAACGCGAAAGACGCTGCCCGCCGAGGCGCGCACCGCTTTCGGGTTCCACGCGCTCACGGTGCCCGGCAGGCAGACGACGCCGTTGGCGCCAAAGGCCTCGGCGGAGCGCAGGATGGTGCCCAGATTGCCGGGATCCTGCAGGCCGGCAAGCACGAGCAGGAGAGGCAACGGTCTTTCTGCCTCGATGCCGCCGAGGACGTCTCCAGGTCCAATCCGGCGGCTCGACCAGGGCCGCAATGGGCTGCGGCGTCTCCGTCGTAGCGCCGAGCGCAGCACATCCTGCGGCACGAGCAGGATCTCGGTTTCGGCGGGGAGCGCCAGCTCTTCCAGCAGCCCTTCAGTTCCTTCGGCGGCAAAGACACAATGGATTCGCAGCCCAGCGCGCAGGGCCTCGACGAGCAGGTTCGGCCCTTCGATTCCGGCCGGTCCGCCTTTCTCGCGGACCGGATTCGCGAGCGCGCGCCGCAGCTCTTTCACGCGGCGTTCTGCTTACTCTGTACAATGCGAAGAGGCATCTGTGCGATTCGTCCGAGTCTCCATGCCGATTCTATGCTGTTCGAGGCGCCGCTCGAGCCGCGGTTGTGTGCCGGCTGCTTGCACCATGGCTGGTGCTGTGATAGTTTCCGTCTTTGTGGCTTCTGCAATTCGGGAACCGAGGTAGACCTTCTTGTCCGCGGAAATATTGCGCGTCCATCCCGATGAACCCCAACCGGACCGGATCGATTACATTGTCTCCTGTCTGCGCAAAGGCGACGTAGTCGCACTGCCCACCGATACCTTCTACGGCCTGGCTGTCGACCCCGTCAATCTTGCATGCCGTCGAGAGCATTTACCACATCAAGACCCGCCAGAAGCACAAGCCGCTCTCGCTGCTGATCTCTTCGCTGTCGCAGGCCTACTACGCTGGCGCGCGACACCGATCCCATGCTGGACAAGCTGGCGGATCGCTTCTGGCCCGGGCCGCTGACCATCATTGTGCGCGCCGGAACCAAGCTGCCGCTGCGCTCCACGGCGAATACCGGCAACGTGGCCCTGCGCGTGCCCGATGCGGCCATTCCGCGCGCTGTGGTGGAGGGGTTCGGGCTTCCGATCACGGCGACTTCGGCCAACCTGCAGGGCGCCTCGGAGTGTACCCACGCTGCCTGTGTTCGCGACCAGATCGGCGATCGCATTCCGCTGATCATCGATGGGGGGCCAACGGCCCGCTCGCAGCCCACCACGATCGTGGATCTTTCGCTGGGGCCGGGCCGCTGGGAGATTCTGCGCGAGGGCGCCATTCCGACGCACGAAATTGTGATGGTGCTGCAGCGTTAAGATTGTCCGCATGGCCGCAGACGATCCAGTCCGAAGCAGCACATCTGGATCGTCCGGATCGTTTCCATCGCGATCGTTGTTCTGATCGCTCGGCGCGCTCGGCTGGTGCGCTGGGTCTATGGCCAGATTGACAGTTTGCCGGCCAGGATCAGGCTGCGCCCGCCGATGCGATCGCCGTTTTCGGCGCGGCGGAATATGATGGCCGGCCCTCGCCGGTCTTTCGCGCGCGCCTCGATCACGCGGCAGCCCTTTACAACCGCGGCATCGCTCCGCTGATCATCACGCTGGGCGGCGACGGCGGCGACCAGTTTTCAGAGGGCGGCGTGGGCCGGGAGTACCTGATGGGCGTCGGCGTTCCCGAGTCCGCCATCATCGCCGAAACCGAAAGCCGCAGTACCGCGGAAGCGGCGCGCCGATCTGGCCGTCATCGCGCGCACCAACGGCTTGCGCCGCCTGGTGGTCGTCAGCGACGACACGCATCTGTTCCGCATTCATGCGATCTGCGCGGCGAACGGGCTGGATGTGCTCACTTCGCCGCGGCCGCGCGTGATCGTTGAAGGCGGCAACTCCGATGCGGAGTCCATTCTGCACGAGATTCTGAGTTATACGGCCTGGCGGCTGCACGTGGAGTAGAAGCCGCGATGGAGCGGGCTTGGCGATTCACTGGAACAATTGTGCGCCGCCTGGTGCGTGAGGACAGACAGGGCTGCAAGCGCGAATGCCGCCGCACTGGCGGTCGACAGAAAGTTGACGGCATCGTTGTTGAGCCAGCCCCGCCGCTCCAGCGTGGCGCCCAGCACGCTGTCGAAAAGCAAGCCGAAGACTCCGCCCACCCAGCTCACGGCAAAGACGTTCGGTCGCCTCGAAGCGCGGCTGAGCCTGCAAGAGCCACGACGCCGGCGGCCACGACGCCTGCCATGCGTGCCGCCGAAGCTGATCGCGCCATCCGTCCCGGGTTCGGCTACGCGCAGTGTCGTGATCATGCGGGGCCGGCTGTCGAGCACCTGGCCGAACTCCGAAGACACCGTGTCTGCCGCTGCTTCGCACAGAGCCGCAAGCCCTGCGGTGAAGACCGCGGAGGGGACAAGGTTCGCCAGCTGGAGCCAACTCTGATTGATCTGCCAGGTTTGCGCCACACCCGACGAAACCAACGCGGCCATGCCGAGGTTCGCGGCTACCTGCGATGCTTCGCGGCCTCTGCGTTTTTCAGCCGTGCCCAGACGCTCTTTGCGTTTTCGGCCCAGACGCGTCGAGATCGAGGTCAGGACAAAACAGCCAGGACTGGCATCAAGCCTGTCCGCCATGGCTCGTAGGGAACGCATGGCAGTGGAAAACATGAGGCTCGCGGTGATGGCGGCGCCCGGTGACGGCGGCTCCGGGTGTGGCGGAGCGCGCTTCCAGGCGAACGAGGCCCAGAAGCGTGCTCAGGCCGAGGGTCCAGATCGCGACCGATGGCGCCTGCGCCGCCCACCAGCGGTCTCGAACAACACGTCGATGGCCACGACGGGCAACACGCATAAGAGGACGGGTTTCGATTGCCATCTCAGCTTCGCCTGGTCCACGCCTCATCCTATCGTGGTGCTGCAGGAGGCTCCGCAGATGTCGTTCCGGGGTCCATCGGTTTACACTCATTTGCGCATCGCAACCATGCAGTACATCTCAATGTGGTCCAATTCTTTCTTTGGGAGACCTTCATGAAAAGGTATTCAAGCTTCCTCGCGCTCTTTGTCGCAGTTGTATTGACGGCTGCATGTCTGCAGGCACAAAGCGGAGGACAGCGGCTCGAACTCGACAGAAAGGGCGAGACGATCGTTCTGGAGCCGTACGCGCCCAACATTCTCCGCGTGACGTTGAGCCTTCAGCACGACCCCGCTGTTGCCAAGCCGGGCTATGGTTTTGTCGGGTCGCCTGATGTTTCCGGATGGACCGCAAGCGCAGACGGACAAAGCCGATGTTTATCAGTCTTCCGCATCGTCGCCACCGTGGAACGCCCGAACCCTCGGCGCCAGCCGCGCCTGCAGACCGAGGTCGATATCAGCAAATACTTCAACGGGTCGACTCCCGGAGCGCACATCACGTTTACCACGCCCGAAGGGAAAAAGCTGCTCGAAATGACGGGGTGGTCGCAGGCCGTTCCCAATCACAAAGACGGCACCGCGAGCCTGGCCAACGATCGCCGGCCCACCGATCCGGAGTTTTATGTGGTGGGCGCCACCTTTGCTTCGCCGGACGACGAGCACTACTACGGCCTGGGCGAGAACCAGGAAGGATTTCTCGATCATCGCGGCCATGCAGTCCGTTGCTGGCAGGACTACACGGCTCCCGCGGCTCCGAGCAGCTGCGTTCCGTTTCTCATCACCAACAAAGGCTATGGTCTGGTCTGGGACAATCCCTCGAAGACGACCATCGAGCCGGGCTTCAACGAGCAGACCCGCTGGATCAGCGAGGTCGGGGACCGGGTGTCGTTTTTCGTGATTGCGGGCGCGACGGCGGACGAGATTTATGCAGGGCTATCGTCTGCTCACCGGGCCGACGCCGATGCTGCCCAAGGCTGCCTACGGCTACATCCAATGCAAGCAGCGCTACGCGAGCCAGGATGAAGTGCTGTCGGTGGCCAAGGGTTATCGCGACCGGCATTTGCCCGCCGATGTGATCGTGGTCGACTGGTTCTACTACACGAAGATGGGCCAGATGGATCTCGATCCGAAGTTCTGGCCCGATCCGTCGGCGATGAACAAGCAACTCCACGACATGGGCTTTGAGACCATGATCAGCGTGTGGCCGCGCTTTGTCCCGGATGACCGTTATTATGCGGAGATTCTGAAGAATGGCTGGTTCATTCAAACGGCGGATGGCAAAGCCGATTGATGGCTTGCCGTACGATCGCGCCGGGTCCGACATCGACACCACCAACCCGGATGCCGCTGCATGGTATTGGAAGACGATCCACGAAAACATTCTGAGCAAGGGATTCGATTCGCTGTGGGCAGACGAGACCGAGCCCGACCTGCCGCCCAATGGCGCCTACTTCCACGTGGGACCCGGCACGCAATTTTTCAACGTCTATCCGCTGTTTCACACCGGCGCGCTTTATGACGGCTTCCGCAAAGACGAGCCCAACCGGCGTGCGCTGATCCTCTCGCGCGACGCATATCCTTGGCGTTCAGCGCAACGGCGCGATCGTCTGGTCGTCGGATATTTATCCCACATGGGACACGCTGCGGCGGCAGATTCCGACCGGGCTCGATTTCGCGGCTTCAGGAATCACCTACTGGTCGAACGATACCGGCGGCTGGCAGTATCTGCCGCGCGGAGCACCATCCGGCGCATCCGCCGCTGCTTGACCCCTCGGACGCGCGGGCCAACGTGGGCGGTTACGACGATTACCCGGAGCTCTATACGCGCTGGTTCCAGTACGCGACGTTCCTGCCGATCATGCGCACGCACGGCAGCCGGCTGGCGAACGAAGTCTGGTCCTACGGCAAGCAGGCTGAGCCGATTCTTGAGAAGTATCTGCGGCTTCGCTATCGAGCTGATGCCTTACATCTATTCGCTCGGGTACAAGACCTGGCAGACCGGCGCGCCCTTTCTGCGCGCGCTGCCGCTGGATTTTCCGAACGACCCCAATGTCGCCGATCTGCGGGACGAGTACATGTTCGGTCCGGCTTTCCTGGTTGCACCGATCACGGAGCAGGGCGCGACCAGCCGCTAGGTTTATCTGCCAGCCGGGGCCGACTGGTACAACTACTGGACCAACGAACGTGTGCATGGCGGGCAGACGATCGAGGTGGCCGCGCCCATCGACACGATTCCTCTCTTTGTGCGCGCCGGCTCGATCATTCCGCTCGGGAGCGCCGGTGGAGAGCACGCACGAGCAGCAGGCGATCGAGAAGATCCGCGTTTATCCGGGCGCGGATGCGGATTTCACGCTCTTTTCCGACGACGGAACAACGTACGCCTATGAGAAGGGCGCTGGATCGGTGACACATCTGCACTGGGACGAGGCGACGCAGCAGCTCACGCACGAGGGAGCTGCCGCTTGGAGCGG
Source organism: uncultured Acidobacteriaceae bacterium (assembly GCA_963781125.1). Classification (GTDB taxonomy): domain Bacteria; phylum Acidobacteriota; class Terriglobia; order Terriglobales; family Acidobacteriaceae; genus Telmatobacter. The sequence goes on from CAWAEE010000011.1 coordinate 362,203, forward strand.
CGCGGACGCCGCGATGGTGGAGATCGTTTCCCGCTGACGCGCATTCATATTTTCGGCGGTCCATGGCGCGGTCGCCAGCCAGGCGCGCCATCGGGATACCAACCGGCTGCGACGCAGCGTCTAAAGCCACAGGAGCCCTACGCCGCTTTGCGCGAATCGATAGTCTGGCCGTGCTATGTCCAAGCTCTGCTCAGCAGTTGTCCCGGCGAGAGCCGTCACTCCCTGGCCACCGGAGTTCCCGAGCTCACTGATTTACAATCACGAGGTAAGCAGGAAAGATCTGAATGAGTCTTTTTCCCATGAATTCACGCGGGACGCGTGTGTTGTTAGTTCAATCAGGGGTAGCCATCGCGGTTGCCGTCCTTGTTTCTGGTTGCGGAAGCACGTACCGCCCGGTTGTCACCCCGATCAACCCCACCGGACCGGCCCCGCAGCCTCAGTCGCTTGCGGTGGTATTTCGTCGCCCTCGCCGACGACGGCCGGCATTGCTACGATTATTGATTATGCGGGCGACACAATTGTGGCCCAGGCGCCCATCGGGCCAGGTCCGCTGGCTTTCTCACTAGACGAAAACGGAACGACCGGCTACACCGTCAACAGCGACGGAACATTGACCAATTTTCCAGTTTCGAACCAGTTGCAGGAAAAGAACGTTACCTACTCGACGCTTCCGGCAGCCTCCCAATCCGTTGGCCTGTTTTCGCCGTCGGCCGGCCTTTGGGTGGCTGACCTGAATGGAAACGTTGCAGATGTGCTGACGGGCAGCCCGGAGACTTTCAAGCTTTCCATCCCCGTCGCCCCGACGCCGATTGAAATTGTCGGGTCTCCGGTCCTCGGCCAGCACAACTACGCGCTCAGCCTGAATACACGGTAACACCGCTGGCGAGCGCGCTGACTTACCAGGACATGACCTGCAACACGGCGCCATCCACGGAGACACAGACTGGAGAGGCCGACGCGCTTGAAACGACGAGTTTCACGGTGTCGGCGCGCATTCCTCTCGGCGCATGTCCGGTCTACGCCATCCAGAGCAACGACAACCGGCGCCTCTTCGTTCTCAATCGGGGCAGCGACACGGTCACCGTGATCAACAGCCAGAACAACACGCTCGATTCCTGCACGCCCTTTACGAATCAGAATGGCCAGCCGGTCACCTGCCATCCCGCGCTTCCGCTTTCGACAACTGCGGTAACAGATACCGGCATCACTCCTCCGAATGGAACGGCGGGCATGACTGCAACGGCTGGGCCGGTCTACGGCGAATACATTCCCGCGACCCAGCAACTGGTCGTGTCGAATTACGACGGCAACACCATCACCGTGATCGACGTCAGTCTCGACGAGTACGGCAACGACAGTCCGACCTTTGGCACAACCTTCACCATTCCCGTGGGAACCAACCCGTCCAGCGTGACCGCGCTTGCCGATGGCAGCCGGGCCTACACTTCGAATCAGGCGGACGGCACGGTCACAATCGTGAACCTGTTCAGCCATACGGTGGAAAAGACGCTCGCTGTCGTGGGTCATCCGCGCACCGTGGTTTCCACGTCGAATTCGCTCTTTGGCAAGGTCTATGTTGCCTCGCCCGATAGTCCTTATCTCACCATCATTCGAACGGATCAGGACATTGTGGATACGACCATCCTGGTGGAAGGGCAACATCGTCGACGTGCGCGTGAGTAGCGCAGACCGGCACAGCAGGGAACAGCAATACATTGAGCCGCCGTCCAGGCGCCGGCCAGCCTTGCTACCTGCCGGGTGCCACCGCAGCCGCAACACTGGCTGTCATGCCAGACGCTGCCGTAGACCACCCTTGCTTCGCTCTAGAATCAGTCGAGGGACACGATTCTATCGAGAGCCGTCGGCTGATTTTGATCGTGCAATGGGATGGCGAAGGAAATCCTCAACAAAAAGGAACGCATCGATGTAGTGCTGGTCCAGCGGGGCCTTGTGCCGAGCCGCGAACGTGCGCGTGCCCTGATTCTCGCGGGCCGCGTTCTTGTGAACGAACAGAAGGTCGACAAGCCCGGCTCGGTCGATTGCCGGGGATGCTTCAATTCGCCTGCTGGGCGACGATATGCCCTTCGTGAGCCGGGGGGAATCAAGCTGGCAGCGGCCCTGGATCATTGGCAGATCGAAGTCGCTGGTCGCGCCTGTCTCGACATTGGCGCTTCTACAGGCGGATTCACGGATTGCCTTCTGCAACGCGGCGCTGCGCAAGTGACCGCAGTCGACACAGGATTTGGCCAGATCGCCATGAAGTTGCGCAACGACCCGCGCGTGCGGCTCGTCGAGCGGACGAATGCGCGGTTTCTGGCACCTACTGCCCTCGCGGAAGGGGATTTTCCCGTGCTCACGCTGCTTGTGATGGATGTGTCCTTCATCTCGGCAACATTGCTGCTCGAGCCGGTTCTGGCGGCTGCTCCTTACCTGAGCGAAGCAGTCATTCTCGTGAAGCCGCAGTTCGAGGCAGGGCGTGAGAATGTCGGCAAGGGAGGTATCGTGCGCGATCCAGCGGCGCACAAGCTGGCCATCGATAAGGTCGCAGCCTTCGTCACTGCACTCGGCTGGCGCGTCGTCGAGACGATCCCTTCGCCGATCACCGGAGTAGAAGGCAACCAGGAATTCCTGCTCTATGCGCGCAAGCCTGGCGCTGTTTCGGCGGGATGATGTCCATTCACCGAAGCTCTGCCCCTCATCCATTACACTGAGACCGCATGAATCGCGTCGCCATTGTCAGCAAGCCGCACAAGGACGAGCTTGCCCGAATCCTTCCCCAGTTGGTCGCCTGGCTCAAGGACCACGGCTATGAGCCCATCCTGGACCGCGAAGGAGCAGTCTACTGTCCGGAGGCACCGGCAGTGGATCGCGATGAGCTGCCGCGGCACGAGCTGAAGCTCGTCATCGTGCTTGGAGGAGACGGAACGCTCCTCGCCGCAGCGCGCATCTTCGCTGCGACCGGAGTTCCGATTCTTGGGGTGAATCTTGGGTTTCTCGGCTTCCTCACGGAGATCCGGCTAAGCGATCTCTATGCGACGCTCGAGGGCTGGTGCCACGATTGCCACACATTGGATGCCCGCGCCATGCTTCATTCCTGTCTTATGGCGCGCGGGAAGAGAACACGCCTGCTTACGAAGCATTGAACGAGGTGGTCGTCTCAAAGGGCGACATCGCGCGCATGGGCGATTTTGCGGTTGAGCTGGACGGGAAAACCGTGGCGCGTTTCAGGGCCGACGGGGTCATTGTTTCCACGCCGACGGGCTCAACGGCATATACGCTGGCTGCGAACGGTCCGATTCTCACGCCGGATGTGGATGCACTGGTGATTACGCCAATCTGTCCCCATTTGCTGACGCTTCGCCCGCTCGTGGTGCGCGGCGAGGCTTCGGTTCTGGTGCGGGTGGAAGGCGTTCCGACCAACTGTCTGCTTACGGTCGATGGGCAACAGGCGATAAACCTTCAACTCGGCGACGAGATTCGGTGTCAACGGTCGAAAAATACGGTCAATCTTGTGAGGGTGAAGGAAAGCGGATTTTTTGAGGCTCTGCGCAGCAAGCTAAGTTGGGGAGAGCGATAGATTCGCGCGGTCAAGAACCTATTGGCTGATTTCGCCGAACAGAACCTTCGCCTTGACGGCCAGGGTGTGAGCGCCATCCACATCGCCTGAGGTCAATGCAGTTCGGGCCTGCTTCAGGAACTCCCTGATTTGCGCGACAGTTTTCTGCTCGTGGTCACTGAGCTGACGATTGATTTCCTTCAGGCCGTGCTCAGTCGACGCAATCGATTCCACAGTTTGCTGCCGCAGATCGGAAGGATCGCCGGGAGAAAGCTGGCCGATCGCGCTCACTTCCGCAACTTCGCCCGGATTATTCGAGGCCTGCTCTGTGTTCTTCGTGTCCGGCTTCGTATGATGAGCGGGTTTCTTGGCGGGCTTTTGCTCCGGCTGCGCGGGCGGTGTGATCTGTGCCGTTGGCGCTGGTGGAACGGAGACAACGGGAGGGGGCAACTCCGTCGGGGAAGGCGTAGGAGTCGTAGGAGGCGTGTCGATAATCGGCGGAGCCAAGGGCTGATTGTGCGCCTGGTCGTTCTTATGCACGCACGCTGTCAGTACAAATGGCAGCAGCAATGCCACGCTTTTTGCAAGCGCCTTCATCCCACGTTCCCTTCCGAATTTCCCATATTCGCCGGCAGGAGATGCCGGCGTCCCCATTCCGTGGCGGCGAGCGGAATCCGTAAAACGAACTCCGTACCACGGCTTACATTTGATTGTACTTCTACGCTCCCATGATGCAACTGAAGAATGCGATACGTCATTGCCAGGCCAATCCCACTTCCCTCGCTCTTGGTCGTGAAGTACAGATCGAAAATCTTGTCCCGGATCTCCTCCGATATGCCGGTTCCTTCGTCCGCAATGCGCAATACGGCATTCTTCCTGTCCTCTTCCAAAATTACTCTTAGTCTGCCTCCATCCGGCATGGCTTGTGCCCCATTCTGGATGACATTGATCACCGCTTGCTTCAACAGGTCAGCGTCGACATTCGCGATCAATGGATTAGACGTGAGGGTGCTCTCCAGAGTCACGTTGCGGGTCGACAATTCATCCCGAGCCAAGGCCAGCACATCGCCGATGGGCTGGCGCAGATCTTGTTCTCTCAGTTGAAGTTCCACCGGCCTCGAGAAGTCGACGAGGGTCTGAACGACGCGATCGAGGCGATGAATTTCAGCGTCGATCACCTCAAGATGGCGGGCGGCCGGGACTGTTGCCATCTCCCAGTTTATTTTTGAGCAATTCAAGATGCACAACAATGGCGTTGATGGGATTCTTGACCTCGTGGCCGACGCCGGAAGTCAGTCTGCCAATCGCAGCCATGCGGCGCGACAGTTCAAGTTCGGACTCGATGGCCTCGACCGATTCAAGATCGTGCAGCGTGACCAGTGCGCCAATGTCCTTGTGCGTTTCATCGTCGTAAATAAAATCAAGCGATGCCTGAATCCGGTGGCCGGTTTCGGTGCGAATCTCTTCCTTATCGAGAGTCGCTCCGTTCGCGAAGGCGTCGCGAAGAGTCCGTCCCAGGACTGTGGAGCGATCGAAGATTTCCTGCGCATGCAAACCGAGAATCGGTCCGCTCTCGACGTGCAGGAATCGGCGAGCGGCTTCAGAGACGAGCACGGCGCGGCCTCCTCCGGTGAACAGAAGGATGCCGTCCTGCAGGTTGCCGAGAATCTGGTCGAGATTCTCCTTCAATGCAGAAAAAACCTCCTCCACATTGCGCATGCGCTGTCCGATTTGCTCGATCTTTGTGGAGACACGCTCCGCCGTGTCGCGCTTCTGGGTCGCATCCGCTTCATCGGACGCTTCGCTGGCGGCGGTCCAGTAGTCCAGCTGCATGCTGATCTCTTCCATCGGACGCAGCGCCAGATTGCTCAAGCAGCAAAGCCGCGAGCAACGCACTCCCAAGAGCAAAACCGGTCAGTGTCAGAGTCTCCCGAAGCCATGGAGAATATGCTTCGCGCAGGAGGGTGGTGCGCGCACCTACGTGAACGGTGGCAAAGGGGGCGCCGTTCCGATCGAGTGGGACCACGACATCGAAGACCCGTGGCGGGCCAAACACCAATCGATAAAGCTGAATGGCGTCGGCATCCAACAATTCCTTGTAGTCGGAGCGAACCGGGAGCGGCTTGTCGACATTTTCCGGGTTCGTGCTCAACAGAATGCGCGACTGGGCGTCGCCGATGTTGATGTCATAGACGGTCAACGAATAGAGGTTGACCGAGTCGATCATTGCTTTGAGAGTGGGGCTGTCGTGAATTGCCAGCGCCTCGAGATTGCGTAGTTGCGCGGGATTGTTTGGATCGACTGTCTGGTCCTTCAGGCCCGTCTCAAGCGCTTGCTGCAAGGCAAATCGGACCTGGTTTGCAACCATCTTGTTGGTCTCATAGGTCTGCTTCACGGCCGCGTCCAGCAGCTGCGTGACATAGACGAGCGAGACCAACCCGGAGATGAGGAGGACCAGGCTGGCAATGGCAATGACGAGTTTTGTCTTTAGACGCATGGGGGCGCCATCAATTCAATCATGCGAAGGAGCTCAAGCCGGCTGGTCTTCGCGCGAATGGCTGTATTCCTTGAGCTTATTGTGCAGCGTCTTCAGGCTGACTCCAAGGATCTCCGCGGCGCGCGTCTTGTTTTGACCGGTCGACTCCAACGTTCGCAAAATCAAAAGCCGTTCGGCTTCGTCCACTGTCGTCCCCACGCGAATTGCAACTACGCTCGCGTCGAAGACAGGCGCCGATTGTGTCTGCGACCGGCCAAACGTCGGCGGCAAATGGCCCGCATCCAGCGGCGCGCCATCGGGGCAAAGAATTACCGCCCGCTCGATGGAGTTGCGCAGTTCGCGTGCATTGCCCGGCCAGTCATATGCGATCATGCGATCCAGAATCGACTGCCCCACGCCTGAAACTTTGCGGCCGTGCTTCTGGTTCATTTCGCTCACCATCGCGTCGGCCATGGCGGGCAAGTCCTCAATGTGCTCGCGGAGCGGCGGCAGGTCGATATGGAAGACGTTCAGTCTGTAGAAGAGATCGCTACGCAGTTCGCCGCGCGCGATCGCTTCCGCCGGATCGCGGTTCGTTGCTGCCAGTACGCGGACGTCTACGTCCTGTTCTGTGCGACCGCCTATGCGCCGGAGTTTGCGCTCCTCCAGAACGCGCAAGAGCTTTGCTTGGGTCCCCGCGGGCATTTCGCCTAGTTCATCCAGCAGGAGTGTGCCTCCGGTAGGCCAGTTCAAAGCATCCTGCCCGGCGTTCTACGGCACCCGTGAAGGATCCCTTTTCGTGTCCGAAGAGCTCGCTCTCAATGAGCGTCTCGGGGATGGCTGCGCAGTTGACGGCAACAAAGGGTCGTGGCTTGCGCGGGCTTAGATCGTGCAGCGTACGCGCCACCAGCTCTTTTCCCGTGCCGCTTTCGCCGGTGATCAGAACGGAAACATTCGAGGGGGCGATCTGCTCGATCAAGCGCGAAGATATCCTGCATGGCTCGCGAGGTGCCCACCATCGAACCCAGAACGCCCGTCTCGCGCAGGCGGCGGCGCGCCACTTCAAGCTCGATTGCCGTATCGCGCTGCCGGGTCGCGTTGGCCAGGATGGTTCGCAGGCGTGCCGCATCGACTGGCTTTTGCAGAAAGTCGTAGGCGCCCAGCTTCATCGCGTCCACGGCTACCTGAATCGATCCCTGCGCGGTCAACAGCACGACTGCCACGTTGGCATTGATGGTGGAAGACTCCTCTGACATTTTCGCGAGAAGCTGGAGCCCGTCCATGCGGGGCATCTTCAAATCCGTCACCACAATCGCCGGTTCCCAGGCCAGAACTTTCTCCCAACCCTCGATGCCATCGCGCGCGGTTTCCGTTCGATAACCCCAGCCGGAAATGAGCTCCGCCAGTCCCATCAGCGCGTGGGGCTCATCTTCGACTATGAGGACCTTCACCGGGTTCTGCATAAGTGCATTCTATGCAATCCATTCGATATTCGCTTGTTTGGGCGGGGCAGGGGGATTTTGCGCAACAGATGGGGTCCTCAGACGCTACGGGCTTTAAAATTGTCCTATGCTTGACTTCGAGATTTCCCCCTCCGACGCGGCAGGGCTTCTCCGCGACAAAAAGGCCCGTTTCGTCGATGTTCGTGAGCCGTGGGAGGTAGCGACCGCCCACATTGAGGGCGCCCTGCCGATGCCCATGGGCGATGTGCCCTCGCGCGCGCACCAGGAACTGGATCCCGACGAGCGCCTCGTCGTTCTATGTCATGCGGGTGTCCGTTCGATGAACGTGACCGTGTGGCTGCGCAACCAGGGATTCGAGCAGGTCCAGTCGCTGCGCGGCGGCATCGACGCCTGGTCGGTCGAAGTCGACCCGTCCATCGCGCGCTACTAGCCGGTTTGGCTCGCACCACACGGCGTTTCAGGACCCTGACAACCTATACTCTCCTCTGTCGAGTCAGACCTCAGGAGCCCGTTATGTCTTCACCCGCTGCCATTTATGCTCGCGAAAATCAGCCGCGTTTTCTTGAAGAGCTGAAGACTCTGCTGCGTATTCCGTCGATTTCGACTCTACCTGAGAATGCAGCCGATTGCCGCCGTGCAGCCGAGTTGCTCGTCGCTGAGCTACGCCGCATCGGCATGGAGAATGTGCGCATCCTCGAGACCGAAGGCCATCCGCTCGTTTATGCGGACTGGCTGCATGCTGCAAACAGACCCACAGTGCTTGTGTTATGGCCATTACGATGTGCAACCGCCGGACCCGCTCGATGAATGGCTTTCGCCGCCCTTCGAGCCGACAGAACGCAATGGCAACCTTTACGCGCGCGGCGCTGTGGATGACAAAGGGCAGGTGTGGGCGCAGGTCAAGGCTCTTGAGTCGTTGCTCGCCTCCAAACATGCGCTCCCGCTGAACGTACGCGTACTTTTTGAAGGTGAAGAGGAAGTGGGAGGAGAGGGAATTGCTGCCTTCGTTGCTTCCAAACATCCCGACCTCAAGGCCGATTTCGCACTTGTCTCCGATACCGAGTTGTTCGCTCCGGGCCTGCCGACTCTCTGTGTTGGCCTGCGCGGCATGATCTATACCGAGATCGAAGTGCGGGGCGCAAAAACAGACTTGCATTCCGGCATGTACGGCGGCGCTGCACCCAATCCCTTTGTTTCCCTCGCGCAGATTCTTGCTCACTTGAAGGACGAAGAGGGGCACATTCTGATTCCCGGTTTCTACGACGACATCATCCCGCCGAGTCCGGCGGAATTGGCTGCGTGGCGCAGTCTCCCCTTCGACGAAGAGCAGTATCGCATTGCCGAGGTTGGCTCGAAGAAGCTGGTAGGCGAGCCCGGCTACACCGTCCTTGAGAGGACCTGGGCGCGTCCCACGCTGGATGTGCATGGCATTCCTGGCGGGTTCATCGGCGCGGGCGCGAAGACCGTCATCCCTGCCAAGGCGCAGGCCAAAGTTTCCATGCGTTTGGTTCCGGGTATGACGCCGGCGAAGGCCTTTGCGCAGTACAAGAGCTTTGTTGAGAAGATCGCCCCTGTCGGCGTGGACATCGATGTCCGGTTGATCCATTCCGGCGACCCGTGCCTGATTCCAGTCGACAATCCCTATATCCAGGCAGCGACACGTGCTCTGAAGGAAGTCTGGGGGCGCGATACGGTGTTTATCCGCTCTGGTGGCTCGATTCCGATCGTCGGCGATTTTGCGCGCCACTTGAATCTTCCTAGCGTGATGATGGGTTTTGGCTTGCCCGACGATAACCTTCACGCGCCAAATGAAAAATTCAACTTGAAGAATTTCGAACTCGGTATCCAGTCGCTCATCCGTTTTCTGGAAGAGGTTGGCAGTTGAATTCCCAGCCGCAACGAGCGGATTTCGACGCGGTTGGATTTGTCCTGGCGGGCGGCGAGTCCAGCCGCATGGGTTCCGACAAGGCTCTCATTGAACTCAACGGCAAACCGCTGATTGCTCACGCCCTCGATATTCTTCGTGGGGCGGGTTTGCCGGTGATGATTGCGGGCGCACGGTCTGACTTGTCCGCATTCGCTCCCTTGCTCAATGACGCCGGACTTGGACCTCTGGGCGGAATCTGCGCGGCCCTGGCTTCGACTTCCGCCGAATTCGCCGTTTTTCTTTCTGTGGATATGCCACTACTGCCATCGGGTCTCATTTCGGCGATGCTCCGTCGCGCGCGTCTCATGCAGGCAACCGTCACCGTTCCTGCAGAGAACGGTTTCGCACAGACGTTCCCGTGCGTGGTTGAGCGCGCCTCATTGCCCGCGTTGGAATCGGAACTCAAAGCCGGCAACGACGGTTGTTTTTCCGCATTCCAGGCTGCTGCAGCGTATCTCTGCAAACCCTTCACAGTCCTCACCGTCGAGAACCTGGTCCAGGCCGGAGAGCTCGAACATCTGGGCAATCTCCCTGCCGCGTTCTGGTTTCTGAATGTCAATACGCCGGCCGATCTTGATCGTGCTGGGTCGCTCGTTGCGGCTGATCAAGTAATCTGATCTGAAGGGAATGGCCGACACATCCTCGAACCCGGAATTTCATTCGGCTTTGCCGGAGCCGATTGGCGGCTCATCATCGAAGTCCGAGCCAACTGCCCCGGATCCCGTCGCCGCAGCCATTGCGCCTATCATTGTCTTCGATCACGTCTCAATCTCCTTCGGGGATCACGCGGTCCTGCAAGACGTCAGCTTTTCCGTCGATCGCGGGCAGACCCTCTGCATCCTCGGGCGCAGCGGCGTGGGCAAATCTGTGGCGTTGCGGATTCTCATGGGATTCCTCAAGCCCGATTCAGGCTCGGTCAAGGTAGAGGGCAGGGAAATCACCGACCTCAACGAAGACGGCATGCAGGAGATTCGCAAGCGCGTGACCATGGTATTTCAGAATGGCGCGCTCTTTGATTCCCTCAGCGTCCGCGAAAATGTTGCGTTTCCGCTGCGCGAACGTGGTTCTCTCGATGAAGACCAGATTCAGCAGATCGTTGACCGGCTCATCCACATGGTGGGCGCCGAGGACGTCGAGGAATCGCTTCCGGCGAGCCTTTCGACCGGGCGCCGGCGCGCTGTGGCGATGGCACGGGCACTCGCCGCACAACCGGAAGTGGTGCTCTACGACGAACCGACGACCATGGTGGATCCCATCATTGCCCGGCGCCTTGGGACAATCATTCAGCGGCTCAAACGACAGCTCGGGTTCACCAGTATCGTGGTCACCCACGACATGCGCTTTGCCGAGCGGCTTGCAGACACCGTGCTGTTCCTTCACCAGGGCCGCGCTGCGTTTTTTGGGCCGCTTGCGGCTTTCCTCGCCTCGACCGACGAGAACATCCAGCTGTTCCTGACTCTCGACGCTTATGCGCTGCCCGGGGTCGGAGTCCCTACCCAGCTTGAGCCGCCCAAATGATTGCAAAATAGAGACAATTGGACCGCATCGATCGAGGTTTAATGGTGTCTAGTGAGCATAGGGGAGAAATATTATTCCCTTGTCCTTTGGACTCAGAGGTCTGCGGATCAAGAATGGCGACGCCGGAATTGTGGCAACCGATATCTCCGTCTGTTTCTCCGCCCTTGGAATGGCAAGGAAGCACGGCTCCGCAACCGCCCAAGCTCATTGCGGCGGGCCTCACGCGCCACGCCCGGGCCGAGGTCGCGGCGCAAATTCCGGCGATGCCTCTCCGGTTTCCTTGTCTGTCGGTGTCAGGTCGGATCGTCAAGCGCATGCTCGATCTGGTTTTTTCCAGTTTTACGTTGCTCGTGCTTTCTCCTGTTCTTCTGGTCATCGCGCTTGCCATCAAGCTCGATTCACCGGGCCCGGTTTTCTACATCTCGGAGCGCGTTGGAAAGAACGGCTGCATCTTTCGCTGTTTGAAATTCCGCACGATGATTCGCGGCGCGGAGCGCCAGCAGAAGAGTATGCTGCATCTGAACGAACGCGATGCCATCCTGTTCAAAATCTCAAATGACCCACGCGTTACCAGGGTTGGCCGCATACTGCGCAGTTACTCTCTCGATGAACTGCCCCAGTTCTTGAATGTCCTGTGCGGCGAGATGAGCGTAGTGGGTCCTCGACCGCCTGTGGTCGGCGAGGTGAGGGAATATAACCTGAGCCACCTGCACCGTCTTGACGCCACGCCCGGGATCACCGGTCTTTGGCAGGTCCAGGGACGCCACGACCCCTCGTTCGAGAGCTATGTTTCGCTCGATCTTGCCTATATCGAAAACTGGAGCCTGTCGCTCGATCTCAAAATCATTGCGCAGACCGTGGGGGTGGTTCTGTCGGGCACGGGGACCTAGAAGCGGTTGGCGGAGTGGATCGCAGCTTCCCTGGCTTCAGTCCGCGCGGTCGCCCAGATTAAACTGGAAGAGTGAAGATCGCCCTCGCCCAGATCAATCCCACAGTCGGGGATTTCACGGGAAATCTCGATAAAATCGTCGCGGCCAGCCGCCGTGCTGCGGCTCAGGGCGCGCGCCTCACGGTTTTTTCGGAGCTCTGCATTTGCGGCTATCCGCCGGCCGACTTTCTTGAAAAGCCGAGCTTTCTGGCACGTTGCCGAACCGCTGTCGATGAGCTGGCGGCCGCCACGAGCGGGCTCCTGACCGCGGTGCTCGCGGGGGTGGCGTTGCCCGCACCTGCTGAAGCCGGCAAGCCAGCGGTGAACGCCGCAGTTCTCCTCGACAAGGGAATGTTGCTGCTCGAGCAGCATAAGCGCCTGCTGCCTTTCTACGACGTCTTTGACGAGCAGCGCTACTTCCTGGCCGCGCGCTCGCAAAAGGTCGTCGAACTGGACGGCGTCCCGCTTGCCATTACCATCTGCGAAGATGCCTGGAATGACAAGAATTTCTGGCCGCGCCGTCTGTACTCCGTCGATCCGATCGAAGAACTGATGCGGCAGAATCCCGCGATCCACATCAACTTGTCATCTTCGCCCTTCTGGCATTCGAAGCGCGAGATTCGTCACGGGATGCTCGCTGCGATTGCGCGCCGCGACGGTATTCCGGTGCTGATGTCGAACCAGGTCGGTGGCAACGATAGCCTCCTCTTCGATGGCTCCTCGCTTGCCCTCGATGGGCGCGGGGAGCTCATCGCGCAGGCCGCTTCTTTTCAAGAAGACCTGGTTGTTGTCGATCCATTCGACGCGCCGCCCGTTGAACCTCCGGCCAGCGACGACACAGAGGCCGCCTACCACGCACTAGTCCTCGGGACGCGTGATTATGTGCACAAATGCGGCTTTCGCAAGGGTCTTATCGCCCTCAGCGGCGGTATCGATTCCGCGCTGGTGGCGGCCATTGCCAGCGAAGCGCTTGGCTCTGAAAACGTGATTGCTGTAGGCATGCCGAGCCCCTATTCGTCGCCGGGTTCGATCGAAGACAGCCGCAAGCTCGCTGCAAATCTCGGCATTCGTTTTGAACTGATCGGCATCAGCGCTCTCTTCAAGGAGTACACGCTTGCTCTCGAACCTCTTTTCGCCGGTCGAAAGCCGGACTTGACCGAAGAGAATATTCAGTCGCGCATCCGCGGCACGCTGATGATGGCGCTCTCGAACAAATTTGGCGCCCTGGTTCTGACAACGGGAAACAAGTCTGAGATGGCCGTCGGCTACTGCACCCTTTATGGCGATATGGTGGGGGCGCTGGCCGTGATCGGCGATCTGGTCAAGACCCGTGTCTACGCGGTGTCCCGGTGGGTCAACCGAGATCGCGAGATCATTCCCGTTCCGCATCCTTGAAAAGCCGCCCTCGGCGGAACTTCGCCCCGATCAAAAAGATACGGACTCATTGCCGCCCTACGAGATTCTCGATCCGATCATCGAGGCTTATGTGGAGCGCTACGAAACCCCGGAATGCATCGCGGCCAAGCACGGTTTTCCTCTTGAGCTCGTCCAACAGGTAGTACACCTCGTCGAGCGCTCCGAGTACAAGCGCCAGCAGGCCGCTCCCGTTTTGAAGGTTACTTCCAAGTCATTTGGCATGGGCCGGCGATTTCCCATTGCCGTCAAAGTTCAGGTATAAGCTAAAAGGCGGGTGGGTTTTCCCGCCTTTCAAGGAGATTCAGCTTGATCCGTCGTTCGTCTTGTTTTGCCAGCGCAGCCGCGCTATTCGTTCTGCCCCTTTCCATTGTCACCGTTTCGGCCCAGCAGCAGGTTCCTGCCGCGCCTCCTCAAGATTCCGCGCAAGCTCCTGCGGCACCGGCTCCAGCCGCTGCGCCCACCTTTCCCAAGCCCGATCCGATCAACTTCACCGCGTCGGCCCCATCCAAAGAAGTCATTAACGCCTTCCTGCAAACGAGCTGGGGCTACGATGACAATCGCGTCTGGCAGATCCAGGCGATTCTGAAGACTCCGGTTGAAGGGGTCAGCAAGATCGTGATTCTCATCGGAGACAAGTCTGGAAAACAGAAGGTTGCGGCTCTGCAATTCTTTGCGTTGCCCGATGGCAAACACATCATCGCGGGAGATGATGTTCTGCCTTTCGGCGAACACCCCTATGCCGACTATCGGACCGAGTTGCAGCAAGGCGCCGATGGGCCTTATCGTGGGTCGGCTTCGAAGGATTTTGAGCTGGTCGAGTTCGCAGATTTTCAATGCCCTCATTGCAAAGAGGCGCAGGCCAACATGGACAAGCTCGCTACCGATTTTCCAAAGGCGCGCATTGTCTTCCAGAATTACCCGCTTGCCAAACTTCATCCAGCCTCTGTGACCGCGGCCTCCTATGGGGTTTGTGTCAGCAAGCTGGGAGGCAGCAACGCTTTCTTCCAATTTGCCTCGGCAGTCTTTGACGGACAGGATGGACTGGCATCTTCAGACGGTGTTTCATTGACTCTCAATAGTGCAGTGACGAAGGCAGGTCTCGATCCAGCCAAGGTCTCCACATGCGCTGCCACGCCCGAGACAGGATCGCAGGTGGAAGCATCGGTCAAGCTGGCGCAGGCATTGAACGTGAATCAGACACCCACCCTGATGGTGAATGGCCGCCAGGTCCCGATCGGTGGGCTGCCGTACGAGACGCTCAAACAGATCGTCGAGTACCAGGCCAAGCTGGACGGCGTGACCCAATAGAGCTTTCGGACAAGCGCCAAGTCTACGCAACCCCAACCAGGATGACCGGCAACGGGAAACTGGTTGGGGTTTCTCTTTGATGCAGAGAAACCTGCTCACTAGAGAAGAACGCTACTGTGCCTGTGTGCTCCGCTCGATGCGAAGGGTCTGTTCGGGTGCTTCTGGATATTTGGGGCCGCGGATCAGGTGGGGCGTCAGGACAACCAGGAGGGTCGCGTAATCGTTCTGCACTTCTTTTTCTGTAAGGTTGTTCATCCCGGGAATCTCTGTCAGGCCAGGTGTGCCACTTAAGGCGATACTCTCCTGTTTGTCCAACTCGCTCGTCAGGATGGCGCCTTCATTCTCTTTCAAGGTGATCACGCCTGAATACGCACGGTTGTTCAATATCGGATTTCCATTCGAGGATGAGCCCGAGAGAGCTGTGATTTTCAAGTCCAGCGTGAGGGCAACATCGCCGCTGCGCATTACCTTGGGAGTTGCCTTCAACGTCAGGCCGATATCCTGGTATTGCACCTGGGGAATCTGCGTCGTCGCTCCTGAGACCGACGAGAGCAGGGAAGATAGGCCGCTCGAAGAACCGGCTGTCGTAAGACCGGGGATGTTGATGCCGTTCGTGGCCAGGCCTGAATACGATGCAGTCAAAATCGGATAGCGAGAACCACTGCGCAGAGTTTCGTCCTCGCCGTCGGCCAGGCGCAATTCAATGCTGTCCAATTCGCGCGTATCGGACGAATTCAGATTGAGATTCATCGTGACGGGTCCTGGGGACACGCCGGAAAGCGTAAGTCCGCCGCCGAACAGCGCAATGCCATTGGTGAAAATAGAATTGGACACCTGCCCGGAGGCGAGCAAGATTCCCAGGATGGCCAGCGTGTCTCCTGGAGCGGCAAGTCCGGAGCTGATGATCTGCTGCACCAGGGCCTGATTGGCATTCAAGATTGACTGCTCTTCCGCGTACACGTTAAACGCCGTGACTTGCTGCGGAAGCTGAGCGCCCGTATTGCGCTGGTTGTTGTGGGCGAGTTGAATGATCCGGACATCCAGCATCACCTGGCTGCGACCGTTCACAAGGTCTTGCATGGTTGCGTTGAATGCATCGAGTGTCCTGGTGGGCGCTCGAACGGTCACTGTTCCCAGGCTCTGCTCCACCGCGACTTGCTGTGCAGCAAACACGTTCTTCGCGATGTTACTTACTTCGGTCATCTCCGCCTGGGTCAAACCGGGCAGATAGACGGTCTCCATTTCCTGGCGCAGAAATTGCTGGCGGTTCTCTCGTGTATCGCGCGCCACGAGCACGCGGTGCGAATCAAGGGGGACCGAGAACGTGTCTGTCACGATGTCCAGCAGGTCCTGGGCGCGAAGGAACTGAATATTGTCCACATCGAATCTTGCCTGCACCGCAGAGACGCTCTGGTCCAGAGTCGCGTCGATTCCATATGCCTTGTAGACCTGCTGAATCAATTGCCGCCGATCGATTTTGAGGTGAAAGCTTTTGAGATCTTTCGACGGTTCCAGGGCCGGGGTATCCCCGACGGTGCCGGCGGATGCTTCGTACAACGGCTTTTGCTCGTCGAGCAACGACTGATCGGCCAATCCGTTCACGTGTTCCACGACCTGCGGATTGGTTGGATCGAGCTCGCGAGCACGCTCCAGGGCTCCACGGGCTGCTCCCTGGTCGCCACGTGTGCGAGCTTTGGCAGCTGCCTGAATCAACGCAGTGACCGCGTGGCTGCGCGCTACCTGTGCCGCCAGAGCATAGTCCCGGTTTTCAGGATCCAGTGCAGCGGCCGCCTCGTAATCGCGCATTGCCGGCTCGAATTTGCTCTGCTCGAAAAGCTTGCTCCCCTCGAGATAAAGCTTGGCTGCTCGGCGTCGATCTTTTCCACGCACTGACTTGGTACGCTCTTTTTTCTCGGATGGCTGATGGGACGAACCAGTGTTCTGGTTCGCAGCTGCGGCGCTCTTTGATTGATCTGGCGCGGGAGGGGGCGCTTGTTGTGCGAGCGACGATCCAGCTTGCAGGGCCGCCAGCACAGCCGCAATGCATGCCCGGCGCAGCATGAGAGGCCTTCTCACTGCGGGGTCCCCGTCGCTGCGATCAGGTCGGCGAGCGAGGTCGCACAGACATCGGGCTCAAGTGCATAGAGCGCGTCGAAATCAAAGTTGCCTGTGGCGACGGCAATCACCGCCAGATTGTTGGCTCGCGCAGCTTCGATGTCGCGCGGAGTGTCGCCCACCACGCAGACGTGGCCTCTTCTCCTGCCAGGGCGCGGGCCTTGCGCGCGGCGTGACCCACCAGTTCCGAGCGCACAGGGAAGTGATCGCTGAAGCCGCCGAAGCGGAACCACTCGCGCAATCCGGCCGCTTCAATCTTGATCCAGCCGATCATTTCCAGATTGCCGGTTGCCACGCCCAGCAGCGCGCCGCGGTTTGGCAAGATGGCGCAGTGTCTCCTGCACGCCCGGGCATGAGAATCGGGTCCAGTTCATGCCGCCGCTCTGGCCACGCTCGCGCACATGGCATCCAGGATGGCTGCGATCTGCGGCTCCAGACGCTTCGGCGGAGATACCCGCTCGACTGCATGCTTCGCGCAGAATTGCCGTGTCGGTGTTGCCGTGCAGCGCGATGCCGGCCAGCGTGACTTCAAAACCCGTCACGCGTCGTACGCCGTGTCGCGACGGATTCGAAGTGCACGCGGTCGCGGCTGCGCAGGAGCGTGCCGTCGATATCGAAGAGATAGGCGTCCTGCCCATCCCAGGCGAATCCCGGCTCGATCGCGATGCGTGCTTCAGTTTTGTTTGTGGAATTGTCTGCATGCCTCGGAGAGGGTCAGCCCTGGCGATAGCCCTGGCGCGCCGCTCCCAACATAAGACGTTCGCTGCGCGGCGGACGCTTGAGGCCCGCGCGTGACTTCGGCAAGACTGAGGCCGAGCTCTGCCATGGTGCGGCTCAGCGTGTTGCGGTGGATCCCCAGTTCTTCTGCCGCTTTGCACTGGTTCCCCCGGTTCGCCACCAGCACTTCGCGCAGATACTGTCTTTTGAACTCGCGAACGGCATCGTCATAGCGAATGCCGCTGGAATGCATTTGTGTCACCAGGCTATCCAGTTCTCGTCTCACGTCGACCCCTTGCTCTAATAGCTTGCCACACCGGACCGTATTTCCGCCCAGCAAAAAAATCATTTCTCGACTGGCCTTGGGATGCATCCAGGCAGGCGACTCTCTTTCAAGCCGATTCAAGTCGTTGCGTACCAGCGTCCGCCAGGCTCGACGGGCTGACCTGCGTGCTCAAATGGCAGGCACGCTGAAAAAGTACTTTGGCAGCCTTGCCTGTGTCAGCCACTCTGTTTCCGGGAAAGAAAGCCACTGTGACCAGAATGCACACAGTCACCAGCAATACACCCTGGAAGAAACCGAAGAGTGCGCCGGCCAGGCTGTCCAGACAGCCGAGCCCCAGCTTCTGAAAGGCCTTCGACAAAAACACTCCGATCAATGCCGCGCACTGCCGTCACCAGGAGCGCGATCAAAATGAATCCAATCGCATTCGCGACTTTGTCGCTATGCAATACCGGCTTGATGAAGCGTGCGATGCGGTCGTAGTTCCAGGCAGCCACCACGAGCCCCAGGACCAGCCCCCCGAGCGAGAAAGACGGAGCGGAGAAACCCTTGCACGATACCCGCAAGAACCGATCCTGCCAGGATCGCCACGATGATCCAATCTACAACGCGTCATGATCTCTCCGCTGAATCCCTTCTAAAGCGCAAGCTCTCGCCCGGTGAGGCGGTGAAATGCTTCAAGATACTTGGCCAGTGTACGTTCTACGACGTCGTCGGGCAGGCCGGGCGCCGGCGCTTGCTTATTCCAATGGATGCTTTCCAGATAGTCTCGCACGAACTGCTTGTCGAAGGACGGCTGTGCTCCGCCCGGCTTCCACCCCGAGGCTTCCCAGAAGCGCGAAGAGTCCGGCGTCAACACTTCATCGGCAAGAATAATGCCGTTCTGCCGTTGCGCCGAACTCAAATTTTGTGTCCGCAAGGATCAGTCCGCGGGCTTCCGCATGTTTCGCGGCTCGAGCATAAATTGCCAGCGTCAGTTGTCGAAGTTCCGAGGCGACTTCAGTGCCCAGCAGCTTCTCGGTTGCAGCAAACGAAATATTTTCGTCGTGCGCGCCGCCCTCGCTCTTGGTCGCCGGCGTAAAGATAGCCTCAGGCAGCTTCGATGCCATCCTGCAATCCCGCGGGCAGTGGAATTCCGCACACAGTCGCACTCTTTTCGATACTCTTTCCAGCCCGATCCGGCCAGGTAGCCGCGCGCGACGCATTCCACCGGGATACATCTTTGCCCGCCGCACCAGCATCGACCGGCCTTCAAGCTGGTCGGCATAGGGGCGAAGCGAGGCAGGGAACTCGTTCACATTCGCGGTGATGAGATGATTGGGAACCAGGTCGGAGAAAAAATCGAACCAGAAAAGCGAGATCTGGGTCAGGATCTTTCCTTTGCCTGGGATTCCCGTGGCCAGCACATGATCGAAGGCCGAAATGCGATCGGTCGCCACCAGCAGCAGCGCATCGTCGACCGCGTACAGGTCGCGCACTTTGCCCCGGCCGAGCAGCGGCGTTGCGCCCAGATTTGTCTTAAGGAGAGCCTTCATTGGAGGGGCCTTGCTGGTGTCGAGACTGAACTTCCGATTTTCAAGGGCGGCCTGCAGTTTGTCAATGCACAACATGTGCGACAGACATTCCCTGATGGGTCGGGCAAACTTTCGAGTATGGAGAGCAAGGCGCGAAGCGGGAAGAACACTAACCCCTGTGACGGCGATCACGGACCGAATTTCGAACTTAGGCGAAACTCCAGTTGTCAACATGGTTCGGAGGGCACGTAAGAAGGTCCTCTTTGAGCCGGGAGACACGAGGCAGCAGTGGAAAGGGGAAGCCGCGGCTAGCTTCGTTCTAAGGGATCGCCAGTAGCTGCGCACTACCGACCTCCAGTGCCGGCTACTGGTCCCCGCATCTATCTTGTGTAAAGCAAGCGCCTCCGAAGAGAAGTGATCCTTCGGAGGTGATTTTTTGTCTGAATCCTTCTGCAACCACTGTCTGATCTTTTGTGCCTTACCTGCTTGAAAACACAAACTCATTGCCATCGGGGTCTTTGAATTTGGCCATGGTTCCCCAGATTTCTTTCTTCGGCTCTTCGGCAAGTTCCACGCCTTTGGACTTGAGGAGCTTCGCCGTCGCAAAGACATCGTCGCACCAAAAAGTCAGTGGTTGAAATCCGCCGATACGGCTCTCGTGCCCTGGGGCGTGAACAGAGCGCAAGGTTCACATCGGAGCCGGGAATCAGCAGCTCAATCCATCGCTGGCCAGGTCCGAAGGCTTGGTCCGTTGCAACCTTGAATCCCATTTTCTCCGTGTAAAACTTCAGGGCTCGATCCTGGTTACTGACTGGAATGCTGACGATCTTAATGCCGCGTATCATCGCGTCCTCCGAGTTGAGATTCTTGGAATATATCCGCGCAAGAATCGGCGGTGCAATCTGGTAGACATTGCTATAGTAACGATTGGTATAGCGATGACTTCGATCGACGACTATGTGACCGACGTGCTGATGCGCGATCTTGTCGGGCATGACAAGCGCCCCGTAAGTTTTCTTGTCTATTTGTGGCTTGCGGCCGAGCAGGAGCGCAAACGTTCCTCGGTCCAGAGCAGCTACCAGGAACTGGCGGAATCGATCGGCGTATCGAAGAGTGCGGCCCAGGCCGCAGTGGGCTGGCTCGCACAGCGGAAGTTGATTCTCGTCAGCAAGGCAACGGTCACGGCGACACCCAGGTACAAGGTGCTGAGCCCCTGGAAGCGATAGGGAGAACAGATCGGCCTAGGTCGTTGGGCGATCTACGCCGTGGCTCTCTGCTGCTCGTGGTGGCTGCCGAGCTTTACGCTGACCACCTTCGAGACGCCCGGCTCCTGCATCGTCACTCCATAGATCATGTCCGCGGAATGCATCATGCGCTTGGAGTGCGTCACGAGCAGGAACTGCGTCTCGCGGCTGAGGGAGTGCAGCAGGTCAGCGAGCCGGCCGACGTTGGTTTCATCCAGCGCCGCGTCCACTTCGTCCAGAACACAGAAGGGGCTGGGCTGGAACTGGAAGATCCCTACCAGGAGCGCGAGTGCGGTGAGGGCTTTCTCGCCGCCTGAAAGGAGCAGAACGTTTTGCAGCTTTTTTCCGGGAGGCGATGCAACGATGTCGAGGCCGCTTTCCGCCTGGTTCTCCTCATCGGTGAGCCGCAGGAAAGCCTGGCCGCCGTGGAAGAGACGGGTAAACACTTCGCCGAAATTCTGATTGATCTGGGCGAATGCCTCATCGAACTTGGTGCGCGAAATCTGATCGATCTCCTTGATCGTCTCCTGCGTGTTGTCGATCGATTCCATCAGGTCTCTGCGTTGCGTCTCGAGGAATCCATGCCGCTCCGCCGTTTCCTTGTACTCGTCGAGAGCCATCATGTTCACGGGGCCCATCTGCTCGATGCGTTGCCGCAATTCCTGGCAGATCGTCTCCTCTGCTGCCAGTTCCTCGCCGGCGAGGCGCACAATCTCAGCGTCGGCCCGCAAAACGGCTGCCTCCAGATTCACTTCGGTGAGACAGCTTGCTTCCAGGTGCTCCAGGTCCGAGCGAAGCTTTGCCACTTCGCTGGAACGGTTGCTGCGGTTGTCGCGCAATTGATCCAGCGCTGCGCGTCCAGCCTTCAACTGGGACTCGATCTCTGCCAGCTTCTGGCGCAGTTCCTGCGCCTCGCTTGCCAGCTTCTGTGCCTGGGCCAGTGCCTCTTCGCGCTGTGCCGTTAACTCCTGCTCTCGAATCGCCAGCTCGGCCGATTCGCGCGTCCGTTGTTCACGCTCCGCCTCTGCAGCGGCCCTTTGCTGTTCGATGGCCAGCACGCGGCGCTCGAGGTCATTGTGGAGCCTTTCAATTCTTTGGAAAGCCGCTTCCGCACCGCGCCGCCGCTCTTCGAGTTTGGCCAGCTCGGCCGTGACCTGGGCTGCTTCCTGCTGCAGGCCTTCCCGCTTTTGCCGCAGAGCACCGAGTTGCGCCTGTTGCTCATTGAGAACCGCTTCGGCCGCTTCGCGTTCTCCCTCCAGCCGGACGGCTTCTTCGCGCTTCTGCGTGATCGCCTCGTGCTTGGCGTCGCGGGCATCCTTGTTGCGCGCGGCCTGCAATGTCCACTCCTGAAGGCGCCGTTCGATCCGCTGTGCCTCGGCTTCCATCTGCTTCAGGGCTGCTCCCTGGTCTGCCGTGTCGCGCTCCGCTAGACGGCGGTCTTCGCTGCGCGTCTCCAATTGCGCGGCCAGTTCCTCAATCTTGCGGGTCAGTGCTGCGGCTTCGGTTTCGGCATGTCCCAGGCTCTGATCGAGGCGGGCCAGTTTGCCATCGATTTCCCGCAGTTCGCGTTTCAAGGCCAGCGGGCCTTCGGTTGCAGGCTTTCCGCCCGTCACCGTCGCATTATGAAAGCACTCACCACCAGGCGTCAGGAAGAACGCATAGCTGTGTTCATTGGCCAACCGCTGTGCTTCTGCAGAATTCTCGACGAGGTAGCCGTGCTTCAGCTTAGGCAAGATGGTTTCGAGCGATCTTCCAAAGCCGTTGAGTACGCGAATTGCATCCTTTAACGGCGTCACGCCTTGGCCGCCGATGGTCTCTTCGCTTTCTTCGAAAAGGCCCTGCTGCGCGGCATCGTGAATCAGGAAGGTGGCGCGGCCATCCACGCCAGATTTCAGCAGGCGCACGCCTTCTTCGGCCGCACCCCAGCTTTCGACCACCACGTAATTCAGTTCATCGCGCAGAAATTCGTCGACTACGCCCTCGTGCTCGCCGCGGACTTCAAGAAAATCCGCCAGTGTGCCGGTCGGCTTCATTCCTTCTGCCAGGGCGCCGGGCTTGAGCAAACGACGCACCGAATCGGTGGCGTAGCTGTGATCGCGAATCAAGGACTCAAGAGAACTCCGCCTTCCAGCCGCCGTAGCTTGCACGCTGCGAAGCTCGTTTGCACTGGCCCGCAGCGCATCCTCTTCGACGCGGCTCGACTGCAAGTCTTCGCGCAACGTCGCGATTTCGCCTTCGAGCCTTTGCAGTGTCTCGCCTGCCGATTCAAACCGCAGCTTTGCCTGTCCGCTCTGCACGCCCAGGCTTTCCAACTCATGTCGCGCCTGGTTCGTTTCGGCCTGCAGACGCTCTGCTTCACGCTCCAGCGCCGCCAGACTCTCTTCCGCCTGCGCGGTGCTATTGCGGGCATTTCCCGCCAGCGTCAGCAGGTGCATTGCATGTCTGCGGTTGGCTTCCAATTCCCGCTCGGCATTGAAGACCTGATCGGCCGCCGTGCGTGCTTCGTGCTGTTTCGTCTCCACCTGCTGGTGGAAGGCGTGCGCCTCATTGGCTGCGGTTTCAAGAAAGCTCTTCTGCTGCGTTCGCTCTTCTTCAATGCTTGTCAGCTGGTTGCGTGTCTGCTCCAACTCGCCCGCAGCAGCTGCAAGCCGCGCTCCCAGTTCGCTCACGCGCTCGGCATTCGCACGCTCGCGCGCCGCGGCCCGTTCCAGCTCCACCGCGGCGCTGTTGGCGCGGTTCTGCGCGTCCTGAGCGCTATGGTCGAGCTCATAACCGCGCTCCGTGAGCGAGTGCTGGCTTGCTTCGGTGTTTTCGATTTCCGCAGCGGAAGCATGAATTCGCTCTGTGAGTCCGGCGATCTCCTGCTCAAGCCGCGCCTGCTCTGCGTCCATGCCCGCCATGCGGCTTGCCAGCACGGCGCGTAGGCGTTTGCGCAATTCTTCGCGCACCGCAACAAATCTCTCGGCCTTTGAAGCCTGTCGCTTGAGGCTGTTCATCTGCCGCGTGACTTCTTCAAAAATGTCGTCGACGCGCGCAAGGTTCTGCTTCGAGCTTTCCAGGCGCAGTTCCGCCAAGCGCTTCTTCGTCTTGAAGCGCGTAATGCCGGCCGCCTCCTCGATAATCGCGCGGCGATCGTGCGGTTTGGAACTGAGCAGTTGCCCGATGCGTTCCTGGCCGATGATTGCGTAGCTCTCGGGGCCGAGGCCCGTGCCCATGAAGATGTCCTGAATATCGCGCAGACGGCAGAGTTTGCCATTCAAGAGATACTCGCTCTCGCCGGTCCGAAACAGGCGTCGAGTGATGACAATTTCGCCCTTCTGCGGGGTCTGCTGAAACTTGCGCCGCCTTATTTTCAATACGACTGCCTGAGGCTGCGGCGCGGCGGACCCTTCCGTATCCCTGTTTGTCGGGCTTTCGACCGCATCCTCTTCCCCATCGATCACTTGTCCCGGCTGCTCGTTGGCGATAATCTCTTCAGCCTCGGCGGCGCGCTGCTGGCGCACGCTGTTCTCATCCCAATCCGCAGGGCCTTCATGGTCGATTTCGACCTCCGGCTCTACGGGCACGGGCCCCTCGTACGCTTCCGGGTCCACCATGGTCAGCGTGACCTCCGCCATGCCGAGCGGCTTGCGATCGCGCGTTCCCGCAAAAATCACATCCTGCATGTGGGTTCCGCGCAGAGATTTTGCACTCTGCTCGCCCAGCACCCAGCTCACTCCGTCCAGAATGTTTGACTTTCCGCACCCGTTCGGTCCCACAACGACGGCAATGCCCGTGCCCGCCACAGTCAGTTCCGTGCGATCACAGAAGCTTTTGAAGCCGAGGATGTGAATTTTTTTCAGTTTCAGCATGTCTACTCCCGATTCAGGGATTGAAGAAAGTACACTTTGGCGACGGCCGGAAGCCGGGTTGCCCGCCTCTTTGATTGTCCTTCGATTTCAGACTCTAAGGAGCCCGGGAAGTGGGGTCAACGATGCGATGGGGTGTTTTTGTGGATAATAGGGGCCCGAACTAATGTTTTCGGGAATTTTAGGAATTTGAGCCGGATTCTCTGTGTTTGGCGGAGTTTCACCCTCTTTTTCCACAGGTTAAAGGTGCGATTTAGCGTTGTTTGTCGTGTCCACCAACTGCCTTGCGGATTACCTTTTCGAGTGCCCGGAGCGCCTGCGGGCGAGGGAATCCGGGCCGGCTGGCCAGGCGGATCGTGCGCGCGGAATGTCCGGCAAGCTTCCTCACCGCAATGTCCCTCCGACGGAAGGAATCGACGGCCAGGGACGGAATCAGCGTCGCTCCATAGCCGGCGGCAACCAGGTTCACAAGGGTGTCCAGGGTTGCGGCCTGCATCGATCCCTGCAGGCTGGTACGTCGACCATGTTTCGTTCCGCACGCAGCCAGCGCCTGGTTCGCCAGGCAATGCCCCTCCGCCAAAACCAAAAGGTCGTCCGCCAATTCTTCTTCCTTAACGATCGACTTCTTGGCCAGCCGATGCTGGCTGGGCAGAGCCGCCATCAGGGGTTCCACAAAGAGGGAGATCTCGGTAATCTCGGGTGCGTTCGTCTTCGTAGCAAGAAGCGCTGCGTCAAGCTTGTGGTTGCGCAGGGAATCGATCAGTGCCTGCGTCTGGTCCTCCCACAGGTCGATCGTCAGACCGGGGTAAGCCTCCTGCAGCGGTTTCAAAATCATTGGCATCAAATAGGGCGCAAGGGTCGGAATGACCCCCAGCCTGATCGATCCCACGAGGGGATCGCGTGCGGCGCGGGCTACGTCCCTGATCTGAGCCTCCGCATTCAGAGCGTGCTGCGCGTGCTCCAGAATGCGCAAGCCCACAGGGGTCATATCGACGCGCTTGTTTGTCCGCTCCAGGAGCCTTACGCCGAGTTCCTCTTCCAGCTTACGAATCTGGCTGCTCAATGTGGGCTGGGTCACATTGCAGGCCTCAGCAGCACGGCCAAAATGCCGGTGCTCAGCGATAGAATTGAGGTAGAAAAGATCGCGAAGATTCATTTCGTGAACCGGCCGTGAATAGATTCTATCAATCGTCACTGTAGAAACGATTGGCTTGATCTATGGGCTCGGCGGGACTAAATTGAGTAACTGGAAGAACCGCAATCCAGACGTTCAATGACTGACGCAGGGTATTCGAAGCAGCCCGGCGCGAAACCCAACCGACATTTTACATAGACCTCCAAGGAGACGCGCCATGTCTGAAAGCTCCGTTACGAACCCCGGACCTCCCATAGTCGACGATCAGAACGCCATGTCCGGCGATGCAAAATGCCCGTTCTCGAACGGCGGCCCCAAGCACGCCGTGGCCGGAGGAACGCCGACCAACGCGAGTTGGTGGCCCAATCAACTGAACCTGAAAATTCTGCACCAGCATTCGGAATTGTCCAATCCCACCGGCGAAAAGTTCAACTACGCTGAGGAGTTCAAGACCCTGGACCTGGACGCGGTGATCAAGGACCTGCGTGCCCTGATGACGGACTCGCAGCCGTGGTGGCCGGCCGACTACGGACATTACGGACCGTTCTTCATCCGTATGGCATGGCACAGCGCGGGCACGTATCGCATCGCCGATGGTCGTGGCGGTGCGGGCTCCGGAGCGCAGCGCTTCGCTCCCCTCAACAGCTGGCCCGACAATGTGAGCCTCGACAAGGCGCGCCGGTTGATCTGGCCAATCAAGCAGAAGTACGGCCGCAAAATTTCCTGGGCCGATCTGATCATCCTCACGGGAAACGTGGCGCTCGAGACGATGGGATTCAAGACCTTCGGTTTCGCCGGTGGGCGCGAGGATGTCTGGGAGCCGGAAGAGAACATTTACTGGGGATCAGAGGGAAAGTGGCTGGGAGACGAACGCTACAGCGGCAACCGCCAGCTCGAAAATCCTCTCGGCGCTGTGCAGATGGGTTTGATCTATGTGAATCCGGAAGGGCCCAACGGCAAGCCGGATCCAATCGCCGCTGCACGGGATATCCGGGAGACCTTCGCGCGCATGGCGATGAATGACGAGGAGACCGTGGCTCTCATCGCCGGTGGACACACATTCGGCAAAGCGCATGGCGCGGCCGACCCGGTGAAGTATGTGAGTCACGAACCCGAGGGCGCCAGCATCGAAGAGCAAGGCTTGGGCTGGGCGAACAGCTTTGGTAGCGGCAATGGCGTCGATACCATCAGCAGCGGCTTGGAGGGTGCCTGGACCACGAACCCCATCCGGTGGGACAACAACTACTTCGAAGTCCTCTTCGGGTTTGAATGGGAACTGACCAAGAGCCCTGCGGGCGCCAACCAATGGAAGCCGAAGAACGGGGCTGCTGCGGGTGCCGTGCCGGATGCACACGACCCGAAGAAGAGGCACAACCCGATCATGTTCACAACCGACCTCTCGCTGCGCTTTGACCCCAGCTACGAGAAGATCTCGCGTCGCTACCTCGAAAATCCGCAGGAGTTCGCGGACGCCTTTGCCCGCGCCTGGTTCAAGCTGACGCATCGCGACATGGGTCCCCTCTCGCGCTATCTCGGTTCGCTTGTTCCCAAGGAGGAATTGCTTTGGCAAGATCCGGTTCCCGCGGTCGACCATAAACTGATCGACGAAAAGGATAGCGCTGCCCTGAAGGCGAAGATCCTCGCCTCCGGCCTCACCACCTCTCAACTCGTTAACACCGCCTGGGCTTCGGCCTCCACCTTCCGTGGCGGCGACAAGCGCGGCGGAGCCAACGGCGCGCGCGTTCGCCTCGCGCCGCAGAAGGATTGGGAAGTCAACCAGCCGGCTGAACTGGCCAAACGTGCTTCAAAACGCTGGAAACCATCCAGAAGGAGTTCAACGCCTCGCAATCGGGCGGCAAGAAGATTTCGCTCGCCGACCTGATCGTTCTGGGCGGAGATGCGGCCATTGAGGAGGCTGCGAAGAAGGCCGGCCACGAAGTCAAGATTTCCTTCGCGCCGGGGCGCACCGATGCGACGCAAGAGAAGACCGACGCGTCCTCCTTCGCACCACTCGAGCCCCTCGCCGACGGCTTCCGCAATTACGTGCGCAAGGGCCAAGAGGAAGCGGTAGCCGAGTTGCTCGTCGACAAGGCGAACCTGCTCACGCTTACCGCTCCTGAAATGACTGTCCTGATCGGCGGCCTGCGCGTGCTCGATGCAAACTTCGGGCAATCGAAACATGGCGTCTTCACCAAACGGCCAGGAACGTTGACGAATGACTTCTTCGTCAATCTTCTTGACATGAAAAACAAATGGCAAAAGTCCACTTCACCGGAGGGCGTGTCGCAGGGAATTCTGGAAGGGCGCGATCGGGCCAGCGGCCAGGTCAAGTGGACAGGCACCGTCGCCGATCTGGTCTTCGGTTCGAACTCGCAGCTCCGAGCGCTCGCGGAGTTCTATGCGTGCGGCGACTCGCAGCAGGCGTTCGTGCGTGATTTTGTGGCGGCCTGGAGCAAAGTCATGAACCTCGATCGCTTCGACCGCGCGCGAGCCTAGCGAAAATTCTTCAACGTCACAAGCAACCCACCGGCCAGAGAGCACAAGTTCTCTGGCCGATGCGTTTGGTTTGGTAGTGGGTGCCCCGTGCTAGCTCTGCTAGGGCGGGAAGGATATCTCAGTCCAGATCGAGCTTCGAGTCAGAGTCGCATCAACCCCATCCCGGAACCTCCCGTTGCGAGCGAACAGGTTTCTCGCCGAGCCGATACGACAAGCGTCCACGAAAGATATCCGGAGGCAGGTAGCGTCGTCTCGCCCCGCACAGGGGACAATCGGCGACGATCCAGGTGTCCGGCATCGTCTGCACCGGCGCCGGAATGTTCTCGCCACACCCCTTGCAGCGAACCGTGTAGTCGCAAACGCCGCAGGCAGGCAGGTGCCACATGCGGCCCAGTACAGGCGAACAAAAAGGCGACAATAATCCACCGGCCAGCGAAGAATTAGCCCCATCCGTCGCACAATAGAAACGGAGCTAAGAGCATGTCGTGAGGCTTCGAGCTGACAACTGATCACTGACTACTGACAACTTTTTCTCTAACTCTAACCTCAAGAGATATTTGGCGCTAAGCCATTGAATCGATTGGCGTTAGCGTAAGTTATTGATTCCGATAACTTCAATTAAATGAGAACTTTAGCGAAAAAGATAGGGAGGGGGGGATACCCGTAACACACGGGGATGCCTCAAACATTGAGCCGATTCGAGACAGCTGCTTTTGGGGCATCTGGTGTGCCGGCGAGGTTTTCTCGGTTGTTCTGCGAGAATCCCGAAGCAACGTAACTCTTAGAGGCCCGCATAAATCTGAAACGGGGCCCAGTAGAAAGGCTTGCGAAAGTTTCCCTCGGAATGGAGAAGGGTGATCTTCGCCTGACGGAGCGCGGCACTGGGGGGCAATCCATCGTCGAGTCCTTGATACAAGGCGCTCATCAGACGGGGTGTCGAATCGTCACTCACCTCCCACAGCGCGCCGATTACGTTATGCGCGCCCGCGCGCAAAAATGCCCACGAAAGACCGACCAGACCTTCTCCCGCATAAGACCGGGTGCCGCTGCCGTAGCAGGCAGAGATGGTCACGAGTCGCGCGTGGATGGGATGTTGAATGATGTCGCGAGCATAAAGCTTGAACGAATCGTCGGCAGTGCCTGCATTCGATAAGATGATTGCGGAATCGAGGGGATCGGTGCGGCTGGCAACCCCGTGCGTGACAAAGTGGATGAAGGAGAATTGTTGCGGCTGGCTGGCCAGATATGCCCGGGAAGTTGCTTTTTCATGGGCAAAGACAGTTTCATTCTCTGCCGAGAAGTGTTTCTGAATTTGCCGCATCTCGAAGGCTGCCATCGGCAACACAGGATAGTCCGGATTCGGAGACACAGCGTCCCCGATCAAGAGGAGCTTACGGCTAGAGTCCGAGGATGTCTTCGCGGAAGCAAGCAACGAGAGGGACGGAGCCGAAATGAGCGTTGCATCCTCGATGAAGTAGTGGGGCTTAGGATCTGGCACGATGAGCGTTTCGAAGTTAAGTTGACTGAGCACGCCATCGTTCAAAACCGTAACCGTTGAGTTAGGGCGGATAAGATCCTTGGCCGGTGCAACGAGCATTCGATAAAGCGTCAAACCATCCTGATTCGAAGTTTCAACCGCGTCGTTCGGCCCCTGCAGAGCATTTCGATAGCGTTCGAATACGGTCGCGATCTCACGCTGCGGCGGAAGAATAGAGAACGCTGCTTTCTTAGGAGTGGTCGCCCAGAGATAGGACTCCTTCGCGCCCAGCCAATAAAAGAGGAGAGTTGACCCCGTCTTTCGGGAGATCTCTTCGGGATGCAACGCGGCCTGCACGAAGGATTTGTTCTTTTCAGAAAGTCCAAGACCTTGCGCCAGAGTTAGAGCTCGGCTTTGATCGGCCGTCGCAAGGGCTTCACTGGTCTTGCCCCGTTGCACGAGAAAGTGGATGTAGTCATCGTAGATGCGCGTTGCATTGGCAAGAAATGGAAGCTTGGATTCTTCATTCTTGAGTTGCGCTCGGGCCGATTCAAAGGTCGTGAGCGAAGTCCTGTACATGCGATCCGCTGCAGATAAGTTGCCCTGCGACTCATAGAGTCGGGCAAGTTCGTGTTCGGCTCCAAGGCGCATCGAAGTTTGACTTGCCGGGTCATTTTCAACGCTACGAAAGATTGCTTCGGCCTGCCGATCTTCGCGGCGTGCCGCTGCGATTCGGCCTTGCGCGAGCATCACGTCCAACGCGTCAAGGCGATTGCCGCTCGCGCGCAGCATAGGTTCTAATTGTCGAACGTAGCGGTCTGCCTCATCGAGTCTTCCGATCTCGATCGAAACATGCGCGAGATCTTCCAGAGAATTGATGATGTCTTCCTTACTGTCAATCTGCCTCGCCAAGCTTAGGGCTAGTTCGTAAGACTTAGTGCCCCGCGTCAGATCGCCGGTTTCTTGATGGACGTATCCGGCGGTCGTCAGCCATTTGACTTCGTTGCGGACGTTTCCGAGTCTCTCGGCTTGTCGTTCCGCCTCGAGAAACATTCCCAGCGACTTCTCAACGTCGCCCAACTCGAAATAGGCCCATCCCAGATTACCTAACGCGACTTGCGCTCTGTTTTCGTTCCCTAGATCCAAGCTAGTATGGTACGCAGCCTTCGACCATTCCATCGCCTCGTCGTAATGGTTGTCTTGAAGAGAGACGAATCCCAGATTCAACAACGCATTTGACTCCTGCCATCGGTCGTGGCGGCTGCGGGCGAAAGTGAGATTCTCGAGAAAGAAACGTCGCGCAATAGCAAGGTTTCCCCGCTCCATTGCGAGGATTCCGCTCGCCCTGAGCACGCCGCCGCACGCCGCATAGGTTGCACCTGCACAGAGGCTTTCAGCATTCGCAAGCCTTTGACTCGCGGCAGAGAATTGCTGCAGATGGGTGAATGCAACTGTTTGAATCGCCAGGATCTCAACTATTTCTTCAAAATTATTGCTCGCGAGCGACTGGACGGGGAGGACGCTTAGAGCATTCGCGTACATGCCTCGCCATTCCATGGCTTCTGCTTCCAACAGTCGGAATTGTGAAGCCCATGCTGGCTCAGAAATTGCAAATCTTCGATATCCCTGCTCTGCTTCAAGTTGGCTTTTTTCAAGATAGCCATGTAGAAAGAGCTGCTTCGCGTGGTCAAATTCAATCTCGGCATCGACGGAGCGCGTATCGTGCAAGGGAATCAGAGGCAATAGCAGGAGTATCCACGTAGATTGGAGTCGCCAGCGCTGTAGACCGCGCTTAAGGCTTCCAAACCAAGTCATACTCTCTGCTTTCAGGTGATCTCGGAGTCGAGTTGATCAACTGCCTGACTGAGTCGGGCGTGCACAAGTCGAAAATTGTAGGACCACTTTCTGAAACAAGATGGGATCCGCAATCTCGCGCCGGCCGGTGTTAGCGCGCGCCGCTAACACCCAATGACAGTCAGATCATCGCCTCGATGCAAATATATCGCATGAGGTGTCAAGTGAGATTTAGGACAATGCGCTTGATTTAAGGTTCACTGGATCCGTTTGTTACCGTGTTCCCGAGCCCTGCTCTTCCCGCGGCCAGGCAGCCCATGTGCAGCTCGATCATCGTCAAGTTGACCAAGGTTTTCTTGGGAACTGCTGTGGTGGTGTGAAAGTCCGACTGCTCCAGGCGCAGAGTCGCGAGGTATATCTTCCCGAAATTCGGAACGTCGATCACATGGCAAAAGGATTTTCCAGGATAGGAGCCATCCGTGTGGTTGACCAACGAACATTCAATCGACTCCTGATTCGCTGAACCTGATGGAGGTCGATTGTAGCGCTCAAGAATGTCGGCAGGAAGATCTCGATGACCGCGGAGGCGCTCGTATTGGCCGGCTACGCGTTGGATAAAACCGCTGTCCTTGCCATAAGGCGCATCGTTCCCAGGCTTCTCCCCAAGAATGTTCAGGTCGAGGTCAAGCTTGACCGGGTGCCCGGCAATCCGCAGATTCTCAAAGCGCGTGCCAAGGAAGGTTACTGAAGGCACATAGCCGACAAGCGGATGTTCGGTTGCAACCTGCGCGACGACGCGGTCGGCCGTGACGATATCCAGGACATTCAGATGTTCAACCACCGAAGTCGCTAACGTGGTCCAGCCGTGCCCGGGTTTTACGTCGTGGGTACCCGCTACTTGGGTATAGGCAGAGCTATATGACAGGACTCCACCAAGCCGGTAGCGTTCACTATGCAAGGCCAAATATCCGCCCTGTTCTGAAAGCTTCACAAAGGCTTGAGACCCGGTCTCCTGGGTCAGTGGCAACTGCAAATCGGCGTCCAGAGCCCTCGCTTCTGCATGATAGAGGTGTGTTCTTTTGATTTCTTCATTCATGGGGGATTTACACTTTCCTTTGGAGCGGCGCGGGTACAACTAATCGTCAAAGAGTATATCAAGCACCTGCCGGGAGATCGCGCTCCGCTCGCCTTGAGCGTTTAAGCCGGTAATGGCGATAGTATAAGCCCCTTCGTGTAGACCGGCCCCAGGAATAACGAGAGAAAGCGTTCCGTTCGCGCTCGCCCCGGCGCTGGCGGCACTGACCGTCTTTGTCCACGCCAGCTTATTCTGAGGATCGTGTAAGTCAAATTCAAAGGATGTATAGGTCGAATCCTGGGGAAGTTCGATGAGCAGAACAGCCCCTTGCTTGCGATCTGCCATCACAGTCGCGGACCCAGCCCCCCGGGTTCCCGCATGAATCGAAGTCCAGTGCAGCAGCCGAGGCTCGCTGATTGAAGAACGCAAGGTAGGGATTGTTTTCAGATTCTGGTATCCAACCAGGATCAGCAAACAGGCGAACGCCGGCATCGCAAAGGCGGGCTGCCACCAGGAGGACCAGCTTCGCTTTTTTGCCGCTGGTTTGGCTGTGCCGCGCGACGGGGAAGCAGCAACGTGGGCTGCGATCTCTGGAAGTTGACGTTTGGCTCCATCCACAAACGCCGCGCCCGCACGTAGATCGAGCGCGCACTCTTTACAGTCAAAAAGGTGCTCTTCGAAGGCCTCCCGGAGTTCGGGTGAGAGCTCGTCCAGGAGATATCGCTCTGTCGCCATTTGTTCGACCGCTTCGTTATGATCCATTGGTTCGACGCCCTTCTGGCTCCAATACAGTAGATGGTGTTTCTCGTCGCCCGAACGTTTCAAGGTTTCGCAGATCCGACACCGGCGCCCATCCTTTTCAGGTAAGCGGTTTTAAAGTCTTGTTTGGCCCGGAAAAGAAGCACCCGCAGGTATTCACGGTCCACGCCAAACTCGCGGCAGACCTCATCCCGATCCCGCTCGTCGAGAAAGACCGCCTGCAACAGGGAGCGATCGCGGACCGGCATATCCAACAAAATCTCACGAATTTTCGCTTTCAGTTGGCTGTCGACCACGATGCTGAACGCGTCCGCGCCAGTTGCCGGTATCTCCGGCCGGTCCGCATCATCGAGAGATTCACTGCGCGACGAGGAGCGGTAATGCTCGAAAAGGACATTGTTGCAAACAGAATTAACAAACGCGCCCAGGCGCTCGGGCTGCTGCAGCGTGTCTTTCTTACGCAAGGCAGTTAGAACGCGCGCAAACGTCTCCTGGCGGACGTCCTCGATGGATTGTGGGGATTTAATTCTGGACCGAAGCTTCAGGTGGAGCAGCTCGGTAAAATAGCCGACAAAATGCTCCTGTGTGCGGAAGTCCCCTGCGCGGAGACTCTCAAGATAGCCTGCATCAAACTCGTAAAACTGCAATGTTTTCTCCGCAACCCCGGGAGGACGTAAGTATAGCATCGCAAGGGTTTGCGAATGACCTGTCTCGCGCCCGCAGGCACGCGGCCGGAGTCGTCTTGCCGCACCTGAAGCGCGTCGCACAGATGAGCTGCGAAGATCTATCGGATTCAGTGCCATCGGATCTGCTTGAACATTCGTGTCCGCATCATGATGGTCGCGTCGCGCGGATCAACGGGCTGCGCGGAATGTGGCCGGGAAAAATAATAGAGGTCGCCGGTCACTGCTCCCCTGATTTGCACCGAAGATCGACCGCAATACATTAATTTGACCGCCGCGAAATGCGGAGTTCCGTCCCTCTTCAATTCGCTTTGATCTTGATCGCGGCACATAGCGCTCACCCTTTCAGGGGCTTTAATTCTGGGAATGACCACTTTCGCTTGCGCATGAGCCTTTCCAAAAGGCAGGTAGCTCGAGAGAGGGCCTCCAGTGGAGAAATAGTCCAATCCAGCCAGTACTGATCCA
This sequence comes from uncultured Acidobacteriaceae bacterium, assembly GCA_963781125.1. Taxonomy (GTDB): domain Bacteria; phylum Acidobacteriota; class Terriglobia; order Terriglobales; family Acidobacteriaceae; genus Telmatobacter. The sequence goes on from CAWAEE010000011.1 coordinate 396,400, forward strand.
GATTGAGACGGGAAGACAGAGCCAAAGGCTCAGAGAACAGAACCAATCCATCGTGCGGCCTATGAACCTCGCACCGCCCCTGAGGGGGAAACGCATATTCAGATCAAGCGGACCATCCGCCTCGACGAGCAAAGATGTGAATCTCGAACTCGCAAGCGCAGCGGCAACGAGGGTAAAGCAGGTAAAGCACCAGATTGAAATACTCTCGTCCATTTCGCTTCTTCTATGCCGGTTTGGGTACGGGAATGGGGCCCTTGGCTGGGTAACGGCCTATGGCTTTGGGGAGAATGATGGGCTCTGTTAGCTGCCGACTCCGATGCAAACGCCAACTGAATGCCGGTTGTATTTGCTGGTTTGGCCGTTGTTCCAGTGCGCGCGGTCCCAGGTGCCAAGGCTCCGCGAAGAGCTACGGGCAGCCATGCCACTGGTGTGCAGGGCGGCCATTTGAACCGGCTGTAGGAGGTCGGCCCATTGTTCGATCTCTTTCGTCACCTGAACTTTGGTTTCAGAGAGCAGGGAACTCAAAAGAACGAATTCGAAATCTTCGATCCGAATCTGTGCATCCAGTACATTGCCCCAGACCGGAGTCCAGTTCGGCGCGCCCGCGGGCGGCGCCCAATTCCAGGATAGAATCGCGCGCACCTTGGGCAGATTCTGGATACAGAACTCCTCTTCAGGGTCTATTTCCAAAGCCACTGCATGTTCAACCGGCTTTGGTCCAGGCGCATCAAAGACGTTTACTGCCGTCATTCCCTGGTCTTGCCAGGTTTTTCCGTCGTCGCTGGAGAGATAGAAGCGTACATATTCCTCTGACCCATTGGCGCGGATATTGCCGGAGTAACCTTCAGTTTGATTGATCGTGATCGTGGCGCGAAGCTGCTTTAGTTCCGGGCTATACCCGAAGCAGCCGAGCCTCTCGTAGGTTGTGTCTTCTTGAATGTGGAGGACGGCTTTGAACGAACTGCCTGTCACATTGCCGAAGTAATTAGGATTGGCGAGGAGCAGGGCGCGGAGATTCCGGCGGGCCAATTCCGGTGAAAGCCTGGCAAGAGAAATCAGTTCCAGTGCAGGTCTTGTTGATGCTGCGATTGGCTTTCCATGGGGGAAGTTCATAGCTATTCCTCTCGATGAGTGGATACCGTTCTTAACTCGTTGTCGCACTCGGGGCGCGGCAAAGGGCAGGACGGTTTTTTGCGTCGGTCTCGAGGTCCGGCGGTGGCTTACATGGGGATAGTGAGAAAAGGTGGCGAAGCGTTTCATCGCTACGGAAAAAGTTGTGCCTTAATGGGGACGGTCTGGGCAAATGGTCTCTGGTTCCGCTGCATCTTGAAAATTCCTACTCAGCTCTCGACGCGAGCCGCATCTCTCCCGACTGGCGTAGTCTGTGGACGGCGAATGGATCTCGGCGAGGAAGTCGCGCGTTCGGAGAAATCGACCTAACCATGTGGGGATTTAGCCAATCAAACGGGCAGTTCCAAAGACCCATCTATTTCGCGCGGAGGCATTGGCATGCGCACGCTGGCGGTTTTGCTCACATTGGCGGGATGCGTGCTTCCGGCGTTCGGCGCAAAACGCGCCACGGTTGCGGAACTTGCGCAAATGTTGGCTGCGGACCATGGCAGGCCGGACGCAGAGGTCGCGCAGCAACTATCGAATCTGGAACTGAGCGAACGACTGAGCGGGGACCGGTTTGCGGGGTTTGAGGCTGGTCTGCCAGGGGAGAAGGCACGCCAGGCGCTGATGATGCTTGCGGATCCCTCAGCTTTTCTCGACCTTCCCGCAGCGGAGATTCCACCCACACCCACCCCGGACCTTGAGTCGCAACGCAAAATTCTGGCGCTGACCGTGAATTACGTGGGCCAAACCGTTCACCAATTGCCAAACTTCTTTGCGACCCGAAAGACAACTAGCTTCGAAGACACGCCTGCGGTGCAAAGACCGGGCGCGATCTCCGCCGAGGGTATGAATTCTGCCACTGCTTACCAACCGCTGCACCTGGTGGACAACTCGAGCGCCACGGTTCTCTATCGCGATGGACACGAGGTCGTTGAAAGGGTTGCCGACACGGACAAGAAGCAGGAACCAGCGGTGCGGACGCTAACGACTTCGGGCGTGTTTGGGCCGATCTTGAGCACAGTGCTTGTGGACGCGGCGCGCAGCACGCTGACCTGGAGCCACTGGGAGCAGGGACCATCGGGTCTTGAGGCCGTTTTCCGATACGCAGTCCCCAAAGAAAGTTCGCACTACACAGTCTCGTACGAATCTCTTCCGACGAATCCGTTGGGAGGCACCTGCTCCACAAGAACGCAGAACTTCAGCCAGATTGTGGCGTATCACGGGGAAATGGCCCTTGATCCAGCGAGCGGAACGATTCTTCGCCTGGTGTTGGTGGCCGATATGAAGCCGGACAATTTCACTGTCAAGTCGGGCATCGTCGTGGAGTACGGCCCGGTAGAAATTGGAGGCAGGACCTATTTCGGGCCCGTGAAGAGCGTCTCGTCGACGTTGGCGCATGCTCTGGTGGTTTTGCGGGGGGACTGTCCGGGACTTGAAATGAACCAGGCCCTCAAGACGTCGCTGAACGATGTCCGCTTTGAGGACTATCACGTGTTCCGGGCGGATGCGCGTGTGCTGACTGCTGCAGAAGCGAGCCAGGAAGCCGGGAGTCAGACGGAGGCAAGCGCGGCCAGGGGCGCGAGCGCGAATGAGGCCACGAGGAGCGAAAGCGCGGCGGCGAAGTCAACTGAAGCAGCATCAGCAACCTCCCCCGAGCCACTGCCCCCTGCGGAAAACTCTGCGACGGCGACCGAACCTGTGCCGCAAGAGGCCTTGAATGCAGGCACAAATACTTCAGCGCCTCCAAACACAACTGCAAATATCCCCCAAACGCCAATCTACAAAACCACGGTGCGCGATGTGGTGGTAGATGTGGTCGTGACCAAGGGAAGCGGCGATCCGGTGCCTGGCCTCGGGAAGCAGGACTTTGCAGTGGCAGAAAACGGCAAAGCGCAGGCCATCGATTTTTTTGAGGAGCACACGGCCAATTCCACGTCGACGAGTGCGCCGCCGACGATGCCGCCACTGCCTACGGACGCGGTGACGAATGTTCCGCCGGCTCCGCAAACCGATTCAGTGAACGTGCTGCTGCTGGATGCGCTCAACACCGAGCAGCAGGACCAGGTATATGTGCACAAGCAGATCCTGGTGTTCTTGAGCAAGATGAAACCGGGAACGCGCGTGGCGATTTTTTTGCTTGGTGCGAAGTTGCGTTTCGTGCAGGGATTCACCTCGGACACCGCGGCGCTGCTGGCGGCACTCAAGCGCAGTGGAATGGACCCGGAGAAGAACGGGCGATCGCACAGCGATGAAGCTGAGGATGCATCAGATATTTCAAAGTTGCAGACCATGCAGGCTTCGCCGTATGCCATAGAAGCTCTCCAGAATGCACAGGCCGATGCGCGCATCACGGACTACGGCGCACGCGCTTCGATGACCTTTGAGGCGCTCAACTATCTCGCGCACTATCTTGCCGGAGTTCCAGGGCGCAAGAATCTGCTATGGTTTGCAAGCTCGTTTCCCGTGGTGATTTTTCCGACGGTAGAACAGCGCGAAAGCATTGAGAAGAACCCATCGCTACGCGGATATCTACAGCAAGTGAAGCAGACGGCCGATCTTTTCACAGTTTCGCAGATTTCGATATACCCCATCAGCGCGCAGGGCATGATGACGGAACACATTCTGGACGCCGACAGCGCAGGTCCGGGCTCGGGGCACATCGGCAGCGCGCCTGACGGTCCCATGAGCAACGGCACGATGAGTCCTTATGTCGCAGGCGCAGGCGCACGTTCCGACGCCGTCTATGCAATGGAGCAACTGGCCGCATCGACGGGAGGGAAGGCTTTCTACAACACCAACGACCTGAACGGAGCGATGCAACGCGCGATCAACGACGGCGCGCAGTACTATACTGTCGGCTATTCGCCCACAGACGCCCGAATGGATGGAAGCTTTCGCCGGATCGATGTAAAGTTGACGAACGGGAAGTACAAGCTGGCATATCGGCACGGCTACAACGCGGACGACAGGCCGGTGCTCGATGCGAACGCGGGCACGAATCCGCTCACGCCGCTGCTGGGGTTTGGCCTGCCCGGCGCAACCGGCGTGTTGTATGGCGCCAAGGCTACAGCACGGACGACAATGCCGGATTCCATGCCCAGAAGAGCCGGAGAGAATACTGGGCTGACGGGATCACTCACGCGCTACGGAGTGGACTTCGTCGTACGGACCGAGGACGTGGAGTTGCCGTTGAATGCGCAAGGCGAACGCAGCGGTAGATTTTTGATCGGGCTGAAGGCCTATGACCGTGACGGGAACGCCGTGAATTGGGAAGGCGACGAAGAGAACCTGACCCTGAAGGAGAGCGAGTACGACGCGATCCGAAAGAGCGGCATCAGTGCTCACCTGGAAATCGACCTTCCCTCGAAGATGGAGGGACACCTGGTGACAGCCGTCTACGACTTGAATTCCGGAAAGGCGGGAACGCTGGAGATCCCGCTGCGCTAGTCCCTTGTTGCCGAGGTGGCAGTTCCTTGTCAATCCTCGAAAATCAGTGACTGCGATTCGGGTGCGAGTGTCTCGCGCGGAATTTCACTTCGTTTTCTTGAAGTCGAGGGTTGCGAGATTCATCTGCCCCTCGGTAACGATGTGGATCGTCAGAACATTCTTGCCGACCTCTAAATGCAGCTTTACGAATTTAGGCGCGGCATTCCAATGGTGCCATTGGCGCCACGCTACAGGATCACTCGCATCGTAGGTCGTCTGAATCGTCAGCGGTCCTGTTGCAGGCTGGCCGTTGACGTCAATCGAAATGGCTCCGCCGCGATTCGATGTATAAAGTAAGTCGGCCGTGTAGTCGCCTGCCTCAGCCACATCGACCGTCACGTTGAACCATTCTCCCGGTTCAGTCCAGCCTACATACAGCAGATCTGCCGGCGGCACAACCTTGTCGTACGGGTTGTCATCGATGACTGGATCGCGCTTGAACTTGGTATAGGAAGTATCCACGCCTTCACCGATGCGAAATTCATTGAGGTAACTTCCGTCGGCGGGATTCAGTTCGCCGCTGCCGTGATTTTTGGCGTCCGCATCGTGATAGGCAATGCCTTCGCCCCCAAAGTCGTAATACGCACAGATCACCTTACCTGGAATTTTCTGAGCGCCGCCCTTGTTGCGTGCATCGTGATAGGGCGTGCCTTTGTAACTGCGCAGAAACTCCACATTGGGCGCAGCCGCGGCGGCTGCACAAATCAAAAGGGCAAGAATGGAAGCGGTGCTACGAAGAAAAACACTCACGCGAGACTGCCTCCGGACGCAGATGTGCCACGACAGTTGGCACATGGCTGCAAAGTGAATTGGAAACACAGGGAATGGTACGCCCGAACGGACGAAGAAGCCACCCTGCAAACCGCCTTCAGTTTGCGCCGAAATTTCGGGCTCGCTCGAAGAGGAGGACTCCATTCGAGCGCCGCCAACCCTGCTAGAGTCAGAAATGGAAACCAGTGCAATTGATGCGGCGTTTCGATGGGGCAGGGCCGAGTTGACGACAGAGGATTCATCCAAGGACATGCTCGGCAGATTGCTGAAATCAGTCTTTGGGTTCGAGGGCTTTCGAGCGAATCAGGAGGCCGTCTGCCGAAGCGCCTTAGAGGGCAGCGATCTCCTCCTGGTCATGCCGACCGGATCAGGGAAGTCGCTGTGCTACCAGTTGCCGGCGGTTGCTTTGGGCGGAACGGCGCTGGTGATTTCGCCGCTGATTGCGCTTATGGAGGATCAGGCCGCAAAACTCGCCGCGCTTGGGCTGCGGGTGGCGAGGATACATTCCGGTCTGGATCGCGCAGTTTCGCGCCAAGCCTGCGTGGACTATCTGCAAGGAAACTTGCAATTCCTGTTTATCGCTCCAGAGCGGTTGCGCGTGCCCGGCTTTCCGCAGATGCTGGCCAAGATGAAACCCACGCTGATTGCGGTAGACGAGGCGCACTGCATTTCGCAATGGGGGCACGATTTCCGCCCTGACTACCGGATGCTGGGGGAATACTTGCCGGCGTTGAGACCGACACCAGTGTTAGCACTCACGGCAACGGCAACACCCGCGGTGCAGGCGGACATTGTTGCGCAGCTTGGAATGGTTTCGCCAAAGCTGTTCATTCACGGATTCAGACGAGAAAATCTGGCCATCGAGGTGGTGGAGGTTTCGGTGCCAGCGCGAGCTCATGCGATCTGCGGATTGCTGGCCAAGCCGGAGAGGCGGCCTGCAATTGTGTACGCCGCTTCACGCAAGCAGGCGGAGAGCCTGGCCGAAGGGCTATCATCGACGGCGGCCGCGGCGGCCTATCATGCGGGACTGGATGGAGCGACGCGTGAGCGTGTGCAAGCGGCATTTCAGGCGGGAGAGTTAGAAATTGTGGTCGCGACCATTGCATTTGGCATGGGGATTGACAAGGCTGATATTCGGACCGTGATCCATGCAGGATTGCCTGGAACATTGGAGAGCTATTACCAGGAGATTGGACGCGCAGGTCGTGATGGCGCCGCAAGCCGGACGTTTCTGATGCACTCTTATGCCGACCAGCGGACGCGCGACTTCTTCCTAAATCGCGACTATCCGCCGGCCAATCATTTGCAGGAAGTGTTTCGCAGGCTGACTGAGGAGCCTCAGGGGGCCGAGGAGTTGCGGGCGAAATCTACGTTGTCGGAAGAAGAGTTCGATAAAGCTCTGGAAAAGCTTGAAATCCATGGTGGGGCGCGATTGAGTTTCGGCTCCGAGCGTGTGGTCACCGCAGGCGGACCTGGCTGGAAGAAGACGTATTCGGTGCAGGCACAGTACCGGACCGATCAGTTCGAGCGCGTTCTTCGCTTCACGAAGTCAAGCGAATGTCGGATGGCCCAGTTGGTGCGGCATTTTGGCGATGTTGAAGACGCAAGCCGGGCTTGTGGCGTATGCGATGTGTGCAATCCGGCGAATGCGGTGTTGAAGCTCTTTCGAAGGGCTACGCGGGAAGAACAAAGGATGGCCCAAGCGATCGTCGACGATTTGCGATCCGTGAACTACAAGGCGGCCGGAACGCTGCAACGTGGCCTCGACCCAACTGGGCGAATGAGCCGCGATGACTTTGAGGGTCTTCTCGATGCGATGGTGGGTAGCGGGTTGATCGGGATCGAGGACGCCGAGTACGAGAAGAATGGAGAAGTGCGGAAATTTCGCAAAATCAGCTTGACCGAGGCTGGATTGGAGATGCGGAATGGCTCGTCGACGGAACTCTTGATCAGCGATGGGATCGTTGAGGAGTTTACTCCAACAGGTCAGGTGACGAAACGAAAGCGGCAGGCGGGCGGAGCCACGCCGAGGACAGAGTCGGGTCAACAGAGAATTGCAAAGAATGCCGAAATCCGTACCGCAGTGCCGACGCCGGAGGAGGACGACCTGGTTCTTAAACTCAGAGAGTGGCGCTCGTCGGAGGCAAAACGGCTGGGCGTTCCAACGTTTCTGATCCTCCACGACAAGACCTTACGAGCACTCGCACAAGCGCGGCCCGGCACGCCGAATCAATTGCTCGCCGTAAGCGGATTTGGACCCGCGAAGGTCGAGAAGTTTGGGAAAGCGGTCCTGGAGTTATGCAAGGACGCATCCTGAGCTGAACGGCGCTGGCCGAATGATTTGAAGAATCAAGCTGCGGCGTTCAATGCGAGCGCCTCGACGACCGCGATGGTCTTAAGCAGGTTGTCGGGAACGTTGTGGCGCTCCTTGAGATACTGCGGACTGTTGTAGGAGACACAGACTTTGCCGCTCCCGTCTTCCCAAACGAGAATCTTGAGCGGAAGGTCGATGGCGATGCTGGGCGCAGCAAGCATGACAGGCGTACCCGCCTTTGGACTGCCGAAGATCAGCAGCTTGGTCGGAGGCATCTTGAGTCCAGCCTTCTCTGCCTCGCCGCTGTGATCGACAAGCGCGAAAATCATGACGCCCTTTGCGGTGAGGATGCCCTTGAGCTTTCCGATCGTCTCATCGACCGAGTGGTTGCTTGGAATGGTGATGATGCCGCTATCCTTCGCCTGAGCCATGCAATTCTCCTTTGCCCGTCTTGAGAAGCAGCCTGTCAACCCCGAATGATGACAAGATAGACCGCCATTACAACCCCAACCAATGCGAGAAAGAAGGCGACTGCGACGGCCTGAGTGGTGGAATGCGAGGACGATGTGTCGCCGCGATCCAGGCTTCTCACCAATTGCAGATGGTGAAACCCGGCAAACAGGTTCACAACGATTCCAACAGCGATCAGGGCAGTGCCAAGCCAGAGCGACAGTCCGTAGACTTTCGCGGGCGGCCCTCCCCTGACCAATTGGAGTTGTTGCAGGAACAGGCCGAAGCGTGCCACCACGAATCCGAATCCCATCAAGGCCAGTCCGGTGCGAATCCACGCAAGCAGCGTTCGCTCTGCCGCCAAATAGTCGCTCAGGCTGGCCCTCGGTTTGCTGTCAAGGGACGGATCCATCGTCAGCAGCGCTCCTGTCGCGGGGACGCGTTATGCAAGGGGGTGGCGCGGCTCAAGCGACGCGTTCGATCGTTACCGACTCCAGGACGAGTGGCTTGGCAGGTTTGTCCTGCGAATTGCGGGCGACCTTGGAGATCTTCACCACGATGTCCTGCCCTTCGACCACTTCGCCGAAGATGGTGTGCTTGCCGGTGAGCCATGTAGTTGGCGCAACGGTGAGGAAAAACTGGCTGCCGTTGGTATTCGGCCCGGAGTTGGCCATGGCCAATTTTCCGGGCTGATCGAATTTGTGCTTGGAGCCTTTGGTCTCGTCCTCGAATCGATAACCCGGGCCGCCCATCCCTGTTCCGGCTGGATCGCCGCCCTGGATCATGAAGTCGGGAATCACGCGATGAAAGATCGTCCCGTCGTACAGCTTGGTCGTTGATTTGGCGTGCGTGGTGGGATGTGTCCACTCTTTGCCGCCTTCAGCGAGCTCAATGAAATTCTTTACTGTGATTGGCGCGTCGGATTCGAAAAGACGGACGGTAATTTTGCCTTCCGTGGTGTTGAAGACGGCATAGGTTCCTGCTGTGAGGGCCATGAAACGCTCCTAATTTGTGGGGTTCGTGGGATGATTACGGTTTAGGCGTATCGGACGCAGGCTGCCCACCGGCGGCTGGCGGCGGAGGCACCGGTTGGCCTTCGGGGACGATGGTTACTTTCTTCAGCACAACGGACACAAGAGGCTTGTCGTTCCCGTCTCGCTGGACGCGAGCAATGGTCTTGACGACCTCAACGCTGGGCTCATCGCACTGTCCAAATATGGTGTAGTGCTGATTCAGCGAGTCGTAGCCCTGCTCTGTGACGAAGAACTGGCTGCCATTCGTGTTCGGTCCGGAGTTGGCCATCGCCAGCCGGCCCGGGACGTCGAAGTTCAGGTCCGGATCGAGTTCGTCGGCGAAGGCGTATCCTGGATCGCCGCATCCCTGTGCCGACTGGGTCGCCGCCCTGAATCATGAACTCGGGAATGACGCGGTGGAAAGTAGTTCCATCGTAGAGCGGTTTGTGGTGCTGCTTTTTATTGGTCGCAGGATCCGTCCAGTCCTTTGTTCCCTGGGCGAGGCCGATGAAGTTTGCGACAGCATTGGGCGCCTGTTTTTGAAAGAACTGGCAAGTGATGCGGCCCATCGAAGTATCCATGACAACGGTCGGGCCGTTGGGATGAATCGTTGCGGCTGCGGTGGCTTGCGGGGCGTCCGGGATTTCCTGGGCGGGTTTGGTTGCATCCTGTGCGAATGCTGCCAATGCGAACGTCGCGGCCAGGGCGGGGGCGAAAAGCACTTGTGCGAATCTCATGCCGTGTTTGAGGGTAAATCATGGGACGCTGGCTCTGCCAGCAATGGGCGCAGGCCATGTATTGTAGGTCAATGAGCGTCTTTCCCTTGAGACTCCCTTTCGAGCGGGCCGCCATCGCGCTCGCCTGTTGTTGCCTGATCTCTCCGACCGCGCAGTCCCAGGCGCAAGCCGATAAGACAACGCCCGCGACGAGCAAGCCAGCCACTTCCGACAAGCCTGCCGATGACAAATCCGTACTTCCACCCCTCCCTCCCGATGCGCACTCGCAGCAGGCCATCATGCTGGATGGCAAGACTCTTAAATACACGGTAACCGTGGGCCCATTGCCTGTTCGCGACAAAGATGGGAAGGTGGCTGGCGAGGTAGTTGTGACCTCGTACGCGGTGGACGGCGACAATCGGCCGGTGACATTTGCGCTCAATGGCGGTCCAGGCGCGTCTTCGGTGTATTTGAACTTCGGCGCCATCGGTCCGAAGCATTTGCAGGCGGGCAATGAGGGTGACAGCCCCTCCGATCCAACGTCGCTGATCGACAATCCAGGTACATGGCTGGACTTTACCGACCTTGTATTCATTGATCCGATTGGCACCGGATTCAGCCGCGCGACGGTGCCCGAGGCCGATGCGAAAAAGCTTTTCTACAGCACCAGCCCGGATATCCAGTACCTTTCGCGCGTGATCTACGACTGGCTGGTGAAAAACAATCGGCTAAGCTCACGCAAATATCTCGTCGGCGAGAGCTACGGCGGATTTCGCGGGCCCCGCGTCACTTACTATTTGCAGTCGCAGCTTGGAGTGGCTCTGAATGGTGTCGTGCTGGTGTCGCCCTATCTGAATCCGACGGTCGACGACAACGGCGATCTTTCTCCCTTGCCGTGGATGATGACGTTGCCCTCGATCACCGCGGCGCACCTGGAGCGGGAGAAGAAGCTGACGCCGGAGACAATGGCCGACGTCATCGCTTACACCCGAAGCGAATACGCGACGACCCTGCTCAAAGGGCGGGCCGATCCCGACGCGACGAAGGCGATGATTCAGCACGTGACGGACCTGACGGGACTCGATCCGGCGTTTGTGAAGTTCTCGGGCGGGCGGCTCGAAACGGGAGCCTATCTGCGCGAAGTTTTTCGCGAGGAGGGCAAGCTCGGCTCGGTCTATGACTCGAACGTGACGTCGTTCGATCCATTTCCTTTTGCACCGGAGCAGCGGGCCAACGATCCGATCCTGGCCAGCATTATTGCGCCGATGACTACGGCGATGGTGGACTTCATCACGCGCACGGTCGGTTGGAAAATCGACGCGCGCTATAACGCACTCTCCTATGACGTGAATCGTCTATGGGATCGCGATGATGATTTACGCAATGGCTCGGTGACGCAGCTGCGCCAGGCCGTCGCGGCCGACCCGAAGCTCCGCGTCCTGATTGCGCACGGATGGAACGATCTTTCCTGTCCGTTTATGGGTTCCGTGCTGACGGTCGACCAAATGCCATTGATGGGCGATCCGACGCGCGTTACCGTGCACGAATATTCGGGCGGGCACATGTTTTATACCCGTATTCCCAGCCGCCTCGAACTTCGCAAGGACGTGATGGAGATGTACAGCAAGCACTGAAAGACAGGGAACAGGGAACAGGATAGAAACTACCCTTACTGTCCTCGGCCAAATACTGCAGCCCATGCAAAAAGCATGGGCTGATCTGTTTTCGGGCACTAAGGATTCCGTTCGTCACAAGTCCATTGACACCCTATCCATAGAGAACCTATAGGTAGGCCATGGCGAAAAAGCCCGACCTGCTTCCCGGCACGCTCGACATGCTGATTTTGAAAACGTTGACCCGCGCGCCCCTGCACGGCTATGGCATTGCGCTTTCCATTAAGCGCTTATCAGACGATGTGCTGACGGTGGAAGAAGGGTCGCTTTATCCCGCTCTGCAGCGCCTCCTGCTGCAAGGCTGGGTGAAGGCCGAGTGGAAGATGACCGATACGAACCGCCGTGCTCGCTTTTACACGCTCACTGCAGCCGGGCGTAAGCAGCTTGGACTCGAGGTATCGCAGTTCGAACAGATGATCGAGGCCATTGGCCGCGTGCTCAGCGATGTGCAGGAGGCATAGATGAGTCCATTCTTCCGATTTGCGAAGAAGCTGTCGATTCTCTTTCGCCGTGCTCGATTTCACAGCGAGCTGGATGAAGAGATGGCGTTCCACCGTGCCGAGGTTGAGAAGGAGCATCTGCAAAAGGGACTGGCGCCTGAGGCTGCCCGTGCGGCGGCGGTGCGTCAAGTCGGCAACACGACACTCTTGAACGACAGAACGCAGGCGATCGTCGGGTTCAGCTTCGAGACAGTGTTTGGCGACTTGCGCTATGCAATTCGTCAGCTAGTGCACAGTCCGGCCTTCACCGTCGTCATGCTGCTCACGCTGGCGTTGAGTATCGGGGCGAATAGTGCGATCTTCAGCGTGATTGATGGAGTACTTCTGAAGACGCTGCCCTATCCGCGTGCGGACCGCCTGGTGCGGGTCTTTCTTTCGAGCTCGAGCTATCCAAAGTTTCCATTGAACCCCTTTGACTTTCGCGATTTCAGGGCACAGAACAGATCGTTTGAATCCATGGCCATTTTCACGCGCGGAGATGTCCAGCTCTCGGGTTCCGGAGAGCCTGTGCGGCTGAATGGGTTCGGTATCACGAGCGGCTATTTTCATGTGCTCGGACTGCAACCAAAACTCGGACGAGAGTTCGATCGGAAGGCGGAGATTCCCGGAAACGGACTTCAGGTAATTCTGAGCGACCGAATGTGGCGAACCCGCTTCAACTCAGACCCTGCAATCATTGGCCGCAAAGTCACAATGAACACGCAGCCCTTCACGGTCATCGGCGTGATGCCTGCGGGGACCGAGCACCCAGGCAATGAATACCATGCGGTCGCCTATGGCGAGAGTGTCGATGTTTGGTGGCCGTTCTCCTTTGCTGGAGATCCAAACCAACGCGGCTCGCACTATGTTGAAGGCATCGCCCGGCTCAAAGACGGCGTGAGCGTCGAGCAGGCACGTTCCGACTTGAGTGCCATCATGACGCAACTCGGCGGCCAACATCCGAACAACGACGTGGGATGGACCGTGCTCGTGATCCCCCTTTACACAGAGATCGTCGGCGGAAGCCGGACGATGCTTCTGGTTCTACTGGGGGCTGTCGCCATGGTGCTGTTGATCGCATGTGCCAATGCCGCCAATCTTCTACTGGTGCGAGCGTCGGGACGCCAACGGGAACTCGCTGTGCGCCTGGCGATGGGCGCGCCGCGCATCCGGGTAGTGCGCCAGTTGTTGACAGAAAGCTTGCTGCTTTCTTTTGCCGGCGGAGCATTGGGGCTTTTGCTTGCCATTGGCGGAGTCGACATTTTGGTTTCTCTATTGCCTGCAAAGTTTCCGCGGGCAAATGACATTCACGTCAGCGGGCCGGTCTTCGCATTTACATTCCTCGTCAGCGTGGCCACCGGCCTGCTGTTCGGAATGGCTCCTGCATGGCAGGCTGCGCGAACCGATCCGAAGGAAGGCTTGCAAAAAGGTGGACGCACTACGACAGCTTCTGGATACCAGGGCCGGCTGCGCAGTGCACTGGTGATCTCGGAGGTGAGTCTGGCTTGCGTACTACTGATTGGCGCGGGACTGATGATGCGCAGTTTGCTCAACCAACTCCACGTCGATCCTGGTTTCCAGCAGCAGCACGTGCTAACGGCAAGCATTTCGCTTCCACATGAACAGTACAAAACAGGCGCGATGACCGGACGGTTCTACCAACAGCTGACGGCTGACCTGAGCATTGTTCCTGGCGTTGAAAGTGTCGGCGCCGGGAGTGACCTCCCGTGGACTGGCTGGGATGAAAATGCCGGCGGCTTCACCATCGAAGGCAAGAAGCCGCGTCCGGGCACACAGTTCCACGCTCGCTATCACATGGCTACGCCGGGCTACTTCAGCGCGCTGGGAGTGCCTCTGATCGGCGGCCGCTTCTTTAACGACGGCGACACGGAGACTTCGCTGTCGATCATTCTCGTGAATCGTGCGATGGCCGATCGCTATTGGCCCGGCGAGAACGTAATCGGCAAGCGCATGACTTTTGAGGACAACCCGAAGGAGAAGGACTGGATGACGATCGTGGGTGAGGTTGGCGACATCAAGGACCAGCCCAACAGCCCACGCGCCGAGCCAGGATTCTGGTGGCCTGAGTCGCAGGCTGCCAATCCCGACATGTCAATTGTGCTGCGCAGCAATTCCAATCCGGATTTGCTTTCGGACGCAGTACGGAACGAAGTCAGGCGTCTCAACCCCGAGTTGGCAGTCGCCGATGTGCAGGTCATGGACCGGATCGTGGGCGCGTCTGTTGCCACTCCGCGCTTTGCGTTCGTTCTCGTGGGAATGTTTGCAGGGCTGGCAATTCTTCTTGCTGCAATTGGAACCTATGGAGTGATTTCCTACTCGGTGAGCCAACGGACTGCGGAATTTGGGTTGCGCATGGCTCTGGGCGCGCAACAGCAGGACGTGTTACGCCTCGTTTTGGCGCAGGCAGCAAAGGTCACGTTCGAAGGCGCGGCCCTCGGTGTGATCGCATCCCTGGCGCTTGCACGTGTCTTAAAGAGTCTTATCTTCGACGTCAGCCCGAGTGATCCGGCAACTTATTTTGCCGTTGGTCTGCTTGTGATTGCCGTTGCGCTTATCGCCTGCTACATTCCGGCGCGTCGAGCAACGCAGGCAGATCCCATGGATGCTCTGCGATCGGAGTGAGGTTCGCTTTTACCGCGTATGGTTGCTCAGCACTACTGGAATAGGAAAGGTGAGTAATTCGATGAGCCGTTTCTTTCGCAAGCTTGCAATCTTGTTGGGGCGTGGGCGCTTTCAAAGCGACCTAGACGAGGAGATGGCGTTCCATCGAACGGAGGCGGAAAAAGCGTTGGTGGCTGAGGGCATGTCGCCGGCGGCTGCCCGCTATGCGGCGAAGCGGCAGTTCGGAAACTCATCGGTTCTCAAAGAGCAGAGTCACGAGGTGGTGGGATTTCGGATGGAAACCGTGGTACAGGATCTGCGCTTTGCTTTTCGGCAAATTCGAAAGAATCCTGGATTCGCGCTGACGGCGATCTTTATTCTTGCTCTGGGAATGGGTGTAAGCGTGGCCATCTTCGGATTTGTGGATGCCGCGCTGTTGGAGCCGTTGCCTTATTCCAATCCCAACCGCTTGATGTCTGTGGATGAGAACTCTGCATTGCGCGAGCGATCTAATATCTCCCGAGCCGATTATGAGGACTGGAAGCGGCTGAATCACTCGTTCCGCTCTCTTGAGGCTTATGGCGGTACGGGTTTTCTACTTGGTACCTCCTCGGGCGCAGTGCCGGTGCCCGCAGCGCGCGTGAGCGATGGCTTCTTCAGCACGCTGGGCGTGAAGCCAATACTGGGTCGTGGATTTTTGCCGGGTGAAGATCAACCGGGTAAGCCGAAGATCGTGATGCTCACCGTATGGAACATGGATTACACGTTACGGTGGACGACGCGACGTTGTGGGGCAATCGGTGACTTTGAGCGGCGACGCGTACACCATCATGGGCGTGCTGCCACGCGAGTTTGCCTTTGCCCCGCGCGGAATTGCGCAGTTCTATGTTCCGTTGCTTGACAAGAATGGGTGCGAGCAGCGGAGAGGCTGTCATAACCTAGACGGCATCGGCAGGCTGCGCGATGGCGTAACCATGGAGGCAGCGCGTGCTGAGATGCAGGCCATCGCAGCGCAGTTGGCAAAACAATATCCCGGTACGAACCAGGGCCAGGGCGCGAGCGTAGTTCCTCTCTCTGAGATTATCGTCGGCAATGTACGAAGCATTCTTCTGACATTGTTGAGCGGCGCGGGACTACTGCTTTTGATTGCCTGCGTGAATGTGGCTAGCCTGCTGCTGGTGCGATCGGAAAGCCGGAGACGTGAGATTGCGGTCCGAGGTGCATTGGGTGCAACGCGAGTTCGGTTAGTTCGACAG
This sequence comes from uncultured Acidobacteriaceae bacterium, assembly GCA_963781125.1. Classification (GTDB taxonomy): domain Bacteria; phylum Acidobacteriota; class Terriglobia; order Terriglobales; family Acidobacteriaceae; genus Telmatobacter. The sequence continues at coordinate 412,296 of CAWAEE010000011.1, forward strand.
TTTGTGACTGAAGGATTGCTGCTGGCGACCGCCGGTTGCCTTGGAGGTTTGCTGATCGGCGGATGGCTGATGACACTGTTGACACGGATGGTTCCAAAAGGGATCGTCGATTACGTGCCGTTCCTGCGCATCGTGGGTCTGAACGGGCATACAGCGTTGTTTGCAGCGGCAATCGCCGTGTGTTCTGCCATTCTGCTTGCGGCGACGCCTGCGCTGCGCCTTTCGTTCCAGGACATTCGTGTGGGGCTGGGCGAAGGCGGTCGCGCAGCGGCAGGGCGCCTGTGGCAGCGGCTGGGCGCGAATCTCGTGGTTGTGGAACTTGCGATCGCAGTCGTTCTCCTGGTTGGTGCAGGATTGCTGGGGCAGAGTTTTTATCGGTTGCTCCATGTCGAAGATGGTTTCGATACAACGCACCTGGCAACGGTCCAGGTGATTGCGCCTGACAGCATTTACGGCAATGATCAGTCGCGGGCAACCACCTTGTATGGCGAGATCGTGCGTCAGGCGTCGGCGCTGCCCGGCATACAGTCCGTAGGCATTACCACCGACTTGCCCGTGCAGTGCAACTGCAATACCGACTGGATTCGTATTGTGGGTAAGCCATTTCATGGAGAGCACAATGAAGTGGATCTCCGCGATGTGAGTGCCGACTACTTCACCACGCTCAGAGCCACACTTGTCCGAGGCCGCATGCTTTCCGCGTCTGATGATGTGAACAAGCCGCAGGTGATTGTGATCAATGAGGCGTTGGCACAGAAGTATTTTCCAGGCGAAGATCCGATCGGCAAGATGATCGGCGATGGCGCGCTAACACCTAAGTCGATGCGGCAGGTTGTGGGCGTCATCAAGAATGTTCGCGAAGGGGCTCTGGATGACGAAGTGTGGCCCTCGGAATATTTCTCGATTTATCACGGGATCGATACGAACTTTGCAGTTGCTGTGCGCACAGCGCAGGATGAGAAGTCAGTTCTGCCGATGCTGGTGAGCACGTTGCATAAGGTCGATCCGAATCTCGGTGTGTATGGCGAGATTACGATGACAGACCAGATCGAGTCGTCGCAGTCTTCGCTGTTGCATCGCTTCGCGTCTTGGCTGGTGGGGGGATTTGCCGCGATCGCGCTGGTGCTGGGTGTGGTGGGATTGTATGGAGTGGTTGCCTATTCTGTTAGTCAGCGGACGCGCGAGATCGGCGTGCGCATGGCTCTGGGAGCGCAGCGCGGCTCGGTCTACAAGCTCGTGATGCGGCAAGCAGGGCGTCTGACGGCCGTGGGTGTCGGTGTTGGGTTGATATGCGCAGTCGGCTCTTCCATGCTGATGCGCAAGATTTTGTTTGGCGTGCAGGCTTGGGATGCTACCGACGCTGGCCGGAGTGGCCTTGCTTCTGGGTGCGGCTTCGTTGGCTGCGAGTTTTCTCCCAGCGCGCCGAGCCGCGTCGGTGAGTCCTACTGAAGCATTGCGAGCCGAGTAATTGGATTTTGCCTTTTTTCGCATCAGCTCTGGGAAATGATGCGCAAATTCGATGTGGAAAACCGCAAATATTGGAGGGTAGGGGGGGTACTCTCGCCCCCACAAACGAAGACCCATCTGTGGGAGGCCCCGCTGTTCAGCGTTGGTCGCGGCTGGCTTGATCCCCTCCCGGTCCTTGATCTTTTCTCACTATGATTGTGCGTCCTATCGATGAAATGATCTGCAAAGGGTTGGGTGAACATCCGGCCAGAACCGAACGCGCGAGAGATGCTACGCGATGTATCGGGAAAAAAGTGCTCGCGATTACCAGCCCATTTCGCGCATTCGCTCAAGGATAAGCGCGCTGTAGCGATTCATGCGTTCGGGCCGTCGCTTTAGCGGCAACGGCAGAATCGCGGCGAGCTGTGCCGCCTGTTGCCGGCCGACATTGCGGGCCGCGGTTCGGTAGTAGTAATGACACGCAGGGTCCGCACCATAGATACCAGGGCCCCATTCGATCACGTTGAGATAGAGTTCGAGAATGCGCCGCTTGCCAAGAACCAATTCGGCAACTGGCACCAGAGTGAACTCCGCGCCTTTGCGCAGGAACGAGCGGCTCGTTCCGAAGAAAAGATTCTTTACGAGTTGCTGTGTCAGGGTGGATCCGCCGCGCATGCGGCCGCCTTCCATATCGTCTTCGGCAGCGATCTGGATCGCGTGCCAATCGAACCCATGATGCAGATAGAAGCGCGCGTCCTCAGCGGCGACTACGGCGTGTTGGAGATTGGGCGAGATCTGGTTGAGCGAAATGAACTCGTAGTGTTCGTGATATGGCGTGTGATGCATCCAGGCCTGCAAGCGGCGCTCGATGTGCACCGCGGTGGTGGGCGGGTCGATCCATCGGAGGGCCACAAGGATGAGCGCCGCAAACGACCAAACCAACAAGACACCGAGGCAAAGCCATTGAGCAAAGGACCGGAAAAAAGCTTTCTGACGCTGGGTCTTCGGGAGTGCGCCGTGGCTTTCTGTCACCTTTCAGAATAATCGCCGGGGCTGCGTTGGCCCTCATGTCCCATTTTGCACGCGTGAATCCGGAGCGCTGGGTTCTCCTTATTCGGGTGAATGCTATTTATCGCTGGTCAAGCGCAGGGACTCAGCGGCTACACCAACCGCAGGAAGTTGTTGGGCGCCAGGCGTGCGCCGGGGAAGACCATTTCAAGATTGCTTGCGCCGAGGGTGCGCGTGACCACTTCGCCCAGCACTTCGCGGTAGTCAGTGGTGAGGGCGAGGTCGCGGCCTTCGTTGAGCTGCTCGTTGTCGAGGCCGGGCCAGCGCCCGTAGACCTTGCCGCCCTTCACTTCGCCGCCCAGCACGAACATCGCGTTGGCGTGGCCGTGGTCGGTGCCGCCGGTGCCGTTCTCGCGCGCGGTGCGGCCAAACTCCGACATCGTGACGAGCGTGACATTGCCGGCGCCGTCGCCCAGGTCGCGCCAGAAGGCGCGATGCTGTCGGAAAAATCCTTCAGGCGATTGGAGAGCTGGCCATTCACGCTGCCCTGGTTCTGATGCGTGTCCCAGCCGCTCACGTCGGTGAACGCCGCTTCGACGCCGAGGTTGGCCTTGAGCAGTTGCGCAATCTGCTTCATGTTGTTGCCGAATTCGGAGTTGGGATAATCGGCGCCCGACGCTCGGCGTGTATTGGCCGGGGTTAGCGGCGCGCAGCATCTTGACGGCTTCGAAGGTCTCTTCGCCCGCGGGATGGAAGATGCGGTCGCCGCTGTCGCCATACATCGCCTCAAAGGCGCTTGCTGCGGGCGAAGGCGCAGGGCCGCGGCCGCCTACGGTGAAAGTGTTCACATTGCTCAGCGCGATCGCGGGAACGCTGCCGGCAAGCGTGCGCGGCACATCGGCGCCCAGAGCAGACGGCGCGGAAGGGCGTGTGTGCTCGCAGTGGCAGCGCGCGTCTTCGGCTTGCAAGGCGCGGTTGAGCCAGCCGTCCTGCGTGCTTTTGAGGCCCGGCGTGCCCGACTCCATGTAGTCCTGCGCGTCGAAGTGCGAGCGGGACATGTCGGGCGAGCCGACGGCGTGAACGACGGCGAGATGGCCCTGTTCGTAGAGCGGCTTGAACGAGGCGAGCGAGGGATGCAGGCCGAAGAATCCATCGAGATCGACCACCTGGTTCTGCGGAATGGCGATGCTGGGCCGCATGGAGTAGTAGTTCTTCTCGCGATAGGGAACGACGATATTGAGCCCGTCGGCCGCGCCGCGCTGAAAGATGACGACGAGCCGGCGATCGGGCGCAGTCACCGTTTGCGCGAGCACGGAGCGCACCAGAAAGCTGGGAATCGCCGTTGTGCCTGCGACGGCCAACGCGCCGTTGCGAAGAAAGAATCGCCGATTCATCTGCATAGAGACTCCTTCAGATAGTACCCGCGCAGATCCAAGCTCTTGAAGTTCGTGCTTTCCCAGCGTCGCCGAAAGATGGCGAAAGCCTGGGGCACGCATATTCGTGCTGACACAACCTGCGCCACAGGCCTAGCGGCGCTGGAACTCCGGTGAGCCGAGCAAGAGACCGGCGAGCAATTGGTCCTGGCGTTCGAGGGTCGGCGGCTTGGGCGTGGAATGCTGGCCGCGCCTGTGCTGCAATCGGCTGGGCTGAAGCGGGCTGCTGCGATTTGCGCGCTCTGCTGCTGGAATTGTTGGAGGACTGCGGTGCGCGTCGAGTCGCTGATGCCGCCCGCGACGAGCAGCGATTCGAGCCGCGACTCTTCGGATTCGGCGCTCGGACGTCGTCTGTTCGCCGAGCATGGTTGCCGGCGCTGTCGTCTGATCGCGGAGCTCCACGACGTTGTGATTCCGGGCAGCCGGTTCGCGGCAAGACTCAAGCGCAAAGTTCATGCGATCGACCAGCGCGCCGGTGCTGACCCAGTCGATGCCTTCCAGTTGTAGCCGGTGGGAGGAACGCAGCCATAGAGCGGCATGCCGAGCGTGCGCAGCTCGTTTGCGATGGGGCGGAGATTCTCGATGTTCGCGTCGCTGGCGCGGACGGCCGACACGACGAATTCGAGCGGCGTTTTTACCTTGGCGCGATAGACGCTCGTGGACCAGAACTCCGGCGAATGATAGAGCGTCTTGCAGCACGGCGGAGATGTCGCCGCCGCTGGAGAGATACGTCTTTGCCATCCGATCGACCAGCGACTTGCGGAGGATCGTCGCTGACGAAGCGAATGGCGAGCTTGCGGGAGATGAACTGCGCCGTCGCAGGGCGCGTGGCCAGGTAGTGCAGCAGTTCGCGCCCTTCCTGTTCGCCATGATCTTTGAACTTCTGGCCGAGCGCTTTCTTGGTTCCTGGCTCGTGGCGGTTGGGGTTGAACTGCGAATCCGCCGCCGCGTTGCGGGCGCTCGACCGTCCAGCCGGTCAGGATGCGCGCCACTTGGGTGACGTCGGCCTGGGTGTAGCCGCCGTTGACGCCGAGCGTGTGCAGCTCCATCAACTCGCGCGCGTAGTTTTCGTTTAGGCCCTCGCGCACTTTTTTCTGATTGCCGGGCTTGCGTGCTGCTGCAATCTCTGCGCGCTCGGCGGCTGTGCGAGTCGGGGCCGATGCTCTCGGCGTTGTCGAGATAGAGCATCATGGCAGGGCTGTGCGCGGTGGCTTCGAGCAGATCTTCAAATTTGCCCAGCGCGAGCGGCCGGATCACGTCGCGCTCATAGCTGACCAGGTAGTAGGGCGTCGGTCTCGTTCTTGCGCAGGTACACATTGAAGTGATTCAGCCAGAAATCGGTCATCACTTCCTGCAACTGCGCGGTGGAATAGATGTCGCGGGTGAGGCGCTGGGCGGTCAGTTCCTCGACGACGAGGCGATCGGGATTCTCAAGGGCGCCGACTACTTCTCGCTGATCGGGAGTGAGACCGGCATCGAGCATGGCGCGCTGCAATGGCTTCAATGATTTGAAGAATTCGTCGAACTCCGGCTGACGCATGGTCGCGAGGCGGACAGGCGTTGTTGCGGCGGAAGATCCAGGATGGGTTGATCTCGCTTCGAGTGCGGAGAACAGCCGGGGTGCCGCGCGGCGGCTGCGGACATTGGCGCGGCAATGTTCATTTGTCCGGATTCGCCGGCGGTCTGCATTGGTGACGGGATCTTTGGTCATCGGTGCAGGGTTTCGGCTTTCGGCCTGCATCGACATCCCGGAATTGGCTGCGGGCGAGGCTTGCGGCGTTGGAGGCGCCGGTTTGATTCAGCTCGGCTTCTTTCTTTTGGGCCTGTTCCTGTTTCTTCTGGGCGACCCGGTAAATCTGATTTTCATAGATGGCGTGGAGAGCGCCACGCTCGGGTATGGAGCTTTGCCATCGATGGCCTGGCGAATGATCGCGTTGCTCGGGATACGGAAGAGCAGGTCCTCGGGATTCCATTGCATGGCAGGGAACTCGGCGAGCCGGGCATTCAGATCGGTGAGGTCGAGACTCGCGGGATGAAGTTGTTGATCAAACCATTTGTCGAGACCGATGGAGCGGATGACTTCGATGTCGCCGGGCCGCGATCCGAAGGTGAAGCGGTTCAGGGCGTGAAGAATGCGCGCGTCGCCTTGCAATTGACCTGATTGGTACTTTGGCCTGTTTCTGGCGCTGTTGGCAGGATGTTTTCCGTCTCGGTGAGGGGCTCTGCGCCCAACCCGGACGGCGGGCGATAAGGCTAAAACACAGAATCGCGGCCAATGATCTCTGCAAAAGCTGCATCAGAATTCCTTCGGATCGCTTGTTTTGAGGGGAGCGCGCCGGCGCTCGAGCCCCTCGTAGGCAATGACGGCATTTTACGCGGAAAGTTGTGGTGCGAAAGCTGCCTAAAGTCACTTCTTTTCGATAGAACTTTACGGAGGGCTCGGGTCTGCAGGAGGCTATGATCGAGTCAATCTACTTCAGTTCGCTTCCTTTTGAAGCATCCGATGACCGAAGTTTCAGGGGTTCGATGCCATCGATAAGCCCGGCTTACAACATGCATCCAAATCCTTGCGGAAGGATGATAGACCCCATGCGGAGAGGCTGGCACTTGAAGAAATACAGTATCTGGGTATTGCTTTTGGCGGCATGGACGGTCGGTTGCAGCTCGTACACGCAAAAGCGTCGTTCCTCGGCTGATTTTTCGCTTCAAGCCACTCCAACGAGCGCCAGCTTACGGCGGGCGGCACGGGACAATCGGTCACGGTTACGGCGACGGCTGTCTCCGGGTTTTCCGGGCAACGTGAACGTGTCCATTGAGTGGCGCACCCTCCGGGCGTGACTGTTTCTCCTTCCACGTTGATGCTTGTCCTCGGGGACTCCGCAACAAGTGATGGTGACCGCGGGCTCTGGCGCCGCAGCCGGAAGCGCGACGATCGTGTTCACAGGGACTTCAGGTGCCCTGACCCACACCGCGTCGATCGCGCTTACAATTAACGCAGTTGGCTACGCCCGCGCCGCCGACACCGCCAACCCCACCTGCGACGGGGAGCGTGGACATAACGACGTATCACGTCGATGTCGCACGAACCGGCCTGAATCCAAACGAAACCACATTGACGACGAGCAACGTCGCTTCAGCGACTTTCGGTTTGCTCAGGACGATGCCGTGGACGGCAAGGTGGATGGCGCAGCCGCTCTATCTGTCCGGTTTGTCGATCGGCGGCCAGTCGCACAATGTGGTCTATGCCGTCACTGAGCACGACAGCGTCTATGCATTCGACGCGGACACGGGGACCCAGCTTTGGAAGACGTCGATCCTCGGATCGGGCGAAACCACCAGCGGCGATCACGGGTGTGGGCAGATCACGCCGGAGATCGGCATTACCTCGACGCCGGTCATCGACCGCAAGGCTGGCACCAACGGCACGATCTTTGTAGTCGGCATGTCGCAGGACTCGTCGGGCAATTATCACCAGCGGCTGCATGCGCTCGATGTCACAACCGGCGCAGAGCTTTCCGGCAGCCCGACCGAGATCAGCGCAAGCTATCCGGGAACAGGCGCGAACAGCTCAGGCGGCAAGGTGGTCTTCGATCCCGGGCACAGTATGCGGAGCGCGCGGGGCTGTTGCTGTTGAACGGCGTCGATTTATATGGGGTGGACCTCGCACTGCGACGCTGGTCCCTACACGGGTTGGCTGATGGGATACAGCGAATCGACTCTGGCGCAAACCAGCGTGCTCGAACCTGACACCCAACGGCAGCGAAGGGTCGATCTGGATGGCGGGCGCTGGTCTTGCCGCCGACACCAGCGGCAACATTTATTTCCTCGATGCGAACGGGACGTTTGACACGACGATTAGATGCAAATGGTTTTCCGACCAATCACGACTTCGGCAACGCCTTCATGAAAGTCTCGACAGCGGGCAACAGCGCTGAGCGCGGCCGACTATTTCGAGACGTCGAATACGGTGTCGGAGTCGACGGGCGATGAAGATCTTGGTTCTGGAGGCGCGCTGGTTTTGCCGGATCTGACGGATACGTGCCGGCGCAGTCCATCACCTCGCGGTGGGGGCAGGAAAAGATTCCAAGATTTACGTCGTGAATCGCGACTCGATGGGGAAGTTCAATTCCTCAGAATGACAACGCGATCTACCAGGAGATCTCAGGGGGCGATCGCCGGTGTGTTTTCGATGCCGGCTTACTTCAACAACACGGTCTACTACGGGGCAGTGAACGATAACCTCAAGGCCTTTCCGATCGCCAACGCCAAGCTGGCTACGTCGGCAAGCGCGCAAAGCGCCAACAGCTTCCAGTATCCGGGGACAACACCGGCCGTTAGCGCGAACGGAACGACGAACGGGATTGTCTGGGCGGTTGAGAATGCCTCGCCGGCGGTGTTGCATGCCTACGATGCCACAAGCCTGCAGGAACTCTACAACAGCAACCAGGCGGCGAGCAGCCGCGATCACTTCGGCAACGGCAACAAGTTCATCACGCCGATGATCGTGAACGGGAAGGTATTTGTGGGAACGCCCAACGGAGTGGCGGAGTTCGGGCTGTTGCCTTGAGAGCGCAGGAGTTGGATTCGAGCTATTTAGTGGAGGTAAAATAGGAAAAATTTCAAGTAGCTTTGAGAAGGATGCTTTGAGCTTGAGCTTCAGCAGCCCTTTTTGCAGCGCGCCATGATGGCGGCATGCAGGCGCTCGCGCAGGTCGGAGGGCAGGTCGTAGATCTCGTGCGAGCGGTAGATCTCGATCGTCTTGCGGGTGGTATTCAGCGTAACCTCGCAGTGGTCGCAGCCGCGCAGATGCTCCTGCAGATCGGCGCGCATCTTCGCGGTGACGGCGTCGTCGATCAGGTCGTCGAGCTGGGCTAAAAACTCAGTGCAGGTCACTTTTCAACTCCAGTTTCCTTGGACCCTTTTTGTTGCGGAAATAGCGGGTCAACCGCTCGCGCAGCTGCAGCCGTGCGCGCAACAGGCGCGACTTGACGGCCGGCACGCTCAGGCCGAGCGTTTCTGCCGTCTCTTCCGTCGAGAGTCCTTCCACGTCGCGGAGAACAAAGACGACTCGAAAACCCTGCGGCAGCCCCTGGATCGTTTTGCGCAGGATTTCTGCCAGTTCCGCCTGGGTATAGTTTTGTTCCGGGTCGGGAGCCCAGTCGGCCAGGTCGCGCGGAACGCTGCCCTCTTCGGTCTCGACATCCTCGTCGATCGAGACCATTCTGCCCGTGCGCCGCTTGCGCAGCCGCATCAGGCTTTCGTTGACTGCAATCCGAACTAGCCATGTATAAAATTTCGAATTCCCTTGAAACTGGTCGAGTTTCTCGTAGGCCTTGAGGAACGCGTCCTGCACCACATCTTCCGCGTCTTCACGGTTCTGCGTAATGTGCTGCGCGATCCGAAAGACCTGCCGGTCATATTTGCGGACCAGCGTATCGTATGCGGACACGTCGCCGGCGCGCACCCTTTCGACAAGGGCGACGTCGGGATGCTGCTCGTTCTCTCCTGCAATAGGTTGGATGGTCGCCATGGGAGTTAGTTGCGGAAAATCGTCCGGGAGTCCTGGAGCCTGCTGCCCGGTTGGGGACATCTCTAGTGTAACGGACGGCGGGGAGGGGAACCAAACTGCAACTGTTCACCAAAGTGCTCTGGCGGTCTTTTCCACACGCATGACTTCGGATCGCGACGGCACTGGTTAGGGACTGTTGCTCGGGTGCGAAATCCGCTTAAAGTGAAATCTATGAAGTCCCCCACGTTTTCAATTCGCGCGACCATGGGGATCCGCATGGTTGCGGGCATCGTGGCCGCGTTGTTTTTGCGTCGCACTCTTTTGCCGCTCAAACCCCTGACTCACGACGCCCAAGAAACCTGCAACTTCTGCGGCGAACGCGGTCGCGAAGTCGTCAGCTCGAACACGGGATCGAAGAAGACGCGCCACGACGAGAAAAGGCGCAGACCGATCGGGGGCACGGTCGGCACGAACGAGCGCCACCCGGCGCAAACGACATCCGTCGGCGCGGGCGATTCGCATCAAGCGGGCATTTGTCGCTTCAAGCGAACTGCGCCCCATGGCACAGCAACTGGCCAACCTGCGTACGCCTGCGGCTTATGAAGGCGTCGACAAGTTATGCGCGAAAGCACACCGGCGATGCCGCGGCCGCAGCCTATTTGGCGCTCGGCCACGCCTATCTGACCGACCGCCGATTCGCCGAGGCTACCGACGAACCTGCACCAGGCGCGGCAGGCGAGCGATGTTCTGGCCGACTATGCGGATTTTCTCGCTGCGCGCTCAGAACATGAAGCAGGAAACGAGGCCGCGGCGGAAGCGCTGCTGCATACCTTCACTCAGAAATATCCCGAAAGCGTTTTCGATGTGGAAGCGCCGGAACTCGAGGCGACTGTCCTGCTTGGCATGCACGATCTGAAGGGCGCGCAGCGCGTTCTTGCTGCGGGCGCGCATGGAGCTGCAACCGACCGGCCCGGCTATCAGCTTGCGCATGGCCAGGTGGCGTTGGCGCTGGGACAGACCGACGAAGCGAACCGCATCTTCAAAGATCTGCTTCTGAGCTCATCCGCTTAGCCCGGAGGCCGAGACTGCGCGGGCGCGTCTGACCGCGAGTGGTGCAGAGGAATCACTGACTGCCACGGAGTTGCGCAGCCTGGGCGATGCGTATTACAACGCGGGCCGCTACGCGCTGGCGGTAGAGCAGTATCGCGCCCTTGCGCGCCAGGCGGGCTTGCCACAGCAGGCGCGCGCCGGTTTTGCTGTCGCGGCTGCCGCGTGCGACCTGAAGTTGAAGAGGCTGACTACAGCCGAGGCCGAAGCTCTTCCCGATACGCCGGACGAAAACGGGGCGCGGCGAGCCTACCTACTGATGGAACTGGCGCGAAGCCGTAACGATCGTGACGGGCAGCAGCGCATCGTGACGCGACATGGAGAGCCGATTCCCGCAGAGCGAGTGGCTGGCTGAAGCGCTATTTTCCAGCGGCAACATGTATCTGCTGTCGCACGATTATGCCAAGGCCGTTGAGTATTACGGCTATCTCGCAGCGCATTTTCCGCAAAACAAGAACGCCGCAGCAGCCCATTGGCGCGCGGGCTGGCTGAACTATCGCCAGGGTCTTTATGCGGATGCGGCGCACATATTCGACGAGCAGATTCACCTTTATCCCAGTGCGAACGAAACCGTGGCCGCTCTCTATTGGCGGGCACGTCTCTATGAGACGCAGGACAACAAGCCCGCCGTGGCGGCGGCAAATTACAAGGCGATTGTTCGCGCCTACCAGCATTTCTTTTATGCACAGATGGCGCGCCAGCGCCTGGCGGCGTTAGGGAATATCGAGCCGGTGGCCGATCCCGAGGTCGATCGCATCAAAGCGCCGGCGCTGCCGCCCGCTCGACGACAGCTTTCCTGAAGACAGCGAGCATCTCGCCAAAGCTCGCCTGCTCGCCAATGCCGGCTTGAACGAATATATTCCGCGCGAAATTGCCGCGGATCCGGATTCCGGATCGTGGAGCGCGCTGGCCGAGGCGCAGATCTACGCTTCGTTCGGGGAGACGTATCGCGCCATGCGCGCCTTGAAGCGGGCGCTGCCTTATGCGGCGACGGCGTCGATCAACTCCATTCCGCTGGTTTACTGGCGCATTCTCTTTCCCGAGCCGTACTGGGACACGATCAAGGCCGAGTCGGCAAAGAATGGTCTCGATCCGTACCTCGTGGCTTCACTGATTCGTCAGGAATCGGAGTTCAATCCGGCGGCTGTCTCCTATGCGAATGCGTGGGGACTCATGCAGCTTTTGCCGTCCGTCGGCCGGGCGATGGCGCGGGAAGAGGGAATGACGCATTTCGAGACTTTCCAAGTTCTCGATCCGGAAACCAACATCCGCCTGGGCACGCGCTACCTGCGCCATACGCTCGATCACTTCGGCGGGGTGCCGGAGTATGCGCTGGCCGCCTACAACGCGGGCGACGAGCGCGTGGCCGATTGGGAAGCAGCGGGCCCGTATCACGGCATGGATGAATTCATTGAGTCGATTCCGTTCACGCAAACGCGGGAATACGTCGAGGCGATTCTGCGCAATATTGAGACCTATCGGGCCATCGATATCGTGGCGGAGTCGAAGGGCGGGGAAACGGCCGGCAGATGAATCCCACGTTCGTGTGTGCCGAGAGTACCCCGTTCGATACTGGTATCCCCTTATTTCCGATTGACGCGCGTGCAAGGCTCCGGCAACACTGATCTGCAACCGGAAGAAGCACAAACTCACTGCAAGCGCTAAGCCAAGGACCTGTATTCCGAAACTGTGAGCCTAAGTCGACGCAACCGCTCAGGGAGCGCCGGCATCGGTAACAAAGCTCGTTAGCTATACCTTCATCGTTTTGCCGTAGCCATTCGCAGCCTGCTGTTGTTGCACAACAGAGCGGCGGGGTTCATCAAAGTCGCTCCGTCACGTCAAACTCTCGGAGGGCAGGATGTCAACCGACTTGCAGTATTTAGAGGAATGGATCCCGGAACGAATGGACCCGGGTACAGTTTTCGTCCTGGAAAACCAAACCAAGCTCGGCAATGCGCAAAATCCCTATGTCGCGGTGATGTCTTGTCCTCGCTGCGGAACCATGGGCTTGATTACGCGCCGTCAACTTTGCGCCGGCGAGGCTATGATCTGCGGCGGCGAAAGTGCTCCGCCGAATACAAGCTGGACGGCGAGAATATTAACTTCAGACGACCGCAATAGAACGTTTCTTTCCGATTCTCAATTCGTCTCAGCGCGGAATCTGCTCCGTGCCCACGATATTGAATTCCTTCGAGCGCACGCCTGAGGCTGCGTCTCCATCCGGTTGCGATCCGCCGAGAGAGATTTGATATTCGCCCGGGAACTACCGCGCGATTCCCTTGTTCATCCACCTGCGAAAGTGTGCGTGGATCGAGCTGGAAAGTGAGGTGACTGATCTCGTCCCGGATTCAGATGAATGCGCTCGAAACCAGCCAGCGCCATTTTGGTGAGACTGCTGTTTGCGGCGGCCGGAGATAGAGTTCAGCTACTTCGTCGCCCGCCGGCGAGCCGGTGTTCTTCACGTCGGCCTCCACGGTGAGGGTCTGGCCGGCATGCAGTTTTTCGCTCGAGAGCTTGACTGGAGAGTAAGTAAATGTCGAGTAACTCAGTCCGTCGCCGAACGCAAATAGCGGCTTGCCTTTGAAGTAGCGGTACGTGCGGTTGGCCATGGAGTAGTCTTCGAACGCCGGCAGCTGGTCGATGCCGGTGTAGAAAGTGACCGGCAATCGGCCCGCGGGATTGTTCTTGCCACTCAGGGTTTCGGCGATCGCTTGTCCGCCTGACTGGCCCGGATACCACGCTTCGAGAATCGCCTTCGCATTCTGCTGCGCCCAGTTCACGGCGAGCGCGCTGCCATTCAGCAAGACAACCACCATCGGCTTGCCGGTCTTCGCGACCGCTTCGAGCAAGCTCCTCCTGCACGTCGGGAAGAACAATATCGGTCCGATCTCCGCCTGCGAAGCCTTTGGCGTTCACGCGCATCTCTTCGCCTTCTAGGCGTGCGGTGAGGCCGACGAAGGCGACTACAACATCGGCTTTCTTCGCGGCAGCGACGGCTTCATCCTGAAGAAGCTCGTGCCGTGGGCTCCATTCGAAGACGAGGCCACCGCCCGGGATCCGGCCGTCTTGGATGTACTCGATGCGAAGAGCGTGTGGGCGTGTGTCGGCGAAGGGAATTGAGAAATGTTGAATGGCGCCGAAGTTGCGTCCACTCGGGGGAAGCCTGCCGGGTCCCTGGGTATCGCGGAGGAAGCAGCCTCGAGCGCTTTGCCGTCAAGGTAGATCGCAAATTTCAGCTTGCCATCGCATGGATAACAAAACGGCAGGCGCACCTGGAAGTTATCGGTCTCTGCAACCGGCGCAGCGATGGGCCAGTCCAGCGAACGGCGAAGCTCTGTGCGGTCGTGTCGGCCGACAGGCTGGGAACTGGATTTGCGAATGCCCAGTCGAAATCGAGTTCCTTATCGATGCGAATCATTTCAGGTGCGCCTTCGAAGCTGGGCTGTGCGAAGTATTCTCCTTGCAGGCCTTCGACGGTTGAGTCTGTTGCGGCGCGCAGCATGGTCCGTGGAACCGGCACTTCGCCGCCCATGATGTAGGGCGAACCCTCGGCATAGAGCACATGCTGGGCGCCGAACTCCTGAACCATGCCATCGATCGGGAGAATGGGATGCATCGGGATTGCGTTGTAGTTTCCCTCAAGTGCGAGGCGCGATGCGGCCAGCGGGCCGATGACGGCGATGGTTTGTCCGCCGTCGGCTTCAGGGGCAGAAAATGGTTGTCGTTCTTGAGAAGGACCATGGACTCGCGTGCAGCCGTGAGCGCGAGAGCAGCATTCTCCGGAGAGTTGACGACTGAGAAGGGAAGCGACGCATATGGCACCTTCTCTGGCGGATCGAACATGCCCAGCTTGATGCGTGCGGTGAAGAGCCGCTTGAGCGAGACGTCGAGTTGCGCTTCGGCGATAAGGTTGTGATGCACGGCATCGGTCAGCGCGCGATACGCCGTGCCGCAGTCGGTATCTGTTCCCGCAAGGATTCCGGCGACCGATCCGGTTTCGTGATCGCTTGAGTAGTGATGGCCGTTGGGCTGCGAAAAATCGTCGATTGCATCGCAATCGGAGGTGACGAACCCCTGGAATCCCCAGTCACCGCGAAGGATGTCGCCCAGCAGCATTTTGCTGGCACATGCAGGCGCTTTATCGACGCGATTGTAGGCGCACATGATCGAGTCCGCTTTGCCTTCGGTGATGGTGGCGCGAAAGGCAGGAAGGTAAGTGTCCCACAAGTCATGATCGCTGGGATCGACGTCAACCTTATGGCGTGTTGTCTCTGGTCCGCTATGTACGGCGTAGTGTTTGGGCGTCGCGATGGCGCGGAAATAGTTGGCATCGTCACCCTGAATGCCTTTCACAAAGGCAACGCCAAGCCGGCTGGTCAGGAACGGATCTTCTCCGTAGGTTTCCTGGCCGCGCCCCCAGCGGGGATCACGAAAGATGTTGATGTTGGGCGACCATATTGTGAGTCCGTAGAAACGATCGTGATTGCCGTGCAGGATTGCATCGTTGTATTTGGCGCGTGCCTCTGTGGAAACAACTGTGCCGATCTTTTCGAGCAGCGGGGCATCCCAGGTTGCTGCGTTCCCGATGGCCTGCGGAAAAAGAGTGGCGTATCCGGAACGCGCGATTCCGTGCAGCCCTTCATTCCACCAGTTGTAGGCAGGGATATCGAGGCGGGGAATCGGGGCCGCTCGATCGATGAGTTGTGAGACTTTCTCTTCGAGAGTCAGCCGCGAAACCAGGTCGCTGACACGCTGTTCGATGGGAAGATTCGCGTTCCGAAACGGCATGCTGGCCGCTGCCCTGATCTGCTCCTCGGTAGGAGGGGGTGGCGCAGGCGCCGTTGGCGGCGCTTGCGCGAAACAGCGGACAAGGAACGAACTCAAGAAAAAAACGGCAGCATACGATGTGCGCATCAGGGAGGCTCCGGACAGGGAATCACAGCCGAGACGAATCGTAACAAAGTCAATGTCGATTCCGCAGAAAAAGACGATACTTTGGAACTCGAACGCATTCGAGGGTCGACCGCAATGCAGTCTGAATGGCATCGGGAGAATCGCCGGCATTCAACTTTGATCACAGACGAACAAGATGGGCCCCTGGTAATTTGCGTCAAAATCAATATCGTGTCACGATATATAGATGGACAATCAACCGGCGGAGTCTGATTCGGACTTACTCCTCAAGACATTAGCTGAGTTTCGCTATCAATTACGGCGCTTTTTGCTCTTCAGCGAAAGCGCAGCTTTGGAAGCAGGATTGCAGCCCCAGCAACATCAACTTCTTCTTCAGGTGGCTGGCGCTCCCGAGAATACGGCCGTGACAATTTCGTACGCCGCCGAGCGCCTAGGGCTGAAGCACAACAGCACAGTGGAACT
The DNA here is from genome assembly GCA_963781125.1 of uncultured Acidobacteriaceae bacterium. Lineage (GTDB taxonomy): Bacteria > Acidobacteriota > Terriglobia > Terriglobales > Acidobacteriaceae > Telmatobacter. Next base: position 428,175 of record CAWAEE010000011.1, read on the forward strand.
TGTCGACCGCTCAGAGCGCGAAGGGCTTGCTGGAACGCACGGCGGATGTGGATGACAAAAGGCGAGCGATTTTGCGTGTCACTCGCAAAGGCAGACTGGTTCTTGGCCGGCTCGCCGGCGATCATGCGAAAGAGTTGAATGAGCTGGCGCCTCGCCTGACAAAGGCGTTGAAGCACATCTCCTTCAATGCGCACAGATCACACTACGCGGAGGCTCGATGAAGTCCCGACCGTCCGCGTTACGCGACTTCACTGTGGATCGACGAGTATGGCTGCTGACAGGTGTGGCGCTGTTCATCGGCGCAGGCGCAGCAGGCTTGGCCGTGCTCTTGTTGCGAGCCATCGCTCTGGCGACAAACCTCTTTTACTACCATCGTCTGAGTTTGGCCTTGGTAGGGCCCGCAGGATCGCCGCTTTCACCATGGATCATGCCGCTTGTACCGGTTCTGGGCGGATTGTTGGTGGGATTCATTGCGCACTACGGGTCGGACAAGATACGTGGGCACGGGATTCCAGAAGCGATTGAGGCGATCCTGCTCCGCGGCGCGCGTGTAGACCCCAAGGTGGCGCTGCTCAAGCCTCTTTCGGCGGCGATCGCCATAGGCTCGGGTGGGCCGTTCGGCGCGGAAGGGCCGATCATCATGACGGGCGGCGCCTTCGGCTCACTGGTCGCGCAATGGCTTCACCTTACGGATGCTGAACGAACTACGTTGCTGGTGGCCGGCGCTGCTGCGGGCATGTCTGCAACGTTTGCAGCGCCGATCGCTGCGATTCTGCTGGCGGTCGAATTGCTGCTGTTCGAGTGGCGGCCACGTTCGCTGGTGCCGGTCGCGATGGCAAGTGTTGTCGCTGCTGCGCTGCGCGTCAGTTGGCTTGGAGCGGGGCCACTGTTTCCCGTCGAGCTTCACTCGTCCATTCCAATGGGCCTGGCGCTCCTTGTTGCCTGTCCACTTGGAATACTCGTTGGCCTTGCTTCCGCTGGTCTGAGCCGTTTGATGTATAGCCTCGAAGATGGGTTTGAGCACGTTTGTGGTCACCTGAAGGTGCACTGGATGTGGTGGCCGGCGATTGGCGGCATCGGCATCGGCATCGGCGGCTTCTTTTTCCCGCGCGGGTTGGGCGTTGGATACGACAATATTGCGGAATTGCTGCGCGGGAATGCTCCGGTTTCGATGTTGCTCGGATTGCTGGTGGCCAAGTCGCTGATGTGGGCGTTTTCGCTGAGTTCTGGCACATCGGGAGGCGTTTTGGCTCCGTTGCTGATGATCGGCGCGGCGCTGGGCGAATCAGTCGCACGACTGGCGCATATGCCGGGTGAGACACAAGCTCTCTGGGCGTTGATGGGGATGGGAGCGATGCTCTCGGGCGCGCTGGGCGTGCCGCTTACGGCGATCCTTTTCTCGCTCGAATTGACCCATGCTCTGCCGGCGGTACTGCCGCTGACACTCGCATGTACAGCATCTTACCTGGTCACGTCGCTGGTCATGCCACGATCGATTCTCACTGAGAAGCTGAGCCGACGGGGGTATCATCTGTCGCGCGAATATGGCGTCGACCCGCTTGAGATGGTTTGTGTGGGAGATGTCATGACGGAGTTGTCAGCCGAGGCTGATGAATTAAATGACGAACTGGAACTCCGAGGTGCTCGCTTATACAGATGAGACTTGCCGGGCCGTTGCGGAGGAGATGGCAATGAACGGTGTGATCAAGATGCCGGTGGTTGATCGGGACACAGGTCTGGTCTGTGGGAGTATCAGCGCACAGGACTTGTTGACTGGACGGAAGCGAGCTGTTGTGCGGGAGTCGGAACGGAACCGATGGTTTAAGCTTGAGCCGCAAAAACAAGGGTAACTCAATGTGGTTCGAGTGGATTGCACCGTTCCCGCAGAACCGAATGGATCATGATCAAGTTGCCTGTAATCTCTCGCGGTTCGCGATGGACTTATATTTACAGAACTCTTCGGCAAGTGCGACCAGCTTGTAAGGACGACATTTGGTGGCAGAGCTTCGCTTGCGACCGCGGGGTCACTTCGCTGGCTTGACAGTGTGGTCGTACCAATATACCGTTACCCCCAAGTGAACGATTTGCCCGCATCCGCGGACCCGGTGCCGACGTATCTCTCGATGTCAGCTCACCGTTCCCCATCGGTGAAGTGAACTAGCCATGAGCCGAGTCAGTATGCTTTGCCAGCTCCGCGAGGACGCCACAGCAATATTTCGCGCGGGCGTTCATGCCGTCGATGCCGAACAGGCCGTCAAGAGGCACGTGCGCCTTGATGTCCAAGCTGGCTTACTACATCTCAGCACGGGCGAATCGCTATTGCTGTCTCAGTTCAAGCGAGTATTTGTGGTCGGGGCAGGGAAAGCCGCGGCACCCATGGCATGCGCGCTGGAGCAGTTGATGGGAGGTGCATTCGAGCCCCAAGGCACGATCAATGTCAAATACGGACACACGTTTCCGCGCCCGCGCTTCATTCAGCTCAACGAGGCAGGGCATCCGCTTCCCGATGCCGCCGGCGTCGACGGAGCCCAACGAATCGAACAGCTTCTTGCTGGTCTTGTCGACACGGACCTTCTCTTCGTTCTGATTTCAGGCGGAGCCTCCGCTTTGCTGCCCGCGCCCGCCAAGGGCCTCTCTCTGGAAGAGAAACAGAAAACAACCGATCTCCTGCTGCGTGCCGGAGCAGACATCTATGAATTGAATGCGGTGCGCAAGCATCTGTCCAGCTTCAAGGGAGGGCAACTTGCTCAGCGCGCGCAACCCGCGACCGTGGTCTCGCTGATTCTCTCTGACGTGGTTGGCGATCGGCTCGATGTCATCGGCTCCGGTCTAACCTCTCCCGACCCCACCACTTTCGAGGACGCAGGATGCGTTCTCAGGAAATACAACCTTCTCGAGCGCGTGCCTGCTTCGGTGCGAGATCGACTCCGCGAAGGTCGCAGCGGGCAGATCCTCGAAACGCCGAAAAACTTCGATTCTTTCTCGCACCGCGTCTACAACACAATTGTAGGCAGCAACCGACTCGCAATCGAGGCGGCGGCGGACGCCGCACGTGCTCTCGGCTACCACACTGCGGTCTTATCGAGCACGCTCCAGGGCGAAGCGCGTGAAGTCGCTCGCGTCCATGTAGAGATCCTGCGCGAAGTTATCTCCAGCGGCCATCCGATCCAACGACCTGCCTGCCTGCTCTCGGGCGGCGAGACTACGGTCACCGTCCGCGGCAGCGGGAAAGGCGGGCGTAACCAGGAATTCGGCGTTGCCGCGGCAATAGCCCTGGCTGGACTACCAAACGCCGTCGTCCTCGCTGCGGGAACCGATGGGACTGATGGACCTACCGATGCCGCAGGCGCGGTCGTCGATGGCACAACTGCGGCTCGCGCAGCCGCCAAAGGCTTCTCTCTGAACGACCATCTCGATCGCAATGACTCATACCCACTGCTGCATGCCGTGGAGGATCTACTGAAGACTGGCTCGACTGGAACGAATGTCATGGACCTGAATATCATGATCGCCGGCGAAGACACGAATGATCTGGCCGGGCGCTTTTAGAGATCGATGCATCGTTGCGGATGAAATCGCGAGCTGCGCGGGAAGAAGGCGATTTTGCACGCTATGATAATGTGGCGATCTCTTGAATTTCATTTCTGATTCTCGCAAGGGAAAACTCTCCCTGATTGCCAGTAATCCGTCGATTGGGAGGCTACCTGCAACATGGAGCGTTCGAGCGTGAGAAGCACCGTCAAATCCGTCACTCCGGTTTCGCGGACAAAATTGACCGCGTCAGTTTTTGAGCAACTACTGTCCTACGTGGTCGGCGGCACTTGGAAGGCGGGCGACCGAATCCCCCCGGAGCGTGACCTTTGCCAGCAACTTGGCATTGCCCGCACCTCTCTGCGCGAAGCGCTCAAGGCAATGGAACTGGTAGGTATGCTCGACAGCCGCGTGGGTGACGGGACGTTCGTTTGTCCCCGCAGCGAGTTCCTCAGCCGTCCTCTTCTCTGGGCGTTTACCGGCTCCGACCATGATGAGCTGCAGGAGATCATGGAGGCGCGCACCATCATTGAAGAAAGTCTCGCCGGACTAGCCGCCGAGCGCGGTACAGACGACCAGATCAAGCAGATTGGCAACGCTGTGCAGATGATGCGCGACAGCATTGCACGGGGCGATTCGAGTCTCGAAGCCGACATGGCCTTTCACATCGCAGTTTCAACCGCTGCACAGAATGGTGTACTGCTCAATGCCGTGCAGCTCCTCCGGAATCTGATGCGTCAATGGATTCACTACAAGTTGCTCATCCCCGATGTGCCTGACGTGGTACTAAAGCGGCATATTGCTATTTACAAGGCCATCGCTGCGCGGAAGCCTGCTGCGGCTCGAACGGCGATGCGCCAGCACCTCGAAGAGACCATGACACTCGTCACGCATGTGGTGGAGCAGCGCAAGCGGAAGCAATAACAATTTCGCTTCGGAGGGCAATCTGAGCAGGCCTTCGGGTTATATCTTAAAGCGCACTTCATCGAACGCGCAGATAAAAACATAGACATAGAACGACATAAACCCAGGTCGGCGATGTGAGCCGTCCAGGTGGGCACTCCCTCGCGCCAAGCGCAAAACTAATCTCCTTCTGAACTCTAAAAATACCGTTGACAGGATTGGTCAGACCGGCATACCATCGCCGTCGTGACTTGGGGTTGCAAGTTTTCTCAGGTCTCTTTGGGCCCACATCGCGCTTCCCCGGGAAACGCTTCGGCCGAGACGAGGCCGCGTATTTTCTGTTGCGCTGTTGTGGGCCGAAGGGCCTTTTCCCTGAGAGAAAGATTGACGCCGTTTCACTTCGCATGCGGCGTGGACCAATGGATGTGAGGAGGATCGGAATGTCTGTTCTATCAAGAATCGCTGCGTCTGTGTTGTTCTTTGCGCTCGCTGCGGGATCTGCGTGGAGCCAGATCTCCACCGGAACTATCGTCGGGACCGTGAAGGACAATAGTGGCGGCGTCGTGCCCAACGCGAATGTGACGCTCAAGGAGACTGCAACAAATCAGGCTCACCAGGCACACACGAACGACCTTGGGGAATTCAACGCGCAATTCATGCCTCTTGGCACGTACGTCGTGTCGGCCACCGCCCCCGGATTTCAGACCAAGATTCTTTCCGGCATTACGCTGCAGATCGACCAGACAGTCAATCTGCCGATCGTTCTCGATGTTGGGTCCGTAACCCAGTCCGTCGAAGTCACCGAGGCCGCTCCCCTTGTGGACACCACAACATCTTCCCTGGGCCAGGTCATCGACAACCGTGAAGTTCTGAGTATGCCGCTGAATGGCCGCAATGCTCTCTCGCTCGGGCTTCTCGCTGCAGGGACGGCGCCTGTTTACGGAATGGGAACCAATCTTCCTTTCACCGGCGGCGCGGGTCGCTTCAGTAGCATGGATGTCTCGTTGAACGGCATCGACGATAACACCTTCGCTACTGCTGGCAGTATCGGAAGGCAGGGCTATGCCTTCGTCCCTTCCGTTGACGCGGTGGAAGAATTCAAGGTAATGACCAACAACTTTGCCGCCGAGTACGGACATGCCGCCGGCACTATAGTGTCAGCTACGATCAAGGCTGGATCCGACCAGTATCACGGCTCTGCGTTCGAGTTTGTCCGCAACCAGGCATTCGATGCAAACAATTTTTTCACCAACCGCGCAGGTCTGCCCCGTACACCGTTTCATCAGAATCAGTTTGGAGGTACAGTGGGCGGACCAATTTGGCATCAGCGGATCTACTTCTTCACGGATTACCAGGGAACCCGCATGACGACCAAGTCCGGCAGCTCGGTTGAGAGCGTGCCTCCCACGGCTTGGCGAACCGGCGACTTTTCCTCGAGCACAATCCCCATCTACGACCCGCGTACGCGCCATATTGGTCCAGACGGAACCGTCGTTGCGGATCCCTTCCCGAACAACCAGATTCCATCTCAGCTGATTAATCCCACAGCCGCGGCCATTCTGTCCATGATTCCCGCGCCAAATTTCGGTGGCGCCGGAGCCAGTTCGGAGAACTTCTTCTATGCACCCTCGAACTACTCCAACGCCGACCAGGGCGACGTTCGTATCGATGCAACAATCGGTTCGAATAATCGACTCTTCGGCACCTATTCCATCAGTAATCAGAATCAGCCGGCCATCGGCGTCTTCCCCAGCTGGATCGGTGGAGGTTCCCCGTCGGTCGACAACAACGACCAGGTCACCCTGACCGACGTCCACACCTTTACGCCCAATCTGGTAAACGAACTACGCGCCGGATACCTTTACAACAATGGCACCCAGCCAGGCAGTGGACAGCAGGGCGCGAGCTTCGGCCAGGCAAATGGACTGGCCCTATTTCCGTCGAGCCCACTCGGCTTCCCGGTTATTTCCTTCATCTACTCCGGCCAATCGAACGGCAGTTCGGAGTTTACCGGCTTCGGGGGCGGCGACCTCAACCTCAATACCCTGCAGACTCAGCAACTCGCCGACAATCTGAGCTGGACTCACGGCAAACACTCACTGAAGACAGGCGTGGACATTCGCAAGACTCTCTTCGACGTCCTCAAGGGCGACCCCTACTTTGGGGCATCGATCTACGGCGCAACATTCTCGGCGAGTTCTGACAATTCCAACTCGGGCCTTCCGTTCGCTGATTTCCTGATGGGATTTCCCACCTTCCAGAATGGTTCGCCGATGATCGCCAAGGGCTACCAGCACAATGCCTATACCGGGTTCTATGGGCAGGACGATTGGAAGGTGACGCCAAAGATGACGATCAATTTCGGCCTGCGCTACGAGCTATATACACAGCCCATCGATCAGAACAACCTTGGCAGCCTCTTCGATATCAGCACCGGACAGTTCGCTATTCCAGGACAGAAGCCCTATAGCCGCGCCATGGTGCAAGGCGACCACAACGATTGGGGGCCGCGCTTTGGCTTTGCTTACCAGGCCACATCGAAGCTTGTGTTGCGTGGGGGCTATGGAGTCTTTTACGCCATGCGCGATCAGAACCAGTCTGCCACGCAATTCTCCGGGAATACGCCGAACGTTCCGACAATCATTCTGCCGCCGGTGAACAAGACGACGACGGTGAACCCTCCTTTCACCATCAATTCGCCTATCGATACCGTTCCTGCCACTGATTCGCTTGCCTCCTTCTCGGCGACGAATCCCTACGGCGTCCAGATCAAGACGCAAAGTCTCAACAATGCCTTGATGCCGCGCCTCATGCAGTACAACCTGAACGTCGAATATCAGGTGAGTCCGACACTACTTTTCTCCGGCGCCTACAGCGGAGCCCATGGCGTACATTTCGCGTCGTTCTTTATCGACCAAAATCAGGAGCCATTCTCTTACGCCCTGAACGGAACCAACGACCAGGCGCACCGTCCCTATCCATATATGGGCTCGCAGGTGCTTGCCATATACTCCAACTCCAATATGAATTACAACGCGCTGAACCTGAAGGCGCAGAAACAGTTGGCGCACGGCCTGCAGTTCCTCGCCAATTACACATGGCAGAAGAACATTGAATCGAATGGTGACGGCCCTGACGCTTACACGCAGGTGGCCACCAGCATCGTCCTCAATACCTACGACCTCGCCAGAGAGCGCGCCGTGTCCGACATGAATATTGCCCAAGTCTTCAGCGCGAGCGTACTGTACGATTTGCCCTTTGGGGCAGGCAGACAATTCCTCAACCATCGCGGCCCTCTGAACTACGTCTTCGGCGGATGGGTACTCAACGGCATCGTCTCAGCGCGGACAGGGTTCCCCTCCGAGGTGCACACGAACGCGCTGCCTCCCGTCTTCACAACCTACAATATGGCGAGCTGCGTGGCTGGGGTGCCAAAGCGTCTCAAGAGTCCGGGCGTGGATGGATTCTTTAACCCTGCGGCTTTTACGGTTCCCCTCACAGAAACCAGTGTTACCGGTGCGCAAATCCCGGAGTATGGCGATTGCGGAAAGCGCGATATCACTGGTCCGTCGTCCAAGAACCTCGACTCGTCCTTGTTCAAGAACTTCTACCTTCGAGATTCGCAGCGGGTTTATTTGCAGTTCCGTGCGGAAGCTTTCAATACCACCAACACGCCCTCCTTCGAGTTGCCCTCAGCGAGCGATCCGACGCTCACGTGCACCGGGGCTCCCGGCGCTACCTGCGACTCGCCGAACTTTGGAAAGCTCGTCAATGGATCAGCAACAGGACGACAACTGCAATTCGCGGCAAAACTTTACTTTTAATTTCCATGGTGTCTCTGCGACCGGTTTGCGACCGGTGGCGGAGATGCTGTTATGCACTTCCTCAAAGACGCCGGACGTGCAGATCCGGACGAACCATGGTAGATAGAAGAGGACCGGAGTTCATGGGTGTAACGCGACGGGAATTCATCTATAACTCGGCGGCAGCTGCAGTCTCGACCGCTTCGGCGCATGCCGCCAGGCTTCCGGTCAAAACTCTCCTTCTCGCGAACGTCGGCGATCCCGGCAAGGTGCAGCCTCCCGTGTTTCCCTATGGAGCTGTTTATTTTCGCAAGTCCAATCCGCCTGAATCCGACTGGGCACACGATCACGAAACCGCTGCTCACATCGGCATGAATACCTTCCGGCATTGGTGCATGTGGTCGGTCATCGAGACTGCTCCCGGGAAATACGACTGGGATGGCTACGACCAGATGCTTGACCTCGCCGCCAAAAATGGCATCAAGGTCATCATCGCCGAGATGATCACATGTGCTCCGGAGTGGGCGTTTCAAAAATATCCTCATGCGCGTTTTCGTGCCAACGATGGCTTCCTCGTCGAGAGCACTGTTTCAGCAAGCAGCGAAACCGGGGGCTATCCGGGGCTCTGCCTTGACAACCCGGATGTCCATGCCATCGCTGAGGATTTCCTGACCGCACTGATCGAACGCTACCGCAGTCATCCTGGGCTGCTCGGATACGATCTCTGGAACGAGAATACGTCGTGGGGCGGTACCCCGCAGCGGATGTACTGCTTCTGCGATGCCACCAGGCACAAGTTTCGCGAATGGCTCCGGAAAAAATACGCTTCGCTCGAACATCTCGAAAGCGTCTGGCATCGTTACAGCTTCGAATCATGGGACCAGGTGCAGCCTCCGCCGACTTTCTCAGGCTATCCCGAGAGCCTCGATTGGCTGCAGTTCCGCATCGATGATGCGTATGACCTATTCGACTGGCGCGTACAGCTTGTTCGGAAACTTGATCCGCACCACCAGGTCACCGCACACGGCGTTGCGGAGACCGTCGAGAATCTCCCTTCACAGTCGCACCAGGAGTGGCTATCGGCAAAGCGCGTCGATATTTATGGCTTCACCTGGATCGCGTCGCAGTATGGCGATGAACCCTGGCGACAATATTCTGCCGTTGATATCGTGCGCGCCGGTTCGCGTGGCAAGCCGTTCTGGCACGCAGAGGCCGAGGCCGGTCCACCCCCCATCTCTCCCGAGCGCAATGGCATGGATCCGAAATATCGCCGCAATCCGGTCCCAGAAGATGTGCGTCTCTGGAATCTCACCTCCTGCGCAGGTGGCGCCAAAGGCATTCTCTACCCGCGTTGGCGCCCTCTTCTCGACGGGCCCCTCTTCGGCGCGTTCGGTGCCTTTGGCATGGACGGCTCTGTCACTCCCCGCGCCGAGATGGCCGGACGCGTGGCGCGTTGGGCAAATGCGCACCCCGAGTTGTGGAAGTCCTCTCCCGTAAAGGGCGATGTTGGCCTCGTTTTTGTCCCTGAGGCCGAAATCTTCAACTACATGCAACAGGGCAGCACGGATTTTTACGCGCAGTCAATCCGCGGTGCGTACCAGGCCTTCTTCGATTCGAACATTCAGGTCGACTTCGTCGCCGTCGAGAATCTCGCCGAATACAAGCTCGTCTATCTTCCCTACCCCGTGATGCTGCACGAAGAAACCGCCGCCAAGCTCCGCGAATATGTTGAACAGGGCGGAACCCTTATCAGCGAGGGCATGCCCGCCTACTTCGGCGAACATGGCCACGTCGGCACAGTGCAACCGAACTACGGATTGGACAAAGTCTTCGGAGCGACGCAGAGTTATGTGGAGTTCATTCCCGATATCTCGGAGAACATTACCCTGACTCTGATGAACGCCAAAATCCACGGTCGCTATTTTCGCCAGGAGTACGCGCTCAGCGGCGGGGAAGAAGCCGGTCAATTTCCCGATGGCAAGACCGCAGCCGTTGCACATACGTTCGGGAAAGGGCGTACCCTGCTCATCGGGTCTTTCCCCGGCAGCGGCTATTATCTGCACCACGAGCCTGCAACAAGAGAATTGTTTGCGACCTTTCCGGCCCTTGCAGGCATTGAGCCCGTACTTAAGACAGATAATGCTAACGTCCAGGCCCGCCTTCATAAGGGCACAGGTGGAACGCATCTCTGGGTGACTAACCCGACTTGGAGCGATCAGCGGGTGGCAGTCTCGTTCGGGCCGAGCCTGGAAGACTTCCGATCGGCTGAAGATATTTGGGGCAAACAAAGCGTAAGCCTCGAGAGTCAGAAGTTGTCCGTGACCATCCCTGCACGCGACGCGGTCGTGCTCGTCTTGACGTAACGAACAAACCGGAATCAATGACTCTGGACCCTGACAAAAGGTCTTGCGAAATTACGGGAAACCGAATCCTTCGAAGTTGGGAGCGATCGCGATGGAGAGTAGTAGACGAACATTCCTCAAGCAGACAGCGGCCGTCTCTGCAGCTTGCATGGTGGGATTCGAAGAACAATCCAACGCAATGGGAGCCGCGGATGGAAACACCGCGGCCCCGCCTCAGCTCGCGGGCCAGGGTTGGTACGACCGGCCGATGCGTTGGGCGCAGGTGAGCTTCGTCGAGAGCGACCCCGGTAACTACGACCAGGCCTTCTGGCTCGATTACTTCAAGAGGATCCATGCGGATGCCGCGCTTCTGAATGCCGGCGGATGTGTCGCTTTCTATCCGACCGAGATCCCCCTGCACTACCGCAGCAAGTGGCTCGGTACGAGCGATGCATTCGGCGACATCGTGAAGGGCTGCCGCGCAATGGGGATGAATGTCGTCGGACGCACCGATCCCCACGCTTGTCATCGCGATGTCCTCGAAGCGCACCCCGATTGGCTGGCCGTCGATGAAAACGGCAAACAGCGGCGCCACGCATCGGATCCTGATTTTTGGCTGACCTGTGCTCTCGGGCCGTACAACTTCGAATTCATGACTGCTGTGCATCAGGAGATCATGAGCAAGTACCGCGTCGACGGCATCTTTACCAATCGCTGGGCAGGTTCTGGCATGTGCTACTGCGAACACTGCCGAACCAATTTTCACCAGTTCTCCGGCCTTGACCTGCCCCGCACCCTCGATCCACAGGATAAGGCTCGGCGCGAATACATCGTTTGGCACGAGCAGCGCCTTTTCGAATTGTGGAAGCTTTGGAACGCCCGGATTCAGGAGATCAATCCCGAAGCCTGCTTTATCCCCAATACCGGCGGCGGCGCACTCACAGAGCTGGACATGAAAACCGTCGGTGAACTTGCGCCCGTCCTGTTCGCCGATCGCCAGGGTCGCGCGGGCCTCATGGCGCCCTGGATGAGCGGCAAGAGTGCGAAGGAATTTCGCTCCACGATGGGCAATAAGCCTGCGATTGGAATCTTCAGCGTTGGCCTCGAAGACAAATACCGCTGGAAGGACTCGGTCCAGAGTGGCGACGAAATTCGCCTTTGGGTAGCCGACTCCGTCGCGCACGGGTTCCGTCCCTCCTTCACCAAGTTCAACGCGCGCCCCTTCGACAAGCGCTGGCTGCCAGTTGTGGAGGAGATCTTCACCTGGCACCATGCCAACGAGAATTACCTTCGCAACGAGGAATCCCTCGCGCGCGTAGGACTCGTCTACTCGCAGCAGACGGCCGCCTTTTATGGAGGCGCCGATGCCGCAACGAAAGTCGAAGATTCCATCCTCGGCTTCTATCAGGCACTCGTCGAAGCGCGCATTCCCTTCGATATGGTGCACGATCGCCTGCTCGATGCCGAGCATCTCCAGAAATTCCGCACCTTGATTCTGCCCAACATCGCGGCGCTCTCCAGCGCGCAATGCGCGCAGCTCCGCGCATTTGTCGAAAACGGCGGTGGCCTCGTCGCCACATATGAAACCTCTCTTTACGATGAGTGGGGCGCGCAGCAATCCGATTTCGGTTTGGCCTCTGTCTTCGGCGCATCCTACGCCGGTTCGCGCGAAGGTCCGATGCTCAATTCCTATCTCAACCTCGAGAAGGATCCGGAGACCGGTAACTACCATCCGCTTCTCGCGGGATTCGAAAACGCTGACCGCATCATCCATGGCGTCCATCGCGTCCATGTGACGCCGGCCGAAAGCCTCCCCGCTCCACTGCAGGTTGTGCCCACCTATCCCGACCTGCCTATGGAGGAATGCTTCCCGCGCCTCGATGCAGGCCACGATGCCGGCGTCTTTGTGCGCCACGTGGGGAAAGGCCGAGTGGTCTATTTTCCATGGGATGCGGACCGAACCTTCTGGGAGGTTTTGAATTTCGACCACGCAATGCTCCTACGGAACGCGGTCGCATGGGTCACGAATGAGCCCGCACCGGCTACCGTCGCAGGAAAAGGCATCCTTGACATCGCGATTTGGACACAGAAGGACTCCATGACAGTCCACCTGGTCAACCTGACCAACCCCATGATGATGAAAGGCCCTGTTCGCGAAGTGATTCCCCTTTCCAGCCAAGCTCTTCGCGTACAGATTCCGATCGGGCGCAAAGCGGTTCGCACCCGGCTCCTCGTCGCAGGGAAGGAAGTCCGCACGCGCTACGAAGGCGATGTTCTTCAACTTGAAGTTCCTGAGATAGGTGTGCACGAGGTGGTCGCGATCGACTTCGCGACATAGGGCAAGTTTCCCCTTCAAGACTGGATCCCCCAAAAACGTTCACCGGGCACGCTCCGGAGTTAAGGAATGAGACCAAGGCAAACATGACTGAGATATCAGGAATCACGCGCAGAGAGTTTATCCAGGCTTCGGCTCTTGCAACCACGTCCGTGGCTTTGACGCAGGCAACCAGAATCCCGAACGTGCTCGCAGCAGGGGAGGGAACTGCGGGCAAGTACACGCCTGGCCCCGTGTTTCCTTACGGCGCTGTCTACTTCCGCAAATCGAACCCTCCTGAAGAAGACTGGGCTCGGGATCATCAAACCGCCGCACACCTCGGCATGAATATCTTCCGCCACTGGTTTATGTGGTCTGCCGTCGAAGTCGCTCCCGGGAAATTTGACTGGTCCGACTACGATCGCATGATGGACCTTGCCGCCAAAAACGGAATCAAGGTCGTCATCGCCGAAATCTCTACAGCTGCCCCGGAGTGGGCGTTCCGCAAATATGCGCATACGCGCTTTGTCGCCAGCGATGGCACCATCGCCAAAAGCACCATCTCTGAAAGCAGCGCCACCGGCGGTTTTCCCGGTCTCTGTCTTGACAATCCTGACGTGCAGAAGCTCGCCGAGAATTTTCTCGTGAATCTGATTGAGCGCTATCGCAATCATCCCGCCCTGTTTGCCTACGACCTGTGGAACGAGAACACCTCCTTTGGTGGATCGCCCAGCCGTATGTATTGCTACTGCGAGGGCTCCAAACAGCGCCTGAGAGAATGGCTGCGCAAGCGTTACGGCTCACTCGAGACGCTGGGAAAAACCTGGCATCGCTATAGTTTTGAAACCTGGGAAGACGTGGAGCCGCCCGTGTCGTTCTCGGGCTATTCCGACAGCCTGGACTGGCTGCAGTTCCGCATTGACAACGCTTACGATCTCTTCGATTGGCGTATTAAACTCTTCCGTAAACTCGACCCGAACCACCGCATCACTGCCCATGGCGTCGCAGGCACGCTCGACGATCTGCCCAGCTCTTCGCATAACGAATGGCGTTCCGCTGAACGCGTCGACATCTATGGCCTGACGTGGATCGCGGCGCGTAAGGGCGACGAACCATGGAAGCAGTTCCACGCAGTGGACCTCGTTCGCGGCGGGTCGCGTGGAAAGCCCTTCTGGCACGCTGAGGCGCAAGGTGGTCCGCTCTGGATGCAGCCTCAGGTCATCGGCCGTCCCATCGAGGATGGGCGTATTCCCGACGCCGAAGATGTTCGCGTCTGGAATCTGATCACTTGTGCGCGCGGCGCCAAGGGGCTTCTCTATTGCCGTTGGCGGCCGTTGCTTGACGGCCCCCTCTTCGGCGCCTTCGCTCCCTTCGCTATGGATGGCTCCGTGATTCCGCAGTCGGAAATGGCCGGCAAAGTCGCTCGCTGGGCCAACCAACGCGAAGATCTATGGAAATCAAATCCGGTAAAGGGGGACGTGGGCCTTCTCTTCGTTCCCGAATCCGAGATTTTCAACTATATGCAGCAGCAGGAGACGACGTTTTACAGCCAGTCAATTCGCGGTGCCTATCAGGCCTTCTTCGATTCGAACATCCAGGCAGACTTCGTTGCTGTCGAGGACATGGCAGAATATAAACTCATCTATCTGCCGTATCCCGTGATGCTCACCAGCGAAACCGCCGCAAAGATCCGCAAATATGTCGACCAGGGCGGAACCTTGATTTGTGAAGGCCTTCCCGGCTACTTCGGCGATCACGGTCACGTTGGCACCGTGCAGCCCAACAATGGCCTCGATGAGGTCTTCGGCGTGCGCCAAAGCTATGTCGAGTTCGTCCCCGATATCGAGAACGAACTCACACTTCAGGTGAGAGGCGCGAAGATCTTTGGCCGCTACTTTCGCCAGGAGTACGTGCTCACGGGCGGAAATTCTGTCGGCCAATACGAGAACGGCAAAACTGCCGCCGTTGAACATACATTCGGCCGCGGCCGCACTTTGCTCATCGGTTCGTTTCCCGGCGCCGGCTACTATCTGCACCACGGTTCCGAAACGAAGAATCTTTTCGCCGGATTTCTCCAAACTGCCGGTGTCACCCAGATCGCCCGCACAGACGACACAAAGGTGCAGGCTCGGCTCCACAAAGGCGACGGCGGAGCCTACCTCTGGGTCACAAACCCTACGCGGGAAGATCGCACCATTCATATCGATCTTTCCGCGGAAA
This sequence comes from uncultured Acidobacteriaceae bacterium, assembly GCA_963781125.1. Taxonomy (GTDB): domain Bacteria; phylum Acidobacteriota; class Terriglobia; order Terriglobales; family Acidobacteriaceae; genus Telmatobacter. The sequence goes on from CAWAEE010000011.1 coordinate 443,288, forward strand.
GTGGCTCCTTCTCGAACGGAGAAGACATCTGGGCCAATCAAAAGGTCTCTGTCGCCGGAACTCAGGTGAGCGTGAACATAGGTGCACGCGACGCAGCAGTCATTCAACTGAAGTAGGGTGCGGGGCACCTGCCGCAAACATACAGTTGCGTCCAACGGCAGGCGCCCCGACAGCAGCATTCACAGCGACGTGGTAATTCGAAAAGCATAGTTGACCATATTGGTCATACCAATATACCATGCGCTGAGAGGAAACCGGAGACTTTCGGAATGCACGAGACGGCCACGGCCTGGCACCAGACATATTCGCTTTTCGGCGAGAGCTTGGGCGTGTCCGCCGTCATCGCGGCTCTGCCGATTTTCATCCTCTTGCTGCTTCTCGGCGTACTCAGAAAACCTGCATGGATGGCGGGCATCGTCGGCCTATGCGCAGCCTTTGCGCTTGCCGTTGGCGGTTACGGCATGCCCGTCAAGCCGGCCGTAAGCGCGGCTCTCTACGGCGCGACATTCGGCCTCTTTCCAATCTCCTGGATCATCTTTTGGGCCATCGCGCTCTTCCGCGTCACCACCGAAACCGGCAAGTTCGAAATTATCCGCGACTCGATAGGGCGCCTCACACCCGACCCCCGTCTGCAGGCCTTATTGATTGCATTCGCCTTTGGTGCATTCCTCGAGGGCGCAGCCGGGTTCGGAACGCCGGTAGCGATTGCCGCAACCATGCTCAGCGGGTTCGGTTTTTCCGCCTTCAGTGCATCCGCCATCTGCCTTCTCGCCAATACCGCTCCCGTGGCTTTTGGATCCATCGGCATTCCTGTCATTACCCTCGCCGGAACCACAGGCCTGCCCTTGGACAAACTCAGCGGCGCAGTCGGCTTGCTGGTCTCGCCGGTCGCCTTTTTTGTTCCGGCCTATCTCATCATTGCGATGGCGGGCTTTCGCGCAATCTCCGGAATCGTTCTGCCCACCCTCGTCGCCGGAGCCTCTTTTGCCATCACCCAGTTTCTGGTCTCCACATTCATGGGACCGCAACTTTCATCCTTACTCGCCGCGCTTGTCTCGATCCTTGCGCTCATCATCATCCTGAGGCAGCACCGCTATCGCCACAAGCCCGGGGAATCCGGATATCCCGTGGCGCCGGGAGCCGATCTGCGCACCATCGGCATGCACGACTCTGCCTCCCACGCCAAGCAGGCCGTCCCCGCCGCCGCGACTCATCTCACCACCGGAGAAATCCTCTACGCGTGGGTACCTTACGCACTCCTTGTGACCTGTGTCGTCCTCTGGGGTGTCGCGCCCATCCAGAAGTTCCTGAATAAGGGAACGACCGTCTTTGGTTGGCCCGGTCTTCACGATCTTGTTCTGCGCATGCCGCCGGTGAGCAATGCGCCCTTGCCCTACCACGCTCTGTTCTCCTTCAACTTCTTCTCGGCTTCCGGCACCGCCTGCATGGTTGCGACTTTTCTCACGGCGATCTGCCTCCGTGTGAGCCCTTCGCAATTTCTGATCATCCTGTTACGCGTCACAAAGCAACTCGCCCTGCCCATCTTCACCGTCGCCCTGGTCCTCGGCATCGGGTTTCTGATGAATTACTGCGGTGCGACTGCCACGCTGGGTCTCGCGTTCGCATCCACCGGCAAGCTGTTTCCATTCTTTAGCCCGCTCCTTGGATTACTCGGTGTCTTTCTCACCGGCTCCGATACGTCTTCGAACGCACTGTTCGGAAACCTTCAGGTGGTCACCGCGAACCGTCTTGGACTCGATCCGATCCTGATGGCGGGCGCGAACGCGGCCGGAGGTGTGATGGGAAAGATGATCAGCCTGCAAACCATCGCGGTCGCTGCGGCTGCCACGGGGTTATCCGATCACGATCAGTCGCGACTGTTTCGATTCACTTTGAAACACAGTGTCTTTCTCGCATTCATCATTGGGTGTTTGGCTCTTTTCTACACCTACGGATTACACCTCTAGCCGCACCGCAGCTCTGCATGCGTTTCCGTCGTTCGCACGGCTCAAGATTTTCAGGCGGCCGCGCGTATGGATTGTTGTCTCGCCAATCAGATCCGGAAGGTTGGCGAGATTGGATAGCAAGCGAAGGGAGAATACATTTCATGCCCAAATTTGCGGCGAATCTTACAATGATGTTCACTGACCTTCCGTTCCTTGATCGCTTCGCAGCTGCGTCCGAAGCTGGTTTCGCAGCGGTCGAATTCCTGTTCCCCTATGAGTTTCCAGCGGACTTAGTCGCCGCCAAGGTCAAGGCCGCCGACGTCGAAGTCGCCCTCTTCAACATGCCTCCCGGGGACTGGAGCGCCGGGGAACGGGGCATCGCGAGCCTGCCCGGCCGGGAACAGGAATTCCGCGATGGCGTTGACAAAGCTCTTTCTTATGCGGGCCCGCTCAAGGCAAAGAAGCTGCACGCCATGGCCGGCATTCTCCCGAAGGCTGCCGATCCCAGCGAATGCCGCGCCACGCTGATCCGCAACCTTAGATTCGCTGCCGCGCAGTTGGCCCGGCACGACATTCTGCTCGTCCTTGAAGCCATCAACACGCGCGATATTCCCGGCTTCTCCGTCTCCACCCAGCAGGACTCTTTCTCGGTCTGCGAGGCGGTCAATGCGCCAAATCTCAAGATGCAGATGGACCTCTACCACATGCAGGTGATGGAAGGGGACCTCGCCACCAAGCTCAAGCTCTACGCGCCCCACTGCGGGCACATCCAGATCGCCGGTTGCCCCGAACGCAATGAACCAGACACCGGCGAGATTCGCTACGAATATCTCTTCCGCCTGCTCGACGAGATCGGCTATCAGGGATGGCTCGGTTGCGAATATCGTCCCGCGGGAAAAACGATCGCAGGCCTGGGATGGATGCAATCGTATACCGTGGACAAAACCCATTGAGATTTGGAACACAAAGGAGACACACATGGCCAAAATTGGATTTATCGGTCTCGGCATCATGGGCAAACCCATGTTGCGCAATCTGCGGAAAGCCGGACACGAGCTCTTGGCTTATGACATTGTTCCTGTCTTGCTCGATGCGGTGGTCGGAGATGGGGTCGAACGCGCCGCGTCCTGCAGCGAGGTCGCAAGGAAGACTGACATCGTCATCACCATGCTTCCCGATGGACCTGAAGTAGAGCAGGCAGTCCTCGGTTCCAACGGCGTACTCGAGGGCGCGCATCAGGGAGGGATTCTGGTCGATATGAGTTCCATTAGCCCCGTCGTCTCGCAGAAGATTGGCGAGGCCTGTGCCCAAAAAGGCGTTGAGTTCCTTGACGCGCCGGTGAGCGGAGGTGAACCGAAAGCAATCGATGCCACCCTTGCCATCATGGTTGGAGGGGACAAGGCTACCTTTCAGAAAGTCGCCCCCATACTCGAACTGTTGGGTTCGAGCGTTACGCTCACGGGCGGCGTCGGCGCGGGGAACGTGACCAAGCTGGCCAATCAGATCATCGTTGCCTGCAACATCGCCGCAATGTCCGAAGCCCTCGTCCTCGCCGACCGCTGCGGCGTCGACGCCGAAGTTGTTTTCAACGCCATCAAAGGCGGACTGGCGGGCAGCACTGTGCTGAACGCGAAGGCCCCGATGGTCATTGCCCGTAACTTTAAGCCAGGTTTTCGCATTCGCCTTCATCAGAAGGACCTTCGCAACGCGCTCCTCACCGCGGAATCGAAGAAAGTTGCACTTCCCCTGACCAGCATGGTGCAGCAGATGCTGATCGCTCTCATGAATCAAGGCAGCGGAGACCTGGACCACGCGGCGATCGTGACCTTCATCGAGAACATGGCTCCGAAGTCTCCCCAAAAGGTTCACGCCTGATCGAGTTGTCTGCAAATCCATCCGAACCTTCGCTGAGGCTTCGGCAGAAACCCAAGATCATTCGCAGCATCGACAAAGGATCAAACATCATGTGTTCCGAGGCCAGGACAATCCGAGCCGGCACTTCCCATCCATATAAGTTCACTCCCCTCGGTCGGGGAATACTCTTCGGTTTGCTTGCTTTCGCCGTCGCCGGTACGCCCATGTCGGCACAGGACACCGGCCACGTCTTCGGAAATGAACAGATTCTGAGCGCCGCTCAGTCCCTGCGGGCTCAACTCGAGAAATCGAAGGACGAAGGTACCGGCCTGGCAGAAGCACGGCTGGACGAGGTCACCTTCGTCGCGGTCCGGGTGAAAAGCGGCCGAGCCGAGGTTCACAAGACTTCTGACGATGTCTTCGTTGTCCTCTCAGGAGAGGCTACCCTTGTAACCGGCGGCAAGGTAGTCAATCCTTCCGGCGACGAAGAGATTCGAGGCGACTCCATCGCGGGGGGTACCGGCGCGAGGCTCGAAAAGGGCCAGGTCATTCACATCCCCCAGGCCGTTCCTCACCAGGTGCTCCTTCCAGAAGGAGGGACGCTCGTCTACATGCTCATCAAGATTCCACGATGAGGAACGCCCGGAGAGAAGGGAATATTCGACCCGAGCCAGCCAATGCGTTTGTGGCGTAAGCTTTGGACCAGAAATGTTGACTGCCCAGCACATCGCGGAGTTGCAGGCCATCATGGGCGCGGATGGCCTGATTACCGAGGAGAGCCAGTTGCAGACGTATGAATGCGATGGCCTGACCAACTTCCGCGTTCTTCCCGGCGCTGTTGTTCTGCCGCGTAACGCGCAACAGGTACAGGCCGTCGTGAAATTCTGTGCTCGCCACAAAATCCCCTTTGTCAGCCGCGGAGCCGGCACCGGCCTTAGTGGCGGCGCTCTTCCTGCCAAAGGCGGCATCGTCATCGGTCTCGCACGCATGAATCGCATTCTCGAAACTGACTTTGCGAATCAACGTGTCGTTGTCGAACCGGGGGTCATCAATTCGCACGTCACGCAGCATGTCGCATCCCACGGCTACTTCTATGCGCCCGACCCCTCTTCACAATCGGTCTGCACCATCGGCGGCAATGTCGCGGAAAACTCCGGCGGAGCCCATTGCCTGAAGTATGGTTTCACCGTCACCCATGTTCTCGCGGTTGAAGTTGTGCTCCCGTCCGGCGAACTCGTTCAACTCGGATCGAACACACTCGACCAACCCTGCTACGATCTGCCCGGCGTCTTCGTCGGCTCCGAAGGCACACTCGGAGTCGCCACGAAAGTTACGCTGCGCATCGTCAAGCGTCCCGAAGTTGTCCAGACGCTTCTCGCGGCTTTCAACTCCATCGAAGCTGCTGGCCAAACCGTCAGCGACATCATCGCCGCCGGCATGCTCCCCTCCGCGCTCGAAATCATGGATGCGCTCTCGATTGAAGCGGCCGAAGCTGCCGTGCATGCGCACTATCCCGTCTGCAGTGCCCTTTTGTTAGTCGAACTCGACGGTCCATGCACGGAGGTCGATACTCTGGTTCGCGACGTGAAAGCGCTCTGTCACAACAATGGCGCATGGGAAATTCGAGTGGCGCAATCGGACCAGGAACGCGCCCTTGTGTGGAAAGGCAGAAAGGCTGCCTTCGCCGCCGTCGGGCGCATCTCGCCCAACTACATCGTGCAGGACGGCGTTATCCCGCGCACCGTGCTCCCCACTCTTCTCAAGCAGATCGAGGAGATGGCACATGCCGATGGCCTGCGCGTCGCGAATGTCTTTCATGCCGGAGACGGCAATCTGCATCCGCTCGTGCTCTACGATCGCGCGATTCCAGGCCAGGAAGAAAAAGCTCTCGATCTCTCTTATCGCATTCTGCATCTCTGCGTCGACAACGGCGGCTCGATCACCGGAGAACACGGTGTCGGAAAAGAGAAGCAGCATGCCATGGGATACATGTTCTCCGAACCTGATCTCGCCACGATGCAGCGGGTTCGCTGTGCCTTCGATCCGGAAGGAATCGCAAATCCCGACAAGGTCTTTCCCCGTCCCCGCCTCTGCGCTGAGAAGCCTGGGCCCTATACGCCGCATCCCCTCGAAACCGCTGGCGTCGCGGAGCTTTTCTGATGAGCGACTCTTCGACACTTACGCAGGAAAACGGGCTGGCTCAGCTCTCCTCGATTCTCGGGCCGCAGTATCTTCAGCAGGAAGGCGACATCCTGGTTGCTGCACCTGCCGACAAACAACAGATCGCCGAGGTTCTTCGCTTTGCCGCCGCGCACAACCTCGCTGTGACGCCTGTCGGCGGTTCCACCAAGCAGAGCTGGGGCAATCGCGTCAAAGCCGATATCCACCTAAGCCTTTCCAGGATGAACGCAGTTCGCGAGCACGCATGGCAAGACATGACCTGCACTGTGGAAGCTGGCGCCAAGTGGACTGATCTTCAGGCGGTGCTCGCAAAGCATCACCAGATGGTCGCTCTCGATCCACTCTGGCCGGACCGCGCCACCGTCGGCGGTATCATCGCGTCCAACGACAGCGGCGTCATGCGCCTCAAGTTCGGCGGGCTGCGCGACCTGATCATCGGCATGACTGTTGTCCTGGCCGATGGCACCATCGCTAAATCGGGTGGCAAGGTCGTGAAAAATGTCGCTGGATACGATCTTCACAAGCTCATGACGGGCAGCTTCGGCACGCTGGCCGTCCTTGCTGAAGTCAACTTTCGCTTGCACCCCATGGAACAGCACGCTCACACCTGGAGCATCATGGCCCCCGATGCGCAGCACTCCGCCACTGCCGCCTTTTCCGGCGAGCTGCGCTCCCTCCTCGATTCGCAGATCACTCCAACCAGCATCCAGCTTCGCTGCAGCCGCAACGAATGCATCGTGGATATACGAATCGCCTCCATGCCCGCGTGCCTCGACGAATATGCCTTGCGCTTAAAAAAACTCTTCGGCGAACAACGCGTCGTCGACTCGCCAGACACCGTCTGGCAGGCACGCGAACACCTGTTTGATCGCCAGGACAGCATCGTTCTCAAGGTCTCCGTGCTTCCCAGCGAAATATGCGCTTTGAGCTCCGAATTGCAGAAAGCTTCGAATCGCGATCTCGAGGTGTCCTCCGTGGCGCAGGCCAATGGTCTGATGACCGTTGAGCTCTATGGCGACACAAGCATTGCCGCCGGCGTGATCCAGCTACTGCGTGAACGTGTTCTTTCTTTTGGCGGCAGCGTTGTGGTGCAACAGCTCCCCGATGATCTGCGCAATCACATCGACGTTTGGGGACCAACCTCCAACCCTCTGCCGCTGATGCGGGAGATCAAGCGACTCTTCGATCGAGGCCGTACGCTCAATCCGGGCCGATTCACGGGGAACATTTGACAACGACGCCTTCCATTGAGACTCCAGTCGTCGACCGCCCATCGAGCTTCGACGCACATCATCCCCCTGAGCAGCATCACATCGACGACTGCGTCCATTGCGGATTCTGCTTGCCCGCCTGCCCGACCTACGTGCTCTGGGGCGATGAGATGGATTCTCCCCGCGGCCGCATCTACATGATCAAGAAAGCTGCGAGCGGCGACGCGCCGGTCGACGCCCGGTTTCGCCAGCACATGGATAACTGCCTCGGCTGCATGGCATGCATGACTGCTTGCCCTTCAGGCGTGGAGTACAACAAGCTCATCGAACCGGTACGCGCTCAGATCGAGCGGAAGCTTCCCCGCAGCATGGGAGACTCACTCTTTCGCACGATACTCTTCAAGACCTTCCCTTACCCTGCGCGGCTTCGTTTTCTTGCGCTGCCATTACTCGTCTATCAGAGGAGCGGACTCCGTTCTCTCGTACGCGCTCTTGGACTGCCAAAAGTGCTGCCCAAGCGTCTCGAAGCGATGGAAGCTCTCCTTCCCGAGATGCCGCAATCCATTTTTCATCAGCTTCCGCGGCGCATTTCTGCCAAGGGAACTGTTCGCCGACGCGTCGGGCTGTTAAGCGGTTGCGTGCAGCAGGTTTTCTTTCCGCATGTGAATGCGGCCACTGCGCGTGTGCTGGCGGCCGAAGGGTGCGAAGTGGTCGTCCCTCACGGCCAGCCCTGCTGCGGCGCCCTTATGCTGCACACCGGCCTCGAACACGAAGCGGCTGAGCTGGCGAAGAAGATGATCGCCGCCTTCGAAGCCGCGGAGGTTGACGCCATAGTGATCAACTCCGCCGGATGCGGTTCCACCATGAAGGAATATGGCTATCTCCTGCGCGATGACCCGCAGTGGTCCGCGCGTGCTGCCGCATTCTCGGCCAAATGCCGCGACATCTCTGAGATCCTGTGTGAGCTCGAGCCGCAGGCGCCGCGTCGTCCGCTCAAACTCCGCGTCGCTTATCACGACGCTTGCCACTTGCAGCATGCACAGGGAGTGCGCGACCAGCCGCGTCGTCTGCTTTCCAGTATTCCTGGCCTCGACGTTGTCGAGATTCCAGAAGCAAGCCTTTGCTGCGGATCAGCCGGCGTCTATAACCTGCTTGAACCCGACGCGGCGAACGAGCTCGGCAGCCGCAAAGTCGAAAATCTTTTAACGACGCGTGCCCAGGCCGTAGCTTCCGCGAATCCCGGTTGCCTTCTCCAGCTCATGAACGGACTGCGACGGCGAGGCCTTCAAACGATGCCAGCCTTCCATCTCATCGAGCTGCTGGACGCCTCCATCCAGGGATACTCGGAAGATCAGCTCTTGAGCGGCGAGGCACAGAACCTCTCCCACAACCCAAGAGGGAGCGCCTGAAATCATCGTGGCGCAGCAATCGAGCGCCAGAACCATCTGTTAGCAAACTGACTGGAGCCAAGCCATGCCTTCTTCCCTTCACGTGCCCGGAGTCAAAATCGTCGCACCTGTTTCTGAGGTTCATGCACAGATCCTCACCCCTGAGGCCATCGACTTCATCGTGGACCTGCAGCGCACCTTCAACGAGCGCCGCAAGGAGCTGCTGAGCGCTCGTCAGGAGCGGCAGAAGCAGACTCGATGCCGGCGAGAAGCCGGACTTCCTCGCGGAGACCAAAGATATCCGCGACGCCGCATGGACCGTCGCGCCGACTCCCTGCGACATTCTCGACCGTCGCGTCGAGATTACCGGCCCCGTCGATCGAAAGATGATCATCAACGCGCTCAATTCGGGCGCGAAGGTCTTCATGGCCGACTTTGAAGACTCGAACACGCCCACGTGGAACAACCTTCTCGACGGGCAGATCAATCTACGCGATGCGATCCGGCGCACCATCACCTTCGCCGACCCGGCCACCGGAAAGCAATACAAGCTCAATGACAAAGTCGGCCGTGCTCTTTATCCGTCCCCGCGGCTGGCACCTTGAAGAGCGCCACGTCCTTGTGGACGGCGAGCCGATGTCCGGCTCGATCTTCGACTTTCGGCCTCTACTTCTTCCACAACGCGAAAGAGCTGCTCGCCCGCGGCAGCGGCCCATACTTTTACCTGCCCAAGATGGAGAGCCATCTTGAAGCGCGTCTATGGAATGACATCTTCATCCGCGCGCAGAAGCAGCTTGGCGTTCCCCAGGGCACCATCAAGGGCACCGTTCTGATCGAAACCATCCTCGCCAGCTTTGAGATGGACGAGATTCTCTACGAGCTCCGTGACCACTCGGCTGGCCTGAACTGCGGCCGCTGGGATTACATCTTCAGCTTCATCAAGAAATTCTCCGAACGATCCGCATGCCGTGCTGCCCGACCGCGCCCAGGTCACCATGACCACCCACTTCATGCGCAGCTATTCGAAACTGGCCATCAAGACCTGCCACAAGCGCAACGTCCACGCCATGGGCGGCATGTCGGCCTTTATCCCCATCAAGTCCGATCCTGTCGCCAACGAGAAAGCCATCGCCCAGGTGCAGGCAGACAAGGAGCGCGAGGCCAGCGATGGACACGACGGCACCTGGGTGGCGCATCCCGGGCTCGTTCCGGTGGCGCTTGAGATCTTCGACCGCCTGATGCCGCAGCCCAACCAGATTTCAAAGCAGCTGCCGGATTACAACCCCACCGCCGAAGATCTATTGAGAGTTCCTGAAGGGCAGATCACCGAAGCAGGACTCAAACAGAATGTTGCCGTGGGTCTGGGCTACGTCGAAGCCTGGCTGCGCGGCATCGGATGCGTCCCTCTCTTCAACCTGATGGAAGACGCCGCCACTGCCGAGATCAGCCGCGCCCAACTCTGGCAGTGGGTGCATCACAAGGCCAAACTGGCGGATGGCCGGCTCGTCACTGTCGATCTCGTCGAAAGCATCATCGAGAACGAGCTCGCGCAGCAGCGCACAATTGCCGACGCAGCACGCTATGGTGCCTATGAGAAAGCTGCCGATCTCATGCGCGATCTGATCCGCGCACCGCGCTTCATCGACTTCCTCACGCTGCCTGCCTACGAACGGATTCTCGAGGAGGAGAAGGTGACAGCCGGATAGCGCGCATTATGCGTTCGAATTGGGCCCCTCTTCGTCCCCCAGAAACAGAGTCTCTGCCGCGATCCTCGGCTACCATATGCCGTACCTTAACCTGCGCTCCGAAGGTGCAGCACCGTTCAATGCCTGCACCTGTGCGGGAACGATGATCGGTGCGATGCTGCTTAGGGGAGCAACACCGACAACAGAGTGTCGATGGCCAGTCCTACCTCCATATATTTGAGCTTGTCACCGCCCGCCTTTCGGACGAGTTCGGAGGTGGCCCCCGGGACGGAGGTAATTGAGCTGGCGGCGGCAGGGCGGGGCAATGCCGAAACAGTAAGGGCCAACATTGCAACGGCGAGTCCGAGTGTCATTTTGCTTTTCATGAGAAATCCCTCCTTCGGGAATTGGCGCATTCGTACTCGTTTGCGCCGGTTGTTCAAACTGTCAGGAGTTGCAGGTGCAGCGTCACCGAAAGCCTCCACCTATGACTCGGCGATGGTGCCGCCCTAAACAAAGAATGAGGCGATAAAGCCCCAGATTGATGGTTCTGACGAAGAATGGGAACCGGAAGAGGACCCGCTGTCGGACTCACCGGAAACACCGTCGATCGTGAGATAGGAGTTGACTGCTGCTGAGGCGCGTTGTGGACTTGCGGCGAGAGCCAGGGTGAGCATTGAAGCTGCGAGTGCGAGTGTCAATTTGCTTTTCATGGGACGTTCTCCTTTTCGATTCGGCGCTCAATCTGCTCATGCGCCGTGTGATGAATGGAGTCTGCGGCACTTCCGTCGCGCGTTCAATAAGGCGGAGATGAGTTGGAACTGAGTTCAACGGCTCAGACAACTCATCCAAAACTCATCCCGAAAAACGGTGTGCGGTGATAGCCTTCTCTGCATGAATGAGCAAGCAGACAGCCTCTCAGGAGAGCAACTCGGACAGCTACGCCGGGCATTACACTGCCCAATTCTGACTCCGGACGACGTAGAGTATCCCCAGGCCCGGCGGGTATGGAACGGCATGATCGACCGCAAGCCCTTAGTCATCGTTCGGCCGGCCAGCATCGCCGATGTGATCCAGTCCGTCCGCTTCGCGCGGGAACGCGGAATTGCGGCATCCGTCCGTGGCGGCGGTCACAGCGTGGCAGGGAAGTCTGTGGCGGATGGCGCCATGATGATTGATCTTTCCCCGATGCGGGAGGTCCAGGTAGATGCCGGGAAGCAGACCGCCCTGGCCCAGGGCGGAGCGACCTGGGGTGCATTCGATAACGAGTGCGAAAAATTCGGGCTTGCTACGACCGGCGGCGTGATCTCCTCAACGGGTGTGTGTGGACTGACCCTGGGCGGCGGGATCGGTTGGCTCATGGGGAAGCATGGCCTGAGCTGCGACAACGTCCTCTCGGCCGACCTGGTGAGTGCGGAAGGCAATCATCTTTCCGTGAGCGCCACGCAGAACGAAGACCTTTTCTGGGCGATTCGAGGCGGCGGAGGCAACTTTGGAATCGTGACGGCGCTTGAGTTTCGCCTCCATGAGCTTCCTTCTGTGCACGGTGGAGTGATGCTGTACCCACGGCCTCTTGCAATGGATCTGCTGCGCCAGTATCGCGATCTGACAGTGAAAGCGCCGGATGAATTAACGGCCTACGCCGCGCTTCTGGTGGGACACGGACATCCGATGGCTGCAATCGCCTTGTGCCATAGTGGACCGGACGAGGCAGGTGCCGCCGCGTGCAAGCAGTTCCAGCTTTCCACCCCACCTGTCGCTGACATGGTGGGGAAGAAGCGATACACCGAGATACAGACGATGCTCGACTTTTCAGCTCCGGCCGGCCAGCACTATTACTTCAAATGCCCGTTTCTCCGTGAACTCACTGACGAGGCAATCCAGACGATCGTCGATTTCGCTGAAAGGATGCCGACCGAGCAGTCTCAGGTAGTGCTCGAACATATGCATGGTGTTGCTAGCCGTGTGCCAGTGACCGAGACGGCTTTTGGGCTTCGGCGCGTGCATTACAGCATCAACATCATGCCGGCTTGGAGTGATCCATCGCTGGCAGAAAAATGTATCGGCTGGGCGCAGGACTTTGCATCGGCGTTGACAAATTTCGGAGCCTCCGATGCCTACGTGAATTACCTTGGCGACGAAGGTCCGTCCGCAGTGAAGGCTTCGTATGGGGCAAACCATGCGCGTCTTTCAAGCCTTAAGCAGAAGTACGATCCCGAGAATTTCTTCCGCTTCAACCAGAATATCGCGCCGGAGAGTTACGCCCGATCTATGGATTGAAGGCCGACAGAGGCGAGAAACTCCTTGTAGCGCGGATCGCTGCGATACGGTCGAAATTCAAGGCTGATGGGAACGATATAAATTGGTACAGATTTTTGATCGACTGCCCGCTTGATCCATTTGAACATCTCGTCCACTTCGCCGAGGGCGGCATAAACCATAGCGATAACAACGGAAGGGTCCGAACGCTCCTCGGCGGCACGCACACGCTTAAGCAAAGTGAGCGCACGCTGGCGCTCCCCTTTCGAAGCATGTGCGGTAGCCAGCATCGCAAGAACTTCGAAGCTTTCGGGGGCAAGCTCGAGCGCTCGCTGATGTTCGGCGATGGCTTCGTCGAAGCGCTCGAGCCAGCACAAGTTCCTGCCCATGAACATGTGGGAACGATAGTAGTTTGGATCGATCTCGATGCTTTTTTGCAACTGGCGGAGAGCGAGATCGAATTGTCCGGCGTGATGCTGCGCCACGCCGAGATAGAGATTAACGCTGGCGGAGAGAGGCTCGATCTCGCGAGCTTTTTGGACTGAAGCGACAGCATCCAAGTGCTTTTCGATGGCTGAAAAATAGAGAGACTGCCAGAGAAGCGCGGTAATCAGGCCGGGCTCGAGCGCAAGGGCAGCCTGGAACTCCTTTTCTGCGCCGGCCCAATCGTATTCGTACCAACTCTTGATCAATGCCAGCGTGCAATGCGCGTCGGCGAGAGTCTCATCCAAATCAAGGGCCTTTTGCAGGTGAGAACGTGCGTGGCCAAGTGCCTCCAGTGGCTTCATCATTCCAACGCGTATCGAGCCCATCTGCGCATAACAGTCAGCGAGCCCTGCATAGGCGGGCGCAAATTTGGAATCGATGGCGAGCGCCTCTTGAAAGTACGTCATGCTGAGGCGGATGCCATCCGGCGTCATCTTGTGCCAGAAGTAGCGTCCTCTCAGATAAGCGTCGTACGCAACCGCAGAACGCGCATAGCGGCGTGATCCGACTGTGGCACTGGGAAACAATTGCAGTGCCAGCGATTGGCTCACCTGCTGAGTTACTTCTTCCTGCACCGCCAGCAGGTCAGCCGCCTTGCGATCGTATGTGTTAGACCAGAGGATGCTTTTGTCGCGCAGATCGTGCAACTGCGCGCTGATGCGAATCTTGTCGGCCGAGCGCCTGACGGACCCGCGCAACAGATAGTCCAGGTTCAACTGGCGCTGCAGCCGGTCGATGGGATCGCCCGATCCATCGCTACCCTCGAGCTTGGGTAACGCGGTTACGCGCAGCCGTGCAGGATCGATGCGCGAAAGAGCGGAGATCATGTCTTCCGTCAGTCCGACTGCGAAATACCCCTCCGCTTGTCCGGAGAGATCTTCGATGGGGGCCACTGCGATACGAATCCGCTTTTCTGGCGCGGCAGCGGGTTCCGAGTCTCCGCTCCTTTCGATCTGCGCAATGAAGCGGTAGCCAAGCCGTGGGAGAGTCTCAATGTACAAAGGGCGCTCGGCTTGTTCATTGAGAGCCAGACGTATCTGACGGATACAGAAATTCAGTCCCTGCTCGAAATCGACAAAGGTATCTTCACCCCAGATGGCAAGGCGAATTTGTTCGCGCGTTACCAGGGAGCCGCGATGATTGAGTAGAAAGGCAAAGACGCGCGCCGGTTGCTGCTGCAGGCGAACCGTAGTGCCGTTCCTGCGCAACTCAAATGTCTGTGCGTCGAATTCAAATTCCCCGAATCGAAAAGCGGGCATGTCGGAAGGCGGCGGGAATCGGGCAGCTTCACGAGATTATAGCAATTGGCAATCAGATGCCTCCTTTTTCGGTAATGGGTTACTTTGGCGTGAGTTAAAGTAGCCCCCTACCCCTTTTTCGCTCGTCACCGGGCTGCGACGCTTACAACCGGACTCGGCTTCCGTATCTGCCATTCTTCGGCCATTGCGAATTGAATCCCGGCTGACGCGGAGACACTGAGGAACGTCCGGCGCCTGCCAATACATCGGAACTCATATGTCGACTCGTTGGCAGCACGATGACTGAGTGGCGTTGCAGGGCCCGTTTATTTTGTGTCAGGTTCTTGTGGAATGGCTGCACCATCGGAGCGGGGATCACCTGCGGCGAAATTTACCTGGCGATTGCTGTCGCGGACCACGGCCGCACCTTGTCCCACCGAGAACGAAAACGGCTCAAGTAGCTTGATTTGATGACCGCGCTGCGCGAGGCCGGTGCGGACGTCGATGGGGATCGTTTCCTCCATCTGCACGTCACAGCCATCAAAGGTGTCTTTGGTGAATCGCGGCTGCTCAAGGGCGGCCTGCACATTCATGCCGAAGTCCACAATGTTGGACACAAACTGTGCATGGGCTTGCGCCTGGTTCCATCCACCCATAATGCCGAAACCGATGTGCATGTCACCCTTCTCCATGAAAGCCGGAATGATCGTGTGGAGCGGCCGTTTGTGTCCTGCGAGAGAGTTGGGCAGGCCGGGTTCGAGTCGAAAACCTGCCCCGCGGTTCTGAAACGAGAAACCGAGACCCGGCGCGACAAAGCCGGTGCCGTAACCGGCATAGTTGCTTTGGATGAGCGATACGATATTGCCATCTTTATCGATCGTAGAAAGGTAGATAGTCGAGTTTCCATGCTTGTTCAGTTCCGCCTCAATATCAGAGGGAAGGACTTCGCAGGCAGCCTTGTGCATATCAATGAGCTTCGCGCGTTTATCAGCAAGCGCCTTCGAGATGAGCTGCTTCACCGGGATCGGAGTAAAGCGTGGATCGCCGACGTACTTGTACATATCGGAGTATGCAAGATTCTTGGCTTCGATCATGACGTGCAGGGCATCGACAGAGTTGTGGCCATACTGGGCCAGCGGAAAATGCTCCATGATGTTCAGCATGGAGAGTGCAGCGAGGCCTTGGCCATTCGGCGGCAACTCGTAGACGCTCCATCCATGATAGGTAGTGGAAACGGCGTCGACCCATTCAGGCTCGAAGTCGCGGAAGTCCTCCACGGTGTGTGTTCCACCGTGCGCATCGAGGAACTTCACCATTGTTTCCGTCATGGGACCGTTGTAGAAGGCCTCTCGACCGTGTGCAGCAATTTGACGGAGCGCGTTGGCCAAAGCCGGATTTCTGAAAAGATCGCCCGGCTTTGGGGCATCCGGCCAGATCACAAAGGTATCTTTATAGCCAGGCTGATCAAGCAGTCTTTTTGCGATCCAGTAGCGCGCGTTGCGTTCCGCCAGGGGAAATCCGTTCTGCGCATAATAGATTGCCGGGGCGAGCAATTGGCTGAAAGGCAAGGTCCCGAAGCGAGTCCGCATTGAATCCCATCCGGCAACAGCTCCGGGAACGTCGATAGTCTCTACGCCGATGGGATTAATCTCGGTGACACCCTTGGATTTGAGGTAGTCGATGGTCAACGCTTTCGGAGTCCATCCGCTCGAGTTGAGACCATACACTTTGCCAGTCTTGGCCTCGTAGTAGAGCATAAAAAGGTCTCCGCCGATGCCGTTGACGTAGGGCTGGACAACGCCCATCACGGCATTCGCGGCAATGGCCGCGTCAATTGCGTTGCCTCCCTCTTCAAGAATGTGGGCTCCAGCCTGCGAGGCAAGAAACTGCGGTGTAGAAACGATCCCGAGTTTAGAGACAACCATGGATCGGCCCTGCCCGGGAACGGATGCAAACTGTTGCGCTTGAAAGATCGCAGAACTGAATAACAGCACGACTAGAGATATAAAACGCTTCATGACATTTCCTCGACAGGAGCAGGGTGGGCAGCGGGGAGATTTGGTCAATAACGGATGCATCACGGAATACATCGAGTGCAGATATTATTCCATAGCTGCAGAACAACTCTCAGTGAGGTCTCGTCAGCTTACCGCATCTTCGGCGGCGCAGTCTCGAAACTCGAATCGGTCGGAGGCTCGACGCACGTCGCCACCTTCCACTCTAATCTCCACACTTTTCGATCCCTCAATTTGCAGAAGCACCTTCGTGTTGGAAAGCAGACGCGGAGACGAAAGCTTTGCATCCCGAACATTGTTGCAAGATGATTCCCCGGGCGCGAGTCGGCCGTTTTCGTTTCGAAGCGTACATGGGCATTGGCTCCAGCGTGCTTGCACTGTGATCAGCGAGTTGAACGTTAGAATTACTACAGTGAAGGTGATTTGGGAGTCGCGAGACGGGCAGGGAGCTGCGAGACAGAATCGGCGCTGTGAGAGAAATTGCGTACTGAATTTGGCGCTGTGTTTACCAGGGCTATACCTAAACTTTTCCCGAACGGTCCACAGAGACCTCCTGGAACAGCACAGAACCGCCTAGGGCGTACTCCGAGGCTCTCAAGGAAATTGACTTAAGTGCATGAAAAAGAGGAGATTAAAAGGAAGCAAGGAAGAGCCCGGATGGCGAAATTGGCAGACGCAGCGGACTTAAAATCCGCAGGCCGTAAGGCCGTGGGGGTTCAAGTCCCCCTCCGGGCACCAATTAAATCAATAACTTATATAAAATATTTCGGAAATTATCATTCCTGACTATAGCGCTGGTGCCACTCTTGGTGCCACTTTGTTCCGACTTTGCTAGGATCGCATTCAGGGGGCAGATCCTATGCCGAGGAAGGTGGTTCGCAAAGAACGCGGAGTCTTCGAAAAAGTGCCAGGCTCAGACATCTGGTGGATACGTTTCAAAGACGCTGGTGTCGAGCATCGGGAAAAAGTGGGGCGCCGCGGCGACGCAATCAAGCTCTACAAGATTCGCAAGGCGGACATTCTTCGTGGCGTAAAGATGCCAGCGAACATGAAAGACAAGGGCATCAAGTTCTCCGTGCTTGCCCAGGAAGCCATCGACTGGTACGTCAACCACGACCGCAGAGATGTTCGGAATTTCAAAGGCAGGATGAAACTCATTCTGGAGGCCTTCGCCGACCGGGCCGCTGAAGAGATTAAACCTTCTGACATCGATACCTGGATCAGTTCTCACAAATGGTCAGCCGCGACGAAGAACCGTTATAAAAATGTGTTTGGAAAGACGTTCAAGATTGCGCTGGCAGACGGCAAGGTCACGAGCAATCCTGCGCGGCTGGTTGAGCAACGGGCGGAGAACAATGCCCGTATTCGGTTCCTGTCAGCAGACGAGGAAGCGAGATTACGTGCAGCAATCAAGAAGAGATTTGCGAAGCACATGCCGGAATTCGACGTAGCTCTGAACACTGGGATGCGAAAGAGTGAGCAGTTCAGTCTGGAATGGTCCCAAGTCTCGCTGACTCGGAAACGTATCAGATTGGAGAAGACGAAGAATGGAAGTGATCGAGAGATTCCCCTGAACAAAACCTGCCTCAGCGTTCTCGAAGCGTTACATGCCACCGGACCGCACAATGGTCGCGTGTTTCTTTCAAAGTACGGACGTGATCTCAACAACCCTAGGGCTTGGTTTGAATTGGCCCTCGAAGAGGCCAAGGTGAAGAACTTTCGCTGGCACGACCTGCGCAATACCTTCATCAGCCGATTGGTCATGAAGGATGTAAACTTGCGAACAGTGCAGGAACTTGCTGGTCACAAAACAATTTCGATGACGACTCGCTACGCTCATCTGGCTCCGGAGCACAATCAGGCCGCCATTGAAAAGCTCGATCCAGCAGCTGCATGAAGCCCGCTAATCAGTAGCGGCCGTTTGCCCTCTTAGGCACAGTTTCATCAATACCCTGACTCTGTGGCTGGAAGCGGCTAATCGATGCTTCCGAAGAGTGTTGGCCAACCTTCATTTGATCTGACGAGAGCGCGGGTATGCCGGAGCGCACTGAATCTGGGTGGTCTTCTCTTGCGAAGCGCCGGACAGCACTTGCTGGAATAAGAATCTTGCCACCGACGCGCCGCGCGGTGAGCCGTCCGGTTGTGATGAGGCAATCACTCGATCGAATGCTTAAGCTGAGTGCTTCGGCGGTGTCACGCCGGGAATAGAGTAATTTTTCAACAGATCGATCGATGCATAATCTCCTTCTGAAGCCTCGACTCAGCGAGTAGCGCGCTCAAGCTTCGGTGACAGGCCCGGCCCGCTGTTAAGAGAGTGAATCAAATTCGATTCGGCGTCCAAGACCTTTTTCGTCAAGACTGATGCTCGATGGGCATCAACGGGGCACTTCTGGATACTTGCAGAGACTGAAGTGACTATCGAGTTACTCGAGAGAAGTACATTTCAAAGATGCACTACTCGTGACGCCGTATTCATTGCAGATTTTCGGGAAGATTAACGACAACCCTTGCCGTCATTGAATGGTCGAATGCTGAATGGGACCAGTGACAAAAGTTGCAACCATTAACGCCCGCGCTAGTGCCGATTGAGGTAGTACTGCGGCGAGAGGCTGCGCATCTCGAATCTCTTCCTTCACAGGCTCAATTAGATCATTGACGATATATTCATTTCCTAATTGGTCATTTGACCGAATGAAGTCTAGGAATCTCGCCTTCTCTGCCGGAGAAGAAAATGAAAACAAAATCTCGTATGCCATCAACTCTGGATCGCCGATGAGCGCTAACGAACGAGTGTTCGTCAGCTGTGAATAGCCAAGCAGGAAACCGATCGTATCCGCAGCCAAATCCCTACTCTCTGGGTCAGCGTCGTTTAGAAATTCCACCGCGCAAAGCCAATCGGGCTCATTGATCCAAAGCGGTTCAGGTGTATGATCGACAGTCATTAGATTTCTCCTGGGATGATCTGTCACGGCAGAGGTCGCGGGTTCGAGCCCCGTCGTCCCCGCCATTCATTCCAAAAGAGTTCTCTGGAGTGGGCGGAAACCATAGAGGGTGCAAAAAGACACAGATCTGTGTCCCTTTTGTGCCCTTTTTGACTTCGATTCCCGCCCGATCATTCTGACGGACTATGCCGCTGTTTGGGTTCCGCCGGCAGACAGAACAGGTGACATTATGGCGTCCTGAGCCGCATGTTTCGATGGTGTGATCGCCTGGGTGTAGACGTCTAACGTCGATCGCATTGAAGAATGTCGCAACAGTTCCTGCATCACTTTGAATTCTGTCCCCACACTCCGGAGCAGCGTCGAATACGTGTGTCGAAACGTGTGCCACCCGAAGCGCTTTTTGATGCCTAATTCGTGGGCTCTCGGATGAATTTTCTCAAGATCGCCTGACCCCAGAACGGCTTTCGGCCGCGGTGGCGTTTGCTTGCGAAAACCCAATCGTCAGGTTTGCGGTAATGCTGCTGTTCTTTCCATTTCAGAAGTGTTTCGATCAGGAGCGGATGAACCGGAACTGGCTTTTGCGACGATTCGGTTTTGCAGGGACCAACAATTCCGCAGACAATCGACCGTGTTACGTGGATCAACCGATCGGGGAAGTTGATGTCGCGCCACTTTAGGCCGAACAGTTCGCTCTGTCGTAATCCAGTCGACGCAGCGAGCAGAACCAATGTCCGTTCTCTGATTGCCAAGCCGTCTATTAGGGTCTTGATCTCATCGGGTGTGAGTATATTCGGCGCGGCTTTGCGTTTCGCTCCCTGACGCACGAGACGAATTGGATTGTGATCGAAGAACTCATATCGGCAAGCATGATTGAATAGCACGGACATCACGCCCCGGATCTTCGCACAACTGCCCTTCGCCAGCGGTAGCCGGCGGAGCCAGGATTCAAACTCGATCGTCCGCACGTCACGAAGTTCGAGTTTTCCCCAATTCGGCAAGATCCATCGGCGCAGGTAGACCGCATAGCACATCTTCGTGGAATAGCTCCGCCAAGTGTTGCTTCGGGCCAATTCACGTTGCTCAAAATGGCTGCAGAGTTGAGCGACTGTCATCGTGATGGAAGTTGATCGCAGGTTTGCCCAGTTGACCTCGGTGATCAGGCTGGCAACCGCATTCCGTGCGGCATCCTGATTGGGCAACTCCTTAATCGTTCCAATGACCCTCTTGCGATATATGCGCTTCCCGTTGGGGCCTTTTTCTGACCAGCGGAACTGCCAAACGTCGGGACCTTCGAGGCGAGACTTGGTAGTGAGACTGCCATGTTGCATTGGTCATCCTCCTGCCCGCAGCGGCGGGGCAGGGAAGATGTTCTCCGATTCGCGTCACAGTTGGCACCTTTTGGCTGGCGACCGAGGAGTGGCGGAGAATTCAATCCCCGGAATTCTGAAAGTGAATTACCTTGCGACGGCAGTGTTGTGATTCAAGGCATAGGCTCTTGAATTTGGTCAATGAGTGCAACGGGTCAGGCAGCTCTTCTTATTTCCTTCACTCCGAGATTGAGCCGCCTTCGCAGAAGGAGCCGCAACGTTCCGCCGTTCATGTATCCGACCTTTGCAGCAATCTCTTCGACACTTGCATTACTGGTTTTCAAGAGATGCACTGCGCGTTCAACGCGCAGACTTTGGAAATAGGACATCGGGGACTTCCCAAGGACGCTCTGTAATTTCCTGGTAAGCGTCCTTTTGCTTGCGCCTACGGCTTTCGCTGCACTGTCGAGGGAGAATCTGCGTGCGAGCCGGGCACGAGCCCAGCGTTCAAAGAGCTGTACGACTGGGTCGGAGTGCATTAGGTGATCAGTCAGAGCATAAGCGGTCTGAGAAGGACGGGAATCGACGATGAGATATCTTGCTGTGAGTGAGGCGAGCTCGGGGCTGACACCACGTATCAGCCACAAGGCTAGATCCATATGGCCCAGAGCAGCTCCGGCGGTCACAACGTTTCCTGACTTGACCACCATGTCCGATTCGTCCAGCAATACCTGAGGGTATCGCTCGCGAAACATTGGTGCCAACCACCAGGTGGTAGTTGCGCGCTGCTGGTTGAGCAGACCAGACTCAGCCAGCACAAAGGTTCCGGCACAGGCAGCGCTTAAAGTTGCTCCGCCGTTTGCCCACTTCTGAAACGCCTTCGCAGCATCGCGGACGTCAGGCCTGGCTAGACCTGCTTTCAGAGTAGCGGGTGTCTTGCATGCGATTGCCGGGACAATTACGCATTCAGGCCTTTGTCTTCCCACAGGCTGAATCGGCACCTTCAGACCGTGTGCGGTTCGAACCGTCTTTCGCATTCCTACGACCTTGACTTCGAACTGTGGAACAGCGAGTCCAGTCATCTCGATCAATTCGTTTGCGGTTTGGAATGCATCCAGAACGGCCGACAAGCCCAGATCGAAGACCCCGTCGAGTGCAAGTACAAAAACGCGCATGGCACATATGGTACCAAATATGGCAGTTCTGCCAATAGTTAAATCGCCCGCCAGAGCCTAGATTGAGAAAGTGCCAATTCTGGCCAAGAGAGAGCGATGAAATGATTACACCTTGCATTGTCGCCCGTTTGGAAGCGAAATCTGACAATTCATACGTCGGCTCGATGCGCATCTCCGCCGCAAAACTACATCCACTCGGTGGGAGCTATCGTCGCATATTTTCTCTTGCGATGGCGGCTCTGCTCGCGGTTGCTATTGGTTTCATCCCCGCAGCCCGTGGCCAGGAAGCTTCAACAGTTTCGAGTGTGCAGGGGAAAATTCAACGCGCTGGAAATAACTCAACACAGGAGGGCAACACAATGGAAGCAATCGGATTGTTAGTCACGCTCGAAGCACGCCCAGGCAAAGAGGCCGATGCCGAAGCATTTCTGAAGTCGGCTCAACCCCTCGCGATCAACGAAAACGGGACCCTGAAGTGGTATGCAATCAAGCTTGGGCCAGGAAAGTTCGGCATCTTCGACACGTTTGCCAATGAAGGGGGCCGCAGTGCTCACCTGAGTGGCGAAATTGCAAAAGCCCTGGGAGCGCGGGCCAACGAATTGTTCGCGACACCTCCACAGATCGACAAAGTGGAGATTCTCGCAACGACACCTTTGAAGAACTAGGCGGGAGGAGTTCGGATCGCAAGTCTATTTGATTGCGGTATTCCTGCTTGCCTAGTAGAAAACCTGCGCGAATCGTTCCCTACCTCCGCGCGACTTCGTTAATTACTTCACAAAGTGCGCGGAGAATGCCGTGAGGCTCATCCACTCCAAGGCACCGGCGAGGATCAACGATGCCCGATTACCGGAACAATAAGGAGATTTGAAATGAATCAACGTCCGCTACAGCGTCTCGTCTGTGCCACTTTGCTGGCTGCGCTGGCAACTTCGCACGCTATTTGGGCCCAGGCGAAAGTCGCCTCTCCGATTGACGGAGTCATCGGAAAGCTACAGTCATTTGATGGTAAGTCGCTCGACGTTCAGACACCCTCGGGCGTGGTCCACGTGGTTGTCAAGCAGCCCCTCACAACCTACAAACAGATTCCTTCCGATCTGAGCCATGTTGCATCTGCGCCCTATATCGGCGTGGCATCGGCCGAACAAGCTGACGGAAAGCAAGTGGCGAAGCAGATCTTCATATTTCCCGCAGAACTGAGAGGAGCCGCAGAAGGCAGCGTACTTACAGATCCGCCAGGTGCGACCTCCCACAGCAGAATGACCAACGGCACAGTCTCTCGGCCTTCGCACTCACGCATGACGAACGGAACAGTCCAGAAGAGCGGCGGTACCACGCTCGTGGTTAATTACCAGGACGGTTCCCAAACGATCTCCGTGCCGCCTGATGTCCCGGTCACACTAGTCGCACCTCAAAAGGTCAATTTCAGCCCGGGCGATGTCGTCTATGCGACGACTCAGAAGCTCCCGGACGGAACAGTTGAGACGGACAAGATCTTCCAGTTCATTCCGGCGGCGGCGTCTCACTAGACAGGGTAGTTGAGGATTCAAACAGTGAGCACATCGTCAGCGCTTCATAATCAACCAGGCTCCGCGAGCACGTCGTTAGTACAACCAGGCGTGCTCGTGGTTAAGCGACATCATGTTCTGGTGCGCTTTAGCCACTGGTTGAACGTGCCGCTGCTTCTTGGACTTATTCTGAGCGGAATCTCGATCTACTGGTCTTCGCCGATCTTTCAACACAAGCCTGATCCGGTTACGGGGAACTTTGATGTGGCCGCAGACATTGGAATCTGGATTTGCGCCCATGTTCCCGGTCAACAGCATTACGCCAGCCCGCCCGATTGGCTCTATAACCACTTGAGTTTAGGTCCGGGCATGTTGGCAAGCGCCCTGCGCATTCATTGGTTTTGCGCCTACTTATTCATGCTGAACGGTATGGTATACGTTGCAGGGCTGCTCATGGGCGGAGGCTGGCGCTCCTTGCTCCCGCGCCGGACGGATCTAATCGATGCGCTCAGGATGTTTCGATACTACCTTGGCGTTCCATTCGCCAAACTGAGCCGCCGCCAATGGCCCCATCCACGTTTCAATACAAAGTACAACCCGCTTCAACGCGCAGCGTACTTTTCTGTTCCCGTTACAGGGTTTCTTTCGGTCGCTACAGGCTGGGCGATTCATAAGCCGACGCAACTCCATTGGCTGGCTGCGTTCTTTGGTGGCTTCAACGCAGCGCGTGTATGGCATTTCTGGCTTATGTGGATCTTCGTCTTGTTTCTTGTGCCACATCTGATTCTGGTTTTCACCGACGGGTGGGACACGTTGCGCAGCATGATCGTGGGCTGGTCAACCAAAGTAGACCGGCCGGAGGTTGCAGCGAATGGACAATGAAGAGAGGAGCAATTCAGTGGAACCGGAAAATAATCCCTCAACTGCCACTGGATCGAAACAGGAGATGAAAGCGTTGCCGGAGGCTGGCCCCGAAGAGGCGAATCCTTCCATCCAGGACACCAGTGAGAAGCCCGCGGCTGCGGAAACGGCTGACGAAGTTGCTCAAGTTGGATCGTCCGCGTCTCCAGTAGAACCTGCGCAACGAACCGACGAAGTGGTTTCAACTATTGCTGTAAAACCTGTCTTCGTGAACAAGCACCGCCGTATTTTTGCAGAGCAGACGCTCCCCGTATTCGAGATGGCTCCGCACGCATTTCGCCATCGAACGAGGCGCGAAGTGTTGGCGTTTGGAATCGGCGCGGCAGTGGCGGCAACAGGCGCTGGGTATCTGTTGCCACAAAATACTCTCAACCGTCTGGGTGTGCGTCGAGACTTGAGCTCTCGTGGAAAAGAATGGCTGCTGAATAGCGCGTTGCGAGTCGACGATGACGTCGCCGAAGCACTCTACTCGCACAATCGCGTGGTGCCCACCTATACAAAATCTCAGATTACTCCGATCAAGAACAACTACAACGGGATGACTCCCGACGCTGGGTATATTTCTGGCTGGACTCTAAAGCTGGATGGGCTCGCTTCCAGTGTAAATGTCTCTCTCGACATTCGAACGCTCATGAATCGCTTCTCTGTGCATGACCAAATTACCCGATTCGTTTGCGTCGAAGGCTGGAGCGCGATCGCGTGGTGGGCTGGTCTGAGGTTCGATGATCTGCTTCGTGCCTACCCACCGAAATCGCAGGCAAAATGGGCTAGTGTGGAGTCGTCGGTCAACCTCGACAACTCAGGGAATCCCGACCCTTACTTCGTCTCAGTTGATCTGGCGACCGCACGCCATCCACAGACAATGCTCGCCACACACCACGACGGTCAGCCTCTCACCGTAGAGCATGGAGCACCCCTTCGGCTCCTGGTGCCCGTAAAACTTGGCTTGAAGAACGTAAAGGCCATAACCCGAATCACTTATTCCGCGGAAGAGCCAAAAGATTACTGGGTTCGGTATGGGTATTCCTCCTACGACGGAATCTAGGCACAACTCCGTTTCAATTGAAATGAGCAACGGGCGTATCAATTTCAAAAGGAGCAATACATGGCAAACACTCGAAAGACGGCAATCGTGACGGGCGCCTCCCAGGGAATCGGCGCCGCAGTAGTCAGGGCATTCCTGGAACGTGGCTATAACGTAGTAGGCACCTCCCGCAATGCGACAAAGTCGGCTGAGCTAAAGGCTTCCGACAAACTTGTGTTGGTGGACGGAGACATCGGCCAAGCAGCTACGGCACAGAAGGTGGTAGACGCAGCTGTTCAGACATTTGGCGCAATTGATGCTGTAGTCAATAACGCTGGCATCTTCTCGGCAAAACCTTTCACTGATTACAGCGCCGCTGATTTTCGCGCCCTCGTCTCTACGAATCTCGAAGGCTATATCTTCATCACCCAGTTCGCGGTCAAGCAGATGCTCGCTCAGGAGTCAGGTGGAAGCGTTACGGCCATCACGTCATCGCTGGTTGAAAATCCCATCGGCGGTCTGCCGGTGTCCCTGCCAATGATCACGAAGGGCGGTCTCGAGGCCATCACACGCAGCCTGGCCTCTGAGTATTCGAAGGAACACATCCGCTTCAATGCGGTTGCGCCGGGTGTCGTTGATACGCCTCTTCACAAGAACAACCCAAAGGATTTCCTGAAGACGTTGTCGCCGATGAGCACGATCTCGACCGCAGAGGAAATCGCAAGCGCGGTGGTCTATCTCGCGGAATCGCGCCAGATCACTGGGGAGGTGCTGCACGTGGACGGCGGTGCGCACAACGGCAAATGGTAGGCCCAGGCGGTTCGCAGCCAGTTAGCGCGGAGCGCCGGCTGCAGGACCTAGGAGTCGTGCTCCCCATTGCTCCCCACCCGCTTGGCGCATACGTCGAGGCAGTCCAGTCTGGCAACCTGCTCTTTCTCAGTGGAACGCTGCCGATTAAGAATGGCAAGCCTCAATACATTGGGCGCCTGGGCAAGGAACTCGATGCAGATGCTGGCCGCGATGCTCTGCGAACAGCGACCTTGAATGCTCTCTCGGTTGCGAAGGAACATCTTGGATCCCTGGATCGTGTGAGTAAGGTCATTCGTGTAGGAGTCTACCTGGCCACTTATGGAGATTTTTACAACCAGCCCATCGTCGCGGACGCGGCATCGGAGCTTCTCCGGGATGTATTTGGAGAAGGCAAGACATCGGTGCGGTCAGTCATCGGAGTGGCCAGCTTGCCTCTGGGCGTGCCGGTCATCCTTGAGGTGACATTCGAAGTCAACAACTGAGAAAGCGGAGAGTTCGTATGTTCAGGTGTATCGCCACCATCCTTGGAGGGATCTTGCTGTCAGCGCCCCTCGTGGCGGAAATCGCACCGTTCCCGGCGAGCTTTCACACGCAAATGGTTCCGACGAACGGCACCAATCTCTACGTCCGAGTCGGCGGCAACGGTCCGGCCGTGGTGCTGTTGCATGGCTTCGGCTTTACGGGTGATATGTGGGCCCCCCTGGCAATTGTTCTGTCCAAGGACCATACCGTGATCGTCCCCGACCTGCGCGGCATGGGCATGTCCGATCACCCGGATACCGGCTACACCAAGAAGAACCAGGCGGTCGACATTGCCGGCGTCATGGACGCACTCAAGGTCCAGAAGGCAGACCTGGTCACACATGACATCGGCAATATGGTCGGCTATGCATTGGCTGCTCAATATCCGGACCGGGTCACGCGTTGGGTGGTGATCGATGCGCCGCTGCCCGGAATAGGCGATTGGGACAACATCGTTCGCAGCCCGATGCTGTGGCACTTCGATTTCCGGGGTCCTGACGAGGAGCGTCTGGTGCAAGGCCGGGAGCGCATCTACCTCGATCGCTTCTGGAACGAGTTGTCCGGAGACCCCAAGAGGATCGATGAAGATACGCGGCAGCACTTTGCTGCCCTGTACGCACGACCACATGCGATGCACGATGCCTTCGAGCAATTTGGGACACTCCGCCAGGACGCCGCCGACAACAAGGCGTTGCTCGCCAAGGGCGGCAAGATCAACATGCCGGTGTTTGGCATCGGTGCCGAAAAGTTTTTCGGCAAAAACATGGCCGATCATATGCAGTTCGTCGCGAGCAACGTCACGGGTGGGATAGTGCCCGACTCTGGGCACTGGATCATGGAGGAGAATCCCCAGGCCACCATCAAGTTGGTTACAGATTTCCTTGCCAAGTAGGCTTGGGCTTCAGACAGCGAGAGCATGGCTTCCGCATCTTCTTGGATCACAGGGGTTCATGATGGCAAATCGACTGATCTCAAATGCGTGGACGGAAAATCGACTGACGGCGCGTTTGGAATTGCAATACCCGATCATTCAAGGCCCGCTCGGAGGCTTGTCGTCGCAGCGGCTTACGGCGGCCGTTTCGAACTATGGGGGGCTCGGATCGTTCGGCGCTCACGGCCTCAAGCCGGATGCGATCCGCAAAGTGCCCCAATCTTTATAGAAAATTGAAGTGCCATTCCACCTGATCGTCGCTTTCGCATCTGGATACGGCCCTCAATAAGAGAACTCCGCCGAGTCGGAGATCGGAACGATCAAAAGGTAGATTCCATCGGATACGAGCATGAAGTGATCGTTCTAAAATCCAAGAAAGAAGAAGCCTCGGAACTGCTGCCGCGGGTCCATCTGGTCATATCCCTACTGAAGCGATGGCTGATGGGATCACACCAGGGCGCCGTCAGCCATAAACATTTGGACTACTACCTGGACGAGTTTACCTTCCGCTTCAATCGGCGAAAGTCAATGAACAGGGGCAAGCTATTTTACCGGCTCGCACAGCAAGCTGTAGCGATCGAGCCGGTAACGTTGGGGATGATCTTGCATCCTGACAATAAGCTAGATCGGAAGCTAGTACACCGAAAGGTACCGGCGAAGGAACAAGGAATAGCGTCGCTTCCGAGCCAAACAAATATCGCCTAACCAGGGGGTTTTGATCGCTGGCTGGTATCTGGCTTACCTTTTACGAAATCATAACTGACGGCTAGGGAACTACTCCCCAGGAGTACTATCAAGCAATGCAAAGGAACGGTGAAATTCGGCGAAGGACAGCGAAGCTATTGCTCACGATGATCCTCATTGGATGCGTGCACGCCGGAATCCTTTTCGTGTGTACGGAAGAAAATGGCTGGCATACTGGCCATACTACGGAGGTGCATATATATGGCTGTTGCTGCCATCGTGCGCCGCGTTCTATCTGTACTATTTTTCGCTTAGAAGGGCAGGTTTTGTGGCGGAGCCTTACAGTCGAGGGAAGTTGGTGGCCATCTCCACTGCCGCGACTCTACTTTCCCTGTATGTGGGCGTTTTCTGCAGCTTGAATACATACGGTGAATAACGAGTGGCGGGCGATACACGAGATGAAGACAGTCCTCGGGTGTATCGCTGGCTGCCCGGAATTCACCTCTTATTCAACATGACCAGCTCGCCTTCGTCGCGGACGCTGTGAAACGCTATATCTTGCGGTAGGGTGCGTCAAGCAGATACCCAGCTTCTGGAATAATGGCCCGCCCAGCATCGCGACCTGAGAAAAAGCGTCCGCCACAGCACGTGGGGCGATTTCAAGCACATCCACGTCGGCAGTAGGCCGGCTCAGCCCGTAAAGCATCGTGACAACAAAACCGCCAATACAATCGAGACGCACCATCGATATCGCAATTCAGTCCAGTTCGTTGAGGAAGGACCGCCACGGTTCCGGTATCGCTTCACGAGGGCACATAAGCCAAGTGTTTCACGTCGAGGTCCGTGAGCAGGTTCCAGTGTCGCGCCTTTGGTGGGCGATTCCGACGAAGCCACTTGCGCTCAGCTTGTGTCATGGAGTCGTTGGAGAGCGTGTCCTCTCTTGCGAGTCGCGAACGTTCTATTTGAGCCTTATTCTGCGATAGGCTTTTTCTTCGTGATGCATCGCCGGCCTTCTCTGCGACTTCCTCGGCAAGATCCACCACGAACCCAAGCCGGTTCTGACGGTCGTTCAACTTGGCGTTTCGTGTGAGCCACTCCCAATCCATGCCCGGATACGTGTAGGCCAGCCAGGGAAGTGCCTCCACCACCCTTCGATCGAGGCTGTCTTGGTCGAGTGCAAGGAACAGCAATCGAGCAGGATTGTAGTGAGACTTTCTGCGCAGGTAGGAGAAGCCCGGGTAGCCCAGTGCGCCGAGTTCCGCTTTGAACGCATTCTCATCCAGAGTCGAAAGAAATTCCGCTTCCAAGGGCAGGGCCGTTGGCGGGAGATGAAATACCTTTATTGCCTGCGCAGCGAGTTCCGTGGTCACAGGCCGACGCCCTCGTTCGAGCATTGACAGGTAAGCTTGCGTGAGACCAAGCCTTGACGCCGCTTCTTGCTGCGTGAGTTTGGCTTCCTCGCGTCCAGTTCTTAGGGCATTTCCAGTCACAGAATCCTCGTAGAATTCGACTATAACATCATTTGTTATATTGCAGTGGATTTTTGGCGCATGCAGCGGCACGCGGCCGTCGACAGCAAAGCACAACTACGTTGCATGCCTGCCGCCTAGATCTCGCTGCTCTCGCCTCAACCTTAGACTCTGGTGCCGCTTTTGGTGCCACTTTGTACCGTGTTTTGGTTCCTTTTTGTGCGATCTGGTGCAATGTGGATATCGAATCCAAATCATTCATTCTGCTATTTGTATTCGCTGCGGTGCTAGAGAGTGCAAGGCTATGCTCTGACCCGTAAAATAGGACTTAGAATTCGCATCGAGCAATCGAGTGGGGGTTCGAGTCCCCCTCCGGGCACCAAAGGATTCATTTCGCGTCGTTTAGCTGCCGTGTGGTCAATGTTGTTCAGCGGTTCAGTTGCTCCACCGTTCGTAACCGAGTATGCAATTGCCTTCAGTTGTTATCGATGCTGAACCGGCTACACGCAAAGCCTTCGGTCCGCGCTCTTCACCGGACTAAATCCACTTCAAGGGCACCCAAGACCACCGACCCTTCATAAAGGTGATTGGTCAATATGCCTCGTCTGCTGCCCTCTAGGGCTACGGTCTTCCTTTCTCCGGTCGTGTTTACATACAGAATGCGACCCTCTACTACGCGGGCATAAACGCCTTCTGGAGTGGAAGGCCCCGGCTGGATACCTGCAAGCTCAAGAAGTCGAGCGAGGACGGGACCGATCGTGGAAGGGTTGGACTCAGTCGCGAGGTAGAGGGCATTTCCTTTACCAAATTTGTTGATCGTGATTGCCGGGCTATGATCCGGGACATTTACGAAGCGAGCAAGCACCGTCGCGGTCGCGGGTTCGAGGACCTCGTAGCGATGTGCGTTGGTCTCCATCGATTTGCCATCCAGCTCGAATATCAAGGCCGGCGAATCATAGAACGCGTTGGTCTTCAGTCCAAACACGTCGCTCAATCGGCCAGGCAGCGGAGTGTCAAACCATTGCCCGTGCTCATCCACTTTGGCTGAGAGTGCCGTCATCAGCACTGTGCCTCCATTGCTCACGTATTCCCGGAGCGCTGAGGCGCTCGCCTCATCCATCACGTAGTCGGCCGGCACGACAACCAGTTTGTAGGGTGCAAGATTCTCATGCCCGATATTGATGATGGCCGTGTCGAGATTGGCGCGAAAGAACGGTTCAAAAGCGCCTTGCACTTGCTCGGTATAGGGAGGCTTGAAGTATTGCAGCGTTGTATTGGAAGGACCATTAGGATGGGAGTCGATGAAGGAATCGAATGAATAGGCGATGGCCACTTCGGGATGCGTATCACGAGGAAACCCGTATTTCGCGAGCAGTTTGAACTCTGAAGCAATGCGGGCGAACTCATCCACTTTCCACGAGGGAGTTCCGTCGTGATCCACGAGTCCGAAGAGCGCTTGCTCCTCGCCTCCCTGATGGCTATTAAAGGTCCAGGCGAGAATCCCCTGAGCTCCCATCATGAGTCCAAGGTATGCATACATTCGGCTGCGGCCCGGTGTTCCGTAAAATCCGCCACCGCCTGCAGTGAACTCGTTGAACCATATCGGAGTCGATAGTGCGCCTTTGGTCATCAGCGCGCCAAAAGAACCACTGATCGGATCACCCGGGTAGAATCCTTCAGCTCCGTATGAGACGTAAGCCTTGTACGTAGAGAGATAGTCAAAGCCGCGCCGCGATGCTGTATCCCAGAGATTCGAAATTGATGGAGTCTCCTGCATATTCCTCTGACGAATCGCGTCCAGTTCTTTCAGGCGAGCCACCGTTACATCCGACCAATAGCGATGCAAGTCCAGATAACGCTCCGATGGTCCGGGGCCATTTGCGAGCGGGAGATCGACATCTTCAAAGTTGTTCAGCCGGCGCGACCATCTCTGCGTTGCCCACGCCTTGTTCAGTGCGTCAATGGTTCCGTACTTCTGCATGAGCCACGCGATGAAGCGCTGTCGGTCGGCTTCTGAATACGACATGAAGCCGTTTCCGATTTCGTTGTCATAGCCGACGGCGATCACCGCGGGATGATGCGCATAGCGCTTCATCAGCGCGTCAGCCATGATCCCCGCTTCGCGAATGTAGTCTGGGTCGCTGATGTTGTCCATGTAACGCTCGGCAGGAGGACGACGTGTGCCATCTTGCGCGACGATATCAACGCCCGGGTACGCGCGATGCAGCCAGGTTGGCGCTGGCATACCGGGAATGTCCAGAATTACTTGGATTCCGGCGGCATGCATCTTGTCCATGATGCTGTCAAACCATTCAAAGGTGAACTTACCCTGCGATGGCTCGAAGGAATCCCACGACAGGTCGCCCATCCGCACGACGTTGAAGCCGGCGCGCTTCATGATGGCAATGTCCCGATCGATCTGCCCGGGTGATCGGTCGATGGGCTGATAACACGTGCCCACGAAGAGCTGACCTGGACCGGGCCACGTTGGATGCGCAAATGCGCTCTCCTCGGCAACTCCGCGGCCTGAAAGACCAAGAGAAGTGATAGCCAGCAGCACGGCGAGAAAGTACACGCTGCAGTTGACGCAAATCATTCGGCCCATCCGCGCCCTCATCTGCTCTCCTTCGGTACTGAACGCTGAAGATCGATCACTGGGCTGTCCAGTTGCGCATCAGCTTCACCAAGAGAATATCGTTGCTACTCATCGGAAAAATGGTTTCAATTGTGCCGTCAGCGGTGCTGCGCACGACCTTATCCGTTTCCGGAGCATCCTTCGTGAGGTCGTTGAGATGCGCGATTTGTGTTTCAGTCAGTTGCGTCGGGGAACCAAGTTCGAGATAGGCCGTGTAAGCATCGTTCGAATGAAACCCCGTGCGATACACCACAAAGCGGTATGAGGCATTCATGCCAAGGTGTATCAAACGGAGATGCACAGGCGCAGCAGGATGCGACGGAATCACCTTTGTTTAGAAGGAGCGATTGCTGACCTTTTTGGTCCGGCTGTTCGAAGTCCCAGATTACAGCCGTTACGTTGCCATCCTTTGCGGACAACATCGCCTGCGGATCGTTTGTCGCCAGGTTATTTCCGTCAAGCGCATGCAGATACTTGTACGCAATGGCAAGTAGTTTGCAAAAATCCCGTCTTTGCACGAGTTCCCCTTTATCCCTGAGCGGGACTCAATGTGGCCCGCTATTCCGGCAAGGCGACTTGGCCTTCGATACGAAACTTTCCGGTAACTGCTGGCGCTCCTGTGTCTGGTTGGCCTCCGCCGATGCTGATCGTGTAATCACCTTGCGCGATGATCGGATTTCCATCCTCGGTCACCATGCCCAGGTCACGGTCCTTCAAGTCGAAATGAACCTTCTGGCTCGCGCCCGGTTCAAGATGAACGCGCTGGAATCCGCGGAGAGCGACGAGCGGCGCGCCCTTCACAGCAGGGAATTTGAGATAGGCCTGCACAACCTCATCTCCCGCAACTTTGCCGGTGTTGGTGACCGTCACATCGGCACTCCAGCGGCTGCCCCGCTGCCACCGCCTGCACCGGAACACTGAGGTCGCTGTATTTGAACGTCGTGTAGCTGAGTCCATAGCCAAACGGATACAGCGGCTTGCCGGTGAAGTACCGATAGGTGCGGTTCGTCATTCCGTAGTCTTCGAAGTTTGGCAACTGGTCGACACCTTTGTAGAAGGTAACCGGCAGCCGACCTGCGGGATTATTCTTTCCGCTCAGCGTTTCGGCCACTGCCGCTCCGCCTTCTTCTCCTGGGTACCATGCGTCGAGGATGGCGTTGGCATGCTCGTTGATCCAGTTGACGGACAGGGCACTGCCGTTCAGGAGAACCACGGCGAGCGGTTTGCCGGTGGCTGCCACGGCTTCGACCAAGTCCTCTTCCGGCTGGGGAAGATCGATGCTGGTTCGATCTCCGCCGAGAAATCCTGGTTCACTCACCGGCATTTCTTCGCCTTCGAGCTGGCTCGTAATTCCCACAACGGCGATAACGACATCGGCATTCTTCGCAGCGG
This sequence comes from uncultured Acidobacteriaceae bacterium, assembly GCA_963781125.1. GTDB lineage: Bacteria > Acidobacteriota > Terriglobia > Terriglobales > Acidobacteriaceae > Telmatobacter. The sequence continues at coordinate 476,868 of CAWAEE010000011.1, forward strand.
TAATGGCTTCTTGCGAAGGAGCGCCGTTGTACTTGGCCCAGATCAGTTCGGCATGGGGCTTGCTGTTTCTGGTTCCGTAGGAGATCTCGAGCGCGACCTTGTGTCCCTTTTCGAGGTGGACGCGGCCCACGCCCGATGAGAGTCCTCGCGTGCCACCGCCGAACGCCGTCGCTACCTGCTTGCCATCAACCGCAAGCCTTCCGAATCCTTCGCAGCGAATGCCGAGAAGGTAGTCTCCTGTTTCGGTGGGTGTCAGGAATCCTGACCACTGTGCGCCAAACGTCTTCTTCCCGGCAACTTCTGCCGGCAAATTATTTTCGGTAAGGTTGACATTTGTTTCCGTCCGGCTGACAAGCGGTTTTGTATTCGCTTCCCCAGTCGACGGTCCCCGCCGCATGCCTTCGTTGTAGTCAGCCTTGAGGCCGGGCTTGCCATCGGGAGTAGTAAGAAGGCTGTCCGGCACAGATGTTCCATCCGAGCGCAGGAACTGGGTTCCAGGGACGAACGTGATCGTTGCGTTTGGAAACTCAGCGCGCAGGCCGTCGAGGATGGAGACGATATGCGTGGGCTGACCAGCATAGTTTCCGATCAGCGGCCTGGTCTGGTCGGCCAGCGGGCCGACGACGGCGATCTTTTTGATCCCCGGCTTGAGGGGAAGCAGACCGTCGTTCTTGAGCAGGACCATGGACTCATTCGCGAGTTTGCGTGCGTGCGCGCGATGTTCGGCGCTGTCGAGTTCCTTCTCATCGATCTTGGTGAAGGGAACCATGTCCGGCGGGTCGAACATGCCGAGCTTGATGCGCGCGGTGAACAGGCGGATGAGCGCCGTGTCCAGTGTGCTTTCAGGCAGGTATCCCTGTTGCACCGCGTCGATATAGGCCTTTTCGACGGGCTCTCCAAACCTTGAGGTAAAGGTGACGCACTCGTTGTCCATGCCTCTGATGACTGAAATAGCCGCGCCTTGTGCCTGCGTTGGGCGATAGCGATGATTGGCGGCAACGTCGCGCACCGCATCGCAATCCGAAACCACATAGCCCTGGAAGCCCCACTTGCCACGTAACTGGTCCTGAAGCAGGAACTGGTTGGCGCATGCGGGCTCGCCATTGATCGCGTTGTAAGCGCACATGACTGAGCCAGCATGGCCTTCAACGATGGCAGCGCGGAATGCGGGTTCGTAAGTGTCGACTTGGTCGTGTTTACTGACGTCTACATCGGCAAAGTGGCGCGTCGGCTCCGGCCCGCTGTGTACGGCATAGTGCTTCGGGGTTGCAATGGCCAGGTAGTACTTTGGATCGTTGCCCTGCAATCCGGTCACATAAGCGACGCCCATGCGGCCGGTGAGGAAGGGATCTTCGCCGTAGGTCTCCTGACCGCGACCCCAGCGCGGATCGCGGAAGATGTTCAGATTTGGGGACCAGAAATCGAGGCCTCCCATGATCCCGGTGTGTCCTTCGCGCGCATTCTGCACATGCTTGATGCGTCCCTCAATGCCGATCTGGGCCGCCATGGTGTGAATGCCCGGCGCATCGAATGTGGCAGCAAGGCCAATGGGCTCGGGATACTCGGTCACACCCTCGTTGATCACTCCATGAAGGGCCTCGCTCCACCATTGGTATGCGGGAATGTTGAGCCGAGGAACTGCCGCGGAGTTGTTCTGCATCTGCGTAGCTTTCTCCGCAAGCGTCATGCGGTGCACCAGGTCGGCAGCCCTCTGTTCAGGCGTCAAATTAGTGTCCAGGTACCCAGGAGTCGCTGCATCTTGGGCGACCGCAGTCTGTACGGCCAAGGCAAAGAGAAGCGCTCCAGCTCCCAGGACAAATTTCTGCATCATAGGCGTCATGCATCTGCTCATGTGAACCTCAGTTATCGTGCGGAAGTGGCCGGTTGACTTGGCGCCTGAAACAGTCGCGGTGCGAAATCTTTCAAGTCGCGACGCCAGGTCTGCCATTCATGATCGGTACCGGGTGACTCGTAAAACACGTGCTGGATCTTCCCTTCGTCCAGTGACGCGTGCAGATTCTCGAGTCCGGTCTTCATCCGTTCTGGTTCGTTCGTTCCCACGCCGATCCAGAGCAGATGCACTCGACTCGCGAATGCCGTAGGATCGGCCATCGCGCCGTGGAACGCTGTCTTCGTGTCCAGTTTGTTGTTCCCCATCGCGAACACATTGGCCGCTCCGCTGAATCCGCCGATGTATGAGAACAGGTCGAGATGATCGAAAGTCACCTGGAACGTCTGCATGCCGCCCATCGAAAGCCCCGCCATGGCGCGGTGATCGCGATCGGGAATTGTCCGGAACGTCTTGTCGATGAACGGAATCAGCACCTGCGTCATATCGTCTTCGAACGCACCCATCCGCTCCTGCATCACCTTCATGAATTCCGGCGAGCCGAACGGCTTTCCCGTCAGGTCGGGGACTACGTATCCCGCGCGGCTGGCATATCCATTGGCCATCACAATGATCATCGGTTTTGTGCTGCCGCTCGCGATCAGGTTATCGAGAATGAAGTTTGCCTTACCTTGCCGGATCCACCCGGATTCGTCCTCGCCGCCGCCGTGCTGCAGATAGAGCACCGGATAGCGAGTCTTCGTCTGCGTGTCATAATCCGGCGGCAGGTACACGAGCGCGTGCCGCCACGTCCCCGTCACGCTGGAGTGATACCAGATCTCACGCACCTGCCCGTGCGGAACTTCCTGGGGCAGGTAGTAATCCACTCCGGCTTCAGGCACTTCGACCGCGCTGGCCCATTTGCTGCCGCCGAAGTAGGCAGTGCTTCCCGGATCGCTGACTTCGGCGCCATCCACGATGATCGTGTAGTAGTGAAGCCCGGGAGCCATGGGCGGCGTAGTGAACGTCCAGAACCCGTCCGCCTGCTTCTCCATGTCCACCTTCGGACCACTCCAGAAATTGAGCTTCACCTTCGTCGCGTCAGGCGCTTTAAACCGAATCTGCACGCGCGAGTTGCTGTCGACCTTCGGATACTGCGCATCCAGAACGTTCGATGTTGCGGGCTTGAAATCACCCGGCTCCTGCGCAAAACAGAAGCTCGCTGCCAGTAGCATCACAAATCCAATCACTTTCAAAACGCACCTCCGCGCGAGCAGGTTTGCGAGACGAGAGCCGGCTTGGAGCGGGATAGATCAGCTCTCTCGGGCCATGCGCATGGTAAACGATTACTGCTCCAGAATAAAGCGATTTATTTGACTTGTTCGCGCTGGCTTGCTCTGTGTATATTCGAGGGTTCCGGAACGGCATGCGAGAACGATGGCCGAAAATTGCGAGCCAGCTCCAACGCGGCGCGCTTCCTGCGCTCCATCCCTTCCGGTTGAGCGGAGGCTTCTGTGGTGCGTCGCGTCCTTGCGGTTTTTTGCTTGCTTGTCCTCTCTTCGTCCGCGCCTTTGATGGCTGCCGACAACGTTATTCATCTCTCCGTCGACGCGTCCAAGCCGGGCTCGAAGATCGATCGCAATCTCTTCGGCCAGTTTGCCGAGAATCTCGGCCACGGCCTCTACGAAGGCATCTGGGTCGGGCCCTGACTCATCCATTCCGAACACCCGCGGAATCCGCAACGACGTAGTGGCCGCACTCAAGGAACTCAAGGTGCCCAACGTTCGCTGGCCGGGCGGCTGCTTTGCCGACCAGTATCACTGGCGCAAGGGAATCGGCCCACGCGATAAGCGCCCGGCAACGGTGAACTCGGCATGGGGCGACGTCATCGATACGAATGCCTTCGGCACCGATGAGTTCATGGACTTCATCCAGCAGATCGGCAGCACACCCTACGTGTCCATCAACGTCGGCTCCGGCACGCCCGAGGAAGCGGCCGAGTGGCTGGAGTACATGACGGCCGCTGCGCCCACGGCTCTTGCCAAAGAGCGAGCTGCCAATGGCCATCCCGAGCCGTATAAAGTCGGCTTTCTCGGCATCGGCAACGAAAGCTGGGACTGCGGCGGCGCGATGACGCCCGACTACTACGTGAGCCTGATGAAGGTGTACAGCCGATTCGTGCTGAACATGAATCCCGCGCAACGCAGCAAGGACCAGATGCTGAAGATCGCCGTCGGTCCCGGCACGCCGGACACCGCGTGGACTGAAGCCGTGATGAAAGCGTGGAAGAAGCACACCTGGGCCTGGGACATCAACGGCGTCTCGCTGCACTGGTACACGGTGCCAAACGGCTGGCCGCCGTCGACCGCCTCGGAGAAGTTCGGAATGGACGATTACGCCAAGACGCTGAAATCGACACTGTTCATGGATGAATTCCTGCGCAAGCAGGAAGCCGTGATGGACAAGTACGACCCGGAGAAGAAAGTGACCTTGTCCGTGGATGAGTGGGGCGCCTGGCATGCGCCGCTGCCCGGTTCCAATCCGGCTTTCCTCGTCCAGCAGAACAGCGTTCGCGATGCTATTCTCGCCTCGCTTAACCTGAACATCTTTGCCCGTCACGCCGATCGCGTCCGCATGGCCAACATCGCCCAGATGATCAATGTCCTGCAGGCGATGATCCTCACCGACAAGGAGAAGATGGTCCTGACACCCACCTATTACGTCTTCAAAATGTACGTTCCGTTTCAAGATGCCACGTTCATTCCTGTCGCCTTCGACGCGGGAACCTACACCCATGGAAGCGTAATCCTGCCGCATGTCGACGCGATTGCGGCAAAGGGGGCGGACGGGAAGCTGTTGATTGAGATCACTAACCTCGATGCGGAAAATCCCGCAACGATCGATGTAGATGTTGCCGGCATCGCGGCAAAGTCGGCAAAGGCGGAGACGTTAACGGGAGTTGCGGTAGACAGTATCAACACCTTTGATTCACCGAGTACAGTTGTGCCGAAGCCGACTGCAGTGAAGGTTCAGAACGGCAAGCTTTCGCTCACGGTAGCGTCTCGATCAGTGACCGTCATCTCGATTGAGCCGTAATCGCGAACTGCGCTCGATCGAGAGCCGTGGACGATGCTGGCAGCTCGATTCGAAATCTAACGACGGGCCGGTTGTACGCACATTTTGCTCCATCCGGTATTGGGAGAAACGGACCATGCATCTGCTCCTGAAGATCGTCGCGAAAACGCTTACTCAAAAACCGGCAGTGTGCCTCCTGCTGCTGCTTTCGCTGCCCTCCGCCCTTTCATCCCAGACTCGCATTGTCACCGCAACCATCGATACCGCGAAGACTGGCGCGCCTATCTCGAAAAATATCTACGGCCAGTTTCTTGAGCACGGCGGCGACATCGTCAACACTGGCATTTGGTCTGAAATGCTTGTCGATCGCAAGTTCTTCTACCCGGTCGCAGCCAGCGCGCCTACGCCTCCTCCGGTGATGGGCGGCGCTGGCGGCAATCCGCGCTTTCGCCGCGTTCCTACGCGCTGGTGGGCTCCCATCGGCGGCGGTGACGTGGTCACCATGGACACCAAGGATGCCTACACTGGTGATCATTCGCCGTTGGTCAGACTTGACGCCAAAGATCCGCATGGTTTGAGCCAATCCGGAATCGCAGTTCGCAAAGGCAACGTCTACACAGGCCGCATCGTACTCTCCGGCTCACCTGGCGCAGTGGTCAAAGTGACGCTCATCTGGGGCAAGGAGCCGACCGATCGCCAGACAGTCACCATCGGCTCGCTCGGTGCTGGGTACCGCAAGTTCCCACTGCGGTATACCGCCAGAACCGACACTGACGAAGCCACACTTGAGATCACGGGCACAGGCTCGGGCTCCTTTCATGTCGGCGCGGTCTCGCTCATGCCTGCGGACAATATTGAAGGCTTCCGTCCGGAGGTCGTAACAGCGCTCAAGCAGTTGCGTTTCGGCGTCCTCCGCTTTCCCGGTGGCAACTTTGTCTCCGCGTATGAATGGCGCAACGGCGTAGGTGACATCGATAAGCGGCCGCCCATCTTCGATCCCGTCTGGCACGCCGTGCAGCCCAACGACGTCGGCACGGACGAGTTTCTCACGCTATGCCGTCTTCTTGGCGTCGATCCTTACATCACCGTCAACGCCGGCTTCGGCGACGCGTGGTCGGCGCGCGAACTGGTCGAGTACACCAACGGCGCCGCCTCCACGCCTATGGGAAAATGGCGAGCCGCAAATGGCCACCCTGCTCCTTATCACGTGCAGTGGTGGGGAGTTGGCAACGAGCCCTGGGGCGACTACCAGATGGGCTCGATGTCGCTTCCGCAATTCGAATTGAAGCACAATTTCTTCGCCAAAGAGATGCGAAAAGTGGATCCGTCGATCAAGCTCATCGCGGGCGGCGCCATGCCCGATGTGATGGAAGGAGCCGACCAGGCCAAGCGTATCAACGGGCAATATGTTCCCGACTATCTTTCGCCGCGGACTGGACCGGCCAAATGCTCCTCAATTGCCTCGACAACATCGACATGGTCAGCGAGCACTACTACGCATCGGGCACGCAACACACCGACATGAAACTGCAGAAGAAGGTGCCCATCGAGCCTCCTCTGTCGCTCCTCGAATGGGAACGCGCGCCCGCCGTCCAGGTGCGCGCGAAATATGAGCACTATCAGGAGTACCTGAAGCGCATCCCAGCGCTCCGCGCAAAACCTGTTCCCATCGCCATCGACGAGTGGGCTTACTTCGGCGGTAATCGCGACGGATATAAAGTCGTTCCGGCATACGCGTGGGCCTTCCACGAAATGTTCCGCCACTCCGACATCTTTCAGATGGGCGCATTCACCTTCGCAACCGCGATGATGAGCCAGAACCGAACTGAAGCCATCCTCAATCCCACTGGCATGCTCTTCAAGATGTATCGCGATCACTTCGGCACCATCCCCGTCGAGGTCACCGGAGACTCTCCGCAGCCGAAGCCAACGTTTCCGGCTGGCGGCGACCAACCCGCGGTCAACCCCGGCAGCGACACTTACCCACTTGATTTGAGCGCCGCACTGAGTGAAGACCGCAAGATCCTCACAATTGCCGTGCTCAATCCATCCGACTCGGAACAGAGCATCAAGCTCGCGATCAACGGAGCGAAGCTTGCAAGCGCTGGAAAGTTGTGGCACATGGCTCCTGACTCCATCGACGCAACCGTTCAGGTCGATAAGAAACCCGAGGTTCAGGTCGAAGAACAGGCGCTGGGAGCGCTGCCCGCAATCATCACTGTGCGCCCCTTCAGCGTGAACATCTATTCCTACCCGGTGCTGTAGCCGGGTCTTTCGAGAGAGGGTCATGATGAAATCAACGAAGTTGTTGATTGCCTGCGCAATCACATTGGCAGTTGCACCCGGTTCATGGCTTGCAGCGCAGGTGCAGACGAACGTTCCCGAAGTTGTCTCTGGCGCAAAGCCTGTCGCAGTCGAGCACATCAAGATCCACGGCACGGCACTTGAAGGCAACCTTGAAGGCGAAGCCGTCGATCGCGATGTCATCGTTTTCCTCCCGCCGAGCTACGAGAAAGACAAGAAGCGCCGCTATCCCGTGGTCTATGCGTTGCATGGCTACTCCATCGGCGCCGAACAGTGGACGCATGAAATCCACGTTCCGCAGACCGTCGAAGGTGCGTTCGCGCTAGGCTCGCAGGAGATGATCGTCGTGCTGCCCGATTCCAAAACCATCTATAACGGCTCAATGTATTCAAGCTCGGTTACCACCGGCGACTTCGAAAAGTTCATCTGGCACGACGTCGTCTCTTACATCGACGCGCACTACCGCACCATCCCCGATCGCACCAGCCGCGGTCTTGTCGGTCACTCCATGGGCGGCTATGGTGCGTCGCGCATCGGCATGAAGCATCCTGACGTCTTCGGCGCTCTCTACATCATGAGTCCCTGCTGCATGTCTTCGATGGTGGGCGGCGGCCCCGACACTCCCGATCAGATCAAGGAGCGGGCGATCGCCAGCGAGAAGAAGGTTGCCGCGGCCAAGTCTCCCGCGGACTTGGCGGCACAGTCGCCCGGCTTCGCTTCCGCACAATATGCAACGGCAGCGGCGTGGGCGCCTGATCCGAAGAACCCTCCGCTTTACTTCGATCTGCCGACCAAGGACGGGGTTCTGCAACCGGAGATCGTAGCGAAGTACACAGCCAACTCACCGCTGGCATTTGTCGATCAGTACATCGGCAATCTCAAGCAGTACCGGGCCATCGCTATGGACGTCGGCGACCAGGACGGACTGCGATTCGATGCCACCAAGCTGCACACCATCCTCGATAACTATGGAATCGCAAACAGCTTTGAGATCTACTCCGGCACGCATGTCAGTGCAGTCGCCGATCGATTCCAGAATCATGTGCTGCCGTTCTTCAGCAAGAACCTGTGCTTCACAGCCGATTGCCGTTAGATGGCAGAATGTCGGCGCACAGAAAGTCGAGATCAAAGATGCTTTGGAAAGCAGGAATTCTCCGCACCTGTCGTGATGGTTGGGAAGTTATGCCCATCCTGTTTCTCTTCTTTATCACCTCGTCGATGGCCGATGCACAAATGCCCGGACAGAAGGCCCCCGGTCCTCCACCCGCGCAAGTCGAACAGACAAGCCACGGCATCCGCGCCACTGCGGGCAGTGAAGTCCTCGAGGTCACCGTGTGTGCTGACTCGGTGATTCACGTCGTTGCTACTCCTGAACCTTCCGCCCCCGCCTCGCCGCGCCCATGGATGCTCGACGCACAGCAAGCTTGTCCCGGAGCGCCGTTCACGTTTGCGCAGGACGCGAAAGCGGCCAGTTTGAAGACTGCTCAGCTTGAGGTGATCGTCAACATCGAACGCGGCAATCTCTCATTTCGCACCATCGGTGGAGAATCGCTGCTGAACGAAGGCAACAGCATCCCGCGCACCTACGAGCCGGTCGAGCTCAATGGAGAACACACCTACCGCGTCACGGACCGCTTTTCTCCATCGATCACCGAAGCGGTCTACGGGCTCGGCCAGCACCAGAACGGCATGTTCAACTATCGCGGCGCCACGGTGGAGCTGGGACAAAACAACACCGATGTCGCGATCCCCCTGCTGATTTCGAACAAGGGGTACGGGCTGATGTGGAACACGGCGGCGCTTACTTACTTTGACAATCGATTCCCGCTCGATATGAAGCTGACTTCCATCGCCGGCAAGTCGATCGATTACTACTTCCTCTACGGTCCGGAGATCGACGCCGTTCTCCACGAGTACCGCACCATGACCGGCCACACGCCCATGCTGCCCAAGTGGGCCTATGGCTTTTTCCAATCAAAGGATCGTTACGTATCGCTCGACGAGATTCGCGAGATCGCAAACCGCTATCGCAGGGAACATATTCCGCTCGACGCCATGGTGCAGGATTGGTTCTGGTGGAAGACCGAGGGCGATCCAGTCTTCAATTCCAACTATCACGACGTGGCGCAAGATCTGGATTCGCTGCACAAGGAAAACGTGCACGCCATGATCTCTGTCTGGGGTCTGCTCGATCCCAACTCCGAAACCTACAAGATCCTCGAAGCAAAGCATGAGCTTGTGTCCGATGCGCACGTCTATGACGCCACCAACCCAGAGGCGCGCGACCTCTACTGGCAGCACCTGCCCGGCAAGCTGCTGGCGCAGGGATGGGACGCATTCTGGCTCGACAGCGCCGAGCCTGAAGAATACTGGCCGCACATGGGCGACGCCATCCTCAGCAGTCGCCAGATCGCCATCGGCAACGGTGCGGAATTCACCAATGTCTTTCCCCTTGCGCACACCCTCGGTGTGCAGGATCACTGGAAGGCGCAGAACCCGGACAAGCGCGTGTTTCTGCTTACGCGTTCCGCATTTCTCGGCCAGCAACGCGTTGGTGCCACCGTCTGGTCGGGAGATGTCTACGGCACTTACTGGGGCTTGAGCCACCAGGTTCCAGCCGGTCTCAATTTCGCGCTGTCCGGCTCTCCATATTGGACCACCGACATCGGCGGCTATTGGCCTCCGCACGAAGACCCAATCGCCGATCCCGCGTTCCAGGAACTCTACGTACGCTGGTTCGAATACGGCACGTTCTGCCCCATCTTCCGCACGCACGGGCACCGACCACATAACGAGCTATGGGCCTTTGACAAAGTCGAGCCCATCCTTGTGAGCTACGACAAGCTCCGCTACCGGCTGATGCCGTATATCTATTCGTTGGCCTGGAAGGTAACGAGCGAGGACTACACCATTCAGCGTCCGCTCGTGATGGATTGGCGCACTGACCCGAAGACATGGAATCTTGGCGACGAATTCATGTACGGCCCAGCAATCCTGGTCAACCCGGTGCTCAAAGCCGACGCGACCATGCGCAACGTTTATTTGCCGGCAGCTGCTGCATGGTACGAGTTCTGGACTGGCAAATCACTCACAGGCGGGCAGGAGATCGAAGCCGATGCGCCGCTCGATCGCATTCCGCTCTTCGTGCGCGCCGGTTCCATTCTTCCCATGGGACCGCAGATCGAGTACGCCACGCAGGATCCCGCTGGGCCCATCGAGCTTCGCATTTATCGCGGCGCCGATGGGAAATTCGATCTCTATGAAGACGCAGGCGATGGATACGAGTACGAGAAGGGTCAGCATTCCGTCATCCCGATTCGATGGGATGATCGCAGCTCTTCACTCATCATCGGCTCGCGGCAAGGCTCATTCCCCGGAATGATCGAACACCGCAAATTCCGTGTCGTCCTGGTCGCAAGCGGACATGGCATCGGCTTGGATGAGGCTGCTACGGTCAATGCGGAAATTAGTTACGAGGGCAAGGAAATTCAGGCAACCATCAGGTAATAAGCTGCTGCGCCGGGTCTCGCAATGCAAAATGGTCCACGCTACGCTCACATCCTTTTACGGAGAAGGCCGGTTATGACGAAATACAAGCTCTCGCTTCTGCTGGCGGCTTTGCTGTGCGCACCCTTGGCTGCCCAATCTCAATCGGCCGATCCCTGTGCCGCTCTCTCCGGCCTTAAAATCGGCGGCACCGAAATCACCAAGGCCGCGCTCGTTCCCGCCGGAACCACCGTCCCGCCGCCGTATCCCGGCGCTCCTTCCATTGGCCCGCTTCCAGCGCATTGCCGCGTCGACGGCGTTATCAATCGCCGCAAGGGCGTAGACGGGCAGGAGTTCGGTATCGGCTTTGCTCTTGCGCTCCCCGACAACGCTGCATGGAATGGCGACTTCATGATGCAGGGCGGCGGAGGCGGCAATGGCATTATCGCGTATCCCGCTGGAGCGAACTACGCAGGCGACAAGCCGGCACTCTCCCGCGGATTCGCCGTGGCCAGCACCGATACAGGACACAAGGCAAAAACGGGCGCCTTCGATTTCACTTTCATGCGCGACCAGCAGGCCTATCTCGATTTCGCCTTCCTCGCGAACGCTGAAGTCGCCGGGGTCGCCAAGCAGATCATCGCTCATTACTACGCAAAATCTGCGGCGTATCTCCTACTTCGTCGGCTGTTCCACAGGCGGACGCGAAGGCATGATCCTCTCGCAGCGCTATCCCACCGTGTTCAACGGCATCGTCTCCGGTGATCCGGCCATGCGCACCGGCCTGTCTAACCTTGCCATCGCGCAATGGATCCCCGTGGCTTACAACCAGGCCGCTCCGAAAGACGCCTCCGGAAAGCCGCAGATCGACAAGTTCCTCACCGACGGCGATCGAAAGCTCTTTATGGATGCGCTGATGAAACAATGCGACGCGAAAGACGGCGTAGCCGACGGCATGATCTCCGATCCTCTTGGCTGCGACTTCGATCCCGCGGTCCTCGCTTGCAAACCCGGCCAGTCCGATGCTTGCATCGTCCCCGAGAAAATCAGCGCTATCAAGAAAGCCTTCGCCGGACCGAAGAATGCATATGGCACTCAGGTCTATCCGGGCTTCCTTTATGACGCGGGCATTGCGGCTAAAGGATTCGCTCCGGGACTGCTGGCGCTCGGTCCCAACGGCCTTTTCGGCCCCTACACCACAGCAACAGAACTTGACGTCGACAGAGCGGCGCTCCATGCCTCCGACCCGCTCGTCGAACCGGCGTCCACCAACCTCTCTACGTTCTCACTCAGCGGCGGCAAGCTTATCTTCTTCCACGGCGACAGCGATCCGTGGTTCTCGCCCCTCGATACACTGGGCTATTACAAATCACTGGAGGAAACCAATAGCGGCGCCGAAAAGGTTGCTTCCTGGAGCCGCATTTTTCTGGTGCCGGGGATGGCTCATTGCGGCGGCGGCCCGTCTCTCGATCAATTCGACATGCTCAGTGCCGTCGTCAGTTGGGTCGAAAAAGGCACAGCGCCCGATTCCGTTATCGCTACCGGCCAGGCATTCCCCGGCCGCAGCCGCCCGCTCTGCGCATATCCAAAACACGCTCAATACACCGGATCCGGGGACACCCAGGATGCCAGCAACTTCCGATGCCAATTGCAACGCTAGATCGTCGCGAGAGATTCGAATTCATGCTTCATCGATCCATTCGTGTCGATTGATTTGCCCGACCCTTGCCCAAGCCCGCCGCGCCAACAAATCCGAGCCCACTTACTCGCGGTGGCAACCCGCTCTCCCTTGGCGAGATCGAGTGCATGGATACCGCCTGCGTCAATGGAACTGAAGTCGCTGGCATCATATCTCCAGAGAAAGGATGAGCGAGCTCAGACTCTTTCCGTGCGCATCGAGACGCAGTGAACGCGTAACGCCGTCGGCCGGCCGGCGCTGCAGGACGAAGTTCAGCGCGCACAGATTTGGAACGCAGTATCGTATGACCGGCTTCGTGATGTGTTCACGGAACAGTTCGCTCACTCGCTCCACTGTCACGTCGCTCGACCAGCGTCGGATAGTCCTCGTCGCGATAGGCGAACACCGCAATGTTTACAAGGTTTCCCTTGTCGCCGGCACGGGCATGTGCAATTGCCTGCAGCTTCATCAGGCCACCTCCATCGAGAAGCTTGGCGTGACGAGTTCGCGCGCGATGAGCGCGGGTACGATGGCAATGTTCTCCCGCACCGAGAATGTCACTCCCGCTCCTGCGGCAGGCCCATTCAGGTAGAGGCTCTCCACTTCGCGCGTTAGACGCACTGCATCGATCTCGCGCGTGAATCGTGCGGCAACTCGCAGCCGCACTTCGTAAGGAGTGGGCCAATCGCCGGGAGGGCCGTGCATCGAACTCAGTCCGATGAGGTCGATCCTCAGATCGTCGGCTCCAATGTGAGCCAGCCGCTTCTCGAGTATCTGGCGTGCAAGTTCCGCGCGCGGCAGCGCACCCGGTCCCGCATATGAGATTTGCCCTTCCGCAATAACTCCATCATCAACGCCGATCGAAACCTTGTAGTCCTGCGGCCGTGCCTGTCCCTTTGCACCAGACACACGCATTGCACCGCGAGCCTGCTGATCGAAGCGAATCCCTGTGAAGTCGGCAATCACGTCGGGCGTTATGTAAGCCGATGGGTTCAAAACCTCGTACAGTATTTGTTCGCGGCAGGTCTGCAGGCTGATGAGTCCGCCGGAACCCTCAACCTTGGTCAGCATTGCCGAACCATCTTCAACCACCTCGGCCAGCGGAAATCCAAGCCGATCGAGATTCGGAACATCCTTGTATCCGGGATCCGCGAAGTAGCCGCCCGTGAGTTGCCCGGCGCATTCCAGCAGATGGCCTACCGCGGTGCCCTGTCCCAGCAAATCCCAAGACGCTGCGTTCCAGCCAAACGAGTGTATGAGCGCTCCCAGAAACAGCGAAGGGTCAGCCACTCTTCCCGTCAGAACCACATCTGCGCCGCGATCAAGAACCTCAGCCAATGCGTCGGCGCCCAGGTATGCATTCGCTGAGATGATCATCGGGTGAGCGGGAAGGGGCTGATCGTCGAAAGCCTTGAACGCATCTTTGAGTAAGAGAACGTCATCGCCTTCCAAGCACGCAATTCGTAATCCATGAAGTCCCAGTGTTCGGGCGATTTCGATCGTTTGTAGCGCGGCCGCCCTCGGATTCGCCGCGCCCATATTGCTGATCACGCGAACTCCGTTGCGGCGGCATGCCGGCAAGATAGCACGCATGCGTTCGGCGAGAAGCGGATCGTATCCGGCGTTGGGATCTTCGCGTTTGCGCAACTGACTCAACGCGATCGTTCGCTCGGCAAGGCACTCGAAGACAAGGAAGTCGAGTTGGCCCTGTTGGGCGAGTTCGACCGCGGGCTCAATGCGATCGCCGGAGAATCCCGCTCCCGCGCCGATTCTGATCTTCTTCATCTGCGCTCTCCCCAACAAACCACATTGTCCGGCTGTGCCCGGAGTATAGATACAACCTTTGCATTTGTATCTTGCATAAACCGCCAGCGGAGTTTTTGTAAGTCGCAATCGATCATTCTCCCTCTTTCCCGCCTTACAGCGGAATTACATGAAAGAGAACGGCAGCGATGGTCATCACGATCGATGCTCCGAGCAGAAACGGACCAGCGAAACGCTGATGTGTGCTCAATTCAATTCCACTAAGTCCGGTTACCAGAAACGTCGCCGGCGTGAGCGGACTTACAGGGAAGCCCGTGGTCATCTGCCCCAGCAGCGCGGCTTCAGCAACGCTCGTCGCAGGCAGTCCAAATCCCTGAACGGCGGCGGCGAGCACTGGGAGGATGCCGAAGTAAAACGAGTCAGGGTCGAAGAGCAGGCTCAACGGCATGGCTATCAGGCCGAGCACGACAGGAATGTGCGGCGCGAATCCCGGCGGAATCTGGGCGATTGAGGCCTTTGCCATGGCAGCCGAGCATGCCGCTGCCTTTCAGGATTCCCGTGAATACGCCGGCCGAGCAGAGAATGGCGCACATTGATAACGCCGCCTTCGCATGACGGTCGATGGCAGCCCCCTGTTCGCCCACGGTTCTAAAGTTGAGCAGCAATGCAAGCGTGGTGCCCAGCATGAATGCGATCGCCGGCTCAACCTTCCCGCTGATCACCAAGCCAAGCACCGCCACAGCGAGCACCAGATTGCCGGCGACGCGAACCCGCGCAACCGGAGCCCCAGCCACCGGCGTTGTGCTTGCCGGTATGAGCGTCGTATCCGTCAGCCCAATGCGCCGCCTCTCCCTGTGACCGAGGTAAATGGCTACAGCGAAGACATAAACCAGGCCAACGATCTGAACAGGAATCAGCGGCCTGAACAGCGCGATGGGAGTGGTGTGCAGCGCGCTGGCAGCGCGAATCGTCGGGCCCGTCCAGGGCAGAAAGTTCACGCCCGCGGCCAGCGATACGGCGCACGCCAGAATCCTGCGATCCATCCCGAGTTCCTGGTACAACGGCAGAAGTGTAGGAATCGCAACCAGGAACACCACTGCCCCGGATCCGTCCAGATGCAAAAGCAGCGCGAGCAGGGACGTGCCGGGAACAATGAGCACCGGGTTTTTGCCGATACCGCGGAGCAGGATCTTGACGAATGGCTCGATCGTTCCTGAGTCCGTCAGCACTCCAAAGAAAAGAATGGCAAACAGGAACATCGCCACCACCGGCGCAATCGATACGAGTCCTGAGAGAGCAAACTGTGCGGTTTTTAATCCGAAACCGGCCGCTAAGCTCGCCGTGACTGGGAACAAAAAGAGCGCAATCAGCGGTGAGACGCGTCGGCTGGCGATCGCGACGATCATGCCGAGGATAGTGATCAGACCCCAGATAGCAAGCATGCTCAGCGCCCGGTGATGCCGCCCTTTCAGGAACAAATGCGAGTATAGAGAGGTACGTCTCAATATGTACATTGCATAAATCAGAAGCCTATAATCTCGAATTCCGATGATTCATGAGCTCCGTCACATTCGTGCCTTTCTCAAAATCGCAGAGACGCGCAACTTCACACGTGCCGCCAACGACATGCATCTTTCCCAGTCCGCGCTGACCGTTCAGGTGCAACAGCTCGAAGAGAGCCTGGGTGTTAAGCTCTTCGACAGAAACAAGCGAGGAGTGACGCTTACGGCTGCCGGCAAAGACGTGTTCGGCCCGCTGCAGCGATTGTTCAATGACGCTCAGACCATCGTTGAACATGCGCGCGACTTGAGTTCTGCCTCTACTGGATTCGTAACTATCGCGGCTCTTCCCACCATTTGCGCGGGCGCACTTCCAGAGTTGGTGCGAAGCTTCATCGAGTCCTACCCCGGCATTCGCGTGCAGATCTCTGACGTAATTGCGGAACGCGTTCGCGAGGCCGTGCTCAAACGAGAGGTCGATTTCGGTATCGGGACACTACACGGGCGCGATGCGGACCTTCGCGCAACTCCCCTGTTTCAGGATCGCCTGGTTGTCTTTGCTTCCGCGGGCCACCCGCTCTCCCTCAAGCACACCATCACGCTTCGCGAGGCATCCACCCATGGGTTGATCCTGCCCAGGCGGGAAAGCAGCGTGCGAGAGGCAGTGGAGGCCATCGCACATCGCGAACGGTTGCTCCTGGACATTCGCTATGAAACAAATTTCATGCCCACTGCGCTTGCCTTCGTACGCGCCAACCTCGGCATTGCCATCCTGCCAGAGACAGCGGCGGGCGCTGAGACTTCGGCCTTCTTGAGAATTCCTCTCAACAACCGGTTTTCCAACCGCCAGATCGAGTTGCTTCAGCGAAGAGACGCGACTCTCTCCCCTGCTGCCGAGAGCCTTGCACGCCATCTCCTGCATAAGTTCAGTGTCAGAAAGCTGGACAGCCAGCGGGCAGGATCCGCCCGCGCACGAAAAGGTTCATAACCGTCATCGCGAAATGCGATCAATCCGTTCGAATCAATGAATTGTACACATGCTTCCACGCGCTGCTATAGTCGCGTGCGTTGCTCACACATGCACTTTCCGGAGGCCGTATGGATGGTTTGAAGAAGCTCGCCCTGGCCGCAATGGCTGTACTGGCTGTGCCCCAATTGTTCTCGCAGGCCAGCGTGGTCGGCACCGAAGCAGGCAAGCTGCAAGGCGTGACCCAGGGGCCGGTCGAATCATTCAAAGGGGTGCCGTTTGCCGCGCCTCCTGTGGGAGATCTGCGGTGGCGCGCTCCTCAGCCCGTGCAGCCCTGGTCCGATGTGCGTCAGGCCAACGCCTACTCGGCGGACTGCATGCAGGTCCCATTCCCCAGTGACGCCGCTCCACTCGGCACCAAGCCGGCAGAGGACTGCCTCTACCTCAACGTGTGGCGTCCTGCGAGCACAAAAGGTGACGCGAAGCTGCCCGTGATGTTCTGGATCTACGGCGGCGGCTTCGTCAATGGAGGCAGTTCGCCCACGGTTTACGACGGCAGCAAGTTCGCTGAAAAAGGCGTGGTCTTTGTCAGCGCCAACTATCGCCTAGGCCACTTTGGGTTTTTTGCTTTCCCTGAGCTCACCAAAGAGAACGCCGATGGCATGGTCGGCAATTATGGCTTCATGGACCAGATTGCTGCCTTGAGGTGGGTCCAGAAGAACATCAGTGCATTCGGTGGAGACCCATCGAATGTTACCGTCTTCGGCGAGTCTGCAGGCGGGTTTTCTGTGAGCATGTTGCTCACGTCTCCTTTAACGCAAGGCTTGTTCTCAAGAGCGATCATCGAGTCTGGAGGAGGCCGCACCAACCTGGGCGGTCCTCGTTATCTCGACACCGCGCTACCGAACGGGCCCTCGTCGGCCGAATCTGTCGGCATCGAGTTCGCTCATAGCGTAGGAGTCGATGGAACCGGCAAGGATGCACTTGATCAGTTGCGGCATCTTTCCGCCGAAAAGATACTCGGGAATCTCAACATGGCAACCATGAATCAGCCCGGATACGCTGGGCCAATGATCGACGGACGCGTGGTGGTTTCGGACCCGCAATCCGTGTACCTGGCTGGCGCCGGGTGGCATGTGCCTATCATGATCGGCACCAACAGCATGGACATTGGCTTCGGCTTCGCTCCGAACAAGGAAGCGCTGTTTGCACCCTTCGGTGCGAATCGCGAAAAAGCGATCGCGGCCTACGATCCCACCGGCAATGGAGACCTGCGAGCTGTGCAGTACCAGGTCGCGATGGATCGATTCATGGTAGAGCCCGCTCGCTTCGTGGCCAGCGTTTTCGCTTCGGAAGGTCTGCCAGCCTACGAATACAGGTTCTCGTACGTCGCGAAATCAATGCGCAGCAAGTGGCCGGGGGCGCCGCATGCGACCGAGATCCCCTTTGTCTTCGATACAGTTCAAGCAAAGTATGGGAAGGACCTTGCCCCCGAAGACGAGAAGATCGCGCAGGCGATGCTCAGTTATTGGGTGGCATTTGCCAAGACGGGTGATCCGAGCACGGGCAACACGCCGGCTTGGCCGCGGTACACGCCCGAAACAGATATGCTGATGAACTTCACGGCGAACGGTCCGGTAGCCGAAAAAGATCCTTTCAAAGCGAGACTGGATGTCACGGAGGCATACGTGACTAGCTCAGCTCCTCCATCCGCGCCGAAACCTCCTTCGCGGCCCTAGGAACGACCGATCCTGAACGGCTGCGCTCACTCCGCAGAGGTTCGTCCGTTCACTGAAGAATCTGGTGCCGCTTTTGGTGCCACTTTGTACGGTAGTTTTGTGCTTTTTTGTGCGACAAGGTGCGATGTGGATAACACGTCCATCTCACTCATTATTAGGTTTTTATTCGAAACTGTGCAGCGCAGTGCAGGGAAGTGCTTGATCGCGCAAATTAGGACTTAAAATCCGCAGACCGCAAGGTCGTGGGGGTTCAAGTCCCCCTCTGGGCACCAAACCTATCTGATTGATAAGACGATGTTTACTCTGAGATTAACAATACTATTCCGGCAAATTTGATTGCATCTGACTCGTCCAAGGGCATTTTCTGTGTAATCAGTATCCATTGTTTTATCAACCACTTGCATTACGCTTCGGCTAGGTCGTTGTGTCCTTGAGACCCTTTTCGCTACATTTCGGCCTCGGTCGATTTCGGGTTGATCTGCGGACTGAATCCTTGGCCCTAACCTGGCGGAGCGCTCTCACGGTTCGCTCACGCATGACTTTCCAGTTCGTGTGGCGACTTCATTTCGTATCCGATTGAGGCGTAGCCCTTCCGGCGGCGCTCGTACATACGGGCCAGCATAGGCTCTGCAATATCGGCGTAGTCGTAGACCTGAACAATTTGTTTCCCGTCGTGAAGGCGATGCAGCCGTCCGACGTATTGCTGGAGTGTTCCTTTCCAGGAGATCGGCATTGCCAGAAAGAGCGTATCGAGCCGCGCATCGTCGAATCCTTCGCCGATATAGCTTCCTGTGGCCAGAATCAGCCGTGGCGCATCGTCGGGGACAGCCTTGATAGCGTCATCAATTGCTTTTCTTTGTTTGTTCCCCATGCCACCCTTCAGGACAAAAAGGTGCTCCGAGGCCCCTCTTAAAAGGTCGGCCAAGTGCAGGAGATGATCGGTCCTCCCTGTAAGGAGGAGCGGGGAGCGGCCATCACGTAGAGCGACTCGAATATCGGATACTATCAATTCGTTGCGCGCCTCGTCCTGAGCCAACACCCGATAAATATCCTGAATGGTGGCATCGGCAGTGCCTGTCTGCATTTGGAATGTCGTGAGGCGCGGGGTCACGCGATGTTGAAAGGGAGAGGCGTCCGTCATTGCCTTGGCGCTCATGCCAAAACGAATTGGGCCGCATTGCATCTGAATGATCGGATGATGCCCATCTTTTCTCGTCGGTGTTGCCGTGAGACCGACGACATATTTCGCCTTGATCGCCCGCATCACCTGCTCAAAGGTGAATGCAGAAAGGTGGTGGCATTCATCGACGATGACCTGCCCGTACTCAGCCACGAAATCCTGCACGGCATGATTCCGGCGCAGACTTTGAATGAGGGCAACATCGACAACGCCAGTTCTCTTGACCTTGCCGCCTCCGATTGCCCCAACCTGTTCAATCGGAAGATCAAGAAACATCGCGAGCCGCGCCTGCCATTGATCGAGCAACTGACGGCGATGAACAAGTACAAGTGTGTTGACCTTGCGTTTCGCTATGAGCCATGCTGCGACGGCCGTCTTACCAAACGCTGTTGGCGCACAGAGAATTCCATCATCGTGATGCAACATCCGGGCGGCGGCGACCTCCTGGTCTGGGCGAAGTTTGCCACGAAACTCCGTGGCGACCACCATGCCATGATTGCGTTCATCTTGAACCTCAACTCGTATGCCGTGCGATTGCAACAGTTCGAGCACTTCGCTAATGCAGCCACGCGGCACCGCGATGTGGTTTGTAAAATCCTCGCCGCACGCAATGATTCGAGGCTTGCCAAAAGTGGAAAGCCGCATAGCCTGCGCTTTGTAAAACTCTGGATTCTGAAATGCAGCGATTCGTAAAATGCGGTTGATCATAGCTGGCGGCAATCCCTGCTTTTCAATGTAGACAAGATTCGCACGCGTGACATTTACGGATCCGGGAAATGGGCCCTTAATGGGGTGTTCGGTCCTGCGCCGCGAGGGCGGCAGCGTCCATGGATCTTGCGATTCATCGTCGTCGCTGAGGCTCATTCGAACCCCAATCAAGTCGCCTTTGCATTGCGCTTCCTCGACGATTGCCATTGCAGAAATCATGGACAATCTCTGGACGGAAGACAAATAGGTCCATTGATCCTTGTATGGAACAAAATCGGCATCAAGAAAAACGCTGTTTCCTTGCTTCCTCGGAGAATATTGCAGCGGAAGAGCAATCAGGTTGCCGAAGCCTCCTTTCGGCATGGTGTCCTGGTTCGGAAAGATGCGGTCGTAGGAGTCAAGCCCTAGCTGATGACGCCGCTCCATCGTTCGCGTCAAGAGGGCACTTCCCATTTTGCGCGCGATAACTGCGGGAACCGGCTGATCGAAGAAGATCCATATGTGCCCGCCATTTCCTGACCGCGAACGTTCCAGGGACGCTGGGACACTCATCGCGGCGCAACTATCAAGATAGGCTCGGGCATCTTCCTGCCACGATTTCTTATCGAAATCGACGGCGAGAAACCAGCAGGTTTCGTCCGGCAACAAAGGATAAACACCGATGGTTTCTTTGCCGAGCAGATGGTTCTCAACGGCCGCGTCCGTTAACGGTAGGAATGTTCGAGTCTGTCTGGCGACCTTTTTGCGATCTTCGGGATTGCTTGAATGTATCGCACCCCAGTCCATCAGCGCCGCCGGCGAATATCCCGAGCGGCCGTCAGCGCTTGTCCAGCGTCTTGCATGGATGTCTTCGCGGCCACGAAACAAATTTCGGAATAGCCCAATGCGCTCCCTGGCGCGTTCATGGCGGTCTTCCGGCTGTTTGGGGACAACGCGCAGATCGGAATTGTGTCGATTGGTAAGCGCAGAAGCTGAAGTCAAGCCGTTCGAGGCCAGTATTTTTCGCAGACGCTCAATTTCTGCACGAAGAGCTTTGTTCTCTTCTTCGAGATCACGTCCTGGAAAAGGCATCTGCCCGCCTTCAGCCATAGCATTTTTAATCCCGCGTCAAACCTGTCTTCCCAAGACCTATCGCCGAACTCTTGTCTGTTCCACAATCGGTCTTGGGTCCAGTTTGTCGAGAATCTCCATGAATTTGGGCCTGTTCTTGTAGCGCAGTCGTATGTCTGCGAGCAATCCATCCCATTCGCTGTTCCGATGAAGCCCTTGAAAGATGGGCCGCATCTTGCGTAGATAACCAGCAACCGCCTCGTAAGCGGAAGCGCTAGCGTGCGGTAGATGATCGTCCACGCGTTGACGATATATTGCAAGCGACCGCTCGGGATGCGATTCTGTCACCGCGGCCGCCACGCGATCTCCGTAGCCGCCCGAGCCATACCATGTCATGCTTCCTCGATACTGTTGTCCGGCAGACATGGCGTCGTACCAACGGAGCACGTCATCGTGCCGATGGTCGGCAATGGCCATATCAATCAGCACATCAAAATGTGGGCTCGCTGGCCGGCCAAAATTGGATCCGTTGTTCAATAGCGGAAGCAGATAGTCCGGCATTGGCAGCGGCCATTCTGCATTCGCTGCGCCCTTCACCGATGCCTTACCTGGCGACGACAGGGGAGAGACGCCGGTCTCGAGAAAGTTGAGCGCGATGCCGCGGATGCTGTCTTCGCAGCCTGCTTTGGCCGCAGCATTGAGCAATTCTGAAAGCTCTCGCGGCTGGGATGAGTGAAGAATCCCAAAGCCGCGTGAGCCGCGGCGATTGGCCATTGCCTGCGCTGAACCGCCATCTCGCCCAGTAGCTTTTCCAGGCTCGACGCGATGCCGGGCAGCTTTGCGACTGTTTTTTCGATTCCCTCGGCCGCCCAGCGCTGGGCTTCGTCGTATCGCTTCATCTCGATCAAGCGCTTGACCAGCCGTTCGTAGCTGCCGGAGACGCGCGCTTCCTGTTCGCAAACAGTAAGGATCTCGTCGTTCGCGGCCCGCATTTTCAAGGGCTCGGATCAACCAATCGGCGATGCGCTCGTGCTGGTATTTTCGGGAGAAGGGATCATCTTCCTTCACAGGCGACTTCGCGCGCTGAGCCATAACATCGGCGACTTCGGACCACGCAGATTCTTCGCCAGTCAGCTTCAAAACCGCGTCGGCGGCATCGTTGACAATGCCATAGTCGTCCCGTAGATGCGCGTCAATGGCGAAAAGCAGTTTGCGCGCTGGTGTGAGCGTTGATGCAACTACGGCTTCAAAGATCACCGGCAGGCATTCGCCCACGGCTTCCGCGGTTTCGCCCTCATCGTTCGATTGGCCGATCTGCTCGTTGCCCAACGTCATGATTTCTGTTCCAAGGCGCACCACGGCGTCAGGATGCCCGAGTTCCAGCAACCGTTCCAGACGATGTTTCACGCGACTGTAGTCCGGCGTCTGTCCCTCACCCGTCCAACTGTTTCGCCAGCCGGCCTCGGAAGCGACGAGTCTGAGTTCTTTCCGCGTTTCGGTCACCAGGCGGTCAACATTACCCTCGCCCAATGCAATGCGATCGCTGAACTCCTCTCGCAACTCAGGAAAGCGCTCAGTGAGTGACCAGACCAACGCCACTAGTTCCTCGCGGTTCTTGGCTTCGATATGCTTCCAGATTTTTTCGTCTGTTACGTTGCGCGTTTTCTTTTCGGAAACCGCCTGGTGCCGATGACGGTGGACATAGAATTCTTCATCGACTTCATCATCTTCGGAATCCATGTCGAGTTCGAGATCGTCCACGTCATCCTCGTCTGCGTCGCCGGTCTCGTCGGCAAGGAGTTCCCAGCGCTCATCGTCCTGGTTCGCCATGGGAGTTTCCTCGCCCCCGCCCAATCTTTCAAGATATTCGGCCACTACTGCAACAGCATGTTTGCAGCCGCTGGCGCCTACCGGGCAGGTGCAGCGCGAATAGAGCGCCCCGCCCTTTTTCGCTGATGGCTCGCACCAGACTTTCACTGCGTAGCGTGCGCCGCCCGTGACGGTGGCCAGAAGCCAGCCGTCTTCCGAGATCGCGAGGTCATGGACGCGCCCTTGCCTCTGGTAGGCTCTGCCTCGTTCAACCGAGCGCGAACCTGCCCATTCGGTCAGATCGTCCCAACTCAGGACATTCCAACCCTCATTTCGGGAGACCTTATGTTCCTTTCCCTTTACCGCGCGTTGTTGCTTTGAACTCATGCATTTCATCCTGAGCTGATTGAGTGTTGGCCACTACGATGAAGCCGGTGATGATGGCAGGGGAGGATACGGTTCCCCGCGAAGGCTCTTATCGTCAGTTTTTTCGATAATAAAAGGATGGTGGCATTTCGTTACATCATCAAGCCCAATTTCGATTCATCGATTGAACCTCGAAAGCGTGATCTGACGGCTGCGAGGGAATTTCATAGCGAACCCTCAACTGTGCAGGGTGGCCGTCGCCTGCGTGACGCGATAAGTATCGGCAGGCTAAGCGATACCGATTGAATGCGTGGGGCTGGACATATTTTATAAAGTCCTATATATTGGACCATATGTGCGTTATAAGGATTTATATATGGAGCCTTAAAGATGAGATCGAGTGTATCAGATGTCTTGCCCCCTGCCGTCAAGCGGTCGCTGATCAAATTCGGCAGCGATCTTGCGACCGCGCGGCGGAAACGTGGACTTACTATCCTTGCCGTCGCCGAGCGCATGGGCGTCGCCAAGAATACCTACCTGCGCGCAGAGAAGGGCGACCCTCGGGTCGGCCTTGGCGTTTATGCGATGGCACTTTTCGTTCTGGGCTTTGGCAGCCCTCTTGGCACACTTATCGACGTGAGCCGCGACGACACCGGCCTTCTGCTCGATGAAGAACGTCTGCCCAAGCGCGTGCGCATGAAGAAAGCACGGGTGCCCCAGTCATGAAGCGGACCATTGACGTTGTGCTCGGCGAGGGGCAGCAGGTCGGCACGCTGCGTTACGACCTGCAAGGGCGTCGCGAAAACGCTGCTTTCGAGTACGGCGCAGGCTGGCTCGGCGACCCCGCGCGTTTCGCTCTTGGGCCGACACTTCCGCTCCAGGCGGGACCACAGTTCCATCGCAAGTCGAAAGACGGTTCTCTCTTCCATGCCGCGATTGCCGACACAGAGCCCGACGGGTGGGCAAGGCGTGTCATTATGCGCGATCACATCAAACGCAGACAAGAATTGCGCCGTGAAGGAAAAGAGAGAGGCGCAGCCGCTCAACGCGCTTGATTATTTGTTGGCCGTGGATGATTTCAGCCGTGTCGGCGCGCTTCGTTTTCGCGACGAAGACGGCGTGTTCCAGCGCGCGCAGGAAGAAGGACGCAGGACGGCTCCGCCACTCGTCGAACTTGGGCATCTGCTTAGCGCGTCGCGTGCTGTCGAGGCGAACAAAGAGACGGCAGCGGACCTTGCGTATTTGCGCGGGCGTGGCACGTCACTTGGCGGCATGCGCCCGAAATGCACGGTCATCGACGAAGACGGAGCACTCAGCATCGGCAAGTTCCCCAGCATCGCGGACGAGCGCGCCGTCACCAAGGGAGAAGTGCTCGCTCTCACGCTCGCCAAAAACGCCGGGATCAATGCAGCCGCGGCGCGTGTCGTCGAGAGCGCAGGGATTGCCCGTTGCGCTGATCCGCCGCTTCGACCGGCGTGGCGACGGACAACGCCTGATGTACGTCTCCGCCGCCACGATGCTGGGCGTCGAGCCGACGGAACCCGAGGAACATTCCTACACCGAGATTGTGGACGCAATCCGCGTGCACGGGGCCGACGCACAAGCCGATATTGAAGAGTTGTGGCGCCGTATTGCCTTCTCGATTCTGATTACGAATGTTGACGACCACCTGCGCAATCACGGCTTCTTGCATGAAGATCGGGAATTCTGGCGGTTGTCGCCCGCCTTCGACATCAACCCGTCACCCGAGCGCGTGCGCGAATTGAAGACCTGGATATCCGAGGACGCAGGCCCCGACATGACCATCGACGCCCTTATGTCCGTGATTGCTTATTTCCGCATCACGCGCGCGCGTGCCAAGGGGATATTGAGTGAAGTTGTGCACGCCGTGGACAACTGGCGCATGACCGGACACAGTATCGGCATGAGTGACGGAGAGCTTGAGCCCTTCGTGGACGCCTTCGAGCACGGTGAGCGTGACGCCGCAAAGAAGCTTTTCTGAAGTGCACACCGGCTTAATTGAGCATTGCGACTAAGGTCGCAAATTCACGGCAAAAACCAAAAACTTACACACTGACTTACACAGTTTCACGGACATGATTTGTAAGTTATTTATTTTCAGCAAGATCAAACGCTACAGCAGCGGACTTAAAATCCGCAGACCGCTAAGGTCGTGGGGGTTCAAGTCCCCCTCCGGGCACCATAGAATCAATATTCTAAAGGAAATATATAATCCATCCATTGAAAGGCCAAAATAGGCGCTGGTGGAACCTCTGGTGCCACTTGTTTCGACTTGGCCAGGATCTCAGTCCAGGACGCAGATTCTCTGTGCCATGGAAGGTGGGGCAACTTGTCTTGATCTCACTTTTCGATGATCGACTCGGCATGTTTACTCACTTTGGTGTCTGCTCGACCATAGGATGCGAGCGGGTAATGGAAGACGAGGCAATCCCGGTCTCGGAGTACGCGTCAATCGCTCGATGATGGCGATAACGTCCCTCTATCATGACGTCGGTTGGGAGCAACCCCCGCATTGCGCCTCTGGCGCATTTGTCCAGCCGTCTCATGAGCCGTGCTTGTGTCTTTCTTGGGAGAACATGAGAGCATCGAGCGGGCTGGCGGTCGCGATGAGATGCCTGCTGGACAGATTCAAATGGATGTCTTCTCTTCGAGGGTTATGGTGACCGAGCGGCAACTGGGTGGTGGGCAGCCGGCGCTCCCGTTGCAGGTGGTATCTACGTCGCAAGCCGTTCGGATTAGAAAAGAATCGGCCCGCACGTCGCACCGTCCATCTGATACCCCCTATACTTTCCTGTCAGAGAGGAACCCGGCATGGATGCGAATGAAAGCGGTGTCGTCGTCTCTTCGGGTCTCGACGAGTATCTCCGTAAGAGACTGAAGCCTGTGGAAGGTGCGATTCCCCATCTGCCTGGAATCGAAATGTATGGGAATTCGATTCCTGCGGCAAATGCGGACGGGGATCTTTTTGAGTACATCAACTTTCAACAGCGCTATAACATCGATGCTCGCATCGAACGCGCAAAAGAGCTGTCAAGGAAGTACCTTGAGCCGATTCCGGAAGGTTCAAAGCCGCAAAACGTAGTCGACCTTCATATACAGTGGCTGCAATCCAGACCCGATTGCACTCCTGCGCAGGCGACCCAATACCGGCAGGCGAAGAGCTCAGAACAGCTCAGGATCGCCGAAAACCTGCACGAGCTATACACCACTGCGGGTGTACTTTTGGTCGATGCGCAAGGGCACGGGAGCATTGCGGCAAAGATTGCGTCGACGGTACACGACACCTTCATACTGCGATGCTTTGCGAACTCGATTCCAACGGCAAAACTACAACCGACGTCTTCGAAATAGTTAATCTCAGGCTCGCCCAGTCCGTTACTGCAAGAAACGCGTTGGGCTGCGATGCGAAGGAAAATTCCCGCGAGATCGCAACCATGGTGTACGGGGAAATACGTCCTGACGGATTGTTTCGCTTCGTAAGTTTCGGACATCCACCGCCGCTTGTGTTCTCCGCGGAATATGAGAAGTTCATGGAGATTGGATGGTCTCGCATGGTGCAATTTCCATCCCTCGGACTCGAGATTGCTGAAGACCATCCAGACCGAAGCAGGTATGTTTCCATCACGCTGCGCAAGAGTCAGATGACCTCTTTTGACTCGGATGAGATCACCTTGATGAGCAGGGGGGACATTCTTTTCCTCTATACAGACGGCGTTTATGACGGCGACGACGACCTGGAAAGACAACAGATCGAACAGATTGTCAACGAAAATAAAGAGAAATCGGCAAAGGAAATCTGCAACGCCGTCCTGGAATATGCATTGCGAAATGACGATCACCTGCGACAGATTGGCGAGCCTGATCGCATCGATGACAAAACCGTGTTCATCATCAAAAGACAGTAGGAGTTTCGTACATGTCCGATGTTAACCTAGCGCACATTGCTTCGCCTGAGGTGATAGCTCGTGCCAGTAAGATCAAACTGTTTCTGATGGATGTGGATGGTACGCTGACTGATGGCGGTGTCTGCCTGATTTCGTCGACTGCTGCTGACGGCTCCGGAAATTCGGCTGTCTCCGAAATGAAGGTCTTCAACGCGCACGATGGGCAGGGGTTGTCACTCGCCCACACGATGGGAATTCAGACCGGCTTCATCACCGGTCGACATTCTCCGGCAGTGGCCAAACGCGCTGAAGAATTAAGGGTCACATATGTATATCTGGGACAGGCAAAGAAGACAGAAGCCTTTGAGGAATGCATGCAAAGAGCGGGCGTCACCGAAGAAGAGGTAGCCTACTTGGGCGACGATCTGCCGGACATTCCTCTGGCGAGGCGAGCCGGACTTGCGGTGTGCGTAGCCGATGGTGCACCCGAGTTGGCGGCGATTTGCCACTTCACGACTCGAAGGCTTGCGGGGCGGGGCGCCGCGCGCGAAGTAGTGGAACTTATCTTGAAGGCCCAAGGGCGTTGGGACGAGGCAGTGCCGCAGGCGCTTGCATAGAAGATGTTGTCGCATGATTTCGACGTCCGGGTCCGAATTCACTTCGCCATCTAGCGACGCCGCAATCATCTTCCGGGTTCAGTCCACATGGACGTGGAACCGGCGATCGAGAGGAGTGAATTCCGAAGTTGGCCGCGGGTTGGAAACCATTTGTCCATGTTGGCGACTATTCGGCGAAGTGCTCTGCGTTCCATGCCCGATGAGCGCATTGGCGATTTGCACTAACCCGCTAGCGCGGGAGGTTATGCCTCTGTGGCATTTGGATAGATTGATGGACACCGAAGGAGGTGTCCATGACACATCTACGCCAGCGCATGCAGGAAGATCTCCGGCTACGCAACTTTTCCGAACGCACGATTCGTCGCTACACCGAGATCGTTGCTGAGTTTGCAAGGTACTTCCACAAGTCACCCGATCAGTTGGGCTCGGAGCACGTTCGCACGTTTCTGCTGTATCTGCTTAATGAGCGCAAGCTTGCATGGGGAACGATTCAGGGCGCTCGATCGGCGCTGAAGTTCCTATATTTACGAACGCTGAGGCAGACCTGGTTCGATCAGGAGATCATCAAGCCCAAGGTGCGCCGCAAGCTGCCTACGGTCTGGAGCCGTGAGGAAGTCCGCGCCCTGCTTGATGCGCGGATGAACATCAAGCACCGTGCGCTGCTGGCCCTGTACTACAGTGCAGGGCTTCGCTGTCAGGAAGCGCTGGATCTGAAGGTCACCGATATTGACAGCAAGCGGATGATCATCAACATCCGTGAGGGCAAGGGCAAGTTCCCACGCCAGGTCATGCTGTCGCCCAAGCTGCTGGAGTTGCTGCGCCTTTACTGGCGCTGGCGCAAGCCAACCGATTGGCTCTTTCCCGGGGAAGAACCGGGTCAGCCTTTGAAGGCCAACACGGTGCGTGTGACTTGTCAGAAGCTGCGCGAACAACTTGGTATCAAGAAGCCGCTGAGCCCGCATGTGCTGAGGCACTCCTTCGCTTCACACCTGCTCGATGCGGGCACCGATCTGCGCAGCATCCAGCTTCTGCTCGGTCACCGCGATCTGGAAACTACGTCCCGGTATCTCCACGTCTCCGAAGCCCGCCTGCACGCCACCGCCAGCCCCCTCGACGACCTGCCCATTCGCAGCATCCACACTACTCAGGGAGAGAACAGAACTGCATGAACGGACATCGGCTCGAAGTGGCCGATGTCTTCCACGCTCACGGGAACGAGTTCCTTCAGTGCTGGGGCCATGCTCTGTCGGACCAGCAACGGAAGGTTCTACGCGATATCGGCCTATGCCGCACGGCCGCGCTGGGCACTCATCTCGAACGATGCGATCGTTGCAACTATGAGACTGTCGCGTACGACTCATGCCGCAACCGGCACTGTCCCAAGTGTCAGTCCTCGGCACGCGATCGCTGGCTCTTCAAGCAGGCTGGAAGTCTGCTTCCGGTGCCCTACGCCCATATAGTCTTCACCGTACCCGAACAACTGGCGCCGCTCGCATTGCGCAACCAGAGGCTCTTCTACACCCTGCTGTTTCGGGCAGCTTCCGAGACGCTGCTCAAGATCGCTGCTGATCCACACCATCTCGGTGCACGCATCGGTGTGCTTGCCGTGCTGCACACCTGGTCGCAGAACCTGAGACATCATCCACACCTGCACTGCCTCGTTCCCGCCGGCGGTCTGGCCTTTGATAACTCCCGCTGGATCCCGACTAGACGCTGCGGCTTCTTTCTCCCGGTGCGCGTGCTCAGCCGCATGTTCCGCGGCAAGCTGCTCGCCTTCCTTAAGCAGAGCTACCGGCGCGGCGAACTCTGCTTTGCTGGCAAGCTCGCTGAACTATCAACGCCACGCGCATTTCACTCTCTGCTTGGTAGCTTGCGCCGAACAGAGTGGGTAGTCTACTCCAAGCCTCCGTTCGGCGGACCCGAACATGTGCTGAAGTATCTGGCTCGTTACACCCATCGGATTGCCATCTCCAACGGAAGATTACTCAGCCTCGATAACGGACGGGTGCGCTTCCGCTGGCGGGACTCTCGGCACAACAACCGCAGCAGCGTCATGACCCTCGATGCAGTCGAGTTCATCCGCCGCTTCCTCCTCCATGTGCTGCCCGCAGGTTTCGTCAAGATTCGCCACTTCGGACTGCTCGCTAACCGCAACCGACAACAGGCGCTCGCCCTGTGCAGGCTTCATCTTCGCGCCACGGCTGCGGATCCGAGCTCGTTGCTGACAGAACAACAGAAGTCCGCGCTCAGCCGGTCGTGCCCCCAGTGCAGATGCGGCACTCTGCACGTAATCGTGCGTGACCCCGCTGGTCAAGCGGTTAGCCCCGCCTCACCACTTCACTGCGCAACCTTCAACTCTTCGTGAGCAAACGATGCACACGTCCTTCCCAACTCGACTGCGCACTATGGTGGTTTCTTACCCCGCCTGCGCTGCCCTATGCGTCGAATTGGCTCGGCGCCGTTCGCAACGACCACCCAGTCGAGCGATCCGGTTCGCAACTACATCAACAACCCATACAGATATGACTAACTCCGGATGCCCACGTGCCCGGTCGACCGTGTCGACTCTCCGCGGGAGCTATTCAATCCCCATACATCCACCGCGCTAACGGCTTACTGCAAATCGCCGTATCCACACTGCTCCGCACCGCAAGCAACGGCAACCGGAAATTCCTGCCCGCGGAGCACTGTCGATACGGCACTAGAGATTTAGCACGAAGCGAGACAAATTTCTACAACACGACAGCACCTTTTCCGTTAGATGGCTGTCAGCTTTCACCGGTCAAGGACAGGACGGAATAGCCTCCGCATGCGTCGCCACCCCCAAGGCCGTCCCGGCTGAACTTGTCCGGTTTCGGCTTCAAAAAGCTAGGATAAACAGGAGCAGCCGCCACCAGACCGGGGTTCGCCTCACTTTAGTTGGAGCAGATCAGAGACGCAAGGATGCGATCGGCTTTTCTTATGACACGATTTCGGAGAGGCGATTTGCGCATGCGGACGCTGAAGGTCTGCCTTTTCCTTGCGCTTGCGTGCTCGTATTCTGTGGCGCTCGACAGCAATCGCACCATCGCGCAATTCGCGCATACAGCATGGGGTCCGAAAGACGGCGCGCCGAGTGTCGTTGCAGCATTGGCACAATCCGCGGACGGTTACCTTTGGCTAGGAAGCTCCGTCGGCCTGTATCGGTTCGACGGCGTAGTCTTCGAGCGCTACCAGCCCCGGTCGGGCGGGCCATTCCCGGCCCAGAATGTCACTGCTCTCCTGGCTCTTCCCAATGGCGACATTTGGATCGGCTTTATGGCCGGAATGATCAGCCTTCTAAGGAACGGAAACGCCACGAACTATACCGCCCGTGATGGAGTGCCAGGACCGGTCTGGGCCTTCGCGCAAGATCGGGAAGGAACGATTTGGGTGGCAACCAACAGCGGGCTGGCGCGGCTCGAGGGTAACCGATGGAAGGAAGTGGGGAAGGATTGGAATTTCCCAGGGAAGGTTGCCCGCGCACTTTCTTTGGATCGTCAGGGAACCCTTTGGGTTTCGACCGAGGACACGCTGGTTGTGCTTCCGCCGGGCGCAAGACGGTTTCAACCGACGGGTATCCGAGTCGGCGAGATACTAACAATCACACAAGCAGCAAACGGAAAATTTTGGATGGCTGAAACGACGAGATCCGTCCGGCCCGTTCCTCTATCAGACAGGCGGCAGCCTCCTGACGAAACCGAAGTCCGGGTCGGCTCCGCGGGAATTCTTTTTGATAACGACGGCGCTTTGTGGATCACCAGCATTGGCGATGGGCTTCGCCGTTCTCCAGCCCCTGAACTGCTACGAGGTCGGATCAAAAAATCCAGCCCTGCGGTCGAATCGTTCACTGCCAGGGATGGATTAAGCGACGATTTTGTCCGCGCCATTCTTCAAGACCGCGAAGGAAATATCTGGGTCGGAACCAACAACGGTTTGGATCGTTTTCGCAAAACAAACCTGATGCCGGTCGTTCTCCCCGTCAAGCCCTGGTTTAGTGTCGCGGCCGCCGGAGATGCTGGAGACGTCATGGTCTATGACATGGGTACCATGGTCCGGGTTCACGGGGGACGTGCTTATCGCGATCGTCCGACTCCCAACCATCGCTGCCTTCCAACTTCCATGCAGAGACAATTCATAGCCCTGCCGGAGCGGACATCTTCGTTCGCTGGGGAGGAACGGGACCTGTCGTGTTGCTGACCCACGGCTATGCTGAAAACAGCGATTCCTGGGCACCTCTCGCAGAAGACTTGATGAAGGACCACACCGTCGTCGTTCCAGACCTGCGCGGCATTGGCCGATCCTCGAAGCTGGAAGGCGGCTACGACAAGAAGACGCAAGCCGAGGATATGCGCGCCGTCGTGACGACCCTTGGATACGACAAGACCTTCGTCGTCGCACACGATATCGGCAACATGGTGGCTTATGCCTATGCCGCGACCTATCCAACGAAGGTTGAGCGATTAGTCGTGATGGACGCACCCATCCCGGGAATCGAACCATGGAGCGAGATACTGCAAAATCCCGGAGTGTGGCACTTCAATTTTCATGGCCCAGACGCGGAGCGCCTGGTGGCTGGACGCGAGCGCATCTATTTCGACCGCATTTGGAACGACTTCACGGGCGATCCCGGGAAGCCGGACGAAGCAACCAGAAATTTCTTCGGTAGCCAGCGAGGGATGCGGGCTGGCTTCGCGCAATTTACTGCCTTCGCCCAAGACGCAAAGGATAACAGGGTCTTTGAGCAGACGAAGCTGACCATGCCTGTCATGGCGGTAGGAGGAGAAAAGTCCTTCGGGCCGCTCCAAGCAGTCATCATGCGCCATGTGGCGAATAACGTCCAGGAAGAAGTTGTCGCCGGTTCTGGCCATTGGTTGATGGAAGAACGTCCGGCGTACACTGTCGCCTTGATCCGCAAGTTCATTGATGCTCCGCCGGTTGCCGCGTCACTTGCACCCCCCTTGTAACGTCGGCAATGCTGCGTTCACTTGAGGCGATATCGGGGTGGCGCTCCAGCAACTCGGACGGAAGCAAACTGGAGATGGCGGGAATCGTGGGCGCGGCAATAGTGTTCGGGTCGGGCGGCAGAGTGAAAACCGCTGGCGGTTTGCCGATGAGGACGGCGATGGTGTGTTCGTACATGGCACGCTGGATATCGAATGGCTCGCGATCAGGCGAGCCTGCAGAAAGGACTTAGTCAGGGAGAGTCAAAAAGATCGACTATGGCGGCGACACGAATGGATTCCAGCTGGGCCGTCGAACTCTAACGTTTGCTAGTTCCCGCGATCTGACCCAATTCTTTGGAATACATGGGCGATACGCCGGCGGTCGAATCCGTTTCCGCCCTTGCAGACTTCGGCGGTGAAACCAGGATAGGAAGAACCATCGAGACTGCCATGATGCCTGCAATCACATGGAGACCGCTCGTATACGATCCGCTGCTCTGCCGCATATGTGCGATGAGCAGCGGTCCAAATGCGCTGGCGAATCCCCAGGCCGTGAGCATAAGGCCGTAGATGGGCCCGACATTCTTCGATCCGAAATAGTCGGCGGCAAAAGCCGGCATGGTGCCGAAGCCGCCCCCGTAGCACATCAGGATGATGAACGACAGGACGGTAAGAATCGCCGCCGAAGAAGTGCCTGGAAATATCCAGAAAAGGCCGACCTGCAGCAGGAACATCGTCACGAAGGTCCATCGCCTGGTGATTGCGTCGGAGATCCAGGCCCAGAAGATTCGGCCTACGGCGTTGCCAATGCTGGCGACACCGACCATTCCCGCGGCAACAACGGCGCCGACCTTGGCAATCTCCTGAAACATCGGAGATTCCTGCGAAATGATCGAGATGCCTGCCGAGGTATTCAGAAATAACAGCGCCCACAGCGCCCACCACTGCCACGTCTTCAGGGCGCCGCCAAGCGTGTAGTCCATTGCCGCACGCTGTTTGGTTTGGGTAGTGCTCGGAGCCCACCCTGCCGGCTTCCACCCATCGGGCGGGTTCTGCATGAAATAGCCGGTGGCCATGGTAATCACGAGATACGCGATGCCGAGATAAGCGAATGTCTGCAAAACGCCGACGCTTTGAATCAGGCGGGTAGCCACTGGTGCAGTTACCAAGGCTCCGGCGCCAAAGCCGCCAACGGCAATGCCGGTGATCAGACCCCTTCGATCGGGAAACCATTTCACGAGCACCGCAATGGGAACGATATAGGCGAATCCAACCCCGATTCCACCGATAACTCCATAACTCAGATAGAGCCACCACAGCTTGTTGGCTGAGAAACTGGCGAGAAAGACGCCGAGGCCGTAGAGGAATCCGCCCGTGAGCGCGACGACGCGCGGCCCTTTCCGATTCAGCCAGAGGCCGCCGAAGAAACAGGCGACTCCGAGGACAAAAATTGAGACGGTGAATGTAAAGGTTACTTCCTCGATGGACCAGTGAAATTGTTTTGCGAGCGGAATCCGGAAGACACTCCATGCGTAGACGGCTCCCAGAGCCATTTGCATCAGGAATCCCGCTGCTGCGATTCCCCAGCGATTTGTGTTCGACATGTACTTCCTCCAACGCCGATCTCTGACTTAGATGCGCCTTTATTTGCAGCCCCCTCGCAACTTGATTTGATTGCCCAGGATTCCAGGAACTTGTTCAAGAGAGCCATGCTTCGCCGCAGTTCCTTATGGCTAAACTGGGCCAGAAGCGAGAAAAGGCCTGGCGGCTCGATGATCGGCTTCTCGTAGCATCCCAGCGTTTCACTTGCTGCCGACGGCGACACACTGAAGCACGTCGGGATTGATGGCCCCGAGCATCTTGCCGAGAATGATGGCGTTGCGAATTGCGCGAATGGCTTCATCCGACTTGGCTGCATCGACCGCCGTTTCAATCAGCTTGTCGCTTGCTCCCAGCGCACCGCGCAACAGTTCGAAGACGCCGTGTTCGTGCAGCTTGCTGCAGTAACTCGTACGAGTCGAGCAAGGCCTCGGCGTGCTGCAACTGGAGCCTGTTCCAGCCGCTTGCGCAACTCCTCGCGCGGATCGCGGGGCGGTAATTCAAGAGGGATTGGTCGAGCCATTTTCTTCTCCTTGCCAGCAGTGCATGGTCTAGCGGGTCTGGATCTGAACCAGTTGGTCGCCGGGTTGGCGATAATCCTTGCGCTTCCACTTACGCTCTACCTCGACGCCGGTCTGCGGTGTCGGATGTCCGTGGCGGGAGTTCGTCCGCGGCAGCGGGTCATCGCCGATCTCTCCCAGCACCCGGAGCTGCACGGATGTTTCCTTGTAGGCCGGGGTGTGGGTTGCTTTGTCCGTATGGCTGCTGGTGAGGCGGTTCACCGCCTCTTCGGTGGAGTTCATGGGCATATACAGCTCTTTTCCCTGCACTCTTGTGGTGACGACGGCCTGTGCGCGCACCTTGCCGTAGCGCGAGGTCAATTGCACCCAACTGCCGGTCTGGATGCCGCGCTCGCCGGCGAGCTCCGGCGATACTTCAACGAAGGTGCATGGCGTCTTTTCGCGAATGCCCTCGGTGCGATACGTCATATTGCCTTCATGGAAATGTTCCAGAAGGCGGCCGTTGTTCAAGTGCAGATCGTACTCGGCATTCTGCTGATCGGTTGGCTCCGACCAGGGAACCGGGTAGAAACGTGGCCTTTCCGTCGGGAAAGTTGAATTCCTTGGTGTAGAGCAAGAGGCTGGTCGCTGCCATCCTCAGCCACGGGCCACTGCAGCGTCTTGTAACCTTCCAGGCGCTCGTACGTGACGCCGGCCATCAGCGGCGTAAGTGCGGCGATCTCTTCGTAAATCTGCGAAGGGTGCTCGTACTTCCAGCCGGCGCCCAGCCGATTGGCGATGTCCTGGATAATGATCCAGTCGGGACGGCTCTCTCCCAGCGGCTCAAGAACCTGATAGAGACGCTGGATGCGCCGCTCGGTGCTGGTGAAGGTTCCTTCCTTTTCCAGACTCGGACTGGCGGGAAGAATCACATCGGCAAAGCGGCAGGTCTCGCTGAAGAAGATTTCCTGCATGACAAAGAAGTCGAGCTTCGACAGCGCATCCGCTCACATAGTTGGCGTTCGAATCGACCAGGCTCATCTCTTCGCCGAATACGTACATCGCCTTGAGTTTGCCTTCGTGAATGGCGTCGATCATCATGTGGTTGTCGAGTCCCGGCTTCGGCGGCAATGTGAACATTCCACGCCTTTTCAAATTTGGCGCGAATCGCCGGATCGTCCACTTTCTGATATCCGGGGAAGAAGTTCGGCATTGCGCCGTGATCGCTGGCTCCCTGCACGTTGTTATGTCCGCGCAAGGGATATGCGCCTGTTCCCGGCTTCATGTAATTGCCGGTCGCAAGCAGCAGGTTGGAGATTGCCGTCGAGGTGTCAGAACCCATGGTGTGCTGCGTCACGCCCATCGCCCAGAGAACGCAGACGCCTTCTGCCTCCGCGATCATGCGAGCGACCTTGGTCAGTGTTTCAATGGGGAGCCCGCACCTTTCGCTGGCCATTTCGAGCGTGAACGATTCCAGGCTCTTCTTGAACTCGTCGGCCCGATTGACCCATTGATCGATGAACTTCTGGTCGGCAAGTCCATTGTCGAAGATGTACTTGGTCACCGCGGAGAGCCAGATAAGATCGGTGCCGGGCCGCGGGTGCAGGAACACATCCGCGCGCTCCGCCATCTCGTTCTCGCGCAGGTCGGAGACGATCAGTTTCTGGCCGTGCATCTTGTGGGCGCGCTTGACGCGCGTGGCCAGCACCGGATGGCTCTCGGCGGTATTGCTGCCGACGATCAGCACCAGTCCCGCCTGCTCGATATCGGTGATCGATCCGGAGTCGCCGCCGTAGCCAACTGTTCGGAAGAGGCCCGTGGTTGCCGGCGCCTGGCAGTAGCGGGAGCAGTTATCCATGTTATTGGTGCCGATCACCGCGCGGGCCAGCTTCTGCATCAGATAGCTTTCTTCATTCGTGCATTTTGAAGAAGAGATGAAGGCCAGCGAGTCGGGACCAGTAGCTGCCTTGATCTCGGTAAATCTGCGCGCCACAAGAGACAGTGCCTCATCCCACGAAGCTTCGCGGAAAGTATCTCCCTCGCGGATGAGCGGCTTGGTGAGGCGGTCCGGACTGTTGATGTGCTCCCAGCCGAACTTGCCCTTGATGCAGGTGGAGACGCCATTGGCCGCGCCCTCGACCGGCTCGACTTTCAGAATATGGCGGTCTTTCGTCCAGACATCGAAGCTGCAGCCGACTCCGCAGTAGGTACAGACGGTCTTGGTTCTCTTGATGCGCGACTCGCGCATGTGCGATTCCATCTCGGAGACTTGAAGAATGGCGCCATAGCCCATCTCCGGTTCGATGCCCTTGACTACGTCGATCATGCCGTCGAGCGCGGGCTTGGAGAGGGACGTCATGTAGCCGGCCTCTCCAAGCATCGATCTTTCCATCAGCGCATTGCAGGGGCAGACGGTGACGCAGTGCCCGCACGAGACGCAACTCGATTCGCCGATCGGCGCGCCGCCATCCCACAACACGCGCGGGTGCGCGATCCTCCCAATTGATGCTCAGCGTTTCATTGACCTCGAGGGTCTGGCACGCCTGAACGCAGCGTCCGCAGAGAATGCATTGGTCGGGATCGTAGCGATAGAAGGGATTGGACATATCCACTTCATAGGGCTTGGGCTTGTAGGGGATTTCCTGATGCTCGACTGCGAGCAGCTCGGTGGTGTTATGCACGGTGCAGTTGCCGTTGTTGTTGTCGCAGACCGTGCAGTAGAGCAGATGATTGCCGAGGATGCGGTCAAAGGCTTCGCGTTGCGCCGCATCCGCACGCGGCGAAGAGGTGACCACGTTCATGCCCTCGGCGGCCATGGTGCCGCAGGCTCTCACCAGTTTGCCGTCGACCTCCACCATGCAGGTATCGCAGGTTTGGATCGGTCCAAGCTGGGGGTGATAGCAAACGTGCGGTACTTCGATTCCGCAGCGGTTGATCAGGTCGATCAGGCGCTCTCCAGGCTGAATTGCCTGTGGCTTGCCGTTAATGGTGGCTGTCATATGGCTGTCCACCCTCCGCGATTGATTTTGGATGGTAGTTCATGGGGTAAGGACTGCGTAAAGCTCCTTGATTGCGACACTCTTCGGTGATCAGCTCCTCATCGCATGTGCCAATCATCCGCCGTACAGGCTGCCGAGTCAGTTGTCTCCAGCCGGCTTCGGCGCCTCGATCGGTTCATGAGCAGTTTCAGGGCCACTCGATTCGACGACGAAGCTGCCCGATATATAGGCCGGTTTCGTGCGAGGGATGTGCTGATCGTGACGGTCATCCGTCATCGAAGTGTCGAAGCTCTGACACTAGCCGGAGTCATCCAGCGAACTACGCACGCTATGTGGCTGATTCTGAATTGATCCGAATCGTCTGGGATGGCAAGATACGTGCAACTCGGATTCGCGGGTCGATCGCCGAAAGGCAAAACGACGGCCAGACGATAAGGAGATAACGTCATTCATATGCCAGTAACAAAACTCAATCAACTCAACACGAGGATTGGATTCATCGGCCTTGGACTCATGGGAAGCCGGCTCGTGCGGCGCCTGGATTCGTTCGGATGGCACGTTCGAGCATGGAACCGCAGCCCACAGCCTGCAGAGGCGATGAACGAATGGGGGATACCCATTGCACCATCGGTCGCGGATCTCGTGGCTGGATTCGGATGTGATTATTTCTTCCCTGGCAAATGATGCGGCTGTTCGTTCCGTCTACCTCGACGAAGGCGGCGTCTTTTCTTCGGTCGAAGCCGGGAACCGTCATCCTCGAGATGAGCACGATCTCGCCGGAACTCTCGCGTGACCTGCATCGGGAGGCTCGTACAAAAGGCGTCAACTTTCTCGATGTGGCCATCTCTGGATCGACACCAGCGGTCGAGGCGGGGACGGTCACGCTGCTCGCGGGCGGCGATCCCAGATACCTTCGAGCAATGCGTCCCTATCTTCGAGTCCATCGCCAGGCAGTGGTTCTTGATTGGCCCCGGGTCTTCAGGCGTTCAGATGAAGCTGGTCGTCAACCTTCTCCTCGGCCTCGATATGCAGGCAATCGCGGAAGCCGTTTCGCTCGGAGAGCATCTCCAGATCGATCGAAATGTTCTGCTCGATGTCTTGTCCAAGACCGCTGTGGTCGCTCCCGCGATGGCGGGGAAGTTCCGGAAGATCAAGGACAGTGACTACTCGCCGGAGTTCCCGCTGCGGCTAATGAGCAAA
This sequence comes from uncultured Acidobacteriaceae bacterium, assembly GCA_963781125.1. GTDB lineage: Bacteria > Acidobacteriota > Terriglobia > Terriglobales > Acidobacteriaceae > Telmatobacter. The sequence goes on from CAWAEE010000011.1 coordinate 516,105, forward strand.
GACATGGATCTGGTCATGGATGCCGCGAAGGCGGCTGGCGCTGATCTTGCCTGCGGCTTCTGTCGCTCAATCTGTACTTGCCTCCAATGTTCCCGCAAGTGGCGACCTGGACCTCGCCGCGATAACCCCGTTTGTCATTGGTCAAGGAACGAAGGTCCAGGTTTAGCTGGCATCGTGGGATCAGCATCGTGCATCAATCCGCGTGCTCGGTTCGAGCCGCTTTGAGACGGTTGGTGAATCGAACAGGCGTTAGTTTTCTTACGGAGGATACTGTGGACCTGAAGCTCACCGATAAGGTTGCGCTGGTAACCGGATCGACGGCTGGGATTGGATTTGCGATTGCCCAGTCGCTTGCTGCAGAAGGTGCGCATGTGTATGTGAACGGACGCACGCAGGAGCGCGTGGATGCGGCTGTGGCGGCGATCCGGTCGCAAGCGGCGAACAATAAAGTCGAGGGCATCGTAGCGGACTTTTCCAGTTCAGCCGGAGCTGAGGCTGTGATTGCGAAGCTCCCGCAGTGGATGTGCTGGTAAACAATGTGGGCATCTTCGAACCGAAGCCATTTGCCGAGATTCCCGATGCGGACTGGTACCGATTCTTCGAGATCAACGTCATGAGCGGGGTGCGGCTCGCGCGCCACTACCTTGCGGGAATGCTGAAGAAGAACTGGGGGCGTATTCTTTTCATTTCGAGCGAGTCGGCAGTGCAGATTCCGCCTGAGATGGTGCATTACGGGATGACCAAGACAGCGCAGGTGGCCGTGGCGCGGGGCATTGCGGAGTCCGTGGCTGGGACCGGCGTGACGGTCAACAGTATTCTTGCCGGACCGACCGAGTCGGAAGGTGTGGGCGCCTTCGTCGAGGCGATGGCAAAACAGCAGAACAAGTCGAAGCAGGCGATCGAGAAGGAGTTCTTCGAGCATGTGCGGCCCTCGTCCCTGCTCAAGCGCTTTGCCACCGTGGATGAAGTTGCGGCCATGGTGACTTATGTGGCCAGCGAGCTTTCTTCGGCCACCAACGGCGCCGCGCTGCGGGTAGACGGCGGCGTGGTGAAGGCAATTCTCTGAGGATGAAATTCACTGAAATGATTTTGAAGGCTCAGAATCAGAGTTGGTCGACACCACCTCGGCCTGATAGCTTCAGTAATCTCCGACGTCTCGCGTGCATCTACAAGAATCGATTTCCTGAATGGAGGTTTTCATGGATCGCAGAGATTTCCTCAAGACGGCCACCGTTGCGGCCGCAGGATCAGTTGCGTCTGTGGGCGCACAAAGCGCTCAGTCTTCCGTCGCTGCCCGCCGGCCTGAATCCCCGAACATGATCTATCGCGAGCTTGGCCGCACGGGCGAACGCGTTTCTGCGATCGGCATGGGCGGCTACCACATCGGGAAACAGCAAGACCCCGACGAGAGCATCCGCTTGCTTCGCTCCGCGATCGATCGCGGCATCACCTTTATGGATAACTGCTGGGACTACAACGGCGGCATCAGCGAGGTCCGGATGGGCCAGGCGCTCCGCGACGGTTACCGGCAGAAGGTCTTCCTGATGACAAAGATCGATGGCAGGGATAAGAACACCGCTGCCAGGCAGATTGAGCAATCGCTGGGACGTCTGCAGACGGACGTGATCGATCTCCTGCAATTCCATGAGGTCATTCGCCTCGACGATCCGGATGTGATCTTCGCTCCGGGCGGGGCCATCGAGGCCGTTCAGGAGGCGAAACAAGCGGGCAAAGTCCGCTACATCGGCTTCACCGGTCACAAGGATCCCAGCGTGCATCTCCGCATGTTTGAGACTGCCGACAAGCACGGGTTTCACTTCGACACGGTGCAGATGCCCATCAACGTGATGGACGCGCATTTCCGCTCGTTTCTGAACGGGGTTGCCCCGGTGGCGCAGGAGCACGGCACTGCAATTCTCGCCATGAAGACCTTCGGCGATCCCTATATTCTCCAAAGCAACACGGTGACTCCGATGGAGGCTTTGCACTTCGGACTGAACTCCCGGCGTCGGTGGTCATCACCGGGATCGACTCTCACGGCAATCCTCGACCAGGCGTTCCAGGCTGTGGAAAGCTTCCGGCCTCTGGACCGGCAACAGGTCGCCGCGATTCTCGCCAAGACAAAGGAAGCTGCCATGACCGGGAAGTTCGAGCTGTTCAAGACCAGTTCGCATTACGACGGCACGATCAAGAACCCTTCCTGGCTCGGCTATACCAACGGCTGAAGCGACATCGCTCATTCAGCGTTGATTGGGAGATAGCCCAATCGGGATTGTCTCTCCTCCAACCCAACTAGAGGCTGTCATCCTTCCACGCGCAGATGCGTCGCGTCTGAATCGATGTCACCCCAGAAGTCCTCTGGCAGATTCACAACAATGGGTTCGGAAGTGCTGCGGACAACAATCCATTGAAACGGTTTTTCGCTGGACGGATTAATCTCCTGGTGCGGAAGCCACGCCGGAACATAAAGAAAATCCCCGGCTTGCAGCGTCGCGTTAAACTCTCCCCGCTCGCCCCATCGAACGTAAGAAGAGCCGCTAAGAACATAGGCGATCGTGTGTTGCTTTCCATGGTGATGGATCCCAGTGCGGGCTCCAGGTTCGACCAGAAATAGCCCTCCCCACATGGGCGATTCAATGCCCGCTCCTGGATGGATAGCGGCAAAACGCTGTGATCCGGGCGTTTGAGCAGTCGCAGAGTCTAACTGGTCAGGGCGGACTACACGAATCGATTGATACTGCATGAAGTCTCCTCGGGTGTTGGTTCGCACGCCAATCGACCTATCCTCGGTTACAGAGACGCGGACTTATTTACCGATGTAGGTGACGTGCCAGACGGAGCGAGTGCCGTCGTCCGTAACGAACATACTGCCGTCCTTGGCGATGGCGACACCTACAGGCCGACCCCAGACCTGGCCATCTTTCGTGACGAAGCCAGTGAGGAAGTCTTCGTAGCTTCCATCGGCGTGGCCGTCGTGCATGGGAATGCGGATCACTTCGTAGCCGGCACGGTTCAGACGGTTCCACGAGCCGTGTTCGGCGGCAAAGGCGTCGCCATCATATTGCTTGGGAAACTCGCCGGCAGCGGGGTAGAAAGTCATCTCAAGCGAGGCCATGTGAGGTTGAACAAGGACGTCGGGTGTAATCACTTTGGAAGCAAGATCGACGCGCCTGCAGCTCTTGGCCTCGTCCGCCGTGAGCGCAGGAGCCTGCGGGTTCGGGCCCGTGCCATTGGCGCATGGCTCCGGCAGGCGCGGATCCTGGTGGCCACCCATGTAATACCAGGGCCACCCGTAGAAGCCGCCTTCCTTGATGGAAGTGACATAGTCGGGGACGAGATGATTGCCCAGGTTGTCGCGTTCATTGGTTGAGCACCAGAGCTGACCGGTGATCGGATTGATGGCTTCGCCGACACAGTTGCGAATGCCGGAAGCGTAGACTTCGATGAACTTGCCATCGGGCGTAAATTCCAGGACGTCGGCGCGATGAAACTCTTTCGGATGAGTATCGGGGTCATCGACATTGGAGCCGGAGCCCACGGAGACGAGCATGTGCTGGCCGTCTTTAGTGAAGACGACGTCGCGGGTCCAGTGACCTCCGCCGGTGAGCTGGGCGTAGCCGGGAATGTTGGGAACGATCGTCTCGGCCGGTCCGGTGGCGTGGAGATCGCCGGAATGATAAGGAATGCGCTGCACGGTCGTGGCATTGCCGATGTAAACGTACCTGGGGTTGTCAGCGGGATAAAAGGCGATGCCGAAGGGATGGTCAAGGCCTGTTGCGAACTTTTCGATGTGCGCGGCTTTGCCGTCGGGGCCGACGCCGCGAAGGATGAAGATGGTTCCAGCGCCGGAATCGGCGAGGAAGAGATCGCCATTGGGTGCGGTACGGATGAGCCGCGGCATGGTGAACGTGCCGCCGCTGAGAGCCATCACCTGCTTGTTGTCCGCTCGCTGCATAGGAGCAGTGTCTCCGCCCGCATAGAGGGTGACTTTGAAACCAGCGGGCGCGATAGGCCATGCATCAGCGGGGCGGGGAATCACGTGCGGAGTATTGTTGACGGCCTCTTCGGGCTTGGGTTCGGGGAGGTCGGCGAGAGTGATCTTGCGGCGCACGCCCGGGCTGCTGCTGGTTCCAATCGGCGAATGCGGCCTGGCCGGTGATGGTCTGTTGCGCGGGCAGCGCCGCAGGAAGAAGCATCGCGGTTGCGGCAAGGACGACGGTGGACGTGAATCGCATAGTGATTCTCCTGCGAGTTTGAAGGAGCTAAGTCGTTGGCTGCGCGGCTCATCTCAGGAAAGCGATAGCGCCGGCCAGCGACGGTTCGGTCTTCCTGTACTTCGCTCAGAGGCGTCCGCTATGCGACTCCCTCGCGAGCACCCTTCCAAAGGTCAATGGATCCTTCTTGTGCGTAGAGATCAATCTCCGCCAACTCTGCGTCCGTGAACTGAAGGTGGTTCAGCGCATCGAGTGAGTTATCGAGCTGCTCCACATTACGCGCTCCGATCAGTGCGGAGGTGATTCTCTTGTCGCGCAGAACCCACGCAATCGCCATCTGAGCCAGAGACTGTCCGCGTTCTTGCGCGATTTCGTTCAGCGCCCGCACCCGCTTCAGATTGTCCTCGCTCAGGAACTCCTTTTGGAACCAAAGACCATCATTCACGCGCGAACTTTCAGGAACGCCGTCCAGATACTTATTCGTCAGCAGTCCCTGGGCCAGTGGGGAGAATGCAATGCAGCCGACGCCGAGTTCCTCCAGCGTGCCGAGGAGTTCTTTCTCCACCCATCGATTCAGCATCGAGTACGACGGCTGATGAATCAACAGCGGGACTCCTTCGCTCTTCAGAATCTGTGCGGCTTCGCGCGTCCGTTCCGGGCTATAAGAGGAAATGCCAACATACAAAGCTTTGCCTTGCCGCACCGCCTGCGCCAACGCGCCCATGGTTTCTTCCAGCGGAACATCCATGGTCGGGCGGTGGGAGTAAAAGATGTCGACATACTCGAGTCCCATGCGCGCCAGGCTATCATCCAGGGACGCGAGCAGATATTTGCGCGAACCGCCCTGGCCATAAGGTCCCGGCCACATATCCCATCCGGCTTTCGTCGAAATCAGAGCTCGTTTCTGTAGCTGCGAAGATCCTTCCGCAGAATGTCACCGAAGTTCTCCTCGGCAGAACCGTACGGCGGCCCATAGTTATTGGCGAGATCGAAGTGCGTCACGCCTCGATGGAAAGCGCGCCGAATCACCGCACGGCCCGTTTCGAAATCGTTGACTCCTCCGAAGTTTTGCCACAGTCCAAGCGAAATCGCGGGCAGCACGATCCCCGATCGTCCACTCCGCCTGAACTGCGCTCCGTCATATCGCTTCGCATTTGCTATGTAACTCATCTCGGCAATCCTCTCCTTTGCTAAAGTTCGCTCATCATGCGCTTCAACTGCGCACGCGCCCGCCACAAGCGGGCCTTCATCGTCGCTACCGGAACTCCTAACATCCGCGCTGCCTCGCGTAGGCTCAGCCCTTCCATATAGCGCAATTGGATTGCCTGCCGCAACGAAGGCGAAAGCTCCGATAAGAACTGCATCAGGAAACCATGCGACTCCGAACTGGAGCACACGTCTTCAGGGTTTGGCCTGGAGTCCGCCAGTGTGTCGGACAGAAAATAGTCCTGCTCTTCATTCAATTGTTCGTTCAAGGACAAGTGCGGATGGCGCGACCTTCTGCGCAATTGGGTCAGAGCGCTATTCGTCACGATGGTGGTTAGCCAGGTCGTCATCTTTGCCGTCGCCTTGAACTGATCCAAGTGCTTGTAGGCGGACAAGAGTGCATCCTGAACCGCGTCTTCGGCGTCGTGTGGGTCTTCCACGTAGCGATAGGCTCTTCTGTAGAGCGCAGGCAGATAGCGCGAAACAGCGTCTTGGAGTTGCGCTGTATGCGGCTCGCTAATTTGGGCGACGGTGCTTCCTTCATGTCCGATGTACGCTTGTTGCGCTTGCATGTCGTGTTTGCCCCTCTCTGCGGATACCTAATTGCACGACACCTGCCAAACATCTGGGCATGGGTTATCTGTGTGGTTTCAGTCATATACTTCATTCGGAGCGAAGGATGGTCGTTGCGGATCCCGCTTCGCGCGTCGAGCATTCGACTCGGCGTCTGACGACTGACAGGCCCGGAGGATGCTCGCCCTCTAGTGTTCGACCTTGAAGCGATAGGTGAATCCCAGATAGGCATACGTCAGCGGAGCGTCATGGTTTTCGCTCGTCATCAGCTCGCCAGGGAAGAAGTGACCAACACCAATATTGGTGACGAACGACTTGTGAAAAATGTACTTCGCCGAAGCATCGAACTCGCTGCCGATGTCGTCGCTCTTGAACCCGCCCGCAGGCGCCGCAATCAAGCTCGCACCAGCACCAGAGTAGATGCCATCGTGAGTTGTCGCCGCGTGCAGCGATCCACCTTGGAAGAGCACAAGCAAGTTGTTGTCGTTGCCGTGTCCGCTGCGCGGCGTCAACTGCAAGTTCAGGCGACGCTGCTTGATGTTCTGGAAGCCGAACAAGTCGACCAGGCCGAACGCGTTGTGGTTGCTCGGATATTCCTGATCGTAGGTGCCGATACGAGCGGGATTTGTATGCGAATTGCCGGTGGCGTAGTCATACTCCGCCTCGAGGTGCGGCTGCCATGGCAGTTGCTTCGTCCCATAGCCGCCACGAACGATCCCCGCGCCAGCATGGATTGCATCGTTGCTGTAGCTGCCGCGTTGCAAATCTCCAGTGCCCGACGAATCAAACCCTGATGGCAGCTTTGTCTGGTAGTACGAGCCAAAGGTCACCTCGGTCTGGGTGCCAACCGCGCCTTGTTGGCTGGTCACGCGGGGCAGCGCATGAACCAGGACGAACGGCTCAATCGTGCTATGCGGCACGTATGCCAGCTTCGCGTCCACTCCATGGAAGGTCAGCCCCGCGCCATGCGTATCCAGGCTGGTGGGATGTACCGTGACCACTGAGGTGCTGAAGAGATTCAACTGGTTGACGTTCCCGACACGCATATAGAGCCCGTCCCAGGTACGGCTGGTGTTTGTCCAGTCGCTGATACCCACCACGCGCTCGTCCCCAATCCGCAGTTCCCGCCGGCCCACCATGAACTGCACCGGCTTGTAATGGAAATCAAGGTAGCCCTGCCTCAGGTCAAAGGTGTCACGCATGTTCGCAGCCGTGTCCCGCGTCGGTAGTCCGAGCGCGTGAAGGTCCATGAACTGCGCATACAATGTCAGCCAATTTGTCGGAACCGCTTTAACTCCACCCCAAACGCGGGCCAGTTCATACAGACGATCCTTGCCCGAGACATACCCCAGCGAGGTCTGTTCCTCCGTGCGCCCACGCAGTTCCATGTCCAGCGTCATCCAGCTGGGAATATCACTGTTGTGGAAGGGCTGAACAATGCCCTCCTTCAGCGGATAGAGCGCTTGCTGCGCGCGTCCCAGAAGAGGCAAGCGTAACAAGCGCGACCATCGCCGAAATTCGCGCTAAAGCCGACCAGAATCGAAAGTCCTCTGTAATATCGCCGGATTTACGCATAGCACAACTCCTCGAGGTACCCCGGAGCCGTGGATCGCGCGCGGAGCCGGGGTTTCATTTAGGTCTAAGTTGATTCTGATTTACTTCTCCGGAGTGATGACAACTTCCGTCTTGCCGATCTTCGCCAGGAAGTCTTCGCCAGTGCCAATGTGTTCGTTCACCAGGCGCGATGGAGTGTGGGCAAGCCACTCACCCAGCGAAATATCCTGGTACTCGGGCGTCGGGAACACCTCCAGGAACAGCAGATCGGTATCGCCGATATTCTCGATATAGTGTGGCTGCGACTGTTCGATGTAGCCTACGTCACCGGCGTGGAAATCCATGGTGCGGGCATGTCCGCCGGCCGAAAAGACGGTCATACGGGCTGTGCCCTTCACGTAGTACTGCCACTCATCCGCGTTCGGGTGCCAGTGCAGTTCCCGAAGTCCGCCGGGCTTGCACCGTGACAATCGCCGCGGCGATGTCCGTGGCCGGGAAGTTATTGCGGTCGACGATCTTCACGCTGCCGCCCGCCGTCACCTTGGTAGGCTCCATCTTGTCGGTGAAGAAGGCAAACGTATTCGGAACCGGACCGGTGGCCTCGTAGACCTGCTTCTTTTCCTCAGCCAACGGACGAGGCAGTTGGGTCGGGAAAATAAACCTTTCCCGCGGCGGCACATTGTCAAAGGTCGACTCCGCAACATCAAAGTTCTTCGCCAGCACTTCCTTCGGCGTGTGGTGCAGCCAGTCGGTCAGCAGGAAAGTCTCGAACTCGTTGAAGTTGCCGTCGTTGAAGACAAGCAGGAACTGGCAGCCATTCTCGCCCAAACCCTGAATCGAGTGAGGTACGCCGCCGGGGAACAGCCAGAGATCCCCTTCATTCACGTCTTCAACGAACGCCCGGCCTTTCTGGTCGACTGCCGTAATGCGCGCGCTGCCGGCGGTCATAAAGGCCCACTCGGAGCCCAGATGCCAGTGCAGTTCGCGAACGCCGCCGGAGATCAGACGCATCTCCACGCCAGCCATCTTCTTCGACAGCGGGAAGTCGCGCACCGTCACCTGGCGCGTCCAGCCACCCGCCTCGATGCGCTTGTGCGCCAAGGCAAAGGGGTATTTGAATGGAGGCTGGCCACCCGCATCGGTCTCCGGCGGGTACATCGAATCTGGCTCCTGCGCCTCCAGGCCCGGGTTCTTCGGCCCCAACTCCTGCTCGTTGATGCCGGTATGCGTGTCCCCGCTCAGGTCCTTCGTCTGCTGCGCCGCTGCCAGAATCGGAAGGCTCGCCGCCGCTACCAGTGCGGCCGAGGTCTTTCCCAAAAACGATCGCCGGCTGACGCCGTCCTTGCCAATTCCGTCGTGTTGCTCAGTCATACTGCTTCCTCTCGTTATTCGGATTCGTTGCAACGAAAGCCTTGTGGGTCGAGGATAGAGTGTTTAAGGGTTCGTCGAGGCATCGACTTGGTATCTGCTGAGAATCCGTTACCGCTCTCTGCCCTCACTTAATTGCACGACACCGGCCAAATATCCGGGCATGCGTTAGCCGCGTAGTTTCAGCGATATACTGCAAACGCACGAATGAGACGGCGCCACAATGCCGCCTCACGCGTCGATTATTCGACTCGATGTCCACCCTTCGACGGACCATGACCTGGAGACCTTTGAACCATGCCTCGGAGTACTCCGACGGTTTTCGTCATCGATGACGATGTAGAAGTGCGCATTTCGATCCAGGGCCTCCTAAGGGCAGCGGGCCTGCACTCTGAATCCTTTGGGACGGCGGAAGAGTTCTTGCGCAACGAGGCGCCGGATGGGCCGAGCTGCCTTGTCCTGGACGTGTCCCTTCCTGGAGTCGGCGGTCTGGAGCTTCAAAGAAAACTGGTGGACGCCGGCGTACTCATTCCCATTATCTTCATTACTGGACACGGCGACATTCCAATGACGGTAAAGGCTATGAAGACCGGCGCGGTGGAATTCCTGACCAAGCCCTTCGTCGACCAGGATTTATTGGACGCGATTCAGCAGGCTTTCGATCGCGACCGTGCCACACGCCATCAGTTCAGCGAAATTGCTGAATTGCGAAACCGCTACGAGTCGCTGACCGCGCGCGAGCGTCAGGTTATGGGTCTCGTGGTTTCAGGCATGCTCAACAAGCAAGTCGCATTCGAGCTCGGGACCAGCGAAATCACTGTGAAGATCCAACGCGGTCATGTGATGACAAAGATGCGGGCGGATTCGCTCGCCGAATTAGTCAGAATGGCGGCCAAGCTTGATCTTCCGGTTCACAAGAGATGAATTGACGCTCCGACAACGCGATTGCAACCACGCTACATCCGGCGATGAATGAAAGGGCGTCCTTGTGATCCGCTGGCGGATACTGGCAAGGAAAAGTGAATTCGATATGGAGCGATCTAGACAAGATGAAGTGGACCGGGACCAGCGGCATCTGCCGCGTTGCGCTACGGATTAGCTTTCGCGTCGGTTGCGGCCGCTCTAGGCTTGGCCAGCGCGTTCCTGTACTTCCATCTGCCGCAGACCTTCGGCACATTTGCGCTCTCTGCGATTGCTGTCACTTTTTGGTACGCCGGCACCAAGCCTGGCATCCTCGCGGCTTTGCTGTCGTCCGTCGTCCGTGACTTTCTCTTCGATGCCCAGACCAAGCACCGAATCTCGCCTCCTGTTCGACCTGGTGTTTTTGGTCTTCGCATTACTCATGACGCAGGTTGTGCGAGGGCGAAATGACCTTCAACTCAGAGTTGCGGAGCGAACGGCCGAGCTGACACGATCAAATGAAGATCTGAAACGGGAGATTGCCGAACGCAACCAAGCCGAATATCTGACCGGGCAGGTCTTCGAGTGTTCTCCCGACGCCGTACTTATTATCGGAACAGATTACAGATATAAGCGGGTTAACCCCGTGCATGCGCAAAATTGGGGAAGGCCGGCCGAGAGCATGGTCGGGATACATATGGCCGACCTCGTGGGTGTGGATTTCTTCGAGCAGAAGCTTCGGCCATTCCTGGATCGTTGCTTCGCGGGAGAAAACGTCAGATTCGACGATTGGTTCGACAACGCGCGGGGTCACAGATTCCTCTCTGCGAGTTATTCGCCTCTGCGGTTCGGCTCGCACCAAGTAGAGGCGGCGCTTGTCATCGCTCGTGACTTAACGGAACACGTACTGGCGTCGGAAGCATTGCGCCAATCGCAAGCGGATCTCGCCCACGCCAGCCGGATGACAACCATGGGAGAGTTGACCGCCTCCCTGGCGCACGAGGTGAATCAGCCCATTACCGCTGTTGTCAACGGCGCCAGCACTTGCGTGCGATGGCTTACACGGGAGATCCCGATCTGGGAGAGGCGCGCGAGGCTGCCCTAGGGGTCATTCGAAATGCCAAGCGTGCCGCAGACATCATCAACCGCATCCGTTCGATATCGAAGAAAGGGTGAATCGAAGCGGCAATTGGCCGATATCAATGAACTCATTCGAGAGATCGATCGTTCTGCTCGGAGACGAAGCGAGCAGATACTCCGTTTCAATCCGCACAGACCTTGACGCTGAACTTCCCAAAGTCATGGCGGACTCTGTGCAAGTGCAGCAAGTCATGATGAACCTCATCATGAACGGCATCGATGCGATGAAGGAGGTCGATCAGACACGCGAGCTTACGATCCAGTCGCGGCGGGCGGAAGATCGGCAGCTGATGATCTCGGTCAGCGATACCGGCGTTGGGTTGCCCCCGCAAGAGACGAACAAGATATTCGATGCCTTCTTTACCACGAAGCCTCATGGCATCGGCATGGGGCTTCGCATCAGCCGCTCCATCGTTGAATCGCACGGCGGCCGTTTGTGGGCGACCGACAACTCGCCGCGCGGCGCAAGCTTCAGCTTCACATTGGCCAACCCATCGAGGCTCCGGAATAACGCTGAGCAAAGAGCTCGGCGCTTCATACCAACGTATGATTGCACCTCGCTGACTCGGGGAGCATAGTTTGCTTATGAGCGGTCATAAGGAAAGCAAACTCGTAGCGATCGTCGACGATGATGACTCGGTGCGCGGCACATTGCAGGAGCTGCTGAGATCTGCTGGATTCTCTTCGCGAGCATTTGAGTCGGCAGAAGATTTTCTCGAGTCGGGCCATCAACAGGAGACGGCGTGTCTGATTACCGATATTCGCATGCCGGGAATGTCTGGTTTGGAATTGCAGGCCAGGCTGAATGCCGAACGTTGCAGGATTCCGACCATCTTTATCACCGCTCACGGCGACGAAGAGATGCGGTTTCAGGCGTTGAGGGCAGGCGCCGTGGAGTTCCTGCCGAAACCCTTCGACGATGAAATCCTTGATAGAAAGTGTCCGGGCGGCACTCGAGCGTTGAGTCGAGAAGGAAGGTACACGATGAGCACCAGGTTTACCGTGCGGCCGTCCGAAGATTGTGGCTGCGGTGATCACGGCAGCGATCAAGGCTCTCGCCCGCGCAAATTCGAGCAGCTTATTGGCGACAGTCCGGCGTTGGAGGCCGTGCTCGATGGGGTCAGACGAGTGGCGCCGACAAGCTCGACCGTGTTGATTCAAGGCGAAACCGGAACGGGCAAGGAGCTGATCGCCCGCGCGATTCACAACATCAGCCCACGGTGCGGGCGCCCATTTATCAAGCTGAACTGCGCGGCCATCCCACTGGATCTGCTGGAAAGCGAGCTTGTTCGGCCACGAGAAAGGCGCGTTCACTGGAGCAATAGCGCAAAAACTTGGCCGCTTCGAGTTGGCCGACAAGGGCACCCTGTTCCTGGACGAGGTCGGCGATATTCCGCCGTCGCTGCAGCCCAAATTGCTTCGCATCTTGCAAGAACAGGAATTCGAACGTCTGGGAAGCAGCCGGACTCATCAAGTCGATGTCCGGCTCGTAGCTGCTACCCATCGCGATCTGGCAGGGATGGTGAGAAATGGCGATTTTCGCAGCGACCTTTATTTCCGCCTGAATGTGTTTCCGGTCCAGTTGCCACCCTTGCGGGAACGTCGCGAAGACATTCCGGCCCTGATTGAACATTTTGTCGATATTCTAGGCCGACGAGTGGGCCGGCAAATCGACAGTATTCCTGACGAAACGATGTTGGCCCTCTGCTCCTACGACTGGCCGGGCAATATTCGCGAACTGCAGAATTTGATTGAGCGTGCGGTGATCCTGTCCGAAGATGGCGTGCTTCCGAATCCTTTGCTGAGTGCCGGAACGCAGCGCATCCGCGTCTCCCCGGCTCCGACGACTCTGATCGATTCCGAACGCGCCCTGATTTTGCGCGCGCTTGAGGCGGCCGGCTGGGTGATCGGAGGACCGGAGGGCGCTGCCATCAGGCTCGGCTTGAAACGCACAACGCTGATCTACAAGATGCAGAGGCTCGGAATCTCCCGGCCATCTCTCGAGAACAATCTTGAAATGGAGGAACCGTCAGCGCAGGCGGCGACCCAGCCACGGTTACAGTAACGGCGGATCGCGAGTGGTCCATTCTTCGTCGCGTCGGCGCAAGTGGCCATTTGAGGGGTAAGGGAGATACAGATTGATTTCGTATTGCACCGCACACGCGCGCAGAACTTCCCTCGCTTGGCCGATGTGTTTTGTCCTGCTCGGCTGCATGAAGATCACGGCGCAAATCGTCGCCACTCCCAGGGATGTTGCCTCGCCGCCGCTTGTATCAAACCCTCCAGAAGCCCGCTCACCGATCCTCCTGAGCGCAATAAACGATCCTGATACGGGCAAGGCGGCGTTTTCATTTAATGACCAAGAAGATCCCCCGGTGATTCGTGCCGTCCCTGGAGAAGACATTCGGCTGACCTTCTTGAATGCGATGTCGGCTGAGTCGCATGAGCGCTGCATCGACGGGCCGTGCAAGAACATGACCAATCTGCATTTCCATGGTCTACATGTGTCGCCAGAAGCACCTCAGGACAATGTGATTACCATGATGGCGATGCCCGGCCAATCTCTGCATTATGTTGTAAATATCCCGAAGGACCAGCCGCCCGGTCTCTATTGGTATCACACGCATCCGCATGGCGAGAGCTATCAACAGGATCTCGACGGAATGTCGGGAGCGATTGTGATTGATGGCATAGAACGCTACGTTCCCGAGCTTCAGCATATGCGCGAACGGATACTGGTACTGCGAGACCAGTTAGTGAACAAGGATGATTCCACTTCCGCTGGATTGATGCGCAGAGTTGAACTCTCCACGGAGGCCTGTAGCTCTTCAACCGGAGCGTCAGAGCGGATCTTCACTGTGAACGGCGACTTACGCCCGCGAATCGCCATCGCTCCCGGAGAGCGTCAATTCTGGCGAATCGTGAACGCCTCGCCGGACCTTTACGCCGACTTGCAGGTTGACGGGGAACAACTCGAGATCGTGGCCCTCGATGGAATGCCTTTGGCCTTCCACGATCCAGCGCACTCGGTCGAATTTGCGTCCCATCTGCTTGTTCCACCTGCAGGCAGAGTGGAAGCAATCGTCACCGGACCTAAGCGCGGAGTTCGAGCGTCACTTCGAACACTTTGCTTTGACACGGGTCCCGATGGAGATCCCAATCAAGCAATGGTGCTTGCGGACCTGGTGAACATCGCAGAACCCCGCAGCGAAGTTCGTACAACTCCAGTCAACGCCGCGCCGCCGATCTACAAGCCTGTGCCGTCAGCTGTGATTGCGCAAGTAGAGAGCAGATCTCCTGACTTTGTCGTGAACTTCACCGAGGACAAAAACGGCTTCTACATCAATGGCAGGAAATTCGTCATGTCGGATCCACCGATGGCAACCGTATCGATCGGGGACTTCCATCATTGGCGAGTCACGAACGACACGCACGAGGTGCACCCTTTTCATATCCATCAGGTTCATTTCCTTATCTATGCCCAAAACGGGGTTCGGCTCAAACGTCCGGAATGGCTGGACACCGTCAATGTTCCGGTCGAAGGAAATGTTGATCTAATCATGGATTTCACCGATCCCATCATCCGAGGCGTATCGCTCTTCCACTGTCATCTGTTGAGTCACGAGGACAAAGGCATGATGGCTAAAATCCTCTTCAAGTGAGATATCCAAGCGGCAACGGTGAACACCTAGAATACCGCGCCGCATCCAACGAGTGAAGAGATTGCGCGGGCCCATGACAGGAGAAGGTCATCCATCATGAATGTTCCTGATTTGAGCAGCCCTTTGCATCCGACTGACGATCGCATGTTGCAGATGCCTGTCGAAAGGGTCACAGGGCAGACATCCCGACAGGTAATGGACATTCTCGCGATCGAAGAGCCTCTGGAGATCCAACTCACCTATGGGCCACGCGACTCGCGGCAACTCCGATCGATCTCGGTCACGATGCGCACCCCAGGCAACGACTTCGACCTGGCGGCCGGCTTTCTCATGACTGAAGGAGTAGTCCGAGACGCGAACGACATAGAGCAAATTACGTACGCAGGAGAATCCTTTCATGAGAGCGAGCTATCCACTCAAGGGGTGGATGTGCTCAAGCTCGGTTCCAAACAGAATATCGTTCGAGTGGATCTTGCAATCGATGTCGCGGTGAATCTGGGGAGCCTGCAGCGGAATTTCTACACAACGTCAAGTTGCGGTATTTGTGGCAAGGCATCTCTTCTCGCTTTGCGCACCGTTTGCCCACCGCGTACGCCGAACCGTTTCAGAATCGACGCGCAGATTCTCTATCATCTTCCAGAACGTCTCCGCGCGTTTCAGGGAGTGTTTGATCGTACGGGTGGGCTCCACGGTGCGGGGCTTTTCGATGCTGCCGGTAATCTATTGGCGCTTCGGGAAGATGTAGGCCGTCACAATGCGGTAGATAAGCTTATCGGTTCTGAATTTCTCGCGGACCGTACCCCCTTGCGGGATCGTTTGCTTTTGCTCTCTGGGCGCGCCAGCTTTGAACTTCTTCAGAAAGCACTGATGGGCGGGTTTCCATTGGTGGCGGCCGTCGGAGCTCCATCAAGTCTCGCCGTGCAGGTCGCGAGAGAATTCGATATTACTCTCGTTGGGTTCCTGCGAGAGGGCCACTTCAATATTTACCATGGCAGGGAGCGAGTC
Source organism: uncultured Acidobacteriaceae bacterium (assembly GCA_963781125.1). GTDB lineage: Bacteria > Acidobacteriota > Terriglobia > Terriglobales > Acidobacteriaceae > Telmatobacter. The sequence continues at coordinate 531,727 of CAWAEE010000011.1, forward strand.
GATGGGTATACCCAGACGGCAACTGGGGTGCAGGAATGAAGTTGCAAATCAAGGGGGATTCTTTACGCCGTAAGGGTATCGCGTCGGGAATCTGTGTGGGCATCCAAGATGCGGCAGCTATCGCCATGGAGGATTACAGATGACAGACAACACGTCGACAGCCCTTATCACGGGTGGAACGAGCGGGATCGGTTTCGCGACAGCCAAGAAATTGGCTCAGCTTGGTATTCACGTTTTGGTTGTGGGGCGAAATGCGGAGCGTGGGAAGAAAGCAGTCGGCGAAATTCGCACCGCAGGAAACAAAGCGGATTTTATTTCTTCCGAACTTCGAGGTGCAGACAGCGCCCGCGAAGTGGCTAGGAAGGCGATCGAACTGGGAAATGGCCATGTAGATATTCTCATTAACAATGCCGGCATCTATCCTTTCGGACCTACGCATGAAATGACGGAAGAGCAGTTTGACCGCGTCTTTTCAACAAACGTGAAGGCTCCATATTTCCTGGTCGCGGCGCTTGCCCCACTGATGGCCGAGAGAGGTAAAGGGGCAATCGTGAATCTTTCGACGATGGTTGCTGACTACGGAGCGCCCGGGATGAGCCTCTACGGTTCCAGCAAGGCCGCCATCAATCTGCTGACGAAAACCTGGGCCGCCGAATATGGGCCGAAGGGTGTCCGTGTAAACACGGTGAGTCCCGGACCCACACGCACGGGGGGTACAGAGGCGATGGGCGAGGGTCTAGAACAGCTAGCCGCCCAGGCGCCCGCAGGACGTCCGGCAACAGCTGAGGAAATCGCAGAAGCAATCGTCTTCCTGGCGACGGACCGCGCCAGCTTCATTCACGGCGCAAAACTTGCCGTGGATGGAGGTCGCACCGCCATCTGAAGAACGAACCTCGATCATCAATCTCTGGGTTGGAGTGCGCGCGAAGTTGGCGCGCTGACAATCCTTGCACATCACTCCGCTTCAGCGACGCAAGAAATGCGAATGACATTCGTTTGACAATTCGGTAGCAAATCCAGACACGCTCGACGATAGGCTGAATTTGTGTTTGGGGAGTACAGATTGCGTCATTCGAAAAAGATCGTCTTTTTCTTTCCATCATTCGCAAGTTCCGAAGCAACAGCACCCTTAGGGATTCTTGCTGTAGCAACGCCGCTGAAGCGTGCGGGGTTCGAAGTGGTCCTGATCGATTCGACCATCACTCCGAATTTCAAGCAACGAGTTCTAGAGGAAGTGCAAGATGCATTGTGTCTTGGCATATCTCTCGTAACAGGACCCATGATCAGGGAAACTGTGGACATCGCACGTTCGATCAAAGCGTGGGATCCCGATTTCCCGATCATCCTGGGCGGATGGCATCCGTCTCTGCTCCCAAAGCAAACCCTGGAAGCGCCGTATCTTGACTACATTGTGCGGGGCCAGGGAGAGGATTCGCTCCTCGAACTAGTGCAGCACATCCGCGCTGGTGCGGCGCCGGATTTCATTTCGGGCATCGGTTTCAAACGCGAGGGCCGCTTGATCATGACACCGGAGCGTTCACTGCGGCCCTTGGCCGAGATGCCGCCGAAGGCTTATGAGCTAGCCGACTTCGATGCCTATGAGCGCTCGTGCGGTCGGCGATGGGCCATGTATACGTCAAGTTTGGCGTGCCCGTTCAATTGTGGCTACTGCACGAACGCCGGCGTTTACGGACGCAAATGGAACGCACTGCCTCCAGAACAATTCGTTGAGGAGACCACCGATCTTACCCGCCGCTATGCCCTGGAGATGCTTTGGATTGTCGATGACAACTTTCTCGTCGACCTTGACCGCGCGCGAGGTATTGCGGAAGGGCTGGTCAGAGAGAACTCGCACTACAGGTGGAGCATTCAGGCTACAACGAACCTGACGTCGCGATTGTCGGCGGAGGATTTAAAGTTGCTTCGCCGTGCGGGGCTGCACCAGATTTGCCAGGGGGTCGATTCGGGCTCGCACGCCGTGCTTCAGAAGATGGGCAAAGACTGGCAAGATTTCGAACAGATCTACGAAAGCGCAGCACGTTGTATCGAGGCCGGTATCCGTCCCTCGTTTAACATCATTTTCGCCTTTCCAGGAGAGGGTAAGACCGAACGCCGCGAGACGATCCAATTCATGATGGACGTCTGCCGCCGATTTCCCGGAGCTGAATTCTGGACCAACATTTTTACGCCGTATCCCGGATCGCCCATCTTTGCCCGGACGAAAGAACTGGGCATCGAGGTGCCCACCACGCTTGAGGGATGGGCAGACTTCTTTCCAAGGTACACGCGGCTGCCGTGGCTGAAGGGGGCCGAGCATAAGCGCCTGCAGGCAACGCGCGATTATCTGAGGATCGCCTTTGATCGCATTCCAATTGGAGCGGATCGACGCGGAAAGATCGCACGACTTGTGCAGAAGACGATCTCATTCCCTGCGCGTTGGAGGCTCGATCACGATATGTATCGCCTGCCGATGGAATTGTGGATCAATTCCAAGGTCAAGAAGTTTGTGGCCTCTAAACCCGCAGTGGACGCAAAACGGCTGGCCAATACTCCGGCCGAAGCGGCCTGTTAATGCGGAAATGGCATTTCATTCAAGACGCGCGACAAAACGTGAGGTGACCCTTGGTCGACGTTCTTTTGACTCACTCCTATCATCTTCCTTACGACACGAAACAGATCCGCAAGATGCAACCCTATCCCCCCCTGGGCACGCTTTATGCAGCTTCCGCGTTACGCGCCAGAGGTATGTCGGTAGCAGTGTTCGATTCGATGCTTGTTGAGCCGACCGCGCATTTTGCGAAAGCGCTCGAGATATACAGGCCGCGAATTGTGGCCGTTTATGAAGATGATTTCAACTTTCTGTCAAAGATGTGCCTGACGCGCATGCGAGAAGTTGCCGGGCAGATTGCGCAGTCCGCACGATCCGCTGGCGCGGTCACGATCGCGCATGGTTCTGACGCGACCGACAACCCGACCTTATTTCTCGCAAACGGTTTTAAGTATGTACTCTCTGGCGAATCGGAAGAGACTCTCGCGCATGTGTGCTCCGCCCTTCTGCGTTCTAAAGACATGGGCGAAGTGGATGGGCTGGTGCGGCTCGATAATTCAGGAGTTCCAGTCTTTAGCACACGTCGGCTTGCGACGAATCCTGGATGGCAGACGCTTCCGGCGCCATCACGGGACTTGGTTGACCTGGAGCCATATCGAGCGGCTTGGACAGCAAGTCACGGCTATTTTTCCACCAGCATGGTTTCCAGCCGTGGATGTCCCTATCGCTGCAACTGGTGTGCAAAGCCCATCTCTGGAAATAAATTCCATCAGCGTGCCGCCGCGGATGTGGCCGATGAGATGCTCGCGTTGAAGACAACGGTGGGGGTGCAGCACATCTGGTTTGGCGACGATGTTTTCGCGCTCAGCGCAGCCTGGGTGCAACAGTTTGCGGTGGAGGTTATTGCGAGGAATGCGTCTGTGCCTTTCAAGGTCCAGTCGCGCGCGGATCTCCTGAGCGAGGAGAGTGTACGCGCGCTCAGAACAGCTGGCTGCTCTGAAGTCTGGATGGGCGTCGAGTCCGGGTCTCAGACAATTCTTAACGCGATGGATAAAGGATTGAAGCTGCAGACGGTCGTTGGGGCGAGAGAGAGGTTGAAACGGGCGGGCATCAAGGCCTGTTACTTTCTACAATTCGGCTATCCAGGAGAGTCGTGGGAAGAACTGCAGCAGACCATTTCATTCGTTCTCAGGACCCGTCCAGACGACATCGGCATCTCGTTTTCCTATCCTTTGCCGGGTACCGTGTTTTACGAGCGGGTACAAGCTGAGCTCGGATTGAAGCGCAACTGGATCGACAGCGACGATCTCTCTGTCATGTTCAAGGCGAGCCACACGACCGAGTTTTATCATGCTGTGCGCGAAGCTCTTCATGCCGAAGTTGATTCATGGTCAGCACCTTCCTGCGTGCATGCATTTCACCTTAAAGAGCTTTGGCGGAAAGTCTATGCGATGGAGCCAGGCTGCAGAAACCCGGAGGATGGTTATGCTGCGAGCGAAGTTTCTGATTCTTCCGCATTTGTCTCGATTCAACAGCTTGCACCCGCGGCCGAGGGTTAAATGAGAGACTTGCTGCTTGCTCACGGCTACTTTCTGTTCGAGGATCCCAAGGAACGGCAGATCATGAAGCCGTATGCACCACTGGGAATTCTTTACCTATGCTCACACCTACGGAACAAGGGGTTCGATGTCGATGTCTTTGACACCACTTTCTCGAGTCGAGAGGAGTTATTTAGATTTCTTCGTACCGAAAGGCCGTCGGTTCTTGGCCTCTATGCGAATCTCATGACACGCGGCAATATTATCGAGATTCTTGGCGTGGCGCACGATGCCGGATGGAAGACCGTGGTCGGCGGTCCGGAACCCGGCGCATACACGGTTGAGTATCTCCAGGAGGGCGCAGATTTTGTAGTATCCGGCGAAGGCGAGCTCACGATGGAGGAACTCCTCCTGGCGCTGCGATCCAGCTCGCCTGATCTAACCAAGATCGCCGGCCTCTCCTTTGTGAAGGAGGGCAAGTTACACCAGGGAGCGCCACGGGAGCAAATTGCCAACCTGGATCTTCAACCGTGGCCTGCAAGGGATGCAATCGATATGCAGCGTTATGTCGACACCTGGCGCCTGCATCACAAGGCAGGATCGGTCAACTTGATTACGGCGCGCGGCTGCCCGTTCCGCTGCAATTGGTGCAGTCATCAAGTCTTCGGGCAGTCGCATCGCAGACGTGATCCGGTCCTCGTGGTAGATGAAGTCGAGTGGCTGCTGGGTAGGTACCAGCCGGACATGATCTGGGTTTCGGATGACGTCTTCACAATCAATCATGCCTGGTTTCGGACCTACGCGGCAGAGATGAAACGGCGGGGCCTTCACATTCCCTTCGAATGTATTTCCCGTGCCGACCGACTCAACAGCGAGATGTTGGATCTTCTGGCCGAGCTCGGCTGTTTTCGGCTCTGGATTGGGTCAGAAAGTGGCTCGCAACGCATCCTCGATTCCATGGAACGTGGAGTCAAGATTGAGCAAGTGCAGAATGCAGTGCACATGTGCCGTGAACGCGGAATTCAAAGCGGGATGTTTCTCATGTGGGGATATGAAGGGGAAGAGCTGGACGATATTGAAGCCACTATCCATCACGTCAGCGTTTCCAGGCCGGACATTTTCTTCACTACCGTTTCCTATCCCATCAAGGGAACGCCCTATTACAAACAAATATCCAACCGCCTCGTACAACTGGGGCCATGGAGCGCTACGTCCGATCGCGAATTCAAGATCAAGGGAAGACACACGCGCCAATTCTATTCGCACGTCGACAAATTGTTACGCGACGAGGTTGCGAAGTCGCGCTTGCTCGCGGATCCGCTCAAGGAATCAGAAAAACTGGAAATTCTCGACAATCGCATTCGCGAAGCGCGTGAGGGCATGAGGGCCACCTATGCGGAGGTTGAGCAGTGACCAGTCTAAGCCAATGCAGTTGCGCGGCCGGTCGTGCGTTCGATTCGATCGCAGAGGAGTACGACCAGCTCTTCACAAACTCAAAAGTTGGGAGGGCGCAGCGGAACGCAGTGTGGGAGTGCGCTGCAGGACTGTTTCCTGCGGGCGGCCACATCTTGGAACTGAATTGCGGCACCGGCGAAGACGCAGTGTTTCTTGCAGAGCGAGGAATCGAAGTGACAGCTTGTGATGCTTCCGAGCTGATGATTCACCAGGCTCGCGCGCGATTGCCTCGCCATGGAGCGAGCCAAATACAGTTTCACGTGCTTCCTTCCGAACGTATCAATGAACTGTCGTCCCCAGAGACCTTCGACGGTGCCTTCTCAAATTTCTCTGGCCTTAATTGCATATCGGACCTGGGCATGATCGCGCGGAAGTTGGCTGGCCGGATGAAGTCAGGCGCACCGATGCTGCTTTGTTTGTCGACGCGCTTTTGTGTTTGGGAGATGTTGCACTACGTGTCTCGTGGCGACTTACGTCGCGCTTTCCGTCGCTGCGAAGGGAAGTCACAAGCAAGTATAGGGTCGGAGACATTTCCGGTGTACTATCCAACGCTGCGTTCAGTAGTAAAGTCCTTTCATCCATTTTTCAGGATTCGGTCGGTGTCAGGCGTGGGCGTTGTGGTTCCTCCGTCCTACATGGAAGACTGGGCCGCTGAAAACTCGAGCCTTCTCGGATTCTGCATAGCGATCGACCGTCTGTTGCGCGGATTGCCTGGGATCAGAGTGTTGGGCGATCACATGCTGTTGCACCTGGAGAGAAACTAGAAATGCGCACCTTACTGGATTGGACAACTGCGGAGGAAGATCTCGATTCCTTAATTCGACTGCAGTGTCCGCGTTGCGGAACGTCCATGCGAAAAGCATGCTGCAGTCGATGCGGCTTTGTGTTGCGTGAACAAAATGGCATCTGGAACGCGCTGCCTGAAGAGCGACTTGCATACTACGCTAAGTTTATAGGCGACTACGAGCGCATACGTGCGGCGGAGGGCAGAGGCAGCCGTACTCCAGATTTCTATCTGAATCTTCCGTACAAGGACGTTTCAGGCAGAAATCAGAAGCAATGGGCCATTCGTGGTCGCACTTTTCGCTATTTGACGCGACATCTTCTAAGGCAATCTCCTGCGAACGCTCCACTCCGTGTCTTGGATATCGGGGCAGGGAACGGTTGGTTGAGTTTCCGATTGTCCCTAAGTGGATATGAGCCTGTTGCGGTTGATCTGTTGACGAATGCTTTCGACGGACTTGGCGCCGCCACGCATTTTCGGTACCTCATGACGCAGCTGTTTCCGCGATTTCAAGCGGAGGCCGCTCATCTTCCGTTCGGCAATGATCAGTTCGATGTAGCGATCTTCAACGCATCCTTTCATTACTCCGAAGACTATCGGGCAAGCCTTTCCGAGGCACTGCGCTGTATAAAAACCGGCGGCATGGTGGCGATCTGTGATACGCCGTGGTACGCAACCGACGAGAGCGGCAAGAGGATGGTCGAGGAACGGCATCGGCACTTCCGTTCCACTTTCGGAACCGCTTCAGACTCCATCCGCAGCCTCGAATATCTCACCGACGACCGCCTCGAGGAACTGGAACAGAGCTTCTCCATTCGATGGGAAGTCCACGCTCCCTGGTACGGGATTCAGTGGGCTGTACGACCTCTCATCGCAAAACTTCGCGGCAGACGTGAACCTTCACGCTTTCGCATCTACACCACCCGGAAAGCCGCATGATCATCCTCTTTCATCCACGCGCAACGAGACCTCGCAACTGCCGTCTACCTCTTGCAGTGCTTGCTCTCGCAGCTGTTCTCGAGGGACGCGAAGCGTATGAAATTGTCGACGGAAATCTCGAGGATCGTCCGGTAGAGGCGATCCTTCGGATCATCGACAGTCATTTCGTTGACTTGCTTGGCGTCTCCGCAATGCCTGGCCCTCAGATGGTTGCGGCAATGGAGACATCGCGCGAAATTCGAAAGCTTCGCCCCCACGTCAAGATCGTGTGGGGCGGATACTTCGCGTCGATTTATCCCGATGCAGCGCTCAATGCGAAGTACGTCGATTTCGTCGTGCGGGGCCAGGGCGAGGACACGCTGCTGGAATTGCTTGAGGCGCTGCGGGGTATGCGATCTTTCGATTCAATCGCCGGGCTCTCGTACAAGGATGGGTTCGGCCTGCATCGCAGCAATCGCGAGCGGCCTATGAGAGGCCCCGACAGCTTTCCGTGGTCGCCCTTCCATCGCTTGCCTGTCGAGCGCTATTTGCGGCCGTCCTTCTTCGGCAAGCGCACTGCCGTGCACCATGCGAGCATCGGATGCCCGTTCAATTGCAGCTTCTGTGGCGTGCATGCAGCCTACGGACGTGACGAAAAGATGGAATCCCCGGAGCGCACCGTCGCCATTCTTCAACATCTGGTCTCGAAATATTGCGCAGATTCCGTGCAGTTCTACGACATGAATTTCTTCCTCCGCGAAGACCACACGATGGAACTCATGGAGCGTCTTGCTCCTTTGAATCTGCGCTGGTGGTGCGAGGCACGCGTCGATATCATGTCGCGGTATTCGAACGCGACGATGACGGCCATTAAGCGGGCCGGCTGCACCATGATCTTTTACGGCGCGGAATCCGGATCCGACTGGGCATTGCAAGAGATGCAGAAGGGTATCACGACCGAGCAAACACGAGTCATGGCGCGGCGGACAAGGGAGTTCGGTATCATTCCGGAGTTTTCGTTTGTCGTTGGCAACCCGAAGGATCCCGAGCGCGATACCCGCGAGACATTGAGTTTTATTCGTACCCTTAAGCGCATCAATCCCGATTCGGAGATCATCGTACAGCACTACACGCCCACTCCCCAGCCCGGCAACATGTATGGAGACGTGGAGAGCAAGATATCTTTCCCTGATACGCCAGCTGAATGGGCGACTAAGAAGTGGATGGATTTCACGCTGCGCATTGATACAAGTGCGCCTTGGCTGAAGCGCAAGACGAAAAAGCTGATCGATAACTTCGAACTCGTCGTCGCGTCGCGGTGGCCGACGGTTCAGGATATTCGAGCCCCGCGTTGGAGTCGGATGTTGCTGAAGACGCTCAGTTCCTGGCGCTATGCGCTACGTCTCTATGCATTCCCGTATGAATTGCAGCTTGCCAATCGCTTCATCAGCCTTCGCAAGCCGAAGCGCGAGAGCCTATGAGATCGCCTCGGCAGCCGTCTGGAATCGTTCCCGAAGCCGCGTCGCGCAGGCGGCGCGCTTTTGATACGTGGGCTGCAGTTTACGATTCGCAACCCAATCCTCTGCTTATCTTAGAAGAACGGTACCTTAAAAGGCTCCTCCCAGCGATAGCGGGACGCAACGTTCTCGATGCCGGCTGCGGATCTGGAAGATGGTTGCGCTACCTTGCCGACCATGATCCAGATAACCTGAAGGGCATTGATCCGTCGAGAGAGATGCTTCGCGCCGCTGCCGGCAAGAAGACTTCAGCGGACCTTGTCGTCGGATCCTGCGAAGAGATCCCATTTCCTCGTCAATCGTTCGATCTGATTCTTTCTTCTTTTGTTCTCTCCCATGTCGGCGACTTATCACTGTGTGCAACAGAACTGCATCGCGTCGCGCGCGAGGGATGCGATTTGTTTCTTTCCGACATGCATCCTGAAACGCAGCGCCTGCTTGGCTGGAAACGCTCGTTCGCGGTTGGAAACTGTAAGGTCGAACTGGATGCCAAATGGTTCGACCTCGATGAAATCATAGGTACGTTCACTCAGGCCGGATGGAAGTTGCATACGTTTCTTGGCCCAGAGTTTGGAGCTCCGGAACGACAGCTCTTTGACTCCCTAGGTGGACTACAGAAGTTCCATGCGGCTGAAGGTCGTCCGGCAATCTACCTCCTTCATTTGCGAAAGCTGGTCGGCGCGGAGGACCGGGATCCCATGACCGGATGCAATTCAGAACTCCCAGATGCGCGCGTTCTGCGTAGCGCAACCCGGGGAAACCGGCCTGCGGATGTGCAAGCCACATCGTCAGCGGTGATGCGTTCTCGCATCGTGTCGATAACCAACGACCGTATGCGAATGCTTTTGGCCCCTGAGGCTGCCGAAGTTGACATCGACTTGAACGGCTATCTCCTTCTTCCCGGACTGATTAATGCCCACGACCATCTGGAGTTTGCTCTTTTTCCGCGGCTCGGAACGCGACGTTACCGCAATGCCACGGAATGGGCCGAGCATATTCATAATCGCTTTGCCGACGTCATTGCGCAGCACCGTGCGATACGCATGCGCACGCGTCTTTGGTGGGGAGGATTACGGAACCTGCTCTGCGGGGTAACGACCGTCTGCCATCACAATCCTCTTTCGCCCGAACTCTTGAGAGACGACTTTCCGGTGCAGGTCGTCCAGCGCTATGGCTGGGCGCACTCCCTCAGGTTCTGCAACGATGTCAAGGCCGCGCGTGATGCGACGCCGGTGGATGCTCCTTTCCTGGTTCACGCCTGCGAAGGGACTGATTCAATTGCGCGCGATGAGCTCCGGGCGCTTGATAGCCTCGGCGTCCTGAATACTCAAGCAATCATGATTCACGGACTGGCGCTCGATGCGAAAGGTACGGAGTTGTTGCGAAGGCGCGGCGTATCTTTGATCGTGTGTCCATCGTCGAATCTGTTTCTTTTCGGCGAAGTACCCTCTTCTGAAGTTCTTGAGGGAGTCGAAGCGATCGCCTTGGGAAGCGATTCTCCCCTCACATCGTGTGGCGACCTGTTGGATGAAATTCGCTTCTCTGCACAACATTGCGGGCTTTCACCGCGACGTATCTATTCGATGGTCACGGAATCGCCTAATGCGATGCTGCGCCTCCCAGAGGGCGGCGGCTCTTCCGAGGTTTCCATGCCACGCGATGCAATCGCAGTGCGCGATAGGGGCCTCCAGCCGGATGAGACGCTCTGCTCGCTGTCGTTTGTGGATGTCGAACTCGTCCTTCGGAACGGCCGCGTTTTTCTGGCTTCAGAAGAAATTCTCAAGAGGCTGCCAGCGGTCGAGCGCAACGGACTTGAGCCGCTCTCCATCGCTGGAACCATTCGATGGCTTCGCGCGCCCGTGGCTGAAATGCTCCAGGAAGCGGAAGCGGTTCTTGGACGAGATCGAGTGAAGCTGGGCGGCAAGGACGTGCATGGAATCGATCGGCGCCTCGAGTGCGATAGAGAGAAACCCCGGGAGGAGCATGCTCATGCCCGATAGAGACGCGGCAGCAGCCCTCGATTCCGATCTTCGCATTCGCAAAGTGGACGGCCATTCGGGCCGGCTTTCAAGCGTTCCAATCCTTCTATTTCACGTGCATGACAATTGCAACTGCCGATGCGTCATGTGTGATATCTGGCAACGGGAAGGGGGCAGAGAAATCGATTTGGAGTGGCTTGAGCGCCAGCGCTCTTCGATTCTGAGGCTCGGAGTCAAGCAGGTTGTGCTTACTGGGGGTGAACCGCTTCTACACAGCAGATTCAATGATCTCTGTTCGCTTTTGAAAACACTCGGAATACGGATAACACTCCTGACGACTGGATTGTTGCTTGCAAAGCGGGCGGAATCTGTCGCCCAATCAGTGGATGAAGTGATCGTGTCGCTCGACGGGCCGGAGGAGGTCCATGATCAGGTCCGCCGAGTAAAAGGCGCCTTTAAGCTTGTTCACAGTGGTATCGGCGCGGTGCGGCGGCATAATCCGGCGATGCCTTTCCATGCCCGCACGACAATCCAGAAGATGAATCATGGACTCTTACGCGAAACAGTGAAGGCGGCACACCTTCTCTCGCTTGATTCGATCTCGTTTCTCGCCGCCGATGTTACATCGACGGCATTTAATCGCGACCTTATTTGGCCGGGCAAACGGCAGCGTCAGATCGTACTGACTCGCGGTGAGGTGCAGGAATTAGAGGAGGAGATAGAGGCCCTGGTAGAAGAGAATGCGGTCGAATTTGAGACGCGCTTCATTCTCGAATCTCGTGAAAAGCTGCGCAACATCCCTCGCCGGTTTCGCGAACAGCTCGGCGATCTGGCGCCTCGGGCACCCCTGTGCAATGCACCCTGGGTCTCAGCCGTCGTTGAGGTTGATGGAGGTATTCGGCCCTGTTTTTTTCACGGGAAGATCGGTGATGCTTCTGCAATTCCTCTTGAGCAGGCGATCAACAGTACCTCAGCGATGGAATTTCGAAGTTCGTTGGACGTCGAAAACAACCCGACCTGCCAGCGCTGTGTTTGCTCGTTGAACTATAAAGGGTAACCGAACCGCTCGAATGGCGCTCGCTCGGCGGTTTCCCGCTGCAGGCTCGTTAGCCTATGATTACTGGAGCAAAATCTATGGAAACTCCAGTTCGATTGATTTCAAAAACTGACGATCCTCGGCCCAGCATTCCGGGGGTGCTTCACATGGTTGCGCGGCATCCGATTCTGGATCTGCGTGGCCGTGTCCACGCTTATGAGTTGCTTCTTCGAGAGGGAAGGGAACAGAACGAGGCGCCGGTTGGCCGCCCTGTAGCGGAGACCGCGGCATTCTTTGCCTTGCAAAAGCCCAGCGAATTGAAGAAGTTGACCGGCAAAATGATGGCCTTTGTGAGCTGCCACTTGGAGGATTTGAGCGATCAGCTTGCGCAGACGCTGCCCGCGACGCTCACGGTTCTGGAGATTCCAGGAAGCCTGGAAATGCCGCCCGAGCTGCTTGCCGTGTGCCAGCAGCTCAAGGCGGAGGGCTTCCGATTTGCGCTGGATAATTTCAAATGGCTACCGCAGTTCAAGCCCTTGCTCGAACTGGCGGACTACATCAAGGTGGACTTTGACCGCATTTCAAAAGAGGAGCGGCGGGAACTGTTTGAACAAGCGCGCGGCAAGCCGATTGGGATGCTGGCCAAGAACATAGATACACAGGCGAACTACGTTCGTGCACGCGAAGAGGGGTTTGAGCTGTTTGAGGGGCACTATTTTTGCGAGCCAGTGGCGGTGAGGAATCGCAGGCCGCCCGTGAATCAGATTTTGCGGATCGATATTCTGAGAGCACTGCAGCAAACTCCTTTGGAAGTTCACAAGGTAAGCCAGTTAGTGAAAAGGGATGGTCCTCTCACGTACCAATTGCTGAGATTGGCCAACTCTCCGCTCTGGGCTGTGCGCAAGGAGATTGACTCGATCGAGCAGGCGCTGATGACCGTGGGCGACGATGCGTTTCGCCGCATTGCCACGACGGCAATCGCGAGCGAGTTCAATGGCAATCAGCCGCCCGAGTTGTTGTGCATGGCGATGGTGCGGGGGCGTTTCTGCGAGGTGGCCAGTGGGAAGCGGAACCTCGACCCATTCATTCAATATCTGCTGGGATTGCTGAGCCTGCTGCCGGCCATGCAAGGCCAGGCGATGAAGGACATTGCTCCGACGTTGCCGCTCGGCGGTGAGATTCGCGAAGCGCTCCTGGGGACAAAGAACCCAGAGCGCGTGCTGCTGGGATGGCTTGAGAACTACGAGCGAGGCGACTGGGCCGGGTGTGATGCAGCTGCCGAAGGCGATAGCCTGAACCAGCAAGAGCTGGCGAAGACCTATGTGGATGCGGTGGCGTGGACTGAAGCGGCGCTGCACTCTGCCGCGTGATTTCGTATCTTGGGTTCGTGGTTCCCACTCTTTCGCCAGGGATATTGAACCGTAGGTCCTTCGACCCGCGGCGCTCAGCATGACACAAAAAGTGGGGTACGGTGATGCAGGGCGACTCTGATGGAAATGGACCGGCTATATCTCGATAGTCACCGGCCATGTTTTCCAGATGTCGGCACAATAATCCCGAATCGAGCGATCGGACGAGAATTTGCCAACGCGCGCCACGTTCAGGATGGACATGCGGGTCCACGCGTCCTGGTTGGTATAGGCCTGGCTCACCGCGTCCTGGCAGTCGACGTAGGATTGGTAATCGGCCAGTAACATATAGTCGTCGTTCGTGAGCAGTGAGTTGAAGAGGGGTTGGAAGAGACCTTGGTCGCCGCGAGAAAACTCGCCGCTGGTGAGTGAATCCAACACTTCGCGCAAATGCTCATTCGACTCGTAGAGGGCCTGCGGATTGTAGCCATCTCGTTTCTGTTGCTCGACCTGCGATGCGGTGAGCCCAAAGAGGAAGAAGTTTTCTGCGCCGACTTCCTCCCGGATCTCAACATTCGCGCCGTCCAGCGTGCCAATCGTAATGGCGCCATTCATGGCGAACTTCATATTTCCCGTTCCAGAAGCTTCCTTGCCGGCGAGAGAAATCTGTTCCGATAGATCGGCTGCGGGATAGACGCGCTGGCCCAACTTAACGCTGTAGTCCGGCAAGAAAATGACCTTCAGTCTTCCTTTGACGATGGGGTCTGAGTTGATCGCTTCTCCGACAGAGTGGATTAGCTTAATGATCAGCTTGGCCATGCGATAGCCAGGAGCGGCCTTACCACCGAAGATAAACGTGCGGGGCACAAATTCCGCATTCGGGTCCCGCTGGATGCGCTTCAACAGCGTGAGAATGTGGAGGACCTGCAAGTGTTGCCGCTTGTATTCGTGCAGCCGCTTGACGAGCACATCGAAGATCGAGTCCGGGTCGACTGCGAGTCCTAGTTTGTCCTGAATATACGCGGAAAGTTGAACCTTGTTGTGGCGCTTGATCGCCCTCCATTCGTGGCAGAATTCCGCATCCGCAATCATCGGTTCAAGCCGGCGCAGTTTCTCAATGTCACGGATCCACGCCGCACCAACGCGTGCTGTGAGCAGTTCAGCGAGGCGAGGATTGCTCAACACCATCCAGCGGCGGGGCGTGACGCCGTTGGTCTTGTTTGAGAATTTCTCTGGAGTGAGCAAGTAGAAATCATTGAGCACGTTTGTCTTCAGCAGTTCTGTGTGCAGCGCCGCAACCCCATTAATCGCATGACTGCCGAGCGCGGCCAAATGCGCCATGCGCACGTATTTGTCGCCGTGGCCACTATTGTCATTGATTAATGAAAGCCGCTGTACGCGTCCCTCGTCGTTCGGAAATTGCTGCCGCACATCGATCAAATGCCGGCGATTGATCTCCTCAATGATCTCGAGGTGGCGTGGAAGCAGCGAGCCAAATAAGCTGCGCGACCACTGCTCAAGCGCTTCGGGGAGAAGGGTGTGGTTGGTATACGACAAAGTATGTTGGGTAACATGCCATGCCGCATCCCATTCCATGGAGTGTTCGTCCACCAGCAGACGCATCAATTCAGCAACGGCGATGGCCGGGTGGGTGTCGTTCATTTGAATAGCAAAGTTGCGATGTAACTCGGCCAACGGCCGATTCTGGGAAGTCTGAATGCCGAGAATATGTTGCAGGCTGCATGAAACGAAGAAGAACTGCTGTGCGAGGCGAAGCTCCTTGCCTTGCACATCTTCGTCATTTGGATAAAGAATCTTTGAGATGTTTTCGGACGACACCTTTTCAGCGACCGCGCCGACGAAATCGCCCTGATTGAAAGTCCCGAAGTCGAAGCTTTCAACCGCGCGCGCGGCCCACAATCGCATCGTGTTCACTGTGTTGGTCCGGTATCCCAAAATCGGGGTATCGTGCGGAACCCCCCGTACCAGCTTCTTCGGGATCCACTTTACCGACAGCCGTCCCTTCTCGTCGGTATGGGTTTCGGTGTGTCCGCCAAGCTTGACCTCAAACCCATCCTCAGGCCGCTCCAGAGCCCAGGGATTGCCGAGTCTCAACCAGTTGTCAGTTGACTCCACCTGCCATCCATCGCGAATCTGCTGATCGAATATTCCATATTCGTAGCGAATTCCGTAGCCGATGGCAGGAATATCCAGCGTGGCCAGAGAATCCATGAAGCAGGCGGCGAGACGGCCCAGTCCTCCATTGCCTAGCCCAGGTTCTTCCTCCTGTTCGATCAGAACGTTCAGGTCGATGCCGAGCTGACGCATTGCCTGTTCGGTTTGGTCGTAGATTCCCAAATTGATGAGGTTGTTGGCGAGGTGGGGTCCGGTCAGAAACTCCGCCGACAAATAGCAGACGACGCGCACATCCTGCGACTGGTAGTTTCTGAGCGTCGACATCCAGCGCTCGACGATTCGGTCGCGTACCGTGTGTGCGAGCGCCATGTACAGGTCGTTTACGGTCGCGCGTTCGACGGATCGGCCCTGCACAAAAAACAGATTATCCAGAAACGACTGAGCAAGAGCATCGACACCGAGCGATATTCTCTGACCCTTTTGCGGACCCAACTGCGGTGTTGCACCGAAACTTTCAGACATGGTTGCCTCGCTCCCCGCAGAGCGCGCGAGGTCGATTGATCGAAGCTATGCCCTCACAATAGGCTTGTACCCTCAAGAATACGCTGCCGAGGACGGCTCGCAAGGAAGAACAGGTGTGACTTTTCGGTAAATGCGCACATCTCGTCAGCACTGGAGAAGCGTTGCGGTCTGACTCCCCTCTTGGTGGGCTTCACGTGGGGAAACGGCGCTTACGAGATCCAAAAAGCAGGAGTGCCGATAATGCTATGTGCATAAGCGATACGCCTTGCTGTGCCAAATATGGTGCGGTGGTATAGAACTCTGAATAGCCCCGTGCGTAATTTCGAGAAAACCCGAACGGAATTCCAGGAGATACTCGCCAAGCCCATTCGCGAACTCGGGCTGAAACTTGAGGGCTCTCCTCTCGAACGATTTGTTCAACAGCTTTATCGCGAACTGGAAGCCAAGGGCATCCACAAGTTCCGTCCGCTTTGTTATCTGACCGATGAATGGGGATGTCCCTCGGGTGAGCCCGTCATCGGCATTCCGTTCTACCTGGCCAACCCGGACCTGGCACAGCTTGAACGCGATATGAACGATCTTGAAGACGCTCGCGAAATCATGATGTACATGCGTCATGAGGCCGGACACGCATTCAACTACGCATACCAGCTCTACAAGTCAGCTGAGTGGCACGAGCTCTTCGGTCCGTTTCGGCGTGCATATCGGGATAACTATCGTCCGATACCGTTCTCACGGAAGTTCGTCCGACACATGGCCGGGTGGTACGCGCAGAAGCATCCGGATGAAGATTTTGCCGAAACGTTTGCAGTCTGGCTCACGCCTCGCTCGCAATGGCGAAAGCGCTACGACGGTTGGGAGGCTCTGGCAAAGCTTCAATACGTCGATCGCACGGCGCGCAAAGTCGGAGATGTCGAGCCCATCCGGCGCCGCGGCCGCCTCGATATCACCGTCGATGAGATGGAATCGACGGTTGGCGAGTTCTATCGTCTCAGCCTGCCCGAGGAGATTCCGGTCGAGGAACTTGCGCTGGATACCGACCTCGCCGATATCTTCAACATCTCCAGCAGACGACGTAAAGGCGTGCGACCCGCCCAGGAGATGTTGCGTCAACATCGCAAGCCCATTGTCGACAAAGTCGCGTATTGGAGCGGCGTGCAACGCCCGATCGTCAAGCGACTTGTGGAATCCATCTGCAAACGGGTTGAGGACTTGGGTCTGCGCGTGGACGTTCGACGCGAGTCCGAGTACCTCACGGAGTTCACCGTCTACACAACCGCACTCTCAATGAATTACCTGCTCCGTGGGAAGTTCATTCATTCCTGAGGTGTGCCGGCAGTTGCCGGCCCTCCGATTGGAGATCAATTGACTGGACCGAAATTGAAAGTTACCGTGCTGTACGACTTGTGGGAAGACGAACCTGCTGAAGTGCAGGAAGAGGTCCCTGCACCGCGCAAACGCAAAGGGCAGAAGAAGCGCAAGAAAAAGCCGGTAAAGCACGACCGCGAAGAGATCTTCGAAGCCTTGGAGAAGCTCGGCCATGAGCCGTCGTATTACGTTCTCGACGGACGCCCGCAATCACTGACGGGACTCGCCAAATGTAGCGCCGATCTCATTTTCAACCTCACGGAATCTTATGCGGGCGATGACACCAAGGAGATGCACGTTACGGCATTCCTGGATTTGCTGGATATCCCCTATACCGGTGCGGGACCGCACGCGCACATTCTCGCGCAGGACAAATCAATCGCCAAGAAGATGTTCGCTTTTTACGGGATTCAGTCGCCCTACTTCGCAACAGCCTACCGCGGGACCATCGACCACGCACATGACATCTCGTTCCCTCTCATCGTGAAGCCCACCTCCGAGGATGGATCCATCGGTATCGATGCCGCTGCCTTAGTGACCAGCGTGAAAGAGTTGATGGAGCGCGTCTCCTATATACAGAAGGAATTCGATTCTCCTGCTTTGATCGAGGAGTACATCGAAGGCCGCGAAATCTACGCCTCCATCCTGGGCAGTTACGATAGCGCCCACGCACTTCCCCTGGTAGAGCTTGACCTTTCTAAGCTTCCGAAGGGCGTGCCGAGGATCGCCAGCCAGGATGTGAAATTCGAGAAAGACACGGAAGCCTATAAGCTGACGAAATCGGCGATCGCCGAAGACCTCGATGACGAAACCGTGACCAAACTCACCGAGACCGCCCTCAAGGCGTATCGCGCCGTCAAGCTTCGCGATTATGGCCGCATCGACATGCGCGTGTCGAGCAAAGGCGAGGTGTATGTCATCGAAGCGAATCCGAACCCGTGGCTCTCTAGCGGACAGGAGTTCGCTATGGCGGCGAAGAAATCGGGTCTTTCCTATACCCAAATGATCGCGGAGATCGTGGACCTTGCGATGGCTCGGCAAACGTAAGAGGTGGCAAAAAGTTCAAATGAATCGCGGATCCTGGGTTAGGGGCTTGGATCGGATTCAGTGCCGTCTGCCAAGAGCGTTTCTCTCTGGCTAGGAGTTGTAGTTGGCCACGACTCGAGCCACTTTCCCATTCGTTGAGAGCTCCATGAACTCTCCGGTGCGTTTCCCTTTTTGATTTGTGTAATAGAGCACTACGCTGCTCACGCCCCAGAGCACGTCTTCAAGGTGAAAGTGGAGTTCCGGATAGGCTTCGAGCCCTCGTTGAAAATAGGCTCTCACGTTTGTCTTTCCGACGACCTTGCCATCGGAAGTCCCCAGTAGCTGGGCGGCAACGGGCGAAGTCAACTCGATCGCATCCTCATAGTGCATCATGATCGAGTCCAGATCATGACCGTTCCATGCCGCGACCCAATGGTTGGCCAGGTCCCAAGCTTCGTCTCTCGTCATTGCCGATTCTCCAGCTTTAAGCAGGATGCGACTTAGTGCAGCCATCGTGGCGGCTGAATGGTCAAACGCGCGCGCGGGGGATTGGGATCGAAGTCCCCACCTCTTTTTCGGCCAAGTAGCGATCGACAGCGACTGCCGCCTTGCGTCCCTCTGAGATGGCCCAGACAACCAGCGACTGACCTCGACGCATATCTCCAGCGGCAAAGATACCGTCGACAGAGGACTTGTAATCGGTTGTCGCCACGTTGCCGCGCGGATCGAGCGCCACGCCAAGTTGCTCGATCATGCCGTTGCGCACCGGGCCGAGAAATCCCATCGCCAGCAAAACCAGATCCACGTCGAGAGTGAACTCGGAGCCTGCAATCGCTTCGAACTTCGGCGGCGGCCCGACGCGCGTCGCGTGCAGTTGCTGCACGTGGCCCTCTACATTCCCGGTGAACCGAATACTGTTGATGCTCCAGTCCCGGATGCCGCCTTCTTCGTGCGCACTCTCCGTGCGGAGTTGCAGAGGCCAGAGGGGCCATGGAGTGGACGCAGCGCGCTGATCCGGAGGCTTTGGCATGATTTCAAACTGGTGAACGCTCTTTGCGCCTTGGCGATGACTCGTCCCCAGGCAATCGGCGCCGGTGTCGCCGCCGCCGATGATCAGCACGCGTTTGCCTTCGGCGCTGATGGAGGCGACAGGGTCGATAAAATCGCCTTCATTGCGACGATTCTGCTGGGGCAGAAATTCCATTGCGTAGTGAACGCCTTTGAACTCGCGGCCGGGAATCGCGAGGTTGCGCGGATGTTCGGCTCCTCCGCAGAGAAGAATTGCGTCGTAGTGGGCCGTAAGCGCACTAACCGGTACGTTGACGCCTACGTGCGCATTTGTCAGGAATGTGACGCCCTCCGCGCGCATTTGTTCGATACGGCGATCGATGACGTGCTTTTCCAGCTTGAAGTTTGGAATTCCGTAGCGAAGCAATCCGCCGATGCGGTCATTCTTCTCAAAGACGGTTACCGAGTGGCCGGCGCGCCGCAACTGTTGAGCAGCCGCCAAACCTGCAGGTCCGCTTCCAACCACAGCCACGCGCTTGCCGGTGTTGTGCTCGGGTGGCTCGGGATGAATCCAGCCTTCGTCCCATCCGCGTTCCACGATGCTGCGTTCGATGAGCTTAATCGAGACGGGCGGCAGATTAATGCCCAGCACGCAGGAAGCTTCGCACGGGGCAGGACAGATGCGTCCGGTGAATTCAGGAAAATTGTTGGTCGCGTGCAACCTACGAACGGCGCTCTGCCAACGGCCGCTGTACACAAGATCGTTCCAATCCGGGATGAGATTGTTCACCGGGCACCCGGTATGGCAGAAGGGAACGCCGCAATCCATGCACCGTGCGCCCTGTTCGCGCTGCTTTTCCTCAGGGAAAGGCTCGTAGATTTCGAACCAGTCCTGCACGCGGTCTTCCACCTTGCGGCGGACGGCCTGTTCGCGTTCGATTTCAAGAAATCCGGTAATTTTACCCATGGTGCACCTCCGCGGTAGCCGTCACCGGGGGCGACGAAGGAATAGGGGACGGATAAACCGACTCAAGCCGGGGCACGCCGAGGACGCGCTTATACTCGTGCGGGAACACCTTGATGAATCGCTGTTGAGCATCGGCCCAATGTTCCAGGATCCACGCAGCGCGCGGGCTCCCGGTCAGGTCACGATGGCGTTCAAGCAGCCCTCTGACCTCGGCCACATCTTCGTTGCTCGTAAGCGGTTCGAGATCGACGCTGGCTTTATTGCAACGGCGGGTCGAAAAGTCACCCTGATCATCGTACACAAAGGACCGACCGCCGCTCATGCCGGCCGCGAAGTTGCGGCCCGTTGCGCCGATCACCACCACGAGGCCGTTGGTCATGTATTCGCAGCCGTGATCTCCGACGCCTTCCACCACCGCTGTCGCGCCTGAGTTGCGCACGGCGAATCGCTCGCCTGCGATTCCATTCAGGAATGCTTCGCCGCTCGTTGCGCCATACAGCACCACGTTGCCGACCAGGATGCTTTCTTCGGGCAAGAAACTCGACGTCTTCGGCGGATAGGCGATGATGCGTCCGCCAGAGAGGCCTTTGCCGACATAGTCGTTGGCGTCGCCCTCGAGCTCAAGCGTTACGCCGTTGGGCACAAATGCACCGAAGCTTTGGCCCGCAGAGCCGGTGAACTTGAAATGAATGGTTCCGTCCGGGAGTCCAGGCGAGCCGTAACGCCGCGCAATTTCGCCGCCCAGCATGCCTCCCACTGTGCGGTGCACGTTGCGAATGGCGAAACTTCCGGTGACGGGTGTCTTCGAGTCGAGCGCCGGGGTAGCCTTGGAGATGAGCGCATGGTCAAGCGCCTGATCGAGCCCATGATCCTGCGCCTGCACCTTCCGCCGCGCCACACGTGAAGGAACCGTCGGCACGTAGAGAATCGCAGAGAGATCGATACCTTTGGCCTTCCAATGCGCGTCGGCGAGCGAGGCATCGACCTTATCCACACGGCCTACCATCTCGTCCACCGTGCGGAAGCCAAGCTTGGCCATGTGCTGCCGCATCTGTTCGGCGATAAAGAAGAAGAAGTTAATCACGTGCTCCGGTTGCCCAGTGAATCGTGCGCGCAGCACCGGGTCTTGCGTCGCGATCCCCACCGAGCAAGTATTCAGGTGGCATTTCCGCATCATGATGCAGCCCATCGTAATCAGCGGCGTCGTGGCGAAGCCATATTCCTCGGCACCCAGCAGCGCGGCAATCACCACATCGCGTCCAGTTTGCAGTTTGCCATCGGTCTGCACTTTGATGCGCCCGCGCAGGTCATTCAACAAGAGCACTTGCTGCGTCTCCGCCAGGCCAAGTTCCCAGGGCAACCCCGCGTGCTTGATCGAGCTCAGAGGCGAAGCGCCCGTTCCGCCGTTGTCACCCGAGATCAGCACCACGTCGGCGTGCGCTTTCGAGACGCCGGCGGCCACAGTGCCCACACCCACCTCAGAAACAAGTTTGACCGCGATGCGTGCTTTCGGGTTCACATTCTTCAAGTCGTAGATCAGTTGCGCCAAATCTTCGATGGAGTAGATGTCGTGGTGGGGCGGCGGCGATATAAGGCCCACGCCTGGAATGGAGTGGCGCGTTTTGGCGATCACCTCGTCGACTTTATGGCCGGGCAGCTGCCCGCCCTCGCCGGGTTTTGCGCCCTGCGCCATCTTGATCTGCAATTCGTCGGCATTCACGAGATAGTTGGTGGTTACGCCAAATCGGCCGCTGGCGACCTGCTTCACAGCGCTGCGGCGCGAGTCACCATTGGCGTCGCGCTTGAAGCGCTCTTCGTCCTCGCCGCCTTCGCCCGTGTTCGACATGCCGCCCAGCCGGTTCATGGCAATGGCTAGAGTTTCGTGCGCCTCTTTACTAATGGACCCGAAGCTCATGGCGCCGGTTGTGAACCGTTTGACGATCTCCTTCGCCGGCTCGACTTCGTCAAGGGGGATCGGTTCGTCGGCATACTTCAGCTTCAAAAGCCCACGCAATGTGCAGAGATTGCGATTCTGATCGTCGAGCAAATCCGTGTATTCCTGGAACGTCGCAGGATTGTTCTGCCGCACCGCATGCTGCAGCTTGCTGATGGTCGCCGGGTTCAGCAAGTGATATTCGCCGCCCTCGCGGTATTGGTAGTGACCGCCCACCACAAGTTCCGTCTCCGACTCGGTCAGCGGCTGGAACGCATAGCCGTGCTTCATCTGCGCTTCGCGTGCCAGCACAGCGAGCCCAACCCCCTCGATGCGCGACGCGGTGCCGGCAAAGTAGGCGTCAACCAGGGCTTGATTCAAGCCGACAGCCTCAAACACCTGTGCCCCGCGATAGCTTTGCAAAGTGCTGATTCCCATTTTCGAGAATGTTTTGAGCAAACCCTTGTTAATTGCCTTGATGAAGTTTTTCTCGGCATGATTGCCCGTCACGTTATGAGGTAGCAGACCGCGACGCTTCAAATCATGCAGCGACTCAAATGCGAGGTAGGGATTAATGGCGCTGGCGCCATAACCGATGAGGAGTGCGAAGTGCATCACCTCGCGCGGCTCGCCGCTTTCGATGATGAGCGCTACCTGGGTCCTGGTTTTTTCACGGACGAGACGGTTGTGTACAGCAGCCATGGCGAGCAGGCTTGGGATGGGTGCGTAGGTGGGGTCCACACCGCGATCGGAAAGAATGAGCAGCGTGTAGCCCGATGCCACAGCATGGGCAGCTCGGTTGCTGAGGTCGTCCAGCGAATGCTTCAGTCCGGCTTCGCCGTCTGCCGCGCGAAACAGGGCAGGAAGGGTCGTCGCCAGCAAATCGCCCGAAGAAACGCGCCGCAGCTTTTCAAGATCGCGATTGGTGAGCAGCGGGTGCGGCAGCTTCAGCGTGTGGCAATTGTCCGGCGCTTCGTCCAGAATGTTGCGTTCGGTGCCGATGTAACTGATCAGCGACATCACGAGCTCTTCGCGAATCGGATCGACGGGTGGATTCGTGACCTGCGCAAACAGCTGTTTGAAATAGTTGAAGAGCGGCTGCGGGCGGTCCGAGAGGCAAGCCAACGGTACATCGGTGCCCATCGACCCCACCGGCTCTTCGCCCTTGGCGCCCATCGGTCCCAGCAGGATGCGCATGTCTTCTTCGCTGTAGCCGAACGCGCGCTGGCGCCGCAACAGCGTCTCAGGATTCGATGCAATGGTGCGCGAAGGCTCCGGCAATTGCTCGAGCGAGACCTGTTGTTCTTCGAGCCACTTTCCATAGGGCTGGCGGGCCGCCAGTTGATGCTTGATTTCGTCGTCCGAAATAATGCGCTTCTGCACCGTGTCCACCAGGAACATGCGGCCCGGTTGAAGGCGGCCTTTCTTGCGTACATCCTCCGCCGGCACTTCGAGCACGCCGGCTTCGGAGGCCAGCACGACGAGGTCGTCCTTGGTTACGATGTAGCGGCCCGGACGTAGCCCGTTGCGATCGAGCGTTGCGCCAATGACCCGTCCGTCAGTGAACGCAATGGCTGCCGGTCCATCCCAAGGCTCCATCAGTGAGGCGTGGTACTCGTAGAAGGCACGCTTGTCCTCATCCATATCAGGATTGCCGGCCCATGCTTCAGGAATCAGCATCGCCATCACATGGGGCAGGGAACGGCCTGCCTGGTAAAGAAACTCAACCGCGTTATCGAGCGAGGCGGAATCGCTGCCTCCTGGCACGATCACGGGATAGAGCTTGTCAATCTGATCGCCGTGCAGGGGGCTTTCGAGCACCGATTGGCGTGCGTTCATCCAGCTCACATTCCCGCGAATCGTGTTGATTTCGCCGTTGTGCGCCACATAGCGGTAGGGATGTGCCAGCTTCCAGCTTGGAAATGTGTTGGTAGAGAACCGTTGGTGGACGAGGCAAAGGGCACTCGTCACAAGCGGGTTGGCCAGCTCGAAATAGAACTTCTCAATTTGCGGCGCCAGCATCAGCCCCTTGTAGACGATGGTGCGACAGGAAAACGACGGAACGAAAAAGTCGTCTTTGCCTTCAATCTCCGACTCGGCAATCTCGTTCTCCGTGCAGCGGCGTACACGATAAAGCAACCGTTCAAACGCCTCTTCGTCAAGATCTTTAGGACGCCCAACGAACAATTGCTCAATATAAGGTTGGGAGGCACGGGCTTCGCGGCCGATGGCATCCCCGTTCACCGGTGTGTCGCGCCAGCCAAGGACGGTCAGGCCCTCTTCCTGCGCAATGCGCTCAAAGACACCCTCACATTGCAGGCGGCTGCTCTTGTCTACCGGGAGAAAACACATGGCCACCCCATAGGCACCAGCCTCGGGCAGATGAATGCCTAATTCGCCGCACTCGCGTGCAAAAAAGACATGGGGAATCTGGATCAGGATCCCTGCTCCGTCGCCCGTCTCGGGATCACACCCGGCAGCACCGCGATGCGTCAGATTGATCAGAACCTCGAGGCCTTTGCGGATAATGTCGT
Organism: uncultured Acidobacteriaceae bacterium; assembly: GCA_963781125.1. Taxonomy (GTDB): domain Bacteria; phylum Acidobacteriota; class Terriglobia; order Terriglobales; family Acidobacteriaceae; genus Telmatobacter. The sequence continues at coordinate 556,345 of CAWAEE010000011.1, forward strand.
GGCTTTTCTCCCCGCGAATGCTGGCCACAAGGCCCATGCCGCAGGCATCGTGCTCCTGGCGCGGATGGTAAAGCCCTTGAGGCTGGGGCTTGTAGTGACGACTGTTCGATCGACCCACTGGATCCATAGCAACCTTCTTGATCTGCAAAATAGAGTTGGGAGTGTCGCTCAGACTCCGGAATACACAACCGCCTTGGCGCCACGTACTCGGAATCGCCAAAGAAACTTTTCAGAGGTCCATCCAAATGGACCGCACTGCGCCTGGGGTTCGTTGAACTCTCTAATATAAATGAAAATCTGTTGAATCGCAGTAGCGATACAGAAGCTATTTGGAATCAATGGTTCTTCGCAACAATTTAAAGTCGGCAAATGAGCAGTTCGCGCTCGTAGATCATCTCGGGGGGCAAGTGGTCGTGCAGGTTGATGAACAGCTCCTCATGCGCCATCACTTCCTTCCGCCACGCGGCGCGGTCTACGGCCATCAGCTCCTCAAAAGTCTCCCGTGAGAACTTCAAACCAGTCCAGTCGATATCCTCGTAGCGCGGAACCCAGCCAATCGGCGTCTCTTGACCCTGCGTGCGGCCATGGACGCGTTCGACGATCCAGCGCAACACGCGCATGTTTTCGCTAAAACCAGGCCAATGAAACCGCCCTTCAGCGTCCTTGCGGAACCAGTTCACATGAAAGATTCGCGGCGTGACGGCCAGGTCTCGTTGCATGCGGATCCAGTGCCGGAAGTAGTCGCCCATGTGGTATCCGCAGAAGGGAAGCATCGCCATTGGGTCGCGCCGTACCTGGCCTACTACTCCTGTCGCTGCCGCGGTCGTCTCCGAGCTCATGGTCGCGCCCGCGTAGACACCACTCGACCAGTTGAACGACTGATAGACCAGTGGCAAAGTCGTCGATCGACGGCCCCCGAAGATGATTGCGCTGATCGGTACCCCTTCCGGGGACTCCCAGTCCGGGTCGATCGAGGGGCACTGCGATGCAGGCGCTGTAAAGCGGCCGTTGGGATGAGCCGCCGTCCGCCCTGTTGTCTTGCCGATCTCCGGCGTCCAGCGCTCCCCGCGCCAATCAAGGCATTCGGCGGGAGGTTTCTCCGTCATGCCTTCCCACCACACGCCGCCGTCAGGCGTGAGCGCGACATTCGTGAATATCGAATTCCGCGCCAGGGCAGCCATTGCCATCGGATTGGTCTTCACTCCGGTTCCCGGCGCGACGCCGAAGAATCCCGCTTCGGGATTAATGGCGCGCAGACGCCCCTTGGCATCCGGCCGAATCCACGCAATGTCGTCACCGACAGTCCAGACTTTCCAACCCTTCATCGCCGCCGGCGGAATCAGCATCGCGAAGTTCGTCTTTCCGCACGCCGAGGGAAATGCTGCAGCCACGTAAGTCTTCTCGCCCTCCGGATTCTCGACGCCGAGAATCAGCATGTGCTCTGCCATCCAGCCCTCGTCGCGTGCGATATTGCTCGCTATGCGGAGTGCGAAGCACTTCTTGCTCAGCAGGGCATTACCGCCGTAGCCAGAGCCGTAGGACCAGATTTCCCGGCTCTCGGGAAAATGAACAATGTACTTGGTCTCGTTGCAGGGCCACGGAACATCCGGTTCGCCAGGTTTCAGTGGCATACCCACGGAATGCATGCAAGGCACCACGCGCTTTTCGTCCTTGTCGATTTCCGCAAATACGGAAGCGCCGATCCGCGCCATCGTGCGCATCTGCGCCACCACATAGGCGGAATCCGTCAGCTGCACCCCAATCCCCGACAGCGGGGAACCTATCGGCCCCATGCTGAAGGGAAGCACGTACATGGTCCGCCCCTGCATCGATCCCCGGAACAGTTGCTTCAGCCGCCGCCGCATCACGTAGGGGTCTTCCCAGTTGTTGGTGGGTCCCGCCGCTGTACGCGAGAAAGAACAGATGAATGTTCGATCCTCGACGCGCGCCACGTCGCCCGGAACGGAGCGCGCATAGAAACAACCCGGCCACTTCTTTTGATTCAACCGAATGAAAGTTCCCGAGCGAATAAGGCGTTCACAGATCGCGTCGTATTCGGCCTTCGAACCGTCCACCCAGTGAATGGCGTCGGGGCGGCAGAGATCGGCCATCTTTTCTACCCAGCGAATCAGGTGCTTGTTTGTCGTGGGTGGCGTGGCGTTCGAAAGAGACTCGCTGGCAATCGCGGACGGCTTCATGCGTTGAAATTATCTCCTGCCGAGGGACTAGCCGAGCGGCGGCGGCGTCCGTTGTCCCGCATCTAAAAGACAACGATAGCAGTAAACGGCGGCCTCCTTGGCAACGCAAGTCTTTTACGATTGTTTGACTGTCGCGGGACTTGCTTGCAGACCGGATTCGCATTTGGTATCAATGGAACGCTCAAGCGGGAGTTGCATGGAATCTATCTCCAAATTGCGTCGAGTGCGCATGTACTTCAACACGCGCATGTTCTTCTTGTCGCTATTTCTCTCGATTTCCGGATTACTGAGTTTGAAATGCGCTTGGACACAAACTTCGCAATCTATCGCGGAGTTACATCGCAGCTTTGCCGATCCGCCGGATTCGAGCACGGATCATGGTGCGCTGGTGGTGGTTCGGTCCCGCGGCAACAGACGGCGAAATTACCCGCGAACTGGAGCAGATGAAAGGTGCAGGCATCGGCGGTGTCGAGATTGCGAATCTGTATCCGCTCGCGCTTGACGATCCCCAAACCGACTTCCACAACACACCGTTTCTGTCTCCCGCGCATCTGGCCGCGTTGCGCTTCGCCGCTGAGGAGGCGCGTCGTCTTGGCCTTCGCGTCGATGTGACCTTGGGGAGCGGCTGGCCCTTCGGAGGCCCCCACATTCCAGTCACTCAGTCGGCAGGCAAATTGCGGGTCGAGATCAGCAGCGTTTCGCCGGGCTCAACTTTTGCGCTCGCGCCGCACATCGACACAGGCGAATCGTTGATCAGCGGCGTTTCTTGTCCCTGATTCCGCTTCCTCTACGGAACTCGCGCATGCCGAGTCGCTCGCCGCACCAGTTGCCGGCCGATACACATTCTCCGCGGCGCAGCAGCCGCGCAAGCTCATCTGCTTTGTCGCCAGCCGCACCGGAATGATGGTGAAAAGACCATCCATCGGAGCCGAAGGATTCGTGCTCGACCATTACGACCGCGGCCGCAATCGAAAATCATCTTGCATGCCGTCGGCGATTCGCTCCTGTCCGGCTTTCGGCGATCATCCTCCCTATGCCGTCTTCAGCGACAGCCTGGAGGACTACGGTTCGGATTGGAGCCCAGCAGCTGCTTGAAGAGTTTCAGCGCCGCCGCGGTTACGACCTTCGCCCGCATCTGCTCTCGCTCGTGATGGACACCGGCCCTGAGACAGCCGCCATTCGCCACGACTGGGGCCAAACGCTCACCGAGATGGCGAACGATGAGCTTTCTCAAGCCAATGCACGCCTGGGCAAAAGAGCATCACACGCAGTTCCGTTCGCAGAGCTACGGCTATCCGCCCGTCACGCTGTCGAGTAATCGCTTCGAGGACCTGCCCGAGGGCGAAGGCAAAGCGACATTCATGATGTGGCGAGAGTTCTCCGACACGCGCTGGGCCGCATCGGCAGGCCATCTCGTTTCATCGGCCGGTCATTTCCTCGGAGACATGGACGTGGCTGCATTCGCCGGCTTTTCGCGCCACGCCGCTCGATATGAAAGCGGAAGCCGATCTGCATTTTCTGCAGGGCATCAATCAGCTTGTCGGCCACGGATGGCCCTACTCACCGCCTTCCGCCGGCGAGCCTGGCTGGCGCATGTATGCGGCTCGGCGGCCTTCGATGCGCATAACCCCTGGTTCTTCGCGATGCCCGACCTGACGCGCTATTTGCAACGCGTCAGCTTCGCCCTGCGGCAGGGAGAGCCTGCGAACGACGTAGCCCTGCTGCTGCCGAACGACGATGTGTGGGCATCATTCCACGCCACGATCGCGAAGCGCTTAGTCTCCCACATCGGCGGCGGGCTTCGATGAATCGGGTTCGAACGTCAGCGTCGATGAGTCGATGGACAAGTTTCTCGGCAAGCAAGTCATCGCGCAGATTCTCGATGCGGGATTCAACCTCGACTTCATTGATGCCGACGCAATCGACAATGTTGGACATTCCGTACAAGGTGCTTGATCCTCCCGAATATCGACCGGCTGCCGCCCGCGACTTACGAAAAGATTCTAGCCTTCGCGCAAAAAGGCGGAATCGTGATCGCGACCGCACCACCCGCCGGCGACTGCCCCGGGCTTCCTTCATGCAGCCGAGCAATCCGCGCGCATCGAAGAAATCTCGCAGCAACTTTTTCACGGCAACATTCCTTCCGCGCACTTCGTCGAGAATGAAGCCCGATCTTGGAGCGGAACTCGCGAAAGACGCCACGTCCCGACATGACGCTCACGCCGCGCACGCCGGCGATCGGCTTCATTCATCGCAAGCTCTGCCGGGGGCGATCTATATTTTGTCGCCAACACCTCGAACGAGGCGACAACACGTGCGCGCGCATTTCCGTGACGGCGCAAAACACGCAGAGACGTGGGATGCTTTTACTGGCGAAGTCACCGGTCTTCCCGATCCGGACGAACGTTGCGCTTGATCTCGCGCCCTACGAGTCGCGCCTCATCTTCTTCTCCGAACAAGCAGCCGAAGCGAAGCCGGAAGCCGGCCGGCGCGAAGCCGTAGTCACCGATCTTTCGCAACAGTGGAAGATCACCTTCGGCGATACCGGCATTACGAACCAAATGGATCAACTCCGTTCGTGGACCGAGGACGCGAAAACGCAATTCTTCTCCGGAACCGCGACCTACGAAAAGAGACTTCGACCTTCGCCCGGATCAGATCGCCCCGACACGCAAGCTTCTTGCTCGACTTCGGCAAAGCAACACCCGAGCCTTTGCCGTCGCCGCCCGGCAAGACCAACATGCGCGCCTACCTCGATCCGCCCGTCCGCGAAGCCGCTGAGGTTTTTGTCGACGGTAAGCCGCCGGGCGTGGTCTGGCGGCCGCCCTACCGCGTCGATGTCACCGGCCTCCTTCATGCCGGCTCCAACCAACTGCGCATCGTCGTTGCCAACACGGCGATCAACGAACTGGCCGGTCAGGCGCTGCCCGACTATCGGCTTCTGTGGGCCCGCTACGGGATGCGTTTCGTCCCCCAGGGCATGCAGGACCTGCATCCTCTCCCGTCCGGCCTGCTTGGTCCCATCACGCTCATCGAGTCCACACCAGTTCAATAGGCAATTGATCGATTTCTGGGTATCCAAATTTTAAGGAATTGCCAATTTCTTCTCTTGCGACCAAATCGAGCCGCACGCTAGACTCCTCCCCATGACGAAAACGCGCCATTTCCCCACCTTGCTCGCCGCACTGTTTCTCCTCGCCGTAACATGCAGCCAGGCGCAGGACTGGGCCAAGGCGCGCCTCGATGCTTCCCCGCGTCATCACGAATATGTTACGCTCAAACATGGCACCCGCACGTTTCAGGCATTCGTCGTCTATCCCGAGGTCAAAGAAAAGGCGCCGGTCGTCATCTTCATCCACGAAATCTTTGGCCTTTCCGATTGGGCGAAGGAGATGGCGGACGAACTGGCTGCCGAGGGCTTCATCGTTGTCGCGCCCGATTTGCTCTCCGGCTTCGGTCCCAATGGTGGCGGCTCGAGCGAATTTCCGAGTCAGGATGCGACTGTGAAAGCAGTCTCCGGGCTTGATCCGGCCGGCGTCCTCGCTGACCTGGATGCAGCCGCGGAATACGCGAAACACATCCCCGCGGCCAACGGCAAAATCGCAGTCGTGGGGTTCTGCTGGGGCGGAGGCAAGTCGTTCGCGTTTGCTGCCCACCGCAAAGACCTCTCCGCTGCTTTTGTTTTCTACGGGCCGGGGCCAGCGGATGTCTCCACTGTTGTGGCGCCGGTTTATGGGTTCTACGCAGGCAACGACGCGCGCATCGGAGCCACCGTCCCTGACACAACGGCAGCAATGAAGGCCGCGGCAAGGTCTACGAGCCTGTGACCTACGAGGTGCAGGTCATGGTTTCATGCGAGCCGGGGAAGATCCAACCAATACCAATCCCGCCAACAAGACTGCTCGTGAACAGGGCTTCGCGCGGCTGGTGAAACTGCTGCACGAGATGAAGTCTGCGCAGGCAGCGAGCTTCAGCGTGCCTGCTCGTCCAGTCTCAAAGGACTCAGCCGGCAGCAGATAAACTCTGCCACGAGGCTGTTCGAACGGGATCCGGCTCGTAGACCGAATCGTTCTTCTCTTAGCAACGCGAGTTTTCTGAATCTAGTCTGACGCTGGAACCGCCGTGTCTTCTCGCGTCAACCATCCGTATCGCTGTCGCCGGTACCATCATGACAATGGGTCACGCACAAGCCGAATGGAGAAGGGAACTGCGCGACCATGGTCGTGCTCGCGGTGCCCGTGGTGCTGAGCGAACTGGGCTGGATGGCCCAGGGCGTAGTCGACAACATCATGGTCGGCCGTCTCGGCCCGGAAGCCATCGGCGCTGTGTCCCTGGGCAATGCGGTTTACTACACGCCTTCTCTCTTCGGCATCGGCCTGCTGCTCGGTCTCGACACGCTTGTCTCGCAGGCTTACGGTCGCCGCGATCATGATGAATGTCATCGCTGGCTGGCGCAGGGCGTTTACCTCGCCTGCTTCATTACGCCGTCCGCTCATGCTGCTGATCGCGGCGATGAGCTATAACTTCGCGCGCTTCGGCGTGATTCCTTCGATTGCTGCTCCGGCCAGCAGCTACCTGCGCATTCTCAACTGGAGCACATTGCCTCTGCTGCTCTACGGTGGCATTCGGCGCTACCTGCAAGGGGTGGGACAGGTCCGCGTCATCACCGTCACCTATGTTTTGGCGAACCTGCTCAACTGGGGCGGCAACTGGGTGCTGATCTACGGCAAACTTGGTTTTCCGGCTCTCGGAGTCGATGGCTCGGCTATTTCCACTTGCATTGCGCGCGTTTGCGATGGCTGCGGCGCTGCTCGGTATTTGCCTGGCGCTACGAACGCAAGCGCGGCCATCCGCTGTTTCGTCATTGGGCTGCCCCGCAAATGGAACGTCTGCGCATGCTGGTACGTCTTGGCGCACCGGCTGCCGGCCAGATTCTACTCGAAGTAGGCGCGTGGAATCTGTCCACATTTTCCGCGAGCTATCTCGACCCAGTCGCGCTTGCCACGCACGCCATCGCACTCAACTACGCGAGCATCAGCTACATGGTCCCGCTGGGCGTTTCGGCGGCGGCCGCCGTCAGCGTGGGTCACGCCGTAGGGGCCGGCAACCCGGCGCGCGCGCGTCGCGCCGGATGGCTGGCCCTGGGTCTGGGCACCTGCTTCATGCTGGTTGCAGGACTGGTATTTCTCATTGCGCCCCGGGCACTCATCTCGCTCTACACGAGCGATCCGCGCGTGCTGGCCGTCGGTCCTATCTTGCTTTGGATTGCCGCAGCCTTTCAGGTCTTCGATGGCATTCAGACCGTCTGTACCGGCGCGTTGCGCGGCCTCGGCGAAACTCGGGTCCCCATGATCGCCAATTTCATTGGCTATTGGATCATGGGATTGCCGCTGGGGCTCACGCTCTGTTTCGTCCTTCGCTGGGGAATCTACGGCACTTGGATCGGGCTCACGCTCGCCCTCGTCGTCATCGCATCGTCTCTGCTCGTCCGGTGGCGCAACGATTCCGCTCGGATTGCCATGACTGCCTGAATCGATTGCACTTGGACCGATATCGCCTCATTCTGAAAGCTGCGTCCTTCTGATTTCTTGTCATGCGACATGATCGCAAAACATGGGCTCATAAAAGGTCGTCTTTTGAGCGGGTCAATAAATAGTTGTCGATCCAGTTACTTTGAGGGAAAGGGGCGTGCCCCTTGACGGTACGCGGCAACCGGAAGGTGACTATAATCACAGAAGTAGAGTAGTGGTTCAGCTCTTACAAGAATTTATTCGAAGGGAATCCCGCCAAATGGCGACAGGAGACCTCGCCCTGGGTCAAGAGCAGGGCGCCTTAAGCGCGCAAAAGCGCGTATCAAACGATTTCAGCATTATCGTAGCAACGGTGAACGGTTCCGGCTCGCAATCCGCCAATAGCGTTCTGCTGAAAAGCATCTTCGGAATGGGCGTTCCCGTCAGCGGGAAAAACCTCTTCCCCTCAAACATCGCCGGTCTACCCACCTGGTACACCATCCGCGCCAGCAAAGATGGCTACGTCGCGCGCAAGCGTGGCTCGCAAATTCTGATCGCGCTCAATCCCGAAACCGCCAAGCAGGACATGCTGGAAATGGATGCGGGCGGCGCGGCCATCTACGAGGAGAGCTTCAACCTCAAGCAGTATCGCGACGATGTCGCCTCCTACCCGGTGCCTTTCGACAAGATCACCGCTGCGATCTGCCCTGAGCCCAAGCTGCGCAAGCTGGTCAGGAACATGGTGTACGTGGGCGTCGCCGCGCAGTTGCTTTCGATCGATCTGACAGTTGTCGAGAGCAGCCTTAAAAAGCAATTCGCAAAGAAGCAGAAGGTCTTCGATCTCAACTTCGGCGCGGTCAAAGCTGGCTTCGACTACGCGCAGGAAAAGCTCACCAAGCAGGATCCCTACTTCATCGAGCGGATGAATCAGACCGCCGGCAAGATCATCATCGACGGCAACGCTGCCTGCGGCATGGGCGCAGTCTTCGCGGGCGTCACGGTCGTTGCGTGGTATCCCATCACGCCGTCCACATCGCTGATTGAAGCCACGACCGACCTGCTGAAGAAGTTCCGCGTCACACCGGAAGGCAAGGCGACCTTTGCTGTCGTCCAGGCTGAAGATGAGCTCGCTGCCATCGGCATGGTGCTCGGCGCAGGCTGGGCCGGCGCGCGTTCCATGACTTCGACCTCCGGTCCCGGAATCTCGCTGATGGCCGAATTTGCCGGCCTCGGCTACTTTGCCGAAATCCCCGGCGTGATCTTCGACGTGCAGCGTACCGGGCCATCGACCGGATATGCCCACGCGCACTTCGCAGGCCGACCTGCTTTCGACCGCGTTCCTTTCCCACGGCGACACCAAGCATGTCATCCTGCTTCCGGGCTCGGTGAAGGAGTGCTTCGAGTTTTCGATAGCGGCATTTGATCTGGCCGAGCGCCTGCAGACTCCGATCTTCGTGCTCACCGATCTCGATCTCGGCATGAACAACTGGATGTCCGAGCCGTTTCGAATATCCCGAAAAGCCGCTGGATCGCGGCAAGGTGCTCACGGCTGAAGATCTGAATCGCCTCGGCGGTTTCGCGCGCTATCGCGATGTCGATGGCGATGCCATTGGCTGGCGCACGCTGCCCGGCACGCGTCACCCCAAGGCCGCCTACTTCACGCGCGGCTCAGGCCACAACGATGCCGCCGGCTACACCGAAAAGCCCGACGAATACCAGGCAGTGATGGATCGCCTGACGCGCAAGTTTGAAAACGCGCGCAAGCTGGTTCCCGCTCCGGTCGTCGTGAAGGATGGAACGTCGAAGGTCGGATTCCTCGCCTATGGCACCACCGATTTTGCGCTTCGCGAAAGCCTCGACCAGATCAAGAAGGAATACAAGCTCGATGCGGATTACCTTCGCATCCGCGCCTATCCATTTGCTCACGAGATTCACGACTTTGTGGCCTCGCACGAGCGCGTCTACGTCGTCGAACAGGATCGCGACGCACAACTGGCCAGCCTGCTCAAGCTCGATCTGCCGGCGGACCAGGTCGTCAAGTTGCGCAGCATTCTGTTCTACAACGGACTGCCCATCGACGCCCGCAGCATCACCGAAGAATTTGTCACCAAGGAGGGCCTGTAATATGGCGACCGCAACTCCAACCTCTACGCCCGGCCCCAAGCTCAATCACATCGGCCTTCCCGTTCTTGAATATCGCGGCGGCAAGTCGACACTCTGCGCCGGCTGCGGCCACAACGCGATCTCCGAGCGCATCATCGACGCCATGTTTGAGATGGGCGTCGAGCCTGAGCGCGTGATGAAGATGAGCGGCATCGGCTGCTCGTCCAAGAGCCCCGCCTATTTCATGAGCCGCTCGCACAGCTTCAACAGCGTGCACGGCCGCATGCCGTCGGTTTCGACCGGCGCGATCCTGGCCAACCACCAGATGACCATGCTGGGCGTCTCCGGCGACGGCGACACGGCCTCCATCGGCATCGGCCAGTTCGTTCACCTGCTGCGCCGCAATCTGCCGATGATTTACATCATCGAAGACAACGGCGTGTACGGTCTGACGAAGGGACAGTTCTCCGCGACCGCCGACATCGGCTCCAAGCTCAAGACCGGCGTCATCAACGATCTTCCGGCCATCGATACCTGCGCGCTGGCGATTCAGCTCGGCGCCACTTTTGTCGGCCGCTCGTTTTCTGGCGACAAGAAGCAGTTGCTCGCGATGCTGAAGGCTGCCATCGCGCACAAGGGCACCGTGATGCTCGACGTCATCAGCCCCTGCGTCACCTTCAACGATCACGAAGGCTCGACCAAGAGCTACAAGTTCATGCAGGAGAACGACGAGCCCATCAATGAAATCGGCTTCGTCGCCAGCTTCGAAGAGATCGACGTCGACTACGATTCTGGCCAGGTCTACGACGTGCGAGATGCACGACGGCTCGAGCCTGCGCCTGCGCAAGCTGCACGAGGACTACGATCCGACCAACAAGGCCAACGCGGTTCGCACCCTGATGGAGGCCGAAGAGAAGAACGAAGTCCTCACCGGCGTCTTCTACATCAACACCGAGAAGCCGACGTTCATCGACCTGCTCAATATGGTCGATGAGCCGCTGGCCACGCTGCCGGAGTCGCTGACGCGCCCGCCGAAGTCCGCGCTCGACGCGCTCATGGCGAACCTGCAGTAGCCGATCTTCAAAGACCCATGAAACAGCCCCGCGCAAGCAGGGCTGTTTCTTTTTGTGGCGCGAAAGGGCCGCCGCATCAAAGGGCGTTTACCAGGACTGGGTCTGCGATCTCCCGTTCCCAAATGCGAGGCGCCTGGGGCACCCAATTCGGTGGAAGGACACACTTCCATAGCACCTAGGCCCCGCCGCAAAAGTCAGAATCCTCCGCTTTAAAAATCTTCCGCCATTCCGGCACGACCGTGGCCTTCAAGACCACGTTTGAGGTATTCACCAGTATTGGCCCCGACAACCCGCTTGAACGCCTTACTGAACGCAGCGTCGGACTCGTAACCGACCAACCGAGCGATGTCTATGAGCTTTTTGTCACGCCGATCGAGTAGCTGCATCGCCTTCTGCATCCGCCACTCGGTGACATATTCCAGTGGTGTTTGTCCGAGTAGCTCTTTAAAACGTGCTGCGAATGCGGAGCGAGACATGCCCGCCGCTTCGGCCAGCGATTCCACCGTCCAGGGTGTCTTCACACTGTCGTGAATGGCACTCAGGGCTGTGCCCATCTGAGGATCGAAAACCGCACGAAGCCACCCTTTGTTACGTTCTGGTCCCGACGCGATATGCGCCCGGAGCACCTGGATAAACAGAACCTCGGCCAGTCGAGTCGCGACGACTTCAGATCCCGGAGCCTGTTCTGCCATTTCCGAAGCAAGCGCCTGCACTGTGTTGTGAAGAGCAAGCGTGCGTGCCTCATCGGCCTTCATCAAAATGAAGCTCGGCAATAACTGAGTGATCGGCTTCAGGCTGGCGCGATCAAAACTCAAGGAACCACAGACGATTGTCGTCGGTGCGCCACCACCTCCACAAAGAGCGACATTGCCGTTGGCCCTGGCCCCGATCTCGCTGAAACTCCACTTCGGACGTGTCCGCGGGCTGTCGCGCAAAACAATCGAAGTCCCCTTAGCCAGTAAAAAGCAATCACCGCCGGTGAGGGGAATCGGCTCCGGAATCCCTTCCACACTCAGCCAGCAGTTGCCGCGCGAAAGCATGGCGAAGTGCGCCAAATCTGTGGGGAAGTCTTTTTGCCGGGAGGAGTGACTTTTTCTTCGGTCTGATTTTCCTGTTTCACGCCCCACGGCGCTGTGGCTTCGAGCCTGTGCAGACCGAAAGCGGTTACGTGCATCGTTCTGAAGATGTCTGTTATCGGGTCCAACTTAGCCTCCATCTTGTGGACGAATAGACAAGATATTAGGACTCCAGAGCAGTTCTCGTCCACCGCCAAAGAATCTACTCAACTGTACTGAATTCTACACATCTGCCGAAGGGAGTAATTATGGGAAAGCTTGAGGGTAAAGTTGCAGTCATCACGGGTGGATCGAGCGGCATGGCGCTGGCGAGCGCCATGCGCTTTGTTGAAGAAGGTGCCTACGTTTTCGTCACGGGTAGGAGGCAGGAGCAGCTCGATGAGGCCGTCAAGCTGATTGGCCGGAACGTGACCGGCGTGCGCGGCGACGCCTCCAATCTAGTCGACCTCGACCGCCTGTTCGATACAGTCAAGCGGGAAAAGGGCAAGATCGACGTCTTGTTCGCGAGCGCTGGCACGGGCGAATCCGTCAAACTGGGCGAGATTACCGAGCAGCATTTCGATGCGGCATTCGGCCTGAATACGCGCGGAACGCTTTTTACGGTTCAGAAGGCGTTGCCGCTTTTCAGCGATGGCGGATCGATCATCATGACCGGATCAGTTGCTTCGGTGAAGGGTTTTCCTGGCTTCGGCGTGTATGCGGCGAGCAAGGCGGCGTTGCGCTCCTTCGCGCGCACGTGGCTCAACGAACTGAAGGGCAGGAATATCCGGGTGAACGTGCTGAGCCCGGGGCCGATCGCCACACCAATGCAGGAAGAAGTTCTCACCAAGGAGGCGAAGGAGATGTTCGAATCCCTGATTCCGCGGGGAAAGATGGGGCAATCTGAGGAAATCGCGACGGTCGCGCTGTTTCTTGCTTCAGACGATTCGACCTTCGTGAATGGGGTGGATCTGGCCGTCGACGGCGGCTTCTCGGCCATCTGATATCAGCGGATCTCGGTGATTGCATGATCGCCAGGCACTCACCGAGATCCGATAGGATCATGGTCTGGACATCGATGAAAACTACACTGGCCACCGCGGGCTCCTTTGACACGAAACGCCATCCGCGCTGCCGGTGTTGAACGACGCTTGGCTGTGCAACCCAAAGCTATCGTTCGTGAACCACGATGGGTACCGGCAAGCAGAGGATCAATGTGCTCTGCGAACAATTTCTGGCTCACAGCGCACAATGGGGGCTAGGCTACAGCACGAAAGGCTGGGCTAGCGGCGGAATGCTGCTAAGTCCTTGGCCGAGAGATATTTCGCCATAAGCGATTGAATCGATTAAGGTTAGCGTAAGTTATTGACTTAGCTAAGTCCAATGGGAAGAGATACTTAGGAAGAAAATGGGGGAGGGGGTGTCCACTCGAAGCCAGCGTCTCGGTCTGCACAGGGTGGCGAGGGAGGGCGAATCGGGAAGGAGAAACGGAGAGAGTGCGAGGACTGCCGGGTCGTAGCGGCGATGCGGACACCCATCTCACGCACCAGGAAAGAGCCCCGCGTGCCGCGAGGCCTTTTCATTTCCTGATTGTGATAGGCGGACCTGTCGGGCTCGCCTGTGCCGGCGCCTTGGTTACATTGGAGCTTGCCCCGCCGATCCTTTTCCATGTCCCCGTTCCCAGCTTGCCGGTCGCGACGACGACTCCCGGGGACTGCACCTTGTAAGTGCCCGCGTCATCCCAGTTCATCGTGATCGCGTGCAGCGCGTAGTGGCCGTTGCTCGCTGAAAACGTCCCGGCATTCGACGGCGTATTGTCCATGGCCTCGCTGTGCAATTCATAGGTGCCATTCGGCGCCACACGCCAAATCCAGCGCCCCGGATTGATGAAGAGCTCCCACGTCCCCACCATATTCGGATCGACCGTTGCAGTTGACCCGCCCGGCGGCAAGGGCAGCGGCGACGACCAGCGAACGTCGTCGCCAGCGCAGGGCGCCGTAACCGTCACGCAGCTTTTGCCGTTCGCAGACTGGCATCGCGCAAGAGCTCCGGCGGCGGACTCATCGCGGCTGCTTCCCACATAGAACCCATACTTCTTGTCCGCATAGCTTTCTGCCAGTCCAATGCAATAGTTCTCGCCCCAAGTCAGGACCTGGCAATCTGCCGCTCTATTCCTGCGGCAGTTCTGCAGAGCTGTTTGCTCCGCGCTGCTTTGGGAGTCTTGCCCGTGTGACGCTCCCGCAGTCATGGTAGTTGGCGATATCGCCACGGCGGCATAGTGGACCACGATCACCTGCCGCGCGCCCGGCGGCTTCGGCATGCCATTTTCGCATGCCAGGTAGCCTAAATTCTCGATGCACGAGTCCTCCATCCCTGGAACGACCTCGGTGCTTCCGTCATCCTGGGCATGCGCCGCGGCACCAAAGCAGAGCAGAAGCAGCGCCGCCAACCCAGGGACATGTTGTATCCGCCAAAGGTTCCATTGATTTTTCCTCATGCTTTCCTCCGGCGAAGCCGTTTCATTGACAGTGGTTGAGAAAATTAACCAGCCCTTACACCCATATCCGATCTGCCGCCGAAAGCGCAATAAAAAAGCCCCGCTCACTGGCGGGGTCTTTTTACGAGCACTGTCTTGCTCGATGCGGGCTTAGGCCGCTCTCTTCTTTACCAGCCCGTTTGGGTCGAGAACATACTTCTTCGCCGCGCCTCGACCGAAGTCCTTGTAACTTTTAGGCGCTTCATCCAAGCCGATCACCGTTGCGTTTACGATCTTCGCGATCGGCAACCGATCGTGCAGAATAGCTTGCATCAGTGTGATCTGTCTCGCCTTTTCTTGTCCAGCCCGGATGATCTCTCTTGCTCCCTCCAGGGATACGCTCGACCTCGCCGCGATTTCGACTACTTTACCTGCCATGTACTCCTCCGTGGCGTTTTGCAGTCTTCGAAATTGCTCGAAGCACTCGCAAGGCGCGCTCGGGCTTTCGATGCCTTTCCGAATGCGAGGTTGCCTCCGTCAGGCGTGCTTGTTCTTGCTGTGAGACCATGGCAACCCTTGCGATAACGCAAAACTGCGAAGGCCACTGACGCGGCAACAAGTATTTGTTTGTCAGGCAGAATGTTTTGGGATCTTGAAGCGATGGAGGGGGATGTGTGCTCTAAATAGCTCAGTTCATGTATTCAGCCGGGCGCGGCAATCCGGATCGATGTGCTTTGCCCAGTAATCGCATTTAGTGGGTGGCGGCTAGGCGCACTCCCATCTCGTTCAACTTCGCCCGCGCCTGGGCGGCTTCGGGGGTTTGCGGATGGCGTTGAATCAAAGAGCGCAGCTCGTGGATTCCTGCGTCGCGCTTGCTCAAGGCGATCAGCGCCAGGCCTTTGTGCAGCTGCGCCGTTGCGGCCTTCGGGCTTCCGCTGAACTGTTCGAGCACTGCGTTGTAGTCCTTTAACGGCTTCATCGTAGTTTCTTCTGGCGGTAGGCAATTTCGCCGAGATAGAACTGAGCGCTTCCTGCCATCGGATCCATCGGATAGAAGTGAATCACATCCTGAAATTCGCTCGTCGCCAGCGGATACTTCGCCGCGTTAAAGTCGCTCACTGCTGCCTGAAACGTCTGATCCAGCGGCGGAGTCTGGCTTGATCGGTGGAGCGGAGTTCATGGCGCCGGGCCATTCGGCGTCGGAGCCGAACCGGCTGGCATGCCGGGCGACAGCATTCTGCGGCTGCTGACATTCTGCAACTGGCTCTGCAGATCCTGCACCGTCTTTTGCAGCTTGTCGATCCGCGTCTTCAGCTCGTCCACCGAATCATTCAGCGACTGCACCTGCCCGGAACTGGTATCGAGCTTTCCATTCAGGGAGTCGACTTGCGTATTCAGCTTCTGCTGCAGCGCATTGACGGTCCCATTCATCTGGGTCGCCTGATCCGCGGTTTGCTGCGCCAGGTTTTGCAGCACCGCAAACTTGCGTGTCCATCGTTGTCTGCAGGCGCTGCACCATATCCAGCAGTTGCTGGAGCTGGGTTTGCATCTGGATTGTCTCTTTCGAGACGGCGTGTGCGCGCACCGGCGCCAGGCACACAGAGCAACGCGCAAGGCCGAGTGCCGCGAAGAAATGCGTTCCGATGGGAACGTGCTGTGTTGCATCGCTCACCTACCGAATGGAAAAGCTGCCTGCCGCTGATCGGCCGCAGCAAGCCTCGCCAGGTTGCTATACGTTCGTACTCGCCCTGCCGATTTGAACCGCGAAGCGTGTGCGTTCGCGGCCTGGCGCGTCAGAGGAACTTAAAAGGGCGGCATCGCTCAATCGCGCGATGCCGCCCGCTTGCCTACTGGTCGAGCGAGAAGCCGGCGCGGCGATTCTGCTGCCAGCATTGCTCGGTCGATTCGGTGCAGAAGGGCTTTTCCTTGCCGTAGCTGACCACGCGGATGCGATCGGCCGCGATGCCCGCGGTCACAAGCGCATTCTTGGCGGCATTGGCGCGATTCTGGCCCAGCGCGAGGTTGTACTCGTCGGATCCGCGCTCGTCGCAGTAGCCGCCGATCACAACCTTGATATTCGCATGGCTTGCCAGGTACGAAGCATCCTGCGAAAGCGTGGATTGCGCATCGCTGCGAATGTCGTAGGTGTCGTAGTCGAAGAAGATGTCCTGCACATTCGCCCTGAACTCTTCCTCCAGCCGACATCGTGTTCGATGGCGCCGAAACGGCGCGGCGGCGGCACTCACCGTCACGTGGGCCGTGGCGTCCGCGGTGCCGCCGTCACCGCGCGCCACCAGGTGATAGGTGGTGGTCGAAGCTCGGCGTCACGGTCTTCACGCCGTGGTGGGCACATCGCCGATTCCGTCGATCGTGGTGCTGGTCGCGTCGGTGGTGCGCCAGCTCAGCGTCACCTGATCACCCGCAGAGATCTGGGAGGGCGTCGCGGTAATCTGCGCGGTGGGCGCCGGTGCGGTGGCGGCGCAGTTGCGGCGGGGGCGGCGGCTGTTTCTTCTTGCAACCAGCAACGGCAACCAAGGCGACAAGCAGACAACTGGGACGAAAACTCGAAAACGTCGATTCAATGCAGTGCTCCTTCCGCAATTTCAAGATGACGTAACCATTTTATGCCCGTGTTCAATCGGCCCGCACTGCTTCTCAGCAGTACATGAACGATGTACATGACGGACCACGAATAGCATCGTCTGAAATTGCGCTGTGGTTTGGTCGACGCCGCGTCCAATTCGCGCAGGAAATGCGGTTTCGGCCTGCAAAGTTGTGAGATCTTCCAATGCCAACTGAATCGCATACGGGAGGTCCTTCATCAGCTACAACATGATAGTGCAAGGTACCGTGGTATCTCCTCTGTGACGGCGTTCACTTCCAACTCCAGTTGGGCATGAAAGTTGTTTCCTGAATGCGTCAACTGGTGCTGATCGGTTCCATCGGCAAGCATCGACCAGATATCGGTGCGGCCGCCTTGCTTGCGCTCGAATACGATATGCCGGCCGTCCGGGAGACCAGGAAGGGAAATCGTTGGTGCCCGCGTCGTGCGTCAGCTGCTGCCAGCGCTTGGTGGCGATGTCCATCATGTAGATGTCCTGCCCGCCCGGCGCGCCCGGCCCGTATTTGCGGTTCCAGCTGAAGGTCAGAAACTGGCCGCTCGGATGACCACGAGGGCGAAACCGCGTAGCCGCCGTCGGTCATGCGCTGAATGTTGGCGCCGTCCTGATCCATGATGTAGATCTGCGGCAGGCCGGTGCGCCCGCTCACCCACGCAAGCTGCGCGTTGGTGCGCGGATTCCAGTCGGGCGAAACATCCGGTCCCTTGAAATAGGTGATTCGCTTCGGCGCGGATCCGCTGGCGTCGGCAACCCAGATCTCCGGATCGCCCGAGCGCGACGAGGAGAACGCAATCTTCGCTCCGTCGCCGCTCCACGCCGGCGATTGATTCAGCCGCCCGCCGTCCGGCAGGGAAGGCGACCAGGCGGCCCAGGTCCAGCGAATACATCCGAACCGACCAACCTTCGCGGCCCAGAGAGTGCAAAGGCGACGCGCGAATTGTCCGGTGAGACGCGCGGAGAAAGCGAAATGCTGCCCAGATGCGTGACAGCATGCTGATTGGCGCCGTCGTAATCCATCACCCAGACTTCTTTCGATCCGGTGCGCGAGCTGATGAAGTAGATCTTGGTCTCCGCGATGCCGTTGATGCCGCCGCCCAGCCGCGCGATGATCTCATCGGCGAAGCGGTGGGCGATCGTGCGCGCCATGTCCTGGCTGGCGGCTTCGTTGTATTGCTTGCCGAGCACCTGCGGATTGGCCGTGTTGCTGGTATCGTCGAGCCAGCCATAGACCACCAGCCGCCCGTTGTTGACCGACAAAGCTCCGAACGCCACCATGGCCGCATTCGCCGGCGCAGCCGACCATTGCGACAGGTTGATCTCCTGCGGCGAGCCGGGCGTGCCTTGCGGCGCGAAGCTCTTCGAGACCAGGTCGAAGATGCCGGCGTTGCCAAGATCGTTGTACAGAGTCGAATCGAAGTCTGCCTTCAGCGACGGCGTCTGCGGATCGCTCGCCTACCGGCTTGAAATCCGCGGCGGCGATGCGGATCTTCGCATTGCCAAGATTGGAGCCGATGCGAACCCAGTCCTGCGCGGTCGATGGAATGCAAGACAGGCTTGCAAGAACAACAAAGACGGGAAAGAAAAACCGGGAACCAAACTTCATGCAGTGCGCAATCCTTCCTCGATTGAGTCTTGCGAGCGCGGCAAATGGGTCAGCAGGCGTGCGCGAACGCGTCGATGCCGCAGCAAAAACGGCAGACGCATGACCAATGCCTGGTCTCCATTCTACTTAGATGCTACGGGGGTGATGCTAGTACTCGCAGTAATACGAAACCAGCAGGGTACTTTGGTTGTAACCGCCGGCAGCGGGCCAAATGTGTCCACGCGCTGCGCAGCGCGCAGGCACGAGCTGTCCAGAGTCGGGCTTCCGCTGGACCGATCCAGCCGTACATTGCTTACCGATGCCGTCGCGAGCGATGGTGAAATCGATGTAGGCGCGCGCTCCCCGCGGCGTGCTCTGGTCCACCAGCGACTTGTACCAGTTCTGCGACATCTTGCGGCTGATGCCCTCGACGTACCATCCAAAGCGGCTGCCGAAGTCGCCGTTATTGACGTTGGTTGGGCCGGTTGTGAGGCTCTGGCTGCGCCGCGCGCGGCATCGATGAGCCGGCCTGCTCGCCATAGTCGGCGCGAGTTGGTCGGTGTCGGCTGTTGTTGCTTCGGCGGAGTCTTGGGCGCGGTCTCCTTCTCCGGCTTCTTCTGCTTGCCCTGAAGATGGAATTGCGGTCTCGTCCTCGGCCTGCTTCGCCTTTGGCTGCGGGCGGCGCGGGCGCCTGGCTCGGCGTTCTCGGTTGAAAGCACATTCTGATTCACCGGCTGATTCGACGGCAAGGGCAGGGCACTGCTCACCAGGTTCACCTGGATCGCGCCGCCCGTCCCGGGACTTCCCCACAAGTTGTGATGAAAGAATCCGCCCAGGACGCCGTAGAGGACGATGGCGCCCACGAGCCCCAGATGAAGAACCACAGAGCCCGCCGCCGGCGCCATCACTGGCTCCGGCGTCAGCTCCTGCTTCCAGATGCTCGGTGCCTTCCAGCAGAACGCTCATCGTCTTGCTCAATCCTGTTCGCGGATCCGACCCGCCGCTCACTCGCCGTTGCCGGCGCGGCCTTTTGTGTCCAGCGGCTGCGTCACGATCGAGATATTCGTAATGCCCGCTTGCTTCACCGCGTCCATCAGCGACGCGAAGGCGCCGAAGCGGCACGCGCTCATCGGCGCGCAGATAAATGACCTTGCTTCGGCGAGTCGTCGCCCGGTTGGCGCAGCATCAGCGGCAGATCGTGGATATTCACTGGCTTGTCGCCAAGAAAGACCTGCTGATCGCGGTCGATGGTCACACCAGTCCGCTGCTCGGTGATTTCCTTCACTGTTTTCGTCTTGGGCACGGCCACTTCAATGCCCGACTGCAGCACCGGCGCGGTAATCATGAAGATCACCAGCAGCACCAGCACCACGTCCACCAGCGGCGTGATGTTGATCTCCGCCAGCGAACTTCGTGTCTGTCCGGTGCTAGTCGTAAATGCCATGTTCTGAATCTCTCCGTGCGCTACTTGAAGAAGCCGCGCCCGGCTTCGTGCGCGGACTTCGGTGGCCACGGGTGCTCCGCGCTGCGGCCCGCTTGTTGCCGGTGCGGGAATCTCGTCAAGCGAGTTCAGCAGCTCGCGGCAGAAATCGTCGGTTGCCGAGGCAAGCACCCGGAGCTGCGCCGGTGAACTGGTTGTAGGCCACGACTGCTGGCACAGCCACAAACAGGCCGGCCGCGGTCGTGATCAGCGCCTCGCTGATGCCCGGCGCCACGGCGCGCAGCGTTGCGGCGCCTGCCGTGCCCAGCCCGTGAAACGCATCCACGACGCCCATCACGGTTCCGAACAGGCCGACAAACGGGCTGGTTGCGGCGATCGTCGCCAGCCATGTCATGCGCCGCTCCAGATTGGTGATCGATTCGCTCGCCGCAGTCTGCGCCGAGCGCTCCAGCGGCGTCATGTTGCGCGGCGGCCCCGATCCGCCGGTCTGCCGCTTGTAGGTTTCGTAGACTTCCTCGAAGACCTGCGCCAGCGGGCTCGCTTTGTAGTTCTCGGCCAGAGCGGAGATCTCGTGCAGCCGCGTCGCCTTGCGAAAGGCCGCGAATGAACTTGCGGCTCTCGTTCGTGGCTCTTGCCGAACGATCCCAATCTTGCCGAGGATGACCGTCCACGAATAGAGGCTGGCAAGCGCCAGCAGCACGAGCACGCACAGCGCGATCGGGACCGATGTTGTTCATCATGTCCATCAGCGCGCTTGAGCCCTGCGCAACCGGTGCACTCGCGGGGCCGGCGCGCTGTCAGCCTGCAATGCGATGGCGAAAGCAGCGGTAAAAATCGCGATTCACCTCAATATTCACGGTATCAGACGCGATGAGTCTGCTTCCAAGTTATCGATCTGGTCCCGCGGAGGCTGCCGATCGTGGCCGCTCCAAAGTTTCAGCACGAGCCGCGCCATGCTATGCTGCGCTCGGGTCGCAGGATCAGTTACCATTCGACCGCTTCAAAAGGGTTGCACGGGATGCTCGTCGAACTGCGCGCCGAAAACTACGCCGTCATCGATCACGCCATCGCCACATTCGGCCCGGGACTCAACCTGCTCACCGGAGAAACCGGCGCAGGCAAGTCTATCCTTGTCGATGCGCTGGCGCTGCTGATGGGTGGCAAGGCCTCGGCCGAAGTGGTCCGCCACGGCGCCGACAAGGCCGTCGTCTCCTGCGTCTTCGAGTCCACACCGGGCGCCGAAGCGATCCTCGAAGAAAACGGCATCGACGCCGAAGGCACCGAGATCATTCTGCGCCGCGAGATTCTTTCCACCGGCAAAGGCCGCGTCTTCGTCAACAATCAGCCCGCCACCGTTGCCGTCCTCCGGCAGCTTGCGCCCGAGCTCGCCCTGGTTCACGCGCAGACCGAAACCCTCTCCAGCTTCGACCAGGCCCAGCAGCGCATTCTGCTCGACCGCTTTGGCGGACATCTCAGACCGAAGCTGTCGCCGAGGCCACGCGCGCTGGCGCGAGGCGCAGGCCAAGCTCGACGACCTGCTGCAGGGCGAGCAGGACCGCCTGCGCATGGTCGATCTGTGGAGCTATCAGACGCAAGGAAATCGAGTCGGCGCAGCCTCGAAGCCGGCGAAGACGAAGCCCTCGAAACCGAAAAGCGCGTCCTGGCCAACGCCGAAAAACTCTACGCCGCCGCCATGAGCGCCTTCGACCAGCTCTACGAGGGCGGCGCTTCGGCGGAAGGCTCGCTGCGCGCCGCGATGCGCAATGTCGAAGAACTGGCCCGCTACGACGCACGCTTTACCGAGTCCGCGCAGCAGCTCAGCCTCGGCCCGCGCCACTGTCGGCGACGCGGGTGCGACCTTGCGCGACTACGCCGAAGGCATCAACGCCTCTCCCGAGCGCCTGGCCGAGATCGAAGACCGCCTCGCCCTGCTCGATCGGCTGAAGCGCAAGTACGGGCAAACCGTCGCCGAGGTCATCGCCTTCGGCGAAGACGTCGCCCGCAAGCTCTCTGAAGTCGAAGACCGCGACGAAATCCTCAAAGACCCTGCGCGCGGAAGTCACCGAAGCAGCCGAAAGCCTACCAGCGAGCCGCCGCCGCCGCTCACCGCCGAGCGCAAAACCGCCGCAGCCAAACTCGCCAAACTCGCCGAAGCGCAGATCAACTCCCTGGCCATGAAGGTCCGCTTCCAGATCGACGTCGCTCCTTCCGAACAGGAAGCCAGCTTGGACTGCTCACGGCTGGGACGAGGTCGAATACCGCATCGCCACCAACCCCGGGGAGCCGCTCAAGCCGCTACACGAAATCGCCTCCGGCGGCGAAATGTCGCCGCGTGATGCTGGCCCTTAAAGTCGCGGTCGAAGAGGCGTCGCCAAAGCCAAGAAAGACGAATCCACGCCGCGCACGCTGGTCTTCGACGAAATCGACATCGGCATCGGCGGCCGCGCCGCCGAAGCCGTCGGCCAGAAACTCAAGGCTCTCGCCCGCGGCCAGCAGGTCCTCTGCGTCACCCACCTGCCGCAGATCGCCGCCTTCGCCGATCAGCACCTCGTCGTCGAAAAGCGCGAGGATCACGGCCGCACCAAGACGCAGATCCGCGTCCTCGACGATCGCGCCCGCACCCACGAAGTGGCCCGCATGCTTTCCGGCGCCAAAGTCACTGACACCAGCCTTCAGCACGCCGCCCAGATGATTGCCGCCAGCCGCTGACTCGACAGATCTGCGGGGAATCCCGCAATCCCTTTTTCTTGCGCATGACTAAGTTCCAATAGCCTCTCGGATTGCCCCTGTGCTATCTTTCGGCCTTACCGGTGCGCACGTCCGTTTCTTTTGGATACGTGTTGCCGAGGACAAAACGATGTCTGCAACCCTTCTGACTCAACCGGCGATCACCCAACCTGCGCAATCCTCTCTACCGGCTGCCGTTTCGGTTCCTCCACGCAATGTTGCCGTTGACGCTTATCGGGGCCTGGTCATGCTGCTCATGATGGGCGAAATCATGAAGTTTTGGGCCGTCGCGCGGGCCTTTCCCGACAGCCTCTTCTGGCACGTACTGGCCTGGAACCAGACCCACGTCGAATGGGCCGGGATGAGCCTCCACGACACGATCCAACCCGGTTTCACATTTCTCGTCGGCGTAGCGCTTCCTTATTCCATCGCCAGCCGCGTGAAACAAGGCCAAAGTTTCCACCGGCAGTTACTACATACCGTTTGGCGCAGCCTCATACTGATCGCCGTCGGCATCTTCCTTCGTTCCACGCACAGCCCGCAAACCAACTTCACCTTCGAAGACACACTCACCCAGATTGGGCTCGGCTATTCCTTCGCGTGGCTTCTTGCGCACTACCGGCCGCGCGTTCAATGGACCGCCTTCGGGGTGCTGCTCTTCGGCTACTGGCTTGCGTGGGGTTTGTATCCCGCGCCGGGTCCCAGTTTCAATTGGGCCGCGGTTGGGGTTCCTGCAGACTGGCCCCACAAGTTCACCGGCTTTGCCGCGCACTGGAATAAAAATAGCAATCTGGGCCAGAGATTTGACGTCTGGTTCCTCAACTTATTTCCACGTCCGTCGCGCTTCTTGTTTAACGATGGCGGTTATCTGACCCTCAGCTTCATTCCCACGCTTGGCACCATGCTCCTGGGTTTGCGTGCGGGAGAGTGGTTCCGTTCGGCCGCTCCCAAAATCCCGATACGGAAGTTTCTCATCGCCGCAATCGCGCTCTGCGCCGCCGGCCTCGCCCTTCACTTCACTGGGATCTGTCCCATCGTCAAGCGCATCTGGACACCCGCATGGACGCTATGGAGCGGCGGGATCTGCTTCTTCTTTCTCGCTGCCTTCTCGTGGATCATCGATGTTAGATCGTATCGCCGTTGGGCGATCCCAATGATCGTCGTCGGCACGAACTCCATCGCCGCCTACCTCATCGCACATTTGTGGGAGGACTTTATCGTCGAGAACCTGCACATCAATCTTGGCTACAGTCTCTTCCGCATCTTCGGAACCGGGCTCGAGCCCTTCCTGCTCGGTCTGTTCGTCATGGCCATCTACTGGCTGCTGCTCTATTGGATGTACAAAAAACGGCTCTTCCTTCGCATCTGAGCCGCGCTCGGAACGGGCCGCAGGTTGCGTAGAGATGAACGCAGGAGCCGGCTTTATGCGCTGAGCCGTGACAGATGCGGCCCTCGGCCTAAGCGTCTGTGTTTTCGCGGTTGGCAGGTAAGAGATCAGAGACGATGTCTAGAACAAACGTGGGATGAAGGGGCTTGGCAAGAATTTCGAACGAACTTCCGTGTGACCTGGCATCGTTCAAAAGTTCACTCGTGCCGGGATGACCGGAAATCAGCAGGACTCTGCAACTCGGATAGTTCTCCTTTAGAATTCCGGCCAATTCGATTCCGTTCATTTGCGGGAGCATCACATCAATCATTGCGAGATGCGGTTGCCATTCGGAGAGGACCTCAATGGCCTGTTCCGCAGAATAAACGGCGCGCGCTTCATACCCCCGGTTTGAAAAGATCAGGTATAGCGAGTCCGCGACCGCGGCCTCGTCATCGACAATCAGAATCTTGCGAGGTGCAGGATTCGCCGACATAGATCTCGCCCCCGGGGATCCACCGCGTCAACATTGAAGCATTCCTGTGATGGAGTTCAGGGGGCACTCTTTCGGTCTTCCCCTGTACTATCCGTTTCGGCTCGCTCATCCTTGGACTGCGTGACGTGACAACAGCAATTCATCGTCTTCCTCTTCGATGCAGGATTACGATGTAAGCGATGCACGCATCATCTGATGCAGACAGCTTTGCTAGGATATCTCGCACGGGTGCTAAGCCATTCATTTCATTAGCGAAATTGCGCGGATGAAATCGACCTTAGCTGATTCGGATGTGGGGTGTGGTGTGACGGCAGAGAAAGAATCGTCGAGTGAATGGGCCGACCGGATACGCCGCCTCCTCCGCGATTTGCAACTAAGTCAGGCAGGACTCGCCGAGCGACTGGGGATTTCACCCCCCACGGTTTCACGCTGGCTACAAGGGCGTCACGAACCGACGGCGGAGAGCTACGTCGCTCTTGGAAATCTCGCTCGCCCTCCCGAGGGAATTTATTTCTGGGAGAGAGCGGGACTTGATGCCGGTGCTCTCATTGAAGCCGGCTTCCTGAAAGACCTCACATCGGCGCAGGTGGATTTGCGCGAGTTCAAACTGGTGGCAGGCCGCAAGGTTTCGCGGCTCGTAGGCGGGAAATCAACCGCAGTCGCAATTCCGCTCCTGAATGCAACGGCATACGGGGATCGCATTCCGCCCCACGAAAACGTGAGTCTTTCGCAGGTTGAGGTGCAGGACATTCTTCTTGCACCGCTAAATTGGTGTCCGCATCCCGAGAACATGATCGGCATGCACCTTGCAGGCGATTCAATGCTTCCCGCGATCACGCCGGGTTCCATCCTTTTTGTCGATACGGCCGCTAAGGACCGAGACTACCTGCATCAACGGATTGCAGTCGTCTCCCATCGGGACCTGGGATTCAAAGTCGCCCGATTTCAACGCATCTCCGGCTCCGATTTGCTTGTCTCCGCGAATTACAAATATCCGCCTGTCGACGTGAGCAACGCGTCAAAATGGAAGATATTCGGAGAGGTCTTGTGGTGGGTTTCGCGGGACGCGGATGTGCATCCATGACTGATTCCGATCGCCGGAAATGAACAAAGGTTCACCTTCCGGGGCGAAGGGAACCCATCAGCCAGACTTCCGAACATGAGGGTGCCTGTAAGGATTGTGTTTTCACACGGATTTCCAATCCTCAATCTTGTTTTCATTACTGTTTCGCCATGGCGGAAACCGCCAGCGTTCCGCCCAGCCCCATGGTTTCGATGGCCGACGATGGAACTACCACCATCGATCCCTTCTCTCGCATCGCTTCAAACAGCATGTTCATGCCGCGCAAGTGGAGTGCGACCGGGTTATCGGCATACATCTGCGATGCCTTGGCGAATTGCGCCGACACCTGCACCTCGGCGTCACCGAGAATGATGCGCGCCTGGCGTTCCCGTTCTGCCTGCGCCTGTTGTGACATGGCGTTTTCCAGCGCCTGCGGAATTCGAACATCTCGAATCTCCACCGATTGAACAGTGATGCCCCACGGCGTAGTCTTCTCATCGAGAATCTTCTGTAACTCGTGACCCAGTGTCTCGCGTTCTGTGATCATCTGCGCCAACTGATGCCGGCCAATCGACTCTCGTAACGCCGTCTGAGAACTCAGAGCGATTGCCTCGTTGAAGTCTTCCACCTCGAGGATTGCCTTCTCTGCATTCCAAACCAGCCAGAAGACGATCGCATCCACATTCACCGGAACCGTGTCGCGGGTGAGCGTAGATTCGGCGCTCACCGTCGTCACGCGCACACGTTGATCCACATAGCGGCTTAAGGTGTCCACGATAGGAATAATGAGGAACACACCGGGGCCACGTAATTGGCGATAACGTCCGAAACGCAGCACTGCGACTCGCTCCCATTGGTCCACGACCTTGATGGCCAACAGAACATACACGCCGGCAATTCCACCCCCGTAAATGTAAGCCGGAGATTTTGTCACTGCCGCCGCCATCGCTCCTGCGATTACGCAAACGACAAACATCAGGACCCCCACGCCGCTCACTCTTCCGGCTGCGAGGGGATTGGACCGCACCAAATTTGGCTGGTACACAACTACCTCCTCTGACCTTGTTGACTAAACTCACGCAAAGCATGGATCAATTCGTTCACGGTGATCCCAACCGATCCGGCTCTCGATACGAACTCACTCACAAGTTGACCCAATTGGCGCTCTCGGACTTCTTTCGAAGCCTCAAGCTGCTTCTCGGCAACAAATGTTCCCGTGCCTTGTTGCGTGTCGAGGATTCCGCGAATTTCCATCTCGCGATATGCCCGCGACACCGTATTGGGATTGATAGCCAGCTCGACGGCTACACGGCGCACTGTCGGCAATTGGTCTCCGGGAGACAGGGAACCGGTGGCCACTGCCGCCTGAACCTGATCGATCAGTTGCCGATAAACAGGCACCCCGCTGTGGGCGTCCAGACGAAAGGCGAATCCGGAAAATTCGATCGGGGCGTTTCTCATGATCGGAATAATAGTGCACTAGTCAACTAGTACATTGCAAGAGAAAACTGCATTCATCCATAAAAGGCTCACTGCCACTTTCTCGGCTCGGGTCACGCGTTGAGTAACCATCTGTCGACCGGTTGTTGATCGCACTCAAACCGGAGGTCCGCAGATTGACCACCCACAGGTATACTGTTGAAGTGACAACTTCTGTCCTCGACTCCATCTCCAACGGTAGCCAACGAGCGGCTTCCCCGAGCCAGAAAAGGGTGTTGCTGCTCAAGCCGCGCGGCTTTTGCGCCGGCGTGGTGCGCGCGATCGACATCGTCAAGATCGCCCTCGAAACCTTCGGCGCGCCCATCTACGTTCGCCGCGAGATCGTGCATAACCGCTATGTCGTGAACGAATTGGCGGAAAAGGGCGCGATTTTTGTCCATGAGATCGACGACGTTCCCGAATGGCCAGCGCGTGATTTACTCGGCCCACGGCGTTTCGCCGGCCGTCCGCGATCGCAGCAAAGGGCGCGGTCTCAAGGTCATCGACGCCACTTGCCCGCTGGTCACCAAGGTCCACATCGAGGCCGTCAAGTTCGCCAAGCAGGGCTATTCGCTGGTGCTCATCGGCCACCGCGACCACGACGAAATCGAAGGCACGCTCGGCGAAGCGCCGGAGGTCACCCAGGTGGTTTCGAACGTCGCCGAAGTTGAGGCGCTTCAAGGTCCCCGATCCCAACCGCGTGGCCTATCTGACGCAAACCACTCTGAGCCTTGACGAAGCGCGCGACATTATCCACGCGCTCAAGATCAAGTTCCCGAACATCGTCGGACCGCACTCGCAGGACATCTGCTACGCCACCGAGAATCGCCAGGTTGCCGTCCGCAACGTGGCCCACAATGCTGGGCTGGTGCTGGTGGTGGGTTCGACCAACAGCTCCAACTCCAACCGCCTGGTCGAAGTTTCGCGCAATCTCGGCACCGTCGGCTATCTGATTGACAACTCCCAGGCCATCGATCCCAAGTGGCTCGAGGGTGTTTCCACTGTCGCGGTAACTGCCGGCGCCTCGGCCCCGGAGATCCTGGTCGAGGACGTGGTGAATTATTTGCGTCAAAACGGATTTTCGAGCGTCGAAGAAGTAGAAGTGATGCCGGAGAATGTCCGCTTCGGCCTGCCGCCTGAGATCATTCAGGCCATTGGCAAGCGGGCGGCGGGGAGCCAGTTCCCGTTCGATAGTTTCGCAGTTCCGCTGCTCCCACATTCCGGTTTCGCACTGTGTCTCGCCGGAATTCTGGCTGCCTTTGGATTTGAAGGTTCAGCGGGCTGTTCAGGTAAACCAAGCCTGGCGACCATCTTCTTACGACTGGGCTTTCGGGGAAAACAAGTAGCAATGTTTCAAGAACAGTTCATCGTTCTTGGCAGTTGAAACTGAGGCATTTGAATTCGCATGAGTCTCTCGCAACTGAAGACACTCCCCGCAGTGCCGAAGTTTGGCCGCATCGATGCGGACCTGGCGGAAGTCGAGACTGCCATTCTTCGCTCGCGCGAGTACCTCTTTCGCAGCAGCATCCCGATGGCTACTGGTGCGGCGAGCTCGAAGCCGACTCGATGCTCGAGGCCGACTACATCTTTCTGCACACGCTGCTCGAAACCGGCGATCCTGGCCGGCTGCAGCGCGCCCTCGCCGAGATGATGCGCTACCAGAACGAAGATGGCAGCTGGAGCATCTATCCCGGCGGTCCCGGCAATATCTCGCTCTCGGTCAAGTGCTATTTCTCGGCAAAGCTGATGGGCATCGGCCCAGACGATCCGCGCCTGGCGAAGTGCCGCGAGTGGGTTCTTGCCCACGGCGGCGTCGTCGCGTGCAACACCTTCACCAAGATGTATCTCTGCGCGCTGGGCCAGTACGACTACGATGCGGTGCCCGCCATTCCGCCGGAGATCGTTCTCTTTCCCAATTGGTTCTACTTCAACATCTACGAAATCTCGGCGTGGTCGCGCTCGATCCTCGTTCCGCTGGCCATCATCTACGCCAAGAAGCCATTCAAGAAGATTCCGCCGGAGCAGGGAATCGACGAGCTGTTCGTCGGCGGCCGCGCCAATTCGATTCTGCGCCTGCGGATCGATCGCAAACGGCTCGTTCTCCTGGCGCAATTTCTTCCTGCTTGTCGATCGCGTCATGCATCTGGCCGAGGCTGTGCACATTCGCCCGCTGCGCACGCTGGCCTTGAAGCGCGCGGAGAAGTGGATGCTCGAGCGGCTTGAGATGACCGACGGCCTCGGCGCCATCTATCCGGCCATGCTCAACGCGATCATCGCGCTGCGCTGCCTCGGCTACTCCGAAGACGATCCGCAGGTGATTCGCGCCCGCGACGAATTTGAAAAGCTGGGCATCGAGCAGCCGGCCACGCCCGAAATGCCCGAGCCCACCTTCCGCATGCAGCCCTGCTGTCTCGCCGGTCTGGGATACGGCGCAGGCCGTCTATGCGCTCGGCGAGGCCGGCGTGCCGCGCAACGATCCGCGCATGATCAAGGCCGCCGACTGGATGCTCTCGAAGGAAGTCCGCCACAAGGGCGACTGGGCGGTGAAGGTTCCCAACACCGAGCCCGGCGGCTGGTACTTCGAGTTCAACAACGAGTTCTATCCCGACACCGACGACACCGCGCAGGTGCTGCTGGCGCTGAACAAGGTCGACAATCCCCGCGAGCGCTATCAGCATTCAGGTCGCGCAGCGCGCCATCGGCTGGGAGTTCGCCATGCAGTGCCGCAACGGCGGCTGGGGCAGCTTCGACAAAGACAACACCAAGATGATCTTCCAGTACATCCCCTTCGCGGATCACAACGCGATGCTCGATCCGCCGACGGTGGACATCACCGGGCGCATGCTGGAGATGCTCGCCACCTACGGCTACACGCGCGACGACAAGCGCGTGGAGAAGGCCATCAAGTTCATTCTTCGCGAGCAGGAGCCGGACGGAAGCTGGTTTGGCCGCTGGGGCGTGAACTACATCTACGGCACGTTCCTGGTGCTGCGCGGCCTTGAGGCGATCGGCATCGATCATCACGAGCCGCAGATGCAGCAGGCCGCGGAGTGGATTCGCATGGTGCAGAATCCCGACGGCGGCTGGGGCGAGACCTGCGGCAGCTACGACGATCCCAGACACGCGCGGCGTCGGCCCGAGCACGCCTTCGCAAACCGCGTGGGCGCTGCTTGGGCTGCTGGCTGCGGGCGACGACCGCTCCGACTCGATTGCCAAGGGCGTTCGCTGGCTGCTGACGCGCCAGCGTGACGGACGGCAGTTGGGACGAGTCGATGGGCGAAGGCCCGACGCGTCAGGGCATCATCACTGGCACAGGATTTCCCAAGGTCTTTTACCTGGCCTACACCATGTATCGCCAGTACTTCCCGCTGCTGGCTTTGACCACCTACAAGCGGGCCATGGAACGCGCGTCGCTAGATTAGCGGCGCTGGAGGAGATTTACTCAAATGATGGCTGTTCCAATCTCCCAGATGTGGACGGTTGCCACCTATGTGCTGAAGAAGAGGCTCACGGGCAACAAGCGCTATCCGCTGGTGCTGATGCTCGAGCCGCTCTTCCGCTGCAACCTGGCCTGCGCCGGCTGCGGCAAGGTGCAGTATCCGCCCCACATCCTCAAGAAGCAGCTCACGCCCGAGGAGTGCTTCGCCGCGGTCGAAGAGTGCGGCGCGCCCATGGTCTCCATTCCCGGCGGCGAGCCGCTGCTGCATCCGCAGATCGTCGAGATCGTCAACGGCCTCATCGCGCGCAAGAAGTACATCTACCTCTGCACCAACGCGCTCGAACTCAAGCGCCGCCTGCCCGAGTTCACGCCGTCGAAGTATCTCACCTTCTCCGTCCACCTCGACGGCCAGCGCGAGCATCACGACTTCTCCGTCTGCCGCGAAGGCGGATACGACATCGCGGTCGAAGGCATCAAGGAGGCCGTCAAGCGCGGCTTCCGCGTCACCACCAACGCCACCTTCTTCGACGGCACCGATCCCAACAGCGTGCGCGGCTTCTTTGACGAAGTGATGGCCATGGGCGTCGAAGGCATCGTGCTCTCGCCCGGCTACAGCTACGACAAGGCTCCCGACCAGAATCACTTCATGGGCCGCGCCCGCGTGCGCCGGCTCTTCCGCGCCATCCTGTCCAATCGCAAGACGACCTGGAAGTTCAACATGTCGCCGCTGTTCCTCGAATTCCTGATGGGCGACCGCAAATACGAGTGCACGCCCTGGGGTTCGCCGGCCTACAACATCTTCGGCTGGCAGCGGCCTTGCTACCTGCTCCAGGATGGCTACGCCGAGACCTTCAAGGAGCTGATCGAAACCACCAAGTGGGAAGAGTACGGCGTGGCCAGCGGCAATCCCAAGTGCGCCAACTGCATGGTCAGCTGCGGCTATGAGCCCTCGGCCGTCATCGATGGCTTTGGCTCGCTCAAAGGCTTCTGGGGCATGGTGCGCGGCACGTTCAGCACGCTATCGCGATCAGCACGCGCTGAAGCTGCTCAACGAGCCTGATGCCGCATGGCCCGTCGTCGCTGGTGCAGATCTGCCAAGCCCGCGGCGAGCCCTTGAGGAGACGCAACGCATGACCGCCGAAGTGCTGAAATACACGATGGAACAGGTCGAAGCGCTCGAACTCGCTCCCGGCACCGAACACGAGAAGCTCGAAGGCTGGGTTCCCGAACTCGCCAGCGACGACGATCTGCGCCAGGCCCTCGAAAAGGCCTTCGACTATCGCGGCGACGTGACGCTCACGCTCAAATCCGGCGAGCGCATCGAGGCTTACATCTTCAACCGCCACACCGGCGCCACGCTGGCCGATTCCTATGTCCAGTACTTCACCCCAAGCGCGACCGACAAGCGCAAGGTGAGCTACGCCGAGATCGCCCGCCTCGAATTCAGCGGCAAGGATCGCGCCGCCGGCAAGCACTGGGAAGACTGGGTGAAGGCCTACAACGAGAAGAAGGCCGCCGGCGAAAAGAACATCGCCCTCCACCCCGAGGCGCTGGAGTAGATGCGGTTTATCGGCGTCTAAGCCGTGCCGTCGCAGCGCGATTGGCGCAGCCAGGATGGACTGTTTGCTAACTGCCGCGAACGGTCAGCTGCTCGATGATCTCGGTCTATGAAAGTCTTCCTTACAGGCGCAACCGGATTTGTCGGTCACCACGTGGCGCGGGCTCTCGCCGCCGAGGGCGCCGACCTCCGCCTTCTCGTCCGCAAAACCAGCAATCTCGAAAATCTCGAAGGCATCCCCGGCGACACCGTTGTAGGCGACCTCGCGCGGCCCGAGTCCTTCGCGCCCGCGCTTCGTCGGCTGCGATGCCGTGATGCACGTGGCCGCCGACTACCGCCTCTGGATTCGCGATCCCGACGCCATGTACCGCGCCAATGTGGACGGCACGCGCGAGCTGCTGCGCCTGGCTCGCGAGGCAGGAGTCCCGCGCGTCGTCTACACCTCCAGCGTCGCCACGATGCACTTTCGCACCGACGGCATCGTCGTCAACGAGGACACGCCCGTCTCGCTCAAGGACATGGTGGGCCACTACAAGCGCTCGAAGTTCCTGGCCGAGCAGCAGGCCATCGCCGCCGCCGAGGACGGCCAGCAGGTCATCATCCTCAACCCCACCACGCCCATCGGCCCCAACGACGCCAAGCCCACGCCCACCGGCCGCATCTTCGTCGACTTTCTCAATCGCAAATTTCCGGCCTACGTCGATACCGGCCTCAATCTCGTCGATGTCGCCGAGGTCGCGCGCACCCACGTCGACGCCCTCACCAAAGGCAAGCCCGGCCGACGCTACATTCTTGGCGGAGAAAACCTGACCCTCAAGCAGATTCTCGACAAGATGTCCGCCATTACCGGCATTCCCTCGCCAACCACAAAAATCCCTTTCGCCGTTGCCGCCACCTATGCCTTCTTCGAAGAGTGGATCACCGGCCGCATCCGCGGCAAAGAGCCACGCGCCACGCTCGAAGAAGTTCGCATGGGCCGCAAGAAAATGTTCGCTTCTTCGGCCCGCGCGCAGCAGGAACTCGGCTTCCGCATCGTTCCCGTGTATCCGGCCATGCGCGCCGCCATCGACTGGTTCCGCGCCAATGGCTATGCGCCCCAAGGCCCGGCATGACCCGCACCGCCATCATCGCCGCCATGCCCGGCGAACTCAAGCCGCTGGTCCGCGGCTGGCAACGTAAATCCCGCAATGGCGTCCACACCTGGGCTCATCGCGACGATAACCTCTATGTCGCTGCTTGCGCCGGGGCCGGCCAGGCCGCCGCCACCCGCGCCTTCGCCGAAATTGAGAAAGACGGCCCCATCGACCTCGTCTTCTCCATTGGCTGGGCCGGAGCGCTCACACCCGACTTGGCTCCCGGCACTGCCCACAACGTTGCCGGCGTCATCGACGTCCAGACCGGCGAGCGCTTCCGTTGCGATGCCGGGTGCCGGCGAACTCTGGCTTGCAACCAGCCCCAAAGTTGCCGACGAAGCCGAAAAACGCCGCCTCGCCTCCACTTATGCAGCCGCCCTAGTTGACATGGAAGCTGCCGCCATCGCCCGCCTCGCCCAGATGCGCGGCATCCCTTTCTATGCATCAAAGGCGTCAGCGACGCATTCGACGCCAAATTGCCCGATTTCAACCGTTTCATCTCCCCGCATGGACAGTTTCAATGCCTTTCGTTTTGGTCTTTATGCCGCATTGCGACCTTGGTACTGGCCTGCGATTGGCGAAGATGGGCGAAAATAGCAGAAGGGCTTCCCAAAGCATCGCGGAGTCGCTCTCCAATTTCCTGAATGAATGAGGTCCGGTCAGCCCGACGCATGGCAACCCAAACGTCAAACTCTGTGCGCCAACTGGAACATAAACTCCCGGCGACTATGCGAGCCGTGGTCTACCACGGCGTCAACGACATGCGCGTCGAAACCGTGCCCGTGCCGCGCATCGGCGCCGGCGAGCTACTGGTCAAAATCGCGACCTGTGGCATATGTGGGACCGACCTCAAGAAGATTCACTTTGGCTCCCACTCCGCCCCGCGCATCTTTGGGCACGAGATGGCTGGCACCGTTGTGGCCGTCGGGCCGGGCGTTTCAGGTTTCAAAATTGGCGAACGGGTCATGACCTTTCACCATGTACCCTGCGGTGAGTGCTACTACTGCCGTAAAGGCACGCCCGCGCAGTGTCCACTCTACAAAAAGACGGGGGTCACCGCAGGCTTTGAGCCCTCGGGCGGGGGGTTTGCCGAATACATCCGGGTGATGGACTTCGTTGTCTCGAACGGAGGCGTCGTGCGTATCCCCGACGGGGTTCCGTTTGAGCAGGCGGCCTTCATCGAGCCCGTCAATACCGTCCTCAAGGGCGTCAAACTTCTCAACCTCGCGGCTGACGACACGGTGCTCGTGATAGGCCAAGGGCCGATCGGATTGATGCATGCTGTCCTCTCGAGCCGCATCGCGGGCAAGATACTCACGTCCGACCTCTACCCCGAGCGCCATGCGTATTGCAGCCAATTACGGTTTGAAACATCCAATCCATGCAGGTGCGGAAAACGTAGTCGAACGGGTGTTCGCTGAGACCGAAGGCCGCGGTGCTGACGCCGTGATTCTGGCTGTGGGGGGTACTGCATTGATTCGTACCGCGATGGACGCAGCCCGTCCCGGTGGTAAAGTTATGCTATTCGCACAAACGCAACACGGCGAAGCGATCATCGACCCCGCTGCCGTTTGCGTCGACGAGAAGACGCTCCTCGGTTCCTATTCGTCCTCATTCGGCATTCTCGATGAAGTAACCGAACTGGTTTTCGGTGGCTATCGTAAAGGATTTGATCTCACCCGGCTCATTTCACACCGCTACTCGATCGATGAGGCGGTGGCGGCGATTGAGGTGGCTTCGCATCCCAAGGCGGATTCGATGAAAATCATGATCGAGCCTCACTTGGGTGCGGGAGCAGAGTAGGAGGCTCCTGATGGCAACAACCATGAGGGCCGCAGTTCTCCACGGGCGCGAAGATGTTCGCATCGAAAGTGTACCCGTCCCCAAAGCGGCTCCGGGAGAGTTGATTGTCAGGGTCGGCGCGGCTCTTACTTGCGGAACGGACTTGAAGGTATTTCGCCGTGGATACCACGCGCGGATGATCGTTCCCCCAGCGCTCTTTGGCCACGAGCTTGCTGGCACTGTCGTTCAGGCCGGTGTGGGTGTAACAGATTTCACGTCCGGCGATCGCGTCGTAGCGCTTAATTCTGCTCCCTGCGGCGCATGCTACTTCTGCGAGCGTGGGCAGGAAAACCTTTGCGACGACCTGCTCTTCAACAATGGTGCCTACGCCGAGTTCATCCGCATCCCTGCGCGAATCGTCGCCAAAAATACTCTTCACATCCCCGATCATGTGCCACTGGAGCATGCGGCGCTAACGGAGCCCCTGGCTTGTGCAGTCCACGGTTTCGAAGACTCTCATCCACGTCCTGGCGACCTGGTCGCGGTCATCGGTGGTGGCCCGCTGGGACTGATGATTCTCCATGTGGCGGCGTTGGCTGGGTGCGAGACCATCGCCATTGTGAAACACGACGGCCAGGTAGAAGCGGCAAAGCAATTGGGAGCGGCGCACGTGGTGCAGGCGGGATCCATTCGCAAAGCCATCAGAGAAACACGTGCCTTTACGCCCAAAGACCGCGGGGTGGATATTGCTATTGAAGCTGTCGGCGTTCCCGATGCATGGGAAGAGGCGGTCGAGATGGTACGCAAGGGCGGAACTGTCAACTTCTTTGGCGGTTGCGCCGTGGGAACGCGTGTGAACCTGGACACCAATCGCATCCATTACAGCGATATCACGCTCCGCGCAACCTTTCACCATACCCCGGCAATTTGTCGCAAGGCGCTCGATCTCATTGCCTGCGGCCGATTCCAGGCGAGCGCCTTCATTACCGGCCACGCCCATCTCTACGAATTGAATCGCGTTTTTGAGAAGCTGATGAAGCGGAGCAGCGAAATCAAAACCGCAATTGTGCCTTGAGGTTCTCCGAGTGACCACTGCCATTCTGCACCCGGACAATGATGCATTGCTGCGCCGCGGCTGGGCTGCGTTGCCCGCATCGTATCGAATGCCCGAAGTCGCGCCCACGCTCGAGGAAGCGCGCGCATGGTGCAGGCAATTGGCTGAATCGCACTACGAAAATTTTCACGTCGCCACTTGGTTCCTGCCGAAAGCGCTGCAGCCGCATTTCCATGCTATTTACGCATACTGCCGCATCTCCGACGATCTTGGCGATGAAGTGGGCGACCGCTCCGCGGCTCTGGCCCTGCTTGATTTGTGGGGCAGGGAGCTGGATGCCTGCTACGAAGGTCGCGCGCGTCATCCAGTCTTTGTCGCGCTCGCTGAAACCATTCGTGCATGTTCGATTCCGAAACAGCCGTTTGCGGACTTGCTCGCCGCATTTCGCCAGGACCAGGTCATCACGCGCTACCGCAATATGCAGGAAGTCCTCGAGTATTGCCGCTATTCAGCAAATCCCGTGGGCAGGCTGGTACTGTATGCCTGCGGCTATTGCGACGAAGAACGGTTCCGCCTTTCAGACGCAACGTGTTCGGCTCTGCAACTGGCAAATTTCTGGCAGGATGTACGTGTCGACTTCGCCAAGGGCCGCGTCTATCTGCCGCAAGACGATATGCGTCGATTTGGCGTTACCGATGAGACAATTGCTGCCGGCGTCGCTACAGCGCCGTTTCGCGCGCTGCTTGACTATGAAGTTGACTTCGCGCGCCGCCTCTTCGAGGAAGGGCTACCGTTGATCGGCATGGTAGGCCGCGAATTGGCAGTCGATCTCGATCTCTTCAGCCGCGGTGGCCTCGCGATTCTGCGTGCGATCGAGCGGCAGGACTATGATGTGCTCAGTGCGCGTCCGGCCATCGCGAAACGAACCAAATTGGCCCTTGCGCTTCGCGCCGTCAGTGGCAAGTTCTTGCCCTTCCTGCGTCTGGGTTCGCGTTGAATAGGAAAGCGACTTTGACGCAATCATCGAAATTAGACGAAGCGTACTCAATTTGCAGGGCCATCGCGAAACGGGAAGCAAAGAATTTCTACTATGCCTTTCTTGCGCTGCCCGCGCCGCGCAAAAACGCCATTTGCGCGATCTATGCGTTTATGCGCAAGGCCGACGATCTCGCGGATGATGAAAGCCTTCCACGCGCCGAGCGCCGTCGTCACCTTGCGTCGTGGCTCGCGGCGTGGCACGATGCAACCGCAACCGGCGTAACTGCGGACCCCGTCTTCCTTGCGGTCAGCGACGCAATCTTTCGATACAAAATCCCGCTTGCATTGCTCGACGAACTTGTGGCCGGTACCACGATGGATCTCAATGTGGCTGCCGGTAGCGCCCCTGACACCTACGCAACATTCGCCGATCTCTATCAATACTGCTATTTCGTTGCATCGGTTGTCGGGCTGGTATGCATTCGTATCTTTGGCTATACCGACTCCGCCGCCGAGAAGCTTGCGGAGGAGACCGGGATCGCGTTCCAGCTAACCAATATTCTGCGCGACGTAGAAGAAGACGCAGCGCGCAATCGAGTGTATCTTCCACTTGAAAATCTTGCCGCGCATCGCATCACTCTGGAATCACTTCTACACCGGAGTCCAGCCATTCCCCCTTCGGCGGACGAAAGTGCCATGCTCGCAGAGTTGGCTGCCCGCGCGGAAGTCTATTATCGATCGGCCGAGGTCTTACTGCCGTTGATCCACCGCGAAAGCCGTCCTGCGCTCTGGGTTCTGGTTTCGATTTATCATGCTTTGCTGCGCCGCATTGAGCGCGCCGGCTACGATGTATTCTCGCAACGGGTATCTGTGCCGCTCCCGCAAAAGCTCGCCATCTTATCCTGGGGAATGGTGCGTGTCGCGGCAGCACGGCTGCTCGGATCATTGAAATCAGGACAATCAGAAGCTTGAACTACTTGCAGAAAAGATTGAATAAATCCGTGACGGTGATAGGCGGCGGCGTTGCCGGCATCACCGCTGCCTGCGCTCTCGCGGAGGCCGGTTGCGGGGTGCATCTCATCGAACGCCGTGGTTATCTCGGCGGACGCGCGTCGTCCTATCTCCATCCCGGCGTCGGAGAGGTGATTGACAACTGCCAGCATGTGCTCTTCGGCTGTTGCACCAACCTCATCAGCTTGTACAAGCGCATCGGCGTCCTCGAGAAAATCTACTGGACGCGCGAGATGACGATGATTGAGCCTGGCGGCCGGCGTTCTGTGCTCGGACCATCCTGGTTGCCCGCTCCTTTCCATGGCTTGCCGAGAATGCTCGGCGCGAAGGCCTTTGGGCGAGCCGACAAACTGGCACTCGCCAAAGCTTTCAGTAGACTGATGCGTCCGGTCACCCAACATTCCGCCGAA
This sequence comes from uncultured Acidobacteriaceae bacterium, assembly GCA_963781125.1. Lineage (GTDB taxonomy): Bacteria > Acidobacteriota > Terriglobia > Terriglobales > Acidobacteriaceae > Telmatobacter. The sequence continues at coordinate 594,900 of CAWAEE010000011.1, forward strand.
ACCTTGGAATCATGGCTCAAGCGAAACGGCCAGACCCCCGGCGCGATGGAGCGCTTCTGGAGGCTTGTGATTGCCAGCGCGCTCAACGCGGATCTCGATGCGATCTCAGTCCCCGATGCGGCCCACGTGATGCACGAAGTGTTTCTGAAATCCGCGGGAGCCGGGCATATGGGCGTTAGCACCATCCCGCTCAGCGAGCTTTACGGCACGGCAGATCAATATCTAGTGGGGCGCGGTTCTCTCGTTCACTACAATTCAAATGTTGACTCTCTCGCGTGGGATGAAGAGGCTTCGCAATGGGGGGTCACCACGCGCGAAGGTGTCTTGCAGTCCGATTTCCTCGTACTCGCGTTGCCTTTTGAAGCTACCGCGAAACTGGTGCCTCAAATGCCTCCAGCCGAGGATGCGAACTCCCTCGCGCAACGCCTCAGTTATCGTCAACATTGGCCCATTTGCAGTGTGCACCTTTGGTTCGATCGTGAAATCACGGACCTGGACCATGCAGTGCTGCTCGACCGAGAGATTCACTGGATGTACAACAAGAGCCGCATCCAACCCTGGCGCAAGCTCCGCGGCAGTTACCTGGAATTGGTGGTCAGTGCTTCGCGAACCTTCGCGGCTCTGGATCGCAACGAAGCGATCGCGCAGGCGGTCCGCGAGTTGGCGGAGTTTTTCCCGGCCATGGCTTCCGCCAAATTGGAGAAGGCTGCGTTGATCAAGGAAGTGCACGCGACCTCCTGCGCCCCGCCCGGCATCAACGCCAATTCGGGCCCCGTCTCCCCCTGGCCCAATTGCGTGCTTGCCGGCGATTGGACCGCGACCGGCTGGGCCTCCACGATGGAAAGCGCTGCACGCTCTGGTCACTTAGCCGCAGAAGCACTATGTGCAGCGATCAATGTCCCCCGAACCTTCTTTGTTCCCGACTTGAAGCCGACAGGATTCATGCGGTTCATGGCGCCGGGTTTGGAATGATCCGCGCATCTGAACCGAATTTGCGGCAACCATGAAAGGAGAGAACATTCTGATCGCACACTCCGTCCACGAAACAAACCTCCACTCGACCTGCGGTAGGAGTCAGAATCATTCCGAGGTCGAAGATCGCAACGTCTCCGTAATCGAGCGAACTCTTGTAGGGCAAGAGATGGCCATTTGGATCCAATTCACTCGCGAACGCTTCGACGTGCTGCAACTGGCCCGTTGGCTCATCGATGAAAATCGACCCGGACAATCCGGGACGAAGGGCGCCCTTTTTAAAGGTGAAGTTGTTTTCGCGCTTGAATTGGAAATTGAACAACGCGGATGGACCCTGTTCCCCATTGACCTTCCCGCTGAACTTGAAATCGGTCTTCGTCGCGGGCAAGAATATCGTTGTCAACTGCGAACCGAAAAGCGCCAGCGAATTCCACCCGCCGGAGGCCGCCAGCGAATCGACCTGCCGCCCGTTGATCGTGAAGTCCGAGTAGCGATCGCCTTTGCCATTCACGAACGTTACCGTAGCGATGACGGTGTCAACAGGCCTCCACTCTTCGCGGGGATTGTTCCGCATCGAGCGCAACATCGTCTCGTGGCAGAGGAAGTTCGGAAGTGTCTTGCGGGAAAGGGCATACTCGCAGGTGTTTCCGAGGGACCTGTACTCCGGCCCCATCGCTGCAATCTCCGCACATCGCTGCGTTTCGAATACCATCCCACCCGATGAAGCCGTGCTTCGCAATTGCTCTGTCTGTGACTCGAATCCTGCGAGCCGCTGAGCGACGGAGAGAGTAGCCAGCCCCGCGGGTAAAGCAAGGAAGATGAAGCAGCACGCTCTGGCCAGGAATCGGAATCCCATTTCAGACGCCTCAGTGCGCCAAAAAGTACACTCCAACACATACCAGCACTGCGGCGGTCCAACGACGTCGATCGACATTTTCTTTTAGAAAGAACTTCGCCGCAATCGCATTGGTCACCAGTGTCAGCGAAGCCGACGCTGGCGCCACAAGGCTGAGATTCAGATGATTCAGCGCGAACAGCAGCGAGAAAAATGCCAACGCGAGAAAACTCACGCCCGCAAAGAACAGCGGACAGGTGAGGACGGCGCGAATCGCCCCCGCAAGCCCCGAGCGCGCTCGAATCACGTCGAGGTCACCGATCGATTTCATCGCGGCTGCCGTCAAAACTTCTCCAGTCGTCGAACTCACGATCACAGCAGCGATCATCACTGCAGCAGCCCACGGGCTCGGATGCGAGGGGAAGAGGGGTTCATCGTACCTGCTCCTCTTCGACGGCTGTCCCCAGCTCTGCCTGCGTGCGGGAACGGCTCTGCCGGTCTTTCCGTGAGCGATGGCCCATTCGCGACAAAGCCCACGCCGACGGTGATGAGGATGATTCCTGCCCATCGCTGAATCGAAATCGGCTCATGCAGCCAGAAGCGCGCGAGCAAAGCCACGATCACATTCCCGAACGCAGTGGTTGGAAGAACGAACGTCAGATCGGCCCAGGAAAGGGCAGTGAGATAGCTGGCAAAGAATCCGATCAGCAGAGCGATCCCCGCCGCGACCCATGGCGTGAACACCGCCGCAATCAGGGTGCCGGGATGGGCTAGCGAAATGGGCGGCTGATTCGTCATGCCGCGCGACAGGCAAGTGTCGCCGAGTGGTGCGCAAACTGCGACCAATCCAAGGATTAAATACTGTCTGCGGTCTGAGGGTTTGATGCGCCATTTCGAGCGGTTCTATTTTCAGATGCAAGAAAAAAAGGGCGGACTCATTTTGAGTGCCGCCCTTGATCGTGCTTATTCCCGGCTCGCCTATGCGCCCGCGCCAACCGGTGCCGGAGGATCGGCCTGACGGCTGCGTGCATCCTTCACCATCTTGTTGCGTTGCGCGCGAAGCTTGAGGAACGACTTGGCTTCGACATAAAGCCGGGGAACATCGCGATTCACGATGGCTTTCCAAATCACGCGCGCCGCAGCCTTAGGCCGGAAGTAGTACTCGTCGTAGAAGCGATGCACCATCTCCAGCACGTAGTCGGTGGGCAGGCCTGGGTACTCAATGTGCGCCATCTGGTGGCCGCCCTCGTCGCTCATCGACGTCGTATTCTTGATGAATCCATTCTCCCGTGCGTATTCGTAGAACTCCGTCCCAGGATAGGCATGGGCGATCGAGACCTGAATCGTTTCCACATCGAGCGACTTCGCGAACTTGATCGTGTTCTGGATCGACTCCTTGGTTTCGCCCGGCAAGCCGAGAATGAAATCGCCGTGAATGGTCAAGCCCAGGTCGTGGCAGTCCTTGGCAAAGGCACGCGCCCGTTCTACGGTTGCGCCCTTCTTGATGTTTTTCAGGATCTGCGGATCGCCCGACTCGAAGCCGACAATCAACAGCCGGCATCCGGCGTCCTTCATCGCCTTCAGCGTCTCACGGTCAGTCGTGACGCGCGACGTGCAGCTCCATGTCACGCCAATCGGCTTGAGCTTCTCGCAGAGCTCAACCGTGCGCTGCTTCTGAATGTTGAAGGTGTCGTCGTCGAAGAAGAATTCCTTCACGTGGGGAAAATTCTGCTTGGCCCATGCCAGCTCCGCAGCCACATCGTCGGTGGAACGCTTGCGCCATGCATGTCCGCTCAGCGTCTGCGGCCACAAGCAGAAAGTGCACTGTGCCGGGCATCCGCGCGTCGAATAGAGCGCGATAAACGGGTGCAGCAGGAACGGCACGTTGTACTTCGTTACATCCAAGTCGCGCTTGTAGACCTTCGTGGCCCACGGCATCGCATCCAGGTCTTCCACCTGTGGGCGGTCCGGATTGTGCACTACCTTGCCGTTCAGCTTGTAACTGATGCCGAGAATTTCGTTGAGCGGTTTGCCTTGCGCAAACTCGACGATGGAATAATCGAACTCGCGGCGGCAGATGAAGTCCAGCGCTTCGCATTCGTTCAGTGCGCGGTCTGGGTCCGTCGTCACCGGCGGTCCGACAAACGCAATCCGAATCGAGGGATTGGCGGCCTTGATGGCTTCCGCCAGCCGCTGATCGCCTTCCCAGCCCACGGTCGATGTGAAGAGCACAAGGAACTCGTAACTCCTTGCAGATCTTGATCGTCTCTTCCGCAGAAACATGGTGCGGAGGCGCATCGAGCAGTCTGCGAGCCCTCCAGCAGGCCGGCCGGATAGGTCAGCCACACCGGGTACCAGTAGGATTCGATCTCGCGCGTGGCCGGCCAGCGCGATCCTGCGCCGCCGTCAAAGCCCTCAAAAGAGGGTGGGTTCAGAAACAGTGTTTTCAGTGGCATAGACATCCCTTCAATCTTACCATTTTTCCCGTTTTCGCCAGTGTCAAAAGGGGTTACGCTGCTATTTGCCGTGCAGTTCGTGCAACCAGTCTTCCATGTGACCCAACGCGCGCAGCAGGTTCAGCCGCGCTTTTTCGAGCTCGAATCCTGCATCCAGCGAGTCTTCGAGCTTGCTTACTGGCTCTCAATGCGCGCCAGTTGCTCAGCTTTCGGCGTAAGCTGCGGCGTCGATCCAGGACCGCTGCCGGTCCCATTCCCAGCTCCAAGCTGTGCCAGCACACTCTTCAGTTGCTCGACTGGCGATCTGTTGCTTCAGACTCGCAATCTCCGCCAGCGTATCGAGCTCGCGCAGACTGCCTGTCAGCTCTGCGATCTGGATTTCATTCTGGCGCTGTGCTTGTTCCGCCTCAACCTTTGCCCGCAGGGCTTCGGCCGCAGATTCGCGCGCCTTAGCGCGGTGGGCCAAATCGAAAAGTGGAACTTCAATCTCAAATCCGACGCTGAAGTTGTCGGCTTTAAAGGTCTTGTAGTACGTGTTGTAATTATTCAAAGCATTCGAGTCGCGGTTGTATTGAGCGCCAAAGGAAATTTCTGGTCGTCGGCCAACATATGCGTCTCCCTTGGCCTGCAGTTGTTTTGACTGCGCTGTGGCTTGCGCAGCTTGCACTCCAAACGTAGTTGGCGGATTCTCCGCGGTGACTGCAGGAATCTCCGGAATGCTGGCCCGATCTGGGGCAATCGAGCCGGCTGGCAAACCCGTCAAATTCGCCAGTTGCTTGGCCAGCGTTGCTGCCCTTGTTTCCAGATGGATCCTCTTCAAGCGGATTTGCGCTGCTGTCAGTCGCGCCTGAAGAAGTTCGTTTTGTGGATCGACGCCCGCCTCCGTCCGATCCTGCTCTACCTGGACCAATCGCGCCGTGAAGGATTCCTGCTGGTGCGCCGCTTCCATTTCACGATTGACGGTGTCGAGCTCGACGTACGCTGTCGAAGCATCCAGAGCCACCTGCTCCTTGGCGTCCTTAAAATTGAGCGTTGCGGCCTGAATTCCCGCGCGCGCCGCGCCAATATATTGCTTCTGCGGGAAGCTCAATACCAGCGACTGCATCGAAGCGTTCGCGATTGAAGGCTGCCCGGTAGGGAATCCAATCGTTGGCGGTCCCACTGTGGAACCAATCGACAAGGTCGGAATATAGGCGTCGGTTGATTCATCAAGCGACGCCTGCGCTTTGCGCAGTTCGGCCTGATCGATCCGTACCGTTGCGCTGTTGCCTTCGGCAAGATCCACAACCGTCGCGAGCGATACCTGTGCCATCCCGATCGCAGGCGCCCCCATCGCTGCCAGCACACCGGCAAACATAGCCGCGCGGGTTGTGTGTCTAGTGTTCATACAATTCGTTCCGTTGAATGTCTCAAGTCTAGAATTTCAATTCCAGCGCCGGCTTGTAATCGTGTGCCAACGCCAACGCCGCCGCCTTTTGTTGGGTGGCGCCCGCTTTGTCGCCTTGCTGCGCCAACACACGCGCCAGAGTCACGTGCGCCCCAAATGCAGGCGCCTCCTCCGTCATTGAGGAGCTGCTCAAATACTCTTGCAGGAATCTGGAAGCCAGCGGCAAATCGCGGTCGGCCTTGATCAGCACCATCGCTCCGTTGTAAAAAGCAACTCCCGCTTTTCGATCGTGTTCTGCGGCTCTTAGCCCGCTTTGAAGCGCTGCGTCCATTTCTGCCCAGCGCTGCCGTCTTCGGTAAAAGCTGGCAAGAGACATCCAAGGAGATGCTGGGTGCGGATCGACCCCAATCGCCGCTTTCAATTCGCGTTCCGCCGTCGCATAGTCCTTATGCTCCTCGGCAATCCAACCACGCAACTGGAATGCCCGAGCCGGGTCCACCTTGTCTAGTGCTTTGGCTGTGCTCTCTGCTTTGTCTTCGCCCCCGCCCACAATGCCCGGAGCAGAGTTGTAAAACTCTCCTAGATCTGCCAGCGCATCTGCGTTCCGCGCGTCGAGTCTTGTCGCCGTCTCCAATTCGGCCCGTACCTGCTTTGCAAGCCCAAACGCGTTCACGAATGACGCCCGTGATGCTCGTTCTCCGACCGCCCGGCCAAGCCACAAGTGATATTCAGAATTTCCTCCATCCATGGTGACTGCCTGTTGGCATTCGTTCGAAGCCGCATCCCAGCGTTCCAGCGTGAAAAGCACGCGGCATCGAAGGTTGTGCACCTCCGCCGACGCGGGAACCGAGCCAAGCAAGGTAAGAGCTTTGTCCGCCTCACCTAATTGCAAAGCCGCATGGGCATCAGACGCCGGACTCCCGGGAACCTGCGCATGCAGGGCAACAGCAAATGTTCCTGCGGAGACCGTAAACAAGCCCGCTGAGAAGATTGTCCCCAATAACGTCTTCACTGCACCCGCTTGATCGGTACGCCTACTTGCAAGGGCTGTCCTGTCGTGGTCCCGGTGGCAACAACGTCGCCACCGTTCAGTCCAGCGAGAATGGCCACCTGCGTCAGGTTGATCGCACCTGTGGTCACCGGGGTCCGCACTAGCCCGTCGTTCACCACCTTGAATACGTATGGTTTCCCGTTTTCGGAGTAAAGGGCTTCCCGCGGAATGGTCAACACATCCGCTTCGCTCGCTGTTGTCACCGTCACCGTTACATTCGTATCGGGAAGCAAGTCGCCATCCCCGCCATCGATATCGATGATTACTTCACCGACAGTTCGTGTCGTGTAGGTAATCACGGTGATCGGTGTACGTACGATGTGACCGTGCCATACCTCGCCGGGCTTCGCGTCCCATTTGATCTGAATCTCCTGCCCGACCGACAACCGACCGATGTCCGGTTCGTCGAAGTATGCACGCACCCGCTCGTGCGCCAAGTCGGCCATCTGCAAGAGAACCTTTCCCACTTCCGCATATTCGGTGGGTCTCGCATCCACTGAGTAGACCGTGCCTGCAATCGGCGCGCGGTACGACGTCTTCTGTAACACTTGGCGTGCCGCATCCGCATTCGCTTTCGCGTCGGCGAGGGCCGCCTGTGCGCGTGCCACTTCTGCAGTGGAGTAGTGTCCCCGCGCGCTCAATTCGGCGGCGCGGATATTGGCCTCCAGCGTATCCAGTTGCTGTCGGGCAGCCGCGACTTCACTCGGAGAAGCCGCACCCGTCGTGCTGAGCTTCGTCAGTGCGTCCAAATTTCGCTGCGCCTGGTCGCGATCGATCCCGTCTCGCGTCAACTCGGCCGCAGAGGCTTGACGCTGCTCCAGCGTCCCATTCTGAGTCGCGGCTTCGAGTGCTGCCTCCGCAGTTTTCACGCCGCTCTCGGCGGTTGCCAATCGCGCTCGCGCGTCGACATCGTCAAGCACCATAAGAAGTTTTCCCTTTGTTACTCGATCGCCGGGCTGCACATAGACTGCCTTGACCGTGGTCGCAATCGGAGAAGGGAATTCGATTTTCATCACCGGCTCCACATGCCCATTGGTGCTGAGAGTACTTGTCAGAGGCGCGCGTTCAACCGTAGCGATGCGGACCGGCAGTCGTTCCCGTGTCAGGGTCCGTGCCGAGAAGAAAACGATGACCAGAATGACCGCAACGCCCACCCAGAGCCATCCGCGGTCCAATTCCTTTCTTTCTTTAATCATCCGGTTGACCTGAGCCAGTATATAGGACTCCTGAAAGCAACCCGAGGGAGCAAAAAATCGGTTCTCAGGTCATCCATTTGCCATCAGAGCGGCCCGTACAATGGGCTTATGGCTGCGCAACCCCGCTATACGGACGACCATGCCAAAGCCGGACTCGACTTTGAATTCCCGGCGATCGAGACATGGCAAAACCAGTTCCCTGGTTACGAAATTTCCATCGACGATCCGGAGTTGACCTCGGTCTGCCCCAAGACAGGTCTGCCTGACTTTGGCGTCCTCAACATGCGCTACATGCCGCGTGACCGTTGCCTCGAGCTCAAATCTCTCAAGGAGTACCTCTTCAGTTACCGCAACCTCGGCATTTTTCAGGAAAACATTGTCAATCAGGTCTTGGAAGACATAGTGAAGGCCTGCGATCCCGTCTGGGCAGTAGTCCGCGGCGAATTCCGCCCGCGAGGCGGCATTGCCACCACCGTCGAAGCTCGTTTTCCTCGGCCCAAAGAGTAGGCAGAGGAGCCGCTGCGCTTGCTCCATGACTCGGTAAAGTGATTTTGAATGCAGCTGGGGTTCGCCGTCGCCTCAATCAATCTCCAAAAATGGGTGCTGTGGGATAATCTTCATGCTCCCAAATCTCTCTCCTCAAGCGAGACCGATTGGCAGATTCGCCACAACCTCTCCGCGCACCGATGAGCCCGGCCCTGGGTACTTTTCTCCTGCTCCTCTGTTTGAACCTGCTCAATTACGTCGACCGGTACATTTTGCCCGGCGAAGTGTCGCTCATCCAGCGCGAATTCCACTCGACCGATCAGCAGATGGGCGCCCTGACCACGGCACTCTTCCTCTGTTACATGTTTACCGCGCCCCTCACCGGTTGGCTTGGAGACCGTTTTTCGCGCAAGCCGATGATCATCGCTGGCGCGGTCCTGTGGAGCCTTGCCACGCTCGGCACCGCATGGGTCCACGACTACTGGACCCTTTATATTCGCCACGCGCTGGTCGGCATCGGCGAGGCCACTTTCGGCATTTTTGCCCCTGCCGTCCTGGCCGACTTCTACCCCGAACGCGATCGCAATCGGATTCTGTCCATTTTCTATATCGCGATCCCCGTCGGCGCAGCCCTCGGCTACCTGGCTGGGGGACAAATGGGGCCTCTCTGGGGATGGCGCATGCCGTTTTTCATCTGCGCCATTCCGGGCCTTGTTGTTGCCTTGCTCTATTGGGTCATTGGGCGCGAGCCCGTGCGCGGCGCGAGCGACCATCGGAAGGCCACATACAAGCGCGCCGGCTTTTGGGACCTCTTCACCAACCCCGCCTATCTGACCGCGACATTCGGCCTGGCCATGCTCACATTTGCCATGGGGGGCATCTCGGCCTGGGTACCGGAGTTCCTGCGCCGTTCCGTCGGCCTATCGGTCGGCAGCGCGAGCCAGCTCGTCGGGGCCAGCACCGTGCTCGACGGCATTGTCGGAACCCTCATCGGCGGCATGATCGCCCAACGCTGGCTGCGCACGAATTACCGTGCACTCTACCTGCTCTCGTTTTGGAGTGTCGCGCTCACCGTGCCTTTTGGTCTGCTTCTCTTCTTCGGGCCAGCCAAATGGGCAGTACCGTCGCTCTTCGGCGCCGAATTCTTTCTGTTCCTCAACACCGGTCCGCTCAACACGGCCATCGTCAACTCAGTTGGGGCGGAGGTCCGTGCCACCGCCGTCGGACTCAATCTCTTCATCATTCATTGCTTCGGTGACACATTTTCACCACAGATCATCGGAGCCATCAGCGACCGCACGAACCTCCGCACGGGCTTGGGCTCGACCCTTATTTTTCTGATCGTTTCCTGCGCAATTCTTCTCGCGGGATCGCGTGTGGCTCCCCCGCTCGAGGAAAACTCGGCTGTCATAGTTGACTAGCTCAGGATTGCTCGCAATTAGGGATTATTCGGCTGTTGACCCGGCTGAACTTGCGGTTGTTGTGGCATCGGTAGAGGAGCGCGCACAGGCGCGGATCCGTCAGGTGGAAATCCCGGGCGCACGGGCTGAAGCGGTTGTGGGACCTGCTGCGGTTGTTGCGGTTGCGGGTCATACTGCGGATAGTCAGCGGCATCGTCTTCGTTGTCTTCCTGGGAGGGCCGGGCGATTCCCTGCGGTGTCTTGTTTGCGTTGCGCGCGCTGAGAATGACCTCCCGCGGCACTCCCTGGCCTTGATCGCCCACCATCACGATGTTGTAGCCGGAGCCCTGCAGAAGCTGCGCGAGCACGTCGCGGGCCGAGGCAGGACCAAAGCTTCCAAAGACTCTCTCGTCTTTGGAAACACCTTCTACGGTCGATCCCGTTGCCGTTGCAACGTCGGTCAGAATCTGCTGCAAGCTTGAATTGGCTGCGTCAATACGCAGTTCGTCGCGATTCCATGAAACCGTTGCTGGGGCGGGGCGGTCATTAATGGGCCATGCCGGTGTGGGGGGAGTGGTGGGAGCGGCAGGGGCGGCGGCAGATTGCGTGGCTGGGGAATGAGTTGGTCGGTGGTTGAGAGGATGCGCAGTGCTGGGTGGGGACGGGGCTGGTTGCGTTTGGGTTTGCGTTTGCGCCGCGACGAGAGTGGTGCCGACGAATCCTGCCATAAGAAGAGCCTTCGCGACCGACAGACCACGGTGAGCCTGCAGAGGGAGGTCACAATGCCGGATCGAATCGCGCATGGGAATCTGCTCTCCGGGCGGATGGGAACCGAGCGACGGTTCGCTGATGATGCGCCCTACGTACTAGACTAACAGTGGCCCGGAAGCGCTCGCAAAGGTTTCGTGGGTGGGGAGGGAATCGCAACTGATGCGCCTCTGCTGGACCGGTTTGATTTCGGCGTTGGTGTGCATGGTGCCCGCTGCGGGCTTTGCCGTGACCTGCACGACGCAAGCTGAGTTGCAGCCGCAAGACCGAAACGCGTTGGCCGCAATAGGTCAGCGGTTGGCGGTTGCCGTGGTGCAGCAGGATTACTCAACATTGCAGGCGCAGCTATTACCAGCGATCGCGGCGCAATGGGACGGAATTCACGGCGAGGTGGAGCTGGGAGCGCCGCTTGTGAAGGGCGGCCAGGCGCAGATCCAGGCGATTTATTTGCTGGATGCCTCTTCCCAAACTGAAACCACGGATGACCAGTTTTTCTGCTCGAATGCCAATGGTTCGCTTACGGTGACGGTGAGCATGCATGCGTTGCCTCCCGGGAAATATGCGGTGGTTCTGGCGGATGCTTCGGGAGCGCCGCTGGGTGGTCAGATTGGCCTGATCGCGGTTTGGGATCCAACGGGTGCGACTCCAAGTTGGAAACTTGGAGGTGTCTCAGTCAGGCAAGGGATCATCGACGGGCATGACGGCGTGTGGTATTGGGCACGTGCCCGGACGCTGGCTACGACAGGTGCACCGTGGAGCGCGTTCTACAGCTTCGATCTGGCGCGCTATTTGCTGCTGCCGGTGGATTTTCTCTCGTCTCCGAACATGGAGAAGCTGAACCGCGAGCAAGCGCAGATGAAAGACCTCCGGGCGGATTTCCGCTTTCGCTTGCGGATGGACCGCGTAATTGGAAGATCGATGGGATCCACATTGACACGACGCTGCGCCAATCTGATCTGAGCGTGACGTTTGAGTCGCTGGGTATGACGGACCCCGCGGCTACTCGTACAGAAGCAATTGCGGTATTGAGCGCGCTGCTGAAAGCACATCCCGAGCTGAGAGACGGTTTTCACGGACTGTGGGCTGTTGCCTCGAAGGATGGAAAGCTTACGCCTGTGATGGAATTGCCGATGGCGCAGATACCTTAGAAGGAGCGAACAGTGCGCAGTGGGCAGGGGACTGGAGAAACAGAGAACCCGAGATTTAGAGAAGCAGGAAATCGGAATGGAAGAATTGATTGATTTGCGATCGGACACTGTGACGCGGCCTACGCCGGAGATGCGCGCGGCGATGGCTGCGGCCGAAGTGGGCGATGACGTGTACGGCGAGGATCCAACCGTAAATCTGCTGGAGAAGCGCTCGGCGGAGGCCTTTGGACGCGAGGCTGCATTATTTGTGCCGACCGGAACCATGGGGAATCAGATTGGGATTCGCCTGCACACGGAGCCGGGGCAGGAAGTGATCTGCGAATCACGCGCGCACATTCTGGATTGGGAGATGGCAACGGTTGCGGTGTTTTCGGGATGCGTGATTCGCGCGGTAGCGACCGAGAGCGGCACGCTGACGTGGAGAGATATCGAGCCTGTGATCTACGGGCGGAGTTCGTTCCGCGCCGCTACTGGTTTGATTGAAATTGAAAACACGGCGAATTTAGCGGGCGGTCGGTGTACGCCGCTTCGCGCGATGGAAGAGATCTGGGCGGAAGCGAAGGAACGGAAACTTCCGGTGCATCTGGATGGTGCGCGGATTTTTAATGCAGCAACGGCGCTGGGTGAGGATGTAAAAACGCTGACGCGCGGATTCGACACGATCATGTTTTGCCTGTCAAAAGGGCTTGGCCGCGCCGGTGGGATCGATGCTGGTGGGCTCGGCGGAATTGATGGAGCGCGCGCGGGTTTATCGCAAGGCTCTGGGCGGCGGGATGCGTCAGGCGGGCGTACTGGCGGCGGCGGGTCTGATTGCTCTGGAGCAAATGCCCGCTCGTTTGCATGAAGACCACGCAAATGCGCGGCTGCTTGCCGAGGCTCTGTCGCACATGGAAGGCGCGGTGATCGATCCCGAGACCGTAGAGACGAATATCGTGATCTTCAAGCTTGCGGATGGGCTACGCGCCGCGGAAGTTGTTGCGCGGTTGAAGGCACGAGGCATTCTGGCCGGCTCCGTTGGTTCCGATGCGATTCGTCTGGTGACGCATCGTGACGTGAGCCGAGCGGCCTGTGTGAAGGCCATGGAAGTGCTTACCGAAGAGATCGAGTTAGTAACTCCTGTGAAAAAGTAGCGGTTGCGTTACCAAGGTTCATTGGGGCAGAATGGGCCGCGGCACAACTTTTGCCGCCTGTTCCGGTTCAAATTGAACAAGAAGCCGGGGAGCTTCCCCAAGCTCCGGCAAGAATTCAACGCTGAAGGAGTTTTAAGACTGTGAAGAAGATTGCACTCGCAGCATTGCTTGCTTTCACTCTGCTTCCTGCGGCTTCGTTCGCGCAGGTGTATGTCAGCATAAGGCCGCCTGCGCCAGTTCGACGAGCATTATGGCCATCCGCCGCATGCGGGATGGGTATGGCAGCCTGGCTATCACGCCTGGGACGGCCATCGTTACGCATGGCACGCAGGCGTTTGGGCAGAGCCTCCCCGCCCACGAGCGGTGTGGGTGCCCCATCATTGGGAGCATCGTCCAGGCGGATATGTGCTAGTGGAAGGGCACTGGCGGTAAGAAGTACATCCGAATAAGAAAGCGGAGCATGATGCTCCGCTTTCTTTTTGCCTGGATGAGATGTGGGTCGAAACTTACAGCATCTTTCGATAAACTAGGAATCCGGATTTCTCCGCGACCTTGTCATACAACTTCATTGCAGTCGCATTGGATTCATGGGTGTGCCAATACACTCGGCCGCAACGTGCATTCTCGGCGCGTCGATAGACCTCCTGGATGAGACTGCGCCCGACGCCTTTGCCTCTCGAAGCTTCAATCGTGTACAGGTCCTGCAAATAGCAGGTCGGCTGAATTGAGATCGTGCTGCGGTGGAAGACGAAATGAACAAGGCCGAGTAACTGTCCTGATTGTTCGGCGACCAGCGCATGCACCGGCTCATAGCTATCAAAGAAGCGCGACCACGTCATGTCCGTGACCGCATCCGGCAATGCGGTTTCATCCTTGCGGCCGTAGAATGCGTTGTAGCCGTCCCAGAGCGGCTTCCATTGATCGAAGTCACTGCTTTGAATGTCCCGGATCTGCATTTTGTCGCTTTACTCCTCACCGAACGACCGCCTAGCTGATTGATTCATCTCCGCATCTGTATTATCTTATTTCTGGCGCGGATGCGACGAAGACGGCTGGCCACGCCCCAATTATCAGCTGATTTCGATGACGTCGGTGCTGGCGGCGGCTGCGGCATTGGCGCGTTCCATCAGTTTTTCTGCCACGCCGTAGAACTCGGCGGCCTGGGGGCTCTTGGGGCCGGCCAGCGTGACGGGCAGTCCGCGGTCGCCGCCTTCGCGAATGGCGGGAACCAGCTCGATCGATCCGAGGAAGGGAATATTGAACTGCTTTGCCGTGCGCTCGGCGCCGCCCTTGGAGAAGATGTCGATCTCCTGATGGCAGTGCGGGCAGGTGAAGTGGCTCATGTTTTCGACGATGCCCAGGACTTCGACATTGACCTGGGCAAACATCTCAAGAGCCTTGCGCGCATCCTGCAGGCTGACGTCGCTGGGCGTGGAGACGACGACGGCGCCGGTAAGCGGGACGGTCTGCACCAGCGAGATGACCACATCGCCGGTGCCGGGAGGCAGATCGACGATGAGGTAGTCGAGTTCGCCCCATTCCACCTGCTGCAGAAACTGACGGATGATCTGGTGAAGCATCGGGCCGCGCATCACCATGGGCTTGTCGCCGGGCGAGATGTAGCCAATGGAGATGGTCTTGATGCCGTGGGTGAGATTGGGCTGGATCTGGTTGTTGGCGCCGACGAGCGGCTGCTGCGTGGAGCCCATCATGAGGGGGACGTTGGGGCCGTAGATGTCGGCGTCGATGAGGCCGACGCGCTGGCCGAGTTTGGAGAGCGCAATGGCAAGGTTGACGGCGACGGTGGTTTTGCCGACGCCGCCTTTGCCGGAACCGACGGCGACGATTTTGGAGACGCCGGGCAACGCCACGGGCGCGGGCGTGGCGCATGAGAGTGAGCCATGATGAATTACTCCTGGGGAAGCGATGATTCCCGAAACTAGAAATCATGCGGCTTCGAAAGATGTATTCGACCGGCCGGTGCAAGGGATGAATCCGGCGCTTCGGGTCTGCGCTCAAATTTACAGGAGGAAGGCGTATCGCCGATCCTTGACGGCTATGAAGTCCGGAAGCAGGTCGGAAGCAAGGCCTGCGCCAGCGACGCGCGCGAGAATGGCGTGGAATTGGCGCACGCCTTCGGTCAGCGCAGCGGGACCGGGCTGCAGGATGCAGGTCGAGGGGATCTCGTAGACGTGGCCGTTCCGCACGGCAGCTTGTGCCATCCCAGCCCGGGCGGGAGCGGATGGCGTCGGTGTTGACCTTCATGCCGCACCAGGAGGCGAAGATCACTTCGGGATCGCGCTCGACAACGACGGCGGGATCGACGACGCGGTCCTGCGCTTTGCCGCAGTCGCGCAGTTCCGGGAAGATCGGATTCGCCGCCGGCGATTTCGATCAGCTCTTCGACCCAGCGGATGCCGCTGATCAGCGGATCGTTCCACTCTTCGAAGTAGACGCGCGGGCGGCGCGGAAATTTCCGGCCGAGCCTGCGATCTCGTCGAGGCCGAGCTGCAGAGTTTTCGATCAGCGCGCGGCCCTCGTCCGGTTTGCCGACGAGGCGGGCGAGCACGGCGATCATGTCGAAGATTTCGGCGATGCTGCGCTGGTTGAAGTTCAGACAGTGGCGCCGCGCAGAACGAGGTTGCGCGTAATTTCGGCCTGCACATCGGAGAAGGTGAGGACGAGGTCTGGCTTGAGATCGAGGATGGCGTCGATGTTGGCATCGCGGAACGCGGACACGCGGGGTTTGGCGCGCGCCTCCGGCGGCCGCGTTGCGTAAAGCCGGAGACGCCGACGATGCGGTCCTGCTCCCCGAGCAGGTAGAGGGTTTCCGTGGTCTCGTCGGTGAGGCAGACGATGCGGCGGGGAAAGATCTGTCGGAATGTCCCGGACGACATTGGAAATTGAAGGATGGCATCGATGCAGTTCGACGGTCGGCAGCGAAGCTCGTGCAGCTTGTTGCTCGAGCACAGATAGATTTACTGATGCCGTCGAGACAGGCTCGCGCGCCGTTTTGCGCGGCGATGGCGGCTTTCGCTTTTTTGCGGCGGGCGGCTTCCGCTTCGCGATGTTCGCGGCGGCGCAGCGCATCGTCGTAGCGGCGAATCTCGTCGGCGGTTTCCGGCTGCAGGCCGGGAACCTTCTGACGGTTGCCTTGCTTGTCGATGGCGACGAAGACCAGGTAGGCGCTGGCGACATGGAGCAGCGAGCCGGTCTGCGGATGTTCGACCCAGACCTTCACGCCCACTTCCACCGAGGTGTTGAAGGCGCGGTTGACGCTCGACTTGAGGATCAGGAGATCGCCGACGTGCACGGGCTGGATGAAGTCGATATGATCCATGGCGGCGGTGACGACGTGGGTGCGGGAGTGCCGGTAGGCGGCCATGGCGCCGGTCAGGTCGATGAAGTGCATGAGGCGGCCGCCGAGGAGATTGCCCAGCGTGTTGGCGTCGTTGGGCAGAATGATTTCAGTCATTTCCGATTGCGTGCTGGCGACGGTGCGGACGACCGGACTGGTCTCGGTGGAACTCATTGCGTGCTTGCTCCCTTTCGTTCACCGTCATTTGACCGATCTTCGCTACAATAGGTTGTGGCGGAGGACTGCGTCCGACGGGAGTACAATTCCAGTTTCGGCAATCCGCGTCCAATTAAGCAAATCCGCCTCAGGGAAACTCTGGCACAACATGAGCAGCACAGACAAGATTGCAGGATTGAGAGAGATTCTCGCGCTGGACCCGAAGAACAGCTTTGCCCGCTACGGCATTGCCATGGAACTGGCCGGCCGCGGCGAGCCGACGAGGCGCTGAAAGAGTTTGACATGCTGCTGGCGAACGATCCGGACTACACTGCGGCTATTTCATGTCGGCGCAGACGCTGGCCAACGCGGGACGAACGCAGCGAAGCGATCGAGCGGCTGAAGGCCGGCATCAGCTGCGCGGCCCGCACCGGGAATCGCCATGCGCTCAGCGAGATGCAGGCAATGCTGGACGAACTGGACCGATAAGTCTCGAGCGATAGTTTCGCAACGAGCCGATTTTCGATCGGTTATCTCATTTGCTTCTGGGCAGTGCGACTGTGCATCCAATTCAATGAGCCGGCGTCTATACTATTGATATGGCGAAATATTCGATCGTTGTTCCCTTTCACAATGAAGAGGAGAACGTCACCGTCTTGTATGCCCGCCTGAAGCAGGTGATGGAGCAGGTGGGCGACAGCTTTGAGCTGGTGCTGGTGGACGACGGCTCGAGCGACCGCACCTACAAGCTGCTGGAAGAGATTGCCGCGGTGGACAGCCGCGTGCTGGTGGTCAAGCTGCGCCGGAACTTCGGCCAGACCTCGGCGCTGGCGGCCGGTTTCGACCACGCCTCGGGCGAGTTCATCCTGGCCATGGACGGCGACCTGCAGCACGACCCGAACGAGATTCCCAGCTTTCATCGAGAAGCTCGAAGAGGGCTACGACGTGGTCTCGGGCTGGCGCAAGGAGCGCATCGACAACTTCGTGATGCGGCGCATTCCCTCGCGCTGCGCGAACTGGCTGATGGCCAAGCTGTCCGGCGTGGACATTCACGACTTCGGCACGACATTCAAGGCCTATCGCCGCGAGGTGATCCCGAACATTCCGCTCTACGGCGAGATGCACCGCTTCATTCCCGCGCTGGCCAGCTGGTATGGCGCGTCGATCTGCGAGATTCCCATCCGGAACGTGAACCGCGAGCGCGGCAAGAGCCACTACGGCATCGGGCGCACCTTCCGCGTCTTCTTCGATCTGCTGACCATTCGCTTCCTGCTGAAATACATGAGCCGGCCGCTGCATTTTTTCGGCACGTTTCGGCGCGCTGGGCATGCTGGCGGGCAGCTTCATTTCGGCGCTGCTGCTGGGGATGAAGATCCTGAACCCGCACCAGAATGTGATGGATCAGCATGGGCCGATGTTCGTGATTGCCGGCGTGCTGATTGTGGCCGGCATTCAGATGCTGGCGATCGGACTGCTGGGCGAGCTGCAGGTGCGCCACTACTACACCACGCAGCAGCGCGTGCCCTATGCCATCGATCGCATCGTGCGGCTGCGGACTCCGGAAGAGCCGAGCATGCTGTCGGACGGGAGAAGGACAGCTTCTAAGAGCACAGGGAATAGGGATTAGAATATGGGCCCCGCTTGAGACATAGTCCGAGCGGGGCTTCTGTGTTTGAGCTGGCGTTCTGGCGAGTGATGCAGGCTGCGACGATGCCTGTGCTTGCAGCTTGCGGTCGTCCCTGCAAAGGTGCATCCTTGCGTGTCATGAAAGCTATCCAGATTCATGCGACAGGCGGGCCCGAGGTTCTGCAACTGGTCGAATTGCCGATTCCCGAGCCGGGACCGGGGCAGGTGTTGATCCGCGTTGAAGCCATCGGCGTCAACTTCATCGAGATCTATTTCCGCAAGGGCGTCTACAAGGCGACGCTGCCGCTGATGCCGGGCAGCGAGGCCGCGGGCACGGTGGAGGAGCTTGGGCCGCGGCGTGACGGGTTTGAAGAAGGCGATCCGGTGGCCTCGGTGAGCGTGCTGGGCAGCTATGCCGAGTATGCGCTGGTGCCGGCGGCGCAACTGGTCAAAGTGCCTTCGCGCCTGAGCCCGGAGCAGGCCGCCGCGGCGATGCTGCAGGGCATGACCGCGCACTATCTGGCCTACTCCACCTTTCCGTTGAAGGCCGGAGACACGGCGCTGGTGCATGCGGGCGCGGGCGGCGTGGGACTGCTGCTGACGCAGATGGCCGCGCGACTGGGCGCGCAAGGTCATCACGACTGTTTCGACGAAAGAGAAGGCGGAGCTTTCGCGCGAGGCTGGCGCGACCGACGTGATTCTCTACACCGAGCAGGATTTCGAGGCCGAGGTCAAGCGGCATCACCGGCGGCAAGGGCGTGGATGTGGTGTACGACTCGGTGGGCAAGACGACCTTTGAAAGAGCCTGAACTGCCTGCGTCCGCGCGGGATGCTGGCGCTGTTTGGCGCGTCGAGCGGGCCGGTGCCGCCGTTCGACCTGATTCAGCTGAGCGGCAAGGGATCGCTGTTTGTGACGCGGCCGACGCTGTGGCATTACGTGGCGACGCGCGCGGAACTGGAGTGGCGCGCCGGCAAGATGCTGGACTGGGCGGCAAAGGGCGAACTGAAGCTGCGCACGGAGCATATGTATCCGCTGGCCGAAGCGGCGCAGGCGCAGATCGATCTTGAGGGCGCAAGACGACGGGGAAGATACTGCTGGAGCCGTAGAGAGCAGTTCAACAGTTCGTCAGTTCTTAGTTCACAGTTGGACTTGCAGGTGCTCGATTCCTGCTGCTTGCCTGCGACTGGATTGATCGTGATTGACTCAATGACAAGAATTTCCGTCGCGCCAGGTGACCGGGTGTTCGTGCTGACCGGCGCGGGGATCAGCGCGGAGAGCGGGCTGCCGACGTTTCGCGCTGCAGATGGACTGTGGGCAGGCTATCGCGTCGAGGATGTGTGCACGCCCGATGCGTGGCAGCGCAATCCGGCGGGTGTGTGGGCGTTTTATTCAGCGCGGCGCGAGTCGGGACAGAAGGCGAGCCGAATCCGGCGCACGTCGCGCTGGCGGAACTTGAAGAGCAGCTTGGCGACCGCTTCTTTCTCTGCACGCAGAATGTGGACGATCTGCACGAGCGCGCTGGATCGTCGCGGCTGGTGCACATGCATGGGGAGCTGGCGAAGTCGCGTTGCGAGCGGGAGTGCGGGCGGCCGCCGGTCGAGGACCGTGCCATCTATCAAAACCTGGCCGAGGTGGGCCGCTGCGCGTGCGGCGGGCGCCTGCGGCCGCATATTGTTTTCTTCGGCGAGATTCCGCTGGAGATGGATCGCATTCAGGACGAGATTGCCAAGGCGACGCTGATGGTGGTCGTGGGCACGTCGGGGTCGGTGTATCCGGCGGCGAATTTTGTGCACTGGGCGCGGCAGAGCGGCGCGCGGACCGTGTATATCGGGCCGGAGCAGCCGCTGAATGCGCATGCCTTCACGAATGTGGTGCAGGGCAAAGCGGGGGAAGTGATGCCGGGGTTGTTTGTAGTGCAATAGCTGTCGGGAGGCGGGAGGAATTGAGCTAACTCCTACTTATCGCACTTTGATATACTCCTTTCGGCGGAAGCGGAGGGCGGACCAGTCCTCATCGATGGCGACGGCGCGCACGGTATCCCATCCAAGCGATTTCAAGCTGTCCCAGCCGTTGTCGCGGTTGAAGTCGCATTGGTAATTCTTCGAGGTGCCCTTCGGGTACGCAAACCACAGAATTCCGTCGCTCTTGGTTACGATTTTGCCTGCCAGATCGTCGACTTCGTTCTTGCGAGTGACAAAGGCAAGGACGAACTGAATCTCGCTGAATGCCCTGAACTTCCGGTGGACTGCGACCCTGCGCAGACCTGCGAGCTCAGGGATAAAAGTCTCAGGAGCATTCAAGACAAAGATTTCTTTCTGATCTTTTAGATTGAGTTTTTCGAAGACTGTTGGCATGGTTCCGATGATAAGACGTTTCGCGCTTTCCAATCCAACTGTTGCGCTCAGGTCTGCGGCGTTGGCCGTTAGAAATGGAAGCGGTAGCGCAGTTCGGCGGAGAACATGCGCGGATCGTTGTAGTGGAAGCCGCCGATGGTGATGGAGTTGTCGAGCAGCACGCGGTGATTGGTGACATTGAGGACGTTGGCGGAGAGCTTCCAGTTTTCGCCGAAGCTGTGGCCGGCGGAGACATCGAAGGTGGTGTGCACGGGCAGATACGGGCCTTGATACGGGCCTTGGCCTGAGCCGGCGAGGCCGTTGGTGAAAGCCGGAGCCGTAGTACACATTGGTGGCGAACCATGTGCGCAGCGGCAGGTTGGCGGTGAAGCCGGTGTTGAGGGTGTGGCGCTGGTCGTGATCGACGGGAGTGTAGTCGGGGCCGAGGTCGCAGGCGGGATCGGTGGGATGGCTGCAGGTGAAGCCGCCGATGATGTTGCCGCGCTGCTCGGCGATTTGGTTCGAATAGGCGAGATGGAACTGGCCGAAGTGCGCCAGCTGCGGCGAGCGGAGAGTCATCTCCCAGGCGCGAACCAGTGCGCCATCGACGGCGATGGGGAAGTACATGTTGGATTCGCCGACGTTGGAGTGATCGAGGAAGTTGTTCACGCGATTTTTGAAGGTGTCGACGTCGAGCATCCAGCCTTTCCACGGAATCTGGATGCCGAACTGATGTTCTTCGTCGCGCTCGGAGGGCAGCGGAGTGAAGGTGTTCTCGCCCTGCTGAGGCTGCTGACGTAGTTGAGAACTGCGCTGGAGACGGTTTCAATGGGCGCGGGTTGGAAGAAGTGTCCGTAGAAGCCGCGCAGGACCCAGTGCAGACGCGGGATTTCGACGTGGCGCCGATGCGGGGATAGATGGCGGTTTCAGTGTAGCCGCCATGGAAGATCGAGAAGCGCTTCGCCGCCGAGCAGCGTGACATAGCGGCCCAGCGCAGATGATCGGCGAAGTAGAACTCGACGAGTGCCGCGTCTGGCGTTGGACTTGGTGTTGGGCGACAGAGTGCGCGGAGAAGCCTGGTCGTTGACGATGACGCCGAAGAGATCGTTCTCTGCCTGATAGAAGGAGTAGATCCCGCCGGAGAAGCTGTTGGGGCCAGATCTGCGTGGACGTCGGCCTGGGCGCCGGCGTAGTTCGAAGTCTGGTGCCAGGTGGTTGCGGCGGGGAAATCGGTGGAGCGCGAATCGTAGTTGGCCTGGTTGAAGTGATAGAAGGGCGCGAATGAGAACAGAGCCTTGGGTGAGAGCGTGTGAACCCAGTTGGCGATGACGAAGGAGTCGCGCTCGGTTCTGGCCGTCGCGCAGGCCGTAGGAGCTGTAGTAGCTGGCTGGCTTGCTCCCAGTCGTTCGGGTCGGGATCGTAGGGAATCTGAAAGAAGTCCTGACGGTATTGCGCGTCGAGCCGGAGCTGATCTTTGGCGGTCTGATTGCGAATGAGCGAAAGAAGGCACTCTGCGAATTGGTGGCGTCGTGATAGATGGCGGAGATCGGCGTGGCGAGGCCGTAGTTGGAGCGGGAGCCGGTGAGGCTTGCGTACCACGCTGTTTTCGCGTGAGTGATCGCCGAGCGAGAGCTGGGCTTCGCCGGAGTACGAGATTGCCGCCGGAGAGGAGCAACTCGGCTTCGCGGTCGCGCTCGAATCCATTGCGGGGAAGCACGTTGAAGACGCCGTAGGTGCGATCGCCGACGTCGGCGGCGTAGCTGCCGCGCTGGGTTTCAAGCTGATCGATGTCCTTGGGGTCGATCTGCGGGCCGACATTGGAGGCGATCTTGGTGTTGGGGATGGAGACGCCGTCGATGAGCCAACTGGTCTGATGGCCGCCGCGCATGTGCAGCATGTCGTGGGTCATGTAGGCGCCGGGCACGTAGTCGGTGATCATCTCCATGCCGTTGGTGCGGCTGGCGCCGGGAGTTTCGTCAATGTTCGGCGCGGGTGATGAGGGTGGTGGGAGTGACCGAATCGGTGGATGCGTCGGAATCGGCCGATCCGTTGACGAATACCGTTTGCGAGGCTGTCTCGAGAGAGAAAGGAATGTGAAGGACCGGATTGGTTCCCGAGGCGATGGTGATGGATTGGGAGAATGTTGCGAAACCGGGCGCGGAAACGCCCAGCTGATAGACGCCGATGGGGACTTGAGGGATTTCGAATTCGCCATGGGAGTCTGTGCTGGCACGGAGGGCAAACGCTGAGTCGGCCGCCTGAAGTTTAACTTCCGCGCCAACGATGGGGCGGTGCTGTTGATCGTGAACGACCCCGTGGACGGTGGCGAAGACGGTGGCACGAGCCGGCATGAATGAAGCCAGCAAAAAAACAATGAACGTCAAAGACGAGCGGCGCATGGGAAAGACCTCCGTTGCCGTGCGGCGGATAGCCTGCTCGCATCGCAATGCATGTTGCAGCGCGACGGAACTGGAACCTGGCCTGGAAAAACTCGCTGGGCAGCCGACCTGTCGCGCGAATGGGAGACGGGGTCTTCAGTCAGGGACTGAACTGAGCGCGCCACGTGAACATCAACGCAAACCGGCTTTCAACAAGTTTTCAGGCTGAAGAGTTCAGGCGAGGATCAGGGACGGAGGGCCGCGGCCAGTGTAGGTGCGGATCTCGCCATTGCGCGTCACGGCCTGGGGAGCTACGGAGCTGTACCTCTCGACTAGAGGAATAGTCGAGTTTGCAATGTAACGGGCGAGCGCGTGAATCGGCGAGGTGGTGGCCGGAGAATCACCGGGGTACAGTGGGCACTGCGGCGGTGCCGAAAGGAAGGCGTCGAGCCCGATTTGCCGCGCACCGTTTGCGTGGCGGTTTCTTCGCCCATCGCGCAGTGATGCGTGCCGTGACGGCGGCAGCAGGCGGGTAGGCGTGCATCGTCGGCGGCTCCGAAGCTGGCCGGTAAAGGGCCAACCCGAAGAACAGGACGAGGAGGATGGAGAGCACGCGCCGCATCTGCGATTGATGGTACACGAACAGCGCGGGGAAGGTGGACTCGATAGAGCGTGACCGATCCGTCAGGTATCATCGAAGCATTGCAAATCCTGATTTGTTTTTAGAAGGGTTCGATGGGACAAAGGGAGACGGCTCACGCAGTGCAGAAGGACGATTCTGCTGCTTCACCGCGCATCGGCAAGCCATTGCGCGTGGCCTTGTTCGGCTTTGGGACTGTGGGCAGTTCCGTTGCGCGAATTCTGTTGGAGTCCCGGCCGGAGGGGCTGGAACTGACGCATGTTTTTAACCGGAATGTCGCGCGCAAGCGAGTGGACTGGGCTCCCGCAAGCGTCGCATGGACCGAGGACGCCGATGCGGTGTTGGCCTCGGACGTTGACGTCATCGTGGAGCTGGCGGGAGGGCTGGAGCCGGCTGGGAACTGGGTTCGCAAGGCACTCGAGTCCGGGAAGAGCGTGGTCACTGCCAATAAGAAACTGATTGCCTTTCACGGGGTGGAGCTGGAGCGACTTGCCGCTGCAAAGGGCGGTCACCTAAAGTATGGCGCGGCAGTAGCTGGCGGCATTCCTGTGATTCCGGGCCTGGAGCAGGGACTCGCTGGCGACCGCATCGAGCGCATGCAGGGCATTCTCAATGGGACCTGCAACTTCATCCTGAGCAGGATGGAGGCGGGCGCGGAGTATGCGACGGTACTTGCGGCCGCGCAGGCGAAGGGGTATGCCGAAGCCGATCCGACGGAGGATGTGGGCGGATTCGATGCGCGTGCGAAGCTGGCGATTCTGATGCGGCTGGCACTCCGGGTTGTCGTCGATCCGGAAGAGATTGTTCCGCAGTCGATTACCGCGGTGACGGCCGTGGATTTCAGCTATGCGCGCGATCTGGGCTGCACGATTCGGCAGGTTGCGCGAGCCGAGGAGCGCGATGGCAATGTGGCCGCGACGGTGGGGCCGATGCTCGTGGATCTGCACTCGCCTCTGGCATGGTCGCGCAATACGGAGAACATGGTGATTCTCACTGGCCGGTACGGTGGGGATGTTGTTTTCTCAGGCCACGGCGCGGGCGGGCACCCTACAGCGGTGGCCGTCGTCAGCGATCTGATTGCTCTTGCGCACGGTTCACGACGAGTCGAAGTGCCCTCTGTTCCTGCGAAGATAGGGGCGGAATTTGAAGTTCCACATTACATTCGCTTCCTTGTCGTCGACCGGCCGGGGATCGTCGCGGAGATTACCGGGACTCTGGCGAAAGAGCGAATTAATATCCGGGCGATCGTTCAGAAGGCAGGTTATCCTGCGCACGCGCTTCCGTTCGTCGTGACAGTGGAACCTTGCAAGTCTTCGGCGCTGAAACGCGCCCTGACGAGTATCGGCAAAATGGATTGTCTACTTGAGGAACCGCTGAATTTGCAGATGCTTGAATGACATGACAAGGAATCGAGACTAGAGCAAATTGTTGGGGGTCGACAGGTGATTGATACGGTTTATCGATGTGAGATTTGCGGCTTGGAAAGCGAACACCCAAGAGGTTGGATCGTGATC
This sequence comes from uncultured Acidobacteriaceae bacterium, assembly GCA_963781125.1. Taxonomy (GTDB): domain Bacteria; phylum Acidobacteriota; class Terriglobia; order Terriglobales; family Acidobacteriaceae; genus Telmatobacter. The sequence continues at coordinate 619,735 of CAWAEE010000011.1, forward strand.
CATTGCAGTGACGCGTATTTGACGGTCTTCAAATGGACGAAGGAAGCTGCGGACGCTCCCCACGCACGCCACTACTGCGGTGAGGCACACGCACAGGTCTACATCAGCAGGTGGTTTCAATCGTACTGCGGATGAAGTCTCGGATCATGAGCCGCTCTTTACGGATGCAGGTCCTGTTGATTCGCGCACGACCAACTCCGGCACCACAACAATCTCCGCGGGATACTCTTTTTCGCGATTGGCGATGCGATCGAGAAGCACTTCAGCGCCGCGCTTGCCCATTTCGAACAAGGGTTGACGCACGGTGGTCAGAGATGGCGTGGAATAGGCGGCTGAGAGAATGTCGTCGAATCCGACCACAGAAACATCGTTCGGAACCGAGATTCCAGCATCGCGCAATGCGCGAATGGCACCGATTGCCGCGATGTCATTAAAGCAGAAGATTGCAGTGAAGTCGCGCGATTTCTCGAGTAAGGCCTCCATCGGCTTATATCCGATTTCAGGCGCCATGGGGTGGTAGCCGGTCTTCATTGACCAGCCCGCGGCATCAATGCGGATGACGTGTGCGGGATCGATGTGAAGCCCCATCTCGCGCGCCACGGTCTGAATGCTTTCCCAGCGGAATTCGGAATCCGGAATAGCGCGCGGACCGCGCATAAAAGCAATGTTGCGATGCCCAAGTTCAAAAAGGTGAACCAGGGCCTGTTCGACGGCACTGTGATGGTCAAGGACTATGTTCGTCACGTTTTGGAGCGGAATGTGCGCTGAAATGGCCACCACCGGCACTGGCACGTCGATGTTGTCGGCTTGAGTATTTAGCAGCAGGAAGCCGTCAACCGCACGCTCCACCAGCATGCGCGGATACTGCTCGATCAGTTCCCGTTTCCAGTCATGGCAGGCGGTGAAGAAGAAGTAGTGAGCCTGGGACAGCTCCTCGACAACGCCGCTCATGACGCGGGTAAAGTAACCCTCGCTGAGGTCCGGAGCAAGAACACCAACGCTCATGGAGCGGCTTTGCCGGAGTGAACGGGCAAAGTAATTGGGACGATAATTCAGACGTTCTGCCGCTTCAATGACGCGTGTGCGGGTTTCCGGAGGTATCGACTTTGCCGACGGTGAGTTGTTGAGAACGAGAGAGACCGTGGTCTGCGAGAGCTCCAGATGCTCGGCCAACATTCTCAAGTTGACGTGCCCCGGCGGCGTCGAAGTCCTACCCTTTGCCATGTTGGAGTTGTAACACGTTTTTAAGAAAGCGGGAACTGCGAAAGGCGCTTAGTGAATCGATTTGGCAGCGGTCAGCCATCGCGAGAGATTTAACGGGCATTTCCGCTCAGTGAACTCACGGATGTCACCACGATGTGCGGGACTTGGACGAAGTTAAGGCCGGAATGCAATGGCCAGCTTTGGCCTCTGAAGTCGAAGGTTCCAGTCAGAGTGCCTGGAAGCGTGACTGTTGCATTGATGCTCTCGGCCTGACGCTCATAATGGACCTCGATTGTGCCTTCGGGATGCGGGAAGCTTGCCGTGAGGGAATTCAGGTTGCCCATGTGCGGCACAATGCGGACGGAGGCGAATCCGGGACTCGCGGGTTCAATGCCCGCAACGAGCGTCAGCATGTCGTATATGGGATGTGCTGACCAGGCGTGGGAGTCGGAACGAGTGTCCCCAGGAACCTCGGGCCAGGTGGAGAAGTGCATGGGCAAGAGCTTGCGCCATGGATCGAGCGACTGGAGATACTCTTCGGCCAGCCCTGCGTGGTCGAGAGCGCGCGCGAGATAAAACCGGAAGTAGTAAGAGGCGCTCATCACGGCGTCAGGCGCGGTTCCCGGCTCGATGGCTAGGATTTTGCGCAGCACATGCTGTTGATTTTCTTTGGGGATGACGTCGTAAAGAACGGCAAGTATGTTTGCCTGCTGACTGAAGATTTTGCGGTCTGGATTGTCGGCGAGCAGGTTGCGCTCCACGCTCCAGCACCTTTCGTAGATCCCGGTGCGGACGTGGGCGGCGCGGGTACGGTCGCGCTCGGAAGCGACGGGATCGCCTAGGTTCTTCTCGAGTTCGGCCGCATCGTCGAGAGCGCCGAGATATTCGAGGGTGGTCATGCAGGATTCGCCGAGCACGTCATAGGTCGGTGTTTCTTCCTTGTCCTGGACCCAATCGATGAAGCTCCACCAAGGTGTTTGGTGCAGCAGTCCGTCAGGCTGCTCGTATTGCGCGAACCAGTCGAGAACGCCGCGGATGCCGGGAAGCGCGGAACGGACAGGTTCGGGATCGGGCCGATACATCCACCAGTCGTGGAGCATGCCGATCCAGAGTAGGGAAAACGTCGGGATGGTCTGCGGCAGGGAACTGGGATAGCGGCTGCGAGTGAGTCCTTCCGGAATGCGTGAGTCATTGAAGGCGTCAAGGGCTTGATGCGCCAGGCGGTCGTCGCCGGCGACAGAGAAGGAGATGAGGGCTTGAATACGGGTGTCTCCGATGTACTGGAGCTGCTCGTAGTAGGGGGTGTCCATGTAGGTTTCATGGGCATCGAGGCGCGCGGTGCGCCAGCTGATTTCCCAAATCTTGTCAAGATCCGTGTCGCCGGATTTGAAGGTGGCGTGCTCTTCAAATGGATAGCCTGTGAACTGTGCGGTGAGGGTGTTGAGTGTGAGTGGGGCGCTGGAGGTGGTGATGTCGAGTCCGAGATAGCGCCAGGTGCGCCACCAGAGAGGCTCGAAGGTACGATGCGCGCCGCCGTCGGGAAGGAAACTGTCCGTCAGGCCCAAGGCCGAGCGGTCGCCGACTGCATCGCGGTCGCCTTTTTGATTGTTCTTGTCGTAGAGAGCTTCGGAGTACGTGAGGCGAACGCGTGCGCCTTTGCCGCCGGAGACGGTAAGCTGCGGATAGGCGGTGGTGAGGGTCTTGCGGTCGAGCACCAAGTGTAGTTCGGTGTTCGGCGGCACGGTGATTGGGGGCTTCGGGGAAGCCTCTGAGGTCGGGGAGATTGGTTCGAACGATTTCTCCCGCGCTCGTAGGGGCGTACTCCATGTGCGGCAGGGTGTCAGGAATCAGGCCCCATGGGATTGTCGCCGGTCACTTGGGCGGAGTGGGCTTTGTTCACTCCAGCGTAGATGCTGTCGCGCATGGGAGTGGCCGCCGGGGCCCACGATGCGCCGGCAGCGTTTGGGGAGTTCCAGTTCCAGTCATAGCGGGCGGCATCGATTTCCTCGCCGGGACCTGCGGCCATATATGCCTGAAGAGTCACGGAAGTTCGATCGAGCGGGCGATGGCCGTTCTCCACCTCGACGAGCCAGTTGTCAGGTGTGCTGATGGAGTTTGCGCCGGTCGCTTCCGATTCGAGGAGAAATGCGGTGCGGTCGCTCATTTGGGCGATGGGCGCAAAGATGCCAAAGTTCCAAACGGTGGCGGTGATGAGGTTCTGACCAGTCGTCAGGTAAGGCGCGAGGTCGAAGAGCTCGTAACGCCAGTGCGTTAAATCGCCGCGAGCTGGGCCGTCGCCGACGCGACGGCCGTTGACGAAGAGGATGAAGCGGTTGTCCGCGCTGACGCGGACGCGGTAGCTGGCCGGGGCCGAGGACAAATTCAAAGTGCGACGGAAATGAAGAACAATGGGCTCGCGCAACGGCGCCGTGGGATGGGTGATCCAGGAGGCGGTCCATTCCCGTTGCGGCGGGTCGGGTTGGATGGAGGATTGGGCCTGCAACGCGAGAGTGGTGACGGCGAGGGCGAAAAGGACCGCGAATGGGCGCACGAGATCAAGCCTTCCGTTCAACAGACACAAGATTAGTACAACTATGAAGCGTTAGCGTTCTGGATTCGATGGCGAGTTCATTTCCGAACTGGGGACCACACGTCCGGAAGCCAAAGGCGAAGCCGGCAAGGCGCCGCATAGGGACAGGGCAAGCAGAGGATAAGCGGTACCGCTGTAGCTGATGAACTGCCAATTATCTCGATTCAAGGACCGCGTCCACCATCTGCCGGATGAGCGCTGATTGGCCAGGAGCCAGGAAACGCCGCGTTGGATGCGAGGATCGTCTCCTGGCACCCCCGCTTTGCGCAGGGCGATGATGGCGAGGCCGGTCATGTGGCCGTCGCTGGGTGGATCGGGAAATTCAAGCTCTGCCCGGAGCTTCTCGGCGCGATTGCCCTTTCCCCACTCTTCGGGCAGAGCAAAGTTTCGAATGGACCATCCGCCATCGGTTCTTTGGTGGCGGAAGATCATCTGCACGAGCTGCTGCTGTTGCGTAGGATCGAGCAGGCCGGGGAGTTCTGTTGCAGCCCAGAGCAGATCGGTCCGGTCGTAATCGCCTTGCAGCTTGCGTTCCGCACGAAGGAAGTTTTCGAGGCGGTTGACTTGGGCTTCTAGGGCTGTGCCGTGCTGCTGGTTAAGCCAGCCAGGCGCATTGCCCACGGCCCTGGCCGCTACGGTAGCCAATTGGAAGGGGCTGGATTCGAGCGGCGGATTATTGTCGTCCTCGATGAACCAATCTCCCGTGTCCCGTTGAAGCTTAAACATCAGGCTGAGTGCTTGCGCTGTTTCAGGCGACAATCGATGGAGCACATGCGCATCCCAGACTGCCAAGCCTGCAGCGATATAGACCAGCTGCGTCGGCTCGACTTCAGCTTGCAACTTTGCAGGGTCGAGAGCTAAATAAGCACGCAGCGTGGAGATAAAGAAATCGCGGAGCTCCTTTTGCGGCTGTCCAAACTGCGGAGTGAGCAAGGGTCGCACGACCATGTATGAACCGTTGGTATGGCAGGCCACGCATTGGCGCTCGCCGGTCCAGGCCAACGCACCTCGCTCCATATAGTCGAAGGCGAGCTTGGCGGAGAACGGAATTTTGGCTTCCTCCGGCGAGGGCCGGAGGACGGTGACGTCTTTGAAGTGATACTGGTAGAGAAACGGCGTGTGCCAGGCAGTTTCTTTGGTCGCAAGCCGCAGTTCAAGAGGCGCCGGGTGCCCATCGTAGGTCCAGTTGCCTTCGATCAAAGACCCGTCCGTGCTGATCTTTCCCTGATACACGCCCTTACCGCGATTGATCGAGAATTTCAGATTTGAGCCGTGCTGGGCTAAGGAGTCGATGTGGATGTCGTCCGGGAAGAATTCGAGATAATACGCGGTGGGCTCCCAACTCCCGTTGGCCTTGTGGGCCATCTGAAGGACCACCCGACGCTGCTCGGCACCCGAGGTGAGAGTTCCCTGCCAGGTTGAGGCGGCCTCCTGTGCATTCAGAACGGCGGGCAGCAGCATGGCGAACGCGCAAAACTGGGCTACACATCTTCTCACCAACGGGTTCTCCGTGCGGGGATCCACTAAAATTCCTTAATCCTGGGCCGCGCCGTGAAGGCCTCGCCTTTTCGTTCCAAACGTAGGATACGGATCTCGCCTGGTTTGCCGTGCATCGCAGAAAATATTGCACCCCAGGTCGCCCTGCTCAAGTGCAAATCATCGACCTGGAGTAGCTTGTCTCCAACTTGAACGCCTTCTACCGCAGGCTTGCCATTCTTACTCGCAATCGCAGCCACGAAATAGTAACCGTCCTTGAGTGCCAGCGTCAGGCCAATCTGGTCGAGATCATGTGGGTCGAAAGCCGTTTGTTTGAGCCAGTACGATGCGTGATTAGGATAGTCGATGGTGATTCGGAATCCGCGGAGAACATTGCCACCGAGCCACCCAATCACAGGTTCCGGATTCTTACCGGAATACCAGTCGATGAAGTCCCCATCTATGCTATTCGGACCAATTGCGAGGGCGCCGACCTGCTGAAGACGCAATGAATCCAAATCGATCGCGGGGATTCGTAAGAGGGTTCCCGAGGCTTCAATTCCGTCGTCCGCCATTCTCATATTGCTGGCTCCGACCGCGCCTGTACCCCGCTCCCAATCCGGGTGTTGGTTGAGCCATTCCTGTGCGGTGGACTTCTTTAGCCAGGTGTAGGCTGAACCGCTGTCGATCGTGATCGGATACAACTTTCCGTCGATCTTGGAATCAACTGCGATCAATCCGGTCTTCTTATTGATCTGAATGGAGACGCGGATGCCTTCCGGGTGCAGAGTTCCGGGCTCGGCAAATGTCAGCCTGCGTTGTGCGTAGTCGATCACCACCTGATACTTGCTCATGACGCCGGCGGGCAACACTACTTCCACTTTCCGATGGTCTCCGATGCTGTATGGGAGCCATGGATCGCTCGTGACAGAGTCGGAGTCGACATCCACTTCCATGTTTCCAACGCGAAGGGCGAGCCGCTTCTCTTGATCAAGGTGCAGTTCCTTGGAAAGCGCCGGCGAGATGATGGTGGATGGACTTCCAAGGTCGACGAAAGCGAAGGCTTTGCGGAGCGTGCCATCCGGGCGGAGAATCGTAAGTTGGGCATAGATTCGATTGCCATCAAGTATGAAGGGAGCAGTGCCGGAGACCGGCATTTCTGATCGGATGCCAGCCTTATTGTTCGTCGGAGTCGGTTTGGCGCTCTCTGAATGAATTAGGGAGGCCCCCGGACTGAGGCTACTCTCGGCGCCAGCAAGCAAGGTCATTGCAATGCACAGTACTGATTCAGCTCGCAGCGGCATTTCGACAGAACCTCACGGAGCAACTGATCTCAATGGAATGACAGGTCCATCCAGACTCATTTGTAAGCCAACTGAGACGACAATCAGGAAGTGTTTCTGACACCTATACGCCTGTAGACCTTCGATTCCAGGTATGGTAAGCGCGAATTGGGATGACAGCCCGAACGGGCGCATCGGCGGCGCTCGCCGATCGCCCCCGCCCACGGCGAGACCCCACAGTGGCGGAGTCGCCTTAGAGCTCCCGGGGGCGAGCCAAGCGCAGGTTTGGCCGATCCTCGCGAGCTCCGAGTGGATGCTTGTCAGCCTGAAAGTTGGCTGAATCTGCAAATTCCAGGTCGTATGCACTTGATTTCGCAGCCTTGTAACCTCCTATTCATCTTGGCCCATTAGGCTACCGTTGGTGATAGTTCCTGTGCCCGAGATCCGTATCCCGCAAACGCGATTTCAGCGCGAACCCAACACACCCGATGAACGGCGCGAGGTCAAAACGGCCCCCGCTGAACCCTCTCCGATCAGGCAGTATCTGCTTTCTCGGGGAAATTCAGCCATAGCCGATCGCCTATTCAAGGTGCTTATGCTGTTGTGTGCGCTGAGCATTTTTGCCATCGTAGGGTTAATTGCGTGGCAGCTCATTTCAAGTTCTCAAATGACCTGGCACAAGTTTGGTTTGAGTTTTTTCTATAGAACCTTCACCAATTCCGTGACCAACGAGCCCCTCTATTGGGATCCAGTGAATGAGCAATTCAGCGCACGGCCATTCATTTATGGCACATTGGTTTCCTCGTTCCTAGCCCTACTGATTGCGGTTCCCCTTGGAGTCGGTTTGGCCATCTTTCTCACGGAAATGAGCCCTCGTGTTTTGCGTGGCCCTCTCGCATTCCTGACCGAGTTGCTGGCTGCGATTCCCAGCGTGATCTATGGATTGTGGGGATACATGGTGATGGTGCCGCTGCTGCGGCAATACGTGAATCCCCTCTTGACGAGCCTGCTCGGCTGGACCGGCTTTTTTACCAACGACAACCCCACGGGTCTTGGCTTTCTGGCGGGCGGCGTAATTCTGGCAATCATGATTCTGCCGATCATTTCGTCGCTCACTCGTGAAGTGATGATAGCCGTGCCTCACTCGCAACGCGAGGCGGTGCTGGCGCTGGGAGCAACGCGCTGGGAGATGATTCGAATGGGTGTGCTGCGGAATGCGCGCATCGGCATTGTCGGATCGGTCATTCTCGGTTTGGGGCGGGCACTGGGCGAAACCATGGCAGTCACGATGGTTATCGGCAATACGCCGGAAATTCACCGCTCACTGCTTTCGAACGGAAGTTCCATGGCGGCGGTAATTGCGAACGAATTCACAGAAGCCGTGAACGACGTGCATCGGACTGCTTTGATCGAGATCGGGCTGGCCCTGTTTATTGTCACGATCATCGTGAATGGTTTGGCCCAATTGCTGGTCTGGGCCGTGACGCGGGGAACGCCGTCACAGGTGCATTAAGGAGATATTGGTGAGCGCGGAGAGCTTCAGGTCCAGGATTCGGACATTCATAGACGGCTCGGTGACGGTGCTGGCCATTTTGGCGACAATTCTTGTCGTGTTGCCGCTGGTCGTGATCTTTGGATATCTCGTCTACAAGGGAGCCAGCTCGCTGAACCTGGATTTCTTCACCAAGATTCCAAAGCCGGAGGGCGAGAACGGTGGGGGGATGGCGAATGCCATCGTGGGATCAGGTGTCCTGCTTGGTCTTGCCAGCGCGATTGGAGTGCCGATCGGAATTGGCGGCGGCATTTTTCTCGCGGAATTTGGGCGTGGAACAAAACTCGCAAACGCCGTCCGCTTCACTGCAGATGTGTTGAATGGTGTGCCTTCGATCGTGATGGGATTGGCAGCGTACGCGCTGATCGTAAGCCCACATGTGAGCTTTCTGCCATTCCTTGGGCATTTCTCGGCTTTTTCAGGCGGGATTGCGCTGGGAATCATGATGATTCCCACGGTCTGCCGTACAACCGAAGAGATGCTGTTGATGGTACCGCACGCAGTGCGCGAAGCGGCGTTGGGCCTTGGCGTTCCCAATTGGCGCTCGGTGCTGTCGATCACTGTTAAAACGGCTTCGCCGGGCATTATCACTGGGTGCATGTTGGCATTTGCGCGAGTGGCCGGAGAAACCGCTCCATTGCTTTTCACTGCGCTGGGCAATTCATTCATGAGCACAAGCCTGAATCAGCCGATCGAAGCGCTTCCTCTGCAGATTTACGTGTATGCGCTCTCACCTTACGACGACCAGCACCGTCTGGCTTGGGCCGGCGCGCTGGTTTTGATTCTATTGATAGTGGTTGCTGTATCCCTGGTGCGCTACGTAACCAGCCGAGGCGTTTTGAAAGGGGCAAGCTAAGTGGGCGTTCGCATCGACGTGACGAATTTGAACGCGTGGTACGGCACCAATCACACGTTGCAGGACATCACATTGAATATCCCGGCCAATCACGCCACCGCGCTGATTGGCCCGTCAGGCTGCGGTAAAAGCACCTTCGTCCGATGCCTCAACCGGATGCATGAAACGAATCCCATCGCCCGTGTGACAGGATCAGTCCGGATTGGCGAGTTAGATATTTATAACGATGCCAAACCGGTGCAAGTGAGGCGCCGAGTGGGTATGGTTTTCCAGCGCCCGAACCCGTTTCCCACTATGTCGATCTACGACAATGTTGCCTCAGGATTGAAATTGAACGGGTATGCCAACCGCCGGGTGTTGGATGAAATCGTTGAGAGATCGCTGAAGAACTCCGCACTTTGGGATGAAGTCAAGGACGATCTCAAGAAAAAATCCGGTGCTAGCCTCTCGGGTGGTCAACAGCAGCGTTTGTGTATCGCACGCGCTCTGGCAGTCGACCCCGAGGTCTTGTTGATGGACGAGCCCGCGTCGGCGCTCGATCCGGTTTCAACATCGAAAATCGAGGATCTTATTTTTCAGCTGAAAACGCAGTACACTATCGTGATCGTGACCCATAACATGCAGCAAGCGGCCCGGGTGGCGGAAAAGACCGGTTTCTTTCTGAATGGCCGCATGGTGGAATTCGATTCAACCCATAAGATCTTCACCAATCCCAGCGACAAGCGTACAGAGGACTACATCACGGGTAGGTTCGGATGACACGTATTCGATTTCAACAAAGCCTTGAAGAATTGAAAGAGAACCTGCTGATGATGGCGGGCTTGGCGGAGCAGGCTATTCAGCGGGCCATAGAGGCGTATCGCGTGCGCGACTTGTCAATCTGCGATTTAGTGAGCCGCAGCGAGAATGCAATCAATCGGCTCGAGCGCGACATCGATCAGGCGGCTCTCGATCTGCTTGCCATGGAGCAGCCCATGGCCATCGACTTGCGATTCATTCTGAGTGTGATCAAAATCAACGCCGATCTGGAACGGGTTGGCGATGCGGCCAAGAGCATCAGCGATCGGGTGAGGAATATGGAACAGATGGCAGTGGCCGATTTACCGGTGGATATTCCACGCATGGCTACCCTGTCAGCCGAAATGGTGCGCAAGAGCTTGCAGGCATTTATTGAAGCCGATGCGGATATTGCACGGAATGTGCTCACGATGGATGATGCCGTGGACGCAATGAATCGCGCTGCCTATAAATCGCTAACCAAGGTGATGGAAGAACAGAGCCATATTGCGCCACAGGCTCTCAACGCACTCATGATCTCCCGTGCTCTGGAGCGCGTCGCAGATCACGCGACCAATATTGCAGAAGACGTGATTTTCTGGGTGCAGGGCGACGACGTGCGACATCGCAAGAGCGTAGCTGCTCAAAAAGAGAGGGACGCAAAGACCGCCATCTAGCGCTGCGTCCTAGCCATTGACTTCCCACCAATCGAACATTGACATGCGGGGATAGTAAAGGCCTGCGCGGATCGGCATTGTTCCGTAGTGTAGGTGGCGCAATATTGCTGCGTATGTCTCGAGCTGTGGCGCAAACACGGCGCGAAGATCCAACAGCTCGCCAGCTGGGTCAAGATCGTCGGCATGAGCGGTCTTGAAGTCGATGATCCACCAGGCATCCTGTCCTTCGGACAGGGGCTCGAGCCCAGCGCGAAAGACGCGATCGACGCGAATGGATCGCAATTCGTCGGCAACAATGCCAGTCCAGGCGGCTTCGCTTGCAGCTTCGACATGCGGCGACAGAACCCATTGACCGAGCGGGTCTTTTATAGCCTGACGCACGATGTCGAGAGCCCGAGCGGCAATGGACTTTGCATCGGCCAGCGGCATGCCGCTGGCGCGGAGCTGCGCTTGGATGCGTGGCAGCATCTGCGATAGTGCTGCTCCCGCGGCGGTCCAATCACTGGTTTCGCGCAGCCGGGCAGATTCTTCCATTAACTTGTGAACTGCATTGCCCAGTGCGCGCGAAGCGATTCCACCTTCGTGGCGCGTGTATCGTTCGGGATCGTCGGTTCGAACAGGATCCTCCTCCCGAGCCGCACCTGGAACGCCGACTGACGCGGGGGGACCCAAGTCTGCCGGAAGGCGTCGTAGCAGAGTTGGCTTGGCTGGGCTTGGCATCATCGCGACGGTAGAACTTGCGGCAGCGGCGATTGTCTCGACCAAAAATCCCCCATCTTTGTCCGCTGCTTTTTTAGAGGACCGCCATTCGTCGAAACGTTCGCGGATATTTTCTTCGAACGCTGGCCATGCAGTTGCGAGGAGACAATTGCTGGGCTCAACAAGGCTGGGACTTCCCGATGCGTTCCTGTACTCTGGCCGTGCGAAGAAATGCAGTTCCTCGCGTGCACGTGTAGCAGCCACGTACAGAATGCGTCGCATCTCCTGAGATTCGCGTTCACGATACATCCGATCGACCCACTGCTTGGACGAGCCCCGCTCCGCGCCGCGAGTCTGGATTGGAGCGACGAGGAATTCTGTGATTTCACCCGAAGAATCGGGCTCTGCCAGCCCGCGTTCAAGCCACGAAAGCAGCTTGGCTCGCGAGTTCCTGCCGCGCGCTTGCAATTCGGGAATGAGGACGACTTCAAACTCAAGTCCCTTGGATTTGTGAATGGTCATAAGCTGCACGCCGCATTCTGTGCTCGCTGCCGGGTCGGGCATGGCAGTCAAAGATTGGAGGGCCGACTCGAGCGCAGGGCCAAGAAGATCCTGTGCGCCGTTGGGCAGACAGTCGAGGCACCGCCAAAGCAGTTTGAGGTTGGCTTGCGCCGTTTGGTCCACGCAATGCGCACCGCCCAAGCCGAGCCAGATCTGCTCCAGCCAAGTTCCAAAAGACGCCGTGGGCAGGGCTGTGGATAGCGCAGACAGGGATTGGAGCGCGTGCAGGACGCGATCCACCACGCGATGACTGTCAGCGCCGAGAAGATGGATCTGTTCGGCTGATGACCTGTGGGAGTGGCTTTTCGAGCAGGTCTGGCTGATCGCCGCCCGTGAGCATGTGAAGTTCCGAGAGCGCTAGTCCGCACCACGGCGCACGTAGCACGCCGAGCCATGCGACGCGGTCGAAAGGATTGAGAAGCGCTCGGCCAAGGGCGAGAGCGTCCAACACCTCGGGCCGATCGCTCAATTGTTCCAGATCGACGGCGCGAAAGGGAATTGCTGCTTCCCGCAGCGCAATGGCGATCGGTTCAAGAGCATTGCGCGTCCTGCCCAAAACCCCGATGCGATATTTCGCTCCGGCCGAACGCGCTTGCTCCATGCGATCGAGATGGCTGTGGATGAGCGCGACGATTTCGGCGGTTTGGTTCTCGTGGGCCTCTTCTCTTTCTTTCTGGATTTGTCGCTTTTGGCTCTGTGCGTTGGAATCGGTTGAATCTCCTAACCTGGTTTGCGGCATGAATTCGACATGGATCGCGAGTCGCGGAAAGACTTCGACGCTCGGAAGGCGGGCCGGTTCAGCAGGCGAGAGCTGGATGCCGCTGCCATCCTCTTCCGCGAAGACGCGACCAAAGGCATCGTTCAAGTCTTGAACCAATGCCGGCTGGCTGCGGAAATTCGCGGTGAGCGAGACAAAATCGGGGAGAAGACGATTGCTGCCCGGGATCTCAAGACCGAATTGCCGCACGCGGGGAAAGAGCTCGGCATCGGCATCACGAAAGAAATAGATCGACTGGATTGGATCGCCGACGACAAAGATGGTGCGGCCCGTAGCATCAGGCCATGCGGCAGCGAGGCTGCCGAGCAAACGATGTTGGCGACGGCTCGTGTCCTGGAACTCGTCGACCAGAAGGTGTCGGATACCATCGGCGATCGCGATCGCAGCGTCGTTTGGTAGGCCGTCCTCGCCGGTCGAGGACGCGCTGTGCGATCTGGGCCACTTCAATGAAGTCCACCGCGCCGGCTTCGGCAAATACGATTTTGAGTTCAGCCACAGCCTGGCGAAGCAGCGTGAAACACGCGCGAACGATGTGCCAATCTTCCTCGGAGTAACGAGGCGGAGGGAGTGTGCAGAAGTTGCAGAGCGCGGCTTCGAGGCCGTCGACGTTTCTCAAGTCGGCGATCAACTTGGTGAGGCGAGCCTTCTCGAACGCACGATCTGGGGGAAAGCCATGCGCCTTGTTGATCTGAACGCGAAAGGCGCCTTCCTGTGTGAGCACAAGGTCGGCGAGGCCGAGAAGTGCGCATTGGCCGTCGTCCAGCGATTCTTTGCTCTCCCATGGTCCGGCGGGAAATTCAGGAAGTTCGGCGAGCTCCTGGTGATGTGCGCCTTCGCTCTGTTCACAAGCGAAGCGCGCCAGTTCCAGAGCTTCATCGCGCGCGCCTGGTACCTGGTCGAGGAGCCGGTTGATCTCAGCGATTGCCTGAGAAAGGGCTTCCGCAAACGGCCGCTCCAGGCGGTCGCGCAGAGCTTCCGAATCAGGCTCTTGCTGGAGCACAAAGTGGTGCATCCATCGATCCCGCTTCTCGAGCATTTCAATGAGCAAAGTCTCGAGCTCGGCCCAGTTGTTGTCCCGCCAAAGCAGCAAGTCGCCGATTGCGTCGCTCAAGGCGGCGTTGCTTCCGCCGATTTTGTTCAGGGCTCTGCGCGCTGCGCGCCGGTAGAGCTCGGCAGGTCTCTCATCAATTCTCAAGTCGGCGCCGAAGTGCGAGAGCAGTGGTTGCTGGATCGCCAATTCACGACAAAAAGAGTCGATGGTCGAGATGCGCAAATTGGCGGGGAGATCTTGAAGTTGCCAGCCGAGCGCCCGTGACCGAAGAAGAGCGCGATAAGCCAGCACCTCCATGGAAAACTCGTCAGCTGAATCTGTGGGTGCGTCGGCGGCCTTGCCTTGTCTAGCTCGGCGAGAATGCGGTTTCGCATTTCAGCGGCGGCGGCCTTGGTGAACGTGATGGCGACGATCTGGCCTGGGTCGTCGACTTCGCCAAGCAGGCGCAGGAAGCGGCGAGTCAGGAGGTCGGTCTTTCCCGAACCGGCAGGGGCCTGGACGAGAATGGAGCGGTTAACACGGAGCGCCTTGTCGCGTTGAGACTGGTCGGGAGGAGCGGCCTTGATTGCAGACTTACTCATCGGCGGGCACCTCCTCTTCTTCCTCGTCTTCTAATTCAGGTTGAGAGTGATTATCGTGAATGCGGCAGAGCGCATGAAGACCGCATTGCTCGCAGGTGCTGGGATATTCGCGCGGGTCGACGTCGGCTCGGCCGGCGACGAAATCGTGCGCGAGCTGTTCGATCGATCGCTTCCAGTCGGCGAGTTGTTCGGACGTGAGAGGGTTCTTGACGAGAGCATTCGGTGCGTTTGAGGTCGCTCAAGAGAGTCGCATTCGCGTCGGTCACGTGTCCAGCAAACTCGAAGTCTGCCCGCGCGAACTTTGCAAAGACCAAGCCGCCAAGCCGTTCGTTGAGCGCGAAGCCGGCATACACGGGCAACTGCACGTCGTCGGGACGAGGCAGCTCCCACGCCTTGGGTGCCACGTTGCCTGTCTTGTAATCGATGACCAGCAGCGATCCATCGTTGAGCCGATCGATGCGATCGAGGCGCAAGTCCAGTTCAAGGTCGTCGATTTGAATTGTTCGTGCCGACTCAGTTTCTGCAACGGTGAAGGGAAGCCGCGTGGCCTCGAAATCCAGCCATTCAGCGACGAAGCGCTGGAGTCGTGTCGCCTCAAGCTCAAGATAGGGGCGCGGCATTCGGTCAGCGGTCCCATCGGGTAGCTTGTTCGTGCATGATGCTGCGGACATGATTTTCGACAAAGGATTGCAAATCCGACAGTGCGAGCAGGTCATCGAGCGAGCGCAATCCATCGGGAGGTCCGGCCCAGACGGCGTGCAACACAGCATGCAGTAGCAGTCCGCGTTGCGAAGCGGAAAGTCCGAATTCGGCGGGCTTCCAGCTCTGCGCGCCGAGCCGCGCCGTGGCAAAGGCCTTGAATGCGCATTGGGATTGGGATGTGAGGACGGCGAGCCTCCGCCGATTTTGCCAGGCGGGAAGGGAACGCGGCTCGCGTCGGCGAACGGAACTGTGAGTCGCAATTCGAGTGCGGGATGGAATCAACTGGGCGGGAAGCGGCAAAGGCGATCCGGCCAAGCCCGTGACCAGGCGGGAGGGACGGGTTTCAGTATCGGATTTTTGGGATGCGTAACTGAAGTTGACGATGGGTGCCGATTGCAGCAAGCGTTTCGTCATGGATTCTGCCAGGTCCCAATCGTGACGGACCGAGACGTGCGGCATGCCAAGTTCGCGTTGCAGGAAGATTGCGGTAAAAAAGGATGCGCGGAGCCCGATGCTGGCCAAGCTTCTTCATCGGCGCCGAGGAACCAGAGCGCGTCGGCATCGAGCCCTGCAGACTCGGCGGGGCCTGTAATCTGAATCGGCGCGTCGGTGGACTCCGGAGCGAACAACGTTTCGTCGAGGATGCGTGCCAGGGACGAGAGGAATTCATGCCAGGTTTTGCGCTGGCCGTCAAATCCTAATGAAGCGCAGAGATCCAATGCTTGTTCCCACCTCTGCCACGCCTGAAACTCGGCGCTCGATAACGTTCTCTGGCCGGGAAGGCCCGCGGTCCGAAGAAACTCAGGGACTCGAGCGGCCCAATGGACGGGGCTCTGCCGCTGCTCTCTCAAATCGCGTTGCGACTGGGTCACGCCGCGAAGCCATGAGGGCCGATGGGCTTCCCGAGCTACGAACTGACTTGCAAAAGATTGCAGGGTCCATTCGGGCCGCGCAAGATTGCGACGGCGGATCGCTCTCATCTTGGCCTGGAGGGCGACCGATTCTGTCGGTTCAGCGCCCAAGAGACCCGTGGAGAAGAGCCAGTCCAATTCGCCTTCCGAAAGCGGACCGTCGAGCCAGCGGAGCAGCAGATGAGCGACTTCGCACCAGGGGGACCTGGCTGAGCGGGATGCCGAGAGAGAATTCGAAGAGCGGTCGCGTTCCAGGCTCGGCAGAGCGAAGAAAGGCGCGTTCAAATTCACCGCGGCGCGTGGCGATGTCCTGCGAGATTACGAGAAGACGCACGCTTGGCTTGGTGGCGAGCTGGCTCATGCACCAGGTTGCGCATGCGGCGATTTCCGATTCTTCGTCGGAGGCCTCATAGAAGTGAATCTCGCTGGCCGGCGTGTCGGCTTCGAGTTCCTGCCATGGGCCCCAGGCATCGAAGAGCGCTTTGTGAATCGGAAGGAGGCGGTCGAAGCCGACCACCAGCAATGGGGCACGAGGGGCGGCGTCTTGTTGCAGAAAGGGAATCAGCTCCAACGGCACGCGAGACTGGCTGATGAGCGCGGACTCTCGGCATCTGCGATCTAAAGTGGCGAGCCATGCACTGAATGCCCCTGGATCGTTGTCCCAGGCGGCTCGCGCAGACTCCCTCAAGTAGTGTGGGGCAAAAGAACATAACATTTCGTGCGCGCGCATTGCCATGGCGGCAAGCCGTTGGCGCGGACCTTCGAGAGCTGTGGCAAGGTGCTGTTCGCGGCCGATAATTTCTGCCCAGAGTGCCTGTTCCTGCGCGGAATTCAGGAGCATGCGCTCATCCCTTGCGTATCTTTCCCAGGACGCAGCGACGAAACTTTCCCATGCTTGAATGCCGGGCGCAGGCCAGGCCATCGCGCCTTCCGCTTGCCGCCGGCGATGAAAAGCCATTTGCAGCGAGCGAGCTGCGCGTTCGCTCGCTGTAACGATAGCTCCGCCACTGCGAATCCAGTCGTCGATCTGTGCGTGACGCGAAGACCCCATGCCTGCGTTATACGCTGTCCCGGCGGGATGGCGCTATTGGCGCAACCGTTGGAAATCGCGGTTGTAAACTGAGATGTGGATCGCCGAGTTTTTATTTTCTCGCTGCTTCTCGTTACGTTGGCCGGTTGCCATGCGGGTCACTCAGAAATCCGCTGCGACAGAGGCAAGCCCTTCCTTCAAGATCTACAAGCTACGGGGCAAGGTAGTCTCGACGAATGCCGCGACGGGCGAGGTCACGCTCGATCATGAAGCCATTCCCGGCTTTATGGATGCGATGACGATGCCGTACAAGCTGAAGGACGCGAGCATCCTGAGCGAATTGCATCCGGGCGATGTGCTCACGGCGGATCTGCTGGTCTCGCAAGACGCGGATGCGGATGTGCTGCTGGACCATATTGTTGTGGTGGCGCAGGGAAAACCGGATTACAAGCCTGCGGTGATCTACCATGTGCCGGCGCCGGGCGATCAGGTTCCGGATTTCGCGCTGCGCAATCAGGATGGGCGGACGATTCATCTTGAGCAGTTTCGCGGAAAGGCATTGCTGATTACTTTCATCTACACGCGCTGCCCGCTGCCGAACTTTTGCCCGCGCGTGACGCATAACTTTGCTATGATCGAGAAGCAGCTGGCGGCAGATCCGGCACTCTACGCGCGGACACATCTGCTTGAGTGTGAGTTTCGATCCAGAGCACGATACGCCGGAGAGGCTGCGGGCCTATGGGGCGCAATATATCGGTAGCGATGCGAAGGGCGCGTTTGCCCAT
Source organism: uncultured Acidobacteriaceae bacterium (assembly GCA_963781125.1). Classification (GTDB taxonomy): domain Bacteria; phylum Acidobacteriota; class Terriglobia; order Terriglobales; family Acidobacteriaceae; genus Telmatobacter. The sequence continues at coordinate 637,247 of CAWAEE010000011.1, forward strand.
TGGGACTTTGCGGTGCCGCAGAAACCGGTGCTTGCGGAGATGGCCAGATATTTTGATCTGGGAATGACGGCGGGGCCGGACGACACGATTACGCACACGCTTTCGACGACGCTGATCGGGCGCGATGGCAAGGTGGTGCGATTTTACCCCGGCAACGAGTGGACCCCGGAAGCAGGTGATGGCGGATGTGAAGCAGGCGCACGGGCGAGTGATCCGGCAATCCGCGGGAATTCTGCATCGAGCGCGCTGGAATTCATCAGAGCGGCGGATTCATCCAACCAACTGATACCCTGAATGACTAGGAGAGTGCAATGGCAAAAGTGACATTGGTGTTTGCGCGCTTCTTTTGGTCGTGTCTGGGACTGGCGGGCTATTTTGGCACGGGCAGCCAGCATCCCACTGCCTTGATTCCGACATGGTTTGGGCTGGCGCTGGGCATTTTTGGATTTCTCGCGATCAGCCCGAACGAGTCGCGGCGCAAGCTCTTCATGCACATCAACGTGACGATCGGTCTGCTCGGGTTTCTGGGAGCGGCCGCGGAGATCGTGCGGTCGCTTGTATCGACGATGAATCTGAATGCGGCAATGTCAGGTTCCCAGCCCGCACCCGTCAACGGGATTGCGCTTGGCTCGAAACTGATCATGGCCTGTTTGCTGCTTATCTACGTGATCTTGTGCGTGCGTTCGTTCATTGCTGCAAGCCGCGCGAGGAAGGTCTAGCGAATGGGGACGATGCGCGGCGGCGGGATGGGCATGGGCATGCGCGCGGAGCGTACGCCGCATGGGCGAGCGCGCGCGCCGGGCAAGCAGAACAGCCAAAGACGCAAAATCGACGTCAAGAAGCTGTGGCCGCAGATCCGGGCGCTGGTTGCGCCGCGCAAGGGGCTGCTGATGGCGGGGCTCTGCCTGATGACGGTGAATCGGGTGGCGGGTCTGGTGCTGCCCTACACGTCAAAGACCTTGCTTGACAAGGTTCTGTCGCCTAGTCGGCAATGCGGCGCTGTTGCCGCGGTTCATCGTCTATCGTGTTTTCGGCGATGCTGCTGCAGGCGATCACGTCGTTCTCATTGACGCAGTTGCTTTCGAAAGCGGGCCAGCGGCTGATCGCCGATATGCGGCGGCAGGTGCAGAAGCACGTAGGTCTGCTGTCAGTGGCCTACTACGACGAGAACCGCACAGGCACGCTGGTTGCGCGCATCATGACCGACGTGGAAGGCATCCGCAACCTGGTCGGCACGGGCCTGGTGGAGTTTGTCGGCGGCTTGTTCACGGCAGTACTGGCCTTCATTTATTTGTTGCACCGAAGCGTCACTGTCACGCTGACAGTCTTCTCGGTCGTGGGAGCATTTGTCTTTGTTCTGCAGTACGGGTTCAAGATGATTCGCCCGATCTTTCGCGAGCGCGCCAAGATCAACGCCGAAGTGACGGGCCGGTTGACGGAGTCGCTGGGCGGCGTGCGGGTGATCAAGGGCTATCACGCCGAGGAGCGCGAGCACAGCGTTTTCTCGGCAGGCGTGGATCGACTGCTGACCAACGTGATGAAGTCGTTGACCATGACCAGCGTGCTTGGCTCGGCGTCGACGACGGTGCTGGGGCTGGTATCGGCGCTGGTGATGTGGCTGGGCGGGCATAGCGTGCTGCACCATACGTGGACGGTGGGTGACTACTTCAGCTACAACATGTTTCTCGCGTTCATGATTGCGCCGGTGTTTCAGATCGTGAACATCGGCACGCAATTGACCGAAGCGTTTGCGGGGCTCGATCGCACCAGCGAGATCATGTCGGAGATGGAGGAGAACCGGGTTGCCGGCAGAACGGTGAAGATGCCGCCGATTCAGGGCAACGGTGCAGTTCGAGGATGTGGAGTTCGCTTACGAGCCGGAGAAGCCGGTGCTGCACGGCGTCAGCTTTCGTGGCCGAGCCGGGAACAGTAACGGCGCTGGTGGGCTCGTCGGGTTCAGGCAAGTCGACGATCATCAGCTTGCTTTGCGCCTTTCACACTCCCTCGAAGGGACGAGTGCTGGTGGACGATATCGACCTGGCGAAGGTGGACCTGCATACGTTTCGCTCGCAGTTGGGCGTGGTGCTGCAGGACTCGTTCCTGTTCGACGGGACGATTCGCGAGAACGTGATGTTTTCGCGGCCGGAGGCGACCGAAGAGGAGTTCTTGTTCGCCTGCCGCACGGCGCGCGTGGACGAGTTCGCCGAGCGTTTTCCCGAAGCCTATGACACGATCGTGGGCGAGCGCGGCGTCAAGCTCTCCGGGGGGCAGCGCCAGCGGCTGTCGATCGCGCGCGCTTTGCTGGCGGAGCCACGGATTCTGATTCTCGACGAAGCGACGAGCTCGCTCGACTCCGAATCGGAAGCGATGATTCAGGCGGGCTTGAACCAGCTGATGCAGGGGCGCACGACGTTCGTGATCGCGCACAGGCTGTCGACCATTCGCCGCGCCGACCAGATTCTGGTGGTGGAGGGGGGCTGATCGTGGAGCGGGGCAACCATGCGGAACTGTTTGCGCTTGGCGGGCGCTACTACGACCTCTACACGCGGCAGCACGGGCTTGAGGCGAACTGTTTCTCGCGCCCGGCGAGGGCGATGTCGTGCCGGCCTGAGTCTTCTTGCGTTGCACGATCTCGACATTGCTCAGAAATCAGTCACAATTTGACGCGAATCTCATATCTTGAGAAACTGGGATTGTAGCCAAAGCGCGAAACGAAGGACCATTATGCGAGACGCAACTCCGCAAGGGACCTACAGAGTTCAGGCCCTGGACCGGGCATTTGCCGTTCTGGATTTGCTTGGCGAGAGCGAAACGCCGCTGGGTCTGGCGCAAGTAGCCTCATCATTGCAGCTTCACAAGAGCACGGCGCACCGCTTTCTGATGGTGCTGGAACGCCATCACATGGTGGAGCGCACGACGAACGGCAAGTTTCGCCTTGGACTGCGGCTGTTTGATTTTGGCAATCGCGCCATTGAGCAATACGACCTGCGCGAACGGGCCCAGCCACACCTGCGGCGCCTGGTCGCCGAAACGGAAGAGACCGCGCATCTGTGCGTTCTGGAGCAGGCGCGCGTCATTTATATCGACAAGATCGAGCCTGCGCGCTCGGTGCGCATGATTACGCGGATCGGGTCCAGCAATCCCGTGCATTGCACGTCGGTGGGGAAGGCGATTCTGGCGTTTCTGCCCGAAGAGCGGATCAACGACATTCTGCGGCGGACGAAGTTCGAGCGCTTTACGCAGCGGACCATCGCTTCGGCCGAGGCGTTGCGGACGGAGATCGAGAAGACACGACGCCGCGGTTACGCCGTGGACGACGAGGAGTTCGAAGAAGGGTTGCGCTGCATCGCGGTTCCTCTGCTGGATGCGCAGCGCTTGCCGGTGGGCGCGGTGAGTGTTTCCGGGCCGTCGTTCCGCGTGACCGCGCAGAAGCTGCCTTCGATCGCGAATCATCTGCTGCAATGCGTGCGCGGCATTTCGTCCGACATGGGATTCACGTCCGCGGCGGAGCAACCGCGTTGCCTGGCCGGCATAGAATCAATCCTGCAATTTCCCGCAGCCGCGCCATTGCTATTGCTCAGGGATCCAATTCGGACCGATCAGCGCGCGTAAGGTAGATGGGTCTGCCCACGGCGCTTTGCCGCCGAAACGTGTGACCCAGGCGGGACCTGCGCCGATCTTCACGCGGTCTGGCGTAAATTCCGGCGAAAGAGCATTGGCCATCAGCGCGTAGCTGGCGCCTTCGTGAAGTTTGAGAGCTTTCCAGCAACCTCCCGGAACGGCGACGACGGGACGTTCGACCCGCGACAACATCGCGTCCCAAGACGATCTTCTCCACATGGCCATCGGGGTGAAAGATGAAGTAGTCAACAGGGCCGCCTTCGATGAGTATGTGCGTATCGTCGGATGCCAGCCAATGCAGATAATTGATCGGCCGATCGCGTGTGAGCATGTAATAGACCTGGCTTTGAACAGCCAGCGGACGACCGCCGACGCTGACTATCTGCGCGGATTCCCGATGAAGCCAAGATATCCTGATTCCTTGGCAAGACTTGAAGATGGAGTTCGCGGATCAACTCGCGGGCGCGAGCATCGAGCCAGTCGGCGCCGGCCGGAGCCGCGACGGCTGCCGAAAATCCCAGCAAAGCCCAGGTCAGAAGCTTGGATTTCTTTCATAGAGGAAAGGGTAGAGGATTGAAACGGCTGGATCTGAAGGGCATGGGTTCGATTGGGGAAATTGAGGAGAACGGAGGACCTGTTGTCAAGAAATGTTCGACCGGGTCTGACTTGAATTGATGCTGTTTCTGTTACACTCATTGATGTGCGAAAGAGCAAGAATCGCAGATCGCTGCCCGCTCAAAGGGTTCGGATGATGACCAGGGAAGTGGAGAACGTCGAAGAGCATCGAGCAGCATGCGAGATTCTTGTTTAGCGCTTTTTCCTGAACCCAGGTTCACCTGGGGACGTAGCTCAGTTGGTTAGAGCGCTGCCCTCGCAACAAAATCCTTTCTTTTCCTAAACATACTGAATATGCTGTCCATCGTGCTGTCCATTTGACCGAGATAGCAGCTCAGGCTATCTATGCCAGGTCTCACTAGGAGGCTTGGATTACATGGCCAGAGCGAAGCAGTACGCCGACCGCGTCAACGTCATCAAGAGAATCAAACTGGGCTCCAAGTGGCCGTTCGCCCCCGTGGTGGAACACAACGGCCGGATCGTTCGCGATCATGTCTGGGTCGCAGGCAGGGACGAGCACCATCCCGAGGGTCGCTATTACCTTGAGTGGTATGAAGCGGGAAAACGCCGGCGGAAGCCGGTCCCCAAGTTCGAGAACCTGTTGCAGGCTGCCCGCGCAAAATCCATCGAACTGAATGCTCTCAAGGCCGGCCTGCTGGCTCCTGACGATGCTGCCGTTGTCGATGAGCCCGCACGTCTCACCATGAACGCAGCCATCGACGACTACCTCGAATACATCCGCAAGCACCGCAGCCTGAGAACCTACAGAACCTACCGGCCCATCTGAATATCCTGTTCCGGAACTCCTACACGAAGACATACGTGGATGAGGTGACTCGCGAGGACATCCTCAAGTTCACCAGCGACTGCTTTGACCAGGGACTGGTCCCGCGAACGGTCTACGACCGCCTCGTTACGGTGCTCCAGCTCTTCAAGCGGCACGGATTCAAGGGGCTGGTGGAAGCGAGCGACTGGCCCAGCTATGTCGAGACCATTCGCCCGATTTATGAGCCGGAGGAGATCGCGGCAATGCTCCAGCACGCCGATCAGGACGAGGCGATCCTTATCAAGTTCTGCCTTTCCTCCGGCTTCCGCGACCGTGAGATCCGTTACGTGACCTGGCGCGATGTCGACTTCCGCAACTCGGTGGTGCGCGTCACCGCGAAGCCGATCTGGAGATTCAAGCCGAAGAACTACGAAGAAAGAGCTGTGCCCTTGCCTGCGGCCATGATTGAGCAGTTGCAGGAGTTGAAGGCCCGGCGGAATGCAACTCCGGCGGAGTTGATCTTTCCGAACACCAAGGGAAAGCCAAACAGTCTCCACATCGAGGTGGTAAAGAGGGTCGCGCATCGAGCGAAACTCAATTGCGGCCAGTGCGTAACCAAACATGGCAACCGGTGCGCAGCAGGCCCGTACTGCCAACGCTTCTACCTCCACAAGTTCCGTCACACGTTTGCGACTGAGCATCTTCGTCACGGTATCGACGTTCGTACGTTGCAGGGTTGGATGGGGCACCGGGACATCCAGTCAACGATGGTCTACCTCAAGGGGATCCAGTCGAAACCCTTAGCTTCCTCGTAGGTGATTGACGGCGGCATCGATAGTTCCTGACGCGAAACGAGAACCTCGACCAACGCCGGGCCGTCAAATTCGAGTGCCTGCGCGATCATCGGGTTCGACCTGGTCTGGAGTTTCGGCTCCAAACCCAGCAGGCCTGCTGCCTCCGCAATCTTTGCGAAAATCGGGACCCTGAAGATCGGTCGCAAAATCGAGGATGCCTGCGGCCTTCATTTCCAGTTCCACAAAGGCCAGCGAATTATTTTTAAAGACAATCAGCTTCACCGGTAAATCGTGTGCGCAACGTAAGTAGTTCGCCCATGAGCATTGCCAGACCCCCGTCGCCGGACATTGAGATCACTGCCGGCTTGGGTGGTCGACCTGCGCGCCGATGGCCTGCGGCAAGCGTTGGCCATCGACCCGTGAGTGAGGGAACCAACGAGACGTCGCTTTGCCATTCATCGTGAGATAGCGGGCTGCCCAGATCATCGGCGTGCCGACATCGACAAGAAAAGATCGCATCCTCGGATGCAAGTCGTCGAGGACTGGGCGACATATTGCGGATGAATTGGCTTTCCCGCCCGAGTCGGCGGTTGCCAGTATCGACGAGACCCAGCGCTGCCTTGCGATAGTGCTCGAGCGATTCCTTCAGATGCTCCTCGTACGGTTCTGCTCCAGCTTCGGCAAAAGCGCTCGCAGCGTTGTTCGAGCATCCCCCACAAAACCAAAATCGACTTTGCTGCGACGGCCTATCTGTTCCCCTCGAAGATCGATCTGGATCACTGTCGCGTTCTCAGGGAGGAACTGCTGATAGGGAAAGTCCGTGCCTATCATCACAAGCGTATCGCAATTCATCATGGCGTGATAGCCGGAGGAGAATCCGAGCAGCCCGGTCATGCCCACATCAAAGGGGTTGTCGTACTCGATGAATTCTTTGCCGCGCATAGCGTGGACGAAGGGCGCGCTAGCTTTCCTGCGAGCTCAATCAACTCGGCGTGAGCCCCGGCGCATCCGGCGCCCCCGAGGATGGTAATTCTCTTTGAGCGATTCAAAACTTCCGCCAAGAAGGCTGAGTTCATCATCCGAGGGACACACCGTTGGTTGGGGCTCGGGGAAATGCAAGCGCGGACCCTGTATAATCGCATCCCTTGAACGCAATATCGCCCGGGATCACCACCACCGAGACGCCCCGCCTGCTAGGGCGGTCTGGATCGCGATCTCGAGCACGCGCGGCATCTGCTCGGGCTGGATACCAATTCACAATAATGGCTGCACTGCGCAAAGATGTGTTCGGGATGCGTCTCCTGAAAATTCCGCTACCGATTTCGGTGCTCGGAATTTGCGCGGCGATCGCCAGAACGGAAACGCGGCTGCGATGGCAATCGTACAGCCCATTGATCAAGTGCATGTTTCCTGGCCCGCAACTTCCGGCACATACGGCCAATTTGCCAGTGATATGCGCTCGGCGCCCGCCGCGAACGCACCGGCTTCCTCGTGCCTCATGTGGACCCACTTCAGGCGCCCACCCGCGTGGATGGTATCGATGATCCCGTTCAGCGAGTCGCCGGCCACTCCATAAATGCGCTCAACGCCCGCTTCCACGAGTACATCCACAACCAAATCCGCTACTTTCTTATTTGCCATATGACGATGCACTCCTTGTTTCTCAGACCCGAGCGCGGCAGATTTCTAACTCAGAAAATCTGGCGATCACATGCTCGTAAGAAGCAAGTGCGCTTCCAAACCGCCAATTGAATGCACAAGAAGTGGTCAGAGACTGCAAGGGAAACTGTTTAGAGGATTTCCTTTCGGGAGTTATCGCGTGTGGCTGCGCTACCGTGAGGAGAGGCGGTGTACTGGACGCGCTACAGTCTGAATCGACATTTTGTACGACGATTCGTCACCTTTGCTTTAGCTGAACCACAGTGATCGCAAGTGGAACGGCCATCTTGGCATTCGAATGCTGCCAATGGACCTGCGGCGAGGCTACCCGTTCTGCCATCGACTCTTGATTCCAAGGTCAATAAACAGCGTCAAGCAGGCAGCTTGAACAAACGTGTTGTTCGGAAGTAGATGGAGCCTTGACGCAGTTTGGCAGCATAAATGCTTTCGCTTATACAACTGCTTTGCGGGTGCAAGACGCTTTCCATATAGCAACGTGGCTGCGTACGAGCGTTATCAACTCCACACGCTTGCAATTACGCCGCAAAACGTCCTGGAAGGAAACATTCCGCTGATCGGGAGAATGTCGAGCAAGACGCCTTTACGTTGATCGACGCGCCGCCGGATCCGCGATCAGGTCCAGATCACGCAATAGGAGACAAAGAAGTGTCTGACCAGCACACGAAGGACGCCGGGAAAATGCCTGGCAAGAGTTTAGAGCGGTGGGGGTGCCGGGCGTCCGCAGTTCGGTTTACTCTGTTGGTCCTGCTCTTTGCGTCCGGTGTGAGGGCCCACGCCGGCGCGACCCTGTTCATTGAATCGCCGATCAACTTCCTGGGTCATGTCAGCTCTACCGGGCATGCGGCGATACTGATCGATAGTTTGTGCTCGGACGACCACATTTACATACGTTTGTGTCGGCCGGGCGAGCCGGGAACGGTGGTCAGTCGTTATAAAGGGATCAATGGCTATGATTGGCTGGCGATGCCGCCTGGGCCTTACCTGTTCGCGGTGGATTCGTCCCGGCGAGATTCCGGCCTGGGCTACGGCCGCGGAAGTCGGCCGCTTGCGCGACGCCTATCGTGCCGAGCACGCACGCACGTTCGTGAAAGATCCGCCGGAAGATGCCTGGGTACAACTGCTCGCTGCTTCATACCGTCGCAAGATTATTTGCATTCATGTGCAAACGAGCACTGCTCAGGATGAGCGGCTCATGAAATGGCTGAACGATCGTCCGGACCTGACACACTTCAATTTCTTCTTCTCGAACTGCGCGGACTTCGCCCGAGAAGATGTGGATGTTCTCTTCCCGGGAGCGGTGCATCGCAACCTCTTTTTTGACCTTGGGATGACGACGCCGAAGCAACTTGAATCCAGTCTTCACCATTACGCAATGCGGCATCCCGAGTTGGAGTTCGAAGTTCGCGAGTTCCGCTACGTGTGGGGAACATCCCGCGCTCAAACCTGCCAAGGCTGCTGCTCGCTCTGTCCTCGGGAAAAAGCAAAAACAACGACAACGACAAAAACAACCCCATCGACTCCGCAGGGTTGACAGGGTCACTCCATATCAGGGCAATGCGCGTTTCGAAGCCAAGGTTTGCTCAGTGAGCGCATTGGCGATAATGCGAAAATCCAG
>CAWAEE010000012.1:0-24478 GCA_963781125.1 uncultured Acidobacteriaceae bacterium
CCGACTCACTCACCGAGCCGTTCAGGGCGGGAATTCTGTGTTCCGGTCGCAGTAGGGACGATCATTGCTGATCGCCCCCTGCGCAGTCCGTACGAGCGCGTCTACGCATACGGCTCTTATGAAGGATGAGTGGCGTAGAAGCGAGCGTCGGGATATGGATGCAGGACTTTCGGACGCGGTATCCACCTTTCGAACATCGGAGTGAGAGTTTCCCACCGTTTGCGTGCCCGTTGACTGCGACGTGCGAGTGCTTGGTACCACAGTCGATTGACGCGCTGCCGGAAGGTGCTCAGTTGTCCGATGTTGCCTGGCACTGCGTGGTATTGGTAATAGCCGACGACGACTTTCCGAAGCCATGCACCGGTCTTGGCCGGGCGATCATGCATGCGGCGGCGAAGTTCGGCCTTGACGGCCTTCAGCTTCGCTGCCATTCGCGTTTTCGCTGTGATGCGCCAGACTGTGAAGGTTCCGGTCTTGAAGCGACTCCCACAGTAGTGAGTGAAGCCCAAGAAGTTGAACGTCTCCGGTTTTCTCTCTCCCCGCAGCTTTCGATCGCGGGCCGCATACCGCCCGAACTTGCCGAGAAAATGAGAGCCCGCACAGGCTTCCATCCCGATCAGGTGAACTTGCACGTTCGCAGTGAGGCGAAGAAGTTGGGTACGCGAAAACTTCTTCCGCACCTGGACCTCTCCGGCCTGGTTCAGTCCAACAAGGTGAAAAGTCGTCGTACCTAAATCGATGCCGATCGCATGCAGGTTCATGGGACGCCTCCTTGCTCACCGTCAATACTTCCCACTGAAGGAAGTCAAAGGCGGCGGACCATCCCATTAGTTACTGGTTGAGTAACAGTCTGAGCGGTCCTGGCGGGCGGCTTCGCGATCAGCTGATCCAAAAAGTCGATCAGTGTTCCTTCGATTTCGATTTCAATCTGCTACCAAGCGATTGGAACGGGCACTCGGACCTGTTCCTTCGATCTCGATATCAATCTGCTACCAAGCGATTGGAACGGCCGCTCAATTATGAAATAGGAAGCGCTGCCGATCGCAATAGCCACTGCAAACGCCGGCAAGTGGTACCGATCGTGTCCCATCTTCCGCACGATCTCGATCGCCACCAATCCCCATAGATAAACGCTGTAGGATATCGTCCAAGGTGGTGCGTCACTGGATTTTCGAGCAGGCGCCATTCATAGGTGATCGCTTGAAGAATCAGAATCACCGCGAAAGGGAGTCCGACGGAATGCCCCAGATTTGCTGTGCATTTGCGGCAGTAGTCCAAGAGCAAGAATGACGGCCAGCGAAATCGGTGTCAGCACGGGATGGAGGACGAACCGGGCATCCGGTGTGGCGCATGCCAAAGGAGAAGGGCCAGCATGCAGCCGACTAATGCCGCGTACGATACCGTTTCGGTCGACAGCTCCGCGTATCCATGGGCTCCGTGGAATCCGGCGGCAAGACGCCACGCAATCTGGAGAGCCACCACTACAAGGCAACCCTTCAAGAGAGTGCGCCAGTTCCGGACGAAAACGAATACTTGCGGCCAGATCAGGTAGAAGTGTTCTTCGACAGCTAATGACCAGGTTTGCGCCAATCCCTGAAGTCCCGGTCTTCCGTAAAAGATGGAATAGTAGTTTGCGAAATAGAGTGCTGCCGCAATCGTGTTACCCGTGGAAGCAGGAGGAATATTTGTGAATAGCTGCCACACCAGGAGCGCAAAGAGGGCAGGGAAAAGACGGAAGGCACGGCGCCAATAGAACATTGCCCGGTTCACCGAGCCATCGCGCTGATCTTCTTTGAGTAGCAGCCAAGTAATCAACAACCCTGAAATCACGAAAAATACGTGGACCGCGAATCGCCCAGGGTAGATACGTCCAAACCAGTCAGGATGATTCGCAAGCTGGTCGTGAAACCCGACAACAGAAAGACCGCTATTCCGCGAATCCCGTCCAGACCGGGGATCTGCTTTTTCCGCAGATTCACTTGCAAACGATCGAGCGGATCGATGCTTCGGGTTGCTCTGTTGGGCATTCTGTCGGCTAAATTAACACCGCTCGAATTGCCGACGCGATCACCCGGATTGTGCACACGCGTGACGCCAAAGGCGTATCCACTGGCTTGCCCGGCCTCGTTCAACTCACAGTCCCGCCGGGCTGGATTCGATCCAGTGATTACGATCAATCACCGCTTCTAATCGAGGAAAATCGACTTGCCCGTCCGAGCTTGTGGGTTCGTGGAGCGACCCATAACCACACCCTGAGTCTAGGAGGGGACTTACGACGCAAGGAAATGGTTTTATCCCGGCATGGCCGTCTTCGCAATGCTGTTCTGCATTGCTGCTTTCGGCCCGTCCGTAGCGTACACTGCAGCGCGCCCAGGCCCCCTCCCTGGCATGCTGGCGGTGCATGGAATCATCTATTTCACCTGGCTCCTGATCTTCTGCGCGCAAGCGATTTTGGTGAAGGCCGGAAAGGCGAAAAATCGATCGCCTGGTATTCACGGACAGGGCGAGGCAACTGAGGAAGCTGGAACGGGCCGAGGAACGCTCCTCGGCCCGCAGACGCGCACCCATCGCGCAGCCAGTCTTCATTTCGCTGTCAGGTAGCCGTATAGATTTACCTCAATTGCGCAACCCGACGTCTGCAGTACAACGGACGTTCCGGCTGCAAGGGCAAATCCTGGCGGATAGGTGAAATGTGCGGTCTGCGCATTTGGAGACAATGTCCAACCGAATCTTCCAAGGTTGAAATCTCCAATCTTCGTCCCAAAAACTATCCTCGTCGAGGTTGCGCAGGGGCCTCCGGTATTCCCGTCATACGAAATCGCGTCCGCCGCAGTAATAACCAGGTATCGATTCGGGGGCACCGTGTATTCCGGGACGAACTCCTGGCCCTGAGGTCCGCTCAACGCATATTGAGCGCAGGTTGCGATGCAATAGAGGTACACCATCTGCGATGCGGACTGCCCCACGTCCTGAGTCACGACCGGGCTGTTGTCGGAGTTGGTTACCTTCACCGGCGTCGAACTGTCCGCCGCGTGCGCTGACATTGTCGCACCGAGTGCCACCAAAACGGCCATCAGTGAAGCTGCAAACCTGAGTGTCTTCTTTCCGTTCATGTTTCTATCCTCCGCGTCTGGCGCTTCACCGCTTGCGCCTCCTGACAAGAAGGAGTCTGCATCACATCGGAACCAGACTCAATGAGGCAGAGATGAGTTGCCGATGAGTTGAAATGAGTTCCGGAGTGATAGCGGTTGGCTGCAACCTTTCTTGCCATTGCGGCATGACCCACGCATGATTCGTAATCGCCGGAGAAATGAAAATACCCGTCGCTTTATGGAAGTCGCTTTGAATCGTGACCGGAACTGCACCGTTTCTTGATAACTTACGGATTGGCCACACGAGTTCAGGGATTTGGGACCTCCGCCGTCCGAGGGCGCGCTCACAACACCCCGATGGGCGGGTTCTGATCTGGAGCGGTCATTTTGAGGGATGTGGCTTCTTGTCTTGCGACTTCTGCCATTCGGCTTCTCGGCGCTGCCATCTTGATGGATACGAAAGGATACCTGGCTAAAGCCTCCGTATTTCGTCCCACGTGAGCGTATCCATCAGGAAGTCGATGAACGCTTGAACGGTCGGGAACCGAGCATCGAAATCCGTGCCGAGAGGGCAATGCAGATCTCGTTGAGGCAATCGCTCCCTTATTGTTATGAAGATCTCTATCCAGTTCATTTCGTCTAATTGGCCCGTGAGAGATTGCTGCGGCTGGACCGCAAAGGATTCTGTCAAAACCAACGCCCAAGGTTACGCGAACCTCCTGATGAACCTCAAAAGCCTCTTCGAACACGGGAAGTACGAAGTGTTCCACGCGACGGCGTTGCAATTGGCGACTCGGCACTTGCCCGGGTGTAAGCAAGTCTCGCAAGCGCTCAATGAATCGGGACCGTGGGTGGTCCGTATCCAGGAGCCTCACGGATTGATATGTCTGAAGCTCCGGAAATGATTCGTCGTCAAGACAAATTGGGATGATGAGCTTGTTCAAACGGAGAGCCGCGTCGATTTCGCGATTCACAAAATCCGATTCCCTGGCTGCAGAAGAAGTGAGAACGAGAAAGACCTTGCAGCTCTCGATTCGCCGAAAGATCATCTTTTCCCAGGATTCACCATATTCGAGCCGGTTATCGACCCAGGGAGGAATCTCCTCCTGCGAAAGATAAGCAGCGAACTGATGCACTAATTGCATATTTTTGTGGCTATAGGAGAGGAACGCATAGGGCGATTCAAGAATCGACGGCGTTGCTGACGGGGTGAGATCCATGTGGTGGGTCGCCCGACCAATTGGCATGCCAGAAGGAGGGTGGACGACTTGCGCACTGGGGTTCGACGCGTCGGGCGCGACCGTAAAGAGCCGCTTGACGAAACTTGTAAGGTTCATCTTGCGAGACAGTCTACCGCAACTCTATCTGAGTGGGCGGCGGAAATTTTATGGTATCCCCGAAACGCAAATGTGCATCGCGGCGGATTGTCCACAGACCGACAGGAGCCGGCAAAATCGCGGAACCGTAGTTTCAAGTTCTCGAAATCAGCAATTTGAAGAAAGCGTAGCTGAATTGCACACAGTGGTTATGATCTGGGTGACGATGCTAACAGGGTTCGCACCATCCCTATTAACGAGCACTTCCACTGCGAAGCCACTGTCAAGGAACATCTCGGTGTCGGCGTTGAACCCATTGATCGCACCGTCGTGCGAGATCGTGGGCCTGCCGTTGAACGCGCCAAGTTCCAATCCAAAGCCATATGACCCGGACCCGTCTCCTACCGTTTGAGGGATCGCCGTTGTCATTTCTTGAAACGATGCAGGGGAAACCACCTTCCCGCTGATGAGCGCTCCATCCCATGCGACAAGGTCATAGACATTCGAACTCAACGCTCCGGCGGCGAACGGCGCCGAACGATCCACAACCAATGCGGGAACGAGGCCGGTCGTGCTCATCGTATAGCCGATCGCGGATTGAGACGACGGAGGAAGAGAATAGTAGGTGCTCGTTAACCCCAGCGGTTGGATGATGTATTGGTCGAGATTCGCCTCGTAGGACTGGCCCGTGATCTTCTCGATCACTGCGCCGAGAGCGAAATAATTGCTGTTCGAGTACGACCACTGCGTGCCAGGTTGGAATAAGAGAGGCGTCTGGCTCACGGCCGTGAGCAGCGTTGCTTCCGAAACTCCGTTTGTTGCCCAGCCCGGGTATGCAGGAAAGGTGGTGTAGTCCGCTAATCCTGAGGTGTGGGTCAGCAGCCTACGGAGAGTGATGGCCGATGGGAAGTTATATGCCGGGAGATAGGTGGCAAGGGGATCATCGACTTGCAACTTGCCTTGCTCCTGAAGCTTCATGATCAAAGCAGCAGTAAACTGCTTCGTGATCGATCCGACTTCAAATATCGTGTTCGTCTGCGTCGTCAGGTGCGTCGCAACATTTGAAATGCCATATGCCTTGGCGTACAGCATGGTTCCGTTTTTCCCAAGAGCGATCGTCATTCCGGGCAGGCCCTGTTGCTGCATTGCAGCGTTCGCAAGTGCGTCGACGGTAGAGCCCAATGACGGAGGTTGTGCCGCCGGCGAGGAGGAAGAGGAGCTTCCGCCACCACATCCGACAGCCCGCATTGACAAAGACGAGAGCGAAACAGAGGAGAGAAATGCAGCGCGGTCGCACAGCCAGCCTCCGGGGAAATCCAAGTATATGCCTGCGCCGCATTCGCAGGTTGTGGTCGGGTAACCCTCAAACCGGACAGAACTGGAAAATTGAGGTTATGTACGGATTGCCCACTATCCCCCCGGAGCATGCGGAACTGTCCTTATTAGTCCCGCCAGCTCAAGGAACCGATGGACGATCGTTTTGACGACTTTACTCGAAAAAGCGCGATGCATGGAATGGCCTGAACCCAGAGCTCAACACGACTACTGGTCGCGGCTCAGTTCTGTTCGGGCACCTACTTTTTCGCCTTCTCGGGCTTGGCGACAACATAGCCTTTACGGGCTTGGACATGTAAGCCGGGCTCGTCGACCTTGACCTGAAGCTGGTGATAGGCGCCATCGGGCTTGACTCCCCTGAGCGAGAGCTCAAGCAGGTAGAGGAACTCGGGGGGAACCGTAAGGCTCTTGAGTCCGCTTTCGAGGTCGTTGGAGTGGTCGAAGAAGGTGCCACCGGTCCCTGCAGCGAGTTCGGACATTACGTGATCGTCTCCGGTTGTGTCGACAACCATGCCTCGCGCGTCGAGCGCACTGATGATGACGTTGGCTGCGGCCGCCTGGTTAAGGACCTCGGATTTGAAATACATGGTCTCTGGAGAATTTGAGAAAAACCCAGGCGATACGAGGATGAGTGTTCGCTGGCCGGGTAGTTTGCCCATGGCGCGGACCACATTTTCGATTACGTTGAGTGATTCCCTAGCATCTTCCTGACCGACTGCAAGAGCATGGTTCGCAGCCGAACGCACCATGTTCTCAAAAACATTTCCTCCGCCCGTCAGCATCAGGTTAGAGCAGCTTTTGGCCTGGCTTACGGCTGCCTGGAAGACCTGGTCATCCCTTATGTCGACGATCTGATGGGCCGTATAGGCGGAGATAGCGAAACAATCGTGCTCGTCGAATTGATGGAGCGGGTGCGCCTTTAGCTGCATGATGGCAGCCTTGAGCGCGACGCGGTCACGGGTGATGCCGGAGTTGACTCCCATAAACGACAGCACATCCGCGTATTCTCCAGCGCCAAGGGGCTCGACCAGCATTTTGGTTGCTGCTTTTTGAGTAATCGCAAGATCGGAGAGGTTCAGATGTCTGTCATCGAACAAGAAGACAATATATCGGTCACGCGCGGCTGCCGGTTGAGCGGCCACAACCGAAATTTCAGTGTCCGGCTCAGGGGTTCGCTGAACGCCCTCTCTCGCCGCAGAATTCTCAACCGTGAATCCGGTAATTGCACGCGGCTTGCCCTGATCGAGGACCCTGAAATCATCTTTGTCGAGGCCGCCCACGGTGAGCCCCTTCCCATCGCGAACCACCGCCGGCACAAGCAACTCATTCACATCAACATGGATAGTGAAGCCGCTACCATGGATTTGCGTAGTTTGCGCAACCGGCGATTTCTGCAGCTCGCCTGCGGGACTGCTCCCGGAGGGGGGCTGAGCGGGTGAATCAACTGGAGCCGCGTTCGCTGGCCGTTTGGCATCAATGGCTGCTGCATTGCTGACGATCGGCAATGGAGACTGAGGTATTTCCGCCTTCTCATCCGGCGCAGTTGTTGGAGGGACAGCTGGCGCAGGCTGAGGGTGGATTAGAGCCGATGCCTGCTCAGAGACTAGCGATGCCGCAATCGGGGCTTGCTGCACAACCTGTTCGGCCGCAGGACCGACAGTCTTTGCATCGGGAGTACGCGATGTTGCCGCGTCGCTTTCAGTGAGGATCCGCGACGTCGCGGCGAAGACGTGATAGCTGGTGAAAAGGTTCTCGTTTAACCACTCGGTCGTTGCACCTTCAAAGGTATCGTTGACAGTTGACGGAGCCGATGAGAGAGCGAGGCTGCGTACCGGGCAGATGAAAGTCGTGTCCGCAATTGTGACCCGGCCATACTCCACGACGATGGCTCCGCGGTTCAATGCGGAGTTTCCGCTCAAATCGGCAACCAGCGAGACACGAAGAACTGTTCCGGTGGCCGGGTCCACCCACAAGGAACCTTGATAGCCGGGTTTGGTACGGGTCCATTGCGTCGTGGACCTTGCCACCATCGCGATCGTCCCGCCCGTTGCAGCCGACGGATTTGATTGAAAGCCCGGCCGAGTCTGCTCAATTGGAGTGACAATCTCGTAGTGAGAGACGGCCTTAGGCACTTCATAGTGGAAGACTGCAACCTGGCCCGAAGAAGTTTGCTCCCAGTGACTCCAGGCAATCTTGCCATGGGATGAGTCGTTCAGAATGATGAGGAGCGCGGAACCAAATTCGCCCCATGTCACGAGTCCGCCTTGCGTTTGCGACTGTGCCGGCGTCGGGCCCGTCGATGGATTCTCCTCGTCGCGGACGGAAACCTCTGCCTTCGATGTGCCAACCAGATGCAATCCCATTCGCTGCAGATACCCACCCTTCGTCTCTTCCTGAGGACTGTCGTCAAAACTCAAAGTCGTTCGGGTTGCGAGGAAATTTGGTAGGCGCGGCAACGTCTGGAGGGCAAATCTTTGTGCTGCTTGGAGAAGTTGTTGCTGCGTGGCCGCGTCCGGCGCAGGCGTAGCCGGCAACTCGCTCACAGGCGGATCAAGAAAGGAAGACCTGTCCGCCAGCAAGAGCAGGGCCAGCCTCGCCTGAGAATCGGCAGCAAAGTGCCTGCTCAATCGCTCGAACGTCGCATCCGTGAGCCGTTCGCTGAGTTCTATGATGCGGACGTGGCGGGCAATCTCGGCGTCGGACTTGTGCGCGGCACTGTCCGCACTCAGGGCGTGCTCCAGTCGGGCAACGCTTATCCGCCTTTCCGCCCACGATGGCACCGCCATCATCATCAGGAGAACCGGAATCAGAGCCTGCCGCATCACACGCTCTATTTTTGCACCGAAGCCACGCGCTGAGAACAAAATCTGAAATGGAGCGAGGGGACACTGTTGACGATTGGCGTAGCGATTCCTTGTATCACGAGGGAAGAGAGGCCCCGCTGCGCTCAGCCGCACTCCATTGATTTAGCGAGAAACATGTCTGATTTATGCGAAATCTGCGATTTGCGAGCGAAGCACCTCTACTCGTACATAACCGGCGGGTAATGTGCGGATTGGCCACCGACCAGACGCTTTGGTTCTTCACCGCATTCGAGCGATAATGTTCCCGAAACATAACGTAGCGTGATGACGATCGCGGGGTTCATCCTGTTTGCGCTAACACCGGCTACACGTAAGGACCGTGCGAGCAATTTGGCAGCTTGTCAGCGAGACGAAGAATCTAGGAACGGGCATTCGATTCAGCCGCTGGTGGCGGACGAGAGCGCGGAAAGTCCATAGACCCGCAAATCCATCCGGTCCACTCCAGCCGCGGATTGTTACGCGATTCTTGCTAACGTGGGTCATGGGAGTATGGCCGTGCTCCCGCCAGGGCGCAGACCAAGACGCTTGACGACGCATGGCAGTCAGACTTTTGGATGTCGACCGCATAGGGCCAATTGGAGTATATCTACGGCACAATGTCAGTAGACCCAGTGCCAAGCGCAAAGACCCACACCAATAGCGAATACGCCCAAAGAATTAATCGCGTCATCGACTATCTTCGCGGAAATCTGGGTCGCCCAGTGAAACTAAAGGAGCTGGCTAGAGTTGCCTGCTTGTCGGAATTTCACTTCCATCGGATCTTTGGTGCGGTTTCGGGCGAAATTCTAAATGATTTTACCAACCGGCTTCGTCTCGAAAAGGCCGCCCGTCTTCTTCGTTATTCAGGCCAAAGCGTGACCGATATAGCCTTAGATTGCGGTTTTTCGTCATCGGCCACGTTTTCGCGCGCCTTCCGATCCGGTTACGACACTTCGCCCAGTAAGTTCCGAAAAGCGGCGAGATCAAAAAGAGCAAGATTTGCAAAGAACTCTTCCCAGAAGATGAATATGGTCTGCCCATGAGCGCGGAAGAAAAGGCAGCCGCGTTTCCAGTGAGATTGATCGACATTCCCGAAAGGCAAGTCGCCTATATTCGGGTTACGAATGCCTTTGAGTTGGACAGAGTACTTGCCGCCGTGAGGACCATCATCGAATGGGCCAAATGCCAGGATATCTTTTCGCAAGGAGTTCTTTTCGGAATGACGGTAGACGATCCACACGTGACCCCAAAGCATCTTTATCGATATGAGATCTGTCTTGCGTCGTCTTTTCCCTTTAAGTGCAGGGAAGGAATGTCGAAATTGAAAATGCCAGCCATGCGATACGCCGTCATCAAGGTTTCCGGCGGCATTCATAAGGTCGCTACGGCTTGGGACTACCTACCGATCGGCCACAATCCGCCCACGATCATCGAGGCGGCGAATCTCGTGGTTAGATAGACTCTAGTTGCAACTGCGACGGTTCGATTGCACCGCGCGCCGCTCCGGCCGAAACTGGGTGTCGCCGCCGATGCGGAAGTTGCCAAAGGCAAAGCGAAGGACACCCGCAGATCCCTCCGTTTCCCACCCCAGCGACTAGCACCTGTCGCCGGGGAGCCCGGTTTCGCTATCGGATGTCACCATTTGGTGGAACGGTTAGGGCTTGTGGCCGGCGGTCCACTGGCCGATGTTATGATCACGAATTCGACGGGCTTGACGGGAGCTACGCCGATGACGATGTTCAGTCGCCCGTTATCAAGGTCGTTCTGGGTCATGGTGCTTTGATCGCAGCGAACAAAGAAAGCTTGATCCGCCGCGGCGCCCTGGAGCATGCCGGAGCGCCATTCCGTGGTGAGAAAGTCTGTAACGGTGGTGCGGACGCGTGCCCAGAGAGCCTCGCCATTGGGCTCGAAGACCGCCCATTGGGTGCCGTCTTCGAGAGAGTGTTCCAGGTAGGCCAGATAGCGGCGGATGTTGACTTCGTTGATCTCGGGCGTGGGACCGCCGGGATGGGTGCGCAGTATCTAATTCTCCGGATCGGGGCGGATGGGAAGGTGGTCGGTCATGGGGCCTCCGTTGCCGAATTCCAAAGTCTACCTTAAGGGTGAGATGGAAGGCGGAGAATTTGATGGGCGCGAGTTGCGAGCGCGGAAGTTGATTCCCAGGGTCGCGGCCCAACGCGGACATTACCGCATTTTCGAGTAGTTTCCTGTTCGACCACAATCCGAGCACAATGCGTGAGACGGTGCGTTCAGCAGGGATGTAAACGCAAGTTGGAATGCATGCGTAAAGGGAGATCATCTCGTCGAGACAATCAAGTCTGGGATCGATCCTCGCTATGCTGGACGCGCGATGCGAAAATGGCCGATATGCAAGAATTCCCAAGTTTCATGAAGAACCGCGCAAACAGGATCGCTCGATCCAATCAGGCGACTCCAGGAGTAGAGGGCTATGTGTTCGACGGAGTTGATGGGAATCAAATGGCGTTTTGGACCTGCGCTGAAGATGCCATCTCCGTGCAACATGTTCACGATTTCGACGAGTACATGGTCGTTGTTCATGGCTGCTACACGTTGCTCATCGATGACAAGCGAATTCCGCTTCGTTCAGGAGACGAATACGTGATCGCGTGTGGAGTCGCGCACGGTGGTGAGGTTGCGGCTGGCACGAGAACCATCCACGCCTTTGGAGGGCATCGAGCCGACAGGGTCCAGGATGTTATGAGTTAAGGGCGGTTGCCGCCAATCCTGGACGGCCATCGCGTTACACCCAGATTGGTCTCTTCAACGAATCGCATCAGCACGCGAGTTACTTGGCTTAAGATTCCGAGCTATGAAGCTGACGCCCGTTTTGGTGCTTTGCCTTCTGGTGATCCGCCCAGCCATCGGCGAGGACATGGACCTGCGTAGTCGCGCCGAGCAGTTCATGAACCGTGCGCTGGTTGCCAGCAGGCTCACAACGCCAATGAACATTCGCACGGACGTGACGTTCTCCGCGACAGGGGATGACGGCATCGCGACGGCTGGCAGCTATGTCCGTGTCCGAAGCGTGGACAATGCGCTTCGGGAGGACTTTGTCCTTGGCGACTATTACGGCTCTCCGAGTGTGGTCTCGACCGATGCAGGATTCACAATCAAGCGATCTGCTGGTCCTAACAAATATGGCGAGCAGAATTTTCGCATCACGCTCGCAGACGCAAAGAGCACCCCTGTGAAAATTATGGCCGAGAGTAGCGGCGACTTCTCTAAGGCCCAAGTTGCTCTGAGGTGGGGCCATCCCGACTTCAATGATCATGCCGAGTTCAAGCTCTGGACAGTAAAACCAGGGCCAGCACAGCCAAAGTTGTTCACGCTCAATGATCAGAAAAGTGAGTTTGAAATTCAGACGGAAGATGGCACCGGGACAGGCTACCACATATCCATCTGGATCGATGTTGGTAGCGGATTCAGCACACAACCGTCGATCAGGATAATTCACAATATGCCACATCACGACTTCGATACAGGTAAGACGGACATTACGTTCACTCCAAGCAACGGAAATATTTACGGGGAGTTGAATGTCGATGTGGATGCGCCTTGGGTTCAACCACCGGCAAGCGCGCCGCCACCCCCATTCGGGTGGGCCGGTACCGTCAAGGTGTGTAATTTTTCAGGAAATGCCACTTTGCATCTGGAAGCCCATCTCCTAACGCCACAAACCAGCAATGCGACTGGAGCGATGACGATGCCCAGTACCGGCGCGACTGCGGAGAATGACCCCGTCACGTTTGCCTTGCAGGCGGATGGATCTGCAGTCGGGCAATACATGACAAGCAAAATTTCTATGAAGAGGGCACTTGGACGGTCACTGCCGCCCAGGTCATGAATGGTACACAGAAAGTTACAGGGCCTTATATGCCGTTACCATTCACTGCCCAATTGCCGGGAGCTGGTGGCCCGATTCTTGATTTCAGAGGCGGCCCTTGTCAAATACAGTAGTGCCGACGACCTTCGTATTTGAGAGGCACACTATGGCTACCACCACGGCAACGCCGACCAAAGGTGCTTATCCCGAACCCGTCATAGTAGCGCTCAATAAGTCGAAGCGGAAATGAGCCGCCACAGTAGCGTTGCCGAGAGCTGTCGATCTGTTCCCGAGATCATACAGAATCGAAACGCGTGCAGTCGTCTTTCCGAAAATTCGCGTTTTCGGCAACGCAACTCGATAGGTACCGAAATGTCGGCCAGGGCCATGGAATCTTGCCCTCGGCTTCAAGCTAGAAAACCGGACCCGGACATTTCCCGGGAGAAATCTCGTTGAGCTACCTGAGCCAGTCATGTAGCGCACAGTAATTATTTTGTCGGGGTGGTTGAACCAGAATTATTTTTCTTGCCGAAGAGCTTTGAGAGGCCGGTTTTATTGAGGATGCCGGTGCCTTTGCTGCGTAAAGCTGCGGCGTTGCCTTTCACCAGGCCGTTGACATCCGCGGTGATGACGGGGTTCTCCGCTGTGCCGGTGATATTGATGGGGATACCGATGGCAGTCGAAGGTTTGGCGGCAGCAGATGTGCTGTTTAGCTTTGTGAGGATATTTACGCCAACTTTATTGAGTCCTTTAGCGTTCGTGACTTTGGAAATCAAGTGGTAGTCGAGCACGCCGGAGGGAGACACTGTGCCACTGCCGGTAGACTCGCCGAGGGCCGGAAGTACCGAGTAGATATTCGTGGACTCGCTGCCCGCTTTGGTAATGCGCATGTCGGCTCGGGAGATCTCGATAGCGGTGGTATCGCCGGTCTTGATGCCACCCAGGGCGGCGATGCCAACGATCTTGGAGCCGAGATTGTACCCTACCAACTGTGTATTTTTGATCTCGTAGGAGCCTACGATGACGTTGTCTTTTGCCGAGCCCTTGATGCCGAAGTTGGCCGACAGCGTTCCACCCTTGAGGACGGCGTCGTTGGGGAGCTTTACGCCGATGGCTGGCATAAGCGCCTGCAGGCCGTCGATGGGGACACTTTGTGCCAGTAGCTTGAGATCGAAGATTGGTACGTTTGCCGCGAGTTGATAGGTACCCTTGATGTGAATAGCGACAGCGCCCGTCTGAAGGGCGAGATCGAGGACTTGGCCACTGTTGCCCTTGAGGGAGTGGCCAACCTGATAGTGGATATCGAGAGGATGCGGGGCAGTCCTACCGCCTTTGAGGAGGATGAGGTGCTCGGCGTGAACATTGCCGTCGCTCGTGACATTCATTCCGTCTGAGACGATATGGGCGTCGAGGCCACCGATCATGGAGATTCCGGCCGCAGGGTCGATGTACCCGGCGACGACGGGGTCCAGGTGCTTGATGGTGAGTTGGGCGTCGAAGGTAGTGGCGGCGGCGTCTTGCGGATTGATAGGCCCGACGGTTCCGGAGACCGCCACCTTGCCGTCGCCGGGCAGCGAGGCGCTAACCGTGAAGGGAAAGGCCTTTGCCAGGGAGAAGTGCTCCAATTTCACGTCGAGATGGTCGTAGACCTGGGGATTTCTCTGCAACGGCAGCTTCTCTATTGTGACGTTCCCGTCTTTTATGGTGATGAGGCCGACGGGGAGATCGGCTAACGTGGCCGGTTGAGTGGTGTTCTGAGAACCAGCGCCGTGGCTCAGGGTGGAGAAGTTCCAAGTGCCATCCTCAGCGCGGATTAGATGGATTTGGGGATCATCGACCTCAAAACTCCGCACTATCAGCTGACTGTTGAAGATGAGCGGCTTCATCTGAACGCCAATGCGCAATCGTTTAGCGGTGAAGAATGGAGTCTCGCCGAACCTCGGGTCTTCGGCTATCGCGAGATCATTCGCCACCAGGCTTCCAGTCATGACGGAGAGGCTCAGAGCGCCAAGGGCGACCTTGCGGGAAAGGGCTGCGGTAAGCCGGCTCTCGATCGTAGGACGAAAAGTGTTGGCATCCACGAAGAGACTAATGGCTGCTGCTGCGAGTATTGGAAGTGCTATGGCTACAGCCAGACCGATCTTGATCGACTTCTTCATGAATCCTCCGCGTTCGAGAAAGGGTTACTCCAACTTTCGGCCAGTGTCCAGTTATCGCATTGCGAATTTACGAGACCGCGCCGGGAGAGAATCTCGCTCATCAATGAAGGAACCATCCAACCGTGACGGCAACAATCGCGAGCTTGATAAGCCAGCCGATTGCGTAAGATGCCACAAATACGCTGTGGAGCTTTATGAAGGCGGCATTGGTGAGGATGAGTGGTAACGGACCTATCATCCACACCGCACTGGCAAACTTGAGTGCATTAGGGATCGATTGAATTCCCAGTCTTGCAGCGACATACGCGAAGACTCCGCAGGTCAGAAATGGGAGCGGACTCGTCAAGCCAATCGCTTTCTGTTCGACGCCCTGACGCCAGATCTCGGGGTACGTGAAGCGCCTGTGAATCCAATCACCGGCAAAGATCCAGTCAGTAAGCGACGATATGACACCAGCACCGAGAGTGATAGCAATCAGTCGCATCCAGTTCATACCTGGAATTCTCCCAATGCGGTCAGATCATACTGGCGCGAGTGGATTTGTGGAAACGAGTGAACCAACCTGTTAGATCAGCGGGCTCATCGGACACATCAGAATCCCGCACCGCATTTTCCGGTGTAATCCGGGCTGTCAGTCGGACAAGGAAACCGGCGAACTCCTTAAGCCAATCTAATCCGCGCGGAGTTCGGAAGCGGGATTTCGCCTTGAACTTGGGCAAACCCTTTCGAAAAACCAGTAGGATATTCCACCACGTCGTCGAAGCCGTCGAGGGGCTCGTGGAAGTCGATGTCTGCGTGGACTGCCGGATGAAAATGAACGGCAAAGAGAGGGAGGCTCTCGTGAACTAATAGGTTCGCGCGGCTGTTACCCGGCCTCGCTTTTGCGGCTCGGCAAACAGCCAATCCCGCATAGCCTCCTTAAGACGCGTCGATGTACGTGCCTGATTTGCCATCGCCTCTAATCTGCTCCATCATGCCCAGCATGTCCCAGTTCTGCCACGCTTCCACAAACATCATACCGGCGAGCCGCATGATTGAGATGCCGGTGGTGTGCACGGTCTTGCCCGTTGGAGCGACGCCCAATCCGTCTCCCGTGTGTCTGCATGAGCATTCCCAGCGGACACAGAGCTTGTCCCCCTCCGCGATGGTGTCCTCGACGCTGGCATGCATCTCCGAGAAGGTGGCCCTCATGCGGTCAAAAAATGAATAAAAGGCATCGCGACCAACGGTCGTGCTCTCGCCATCACGGAGCACGGCATCGGGTGACATCATCTCGGCGATTGTCTCCCGCCTACCTTGATTCCACACCTGCTCGAACCAACGCATCCCGAGCTCGCGCTCTGATTCCGTCATGGCAGTGCCTCCTTGGCGTATATCGTACTCCCACAACAGATACCGAATTACGCTCGCCATTTCCAGCACAACTGTGCGCGCACGAGGGGTGAAGCATCGGGGAAGACACCAAAGCCCCGGTCAACAACTGACTAGAGACTCGTGCAAAAAACCGACCTTTCAATCCGTCTACTGTTCCGCAAATCTGCGCTCTGGATGTATCACCGCCAAACCGGAGAGAACTCGGAAATCGGGGTTATGTACGGATTGACCACAAACCGACCAGATCGCGACATGTCCGAACTCTGATTTCGAATGTCGCCGCCCCTTTTGGTTCACTACTGCACCTGGAGTGCGGTCAGGATGCTCCCAGGTCCGCCTTGCGTAAGCAATTCTGTCCCCCCGCCCCACAGACACTGCACAATGAGAGTCGTTTGCGCGGTGGTAGCGACAAAGTAGCCATTCAGGGGGAAAGTCAGGTACTGGTTGGGCGTCGTCGTAAACAAGGTGACTGGGAGGCCGGGCCCCTCCCGATCGACATCGTACAAGACATAACAAGTCCCGTCACCCGCCTCCGCGGAATTGTTGAGTACCTCCTCTTGGCCGCTGATCAGGTACGTCCCGGGATTCGGCAGAACAATTGAATTGACCGTCACGAGCCCAGCGCCTTGCAGCACGGCAACGTTCGCTGGCTGGGGCGATGTCACGAACGTGGGCGAAAGCGCTGATGGCCCAGCCGGCCCGGTGGGTCCAGTGGGGCCGGCTGGCCCCGGAACACCTTGTGATCCCGTGGGGCCTTGCGACCCGCTTGGTCCCTGCGGTCCCGTTGCGCCATAGGTCAGTTCATAAGGAAGGAATTCACCGAGGCTGTTCGCAACGATGACCGTGAAGTTTCCGGCCTTTGTGTTTGCAGGAAGATTCGCGACGATCTGGGTGTCGGTATACGAGACCAATGTGAGTGGCGTGCCCGTGAACAACACCGTTGGAGCCTTCTTCAACGGCTCGAAGCATGTGCCGGCAAAGGTGACCTGGTTGTTGCTGTAGTTGATGGTGGCGCTGTTTAGCGTAAGGATCGGAATGCCGGCCCCGAAGACGAGGCTCGGAGCGATCAGAAGCAGAGTGACGAGCAATATCCGGCGCATGAAGATCTCCTTTTAACAAAAAGGAGTATGCGGTCTCTCGAATCCGTCTTCAATGAGGCCCAGATGAGTTGTAGATGAGTTCTAGCTCCGACCGTAAGGTATCGATCAGATCCGCGCCCTGCGGACTGACGGGATACGTGTCGCGCGTTTGACCTCGTGTCGCCAAGTAGAAAATTCATTTCCGTCGGCCTGTATTGTTATTGGAAAGAGGTGATTGACCGATGGGACCCGGCGGCGAACAGCCATTTGACAGGGTATTCGCAAAGATCAAAGCCCGCTTTGATGAGCAAAGCCGCAATGGGCTCATCTGTAAACAGGGGTTCTACAAAGCCTGTCCCGTATTGAAGTTGCAAAAACCCTCATGGACAAACGACCCAATGGACAGGGTGGAGAACAGGTCGGGAATCTTCTTCTCTATATGGACGAACGATCGGTCAATGATGACAAATCGAGTGAACTACAACATCCATGCCTTGAAGCTGAGAGACCTGAAGGGATACTCGATCAAGAGTCGCGATTTCGCCTTCGATTTCAGAAGTGCCTTTGCGTCTGTGCGCAGCGCATGGCCCAACGTGAGCGTGGACTACGGGCCGCTAACTCTGATGGAGGGGTGGATCGAGGCTGACTCTGTCCATTTTGAAAAGGATGTGCTCGATTTGATGGGCGGCTTTCAAAGTCTGAGTCCTCTGATTGATCGTTTGCTTGAGTCGCGACGGTGATGAGCGTTTCCCTGCGTAACTCCTGAATCACCGCCCAACCGGACAGAACTCGAAAATCGGGGTTATGTACGGATCGTCCACGATCCTACCGAGACAAATCAGGGAGGCAAAATTCTCCGGCGCCTCCGCAGCCTTGTCGTGAAATACTCCAGTCTGTTGCCTTGGCCTTGTCCATTCCTTGTTTCATTCTCTTCCCTATGACCCTAAGCATGAAGGCAATCGCGATACCGGCAGCGTTGGCTCTTTCGGTTGCGACCGCTTCGCTGGCGCAGGCTCCCGGAGCTGATCCCACTAAACTTGAGTTCTTTTCTCGCGGCATTGGCTCGAATCAGTTCGGAATGACCCTAGATCAAATTGACGCGATCCAGCATTATCAGAAGGTCCGTTGGACCAACCTGCCGATTGCTAGGGAGTATTCGCCTGTTGAGGTGCGCTACTTCTTCCAGCCCTTGGCTAGCTTTGATTGTTCTGCGGCGAGTACGTGCGAGCTATTTTCAGTTTTCCGGCCATGCTGGACCAAACAAACCTTCGTTGTGTTCTTTTTCACGCAGGACGAGGGGCTGATTCGCATCTCCATTCGTCTCTCGCCCCCTTGCCCGTCATCTGAAAGCCTTCAGAACTTCGCGAGTTCTTTTGGAATAGCTCCCTTCGACGGACGGAGTTCAAGTGCCTTCAAGACTGCCCTTGGAAGGACGGTCCTTGAGGGTCGCATTGACACGCGCTATAACTGGGCTACCTTGGACGTCTACAACGAAGGCTCTCCGCTACCACGTTAGCGCAGAGAAAATCGAATCGCAGCCAGATATTGGAGTCGCGGTTGGATAACCCTCTATTCGGACCTTACCAGTTATGGTGCAACAATGGAGTAAGGGCGAGGTTCTATGAAGCGGCTTTGGTGCTGGCGATGCAATGCAGACATGCCGATGCTCGACGAGCGAGAATTTGCTGGGATCGCACCTCTGCACACGCTGGGCCTGCAATCCGTAAAGGAATATCGTGCGAACACCGGAGCGCCCCTTAAGAATGTTCCGCTGACCGAACACTTCCAAGAGATGCTCGCACAATACGAGGCCATCACTGGATTCAAGGAAACAAATCCGAATGCCGTGTGGCATCACCGCCTCTCGCTCTATGGCCCTCCCTGCAAGAGCTGTGGCAAGCCGCTGCGCTCCCCGAAAGCGAAGCTATGTGGAAGTTGCATGGCACCCATAAGCAAGTCGCAGATCGATTCCGAATCGGCCTAGTAGCAGGCGTCAGTGCCCCTGGATGCTTTCGATAGAAGGCAATCCGAATGGTTCATCAGTTCCCGGCAGAGAGCCGACCTCCAGCGAGCAGACGCGGTCATTGCTTACCCAAAGTTGCACGTACACGGGCATCCCATCAACATCGGCACACCAGTCGCTGATAAACCCGCTGCCTTTTAGGCCGACAGGCTCTCCGTCCAGCGCGAAGTCTATCGTCGGGCATCCGCAGTTACACTTCGCAACGACGTTCAGTCTGTCGATTTGCGGCGACAGACGACTTGCGCCCTTCACAAAGCTGTGCTCGATCAGCCAGCGAATCAGATCGCGCTCCTGCTGAGTCAGAGCGCGGTTTAGCGGCTCCCTACAAGGGTTCCCGATCTCAGACATGCTCAGACTGTATCGGCTCATTTCTGTCAACTCCTGGATCACCCTCGATCCGGACAAAACTCCAAAAATGGGGCTATGCACGGATAGTCCACAAACCGCTCGGAACCCTGAAACTGCAAGAGAAAAGCCAGTTTACAATTCACAATCATCAATCCTTTTCTCTTCTGGAGCGTTAGCGTGAAGTCGCGAGCCAAGGCTGCTCCGATCCTTCTATTGATCGCCGCCGCGATCGCTGTTGGTCAATCCGCAACGGATGACCGAGCGGTTGCACGGGAGACACAGACGCGTGGCTACTGGATCGATCAGTCCACCGGTCTCGTGTGGGCGGGCAAAGACAACGGCGAAGATGTGAGCCCGCGTAAGGCTAAGAGTTACTGTCAGAATCTAAGCTTGGCCGGATATTCCGATTGGAGGTTGCCGACACTAGCCGAACTGGTGAGCATTTACGACAAGGGCCAAGAATCCCTCGGCGAGAATCCACGAAGCCGCTGGCACGAAGCCGAACCGATGACCTACCACGTGAAGGGAAGCCTCTTCCTGACAGGCAGGGAATGGAGCAGCAATCGCGATGGGTATCCGCGACGACGCATGCGAGTTCGAAGTCACAAGCCAAGAGCCATCACTTCTCAGCCGCAATCTCGCCATCACGGGACGGCTTCTGCGGAATGATCTGATCATCAGAGCGGTGAACCATGTTGGTCGCGGACCCCCACAGAATCGATGAGGCCATAGATAAGATCGACCTTCAAGTCACGGTGGACGGCATCCCCATGGACGCGCATGCTCATGGGTTCATTCGAGCTCTGACTATGTCGACCACTATTCAAAACAACGATAGCTTTACGGTTTCCGCATACAAGTCGAGACCGGAGATGCGTTTCCCAGTTCCGCAGAAACCATCCGCTCCGACCGTGATCGGAACCCCCAAGGATGAACTGGTGCGTCATCGGGCCTGGATTGTTGGGAGCTTGTTCCGGCTCTACCGACAGCCGGCAGATTCTGAACGAGTGTATGTGGCGGTGGAGAGATGCTGCCGTCGCAGGTTAAGCCATTTGCCGTGGGCTCATTCTCTCACTGTGGCTGTTTCAAACCGTTTGTGCCCGCCAGAGGAACGGCCCAAGACGAATCCTACAGTTTCCGACCACTCCGCCGATAACAGTGGTAGCCAGAAAAGCCAGGAATCTCTCTCAGATTGAGGCCGAGGCGCGTAATGAGCATTTCTCTTCTGTCCAACTCGGGTCTCTTTCAATCGCTCTCTTCGTCGAGCATTGCGAGTTCCGCGTCAGGCTTGACGACACTGTCAAGCGTCCAGAAGCCCCTGGAGAGCCGAATCGCGGCAAACTCCTCATCCGCCCAGTTCGGCGAGGATACAGATACTTCGTCAAGCCAGACTCAGGTTGCGCAAAGCTCCAGCACATCGAGGAGCAACTCGCAGTCGAGCGCCGCTTCGGCTGCCTCACCCCCGCGAGGAAGCCAAGGCGATACGGTCACTCTGGCAAACTTAATCAAGAATCAAACCATCTCCGGATCGATGGATGTGCGGATGGCGCTGGCGTCGGCTGTCACGTCGCTTTGGAGCGTCGATCCAGAGGCAACGGCCTGGAATGACCTTGCCACTAACGTGGGCACGGGAGACTTTGCCGGTGCGCAAACCGCGCTCGCCAACTACAGTACTGCCCTTGTGAATTCGCATCTTGGCACGTGGGCGGACCTGACCCCGATCCAGAAAGACCTGACCGCGCTGGGAAGCGCCCTTCAGGCGGGTAATGCCTCCGACGTACAGACTGCATTCACCGCGCTCTCAACTATCGCGCCGACCCATAACCTGGGCCTTATAAATCCGACCGGGGGCGGCAGCGACGTAGCCTCTGAGGCCGGTCAGATGAGTTGGTTCGCGACCAACCTGGCCGATGCGTTGCAGACGCTTGGCTACACGGCGCGCAATGCTACTGCGGAAGCCGATGCGTTTGAGATAGGCTACGCAGCCGACCTCGCAACCATACACGCCGTCCCAGTCGGCACGCCCGCGAACTTGGCCTCGGACCAGCCGACTGCGGAGCAGTCGATCACCGATTTGGCCAGA
Organism: uncultured Acidobacteriaceae bacterium; assembly: GCA_963781125.1. GTDB lineage: Bacteria > Acidobacteriota > Terriglobia > Terriglobales > Acidobacteriaceae > Telmatobacter. Next base: position 21,497 of record CAWAEE010000012.1, read on the forward strand.
GCCGCGGCTCAATCCACCGACAAGAACATGCTGTCGAACATTATTGCCGGCATGGCGCAAGCCACTTCGGTAAGCGCCATGGAATCGACGCTGACTCAACTTGACAGCAAATACGGAACTGCTGCGCAGGGTACAGGCGCTGACAATGGCAGCCAAGCGAGTGTGAGCGCCTACGCTTAAAACCTACAGATATGCCCCGGCGGATTCCGGCAAAGAAATCCGCCTGGGCATCTTCGTTTAGTGGCCCACCACGCGCACACGGTTGTTGTTGGCATCGGCACCACCATACTTGGCGAAAGTGAACAAGCTCATTCCGCTGATTGTGACGAAGGACGAAGTGGGATCGAGCTACATCATTAACACATACCTCGATAAGCGGTTCGAGGAGCAAATCAAGCGGAAGGAATATAGGCCAACGACGATTACGCCATTGGTGGCGATGAGCGCCGGGACGATGGAACGCGCGATGAGTTCACTCGCAAAGATGTCGTTGAGTGCCATCCTCGAAGAGAGAATCAAGGCGAATCGCGAGTTGTCGCGTCCGTTCGAAGCGGCAAGTAAATATGTGCACAAAGGCACAGCGAGGAACATGCCTCAGCATATGAAGCTGATGAGCGGCGCAATGAACGACGTGATCAAAGATTTCGACGTAAAAGAAGATGATGGATCGCCCGGGTCGCTAAGTTCATAATTCAGAGGTTAAGGAGCGCAGTCCAGAATGGTGCCCATTAGGTTCACGATCTTCCGCTTGGTCATTCAGCAGTTCGGACGCCTGAGAGGTGTACGGCCTCTGACGCAAGCGTTCGACGCTGGACTGGGCGTTTCTCACTCTGCTGACGGCACCTTCCGTTCACAGGGCAATCAACCGAACCAGACGTGAGATCAGGTTTTGGCCTGATTTGACGGAATCGGCACATAAACTCGGCGGCCATCAGTTCAATCGGCGCGGGGAAGAACTTGGCCAAATTCATTCCAACGGCGTTGCCTATATTCGGCTCACCTTCCCCGAAAAGGATGATGTTATACGCAAGAATCTTGCAGTGCCACATCATGTTGATCCGACAAACAGTTGGGCGACGTTTTATATAGAGCGTGGCGATCAAGTTCAGCAAGTGGTTGACCTTTTTAGAATTCCATATCTGCGCTTAACGACTCCGGCAACAGGAAGCGGCGAAGCACCAAGTGAGGAGTATGTTCAATGAAGGATTTCATCGAACTTGCCGCTGAATCGGCGAGAGGACTTCGAAGCGGCTTACTCGGATAAGCCAAAGTTGGAATTGATCGCGTGGCTACAAATCGCCTTGCAGCGAGAGTCGATGGTTGCCACAGCTTACGACAATACTTACGTCGAAGGTCAACTTGACGGTTGGCAGGAGCAATACAACCTCGATCAGATGGTGATTGATGTCGTGCGACGCGCACTCACGGTGTATGGGCAGGAAAATGCCCATCAGGGATATTTTCGAGCGATGATGAAGTGCATCGACCCTCCAGACTCACTGGTTGATCGAATCAACAACAAGTTGGTGGAGATAAGGGGTAATGTCGAAGGAAATGTCATAGCCGGCAGGATGTCTAAGAAGGCCTCGCAGCGATTTCTGGCATTTCTGGCAATCGTCCTTGGCAAGGCCACAGCTGATGTTCCAGCGTATGTTTCGAGCTTGCGGGAGACTACGTTCTCGGAGTTTTGCTCCGTGAATGCTGATCTCGAACATACTGCCGTGCTGGGCTATCAGCGAATGATGGCGCTGTGCAGGTGATACCAGGTTTTGAACTAATGACAGACACAACATTAGAGATCGATGTCCGCCGGACCGGCAAAGACGAGAAATACCACGAGGCATTGTTCAGGAAACTGGCGAACTGGCCCCCACTTCCGCCTGCAGGTACGCCGCCTGCCGCAAACCCACTTGGCCCTGCGGCCGCTGGCGTGGAAGGAATGAGCGTAGATCGGGCTGCGGCATGATTGCCGAAGCTAAGGATTTCGCCTACGGAAGCTAGGCAGATGTCTTCGGTGACACGGTGATTACCTTCGACGAAGACCTGCTTTACAACGACCCGATTATTCAGAATCTGAGAGAGTCCGCTCGCCGAGAGCCTGAAGGTGGCGAGAAAACGATGTATATGAGAGCCGGAATGTGACGATGGGCGCGCATTCGCATGTGGGCCTAAAGCCTCCACCGAGGTGAAGCGCTCGCGAGCATGTGCCAGCGTCGAGATCGCGCGCGGCGGCCGCTCGCTTTGGTAAGGTTGGAGCATCGAGTGTGGCTCGAACCCACAGCCACTGACTTGGAAGGACGGTGCTCTATCACGAAGCCGCCGACGCGTCGTCCACGACACGGACGGCGCGGCTATACCTGACGAATTGCATACGTCACCCGCGTGTTCCGCCTTATTGGCGGGCTTTACCAAGGGGATCTATGTCCTAATCACCTGCGACGATCATCCACGCCTAGGCTACGCCTCATCTCGCCGATGAAGGCCAGCGCCTGTCTTCCATTCTCAGCGTCCGCTTCCCACCACGCATCCATTTGGCCGCGGAACAGGTCCGATGGCAACTTTTTGGGTGCGGTCGGGGTTCTCCCAGATCGTTACGCCAAATGCGGTTGAGCCTTCTTCGGGCAAGCCTGCGATTCCGGCAGCCACATCGTGAAACCGCTCTTCCCCAGGCCTGCCGTCATCAGTGTTGACGTACTTGGCCGTAAAGGATCGGTCTCAATTAACGACTGGCTGGAGGGAGACTGACTCAGGGTTCAGTCTTCGAATGGCAAAGATGAAACTTGGCTGTGCCGAGCGAGTTTTCGACCCAGCAAATTAGACTGGTGTTGATCGGGATTTCTTCAGTGGCACTGACGACCCCGGATTAGAGTTAAGTTTCGTCTTTCCTCTTTTTTATCTTTTCGCATTATCTGAGATAATTTACAACTTTTGGAATCCACCCGATATAATGGCCGGTCGGCCATTTTATGCTCGTTTCGACAC
>CAWAEE010000013.1:0-1783869 GCA_963781125.1 uncultured Acidobacteriaceae bacterium
GGCGATATCAGGCCAACGCGCTAATCGGTCGCTTGGTTATGAATCGTAAACGATTAGTCTTAGAAACGCCCCAGCGTCAGGGAGCCTCCGGGGCAGTCACACGACGTCACTCAATTCCGTACGCCATGCCCATCGTCAGGACTAATCTGCCGTCGATGAGTGACTCGGCGATGTATCACTTTTCTAGAACGACCATGCCCTAGAAGAAAACGGTGTACACCGCGGCAAAGGTGAGTGCGTCATCGACTCGCGGCTTAATAGCCGGCCCGTGGACGTAGCTAAGTCCCACGCTCAAATAGTTCCCGGGAGCGAGATGGAAGTTGTAGCTGGCAGTCAGTGATGCGCTGTTTCGCCACACGCGGGTTTCGTTCGCAACGAGCGAGTCGGTGAGACTCTTGCTGAATCCAGTATATGTGGAGACCAAGGAAGCAACATCGCGAGGGCGGGATGCAAAGGGCGCGAATTTGTACAACCTCGCCTCATAATAACGATCGTAAGCATTAAAGTGGGATGCCGCCGTCATTGCTGAAGCGCCGATGTAGAAACCGCGCTCCGGGTGCTCGACGGTGGATCTGGTAAGTTGGACATCCATCAGCGCAAATGCGGCGTGATTCCCGGGTTCGTGTCTGCCGTTGGCAAAATTCAGATACCGCGTGCTGTTGTGCAAGTAGCCCGCACGAAACCATATTGCACGTTCTGAGCCGCTGGATGCACGTCTGAAACCAGCTTCTCCAATGGTGAGCAGCTTGTCACCCCTTGGCGCGAAGCGCAGTCCGGTGTGATTACGGGCCTCTGTCGCTGGCCCTCCCGCGGCATCGAGGCTGCGTTGGAGACCGATCTTCAGATACGTGCGATTCGGCGCATTGATCTTCAGATTGAATTGAGGGGCCGGCAATGGGAAGAAGGCCATTCCCACCTCGTATGGCAAAACAGCATAGACTCCCTGCACGCCGCTGGCTGTCGAGCCCCCCACCTGCATGCCGACGAATTCGATGTCGTTAGAATTGTAGCCGGCCTTGATTTCGACTCGGTCCCGGCCGAATTCCTTGTAAAGGTAAAGCGTCCAGAGACCAAACGCCTTCGGTCCCGCGGGCTCCCAACTCACCCACTGCCACACGCCGCTTAAGTCTAATTGCGCATGCTTAAGACCGGCTTGACGAAGATCCCAGGTGACGATCGGATTGATCATCTCACCCTCGAACTGATGTTGACCAACGTAGACCTGTTGATCCGCAGGGACCGGGGCGTGGAGAGTGTTCTGAGCATAGCGCACGGTGTTGATCAGCCGAAGCGCAGCCCCGTGATGCCATAGAGCCTGGCGAAACGGGGAGTCCGCGTTGACGGCACTGTCGGAGAGCGGGGGAAGTGCCGCGTCACCGCCCGGGATATTCAGGCTCTCAATCGATCGCGCTGCTGGATTTGCGTTCTGTTCCTGCGCATTCGTAGACGGACGTCCCGCTGCGATCACGGTAATTGCCATCGCCATTCTGATCAGCTTGAGTAGAGTGTTCATCGTATAGTGCCTAACGCCAACCTGAAAGACCGATTCCATATCGGGATTCGCAAGCATCAAAATGCGAAATCGGGTGGCATGTTAAATGTCCAATACCCCTCTTCGACCAAACGCGAGATCTTCCAACCCTCATGCGTGCGCACGACTGAGTGGCGATACCACAATCCCTGGAAGAACACATGCTTGTCTGCCTCTCCGGCCTTCACCACCATGGGGCAGGAGCAATGCGCCCGTACCTCCGCTGTATTGCTGTTCAAATCGATACGAACCGTCGAGAGCGCGTGTTGCGACAAGACGACTTTGGAGAGTGCTTTACTCAGATACTGGATGTGTTCTTCTATGCCGCTCTCAATTCCTCCCGTCACACGATCGTCAATGACGGCATCAGGCGTAAAAAGGCCTCGGTATACATCCCATTCACGATCGTCCACTGCGTAGCAGTAGCGCGTCAGAACTTCCTCGATTTCGATGTGGTCTGAGATCTGGTCGTGTGTAAGAGCCATGCGCATGTTCCTTATCCACAAGTTCTGGCCGTCGTTGTGACACTACGACCGTGGCCGGAACATTTGCTTGCTCCTCAGGCCGATTTCTTGCTCTTTTTTGGGGGGGGTGAGGCCGCCAGATCTCCCCGCACGCTGGAGCAAGACGGATCATCGTGTCTTCCAGGTAGTGGAAGCGCATTGTCACGATCTGTCAGACGTCGGACTGCCGGTTAGAGGACGATGGGTTCTCAAGAGGCGGGATTTGGGGCGAAGTTGTGGGCGTGAAGTCAGGGATAGTCTTCGGGTCACTCCGATCAGTCTTGGGGCTACATCTCTTCGTCGTTCGCACTGCCGCGAGTTGCGTTTCGAAAGCGATGAGGCGAAATACCGGTCAATCGGATAAATACCGCTGCAAAATGACTCTTGCTTGAAAAGCCTACCTGTCGCGCAATGGCTGGCATAGACCAGGAAGATGCGCGAAGGAGTTCCTGAGCTCGTTCGACACGCAGGCGGGTGACGTAGGCGTGGGGCGTTTCGCCGGTTGTCGCTTTGAAGCATCGCGCAAAATGATAAGCGCTCATATGGATGCTCGCAGAAATATCCGCGAGCGTGAGCTTGCCGGATAGTCCCGCATCAACATAGTCCCTAACCAACTGGAGCTTTCGAGCACTCATTCCTGCCGGCCCCGTCGGTAAGGGGAATGGAAATGCGCAGTGTTTGCGAAGGAGCTGCGCAACAAGCATCTGAGCAGCAGAGTCGATAAAGAGCCTTCCTGTCTTGTCAGGATTTTTGAGTTGATCCCCGATAGCATTCACGACAGAGGAGATCAGGGCGTCATGTTGAGCGAAGCCATCGATGATCTCAATCCGAGCCGGGTCGCACTCGAAGTTCTCTGCTGCGAACTGGTGAAAGAGAGCCGCATCAACAGAAACATGAATGGTCTCAATCCCGCTTCCGTCGCCTTGATCCCAGCGAATTTCGGTGGACTTCCCGGGAGAAGTCAGAGCAAGGTTCCCAGGGCCGCTGAAAGCGGAACTCCACCCGTTTCTGCTGCGGACCTCAGTCTTCCGCGGTCCGCCGCCAGTTGTGAGTACCAGCCAGGGGTCCGGTGTGGCCGGAATACTCAGATAACGGCACCTTGCGGGCTCCCGTCGGGTTCGCACGATCAGGCTTTCCCAATCAGACCCCGCGCTGATGCGTAGCGACGGATTTGCGAGATATTTCTCCAGGTCCCGGGATCTGACTTCCATGGGATACTCCTCATCGCCGTTCCACTCTCTTAAAGTACGCCACAGGGTTCCAAAGCTTCCACAAGGTCCAAGGAATGCTTTGCGCCGCCGGTCGGCTGTCGCGTACAGGGCGTGCCACTCATTGAGGAAGAGAGAAGCCCGGCTGCGGGTGTTAATCCGCCGAACTGGTTTCAAACATCGCGTCGTAGCACAGCAAACCGAAGAGCGTGCTGCCCATAAGAACTTGACTCGACCTGACGGATGGTTGAGATGGGAGGGAGACATGCCAAATTCGGAGCTCGGCAACGGGTCGGACCACCAGTTGCCCAACAGGAACATCTCTAAAAAAGAAAGGAGATCACATCATGCCGAAATTCATAACGATCGGATACGGCGAACAGGACGGGTATGATCGCACTCCCTCTTCTATAAGGGATGCCGCTCATGCGCAGGACGCGAAATTGCGTTCAGAAGGAGCATTGATGGGGATTGCGGGCGCGCCGGTGCAGGTTCGTAACCCAGATGCGGCTCGTGTGGAAACTCGTAACGGTCCCTTCATGACTTCCGCCTTGCCACTCGCTGGCTTCGCCGTGATTGAAGCTGCCGACTTGGCCGACGCCATCGAAAAGGTCTCGCGCGTCCCGTGCGCCGTGGCCCATGGCGTCGTCGAAGTTTGGCCATTAAAGTCCTGATCGCTGAACCCTGGGTTGGCGATCTCCAGGGAATACACGTGGGGCCAAAAGAATCCAACACGTCGAGCAATGCCGATTAAGGTATTGCTCGGCGATCTGTACCAAAATGTCGCCCGGTGTCCAGCTATCCAACCGATTCGACAGTCAACTGACGACTTCAGGCCGAGTCACTCATCGACCTCCAACAGAATCTCATCATTTGATCGGAAGAGCCTTAGTGGGCGGAATCGGACGATGTCGCTGATCTTCTGCGTCGAGCTAGAGAGCTTAATCTTTTCGGGTGGCACGACCCAGTTCCGACACGTGCTTTGGCGGGATAAGCCACAAGACCGCAACAGCCGAAAGCATCAGCACCGCGCCTGTAAGCGAGTGGTACGCGACGGGAATCACCCCCATGTAGAGAGCCGAGGAAATTGCCTGCTTCAAGGGACTGCCGCCAAGACGCATACGAGTTCGGTGTCGAACCAACTTCGAAAGAACAATCCAGGAGACAGCCGGAAGTCCGCAACAGATCGAATAGAGAGACACTGCAAATGGAGTGACGCCGCGTTCGCCAACCCAAGCAGTTCCGAATGGGATCAACGAAAGGGTGAATAGCATACTCAGGTTGGCCCAAAGCAGGCCATGACTTACCTGTTCGACTTCATCAACCATGTAGTGATGATTAACCCAATAGATACCCACCTCCACAAAACTTAGAGCGTAAATCACCAGCATCGGGAGCACCTTGCGCAACGCTGCCAAATCTGGCAGATCACGTGCTGGAACTTTAAGATCAAGAACCATGACCGTGATGATCACTGCAATCACACCGTCAGAGAATGCGGCCATGCGTCCGGCTGTGAGTTGAAGTGACATCTGCCGTGCCCTCCTCATTCCTGACCTGCCTCCGGTTTTTGATACGATTCGACTACCGTATCAAGCGCCGGAGTAGAACGACTGCCCTGCGGCCACGAGATTAAGAGCGAGCGGACCTTTTCCTCAGTCTCCTCAAGGTATATTTCTTCTTCACTCGCAAGTTTCTCGTAGCAGGAGTCGTCATTTGACGTAATTGCTGCGTTGCTATTTGTCTCGGTCGTCATTGTGCTCTTCCTCTCTGCTAATCGTCGGATTGTAAGTTGCGTCTTCAGGAACAAAGAAACTCAATGTCCTCCAACAGGCCCAGATGCTTTTGTCCTCTTCATAAGGAACAAAGCAGCCACACTTGTGAGCAAGACCCAGCTGGCAAGGGCGCGTAGATGCGCCATATACTCGCTGACGGCAAGTAGGACCGTTTCTTCACGGACCGTCTGCTCTTCGGCCCGGCTTGCCAAGAGGTGGTGTCCGCTCGCCTGATATTGGCGAATCAGCGTCAAATCGAAGATCGGAGCCGAGAATGTTGGTCCGATGTGGACAGCCTGAAACGGGCTGACGTCGTGAGGAATGATCGCAGGTTGGACACCGAGGACCGCCTTTGTGTTATATCGCGTGGCCGCATCGTCGGCGTCGAAGCCCGCCTGTGGAAGAAGCGCAGAACGCACTATTACACGCTCCTGCTGTTTCCTCGCGGTTTCTATATTGGCGATCTGGATGTCAAGGTTCTGTTTGAGCGCCAAATCAACGGCTGTGGTCAGCGTCAGCCTCTGATTGCGGGAGGATGTGTCCTGCCCTACTGCCACTTCGCTCTTCGCACCAAGGACGAAGATAAAGAGGAGCGTTGCCCAAATGATTGCCGTCAGCAATTGCATCTTGGTTCGTTCTCTATTTTCCGAATTCATCTCTGATGGTGCTCCTCTCTTTTCCGCCGATACCGACCAGATCAAGCGTGCTGAAGACACTGGAAGAGTAACCGTGCAGTCTGAGTCTCTCCCGGACTTCCAGTGAGTTGAGTCCACACAATTGTTCGTTCGATTACGAGAAGAGCAGCACATGCTGCGATGTGGGGATGCTGGAGTCCCATTCTCACAGCCAGTTGCTCAAGATACCCTCTCAAATGTTCCTTCTGCTCTCTCGCGGCTGCGAAGGGCTCGCTGTCGAAGTCGCCGACCTCGACCATATTGAAAAACGCAAAGTCAGAACACTTCTGATCCTCAAATGCTTTCTGTAAAACATCGGCAATGATTTCCAGGCCGCCACCGGTCTCCTCGTATTTTTGCTCGACCTCGTTCTCGAACCAGCGCACCCAAACGGCGCAGCTATTTTTCGGAGGTGCTGCGGCAGGCTCTTCTTTTGATCGATAGAAGGTAGAATCCGAAACTCTGGTGGCCATTGTTCCTACCTTTGGAAACCCCACCCATCGACTGAGGTCATCCAAAAAGATCATGGTGGTCACAGCCCCAACCCCAGCGCTTTGTCGGATCTCTAGCATTCTGTCCTCCGGGACTTGATTCGGGGCTGTGTTCCGACTTCTCTTGCGGAGAGACCAGACTTTCTTCTTTCCGCGAACTGTCGAATGCATTTGCCTTCTGCAGCAAGGAATGCAAACGCAATGCCAAACGAACTAGAATCGCTGTCAATAGCTAAACCGCATGTAACAAGGGGCCTGGCGTGATTGGATTGCTGACACGTTCTGCCTAACTGCCGATATATCGTTATCCAGCCAGGTGAAAGTGGCGTTCTCACGACATATCGTGCTTCGTGAGACCCTGCGTACATTGCAAGCGTCGACCAATTTCCCGAATAAACGAGACGGCAGTTGTGGTGGAATTTGGATGGTGCACATCGGAGCCACTGTAATGACGCGCAAATCCAGTGAAGCTAGCAGTGTGTTCCATCTGCTCGGTCCCGCGCATGGATCGGGTACCTGGAGGTGACGCCGGCCAAGTCAGGTCGCCATACTGCTTTATGAACATGAAGAACAATCGCCTTCGTGTGAGACGGAGAGCCACGGGAAGGGACAGAGCGAGGGCACGAGGGTGACGAAGGCGACCGTCAATTGGCGCGTGCAGCGTCAACCATCGCGCTCCTAGAGCCCTCATCGCAATCAAATGTTGAGCGGCTCTGAGGAATTCCGCGGTGGACAAAGGCGGCGCGCGGATGCCGCGCATCTTCGACCGAGACAATGTCACGACCAAACCGCAAACTGGCCAACCAACCTGCCAGCACACGCGCTTTCCGCTCAAGTGTTGGCACCGCGTAGAGGTGATAGGCACGATGGATCAGCCAAGCGAAGAAACCGGTAAATCCTATGCGCCCAGACTGGAAGGCGCCCCTTCCCATGCCGAGTGTCGCGATTGTTCCTAAATTGTGGTGAAGATACTGTCTCGTCGGTCTCCCACGAAGGGAAGCCACGATGTTGGTAGCCAAAAGGCGACCTTGTCGCACTGCGTTTTGCGCGTTCGGCACAACTCTACTGTTCGGCGAACCTCCAAAAAGATCGGGCACACTCGTGGCGTCTCCCGCTCCCCAGGCGTCCTTGATCGCAAGATCTTCTGTGCCTACCCGCAGGTCAGCACGGACGACGAGGTAGCCTCGAGGGTCAACGGGAAGGTCGGTGCGTTTGGCGATGACGGGATTGGCGTCATTTCCGGCGGTCCAGACGATGATATTAGTGTCGAACTCCTCGCCCGTTGACAACACTACATAGCCATTCACAGCCGATACGATGCGCGTGTTGAGATGAACGCGTGCGCCTCGACTTTCAAAGGACTTGACGACACGAGCGGCGATTCTCTCCGAAACCTCGGGCATGATTCGGCTAGCAGCCTGCACCAGTCGAAAATCGAGGTCCTCCAGTTTCAACTCTGGATAGTAGCGCAATAAACATGTCGCAAGAGAAAGCAGTTCACCAAACCCTTCAACGCCTGAAAAGCCAGCGCCGACAACGATCGCAGTGAGAAGGCGCCTGCGTTCAGGCCCAACAGGCAATCCGGCGGCCCGGTCGAAGGAAGCAAGGAGCCGATCGCGAATGGCAACCGCTTCCTCTACGTGCTTCAGGCCAATCCCTTCTTGCTTGCCTCCGGCCACTGGGAACGTGCGCGTGACAGCTCCGGCCGTTACCACGATCTCGTCATAGAGCAGAGCATAGTCATCCCCCGCATACGGACGCACCGTTACGGATTTATCTGTGTGAGAAATTCCAACAACGGAACCCGATATGACCCGCGTTCGCGGCAGGTTCTTTCGCAACGAGACGAGAGCATGCCGAGGCTCAATGGAACCTGCCAGGACCTCCGGAAGAAAGGGCTGATAAGTCATGTAGGGGCGAGGATCGATCAAGACGACCTCAGCCTCATCGCTTCTCACTAGCTTTCTTTCAAGCCCCAGTGCCGTATAAAACCCTGCATATCCCCCGCCTACAATAACGATCCTCTTCATGTCATTCCCCATCCAATGCGTGCGATTAATGGCCTTTGGTCCGAATCAAACCTGTTGCTCTATGACTTCATGCCAGAGCTTCTGGATGGCGTTCTGTGCGATCGTCGTGGAATGTCCTGTTGAACATTTCTTAACAGGTAGCATCGTCGACAAGTGGCGATCCGCGGAGGTGACTCCGACCGGCTCCAGTGTGGCGATCTCGGGTTCGTTAATTGTCGGGATCCGTTCTTCAGCCTTATGAGGTTCAAAGAACTTCGCGAACGCGTTCGCGCCACGCAGGAAGGCCTCAACGACAGATTTCGTGCGCGACTCCAAATCCACTTCGTCCGGTTGGGTTCTACATCCCAGTGCGATCTCCTGAAAGAGGTTCCCTCGCAACATGGAGAGAAAGGCTCGTGAAGCTCTCTCTTGGTCACAGTCGCGGAACCGTCCCATTTCGCAAAAATGGGAGACAAGTGCTTTAACAGCTGCTACCGCCTGATGCGGTCCGTTCCTGAAAAATGCACCTGCAGCAGCGGGAAATCTCCGTGACTCAGATATCGAGAGCCGGTAAAAACTGAAAGAACTCGAAGAAAACATGATCTTGGAAATCCGCCTACCAAGCTCCATGAAAGCGGCTTCGGGCGAGAGATTGATGAGCGCGGAAACGTCGTTGAAAGCCTTTTCGGTCATTTCCTTCGTCGTTGAGGTTAGCGTCTCTTCCAGGAAAGCATCTAGTTCTACCCGTTCGACACCATCCTCTGCTGAGAGCCGCATATACAAGCCATGTGGGGTCCAGGTCCAATATGACCTGCCGAGCATCAACGAGATCAGCACAGCGCAATTTGCCCATCCGCGCGCCTGACTTCCGCTGCCTGGGATCCTTTCTGAGACCTTTAGGATGCTCCCGGCCGTCCCCCAACGCAGAAACTTCACCGCCTCGTCGGTACGAAGCATGGTGACCATGATTCTTGTCCACCATGGTTCGACGATGACCCATTGGTCATCTGCGACCAACTTCAGTGCAAAGACATGTTTGTGCCTCGGATGCGTAAACCTATGCCACCACTGCTTCTTGAGACCTGGAACGAAACATACGAACCACTCGGCAGGGGGCCTGCTGATGGGAGAGTCGTTGTGATCGATTTCGATGGCCAGGTCATCTGGAACACTGGCAACGTGATACTCGTCTTCCGGCTGTCGTCTCGATATCAACTTGGAAACCAAGGGCAATTTGCTTCTAAGGGTCCTCATCACTGTCCTCCCCTAACAATTCCGTAATAGAACAGATCTACAGCCTCAACTACCGCATCGCGGTGTTTCTTGGCAGGCGCGGTTCTTGTCACAGTCATCCAATCGGAATATTCGAGAGTGTCTCCGAGCAGACTCAGAAAGGTCTCTGCGATGCGCTTCGTATCGCCTATCCGTACCTGGCTAAACCGCTTCGCTGAAGATTCCAGGTAGTGCGCGAGGCACGCCGTTAACCTTCCAGGGCCCCTCTCGAAGAAGTCTCTTCCTATCCCAGAATGCCGCGTAGCCTCGGAGAGAGTTATCCGATAGAGAGCGATGAGGTGCGAGACAGAATAAGTATGAGCAAGCAAACTTCCAAACTCAATGAGCACATCTCGCATTGTCCGGTCCATCGGATGATTCTCCAAAGGCCGAATGAGTTCCTCTGATAGATCGGAGACCATCTCGAGGATGAGGCAATGCATAGATCCGAACGTAGCAATCACAACATCCCGGCCGACCGATGCTTTGTCAACAGCAGATTCGATATTAGTAGCCGTTGTCTGTTCTTCGCGCAGCACACCGGCGACCTTGCTCATGATGATCTTCTTCGCGTGACTAGCGTCTGGACGAGTGTCCATTGCGATCCCTCTGCCGCAATTCATAACTCAGCCCTTCTCTCCGATCGGCGGACCGATTGCCCATTCTCGCGTATTGTTCAGAATGAGTGCCTGTCGACTCGCCGTTTTACTTGATTCGTGATGCCCTATGCGCGACACGCGGGGTCCTCCAACTGGCTGCGATTCTCCTTCGTCGGTGGCAGGCGGAAGAAATCGCGAAAACTCCGCTCCCCTGCGTGCGCGCATAAGCTTTAACGATGAGGTTTTAAACAAATCGGGCGACTAAAGGTTGCCAGATTGTTGTTCCATCCCTAACGGTGAATGTATTCATTTGTCTGCAAGCGTGAGCAGACAGAACTACTCACCATTGGGCGTTCAGTTGGCGGGTACTACCACAGGAGCTCCTTTGTCCTTGACGAGGAACACGATAAATTTCGCTGGTAGTGTTTTGCTCGCGTTTCTCCCCACAACGTGGACGTCATTCGGGCCCTCGTAGAAGGTCTGACCAGCTGTCAGTGTCGTTTCCTTCCCGCCTCTGACCTGCATCACAATCGAGCCGTCCAGCACATAGACAAACGCATGCGCAAAGTGGCGATGGATAGGGTCCGAGCTTCCTGGCGGATATTCCACACTGATCATTAGACCTTCTTTGCCAGGAAGGTTTGTAAGGTCTTTCGACAGGAGCGGCGTCACCTTAGCCTCCTGTGCCGACAGCGCGCCCGGCATAAGAAATGCCAGGCCTAGAATCAGTTTTGTTACGGACATAAAGAGACCTCTCGTTTGAACGCCGCCGTTCGGGCGTCGCGTCTGTGTCTTACCACTTCACGGCCGGGTGTCGTACCGCACGAGATCTTGTGTGCCACGGCGCCCGGCGCTTCGATGTTGAATCTCTTTGCGTTCGGTTACGATGCGACGCCTGTGGGCTGAGGATGCGCATTCGGAACTTGCGTGCCGGACTGAGTGAGCCAGGTCTCGAAACGGGTTTCGCTGAGTCGCGCGTCCTTGTCAGGGAGGAGCGCTCTCTCGCTTATCTCAATTCCGTAATACCGCCCATTCGGATCGGAGATTACCTCGCGCGGGTCCCTACGGGCAGCCAAGGACAGACGGGCCAATTCATCCAAGCGAAATTGTTCTGGCCCTCCGATTTCCACGGTGCCTCCGACGGCTGGGTGTGTTGCGATCTTGGCAAGCGCACTCGCTATATCATCTGCTGCCATCGGCTGAATCAGCGCTGGAGGCATGCGCACAATATTGCCCTCCGTGGAGTAATCGACGATTTTCTCGACGAATTCGAAGAACTGAGTCGCGCGAACAATCGTGTAGGGGACGTTGGAGGCTTTGATCAAGTTCTCCTGAGCGAGCTTTGCACGGAAGAATCCGCTCTCGAGTAGACGCTCTGTCCCCACGACGGACAACGCAACGTGGTGTCCGACACTCGCAGCGGCTTCACAGGCGAGAAGGTTACGGGTTGATGTCTCGAAGAAGTTCAGCACTGCCGAGTCTTCCCATGAAGGCGAGTTCGTTACGTCGACAACCGCCGAAGCACCCTTCAACGCCTCTGCGAGTCCCTCGCCGGTAATGCTGTTGACCCCGGTATTGGGCGACGCGGCCACCGCTTCGCGTCCGTGTTCCCGAAGCTTTTTGACAAGCTTGGATCCGATGAGTCCCGTGCCACCGATTACTACGATTTTCATGATGTCCTTTCATGATGCTCGCAATCGAGCGCGTTATGTCCGAGAATGCCTCGGAGGTTGGTGATGTCTTCATGAGCTGCTGGTTTCTCAGCTCTCCTCGTATGACATTGAAGCCATTCAAGCCCGTTGACCCGATAGTCGAGCGCGTCCAACCGCTTTGGTGCGGAGAGAACGATTGACCTTGGCACGAAGGAGGCCTCGGCTTCGGAACAAGCGTGACTTTGCAGCACACACTGATGACCCTTGCACGAGAGCCAGGTCTTTCAGTGAACTGCCATTCAGATCGCAAATTTCGACAGCGAGGCGCGATGCGGGGTCGAGTGTCTTCAGTGCCGCTTTCACGAGCCGCCGCCGCTCCTGCTTGTCGTAGCATTCCTCAGGATTCGGTTTCACGTCTGCGATCTCAGGGACGACTCTACCCTCATCGACCGAAGAACTTGCCCAGCCTACTTCAAACTGCGCCCGGGGCTTGCGTTTCAACATTAGAGCTTTGTTGATTGCAATACGCGTGAGCCAGGTTGAAAATGAGCACATTGCCCTAAAACCACGGATATTCATGAAAGCCTTCATTAAGGCCTGCTGGGTCACGTCTTCCGCGTCGTCGAGATTCCCCGTGGTGTGTCGAACGCTGTTGAGGACCTTTTTCCGGTAGTCTGCGGCGAGGATGCTAAACGCACCAGCGTCGCCTCCCGTCGCCGCAGCCACTACGGAAGCTTCGTCTCTGGTTGGCATATTGTCGTGGCGAGCGGTTGCTGACAGACGCATCGGCTTTTTCCTCCTTGGCGGTCCGCGCTAGCGGCAATCCGCATCTCTACGCACCTGACCTCAGAGAATGCAAGCGCCTTGCCAATCGACTGCAAATCTGTACCGATTCCTTATCTGCTTAGAACCAAGAGACTTGACAAAACAATTCCGAAAGTGAATCGAGCAACACTCCCGACATTTCGTTACTCACCCATCGCATCATTTTCTAGCTCACGACATATCGTGGTTGTCCCGTTGTCGGCGTGCACGCCATATGCGCACTGCTTCGCTTTCGCCCGGTTGCGCGTGCATGGAATCGCGACTGGATATCACAGAACCATAGTGAGAGGGACGGTCGCCGCGCGCCTAGTCGTCTGCCACAATGCGTGTCACGCGCCAGGCCGCGACAACTCGCGCTCTCGTCGAGCGCGTGGCAATGCATGGTACTGAATCCCGAGCCTGTCCATCAAACTGCGAAGTGTGTTTGGATGGACGTCGAGGATGGCTCCTGCACCATTGGGTCCGCTGATCACCCAGCCGGTTCTCTCGAGAACTCGCAGAATATGCCGGCGTTGTACATTATCAAGTGATTCCGTGGACGCTGGTTCTAGCATGGCTCCCGATTCTGTTCTCCTGTCGGGTTCGGCGATCGATGGGAGATCCGTCTCAATTTTGACGGAAGAGCCCTTAGAAACCTCTGATGCCGAGAG
Organism: uncultured Acidobacteriaceae bacterium; assembly: GCA_963781125.1. Classification (GTDB taxonomy): domain Bacteria; phylum Acidobacteriota; class Terriglobia; order Terriglobales; family Acidobacteriaceae; genus Telmatobacter. The sequence continues at coordinate 13,190 of CAWAEE010000013.1, forward strand.
GGGATTCGGAAATACCCCGTTGTCCGATCGGATCACTGCGCGTTCAACCAGATTCTGGAGTTCCCGTATATTGCCGGGCCAGTCGTATGCAGAGAACGCATCTAGCGTTGATTGCGGAATCTGCTCAATCCGCTTCCCCATGCGCCTGGAGAATACCTCTACGAAGTGCAAGACCAACTCACGTATGTCATCGTGGCGTTCCCGTAGGGGCGGCACCTGGACTGGAAAGACGTTCAGCCGATAGTAAAGATCGCTGCGGAATTCATTTCGCGCGACCATCTGGGTCAGGTCGCGATGAGTGGCCGCCACGAGGCGAACGTTGATACGCTGCGTACGGTCGCTCCCAAGTCGCTCGAACTCCTGCTCTTGTAAAACGCGCAACAGCTTAGGTTGCAGGGCTAGCGGTAAATCCCCAATTTCATCCAAAAAGAGCGTGCCTGTATCCGCCATTTCAAAGCGGCCCACCCTTTGTGCTACAGCCCCTGTAAATGCACCTCGCTCGTGCCCAAACAACTCGCTCTCCAGCAGATCAAAGGGAATGGCCGCGCAGTTTAGCTTCACGAATGGCCGTCCGCAGCGGGTGCTTATATTGTGAACAGCGCGCGCAATCAACTCCTTGCCGGTGCCGGTTTCTCCAAGGACCAGCACGGTGGAGTCCGTTGGTGCTACGCGCTCAACTTCGGCGAGGACAGATTCCAGAGCAGGGCTACTGCCCACGATTTGAGCAAATTCGCGGTCTCTTTCGTCTTGTTCACGACGCCGAAGCTTCTCGAAAGAGCCCACGATGACCTCCCGCTCGAACTGTACCGGGGAAAAGGACGAGCCCTCAACTGTTCAGGGCCACACGAACAAAATCAAGTAGAGCTTCGCCGTCGAACGGCTTCGTGAGAAATGTCACGGCGCCGCCTCGCATTGCCTGCATTCGCATCTTTTCGTCCCCGTGCGCGGTGATGAAGATGGTCGGGATCGGGCAATGATCGGAGTTAAGCTTGGACTGGAGCTCTAGCCCTGACATCCCTGGCATTCTGATATCGCTTATCAAACACCCAGTTTCATGTTGCTGGCCGGAGTCCAGGAAAGCTTCGGCGGAGTCAAACGACTTGACTGGAAGACCGGCCGATTTCAATAATCTCTGCACGGCAACTCGATACGATTCATCGTCTTCGATGATGGCGACGATTTTGTCTTTGCTTTCCAATTCCATAAAGAACAGGATCGCGTAGACCGCCGTGGGCACGCAATTATGAATAGTCATAAGGTGGCTCATACGTATGCATAGGACTATCGCATGGTCAGGTTGAGGTGCCGAGTGGCGAGCGGAAGCTAGTCGACCGACGGAAGCTTAAGCTTTTCAGCCATTCGTCCCAGCTCGGCGGGGGAGTTGGCCTGCATTTTGTGCATCACCTGCCCACGATGCACGGTCACCGTGATTTCTGTTGTGCCCAGTGTCGAAGCAATTTGCTTGGTGAGCATGCCAGAAGCAATAAGACGCATGACCTCGCGCTCGCGCGCAGTCAACTTCCCGTAGCGCTCCTTTAATTCTGTAATCTCATTCTGTTCTTGCTTCGTTTGGCTGTCCCGCTTCAAGGCTTGCTGAATCGCATCGATCAGATCCTGATCTCGAAATGGTTTAGTCAGAAACTCAATTGCACCGGATTTCATGGCTTGGACCGTCATGGGAATGTCCCCATGGGCGGTTATAAATATGACCGGAATCTGAACTCCCATCTCAGCCAATTTGCGCTGCACATCCAACCCACTGATCCCTGGAAGGCGCACATCCAAGATGAGGCAGCTTGGGCCATTGGGGAGTTTGTGCCGTAGAAAGTCCTCAGGCGTCGCAAACGACTCGGAATCGAGCCCCACCGTCCTCAGTAGGCGCTCCATTGCCGCACGCATGCGGGCATCATCGTCAACGATGAAGACATGGGCCAAATCAGCAGAGTTCATCTGCCGCCCCCCCTCCGTAATGGGAAGCGTGAACTGAAACGTCGCACCTGGCCCCGAGTTTTCGGTGGCCCAGATGCGGCCGCCATGCGACTCAACAATCGATCGAGTAATCGCCAGTCCCAGACCGGTGCCTTGCGACTTTGTGGTGAAGAACGCATTGAAGATCTCGTCGGCAGCTCCATTGGGGAGTCCCACGCCGGTGTCGCTGACGGAGATCAGCACCTGATCACCTTCTTCCAACTGCGACTTGATGCTGAGTTCACCGGTCGCGTCCCGCATTGCCTCAATTCCATTGAGCATGAGATTCATCAGAGCTTGCTGTAACTGCACTCGATCCCCGGTCACGTTGGGAAGCCCGCTGGCGAGAACCATACTCATCGTAACGGATTGCCGAGTCGCCTCCTTTTGGAGCATCACGACCATCTCTTGGATGACCTCGTTTACGTCTACCATCTCCCGGGGTGATGATTCCTTTCGAAACAAGGATCGAACACGCTCGATGATGTCGGCTGCGCGTCTGGCATCCTTGATCATTTCCGACGCAGCTTCTCGCGCCTCCGGAAGGTCGGGTTCACGACGATTGATCAATCGCAAGCAGGTTTCAGCATTTGTCACGGCCGCTCCAATCGGCTGTTTGATCTCATGCGCCAGCGAGGCGGTCAGTTCGCCCATGGTGCTCACTCGATTTATGTGCGCAAGTTCCGCCCGGGCGTGACGAAGCATTTCCTCGGCACGATTGCGTTCGAGATGACGCTGCTCGATGCTATGAATCCGAAGCAAGTAGAGCGACAACAAAATCGCCACAAGGGCCAGGGCACAAAGAATTCTGAATGTGACCGTCTGGTAGAACGCCGGCAGAACATCAAAATGCAGCACTGTCCCGGTTTCATTCCATACTCCGTCGTTGTTACACGCGATCACACGAAACTGATAGGATCCTGGATTGAGGTTCGTGTAGAAAGCCTCACGGCGAGTTCCTGCGTCCTGCCACTCCTTGTCTTGCCCCTCAAGCTTATAGCGAAAGCGAACCCGTTCGGGGATGGTAAGACTTGTGGCCGTATAGCCTATTTGTAAATTTGCGATTCGGGGTGGCAACTTCAACAATGTTGAGATGTCGTATTTCCTGCCGTCGGCAATCACAGACTCGATAAAGACTGGCGGAGGCACCGCGTTTCGCACAACCCTTTTGGGATTGATCCAAGCCACCCCCGTTGTTGTGGCAAACCATATCCGACCGTCCGTTGTTTGCACAGCCGACGGCGAGGAGAGGGATCCCCTAAGATCTGCGGTCAACCCATCAAGCACACCGAAGGTATCGAGTTTCACTTTACCGGAATCTAGCTGTCGAAGCTGACCTTCGGGAATGTGACGGATTCCCTGATTTTCGGAAAACCATAAGCCATTATCAGGAGCGACAACAAGCCCTGAAACTCCGCCCAAGGCGCTACCGTCGGATGGATTTACCGGGTGAAAACGGCGGCCATCAAAAAACTCTAGCCCAAACTCGCCACCAATCCAGATCTCCGCCCCTTTGCCCTGGATCGATGTGACAGCTCCTACGTGAACACCATCAGTGGCGGAAAAAACCTTGATCCTGTCTCCATTCAGCATCGCGACCATATTCGCGAATCCGAACCATATTCGACCCTGCGAATCCGTGAACTCTGCAGTTGCGGTACCCTGCGGACCACCCAAGCTCTCGAGGCTGGTCCTACCGGCCCGCTCTAATCGAAAGGTTCCGGCCTCCATCGATATCCACAGCCTGCCCAAAGAGTCCTCAGTGAGAGCTTTAACGCGCGGTCGCGGATTTGGAGTGATGCCCCCTGCTGTTGGCAGATCGAGTCGGCTCAGTGTCAGTCCCTGTCCAGCACTCACGACGCCATCGTAGTTATAAGCGGTTGCTCCTTGCCTTCGACCAATCGCATCTAAACGCTCGTTGGAAAGGCGGAATACGGAATACGGTGTTACGAACCAGACAACTCCATTCGAATCACGATAGGCGCACTCAGCGGGATGGTCACGCAGTTGCGTCGTGATGCTGTCCTTTTGAATCTCGAGCAGAAGTTGTGGTCCGATACCAGCAGCCCAAAGCGCCCCTTGGTCGCCCGCTGCCAGCGCACTCGTTGTAAAAGAGTTCAGTGAGGGGATCGGCAAAGCACCGCGGTAAGAAATTGGCTGAAGAGGCACTGAAACGACGGGACTCTCACGGAATCGATCTAATCCGACGCTCGTGCCGATCCATAGGTTGCCCTCGCGGTCCTCGAGCACGCTATATATGTAATCGCTCGTCAGGCCATCCTTTTGGGTGAATGCCTCGATCTCGGAATTGTGGAACTGCCACGCAGACGGACTTTTAATCTGCGACTGATGCAGATGCTCCGGATCCGGAACTCGGCGGAGGCCACCTCCTAAGCTGGTAATCCAAAGGCTGCCTTGATTGTCAAAGGTGATTCCAAGAGATCCCACGAAGACTGCCGGGCTCGGCCTTCCCTGGTTTTTTCCTGGCAACGGAACAGCTCGCACTCCGTAGCCCGTCTCTGCCATCCACAATGTGCCGTCGGGCGATTCGGCAAAATTATAAACAGCTGCCAGGCCCTGTGCAGCTGTCCGAAACTGGCTTCCTCCTTCCCGGAGATATACGACACTGGTCGGCGTTCCGACCCAAACTGTACCGGTGTGATCCACGAAAACGGTGTCGGCTGCTCCTGCGAAGCCGAATTCAGGACCGATCTTTCTCCAACGTGAACCCTCGAGTCGAGCGAGTCCGTCTTTCCCTGCCGCTAACCAAACTGCCCCCTTCCGGTCGCGCGCGAAGGCGAACACTTGACGAGAAGGAAGCCCCTCTTCCTTCCCGTACTCAGTCACTGCTCCATCCTTGATAAAACTGGCCCCTCCATACCAATAACTTACCCATAGGCCTCCATCTGGAACGGCGAATAGAGAAGCGACACTGCGCTGTGGAAAGGGCTGCCCGGATTGCGGTTTGTAAGGCTCAAATCGAATTCCATCGAAACGAAACAATCCGGTTGCCGTTCCAAGCCACAAATAGCCATCCGTGGTTTGGGCCAACGCGCGTACCTCACCCGGGGCTCCTTCCATATGGGTCCAGCGGGTGTGGTCGAGCTGGTCGAGGCTGCGGTCACGATCGATCGCGTAAAGGGGGGCGCAGAGGAGCAGGAGCCAAAGGCGGAACCAAGAGCCGACCCTCCACGGACTGGCTGTGCTCCAACCAATTGACCTTACGGGGTAGGTCGACTGCTCTGAATCTCGTTGGATCTCCAACCTCCGTAACGAATCGTCGAACATGAGTTGGGCCCGACCGATCTCCGGGTCACGCCCTCAAGAGGTCCATGGGCAGCATCGCCCCAGCTGCGGTGAATTCGCTGCTCAGTGAGTACATGGTTCGATCTTCTTGAATGCTCCGGTGCAGGGCCGATTTGAAAGCGGCGCCAGCAGCAGAACGGATGACAGTGCTGTCTTCTTCGGGTGAGCTCGGTAGGGAATGGATTCTCCGTCGTCTCGGAGGCGGTCGAGGAAGTAACCCGAAAGCTGCACAGACGATCCCCTGCTTTTTGATTTTTGGATTTGTCCTACCGAGCACAAACGACCGAGAATGCTTGTGAAGAGATTCTAGAACTATATTCCGACAGGGATCAACGGCTGGCGCTCGGGCAGTTGACGAAAAAACGGGGAAAGTCGCCAGGTTTAGGGGCGGCCACAGTCCAGGTCAATCCGAGGGCCCAAGTAGACCTGGTGGTTCAGCTGTTGACCCCGGCACGCAGTGATTACGGTGTCTTCATGTCATTTCGGAATCCGAACCGCGGACGCTTGGGGAGCACCTAAGTTATTCACTAATATTGCTACGGTCCGTACCGATTCGTTCTGATTCTCAGCCGTGCGTTAATGTTTTCCAAGGGCCACCACTCGGCAACTTGCCTTGATCTTAATTTGTCGATGAGCGACTCGGCGATTTGCACTAACCCGCTAGCGCGGGAGGTTATGCCTCTGTGGCATTTGGATAGATTGATGGACACCGAAGGAGGTGTCCATGACACATCTACGCGAGCGCATGCAGGAAGATCTCCGGCTACGCAACTTTTCCGAACGCACGATTCGTCGCTACACCGAGATCGTTGCTGAGTTTGCAAGGTACTTCCACAAGTCACCCGATCAGTTGGGCTCGGAGCACGTTCGCACGTTTCTGCTGTATCTGCTTAATGAGCGCAAGCTTGCATGGGGAACGATTCAGGGCGCTCGATCGGCGCTGAAGTTCCTATATTTACGAACGCTGAGGCAGACCTGGTTCGATCAGGAGATCATCAAGCCCAAGGTGCGCCGCAAGCTGCCTACGGTCTGGAGCCGTGAGGAAGTCCGCGCCCTGCTTGATGCGCGGATGAACATCAAGCACCGTGCGCTGCTGGCCCTGTACTACAGTGCAGGGCTTCGCTGTCAGGAAGCGCTGGATCTGAAGGTCACCGATATTGACAGCAAGCGGATGATCATCAACATCCGTGAGGGCAAGGGCAAGTTCCCACGCCAGGTCATGCTGTCGCCCAAGCTGCTGGAGTTGCTGCGCCTTTACTGGCGCTGGCGCAAGCCAACCGATTGGCTCTTTCCCGGGGAAGAACCGGGTCAGCCTTTGAAGGCCAACACGGTGCGTGTGACTTGTCAGAAGCTGCGCGAACAACTTGGTATCAAGAAGCCGCTGAGCCCGCATGTGCTGAGGCACTCCTTCGCTTCACACCTGCTCGATGCGGGCACCGATCTGCGCAGCATCCAGCTTCTGCTCGGTCACCGCGATCTGGAAACTACGTCCCGGTATCTCCACGTCTCCGAAGCCCGCCTGCACGCCACCGCCAGCCCCCTCGACGACCTGCCCATTCGCAGCATCCACACTACTCAGGGAGAGAACAGAACTGCATGAACGGACATCGGCTCGAAGTGGCCGATGTCTTCCACGCTCACGGGAACGAGTTCCTTCAGTGCTGGGGCCATGCTCTGTCGGACCAGCAACGGAAGGTTCTACGCGATATCGGCCTATGCCGCACGGCCGCGCTGGGCACTCATCTCGAACGATGCGATCGTTGCAACTATGAGACTGTCGCGTACGACTCATGCCGCAACCGGCACTGTCCCAAGTGTCAGTCCTCGGCACGCGATCGCTGGCTCTTCAAGCAGGCTGGAAGTCTGCTTCCGGTGCCCTACGCCCATATAGTCTTCACCGTACCCGAACAACTGGCGCCGCTCGCATTGCGCAACCAGAGGCTCTTCTACACCCTGCTGTTTCGGGCAGCTTCCGAGACGCTGCTCAAGATCGCTGCTGATCCACACCATCTCGGTGCACGCATCGGTGTGCTTGCCGTGCTGCACACCTGGTCGCAGAACCTGAGACATCATCCACACCTGCACTGCCTCGTTCCCGCCGGCGGTCTGGCCTTTGATAACTCCCGCTGGATCCCGACTAGACGCTGCGGCTTCTTTCTCCCGGTGCGCGTGCTCAGCCGCATGTTCCGCGGCAAGCTGCTCGCCTTCCTTAAGCAGAGCTACCGGCGCGGCGAACTCTGCTTTGCTGGCAAGCTCGCTGAACTATCAACGCCACGCGCATTTCACTCTCTGCTTGGTAGCTTGCGCCGAACAGAGTGGGTAGTCTACTCCAAGCCTCCGTTCGGCGGACCCGAACATGTGCTGAAGTATCTGGCTCGTTACACCCATCGGATTGCCATCTCCAACGGAAGATTACTCAGCCTCGATAACGGACGGGTGCGCTTCCGCTGGCGGGACTCTCGGCACAACAACCGCAGCAGCGTCATGACCCTCGATGCAGTCGAGTTCATCCGCCGCTTCCTCCTCCATGTGCTGCCCGCAGGTTTCGTCAAGATTCGCCACTTCGGACTGCTCGCTAACCGCAACCGACAACAGGCGCTCGCCCTGTGCAGGCTTCATCTTCGCGCCACGGCTGCGGATCCGAGCTCGTTGCTGACAGAACAACAGAAGTCCGCGCTCAGCCGGTCGTGCCCCCAGTGCAGATGCGGCACTCTGCACGTAATCGTGCGTGACCCCGCTGGTCAAGCGGTTAGCCCCGCCTCACCACTTCACTGCGCAACCTTCAACTCTTCGTGAGCAAACGATGCACACGTCCTTCCCAACTCGACTGCGCACTATGGTGGTTTCTTACCCCGCCTGCGCTGCCCTATGCGTCGAATTGGCTCGGCGCCGTTCGCAACGACCACCCAGTCGAGCGATCCGGTTCGCAACTACATCAACAACCCATACAGATATGACTAACTCCGGATGCCCACGTGCCCGGTCGACCGTGTCGACTCTCCGCGGGAGCTATTCAATCCCCATACATCCACCGCGCTAACGGCTTACTGCAAATCGCCGTATCCACACTGCTCCGCACCGCAAGCAACGGCAACCGGAAATTCCTGCCCGCGGAGCACTGTCGATACGGCACTAGAGATTTGGCACTCGTCCAGACGCATCGCCGCCAAGAAGTGCGTTAGATTTGTTTGCCAAGAATCAGAGGCACATAGCTTCGAGCGTCTTCCAGCAATTGCTCGCGCGCAATACCAACCTTGGCGCGCAGCTGCAAGCCCTGCAGCAAGTCAACGAGCAAACGGCCTCGCACCTCGGCAGAGGGTGTGCGAGTCAGGCGCCCTGCCTTCATCTCCCGCTCGAAACGTTTCGCGAAAATATCAGCGGATCCGGTCAGGCCCTTCTTGAGCCGGGAACGGATCTCCGTCACCCGCTCCGACTGTCCCAACGCAGCAGCGGCCATCATGCAGCCGCAGCGAACCTCGCCAGTACAGGAGTCGACAGTAGCCTCGCAAAAGGCAGTCACGGCCTTGTGGATGTCCGGCTCCGCTTGAAATGCAGCCATTCTGGGAGTTCCATACGTCAGCGCATAGCGCTCGACCGCCTTGAGCAGCAAGGTGGACTTGTCTCCGAAGGCCCGGTATAGCGCGGGTTTGGTGACGTTAACGGCGCGCGCGATCCGATCCACGTCGACTCCTTCATACCCATGCTCCCAAAACATCTCAACGGCACGGTCAAGTGCTTCGTCGGGGATAAAGCCTTTTGGACGTCCTCGGGGGCGCTTCACAATATTAGTTACCATTGCGTACGAAACTCCTTGCATTGTCTCTTTGATTATCGTACTCTGACGTTCGTAATACTTCAAGACAGATAAACGCAGGAGACAACATGGAGGTTCGAAGGAAAAACAGCACGACCTTGACCCTTCACTATGGAGACGTCCATGGAACCTTCGATCGCTCTCGTCGAGCTAGTCAAGCGAGGTCGGCCGGTCGATTTCCTACTGCTCAATGCCGGGATGGTCCCAGGTAAGAAACGCGTGCTCACTGCGGCGGGCGTCGAGGCGGCTCAGGCCCCGCTGATCGGCCATCATCAACGGACTGTCGAATTGCTCCATTTCCCAAGTACCTAACAACCTAAGAAGGAGAAACAAAATGGTCGAAAGTATCTTGATAACCGGAGCAAATGCCGGGCTTGGGAAAGAGACTGCCCGACAGTTCGCATTGAAGAAAGAAACAAGAAAGGTAATTCTTTTTTGCAGAAATCGTGCCAGAGCAGAGGCAGCAAAAAAGGACCTTGAGGAGAAAACGGGGCAAAAGATTTTTGAAATTGTTATCGGAGATGTTACGGATGCAAATTCTGTAAGAAAAGCGGTAGAAGAAATAAAGGAACCTGTTGACGCAATCGTTTTAAATGCAGGTGGAGTAGTTGGGAAAACGGCCGCGAAATCTACACCTTCCGGTATGAATCAATTAGCTGCTACGAATATTTTAGGTAATGCAATTCTAGTGGAGGAATTAATTAAACGAGACAAGTTGAGGAAAACAGTTCTTTCAGTCAGTGCGGAAGCTGTTCCAGGAGTAAAGATGCTCGGAGTAAAACGGGTTTCAATGAGGACTTCTTCTGTAGATGAGTTTGCTGCTGTTCTTGATGGATCATATTTTGGTAAGAAGTTCGTCGCATTGCAAGCATACGCATATGTCAAGTATGCGGAAACCATGTGGACGTTATCCATGGCAAGAAAATATCCTAAGCTCAAGTTTGTTGTTGTGAGCCCTGGAAATACAAAAGGGACTCAGGCGCCAGATAGTCTTCCCCCGCCAATGCGGTTCATGTTGAAGTACGTGATGATGCCTATTGTGTTTCCATTGATGGGCGGAATGGTGCATACGCTGGAAGTAGGTGCAAAACGCTTTATAGATGCCATTTCAGATGAGCGGTATAAGAGCGGCGTTTTTTATGCCAGTAAAGAGGGTAAGTTATCAGGGGACATGGTGGACCAGAGCACCTTTTTTACTGATTTGAAAAATACTTCATTTCAAGATAACGCCAACGAGGCAATTCACCATTTCATAACTTAGGTGTTCGGAACCGACGTCTCAGGGCAATTCTTCGCCTCGGCTCAAGGGAAGTTCACAGGCCCAATTGAGGCGCAGCGCCACCCACACCTCCACGATCGCGCCAGCCAAGAAGCCGCGTGCCAGGCCGTCGTCAAGGTCTCCGGTATCGACTTGTCTAGCCCAGCATCCTTAAGCGCGGTGTCCTCAAGGTGCGCTGATCGGCGCGCCTCTGGATGCAAAACTACATCGCCACATCCAAATGAGGAGTATGAACATGCACCACCTTGTAGTGAGCTGTTTGGTTGCTGCTTATCTCGCAGCGAACGTGTACGCGATTGTGAAGGTACGAGTGTTTGAGTTGGCCCGTTCCCGGGAGCAACTCATACTGTACGGCGCTTCCTTCATATTGTGCGGTTCTGTCATCCTGTTGGGATGTTGGCTCATGGAGATCATGCGCCGATTCGACGAATGGGCCGCCTAATGCCCCATTGAGATGAATCATTTTGAGGACAAAGCGCCGAATTAGTTAGCAGAGAACCGGAGTGCATTGTCAACTCCGGTTACGAGCGGCGTGGCCAAGTGTTCTCGACTGACGACTTCAGGACAACGCGCTAATCGAGCGCGTTTGGTTATGAATCGTAAACGATTAGTCTTCGAAAACGCCCCAGCGTCAGGGAGCCTACGGGGCCGTCACACGACGTCACTGGATTCCAGTCGCCATGCCGACTAGTCAGGACTAATCTGCCGTCGATGAGTGACTCGGCGATTATGCGTGGTTCGAACCGAGTGCTTCCAGGAAGGCATCGCGGATACGTTGGAATTCGCCTGGAGAGTAGACCGGATTCGTCACCAGCCTGGGATCGATTGGTTTACCTTCAAACCGGTCACCTCGGTATCGAGGAAAGAAATGCATGTGACGCGAGCAATCGCTTTGTGCCGAATCCTATTAGCCGATATAATTCGAGTAGGACCAATCGACTGGCAGAATCGCTTCGCCTCTTCCGCCGTTCTCAGAAAGAACGTCTCGGACCGATTTACGGGCTCGATGGAGAGTGATTCGCCGATGGCCTGAAAGGCCTCCACCGCCCAAGACCATTCGTCTGCACTGGGGCGATGATCGGAAGGTACCCGATGGGCGCGTAGAGCGGACCGCCGAGGGAGCATGGCGCCAAGCTCAGAACACGTCTCGATACAGCGAATCATGTGCTGCAGAGACTTCTGTCTGTTGCGGCGAGATCGGCGGGATCGAACATGGCAATCTCCAAGCAGCTGAATCCCATGTTCTTGACGGCGGGCACGAGCTCGAGATGTTCGCCCGATTCAGCTTTACTCAGAGTTGCTCTATATTGCTATGTCTTATGCTGATTGCGGGCGGGAGGCGGATAGCAGAATCTAACCACAATTGCCCGCAGTTTTTAACCATGTCTACCCACAAAGTCACCACAGCGTTTCTGTGATGCAACGTCGTTTGAGCTATCATTGCGACTTCGAGGTGAGCATTCGAATAACGGCGGTGCACGTCGTTCCCCTTGCCTGCTGCTACCTTATCTAGCCCAAATACCACACCCTACGCGGGTCAGTTTCAGAGCGCTGGAACGTCCATGCCTCTTCGATCAGGAGAGGCAAGTCCACGCGGGGTCTCCAGCCCAGCAGAAACTTGACCTTGGTATTGTCCAGCCATGTGGATCGATACGGCGTCTTCACATCGACGCTCGGCATCCCGCGCGTCGCGTTCAGATAGTTTGCCATCTCGCGATAGTCCACCGGCTCATCCATGCAGATGTTGAAGGTCTGCTGCCGCGCCTTCGGATGATCGAGCGCCATCATTATGGCTTCTACAAGGTCCGTCACGTGCACGAAGTTGCGCTTCACCGGCACGCCGTCAGGATCAAGCATCACCGGGATCGTCTGACTTCGCTGGTACGTATCGGCGGCTTCCGGCCCAACCAAGTCTCGCCAGCGTGGGCCACCAAATACATCCTCGCCAAAGCTGAGCGAGTATTTGAAGTCATCCTTTTCCATGATCCATGGAGCCCTGACGCAACAGCCGTTCAGGTTGTACTGCACGTAATACTGCTCCAACATCGCCTCTTCCAGCACCTTTGAGAGCGCGTAGCAGCCGGGATACGCACTGTGCTTCTGCTGCTCCGTAACAGGCACCGGATGTGAATGGAAGAAGTGTCCGAGCGCGGCATCGCCGCCAATCAGAATGAACTGCCGAAACGTGCTGCTGCTGCGGCACTCTTCCAGCAGCCAGAAGAGCCCCTTCACCGTCACGTCCATCACATGGTCTTCTGTTTCCTTGCAGGTAGCACAGTGGACGACATGCGTGACGCCCTGCATTGCCTGGCGCACCACGGCTCGTTCGCTGATGCTTCCGGTCACGACCTCGACGCGCGTCTGCGGCTCGAACTGCCGATTGTGACACAGCGCGCGAATGATTGTGCCCTCGTGGGCCGGCTCGTTCAGAATCCGGCGAACGAAATTGCTGCCCACCTTGCCTGTCGCGCCTGTAACCAGAATCCGGCTCATCTGCATCCTTCCGTTCGAGAATCAAATCCGCCGATGTATTTGCGGAGGTCCCAGGGTAAGAAACTCATTGCGCCTCTTTGCCCCAGGCCTCTACTTCCATTAAGCTGCACCACTTGGCGGGGTCAGCTGGAACCACGTTCGCGATCCGCATCCACTCCACACGCCGAGGGGGGAATGAGAACTCCTGGAACTCGGGCGAAGAACTAATGTGCAGTGGAACGTGGCTTCCGTCGGAGAACTCCAGATCGGCGTTCTTCCAATAACTGTCGTGCGGGAAATCCGCGCGTACCATCAGCCGAACCTTGTTTACGCGCACAGGCCTGCCAAAATCCAGCTTCCACCAGATGTCTGTGCGCAATTGCGGACCCCAAGACTGGTAAGGCCAAACGCCATGATGCCCATTCAGGCTGCGGCCGTCGATGGCGTTGCGCGCTTCAAAGTCGAACAGGCTTCGCGAAACACTGTTGGAACTGGCGTGAGGGTAGAACTGGACCGAGGCGTCGTCTTTTCGCATCACGTCGCATGGATTGAGCGCAAGGTTGCGATAGCCCGAGATCTCCCGCTTGCTCAGCGCACGCAGCGCGATGCGATGCGAGTTGCCGGCGAAGCTCTCGGGGGCATACGCGCTTCCGGTTTCCTTCTCCTCGCGGCCCCAGGGGATCTCGTAGAAAACGTCCTCAGACGCAGCGCGTGGCGCAAAGATAAGGCATTCCGGGATCGTATTATCCACGCGCACGGCCATCCAGGGCACGCCGCCGAAAACTATCCGGTCTCCAGGCTGGTACGCCCTTTCAACGGTCAAAACAAAGGAATCTGACTTACCGCGCTTAGCCTCTGCGTGGGCAATGCTCTTGCCCCCCGCATCCTGTAACTGCGCGTGCACACCGCCGTTGCCCTTTGCTGCGCGCGGCGCTTCTACCGCCCCAGCACTTGCAATGAATGCGCAACCCGCGACTGCCGCCGCGACATGCAAAGCGCTCACGCCAAAACCTGCGTTTCCGATCATCCGAAGCCTCCCGGGAATTCGAGCCAGTTCCAGACCTGCAATACGAGTCAACTCACAATAGATCCAAATTATCTGACCGAAGGCATTGCTAACCATAAAGCAAAGTGCCGCCCTGCTCAAAGGCCACAAATTCTGGGGATTTCGAGTGTCCCACACCGAACGCGCTAGAGTATCGGTAGCCGGCCATCAGACCGCTAACAACTATTGCGGAAGCCAGCAGAAATACGAGACTCCGAGACGTCTTTGGGCTGTATCTGGAGAGCCCTTCCGACACATTGATGTGTAGCTTCGCATTGGCTGAAAGCAGAGCTCCAGATACAGCCCGAAGACTTGCAAGGACTGTAAGCACGGTACCCAGACTGGCTCAACGCCGCTTCTACTTGGCCCTGGTGACAGCGGTTTATGTGATGTCTATAATTGCGCTCACTTTTCAACCACGCGAGCACATGGTGCTTGCAGGAGCTTACATTTGCATTGCACTCATTGTTTGCTTATGCTCTGCCTTTTGCCGCTCACCGGGGGGAATCAGGCGCAGAAGTCACCGCCGAGCGGAACCCACCGTTCCACGGCTGGAAACCCTCGCGTCGAGATGTCACTACGCGATGGATGGCGCTTCAAACTGGGTCCAGAATCTGCGACAGAGCTCCAGGCTGAACCGGATTCGACATGGACAACCGTCAGCGTGCCACACACCTGGAACCGGGTGGGCTACTACAAGGACGCACCCGCGTCGCACATCAACACCGCGCAGAACGTGTTAACGACACAGGGCGTCGGCTGGTACAAGCTCGTTTTCACTCCGCCAGCGAACGTGGAAGGCATGGAAAGTTTTTTGCAGTTTGACGCAGCAAGCCGCATCGCCACCGTGTGGTTGAACGGAACCATGCTTGGCACACACCGGGGAGGCTTCTCGCGTTTTCGCGTAAACAGCACGCCAGCACTTAAGCCAGGCCAAGAGAATACGCTCACGGTGGAGGTGGACAACACGAAACCCGTGCTGGGAGGCTCGACTGCCGACGTGTTGCCGCTTACGGGAGACTTCTTCGTTTACGGCGGTTTGTACCGTCCGGTGAGCCTTGTCTTCACCAAGAAAATGCACCTTGATTTGATGGACTATGGCTCTTCCGGAGTCTATGCGAAGACGATGTCCATCGCCCCTCCAGGGGCGCAGGTGCAGGTGCGAGCACGGGTGCGCAACGACAGTGAGCAGAGTGGCACCCTTGTGCTCCGAACCTTACTCGTTGACGCGCGGGGCAAGGTCGCGGCACAACAAGACCAGTCCGTCACATTGGGACCAGCGAGCGTGATAGAGCGCACCGCAAACGTAGCCGTGCCACATCCGCATCTCTGGCAAGGTGTGGAGGATCCTTATCTGTACCGGCTGGTCGTGGAACTTTCAGACGAGTCCTCCCGACTGGTCGATAGAGTCTCGCTTCCCTTTGGCATTCGGCAGGTTCGTTTCGATCCGGACCGTGGACTGTTTCTGAATGGAAAACACGCGGACGTACACGGCGTCGGCTATCACCAGGATCGTGAAGGCAAGGGCTGGGCTTCGGAACCGGAGGACGTTGCTGCGGACGAGGCGATGATGCGGGAGATGGGAGTGACCGGCATACGCCTCACCCACTACCAGCATGGCCAGCCGATTCACGACCTCGCGGACCGCGACGGACTCGTGCTCTGGGACGAGATACCCCTGGTAAGCCAGTGGACTTTGGGCGAGAGCCTGCAACCGACGGAGGCGCTTCGTGAGAACGCCCGGCAGCAACTGCGGGAGTTGATTGCGCAGGACTTCAATCATCCGTCGGTCATCACCTGGTCCATCGGCAATGAGATCGATTTTGGAAACAGCATACCGGCTTTTGTGGGGAACAAAAGTGGTGCCGTGCCCGACCCGCTTCCCTTACTGAAAGAGTTGAATCAGCTGGCACACGAGTTGGACCCGGACAGGCCGACAACACTGGCGACTTGCTGTGAGGGAATTCACTACGCGCCCGATACAGTGGTGCCGATCACGGCCTCGGTCACCGACTTGGCCGGTGCGAACCGCTACTTCGGCTGGTACTACGGCAAGCCCTCCGACTTAGGCGCTCATCTTGATGCCCTGCACCACACGCGGCCAGCACAGCCCATGGCGGTAACGGAATACGGCGCCGGAGGCGCTGTCTCGCTGCACTCTGACAATGCACTGGGTGGCCCGGAGTCTCGCAATCGGCCCCAGGCGGAAGAGTACGAGTCCTACATTCACGAACAGAACTGGGCCACTCTGCGCAGCAAACCTTACCTCTGGGGCACGTTTCTCTGGAATTCCTTCGATTTCGGAAGCACTACGCGCAGCGAGGGCAATGCCCAGGACATCAATACCAAAGGCATCATGACCTTTGACCATAAGTTCAGGAAGGACCCGTACTTCTTTTACAAGGCCAACTGGACGACGACTCCAACGATTCACATCAACTCCAGCCTTTATACCGAGCGAGCCTACCGGATAGCAGATGTGCGGGTGTACAGCAACGCGCCCAAAACCTCGCTGAAAGTAAATGGAAAGCTGGTTGGAGTGCTTGCAGACTGCCCGGATCGCATCTGTGTATGGCATGGCATCGCTCTCGGCCCTGGTGCGAACAACATCATTGCAACCGGCCGCTTCCCCAGGGGAGATGTAGAAGACAAAGTTCAGTGGCATCTTTCCGACGCAGCCGCGAAGGGTGCCTATATCGATTGCGGCGCGCTGGTTGCTGGCGCAAGCCCGGACAGACGCTTCGGATCGGATACGTTCTTCGAGGGCGGAACGGCCCAGCTAATCACCGGGCCGGGCGCTGGGTTTAGAGCTCCGGCTCCGGCGTCAATTGCGGGGACAACCAGCCCAGAGGTGGCGGCCACTTACCGTGCTGGTTCTTTCACCTATCGTGTTCCGGTTGATGACGGTCCCCATAGCGTAGTCCTCACATTTGTGGAGCCCTCTCTACGCCCCGGCAATCGCATCTTCGACGTTTTCGCGAACGGGCAGAAGATTGTGGCCAATCTAGATGTGGCAGCCTCTGCGGGAGGTGCGCTGACCGCGTATCAACGGCGTTTCGAAGTAAATGGCAGGGATGGCATGGTGATTCTTGAGTTCAGACCGACCAAAGGCGACGCGATTGTTTCCGCGATAGAGGTGCAATAGTGTCACACGTGGGCTCCCTTGAAGTGAGCGGCGACTGGCACGTACGTCTAGAACCTCACAAGGAATATACGATCAAGTTCGAATGAGATCGCGATGGACCCTAACCCCAAGGAGAGTACCGATGAGAACTCATCTCTGTGCTATCGTTTTGCTGATTACAGCTGCCTCGCTGCCGATGGCCGCGCAGCGCCGCGTGCCGAAAGACCTCAGCGGGGTTAGAGGCTTCAATTACCAATCAGCTGAAACCATGGGCCACGCTGAATTCTGGCTTGGATACAACCCTTTAGTGACGGTGCGAGACCTGGATTACGCGGCGCGACTCCAGTTGAATCAGGTTCGAGTCTTTGTCCCCTACGTGGCGTGAGAGAGAAACAAAGAGGCTCTTAGAAAAGACCTCCTCCACTTTGTGCGTGCTGCGCATGCGCGTGGCATGGGTGTGATGCCGACCATGCAGTACAAGGCCGGTGAATGGCGCGATAAGGCTGCATGGCCCAACGCGCGCCCATTTGTCGCGGACCTGGTTGCTACTGTCGGGAAGGAGCCCGGCCTTGCAATCTGGGATGTTGAGAACGAGCCTGAGTGCTGCAAGCTGCCTCCTACACCGGACAATCGCTTGCGCATGGAGCATGCCATGTACATGGCGAAACTGTTCCACGAGCTCGATCCGGTAACACCGGTCACGATTGGCGCAACTCTTGCCGAGAACATGATCGAGATGGGCGATGCAGTGGATGTACTCTCATTCCATGACTACAGCCCTACGCGCGCAGAGATTCGCGCCAACATTGCGAAGGCGAAACAGTACGCGGCAAAAGTAGGAAAGCCGCTCGTCAACAGCGAGATCGGATGTATTGCCCGGGCAAATCCCTATGACGTCGCGCTGCAGGAACACAGGCAGGCCCAAGTTGGCTGGTACATCTGGGAGCTGATGATCACCGGTAACTGGGGCACTGTGCACGGAGTGTTCTATCCGGACGGCACGGTGCGCGATCCCTCCATTGCCGCCGCACTCATGGGTTTCTTTCGCAACCGTGGACCAAATGTTGTGGAAGATGTCCCTGACCGCGAGAACCATCTGACCGCGGCTGTCGAGAAGAACAAAGCGTGGCTTATCGACTCTGACCCGGCGTGGGACGCGGGGCTGGATCTGGCAGAGGTTTCGGCGAATCTGCTCGAGGCGGCCCAGTTAGCGCCCATGCACGATCTGCCCTCAAGGCAGGTTGCACTTCTGCGCAACGGCCCGCCGAACCTGCCGGCGTTGCGCTCGATCCTGCAGAGATTCACTTCTCTGCTTGAGCCGTACGAACTTCCCGCCGGAGATCCGCGCCGATCGCGGCCTCCCGGCTTTATTCAATGAGAGACGATGCCGGATCGAATTCTTCGATAAAGGCGAACTGAATTGGGTCTGTTGAATCAACGGCGCGAGATTTTGAATCCCCAGGCATAATCGCACGGGCGATTCGACGGCTGCTGCAATTCGTCGGGTAAGGTCACGGTTAACCCTCGTGCGGAATCCCAGCGATGTGCGAGCTTTCCCGGGTATCCAAGCAGTTCCACAGAGCGAATCTGCGTTGACTCGAGAGACTGGATGTCCAGCGTCTTCCCCGGCCAGGTGAGGGCAAAGCAGTAAACCACGGTGTCGTCTTTGCTGCGTGTGAAGCGGAGATTGGCTCCCTCGCTCCACAACGTGCCGGGGCGAGGGCGCGTGGCATAGATACCTTCACCGTTCAGCTTCAGCCACTTTCCCGTCTCTTTCAGTTGAGCAACCGCGGTGGGATGGAAACTTCCCTGCCCGTTTGGGCCGACGCCGACCATGAAGTTACCACCTTTGGCAGTTGCATCCACAAGATTGTCAATGATCCATTGGGCGCCCTTGTATTTTGCGGCATCGCTCTCGTAGGAGAAGGTCGATCCAAGAGGATAAATCACAAACCATGGCATCCTTGTGCTTTCTTTCGACGCCGGAACAAATCCTTCAGGCGTATAGTAATCGCCGTAGTTTCCAATTCCGCGGGCACGCAGCATCACGTCGGGCTGAAGTTCTCGCAGCTTCAGGATGGTATCGCGCATCTGCGGCCAGACGGACGGTCCCCAGAAGATATCGAGACACATCATGTCGATCGCGCCATAGTTAGTCAGTAGCTCCGTGAGCTGGGATCGGTGACGTTCCACCATTCGCTTCACTTGATCCGGCGTTGGATCGGGGACGACGACGAGGCGGTCGGCCATGCGCTTTTTCATGCTCTCCCAGAAGTCTTGCTTGGAGCCCTGCCAGCCCCAAAGCTGCTCCGACGACGGAACCTGGAGAGGATGCCATCCATAGGGTCGGAAATCCGCATCGTACCAATCCGAATGAGAGAAATAGAGATCGATTTTTATGCTGCGCTTGTGAGCGGCGGCCGTCAGTTCGCGCACAACATCGCGCCGGAAGGGCGTCTCCATGATGCTGTACGCCAAGTCGCAGTCCTCGATCTTCGGTCCTTCCGGCGCGGTCCAGTGGACGCGGTTGCGCACCCTGGTTCGAGTGTCGAACATGGAGAAGCCTTCGTGGTGCTTCGTGGTGAAGGCGAACATCTTGAGTCCGGATTCCTCGCAGAGGTTCATCCACGCATCGGCATCGAACTCAGTAGGGTTCCATGTCTTGTATGCCTGGTTGTAACTCTGCCGCTCATTAAATGGCAGGGAAAGAAAAGGCCACGATTCGCCGGGTCTTCCGAATAGCGAATAGATGCCCCAATGGATCCGCAGCCCGAACTTGAGGTCTTTGAAAGCCTCCACGGCGCGATCAGAAGCCCAATGGTACTGCTGGATCGGAACCTCTTCAATGTAGGATTTCGCGCGCTGGTAGTCGGCGTCGCTTGCCGGCAAGCGATGTCCCAGAGGCGGTTCGAACGGCTGCGCCCAACTCTCGCGGTATAAACCCGCGACCAATGCTGCCGCTCCAGATGCCGAAAGAAATCCTCTGCGATTCATCCTCCCTCCTCCTGGGCTTTTACCTGCCATTGCCGCTCGCGTGCCCAATAGCTTGCGACTCACGACTGCGAGGGCGGCGATCGAGGCGACAACTCCCTCGAGAACGGACAACAATACTACCCGTTCGGGGCGCTCAGTGATGAGCGTTCCTACCGGGACCATTGAAGACCAAAATACAGGAAGCTCATCGCAGAGGAGATCGGAGTTCCAACTGCTGCGGAACTTCGGTCACTCGCCTGGGCTCACCCGATTCAGACGATCTTTAAAGTAATCGCATAGTCGCAGGGCTTCTGTTCCGGCATCACGACAGTGAGGCCCTGTTCATCCTGGGTCCAGATCACCTTGTCTTTGTAACCGAGCAGTTCCACATTCCTGATCTTCAACGGCGACAGTGGGCTCGTGTTGGCCAACGCCTTGATCAGTACCAACTTCTGTGGCCAGCCCATGATGAACGCGTAGAGCGAGTCACCCTTGGTTGTGAAACGCACTTCGTCGGAGGACAACTCCTTGCGGCCTGACTCGTTGAATCGCGTGCCTTCGCGGGGCGGCGGCGCGGTCGCCACCGGACCGTCACCGAAGATCTTCCAGGGGCGCGTTCCATCTATCCCTTCGCTGTTGATAGCCATCCATTTGGTGATCTCGTCCAGGATGACCAGCTCTTCATAGTCAAGTTCGCCGCTGTTCGGGAGCGGAAAGTTCAGCAGCAAATTGCCGTTGCGGCTGACGATATCGACCAGCATATCGATGACGTACTTGGGTGACTTATACGTCACTTCCCGGTTGTAATGCCAGTCGCCGATGCACGTGTCGGTTTGCCACGGGTTCTGGGGAACGCCGGCTGCCACTCCTCGCTCCCAGTCGAGTACACATGTTCCCATTTCGCAATCGGTCGGTAACTTGCTGAAGTAGACCGCTTCGCAACGCCCCCCATGGCGCTGGGCGTCGAGGTTGTAGAGGTTCGCTACGAGTGCCAGGCCGTATTCTTCAAAAAAGATATCACCGTCGGTGTAAAGCAGGTCGGGCTGGTAGTTATCCACCAGGTCCTTTATGCGCTTGAAGTAATGCAGCTTCCAGGGTGCGGGGGCCTGGCGGTCATTGAGGATCCCCTCGCTATACGGGTAGTGCTCCGGCAGTTGATGATAGAGGTCCGCGTATGCGGGATTAACGCCGTCATAGTGCACTCCGGCCAACGGACCCGTCTTGTCGCACATGTGGGAAGTGGAGAACCAGTGATAGCTCGGAGCAAGGTGCTCGCTCACCGCAAAGCGGAGATCATGTTTTTCAGCGGCTTTTTTGAAGGCGCCGACAATATCCCTCTTCGGTCCCGTTGAAACCGAATTCCAGCGCGGCTGATTTTTTGAGTTCCACAAGTCAAATCCGTCGTGGTGCACGGCCATGCTGCAGAAGTATTTCGCTCCCGCCTTTTTGTAGAGGCCGAGCAGATGATCCGGATCGAACTTGTCTGCCTTCCACAGAGGAACAACATCCTTATATCCGACGCGCGTAGGGTGGCCGTAGGTCTTGACGTGATATTCGTACTGCTTATGGCCCTGGATGTACATGTTGCGCGCATACCAGTCGCCGTATTCGATTGCGGACTGAGGTCCCCAATGCGCCCATATGCCAAATTTGGCGTCGCGGTACCAGTCAGGCACCTGCCACACCTTGAGTGATTCGCGCGTGCCCTTGAATGGGCCCGGGGCAATCTCGAGCGCTCCGCCCGATGGTTGGGTGAACGATTTCTGCGACAACAGTAGCGCGGGCGCCCCCGCGATTACTGAAAGTGCTTTCCTCCGGCTGATCTTCATCGTGTCGCTTCCTCCGGGTGAAGCTTCAGGACAGTAAAGAATTGCCTTCCACCTGGTAATCGAATTTCTGCACAACAATCTGCAACTGACGTTCGCTAGGAGCAACCAGTGTGGGTTCAGTTTTAGTGAGTTCTCGTCGTCGAGTTCGTTGGATGTCAAGTAAGTCGTGATTTCTGAATAACGGGAACCTACCTGCGGAACCACCCTACGAATCCGCCCCGCGGTGGTATATCCACCGTGATATGTTCGCCTCGCGTGATGCTGCCGTCCTTGCGATCCCATGCATCGGGTTTATCTTTCGTGTCCCGAAGCTGACTCGACCTCCACGTCCCCGCGCCCAGAAAATCCAGCGGAATATCCAGACTCGTCGCATCCGCCCCAGTCATCACCGCGACGAACCACTCATTCCCGGAGCGACGCGCCTCCGCCACCAAGTTGCCCGGCTCGCTGCCCTTCAGAACCCGAGTCTCGTCCCACACCGGACGAATCGCCGTTAGCACGTCACGCGCCGGATTCGCCAGGTACTCCCGCGGATGCCCGCCAAAACACAGGAACGGCGACGTAAAGATAATTGCCTGCGCCAGTTCATGCCCCCAGGTGTTCCCCTGCAATTCCTTGTTCGTAAACACCGTAGGCGTGTAATCAGCCGGCCCCGCGATATAACGCGTGAACGGCAGAATCACGTCGTGGTCCGGTTGCAGCAGACGTTTATAGCGCGTGATCTGGTATTCATGTCCGCGCACCCCTTCCCGCGTCAGCACGTTGGGCCAGGTCCGGTCCATGCCCGTCGGCTTGTTCGCTCCGTGGAAGTCGACCAGCAGATGCACATCGGCCGCGTCCTTCGCAACGTCATAGTACCAGTTGGAAACCTCGCGATTGCAGGCCGGGGGAAAATCGATCTTCACCCCCACCGCTCCCGCCTCAACCGCCTTGCGGAAGAATTCCTTCCTCGCCTGCGGATCTCGCACCTCGCGGCTGTGTACCCAGATCCAGATCTTTACGTTCTTCGTCTCGCCATATGCGCTCGCCGACGCGATCGCCGCCCACGAATCCTTCCACTTGGACCAGCCCTCATCAATCAGGTAGTACTCGAATCCAAGCTGGCTCGTCCAGTCCACCCACTGCTTTTGCTCCTCCTCCACCGGATCTCCCGTCGCCAGCCACTGCCATGAAGATCTGCCAGGCTTGATCCAGCCCGCGTGAATCAACTGCGCATCAGCCGGAGGATTCAGGTTCTGCACAAGTGTTGTATTCACCAGGTCCGTCAGATTACGCGCGATGATCGTAACTCGCCAGGGCTGCGTCACCGCATCATCCGTAGTCCATCCCGCCGGATCGGCGTGCAGCTGGCCCTCCAACACGCCATCGGAATTCACCTTGACCGCCAGTTCGCCATAATCCTTCACCAGCGCTTCGGTCAGCGTCACGTACAGGCCGCCGACCCGCGCCGTCAGCGGAAAACCATACCTGTCCGTGCCCAGTTCCTTGAGCGTCGTCGCGTGGTAAGGACTCTCATATCCAAAGTCCAGCTTGTCCACCCACATCGTCGGATTGCCTTCCAGCGCCCAGCTGGAACGGTCCGCCTGAATCTTCCGTCCCTGCTTCGCGAGCAGCCTCAGGCGAACGGCCACACCATCGTTCGCCACATGCACATCCACAAAGTAGGATTCGCCATGCGACTGCGCCGGAATCAGCGCCTCATTCGCGCGATTCGTCGCCATCGCATGCGCGCCGAAAAAGCGATACTGCTCGTTAATCTTGCGCAGGCGAGCCGCGCCCAGCAACAAAATAGGCAGCGCCCGCGCTCTTGTAAAGCTTGATCAGAGCTTCGGGATCCCATCGTTCGGCCTTCCATAGGTGGCAAACGTCCTTGTATCCGAACCTTGATGGGTGCCCATAGGTCTTCACATGGAACTCATATTGCGGCGTTCCTTGAATGTACATGTTGCGCGCGTACCAGTCGCCATCCTCAGGGACGCACTGCGGGCTCCAGTGCGCCCATATTCCGAGTTTTGCGTCGCGATACCAATTCGGACACTGGTAGGACTTGAGCGATTCCCAGTCTGGCTGAAAAGGCCCTTCTGGAACCTGCCCACGAAACATCTGCGCATGCCCTGGTCTCGGCAATGCGGTACAGGCGAAGGCGAATGCACCGGCTGACAAGAATGACCTGCGATTCATGATCGGATTGCCTCCAATGCGCTAACCAGTGGTGTTATAGACCGGGCCAATATCGGGCGGGTTGAAAATACCTCTACTTGCTGACAACTGTAACTACGGACGTGTCCGGCCCGGACCATGCCGGCGCGCCTTCATGATTGAGCCGTTGCGTTTTGTCATCCCATGTCAGCTTCGTGACCGACCCGCCGCCTTTCTCATATCCGTAGGTTGTGCCGTCATCTTGAAACAGAGTAAAGCTGGCGTCCGCTCCTGGATATATCTGAACGGAGGTGATCGTTTGCGGCTCGGTCGTGCTCTCGATCTCGGATCCAAGCGGCACGATGCTTCCCGCTCTTACAAACAGCGGCAGCGTATCGATGGGAGCAGCCGCCTCAACGGTCTGTCCGCCGTGCAGCCGCTGGTTGGTCCAGTAGTTGTACCAGTCGCAGCCTGCGGGCAAATACACCGTCCGCGATGTCGCGCCCTGCTCGCTCACCGGAGCCACCAGGAATGCCGGACCGTACATATACTCATCGGGGATATCGGCAGCCTTCGGATCGGCCGGGAAATCCATGAACAACGCTCTCATATACGGAGCGCCTGTCTGGTAACTGCGATAGGCAACCGAGTACGTGTAACGAAGGAGCTGGTAGCGCAGCTTCAGATACTTTGCCAGAATCGGTTCAGCCTTCTTGCCGTAGGACCATACTTCGTTGTGATTTCTCTCGCCATGCGCGCGCATCACCGGTTGAAAGGCGCCCCATTCGAACCACCGTACAAACAGCTCGGGATAATCCTCATAGTTCCCAATCGTGCCGCGCACATCTGACCCATCTATGAGTGGCTTGTGTTCGGCATGGTAGTCCGCCGGAACCGATGGCGAGAAGAAACCCGCGATGTCCGTGTCCCAGTAGGGCAGCCCGGTCGCGGTGAAGTTCAACCCGGCTGGGATCGGAGCGCTTGAGCATATCCCAGGTCGAGACAATATCGCTCGACCAGAAAACCGTGCCGTTGCGCTGCGTCCCCAGGTACGCGGCCCGGGCCAGGATCATTACCCGGCGGCTGTCTCCAAAGTCGCGCCGAAAACCTTCATACACCGAGGCCGTGTGAAACAGTGGATACACGTTGTAGTAGCGTGTGCCAGAACCGATCGAGAACCTGTCGTTCGCCGGATCGACGTCCGGTTCCGTCTCATCCAGCCAGATGTAATCGAAACCGTAGGGCTTTACGTAGCGATCGCGGATCTTCTCCCAGAACCACTTCGCGGCCTCCGGGTTGGTGGTGTCGAGATTGGGTCCGATATTTTTTCTGTAGCCGCCGGAATCCGGCGCTCCGTTCCGGTCCAGAATCAACCAGCCTTTGCTGAGCAGCTCGTCGTAGAACTGCGTCCCTGCTGCAAAGTGTGGCCAGACGCTCAACAGCGTCTTCACACCCATCGCGTGCAGTTCGCGATTCATCGCTGCCGGATCCGGCCACCGCTTCGGATCGAGGTCAAGTTCACCCTGTTTGGTCATGTTCAGGAAGTCCACCACGATCGCGTCCAGCGGCAGCTTCTTCTGGCGATATTCCTTGGCCATATCGAGAATCTGATCCTGAGTCGGATAGATCGCCTTGCTCTGGATGTACCCATAAGCCGCCTTCGGCAGCATTTGTGTTACGCCGGTAAGCAAGCGGTAACCTTCGTAGATTTCGTCACTGGTTTCTCCGGCGATCACGAAATACGAGACGCGGTCTCCTACCTCGGACGACCACGTGTTGCGCCCATTGAACCCCAGGTCGATCGTCGTTTTGGATGGGTTATCCCACACCAGGCCATAGCCGCGGCTAGACACCATGAACGGCACACAAACGTTCTCGCCCCCCAGTGCGCCGTAGTCATGCCAGCAGCGAATCTCGTGGTCCCGGAGATCCATCCAGCCTTTTTGCTGCTGTCCCAATCCGTAGTAGTGTTCCCCCTGCGGTGAATCGAATGCAGCCATAATCTTGTGGCCCTTCGCCCCCGCATCAGCCGCCGCCACCTCGGCACTTTCCGGCACCATCGCCCAACTGCGCATGTGCAGCAACATCTTGCCGCCGATCGTAGTCACCTGCAGAGCATCATTGCGAGATCCATGCCCGCCCCCGCCCCCGAAGTAAGGATCGCGCAGCTGGAGATTCAACGCATCGAGCGGCATCGGCTGCGGTAGTTTCTCCTTGGGAAGGTTCGCGGGCGCCACGCGCACAACCATTCGGGCCGAGCGGAATATGTCGTCGCCTTCCGAATTGCGCTCGTGCGTCCATCCCTGCGCTGAAGGCTGGGCTACGAACCCGTAGCCAGGACCGCCAGAGGCTGCGGCCTTATCAAGGCTCATCGTCACGCGCAGTATGTTTGGCGCATAGGGCTCCAAGGAAATCACACGGCCTTCACGCTCCAAAACCAGCGGACCACTCTGGGCCATTGCCACCGCTCCCAGTGACACCGCCCCTATGAGAATCTGTCCCAACATCAAGAAAGGTATTTTCCAATCCAGATAACGATCGATCTGAGAACCCATTCCATCCCCTTTCGCGTCAGGCTGCTATGAACCCACGCGGAGTTTCACGATTTCGGCTGCTTGGCGCCTTTGTTGCTGAACTTCCAATAATCGAAGTTGAAGAGCTGCCCCGTAGCGTCGCCTCGGAAAACAAAGTAAAGGTCGTGCGTACCGGTAGCGCCGGAGACGGTCGTCGTCATCGCCTGCCATTTGCGCCATCCCCCGGTGGATGAAACCCGCAGTGAGCCGATCTCCGGCCCGTCGACGCCTGTCCAGGTGCATTTCGATCGATCCTCCATGGGAGCCGCTTGCAACACTTGCAGTGAAGCTCGAGGCCTGATTGATGCCGAAGTCGACGCCGCGTACCTTGATGAAATCTCCGTTTGTGATATTGGTGACGTACACGCCAATCTCGTCGTCCTGTGCTGTTCTGACACCGGTTGTCCAGCCTCCTGTGGTTGGTCCGGATTCCCATTCCATGGTTTCCGCCTCCACCCGGACAAATGGGTTCAGAGTGCCAACCTGAGGAACACCTTCTTTGCCCCACCAGGGGAGCGTTGAAATTGTGCCGTCCGGGCTGTAGGAGAATTTCGCCAGAGTGATGGAACGCCGTTCGCGATGAACATCCGCCAGCGCGAAGTTGAGAGTGTAATTGAAGCCGAAGACGTAGGAGCTCCCTTTATAGTCGATGATCCCCGGGTGGTTTCCCGAGGACCTGCCGTCCGGATTCATAATCATGCCCTTGTATTCCCAGGGGCCAGTCGGGTTCGAACTCATTGCATATCCGATACCCTCGGGGCAGCAATGAGACGCGTAGGCCATGTAATATCTGCCATTCCGCTTGTAGAACCACGGACCTTCCTGATAGTTCTTGGGTTTGGAATCGACCTTCACAATCTCGCCTGAATACGAAATCATGTCTCGATTCCGCTTCACGTACCAGAGATTCGGGTTGCCCCAGTAAAGGTATGCCTGGCCGTCGTCGTCGATGAAAACCGTCGGATCGATGTTCCCTATGGCTTTGTCTATCAGTGGGTGCCCGAGAACATCCTTGAACGGACCGAAAGGGCTGTCGGCCACGGCGACGGCGATCACATTCTTGGGCCATCCCGCCACACTGATTGGAACGTAGAGGTAGAACTTGCCGTTCCGCTCGATCACCTGTGGCGCCCACGCATCGTTGCTCTGAACTGCCCATGGGAAAGTCGACAGCGAAGCGACAGTTCCGTGATCTGTCCAGTTCACCATGTCCGTGCAAGTGTAGAGCTTCCAGTTAAGCATGTGGAATCCGGTGGCGTCGTCTTCATCGTGGCTTGTGTAGAGATAAACCGTCCCCTTATAAACCAGCGGGGCAGGGTCCGCGGTGAAGTTGGTTTGTATGATCGGATTCTGTCCGTTGCAACCCACCGCCACCGAAAGGGCCACGGCGATGGCAAGAGCGAGTATGCGGAGCTCGTACAGCGTGCTCATAAATACTCCAACCGTGAACTCCGGCAAAGCAGAAGGCCACAGTAGCGCGGAGAACAACAGCAATTGACTGAACGCATCGCTAGGGACCTTCTTATTCGAAGTGGTGGTTGAGAGAACAGGGGCCGCGCTCCGCCTCCACAATTCACCTGGGGTCGATTCTGCGCGTTGCGGGCTCCCTGCCAAGATCCGCGAATGGTCCCGGCATTCTGTCCCCGGTAATCGGATGCCCAAAGAAGTCGGTGTCGATGCCCTTGTAGACCGGGGCGCGTTTCACGTCACCTTCCATCGACAGGGTCAGTTCCAGTTTGTCCGGGTCCATCACCGCCGTGATGGTCGCCAGAGCTCCGTTCATGTCCCATCCATGTTCTTCGCGCCACGATTCCAGGTTGTGCCATTCCTGCGGCTCAGGAAACTTTACGCGCAGATAGGGAGCGCCCCCGAACGGCGAGGCCGACGCCGGATAGATGTTGCCATCGGCCTCGTTGCGCGCGTTGGTGAATTCAATGGCCGAGCGTCCGATCTTGAAGAACACGTTGTCGTGCACCATCAGATTGTGTACGTCGTTGGTATGGCCGCCAACCGGCCTGGGCCCATTGATGCCTGAGACTGTATCGACGCAAACCTCGGCGCAATCGAGAAACAGGTTGTAGGCGATGATCACGTTGTTCGTATCGCGTATGAGAATGCCGCCGGTGAGGTGATCGAAAATATTGTTGTCGATCTCGTTCAACGCGTTGCTGCCTTCAATGTGGATGGCATGAGGATTCACATCGCCAGGAATGTCGGCGAATACGTTGCCCGTAAGGCGATCGTTGGCATTGCCAATATCGAGCCAGATGCCGTTCGCATGCCGGATATGCCGGACCACGTTATTCCGGAACAGAAGATTGCGTGTGACATGCATCTTGGTTCCGGCCGACTCCGACATCATGGCGGCGTCCTGCCACCCGATCCATTCGAAGAGATTCTTTTCGACCAGCGTCGATTGCGGACCGCCTGTTCCGCCCAGCCCCTCAATGCCGCAGTAGCGGAACGTATTCCCGCGAATCACATCGAAGCCCACCGGCTGCGGCGGACGCGACGCGCCCCAGTCCTCGTTGCCAATGTCGAGACCAACGCTGTTCGCCCACTCAAAGGTGTTGTCTTCAAAAATGAAGTGATTGCCACGGTTGGTCGAGACCATGCCGCGCTGCGGCACCGGAAAACCATTGCCCGCATACTGGAAGGTGATGCCCTTCACGCGGATATACGACTGGTAGCGTTCTGCCGGAGAAAAAATCTGTTCCTGGGTGGTGATTTCGATAACGTGCCTGGCGGGATCATCGTCATTGGCCAGACGAATGTGCAGGGTCATGCCGTTGGTTTCGATCCACACTTTGCCGGTCTCCGGCGAGAACTCCTTGAACAGCGGCTTCCAGTGCACCTCGGTGAAGTAGTTCATCGACCGCGGCGATGGCCCGGCCAGCTCGGAGGAAAGTCTCAACCGGCTCCAGCGGCTTTCCGTCCACAAACACCAGTCCGCGCCGCCGGAAGTAGGTGGCCATATTGTCCTGCGCATATCTGAGCCATTCGCGATTGCCGATCACGTTGTCCACTTCGAAGGGGTTGTAGCCGTTCGGGAACATCGCCGGATCGAGGCGCAGCTCCCATGCCTTGACCGGATTATGCGTCTCTGGGTCAATCCCGAAATTCCAGCCCTCACTGGGCTTCCAGTCCTTCACGACTGCTGCGCCTTTCACTACCACCTTCGCGCCCGGCGCAGCTTCGTAGCTGATCATGGCATCGGGGCCGGTTCCGCCGCGTGCCGGGCGGATGCACTCGCGATAGACGCCCTCGGCAATGACAACCCGTTCGCCCGGCTGCAGCACCTGGGCTGCAGCGTTGATCGTGCGGAACGGACGCTCCTTGCTGCCCGGCCCTTTGTCATCGGCGTTCTTCGCTTGCCCATCCACGTAATAGGTCTTGGAGAAATGGAGCGCCTTCTCCCAGGACGGAAACTCGGTTCCGTCCGGCAGCGTCGAGTTCGACGCAACTGCTACCGCAGCCGCAAGCAAAAATAAGAGGAAACACGAAAATGAAGTTTTCATCCTGCAATGAACCCACCTTCCGAAGCCCGTTTGAGCACCACGCATCGTGCAATAATTGAGCCGCGTCAATAGTAAAACGCTTTTCTTACGGAAGTCGAAGAACCGAATAACTTACCTGCGAAGTAACAACGCAAAATCTTGAAGGATGACGGCTCTGGGACTGCCTGCAGATCACGATCCCCGCTCATCCGTACAGCTGGAGTCGCCTCCCGTCCAACGTTAGCTACATGTTCGGAGGAAGTTCAAGCCAGGCAAATCCAAGTATTATCGTGACCGGAAACACTTTGAACTCAAAAGAGACGGCGGGAGGAGAGAACGATGCCAATGAATCGACGCGAATTTGTTGCAGGCGCCGTAGCCGGAGCCGCGGTGTTGCAAGCGAGAGATGAAAGGGTTCGCCGTTCCAGAGGGAATCATCCAGGTGAGGATCGATGCGTCGGTGAGTGGCGCGCCGATCAATCCAATGATCTTTGGCGGCTATATGGAACCGGCAACGACGCAAGTGTGGGCCGAGGTCCTGACCGATAGAAAATTTGCAAACGCGATTACCAGTGCACCCACGCCTCCTCCCGCGAATCCCTTCTTCCGGCGCTTCTTTGGCGAACCTTTCAAGCCGGTCGGGCCGGAGGGAACTGTCGAAATGGATGCCGAGCGGGCCTATGTCGGCAAGCATAGCCCGCGGGTGAAGCTCGATTCTTCCGAGCCGCACGGCATCCGGCAATCCAAGTTGCGCATCGGCGGCGGCAAAACCTACGAAGGCGCGAGTAGTCCTGGCCGGCGATCCCGGCGCCAAGGTCATTGTTCGTTTGGTCTGGGGTCCTGGCGCTGGCGACTCGCAAACGATTACGATCCCTGCGCTGGCCCGCGAATACAAGAAGATTCCATTCAAGTTCACTCCCGGCGCCGACACTGAAGAGGCGAAACTGGAAATCCTCGGCACTGGTACAGGAACATTTCACGTGGGTGCCGTATCGCTGATGCCCGCGGACAATGTGCAGGGATTCCACGCTGGAATGATTCGGCTCTTCAAAGAGGAAGGGTTCAAGATGTTCAAGTGGCCCGGTGGGAACTTCGTTTCTGCCTACGACTACCGCGATGGCCTCGGCGATCGCGATAAGCGCCCGCCGCGCCTGCAGCCGATGTGGTCCGACAGAGTTGAATCGAACGACGTCGGCCTTCATGAGTTCATGGCCCTTTGCAAGTTGGTCGGAGCAGAGCCCGATCTCACGATCGACAGCGGATTCGGCTCGGCTCGCGAAGCGGCCGAGCAGGTTGAATACTGCAACGGTTCCATCAAAACCCGCATGGGCAGAATGCGCGCCGAGAATGGACATCCCGAACCCTTCAACGTTCGTTACTGGACCATCGGCAACGAGATGTACGGTCCCTGGCAGTACGGTCACATGTCGCTCGATCAATATTGGGTGAAGCATAATTACATCGTCGAGGCGATGAAGGCCGTCGACCCGAACATCAAGGTCACCGTCTTCCGGAGCCAGCGTCTGCGAGAAGTCCGTGGGCGGCGCGGAGAAGAAAGGGAACTTCTTCCCGAGCATTTGGGAGCCGCCGGTTACTGAAAAGCTGCCCTACGAGTTCGGCTCGATTTACGACTGGGACGGATGGTTGCTACAGAAATGCACCAACAACATCGACAATCTCTCCGAGCACACCTACGCCTATCCCAATCTGGCCTTCGACGCGGAAAAACAGGTTTACGTGGATGTGCAGGATCCGCTGCCGCACAGGGCCCGGAGGCTGGCAAATCGCATCGGCGGCGCCTTCGATTGCTGGAACAGGTACGTGGAAAAGATGCCATGGCTGAAGGAGAGCAATATCAAGTTCATCTTTGACGAGTGGGGCAATCGTCCCCGCTCGGCGAACGCCCAGAACCAACCGCTGCCGGGCATGCTTGGGCCACTCTCTTATGCTCTTTGCCTGCACGAAATGTTTCGGCACTCCGATAAGATCACCGCCAGCTGCGCAACGGGAGGACTCCGATTGCTGACGGATATCACCGGCGACGCAGTCGGATTTCCGGCTGAGGGAGTGGTGATGAAGCTCATGCAGACGCGGTTTCTCAATGCCGTACCCATTGTGGTTGACGGCGATTCACCTCAGCGACAAGTTCGCGGAACAGATTATGTGGACAAAGGGCCCACACCTACCGGCAGCCCTACTTATCCTCTGGATGTTCTTGCAGCGTTTTCGGGTGACCGGAAAAGATTCCTTATGTCCGTCGTGAATCCCACGGAGGATGGGCACAGTTTCACTCCCAGGATAAGGGCACTGAGACTGCGCGAAAGGGGCAAGCTGTACCAAATCGCGCCGCCCGGCGTGAACTCCGCCAATGAGGCTGGCAAGGAGGCCGTGGTCAAAATTGACGAAACGGAACAAGCAGGAATGCCGGAGACAATACGGGTTCCACCGGTCAGCATTAATCTGTATGAGTTCGAGGTGGAGACTACGTGAACGTTGCCTGTGCAACGAACGGGCAATCGCTGGACCCGGCTGGAAGCCAGCGAGAAATCGCTTCAGTTAAGGGGTGCGGCGGAATCCCCCAGTTATCTGCGAAAGGATCTTGGCGATGGTGAACGTTTCGCGCAGGGAGTTTTTGAAGACAGCTTCACGGACGGGACTGGCGGTCGCGGCGGGTGCTGCGGCGGGGCATTCCGGCATGGCGCAAAGTGCGACTTCGCGAGTGGTGATCGATACTGATCGCCAGATTGCGCCGGTCAGCCACGAACTGTTCGGGTCATTTCTGGAGCAACTGGGCCGCGCGATTTATCAGGGCGTCTATGATCCGGGCTCGAACCTTGCGGACGAGCACGGATTCAGGACCGACATAGCGAAGAGAGTTCGCGAGTTGGGCGTGCCGATTGTGCGGTGGCCGGGTGGAAATTTGGTGTCGGGGTATCACTGGCTCGATGGCGTGGGCCCGAAGGACAAGCGTCCGGCTGTGCTCGATCGCGCGTGGGACACGCTGGAGACGAACCAGTTTGGGACAAATGAATTCATCACGTGGGCGCGACTTGTCGGGACTGAGCCACTGCTGGGGCTGAACTTCGGTACGGGATCCGCGGAGGATGCGGCTTCGTTGGTGGAATATTGCAACGTGTCCGGAGGAACGAAGTGGAGCGATCTGCGCCGCGCCCACGGGTACACGGAACCGCACGGCGTCCAGTTCTGGTGTGTGGGTAACGAGATGGACGGTCCATGGCAGATCGGACACATGGGCGCGCGCGACTATGGGCTGAAGGCGACCGACGCTGCACGGCAGATGCGTGCAGTGGATCCAACGATCAAGCTGATTGCATGCGGGTCGAGCGGGCCGTTTATGCCTACTTACATTGACTGGGACCGCTCTGTGCTGGAAGAGTGCTATGACGTAGTGGATGGAATTTCACTGCACCATTACTGGGGGAATACAGAGGAGACAAATCGCGACAGCCAGACCTATATGGCGATGAATCTGGCGATGGACCGGCAGATCCGCGAGATCGCCGCAGTGTGCGATACGGTTCGCGCCCAGAAGCGTTCCGGCAAGCAACTGTGGTTGTCCTTCGACGAATGGAACGTGTGGTATCGCGCCCGGGGTGGGGATTTCGCGGACGGGCATCGCAAACCCCATCCGCATCTATTGGAAGAACCGTACAACCTGGAAGACGCGCTGCTCGTGGGTGGGCTGGCGAATTCGCTGATTCGCAATTCAGATCGTGTGAAGGTCGCGTGCCTCGCACAGCTTGTAAATGTGATCGCTCCGATCGCGACGAATGAGAATGGGATATTGCGGCACACGATCTACTATCCGTACGCATGGGCTCTGAAGTATGCCCGCGGGCGCGCATTGAGCGTTCAGTCTGAGGGGTCCCGGCTACGAAGTGCCCACCCTGGGCCGGCCAATTGAAAACGCCGGGTTGCCGCTTCCGGGATTTGGTGCAGTGCCCTGGGTCGACGTCGCGGCAACCATGGATGCAAATAATAAGGCAGCCGCACTGTTTCTGTTCAATCGGAATCTGGACAAGCCGCAGGATGTGGAAGTGGTGTGGCGTGATGCGACGCCAAGCTCGGTGAAAGCGTTCTTAACGATAACGGGACCGGACCTGAAGGTGGGCAACACGTTTGCGGATCCCAAGCGGGTGATGCCGCAGACGATCGAAAACCCGAAGGTTGGATCGCGCATGACGCTTCAGTTGCCGGCACGGTCGTATTCAGTATTGTCACTTGGCATGTAACGGAACCAGATGTTGTCCGCTTTTCCGCTCGAGAGTTGAGCACAATTAGCGCGGCCGGCCGCAAGCGAAGTTTTCACAAATCAAAAAGTGGGTGATCGTAATGGCCAAATCCATCGTTATGAATCGCCGGGAGGCACTGTTGCTTTCAGCTACAGCAGGATTGAGCCTTGCCACCGGCAGATCCGCGCTGGCTTCAGACAGCATCAAGACCGGGGCTCACCAGGAGCCAGGTAACTGCTCTACGCCGCGATCCGCGGTTGCCAACACCCAATACGGCAAGGTGCGCGGATTCCTGGATGGCGGCGTGCTTACGTTCAAGGGTGTTCCGTACGGCCAGACGACAGCCGCAGAAAATCGCTGGCTCCCCGCCAAGCCCCCCACACTGTGGAAGGATGAACTGCCTGCTCTGGTCTACGGAGCAAACTGCCCTCAAAACCTGCACACCTGGACCAGCCCCGAACAGACTTTTATTCAGGACTGGGATGACGGCTGGCAGAGCGAAGACATGCTCAAGTTGAACATCTGGACTCCGAGTCTTGCCGGCAAAAGCCCGGTGATGTTCTATATGCACGGCGGAGGATTCAGCTTCGGGTCTGCCTATGAATTGCCATCCCACGAAGGCGCGCAGATGGCGCGTCATCACGATGTGGTGCAGGTCTCCGTCAATCACCGTCTCAATATCCTTGGATTCTTCGATGTCTCGGACATCGGTGGTGCTGCCTATGAAGACTCTGCCAACATTGGCATGACCGATCTTGCAGCGGCTCTCAAATGGGTGCGGGAGAATATCTCAAATTTCGGGGGTGATCCCGATCGAGTTATGATCTACGGCCAATCGGGCGGCGGATCGAAGGTAACGACGCTGATGGGCATGCCTTCCGCTGCGGGCCTCTTCCATCGGGCCTCGGCTCAGTCGGGCGGAGGCGGCAACATTCCCAGCAAAGAGCAACAGAAGGAAGTTGCCCAACAGGTAATGAAGGATCTCGGCCTGGCACCCAACGACATCCAATCGCTGCAGAAGATGGAATGGGCAAAGCTCAGTGCCGCCGGCAATGCAGCTGTTGCCAAAATCAATCCCCCAGGGCCACCCATGATGGGACCGGGAGCGCCCGTTAAGCCGCGCGTGGGGTGGTCGCCGTGTGTGGATGGCAAGGTGATCAACATGCGCTCCTTCTTCGATGCGGCGCCAGAAATCTCAAAAAACGTGCCCATGCTAGTCGGGTCTGTATCCGAGGAAGGCAATCGCATGTCCCAAAAGCCGACGGAGGAAGAGTGGCACTCCAACCTCGCCAAAGCCTATGGGGAGCAAAAGGCGACGGCCATCGTCGCAACTCTGAAGAAGGCGTACCCGCAAAAGAAGATCCAGACCCTCTCGTACATGTGCAGCGGCAGCTTCGGACTGAACGGCCTTTCCATGCGCAACAATGTCGTGAAGATGGCTCGCTTGAAACACGACCTCAACGCTGCTCCGGCCTATGCGTACTACTTCACGTGGCAAACTCCAGTTCTCGATGGACTACCGGGCGCGTGGCATACTGCCGAACTTCAATTTTGCTTTGACAATACCAAGCGCTGCGAACAAGGCACCGGGAATGCACCCGCGGCGCAAGACTTGGCGAAGAAAATGGCTTCAGCCTGGGCGGCCTTTGCTGCAACCGGAAATCCTGGTCTGCCCGACCTGAAGTGGACGCCAACGGACCCCGCCAGCAACAAAACAATGATCTGGGATAACGCGAGCCGAATTGTTGATGATCCGGATGGAGAAGCCCGCAAGATCCTCTTGAGTTAGCAAGCGCCATGGCACTGAGTAACTGAACCGTAATGAGACGTAGCTCACGATGGCGCTGGGCATTTGCTGCCTTGTGGGCGCTGACGCCATCAAAACAGCCACTAAAGGTGGCACCAAAAGTGCGACAAATCGGCGAACAGCCACTGACAACAAGTAACTCCTCCGACAACCCAAAAACGCACGGACAAAAGTCCGCTGGAAGTCCGGACAGATCATTTCCAGGCAATTCAGGCCCTTGTGCGCGGAATGGCAAGGCGGAGATCGGCTCGACCAACAATTCGCCAACCTCTCTTCAATTCGCTCCCGATGTGTCAGACCAGTTCAATGATCTGACGCTCGGTTCGATTGAGAGGCGCACTGCAATCTGTTCAACGAGTTCATTCTGCCGGCCTCGGGTGCTGATCTCTGTGCGCAATCGCGCGTGGTCGGTTTCTTGTTCTTCGGTGCTGTGAATGGCATGGAGGGTAACTGTCGAGCAGCCAATCGTTGTGAGTAGGAGTATGCGCAGATGTATCTCGTCCGCGTTGCGGCACGTGATGACGATCTCGTATCGCGCGTCAACCGATTCAGGTGTCGGCATCGCAAGATGAAGCATTTGAAGAAATGGCCGCAATGCAACGTTAGCCAGAATCACAATCGCGGCCAGGATCAAAGCTAGGAACAAGGAATTGAGGCCGGCCAGGACTCCTATTGCCGCCGAACACCAAACCGTAGCTGCAGTATTGAGACCATGCACGTTGGCGCCGTCCTTGAAGATCACGCCCGCACCGAGGAAACCGACGCCGGAGACGACAAATGAAGCGACCCTGCTGGGAGCCGAGGGATCGCCGCCGATGAGCGATCCCGCCATCACGAAAGCAGACGCCCCGACTGCTACCAGTGCATTCGTCCTCGTGCCTGCCATGCGCTGATGCCATTGACGTTCCAGTCCGACGAGGCCGCCAAGGGCACACGCACCGACTAGGTGAAAAACGAACGGTATTGTCGTCACTGGAATCACGCGAGCGCCTCGGAGGCCGCTGTCAAAGAAACGAAAACGCGATTGTCATTGTGGTGTAGATCCATGCTTGGCGCCGCAAACAGTAAGTAAGGAGCAATCAAAAGGAGCCGGCCCCTTGCTGCGGGGTTACCCGTCGTACCACATTCGCTGTGTTCTTTCCCGTAGAGCCGCTGTGGCACGCGGCCTCCCACCGGAGCGGTGCTCTTATCTACTGATGTCGATGTCGATAGCCTTCTTACCGAAATAGCTGATGAGATAAAACGACACGCCGAGTGAGATCACGTCCTTGAAGAGGAACAGGCCGATAAAACTCAAATACCTGAACCCGTGAACCGTAGTGGTCGAACCTGGAGTGGTGATCGCCATCGAACTGGTGATGAAGAACATGAGTGACGCGATGAGTCCGCCGACGATCCCCGCCTTTGGCTTCAAATAGCCGACGATGATCAATATCGCGGCCGTGATTTCTGTGAGCCCGATTAAATCGGAGCCGATATAAGGGCCGAGCAATTTGAAGTGCCAACTGATCAACGGGCTGTGAGAAACCAGAGGAATTATGCCTTCGGCTCCGGGAACGGTCATCTTATAGGCCCCGGCCCAAAGAAGCATCACAATCATGCCGATACTGGTGACCAGGAAAGGAATCTTTCGATCGTCTACCCATGCTGCCAGTCCGATCAAAATATCGTGGGTTGCTACGGACGAACTGGTGGGGAGGTTTGGTCTCTCTGGACTGACCTCCTCGACAAATCGCGGTTGACTCATATGTACTTCTCCTTACATTGCGCTAGATAGTCGCGCGTAGCGATTTGCCAACGAACACCGCTGCACCTGGACTCTCCTACGATTCAATGCAGCATTCAGATGCATTTGACTTCTCCGCCATCCATTCGTACGCAAGATCCCATCATCCACTTAGCTGCCGGCGACACGAGGTATGCCATCAAGTCAGCAATCTCTTCGGGCTTGCCGAAACGA
This sequence comes from uncultured Acidobacteriaceae bacterium, assembly GCA_963781125.1. Classification (GTDB taxonomy): domain Bacteria; phylum Acidobacteriota; class Terriglobia; order Terriglobales; family Acidobacteriaceae; genus Telmatobacter. The sequence continues at coordinate 51,229 of CAWAEE010000013.1, forward strand.
GCGATTCCGACCTCTTCAGGGAATTTCTTCACCGCCTCTTCGGCGGTGAGGTTGTGGGCAGGCGCCCATTTCTTGAAGAAAGACTCTCGGCGAGCGGTCATTACTGGGCCAGGGACAACGCTATTCACTTGCACGCCGTCCTTGATGCCTTGCTCAGCGAAGGCCTTGGCGAGTGCGATGATCGCTGCGTTTACCGCTGCAACCGCCGCAAAACCAGGCTTTGGATCGAGAGCAGCACTTCCGGAGATCAGAACCACCGATCCGTTCGATGCCTTCAATGCGTTCCACGCTTGCACAGTAATACGACGTGCCCCGTGGAGCTTGAGCGCCAATCCATCCTCCCACTGGGCATCGGACATTTCGAACAAATCAATTTGTGGAACGGCTCCTGCGATATTCAGCAGGGCATCTAGTCTGCCAAACCGGTCGAGGGTGCTGCGGACTAGGGCTTCCGCTGCCTGCGACTCGCGCAAGTCGAGCGCGCAGACGAGCGGCTCGGCACCGGCCGCGGAGATGTCTGCAGCAGTCTTCTGCAACTCCTCCTCGCTCCGTGCTGCGAGGACGACGGCGGAGAAATCGCGTGCCAGGCGGAGTGCGGTTGCGCGACCAATGCCCTGGCTCGCGCCCGTCACGACGGCGACAGATTCTTTCGCGGTCATATAGGTACCTCTTCTAGTACTGAGTTCAGCATTGAGGTTCGTTTTGGCTCAGAGGCTAATGTGACAGAGTTTCGTGTGCCGCCTCGAGGATTACCTTGATGACGACCTGTGGATCGGAGGTCATCGGCGAGTGATCCACTGGGAACGAGCGAACCTTTGCGCCCATACGATTTGCCATGAAACGCTGAGTCTTCGGATTGATCATGCGATCTTCTTCTGCAACCAAAAACCACGACGGCTTCGTTTTCCATGCCGGTGTTGATGCCGGCTCCTGAATGCAGTGAACGCTGATCGGCCGTTGCAGGGCAGCCGCAATTTCTGATTCATTGACAGATGCCTTGTGAGTAATCGCACGGCCAAACGCGTCGTCCGGCAGCCACACGAAGCCATGGGAATCAGGAACCATCTTCGGCGCTTCTGGAGAATTTGGGTTGAGGTAGAACACTTTGGCCACGGTCTCACCCTCGTCCGGCGCAAGCGCTGTGATATAGACCAAGGATTTAACCCGGTCTTGCCGCACCGCTGCGATCACTGCGCCTGAGTAGGCATGCCCCACCAGGACCACCGGGCCACTCGTCCGTTCAAGAATCTGGCTCAATGCGGTAACGTCGTCGGTTAAGGACGTGAGCGGAAGCGGAGCACAGATAACATGAAGACCGTGGCGCTCCAAAGGCAGAATGACTTTCCGCCAACACGAACCATCGGCCCACGCTGCGTGCACCAGAATTACAGTCGAGTCAGGCGGAAACTGGCTCGTCCCGGAGCCGTACGAACTCGGGGCTTCTGGCTCGCTTTGCGCCTTCGCCAATTCACTGAGAGTCCCGTCGAGCAGAGCACCCAGAGATGTACCTGTGAGCGCACCTAAGAACTTGCGACGTTCCATCATCTTTCTCCTCGTTCCCAATGGGATTACGGCAAGAATGCTTAGCTGTGGATTCAACATGCCGGCGCGACCTTGCCGTTTGAGGGAACCACTTCGTCTACATCCCGCCGATGACGCTATTTGCTTCAAGAAACTCTTTCATTGCGGCAGCGATGTCCACGGAGTGTGTCTCGATAGCGAAGTGACCTGTCTTTAGGAACTGAATTCGAGCGCTCGGGATATCATTTCGAAATGCTTCGGCTCCAGCAGGAATGAAGAACGGGTCATTCTTGCCCCAAATCGCCAGCAAGGGAGGTTGTGCCTTGCGAAAGTACTCTTGAAATTTCGGATAGAGCTTCACATTCGTCGCATAGTCCAGGAACAAATCGAGCTGAATCTCCTTGTTTCCAGGTCGGTCCAGGAGAGCGGTATCCAACGTATACGATTCAGGCGCAATCGTGTCCGGATCGGCCACACCGTGCGTGTACTGCCAGCGAGTCCCCTCGAATGTCAGGATGTTCTGTCGAAGGACTTCTCGGTTCTCGGGCGTGGGTTCGGACCAATACTTCCTTATCGGTGCCCACGCGTCGCCGAGGCCCTCTTCGTAGGCATTGCCATTCTGCGAAATAATCGCTGTCACTCGTTCCGGATGAGCCATCGCCAGCCGAAAGCCCGTTGGAGCTCCGTAATCGAACACATAAAGTGCATAGCGACTGAGACCGAGGACATTCGTGAATGCCTCAATCGTGCGCGCCAACGCGTCGAACGAGTATGTGTACTTCCGGTTCCCTGGAACTTCCGTGAATCCAAAGCCGGGCAGATCTGGAGCAATGACGCGGTATTGATCGGCAAGGCGCGGGATCAGATCGCGAAACATGAAGGATGATGTCGGAAACCCGTGCAGCAGGAGAACCGCCGGCGCAGATGCGTCGCCAGCCGACCGATAGAAGACCTGAACGCCGTCGACCTCAACTCTGTGAACCGATGTCACAGGCACGGCTGGCCCCTGTCGCGTATCTCCCGTAGGCAGTGTTGACAAGACTTGACTCATAACGATTCCTCCTCACTCGGATTAAATTCGCTTTGTATGGGCAATGTGCTCATCCGTGCAATGGATTGCACTCCGAATGCCAAACGAACGCATTTGCATTTGCGGAACCGGGGGTATGCGCAATCCGTTGCGGCGCCGCAAGATACTTTCAGAGAAAGCCACGGCATGATCTGAATCAGATGTCGGATCTGTGACGAATGCCCAACAGTGACAGAATCTGGTCGAGGCCTTCGTCACGGCCGTTCTTCTGTTTCATCTTTTTAAGGGAGGCCCCTGGCGCCGTCCGAGGTGAATCATGCGTGGCATTCAAGATTCACGGCAGACGGTGGAGAGTCGTAGACGCGCGCGATGGAGCCGGGTCTTGACCGCCGCCTCGGAGATTTTCAGCGCTCGACCAATCTCCTTGATCGAAGACTCAGCCGTCACTCGCATCTGGATTGGTTCTCGCAGTCTAGTATCGAGATTCCGGATTGCACGTACCAGCGCGACGCGACGATGACGAAGCTCGTAGACCTTCTCTGGAGTAGGAGCTGGGTCCGGGATTTCAAAGCAGATTGTCTCGGACGGAGCGTCAGGCTGTGGATCAAACAAGACCTCCGAGCGGGTCCGCCGCTTACGAAGGAACATGAGGGAAGAATTGATCGCGATACGTGTAAGCCACGAATAGACGGTCGACCTACCCTCGAAGGTGTGGATTGCCAGATAGGCTCGGAGGAATGTCTCTTGCAGAACATCCTCCGCATCTTCGGAATTCTTGGTGATGGCAACGATCGTTTTATAGAGCCGTCGATAATAGAGTGCGTAGAGTTCCGCGAAAGCTCCAGGCGAACCGGCCTGAGCCGCAGAAACGAGGTCGTTATCTTGTACAACTTCTCGCTGTTTGGCGTGATAGTTGAGTAGAGCGCCATGATTCGGGGAATTCATGCGTTAACTCCTTGATGGATCAGGTTGGGCAAGTGGTGACAATGGCATAGTGGTCCGATGCACGGAATTGTTTGCAGTCTGTCGAAGATTGAGAAACAGGAAGGCAAGGAATTCGGCTACCTTCCCGTCGGTCGTGAAATTGCGGCTGGTCACCAGTTCGCTTTGATGTTGATTGGAACGGATGAGAACAGCGGTATTAGTCCCTCAACCAAGGTTGGGTGGGTAAGGACCGCGTAGCGTAGGCTCGTATAAGGCATTCTTCCGATCATCGCAACCTGGACAGCAGACATAATCTCCGCCGCGCCGACACCGAATGCCGTGAAGCCAAGGATTTGATTACTGTCAGCTTCGACCAGCGCTTTCAGGAATCCTCGCGTCTCCGAGAGAGTGCGCGCGCGCAGGTCCGATTCCATCGGAACTTTGAAGGGCAAGTACGGGATGCCCCGCGCTTTGGCCTCACTCTCGTTGAGTCCAACACGTGCCAACTCAGGGTCTGTGAAAAGGCAATATGGAACCTGTCTGCCCGTGGTCACATGGTCAATTCCGCTGAGGTTGTCGTGTACAACCCGGAAATCGTCCACACTGATGTGTGTGAACTGTGGGCTGCCTGCAACCTCGCCTATCGCCCACACGCCGGGCGCAGTCGTTTGCAGTCGCTCGTTGACCTTGATGTATCCACGATCAGTGAGTTCAACGCCGGTCAACTCCAGGCCGAGCTCTTCGGTATTTGGGGTGCGCCCCGTAGCCACTAGCAAGTGGCTACCCTCCAGGTGCTTCTCGGTTCCTTCTTGTTCGATGACGACGCTTACCGAGTTTCCTGACTTGCCTGACACGCGCTTGATCCGCGCCTTGAGAAGAACGTCGATGTTCTCGTCCTCAAGCAGATGGCGAAGAGCCTCACTTACGTCCTCATCCTCTTGAGGCATCAGCCGCTCTCTGTGACCGATGATCGACACTCTGCTGCCAAACCGCCGCATCGCCTGCGCGAACTCCACTCCGACGTAGCCGCTACCAATCACTAGCAAGTGTTGAGGAATATCGCCGAGTTCCAGCGCCTCGATGTGCGTAAGTGGCTGAGCTTCAGCGAGACCGGGAATCTCTTCGAGTGAGGCCCGGGTTCCGGTACTGACGATCACGTTCGTGCCGCGCAGTTGACGGGTAGTCCCGTCTGCGAGAGTGACCTCGACGGTTCGCGGCGTGACGAATCGCCCCGTTCCCAGAATGAACTCCGCGCCAGTCTTCCTGGAGTTGTCGAGATACATCTCATTCAGGCCGCGTACCATCGCGCGTTTGCGTTCGCGGACGCCGGACATATGAATCGTGAAGCCGGATTGAGCGATGCCAAACTCCTCGCTCCTGCGAAAGAGCGATACGACCTTTGCACTATGGATGATGTTCTTGCTTGGCAAGCACGCAATATTCGGGCACGATCCGCCAATATACCTGCGATCAATCACGGCAACGCGTTGTCCTTGGCTTGCAAATGTCCAAGCAGCAACCGTAGATCCGGTGCCCCCACCGAGGATCACAAGATCGTAATTCTCTGGATTGGAACCTCGAAGTAAAGGCGAAGATGAAAGTGTTTCGCTCTGCATGTTCATTCCGCAATGCAATCGATCGGCCATCCAAAAGCCACATCGCTAGGCGGAATTGTTTCCACCCTACGTCCTTCCTCCGTCGAATGTTAGGGCACGACGACAGGCTGGCGAAGTCCGCACTTGGCGTGACGAATTGGCGACTAATGTCCGACCATGACGGAAATTGGTCGCAGGGTTCGTCGCAGTGCGCGATTCTTGCGTAAGACTGACGGATGGAGATTGAATTGAAATCCAGGGACGCGTGCGCAGTTCGAGCGGGAGCAGGAGACCAAGGATTGCTTCAAGCAAGCTAAATCAATGCTTTCGCGTGAAGAATCTATCGAGCGATAAGGGACCCGCGCCAGAAAGCACTAGCGCAACGAGACATGCCAAATAGAGCAAATCACATTCGTATCCGGGCGGTCCGAATTTGGCTCCTTGCGGCGTTATCGCTATGAGCTTGATCGAACTAAAACCGTACTGCCAGTGCACACTGAACATGGCAGTCAACAGGACCGCCGCCATCGGAACGCTGAACAGGGGAACAAATGCGCCGAGGAGCACGGCGAAGCCACCGACCAATTCGGTCAAGATGGTGGACCACGCTGCCAAGTGAGGTGCAGGCACACCCAAAACTTGGAGGATGCCGGCGAACGTCTCGGGCCCCTTGAGAAGCTTCGCATAACCATGTTCCATAAAGCCGAGCCCTACGATGACTCGCAGGGGAATAGGAACCCAGGCTGAAAAATTCATTCGATTGAACATAACAACTTCACTCGTGCGAACGAAGATCCTTCAGTTTGCCAGACGGATTCCCGTGAACTGCCAACGAGTTGCCGGCAGAAAGAAGTTGCGATAAGTGGCTCGCACATGATCTGCGGGTGTGACGCACGACCCTCCTCGCAAAATCATCTGTCCGGACATGAATTTGCCGTTGTATTCGCCCAAAGCACCAGGGAGAGGTCTGTATCCTGGATAGCCTGTATAAGCGCTGGACGTCCATTCCCAGCAGTCCCCAAACAGTTGCTCGATACCCGCAGCGCCATTCGCTGTTGCTGGATGGAGCCTACCGGTACCGAGCAGATTCCCTTGCAGGCGCTCCTGCCTCGCGATGGATTCCCACTCCGCCTCGGTCGGGAGTCGGCACGCGCGCCATCTGGCAAATGCGTCGGCCTCGAAGAAACTGATGTGGCACACGGTAGTATCAAGCAGGTCTGAGAGTCCATGCCAGCCCCTCAGCGTGAAAACCCGCCAACCGGTCTCATCAGCGGAATCACGTTCCCAATAGAGTGGTGCCTCCCACCCCGACTGTTTCACAATCTCCCAGCCGTCAGAAAGCCAGAGCCCTGTGCGTGTGTAACCGTCATCCGACATGAACTCCAGATACTCGCGGCAGGTGACTTTGCGATTTGCAAGCTGGAAGGGTTCCAGGAAAACCCGATGACGGGGAGTTTCATTGTCAAAGCAAAAGTCGAGGGGGTCATCCGTTTCCGGCGAATGGCCGATTTCGGTCAGCCCACCCTCAAAGTTGAGCCAATGGAGTTTTGGTACAGGATGAGCGCGATCCATTGGAAGGGAACCGGACCGGTACGCCGGATGGAGGGGATTCGAGAAGAATGCGTGCTTGATGTCGGTCAGTGCTAGTTCCTGATGTTGCTGTTCATGGCACAGGCCAAGGATGATGCGCCGAGATACTTCTTGATCAATCGAGTGCGCAAACAGTCGTTCCATTTCCTGATCAACATGGGCGCGGAAAGCCACGACCTCATCAAGTGAAGGACGAGAAAATGATGATCGTAGCTTCTTCTCGGGAATCTCCCCACCGAGAGAAATGTAATAGCTATTGAAGAGGCGATGGAACTCTTCGCGGAAGGGTTTGTAGTCACCGAGATACGGCCTCAACACAAATGTCTCGAAGAACCAAGTCGTATGGGCCTGATGCCATTTCACGGGACTTGCATCAGGGCAAGACTGCACCATCTGATCCTCGGCGGACAGACTTGCCGCGAGAGAACGTGTCATTGATCGTACTTCGCTATATTTCGAGTCAAGATTGGACATGGTGTGATTACGCGCGTTCAGACTCCGGCACCCCTGCCGAAACGCAACGGTACTTGCCGGTTGCCGCACGTCTCACCATGCAAGCGATTTGCCAAATAAAGAGACTTAGTGGCCTTAAACTTGGATACTCTAATGCGTTTTGCATCAAAGGGTTATGCGAATGATAAGGACTCTCCGTTCCGCGTCTCGCTGACGGAAATCAAGACCAATTCCCGTCACTGGCAGGCCTTCGTCGCGGCAATTGTCACGCACACACGGAGGATGAAATGTTTTTTAGCGCAACTGTTGCTCGGCAGCTCTCTGTGGCACGGACGGAGGACGGCTTATCTGAAACTTCCGCATTTTGTAAACCAGCGAGGTTCGCTTCATTCCCAACCGTTCTGCGGCGCCGTTGCGACCACCCACCACCCAATTGCTCACTTCGAGTACTCGGAGAATATGATCCCGCTCTAACTCCTCGAGGCCCGTAATGGGCACATTGGATCCCTTGTGAGCGCTGAACGGCTCCAGTTCGGAAATTGGAGCGCGCAGCACAGTGTGTGGTGAGAGAATGACTGCACGTTCGATAAAGTTCTGCAGTTCCCGAATATTTCCTGGCCAACGATACCGGACGAGGGCTTCCATCGTTTCTGAAGGGATCTCGTCGATCCTTCTCCGCATTCGTCGCGCATACAGCTGGATGAAGTGTTGCGTCAGTTTCGGAATATCCTCAGTACGCTGTCGTAACGGTGGAACATGGATCGGAAATACCTTCAGCCGATAATAAAGGTCCTCTCGAAATGTCCCCTGTTTGACCATCGCAACCAAATCACGATGGGTGGCTGCAATCATCCGAACATCTACCTTGTGCGTGTGGTTGCTCCCGAGTCGTTCGAATTCCTGTTCTTGCAGGACTCGGAGCAGCTTCGCTTGAAGCTCCAGAGGGATGTCGCCTACTTCATCCAGAAAGAGAGTACCCTTATTCGCCAGTTCAAAGCGCCCAGTCTTCTGCGCAATGGCCCCTGTGAAGGCGCCCTTTTCGTGTCCGAAGAGTTCGCTCTCCAGAAGCCCGAGTGGGATCGCTGCGCAGTTCAATTTCACAAAGGCACGCTCCCTGCGTCCACTTAGATTGTGGATTGCACGAGCGATGAGCTCTTTGCCGGTGCCGGTTTCTCCCAGGATGAGTACGCTGGAATCTGTGGGTGCCACGATTGACACAAGGTGTAACGCGGCCTTCAACGCGGGACTTTCACCGACGATTGATTCAAACTCTGCTCCGATTTCCTCTTCGAGATACACTCGTTGTTTCGCTTCTTTGTCTCGATCCTTTGTCGCCTTTTCGTACTCCAACGTGTTCTCTACCGCAATCGCTATTTGACAGGCCACTTGCTCAAGCAAGATGACATCATCTCTATCAAAAGGACTGTTCGCACGCCTGCAAAGCATCAGAACGCCAACCACACAATCACGGCCCTTGAGCGGGAGATAACACCCCACGGTGAGGCCTTCCTGCATCAGGTGTTGATAAATGACCTGGCCCTCAGGATTCCCAAGGGTTTCAGGATCTTCGCGGACCTGTTCGAAGCTATCGATCCGAATGCTCTTACCCTTCCGCAATACCTGCCCCGAGATCGAGCCATTCATCGGCACCAATGATCCCTCCCGATAGGGTCCTCTCGCGTCCGGATTGTACAAGATAGTGACGCGTAACTTACCGCTCTCGGTATCGGGTAGCAACAAGGCAGACACATCACACTGCATTGTCCTGAATAGATTCGTCGAAAGCCCTTCAACCACTTGTCGGAGGTCCAGCCTAGATGTCACGCTGCTTGTAATATCAAGAAGCAAGCGCAGTCGATCACGTTCATGCCGTAACTTTTCTTCGTTTAGGTGGCGTTCAATCGCGATTCCCGCGATGTGACTGAAATTCTCAATTAACTCCAGATCGCCGGCGTCGGGTGTGCGCGCTTCACGATAATGGATCGCGAAAGTTCCGAGAACTTTGCCATCGCTCGTGAACAGGGGGCGTGACCAGACCGCCCGAATTCCATAAGGCAAAAGCAGGTGGCGATAGTGATCCCAGACAGGGTCGGTGAGAATATCGGTCACAAATACAGGCTCTTTGCGATAGGCCGCAGTGCCGCAGGATCCACCCTTTGGACCGATAAGCATCGCTCCCACCTGTGTGATGAATCCAGGAAGGCTGGGGGCCGCGGCGCATACGAGATGCGTTCCGTCTTCATTGGGGAGCCAGATGGTGCACAGCGTGCCATCGCCCCGGGACTCGACCAATCGTGCAATGATCGTCAGCACTTCTGACAACGGCGATCCGGCAAGGATCAACTTGAGAATATTGAGAATTGTTTCGGTTTGCATTCTGCACCTTCTTCCGAGAAGGGTTGTCTCGAAGCCAAGCACCACCCGAAGCTGTTCATCGGGCGAATTGATGCGTGCAGGGGTTCGCGTACGGGAATCGGGTTCTGTCAGCCGGACTCGAAAGCAGCTCGAGGCGCTTCTGTTGCCAATTGGGCTCGGCAAGTAGTAGCGGGGAAGTTCCCAGTTGCAGCAGCCGAAGACCGCATAACACGACACTTTAAGCCTACACCGACGACAGAGTAACTTGTCAACTGCAGGAATCAAGGTTACATTATTTTCGAGATTCCAATCTAGTGAAATCACCGACTTCCAAGCAACGGACTGGTGATCGCCTACAGTTCCTGGCGGGCAACCTCGCTCTTGATTTTCTAAACACGCGCATGAGGGCGGGCGAAGAAGTTCTGGACCTGCTTCAGACAGACGAGGATGTGCGCGCGTGGCTTCAGCAGGCTGGACTCCCCGCGTCGAAGATGCCCGCCCAGTCGGAACCCCTTTCGCTTTTGCGTGCTGCACGATTGCTGCGCGAGAACTTTCGTTTACTTCTGGAAAAGCGAAAAGCCGGACGCCGCGGAGATCCTTCGGTGCTCAATGAATTCTTAGTGCACGCGCAAAGCTATCCCGAGCTGATTTGGGATCAGGCCCACTCGCTGACCATCCGGCGCGTATGGCAACGAGACGGCTACGATGCAGGGTTGGCACCAATCGCAGAAGCTGGAGCGGCTCTGCTCGCGACAGCCGATTTCAACCTTGTGAAACGCTGTGAAGGTGAGACCTGCATCTTATGGTTCCTAGACCAAACCAAATCTCACCATCGCCGCTGGTGCAGCACAAAGACATGCGGAAATCGACACAAAGTGGCCGCGTATCGAAAGCGGCTTCGCGATCACTTGGCTTCTAGGGCGTAGCACCTATGCCGGATTCCGACCTCACAGAGACTTCCGCCATCGCGGCCTCTTTAATTGAGGCAGGCGAGTATTCGTCAATCCCTCGGGGCGTGATTTGGTCTGGCGATAACAGAGCTTAGGACTCATCCAGGTAAGGGGTGGCATGGTCAAGGCAGCGCGTACCACGCGCCGCGTCCGCTACCATGGAGCGCGAGTTGCCGTTGCGCGACCAGCTGGCGGAAGTGCTGCTTCAATGTGTTTCTGCTTTTGCCAGTGAGCCTCACAATATCGCTGATGGTCACCCTTCCGTGTTCACGGGTGTGTTCGATGATCCGTAGTGAGAGTTCAGGCAGCGCTGCAAGAACGATCCTCTCCCGTTCGACCTTCTTAGCCAGGCGTTTCATTTGCTGCTGCATTGCGCGAAGGAAAAAGAGAACCCACGGCTGCCAGTTTGGGGCCTCGGTTCGGATCGTCTCCTGGGTCTGGCAGTGGGAGAGATAATAGCTTTCTTTGCTCTGTTCGATCACGCTTCCGAGCGAGTTGTACGGCTTCCTGCTCGTCTCGCGTTGCGAAAGGTTTGATCTCCAGATTTGAGAGCAGTCGCTCCACTTCGCGGTCGGAGAGTTTGCTGCCTTCAATGCGAGTCGATGAGCCGATGCTTTCGATGGTAGCGACGCGCCGTAATGCTAAGAGACGCTCCGGAGCCAGGGTGCCAAGAGCCTACCATGCGCCCTTGAACTCTTCGAGTTCGGCGATGAGGCTCAAGATCTCGGGGGTTATCTCGAGTGTGTCTGCGCCGATCATTACACCCGATAATTCACCCCAATTACACCCATTTTACGGACACCCCACGAAGGAACCCGATTACGCCGATTTCGGTTTCATAGGAGCTCCATTCTATATTCATTTTATTTGAATATTGTATAATCTAATTGTGCTCAGACCACTCGATATTGTCGTGATGCTCAAGCTTTCGTTGGAGAACCGCGAAAGGCCTCCGTACCTGCGCTTGGCGAATGAACTCCACCTCTATCCGTCGGAGGTTTACGCCTCAGTAAAGCGGGCGCGGGCCTCGCACCTGGTTCAAGGTCCGGAACTCGGAGACCGCCTGAATCGCTCCTCGCTGCTCGAATTTTTGATCCACGGCGTACGATATGCATTCCCTGCCGAGATCGGACCACCGACCCGAGGTGTTCCGACGAGCTATGCGGCTTCTCCGCTTTCGAAAACGATCGCTGATGCCGGCGAGTTGCCGCCAGTCTGGCCGTATGCAGATGGTAAGGTTCGCGGCTACAGCTTTGCGCCCCTCCACAAGAATGTCCCGCAAGCTGCATTGGAAGACGAGCGCCTTTATGAATTGCTCGCCTTGGTGGATGCTCTCCGCAGCGGCCGAGCTAGAGAGCGGAAGTTGGCAAGCCAGGAGCTGACGCGAAGGTTGGAGATGCCCGTCGATGCCAAATCCTGATCTCGAATTGCTGGAACTGGCAGCAGAGAGGCTGCGGCGGCTCCTTCCCGAAATCGTCTTCGTCGGCGGCTGCGCAACGGGTTTGCTGATCGACGATCCGGGCGCCGCACCCGTACGCGGAACCTACGACGTGGATGTGATCGCGGAGATTAGTTCCTATGCCGAATACACCGTGTTTTCCGAGCGGCTTCGTGGTCTGGGATTCAAAGAAGACAGCCGCGAAGGCGCGCCGCTGTGTCGGTGGACTCACGGCGCATTGACCTTGGATGTCATGCCATTGGACTCTCAAGTCCTCGGCTTTTCGAATCGCTGGTATCCGGATGCTCTGCGCACGGCCGGCAATGTGCAGCTGCGCAGCGGCCTGATCATTCGGGCCATCAACGCGCCTTACTTTCTCGGGACCAAGCTCGAAGCGTTCAACGGGCGCGGCAAGCGAGATTACCTCGCGAGCCATGACCTGGAAGATTTCATTGCCGTAGTCGATGGCCGGTCATCACTCATGCCTGAAGTCGAGATGACATCTCCGGCGTTGAAGATTTATATCGCCGATGCTGTCCGAACGCTTCTTGCGGAATCGCGCTTCCTCGACGCTTTGCCCGGATATCTTCTGCCGGACGACGCGAGTCAAGCCAGAATCGGGCAACTCCTCGCGAAGCTCCGCAGACTCGAGACGATCCGCTAACTCGGCGGTGGCGCCTAAGCCACGATCCGTTCAGGATGGTCGGTACGCGCATATTTCCGAAGCTCGGAGACGGGGACGAGAACCCTACCACCAATACGCCGTGTTGGCAGACGCCGCGTCGCGATCAGGTAGTCCAGCGCCCTCTGGCTAATCGAGAGCATCTGTGCTGCGTCTTCTCGGCTCGCCAGGATTTTGCTTTCCACCGCGACGGTAATTCTCGCGGGCGGTTTCTTCTGTTCGCTGTCTGCTGATCTCATATCCGATGCTCCTGGTTGTCAGCCCGTCTTCGCACGTTGCAACGCGAGGGGCTGGAGAATTTGCTTGCACCTGCGATCAGCTACAGCTTTGACCAGTTTTGAATCCGTGTCCAAGACCTTTTACTTACAGTGCGATTCCTAGAAGACATCACAGAGGCATTAGCGGCCATTCGGCGGCATCTTTACGCCCTTAAGGGCACGGCCAAATCTAAGCAGACGCAGTTGAGATCAAGAAACAGTTCGCACCTGAGATTCGTTGATCTGTATACCCGTTGATTTCCCATTTGCACCGATGCCTATAAGGCATCACTCTTGCGCTAATAGGTATTGGACTCGCGCACGAGATGGCGTTATGTTGTCGCTCACGATGGAAGAAATCAGGGCATGCATCCCGTTCGGTGCTGCGCACCGGGTGAATTTCGACACTCCACCCCTGAAAGGGAACTGCCCAGATACTTTGGTATCTCGATAGATACCGATGAAAACATAGAGCATTTGCGAAGCCCTGTATCTGGCCAGATACCACGTAAACAGGGTTGGAGGTCACACAATGCGTGACGTTCAGATGATGGGAGATCGACCCAAGGAGAGACTGCGCGGGCGTGACCGCCGCTCGCTCAATTTGAGTACGAAGCTCACAGCAGTCGAGGCGAGGGTCATCGAAGATGCCGCAACGCGCGCGGGCAGAACGCCGAGCGAATGGGCACGTGAAGCATTGCTGAGGGCAGCTCAAGGTGGTAGTTCGAACCCGCTTGGTATGGATATCTTTATCGAATGCGTCGGTAGTCAGATGTTGATGATGGCTGCATTCGACCCGCTCCTGAAAGCGTCTGGAATCGCGACGGAGCACATTAAGGCACTCTTCGATCGGGTCCAGAAGACGAAGCTAATCCGGGCGCAAGAACTCCTCGCAAAGCGGGCGAATCGGCGCGCCGAAGAGGCCCGACGAGCAACCGAATGACATTCCCCGGATGGCAGAGAATAGCCGAGGCTGGGGCGGAGTCAAGGCCGCGCTCCGCGCGCCGCTTCGCGGTCAGAGAGCCCTGACACCGCCCCTGGTGCCTCGGCAAATCATCCAATTATCCGGGGAATGTCATAAAAAATGCAAAAGACCAAAACAGTGAGGTGAGCGATGCGCGGAGTCTACGAGAATCCCATCGGAAGCGGCATCTGGTGGGTTCACTACTATGGGGCCGGAAAGCGGCACAGAGAGAAGGTCGGCCGCAAGTCGGATGCGATCAAGTTGTACCAGTCGCGGAAGGCCGATGTGGCTGCCGGAAGGAAGCTTCCTGAGCTGCGCAATAGCAAGGTTGTCACGTTGTCGGAACTGATCGATGATGTGCTCGAATTCGTCGCGCATCACAAGGACAATCGGAGCTACACAAGCAAAGGTGAAATCGTCAGGAAAGCGCTTGGCTCCAAGCCTGCTGCTGACCTCACTCCGCAGGAGCTGGAACGGTGGCTGAGAACCCGCTGCAAAACACCCGCTACGGCGAACCGCTATAAGGCCTTCATTTCACTCTGCTATCGCGAGGGAGTTCGCAATGGCAAAGTGTCCGTCAATCCAGCGCGTTTGGTGCGACAAAGGAAAGAGGGCACAGGTCGGCTTCGGTTCCTTAGCCGCGACGAATACAGCCGGCTCAACAAAGTGATTGCAGCGCGCTTCCCAGAGCATTTAGCCGAGTTTGTTGTCAGCATTCATACCGGAATGCGGCTGAGCGAGCAGTATTCATGCATGTGGTCTCAAGTTGACCTCGAACGGCGCACAATCGAGCTGACGAAGACAAAGAACGGCTCAGCTCGAACCGTGCATCTCAATGCCGACGCACTGAAGGCAATTGGATCGCTGAAGAGACCTCTACAGAAGGCATCCGATCCGGTCTTTCCACGGGAGGGATCGCAAGGCAGATTCGACACTCGGTCATGGTTTCAACCCTGTCTGGAAGAGGCAAAGATTGTGAGCTACGTCTGGCACTCAAACCGGCACACATTCTGTTCATGGCTCGCAATGGCCGGAGCATCGATCAAAGAGATCCAGGAACTCGCCGGCCACAAAACGATTACGATGTCGGCACGCTACAGCCACCTCTCTCCGGAACACAGGCTTTCTATCATCGATCGGATTGCTACGACAAGTTGAAGCTCAGGCAGAAGACCTGCAGTCGATAATCCCAGCAAAATCGCTCAGCGCCGGTGAGTGCATCGGCGATGACGCGCTCACCGAGGTTTCACCACGATCGATTGAGTTCGGACTGAAGACGTTTCCCGGTACTCCTAAAGTTGGAACTCTCAAGTGAAGCGAGTGAGTAATGTGCCCGTTGGCCGCTGTTAAACCAAGGTCACTTGTCCGGGAAGAACGACTATTCAGCCAAGTGTTTGAAACTATTCGTCGTGCGGCATCTCTGACAAGAAGAGCAATCAGAGAAGCCGCATCGATCTAGATTGCACTCAACGGCCTGCGAGGGCGATGCCTCGTTCTTCAAGTTCGGAGTGAGTTCGTCTGCCTTTCGTTGACTTGTCGTCGAGCGAATGTCCCGTCAAGAGTCCAAGCACGAACCAGGCGAACAGCGCAGCTCCTATTGCGAACAGGATGTCTCCCGGAACTCTCATCCAACGCAGGGTCTGCATGGAACTGGACTGCATAAACTCCGAGGAACGCGCGTACCAAGTACCGTGTTCGATGGATGCCCATGCCTGCAGCAAGCCGACCGGCAGCATGCTGAGAATGACCATGAAGATCAAACCCAAGTTCAGAGACCAGAAGGAGAGTTTTAGTGGAGTCTCCTTCCACTTGCGCCCAGGATTGAGCGCGCGGAGGCAAAACAGTGTGAGGCCGAGGCCGAGCATTCCGTACACGCCGAACAGCGCCGTGTGACCATGTACCGGAGTAAGGTTTAGTCCCTGCACATAATAGAGGGAGATGGGCGGATTGATCAGGAAGCCGAATAACCCTGCTCCCACCAGGTTCCAGAATGCGACTGCCACGAAGAAATAGATGGGCCACTTATAGCTGGCGATCCATTGAGACTTCTTTGTCGGTTGTGCGAGACGAATGTTCTCCCACGCTTCATAGCCAATCAGAGTCAGCGGCACAACTTCAAATGCGCTGAAGATCGCGCCCAGGCCAATCACCGCTGGTGTCGCACCAGCGAAGTAGAGGTGATGAAAAGTGCCGATGATGCCGCCCGACAAGAAGATCGTCGTCGAGAAGAGCGCGGCCTTGGTAGCGGTGCGAATCTCGATCAGCTTGAGTCGCGTGAACAAGAATCCGATCACAACCGTTGCGAATACTTCGAAGAAGCCTTCAACCCAGAGGTGAACTACCCACCAGCGCCAGTATTCGGCAGTAACGAGATGGCTGCGCTGACCGTACATCAGTCCGGCAGAATAGAAGAGCGGAATCGCAATGCTGGAGATGAGGAAGAGTGTCAGGAGCGCGCGGTCTTCGCTCTTGCGAACCAATGCCGGCTTGAGCGCTGCGATCATCAGGACGAGCCAAAGAACCAATCCGATGAACAGCAGAATCTGCCAGAATCGGCCGAGATCTACGTATTCATAACCTTGGCTGCCGAACCAGAACCACATGTTGCCAAGACGCTGTTGAATACCCATCCACTCGCCGGCGAGCGAACCGCCGACCACAAGAATCAGTGCACCGAAGAGTGCGTTCACACCAAGCCGCTGATACTTCGGTTCATGGCCGCTGACTGCCGGCCCAACGTAGAGACCTGTTGCCAGCCATGAGGTTGCGATCCAGAAAATCGCGATTTGCAGATGCCATGTGCGCGTGACCGCATAGGGCAGATACTTGGCGAGCGGAAATCCAAAGAAGGCCTGTCCCTCGACTCCGTAGTGAGCAGTCAGGACGCCCATCAAAATCTGCACACCCCAGAGGATCACGACCACATAGAAATACTTCAACGTCGCACGCTGCGAGGGCGTTGGTTTGAACGCAAGGAAAGGGTCGCTTTCCGGATAAGGCCCATGAACGAGTTCCTTTTCCTGCGACGCATACCACCAGACAAGGCCACCGATTCCCGCCAGCAATCCAACGAAGCTCAAAACACTCCAGAGGACGGCACCGGAAGTTGGCACATTGCCGATCAGCGGCTCATGGGGCCAGTTGTTCGTATAAGTCGTTTCAGAACCCGGACGATCCGTGCTGCACGCCCACGAAGTCCACCAGAAGAAAGCGGCAAGTTGATGCTGCTTTGCGGCATTGGTCAATGCGCCGCTGGGAATGGCATATGCCGACCTGCCCGTCGCAAAAACGTCAGTGTAGTAGGTGCGAAGCTGCTCAAACGCCGCAGCGCGATCGGCGCTGAGCGTTACGCGATTGTGCGAGACGTCGTATGTGTTGGTCCGCATTTCGCGAATCAGACGCGCCTTGAAGATGGCCTGCTGGTCCGGTCCGAGAGCCTCGAAATTTGCCGCCCCGGCTCTGACTGCCCAGGTGTTCAGCAGAATCTCCGATTCCCGGTGCAGCCAATCCGCGCTCCAGTCGGGCGCGACATAGGCTCCGTGACCCCATACGGTGCCGATCTCCTGCCCGCCAATGGACTGCCACACTCCCTGGCCATCGGTGATGGAACTGCCGGTAAAGAGAAGCTGTCCGTCAGTGTTGTACACATCGGGGATGGGCGGAGCTTCGCTGATCATCTTCCTGCCGACTCCTCCGAGAACGGCGAAAGATCCAATGATGACGATGGCCAATGCCACCCAATAACGCTTATAGGACATAATTTCTCCTCAATAAAAGGCGCGCTCTGTGCCGCGCTAAAACCACCCTAGCGTTCGTTGAACTGAGTTGCAGGGACTTTAGTCACACGGAGGTCAAGAATTGCCTCGGAAGGCGAGCCAGTATTCACTGCTCTGCACCTGCTTGTTGATGCCGGTTTGTCGGCGAGCCTGTTAGAGTTTTCCCACTGTCCTGTTTCGGGTGCAACAACATGCGCCGAACAGACAGCCTTCCCCGGGGGGTTCACTCCATGTCATTTCGTTCCGTGTTCCTGGCGGTTGTCATCGCGTTTGCCCTCATTCTGGGCGGCTTCCTTGTGAATCGGGCGCGTCCCGCCGTCGAGACGGCTCAACCGACCGCCGACTTCGTCCGAGCCTCTGGAAAATGTGCCGAATGTCACGCACGGCTCCAATACTCCGTCGTACATGAATACGAGATGTCCGCTCACGCCAGAAAGGGTGTCAATTGCCTTGACTGCCATCAGGCGACCTCCAATCAGCAGAAGGTCGATCATCATGGATTCACGATCAGCACTCATCTGACCGCCGGCAATTGCCGTTCCTGCCATGAAGGCATCTATCAGGAATTTCTTCGCAGCCGTCACGCGGCTCCCAGCTGGGCCGCCGTCCACGGAGAGAAGGGTCTGAGTCCGGAGCAGGTTTCGTTCAGTGAGCAGTTTCAGCCCGGCGGCACAAAGCGGCCGCCGAATCCTCTGGTGCTTCCGGAGGGACACCCTGCCGCGACTTCGGGTTGCGAGCAGTGCCACGCCGTCGGCAAGCCCAATGACGATGGAACGATCGGGACTTGTACACAGTGCCATTCCCGCCACACTAGCTCGGTGGCTCTGGCGCGTCTTCCTACCACATGCGGCCAGTGCCATATGGGGCCCGATCACTCGCAGATTGAGATCTACAACGAGTCGAAGCACGGTGTGATGTTCGCTGCGCAGCGAAATCTGCTCAACCTCAATGCCGATCCGCGAACCCTGACGACGCGAGACATGTTTGTGCCAACCTGTGCAACTTGTCACATGAGCGGCATCAATGGCCTCAAGGTTACGCACAATCCTTCTGATCGGCTCGGCTGGTATCTTGCCGATGCTATTACGACTCATCGCCCGAACTACCTGCAGGCGCAGATCAACATGAAGCAGGTCTGCACCCAATGCCATACGCAACCTCTGATTGACCGGGTCTACAGCCAGGGCGAACAAGTTGTTGAAAGCACCAACGCAAAGGTTCTAGTCGCCAAAGACATCATGGATGGCCTTCACAAAGACGGCTCTCTCTCTGGACCGCC
Organism: uncultured Acidobacteriaceae bacterium; assembly: GCA_963781125.1. Lineage (GTDB taxonomy): Bacteria > Acidobacteriota > Terriglobia > Terriglobales > Acidobacteriaceae > Telmatobacter. Next base: position 70,043 of record CAWAEE010000013.1, read on the forward strand.
ATTCACGCACACGATCGACTTCACCTACTTCAACCTCTGGCATTACGACGGACGCACGTCAAAGCATGGCGCGTTCATGGGCGGCGCCGACTTTGTGCAGTGGCATGGGAATTACGAACTACTCTCAAAGACTGTTGAACTTCAGCATGATGCTGACGAACTCCGGAGAGAGCATGCCCACAAATAAACTGCTCGCACGGTTACAGGAGATCATCGCTCACCCGCACCTTCGATGGGCGCATGACCCGCAACTTTGGGTCGAGCTTTTTGTGACCGCGAACCTGGCCATCCTCGCCGCAGACATCTACATTGCGCACTCGGTGAACCATTTTCAGAAGACAGCGGAGTATATCCCTCTTTACTTTTCCATCGGGGCTCCGGCCGTTCTCGCCGTCATGATTGTTCTTCGCTGGATTGGACACTTCGAAGCCCCATGGCGCGATGTCGGCTACATGATCGGCTGGCTCGCTGTCCTTGTTGGATTGGCCGGTGTTCTTTACCACCTCGAGAGCCGGTTCTTTTTAGATCGAACCCTCAAAAGCCTGACCTACGCAGCGCCGTTCGCGGCGCCCCTTGCGTATACCGGACTTGGCTTTCTGCTTCTGATGAATCGGATGGTCGGGGCGCGCAGCGCAGAGTGGGCACGATGGGTAATCTTTCTGGCATTGGGTGGATTCTTCGGAAACTTTGTTTTGTCATTGACCGATCATGCGTCGAATGGATTCTTCGCAAAGACAGAATGGATCCCGGTTATTTCCTCCGCGCTTGCAACTGGCTTCCTAATTATTCCTCTCGTGCTCACCGTGACGAGGCGTTTCATGGACGTGTGTCTCATCGTGATGCTCGTGCAGGCGTTGGTTGGGGTCTTGGGATTCTGGTTTCACGTTCAGGCAAATCTCTTCGAGCCGGGCCACGATATTTTCGACAAACTGGTCAATGGCGCTCCTCCGATGGCTCCTCTGCTGTTTCCCAATCTTGTCGGCTTGGCGTGGATTGGAATCTGGGCACTCCTGCCCCATCTTGAGGAAGCCACTCGCGGACGATCGTGGTTGGGGGCAACCTACGATTGGGCACATCCGGAAAAAGAGTCATCTGCAAGCTAACTTCCGCACTTCACAAACCGCGCGGGTTCGGCGGAGCTCAACTACGCGGCAGTTAGCTGGCTCGGATTGTTCGAGGCGAATGCCAAGCGTCCGATCAAGAATGTGAGCACCAGATTCGTAGCGAAGCTCAAAACTCCAGACAATTCCAGCATGCCTGAAACAGGCAGCACCTTCCACGCGAACGAGGCCAGCCCTTCATACGCAACAGGTTCAGAGAAAACACGCAGCAGGCACCCCGTCTGAAGACATACGAGGCTGAGAAACATCAGTCGCGTGCTGAAGATTCGCTGAATGCCTGCAAAATGAGGCAGGATGCGCGGCCCAATCGCGAAGACCATGGTTGCCGCAAATCCAACGGTCAGCGCATGACGCGAAGCGCCCCAGATGCCGCCATGAACATCCATAAACGCTGCCCAGACGCTCATCGATCCGGCAACTATAAGCCAGGTATAAGCCAAGCGAATGAAGACCGGAAAACTCGGATGGATGCCCTGGATTTTGGGCTGGCCATGGGGCCGTTCGGTCAAACGCAGTGCAATCCCAATCGTGACTGAGCCAAGCGCAAACAGAATCGTCGCAGGCTTGGGCAAGCCAGAAACCCCAAACAAAACGCCCGTTATGACCAGCAACAAAGCCACTCGAAACCAGCGAGCACTGGGCTTCGAGATTGCGAGAAAGGATGGCAACCAGCGCGCCGAGAATCCCCACACCACCGGCACGACGAATCCCCAGCCAAGCAATACGAGATATTTCTGATCGAGTGAGTGAGGGAAGGACCGGAGGCCGTTCTCCAATGCCAATCGCACACACTCGATAAAGTTGAATATGACACCAGCCCCAAGCCCCGCAGTACCGATGAGAACAGAGACCATCCAGAGTTCCATCGGCACCTTCGCCTTGTTTCCGTCACTCGATTCCGGCAGCTTGTGATGCGAGGCGGCGTATAGAAACAGCATCACGGCGAGCAGCTCGAATCCCGCGGACAAGGGCAGCAGAGCGCGCCAGTGCCACCCATAAATATTTCCAAACCAACGCATCGCAACGCCGGAGGTCCAAAAACGTAGCAGGAGAGAGGCACACGAAGGACTGAGCGCCCATGTGCAGGCTGTGAGTAGAAACCTATGCCGAGAATAAAACTGCCGATCCATCCGAACATCTGCGCGTGTCCGTGGCCTTCCATCCATGCGGCCGGCAAGGTGCCGAGGCCGTGATGCGCACTGATCGCCATCAGGTTTGAAAACCCCAGCAACGTCCCCGGCAAGGCCATAAAGAAGAGTCCGCTCGCGATCCATGCGCGGAGCATCAAGCTCTTTTGCCGTTCACGCGCGATGGTTGCTGCATTCTCCCCGACTGCAGCGCCGGAAGCAGGTTGATCGAATAACGGAATCGTAGCCATACCTAGCTCCTCGCCTTGATTTCTGCTTCCAGTTGAATGGCACGGGGAAACAGAACATCATTCTCAAGATGCACATGCTGTGTGAGGTCTGCCTCAAATTCGCTAAGGCCGGAAAACAGTGCAATATGCGTCGCACATGCCCATGACGGAGCCTCAAAGTGATTGGTGAGGCGAATGAGCTCGCGCATGATGTGGCCAGCAGATTCGTGTTCCTGCTCCATCATGAAGATCGGGTGAGCAACCGAACGAAAACACGCATGCGCGGGAGGATAAGAGACGATCGACTCCTGATCCATTTGCGAGATGAAAGGAAAAAGCACTTGCTCTTCCTTCTCGATATGCGCGTACATCTCGCTGCGAAGTTCTTCAACCAATTCGGCAACCTTTACGCAGCTCGGGATCTCGATCACTCCGCTTTGCCGCGACTTTCGATGCCATCTCAGCCAGAGCGGGAAGTTCCTGACGAACGCAATGGTGATGAACGCGGACGATGTGTTGGATCAGGCGACCAAGCGATACATCGAGAGGATCGAATGCCAAGCCACCAGGTTTTTCAACCTCAGCGTCAGCAAGCTTTTCGAGAACTTGATCGACAGAGAGTTGCAGCTCCCGGCACGCGGCCTCGAGCGACAAGTCCGCCTGCACGCACAGATCAATATCAAATCGATGAAAAATGCTGGCTGCGGATGGCCTGCTGGTTACGATCTCGCGGATAGACTGCGTTGCGGTGGACATAAGCACTCTCCACCAGCAACCCTAGCGTTCAAGAAAGTGCGGAGCAGTAACTTATGTCACTCGGAGCCGAAATGATCTAGGACGAGGTCTCGAGAAGAGCCTTCAAACCGACAATATCTTTTACGACGATTTGTCGCGCGTCTACGTCCAGCAGGCCTTCGGCCTGAAGGCGCATCAGGTTGCGGGAAACGAGTTCGCGCACGGTACCGAGTTGATTGGCAAGTTCCTGATGGGTTGCGGGAAGCTGAAATTCAATTCCGCGAGGAGTCTTCTTGCCCTCGCTCTCTGCGAGTTTGAACAATACGGAAATCAAACGCTGGCGGATCGTCGTAAACGATAGCTCCTCAATGATCCCCACCAGGCGTCGCAACCGCGTCCCCACCACCTGGAGCACTTTAAGTGCAACTTCAGGATGCTCCATGCAGTACGCCTGAAAATCGCGCCGCGAGATAAACGCAATTTCCGCATCCTCGATCACCACGGCCGAAGCCGGAAACGGCCCGCCATCGAAGACCGGCAATTCCGCAACCGATTCGCCCGGAACGTTAATCGCAAGAACCTGTTCACGCCCGCTCATCGATGTTTTGAAAATGCGGACTTTGCCCTGCGCGATGATGTGCAGGCCATTGCACGGCTCGCCTTCAGAAAATAGCAACTCCCCGGTACTGAAGAGCTTGCGAACGGTTCGCGCAGCTAACGTCTTCAACTCCGTCGGCGTAAGGCTCGACAAAAGCGCGGTCTTCCCAAGGGCGGTAGCGAGATCGGTGCGTTCAGCAGTCACTCGAGAATCTTACGGCATGATCGCGGAAACCGCGTCATCTTTGGTTCGTCATGGTCTCCCTTCTGTTGACGCGTAGACTTCGAAAGTTCACCGAAGAATTTCCAAGAATGCGACGCAGGCTGGGACTTAGGTCACTGCGTCCCGCGTCTGTTCGCGGTCTCATAGGTTGCATGAACCCGCAAATCAACACCACCGACTTCAACGAACGGCCATTCATCGCCATCTGGGAAGTGACCCAGGCATGCGACCTTGCTTGTGTCCATTGCCGCGCGTCCGCTCAGCCGGACCGCAGTCCCATGGAACTAAGCACGGATGAGGGCAAACATCTGATCGATGAGATCGCGGCCTTGAAGGTTCCGGTCTTTGTGTTGACGGGAGGCGACCCCATCAAGCGGCCCGACCTTTTTGAACTGATCGCGCATGCGCGCTCGGTGGGAGTCAGAGTTTCGCTGACGCCGAGCGCCACGCCTTTGCTGACGAAGGAAATCATTGTGAGGCTCAAAGAGGCCGGCCTTGCCCGGCTCGCAGTGAGTATGGACGGTGCAAGCGCCGAAACTCACGACGCATTCCGCGGAATGAGCGGGTCATTCGCGCGAACGCTCGATGCCGTGCGCTGGGCAAATGAGATTGGACTGCCGGTGCAGATCAACACTACGTTCAGCCGCAGGAACATCAACGAGATCGACAACATCGTTGCCTTGATGGAGAAGCTGAAGATAGCGCTGTGGAGTGTCTTCTTCCTCGTTCCTACCGGACGTGGAAAGCTGAACGATCTACTGAGTGCGGACGAGTTCGAATCAGTCTTTGCGAAGGTTTATAGCCTGTCCAAAACCGCGAGCTTCGACATCAAAACCACCGAGGCGCAGCATTACAGACGCTATCTCTTGCAGCAACGTGTTGCCGAACGCAAGTCAGGAATCAACTTCGCGTCACAGCAGGATAGAGCAGCTGACTCGATTGGGCGCGCACCGCGCGGTCTCAACGATGGCAAGGGATTCATCTTCATCTCGCACAAAGGCGAAGTGTTCCCGAGCGGCTTTCTTCCCCTCTCTGCCGGTAGTATCCGGGAGCAAAAACTGGCCGAAATATATCGCGAGTCGCCGCTGTTCCGCGATCTGCGCGACACATCCAAGCTTGAAGGAAAGTGCGGCGCCTGCGAATTCAAAGAAATCTGTGGCGGATCGCGAGCCCGGGCTTATGCTTTGACTGGAAACCCTAACGCTGAAGAGCCGTGCTGCTCCTATATTCCAAAAGGCTACGTGCAGCCGGCACCGCAAATGAAGACGTCGACGACGCTTCATGTTCTTCAGTGCGCCTGAGAGCCAATCGTCGGCGAATGGACGACAATGACAAGGAACGGAAAGTAAAGAGGAGATGTCATGGCGATTCAGATTGGCGCAAAGCCAGACAGCGGTTTCGACGACCCGATTGGCATGCTCAAGGATTGCCACAGAAGAATCGAGAGCTTTTTGCACATTCTCTGCGTTGTAGTTGATCGCGCACAGGGCAGAAAGCTTACCGACGAAGAGCGCGCCGCAGTTCAAGCTGCACTGCAGTACTTCCGTACAGGCGGGCAGCGCCACACTGCGGATGAAGAGCAATCCCTCTTTCCACGCCTGCGCAAATCCGATGCGCAAGCCTTCGAAGAGATCGACCGGCTTGAGACATGATCACCGCGAGGCAAACGATCTGCACACATCGGTCGAACGACTCTATACAGCCTGGATTGAATCCGGCGGCTTGGCTCCGGACGAAGCACAGCAACTGCTTCCGAAACGTCGCGCCTCAAGCAACTCTATTCCGACCACATCCAGGTCGAGGAAACGAAAGTCTTCGCTCGCGCCGCGCAAGTGCTGGACCACAATGCCCTCACTGCCATTGGGACTGAGTTCCGATTCCGGCGGAAATAGCCTGCCTCTGCAGATTCCTTCAACGTCTTAAATGTGTTTCGAGTGACCAAAGTCGCTGTGGTGATCTACCGATTTCCCTAAGCTGTGATCAAGGAGATCGAAATGACCGCAACCACGCAAACCGTTCGCGAAATCGCACTGGAACAGCCGACCGCAATCCGGGTATTTGAACAATTTGGAATCGACTATTGCTGCGGGGGCCGCAAACCTCTCGCTGAAGCATGCGCTGCCGGAAACCTGGAGATTGACGCGGTCCTCGCTGCGTTGGAAGCGGCGGAAAAGAAGCCCGGCACTGAGCTCGATAACTGGACCGATAAATCATTGGAGAGCTTGAGCTCTCACATCGTCGCCAAACACCACGCCTATGTGAAAAGTGAGCTGCCAAGGCTGGCCCAGCTTGCCCAGAAAGTCGTCAATCGCCACGGCTCAACGAAGCCCGAATTGCCCTTGATTGCGACCACTCTCAAGCATTTGGACGAAGAACTCACCCAGCATCTGGCCAAGGAAGAAGCAGTTCTGTTTCCCTATATCGCTCGCCTCGAGCAATCCATATCCAACGGAACTCCTAAGCCGCATAGCTGCTTTGGCACGGTCTCCAACCCGATCGCAATGATGACGCAGGAACACGACGCTGCCGGAACGCTGCTTGCTGAAATCCGCCGCCTGAGTGCGAACTTCACCACTCCGCCGGATGCCTGCCCTACTTTCCACGCCTTCTATGACGGCTTGCGGGAATTCGAGCAAGACCTGCATCAACATATTCATCTCGAGAACAACATCTATTTTCCACGCGCGATCGAATTAGAGAGGTCTATCAGTTAAGGCTCCCTCAATACACATCCCTGTGATAGCGATGATCCTCTTTCATCCCATGGACGTACTCTTCGGCTGCGTGCGATGACATTCCACCGTGCTTCTCGACGATCGCATGCAGCGCCGCGTGCACGTCCTTGGCCATGCGGGATGCATCGCCACACACGTAGACGTTGGCTCCATCCTGCAACCAGTTCCAAAACTGCGAGGCCTGCTCCATCATCTTGTCCTGCACATACACTTTATCCGCCTGATCGCGAGAAAATGCGGTGTCGAGTCGCGTCAGGTGACCATCTGCACGCATGGCCTCGAGTTCTTCACGATATAGAAAGTCAGTTTTCTCGCTGCGTTCGCCGAAGAACAGCCAATTTTTGCCTTTCGCACCAAGAGCACGACGCTCGTGCAGAAATGCGCGAAACGGCGCGATGCCTGTGCCGGGGCCGATCATAATGATGGGTGCGTCGGCCTTGGGCAACCTGAATCTCTTGTTTGGTTGGATGTAGATGGGCAAGCTATCGGCGATCGCAGCACGATCCGCGAACAGCGTCGAGCAAACTCCGCCGCGGTCACGGTTGTGTGAGTTGTATCGAACAACTGCTACCGTGGTGTGAATCTCACCTGCATGCGCCACTGGGCTTGACGAAATTGAATAGAGGCGCGGCGTCAGTTTCGGAAGCATAGCGATCAGCTCTGCAGGATCCTCAATGACTCCTGGAAACTCGAGCAACAAATCAATGAGACCGCGATCGAAGACGTACGCGTCAAGCCGTGCGCGATGCTCCCGTGCCACTAACTCCAGTAGCCGCGCGCACTTTCCAAGAGCAGCGTATTCACTTACTGTTTTGCGATTGAGGCGGGTGATCTGCAGATGATTCGTCAACGCATCGTGCAGAGTCGTGGTGCCCGCCTTGCCGCACAGCACCTGCTCGTTGCCATTGAATCGTAGTGACTGCAGGATCTCAGTGACCAGCCTTGCGTCGTTGTGAGGGATGACCCCGCAGGAGTCGCCGGCTTCGTATTGAATGCCCGTGCCTTCAATCGAAAATGCAAGATGCAACGTGGTCTTTGTGGAATCGCCGTGAGCAAGGTTCTTCTTGTCCACGATTGGGGCCAGGGCAGGGTTGTCGCGCGAAGGGATTTGAATAGAATCCGACTTTGCGATTGAGGATTCATTTGCTCCAAGTTCCTGAGCTAATCCTTGAAAGGAGCCTGGTTCGGCGGATTTCGTTCCCAGCGAACGCGTCTCTTGCTTTGCCGTGCTCTCGCTCAGCCGGGGCATCAACGCGGCCTTCCACTGCTCGAACGGCTCATTCACGTCAACATCACAATCAACTCGACTGCAGAGACGGTTCGCTCCAAGCGCGGCCAGTTTCACATCAAGTTCGCTTCCAAATTTGCAGAAGTGCTCATAGTGACGATCGCCAAGCGCCAGTACCGCATAAGAAAGATTTTCGAAACGAGGAAAGTGCTCAAGACAAAGTTGCTCGTAAAACGGCTGCACACCCTCCGGGGCATCGCCATCGCCGTAAGTACTGGCAATGAACAGAGCGTATTTCTCGGTAGCCAGGGCTGCCGGGGTGTAACCAACCAGCGTTGAAACTGCCGGCACGTGACCCTGAGCCTTCAGTTCCTTGGCAAGTTTGCGTGCCAGTCCCTCTGCTGTGCCGGATTGCGAGGCATAGAGCACAGCGACCCGATGCGATGACTTGGTCGACGCGTTCACGGCCGCTGGTGTTGCGGAAAAGATTCCCGCAAGCATGCCATTGAGCCAGGCTCGCTGCTCGGGCGTGAAAGGTGCATTGTCTGGAATGAACGGGATATCGACGGTCATGGCTACACCTGCTCCCTTGCAGCGCAGAGTGATTGAAGGTCCTGAATGCTGTGCCTGCGGCTGAACTCAAGAAAGGATTCCTGCGGATCGCGCCGCTCGGTGTAGGCGGCGAACAGCCTCTCCAGCATGGGCGGCAGGTCACTGAATGGGACTGACGCAATCAATTCACGCGCGAGTCCCCGGTCCTGATCAGAACCGCCGCCAATCACAACCTGATAGCCTTCAGCGCCATTCACCTTTGTGCCAAGAAGGCCGATGTCGCCGATGTAGTGCTGGGCGCAGGAGTGCGGACAGCCGGTCACGTGCAGATTCACAGGCTGGTCGATCTTGAACCGCGCATCCAGAAGACCCGCAAGTTGGACGGCATGTGACTTTGTATCCGTGGCAGCATATTTACAGCCGCGATTGCCCGTGCAAGCCACCGTCCCGCGCAGCACAGTTCCAGCTGACCAGTCCAGACCTGCCGCACGAATGTCTGCAAGGGCCTCTTCCAGTCGCTCTTCGGGAATATTGGGAATCAACAAATTTTGCCACACGGTGAGGCGCAATTCGCCGGTACCGAATCTGTTCGGCGACATCGGCGAGCGCATGCATCTGTGCAACAGGGAGACGACCAACCGGGACCGAGACGCCGATGTAATGCAGACCTGCCTGTTTCTGAGGGTGGACACCGATGTGACCGGCACGGTCGATCGGATTGTGCGGCTCGCAGCTTTCAGCGGAATAGCGCATCAGGGGAAATGCCAGCCGTTTCTCAGTCTCCGCAATGAATCGATCCACGCCCCAGCGATCCACGAGGTACTTCAAGCGCGCCTTCTTGCGGTCCGTTCGATCGCCATTCTCAGAGAAGACGCGAATCATCGCTGCGGCGACAGCCACCGTCTGTTCGGGGAGCAGCAACAGGCCACAGTCGGTAGCGAACTGCTTGTGTCCCGTGATTCCGCAAAGCAGGACCCGGAAATATACGCCGGCGGGAACGTCGCGCCCCTCGCCTACGCGGGTTGCGATAAAGCCTATGTCGTTCGTATCTGCAACAACGCTGATGGCGCCGCCGCTATCGAAGGCCACGTTGAATTTGCGCGGAAGGCCGTACATGTCCCGTGAATTGAGAATGTAGTGATGTAGCGCATCCGCTAGCGGCGCTACATCGTACAGCTCTGTCGGATCGAGCCCGGCAATCGGCGATGCCGTGATGTTGCGAATGTTGTCGGCGCCGGATCCGCGCGAGGTCAAGCCCAGCGATTGCAGCTTATTGAGAACTCGAACAATGTTTTTGGGCTGGAATTCGCGGATCTGCAGATTGGCACGTGTGGTGATGTCTGCCCGGGCAGAACCCCAGTCTTCCGCCATTGCCGCCAATCCGCGCATCTGGTGTGCGGTGAGAATTCCTCCGGGAATTCGAAGCCGCAGCATGAAGGAATCCTGCGCCGGGGCAACATAAAAGAGACCATGGAATTTGAAGCGGAAGAGATCATCCGGGGCGGGTGCGCGGTCTTCGTTGGCATGCGCAATCAGTTTGTCCCAGATATCGAGTGGATTCTCCTCATGCTTCCATATCTCCTCTCTGCAAAGATCGGAAACCGGCGTGCCGAAGTACGTCTCGTCCTCTTTGTCCGCGAGGTTGACCGGAGCAAGTGTGGGATCAGCTGTAATGAGCCCCGCGGCAGTATGACCTACAAACGGTTTTACCCGCTCGACGGCAGCGCTGAAAAAGCCCAGGAGGTATTGCTTTTGTTCATCAGTAAAATCCTGCGACTTGAGAGGTTCCAGGAGTTCCATATCGCATGTCCTTCCGCGAGCTCCCGGTCAGAAAAACATTACCGGATTGCTCATTTGCCGCGGTGTCACGCAACAAGCGCAAAACTGCGGAGAGATTGAACGCCGCATACAGTGCGGAGGATTCAAGGCTCATCGCGGAGCATGGAAGTACTGGAATTTGCTTGGAGCAGACCCGAACACGGCTTGGTGCCGGGTAGAGGTGATGAGGAGACAGCACTGTCTCACTCGTTAAAGCTATGCTACCTCAACTCTCCGGCGCATACAAGAAAGTTGGTTTGACGAATGTCGTGAGCGCTGTTCAGGCCTTGGAAGTACCATTTGCCTTTTGCGCCGGAGTTTCGCGAGACGGCGCTTTGCCGGATTCGCCCAGGCGGCTCTTGCGAAGATCATCGTTGAGGATAATAGCCTCGGCGATCTCACGCATGGATTTGCGCCGCTGCCGGCTTTCACGTTGCATGGCCTTGTAGGCTGACTCTTCGTCGAGGCCGAAATCGCGCTGTAAAACACCTTTGGCCCGTTCGATGTGCTTGCGTGATTCAAGGCGATCAGAAAGCTGCAAGTTCTCAGTTTCGAGCCGGGCTCTTTCCAGTTCGGCTCCCACGAGATGACCGGCTGTCGTGAGCAAACGAACTTCACTCTCCGTGTGATGGTAGGGCTTTCTATGCTGCAAATTGATGACGCCGACAAGTTTGCTGCGGCAAAGGATAGGCACAGAAAGAAACGCCTCGAACGAGTCTTCGGGCAGGTCAGGGAATCGCTTGAAGCGTGGATCCTGCAAGGCTTTGGCAGGAATTGCAACGGGCTCACGATGCCATCCGACCCACCCAGTGATTCCTTGCCCCAGCCAGATGCCAAGATGATCAACGACGTCGGCATGAGGATTCTTCGAAGCACGAAGAACGAGCTGGTCGTTCTCAAGCACGTATACAAAACATGAATCGCAACTGATCACCGAACAGGCAAAGTCGACGATGCGATTCAGCACCGTATGGAGAGAGTCCGACGCCGCCATCTGGCTTCCGAGCTGATGCAGCAGGTCAACTGGAGACAGTGCCGCCGGTGCCGCATTTGCGGCAGGCTTTTCGCTTTTCAGCAGCGGGCTAACGGCCGGAGCCGGGGTCGGAGACACATGTAGAGCAGCGGCGGAGCGTTTTTGCTCCAACAGGGATGCGGCCTTCAGCGCCATCTCGTTGATCAGAAAGCCCATTTTGGATTGGGTCGGTTCATAATCCGGCTGCAGTCCATACGCGGAAAGCCCTTCGGTGGTGCTCGGGCCTATGGATCCAATAACGGTAGAGCGAAAGCCTTCGTGGAGTGCGTCTGTATATCCCATGCGCTCGGCAATGAGAAACAGATGCGTAACCTGAGCTGCATTCATAAAGAGCACAACGTCAATGTGCCCATGAGCAAGCGCGAGAACAGCCTCCCGCAGCGGCTGAACATCTTCCGGCAGCGCCCACTGATAGACGAGCAGGCGCGTAATGGAAATGCTCTTCTCTGCAAGCGCGGTGAGCAGTTCAGGATTTGATGTGCCGTACTCTTGCACCGCAATATTCATGCCTTGCAGTTCGGGACCCATCTTTGCTTCCAGGGCAGCCATCAACGAGCGCCAGGTGAAAGGTTCGGGAGCGACCACGGCGATTGGAATCTGGAGTTCACGCAGGGCTGCGGAGGATTTCGGTCCGCGTGCCGCGATCTTCACCGAACGCAATGCAGCGAGAAATGCTTCGCGATCGTAATGCTCAGAGACAATCTTGACCAGAGATCGAACGCCTACGCCGGTGGTGAAGATGACCAGGTCGAAGGCGCCACGCATCAATGCTTCAGCGAATTCGAGAATGGGATGATTTGACTCGAGGGGAATCTCACGCATGGCGGGGGCAGTCAGCGGTTCGCCGCCATATGTGCGGATTAGCTTCGCGACTTCTACCGACCGCCGCGATTCGAGGGAAAGAACCCGCAAACCGCCAAAGTTCGCCCCTGGCATTTTGTCTCTCCGACTAGCAATTGCAAAGTGACCAAACTGGAAAAGTGAAGCCGACGGGTGGCTTGAGGAAAATCAAAGCAGGTGTTCACATGAACATTTCGGCGCTTGCGCCTGAAATCCTTCGCCGAATTGAGCCTATGTTAACATCCGCCATCGTAGGGCTTAGAAGACAATGCGCGAAGTAAACGAGAGGCCGTGGTTGTAGGAATGGTAATGCGACACGGCAATCTGCTCGCCCACGCCGAATACCAGTGCGAGCCTGTTGTTCGACTCCGACTTGAATTTGATTCTGCTGACCATCAGGCCGGGCGATACAAAGGACTGCACCTTGCCGTCGTTTGCACCTCCACGAAAGAAAGTCGAATTACTCTCGATCTCCGGCCAGAAGATCTTCCCCACCTTCCGCTGAACGACTGAGTTCCAACTCACCGGGCGCCCCAACATCCGCGTGTGGCCCGTAGGCAATGACTCGGAAGCGGCTGTCTGGATGTCGAATCGGCCGAAGCCTTTGCCCAGATAGATGGTGGGTGAAATCGTTCCATCCGACGCTCCATTCTTGTAGCTTCCGGTTGGAGCAGTGGCCGCTATTCCCGCGCTGATCGAATATGAGCCGTGCTGTTCGTTCGCAGCCAGAACGCGATATTTAAGCAGTGCAGAAAGATCGCCGGCACCGTCGAGCGCCTTTGGGGTGTTGTGCTGAATGTAAGAGGGCAGATTAATATCTACTTCCGTTCTGTACCACGGAATGAGATTGAACCCCTTGCTTCCCCCGTAGTTCCAAGTGGTGGTGTGCGTGCTCGTGTATTGGCGAATGACGTCTGCCCGCGCCAGCTGTACAAGTCCTGAAGTCGGCGTGAAGACCGGAACAGCCCAGGACGGCTGCTTCGCCGACGTGACGCGCACGCGATTTTCCCATGAAGAAAAGAAGTTGCTTTGAGCGAAAGAAGCTTGAGCGCTCAGAACAGACAGAAACATAAGAGAAGAAAGGAAATTACGCATGGTGTTAGACCCCGATTCATAGGATGAAGTGCATAGATGTTGTTGAGACATCATGTTGGCGCGATGGTGCGCGATGCATGAAGGCCGGGGCACTAGAGAAATGACAATGGGATTATGAGGCGCAGCATCGGAGTGCGCTGTAGAGGCGAAGCGAAAAGCCTTCAGCACGTCAGGGTGCCGGAAGGGAAAGGGATTGCTTGAGACCCTGATTAACACTCATTTGAACAACAAAGCAATAAAGGAGTCGTGAGGATTTATAGATTTCTTCATATTTGGATCGAATGCAACCTTGCCAATCTTTTCCCCTTGCGCTCAATCTTGTTTGCCATTATGCTCAGACGCAATCACTCTCCGCGGAGCGAGGTTCTTACAGCGCTCTGCTTGAATTCGATCAGCTCCGTGTGCTGGTCTCTCTATCCAGAATGAGTGATCTCCTGTCGGCTCCGCGAAGAGCCTGGCTTAATCGCCTAAAACAAAAACCGAATAGTTGCGGTTTATTCACGTTCCGATGTTGCTGTCGCGCGAAGTCTAGCGCGTATCCCGCAATCACATCTCTTCGCAATTGCGCTAAATCTGCGCATCAATGGAGCCATCAGTGGAGCTACCCCTACTCGAACGGGCACAGGAAGGCGATGCGGCCTTTTGCCTGACCACAGCGGTGGAAACTGGCCGAGGGGTTGGTGGCTTCGTTGTGCGGTGTGGGGTCCAATCTGCAACTGCCACCGCCGCCCGGCCCTGGGGAACAATATCGCTTCCACTTCGACATGACCAAGTGCATTGGGTGCAAATGCTGCGTCGTGGCATGCAATGAACAAAATGGAAACCCCGCGGATATTCTCTGGCGTCGCGTCGGCGAAATAGAAGGAGGCGTCTATCCCGACACACTTCGGCACTATCTCTCGATGGGTTGCAATCACTGCCTTGAACCAACCTGCATGACGGGATGCCCGGTGGATGCGTATTCAAAGGACCCAGTCACCGGCATCGTGCGACACAATGCCAGACGCCTGCATCGGATGTCAGTACTGCACTTGGAATTGCTCCTATGGCGTACCGCAGTACAACCCTGAACGCGGCGTCGTTGGCAAATGCGATATGTGCTACGGAAGGCTGACTCAAGGACAACAGCCGGCGTGCGCGTTCGCTTGTCCTGAGGACGCAATTCGCATTGAGACCGTTCGCACTGCGGAGTGGCGCGAAGAATATCGGTCTGGCGCCAACTCTCCCGGAATGCCCTCCGCCGACGACAGCCTTTCCACAACCCGCATTACCTTACCAGCGCGCATGCCCCGCGATGTGCGCAAGGTCGATCAGTATCGCCTGCGACCTGAGCAACCGCATTGGCCATTGATTGTAATGACCGTGCTTACGCAGCTCTCTGCCGGCGCGTTCACTTCCATCTGGCTGCTGGAAGTTCTGAGCGCCCGCATTCATCGCTCCGCTTCTTTGGTCGCATTGTGCGTGGCAGTTCTGGCCTTGTGTGCCTCCACCCTTCATCTGGGCCGACCCATCCATGCAATGCGCGCGTTGAAGATGTGGCGTCGCTCGTGGCTCAGCCGCGAAGTGCTGCATGTTCACGCTCTTCGCCGGCGCCGCGACCGCGTACTCACTGACGTTATGGCTCGGCTTGAGCGCAAGCGTCCTGCTCGGTGGAGTGACAACTCTGTTCGGACTGGCCGGGGTTTGCGCGAGCGCTCGCCTGTACCTCGTTCCGGGCCGCCCAGCATGGAACTCTCCCTTCACGGTCGCGGAGTTTCTTCTTACCGCCGCTCTGCTGGGCTCTGCCGGCGCAAACATCCTGAACGACGCATCCTCTTTCACGCGATCGGCCACACTTGTTTGCCGGTCTTGCTACGCTCCTGGTTGCCGGCTCGAAGCTCCTCTGGCTCGAACGATCGAGCGTTCATGAACTGCGCGGAGCCTTCCGTCTTCTTACCACAGTTCTATCTGGCCTTCTTTCGTGCGCATTCTGACGCTGGTCACCGGCCTGTTCCTGCTGCAATTTGCGCACACCCGCTGGACCGCCATTCCAGTCGCCATCGCCCTGATCGCCGGCGAATTCATCGGCCGCTATCTCTTCTTCGTCAGTGTCGTTCCGACGAACATGGCCACCGAATATCTTTCCGCGGAGGCCGCATGAGCCTGCGCGAATGGCTGGAGCGCAAGAGCGGGCTGGATATCCGTGCTGCGAAATACAGTTACGGCGAAGATCCGGTCCTTGGATACTCCGCGACGCGAAGCACGCCGAACGCTGGGTCAACAGTACCTGCGGATATTGCTCAGTCGGCTGCGGAATGCAACTTGGGGTGCGCGAAGGCAAAGTGGTCAGCGTACGCGGCAATCCCGATCACCCGGTCAACCTCGGCAAACTCTGCCCGAAAGGCCTGGCGGAGCACTACGCGATCGAAGCCGAAGACCGCGCAAAGTATCCACTACTGCGCAAGAATGGCGAACTCACGCGCGTCGGTTGGGATGAAGCCCTCGACACTCTTGTCGAAAAGTTTCGCTCCGTCCAGAGCAAATACGGGCCGGAGTCGCTCGGAATCGTCAGCACCGGGCAATTGGTGACGGAAGAGTTTTATGCACTGGGCAAACTTGTGCAGCTTGGCTTCGGCACGCGCAACTATGACGGCAATACCACTCTCTGCATGTCCACCGCGGTCGCCGGCTACAAGCGATCGTTCGGCAGCGATGGTCCTCCCGGGCGCATATGAAGATCTTGAGGTGGCCGACGTCATCCTGCTCATCGGCGCCAATGTCGCCGAGAATCATCCCATCCTCTGCACGCGTTTCGAGGCCAACACTGCCAAGACGCTGATCGTCGCCGATCCGCGCGTCACCAAGACCGCGATGATGGCCGACGTCTATCTTCCTTTGAAGCCGCGTTCCGATCTGGCCTTGATCAACGCCATCCTGCGCATTCTGATCGACGAAGAACTCTACAACAAGGAATACGTCGAAGCATCATACAACCGGCTTTGCAGAACTTCGCGCATCGCTGGAACCGTACACGCTGGAATATGCGGCGGAGATCACGGGGCTGTCTCCCGAGTTGATCCGCAAGACCGCCCTTCTTTACGGCAACGCAAAGGCCGCATTTATTGGCTGGACGATGGGCGTCAACCACAGCACCAAGGGCACTGAGACGGTGAACGCCATCAATAATCTCGCGCTGCTCACGGGAAACATCGGACGCGCAGGCGCTTCGCCATTTTCGATTACCGGGCAATGCAACGCCATGGGCACGCGCGAGGCGGGCTTCTCATCAGGCCTTCCCGGCTATCGCAAGTTCGAGTCGGAAGAAGATCGCCAAGAACTGGCGCGCTTGTGGAATATGCCAGTCGAGCGTATTCCCGCAAAACGCGGCCTTGCTTATCCCGACATCATCGAAGCCGCCGTCGCCGGAAAGATTCGCGCGCTGTGGATCATCGGAACCAATCCCCTGGTCTCGTTTCCCAATATCGACATTCTTAAACATGCTCTGGGGAATCTGGATTTTCTGGTCGTGCAGGATGGATTTCATCCCACTCCCACAACCGAATTAGCGGACCTCGTTTTGCCGGCGGCCATCTGGGGCGAGAAGGAAGGAACCTACACCAACTCCGAGCGCCGCGTTAGCAAGGTAAATGCCGCAACAGCACCGCCGGGTGAAGCGCGAAGCGATTTCCATATCTTTCTGAGCGTCGCCGAACGTCTCGGCTGCCGTGAGGAAATCTTTCCCGGTTGGATCGGTCCAGCAGGACGCATTCGATGAATGGCGTCGCGTCTCACAAGGGCGACTCTGCGATTACTCCGGCATCACCTACTCTGCACTGGATGAGAACGGCGGAATTCAGTGGCCATTTCCCGAAGGCACGCCGCGAACCCGGCAGGCATCGCGCAGGCTCTATACCGATGGAGAATTTCAGACCGACGATGGCCGCGCCAAACTTCTGCCGACAGAGTGGGCTCCCTTTCCGGAACAGCCGCATAGAGAATTTCCCCTGATCCTCAATACCGGTCGCACCGTGGAGCACTGGCATACGCGCACCAAAACCGGCGGCATCTCAATTCTGCAACGCATGTCTCCGCGCGCCTGGCTGGAGATGAATCCAATCGATGCCGAGAATCTGAGGCTGAGGCCTCATGATCGCGTCGAAGTGATTTCGCCTCGAGGTCGCGTCAGCAAGGTTGAATTGCGCATTACAGAAATTGTTGCGCCGGGACAAGTCTTTCTTCCTTTTCACTTCGTCGAGAGCAATGCCAATCAGATTACGCAGAGCGCATTCGATCCCATCTCGCGCGAACCCAACTACAAACAGTGTTCAGTACGGGTTGAACGCAGCCTGCTGAATGCAAAATCCGGTTCCTGATAATCACATTCCCAACTCAATTCCTGCTGGAGGTTCACATGGACAAGAAGTCCTTTATGAAGAGCGGCCACCTTCCCACCCTATTTTCCGCATTTCTTTATTTTGATGTCAGCTTCATGGTATGGGTACTCTTCGGACCCATGACGCCTTTCATCGCCGATCAGATGCACCTGTCGGCAACACAAAAGGGATTGCTGACAGCGATTCCGTTGCTCGGCGGCTCGTTCTTTCGGCCCATTCTGGGTCTACTCGCAGATCGCATAGGCGGACGCCGCGCAGGACTGACCGGCCTCGCACTGACATTGGTTCCTTTGATTTTGGGATGGCGCTACGCGAGCACGCTTTGGCATTTCTATCTCATCGGCTTTCTTTTGGGTATCGCCGGCGCGAGTTTCGCGGTTGCGTTGCCCCTGGCCGGCCGCTGGTTTCCACCCGAGCATCAGGGATTGGCCATGGGAATCGCCGGCGCCGGTAACTCAGGAACTCTGATCGCAACCTTCTTTGGCCCGCGGATCGCACAACACTACGGCTGGCATTTTGTTTTTGGTCTCGCGCTGGTTCCTATCGCACTTGTGCTTGCAGCATTCTTCTTCCTGGCAAAGAACAGTCCTTCCAAGTCGGCGCCGAAGCCGTGGGGCAAGTATGCGCAGCTGTTTACGCAGGCGGATACCTGGAAACTCTGCTTTCTCTACAGCCTTACCTTTGGTGGGTTTGTTGGTTTGGCAAGTTTTCTATCGGTCTTCTTTCACGACCAATACCACCTGACAAAAGTGCAAGCAGGAGATTTTACGACCGTAGTAGTGTTAGCCGGCAGCTTTCTGCGTCCGGTCGGTGGCTGGCTCGCGGACAAGATCGGAGGATACCGACTCTTACTCGCGATTTTTTCCGGTGTTGCACTATGCCTTATAACGGCGAGCACTCTTCCGACGATTGCTGTCGTTGTGTGTGTATTGTTTCTGCTGATGGGTATGCTCGGCATGGGCAATGGAGCGATCTTCCAGATGGCGCCACAGCGCTTCTCAGCAGACATTGAACTCATCACAGGGATCGTAGGTGCGGCCGGCGGCCTGGGTGGCTTCTTTCTCCCGTCCGCACTTGGAGCGCTCAAGGATATATCGGGAAGCTATGGAACCGGACTGCTCTGCTTCGCGGTTCTAATGATTGGCAGTGTGATGCTACTCCTGGAGTTTGGGGTCCAATGGAAATCAACCTGGCCCGTCAATGCTCTGAATCGCACCATGGTCTTCAGCTACAGAAACTTTCGACCGGCTAACTTACCCGAATCGGGCCTGTCGTGCGAAGCGGTTGACCTTGCTGAATGAGCGACTGTGGTTCGCCTAGACGAGCCTGGGACTTTCTCAGATTGATAGCTATCTCTCGCGAACAGGCGGAGCTTTATGCTTCTGGTAGCCAATTGGACGCGGGGTCGCTCTCAACTGCTGACGACAGCCCGCCGCATTCATCGAGTTGCTCAGATCGCTCCTTGTCTTCGGCACCTGGCCGATAACGCCTTCTCGGACAAGTGATCCCTGCAATAGGCGCTGTGTAAACCAACAGCCATCAGAACAGCCACCAAACAATTTAGGCCTCTCGAAATCGGAGAGGCTAATTCAGTCTAAAACCTTTGTTTTGTTGGTGCCGGGAGGGGGGGTCGAACCCCCACGACCTTGCGATCGGCGGATTTTGAGTCCGCTGCGTCTGCCAGTTCCGCCATCCCGGCGAGAGGTGGGTTGGCAAGTGCAAGTATCGCACAGGGCTTGTGTTGGATGCTACCCGTGCGGGAAGTGCGACAACCGCAAACCGTCCTCGCCACGGCGAGTGGTGCCGCGGCTTCGCGCACGCTGCAGTCTGCTGAACAATTGGAATGGCGCGTCGCCGTTCAAGCCGACCTGGATGATGCTCGGCTTTCCACACGATTCCTATGCCCGTCGGCGGAGCATCCCATGCGACAATGAAGGCAATCGTGATGACTCCTGCCTCCTCTGCAGTTGTTCCCGAGCCGGTTGCGATTACACCGGAGCTCCTCGCACAACACAGCATCACCGCGGACGAATATGAGCGCATACTTTCGGCGCTAGGACGCGTTCCATCCCTCACGGAACTTGGAATTTACAGCGTGATGTGGAGCGAGCACTGCTCCTACAAGTCGAGTCGCGTTCACTTGAAACGCCTGCCGACAAAAAGCGATCGCGTCGTGCAGGGGCCGGGAGAAAATGCCGGGATCATTGACGTTGGCGACGATTGGGCCTGCGCCTTCAAGATCGAGAGCCACAATCACCCAAGCTACATTGAGCCTTACCAGGGTGCGGCCACCGGCGTGGGCGGCATTCTGCGCGACATCTTTACGATGGGCGCGCGGCCGCTGGCTGTGATGGATTCGCTGCGCTTCGGGCCTATCACGCCCGAAAGCGGAGTCGAACCGGAACTGATTGCCAAGAATCACTCCATTGTTGAGGGCGTGGTGAGCGGCATCGCGGGTTACGGCAACTGCTTCGGCGTGCCAAACCTGGGAGGCGAGACAAAGTTCGAGGCCTGCTACGGCGGCAATCCGCTGGTGAATGCGTTTGCGCTCGGGCTCGTGCGGAAGAACGAGATTTTCTACGGCAAGGCGACCGGCACGGGCAATCCGGTTATTTATGTGGGCGCTAAGACGGGGCGCGACGGTATTCACGGCGCGACGATGGCCAGCGAGGAGTTTCATGCAGGCACCGAGGCCAAGCGGCCCAATGTCCAGGTCGGCGATCCGTTCATGGAGAAGCTGCTGCTCGAAGCGTGCCTTGAAGCGATGCAGACCGGAGCAATCGTCGGGATTCAGGACATGGGCGCGGCGGGGTTGACGTGTTCGACATGCGAGATGGGCGCGCGGGGAGGCGTGGGTCTCGACGTGGAGCTTGACCGGGTGCCACAGCGCGAAACCGGCATGAGCGCTTACGAGATCATGCTGTCAGAGAGCCAGGAGCGCATGCTGCTCGTCGCCGAGAAGGGCCGCGAACGCGAAGTTCTACGCGTGTTTGATAAATGGGGTTTGGACGCAGTTATCGTGGGTACGGTCGAGCCTGCGCCGCGGTTGCGCATTCGCCATCACGGCGAGTTGGTTGCCGATATTCCAAACCAGTCGCTCACCGATGATGCGCCGCTTTATCACCGGCCGGTTGGAACATGGAAGGCGCCGGTTCCGATTGATCCACCTGCAGACGTTCTGGCTGAATTGGAGAGGGATCGGGATTACAACGTCGACCTGAAGAAGCTGCTGGCGAGCGCCAACGTCTGCTCGAAACGCTGGGTCTACGAGCAATACGACACCATGGTGCAGACCAACACCGTGCTGGGGCCGGGCGGCGAAGCGGGCGTGATGCGGATTAAGGGCACCGGCAAGGACGGCCATGAGCGCGGGCTTGCCATGGCGCTCGATGGCAATGGACGCTGGGCCTATCTCGACCCAAAACTCGGCGCGATGCACGCGGTGGCGGAGGCCGCGCGCAAGGTTGCTTGCTGCGGCGCAACACCTGTTGCCGCGACGAATTGTCTTAACTTCGGCAACCCGGAGAAGCCGGAGATCATGGCGCAGCTCTCGGCCGCAATTGATGGAATCGCGGAGGCCTGCGTCGCGCTCGGCACACCGATCACCGGCGGCAACGTGTCCTTATATAACGAAACGCGTGGCGAAGGAATTTATCCGACGCCGGTGCTGGGGATCGTCGGCATCGTGGAGGATGTGACAAAGGCCGTGCCGGCGGGATTCCAGCAGGCTGGCGATGCCATCCTCCTTCTGTGGCCCATTCCACGCGGTCAAGAGCCAGATCCGAAGCTTGAAGTTCCACTCGAGCCATTGCCGATGAGCCAGTACCCTTTTCCGGCTCTTGAACTGGAACCACGAGCGAAAGAGACTGCAGACGCAACCGAAGAAGAGGCGCGAGAGAACCTGGTTAGATTCGGCTCCTCTGAATTTGCCAAGGTGGTTCTTGGGGAGATTTGGGGCAAGCCGCCCAATCTCGATCTTGACGCCGAAGCCGATCTGCACATCCTGCTGCGCGGGCTCGCCGATCGAAAACTGATTCGGTCTGCGCGTGACATCTCCGACGGCGGCATTGCAGTCACTCTGGCGCAGGCCGCATTCACACACGGAATTGGCGCCACGGTGGATCAGGATCAATCGCTCCTGGCCCATCCGCTGTTCGGGTCTGTTTGCCGAACCGGCGTCTACCGTGGTGATCTCGGCAGCGTCGAACAACATTGCTGAAATCGAAAAGCTTGCGGGCGAATACAACTTTCTGGTTTCGCGCATCGGTTCCACGGGCGGGAGCCGTCTGGAGATTTCAGTCGATCGCGAACCGTTCATTTTTACGTCGCTGGCTGACATTCGCAGCGTTTGGGCGAAATCGCTCGAGTCGGTCCTTCACGACGAGGTGACTGCATGACGCAAGGTTTCCTTCACGGCGCAGCCGCCGCCCGCCGTTCGCGCAGCACTGTCGGCATGGGCCGGTTGTTGTTTCAGGGTGTTGAGAGTGACGCAGACGAGTCCGAATCATTGAAGGCAGCATCCAGTGGCACGAATGGCCGCGAAGCGGCGATTCGCCGTGCGCGCAACACCGACAAGCTTCGCGAAGAGTGCGGAGTCGTCGCAATCCATGGACATCCCGACGCGGCGCGGCAGGTGTACCTCGGGCTTTACGCGCTCCAGCATCGCGGGCAGGAGTCGGCGGGCATCGCCTCGGCCGACGGACAGCATCTGGCAAATATCAAGGGCATGGGGTTAGTCTCGGAAATCTTCACGGACGATGTGTTGCAGAAGCTGCCCGGCACGATGGCGATCGGCCACACGCGCTACTCCACGACGGGCGATTCGGCGCTGCTGAATGCCCAACCGATCCGAGTTGATTCGACCAAGGGACTGATTGCGATTGCGCACAACGGAAACCTCGTCAACCTTGGCAATGTGCGCGCGCGGCTAGAACGCGATGGAGCGTATTTTCAAACGACGTCGGACTCCGAGATCATCGTGCAGTTGATTGCTCATTCCAATCAGCACACGCTGGTGGACTGCATCGCCGATTCCCTTTCGCAGATAGAAGGTGCATTTTCGATTGTGATGATGACCCGCGATCGTATCTTTGCCGCCCGCGATCCGCGCGGGTTTCGTCCGCTTTCGATGGGGCGCATTCGCAATGCCGACGGACCAGACACGATCGTCTTCGCTTCGGAAACCTGCGCGTTTGATCTGCTGCGCGCGGAATATGAACGCGACGTGCTGCCTGGTGAATTGGTGATGGTGACCGATGATGGCGTGACGAGCCGTCAATATGCAACGGGCGTGCCTCAATCGAGCTGCGTTTTTGAGCATGTATATTTTGCGCGACCGGATAGCCGCATTTTTGGACGCTGGGTGCAGGAGAGCCGCGACCAGATGGGCAGGCAACTGGCGCGAGAATCGGGCGTGGCCGCGGACGTTGTCGTGCCCGTACCGGACTCGGGTGTGACCGCTGCATTAGGTTATGCGGAACAGGCTGGCCTGCCCTTTCGCCTCGGCTTGATCCGCAATCATTATGTCGGCCGCACCTTCATTGAACCGGAACAACGCGTGCGCGATTTCGGCGTGCGTTTGAAGCTCAACCCGGTGCGCAATCTCCTGGAAGGCAAGCGTGTCATCCTGATTGACGACTCCATCATTCGCGGAACCACGAGCCGCAAGATCGTGCGCATGGTGCGCGGAGCAGGTGCGAAGGAAGTGCATTTGCGCATCAGTTGTCCGCCGACGATTTCGCCTTGCTTCTATGGTGTGGATACGCCGAGCAAGCGCGACCTGATCGCGGCGAACAATTCCGTTGAGGAGATTCGCCGCTATATCGAAGCCGATTCGCTTGCGTATCTATCGCTGGATGGCTTGCTGAGGAGCTGCGATAACGGCGACGGTAACAAATACTGCACGGCCTGCTACACCGGCAACTATCCCACGCAGTGGGTTGACGTTGACGAGATTCTTCCCGCTGCCGCGAGCGTCTAGGCAGCCTCGGGATTACTTAAATAGAACGGATTCATGCGGTCTCACCTGCGAGTTCCGCTCTGTGCGCAGCGGCAGCCTTGGTTCGCGCCAGGCTTCGCGTCAGCACAAACATGGCTAGCGCCGCGGCCAGACTGGGAACCATTAATCCGCGAAGGCCAAGCCAGTAGTTCCCGGTCTTG
This sequence comes from uncultured Acidobacteriaceae bacterium, assembly GCA_963781125.1. Taxonomy (GTDB): domain Bacteria; phylum Acidobacteriota; class Terriglobia; order Terriglobales; family Acidobacteriaceae; genus Telmatobacter. The sequence continues at coordinate 93,909 of CAWAEE010000013.1, forward strand.
TCTTTCATCACGCCCATCCAATAGGGGCCGACGAATCCGCTGAACATGGTGATGGTATTCATCGCAGCAATGCCGGCTGCAGCGGCGCGTCCCGTCATGAATTGCGTCGGGACCGCCAAGGCCGGAGCCTGCAGGGCGTTGAATGCAACAAAACTAACTGCGAGCGAAACGACCACCAACCAGGGCGGTCGTGCGAAACTCGCAATCAAATAGCCGGCAGCCATTACGCAACAGGGCACGATGCAATGCAGCACCCGGTCACCGGTGCGGTCAGAGTTTGTACCGCCAAAGAGCATCCCCGCGGCACCAAGCAGGCCGAAACAGGCTACAAGATATCCGACTTGGCTGACGCTCCAGCCAGTGACAACTTGCAGAATGGCCGGCGCCGAAAAACCATAGGCGTAGCTGCATGTGAGCGCACTGAGAAAGAACAGTCCGATCAACCAAACCTTGGGAGAGAGCAGCGCCTGCAAAACACCCGCTTCGCGACCCAGGTGCGCATGCGCGCTGTCGGCCTCGAGCTGACGCTGCAGCCACGATTTTTCATCCGCCGTGAGCCATTTGGCCTGCGCTGGACCGTCGGGTAGCAGCCCGAGAATCACGAGGCTGAACAATGCGGCCGGCAATCCTTCCAGGAGAAAGAGCCACTGCCAACCGGCAAGGTCGAGCTTGCCTTGCAAGCCCAGCAACCATCCAGCCACGGAGCCCATGAGCACGGAGCTAAGCGGGAGCGCGACGTAAAAGCGGCTGACTGCGCGGGCCCTCATGGCAGCCGGGAACCAGAGCGTGAGGTAGTAAATCACGCCGGGAAAGAAGCCAGCTTCGGCCATGCCGAGCAGCAGACGCACGGAATAAAACTCCAACGGTGTGTGCACAAACATCATGGCAGCCGCGAGCAGGCCCCACGTCAGCATGATGCGCGCAAGCCAGCGCTTGGGCCCGAATCGGAGGAGCAGGAGATTCGACGGAACTTCGCAGAGAGCGTAGCCGATGAAAAACAATCCTGCGCCGAGACCATACACTGTTGCACTGAAATGCAGATCGCTGTTCATGCGCAGCGAGGCAAAACTGATGTTGATGCGGTCCATGTAGGCCAGGCCGTAGCCGATGGAGATGATAGGCAGCAGGCGCCACGCGGCTTTGCGCTGAGCTGAAGCGCCGATGGCCGCGAGGTCGAGTCCGTTCGGCGCGCATGCGGTTTCGGCTGGCTTGTCGCTCGCGGGAGGGATCAACGGACACCTCTTTCGGTCCTCTGAATTGAGAACGGGCCCAGGGGAACACTGCCTTCAGCGTGGTAAGCAGACTTTACCATGGACGAACAGCGCGCTCGGTTGAGTCGCCGCCGAATACGCGAGGATTGCTGTGATAACATCCGCCTGTTAATCGACCGGTTCGCGCCGGCGGATCTTCGACGATTCGCAGTTCCCTTTGCTGAACCTGAGGTTGGCATGACTCGTTCGCGTTTGCTGTTTAGTGGTCGCGGTCTTTCTTGGCTCCTTTCTGCTCTTTCTTGTTGAGCCTATCGCGGCGAAGCAATTATTGCCTGATTCTGGGAGGGTCGGCCGCGGTTTGGATTACCTGCCTGGTGTTTTTTCAGACTGCGTTGCTATGTGCTTACCTCTATGCGCATTGGCTTTCGCGCAGTTCGCAATGGAGTCTGCATTCTCTGCTTCTTTTGCTGGCGGCCATTGCGGCGATCGTGTGGGCCGTGCGCAGTTACGGAGTCGGCATCGGAGCGGAGCATCCGATCGCGACGGTGTTTGTCGCAGTTGGCGCGTGGATCGGCTTGCCTTTTCTTATGCTCGGGGCGACTAGCCCCCTTTTGCAGGTATGGTGGGCGCGGATTGAGGCAAGCGCAGTTCCCTATCGCCTGTTTGCGCTTTCAAACCTGGCATCGCTGCTGGCTCTGGCACTTTATCCGAGCCTGATCGAGCCGCATTTCACTTTGCAAATGCAGCGAATTGGCTGGGCTTTTGGATTTGCTGCATTCGCAATCCTGTCAATCAGCGCTGACCTGGAAGACGCGTTCGGCGCAATCGGCGTCGGGACCGATCAAGGCCGAGGAAGACGCGAGCGTTCCCATGGCGCCACTGAGCCACAAGATTCTTTGGGTGTTGCTGCCCATGGGCGCGGCCATGCAGTTGAGCGCGGTGACGAGTTATCTCACGGCTAACATCGCTGCGATTCCGCTGTTATGGATTCTTCCGCTCGCGGTTTATCTCATCACGCTGATTCTCGCGTTTGAATTCCCTCACCTTCTGCCGCGTGGCCTCGTTACGCGCTTGCTTATAGTGATGCTCGGCGGCCTGGCCTACATGTTGTCCAAGACCGACGTCTCTATTCCGATGCGGATCAGCATTCTGTTCTCTTGATTGAGGTTTTCGTTTCGTGCTACTTCTGCCATAGCGAGGCAGTCGTCCTTCGACCAAAGCGGACCTCGGAATCGACTGTCTTTTATCTGCTTTTTGCCGCGGGGGGTGCACTCGGGTCCTTCGTCATTGGCATCGCGTCGCCATTTGGTCTTCCGCTTCAACTACGATCTGGCGCTCACTTTTCTCGTTACTGCGTTGCTCGCGTTCGTAGTGACGTGGAAGGAAGGATGGAGCCAGCGGATGCTGTGGGCGGTGGCCAGCATCATGATGGCGGTCCTCGTTTCATGGCTCCACATCGCCTATCAGCGCGAGACCATCGCGGCCGTGCGCAACTTTTATGCCACCTTGCGCGTTCGACAGCACCACGGTTATCCGGGCTCAGTGATGCGGACGCTGACGAACGGAACCATTCAGCACGGAACCCAATATTTTGGCACGGAGCAACTACGGCGAACGCCGACCACCTACTATGCCGAAGACTCCGGCGTGGGGCTCGCGATCCGATTCTGCTGCGAGGGACGCGCGCGCCGGATCGGCGTGATCGGCCTTGGTGCTGGAACACTCGCCGCCTACGGGAGGCCGGGCGACACAATCAGGTTTTACGAAATCAATCCAGCTGTCCCGCCCATTGCGCAGAATGTCTTTACTTATCTTCGAGACTCCGGAGCGCACATCGACATCGTCGAAGGGCGATGGCCGTCTCTCTCTTCTGCATGAAGAACCGCAACGATTCGATGTGCTGGTGGTGGATGCATTTTCGGGAGACGCGATCCCATTGCACCTGCTGACCACACAAGCCGTTACGCTCTATCGAAAACACTTGGCGCCGGGAGGGATTCTGGCCTTTCATATCTCCAATCAGCATGTCGATCTGGAACCGCCCATCACGTCGCTCGCCAGGGCGGCGGGCATGGAAGCTGTGCGGGTTTCCAGCGGCCCGAAAGACGAGATTGGAGAATTTGGCGCCACCTGGATGCTGCTGACCGATGATGCCGCATTCCTTGCGCGGCCTGAAGTCGCTGCACACGCCCATGCAGCTGCGGACAAACCTGGCTTGAAGGTATGGACGGACGATTATTCGAGTCTTTTGCCGGTCCTGCACTGGTAAAGGGCGCTGGTAAGAAGGCCGGCCATACTCACCCTGCCCAGGGATTCAGCAGCTTCATTTTGATTCCGCGCAGATCGCTGACATTCCGCGTAACCAGTGTCATGCCGCGCGACACGGCTGATAGCCGCCAGCAGGGTATCCACGACTGGCCTTGGACGTTCGGCGGACCATTCGCCCCACAGCCGCGCCGTGGGAGCATCGATTCCGAGAATGCGCTCTGCAAAACTGTATTCCAATCCGTCGACCCACCCGCCCAGGCTTTTCGCCGCACCGGAATCACTGTGTCCCTTCGCCGCGACTCCCTTCCGCAATTCACCTAACGTGAGCACGCTGATATAGAGCGCAGCTGCCTCGGCATTCTCCAAAAAAGATATTACGCCGGCGTCTGCTTTTCTTTTGCGTGTCTCGCTCAGGACGTTCGTGTCGAGCAGGTACTCGATTCGCCCGTTCACAAATCGATCTCCCGGCCTGTATCGCGCGACCTCTGCGATTTCAAAGCGATCTACTTTCGGTCCGCCGAGCAGATACTCTTTCAGGTTTGGCTTGTGTGCGGTGAGCGCGCGGTAATCCGCAATGGACAGAATGACTGCCCGTTCGGCTCCGTGCCTTGTAATGATCTGAGGGCCCTTCTGGCTGGCCTCCTCGATTACCTCGCTCAGGCGCGTCTTTGCTTCCTGTACCTGCCAGATCGCCATAACACCCCCTAAGACTATTTCAATCATAATTATAGTCATTTTAGTCGTAAAGTGCAATTCTGCACGCCCGTGGTTTTTGTCACAGGACGTTCATATATCGGGTGTGATAGCATCCGTTTTCTTAAAGCGAGACGCCCGGTGGACTCCCTCTGCATTTTGTTCCCGGACGCCTGCCGGAGACTCTCCGCATGGACGAGGAAGACGGCAGACCGGGCCCTCGAGCCCGCCAATTCGGACCCGTTGACGTCCAGATGGACGTGCTTGTGAGGCCCCTGTGCCGCTCGGCCTCAATTCCTGAAAAAGTCTCCCCCTTCATTCGAATCTCAATTGCCAACGATTCTTCGCGCCGAATCCCTTACGCAATTCAACCCACATCAAAACCCGCGCCCACGGCGGGACTGGAGGCGCGCCGATCGCAGGTGGAGGACACGCATCATGAAAACGTACCAGGGAAGTGAGATCCGCAACGTAGCTGTAGTGGGGCATGCGCACAGCGGCAAAACCACCTTGATTGCCGCCCTGCTGCATGCCGCGAAAACAACGCCGACCCAGGGCCGGGTAAGCGACGGCACCGCCGTAACCGCTTACGACGAAGAAGAAGTTGCCCGCGCCATCACGATGCAGAATGCCGTGGCCTTTGCCGAGTGGCAGGGCACGAAGATCAATTTCGTCGATACGCCCGGGTTCCACATGTTCAATCACGAAGCGCGTGCTGCGCTGCTGCCTGTGGAGGCGGCCGCCGTGGTGGTGAACGCCCAAAACGGCGTGGAAGCCGTGACCGAGCGGGTGTGGAAATTCGCCGAGGAGGCAAACGTTCCCCGCTTTGTGGTCGTGAACCAGATGGACCATCCCAAGGCAGGCGGTGCGAACGGCTTGAGCGCGCTGATTGACGACCTGCACGATCGCTGGGGCCGGCTATGCGTGCCGGTGCAGCTACCGATCAGCGGACCCGATGGGTTTCATGGGGTTGTCGACCTGGTCACGATGGAGGCGTTCTATTACACGCCCGGCGGCGACGGCCGCGGGAAGATTGGCGAGATTCCTGCTTCCCTTACAGGTGCTGCGAAGACTGCCCATGAAGCCCTGGTCGAGCTGGTGGCCGAGGGCAAAGACGAGCTGATGGAGGAGTACTTCGCCGAGGGCACAATCCCCGAGCAGCATTTGATCACGGCACTGCATGAAGCCATTCGCGAGGACCGCATCTTCCCCGTCTTGTTTGTCAGTGGGCAAGCAAATATGGGCGCGGATCACTTGCTCGACTTCATCAAGGTGTATGCACCTGCGCCGACGGAGCGCATGCCGATGCCGGTGAAGGCGGCGGCACTGCAGGCTGTCACGGCGAATGGAGGCGGAGGCGACAGTGCGACCGGTTCGGGAGCGCTGACGCGCAAAGTGGACGATCGCGAGCCAACGGCGCTGCTGGTATTCAAGACGATGTCCGATCCATTTTCCGGGCGCATTTCGTTCTTCAAGGTGATCAGCGGCGTGGTGAAGAACGATGCCACGCTCGAGAACTACACGCGGCGTGGTCAGGAGCGGTTCTCGCATTTGAGTGTGATGCAGGGGCGCAAGGCAGTGGAAGTGGTTGAGCTGCATGCCGGCGATCTGGGCGCGGTGGCGAAGCTGCGCGAAACCTTTACCGGCGACATGCTGGGACAAAAGGGCGGGGATATCCAGGTTGAGCTGGCTGCGCTGCCCGAGCCCGCGATGACCTACGCCATCGAGCCGAAGAGCCGTGCGGATGAAGACAAACTGGCGCCGGCCATTCACAAATTGATGGAAGAGGATCTGCTGATTCGGTTCTTCCGCGATCCGCAGACCAACGAATTTCTGATCGCCGGTGCTGGTCAGCCGCACATCGAGGCGATTGTGTCGCGTCTGAAGAAGCGGTACCACGCCGAGGTGACTTTGAAAGCGCCGAAGGTGCCGTATCGCGAGAGCATTCGAGGCAGGGCGGAAGGACATGGACGGCATAAGAAGCAGAGTGGTGGTCACGGCCAGTTCGGCGATTGCAAGATCAGGATGGAGCCGACGCCGCGGGGGGGTGGATTCGAATTTGCCAACGAAGTTTTCGGCGGTGCGATTCCGCGCCAGTTCATTCCAGCGGTGGAGAAAGGAATTGTGGAATCGGCGGCGCGCGGCTATCTGGCGGCTACGGTTGTCGACTTCAAGGTGACGGTCTTCGACGGTATAAGATGAAGAGTACTTGAAGTGACAGGGTAGCAGCAGATAGCACGTGGCGACTCCACGATTTTTTGACGCTGGAATAAACGCGTGGAACGGGCGCTAAAAACTTCATCGAAACTCGAACTAACGCGCGTGGCGTGGCTCTATGGAATTCGGATTCTCGCTGAACTGGGTGGCCACACTCTGCTTCTTACTCGTTATGTTTCGGTTTTCCTCGAATGCTCGATACGGCACTTGGCGCTTTCAAAGTCACTCGGTGTGGTACGCTTCTTCAGACGCGACACGCGGTCTGATGTGTGGCTGACGAGCACGGGCGATCAGAAATTGTTGGTTGCGGATGCGGAAGAACAGAATGAGCAGATCTCTTCTATCAATTTGTGAATGGTGGCGCTAGTTTGTTTATCGCACGGCTCGTCGATGGCGCAGGTCATGCGGGCTCGGGTAGCGCAGCTAGCTCAACTGGACTTCTTGTTTGGTCTCAGCATGTCGCGGGTAGTGCGCAGCTTCGCCACGGCGCGTAGACGGCGCATGCAGCTCAACTACTTCCACTGCTCGCGCCTCTGCATCACGCGCAAATGCGAGAACGCTCCTGACGACGCGGCGTGTCGAGCGTGGCATCGTTCATGATGCCGCTGATCACGTGCTGAAGAACGAACGGCGCGTAATATTGTACATCGTCTTGAATACGAGCACGCGCGTTGGCTCGCGATCGTCCACTTTGCGCGTCAGCGCTCCGGAACGGGTCGCACGGTCGCCTCGGCCTCGATTCGCGGTGACAGCCTGCAGTGCCGCGGCCTTCACGGGCATCGGCATGTGCTGACGGGAGCGCATGCCGATGCCGGTGAAGGCGGCGGCACTGCAGGCTGTCACGGCGAATGGAGGAGGAGGCGACAGTGCGACCGGTTCGGGAGCGCTGACGCGCAAAGTGGACGATCGCGAGCCAACGGCGCTGCTGAGTATTCAAGACGATGTCCGATCCATTTCGCGGGACGCATTTCGTTCTTCAAGGTGATCAGCGGCGTGGTGAAGAACGATGCCACGCTCGAGAACTACACGCGGCGTGGTCAGGAGCGGTTCTCGCATTTGAGTGTGATGCAGGGACGCAAGGCAGTGGAAGTGGTCGAGCTGCATGCCGGCGATCTGGGCGCGGTGGCGAAGCTGCGCGAAACGCTTTACCGGCGACATGCTGGGACAAAAGGGCGGGGATATCCAGGTTGAGCTGGCTGCGCTGCCCGAGCCCGCGATGACCTACGCCATCGAGCCGAAGAGCCGTGCGGATGAAGACAAACTGGCGCCGGCCATTCACAAATTGATGGAAGAGGATCTGCTGATTCGGTTCTTCCGCGATCCGCAGACCAACGAATTTCTGATCGCCGGTGCTGGTCAGCCGCACATCGAGGCGATTGTGTCGCGTCTGAAGAAGCGGTACCACGCCGAGGTGACTTTGAAAGCGCCGAAGGTGCCGTATCGCGAGAGCATTCGAGGAAAGACCGAAGGACATGGACGGCATAAGAAGCAGAGTGGTGGCCACGGCCAGTTCGGCGATTGCAAAATCCGGATGGAGCCGACGCCACGCGGCGCTGGGTTCGAGTTTGCCAATGAAGTTTTTGGCGGCGCCATTCCACGGCAGTTTATTCCAGCGGTCGAAAAAGGAATTGTGGAGTCGGCGGCACGTGGCTATCTGGCTGGCTACCCGGTTGTCGACTTCAAGGTGACGGTCTTCGATGGCAGTTATCACGATGTCGATTCGAACGAAATGTCGTTCAAGATGGCTGGGCGTCTTGCGTTCCGCAAGTGCATGGAGTCGGCCAAGCCGTGCCTGTTGGAGCCCATCATGAAGGTCGAAATCGAAGCGCCGGATGAGTTTGCAGGAACGCTGATGGGCGATTTGAACAGCCGCCGCGGGCGCGTGCAAGGCATGGAGTCCAAAGGGCGGACCACGGTAATCAATGCCGAAGTGCCGATGGCCGAAATGCTCACGTACGGCACTCTGCTGACTTCGATGACCCAGGGCAAGGGCAGCTACCGGATGGAGATGCACCACTACGACATCGTGCCGCAACTGGTGGCCGACAAGATTCTGGCGAATGCGAAGAGGCCGGTGGAGGAGGAAGAGGAGTAGCACCTGCGGTGCGGCCAACTGGCGCTTCGCGTCCCAAGGTGGGTAGAAGTTTTTGCTTCGAGGCTCGCTGTCGATTTGGCGGCGCGTCTCTATTGGAGACTCGTCCTCTCTTGAATTGCCACTGGGCAGCGTGGAGGTGTGGATGCGAATCGTCATCCGAGCTCTCTTTTTCTTTGCCGGGGCGACGGCATTCGGACAATCGGGTCCATTCGGGCCGTTGAACCCGAATCCGTCTGGCAACCTACCGTCCCCATGGACGGCACAGGGCAGAGACTTCGGCAAATTGCCGCCGGGCTGGCCTGCGACGATGAATATGACTGAATGGACCGCGATCCTCCCCGCGCCGACGACCTTGAAGCCATTTGGAGACGCGCAAATCGATCCGAAGATCGTTGCGCATCCGGCCCAGTCTCGCCTCGGGGATCAACCGCCGGGAACACAGATCGCGCAAAATCAGTTTCCCGGCCTTGAGTTGTTGCCCATTCAGTGGCCGAACGCGAGAATCAAGCCCATCCCGACGGTCTGGCCCAATCTCAAAATGGAGTCGATTCCGACGATGTGCGGACTTTGCACAATGGCTCCGGTCGGCACGGGAGCTCCGGCCGTCGCGACGTCCTCGACGAAATAAAGATGCCAGATTCACTGGCGCTGCAATCGAAAATCGGGGTACACTCTAAAAATCCGCAACCCGCGGGACCGGGGGAGAACAATGTTTCAGCCTAGCGCCGTACGAATTCGACCTATTCGCTGAACATTGCCTCGGGATCTTTCCTGCTCTACCCGAGGTCGACTTCAGCCTCGGGGTGAACCTGCATAAAACAATCTGACCGCAGCGTGAGCCCCTTCGCGTGTGTCGTGCACCTTTGCACGGCATTGTGGAGTTCCCTATGTCTTTGATTGAAACAACCGCGACCACGACGGCGGAGATGCCGGCGCGCGGATTCTGGTCCTCGGTGCATGAAGCACTGCGCGGTACGCACCAGGACTACACGATAGGAAGCCTGAACCGATCCATCTTTCTGCTGGCCATTCCGATGGTGCTGGAGATGGTGCTCGAGTCGTTGTTTGCCGTCGTAGACGTGTTCTGGGTTGGCCGGCTGGGCGCAAATGCCGTAGCCACCGTGGGCATAACCGAGTCGATGCTGGCGCTGGTGATGGCGATCGGCATGGGCGTTGCCATGTCGACCACAGCCATGGTGGCGCGGCGCATCGGCGAAAAGGACCCCGAGGATGCCGCGATTGCCGCAGTGCAGGCGATCGGGCTGGGCCTGACAATCAGTTTGGCGATCGGGATTCCTGCGTGGATTTTTGCACCACAGTTGCTTGGACTGATGGGCGCGTCGCCGGAGATTGTGGCGAGCGGATCGGGCTACGCGCGCGTTGCGCTAGGCGGCTGCGGCGCCATCATCATGCTCTTTCTGAACAACGCCATCTTTCGTGGTGCGGGGGATGCGGCGATTGCGATGCGACTGCTGTGGGTGTCGAACATCATTAACCTGATTCTTGATCCGTGCCTCATTTTCGGTCTCGGGCCATTTCCGCATATGGGCGTGACAGGCGCGGCGCTGGCAACATTCACGGGTCGCAGCATCGGGGTGCTCTACCAGTTCTATCGGCTGCTGAAGGGTACGGAGCGGATTCACGTGTTGCTGCGCCATGTGCGGCTGAATGTGCGGGTAATGACGAAACTACTCCGCGTGTCATTGGCAGGGATGTTGCAATTTGCGATTGCGAACACTAGCTGGATTGGGTTGGTGCGCATCGTTTCGCTGTTTGGGTCGGCAGCGGTGGCGGGATACACGGTGGCCATTCGCATTGTGATCTTCTTCATCCTGCCGGCATGGGGATTGAGCAATGCGGCAGCCACGCTGGTGGGCCAGAATCTGGGCGCAAAACGGCCGGACCGCGCGGCGCTGGCGGTGTGGCGGACGGGCCTCTACAACATGATCTTTCTTGGGTCGCTCGGTATATTTTTCATTGTGTTTGCGACGCCGGTAGTGCGGCTGTTTGTGAACGATCCTGCGGTGGTTGCGATTGCCGCCACGGCGTTGCGGACGTTCGCCTGCGGCAACATCGCTTACGCCTACGTGATGGTGACGCTGTCGGCATTCAACGGCGCTGGCGATACGCTAACGCCGACGCTGGTGTACTTCTGTGGGTTCTGGGTGCTGGAGCTTCCGCTGGCGTGGGGACTAGCGGTTGGGATGCACCTCGGACCCCGGGGCGCATTCTTTTCGGTGGTTGTTGCCGAATGCGCGATTGCCGTCGCCAGCGTCATTCTGTTCCGGCGCGGGAGGTGGGCACGGCAGAAAATATGAAGCGAAGTTGGGGCGAAAGAGAGCCGAACTCGCTCCAATTTGCGGGGATTTCCCATTGTGACGGGGAATCCTTGCGCCCTTTCGCTCATCTGAGAGAATAATGGGAGTGAGAAGAACGGCACATTGGGACTTCCGCGGGATGGAAGTGCGGATATTGTGTGTGGCGATGGCGATGGGTGCGTCAGGGGAGTTTGCGCGCGCGCAAACGGGAAATCCCAGCTCGGCAACCAATCCTTTCTACGGCAGCGTGACTCTGCATCGAGCGACAGATGAGACGCTGCAGCTGTCGCTGGACGATGCGGTGCGCCGGGGCCTCGAGAACAACCTTGGGCTGAAGGAGGCCGAAAGCGGCGAGACGCTCGTCAAGGGTGAGAAAAATCAGGCGCTCCAGGAGTTCCTGCCGACGATCACGGCGAGCGGTGGGACCGGTGTATTCCAGCACAATCTTGCCGCGCAGGGTTTTGGACCGGGTGTGATTGGTCAATTCAAGTCGATCTTCCCTGGGGGTAGTATTCCGACGGGCCTCACTTTGATTACGAAGGACGACCTGACGCAGGGACAGATCAATTTCAGCCAGATTCTGTTCTCGGGTCCGGTGATTTCGGGCTGGCGGGCGGCGGGCGCTGCGACACAGGCCGCGCACTTTGCCAAGATGTCGGCGCGCGGCGAAGTCGTGCAGCAGGTGGCGACCGCCTATTTGCACGCCATTGCTGCCGCCAGCGAAGTCGACCAGGCCAACGCACTGGAGCAGACCGACCGTCTGCTGTTCGACCAGGCGCATGCAGCACACGAGGCCGGAACGGCGGCGAATCTAGATGAACTGAGGGCGCGTGTGCAGCTGCAGGCGCAGCAGCAGGCTGTGATTGCGGCGCAGAACACGCTCGATAAAGATCTCGTCCTGTTGAAGCGAGAAATTGGCGTCGATCCGGGGCAAAAGATTGTGCTGACCGATGCCACGCCGTATGGCGACCTGGCCACGCAGACACCGGAGGAAGTCCGGGCGGTGGCCTACAAGAATCGCCAGGACTATCAGAATCTGCAGAACCAGCTTATCGAGGTGAAAGCGATCCACGCAGTGTATCGGAACCAGCGGCTGCCGACGCTGACGTTCGGTGGATACTGGGGCGTCGATAAGGTCAACGGCACACCATCGCACGGCAACTTTGCGGCTGTGGGCTCTTTGAATATTCCGCTCTTCAGCGAGGCGCGGCTGCGCGGCGATGAGGAGACGGCGGCAGCGCAACTGTCCTCAGTGAATGCGCAACTTGAAGACCTGCGCGGCCACATTGATCAGCAGGTGCGGTCCGCGCTTCTGGATGTGGATGCGGCAGGCAAGCTGGTCCGGGTGGCGCATTCAAACGTAGACTTGGCTACACGCGCATTGAGCGATGAGACGGATCGCGTGAATGCGGGCGTGGATGACAATCTTCCGCTGGTGGATGCGCAGGCGACGTTGGCCTCGGCGCAGAACAATTTGATCGAAAGCCTTTACCAATACAACTTGTCGAAGCTAGCCTTGGCGCGCGCTGCGGGGATTCTGGAGCAGCAGTACCGGGTGTATCTCGGACGGTAATCGGGCGCACCTCGGACAACGCGGCCACTTTCCCGAACCATCTTCCCTCCGCACGGCCATTCCTGATATCCGTAGAATCCGCGAGGGCTTCTCATCTATAGGAATTGCTGGGCCTCTATCCTGCTCGAATTGATCCGGAACGAATCCTCCAAAACACTCAAACCTAGGGAGCGAAATCCGATGGCGAAAAAACTCAGAATTGAATACAAAGTGTTGCCCGATGCGGCAACACTGGCGACAGAGGCAGCCGAACGATTTACCCAGGCAACGGAAAAGGCAGTGACGGAAACGGGCCGGGCACGCATCGCGATCAGCGGTGGGTCTACGCCGAAGGTAGCCTTCCAGTTGCTTGCGGACCCGAGCCAGCCGTGGCGGGCACGGATGCCGTGGGGCAAACTCGAACTGTTTTGGGTGGACGAGCGCTGTGTTCCTCCTGATAACGCCGACAGCAACTACCGCATGACGCGCGAGGCGATGCTGGACCATGTGCCGCTGAAGCCGGAACAGGTGCATCGGATGGAAGGCGAGCTCGATCCGCAGGCGGCTGCGGCTCGCTATGAGTCCCTGTTGAGGAACAGCTTTCGCCTGGAGGGCGCTGAGAGTCCGCGCTTCGATCTGGTGCAGCTGGGGATGGGCCCCGACGGGCACACGGCTTCGTTGTTCCCGCATACCGAGGCGCTGCACGAAATGGGCCGGCTGGTGACGGCCAACCACGTGAAGACCGTGAAGGACTCGTGGCGCGTCACCCTTACCTGGCCGGTGATCAACAATGCGAGTTCTGTGTTCTTCCTGATTGGCGGGGCCGACAAGGCCGAACTGGTTCAGCAAGTATTTGCCGGACCGCGCGACCCCGAACGGCTTCCCAGTCAACTGATATGGCCCTCAAGCGGTATACTCACACTGGTTTTGGATCAGGCCGCTGCTGCGCTTTTACCTGCAACCGATGGGGAAGGCTGCGGGGTTTTTGAGAGGGAACGATGATTCTGGCGGGCGATGTGGGGGGCACGAAGGTAAACCTCGCGCTGTACGATTTTACGAATGGAAAACTGACATATACACGGGACGAGCGGTACGCCGCGAAGGATTATCATGGCCTGGAAGAGATAGTGAAGCAGTTTCTGGGCGCGGTGAAGGTCACATCGGCCTGCTTCGGCGTGCCTGGACCGGTCCGCGACGGCCGGCTGCGACTGACCAACCTGCCCTGGACCCTGGATAGCCGCGAATTGGCGGCCAATCTGGGAATTCAACATGTTTTCCTGATCAATGACCTCGAAGCCAACGGTTACGGCATCGCGGAGTTGTCTGCGGATCAGATTTACACGTTGAGCGAGGGCGATCCGAGCCAGATTGGCAACCGCGCATTGATTGCGGCGGGCACCGGGCTGGGCGAAGGCCTGCTGGCCTGGAACGGCCGCATCCATGTTCCCTACCCTTCGGAGGGCGGACATGTGGATTACGCGCCGCGTAACGAGGATGAGATTGACCTGCTCCGGTTCCTCAAGCGGAAATACAACGGGCGCATCAGCTTTGAGCGCGTGGTCAGCGGCATGGGGATGACCGGCATTTATGAATTCCTGCGCGAAGTAAAAGGCGTGGAAGAGCCGGTGTGGCTTGCGGAAAAGATTGCGGCGGCACACGATCCCAATTCCGTGATCACGGAGATGGGACTGGCGGCCAAGAGCGAACTTTGCGCGAAGACGCTGGATATGTTTGTTTCCGCGTATGGGGCAGAGGCCGGCAACCTGGCGCTGAAGATCCTGTCTGTTGGCGGACTCTACGTCGGTGGCGGCATCGCGCCGCGCATTCTGGAGAAGATGAAGGACGGCACGTTTCTCAAGGCCTTTACCGACAAGGGAAGGCTGAGCCAGCTTCTGATCAACATGCCGGTACGAGTGATCCTGGAGAGCCGTGCTGCGTTGATGGGAGCTGCGGCATATGCGGAGGCGAGAGCTGCGGAATTGAGCGGCATTTCGGCGCGGGCTGCGTCTGTGAAGGGGTAGCGGCGGCCCTCGATGAAGATTGAAGAAGCCAGCCGGTTCCGGCTGGCTTTTTCGTTCCAGAAGTCCGTTGACGAGCAGGCGACGAAATCCGTTTGCCTTGATTCGCGGATTTGACCTTCATCGAGTCGATCCAGGTCAGATAGGCTGGAAGCACTCGCATGGGATTTGCGTCCACCATTGGCAACACGCGCTATAGCTTTGACAGCCTGCGGGAGTTGCTGGCTAAGGCGTCGCCGTTGCGAAGCGGGGATGTGCTGGCTGGGCTGGCCGCCGCATCGGCCGAAGAGCGTGTGGCCGCGCAGTATGTGCTTGCCGACCTGCCGTTGGCATTTTTCCTCTCCGAAACTGTTGTGGCCTATGAAGAAGACGAAGTCACGCGGTTGATTAACGATACGCACGATGCGGACGCCTTTGCGCCGGTGCGGTCTCTGACGGTCGGCGAGTTGCGAGACTGGCTGCTTTCTGACGCGGCGACGCCGGAGCGGCTGGCGGCTCTCGCCCCTGGCCTTACGCCGGAGATGGCAGCGGCCGTGAGCAAGTTGATGCGGGTGCAGGACCTGATCGCCGTGGCGGCGAAGATTCGCGTGGTCACTCGGTTTCGCACCACGGTCGGACTGCCCGGGCGATTGAGTGCGCGACTGCAGCCGAATCATCCGACGGACGATGCGATGGGTATTGCGGTTTCTATTCTGGATGGACTGCTGCTCGGTTCAGGCGACGCGGTGATCGGGATCAACCCCGCTGGCGATGATGTGGCCGCGACGACCCGACTGCTGCGGTTGATCGATGCGCTGCGGCAGAGGTTCCTTATCCCTGTGCAGAGCTGCGTCTTGGCTCACATTACAACCCAGATAGCTGCGCTAAAAGCAGGCGCACCGGTGGATCTAATCTTCCAGTCCATCGCCGGAACTGAGGCTGCAAATCGCAGCTTTGGTGTGAGCTTGTCGCTCTTGTCGGAGGCGCACGAAGCGGGCAAGGAGTTGCGGCGCGGTGGCGTGTGCGCCGATGGACGCGTGGGCAGCAACATCATGTACTTCGAGACAGGCCAGGGCTCAGCGCTTTCTGCCAACGCGCATCATGGTGTGGATCAGCAAACGCTGGAGGCACGCGCTTATGCGGTGGCGCGGCATTTCGATCCGATGCTGGTGAACAGCGTGGTGGGCTTCATTGGTCCCGAGTATTTGTACGACGGCAAGCAGATTGTGCGCGCGGGATTGGAGGATCATTTCTGCGGTAAACTTCTGGGTCTGCCCATGGGGTGCGATGTGTGCTACACAAATCATGCCGAGGCCGATCAGGATGACATGGACACGCTGCTGACGCTGCTGGGAACGGCGGGCGTGAATTACATCATGGGCGTACCGGGTGCGGACGATGTGATGCTCAACTACCAGAGCACGAGCTTCCACGACGCGCTGTACGTACGGAAAGTTCTTGGCCTCAGGCCTGCGCCTGAATTTGAAGCGTGGCTCGCGGGCGAGGGGTTCAACAGGCTGCGCCTGGAAGCGCATCATCCGGAGAGGCTGCTGCTGCTATGAGCGAGATAACGGCATCCTCGTGGATGGAACGGCTGCGGGCGCTGACTCCGGCACGCGTGGGCTTGGGACGCACGGGAGTAAGCCAACGGACAAGCGATCTGCTCGCATTTCAGCGGGCGCACGCGCAGGCCCGCGATGCGGTGCACGCGCGATTGGAAGCAGCGACGTTTGCCGCGACGATAAGTGCAATCTCAGGCGGAAACATCGTGCGACTGCACTCGATGGCGGCGGATCGGGCCACTTATCTTCAACGGCCCGACCTGGGACGGAGGCTCGATGAACGGAGTGCCGCTGCACTTGCGAATCTTCGGAGCGGGCCGTGCGACGTATCTCTGATCGTTGCTGATGGGCTCTCTGCGCTCGCAGTTGAGCGGCATGCAGCGCCGCTGCTCGAGAGTTTGCTGCCCCAGCTCGCGGGGTGGAACCTGGCGCCGATCTGCGTCGTCGAGCAAGGCCGCGTGGCAATCGGAGATGAAATCGGCGCGGCACTTAACGCGCAGCTTTGCGTGGTGTTGATTGGTGAGCGGCCGGGGCTAAGTGCGCCGGACTCGCTAGGAGCTTACGTCACTTGGGGGCCGGGGCCGGGTCGTACAGATGCCGAGCGCAATTGCATTTCGAACATTCGTGCGGAGGGCCTAAGCTATGCGCAGGCCGCAACGCAGCTGATGTTCTATCTAGCTGAAGCGCGTCGCCGAAAACTCACGGGGATTGCGCTCAAGGAACAATCGCACCTGATCGAGGAAGGCTGAACGTGCTTAGAAAGATTGGCCGATGGCTTTTCCGTGCTGTGCTGGTTCTCGCAGCAGGATTTGTCGCCACCTATGCGGTGGATTGGGTTGCATTCAAGCTGGAGGGGTCGCCCCGATCGACGGTCTCCGTGAGCCGTACACTCATCGTTCCTTTGAAGAACAACAAAGAAGAGTACGACTACGTTGGAACTTTCGATGAACCTTGCTCCATTTCTCTTTTTCCGCAAAATGATTTGAGTCCCTGCTGGCAACTACGCAGAAATCCAAATCAAAATGTGAAACTGTGAATAACATGGTCACGCCTCACAGTTCTACGTGACAAAAGTCACGTGTCAAAAATCAGAAATCCCGTAGTATCGGAAAGTCTTCTCGACACTCCAGGAACCTCAATGTACAGCCGCACAACGAATGAAAATGGAAGCCTGAACTCCCGCTGTCTTTACTGCTTCCATACTGTCGCTTCAGATGTGGAGGCGATCCATGAGCTTGATCGCGTCGAGGCCAGACATATCTGCCCGGAGAAAGCTCTGGCGCAATTGCTCGCACGCGGGCACTCATTGGAGATACAGACGCAGCTTAAGTGACTTACCTTTCGGTGGGCGGTGCGGGCGGCGCCTGTCCTGGTGGCGGATGCGCGTTTCCATCCTGAATCTTCTTAAACAGAGCGTCATCGGTATTCTTCGTCAGATTGCTCGCCTTGTCGAATTCAGCCTTGGCCTCTTCCTTCTTTCCCATCACCCGGTACAACCGTGCAAGGCGCCAATGGACATTTACGTCGTCTGGCATTAGCTTTTCGGCCAGAGTGAGTTCGCGCAGCGCCTCGTCGTTGTGACCCGATTCGGAAGCAACGATGCCGCGATCGAGATGCGCCAAGGACAAAGTCGGATCCAGCTTAATGGTCGCTTCGAGCAACGGAATCGCCTCATCGACCCGATTCATCTGTATGTCGGCATCGCCAAGATAGAGCATCGATTGCACGTGCTTGGGATCGTTGGCGAGTTCGGCCTGAAACTCCTTTGCAGCTTCTAGATATTGCTTCTGCGTCCAAAGCAAATAGCCGAGACCGAAGTGCGCATTCGGTTGTTTGGGGTCTGCTTTGACCGCAGCGCGAAACATCTCTGTCGCGCCGGCATTGTCTTTCATGTTGTCGAGCGCTTCGCCTGCGACCATGTCGGCTTCGGCGGAATCAGGATTCAGGGTAAGAATTCGGCGATAGACGTCGAGAACGTACTTCGACTGATTGGACCAGAGATAGCTATGTTCGAGCGCGAGCAACAGCTGCAGGTTATTGGGCTGATCGTCCGCAGCTTGTTTTAGATAAGGGGAAGCTTTCACATAATCGGCCAGCCCGTAATAAGCCATGCCGATCAGGATGGTTGCTCTTTGCTGTTCGGGTGAGTTGGCCGGCGTGTTCTTCCTGATGATTTCGAATTCCGGAATGGCTTCCTTCAGCTGCCCACTCTTGAATAGCGCCAGAGCGAGATTGAGGCGCAGACCCGGAACGTTTGGATTGATAGCCAAGGCCCTGCGATAAAAGAGCACTGCCTCCTTGTAATGTTCCTGTCGAGCTTCGAGCAAACCAATGTGCGCCATGGATTCGGGGTTCTCCGGATGCGCCTTTAGAACTGCGCGCCATCGCACTTCGGCTTCCTGAATTTTTCCCTGCTGCTCCAACGCCAAAGCCTCGTTCCGGGGATTCGAAGCGGCCTGCGGCTGAGCGAGGGAGAGACTCGAAACCGCGAGAAGTCCTACACCGATCGATCTGCAGAGAGTCTGATTCACTAGTTCGCCTTGTGACACCGGAGATTCGTTCGCGTGCCTTGATGCAGGGTGCGCAATCAACTGCGATTGCATTCCGCGGCTCCATCAATTTTCTCTCGCGACAACAGCAACGAGCAAATTGGTGGAGCAAAGAAAAAGGGCGCGACGGGAGTTACCCGCCGCGCCCTGGTTGAGGGTTGATTTAGAACACGAACTTGCCACCCAGTTCGAGCACGCGCGGATCAAATGTGCTCGTGATCTGGCCAAACTGGCTAGCACCGGTGAGCTGTTGTTGAAACCGTTGTACTCGGTGTGGTTGAAGGTGTTGAACGACTCGAAGCGCAGTTCGAAGTGCGCCCGCTCGGTCATCGCGAACGACTTGTAGAGCGAGGTCGTGAAGTTCACGCGGCCCGGGCCAACGATGGCGTCCTTGCCTGCGTTGCCGAAGCCCTGGTTCGGTCCACCCAGCCATGCTGGAACTGGAGCGGAGAACTGGGCCGTGTCGAACCACTCCCCAAACTTCTTGGGGTAGCTCACCTTCCCACCGCTGATGTTGGGACGATTCGGTGTAGCCGCCGTCCAGACCGACTGGGTCGTAGGCGATTGAAAGTCCAGGACCCTGGTTGTTGCCAGACGAGTTCAGACCGCTCTCGTCGATGACCGTGCCGGCAATTTCCCAGCCACCCAGGAGCGAGTGGACCAGACCGTTGGCTCTTGGCGAAGAACGGCAGGTTGTAGACGTAGTTGGCGCTGACCATCTGACGCCGGTCGAGCGCGCCCGAACCCTTGTCATACTTCAGGTTGAACGGGTTGCTGACCGTGGCCAGGTCATACGTGGTGAGATCGATCTCGTGCGAGTACGTGTAATCGAGTTCGCCGCTGAGGCCCCACTTGTTCTGCAGACGCAGACCGGTCTGGAAGCCGTTGTAGTTGCCGTTGGTGGCGTTTTCTTCCTGGGCGATGCCGTTGTAGCCCTGGTAAGGTGCGGTACAGGTTCGAGCCATCCGGACAGGATGGCAACGGAGCTTAGTCCGCGTCGTACGGGGCAGACGCCATCCCGGCAGTACTTGTCGCTTCCGTCACCCGAGTCGCAGCGCGATCGAAATGATCTGTCGGTGCTGAGCGGGAAGTTGTTGATGTTGCGCTCGATGTTCTGATGCCATGCCAGGTTGCCGACGTACTGCACAACCCAGATCATCGACGGCTTCAGCTCATGCTGAACGCCGAGGCTGAACTGAGCCACAGCCGGCGCCTTGTAGCCCTGAGCCAGGTTGGTGACGACCCGACGCAAAGAACGGGAAGCCCTGGCAGCAGCGCTCTGTCCGGTTACCCAGTTGGTGCCCGGGTTCGCTGAAGTAGGTGTTGCCCACGCTCAGGTTGTAGGCGAAGGGTGGGTTGGTGGCAGCGTTGTAAATGTCGTTGCCCTGCAAGCGCTCGAAGAAGGTTCCGAAGCCGCCGCGGAGAACGGTTTTGCCGTTGCCGAAGAGGTCTTCAGAGAAGCCGACGCGAGGCTGCAGGGTGTTGTAGTCGTTCTCGACCAGGCCCTTCGGGAAGCCGTTCTGGCCCGCGAGTCCCATGCCGTTCAGATAGAAAGGAACGCCGTTGACGGTCTGGACAGCCAGGTGCTGGTCGGGTCGATGCGTGTTGTCGGCGTTCCAAATCGGAGTCTGCGCTGGAAGGTAGGCCGCCGGGTCGAAGTTGGCGACCGCGTTGCTGCGCTCCCATGCGTGCGGCAGAGCGTCATAACGAAGTCCGAGCTGCAAGCGTCAGCCGCGGCGTCACGTGCCAGTTATCCATCACGTACGCCGACGGAGTCTGGTTCACGTAGTGGCGGATCGGCACAGCCTGGTACTGGCGAGTAGCTGCCAGACAGGCCCATCAGCATGTCCATGAGGCTGTCGTTCGAGAGCTGGCCTTGAGCTGTAGTCGCCCTGCTGCGTCGCCGAACAGCTGCTGGTTCTTGGTATAGCGGTTGTAGCTGAAGCCATACTTCATGGCGTGCTTGCCCATGGTGTACGAAATATCGACCTTGGGCTCGTAATCTTCAGCCGCGTTGTGCCATGGAGCGGATCCCGTGTCTTCGGCCGTGCTAGTAAGGTCCACCGAAGCCGGTAACGCCGGGCAGCGAATCCGGGTGATCGCAAAGTCTTGAAGAAGGTGTTCTGCGGCCCAGCCGGAAGGCAGATTGGCGAGTTGGCGCTGTTGAGGATGTTGATGATGTTGCCGTCGTAGTTGATGCTGGCTTCAACAAGCAGGTTCGGATTGATGGTGCCGCTCAGCTTGATAGCTGCGCTCTTTGACGGGTTCGAGAGCGTGCTGGTGACGGTGTTGTAGCTCGCCCACAGCCAGCCCAATTCAGGCTGCGCATAACCCTGGACCACGTTGTCGTGCATCCAGTGTCCAAGAACCGTCCACTTGTCGCTGAACTTGTGGTCGATGCGGACGACGTCGTCACGAACATCGATCGGGTTGGAAACGTTGGTGATGTTGTGATCGTCCGAAGTATTTGCCTTGGGCAAAACGCCCGAGTTCAAATACAGAACCCCGTTCGCATCGAAAAGATTGGCCGGGATCACGTTTCCTGGAAATGCGCCTACCCGGCAACCAGATCCATCCGCAGCGAGCTTGCGCATTGAAGGCGGGATCGCCGACTGTCGGAACGATAAGGTTGACCGTAGCGAACCCGGAGAAACATAGGTGCAGGGTCGAACCCGCCGTCGGGATATCGGCCGGGTCGATGGTTGGCTGTTTATTGGTGCCCGCGCCGGTGAGAATCTTGCGCCACTCTTCATTCCAGAAGAAGAAGGTCTTCTGCTTGTTCTGGTTGTAGACCTTGGGAATGAACAGCGGCCCACCGACGTTGAATCCATAAATGTTGTAGTGGGTCGATGTGCGGTCAGTAATCGGATTGGACAGCTTGTTGAAGTAGTTATTGGCGTCGTAATCCGTGTTGCGATTGAACTCAAACACTTCGCCGTGGAACTTCTGCGTGCCGCTCTTGAGCGAAAGGCTCATCGTGGCGCCGGAAGAAATACCATAGTCCGGCGGATAGTTCGAGGTCATCATCGTGAACTCGGCGATTGCGTCCTGCGAAGGCATGATGTCCATGCCGCCGGCGCCGCCGCGGTCATCGGCTTCGCCACCGTCGATCAGCCAGATGTTGTGGCTTTGACGAAGTCCGTTCACGCTGATGGTGAAGCTGGCCGCAACTGAAGTCGGCGTGTTGCTGTCAGGCAGGGCGGAACTTACGCCCAGGCCCAATGCCGCGAGTGCCGCAAAGTTGCGGTTCTCGGTTGCGATCTGACTGATCTGCTCGGAACTGATGAGGGTGCTGACCACGTTGGAGTCGGCCTGCACTGCAAGAGCGTCGGCTTCAACGGTTACGGTCTGCGTTTCCGCACCAACCGTGAGCTTGACGTCCGCGCGGGCGGTGGCTGATACGTTCACCACGATGCCGTTCTGCGCGAAAGACTCGAAGCCCTTGGCTGTGACCTTCATGTTGTAGTTGGCTGGGTTCAAACCGGAGATGTCATACAGACCGGTTGCACCGCTGGTTGTCGACTTTGAGGCGCCTGTCCCTGGATCGGTAATAGTGATCTTCGCATCTGGGACTACCGCACCTGTCTGGTCGGTAACAATGCCTGTGAGTTCGGAGTTAGCCTGTGCGAATGCGCCCGCACAAACCGCAACGAACATCAATGGCAACAGGATAATCCTGTACCACTTGTGTCTCATGTAGCCTCCCTTTTCAAGAGTTGCTGCTGTACATCTGCCGCTTCACTGTCGAATCAGCATGAAGCCGGGAATGATTATCTTGGCTTTGTTGGAGCGGCCAAGCCATTTAACGCGTGCCGCGCAATGGCCGTCAAGTAGAAAATCCATTTACTTGACATCATTCCTTGCATCAGCTCATTCGCCCCGTCTCTTCGGTGGGCTGCCTT
This sequence comes from uncultured Acidobacteriaceae bacterium, assembly GCA_963781125.1. GTDB lineage: Bacteria > Acidobacteriota > Terriglobia > Terriglobales > Acidobacteriaceae > Telmatobacter. Next base: position 116,273 of record CAWAEE010000013.1, read on the forward strand.
CCGGTCTTATGGAGGGCTTTCACCCCCGGTACTTTCATTGAAGTACTGCGGGTTAAGTTTCGTTTCTCTTACCAGCCGAAGCGCTCCTCGCTCCCTCCGGCCTTAATTCTGGTCCTACCCGAATCTCATGCACTCCCATTTGAGCGAGCCTGAAGCGGGCTGCTTTATCCGTTCTTTGGAAGAAGAATTTCCAAGAGATATGTCTTTTGGAATCTTCCCACTCAAACGTTTAAGCAGAATGCGCAAACCATCACATTCTTTGGGCCGGGGAAGATTAAATGCCGCAGGAGGGACAATTGTCAAGGAACGAATTGTCATTTTTGCGGGCGTGCAACGGATTAGATCATGGCGCTTGAGCAAGCCATCGAAAGATAAGGACTTCTAAGTAGCGGGTACTCTGGAAAGTTACTTCAGCCTAAGATGCGCCGCAGCTGCGTTTGTCCTTGAAAGGTTCGTGCCATTGAGTTTTCGCCGAATGCTTAATGAGAGAGTCATGAGAGCGGAGCACCGTTCGGGGCGCGCAAGCAAGTATTCCGTTTTTGGGAATTCTCGCGGTTTTGACCCTACTTACGAGGAATAGCAATTCTATTCATGCAGTAAGAGGCGGGTTTAACGCATGCGCGCCAGGTCGCGCAGATCGCGCGCAGTTGCTTCAAGGAACGTCTCCACACTAACATCCGGCGGCATTTCCAGTCCGGATTTCGCCCGGATCGCTGCGGCGATGCGTTGCGCGAGAAGCTGGCGCGTGGGAAGCGGCAGATCGAGCCTGCGCGCGAAGAATCCTTCAAGCACCTCGAGATCGGATGCAGACAATCGTGCGATGCCGTTGGATGAAAGCGCGACGGACGCAGTGCGGTTCCGGGATCGCGCTTGCGTTGCGGGAAATCCGGAGAGCGTAAATGTACGAGTTCCGGTGTCCGCCCACAGAGGGCGTCTCCTGCTCGCGATCGCGAACGACAAGAGTGCCGGCAGCGAGATCGCCCAATCGCTGATGCTGGCGCGTAGCAAACACGGCAATGACTCCGACCGCATAGAAGAAGGGAATCTGATCCACGTAGCGGATGAAGTTGCGCGCCATCGATTCGAAGATTCCAATGGCGCGGCCGGACTGCTGAATGACGCGAATTCTGGCGACGCGCTTGCCCGGCGTGCGGCCGTGCCAGAAGGCTTCAAACAATGTGAAGTAGCCCCAGTTCAAAAGGAAGATCGTGATTGTGAAAACGGCGACGGTCCATTGATAGGAAAGACTAGAAAAAGCCTGCAGCGCCGGCTTGAAAGCCCAGAGCACCAAGCCAAGCACAATCAACCCCGCTGCCCAAATCAGCGTATCGATCAGCAGAGCAATGAAGCGGCTGCCAATGCCGGCCAGTGGCATCTCGATCGCCACGAGTTCCGGCGTGTCGATGTTAAGCTGATCTGAATTCAGGTCCATGGCCCACATTCTCTCAAACCAGTGGATCGCCAAGCGACGGCCGCACTGGGATCGCCTTGCGGAGCTGCTTGCGCTCTCCGATCGCAATGGCCTGGCACAGCTTTCACGCGCGGAACTGCAGGAGATGGCCTTGCTCTATCGCCAGGTCGCCGCAGACCTTTCCGTGCTGCGCCGGGACGCCACGTCGCGCACTTACGCCGAACACGTAAATCATTTGCTGGCGCGGGCACACCACATTATCTATTCAGGACGCAAGACGAGCGTCGCTACTCTGTTTCGTTTTTTGCGCGATGAGTATCCGGCAATCTTCCAGCGAAATCTGCGTTACGTTATCGCGTCCTTGCTGATCTCGGTGGCGTGGGGCGTGCTTGGCGCCGTGTTGACAAACGCGCGTCCGGAGTTCATGCGGCATTACGTCGGGCCGCAAATGATCGCTACCATGGAGCGGCATGAAATGTGGACCAAGTCCGATCGTGACTGTCGCGCCCATGGCATCGAGCGCCATCATGACCAATAACCTGACAGTCAGTTTTGTGACATTCGCCAGCGGTATCGCTTTCGGGCTGGGAACCTTCTTCTATCTATATGTCAACGGCATGATGCTGGGCGTTATTGGCGCTGCGTGTCACCAATATGGAATGTCGCTCGCGCTCTGGAGCTTTGTTGCTCCGCACGGATCGCTCGAACTGCCGGCAATTCTGATCGCGGGAGGCGCGGGTTTTCGGCTCGGGCATTCCATGCTGTTTCCGGGCTCGCTGCGGTGGAGAGATTCTGTGGCAGCCGGCGGCATTGAGGCTACGCGCCTGGTGTCCGGCGTGATTCCGATGCTGATGATCGCGGGAACCCTGGAGGGATTTTTCTCGCCATCCCATGGCGCCGGTGTGGCTCAAGTTCACCGTCGGCGGTTTGCTGTTCACCCTGCTGCTGCTGTGGCTGTTTCGGCCGGTCAAGCCCATACGGACCGTCTAAGACTTCGCAATGAGCCTGCATTCCATTCTGCAGCCTGAAGTCGTCGTTGCTGCATTGCTGATTCTGTCTCCGATGCTTTTCGCGGGATTGCGCCCCCGAGCGTTTCGTGGCCTCGACCGATGCGGTGCCTCGAAGAGCGCGCCTCGCTTGTCCCTCGCTTTTGTGTGTGCCCTACGCGCTGGTCGCAGATGCGTTTGGCATTTTTCGCTGGGAATGGCTGGCGCTGTATGCGCTGCTGCCCGTTGCCATCGCGCTGCTCCTGGATCAGGCACGAAGCGCCGATGCCGGAAGGAAGGGCGACTGGCGCGATTTTGTCATTCTTGCGATCGCTGGGGTTGGCCGTCGATTTGCGGTGGCTCGAGTCTGCGTGGCCGACGGGATTCGCGGCGTTTGGCAAGATGCTGCTGCTGGACGCTGGCATCTTCGGTTTTCTAGCGATACGGCAACTGGATGGAGTGGGCTTCGACCTTCGATTGAGATTGCGCGATATCGGAGTCGGGCTGCGTGAGTTTCTTCTCTACGCTGTCGTGGCCATTCCTCTGGGGCTGGAGCTTGGGTTTCTGCATGTCCGCGCAGGCTGGCCGCGACCGCTGCAGGCGATCGCTGCCATCGTCTTCACGTTTCTCTTTATTGCGATTCCCGAAGAGCTGTTCTTTCGCGGGTGGCTGCAGAATCTTCTGGAGCGGCGCATCGGCCGCACAGCCGCAATCGTGCTGACGGCCGTGCTCTTTGGGCTCGCGCACTGGAACAAGCGGACGACAAGCTTCAACTGGCGTTACGTTTTGATGGCGGCGATGGCGGGAGATTTTCTATGGCAGGGCGTGGCGCGCTCAGCGACGCGTCGGCGCATCCTCCATCACCCATGCGACAGTCGATACTTTATGGTCACTGTGGCTGCGATGAAGATTGCGCGGCGCCCGATAGTTCAGATAGCCCAATCCCACGCGCATATTGTGCATCACCGTTGCCGGCACGGTGATGGCGACGCAGATGCCAAAGATGGCGTGCGCCATGGCCAGCGGCCAGATGTTGCGCGTCTTCAAGAAGACAAGGCACGCGGCCAGACCCCACACCAGAGTGAGCAGAGTCAGGATCGGATTGGGAAGATGCGCCGCTGAAAAGATGACGGCCGCCGTGACTGCGGCCGATGTGGTGCTGGGCACCAGGCGAACCAGGCGTACCAGAAAATATCCTTGCAAGAGGAATTGCTGCGCCAGAGACCAGACGCTGTAGCCGCCGAACGCGAGGACCCATTGAACGAAGCCGCTCGGGTGATGCAGAGTGTGGAGGCTGCTCGCAAACATCATTGCAGTTGCCGCTAAGGCAAGCGCCACGCCAACTACCCACGACGTACGCCAGAAGCCAACAACGCTGCACCCCATCGCCTTCCAGCCGGGAAACGACGAAACGATCGAATATACGAACCATGCGATGGCTGCCCAGTAAAGCCACCGCTGCAAGGGCCGTGGTGTCCATATGACTGAAAGAACCAGGGCATAACCGATGGCAAGCTCGCAGAAGTCCCACGCCGTGCGCCGAGTCGGAAGCGGCTCGGCGCCTGCGCATATTGCGGTGGCATCTTCGACGGGGCTCATCTTCGACCTCCCACCAGTGCGTGCACGCCCGCCTTCGGCGTGCGAGCCTCCCTTTGCTGGTTCCTCCTTATCGGCAGACTTCTCCGAATCGAGACCTGATTTAAGGTAGACGGCGCGATTGCTTCGGCGTTACCGGGTCCTAGACCTTTAGGAAAATCTTCTTGCGATAAAGAATCCACACAGGAACGAAGCAAACCGCAGTAAAGGAAACCGAATAGGCAAAGGCAGCCCAGTGAGGATCGGGAATGTGCGCGAAGATGCGCTCGAAGATCACGAGGTTCAATACAGCATGACGGTTCGGACCATCGGGCACGGTTACGTTGTCGAGCACGCCCGGCAGCAGTTCGCTGAACATGTAAGCGGCAATCGCATTCGAACCGAAGACGAGCCAGACCCCTGTCCAGCCTTTGCGCCAGCCGCGCACTTCAATCGCCCAGAAGGCGAAGGCCAGCAGGAAAAGCGAATAGCCTGCCGCGACAAGCACAAACGAACTGGTCCACATGTTTTTGTTCAATGGAAACCAGAGCGCCCAGAAATAGCCAAGTGCCAGACTCGACAAGGCCGCCACTGCCAATCCATTGGCTCTGAAAGAAGCGGGTTTGTCTGAACGAAGCCATAAGCCGGTCAGCACGCCGAGCAGAGCCGTGCCGATGGCAGGCAGGTCGCTCAGGAGCCCTTCAGGATCGCGTACGTTGTGATCGGGTGCGTAGAGATACAGGTGGTGCGGGAAAACAAGGCGGTCGATCCAGGAGACAAGATTCTGGGTCATGTCCATGAACGGAACGTCGCGTCCGGGCATGCCGACGCCGGGAATCGGAATCCAGCGCACCAGGACCCAGTAGCCCACCAGCGCGACAAACAGCGCGACAACCTTGGTCCAGGCGCGATTGTCCCAGAGATAAAAAAGGCCGACGACGAGGTAGCAGACGGCAATGCGCTGCAAGACGCCGTAAAAGCGCATGTGCTGAAGCTGAAAGAAGGGGAAACTGTTGACCACGATGCCGAGCAGGAAAAGGACCACTGCCCGTTGCACTGTGTGCCAGGCGAGGTGCGCGCGCGTCGCCCCACGGGCAAGCCGCGCATCGAATGCGAAGACTACAGAGACGCCTACAACAAAAACGAACGTAGGAAAAACAAGATCGGTCGGCGTGAGGCCGTTCCACACGGCGTGGTTCATAAAACGCCACGAGCCCGGTCCGCCGTTATTGTTCACCATGATCATGAAGGCGATGGTGATGCCGCGGACCACATCGAGAGAAAGCAGTCGTTGCACCCGTGTGGGAGCCGGAGCCGAAACGGGTGTGGCGATGGGGGTGGGTGCAGTTACCGGATTATTCATGGCAATTCGGGCCCTCCGCTCAACGAGCGCTGGTTGCACCCTACGCTACGCGGTTCGGGTGGATTTCGCCAAGCGAGGTGTTCGGACCGGTTCCTCACTGTTTTTCCACTCGAGTCTCAGGGTGTTCGATGGCTTGTTTCAGGCCCTCAAGGTCGACTGCGATCGCAGACCTTTTTGCGTAAAGGAGAGGCGCAAGGAAAAAATAGACGGGTCGGGTGACGAAATCGACTGAACAGACCAAGATAGTTCCTTGCGAATCGGAGCGTGTCTTGAATGTCCAACTCGCTTGCTTGAAGAACCGTGCGTTCCCGGTTGCGCTTGTCAAATCTACCCTACAAGTATTTTCTCCCGCTTCGGCGATGCGATAGGACATCTTTCCCCTTTCCGAATGACCTGCTTCGGCAAAGGTGTCGAACTCGAGGCCAACCGGAGTGTCCTTTGCCTCCACGGTTGTTTTCGTTTGCTCTACGCCTCGATCCCACTTGGCGATGTTGGACACGGACCCGAGAAATGCCCAGACTTCTTCAGGTTTCCGGTGAATAAGGATCGATTGCTCGAGATGCATAAGGACTCCGCGAAGACCGGCGAGCACCAGAATAGCGCAATCCTTAAATAGCGATCATGCCTCAAGATGTCATGCAAAATCGTGCCGGTTTGCTTGCTGCCCGGGATTATGCCGAAATGCTGCGATTTGCGGGCTTCGACTGCTACACTCCCCCTTTCAGGGAATTCCAATAACTTCGCTTGCAATCGCTGGAGGCTATGCGTGCCCGAGTTTGAGCCTTTTGTTTCACCCTCTGAGAACCGGCCCGAATTCACTTTTCGCGCCCTCCTGCTTGGGTCGCTCTTCGGCATCATCTTCGGCGGCGTCACGGTGTATGTCGGGCTGAAGGCAGGGCTCACCGTCGCTGCTTCCATTCCGATTTCGGTGCTCTCCATCAGCATTTTGCGCGCGTTTGGACGGGCTTCGATCCTTGAAAACAACATCGTGCAGACCACCGGAAACGCGGGCCAGTCGATCGCATCGGGCGTCATCTTCACGTTGCCTGCGCTCATTTTTCTCGGCTTCGATCTCGAGTACTCACGCATTTTCCTGCTGGCGCTGATCGGCGGATGGCTCGGCGTGCTGTTCATGATTCCACTGCGCCGCCAGCTCATCGTGGAAGAACACGGCGTGCTGACTTATCCCGAAGGGCACTGCGTGCGCGGATGTGCTGATCGCGGGTGAGAAAGGCGGATCGCTGGCGGGACGCGTTTTCTCTGGGCTTGGGCTGGGCGCGCTCTACACGCTTGTTTCAGAACGACAACATCTTCAAGGCGTGGCCGGGCACGCCGGAGTTTCAGCCGGACTTCGGTCCGCAGCACATCCTGAAGGGTGCGTCGATCAAGGCCGACGCAACACCGGAGTATCTCGGCGTGGGCTACATCATCGGACCGCGCGTGGCTGGCGTTATCTTTGCCGGCGGCGTGTTTTCGTGGCTGGTGCTGATGCCACTGATCTACTTCTTCGGCAAGGCGCTGCCCAATCCGATTTATCCCGGAACGATTCCGATTGCGCAGATGGGGCCGAGTCAGCTCTGGGCCACGTACATTCGCCCCATGGGCGCGGGGGCCGTAGCTGCGGCGGGGCTTGATCACGCTGCTCAAAACAGTCCCGACCATTCTGAACGCGCTGATTGCCGGCTTCAAGACCATGCGGCCGGGCGGCGGCAGAGAAGAAGAAGCCAATCCGCACAGAGGATGATTTATCGATGGGCGTGGTCGTGTTCGGATCGCTTGCTGATCGTCGCCGTCATGTTCATCTTTCTCCAGTTCAAGCCGGTGCCCGGCGCGTATGTGGGATGGGAGGCCAACTCGGCCGCCTCGCTGCTGGTCGTCGTTTTCGGATTTCTGTTTGTTACGGTGAGCTCGCGCATCGTGGGGTTGATTGGCAGCTCGGCCAGCCCGGTCTCAGGCATGACGATTGCCACGCTGATGGCGACGTCGGCCATCTTTCTTGTGCAGGGATGGACAGCGCCTGCGTTCGGCGCGCTCGCCATCACCATTGGCGGCGTGGTCTGCATTGCGGCCTCGAACTCGGGCGATACCTCGCAGGACTTGAAAACCGGCTACCTGGTCGGATCGACGCCATGGAAGCAGCAGGTCGCATTGATGATCGGCGTCGTGGTCTCGACGGTGGCGATCGGATTCACGCTGAACCTGATGAATACGGGGTTGCAGCAGTTCCGCGCGGCACCGCAGGCATGGGATATGAACGCGACGCATCCGGGTGTTTCGGTGCAGAGACGACGTGAAGCGTCTTCCCGCGCAGTTCCCGGTGCTCGGTCCAAACAATGCGTCGACGCTCCATCACAAGGACGAATACGTCGTGCTGAACGCGCTGGGCTCGGCTGAACTAGCGGATGGCAAGTATCTGTATTCGCCCGCATCGGGCCGCATCGAGGTGCAGTGGATCCAGGGGATCGGCAGCGAAAAAGCCGCGGCTCCGCAAGCGCGCTTGATGGCCACGGTCATCAATGGAATTCTCAGCCGAAAATTGCCCTGGGGCCTGGTGATGCTGGGCGTCTTCCTTGTGGTCGCGGTCGAATTGCTGGGGATTCGTTCGCTCTCGTTTGCGGTGGGCGCCTATCTTTCGATCGGCACCACACTCGCGATTTTTTGCGGCGGAGCGGTGCGCTGGTTTGTGGATCAGGCGGTCAAACGTGCTGGGGGGGAAGGGCGAGGCAGAAAGCGAGATTTCGCCGGGCTCGCTCTATCGCCTCCGGCCTGATCGCCGCGGGAGGAATCGTGGGGCTTGTTCGGCGTGGCGTTGAAAGGCTACGAGACAACTGCGGACAAGGGAGACATTCTCAACTTTCCCCACCACATTTCTGGATCAACATGGGTGTCGGTGCTGGCTTTCGCGCTTCTGGCTTATGCGCTCTATTACTTTGCGCGGAAACCGCTGAAGAAGTAAGGCTACGGATCGCCAGTCCGGAAATCAATTCGACGTCTGCTGGGAGAGTGGCTGATCGAATGGCGTTAGCGTCACCGGAAAGGTGTGAAAGCTGCCAGAGGCCGTAGATCATGACGGCCGCCACGGCTTCGATTGCGAGCGCGAACGAATTCCGCGCATGCATCCGGGCAGCTCGGCGACGATCGTGCCGCATCGCCGCTGCGTGCTTTGCGGGAATTCGAGAACGGAAGACTGCCGTACCGGAACGAATTGAAGTTCAAAGGTCGGCACAGATCGCATGATACCGGTTTCGGCTGAATGAAAGACTCTGCTCGTCACCTATGGATGATCCCCTCTGCTTATCTGTCGGCGCCCACGCGAACTCATCAGACCGAGCGCAAAAGAAAGTGCTGAACTCGATGCCTGATTCTGTAGCCACCGAGGGGAGAATGAAGTGATTTATATCACGCAGCGAATGAAAATGTTTTCCAGATTGATCTCCGGAACCGAGACTGGTCCAAATCGGGAATTAGGCGACGGCTCCCGATAGTCAACCTGGATGTAATTATCACATAACAATAACATATAATGAATTAGATCATCTCCGAAAGCGCGGGATCCCTCGGCAACGATCCCCGCGAACAACTGAGCTTATACCGGGAAGCATTCCTCACCCGATCCGAGCGCTCTAATTTTGCGTGAATTATGCGTTTGCGGAACAAATTTAGTTCGCGGCGCCAATGTTCGGCCAGGGCGATCAGCTCCCACTCGATTCAGGGCGAGAGATAGCGCAGAACCGGCTCGTTGGCGGGATGAATGCGCAGCGCGGGCGCAGCCAGCGATCATGCGCGGCAGCCCGCGTTGAGACCTCGGCTCCGGCAAAATAGCCCTGCCGCTCGAAGGCCGACAAGGGCTCTGGCAATGCCGGCCACGATCTGCCGGTCCTGATTCAGCGCCCGTACGCGCATCCAATAGTCGAGCGCCTGCAAGGGCAGGTGCAAATCTTCGTCGGCCTTCAACTCGATCACCGCCAGGCGGCCGTCGCGATCGAGCGTGAGCAGATCGAGCATGCCGCGATCGCCGGCTGGAAAGAGCCGGCACCTGGCTGTAGAAGAGATCGCCGCGCAGGCTGGGAAGAAGCTCGTCAATGTTGTTGCGCAGGCGCGACTCCAGCCATCGTTCCGGCTGCAGACGGAAGAGCGCGTCGCGTGTGCGATCCGTCGGGATGGCGGCTGCGCGAACAGGCGCGCCAAGCAGCTCCTTGCAGAGCGGTTCATTCTCGGGTGTGAGCGGAGTCTCGTTGGCGCCTGCGCCGAAAGTGATTTCGTTTCGCGAGCGAAGGAGAGCGGCCGCCATGCCATGCCGAACGCGGGCAAACTCAAGCCCATGCAGCAGAAGGCAAACCTCGCTGGCGGAGCGGGCGCAGACTCTCGACCCGATCGCGCGCGCATTGGAGGGAAGAAGTTCTATCAGTCGATCGACGCCGGCCTGGCAGCGCTCGAAGTCGCTGCAGGCGGGAAAAAGCGTGCACCAGGCGGGAGTCCAGATTGCCGGTGTCGCGAAAGTCGACCGGCCGAGAGTTCTTCGCTGCGCTCGTCGAGAGTGAAGAGCTGAAAATCGGCCGCCGCATGATTGAGCCAGGCCATTCGTTCCGCGGTGGTGCGCCATGCGCCCGCTGGGACGATCACTTTGAGGCCGCCAAAATGACGGCGTCCTTCCGCCGCGTGCAGCCTGGCGACAGTAGTCGAGCCAGAGAATGCCCAGCGTGAGAACGCCATCGATGGTGGAGGCCGATTCGGCTGCGCTCACACCGATCACCGCTTCCGCCGCATGTACCGCGCAACAGGCGCCCGCGGACATAGGCCGGGCCGAAGCTGTGCTCCAGGTCCATCGCCGAGCGGAGCCGATCCACCTTCGAACCGATGAAGGCGCGGGTCAAGGCGCGTTCGAGCAGGTGCTGGTAGTTGCGCCGTGCCGGCGTCTCGCGCGGTTGGGGTACGGCGATCGCAGGAGGGAACGAGTTCCAGATGCCTGCGGCTTGGAGTGCGCCCATGCGGCGCGTCATCAGACGGAGAGATTGGGCGCGCTGGCGAACTTCGACGACGGTGCGCATCAGGTTGCGCTCGTCGCTCCAGAATTGCAGCAGGCAACGACCATGAGATTCGCTAGACCGAGTAGCGCGCGCGGCGCAAATCGAAGAGCATGCGCCCGTCTTCGAGCAGAGCCGCCGGCCGGATGTTCGTGCGAGATATTCTTCAACGCTCTGGGCAAGCTTGCCGGCGGAAGCGGCTTCTGAAGCGCCCATCGGCTTGTCCTTACCAGCCTTGTCGCGCGCGGAGGCAGGTGATGTGCGCGGTGTGATGGCGCGAGTGCCAGTCGTAGAGGCCAGGGTGGTGCGCGAGATTCTGGCGGCCGCGCTCGGGATGATTGAGGCCCTTCCGGAAATCGCTCGTCAGTCATCGATTCGAGCAAGCGCAACCCACCGCTCGTGCAGCGCTGCGATCAGCACAAGGGACACCTCGATCGGCTGGTGCTGTCGGAAGTGCGGCCCATGCAGCTTCGTCGTAGGGCTTGATCGTAGGCCAGTCCTCCGTGAGCGCGAGCTTGAACCGCACATAGCAGTTGATGTGACTGTCGGCGATATGGTGGACGAGCTGGCGTACCGTCCAGCCGCCTTCGCGATAGGGAGTATCGAGTTGCGCGTCGTTGAGGCCCTTGACCGCGGCGCGAAGATGCTCGGGCAGTTGGCGCAGCGTTTCGATATGTGCGGCTCGGATGCCAGGAAGCGGAGCTGGCGGGCGCGGCGAAAGCGCCCAATGGGATAGCGAAGAGTGTCCAGATCGGTCATGGCGCGAATCTCTAAGGAAGGAGCAGGCAGGGTTCGCCTGCAATGTGTAGGACAAACGTAGTCTTGTTTCGGAACATGAAGGCCGCGCCTTGCTGCTAGATCTTTTTGTGGCGCTGACGGTGGGTGGTGTGATTGGGATGCTTTAGATAGGGGTTCTGCGTGATGAACTGGCTTTCGGATGCGTCACCTTATGTTTGACGGCAAAGGCCGGAACGGCAAAGAGCATCAATAGGAAGGCAGCAAGGACAAACTTTTTCATGGCCCGAATGTAGCACGAGCGCCAGGATTTCGGTAGCAGTTCGGATCACACAGGTTATCCCAAAGAGTAACGTACACGGGGCGGTTTACAGCCCATTGGCTATCGCTTGTTCATCAAGCGCGACAGATCCGGCCCACTTGGCTGTGCACTGCGATCCCAACCGGAACACCTTCCAGCCTGCAGATGCCTTTTAGGCAGCGCGATGGTGGTGGTGATGATGGTGGTGATGGCGGTGCGCAGCGAACGCTGGACTGGCAATGACCAAGAGGAACAGGGAAACAAAAATAAACTTCTTCATGGAAAAAATGTAGCACGAGATCGACTGGGCCGGTAGGGTACGACGGTCCGGATCAAGAATTCAAACCACCGCCCGCGGGCCTATTCCAGAACGTTCAAAGGCGTAAACTAAAGGTACGATGACAAATCCCGCTGCTTCCCCCGACGCGAGTCTTGGCACCAGCCACAGACGTTATTTTTTTGAGAAATTTGGGATCACCGAACGGCTGCTGGAGCGCTGCCTGGGCGAAGCCCTCGCGGCAGGCGGCGACTACGCCGACCTTTATTTCGAATCGGTCACGTCGACGGCGCTGGGCGTGGATGAGCAGATCGTGAAATCCGCAAGCCAGGGGGCCAGCGCCGGCTGCGGCATTCGCGTCCTTTCGGGCGAGCGAACCGGCTATGCGTACACCGATAATCTGAGCCCCGAACAGGCTGCTGCACGCGGCGCGCACGGCGGCACTTATCGCTTCAGGTCCGGCGAAACAGACCGTGCAGGGGTTCACCGAGACGCCCGCCGCCGATCTCTATCCCGTGCCGCTCGGCGGATTCGATCTGGACCTGGCCGCGCGCCTCGAGCTGATCGTGCGAGCAGATCGCGCTGCCCGGGCGTTCGATCCGCGCATTGTGCAGGTGCGGGCAAGCTATAGCGAAGAGCTGCGGCGGATTCTGATTGCGGCTTCGGACGGCGCTTTCGCCAGCGACACGCAGCCGCTGTGCCGGCTCAACGTGGCTGTCATCGCCAAGGACGGGCCCATTTCGACCAGGGGTTCGGCAGGTGGCTGGCGGACGAGCGGGATTGGAACAATTCGCCGGGAGCAAGAGCCCGGAGCATCTGGCGCACGAAGCAGCACGCGGAGCGATTCTGCAATTGGGCGCGGTGCCGGCGCCGGCGGGCGAGATGCAGGTAGTACTCGGACCCGGCTGGCCGGGCATGTTGCTGCACGAAGCCGTGGGCCACGGACTTGAAGCCGATTTCAATCGCAAGAAAACCTCGGCATTTACGGGTCTGATCGGCCAGTCGGTGGCCAGCTCGAAGGTCACGGTAGTCGACAACGGAACCATGGCCGGGCGGCGCGGCTCTTTGAATGTGGACGACGAAGGATCCGCAACCCAGGAGACGGTGCTGATTGAGAACGGCGTGCTGAAGGGCTATCTAACCGACAAGCTTTCGGCACGGCTCACGGGTACGGCTAATACCGGCTCGGGTCGCCGCGAGAGCTACCAGTGCATTCCCATGCCGCGCATGACGAATACCTACATGCTTGCCGGCGACGACGCGCCGGAGGACATCCTGCGCAGCGTAAAGCGCGGGCTGTATGCGGTGAACTTCGGCGGCGGGCAGGTGGACATCACGAATGGCAAATTCGTGTTTTCGGCGTCAGAAGCTTATCTGATCGAGGACGGCAAGATTACCGCACCGGTGAAAGACGCGACCCTGATCGGCAATGGTCCCGAAGCGTTGAAGTACGTGTCGATGGTCGGCAACGACCTGAAGCTCGACGAAGGCATCGGCACCTGCGGCAAAGATGGGCAGAGCGTGCCGGTGGGTGTCGGCATGCCAACCATCAAGCTGGACCGGATGACTGTGGGTGGGACCGGCCGGTAAGTCGCTCTGATCCGAACGAATGCCTAATCAATTTGATAGCTTGAGCATATGCCCGAAACCGCTGCGACCTCCGAACTGACTGCACTCGATCTGGAATCCCTGGCCGCCGACGTCGTTGCCCAGGCCATGAAGGCCGGCGCCAGCGATGCCGAGGCAGTAGCGCGCGAAGGCGACGAGTTCAGCGTGAACGTGCGCATGGGCGAAGTGGAGACGCTCAAAGAATCCGGCTCGCGAGCGCTGGGTTTGCGCGTGTTTCAGGGCAAGCGATCGGCCTCGACGAGCACCAGCGATCTGACTCCAGAGGGCATTCGGCAGCTGGTCGACGGTGCGCTGGCGCTGGTCAAGGTGACCGAGGAAGATCCTCTCAATGGGCTGCCCGAAGCCGGCGAATTTGGCGCGGTTCGGGAAGATCAGCACCTCTATTTTGACGATGTGTATTCGCTGCCTGGTCCCGAGCGCATCGAGTGGGCGCGGCGCGCGGAGGCGGCGGCGTTGGCGGCCGATCCAAGGATCACGAATTCGGACGGCGGCAGCTTCGACGCGGCCACCGGGCGCAAAGTGCTGGCCAACTCGCGCGGCTTTATGGGCAGCTACCGCACCAGCTATGCCGGCGTTTCGGCGGCGCCTTTGGCAGTAGATACGAACGGCTCGATGCAGCGCGACGGCTGGTGGAGCGGCGCCCGGAGTTTCGCGCATCTCGAATCGCCCTGAAGCAGTTGGGGCGGAGGCAGGACGGCGCACGGTGCGGCGCCTGGGCGCGCGGCGCGTGCCAACGCAGCAAGTCCCTATTGTTTTCGCGCCGGAGGTGGCGCGGTCGCTGATCGGCTCTCTGTTCGAGGCAGCTTCGGGCGACTCCATCTGGCGACATGCGTCGTTTCTGGCCGGAAAACTGGGCGAGACGATTGCTGCGCCGAATCTGACCATCGTCGATGACAACACGATGATGCTGCCGACGGGCGTGGGCGGATTCGGCACGTCGCCGTTTGACGGCGAGGGACTGCCTTCGCGGCGCACTGTCGTCGTCGAAAACGGCGTTTTGCGTAATTACCTGCTCAACACCTATACCGCGCGCAAACTGGGCATGAAGTCGACGCATAATGCTTCGCGCGGGTTGGCGGGAACACCTGGCATCGGCTGCGGCAATCTCTATCTCGAACCGGGCACGCTCACGCCGGAGCAGATCATCGGAGATATTCCGGCGGGGCTCTACGTCACCAGCCTGATGGGATTCGGGACGAATATTGTCACCGGCGACTATTCGCGCGGCGCGACCGGGCTGTGGATCGAGAACGGCGAGTTGACGCACGCGGTCGAGGAGATCACCATTGCCGGAAATCTCGGCGAGATGCTGCGCAATGTGACTGCCATCGGCAACGATCTGGAATTCCGCGGTTCGGTGGCGGCGCCGACTCTGCGCATCGACGGCATGACCATCGCGGGAGCGTGATGTGGGTGCGGCTTCTGTGAGCGCGATGCAATCGATCGCCTTCGATCCGGCCGATGCGCAAGGCCGCGCTGGTGGAGTTGCCGCAGAGGCCAGCGGTCTACGCGCTTTACGGGGCGGAGCCGAAGGACGAACCCTACATCGGCCGCACGCCCAATCTGCGCGGGCGGCTGGAACGGCTGCTGCAGCCTTCGCCCAAACATCCGCGCCGGCTGCAATTGGCCGGGCGCGTGCGGCGCATCGCGTGGCGGCTCACCGGCTCCGAGTTCGAATCGCTGCTCACGCAGTTTTCGCTTTTAGAAGAGATCTACGGCGCGAAGGCGTTGGAGCGGATGCATCTGCGCGCGCCGGCATTTATGCGCTATCTGGGCGGCAATCCCGTATCCGCGCATTGTGGTGACCAACAAGCCCAGCCAGCGCGAAGCCGACTGGGCCTATGGGCCGTTTGCCTCGCGCGCGGCCGCCGAGCGATTTGCCGACGAGGCGTCTGAAGCTGTTTCTGCTGCGCCGCTGCACCGACGATCTCGACCCCAATCCCAGCCATCCGGGCTGCGTCTACTCCGAGATGAAGATGTGCCTCGCGCCTTGCTATAAGGGCTGCACCGACGAGCGCTACGCCGAAGAAGCTGCGGCGGTCGCGAGCTTTCTGGCCACCCGCGGCGAGAGCAAGCTGGTCGCTGCGCAGCGAGCGCGAACAGGCTTCGGCGAATCTCGAATTCGAATCGGCCGCGGCGCTTCACGCGCAGGTGCAGAGGGTGGAAGCGTGCGGGCGCTGGCGCCGAGCTGGTGCGGCCGATGAGCAAACTGCGCGCAGTGATTCTGCACGCGTCGGCAACATCCCGATGAGGTTGCCGTATTTCTCTTCGAGAATGGCCGGTTGCGCGGGCCCGCTGCGTTTTCCACCCTGGGCATGCGCATCCAGAATGAGCAGTCGGGATCGAGTTCGCTGTTCGCGCAGCCGATGGCGATCGAAGCGGTCCCGGAAGAAGCCGGAACCAGGGAATAAGGAACAGGGATCAGGGATCACCGGCGACCGGGCGGCGGAGGTTGACGCGCTTCCCGCCATAGCAGTCTATCAAAACCGGCTCGCGGCATGCTCGAGGCCGCATGGAGGCGGTGCTGGCTGCGCTGACCGCGGCCTCCGCAGCCCATCGGCTACTGTGCGCCAGGGGCACTGGCACTGCTCAAGCGCTGGTACTACCGGCCCGAAGTGCGCCGCGTGCGGCGAAATCTTCTTCCCCGATGCGGAAGGACACTGGCCCGTTGAAACGCTGATCGCTGCGTCAGCGGTCGCGCGCCGCGTTCGGCACGTCGAACACGATGCATAGCGGGTTCGCAATGCTCTCAGATCGCCGCAGAGGACCGCGCAAATCATCGAAATCTCCGATGCGGCTGATACACTGGCTGGGCGGGAACACTCTGACATGGTTGAGCTGCTTCCATCGATATTGTCGGCGGATTTTGCACGGCTTGCGGACGAAGTGGCCGCGGCTGAGCGGGGCGGCGGCACGACCATCCACGTCGACGTCATGGACGGGCACTTTGTCCCCAACATCACCCTCGGCCCGCCGGTGGTGAAGAGCCTGCGCAAGGCGACCAACCTGCCGCTCGACTGCCACCTGATGATCGAGAACCCCGATGAGTTCATTCCGGCCTTTGCCGATGCCGGGGCCGACTGGGTGAGCGTGCATTACGAGGCGTGCCGGCACCTGCACCGGTCGCTCGCGCACATTGCCCATCACGGAATGAAGCCGGGCGTGGTGCTCAATCCGGCCACCCGCGTGGATTTCATCATGGACATTCTGCCCATGGTCCATCACGTGCTGATCATGAGCGTCAATCCGGGCTTTGGCGGGCAGGAGTTTATTCCTTTTTCGCTGGATAAGATCCGGCGCCTGGCCGAATTGCGCCAGGAACTGGGGCTGGCATTTAAAATCGAAGTGGACGGCGGGGTGGCTCACGACACGGTTGCCCAGGTCGTCCAAGCAGGAGCGGACCTGCTGGTGGCAGGGAATGCCGTTTTTGGCGCGGGCGAGCCGGAGCGGGATGCGCGCGCACTGCTGGCGGCAGCCCGTGCAGGCGGCAGGCGAGTACGTTTCCTAGGGTGATGTGTCGGCAAGGGCGTGCAGCCTGGCCTCGCGGCTGCGAGCTCACATTGAGGTGGTATGAATCGTTTTTCCCAGAAGATTGCGACAGCTGCGTTGGCGATGTTGGTTCTGACAGCGGTTCTGGCCCAGGCCAAGGACAAAGAAAAAACGCCAAAGCACAAGAAGAACGAAGACCTGAGCGCCAACCCGCTGGCCAACGTGAACTCCAAGCAGCCCGACAAGGAGCTCTTCGACAAGGCCATGGTCTCGATGAAGAAGGGCCGCTACGACGTGGCCCGGCTCACTCTGCAGACCCTGCTGAACACCTATCCCGACTCCGAGTACCGGATGCGCGCCAAGCTGGCCGTCGGCGACACGTGGTTCAAGGAAGGTGGCGCCGCGGGCCTGACCCAGGCCGAAGCCGAGTACAAGGACTTCATCACCTTCTTCCCCAATGCGCCCGAAGCTGCCGAAGCGCAGATGAAGGTGGGCGACATCTACTACCAGCAGATGGAAAAGCCCGACCGCGACTACACCAACGCGCAGCACGCCGAAGAAGAGTACCGGAACATGATCAACCAGTTTCCGGACTCGCACGCTGATTCCGCGCGCCAAGCAGAAACTGCGCGACGTGCAGGAGGTTCTGGCCGAGCGCGAGACGCAGATCGGCCTCTACTACGATAGCCGCGAGAACTTTGCCGCCGCCATCGCCCGCCTCGAGACCGTCGTCGATACCTATCCGCTCTACTCCAAGAGCGACCAGGCGCTGCTCGGGCATTGGCGACGCCTATGCCGGCCAGGCCCATCGCGTGCAGATTGCCCCCGGATTGCCCGGAGCCATCCGTGAACGGCTGCGCGCGATGTATATGGATCGCGCCGCCGCAGCCTATGCCAAGGTGATCACCCGCTATCCCATGGCTCCGCACGTGGAAGATGCCCGCGACCGGCTGGTGGCCATGAACCGTCCCGTTCCCGAGCCGACCGCGGCAGCCGTGGCCGAAAACGACGCCGAAGAGCGCAGCCGGCAACCCCTGCGCTTTACCGACAAGACCTTCGACATCATCCGGCACGGGCCTTCGGTGGTGGAGGCGGTGCACGTCGGCGACCCCAGCCTCGACGACCCCAAGCGGACCCTGGCGCCCGACGTGACCAAGCAAGATTTGGCCATGTTTAACACGGCGCGTCAACGCCGGCAAGCCGACTGCGCCCGCTGCTGCGGTCACGCCCACCGGCCCCAATGAGCCGCCGCGCAGCGATGAGCCTTCCACGGCGCCAATGCAGATGGCCGCGCCCGATAGGTGGAACGGGTGTCGGCGTCCAGGTTGTGAATGCGCCCGCGGGCGAAGCCGCTGCGGCGCGATCCCAATGCCGTGGTCAAGCCGGTCGGTCCGGTGAATACTGTCTTGCCCGCTGCTGAAGCGCCCGCCGCCGCTCCTGACCAGGTGAACGACATCAAGCCCGGGCTCGGCTCCAGCGGCGACCGCAACCGCCGACGGCAAGAAAAAGAACGCCCAAGACGGACCTGAGCGACGAATCCTCGAGCAAGAAGAAAAAGAAGAAGGGCCTCGCGAAGCTGAACCCGTTCTAAGCTCGAAGGCCGATCCTAGCATCGAAATGCCGCGCCTCTCTGGTGCGGCATTTCCTTTGTGCGATGGCATTTGCGGCGTCATTCTCGGCGCATCGGCTTCTGACGCGTCGCCTCCTCTGCTAAAGTGAAGAGTAGTCCCCTCGCTTGAAACCCTCGTCAGCATCGAGGGTTTGCAATTCCATGGGGGCTCGTCGACAACCCCCATGCCTCACGACCTGCCGAAAGCCTACGACCCCACCGCCATTGAAGATCACTGGGCCGAATACTGGGTGCGCGAGAATCTGTTCGCCCAGCCGACACCGCATTCGAGCGCCGAATCGGGTCCTGGACGCGCGAGCGAGCGTCCGGCCCCGACGCGCCAGTCGCCGCCTTTGTGATCCTGCTGCCGCCGCCCAACGTAACCGGCAGCTTGCACATGGGGCACATGTTCGAGCAGACCGAGATGCGACATCCTGGCCCGCTGGCGCCGCATGCGCGGCGATCGCGCGCTGTGGGTGCCGGGCACCGATCACGCCGGCATCGCCACGCAGATGATGGTAGAGCGGCAAGCTGGCGAACGAAGGCAACGACCCGGCAGAAGCTGGGCCGCGAAGCCTTCGTCGAGCGCGTGTGGGAGTGGAAGCGGCACTACGGCGGCGCCATTCTCGGCCAGATGAAGCGCCTCGGCGCCTCCGTCGATTGGCAGCGCGAATACTTCACCATGGACGAGCGGCTCTCGGTCGCGGTGCGCGAGGCCTTCGTCAAACTCTATGAGCAGGGGCTGATCTATCGCGGCGCCTACATCGTGAACTGGTGCCCGCGCTGCCAGACCGCCATCAGCGATCTCGAAGTGGTCTACGACGAGCACAAGGGCCACCTGTGGGAGATTCGCTACCCGGTGCTTGGCGACGGATGGCAAGGATACCGGCGAGTTCCTGACCGTTGCGACCACGCGGCCCGAGACGATGCTCGGCGACGTGGCCGTGGCGATCCATCCTGAGGACGAGCGCTACCTGCACCTGCATGGCAAGAAGCTGCGCCTGCCGCTGACGAATCGCGAGATTCCGATCATTCTCGACGAGTGGGTCAGCCGCGACTTCGGCACCGGCGCAGTCAAGGTCACCCCGGCGCACGACCCGAATGATTTTGCGCTCGGGCCAGCGGCACAATCTGCCCTCCATCAACGTCATGGACGAGACGGCGCATATCAACAGCCGAGGGCGGCGCCTATGCGGGCCTGGACCGCTTTGTTGCGCGCAAGAAGATTGTTGCGGATCTTGAAGCGCAGGGGCTGCTGGCGGGAATCAAGGACCACACGCACAACATCGGCCATTGCGACCGCTGCAAAACCGTCGTCGAGCCGCGGCTTTCCCTGCAATGGTTCGTCAAGATTCAGCCGCTTGCCGACAAGGCGATTGCCGCTGTGAAGCCGGACGCGAATGGCGAGAAAGCCATTCGCATCTTCCCGGAGCAGTACGAGAAGGTCTACCTCGAACTGGATGGAGAACATCCACGACTGGTGCATCTCGCGGCAGCTTTGGTGGGGCCATCGCATTCCCGCATGGCATTGCGCGGTGTGCCACAAGATGACCGTGGCGCGCGAAGATCCGACGAAGTGCGCGCACTGCGGATCGGAGAAGATCACGCAGGAGACCGACGTGCTCGACACGTGGTTCTCGTCGGGATTGCTGCCGGTGTCGGTCTTCGGCTGGCCCAATATCACAGCCGAAAACCGCGCGGATTTCGACGCCTTTTATCCCACCAGCCTGCTGGTCACGGGCTTCGACATCCTCTTCTTCTGGGTGGCGCGCATGATCATGCTGGGCTGCTGGTTCGCGGGCGATGTGCCGATGCCCGATGGGTCGAAGCGATCGCTTGCAGAATCGGTGCCATTTCGTGAGGTCTACATTCACGCGCTGGTGCGCGACGCCAACCGCGAGAAGATGTCGAAGACCAAGGGCAACGTCGTCGATCCCATCGAGATCGTGAAGCAGTATGGGACCGATGCGGTGCGCTTCACGCTGGCGTCGATGGCCTCGCCGGGCACGGACATTGCCTTCAACATCGCGCGTACCGAGGGCTATCGCGCCTTCGCGAACAAGATTTGGAATGCCGCGCGGTTCATCTTCATGAACGTGGATCGGGCGGCGGAGGTAGGCATCACCGTTGATCGAGGCGCATTGGGCGCAATGCCGACGGTTGCTGCGGACGCGCCGCTTGAAGCACGTTGGATCGTTGCCGAATTCAATGCGACGGCAGAGAAGGTCAACCAGGCCCTCGAAAACTATCGCTTCGACGATGCGGCCAAGGTGATCTACCAGTTCTTCTGGGGCAGCTTTTGCGACTGGTATTTGAAATTCGTGAAGCTGCGGCTGGATTTCTCCGAGTCGGCCGACAAGGCAAAAACAAAATGCCGCACTGAACACGCTTGTGCAGGTCTTCGAGACAGCGCTGCGCCTGCTGTCGCCCTTCATGCCATTTTTAACCGAAGAGCTGTGGCACGCGATGCACGACGGTGAGTCGCCCGGCCAAAGTCGGTGGCACTGACCGAGTATCCCAACCCAAGAGCAAGCTGGCGTCCCCTCATTGATGACTGCAATGAATACGCTCCAGAACGTCACCGTCGAAACGAGAGCGCTTCGAAAGGAACTCGGGGTGGAAGAAAAGGCTTCTGTTCTGATCGAACTGCGAGTTGATCCCGAAGTTTGCCCTGCCATTGAAGAAAACCAAGAGCTGATCAAGAAATTGGCAAGAGTGAGTGAGGTGCGGTTCAGTTCACCAGATTACTGCCGGCCTACCATTGCGCACAAAGTTCAATTTCGACATCGCGGTCGTCTACGAAACGCAAGATCGACATCTCCGCAGACCTCGAAAAGAAGCGCAAAGACATCGCAAAGCAAGAACAGATCGTCACGAACTCAGAAGCCAAATTAAATGATTCGAGCTTCACCTCAAAAGCTCCGGCGCACATCGTCGAAGGATTGAAGAAACAACTCGACGAAGCGCGGAAATTGCTCGACAAGTTGCGCCGCGATCTCGACGGCCTGAGCGGTTAGCGCGGCAATGCCCTGTGTCTGCGAACAATGCGTCGAGCACGGCAAGGCGCTTGGTCTTGCGCAAACAGGCCCGTCCAAAGTCGCGATCCGCAAGGCCTACAAGGTTGCCGCCAAGCGATGGCATCCTGATCGCTTCGAACACAATGAGGTCCAGCGCCTCGAAGCCGAAGAGCATTTCAAGCTGATCCAGGTTGCCTATCGCGAGCTCTCGGAGCACTGCGAAACTCCGCAGGAGTTGCCGGTCGAAGACATTCCTGTAAGCGCTGAAGCCGACTCCGATCCTTTTGCAAGGCGGCACGACTCGGCGACTTCCGTGACACTCCTGCTCCAGTCCAGGACACGCCCTCGATCTTCTTTGGCAACCTGCCCGGCTGTTTTACGGCCCCAAACTTCTCGGCCGCTGCCAACCGCATCATCCTCGACGCGCGCATGGAACCCACCGAAAAGCCCCTGGCGTTCGTCGACCTGTCGCACGGGCTGAAGCACGACGGGAATCCCTCGCAGTATGTTCTGCTGACCAGTTACAGGATGATCGTGCGCAATGCGCTCAACATCGTTGCCTTTCTCTGGTTCACTGACCTGGGCCCAGTTGGCTTCATCGACCGGCTCACGCACGGAAAACACCGACTCTGGAAGAGCCTGGTTGAGGCCGTCGGCCTCGATCCGAAGTACTCGCTGGTGATCAACCGCCACAATGGGTCCCACTTTCATACCATTGCCAGCGAGGCGGATGACAGGGTAAAGAAAGTTATTTATAACTTTCTACTAAAGCAAAAACCGCAAACCAGTTCCTGACACAGCGAAAGAAGACGAATGGATTGGAAGAGCAGCCGCATTGACGCATTGCTGGAGCAGGCCCTTGTGGAAGACAAGGCCGCCAGCGACGCCACGACCAACGTCACAATCGATCCCAACCTGCGTGGTTCGGGCTCCATCCTGGCGCGGCAGGAGATGGTGGTGGCCGGCCTTGGCGCAGTTCCGCGTCTTCTCGAGATTTTCGCGCGGCTCGATCAGCGGCCCGGAGCGCACACACGCTTCGAGGTCGTCAGCCATCCCGAAATCTTCGACGGCGTGCGCGTCCATGGCGGCCAGGTGCTGGCCGTCATTCGCCACAACGCGCGCGTGCTACTCAGTTGCGAGCGCGTCATCCTGAACCTGATGCAGCACCTCAGCGGCATCGCCACGCTCACGCGCAAATATGTCGACGCCATTCAGGGCACGCAGGCCCGCGTTCTCGATACGCGCAAGACCGTTCCCGGCATGAGGGCGCTGGAAAAATACGCTGTGCTGTGCGGCGGGGGCACCAATCATCGGCTCGACCTGGCCTCGGGAATTCTGATCAAGAACAACCACATTTCCCTGGGCGGCGGCCTGCGCACAGCGCTGACCCATGCTCTCGAGCGGCGCCAGAAGGGCCAGCGCGTCCAGGTGGAAGTGCGCAGCGCGCGGGAATTGAGCGAGGCGCTTGAGCACGGCGCTGAAGCAATTCTGCTCGACAACATGTCGACGGCGCAGGTGAAAGAGGCCGTGGAGCGAATCCGCAAGGAGAACCGATGGATTCCCATCGAGGCCTCGGGCGGGATCGTGCTCGAAAATATTCGCGCCTACGCGGAGACCGGTGTGGACTTTATCAGCGTCGGAGCGCTGACCCATTCGGCCAAAGCCGCGGACATCTCGATGACCATCGTTGCGGAGCCGAGCTGACCCGTGTATGACATTCCGGCCCTCGAGGCCGCACTCAAGGCCACCATCTACGCGGGCAACCTGCATTTTTCGCCTGTCACCGGATCGACGAACTCCGATGCGATGGCCGGCGCACGCAATGGCGCGCCGCACGGGTCAGTCTATTTTGCGGATGAGCAGACGGCAGGTCGCGGACGCGGCGACCATCGCTGGGAGTCCAATGCAGGACAGGGTCTTTACGTCAGCGTGTTGTTGCGCTTGGCCATCTCGGCCGCCCGTTTGCCGCTTCTTCCGTTAGCCGCAGGTCTTGCGGCGGCCGACGCAATCCGATTCTGCCAGCGGGCTCAATGTGGATTTGCGCTGGCCCAACGATCTGCTGCTCGGCGAGCCGCAAGACGGGCGGTATCCTGGTCGAGTCCAAGACCGAAGGCGACATGCTGGCCTTCGCCATCGTCGGCATCGGCATCAATGTGCACCAGCGCGATTTTGACGCGGGTTTAGCGACGCCGGCAACGTCACTGGACCTGGAATCGGATCGTCGCATCAGCCGCCAGGCGCTGCTCGTCGCCCTGCTAGAATCGCTGGAGCGCGAAGCACATGGGCTGCTCGAAGCCGATGCAGTTGCGAGGATTCCTGCACGCGTTGAGCAGGCTTCGACATGGATTCGCGGACGGCAGGTTGAGGTGCATGGCCCGCAAGCGTGCATTGGCGTGACTGCCGGCCTCGACGAGCGGGGTTTCCTGCTGGTGAAGGCCGGCGGAGGCTTGATTGCGGTGCGCACCGGCGGGATTCGCGAAGTGAAGACAGGCTGAACAGGATGCTTCTGGCTCTGGATGTGGGCAACACGAATACGGTTCTGGGCCTCTACCAGCTGGACGTTGAGCCGCCGCAGCTTGCCGCGCACTGGCGCGTGACCACGCATCGCACCCAGACCGTGGATGAGTACGGCGTATTTTTCGTGAATCTCTTTGAGATGCACGGGATGTCTCCGAAACAAGTCACGCACATCATCATTTCGTCTGTGGTGCCGCCCGTGGAGTCGACATTGCGCCAGATGTGCGAAAACTATTTTCAATTGGAGCCGCTGTTCGTCGAGCCCGGCATCAAGACCGGAATGCCGGTGCTCGTCGACAATCCGACCGAGCTTGGCGCGGATCGGCTCTGCGACTGCATCGCCGCATATGAGAAATATGGCGGTCCTTGCATCGTGGTGGACTTCGGCACAGCGACCAAGTTCGAAGTGATCTCGGAACGCGGCGAATACATGGGCGGCGCCATTGCGCCTGGTCTCGGGCTCAGTGCCGATGCGCTTTTTTCCCGCGCCGCGCGCCTGAGCCGCGTGGACATCAAGCGGCCGGCCAAGGTGATCGGCACCAATACCACGGGGCATCTGCAGAGCGGCCTCTACTACGGCTACATCGGCCTCGTCGATGGAATCCTCGAACGGATTTTCGAAGAGCTGGGCATGAAGCCGCGCGTGATCGCTACCGGCGGCCTGGCGCGCATGGTCGCTGCGGACTCGCGCTATATCGCTGAGATCGACGACATGCTGACGCTCGATGGCCTGCGCATTCTGTTCGAGCGCAACCGCACTCCGCGCCCGCGCAGCCGCGCACATTGAGGCGCGCCGTGCGCAACTATTTCAATTACTTCACCGAGATCGAAGAGCGCTTTCAGCAGAGGCGCGGCGCGCTGCTGCTGCTTTCTACGCTCGATTGGGCGCTGATTGAGACATGGCGCGAGGCGGGGATTCCTCTGGAGGCGGCTCTGCGCGGCATCGATGCGGCGTTCGACAAATATGAAACTCGGCAGAAGCGGGGGCGGATGCGCCGCATCAATGGCCTGGCATGGTGCGCGCAGGCGGTGATGGTGGCTGCCGAGGAGTTGCGCGAAGCGTCGGCCGGCGCAGCGCCCGCAACCTGCCGAGAGTCGCGAATCGGGATTCGAGCATGAGCGCGTGGCCGCGCATCTTGAGGCCGCTGCTGCATCGTTGCGCGCGATCGGACATTGCGTCGGAGGCCTGCACGGCAACCGCTGCCCGCTTGCGCGAATTGGCAAACGAAGTACGGAGCTTCGCAGCCGGCGAGCGCTGCCACGCACGATCTGGAAGCGCTCGAACGCACGCTTACGGTTCTTGAAGAGAAGCTGTTCGCCGCGCTCACCGCAGCCGCGCCCGAGGAGCTGCTGGTCGGGCTAAAAGAACACGCTGCGCGCGAGCTTGCGCCCTATCGCAGCCGCATGGGAGCCGTTCAATTGCGCCAGGTGGAACACCAGTTCGTGACTAAACAACTGCTGGTGCATTACGGCCTGCCGCGGCTCAGCCTTTTTTATATGAGCCAGCAATGAGCTGCTCGAACACCCAGCTCGTGCAAATTGAAAAGCCTGTTTACGGCGGCGCGTTTCTGGCGCGCGTCGAAGGCAAGGCGGTTTTTGTGCCGCTCACGCTGCCCGGCGAGGAGGCGCGCGTCCGCATGGTCGAAGAGAAACGCGGCTATGCACTCGCGGAGGCGGAGGAGATTGTTGACGGCGTCGCCCGACGCGCATCACGCCCGGCTGCCGCGCATTTTGGCGCGTGCGGCGGCTGCCACTACCAGCACGCCGATTACGATACTCAACTTGGATTCAAAAAGGCGATTTTGCGCGAAACCCTCGAGCGTGGCGGCGTGCGCGCATTGCCGGAGATCGAGGTGCTGCGCGGCCGAGCCCTGGAGCTATCGCAACCGCATTCGGCTTGCATTCGATGCGCGCGGGAAATCCGGGCTATCGCGGACGCCGTTCGCACGCCGTGGTTCCCGATCAGCGAGTGCCCCATTGCCGCGCCCTTATTGCTCAAGGCCGCTTCTGCCTTGGCCGCAATGCTCCGCGAATCCGTTCTCACACTTCGTCCCACGGAGATGAGCCTCTTCTGCAATGGGGACGAGAGCGCGCTGCTCGCAAGCATTTTCATCGCCATCGCCGGGAAAGTTTCGTATCGAGGATGTCGCGCGCGCATTCAACGGAGCGAGTTCCGGAGTTGCAGGGCTTGGAACTTGTAGTCGAGGGCCGCAAGGGGGAGCAGCCGCGCACGCTCGCGCGTTGGGGCGCGTCTTCCCTGACCTATCGTGCCGCCGATTTCGATTATCGCGTCGACCATGGAAGTTTTTTTCAGGTCAATCGGTGGCTGGTGGATCCGCTCGTTGAGCGTGTGACCGCGGACCGGACTGGTCAAGCTGCATGGGATCTTTTCGCGGGCGTCGGGCTATTTGCGCGGCAACTTGCAGCGAGCTTTGAGCACGTGGTCGCCGTCGAATCTGCGCCCTCTCGATCGAAGCTCTCAAAGAGAACGTCAAAAACACACAGAGCGAAGTCGTGAAGACGGAGACTCTGCCGTTTTTGCGCCGCCAGCCCAAAAGCGATCCGCCGGACCTGATCGTTGTGGACCCACCGCGCATTGGACTTGGCCCGGAGACGACGGCGCAGCTAGCGAGGATTGCGGCGCCCGCGATCGTTTATGTTTCCTGCGATCCTGCTACGCTCGCGCGCGATCTCGCGCACCTTCTCGAGCTCAGGCTATGAGATCGAATCGATCGCGCTCGTCGACTTGTTTCCACAGACGTTCCATCTGGAGACGGTGGTTGCGTTGCGGCGCGCCTGATACCCTCATCACAAGCACTCCTCCTCGCTTCACCCGCCATGCAAGCGGAACGTCCCACCTCCGGGCCACCTTTCTCAACTGCTGCAGCGGCGGACGCGAGTCCCCACACGAGCCTCATTCCTCTCTTTCATGCAGCATGGCTGTTTTCCCTGGGCATCGCCTTGACGCAGGCCGTGTGGCTGCGGCCCAGTATTTTGCTGATTGTGCTGGCCCCGATTGCAGTGCTGTGCTTGCATTGCGGCCGTTCGTGCGCAACGCGTCGTGTGGCTTCCACTTGCGGTGCTATGGTGTTTGCTGGGTGCCTGGTGTGCGGAGATGGAGCCGCATCCAGCCGCAGCTCCGGTCATTTCTGCGCTCTCTGACGGTCTTTTGCGCACTGTGGAAGGCACCATCAGCGAGGCCGCGCCACTGCGAAGCGAGCGAGTTGAGAATGTGGAGGAAACTCCCAGCGAAAACCTGACGCAACGTATCGATGTGCGCGTGGCTAGCATTGAACTCGTCACCGATGCGGAAGATCGGGAAATTCGCGGCGATGGCAGCGTGCGGTTGACGGTTCGCTGGCCAGAGCAATCGCAGGTTCAGGCATCTCCACAAGGGTTTGCATGCGGCGAGCGCATTCGGGCCGTCGTACGCCTGCTTCCGCCGGAGGAGTATCGCGACCCCGGCGCCTGGAGTCGGACAGACTATCTGCTTGACCAGGGAATCACTTCTTCGGGCTCGGTAACCGTCGATCGCATCGAGTCTATCGGGCGAGACCAAGGCGCATTTTCTGCATTGCCGCATTGCCGCGCTGCAACATGCGTTCAGCGCACGTCTGCTTGCGCTGCCTGCGGCAATGCGGGCGCTTTCCTGCGGTGCTACGCCTCAGTGAGGACGACGCCGTCATGCTAGCCGCGATGACGACCGGCGACCGCACCTATCTCACGCACTCGCTGCGCGTCGGCTTTGAGCGCACCGGATCGTTTCACATGCTCGTGGTCTCCGGTTTCCATCTCGCAATTGTCGCGGGATGCTTCTTCTGGATCGCACGACGTGTGCGCCTGCCTCACGTGCCTGCCACGCTGATCACTATCGTTGCGTCGTTCGCCTATGCATTTTTTACAGGCTTCGCCACGCCAGTGCAGCGTTCACTCTGGATGGTCACCCTGTATCTGTTGGGCCGCCTGATCTACCGCGAACGCAGCCCGTTGAACACGATCGGCTTCGCGTCGCTCTGCCTGCTCGCCTTCAGCCCGCGCAGCCTCTTGGACTCAAGTTTTCAAATGACTCTGCTCGCTGTCGTTGCCATTGCAGGCGTTGCTGCTCCGCTGCTGGAAAAATCCGTTCATCCTTATCTGGCCGCGACGCGCGATCTCCGCACCGTTGCCATCGACGTCAAGCTGGAGCCGCGTCTTGCCGAGTTCCGTGTTGTGTTGCGCATGATCGCGAGCCGCCTGCAGCGGGCGCTTTCGGCGCGCATCGGCTGGCGCGTCTTTCCATGGTCGATTCGCTTCGCACTGCGGTGCGTTGAGTTGCTCGTGGTTTCGTGCGTGGTTGAGCTCGCCATGACTCTGCCAATGGCAATTTACTTCCACCGCATCACGGTCTTTGCGTTGCCCGTCAACATCTTCATTCTGCCTCTGCTCGGCCTGTTGATGCCGGCTGCGCTTTTGACATTGCTGACGCTGCTCGTGTGGCCCGCGGCCGCCGTGGTCCCGGCGATGGTCGCGGCTCTTCCTCTTCACTTTGGAGTTTGGCTCGTGCGGTTATTCGGCTCGCTTGCGCTGGGCGACTTTCGAATTCCCGCACCGCTCACCTGGCAGTCCGCGGCATTCTGCGTCTTGCTAGCCGCCGCCATGGTGCTGGCTCGTCAAGGCCGCAAGAAAGTGCGCCATGTCGGGGTTTCGGATCGGCAGGCTCTTTACCGCGGTGTTGGCGCATGGGCAGCGCTTATTCTTGCGGCTGTCGCCGCTATTTTGCCACGGCCGATCGAACATCCGAACAATGCGCTAACGTTCGAGGCAATCGACGTTGGACAGGGCGATTCTCTGCTACTGATCACGCCCGATGGCAAGACGCTGCTTGTGGATGGCGGTGGATTTGGCGGTGGCCCGCGGCAAGCTCCGCAGGACTTCGACATCGGCGAGGAAGTGGTCTCGCCGGCCTTGTGGGCGCGCGGCATCCGTCATCTCGATGTTGTCGCTTTGAGTCACGCACACTCCGACCATATGGGAGGACTGCCTGCGGTGCTGCGCAATTTTCGTCCCGCAGAATTGTGGGTGGGTAACAACCCGCACGTCGCCGTCTACAATGCACTGCTGAGCGAGGCGGGCCAGCTTCACCTTGCTGTTCGTGCGTTGCGCTCCGGAGACGAAATGGCGCTGGGCGACACGAACATCCATGTGCTCGCACCTTTCCGTGACTACCAACCCGGTGCGGAACCTGCCAATAACGACTCGCTGGTGCTCCACATGGCGTACGGCGGAACGTCCGTCCTGCTCGAAGGCGACGCCGAGGCGCCGATTGAGCAATCGATGCTGACTGAGAAAGGCCTGCAAAGTACCCTGCTGAAGGTCGCCCATCACGGAAGTGTTACCTCCACGCGACCTGAGTTTCTGGCCCGCGTGGCGCCGGAGTGGGCTGTGATTTCATGCGGGCTGCACAATCGATATCATCATCCGCGCCCGGAAGTGTTGGCGGAATTGCAGACGGCGAAGGTCCGTACCTATAGCACCGACATCAATGGTGCGACGTGCTTTCAGATGGATGGAAAAGTCGTTGTGCCCGAGCCGCTTTGCGGTTTGCTGCCACCGCTGTAAACATACGTGCGCCCTTCCTGCCAACGCCTGAAATGACTTGGACTGCTCTGGTCATGCGAGCATGCGCCGCGTAGGTCTACCAGGATTGCGATGGACTTGGTTGAGGACCTGTGTAGGGAGAGCAGCAGGGCTCCTTCACGGGCTTGAATTCCATAAACTCGACCCTGGTTCCATCCGGATCGGCCAAGTCAAACTGCCATTTTGCGTCGACGCCGAGCAGAGCATGTTCCTTCCCTGTCCCCACCCAGCCATTCTGCTTCAACTTCTGTTGCAGGTCCGCGATGCCGACTACGCCCGGCGAAAAATGGTTGGCAGAACCTAACTGTGCGCGCGATGGTGCGGCAGGCAGATACAACATGTACTCCAGCCAGTCGGTTCCATCCGGAACCTGCATCATCACCCAATCCGTGTGACCGGGACCTGAGCCACCCTGCCAATAAAGATGAAACCCGAGGACGTCGCGGTAAAAATGATCCGACGCTGCGCGATCGCGCACTACGAATCCAGCATGGTTGATATGCGTGCTCACCGGGTGTGCGGAGCTGGACTCCTCGGGTGCGTGCGGACCTTGCTGCGTGAAGTCGATTGCGTGTCCTTCAGGATCGTTCGTTTGAAAAAACTTGTTTCCACGGTCATCGACACTGACAGACGGAGGAACGGCCACTCCACTTGCTGCGAGGAAACCGCGCAAAGATTCTGCGTCGCTGGTTGAAAACGAGATGCGGACGAGACGATCCATGCGGCCCAACTCCGGCGGAGAAACCAGCTCGATGTACTGCGCGTGGTTCGCGTAAAAGCGAACGCCTGGATGCACAGGTCCTGCCGGCATCTGTTCCCATCCGAGTAGAGGGCCATAAAACTGCCGCGACTTTTCGAGATCATCCGCGTAAAGCGTCACATGCGAGATACCGGTGATCGGGGGTCTCGTCGGCTTGGGTTGCTGTCCGAGTGCGAGGCTTGGAATCAGCGCGCACAACAATGCCAGTGAGCGGAACATCGTGATCCTTCCCGTCTGTTCAACCCGCCCAGTATAAGTGTTCAACCTCTCGAATGCTGCGCCTGTTCAGCTCTTCAGAATCTCATCCTGATTCCAAACTGAATCTGCCGCGGGCGATAAAAGTCTGTCGCATTCACATTGAGTGGCTTGCCGAACTCAGTTTGGCCAGTCTTCAGGCCGGTGAGGAAGTTGAGCGTCGGCAGACTTCCATTGACGCTGCCCGATTCGATTGAATAGCCGACCGTCTCAAGCTGGGTCACATTCTGGTGATTGAACAGATTGAAGCTTTCCGCCAGCAACTCCAGTTGCCGCATCGACCCGAGGTTGAAGTGTTTGGCTAGACGCAGGTCGGCCTTCAATGTGCGCGGATAACGATAGGTGTTACGCCCGACGCCATACACGCGACTATCCCCACCGTAACCGTTCATTCCCGGTGCGAGGGCCACGATGGCCGCTCCGGTCGTATCGAATTCTTTGGCAAGAGACCCTGAGACGCGCATGGTGTAGGGCAGGCCGCTGCGAAACGTGCCGATTCCCGAGAGCCTCCACCCATTCACGAACCGACCGGTTTGGCCATGCAGTTTCCAACGCGGCTCCCAAATGACGGCTGCGGAGGCATTGTGTCGCACATCGAGGCCGCTGGTTCCGTATTCTTCGCGAAAATCTGCAGGGTCGAAGACGCTCGGTCCCGTCACGTCGGCGCTTTCATTCGGATTCCAATCCATGGCGTGCGCGTAGGTGTAGCGTGCGTGCAGCGTGAGACCTTCGCGGCTGTTGCGCGTCACGCGTAGCATCGCCGCTTCATAGGTCGAGTTGGCGCGACTCGAAATCTCTGTCACCTGCTGGTAATTCGGGTTGAGGCGGCCGTCAAAACCCTTCGATGAATCCGCAGACGGCCACGAAGCGTAGAACGGTACTTTGATCTGCGGCATCTTCAAGGGTCCAGAGCTGCTGCCGTCCACTACCGCGTAGGTGATGGTCTGTGGATTGGTCGCTGGATCGATGTTCGTATCCTCGGTGACGGGGAGTCTGCGTCCGAGGCTACCCATGGCGCTTGCGTCCACGTGAATGTGGCCGGGAAGTGTTTCCTCCACGGAGGCGATTCCCTGCTGCACCTCTCCGTTGCGGAAGGCCGGCGCGAACTCGACTGCTCCAGGTTTCACCACGGTGGACGGTTCACCTGCGAGCACGTAGGGGAACGGCGGTGCTCCTCCTGCATTCAGGTTATCCGTGGGGCGCATGAAGAAATTCAAATCGCCTTTGAGCGAGCCGGTCTGCGTAAGCGCGGCCTCAAAGGTCGCGTTCGGTATGCGTCCGAAGTACAGTCCATAACCAACGCGCAGTATGGGCCAACGGCTCTCGCCTGTGCCCCAGGCAACGCTGGCCCGCGGCCCCCATTCACTGCCGAGGTTCGGCGTTTTCGCCGTCAGAGGCAGATCAGGATTGTTGAGCAAAGCCATGGGCGTTGGGCTCTGCTCCAATTCCCAGCGCATTGCCAGCGAAGCAACAATCGTCTTTTTCGGTTGCCACTGCGAAGTGACGTAACCGGCCCAATCATTGGTGCTCAACCACCAGTTCGTGGGGCCCATAGTCTGCGAGTACCAGGAATAACAAGGCAAATAGCCAAGGCCGTGCAGAGTCCCCACCGAGTCGCGCCACACTTTGCCGGTCTGATCGCAGTTGTGCTGATTCATCGAATTCAGCTGGCCGTTCAGGCCGAAGGCTGAGAAAGCCAGCGCATCCGAGGCGAAGTTTTCTACGCTTGCGTAGTCGTATGTGCCGACCTGGTTCCGCAGGAAACCCGTTGCGTCGTTGTTGTGCCTGAAATCGAAGCCTGCTTTCACCAGGAGCCCGCCGCCCCGCACCCAGCTTAACTGCTCCTGGGCCTCATAGAGATGTTCGTCAGGGTGACCGCCAGGACCGAAATGCGACGGGTTGCCGATGGTGAAGCCGTAGCGCGAGTCCACGGTCATTTCCGGCAGACGGCCCCAGACATTGCTGACGAGCGATTGCTCGAATGGCGATGGATTGTCGGGAGTCGCCGCCTGAAATTGTCGCCCGACGGATGCTTGCGTGACGGCAAGCAGATTGGGCGTCAGAAAGGCTTCCCCGCGGCCGAGCATCCACTGGTCGTCGGTGCGGCGTGAACCGTAACTGTGCGTGCCATAGATTTCCGAGGTGCGCGTCAGCCCGCCTCCCGGTGAATCGGAGAGCGCGCCCGTACCTTCGAGCGTGAACTTATAGCGTTCTCCAAACGCCCAATCTAGGCGGCCAAAACCGGTCCATTGGGAAGATGTGCGGGGCGCCGGACCAAGCAGGCCGTCCAGCGATTCGAGCAGCTTGGAATAGGCGCCGAGGCCTTCGACGACAGGATTGGCGCCGCTGAGGCCAAGGCGCGCGCTGAGCACCTGCATTTGATCGTTTGAGGGTTGCGCAAAGAAATTGTCAGGATGCTTGACCGTCGAAACGCCGGGGTCGTCACGCTTGGAACCATTGAGCGCGACAAACCAAAAGAGCGGTTGGCGGCGAACGCGGCCACCTATTCCGAATCCCCAGATCATTTCCTGATCTTCCGGAGTGTAAGGTCGAGGCGTAAAGACTGGAATTGTAGTCGGCGTGGCTGGCCCGGTTTGCGTCACCCACTGCGTGAATGGATTCTGGGCTCCCATCAGGTTGCCGCGTTCGAAGAGAGATCCTTGTCCGTGCAGCTTGAGGGTGCCGCGCTCGGTCTCGACATTCAGCCGTCCTGCCGGACCATGATCTGCCGACGCTTCTACGCTGCCTGACGCCATTTGGACTTCGCGGATCGCCGCTTCATTTGCTCCTGGACCGATGAGCGATGCAGTCTGCCCGCGCATTCTTCCCGCGCTGAAGCCGCCGAAAGCGAGGCGTGTATTTGCGCCGTCCACCGTCATTGCCGACGAGCTCTGGCCGTTCCGTCCAGGCGATGCGCTTTCTGTTTCTGAATCGTCCAATTCTGCAGACGCATCGGGGAGAAAGTTCTGCCAATTCCTGCCGGAGAATGGCAACGCCTGCAGCTGAGCCGCCGGCAATGCAGTCGCGAGCGCCACACCATCGGAGACACTTTCTGCCGCCTCGATGACCGACTTAGGCGACCTGCCTGTAATCCGCAAAGTAGCGCGCGCAGCCTGGATAGCAACTTCGGCGACACGGGAACCGACGAGTCCCGTGGCGGTTGCTCCTCTCGTGCGAAGAGAGATTGCTGGTACGGCTGCTGGAGAAAGCGAGGTCAGTGCAAATTCGGAGGGTGCAATGTCAGTGAGCTTTTGCGGAGTTGATCCTCGCGGGGGAAGCATTAAGCCCCCAGGCGTCTGGATTTTGCTCGTTGAATTCATCGGGTTTCGTTGCTGCGCATCCATCAACGCAGAGCGCGCGGGCAGCAACAGGGACTGCAAAGACTCCGATTCCACAGCTACGGCAAATGCTGGAGTGGTGACCTCTGGCATTTCGCGCGAGGACGATCGAATGACCGAATCGACCGCGGCGAGCGGAGCCGTTGTTGCTGCTCTTTTCTCCACGAGCGATGCGGGCTGGAGGATAACGGGCTGTGCGGCCGTTGCCGCTTCTCCCCGAAGGCCAGGCGTGAGTTGCACTGCAGTCTGGACACGCTCCTCATGTCCGGCCATCACTTCGATGCCGCTGACGGAACCGTGCCCCAGGCGAGGACTCAGGGCGTCGAGCGTGTAATCACCCGGCTCGATCCCCTCGAAGCGATACACGCCGCCTTTGGTTGTCGTAGTCCGCAGTTCGGCGCCGGTGGCTTGGTTGCGCAGGGTGAGCGATGCGCCTTCGACGGGCTTGGAGTAAAGATCGGTCAGCTTGCCTGCGAGAGAACCAGAAGACGATTGGGCAAGCACGACCGTGTTCGCGACCGCGATCAGCAGCGCGGCTCGCGCCAGCGTCTTCGTCCAACAGCATTTTGCCATCGAGGACCGGCTCGCAGCAGAAACTGGGAAGGATAAGTGCTTTTTGCGCGGCCTGCTCTTGTGGCGGGTCCGATCTAGATAAGTACAGAATCGCGGCGGCACGTCGAATTTCAATCCGAGGCGATTCCGTTTGATCTTTCAATAAAACCAAGTGGGATTCTAGGCCACTCGATCGAAGTAATTAGGTGCGTTTAATCACAGCACCTCGTGTACCAGCCTTTTCAGTTTGGGAAACTTCGAGAGCGCATCGGGAACAGTGCATTCGGGGCGAGTTGATAAACTAAAAGAACGTCCATCAGGCTGCGGAATCATCCGTCACGCCACACCAAAAGAAAGACAGACACATTCGGAGATTCCGGTTGATCCATGTTTATCGATGAAGCAAAAATCCGCGTGAAGGCGGGCGACGGGGGCAATGGCTGCATGGCCTTTCGTCGGGAGAAATTCGTGCCCCGCGGCGGTCCTTCCGGCGGCGACGGCGGGCGCGGCGGCGACGTCATTATGGAAGCCTCGCAGCGCCACAATACCCTGATCCATTTCCGCTACAACCCGGAACACAAAGGCGCAACGCGGCGAACACGGCATGGGCTCGAATTGCACCGGACTTGACGGCAAGTCGACCGTGCTGCAGGTGCCTGTGGGCACAGCGCTTTATGACCAGGAGACCGGCGAGCTGGTGCACGACTTTCAGGAGCCGGACGAACGCATCATCGTGGCCAAGGGCGGGCGCGGCGGGCGCGGCAATCAGCATTTTGCCACCAGCACCCACCAGGCTCCGCGCGAGCACGAACTGGGGCGGGCAGGCGAAGAACGCGCTCTTCGATTGGAATTGAAGCTGCTCGCCGACGTGGGCCTGGTCGGCTATCCCAATGCGGGAAAATCCACGCTGATCTCGCGCATCTCGGCCGCCAGGCCCAAGATCGCCGACTATCCTTTCACGACGCTCGAACCAAATCTTGGCGTGGTAACCGTGGGCGAGGAGCCGCACCAGGAATCGTTTGTCGTGGCCGATATGCCGGGGCTGATTGAAGGCGCGCACCTGGGCCAGGGCCTGGGCATTCAGTTTCTGCGCCACATCGAGCGCACCCGGCTGCTGGTGCATCTGGTGGATGTGTCGGATGCTTCCGGCCGTCCCGATCCGGTCGAAGACTTCAAGGCCATCAACACGAACTGGCCAGCTTTGGCAACGGGCTCGCAGAGAAGCCGATGATCGTTGTTGCGACCAAGATCGACGCCGCAAATCCGGAAAAGCTGAAGAAGCTTGCGGCCTATGCGAAGCGGCGCAAGCTGGAGTTTCACGCGATCTCTGCAGTAACAGGTCAGGGGATCGATGAGTTGAAGTGGGCGCTCGCCAAGCGGCTCAGGCCGGTCAGCGAAAGTTAGGTGGCGGGGACCTATACCATCGCTCGTTCCTTCACGGTCAGGTACTGATTCAGGACAGACGAAGTGAGCGCTTCCGGGTTCAGGTCGAGCGTGAGCGCACCCTGTTCGTGCAGACGG
This sequence comes from uncultured Acidobacteriaceae bacterium, assembly GCA_963781125.1. Taxonomy (GTDB): domain Bacteria; phylum Acidobacteriota; class Terriglobia; order Terriglobales; family Acidobacteriaceae; genus Telmatobacter. The sequence continues at coordinate 152,248 of CAWAEE010000013.1, forward strand.
GCTAGCAGCAATTCGCGTCGACCGGCCATCTCCTGCGCAGCGGCGGCGCGAAACATCTGCTCCACATTCCTGGGCCGGGCACGGGCAATCATGTCCACTTCGGGCTGCGCCATGGCAACAAATAAGAGAACATGGCGGCGAAGAAGCTGAATAGCGCCATCGATCACCTCTGGCCGCATGGCAGATTCGGCCAAGATCCGTAATCCAGAGAATCAACGAACGGCGCGGCTGAAGACGATTCAGCGTGGCCGTTGCGCGCAGATGATCCGCTTCGCTCGATTCCGCGCGGACCTGCGCGAGGGATTCGATGATCTGGCGCAGATGCGCTGCGCCGCGTCCCGGCAGCAGCCGCTGTTGTGTTCCCTGCCCGTACGCCAGCAGGCCGACGCGATCGCCTGAATAAAGCGCCAACTGCGCAAGAGAGACGGCTGTCGTACAGGCGAAATCCAGCTTGGAATGAACGCGGGCACCGGGCTCGGCAACAGGCAGCGCCGCTTTGCCCTTCGCGACTGCGGCGACGCGCGAGCGCATCAGCCGGCCGCAGTCGAGCACAATCCACACCGGCTGGCTGCGCTCGGTTTGATACTGACGCGTGATCGGGGTGCCGCGCCGCGCCGTTGCGGTCCAGCAGATGTCGCGCAGGTCGTCGCCCTCGCGATATTCGCGCAGGCTCTCGAAGTCGCGGCCCAAGTCCGCGCTGCCGCGCTTGGCGTAATTGCAGATCGATCTGCCGGCTGCGCGCCAGAAATAGCTTCTGTTCCTCGCCGGTCCTGAGCGCCGGATACACGCGCACTCTTTGGTCGAGCCGCGCTTTGGCCCAGCGCTCGGCAAGCCCCAGCGGTGAACGATAGAGCACGTAAAGAGAATGCGCATCCCAATCGCCCCGCTCCTGGGGCTCGATGCGGTAGCGAACGGTTGCGGGCACGTGCGGAAACACCGTCAACTGCTGCGTCGCTGGCTGAGTGACGAGTGCCGGCGGCAAATCGTCTTCCAACCGGCACGCCACAATCGTGCGGCTGCGGTTTTCTACTGTCAGTTCAATCTCGGTCTCGCTGTCGAGGGCGGGTGCGTTGGTCCAGGAACGGCCCGCGGTAGAGGTCTGTTGCGCGGGGCAGGCGCAGGCCATCGAGAAAAGCGGCCAGCAGGACCAGCGCATCCCAAGCCAGCATGGCGTAGCTGAGTTCGCTGTTCCAGAAGCCGGGAATCAGCCACAAGAATCCGACGAATCAGCAGTCCAATCGTGCGCGACGTGAGGCCGAAAGCCCAGCTTCCGGCGTGGATTCGCAGGCAGCGTGTACGGGCGCGGGTTGGAGCGAGGCAGCAATCATTGCCGCGGAACCGGCACGGCAGCGACCACATCGGCCAGCACGCGCTCGGAATCAAATCCTTCGAGCTCCGCTTCGGGCTTCAGGATCACGCGATGACGGAGCACTGGCGGCACCGCGCGCTTCACATCGTCGGGAACGAGGTAGTCTCGTCCGTCGAAGGCGGCGGCGGCCTGGGCCACAAGCATCACGCTCAACGCGGCACGTGGGCTCGCGCCAAGCGACAGGGTCGGCCATTCGCGCGTGCGCCGCGCGATGCCAAGAATATAGCCGTAGAGTTCCGGTTCAATGCGAATGGCGCGCACTTCGGCACGCGCCGCCGCCAGTAGTCCTTCGGAAATAGGCGCGATCGCCGCATCCTCGAGCAGGGTGGCGCCGGAACTGCCGTGGTGCCGCTCGAGTATCTGGAGTTCTTCGCTCTCCGACGGATAAGCGACACGAATCTTCATCAGAAAGCGATCGAGCTGCGCTTCGGGCAACGGATACGTGCCTTCGAAATCGACCGGGTTCTGCGTTGCGAATACCGTGAACCAGCTCGGCAACGGGCGGCGCTGGCCATCGATGGTCACTTGCCGCTCTTCCATGCACTCGAGCAGCGCTGCCTGCGTGCGCGGTGGCATGCGGTTGATCTCGTCGACAAGCAGCAGATCGGTGAAGACCGGTCCCGCGTGAAACGTGAAGGAGTCCGTGCCGGGACGCAGGATGGTGGTGCCCAGAATGTCGGCGGGCATCAGGTCGGGCGTAGCCTGCACGCGCTGAAAGCCCAAGCCCGAGCAAACGTCCGAGCGCCTTCACCATCAGTGTTTTCGCAATGCCCGGCACGCCTTCCAGCAAGGCATGGCCCTGGCACAGGACAGCGATCAGCACTTCTTCGATCACGGCTCTCTGGCCGGATATGACCTTGCCCAACTCGCCGCGGGCATGCGCGATCAGTTGATTTGTCGCCTGAAGTGAAGCCGTTGAGCGTCCGCTTGGGCGGTTCGATTCGCTTCCTGGATTTACTTCCTGGGTCATGAAGCCCTTTCTTGCGGGGTGGATTTTTCCTCTTGGGCAGTAGGGCCACCACCTGGCCTTGCCGCCGCATCCAGCTTGCTTTGTTGCGCGTGCAGCGCCTGGATCAGCTTAAGCGCAACGCGCGGTTCGACCGTTTCGCTCCATGAAGCATCTTCGCAGGCGATGAGGTCAGCTTCAAGGCTCGAGTCTGCGCGCGGGAATCGCCGTCGAATGGCTGCAGCGAGTTCGGATGCGCCCATCGGACCCGAACGCAGCCCGCAGAGGCGCAAGGCTGTGCCGCCGGAATCGTTCGAGGGCTACCGCAACGGCCGTCGACGACGCTCCGGCGCCGCGATAAAGAGAGCCAAGCGCATCGAGGAACTCGATCGGCGCGGCCCGCGGCGCCTGAGGAAGTTCGCGCACCGGCCCGCTGCGCCGGCTGAAACTGAAGACGATCAGCAGTCCCAGAATTGGCAGGCCAATCCAAAGCAAGTTGCGCGCGGGACCCGAAGCATAGCTCCAATCGGAACGCACATCGCCGTGCAGCGACTCGTCCCAGAAGAAGTGATGCCCTTCGCGCGGCCCCAACGAGTTGAGCAGCAGGTCGAGATCGTTGGCGCGGGCCAGAGATCCATTCTCCAGCGGCGTGGCGCTCGCCCACCACACTACGTGGCCCTTGCCGTAGTCGTACTCGATCACTGCCGGCTGGCCCGCGCAGCTGTATTGAATGCGGTGCGTCGGATTGCCCACTTGCCACGTTGCCTCCGGCACCATCCACACCTCGCCTGAGTTGGCGAGCGCGTCGAGGCCTTCGGGCTCGAGACGGCATGCGGCGAAGTTGAATTCCCTGGGTGTGTCGGCTTGACCGCCAGGCAGAATGGACCCACCCCAGTAGCCGGTCGAGAGCACGCGACCGCCACGCTCCAGGATGTGGCGCACGGCCTGGATGTCGTCTCGCTCGCGCGTGAAAGGCTCGGCGAAGATCACAACAGTATCGGGACCGGCGGTGTTGGCGAGTTCGGAGAGGGGCCGCTCCCAGCGCTCGATCGGATAATTCGCGCGCAGCAAGGTTTCATAAGCAGCGCGCGCGCCGTGCTGACCGGCAAGATAGGTCGAGGGCAGCGGATTGTCGTTGCCGTTTCCGTTCGGCACGAGGAATCCGAGCGCTACGGCCAGTGCGACGGCAATGCCGAGACTCCAGAACAGCAGGCGGCGGTCTTTCGCATCGAGCGAAGACAAGAACTTCATGCCGCACCGCCTTCCGTCGCAATGTTGCGTTCGCCGGAAACGACTCCGCTGCCGCCTTCGATCAACGAAGACGGCAATCGCTTCGGCGCGCCGATAGTCGCTTTCCGCTGCAGAACGGCCGCCATACCAGGTGCGTTCGAAACTGCCGGTCAGTGCGGCAAGACCTGCGCGACGCGGATCTTCGGGAGCAATCAGGGCAAGATATTCGCGCGGTGTGCGCGCACGATCCGCGGGCCACAAGCGCCGCGATTCAAGGCGCGCGATCGCTGCCCAATAGACCAGGTGAATCGCCTCGCGCCACATTCCTGACGCGGCGCGCGCGTCGCGCGTCTTCGAGCCAAAGCTGCCAGTTGCGCGTCAGAGGGAGCATTGGGCGCGGGGACGCGGCCTTCCGGCACCAGGCGAACACGCCACCTGCGCTCCAATTGCAGCAGAGCCCACACCAGCGCCACGGAAACTCCGAGAATGAATCCCCACACCACCAGGCGGCCAATCCACGCCGAACGCGCGCGCAACCTGGTGACACGTCTCGAGGAGATGGTTGAGCCAGCCGCCAACTTTTTCAAGCATCGAGTCGCGGACAGTGGGCTGTTGGAGATCGCGAAAATCGCGCCCGGCCAGGACCTGCGCCCATCGTCTCGCGTTCCAAAGAATGAGTGGGCGCTGTGAGCGGTGCCGCGGTGGCCTGCGCCAGATCCGCGGCCAGACGCTGTTCGGCTTGTTGCAACAGGACGACTCGTGGTAGGCGGGAACGGTTGCTGCAGCCGCGGAGCCTGAAGCGCTTTTTGTTGATCGGCTCGACGGCGCTGCGGCCTCATCGGGTTCTTCGGCTTTTGAGAACAGGACCCGCAACCATCCGTACCGCACCAGGCGGCGGCCGGCGTTGGCTTCGGTTCCGAGTGGGATGCGATCGTCGGGTCCGACCAGTAGCGGATCGCAGTTCTTCAGGTCGCGGGTTTGCGCGCATGCCTGGACCAGCGCGGTGAGTTCGCCGAGATGTTTGCGATAGTCGTCGAGCGAGGCATCGCGCCAGCGCCCCGAGGGCGGCGGGGCAGAGGTGAAAGGAATCGGCGACACCGCGCCGGCCAGCGAGCCCGTCCAGAATGAAAGCGGCGAGAGCAGTCGTTCCGGCTCCATCCCGCAAGTGCGTTTGCGGAGCGGTCAAGCCAGCCGGGCCCTCAGACTGAATTTGAGTTTGCGTCGGCAGCTGACACAAAGGATGCGGTCGAGGCAGAATCCGTAACCGGCGCTTCGAGGCCTGCCGCCCGCATCATCCGCTCGATGTCGTATCCCTCTTTGCGCACGCGCTGGTCATAGTAGAACAGAGTGAAGCCGGTGGCGTAGATGGGACCCACAAACGTGTTGGTGCAGAATGCCACCAGCTGTTGCAGCACGCGGATGGCAGCCGGCAGCTCGCCGTGATGCCGGAAGGTGGCCACGATGAAAAAGAGCTGCGTGATCAGTCCGAGTCCCATCTGAATGGCGACCACCAGCAAGGCCAAGCAAAAAGATGCGGCCGCGCGATCCTTTGCTCAAGTCGATGCTGCGGCGAATGGCTTGCCGCGCCTTAAGGTCCTCGATGACGCAGGCCGGCACCGCGAGAGAGTAGCGCAAGCCCCATCAGGACGGCATACACCATCGCACCGAGAAGAAGGAGGCCGAGGGCCAGGGTCACCAGACCGAAGATGATAAGGGCCTGCGGGTCGCGCTGCATCGGTGGATTGAGCGAAAATGCCCTTGGGGCGCGCGTAGAGGAAGATGAAGACCGTGTATCCGGCGTACAGAACCGCGAACGGGATCCAGACGATGAAAGTCGTGATGACCATGAGCCATAAGTAGCGGCCCAGTCTTGGCAGAATGCTTCGATATGCTGCGCGGATGGTTGCCGGCTCGCCAAGGTGAACCCACGAAACCGCGCGGTTGTTGGCCGCCACGGCGAGTCCCCGCCGACCACGACGATCACGGGCCACATCACAAGGATGCTGATCACGGTGACCCACACAAGCTGGCTGGTCATGTGTTGCGCCCGCAAGACTTCCTGCACGCCGATCTGCATGTAGACTGAGAACCAGCAACACACCCGCATAGACCGAAGCGATACCCGCAAACAAGAGAAAGTGCGTCCGATAGAGCAGGGCCGTGCGGTCGAGGATTTCGCCGAGGGTGAGAGGTCGCAGGTGGGTTTCCATGGCGTTTGTCGTCGCTGCCGCTCAGCGCAAAGGACACGCTGGCAGCGCCTTGCCGGGATACTAGCACAGCCGAATTTGAGGCTGCCGTGCGATTGCCTTCCATCCGGTTTGTGACGATTTGGAAACAGACGAACTTAGCCAGGGTTTGGAGTACACTGGACTCCCCAGAATGGATAAGTTGAGGGCCCCCGTCAACGAGCTCGCCAGAAGTTGCGCCCGCTCTGCCGACACCGCGGAATGGGCCGAGTTTCTGGGCCGATGCGCACCGGTTGCCGCATTGGTTGCGGTACGTGTGTCACGAATCTGGCAGGGGAACACCACGGCGTCCGTCGTCGACGACATCGTTCAGGAAGTCTTTCTCAAGCTCTGCGAACAGGAGCGGCGCATTCTTCGGGACTTCAGGCCGCAGGGAGAGGATTCGTTCCTGGCTCTGCTTCGGGTCGTCGCGGCTTCGGTCGCGAACGATTATTTCCGCCGCCAGCGCTCTGAAAAACGCGGCGGCAAAGTCGTCACGATGGTGCTGGATGAAGAGTCTTCGAGCGTTGTTCCCGTGGCATCGGAAAAAGACTCGGAGGTTCAGCGGGCAGTTCTGTTTTCAGAGCTCGATCACAAGCTGCGTTCGGCCCCTGGCTCGACCGCGGAAAGAGATCGAACCATCTTCTGGCTCTATTACTTGCAAGGCCTCACTGCAGATGAAATTGCGGGGCTGCCGGCTTCCGATTTGTCGGCCAAGGGGGTGGAGAGCGCCTTGCGCCGCATCACCACATGGCTGCGCAAGGAGTTGGAACCCACGCAAGTCGGAAACTCCCGTAGAACCAGCGGGAGAAGCAGGCTAGTCTGTCCAAAAGAACGAATCGGACAAAAGGAAACTGGCGCCAATTGTCGATACAAAAAGTGAACGGATGAACGAAGAGACAAATTCAAATTCGAAGAACGGCTCTGCCGCGGAGAGTCCCGACAAGGGGCTTGCGAGGGCCCTCGAGGTTTTGGTGGCGCACGCTCCATTCCGCAATTCGGCGCAATACAACAGTGCCAGTGGATTTACCTCACCCGCCGCCGGCTCTTGCCCTGATATAGGCGACTGGCTTCGGCTGGCTGGCGGCGACGTGCCGCCGGAAGAGAGACAGGCTCTGCTGGCGCATGCGGCTCTTTGTACGGGGTGCCTGGCGCGGCTTCGCGACAGCCAGAGGTGCTTTCCGACGAGATCACGCGGAAGAATCGGCCGCCCTGCAGCAATTATGCATCAACAAAGCCGCAATGGCAGCGGCGTCTTGCTGTGCAGCTGGCGCAAACGGACTACAGCGCGCAACGGGTTGGGAATCTGCTTCACTTTGCCTGGTTGAGCGGCGCGGTTGCCGCAGTCCTGGTTCTTGCATTGAGCGCAGCGCTTTGGTGGCGGAACCAAACGGCTCCAGAAAAGCTGCTTGCGGAAGCCTATACACAATCGCGGACGATTGAATTGCGCGTGCCTGGAGCAGGCTTCGCGCCGGTGATCCCTCAGGCTCACCTGCGCGGCGGCACCACCGATCGCGAACCGGCCCCGCTCCTCTCCGCCCGAGCCGAAATCGAGCGCAAACTCGAGCAATCGCCCAGCAGATGCGCATTGGCTCCAGCTGCAGGCCCGCGCTGAGATGCTTGAAGAGCACTACGACGGCGCCATCGATATCCTGGATCGTCTGCTTGCTGCCGGTCCTGTGACGGCCGGCCTGCTGCTGGATGACGGGACGGCCTACTACATGCGCGGAACGGCCACTGGCAGCGAGAACGATCGCGCTACCGCGCTCGATAATCTGCGCCGAGCCGACGAGCTAGCTCCCAACGATCCCGTGGTGCTCTTCAACGAAGCGATTGTGATGGAAGATCGCGGCCAGGTGATGAACGCCGTCGAAACCTGGAACCGCTATTTGAAATTCGAACGCGATGTGCATTGGCAGGATGAAGGCCGCCAGCGTCTGCAGTCGCTCGAAGAGAAGCTGAACCGCGTCAAGACTCATGAGAGCCGCATGCAGCAGCATCTGGCCACCCCGCAGTGCCATGCGCGCATTGGCGGCCGATCCGGCCACGCTCGCCGGCATCGACGAGGAGTTTTCGACGACGCTGCTGCCCCGTCTGCTCGATGCCGCGTTTCCCTTACCCGTCGATCGTTCTCGCGGATCCCCGTGCGACGAAGCGTGTTCTTGCTGCACGAACTCTTCTGGACGCTCTCGCTGCTTCCCTCCAACGCAACCATCAGGACTCCTGGCTTAAAGAGTTTCTCTCTTCCGATTCCTCCCCGACCCGCAACGAATACATCGACGCTACGCATGAGCTGGGTCAAGCCATCGACGCAGATACGCGCGGCGATTACGCGAGCGCGGAGAAATCGGCGCTCCAGAGCCGCGATCTGTTTCACAAGCTCGACAATGTCGCCGGAGCGGACCGCGCCGAAGTGGAACGCGCGTATGCCCTGCAGCGGTCCTACACTTTTGCGACGTGCCACGAGTCGGCCCGAGCCTTGCTTGGGCAGAAGCGCATCGTCGGCTGGATCGAAGCCCAGGCAACCGCGCTCGATTCAATGTGTGATGTAGGGCCCGGTGTCGCGACAACAAACAACCCTGTTCTTCGGAGAGCGCTTGATCTCGCGCAGTCCCACCATTACGTCCTTCTCGAACTTCGGGCTCGGAACGGTCTAACCGTCGCCGCGCAAGAATCCGGCGACACAGAGACCGCTTGGCGAACGTTGATGCAAACGCTTCTCCGTTTCTATGAGGGAGACTACCCGCCGCTTCGTGCCGCAACGGTGATGGCAGGCCTGGCATTGGCCGAAGATGCGACACCGCGGAATCGTCTGGACTTGCTGCTTCAACAGGAGGCTTTTGATCTATTTGCTCTGTCGCCGAATCAGACCAATCTCGCCGAACTCAGGATAGGACTGATTCGTGCGGCAATCCGTGCAGGTGCTTTGCGAGAAGCTCAGGAACAAATGGCTGTTGCGCAGAGAGAGTCCGCTTTGTCTCCGCCACAAAAGGGCCAGCAAGCAGAGGGTGAAATTGCGATGGCGGAACTCTACCTCGACCGCGGCGACACGAAAGATTCCGCTCGCATGCTGGACTCAGCTCGCACCGACATGACCGGCGAGGACAACCCCGTCCAGTTCAGGAGCTACGCGGCCGCGCAGGGAGAGCTTGAACTTGCAGGAGCCCATCCTGAGCTTGCAGAAGGGACGCTGCGCGCCGCCATCCTAAAGGAAGAGCTCGAGGCCAAAGGTGCGCGGGAGAAGAATGTTGTGTTTGCCCGTGAGGATCGGGAGTTATATGCTTCACTGGCTGGAGTGTGGCTCCAGGAAGGCCGCCCAGGTGTTGATGTTCTGGCGCTTTGGGAAAGGTACCGGCTGCGTATCCTCGGGATCCCGGTTCCAGCATGCGGCGAGGGCCGTCTCGACTGCTTGAAGATCCTGGTGGCAAGTACCTTCGGCCACTGGGACAAAGAAACGGGACAGAGATTGCTTGTAGGGCAAATTGTGCTGCGCGATCGTGTTCTGCTTTATCAGGCCGATGGCGATCGGTTGACCTGGAGACAGACATCAATCCATCGAGACGAGCTTCTTACTGCCGTCGCATCGCTGGACCGCGTCGTGCGCTCGCCTGCCATCTCCCAGATCTCCGTGGACCAGGCCGCCCGTCGCGTTGGCGACATTCTGTTCGCCGACCCACAAGTATCGCGCGGGCGCAAGAAAGCTCTGGCGATTGAACCCGACCCGTTGCTTGGCAATGTGGCGTGGGCTGCCGTCGAAACTGACGAGGGGCCACTTGGCCTGCATTTCGATCTCGAAGAAGTGCCGTCGATTTTGCTCGATCTTGGCCATTCGACGAAAGACGACAGACTGGCTTCGGCGGGCAGACCCCTCATTGTTGGCGCGTCCGTTGCCGCGGACGGCAGTCCATTACTGCCGGAAGCGCTCGATGAGGCGCGCCGGGTCGCCAGCGTCAGTTTGAATCCCAATTTGTTGCTCGCCGACCAGGCTACTAAAGCGCGCATAACACCTTTGATTCGGTTCGCGTCCATCTTCCATTTTGCAGGCCATGCGGCGCAGTATGAAGGCTCCACGCGTCTGCTGCTTGCTCCATCCGATCTACGCGGCGACAGGCCCTACCTCGATTCCACTCTGCTCCGCGAGGACCCTCCCAGATCTGCACGACTCGTCGTCTTCTCTGCCTGCTCTACCGGAAAAAGGGAAGAGGGCTGGAATCACGGTATGGAAGATGTCGTTGATACGCTCGCATCCCTGGGAGTTCCTGAGGTAGTTGCTACCCGCTGGCAGATCGATTCCGCCTCCGCCGTCCCCATGATGGACGCTTTCTATCGCGGCCTGGCCAACGGACTCACAGTGCCTCAGGCCCTCACAGCAGCGCGGCAGTCTCTGGTCCGCGATGCCCGATACAGGCACCCCTACTACTGGGCCGCGTACTACGCCTCCGGGGTGGGAACAACCGATTTGCGCGAGGTCTTCCATGGCAACAGCAACTAGCACTCCGACAGCGGCATCGCAGCTCGACGTGGTTTTCGACGGCACTTGGATTTTAGCGCCCAGCGTGGACGCGAACGGGCTCATCATTGGCGTCGATATCTACTCCCCGGATTGCGGCCACCCGCATGGTGCCTATTTCACCAATCAATTGAATCCCAATCCATGGCCCTTGCCAGCTGTGTTTTACATGCTCGACGCTCACAGTCACCTGGTGGCAATTCGGCGAGCATCTGGTTCGGGAGCCGGAATGAACATCACGGGAATCGATCAAACCATCAATCATTGCGTCACCAAGATCCGCCCTTTGGGAGGCGCTTGGGATCTAATGATCTCAATCCCCTGCGGCCCCGATACCTGGGTTTCCAGCGACACCGTGAATCCCATGGCAACGGATTCATCGGGAAAGACGGTTCCCTGTTTCGCCGGTAAAGATGCTCCCACCGGCCAGGTTTCCTCACTGCAGACACTGAGCTTTAACAACGTCCAGACGGTAGAGGTCTGCGGTGCGCCTGCCACAGTCCAAGGACTCCTGCCTGCGCCATGGAGCGGAAACGGAACGCTGATCTTCGTAGGCGAAGTCCCATATTTGCCCACCTTACAACATGAGAGAGCTGCCGTTTTCGCTGTGGCGAATTTGGCAGGCCTCGACTTGGCGCTGAATTACTCCCTGCCACCCAAGACGCCCGCTGCCACGGCGCCTGGTGGTCCCCTCCGCCCTCAACTGCATACTGGCCCTACCTGCTCAAATGCGGTAATCGTGCTGCCATAGGCTGGGCAATTTGTTGAATTGCGGGGAAGCAAAAACCTTTCCGCAGTAAGCCCCAATGGTGTTGCCCTCCATCGACAACTCAACGATCCCTCATGCATCTGCCGGGATTCGTCGAAACAAAAAACGCAACTGGTGGATGCAGCAGACGAAAGATTGGTGGTCCCGTCGAATGCAAAAGAAACTCGTATTCGATGGACGATCGGAGAGTTCCTGCGCAACCTTCACAAGACGATTTTTCAAGACGCTCAGAAATTTTTACACGAAGGTCGAAGCGCGAATCTCTATCTCCTTGTATTTCATGCTGGTGACGATGGCCCGTGACTTGCATGAGCCTCTGCCATTATGGGATTCACTCGACCTGTCGACAATGCGATTCTCCAGTTTGAAGCGGACGAACCGCGCGCATCTGGTTCGTCCCGTGTTTTCGTGATGCCGGGGCAAACGGCAGATTGGCATCATGACAAAGCCCCCATCCCAATTCAGCGCAAAAGGGCGACACTTCTCTTCATGCCGAATCCCGGTAGCCTCTCCAGGCCAATTGGCGGATCGAACAGCCAATTCCGTGGAAATGCCATAGAATACTGGCCTAGAGGATACCCTGCGCATGACGACCTCTGACGCGGAGCTAGCTGCGTTGTTTTTGGAGTTCTCCCGGAACAAATTATTCGATCAGTATTGGCCCCGCATGCGGGGCTGCGTGGAGCCATTGACTGACGAGCAAGTTTGGTGGCGGCCCAACCCCGCCTGCAACAGCGTCGGCAATCTTCTTCTGCATTTGAATGGCAACGTCCGCCAATGGATGATCGCGGCCTTCAATGGTCTGGAGGATGCGCGCAACCGGCCCGCGGAATTCAATGAGCGACGGCGTATTGCGGGAAGGTTGCTCCTCCAGCAACTCGAGGCGACTATGCAGGAAGCCGCAAATGTACTCGACCGTCTGACGCCCCGGGATCTGGCGGCGACCTATTCCATCCAGGGCTACACAGTGCGCGGACTCGACGCCGTCTATCAGGTGGTAGAGCATTTCGGAATACACTATGGCCAGGTTCTCTACATCAACAAAATGCTGCGCGGCGAAGACCTCGGCTTTCATCGCGAACTGAATCTGACCGGCCGCGCTTCCTGAAGCTCAGGTGACAACTCCGCGGAGCGCGCGCATTCGCGAAGGCCCTATTCGAGTGTCTGAGTCTTGATTCCTCGGGCATCTTGATCTGGAATTGTTCGTCTGTCAGCTTCGGATTCTCGATCACTCTCTCGACAGTCATCTCGATTTGAATTCCCTCAAGCGGGCGCTTGATGGTGACGATGGACGGATATTTGCTCGCGCCGAATTGGGCGTACTTGTTATAGGAGACCTGGGTTTCGAGGTTTCCATCGCGGTCATACAGATCCTGCTGGTAAGGTAAAAGGTCGTCGCGATGAAACGTCACCACACGCACCGGCGTGTCGTTGCGGCTCCCCGAATTGTGCCGCGTGATGCTCAAGACATACTCCGGCACGATCATCAGATGCTTCTTTGAGGCGTCCTCGATGGTCTCGGTGTCTGCTGTAACTGAATAGAAATCGTCCGGGGGCAATCCGTGCACCATCATGGCGTCAAAAAAGAAATCGGGCCTGAGGTTGTACATGGGATTCGGCGATGTCCCCTTTACGTCGTTCGATCCCGTGAACGCAATATTCTTTGTCGGAATCACGAGAGTGAATGTCTCGCCGTTGCTGGCCATGTCGAAAATCTTCACGCCGAAATACGTTCCCGCGACACGCAACATTTGAGGTTTGCGCATCACGATGAATCCCCGGCAACTGGGAAAGTCCTTCTCCACGCCCTCTTTGTTCTTCAATTCCGTCGCGCGGATCTCAACGGTCGCCGTCAGCGAATCCACCGCGTCCCAGCGGTGATTCAGCTGCTTCGACCAGTTGTTCGGGTGTAACCGTCTGGGTCAGCGCCGGCGCTTTCGGAACGGGCAGCTTGCGGCGTGGTCGGGAAATAGAGAACACCCCGCAAGCAGGAGCCGAAGGCAAGGTCATCAGGCCAACAGCACACCACGGCTGATGCTCAACGGCCACCTGCCTTCTTCAAAGCCTGCCGATAGCCGTCCACGTTGCGGTTGTGTTCCTCGAGAGTGGTCGCAAACATCGACTTGCCCTGGGGATTTTCCCCGCAGCAACGAAGTAGAGGTAGTTGAGGTCTGCGCCGGATCCATGGCCGCACGCAAGGAAGGAATCCCGGGATTCGCCACCGGTCCGGGCGGCAATCCAGCGTGCAGGTATGTGTTATAGGGCGTATCACGCTTCAGGTCGCTGGCATAGATCGAGCCGCGCCACTGACGTTGCAATTCGAGTCCATAAATCACCGACGGATCGGTCATCAGCGGCATATTTTTCGCCAGCCGATTCTCAAAGACACTTGCCACGAGCGGGCGTTCTGCATCGACGGCCGTCTCTCTTTCAACCAGCGAGGCAAGTCGTGACGACCTTATGCACGTTTCCCGTCAGTCCCACCTGCTGCGCCGCCTGCCGGAAGCGCCTTACCATGGCCGTCGCAATCTGCTCCGGCGTCGCTGTTCGGGGGAAATGATAGGTATCAGGAAAGAGGTAGCCCTTCGAGGCTCTTTGCCGCGGGATCCAGATCGGCCACAAGGGCGGTCCGCCGCTTTGCTTCCGCGAGGAATTGCTGCTGGGTGCCGAAACCAGCCTGCTCCACGCGCGCCGCCACATCGAACATGCTGGCGCCTTCCGGGATTGCCAGAGTTTTCGTGTAGACATCGCCGCGTGCGATTTGCGAGTAGACTTCCATCGCGGTCAGCGGATGATCGAATCTGTATTCACCCGCCCGCAAGGTTCCTCGCTTCCAGCTGCGCACAAGATCAAAGGCATACCGGCTGCGGACGATTCCGGCCGATTCAAGCATTCGGCCGATGCGCACACCCCCGGTGCCTGGCGCCACATCGACAAAGGTCTCGGTCGAGGGACCGAACGGAGTCAACACCAGCCAGCCGAGGGCGGTAGCCATTCCCAATAGAAGGAAAAACGCAATCAGGAGGATTCCTGCTGCGCGACTGCCTCTTTTTTTTCTGCTTTTCCGTGATGGGGGAGCCATTGGCCAGCCAAAAAAATCCTTCTCTGCCTTAAGACGCGATTCTTGCCCCTGCGGATTCTACTTAACCCATTGTATCTGGAGGAATTCTTCGGCGGCGACCTCTAGTTACCGCGTTAAGCTGGAATTGGGAAGGTGCATGGCAAATCCCGATCAACCGCCCCGTTATCTCGCCCTCGATGTCGGGTCGAAGCGGATTGGCGTGGCCGTCTCGGACGAACTGGGACTGACGGCCCAGCCCGTATTGACCCTGGAGCGGCGACGCAGTGCCCGCGAGGATTTGCGCTCTCTGGCACGGCTTGCCCGGCGATTTGGGGTAGTGGGCATCGTGGTTGGAAATCCGCTGCATCTCTCCGGCGAAACAAGCCCGCGAGCCGCCAAGACCCAGGCGTTTGCCGCCGCCCTTGGCGAACTGACCGGCCTGCCGATTCATCTGTGGGACGAGCGACTAACGACGCACGAGGCGCACCAAATCCTCTATGAAGCAGGCCATGCCCGGCAGGAACATCGTAGTGTCGTCGATCAGGTGGCCGCGACACTGATCCTGCAATCGTTCCTCGACGAGAGAGCGGGGAGCAAACGACAGGGAATAGGGATTAGGGAATAGGAACAGTTGGACTCGTATCAAGGTCCTCACAGTCTGCAAAATCGAACCCGCTCGTTTCTGAAGCTCCGTCTCGTGGCGACTAAGCCCGCAGCTGCAACTAAGGCCGAAGGTGCAAAGCCTAGCCCGGCTGCTCCCTGTTCCCTAATCCCTATTCCCTCTTTCTCGTCCCCCGCCTTTCTCCCCGCGTATAATGAAGTTTCTAACGTCGATCGTTTGCGGATTGAGTCGGACAGCTCCCCGCCACGGAACCTGGATGCCGGATCACATCAAAAACAACTTCTCAAGGAGATTCAGATCCTTGAGCACGAGCTTGCCCACGAATTGCCCGCCGAGATCAAGAAGGCAGTGGCGCTGGGCGATTTGTCTGAAAACGCCGAGTATCACATGGCGAAGCAGCGCCAGGATCTTCGTCAACGCGCGGCTTGGCCAGCTGAAGAAACGCATGGCCGAGCTCTCGCTCGTGAACCTTGCCAACATTCCTCACGACAAGGCCGGGTTTCGGTTCGACTGTCGTTGTCTTCGACTCCACCAAAGACGAGGAAATCGTGTACCGGCTCGTGACCAGCGAAGAGTCGGACGTCGTCCAAGGGGCTGATCTCCACCACATCGCCGATCGGGCGCGGCATCGTGGGCAAGCAGGTCGGCGATGTTGCCACCATCGTGACGCCCAACGGCAAGCGCGAACTTGAAATCCTGAAGCTGACCACCATACACGATGAAGCCGCAGCGGCCGAGGCGCCGAAGAGCGATTCCGCAAACGGCAGCGAAAAGTAGTTAGAAAGATAGGGATGACGGAGATGACTTGGACCAGCGCTTTCGGCCGCGCCTGCGGCTGGCTTTTAGACCGCATCGTGTACGGTCTGGCTCTTACCCGCATCTCCCCCAATGTTCTCACCTTCATCGGGCTCGTCATCAACATCGTTGCCGCATTTTTGTTCGGCCACGCCAACGCCACCAACGCCGGCCGCATGTTTCTCTACGCGGGCTTGGTGATCATCGGCGCGGGCATCTTCGACATGGTGGATGGCCGCGTGGCCCGCCGCAATAACCAGGTCACGGTCTTCGGGTCGTTCTTCGATTCGGTCATCGACCGCTACTCCGACGTGGTGCTGTTCTTCGGCCTGCTGGTCTACTACGGCCGCATCAATCGATTCCGTTACGTCGTGCTGGTGGCGTTTGTAATGGTCACGTCGCTGATGGTCAGCTACACGCGCGCCCGCGCCGAAGCGCTGATCGGCAGTTGCAAGGTGGGATTCATGGAGCGGCCGGAGCGGATCGTGCTGGTGATCCTCGGCGCGCTGTTCAATCACTGGGGCGTGATGGCGCCGGTGCTGTGGGTCCTGGCTGTGCTCTCGACCATCACAGTGATTCACCGCGTCCAGTACACCTACTCGCAGCACCAAGCATCTGGCGCCCATTAGTCAGGGCTAGACGCTAGCCCTGCCGTTTCTTCCAATCCTCGTACGACAACCGCGGAATCTTCAGAAACGCATCCCGCGTCCGCACGTAGTTTCCCAGCCCATTCATGCGCCCCATGGCGTGCAATTCTTCGGCCTTGATGTAGGGACCTGCGGGATCGACATAGCGGTCTTCGACATAGATGGCCACCACGCGCCCGAGAATGATCCGCGACCGGCCGATCTCCAGCGTCGTGTGTTCGCGGCACTCAAGCGCGGCATGAGCCTCCGCGATCCGCGGCGTTCGTACAATCTGCGACGGCGTGGTGGTGAATCCGGCGATTTCCAGTTCGTTCGTTCCTCCGGAGGAAAATCGATCGCGCAGATGTTCATCTTCTCCGCAATGTCTTCGGTGACGATGTTGACCACGAACTCGCCGGTGCGACGGATATTGCGCGCCGTGTCCTTCGGCACAAAAGCGTGATCGGGGCGGTTGGCAACGCCGACACCGACGATCGGCGGGTCGGTACAGAGATAGTTGAATGCACTGAATGGCGCGGCATTGAGGCGGCCTTGCCCGATCCATGCTGGTGATCAGCGCAATGGGACGCGGCGCAATCAGGCCGATC
This sequence comes from uncultured Acidobacteriaceae bacterium, assembly GCA_963781125.1. Taxonomy (GTDB): domain Bacteria; phylum Acidobacteriota; class Terriglobia; order Terriglobales; family Acidobacteriaceae; genus Telmatobacter. The sequence continues at coordinate 169,009 of CAWAEE010000013.1, forward strand.
AAGCAGCTTGTAGACTTCGCTATGCGAAGCCTTGTTCCAGATCGAATTTCAAAAGCGACTCCGTCCAGACACAATCCTGCTGCTCCCCGATGCCATGCTAGCAGGTCACCATCACGGCCGAGCAGCCGGGCTTGGTCGGCTTCCACTGCACCAGGAACTGCGTCACCGCCGACGGCTCCATCCTGCGCATGGCTCTCGAATTCCCCGGTTTGGCTGGCTGTAGAGCAGCTTGCCGTTCTCGCTCAGCACGGCCAGATGCGGGCACGCCCTTTTCCAGAGGCACGTTGTATCGTGCTGCGCGAGATCGACGTTCTCGTCCATGTGACCGACGTTGACGTGCACCAGAACGAAGTTGGCCTCGAGAATCGGCCGGTTCGCGTCATTGTGAAAATAGATATCCAGCACCTGGCAATCGCCGCACCAGTTCCCGCCGAAATCGATCAAGTACACGCTTGTGCGTCGCAGCCGCAGCTCTTGAGAGCCGCCGCAAGTTCGGCGCGTGCCTGCGCAGGGTCGGGATAGATCTCACGGCTTGCGGAGTTTGCCGTCGTCGGCAGCAAGCGCCAACACGGCAGCAACGGCAATCCATTTTGAGGGTTTTCATCGAAGGTGCAAAACCTCCTACGGTCACCTTTTCAGTGTGCCACAAGAGGTAATCCCCATCCCTCTTTCCGATCGCGACAGCCCCGCCATGCTCGGAGTTACCCTTAAAAGGAATGGATGAGCCTGCGCAGTCAGCTGGAATCGAAGGCGTTCCCTGATCTGGGAGCCATGATGGACGGCTATGCCAAGGCAGCCGTCGAGTTGGGCAGCGAGGGCTTCCAGCAAAATCTCGATTTCAGTTCCGAATCGATCGAGAACCTCGACGAGATCCTGGTACTGGTCAGCGAAAGTCCGGATGTCGACCTCGACTTTGAGGTTCGGCTCTGGGGCAGCTATCTCGGTGAAGTGTTGCGTCGCCGCTACAACGGTTTCTGGGAGATGACTCCATATCCCGGGGGCGCTGTTGCCGTTCCCGCCGTCGACGTGCGCGGCTCGCGGTTGTTTCCCACTTATCAAGGTCTATCGCCGCTTGACCATGGGTGAAGAAGAGGATCTGTCCAGCTTCTTTGCCATGGTGACCGAGCGCCTCGGCAGCCCTGCCAAGGTAAATTAGCGTTCGGCTGCCGGAAGGGTCTCAGCAACTTTCGGTTTCAGCGCGAGCGCCCTGCACCCCCGCGCGGTGTAGGCTTTGTGCGACAATAACCTTGTTGGAATGCGCTCGGCAATCGTGGCGCGTGGAGGATTCAATTATGGGTGACCTATTGCAACCATGGCACCTGATCGTGCTGGCCGTGGTGGCGTTTTTGCTGTTCGGCGCCAAACGGCTGCCAGAGCTGGGTAAAGGGCTAGGCGAAGGATTAAAAGGATTTAAGGAAGGCTTGAAGGGGATGACCGAACCTTCGGCCCCGACGACGACCGCGCAGAATACTGCGCCGCCACCGCCCAACTCCACCCCTGCCGACCAGAAGTAGGTCTGCAAATGCCGCGGGCCGCGAGGCCAGCCGGCCACAGCATTTGAGCTCGCTGCAGCAGTGAACTCTAGTTCTGCCTCTCAAACAATCAAGGCCTGGGTCAACCCCAGGCCTTTCGTGTTTCTGCAGAGGTGGATCGTGCATCAAAGCCGACCTTGCCAACTCATTGATGGAGGTCTTCCGCGGACGGATAGTAGCCGTTCTTCGCGTTCACCTCGACGCCTGGACGCTCCACGCGGACTTCGATCTTGCGGTACTTCCCGTCATAGACCGACTCATGCGTGGAGTAGACCAGCGTGTACTGGTTGCGCGCTTCCTCGGCGATCTTGGCATAGCTCTTCTCGATGCCGTTCAGATTCTTCTCGGAGTCTGGCTCGCCGCCGGTCGCATAAATGTACTTGGTCAGGAGGTTGTCGTTCATCTGGAACGGCAGATGGAAGCGGCTCAGGTAGCCCTCGCCCCAGCGCGCCGAGTCGCCCACCAGCGTTCCCCAAACCGCGATGTTGTTGGTCTGCAGGTAGCGCAGCACATCGGAGTACTTCGCCTTGCTCCCCGCTTCCTTGCCATCGGAGATCACGTAAATAATGCGGCGGCGTCCCTTGGGCCGGCTCGAAAGCTCCTTCGCCGCCGCAAGAATTGCGTCGTTGAGAGTGTGAATTTCTTTGGGAATGGTGATGAACGGGCCACTGCCGGCCGAGCGCCCCGGTTGAAGATTCGGATCGGCGCAGTTGCCATTCACGTGCACGTTGCAGCCCGCCATTGGGCCGCTATTGAAACGGGATCAGTTCTTCGCTTCCGGTCGCCTTGGTCAGCGCCAGAACAGCCGGGACACGCGCGCTCTGTGCGCCGGTAAAGCCCGTGCGCTCCTGCGGGCCGTTTGCGTAGGAGAAAATCGCAATCTCGTCGTATGGCGTCAACGCGCCTTGGATTGCACCCATGCGATTCGTTCACGCGGGCCATCACATCCGAGGTCAGGCTCTGGTCGATCACGAACGCAATGGAGAGCGGAAATCGGGTCGACGAAGAACTCTTTCAGTGGCTGATATACGCCGTTCTCAAAGACCCGGAAGTCGCGCCAGGTAAGGCCGGCAACAAGGATTGCCCTTGTTGAATCCTTCACCGTGACCGGAACTTCGACGTAGGTCACGTTCAAGCGCAGAACGGTTCCCAGTTCCTGCGGGGAGGGCATCTCCGGCGGTGTGGCCTGGACGGGTTCCTGTGTGCGGCTGGGTGGCTGGGTGCCCGGAGCCGGCTGCTGCGTTGAGGACGAATTCGGCTCCGTTCCGGCGGCAGGTTCGCTTCCTGCGCCAATCCCGGGTGTAATCGGACCGCCTACACCGCTCAACGGGGCGGGAGTCTGCGGTGCAGGCGCATCTGGAACGGATTGCTGCTGATCCTGCTGCTGTTGGGCTCAAGCCGCTGCGCCAAAAACAAGGCCCGTTGTCAAAACTGCGCCCAGCGCCTTGACCTTGAAACCAAGCTTCACAGGATTATCTTCCTCCAAAACCGCGTCCGCGGGTTTCCGGCTCCGATGGCCGTCCCCGCCGAACGGAAAACAGTACCGCACTCTTCTCGACAACCATTGAGGAATAGGTTCAGCGACATTTCAATGCGATTGGCGTCGCCGCCCTATGCCTCAACGACAAGACTCTTTTGCCGTTGAAATTTTCCTTAGCTGCACTCGTCAGAGTATCAGACGCGCCACAGCCCCGCAGGTTGCCCGCTCTACCTTGAAACGCCTCGGGAAACACATTCAGAACCGTTGGGGTATGCTCTCTTCGTAGACGATTTTCCGTCTATCTCATCAGATGCGGATTCCTTTGTTGGCTGCCGCGGTGTTGCTGGCTCTGCTGGTGTCTTCTCTTCCGGCAAGGGCACAGCTTGCGCCTTCGCCGGATGCTCCTCCGGTGAGCAACGCCCCGAAGCCCCGCCCGAAGATCAGTCGGTCGCCACATTCAAGATTCAAGTCAACCTGGTCGACCTGTTCTTCACGGTGAAGGACAAGAGCGGGAACCTGGTTCCCCATCTCACCGAGAACGACTGCTCGGTCGCTGAAGACAAAGCGCCCCAGACGCTGAAGCATTTTGTGGCAGAGACCAACCAGGCTCTCACCCTGGGAATTCTGCTCGACACCTCCGGCAGCCAGCAGCGCGTTTTGCCGCTCGAGCAACAGGCGGGCAGCCGATTCCTTGAGCAAGTGCTCCGTCAAAAGGACCAGGCTTTTCTGCTGTCCTTCGACGTCAATGTCGACCTGTTGCAGGACTACACCAATAGCCCTCATATGCTGTCGCACGCGATGGACAAGGCCGAAATCAACACGGCCGGGGGCAACGGCGCCGCGAGGGGTTCCCGGACTGGGCGGCGGCCCCGTACCTGTGCACGGCACACCCAAAGGGGACGTTGCTCTATGACGCAATTTATTTGGCGTCCAATCAAAAAATGAATCAGGAGAGCGGCCGTAAGGCGATGATCATCCTGACCGACGGCGATGACGAAGGCAGCGATCATAAAATCAGCGATGCCATTGCCGCAGCGGAAAAGAACAACATCATCGTTTACGTGATCCTGATTGCCGACACGGGCTTCTATGGCGGATTCGGCTACGGCTATAGCGGCTACTCCGCGGCGAAACGAATTTCGGAAGAAACGGGCGGACGCCTGATCAACGTGGGCAATAACGGCAACAAACTGGAGGCCGCTTTCCAGCAGATTCAGGACGAACTGCGTACGCAGTACGTCGCGAGCTATACGCCCACGAATACCAAACTGGACGGCACGTTCCGCCGCATTGCGGTGGAGTGCAAAGGCGACGGCATGAAGGTGCAAGTACGCAAAGGCTACTTCGCTCCTTCGTCCGGACAGTAAGGACGTAGAATTTACTCTTCTTTTGCAAGCATTCGCCGCCAGGCATAAAAAATCTACACACCTGTTGCGAGACGCAGCGATCATCTCATGATCGCGCTGCACGTTTTAGTCCGATGCACGTGATCGAAACAGGATTGGCCTCGGATCGCCTCTTTCAAATCAGCAGCTTATCCGCGTGCCAAAACACGAGACGCTGCATGTTACTTCCGTGTGTACTCCCCTCATGCTGGCACGCTACATGCAACTGTCATGGCATTCACACAGCAATACTTATCGACTCGGACTCTTGGGCCCGCGCGACCGCGACGACTGTGCAGTGATTTGCTGGAGGACTCAATCATTCCATGAAGACTGCCCTTCTCGTCGCCGTAGCAATCGTCATCTTCTCCAGCTTGCCCTTTGTATCGCGACAGACAAATGCCGCTGCACAGGAGAACTCACCTGCAAATGCAGTCCGCGCGCAAGGCAATTCCTCTGCTGACGCGCCAATTCAGACCCACAAGAGCGCACGCAGGCTCCTGTGAATAGAGGAATTCGCTCGATAAACGGCGAGTTCATGCGCGCAGGGCTATTCCAAATCCGCGAAGCCGCCCCTCACCATCATCGGGGACATAAACAAGAAAGCCAAAACTGTCGCTGTCCCGCAAGCGAAATAAGTTCAACAAGCTTGGGCATTTTCGGAGTGTCCGTATCCTACATACATACTCCAATCATTATTTTTTATTTTTCTCCGAAGATGCCCGAGGCAATCCGAATCGCAGGTAGGATGTGCAAATCCTACCTGCGAGAAATTACACGGTTACTGGACAAATGCCGACTCGGGTCCCCCTTCTCCGCTCTGAGGTCAGGAGAAAATCCGGACTTCAATCTCCCTTGAATCAGCATCTTTGACTATCTGATCTTCCCTCTCAGAAAGTTTGGACCTGCACTTGCGGAGAGTGCGCGTCGATTCGTCGTGTGGGGCTCGTCTCGTCCGTGTCGGGCTCGTCCTCTCCGGTCTCGCCAATTCGGTTCCGCCAATCCGGTCCGTCTCTATGCGGTCCGTGTTAACTCGGGTCCTATGAGGCAACGAAGATGCATCGGCACGCATTGAACAATGGAGGATTTTTATGAGACATGTGAAAACGCTCGCTGCTGCAGTTTTCGCTCTGGCGAGCCTTCCCCTGATAGCGCAGCAGACCGATTCAACAAGCCAACAACAAGCCGCTCCTCCGCAGGCCCCCGCTGCGCAAGCGCAACCTCAAGCGACACAACCGGAACAGGCGGCTCCGGCGTCCCCTGCCACTGCCGCTGTTGAATTGAGCCCCGTGAATGGCGAGTTAGTCGATAAGCTCGACACAAAGACAGCCAAGACCGGCGACAGTGTGGTGATTAAGACCAATTCCAATGTCAAAACCGCCGATGGGACGGAAATCCCAAAAGGTTCGAAGCTAATGGGCAAGGTCGTACAGGTCAAATCGAGCGGTGGGGGGAATGAAAACTCGCAGGTTGCGCTCCAGTTTGATCGCGCGGAGCTCAAAGGCGGCCAAAGTGTCGCGATTCACTCGGAGATTCAATCGGTTTCCCCCTCTGAAGGCGAATCGCCCAGCGCCCCCGACACCATGGCCGCCTCACCAAATGGGCCATCCGGTTCAGCCACGGCCGCGCCCGGCGGCAGCATGAACGGCTCCGGCAGCGCGACAGCAAGTAGCCCAGCGCAGCCCCAGACCAGCAGCGGATCTGCCGCAGCCAGTCCCGCGATGCCTGCGGCTGGAACCATCGTGGCGAGAACAGGGAACATTGCGATCCGTACTACCTCGATCCCAGGCGTCTTGCTCGCGAGCAATGAACCCGGGCAGCAGGACCCGCGCATGGCGCAGTCGTCCGGCATTTTGCTTGGCGCCAAGAGAGACGTACAACTCAGTGGTGGCACCAAGGTTGTGATCGGGGTGGCGCCGGCGGCTGGAACAACGCCTGGTGGCAATTGAGGCTTGAGTCGAATGCACGTCTTGGTCATAGCCACAATGAGAACGAAGGCGGGACCGGGTCCTCCGGGCCTGCCACGTTCCGAGATTGTTTAGGTTTGGATTCCAGGTAAGAACCGGACGTGACCATTTTCTGCGGTACTGCTGTCTATTTTTTGGACAGAATGATTACCTCCGTCCCGCGACTCCGTAATCTGGCGTGAAAGTAGGGCTTGTCGGTAATATCGGTTGCGTCGGAAAAAACTTGAGACCGCAAATGAAAAATGCGGCCAGTATCCCGACCACAGGTGCCTGCCATGGTGAACGATTCCGCCCTGCAAGATGGCTTCGAAATCAGCCCCCGATTCCGCCAGTCTCTCGAAGACCGCGTTCAGCACCTGGAGCGCGACGCCGATTACGACGAAGCACAGATTTCGCGGCTTGAAAACCGAGACCACATCCGCAGACAGATGCGCCTGGTCGCCGTGCAGCGCGCGGAAGCACTTCGCATGCGCCTCTTCCTCGATCGCGCCAAAAATCGAGTGCCTCGTCCCCTGATCCCGCTTTAGTGATCGCAGTTTCGCGCGGAAAGCTCGTTTGTGCGCGCGTATCCGCAATCAAACAAAAAGGCCGCACTCCCCTCTCGGGGCTGCGGCTTTTTTGTTGCTGCACAATCTTGGAGCACCGGGCGGGGATCGAACCCGCGTATACAGGTTTTGCAGACCTGCGCGTTAGCCACTTCGCCACCGATGCCTGAAAACAGTTTAAAGTTCTTAGTTCGTAGTGTTCCAGAGGGCCGATGCGCCGCCCCGGCTTCGAAACTAAGAACTCAGAACTGTAAACTAAGAACTGCCTCTTCACTTCGCTGTCAATTCCTTCTTCGACAAGTACCATGTCTCAACCTTCAGCCCGGCGCCGCCGCCGTTGGTGCGCTTGGCGGCATCGGCCACAGTCGCTGGCGCGGGCACAATCACGTCCTGCCCCGGCTGCCAGTCGGCTCCCACGCTCACACCATTGCCGTCGATTGTCTGCAGCCCCTGGAACACGCGCACAAGCTCATCGATGTTCCGTCCCAGTTGCTGCGGGTAGTAGATGATCGCGCGGATAGTCTGCTTGGGATCGATCGCGAATACGGCGCGCACAGTCGAAGTGTCCGAGGCTTCGGGGTGCACCAGGCCGTAGAGGCCCGCTACTTTCTGATCGAGATCGGCGATGACCGGAAATTTAACCTCGATGCCGGCATTCTTCTCGAGGTCCCGCACCCAGGCAATGTGCGAATAAATCGAGTCGATCGACACACCGATCAGCTGCACGCCGAGATCGTCGAAGCGCTGCCATGCGCGCGCAAAGGCGACGAATTCGGTAGAACAAACCGGGGTAAAGTCGGCGGGGTGCGAGAACAGCAGCACATACTTACCCTTGGATGTGAAATCGCTCAGACGGATCAAACCCTGGGTGGATTTGGCTTCAAAGTCGGGAGCACTCTCGAGGATGCGGGGTATTCGGCTTTCTTGAACAACGCTCATTTTGAAATCTCCTCACTGCAGTTTGCACGCGGGTGCTTTGCACCCAGAAATGAAAAACCCACTCGCCAGTGGCGGGTGGGTCGCAGGCTTCCGATTTTTCGGAATTCAGCCCAGCGAACACGCCCGCGCGGCGCAGCCCTGACAGCAGCAGCAGCACATGCACATTGCGGGAGTGGAGAAGCGGGCCATCGAATCCTTTGCGGCTGGGCAGCGGCCCAACCGAGTACTCGTAGACTAGAGCGAACCTCGGAACATGTCAAGCCGAGCAATTTTCGCAAGGCTTTGCGAATCCTCGCCCCTTCGGAATGCGCAACCAAATAGTTGCATATCCCTGCATCTCGCTCTATTATGCAACCTTGAGGTTGCATAATTATGAACGATCGCATTGAAAAACGGATTGAACTCAAGGCCCCCGTCTCGCGTGTCTGGCGCGCGCTCACCGATTCTCGCGAATTCGGCGAATGGTTCCGCGTGAAGCTGGAGGAGCCCTTCGTGGTCGGCCAGCCTGTACGCGGCCAGATTACGCTATCCCGGCTACGAACATGTGCAATGGGAAGCCCTGGTTCAGAAGATGGAACCCGAGCGGCTCTTCTCCTTCACCTGGCCCCTGATCAAGTCTGTTGAGCCGGGGACTTACCTGGCCGATTACTCGGGCGCTCCGCGAACGCTGGTGGAGTTCAGGCTCGAGAAGACCAGCACTGGCACGCTGCTTACTCTCACCGAATCCGGATTTGAAAACATTGCGGCCGATTGGCGTCTCGAGGCCTTCCGTCGCAACGATGGTGGATGGACCGAGCAGATGAAGAACATCGAGAGCTATGTCGCGAAAAATCCCTAGCTCCCGTTCCGCCCGGCGGCGCTCGCACGCGCCGGTTTTCGCGGCGCTTGGCGACCGGACTCGTTTGGCCTTGGTCGTGAAATTGAGCCAGGGAGAGGTCTACTCGATCTCCCAGCTCACCCAGGGCTCGCGGCTCACGCGCCAGGCGATCACCAAACACCTGCGCATGCTCGAAGCATGCCGGCATGGTGCGCTGCATGCGTCGCGGTCGCGAGAGTCTGTTCGCGCTGAATCCCGAGCCGCTCGACGAGGCGAAGAGCTACCTTGAATCGGTCTCGGAGCAATGGGACCGGGCACTCGCGCGGCTCAAGATGTTCGTCGAGGAAGATAAGCCGGACTAGGTGCCGGTCCATTGTGACGAGCGCCTCGAATTCAGAGATGAAACGGAGAGCCGGTGCCCGATAATGGATCCTATGTCCACTGGCCCCGCAGCTCCGATTGCCCTCGAATACTCGATCGCCGATGTTTTCACCGACACCGCGCTGGCCGGTAATCCCGTCGCGGTAGTTACGGATTCCATCGGTCTGCCAACGGAACGGATGCAGGCGATTGCCCGCGAATTCAACTTAAGCGAGACCACCTTTGTGCAACGCAGGCCTGTGGCCGTCGAACAGGCAGAAGGCGTGCGCGTGCGCATCTTCACCACGCAACGAAGAGCTTCCGTTCGCGGGACATCCAACATTAGGCACGGCGAGCGTGCTGAAGATCAATGCGCCGGAGACGGTACTTGGCGACACCATCACGCTTGACGCTCAACGTGGGACCGGTCCCGGTGCGCTTTGAGAATCCGACCCGCAATTCCGCAGCGCTCTTCGGCGAAATGACCCAGCGCGACCCAGAGTTTTGTGCGGAGTTGGATTCCGCTACAGTCGCACGTCTCATCGGGCTCGACCTGGAGGATCTCGACCCCACGCTGCCGCCTCAGGTGGTCTCCACAGGAACTGCGTTTGCCATCGTTCCTGCTTCGTTCCGCAGAGGCCCTGGGTCGCCTCGATGTGAAACAGCGCGAGGCTACCGAATGGTTGCGGGTACGGGGTGCCCGATGGTTCTTCGTGCTGGGCCCGACCGGCGAAAAAGAGCCGGCCTTTCGCGCGCGCATGCAATTCAACGGAGGAGAAGATCCGGCCACGGGATCAGCGGCCGGTTGCGCCATCAGCTATCTTGTGGCGCGCGGCGCGGTGGCATCTGGAGAACAAGTGCTGCTCCGCCAGGGCGTCGAAATCGGCAGATCGAGCGATCTTTTTCTCAGCGCAAAAATGAGTTCATCGAAGGTTTCCGATGTGCGCGTTGCGGGCAGCACTGTTCTCGTTGCAAAGGGACAGCTTTTCCTGCCGTAATACACACCCTTTCAACAGACTTTAATCATCGCAAGTGACGCATCATCTTCGCGCTACCGGATTTCCACTTTTTCATGATTGTTTTCATTCGAACTTTCGCTAGTCTTTCCCTCTTTCCAGCTCTCTCGAGTGCTCGTACTCTTGCGAAGCATTGAGACATTTTCACCGACGATTCAGCGGTTCATAATTCCCGTACGCCGAAGGCACCGCAGCCAAGTGGCGTTTTCCCTTAAGAAAACGGCGCCTCGCACGATGCTAGAAACGGCACTGTAATTGTGGAACAGCTTTAGTCGGACTTGCCCAAGTCAATCAGACACAATTCTGACTGCTAACAAGGGCTTCCGTTGCGAGAAGTCGATCGACGGAGCGAGTAGTTCTGCGTCTTGCAAGCGCTTCGCGACCGGCCTCGGCCGCGTACAAGCCTGTTGGCGTCTGCTGTCCCGGGCAAACCATCGTGCCAACCTGCCACTCAGAGCGGGCGAGGAGATGTGTGTTTCTGAAGGACGGCAAACATTTTGTACTCAAGGAGTGGACCCTTTTCCATGCGTCCCAAGAAAGTAATTCTCTGCGTAGATGACAACGAACAAGACCTTTCAGTGCTCAAGTTCATGCTCTCAACGAACGGCTATCGCGTGCTCGCGGCCACCAACGGCCCGGAGGCGATCAGCATCTTTGGCGACAATCTTGTCGACTTGGTTCTGGCCGACTTCGCCATGCCACAGATGACGGGCGACCAGTTGATTCGCCGGTTGAAACAGATTGCAGCTCATGTGCCGATGGTCCTGATGGGCGATCCGCAGAAAATGGAGGGCCAGATCCACGCCGCCGATGCCCTGCTGGCAAAGAAGACCTGCTCTCCGTTGGAACTGCTCGAATGCATCAAGGTGAAGAGCGCCCGCAAACGCGGCCCTCGAAAGGGCATGCAGCGCCTGGCGCAGAGTCCCGAGCTGGCCGTCGCGTCGTGATCGAATGGCTGCCGACAATGCGAGGAGCTGGTCGGTCTTGCAATGGACTGCCAGCTGCCGCTTAAAGCACACTCTTGACGAGTCGGCACGCTGGCAGGCATACTCCGCAGCGATAGCATTTGCGGAAATACTTCTGCCTTCATTGAATTTTTTGCACGGTCATCGCACCACCCCAATTGCGTTGATCTTCTGTCTTCGGCCTTGGCCCTCGGTTATATTTCCAAAAATGCAGGTTGGCCCAGCGGGTGATCCCATATTCCTCGCCCGCGGAAGCAGGGTTTTATGGATCTCGTACTTGTTCGTCTTCTCTTTGTGGCCTTGTTGTCGGGGGTCTGCTACTTTCTTCGTCCCTTTGGCCTCACTGGGCCACATGGGCGCACTCGCTGGAGCGGGAGCGGCCGGCGCCGTCATCATCTTCGAACTGCGCGTGCGGGCTCTCAGCCTCAAGCGGCTCATTGGCGCGGTGGTAGGCAGCGTGCTGGGCATTTTTGGCGCGGCGCTTTTTTGCCTTGTTCTGCGCTCCGCGCCGCTCACCAGTGCGACATCGGCCGTCCTGCAGATTTTCGTCCTGCTGCTGATGACCTACGTTGGTCTGCTGGTCGGCGCCAACAAAGGCGACATGCTGAATCCGGCTGCGCTGGGCATTGTCTTCAGCGGCGAGCGCACCACCCGGCGCAGCGCCAAGGTGCTCGACACGAGCGTGATCATTGACGGCCGGATCGCCGACATTGCCGAGGCTGGATTCATTGAAGGCTTGATGGTGGTGCCGGAGTTCGTTTTGCGCGAGCTGCAGGTGGTCGCCGATTCTACCGACGGCTCAAAGCGCCAGCGCGGCCGCCGCGGGCTCGACATGCTGCAGCGCATGCAATCGAACAGCGGCATTCAGGTGCAGATTGTTCCGGATGATTTCCCCTCGATCCGCGAGGTGGATCTCAAGCTTCTCGAACTGGCCAAGAAGTGGGAAGCCAAGGTCGTGACCAACGACTTCAACCTGAACAAGGTGGCGCACCTGCATCACGTCGAGGTGCTGAACATCAACGATCTGGCCAATGCCCTCAAGCCCGTGGTGCTGCCGGGCGAGCGCATGACTGTGCTCATCCTGAAAGAAGGCAAGGAATACAACCAGGGCGTGGGCTATCTCGACGACGGCACGATGGTAGTGGTCGACCATGCGCGCAAGATGATCGGCAAGCCGGTCGAGATCTCCGTCACCAGCGTGCTGCAAACCGCGAGCGGCAAGATGATCTTCGGCAAGATGGACGAAAACGGAAAGCCGTTTGAGCCCATCAAGCCCGGACCGGTCGAGATCGCTCGCTAGTTGCTTCTGGAATCAGGCCCTTCTCGCTTCGAAGAGTTGAACTTCGGAGCTTCCCGTGCGAATCCTGCGGCGCAGGTTTTCAGTAACCGAAGACTTGGGAACCATCCGCCTTGTTACCGCTGGGGCTTACCGAAGTGTCTCTCTTGGTTCGTTGTGTTGCCCCGTTAAATCATAGAGAATATGGGGAATGTCAATTGTTTTGTCGCGCTAAGACATTCTCCCTCTGCGCTCATTGACTCCTTTGGAAGGTGCGCAGCCATGAACTTATTTTGTCTTTTTTTTGCAAGCTATTTTGCCGGTGATCGCTCTACTATCCTCCGTCAATGCAAATCGGCACGTCTTGCGATTGCAATCGGACTGCTCTCTGTCCTCTACGCGCTCGCCGGTTGCGGCGGCTCGTCGAGTAGCTCGACGTCCTCGGATGCGCTGGCCATCACAACGACTTCATTGCCGAGCGGCCAGGTCGGAACGGCCTACAGCACGACCCTCGCGGCTACCGGTGGCAAGACTCCTTACACTTGGTCTCTGACCAGCGGTACTCTTCCAACTGGCCTCGCTCTGAATCCATCCACGGGTGCGATCACGGGTAGCCCGACAGCGACGGCCAGCGCAACCGCACTCACCTTCACGGTCGCTGACTCGGAGAGCCCCGCACAAACCAAGTCGGTCAACCTCGCCCTGACCATCTCTTCGTCCGCAGCTTCGCCTCTGGCAATCGCCACATCTTCCCTGCCGAGTGGCCAGGTGGGCACACCCTTCAGTACGGCGCTCGTAGCCACTGGGGGAACTGCGCCTTATGCCTGGTCCATCACCAGCGGCACGTTGCCTGCAGGTCTCGCCTTGAATGTTTCATCCGGCGTAATCACTGGCACGCCCACCGCCTCCGCAAACGCAACCCCGCTCACATTCAAGGTCACCGATTCCAGCAGTCCTGTTCAAAGCGCATCGGCAAATCTGACTCTGACCATCGCCCCGGCCAGTTCGGGAGTCTTGTCTATCACCACGACAACATTGCCGAACGGCCAGGTGGGCGCCGCTTACAACGCATCGCTTACGGCCGCTGGCGGCACAACCCCCTATACCTGGACTCTCACCAGCGGCACTCTGCCCAGCACTCTTACGCTGAACCCCTCAACCGGCGCAATCACCGGCACTCCCACCGCCACAGAAAACAACATTCCGCTCAGCTTTTCGGTCGCCGACTCCAGCAGTCCAGTGCAAACAAAATCCGTGAGTCTGACGTTGTACATTTCCTCCTCTGGAGCCAGCACGCTGGCCATCACAACTTCGTCATTGCCGAACGGTCAGGACGGAAACGCCTACAATGCAACGCTGGCGGCCAACGGCGGAACGACTCCTTACACCTGGTCCATCACCAGCGGCACGTTGCCTGCAGGTCTCGCGTTGAATGCTGCCACCGGTGCAATCGCCGGTACGCCGACGGCCGTAGCCAGCGCCACACCGTTCACTTTCACCGTCACCGATTCCAGCCTTCCAATTCAGACCAAATCGGTCAACCTGGCATTGACCGTTTACTCCTCGAATGGCATTTCCGTCTCAGTCTCACCCCAAAATGCCGGAATACCCATCTCGCAAACTCTGTCACTGACGCCGACAACGACCGATAGTGCCGGCGTGAATTGGTCCGTCAGCGGCTCAGGCTGCAGCGGCGCAGCATGTGGCAGTTTTTCCGCTTCCAGCAGCCTCACCGGAGTTCCCGTTACCTACACCGCGCCCACCGCACCCGGTGTTTACACCATCACGGCCAGCAGCGCTACGAATAGCTCAATTACAGCAACAACTACTGTCGGCGTTACCGATCTGGCCGGCATGACCACGTATCACAACGATCTCTCCCGCGATGGCGCGAACACGCACGAGTACGCGCTGAACCCCTCGAACGTCACGACCTCTACTTTCGGCAAGCTTTTTTCCTGTGCGGTTGACGAAGCCGTGTACGCGCAGCCCCTTTGGGTCGCGAACCTCACCGTCAATGGGGCAGTACACAACGTGGTTTTCGTTGCCACGCAGAACGACAGTCTCTACGCCTTTGACGCCGACAGCAACGCCACTCCCTGCACTCCGTTGTGGCACGCCAACCTGCTTGATTCCGCCCATAAAGGCAATGCCGGCGAAACCTCTGTGCCATCGTCCGGCAGTGGGGGCTTAGTCGGATCCGCCGATCCGACCGGCGGTGATATTCAGCCCGAGGTAGGGGTCACCGGTACGCCCGTCATCGATCCAACCACCAATACCCTGTATGTCGTTTCGAAATCGGTAATCGCCTCGGGGCCTACCTTCTACCAGCGCCTGCACGCCATCGACCTCGCGACGGGGACTGAGAAGTTCTCCGGACCGGTAACCATCGCCGCCACTTTTCCCGGCAACGGGGATGGAAGCTCAACGGTGACGTTCGTCGCTCGGCAAGAGAATCAACGCCCCGGCCTGGCGCTCGTCAACGGCATCGTGTACATCGGATGGGCTGGTCACGAAGACGAACCACCCTTTTACGGTTGGATCATCGGCTACAACGCGAGCAATCTCGCGCAAACATATATTTTCAACGTCGATCCGAATTTTCCCTCTTCCGTCATGATTGGGACCGCGGGAGACGGAGGGATTTGGATGAGTGGCGGCGCTCCAGCAGCCGACTCTTCGGGCAATCTGTATGTCATAACCGCTAACGGCGCCTTTGATCCCACGACCAGCGATTACGGCGATTCCCTCCTGGAATTGAGCGGCAGTCTGACTGTCAGTCAGTACTTCACGCCAACTGACCAGCAAACGGATAACAACAACGACAAGGACTTTGGAGCCGGAGGTGCCGCCGTCCTCGTCGACCTTCCGGTCAACGGCAGTAATCCCACGCACCTCGTCCTCGGCGGGGGCAAGGACGGCGCTCTCTATGTAATTAATCGCGACCCAACCAAGATGGGCGGTTTAGGCGACTCCAATGCATGGCAGGAGATTCAATTAGGCCATGGAATCTTCTCGACGGGCGCGTTCTGGAACAACGACTTCTATATCGCCCCGATTCAGTCGGCACTGCTGCAATACACTCTCAATCAAATCACCGCCAAACTTGTTGGCTCGGTCACTAACAGCTCTGAATTGTTTGGTTTTCCCGGCGCTACTCCTTCGGTGACGTCCATGCCTGACAACAGCAACGGCATCGTCTGGGCCCTGGATAACGGTCAATATTGCATCACGCAGTCCCTGGATGCGGCCCCGCCATTCTCCACGCCTACGACGCCACCAATCTCTCGAACGAACTGTGGTATAGCTCGAATAAGATAGGCGACCCGAACACGGCTGGCAATCGCGGTCAAATTCACCGTTCCAACGATCGCAAACGGCAAAGTCTACGTGGGTACAAGGGGCAACAATGCCGGCGGCGCAGACAACAGCACCACGATTCCCGGC
This sequence comes from uncultured Acidobacteriaceae bacterium, assembly GCA_963781125.1. Classification (GTDB taxonomy): domain Bacteria; phylum Acidobacteriota; class Terriglobia; order Terriglobales; family Acidobacteriaceae; genus Telmatobacter. The sequence continues at coordinate 184,738 of CAWAEE010000013.1, forward strand.
GAACTGGACGTGTTTGGGCTCCTGCACTAACTAGCGGTGATTTAAACGGACGGAGTAGCACCTCCGTCCTTAAAAATTCGCGAAGCGCCAAGGCCGAATTTAGGGCTGGATCAACATGCGGCGGAGGCGCTGCTTCACGCCCGGCCATTCCTTCGCGATCATCGAAAAGCGAGCAGAGTCGCGCGCCGTGAAATCGGCAGCCATACGATGGGCGCGTAAAATGCCTTCCTTCACGCCTCCAATGCGGGCGATCGCCACTTGCGAGCGAAGGTTGCGTGCGTCGGTGTGCAGGCAGACACGGAGCACGCCCCAGTTTTCAAAGGCATGCGACAGCATCAGGAATTTGGCTTCGGTGTTCGCGGCGGTGCGAATGGCCGATTGCGTGAGCCAGGTGTACCCGATTTCACAGACATCAGGAACGCTTCGGCCATGACGGGGATTGCCCGCAGGCCACTGGCCAGGTCTCCAGATCGAAGAAGCGTGTCGATCCGATGACCTTGCCGTCTTCAAGGCGAATGATCGCAAACGGTAAAGCTTTGCCGGCGTCCTTCATCGCAAGCGCCGCAGCAATGTAGTCCGCGGCTTCAGCGGCCGTTTGCGGCGCAATTGTCCATCGATACAGCGTTGGCTCGACCGCTGCGGCGGCAGCAAGCGCCTCCGCATGACTCGGCTGCAATGGCTCGAGACGCACGTGTTTGCCCTGCAGCACAATACCCGCATTCATGGTTGGTTCAAGATAGATGCACTCCGAACGCCACGAAGCGACTCCGATCCAGTTTAGCTGGAACCGGTTTCGGGGACGTGAAGGGCTGGGGAACGATCGGGATCGTTGAAAGCTGGCTAATTTGAATAATCGGCTCTATGTCTGTGTAGTTAGGTATATCACCCTGCAGCTTGGCCGCATGGGGCAAAAATGCTTCCGTGAATGCCTCCGCCGACTCGCACGTGAATCCGCAAATCGCCCAAAAGGCCGGCGGTAGTTCCGGCATTGCGCCACTCAATCCAATTTCGACCGACACGGCCAGGAGCGCGGGGGCCAGCAGCTCTGCGGCCATCGGCATGTGGACCTTCATGTAGTAGTCGGAATCAAAACGGCTACCGGGCTTATTCGGATAGAAAATGCTGACCTTGATCATGACTTTCTTCTCTGACTTTCCTGCGGAGAACCGTGCTCAGTACTTCTGCACCTTGGGGTCGATCTCGTCGCTCCACGCCAGAATGCCACCGGCGAGGTTGACGACTCTTGGATACCCCGCTTGCTTGAGGAACTCAGCGATACGTTGCGAGCGCGCGCCACTGCGGCAATGCACCACAACTTCGCGATCGCGATCGATCTCGGCCAGACGCTGCGGCACATCATTTTGGGGGATGAGCTTTCCGCCGATCTGGGCGATTTGATACTCATAGGGCTCGCGCACATCGATCAGTTGCACGTCTTCTCCCGCATCGATGCGCCGCTTCAGTTCCTTCACCGTGATCTGCGGAATGCCGTTCTTCACATTTGCCTCCTGCGGGGTTTCCGGTACGATTCCGCAAAAATTCTGGTAGTCAATCAGCTCGGTCACGGTTGGGTTGTCGCCGCATACCGGGCACTCGCGATTCTTGCGCAACTTCAGCTCGCGGAAGCGCATGTTGAGCGCATCGACCAGCAAGCAGACGGCCGATAAGCGGGCTCCCGTTCCCGAGAATCAGCTTGATGACTTCCGTTGCCTGGATCACGCCGACAAGCCCTGGCAGAATTCCCAGCACCCCGCCCTCTGCGCAGCTTGGGACGAGCCCCGGCGGCGGCGGCTCGGGATAGAGGCAGCGATAGCAAGGGCCTTCCTCGGTGGCAAAGACGCTGGCCTGGCCTTCAAATCGGAAAATGGACCCGTAGACGTTCGGCTTGCCCAGCAAGCACGCAGGCGTCATTCACCAGGTAGCGCGTGGGAAAATTATCGGTCCCATCGGCCACGATGTCGTAGTCCTTCAGAATCTCAAGCGCGTTGGCGCTGGACAGCATCGTGTCGTGCTTGACGATTTTGAGCGCGGGATTCAGCGCGTTGAGCTTTCTCCGCGGCCGAGTCGAGCTTCTTGCGGCCAATGTCCTTGGTCGAGTGGATGATCTGGCGCTGCAGGTTGCTCGCGTCCACAACATCGAAATCGACCAGCCCCAGCGTGCCGATGCCGGCTGCTGCAAGGTACAAGGCCAGGGGCGAACCCAGCCCGCCCGTGCCGACACAGAGCACCTTGGCAGCTTTCAGCTTCTGCTGCCCCTCCATGCCCACTTCGGGCAGAATCAGGTGGCGCGAGTAGCGTGCAAGATCGTCGGTCGTCAGTTCAGGAAGCGGAGCGGATTCGGTAATCGTAGGCATTGGACAGTTCTCAGTTCGAAGTTCTTAGTTCATGGATTCCAGATGTCGCAACTCACACGCGGCCAATCAGAAATGTCTGTGCGCCGAAGGCGCGGTTGCCCGGACGGCCAGTCCCGGCTAGTCCCCCCGGCGATGGAAGGGATGATGGAGAGCGTGTCGTTCGTCCGTAACGGGTGTGCCTTCCTTCGCGGGAAGATAGCGCACATCTTCATCGTTCAGATACAGGTTAACAAAGGCGCGGAGTTTGCCCTCGCCGGTAAACAGGTGCTTCCGCAAGTCGGGGTGGGTTTGGGTGAGATTCTCAAGCGCCTCGGTAACGGTCGCCGCGTTCACTTCCACAGCATCTTGCCCGCCCGCATAGAGGCGAAGCGGCGTGGGAATGAAAATTGTCATCGATTCGGAATCTCTCCAGTCTCTCTTCATTAAGATGACACAGCCTGCCGATTAGATGAAGGAATGCAATGCGGACGAGTAGCGATCTCCAGCTTTGGTCATGGGCCGGTATCCGCTTGAATCTGCATCAGTTCAAGCGCGCTCAGAGGCCTGTCGGGAATATCCCCGCGGACAGAAAAGCGGCTCCGGGAGTGCCGGAGCCGCTTCAGCTTTGAAATTCGATAGGGAATTGCGGCGATCAGCGACCTGACGGCTTGGGCGCAGCAGCCGACTTGGTGGCAGCCTTGGCAGCGGCAGTTTCGGTGCTCTTGGGCTTCCAGAAGTCAGGATCGCTCTTGATCCACGCCTCATCGGCATAGCTCTGTTTCGGGTTAATGGAGAACAACTCGCTGCGCGAAGACTCCACCGTTTCCCCGTAGAGCTTATCGAGCTTGTTCATTCCTTCCTCGCCGCCCATCGCTTCGGCAAATTTCTCGCTCTCCGCGAAACCCTGGTCGATGTCCGCCATTGACTTGTCTGCGCTCAGGATGATGTACGTACCATCCTCTGCGCCGTAGGCAATTTCGTACGTCGCCCAGTGCGCGCTGGTCCCGCCTTTTTCATTGGCGTCCTGCACCATCTTGGTCAATTCATGCCATTCCTTGCGGTGGCCGGGCTTGACGCGGAAGACGGAGACCTCGTAGTAGCGGGCATGGGAGATGTCCGCATGAGGGTGATAGCTTAGCTTTTCGTCATAGGTCGCAACCGCCTGGTCAAAATCCTGAAGCAGATCGCCGTCGGCCATCAAATCATGGTCGACTTCCGCCGATAGCGACGGGCTCTTGTCGATAATCTTGTTGTCTGCTTCCCACGCGGCAAACGACGGATAACGCGTGATGAAAAGCGCTCTCGATTTGCCGGTCATCGAGTTCAGGGCGACGTAGTGGCCTTGCAGCTTGGCCCGGTTCATCGTTGCCACGAAGGCCGCTTCGGTTTTGTCGTGCGCCATACCGGCTCTTCCCGGCTTGATAAACTCGCGCGCGATCTGAATGACTTTGGGTGGTGCAGCGGGTGCGGATGCATCTTGCGCCGCGGCCGCTAAACTACCGGCAGCGACGAGGGACAATCCCAACAGAACTGGGCTGATCTTCATGGGTAACCTCCTTGACGTGCTCAAAGATCACTTGCGTTGAGGGAGTGGAAGATGGGCAACCGCACGTGCTCTGGGGCAGGGCGATTATCTTGCCACAACCGGACTAAGTAAAGAAATTTCTGATCTGCTTGACATCGATTCGCTCTGCATTCACTCGGATAGCAAGAAGCCGACCTTTCATTGGTCACCGCGGGGAAAAATCATCTGAGTGCGCGACAGCTCATCATTAGCCGAGAAGCGACTGACCGAATTTGAGCCACCAGTCAGGTGCGCCACGGTAGAGATAAATGAGAAAGATCTGGAAGCCAAACAGCAGCGGCAGCCCCGTGCGATAGACCTTGTGAATGCGCCGGTCGACGAAAAGGTCGCGCGCGACTCCCAGCAGGATTACGCCGTCCACGAAAACGTAAAAGAGGCTGTGGTCGAAGATGTATTGGATGCGGCCGAAAGGAGCGTCCAGTAGCGCGCACGTGGCGATGAACAGCAGGCGGCGATGGAGTTCGGGTTTGCGGCGCCAGGCAATCGCGAGAGTCACACAGACGCCGAAGATGAGCATGTCACCAAAGGGAATGCTGAGAAACGTATCGGTGTCGGGGATGTGGAGGATGTGCTTGTCGAAGCGGCCCATGATGACAGCGATGACAATGCCGAGCGCGACCATGACGGACGCGAGTCCGACGCCGAACCAGCCAACGAGGCGATGGATTCGGACGTTGCGCATGCGCACCAGCGCCGACTGAAAGATGTAGAACGCTACCCACAAGGAAAACGCGGCGCCATGAATCCAGAGAAGGACCGGCCGCGGCGGCGTGGCATGGAAGAGGCTGGCGTCGATGGTGTGGCTGAATCCCCAGACCACAATCGCGGTGATGAGCAGTGACATGGAGAAGTAGAAGTACTTATCTACCCATCCCCTGAGTCCGACCGCGGTAGCCCGGTGCTGCGAGCGGTGGGCAGGTGTGGTGAGCGTATTCATCGTTTCTGCTCCGTTCTTTGGGTCCTCACTGTGGGCCGCCGTTGTGACTCGACCGAATCAACGAGTTTGAATCGGGCTACAGGCTTGAATCGGGCTTCGGCTGCTCGGCCGACAACAGGCCGGTTCTCATTTTCAGAGGGACTCCGGCGTATCGCCGAAATCCCTCCAACTGACTCAGTCGAACGCGCCGTTATTGAGCTGGCTTACTAGCCGGAGCTGCGGTTTTCGGCTTCCAGAAGCCGGGGTCGGCCTGGATGTAATCGTCGGTGACATAGCTCTGCGCAGGGTTCACCGAATACAGCTCAACCCGCTCGGTCTCGATGGACGCCGAACGCAGCTCACGGATCTTCTTCTTGTCGTCATCGCTAAGAGCCGCACCGATCTTCGGATCCTCTGAGAACCGCTGGTCGATTTCTGCCTCGGAATTCAGAGGCGGTGAGGAAGACATACTCCCCGATCGATTCGCCGTACTCCATCCGGTATGCGCCCCAATGTTGGGTGGTGCCGGCTTTGTCGAAGGCGGCCATGTACAGCTTCATCAGGTCTTCGAAATCCTTCCCGTGCCCTGGACGAACCTGGACGATGTCGGCTTCCAGGTAGCGGTTTTGCGGGCCCGGCGTTTTCGAGTGGTAGCTCAACTCGGGATCGGAGCTGAAGATCAAGGTGTGGGCCTCATTCAGCAACTCGCCATCGGCCCCGTTGATTCGCTCAAACTCCGACGCAACGGCCGGTGCGTCATATATCTTGTTGGCCTGCTGCCATTCGTCAAACGAGTTGAAGGCACCCAGGTAAATGGCCCGCGCGCGGCCGGAGATCGCGTTGTACGCGGTGTAGTGCAAAGGAAACTTCGCCTTTCGCATCGCCTGGACGAAGGCGCCTTCCGTTTTGTCGTGGGCCATCCCGCCCTTGCCGGGCTTGGTGTATTCCACGATCACCTGCAGGTACTTGGGCGTTGAAGCGGTTGTTGCAGCAGATGCATCTTGCGCCGCAGCCGGCAAACTGGCAGCGACCGCGAGAGACAGTCCCAACAAAATTGGGCTGAACTTCATATGTAACCTCCTGAATGAACGATCTGGGTTGACGACACTACTGGCAAATGAGCGACGACGTTAATTTGACAAGCGGGTTCGTATTGGTTTCCTTGTACGCGAGGCTGAGTGTGTCTCCTGCGTGCACTGTGAAGGTGTGAGTGGAGTCGGAGCAACCGCTGCCGTTGCCGTCGGTCTTAAGACTGCACTCCATCGAGGTTGGTTCGGAGTTGTGATAGACCTGGACCGTCGATGTGTCCAGTCCCGGGCTGAAATAGTTGTTTGCGCCGATGTTCAGAGCAGTGACTGTGCACGCCGCAGGCACCACGACAAAATTGGTGACGGTGGAACTGGCAATGGCTTCGTTTGTCGCCGGAGCCGGATTGGTGGTGGTGTCCGGAGCCAGGAAATAGACCGTATTGGCCGGGCCTACACCGGGGTTTGTCCAGGAGGCCACGAAGATAGAAGAAGTAGCGCTGAAGCTTCCGGCAGGGCCGGTTGCTCCCACTGGGCCAACGGGGCCGGCGGGGCCTGTTGGACCGGCGACTCCCATGGTTCCTTTTGCTCCGGCTGCTCCGGTTGGTCCCTGTGGACCTGTAGCTCCAGCCGGTCCTTGGGGTCCGGAGGATCCTGTCGCGCCCTTTGTTCCTGCCAGTCCCTGTGGACCTATCGCCCCGACCGGTCCTTGTGGGCCGGAGGCTCCTGTCACTCCTTTTGCTCCCGCTGGACCTTGCAGGCCTATCGCTCCGGTTGGTCCTTGAGGCCCTGCCGCGCCTTTTGCTCCCGCTGGACCTTGCGGACCTATGGCCCCTGTCGGTCCTTGGGGTCCGCTCGCGCCGGTTGCTCCCTTCGCTCCGGCCGGACCGGCTGGTCCAACTGGCCCTTGCGATCCGGGAACACCGTTCGCTCCGGGCAATCCTTGTGGGCCCGCTGGGCCAGTCGTGCCTGGTGTGCCTGCTGGTCCTTGTGCTCCGGCTGCGCCTGCGGCAGCCATGATGGCCCAATTTCCACCGGATGCAGCAACGTCATTGGCCGGGTCGGTTCCAGTGTTGGCGGCGAGCGCGACGTAGCTCTGTCCGGCTTCGGTGACGACGTCATTCACGGAGTAGGGAACTGCTGCGCCCCACGTATTTCTGTAGAGGAAACCGATGCCATTGGTTCCAGCTGCTCCCGGCGCGCCGGTTGGTCCTGCAACACCTTGAGGACCGGCCGGGCCAATCGGGCCGATGGTTCCCTGCGTTCCCTGTGGACCGGCTAGACCTTGCGCGCCATTCGCACCGATAACTCCGGTCGCGCCGGCCAAACCAGTCAGCCCGATCGGGCCTTGCGCTCCGGCTGCTCCGGTTGCACCAGCGGCAGCCATGATGGCCCAGTTGCCGCCATTCGCGGTGACGTCGGCGAGCGGGTCAATGGCAGTGTTCGCCACCAGAGCCACATAGCTCTGTCCGGCCTCGGTGACCACGTCATTGACGCCGTACTGGTTCGAAGACATCCAGATATTTCGGTAGGTAAAGCCGGGGCCTGCGGGTCCAACGGGGCCAGTTACGCCGGCAGGGCCTTGCGGGCCCACTGGGCCTTGTGGACCTTGCGGGCCAGTTGCTCCGGTTGCGCCGGTTGGACCCTGCGGACCCGCCGGGCCGGTCGTGCCTTGGTCAACTGCGGTGACCGCGATTGTAAAGGCCGCCAGCGATGCGGAGTTCGTGCCGTCTGTGACGGAGATGGTGATGTTGGGAAAGCTGGTTCCACCCGCGGACGAGGGCGGAATGCCGGAGATGGCGCCGGTGGACGAGCTGAAAGTGGCCCAGGAAGGCAGACCGGTGACGGAAAAGGTCAGCGCCGCATCGCCACCCGATGCCGTTGGGGTAAAGGAGTAGTTCGATCCCGCAGAAATCGCCGTGACGGGAGTCCCGGAGATTGATACCGCCGAGTCGACGACGGCAATGCTGAAGGGAGCAAGCGAGGTGGTTTTGAATCCGTCGGTGACGGAGATACCGATGTTGGGGTACGTCGTACCGATGAGGTTCACGCCCGGAGTTCCTGTGATGGCTCCGGTCGTCGTGTTGAAGCTCGCCCAGGAGGGCAGGTTGGTCGCCGCATAGACCAGCGTTACTGCGGGACCCCAATCGGCAAGAACAACCGGGGCAACCGCGGGTGTGAGCAAGGTCGTCCAAGCCGGTATTCCTTCGTCGCTGAGCCCACTGGGAACAAAAGAGTAGCTTTGCCCACCGGCTGCCGCAGTCGAAGGGGTGCCGCTGATCTGGACCGACAGCAGCCCATCGCTGTTACTGAAGGGCTGCCAACCGTTCCCGAGGTTGAAGTCGATCTCGCCGGCCCCATCGCAACAACCGTCCATGCCGTACACCTCAAGGATGTGCTGCCCCGCGCTAAGGGTGATAGTGCCCTGGAGAAATTGGGTGGAGTCGGTCCAAACGCCGGCCCACCACATGTCTGCATCGGTGGCACCCTCGGTGCTGGGCCATCGGGATTGAAGGTTCATCGAGTCCATGAGCAAGATGGCGCCGAATCCCCAATCGCCCGCAGCGCGAATCGTCATCGTGCCGGCATGCGGCAGAATGAACCGGATTGTGGTCTTGTAGGCGACGTTCGTGCTGCTTCCTCCTGGACAAGAGTTCTGGTTGGAGAGCCCGGAGGCGAGGGTCAAAGTGGTCGTGCAATAGCCGGTTGTGGGAGCGGCCACGAGCGGATCGACGATGACCCTGTAGTTGGTGGAGGCAGTGAAATCGTTGGCGGCGGCCGCTGTCGCGGTCGGATTCTGAGCGGAATTCCAGTAAGCCGTTTGAAACTTGATATCGCTGGCGTGCGCGGCGGTGCCGAACAGAGCCAAAGCGCCAAAAGCCGCAACGGGCAAGGCAAGGTACCAGCGGCACTGCGGTTCGGAAATCACAACGCGGTCAAGCAACGAGCCCTCCCTGAAAATGAAGCACAACTTCTGATCCCAGGACGAACAGCGCCCATGGGCGAGCGCTCGCGAAGCCGGGCTCTGCGCAGAAACAATCGCGACCTCAGGAGCGGGACCTGAATTTGCCCCTGTGGCACGTAAGTGAAAAGGGGGGAAGTATGAATCTTGAAATCTGCGCGAACCTTACACGTGGTTTCTTTCACAATCCATCGATTTCGCCTAAATTCGATCTAAACTCCGTCTTATGATGCAGGCCTTTGATTCTGCTAAACTTCACGCACACGAATCATCAAGGCGGAAGGGCCTCGTTTAAATTTTCGAGGCCGTTCGATGAAAGACACGTGTCGACTCAAATCAAATCTCGGGTCTTCCGCTTCGGCCAGTTTGAGCTGGATCCGGCGCAGCAGCGGTTAACTCGCAATGGGGTTCGCCTTCGGCTCCCTGCCTCTCGCATTCGGCTCCTGCATCTGTTTGCCACTCGGCGCGGAGACCTGATTACTCGCGAAGAAATCGCTGCGACTCTTTGGGGAAACACACAGACAGTCGACACGGTGAGCGGAATTAATACCGCGGTGAATCAACTCCGAGGTCATCTAGGGGACGATTCGGCCTCTCCCAAGTACATCGAAACCGTGATCGGCACCGGTTATCGATTCATCGCTGCCGTTGAGCAGATCGACCTGCCCGCGACCCCTGAGGTTGAGCCGCCAGCCCCGGTCGAAGATAGCCGGCCTGCAGCGCCTCCCACTCGGTCCGAAGCTCCGGAACACGCCGTTCCGACTGAAAAGAAACTGATTCTCAGCTTAGTCGCGGGCCTGATTGCAATCGCGATGGTCGTCCTCGCGGTACATTGGCGCACCCCTTCGCGGCCAACGGGTCCGGTTGGCCGTTCCCTCGAACTTGAGCGGGTTACAGGAAGCGGTGACATTGAATTTGCCGATATTTCGCCGGATGGGAAATACGTTGCCTATGTTCGAACCGGGGAAAGCGAACAAAGCCTGTGGCTGAAACAACTCGCCACCGGGCGCGTGCTCGAACTGACGAGCATGGGCAAGGAGCAGTGTCCGGGTCTCGCCTTTTCACCGGATGGCAACTTCGTGTATTTCGTTCGCAAATCGCCTTTGGGGCCCAGCGGTGATCTTTATCGGATTCCCTTGCTTGGAGGAAGCCCGGCCAGGATTCTGGGAGGTGTTTCCGGAGCCCCGGCCATCTCTCCTGACGGGCGTGAAGTGGCGTTCGTGCGCAGCACGCTCATCACACATGGAGAAGACAGCATCGTCATTGCATCCCTCGATGGGTCGGGCGAGCGGGCCCTGAAGTCTTACAAGGCGCCAGGCGTCCACTTCAATCGGATTACGTGGACTGCCGACGGTAAGTCCCTGGTCTATCCTTTGCAATCGGGATTGACCGAGATTAGGGTTGACGGAAGCCTTGAACACACGCTTCCCGGCTCTCCATGGGCGAGCGTGAACGACGTCCACGATCTGCCGTCCAGCGATCATTTGGTTGTGGCCGGCCAGGACTCGGAGAGCTCTCATGCACAGGTGTTCGAGATTCCTTTAGACGGAGGCGCGCCGCGGGCTGTTACCCACGACCTTTCGAATTACACAACAATTCGGGTTACATCCGATGGCAACGCCTTGCTAACGGTGCAGGACCTGGTTCTGAGTTCCATCGAGATTCTGACTCCTGATAAGAAGTCCGGACTCCACATGCTCAGTGTCGAAAACCAAAATCGCGATGGCATCGACGGACTGGCGTGGACGCCCAAAGGCAATCTTGTGTACACCTCGGAGTCGGAGCGGCACGAGCAACTCCAGGAAATCCAGCCGAACGGTCAGCACGTACAGAGTTTGAATTCTGACCTTCCCGACTCGCTTCTGACCAATCCGGTGGTCTCGGTACGAGGGGATTTTGTCGCCGCCGTGCAGTGGCACAGGTTCGACGTTGCCAACATCTGGCGCCTGAACACCGACGGTACCAAAGCGAAGCGCCTGACCTCGGGGAAACAAGACTTCTCGCCCTCGATCACTCCAGACGGCCGATGGATTGTGTATGGCAGCGTGGAGGGCGAAAGGTCCGTCCTGATGAAGGTTTCAAGCGAGGGCGGATCACCGACAAAGTTGACAGACTATGATGTCGATTCTCCAGTTGTCTCGCCAGATGGCAAATGGATCGCCTGTTCGTACACTCCGAATCCGGAGCATGCAGCGATGCTGGCCATTGTTCCCATTTCCGGCGGGCCCCCGGCCAAGGTTTTTCCCTTGCCTGAGACGGCCACGCCCCGATTGTCCTGGAATCCGGACGGAACCTCGGTTGCCTTCATCAATAGCGTGAACGGCGCGGACAATCTCTGGCGGCAGTCTCTCTCCGGTGGACCGCCGGTTGCGACTACGCACTTCACATCGGGGAAGATCTTCAGCTTTCAATTGTCTCGTGATGGACGCATCGCCCTCTCGCGCGGAACAGAGACGGTCGATGCCGTCCTGCTCAGGAATTTTCGGGATTCGGTCAACTAATACCGATCTGTCGCCTTAACGAAGATAGCGGTGGGTACCGGAAACTATCAGGCGTCCACTTCGATCGTCTCTTGAACGAATTGCTTGTCTTCCTCAGTTGTGCCCGCGAGAAGAAACGAATTCGTGAGCGCGGCCTTGCCCTGCGCCACTTCAGTGATGACATACGAGCAGCCAAGCCAATGTGCCTCGGCAAAATCTGTCGGCGACCACTGCGCGGGATGATCGGGATGCGAATGGTAGAAGCCGGCGATCTCCAGACCTTTGGTCCGCGCCTCGCGCTGGATCTTCACCAACTCCACCGGCGCGATGTGATACCGGTTGTGCGCCGAATCCGTGCGCGTGTTGCCTGCCCGTATTGCCGCAACAATCTGCCAGCCATCCGCATCCGGAGCTGCCCCAGCAAAGCGCCGCAGCACTCATGCGGATAGGTCTCCTCGCCATGCGCGCGAAAACTCTCGTAGACAGATTGAGGAACGCGCAGCACGCTCATCCTTCCTCCCAGAATCGCTCGGTAAGATATTTCTCCGCCGAATCCGGCAGCACCGTCACAATCACCGCGCGCCGTCCGGCGGCAGCTTCTTCGCGTGCGATCTTGAGGCAAGCGACAACCGCGGCCGCAGCGGAAATCCCCACAAGCAACCCTTCTTCGCGCGCAAGCCGCTTGGCCATCTCGTATGCGGCTTCGGTTTCGATCTCAAGCTCCCGATCGGCTAAGTGCGGATTGTAGATCGCCGGGACAATCGCGCTTCCCATGTGCTTCAAGCCTTCGAGTCCGTGAAATGGCGAGTCGGGCTGAAAACTGATCGCCTGGATTGCGGGGTTGTGTTCCTTGAGCCTCCGGGTGCTGCCCATAAATGTCCCCGTCGTGCCTAGTCCAGCGATGAAATGCGTCACTTGTCCTGCGGTCTGCGCAAGAATCTCCGGCCCAGTCGTGTTGTAATGCGCCAGCCAATTCGCGTCGTTCGAGTACTGGTCGAGATAGCAAAACCGCGCCGCATCGTTGCCCGCTAATTCGCGTGCGCGGCGAATCGCTCCATCCGAGCCTTGATCGGGATCAGTCCAGTCCACCACTGCGCCGTATGCGTGCAGGATGCGCTTACGCTCCGGCGAAACATTCGATGGCATCGCCAGCTGCACCGGGAAGCCCAAGGCCGCACCCAGCATGGCCAGCGCAATTCCGGTGTTCCCGCTGGTAGCGTCGAGGATCGTTTTCCCTGCCGTCAACAGGCCGCGCTGGCGCGCATCGCGCACCATGGCCGCGGCCGCACGGTCCTTCACACTGCCACCGGGATTCGCCCATTCAGCCTTACCCAGCAGCGTGATTCCATCGAGTCCGTGCACAACTTGCTCGAGGCGCACGAGCGGCGTCGAGCCGATTCGATCCGGCAGCGACGACCCGAGAACGGCCTGCGTGGCGATTGTTTCCATCTGCTTCGTTAATCCTGAGTCCTGCGTGTCCTGAGTCCCGCGTTTGTGCACTGCTGATCCTGGGTTCTTTACCGCCCGGCGCGTTGCGGCCCCCGCGCGCCCTGTGCGAGAGTGATAGCAGGAAGCTTTCGAGCAACCTCCTTTTATCTTCGCAGACCAGAAAGCGGCCATGGCCAAAACACCCACGAAACCCAGCTTCGATCAGGCGCTCCAGATCCTGCGCGCACATTCATTTGATGTTGCGCCTTATCCAGGAGTCGCGGGCGGCATGCTGGTAAGCAAGCATGGGGCCGCGGCGGTTTTGATCTCGGCTCGGGGCCCGGGGAAGGAAAAAGATTCCTCCGCCGCTTTTGCCATCCATCCCGGCGTTCTTGTGCGCGGCGAGGTAGGGCGCCTGCTGGATCGCGGATACCAGAAATTTATCAAGACTTCCAAATATGAGTTGCCGGCTACGGCCAGCCAACTGCAGGCGATCCATACTTTCGGCGAGGAAGTGAAGCTCCTGATCGGCGACGTCAGCCTTTACAACGAGTCACTTGGCACGACAAGCGACGTGTACTTGTACGATCGGCTCCAGGGGCGAGAGCCAGAGCAGCCTGCCCCCACCCAGCCCTGGGAATTGACCGACGGCCATTGAACTTTATGCCAGCGTAGGCCGATGAGTTAAGAATGGCATCGGAAGATGACGCGGGCTCCCCTCCAGCGGAAAGGACCGAACGCCGCAAGGAACCCCGACACACCGTAGATGGCACGGCAGTCCTGCACCTGCTGGACCCAGGGGTTCGGCTGCGCGGCCGCATCCTGGATCTGAGTTTGCACGGATGCCAGTTCTGCACCGATGATTGTTTTCCTATCGGGATTAACCATCGTGCGGAGATCGAGTTTCACCTGGACGGACTGCCATTTCGCCTCCCCGGCGTAACCCAGTCCATTCACAATGCCCGGAAGGTTGGCGTTCTCTTTCTCGATGTCAGCGAACGCAAGCGCGAGCAACTCGTCGACCTGATCGCGGAGATCAAGGCACACGAGAAACCTGCCACGTCCCCGGCTCCAGAAGACGCACCGATTGCGGACGCACCTGATTGCGGAGAGGCAATGGGTTCAGGCGAATCGAGCAGCTGAAGCAGCTTCGGAATCACTGTGGGACCGAAGGCACGCCGCAGAGTGGCGCTTCCATCGAGAAAACGGCACGTTGCGAGACTCTCCAAGGTCCCCCTGCGTTTCGGAATTGCTCTACACCATCGGCTCCGCGTCGCGATACGAGTGGTCGGGCGCACGCACGATCCGCATCAGCTTCCCGTGATCGAGCCAATTCAATTCGCAGTCTTCGCAATCCTCGAGAATCACGTTTCCTGCACCCGAATAATAATGAGCCACCATCGGCTTATGGCAGTGGGGGCACGGAAGTGTGCGGCGCAACTCGGTAGGATCGGGCGGAGGAGGAATCAGCGATCCTGGCTGGCCCGCGCGCAACTCATCCACCAGTGCCAGAAACACTCCCATGGGAATCAACATGCCGCGACATTGCGTGCAGTATTGAATGCGAACCTTGGCAAGGGACGCTTGCATCAACGGAATCGAACAAACAGGGCAGGTATTCTCTGACTTCTCCGGAAAGACGCTGACGCCGTCATCCCCCTTCTCCGGGAAATACATATTCTCGCAGTAGTCGCACGTCAAGCAGTCTTTGTCAGGCTCAAGGCGCATCGCCGCGCCGCACGATGGACAGTTCATTGGGCCTTCCCGCACTCCGGACAAAACTTCGCTCGACCAGGGATAGACTTGCCGCACTCGATGCAGAATCTTGTACCCGCCGCGGACGCGACGTCCGTCGCTGGTGCGCTCACAACCGGCGCGCCATTCGCTGCAGCTTTCGCTTGCGTCATCACCGCCTGCGCCATCGCCGCTCCCGCGCCAAGCCCCACGCCCATACCGGCCGCACCGCCGGTATTGGTCGCAGCCTCTTCGAGCGATTCCGCTGCTTCAAATTGCGTAAAGCGTCCCAGGTCACCCGCCATGCTCATCCCGATGCGCTGATCCATCACCTTGGTGAGTTCTTCCGGCAGCGAGATGCTTTCGACGATAAACTGATCCAGTTCCAATCCCAGCGCCGCGAACGCCGGTTTCATTTGTTCGGCAATCTTCTGTCCAAGCGCGGCCTGGTTCTTCGCCATGTCGAGAAACGAAACGTCGCTGCTCGCGAGAATGTCCGTCATGCGCGCAACAATCGTCTCGCGCAATTGACCTTCCAACTCTGTGACGTAATACCGCGTGCGCGTTCCGGTCACCTTGGTGAAAAAGATCCGGGGGTCCGAAATCTTGTAGGTATAGATACCGTACCCGCGCAGCCGCACCGCGCCGAATTCCTTATCGCGAATCGTGATGGGCGTCGATGTGCCCCACTTTTGGTCGATCTGGAGCCGCGTCGAGAAGAAATACACATCCGATTTGAACGGTGACTCGAATTCCTTGTCCCAGTTCAGCAGATCGGTCAGCAACGGAAGGTTGCGCGTATTCAGCGTGTGCAGTCCTGGCCCAAATACGTCGGCAATTTTGCCCTCGTTCACAAACGCAGCCAACTGCGATTCACGGACAGTCAACTGTCCGCCGTTCTGAATCTCCATATCCTGCATCGGATAGCGATAAGCCAGCATGCCGTCTTCCGGCTCGCTCCACTGGATGACATCGATGAATTGCTTGCCCAGGAATTGCTTGAGAGTCACGTGCGCCTCCTGGAGTGCAACTCTACCATTTGCATTGGGAAAGTCTTTTTAAAAGAGAGGATTGGACGTGCCGGGCGTAACGTATAGCATCCGGCAATATCGAAGCGAGCATCATCGCAGGATGCGATTTAGCTAGGGGTGCCCAAGAGCTCTGCCGAGGCAAATTTGCACTCCGCGCACTGGCAGTTGCGGCGCAGATATTCCCACGAGTAGATCCCGCTGGAGTGTCCATCGAGCCAGTTGAACTGGAGGGCATACCGGCCAACAGCATGCGCGCTGGCAGGCTTCGCAAGCGGCTTGTACATGGGCAGCAACTCGGCCGCTTTCGAATGCGGCTGGCCAATCTTGCGGCCTTCCTTGATGCGCTCGTCCACGCACGTCGCACAGGGGCAGGCATCACGCAGCCATGCAAAGTTCCAAGCGCTTTTATGCCCATCCTGCCAGTCAATCTCCAGACCCTTGCCTTCCGTCAGCAGCACTCGAACCTTCTCGGGAGTGATCGCCAAGCGCGGCAAAGGCTGCGCTGGCGCGCGCTCGAGATCTGCCTCTTCCTTGCTAACGATGCGAATCCCTTCGTGGCTCATGAGTACAGTTTACAGTGCACAGGGAAACGGGGAAACAGTGGTGAGTGGTCAGTCCGCTCATCTGCGCGATTCCGCATTGAGGGTCGATTTTTCTGTTCCCTGTTCCCTGTTCTCTATTCCCTATTCCCTGTCTTTTTGTCGTACCGCACCTTTAGAACGAGAATCGCCACTGAAAGCACCAGTGCCGCGGCATTCGCTGCGATCACAGGGCGTGAGCCGATGCCGATCCCATACATGAGCCAACAGGCTACGCCGAAGCTGAAAAGCAAAAACATCGTCAACGAAATGTCGCGTGCGCTCTTGCGCCGCCACACGCGGATGAGTTGCGGCACAAATGAAACCGTCGTGCAAACGGCGGCCATCGAGCCAATCCACTCCAAAGATCCACGCGGCGCAAAATCGAACAACATCGTCTCAATCACTGATCCCTGTCTTTCTATTTCACTGTTCCCTGCTTCTCTCACTGTTTCCAGAAAAACCACGCCGCCATGCCCAGCCCGATGCATACCACGGGTCCCCGCAGCACTCGCTGCGGCACACGCCGGCCATGCTGGCCGAGGTGTAGCCGCCAATCGCCGCTGTCACCATCGCCGCCAGGCAATAACGCCACACCACCTGCTCCATTCACGACAAACAGAACAAAAGCAATGCCGTTGGCCATCGTCGTCGATACCACCTTGAGCGCGTTGATCTCGTTCAGATCCTGAAAACCAAACAGCGACAGCAGAGTGATGATCAGAAATCCCGCCCCCGCGCCGAAATAGCCGATGTAAAAACACACCACAATCGTGCAGAGAAACACCGGCAACCGCCGCGGCGCGTGCGCCGCATCAGTCGATCCCTTGCGCCGTTCGAGCCATCGCGCGACCGGCCCGCTCACCGCAAAAATCGACGCCGCCACCAGCAGCAGCCAAGGCACCAGGTGCAGAAACGTCCTCTGCGGCGTGTTCAGCAGCACCATGGCGCCGGCGGTCCCACCCAGAAATCCTGCCAAACCCATCAGTGCAGGCCAGGCGCAGATTCTTGCGAATGTCATCGCGGTACGCGGCAATCGACGTCAGCTGTCCCGGCCAAAGCGCAACCGTATTGGTCGCGTTCGCCTGGATCGGCAGCATCTTCATCCCCAGCATCGCGGGAAACAGAAGAAACGACCCGCCGCCTGCCACGGCGTTCAGCAAGCCGCCGAGAAACGCGGCCACCGTGAGCCAGATCCAGTGCCAGTCAAGGGTGGAAGAGCCCAGCGCGATCAAGAACATGCGTCCTCTATTGTAGAGGTCGAGAAATCGCCTCCTGCGACATCGGGCGCATTCAGAACCGACGACCCACTTAATTCCCCGATCCTGGCCGCGAGCTCCCTCCGGGCACGCCCACATCGTTGCCGCTTCCGGGGTCCGTCGGCAGGCTCGTCGGCTCTTCCGAGATGGCGGTCGGCTGCGTCCTTTATGGACCCTAGGACCTACTGGACTCCGGACCCTGAATACGCTCCAAATCTCGGCCCGCCACGCAACGTCACCTGCCACGCGTCCAACTCTAAGTAATTGAAAAATAATAGGCTATACCAGAAGTTTACTTCAATGAAGTTAGCGTATTACACTCATATTTTATGAATCATTTGTGCTATAGTTCCATCAGATGGGTTGAGCGGCTGGGAGTTGCCCTCCCAGACCCACCAAATCTCCAATCCATCTGGAGGAATTGACATCATGGCAATCACTCGTTGGGACCCGTTCCGGGAAGTCGTTGCACTGCAGAACCGCGTGAATTCGCTCTTCCGCGACTTCAATGAAGGCGACGAAGGCCCGTTGACCACTGCCAGCTTTGTGCCGGCCGTCGACATCTATGAGGACGCACAGAAAGTCGTCCTCAAGCTCGAAGTGCCGGGCATCGAAGAGAAGGACCTGGACATTCGCGTGGAAAACCACACGCTGACCGTCAAGGGCGAGCGCAAGTTCGAGAAGGAAGAGAAGGAAGAGAACTTCCATCGCATCGAGCGGCGCTATGGCAGCTTCTATCGCGCCTTCACTCTGCCCTCGACCGTCGACACCGAGAACGTCAGCGCCAGCTACAATGCCGGCGTGCTGAAGCTGGAGCTGAAGAAGAAGCCCGAAGCCCAGCCCAAGCAGATCAAGGTCAACGTGGGCGACAAACAGCCTGCGCGGCGTAAGACAGCCGTTGCAGCTACGCAGCTTCCAGCTGTCAGCTTCAGTGTCTGGGGACAGCGCTGCGGTCCGACTTGAAATTGCGCCGGGTGGAGGAAACATGCCGCCCGGCGCTTATGTTTTAGCACTCGACATCAAACGAATCTTTGGCTAGACGCTGGACGTCTGCTTCGACTGGATCAAGCTAAGAGCTGAGCAGCTGACAGCTAGGAGTTGATTCATGGCAATTCGTTGGGACAAATTTACCGTCAAGTCGCAGCAGGCGATGCAGCAGGCGCAGGCGCGCGCCGCCGAACTCGGCAACCCCGAGATGCAGCCCGTCCACCTGTTGCTGGCGCTCATCGAGGACCGCGAGGGCGTGATCCCCGCGGTGCTCGAAAAGATCGGTGTGCCCACCGAGCGGCTCGAGACCGACCTGCACCAGATCGAGGAAAAACTGCCTCGCGTGGCCGGCGCCGTCGGCGCAGCCCGGCCTCGAGCCAGGCGCTCAACAAGGCTCTCGAGCAGGCCTTTCGCGAGGCCGCGAACTTCAAGGACGAGTACGTCTCCACCGAGCACCTGCTGCTCGGCATCGCGCACCTGAAGGGCGATCCGGCGCGCGAGGCGCTGGTCGCGCTCGGCGCCACGCACGACGCAATCCTCAAGGCGCTCACCGCCGTGCGCGGTTCGCAGCGCGTCACCGACCAGAATCCCGAAGGCAAATTCCAGGCGCTCGAAAAATACGCCAAGGACCTCACCGAACTCGCGCGCCGCGGCAAGCTCGACCCCGTCATCGGCCGCGACGAAGAGATTCGCCGCGTGATCCAGGTGCTCGAGCCGCCGCACCAAAAACAATCCCGTGCTCATCGGCGAGCCCGGCGTGGGCAAAACCGCCATCGTCGAAGGCCTCGCGCGCCGCATCGTCTCCGGCGACGTGCCCGAGAGCCTGCAAGGACAAGCGCGTCATCTCGCTCGACCTCGGCTCGATGCTCGCCGGCGCAAAATATCGCGGCGAGTTTGAAGACCGCCTCAAGGCCGTGCTCAAGGAAATCGAAGAATCGAACGGCCAGATCGTGCTGTTCATCGACGAGCTGCACACGCTGGTCGGCGCGGGCGCGGCCGAGGGCGCCATCGACGCCAGCAACATGCTCAAGCCGGCTCTGGCGCGCGGCGAACTGCGGGCCATCGGCGCAACCACGCTGAACGAGTACCGCAAATACATCGAGAAGGACGCGGCCCTCGAGCGCCGCTTCCAGATCGTCTACGTCGGCGAGCCCAACGTCGAAGACACGATCGCCATTCTGCGCGGCCTCAAAGACCGCTACGAAGCGCACCACAACGTGCGCATCAAGGACTCGGCGATTGTGGCCGCGGCCACGCTCTCGCATCGCTACATCAGCGACCGCTTCCTGCCCGACAAGGCCATCGACCTCGTCGACGAGGCCGCCGCGTCGCTCGCCATCCAGATCGGCTCGGTGCCGACCGAGATCGATCAGCTCGAGCGCCAGGCCACTTCGCTCGAAATCGAGCGCGCCGCACTGAAGCGCGAAACCGACAAGAACAGCCGCGAGCGCATGGCCGAAGTCGAGCGCGAACTGGCCGACGCTCAAGGAGCAGATCACTGCCCTGCGCGCGCGCTGGACCACGGAGCGCGAAGCGATCACCCGCATCAGCGAGCTGAAGAAGAAGATCGAAGCGCTGCGCTTCGAAGCCGAGGAGCAGACCCGCAAGGGCCAGCTCGAGCGCGCCGCGCAGATCCAGTACGGCGAATTGCCCAAGCTCGAAGCCGAGCTGAAAAAGCTGAACGCCGCGCAGGACGGCGCGGCAAGGACGGCAGCGCAGCCCGCATGTTGAAGGAAGAAGTCGACGAGGAAGACATCGCCAAAATCGTCAGCAAGTGGACCGGCATTCCCGTCTCCCGCATGCTCGAAGGCGAAGTCAAAAAGCTCGTCAACATGGAAGACCGTCTGCGCGAGCGCGTCGTCGGCCAGGATGCCGCGCTCAGCCGTCGTCGCCAACGCCATTCGCCGTTCGCGCGCCGGATTGAGCGATCCCAAGCGGCCCATCGGCTCGTTCATTTTTCTTGGGCCCGACCGGCGTGGGCAAAACCGAAACCGCCCGCGCGCTGGCCGAGTTCCTCTTCGACGACGAGCAGGCCATGATCCGCATCGACATGAGCGAGTACATGGAAAAGCATGCCGTGGCTCGCTTGATCGGCGCGCCTCCGGGCTACGTCGGCTACGACGAAGGCGGCCAGTTGACCGAAGCCGTGCGTCGCCGTCCCTACGCGGTCATTCTCTTCGACGAAATCGAAAAGGCGCATCCGGATGTCTTCAACATCCTGTTGCAGGTGATGGACGACGGCCGCCTGACCGACTCGAAGGGCCGCACCGTGGACTTCAAGAACACGGTGCTCATCATGACGTCGAACCTGGGCGCGGCCATGCTCTAGCCGGCGACGCGCTCAAGACCGAGCACGACTTCGACATGGCGCGCGAGAGCGTGATGCGTGTGCTGCGCGAGCACTTCCGGCCGGAGTTCCTGAACCGCGTCGACGACATCGTGATCTTCCGTCCGCTGGGCCACGCGCAGATGAGCCAGATTCTCGAGCTGCGCTTGAACGAAGTGCGCAAGCTGCTCGAAGACCGGCAGATTTCGCTCGAGCTCACCGAGCCGGCGCGGCAGTTGATTCTGGCTGCGGGCTCCGATGCGGCCTACGGTGCGCGTCCGCTTGAAGCGCGCGCTGCAGCGCATGGTGCAGGACCCGCTGGCGATCAAGATCCTCGACGGCGAAATCCTGCACGGCTCGCACGTCCGCATCGACGCCGACCGCAACAGTCGAACCAGTTGCGCTTCGAGCCGATGGGCCGCGAAGCCATGGCGTAAGCACGTGCGGTGCGGCCAATCGCGCTTCGCGCCAAACAGCCACTGAGGCTGCGGGTTTCCCAGGTCTCGCATCTGCAGACCTGGGAAACCACGAATCCAAACAGCGAGGCCTCGGAGCCCTTGTTCGAGGAGTGCTTTGTAACAGGGCACGACTGGTCAGTCGTGCCCGAAACAACGCAAAAAATGCGAGGGCTTTAGCCCCTGCCGTCAGCGAGCTTTCGAGTCGGTGCGCTCGCCAACATCCGACTGGCTTGAGAATGTCTTCACCTTGGATTCGCAGACTCGGTTGAGAATCTTCTTGGAAATGAGTGATCCCGTCTAGAAAGTACTTCCGTCCGCGGCGCGGAAAATGGTTTTCAATTTTGCGCAGTTCTCGCTGTGCCGACGAAATGCAATGATTCGAGATCGCAGTCGCTGTTCGGCAAGATGACCGCGGGCAATCATGCCACGGGCAAAAAGAAGACTGAAGTGCAGTTCTCTAGCTCGAGGACAGTCGAGCCGCATTCTGCGGACCGCCATTGCTTCATGCTCTACTTCCCCAGCGTCGCCTCGATCGCCGCCGTCACCTCGGGCGAATCGGGCTTCACCGCCGGCTCAAACCGCGCCACCGGATTGCCGTTGCGATCGAAGAGAAACTTGGTGAAGTTCCACTTGATGTCTCCGCCGATCTGCGGATTCGCCGACTTGCTGGTCAGGAACTGGTAGAGCGGCGTCTCGTCGTCGCCCAGCACCGACACCTTCGACATCATCGGAAACGACACGTTGTACTTGTTGCTGCAGAACTTCTTGATCTCTTCGTTCGTGCCCGGCTCCTGCTGGGCAAAATTGTTGGCCGGAACGCCGACGATCACCAATCCCCGGTCCTTGTACTTCTCGTAGACCGCTTCGAGGCCCGCATACTGCGGCGTGAAGCCGCATTTGCTGGCCACATTCACCAGCAGCACTACTTTGCCGTGTAGCTCTTGAGGCTCACTTGCTGCCCATCGATCGATTTCATGGTGAAGTCGTAAATGCTGTGCGCCTCTGCGCCGGCTACGGCGGCAGCGATGGTCAGCATCAGCGTCAGGACTAGCTTGCGCATTCGTGTTCTCCTCAACTCTGAATTCCATTCGATCATACGGGGCGCAGGCCAAAAGAATTGTTACGAATTTGTCACCAATGCCCGCAGCCAATGCGCCGCAATCTTCGGGTTGGAAATCCCTGGCGAGCACTGCAAAGAATTTCGTCCTCCTGGCGCACAATCGTTTCCATGAGAATTGCATCCAGTCCCGCCGCCACGGGCCCCTTGCCGACGAAGGCAGGGCAAACATGCGCCGTAACCCTCCTGAAATGAGGAATTTGATGTCTAACCATATTTAGAATGAGGAATTTGCGAGGTACCCCATTCACTAACCCCTGCAATAAGAGGAATTTGCGCAAAAGACGGGGGGGAGGGGGCTACTGCCGCAGCTCCACCAGCGTAGCGCCCTGGCCGCCCTCGTTCTGCGGAGCCTCTGCAACACCGGCCACATGCGGATGGCTCTTCAAGAACTCGCGCACGCCGCGCCGCAGAATCCCGGCCCCATGCCCGTGAATCACGCGCACCCGCGGAAGCCCGGCGAGAAACGCGCGATCAAGATATTTTTCCAGCTCCTCGGTCGCCTCATCCACGGTGCGCCCAATGAGGTTGATCTCCATGCGCATGTCGTCCGTGTTGGCGCTGGTGACAGTAACATGCACATTCTTCTGCCTGCGGGCGGCGGCCAGCGGGTCGGCCTTAGCCTTCTCTCCCAGCTTCGTCTCTCCTCCAAGCGGAAAAGGTCGGAGACTCGTCGCGCTTGACGCGCATCTTGATCGGTCCTAGCGCTACTTCAAAGACGTCCTTCTCCACTTCGCGCTGCACCGTTGCAATCTTGTTCATCGACTTCAGGCGCACCTGGTCGCCGGGTGCGATGTGCTTCAGCAAATGCGGCTGCGCATTCGCATCGCCCTGGTCGGCGCCCGTGCGGTGCGCGACGACGGTCTGATTAAAGCTTTCTTGAAACTCACGCCGCAGCCGGTTGATGCGCCGTTCCGCTTCTTTTGAGAGCTTCTGCTGCGCGGCTCGATCTTCGATCGCGCGCACGTTCTCGCGCATCTGAAATTCGAAATCTTTGAGCAGCGAGCCTAGCTTGGCTTCGAGCTCGCGCGTGCGATTGCGCAGTTCCACGTCGCCTTCGCGCGCAAGCTTTGCCCGTTCCTGGTTCAGCGCGTATTGCTGTTCGCGCGCTTTTTTCTGCTCGGCTTCAAGTGCGACAAGCTCGTTATGCAGTTTGTCGAGGAAGCGCGCGATGTCCACCTGTTGCGAGCCAAGCCGCTCGCGCGCCGCAGGCAATGATCGAGCCATTCGAGCCCAAGCCGTTCCGCGGTCTGAATGCCGGCCGAAGCGCCCGGCACGCCCAGCCGCAGATGATAGTTGGGAACCAGCGTCACTTCGTCCACACCGGCCGCCGCATTCAGCACGCCCGGCGTGTTCGCCGCATAGACCTTGAGCGAAGTGTGATGCGTGGAGATGAGCGACCACGCGCCCGCATTCGAGGAAGAAACCGGCAACAGCCACGGCGAGCGCCGAGCCTTCTTCGGGATCGGTCGCCGAGCCAAGTTCATCGAGCAGCACGAGCGAATGCGCATCCGCCAGCCGCGAAAGGCGATCCAGATTGAGGATGTGCGCCGAGAATGTCGACAGCTCCGCCTCGATCGATTGCGCATCGCCAATGTCCGCCAGAAATGCTGTGAAGACCGGAAAGCTCGCCGCCTCGGCCGGAACCGGAATACCGGCCTGCGCCATCATCGCCAGCAGCGCCGTCGTCTTCAGCGTGACGGTTTTGCCGCCCGTGTTCGGACCGCTGATGATCAGTTGCCGCGCATCCGCTGTCAGTTCCAGCGTGAGCGGAACAACGACTGGCCGCCCGTCGTGCGCAGATGCTTTTCGAGCAGCGGATGCCGAGCCGCACTGAGGGTCAGACTTCTCGGCGTCAGCGATGGCTCCACGCAGTTGTAGTCGCGAGCGAAACGAGCGCGCGCCAGCAGGCTATCGACTAACGCAAGTACGCGCGCTCCGGCGACGAGCGATTCGGCATAGCCGCCCACCTGCCGCGTGAGCGCGACAAAGATGCGATGAATCTCGGCCTGCTCTTCTTCAAGCAGCCGCACCAGCTCGTTGTTCTGCTCGATGGTTTCGAGCGGTTCGACATAGACCGTCTGCCCCGACGAACTCGCCCCGTGCACCACGCCCGAGACGCGCCGCTTAAGCTCGCTGCGCACGGGAATGACGAATCGATCGCCGCGAATGGTGATCACATCATCCTGCGTCGCGCCATCCGCTCGACAGCTTGCGCAGCGCGGAGCGCAACGACTCTTCAATCACCCGCTGCTGCCGCTCCTGCTCGCGGCGAATGCGATTCAGTTCAGGTGAAGCATCGTCGGCCAGCGTCCCATCCGGCTGAATCTTGCGCTCGATCGATTCGGCAAGCGGCCGCAAACCCTGCGTCAATCCCGCAGAAAGCTCCGACAGCCCGGGCAGTCTTTCCCACCAGCCGCGCCGGCGGCGTCTGCAGCAGCGCTTGCCACGCAGCGACATCGTTCGCGAGCCGGGCGACTGCCTGCAATTCCTTGGCTTCCAAAGCCGCATCGGGAATCCGCGCTTTGGCCGCGAGTTCCGTGGGATCGAAGAGCCCGCCCAGCGGAATGGACACCTGCTCGGCAAGCATCAAGCGGACTTCGCCCGTCAGCCGATGCTGCCGCGTGATCCAGTCTTCGTCGATGGAAGGGCGCATGGAGAGAATCGCGGCCCGACCGATGGACGATGCGGCAAAACCGGCGACAAGGGAGAGCAGCGGCTCCCACTCGAGAGCGGCGAGGTCGGCATTCTCAACAGGGGACGGAATGGGATCGAGCAGCGGCATGCCCAGCAACTATCTTACGGCGTCTACTGCGCGGACATCGCCGATCGAGCGATTGAGGCCGGTGCGGAGCCTTATGTGGAGGAAGCCGGTGTGCTTGGTTTTGAAGCGGAATCTGAAGATGCGGACGTTGAGGCAGATTCCGACGATGCTGACTTCGACGAGGAGTCTGAAGCTGCAGGCTTGCTGTCGCCTTTGCTTTCGGTCGCCGGCGGAGCTTTGGTTTCGGACGAATTGGAGTCGGAGGAACTTGCTGCAGACTTGGGCGCGTAATCATTCACATACCAGCCAGCGCCTTTGAACTGAAGCGCAGGAGCCGTCAGCGGGCGCTCCAGCACGCCCTGGCACTTGGGACATTCCGACTCGGGTGTGGCATTAAAGCTCTGTATCTTTTCGAACCGATGGCCGCACTTGGTGCAGCGATATGCGTAGAGGGGCAAGTCCTGTAAGCCTCCGGCGAAGGTGACGCTTTCTCTATTGTACCGGCAGGGCGGCAGCTCGCGTGCGACGCACACCGCCCCGCTCGGTTTCGCGCTCTTCCTCAAGGCTCAATGAACCGCGAAGGGAACCGACGCGACATGGTTCTCCCAAGCCAGCGTGATCTTGCCGCCGTCTAATCGGTCCAGACCAGATCCTCCACCATCGCGTCGGCTTGCCCATCTTCATCTTTGTGCGGCCGAGATCCTGCGAGCCGTCATACGCCAAGCCCCATTCTCCGGTCTTCTTGTTCACAATCAACGTCCAGTTGTCAGGATCGGAGATATCGACAAAGAGCGTGTAGGTTCCCATCGGCACCGCAAGGTCACCGATCATCAGGTTGCCATCCGTCTTCAGTGTCGTTGCGGCATTCGCGCCGGCGCGCCAGATCGGGTACTGCGAGCCGTGCGCTGTCTTAATGAGGCCGTCGCTGGTAAAGACATGGCCTTCGCGGCCCTTCACCCGTGGTGAGTTGTAGCTGATGGTCACCGTCTTGCCCCCAATCGTTCCCGTCGCGGTCTCAGGCGGGCTGGCAGGCGGATTCTGTTGCGCTGAGAGGCTGAACGTTGCGGCAATCAACACGCCGGCACACATCAAAAGACGCTTCATAAGAATTCTCCTCCGGCAAAGCCCGCTTTAGGAGCGGATGGTTTCGCCGCGAGAATTGTCGCACTGCGCACCTGTCGTCGGCAAAGTCGACGCACTCGCCGCATTGCGGTCGCCTGCTATGATGCGGCGCAAGGCATTGCATGCAGCAGACCCAAACTAGAAGATCGCCTGGCGAAAGATTTCGCGCCGCAGTGCGCGACGAAAAGCCACTGCAAGTTGCGGGCGCCATCAACGCCTACACGGCGCGCATGGCGGAGGCCACCGGCTTTCGCGCGCTCTATCTCTCCGGCGGAGGCGTGGCCGCGAATTCGCTGGGCATGCCGGACCTTGGCATCAGCACCATGGACGACGTGCTGATCGACGTTCGGCGGATCACCGACGCGACAAACCTTCCGTTGCTTGTCGATATCGACACGGGCTGGGGCGGCGCTTTCAACATTGCCCGCACCATTCGCTCGATGATCAAGGCGGGCGCGGCCGCGGTGCATATCGAGGATCAGGTTGGCGCAAAGCGCTGCGGCCATCGGCCGGGCAAGGAACTGGTGGCTAGCCGAGGAGATGGTGGACCGCATCAAGGCTGCAGTGGATGCGCGCACCGACGAGCAATTTGTCATCATGGCGCGAACCGATGCGCTCGCGAGTGAGGGCCTCGACGCAGCGATCGATCGCGCGCAAAGCCTACGTAGCAGCCGGCGCCGACATGATCTTTGCCGAGGCTGTAACAGAATTGCGGATGTATACGAAGTTTCGCGAGGCCGTGGGAGTGCCGATCCTGGCCAACATCACGGAGTTTGGCCAGACGCCGCTTTGGACGCGCGAGGAACTTGCGGATGCAGGCGTGGATATCGTTCTTGTATTGCTGCGCCGCGTATCGCGCCATGAATGCGGCGGCGTTGAAAGTCTACGAGGCGATCCGCACCGAGGGCACGCAGAAACACGTGATCCCGCTGATGCAGACGCGCGCCGATCTCTACAAATTTCTCGACTACCATGCGTACGAAGCAGAAGCTCGATGCTCTCTTCGACAGGCACAAGCGCTAGCTGCTAACGGAAACCATGGACCCGCTCAATTCGACGCACACTGTCGGAATTTCGCCTCCCGCTGACGTCCGGTCGTAGTAACATCGCCTCTCAGCCCCTCTTGAAATGTCTTGCCCCTTGGATGGCAACAAGGCGGCACGGCATGTGGCGGCGTGCATATGACCGAATGGACTGCTCATCTTCTGCGATCCTTTGCTGATCAGGCCGGGACCTGGTTCATCGGAGTCGTGTTGGCGCTGCTTGGGGTTTTCTCTGGTCGCCTCGTCGAATCCATCAAGTTCGCGCTGAATCGGGCCGACCTGCGCGCAAAGTATTTCGAACAGCTGGCGGTGGATCTCAGCAGTTTCGTCTTTGCCATCGATCGAATCACGAAGGTCTACTACGGTCCATGGGTCGGCGATGATGGCAAGAGGGCCATCGCCGAATTCTATGACGAATCGATGAACAAGCTGTGCAGCCAGGAGTACGTCTACCTTTCCTGGCTACAACATTATTGGAACCAACGAATGGTGGATGCATTCGTCCGCACAATGGATAAGGTTCGTGCCGTGGATGAGTTGTTGATTGAATTGAATGCGATGGACGATCCGTGCCCGCGTATCGGCGATCTAACCAAGATATATCGCGAGTTGCAGACGGCCGCTCAAGCACTTCTGCTCGGTGCCACTCGCTGAGTGCGTGGGAGGATCGCCTATCTGGAATTGCGCGAATCTCAGTCGCTAAACTTGCCATTCCCACCGCTCTTCCATTACGTTGAACCTCTCTGGAGTCTGTGAATGGTCGATCTTGCAAATTCCTCGTCTGCATTTAGACCGAAGAAGTCTGTCGCGTTGTCGGGTACGCCGGCCGGGAACACCGCGCTGTGCACGGTGGGCCATAGTGGCAACGATCTGCACTATCGCGGCTATGACATCAAGGATCTCGCAGCACATTGCGAATTTGAAGAAGTGGCGCACTTGCTGGTCCATGGCAAGCTGCCCACCGCCCAGGAACTTGTTGCCTACAAATCGGGACTGCGGCCGTTGCGCAGCTTGCCCGCGGCGGTAAAGCAGGCGCTCGAGTTGCTTCCTCCCACGGCGCATCCCATGGACGTGTTGCGCACAGGTGTCTCGAC
Source organism: uncultured Acidobacteriaceae bacterium (assembly GCA_963781125.1). Classification (GTDB taxonomy): domain Bacteria; phylum Acidobacteriota; class Terriglobia; order Terriglobales; family Acidobacteriaceae; genus Telmatobacter. Next base: position 212,980 of record CAWAEE010000013.1, read on the forward strand.
GTTGGGATGCGTGCTGCCCGAGGGTATGAACCACGGCAACGAAGGAGCGCGCGACCATTGCGGATACGCTTCTTGCTTCGCTTGGTTCGATGCTGCTGTATTGGCACCATTATGCGCGCAATGGCAGACGCATTGAGGTAGAGCGGTTTGAAGATTCCATTGCCGCGCATTTTCTTCATTTGCTGCACGGAAGTTCGCCAAGCGCACAGTGGACCGCGGCGATGCAAGCTTCTCTGATCCTTTACGCAGAGCATGAATTCAATGCCTCCACTTTCACCGCAAGGGTGATTGCAGGAACCGGGTCGGATCTATACTCCTGCGTTGCTGGCGCGATTGGCGCGCTGAAGGGACCGAAACACGGAGGCGCGAATGAAGTGGCGCTGGAGATTCAGCGCCGCTACGCTTCGGCCGACGAAGCAGAAGCCGACATTCGCCGCCGCATCGCGCGATCGTGAAGTCATCATCGGCTTCGGCCACCCGGTCTACACCATCAGCGACCCGCGCAGCGATATCGTGAAGGAAATCGCGCGCACGCTGGCCGTGGACGCCGAGGGCCAGCGGCTGTTTGCCATCGCCGAACGAATCGAGAACGTCATGCACGAGACAAAGCGCATGTTTCCTAATCTCGATTGGTACAGTGCGGTGGCCTATCACCTCATGGGCGTCCCGGTTGATCTGTTCACGCCGCTTTTTGTCATGGCGCGAACTGCAGGCTGGTGCGCACACGTGATCGAACAGCGCGAAGATGGCAAAGATTATTCGGCCTTCAGCTAAATACACGGGGCCTGAGAATCAGAAGTTTGTGCCTGTCGCGGAGCGGACTTGATCTGAAGTTGCAAGCGTCGTGCCGGACGTCGGCTGCGGCACTCATCAATCAATGGGAGATCCAGTGTCGTCGCATATCAGCAACGAACGTCCCGCGCCCGACAAGGTTCTCACCGACATCGCCGACTACGCGTTGAGCTATGAGATCAACAGCGAGTTAGCCTACACGACGGCGCGTTTCTGCTTGATCGATACATTGGGCTGCGGACTTGGAGGCGCTCGAATATCCCGCCTGCACGAAACTGCTGGGGCCGATCGTGCCGGGGACGGTCGTCCGCAATGGCGCACGTGTTCCGGGCACAAACTATCAACTCGATCCGGTGCAGGCCGCCTTCAACATCGGCGCGATGATTCGCTGGCTCGACTTCAACGACACTTGGCTCGCGGCCGAGTGGGGTCACCCTTCCGACAATCTGGGCGGAATCCTGGCAACGTGCCGACTGGCTCTCGCGGACTGCGATCGCGGAAGGCAAACCTCCACTGCAGATGCGACAGGTCTTGACCGCCATGATCAAGGCCCACGAAATTCAGGGCTGCCTCGCGCTCGAGAATTCGTTCAACAAGGTCGGCCTCGATCATGTCGTGTTGGTCAAGGTCGCCTCAACCGCCGTCGTCTGCCAGCTGCTTGGCCTGACCCGCGAGCAAACCATCAATGCTCTCTCGCTGGCGTGGGTCGATGGACAAAGCCTGCGTACCTATCGCCACGCGCCCAACACGGGCTCGCGCAAGAGCTGGGCCGCGGGCGATGCGACCAGCCGCGCCGTTCGACTGGCCCTGATGGCACGGGCCGGCGAGATGGGCTATCCCTCGGCACTGACCGCAAAAACCTGGGGCTTTTACGACGTCTCGTTCCGAGGGCAACGAATTCAAATTCCAGCGACCCTACGGCTCCTACGTCATGGAAAACGTGCTGTTCAAGATCAGCTATCCGGCCGAATTCCATGCGCAGACCGCCGTCGAAGCCGCGATGAAGATTCGCCAGCGGCTTGACAGGCGGGCAAAACCGCCGAGGACATTAAAAAAATCACGATTCGCACGCACGAAGCCTGCCTGCGCATCATCGACAAGAAAGGCCCGCTCGCCAATCCTGCCGACCGCGATCATTGCGTGCAATACATGGTCGCGATTCCACTGCTCTTTGGCCGGCTCACCGCTGCCGACTACGAAGACGGCATTGCCGCCGATCCACGAATCGATGCCCTTCGCGCGAAAATCGAATGTGTCGAAGAACCGCGATTCACCGCTGACTACCACGATCCGGACAAACGCTCGATCGCAAACTCGCTCCAGGTCGAATTGAACGATGGATCGATAGTCGAAGAGACAGTCGAATATCCGATCGGCCATCGCCGCCGCCGCGACGAAGGCATGCCGCTGCTTGTTGAAAAGTTCAAGACAAACTTGCGCCGGCGTTTTCCGACCAGCAGCAACAGCGAATCCTCGCCGTTTCGCTCGACCACCAGCGACTTGATGAAATGCCGGTGAATGAGTACGTAGATCTTTTTGTGATCTGACCGCTCCTTGCTCCCACCCAGCCTCGCGTGTTTGACTGGGGTCCGAAGGAAGGCATCCCGCATGGCGTATATCCTTGCCCTCGATCAGGGCACCACGAGTTCGCGAGCCATTTTGTTTACTGAGGCAGGCGCAATTGCCGCCGTCGCTCAACACGAGTTCGAGCAGTTTTATCCGCAGCCTGGTTGGGTCGAGCATGATCCCACCGAAATCCTGACCAGCCAGATGAGCTGCGCGGTGGAAGCGCTGGGTAAGGTCGGAGCGCGCCCGCGCGATATCGCTGCAATCGGAATTACAAATCAACGCGAAACGGTGGTTGTGTGGGAGCGCGCGACCGGCAAGCCGATTCACCCGGCTATCGTGTGGCAGGACCGCAGGACAGCCGCGCTGTGCAGTGCTTTGGAAGAGAGCGGGGTTGGGGACACAATCAGCAATCGAACCGGCCTGGTGATCGACCCGTACTTCTCCGCGACCAAGATCAAATGGATCCTCGACAATGTGCCAGGCGCACGGGCGCGAGCGGAAAAAGGCGAGCTGGCCTTCGGCACCATAGACAGCTGGCTGATTTGGCACCTGACCAGCGGCGAGCATCACGTGACTGATGTGACCAACGCATCGCGCACGCTGCTCTACAACATCGTGAAAGGGGAGTGGGATGCCGAGTTGCTGCGCATCTTCGGGATTCCTGCGAGCCTGCTGCCAGAAGTGGTTTGGTCGAGTCAGCGGATTGGACGAAGTAACAACCACGCTTGGGCCTTGGCGGCATCGCCATCGCGGGAATCGCCGGCGACCAGCAGGCCGCGCTGTTCGGCCAGCTTTGCTGGAGCGCGGGCGAAGCGAAGAATACCTACGGCACAGGCTGCTTTTTGCTGCAGAACATCGGCACGCAATTCGTGCGTTCAAAGCATCGGCTCATCACCACGCTTGCGGCAAGTGCACAGCACCGTCTGGAATATGCACTTGAAGGCAGCATCTTTATTGGCGGGGCCGTGGTGCAGTGGCTGCGCGACAATCTCAAACTGATCGGCTCCTCGGCCGAAGTTGAAGCGTTGGCGGCGGGTGTTCCCGACACAGGCGGAGTGATTTTTGTTCCAGCGTTTGTAGGCCTCGGCGCGCCACATTGGGACCCGCATGCCGGCGGCCTGCTGATCGGTCTGCGACGCGACACGAAGCCCGGCCACATTGCACGCGCAGCTCTCGAAAGCATCGCCTTCCAGGTGGCCGATGTGCTGGAAGCCGTGCACAGCGAAACCAACGCTCCTCTTGGCGCACTGCGCGTCGATGGAGGCGCAGCGGTCAATGACCTGCTGATGCAGTTCCAGGCAGACGTGCTGGGGGTGCCAGTGGTTCGTCCTCGAGTTACAGAGACGACGGCACTGGGCGCGGCCTACCTGGCCGGGCTCGCGAGTGGGTTCTGGGCCGGCCCGGACGAATTGCGGTCGAAACGCAACAACGACGCCCGATTTGAACCGAAAATGGACGAACCCGAACGGGCCAAGCGTCGAGCGCTCTGGCAGCGTGCGGTCGAGCGGTCAAGGAATTGGACCGAATAAGAACGGAGCGTAAGATGCGCAGGGAAGAGATGGTGCGCAAGGTCAGGGAACGCGCCGAACTGCAGAAGCCGTGGGATATTGCCGTCATTGGAGGCGGCGCAACAGGCATGGGCGTCGCAGTGGATGCGGCTGCGCGCGGGCTCGACGTTGTACTCGTCGAGGGTCATGATTTTGGCAAGGGAACGAGCAGCCGCAGCACAAAGCTGGTGCACGGCGGCGTGCGGTATCTGGAGCAGGGCAACGTGCCCTTGGTGATGTCGGCTTTGAAAGAGCGCGGGTTGCTGCGCCAGAACGCGCCGCATCTCGTACATGACCTGGCCTTCGTAGTCCCCAATTACTCATGGTGGGAGGCGCCGTTTTATGGAATCGGCCTCAAACTCTACGATCTGCTCGCGGGCAAATATGGTTTTGGAGCGTCGAAGCTCCTCACCAAAGAAGAGACGCTGGAGAGGCTGCCCGCGCTTGAACCCGAAGAGCTACGGGGAGGCGTGATCTATTTCGACGGCCAATTCGACGACGCGCGATTGCTGATCCACCTTGCCATGACTGCGGCCGACCATGGCGCCACGCTGTTGAACTATTGCCCGGCGATCGATTTGTTGCGCGACGCAGATGGATATATCAACGGCGTGACGGCGCGCGACGAAGAGACAGGCGAAGCGCTCACGATTCATGCGCGCATCGTGGTCAATGCGACCGGCGTCTTTACCGATGCGATTCGGCGCATGGCTGACAGCGCTGCCGAACAACTGGTTGTCACAAGCCAGGGAATCCATCTTGTCTTTGATCGCTCGTTTCTCAAAGGCGACACTGCCCTGATGGTGCCGCGCACCAGCGATGGTCGCGTACTGTTTGTGATTCCGTGGCACGGCCATGCGGTTGCCGGCACGACGGACACGCCACTCGATGCACCGGTCCTTGAACCTCGTCCGCTCGACGAAGAGATCGAATTTATTCTCGAAACAGCGAGCCGGTATTTGAGCCGCCCGCCTACGCGTGCCGATGTGTTGGCTGTTTATGTGGGACTACGCCCACTGGTCAAAGGCGAGGGCAAAACTTCAGCGCTTTCGCGCGATCATGTGATCCACGTCGACACATCGGGATTGCTTTCGATTACGGGGGGCAAGTGGACGACCTACCGTCACATGGCGGAGGACTGCGTCGATCACGCCATCACTCTCGGCCGCCTGCGCGACGAACCCTGCCCTACGCGAAATTTAAGGATCCACGGATACCTTCGGGACTCGGGTGCATTGGGCGAATTGGAAGTCTACGGTTCCGATGCTGCGGAGATTCTCGCTCTTGCTCAGGACCCGAAACTGGCAACGCAATTGCATCCCGCTTTGCCTTACATCGCCGCAGAAGTAGTCTGGGCTGCACGCAATGAAATGGCACGGACGGTCGAAGATGTGCTGGCCCGTCGGACGCGCGCCCTGTTTCTGAACGCCGCGGCGGCCAGCGCGATGGCCGAACCTGTAGCGAAGCTGCTGGCTGCCGAACTTGGGCACGATGCCGCATGGGTCGCCGCGCAGGTCAACGATTTTCAAGGACTGGCGCGACAGTATAGGGTGATGTAGAGCGAAGGTTCCGGAGGCCCCTGATGGCACCAAAATGCGCACATGTCGCCGATCACGTCAAAAAGGTGAAACCGCACACGAAAGGCTGCGAGGAATGTCTGAAAGCAGGTACCACGTGGTTGCACCTGCGCATGTGCCTGGAGTGCGGTCACGTGGGTTGCTGCGATTCTTCGCCGGGACAACACGCGCGCGCTCATTTCCACTCGACGCAGCACCCCATTATTCAATCCGCTGAACGTGGGGAAGACTGGCGCTGGTGCTACCTCGACGAAGCATATTTGTAGTGACTAAGCCAGCTCTACTTCGATCTTTTTCGAATCGCCGTTGAGTGAAATGATTTTGAAGCTGCGAATCTGACCCGCACTCAGGGGCTCCGGCTTGGTCGAGGCGGACGGCACCTTTCCTTTCCAACGCGCCTGCAACATCGACGTGAGAGACGACAGGTCTGCGGCACCCGTCGTTTGCGCAGCCGCGGAGGCTTCGGAAGCATCGCCCGCATGGCCAGTGCTCGCCGCACGACAAAAGCATCGTATTCCCTCGCCGAGTTCTACCGTAGTTTGACCGGCCGATTCCTCGACAACGCGACCTGAGACCACGTCCCCAGCTTTGTGTTCCGAAATGTACTCGTCGATGCTCGTGGGAATGAGCTGCTTCATACTCAGCTTGATTTGGCGCTTTTCCTTGTCGATCGCCAGCACCTGCGCTTTGACCGCCTGGCCCACGTGGACGACGTCCGACGGGTGATTGATGCGGCGATCGGCGACGATCTCGCTGACGTGGACCAGGCCCTCGATGCCCTCGGCAATCTGCACAAAGGCCCCGAACTTCATCAACTTTGTGACCGGGCCTTCCACCTGCGAGCCGACGGGGAACCTCTGCTGGATTTCGCTCCACGGATCCTTCAACGTCTGCTTCAACCCCAGCGAGATGCGCCGTTCTTCGGGCTTGATGGCAAGAATCTCCGCGTCGACCGTATCTCCTTGCTTAAGAACGTCGCTCGGATGGCGGATTTTCTTGCCCCACGACATCTCCGAAATGTGAATCAGGCCCTCGATGCCCGGTTCGATCTCGACGAAAGCGCCGAAGTCAGCGACCCGCGTGACTGCGCCAGTGATCCGTTGGCCTACCCGATATTTTTTCGGCACAGCTTCCCAGGGCTCCGCTTCGAGCTGCTTGAGGCCGAGCGAAATCTTCTTTGTCTCGGGGTCGATCTTCAGTATGCGGACCTGCAGCTCCTGGCCGACACTGAGCACATCTTCAGGCTTGTTCACGCGACCCCAGGCAATGTCGCTCACGTGAAGAAGCCCGTCAACACCGCCAAGATCGACGAATGCGCCGTAACTCATCAGGGTACGCACAGTGCCTGGCACCCTATCGCCTTCCTTCATTGCAGCAAGGCGCCCCTGCGACTCCGACCGCGCCTGCTCTTCGAGCACCACGCGGCGATCGACGACCACGTCTTCATCGGTTACATCGAGCTTGGTAATGCGGCAATTGATTTGTGTGCCAACCAGCTTCTCAAGTTCGGCTGCATCGCGTGTTCCGCTTCGGCTGGCGGGCATAAACGCGCGCACGCCGACATCGACCGAGAGGCCGCCCTTCACAACGGCAGTCACCGTGCCAACTACGGCGAGTTTCTGTGCGAACGCCTCTTCAAGCGCGGACCAATCGCGGGGCTGCGCCACTTTGAAGCGCGATAGCTCATAGTAGCCCTCTTCATTGCGGCCAGTCACGGAGACGGGGAACTTGTCACCTGTCTTTACACCATCGGCATTGTTTTCAAACGCCGACCGCGCTAACACTCCTTCGGTCTTATATCCGACATCGAGAAAGACTTGATCGGCAGAGAGCGAGACTACAGTGCCTTCAAGTTGCCGCGCGCCGCTTGCTGGTTTGTGCGAGTGGCTGCGCTCAAAGTCCGAAAGAATATCGGCGAAATTCTCGGTGGGTTCTGGAGCAGATTCGGTCGTGGTTTCTTCTGCAGCGCGGGTTTCGGTAACGGCGTCGTGGGTCATGATGTCTACTGTTCCATTCTCCCACGATCCAACGATCCGTGTTCAGCTCACTTCACCGACTTTGAATCAGGGGAATTCAGCAACCTTCGGTGTCACCCGATGGGGCCCAAGAGACGTGGGTCCGCCCTTGTCATCGATCACATTCGAGATCTCGCCCTTATCGTCGAGAGCCACGGTGATCATGTGGTGGAAACGAACGCCTGGCGTTCTGCGGAACTTCGATCGCGCGGCTCAGCACGACATCCGGATGGCGGAAGACACTGTAAATCCCAAGTCCCCACGCCTCGTGATCGGTTACATTGTCTGCGACCTTGTAGGATGCCCAGCCGTTCGTGCCGGGTGCACTGGCGTAGCTCGCTTGATCTGGCGGGTCGTAGGGAATTTCCGATTGATAGAAATACGTCCGCCCCCGATTGCCGTTCCAAAGCACCTGGAATTGCTGATGATGCTCGACGAAAAGCCCGTAGATGGTCACGTTGTTGCCGTTCACGACCAGGCCATTTGCGCTGGGATTTTTTGTCCAGCCCACTTCAGCACCATGATCCGCTCGCCAAATCCAAGTGTGGTCCACGATGGTGTCGTTGCTGTTGATTTCTAGATTTCCTTCTGTCCGGCCGACACCCGCTCCCCCCACACGAAAGAACACGTCGTGCAGCACGATCGGATTCGTGTACATGGCTGGCATGGCTTCCTGTCGGTCCGACTTCAAGCAGATTGGGCGACTTCTCCGGCCCTGCGTCGAAAAGCAACCCGGCAATCTCGATGCCATCCACATCGGCCGTCGTCATTGCGGCAGTGCCCTGCGTCGGGTGCAATGTCGCAAAGCCGAGACCCATCACGACGGTGTTCGGCCTCGTCACGTGAATGGGCTCGCTTAGATCGTAGTTGCCCGGCGTAAAGAGCAGGTCCTTGCCCTGCGCCAACTGCGTGTTGATGCTCGCTGCCGTGTCGACGCCGGGCCGCGCGATGTAGAAATGCGCAAGCGGGATGGACCTTCCCGGGAGTTGCGCCCGCATGCCAGGTAACTCCGGCGCTGTCGCTGCGCAGAACCGGAATGCGCACGCTCCAGTTTCCCTTCGAGTCCACCTCGAGAAATGGCTTCTCGCGCACAATCGGCGTCCGATCAATCTTGGTGAAAGGCGGAGAGGGCCATTCACCAGCGGGCGGATGGGGAACACCTACAAAAACCATGTTCCAGTTCGCGCCCGTCCAACTGCCCCACTCGCTGTTGCGCGAAATCCACTGTTGCTGCGGCCCCGCACCGACATTCCGTCGACAGCTGAGTCGGACATCCATCCGCCGCTGGCCCAGCCGCCGTTCTGGTGGAGAACGATGTTGCCGCGCACATGCATGCGCCGAAAAGGCACTGCCTGCGAGACAGCCCACTGCATGGTGCCGCCGGTCGGCGTAATCGAGAAAGCCTTCCGCCGCTCGCCAGAACGTGCACGTCGCATTGTTGTGCGGAAGGCTCGCGTCGGAATGGACATTTCCCATGATGTGCACGGCATCGGGGGTCGCGCCGAGACCCAGAACCTGCGTATAAAAACCCACCGGCACATCCACGTGGTATTCGCCCGGAAGAAAGAGCAGACGCGTACCGCGCCGAGCCGAATTCGCTGTGCTGCTGGATGGCGTAGATCTTGTCGATTTGCTCCTGAATCTGCGGCTGCCGGCATCGAAGGGTTGAAGACGAGCACATTCGGTCCGAAATCGGGCTGAGCCGCGGCCATCGCCAGATAGCTGGAGTGAGTGAAGAGTGCGAGAAGGAGGCCGAACGGGAGAGAGGTTTTGCAATCCCCGATGTTTTTCCAAACCCAATGCATCGACTCTTTCATGATTTCGCTTTCCGGGAAGAGATGCATCATCCAGTCTCGTAGGTATTACGTCCGCTGCCTTTTGCTCGATAGAGGGCATGGTCTGCCCGCTCGATCAGGGCGTTGGCATTGAGGGGCAGACCGGAGGGCCAGCTCGCCGCGCCGATGCTGACGGTGACGATGCCAAAGGGACTGCCTGTGTGTGGTATAGCAAGAGATTTCACGGCCTCCAGCATATTGCGGGCAACGATCTCGGCTCCGGAAATCTGGGTCGATGGCATGAGCACGACAAATTCTTCGCCACCAAAGCGGGCCGCAAGATCAGGATCGCGGCGCAAGGCCTGCTTGATAGCCGAGGCAATTTTCTTGAGGCACAAATCTCCGGGAAGATGTCCGTAAAGGTCGTTATATTCCTTGAAATAATCGACGTCGATCAGGAGGAGCGATAGTTCTCGGGTTGAGCGGGTATGACGCCGGGCCTCACTTTCGATCGCCCGATTGAAGGCTCGGCGGTTGGCAATTCCGGTCAGTTCATCGAGAGACGCGGCTTTGGAAAGCTGTCGATACTCGGAGTTCCGACGCTCCTCGCGCTCCTTCTCCTCGGAGATATCGCGGACGGTGGCGACGTATCCGCCAAGGCCTTGCGAAACAGGGTCAACATACCCAATGACGGACGACTCCACCCAGCGATAACTGCCCCCCTTTCGCAGCGTGCGGTATCGAAATGTTTGTTGGAGATTTCCCTCTTTTAATTCCTGGATTCTAAGCTTTGAATTCCTCACGTTCTTCCGGATGGATCATATCCAGCAGTTCCTGTGCCAGATATTCCTCCGCGGTGAATCCCGTGATTTGTTCGACGGCAGCGGTCACATAGCGGCGCGATTCGTCAAGTGGGGAAAGGACGATCATCTCCGGTGAGTTATCAAGCAAGCAGACGATAGATAAGCTGGTTCTCGTTTGCCTGGCGCACGGCTGCCTGGATCAGGAGCTCATCGCGCTTGCGATCGGAAATATCGACAAATGTGGCAAGCGCCCAACCGGCCTCACGAAGAATTACGCCGCTGAGGATGACGGTCTTGACAGTGTGTCCTTGCATCGGATTCGGACTTCCAATGGCTCGATTGTGACCTTGGAATGGTCAGGGTCAGCCAGAAAAACCTCCCACGTGTTGGCGATGAGGGTCTTGTCTTCGGCGAACGGATAGACTCTTTCGTTCCAGTCCGCGATGTCCGCGAAGTCGGAGAGTTTATAGCCGAAAATCTCCGTGAACTTGTGATTCATGAACACGATTTTTTGATCGGCAAGATTGGCCCAGGAGACACCAATGGGCATGGCACTGAGCACCAGACGAAGGGAATGGGCGTTCCGCGGAGAATCCGGAAGGATGACGTCAAGATCGACCTCACTTCCCATTCTGGAACCTCCCCTCGGCAACGATTGCAGTTGACGCTACTCTTGGCGTTTGCGGCCCGACAACCAAATTCGTATGATTTCGAAACTAATGTCAACGATCGAACAGTGGGTCGCGTAACCGAAACACACCCCTGACAGGGCGAAACTAGTGTGGTTTCGAATGACACTCATCCAGTGCGGTTCTGGACACGCTGCGGCCCGGGGAGCGAGAATTGGCGCTTCAAGTGGAGGGCATTCAGAATATGGGTTCGATTTCGCGACGGGAGTTTGTGCGACTCGGCGTGAGTGCGGCTGCAGCGGGAGCGGCGGTGAAAACGACGCTGCTGGAGCCGTTGGCGATGGCGGCGCAATCGCCGGCGAACGACGCTGGACGCAAGATTCGTTTCGTCTCGATCGGAACGGGGATTCGCGGCTGCGATCTGCTGCGCTCCGCGCGCCAGGTGCCGAATGGAGTGCTCGTGGGCACGGCCGATCTCTACGACATGCATCAGAAAGCTGGCCTCGAAGCCTATGGCGCGGATGTGCCCGACCACGCCGCGATTACCGCACTCTGCTCGATCGCAAAGATGTCGATGCGGTCATCGTCGCCGTAGCGGATTTCCAGCATCGCCGTGTCGTTCTCGATTGCCTGGCCGCCGGCAAGGATGTCTATTGCGAGAAGCCCATGTCGCACAACGTGGCCGACGGTCTTGCCATGGTAAAGGCAGTGCAGGAGGGCAAGCGCATCTTCCAGGCAGGCAGCCAGCGCGTCAGCAACATCGTCTACAAAAAGGCAGCGGAGATTTATGCATCGGGCCGGCTGGGAGAGGTGCATTACATCGAGGGCCACTCCGATCGCAATTCGCCTTCGGGCGCGTGGGTCTATCCAATTGCACCGGATGCGAGCCTGCAGACGATTGACTGGGCAACGTGGGTTCGCGATGCGCCTGCGCGGCCGTTCGATGCGGCGCGTTTCTTCCGCTGGCGTTGCTTCAGCGATTACGGCGAAGGCGTTGCCGGCGATCTGTACGTCCATCTGCTTTCGGGCATCCAGTGCATCAGCGGCATCAATCAGGCCCCCGCACGCGCGTCCTCTTCAGGATCACCTCACACATTTCAACGATGGCCGCGACTACCCTGACCTGCTGGCCACGCTCTACGACTATCCCGGCGTGACGGTAAACCTGCACTGCAACCAGAACAACGCTGCCGGCGAGCCAATCATCTTTTACGGACGCGAGGCAACCATGGTCATCAGCGGCAACACGCTCACGTTAACGCCACAGGACACGAGCCCGCAGCCGGAAGGCTATTCACTGAATGGGTGGACCGCAGAGGCAAAGCAGCAATACCTGAAAGACTGGCATGCCGCGCATCCTGAACCGCCGGCAAAGCTGGCAGAAGTGGAGACCTACTCCGCGCCGCGTGGCTACGACGATACCGCCGATCACATTGCCAACTTTTTCCGCGCCGTCGAAACGCGCGAGCACGTTGTCGAGGACGAGATCTTCGGCAACCACGCCGCCATCGCCTGCCACATGGCCAACCATTCGTACTTCCACCACGCGATTGCCACATGGGACGCAGCGGCGCAGAACATCAAGAGCTGAAAACAAACCAGGAGAATACTGAGAATGAACAAATCCTCGCGCAGAGATTTTTTGAAAACTGCAGGCGCAATTGCCGCCGCAACTCTAGTCAGCGCTCGTGAACTTGCCGCGGCCCCGCTTCGCCTGCCGATTGGCTTGCAGCTCTATTCGGTGCGCAACCTGCTGCCGAAGGATTTCGATGGCACCCTGCACCAACTCAGCGCGGCTGGCTACAAGGAAGTGGAAGCTGCCGGCTACTTCAACAAGACCGCGGCCGAGTTTCGTCATGCAATGGATCAGGCGGGGCTGCGCTGCATCAGCGCGCACCACACGCTAATGCAGCTCAGGTCGCAGCTGGACGAGCTGATTGAATACGGCCACACGCTGGGCCTCGAATACATCATCTGCTCGTCTTCAGGCGGAGTGCACCGCGATCCATCGGCGAAGGGCGAGCTGACGCTCGACGATTGGCGCTATGTTGCCGGCGAATTCAATCGCATTGGCGAAAAGCTGAAATCCGCCGGCATCACCTTCGGCATGCACAACCACGTCCCCGAATTTGCAGTCGAGAATGGCACGCTTGTTTACGACGAATTGCTGCGGCTCACCGATCCCAGGTTTGTCGTCTTCGAGATGGATTGCGGCTGGGTCACTGCCGCGGGCACAATCCCGTGGATTATCTGAGCAAGGCGCCGGAGCGTTTCCCGCTCATGCACGTGAAGGACATGGTGCGAGATCCAGACGGAAAGTATCCACTCTGTGGTCATGGGCACGGGCGTCGTGGACTACCATCCGATTCTGCGCGCAGCCACCGGGCTAAAGCACTACTTCATCGAACAGGAGGAGTTCGTCGGCGACACCATGACGGAGCTGCGCGAGGATGCGGAGTACATGCGCAAGCTCGACGTGTTAATTGCGCGGGCCGCGGCGCGCAATGCGCCGCGTTCGGTTTCGAGTTAGCCGGTCATTCGGTTACGCTTGAGGGATGAGCGTATTCGACGAACACAAGGCCGACCTGGAGCGGCACGAGTTCATGATGGGTATGGAGCGGGGCAGGCTGGCGGTGGCGCTCGACCTGCTGACCGACTCGCTGATTATGGTGGGCCAGCACGGCGTCTATTGTACATCGAGTCGCAACCCGAACATGCCGGCCCTGGACTTGCAGGCCGTGCTGAGCGGCATGGAAGGCGCAAAGACACTGATCCAGTCGGTAATGGAGGAACTGCGAAAAAACAGGGAACAAGGAACAGGGATTGGGGAATAGCACGAAACACATCCAATAGAACAGCCGCGGGGGGCATTCCCGCTGCTTGAAACTTGTCAGAATACTTGCTTGAAGTTTTAAGAGGAGTGCATGGTGCGCCCGGAGAGATTCGAACTCCCGACCTAACGCTCCGGAGGCGTTCGCTCTATCCAGCTGAGCTACGGGCGCGCTCTATCAGCATACCGTATTCCGCCTGTACGGCTCGTGCCTGCCACTCGAATGTCCGCGTCATGTCCTAGACTAGCCTTTGGCCGATTTCTTTCCGGAAGCCACGGCCAAGTTAGGACTGCATGCACCTGAATTTTGATTTCACCGCGGTCCAGATTCTCTGGACGCTGACCTTCGCGGCACATCTCGTTCTGCTCGTCGTTCTGCTTGGCCGGGACCGCGCCAGACGATTTCCCTGGTTCACCACCGCCATCGCCCTGGTCGCCCTGCGCCTGATCGCGAGCCGGCTTCTCTTCAGCCGCCTGCCGCAGCTCACCCTGGGCACAATCTTCGTCGTCCTCGCGGATATGTCGGCGGTCGTTTCGTTTCTGGTCCTGATTGAACTGGCGCGAAGAGTGTTCGGGAAGGCGCGCCGCATGCTTTGGATTGTCTGGACCCTGGTGCTGCTCGTCGATCGGCGCTGTCGTGCTAGCGACCTGGGGCCATTGGCCCGCATGGAAGACCGTCACGTCCGACGACGCTGATGGCCTTGTTGAGCCTTTTGCAAATGCTCGCGCAAAAGGGCGGGCTCTTGACCGACGTTCTCACAGTGCACGCTGGGCATCCTTGTGGTCTCTTTCGGCCGCCACTACGGCTCGGGTTGGCGCAGTCATCCGCAGCAGATCATGATCGGGCTCTCGACCGCCTCACTTGCGCAGCTGGCCGTGCAGGCGATCTGGCAGGTCATCGCCAAGCACGGCAAAACCGCACTCGATGGCCGAGTATGAGCGGATCGTCGGTCTGCGGGAAAAGATCTTCAACGCGCAACAGCGTGGTCTATCTCGCCGTCGCCATCTGGTGGATTGTGTGCCTGTGGATCGATGAGCCGGGCAGCGCTGAGACGGCGGAAGTCGCGGTTCCAGTTGGACGGGTGATCCCTCGCGCGAGGCTTCCGCGGCAGGCCGAGCCGCCCGAGGATTCGCACGGAGTAAGCCTAAGCAGGCTGTCGGCGCGATCTGAATCAGACCGCGAAATCGATAAATCCGCGCTCGGGATCGGTCGAAACCAGCTTCACCGTCACGTGATCGCCCACATCGAGCCCTTTCTTCGCGCCCGGTTTGCCGGCGTTCACCAGCATGCCTTCCACGTGCGGGTTCAGGGTACGGACAAACGTGCCGTACTGATTCACGCCGGTGACAATGGCCGGGAAACTCTGCCCGATGCGCGGATGCAGCACCACCGCCGCAATGCGCTTCTGCATGTCGCGCTCCACCTTGCGCGCGGCATCTTCCATCAGCGTGCAACGCTGGGCAATGGCATTGAGATCGCCCTCGGAATAAGGCGACGGCGCCTTCGCAAGCCACGCCTTCAGCAGCCGCTGCGTCACCATGTCAGGAAAGCGCCGGTTGGGCGCGGTGGAGTGCGTGTAGTCCTGCACGGCCAGGCCGAAATGCCCCGGCGAAGTTTCGTCCGGCTTCACCAGCACGTATTCGCCCGGCCCCATCAGCTTGATCACCGCCAGCGAAAGATCGGGAAAATGGTCGGGATCCTTCTGCTTCTGCGCGAGCAGGAAATCGTTGAGCGCCTTCGAATCCGGTTCGGCGGGCAGCTTTGTCCCCAGCCCATTCGCCAGCTCGACAATGCGATCCCATCGTTTGGGCGTGCGCACAATGCGCCGGATCGAGGCAACGCCGGCATCTTCGAAGGTCCTGGCAACCACGCCATTCGCGGCCACCATGAATTCTTCAATCAGCGAGGTGGCGCGATTCTTCTCCAAGCTTGCAATCTCGACAGCCTGATCGTTGAGCATCACCGGCCGCGTTTCGATGGTTTCCAGATCAAGCGCGCCATGCTGGAAGCGGCTGCCCAGCATGCACTGCGCCGCCTTGTCCTGCAGCTTGAGTTGTGCGGCCAGATCGGCGCTTGCGGCAACCTTGGCGGGAGCGGGGCCGCGATTCCCTCGAGCCACGCGCCCACGCCGTTGTAAGCCAGCTGCGCGCGGTTGCGCACCAGGGCACGATAGACTTTGCCGTCTGATGCGGCGCCGGTTGAATCCACGGCGAACTCGACCACGATGGCCACGCGATCTTCGTTTTCGTTCAGCGAGGTGATGCCCTCGGAAAGCTCCGCCGGCAGCATCGGGAAGACCTGCACACCGGTGTAGACCGAAGTCGTCTCGCTGCGCGCATGGCCATCGATGATCGTGTCCTTCGCGACACGCGCATCCACGTCGGCCACACCAACCAGCACGCGGATGCGGCCGTCCGGCAACTGCTCGGCCCATTCAATCTGATCGAGATCTTTCGACGTGTCGTTATCGATCGAGGACCAAAGCAGGCTGCGCAGGTCCTGCGCTCCGGGCGCTGCCGGCAGCTCGGGATGCGCCTCGATTGCGGCCAGTTGCGCATCGGTTCCCTGGAGGAAAGTTCGGCTGAAAGCCGCGCTCGATCATGACTGCATGCGCCGCCGCGATGAGGTTGAAATGTAGCGGATGCCCATTCGACATGTTGAAGAAACTCCTGACAAACGAAAAGCCAGCCTAACACGCCGATGGGACTCGATCTTAAGAGGCGCAAAAAGGGCGGCCGATACTCGGCCGCCTCTTCGTCCACCTTCCCCTGAATCTCTGCTATTGAATGCCCAGGTCGGAGAGGACCTTCGGCTTGGCTTCATCCACCGCCAGCAGGTTGTGGCACGCCGCGCAATCCTGGGTGATTGCTGTGCCGTCCTTGGCGGTATGGTCGCCGTCGTGGCAGCGGAAGCAGCCCGGATAACTCATGTGCCCGATGTGGTTGGGATGCGTTCCCCAGGTGACCTTCATGTCGGGAAAAACATTCTGACTGTAGAGCGTCGCTAACTCTTCGCCGGCTCTCTTCACCAGCGTCAGACTTCGTCGTCAGCACCTGCGGATTGCCGCTGCGATAGAAGGCTTCAAGCTGCGCCGGAATCTTTGCTGCTCGCTTCGGCCTGGCTCGTGTAGTCGGCCTTGAGCAGCGCCAGGCCTTCTTTGTGCACCCACGGCAGCGACGGGCTCACAGCGCCGTCGGCCATGGCCCGGTTCATGGCTTCTTCCGCGGTGACAAAGGTGTGCGCCGCGCGATTGTGGCAGTCGATGCAATCCATCACGCGGCGCTCGCCCTGCGGCACCGCGCCCTTGAGCGCCGAGGCGGCATAGGTGATTTCAGAGCCGTCGGCATTGCGCCTCTGCACCCAGGGAATCGTGGTGCGCGTGGGGTCGGTGGCGATGTATTCGATGTGGCCCAGGTGAACGCCGTGAATGCCGGTCAGGTGCGAGAGCGAATCCTGGCCGCCCAGGTGCAGCACCACCACAGTCTGCGTTTCGGTGTTCTGCTCGTCGTCGGCAAAGCTGCGACTTGACCAGCAGTTTCTCGCCGACGAACTTTGCCGGCGTGTGGCAGGCTTCGCAGATCTCGCGCGCCGGGCGCAGATTCTGCACGGGCGATGGAATCGGCGTTGGATAGTCGGGAATGATTTTCGGCGCGATGCCCGCGAACGGGTGGAACGTGACTTCAACCAGCTGCTTGGTGCCGTTTACCTTCGCTGCGAAGTAGGACGATGCGCCCGTGCCGATGTGGCACTCGACGCAGGCCACATGCGAGTGCGCGGAGATTTTGTAGGCCGTGTATTCCGGGTGCATCACGTGGCAGGACTGGCCGCAGAACTGCGGCGAATCCATGTACGCCGCGCCGCGATAGCTGGCCATCGAGACCACCAGCAGGTTCACGATCGTCGCGACCAGAACGATATCGACGCCGTGGCGGAACATGCGGTCGTTGAAATCGACCTTGGGAAACGCGGCCGGAATCTGCTCCGGCTTTCAGCAGTTCGCGGCGCCGCAGGTAGATGCCGACCGGAATCAGCGCGAGGCCGACGATGAAAAGCGCGGGCAGGATCAGGAAGAAAATGATGCCGAGATAGGGATTGTCGTTGGGGCGGCCGAACAACTCCACCAGCCAGTAGCCGATCATGGTCACGCCGGAGGCGGTGGTGATGGCGCCGCCGGCGAGGCTGATCGGATTGTTGCCGAAGAACAGCGCCGGCCGAACCCAGTTTTCGCGGAATTTTTGAAACGCTGGACAAGATGCCCCCAGGGAACAATGGAAATGGCCCGCCCGTCCGAAGCGGGCCGCAGATGCCTACTTCAACGAGCGGAAATACGTGACAACATCCTTGATCTGTGCATCGGTGAGTTGCCGGCGAAGGGCTTCATCTTGCCTTTGCCGTTCTTGACGGAGTTGAATTCCTCTTCCGCAGAGAGCTTCTTGATGTCCGGATCGGAAGCGGCCTTGACGCCCATCATCTTCGCGATTCCCGGACTTGGCGTCCCCGAGGTTCCATGACAGCTTTGGCAGTTGGCCTTGTAGATCGCTTCGCCCGAAGATTGAGCGAAGCCCATGGAACCGGCCATGCACACCGCCGCAGCCAGCACCAACATTGAACGCATCATTTTTGTCATTTCAAACTCCTTCAGTCTTTCCGCGCCTCGCGCGGGATCGCGCCTTCTATCCGACATCTGCTGCACAAATGAACCCTACCACCCCAGACGGGAAAGTGCCTGAGCTGTTGGGATCGAATAGCAATCCTTCATACGATTCCGGCGCGCGTCGTGCAAGTCCGCGCCGGCCTTGCCATTTCCTACTTCATCAACGTGCGGAAGTAGACGACTGAGTCCTTGATCTGGGCGTCGGTCAGCTTGTCTTTGTATGGCTGCATCTTACCCATGCCATTGCGGACAGCTTCGATCATCTGCCCTTCGGTCATTTTCTTAACCGCTGGGATCAGTGACCGGCTTCACCTTCATCGCTTTGCCCGCACCGGAATCGGCCATCCCCGCTTGCACCATGGCACATTTGGCACTTCGTCTTGTAGATGTCGGCTCCCGGATTGCGCGAAGGCGGCATGGTCATCGTTCCAGCCGCCATCAAAGCCGCCAGCGTAATTCCGGTCTTGATCTTCATCGTCAATCTTCTTTCACCTTACGTTTCTCCAATGCGTTCGCGCAATGAAATCCGCTGTCAGAACTCGTAATGCACTCCCAAGTGTCACGTTATTCGCGTGAAAGTTCCGTGGCTGCGGTCAAGCCGGCAGGCGATTCGGTCAAGCCCGTCGGAGAGGACAGAGAGGTGCAAGGAACAACTGTTGATGTGAGGGATGTTGACGTGCTGCAGAACTCCGGGCCCGAAGGACCGCCCTCGCCGTAGCCGTAGAAGTTGTACTCCGCCTTCCAGATCAATCCGGGACGGATCGTCCACGCAACATTCACAAACGGAGACTGATACGTCGAAACCAGGGATCCGTTCACATCGCGCGCATCGTTGAAGAACCGGCTGCCGTTCACAGAGCTGATGCGATAACCGATGTTGGAGTGGATCTTGTTGACTGGAGACAATCGCGAGTGCCGCCGATCCGTACTGCGTCGGAGCATCCATGAAGTCCCTGCCGAACCAGTCCGCGAGCTGCGTCGTCGATCCCCTGGTGAATACCCCCGGGCACACATTCGGCCCGCCGCTGCTGTTGGTCGCGGCAGTGCCGGACTAGGCCCACGACGGTCGAGGCATTCTGGGCGCCGTTGTTAAAGCAGATGTTGGTCGCCGCATAGACATCGCTGTAGGCGTAGCTGAGATCGAACCCATAGTGCTCGTTGGGCGACAACACTGCACCTACGCTCACAATCCGGCTGTGATCGACATGGTTGAGCGGGCCCTCGTAGGGATCTCATCCCGCTGCCACGGCGCTTGGTTGTTGTTGGTGTTGTTATGCCGTTCCAGGTCGTTGAAGGCGCCCGAGATCGTCGCCCAGGGCTTCGGCCTGTACATGGTATGCACCCTGTAGTGCTGCGATTGCCGTGGGCTCACCGGGGTGAATGCGTTGTCGGCATAGAGCATTTCGACCGTGCCATTCAGATCCAGATTTGCGTGGGACGCACAGCGGCATTGAAGATGCCGCCATTTTCGTTGATCGTGACGGTTCCGTTGACAGGATCGCCAACACCAGCGGAATTGCTCCTGCATGAGGAACGCCCTGGCCGATGATGTGGTTGCTGTAGCGATAGGTCAGCGAGAGCGTCGTGCGCGAGCGAGGCGTCCCAGCTCGCAGTCAGGTTGTTGACTCAGGATCTCTCTGACCAAAGTAAGTTAGTACGTGAGTGTGCCGTTGATGCCATGAGGAAGCGCCTGCGCATGTCCCGCGGTCAACTGGCCTGAGTAGTTGATAGTTTCGATTCCGGCGCTGCTGGCGTCGGAGAGCGTCGTCCGCTGGTCGGAATGATGGAGTAGCCCGGTTGGTGAACGCTGGAGAAATTCACCTGGTCGGCAAGGCTGAACGTCTTCGATCGCCTGCCAGACGATGCCATAGTCGGCGCCGATGACCGCCCGCTGCGCTTTAGCATAACCGTTGTCAGGTAACCGACCGAATTGCGTCCATCCAGGCCACTGGACAGTTCTCGTAGTAGTTGGGCAAGATTCATGTTCCGAGCGTGTAGCGCACATCACCGTTCATCGCGACGTTCTTGATGCTCGAGCTTTGCAGCCGGAAGATCTCGGTCGGGGTAGAGAATGCGGGTCGGCTGCGTGCGCAGGTAGCTGGTCACCACCGCGCAGCAGGATTGATGATCGGCAGGCCCCTGCCGTTTGCGGCGCCGAGAGAATGGTGTAGGTAGTCGAATTGGTATAAGCGCTGCCCATGCTGGTCGTGTTGCAGGCACTGATGCCGTAGGGCGCCAAGCTGTCGTAGTTGCCGAGGGCAGCCCGGGTGCCGTCCGCCTCCTGCACGTTGAACGCGCTGGGGGCCAAGCGTAAAGAAGGAGTCAGCCTTGTAGTGGTCGACCTGCTCTTCGAAGGTCAGCTTGGTGTCCCGTCACGGGCTTCCAGTCGATCGCTCCCGTGAAGTCGTCGGTGCTGTTGCGCTGATACTGCTGAAGCAACGCGTTGTACTTCGCGAATCGCATAACCGCTCGGGCTAAGACTCGGCCCCTCCAAGGTGTTCTGCGAGTACCCCACCCGATAGGTCACCTTCGAAAGCGGAAGGATGGTCAGGTTGGTGTCCGTCATGCGGCGCACGGTGTTGAACATCACCGGCGAATGCTTAACCTGCGGCCACGCAAACGAACCGGTCGGCGCCTTGGAAGGCCCGATGGGAATCGACTGCCCGTGGGGATATTCGGGTTGCCCAGCAGATCGTAGTCGAAGTACTGCCGGTCGCGGCGGAACAGTCCCGAGAACTCGTAGAGCTTGCCCTTCGACGCATTCAGCCTGGCAAAGATGTACGGATCGCCGCCGAACCCCTGCCGAAGGCGCTGAGGGAGTCGACCAGAGTGTTCTTTTTGCCCGGCAGCGCATGCATCTCGAAGGTCTCGCCCAGCACGCGCGGGCCGGACTGCATATTGACCAGCGTGTCGTACATGCCCCGCTGCCCGTAGTGTTCGCGATGCGCCCGCCGAGATCGACGCTCTGATGGAGCGCATACCCATTCGGGGCAGTCATCGGTGTCGTCCGGCGTCGGATCGCTGGCGCGGACTCAGCGGCATGCCCGCCGTCATCAATAGAACGGCGACTCCAATGCCGCCCGCGACGCATTGGATTATTGCGGTAGAGGGCTGTTGTTGAAGCCGAGAAAACCAGCCTATCTTCTTCATCTGAAGCCTCACTTGAAAGAAACCATTCTTGCTGACATCTAAATCTCGAACTCGTGCGATCGCTGCAACTGAATCCGGGCCGCGCCATCCGATTGGCTAGAGAGCGCGGCCTGGCTCCTCACCTGAGAAACGCCTGACTGACGTTCGACCCGTGAATGAAGGTGTGGCAGCTGATGCAAGGCGTCAGCTCCGACGATCCTGCGTCCATCCCGTGAACCGTGCCAGCCGCAACCGGGCTATGGCACTGGTTGCACAACGTGTTGATCGTTCGGCATGTTCAGCAGCCGCGGCATTCTGCGAGCCGTGCGGCGTGTGGCAGCCGATGCAGCCTTCCGCCTTCACCGGAGCGTGCTCGAAGACGAACGGCCCGCGCGTCTCGGTGTGGCACTTGGTGCAGATCGCGTTCTGATCGGCGGTGGACTTCAGGTTGTTGCCATCGAACGTGCCGTGCGACATCGTGGCAGTCGCTGCACTTGACCAGGCCTTCGTTCACCTTGTGGTGGAATGGCATATCGAACTGCGCCTTCTGGTCGGCGTGGCACTGGAAGCAGAGCGTCGGCTGCGAAGCCTTCAGCAAGTGCTCCGCTTTCCTCGCTCTTGTGCACGCTGTGGCAGCTGATGCAGCTTACGTTGGCCTTGGCGTGCGGCGAACGTTCGAAGTTCGGATGCGCGCCCGCGTGGCAGCTCAGGCACGTCGCGTCCACTTCTCTTGGCCGAAGCCTTGGCGGGATTGAAGATCTTGGTCATGTCGCCGCCGCCATCCACGTGCGCCTTGCCCGGTCCGTGGCAGCTTTCGCAGGTGACCCCGCTCTTGCCGTGCATCTCCGCCATCTTGGTGTGCGGATTGTCAGCGAATTTCTTGGCGGTCTCTTCGTGGCAGGTCGCGCACGTTTCCGAGCCAACGAACTGGCTCGGATCGGCTTGCAATGCTTGCGCACCGGCTGGTTTGTCTGCCTTTTGCAGGAGCAGCCATTGCCGTGGCGCAAAGCATGAATGCGCCCAGCAAAAGCATGAAACAAATGCGCGGCCCCGCGAAGTTCTTCGGAGCCTTTTCAATGAACAGTCGCCGTACTGGCCCTTCGATATGCATCAAGTACCACCTTGGGAGCTCTCGTAGCACTCTTCAAAGCAGCTCGGCCAGCACCTGGAGGCTTTCGCAACGCCCATAAATTCCGGCAGGTTGTGTGGTCTCACTCGTTCGAAGTTGCTCGTTGTGCGGAGCATCACCTCATGCGCTGCATCCTACGTCTTTCGCAGTTTGCTTTCGGTGACCTCCATCACATATCGCGTAGCCGAGTGAATCATATCGTGCAATCTCTTGAATTTGCAGGACCTGTAAGAGCGTCGAATTTCGCAGAATGAGCGTTCGTCACTGGCCAAGGTTTTGGGGCCTCGCCTCGACCGACCACCTGGCAGCAAAAGCTCGTCCGAGACGATCGACAAAGCGCCTACCTTCGGGCAAAGACTTGTGAGGCTCATCACATCCATCGAATCGCGGCGTGAAGCAAACTCGAAGGAAGCGAAGAAGTCTCTTTCCCGGAGGCCGTAGAGTTTCACCTCAGCTGCGTCCTGAGTCGCTGAGCGGGCCGCCGCAGGAGGCCGGAAGCCTTCCGTCGGTGGCAGACGGGCAAGACCATGGCGGACGTAGAGATTCCGGCAATCATCCAGAAGAAGCAGAAGCATGCGCCAAGGCAGGCGCCCGTAGGCTGTGCGGCCTGCGTCCATCGCCGTCCCGGCTGGTTCTGTTCTCTCGGAAACGCCGTTCTCGCCGACCTCGAACTGGTCACCAGCACAATTTCTCTTCCCCCCCAGGCCTCATTGTTTACGCAAGGGGAGGAGGCGCGCTGTCTCTATCTGATCTGTGGAGGCTATCTAAAATTGACCGCCGGGCGTCCGCAAGACCGCCAGATGATCGTGCGCGTCGCCGGACCGGGCTCCGTGCTGGGCTTGTACGCAGTTCTCTCGCATGGAGTGTACGAAGTCTCGGCCGAGTCGTTGACTCCCGCGCAACTTCGCCCCGTCGAGCGCGAACGATTTCTCAACTTCCTGCGCAGCCACAAGGAAGCCCAGATGCACGCCGTGCAGTGCATTTGCCAGGAGTACCGCTTTGCTTTGCAGGATGCATGCCGCATTTCGCTGGCTGAGACCGTTGCCGGGCGGCTCGGACGGCTGCTGCTCGAGCTCGGGCACCAGATCGGCGAGACCCTCGACGGAGGCGCGTTCCGCTTTCCGCTGCTGCTGACCCACGAGGAGATGGCTTCGATGGCCTGCACGACCCGCGAAACAGTCACCCGCACGCTTGGCCAGTTTCGCAAAGACGGCTGGATCACGATCGAGGACGCGCTGGTTACGGTAATTCAGCCGCAGCGGCTGCAATTGCTGAACTAGCCAACCTGTCGTTTTCACGCTTCCGACGCACCCTCACCCAGAGTCCAAGAGATATCATGGAAGACTGGGAGTTCGTGCTACGTATGATTCGTATTGCGGTTTGCTTTTCTGTTGTTCTTCTCTCCATCTCTGCGATTGCTCAAAGTCCCGAGGGGACCGTCACTCCAACCCCAATTGCCGTCACCTCGACCGCATCGCCCGAAGTCAATCAATTCCAGAAGATTGAAGACAACTGGTCCAACTCGATCAATATGCGCGATCAGTATGGACTCGAACTTGTTTTGTCGCCGCTCTTTGTCGACGTCTCTGCAACCGGCGACATCACCACGCGCAACCAGCAGCTGGCCGATCTGATTGGCGGCGAAGACAAGACGCTGCACCTGGACCAGAAGGTGATCACCGTCCGCATGCTCGGCGACACTGCCGTGGCCAACGGCACCTATGTGCTCCACCACAAAGCGGCCAGCGGTCAGGTGGATGAAAAGGGCGTGTTCACGCACGTCTTCGAGCGCACGCGCGGCGGCTGGTCGTGCATCAATTCGCAGCGCACTTCGCTCCGCGCCGACGCGCCTGGCAAATCCAAGAAGCAGTCGAACGCCGAAATGCCATTCCACATTCCGCTCTTCTCCAAGAGCGACAAGAGCCAGCAACAGTAAGCGCGCGTCCGGCCTCTCACTGCCACCGGTTGTACTTTTTCAGCGCCTGCACCAGTTGTTCGTGCGGCAGCGCAATCACCGTGTGTCCGTTGATGCCAGTCATCGTCTTGCGCACCCACCATCGCATTCACAATTGCTTCCTCGGTGGCTTCCACCGTGGCCGTAAACAACGGGCGTGATGCGCTCGTTCGACACCGTCTGCACCGTATTCGGGCCTGGCGTCGCATCGCATGTGCTGATTGGCCGTCGAGAACGCAATGAAAATGTCGCCCGAGCCATTGCCTGAGACCGATCCGGTTCGCGCCAGCCCCAGCGTCGCTCTTCGTGCCAGCCGTTTCAACTGATGCGGCAGCAGCGGCGCATCCGTCGCGATCACAATAATGATCGACCCCACATCGCCGCGCGTCTCGCTCCCCGGCGGCAAGTCTCCCGGCGCCAGCCCAGCATAAGGCACGTCCTGCGGAATTTCCTTGCCCACCGGCACGCCTGCAATCGTCAACTGCGGCCGACGTCCGCAGTTGCATTGCACCAGTACGCCCACCGTGTAGCCGCCCTCCGTTTTCGCCAGCACCCGCGATGCCGTGCCCGTGCCGCCTTTGAAGCCGTAGCACACCATCCCCGTGCCGCCGCCGGTGTTCCCCTCGGCCACAGGACCCGCTCTTGGCTGAATCAAGCGCCGCAAACACATCTTCCGGCTTCACATGAAATCCATTGATGTCATTCAGAAACCCATCCCATGTCTCGGCGACCACGGGCAACGCCCAGTCCTGGTGCAGGCGCCATGCTTCAGCCCCCACGCAATCATCGAATCGCGCACCGTGCCCACACTATGGGTATTGGTCAGAGCCACCGGCCCTTCGAGAAAACCCGACTCCTCCACCCACGTGGTGCCGGTCATCTCGCCATTGCCGTTCAGGCTGAACCATCCCGCATAGACCGGATCGGTATTCTTCGCGCCGCGCGGCAAAATCACGGTGACACCCGTGCGCACTGGGCCTTCACCAACTTTCAACGCGCCCTCGCCGCGAATCAGAGTCGTTGCGCCCACCTCCACCCCAGCAACATCGGTGATCGCATTCAGCGGGCCCGGTGTTCCGTCGAACGGAACACCTAGATCGCGCGCGCGAACCCGAACGGTGTTCGGGGCTTTGAGCGGCGACATGGCAGCACATGCGAAAGTGAGCAGCAGAGAAGTGAACAGAGAGCGGCGCATAGCCCACTCTATCGCAGCCCATGCTCCAAACCGATCAGTCTGCCGATGCGGCAGCTCGCCGCAGCTCCCTGCACCCGACTCGACCCCTGCACACGTATCGACACATGCACCAGGCTCAGCGCCGCCGGCGTCACGCCGGGGATGCGGCTCGCCTGCCCAATCGTGCTCGGCCGCACCCGCTCCAGCGTTTCCCGCATCTCGCGCGAAAGTCCGCTGATGGTGCCGTACTCGATCCACTCCGGAATCGCCACGGCCTCGGCAGCCTTCAGCTTCTCGATCGACTTCTTCTGCTGATCGAGATAGCCGGCAAACTTGATCTCTGTCTCCACCGCGCGCGCCTCGTTGCGCAGAGCAGCTCGCGCCTCCGTGACTCCGCAGTCGCCTGAGCTTCTGCCGCAGATCTCGCGAATTCGTCGAGCAGCGGTTCCGCTAGCCAGCGACATCGTGCATTGCACGCGAGCACCGGCTCAATCGTCACCTCAGGCCGCTTCAGCAGTTGCGCCCAGGTCAGACCTGCAGTCGCCGTCAATTCGCCAAATCCTGCCGCTCGCAGTCGCGTCCGCATCCACTTTGCCCGCGATCAGCATGCGCTCCAGCGCAGCCATGCGCGCCTGCTTCTGCTCGTATTCCGCCCACGCCTCGTCGCTGATCAGCCCCAGCCGCCGCCCATACGGCGTCAGCCTGCGGTCGGCATTGTCGATGCGCAAGTGCAGCCGGAACTCCGCCCGCGACGTAAACATCCGATACGGCTCATTCGTGCCCTTCGAAATCAGATCGTCGATCAGAATGCCCGTGTAGCCTTCCGTGCGGTCCATCGTGAACGGCGGCTCGCCCTTCAGCCACAGCGCCGCATTGATGCCCGCCATGATTCCCTGGCACGCCGCCTCTTCGTAGCCGCTGGTCCCGTTGATCTGCCCGGCAAGATACAGGCCCTCCATGCTCTTCACGCGCAGCGTGCGGTCCAGCTCGGTCGCGTCCACGCTGTCGTATTCGATCGCGTAGCCGGGCCGCAGCATCTCCGCATCTTCGAGGCCGGGAATCGAATGCACAATCTGCCACTGCACCTCCATCGGCAGCGACGTCGACATGCCGTTCACGTAGACCTCGTGCGTGTTCAGCCCCTCCGGCTCCAGAAAAAACTGGTGCTGCGTCTTGTCGGGAAATTTGACGATCTTGTCTTCGATCGACGGGCAATAGCGCGGCCCAATGCCCTCGATCCGCCCCGAATACATCGCCGAACGGTGCACGTTCTCGCGAATCAGCCGCAGCGTCTCCGGCGTGGTGAACGCGATGTGGCAGCTCACCTGCGGCTGCACAATCTTCTTGGTCCTGAAGCTGAACGGCGTCGGGTCCGCATCGCCCGGCTGCTCTTCAAACGCTCCCAGTGGATCGTCCGCCCATCGAGCCGCGGCGGCGTCCCCGTCTTCAGCCGGCACGTCCGCAGCCCCAGGCGCCGCAGCGCTTCGCCAAGCAGCACCGAGGCCGGCTCGCCGCTGCGCCCCGCCGGATACCGCTCCTCGCCGCAGTGAATCAGCCCGTTCAGAAATGTGCCCGGTGGTGATGATCGTGGCGCCAGCCAGCAGATTCCGCCCATCCCGCAGCTTCAGCCCCAGCACGCGCCGCCGCGGACGCACCGGCCGCGGCAACTCGTCGACCCTCGACTCGTTGCCCGGTCCCTCAGTTCTCGATTCCCTGCGATCCCTGCTCGATCCCTCCCTGTTCTGACCCCTGTTTCGTCGAAGACCAGATCGACGACCTCCGCCTGCCGGATATGCAGCCCCGGCTGCGCCTCCAGCACCTCGCGCATCTTCACGCGATAGAGCTGCTTGTCGCACTGCGCCCGCGGACTCCATACCGCCGGCCCGCGCGATGTATTCAGCAGCCGGAACTGGATGCCCACCGCATCGGCCACCTCGCCCATGATGCCGCCCAGCGCATCCACTTCGCGCACCAGGTGCCCCTTGGCCACGCCGCCAATCGCCGGATTGCAGCTCATCTGCGCAATCAGGTCCATGTTCATGGTGATCAGCGCCGTCTTCAGGCCCATGCGCGCCGCCGCCATCGCCGCCTCGCATCCCGCGTGTCCCGCGCCCACCACCACCACATCGTATTGTTCGGTAAAAGCCATCCAATCCTATTCTACGGAATCTGCACGCTTTCCACCGATTGATTACTTTCGTGGCAGAGCCTCCGGAAAGCCACGCGCACGGGCTCTATAATCGACTCGCAATTTAGAGACCCCGCTGCAGTCTTGGCTGCCGAACCCATGACGACCTGCCTGTGTGGAAATGCGATAGAACAAGAAGGCTCTCTTTGCCTGCGATGCAAGTCCCTGCGCATATTGGGGCAAGACTCCAGCGCAACAAGGAATGATGTCGAGACAAGCTATCGGCTGCTGGTCAAAGTCTGGCATCCCGATCGCTTCGAGAACGACCCAAAACTGAGAGGCACAGCAGAAGAAACGCTCAAGTCGATCAATGCCGCATATGCTTACCTGGCCTCTATTCCCGATGTCAAAGACCGCAAGTGTCCTAAGCCGAAACGCTCAACACAGGAAGTTGCTATGCAGCCCGCCAGTCGAGCACGACGCCGTTCTCCCTTCGACTACGGCATGATGACGCGCTGCGGCCTCCTGGTCCTGGCCCTCGCAATTCCGGCCCTGATGCTTGTCGGGCTCGATGCCTGGCTCTCCTCGAACCCCGCCATCGCTGGTTTCTATGGACCGTACCGCTCCCGACTCCTATTCACCTTGCGGACGAACGTGACAGAAGCGAAGCAGAGCGCGGAGCATGCCCTGCACCAACTCAGTCCAAACCTCGCGGCAGCCAATCGCACATCCGCGGCGCAGAAGGCCAACCCGGATACGACCTTGACTTCGACGGACAGCCCATCCACAGATCCAATCCCGGTCCCTCACATTTCGATGCCTTACGTCACGATCGGCCTCACCAGAGACGAGGTAATCACGGTCATGGGCCGGCCCGGCTCCTCCACCCCCGACACGATGAGGTACAAGACCGCGGTCTTTTATTTCAACAAAGGCTTGGTCGCTGGATGGCAGGTCGACCCCACCCTGATTCCTCTCCGCGTCAAGCTTTGGCCAAGCGGTCCTATCGACCCCCGTCTCACAGGCTTCACGATCGGGTCTCCCAGAAACGACGTCATCGCCGTTCAAGGCACACCCACGATGCTCTCCGAAAACAAGCTCGCGTACGGCGGATCGGAAATCTTCTTCGAAGATGGCCGGGTCATCGGCTGGAACGACAACCACGGGTCGCAACGTCTGCGCATTGTGCCTCGTTGAGCCAATGCAGGCTTGGCAAATCCCGTCCAACTTCGAGTTCCGTCAAAACACGGGGCCGAGCGAGCGCCACTGCATGCAATAGAGCACTCCGGGTACGGCCCGGGGCTTCCACGTAGAACAATTTCAGCAATAGCAACTATGCCCCGTAGCCACGTGAAGCCATTGCCTGGATGGCCAGGCCTCTGGACGGCCAGGCCTGGTTCATTTGTTTTCGTTGGCGGTCAGGCGGAAGGTGATCGTTCCCCAGAAGAGGCGAGCCCGCATTTGCACTGGCAAATGGCGGTCGTCGTCGGTGTACCAGATCCAGATATTGCCGCGATTTTTGACTACGCCTGCCGCGGCCGTGGGCTGCACGCGAATCGTTTTGAATGTGCCGAGCGGCGTTTTGACTTCCTCGCGCCCCTCCACCTTCATGGTCACGGGCACATTGTGCATCGCATCCACAACGGGCATCTCGAAGCTGTGTCCGACTTCCAGCGGCTGCGATGCAGCGTAAAATACGCCGGTCAGACAGATCGGTCATGCAACCCGGAATCGGCATTTCCACATGTTTGGACTGGTCCTTTACATGTTCTTCTCATCGAGAATCGATTTTGACTGCGCGATAGTCGATGTGAAGGGTGGAGTCGATTTGCCGGCGTCCCTCGACCGTCTGCTTGTCGAACTCGTACGTGCATCCTTTTGCGCGGTCGAAAGTTGATTGAAACCGATCACTGACATGAAAAATCAAGTTGATCGCGCCAACCGTATCCGCCGTAGCATTCACGCGCTCGCGGTCGCCCGCTGCTTCAAAATGAATCACCGCGGTTCCCGCCGGAGAAGACACGCCAGTCCACTGAATAGGTGAGCGTTTGCTTTTGCGGGAAGGTAAACCCGGGGCGCGGCGGCGGAAGCTGAGGGCTTTGCTGGCCGTATGCCACGGCGGCAAGGGCGATACCACAAAAAATCGTCTTCACCGCCGTGCGAATCTTCACCGTGAGGCTTGGCTCCTTCGGGTTGGACCTACCCGGCGCAGGAATCGTCTACCCGGCCTCGGGCAAATTGCGGCGACTCGCCGCGCTAGTGATTGGGTAGGTTGCTTAACGCAGCCCTTGTCCCAATAAAGCCAGAGCCGGTCGCAAAAAGAGAAGGCTCAGGTAGAGCAGCGTTGCTCCAATAGCTGAATTGTACTCGCGGTGCCGTAAGTAAAGCGCAAAAGAGAAGTTGCCGGAAGTTACGTCGGCTACTTCGGATTGCCCGCCCCCGGGCCGCGGAAGCGGCGCCAGAACTTCGGCTGCCGAAAGACGGGGAATCAGGCGTGGCACGCGCCGGCAATATCCATCGAACTCGGGAAAGGTCGACCGCAGAAATCGTTCTTCCGAAGCAATGACCGGCACATAGATCAGCAAAAACATCACCGCAAGCGCGATCGCCACGGTCCAGCTGCTCAATGCGACGGCGAATCCAGCGGCAATCAGAATCGATCCCAAATAGAGTGGATTGCGCGTGTGCGCGTACGGACCGGTCTGCGTCAACTCACGATTCTTTTTGACGTAACCTGCCGCATAACCCCGCAGCCAAAGCCCAGGCACCACCAAGGCAAGGCTCCAGACAATTGCTGATTGGTTCGGGAGCGTGGCGCCACAATTCAAAAACATACAACGCCGCAACAGCAAAGCCGAGAGGTACGCGAATGCGACGCGCCACCCTTTCCCACCGCTGCGCGGGGTGGACATTTGGAGGAGTGTTTGCGCCGCTCACAGCGAAGCCTTTGCATAAAGCAGTTCTTCGGCCGCATGCAGCACCTCATCCGGTTGGATCGTCAACAGGCCTGCTTCGGGCATTTTCCGTCTTGCATGGTCGCGGCGGCTTCCGGGGCTTCGCAGCACTTTGAATCGCGTACCGAAGGGACCATTCCGTTGCGGATCGGTGGGGCCGTAGATGCCGACCACCGGCTCGCCCCAGTGCACACGCCAGATGCAAGAGGACCGGTGTCTCCTGCGATCACGAGCGACGCACGACGGGTCAGCGCGATGAGATTCTCAAGGGATGGAGCGAGAGGAGTCGCGACGCCGTTGGTTCGGTTCACGATCACATCCGCAATCCGCTCTTCTCCGGGACCGGCATTCACCAGCACCCGACAGCCTCGGCCAATCAGCCCCTGGGCCACGATCGCATAGCGTTCGACGGGCCAACGCTTCGCGCCCCAGCCCGCCCCGGGATTAAGGAGCACTGCCCGCTGCCCCCGGGACGAGGCAAGAAGTCCATCGGCCCACGCCTCGGCGCCGAGGTCGAAAGGCAACCACGGCGGCACCGCCTTCAATCGATCGCCTGCCACACTGGATGCCAGTTCGAGATCCTGCTCGATCACGTGTGCGCCACGCGTGGCAATGCGGTCAGTAAACAACCAGCGGGCCGCCCATTCACGCGGCTCCGCTTCGCCGATCAGTCGGCCTCCGGCGAGCCGGCCAAATACGGCGGAGCGCACAGCGCCCTGAAAATCGATGGCCGCGTCATATCTGGCCCCGCGAAGCGCGCGTCGAAGAGCGCAAAGATTTCGCGGATGGTCCCGCCCGACAACGGGCTTCTGCCCCATTCCTTCGCCGCTGCGAGATGAACGCGGTCGACCAACGGCTGTCGGGGCGCGGGTTGCCCCGTATCACGGACCGAGGCGCCTGCTGCGGAGAGCAACGCGCGCCACTTCGGCTCGACGACCCAGTCGATGATCCATTCCGGATGCGTCCTTCGCAGCGCCGTCACAGCCGGCAGCGCATGCAGAATGTCGCCCATGGCGCCCAGCCGGACCACGAGCAGGCGAAACTTGGACTGCGTATGCAAACCTCGATTTTCTCACAAGCGATGGAATCGTGGGACGCCCCAGCAGGCGATTCACGAGCCATCCACGGACCGCATACACATCTTCAATCTCGATATGCAAGCGAACGGTTTTGAGTGGATGCGCAGCCGGGAAGACGGAAACTAAATTCCCCAGCCTCACCGCGTCCTTTTCTGTCGTGATGAGCGCCGTGGCGCCCACAGAGCGCGCAGCGGCGACAAGCGAGCGTACCTCGAGCGCGGTGTAGCGGTGGTGATCCCGAAACGCCGTTTGCTCGGCGAGCAGCAACCCGGCGTCTTCCAGGCCATCGAAGAACTGCTCCGGCTGGGCGATCCCGCAGAATGCGGCGACCGGGCCGCCGATGGGCGGAACTTCCATCCGGCGACGCAAACGCCAGATTGGCTTTGTCCAACCCCACGCACGGAGTTGCGGTTCCAAACCCGGTTCTTCTGCCGGGATGGCGAGGACACTCGCCCGGTTTATCGCCTGCAACCCCTCACGCAGATTGCCCGCCGGCAAAAGGGAGTCCTCCCAATCGCCGCGATTCAAGAGCAAAACGTCCACGTCGCGAGCGAGCCGCCGATGCTGAAAGCCGTCATCAAGAATATGGGCAAGAATGATTTGGTCTCCACGAAGATTCTGCCGCCGGGCTGCGTCGAATTCCGATTCGGCCAACAAGCCTGCATCGTAGCGCTGCGGAGCCACATACACCGGCAGGCCGGTTTCGCGCGCGATCAGCAGCGGTTCATCCCCGAATTCAGCGGCGGTTCCATCAATGCGCACCCGAAGAGCCTTGTTGCTCCGGCGCCCATAACCACGCGACAAAATGTCTATTTGTAATCCTTGGGCCGCGAGCAGCTGCGCCAACGCAATCGCAAGTGGCGTCTTCCCGGCCCCGCCCGTAGACAGATTCCCGACGCTGATTACCGGCCAACGAAGATGCCGGACCGGCTCCAACCCGAATTTCAGGCCGAGACCCCGTAGAGCAACGCCCGCACCATAGAGCGGAATTAGCGAAGCGAGCCAGGGTCTTCTCATGGGATGATTCCGACTTTCGCGAGCGTCTCTTGAATCGCATGAACTGCCCGCCCCGTCGCTCCCGCCTGCGCGTCAAAGACTCGCTTGGCTCGCTCGCCCATGGCTGTAGCGTTCGCCCCATCCGACAGCAGATTGATTAGAGAACCGGCTAGCTCTTCCTTAGGCGTGATGCGAATGGCTTCGTGAGCGATCAGATCCTCGGTAATCTCGCGAAAGTTGGCGTAGTACGGACCCAGCACGATGGGCACGCCAAACTGCGCTGGTTCAAGCGGGTTGTGCCCTCCCGTCGGGAAAAGGCTACCGCCGACAAAGGCAACCGCCGCGAGCGAATAAACGGACGCCAATTCCCCGATTGTGTCGAGCAAAACGATCTGTCCCGCTTGCACCCGCTCGATCTGTTCCGTTTGACGGTTCTTCCAGAACGAACGTTCGATCCATTTGGAGCCGGAATTCCGAAGAAGTGCAGCTACGGCGGCGAAGCGCTCAGGATGGCGAGGCGCTAGGACCATCGCCAGCTCCGCATCAGCTTGCTGGAGTTGCGGCCAGACATCCAGCAGAGCAGCCTCTTCGCCTTCCAGCGTGCTTCCCGCGACAACGTAACGCAGCCCGGGCCCGAGCGCTTTGAGTAGTCGGGTCGCCTCGGCCTCTTGCGCCGCGCGAATGTCGAACTTGAGGTTCCCCGCGACCGATAGGCGTTCTGGTAGACAGCCAATCGCTTTCAGCCGTTCCGCATCGGTCTCGGATTGGGCCAGGACACGGTTAAGTCTGCTGAGCTGCGGCCGCCAAAACCAACGCAGCGCATGGTAACGCGGCCAAGATCGATCGGAGACACGCGCGTTGACTACGGCAACCAGAATCTGCCTGCGAAAACAGCTGCCGAGTAGGTTGGGCCAGAACTCCGTCTCGGCCAGAACGAGCATGCGGGGCTTGATCGCGTCGAGGTAGGCGTTCACGGCCCAGGGCAAATCAAGCGGGCAATAGAAAACGCGGTTTGCCCCGAAACGATCCCGCGCTAACTTCTGTCCGGTCCGCGTGGTACTCGAGATCAAGATTTGCAGCCCCGGCAAAGCTTTATCCAGCTCCGCGATGAGCCGGCTCACGGCCAGCACTTCTCCCACGGAAACTGCATGAAGCCAGATCACTGGCCGCTCCGCCGCCTGGCTCCTGAGCCAAGCAGGAACCTCTCCAAGCCTTTCTCCCAGCCCTTCGCGGTATTTCTGCGTGGTGGCCATCCGCCAGAGCCACCATGGCGCGCTGGCAACGAGTCCCGTGAGCAGCGCGAGATTATAGAAAAGCAGAATCATGCGTGACGGAATTCGCCTTCCCTCGGTCTAACCTTAGAGTCTGCCATTAACTTTCCCACGGCCAGCGCTGGGCGCCAATTTTTCTCAGTTCGAGAAGTGAGGAGTAACGCATACCGGGTGTCTGCTAATGACGAGCGACGAAGAAATGGGGAAAACTGGCCCCAGCCCTCCGGGTTGCAGCGGAAATTGCGCCATACTTCGTTCTCATCCTCGACCGTGGACCCGCCACAGTCTTCGGATTCCGCCTCGTTTGGCGCAATTTCCGCTCGCAACGCTGACCGCGCGAAAGTTAACGGCAGGCTCTAGAATGATACAGTCGTGCACGATGAAGGGTCTGAAGCTAGTTCCGTTGCTCGCGATTTGGCTGGCGCTGCCGGCCGTCGCCAACGACCATAAGGAACCGCCCGTGCAGCCGGCCGCTTCCTTCGCAGCCGTTGAAGTACACGACAAAGAGAAGGTAGCGGTCGCTGCGGAACCTTACGACACCAAGGAAAAGGAAGCGATCTTCCGCGTGGACTACCTGAGCCACGGCATCATGCCTGTCCGCCTGATCGTGACCAACAACGGCGACCGGCCCATCTCTCTTCGCGATGCGCGCATTCTTTTTCAAACGCGGGCGGGCGACCGCATCCAGGCAGCAGAGCCCGAAGATGTGGAGCGGCTGATGACGCGCAAAGAGCGCGAAGGCGGCAAGATTCCGATGCCCGGCCCGATCCCGAGCATCCACATGAAGCCCAAGGCCAGCAACAAGGATATCGAGGCGGACTTCGACGAGTTCGAATACGGGGCCCTTGTGGTGGAAGCGCACACAACGCGTGCCGGATTCCTGTTTTACGACGTCTCCCAACTTGACGACCCACTCAAAGGGGCCAAGTTCCACCTTCACAAACTGCGCGACGCGGATGGAAACGAGCTTTTCTTCTTTGAAATTCCCTTCGACAAATACCTGCAGTCTAAATCGGCCGCGATGAAGTGAAGCCATTCCGCCCGGACTGCACCTTTGCCTGACGAGTTCAGATGATACGATTCATCCGACAACGTTCCAAAGCGCAAACCGGAGCACAAGATGGCTCAAAAAACCAACTACGGAATCGACGCGCCGAATGTCATTCGTAATTTCTTCATCGCAGGCACGATCTTTCTAGTCATCGCTTTTGCGTTTCCCCGCGTCACTATTGCCGACATTGAGTTTCTCGTGTTTCCGGGCTTCCTGTGGCCGGCGGTTTGGTTCATTTTCTTCGGCGCGCTGATGCTTCTCTATTCGCTCGTCGGCAAATTCCGCCACCGCGACCGTATCCTGGCGAAAGTGGCCTGGACTGGCGCCGAGAACGTACTCGACGTGGGCACGGGCCGCGGGTTGCTGCTGATTGGCGCGGCTAAACAGCTCACCACCGGGCATGCCACGGGCATCGACATCTGGAACGCTGAAGACCTTTCGGGCAATGGACCGGAAGCGCTGAAGGCGAACATTGCCCTTGAAGGCGTTGGCGGGAAAACGACCATCAAGAGCGAGGATGCGCGCGAGATGAGTTTTCCCGACGGATCGATCGATGTGGTGCTGTCGAATGTGTGCCTGCACAACATTTACGAGAAGCCTGGGCGGGAAAAGGCTTGCCGAGAGATCGCGCGCGTGCTCAAACCGGGCGGTGTGGCTGTTATTTCCGACTACAAATTGATGAAAGAGTACGCAGCGGAATTCACGAGCGCGGGTCTCAAAGTGCAAATGTGCCCGCTGGATTGGACCGGCACCTGGCCGCCTTTACGCATCCTCGTCGCACGCAAACGAGCATTGGTTGCCGGTAACTATTCGTAGTAGGTCGCGGTCGTCGTATCGGTCTCCCAGATGGTGCACTCTTTCACGCGCACCCGCCCCTGGGTCATTCCATCGAGTTGCTGGTTGGTCTGGTCGTAAAAATACCTGGCAATATTCTCGGCCGATGGGTTTAGCGTGGTAAACGGCTCCAGGTCATTCAGCATCTGGTGATCGATGCGGTCGATGACCGGGCGCAGGACCTGCTTCAGCAATTTGAAATCGAGCAGGAGCCCGGATTCATCCAGCGCTGCCCCGGCCAGTGTCACCCGCACCTTGTAGTTGTGCCCATGCGGATTCTCGCACTTACCTTGATAGTTGCGGAGATAGTGTCCGGAAGAAAATCCCGCCTCTACTGTAACTTCGTACATCGGCGTTTGCTCGATCCTGTGCGGGGAAGAGTCCCACTTACCATTCTATTGCCTTCGGCTGCGGCTCTGAGGTTCGCTGGCAGCTCGATTCGGCTTGGATGCCGCTTCGTCCGCGGTCACAATCTAATCGTGCGGCTTTCGCCGCTGGCGCCGCGCGGCTTGGCGCGCCTCCTCGCTGTGCCGGTCAACTTGCTCGAAAAGATGACTCAGCACTCCAATGAGCGCGAACGCAAGGCCGGCGAGCAGCAGGACGAGGGATATCGTGCGCCACAGAGATCCATTGGCCGGCAATCCCGGTTGAAAGCTAGACGGGACGAGAGACATGCCCATGGACAGGACCGCGAAGAGACCCAGCGTTGCAGCGAGAATGTAGAAATTGCGTGACATGGTTCCAGCAACACTATCTTAAGCGGTCGGCGACTTTACTCGCCGCATCATCAGGTGAAAGGCGAACGTCTGCGCGCCGATGGTGTAAGTATCTTCGCCCAGCGCGTCGAAACCTTCCCGCTCATAAAAGAGAATTGCGCGCGTGTTCTCTTTCAGAACATCGAGCCACAGATTTTCGATCTGGCGGTTCACCGCATGATCGACCACGATTTGCAGCAAGCACTTCCCGATCCCCCGCCCGAGAAAATCCTTGAGCACGTAAATCTTTTGCAACTGCGCAGCGTCCTTGCCTTCGAGCGAAGAGGTAATGGACGGGTATTTAAGCTTGGCATAGCCCACCGGCAAGCCATCAGCGAAACCCAGCCAGTAGGAGTTGCGCGGGTCATCCATGCTTCGCCTGATTTTGCCGACATCGAATGTGCGATCGAGATACGCGAGCAGATCGTCCTGATGGTCGACGAAAAGGTAGCCGAAGGTCTCTGCAAACGTGATGCGCCCGAGAAGAGCGATCACTCCTGCATCGTCAAGTTGAGCCTTTAAAACTTGCGCGTCCATCGAATCCCTTCGGGTTGGCTTGATACTCTCGATTCTCGCAGACGATTCTCTGCCCCAGCGAGGGGACCTGCAAACAGCGCTTCAACCGCGGATTTCGGGAGTTTGAATTAAAGTTACGCCGGCACGAACGAACTCGGATTCTATTTTGGCGACCGAACCGTTCAGGTCGATGGCGCGGGAAGCATCGCGGATGATGAATGCGGGGAAGCCCAATCGTTGTGCATCGAGAGCCGAGTAGCCGACACAATAGTCGTACGCCAGGCCTGCGAAGAAGACGCGCGTGAGGCCGCGTTCCTTCAGATAACCAGCGAGGCCCGTTGCTGTAGTGCGATCATTCTCAAAGAAAGCGGAATAGGAATCGATCTCGCGACGAAAGCCTTTGCGCAGAACCAACTCGGCCTTGGACAGCTTCAAATCCGGGTGAAACTCTGCTCCCTTGCTGCCCTGCACACAGTGATCGGGCCAGAGGGTCTGCGGACCGTAGATTGCTTCGATCTGCTCGAAAGGTTTTCTGCCGGGATGCGCCGAGGCAAACGAGAAATGATCCGGTGTGTGCCAGTCCTGCGTGAGGACGGCGTGCTGGAAGTGCGGCGCGATTCTATGGATCGGCTGGATCACGGCATCGCCACCGGGCAACGGCCAACGCCCCACCGGGGCAGAAGTCGTTCTGCACGTCAATAACAACGAGTACGTCGCTGGCGCCGATCTGCATAGAGGACACGAATACTGGGCTTTCTATCTCTTCGCTTTTTGCGAGGACGCTGAGGGTCGCTTGCATGCTGTGTTCCTGGCCCGATGCGAGGGAGATGGTCGAGCTAAGAATATTGCTGGCTTCCACGCACGCAAATTGCCGCCATTCCTCGTCGCCGAGGTCGCTGAGAGCGGCCGCGCCATCCTGCCAGGGGTTCCAGACGACGGTCGTTGCCGAGTTGCCCTTCTCCGTGCGGAGGACTCGACGACGCGCTGGATCAATCAACTCCGCAGCGCCTGATACATCGAGATAGGCGTTGTCCGTCTTGCCTCTGAGAATCAAGTCTCCGGACTGGACCTTTTGGCGATTCCCATCGTTGTTATCCAGATACTTGACCTGATCGAAACCGCGAATGATTGACACTCGAGACCTGGCTTGACGCGGAAATACGTGTGCAATGCCTCTTCGAAACGGAAGGGGGTCTGTCCGGTATTCGTGGCCACCAGCTGAAGCCGAAGGGAACTGCCGATGGTGACGATGTGCACCAGGCGAAACGAGTGCGGCCACCAGCGCTCGGTCGATTTGTCGCTCTCGGTCGAGCAGACGACAACCACGGACTCTCCGTCAGCTTTCACAGAGTCGAGCCGCCATTCCTTCGTGCGCACAAACCCGTGGGCTGGCGCTGAGGGATCGTCGGCCTTGGCACGAAACCAGGGAAAGCAGATCGGAATCCCTCCTCGGATCGCGCGGCCGTCTTGCCAATGCGACTGTGCGCTGACAAAAAGCACCTCTTCGGCGTTGGCCGGCTGCCAGGCCGTCACGTGCGCTCCATGCAAGTAGATCTCTGCCGAAGCCCACGGGGCGGTCACGCGGATTTTGGGTAGTCCGCCGTTCCCGGAGACCACTGTAACGACATTCGGAATACCGAAGGTGCGGTTCAAGGCACCGATTTGCGCTGGGTTCATCTCAGACAAGATTCTATCGAGAGTCCTGCTCCGTTCACCCCTTGGCGCCTGGCGGATTCCGAGCTGGAGACAATCCCTATCATCACCCACCCCCGGGGTTGTTTTCTGCAATTCCCTGAACTGAGGAGAGTTGCGGGCACGGATCTGGGCCAAGTTCGCTCCTTTCAGGAACTTAAATCCGAACATCCTGAAAGCAAGGAACTTGCCGCCGGCCAGAGTTTGGGCCGGAGAACTGAGTGCGGTTTGGACGTTTGAAAAGCACATTGCGGTCATCCTGTTTGAGCCTTCCGAATGGATTCCCGCAACCCCCAAGAGCGTTATATCCGGATAGACGGTGACACAACCGCAATCCGAATCATAATGTGATCTGGCATTGTTTTGGAGGGGATATGAAGCTCATCGCTGCTGTCGTGGCGCTCATTGTGCTTGCTTCGCCAAGCCTCGCTCAAACGGCTCATTCCGATTCACAGACGCTCGATGCGATTCTTTCAGAGCTAAGGGAAATTCACGACGAGCTGCGCTCCACGCGAGCGATGCAGACACTCCTGGCGGAGCTGCAGGCTAAACAGGGGGTTGTGAATCAGGCCATGGAGCGCGTCGATAGGGAGAGGTCGACCCTAATCCAGATTCAAGTCGATCAGAAAAGGACCTCAAACGAAATAGATAGCGCACAAGACAAGCTCGACCATTCCTCCGACGTCGTGGAGCAGAAGCGCCTCACCGAAGAGATCGAGCGCCTAAAGGCGAATGTTTCGGCGCTCAAGGTCCAGGAGCAGGCCCGTCAATCTGCCCTGGACGAAGCACAGCAGCGTTTAAGGGACTCCCAGGATGCTCTCGAAGGTGTTCAAGACCAGTTGAATGCGATGACGAAAAAGCTCAATCCTGGAGAACGCTGAGGGTTGCCAGGGCGTCAGAAACGACGTCGATCCCGCTCACTAAGGGTTTTTCGTGTCTCAGCCGCTATTGGCACATCCCGAAATTGCATTTCGGTCAACCTCTCACGTAGATTCGCTGGGAACCTCGAAGAACTTCTCCACATCGGTGATCGTCGTGGTCATCCGATACGGCGGAAGGCTGTTCAGAAACGTCTGTCCATAGCGCTGCTTGCGAATGCGCGGATCGAGCAGCACCAGCACGCCGCGATCTTCAAGCGAGCGAATGAGGCGGCCGAATCCCTGCTTCAGCGTGAGCACAGCGGATGGCACCTGGTAGTCGAAGAATGGCTTTCCGCCGGCTTCTTCGATGGCTTTCATGCGCGCCTGCACCACCGGATCGTTGGGCACGGCGAATGGCAGCTGGTCGATGATGACGCAACTCAGCGCCTCGCCCTGCACGTCGACACCCTGCCAGAAGCTCGATGTGCCGAAGAGGACTGCATTCGGCGTGACGCGAAACTCCTCGAGCAGCGCCTTGCGCGGAGCGGTGCCGTGCAGCAGGATCGGGAAAATCGAGCACCGGCAACAGCCGCTCGTAGAGATCGCGCATCTGCGCGTAGCTGGTAAAGAGGCAGAAGGCGCGGCCACGGCTGAGATCGAGCACGCGCCGGATGCACTCGGCGGCCGCTTCGGGAAATTCCGGATCGCGCGGATCGGGCATGTTGGGCGGAAGATAAAGCAGCGCCTGTTCGCCGTAGCGAAAGTGCGACGGCACCACCAGCTCGCGTGCCCCCTGGCCTGTATCGCCGAGACCGAGCCGTTTGCGAATGTGCTCGAAACCGCCTTGCACGGTGAGCGTCGCCGACGTAAGCACGACGGTAGGGATTGTCTCGAAGACGAGCTCACGCAGCAGCTCCGAAACATC
The DNA here is from genome assembly GCA_963781125.1 of uncultured Acidobacteriaceae bacterium. Taxonomy (GTDB): domain Bacteria; phylum Acidobacteriota; class Terriglobia; order Terriglobales; family Acidobacteriaceae; genus Telmatobacter. The sequence goes on from CAWAEE010000013.1 coordinate 253,619, forward strand.
AATTGGCGTGGCCTGCAGAAATGTCGTCCTCGATTGGGAACGAATTCCGCGGGCGGCTGACTGCATCGTCTTTCGACCCGCCGTATGCGCGCCGCTCAAGCCAATAGACCATATTGCTGGCATTCGATTCGAGCAGAAACTCCAACTCGGAGCGCAGCCGCGCCACGCGCTTGCGCAGTCCGGGCGCTTCGTCCACGCCGGTGAGCCGCTCCATCTCCGCTTCCATCAGCTTCAGCGTGGCGCGCACGCTCATGTAGAGGTCGCCCGAGGTCTCCAGGAACTCTTCGCGCGCGGCAAAGGGCTGGCGGCCATCGGAAGTCATGGGCAAACCGGCGAAAAACATCCTCGCGCGCTCGCGCAGTTGCTGTGTGGCGGCCGGCATCTCTCCGCGCCCTCTTTGCCGCGCAGCAGCATGTCGGTGTCGCGGGCCAGCTCCTCAAAGCGAATATTGCTGACCGAAAGTCCGAAGTAGCTCGAAGCCACATCTTCGAGCTCGTGCGCCTCGTCAAACACGACTGCTGCAGCCTCCGGCAGAACGCCCGCATCCGGCGCGCCCGATGCCTCCTGCTTCACGGCCAGATCGGCGAAGAAGAGGTGGTGGTTCACGATGATGATGTCCGACTCGAGTGCCTTGCGCCGCATCTCGGTAATGAAGCAGCGCCGGTAATCGGGGCAGTTTGTCCCCAGACATGCATCGGACCGAGCATCCAGCTTGTGCCACAGCGCGCTCGACTCGGGCAGCCCCGAAATCTCGGAGCGGTCGCCGGTTTCGGTCGTCTGCTCCCAGGCGGCAATCTGCTGGTATTGGTCGATCTCTTCCAAGCCGACTGAGAATCGGCTGATCGCGCAGGGCTACGAGTTTGTGCCGGCAGAGATAGTTGGCGCGGCCCTTCATGTAGCAGACGCGCAGATCGCCCAGCAGGGACTCCAGAAACGGAATATCGCGAAAATAAAGCTGGTCCTGCAGCGCCTTGGTCCCGGTGGACACAATGACGCGCTGCCCGGTGCGCAACGCGGGCAGCAGATAGGCCAGAGTTTTTCCGGTGCCGGTGCCAGCCTCGACGATCAGGTGACGGCGTTCGGTGAGCGCGCGTTCCACGGCCTTGGCCATCTCCAGCTGGCCAGGACGGTACTCATAGGGCAGCGGCGAGCGCGACAAAATGCCGCCCGGCGAAAAGAATTCGTGCAGGGAAGGAAGGGCGCGGGTTGTGGTTTCAGTGGATGCCATCGGGGCCGGGCGCTCACTCCATCATAGTGAGGAGGCCCGGTCCGCCGTTGGGGCAGCGGTCACTCGACTTAGCCCGAGTTGCCACGACAGTCGGCCTATTTGCGTCACGCCGTCGTGGGATCGATCATCGATTTGACTTCCGATATCTTGTTGGCGGGGAAGCCGCCCTGGCTGGCGTGTTCGCGCACCATCTCTTCGTTGGGCGCGATGTAGACGCAATAGATCTTGTTGTCGGTCACGTAGCTGTGCACCCATTGAATCTCGGGCCCGAGATTGCGCAGCACGCCGCAGGATTTTTGCGAGATCCCTTGAAGTTGGTCGGGGGTAAGGGCGCCGGCGCCGGGAATCTCGCGCTCGATCACGTACTTGGGCATAGAAATCGCTCTCCTTGCACTTCGGCAGTGAGCGGTAGTGTAAATGCGGATTCGACGCGATGGGAAGAAAAACACAGCGCCAGGCCCTAAGATAGAAGAAGCCGCTATGTCTCACTTGTCAGGTTGGCGCCCTTGCATCCCAGGGCAATTTGCCACGAACCTGTCGAAATCCACAATGGAGATTTGATTTGCCCAACTATCGCAGATCGGTTGTGCCCGCCGGCCCGGGCGCGGAGGCGCTGCCCCTGGTGGCGATCGTGGGCCGTCCGAACGTGGGCAAATCGACCCTGTTCAATCGCCTGACACGGAGTCGCCGCTCGATTGTGGGCGATGAGCCCGGCATTACGCGCGATCGCATTTATGGTGAGTATGAATGGGCTGGCCGGCGGTTTCGGCTCGTGGACACGGGGGCATCGTTCCCGATGATCCCGAGCTGATTCCGCACGGAAATTTACAACCAGGCGCGCGTGGCCCTGGAGGACGCGGCGGCGTTGGTCCTCGTCGTCGATGTGCGTACCGAATTGGCCAGTCCCGATTACGACCTCGTCAAGCTGCTGCTTGCGCGGCGGGAAGCCGGTGTTTCTGGCCGTGAACAAGGTCGAGGGCGAGGCCATGGAGTTGGCGGCGGAGAACCTTCGCACGCTGGGCATTCGCGAGATGTATCCGATCAGCTCCGAACATGGCCTGGGCATTGGCGAGCTTCTGGATGCGATCTCCGAGGCGATTCCTGCGCCGGAAGTCGAAAGCGAAGAGGAGTCGGCCGAGGAGAATCGAGATATTTGAGGGTGGCCCGCTCGAACCCGGGTAGAACGACCGAGAGCGGAGAACGTTCGCCGGGCGCGAAGCCCCGCACCGGACCCACGGCGAGTTTGAGCAGCACGAGACCTCGGTTGCAATCATCGGACGGCCCAATGTCGGCAAGTCAACGCTACTGAATGCGCTGACGGGGACGGCCGTGCGATCGTGTCGCCCATTGCGGGAACCACGCGGGATGCGGTCGACGAAGTGGTCGAGTTCGAGGGCGGACAGATGCGGTTCGTCGATACGGCAGGGATTCGGCGCAAGGGCAAGACGCATTTGATGGCCGAGAAGATGAGCGTGGTGATGGCGCGGCGGCATCTTGAAGCGGCGGACGTGGCGCTGCTGGTGCTCGACGCGACCGAAGGTGTGACCGCAAGCGACGCCACCATTGGCGGCTACGCGCACGAGAGCGGCCGCAGCGTGATCATCGTGGTGAACAAGTGGGATGCGGTAACCACGGGACGGACGGATGGCAAGCCGCCGGCGGACCGCGAGATCTTCGAGAAGCAGCTGCGCTCGGTGCTGAAGTATCTGAGCTATGCGCCCGTGATCTTTCTTTCCGCACTGGAAATGACGGGGCCCGATCGAAAAGGAATGAGCCGCGTGCTGCACGAGGTGAAGGCTGTGGCGGCGGAGCGGCGCAAGCGCGTGACGACGGGGCAGATGAACCGGTTCCTGGACAAGATCGATTTTCAGCGAGCGCCCGGTGCCGATGGCGAAGCGCATTCGCATTTTCTACATGACGCAGGCTGCGGTGGCGCCACCTACGTTCGTGCTGTTCACGGATCGGGATATCAAGCTGCATTTCGCGTTTGAGCGGTTTCTCGAGAACCAGATTCGGGAGGCATTCGGGTTCAAAGGCACGCCGATCTGGTTCAAGGTGAGGGCGCGGAACGCCGAAAAGACCGATTGAGTACCCCACGTTGACCTGTTGTTAGAACAATTCATCCATTGTCCCGATAGAATGGTGGACAACTTCGCGCCTGCTCATCCCCGAGCACATGGCACTCCGCTTTGTGTGAGTGAGCCATAGAGACGCACAAAAAACCGGAGGTCGGCCGATGGGAGGAAAGCATGTCGGACAAGCACTCCGGAAAAAATGGCAGCAAACTCGCGGGTTCCGTAATTCCGGCGCCGCAAAAACCGGCTGAGGTCGTCGCGCAGCCGGAACAATCCAAAAACAACCATACTGTGAGGCTGGGAAAAGACTGCGACTACGAGAAGGAGTTGCGGCGATTGCAGGTGGAACTCGCCAAGCTGCAAGAGTGGATCCGACACGAGGGGCTGCGGGTGGTCGCGATCTTTGAAGGGCGCGATGCTGCCGGCAAGGGCGGCGCAATCAAGCGGATCACGGACACGCTGAATCCGCGCATTTGCCGCGTGGTGGCGCTGGGCACGCCGACGGAACGCGAGAAGGCGCAGTGGTACTTCCAGCGGTATGTGGCACACCTGCCCGCAGCCGGCGAGATGGTGCTGTTCGATCGCAGCTGGTATAACCGCGCTGGTGTTGAGCGTGTGATGGGCTTCTGTACAGAGGCCGAATATCTTGAATTCATGCGCAGCTGTCCGGAGTTTGAACGGATGCTGGTCAGGTCGGGGATTTTGTTGGTCAAGTATTGGTTCAGCGTGAGCGATGAGGAGCAAGAACGGCGCTTTCAGGACCGGATGAAAAATCCAACAAAGCGTTGGAAGCTGAGTCCGATGGACCTGGAGTCGCGCAAGTACTGGGCGGAATATTCCCGGGCCAAGGATGAGATGTTTGCGGGAACGGACATCAAACAGGCGCCCTGGTACGTGGTAAATGCCGATAACAAGAAGGCAGCGCGACTGAACGTGGTTCGGCATCTGCTGTCGTTGATTCCGTACAGGGATTTAACGACCAAACCGCTGCCGCTACCTCCAATCGCCAAGCAGAACTACACCAGGCCGCCGATCAACGAGCAGACGTTCATTCCAGAGATCTACCGCTAGAGTGAGAGGGCTACGCGGGTGACGGCTCCATCGCATCAAAGGCCAGCGGCGGTCATGCCGAACTGAAATCGGTGTCCGAGGTCACTGACGAGGGTTCATCCTCCAATCAAGGCTGGAGCCTACGGGCTTTCTACCGCGGCAAGAGGGCCCAAGGAGATTCTTATCAGTGGAATATCTGAATTTGAAACGACTGAACGAAATTCCGGCAGAGTCTTTTCAAAGCCGAGATCCCTATCCATGGGCAAACATCGAACAATCTCTCACGCCGGAGGGCTATGAACGTCTGCGTGCATGCCTGCCTACCGTGGAGAGGTTCAACAAGCATGAAGGTGTAAAGCGGGCCTACGGGCAGGCACCCCACGACCGTTTTTTGCTGCACTATCGGCCCGGTATGGAGATTGCCGGACCCTGGCAAGAGTTTCTGGCTGAATTGCAGGGGCCGGTCTACCAGGACTTTCTACGGCGGATGCTGGGGAACCATACGTTTATTCCCACATTTGAGTGGTACTACGCATGGGAGGGGTGCGCGGTATCGCCGCACTGCGATGCGGCGCGCAAGCTGGCAACGCACATCTTCTATTTCAATACCGAGGAGGACTGGGATTCGAGCTGGGGCGGAGAGATTCTGATTCTCGACAGCGAGCGGCGCTTCCCGGTTCACTCCGGCCCGAGCTTTGACGACCTGAAAGTTGCCGCGTCGATCGAGCCACGCGGCAACGGCAGCCTGCTCTTCCAGCGCACGCATCATTCGTGGCACGGAGTGCGGCCACTGCGCTGCCCGCAGGGTAAGCTGCGGAGGCTGTTTCTTGTGACCGTCAACATCCCCAGCTTCCAGGTGTGGTGGCGGCGCGTGCGCGGCAAGGATCCCGACGGATATCGGTTCGACGCAGCCTGAGGGCTCTGCGGCGGCGTGCAATGAATTTCAATTCGCTTTCGATCCGCAGTGCCCCTCGATTTGCTAAACCGTGACGGGCTGCCGAACGGGCGGTACCGCGTAGCCCTTTTCCGCGAGTTGTTGCCCCATCTGGGCGTACATCGAGAGGTCAGTGGGCTGCCATGTGTCAAGCCCGTCGACGTAGCGGTTGTACATGCAAAACGCAGCCGCAATCAGAACCGTATCGTGAATTTCGAGGTCAGTTGCGCCTTCCTTGCGCGCGGCATCGACGTCGGCGGCAGTAACGAGCTTGCCGTCCCGCTGAACCTTGCCCGCGATGACGAGGAGCGTTTTCAACTTGGGGCTGATATCGGCGCTGGCGAAGTCAGTCTTAACTTGCTTGACCTTCGCCTCTCCACCTAAATGGCTGGCTGCCGCGGCCCCGTGGCTCAGTTCGCAAAATGTGGTTTTGTTGCGCGAAGATACGTAGGTCGCAATGAGTTCGCGCTCGCCGCCTGTGAGCGAGTTGGGCTCGTGAAGGAGAATGTGCGCCAACGCACGCATCGGCTTGGCTGTCTCAGGACGGAAGGCGAAACCGGCGGTGATGCCGGGGAGTTCTTCGGGAAGTTTGATGTGCGGCATGGGGCTCCTCCAGAGGAGTTCTTAGTTCGCAGTTCGGCTAGTTCTGAGTTCTGAGTTCTGAGTTCTGAGTTCGACGAACTACAGCGCGGCCCTGCCATGACGCCTACTTCGAACTTAGAACCCTGAACTAAGAACTGTCACTTCGCATGGCTCGCCAGATACTCTTCGCTGACAATGACGTAGCCATCGCGGGCGACGCGGCGTCCACGTTCGCGGTAGAGCGCTTCGTCATCAGGCTGCACAGTACCGAGGCCGTCTACGTAGCGGTTGTACATGCAAAAGGCAGCGGAAATCAGCACCGTGTCATGAATCTCGATGTCGGTCGCGCCTTCTTTGCGTGCGGCTTCAACGTCGGCTGCGGTGACGAGTTTGCCGTCTTGCTGGACTTTCCCGGCGATGGTGAGTAGCGCCTTCAACTTGGGGCTGATGTCAGCTTGGGTGAAATCCGTCTTGACTTGCTTCACCAGAGCCTCGTCGCCACCGAGGTGCGCAGCGGCAATCGCGCCGTGGATGCTGTGGCAATAGTGAGTGCAGTTGCGGCTGGAAACGTAGGTGGCGATCAGCTCGCGCTCGCCGCGTGTAAGGGTACTGGGGCCTTGCAGCAGCACTTCGACCAATGCGTTGAGGGGGCGCGCGGTCTCCGGCCGAAAAGCCATGGCGCCGCGGATTCCAGGTAGATCAGCGGGAAGTGGGATGTGGGGCATCGGATGACCTCAGACAACAGGGATCAGACAACAGGGAAAAGATACCTGATGCTCGACTATGGTACGCAGGGCTGGGGAAAGCGCACATCATCCCTTCGATTGAGCATTGCATGCAGCAGGCTCTTGGATCAGATTCGTACCGAAACGAGTCTATTGCGGCGCGGGTTGCTGGCTGCTCGACGACGAACCAGATGCGGCTTCGGGCGTGGACGACGGCGTGATGTCGGTAACGTGGACGCTGGCCTGCGTCTCTGGAATTGTGCCGTCGTTAACCTGCACCTGAGTCGGCGCGCCGATGACGACAAGCCGTTCAACGGCCCGGCCGCGCGCCGGAACGAGCACTCGTTCAGTTACATAGTTTTTTGCTGTGCGCACGGTAACGGGGACATACGCGGCCGCGTAGCCTGCGTTGGTGACGTTGACCGCGACCAAGTAGGTGCCTGCCTGCGCTGCGTTAGGAAAGACACTGTCGATGGTGAGATCGGGCAGCCCTTTGTCGGCATCGATCCAGTCGGAAAAGAACCATGTAAGGTCGCGATGGGCGCCAGCCTGCTTCAGAAGTCCCGATAGCGAGAGTCGCAGCGTTGCCTCCCTGGCTGCCGCTGGATGACTGGAGCGCCTGCTGCGGCCCATCGACGTAGGCATGAAGCGCGGCGCTGAGGGCATCGTCGCTGGTCAGATCGCGAAGCATCCAGAAAACATAGGCAGCCTTCGTGCGGTAATAGACAGGTGCGATGGCAAGGGCCAGTGGTTCACCGGGACTCGCGCCCGGACTCGATGGTTCAACCAACGCCAGTGCCGGCCGATTAGCCTCGAGCATCTCGAGTGCCTGATCGCGGCCGCGGCGCTTTTCTACCCAAAGGGATTCCATGAATGTGGCCAGGCCTTCATTCAGCCAGCCAGGCGCCGGTGGGGTTGTCGACTCAACATAGGCGTGCGTGAGGGAGTGGACCAGCACGCCATTGAGGGGATCGGCGGGCACGTCATGCAGCGTCGTCGCGAGAAGAGAGCCAGTCTCAAACGGCGTGTCGTTGGGATCGGGCAGATCGAGGAGCGTGAGCTGCGTGCGGGGATGATGACCGAGCCAGCCTTGCACGAAAGGCGTGACCGTGGAGGCCGCGTCGACCCAGGACTGCACCGAGACTTCATCGTCGGGGATCGTCCACGCGGTGAGGTGATCCGACGGGTGAGCTTTGCGCACCGCGATAAAGAGGCTTGGAGCCAGAAAGCCCAGCGAAGGAGTCTCTGCAGTAGCTGTGGCGATCCCGTCCAGATCGGGGTCAAGGCCCCGGGCGTCCGTCACGTTGAGAGGGACCGGAACTCCATTGACGACGGCGATCGTGGGCGGATGGCCGTGCGGGAACTCGACCGTGAGGTGCAGGCGGAAGTGAGCACCGGACAGACGGAGTCTATGCCGCCCAATTTCATCGAAGAGGCGTGAGCCATCGCCAAGGATGACGGGCACGCTGGAGACGGGATACCAGACGACGTCGCCAAAGCCCCGGAGGCCGGTGAAAGAGGGAGAGATTTCGTCCCAATCGGAATGAAGAGCGAGGTCTTCAGGGGTGCCGATGGTGACGAGACGCTGAGCGTTCGGGACAATAGAGCCGGAATACACAACGTCGAGCGCGAGCGTGGCCCCGGGGGCGAGGGGTTGCGCGAGCGGAACCGCGGCCTCGTGAAGCTGGCCCGTGCGGTCGGCGTCAGAGTTGAGTGTGGCGACGGGAAAGGAGACGTTGCGGCCGGCGATGCGAATCTGCTCCCAGTTAAGCGAAGAAGATATTTGCAGTGGGATACGGGTCGAGCGGAGTCTTGCCATCGTTGCGCACGGTGACAACGGCCCGGACGGCGATCTGATGCGCTGCAGTTTGCAGATGCACGTCGAGGTCGAGGACCGTGCAGGTAACGGCTTCGCGATCGGCGTCCTCCGCGGTAGGCTCCTTGGCCATTTCGATCAGGGGTAGTTGAGCAGCCGGTCCGACCTGCGTAGTAGTGTGGCCATTTTCGTCAGTCGACCGCGAAAAAATGACCTTGCCGGAAGGGGCTGGAGATTGGGCCTGCGGGACGCTGCTCTGCGGAGCGGGTGCGGGATTTGTTTGCGCTGAGCACGGAAGCATCGCGGGTGCCACGGCAAGGATGAAAGTTGCTACCACGCCAGCAAGGCAACAGTTCATGAGCGCACCTGTTGTGGGGACATCCGCAGCTGCGGTGCCATCTACGGCAAATTCTGATTGGATTGCCAGGCTTTCGACATTTTTCCGGCGGAGGGCCGGGAATGCTGTCATGAACCGAGACCTTTCTGCTTCTTTGGTTTAGACGCTGCACCCATGGCGCCGGCACCTGTCGTGCGGCCATTTGCGCCGGCGGCACCAGTACCCTTGGCTCGGCGCTGGCGCGCAGCTTCATAGAGGACGACGGCGCCGGCGGCCGATACGTTCAAGGAGCTGACGCCGCCCGCCATCGGAATGCGCAGTAAATGATCGCAGGTGCGGCGGACGAGGTCGTGGAGACCGGCGCCCTCGCGGCCAAGAACGAGGACGCAGTTGCCGGTGAAATCGAATTGGTCGTAGTCGGTCGTACCGCGTTCGTCGAGACCAATGATCCAGAGATTCTGCCTCTTGAGCTCTTCGAGGGCGCGCACCAGGTTGACGACGCGCGCGATGCGAAGGTGTTCGGTCGCTCCTGCACTTGCCTTTACCGCTGCGGGACTCAAAGGCGCAGAGCGGCGCTCGGTAAGAACGATACCGTCGACTCCGGCACCGTCGGCCACCCGCAGCAGTGCGCCAAGGTTTTGCGGATCTTCGACGCCATCGAGAGCCAACAGAAGACGGGCCGCGCCGGCCTGGCCTGCAACTGGTTCGGACAAGTCTTCAAGGGCAAGAAACTCCTGCGGGCGAACAACGGCGACCACACCCTGGTGTGTGGGGGTTCCGGCCAGTCCGGTGAGATGTTCGCGTGGCTCCTGGCGGACTCGAACACCGGCCTGACGACAGTCAGCAACGAGGCGGGCGAGTCGGTCATCGTGCCGCTCGCGGGCCACCAGCACGTGGTCAAAGCGGCGACGGCCGGCCTTGAGTGCCTCCTCGACTGGATGGAGGCCGTAGAGAACTTCCATGAATCTAGTTTAGATTGTCGATGACGCCGAACAAACGCGCTATTGCTCCTGAAAGTCTGCAGGCGCAGACAGCTTACATGGTCGAACGGGATGACGAAGCCAAACAATCCAAAAACATTTCGGCGCGGTCCTGGAGCGGGCGGGGAACGGTCCGTTTTGGGTGGTCGCGCGGATTCCTGTGGACCTGAAAAAGGCTTGGCCCGACTTGGAAGAACCGGCGGGTCTGCGGCACGATCAACGGGTTCGCGTTTCGGACATCGCTTTTTTCGGGACCCAAGGGCCAAGGGCACACACTGGTGGTGAACAAGCGGATGCAGATCGGCGCGCGCGCAGGACCAGGAGACACGGTGGATATTCAAATGTCACCGGATCTGGTTGAGCAAGCTTTTGCCGAGCCAAAAGAGCTGACCGCAATGTTCTGCGTGGAGACCAGCAATTGCGGAAGTGGTTCGATGCCATGAGCCCATCCATGCGCAAGGGGTTTGCGCAGTTTGTGGACACGGCTAAAGGGTTGCAGACACGCAAGGTGCGTGCCGAGAAGATGGCGGAAACCGTGATGCTGGCGATGGAAGGCGAACAGGAGCCGCCTCCCATTTTGCGAGCCGCGTTTCAGCGCCAGCCGCTGGCGCGCAGCGGGCTGGAACGCGATGACGCCGACACAAAGGCGGAGTCATCTGCTCGGCATATTCTTCCCGCGGGACGGTCGAGGCGCAAGCAAGGCGGGCGGCAAAGGCGGTGGAAGAGATGTCTGCGCGTGGCGCGATCGAAGAGAAGGATGCATGTCTAGGACGAGGATTTGCCCCAAAATCAGTGCATTGAGGATGCCCTCGAAATTTTGGCGCGGCTTGGGGCCGGAATCTGTCGTCTAATTGAATACGATGAGTGCGACTGCCGCGATTCGCTCGATCTTCGCTCCGGCTTCCACGTCTGCTGCCGAAGAGCAGGCGAAGCTGGAGAACCTTGCTGTAGCCGAAGGGCTCAAGCGGCAGGAGGCCGGCCTGCTGGATGAACTGATTGTCCGCTATCAGCACCGTCTGCTGCGGTACCTGCTGTTCCTGACCGGAAATCGCGAGATGGCCGAAGACCTGTTTCAGGAAGTGTGGATGCGCGTGCTGACGCGCGGCGGGCAATTCAACGGGAAGGCGCGATTCGAGACCTGGCTTTTCACAATCGCGCGAAACCTGGTGATCGACCATCGCGCGGAAGCGGACAATGTCGAGCCTGGACGAGCTTTTCGAGACTGGCAACGACGATGACCGGCCGATGAGCGTCGAAGTTGCCGACGCCAGCCGACGCCGTTTGACCGCTTCTCAAGTATCGAAGACCGCGAACATATTGCGACTGCCCTGTTGCAACTGGATACGCTCTATCGCGAAGTGCTGGTGCTGCGGTTCCATGAGGAGCTGACACTGGAGGAGATCGCCAAGGTGACGCGGGCGCCGTTGTCGACCGTGAAGTCGAGGCTTTATCGGGGACTCGCGGCGATCAAGCCCAAGCTGGAGCGGGCCCAGATGCGATCGCCTGGAGATGGCTGGGATGACCTTAGGTGCGGTAACGGGCAGGGCTCCCGGCGAGAGCGACTGACGCAACATTGCATCGCGGCGGAAGCGAAGCACTCTCTGCGAATGACGCGGAACGCGAGCGGGCGGTTGCTCATCAAACGCGCCGCGTGGTGATGGCCTCTCTGGGTGTGATGCAGGAGCAGAAAGCCAGCCGAAATCGGAACCGCGCCGTGGCGATTGCGGCGACCCTGCTGGTCTTCTTCGTAGTAGGCCCACCGATTTGGTGGATCGCCGACACCTTGATTGAAGAAGAGCGGGTAACCAGCATCGTGAGCCAAATTGCTGTGTGGAGCTTCTTTATGAGCACCGCCCTGCTGGCCTCGGCCCTTTTGGCGGGCTGGATGCGCCGCAAGTCCTGATCCGAGCCACCAAAGGTACTCGCAACTTCCGCTTTCATCTTCCCGTCCATTGAAATAGCGGTTAAGCTTTGCTTAAACCCCCAATGAGCCCTCCGAGGGAGGGAGTCAATATGCCTGAGCCTCAGTCCATTCACGCCAACGAAGACACGCGCCTGATCCCTGTCTGGTCGATCATGGCGGCCGCCGTGGTTTTCCTGCTGGTTGAATACTATTTCTGGATTGTTTTTCCGCAGCAGCAACATCACATTCCGCCGCTGGGCCTGCGCATTTACATGAATCTTTCGTGGGGATTGCTGGCGGCACTGTACTTCCTGATGATCGGCTTCGTGAGCAAGGACGCGCCGCGGCGCTCCATGAGCTCTCGCTTCTGGATGCTGATCTGCTTCGTGATGCCGGGCGGCATCGGCGCGGTGCTTGTATTTTCTGTTGCGCACTCCGCTGGTTTCGACTTGCGCGGCCTGCGGCACACATGTGCAGAGCGATTTCCATTTTTGTCCGCAATGCAACTATCAGCTCACGGCAAGCTGTGGCAATTGCTTCCGCACGGTGCGCGCCACAGATCAGTTCTGCACGCGATGCGGCCATGAATTGGCTCACGACCACATGCCGGCGCGGCTGCGAGTTCTGGGAGATTAGGCGCCAGGGAGTCGACAGAACAGTCTCCGATTGCGAGGGCCTGTGGCCCATGCGCGCGTTCAGCGGACGGCGTTCCAATGACTTCGATTGACCCAGCCAAGTGCCCCTTCCTACAATCAAGCTTCTGGCATTCATGACAATCTCCGCGCTCATCATCGATGACGAACAATTGGCTCGCGATGAGTTGAAGTATCTGCTGGACCAGGCGGGTGGCGTGGACGTGGTGGCGCAGGGAGCCAACGGCATCGAGGCGGTCGACCTGATCGAGGAGCATCACCCGGACGTGGTTTTTCTCGATGTGCAGATGCCGGGGCTGGATGGTTTCGCAGTCATCAAACGGCTGATGGACCGGCACGCGAGCGAAACCCGGAAGGACGCGGAACCTTTGCCGCAAGTGGTATTTGCCACGGCGTACGACCAGTATGCGGTGCGCGCCTTCGATGTGAATGCGGTCGACTACCTGCTGAAGCCCTTCGATCGCGCGCGAGTGCAGCAGGCGCTGGAACGTGTGCGCGGCCGCATGGCTGGGAATTCGCCGGGCAGCGTCGCCCGAAGCACAAATTGGCGAGCTGTTGAGGCTGCTGAATCGCGAGCAGGGCGGAACGCGGGCGCAGCAATCAGCACAGGCTCATCGTGCAGGCACAGAGCCGGCTGTTGCTCGTGGACCAGGCAGAGATTTGCTTCGCGGCAATCGACGAAGGCGTGATCCGCGTGGTGACGCAGAGTGTCGAAGGCCAGTCAAAATGCCGGACGCTTGAAGAACTGCTCGAGCAGCTCGACCCGGCTCTGTTCTGGCGCGCCCATCGCGGCTTCGTGGTCAACATCAACCACATTCGTGAAGTGGTGCCATGGTTCAAGTCGACTTACCAGCTGCGCATGAACGACAAAAAGCAGACAGAGATTCCGGTGAGCCGCGGGCAAACGCGACGTCTGCGCGAGTTGTTCAATTTGTAGAAGCAGCGAACTGTCGTGCCGCGTCGGTCAACCCGATCAATCGTACCGCTCGAAGATGATCTGCTTGCGATGCCACCCGTATGACTTCAGACGGTCGCGAACCGAGTTGATCATGTTGCTCAGCCCGCAGACATAGGCATTGATGTCGAAGCGAAGCTCAGCCGGAGGAATTCCCGGATCGACTGCGGGAAGCGGGAGCGTTTGGCCAAGGTGCGCTGCGCGTTGCTCGATGATATGCGCAACATGGTCCTGCACATAGCCGCGAAGGCCGGTCCAGCTTTCGGGCGCGCGACTGAGCGTGGGCAGATAGTGGAAATTGTCGTGGCGCGCCGCGAAGGCATCGAACTCATCGCGATAATAGATCTCACTCTCGTGGCGCGTTCCGTAGACGAGCCATATCTGCTTGCCGTTGCTGCGATCGGGTCCGCCCACGGGAAAGAGCCATTGCAGAAAGCCGCGCATGGGGGCAACGCCGGTACCGGTCGCAATCAGAATCGAGTCTGTGATCGGCTCGCGCAGTGTGAAAAAGCCATTTGGCCCGTAGACCTGAAGCGCGCCGCCGACGGGTAGATCGGGGAGGTCGGCCAGAAGATTCGAAAAGAATCCGCCTTCCACACGATTCAGGCAGAGATCGAACCGATTGCCATCGGGCGCCGACGCGATCGAATAGGCACGCGTTTGCTCCTTGCCGGCGGGATCCTCGGCAACTGCGGAGATGAATTGGCCGGGAAGGAAGGAAAAAGATTCCAACTCGTCGAGAATGAACTCGAGATGGTAGGTCTGCGCCTCTTCCGAGATGCACTGCTTCCTGATGAGACGTGCGGAATAGAATTCGCGTTCCAAGCTGGGTTCTCGCTGGGAAGATGAGGCCGGAGAAGTCGACATGAGCGAGTATCGCCAGCCGGGCGCAAGGATGGCAAGCCACCAGCTGCGGCGGGGCCAATCGCCGCCCACGCGGCATGAGGCTGCGGGTTGGTTAGCACGAGGGTTCCGGCTGCCCGTCTGGCGGAGGGACTAGGCGAAAGCGTGCCAGCAGAGCTGCACGCCAAGCGCGAAGAGCCAGAGGGATAAGGCGAGCCGCATGGGACGCGATGGGATGCGTGTAGCAAGCCCCGTCCCGACCAAGGCTCCAGCAACGCCCCCGATGATCAAATTTGTGAGAAGAACAGGATTCACGCCTCCCTGAGTCAGGTGCATTCCTCCGCCAATGAGAGAAAGGCAGAGGCCAAAGGAGAGATCTGTGCCGACGATGCGGGGCACATCGAGGGCAGTGAGTCCGAGGAGTGCGACCGTGCCGAGAGCACCAGCCCCGGAGGACGAAAATCCGACTTCGGCCCCCACCGGGAACATGGTGAGAGCGAGCCACCAGGGATGACTGGCGCGCTTGCGGCCAGCGTCGGCGGGGCGAAAGTGCCGGTAAATATGCCAACCGGAAGAGAGCAGGATAATCGCGCCCAGGGCGAAATAGAGCCAGAGTGTGTGGCCTTGCACACGCACTGCGCGCTTAAAAAAGATCGCCCCGAGAACGACGCCGGGCACGCCGGCGAGCAGCATGATACCCAGGGTGCGCCATACCACCTGGCGGCGCCAGATTTGAATAGGAACGACGACCAGCTTGACCGCAGCAGAATAAACCAGCGCGGTGCCAACTGCTTCCGGGACCGGAATATGAAGAAAGAGAATGAGCATAGGAGCGGTTATCGTGCCCGCGCCAACGCCGGTCATCGCAATCAGTGCCGCAATCAAGAAGCCGAGAAGAAGTTCCATCATGATGTCCGGCTTTGGCGGTTCTTCAGAAACCGATACTCATTCGCTCTCATACTGATGGGCCTGCGAAGTTTGCTGAATGTGAATACCGCACTCGAGCTTGCGTCCGGACCAGCGCCCGGAGCGCGGATCGTTGGGGTCGAAGGGCAGGCTGGTACACGGGGCACAGCCGATGCTGGTGTAGCCCTTTTCATAGAGGGGCAAAAGCGGAATGCGATGCGCTTCGGCGTATTGCCACACATCGCGCGTCGACCACTCGGCAAGAGGGCTCAACTTCGGGAGGATCTGACCGCCAGGAAGTGTGAAGGATTCTTCCGCCTGAAGATTCGCGCGAGACTTCGACTGCTCACGGCGCAGGCCGGTGACCCACGTGTCAAAGGGGGCAAGGGAGCGAAAAAGCGGCTCTACTTTGCGCAGCCCGCAGCAGCGATCCGGGGCGGATTGATAGAGAATGCCGAATTCAGATTCCTGTTCCGCAACCGTGTGTTCGGGAAGCACGTTGACGAGATTCAGCTCCCACTCGGCAGCCATGCGGTCGCGATAGGCGAGGGTTTCGGGAAAGTGATAGCCAGTCTCTAGAAACAGTACCGGAATACGCGGGAAGAATCGCGCGCACCATATCGAGGACGACGACATCTTCCGCCTGAAAGCTGCTGGTGATGCATGGTTGTTGGGCGCGCAGGAGGCGCGGGCGCAGAAACTCCTGAGCAATGCTTGAGCGTTGTTCCAATTCAGATGCCGAGGCCGTAGACATTGCTGTCCTCTCCTATCGGAAGTGCCGCGAGGCGTTGAAGCTCACTGAGGATTTCTTCAGAACTTTCGAACGCAAGCTCGCGGGGTGCGGTGTTGGAGCCATTCACGGCAGTGAGCGTAATCGGGCCGGCTTCGTGGCTCTCGACCAGCACGACGGCGCCGAGCCGCGCGATGGTGAGCAGCGAGGGCGAGAGCGCGGCGCGTGTGCGCAGGACGAGAGCGCCTTCTTGAAGTAGAGACGACTCGAGTTGCGAAGCCAGGCGAGAGCGATTGCCAAGAATCAGCAGGCCACGTATGGAGCGATTGGCGGCCGAATCCGATTCACTCGCGTCCGCGACGCTGCGGATCATCCCTGCGCCGGCAGTGGCATTGTCAGAAGGATCGATGAGAATGAAGCTGCCGGTGGTGCGATTCTCGCGATAGAGGTCTGCCAACAACGGACGGCTCGTTTCAATAACGATCTCGCCGATGTCGTTGAGAGCGAGCTGATCGGTCGCGCGTTCGTCGAGTTGTTCAACCTCGATGCGCGAACGAATTTCGACGACATGCGCCCGGACCGTCTGCGTCGTGTGTTTGAGTAGATAAGTTGTGCCGGGACGCAATGGCTTACTATGCATCCACACGACGGTCGCGTTGAAGTGCCTGGTCCGGTGCGGGGCATCGGCGACCGACGCGATCATTTCTCCGCGGCTCAGGTCAGTTTCGTCTTCGAGTGTGAGCACGACCGACTGCGGCGCATGGGCCGAGGCGAGTTCACCGTCCCAAGTGCTGATGGAGCGCACACGGGTGCGACGGCCGGAAGGGAGCGCGACAATTTCATCGCCGGGACGTACCGTGCCCGCGGCGATCTGCCCCGCAAAGCCACGAAAATCCTGATGCGGACGCAGTACGCGCTGCACGGGAAAACGCAGCCCGGTATTCAATCGCTCGATGGCGAGCGGAACGGTTTCAAGCAACTCGAGCAAGCTCGGGCCGTCATACCATGCGATGCGCTGACTGCGATGAACGACGTTATCGCCTTCGAGTGCGCTGACGGGAACGGCAATTAGCTCCGGAATCTCGAGCCGCGTTGCGAGTGCCTGCAGGTCGCGATAATAACGGTCGTAGACTTCTTGAGAAAAGTCGACTAAGTCCATCTTGTTGATGGCAGCAATGACCGTGGGAATGCCGAGCAGGGCGGCGATGCAGGCGTGACGGCGGGTCTGGTCGAGAATGCCTTTGCGCGCATCGACGAGGACGATGGCAACGTCTGCCGTGGATGCGCCGGTAGCCATGTTGCGCGTGTACTGCTCGTGGCCCGGGGTGTCGGCAATGATGAATTTTCTTTTCGGTGTCGAGAAGTAGCGGTAAGCAACGTCGATCGTGATGCCCTGCTCGCGCTCCGCGCGGAGGCCATCAGTGAGCTGCGCGAAGTCGATGGCGGCGTTGTGAGTGACGGAGCGGATATGGTCGTCGTACACGTTGCGCGAGTCATAAAGGAGACGCCCGATCAGCGTGGACTTGCCGTCATCGACACTACCGGCCGTCGAGAAGCGCAGCAGATCTTTGGCTCGCTCGGCCGCAAGCTGTTGCTCGATCTCTGCGTCGATGTTATCTGCGAGAGGCACGACGCGGAGTTCCGCGGAGCTTTGGTCGGCAGTCAGCATCAGAAGTAGCCCTCGCGCTTCTTGATTTCCATCGATCCGTCCTGGTCGTGATCGATGATGCGGTTAGCGCGCTCGGAGTTCCGCACAGCCATCAACTCCGCGATGATCTTCGGCACCGTGTCAGCGTCGCTGCGGATGGCGCCGGTGCAGGGGCTGCAACCGAGCGAGCGGAGTCGGCATTTGACCCATTGCTCCTCGCCCGGCAGCCCTTGCACAAAAGACTGTTCGACGGGAATGAGCGAATCGCCGCGCACGAGCATCTTGCGCTCTTTGGCGAGGTAAAGCGGAACGATGGGAATGTTTTCGAGATGGATGTAGTGCCAGATATCGAGTTCGGTCCAGTTGGAGAGCGGAAATACACGGATGCTTTCGCCAGGACCGATACGGCCATTGAAGAGGCTCCATAGCTCGGGGCGCTGATTTTTCGGATCCCATTGCCCGGCACTATCGCGGAATGAAAAAATGCGCTCCTTGGCACGCGATTTTTCTTCATCGCGGCGCGCTCCACCGAAGGCCGCATCAAAGCCATGCGCGCGCAACCCGTCGAGCAGCGCCTGCGTCTTCAGTAGCCCGCAACAACGTTGCGTTCCGAGGCGGACCGGATTCGCTCCGTCGGCGAGTGCTTCTTCGTTCCGCCAGACGAGCAGTTTGAGGCCAAGTTCAGCCGTATAGCGGTCGCGGAATTCAAGCATCTCGCGGAATTTGTATCCGGTATCGATGTGCAGCAATGGAAACGGAATGGGGGCAGGATGAAAGGCCTTTTGCGCAAGGCGGAGCATGACCGACGAGTCTTTGCCAATGGAGTAAAGCATCACAGGGCGCTCGAATTCCGCCGCCACCTCGCGGATGATGTGGATGCTCTCGGCCTCAAGAAGCTGGATGTGGTTGAGCCGTTCGTGCGGAGTTGCGGGTTGGTCGGGGACGTCACCGATCGCCGTCACTGGGCTGCGCGAGTCTGCGGGGGCCGCCTCGGGCAAATGCTCAGTTGTGGCAGAGCCGGTTGCGATCGATGTCATTGAGACCTCTCGGTTGAATTTGCGCCGAAAATGGAAAACCCGCGGCAGCAGGGAATCTGCGGCGCGGGCTTAAGGGGACCTTGTTTTCTTAAGGCTGATTACCCCACAGTCCGGCACCGTACGCAACAACATGCGCAACAAGCAGCCGGAGTGGAGATAAAACTCATCCTCTTTACTATAGCGGGTTTGGGGCTCAGGGTCAATCAGCGGGCCAGTTTACGCCTGCTTGCTGGCGGCGGCTGCCAGCTCGAAGTCTTTCGCGGTGATCCCACCAGCATCGTGCGTAACAAGCGCGAGCCGTACGCGATTGTAACGAATGTCGATGTCTGGGTGATGACCCGCTTTTTCTGCCAGGTCCCCCATCTTGTTTACGAAGGCCAGCGAGCCAACAAAGTCTTTGAAGCTAAAGGTACGCGTCAGTTCGCCCGATTCGACCTTCCAATCGGGGAGAGACTTGAGGCGCGAAGAGATTTCGACATCCGTAAGCGGCATGATTCGACTCCGAAACGAACTGAATTGCACCTGTGGTTAAGATGCGTGAGAAAGCGAGGAGGCTCACCTTCTTGCGAATCAGGATAGCAACGGTTGGGGACTACTTGCCCGTGCTTGAGGCATTGCCCGTGCTTGAGGCAGACGAGGCGATGGCGGGTGGCTGCGTACTTATCCGGGTGAGCATAGGACCGATTTCCGGGTTTGCCATGAAGTTCTTCCAGATCAGACCGCTGCGGTAATTCTCGATCATCACGACCATCGGTGCCTGATCGAGCGCGAGATAGTCAGGCGAGAACCAGTTCTCCGTCAGGTTAAAGGCATCCGTGGGGCCGTAAATTCCCCACAAGCGGACGCCGAGCGTGCGGTAGAAGTACTTGAGCGCAGCCATGGATTCTTCCGGCGTATAAGGGAAAGAACCGAGGGCGCCAGTGGGTGCGATGGTCCCGTTGTCGCTCGCAGGCGTTGGGCGCGTGCGCCAGATAGCCATAGGGATCGAGGCTCGCGGTAAGTCCCCAGACGCCGGGACCGTAGCCCTTGAAGTGGCCAGGGTTTTGCTGGCAATAGAGGTAATTGATCAGTGCGATGTTGCGATTGTTGTCGAAGTAGTCGGTATATTTGTCGCGAATCTCGCGCGGGTCGGCGCCCATGAAAGAGTACTGCGTGAAAAAAAGCGGGCCGCCGTTGCCGACGCCGACGTTAAGCTTGATGCCCTGGTAAGTGTTGCCGTTGCCGTATCGATTGCCGTCGGTCGTGCCAGACCATCGGGCGCGATACTGTTCGGCCGCCGCGACTCTGGCTGGCCCATCCGGCATAGTAGGCGTCGGCGGGAATGGCATGCGTGGGCGAGGCCATGGCCAGCAGATAGGCGATCATGGTCTCATTGAATCCCGTGAGCTTGTGATCGGTACGCCACGACCACTCGGGCGACCAATGCCAGATGAGCGCGTCGGCCCCGGACTGGCGCTCATACCAGTCCCACTCCACTGTCTGCCACAGATGCGTGATGCGTGTGGCAAGGGCCTGGCCGGCGTTGCCGCGATGCTGCACGTACTGGCGCGCGGTGAGCAGCCCTTCCATGAGGAAGGCCGTTTCCACCAGATCGCCGCCGTCATCG
This sequence comes from uncultured Acidobacteriaceae bacterium, assembly GCA_963781125.1. Taxonomy (GTDB): domain Bacteria; phylum Acidobacteriota; class Terriglobia; order Terriglobales; family Acidobacteriaceae; genus Telmatobacter. The sequence continues at coordinate 273,627 of CAWAEE010000013.1, forward strand.
AACATACCGAAGACGGGCATGGTGCGGCCCGTCGACCCGTCCATGAAGTGCGGCCAGGCGCCGTGATAGCGCTGCGCCTTCTCAAGAAAGCTGACAATGCGCGTGAGCCGCTCGAGGCCCTGCGGCTGGGTGATGAAGTCGCGCTCCATGCCGACCACAATCGACATGACGCCGAAGCCGGTGGCGCCGGTGGCCACGATGCGCGGATCGCCCGGAACACTTTCCAGCGCCATGCCCGATTGCGGATGCGAGCCGCGTTCCCAGTAGTAACGGAAGCACTCCTCCTGCAGCATGGATGAGCAGCTCATCGTCCGACATCGGATACGTCTCTGCACTCACCGGCCTGGAGAGCGCAGACGGGCGGTATTGCTTGTCGACAACGGCAATCTTATAGGTCACCTGTACGTTCGAGCCCGCCCACAAAGTCGGCATAGCGATGCAGGCCCGGCTGCTGAATGCCGACTGCTTCGAACGGGCCTTCATCCATGGAGCGATAAATAACCGTGTAGGCAAGCTGGTCGAAGTCCTTCGATTCCCACTTGAGGTCGACATGGCGCTCGAAGGCTTCGGCGTGCAAGATCGTAGGGCACGGGAAGCGCGGTAGCTTTGGCGGTCGAAGGAGGAGGCTCGTCGTCGATGCGCATTTCGTCAACGATGAGCGGTATGCGGCGTGTTGTCGTCTTTGCCCTGAACGAAGAAGACGGAGTGGAGTTCGCGCGCATTGAAAGGATGGATCGATTCGGTTGTGAACCGTTGCAGCGGGATCTTGAACGCGCTTCCACTGACCAGCGGGAAGATCGCCGGCGAACTCGGCGAGGGGCAGGCGCGCTGTGAAGTTGTGTTCATCGTCGGTCAGCTGCACCTGCGGCAGGTCGGCGGCGGCAATGCGATCGTCAGAGTAGCACCAGAAGGAGAGTGTGTCGCCGCGAAAGTCGGCCGCACGGTTGTCGTAACTGACAACGCGGATTTCCGCGTCCCAGCTGCCCCCATCGACCGAACGCCACTGCAGGCTAAGGGCATTGGGCGGCGTGAAGAACGTGTGCGTCTCGACGGGCAAACGGCCGTCGGAGGACACCAGGGTGCTCGGAGCAACCGATCGCGCGCCGGTGTAGAAGTCGTTGTCAGGGGTGGGGCTGTTCGTGAACACCAGGTGATTGAGGTAATCGTCCTGGGCAGCGGCACACGAAGACAAAGCGAGGAGGGACAGCGAGAGGGTTACAAGGCCACGAAGAGAATGAAGCACGGTACATCCTTAACTGCAAATCTAACGGGAATCGGCTTCCAGGCGGTGCTCCTGCGCACTTTATTCGCCTAAACGCCGGGTACTTTTGATTTCCCTGGTTCCCGCGGGGGGTAAGCGGATTTTCTCATAACGTGGGTAAAACTTCATCTGTTTACGGATGGACCGCAAAGTAATCGGAGCTCGATTCATTCCTGGACGATCGTAAGCAGTCAGACCAACAACTCAAACTGCCATCTCACAACGCGGATGGGAAGATACAATTCCGATCATGTCGACAGCGCTCCTGGGCCGTCTCACAATTCTCGTTGGGTTCGTTACGCCCCCGAGCGCGCGGGGCGGTGCCCCGCTTCGGCACTGCTGGGAATCGAGATTTAGTTCTCTCGCAGGTCGAATTGCGAAGAACGAAAACAAGCCGTGATGAACAAGATGTATCCCAACGCGCAGGCAGCAATTGACTCCCTGATTGAAGACGGCATGACGCTGGCCGTGGGTGGATTCGGTCTGTGCGGCATTCCGGAGAACCTGATTCTGGCTCTGCGCGCGACCGGCAAGAGGAATCTTGTGGTGGTGAGCAACAACGCGGGCGTGGACGATTGGGGACTCGGGCTTCTGCTGCAATCGCGCCAGATCCGCAAAATGATCTCGAGCTATGTGGGTGAGAATGCGGAGTTCGAGCGCCAGTATCTTTCCGGCGAACTGGAAGTGGAGTTCTGCCCGCAAGGCACACTGGCGGAGCGCATGCGAGCCGGTGGAGCGGGAATCCCTGGGTTTTATACACGAACCGGCGTCGGCACGCTGATTGCGGAAGGCAAAGACCATCGCGAGTTTGACGGACAGACATACATTCTTGAGCGAGGCATCAAGGCAGATGTGGCGCTGGTGAAGGCGTGGAAAGCCGATGCCAGCGGCAACCTGGTCTATCGCAAAACGGCTCGCAACTTCAACCCGATGGCGGCTACATGCGGCACGGTTACGGTGGCGGAGGTGGAGAATGTCGTTTCTATCGGCGCCATCGATCCCGACCATGTGCACACGCCGGGCATCTATATCGATCGAATTGTCCACTGCCCCGACCAACCAAAACGCATTGAACAGCGCATTACGCGAGGAGCTTCCTGATGCCATGGTCTCGCAAAGAGATGGCGAAGCGCGCGGCGATGGAACTCCGCGATGGCTTCTATGTGAATCTTGGCATTGGCATGCCAACGATGGTGGCGGGATGCATTCCCGCTGGCATCAGCGTGACGCTGCAATCAGAAAACGGGCTGTTGGGCATCGGCGATTTCCCTTTAGATGAAGAAGTGGACGCGGACCTGATTAATGCTGGCAAGCAGACGGTAACCGCGATTCCGGGGGCGAGTTTTTTCTCAAGCGCCGACTCATTCGCGATGATTCGCGGCGGGCACATCGATGTGGCGATTCTCGGGGCGATGCAGGTTTCGGAGTTCGGAGACTTGGCAAATTGGATGATCCCAGGGCAAATGGTGAAAGGCATGGGCGGCGCAATGGACCTGGTTGCGGGCGTAAAGCGCGTGATCGTGCTGATGGAGCACACGGCGAAATCGGGTCAGCCGAAGATTTTGAAGTCGTGCTCGCTTCCGCTGACGGGAACCCGCGTGGTGAACCGGATCATCACCGATCTTTGCGTGCTCGACGTGACCAAAGACGGCCTGCGTCTTGTAGAGCTCGCGCCTACGGTTTCTGCAGAAGATGTGCGCACGAAAACAGAGCCTGCGATTATGTTTCCTGAACGGTGCTGATTCAGTGCGGATTCGGCGCGGAATGACGAGTCTTCATTGAGATAATCAGCAGCGCATTGAAAACCGTGAGTCCTGCCAGCAAGTAAAGCCCTGCATGCGGGGAGCCGAAGTGCTCATCGGCCCAGAATTTCAGGTTCGGCGCAAAGAAGCCGCCCAGATTACCTGTTCCAATCAACGCAATGCCACCGGCCGCGGCGCGATCGGCAAGATAGTCGGTTGGAAACGTCCAGAAGAGTGGCTGGACCGCGATGAATCCCGAGACAGCGATGGAAAGCATCAACAATCCCAGGCCCGGCCCGGCAGTGGGAAAGGCGAAACTGGCGCATCCCGCGACCAGAAGGGTGAGTGCCGCAAATCCACGATGCGTGTGCCAGTGGTCCGCGATGCGGGGAAGGAAATATACTGCGGCGAGCGCGCAGATCCACGGCACAGCTGAAACTAGGCCCACTTCAATTCCAACCGTCCGGTGCATGAGTGCCGCTATTTCCGCGGGAAGATAAAAGATCGCGCCGTACGTGCTTATCTGAATGAGCGCATAGATGAGCACAAACCGCAGGACGCGCATGTCGCGCAACATGGACAGCAGATGCGATGGGCCGATCAAACGACGATCCGCCTCCTCGTGTGCAAGACACGCGGTGAGGGCGCGCTTTTCATCGGGAGGAAGCCAGCGTGCATCGGCCGGCTTGTTATCGAGATACCAGAATGCCGAAATCCCCAGAATGACGGCCAGAAAGCCTTCGATGAGGAACATCGATTGCCAGCTTTGCAGACCGGCCCAAGGTGGCAACTCGAGCAAGAATCCGGAAAGAGGACCACCGAGGATAAGCGAGATCGGAACGCCGAGATAGAAAAGGCCAAGAATGCCGCCGCGCATGCGACTCGGGAACCAGTAGGTGAGATACAAAACTGCGCCAGGGAAAAAGCCCGCTTCGAGAACGCCGAGAATGAGCCTCAACACGTAGAAAGACTCGCTGCCGCGGACAAACATGGTCGCCATGGAGGCCAGTCCCCAGCCAATCATGAGAAACGTGAACCACCTTTTTGCGCCAACCTTGTGAAGGATGAGATTGCTGGGAAATCCGCACAGCGAGTAGCTGACGAAGAAAAGCCCCGCGGCAAGCGCGTAAGTCTTCTCTGAAATGCCGACGGAGGATTGAAGGGCTTGTTTTGCGAAGCTGATGTTGGCGCGATCGAGAAACGAGACCACGTAGAGCAGCATCATGTAAGGGGCCACGCGTCTGCGCACCCGGCGCATCGCTGCTTCAAGAAGAGGGTCCGGCGCCATCGCCTGCGCAGATGTAGATCGCGTTGCAGCGTGCATCACGCAAACCTTCCACCCGGCGACAAAATCAGCCGATCGCCGTATTCCAGTTTTCCAGATTTGCCTTGAATTCCGTCATGAATTTGCCGGAATCGGCGCCATCGATGAGGCGATGGTCGAAGCCGAGACAGAAATATTGCACCGAACGAATCGCAATGGTGTCGTTGCCTTCGGCATCGGTCAGCACCACGGGCTCTTTGCGCAGGCCGCCAATGGCGAGGATAGCCGACTCGGGCTGATTGATGATGGGCAGCCCAAATTCTCCACCGAATACACCAGGATTGGTGAGGGTGAAGGTCGATCCGCCGACTTCGTCGGGCAAGAGCTTCTTCGAACGCGCGCGGCCCGCAAGATCGTTGATCGAGCGAGCAAGTCCGACGAAATCGCGGCCCTCAGAAGCGCGAATGACGGGCACGATGAGTCCCCACTCGAGAGCCACCGCGATGCCAAGATGAATGTTGCCGTGATACTGAATCGCGTTTTCAAGCAGCGAGGCGTTGAGGATCGGAAACTTGCGAAGCGCTCCAACGGTCGCGGCCGCGATGAACGGCATGTAGGTCAGTTTGATGCCATGGCGCTGCTCGAAACCGGCTCGCTCGCGGTCGCGCAGTCGCACGATGCGCGTCATGTCGACTTTGTACACCGAGTGTGCATGCGGGATGGTCCGCTTGCTCTCCAGCATGCGCTGCGCAATGATGGCGCGCATCTTCGTGAGCGGTACCACCTCGTCTTTGAGTGCGGCTGGCTGGCTTGGCGCGGCCTTGGGTTGCGCCACTTGCGGAGAGGCCAATTGCGTCTTCGACGCCGACTGCGGCGGGTTTGGCTGGCTCAAATACTGGAGAATATCTTCTTTGGTGATGCGGCCATTGGACCCTGTGTCCGGAAACCAGCGCCAGATCGATGTTGTTTTCTTTGGCAATCCGCCGCACCAGTGGCGACGAACGAACCACCTGCGGTGCGGTCAACTGTGCCTTCGGTGCGGCCGACGCCGACGAGGTTGGTCCTGCGGTCGGTGACTGACGTACGAGGCTGTTTGCGATGCGCGCAATCGCGCGCGGCGCGCCCTCCGATGACGGCGACTACCGTGTTCACCTCGACCGTGGCGCCTTCAGCAAACTTGATTTCGGTGAGCACGCCATCCACGGGCGAAGGGATCTCGGCATCGACTTTGTCCGTCGAGATTTCGAAGAGTGGCTCGTCTTTCTGGACTGGATCGCCGACCTTCTTGAGCCATTTGGTGATGGTGCCTTCAAAGATGGATTCGCCCATCTGCGGCATGACGACCACCTGCGGTGGGGCCAACTGCGCCTTCGTGCACCTGCGTTGTCGCCGCCTGAGTGGGAGCCGACTTCTCTTGAGTGCCGGCTTGCCGCCACCGAACGAACCATTCTCCGACAGCACGGCCACCACCGTATTCACCTGCACCGTGGCGCCTTCGGGAAATTTGATCTCGCTGAGCACGCCCGCGATCGGAGATGGAATCTCGGCATCGACCTTATCGGTAGAGATCTCGAAGAGCGGTTCGTCCTTCTCGACCGGATCGCCTGGCTTCTTGAGCCACTTCGTGATGGTCCCCTCGAAGATGGACTCGCCCATCTGGGGCATGATGACGTCAGTTGGCATGAATCGTTCTCTCCGCGAGGCCGGGACCGCTTCCATCGGTCATGGCAGACTTCAGACGCACCAAGGTCCTGCCGGATTATAAATCGCGAGGTCGTAGAGGGATTGCGACTGCTCAGGCACGGATAGGCCGATCGATGATACCGCGCAAGCGTTCGACTTCGTGCGGAACCTGAAGCGGCGTGTCCTCGGGGACCTGCGGTGCGGGGGCTTGCCCCCGGGACGCCGAAGAGTTCAGATCTTGGGTGCGCAAGGCATCCAGGCTTTCAACCGCCAGAACCTGCTCGCCGAAAACAAGACCGAACTGGCGCGCGGCTTGGTGCGCTATGTCTTCGAGGTTCGGTAGATCGGCGGCCTCGGCCACTTCCCTTTCCAGACTCGTCACCGGGCGATCTGTGAGGCCGCAGGGATTGATAAGCTGAAAGTCGCGAAGATCGGTCGTGACGTTGAATGCGAAGCCGTGCGACGTGATGCCGCGCGAAACGTGAATGCCGATAGCCCCAATTTTCCGGCTTTCCTGCCACGTTCCACCGCTCGCCTCGTCCAAATGGCCGCCGTCTGCAGAACCGCACCAAACGCCGGTGAGTCCTGCGATGCGTCCGGCCCGCACGCCATATACGCGCGCACAGGCGGATCAGCGCTTCTTCAATCATCCTGACAAAATCGACCGGAGCCAAGTCGGGAGCCCGAGCCATTCCGAAGCGAGTGCAGATCGAAGATCGGATAGCCGACCAGCTGGCCCGGACCGTGATACGTGACATCGCCGCCGCGATTGATCTCGTGGATCGTTACGCCGCGATTTGCCAGCAATTCATCCGAGGCAAGGATATTGGACCGCGTTCGCATTGCGGCCGAGCGTGAGCACCGGCGGATGCTCCAGCAGCAGGAGCACGTTATCGACGCGGCCCGCTCGTCGAAGCGCGACCATTTCTTCTTGAAGGCGGAGACCTTCGTCATAGGCGACTCGGCCGAGATAGAGGTACTGGATCATCGCTGCAAGTATTGTAAGGCGACGGTGAAGTCAACGCGCGCAAGCCGATGTCTGCGATCTTCACAATGCGTAAACTTCTGCCCGCCAATGCCCGTCTAAAGAACTGTTGAGTGCTCCGCGAACATGCTGGCGGGCGTCGACTGCTTCTCTCTTTCCCTCCTTGGTTTGGGTCATTATCTTTGGCACGGTGTACGCGGGATATCCCTTGCCCCGGTCGGTGTTCGGTGCATCGAAGCCGAGTCGACTGAAGATTGCTGCGGCAACGCGCGATGCCTCGCGGGCGGCAGTGAATAACTATGTCGGTTCGGCGGCCTGTGCTCGATGTCATGCCGACATCTATCGAAGCTTTTCGCGCACGCGGATGGGAAGGTCATTGACCGTCGTGTCCGCGAATGTTATTCAAAGCCTGCCGATTCCCGGCCGCTTTCGACAGTGAAAGCCTTGATCGCCATTTTGAGGTTTTCAGCAGCCAGGGAAAGTTGTATCAGAGCGAGTCGCAGGCGACCACGAATGGCGCTGACATCTTCCGCGATACCCGTGCGATGGAATGGATCATCGGTGCGGGCGCAAATGGATACGGGGCGTTGTTGCAGCGAAGCAATTATTTGTTTGAGGCGCCCTTGTCCTATTACACGAAGACACATAAGTGGGAACTATCACCCGGATACGAAGACAACGATATCGGTTTCAGTCGCACCATCCAGGCCGGCTGTATCTCGTGCCACAGCGGGCGCGCTTATCCAACCGATCAGAACACGGGCCGATACACACCCACTCCGTTCAGCGAGACATCCATTGGGTGTGAGAACTGTCATGGACCCGGAGCGAGACATCTGCTCGCGGTCAGCCGCGGCGGTTCGCTGGTAGACGGTCCCCAGATTGTGAACCCAGGCCGACTCAGCTCGGAGCTCGAAAACGATATCTGTATGTCATGCCATGAGGCGGGCGACGCGCGCGTGCTGAAGCCGGGCAAGACCTATCAGGATTTCCGTCCCGGCACTCCGCTGGACGATACTTTTTCGATTCTGATGGTGCCCTTGAAGCGCGACGACGCGGACGACCGAGACCACGTGCAACATTATTTCGAAATGTCGATGAGCAAGTGTTTCCGCGCGACCGCAGGACAATTGCGCTGTGCCACCTGCCACGATCCGCACGTTGAGCCCTCCCAGTCAGAAGCGCCTGGCTACTTCAACGCGAAATGCGCGGGATGCCACACCAGCCGCGCCTGCACGCTCCCGCTGCCGGCTCGTCAGCAAACCAAGCCTGCAGACAACTGCATCGGGTGCCACATGCCGCAGCGTGAAGAGGCAGAGACGGCTCACACCAGCCTTACCAACCATCGCATCCTGATGCGTCAAGGCGAGCCGTGGCCCGAAGAGGCGTTTCAGCAGACCTCGGCATCTCTGCCCGACCTGGTGCATCTGAACCGTGATTCCAGCGAGACGGATGAAGTTCCAGCTTTGACCGCGTTAGAAGCCTATCGCGAGATTGCCGAACGGAAGCCGGAGTACGCCGCGGCCTACCAGCGCACGCTCAGCGAGCTGGAACGAACCGATCCCGATCATGCCGAGGTGCAACTGGGGCTGGGTAAGCGCGAACTGGATAGCGGGAACCTGCAGCAAGCAGTTATCCAACTGCGCCACGCTATTCAACTGGACCCGGATCTGGGGCCGCCCCAGGCATATCTCTCCGAAGCACTGGCGCAACTGAACCAATTGGATGATGCAATCGATGCGAGCGAAAAAGCCGTGAGTATCGATCCCTACAACCCGCTTTTCCGAAAAGCACTGATTGACCGCCTCATAGCCGCGAAGCGATACGACAAGGCAATTGCCGCGATGGAACTCTACATGGAGCTCTTCCCCGAAGACAACTTCATGCGAAAGATGTTGAAAATCGCGCAGGAATAGCGCCCGGCGCAGGCACCCGCAGCTTGGAACTGGAGAAGCTGAGCAGATCGAAGTCGCCGTAATCGGCGGCGTCTCATTGGCCGCAGGCAGTTCGCCGGGACAGTCGCTATTCCTCAAGACGCGCGGCAAACAGCTTTGCAAACACGACCCGATGCTCCCAACCAACCAGCAGCCAAAGCAGCGTTGCAAACGCACCCATCCCAATACCGCCTGGGTTCATCAGGAGGTGAAACGTAAGGATGTTGAAAAGCACAGGACCCAGTAGTGTCAGGCCCAGGCCCACATACCGATTCACCAACAACAAGAGCGAGGATATGACCATGATCGCGCCTACCACGTAAAAGTAGTGCGCTGCAAACAACGCGACCGTAAACTGTCCGGCCAGCCCTGTCGGCATCGGCCCGGTGGGAATGAAATTCAAGAACATGTTGGCGCCGAACACCAGAAACATCAAACCCAGCAGGTAGCGGGCGATGGTAGCGGCAATCTTCATTGAAATTCTCCTTCGACAAATTCGCTGCGTCAGGAGCAGCGACGCCGAGTTGAGTCGTAGCCGGTAAAACTTTTGCTAATCACTATGGATGGTTGGCATGCAGTCGTCGATGCAAAGCTTTAGACAAGGCCGGCGGGGAAACGATATTCGGGTAAACTAGGTCTGGCAGGAGGACCGGGCGGTCGCTGCCGGAGCGGGCCTTGGCGCGTTCCGGGGGAGGAAAGTCCGAACTCCGCAGGGCAGTGTGCCGGATAACGTCCGGGACGCGGGCTTCAAGGTCCGTGGACGGCCAGTGCCACAGAAAAGATACCGCCTCGGCTACCCCTTTCCGCTTCTTCGGATGCGGCCGAGGGCATCCCTGAAGCAGCTTGCTGCCTCAGCGCCGCGGTAAGGGTGAAATGGTGCGGTAAGAGCGCACCGCTCCGGCTGTGAAGCCGGGGGCAGGGTAAACCCCACACGGAGCAAGACCAAATAGGGAGGGAAGCTTCCGCCAAGAGCCAGGCGGGGCTACGCATCGGCCCGATGCGTTCAGGCGGCTTCGAGCTATTGCCGAAACCTCCGGGTAGGTCGCTGATGAGTGTCCGCGGCAACGCGGCGCCTAGAGGAATGACCGCACACGACAGAATTCGGCTTACAGGTCCTTTTGCCGAATTTCTAAAAGCCCGCGACGGTGGTTGAGTCGTTGGGGAGAAAAAGACAGCCCCGGTTGGGAGAGCCCCAGCCGGGGCTGGCCATTTTGGGCGGCATGTTGCGACACGGAGACACGTCCCAAGTTCCGTGCCCAGTCCGGTACGATCGAAACATGCTACGCGTAAAACTGTTGGAAGCAGGCGCACGATCGCCGGTGGTCGCGCATCCCGGCGAAGACCTGGGCTACGACCTGTTTGCTTTGGAAGGCATCGTTCTGGAGCCGCGCGCCACGGTGCGGGTGCGGACAGGCATCGCAGTGGAGGCACGGCATCCGAGACGGGCGCGCCGTTGGGATTGCTGGTGCGCGATCGTTCGTCGATGGCGGCGAGAGGTATTGCGACTACCGGCGGCGTGATCGACGCGGGCTATCGCGGCGAAATCCTGGTGTTGATGACCAACCTGGGCGACGCGGCAGTCGATGCTGAAGGCCGGCGAGAAGATCGCGCAGATGATTCCGGTTCCCGTATTAACGGGTCTCGTCCAAGAGGTCGAAACCCTGGAAGGCTCGGCGCGGGCGGAGAAGGGATTCGGAAGCTCGGGGAAGTAGCTGCCGTTGCTGCCTCACGCAACCTTGACGCAATCATGGCGACGAGGCTGCCCTAAGGTTCGAGCATGCCAGAGTCGGTCTACTTCCTTCCCAGCCCGTCGTTCTTGTGGTAGTTCGGATAGGCCGGAATGGGAATCTCCGGAATCGGATTCGCCTTCAATTCCTCCAGCACCGTCTGCACACCGGTTTCGAGTTGCTGCATCGTGACCTGCCGCAACATCCTTCGGCAATTCTTCCACCATCACGTCGGGAGGAATGCCGCGGTTCTCTACCTCCCAATCGCCATGCAGGCCGTAGATGGCATAACGCGGGAGCCATCACATAGCCGCCATCGATCAGCGGCGGATAGCCGCCGATGCCGACCAAGCCCACCCCAGGTACGCGTGCCGATCAGCTTGCCGATGTCGGCTTTGTGGAAGTACCAAGGCATCGCGTCGCCGCCTGAGCCGGAGTTCTGATTGATGAGCATCACCTTGGGACCGAAGATGGCGCCGACGGGATCGTGAATCGGCTTGCCGTCGCGCTCCTTGGCGCCCGAGAGCGGGAAGCGCTTGAGCACATCCACCACGTAATCCGCGATGAAGCCGCCTTCGTTCCAGCGCTCGTCCAGGACAAGAGCCTGCTTGTCGAGCTGCGCGTAGAAGTAGCGGTTGAAGCTGTCGTAGCCTGCGCCGCCAGTGTTGGGCATATAGACGTAAGCCACCTTGCCGCCCGAGAGCTGATCGACCTTGCGGCGGTTGGATTCGACCCAGTCGAGATTGCGCAGGCCGTCTTCATCGTCGATGGGAACAACGGTGACATCGCGCGCATCTTTGCCATCCGCGTTCGGGCCAACGTGAAGAACGGTCTGCTTGCCCGCGGTGCCGTTGAAGGCCTCGTAAAGATTGTCGGTTCCGTGCAGTTCGCGGCCATTGACGGCCAGAATGTACTCGCCCTCCTTCACGTAGACGCCGGGCAACGTCAGCGGCGAAGCGAGGCCGGGAGTCCAGTTCTGTCCGCCGAGAATCTTCGCGATGCGATAGCGGCCATTCTCGATTTTGTAATCGGCGCCAAGCAGACCGGTTTTGGGCGCATTGTCATGAGAGCCTGGCCCACCGAGGAACATGTGGCCGATGGTGATTTCGCCCAGCATCTCGGTGGAGAGATAGGTGAATTCAGAACGCGAGGCAAGGTTATCGAGATAAGGCTTGTACTTCGCCTCGATCTTGGGAATGCTGAGGCCGTGGGTGTTGGGGTCGTAGAGGAAGTCGCGCTCGATGCGCCAGGTCTCGTGATAAATCTGCCGCCACTCGGCGCGCGGATCGATGGTAGTTTGCATGCCGCCCAGGTTGAGCGGCTTGCCCGGGCTGTCGTTGCCGGGCTTCAGGTCGTCAGCTGGCGCAATGGTCCATCCACCTTTTCTTGCATAGAGCACCTTGGATCCGTCGGCTGAAACCGTAAATGCATCGATCTTGTTGAGAACTGTCTCGGGCTCACGCTTCTCCAGCGTGAAGCGCCAAATGGCCTGAATCCGGCCGTCTCCCTCACGCTCAGAGGGCCTTCCGACAGGCGAGCCTTCAAACAGATAAAGCACGCCCGCCTTGCCTGCGAGAAGGTTTCCGTAATTGCGCGGCGGAATGGGCAGGGAAAGGATGCGATTGCCGATGCCATCAAGATCGACGGTGACTTTGACGGGCTTGTCTTGTATCTTTATCCGCGTCTTTATCTTTGTTCTTGTCGCCGGCTTTGTCCTTGTCGGCGGATTTCGCTTCGTCCTTTCCCGCGGACTTGTCATCCTTCGTATCCTTCTTCTGATCATCGGCGGGTTTCGACCCGTCTCCCGACTTATCTGAATCAGGCTTTTTCTCTTCCTTGATTTTTTCGTCGTCGCTCTCGGGCGGAACGGGCGAGGCGCCGTCCTTGGCCAGCACAACGACATAAGGCGCGTCTCGATTCAGCACGATCGAGCGACGAGAGATCGATGCCGGCATTCGACGGGCCATCATTCGTGGAGGCAAGGAAGTAGAGATATTTGCCGTTGCGATCGAATGCCGGGTTCGAGGCATCGCTCATGCCATCGGTGATCTGCGTGGACTTGTGCGTATCGAGCGAATAGAGAAAGATGGCATTGAGCTGGTTGTGCAGGTCGCGTTGATAGGCGATCCATTTCGAATCGGGGGACCAGACATGGCTGAAGCCGTGACCGAAGGTCCCGTATGTGCCTGCGTCAATCAGCAACGGCTTGCCCGCTGCAGCCGGTGAGCCGGAAGGCACATCGATGACCCACAGGCGCTGATGCTTGTCGTCGTACGCGATGTGTTTTGAATCGGGCGACCACAGGATGTCGTAGAAATAGCTGGGGTCGGGGCCGAGATCGATGATCGTGGGCGGCTTGAAGCCGGTCTGGTCGTGAAGGTAAAGCTTGTATTCGCCGGAGGCGTCGGAGAAGTACGCGATGGTTTTGCCGTCGGGGCTCCAGGAAGGATCGCGCTCGGCCGCGTCCAGAGGTATTGGTCAGGTTGCGTGTGTCGCCCTTTTCCGCGGGAACGGTGAAGATTTCGCCATGCGCCTCAAAGACAGCGCGCGCGCCGGTGGGTGAGATTTCGGCGTTCCGGATTTCATCGGGCCTGACGGCGGCAAGGTGCGGCTGCAGGTTGGGCAGCTCGCCGTGAATCTGGATCGGGACGGCGTGATCCGCGTTGCTCGACGTGTCGACGAGGTGGATGGATCCGAACTGCTCATAGACCAGTCCGCCAGGACCCGGCCTGGAAGGTTTTCAGATCGTAGCCGGTGTTGGGCACGACCTGGCTGACTTCCTTTTGAGTCATGTCATAGCGGAAGAGCGAGACCGGGCCGTTGCGATCGGAGAGGAAATAGACTGAAGTCGCCGACCCACACCGGGTTCGAGTCGTTGGAGTTCTCGCGGGGTACCTTCTGCAGGTCGAGAGTCTTGCAGGTTGACGATCCAGATAGGCGTGGTCTGGCCGCCGACATAGCGCTTCCAGGCCGGCTCCCACTTGGTGATGGGATTGTAGGCGATGGATTGGCCGTCGGGGGAGAAGGAGCCCTCGGAGCCAGCGGGCAGCGGCAAAGGCTCAGGCATCGCCGGAGCCATCTGCATGCACGAGGAACAATTTGAGGAAATGCCGGTGGCTGATTGCGCCACTGGCCACGAGCACGTTCTTCCCATCTGGCGTCCAGCCAACCACCGCGGTTCCTTGGGGGTGCCATGTGATGCGGCGGGGCACGCCGCCGCCGGCAGCAACGATATACACGTCCGTCGTTGCCGTCAAGGTGCGCGGAGTACGCGATCTGCGTTCCGTCGGGGGAGATAGAACGGGCCCACTTCGACGTGACCGTTGGAGGTGAGGCGCTCCGCTTCGCCGCCCTGCCGGCTGACGGTCCAGATGTCATCGGCGTAGAGAAAGGCGATCTTGTCCTGCGAGAGCGAGGGATTGCGCAGCAAAAGAGGAGCAGGGTTTTGCGCAATGGCGAATCCGGAGAGCATGACCAAGGCCGCAAGCAGGATCAATGAGAAACGAAACAAAGAGCGCATCAATAAGCCTCCATCCGATGTGGTCAGTGCCGAGCCAACGTGGTGCGGCCTCGGCCTTGGTTTAGCGGGTTCCATCTAGAGACTCGACAAACCAGAGCCCGCGCGATGTGTTTTTTCTCAGCCTGATTCGTTAAAATTTGTTTCCCGTGGCGGAATTGGCACGCAACGCGAGGACTGGAGAATGCGCAGAGGGGATGAAGCGCAGTTCTCTCCGTGCCGTGCTGCAAAGCATGGCAAATATCCTAACAGTCCATCCAAACGTCATGACTCGTTTTGGCATGAGTGACAGGATCGAATAGTTGAAAATTAGGCCGCAGAGTGGAAATTGTTCTCCATGGGATTGGGGCCAACGAGGTGAAGTGCCGCCGGAGGCAGTTTCACGCGGATTGACGAGTCGTGATATGGTGCGAATTTACAAAGGAAAATAACGACGAGTCCGTGGGCGGCAACGAACGCACCGCGCACGGAGGAGAAGCTTGTGGTAAGGACGGGCCAGCACGCACGCGGAATAAGGCCGATCGACCTGACGGAGGTCCAGCTTGCGTCGAGTGAGACAGCGCGACGCATTAACCGCGACATCGTACTCGAATTGATACGGGCAAATCAGCCGATTTCGCGCGCCGATCTGTCGCGGCTTTCAGGGCTGCAGCGCAGCACGGTTTCGCAGATCGTCGAACAACTCATCGAGGAGAAATGGGTGTGCGAGGGCGCCGTCGCCTCTCCGCCGCGAGGACGTCGGCCAACGCTCCTGGGGCTCAATGAAGACCTCGTCGTGATCGCGGTGGATCTGCACCCAAAACAGGCTACGGTGGCCACGGTGGATTTGAATGGGCGCCTGCTGGACCGGTCGATCGTTCCCATCACTCCCGAGCCCGCCGCATCCACGCGATTGATTGCGGATTGCATTGAACGCATGCGCGGCGCCCTTCCACGCAAGTCGATTGAAGGAATCGGCATTGCCCTTCCGGGACGCGTCGACCCCGCGACTCAGCGCATGATTTTCGCCCCCAACCTCCATTGGCCGGATTACGACCTGAAGGGCGCAATGGAGGCGGCCACGGGGCTGCCCGTCAAAATGGAGAATGCAGCGACTGCCTGCCTGCTCGCGGAAATCACCTTTCGACGTATGGATGGCGTTCGCGACATTGTGCTGGTTACGGTATCGGAAGGCGTGGGAACCGGTGTGTTTGCCAATGGACATCTGATCTCAGGCCATCAGGGCATGGCGGGCGAGTTTGGCCATGTGCCGCTTGATCCATCGGGAATGCGGTGCGGTTGCGGGCGCAAGGGCTGCTGGGAGACATTCGCCTCATGCAGTGCGGCCCTCCGCTACTATAAGGCGCTCGAACCAAAAGGCCGCGCAACGACATTCAACGAACTGCTCAACATGGCCGAAGGGGGCGACGCGAAGGCTGCAGAGGCACTCGTGGAGCAGGCGATTTACATTGGACGAGGATTGCGCCTGATTATTGCCGGCCTTTCTCCCGCCGTAATTTTTATTGCGGGAGACATCACCTCAGCATGGCACCGCTTTGGCCCATTGATCGAAAAAGAAGTTGCCGAACAGACGCTCGTGGGCACCCCTCCGCGCATTCTGCCCACCCACGACGGAGACGTTACTCGACTCCGCGGAGCGGCAGCTCTCGTGTTTCAGCGGCGAAGCGCAGCTGCGCTGAGCGAACCGTCGCACCGAAAACCTGATGGGCAAAAACGCAACCAGGAAATTCGCGCAGCACTGAGAGCTTAGATTTCGAGTGCATCGAAATGCTCACCGAAGTTAAATTTCATCAGATTAGTTTGGAAGATAAACAAAACACAAAAGATAGCCGGCATCCGGGCGAATGTAGGCATCTTCTGGAGCCCGCATATCGCCAAAACGTTGGATAATTTGCATTTCCGTCTTGACAATGGCGTTCAATCGAACCTATAGTTCGTGTCGCAAATTAAATACCCGCATCGACCTGCACGCCGTGCGGGAAAGTAGCCCAAGCCTCGAGATTCACAAAGTCCGTTCGGCAGATCTCAGGCCCATTGGGTCAGGACGTTGCAGTGCGAAAGAGACTCATCTTCCCGGAGGCAGGTATGGCAGGCAGCACGGCATTCATCCGGCGGATTTCCGTCAAAACCCAAGGTCTTTGCGTGGCTCTTATCCTCCTGGCATTCATGCTGGGAAGTGAGTCGGCCAAGGCGCAGGTGCTGTATGGCTCGATCACCGGTACGGTAACTGACCAATCGGGCGCAGTAGTTCCGAACGCAATCATCACGCTCACAAATCAGGAGACTGCGGAAAAGCGAAACGCCACGGCCGACGGGTCTGGTGGCTATTCTCTTCTGGACGTATTGCCGGGCACATATACGATTGCAGTGGCGGCGAAGGGGAATTTCGGAGCTTTCTCCGAGAAAGATGTCCGGATCGAAGTCAATCGCCAGGTCCGCATTGACATTGGGCTGCAGCCCGCCGCAGTGACCGCGCAAATCACCGTCACCGAAGCGCCGCCCGAACTGCAAACCGAAACCGCCGAGGTGAACTCCGAGATCAGCCAGGCGCAGCTCAATGCGTTGCCGATTACCTCCAGCGCGGGCCGCAACTATCAGGCCCTCTACACCATCATTCCCGGTGCTTCTGCAGTGCAGGAGAAGAACTCCACATCCGCCAATCCTTCTCGCTCCATGAGCGTCAACATCAACGGCAATTCATACAACGGCAACACCACCCGCATCGATGGCGCCGTCAATTACTACGGCTGGCTGCCTTATTTGATCGCCTATGTACCTCCCGCGGACGATATCGAAAACGTAAGCTTCACCACCAACGCATTCACTGCCGAGCAGGGACAAGCTGGTGGCGCCGCCATCAAGATCAGCACCAAAAGCGGCGGATCGCAATTTCACGGCAGCGGGTGGGAGTACTACCAGGATGCCGCCATCAACGCCAAGCCTTACACCTATACAACCGCTGGCCCAGTTCCCAAGTATGTCTTCCATCAGTTCGGCTTCAATGTCGGCGGTCCGGTCTATTTCCCTCGCATCCTTACCGGCAAAAAGAAGCTATTCTTTTTCGAGAACTTCGAGCGCACCACGCAGCGCAAGCTCATTAGCGGCACCTTCACTGTGCCGACTCGGATATGCTCGGCGGCGACTTCACCCTGGCGTCCCCCTACGTCACTCTCTACGATCCACAGCCGGGCGGCGTACCTCAAACCGGCCCTGGCACCGCCAACGGCTACCTTCTGCCTTCCGCGCGAACCACCACCTTTATGTCCGAGTACGGCTGCAACTGTATTCCCGCCGCTCGGCAATCCTCGGCGGCAGCGACAATGCTTGGCCTTCTGGCACCCACCGCTCAGAAGCTCGGCGCACCGTCTTCCGCATCTTTATCGCAGGGAATGGCGAACGACTTTCTTGCCACGGGCACCTACGCGTACAACCGCAATACCTCCGACTCCAAGGTCGACTACATGCCCAGCGAGAACACGCACATCTTCGGCAAGTACTCGATCGAGCCGTTTACCATCACCGATCCGCAGGGTCTAGGCGCAGCCGGTGGAACCACAATGGACGGCGGACAGCCTGGCGCCACCGCAGGCCGCATTCAGAATGCCGGTCTCGGTGTGAGCCGCGTCATTAGAGCCAATCTTGTTCTCGACGCCGATTTTGGGTACACTCGCCAACTCTCGGGAGCGCAGTCCTCGATTGACCTCAAGGACGGAAACTTCGGGCTCACTACCCTCGGCATTCCCGGCACGAACGGCAACGGAGTCGACTACGCTGGCCAGCCCATCTTTTCCTTCAACAGCACATTTTCGACACTCGGCAACGCACAAACCGCCAACCCATTTAAGTTCCGAGATAACCAGTTCACGGGCGACGTCAACCTTAGCTGGGTCAAGGGTCACCACTCCACGAAGTACGGTTTCACCTACTATCACTTCGACCTGAATCACTTCCAGCCCAATCTCGGCAGCGGCGTCAGTAATCCTCGCGGAGGCTTCCAGTTCGACGGGCAAATGACATGCAACGGCTCTTGCGGCGTCACAGCCTACAATGCACTCGCCGATTTTCTTCTCGGCTTGCCCAACAACGGCACGGGGTCAGCTGTCTCCAAAGCTGAGCAGTCTCGAGACCCCAACTCGCTTCGCTGGAGCGAGTATGGCGCGTACGCCCAGGATCAGTGGTCCGTTACCCCAAAACTCACCATCGATTTCGGAATTCGCTACGAGTACTACCCACCGCCATACAAGGATCACACCGGACCCTACATCGTCCACACCAGCCTGCCGCAGACAGGCAACGTAGAAATCGGCGGCGTCAATGGCAATCCGGAAAGCGCAGGGCTTGAAGTAGGGCACGGCAACTTTGTGCCGCGCCTCGGCGTCATCTATAGCGTCGATCAGAAAACTGTCGTCCGCACAGGATTCGGCATCACGACCGACCCGGACAGCTATCGCGTGATTCGCGACGCCTATCCAGGCTCTATCACCGTCAGCTACAGCGGCTCCGGCACCGGCACGGTGGCGGTCGATCCTGCCAATAGCAATGCTCCCATGACTCTGAGCTATGGGATTCCAAAAATTGTCTATCCCAGTTTCGCCTCGGGCTTTGTCTCGCTGCCCATCGCCGCCAGCACCCAGACCGTGCCGCTCAGCTACAACCGCGGTTACATCATGAGTTGGAATCTCTTTGTCCAGCGCGAACTCCCCTCGCAGTGGGTCGCGAACCTCGGCTACGTAGGCACCGAATACGTAAGGCAGCCCGCCACCGTCACGCCGTACAACTCGGCGCAATTTCCTTCCGCCACCACGCCCTGCATGGCCAACGGCCAGTACAACCCATCGACCGGCCTTACCGGCGGATGCAGCTTCCAGGACAACACCATCATTAATCAGCAGTGGTGCGCGGGCGGCTCAAACCTGGCCTGCTACAACACCGGCGGCATCAACCTCAATGAGCCGCTCTTCCGCTCGTTCTATGACGCCCTCCAGTCGCAGCTCACACGCAACGCGGGCAAGAACGCCTCCCTCGGTCTTGTCTACACGTTCTCGAAGGCCATTGACTTCGAGGATAACGGCGCGGGTTCCGGTTCGGGCGGCACCGTTTTCAACTATCCCGCTTATTGGCATTTCAACCGTGGCCTCGCCGGCTATGACATCAAACACAACGTGGAGGTCTACGGCCTCTACAACCTGCCCTTCGGCTACGGTCAGCGCTACGCCAATCACGGCCTGGCCTCCGCGATCGTTGGAGGCTTTCAATTAAATGGCCAGTTCAGCCACACCAGCGGCACGCCGTTCTCCGTCAATGCCAATACCAACACCGTCGGCAACCTCGCGCCAGGCTGGGGCGCCACGTATGCCCAACTTGCCAAGCCCTATCGTCAGTTGAGCGGCCACAATCGCGGCGCAGCAGGCGGAGCGGCTCTCAGCGGCGGCAAGCCATGGTTCGATCCCTCCTCCTTCGCCAACCCGGCAGAGCCGACCGCCACTGTGGCCGGAAACCCGACCAACGCCTCTCCGACGCTGCCCAACACTTTCCGAAACGATTTCCGCGGACCGGGAGCCTCTGTCTTCAACGCGAGCGTCTTTCGGGCCTTTCGCCTTTACCGTGAGAGCGAATTCCAGATCCGTTTTGAAGCCTTTAACGTCTTTAATCACGCGCTCCTCTATGGCGTGAACTCCGGAGTCCCCAACAACACCGTGAATTCAAACTCAAATATTGCAGCGGGCAACTACGGCACCTTGGGCACCATCACCGCCTTTGGCCCTCCCTACTCTCCAACCGGCGGCGCTCGTTCACTGCAGTTCAGCGGCCGCTTCAACTTCTAACTCGTAGCATTCTTATCTGAGCGGCAATTCAAGTTTGGGTTGCCGCGCATTTCTGTCTCTGTGGGTGACTCGAGCGAAATCGGCTCTGATTTTCTCTCGGACATGCTGGAATAAAAATCGATTGGCTCAGTTCTCGTAGGTGCACAACACTTGTACCGCGAGGAGTGAACATGAGCAGTTCGACAGAACGTGACGGTGTGCCTTCATCCATCGTCTTGAATTCCGATCCCAACAGAGCTATTGCAGACGGCGCAATCAGTCACGACGGTATTGACCGGCGCGGCTTTTTGAAATGCATGGCCTGGGCCGGCACCGGCCTGGTGTGGACCTTCGCCGGAGGCGTGCCGGTGTCGCGCGTCTTCGGACAGCGGATGCATGGCTCGAAACAATCGGATTTCAGCTTTGTTCAAATCAGCGACAGCCACATCGGCTTCAACAAGGCCGCCAACACCGATGTGACGGCGACACTGCAGGCGGCACTCGACAAGATCGACGCTCTGCCGCAGGCTCCCGATTTTCTGATCCACACCGGCGACCTGACACATTCCTCAAAGCCGGCGGAATTCGACACGCTGGATCAGATGCTGGGGAAAAAGCGCCAGGTGTTTTACGTGCCAGGCGAGCACGACACATCGGTCGATGACGGCAAGATGTATCTCGATCGCTACGGCAAAGGCTCGCAAGGCAACGGCTGGTACAGCTTCGATCAGCACGGCGTCCACTTCATCGGCCTGGTGAACGTAGTTCAGCTCGAAGGGATGGGCCGGCTCGGCCAAGCGCAGCTGGACTGGTTGAAGAAGGACCTGGGCCGCTTGAAAAGCAGCGTGCCCATCGTGCTGTTTGCGCATATTCCGCTGTGGGCGGTGTACCCGACGTGGGGCTGGGGAACGTCGGACAGCGAGCAGGCGTTTGCGATGCTGAAGCGTTTCGGCTCGGTCACCGTGCTCAATGGGCACATCCACCAGGTGATGCAGAAGGTCGAAGGCAACGTCACTTTCCATACAGCGACATCGACTGCCTTTCCTCAGCCCGCGCCCGGCCGCGCCCCTTCACCCGGGCCGATGAAGGTTCCTGCGGAGAAATTGCGCGATGTGCTTGGCATTACCGAGGTCAGTTTTGTTGCTCAGCGGCACGCTCTGGCTATCGTAGATGCTTCGTTGTCGGGAGCTGCGCTGCGACGTGAGGATGCGCTCGAATGAGTACGGCACAAGCGACTGCAAAGACAACGACTCTATCGCGCGCCGTCGGCGAGTTCGCGTACCGAGTCCGACGTGATCCGCAAAAACTCGCCTGCGCGCTCGCGGCCGGCACACTTGCACTCGTGTTCTTCGCATTCCCTCGCATGGTCGATGCAACAGCAGAGCAGATCGGGGACGTCAATCGCGGCAAGGCTCTGTTTGAAAAGCGCTGCACCGGGTGCCACTCACTCGATCAGGACAAGGAGGGGCCACACCTGCGCGGCGTCTATGGAAGAAGTGCCGGAACGATTGCGAGCTTCGAATACTCGGATGCCTTGAAGAAGGCGCACATCGTGTGGGACGACGCGACGCTGGATAAATGGCTGACCGACACCGATGCGCTGGTCCCCGGCAACGACATGGCCTTCCATGTACCGAAACCGGAAGAGCGCGCCGACATTATCAGGTTTCTTCGCGCAGCGTCGGAGAAATAGAGTTTTTGAAACAACTGCTGAAGCGCCGATGCAACTGACCTGAAGGTGCATTCACGGCGCTTCGACTGATTTGACGAACGCAACCGGCGTTACGGGTTCAGAAACTTCAGGATCGCGCGTTCATCCTCGCGGCTGAGCGAGGCGCGCACACGCATGTGGCGAACGATAGTGCCGGAGATCTGCGGCGGAAAGCCCTCCGGCGCTTGATGACAGCGCGAACAGTTCTGGCGGAAGGCCCGGTCGCCATCGCCGGTGGGTTGAGGCCGCGCAGCGTTGTCTTTCTTGTCAGACGATGCAGGCGCCGACGAAGCGGAGAGACTCCGCGTTTGCATTCCGAGTGCAAGAGCTGCGCCGAGGAGGACACATGAGGCTAAGAATCTCGAGATTCGCATTATTTGCCCTTCCATGTTGGAAAAAGAAAGCGATAGACGATGCCGGTTTCCCAGACGTTGCGGTCGCCTGTGGAAGAGAACTGGCGCGCATAGCTGGTGTTGATGCGCACCTCGTGCGGGAAGTGGTAGTCGAGCCCAAGTCGGCGCGCTGGGTATCCGGCCGACGGCAGACCGTCGGACGGGTCAGGGCTGTTGCGAAAGGTCTGCTGCATTCGGAAGATTGGCTCAAGCCGGCCCACCGCGCTGTCGGGTCCGCCGAAATGCGAAAGCCGATAGTCGGTCTCGACCCAATAGCCCTGGGAGTGTTCTCCATGTGCGTACTCCGAACGAAGCTTGAACGGGCTGTCGACAGGTTCCCACCAGACGTGAAATCCAGCATAGTTCTGGTGCGTTCCTTGAAGCAGGCGCCCATAGGACGTTCCGACTTCGAGACCCGCGTTGGGGAAGAAAATCGCGGCGCGCCCTCCGCTGGAGCGCTCTGCATTGAATTGCGGATTGGTGCTGGTCGCAGAGAAATAAGCTGCATAATCGATCGAAAACTTCTGCGTCGATACTGCGGAGCCACGCAGCATGCCGCCGACGCTGGAGTCCGTGCCCATGGTGCCGAGAGGAATAATGAGCGGACCATCGGCGAAGTTGCCAATCCAGATCGGCGAGAGCCGTTCGTTGTAGGTCCCGAATGGCGTAAGGAATTCACCGCCGACGATAGTCAGATGCGGAGACGCCAGATAATCGCCCTGCAGAAACGTGAGATTCAGAAACGGCGCACTGGTGTATCCGATCTGGCCGCCGCCCTTGGGGAAGAACGATTCGATGAGCGTGGCGCGGCTTTCCACCAGCAGGTGAGAGCCGATGGGCGCGGCGAGCAACGGTGAGAGGACGGGGAGATAGGTTGTGTTTCCCCCATTCGTGATGGTGACAAAGCCGACTCCACCGGAGATCAGTGGCGTGTCTTGCGCCGTGGCGGTGTGCGCTGCGAACCAGCGTTGCAACAAGAAGCGCAACAGTGCAGAAGCGGCGCCGGATTCGAGAGGGCAGACGATACGAAGAGATGACCCATGGCTCCATGCTGAAGTAGCCGGAGCCAATCGGGTGTCAACGCGCTGTCTTGTGATTGTCAGGGTTTTGTCATTTTGACTTCGGAGCTCATGGTTGCGACGGCAGCCGGCTCTGTTTCGGTCTCGATGTGTAGTTTGTTGTTCGCGCACGATTTCCGAGCGGCAACAAATCCCTGACAATCTGTTGACACATGCATGACACCCCGCCGCGCGCCGGTGGATAGGTTAAGAACGACGACAAGGCAAGCAAGGAGTCATTTCGTCACTCGGAGCACAGCGCGCGAGTTCAACGATTCATCGAGAAAGCAATGCGCTGCCGTCGACCGGAATTCTTCACAAACCTCAAAGGGGATTTATGCATAAACAACATTTGATACTTGCTCTTCTTTTCGCATTCGTGGGATCACAAGCTTTGACACAGAAGGCTGCATGCCGAGAATGCCCCACGACACGTTGAAGTGACGGCGAAGCGATTTGCCTTTGAGCCCGCGGAGATCACACTGAAGAAAGGCGAGCCGGTCGATCTGGTTCTGAAGAGCACAGATGTGCCGCATGGCCTGCGTTTTCGCGAACTGAATGTAGACGTGAGGGTGAGTAAGGGCGGCACCAGCGAAGTCCATTTCACTCCGAACCCTGACGGGCACGTTTGTCGGGCACTGCTCTGTATTCTGCGGCTCGGGCCACGGGTCGATGACGCTTGAAACTCCACGTGGTGGATTGACGATGGATCGCATCGCGTATTTCGCTTCTGGCGGCGCTGCTGCTGCCTGCCGTCGGCTGCAAGGCGAATCCGCCCGGCCCGATCGAGACGCGCATCGTCACGAGCGCGAAGCATCACTTCATGGTCGGCAACAAGAACAGAAGAACCCGCTCGCTGCCACGCCGGACACGATTGCCGATGGGAAGGAAGCGTTCTCGCACTACTGCGTGGCCTGCCACGGAATGGACGGGCAGAACACCGGCGTGCCGTTTGCGGATCGCATGTCTCCGCCGGTGCCGTCGCTGGCGTCGCGCGATGTGCAGGACTACACCGATGGGCAATTGAAGTGGGTGATCGACTACGGCATCTGGCCGATCAGGATGCCGGGCGCGAAAGGCATGTTGAGCGACGACGAGATCTGGTCGATCGTCGTCTACCTGCGCCACCTGCCGCCGCGCGGGCAGCCAGGGCGAACCGGAGATGTATAGCCATTGATCGATATGAACCAATGTTTCGATTCGAAACCAAAGCGTCGACCGCGCGCCAGGCGACTGAAGGAGGCCGTGCTGGCGAGCTTCCGCGAGCACGGCCGCCGAAGTGGAAGCGCGCTTCGCCGTCTTCGACGCGAGCGACTGGCAAAGGATCCTCTATTGGCTGGATATCAGCGGCCTCGCGCTTTATCTGCTCGATCGGCTCACCGAGCTTGGCCTGGAACGATGCCTGCCCGAGTCCATCCTGAATCGCTTCCAGCAAGAATCTCGCGGAGAATCGCGAGCGGACCGCGGCGCTTTTTCGAGGAAGCGGCCGCAATCAGCCGCGCCATGAGCCGGCAGCGCATCTCTTTTGCGCTGCTCAAAGGAATCACACTCACGCCGGAATCGGTTCCGGACTGCGCGCTTCGCTGGCAGATCGATCTCGATTTTCTGGTTGCAGCGCGCGATGCAACCGCTGCACGCCATGTCCTGATGGGCTTCGGCTACGGACTGCACGCTGTCTGCGGCAACACCATGGAATTCACCGCGGGCGAATCGAGCGCGCCCGACATTCGCAAGATCTACAGGGTTCATTCGCAGCGCTCGCTCGAGCTGCATATGCTCTCGACGACCCCGGGCCGCAACGGAGCAAGGACCGATCGGCTGGCGCGCACCCAGCTTCGAGAGCTTCGACGGAGCGGTCATTCCAGCACTGTCGCCCGCCGACATTCTGGTGCAGCAGGGCCTGCATCTCTTCAAGCATCTCTGCGGGGAGCACACCCGCGCCTCGTGGGTGCATGAAGTTCTGGCGCCATGTCCAGGCACGTCGCGGGGACACAGACTTCTGGCTCGAAGTGGAGCGGATCGCCGCCATCGAACCACAAGCGGAGATCGCCCTGGCCGCTGCCGTATTGCTTTCGAAATTGACGTTCGGCGGCGCAGCGCCGGAGAGCCTGGAGCGATGGGCGGCTGATCGGCTTCCGCACAAAGTTCGCTTGTGGGTGGAAACGTTCGGCATGCGCGTGCTCCTCGCGGACTCGCCGGGAAACAAGCTGTATTTGATTTTGCGCCAGGAGTTGCGCGACGGCACCTCGAATCGTCCAGCCATTCGCCGGCTCGTCTTTCCGGCGCACCTGCCGCCGCCCATTACGCGCGGCGTGCCCGGTGAACGTCTGGTAGCGCAGGTTGGCGCGGTACAGGACCGAGACTTACTACCTCTTTTTGCGCCTGCAATTCCACGTGATCGAAGGACTGAAGTACGCAATTGAACTCTCGCGCTGGCAACGGCGAGTGACAGAGACTTCCCGGTGAATCCATCCCTTCCCAATTCGTTCTTCGCAACGGCGCGCCGAATTGGTTACATCGCGCTCCTTGCCGGGTTGTCGTGTTTTCCAGGGATGGTTGCTTTAAGCGCCGCGCAGGCTTCCGGCGCTTCCAGTTCTTCGTCCGATACGCAAACGGGAGCTGCGTCCGTTTCGAGTTCGCCGACGAGCGCATCGAGTGAGTTGGGTTCGAGCGATTCTGCTGACCGTATTGCAAATGGGAATGCGACGGCGGGGTTAGATACAGGAGGAGCCGGCGTGGTGCTCTCGGCCGCTCAGATTCTGATGATTCTGCAGGAACGACCCGAAGTCGTCGTCGAACTGAAGTCGTATCTGGCAGACATGCTGCAGCAGCAAGGAACGCCCACCCAGCCGGACTCGATCACCGACGAAATGCTCTACAACCAGATTTCGACAAGCCCGCAAGTGCGCGCGGGCATCACCGTATTTTTGCGGTCGCGCGGATTTGTCTCCGATGAAGACTTGCAGCGGGCGGCGATGACGAGCGGGCAAAGTTCGCCCCCGTCGGGTGCAAGCGAAACGGAGCTGCCCCTTACAACCGGCTCTCCATTCGGTAGTCAGATTCAATCGACGCAGGAGGAATCTCCATTCGCTGCGAGCCTTCCGTCGGAAATAAACACTCCATCCCCGACGCGTGCCGACTCCAAGTGGAATGGCTGGCCCACAGAATCGAAACGCGAACGGGACGCACACCACAACCGACGAGCCGCAGGTGCTTCGCCAACCGGCACCATACAACTTGATGTCGATGCGCGATCTCTACACGCAGATTCCGAGCTCGCCGGAGCGATTGAAACGTTTTGGGTCGGAAGTCTTCGTGAACCGGAGCTTGGCGAGTGCAATGAGTGTCAGCTCGGCTTCGAGCACGATCGCCGCTCGATGTCCCTATCGGGCCGGACTACGTTGTGGGTCCGGGCGACACGCTCAACATCAGCTTGTGGGGCGGCCTAACGCAGACGTTCCCCCGCGTAGTCGACCGCGAAGGGCGCATTATGCTGCCGGAGTCCGGCGTGGTTCAAGTGGCCGGACTGACTCTGGGCCGCGCCGAGAGCGTGATTGAGGCTGCGCTGCAGAATCAGTTCAGGAATGCGCATGTCGCGGTCACCGTCGCGCGTCTGCGCACCGTGCGGATTTACGTTGTCGGCGATGTGCAGCGTCCGGGCGCATACGACATCAGTTCGCTCGCGTCGCCATTGAACGCGCTATATGCCGCCGGCGGTCCAACCGCGACGGGCTCGCTGCGCGTGCTGCGCCATCTTCGCAACGACAAGCTGATCGGCGAAATCGATCTCTATGATTTTCTGCTGCACGGCGTTCGCAAAGACGATGACCGCCTCGAGGGCGGCGACACGTTGCTGGTTCCCGCGGCAGGCCCGCAAGTTGCGGTCTACGGCGCGGTGAAGCGCCCGGCGATTTACGAACTTCGCGATGAGAAAAGCCTCGCCGCGGTGCTTGACGAAGCGGGCGGCGTCACGGTTGCGGCGGCGCTGGGCCACATCACAGTCGAACGCATCGACGCACATCAGCAGCGCGAGACGGTGGGGCTCGACGTCGGCTCGGCCGGAGATACTGAGACGGCGACGACCGCCATCGCCGCCTTCGAAGTGAAGGACGGCGACCGCGTTCGAGTGGCGCCGATTCTGCCTTACAGCGAGCGCGTTGTTTACCTCGAAGGCCACGTGGTGCGTCCTGGGCGCGCTGGCGTATCGCGATGGAATGCGCCTCAACGATGTTCTGCACAGCTATCAGGACCTGCTGCCGGAGCCGGCAGTGCAGGGCGAAATCGTACGTCTCATGCCTCCGGACCTGCATGCCGAGACGATCGAGTTCAGACTGTGCCCGACACGCTGATCGGCAATTTCAACCTGGCCCTTCAGCCATTCGACACGATCCGCCTCTTCGGCCGCTACGAGCAGGATGCGCCGAATGTGATCGTGCGCGGCGAAGTAATGCGGCCCGGCTCGTACGCGTTATCAGAAGGAATGACCGCTGCTCAATTGGTGCGCATGGCGGGCGGCTTCAAGCGCGATGCACTCCTGACCAACGCGGATTTGATCAGCTACCAGGTTGTGAATGGCGTCAAGGTCGTGGGCGAGCGGCGCGACCTGCGCATCGGCGATGCGGTGTTGAAGGACGACCGCGACGCGGATGCGCCGCTGAAGCCCGGCGACGTGCTGACCGTCCATCAGATCACGGGATGGAACGACATCGGCGCATCGATCGCGATTGAGGGAGAAGTTGGCGCATCCGGGAAGCTATGGCTTCCAGCAAGGCGAGCACCTGAGCGACGTGCTGCGGCGCGCCGGCGGATTCCGCGAAACGGCGTATCCCGAGGGGGCGGTGCTGACGCGGCCCGAAGTGCGCGTCGCTTGAAGAGAAGAGCCGCGAAGAACTGATTCGGCAGATCGAGACCAGCTCCGCAGCGGCGCGCATGTCGCCCAATGTTGGCGGCAGCGATCAATCATCCAAGCTGCAACTGATTCAGCAACAGCAGGAGCAGGTGCTGGCGCGCCTGACGCAGCCAGCCGGCGAGTGGACGCCTGGTGATTCACATCAGCGCCGATATCGACAGCTGGGCCGGGACGCCGGCCGACATCGAGGTGAGCAGCCGACGATGAATTGCGCATCCCCAAGAGGCCGGGGTTTGTGCTGATCACAGGGCAGGTCTACAACGCTGCTGCCATCACGTTTGCGCCCGGCAAGTCCGCGGATTGGTATTTGCAGCGAGCCGGCGGCGCCACGCAGATTGCAAATCGACAAGGAGATCTTCATCATTCGCGCGAATGGTTCGGTGGTGGGGCGACGTTCGGGCGATTGGTACAGGCACGAAGTGTTGTCCACGAGGCTCGAACCCGGCGACGTGATTGTCGTGCCGCAGAAAATCATAGGCGCCTCGCTGTTGTGGCGCAACCTGCTGAGCACCGCGCAAATTGCTGCTTCCATCGCCATTACCGCCGCAGTTGCGGGATTGTAGGTGCATATGGCCGTCGAACGCGAACAAGTCGTGCTTGAACCGGAGCTGGAAGATGCGACGGCGATCCGCGTCGACGACGCTTCTCGCGCCGAACTGGGTGACCAATGTCGCGGTGCTATGGGATCGACGGCGTACTCTGTTCCGCGTAGCGGCGATCGCGCTCGGCCTGAGCCTGATCATCGCGTTCGTCATTCCGAAGCGTTATGAATCGACGGCGCGGATCATGCCGCCGGAAAATTCCAATTCGGGCACAGCGATGCTTGCGGCGTTGGCAGGCCGCAGTCTCGGTGGGCTCGACGGGCTCGGCGCGCTGGCCGCAAGTTTTCTTGGCGCGCATGGGAACCAGCGCGCTCTTCGTCGATTTGCTGCGCAGCGGAACGGTGACCGGTGACCTGATCGATCGCTTTGACTTGCAGAAGGCGTATCACAAGCGTTATCGAGTCGACACAGCGAAGTATCTCGCGCGTCACACTTCGATTGCAGATGACAAGAAGAGCGGCGTCATCACGGTGACGGTGACGGACACCGATCCGCGGCGGGCGCGTGACCTGGCGCAAGGGTATCTCGACGAACTGAACATGCTGGTGAATCGAACCAGCACGTCGTCGGCACATCGCGAGCGCATGTTTATTGAGCGGCGGCTTGATGCGGTGAAGAGCGACCTTGAAAATGCGCAGCAGGCTCTCAGCGATTTTTCGAGCACGCATTCGACCATCGATATTCACGAGCAGACGCGCGCCATGGTGGATGCAGGCGCGAAGATCGAAGGCGAACTGGTCGCTACACAAGGCGAACTGGATTCTCTCCGGCAGATTTATGGCGATAGCAATATTCGCGTGCGGTCTGCAGAGGCGCGCGATCGCCGACCTGAAGCGTGTACTCGCGAAAATGGGTGGCACCTCCGCGCAGCTGTCGCCCGCCGGTGAAACGGCGGAGAGCGGTGATTCGACAACGGGAACCGCCGTGGACGAATTGTATCCGCCACTCCGGCAACTACCGCGGCTGGCGGTCCCCTATGCGGATCTTTATCGAACTGTGAAGGTCCAGGAGGCTGTCTTCGAATTGCTCACTCAGCAATACGAAATTGCGCGCATCCAGGAGGCAAAAGACATTCCCGTAGTCAGCGTGATTGACTCACCGGGAATCCCGGAAAAGAAATCCTTCCCCCCTCGATTGCCGCTTGCATTGCTGCTGACGATGTTCGCGATCGGCGTTACTGCCGCGGGCATGCTGTTCGAGTACCGATGGATGCGGGTGGATCCAACTGATCCGCGGCGGCAACTTGCTGACGCGATTTGGTCGGACGCGAGAAACGGGTGGCTCCGCATCGCTCGGCAGAGGCGAGAGGCACCATGATGGCGGATGGCATGCACAACGCGAGAACAGGAGAGATGCAGGGTTTTGCGGGCGTTCGATGCGCAGAGAGCGAATCGACGCTGCTGGCGCCGGCGGTGGTGGGATTTTATTTTGCGCTTCGGGTGGTCTTCGTCCTGATTGGTGTGCGGATGTTTCTCCTCGACCCGCGCACGGGGGTGACCGCGAATCTTGCTCTGAATTTCCTTCTGCTGGTGGCGGTCGCGTTTCAAACTTTTGGTTCTGCGGCCTCGAACACTGTGCCCCTGCTTTCGCTGCGTCCGTTTCGATGGGTTCTACTGTTTCTCTGCTTCTCAGGCTTGAGCCTCGTGTGGACGAGTGCAGTATCGGTCGCCGCGGCCGCTGCATATTGGTGCGCAATGGCCGCGGATCTCGCAATGGTGATTCTGTTGATTCGCGCAAACCCGCTTCTCGAAACCGCGTCGTCGCTGATGAGAGGATACCTGTGGGGTGCGTGCGCCGTCGCGCTTTCTGCGTGGATGCTACCGCCGCAGTCTGACATGCGGCTCGGTGATGAAGGCCTACTGGGACCGAACCAGATCGGATTTGTGTGCGCGTTCGCATTGTTCCTGGCGCAGTATTTGATCCGGCGGAAAGAATTGTTCTGGATCGTTCCTTCGCTCTTTCTTGGCATCACTTTGCTGCGCACGCTCAGCAAGACGTCGATTTTTGCGCTGGTTGCGGGACAAGCTTTTATCCTGCTACGCGATCGCTCATTGTCGCTGAAAGCCAAGCTGCTCATGGTGGGTGCAGCCGCGTGTGCACTTATCGCATTCTGGGGCTTGATTGAGGCCTACTACGTGCTGTACGAGAATGCGGGCAACCAGGCGGAGACCCTGACGGGACGGCTCGGCATCTGGGCCTATTTCGTCGACAAGTCACTCGAGCAGCCGTGGATCGGGCATGGGTTTCACTCGGTGTGGAAGGTAGTTCCGCTGTTCAGTGAGGACTTTGAGGCACGGCATGCGCATAACGAACTCCTGCAGCAGTTCTATGCATATGGCGCCGCGGGCTTGGTAATCGTGATCGGCCTGTATGGTAGTCTGGCCCGTCAGATCAGAGGGATGGCACCGGGTCCGTTGAAGGCGTTTGGTGGAGGGCTGCTGCTCTTCATTCTCGTGCGTGGACTGGCCGATACCGAACCATTCGATCTATCGCTGCCCCTTTGGGCCGTCACTCTATTCAGCGCTCTTTTCCTTCACAGTTCCACCGGGCAAGATGAAGCTGCACTCGATCTTCGCGGTAAAGCAGCGCAATCCGCCCGTTCCAAAGAAATGGCGACGCGGAGGCCGAAAGTATGAAAGTCGTTGTGGCCGCGCTCTCCGCACCCCAACATCTGAACGGTGTTTCACGTCATGCAGCCAACGTAGTGCGCGGACTGCTGACGCGTCCAGAAATCTCGGAGGTGCATCTGCTGGCGGGCGCATGGCAGCAGCAAACCTATGCCGACGCGATTGCGCGCCATGACGCCCGCCTTCATATTCACCCCGTAACGAGTCGCCGAGCAACGGTTCACCGCAACCACTGGTACTACTCGGAACTTCCCCGAATCGCCTCTCAACTGGATGCGGATGTTGTGCATCTTGCCTATCCCATGCCGGTCTCCGCAAGAGGTTTCCCCTGCCCGACGGTGGTGAGCCTGCACGATCTTTATCGCTTTCGACATTCCTGCGAATTTCGGGTTTCTGAAGAGCATTCTGAATCGCCAGGTGGTTCGGCAGTGCCTGAAATCGGTGGATGCGATTGCCTGCGTTTCAGAGAGCACGCGGCAACAACTCGGCCATTGGTTTGGCAGCAGTTTCGCCGACAAAGCAGTCACGATCTTGAATTCTGTCGAGTCTGCCACGGCAAATTGCGCGCGTGGCCCGCAACCGCTCCACAAAGGGCAGCCATTTCTGCTTGTGCGTCGCGCAGCATCGGCGTAACAAGAACATTCCGCTCGCCCTGCGAAGTCTTCGAGCAGTGCCTGCGTGACGGGTGCCATTCCTCCGGAGACCCAACTTGTGGTTGTCGGAGTTCCGGGACCGGAGACGCGCACGGATTCAGAGAGCAGATCCGGTCGGCCCGCCTCGACCGGAAGGTGGTCGTTCTCTGCGGGATCAGGGATGCGGAGCTGCAATGGTGTTATCGCAATTGCGAACTGCTTCTGGCGCCTTCGATCGTCGAGGGCTTTGGTCTGCCGGTCGTGGAAGCCTTGCTGGCCGGATGCCGGGTGGTGTGCTCCGATATCCCTGCGTTTCGCGAGGTCGGCATGGACGTGTGCCACTACGTCCCGCTTGGACCGGGAGAAATCGATGCATTTACCGATGCGATTCGCGTGGCGCGCGAAGGCGCCGCGCATCCTGCCATCTGTCGATGCCACGGCTATCGGCCTCGGTAATTTCGGAAAAGTATATAATGTTGTACCGGCACCTGCAGACCCGCGTTGCTAACAAGGATTATGGCGCACTAAGGATTTCACATATCGGAAGCCACGATGGCGCATAACTTCGGGGCCATCGTCACGATTAGTATTTTTCGTGTTGACTTATAACCTGAAATGTCACCTCTTTGTCATTTCTGGTCCTGTATTTCTTAAGGGAGTTATGATTCGGGGGAGAATAGATTGATGGTAAAGGAACTGGAGCTTGCCGTGGTTGAACAGGAGGAAAGCGCTTCTGCGCCTCGATTGGGCACGATCCTGATCGTTGAAGATGACCCCCGCATGCAGAAAGTACTCCGGCGAGTATTTGCCGGGGAACACTACGAGGTAGTTACTGCTGGAGATGGGCAAACCGGTCTCGACTTATTCCGAGCGCATCGGCCGACTGCGGTGATCCTGGACCTGATTCTGCCCGAGATATCTGGGCGCGAACTTTGCCAAACCATGAAGTCGATATCGAACGATACTCCAGTGATCGTGCTGAGCGCGGTCGCCGAGGTGGTGGACAAGGTATTGCTTCTGGAACTTGGCGCCGATGACTACGTAACAAAGCCATTCAGTCCGCGTGAGCTGATGGCGCGGGTCCAGGCGGCCATCCGGCGCAGGCGCCGCCCGGCCGCAGCAATGACGTATCGATTCGCGGGCTGCGAACTCGATTTTCAAAAGATGACAGCGCGCCGGGGTGACGTCGCCGTTCCGCTCACTTCGCATGAGTTTAGGCTTGCTTAAGTTCTTTACCGAGCATGCCGAGCGGGTGCTGAGCCGCGAAGAATTGCTGAATGAGGTCTGGGGCTATAACTGCTATCCAACGACGCGCACTGTTGATAACCAGATTCTGAAACTGCGGCAGAAACTGGAACCTGACCCGTCGAACCCTCGTCATCTGCTGACGATTTACGGCGCAGGATACAAATTTGTCCCGTGATCCGAACACCGCGGAAAGCAGGCTCTGCTCACTCCGGTTCCGTGACACTTCAAGGACCGGAGAATCGGGGCCTCCGTACACGTGTGACTGCTGATCGCCGCGATGGCAGTCATCATCGTGACTACGACCTTCGCCAGTCTGTTCACCATTCGCCGTCGACTCGAGAGCGTGTTGACGGGGAATCTGTCTGCGGACCTCATGCGTTCGATTGCGACTTTTGAGAATTTGCAGGCGCAGCGCATGACTGCCCTCGATCGAGAGAACGCGCTGCTTGCTGATTTGCCCAGCCTGAAGGCGCTCATGACAACCAGCGACGATCGCACCATCGAAGATGGTGCGGTCGAGTTCTGGAAGGTCAGCGGCAACGACCTGTTTGCTCTAGCCGACCGGGATGGGCGGATTGTTGCGGCCTATGCCGGAAATTCTCCCGCAGGCGCAAGGCTTCGTGCGGACCTGGGTTCGGCAGTCGGCCAATCGCCCCGACCCTATGTTGTCAGCGGCGATAGCCTCTTCTTCACATCCGTACGGCCCTTGTTTTTTGGTAGCGAAGCGAATGGGACGGTCCTGGGCTATGTCATCAGCGGCTTCGCGATAGATCGCGCCTCGGTCGGACAGCTAAGCAATGCCACCAGCGTCGACGCATTGTTCGTAAGTCGAAATCGCGCGTTGGCGGGATCGCTCGCCCGCTCCGATCGAGTCCACCCTCGCTGCTCATCCGATCTCCGCATCGAACGAGCGGCCGGACGCGATGACGGTGAAGCTCGGAAACGAACGCTATTTGGCGGTTGGCCGCGACTTATCCGCGCGAGCGTCTGCTCCACTCGAGTTGATTGAGCTGAAATCGATGGATGCAGAGGAGCGCTCAATTCGCGAGATCGATCGCCTCGTGCTGATTGCCGGGCTTGCTCGCCCTTGTGATCGGAACCGGGTTGATGACCGTGCTCTCGCGCGCTGTGACGCATCCACTGGAACAGCTTGCTACGGGTGTACGCGCATTTGCCGCAGGAGACAGCGCGCACCTCCTGCCCTATCGCGGCACGATGGAAGTGCGTGAACTGAGCACCGCCTTTGCGGGCATGCGCCAAGAAATCCTGACAACCCAGCAGGCACTGTTGGAGTCCGAACGCCTGGCGACAATCGGCAGAATGGCGAGTTCTGTTTCTCATGACCTGCGCCACTATCTGGCAGCCGTGTATGCGAATTCGGAGTTCCTGGCCTCTGGTCGTCTCACCGACGAAGAACGCACGGAAATCCTGACGGAGATCCGCACTGCTGTCGACGGGACAACGGAGTTGCTGGAGTCCCTGCTCATTTTCAGCAGAAGCGGACCAGGTATTCGACGTTCGCCTCAGTTGGTGGCGACTCTGATGGATCGGGCGGTTGGCATGGTCCGCGCACATCCCGATGCTGCTAACGTCGAATTGACGGTCCGAAACCAAAACCCAGCAGAGACGACAGCCGTGGTGGACGGGAAACAGATCGAGCGCGCCATCTACAATCTGGTTCTGAATGGATGTCAGACAGTGCACAGTTCTGGTGAGCCTCCGCGCGTCGCAGTCAGTCTCGATGTTCGCCCCGCAGAGATCATCCTGGGAGTGATGGACAACGGCGACGGCGTTCCGGAGAGTATTCGAAACACTCTTTTCGAACCCTTCGTCAGCGAAGGAAAGCAAAAGGGATCAGGTCTCGGATTGACGCTCGCACAGTGCATCGCCGCGGAGCATGGCGGCGATGTGATCCTGGTTAGCAGTCGGCCAGGAGAAACCATCTTTCGTATGTCGATTGCGCGCGGTCTTGCGGAACAGTCAGCGCCGTCAACGGAAGAACGAACACGAGTGAAGACTGCATAAGTCGAGGTTCCTTTATGCCCTCTGATCGTTCGTGCTATGGACCGCGCGGGAAGAGCGCGTTGATACTAACGCTGTTTTGCGCTTTGAGTGTATGTCTCTGTCCATGCATTGCGCGGGCGCAAGAGGACGTCGCAGAAAAGGTGAAACAGCTGACCGAAGCGATGACCCGCGTTCAGGCGCAACTCGATGAGTCGCAACGACAGCTTGAAGAGATGCGGCGACAGCTCTTGACCCTGAAGGGCGAGGGCGCCACAGCTGCGAATTCGCCCACTCCCCAGACGGCGGAATCCGACGCGGCAAAGCTCGCTGCAGAAGTTGAGGATCTGCGGGAACGGCAGTCCTTGCAGGAAACTCAGATTGCGGTGCAGGAACAAACCAAGGTCGAGAGTGAATCGCGATTCCCGGTAAAGGTCAGCGGTCTTGTTCTCATGAATGGATTTGTCAACACGCGGGCCGTCGACATGTCAGCAACTCCGACCCTTGCCGTTCCAGGAGCCGGCGGCACAGGCGCCTCGGTGCGCCAGACGATCATGGGCCTGGACATGCGCGGACCCCATCTTTTCGGTGCGCGAAGTCACGGCGATCTGCGAGTCGATTTCGACGGCAGCGCGCCCGCGACGAACGGGTACGCCGGCGGAGAGGGAATAGGTTTGGTTCGATTGAGAACCGCGCACGCCGCCCTCGATTGGGAAAACACTGAAGCGTTCTTCTCGATGGACCGGCCCATTGTCAGCCCGAATGCGCCGGACTCGCTGACCGCCGTTTCCCAGCCGCCCCTTGCCTGGTCAGGCAACCTGTGGAGCTGGACGCCGCAATTCGGAATCACGCGGGACCTTTCGTTTGGCTCGGTGCCTAGGCTGCGTGCCCAGGCTGCCCTCATCGATATTGGAGACGCGCCTTACACCTCGACACTCGCCGCAGCAAATGGTGCGGCCCTCACGCAGTCCACTGCCGAGGCAAGCCGCTGGCCCGGGGTGGAAACGCGCATCGCCGTGCCCGGCGGACAATCGGAGGGCGGACTGCAGTTTGGTGTCGGCGGAGTGTTCGCGCCGCATCGAAGCATAGGAGGAAGGCGGTTCGACACGTGGGCCGGAACCCTTGACTATCGACTTCCATTGCCGGCGCGTATGCAGCTGAGTGGCGGTTTCTATCGCGGACAAGCGCTCGGCGGCCTTGGTGGTGGACAATATAAGGATTATGCTTTTCGAACGGAAGGAAATAGCTTCTACTTCCGCACGCTCGACGATGTGGGGGGTTGGGTGCAATGGAAACAGAAATTGAGCGAGAGACTCGAGTTCAACGAGGCTCTCGGCACGGACAATGTTCCCGCTGGTGAGCTGCGCCCGTACGCTGGAGCGGCGTCAGCGGTGTACCAAAACGCCTTCCGCAACCGGACCGCGACGGGCAACGTTATTTTCAGTCCCAGTGCCTACCTGCTTTTCTCTCTCGAATACAGGCGGATTGAATCTTCCCCAGTGGATGGCGCCACGGCTGCCAGCGATGTAATCGGAGTGGCCGCGGGATACAAGTTTTGACAGTGACGAAGAGGCACGACCATCTGCGGTGCATACTGCTCTGCATCGTTGCGCTCGTCTCGACATTTGTCTGGGCGCAGGCAGAGAGCCGCGAATCCACTGACGATGTGCACGTGCGAATTCAGTTCCCCAAATCGCATCCGCACGAGCATGCTGCTCCCGTGGTGCTATGGCTGAAACCGCTTCCAGGCACACCTTCGCAGACTTTTCTCCCCAATGGCCGTTACACTTTACTGCAAAAAAATCGAATGTTCACACCGCATCTGCTGATTGTTCCCATCGGCAGTGAAGTGCATTTTCCGAATGCCGACCCTTTCTTTCACAATGTCTTTTCCTTATTCAACGGAAAGCGATTCGATCTCGGACTCTACGAATCAGGAACTGATAAAGAAGTCATGTTTTCGCGCGAGGGAGTCTCCTATATCTTCTGCAATATTCATCCGGAGATGAGCGCCGTCATTCTTGTCTTGTCGACCCCTTTCTACGCGACCGCCAAGTCAGATGGCACTCTCTCGATTCATGGCGTGCCCCCAGGCGATTATGAGATGCATGTTTGGATTGAAGGCTTGCCGCAGCCCACGCTCGATCAATTGACGCGTCGCGTGCAGATTCCGGCCGGGGGAGCCGACCTGGGCGTCGTGGATGCCT
This sequence comes from uncultured Acidobacteriaceae bacterium, assembly GCA_963781125.1. Taxonomy (GTDB): domain Bacteria; phylum Acidobacteriota; class Terriglobia; order Terriglobales; family Acidobacteriaceae; genus Telmatobacter. Next base: position 310,931 of record CAWAEE010000013.1, read on the forward strand.
CAGAGACACCTTTGAAACCGGCGGGCCACCTCAACAAATTCGGCCAGCCGTACGATCGGGATTCCAAGCCAACCTACTGATTCCCCAACCTTAATACGGTCTCTGAGCTTCGCTCGTGCGGTCCTGGAAAGAATCTAAGGGCCGGGCTGGCGCGAGAGCCGCGTAACCTTCCGTGCCGCGGTTCCCGCAGAAAAGGCGCGCGTCAGAGAATACGTGCGCAGACCCATTAACTGCAGAGTGATTCGCAAGAGAAAGGCAGGATTATTCCGGAGGTAGCGCCACCAAAGGCGCTTGGGATCCTGGATAAGTCGGTGAACCCATTGCAGCCCCGCACGCTTGATCCATTCGGAGCAATCGTGAATGCGTCCGGTGTGAAAGTCGAACGCGGCGCCCACGCCAAACATCACATGCGTGTCGAATTCGGGTAGATAGCGCCGCATGAACTTATCCTGCTTCGGGGTCCCGATTCCCACCCAAATCATGTCCGGCTTTAATTCATTGATACGGGCAATCAGGTCGCGCTCCTCCGCTTGTGTAAGTGAACGAAATGGCGGCGTGTACGTACCGACAATTCTGGCCCACGGAGCGAGCCGCTTGAAATGTTCCGCGAGTTCCTCGGCTACGCCTTCGTTGCCGCCGTAAAAGAAATGCGTGCAACGGGCAAACTCTCTGTGGAGGAACACTTCGCGCATCAAATCGGGTCCGGCAATACGCTCGATCCCGCGATGCCGTTGGAGGCGTCCGACCCATACCGTGGGCATGCCATCCGGGATGGCGATAGCGGCATCGGCGTATGCTGCCGCCAACTCCACATCGCGCTGTGCCTCCATCACACCGTACACGTTGATCGCGGAGAGATAACCCTTCCCCCGGGTTTGAAGAATGCTGGCAATCTTCGCCAGAGTGCATCCCATCGACAGAGCATCAACTCGCACTCCCAAAACGTTTACTGAAGGCGAGGCCTCCAATGTGCGCGGTTCATCAGAGGAAGTGCATGGCTCTTCAGGCATTGTGGACACGGCCGAGGCAGAAGACTTCACTGTGAGATCTCCTCGCAGACCGTAACAACTGCGGCGGTGCGGGATGAAATGCGGGTCTTGCGAAAGAGCATCGCGGCAAGGGGAATGTAGACGAGCAGCATAAGCGGCCCGCAGAAGAGTCGCGCCATGGCCATTCCATGCATGCCGTATTTGGGCAGCAGCCAGCGCGCCGCGAGCAGCATGGCCGCGCCTCCAGCGAGATTCAGGAATGTGACCAGGCGGACGCGTCCCAACGCCAGCATCGTGTAAGTGCCGGTGACGCTGAGTGCCTGTGCCGCCGTGCTCCAAACAAGGAGCGGCAGAACAGAACTTCCACCTGCGCGAGCAATCGCGACTCCACCCCACAGCGCGAGTAAGCGCGTGCCAAGAACCAGTAACATTGCTGTGCAGAAAGCAACCAGCAGAAAATTCGCGGCGAAAGCCAGCAGGACTGTTCGACGCAGCGGTTTGACGGAGCCCTCAGCGAGACGCGCTGACACGTATGGAAAGAGAAAGTGCAGGCCTGAGGCCGCGATGCCATAAATTGGCTGAGCCATTTGTGCACATAAGGCATAGGAGGCGACGGCAGCAGCGCCCAGGTAGATCCCTGTGATGAGCCGGTCGACCTGTCCGAAGAGAATTCCAGAGACAGCCTGAATCCAGGAAAAGATGCCGAAACCCAGAAGAGCGTGCGTTGTTTCGCGATCGAAAGATGGCCAAAGTGAATGGGCTCCGAGCAAACCCTTGAGTTGGACAAGCTGGATGCCGAGGCTAACCGTGATAAAAATTGCGGTTGCGATCATCACGCTGACCACTCCCTGTTTTGCCAGTGGCAATACGGCAGCAGAGGCGAGCGCCAGCAGACGAGCGATCACGCTGATTCGAACCGCCGCGCCATAGCGCTCAAATGCCCGTTGCGTGCTGACGCAAACCGTCTCGACCGAGCGAACAAGAATCAAAAGGCTTGCAACACGGAGACACCAGAGGCATTCAAGGCGGAGCTCGGCATTCGACGATGCGATGCGGGCGGCTGCAGCAGGTGCGAGAGTCCACGAAATAAGAGCGATCGTTGCGCCCAGCAGAATGTGAATGCCCATGGTGCTGCGTACCGCACCAAAGAGCCTTGCTTGATCGTTCCCCCCACGCGCCATCGAAACGTAGCGAATATTCGCATCCCCAAAGCCGGATGCCATGATCGACCCGATTGAGAGGGCCGCATTCGCAATCATCCATACACCGAACTGGGCGGCGCCCAGATTGCGGACGGCAATCGGCGCGACGATGAGCATCCCCGCGGGATACGCCATGTAATCAAGCACGCCGTATGCTGCGTTCGAAAGGTGTGCCCTCATCGCTGGATCCATTGCTGTGCCGTGAAGCCGAGACGATCCTCGATCGACTTGGAGCAGGACAAATTGGCGAGACCTCTCGCCTCGACTCCACGTGGACGTGCTACGACATATGTCATTACTTCCTAAGCTAGCGATGCCTGCGAGGACACGTGTCAGGCCGCGGTCAGACGAATGTCATCCATTTGTCATTGGGAAATGCCAAGTAGTGGCCGCGATCTGGCCGAAGCCACAAGGACAGATCCGCAAGAGCGGTCAGCTCGCCGTGCCGTTTATCTGTGCGGTGGCCGGGGCAATGGACATGGGTTTTCTGGTCGCAATCCCAAGAAGGGATACAAAGAGAATCGACGCGAGCAAGGCCGCGCCCGCGTTGCCAAACAGCACATTGGCATAGCCGAATCGGACAATGCAGCTGCCGGTGACCGCCGCCGTCGCGGCCTGGCAAATGGCTCCCGACATGTTCTGAATCGCAGAGGCCGTGCTGCGTTCCTCGTCGGGAATGTTGATCCATCAGAAAGCTGTAAATCCCGGGTCCAGTCATCCATTGCATGCCGCTGTAGGCGAAATAGTAGGTGACGGCAAGGGGAATACTGCGGGTCAACGCCCATGCAGAGCAGAGCGGCTGCGGTCGTGGCCTGGGCAAAGCCTATTCCGACTATTCTGCCAAATCTTCGATACAGCAGCGGCGAAAGCAATACGGCGGTGAATTGCAGCAGCTGGGCAACGGAAAAGACCACGCCAACATGCTGGAGCGGAATGCCGAGATGTTGCTGTAAGTAGACCGCGGCGAACGGTGGGAACGAGCCGGTGACGATGTTCCAGATAACGAATGGCGGCAGAAACCAAAGCAGGAAGGGATGAAAGACGCGAATGCGCCGGTGTTCGGTGCGGTCCGGGACGCCAAGCCGCAGTTTCAAGATTGGCCAGACTCCCAGCGAGGGCAACGACACAGGCCAGCTGGAGCACTGTGCGGATGTTTGCGACAAGCGAGCCGGGATGCCCCGCGCGGTGCAGGATTTCCGGCAGATACCCGCCAGCGACACCGGCCAATGTTCCCAGGCCAATTCCCGTAGCAAAAGTGATGCTGAATCCTGTGACCCGATTCTTCTCATTGGTCAGCTGCGCGATGGCTGGCGAAAAGCAAATGGGCCAACTGCTCATCGCGATGCCCGTGAGAAATGCCAGGCCAATCTGTCGCGGGAGTCCACAGAACGAAAGTGCGCACAATGCAAATGAGAGGCGCCGCAGATGAAGCAAAGCAGCAGCAGCTTCTGCAGCCCGAACCGTCGGACCAGAATCGTGATGGGAATGGTCCCGACCACATTGCCGAACGTCAGCGTTCCAGTCAGGATCCCAAGAATCTTCTCGTTGAAGTGAAGGTCAGTCAAATAAAGATTGAAGAGAAAAAAGAAAAGGCCGAATCCAAAATCGAAGAAAAATGCCGCGGCAAAAAAAATCCAGAAGCCCCGGCTGAACTGCCCTGGGAATGATCGCAATTTCGACCATGTGCTTTGCGCAGCCGGTGCAGCTCTCCGCGCTTGAATCGTCCATGAGCGACTGCACTATTGTCCTTCCTTCACGAGGCGGGTGAGTCGCTCAATGGCCCAGTCGAGGTCCGTATAGCACAATTCGAAGACACCGCGATCAAGCAGACGGTCAACGGCCGCTGTTTGCAAATCCGCGATCTCAGGGATGCCGATTCCCCGCTGCAGGATGAACGCCTTCGCCACCTCTTTCGGGAGTGAAGCGAGTTCCGCACGGGCTCCCGTCGCGTCGATCGAGGAAGACCACATGTTTGACCTGCGAAGAGAACGAAGTCGCTATATGCAGCCAGGGCAGCGGTGTTCCATTCGATCGAGGGCTTGCCGATTTGCGCTCGCTGCAGGATCGGCCGTCCTTCCAGTTCCGGGAACAGAGCTTCTGCGGAGGGCCGAAAACGCACTTGCCGGCAATTGCCGACCACGAGGCTATCGTCGCGTCCATTCACCAGAAAACTTGCGTCGTCGGTGATGTAGGTCCATCCGGCGCGCGCGCAACCGTAAGCGAGCGTACGACTTCCCGGCGCCAGAGTCGCCGCAAAACAGGATGCCGTTTCCGTCCAACTCGACGCAGGCGGCGTGGATGCCAATGGAATGTCGCGCCGCCAGATGAAACATCGCGCACGATTCGAGCAGGAAGTAACGAATGTAGTCCCGATGCGCCAACGTAGATTGCGCCAGCCAGATATTGGAGAAAAACCGCGGTAGCATCGGAAATTGCGAAGTTTTCGCCGTCCGCGATCTGCGAGCACAGATGTTCTCTCACTCGGCTTATTGGCGCACGGCGGGCACTCCTCCGAACCACCTTCCGTGACGCCAACGTGGAAGCGGATTGGTTCCATTTCAAAGAGCGGACGAAATCCGTGCCACGATTCTTTCGCCGCGGCGAGCACTTCCTCGGAGTTAGTGAAAACCTGCAACGGGAAACCCAAAGGGGTAGAAGGTCTGTTGCAAGGGCAACTCTGTTCGGGCCATCATCGGGTCGGCGTAAGCAATCGGCTCGTGGCGCGCGTAGGCCGCCTTGATCTGCTCGACTGTCAGGATGTCCAAAGTCTGTACCGCCAGTGCTGGCAAGGTGCTTTCCATCGGAATTGAATTCTCCCCAAGCCGACGGATATGAATCAGAATTGATATTTCAGCGCGAGTTGAATGATGCGCGGATTATTCGACGTCGCCGTGATAATGCCGAACGACGCACCCGAGCTGAAAGTGTTGTTGGGATTTGCGAAGTTCGACGAGTTCGTCAGATTGAAAAACTCCGCGCGAAAATGCAGGCTTTGCGACTCGACGATCGGGATCGTCCGTTCGAGTGCCATATCGATGTTGCGCTGGCCCGGTCCGCGAACCAGCCCACTCCGCTGTTGCCGAAATCGGTATCGGCGGACGAAGTGCCATTGGGCGCTTCAGGGGCGGAGGTAAAGGCAGCCGGATTCAGATACGGGCCAATCACACGCGAGTAAAGCGAGCCGGAGGTCGAAGGCCGAGCGGTGCCGCTCAATTGCGCGCGGTTTTCAAAAGGATAGTTGCCGTAGACCGCTCCGGCATTGTCGTCAAGAATGGTGATCGGCGTGCCCGACTGCGCCACGAAAATTCCGGAAGCCTGCCATCCGGCAATGGCATGGCGCACCAGCGTTGGCATGTTAGCGAATGCCGGCGTCGTGTAAGTCAGGTTGAAAACCCCGCGATGGGTGCGGTCGAAGTCAGTCAGACCGTAGTCGCCACGCGGATTGCGCTGATCGTTGGTCAGCAGCCAAAGCTCGAAGACTTCGCTCCCGACGAACCGCTGGTCTCATCCAGATTGCGCGACCACGTATAACTGCCGAGGAACTGGAATCCATGGCTCAGCCGCTTGGTCACACTGCTCTGCAGCGAGTTGTAATTCGAGTTGTATTCGCTTGCGCAGGTATACGACCCAGGAGCTACGCCTTGATAAGGCGCACGCTGCACCACGTTGCCGATTGAGTTATTCGTCTCTCCATACACGGGCGCCGTTGGGCTGGCCAGCAACGCCTGGTTGAATTCGGAGCATCCGGCGACGTGCACGGAGCGCGTCCCCACGTAGCCCACTTCAAACAGGTAGTCGCGCGCAAGCTGGATCTGCGTGTTCAGGTTGTACTCCTCGGTGTACGGCTCGGTGAAATGCGTGGACATGCCGACCACCGTTGGGCCACCGCCAGGAATGCGCGGGATGAAGATGGGGAAGCTTGATTCGCTGGGAAGAAGCGGGCTGAATGGCGCCTGCAGCGTTGCGCCCGCATTCTGCGCGCCGGCAAAGAGCTGCGAGATGGAGAAAGGCGGATTGCTCAGCAGACTCTCGGCAAGGCCCGCGGAGAGTCGATCGAAGTAGATGCCATAGCCGCCGCGCAGAACGACCGTAGGGCTATTTGTGAGCGCGATAGGAGAATCCAAGCGCGGAGAGAAGTCGTTGTAAGTCGGTGGGCCAGAGGCCGGACCTGGAGGTTTGTGTGACACCGGAAGGCACTGGCCCCTTGAAGTTCGACGAGACCGTAAATCCGCTGAACGTGCCTGTGGCGTGGCGCAGCGAGAGTGGCGACGGCGGGATCGAAGTCGACGAGCCTGCCGTGAATTTCGGAGGGAGGGCTGAAGATTTCATAGCGCAGTCCCGCGTTCAGCGTCAGGCGCGGCGTGACCTTGATGTCGTCCTGAAAGAATGTTGCGAAGTCGGTATAGCGTTCGTCTTTGCGAAAATCTCCGGAGCTTCCGCCGCTCATCGTCACGTTGCTGATGCCGTTGGGGCTGCCATTCTGCGCGGCGCTCTGGCCCAGCAGAAAGTCGTCGAAGGTGCGAATGTCGAGAAGCCCGCTGGTCGAGAACGGCGCGTTGACCATGACCTGGTGGCGCTTCACTTCGGCGCCGGTGCGGATGGATTGTCTGCCTTTCGTCAGAGAAACCGTGTCTTGCCAGATGAAGGAGTTGGTTGTCTGCTTCTGGAAAGGAGTGCCCGCATCGCCGATGGTGAAGAGGCCGTCGACGGTGATCCCCGTCGCTTCGACTCCTGAACCTGCAACCCCGGTGGGCGATTCCGTGCCAAGATCCGAGGCCAGAATCGGATTTGTCACGGCCGAGATTCCCGAAAACCGCATGTAGCCGAAGCGGGCAATGTTCACCAGACTCGGATTCAGTACATGGGTATCGGCGAGCACGAGCATCGCGTTCTGATCGACTTCGTTCGTTCCCCATCCAGGCACGTTCGCGGCATTCGGCGAGAAGGGTTCGACGGTGGGCGCATGCGAATAGAAGAAGCGTCCGGATAACTCATTCTTTTGCGAAACTGCGTGATCGATGTTTGCGGTGAATTGGTCTTCGCGATAGGTCGCGGGGGTGGCATAGGTCGACTCACCGATGGGCACCTGCGTGGGGTCGGAGTAGCAGATTGATCTGCGGGTTGGGAATGGCATACTGCCCGTTGGGCAATTTGAAGTTCAGCAGCTTCAGCGCGACCGGATTGATATTCGATCCATCGCAAGCTAGTTGCGTGCCGCCTGCGTAGGTTGGGTAGGCGCAGAATGCCGCGCCGAGCGTGGCCGCCGAACGATCGTTGGTCAGTTGCGGCAAGGTCGCAGTTACCTCGTCGCCTTCGCCATTGCTCGAACGCAATCCCTGGTACGCGCCAAAGAAGAACGTCTCCCCGCGCACGATCGGACCGCCCACGGTGGCGCCGAACTGATTCTGCTTGAGCACGGGGCGAGGCTGACCGGTGAGCTTGGAAAAGAAATTGTTCGCATTGAAGACGTCGTTACGCAGAAACTCCCATGCGGTTCCGTGAATATGATCCGTTCCGGTGCGGCTGATAACGTCGACGTTGGCGCCGGTTCCGCGGCCATACGTTGCGTCGTAGTTACCGGTTTGCACTTTGAATTCCTGAATGGTGTCCGGCGCAGGCACCGCCACGCCAACTTCCTCGCCGTCTGCTTCGGCAGAGTTTTGCGAAAGGTTGTTCGCATCGACGCCGTTGAACTGAATGTTGTTTGCGGTGGTCTTCTGCCCATTGGCGGTCACGTCCTGCGTTCCACGTCCCAACTCGGTCGCATCGGGCAGCCGAACCACGACACCGGGAGAGAGCGAGAGAATCTGCGTGTAATTGCGATTGGCCAGGGGAAGGGCCTCAATTGCCTGCTGATCCACGGCGCGCCCGAGCGCAGAACTCTGCGTCTGCGCCATCTCCGCATCCGCCGTAACCTCGACGGTCTCGCCAACTTTGGCAAGCGCGAGATGAACTTCGACAGTGCTTGTTTCACTTACGACCACCGGCACGGCATGCGCGTCCTTCTCTTCGAAACCTTCCACTTTGACTACCAAGGAATAGGAGCCAGGAGCAAGCAGTGGCACGGTGAATGCGCCATTTCCATTGGTCGTGGCGATTCGGGAAAGATGCGTGGCTTCGTTCTCAATGGCGACACTGGCCTTGGCCACAGCGCGTCCCGAAGGATCGTAGACCGTGCCTTGAATTGCGCCAGTTCCCGGCGTTTGCGCAAAGACGGATGCGGCGAAAAGGAAAAGCGAAGCAGAGAATCGTGAGAGCGGGCGGGAAGAGTTATACGTCATTGCATGCGCCACCTTAGTGGTTATTTGTGACTCGCCGTCAGATTACGAAGAAGGGACTGGACGGCTTGTCACATCGCATGTCTTTAATTTGTCATTCTCAGAATCGTTGTTGACCAGAAGAAAACCGCGCAAGTTCAAGCACGCTTGCATTCGCCTTAAAGCAAAGCCGCCGGTTCAGTAAAGAAATGACAGCGCGGCGACACTTCAATGACAACGGTCTCTCAGCAGGTGCCTGGGCTTGACGCCGATTGCGGCAGCAAGGAGCACGGCAACAACACGCACAACAGAGCAGCCCTGGCCCACTCGCAGTTATTCCACCGTGACCGATTTCGCGAGATTGCGCGGCTGATCCACATCGCACCCGCGGCGAACGGCGATGTAATAGGCCAGCAGTTGCAGCGGAACAATCTCAATCAGCGGAGAGAGCAGCTCAAAGGTCGGCGGAACATAGATGACGTGCTCAACGAGGCTGGCGATGGTTGAGTCGCCTTCCGTGGCAACAGCGATCACCCGGCCCGAGCGCGCGGTCACTTCCTGAATATTGGAAAGTGTCTTCTCGTAACGCAGTTTCGATGCGGGGTCGGACTCGTCGCGCGTTGCCAGCACAACCACTGGCAGGGTTTCGTCGATCAGCGCGTTGGGTCCGTGCTTCATTTCGCCGGCCGGGTAGCCCTCGGCATGAATGTACGAAATCTCTTTGAGCTTGAGCGCGCCTTCAAGCGCAATCGGAAAATGGATGCCGCGCCCAAGATAAAGAAAGTCGCGCGCGTTGGCGAATTCCTTAGCCAGTTGCTCGCACTGGGCGGAGCGCGAGCGCAGAACTTCTTCAATCCTGGCAGGAACGCGGCTCAGCTCTTCGATCAGCGCGACGGACTGTTCCTTGTCGAGACGGCCGCGCAGTTGGCCCAGTTTAGTCGCCAGCAGAAAGAGCGCGGTGAGCTGCGCGGTGAAAGCCTTGGTCGACGCGACGCCGATCTCCGGACCCGCATGGGTATAGATGGCGCCGTGCGCCTCGCGCGCCACCATGGCGCCGACAACATTGCAGATGGCGACAGTCTTCGAGCCCAGGCTCTTCATTTCGCGCTGCGCGGCGAGGGTGTCGGCGGTTTCGCCAGACTGCGTGATGAGCAGGCCCAGCGCATTGCGGTCGGGAATCGGGTTGCGGTAGCGATACTCGCTGGCGTAGTCAACGTCAACAGGAAGGCGCGCAAGACGCTCAATCATGTACTTGCCGGCGAGCGCCGCATGCCAGCTGGTGCCGCACGCAGCGATGTTAATGCTCGAGGCAATGGCGAGCTCTTCGTCGTCAATCTCCATTTCGCCCAGGAAAATCTTGCCGGAATCGAGCGAGACGCGGCCCAGCGTAGTGTCGCGAATGGCGCGCGGCTGCTCCCAGATTTCCTTCAGCATGAAATGCTTGTAGCCGCCCTTTTCCGCCTGGATCGGATCCCATGAAATGCGGGTCAGTTCGCGCTGAATCGGCTTGCCATTGAAGTCGGTCAGCTCGACGCCGCCCGCCGTCAGGATGGCCATGTCGCCATCGGCGAGAAAATAGATGTTGCGCGTGTGGTGCAGAATACCCGGCACGTCGGAGGCAACGAAGGACTCGCCGTCGCCCACGCCGATCACGACCGGAGGGCCAAAGCGCGCGGCAACAATCTTGTTCGGTTCGGCGGCGGAAAGAACACCCAGGGCAAAAGCTCCGGTGAGACGCTTCACGGCGCGCCGCACGGCCTCTTCCAGCGGAATCGGCGCACCAGCGGTCTCGGCATCTCTTCTGCACCTGCTCAATCAGGTGAGCGATGATCTCGGTGTCGGTCTCGGTGACGAATTTGTGGCCTTGCGCCGTCAGTTCGCGCTTCAGGTCGAGATAGTTTTCGACGATGCCGTTGTGGACCACGACAATGCGGCCCGTGCAGTCGCGATGGGGATGCGCGTTCTCTTCCGTGGGTCGGCCATGCGTGGCCCAGCGGGTATGGCCGATGCCGAAGGTTCCCTGCAAAGGATGTTCGTCGAGAACATCTTCCAGATTGGCCAGCTTGCCGGGGGCGCGGCACACCTCGAGGACGGCCGAATTCGGGCTGCCCACTGCGATGCCTGCCGAGTCGTAGCCGCGGTATTCGAGGCGCCTCAGCCCCTCAATAATGACAGGGACAACCTTCTTCGGACCGACATACCCAACAATTCCGCACATAATTGGATTTTATGCGACAGGCGAGAATCGCTCGTGACGGGAAGGTAACGGCTGCCGGCATCGCAGAAGTTGTAGAGACTGCCGATAGCTCGACCGAAGACTATTCCTCGATGCGGTACGTGAACTCTTCGATCACAGGATTGGTGAGTACCTCGCGCGCAATCCGCTCCACCTCGGGCGTGCGCGCGTCCGCGGCCAGTCCATCGGCCAGCGAAAGGGCAAAATACTTCCCCTGGCGCACCGCCGATACGTCGGCAAAACCAATCTTGCGCAGGGCGTTCTGGATGGTCTGGCCCTGTGGATCGAGGACCGACGCTTTCAAAGTGACATAGACATGCGCCTTCATTATCCGTGATTATATAAGGGTCTGCTCCCGTTCCCGGATCGACAGCGTTTGATCAGATCCTGAGTTCCAGCATCTAAGCTGGAAATATCCCTGACTTCCGGCCGAGGCCGCATGCCGGATCGTTCCCCTCGTGCTAAAGGAGAAAGAAAGATGGTTAATTATCTGGAGCTGCCGGTTGGCGACCGTTCCCCCGAAGTGTTTCGCTGCGTGATTGAAATACCGAAGGACGCCACCAACAAGTTTGAATATGACAAGCAACTGCACGTCTTCAAGCTCGATAGAAATCTGCATTCTCCTGTGCACTATCCGGGCGACTATGGATTCATTCCGTCAACCCTGAGCGACGATGGCGACCCGCTCGACGTCCTGGTGCTCGTTCCCAGCGCCACCTTTCCGGGCTGCGTGCAGGAGGTTCGTCCTATCGGTCTGCTTGAAATGCTGGACCAGGGCATTCTCGACGAAAAGGTCCTGGCAGTCGGCAAGAACAACCCGCGCTATGCCAATGTGTGGAATTACACCGATGTCTATCCCCATATGGTAAGAGAGATTACGCACTTCTTTTCTATCTACAAGGATCTGGAAGGCAAGCGCGTTGAAGTGAAAGGGTGGCACGATGCCGCGTACGCGCGTGACAGAGTGGTCCGCGCTGTGAAGATGTTCGACGACTCCAAGGCAAAGCCGGCGACAGCGAAGTCGAAAAGCTCGAAGTAGCTTCGCTCATCACCCAGCGTGCGGGACCTTGCCCGACGCGCAATTTTTCGGTTATGAAACGGCGCGGTGCCATGACGAACCTGGCGCCGACGGAGCAGGCGTCGCCGTCAACAAACCCATACGTCCAACGGCCGGGAGTGGTTCGGCATTGGCTAGGTTCGAAGCGGATTCATAGTAATGCCCCAATTCCATTAAGCAACGCGGTCAGTCCGCCGCCGGCGCTGTGGCCAGCCGGCGGCGGGCCAGCGGTACCGCCGTAAGCCAATAGAGGAGCGGCCCTAACAAGGCAACTCCGCAAGCAAACATAAGAGCTGAGGTGGAGCCGGTTAGCTTTTCGCCGCGCGACGCATACAGCGCGTAGCCAATAAGCGCAGTCGGTCCTACAGCTAGAGCACAGGCGAACGCCAGATTCCCCGCCTTGAATGGCCGCGCCAATTGGGGCTCGCGAATGCGCAAAACGATAAGCGCAACGAATTCAAGCAGCAAGCTCGATCCGTAGAGAATCAAGTCAATGGATATCAGCCGTTCAAACGGCAGCCGCAACGCCAACCCCCATCCGACACCGCAGACTAGCACGCTTACCCACGGCACACCCCGCCGATTCCGTCGCGTAAGGACGCGCGGCAAAAGTCCATCCTGCGCCATGGCGAGCGGAAGACGCGTGTAACTCATCATGAGGGCGTTAAACATGCCGATGCCGCAGATCATGCCCCCGGCAACGATCGACAAAGCCAGAACCTTTCCGCCGATTGCGCCGCCCGTCACAGCCCAGGAGCCCGTGGAGAAGCTTTCCGGTGAAAGCCCAGCCAGCGCCATGGCCGCAAGAGGAAGAATGTAGGTGAACGCCGTGAGGATGGCAGCACCGACCATCGCGCGCGGATAATTACGCTGCGGGTTTTCGACTTCCTGTGCGACGGTGGAGGCGTTATCCCAGCCCATGTAATTCCAAAGCGCCACCAACACAGCGGTCGAGAGCGCCGAACTGGAAATCGGCTGGCTCCATTGCACCGCGGGATGCAGCGAGATCCCGCGCCAAACAGCCAACACGATGAAGACCGCGAAGGGCATCAGCAGTAGAACAAACATGCCCACGGAGCCCTCGCCGACAGCTGGAGCGCCGCGCAGATTCCACGCGCAACAAACAACCACCACGGCGAGGGACCAAAAGTAACCGTTCCACCCAGCCGTAAGTGCGGGATTAAACTTGCCGAGATAGAGAACGAAGATAGCCGGATAGATGGCCATGTCGAAGATGCTCGCGGAGAGCGAAAGCCATCCTTCCTGGTATCCCCAGAAAGGACCGAGCGCTCGGCGCACCCAGATATAAAACCCTCCATCCGCGGGCATCGCGCTAGCCAGTTCGCCGATCATGAGCGCCGTGGGAAGCGACCACAAAAAAGGCAGCACAAGAAGAATCAGGATCGCGCGCGCGAAACCGGCGCCGCCGAGAATATCTTCGATCCCATAGGGTCCGCCTGACACCATGAAGTAAGTCGCCGCCATCAACGGCAACATGTGCAACTTGCGCCGGGGTCTAGAGGCGAAACCCATATCGTGAATCTAACAAGATTCGACAGGCTGACAAAGCGAAAATTACCGCTTCTCCAGAATTCGCGCCGGCCCGTGGACTCGGATTTTGAAAAGCCCAGATACCCATTCGCAGGAAGGATTCAGGGAGCACCCGATAGCCCCGAGCTGCTTGCGGAATGAGCCTCTAGAGGGTCGCCCGTTGCCGCCGCGACCGAAAATTGTCAAATGAGACATCTGAATTCATCGCGAATCGAAAGACCGGTCGGCAGTGACAGCAACCATTCGAGATCAGCCAACCCCGTTCGCTACACAGGAATTTCTGCGGTATTTTCCTTAAGGAATTGCCGCCTGCACAGGTTTGAAACGGCTGGCGAAGTGTGAAACCGCTCCAGACACCCTCAAAGGAACCGGAATCAAGAGTGCCGGGCCGGCCGCATCCGACATCCGGTATAATCCCACACAGACCCGGAGAGATGGCCGAGTGGCTGAAGGCGGCGGTTTGCTAAACCGTTATAGGGTCAAAAGCTCTATCGGGGGTTCGAATCCCCCTCTCTCCGCCACCTTGCAAAAAACTCCCCCCTGCAAATCATCAAAGCACAACTGGACATGCCGGCGGATGCCAAGCAGGCGTGGTCCCTTCCTCGCCTCACACAACATATTTTTCGCGAGAGAGAGAAAAGGGCCCCACGCGACAGCACCGGTTGTGCGGACAGGAGTATATAATCCGTCGCACACTTAGCATTCGGGGGTGAGGAGTGGATTTCAGAAAACATCCTGCTGTTCACGGCCAGTTGCATGCTGTCAAAGACGAGATCCTCGAAAAGGTGACGCAAGCGCTTAAGGACGCCGGTCTTCTCGACTTCCATATCGAGTCGATTGGCCTCAACTACAAGCGCCCCCCGAAGAATTGCCGCCCTGACGAAGACCTCGTGTGGGAGCCTATCGCGACCGGTGATGACGACACAGTCATCTATGGATGGGTATGCAAGCCGCGAAAGCCGTGAGAGCCATCGAATTCGTTCTTTGCCTTCTCGCCAGGCACCCGTTTGAGGTTGCGATAACAGGGGTTGTGCTGGCAGCGCTGGTCGCGTGGGAGTTCTGGTGGGTGAGAAAGCGTTGCCCGAAAGATCTCACCGGCAACGGCATTGCGATCGGGCAGGCGAAAGCCTTCGACAGCAGCTCTCTTACTCTCCGGCTCCAGCGGCTCAATGCGGGCCTCGAAGCGCTCAAGGTGGTCAACCAGAACATTACAGAGAATCTCTCCACGGTGCAGGAGCAGACTTCGACCGAGTCCAGCAGCTCGTTTCTGGTCAGTGCCAAAGACCTCGGAAGTAAGGATGCGGGCGACAATCGAGGGGCCAACGGAAAGAAGGACGCCGGGAGCGATGCGAAGACCGCAGCAGCTGTAGACGCGAAGTCGGCCATCGGATTGGGCGCCGGTGATGCGCTCGCCAATCAACTCAGCCTGGCATCGCAGATTTTCAACCTGCAGACGCTCTATGAGGGCTCTCTCTCTGACCGCATGTTCCTCAATGAGTCGCGCCTCCAGACGGTGCTGGGCTTTCAGGTATCCATCAGCCCACCGGATGGCTACGAGGACTGCGTGGCAATCGTCGAGACGGCGGTTCGAACCAAAGAAATTCTCCCCTTTGCGGGTGCATCGGCTATGCCCAAGAAGCCTGTCTCGCTCGTCGCACTCATGCCGCAAGAGAAGAGCTATAACGCGATGTCGACGAACAGCGTTGACCGGTCTGTCGATGGGTCGGCAGCCATCAAGCTGTTTACGTTCGGGCTTGGCGGGAGGCGTTCGTTGCGAGGTGCATTCATTCGCCGCGATCCTGAAACCGTGGCCTTCGAGCGCAAACCGGGCGAGTCTCCAAAGTTACTTGACGACGCTACAACCTTTGGCTGGGAGTTCCGGCCCGAACTTGGTCGTCGCTCTGTAGCGCCCGGCCTGCATCAACTGATGGCCGTGATCGCGGTTCCAGCGAGCGATGCGGAGCATTCGGGCGAGATAGCTCTTGAAATCCAAACCCGCTCCTATTGGCGGCGCTACAACCGCAAGAGGCAAACCAGCGCACCCAAATGGAGCTGGCTGCCGTGGCGCGTCAACCGTTCAGGCGAATCCATGTCCGCCGTGCAGGAACTTGCCATCCCAAACACCGCGAAGATACAGGAGACCCTGGCAGTCAGCGTGAGTGAGGTTGACTGGGCAGATACGGGAGGCGGCAAGGCATACGTCAAGGTGACCGGACGAAACTTCTTTCCCGGAACAAGGGTGCTCATTGGCGGTCAGACAAAGCAGGAAAGGGATGCATCACTCACGCTGAAGTCGGAGCAAGTGCTCGAATTCGAAGCGCCGCTCGAAGCACTTGTCACCGGGGATGCGGTGCTTATCGGGAGATACGGGAAGTCAGTTGGGCTTGAAGACATGCGGAACCGCCCAGTTCACTCGCTTACCATCTGGACCGCCTCGGTCCGGCCGATGCGAAATGCCAAAGTCTTGCGTCTGACAGTAGATATCTTTGGGCAGGACGTCAATGGAGTTGGCATACAGTTCAGCGCCGCGCATCTCGCAAACCTGCCGGATCCGATCTTATGTGTAGGCAATGAGGCGGTACCGGGACCGTACGATTTCTCAGATCAGGACATCGCTCCAACCGATCAACTCGCTACTCCTCCGAAAGCTTTGCGGGTTGAGGCCTGGATTTCCGCGAGTTCGCTATCGAAGAGTCGCGAGGTAAGTTTCCGGGTGCCGTTTTGCGGTCTCGATTACTACATCAATCAGCCGATGGCCTACTCGGAGCCCACGGTAACCCGGATGGGAAGCGACGCCGTGAATACCGTGTTTCGCGTCTATTTCCCGCAGGTCTTCGCGACCCAAAGCGGAGTCAGCGTGGATCTTGACCAGACGTATTCTCCCAACGTGATGCCCGTCATCCCTGCTGGCCAGACGTATTCTCTTCCTCCTAACATATTCCCGTTGATGCCTACCGGTACCACCCAATCGGGAGCAAGCGAGTATCGCTTTACCGTGCCGACTGAGCTGGTTTCGCGCTATCAGAACATGGTGGTGCGCGTCGGAAAGGGCGAGCCTTATGTGATTCCAATGCCGCAGGAGGAGAAGCCGCCGATCAAGTCCGCAATCGACACCAGCGCCTCCCCCGCCAGGGTCAACAAGGGCAAACGCGGGCCGGTCGAGTGGCAAGGCACTGGCCTCGATACGATTAAGACAGTCATGTTTACTCCTGGCGCAACGTCCGGGCCAACTCCAAAACCGGTTGCGCAGGAGTTTGCAGCATACTCCGGCGGAACGCGGCTGATCGTTTATTTGTCAGGTGAGGTTACAGCACAGGAGGGCAAGGTCGCGCTCGACGGCACGACGGCCTCGGGTGCCACACTGAAAATTCCACTTTTCGTGGTGGAGGCAGGCGCCTAAGGAGAGATATTTGCTGTGCTGCTCATCGCAATCTGCGACACATTCCAGCACTGCAACTTCTTGTAGTCTCCCTGGCACACCAAATTGCCCGAAAAGCGGAAAAGAACTTGAAGACATGTTTCGCTGGAGCGAGGAGGCCATGGGTTTCTCTCGAACATCTCAAAAACTCGCGCAGGTTTTCCGATAAGACCTTGATCCAAAGAACGTATTCCATTCTTTTGGCGTGAGATTCCGATTCGCGATGCGGCAGGCTTGAGTGTTCCAGTCGTCGAAATCTACGTTCCACAGGACAATGGAATTGTCTTCACCAACAGAGGCCAGGATTCCTTTGTGCGGTTCAACTGCAATCGAATTGATTGCATCCTCCGACATGCCAAGACTTCCAATCAGTTCATGAGCCTCCACGTCCCAGAGGCGAATGTCGCCGTCCGCACTGCCGGAGGCCAGGACTTTGCCGTCCGCACTGAAGGCAACACCTGACACAGCCTGGGTATGACCGTAGAGCACCGGTGGGATCGGTTGCCAGTCTTTTATATTCCAGAGCGTGACGGAGTGACCTTGCGTGCTGGTGGCGAGCATTGTGCCTTTGCGATTGAAGCTGACTCCTGCAGGCATCAGCTCAAAATCTTCTTTTTGCATCGGAGTGCCCAGCGTCTTGAGGAGCTGGCCTGGATAGCCATTGTTCCAAATCGTGACGACGAGATTGTTTCCTGCGGATGCCAGTAAGTCTCCCTTCGGGCTGAAGGCGAGAGCCCATATGCGATCCTTCTGCGAGGTGACGGGCTGTCCGAGTTGCTTGCGGGTGGCTAGATCCCAGGAGACGAGTTCCGCGTCGCCACCGGCAACGACTGTCTTGCTATCGGGACTACAGGCCAGACTCCAGATCGGAGAGCGAAACGCTTTCACGGGCGATGCCAATGCAGTTCGAGAAGACATATCCCAGAAAATTATGCTGCCGTCCATACTTCCCGAAACCAGCACCTTTCCGTTCGGCGCAAATGCAAGGCTGCTCACTTGACGTTCATGACCAGAAAGCGGGGTGCCGCTGACTTGACCCGTTGCAACATCCCAAAGCACGACATCTCCAAACTCGCCCGCGGAAGCGAGCAAGCGACCATCGGGGCTGAATGCGGCGTTAGACGAACTACTATCTGGGGCTGCGATGCGATGGCCCAGAGGCGGGTCGCCATTCACGTCGAGAAGAATGACTCGCTCCTTATCGAGGGCCAGTGCATTCAGATGACCTTCAGAATTCGAAAAGATTGAGGAGATGGAGGCGCCGAAGCCTTTGATCAGTGTGGCTAACGGCTTCATGTTCTCCAGGTCCCAACGAATGATCGTTCCGCCGAGACTTCCCGAAAGCAGAGTTTCTCCGTCGTGCTCAAAGAGCAGGCTCGACACGTTCTCGGTGTGGCCTGTGAGTGTGCCGAGGGACTGCCCACTCTCAACGTCCCAAAGGATGATCGTTTTGTCTTCGGCGCCTGCGGCCACAGTACTCCCGTCGGGGCTGAATGCGATGGTTGAAATGTTCTTGTCGTGGCCGGTGAGAGGTTTTTTGAAGACGCGATGCTTGCGAAGGTCATACAGGATGAGATCCCCATACTGCGCAACCGCAAGAAGAGAATCGTCTGGACTGAAAGCGAAGTCTGCTCCAGGAATCGGATCTCCGATTGGTTGATGAGTGGCGAGACTCCATAGGAAAACAACCGAGGGGTGGTTGCCATACGCAGACGTGCTCGCAGCGAGCATGTCGCCTTTTGATGAAAAGGCAATGTGAACAAAATCTTCGTTTGCATGGAGAGGCTCGCCGATGGGCTGACGGGACTTTGCATCCCAAAGGACAATTGACCCGCTGGATGCGCTGGCAAATTGAGAACCATCTGGACTGAACGCAATTCCGACAAGACCTTTTGGCGTGGGAGTCGGTTGACCTATGAGTCGATGAGTGGCGACGCTCCACAGCACGATGCGATTGTCCCAGCCAGCGGAGAGGATAGTCTGACCGTCGGGACTCAAGACGGCTTTGGTCACGGCTTCCGTATGTCCCCAAAGAAAGGCTTCGGTATTCGGCAGGCGCTGCAGTGCGGTAAGCAGGGACCGCCTCGATTCAACCGTGTCGGCAATCCTGCGGGACTCGATGCTCAGCAGCAAGGCCAGCGATCGGTCGTCTACATGAGATATGGCTTCGGATGCAAGGGCCCGCGACGCAGCGATCTTCTGGCGCTGGTGCGCCATCGTCAGGCCGACTCCGGCAATAAGCCCGAGGATCACAATGAACAAGGCCGCGGCCCAGGCTGTGCGTTCCGCCTTGCGATGGAGGCGAATATCCTCCCCGTCCAGATCGTCTTTCGGCCGTCCCATCAACGGCGCGGCGACATCGAGGAGAGCATTCCGAAAAACCGGATCCGAGTTCGAATAGTTGTTGGCTGCTTTGGCGGCGCGGAAATCGGCGTAAAGCGGCTCAGAGGGAAAGGCGCCCTTCAAGCTCGGCGGGATGGCGTTGGTCTTTTCCCAATCGAAGTCTCCCGCCTTGTTGTCCCAAAGAATCACGCCGTCTGTCAGACAAATGACAAGATTCTTTGCGGTCTTGTTTTCCAACCACCAGTGAACCTCTTGCTGCACCCACCGTGAATTTGCGGACGTAGGAGATGCGAGAAGAAGAAAATACTCGGACTGCCCGAGATCCTGCTCAATGGTTGGCCACAAGGCCGGATTTGCAGAAAGGCTGGTTTTATCCAGAAAGATTCGCATGGTCCGGATCCGGTACCAGGGCTTCGCGAACCGACTCAGCGACGACTGCAGCGATGCCGCGAGGGACGCATCGGATGCGTGACTGTAAGACACGAAGGCCTGGTATCTCAAGTCACCCAATCGGGCCTCCTACGATGCCTCTGCCCAGACATTCGACTTCGATCGCGCCGCAATAAGTTCTCACTTCGGCCCGCTCCGCCACAATGAAGCAGCCCCTCATTGGGCTGCCGAAACCAGGCCAGGCTTCCCGCTTTGGACAGCCTGTAATGTGAAGCCGATCGTGAACTGATGGTCGACCAATGTAAAAAGCGGAGGCAACTCTCCATATTCGTACTTTGCGGTGAGAGATAGATACTTGAATCCCCACGGGGCATAATTCACGTTGGCCTCAATCCAGTTTCGCGGCTTGGTCGTCATCGACACGCGCGTCACTTGGTGAAGCGTCTCAACATAGGGCTCGTCGAATGCCGGCAGGCGTACACGATAACTGCCGCTCACCGAAAAAACATCGGCAGATCTGTCTTGGGAGGCCACCGCAAACACCGCGTCTGAACCAACAACACCCCTGAAGATGGCGTTGTAATGGCTCAAGTCGACTGCGGTCATCGCGATTGTGCTTGGCTTGTTCAGGTTCTTTCCCGCTTCCAGGGCAATCACAGGATAGATTGTTCCGTAAAGCGAAGGATGCTTCGGCGAAGAAATTGAGCTAAAGCCAAACAACAGGCTCGATCGGAAGATGATGTTGCTCGATGGATCGGTTCTGCAGAATTCTCCGCCCGGCAGTGCCTCATCAAACTGAAGACCATACAATCGGGCTTTGGGGTGGCTGAAGGTTTTCAGGCGCTGAAAAGCGAGCGCTGCAGTAATCGAATCCGGATCAACTGTGGTCCGATTGTTTGGCGGTTGAGAATTTTGATTGATCTCAATCGTCGCGGTGACACCAGGGTGGAAGCCCAGAAAATTCGCTCCGTCGTCTCCCTTGTAAAGGCCGCCTTTGAGTTCGAATGCGTAAATGGGCTTTGTGCCGCCACCCGCCAAAAAGCTTCCGCTGAGGCTTACGTCCGCGGGCGCGCCCTGGGCCGGTGCGCAGAAATACGGCTTGGGAGCGGGAGGAGCGCTATCGCAACTCGGCCTCACTGCCGTAGCTCCTTGGTTCACCGGGCTCTTGACAACGGCATTGACGGTTGAATCAAAGGACAGCCCTTCAATGCCCGATGCTCTGGACGGATTGAACAGCGCGTGCCACGCAGATGTCACAACGTCATCGCCGGCGGGGAGATTTCCAGATAGCTTCAGGCGAAGCTTGTTGATCGTGAAATTCGCACTAACGATCCTTTCAACGGCTGTCACTTCCAGCTCTTCCGGACTCGCCTCATTCGGCCCTTTCACCCACACGCGCCATGCATCCTTGCTCAGGTAGGCGGAAGGATCGGCGGGAAAAGACCCCGTGTAGTTCACATCCAGTGCAGTCTTGTAACCTGCTTCGGGCACGATGCCAGTCAAGCTGAAATCACTCTGCCCCATCGCCACCGTTGAGGCGACGATCAGTAGCATGGCAAAGATACTTCTATTCTTCATGGGAATCATCGGAGAGCGCGCCGGTCTGCACGGAGTCCGCCGCTTCCTGCACTGTGTTGCTGCGGGAGCTGAGAATGCTGGAGGCGTCGATACGCCGCGGAGCAATCCGTATCCTGACGTTCTGGACGAACAAAGCCGAACTGAGTGAGTCCACGACGCCAAGATCAAAGAGTTTTTTCACAGTCGGGTCATCGGTCTTCAAGAAGCGGTCCGGGTGCGGAGTCGATTCGATTACGACTTCCAGGCAGAATTCCGCGGTCATCATATTAGGGGAAGAGGTCATGACATCTTTCCGGCCGTCAATTTCGCTGCGGGCATAATAACATCCGAGTTAGTCGTCCTCTGCGAGAATCATGAGGGGCACCTTCGGTGACTCAATTTGGATATCAACCTCTCCTTCTGCGCAGAATCGATCGGTTTTAACCGGCATTTCTGCCGCACGTAGCCCGCGGGCGTAACGAAAGAACATCTCCTCTTCTTTCCAATCTAAGTAGTAACGCATTGTGCTAATATCGCAGCGAGTTCCAAACAACGGGGATGTACAGAGGACGAAGACGCTTGCAGAGCGCGCGAGCGATCCATGGTATCCAGCTTTTCAAGGGACCTTTCTAATGCCAGAAGAGAACACATCCCAACCGGCGACCCTGACCCCTGATCTGAAATCGGACCCAATCTACGGCCGCCTGGAAGATCAGATCGAATGGTACGACCACAAGAGCCGCTCCGCGCAACGGATTTTCAAACGAATCAAAATCGTGGAAATACTTGCTGCTGCAGCGATTCCTTTTCTCGCGGGCCTGAACTACCCCTTCGACAGACAGGTAACCGGTGGCCTCGGCGTACTCATCACGATCCTTGAAGGTCTGCTGCACCTCAACCAATATCAGCAGAACTGGACGAATTATCGTTCGACCTGTGAGGCCCTCAAACACGAAAAATTCGTGTATCTCGCCAACGCCGGCCCGTATGCGACGGCACCTGACCCTCGCGCACTGCTGGCCGAACGCATCGAATCCACCGTCTCCCAGGAGCATGCGCAGTGGGCGTCTGTGCAGCAGCAGTCAACAAAAAATCAGGGAAATACCGCGCCGCCGGTGATTTCCTGAGCCCACCTTGCTCCTGGCAAGATCACCAAAACTCTGAGCGTTTTTCTGCATTCTTTCCACTTCTATCCTGCCCAGGGTTCCCAGATATAGTGTCTTCCGCGGTCGCTTCAGATTGGTACTGTCTGATTCCCCTTGCTGGGTGCTATAACGGTGCGGAGTAACCCAGGTCCCTGAATCAGCTCAAATTGGGATTGAAGAGGCATGCATGAAACTTCTGGCCAAGTTCAATCTGATATTTCTGGTCGTCTTTGGAGCCGGAGGATTGTTGATCTCGCAGGTCGCCCGATCCTATTTATTAGGGAACGCGCGCGACTGAAGTGCAGGCGCAAGAGCGGCTAATGATGGCCAGCGCCCGAGCAGTGCGAGATT
This sequence comes from uncultured Acidobacteriaceae bacterium, assembly GCA_963781125.1. GTDB lineage: Bacteria > Acidobacteriota > Terriglobia > Terriglobales > Acidobacteriaceae > Telmatobacter. Next base: position 333,427 of record CAWAEE010000013.1, read on the forward strand.
ACACCGCTGACGAGGTCTCGCCCTTGCTCCAGCAGAATCCGCGGCACAGAGTGCACTTTCTTCCCGAGACGATTCCTTTCTATGGGGCGAGTACGACCTTCGCCAAACTACGCAAGGGCTATCCCGACTACGCGTATAAGGAAGCCGCACTGAATCCCACCAATCCCGAAGACCGCGCCACAGGTTGGGAGGCCGATATCATCGACTGGCTGCGCGACCATCGCGATGAGCACGAAAAGACAGGCCAGCGGAATACACCAATGGGCCCAGCCCTTTATCTCGCCAACCCGATCGTGGCCACGAAGGACTGCCTGGAGTGCCACAGCACACCCGCTGCGGCGCCCAAGGCGCTGATTGGCGTCTACGGTTCGGCCAACGGTTTTGGCTGGAAGGAAAATGCGGTCATCGGAGCGCAGATTGTCTCGGTGCCACTTTCAGTGCCCGTAGCCGACGCGGATCGTGCATATCGCCAGCTGCTGTTGTTCCTCGCGCTGACGATGCTCGTGGCGCTTCTGGCGCTGGATGCCGGCGTCTACTGGTTTGTGATCCGTCCGCTCAGGATCGTCTCAGATACTGCAGACCGTATCAGTCGGGGCGAGAAAAACGTGCCTCCAGTCAAAATCGAAGGAAGAGACGAGATCGCCACCGTTGCGTCATCTTTCAACCGGATGCAGGTTAGCTTGGCCAAAGCTCTCAGGATGTTTGAGGAGGAATGAGAGCGCATTAGTTCTGGCACGATCTCAAAAACTTTAAACGGTTCGCTTCGTATTCGATTTCGATCGCAACCGTCGCGCAAAGTTCTTTTGCCGAGGAGCATCGCTTCGCCGCGCGCTTTACGACTACTTCTGCGATTGGCCCAATGTATGCCGCCAATTCCCTGCTCACGCGTTCGATTGTTGGCGCATCGATCGAAGATGCGACTGCTGCAGTATTGTTTACGCGCCCTGACACCTGTGAGGTCGCCAATTCTTCGCGAGGCTCAACCAGCTCTTTCCCTTTTTCAATGCCACCCGCACCGGGCTCATCCATAAACGGCCGCAGAGCCCGAATCAGCACCTGCACATCGGACTTCCAACGCGCATGGGTCAGTTCGACCGCATTTCTGTATGCCAGTTCCTTCAAGTCTTCGGGTAGCTGGTCGACACGTGGCATCTTCGCTCCCCGCACAAGCACAGGTACAACCGGTATATCGCGCCTAAGTGCCGAAGCCAGCTCGATACGCACGAAGTCATTCGGGTCGTCCAGACGGCGTCCTCCTGTGGCATCCTTTGCCTCCAGCCACTCCAAGCCGACAATTGCCAAAAGCACGCTGCAGTTCGCTACGCTCTGGTCGATCGCTTTCCTGAAGTCCCGCCCCGGCTCAATCGCCGCCACATCCATAAACACTGAATTATCGCTGAAGTTGGATGTCAGGTCGTCGAAAAGTCGACCTGCCTCGCCCTCCGAATCGTTCCTGCGATAGTTGATGAAAATGGAGCGCAGGGCAAACCTCCCAAAGCTCATGCATGAGGCAGCGGAGCAATCAACGTTCGAACCGCAAAAAACTCTAATCTATATTTGATCGAGGGATTTAAGTGTACTCCTGCATTTCGGCCTGGATCAATCACTGCCTTTTGACTTGTTCTCAATCGGTACTTAGTAAGCTACGGGCACGGATCTGTGACGCAGTGTTGAGCCTTACAACGTCCTGTGTTACTGCGTCAGTTGCGGGCTCAGACGCTGCAGGGCTCTTCCATTTGGCGCAAAAAATGTATCAATAATGAAATGGATAAACCGCTGCGTGAAGATCGTGCTGTGATCAGGTACGACGTCGGGATCGATTTCCATCAACCAGTAGGGCGTGCCATTGCAGCGACCGGGGCGTACCTGCACGGCAAAGCAGGCCTGAGTATCGGCAAGCTTGAAAGTACTCACGATGTTGAGGCCCTGTCTATTGAATAGATCGCGGTCGCAATTGGCTATTGCATCTGGATCCTGGATGGTTATCGTCTGTCCAGTCGACGAAACGCGCATCTGATTGGCACCAACAGATTTCAGCATGACATGGCTTTGCAGAATCTGCATATGGGGCGCACTGCTCAGGTAGTAGGAGCCTTGAGACGCCGCGCCCTCCTCCTTCGTTTTCAATTCCCAGAATTGGTGCTCCTTGTTTTCGGGATCGAAACATGTCAAATCGTACTTCTTATTTGGTTCCTGGTTCAGGTCCCGGAAGCTTCCGTTAGATTTGAATCCTAGATATGGAAAACTGTGGCCAATCGGCAATGCAACCTTAGTCGCCATATCGGCGGTAGAAGTGAGAGATACGAAGAGGGGACGCTCAGCGTCATCATTTTCTGGAGCTGCTGAAGGCGACTCTTGCTGCGGGTGATATCTATACCTGTTGTAGGTCAGGAAATCCAGCATCTGCTTGGCTTCAGTAGCTGCTCCTGCAGGATTGATAAAGATGACGAGGTCGGCGCGTGAGTCGACCGCAAGCTTAGCCGCCAGTGCCTTGTCGCTTGTCACTTTGGGGTCTTGCGTTTCTCGAGCCTCCTGGGCATAGATGGACGCTTCCGCTATCTGGCTTGCGGTTGTTTCGCTCAAAGTACGTTCGAGGAGAAGGCCCCCAAACGAATGTCCGATGAAAATAGCAAGGGCCCTCGGATTTTCATGAGTCCTCGTTGCAATTTGCGTAAGCGCACTTGATAGCGTCGCGCCGGGAATCCGAATTGCCGTCGCTTCCCGGTTAAAGTATGAAAACTGCTGGGAGACGGGAAAGTAACTCTTGATCAGATTGCCGCGCCAACCAATATAGATACCGATGACGCGATGCGTTCCTTTAAAGCTCTTGTAGACCTCCTGCAAGGCTGCCGTGAAGCCCTTGACATTGTCATTCTCCGGGCTGGCATTGTTTTTCCACCCATGGATAAATGTAATGACGATTGGATCGGATTGCCCGGGCTGCGCATTCGCAAGATCGTTGGCTTCGCGAATGATATGAAGGGCTGTGTCGAGCTCGCCTTTAGCGAACGGCTCTCCCATGTCATCCACTTCGATAAAAGCGAGGCATATGGGAGATTTAGGGTCCACGCAATCTTTCTCGGGCGACGTGGCTGCCACAACTTCGTTCGGAGCAACAGGTGGTGGGGGTACTTCGATCGCCGGGTGTTGCACCCGGTAAGACTGTAGCGCTACATGGCAACCGACAAGACCCGGCACAACGATCGCCGCCAGGCAAATCGTCTTTATCAATTTCATGGGTTGTTCCCCGCACTGGATTTCGACTGCCTGCCCCGACGAAAAACTGCGCCGAGCAAGTTCGTGATCTCGGGTTTGTATTCTGTGTAGAAGCTTGAGAGCACGGCGGTACCAAAGGCGCCTGCCGCGCGCTGGCCCACCTGCGCGAAGGTGTTCTCCGGCCCCGGATACCAGGGATAGCCCGCATACGCTCCCGCGGCCTCCCCAGCAAAACGCGAAATCGCGGGGATGCGGCGTCCATTCCCTTGCGTCGTCGATCGGCGCACGGTAATCACGTCATACCAGGCATGTCCGAATCGCTGCCAGCCGTCATGCGAGAGGGCATCGAGGCTCTCAGCAGATGGGTTCTTGCTTGCTGAGGCGAGGCCGGAAGAACCACGCGTCGTCAACGCCGAAACAGCAGTACGCCGCCGAGAAATGACGGAGGGATCGTTGCGATAGGCGAGGAATCGCGGGTCGTCATTCAACATCAGCCCGAAAAGATATTCCGCAGTGCCCTTGCCCAGCGCTTGGGTGTAGCGCGAACCTACGCGTCTGCCATATCCATCCCAGGTGCGCTTCCACTCTGAGGGAGACTGAATCACTTGCGCGCCTAGTCCAAATACCACTGCTCCCAATACCGCCTGATCGGTTACAGAACCGGAGACAAAGTCCAGGGCACGCTGCGATGCAGTGTATCTGCAATCCGTCGCTTCAAGGTCGGTTGGAAACGCACCTGGACACACCCTGATCGGCGTGAACGCGGGAGGAGACATCCCAACCGCCTGCGCGCGTGCTTGTGATAAGAGCGCATGGGACGCGATCAGCAAGAAGATCCAATTTAGTCTTGGCATGCTGAAGCTCCGTTCCGTCCGGCTACGAAAGCAACCCGCGAAAGTAGTCATTCAACAGCCTGTCTTGTGGGTCATACTTCTTGCGAGTTGACTCAAGGGTCTTCAATCGATCCCCATAGGCTCCCTGCACAACTGCAGCGGTCAAGCCCGGCGTCTGGTTCAGCAGCGGCTTTCCATCCAGGCCGATGCAGAACTGGTTGTAGGCTGTGAGAAAGTCATCCCATCCGGGATTGGCAGTCGAGACCGGATCGAGCGTCATCACAGTGCCATCGTAGGAATAGGACAGCAGAGCTTTCTGATCCTGCACAATGCGATAGCCAACATAAAGCAAGTTGGAACGGTACCCCTTCTGTTTGTAGTAGTCGGTGCAGAATTTACAGAAACTTGTGAGCGCAGTGGGAAACTCCTCTTCAGCAAACGCGAAGAGGCTGAAGGTATAGCGGCTGTCATTCGAGACCGGGGGATACTGAATGATCTGGTCCGGTGGAACGGTGTTGTCACTCGAAACGATGGTCTCTAATTGCAGGCGCCACGCCGCGTTGAAGGCATCAATAATTCCATAGCGAATCGATGGAACAGAGACATTCTGTTCCGTATCATGCCCAAACTTCGGGCCTGAGGTGCCCCAGATGTAATTCCTCAAGGCCCAGGCCGCGTGGTTCGGTTCGCCGGTCGCTCCCGGATTGTACTTGCGGAACTCGACGGTGATTTTGTCATCGAACGGAAAAATGTAATACATCATGGAGTAACCCAGAGCCTTGAGGTCCGGTAAAGCTGCAACAAAGTCCGCAATACTGTAGGTTGTGTGATGGACGTGCATCGGAGTCAACGGCTTGATCTTGTATGTGACCTCATAGACGACTCCAAACAGGCCGTAGCTGGATCGCACTTGCTGCATCAGATCCGGCTGCGCATCTTCGGTCACCTCGAGAAGATCTCCGCTCGGCAGCACCATTTTGATGCCGGTGACATATGAACCCACCTGGCCGTATTCTCCGGGAAACGAAGCGTCTTTGGTCCCTGCGCAAGATGCACTCCCCGCAGACAAACTGCCGATCTCTGTATTGACGTAGAACTGCAGATTCTTCGCTTCGAGGGCTTTTGCCATATCGATGTGCACGGCATCAGCCTCGACTGTCAAACTATCCTGCCCAATATTGAGAATCTTATTCATCTTCATGCGAATGAGTGTGCCGCCATCAGCAACTCCGCAGGGCGCCGTCGAATGGTTTGATCCAACCGCTCGAACCGGGGAAGGATACTTCAGTGGATCCTTCATGACGGCGACAATATCGTCCACCGAGTTCGCGTCCACGATCACAGCAGGATGCGAAACAATGTTGCCGAACCAGTTTGTTACGGTGTTTGTGGCCATGAATTCCCTTAGCTCTCCAAATGCACGTAAACGTTTTGCTGAATTCGTCTCGTCGAAGAACTCAGGAATGGATCGAGACTTGCCCAATCACAGTTCAAAGAATCGTTGGCCAGACTCAGTCAACGATAGCTTCGCATTCAATGGTGCAGCGAAGCTGGCGACCGTTTCACCTCGGCATCACTTTTCGCCACCTCGATCTCTACTGTTTTGCGAAGGAGTCGTCCGATTCGGCTCCGGGTCGCGGCTTCCATGCAAGGCTGTAGTATTGTCCTCGATCCCGCGCCCATGGATCGAATGCGTTGACAACGGTCTCCAACTCCGGGGTTAGTTCAGGGATGTTGCGCATTAACATGCGCTTCATGGGGGATACGGGCTGTTTGTGCCCGTTGGGCGTTCCCTTTTCCATCATTGCCGCGCCCGGACCGTTGTTATTCACCCAGTCGACGCCAAGAGTCGTATAGAACTCCGGACGGAAGCACGAGGTAAAAAAGCGGTCGCTAAAGAGCCGGCGTGATGCGTTCAAAATGAAGACAACGAACTGCGTCTCTGAAATTGCAAATCCGTGGGGATGTCTGTATTCAGCCAGGTAGCCTACCGCCGTATCGACGTCCTCGATGTTATCGACCAGAGTTTCATTGGGGTGACCGAGGCAATCGTTGATCGGCGACTTATCTTCATTCACTTGCGCGTCGGTAATCACCTTCGACGCATCGCAGACGTGTTGACCGTAGACCTCTCGAAGAGTTTGTACGGTAGCTTGCTGCTCTAACTGATTTGGCGAACCGGGCGCGACCCCGGGATCCATAAAATCGTCGAAGCTCGTTAGCTGGCGCAATCCATACTGACGTCGGAATTCGTTGAACCGCGGTACACCGTGCTCCCGGTCTCGAATGATGTCAAGAGCAACAACGTCGATCTGCTGCGTTTTGCTGTCGAGCCTGCCCAACTTCAGGTTCTGGAGAAAGAGTGGTGAGTTATGCAGTGTAAGGAGCCCCAGTCTTTGACGGCCCAACGTCAATCCCCAGTTGGCGAGGCCCATCGTGTGCGTAAAATCGGTTGCCTTGCCCTGGAAGGTCTCAACTACCGAAATTCGCTTGGCAATTTTATTGGGGTCGGCCGTTAGGTCCCGATACTCCAAAAGATCGGGAACAAGTGGGTGCAGGCGATAGACCGAAACGAATTCCTCCGGAAAATTGAAAGGCGCCCCAAAATGATTGACGCCTCCATTGGTGAATTTAGGATTCGTAATGTCGTAGCCATGCACTTTGCTGCCCAGGCCGAATATGCCAGGTCCCGATGCAAAGACCGAGTACCACTCGGTAGCTTTTGCGGGATCTGTGGATTTGCCGAAATTCGTGACCACGACATCGCTCAAGGCTTTCGACAACAATCCGCCATTCGCGCCGAGGAGTCCGCTCCAGTTCCCGTTCATCCCCAGGTAGAGTGGTTCGTTATAAAGCAACTGAGGCGTCCATTCGATGGTGTGAATCTTGGCAATTTCCGCCGCAACAACAAGTCGAGCGATCTCGAACAATTGGTCAGGAGTGACGTCGCGATAGCGAATGACTTGTTTCGGTTTGGCCGGATCGCGGAGTCCGCAATCCGCGTTGGGTTTTTGCGCGGCAATGCGGCGGAATTCGGTGACAAACGAATTATGTTCCCGGGCAAACAGGTTGTGCAGAAAGCTGAGGCCAACGGTCCAATTGTCGGGGAATCCAGCCGCTTCCTGTCCCGCCCATTCAGGATTGATTGGGTCATTCGGACCAAAGATCGGCAAATAACCAGGGCCCGTTTGGCCAGGCGCTGGAACGAGGAGCAGCTTTGCCGGATCGGCGGGATCGCGCTTCACCCGTTGACGCGAAGTGTCGTCGAAACCATAGAGTTGCGAAGCATCCCACCAAGCCGTGTTGGTGTTGGCCATCGTTTTCGGTGCACGTACGAGATAATGTCTTCCCGTTAAAAGTAAACGTATCGGGAGCTGAATCCTGGGCGACGTAGCCCTTGTCAATCCTGTCATCGGGGCGGCAACCTAACTGCTCGATGTCCTCGGGAGTGAGTGGCTGCTCGACGTTGTTGACCAGCTTTGTCTCACAGCCGACCTTCATGTATTGGGTTTGATTGTGCCCCTCTTCGAGGTGTGAGAACCAATCATGCGTCATGAATTGGATCCAATACGCCGCGAGCACGTTAAAGAAAGGCGCCTTCTTGTAATCGCAGTTCGCGTCTTTCGAATCCCCCGACAAACCATAGCCTTCCTGGCACTTTGAAGGGTCGGACTGGACGCGCGTAAAAAGGCGGCGGCTGATCACCTGGGGATCCGGCTCCAGAAGCGAAAGCCGGTTTCCGTGCCGGTTGCGCGTCAATTCGTTCAATCCGAGATCCGGAAAGGATGTATCGAGCTCTACATTGCGTGCGAATAACATCCCAGACGAACCCATGGCGGGATTCAGTATGTCATTGCAAATCCCTGTGACAGTGCGCCAGCGAATCAGATCTCCCTTGCATACTTGCGGTCCATCGCCGCCTACCTCACCGTACGACGGGTTGGTCGCGGCGAGTCTCATCTCCGGCCAGACCTTGAGAGCCGAACCGCTCACTCCGTCTCGACCCTCTACATATTGGGAATAGGTTCCTGAGTTATCGAAGAGATTAAACTTGATCAGCTCGACCCTCTGCAGTTCCAAGTCCAAAAGCGCTCCCGCGACGCCACGCTGGGCAGGGACCTTGGACGAGAGAAAACCCGTCGGCAGGGATGTCATATCTCCGGTGCCCCAATAATTCGCCCAATCCACCCACGGAGTTCCGCGGAATTGCAGTGCCTGTTCGCCTCCGCGGCAAAGGGCCGACGCCTCGGATACCTTGCCTTGGAATCGCAAACTCTGCGCATCTGGAATCTTCAAGAGAGCGAGTTGGCCAGCGACCGCTTGAGCGCAGGCTTGAAGCGATTTTGCTTCCAGTTCTTTGCCCGAAGGCGCCGGCGAAGCGCTTTGGCCCATTGCGAGAACGGATTGCACTGTGAGGACGCATGCAGCCGCCAGCATGATAGGTATGGGAATTCGAGACATCCTGACTCCTTCGAGATTCGGTGAGACCGGACCCAAAAGCTGCTTCGCGCCTGCTAGAAGACGGGAAAGACGGTACCTGCCTGATGTTTCTGAGAACTGATTTGCGAATTCGATTGATTCATGCGCTGACCCATTCGGCATCCAGAGAACGCGACAAGAAGAGAAAATCAATTCTTCTGGTCCTCATACCGTATCTCTGGGAAAAATTCCTTCTGCATTGCCCCTTTTGGGAGAGGCTTTGGCAACAGCAGATTCACCGGGCCTTAGTGGAAGTGTCGAACGAATCGACTTTACCGGACCGAATGGTGAACAACAGGGAAGAATTACCATGCGCATCGATTCGACACGCCAGTGCATTTCCGTATTCCTACGAATCCTGTTTTCGAGCGAATGGTTTGGACCCCGGCAAACGAAAACTCGAAGGCGGCACAATTACCAAATGGGGGAGAAGCCGGTTGCCTGGGGCGCTTTGAAACGGTACCTAAAGAATCTGTCAAGGTCGATCAACATTGTCAAGAGTTTTTTCCGTCGATCAAATCTGGAGTAATCTGGTTCGCAATTTCATCGGACCAATCTTTCAAAACTACATTTGCGAGGTCATTCTGAATGGATTCTCAATCGCCATGGCTCGCAGGACTGACGCCGCTTTTACCATGTCCTTGAGGATTGCACGCCCGAAGCCAAATCCCCTCAAGTAACGCGGGAACCCACTGCTCCGCCGGACACTGACTCCAGGTGTTTCGGAGAAATGCCAAATTCGCATTCGGCGTTTTCGCGTTTGCAGCCTGGAGACTCAGAAGCACGAGCGTTCCAGTTTCAAGGTCCCCACTGGTGGAATTGTCGGTGTCGGTCGGTTGGCGGAGCACCGTCGCCGGAGCAAAAAGGCATCGGCTGCCGGCCGCTTCGGGCGACAGCGTCGTTCGACTTGAAGGATCGCCGTAGAGTTCTCGCATGAATGTGACACCATTCACGATGTTGTGGAGCGCAACGCCGATCGCATGCACTGCGGCCAGATCTCCATCCACCATGTCAGACAGAAGCTGCTTTGCGCGATCGACTTTTTTCGTCAGCGCCCACCAGGCAAGAAGCGCCAGGTTCATGGTGCGTGGCGCTTGATCGAGCACCAGCGCAGCATTCCAACTGTCCTCTGTAGCCTCGAAGTTCGGCGCAAACAGGCTGCCCACCACCTGTTGAACCAGCGGTCCACACGCATCGGCCGAGCCCTCACCGCGCACAAAAGCTGCGAGACTCTCGAGTTCATTCGGCCCCGCTGAATATGCTGGAGCCATCGCGTTGAGACGCTTCCAGAGAGCTTCCTGCGCTGTGGCGCGGCCTTCCGCGCATCGAGGTGCAACGGTTGGAAAAGGCTTCCCAACGATTTGCAGTGTGTCCTGGACGCGTTGGAGAATCTTTCCGTTCACTGGAATCGAATGATCCGCATAGGCGCGATCGAGCTTCGGATCCTGTGCCAGGGCCTCGATCTCCGCAGCGTCGTCTGAAGAAACGATATCGACGATTCCGGGAATGCGAATTCTCTTCATTTCTCTCCTGCCAATCGGTCTCTCGCCCCAGTCATCTAAGACTGATGGTCCATCTTTGCCAGATAGCGCAATGCGCTGATGCTGGGAAGGAAAAAGTATGCGCCCCCACGTACAGTCACAAATTGAGGCACATCCATGATGCGGGCGCGGACTCCTTCTTGTTGCGATAAGGAAAAACTGTTGGTGAAGGGGCATCCGGCGACCCCCTCGCGATTCCCTAGGAGCGGATCACTTTGCTCCGTCAGCGCATCGAATTTCGTGTTCATCATCCATGAGTTCTGCACGAATTCGAACTGGCGCAGGATATTGGCCGCAATGCAAATAAAGTGAATTCCATGTTCCGCAAGGTCTGAATTGTCTCGTGCGGCCTCTTCTGGAGTGAGTCTCGGCCCATACTCTCGCCCGCGGCGAATCATGCGATGGAACCGCGTCGAGGCAATCACATCGTCCCGATAAGTTGCATTGCCAAAGCCGAGCATGTGGACCAGCCGCCCGAACAAACCATCCGATGGCGGCAGGTCGGCATTGCGCGGATTTGCGCGGCGGATATGCGCTCCGAATGGACAAAGAAGGCCACCGCTGTCAGAGTCATAGATGAATTGATTTTGCGCCGCAGACTTCTTGTCGATGCCTTCGATGGAATGCGAACTCACGGGCAGAAGGGGCGTGCCATCCATCCTGCGACCCACGATGGATTCGGCAAGGTTCCGTCCGGCCTGAGGATCTGAATGAGTCTGCTTATCGATAAACCGCCAGAAGCCGTGCACATCCTGCTCTAATTGCCTGAAAACCAGAAAAGTTCCGTTGCGTCCGAAGTCACGCTTGCTCGGCTGGTCCTCCGCAAAAGGTAGAACGGAACTTGAAGGCGCATCCAGGGAAACGAGGGGTCGATCGGTGTACTTGCCATATTCGTTGGGATACCCGAGCAGGAATTCGCCCAGGGACAAGAGGTTCCCATACTCGAGTTCGTCCCCGCTGACTTCGCGTTGCCGTCCCCAGTCCGGCGTGGGCTGGCTGATTCCGTCATTGAACCCGAAAGGCTCCTTGCCCCCCAGGTCCGATGTCGACAGGCAATCCAGCACTTCGAACGCCCCGCTCCACGCCGCATTTCGAATGGTTCGTGTCCATCCTTCAAGTTGCCCCGGCTGAGCATAGATCATCAGCAATACATGAGGGACATTTTCCGCCCGCCCCCATCGCCATGACTCCGGCGAGTTGGCGCCGATATCCCCAAGCCTTCGAGAGCGACTTTCCTGCCCCGTCATGCCAGATTGAAACTCGGCTGAGAACTCCGCAAGCAATTCTTCTGCAGCGCCGAGCGCGCGTAACCCTTCGCAACTGAAGGCTACCTGCAGCGCCGTCAAGGGGGGCCGGCTTAGTTCTTCTGCCGTCGATACGGGTGCCTCCATGAGCCATGCCCGCGCGGCCGCGGCATCACTGATCTTCAGCAGCAGGAACGATGCTTCAGTCAGCGCACTGTATCCGAAGCGAACGAGGCCTTGAATGTCGCTAAAGTTTATTGGTTCTGCGCTCATGTCCCTTCCGTCGATCGATTTGGTTCGCGATTCGCCAAACTGGCTTTACGGTGCGCGTGTTCATTTCAGCGGCGATCCTTTCGGACTTTGCAATCCCTTAGAAAAGCCGCAGCCACTCTCGTATCTCGGCGTCTGTCATGGATTGCTTGTTCGAGTCCCTCGCGGATCAGGGCGTTGCGCCACTTATCAAGAGCCGTTAGACCCGGCGTGCGCGTTGTACCAGGCTTGCGTCGGCATCTGGTGCCGTCGAAGATAGTCCTTGAATTTCTGTTCGTCCTTCGCTCCGTTCGAGAAGAAGCCAGTTTGTCCGCGGGTAGCCGATTCCATTGCTGAACACGACATTCAGTCCGAAGCCGACTTTGTTGATGAAATCATCCATATAGCTCTCGAGACTGCCGTCGTAATTGCTGGCGAATATCACGCGCTTCTTGCCATCCAGAAAAACCCAGCGTGCGAACTGAATCGAAGTCACGCGGGCGAGCCGTCCGCGATTAAACACATGCCTTGCCGTGTAGTCGATCGCGCTAAGAACAAGAATCATGGTCAGGCGTCGAAACAATCCCGGCTTGAGGCTACCCATCGCGCTGAACTGGTTTGTCACGCCATGGTCTTCAAGGGAGGAGAGCAGGTTCGCGTGATCTGGATTGACGCGAGGGGCAATCTCAGGATCGGATTTCTCACATCTCCTGAGTTGAATGAGGAAGAAAGGAAGTGCGATCAGAAGGAACGGAGACAGGACCAGCAGCAGGATCGGCATACCCAGGAGATGAAGAAAGTTCCGAATTCGCCATCCAAGAGGTGTCGGGGCCGGAGGCGTCAGCGTGACTCGCCCCGATCGGACCTCGTTCGCGACAAATTCCTTCAGTGCCTCCCGCATCTGCCTTTGCGGCATTCCGCGCAGTGAATCCGCGTCTCCCTGGATAAACTTCTCAAGCACCTGCCTCAGCATCTCCTCTTCGTTCACTTGTTGAACCGTTCGTCCAATCCAATTCACATAGTTTGCTGTAGTGGCCACATTGTGCGCCTTCATCCAGCCCAGAAGGTCAGATTCCTGCCGCGTATCCTTCGCAATGCGCAAAGATGCGTCGTCAAGCCATCTCCGGCCTGTTTCACCAATCCCTCAAGGAAGTCTTCGATTGCACCATCGCAATCTCCGAGAATCGCAAGATAAGTCGGATAGTTGACCCGTGGTAGTGCCGTAGGCGGTGATGTCGTCCAGCGTCTGGTCATCAAGAATCACGATCCGCGCGAAGTGCAAACACTTAAATTGTCCGAAGGGGATGACCGCATTGAGAGGATCCAAGAAGACCCGGCACCCGATTCATTGAGGCAAGCAACTGGCGCAGTTCCGCCTCGCGCGACGGAATGATCGCTGCCAGAATCATGAAGCTGGATTGCGGCGTCATTGCAGCTTAATCAAAGACCTCATCACCTGTCGGCTCGTAGGGGGGTGTTGCATTCATCGTTTGTCGCAAGGTTGCCAGCTTGAGGTACATGCGGCGGCGTGCTCGATTTTGGTTGCCCAAGGGGCGATGCTCTGCAATACAGTGCCAGGGATTGTAGGAAAGCCGCTTGGCGAAATCCAGTTGTCGCCGGCGAGTCGAATTTCTGTCGCGGAATGCGCAACGTGGCTGCCGAGATTCGCGGTGAAAGCTTTTCCGGCCAGAGAACTGCATTGTTCTCAAGGGGCATGAGGTGTGCATCCGTTTGCAATTGCAAGCGAATGTCGAGTTCGACATCTTCCTTGGCGAGGGTGGCCACCATGGAGTCGCGCAGGTAATCGTCGGGCGGGCGAAAAGGGAGGCGGGGAATCGGCGTGCGGCGTTTCGATTTCGGCCACACCGAGTATTGCATCGCCCGGCCTTCGCCCAAGAGATAGGGAACGCAGCTGAAATAGGGAGCCTCAAATGGACCGCTCTGCGTTTTGGTCCAAAGCGATTGCATGATGAGGTCCAGTACATGGTGGCGATGAAGATTGACGAAGTAAAAGATTGTCGCGTTCTTCACACTCTCCACTTGTAACTGCGCATTCGCGATAACATCTGGCGTTACAAAGGTTGGAGTGGAGACGGCAAACATATCCTGGGTGAACTTTTCTTCGTCCATCATCTTCGGTCCCGGCACCCGCATCAACTTGATCCCGATGCTCATGAATCCGATGTCATCGATATCCGGCGTAATGTACGGTCCAGGCCCTGAGAAGCGCACCCATGCGGGATACGTCCGCGGCTGAGCGTAGATGCCGTGACGCAATTCCGCAGGCAGATTGTCGTGAACACTGAATTCTGCCCTCACGATGCCGTGCGTTTTCGTATTTCCGCCTCGCTCGAATCGTCCGGGCTTCCACAGCAGACGCATTTGCTCTTCGAAGCTCTTGATCACCGAGTCGAGGTATGCCTCTTCATCCGGGAGCGGTTTTTCCTCCGCAATTTGAAGGCCTTCGTTGGACCGTCTCCCATTGATGATTGTGGTCGCGAGGCTCGCAAGGGGATCACGAAGAATCGCGTCGAACAATGGGCGAACGAACGGATCGAACCTTCTTTCAAGATGCACCAGAGATATCGATGCATCGCCCAACCAATTCAGGAGCATCGAGCCCGTGTTGGTCTTGGGTATCGGGCGATCTGGGTTGGAAAGGACTGTCATGCAGACGGAAATTGCAGCGCAAAATGAATGGTCTTGTTGTTGTCCCAATACACGATGCCCAGGTAGATTCCAGGACCGATCTGGCGAATTTCGTCGCGAACATGCTCGGCAATCAGCGATGTCTTCGAATAGTCGAGCACGATGCATTCCTTCTTATCGAACCAACTCGCGGCCTTATAGACTTCCGCAACAATCGCATTGAGTCCAAAGGCGAGGATTCGATTGCGCAGCGTCCCGTGCGCGGCGTCAAAGGTCTTTCCCTCCCAAACAAAAATGTTGATCAGCGAGGCGATCTCCGGGCAATACTTTGTGCCCGAAGCGATGATTGCGGTTCCTTGTGCCTCGCCATTGGGGATGTCACCAGACGGACTGCTAGAGAACAGGCCGTCAAGGTCTTCTTGGGACATCGAAAGAAGTTGCGGCGCGGTATACGCCATCGTTCAGCCTCCTCGATACGTCGGAATGTTCTTCTGGGGTCGGCGCAGAATGAATCTGGGGAGGCGCCGATTAGAGTCCAGCCAATATGGCAGCGGATTGCGCGTTTGTCAATGGGAAGATGGCGCTGGAGATCAAAATGCATTGGTCGGATGCCGACTAATGCTTGAACGGTCGTTCATTCTCTCGGCACATCCTGTGCACTTCAATGGTTACCAGTAATCAAATTGTAAATGCCAATAAAATTTTAGCTTGGCAGCAAGTTCAAGGTCCATTAGACTTCTGCTCACTTCTCTTCGCGCCCGGAAAGGCGATTCCCCTCATGAATCCACGCCCTCTGGTATTCATCCATGGTTACTCTGCAGATGACAAGGCATTCCATCCCCTTCGTAACGCACTTCTAGCCAACTCAAAATTGAAGACCCTGGGCATCGACATAAGTTACCTCGACATCTGCTCCTATATTTCGCTGAATAACGAGATCACGATCAAAGACATTGCAGAAGGACTAGACCGGGCCTTTCGCTTTGATCCGCAATTGAATGCAAAGTACGACATGCAATCGTGCGAGTTCGATGCGATCGTGCACTCGACAGGAATGCTTGTGCTTCGCTCATGGCTCACGAACTACGGTACCGACAACCGTATCGGAAATTCCCGTCTCCGCCGACTGAAGCATTTAATTGGCATTGCCCCTGCAACCTGGGGTTCACCCCAGGCTCATAAGGGACGCACCTGGCTAGGCGCATTGGTCAAAGGAAATCGCGAGCTCGGGCCCGATTTCCTCAACGCCGGCGATGCTGTCCTCGATGGACTTGAATTAGGAAGCAAGTTTACCTGGGATTTGGCGCATTTTGATCTGCTGGGCACGGAGCCGTATTACGGCAAGAGCGCGGATACTCCGTACGTTGGAATCTTCATCGGCAATACTCCTTACGCCGGAATTGCCAGTGTCGCAAATGATCCCGGAACGGATGGTACAGTCCGCTGGTCCGGTTGCGGCCTCAATACCCGCAAGATCACCGTTGATCTCACCCGCTTCCCAAAAGATGCAGAGGGCAAGCCTGCCGCGCGCCGCCTGAATATCACGCCTTGGGCGGACGATCGGCTGGACGTCCCCATCATCGCAGTCGAAGGAAGGAGTCATGCAACGATCCTCTCTGACCCGGATCCCGCCATGGTCGACCTGATCGTCGATTTTCTCAACGTTGGAAATGTTGGAACACAGGGTAATACCGCTGACCAGCACATTCGATGATTGGCTGACGAAGGCGCGTTTGTACGGTGAGAAGGGCAAGCAGAAAATGCTTGTCAATCCAGGCGCTGGTACTTCAACACTGAGCGAAGAAGTTCACAAATTCTTTGGACACTTATTCGGTACGGATTCTGACAAGCCACTCGAGGGATGGCAACAGTTTGTCGTCCATGCAATCGATGAACGCGGAGACGGAGTCTCAGATTACTTGCTCGATGTGCTCCGGTCCGAAAATGGTCAGGACGTACCTTTTCAGGAGATGTATACAGATGTGCACGTTTATCGGGCGGACCCAAGCTATCGCTGTTTCCACATCCGCCTGCCACAAGGCATTTCCGCGGAATCCAGTCAGATCAAGATTCGCGTACACGCCTCTTCGGGCACGGAGATTATCGGCTATCAAGGGTACAAGGACATGCAGCCAGATCAACAGCCGGCGAGGTCTCTCGCGGGCGAGGGCCAGCCGATGAACATCGATACTTCTCCGGTGGTCCTTAACATCGGAGACCTCGGAGATAGCGCGGCGTCCCTGTTTCATCCATTTACCACCACTCTGATCGAATTGCGTCTCAGTCGCGAGCCGGTTCCGCTTCAGACGGTGAGTAAAGTGCTTGAGTTCGTTTGGGATTCTCGAACAGACTCTTCGGATCCCGAGGACACGACAAACCAATAGAAGTATGACCTTGATCGCAACTCACCAGGACGACCGGGACAAATCGATTGACCCATAAGTTCCGGCCCGATTGATCGAATTGAAGGATGGAGGAGGTCGTGGCTACGGATATTCAAACAGCGCAGGAGAATCGCCTCTCGATCTTTGCCAATGTATTCAAAAGTTACATGGGCATCATGCCCGTTGTGACCGCTGCTCTTGCGCCTTTACTTACCGCCCTGAATGTTTTCCCCACCTATGAGTCGCAGAGAAAGCCTCTCGCTACCATGGCCGGCGTCCTGGGCTTTTTGTTGCTGGCCTGGATCTTCTACGTTCGCAGAACCATCGCACTAGGCAGCATCACGCACGGATTCCGATGGATTTTCAACCTTTTGCCATTGGTCTTGATTTTCGGAAGCGTCGGATGCTACATCGCCTATGCAAATACGCTTGAAACCTCCATAGGAATAATTTCCAAAGCAAATCCTGCAATCACCCGGACGCAGGCCCTCGGGAATGCGAGTCAGGACATGGCGATTCCCGACTCGGTAGAGTTGCAGCTGTTGTATCTGGGAATGTTCCTTTGTGCCGAGGGAGCCTTCGTCATGATGGCCCTTCGCGATTATTGCAACGATGTTCGACACATCTCAGAATACGATTGGATGTTTGGAAATCAAGACGGATCGGCACTGCCCGCGCCCGCAAAAGGAACATCCATTCCTCAGAACTGAAAATGAGATCTCAGGCAAGACGTCTGGAGGAGGTCCCCCATGCCCAATCAGGTTGTGAATTACCACGGCACTGAATCAAAGCCCCTTCGTCACGCAAGCAAATGTTCGCGCGGCCTACGGGCAGCGCTGGCTCCAGTTTTCTGCCGCGGTTCGTACTATGGATCCTACCGGGCGTATGTTGAATCCTTTCTTCGCGGCCCTTTTATCGACTTAGAACGCAATCAAGAGAGGCCGCAATCTCGATGAATTATCGCGAACTGGATCGCATGGAGGAAGACTTGTATGGGCGTGAATAACCTGACTTACAGTGCCAACGGCCTGTCATTGACTGAGCAGTTTGAAGGCCTTCGTCTAGCTGCCTATCAGGATCAAGTCGGCGTTTGGACAATTGGTTATGGTCACACTGGACCCGATGTCACGCCGGAACAAACAATCACCATGGCCGAGGCTCAGGCCTTACTGGCACAGGATGTAAGTAGTGCGGCCGGCTGCGTGAATACCGTAGTCACAGCCAAGCTTACCCAGCAGGAATTCGATGCGCTCGTCGATTTCATTTTCAACCTGGGCATCGGAGCTTTCAAAGGTTCGACGATGCTGCGTAACTTGAATGCAGGAGACTTTACCGGCGCTGTCGCCCAGTTTGATCTGTGGGATCGTGCCGGTGGCGCAGTTGTCGCTGGGCTGCTGAGGCGACGTCAGGCAGAGGCTGCGCTGTTCAACGCCGGTGATTCCACAACAGAGTCGGCATAGAAATCTCAATTCCATCTTCCTCCGAGTTCCGCCGATAAGTCGTAAATTCGCATCGTTTCGGGGTCCGATTTAGGTTGAAAGAGAGAAAGGAAAGCGGAGTCTCCGAATCGAAACAAGACTCTGCAGCAGATTCAAGCGAATGCAAGATCAATCTCCCAACCCGAAGGCGAGCGCATGGATTGTTGCAATCATGCTCGCAATCGTAGCCATTCCAGTCGGCATTACGTTGCACACCGTAAAAGTTCCGGCAACTATACTGATCTCCAGCGCCAATCCCACTCCTTTCGGCTATAGCTGGAGCCTGTTGCTTTTCATCATCCCGATCCTGGTCATCGGAGGATGGTTCCTCCCAAGCGAACAGGTGAGGATTCCCAAGCGCGCGTTCTGGCGAACGATATGGATACTGGTGCCAATTGGGTTCGGGCTCGACTTCTTCTTCGCTCATCGCTTCTTCGAATTCAGGAACTCCGGTGCAACGATCGGGCTTGGCGCCCCGGCCATTGGAGGCACCGTACCGGCAGAGGAATATGTCTTCTACTTCACCGGCTTCCTTGCCGTCCTTCTTTTATATGTCTGGCTCGATGAATACTGGCTGGCGGCTTACAACGTGCAAAGACGCGGTGGCGCTGCGGAACAGATTGAACGACTCCTCAAATTCCATCCCGCTTCGTTCTTCGTCGGGTTGGCCTTGATTGCGGTCGGAATTCTATACAAGAAGCTATACTCCGCTTTTCCAGACGGATTCCCAGGCTACTTCACCGTGCTGGTCATCGGTGGGATGGTACCCTCGGCAAGCCTTTTTCATTCTGCACGGCGATTCATCAACTGGCGTGCATTCAGCCTGACGATCTTCATGATTCTGCTGATCAGCCTGTTCTGGGAGGCGACGCTGGCCGTGCCCTATCAATGGTGGGGCTATCAGCAAAAGGAGATGATGGGCATCTTTATCGGAGCATGGGCAGGACTACCGGTCGAGGCAGTGATGGTCTGGATCGCCGTGACCTATGGAACGACGATCGTTTACGAAATTATGAAAGCGTGGCAGGCATCGGGGAAGTCGGCCAAGTCTGCATTTCTAGGCAGGTCCTGAATGACGCGTTCGAATCGGGCCCGATCATAGTTCGTCGTCTGGAATCACCTTGAACTGTTGGTAGCTATCGGCGGATTGACCAGTAAGATTCACCGGTCGATACTGTGGCATCCCCACAATCCGGAGCTTGACTGTATTTGACATGACTGCGTTAGCCGGTACTGTACGGTGCTCCGGCAGGCCCCAGGGAATCAGTTTCCACTCATCATGTGCCGGACCCGCAGGATTGAATGGTTTTGGGCCTAGACAGGTGGCAAGAGCGGTTTCATCAAAAACGAGGCCGCACGCCTTGGCATTGTCAACCATCCAACGGAGCGTGATGTTGGAAAGCTGGTTTTCCGTATAGCTGCCGCCCACATCGCAATGCACACCAGGAAACCACACTTGCTGCAGTTGTGAGTCGTTGGCACGCGGAGCTCCGTCAGGTCCGGTCCACAGGGTCGGCAAAAAGGAGGCTCGCCGCTCGTCAATTGAGACTGCGTGGTAGGCACTCTCGATGCACGGACTCAACGTCGTATCGAGAAACCCGTACTTTGCCTGATCGAAATTGCTAAACAGGTGACCCGGTATGCCGAGAGCTCCCACCGTGTCCCACACGCCGACCATACGAACATGAACATCGGTAAGACCGTATTGGTCGGCTAGCGATGCTTTCGCGGCTAGACGCTGCTCATGGTCAGTCAAACGGTACGCGTTGAAAATACTTCGCACGGTCTGATTGTCCAGGTTCTTGTTTGGCACACCGAAAAGAGCGATCATGCCGCCTAGACTGCGCGCCGTGTATGCACCGCGGCTAAACCCGAAGATGAAGATCTCATCGCCCGGGTCCCACACGTACGACAGGAATTCATAGCCGTCCTGAACCTTCTCAAACAGACCGTCACCCATCGTTCCACCAAAGAAGTGTTCAAAGGGTGTGCCGTTTGTCCCTACGCCACTGTCGTAGTACTTCAACTGCGATGGATCGTCCGACAAGAGCAGATAGATCTTCCGAACGTTCGTGTCTTCGGGTAACTCGGAGGGTCCGTGCGGCGTATTCCAGGTGCCGTCCGCACACAAAATAATTTTCTTGCTCATAGTATTTGCCTTCTGCGAATTTGCTTTTCAAAAAAGACTTTGTCTCGTCTGTGAGGGCCGAGTCTATCGCGCTTGCCGCCGGTTTCGCAACAGATTATCTCGTTGTCTCATACCGGCGCGCGAGTGATCAATGGGTGGCGGAGATGGACTCAATGGGTTCCCTGCCGCGCCCAACAAAGAAGATCGATCCTGCATTCATCGAATGACCTCGACGCCTCATTCGATCCCATTCCCCGCTCCGAATTCATTTGACAACCACGCGCCGATGCAGGATACTTCCGATTCGATAGCGGCTTCACTTCCCCGAATTTGCAATCTCCGCACTCAAGCCCGCTGATCGAAATGACTCCAGCATTTAGTTTCCGTCCCAACTGTCGCTTTTGAGCTTTGATGTATTCACCCCAGTTGATCTCAATCGCGAGCTGTGGCGTGTTTGATCGGCTTGTTGTCCTTGAGCGTTCAACAAGGACGCGGAGTCAATTGGACGAGTTTTTAGGCCGAGCGGTAAGAAACTGAAAGAGGTTGATGATGGCAAAATCCATTCGCACTAAATCCATTTCTCCGAAGACTCCAAAATTTGCGGCTCAGCCACGAGCGATCCTCGCCGGAAGCGAAAAGGCTCCTCCTCCCGAATCGGTTCACGTGAAAGCCACTCCCGCCAACTCCAAAGTGACGGTGTCGGTCATAGTGAAACGAAAAGAGCCTTTGAAGATCAATCGGAGCGCCGGGAGAGCGAGCGGGCCTGTTCGCGTGACCCCGGGTGAATTCAAAAAGCACCATTCCGCCGATGCCGACGCGCTAAAACTTGTTCGTGCATTTGCTCGGGAATTCCACCTCAAAGTCGACGCCGGCTCGAATTTGGCTTTGCGCAGGACAATCCTGCTGACTGGCACCGCTGCCGACGTCCAAAAGGCGTTTGGTGTGGAACTGAACCAGAAGACGATCGATGGGGTCGAGTATCGGGTACGCGAGGGCGGAATCCACCTGCCATCGTCGTTGACGGGAGTCGTCGAGGCAGTGCTGGGCCTCGACAACCGACCTCAAGCAAAGCCACATTTTCGCCTCAGCAGAAGTCAGGCTGCAGCGCCCTCCAGCTACACCCCTCCTCAAGTTGCCACCGCCTACCATTGGCCCGCAAAAGCGAGCGGAGCCGGGCAAACCATCGGAATCATCGAGCTCGGCGGAGGATATAGACAGGCTGATCTCACGGCGTACTTTAAGACCCTTGGGCTCTCCGCTCCGGCAATCACATCCGTTCTCGTCGATGGTGGGAAAAACAGCCCATCGAAAGCCAACAGCTCCGACGGAGAAGTGATGCTGGATATCGAGGTCGCTGCTTCGGTGGCTCCGGGAGCCAAGGTTGCCGTCTACTTCTCACCAAATACGGACCAGGGTTTCATCGATGCGATCACGACAGCGGTGCACGACACGACGAACAAGCCGAGTGTGCTTTCAATCAGCTGGGGCGGCCCGGAATCGAGCTGGACGCAACAATCGCTCACGGCCCTGGATGCAGCCTGTCAGTCCGCGGCCGCTCTCGGCATCACGATTACTGCCGCCGCGGGAGATGACGGCGCAACGGATGGAGGGAAGGGCAACAACGTCGACTTTCCTGCATCGAGCCCTCACGTTCTGGCGTGCGGAGGAACAAAGCTCGATGCCAACGGCGCGACGATCGTCTCAGAAGTTGTGTGGAACGAACTGGCCAACCAGGAAGGTGCAACCGGCGGCGGAGTCAGCAACGTCTTCGCTCTGCCCGTATGGCAGGCGAACGCGAAGGTCCCGGGACCGAGCGGCAAGACGGGAGGCCGCGGCGTACCGGATGTGTGTGGCGATGCCGATCCCACCACCGGGTACACGGTTCGTGTGGATGGCCAGACCTCGGTGATTGGTGGCACCAGTGCCGTGGCTCCGCTATGGGCTGGGCTTGTGGCAGTGGCCAACCAGCAGCTCGGCACCAAGGTCGGTTTCATCCAGCCGGCCATCTATGCCGCAAAGGCGGCTGCAGCGTTCAATGATGTCACTCAAGGTAACAACGGCGGCTTTTCCGCGGGGCCTGGATGGGACGCCTGCACCGGGCTTGGATCTCCAATCGCCGGCAAATTGATTCCGCTACTTGCGCCCGCCGCTGCCGGCAAGAAGGCTTCTAACAAAAGACGAACTAGAGCAGCGAAGAAAGCTGTGAAGAGAACGGCGACGCGAAGCAGGCGGTCAAAAAAGAGAGCCTAGTCACGGTGCATGGTTCCAATCTGAACATGGGCCGGGACAACTGGCCAATTCTCAAAGGGCGTACTCATACGAATGCGCCCCACCGCCCGTCTTGCCCGACCTGCGGGTCCCGGTTGGATTCTGTTCCGCGAGCCTGTGGGGTCACATATACTGAGGCCAATTGCTCCTGAAATTCTCCCATGGTCACTTCCACATTGCCCTCCGGAAACCGGCCGCTGTACGACCTTGTGAACGCACCCGCGCTGGCAACCATCGCGGACGTGATTGCGCGCATGCAAGCCGTTGATGCGCTCCTGCAGCCAGAGGACGGCCTCAAGTGGTTCAACCGGCTCTATCTGATGGTGACGGAGCAGGTCGATCTGCATCCGCCTGGCGGGAAGTGGCAGAGCCCGATTTGGCTCATTCGCCTCGATGTTGTTTTCGCCGGTCTCTACTTCAGCGCGGTCGCAGATTTTCTT
Source organism: uncultured Acidobacteriaceae bacterium (assembly GCA_963781125.1). Lineage (GTDB taxonomy): Bacteria > Acidobacteriota > Terriglobia > Terriglobales > Acidobacteriaceae > Telmatobacter. The sequence goes on from CAWAEE010000013.1 coordinate 356,336, forward strand.
GGCGGAAACTCAGTGCCATCGGCATGGAGCGCTCTTTTTGAGGCGCGCGATCGCACCGGCATCGATCGCATTCAGTTTGCACTTGCGGGGATGAATGCACACATCAACCACGACCTCGCGCTGGCGTTGCTGGCCACGGACAATGCATTGAACCTGGTCCCATCTCAGAATGGACCCGAATTCGCCGATTACCAATCCGTCAATGCCCTGCTAAACACCGTCATGCCTTCTGCATTGACGATGCTTGCTACAGATACGCTGGGCGTTCTTGCGCAGGACACCGGCAAAGTCGGCCGTCTGCTTGCCTTCTGGGATATCTGCAGCGCCCGCAATCTCGCGTGGAACTTTGCCGACCATTTGCGCAGTCTCGACGGACTCAACCGTAACGTCGCCCTCAACACGCAAGACGCGGTCACTGGCGCACTGGGGCGCGCGATCCTCGCCGCCGCCTGAAAGCTCACAGCGGTCTTCGCGCAGCCTGCACGAACAACCAATTCAGTTCGGCAGCGTTCAGGCTAGCTGAGGCCGGCTCTTGAAACGAAGGTAAGTCTCGACAACGACCCAGTTGATTGAAAAGCCTACCCAAAAGGCGTAACCAAAAAATTGGCGGGGAGCGAGATGCGTTATCGAGCTCGTGGCAAAAAAAACTCCCATGACCGGTCGAGTCGTGGCAATCCCCAGAAGGACGGCGATCGCTCTTACCAGCCACCGACTCTTCATCCATGGTTGGTCACGCATTTTATACAACCAAGCCTGGCCAAGCGAGAACAAGAAAAGGCTGTTGTAGAAAAGAACCGCGCTGCGCTCGATCCATCCGCCGACGGAATACACGCTCATCGCGTAGGCAGTAATGCCAACAATGCCGCCGAGTGGAAACAGCCAGCGCTCAGGCCAGTGAAGGTGTGAAAAGCGGCGAGAGAGCGCGAATGGCGTCAGCACCACGAACGCCATAGCCGGAAGAATGTGCGCGAGCGTTAGAGCTGAGTGGGAAGCAAAGACCCGATCCAGCTGGACCATTTGCGGCGGCCCGGAAGGTGATGGGAAGCCAAACGCGACCAGGCGCCGTACGACGACAGCGACGGCAATCAATGTGCATGCCCAAAACCCCACTCGAAGCAGTAGCGGCGCCGGGGTTCCCGGAGTCGACCCAGAAATCGAGTTTTCGCGTCTTGTGTTCAAATCCTTCGCTCGATTGGACGACAACAAAATGATACTCGTTGCACGTCGCTCGAGGATTTTACTGAGCTAAGGATCTTCGACTGAGAACAACGCAATCATCAAGACTTTCATCGCAGCCTTTCCGATATCCGACGGCAATGAATTTGCACAATGTGCCGCAGATTCCTCGCGGGATTTCGATCGCATGCCGCGATGGTCAACATCAAAGTTTTCGGCGCCTTCAGAAGCCATATTCGCAAAACAGGGCGCGCGCGTCCGTCCACCGAAAATGCGAGGACTCCGCCTCACAGCGGAGGTACGCAGGCGGCCTTCGCCGACAGCGCTAGTCCACGGCGGGGACGGAATGATGCTCGTGCGTTATCGTCCATTGACCATCGACTTTGCGCAGGCCAACCGTCAACCGAAAATCCAGTTCTTTCTGCGCGCCGGCGGCCCCAGGTTCAGCACAACGCATCGCGGCGACGACAAAAGCCACATCCCTGCCGGCAGTGATCTTCATTTCCCTTATATCGAAAGGAATCGGCTCGCTCGACCAGGAAAAGAATAGGTCCCACGTCTTCCGGTAGGCTTCGATTCCCTTTGCTTGAAACGGTGGTGGAACATCGAACATCACGATGTCAGAGGAATGGTTCAGGAGAATTCCTCCGATATCTCTACGACGCACGGCGGCGGTCCAGGACTCCATCACATGACGAATTGCCACGTCGTCTTCTGAGTCGCTCTGCATCTCAACCATTCGAATCCTCCAACTTTGAGACTCATCGCTTCGTCTTTTTTGGGACCCATGCGTACAAACGCAATTCTATTGACATTATTTGGACCAACGCAGGGCCAGGCTGATTCAGAATTCTTCAAAGCGTCGACCTGAGAGACGTCGCATCAAGAGCATTCTTTGATCTTGCTAAGCTTGTTTTTGATTTTGTGGTGGTTTTTGCAGTTGAGTGACAAAGAGCTATCCAACCGGTAGCTTGGGGGAGTCGGCGGCCGGGAGGCCGACGAGAGCGGCACGCGCCCCATCTGAGTGTGGAGGCCGCGGAACTCAGCGGGACGCTCAAGCGTAACCAACATGCAGGAAGGGCAAAAAGAATGTCCGAGATCCGCGGGCCTGCGCGCGGTTTCTACTGTCCGCTGGGGAACATCACTGTCCGCTCACGGACATGCGCTTGGGACTGTCCAACGGGCAGACCGTTCAACGCGAAGGAAGGGAACAGGTTAGCGAGACGGCAGGCCGTGTGAGGTTGGACGAGTACGTGCACGAAATGACTTGCAAGTGACTTGCCGTCGGGGTGCGGTGGAATGCAACATTTCGGTTCGTTCCATCTGGACACAGCGGATGAGTGCCTGTGGCACCAAGGCACGCGGGTTGCCTTGCCTCCCAAACAATTTGCAGTGCTGCGTTACCTTGTGGAGCATCCGGCCCGGTTGATCAGTCACGATGAACTGCTGGACGCGGTGTGGCCTGAGACTTATGTGCAGCCGCAGGTGCTGCGGACGTATGTGCTGGAGCTGCGGAAGATCCTGGGAGACGACGCGCGGCAACCTCGCTTCATTCAATCGCTGCCTAAGCGCGGCTACCGTTTTGTCGCCCCTGTGAACGTGGAGGGTGGGGTGCATGAGCCGCGTATTGCGACTCCGCATGCACGCAACGGAGTTGCGCGCAGCGCAGCGATCGCGGGCCGCGCCGAAGAGTTGAACACACTGCAAGCGCACTTCGATGCCCTGGCGCAAGACAAGCGGCAGATCGTGTTCCTCACCGGCGAAACTGGAATCGGCAAGACCGCCTTGATGGATGCTTTCTGCCGCACCATTGAGTGCACGCAGGGGGCCGCCGTAGTGCGCGGCCAATGCGTGCAGGGATTTGCGGACCGGGAGGCCTATTACCCGGTGATGGAAGCCTTGGCCGAACTATGCGCACCTCCGTATGGGGAACGAATGAGGCCGCTGCTGGCGCGCAAGGCCCCGTCTTGGCTCGCGGCCCTCGATCGGCAGACGCCGGAAGGAACCGCGCTGACATACGAACACGCGATGAGCGACTTGTGCAGCGCCCTGGAAACGATGGCGGCGGAGGCGCCGCTGGTGCTGGTGCTGGAAGATCTGCACTGGGCGGATGGGCCGACTCTGAACCTGCTTGCGGCACTGGCACGCCGGCGCGTGCCGACGCGGCTGATGATGTTGGCCACAGTTGGGCCACACAACAGCGAAGCCGGAGAACTAAAAAGGGTGAAGCACGATCTGCGGGTGCATGGACTCTGCGCGGAGATTTCCCTTGGACCATTGCGACCTGCGCAGGTCGAGGCGCTGCTACGCGACATGCTGGAACAGGACGACTTGCCGAAGGATCTGGCAAGCTTCGTGCACGAGAGTTCCGAGGGCAATCCTCTGTTTGCGACTGCGATGGTGCGGCATCTGCAGGAAGAGCGATTTCTGGTGCGCGGGGAGCGAGACGGCGTGCCGCGCTGGGAAGCGCGAGTGCCGCTGCGAGAGATGGAAGCGGGTGTTCCCGAGGAACTGGAGCAGATGATCGAGCTCGAGATTGAGCACTTATCGCCCCGTGAGCAACGTGTTCTTGAAGCGGGAAGCCTCTTCAGCGTGGCGTTTCCGGCCTGGGCGGTGGCCGCAGCGATGGAAGACGATATGGCCGCGATTGAAGAGGCGTGCGATGCGCTGACGCGACGCCTCTCTCTCGTGAAGCGAGCGGGGCAGGACGAACTGCCTGACGGAACGCGCTCAGCGTTTTATGTTTTTGCGCATGGGCTCTATCGCGATGTGTTGTATCAGAGGCAGACCCTGAGCGTGCGCTCGCGAAGTCATGTGCGGATCGCGGAGCAGTTGCGTGCACTGTTTGCCGGTTGCGAATCAAGCGTCGCGCGGGAGATTGCGTGGCACTACGAAGCAGCGGGTCAGCGTGCCCGAGCGATTGCAACCCTGCGGGATGCAGCTCGGCTTGCCGTGCGGAGCCACGCACACGGTGCGGCGACCGACATCCTGGAGTATGCGCTGCGCATCGCGGAAGATCTCCATGTGACAGAGCGGGAGCGCACGACCAAGCGACTTCATGCGGAGCTGTTGGAAGCGAAGAGAGCGCCGCATGACGTGGAAGATCAGGAATGCGCCGGACAGAAAACTTGACGTTTTCTCGACAAGGAGTTGACACCTTTGTTTTCGGACAGCGCTAGGTTAGCAATGTCAGGAGGACAAAGACATGTTGAATTCTCGTTTCCTTTTAGTCGCGCTGGTGGCAACGGCAACTGCAACCCTGTCCGCGAAACCAGCCCGCGCAGATGCAAGCGTCAAGGTCCCCTTCAGCTTCACGGTCGACGGGAAACAGTGTCCTGCCGGGACGTACCGGGTGAAGAGTGATGCTCCAACCAATACTGTGACGCTGGTGGGCCGCGACTCGTCGAAGATTTTCAGTTGGATCATCGTGCCCAAGACCGGCGAGGGCGATCTGAAAAAAGTGGTCCTGCAGTTTGACCAGGCAGGCTCGGACCATGCACTGCGTTCGATCCAGTATGGCGCGCAAGCCACGTCGCGTCTCGATACGCATCGGCAGCAGTCGGATGAGACGCAGGATACAGTCCGCGGCGGCAGATAACGAACCAGGAATCCCTTCCCCAGAGTCAAAACCGTTTGCAGAGTGGGAGACACATGAAGTTGTTTCATGTGTTCTCCCATTTTTTTTGGGTCGAGGCGCCATCCGCTCTCAGCGCGCCCCGCGCCCAGGGCAATCGCGGTGCCTCACTACCGTCGTAATTATGAGTATGCCGTTGCACGGGACCCTAAAACGAAGAGGATCTCGATTAGGCTGCAATTGTGTTGTCACACTGCGCCAATCGGTTTCCGGCTGGCGGTAGACCCAAGAATAGAAACGCAAATGCCTGACTAGGAACCCTATCCCTAGGAACCCTATCCAGAGTCCAACCCAGCGCCAGATCCGGTAGTGCCGGACCAGATAATCTGGCACGCGAAGCTCTGATCTGATCGAAGGCCCCCAAGCAGGAGCGATAGGTTCCCGAATTTACCTCGAATTGGCCACTGGATGGTACAGCTGCACCATTGCGCGACTCTATCTGGAAGACTTACGGTGGGCGATAATCTGAAGCCCCGGCTCGCGGGCAACAAAGAGGGCCTCTTCGCCTCAAAACGTCGTTTTCTAGGGGAAAAGTTGCTCGGTCTGCAGCGTCTATGCAAGGGAAGGGGCTGCGAGCCCTAGGAGTGAAATGCCACCCATGGATCAAGATTCTTGCACGAAGAACGGACTTGGACACCCTATAAATCAAGCGTCGCCAACGCGTCCGAGCCGGCGCGATTTCATTGGCACGCTCGGAAGCGCCGCCGTCGTGACCGCATTGGCGGGAAGAGGAGTGTCTGCCCAGACGACGGAGGGCCCGCTTAATATCGCTCGGGTAGCGGCTCCAACGGCTCGAACCATACAAAGCGAGAACAAAATCTCCGCCTTGAACGATGGCTTCATACCTGAAAACTCATTTGACCGGACGCACGCACTCTACGCCTTGTGGACATGGAACGAGTCGGGGGATCGAACCAGCTGGGTGGAGTACGAGTGGGGTGAACCGGTAAACATCAACAAAGTGGAGGTATATTGGGCAGTCGATCGCCCGCGTCCCGCAGCGATACCCGGCAGCGCGCGTCCGCAGATTCAAACTCCCGAGAGCTATCGAATCCTTTATTGGAATGGCAGCGACTTTGCTCCAGTCGAGCGACCACAAGGCCTGGGGCTCGCCCAGGACACGTTCAATGCGACGAGTTTCGAACCTGTTCTGACCAGCAAACTGCGGCTGGAGGTAGTCCCTCAATCGAAGCAGCCAGCGGGAATTCTCGAATGGCGGGTTTTCAATTATGGTCCCGTTCCGGCGCTTGCTCCCTTGGTCGATGCGGGAGTTGACCGTTCTGTCGTGAGCGACGGGAGCACTTACCTCTCCGGAAAAACAACCTGGCTGGAGGACTCTCCCAAAAACAGCGCGCGCTGGGTAAAAACCCAGGGACCCGGCACGGTTGCCTTTGCTGCCGCAAATTCACTCGCCACGACAGCCGCGTTTTCTGAGCCGGGTGACTATGTTCTTGCACTACAGGCATCGGATGCAAAAGGCGCGTTTCCTTCGATCAACGTGCACGTGGAGCCCGCTCCACCCGCAGACCGCCTGGACGTTGTCTACACCCGCCGCTACTCGATCGATGGCCAACTCTGGCAACACCGAGCGAAAACCCTGATCGTCGATTGGATCCCTCACTGCATCGCAATGTGCGAGCGCACGGACATTGCGCCCATGCGCGGGGACGGCGGCATCGACAACTTTATTGAGGCTGGAAAGGCGAATCGTGGCGAATCCCATGGCCGGCACAAGGGCTATGTCTTTTCAAATGCGTGGGTCCATCAGACCGTCGAATCCATGTGCATTGCCTCCATGGTTGATCCTCAAGGCGATCCCGAGATCATCAAGTCGCAGGAGATGATGGGCGCGACTCTGGAGCGCTGGATCCCCATCATCCTTGCGGCGCAGATGCCCGACGGCTATTTACAGACGGCTTACATTCTGGCCGACCGGAAGGATTGGCCCGAGCGCTGGTCGCCCGATCACCGTGGCAACCACGAGGGCTACGTTTCCGGCTATTTCATCGAATCGGCCATCAATCACTACACACTCACAGACGGCAAAGATCTGCGCCTCTACAACGCTGCCAAGAAGCTGGCGGATTGCTGGGTGGCCAATATCGGTCCAGGGAAGAAAGATTGGTTCGACGGACACCAGGAGATGGAACAGGCTCTGGTGCGTTTCGGACGATTCGTCAACGATCAGGAAGGCAACCATCGCGGAGATGCGTATATCGCGCTCGCGAAGTTCCTCCTCGATTCGCGCCGCGGCGGATCGGAATACGACCAGAGCCACCTTCCGCCAGGCCAGCAATATGAGGCGGTCGGACACGCCGTACGCGCGATGTACTTCTACTCGGGCATGGCCGATATCGCCGCCGAGACCCAGGATCGCGATTACCAGAGCGCTGTCATTTCGCTTTGGGACAACATGGTCAATAAGAAGTACTACGTCACCGGCGGCATCGGAAGCGGTGAAACCTCAGAAGGCTTCGGGCCAAATTACTCGCTGCGCAACGAAGCGTATTGCGAAACATGCTCAAGCTGCGGCGTGGTTTTCTTCCAGTACAAGCTCAACCTCGCCTATCACGATGCAAAGTACGCCGACCTCTACGAGCAGACGATGTACAACGCTCTGCTGGGTGGAGTGGCTCTCGACGGTCAAAGCTTCTGCTACACCAATCCGCTCGTAAACACGGAGCGCGCCAAGTGGCACGTGTGCCCGTGCTGCGTCGGCAATGTGTCGCGCACGCTTCTCATGATCCCAACCTGGACCTACGTGAAGAGTAAAGATGCGCTCCACGTCAACATGTTCGTTGGCAGTCGAATTCACGTCGGCAAGGTAGCCGGCACCAATCTAGAGGTAGTCCAGAAGACCGACTACCCGTGGCATGGGTCCGTTTCAATCACGGTGAATCCAGAAGAGACAAAGACATTCTCGATTTATGTTCGCGTGCCGAATCGGGCAACGAGCAAGCTGTACAAGGAGAGCCCCGCGATCCAAGGCGTAAAACGTTTCGCTGTCAACGGGCAGGAGCAAACGCCGAAGATCGAGAAAGGATACGCTGTGGTGACTCGCGAGTGGAAGCACGGCGACCGTATCGAAGTGGAATTCCCCATGGAGCCGCAGCGCGTGCTCGCCGATGATCGCATCAAGGCAGATACCGATTTGGTCGCTCTGCAGTATGGGCCCCTGGTCTACAACGTAGAGACGGCAGACAACCGGAACATCGATCGCAAGCTTGGCGATGCACCCCTCAAGGCAGAATGGAGGCCCAACTTGCTCGGCGGAGTCGTGGTGATCACGGGTGAATGGCAGGATGGGTCCCCGATGATTGCGATTCCCAACTTCGCGCGCATGAATCGGGTCGGGGCTCCGCCCGATTACCCCGACGACCGCGATCCGGAACGTTGGCGTCGTCCCAAACCGCTTGTTGAGTCAAAGGTGTGGATCTAGAACTGGAGCTTGGCTCGCAGCGTTGGTTGACCGTACTCGTGCACCGCCGCGCGAAATTCATTCGCGGCGTTTCAACTGGTGCGGATTGACTTGTACAAACCTGTAGAGCAAAACGAACGGAGTAGCCTTCGTGAGCAAAGGCACAACCAGAAGGGCTGAGATGTCACTGGAGGAACTCGGCCCGTCTCCGGTTGCCCATGCCAGGACAGCCTCTGCAAAGCGGCATCTTGTCGGGTTGCTGCTCTCTCCCCACACCGAAACGCATCTCTCCGAGTCGGTTGCGTGGTTTCAAGAGACCGCGTGGGCTCGGGGCTACGATGTGCTGACTTACTCGATCCGCAGCCAAAAACAGCAGGCGATGCCCTACCTGCGCATGCTGCTCGAGCGGCGCGTGGAAGCAATCGCCTCCCTCATTCTTGATCCTGGTCCCGACTTGATGGAGGCACTTTCGAGCGTCGAAGTCCCGGTCGTCTGCTTCGATGCAGTTCACGCGATTCGCAAGGTAGCGAGCCTATCAATCGATTACGGGCATGGCGTTCGCGAAGCTGTTCAACACCTGGCGCTCCTGGGCCATCGAGAGATCGCATTCATCGGCGGCACTCTCCAATGCCGCACCATGAGGTCAAAATCTGAAGCCTTCCTGCTTTCGCTCAAGGAGATCGGCTGCACGCCAAAGACTGGTTGGCTGATCGAGACGGACGATTCATTTGCCGGCGGAATGCAGAGCATGCAACGGCTGTTGGAACTCAGCCCGCGCCCCACGGCGGTCATGTGTTCCGGCGACGCGGTTACCTTGGGAGCATTGTGGGCCTTGGGGCAGACGCGGATCGCCGTTCCCGAAGAAGTCTCTCTCATCTGCCTTGATGCCTGCCGCTTTTGCGATGATTTCGTTCCCCCCATCACAACAGTTCAAATACCAATCAAAGAGTTTTCTGGAACGGCGGTCGATGCCCTCAAATACCTCATTGAGGATCCACTCAGGCGTGTTCCTAAGAGTGCGCTGCGCGTGCAAACTTCCCTGATCGTGCGCGGATCCACCACTTACCCACTCGGTCGGGCGCTGCCGAGAATTGATTGAAATTCAGGTGCAGCCTGAGTGCACCAGTACCATTGAGAGCACATCGAACACGTTCCCCCAAGCAAGACGAAGCGGAGAGAAATGATGGCAGAACCTACACGCAGACGCGTGCTGGGCGGCTTAGGTGCCGGCCTGGCACAGCTGTTGTTTCAAACCCAACTGAAGGCCGCAAGTCCGTTGACTGTGCAAACCGGCAAACCAGGCAAACTGGATCTAAGCCTGACGGCACTGACGCAGCGTGTCTTGAGGATCAGCATTGCGCCGGCTGTCGCAAAACCGCTATCAAGCGAACTGGGCGTCGTCGAGAGTCCGCTAGCGACCGCGCTCGGAGAGGGTTCGGCCTCCGATGCCGTGATCTGGGGCAAGTATAGAATTCGCGTCGAAGAAGAGCCGTTGCGGGTTACGGTCACGGATGCCGCTCAGCAGATACGGCAGCAGATTCAATTTGACCCGGACAGCACTGCAGTGCGATTCCGTCTCGGCGGCCAACCGGTCTACGGTCTGGGCGAGGGCCTGACTGGCCTCGATCGCAGGGGAACAAAAGATGGAATGCGCAACGGACAAGGTTCGTCTGATTTACGCATTGCCGGCTCGCGTGTGCCAATTCCGTGGGTGGTAAGCCCCGAAGGCTGGGGCGTCTTTGTGGGGCAGCCATTGGGGACGTTCGATCTGACCGGCGAGACGGGCATAGTACATTCCCCGGTTGCAACATCGACTCGCAATGTCTATGTGATTCTTGGTGAAACGCCCTCAGAGCTGCTTCGCGGTTATGCGGAGCTAACAGGTTATCCGCACTTGCCGCCTCTGTGGTCGTTGGGCTATATGCAATCGCATCGCACCTTGGCAAGCCGCGATGAAGTGCTCGGCATTGCGAAGACCTTTCGCGAGAAAAAGCTTCCATGCGACACGTTGATTTACTTGGGCACAGGCTTTTGCCCATCAGGATGGAACACCGGGCATGGTTCGTTCACGTTCAACGCGGATGTTTTTCCCAATCCGGCAGAGATGCTGCAGCAATTGCACAGTGAGCACTTCAAAGTTGTGTTGCACGTGGTTCCGCCTTATGACTTCCACGGAAAGATCACTGACACGGCCGCCGCCGCACGCGCGCCAGGCGATGCAGCTTCCTATTGGGCCGAGCACATGCCCATCGAAGAGATCGGTATAGACGGCTGGTGGCCCGATGAAGGCGACCTCCTTCCCGCTGAAGCGCGGCTTGACCGCAACGAGATGTACCGGGATGGACCGATACAGTCCCATCCAGAGCGAAGACCGTTCGCCTTGCACCGTAATGGGTACGCGGGGCTGCAGAGATACGGGTGGCTCTGGTCAGGCGATGTCGACTCGACATGGAAGACGCTGGCCGCGCAGGTTGCCAACGGAATCAATGTAGGGCTGTGCGGGATTCCATACTGGGGGACGGACACCGGCGGCTTCGTTCCGACGCGCGAACTTACGGCAGAACTTTACGTGCGGTGGTTTCAGTTCAGTTCGTTCTGTCCGCTCTTCCGTTCGCACGGCCGGGCTTGGAAACTGCGATTGCCGTGGGGCTGGAATCTGGGCTCGCCCGGTCAGCTGGAAGGAGGGGAAGCGTTGGGAGACTGGCCTCTGCAGCAGGACCTGCACAATGCCCAAGTGGAACCAATCTGCCGTAGGTATCTCGAACTCCGTTACGAGATGCTGCCCTACATCTACTCGGCGGTGGAACAGACACACAGGACAGGGTTGCCGCTGATGCGCGCGCTGTGGTTTGCGTGGCCGCAGGACGAAAAAGCGGCTCTAGTCGCAGATCAGTATCTGTGGGGCGATCACTTTCTGGTCGCGCCCGTGCTCGAACCGGGTGCGACGCGGAGGAGGACTTATCTTCCCGCAGGGACATGGTGGGACTTTTGGAGCAATCAAAAGGCTGAAGGCGGCGCCGAGATCGCACGCGACGTGGATCTCTCCACCATTCCGCTTTACGTGCGCGCCGGAGCCATCGTCCCGATGGGACCTGTGCGGCAATATGCGATGGAGCCGAGCGAAGAACCGATGACACTCCGTGTGTATCCGGGCGCGGATGGAAGATCGAGCTGGTACGAAGACGATGGGATCAGCTTCGCTTATCGCAAAGGCCAATGCTCAAGGTTCGATTGCACCTGGCAGGATTCAACGCGAAAGCTGACTCTCAAATTGGCTGCGGGGAGCATGCCATCTCCCCAGAGAACGGTAAGAATCCAGGCGATGGATACAGGAATCACCAAGCCTGTCTCGCTTCGAAATCAAGTGACCGTGGTCGAGTTATAGCGTAAGTGCCCTGGTTAGAGCCCGGTGATAAGTTGCGACCAGCTGCATAGCATCAATGACCCATTGACACGACACCTGCTGGGACCTAGCGTTTGGGAAAACGCTTTCATTGCGTCGAATAGGCGGTGCCTCAATGGCAAATGGAATTGACCGCAGAACCTTTCTTAAGGCCGCGAGCGTCGGCGCGGCTGGCATGGTTGCAACAACTTCATTGCCCAGCCTGGCGGAAGAAGGAAGGGGCGGGGTAGCAGTCACGACTCCACTTGCAACCTTTCCCTATGGGGACGTTCAGTTACAGGACGGACCGATGAAGCGGCAGTTTGAAGAGAATCACGCCCGCTATCTGCATCTCGACGAAGATCGCATGCTGAAGGTCTTTCGGCAGGTTGCCGGGCTCCCAGCACCCGGAGAAGACATGGGAGGCTGGTACGATCTCACCGGATTCAGCCTGGAGAAAAATGATTTCCATGGATTCATCGCCGGGCACTCGTTTGGGCAATATCTCTCTGGACTCGCCCGCTCGTATGCTGCGACAGGATCGGAAGAGACGCGCGCCAAAATCAACCGCCTCGTGAAGGGGTACGGTGAGACACTCGATCCAAAAGCAAAGTTCTTCGTTGACTACCGCCTTCCTGCCTATACATACGACAAGCTGTCCTGTGGCCTGATTGACGCGTACGAATTTGCACACGATCCCTTGGCGATGGAGATTCACGAAAGGCTCACACGCGCAATCGGCAGTTATCTGCCGGAAAAGGCGTTGTCGCGTGCAGAACAACGGTCCAGGCCGCACAAGGACACGGCCTACACATGGGACGAAACCTACACCCTCCCGGAGAATCTGTTCCTCGCCTACCAGCGAAGTGGCAAGCCGCTGTACCTGGAGATGGCCAAAAAATTCCTGGAGGATGACACCTATTTCAATCCCCTTGCAGAAGGCAACAACGTGCTTCCCTTTGAGCACGCGTACAGCCACGTGAATGCATTCAATTCAGCCCTGCAGGCGTACATCACACTCGGAAGCGAAAAGCATTTGCGCGCCGCGAAGAACGGATTCGAGATGCTGCAGAAGACGCAGAGCTTCGCGACCGGAGGCTGGGGACCGAATGAAGCCTTCGGCGAGCCGGGCACTGGCCAGTTGGGAGACAGTCTCGCCCTGACCCACGCAAGTTTCGAAACACCCTGTGGAGCCTACGGCCACTTCAAGATCACACGGAACCTTCTGCGTGTGACCAGGGACGCGCGCTACGGCGACAGCATGGAACGCGTGCTCTACAACACGATTCTCGGGGCATGGCCCATCCAGGCGGATGGAACCTCGTTCTATTATTCGGACTACGCCAACACCGGGAAAAAGGCCTGGTACAAGGATAAGTGGCCTTGCTGCTCTGGTACTTTTCCTCAGCTTGCCGCTGACTACCACATCAGCACATACCTGCGTTCCCACGACGGCATCTATGTGAATCTGTTTACTCCCTCGATCGTGCATTGGACCGACAGTGGTACGAAGCTCGCACTGGCGCAAGTGACGAGATATCCGTTCGACAACAAGATTGAAATGCAGGTTTCGTCATCCGAGCCGCACGAATGCACAATCTATGTGCGCATCCCGGCGTGGGCAACACCCAATCCTGTAGTGATGGTGAACGGCAAGCGTGTTGCGGACGCAATCGAGCCGGGGCACTTTGCGGCCCTGCACAACACCTGGAAAGATGGCGATCGCATCGAGATCGAACTGCCCATGCCACTGCGTCTGGAGGCTGTCGATGCGAATCACCCAAATCTCGTCGCATTGTTACAAGGTCCGGTGGTGCTGATGGCAGTGGCAGAGACGCAGCCCACCTTCGATGTGCAGTCTCTTCTCCGCGCCAGGTCGCTGAACAATGCGGCAGGGGATTGGAGTGCGACTGCGGCCGACGGCGGAGAGGTGATCATGCGCCCGTTCATGTCGATCGACAAGGAGAGTTACAGCGCCTACCAGCGCCTCAAAAGCTGAGCGGTAGTGGTGGCCCCGTGCCTGCGGGTAGGCTTTCTCTCTCGCCATGATCATGATGCAAACGCGTGCAGATTTGGATTCGAGCTCACAGTAAGGAGGAGCTACGACCATGATGAATCGAAAGGAATTCGTGCGGGACTGCGTCGCCGTCGTGGGCGCAGCCGGTTTCTGTTGTGAAGGAAAGGCTCATGAGGCCATGGCTACGGAAGTTGTTTCGCAAACATGCGATTCAAAAGAATTCGACGACGTGAGTCAGCGGGCCGATGCCGCGCGCCTTCGCTTCTCGAAGCTCGTCGAGATCCTCGAAGCACGTTTGCCGGAGCAGGAGCGCAAGCAGGTTTTCCATGTGCTTGGAGGCAAATGTGCAGACACATACCGTGCCGACCTGATCGATCGCTACAAAGGAAACATCCGCGGTTTTCTTGAGGAGGGCCGCCGGCATTGGATGGCCGAAGCGGACTACGACGAAGCCAAGGGCACCATTCGAATCGTCGATAAGGGGCCTTCATGCAGTTGCCCGATGGTGAAAGTGGGCGTAACACCTGGGAGCTTCTGCGACTGCACTTTAGGGTGGCAGGAGGAAGCTTACTCGGAGATTCTCGGACGACCGGTCAAAGCAGAGTTGGAGGAATCGATTCTGCGAGGCGGAAAAAAGTGCGTGTACAGAATCAGGGTAGTCTAGGCTTCAATCCCGCGGATTGAGCTGAAGCCCGATTTCTTGGCGCATACTATTTCGAATCGGCGTTGCCCTCCACCAGTTTGTAGCGATACTGCTCTCGCTCATCGTGAGTCGCCTCCTGACGCAGCGAAGCAAGGTGCTTGAGCAACTCAGGAATCTCCCCCTTCCTATCCGACTTTCGCAGCGCCTGGATCAGGTGGTAGAGAGCGGTCTGATCTTTCGGATCGATCTCCAGAGCCTTCCTGCTTTGCTCCGCAGCCTCTGGATATTGTCCGTTTTGCAGATAAAGCTTTGCCAGCACGCTTCGAGCAGGCCCAAGCCCTGGACGGAGCTTTACCGCCTGTTGCGCTGACTGCATCGCCTCTTTGAAGCTTGCACTGCCTGGATCCGGCCCTTGTTCTGCCAGGATGTCGGCATGCATATACAGCAGCAGGGGATCATTGGGCTTCCGCTTTAATTTCTCTTCCACCCCGGCCAAAGCGTTGCTCAGATCATTTTGCTGCACGGCGGCGAGTCCCTGCGCCGCGGCACTCAACGATTGGCTTGGATCCAGTTCGTATGCTTTGTCGAAGTCAGCCTGCGCCTTCACATACTCAGCTAATTGCACGTAAAGGACGCCTCGCGCGAAATAGAGCTGCGCCGCTTTCGGTTGCAGGTTGATTCCTTCATCGACGGCGTCCACGCCTACACGGAAAGACTGATGAGTGGCCGAGAGTGCGGCGAAGTCCACGTAGAGCTGCACATTTTTTGGCTCCAGCAGAATCGCCTGGCGCAGCGTATCGACGGCTTTCTCCGTGTTGTGAGCGTTCTCGTAGGCCGCGGAAGCAAGCTCCAGAATTGCCACATCCGGCGTCGCGTTCAGCAGCGGAGACAGAGTCTCGATCGCCTGCACTGGCTGGCTTGCCATAAGCTGCACTGAAGCGAGGACCTCGCATTCGCGCGGATCCGCTGGATTGAGAGCCAGAGCTTTCTTAAACACATCCGCCGCTGCATCAAGTTGCTTGAGCTTTACAAGGCAGGTTCCATATGCGTGCAAAGCAGGGATTCTCGATTCAAACAGCGAGGCGGCTTTCTCAAAATGAACCACTGCTGCGCCGCAGTCTCCCTGCTGATACTCAAGCACGGCGAGCATACCATGGCTGGTCAGATCGTCAGGGTGAATTCGGAGAAGGCGCTCCATGAGGGGAATGCCGGCAGCCTCCCCCAGGTCATATTCAATTTGCGCTGCCCCTTGCAGCGCCGGAACATCGTTCGGAAATAATTTGAGCGCGCGCCGAAACGAGCTGAGCGCTTCTCTCTTGTTACCCACACCGTTGTATGCGACACCCTGCATCGTCCAAAGCTCAGGGTTGGCAGGCATTTGCTGAAGAGCAACGCGAAGCATTCGCAGTGCTTTGTCGTACTGCTCCGCCCGAAGGGCTGAGGCAATCGGTGAGATTCGATCCTCGCCCGGTTGCGCAGCGGAAGTGGAAAACAAAAACAGCGGGACGGCAATCCAAAGAAAAACTCCGCAGCGGACGAGAAGAACGAAGTTCATGCCGTAATCGAGGAAAGCCGCGCACGACACAATGACAAGGTGCGCGACCGGTTGACAATCAAGAGAATTGTAAGGCCTTTCGGCCATTGCTCATCCCGCCCAGGAAAGGAATGGCCGGCGCATCAGGAGTGCACCGGCCATCTGAGGTACAACTGGTGTGGACGCCGAAGTTAGAACGAGATCCTTCCACCCAATTGCCAGAACCTCGGCTCGTGCGACCCGGTCGCAGCACCGAAGCTCCCGTCGGGAATGTTTCCATCGACGTTTGCATAGTTTGCCCGGTTGAACATATTGAAGAGTTCAAACCGGAATTGGAAGTTTACGCGTTCCGTGATCCGAGTGTCTTTGTAGAAGTTTCCATTCGTCTCAAAGAAGTTCGGCCCACGGAACTGCATCGGCTTTTCGTTGCCTTCCTGTCCAAAGGTTGGAACAGCGAAATCCGACTGTGGAATAGCTCCCTTGAGCCAGGCACTGTTACTCGTAGACTGCTTATAGCTGGTCGCGTTGGGGTAGTCGAGGTTGTTGCCATCCGCGTTATAGTCGCCGCTGCCTGGCGCATACCCCACCGCAGGATTCGCCGCCGACGGACACGGTGGCGCACTGGCTGCCGTGTTCTGGCAAACCGGACTGTAGGCGTTGGTGTTCTGAGCCGTCAATGGATAGCCCGACTGGAAGATGGTCGTACCGCTGAGACCCCAGCCTCCGGTCAGGTAACCGACAGCCCCTTTGCCATCATTCAAGCCTTTCAGTGAATAGTTCAAGGTGAGCGACAGTCGATTCGGCACATCGAAAATTGATGGCGCATAGTACTGTGAAGGGTTGTCGGGCGAGGGATAAGCCAATCCATCGTCTTTCGAACTTGCGCGAGTATACGAGACATCGACAAATCCGCGCGTTACGCGTCCTTTCAGGTCGAAGAACACGCCGTTATAGTTCCCATAGCGGTTGTTCTCGGCATAAAGGATTGATCCGAAGCTCGGATTGAGCCCAGTGCGCGCAAGGCTCTCATGCGTGATGAGGTCTCCAGGAGAGACGTTGATATCCACGCCATAGGAAACGCCACCGATCGAGTTCTCGTTGCCGACCATGTCGTAGGTGTGGGATCCACTGTATCCAACGGTAGCAGCGAATATCCGGTTGATTCTCCTCTCCACGCTGAGAGACCAGACATCGGACTTTGGCGATTTCACAAGCGGATCGATTCCGCCGATCGAGAAGTTAGCCCCCACTACACCGCCTTGCGAGTTCAGACCACCCTGGAATGTCGGGAACGTAAACCCGAACGGCGGCTTATTTGTCGTGCCCAGGACGAAGATGGGAGGAGTCGAAGTTCCTGCGAAAAAGTTCGGTTCGACGAATCCCGGAGGGCTCCCGCGGAACTCTTCCTGGATATTCGCCGAGGTTAGCCAGTTGTCGTAGATGCCTGCACCTCCGCGCACTGCCCAATCTCCTTTGCCCGTCGGATCCCAGACAAAGCCCGCCCGGGGACTCCACAGATTGTCCACGGCATGAAGAAGCGCATTCGGAGTGGCCTTGGCATATCCGTTTGCAATCTGCTGCGCCCTTGTTGTCCCGGTCCCCAGGTAGAAGTTGCCGAAGACGGTCGCCGCGCTTTTCGACCATGGATTTCCGCTATCGTCATAACGCAGTCCTAGAGTCAGCGTCAGCTTCTTGCTGGCTTGCCAGGTATCTTCCGCGAATACCCCAAAGGTTCTGGACGCCGCGTCCCAGTTCCACAGGGCCTCGGTTCCCGTCGCGGGGTTGTACATGATCCCGCCTTCGCTCGCCGGCGCATCCTGGGCAAGCTTCAACAGGTTATTGAAGGCAAACTTGGGTTGCGACCAGGGCCCCTGGAAAGGCTCAACGTCGTCTCCATACCAGCCTTCGTACCCAAATCTCAATGTATGAGTACCGCGCACATGCGTGAGCACGTCGCGCCAGTGATAGTTATGCTGGATGAAGTCACCTTGAGCGAAACCAACGCCGTATGCCTGACCGGCATCCGCGTTGATCCCATTCACCGAGATGGAGGGCACCGTGTAGTCTTTCGCACCGCTGCCCAACACCCCTTCAACTCTGCTCTGCCCAGCTGTCAAATCGTTCAGCGTGTTAGGTGAGAATGTATGTGTCCAGGCTACCTGGCCCGCAACTTGCCATGTGTTGTTCAACGCCGAGAACTGAGGCATGGGCGAAGCTGCCCCTGTCTGCAGGAGGGTGCGGTACAGACTGACGTAAATTCGCTCTTTCTTGAAACCCTGATCGATGCGGGCGAAGTACTGCGTGCCGTTTCTGATTTGCGTGGCGCCGAATGAGCCTATGTCGATCATAGGCAGAGTGCATGGAACGCCATTCTGCCCCGTGGCTGTGCCGCAGCCACCCGAGGCACTTCCGAAGACGTCCGCGGCAGTCTGCTGAACCGTCGCTCCACCAATCCCTGAGGGCACGTAGGTCTGGAGAACGTGCGTTCCCACTGTGCTGGGATAATTCGTTGCTGCAAAGGAAATGAACGCCGGATCCGGAAATGTAACGGATCCACCCGCGCTGGCCGACGAGCGCAACGGTTCCACTGCAAAGAAGAAGAAGCTTTCGTGATGCGGAAAAATCGGACCGCCGACGGCAAAGTCCATGTTGTTGGAGTGGAACGGCTGATAGGGATAACCGACAAAATGCTGGCTCGCAAACATTCCCTGGTAGTTGAACCAGTCTGATGCCGAACCGTGGAACGAATCCGTGCCCGACTTCGTCGTGAAGATGGTCTGCAAACCTGCCGCACGGCTGTGCTCAACCGAGAACGTGTTGACCTGCACGCTCGTTTCCTGGATGGACTCGGGCTGCGGCGTCAAGTTCAACACTCCCTGCCGGATTCCGCTCGTCACGTCGAGACCATCAACTACGTACTGATTGTTGTTCTGCCCCTGTCCGTTCGCGCTGGCGTCCACCTGCTCTTCCGTAGAGTAGTTATCCACGCCAGATGCCGGACTGCCGGAGGTGCTGGTTCCGAGACCCGATGCACCGGGGGCCATCGTTATCAGCGTCACGAGATTGCGTCCTACGATCGGCAACTCTGCGACACCTTTGTTATCCAAAGTAAGTTGATTTCGGCTGTCTGCAGTGTCGACGATCGGTGCTTCGGTACTTACGACAACAGACTCAGTGGCGGAGCCCACCCTCAGCGAGATCGGAAGATTGAGGTTCTGTTCGGTCAAAAGCGCGACCTCCGCTTCCGACTTCGAAAACCCTGCTGCTTCGACCGAGATCCTGTAGTTCCCCGGAGCAAGACTGACAAAGCGGTAATTGCCAGAGGGATCAGAAGTCGCGGCTTGTTTGACTCCCGTACCTGTGTTGACAAGGATGATCTGTGCTTTCGCCACTCCTGCCCCGGATGGGTCCTGAATCACGCCTTGGATGTTCGCCGTGAACTGCGCAAAGGCGGGAACAACCCAAAGTGCGAACAAAGAACACATCAGGGCGGCAACAAAAGCCGCTCGACGTTGTGTCATAGTCTCCTCCTGAATGATCCCGCCGGGATTTCCTTTTCGATTCGTGTCAGAAAACGTTTCCCCGCGATCAGTACGCTTGTAGGGGATTCGTGAATGAACTGTCAATGGGTTCTTTGTACTACTGCTCTAAGTTATTTAAAGAAAAGAACTACTTTTACTTCCAACCCTTATTTGCCACGATCCCTGTGCCTTCGCGTATGGTTACCAACTGATTCGCGGAGATTTGCTGAAATCGCTCCCGCACACCGCTCGGCCAGTAAATGTCTACAGCGGCTTCGCCCGAGGCTCCTAAACCAAAATGGAGCCGCGGATCATTGCAGGAGTAGTAGCTGGACTGACTAACCAGCGCTTGAGCCTGGACTTTGTCTCCATAATGCGCGATCACGCGGGCTCCAATCGCGCTTCGATTCGACTTCACTCCCTCCAGCTTGATCTTGAGCCAGTTCTGTTTGCCCTGAAGATCGTTGCGCAGGAGAGACGGTGGCTCATTCATATTCACGATAAGAACGTCCAGGTCGCCATCGTTATCGAAATCGCCAAATGCACAACCACGGCTGCTATGGGCCGCCGTAATCCCTTCGCCAGCCTGCGAATCCAGTTCCTCAAAAGTGCCGTTGCCCAAGTTGCGAAATAAAACGCGTGGGGTCTTGTAGGGGTACTGCGGAAGCGTCTTTTCGACCTCGGGATACACACTGCCTGTCACAAAAAACACATCCGGGTACCCGTCGTTATCCAGGTCAACCATCCCTGCACCCCAGCTTGTGAAGCGCGTCTCGACGCCGGTCTTGGCGGCACGCGTCACCTCATCGAAATTTCCCTTGCCGTCATTCCGATATAGACCGCTCGTATCGCTGACAAAATGGGTTTTGAAAAGGTCCAGGTGCCCGTCGAGGTTATAGTCTCCTATCCCGACGCCCATCCCAGCCTGTTCCATTCCATCGTCACTGAGAGCAACGCCGCGCGTGACACCTTCTTCCCGAAACGTTCCGTCACGATTGTTCATAAACAACAGGCTGGGAGTTGAATCACACGCGACGAATATATCGGGCCAGCCATCTTCATCAAAATCTGCCGTAACGACCGTCATTCCGTAGCTCTCGATGGCCACATCAATTCCGGCTTGCTTCGTCACGTCTGTGAAAGTGCCGTCGCCATTGTTGCGGTAAAGCGAGTGTCGTCCAGTGGGCAATCCGCGCGGCCCGCAGTTCACCGGGACCCCTTTCCAATTGCAAGTCGATTTCTCACCAGGGACAGGTGCGTGCTCGAACGAAAAGCGGATGTAGTTCGAAACAAAGAGATCGAGATGACCATCGCGGTTGTAGTCCACAAAGGCGCATCCCGCTCCCCATCGTGCAGGGCCCGAGTCCCAGAGTCCGGCCTCTCTCGTCACGTCAGTGAATGTACCGTTGCCGTTATTGCGGTAAAGGCGGTTCTGACCAAAGTAGGTACAGAAGATATCGTCGAAGCCGTCGTTGTTGTAGTCGCCTACACAAACACCGTTGGCCCAGCCAACCGCTTTCAGTCCCGCCTTCTCCGTCACATCGGTAAATGTGCCGTCACGGTTGTTCTTGTACAAGCGATTGGTCGCTTCGGGAGGATCGCCTTCCAGCCGCGTGCCCGAGAGCAGGAAGATATCCATCCAGCCATCGTTGTCGTAGTCGATGAAGGCACAACCGCATCCGTTGGCCTCCAGAATGTATTTTTTCGACTCGACACCGCCGTAAATAGTCGGAGCGTGCAAACCAGCTTCCTTTGCAATGTCTGTGAAACGCGCATTGAACGGACGTCCTGAAGCCGCTGGCTTTGGCTGCGCTGCAACGTTGCGCGATGCAATTCCAGCTTGTTGGCCGAGCAGATGCTCGGCGGATGCGCACAGTGAGAGAGCAACGAAGGAACGCCGGCTAATGGTCATGGATGGAGGTCGTATCGGGATCAATTATGGTGGTAGAGCGGCGTCCGAGTAAAGGTTTACCGCGTCAGCAAATCGGCCGCAGACTAATTGGCCAAGGTCGATGGGGCCACAACCAGCTTGTAGCGGTTCCGTTCGCCCTCTTCTTTGGTGGCCGTTCGGCGGGCCTCCGCGAGCCTCTTGAGCAGATCGGGAATCTCGGCCTCATCGCCGGTTTTGCGGAGCGCCATTACGAGATGATACAAAGCGCTCTGATCGGATGGACTTTGTTCCAGAACCATGCGGCACTCCCTGGCCGCCTCTGCGTTCTGCCCGGCGTCGAGATAGTACTTAGCCAAAACGTTGTGAGCCGCTGTGAGCGAAGGCTGCAAAGCTACGGCTCGCTTTGCGGAATCGAGCCCCTGCCGAAACTCGACCGAGCCGGGCTCTGCGGATTTCTTCGATAAAATCGCGGCCTGCAGATAGAGAAGAAATGCGTCATCGGGTTTTTGGGCGAGCTTGGCTCGCACCGTTCCAAGCGCCTGGTCAGGATCGTTCTGGTTCTTCTCCTCAGCCAACATGCCTTCGGCCGCCAGGCTCATCCCTTGTTCCGGATCCAGTTGCTCGGCCTTTTCAAAATCCGCCTCTGCTTTTTCATAGTCTGCAAGCTGCACATAGAGCACTCCTCGAGCCACGTAGAGTTGGGCAGCATCCGGTTGCAGTTTCAGTCCAGCGTCGATCATCTCAACGCCCGTTTGAAAGGACTGGTGGTCCATGGCGAGTTCAGCGAAATCTGCATACAACGCAGTCTGCAGCGGATCCTTGACGATCGCGTCTCTCAAGATCTTCACCGCGTTGGGCGTATCCTTGTTCGCTTCATACACGGCCGCTGCCAGGCGCATCGTGCTTACATCCGGGTCCGAAGCCAGCAGTGGCTGCATGGTTGTGAGTGCGTCCTGCGGTCTGTCCGCTGCCAGCTGAACTGCCACGAGTGCCCGTCGGCAACGAGCGTCGTTCGGCTGCGATGTCATCAGCTGCTTGAAAACTCGGATAGCCTCGTCAGTCTCCTTGAGTTCCAACAGGCAGACACCGTAGCCCTGCAATGCTTCCGGCTGAGAATCAAGCATGGGCCCGATCTTCGAGAAGTGGCTGACGGCGGCTGTACAGTCCCCATTCTTCACAGCGAGAACGGCAATCATCGCGTGAGAAGTGACATCATTCGGATGAATCTTCAACACCTGCTCGAGAAGAGGAATGGCGTCTTTACTTCCAGCTTCATACTCGATCTGAGCTGCACCTTCCAAAGCCGGAAGATAGCCTGGAGAAATCTTCAGGGCGTGCTGGTAAGAAGCAAGTGCGGATTTCGAATCGCCTGTCCCTGAATATGCCAGACCTTGCAGCATCCATAGTTGGGGATTGTTGGGCGAGCTTTGGAGTGCAGACTGCACAGACTGAAGAGCCTTGCCAAACTCTCTGTCTTGCAGGGCCGTGGTAATCGATTGCACGCTCTGATTCGGCGTTTGGCCAAGAATCCCCGATTGCAGGAAAAGAAGAAGCAGGGCCAATTGAATTCTGCTCGAAACAGAATTCCAATTCATGGCGCACCTCTCCTTCGTCTTCCTGAATCACCGGATATCTTGCTGAGTACGGACTTCGTGAGAATCTGCATCCAGGCGGGTATTAGTGTAGCGCGCCCACTCGAGCGCTTCGCTCCAGATCGCCGATCCTCTCCCTTACGGTTGCACGCGCGTAGCTTTGGACGCACAGTCTTTCATCGCCCTGTCAACTTCACTGTCCGGGCTCGAAGCGAGGAGCTTCTGGCCGTAAGCAACGGTCTCTTTGCAGTCGGAACTCGCGAGAGCGGCGCTGAATTGCTGTCGATAATACGCCTGCAATTCGAAAGTGATCTCCATTTCCTCCGGGTTGGGAGTAAGAGGGTCGATCTCATGTGCCTCTTGCAGATGTTTCCTTCCCTCCGCAGTATCTCCCTTGATCATGAGCGCTGCCCCGAGATTGTTATGTGCCGATGCATTGCGTGGGTCCGTTTCCAGAACTGTTTTCCATTCCGCGATTGCCTCGTCGATCTTTCCCTTCGCAGCAAGATCGGACGCAAGATCCAGAAGGCGATAGGACTCGGCTGCGGGCACATCGATTTTCATCAACCCATCGGAAGGAATATTCACAAACTCCGGAATGTTGACCGCCCGATTCGCGGCAGTTGCGTTGTCGATCAAAATCGCAGGACTCGCATTGCCGTCCTTATCCAAGTGTGTCAAAAACATCTGCGTGTAGGGCGAGCGGCTCTTCGAAGAGAAAACCAGCCAATGGCCATTCGGCGAGAAACTGTGCCACGAATTCATCAGGGGCGTATTGCAACGAAGACGACGCGCCTCCCCGCCTCCGAAGGGGACGATATAAAGCTGGCTGTCTGGGCGCATCAATTCTGCATTGCGGCTTTGCACGAACACAATCCAGCGGCCGTCCGGCGAAACCTTCGGGAAACTATTGCTCATACCGTTGTTCGAGGCGCCTTCAATCGGAACGGGCACACCACCCTTGCCGCCGTTAAAGGGGATCCGATACAGGTCATACTTGATTTGAGTTTCCTCTGGATCGTTGGCATGCTTCGGTACATTCTGGCCCGGCGTCTCGGGGGCACGCGCCTCAGCCCGGGCAAAGACCACGAATTTGACATCGGGGCTCCATACGGCGTTGGTCTGCACGAAGCGCTCATCGTCCGCCCCCGGCAAAGGCTGCTTTTTTCCCGTTGCCCGGTCGTACCAGGCTAAGATTCCCCGCGTTGGATAAAAGACCTGGAGGAAACGGTAGTCCTGGAAATTGACAAGGTAGTAGCTCTTCGCGAGTTGCGCCCTCAGGTCTCGCAGCATCGTAACTACGTACCTTCCATCTGGAGATACCTGGGACATGAAACCTATTCTGGATGGTGCAGTCGTGTTGTCCTTGAGGGCGCTCCAGGAGATTACGTCCTGATTGCGCAGAGACATTTGCGGCTTAATCGAAGCCAGCGCATAGAGCCCCTTGTCGTTTGCAGGACCGTCGATATCCATTCCGAAAGTCTTTCCATCGAGTGAAAATGAATGGCAATTCGCGCAGGTATGCATGCCGGTGAGCAGCAAGCGGCTGGCGGGTTGGCCGACATCGCGGAGGCGCCACGCCAGAAGAGGCAAATCCTGCTTGGCCAGCGGCTGGATGATTCCCTTTTCCCCCTTGGACGGAATCAATGGCACGTCACGATAGAAAATCGGTGCGCCCACTGGATCCTTGGAGGTCTCGAGGGTCACGGTGCCGCGCGAGACCGCTGCACCCGGAAGATCAGTCCGGACTCCCGTGATCGTGAGACTGGCGACATGTTCTTTTGAGTGCAGCTTGATCGCCTGCCAGTCCTCTGCTGTCGGCGTCCAGGTATGCGCGGTAGCTTGTCGGGGCGTGAGGGAAGGCGGTTCATTGCTCGCAGAAACGCAGCGGGGGTCGATCTCACCGATGCGAAGCCGCGCTCCTGAAGATTTGAAATGGATAGCCTGCGAGCCGTCGCTGAAGGACACATCGATCGCCCACTCCGCGGCAACCTTCGATTCGTCATGCCAAATGAAAGTAGGAGGCGTAATCTCCGGCGGAAAAATCGAACCATCCTCCGGATAGTCCACTGTGACGGCGGCAGGATCGGTGTGCGTTTGGGCGAAGACCGAGTTCCTATCTCCTGACTGGCAATGAATGGTGTACCACGAAAGAGCGACGGCCAAGCAAATTCCCAGAATCGCCTTCGCATTGCACATCGCCGCTGCGTCTCGAACGAGAGCCAATCCCTGCTTCAGGCCATATCGCACGGGTTTCATCGACAACTATCCTCCACGGCGTCTATGCTCTTGGCCTTCCCGATCTCTTGTACCGCGGACATCGTTAGTGCAATGCGCGGCGAATAGATAAGAATAAGTTTCACCCTGAACCTTGCATCCCGGATGATTCGCGACTATAGCATCCTGTTGTCTCTCGCGCAATCGCTGAGAGCTTCTGGGTCAGACCATCCATTTCCTTGCCCAATCGGAGAGACTGCACTCACAACTTGCAAACCTAAACGCGCCGTATAATTGCCCGACAGTTTGCTTCGAGAAACAGAAACGCACCAGCGCCTTTCCGTCTTCCTACTTATGGGACAGATGACCCATGCGCTTGGAACACGACCACTGTTGATCGAGTTGCAATGCTGGCCGAGAGCAATATGAGCCGGACAAGAGGAAGTCGCGTGAGGATGAGGCGAAAGGATGATCGCTGGAATCGCCGCGTTCTGGTTTGCGCACTTTCAAAGTTGTTTGTGGGCGTGTTGGTTCTTGTCGGGCTTTCCGATGTCGGCTGCGAGCGGGCCCCTCTGACTATTGCTGTCATTCCCCGCACATGCGGAACCGCGCTTTGGGAACCGGAGCATGCAGGCGCTGCCGTAGTCGCACGCTCGGTCGGACTGAATCTCTACTGGAACGCACCGATGCGGGACGATGATATGCAGGCGCAGATTTCTCTCATCGAGAAATCCGTCGATCGAGGAATGGCCGGAATCATAGTCTCGCCAATCCAAACGCTCCCCATGAGAACGCCCATCCGCCGGGTCCTGGCGCAAGGCATTCCGGTGGTCGTGATCGACACCGAACTCGGCATCCCATCCGGACCCAAACTGGGTTACGTATTGAACGACGAAGCTGCAGGGGGACGGATCGCCGCGCGCAGAGTTGGATTGATCCTTCAAGGCAATGGGAGTATCGCCATCGTCGGAATCCGGCCCGAACTCAACGGCAACACCGTGCGGGAACGGAGCTTTGAATCCACGCTCAACAGCGAATTCCCGGGAATCCGCATCGCCGCGCGCAAACTGGGCCTCTCCAGTGTGCCGCAGGAACAGCACAATGCGGAAGAACTTCTGGCCGGAGGCAAATCACTCGACGCAATTGTGGCACTCTCGCTGGCGGCAACGCGAGGGACATACTACGCGCTGGCAGAATTTGGCCAGGCACGAACCATCAAGCTTGTCGGATTTGATCAGGACTTGATTCCACCAATTCGAGACGGAGGCATTGACTCTGTTGTTGTGCAGAATACCTTCGCGATGGGCCGAATTGCGATGGACCTTATGAATCATGAGATCCACGATGTGTCCGGCCCCAGAGAATTCACGACTGAGCCAGTCCTGATGACGCGCGAAAATGTAGATTCGCCCGAGATCCGGCAGATCGAGACCATGTCATGGTGGCCGCCTCAATGAGCCCCAAGGGCGCGAAACGATATTTCCTTCTCGCTCTGCTTGGAGCAGTAGGGATGGTCGTGCTCGCAACGGCCGTGCTCACGTACCGATCGATCGAGAGCAGGGAACCCATGCAGCACCAGATCATCTCGCTTGAGAAGCAGGATGCCTGGCAAGCTTTTGGCGGCACCTGGCAGTATGGTGATCGCGTGATGACCAATAACTCCGACGAGCGCGGAGCCAAGTTAATGACTGGCCCTGATGATTGGACCAACTACTCTGTTGAAGCGGACGTGCTTTTGCTCGGGCAATATGGCGATGCCGGGTTGATCATCCGTGCCAGCGACGAAGAAACAGGGGTAGATGCCTATCACGGCTACATGGCCGGATTGCGTGACCTCGACAACACCTTGATGATGGGGCGGGCCGATTATGGATGGAAAGAATATGCAGCGAAAGCAGTGTCGCCCCGCGTATTTGCAGAGCAGTGGTATCACATCAAGTTTCTGGCGTTTGAGTGCGATTTCGCCGTAAGCGCGACCTCCCAAAAAGGCGAAACAACCACAATCGCCATTCGGGATCCCGGCTGCATAAAGTCTGGACGATTCGGCCTCAAGTCCTATAACACCGGCGCGCAATGGAGAAATGTCGAGACTCGTCCGGCGACGCAAGGTGACCTGCGGGCAATGATCGGAGATTTACAACCTCAATTGGCGGTGCCAACCCAACTCCCATCCGGCATGGAGCCTGCTCCGCACGACCGGTTTCTAGAGCCTATTGAGCGCGATCTACAAGCCCACCGTTCCGCCGTGGATGCACAGGCAATCAGCGGGCTTCGAGTCTTGTCCCCCGATGAGTCAAGCTCTGTTACGGTCCAGGGCGTCGTCACGCTCACTTCACCCATGCTCTACATTCAGGACTCTACCGGCGGAATTGCGATCTCCAGCAGTCATCCCCATGCGCCTCTGCAGATCGGGGACGAAATCGAGGCCAAGGGAGATGCAGATTTACACGACTTCAGCTCGGAGATGAAAAATGCCGACATCCACCTGCTCTGGTCCCATACCCCGGTTTCTCCAGTTGCGGTTGCAGCCTCGCAGGCCGCAACCGGAGCATTCGACGCGCAATATGTAGAAGTACAGGGGAAACTTGACGAAAAACGCGAGAACAGCGACGGATCTGAAATCTTGACACTGGAAGATGGGAGCCAGTCCTTCCTTGCCGTGGTGAATGGAGTTGGTCGCTCGCCTCATCTCAAGACGCTCAAAGAAAAAAGCAAGCTGCGATTGCGCGGAATTTGTGTAACTGATTCCAGGTACACGCATGACTTAACCGCATTCGCGCTACTCCTTCCATCCTCAGAGGACATTGAGATAATGGAGGGACCACCCTGGTGGACTCCGACTCACATTGTTGGACTCGTAATCTGCATACTCCTTCTCTCCTTTGCCGGGATGATGGGTTTCTTCCTTGTGGAGCGCTGGCGTATGCAGGCCGTTCTCGACGAACGACAACGTCTCGCTCATGAAATGCACGATACGCTTGCCCAGAGCTTTGCGGGGCTCGGGTTTCAACTCCAGGCCATTCGTGACGACGTGAAAGATGGCTTCGACATCACCCCGCAGCTCGAACTGGCGCAGGACATGGTTCGTACCAGTCACGAGGAGGCGCGGCGCAGCATTTCGGCACTGCGGCCGGAACATCTGGAGTCCGTCGGGTTGTTGTCTACGCTCGAAGAGTGCGCGCGCCGCATGATTTCTCAGTGTTCTTCCATTGAAATCAAAACGGTGAGCGAAGGAACCGTACAGAGCATCCCGTTGCGGGTGTCGGATACATTGCTGCGCATCGGCTACGAGGCAATTGCGAATGCAATCCGGCATGCTCGATGTTCGCAGCTCAATATCTCGCTCGTGTATCGAAAATCCACTGTAGAGTTGATCGTTGAAGACGACGGAATAGGATTCATCGTTTCAAGCGATTCGGCCGGTTTCGGAATTCGAGGAATGCAGAAGCGGGCGGACAGCATATCCGCTCATTGCAGAATTGAAAGCGCTCCAGGACAGGGGACGGCCGTCCACACACTGGTTCCATTGCCGCCGTCCTTCCTGCAGGCGCTTTCGCGCCGGTGGCTCATTGAAATGAGGAAGACCCATGTTGAACGCGTCGGGGACTAAAACAGTTGTTCGGATTCTCATCGTGGACGACCACCCAGTTGTTCGCGCTGGATTAGTGTCACTGCTTCGCAGGCAACCCGGGGTGAAAATCGCGGGAGCCGCCCATTCTGGTGAAGAGGCGATGGAAGTCCTCAAACGCTCCACGGTCGACGTGATGCTTTTGGATTTACGCATGCCAAGCGTAAGTGGAATTGATCTGCTGAATTTATTGAAGTCGCACGAGGACCAGCCCAAGACGATCATCCTCTCGAGCTACGAGTACGAAGAGGAGATTTACCAGGCTGTGAAGGCCGGCGCACGAGGCTATCTCTCCAAAAACGCGCCCCGCGACGAGATCCTCGCTGCCATTGAAAGGGTGGCTGCAGGCGGCACCTACTTTCCTGAACGGATCATGCATTGGATTGAGGAGCGCGAGGGTCGGTCCGGCTTGAGCGCCCGCGAAATTGAAATTCTCGAGATGGTCTCAAGAGGGCTGACCAATAAGGAAATTGCTCGGATCCTTCAAATTAGTCATTACACAGTACGGAATCATATCAACCACATAAGCGCCAAGTTGCAAGTCGCGGATCGAACCGAGGCTGCGACAGTCGCCTTGCGTCAAGGCATCATCGGTGCAGGCTGAGGGACTGTGATCAGCACGTGGTCCGGCATGCACTGGCCAAGCTGTTGATCTCGAGAATTTACTATTCGGATTCGTTTGAATCAGCGGCAGCAACTGCCCGGCGCCGAATTGTCGATTGCACGCTTCTAAGCAAAACACCGCTGAATTCTCCCAAACGAAAGCCCCAACTCTGTCTCTAACTCCGAAAATATTCATAATGTGACACGCCAAACATGGAACATAAACCAACGGCGCTGGAGCATTCCATGTGGAGAGCGGAGATAAACCTAGCGCTTTCTGTCGCGATGGGCGAACCATTCTTCGAGTGACCTGCTGCCCCGCAAGGTACCCTTACTTTCAAGTAGACTCGGGTAATTTTTATCGCTTGCTCAGGCCGTTTGCCTGCTATTCTGACGCCAAATTCATACCAATTTTTTCGAATCCAGAGCAGGGGCTGAACGTGCTCTCCGGCCTCTGGTCCGGATGGATGGTAACGGCCTCTTCATGAAGTCTTCATACCTCGTGTGTCTTGCGCTGCTCGCAAGTGCGGTGCCCGCTGTCGCTAATGTAACCATCAATAGTCCACAAGAGAATTCCAGGGTGGTTTCCCCTTTCTGGCTCTCTGCCACGGCCAATCCGTGTTCCTCGCAACCCATTGTCGCCATGGGATACTCTTTCGACGACAGCTCGAATACCAGCATTGTGAATGGTGCGTCGGTGAGCGCGGTAATCGGTTTCTCTACCGGCGCGCACGTGCTCCACATCAAATCATGGGGCAATCAAGGAGCACCCTGCGTCACCTCGATTAACCTCACCGTCGTTCCGCCACCCACATCCGCGATCCCATCGTATGCCATCAAGACCACAGCGATTCAGACTCTGGGTAGCTGGGAGGCGGCCAGCGACATTGCCACTGGGAACGGTATTGCCAGCGGCATTATGGGGATTGTGAGTTTGCCGTCTCTCAGTGGTTACGCACGCGAGTTCACGGCCACTTACTCGAATTACAGCGGCGAACGCTTCGATGTGCCGTTCGGCGTCGACACGGGATCCAGAAACTTCTTCTATGATGCATGGATCGATATTGCCGGGCCGTCCAATGACATTGCCAATCTCGAAATGGATATGAACCAGGTGATGGCGAATGGGCAGACTGCAATCTTCGGATTCCAGTGCGACGGCTATTCGGGAACGTGGGACTACACCGTCAACGCGGGCACCCCGCAACACCCTTCCGACATCTGGCGGCACTCCTACTCCGAATGCAATCCCCGCGAATGGTCGACGAATGCCTGGCACCATGTCCAGATTAGCTATTCACGCGACCTGTCTGGCAATGTTACTTATAAGTCAGTTTGGCTCGATAACATCGAGAGCGACCTGTACTTAACCGTCCCTTCGGCGTTTGCTCTCGGATGGGAGCCAACTCTGCTGACTAACTTCCAGATCGATGGGCTCGGCACTTCGGGGTCAGCGAGGGTCTATCTGGACAACCTGATCATCTATCGCTGGTAACTTCGGGTCGTTGGCTATACTCCGACTAACCTCCGCCGCCTGGAAAGCGATCCGCTCAAAATACAGAGCAAATAGATCCTTCCAGGCGACGCTGATTTCGCTCTCCGCGCGAACGAACGTCCCTTGCACGGCCCAGTCTCTGAAGTCAGAGGGTCATCGCTAAAGATCGCACTTCAGTGACAGCGGTTCCCAAAGTCGTGCCTGATTACAGAAGCAACCCACCTGTTCATCCTCGCATCTCACGTCACTAAGCAAATTCATTTTCCCTCCAGGACACTGGCCGAGATTCGAAGGCATCTATAGAGATCGATGCGCGACCCAGAACGAAGTCCCGAGCCAGTCCATCAAAAACAGCCAGATGCACCCTCTCGCCGAATCACTCTTTGGCGCTCCCTTGCAATCGCTCTTCTGATTCTTCCAGTCACAGCGTCCTCCGGCCCCAAAGCAAATGCACAATCCTCCCCTCCCTCGCAGTTCGACGTTCAAGCCGTCTATCTCTTCGATTTTGCGAAGTTCGTGCGCTGGCCCGCAGGCTCAGAGACCGGCCCCATCGTCCTTTGTATCGCCGCCGAAAGCCGTTATGCGGAGAGTTTGAAGAAGATCGTCGCCGGCGAGCGCATCGATAATCGCGCGCTCGTGGTACAGCTCGTGCAACGATCGGCAGATGAGGCGGGATGCCACATCCTCTTCATCGGCGCAACCGCACTAGATCGACTTGACAGCCTTCTCTCCGCCGCGGCAGGGCGCCCCACACTCACCGTCAGCGATCTTCCAGGGTTTCTAGATCGCGGCGGCATGATCAACCTCCTCGTAATCGACAATCGTGTCCGTTTTGCTGTCGACCTCCGGCCGGTGCAGAGGAGCGGCATTTCCCTGAGTTCGGAATTACTGAAGGTAGCGGTTCGCGTAAGAGATGCGCAGCCGGGTGGAGGCGCACTATGAAGCGTAACTACACTCTTCCCGCTCGGCTTACCCGAATGAACCTGATCGTCAGCGGCGCCGTGCTGTTGATGGCCGCGCTCGCTTTCTTCTCGTACGACCTGATCTCGTTCCGCCGCGACTTGATTCGCAGCCTTGAATCCGAAGCTCAAATTGTTGGCGAGAACAGCGTCTCTGCACTCCTTTTCAACGACCAGGTAAGCGCAGCCAACACTCTCCGAGGTCTCCACAACGCGCCCGATGTCCTTTCTGCGACACTTATCGCCGACGATGGGACTGTCTTCGCGCACTACGGAGCCGAAAAGCAGGATCAACGAAGATCGCACAAACTCGCGCCCGGAGAAACAGATCGCGTGTGGATCTCGGCAACAGACGTACTGCTGGCACATCGCATTGTGTTTCAGAACAAAGCTGTCGGAACCGTCTTCATCACCGCCAGGTTGCGTGAAATCGGCGAACGCGCCCGTCGCTATCTCTTCATCGCCGGCATCATTTGGCTCTTCTGCATGGCTGCCGCCATTCTCATCAGTTCTTTCTCGAGACGCCTGATCGCAAAACCGATCACAGCCCTGGCCGATACCGCGATGCGCGTCTCGCGCGATCGCGATTATTCTGTCCGCGCCGACGTGCTGGCCGATAGCAATGAGATTGCGGTTCTGATCGATGCATTCAACATCATGCTCAAACAGATTCAGGAGCGCGATGCGGCCATTAATCAGGCACGCAACCAGCTCGAGACCCGCGTTGAAGAACGTACCGCCGCCTTGCGAGCCGCAAACCGCGAATTGGAGGCCTTCTCCTACACGGTTGCGCACGATCTTCGCAATCCGCTGAGCGCGATCAGTGCAATTTCCTTTTTACTTGCGAAATACGTGGGCACTTCCGACGATCCGAATATCAAGACCGTTTCTGACAATCTGCAGTCGACCGTTTCGAATATGAGCGCTCTGATCGACAATCTTCTCAACTTCGCACGAGCATCATCGACACCGGTGAACTCCACGTCCGTTGACCTCAGTGCAATCGCCCGCGAAATCTGTGTCCAGCTGGCGACGTCAGATCCTGCCCGGCGTGTCGACTTCGCAATCCAGGATGTCCCGGTGGTCTCTGCCGATCCGGTGCTGATGCGCCTCGTGATGAATAACCTTATGGAGAACGCGTGGAAATATACGTCGCACCACGCTCACTCGCGCATCGAATTCGGAGTCGACCAAAGGCGCAGCCAGGAAAACGCGCACAAACAATTAGCCTTCTTCGTCCGCGATGACGGCGCTGGCTTCGATCCGCAACAGGCCAGTCAACTCTTTCATCCATTTCAACGGCTGCACGCCAAAAGCGACTTCCCCGGAACCGGAATCGGATTGGCTACTGTGCAGCGCATCCTCGCGCGCCACGGGGGGAGCATTTGGGCGGAGGGCGCGGTCGAGCAGGGCGCAACATTCCACTTCACCCTGAATAGCGGGACACCGCACGGCGAATGAAGATGGAATCGCAATTGAAATCTGAAAGCAATTATCTTCGTGCAGCTTCCGCATCCGCCAGCCATCCGCGACGTAGTTTTTCCGCTGGAATATTCGACATATACGGCTTGATATCCAGTATCGGCGTTCCGTCAAGCATGTCGACTCCGCGTACGAAAGTGATTCTCTCTCGCGGCGCAAGAAGTTCCACGACCGTCAGCCCAATCGGATTCGGACGCCGCGGAGAGCGCGTGGCAAATACGCCGTGCGGCTGATTGTCCACCGGCGGGGCTCCGACCAGGTCGAACCCTTCAGAGCGATTGAAAACCCAAAGCACGAAAAGATGAGAGAACCCCTCAACATCTTTCAGCCCCGCCTCAAATTCGGGCAGCACTTCAAGGACGCCTTCCGCGTCATGCTTCGCTCCGAGCCCTTTCGGAATGGCTGAGGTTTCCTTGTACGGGCTGCGAATGAGTCCGATGGCTCGCGGCGTGAACATTGCTTCAGCCTCCAGCAACCATACTAAGGCGCAATGGCAAAGTTGGAGTCGAAAGCCGCGGTGGCAGGCTTCACTCGCGCGGATTTGCGCAAGGCAACAACGGCCCGCGAAAGTTGCGCGGGCCGTCGCTGTTCGATGCACAAATCTCAGAACATGACCTTCAAAGCGAATTGCAGGATGCGCGGCTCGAAGGTGCTGGTGATCTGTCCGCCGCCGGTCGGAACGCCTCCGGTGATTGCCGAGAGCGGCGGTGTGGCGCCGGTGCCCAGAGTCGTGTTCGCGGTGGTAGTGCCCTGGCGAGCCGCTGATGTTGCCGGGCAGATAGAAGTTGGTGTGGTTGAAGACGTTGTAGGCCTCGGCACGGAACTCGATTTTCAGAGTCTCGATCGGAGTGTTGAACGTCTTGTTCAGATCGAGGTCGGTTTCGTTGAACGGCGGCGTGCGGCCCGGATTGCGCGAGGCATTGCCAAACGGGCTGAGATAGTTTCTTGACGCATCCTTGAGCGGGCGGGATCACGAAGGCGCGTAAGTTGATGTAGTTCACGTAGCCGGTGTTGGCCTGGCGCGATTAGACGTTCCCTGCGTGATCTTCTTGCCCGGCACGATATCCGGCCGGTATTCGTTGGCGCCGCGGTAGGTTGCCGAGATCTGCGGCGAGACCTGCTGGTTCGCAGTTAGGCGAATAGGTCAAGTTGAAGGGCGTGCCGGCTTGCGCGGTGTTGATGGCGCTGATCTGCCATCCGCCGATGACGCTATCCAGCACGCCGTTCGCGTTGGAGAGAAACCGCGGCCCGTGCCCGAAGGGAAGATCGTAGACCAGGCTGGTAACGTTGGCCACGCGGCAGGTTGTAATCCGACTGCGCATAGTCCGCCGTGGGGTTGAGCCATTCTGCGGCGAGGGCGTGTTGCCTTCGAGCGAGGCCGAGGCGTTGTCGAGCGAGTGCTCCCAGGTGAAGGAGTTGAGCAACGTCAAGCCGCGCCACGGAGCGCTGTTCGTAGCGAACCTGAAGAGCATTGTAGTTGGAATAGAACTCGTTGAGCGCCTCGGTAATATCGCTGGGCCAGTTGGCATAACTGTCTCTGGACGTTGGCGGTGCCGAGGGTGCGAGAGAACTCGCTGGTTGGCGTTGATAAAACCTTCAAGATGGAGCCCGTGGTTGCCGACATAGGCCACGTCGAGGAGCGTATTCTTGGTCAATTGCCGCTGCACGCTAAGGAAGTAGTTCTCGACGTAGCTGTCGGGCCTGTCCTTCGGCACCCATGTGATATTGTCGGTGGCCGGATTGAACGTGGTGACCAGGCCGGTCGGGAATCCCTGATCGGAAGTGACGTAGCAACTTGGCGTGGTCGACCCGACCTTGATGATCTGCGCCGGGACCGGGTCTGCAGTGGTTTGTGGCGCTCGGCGTGGGCTGGACAACCGCGGCGAATTGGGCCTGCGGAGCATTGATGCCGGTGATATCGCCCGAGCCGGCACGCGTGTAGTGGACGTAGCCGGTGCCGAAGCCACCGCGGATGGCCGTCTTGGGCGTAACCGCATAGGCGAATCCGATGCGCGGCGAGAAGTCCGTGTAGTCGGGATTGACCAGCGTCTTGCCGTAGGTGCCGCCGGGGTTGACCGGCGTGATGCCGTTGCCCGCCACGGCGCCGGGGGCGATGCGTCAGCACCGTTTGCGTGACCGGATCGAAGTTGGAAATGTAATTGTTCTGCTCCGAGAAAGGCGAGCCGTACTCCCAGCGCAGGCCAAGGTTCAGAGTGAGGTTGGGAAGAACCTTCCAGTCGTCCTGAGCGTAGGCGCTATCCAGGGACTGGCGCAGGTGGACTACGAAGTAGTTGGCCAACTGATAGCTGCTGGTGAGACCGAACAGGAAGTCCGCCCAGTAGTTGTCGGCGACCTTGGTGGCAGCTGGTGAGCGCTGTAGCCGCCGCTGTAGGTCCAGGAGCCATACAGCGGGTTGTTATCGTTGACGGCCATCCAGATGTGCTCGTACTCGTAGCCGAACTTCAGCGAGTGCTTGCCCTTGACCCAGGTGAAGTTCACCTTGGGATCAAGCAGCGCCGGATCCTGCCATTGCGGGTTGGTGCTCTGGCGTCCAAAGGTAGTGAAGTTGGTGATCGAAACCTGCGGCAGGCCGCCCGCGATTCCAGCGGGCACGGTTTGAAGGCCAGGGATCGTGAAGGCGTTCTGGCCGATCGACAGAGTGAATTTGCCGGCCTTGGTGCGTGAAAGACCGAGCGCGCGCATCCAGCACCTTGTTGGCGCCGAAAAGGTGCGTATAGCCGAGCGCAACCTGCTGATCGAGAATGCGGATCGTGCCGTTGGCCGTGCTGTCAAGCGGCAGCGGAATCACCGGATAGTTGACGCCCGTCTCCTTGCGATCGCTGATGCGCAGGAACCAGGAGGAAACCGCCGACTGCTGGTAGTCCAGACGAAGATCGCCCTTGTCGGAGTTATCGGTGAAGGGAACTTCCTTGGCGTAGTCGTTGGAGTTAAGGCCGGTTGTGCTGACACCCGAGACGCGGCAATGTGCTCATGAACGGCTTGTAGTAGCTGATGATCTGTGCCGAAAGCGGGTTGATGGCGGAGGCGGGAATCGCAGTCCCTTTCGGGTAGGTGATCCCGGTAAGCGGATTCTTGACGTCAACCACCAGGATTCCGTTGATCTCGTTCTGCGTCGGCAGGGTATACACATACAGCGGCTTCAGGGTTTGGCGGAAACCCTCGTAGTCCAGGAAGAAGAAGAGCTTGTTCTTGATGATCGGACCGCCGAAGTCCATGCCGAACTGGTTGCGGTTGAAAGCGGGCTTCTGAAAGGGGACGGTGGTCCCGGTGCTGCCGACCAGCGTCGGCTTGAAAAAGCCGGCGGCGTTCAGGTCGGTGTTGCGGAGAAACTCATAAAGCGTGCCGTGGAAGGCATTGGTGCCGCTGCGCGAGGCCACATTGACGGTGGCGCCGGAAGACCGGCCGTACTCGGCGCTCTCGTTGTTGGTCACCACATTGAAGTCGGCAACCGAATCGGGCGGGATGGCGATGATCTGGTTGTCGAAGCCCTGGTTGCTTTCGCCGTAGGCGTTGTTGTCCATGCCGTCGAGCAGGAAGTTGTTGAACATGCTGCGCTGCCCGTTGACGTTGTACGCGCCCGCGCGCACCAGGCTGCTGATCGAACTGGTGGTTGCGGCAGTCGGCGCCTGGCGCGAACCGGTGACCAGGCCGAGAAGGTCGGAGAAGTTGCGGCTCACCAGCGGCAGAGCCTCGGTCTGGTAACCGGAGATCGATTGGCCGCGCTCGCTGGTGGTCGTTTCAATCTGCAGCGCCACGTCGCTCACTTCGACGGTGGTCAGCGGTTTGGCCCACGTTGAGCGTGAGATCGATTTGCTGCCGCGCTCCCACGGCGATGCTGATGTTCTTGGCCTCTGCAGGTGCGAAACCCGACGCTTCGGCCTCGATGGTGTAGACAGCCCACATGCAGCGATGGAACTTCATAGTCGCCGGAACTGTTTGGAGACGACTTTCGTCACAATTCCGGTATTCACATTGGTGACGGTGACGGTCGCAGTTGCCCACCACGGCGCCGCTCGTGTCGCGGATAGTGCCGACTAGACTGCCATCCTCATACTGTGCCCTTGCCTTGGTTCCGCTGATTGCAATCAACAGGCCAGCCAAAAGAAAAACAACGCGGTGCATGATCGTTGTTCTTAGTCATGCTGCGAGCGTAAAAGAGAATCCTTCAATGGCTTGTGAACCTGCGATGAATGCCATGTGAATCACTGCGCACACGAATGCCGTGTGTCACTGTCGAACGAGCATTTTACCGCCAGTGCGGCGTGGGCGAACGAGTGGCAGATTATGGCTGCGCTCCGCGAGCAGGACGGTGATGTTACCAGGTATTCTTGATCAGCGTATCGAAGAGCGAAGCCACCGTTCGGATCTCGCGTTGCACTGACCGCTACACGCGGCGATACCTGATATTGTCCCTGGATCGTCTGGCTCTGCGTCGAGGCCACGTTGGTTGAGAACGTCACGAATAGGTTGCCGGTCACTCGCTGCTGAATCGTGATGTTTGCGCCCGGCGGTCCCTGGCGTTGCTGCCTGCGAGCACCGGGTTGATCGAAAGCTGCGAGATGCCCGCAATCTTTGAGACGCGGCTCGTCACCTGGCTCGATACTTGCGGATGCCACCAGCGATTCCGCCGTTTGGTTTGTCGAGGCCGTGTTGTTGGCCGCTGCTTCGGTTGTCTGCCCAAACGCCAGCAGGTTGATGATGTCTGCCTGGGGCAATGCCGGATCCGATGTGTATTGCGTCTTCAACTGGTTTGTCGGCCCTTCAAAGCGCAAATTGATGTTGTATTGCTGGATCGAGTCGTGGTCAGCGTCATGTTGACACCGGTTCGTTTCCGATGGGTTGACGAACTGCACCGTGCCGCCGGTCAGCACGAACCGATTCCGTTCAGAATCACATCTCCGCCATCAGGTTCACGCGCCCCAGCAGCACCGGATCACTCGCCGTGCCGCGCACCTGCAGGTTGGCTGACCCACCGATGCTGAGTGATCGGCTAACTAGGTTCACATTGCTCGTGGAGTGCACTGCAATGTTCAGCGCTACATTCTGGCTGAATCCCTCCGACGGAGGCGCTGAAACCCCGCCCGAAAATTGTCCGATAAAGCTGTTCAGGTCGAAGGCCGGCGTAAAGGAAAGATCCGATACGTTCACCGTTCCGCCCAGGAGCGCGCTGTCTCGTTGTTCCGGTGAGGCGGAGATAGGCATCGGCAGTCTCCCGCATGCCCTGCGGATAGAGCGCGCGGACACTTTTTGCCGCAAGCCCAAGGTCGAATTGGATTCCGGGCCGGAAGGCGACACCGCCTTGCGCCGTGACTGTTCCTCCTCCAATCGTTCCTTGAAACTTGTGGATATTGATGCGATCCGTGGTCAGCGTGAGCACACCATTGCCATGTTGCAAGCCGACTGGTAGTGTCGCTTGAGGCGAAGTTGGCATCGACCACGTCAATTTCTCCGCCAAGGTTGGCGCCCTGCATCGCGCCGCTGGAATTGATGTTGAACTTCAGCTGCCCCGAAGCTTCGAACGTCGGGATTGAAAATCTGTGCGAGTTGCAGATTGACGGTTCCCATCAGCTTGAGACGACATGGGTGCATTCGACGCCGTTGGAATGGAACCCTCGAATTGCAGGTCCGTGTCCGTTCCGCGGATGGATGCGGGTTGCACATGGATGACCCCGTCCTTGATAATCGACGTGAATGGGCGCGCCGGCCGCCAGGTGAATGGAGTTCTGTACGCCACATTTAGCTCCGGTATATTCACGTGCGCTTCCAGCAGATTGCGATTCTTCAGCGGACCATGCAGCGTTGCATGCACTTCGGTCTGTCCCGGTCACATTCGCGGCTTGTTCAGGCGAATACATGGCAAGCAGCGTCTGCAGCGCTATTTTTTGCGTATCTAGCGAAGCATCAGCCAGATAGTCGCCGGTTAGATTGATTTTTGCCTTCGCTTGGATCGGTGGTATTGATCGCCTTAGACGTGAGCGTCGCATTGGCCACGTGATTCGCGACATTCATGTGCAGGTTGATCTCGGAGAGGCTCTGCTTCTGAATCGTCAGCGTCGGAATCTGCAGGCTCGCGTCAAGTTCCGGATTGTCGAATGTTCCTTGTCCCTTTGCATGCAAGCGAAAGGACGCCCGTCGCGTCGATGTTTCTCGCTTTCAACGCCTGCACTTGATCCACGCGAATTCCTGTCGATGTGAGTTGTGCGGTATAGCTTTTCTCCTTGGGCCGCACGCTCACATTTCCCCGCAAGATCCCAGCCGGTAGTTGCACTTGCAGGTTGGCATGCGCCTCGTCGCCAGTGCCTGAGAGATCGATCTTCGCCGATTGAAACGGCTGCTCATAAGCGACGCCATTCACTAGCGAGAGATTGCCGTCTCCCTGCGGATTCAACTCCGACCCATGAATGTGCAGGTTCACATTCAATGTGCCGGTTACCGGGATATCTTGGCCCGCTAACTTCTTGATATCTTCCAGGTTCATCTTCGATGCGTTCAGATCTACTTGAATCGGACTAGTATTGGTGAAAGACCACTTCGTTAGTCCCGTGCTCGCATTCAAAGTAATGCGCCCTTGAGACTCAGGCTCCAGGTCTGCGTGAAGCAGGCTCACGCGCGACGGGCTCGCGTCAATTCCTGTCCGCACGATCTTCCAGTTTGTCCCGTTAAGTCTCAGGTCCGCCGCAGCAAAGTCGCCCGTCAGGTGCGGAGCGGTGATACTGCCTTGCACATTTCCTTGGAATGTTGCCGTGCCAGCAAGATCCAGCCCCGGCAAAGGCTGGCCAGGCGCCGGCGTTCTGAATAAGTCCACGATCGCCGCCACTTCGCGAAGATCGTTCGCTTGCAGCCGAAGAGCGAGGCTCGACTTATCGCCGACAACACCATCCATCGTTAAGTGAGTCTGAGGTGTGCGCACGAAGCTATTGCTGAGCGCAACCCTTCCTGTCCTCGCTGCATAAGTCCCATGAATCTCGCTCGCGATCGGAATCATCAGTGGCAGTGGACCCGCAGCAGCCTTGGTCGCCGTCTGCTCTGCGGAAGCCATGCTTGGGCTTGCTCTATCTGTCGCTGCGCCATGGATCGTCGCATCGGTACGCGCAACAAGATCGTCAAACGTCTTACCCCACGTTGCTGTCGCGTTCGCATTGAAGCTGCCGGTCAGGGCGAGGTTCATTGAAGGGGCCGATCGGCCCAGCGCTTGCCGGGCGGCCGCGAGCGACACCCCTTGGACCGACGCATCCAAATGCGAATGTGAATCGCCTCCGATGTCCTTCATCGTCCCCTTGGCTGTGAGCTGACCACCAAAAACGTCCGCTCGCAGATCGCTGAGGTTCACATCGCCATTTTCGAGCGAGTAATGCGCCGCAAGGTTTTCAATGATCACTCCGACACTCGACGCTCTCGCGAAGAGCCTCTGACTAACTAGACTTCCGCTGACACTGAGTGCCTGGAGTACAGGCTCATTCGGCAATTGGTGAAATTGCGCAGCGCCCACAGCCCGCACGACGCCGGCCGGCATCGACTGGCTCTGAAGAACCTTGCCCAATTGCGCGCCATCCAAGCTGACATCGTAGTTAGCTTGAACCCGAGGATTGCTATAGTTGCTCAGACTTGCAGAAACCGAAAGGCTCGAAGCGCCACTGACGACTATTGCGTGGCTCAGCAGAAATTTGCTCGGCGTGGCATTGAATTGGGCTTCGAAATTGTGAACAAACGGGCGAAATGTTCCATACTCTACGCTGCCATTGGTGTAAGAAAGGCTTCCTGTGTACATCCTGAGCAGGTCATTGAACGATCCTCTGTAGTCGAAATCGTGCAGGTCCGCGGACAGAATCTCCGGCCGATTATTGTAGAAAACCTCCCCTTGCTCGAGAATCGCATGGCGAATGCCAAGATCGAAGACGCTTGTATTGCTGTTACTGCTGCTGTTGCTCGTCAGTTTTGGAAGATTCGAATTTCCGTCCGTATCCACAAAGATCTGCACAACGGGCCGATCGATCTCGATCTTGCTGAAATACCACTTCCGTTGAAACACTGAAACGATCCGAACTCCCGCATCGATGTGTTGAACCTGCAGGAGCGGAGGGTCAGGATACGGCTTTGCGCCATGAATCGTAACGCCATACAGATCCAGGCTAAGCGTTGATAAGTGCAGAGTGAAGTCTTGTATTTGTACGGCGACACCGAGGCTCTCGCTGACGCGCCGCTCGACTGTCGTACGCAAGTACCGATGGAATCCAGGATTGTGCAGGAGAATCAGCACACCGAAACAAAGAATCAGCGCGAGGAATGCCGTGGTTGCTCCTACCCAGCCGGCTATGGTCTGAAGCAGGCGCGCAGCATTCCGTCGCTCTGAACTGGCCGGCTTCTGGAGCTCTGGCCCGCCCTTTGGATTCGAAGGTTCCGGGCAATCGGGCCTTAGGTGCGGAGTGCCCACAGCAAACCTCCATCAAAATGCCTGGCCAATACTAATGAAGTATTGCGTCGCTTTAACGCCCGGAACCGGGTTGAGGTTGCGTCCCAAGTCCACGCGAATCGGTCCAACAGCCGTTGCGTAGCGCAAGCCAAGCCCGACGTTGCTTGAGTAAAGAGACGCAAAGTCATGAAATCCGACATCCGGAAAAACGTTCCCCCCATCGTAAAAAGGAACGATACTGAGCCCCTTCTTGATAGGAAGTGGGATGCGCGCTTCCGAGTTGACGATCAGTAGTTCGTTGCCGCCGGCAGGTACTTGGATGAACGTGTTGCAATCCGACGCGCCGTTCGGGCAGACCCGCACCTGGCGTTGCGGTCCGGCTCCATCCAGCGGAAATCCTCGCAGTGAGTTGCCGCCGCCCGTAAAAAATGCCTCACTCAGCGGCACACGGCTGTTGTCAAACGGTTCCGCCAACCCAATGCGCACGCTGTTCGCCCATACGATCTGATGAAATGCCTGCTTGTAGTAGGCTGCCTGCCCGGTCATCTTCGCAAAGTTCACGCTCGACCCAAGCTTTGTCGCGCTGAAATCCATCTCAAGTGATTGCAACGCCCCTTTGTGCTCGTCGAGCACGTTATCGCGCGTGTCGCGTGTGACGTTCGCCGCCAGCGTCGATAACCTCACATGCTGATCCGCCGCCGGAACCAAGGCCGGAATAAGAATGCGCGTCAAATCCGTTTGGCTGAAGCTATAACGAAGGAACAAAG
Organism: uncultured Acidobacteriaceae bacterium; assembly: GCA_963781125.1. Classification (GTDB taxonomy): domain Bacteria; phylum Acidobacteriota; class Terriglobia; order Terriglobales; family Acidobacteriaceae; genus Telmatobacter. Next base: position 398,726 of record CAWAEE010000013.1, read on the forward strand.
TATCTTTCTTAGCTTGGTCCAACGGCCGCTGAACCTGAAGGCTGCCAATTTCCTCCTGCGACGAGAAGATAGGGTTCTCTTCGTCGCGTTCGGCAGAAAACGACGTCGTCGCCTTCCAGGATGACCAGCGAAGATTCGGATCAATGTAGTAGACCGCGCCGCGTTGGTCTAGCCGCCCGGCAAATGCGGTAAGTGAGAGTGACTCGCCCTTCCCGCGAAGATTATTCCGCGTGTATTGAACGGTGCCGCGCGGACCATAAAAGGTAACCTGGCTGGCGGTGAAGTTTGATGGCAATCCAACCGGGGGCAGATTGGGAAGTGCCACTGTGCCGCTAGGAATGCTTCCGCCCCGATTGATCACTTCAAAGCCAAGGCCATAAGTAAATTCGTTCTTCTTGGCTTCGTGGACTTTCACGAGAACGTCTTCAGTGGTCTGGGTGGTGATGTCGCGCTTTGGGTCGATCTCCGCCCAATCAAAAACACCCGTTTGTTCGTAGAGCCTGCTTCCCGCCGTCAGAAGTTCTGTCTCGGTCAGAGGCTGGCCGGATTTGATCACAGAGGTTTCACGATTGATCAGCCGTTGCCGCGCATCGACACGCCCGAGAGTGATTGACTCGCCTGCGACGACTTTTGGGCCCTCATAAATGCGGTAAACCACGTTTATGCGATGCGGTTCGCTCTTTGAAACTGCGCTCGCCGTTTCGCGGAAGCTTGAATTCAAATAGCCTGCCTGGAGATAATGGGCAACAATGTTGGCACGATCGGCCTTGATGTGCGCCTGCGAATAGGGCTGACCCACGGCGAGCTTCAGACCGTCCGGCGCAAACTGCGATTGAGGAAATGTATCGGCGCCCTCGATCGTGAGCGAATTCACGACATCACGCGGCCCTTCCGCCACCCGAAACGCTACTTGAATATCTCCGCCGTGATTGATCACCGACGGCGTTACCTCAACGCTGCTGAAACCTTCCGACTCGTAAATCGCCTTCAGGTTCTTCACGCTGGTGCGAAGCAATTCATCACTGAATTTGCCGGACGAGAAGAAATGCTTCTTTTCCACGGCGATCTGGGCAGTAACTTCGGAAGACGCCAGGCGCGCATTCCCAGATAACTCCACCGATGAAACCTTGTGTTTCTTCTCCTTAATGATCCGATAAACGACGGTATCGCCTTTCGCGTCTGTGCTGAGCTGCGACTCGACCTTCGCATCGAAGAAGCCTTTCGCCTGAAAATACGACAGTAACGACCTCTGACCCTCCTGCACCGATTCGTCGTCGACGCCTATCCCCTGGTACTCCGGCAGCAGGCTCCTTTTTGTCCAACTCCACAAGTGTGCGCCTTCAATTTGCAGATGTGTCAGCGCACCTGAATTTACATTGAAGTGAATATCTGCACGGTTTGAATCGGCGTGGTATTCAGCTCCACTCAGCTTTACTTGAGCACTCAGGTATCCCTGTTTTTGCAGCAACGATTGCAGGTACTGCTGAGCCTTCGTCAAGGTCGAGTGATGATAGCTCTTTCCCGGGCGAATGGCCGCCCCGCGGGCGCGCGCCACGAATGTGATGAGCTTCTGTTGTAAGTGTGCTTGATCCGCGGGAGCAGCACCGTCAATGGCGACCGTTCCAAATTTCGCCTTGCGCCCAAGAGCGACACGGAAGGCTACGTTGGCCAATCCGTGTTGAGAATCGACATTGACTTCAGGTTTCACCTCAACTTGAAAGTAGCCCTCCTGCCGAAAGAACGTAACAAGGTGATCATGAGCGCGATTTAAATCGGTTTTGTCAAACGGCGTTTGAACTGGATAGTTGGCAACCTGCACCAGGCGCGAATAGGCAAATTGATCCGCCCCGGGGAACTGATAAATCCCGAAGTAGACAGCTGGTTCAACAATGAATTGAACCCTGACTCCGCTCGATTCAGGTTCGACATCGACCCGAACCTTGTCGAACTTCCCCGCCATCTTCAACGCTGCCGCCGTTTGATTCACTTGCTCCCTTGAAAAGGGCTGACCCTGTTGTTGCACGAACGACGACTTGAATTGGGCCATGTCGAGATCAGGACGGCCGGCAATGTCAATGCTTGAAACGGTCTGCCCTTCGTATGAAGAGAGAATCTGAGGCTCCGCTTGCTGAGCTTGCGATGCTTGGTTTGTCGCGGAACTTTGGGCGTGAACTGCAAGGAAGGAACCGAACGTCAGGGATAAGAACAGTCCCGTCCAGCAGGGCACGATGCGAGAGAGCCCTCCGTACGAAGGGAATCGCGAGCGAGTTCGAAAATTGAAGCCAGGAACACCGCAAGTCACCTTGCTTTAAGATGCGAAGCGAAACTAGTTGGTTTTATCGCCGCGTGGCCCGCCTCGGTCAGTCCATGACTCCGACGCGTTCTGCGCGCTGGGCAAACATTCGCGCGTAAAGATTCGCTCTTCCTCCGGCCACCTGCGCATTGTGCCCTCGCATCTATTGCGACAGCGCGATCGCGTGCGACAGTGCGGCGGCGGGGACAAAGTCGCGGCGAGAGGTTGACATTCCGAACATGAGTGCCAGCGCATATCCAGGGGAAGGCGACCACCAGAGGCATGTCTCGAAATTCGCGTCTGAAGCGCCGACCGGTTCGCTGTGGCATCTGCACGGCCTTCGCGTGCGCGACCTCATCAAGCGAACCTCGAGGTCCGTTATCGAGGACAAGCTCTTCGGACATGCGGCCGAGTTGGGATTCTATTTTCTGTTTGCGTTGTTCCCAACTCTATTTTGCGCCGGTTCAATCCTCGGCCTCGCCGCGCGATCAGCGGAACAATTCTACGACCGGCTATTGGATTACCTCGCGCTCGTTCTTCCCACATCTGCTCTTGGCACTGTGCTCAATACCTTCAACGAGACAACTGCGGCGGCTAGTTCCGGCAAACTGACCTTCGGAACAATTGCAGCCATCTGGTCGGCTTCAGTCGGCATCTCGGCCATCCAGGATACGCTCAACGCCGTTTACAAAATCAAAGATTCCCGCTCCTATTTTGTCGCTCGATTCTATGCGATCGCCCTTACTCTCCTGCTCACGATGATCGGCAGCCTGACGCTTGCAGCCATGTTTGGAGGCGATTTTGTTGCCGCGCTCGCCTACCATCACTTGCACGATTCCTCTCATCGCGACCGCCGCGGCAGTGACAGCCCGCATCATCGGCTGGGTCATCGCGACCGCTCTTCTCGCATTGTCCTTTGCATTCATTTACTACTGGGCTCCCGATTGGAAGTGCCGCTACTGGCACTGGCTTACCCCCGGCACTGGCATCGGTATTCTCGGTTGGCTGCTCATCTCCCTGGGGCTTCGCATCTATCTTCACTTCTTTAACAATTACTCGGTTACTTACGGATCTCTCGGTGCGGTTGTCATTCTCTTAACGTGGTTCTATATCACCGGACTTATGCTGCTTCTTGGCGCGGAGATCAATAGCGAAATCGAAGCCGCCGCTGCGGAAGAAATCCTTCATGGCGCAAACAACAAGGAGTAGGGCGGATTCATACCACAGAGCCCGACTCTAGAAGCGATATCCCGGCTTGAGCTCGCAGCGGTAAGCTTTCGATTGCTCAGAGTCTGTGCTGGTCGTCGCCGTGCAGGTAGCCCAACTCAGGTAGAGATCCGGACCCATCGGAAACACCATGGGAGTGCCATTGACCTCAGCCTCGATACTTACCCCCTCTTGCGTAGGCGGCACCGTAAAGTTGAGCGATCGATCGAAAATGACGGGATACGAGTGGCGCACGTTGGAAGCGATCGTGGTGCGCACAACCTCAGCTTCCAACAGAAATGTCGCTGTGTCTGACCAATCGAGCGCACAAACTTCAATGGTTCGGCCGGGCTCCTGAAATCCGCTCGAATCAATGCGCGTAAAGGGGCAAGGACCGGCAATGCAGGAAGCTCTGACATTGCGGAATTGGTTGCCCGCCCCGGCGTCCAGGGTGACAGACGCCTTGTTGGCCTTCCAGCTTCCATCCGGCGAACAGGGCGCCTGGCGTCTGCAGGGAACATTGCCGTGGTTCACGACTTGAAAGGTCCTGACAGCGCTGCCTACATCTTCATCTGTTTGAAAGTTCTCCGTATAGCGCACGCGAATATTCGACACCACGGTCGTCGGCTTGCCAGTCTGCGCGTTGGTCCGCGGCTCGCTGGGAACGGGTTCCATTGCTGCGACGTAGAGTCGCCGCATCATGGAGCGGAACTGGATATGCAGATCTGATGTCGAGGGGTTGGTAGTCTTCCCGACGAAAGTCAGGTTTACCGTCTGTCCCGGCCAGATTACTTCAGGAAACTTGATTTTGAAGTACCCCGACGCATCTGAACGGGTGGTTATCGTCGTGCTCCGCGTGTCGCTGTAATCAGCGCATCGGAGATGGGCACTTCTTTTTGCGTGTCGTTATCGCGGCGAATCACCGCACCCTGCAGAGTCATCAGGGTTGAATTCCACCGCCGCGCACGCACCACCAGCACGGTAACCGTGATCAGGGCGATTGACCCGATAATTGCCGAGACCGCTATCCATCTCCAACGCATGAATGATTCATCCGCCCGGATGCCATTTTACCCCGCGGAATTTGGTTGCCGACCTGCCCTCGCTTACGATTAGGATGCGATTGCATCTATAATCGGTAGCCGCCGAGGTCCTTTCCGGCTATTTCTGGCTGCCGCCGCGTGTTCGACCCGAGTGAATCGATCTGTCGGGAAAGGAGCATGCAGATTCGAAAAAGAGTCGAGGCGCCCACCGTTGCCGAGTCGCGTCGTAGACTTGCTGCGCGGAATGGCTGGTCTTTCTTTGGGGCTCCCTATTTCGCGCGCCAGAATGCTCCCGCTTCTTGGAAAAGGCCCAAGCGGACAGCAACAGTCCGAGCAACAGCCGGCGGAGCCGCACACAAACCCTGCACCGTCCCCCTTACCCACCGCGCTTTCGCCGCAGGACGACCAGTTTCTGAACGACCTGGAGCATGCGAATTTTCTCTTTTTCTGGGAGCAGGCGAACCCCCAAACAGGGCTGACGAAAGATCGTTGCAATGTCCGCACCAACGACACCACCGTGGCAGCCAGCATCGCCTCCACAGGATTCGGCCTGACCGCGATTTGCATCGGCGAGAAGCGCGGCTTTGTCAGCCGCGCAGATGCCCGAGTGCGCGTCCTGGATGCGCTGTCTTTCATCTGGCACAAGCTGCCCACGCACCGCGGCTTCTTCTATCACTTCGCCAACATCAATACCGGCGAACGGATATGGGATTCCGAGGCGTCGTCGGTCGATACCGCGATGCTTTTGTGCGGGGTGCTGACCTGCCGCCAGCATTTTCAGGACAAGGACATCAGCCACCTGGCCCATGCCATCTTCGATCGCGTCGACTGGACCTGGCTCTCAGAGGACACGACCCTCGCTCTCCCATGGCTGGACACCGGAGCTCGGATTTATCCCGTCGCGGTGGGATCTATACAGCGAACTGATGATGATGTATCTTCTCGGGCTCGGGTCTTCGTCCCATCCCCTCAAACCCGATGCGTGGTTTGCGTGGAAGCGGACCGTCTTTGAATACGATGGCTTGCGCTACATCGGTTCATTTGCGCCATTATTCGTGCACCAGTATTCGCAGGCCTGGTTTGATTTCCGCGGCAAGCGCGACCGCTATACGGACTACTTCAAGAATTCGACCATCGCGACCGATGTGCACCGGCGCTTTTGCATCGAACTCAACCCGGAGTTTGCCGACTACAGCAACGCTCTATGGGGGATCACCGCGTCGGATTCGCAAAAAGGGTACGTCGTCTGGGGTGGGCCGCCGGCCATGGGACCGATCGACGGCACCATTGTTCCGGCCGCGCCGGGTGGCTCCATTCCATTCCTGCCCGATGCCACCATGCGCGTCTTGCGAACGATTCACGACCATTACCCCAACGCCTGGTCCCGCTACGGATTTGTGGACGCCTTTAACCCGCTCACCGAGTGGTACGACACCGACGTCGTCGGTATCGATACAGGAATAACTATGCTGATGGCAGAGAATGCGCGATCGGGATTTGTATGGGATACTTTTATGAAGAACCCTGAAGCTCAGCGCGGTATGGCGAATGCCGGGTTTAAGCCTTATCAACCTGAGGCGACGTAGCAGGTCGAAGCTTTCATTCCTCTCCTTCATAACGAGCCCACGGCGATCCCGATTGGCCAGTTACGCTAGCCGTGGCCGCAGGGTACTTACGGGCATTGCGAACAACGAACTGTGGCAACCCTGCATCGCAACTAGCAGCGCACAGGAACTAGGACGCCGAGCCTGATCAGAGCGTCGTAAGCACCTTGGTTAAGGAATCCGGCGTGCCGTGTGCCCGCAGTTTTGCTGGCCCGGAAGGGAGCCATGTCCTCAACCATGACCGACGCGCAAGTGAGGCGGTGAGTCGCGCGCCAAATCTTCAATCCGCACCGAAAGACCCCGGAAATGCATGGGGCGATCGTCTACGCGCCCTCAAAAATGTCCCTCCGGTGCTCCACTTCGTCTGGGAGTCCGGTCCTGCCGTCGTTTTCTGGAACATTACGATCCGCATCGTCGTTGCCTTCCTGCCCATGGGCATCGGCATCATCGGCCGCTACATCATCGATGGCGTCAATCAGATCCGCCTGCACCAGCCGCTCCCTGCGAATTTCTGGTGGCTGGTGGGCAGCGAGATGGCTCTCGCCGTCATCACGGGCATCCTCTCCCGGTCGGTTGATTACTTTGACAATCTTCTCGCCGATCGCTACACCCATCACGTCAGCGTCGAAGTCATGCGCAAGGCCGCCGCCCTCGACGTCACCGTCTACGAAGACCCTGTCTTCTACGACCGCCTCGAACGCGCCCGCGTCCAGGCAACTGACCGGCTGGCGATGATCCAGCAGATGGGCCGGCTGATCCAGCAATCGGTCACGGCCATCGCCTTCTCCGCCGTCCTAATCTATTACTCTCCTTTCCTGCTTTTCCTTCTCATCGCCGGCATCATTCCCGCGTTCCTCGGCGAAAGTCACTTCGCCTTCCTCACCTACGCCAAAAACTTCCGCCAGACCCCCGTGCGTCGCCAGATGGACTATCTGCGCCAGGTGGGCGGAAGCAAGGAAGCGGCCAAGGAGCTCAAGCTCTTCAACCTGAGCAAATACCTCACCGACCGTTTCTCCGTCCCTCTCGCACGGATTTACGTGGAGAATGTCGCCCTCAATCGCCGGCGGCTTTTCTGGGGCGGCTTGCTCGCGATTCTCGGCCAGCTCGGCTACTACGGTGCCTACGGCTACAGCATCTACCGCACCATCCAGGGCCAGTACAGCATCGGCGATCTTACCCTGATTACCACCGCCATCATGCAGGCCATGGCCAATATCCAGATGGCATTTTCTACCGCATCCGGCGTGGCCGACCAGGCGCTCTTCCTCACCGACCTGCTGGCGTTCTTTGAGATGAAGCCCCGCGTCGAATCCAAAGTCAACGGCCTGCGTACTCCGCGGCCCATCGTCGCGCGGCTTCGAATTCCGCAATGTTTCCTTTGCTTATCCCGGAACAACCCGGCGCGTCCTCAAGGATTTCAACTTCACTCTGCAGCCCCGGACAGCGCGTCGCCTTGATCGGCGAGAACGGCCAGGGAAAGACCACCATCGTCAAGCTCATCACCCGCCTCTACGATCCGACCGAAGGCGAAATTCTTCTCGATGGCGTCGACCTGCGCGAATACGACCTGGACGACCTGCATGCGGAGATCGGCGTCATCTTTCAGGACTTCATGCGCTATGAAATGACCGCTCGCGAAAATATCGCAGGTAGGCCGCATCGAAGTCGAACACGCACCGAAGAGATCGAATACGCCGCCGAAAAAAGCCTTGCTGCTGGAGTGGTAGCCACGCTGCAAGGCAAGTACGACCAGATGCTCGGCCGCCGCTTCGAAGGTGGCGTCGATCTGTCCGGCGGCGAATGGCAGAAGATGGCCTTGGCGCGCGCTTATCTGCGCGATGCGCAGCTGCTCATTCTCGATGAGCCGACTGCGGCCCTCGACGCACGCAGCGAACTCGAAGTATTTGAGCGCTTCGCCGAGCTCACATTCGGCAAGATGGCACTCCTTATCTCGCATCGCTTTTCTACCGTCAGGATGGCCGACCGCATCGTTGTTCTCGAAGCCGGCCGACTCGTCGAAGAAGGAAGTCATGCACAACTCATGGCGCTCGGAGGCCGCTACGCCGCCATGTTTGAAATGCAAGCCGCCAGTTATCGATGATGACACATGAGTGAAGCAGCCCAGATTCTCGATCCCGATCCCAATCCCGTGCCCATGCCCGCTCCCATGCCCATGCCCGTGCCTTTGCCCGCAGACAACACTCCCGAGCCCATAAAGAACGCAGCACGCGAAGCGGAAGCGTGGGAAGTTCAGCATCGTCCCGCCAACAAAGGAACATTCCCAGCGCGCGTCGAAGCGCGTCGCAACGAATTGAAACAGTTGGAGGCGGAGCTTGCCCGGTTGCCGATTTCGCCTTCCGCAGGCGCCCCAACCCATTCCGTTTCACTCCGAACTGCTCGATCTTCGCGCGAACCCGCGCATGCTGCGCACTGCTGTCAGCGCGGTCTCCGATCGGCCGTCGCCTCGTCGCCCGTCTCCCACGCGTCGTAACAGGACAGAGAGATGAACCCCGCGTTGCTGCAATCGCTTCGGCTTATTTGCGAGCCGTCGATGGCGTGTTCTCCGGTCCGGCGCTTTCCGCATTCATCCGGAAACTGCAGGTACGCGAGCCGCTCACGGTCGACGAGCTTTGGTACGTTGCTCCGTTTCTGAAATTTGCTCTGCTCGAATCGCATCCTCGACGAAGCACAAACTCTGCTTCACTCCCCGCAGTCTGTCTCGCAGTCCAAGCTTTCACTGCGCCTCAAGAGCTTGCGCACGGTCACCAACACCGACTGGGTCTATCTCATTGAGCCGCTCATCATTCTGGATTCGACGCTGCGCCAGGATCCTGCGCTGGCCTACAAGCGCATGGATTTTGAGTCTCGCGAGCTCTATCGCAAACGCATCGCCTTTGTCGCCCGCCATTCCGACTGCGCCGAAACAGAGGTGGCGCAGATCGCCCTCGACCTCGCGCTTGAGGCGACTGCGCGCGCTGGCGAAGATCCGCGCATGCAGCGGCGGCGCACGCATATCGGCTATTACCTCGTCGACAAGGGATTCCCTTTGCTCTCCAATCGCATTGGATTCCATCCCCCGATGCTGGACCGTACCCGCAGATTCATTCACGAACACGGCGAAGATTTCTACATCACGGGAATTCAGCTGCTGTCGATTTTTCTCATTTCCGCGATCCTCTTTCCCATCCTTCCCCATTCGTCGGGACTGATTGGATTGACCATCGCATTCATCCTGTTGCTGGTTCCCGCCATGCAGGATGCGGTCGACCTCGCAAACAACAGCGTCAGCACTCTCTACGATCCGCAGCCTCTGCCCAAGTTCGACTTCAGTGAAGCGATTCCCGCCGACTGCACCACGTTGGTCGCGGTCCCATCCTTGCTGTTGAATGAGGACCAGGTACACGAGCTCGTCAATGACCTTGAAGTTCGCTTCCTCGCCAATCGTGATCCCAATCTGCACTTCGCCCTGCTGACCGATTTGCCCGACGCCGTCGGCGAGCCGCGCGATAAAGACTCCCACCCCATGGTCGAGCTCGCGACTCGTCTGATCGATGAACTCAATGAGAAATACGCCTCTCCAAAGAACGGCGCCTTTCTGCTGCTGCATCGCCATCGCGTGTTCAACCGGCGTCAGGGCGTTTGGATGGGCTGGGAGCGCAAGCGCGGCAAGCTTCTCGATCTGAACAAGCTCCTGAGCCGGTGAATTCGACGCCTTCCCCATCAAGGCGGGCGATATCGAAGTGCTTCGCGAGGTGCGATTCGTACTCACGCTCGACACCGATACGCAGCTGCCGCGCGGCGTGGCGTCGCGGCTCATCGGAGCGATGGCGCATCCTCTGAACGAGGCCATCATCGATCCCAAGCTTCGCATCGTGACCGAAGGCTATGGCATTCTGCAGCCGCGCATCGGCATCGCCGTGCAATCCGCCTCACGCTCGCGTCTCGCGTCCATCTTCTCCGGGCAAAACGGATTCGACATCTACACCCGCGCCATCTCTGACGCCTACCAGGATCTCTTTGGCGAAGGCATCTTCACCGGCAAGGGTATCTACGAGGTCTCAACGCTTCACGCCGTCCTCGATCGCAGGTTCCCGCGCAATGCCCTGCTGAGCCACGACCTGATTGAGGGCGCTTACGCACGTGCGGGACAGGTCACGGACGTCGAGCTGATCGATGACTATCCATCCCACTACAGCGCCTACAGCCGCCGCAAGCATCGCTGGGTGCGCGGCGACTGGCAGATCGCGCAATGGATGTTTTCGCACGTTCCCGACGAGTCGGGCAAGCTGGGGCCGAATCCAATCTCCTACGTCTCGCGCTGGAAGATCTTCGACAATCTGCGCCGCTCACTTTTGGATCCGGCTCTGATCATCCTCTTTGTCGCAGGCTGGATCGGTCTGCCCGGAGGCCCGCTCTATTGGACCCTGGCAGTGCTGTTTCTGCTTTTCCTTCCGATTTTTCTTCAGTTGGGATTCGCCGCCGGCCGCGCCTTCACGAGCGAACATAAGCAAAGCATCGGCGAAGTCTTCGCCGGATTCGGCCACGGCGCTCTCGTCACCCTGCTGAATCTGATCTTTCTCCCTCACCAGATGCTGCTCACGCTCGACGCCATCATCCGCTCGCTGGTGCGCGTGTTCGTCACCGGAGAGCGTCTGCTGGAATGGGAAACCGCTGCCCAGGCGGAAACGAAATCCTCCCGGCGGACACCCGTCGATCGCTATCTCGCGTTATCGCCGCTGGTCGCGATTGGCTTGGCTGTCCTGGTTTACTTTGCCGCGCGCAATAAGGACGCGATCTATGTATGCGGCGCCGATTCTCGTGCTGTGGGCGCTCGCCAACCTCGTCACCGCATGGCTGAACCAACCGCCGCAGGAACAGCAGCAGCGCCTGACCGCCAATGACCGCGCTTACCTGATGGGTCACGCGCTCCGCATCTGGCGCTACTTCCACCAATTCGGCGCGGAGCGGCACAACTATCTGATCCCCGATAACGTTGAAGAAGAGGGACTCTTCGAGGCTGCGCGCGTTTCGCCCACAAATCTGGGCCTGCTGCTCAATGCCCGCCAGGCTGCGGTCGAACTTGGATTTTTGACTGCTCCCGAATTCGTCAAGCTCACCCAGAGCAGCCTGGCAACCTTTGCCAAGCTGAAAAAGTTTCGCGGACACCTCTACAACTGGTACGACACGCAAACCCTGCAGCCGTTGGACGGCACATCGTTCATCTCATCGGTTGACAGCGGCAACCTCGTCGCCTCCCTCTATACGCTGCACGCCGGTGCCCTCGATTTGATCGAGAGGCCGCTCTGCTGCTACGCAGATCTTCACCGGCATCCGCACACATTGGAGCCTGATGCACTCGCAAGGCAAGCTGCCTTCGAAGCTCGCCTCCTTCTCCGTGCCTGGAGCTTCCGCTCCGCTCAACGAGTGGACCGCATGGCTTCAGACCGCCGAGGAAGCCCTCGCCGCGGCCACCACCTCGCTCAAGACTCAATTGAAGAGTACGTGGTGGTATTCAGAAACCGTGCATCGCATCGGCGTTGCGCGTTCGCTCATTCGCAATTACGCTCCCTGGCTGCTGCCCGAGTTTGAGAAGCTGCGCAAGCTGCCTGAGCTGGGATTAAGCCGCGCCGCTACCCTTTCGATCGCGGAGAGCATCGCCTTCGCCGAAAGCCTCGACAGCCGCCTCGCCAACGCCCAGAACACGCTCGTCCGCGAGCCATCCTTGCATCCCGCTCGCCGGCGAATTGCGCGCCGCGTTGCCGGCTGCCGTGAAGAATCTGCGCACCCTTGTCAGCGGTTTGCAAGCCGTTGCGCAGGAAGCCGCGCGTCTCGCCGACGAAACAGAATTCGGCTTTCCTCGTCGATCCCAATCGGCAGATTCTCTCCATCGGCTTCGACATGACGACGCAGAAAACCCACGAAGCCTGCTATGACATGCTCGCCTCCGAGGCCCGCATCGCCACCTTCCTCGCCGTTGCGCGCGGCGATCTCCGCCAGGAGAGCTGGTTCAAGCTGGCGCGCGATTTTGCCCACGCCTTCGGCCACTATCTGCTGCTCTCGTGGACCGGCACGATGTTTGAGTACCTCATGCCCTCGCTATGGATGCGCAGCTACTCCAACACGCTCATCTCCCGCACCCAGATCCGCATGCGTCGGCGTGCAACGCGACTTCGCCCGTTCCCTCGGCATCCCCTGGGGCATCTCCGAGTCCGGCTCCGCGCGCAAGGACGATGCCGGTCACTACCATTACCATGCCTACGGCGTTCCGCAGATTGCGCTCTGGTTTGAGGCCACGGCGGGGCCGGTCATCTCGCCGTATTCCACCTTCCTCGCCCTCGGTGTCGATTGCATCGAGGCTCTCCACAATCTCCGCCGCATGGAATCTTCAGGATGGGTCGGCCCTTACGGCTTCTACGAGTCGGCCGACTACATGGCTTCGCTGCGCGCGTCCGGCCTTGACGCAGGAGTGGATGGCCCACCACCAGGGCATGTCGCTGCTCGCTGTCGTGAATCTGCTCTGCGACAACGTCGTGCAGAAATGGTTCCACGCCAACCGCTCGTGCAGTCGGCGGAGTTGCTGCTCCACGAGATGCCTACCAGCAAGGGCGTGATGAAGCGCCGCTTGCAGGAATTCGCGCCTGTCCCCGCGGCAGCAAAGGCGAGCTGACGCGTTTTCTTCCTCTTCTCATGTTCGTTCAAGATTGCCCCGTGCTTCGCGTGGCTCTTCATGGAGTCCCGCGAAGTCGAGGATGCCGAACCTGCGCCCTTTGTAGTAAAAGGGTTTACTGAAATGCAGACGGCTGAGATCGAGCAATCTAATCTGAAAAAACGATCGACACTCGTCTCGAAGGGTTCGTCGCCGCCGCAGGAGAAGACCGCAATGCGCAGGCAAATCTGGCTTTCAGTACCCACTCGAGCTCGCACTCTCCGTCTGTCTCCTGGCCGTTCCGCTCATCGCTCAATCATCGGCCAGCTCGCTCGGTATCTTTGGAAGGCCAGTCGGACGTAGGCAGCGTGACGCCGCCCGGAACTCTCGCCTACGACGCGCAGAACCAGGTCTACACCATCGCTGCAGCAGGCGCGAATCTCTGGTCGACCACCGACGGATTCCATTTTGTCTGGAAGAAAGTCTCAGGCGACGTTTCCCTCACCGCCGACATGAAGTTTCCCGATGCCTCCGGCAATCCCAGTCCGCATCGCAAAGCGGTGCTCATGTTCCGGCAGACCCTCGACGCCGACGGCGTCTACGCCGACGCGGCTCAACACGGCTCGGGCATGACCGCTCTCCAATACCGCCGTGCACCCGGCGCAACCACGCAGGACATCGAGCTCAACATCGACTCGCCCCGCCGCCTGCGCCTTGAAAAGCGCGGCGACACCATCACCATGTTCCTCAGCATGGGCAGCGAGCCGCTGCACCAGGTGGGCGCATCCATCAAACTGCATTTCGATGGACCGTTCTACGCGGGCATCGGCGTCTGCTCCCACAACAAGGACGTGACCGAAAAAGCCACCTTCTCCCACGTCGAGCTGGCTGCCGCTCACGCCACCCACCACTCCGGCAACTCTCGCGCTCTACAGCACGCTGCAAACCATCGGCATCGAGGACAACTTCCGCCGCGCAATCGTGATCACGACAGAACGCGCGCATCTCGAAGCACCCAATTGGACGCGCGACGGCAAATCGCTGATCTTCGATCGCGACGGTCAGCTCTGGACCATCCCCGCGGAAGGTGGAAAAGCGACGCTCATCAACACCGGCGCTGCAACCCGCTGCACCGGCAGCCACGGCCTCTCGCCCGACGGCAAATGGCTCGCCATCAGCTGCAGCATGCCGGACAAACCGGAGACGCGTGTCTACATCGTGCCTTCCGGCGGCGGAGAGCCGCGCATTGTCACCGAAAATCCCGCATCCTATTTTCATAGCTGGTCGCCCGACGGCAAAACCATCGCCTTCACGCGTCCCAGCCACGGCTCCGGCAACATCTACGCCATCTCCGTCGACGGCGGCGCCGAAACCGCGCTCACCACCGGCAGCGGCATCAGCGACGATCCCGACTATTCGCCGGACGGCAAGTACATCTATTTCAACTCCGACCGCACCGGCTCGATGCAAATCTGGCGCATGCTCGCCGACGGCAGCTCATCCCGAGCAGGTCACGTTCGACGAGTTCCAGAACTGGACGCCGCACCCCTCGCCCGACGGCAAATCCGATCGTGATTCTCTCCTACGACAAGGACGTCACCGGCCATCCGGCGAACAAAGACATCGCACTGCGCATTCTGAACGTGGCCGATGGAAAGCTGCGCGTGCTGGTCAACATCGTCGGCGGCTCCGGAACCGACAACGTGCCCAACTGGGCTCCCGATGGCACGCATTTTGCTTTCGTCAGCTACCAGATGCTGCCCGCCGACGATACCGGTTCGAGCGAATAAGCCGAACAAAACAAACTGCAGGCGAACCAGGCCGCGCCCGAGATTCCGACCCTGAAAGTCCCGCGATTTCTCCTTCTGCCGGGGCCGCACAGCCTCCGTGATCGCCTCAAAACAAAGCCCGCTCCACCAATCCCGGAACGCCCCTCGCCCGCCGCTACCCTCTCTCGATCCCACGCACTTCCGCCGCGAAAATCTTGCGGTTATTCCTCCATTGAATTCCGTCCACGCAAGCCCATCAAACCATTTCATCGGCCTCCAGCGACATATGGCCTCTTCGCGTGCAGGCTGCATCAAAATATTCGGCACCAGAAGCGCGTAGACAACGAATCCGCTTTTGGGCTGAAAGATCGCCATAGGGACCACCAAATTAAATTGCTCGTTTGCGCGCTCGATTGTGCTTTTCCCCCAAATCCCCCAACTGCACGTCACGCCCTGCGTTTTTGCGAGGAGGCAAATATGCATTTCAATGAAGTCAGAAAGCTGGCACGCGTCTTTGTCCCTGAATTCCAGTCCCGAGCCGCAGGCAGCGCCGGTGGCTCATTTTCGTTTGCGCTGTGCCTCGTCGCCGTGCGGCCTGCGCACGCGCAATTCAATGCGTCACTGAGCGGCACGGTCACCGATCAGACCGGAGCCATCATTCCCGGAGCCACGGTCACCTTGGTCGACAAGGAGACAAACCAGACACGAACTGCCTCCACATCGCCCGCCGGACTGTTCGTCTTCAATGCCCTCGCCCCCGACCAATACAGTCTCTCTGTCGAGCGGCAGGGCTTTAAGAAAAAGAGCGTCGACCAGGTCGTGCTCATTCCCGAACAACCCAACGTCCTCAACGTGCAAATGGAGATCGGCAGCGCGCAGGAGACAGTCACCGTGAACGGCTCCGCGCGCCCTTGCTCGATACCGGCACTGCCACCCTCAGCGCCACCATCAGCAGTGAAGAAATCCAGCATCTTCCGTCCTTCAACCGCGACGTCTTTCAGCTGGCGCAGCTGGCGCCCGGCGCCTTCGGCGATGCTTCGCAGGGCAGCGGCGGCGGCAGCTACGAGCTGCCCGGCAACCAGGGACCCGGCGGATCAGCGAGCGGATCTGCCGGCATCTTCCAAACCGAAAACGGACCGCAGATTCAGACGCGCGGCGGCCAATATGAAACCAACGGCATCTCCATCGACGGCATCAGCACCGTGAGCTCGGTGTGGGGCGGCACCTCGGTCATCACCCCCAGCGAAGACTCCGTACAGGATGTCAAAATCGTGTCCAACAGCTATGACGCGGAGGTGGGCCGCTTCAGCGGCGGACAGATTCAGGTCACCTCAAAGAGCGGCACCAACGATCTGCACGGCAGCGCGTTCTTCAAAGCTTCACGCCCGGGACTGAATGCCTATCAACGCTGGAACGGCCTCGGATCCGACTGCTCCCGGCACGCCCGCATCGCGCGGCCTTAACCGCGATCGAGTCGCGCTTCAATAACTATGGCGGCAGCCTCGGCGGTCCATTCTGGAAGAACCGGATCTTCGGTTTCTTCAATTATGAGACGAGCCCGTATTCCTCCAGCGGCACCGCGCAAGGCTGGTATGAGACATCGCAGTTCGATCAAATCGGCGGCCGCATCGGGCAGCATCGCTTCACAATACCTCACCTACAAGGGCGAAGGCGTCGCCTCCGGGGCGAGCCTCATTCAGCGCACCTGCGCGCAGATCGGCTTGCAGGAAGGCGTAAACTGCGCCACAACGACCGGCGGCCTCGACCTCGGCTCGCCGTTGAAATCCGCGCTCGGCACACAGGACCCGACCTACGGCGGTTCAACCAACACGCCGGGCGTGGGCGGCGGATTAGACGGCGTCCCCGACGTGGGGTTCTTCAACACCGTCAATCCGACGAGCACCACACAGGCCCAGTACAACGGCCGCCTCGACGCGAACATCCGCCAGAATGACCATCTTGCCTTTGCCATCTACTGGGTGCCCATCACCACGACGGACTTCCAGGGTCCCGTTCGTTCGGCCAACCTTTGGCATCATTCGCAGGTAAACGACGCGTTCTCCCTCATCTGGAATCACACCTTCACGCCCACCCTGCTCAACCAGGCCCGCGCCAATGCGGCAGGTTACCGGTGGAATGAGATAGCTTCGAATCCGCAGGAGCCATTCGGCCTTCCCCAGGACAACATCGGCAACGTCAACGACAGTTCCTGCGGAGGATCGGCCTGCTCTTTCGGCACGGCAAACTTCCAGTACTTCGGACGCTCCCGGACCGACCGATTTGAACCAGTGGACCTATGACTACAACGACGTCCTCACCAAGATCCTGGGTCGGCATAGCATCAAGATGGGCGGGGATCTTACCCGGCTTTACTACCTCAACAACGCAGTCTACGCGGCGCGCCCCTCCTTCACGTTCCGCAATCTGTGGGATTTTGCGAACGACGCCCCCTACAGTGAGACCGGGCAGTTCAATTCCACGACCGGCGTGCCCTCCTCCAATCGCGAGGACAACCGGTCCAACGTCTGGGGGGCTTTCGTTCAGGACGATTACAAAGTTCGCCCCAACCTGACCGTCAATCTGGGCCTTCGCTGGTCTTACTTCGCTGCATTCTACTCCAAGCAGAACAACCTCGACGTGTTGAAATTCGGGTCCGGCGCGGATCTGCCTGAATGGCTTGAACATTCATGTCGGCGGCCCCCTCTACAACCCGCAGAAGTACAATTTTGGTCCGCAGGTTGGCTTTGCATGGCAGCCCGCGGAGTCCGATGAATAAGCTGGTGGTCCGCGGCGGCTTCGGGCTCAACTACAACCAGAACGAAATTGCGATCCTGGCCAATGGATTCGGCAACCCGCCGAACGTCGTGAACAAGAACTTCTGCTGCTCGACCCCTACCGCCAATACGCCGGGCATTCTCTACGAGACAGCCACAAACCCCAACTCCATCTTCGGGTATGCTCCCAATCCGGCAACCATCACCACCTTTGGCTCCAACAATCTGCCCACCAGCGGCGTCACTTCTGTCACGGGATTTCCCTCCAACCCTAAGACGATCACCAATTACCACTATTCGCTGGACATGGAGTACCAATTCCCGTTCGAGATGGTCGCTTCGCTCGGCTATCAGGGCAGCGAGTCGCGGCATTTGCTCGTGCAGTCGAACTTCAACGTGATTGCGGGCGCCAATGGCATCGCCCTCAACCCAGTCGCCAATTTCATCGACTACTATGCGAACACCGGCACGGGAAATTACAACGCCATGATCGCCACGTTGAAGCACACCTTCTCGCACCAATTCAACATTGAGGCGCAATACACGTGGGGCAAGGCGATGGACGAAAACTCGGGCCCCTATGAAGAGGATCCCTATCCTTACAACTCACACGCGGCTTATGGGCGATCGGACTACAACGTGGCCAACGCTTTCAAGATTTTTGGCTTGTGGCAGCCGGTCATCTTTCGCGGCGAACACAATTGGGCCGAAAAGGTCGTCGGCGGCTGGTCACTCAGCGGAATCTTTAACTGGCATACCGGCTTTCCCATTAACCCGCTCTACAACACCAACACCTCGGGCGGCCTCTACTACAACGGCAGCGGCTATGGCTCACTTCGTCCGGCGGCCTACAAGGGAGGAGCGGGCTCCAGTACCAGCAACAGCGCATTCATGCAAACAACCAACCCCAATTACAACGGCAACGGCACCACCTATTTCGCCGCGCCCGCGTTTGCCGATGGCCCTGCATTTCCTGCCTTCGGCGCCACCGCCTGCGCCGGGAATTCATCGCAACAGCTTGAATGGTCCCGGCTACAACGATGTCGACGCATCCTTGACCAAGGCGTTCGGCTTCCCCAACACGCGTGTCCTGGGTGAGCGCACGCGCCTCGAGTTCCGTGTGGACGCCTACAACCTCTTCAACAAACTGAATCTCGAAGGGCAATCGATCGATAACACTCTGGGCTCGGCGAACCCAGACGGAACAGTCACTTCCTTCAACACCGATTTCGGCGTGGCCCGCAACGCACTCGGCAGCAGAACAGTCCAGTTGCAATCGCGATTCAGCTTCTAGCATCGAGACTTGGTTTGACTCTGTAATCTGCCGAATGAACTTGGGTGCCCCATCACGTTTCGCCTTTGTACTGGCGAAAGGGTGGGAACAGCCCAGGGTCAACGCCTTACGGCGTGCTCCCTGCTCAATCTCCATTGGAAGCGCTCGTTCTATCTACTGTCAACGCCCGCCAATCTCCATCACCGCCAGCCCATTCACCGGCAGCGTCAGCTCCAGCGATCCATTCGTAAGTTTGCGATGTTCGGGCGCAGGCAGCGCGGACGCCGCATTCAGTGCCTGGATCTGTGCCTGTGTCGGATAGCGCGGACTGCCCATCGCCTTGTATGCCGTCATCGGATTGCCGTGCTTCTCATCCACACGCTGAATCGTGACTGCCGCGCCCGAAGCCACGCCCTTGAAATTAAGCTGCAGCGTCATCGGTCCCGCCCTGCGCCAGCTTGTCCATATCCACCAGGTTCCACGCCGCCACCACCAGCGTGCCATCCTTCCTGCCGCGTGACGAGAACGTCATCGGCGGAGTTTTCGATTCGCTCGTCGCCCAGTTCGTGCAAAAGCGAAAAATCATAGAAGCTCGGCTTCTTGATCCGGTCCGGCGCAATCAGCCCAAACCCGCCATCAAACGGCTCCTTCTTCACGCCGCCTTCTTCAAACACATCGTCGAAGGTCCACCACGACATCAGCTTGACTTGCCCATCGCACTCACTGATGTCGCGCGCCAGAGCCGGCCCGACATACCAGTTATCGCGCGCGTCCAGTTCGCCATACGACGGCACATTCCACTCCGTCCACAACAGCGGCAGCGACGGCAAAGGCGATGCGCCAATCTCGTCATGCACCTTCTTCACCGCGCGGCACACGCGGTCGTGCATCGGGATATCTTCGTGCGTCCCAAACAAATCCTGCACCGTGTCGTCCGCATACCCGTGCGTCGAAACAAAGTCAATCGGCACATGCTCGCTGTTCACGTGATTCAGAAACTCGGGAATCCAGTGCGCCGCCGCCGTTGCCGGTCCGCCCACACGCAACTTCGGGCTCACTCCCTTCAAGGCCCGCGCCGTGTGATCGTATAACTCAAAGTAAGTCGCCTGCTTCGGATCGCCGGCCCAGAAATCGATGTTCGGCTCGTTCCAAACCTCGAAGTACCACTGCGAGACTTCATCGATCCCGTAGCGATCGACGAGATGCTGCGCGAACGCGCGAATCAATGCGTCCCACTTCGCGTAATCCTTCGGCGGAGCGACGTTCTGCTTGTACCAGAAAGGATGAATCGCCGGTTTCGACGCCAGCTTGTAGGGCATAAAGCTGATCTCGACAAACGGCCGCACCCCTCGCGCCAGCAGCCCGTCATAGATCTGATCCACATAAGTGAAATTGAAAACCGGGTTGCCGCTCCTTGTCCTCGTCGTACACACCCACTTCATCGTGGAAGATGGCATGAAAGCGCACATAGCGCATCCCCACTTGATCGTGGACTTCTTTCAAATCGTCGAGGTAATTTGCGCGCAGCGCAAGAACGGCTCGGCCCGACCCGAACATCTGATCCCAGAAATGCGGAAACGCATGCGAGGCCGCATGCGCGTCAATCGTGATCGCGATTGGTGACGGCTGACCTTCTGCGACGGTTGCGATTCCAATGAACGAAAGCACAGAGGGAAAAAAGCAAGACGCGCTGAGTTCTTCATGGAGTGTCCTCAGTAATTCGCGGATGAGTCTTGACCCACAGAATGAGCAGCGTGTGGCCGCGACCCCAGCGCATACACAGTCTATTTGGATGCCGCAAGAGCCGACGCAATCCGATCACTTTCGCAATTCTGGAGCATAGAAAACCCGGCCGCATGGAGCCGGGTCCTCTGTCGAACGCTTTCCCTGGATCTCAGAACTAGTTACGGAAAGGCTGACCCATCAAGTGCGACATAGCCCGCTCATAGCCGCGCCGGAATCCTTCCCGATATGCGTCGCGCAATTCAGGAGGAACATGCGGGTGGCGAAATTCGTCACGATTATCGACATCCGGCCGACGGTGATTGTCGAAGTCTCTCCGCGCGCCTTCCATGCCATCGTGGAATCCGCGGCGCTGCACATCGTTGAATTCCGACGGAAAAGCATCCCATTGCTGCGGCGGTGGCCCAGGCTGCTGGTACTCCTGCGGCGGTGGCGGCGCGTCATGCCGGAATTCCGGACCATGTCCGCCCATCAAGTGCGACATCGCGCGATCGTATCCGCGCCGGAACCCATCGCGAAATGCCTCGCGCTGTTCCGGCGGAAGATGCGGGTGGCGAAAAATCTCATGGTCATCCACATCGGGGTGACGATTCGTTTCAAATCTCTCCGTGCAGCTTCCATCCCTTCATGAAATCCCTGCCGCTGAATTTCATTCAGTTCCTGCGGCGGAACGTCCCATCCGTAGCCGGGAGGTGGAGGTCCTTGTTGTCCGGCAGCAGCGCCGGCCATCGGCAGTACGGAAATTCCCAGCAGCAGAGCAACTCCAGAAATTGAAATTCGATTGGAGTGCATTGTTCGTTCTCCTTCTTGCATTTGGTACGTGATTGCGTTCAGCTATCCGGCCGTCCACCCGCCATCCACCCATCGTTAGGATGCGGTTTGCCGGCGATCGTGCCAACCCCTCACAGCGCGGGGTTAGGTCGATTGTATGAGTGCGTCTGACAATCGCAGCAGAATGAGCAACAGACTTCCGTAACCGTACACATCTGCAATTTGTGGCTTTTCCCGGTGACGGTCTTCCTTCGCGTCTAAAGCTGCCCCGAACCCCTCCAATCAAGCTTCCTTTCAACAAGAAAAACCCGGCCTTCTAGGGCCGGGGTTTCTCTCAGGCGCACGTTCCGACTCAGTAATGCGCGCTATTCAGGTGCGACATGGCGCGGTCATAGCCTTCGCGGAAGCCCTCCCGATAATCCTCACGTTCATCCCGCGCCACATGGGGGTGACGGAATTCTTCACGATTTTCAACGTTCGGCGGGCGGTGATTATCAAAGTCCTTGCGCGCGCCCTCAACTCCATCATGAAAGCCCTGACGCTTCGCTTCGCGAAATTCAGCCGGCGCCTGGTCCCAGTCCGCCGTGTCTCCTGGGCAGCACTGGCCGCAGGCGATCCCGCAGGCACTGCACTTGCTTTGGCTCGGGGTGGGGCGACAAACGCCAACGAAAGAGCAAGAATTGAAAGAACAAAAAACCTCGATTTCATCGCTAAAAACCTCCGTTCCAAGCTAATCGGATGGCCTCTTCCCGCAGCGTGTTGCCCGTCACTGACTCAATTCCGGCTTATTTCCCGAATCTTTGCCTCGCTCGCGGGACAAACCCTCGATCAGCAACGACTTCTGTTGCTTTTGCGCCGCCGGATAAGCCACGATTTCATCCTGGCCTCGCTCCTCAAAATTCGGAACCTGTAGGTGAATTTAGGGCAACCAAAGAAGTAGCCGCTGAGACCCTCCAGCGCAAACCAAGAAATTCACGGTGAGATCAAGGACTTGCTCCCGCACAATCCTCATAGGCGCTGCGCACCCCGTGCGGCCGCAGCCTGCTCGCACCAGTCCTTTCCCTCAGAGCCGATCGCGCCAAGCCCCTTGCCTGGTGACCGAATCAACGGTGACCGAGTCAACGGCCTGACGATTTATACTTCCCGGCAACCGTTCCCGCCGAGGAAGATGAGGTCGAAACCATGACGCGACGCAATCGCATCTGCGCTTTCACACTCCTTCTTTGCGTGTCCCTCTGTTCCGCGCAATCCACTCCCCACAAGAAAGCCGCGCCGCCACCCAAGCCCGAACCCACCGAACCCGAACTGGTGGAGTACATTCGCGGAGCGCTTCTCTCGCTGAGCCCCAGCGATGGCATCAACGACAATCTCGACATCCGCTACGATGAGGCAACGAAAGTCCTCACTATCACGGGGCCGGTTGGCCATTGCGATCTATTCATCAGTGCGCTCAACCCCAACAACACCGTTTGGGATGTCTTCGACCCAGTGACAGCGACCGGCAGCGTGAAAAGCTCGTGCGCTTGACCATGGTTCCACTCTCGGAAAAACCGCGCGCACCTGCTACGACCGATTCGATCACGTCGACACAACCCTGATCGGCAATCGCGCCCGTTTCCTGTTTTCGCAGTCGAAAGCAGACGACGTCCCGGATTTTCAGGGGAAGATGACGAAGGCCATCAAGAAGTTGATCGTGCTCAGCGGCGGCGCTCCAGAGAAAGATATCTTCTAAGACGGTTTCGCAATAAATGTGCTCTTCTTGAGGAAAATGCCACTCCGCAGTAGCGGCTTCGGAGTACATCAATTGCGGACCCGCTATAGCACACAGGCAAGTTCAAATCTTCAATCAGCCGGAGACACGACCGCCCCCGAAACAACCGGAGGCGGCAGGTCGTGAATTTCTTTAGTTCAAGCTTACTTCGCTGCGGCTTCTTCGGCCACAGGTTCTACAGCGTCGGCCTGCACCTGGACCTTGATGTGCGCGGTCACTTCGCGGTGCAGCTTGATCGCCACCGTGAACTCGCCGAGACTCTTCAGCGGCTCCGTCAACTGGATCTTGCGGCGGTCCACTTCGAATCCCTTGGTCTCGAGATCGCCGGCAATGTCCGCCGACGTCACTGAGCCAAACAGCTGGCCGTTCTCGCCCGACTTGCGCGTAAAGCTCAGCACAACCGGCTCGCAGCTTGACCACCAGCTCTTCTGCCTGTGCTTTTTCCGTTGCGGAGCGGCGCGCGGCAGCAGCCTTCATCTGCTCAATGACGCTCATGTTGGCCTCAGTGGCCTGCATCGCCAGCTTGCGCGGCAGCAGGAAATTGCGGCCGTAGCCGTCGGCCACCTTCACCACATCTCCGCGATGGCCCAGGTTGGCTACGTCTTCTTTCAGAATTACTTCCATTTTGAAATTCTCCAATGTTACAGGCGGGTGCCGTTGGCACTCCCGTCATTTAGACGAGACATCGACCAGAGAGGCGCGCCGCGCAGGATTCTATATCGGCACCGGAAGCATTGTCTCCTGACTCGTCCGATTTAATTCGGGCGAATGCCTACAACTAAATGCGCCATTACCCCGGACCAGGCCGGAGACGTCTCCCTAGTGATGCGTAGCAAACGGCAGCAGGGCGATATTCCGGGCCTGCTTGATCGCCTTCGTCAGGCGGCGCTGGTGCGTGGTGCAAACACCCGTCAGCCGCCGGGGCACAATCTTGCCGCGCTCGGCCACAAATCCTGCAGCAGCCGCACGTCGCGGTAGGGGATGGCGTCGATCTTCTCGGTACAGAACTTGCAGACCTTCTTGCGACGGAAAAACTTGCCGCGCCCGCCAGGTCCGCCGCCGGGGCGTCCGCCTGGACGCGGACCACCGCCGCCCGATCCCGAGCCCGGTCCGAACCTTGTCCTCGTCCCGAACCCGGTCCGGACTCTGCCTTTCTTGGGGTGCTGCCGATGCGCCCGCCTCGGGCGCCTTACCTGAAGTCTCTTCAGCCATAGTGTATCCTCATTGCTCTCTTCGCTTCACCGAGCCCTTGCGGACACGGACGCGCTGTGTTCTTCCGGCCAGCCTGAACCCAGCGTGGGGTGCAGCACAACCGGCAATTCGCGGTTCAACCCTCAGGCGCTGGCCTGAACGGCTTCGGCAGCTTCAGCTGGAGCAGCATGAACAGGAGCAGGCGCCGGAGGTGCCGGAGCAGCCGCTGGTTCCGCACTCAGCTTTCTGCGGGTTCCGCGCAATGCCTTGACCTTGGCCAGCCGCTTCTCTTCCTCATCGATGCGCACGGTGATGAACTTGATCACCGGCTCTGACACGCGCAGCCGGCGTTCGAGTTCCAACACCACCGCCCCGCCCGCCTCGACGGTGAGCAATACGTAGTTGCCGTCGTTGAACTTGCGCACCATGTAGGCGAGCTTGCGCCGGCCCATCTTCTCGACGTTCTTCACCACGCCGCCACCATTGGTGACCGAGGTGGTGAAGCCGGCAATCAACTTATCGACATCCTCTTCAGCCGCATCGGGCCGAACAATAAACATCACTTCATACAAACGCGACATCCGGTTTCCTTTTCCGCTGGAGTCACTCTCCAGCTCAGCGCAGTTCACAGTTCATAGTCCCTCAGTTCCTGCCTTCTATTCCCTGTTCCCTACTCCCTATCTCCCTGTCTTTCCGATTGAACTCATTCATCGCCGGTCCCGGTCCATCCTGGATAATGCGCCGCGTTGCCGCAGCCACCTTGATCCAGCACCTCATCCAGCACCGCTAGATCCGCCTTGCGCATCGGAGAGAGCAGATAATCTCTGCCCGGCCGCTTTGCTCCGCTGCTTCTTTCGCTTCCGGAGGAAGATCTTTCCCAACCCCGATCCGCAACCGCAACCACTCTTCACTGCCCAGGGCCGAGGTCACGCTGCGGGCTCCGTTGTGTCCCGCCGGCGAACCGCGCTCCCTGATCTTGAACGTCCCCAGCGCAAAATCCAGCTCGTCGTAAATCACGAGCAGGTCCTTTGCCGGGTCCGCTTCGAACTCATCCACCAGAGCGGCCACGGCAGCCACCGCTCAGATTCATGAATGTCTCCGGCTTGGCCAGGATCACTTCGCGCCCTGCAATTCGGCAGGTTGCGGTCGTGGCCCGGCAACGCCGGTTCTGCACCACAACGCCCTCTTGCTGGGCGATGCGGTCAATTGCCATGAACCCCGCGTTATGCGGCGTCCAAACATACTCCAGGCCGGGATTGCCGAGCCCCACCACCAGAAAAGGGGCTCCGACTCCCGGCCATCGCTTTCGCTTGCCTCGGCCAAGGTCTACTTCTTCGCCCCAGCCTCGGGCTTCTTCGCACCAGCGCCCGCCGCACCTGCAGCCGCCTCCGGTTCGCCCTTGCCCTTCTTCGCCACTTCCGGTTCCGCAGGAGCGCCCTCCACCGCCAGCCACCGCTTCCTCAGCCACCGGCGCAACTTCTTCGCGGATCGAGACCACGTGCGCCACGGTCGCATCTTCGGCGTCGAGGTACTTGATCTTGTCCGAGTGCGGCAGATCGCTTACGCGCAGCACGCCGTGCATCGCAAGGTTGCTCACATCCACATCGATGTGGTTCGGAATATCCGCAGGCAGGCACTCGATCTCGACTTCGCGCATCACCTGGTCCAGGATGCCGCCTTCGGTCTTGACGCCGATCGGGGTGCCGATCAGCTTCACGCGCACGCTCACCTGCAGCAGCTTGTCCAGCGCGATGCGCTTCAGGTCGATGTGGATCAGCTGATCCTTGATCGGCTCCCGCTGCCAGTCGACAATCATCGCCTTGGCCGCGGCCTGGCTGCCCACCGCTACATCGAAAATCGTGTTGTGGCCCGTCTCGGAAAACAGAATCCGCGAAATCTGCTTGGGGTCCACTTCAATGGCCACCGCTTCGTGGCCGCCGCCATACAGCACGGCAGGGATCTTGCCCGCGACACGCACGCGGCGCGCGGCATTCTTGTTGAACTTGCCCTCACGGGGCTTGGCTACCACAACTTCAGGCATTTAAGTCTCTCATTTCTGTCATCGGGCACAGGCCGGTCAAGGTCCACTCCCTTTGTTGGGTCAGCTGAAAGCTGACAGTTCATAGTTCTTAGTCAAAAACTCAGCTTCAGCTCGCAGTTTCAAACTTCCGACAACTCGCTACGATTGAATTCGTTCGCACGCACCAACTGTGAACTACGAACTCTGAACTAAGAACTGCACTTACGAACTGCACTTACGAGAACAGCGTACTCACGCTGGTTTCCATGTGAATGCTCTCAATGGCCGCGCCCAAAAGCCCCGCAATCGAAAGCACCTTAATCTTTGCCAACTTCTGTGCCGGCTCGCGCAACGGAATGGTGTCGGTCACGATCACCTGCTCCAAGCGCGAGTTGGCAATTCGATCGATCGCCGGGCCCGAAAGCACCGCGTGACTGGCGCAGGCATACACCGAACTTGCACCCGCGTTGTACAACGCATCCACCGTCTTCACCAATGTCCCAGCCGTATCGATGATGTCGTCGAGGATGAGGCACGTCTTGCCTTCCACAGCGCCGATCACGTTCATCACTTCCGCAACATTCATGTCCGTACGCCGCTTGTCCACAATCGAAAGCGGTGCGCCAATCTTCTGCGCGAAAAACCTTGCCCTCTCCACGCCGCCCGGGTCCGGCGAAACGACCATCAGGTTCGGCAGATTCAGCTCGCGGAAATAGCCCACCAGCACCGGGCTCGCATACAGGTGATCCACCGGAATGCTGAAGAAGCCCTGAATCTGCGCCGCATGCAAATCCACAAACAACGCGCGATTCGCGCCCGCCGTCGTCAGCAGATCGGCAACAAGCTTGGCGCTGATCGCCACGCGCGGCTTGTCTTTCCGATCCTGCCGCGCGTAGCCGTAATACGGAACTACCACCGTGATGCGCGCCGCCGAAGCACGCTTCAGTGCGTCGATCATGACCAGCAGCTCGACCAGATGCTGATCGACGGGATAGCAGGTCGGCTGCACGACAAACACATCCACGCCGCGCACGTTTTCAAGCAGTTGGAAGAAGACTTCGCCATCCGCAAAGCGCTGCAGCTTGGCGTCGCCCACCGGCACGCCGATGTGCCGTCCGATCGCTTCCGCCAGCGGCCGATTGGCAGTCCCCGAGAACAGCTTGAATCGCTTGTCTTCGCTCAGATTGCGGGCCCGCTTGCGTTCGGGAGCCGGCTTGGCATCTTTGGCCTTCGCATCCGGAGTGCCGCCTGGCGTTGGCCCCTTGGCTCCGCCGTCTTTTCCCTGGTCGTCCGCACCCGGCTGTTGCTTGTCTTCCACTGCTACCGTCACACTTCCCACTTCCATCTCCACGAACCTCCAAGCTGGTTGGCTTTGGCTGCTCAACTGATCCAGAACTGCAAATCAATAACCTGCAAAAAACTTGGCTGGGCGACTAGGATTCGAACCTAGACAAATGCCTCCAAAGGGCATTGTCCTACCATTAGACGATCGCCCAACTCTGCGAGCCCGGTCCTCACCGAACCCCGCCACTGACAGCCGTCCGCGAGTCTCTCTCCCACCAACCGGGCCTGTCAATATCACTCCACAACGATGCGCAAATCCGCACGACCATGGTGCTCCAGGTCTGAATCTTCAGACCTGGAAAAGCAAGAACCCTTCCCCGTCTACAGCAGCATCTCTTCCCAATAAAAACTACGCGGCAAGCGTACGAGTCAACTGACTGCGCACTCCCGCTTGTTCCAGTCTCGACTGGGCTGCTTCCGCATCTCCACGGGTCCGATACAACCCGTAGAGCGCCGAACCGGACCCCGACAGCGAAGCATAGAGGGCTGCCTCCGGAGTGTCCGAAGCCGCAAGAATGCGCTTGATTTCTGCAAGGGAAGGATGCTGGGGAAAAACAACTCGTTCGAAGTCGTTCTGGATCCAGCTACTGATCCCGGTGCGGACAAGCGCGGACTCTTGTGGTCCGGCCAGGTCTTCTCCATCAGGGAAGACACCGGAGGAGCCTGATCTCTGCCCACCCCTCGGAATTCCTCCCGAAAAGGCGCTGGCATAGGCACGGCTCAACTCATTCAGTTTAGCGGTACTGCCTTCCGCGGTCAAACCTTCGCGGACACACAGAGCGTCCCAATCGCGAAAAGCCTGGGGCGTCGAGACACCAATCTCCGGCGTCGCCACCACACACCACACCCGCTCGATGTCCGGCAAGGGATAGACCTCCTGCCCCCGATCCACACCCAACACCGTTCCCCCTAGAAGGAAAAGCGGTACATCCGACCCAACCTGTGCTGCAATCTCCAACCGGCGCGCGCCCCAGGAACCGTCTTCATCCCGAGCCAAGTGAAGCCGTTCGCAGATCCCTGATCCCTGTTCCCTGTTCCCTAGTTCTCGCTCCAACCCCACCAGCGCCGCAACCGCGTTGGCAGAGCCCGCCCCCAGCCCGCCCTGAACCGGCAGCCGCTTTTCAATGTGGATCGTGACTTCAGCCGTAGCGCGGAGCCCGCCCAAAGCCAGCTCGACCATCTTCCAGGCCGTGTTGCGCCCATCCAACGGAACCCGCTTGTCGTCCGAAGTCAGCTGTATCGCCGTCTTCGCAGCCGCCCGCGCCGACACTGTCACCACATCATGTAGCTCCAGCGTCTGGTAAACAGTCGCCAGCCCGTGGAACCCATCCGGACGCGGCGCCCCTATCCCCAATCCCAGGTTGATCTTTGCGTGCGAGCGCACCTTTGTCGGCATACCGGTTCATTGTAGAGGCGAACCGCCCCCGCCTCTTCGCCATCCGGCCCACATCAGCGAACAAATATCGCTGGTCTTGCGTAAGTACCATCAGGCACAATCCGAGTCCTTATAGAAGAGTTCCTGACCGGATTCGCCGGAACCAGACGCTCAATGCGATTCGGAAGCGCGGAGTAGGGCCCCCGCAACGCCGTCAGGCCGCATGCCGAAAGCGGGCGTTCTCTCCCAAGTCAAGCCCGATCCGGCTGAGCACGAAGGAGGGGCCATGAGAGTTTCCGCATTTCGCACCGCCGCTAGTCTGCTCTCTCTGGCAGGTGCGTCACTGGCCGCCTGCCTGTTCGCCCAAACCCCGCCATCCCAGTCTCAGCCTGCCCAACCCCAGCCTGCCTCATCTCTTAACAATCTGCCCAATCCCAATCTGCCCAGTCTCCGTCCGACGAAAACCAAGCTCCGACCCAGCTGGCGATCCCGCAACAGGCGACGTCCCCCCATCAAGCCCTCATGGTTGAGCGCTACGGCAAACCCTACGTCATGGTCATGATCAACGGAAAGGGCCCCTTCCGCTTCGTCATCGATACGGGCACTGGCGGCGACGCTCTCGTGACACCCGAATTAGCCGCTAAGGTCGGCCTGCCCACTATCGGCCACGCCACACTCAGCGATCCCAGCGGCCAGGGCGGGAAAAAAGCCCCCATCGTCTTCATCCAGTCCCTCCAAGTCGCCGGGGTCGAATTCTCCAGCATCCGCGCCATCAGCCACCCCTTCTTCGCCGAAGCCGGCACATGCGAGGGCCTCCTCGGCTTCACGCTCTTTCGAGACTACCTGCTTACCCTCGATTTTCCCAATCGCCTCGTTACGCTGTCCAACGGCGCGCTGGTCCCCGACGGCGGAAAGTCCGTCCTGCCCTTCCGCATGCCGGAAGGCGTTCCCATCGCCACTCTCAAAGTCGACGGACTGCAACCAGTCGAAGCACAGCTCGACTCCGGCGGCGGCGGCCTGGTCCTGCCAGAAAAACTTGCCGCGCACCTCAAATACGATATCGATCCCGTGGTCTTCGCCTCGGGCCGCTCTGTTTCCACGCGATTCGAAATGAAAGCCGCCAAGCTCGCATCCGACGTCCGGCTCGGCCGCTACACATTTACTCATCCGGTGGTCGAAATCCATCCTGCATTCCCCTTGGTTAACTTCGGATCGCCGCCCATGCAGATCTTCGCCATCACATTCGATCAAAAAAATCTCTTGGTCCGCTTCGCTGCCAACCAGAAGCGCTTCACTCTCAGCGCTCCGGCCAGCCCGACGCGCATAACCAATGCGCCTGCCTATGATCCACCGCCGCACGACCTCGTCCCCGTCGGCTGAAGCGCATCCGATTCTCCGAGTCCACGCGATTCCTCAGCGCCGGGCGAAAGGATTTTCTTCCCGGAACCCAGCCCCGCGCGCTACATTGAGTTCGTCGTTTCCCCACTTTGATTCGATAATTCCTGCGGCATCCCGCCGCGAACAGCCGGCATGCCCTTCCTGTATTCACGATCGGAGAACGAATGAAACGTCGATCCTTCCTCAAAACAGCGGCAGCGCTCGTCCCCGCCTCCGGCTTTGAAGCATTCGCGCTCGCACAGACCGCATCTACTCCCAAGAATGACCAGGTTCATCTTGTGCCCAACGGCGAAGACCGCCTCGGCGAATCGCACTCACGCGGATACAGCTCCATCCTCTTCAAAGCGATGCCGAACGAAACCAACAATGGCTTGCTCATCATCGAACACACCCACCTGGTCAAGGGAGGTCCGCCGCTTCACCTCCACGTGCGCCAAGAGGAATGGTTTTATGTTGTCGAGGGCGAAGTGCTCATGCAAGTTGGCGACAGCCGCCACCATCTGCGGCCGGGCGATTCCATCCTCGGCCCGCACGGAATTCCCCACGCCTTTTCGTCCATCGGTGAAAAGCCGGGCCGCATGATCATCGCTTTCACTCCGGCAGGCAAGATGGAAGCGTTCTTCCGCGCAACAGCCATCCCCAATCCACCCAATCAGGACGCGGCTTTCTTCGCTGAATATGACATGAGGCTCATCGGCCCCTCACCCTTCGACGCCTAGTGATTTCGCCGACTCATCCTGAGCGAAGTCGAAGGACCTGCTTTTTGGCCTCTGTCGCAAGGGTGAGAAAGCACGAACCTCAACCAACAGGATTGTCATCCTGAACGGAGCGCGTCGGGGGCCCCGTTGCGCATTGGTGCGCAATGGGGTAAGCGTAGTGAAAGGATCCGCTCTTTGCTCTTCGCAAAGCATCAATCCCCACGACCAGGGTGCCCCAGGTCTGGATTTTCAGACCTGGGAAAGCACGAACCCCATTCAGCTGAAGAAGCGAACTAAGCATTCACGGCCCGCGCCACCATCTCCCGCGCCGCGCGCAAACTCGCCACCGGCTCTCCCGACGGCTTGAACTCCATCGCCACCACATGCCGATACTTCAGCTCGGCCAGCTTGCGATAGACGTTCCCATAGTTGATCTCGCCCGTTCCCGGCTCATGCCGCCCCGGCACATCGGCAATGTGAATCAGCCCGATCACATCGATATGCTTGTCGAGCTTCTCAATCAGATTGCCCTCAGCGATTTGCTCGTGAAACATGTCGTAGAGAAACTGCACCTGCGGGTGATTCACCGCGCGCACAATTTCGATGCCTTCCGCGGCCGATTGCAGAAAATACTTCGGGTTCTCTTCCGGATCGATGCACTCCAGCAGCAAGCGCACCGGCTGTCCATCAATCTGCTTTCCCTCCACCAGCGCGGCCGCGCGCTTCAGCGTCTCAATCGCAGCATTGTGCTGGTCGTCGCGCGACACACCCGGAACCACATTCCCCGACAGCACAATCATCGCCGGACAACTCAGCGTCTCCATCGGCTTGAACGCCTCTTTCAGTTCGTCGAGGAACGCGTCGCGCACCGAAGCATCGGCAACTCCATGGTGAAGTCCTGCCGTCGCATCGAACCGGATCCCGAGCCGCTTCCGCGCATCGTTCGCCTTCGCAAAATCCGCTTCAGCCCATTTGTTGTATTCGCCCACCAGCTCGATGTTGCTGTACCCCGCATCGGCAACCTTCGCCAGCCGCTCCTCAAAGGGCAGACCCGTGAACACGGTCCAGAGCATCACCGAAAGAGGATAAGGTGTGGGCGACGGCGTGGGGGAGGGCAATCCCTCCGAACTTCCGAGCTGCCTTCGACTGTGTTGCCGTTGCCGCGCCCAGTGCGGTCGCTGCGAGAACTTGCGTAAACGTGCGGCGATTCATGAACCCTCCTCCAATTTCGTTTCCAGACTCTATTCCCGGAACTAAGAACTCTGCACTAAGAACTCTGAACTAGGAACTACGAACTGCCCTGCTATTCCTTCGCAGCGCCTGCCAATCCTTCTCCGTCTGGTCCGCATACAGCGAGCCGAATTTGCCACCGACCCGGCGAATCGATCTCCGGTGCCGATATACCCGGCAATCACCTTCGGATCGCCCGAGCGCGCATGGCCACGTGCCAGCAACTCCCCGCAAATCTCTGCAAATGCGTTCAGGCCGGTGCCTTTCAGATCCTCCAATTCAATCGATCCCTTGTGATCGTTGAGCTGCCGCACCAGGTAATCGCGCCCTTCCATATGCGTCCAGCCAAGGAACGGATCGGACTGCACCTGCATCGCGCGCTGGCCTTGCACCGTGCGCTGGCCATTATGGTGCGCCGGGTGCGCATCGGGCAAGTACGCCGAATACACCGAGGCCGCTTCTTCCTTCATCTGCAGAAACAGCGGATCGCGCGGACCATTGCCTTCGAAATAGATGCAGTAAGTCGCGCAGCCCCACCGATCCGGTCCCCACCACTTTGAACGCCACATCCACCGGCCGATAAAGCGAAAGCAGATGCTGCCGCTGGGGCTCCAGCATTTCACGATAAGGCCCGAGTGCGGCCAGCACCTTCACTGCCTGCGGGCCAGTCACGCGCGTGAGCATCGGCTTGAGTTCCTTGAATGCGCCGCGGCGCGCCCGGGCTTGTTGCTCGCCGGTTCTGTCAGTTGCTCCAGGGTATGCAGCGGTGTCGCGCGCTCGGCCTTCAGCAGCGCCTCATGCACCGGCTCCACCGACCCCAGGCGATGCACTTGAAATCTGCCCACTTCCAGAATCGGCATCTCGGCGAACGCGCGCATCTGCTCGCAGTAGCGACTCAAGGCACTCCTGCAGCCGCCGCGCGCGCCGAAGCCTCCTTATGTCCCGCTTCGCGCCCGGCCAGCACCAGCGATGTTGCCATGCGCTTCAGGTCCCACTCGAAGGGTCCGCGAATCGTCTCATCGAAATCGTTGATGTCGAAGACCAGCCGCCCATCCTGCGCCGCAAACGCTCCCAGGTTGCGCACGTGCGCGTCCCCGCAGAGTTGCGACCACAATACCGGTGTTGGGCACCAGGGCCAAATCGGCCGCCATCACCGGCGCTGCGCCGCGAAAGTAGATAAACGGCGACTGTGCCATCAATTGATGTTTCAGCTTGATCAGCGCAGGCAGGCGCCCGCGTTCCGCCCGTTCCAGCAGCGTCAGGGCCGGTGCCGTTCTCGCTTTGATGTTGAGTTCGTCATGTTGTTGGCGTCCCACTTGTTTGCGTCGCGCCTGGCCAAGCTTGCGACGTTCTTCCGGCGTTGCCCATTGCATGTTCGCGACCATATACCGTCACTCCACGGCGTTGCAAATCGATGTCACACGGCACGAATCCGCCCGGTGAACTCACCCCGTTCCATCGCACCTGGACAGGACTCTGGGCGTGAGTCCGTGATTTAAACTGCAGACTGGAAGCCCGGCATACAGTTCTCTCCCACCTGATGCCCCATCGCAGGCTCCGGCCCCGGAGGATTTCCTTTGACTCCCTTGACGCGTACACGCGCGCTGTTGTCGACTGTCACTGCTGCCACTAGTCTCGTTCTAGGCTTCCTGCCGGCGCCACTCGCGGCCCAGAGTTCCCGCTGTGCCGCTTACCGTCGAAAAAATCTTTGCCCATGGCCCCCTCATCGGCCCGCTGCCTGAGGACATCAAATGGTCCCCGGACGGCAACACCTCTCCTACCTCGACGGCGGCGAACTCATCGATCTCGATCCAGGCTCAGGCAAACCGCACGTGATGGTGAGCCGCACCAAGATCAGGTCGCTCGAAGGGGCAGCCGCATCCGAGCAGGATCGCGATCATCGCAACCGCTATGGAATGGCCGCGTATCAATGGGCGCCCGACTCCAAGCATCTTCTCTTCGACACCAACGGCCGCCTCTGGATGTACGACCTCGGCAACGGCACCGGCGTAGAAATCGGCTTTACCGGCCAGGCTTCCGGAGACGATCCGAAGTTCTCTCCCAACGGCCAGAACATCTCATTCATTCGCAATCACGGCCTGGCCATCGTCCGCCTCAGAGATCCCGGCACCCCCACCAGCGTCATCGCCCCAGCACCGATTGAGTCCACACTCAATGGCGAAGTCGATTGGGTCTATGAAGAAGAGCTCGACGTCCGCAGCAACTACTTCTGGTCGCCCGATTCAAAGAACATCGCTTTCCTGCAGATGAACGAAGCCGACGTACCGATGTATCCGCTCACTGACTGGATTCCGACCCACGCCGGCGTCGCGTCGCAGCGCTACCCGCAGGCTGGCGATCCCAATCCCAATGTGCGCATCGGCATCATCGGCACACAGGGCGGCAGAGTCTCGTGGGTCAAATTGCCAATCAAGGAAGGCCAGGACTATATTCCGCGCTTCGGCTGGGTCGATCGCAAAACCATCTGGGCCGAAGTCGTCACACGCGATCACAAACACCGCAGTCTCTATTTTGCCGACTTACCAGCGGCAACGTCCGCCAGGTTCTCGATATCGCCGACGACAAATTCCTCGACGAAAACTACGACGTCACGGTGGAGCAAGGCAACATCGTTCTCACCAATTGGAGCGATGGCCACAACCACATCTATCTCTACAGCTACGATCGGAACAATCCCTCGGCCAACGCCGCCAAATTGGAAAAGCAATTGACCACCGGCGATTTTGAAGTCGGCGAAGTCTACTCCGTCGATAGCGACCACAAGCTCGTCTACTACGCCTCCAACGAAGGCAACGTGCAGCAGCAGCAGGTCTGGCAAGTCAGCTTCGCAGGCGAGCGCAAGCAGTTAAGCAGCGGCCCCGGCAATCACCAGGCGAATTTCTCTCCCACCAACGGCAACTTCTCTGACAAATATCTCCTCGCTGCTCGATCCGCCATTAGCTCCAGCTCTGCCATCCGCAAGGAAAATGCGCAGACTTTCTGGTCGACCCACGCCCTCGATCCCTACGGCCTCCGCGCCCCCGAACCGCTCGAAGTCAAAGCCCACGACGGCGCCACGCTTTACGCCACATTGCTCCTGCCCGACGGACGCAGAAGATCCAGGCCAGCGTTCCGCTCATCGTCAATCCCTACGGTGGCCCCGGTCCGCAGGAAGTCGCCGACAAATGGGCCGACGGTCTTGCTCTTCGACGAACTGCTCGCCGAGCATGGCTTCGCCGTGCTGCATGCCGACAACCGCGGCACCGGCATGCGCGGACGCGCCTTCGCCCAGGCGGCCTATCAGAACTTCGGCCCCGTCCAGCTGGAAGATCAGCTCACCGTCATCGACGCCGCGCTTGCCCAATATCCGCAGCTCGACCCCAAACGTCTCGGCTGGTGGGGCTGGAGTTGGGGAGGCACATTCACTCTCTACGCACTCTCGCACTCCGATCGCTTCCGCGCCGGCGTCTCCGTCGCTCCCGTCACTGACTGGCACAACTACGACTCGGTCTACACCGAGCGATACCTCGGCTTGCCCACCGAATTCGCATCGGGCTACAAAGACTTTTCCGTCGCCAGCTCCGCGGCAAATCTGAAAGGGCACTTGCTCATCGCGCATGGCACCGGCGATGACAACGTCCACTTCGAAAACACGGTTCAATACATCCAGAAACTGATCGAGGCCGGCATTCCCTACGACTTGCAGATTTATCCGCGCAAAACCCATTCCATCGCTGGGCCCGATGTGCGAACTCATCTGTACAACCGCATCCTCGCCCAATTTGAGCAATACCTGATGCCGCCATAACCGAATGAGCGCAGCCCGCAAAGTTTCTAAAGCCGTAGCTGCCGAATTGCTCCGTGCCGAGATGCTTCTGCTCGATCCCGCAGTCCGCCGTGATCGCGCCCGCGTGTCAGCCCTGCTGGCCGACGATTTCTTTGAGTTTGGCGCTTCCGGCCGCATCTGGACCCGCGACCAGATCCTCGATCTGCTGGCGACCGAAGAGTACTCCCCGCCCATCGTTGAGGACTTCGCCTGCCACCGCATCGCCGAGGACGTCGTCCTCGTCACCTACCGCACCGTGCGCATCAATCAGGAGACAGGCCGCCGCGAAGCGGCGCTCCGCAGCTCCCTCTGGATCAGGCGATCGGAAACATGGACTGTCCGCTTCCACCAGGGAACGCGGGCAAGCTGAATTTTCAAAAGAGTGAAGGTCGCGAAGCGACCATAATCGAAGGATTGTCCTTGAAGGATTGCCTTTACTGTTCCCTAATCCCTATTCCCTGCAGTTACACTTCCCGCCGCTTGAACAAATCGTCCTTCTCCCGCCCCGGGCACTTCGTGCATTCCAGGCAGCACACAAGCAGAAACGCCACACCCACCGTGACCAGGAAGGCCAGGAGATTTGCATTCACCGCGAGCCAATGTGTCAGAACGCGCATAAGCTACGTAGACAGTATGCAGATCGCTGAACGCCGCCAATCACCAAAGCGTCACGCGATTCGATGCACTTTCGTTTGCACTGTAAAAGCGAGATCAGTCTACCACTCCTCTCCTTCCTTAGATGTTGCGGAAAGCTCTTGCGTAATAGGGAACAAAAGGCGAAAATAGAGTCGAAT
The DNA here is from genome assembly GCA_963781125.1 of uncultured Acidobacteriaceae bacterium. Classification (GTDB taxonomy): domain Bacteria; phylum Acidobacteriota; class Terriglobia; order Terriglobales; family Acidobacteriaceae; genus Telmatobacter. The sequence continues at coordinate 435,495 of CAWAEE010000013.1, forward strand.
GGCAGCTGCGCCCATACCGGAACCTGATACGACTGCCACCATGCTTGAGGATGCGTGGCCAGTAGAGTGCCAGATTTCCACAACGCAGCCTCTTTCTCCACCGCAAGATCCGCCCGCCGGCCCCTGCCTCAACTGGCTCTTCGTCGATCTCAACTCCTATTTCGCCTCCGTCGAGCAGGAGGTCCGCCCCGAACTGCGCGGCCGTCCCGTCGCCGTCGTCCCCATGATGGCCGACACCACCGTCTGCATCGCGGCCAGCTATGAGGCCAAAGCCTTCGGCGTCAAAACCGGCACCGTCGTCGCCGAGGCCAAACGCATGTGCCCCGAGATCGTCCTCGTCGAAGCCCGCCACGAAATCTACGTCGACTACCATCACCGCGTCATCGAAGCCGTCGAAAGCTGCCTGCCCGTCGCCTCGGTTCTCTCCATCGATGAAATGGCCTGCCGCCTCATGGGCCGCGAACGGCCCTTGCTGGCAGCCTTGGACCTCGGCCGCCGAGTCAAGGAGAGCAATCCGCGAGCGCGTCGGACCCATGCTGCGCAGCTCCGTCGGCCTCGCCACCAACCGCTATCTCGCCAAAATCGCCAGCGACATGGAAAAGCCCGACGGCCTCGTCGCCCTCCCCCTCGACATCCTCCCCGAAGCCCTCGCGCCAGCTCACCCTCCGCGATCTGCCCGGCATCGGCGCCCAGACCGAGAAGCGCCTCAACGCCAAGGGCATCCACACCATGCCGCAACTCCTCGCCCTCAATTGCGAACAGGCCGGCGAGCTCTGGGGATCGGTCTGGGGCGAGCGCCTCTGGCACTGGCTCCGCGGCGAGGACTTCGACATGTCCGAGACCGAGCACAACAAATCCATCAGCCACTCCCACGTGCTCTCGCCCGAGATGCGTACCTCCGAGAAAGCCTGGGCCGTCGCTCACAAGCTCCTCCACAAAGCGGCCATGCGTCTACGCTCCGGCGGACTCTGGGCCGGCAGCATCGGCCTCGCCATCGGCTTCGCCGTCCCCCGCGGACGAAAAAGCGCCCGTCAGCCGTTTCGGCGTCCCCACCCGCGGCTGGCACAGCGAACTGCGCCTCAGCGAGTGCCAGGACAACCAGACCCTCATCGCCGCCTTGAGCCGCCTGTGGGCCAGCCGTCCCGCAGGCGCCGAGTACGATCAGCCCTACTTCGTCGGAGTTCAACTCAACGGCCTGGTTCCCGACCGGCTCCACTCGCTGAACTTGTTCGATTCCCTCGACAACGCCAAGAGCCGCACCCGCCTGCTCGCCGCCATGGACGAGCTCAATCATCAAATACGGCACCACCGCCCTCGCCCCAGCCGCAATGCTCACAGCCTTCAAAGCCGCCCCCACAAGAATCGCCTTCAACTCCATCCCCGACTTGTTCTGAGCGCAGCAAACAGTCCTCCGCACAAGGCGTTCTATTGGCGGGTGCCCCACCCTTCTTTGTTCTTCCTCCCAAACTGACAACCGGGCGCCCCATCCATCCGGCATTCAGCGAAGTGTGCGAAAGCACGAACCCAAACCGTCTCTCGCGGAGGGAGCCGAGGTCTTAAAGCCTCGGAAAACACTACCGCCTGGATGCAGGGATGCGGCCGAGGCGCGGATCACGCCGGAGCAACAGATCGCAGGCGTGAAGGGCCTCCGTCTCGAACGCCGGGCCGTCGCTTGGAATGAGAAGCCAATGGCCGATCTTCCCTCCCAGAAGTTCGATGGAACGAAGCGACGGGAATTCGCGACGAAGGGCCCGATCCGCAGGGTTGACCGTCTCCGAAAGGACGAGCCATACGCCGTTGTCGCGCGGAGATTTGGGACTATCGCGAAGCATGCAGACAATGCGGTCGCCGATGTAGACGGCGAACCCTGAAAACATCCGACGCACCTCGGGATGCAAAGGCGCAAGTGCATCGAGCACAAACGCATGCGGCGGCTTCTGTTTCAAACGCGCAGGGCGAGCCATGGCTTCTAAGCGGACCATAGCAGATTTGCGAAACAAAGAGGGTGGACGGAATTTGCCTCGATCTACACCTCGCATGCCGAGTTCCCATCCTTCGTTCCCTCCGCGAGGGTCGGAAAGCACGACCTCAAACCGTCCCTCGTGGATGGAGCCGAGGCCTTCAGGCCCGGACTCTCACCATGCCGATGAAAAGTCCACACACAGGCCAACAAATTGTCATCCTGAGAACCCGCGCGCTGGTGGCCCCGCCGACGACGCAAGTCGTTCACGCGGATAAGCGGGGCGAAGGATCTGCTTCTCGCGCACTCTAAATCTGCTCGAAAAGGGATCCCCATGTTCGTGCTTCGTTGGCGAGCGAGGTGGTTCGGGAGCCAACGAGACGGCGTTGTGCCGAGCCGAGTGACAACAGCGCTGGAGACCAACTTAGCGAGTGGCTGCGGCGCGGGCCAGGAGAAGGGCGCGTTCGCGGGTGTTTTGGGTGAGAGCGGCTGCTCGTTCGAACTCGACTCGTGCTTCGGCTTGGCGGCCTAGTTTGTGGAGTAAGTCGGCGCGGACGCTGGGAAGAAGATGGTAGCGCTCGAGGGAGGGGTCGGTGGCGAGCGCTTCTACGAGGTCAAGCGCGGCCTGGGGGCCGTGGGCCATGGAGACGGCTACGGCGCGATTGAGCTCGATGACAGGGGATGGCGTGAGCTGGGCGAGTTCGGTATAGAGGGACACGATGCGGGGCCAGTCGGTTGCTTCAGGGGTGTCGGCTCGGGCGTGGCAGGCGGCGATCTCGGCCTGAAGGAGATAGGGACCGCGGCCGCTGTTGATTTCGCGGGAGGTGCTGATTTGATGAGCGCGCTCGATTGCGGCAAGACCTCTGCGGATGAGGAGTTGATCCCAGTGGGCCCGGTTCTGATCGAGCAGGAGGATCGGTTCGCCCGTAGGGCCGATGCGGGCTGGCGTGCGGGAGGCCTGGATCTCCATGAGCGCCACCAGGCCGTGGACTTCCGGTTCCTGCGGGGTCAGTTCGGCGAGGATGCGGCCGAGGCGGAGCGCGTCTTCGCACAGGGTCGGGCGGATGAGGTCGTCGCCGGCAGTGGCGGTGTAGCCCTCGTTGAAGATGAGGTAGATGACTTCGAGGACGGAGGAGAGGCGGGCAGCGAGCTCGGGGCCGCGAGGAACTTCGAAGGGGATGTGTCTTTCAGCGAGGGTGCGTTTGGCGCGGACGATGCGCTGCGCGATGGTGGCTTCGGGAGTGAGGAAGGCGCGGGCGATCTCGGCTGTGGTGAGGCCGCCGAGCAGACGGAGGGTGAGGGCGCCGCGGGACTCGGTGGAGAGGATGGGGTGACAGGAGATGAAGACGAGGCGGAGAAGGTCGTCGCTGATGGTGTTGTCAAGAGAGGAGTCGAGGTCGGGCGAGGTTTGTTCCAGGGCTTCGAGTTCGCGGGCGAGCTCTTCGTGTTTGCGCGCGGCGACGGCGTTGCGGCGGAAGAGATCGATGGCGCGGCGTTTGGCGGTGGCGGTAAGCCATGCCGCGGGGTTGTCGGGCACGCCTGATTGCGGCCACTGCTCGAGTGCCGCGACGAGTGCCTCTTGTGCGAGGTCTTCGGCGAGGCCCACGTCGCGCGTGAGGCGCGTGAGTCCGGCGATGACGCGCGCGGACTCGATGCGCCAGACGGCTTCGATGGTGCGATGCAGGGCCAGATGTGAGGCCTGCTGTGGGTCGTGAGGGGTATCGGTAGCAGACACTGCTACCGATCACACCAGCTTCAATCCGTGAATGCAAGTAGGGCTATTTGTTGGCGGTCTGAAGGGGCAGCTCAGCCCGTTTCGCTACTTTGTGCTGGATCTGCTCTTCCGACAGGACGGGTGCGAAGTCTTCCATCTCGAAGACCTGGCGGATTTCGATTTCCGATTCCACCGCGTGGGGATTGGGGCAACGCTTGACCCACTCGATGGCCTCTTCGAGCGACTTGACCTTCCAGAGCCAGAAGCCGGCGATCAGCTCCTTCGCCTCGGTGAAGGGGCCGTCGATGACGGTGCGGTGGGTGCCTGAAAATTTGACGCGTGCGCCTTTGGAGCTGGGATGGAGGCCGTCCATCGCGAGCACGATGCCGGCCTTGATGAGCTCTTCGTTGTACTTGCCCATCTCCGCCATAAGCTGTGGATCGGGAAGGGCGCCTTCTTTTTCTGACTCTGGGGTTGCTTTGACGATGACCATGAAGCGCATTGCGAAATCTCCTTTGGGTTGCCAGCCGGTGGGTTGCCGGTTGGTGGCTAGTCGGATGCTGTGCTCTCGGGTCTGGCTATTTGCTGGCGGTCTGAAGGGGCAGCTCCGCCCGTTTCGCTACTTTGTGCTGGATCTCCTCTTCCGACAGGACGGGCGCGAAGTCTTCCATCTCAAAGACCTGGCGAACTTCGACTTCGCCTTCGCCCATAGGGCAGCAGTTCGGGGCCCGCTTGACCCATTCGATGGCCTCTTCGAGGGACTTGACTTGCAAGATCGAGAAGCCGGCGATGAGCTCCTTGGCCTCGGTGAAGGGGCCGTCGGTAACCGTGCGGTTCTTGCCGGAAAATTTGACTCGTGCGCCTTTGGAGCTGGGATGGAGGCCATCGCAGGCGAGCAGGACGCCAGCCTTGATGAGCTCTTCGTTGTACTTGCCCATCTCGAGCAGAAGCTCTGGATCGGGGAGGGCGCCTTCTTTTTCTGACTCTGGGGTTGCTTTGACGATGACCATGAATCGCATTGCGAAATCTCCTTTGGGTGAGCGATGGTTGGGTGGCTCGTTTTCAGATTGAGAGCGCAGTTGGATCGCTGGGTCTCGCTTTCGTACTGGCTCTCTGCTGATACGTCGAACGGGGTGCGGCCAAATCGACAGGAGAATGGAGTTGAATAAATTATTTTACCGGTCCTTTGTCGATGGGTCATTCCGGAGGGAGCAGGGGCCTTCAGGCCCCTGAATACAGGATCTTCAACGAAGGGCCTTTAAGCCCGGACAAGCTTCCCCTGTTGATGAATTGTCATCCTCAGCGGAGCCTGTCGAAACTCCGCTTGCCATTCTCTGTTACCCACTGTAACATTCTCTGTTACACGCCGTAGCGGACGGGCCAACCAGCCCCACAGCCGCCACTTTGCAGCCAACCGCTGCAACCCTTCGAACTTTTTTCGGTCCAACACGTACCTTTTGCATCCCAGCCCGCACTCCCCTGCGGATAAGAGAGTAGAAGCGAACCTCATGGCCCGTAACTGGCAGCCGGACTTCGAGCGACTCGTGGACGAGCACCAGTCGATGGTGTTCTCGCTGGCCTGGCGCATGACGGCCGACCGCGGACTGGCCGAGGAAATCGCGCAGGACGTCTTTTTGGAACTGGACCGGCACATGGCTCGCCTCGAATCGCCCGAACACGCGCTCTTCTGGCTCCGCCGCGTCACCATGAGTCGCTCCGCCGACGCCCTCCGCCGGCGCCGTGTGCGCGGTGTCGACCTCTGGATCGAGATCGAAGAGAATCACGGCGCGCCGCCGGAGGAGCGTTCGTCGCCGCTCGGCTGCGCGCCTCGAACAACTGCTCACCACCTTGCCCGAGCCGCAGCGTGCCGCCCTGGTTCTCCGCTATCAGGAAGACCTGACGCCGGAAGAAATCGCCGCTCACGCTCGAGTCGCCGCTCGCTACAGTAAAAAGCAACCTGCAACGCGGGCTGAAGCTGCTGCGAGCCAAAGCCGAATGCAATTTGAAGGAATATCTCAGACCCGGACAAGCCTTGGGAGGAGCACGCGCCGATGGATGAGCCCAAGCAGATCAATGAGACGATGATCCGACTGAACGACATGAGTGAATTTGAAAACAAGCTGCAGCAGGCTTTCGTGCGCCGTCCTGCGCCGCCCGGCCTCAAGCGCCGCATTGTTGACCAGCGCAATCGCCGCCGCACCGCGCGACTCCACGGCCGCGCCGTACTTTGGCAACGCCTCGCCGCTTGCTTCGTTCTCGCTGCTGGCGCTCGGGGGCGCGTTCACCTGGCGCCACGTCGAAGAACAGCGCAAAGGCGAGGCCGCACGCGACCAGGTGCTCACTGCATTGCGCATCACCAATCACGCGCTCAACGAAGTCCAGGCCCGTCTGGCAGCCCGCAATGGCAATGAGTAAAACCATGGGCGCCCCGGTCTCGCATTTGAGACCTGGGAAAGCAACGAACCTCCATCAGCCGCTTTTGTAATACCGTAATTCGCACGACCCTGGGTGCCCCATCCTTTCTGTCATCCTGAGCGAGCGAAGCGAGTCGAAGGACCCGCTTCTCGGAGCTCTGGAGAAAGGATGGAAAAGCACGAACCAAAAATCCGAAGCCCCGATGGGATCGATAGAGGGAGACCAAACATGGAACCACCGCATTGCCGCATGCCTGCTGGCCGCCGGAGTACTCGCCGTCCCGGCTATCGCGCAAAATTCGCCGTTGCCGCTCCCGTCTCCCGTCGAAAAGGAACTCGCCGCGCGCGCCTCCGACGTCACCGAAGTGACCCTGGGCAAAAACATGCTCGCCTTCGCCGCCAAGTTCATGCACGACAAAGATGAAGACGAAGCCGCAACACGCCACCTGATCGAAGGCCTTGATGGTATCTACGTTCGCGAATATCAATTCGACAAGGAAGGCCAATACTCGATGGACGATATCGAGTCGTTGCGCAAGTACTTCGAGACCTCCGAGTGGTCGCCCATCGTCCACGAGCGCGAGCGCCGATCCGGCGAGACCACCGACGTCCTCGTCAAATTGGTCAATGGCGAAAACAAGGGCATGTTCATCCTCGCCGCCGAGCCCAGGGAACTCACCATCGTGCTCATCCTCGGCCCCATCAATATCGACCAGCTTGCCGAACTCCACGGCATCGGCGGCCTGCATGCTCTCGCCGACGTACAACACAACATGCGCGACAAGGACAAACAAAAGACCAAGGACAAAGAGAAAGACAAGAAGGACGGTGACCAATGAGACGGCTTATCTGGATTCCCATCTGCTTCTTTGCTCTGCTCATTCCCGTCGTAGTGCTGGCCGGCGGCGGTCAAGGCGGATTTGATGGTGTGGTCAACACTCTTGAAAGCCGCTACCACGCGCACGCCACACGCATTCCTTTCCTCGGCCTCGTCAGCCTCGTCTCGCGCAAGGCGACCCATGAGGGTGTCGCGGGCCTGCACGTAGCCGAGTTCGACCACTTCTCCGCCGACGTCGACGGCAACGAGCTGAATCAGATCGTCGAAGAAAAACTCGGCTCCGGCTGGGAGCGCATCATTCGCGAAACCAACCGTCACGGCGGCGAGCAGACCCTCATATTCATGCACCCCGAAGGCCAGCGCATGGGTCTGTTCGTTTTAGATAAGGACGGCAGCGAGATGGACGTGGTCCAGGTCTCCGTCGATCCCAATCACCTCGACGAAGACATAGGCCACTACAGTCATCACCACCACGACACCGACAACGACGTCTCCGATTAGGCGAACCAAGTCAGACTCCGAATCGATGATTTGTCATCCTGAACGGAGCGCGCCTGGGGCCCCGAGCGCACCCCTGTGCGATGGGGATAAACGGAGTGAAAGATCCGCTTTTCGCACACCTTCAATCCTCACGAAAATGGGTCCCCCATCCCAGCCTCGCTAGGATAGGAGACCAAGACCCTGGAATGAAAACTGAGCCGGAGGGAGCCGAGGCCTTCAGGCTTCGGTAAAAGCTGGGCAGCATAGCCGGCCCTTCAGGCCCGGAGTCCTCACAAGCCGACAAATTGTCAGCCTGAGAACCCGCGCGTTGGGGGCCCCGTCGACGACTCAAGTCGTCCACGGGGTAAGCGGGGCGAAGGATCTGCTTTTCGCCCCAGCTTCAATCCCCCACAAACCTCCGTGCCCCGTCCTTTTCGCTTTTTCCTGCGAAAAGGGTGGGAAAGCACTAAACCCAAATAGCCCTTTCAACGCTTCAATCCCCATGAAAATGGGTGCCCGAGGTCTCGATTTTACCGGAAGTCCCCAGCGACAGGTCCTCGTCGCTGGGGTGGTTTGAGACCTGGGAAAGCAACGAACTCCCGCCCGCAAGCCAGAATGCATCTCGGGTCTCACTCGCTACGCAGAATCTCGGTGGGGTCTGTGCGCAGCGCACGAAGCACGGCAGGGAACATGGCAACGAGAGTTGTGAGCAGCATGGCACACGCCGGCAGCGCGATCATCTCCGCGTCAGTTGCTTTCACCTGGTAGAAAAGCGACTCGACAGAACGTGCCGCGCCGAGTCCGAGGGCGACGCCCGCACACGCTCCGAGCGCAATCAACACGAACACATCGAGAGTCACAAGGCGCACGATGCCGGCGCGCGTCGAGCCAATCGCCATGCGGATACCGATCTCGCGGCGGCGCTGGAGGACGGAGTAGTTGAGGACAGCGTAAAGTCCGATGCCGGCCAGAAGCAGCGCGACGGCGGCAAAGAAGGCGGCGAGCGTAGCGATCAGGCGCTCACGAATGGTCTGGTCGCGGAACAAGTCGAGCTCCGTGGTGATGTTCGAGACGCGCAGTCCATTGTTGCGCTGCGCGATGAGCTGGCGGAGGAAGTTGGCGAGGGCGAGCGGGTTCTGGGCATCGGTGTGAACGACAAAGGTCGCGAAGCCTTCGACCGTGGGGGCGGATTTGCCGTCGATGCCTGCGAAGGGGACGTAGAAGACAGCGCGATTGGGCTCGCGCACGTCGTGGTCAGGGACGTCGGGGGTGACGCCGACGATCTTGTTGAGGGGTCGATTCGCGCCGCGCGAAAAGGTGCGGCCGACGGCGTCAGATATACGGCCGACGCCGGGGAAGAAGGTCTTCACGAACGTTTCGTTGACGATGGCGACTCCCGGCGAGTTGTCTTCCGGGCGAAAGTCGCGACCGGCCACCAGGGGGATCTTCATCGTCGAGAGCCAGCCCGGGGAAACGTTCAGGAAAAAGGCGGGAGTCGGACTGGGAGGCGCGCCGTTGATGGAGATGTCGCTGTTGATTTTGATGCGTCCGAGTAGGGGCCAGCCCGAGAGGGCGACTGAGTCGACGCCGGGGGCAGCTCGAAGCGCCTCCGCAGTTTGATTCCACACGACAGGGAGCTGGCCTTTGCCGGCAACGGTTTGGAGCAGGAGAAGACGGTCGGTGGAGAATCCGAGGGGGCGGTTCTCGAGGCGCTGGAATGAAGTGACAAAGAGCGAAGACAGAAAGAGGACCAAGAAACAGAAAGCGACCTGAAGACCGATCGCTCCACGCATGAGACGGCGTGGCGAGTGCGGATCTTCACCACCTTTGAGGACAGCGACGGGCCGGACAGCAGAGGCACGGAGAGCCGGAAGCAAACCGAGCAATAGAACGACGAGGACAATGAGCGCGAAGCCAAAGAGGAGCACACGCCAGTCGGCGGGAAGGGCGAGGCGCGCAGGGTTGTCGGGCGGATTGACGAGGCTGAGCACAAAGGGCGCCGACCACGCCGCAAAGAATGCGCCAACGACAGAAGCCAGGAGAGCGAGCAGCGCGCTCTGGCACAGGATGAGCTGGACAAGACGTCGACGGCCCGCGCCGATCGAGATGCGGAGAGCCATCTCATGAGCGCGGGCAGCAGCCTGCGCGGTCATCATGTTGGCGACGTTGACGCAGGCGATGAGCAAAACGAGAGCTACCAGAAGACCGAGGATGCCGAGGAATCGGCGATAGTCCTTCTGGAGATCGGAGATGCCGGCACCGGCGGGATTGAAGACCAGCGTCTGATTGAGAAAGCGGTCGACATCCACCCGGGTCATGCCGCGGAGGCACTCGGAGCATTCCGCTTCGAGGGCGCGACTGACTGCCTCGAGGTGCTGCCGCAGTTGTTCGAGGTCGATGGCCGGCTCGAGAGCGGTGGCCTGCTTGACGCCGGGCCTCAGCATTAGAAAGATGAGGTGCCAGGTAATGTCGTCCTGGTTGGCGAACCTGTTCATGCAGACGGGCAGAAAGATGTCGGTGACCGTTCCCTTTTCGGTTCCAGTGAAATCATGCGGGCCGACGCCGATGATTTCGAAGGTCTGGTCGCCGATGTGGAGCGAGCGGCCGAGGACGTGGGGATCGCGGCCGAAGCGGTGATTCCAATAGTCCCAGGAGAGGACCGCATAAGGACCGGCGCCGGGGCCGCGATCGTCGGCGGGGATCAGCAGGCGGCCAAGCGCCGGCTCAAGGCCGAAGAGAGCGAACATGTTGCCCGAGACATAGGCGACGTGGGCCTTCTCTATGTCGTCATCGCTGGACCCCTGGCCCGACCCATTGCCTGACCCATTCCCGGACCAGGTGATGTCCGCGCGGTCGCTGTCGCTGATGGCGATGAGGTCGGCCTGGTCCTTCAGGTCAGTGCGGACGGCATCGCGCATCACCTTGAACGCCGGCGTGGCCCAGTGTCCGTCCTCGGCAGGCTTGCCGTATAAGCCGATCATCTTGCGGGAGAGGACATAGAGTTTGCTCGAATTAGCGATAGGCAGCGGGCGCCAGAGCAGGGCGTCGATAAGACGGAATGCGGCGACACACGACCCGATGCCGAGGGCGAGCGAAAGCACAGCAGCCGCGGACGTCGTCTTGTTGCGGCAGAGCTGCCGCCAGCCGAAACGTACATCGGCGAAGAGAGACTCAAGCCATCCAGCAACGCGAATGCTGTGGCTCGCCTCGCGCTGCCGCAGTATCGAGCCGAATGCAAGCCGCGCTTCCTTGGGATCACGTCCTGAGGCAATCGCTTCTTCAATATGGGCCTGCAACTCTTCCTCGATCTCGCGATTCAAGCGCTCGCCCCACACGGCATTAGAGACACGCGACCACAAAGACATGTCATGCCTCCCTCAAAACTCGATTAATGGCGAGGCTGACCGACTGCCACCGCAACTCTTCCGCGCCCAGTTGCTTCTTGCCGGCGGCGGTCAGTTCGTAGATCCGGGCGCGGCGACCTGTGTCTTTCTTGATCCACTCCGCGCGAATCCAGCCCGCTTCCTCCATCCGATACAGAGCAGGGTAGAGCGAGCCCTCCTCGGCGCGAAGCACTTCGCCGGATGTATGAGCGATGGCAGCCATGATGGCGTAGCCGTGTAGTCGCGGGCGGCGCGACAAGATCTTGAGCACGAGCAAATCGAGTGAACCTTGCAGGGAATCGGTCTTGGCCATATTCAGATGTCTTTATATAGATGTCTTAGTATGATGTCAAGCCGCGCTCACTCTCAATCAAACAGGCCCACGCAGGCATTGACAGCCGGCTTCGCGCGATTTTCTGGATGACTCCCCGAAAACGTCGCAGTATCCAGGAATAGAGTCGTGCGTGGAGTTTGGACAGTTCAGAAGGAACGGAAAATTGGGGTCGGGACCTTTCGGTGCAGGAATGCCAGAGATAAAAAAGTACGCGAAACGCGAGCGGTGCGCGTATCGTCGGAAATCGCCCTCCCCCCCCGCGCAGACAGTCCCCAGATTGGAACACGGGCCAGATGACACTACTCAAAAAGCTGCTCCGTCTCTATTGGAAGGCAGTGACTTCCCCGCTCACAGAAGAAGAGCGCGACGAGTTCTCTACATTTGGAATGTAGCTCGTCGATATTCATCAACTGCGATGCGCGCAAATTCTCATTTCTGTTTTCCCGCTCCAGAATTTTTTGCCCTGTAGAATTTGCGCGCGTCCACCCCTGCGCTTTTTCTGCGCTTCGGACATTTAAATCCAAATTCATTTGGGAGGGCGCAAAGCGTCGCAGGCGGCGGCCAAGGTGTATGCAACCGTCGGACAGCGTAGAACCGACGATTCAGAGATGGCCGCGTGACCGCGGGAAATCGGATCTTCGCTGCGCGAATGCCAGAGAACGCGAGGGCAGCGAAGCGAGCGTAAATCTAATTAGATCGAGTCCATTCGTGAAGCAGCGTGGCACACTCCGCGGCAAACAGCACGCCGCGGATTATTTGCCGGCGGCTTCCAGATGGGCGGGTGAGCTGTTGTAGCCCGCTTCCTTCTCGGTCGGAAAGTGAGGGCGAATACGCCTGGCAAGTGCCGATAGGCGCATGAGAATCAGCAGAAGGATCACGGCAATTGCCGCTAGCCAGAAGTCCGAAGGTGTCATCATGGTTTACAGATCATACCCCGTAAGCACCCATTCGGAACGGCATCAGAAATCTAAGGTAATATTCCGAAATATGTAGGCGGACTCATGCTGAACTCGAGGAGGCCCTTCGTAATATCCTCCCCCGCCGGCCAAGAACCCTAACCAGAAGTAGCTCATCCACAATGGACTTGTCTCGATATCCGCGCGGGTTGCGCGAGCCTCAACGAACTTCCGTGAGAGGTCTTCCGTGCGAGGCCTTCCTGGTCGAGACTGGAAGGGTACCCCCTCCCCTCCCTGTGCCTCGGAAATGAGGCAACTGTCCGGTTCCCGTGTCACCGCAATTCTTCGCAAATCCTCACCAACACGCAGGTCTCCGTCGATCCCGATCACCTCGACGAAGACATAGGCCACAACAGCCATCACCACCCGACAACAACAACGAAGTCTCGGATGACTGCCCGCAGGATTGACGTTCATCAATCATGAACAGCGCGACATTAAAACTAGAAACTGAATTTAAGCGCCGCCTGCAGAATGCGTGGAGGCGCTGCGCTGATCGCATTGCCGAACGTCGAGCTGCCGATGTTACCGTCCACCGAACCGGGGCCATTGAACTGGGTGTGGTTGAATACATTGAATGCTTCCACGCGGAACAGTAGCGACTTCGCCTCTGTGAGCGGAAGATTCTTGCCCACCGCCATATCGTAGTTATCCGCTCCTGGGCCGTGAAAGAACCGCCTCTTTGCGTCGCCCGGCATACCAAGCGAATTCATGCTGAAGGCCGTCGCGTCGAAGTAGTTGTTCTCGTTCTTGCGTGGATTGCGGTTGAGATGAAGCGGACCGCCACTGTAATCCGGTTCGTCGATGCTGCTGTTATTCACTCCATTCGGGTTTGTACCGATCAACGAATTATCTCCGTTGTTCGTCATCGTTATCGGGAAACCGCTCGCAAAATGGGTGATCCCTGACAGCGACCATCCCCGGCTCAGGCGATTCGGATGCAATATCCGGTCGAAGGGCAATTGGTACTCATAGCTGAAAACGAAGTTGTGCGCCACATCGAACGACGAAAGCGCATAGCTGAGCGAGGGATCGAATGGATTGACTTCCTCGCCGATATTGGAAGATTGATCGAGAGATTTGCTGTAGGTGTAAGCAGCGGAGAACTCGAGGCGCCCGCTGGTGTGACGCGCGCTAAGCTCAAGCGCATTGTAGTTGGCATAGCCTATCGTCGACTGCAACGCATTGCTGCCGAAGTTCGCCCCCAGTGGCCCCCGCGTTCCATTCACCTGCCCGCCGCCGATCGGGTAATACACGGTATCCTCCCCACCTGCGCCGCAGGTTAGCGTGCCGGGCTGCACCTCGCCGGGCTGGCTCAAGCTAACGCAAAGAGCAGGATTGCCGGGATTCGGCTCAACCAGCACGCGCTGTCGATGGCTCGACGTGCCGATATAGCTCGCACTGAAAACCGTGTCGGGTCCGGCCTGGCGCTCCAGCGAAAACATCCACTCTTCCGTATAAGGCGTGCGGTTATGAATGTCGTACCCAGGAATCCCGCTGATCGGCTCATAGGTGCTCCAGTCGATGTTCCCATCGGGATGGCTTCGCGATGAGTTCAACGGTGCGAACGTGTACGGAAAAGGTTGGCCATTGTTCTGCCCATCGGCCGCGGTGATGAATGGCGTTGCAAAAAGCGGGGGCGCAGGACTGGTATAGGTCGTTCCGTAAGGTGCATTCGCCGCCAGCACGCCGATAGAAAGCGCGTCGATTGCGGTGTAGAAATTGCCAAAGCTGGCTCGAATACTCGTCGTCCCTCGAGACCCCAGTAGCTTTCCCAATGCGCTGCCCCGGTTGGCCAGCGGCGACCATGCCACACCCACGCGCGGCGAAAAACCCAGGTTGCCGACCGGTGCGAGCGTGCGTGGAACGCCCGGATCTCCAGGATAGAGAATCCCGGCAGGTGCGCCCGGAAACACAACCGATTGCGCGCCCGCCTCAAACGTTGAAATCTGGTTATACTTTTCCGACCACGGCGCAACGCGATCCCATCGCACCCCGTAGTTCAGTGTCAGGCTCGGAAGCACGTGCCAACTATCTTGTGCGTACAGGCCGACATATTTATTGCGGGCATAAAAAGGATTCAGTTGGCTCTGGTTATATTGGCTGGGCACACCAATCAGAAAATCCGCGAAGTCCACTCCAGTTTCCGTTCCGGAAAAGACAAAGCTTCCGTTGAATTGCGCGATCGGATGGGCGTTCACTTGATCGGCATGAAATTCGCCGCCGAACTTCAATGTATGGCTGCCCAGCACTTTCGAGAATGTGTCCGCTGCCTGATAGGTATTATTCGCCTGAATCAACTGGTTGGCCGCGGCGCCGGTCGAGTAGCCGTTGAAGTTCAGATTCTCAATGCTCTGGCCCTTGGGATCGAGAGCCACAATGCTGGCGCTCCCGTCCGCATTTTCAAATCCCTGCGAAATCAGACTCACGCCGCGCCCGCCCACTGGCTGCCCCAGGTTGGTGACATCGCGCAAATAGCTCAGGTGTGCGTCATTTACCGTCGTTGAGTTGATTGCCTTGGTATCGCTCAACGCCAACAGCTGCGCCCGGCCCGTTGTCACCGCATCGAAGCCCGGAACGCTGGCTCCACTCTGTGCCGTCGGGTACGGGTTATTCAGATCGAAATCGTCGATAAAATAATAGGCCGACAACAGCCCCCAACGCGTGTTCGCATCCACCCGTGCGCCCGCCTTGTCGTCGCGCAGCGCTTGATTAAAGGCAGACGTGGCAAACCCATTGCCCGTGTTTGGCGCTGGAATGTATTGGAGCATCCGCTGCGCGGGGACAGACCATGCACTCTTGGGAATCTGCGCATTCCCAAACACGCATTGGCCTGACTGCGCATCTGTCGATGAGCAGCCGTTGAAATAGTAGGGCTCGCCCTGCTGCACGGTGTAGCCCAGCTTTTGCGTAAGCTGATTCGCAAAGTAAGGCCCGTCTACCGTTCCCGTCAGCAGGCTGTTGCCATTGCTGTCCACAAAGTCCGAGAGATCCCCCATCCGGTCCGCGTTCGACGGCACGCTGATCTCTCCCGTATCGATTCCCTGCATCTGCCTTGTCCCTTGATAATCGGCAAAGAAGAACACTTTGTCGTGACGCACCGGCCCACCCAGCGTCCCGCCAAATTGGTTCTGCCGGTAGACGCCCCGGGTCGGCGAAAAATAGTTGCGCGCATCCAGATCGGTGTTGCGCAGAAAGTCGAATGCGCTGCCATGCAATCCGTTGCTCCCGGATTTTGTGATCACGCTGATCTGCCCGCCGCTAAACTCTCCATATTCGGCGTCGAAGTTGCTCGTCACAATGCGGAATTCCGAGATGGCATCGAGGTTGGGAATAATCGCGGTGCCGGCATTCACATCCTCTTCCGCATCGCTTCCGTTCACGCTGAAGTAATTCGCCGTCTCCCGTTGTCCATTCACCGAAATCGTTCCTGGGTTGAGCGTTCCCGATGGATCGAGAATGGTCGCGCCCACGTCCTGAACCGTATCGGAGCCGATTGTCGTTGACGGAGCCACTCCCGGCTGTAACGAGAGAAGATCTGTAAAGCTGCGCCCATTCAGTGGCACCGCCGCCATCTGCCGTCCGCTGATCACCTCGCCCAACTGTGTGCTCACCGTCTCAACATGCAGCGAGTTGTCGGTCACACTGACCGTCTGCGTATCGCCGCCAATCTCAAGGGGAGCGTCGAGCGTGAGTGCCCCATCGGTATCGAGCACAATGTCCCTGCGCTGATAATTACGAAATCCGGACGCATTGACATCCAGCTCATAACGTCCCACCGGCAGAACTGGCAACGTGTAATATCCCTTCGCGTCGGTGTGCGTCTGGTGCGATATCCCCGTCTCGATCTCCCGTACAGTGACGTCTGCGTTGGGAACAACGCGGCCCCCCGGGTCCGTGACCGAGCCTGAGATGCTTCCAGCAACGGATCCCCATGCAGCAGCGGTTAGAAACACGACAAAACCGCTCAGCCAAACCGCAAATCGACACGCAAATCGACGATGATTCTTCGACGAACTCAATGGAAATTCCTTGTCTTGTCGCCGACATTCTGGATGAACCGTGGGCCGGGTCCACCCGGAGCGGGCAGGATGTACGACTAATTTGGTCTGCATTGAATATACGACAAATTAAGTCCGCGTTTGTTGCAGTGATTTGAATCACACCAGATTGTGGTAGGGCTTGGCTTTGTGGGCGGCTACGGCCCAGAACCTTTCGGATCGATGAGAACCAAGTATTGGATCGCCAAAATTCAGCCACAAGGGGCCTTCGGACGCAGCCGAACATTCACATGCAACCGTTCCTTCATCACAAAAAGCCGATGTGCCTCCCTTAGATCTGCTCCTGGATCAGGATCTCCAAATCCATTCAGGCGCGCTATTTCTCCTCAGCCGCGCACCCTTTTCGTTTGCATATCTTTTCCACTCCGCGGTGCACAATGGGAATTGTCTCGACATCCACGCATGTCGCACGAACCTCCCATCCGTGCGAGGCCTTCCCGGTCGGGACTGGAAGAGTACCCCCCTCCCCCCATGCCTCGAAAATGAGGCAACTGTCCGGTACCTGTGTCACCGCAATTCTTCGCAAATCCTCACCAACACATGTATCCCGTCAACACAATGGTTCCACGGGGAACAATTGTGAGCGTCAGGATGATCGCGCACGATGTCGACCTGCGGCCGAATGGCCGTCTATGCCTCCACGGTGAGTCTCCTAGAATTGTTCCACGTGGAACAATTTCAGCGAACCGGTGAAGTCGAACAGCCGCGTGAAACAGTTGCCCAGGCGCCGCGTCTCCGGCAGGCCAGTCCTCGCGGACGCCTCGCGCCGTCGCCCACCGGCTATCTCCATATAGGCCATGCACGCACGTTCTACACCGCTTTCGAACGAGCCCGGCAATCGAGCGGCACCCTCGTCCTGCGCATGGAGGACCTCGATCCGGATCGCAGCCGCGATGTCTACGCCGACGCCGCAATCGAAGATATGCATTGGCTCGGCCTTAGCTGGCAAGAAGGTCCCGATGTAGGCGGCCCCTGTGCGCCTTACGCGCAGAGCCAGCGATCAGAAATCTACCGCGCCGCCTGGCGCAAGCTCCTTGAGGCCGGATTCCTCTATCCCTGCCGCTGCTCCCGCAAAGACCTTGCCGCCGCGCTCAGCGCTCCGCACGAAGGCGCTGATCCCGATCCGCTCGACGACGAACCCATCTATCCAGGAACGTGCAGGCCCGGCACCTGCCGTCCACCACTTCCCGGGGCCGACTCTCAAAGAAATGCGACGGCAGATCAGGAATCTCCGGCCGCCAACTGGCGCTTTCGCGTCCCTGACGGCGAAGCCATCGAATTCGATGATCTCAACCTGGGCCACCAGCGCTTCATCGCCGGCAAAGACTTCGGCGACTTCGTCGTCCGGCGCCGCGACGGCATTTCGAGTTATCAGTTGTCCTGCGTCGCCGACGACGCAGCCATGCGCATCACCGAAGTTGTCCGCGGAGCAGACTTGCTCAAGTCCACCGCGCGCCAGATTCTGCTCAACCGCGCGCTTGGCTTCGCGAATCCGGCATGGTTTCATTGCGCCTTGGTCACCGATCGCGAAGGCCGTCGCCTCGCCAAGCGCCACGACGCGCTCAGCATCCGCACCTTGCGCGAGCACGGTCTCTCTCCCGCAGAAGTCCTATCGAAGGATCTCTCCGCGATCGGAAACAGAATCGAAAAAAGGCAATAAAAAAAGGCGCGACCACGATGGCCGCGCCTTCCGTCTTAACTTGCTCTGACTCAAACTTACTGGTGCTTGATGAACTTGCCTGTCCTGCAGCTCGCGCATCGCCTGCTGCAATTCAGCCTGCGTGTTCATCACGATCGGTCCGTACCAGGCGACCGGCTCTTCGAGCGGCTTGCCTGAAACCAGCAGGAAGCGAATCCCTTCCGGTCCGGCCTGCACCACGATCTCATCGCCGCGATCGAAGAGCACCAGCGAATGGTTTTTCGCATCGTACTTCGCCTCGGCGTTCGGATCGACGGCCGACTCAGTCAGCACGGCCTTCGGATCCGAAGCATCGCGGAAAGTTCCCGAACCCGCGAAGACATAGGCGAATGCGTTGCGCGTCGTCTCCACCTGAATGCGGCGGCAGCTTGTTTGGCGGCACGGAGATGTCCACGTAGTTCGGGTCGGCGGCCACGCCTTCCACCGGCCGCGTTTTGCCCCAGAACGTCCCGCAGATGATGCGCGCCTTCGTGCCGTCGTCCTCTGTCACCTCGGGGATCGCGGCGGACGGAATGTCCTGGTAGCGCGGATCGGTCATCTTGAGCGAGGCGGGCAGGTTGGCCCACAGCTGGAAGCCGTGCATGCGTCCACGCTCATCGCCCTTGGGCATCTCCTGGTGCAGGATGCCGCTGCCGGCCGTCATCCACTGCACATCGCCGGCGGTCATGCGCCCCTTGTTGCCAAGGCTGTCGCCGTGCGCCACTTCGCCGGCCAGCACGTAGGTGATGGTCTCGATGCCGCGGTGCGGATGCCAGGGAAATCCGGCCAGATAATCGGCCGGATTCTCGTTGCGGAAATCGTCCAGCAACAGGAACGGATCGAACTCCTTGGTTTTGCCAAAGCCAAAGGCGCGCTGCAGCTTAACGCCGGCGCCCTCGATGGTGGGTTTGGTTTCTAAGATTTCTTTCACTGCGCGAAGCGACATGGGCTTGACCTCCTCGTGACCGTTACATCTGATTAGATTCGCGAGCAGAGATATTCGTTGCAACAACTATCTGGGCACAAAGCCAGGCGGCCGCTCAGGCGCTTGGATCCGCGTCGAACCGACCGCAAGCGCCGGATTAACCTCTGCGCCCCGTTTTCCAGCCTTTGATTTTTAGCCTTGATGAACTGGACGTCGAGCGTGATGGTGACGTCTTCGCCGACCAGCACACCGCCGGTCTCGAGCGCCGCATTCCAGCTCAGGCCGAAGTCCTTGCGATTGATCTTGGTGGTGGCGGAGAGGCCAATGCGGGTGTTGCCCCAGGGATCCTTGCCCGGCTCGCTCGGGCCTTCCACGTCAAAGGTCACGGTGCGCGTGACGCCGTGCAGGGTCAGCTCGCCGGCCACGGTATAGTCGCCGGCCGCGTGCGGCCCACTTGGTGGATTTGAAGGTAAAGGTGGGGAACTTCTCGGCGTCGAAGAAGTCGGCGCTCTTCAGATGGCCGTCGCGCTGCTCGTCGCCGGTGTTCAGCGTGGCAACGGGGACGGTGGCCTCGACGGACGCGTGGTCGGATCGGCTTCGTCCAGCGTCAGCGTCCCGGTGATTCCAGCGAAGTTGCCTTTCACGTTCGAGATCATCATGTGTTTGACTTTGAACTCGGCGGAGGAGTGGGCGGGGTCGATCTTCCAGGTGGATACGGCGGATGTAGTGGCGGTTGCGGTCATGTGGGTTGCTCCTTTTCACACCTTTGGATGCGGGAGTAGATATTCGTTGCAACAACTATTTTGCGCCTCTGTGAATTTCGGTGAGGGTTGCATCACGTCGGTCGAGCGCGTCGATACTGACTGCAAAAGAAATGGCAGGCAGCCCCGCTGCATGCGAGGATGTTCTGTATTCCCGCTGGAGGCAAGGCTTTGCCTACGGTATTGCAGGATCTTCGTTTTGCTGGACGGCAGCTCATCAAGAGTCCGGGGTTCGCGCTGACGGCGATCCTTTCGCTCGCCTTGGGCATCGGCGCGACCACCGCCGTCTTCAGCGTGATCTACGCGGCCCTGCTCAATCCATTCCCCTACAAAGCTGCGGATCGGATCGTGCGGTTTGGGGTGTGGGGCACGAACGGAGATGGCCACATTATCTGGCTCAACGGGCCCCAGATCCGTCTTCTGCGCCAGTCCCCGGCCGTGGAAGACACGATCGTGATGGACGACTGGTCGTTGCCGCTGACGGGCGGCGAGTATCCGGAAGACATCGAGACGATCTTCATCTCTGCCAATGGATTTGAGTTTCTCGGCGAGCCCGTCCTGCTCGGCCGCGGCATCCAGCCGTCGGATGCTGTGGAGGGGCAGGATCCGCAGCCAGTGGTTGTTCTCAGCTATTGGTTCTGGACGCGGCATTTCTTCGCCAATCGCGACGTTGTGGGAAAGACCTTGGAGCTGAATCACAAGAGCTACAAGATTGTCGGGGTCGCGGCTCCTCGCTTCGTCTGGTACAGCGGAGATGTCTATCTTCCGCTGAAGTTGACCGGCAATCCCGACATCCGGTACATCGTCGATCTGCGGTTGAAGCCGGGGGTCACTCCCAAGGCGGCGAGCGCTGCATTGCAGCCGCTGGCGGAGCGCTTCGCAAAGGATCTGCCGAAACAGTTCCCCGAACAATTTCGGGTTGACTTGCAGCGGCTGAACGACTGGGTGTTTCGCAGCGTGGGGAACACGCTGTATTTCTTGCTGGGCGGAGTGGCGCTACTGCTGGCGATCGGCTGCGGCAATGTCTCGATTCTCCTGCTGGCACGCGGCATGGCGCGCGAACACGAGATTGCAGTGCGATCCGCGATTGGCGCGGGACGTGGCCGGATGATTCGCCAACTGCTCACCGAGTCGCTCTTGCTGTCGGCCATCGGCGCAGCATTGGGTGCGGCTGTGGCCTACGGCGCACTTGCTGCAATGAAGTTCGTCCTGCCGAAATATGAATTCGCTCCAGAGGTCGTGGTCCGGATCAATGTGCCGGTATTGCTGTTTTGCGTTGCGCTGGCACTTCTGACTGGAGTTCTGTTTGGTCTGTCTCCGGCGCTACAGCTCTCCCGGCCCGAGCTGGGAAAGGCGCTGCAATCGGGCGTGCGGCGTGTGGCCGGTGGGGTTCGCAGCCGCAGAATGCATAGCACCCTGATCAGCGGGCAGATTGCGCTCACACTTCTTCTGCTCGCCGCTGCGGGGGCGGGGATTCAGAGCTTTCAGCGCCTGAGTCACGTGGAACTGGGCTACGACCCACACAACGCAACCGCTCTTTGGATACCCCTTCGCGAAAACACCTACACGAACTGGAACGAGCGCTGGCAATACTTCGAGCACCTTCGCGAGAGCGTGCAGCAGGTGCCGGGAGTGACGATGACGGCGATCTCAACGAACGCAACCCCACCGGACTCGGGGACAAGAGCACCGTTCCGGTTGCTAGGAGCGCCGGCAGCGAACGACCGCATGGCCCTGGTCGAAGAGGTCGGGGCGGATTATTTCCGGCTCTTGCGTATTCCGTTGCTCGAGGGGCGCATCTGGAGTGAGACGGAGAGCCGCAACGGCGCGCACATGGTGGTGGTGAACGAGGCGTTTGCGAAATCATACTTCCCGCGTGGCGATGCCGTGGGGCACGCAGTCCAGCTACCCGCCGAAGAGAATCGCCCGCCGATCGAGCTTGCGGTTCCGGGACTCTCCGACGCTTGGCTGCAAATTGTCGGCGTGGTACGGGACAGCCGCAACCAAGGGCTACGCAAGCCGGTTAGTCCCGCGATCTTCTTGCCGTATACGCTGCGGATGGGACCAGGCACGCAGATCCTGGTGCGCTCCGATGGTTCTCCGCTGAACCTGCTGAATCCGATCCGGCATGCGCTCGCGGAAGTGAATGCAGACCAACAGACAGCGCGCGTCGTCTCGGACCTGGAACATTGGATCAGCGATCAGCCTGAGTGGCAGCAGGAGCAGTTGGTGGCCTGGCTGTTTGGCGCCTTCGCCATCCTGGCGCTGAGTCTCGCGGCCATCGGGCTTTATAGCGTGGTGTCGTACACGGTGACGCAACGGACCAACGAGTTCGGCATCCGCATGGCTCTGGGCGCGCAGCGGTCTCATGTGTTGCGCCTCGTGTTCTTGTCGACTGCGATGAGCGTCGGCATTGGCGTGCTGTTGGGCTCGGTAATGACTCTGGGCATGAACTCTATCGTTGCGGCATGGGTTGGGGGCGATTTTCGAGATCCCGTTCTTCTGCCCTCGGGTGTCGCTCTGCTGAGCGCCGTTGCGGCACTAGCGTGCTATTTGCCTGCGCGGCGCGCAGCGCGCGTCGACCCAATGACCGCACTGCGCTGCGAGTAGCGAACGATCGGCTTCTCAGCGAAAGGCATTCAAATTCTCTGTCAGCCATTGGTCGAATGCGATGGGCGGGCGGCCAAGAACCTGCTGGACAGTGTTGGTAAGGGTCGCCAGACGGCCTTCACGAATCGCGCGCCACAAAGCAACATGGGCGTCGGTTTCGGCAGCCGATGCGCCGGTGGCTGCGTAACGCCGGCGGGCTTCTTCATCTGAAATGAATTCAAACTTGAGCTCCCTCCCAATTGCAGCGTGGATCTTGGCGGTTATTTCGGAAAAAGTCAGCGCCTCGGGTCCTGTGATCGTCAAGACTTGCCCGTCGTAGGCGCGTGTCGTGAGCGCCGTTGCCGCAATGGCAGCGATGTCGTTCGAGTGAATGAATCCTCTCTTGCCGTCCCCCGTCGAGGAACGTACGATCCCTTCGCCCTTGATGGAATGCGTCCATGCCAGAAGATTCGACATGAAGCCCGAAGGTCGCACAAAGGTAAACGGAACGCCACTGGCTTGGACGGCGGCCTCCCCTTGCTCATGCCAGGCACCGATGGCAAGGCCCTGCGCCACATCCATGGAAGATAGTTTGACGAGATGACGCACGCCTGTGGCCTTGGCGATGGTTGCCACGCCTTCGTCCAGCGATGGAATCTCCGGCCCCGTCGTGACAAGAAAGAGCGCATCGACTCCTTTAAGCGCCGGCTTGAGCGACGCCGTATCCGCGAGATCGCCAACGAAGATTTCGGCACGTTCGCCGAACCGCGCGTGCGCCTTCTTCAAGTCTCGTACAAAGATGCGTGGCCGCTCGCCACGCTCAATCAGCATTTCTGTGACTCTTGAGCCTACGTCTCCCGTTGCGCCTGTAATCAGGTATGTCATTTTGACCTCCTGGGAATCTCTTGGGACTCAATATGAGCTTTCCTCATAATCTTGCTAAATCCTAAGATTTTGTCGAATCCATGTCTACTCGCTTTCTAATCTGAATCCCTAGCAATCGATTCAAACAGTTCTGCCGAGACATAGATATTTGCTCATATTTTCTGCTAGTTTTTATATGATGGTGCGCAAACCTGCAAAACCAACTCCCCGGCGACAGCCAAAACAACAGCGTGCGCGCCTGACAGTGGATTCGGTCCTCGAAGCTGCGGTGAGGGTTCTGAAGCGGGAAGGCTTCAACGCATTAACGACGAATCGGATTGCGGAGGTTGCCGGCGTAAGCATCGGCTCCGTCTACCAATACTTTCCCGATAAGGGGGCGATTTTCTCTGCGCTGCATCGTCGCCATATCGAGGAAATCGATCGCATGATCGAAGTTCAACTCCTGCGGCATGCCACTTCGTCTCTCAACGACTTGATCCACGCCCTGATTGAAGCCATGGTCGAGGCGCATCGCGCCGATCCGGAACTGTATGAGCTCCTGATGACCGAGGTCCCGCACAGGGCTGACGGAACAAAGGACTTTGCCGTGCGACATCATTCCGCCTTCCGGCTGGCGATTGCTTCGAGGACGCACAAAAAGAAAAGGGTTCGCAATCTCGATAAGACGGTCTTTATTGTGGCCAATATGGTGGAGGCGCTTTCGCACGGAGCGGCCCTGCGAAGGCCCCCCGGCCTGTCGCTCAGTGAGGCAACAGAAGAGACGGTTCGAGCCGTGCTGGCTTACCTGAATACATGAGAGAGCTACGACACGGGCGCGAAACTGACGGCGACTCTACAAGCGCAAAATTCAAGCGCCCCAATCGAGCCGCAAGATTCCCTGCACACGCGCGAGCCACCTCCTGTGAATGCCCCGTGTAAATCGATTGAATTCGAGATGCGACCGTCCCACCTCGGTACTCCTGTCGCTGGTTACGATTTGATGCGAGAAGAAATCAGAGGGGGGATTGAATTGGTAGGTTGTGCCCTTCATTCTCGTAAGTGTGGCTCCCCCACAGCACGTCACCGCAACCTGAGTACGAATGGCAGCATCAAGCCGCCAACAACTATGAACGGGCACCGGAGGGAGTACCAATGAAAGTCAATATCTCCAGAATTCAAGCAAAGATTAAAAAGATCGCATTGGCTGATCGCGGCCAATCCATGACCGAGTACGCCCTCATCTGCGCTCTCCTCGCTTTTGGTGCAACGGCCGGCTATCGCGGGATGGCTGAAGAAGTCGGCGTTGCGTTCACCCATGTTTCTTCCATGTTCACGGATGCCTTCGGCTCAGCAGGCGGGGCCAACGGGAGCAACAGTGGCGGTGGAAGCAACGCAGGAAACAACGCCGGTGGAAACAACGGCAACAATGGCAAGGGCGGAAACGGTGGCAACGGTGGCAATGGCGGAAACGGTGGCAACGGCGGCAATGGAGGCGGCGGCAAGGGCGGGCACGGAGGCCACTAGAGCCCGAGGTTCAAACATGTGCCATGGACCAAAAGCCCAAGAAACGGTTGCAATGAGAAGAATTCAGCATTTGATTTGAAATTCTCAGGTTCCTCAGATCTGGATTGCATGTGGAGAGGCATTCGGAGGAACAAGTTCTGGGGGATAAACATAGATTAGAGATTTTCCGGGGGTACCAAGCGGGCTCTCGGCTTTACCCAAGGCCGGGGGCTCGTTTGGGCATGATTTGCGACTTGCCTTATTGAAAGGTTTCCTCAGACTGTGGCCGCGACGCAGGATTCCGGCCGGTCGCGCTGCAAATGTGCCCCGGGAACATCCGCATCGGGGGAATCCACGAATAATTCGAAAAGCGTTTTATACAGTCCCTGCCAGTTCGCAAGTCTCTTGCGACGCGCTCTTAGAAACTTGAAGCGAAACGGAGCGCAGGATTCGGCACGCATCAGAAATGCCGGCGAAAAGAATTCGTGGGCATCTGCGATGGCCGAGATGATGAGCGAGCGCCAGCTCATTTGAAGCAAATCTTTCAGCCGGTCTGATCCATTGGATAGCCGGCGCATTCGCGTCGCGACAATCTCGCAAAAGCTCAGAAGCCGCAGGACAACGTGATCCAGCGGCTCGCCCTCTTCCGCCGCCCGCGTGAAAAGAGTAAGCGAACCGCGCCTGAGGTCATCGCGCACGTCCTGCAGATCGTCGCCCAGTTGCAGGAGCGCGCCCCACTCAAAGGCGACCAGGCTCTCCTCATCCGTCATCCAGCCGCGGGCCAGCGCAGCATCGGCCAACACCGACGTGCCGCCTTTCGCGAAGCTCAAGTGCAGAAGTTCCGCATCGCTTAAGGACGCATTCCGCTGTTGCGCAATGCTGGCTTCCTGAGCCTGATGGATGGCCAGCAGGCAATCGAAAACCGCAGCGAATTGTTCGCGAGGATACTGCCCCTCGATCATCCCCACCAGCGCCCATACTGCCGCTTCATGCTGATTCAGCGGAGCCGCAAGGTTTCCCCGCAGGCGTTCGCGAAACCGTTCGCTGAAAGCCAGCTTCGCCTTGAGGGGCACAGCCTCGCTGTCGAGGTAATTGTCGGTGTAGGGATAGAGGAGGCTGTAGCCGAGGATCGACGGCGTAATGCCGGAAGGCACGCCGAGCAAGGGCTGCAGGCCGCAGGCGGTCCAGGCATTGCGGCAGGCCTGAATCGTGTCCGCTTGGCTCAGGTTTGCGTCGAACTCCCGCGCCCTTCGGGCAAACTCAATGCCGGCCGGAAGAAAGTCGCCGGTGAGAAGGCATGATGGATTCGGGCTCAAGGTCGAGCGCGTTCGCGGCGAATTGACCGAAAGAGGCGATCAGGCGCGCTTGCGTCTCGGCCCGGGCTGTAACGGTTCGCGGGGCGCGGCGGGCCTCCCACTCGACTGCTCGCAATTCGGCATCATAGGCGATTTCGCGGGCCTCGTGATCTCTGCGCTGAGTAGCGTGGTCAAGCGAAGGCGGCTCGGGAGCACATTCATTCCACAGCGCGGCGCAGCGGGAAACCTGCGACTCGACCCACTGTCGTCGTATGTAGCGTTCGCTCATGCTGATTGGAAGTACGGATTGCGGGGGTTACGGGTTCCACATCCGACATTCGAATGAATGGCGCCCTGAACCGCCGCACGAGTATCGGACTTCTTATCCACCGCTTCCACATGGCTCTCTTTATGGAACTCTCTAGGTAACGTTGTTGCCGGGCCTTATCCTCATCTATAGAGATCCATACGTGAGTGACTTCGCCCAAAGCGTGAAGCAGCACGCCGACATCGTCAAGGTGATCGAGAGGTACATCCGACTGCGCAAAGCCGGGCGCGCAAAACTACTCGGGGCTTTGCCCATTTCACAAGGAAAAATCGCCGTCGTTTTCCGTCCACGCGGTGCGGCAGTTCTATCACTGCTTCGGGTGCGGCGTGTCGGGAGATGTTTTTTCTTTCGTCGGCAAGATCGAGAATGTCGGCTTTCCCGAGGCGGTGCGGATCGTGGCGCAGAAATGCGGGATTCCGCTGCCCAAGCGGGAGTTCTCTTCGCCTGAGGAAGCCGCTGGGGCGAGGCTGCGCGGCAAGCTGCTGGATTTGCACGAAGACGGCAACGACCTGGTTTGAAGAGCAGCTCCGCGGACCCGAAGGAGCGGTGGCGCGCGAATATCTGGCTGGCCGCGGACTGACCCCTGAAGGGATCAAGGCATTCCGCATCGGCTATGCGCCGGACAGCTTCAACGCGCTGCGCGATCGGCTGAGCGGGGAGGCGGACAACGAAACGCTGCGGGCTTCCGGACTCTTTGCCTGGAAAGAGCAGGGGGACGGAAGCCAGGGGGCCATCTACGACCGGTTTCGCAAGCGCATGACGTTTCCCATCTGCAATGAGAGCGGGCGGGTGATCGCCTTCACAGCGCGAACCCTCGAAACCGGTGAGAAGGCCGGCGCCAAATACATCAATTCGCCGGAGACACCGCTCTACACAAAAGGTCTGGTCCTCTTCAACCTCGACAAGGCTAAGACTGCGATTCGCCAGGCCGAATTTGCCCTGCTGGTCGAGGGACAGATGGACTGTATCAGCGTCTACCTGCGCGGGATTCAGAACGTGATTGCCACCAGCGGGACGGCTTTTACTGAACAGCAGGTGGCAATTCTCAAACGGCACACGTCGATCCCAGGCCGCGCGCCTCAAGTGGTTGCCAACTTCGATCCCGATGACGCCGGCAACAATGCCGCTGCGAAGACAATTGCTTTGCTGACCGAAGAAGGATTCACCATCAAGATCGTAACCTTGGACGACGGTCTGGACCCTGACCGCTTCATCCGCGAGCGGGGGGTCGATGCCTACATCGCGGCGGTGAAGGGCGCGCGCAGCCAAGCCGATTTCCTGATTGAACGCGCACGCCAGATGTTTCCCGGGGCAAGCGCCGAACAGAAAGTAAGAGCGATGAACTTCCTGCTGCCGCACATTCGGCGCATCCCGGAGAAGCTGTCGCGGGACCAGTTTGCCGCCGACGCCGCGCAGAAGCTCGCCATCGACTCGGCAGTGCTGCGTGAAGAGCTGCGGCAGGCGGCGCTCCGGCGGCGGGACCACGTCGAAGTCCGGGCAACGAGTCTGACGGAGGTCGAACGGGTGCTGCTGCGGGCGCTCGCAATTACCGACCCCGAGCACGAGGAGGCGGGACATATTGCGGTTGAGGCCGTCACCAGTCAAGCCGATATTTTTGAAGGGCTTGGCGCATTTCCGATTCTGCGCTCACTGGCCAGCCGAGGAGCCCGGGACCCGATGGACATGGTGGAGGATCAGGCCCAGATGGCCCTTTTAGCCGAGGCTCTGATGGGAGAAACCGGGCCGCCATCGACCGGGACGGTCCAGGGCGCCATCGTGAGCGTGCAGAAACGCCGGATCGAGGGCGAAATCCGGGCTTTACGGGCGGAGATTGCGGAGGCGGAGCGGCGTGGCGATCATGCCGGATTGGCCATTTTGACGCAGCAGAAGCTCGATTTGGACCGCGCCCTGCGCCGGCTGCAGGGCTGAATGGGTTGGGGCGAGCCCTCCGTTTCCGATGTTACGTTCAGATCGTGGCTGGAAGCCCCGGCGACCCACTCTTTGCAGCGTTGATACCGTTTTCCGCGTCTAAATAACAGGGAGCAGAGCCGGGCGGTAAGGCCGCCCAGGTTGGGCCTTGCCCGGGCTTCGGAGCGGCCGCCTAAATGCCTCGGATTTGCTCGGGGGATTGCATGGGCGGAAGCCGGGTGGAGTATGGTAATCTATTGATCTCTGTGCGGATGCGCGCCCCCTTTGCCCCACATATGAGCTTCGGCTCGCGGGCGACCAGGCAGAACCTGAAGCGCGGTATCCGGATTCCGAGCGATGAAATGCGCCGCTTCGTTTAGAGGCCGGTAACTGAAAGTGCGCCCACGCTGCGTCAAAAAATGTTCCAGCTGGAACTTTTTTGACGCGTGCCGATGGGTGCTGCACCGTTGCGCGACACGGTGCGGAATCTCAGATCGCGCTGAGAGCAGGACTGCATTGGCAACCAACGAGAAATTTGAAGACGATATCCAGAACCTTATCGATACCGGTAAGGAGAAGGGCTATCTCACCTACGGCGATGTGAACGACATTTTGCCGGAAGAGATGGGTACGCCCGACGACCTGGATGATCTGATCACAACCATCGGCACCCAGGGCATCGATCTTTTGGACGCGCCAAAATTTGGCAGCGACAAAGATTTCGAACTGGAAGAAGGCGAGGATGTCGAACTCGACCTGACCCCTGGGACGCTCGAAAAAACCAACGATCCCGTGCGCATGTATTTGCGCGAGATGGGTACCGTACCGCTGTTGACGCGTGAAGGCGAAGTGGAAATCGCCAAGCGCATCGAGCGCGGCCAAATGCGCGTGCTCAAGGCGATTTCGCGTTCGCCGATCGTGATTCGCGAGATTGTGGCGCTGGGTGAAGACCTGAAGCGCGGCGTGCGCAACGTGAAAGAAGTGGTGGTCTTCGACGAGGAAGAGCTCACCGAAGATGTGGTGCAGGCGCGCGTTCGTTCGACGGTTACCCGCATTGAAGCGCTGATTAAGCACCAGAAGAAGATTGCTGCCCTTGAAGAGAAGCAGGCCGCGGCCAACAGCAAGACGAGCCAGCGCGAACAGCGCCGGACACGGTGGGCGATCGCGCGCGAAAAAGTTTATGTCTCGCGCATCGTCCGCGAGCTCAAGTACACGGGCCTGGAGCGCAAGCGCCTGCTCGACAAGGTCAACAAGACCGTCGACACCATGCGCACGCTGGAACGGCAGATTCGCTCGCTCGACCAGAAGTACGACGCCAGCAAAAGCGAAGAGCTGAAAAAGGAGTATCGGCGCCAGCAGAAGAACTGCAAACTCGACCTCGAAAAGATCGAGGGCGATGCCGGTGTGTCGATCGTCGAACTGAAGCGCACACAGCGCGAAATGATTCAGGGCGACATGGACGCCGAGCAGGCGAAGCGAGAGCTGATTGAAGCCAACCTCCGACTCGTTGTTTCGATCGCCAAGAAGTACACGAATCGTGGACTGCAATTCCTCGACCTGATTCAGGAAGGCAATATCGGCCTGATGAAGGCGGTGGACAAGTTCGAATACCGGCGCGGCTACAAGTTTTCGACCTATGCCACGTGGTGGATTCGCCAGGCGATCACGCGCGCGATTGCGGACCAGGCACGCACCATCCGCATCCCGGTGCACATGATCGAGACCATCAACAAGCTCATCCGCACCAGCCGCCAGCTTGTGCAGGAACTGGGCCGCGAGCCTTCAAGCGAAGAGATTGCACGCCGCATGGATATTCCTGTGGCGAAGGTGCGCAAGGTGCTGAAGATTGCGCAGGAGCCGATTTCGCTGGAGACGCCGATTGGCGAAGAAGAAGACTCGCACCTCGGCGACTTCATCGAAGATCGCCAGGCCGTGTCGCCTTCCGAAGCAGTCATCAGCGTGAACCTGAAGGAATACACCTCGCAGGTGCTGCGCACGTTGACGCCGCGCGAAGAACGCGTCATCAAGATGCGCTTCGGTCTCGAAGATGGTTCGGAGCACACACTCGAAGAAGTGGGCCAGAGCTTCCAGGTCACGCGCGAGCGCATCCGGCAAATCGAAGCCAAGGCGCTGCGCAAGCTGCGTCATCCTTCGCGCAGCCGCAAGCTGAAGGCGTTTGTGGATGGCGTGAAAGAGATGTAAGCATCTCCACCCCAGGAAATCAAAGTTATTTCCTGGGGACCTCGGTCCGCGGTGGGGCAGACGCGCTTCGCGCCTTAACATCGCCAGAGTCTTCTGAATCAAAAATTAAGCCGCGGTCTTCGGATCGCGGCTTTTGTTTTTGTGCGCGAGCGTGATGAAGGCCGGGATGGTCTACAAGAGCGCCGAGAAGTAGTTTTGAGTCCGCTTCTTGAGCCTAGACCGTCGCGGTCATGGCTCTTTTCGGGAACTTGATAGGATGCGGGGAACGCTTAAAAGCCGTAGTTCTTCTTACGTAGTGCATTCTTGTAGGCGTCCCGCGCCTTCTTCGCAGCCAATTCCGCATCGTGGAGTTTGAACCCGGCATCATCCCAAGCTTCCATCTGCGTCATGGAGTGGTCGCCCGTCGCAAGCGCCTCTTCGACGCGAATTGCAGCCACCCATTGATCCACAGCCTGTTTATAAGCTCTGTAGAGCTGGTCGAAGTCGATAATCGCCATGATCGCGACATTATTCTCGGCGATTTGGCGCGTCAACCGCATGCGCCAAGTATTCACGAGAGTTTGATGGGGAGGCTGGGCGCCCATTGCGGAGCGCGCTGGGTCGGACTACCCGTTCGTCACTTGCCATCTCCTCATGTGCTCTGCTAAAACGTTTTTTCAGACCACTCCGCCACTTTTACGGGAACAGGAAGGAATCGAAAGCATGAAGAACTTCACTCGCCGACAATTTGGCAAAGGCGTGGCCGCGACCGCGGCTGCTGCCTACGCCGGTGTTTCTCTTCCCAGGCTTGCTTTGGGTGAAGCGGCAACGCTCAGCTATCCCAAGGGATTTTTGTGGGGCTGCGCGACGGCGGCTTATCAGGTGGAAGGCGGAGCGAAGGACGATGGCCGCGGGCCCTCGATCTGGGACACCTTTGCGCACACGCCGGGCAAAACGTTTCACGGCGAGACAGGCGATGTGGCCGACGACTCCTACCATCTCTACAAAGAAGATATTCAGTTGATGAAGGCGCTTGGCGTGAGCACCTATCGCATGTCGATCTCATGGTCGCGCGTAATTCCGGATGGCGCAGGACAGCCGAACCCCAAGGGGCTCGACTACTACAATCGCGTGATCGACGAGCTGCTGGCCAACAACATCACGCCCTACGTCACCCTCTTTCACTGGGACCTGCCGCAGGCGCTGGACGGCGGATGGCAAAACCGCGCCACAGCCAAATCCTTCGCGGACTATGCGGCTATGTCACCAAGAAGCTCGGTGACCGCGTGCATCATTTCATGACGACGAATGAGTTCGTCTGTTTCACCGACCTTGGATACCAAATCGGTCAGTTTGCGCCAGGACTGAAACTGCCGCAGGCGCAGGTCAATCAGGTTCGCCATCATGGCATTCTGGCGCACGGGCTCGGGGTGCAGGCGATTCGTGCCAACACGCCCAGCGGCACCCAGGTGGGACTGGCGGAGAATGCCGTCGTGTTTGTTCCAGTCATTGAAACACCGGAACATCTTGCAGCCGCGCGCGCTGCCACACGCATCGGAAACGCCCCCTTCCTGACCGCAGTGATGGAAGGCAAATATCCAAATGAGTATCTGCAGCATGAAGGCGCCAACGCCCCCAAAGTGGAAGAGGGCGATATGAAGGCCATCGGCAGTCCGCTGGACTTTGTTGGCCTGAACATCTATAACCCCCTCTACGTTCGCGCCGACGATTCGCCCCAGGGGTTTGCGATTGAACCGATGCCCAGCTCCTATCCGCACATGTACTCGCCATGGATTCAGATCAGTCCCGAGTGCATTTACTGGGGCGTGCGCAATGTTTGCGATCTATGGAAGCCAAAGACCATTTACATCACAGAGAATGGCACCTCCTCCGATGATGTGTTGACGCCCGCGGGACGCGTGGAAGATGTCGATCGCATCATGTATTTGCGCAACCACCTCACGCATCTGCATCGCGCGGTGAAGGAAGGCTATCCGGTGCAGGGTTATTTCTTGTGGAGCCTGCTCGACAACTTCGAGTGGGCCGATGGATTTTCGAAGCGCTTCGGCCTGCACTACGTGGACTTCAAAACGCTGAAGCGCACGCCAAAGCTGAGCGCCGAGTGGTACAAGGACGTGATCGCGAAGAACGCGGTGGTGTAAGTTGGCTGGCGTCGTCGGCCGCAGCGCTAAGCGGATTAGGAAATGGCGTAGCCGGAGAAATTGGCCTGAAGTCGAGGCGACCAGCAGGAAGCGGCGACCCTGTAAGATCTCAAAACGGAGACAGATTCTCCTAATCTGCTTTAAGCGGCCGCGTCTATCTCCGCACAATCTTCCGCGCTGAGCTTCAGCCGGGCGGCCGCGATGTTTTCTTCAAGGTGCGCGACCTTTGACGTACCGGGGATCGGCAGCATAACGGGTGAGCGATGCAGCAACCACGCCACCAGAATCTGCGCGACCGTGGCGCCATGGCGCGCTGCGATGGCCCCAAGTGTTCGCGCCGAGGGGTGATCTTCCTTGAGAATCTTTCCGGCGACGATCGGATACCAGGGCATGAACCCGATACGGCGCTGTTCACACCAGGCAAGGACGTCTTCGTGCCGGCGATCCGCGAGCGAGTAGCGATTCTGCACCGCGGCGACTTTTACAATCTTCTGCGCTTCTTCAATCTGCGCGGGTGTCACTTCGCTGAGGCCAATGTGTCGAATCTTGCCTTGATCCTGCATCTGGCGTAGTGCGCCCAGGCTCTCCTCGAGCGATGTACGCGGGTCGATACGATGCAGCTGATAGAGCTCAATGCACTCCAGTTTGAGGCGGCGAAGGCTCATCTCCACGCACTGAATTAAGTAACCGGCGCGGCCCACATATTCAGTTTTGGAGGGGCCCTGGCGCGTGATGCCACCTTTTGTGGCAATCACCAAGCCGGCCGGGTAGGGGTGCAGCGCCTCGGCGATGAGCCGCTCGGCAATCTCGGGGCCATACGCATCGGCAGTGTCGATCAGGTTAACGCCGAGTTCCACCGCACGGCGGAGCACGCGGCGCGCTTCGGCTGGATTGGAAGGTTCGCCCCACGCGCCGTCACCCACCAGGCGCATGGTGCCGTATCCGAGACGATGAACCGGAAGGTTGCCACCAATCGAGAAGGTTTCGGCGGCAAGAGCGGGGGAGGTAGTCATAACCTCTTTGATGCTACGTCAACGGGGGCGAGCTGTGTTACACAGGGCGCGCGGGACGGAACCTCGATCCCTCCCATTGCGTATAGTTAAATGCAAGTCGGTAGGGGAAGAGTCCTATGAGCGGCGTTTCGTATCCCAATGCGCAGGCAATCTTTTATCAGCAATATGAAGTGGTGCGCCGCGACGAAGTGGTCGGGATTCTGCTGGCGCTGTTCCTGGGAACGTTCGGCGTTCATCACTTTTATCTGCGCCGTACGGGACTGGGGATCCTTTATTGCTGTTTCTTCTGGACTGGCATCACGTCGGTCCTTGGAGTCGTTGAATGTTTCTTTATGCCCGGCCGCGTGCGGGAGTTCAATGCCATCCAGGCCGCGGGAATTGCGGCGACTCTGGGCATGAGCGTGCCGCCCATGGGCTGGCCCATGAATGTGACCGTAAACATGCCGCCCGCGCCCGGCGCCTCGATGACCCAGGCTGGAACGCTGGTGGCCTGCAGCCACTGCCAGCGCACCAATCCTCCGGGAGCGCGCTTCTGCGCGGGGTGCGGTCAGGCGCTGTAAAAGCGGGGAACAGGCATTCAGGAACAGGGATCAGTTTTACTCCGAGGGAAGCAGCCTTCTTGCAGCTCCTCAGGGTCTGATTTCAATTAGGCATCCAGGAAAAGGTGGAAAGAGGCTACGCGTGGGCGCGACTTATCGCGCGGTGATGCTGACAAAGAAGGGCGGACCCGAAGTCCTCCGGGTCGTCGATGTGCCACTCGTCCCACCGGCTCCAGGCCAACTCCGTGTCCGCGTGCAGGCAGCAGGCGTGGGCGCAACCGATCTGGTCATGTTGAAGGGCAACTACCCTTTCGCGCCGAAAATTCCGCTTGTTCTCGGCTATGAAGTTGCCGGCATTGTGGACGCAATCGGCCCAGGTGTCACCGGATTCAACGTCGGCCAGCACGTCGCTGCTCTCACCGTCTATGGCGCCTTTGCCGAGTTCCTCACGCGCGAAGCCGAACACTTCCTGCCGGTCCCTAGCGGCGTTTCCATCCGGCGATGCGGCGGCCGTAATCCTGAATTATGGGACGGCGTGGCAAATGATTCATCGCGTCGCGAAGGTGCAATCCGGGCAAACTGCGATGGTCACCGGGGCATCCGGCGGCGTGGGCACGGCGGCTCTGCAACTGCTCAAACTGGCGGGCGTGAAGGTCTACGGCGCCGCATCTCTCAAGAAGCACTCCATCGTGCGCTCGCTCGGCGCGGTACCCATCGACTATAAACAGGGACCGATTGACCAGTTGGTGCGCATTTTCGAACCCCAGGGCGTGGATTACGTTTTCGATGCGGTGGGCGGAGCCAACATAGGCAAATGCATTCGCGCGCTGCGCCGCGGCGGGACGGTGGTCGGATTCGGTTTCATGGACGCTCCCGGGATTCTCCCCAAGATCTCCATGTTCGCCAATCTATTCGTCGGAGCACGCCTGCATGGCCGGCGAGGCGAATTCTACGGAATCAGCGCGCGTTACAAGAAGAATCCAGTACCGCTACGTGAAGATCTGCCGAAAATCTTCGCACTCCTCGCGGAGAAAAAGATCGACCCGCTCATCACACACACATTCCCGCTGCTTGAGGCATGGAAGGCACTCGAGCTTTTAGCGGCAGGCTCCGTGGGAGGCAAGATTGTGTTGAACAACGAATCGTCGACTTGACCAAATCAGCACGTTTGAATGCGCCAGCCCACTACATATTCGCGTGGCCGGAGCGCATCGACTCGTTGAACTGGGGCTTGGTGAAGTTGAGCGCCGCTTCCAGCGCGGCCTGATACTCCGCTGCGCGCGCCAGCAAATTGGGCGTGGCCGCCGCATATTCTCCATTCAGCGCGACCAATCCTTCGCCTGCTTCCTCGCCCGCCATGCGCAGCAAATCGGCGTCGGTCGTGTTCAGGTACTGCGCGTCGCGCGGATCGGCAATCCATACAGGCTTGCTTTCCCCTAGAACTCCAGACAGCCAGTAGACCTTGCGCAGCAGATATTCCAGCCGCTCGGCATCGTTGGTCTCGGTGAAGAGAAACTTCTTTTGCCACCGGCTGTAGTAGCGCGTGGTCACGGGCACGGGCTGGCGATTGCCCGACTTCACGAACTCGAGCTGGCCCAGGTCGACCGTTTTGCGAATCGCGTTATAGACAAAAGTTTCCGCGTAGGGCTGCTCCATCGCCGGCACAATCTCCGCGAAGGTCACCGTGACAGAAGCCGCAACCTTGGCGTGCAGATTGTGGGTGCCGCCGTCCGCAAGATGCATTTCGCCATGGACGATGTAGGTATCTGCGCCGGAAGTGGAACGATGGAAAGGCCATTGAAATTTCCCGAAGGCAACTGGCAGTCCGGCCAGCGTGACGTAGCACTCGGGCCGTGGATTGCGCAGGCGCTTCGCTTCGGCGGCCAAATGCGCGGTCATCTCCGGAAGCAGATTCGGCTTGCTGAATTCGAATGCTTCACTCAACTCGAGCCGAAGCGATCGACCCTCCACACCGGGAATGCCCAGTTGAAAGACGACCGTGGGATCGCCGCTGAAGTCGCTGCCTGACGCGGTGGAAACCAAGGTCAGACCAGCCTTTGTGGCGGCTGTTTCAAGAGAACTGACGAGAGCATTTTTTGATTGAACTGTCATGCGGGTGAAATCCTGCGCCGAGATTGTGGCTCTTCCATTCTACGAGAACGAAAGGGCGCGGCAGTTACAATAACCAATGTGTCGTCCGCTGCGTCCTCGCCGATCATCGTCGCTGAAAAGCTGACCAAGGTGTATTCCGCCGGGCGCATCCAGGTCTCCGCCTTGCGCGGTGTGTCGTTCGATGTGGCTCCGGGCGAGTTTGTCGCTGTCGTGGGACCCTCAGGATCCGGCAAATCGACGCTTTTCTATCTGCTCGGCGGCTTGACGCGGGCCACTGAAGGGCGCGTGGTCATTGATGGAATCGACTTTGCCAGCCTGAACGACGCCGAACGCACGCGCCTGCGCAAGCATCGCATCGGCTTCATCTTTCAGAAATTCAATCTGCTCCCGACCCTCTCGGCCATGGGCAACATCGAGATTGCGTACGACATCAGCGGGCGCAAGGAGCCGATGGATCGGGCCTATCTCGACCACTTGAGCGATCTGCTGTCGATTCGCGGACGGCTGCAGCATCGGCCCTCGGAGCTGAGTGGTGGCGAACAGCAGCGCGTAGCCATTGCACGCGCGCTGATTACGCGGCCCGCGATCGTCCTGGCCGACGAGCCGACCGGCAATCTGGACACCAAGAATTCCGAAGCTGTGCTTGGTATGTTGCAGCGCTCGAATCGTGAATTGGGGCAAACCACGCTCATGATTACGCACAATCCTGAAGCGGCGGCGATCGCCGGCCGCATCCTCTACATGCGCGATGGAGAAATCGTGCGAATTGAGGCCGGATTGGGGGCCAGCGCGCCCATCAACGGCGAGCGGGGAGCTTCCACAGCGGTTTGACCTGCTTTCAGACCGCCCGGTATACTCGAATCTGCGTTAAGCGGGAGTAGCTCAGTGGTAGAGCATCGCCTTGCCAAGGCGAGGGTCGCGAGTTCAAGTCTCGTCTCCCGCTCCAGATCGCCCTCCGGCGCCAGCCGGGTAGGCTACGGCGGTGTGGAGCGATTCTAGAGAAGACAGCCCTGCCGAGGCGCGGTACCCAAGTGGTAAGGGAGAGGTCTGCAAAACCTTTATGCGTCGGTTCGATCCCGACCCGCGCCTCCAAACTTTCCTGGTAAGTCCAATTTTTCAAATGTCTTCTGCGGGAATGGCTTTTCGTCCTGATTCGTGCCAAATGGGCCAAAATAGGCCCGAATTGAGCGCGAAGGGGGACAAAATTCAGTTCACGTTTCAGGTGCCCTGAACAATGACGTTCCGACAATTCGCAAGGTTCTGCCTTGTTGATCTGGGCGTGCGATCGAATCGCACGCTCCACCCGGCACTTCCTCGAGGTGTTGGACGAGTTGAACCGGCTCAACATCGAGTTCGTGTCGTTCCGTGAAAGCATCGACACGGGCGGCCCGCTGGGCCGCGCAATCGTCGTGATCATCGGCGCGATCGCGGAACCGGAACGCAGCCTGATCGTCGAAAGAGTGCGCAGCGGCATGCGGAGGGCGAAGCTCGAAGGCCGTCACATCGGACGTCCAGCGCTCGAGCTTGATCGCGAAGCGATCTGCAAGGACCGTCAGCATGGCTGGAGCCTGGGCAAGATCGCTAAGGTTCACCGCATCTCGCGAACGACCGTCCACCGCGTGCTAAACCAGCACGCTTCAGCATCTCAGGAGAGCGTGGCATGAAAGAAAGACGATCGCTCTCTTTATATACTTAGTAATTACTGAAGCGATCGCTATCTATATATATAGATACAATAAACCGCGAACCGGTCATCCGGGGCAGTGTTACAAAAGGCCTCGTAAAACCTGCCTCCTAAACCCCACAAACTATACAGCCGGATCTCAGCGATCCGGCTGTTCCGCAAGGTGTGGGTTATAAAACACAAGCTACCCGAAAAAACAGCTAGAAACCGTTTTCGCGTTCTTTCGGTATCCGAACTCGAAGAAAACATCAATTTGTGGTGATTCGCTTTGCCAGATCTTTAGCTTTACCTTCAACAAGAAGGAACCCTGAGGCATGGGCATTATTTTCCAGGTCCGAAGCCTCCTGACGACTGGCAGCCAGATCCCCTGCTAGAAAATCGGCTTCTGCCAGAGCAAGTTGTGCCTCAAAGTTCTGACCGAGCAATCCCAACTTGTTTGCTTGTTCTTTGGCGCTTCTAAGTTGTACTTGTGCACTTCGAGGATCGGAGTGCGCCAGGATTCGACCACTCTGTAATGGTCAATCCAATCCGCGTCCGGCAATCCTGTGCGTCGATATTCGCCCGTTGAACAACCTTCTCTGCTTCTTGCAGTTTAAGCTTTCCACCCTCCGACAACAGCACCTGCGCCAATGCAGTCAGAGCCGCAGCGCGGTCGTCCGGGTCGCTATCTTTGCCCGATAATCTAGTCACCTCCTGACGTGCTAACTGCTCCACCTCTGCCGGATGGCCCTCATCGACCCGAAGCGAGATAAAGTCTTGAACGGCTACCGGGAGCACCTTTCCATTGAGAGTCTGCACACTCGAAGGAGGAGTGTCCAAGTAGCATGTGCCGCCCCGAAAACACTCCGCTGCGCGTGCGAGATCCCCTTGCGACTTGAAGACCTCTCCCAGCGTCACTGTCCACCCTTCCCGATCCTCCTGCGATGGGTGAGCGGACTGAAGTGCGGTCACGAGCGCCGTTTTTGCTCCCGCCAGATCGCCCAGCAGGTAGAGCATGGATCCAATATTGGCAGTCGCCGTCGCTGCGTCCTTGCTTCCCATTTCCTCCCAAATGCTCTTCGCCTTACTGAAGCTCGCTTTCGCATTTTCAAATTGGCAGAGGTCCTCGAAACAAGTAGCAACATCGTTGGTTGAAGAAGCCTGCCCGCGTTTGTCGCCGATGGCAGAATATATACTCGCCGACTCGTCGTAGTCTTTTCGTGACTCTTCGACATCGGATGGCGAGGGCGATTGATCCATGCGAAGGTTTGCCCGATTCTCAAGGACCCCAGCCTCATCTCGTTGGGCATGAAGGTCCCGCGCGATGGCCAGCGCCCGATTCAGATTGTCCATAGGCGCTTTGCTGGTTGGATCCTCATGCGCAATAACCAGCGCAAGCCGTGTCAAATTCCTTGCAACTCCGAGCTGATCGCCTTTGTCGCTAAATAAGGCCGCCGCCTTACTGCAGTCCGATTCCGCCGCCTTCAATTGGTCTGTTTTGTAGAATGCCCAGCATCTCTGTGAAAGAGCTGCGGCGCCAAGGAGCGGTTCGCTAATGTCTGTGATCTTGTTGAGGTCGGTGATTTCCGCTGCAAAATCACCCAGGAAATTCGCTGCGATGGCCTGCTCGAAAATCACCCGCGCATCTGTAGGGGGAAGTTGATTCAAGGTAGCGGTTGCTGCTCTGGGATCGCCTCCGAAAGTCTGTACTTCGGCCAGCCGCAAACCGGCCTCAATCTTATCCCCTAACGGCAAAAGCTGATTGTAGTATTTAGCCGCATCTTTCCAATCTGAATTTACTTCGCTACGAACCCCTTGGACCCAAAGTCGGTCAGGCTGCGACAGGTGGGATGAGCTTGCCGCCGCCTCTTCCCCCTCGGACTTGGCCTTCGCGTCGTCTCCGCGTTCCTTCAAGCTCAGAGCGAAGTTGGCACGAGCGATTGCATTATGGCCATCTGCTGCAACCGCTTGCCCAAACAGTGCATATGCGTTGGCAAGATCGAACACTCGCCATCTAGCCAGGGCTTCCAGATTAAGACGAACAGCTTCTTTTTGCTGGGCGACTCGCGAGGTGTATAAGCTGTAGAACTCGGCAATGACTCCCGCCAGAACTACAGTAGCGACTGCGATCACAAGCACTCGATGTGCAACGAACCAACGTTGTAGTCCCTTGATCGCATTGCGATTGGTTAGTTCCTCGGGTATAGGTGGTGGAAGCCAGGAAAGAGGTAGGCTGATTACCTCGGTTGGCGTTTCTACGTCGATAGCCTCCGCTCGCTTTCGAAGAGCCTCAACCAGTCGATCGTATCCATCTGCCTCATAAAGATTTGCCCAATGAGTGTCTCGCAGCCGTCTTGGCAGTTCGGTGGCCTCAAGCGGTTCGAGCCGGACTGGAATGATAAAGATCGTCCCCTCCGGCTTTTCATCCGCCGCGTCAAAGGCAACTTTTATTTCCTTTTGGTAGAAGCTTTCCTTCTTAGCCGACTCTTTCGTTAAGCAGACTACAAACGCATCGGACAATCGAACTTGATCTTCGATGGCATAACGCCAGTTTTGACCAGGCGCCAGGTTCTTCTCATCCAGCCACGGTTCGAACCCATCTTGTTTCAAACGCTCGTATAAGGTTCGAACAACGGCTTTGTCCTTTGAGGAGTGGCACAAGAATACTCGAAGCTTTCGCTTATCGCTGCTGTTCATGGCTGTTTGGCGTCGACTCGCACAGCTTATCACCTGCGAATAGAGGCCTCCACTGCCCAACATACTTGTTGACACTCATTTCTTATCGGGATAACATGCACAGAATTTAGAACTCAGGTCAACGAAAGGAACCCTGAATGCGACTTAGAAACGCAGTCGCGTTCTGTTTGATCACACTTACCATTCTTTCTGCGGCTATTCCCGCCTCCGCTGCCAGAAGACTCAGCACACGAGCAAGTTCGGACTATGGTTCGGGACTAGGCAACCCTACGAACTGGCTTCTGTCTGCACCGCCTGCGCTGACAATCAACGGAGTCAAAGTCAATACCCAGACAGTCTGCCCTGCCCCTGATGGCGGCATCGACCAAGCGACTTCCGTGTGCACTGGGAGTTGGATCTTTCTGTATCAGGTGCCATCGGCACCCAGTAATCTCGTCCTGACTTTTAGCGGACTCACGAAGTTCGCATTTAACCCCGCAGGAACGAACAGCACGTTCGGTGTTTTGATTTGCGACCCCACCGCCCCGGCTACTAATATGCTCTGCACGAATCTGACTGACTCTGCCGTGCAGAATCTCAATTTGAGTTTCGAGGTTGAGGGGGGCAACCTCATCATCACCGTGCCTTCGTTCGCCGCTGCCGCTGCTTCGTTGACCTTCTATATTGCAGAGAACGCTGTAGAACCAACCGTCGAGCTGCAAAACTCATTAAGCGCTCCGGTCCTGACGGTCGGCGGGGCAATCCTCAGTCCCCCGACCATGGCGTTTGGAAGCCAGGAGGCCGGCACATCCAGCTCTCCTCAGACCATGACATTCACCAACTCTGCGGATTTTTCCGCGGTGCTCGACCTTTCCAGCATCGCCGCCACCTCCAATTTCTCGACATCCGGCGCCTGTCCTTCCGTTGCGCCGGGCAGTAGTTGTGCATTACTCCTGAGCTTCAGTCCCGCAGCGGCAGGAAGTCGGAGCGGCACTTTCACCGCGGTCGACAATTCGCCCTTCGGGACTGAGACCGCGACTCTGAACGGCCTGGCCAGCACTGCGGGAGTGACCATAGCGCCATCCAATTTGTTTTTCGGCAGTCAGCAGGTTGGTACCAGCAGCGCGCCCCAAGTCGTGACCATCACGAATGCAGCCACGAATGCCCAGCCGCTGAACGTTACAGCCATCACCTCGCCTGCGGATCCGTTGACCGGCCAACCTGATTTTGTCGACACAAGCGACACGTGCATTGGAAAGCCGGTCCAACCCGGCAAGAGCTGTCAAGCCAGCATCACTTTTAGTCCTAGCAGTTTCACGAACACTTCAGCGGTGACGACCACCATTTCGGGTTCTGTAACCTCGAAGGTGGTGATCACGGACAATTCCGTCGATGGCTCCCACACCATCCAGGTGACAGGAACCGCGAACGAGACAGGCGTCGCAAGCACGTCGGTTCCTTCGTTGGTATTTGGAAGTCAGCCGTTCGGAAGCGCGAGCGCCGCGCAAACGGTGACATTCAGCACTCTGAACACTGCGGCCATCAACATTGTTGACACGAATGTAACAGGCGGATTCACCCTCCAAACAGATCAGTGCGGGACGGTAGGTTCAATCACTGCGAGTGCGTCGTGCACTGAATCCGTTACTTTCACCCCAACCCAAGTGGGTCCCTACACGGGCTCTCTGACAATTGCAGCCGATACGATGGGAGCAACTGTGGTTGTGCCGCTCAGCGGCATGGGTGCGAAGGCCCCTCCAACTGTTACGGTTACGCCGTCCCAGTCGAGCATCGCTACGACAGAAGCACTGACCGTAAGCATAGATGTCTCTGGAACTCCAACTCCAACGGGTGCCGTCGCGTTAACAAGTGGTAGCTACGCTTCGACAAGCCAGGTGCTCAGCAGCGGCAGCGCAACTGTCACGATTCCCGCAGGCTCCCTCGCGATTGGAACTGATACGCTGACCGCTACTTACACACCAGACTCCGCCAGTTCCTCAACCTATAACAGCGCATCGGGAATAGACTCAATCACGGTCACCGCGCCAGTTCCCAGCTTCGCACTCTCGAATGGCGGCAATATCACGATCGCTGCCGGCGCCAGCACCGGCAACACATCTGCAGTCACCGCGACGCCTTCGAATGGTTTTACAGGGACGGTTGCACTGACCTGCGCCGTCACGGGCCCTTCGGGTGCCACAAACCCGGCAACCTGCAACGTGACAACTTCGGTCAGCATCAGCGGAAGCACCGCGGCAACCGCGACCCTCACCGTGACTACCACTTCAACAACAACCGCCGGAGCTTATACGGTCCAGGTCACTGGCACTTCAGGCACACTTGTGCAGACCACAACTGTGAATGTGACCGTATCTGCACCGGTAGTTGCCGCGTTTGCTCTGACCAACAGCGGCAATATCATGGTGAGCCCGGGTGCAACCACCGGCAACACGTCGACAATAACGGTTACCCCCAGCGGGGGCTTCTTGGGCAGCGTGGCGCTGACCGCGGCGCTGACTGCCAGCCCAACCGGAGCCAAGGATCCGCCTACCTTCAGCTTCGGTTCAACCAGCCCAGTCAGTATTACGGGCTCCTCGGCAGGGTCAGCAAGCCTGACTGTCACCACCACAGCGGCAACAAGCGCGGCGCTCGTCCGTCGTAATCGTCTCGGTATTTCCTTGTATGCGACCGGTGGCGCCACTCTCGCCTGTGTGCTTCTTTTCGGCGTACCGCGGCGTCGGCGCAGTTGGCGAAAAGCGCTTGGGATATTCATCTTGTCTTTGTTTCTATGCGGAAGTGCTGTGAGTTGCGGCGGTGGAGGTGGGTCCGGTAGCGGCGGAGGCGGGGGCGGCACCGGCAACCCAGGAACGACTGCCGGAACCTATACGATCACCGTAACAGGCACTTCAGGATCGACCACGGAAACTTCCACGCTCACCCTGACTGTGAATTGACTCGCATGCTGTCCGCGCATGCGGTCGGGTCTGTACCATTCGTTTGCCTATGCGGTTTAGTGTCCCTGAATGATCAGATCAAGGAAGTTCTTTAACCCACACCTTTCCGAGAATCCTCGTCGGTATTCGAACTGGCGATCGCGATCTGCTGTTTCACTGAATCGTCATCACAGTCAGCAAGGCGATCCCCTTGTCGCTAGTTTGATCGGACGACTCTGAGTCGAGTTTTCACCGAGTCTTGGCGCGTCTTCCCTTTCTCTTTCGTCTATTCCCTTACGGAGCCATTGGAGAGGAGCGCCGCAGCGGTCACAGGCGGTTTGACCGCATTGCTTCCGCGCGCGGGGGACGGACCGTAGGTTCGTGGCATAGTTACGCGATAGGCCGAAGCGCTGATTCCTGCCATCCACTCGTCACAAAGCCAGGTGAGATGCTGTAATTTCTTCGAGAATGTTGGAACGCGGTTCAAGCACACTTTACCGGGGGAGACAGGTATGCAAACTCTGCTTCAGAACGTCCGTTTCAGCTTCCGTATGCTGGCGCGAAACCCCGGCTTGACCATCACCGTTCTGCTCACGTTGGCCATCGGCATCGGCGCGAACACCGCCATCTTTACGGTCGATTATGCCACGCTCCTGGCT
Source organism: uncultured Acidobacteriaceae bacterium (assembly GCA_963781125.1). Taxonomy (GTDB): domain Bacteria; phylum Acidobacteriota; class Terriglobia; order Terriglobales; family Acidobacteriaceae; genus Telmatobacter. The sequence goes on from CAWAEE010000013.1 coordinate 479,424, forward strand.
CCGCTGCCCTATCCGCAACCCGATCAGCTGGTGATGGTCTGGTCAAAAATCCAGACCTATCACAATGGAGTGGCCGCGGGCGACTTCCTCGACTGGAAGCAGCAGAACACGGTGTTCCAGGATCTTTGCGCATGGTCCGGCGCCAGCTTCAACCTGGCCACCAAAGACAAGCCGGAGTACGTCGCTGGGAATCAAGAGACCTACAGCATGCCCCAGATGATGGGTGAGCCACTGCTCATGGGCCGCTACTTTTTGGCCGAAGAGGGTGTGACCGGCCGCAATCACGTCGTGATCCTCACCCATAAGCTGTGGGTCAAGCTGGGCGCAAATCCGAACATCGTCGGCACCACTCTACGCATGGATGGCGACCCCTACACGGTCGTCGGCGTGGAGCGGCCCGGCATCTTCGATCGCCAGGAATCGCAGCTCGTCGTTCCTCTGGTCTTCAAGCCGGAACAGGTCAACCACGACTTTCACTGGCTCCTGGTCATGGGCCGTCTTAAGCCGGGCGTCACCCTCAAGCAGGCGCAGCGGAACATGGACTCCGTCACGGCCCACATCGCGCAGGTCTATCCCAAAAGCGACAAGGGCTGGGACTCTTATGTCGAGGGACTGAAGAACGATTTCCTGCCCAAAGAGCGCATCAAAATGCTTTGGTTGCTTCTGGGCGCCGTCGGATTCGTGCTGCTGATTGCCTGCGTCAACGTCGCCAATCTGCTGCTCGCGCGCGGCATGGCTCGCCAAAAAGAACTAGCCGTTCGCAGCGCGCTCGGCGCCGGCCGCAGCGCCATCTTCACCCAGCTTCTTACGGAAAGCCTGATCCTCGCTCTCGCCGGCGGAGTCCTGGGCGTGGGCACGGGCTACGCCATGCTGCAGGGCCTCATTGCAGCCATGCCGCGCAATACATTGCCAAGCGAGGCGGACCTGCGCCTCAACATTCCCATCCTGCTCTTCGCCCTCATCGCCACCACGGTGGCCGGTCTTCTGGCCGGCTCCGCTCCAGCCTGGTATGCATCGCGCGTCGATCCCGCCGAGACTCTCAAAGAAGGTGGACGCGCCGGCACCAGCGCCGGGAAGCATTTCCTGCGGCGTATTCTGGTCATCGGCGAGTTCGCGCTTGCGCTTGCCCTGCTCGCCGGCGCCGGCCTCACCATTCACAGCTTCTGGAATCTCGCTCATGTCGATCTTGGCATCAAGACCGACCACGTTCTCACCTTCTTTCTGCCGGTACCGGAAACCCGCTCCAAAGATCCTCAGCTCATCTCCGCCTACTACCGCGACATTCTCGCCCACATCGCTGCTGTTCCAGGCGTGCAACATAGTGCGGCAATGACGGGCCAACCGCCCTATGGAGCCGGCTTCGGCATGCCGTTCATGCTCGAAGGTGGCCAGACCTACGGAGATCCGTCGCAGCGCCCAGGCACCCGATTCGGCATGGTGACTCCGGATTACTTCAACGCCTACGGCATTCAGCTGATCTCGGGACGTAGCTTCACGGATCAGGACACGGCAGGCACCGTCCGGGTGGCCATGGTCAATCAGGATTTCGTACACAAATACCTGAAGGGCAAAGATCCCTTTCATCAGCGTGTGCTCGTCGAAGAACTGATTCCAGGCGTGACTAAGCTGGGCGGGTATCTTCCATGGCAGATCATCGGGACTTACCACAATGTGCACACGGCGGATCAACGCGATGAAAACCCGGAGATGCTCATCCCCTTCTACCAAATCCCGTGGCCGCAGGCGGGCTTTGCCGTGCGGACCTCAGAAAACCCATCCACGATGCTCAACAGCATCGCCGCCGCAGTGCACCAGGTCGATTCGGGCGTTGCTCTTGCCGAACCCAAGACCCTCGATCAAGTCGTCGACGAATCCATGAACGACCAGCGATTCACGCTCATCCTCTTCAGTAGCTTCGCGGCTGTAGCCCTGTTCCTCGCTGGCCTCGGCATCTATGGGGTCATGTCGTTTTCCGTGGCCCAGCGTTCGCACGAAATTGCACTTCGCATGGCTCTCGGCGCCACCCGCGGTCGGGTTGTCAGCCTCATCATTCGCGACGGCATAATTCTCGCCGCGATCGGACTCGGGCTTGGCCTGATCGGCGCTTATTTCGTCGGCCGCGCAATGCAAAGCATTCTTTTCGGCATACAGGCACTCGATTTCGCAGCCTTCCTGTCAGTCGCTGTCGTTCTGCTTGCCGCCGCGATCCTGGCCTGCTTCCTGCCCGCAAGGCGAGCGGCGTCCGTTTCGCCCATGCGTGTCCTCAGGACCGAGTAGAGCCTCGATGCGATCAAGGGCTTTCCTCCGGCTCTGACGCTGCGGGGCCATCACTGCAGGCAAGCGGAAGAACGACAAAATGGATCCCCGCAAGATTGCCGACTGCTTACGCTGCGACCTGCCGCAGGAGTGCCACATGGCCTCGACCGAGATGCGGGACAGACGGCCGACGCGGCGCTGACTGGAACAATCGAAGCTGTGCAAATTACAGTAGAACTATGCGAGTTGTCGGATTTCGCAGATCAATGTTCGCGGCTGAACGCGAACGACCCAGAGTGACACCGATTCAATCGCAGGGCTCACGGTCTCCCCTCTATCTGATCCACGATTTGGCAGGACACATCGATTGCTATCGCGATCTGGCAAACGCCCTCGGTCCGGATCAGCCGGTCTATGCACTGCGCTTCTTAAGCGATCCTCAAGCTTTCCAAAGTCTCGAGAAGCTGGCTAATTCCTACCTGTCTGACTTACGAGCGTTCGATCCGACTGGGCCCTACATTCTCGGCGGTTTCTCATTTGGTGGCGCTGTTGCCTTTGAGATGGCGCGTCAACTCGAGGAGACAGGCGAAGAGGTTCCTCTCGTTGTGATGATCGATGCTTGGATTGGGGTGGCTGACCGTAAGCTCCATTCACGCGAGCAGCTTTCCATTCTTTGGGAGAAGACGAAGCAACAGGGCATTTCTTTCCTGGCCAGCAAGGTTCGCAATAAATTTGTCTATTGGGCCCAGAAAACACAGCATCTGTTTCTGAATCTCGTCGGAAGGATTTGGCGTGGGCTCCATCTCGTGCCTCCTTCGAGAGTTCGTCTGGCTCTGCTCGAGAAGGCGAATCTCCGCCTTCTCCGGGCCTATGAGCCGCGCGTCTACCGCGGTCCAGTTCTTCTGGCGGCATGCTCCCGCAAGTTGGACTTCCTCCGCAAACGAGACGATCATTTTTTTGGCTGGGAAGTACTGGCTGGACAGCAGTTCGAGATTTGTGCCGTCGACGCGGAGCACATGTCCATCATGGAGGAGCCGGCCATTCGCGAAGTTGCGCTGCGCATACAGGAAAAACTCCCGGCTCCTGAGGTGTAATGGGGACGGTATGAAAAAACAACTTGAGTTCTTCAAAATAACCCTTGCGTCGCTCACATAAAGTTACAAGTTCTGGTTTTGCGTTGACAGGATTACAGCATCTAACCCGCAAACGATCGATTTGGCTGATGCCAGATCCCTTCTCAATGATTCGGTGACACCCGAGCACTGGTCCCCTGATCAAGTGCTCAGTCAAACTCCAATATATTTCTATGTCATTTCTACTGAAAAAGATTCGAACCTTTGGCAAACTGCTCGTCAGAGCAACTGAGATGTCGCGCCTTCACTATAGCTCTGCGGAAATAGCAAGTATTGTGTCGGCGATTGCATTGGCAGGGAAGCGGCACTACGCACGAATCCTTGGCTATCGGGTCAAGTATCTCCACCCTCCGTCGTTCCGGCTTGCGGCATTTGAGGTTTTCGTCAGAGGAGAATATCTCTTCGACGCGTCCAATCAGTCGCCGGTTATTCTCGACTGTGGAGCAAATATAGGGTTAGCCACTCTGTTCTTTAAACGGCTTTATCCGGCCGCGCGTATTCACTCGTTTGAAGCAGACCCCACAACATCGGAAGTGCTCCGCTGTAATGTGGAGCAGAATCATCTTCGAGAAGTTACCGTCAGCAATCTGCTGCTGTCCGATCATGCTGGAGCTGAAAAGTTCTATGTTGTCTCTGGAGCTCCCGGTAGTTTATCCATGAGTGCCAGTCAGTCGCGCGTAGCTTCCAGGGGAAACGAAATCACGGTTCAGGCGGGACGGCTCTCGGACTACGTTGATGGACCCGTCGATCTGCTTAAACTGGATGTCGAAGGAAGCGAATTTGCCGTGATGCGGGATTTGGCGGCAAGTGGCAAGATAGCCCAGATATCCAAGATGTTCATCGAGTATCACCACAAGATTGAGAATGAACCCTCTCAACTTTCGAGTTTTCTCGCGCTTCTTGAGGAAGCAGGATTCGAATACCAGATTCAATCTGCGATGAACGTAATGGCCAAAGGCGGCCAATTTCAAGACGTTCTGATCAGCGCGTACCGGGAGTGATCGCCTCCCGCTGTCGTCCCGTCTGGACGACGATTCCCGTTATAGCCAATCGCGTCAGCTGTTATATGAGTCGATTGCGCTTTGACCTGACCCGAGCGGTTGTCATGCAACCCCGGACTTGGCGTGAGATTCGTGCTCAGTCTTATCTCTGATCACCGCATTATTGTTGGTCTGCAGGACGCGACCTCGAAGGATTTCCGCGAATGTGCTCGCGTAATTCGACAGGGTGTGTTTATGTACGCGCTGCCGGGCCGCTTCCGCGAGCTGCTGGCGCTGATCGGGATTGCTTTCTGCTGCAAGAATCGTACGGGCCATCTGCGCGCGGTCGCCCGGCGGCACAAGCCATCCCGTCTTTCCATCGTCGATAAGCTCCGGTACACCATCGACACGGTATGCGACGATCGGCAGTACTGCAGCCATCGACTCGAGGAGGACCATCGGGAAGGGATCATGTACGGACGGAAGCACTAAAACGTCCATTGTTTGAAGCAACAACGGAACATCCTTGCGGCGGCCAAGCAGCCGAACATTTTCACTAATGCCGAGTTCGCCGATGCGCTGGCGGAGCCTCTCTTCATAGGGCTTATCGGCAGGGAAGAGCGCAGAGCCCACGATGATCAGCACCATCTCCGGATTCGACTTCAACGCTTCGGAGAAGATTTCAACCAGGGCAATCTGTCCCTTTCGCAGGCAGACTTGACCGACGCAGCCAATCAGGAAGCGATCGCCGACAGCGAGAGTGCTGCGAAGCTCTGCCCTTTCCCGAGCTGTTGACAGGTTGGGCTTGAGCTCCACAGCGTTATGAAGTACGTCCGTTTTCCGAGAAATGATGCGACGGAATGGTCCTCTGGAAAAGATGCGACCTGTAGAGTGCGAGACGACGATGGAACTTGTGCGCCGGGAAAGAGCAGCGACCATGCGGATGATGGGGGAGAACGGATGAATCGGGAGTGCGTCGTGTACGTGCCAGACAATTGGCGTATCGAAACCAATGGTCGCCATAGTCACAACAAGACCGGCACGAACGCTATTCGCATGGACAACGTCCGGATCGAGATCATTGAGTTTTCGACGAATGTTGCGAATCGACAACACGAACGACCGCAGGTATCGAATCAGCTTAAAGGGATTGGAAGTAAACCGGGCCTGAAGAGAGTGGCAGGTGGCAACTTTTATGCCAAGTCCTTGCGCTTCCTGTTGCAGCTGACCAGCAGGCGACAAGAGAATCGATTCGAAGCCGTGATTCCCGAGGCGCGGCAAGAGGCTTAACAGGATGCGTTCCGCACCTGAGACAACTTCGGTGTGATTGTAGTGAACGACTCGAATTCGTTTCATTGGGTTGGACTTGTATCGATCGGGTTGAAAACCCCAGACTGTTTTTCTACTTAAGTGGCGCGTCAAGAAATCAGAAACGCTTCGAACAGCAACGCGCATAGCGGGCCTGTGGTGGCCATAAGGTCGATTGGGCACTGGCGCAATCTTTTCGGCGAACGGCGCGTTGCTTCCACTCGGGTCTCTCTTCTTCTGAAACCCGAACTGCTCGCTGATATCAATACTATCGCGGGGAAAAGAATATTTCCATCAACGGATCCGCTCTGGCACTCGGGTGAGCCTTCTGTTGATTCTCTCTCATCGGCAGATTTACGGAAATTCAATCCTGTCCCCCCTCCTCCCAAGTAGTTCATAAGCCGTCGATTGAAGCCGGCGTGCAGGCGCTTGTCGAATTGAATTGCGCTCCAAGTATGAGTTCGATTCGCGATCATGAACTCCATAGGATGCATCCGCGGCAGCGCCGTTGGGAAGAAAGCTCACCTCCGTGGGACTTCCATTGCGTGCGCACAAAAGAGTTTGCATTGAGAACAAATCGATTCGAGGCTAAATTCTCCAAAACAGGAAGGTCCTACGGTTGGACCGCCCAGGCCAAACCGTCCGGCTCCCCTCCAACATCAATGTGCCCAGTGACCTCCAGAGTTTTCAGGTCCAGGACAGCGATATAGTTGTCGGGCCCGCAGGCAATGAAAGCGCGATCGGCGACTGAGTCGATAAGGATGCCAGCTGCTCCGTGGCCGATGGGCACGTGCTTGAATTCCTTGCGCGAAGCGGCGTCGTAGATCACAAGGTCTCCCCCACCGAGCATGGAAATCAGCACCAGCTTGCCATCGGGGCTGAACTTGAGGCGATTTGCGCCGAAGGTCTTCGCGTCCAGCGTGTCCGTGACCTTGCGGGAGGTGAGATCGACGACCGAGAGCGTGCCGTCCTGCGCATTGGCAGTCCAGAGCTCGCGTCCATCGGGAGAAACGTCGAAGCCTTCGTCGCCCTTGCCGACGGGAATGATGGTTTCGGTCCAATCCATGCGGGCTTGCCCCGCGTCCGGCGGCATTGGACCCGGCGGAGGCTGCATTGCGCCCGAAGGTGGCCGCATTCCCGGAGGAGGGCCCATGGGCGGCAGCGTGACCTTCTCCAGAATGGTGACAGTCGCGGAGCTGACGTTGGTGGTGTAGATCTTCTTCTGGTCAGGGGTGACGAAGAGCATATGCGTGCGATTCTGGCCGGTCCCCATGATCCAGTCAATTTTGGAGGATGCCGGATCGTAGCTCGCGATGGCCTTTGCGCCCTCGGCCGTGAACCAGATCTTTCCTCCTACCGATGCAAGGCCATGGGGGCCGTTCAACGCTCCTGTGTCGATATCGGGCAGCGCCTTCTGCGCAACCAAATCGATAACCGAAAGCGCGTGATAGCGGCCGCCACCATAGATGGAGACGTACGCGGTCTTTCCATCGGCCGACGCAATCACTTCATGAGGATCGGGGCCGACAGGAGCGCGGGCGACCACCTGCAGAGTAGCCGGATCGACGATGGCGAGGGTATGGTTGCGCTTGGAGAGCGCCAGCAGAGAGCGACTGGGGGTGGATTGAGCTACACCCGCCAGTGCGGCGCAGAAGAACGCTGCGAGAGCAGCACCGGAAATGAGCAATTCAGCCGATTTGGTTCGCATTGAATCCTTCCATTCAGCCAAGCAGCGTGGAGCGGTTTTGTTGCGTGCACGGATCTTGATTTACAGGCGATCCGCGACCCAGACTGCCGTCCTCATTATGTCGTGAATCATGGGGTAAATAGGGGGCTGCCGCTTCATTTCGATTTTGCACCTCGCACTCGCCACGCGGCAGGGAGCTGCCAACACTTTACCGGCCGCTTGGCTCTGCGCAGGTAGATCGGCGCCGGACCGGAGCGGGCTCAGAGCCAGGATCAGCACGGTCATCGGCACCGTCGCACTGATGAGGGCGATGACATGCTTTGGACTGACTGACATCATCTCATCCCTTCTCGATGACGGACGGCTACCGTCCGAACTGACGCATTTGGATTTCCGCCTTTCGTTGGGTAACGGTCAGAAGTTGAAAGTCATCTGCAAGTCGATGCTTCGATTCGATGCGGGCGAGGAGAAGAATCCTCCTGCCAGCGCGTTGGACTTGTCGAAGAGCGGCGACTCAAGCACCCCGACCGGTTGCGCGAGGTTCACGTTGTTGAAGACGTTCCGCGTCATAGCCGCGAAAGTTAGCGAATAACGCCTGGTCGCAGCCTGATCAAACCGCGGTGGGCCGCCAGTCCTGCTAAGACCGCCGGGGCCCAGGCCTCCTCCCGGAGGGCCACCGCCACCCGGACCTCCTCCCGGAGGCGGGCCGCCTCCGCCTGGACCGCCGAATCCGCCACCCGGGGCTCCGCCCTCCACCTTGGGACCGATGCCGAACGACTTGCTCACCCGCATGTTCATGCTGAACTGGCCCGGACCAGTGCCGTCGTTGTAGGGAATGCGTGCTTCATTCGCGGAGGGGTCGAGATCGAACGTTCCGTAACTGGTCTTCACAGTGTCGGTGCTTGCGGATGTCGCGAACGCTGGCCGATCGTTGAATTGGTTGTCGCCATTCACATCCTGGCCGATCGTGATGTTGAAGGGCGTTCCCGAATTCGTTACCAGCATGGGACTGAACGAGACGCCGTACGGGCCCTGCAGGTTCCCGCCGAGCAGGAAGCGGCTGCGTATATCGAAATTCGCTCGGCCGTAGTCCGCTCCGGGGTCAAATTGATTCGATGGAAAGTAGGTGGCGCCTGACGTATCGGCCTTGGCAAAGTTCAGCATGTAGAAGCCGAACAACGACACACGTTTCGCCTTCACGTTGTAGTTCACCATCAGCTGGTTCTGGTTGTATACGCCACCCGATTGAAACTGATAGAGATTTTCGTTGATGCCGTTCGGACGAGTGCCGGTTCCAGTGGTCGCATCGTATGTCCCAGGCAGGTACGCGTTCACGTTGTCGCTCAGATACTGGTGCACTCCGCGCGAGTTGACGTACGTGACAGACGTGGTGGCGATTTTGCCAAACTGGTGCTCAACGCCCACGGCCGCTTGCATGTTGAGCGACGCCTTCATGTCAGGCGAGATCGAGTAGATGGTCGGAGCTACCGAGCTGAGCGATGAAAGCTCGCTCACCGAGGGCGCATTCTCGTAGAAAGACGGGTTCTTCACGACGAACTGCTGCTGATTGATTCCATTTTGCCGGATCTGCATCCAGTACATAAGTGGAATTGAAGCGATCGTAGAACCACCCGTAGCCAGCGCGAATCACCGTCTTCGCGGGTGCGCCGTGACCGCCCCCAGGGGCCCAGGCGAACGAGATGCGGGGCGCCCAATCGTCGTGATCGCTGATCCGGTTCTGCGCTTCGTAGCGCATACCGTAGCTCAGCGTGAGATTGGGGCGAACCTTGAAATCGTCCTGGTAGAACACTCCCGCATCGAAGAGCGCGACACTTGAACTGGCCTTGCCGGCTGTCACGTCATATTCCGACGGTGTATTGGCCGCGTACGCCGAGAGGGACGAGTAGATGTAACTGCCATTGAATCCCGAAGTAGAGAAGTTTGCGTCGCGAGTCAGGCGAAAACGCGCGCCAAACTCGATCGCGTGAGCGCCCCTTGCTTCGGTTGTGTCGTTTTCAAACTCAAACCGATCCTGATTATCGCGCACCACACCGGCATTGCTTCCGCCGCCCGTGAAGGCTCCCTGCACCGTGACGGTGGGGTCCAGATTCTGCGCGATCTGACTGTCGTGGGCGCGAACGTACTGGAATCGTGTCTCATTCACCGCGTTCGCACTCAGCACCTGCGTATCGCTAAGTTGCACGCTGTTCTCGTAATTCGACACATTGTAGGCCTGGCTTTGGAGCGCGAACTGCGACACGCCGCTGTTGGTCTGCACTTGGCGATCGAGCATGTAGCGCACGGTCAGGGTGTTTTTCTCGCCAAGCTGGAAATCAAACCGAGGGCTGATGTCGAGACGGGATTGAGGATTCGCGACGGCAACAGAGTAGTTGTAGACATTGGAATTCGCGTCGAGAAGATCTGCGTTAATGATGGAATTCGACGCATTGTCCCGGCGGAATACGCTTGCGAACCAAGACGTCTTCTTGCCCAGCGAACCGCCGATGCTTCCATTTGCGAAAGTGGTGTAGTACGAAGGCTCGGAGCTTACAAACGGATTCAGCGAATTGAACGCCGAATCATTGCCCATCACCATCATGTTGCCGTGCACTTTATCGGTTCCCGGCTTGGTGAGAATTTCAATACGGCCGTACCCCAGCTTGTCATAGTGCGCTGAAAAAGGATTCTGGTTAATTCGAATCTCGCGGATCGACGACTTGGGCGGGAGTTGGCCGCCCGTGAAACCGTCAATAAAGATCTGCGCTCCGTTTGGACCGGCAGCAGGGCCGGCCAGCGCCGTGAGTTCGCTCTGCAATTCATCGGGATCGTCGGAAAGCGCATCGAGGTCCTTGCCCTTGATGACAATCGCGCTTGAGTTGTTGTCGGCGCTGGTACTCACGCCGAGAGATCCCTCGGTTACCTCGACCTGCTGCTGCTCCACGGGCAATTGCACGGTTACATTCTGCTGTGCGATTTTTCCGGGCAATACTTCAAACTCGTCCATCGTCGCCGGCGCAAATCCCTTGGCTTCGATCGTCAACGAGTACTTGCCAGGTTGAACGCCGTTGAACTGGAAATTGCCATCGCGGCCGCTCACTGTCGCCGCAGACTTGCCGTTTTCGCCGCTCAGCACCACCTTGGCCGCAGCAATCACGGCACCCGTAGGATCCGTGACTGTGCCGCGGACCTCGCTGGATGTGGTCTGCGCCACTGTCGAAGTCTGGACGGCAAATCCGAATAGAAATACGACGGCACTTACCAGAACCCACGCAGCACGCTTGACCATTTGAAATCTCCCTCAATGAACTGATCTAAGGAGAACCCAGTGCGAACCTGGGTGCTGTCACGATGAGTAAAGGAACGTAACGATTTGTAACGGCCTCGTGACCATTTGTTACATTTCTCGTGTGTTTTCGGTCCGCTCAGGGCGTAGCCTGTTCTTATTCGGAGAGTTGCGTGGAAGATATTCTTCTGATCGACGATGACGTTGAATTATGTTCCATGCTCACGGAGTATTTGGCCAAACATGGATTTCGCGTCCGTACGATACACCGGGGAGACACCGGTTTAGTTGCAGCGCAACAGCGGCCCTGGGCCCTGATTCTTCTTGACGTGATGTTGCCCGGCATGGACGGATTCGAGGTTCTCAAGCGAGTGCGTTCCGAATCGAATGTGAGTGTTTTGCTGCTCACGGCACGTGGAGAAGATGTCGATCGCATCGTTGGATTGGAGATCGGGGCAGACGACTATCTGCCCAAGCCCTTCAATCCTCGCGAACTGTTGGCTCGGATGCGTGCAGTCCTTCGCAGGCAGGATCACACCTCCCCTCCGCACGCAGCTCAACTGCGCGTTCAGGATCTCGAGTTGGACATGGCTGCGCGTAAAGCCTTGAAGGCCGGGAAGAAACTTGACCTTACCGATGTCGAGTTCGGACTGTTGGAAGCCCTGATGCGGGTCCCAGGCACGGTGCTCAGTCGCGACGAGTTATCGCAGGCCGTGTTGGGCCGTGCGTTCGATCCATTCGATCGCAGCCTTGACATGCATGTCAGCCGGCTTCGGCGAAAGCTGGGTCAGGGCGGAGAAGACGAAGATCGAGTCAAGACAGTGCGCGGCGTCGGCTATCAGCTCGTTCTCGATCGCGACTTCGGCGAACAGGAGGGCTGACCCAGATGCGCGGCCTCTTCTTCAAAATCTTCATTATTTTCTGGATTGCGCAGAGCCTCATCTTTGTCATCTCCACCGGCTTCATCCTCGCGCACCGTTTTCCTCGACCGAATTTCCTGCTCGATCCGGCGTTCAGCAACCTGAGCGCAAATGCGGTTGAAGGTGCGAACAGATTTGAATCCGGCGGCTGCGCGCAGTTCAACGCATACGCACAGCAACGCCATGAAGACCTGGCGTTGGCAGAGACAAGCAGAATCGTCGTGTGTGGTCAAATGCCGCCAGGAGTCACCGTACCGGCTGGTTCACGCGACGCAGTGCAGGCTCGCCAGGCCGGCAACCTCACCGTATGGACCGCGCCGGCTAGCTCTGCCAGCGGGAAAAACTACCTCTTCATCGCCGTCGTTCCCATTCATCGAGAGCAGCACACCTGGTACGAAGACCTGTATCATTTTGCGTCTCCGCAATTGCCCGTAGCCATTGCAATCGGCGGGCTTACAACCTTCGTTCTGGTGCTCATCTTCACACGCCCGGTCGTTCGCCTGCGGAAGGCTGCCCTGCAACTCGCGCAGGGCAATCTGAGTACCCGGGTCCGCGAAGGCGCGCCCCGAAGTCGATTCTTCAAGGGCGATGAATTCGACGCTCTCGTGCACAGCTTTAATCACATGGCGGAGCGGCTCGAGTCGCTCGTCAATGCGCAAAAGCTCCTGCTCCGCGACGTCTCCCATGAGCTTCGCTCGCCATTGGCCAGGCTGAGCGTGGCGCTCGAGCTCTCCCGCGAGGATGCCGATTCGACCATGAGCACGCACCTCGATCGGATCGAACGTGAGACCCAGCGTCTCAATCAACTGATCGGTCAGCTTCTTGGCCTCTCTTCGATGGAAGCCGCGGAGAGCCTGGGAAAATTCGAACGTGTGTCGCTGAAACAACTGCTCGAAGAGATAACTCCCGATGCCACGTACGAAGCACAACAGAGAAATGCATCCGTCGTCCTCCAGGCAGAGTGCGACTGTGTCATCGATGGAAAACGCGAGTTACTGTACCGCGCCATCGAAAATGTACTCCGCAACGCGGTGCGCTACACCGAAGCGGGAACAGTCGTTGAACTTCGATTGCGCAAAGAGGATGGGCAACAGATGGCGGTGATCGAAGTGAGTGATCGAGGACCGGGCATTCCGGATTCGGAACTCGAGTCAGTCTTTCGCCCTTTCTACCGGCTGGACATGGCCCGTAGCGCGCAGACCGGCGGATTTGGTGTGGGCCTCGCCATCGCCGAAAGGGCAGTCAAACTCCACAACGGCAAGATCGCGGCATCCAATCGCGCAGGCGGCGGAACGTCCATCCAAATTTGCCTGCCCATCGCTCAGTGATTCACGCTGTTCGGGAACTCCCGACCAAAGCCTTGGGTAGGACTCCTGTCCCTCCTGTTGATCGATCTCTGAGCCTGCGAGGATGGATCCGCTGTGTTTTTCGCATCGCGCTTTATCAAGCGCAAGTTGCGGCACACGCATTGCGCTGAATGGCTCCCTCGAAAGTCGAGCCTATTCTTAAGCGCAAACGTCGCTGGTGGAACCTGGGAATACGATGCAATTTAAACCTGCATCCTACATTGAGAGAGATTTGGATCGAGGAGAAGAATCGATGCCCACACGGCCCACATGGTCTGGTTCTATCCAGATTTCATTGGTTTCTATTGCGGTGAAGATATTTCCAGCCACAAATCCCGGCCGCCAGGTCGAATTCCATCAGATCGACCGCAAAACCCATCAGCGGGTCCATCACAAAGACGTCGACGAACGCGGGGAGGTCGAGAAGACAGACATCGTCAAAGGCTACGAATACGCAAAAGATCGTTATATCGAGATCGATCCAGAAGAACTCAAGGCTCTCCGTATTCCGACTGCGACGACGATGCCCATCAAGCAGTTCGTGAAGGCTGAAGAGCTCCCCTCTTCTTTGTATGAGCGACCCTACTTTGTTGCGCCGAAAGATGAGGCTCAGGCCAAGGCTCTCTCGATCATGCGTAAGGCTCTCGCAGAGACGAGCACGTTCGGGATCGGAGAAATCGCGTTCAGCGGTCGTGAGCATCTCGTCGCAATCGGAGCGCCATCGGACGCTAAACAAAAGGGACTTATGCTCTATTTACTCCGCTATGAGGATGAACTTCGCGACCCAAAATCCGCATTGTCCGGAGTAAAGGACACAGCGGTTGCCGCGGACGAGTTGTCCCTGGCGAAACAGCTCATCAAGAGCGGCACATCAAAGTTCGACCTGTCCGCATACAAGGACGACTATGAGGCCGCTGTCAAAAAGCTGGTGGATGCGAAGCGGAAAAGAAAACCGCTGCCCGCCCCCGAACCTGAGCCCAAAAAATCCAAGGTAGTCAACATCATGGACGCTCTCCGCAACAGCCTCGCCGAGGGGAAGAAGCCGAAGAGAACTGAGGCCAAAAAGACAGGGCGCCGAAAGAAGGCCGCATAAAAGGAGAGCGGCTCGAGAGCCCAACCAAGACCAAATTGCCGACCCCGGTTCGCGAACGCAATGTGCGTCGCTGCCTGACCTAGTTCAATCGGCTCGGCAGCAGCTTTGCCGTCATTTCCAGTAACTGGGACACCGGAATCGGCTTCGCCAAAGTTTCGAATGGATGCTCCTTCTTTCGAGCTTCTCCCGTCGGCAGGCCGGTGACCATTTGTCCCGAGATCAACATCACCTGGATCGAAGGTCGCTTCGCTCGCAGGAGGATTCCGAGATCAATGCCGTTCATCGCGGGCATGATGACATCAATAATCGCGATGGCCGGATCCCACCCAACGATGACCTCCAAAGCCTGCTCCGCTGAATACGCAGGACGAGCTTCGTAGCCACTGGCATTAAAGATCGTGGCCAGCGTATCCGCGATCAATCTTTCATCATCCACAATCAGGAGTTTTGGTAGGTCGGCCCGATCCTGCATACAAATTCCATCCAGCGGGAGATCTGCGGATCCTGTGCCATGTCACGGTTGAAACGTCGCATGACTTCGTCAGGATATCTCAGTGCGCGCGGATCCCTCAATAGGAGGTGTGCGCCTCTAAGATGTACCGGCTCCAACTGGCCAGAAACGAAAACGGCGCTTTCGCCGCTGATCGAGATTTTTACTTAGCCCATGAATCCGAGATACGGACTGGAGCCGAAGTTGCCGAAGTTCGGCAGGACGGTTCGAATCTGGCCATCCGAGAGTCCGAACCACTTCGCCAGCGTGCCCGCATACTGATCCACCGATGTCGTCGGGATCAGCCGCCCTGCGCCCAGATCGTTGGCCTGGTTCACGCCGATCACCGGGTACTGGCCGTACATGTTCTGTCCCTGCACTGCGCCGCCCACCACAAAGTGGTGGCTGCCCCAGCCGTGATCGGTGCCGTTGCTGTTGGAGGTCAGCGTTCTGCCAAAGTCCGATGCCGTGAAGGTCGTCACCTGGTTGCCGAGCCCCATCGAAGTCATCAGGCCGTCGAAGTATTCCAGCGCCTCCCCGAGCTGCGTCAGCAAGGTGCGCGTGGAGTTGCGCCTGGTTGTCATGCGTATCGAAGCTGCCCAGCTGCACATAGAAGATCTGCCGCGTGACGCCCGAGTCCTGCCCTTCCGCCAATGATCCGCGCCACCGTCTGCAGCGATGCGGCCAGCGGATTGTCCGTTAGCTTGTTGGTCGTCGGGTCGAGGAATTGCGTCGGGTTCGGAACCCCGCTCGCACCCGCCGGCAACATCGACGATGCGAGAGTCGCCTGCGCCTCGAATGGAGCGCTGGATCACAACTTCATATTCTTTGGCAAAGAGATTGGCTTCGTCCGCGCTCAGAATCGAGTTGAGCGCGTTCGTACCCGCAGAGTTGCCGAACAACGGCTGCGCCAGCCCGCAGATGGGAATCGGTCCGGCAGGCGTGCAATTGAGCTGGAACGACGTCTGTCCGGAGAGAAAAAGCGCGATGCCCGCAGTCGAGATGCAGGTGAACATGGAGTTCGAGTTCATGTTCATGCTTTCGATCAGGTCTGCGACCGCTCCGCCCCAGCCCACGTGTTCCCCGCTGCCAAGGTTCGAGGCCACGGCCTGCCACGCCGCCGTCTGGTCGAAGTGCGAAAACAGCGAATCCGGCAGCGGAACGGAGTTGGCATTCACCTGCGCCTTGGTCGCGGGCGCAATCAGCGTTCCCGTGTTCGCCACAATCGCCGCGCGGCCGGCGTTGAACAGATTCTGCACCCCGGTCAAATACAGGATTCAGCGCGAAGGTGCGCCCGCTCTGCGGTGTCTTCAGCGTGATCGGCAGCAAGCTCAGCTCAAGGGATAGGCAAGTCCCGGCGCTCCGGACCGCGCCTGCGTAAACGCGGAGTAGGAGTCCGGGTCGGTTGCGATCACGGTTCCGTGCCCGTCATTGCCGCCCTGCAAAAAGACGCACACCAGCGCCTTGTAGTCAGGGGAGGTATTGCTTTGCGCCATCGCGGCCATCGAGTTCAGCCCCATGAGAAATGGGCTGGCCGAGACACCCGCCATCGAGGCGAACGAAGCCGTTCTTAGAAATTGCCGCCGAGTAATGGTCATGCTCTGCACATAGTGGGCTCCCTATTGTTGCGCGGTGAAGTCTGGTGACGCCAACGTCAGATAGACTGCGGTCTGCACGCGGGCCGCAAGCGCGGCGTTGATTGCGTTCTGATCGCCTGTCGGGATATCGATCGCGCTGACTGCACTCACAATCTGGCCTTCGAGCGTGCTGTTCATCTGGCCGGCCATCAGCAGCAGATTCATCCGATCAACCAGGTGCAGTCGGCGTCGAGGCCAGGCCCAGTTCGGCGTCCGTACGACGAGAACACGTCCGGGCCGCTCGTCGCGTCGGCGCCGATCGCGCCCTGCATGTAGTTCAGGATAGCCGACCACCGTCGTCACGTTGGTCATCTGCAACTCCGGCCCCACCAGTCCGGCGGCTGCGATGCTCGTTCCCGGCGGAACATATCCGGGAGCGAACCAATTGAAGACCGTGGGCGAACGCAGCGTCATTTCGCCGAGTCCATAGATCGGATCCTCGGTGCTGCCCAGCCAGTAGCCGCCGTTGCGCGACTGCGCGATGAAAGCCCGCGCCCACTCGGTGTAGCGCAGCAGCGACTCGCGCACCTTGCCGTATTGCGGATTGGCCGACGGCGGCAGAGGCCGTCGCGTGCTTCTGGATCGAGTCAGGATCGCGGTGATGACTGCCTGCATGTTGCCGCGCATGCCCGTTCCGTCGTCGTTGAATACCTGGGCAACGCGATTCACGTACGCGGGACTCGGATTGCTGGTGACCAGATGCTCAATCAACTGCCTGCAGAAGAACGGCGGCAGGTTCGGATGATTGAATAGCGTGTCGAGCGCAATCTTCAGATCGCCATCCGGATCCGCGATTCGTCGAAGCCGGAATCGTCACGCCGAGAAAATCTTTCTCCACCGTCGAATGATGGCTCGGGATAGCTCGCCATCGGGCAGCAGCTCTTCGCCGAATCCCGTGCCGACATACTGGCAGCAATTCGACCACGCCGCTTCCGTCGTGTCGCCCGGTATTTGCCAGCTGAAGCCCGTGAAGACCGCGGCCAGTCCCATCACGTCGGTGTTCGAGTAAGTCGGAATGGGATTGCCCGTTGCCATCCAGCTTCTGCGAGCCGTCGTTGTTCAACTGGTAGAGGCCGATGGTGAACAGCTGCATCACTTCGCGCGCGTAGTTCTCGTCGGGATCGGTGGTGGCGTTGCCCTTGTCGTTCCCCAGCATGTTGAGCAACTGGCCCATCATCGGGTTCAGCGTCACATCCTGCAGCAGCTGTCGGAAGTTCCCGAAGGCGTCCGCGCCGAGCACGTCGTAGTAGTTGGCTTCGCCGCGCGGCATGTTCTGCACCTGAAGCGTTGGTGCCCGAGATCACGAAGATCTCGCGTCAGCGCATGTTGCACCCGCTGCCGCAGCTCGTCGTTCGCCGAAAGGCTGTTCTGCCAGAACGCATTCTCGACGTAATTCTCGTCCTGATTGTTCTGAACGAAAAGCGCCGCGTTGCACTTGACGTCGGCGGCCGCGCAGGGCGGATTAAGGTATTCAGAATCAGCGCCTGCTCCACTCCCGGCTCCATCAGCGTCTGCTGTGCGGCGAACTGTTGCGTTGAGCCACGCCTGATAGCCGATCAGTCGAAGGTTGTGGATGTCGCCGTCGGTCGCGCCAAAGGTCGCCTGCTGCAGGAAGCGCGATGCATCGCGTAAGGCTCACCTGCAGCGTGGGTGCGCCGCCCGCCACATCCGCGATCAGATCCGCCGAATTCGCGGGCCCGGGACTCGGATTCAGCACCTGCAGATCGATTGTCGCCGGGCTGCGTCGGATTGATGGTCGCCGTCAACTGCGTTCCGCTGTTGAATGTCGTCGACACCGGCGCTCCATTCATCAGCACCGTCGCGCCGGAGATGAAATTCTGACCCGTCAGCGACCACCGACGCCGATCCAACATTGAACGACGTCGGAGTCGCCGAGGTCAGAATCGGAATCGGATTCAGCACCGAAATGTTCTGGGTAATCGAAACTGTCGGGTTGTCGACGCTGGTGATCGTCATCTGCACGACGTTGGTCGGCTTCGGCACCACAGCCGGCGCTGTGTAGGTGATCGATCCGTCCGTGTTCGGAGACCGCCGTGCCGACCTGCGCGTTGCCGCCGGCGACTCCATTGATCGCCAGAGTCACGCCGGTGTTGTTGGTTCCACTCACCATCAAGCCGAAGTTGATCGAATTGGTCACGCGCACATCGGTGCCGGTCTGGGGCTCCAGCTGGAGCACCACCTGCCCCGGCGCCACCTTGACCTGCAGCGGTCGCGGAATTCGCCGATCCGGGATTCGGATTGGTCACCAGCAGCGGGAAGGTTCCGGGATTCGGCGCGGCGATCGCCGCCACCAGCTGCGTGCTCGAAACGAACGTGGTGGTAACCAGAGTGCCATTCCACGAGATCTGCGCGCCATACACAAACTGCGAGCCGGTCACCGACACCGTGGTTATGCCTTCAGAGAAGCCCGTCGGCGTCACCGAGGTGAGAATCGGAATCGGATTCAAGACACCCAGAGACACAGAACCAGGCGGATAGCTCGGATTGCTCGGCGCCGCGCTGGTGATGGTGATGGTGTTGGGAACGGGAACGATGGCCGGCGCAGTGTAGAGGCCGTTGCTGTCGATGGTGCCCAGCACCGCATTGCCGCCTGCAATGCCATTCACATAAAAGGTGAGCGGCACGCCGGAGGCCTTCTCATTGTTGACGATCTGAAGAGTTCTGGTTGACCCGAATCGTCGTGGCGGACGCCGAGATCCTCGTGTAGTAGCTGGGATCGGTCACCTTGAAGGAACTCGAGCAGCCCGTGACAAGTGAAATCGCACCCAAAAGCGACGCTAAGACAAGCGCGCGGGGTGAAAAGTACAGGCGTTCAGATCGATTGCGCATGGATGCTCCTGGCTGGGATACCGAGTATCCAGAATGCAGTTGCGTTGTCGTGAGCGTGGATTCCGTACAGAAGCGGGGAAGGAAGAGAGCAGGTTGTGATGCCCCGCCGCGCGGGGGATACTGTCTGGGGTTTATTCGTCACAGCGCAAATAGCTCGCGTTATCGCCGAACCGTGCGGACCCCTCGACAGTGTTGAAGACCTTTCGTTGAACAGACTTCATCAAACCACACCGCCTCGCTGGCCGGTTGTCCGTCGGGGTAACCATGTCAAACAAAAGTAATGTGAGGGGGTACTGAACCCTGCACAACTCAGTCAAGCGCTGCGTCCATTTCGAGATTCTTGAAGTGCGGATAAATTCCAGGAATCCAGGTGTTTCGGTTGAAATCCTGACGTCCCGTCCCGCACCGCTGTAATCGGCTCACGCACCTGTACCTCGGTGATGCGGTATAGTCCAGAGTGCCAAATTTATGAAACTCGTTTTCGTTCGCAAAATCCGCAATTCTCTGTGCCTTCGCCACGTCTTCTTCTTTAGCGTGGACGCCTTTCGCTTCAGCGCAGGTTTCGCCCGCCAGCCGGCCACAGCTTTCGCGTCGAGGGCGATCATTTCTCGCTCGACGGCAAGCCCTTCCGCGTTCTCGCCGGCGAGATGCACTATGCCCGCGTGCCCCGCGCCTACTGGCGCGATCGCCTGCGCAAGGCCAAGGCGATGGGCTTGAATACCATCACCACATACGTCTTCTGGAACGTCCACGAGCCGCAGCCCGGGGTCTACGACTTCTCCGGCAACAACGATGTGGCCGAATTCGTACGTGAAGCGCAGCAGGAAGGCCTCTACGTCAATCTGCGCCCCGGCCCCTACAGCTGCGCCGAATGGGACTTCGGCGGTTTCCCGGGATGGCTGCTCAAAGACCACTCCATGGTGGTGCGCAGCGACGATCCGAAGTTCATCGAAGCCGCGTCGCGCTGGATGCACCGTCTCGGCCAGGAACTTGCCCCGCTGCAAATCGGCCGCGGCGGACCCATCATCATGGTGCAGATCGAAAACGAGTATGGCAGCTTCGGCAACGACCGCCACTACCTTGGCCAGATCAGGCAGACTCATTGAGGACAGCGGCTTCCGCGATGCGCAGCTCTACACCGCCGATGGCGCGGAGCAAATGCCCAACGGCTCTTTCGCCGACCTGCCCGCGGCCGTCAACTTTGGCACGGGCGAAGCCAAGCAATCCTTCGAGCAATTGCTCAAAATGCGCCCCAATCAACCACACATGGCCGGCGAATACTGGGATGGCTGGTTCGATCACTGGGGCGGCAAACACGAAGCGCGCGACACTGCAACAACAGATTGCCGAATTCCGCTGGATCGTCAATCAGGGCTACTCCGTCAGCGTCTACATGTTTCACGGCGGCACCAGCTTTGGCTTCATGAGCGGCGCCAATTCCAACGGCAGCGACTATCAGCCCGACGTGACCAGCTATGACTACCAGGCCACGCTCGACGAGAGCGGTCGCCCCACGCCCAAATACATGGCCTTCCGCGACATCATCGCCAAGGCCACCGGCGTCACGCCACCGCCCATTCCGCCGTCGCCCGATCCCATCACGATTCCCGCAATCGCACTCGGCGAGTCTCGCTCGCTGTGGAACACTCTGCCCGATCCGGTCGAATCCGCACAGCCGCTCACGATGGAAGACATCGGTCAGAACTACGGCTACATCCTCTACCGCACCACGCTCAAGACGGCGGGCGATGGCGACCTCGTCCTCGATCAGTTGCACAGCTACGCGCGCGTCTACCTCGACGGCGTATTCGTTGGCTCGCTGGATCGCCGTCTCGGCAAAATGTCGCTTCCGCTGCACGTTGCCAACGCACGGGGCAGCATCTCGACATCCTCGTCGAGAACTCCGGACGCGTGAACTTCTCCATCGTCCTGCGCGGCGAGCGTGCGGGCATCACCAAGCAGGTCCTTTGGCACGGCCAGCCCATCGAAGGGTGGTCGATTTACCCACTGCCGATGCAGGCGACAGACACGATCGAATTCGGCAACGAGGCCTGCAGCCGGTCCGTGCTTCTACCGGGGCCACTTCAACCTCGCCAAAGCCGGCGACACATTCCTCGATGTGCGGACGCTGGGCAAAGGCGCGGTGTGGATCAACGGCCACGCCGTTGGCCGCTACTGGGACATCGGCCCACAGCAGACCCTCTACGTTCCCGGCGTGTGGCTGAAAGACGGCGACAACGAGATCGTCGTCTTCGATCTGAAAGGGAAGAGCGGCGTCACACTTTCAGGCCTCGACCATCCACTGCTCGATGGCCCGGTGCACGAGGCTGCGAATTAAATCAAGTCAAATGGGGAGAGCACTCGGCCCATGCAAAGAAAGAGGGGCTCGAAGTGCTCTCGCCACATCAGGACGCGCTTCTACTTGTCCGAAGCCCTATGCGCCTCACCACGGCGGAAGAGCTGGTTCACAGTGGCAATGAAGTGCGTGGCCCCTGCAGGAGGCGGCACGCTACCGGAAAGAATCCTCTCGAAAGGAATGGCGTGACCATACATCGTCTCCGTGTCCGAACGGTTCTGATGGACCACGTCGCCGTTCAGGTCGACCCCGGCAAAGAGCCCTCGGCTGCGCGAGTAGGTCAGGAACTCAGCATTCGCGAGCTCCGTCGTTGCGGCCTGCGCATTGCGGCCAACGGGCCCGGCCGCCACAGCAGCATCGCCCCCCAGCTTCACTTTTTCCTTCAGCAGATCTTCAAGAGCACGATGATTCATGCCAATCAGCACCAGATCGGTTGATTGCCCACCGATCTGGAATCCGAAACTTGCTCCTTCAAGCTGAACGAATGCGGGAGCACTCCACCCGCCATTGTGCGTCCGGCACGTGGCCACACCCTGTCCGTACTCCCCACCCACAACAAAAGCGCCCTTCTTGAAAGAAGGTACGACCAGGACACACGTCGCCCGGGAAGCGATGTCCAAGGGAAGACCCTTATCGGGGGTATTCATCAATTCGTGAAGAACCGCATGGGCCGCATCGATACGCGCATCGATCTTCGCCGTATCTTCAGATACCGCCAAGCAGCTGAAGCTGGCGGCACAAAGTGCTGCTGCAAAAAATTTCTTCATATCGTTCTCTCTTTTTCGTATTGGACTTGGGTCCGCGGACGGACCTGATATTTACGACTCCAAAATCCCGGTCGTGGTTGTATCGCAAAGAAAGAAAACGGATAAAGGAATCCGGGACAGTTACCGGCTTCAGCTGCGAAAGGCCCTAAAACAGGCCACACAAAGAGGATGCGCTGCAAATCGCAGCGCATCGTTCTCAGCTATTGACCGGCAACATGCAACTTCCACAAAGCTTCGCCTTTGGGGTGCGCAGCGGCTTTCCGCAATTCGCGCATGGCGCCCCGAAAAGCGACAGCCTGTGGTGCATGATCGCGTTGTGATTGCTCTCTTTCATTCCGGTAAGCTGCTCATACCGGTCGCGCACGGGCTGATATAACTCATCGATTGATGGGTCCTGCAACGAAACTCCCGTGTGCTCCCGGATATCCTTCGTTGCTTTGATTGAGTCGAGATTGAGCGACATTATCTCGGCAAATTCCACCTCATCGAGCATCGGCACTTCGCGTCGACACCGCCAGCACCAAAGCATCTGCACGCGAACTCACTGCCCCGCCCACGCCAGCCCATCCGTCGCTTTCCCCGTCGCAATCATCCGCGTAACTTTCCAGCTTCCGAGGTCAATCTCGGCCACCTGGTTGCTGTGCATGCAGGAAACATACGCAACCTTCCCATCCGGCCGCATCACGACTTCTTGCGGATACGCGCCGACCGAAAGGTTCTGCGCCACCTGCATGGTCTTGATGTCGATCACCGCCACCTTGTTCACATCGGGCAGCGTGACCAGGAACCAACGCCCATCCGGCGTCACCGCACCGCCGTAGCCATCCGACTCAATGGGAATCCACTTGGCGACGCTGTCCGTCTTCGTATCAATCACTGCCATCTGCGGCTTGGTCTGGTCAGCCGTAAACACCCAGCGGTCATCCTTCGAAATCGCAATCCGCTGCGTGTTGCCGGAGATTGGAATCACTTTCAGCGTCTTGCGCCCCGCAATATCCAGCACCGACACCGTCCCCGGCCCTACATTGGCTGTGTACCCGCGCCGGCCATCATGGGACAAAACGAACATGTGGCTCTCCGGCTGCCCCGTCGGAATCGCACCCACAATCTTCAGCGTCTTCGGATCAATGATCGTGATCGACTTGTCGAGCTCCGTCGACACGTAGAGCATACGATCTTTCGGCCCAATCAGCGGGCAATGCGGCCTTATGCCGTGATCGAAATCCACCTCACCCACGATCTTCTGCGATGCAATATCAATTGCCACAATCTTCGTGCCATCCGTCCCGGGCTTGCCCACGCCCGAGTTGCCGTAGATGGGTACATAGGCCGTACGCCCATCTGCCGACGCGATCACTTCATGCCCCGTAACACCGCCCTCGGCCACTGAACCCAAAACCCTTCCAGCAACTGGATCGACGATGGCCAGGCTGCTCTCGCCTTTTTGCGCGACCAGCAGCCGCGGCTCCTGTGCATGAGACACAGCGGAACACAAAGGCAACAAGGCCAGGGCAAGAAATGCCGAGGGGAAAAAGACAACGGGAAACGCGAAACGATTCGACCTCAAAGGGAACCCTCCAAAAGCTACGCAACGACTATAGCGCAGCCGCCCAAATGGCCGAGCAAGCCAGTCGCACAGCAATCCGGACTTTGATCCTCAACTCTGCGCGGCCCAGGGATTGTAAGTCCCCACACTCCACGAATGTCCTTCCAGATCCTTCACGGTGAATTCGCGGCTGCCGTAATCCGTATTCTGCAATTCGCGGACGATGGTCCCGCCCGCAGCCTTCGCCTTCCCATACACCGCGTCGGCATCCGCCACAATCACGTACGTACCGCGCGTCTCAAAGCCTCCTGCGTCCTCCGGCGACTTGAAGCCACGCCCGTAGGCATCGTCCTTATAGGAGCCGAGCATGATCATGCCGCCGCCCAGCGTCAATTCCGCGTGGCCGATGGTGTTGTCCGGGCCGGGATAAACGGCGTGGCGCGCAAAGCCAAACACCTGGCAAAGCCAGTCAATGGCGGCCGGAGCGTTGCGATACCGCATCGCCGGCATGATGGTCGATGGGGAAGTCACTGTAGATGGCATAAGTCCTCCTGGTTCGGTTCAAACTGGTTCGGTTCAAACTACCGCATCAGGATGACAGCATCTCCGGCGGATCTCTTGGAAAAATCGGAAATCGGAGAATCGACGAGGGACTACTCCACGACGATGTGGTTGGCCCATTGCGTCCGCCGCGCCGAATACGTAGTCGCGTCGATCCCCGAGAAGGCTCGAAACTCGTTGGCGAAATGCGATTGGTCGTAGAAGCCGCAATCGAGCGCCAGTTCCGCCCACGGCACATCGCCGCCTGCATACAACTGCCGCACGGCGCGTTGAAAGCGCTGCACCCGGCACCACGTTTTGGGCGACAAGCCCACCTCTTCGCGGAAGACCTGTGAAAAGCGGCGCTCGCTCCAACCGGTACGCCGCGCCACTTCTCGCACCGTGGCAATTCCCCGCGCATTTCCGAAAGCACGCACCGCGAAATCGATCTCGCCCGATCGCCAGGGACCGTGCCAAGTCAAGCGCGGCGCGAATTTCTCCACCAGAAAGACCTCCAGGCAACGGAGTCTTTCCAGTGGCCCAGGCAATTCACGCAGCCGGTCGCGCAGGTTTCGCGCCGACGCGCCCCACGCATCTTCAAGGGCCACGCTGCGATTGCTGAAGAGATCGACAGAGTCCGCAGCAAATGGCGAGAACCCACCGGGCTCAAACACAATGCCAATCAAGTCAGCCATGTCGGAGTGGTCGATAATCTCGTAGACCGAGCGCGCACCCACCACCAGCGACGGCGGCATGCGCCGGTCGCTCTCGCCCACGGGACAATCAAGCAGAAAATCGCGCGCCAGGTTGAGAATAACCTGCACGCAGCCACTCGGTAGAACGCGCTCGCGCCGGTGCGTCCCCTCGCGCGCCTGGGCATACCACAGCACACGAATGAAACCATTCAGCGGCGCGGCGGGAGTGCGCTCCAGGTAAAGCACAGCGACCTCGCAGTTCTTATTGCAGTGTATAGAAAACCAGCAATCGGCGAACTTCGACCTCGAATTACAATCAGCGTCAAATGATTCAGATTCCCGCTAAAGTCGAAATTCGCCATTCAAAACTCGTCGAAGTCGCGACTGTGCGGGATCTCGTTCAAACCGTCGTTGATGAAATCTACGGAGGATTGTGGACCGATCCTCCAGTCCCGATCGGCGAATCAGGACTGGGCACTCGCGTGGGTCGCCGTATGCCGGGAAACGATCGCGGGCGCGGCCCTCACCCAAGACGATTGGATTGACGACCTCTGGGTTCACCGGCGCTATAGAGGTGCCGGCGTCGGGCAGCTGTTGCTGTCGCGCGCAGAGCTCGAAATTGCAGAGCGAGGCTTCCTTACCTCCAAACTCCGTGTCGTTTCTTCCAATCGGCAACGCCATCCGCTTTTATGAACGCTCCGGATGGTCAGTGCAACGGCTCTTTCCGCACGAGAGATTCCCCCTCGAGATGGCGGAAATGAGAAAGATCCCTCGGTGTCCGATCAAATCCGCTTCAGATATGCTTTCGGGATGAGTCTGCCCGTGGGCGACACCCAACTCGTGCAGATTATGGATGCCGCGCTGGCCGATGCCGCACATCGCGCCGGCGATTGGCTCGCCTGCCGCCCGGGCTGCACCCAATGTTGCCATGGCGCCTTCGCCATCAACGCTCTCGATGTAGCGCGCCTGCAAACAGGAATGTCCGCTCTGCGTGAGTCGGATCCATCCAGAGTGAGGCCATCAAGCAACGCGCCCGCACATGGCTCGCCGAATTCTGCTCCGATTTTCCTGGCGACCCAGCGACCGGCGTGCTTGGCACCACGGAAGACGATCAAGCCCGCTTCGAAGACTTTGCCAACGACGCACCCTGCCCAGCGCTCAATCCGGCAACGGGCCTATGCGATGTCTATGAGTGGCGCCCCATGACCTGCCGCGTCTTCGGACCGCCCATCCGCATGGCAAACGGCGATGAACAAATCGCCAGTTTGGGCTGCTGCGAACTCTGCTTCGTGGGCGCCGACGAATCCGAAATTGCCGCCTGCGAAATGCCCGTCCCGCATGAACTGGAAGCCGAACTCGTCGCCGCAACCGGAGATTCCAGCGAAACGGTTGTCGCCTTCGCGCTGCTGCGCTGAAGTGGCACCGCCGGCACCTGGTTTTCGATTTGAACAAGTTCCCGGCTTTCGCTCTAGAATGCAGCCAGTCGATTCGCGGCCTGAAAAAGAACCATGCCCGTAGCCCAACTCACTCTCGAGCTTCGCATCGAGCACGCCCAGTCACTCAAAGATCGCCGTCAGGTCGTCCGTTCCATGAAGGATCAACTCCGCCAGGGCTTCAACATCTCCGTCGCCGAATTAGATGGAGCGGTCACCTGGCAGTCGGCGACACTCGGCGTGGTCGCCATCTCCCACTCACGCGACTACCTGCACGGGCTAATGGCAGAGGTTGAGCGGGCCGCGCGCCGCATGACCAACGAACTCGGCGCCGAATTAGCCGATACCTTCTGGGATTACATCGAGACCTGACCCACCAGGCACAGTCGTAGCCGTCGACGAAGTGCGGACAGGTCCCGGATGGAAAGCGGGAAAGCGAAGGATGGAAT
This sequence comes from uncultured Acidobacteriaceae bacterium, assembly GCA_963781125.1. Classification (GTDB taxonomy): domain Bacteria; phylum Acidobacteriota; class Terriglobia; order Terriglobales; family Acidobacteriaceae; genus Telmatobacter. The sequence continues at coordinate 506,193 of CAWAEE010000013.1, forward strand.
AAGTCCACATCGGGCGTGTAATTCTGTCAGGCAGTTTTTACATGGGCCCTTTTCTGATTGATAATAAGGGCCTTAGCAGAATCCTACCCGCTGGATCACCCGTGTTCTGGAGTGAGTTTCATCACTGCAATGTCGGCTGTCGCATGACAACCTGATCCTGCGAGTGTGATCAGCATCATGAATACCGTCGTTGTTTTACAAAAGCTGAATGAGATCGAACGAGCTCTCGATGTAGAAGAGCGCGCAACGATCCGCAAGATGTTGCTTGACGCCCAGCAGTGTGTCCTTCAACTACAAAGAGAATCCCCGGAACAGAGGCGACGGGATTCTCGGATCATCTGCCACCCGTAGGCGACTTTTGCCCCAGTCGAAACCCGACCCCCCATAGCGCTGCCCATAGCGCTATTTGACCCGGATTGGGCTATTCCGGGGGCTCTTGCATCTCGAAAGCCCCATTTCATCTCAGCGGCCAGCCGAAGCCAGTGCGTTCCTCTGCCGGAATTTCAGAGATGAGGGCCCCGGATCGGCTCCAGGATGCGCGCCTTCCGCCTTGCCCCTCGAAGAGCCTCGCAGTCATGCTCCTCCTCATGTTGATAGAGATCGTCTTCCATCTTTTCCGTTGCAACGGTAAGGAAACACTTCGCGCAGATCAAATCCCACGAACCATCTTCATGATTGTGCCGGTGAACGAACGCCGGAAGGAGTTGGTCGTTCATACTTCAGCCCCTCCTTTTTCGGAACTTTTGACGCAAATAATGCCGCTCGGTTTCCTGCGAATTCGGGTTCGAATTCCGGTAATGTCGGAGAGCGGGTTTATGGACCAACTCATTTTTTATGAGTTGCATAGGGAGATCCATCCGGTAGCAGAATGAATCCCCTCCCAGGCGCAGAATAAGTCTCGCCGCCCCTGATAGTTGCACGTTTCCTGCCAATCGCGGCTCATCGCCAATCAATCGCGAAAAAGGGGATTTCCCCAGGCACTGCGTTCTCTGGGGATAGGGTTTGCTGCGCGCCCTCCCTCCGGATCTCCATGCGGAAAATTGGCGCAATCTGGAGGCCGCTCGTGAAAGTGTCTGGAGTTGTGTGTTTCGAGGATCTGAGTGCTGCAGGCGTCCGGATTCTGCGTGATTTCGAAGAGAAGAAGCTTCCCGGTCTTCAGTTCACATTTGGTCCCGCCGCCAATGTCGTGGTCGTCCGCTGGGATTCAACGGCATACCTGGCAGTGGTTGCACGCATGGCGGGCATGGTGGCGAACCAATCGGAGAATCCTCGCGAGGCAATCTTCACGATGCCCGATTTCGATTGAGACACCGCCAGCGCGTCTTCATCGCAAGCTGGCGTCCGTCGCCCTGAAATCACCAAGACCGATTGGCTCTGAAAAACGAATTGCCCAGAAATCGCTGCCAGGAATAGGCGCCCGAAATCGATCATTGACCCGTCAGTCATGGACCCGTCAGTCATTGACCCGTCCGAGAAGCGGCGAGTCGTCTAGCGACCCGACGGGTCGAAGAGCACCCAACCGGCGGCAACGCTCCTGTCGCGCTCCTGGTCCGCGTCCTTGTCGGCTGCTTCCGCCGAGTCGTGGGAGTAGTACTCCATGCCTCGCACCGCGTTGAAGTCCGGATCCTTCTGTACGGAGTCGCCTTCAAAGATGCGGACCTCGTAGAAGGTGCGATCTTCAGACGGCCCCGCCACAATCTGGCGGAACTTTCGCCCGGGAGGCGGGGTAGGGTTGCCGGAGTAGAGCACGTGAAACCTGCTGAATCGAGGCATAGGGCATTCTATCCCGGTCTCTTCAAAACTGGCTCCAGAGAAACCAGCATCCATGAAAAACACTGGAGCCTGTGACGAACTTGTTGTTGCGCTGGAGGCAACGAAACGTCGCCACCCAGGTTCAGGCAAAAATCCAAACAGAGCCCATCGCTAATACACGGCGGTTGTGGCGGTGATACCTGCGGCGAAACCGACGCCACCCGGTTTGCGGTGGTGTCCGAAGACGGTGCCAGCAATACCCCTATCCTATTCTTAGCGCGGAGCACGAGAACGGCCCCACAGGTCGGGCCGCTGGTGGGCTCGTGGTAGGCCGGTGACGCGTTCGTCCTATAACTCGCACCCGTCTTACCCGCGCTCGGATCCCCGGGTTCCGATCATGGTCGTTATCCTGTTTCCCAATCCTGGTCGAACGTTCGAGCCGACAACTCCTCGCGTTCATTGTTCCAGCGAGACACCGAGGTGATATTCTTGCGCGTCGTCTGATAGGAACGAGGAGGATGACTGGAACTGAGAAAGTTCACGATACTGGCGTCTCGCCGCGATGGCGAACAACTGATACAGCCCGGGTGAAGTTGCGGATTCGGAACCAGAAGAATTCATGGGAAACCCTGATTCAGACGGCATTCGCACAAGCCACTGAACGTCAGAACTTGGGCATTCGAATGGGGATGCGAGCGTATGACGCGACTCAGCAATGCAGCCGAAAATGGTCGCATCTGCAAGCCGCGTATTCACTGTGGTTTGCGTATTACAATTCTGCCGGGTTCACAAGACGCTCCGGGTCACTCCTGCGATGGAAGCGGGAATCGCAGATTACATTTGGGAAATCGCCGAAATAATCAATGCTTAGATAGATTTACCACTGACAGATAGCGCATCATACACTAATTTGAGCTATGTTTCCCACAGGCAAAGAAGTAATCCTGTGGAAAAGCTGCCGAAAAGTGCTAAAATTGCCTTTAATGGGAATGAAGGCGAAAGCTGATGGACGTTCTTTTTGAGTTCGACATCGACAAAGCCGTAGCGGCAACAGTTTACATTGCCACTAGGGACCCCAAGCCTATGGAGCTTACTCAGGCGAAGTTATTCAAAATGCTGTATCTGGCAGATAGGGATCACTTGGTCAGATTCGGCAGACCGATCATAGGCGATGTTTATCACGCAATGGCGCATGGGCCTGTGCCTTCGAAGCTTTATAGTGCGTTCAAAGAACTCAAAAAGACTTCGATGTTTCGCAGTTCCGATGCCAGAGTTTTGGCTAAGAGTGTGACCTTAGACAAGTCTTGGACGCATCCGAGGATCGAAGCTCAAGCGGAGGTTGACCCGCTTCAATTGTCTGATTCCGATATTCGATCTTTGGATCGCATCGTCCAGCAGTTTGGTCAGATGAACTTTTCTCAAGTTCGGCGCATAGCGCACGACACGCTCGCTTATGAAAATGCGTGGACCCATAAGCCAGAAGACAAGGATGCCGCCCCGATGAAATTCGAAGATTTCTTCGAAGATGACGGGAATGCATTGTCCGGTGTCAAAGAAGAAATGATTGAAAACCACGCCCTGAAGACTGTCTTTGCGCGGCGCTGAAAGCTTTGACCCACAAAAGCTCGCAAGATACACGGTGATCCGTGTACGTTATGCTTACCCGAACCAATCGGCAGAAGAAAAACTATTCATAGTTCTCAAGCATGCCCGCGAGGGAACCCAGTTTTACTGCTGGTGCCTCAAGCCCACATCCCAGACGATGTACTACTCCAAAGAAAAAGGCCATCTTGAAGCCTGCGTAACCTATGCGGCGGGAGAACTAGAGTTCTTTTACAAGCCAACAATTATCGATCCGAATAATCCCCTCAAGATGTTCCACTCGACACTGGAAGAGGCTGCCCGAAAAGGGGAGTACAAGATCGAAGGTAAAATGCCACCCGAATTCCACGCAAAAATTGCGGACGCAATACGTAGACATCCGGTCATAGAACCAAAGACCAAGATTGAACTTTTGGATGCCATCGGGGAAAAGTTATAAAGCTTAAATTGCAGCAACGCACCTGTTAGGACACCACCCGATTTCCACCCTCCCCGAACCCACTCTGCTATCCTGATTGGTTTACCTGGGGAAGGGATCACACATGCCGGAGCATAGGGCGCGCAAACATCATCAGGACCGCGTAGCCGAGACGCTGCGCGAAGAGATCGGCGCCATGATCGAAGGCGAGCTCTCCGATCCGCGCATCGCCTTCTGCTATGTCAGCGAGGTCTGTCCTCAATCCCGGCGGCAAGTCCGCGCGCGTCTATGTCGCCGTCGACAGCGCGACCCCCGACATCGCCCAGGCCGAAGACGACACCGTCGCCGCCCTCGAATCCGCCAAAGGCTTACATCCGCTTCCAGATCAAAAGAGCGCATGGGCGTCCGCCACGTCCCCGATCTCGCCTTTTTCGCCGACCGCTCCGGCCGCTTCCAGGCGCGCATCGAAGAGACTCATGGATCGCTCGCGCAAACGGCAGAAGGCTCCGGTGGAGTAGCCGCGCATGGATGACTCACGCCGCACCGTCGCGAGCCCGCTTACCGCCAATGTCGTCGCCGAGTCCCTCCAGCCGAATCCCATCGACGCCATCCTCAGATCATCCGCGATGGCGAGCGGTTCCTGGTCTGCTCCCACTCCCGGCCCGACGGGGATGCCGTGGGCAGCGTGCTGGCCATGGGCATGTTTCTCGAGCAGATCGGCAAGCGCGCCGACCTGGTCACCGCCGACCGCATTCCGGCCGTCTATCGCAAGCTTCCCGGAGCCGCCGGCATCCGCACCGCCCTGCGCGTCCACGGTCCCTATGACGCGGCCATCCTTCTCGAATGCGACAGCGCTGAGCGCACCCGGCTGCGCGGCCTCGAGCGCTTCTCGATCGTCAACATCGATCACCACGCCAGCGGCCGCGCCGTGGGGCCAGATGAACTGGATCGATCGCGACGCAGCCAGCGTGGGCGAGTTGGTTTATCGGCTGATCAAGGCTGCAGGCGCCAACCTCACTCCTGAAATCGCCACCTGCCTCTACACCACGCTGCTCACCGATACCGGCGGTTTCATCTACGGCGGCGTGCGCGCCTCCACCTTCGCCCTGGCCGAGGAGCTGGTCAGCGCCGGCGCCGATCCCATCCGCATCTCCAAAGACACCTACTTCTGCACGCCGATGTCGAAGTTGCTGTTGCTGGGCGCCGCCCTCAACAACCTGCATCGCGAAGGGCGCCTCGCCTGGCTGTGGATCACGCATCACGACATGGTGCGCACCTGCGCGGCCGAAGAGGATTGCGAAGGCATCGTGAACTACGCGCTCTCGATTGCCGACGTCGAGGCCGCCGTCTTCCTGCGCGAGTTGCCCGAGCAGCGCATCCGCATGAGCCTGCGCAGCAAAGGCAAGATCAACGTGGCCGCCATCGCCGAGGGGCTGGGCGGCGGAGGACACGAAAATGCTGCCGGCTGCACCGTCGATGGGCCGCTGGCGCGCGCGCTGGAAGAGATCCTCGCCGAGCTGCGCCCGCACGTCGCTCCGAGCGCAGCTGCTGCCAAGCCGAGTCCGGGTCAAGTTGAGTTCCGGCTCGAATCTGTTAGCCTTGTGCCTATTGAAATGCGCCGTGCGAGCGTCGCCCGCCAGCCGCTCGCACGCCGCGTTTGAGCCTCAACTGAGGCATACAGCAACCGGTCACCAGGAGTCCCCCTCACTCCCGCACAAGGCCGAACGGGTTCCGCATGCAGCGCGCATTGCGGCATCCCATTGGAGAACCGCTGGACGTGGAGACTGCGTTGGAATCACTGCTCCGGAATCGATCGACCAGAAGGATCGACGGAGACGACTGCCGAATTGGGCCACCGTTTGTGAAGCTTCGGTCTTTGTAGTCTTCGCCGTCTTCTTCATCATTTATGGAGTGACGCCGATCTTCGGCGGCGACGGCCTCGGCCTGGTGGGCGCCGATGAGCCGCGTTACGCGCAGATCGCCCATGAGATGCTGGTGCGCTTCGACTCCGCGCCCACCCTCAAGGACCGCCTCAGCGCCTGCGTCACGCCTTATCTCTACGGCCACCCGTGGCTTGAAAAACCGGCCCTCTACTACTGGCGCGCCATGTTCGTCTTTCAGGACTTCGGCGTGCACGACTGGAGCGCCCGCCTGCCCTCGCGCCAGTTTCGCCTTCATCATGGTGGCGCTCATCTACCTGCACATGCGGCGCTTTCGCCGAGGCGGCCATCTCGACGCGGCGCTCATCACCGTAGCCTGCGCCGGCATCATCGGCTTCTCCCGCGGCGCCTCGACCGACATGCAGATGGCCGCGCCGATTCTCCATCGGCCTGCTTGGCTGGTACGCGTGGTATGAGACCGATTCAAAATTCTGGCTCTTCGATATTTACTTCTTCACGGGAGTCGCCACGTTGGCCAAAGGGCCGGTCGCGCCATTTCTCGCGATCCTCATCGTGGTGGCGTTCGCTGCTCTGCGCCGTGAGTGGTCCATCCTCAAGCGATCGTTCTGGTGGCCCGGCGTGGTGCTCTATTTTGCCATCGTCCTGCCCTGGTTCGTCGCCGTGCAGCACCAGAATCCCACCTTCTTCCGCGAGTTCTTCCTCGAACACAATCTGGAGCGCTTCGCCACCAACCGCTACGAGCATCAACAGCCCTTCTGGTACTACCTGGTTGTGATTCTGCTCGCGCTCATGCCCTGGACCGTCATCGCCATCCGCGCCCTGGTCGACGGCATTCAGACTTCGGTGGCCGAGTGGCGTTTGCGCCACTCCAAACCCGACAAGCCCGCGCCCAAACGCCCCGGCGATGCTTTTCCTGAGTTTCTGGTCCTGTGGGCGCTCATCCCTATCATCTTTTTCTCCTTCTCCCAGTCCAAACTTCCCGGCTATATTCTCCCCTCCATTCCACCCATCACCATCCTTACCGGCGACTACCTGTATCGCTGCCGCAAAAGCGGCTTGCAATTCTGGGTGCTGCTGGGTCATGCCTTGCTCTGCGGCGTCATGACCCTGATCGCCTTTCTGCTGCCTTGGTTTGTCGCCCACGGCGCCAGCATGCCACCTTCGCACGCGCTCACCGCGGCAGTTTTGGCCGCGATCGGCGCAGCGCTGCTGATTCTGGTGGTGGTCCACGGTTTTGGAGTTGCGCGCCTGCGCCTTGCCACCTGCGGAATCCTGGTTGTTCTCGTCTTCTTCCTCTATGGGCTTGGGCCCTTCTTCGGCATTCCAGCAATCGCCTCCTCCAAGCGCGTGGTTCAATTGCTCGATCGCTCCTACTCGGCGCGCCCGCTCGCCGTACCGGTTGGGCGGGCTCGCCCCTGCCAACGAAACCGTTGCCGTCTTTCGCGTTCGCCGCGATGTGGAGTATGGACTTGCTTTCTATCGCAACCACCAGGTCGTCAATTATGAAGAGACAGGCGTGCCTGACGAAGAGCATTTGCTCGTAGCGCGCGTCACAGGCCGAGGCGGAGTCGATCTCCATACACAGGACGCGCTCGGAGAGTATCTCGAAGGGCGCCAGTACGAGCCGCTCTTTACTTGGCCCGAGCAGGGACTTGAGATTTACCTTGTGGGACGCAAATGATCCAATGGGCCAGCCTGCGTTGTTTGTACACCGATGCGTGAGGCATGAACTTGCGGTCTGCCGAGCCTTCGTGGCACAGTGACCCAGAGACTGAATCGGCCAGCAGACGCAGGTCAGGCCGCGCGACGGGCTAGATTCCGGCACCATTGTAAAGAAGACATATGGCAGCGAACGTTTCCTTCGAGATTCTCGACTTACGGCACTTCGGAGCACCCGTGCTCCGTCCCGTCCTCGAAGCCGAAAGCGAAGTCTGGATGGAACGGCTGCACTGGGACTATCGCGCTTCGTCAAAGCTGCTGATGCAGTACATCGACAGCCACATGCTGCCCGGCTATGCCGCGCTCGAGTCCGGACAGGTCACGGGCTACGCCTTCTGCGTCTACGAGGAAAGCAAAGCCGTCATCGGCGATGTCTTTGCGATGCCCGGCCTTAGCCCCGAGCTTCCTCCGCCATCGGACGGCACATCGGGCCCGGCGCACGAGATTGAAGAAACGCTGCTCAAGCACCTGCTCGAAACCCTGCTCAACTCGCCGCAAGTCAATCGCATCGAATCGCAGTTGCTGATTCATCCCGCCGGCAGCCACGCCGCCCTCTTCCGCAAGGCCGGTTTCGAGCTCTTCCGCCGGCTGTTTATGGTGCAGCAGCTCGCCGGCCGCTGGACCCGCCCCGGCACAGCCTTGTCTCCGTCGCTGGAACTGCGCCCGTGGCGCGAAGAAGACCTTAACGGCGCGGCACGCCTCATCTCCGCCGCCTATCGCAGCCACCCCGACAGCCTGATCAACGACCAGTACCACTCCGTCCATGGCTCACTGCGTTTTCTGCACAACATCGTGCGCTACGCCGGCTGCGGCGCCTTCTCGCCAGTGGCCTCGCACGTGGTCGTCGATCGCGGAAGCCGCGAGCTCGTGGCTCTCGTGCTCGGCTCGCGCGTGAGCCCCCAAAGCGGCCACATCACCCAGCTCTGCGTGCACCCCGACTATCGCCGTCAGGGATTGGCCCGCATGCTGCTATCGCTCGCGGCAACGCAGTTTATCCGCCAGGGCGTCAGCGAAATCTCCCTCACCGTCACCGAGGCCAACCACGACGCCATCGAACTCTATAAGTCAGAAGGCTACGAGAACAAACACACCTTCGACGCGGCGGTATGGGAGCGAGACTAGTACGCAGTGACTAGAGTTGGTTGCACAAATGGTTTTGCAACAGGGCACGACTTTAAGTCGCCGCAGAAGCCGCAAAAATCAAGGGGCTTTAGTGCCTGCGTGAGAACTCGCCGGTCTCCAATGCCGAGTTGCGCGGAAAGACACCCTAGAGGGGTGTCAGGAAACTAGCCCCGGGTAGAACCGTTGATCCGGTTCACAGATCAACGGCGTCACCCGGGGATAACGGCAAGAGAAACAGCCGAGCCCCGTAGGGGCGATGGAACCCTGCGCCGCGAGGGTTCTCACGCACACACTTTAGCCCCTGCGGGCGCTCCCTCTTGGCCCGACCGGATTTATGCAACGAGCTCCAGAAGGAATTCACGCACACAGAACACAATCGCCTCGTCCATAAACCGGCGAACCGAGTTACCAATCCGGGGAGCGACTTACTTCTTCTGTTTCATGTGCGGCAGCAAGCTTTTCGGCGCTTGGTGTTCGCGATGCCACTCGATTCTTTGCTCGAGCGTTGCCTTGGGCGGCATCTTGTTTTTCGCGTGCCAGTCTTTGTTCATCGGATGAGACCTCGCTTTCTCGGCCTCTCTCGCGGGACGCACTACCGCGCGATCAGATACATGCCCCAGCTCAGCACAATCGCGGAACCCACAAAGAGCAAGAAGCAGTACAGGCCATAACGGAACATGCGGCGCGGCGTCTCGCGCTGGGTGATGCCGAAGACCACCGATGCGCACAAGGCAAACAGCAAAACCGCGGTAAAGTGGGAGGGACTTAGCATTAGAGCGGCTTCCTCCCCGTGCGAAGATTGTGCGCATCCACGGCCGCGATCACATTCAAGAGGCCTGCCACCACGATGAAGCGCGTACCGTAATCGGCCGTCGTCACCTGCACCGAGTCCGCGCCCAGCCCCAGCACCCGGCTCACCACGTACAGCAACCCATTCCCCAGGTCGCCCGCAAGTCCGAGAATGTCGAGAATGTCGTGCGCACTTGAATAGACCTTGCCCTGCATTAAAAGGCCCAGCACAAACATGCCGACGATCGACAAGGCCAGCAAAACCCCGCGACGCCATTTGCCCACAAGAAAATGTCCGGCTCCGGGCACAAGCCAGCCCGCAATTAAGGGAAGGTAGACAAATCCTTGCTGCGCGGTTTTGGTTGCTGCAGGAGTGCTGTTGGGTGTTGCTGCCATGCCTCTTCGACTATATCGCACCGGGACGGCCGATTTCGTCCCAGGGGTCAGTTGCCCGTAGGGATGATTCCCGCGTTCTCAACCATGAGAATGACCGTGCGCCGAAGAGCCCGCGTGCGATGCACCGCGCCGCGCGGAACCACGAAGCCCTGTCCCGGCGCAAGCTCGACAACGCGATCCTCCAGATCGATGAGGAGCAAACCCTCGACCGTGTAGAAAAACTCGTCGTCCTCATCGTGTTTGTGCCAGTGATACTCGCCTTCAATCACGCCGACGCGCACCACGGATCCGTTCACCTGGCACAGCGTCTGATTGAACCATTTGAACTCGCAAGCATCTGCAAGAGCCTTCACATCGATGAGCTCCAGCGGTCCATGCAAAAGGTTGAGGCGCGTTTCATAGGGGAACGCGGCAGTCGATTCAGCCATGATGATCTCCTCGCGTGCAGGATAGCGCGACCATTGCAGCAGACGCAAAATGCAGAGGGCGTCCTTCTGTTCCTGATCCCTATTCCCTATTTCCCGTCCGCTGTTCGCTGTTTTCTATTCCCTGTTCCCTGTTCCCTGTTTTTTAGATCCTGACAAGCTCTCGCTGTATCTTCCCCGTAACCCAGGCCTTCGTCTCCGACGTCATCATGTCCACCTCACTGCGCACGCCAAATTCCGGCAGATAAATTCCCGGCTCCACCGAAAAGCAGGTGTAAGGCAGCAGGAGGCGCTCATCGTGGGTTTCCAGATTATCTAGGTGCGCGCCCGGCCCATGTATTTCTCGCGCGATATTGTGCCCCGTGCGATGCGTGAAATAAGTGCCGAAACCCGCTGCGTAAATCACGCCTCGCGCCGCATCATCGGCCTCATACCCGCAGATGTTGCGCCCCTCAGCAAACGCCGACTTCCACCGCGGCAATCGCCGCATCGCGCGCGTCGCGCACAGTCGTAAAAACCTGTTGCTCGCGTTCGGTCGGCTCGCGCCCCACCACACCAGTCCAGGTAATGTCGTAGAAGATGCTGCCCGCTTCGTTCAGCCGTCCCCAAATGTCGATCAGCAGAAAGTCGCCTTCGCGAATCGGCGCACAGTGCTCGGCAGTCGGCTCATAGTGTGAGTCTGAGCTGTTGGCGTTGACACTCACATTGGGACCGTTCTCCCAAACCAGTCCTTCCCGCCGCATCGCTTTGCTCAGCCACTGCACGTGATCGAACTCTGTCAATCCTGCAGTCCGGCGCGAACCCGACGGCGGACGCAATCGCCTGCCCAATTTCTTTCCATCCTTCTTCCAGGATCCGGTCGATCGCCTCGCGCGCAATGGTATGGGTCGTCATCTGCTCTTCGCTCAGCACCGCTTCAAACTGGCTGACCAGGTCGGCCGAACTCACAATCTGCTTGCCGAGTCCGCGCAGAAACTCCACCGTACCCGCGTCCACCATCGAGACATACATAATCGCGTTGTTAGGCGAATACTGCATGGCGATTTCAGTCGCCCCCATCAGCATCGCTTCCAGCCCGCCTGCCAGCTCCAGCCAGCTTGAATAGAGTCCCTTGGTGCCGGGCAGCGAATCCAGCCGGCCCTGCTCGACGCGATGCACAAGCTTGCGCGGCTCGCCCTCGGCGGGCACAAAGTAGTACCAGCGCCGCGTGATGTGCGCTTTTTCGTCGAGGCCCAGAATGTGTGCGGCGATGGGATCGCGATGATGATGATCGTAAAAAAGCCAGCCATCGTGACCGGCGTCGCGTAGCGCTGCCTGGATCGCCTCTAATTCCATAAAGGCAATTCTACCCGTTGAGTTTCTGGATTCGAGAACGCGCCTTTACAGCGCCGCCAGCGCCTCGGGCTGGCTGGGGAACAACCCCGCATACTTCGTGATCCCCACCATGGTGAATACCTTGGTGAAGTGCGGAGAGAGCCCGAAGGCATACACTTTCTGTCCGGAGTTCGCCGCCTCAATCAGCATCTGGATCACCAGCGCGATACCGCTTGAATTGATGTAGTCCACCTTGGTGAAATCCAGCAGCACCAGCTTCGCCGTCTTTCGGCAGACCCTGGTAGGTGCCCAGCACCGCGTCCTTCGACGTGCTGGCGATATCGCCCTCAAAGCGTAAAACGGTGACCGGGTGTCCGGCCGGCGAATTGAGCTGGTCGATGCGCGCTTTCGTTTCTGTCTGCACGATTCTCGTCTCTCCCGTTCATGCTCTAGTCCGATTCTTTATCGAGGCGAATAACAAGCCGCACGTAGCTGCTCTTGCCGTTCGTGCCCTTCACCCATTCCGCTTCATCCACCAATGCCTGGATCAGAAACATGCCCATGCCGCGCGGATCTTCTTCGCCATGAATCTTGCGGTCGATATCGGGTTTCACAGGCAAGTTCTTCAGGCCCTTGCCGTCGTCAATCACTTTCACTTCGAGCGCATCGTCGACCGAGGACAACACTACGCCGACCGAAAGGCCCTCGTTCAGCAGATTGCCATGCTCGATTGCATTGATGCAGGCTTCGGCCACCGCGGTTTTTAGATCTTCGACTCGTTCTGGCTTGAAACCCATCAGCTTGGCCACGGCGGCCGCGGTGCTCATCGCTACCTTCTCATAGCCGAGCCGCGAGGGCAGCCGAACCTCCACGCTGGTGGATTTCACCTTGGTCATGCCGTCTTCCCCGTCCCCTACTTCGCTTCCCGGCAAAGCGCAAGCGCAGTCATATCGTCGCCCTGCGGCCCGCCTTGCGAAAACTCACCGATGGCTGTCCACAATGCACCGAGAATATCATCCGCCTTAACCGCCGGGCACTTACAAAACACATCCAGAAGCCTTTCCGGACCAAATTCTTCATCGCCGCGGAAAACTTCGGTCAATCCGTCGGTGTAGAAGAGCAGCCGTGTCCCCGGTGTAAACCCGCATTTCTCGATGGAGTAGCGCATTCCCGGCAGCAACCCAAGCGGCGTTCCAGTCGCCTCAAACTGCACCGTTTCGCCCCCCGGCGCCAGCAGAAACCCCGGATTATGCCCGGCATTCACCACTTCCAGCTCGCCCCGCTCGGGATTCAGGCGCAGGAAGATCGCCGTCACATAGCGGCGCCGCGCCTCCTCCCCCTCCGTCCAGTGATGCTGATTCATTTGCGTGGCCAGCTCGTCCAGCGGCATGCCGGTAATCGCAATGGCTCGAAAAGCTGCGCGGAAACTGGTGGACATGATCGCCGAAGCCATCCCCTTGCCAGCCACATCGGCCACCGCCATCAGCAGGCTGCCGTCCGGTTGCTCCACAATATCGAGATAGTCGCCGCCCACTTCGTAGCAGGTCACCGAACGGAAAGCCACCGAGTAACCCGCAATCTCCGGCAGCTTCTGGGGCAGCAGCGAACGCTGAATGTTCCGCGCCGCGTCAAGATCCTGCTGCACGCGCGCCCATTGCAAATTGCGCTCGTGGTTGCGCGCATTCTCCAGCGCTACGGCTGCCTGCAGCGCCAGGCCTTCCAGAAAATCCGCCTCATAAAGCGTCAGCTCGCGGCCATCGGGAGGCGCCACTACCAGCTCCGTCATGCGCTGGCCTTCGCGGTCCTGCAACAGATAGATAGGCTGCGCCGAGCCGCTGCCATCGCCCAGATTCAGGTCCTTCACGTTGCCATAGGCGAGACCCGACGCTGGGAAACGCCGCACCGGCCATCTCCAGCTCGCGGACAACGATCCGCAACGTCTGCTCCAGCACTTCGTCTTCGCGAATGGTGGAGTGAACCTGCCGCGATGCCTCAAGCAGCGCCTGCAAACGCGCCACCTGCTGCTGCAAGTTCAATGGTCTCGCCGTTGCCTGGTAGCTGAAGTCCAGCCGCCATCCTGACCTCCGTGGATATCCTCACTCTACCACGACTCGTAGTGACGCCCGTCCAAGGACAAATTGGCCTTCCGGCGGACATCACTTACCAGCGCGCGGCCCTACCACGCGCCGAATATCCTTGGTTTCCAGAATCCGCTTGGCATATCCATGACGTGCCACGGCCAGCATTGCCTGCCCAATTTCGCGCGTCGACAAAATCTGGTTCGGAAACATCCGATGCAGCAGCGGCAGCATTGGCCCCAGCACGTTGTAGAACAGCCGATACGATCGCGTCTTCGATTGAATACCGTCCATCGGCTCGATAAATCCGGGTCGAAACGCATATGCGTTCAAGGGCAGCTGCAGCAGCGCATTCTCCGTGCGCCCTTTCACCCGCGCCCACATCGTGCGGCCCATGCTCGGTGCTATCCGTGCCCGATCCCGAAACATAAATGAAAGTCATCCTCGGATTCATGCGGCTCAACGACTCGGCCGCGGCCATGGCAAACCCGTACGTCACGCGCTCGTAATCGGCTTCCTTCATTCCCGTCGAAGCGACGCCGAGACAGAAGAAACACGCATCGAAGCCGGCTAGACTTGCTCTCCATCCCGGAGTAATTCAGCAAATCCCGATGCACGATGTCGCGCAGTTTCGAATCGCGTACGCCAGTCGCCGTCCGCCCCAAAGCGGCCACCAACTCGACCTCGGGATCGCGCAGGCACTCCAGCAGCACCCCCTGGCCTACCATTCCCGTTGCGCCAAAAATCAGCACTTTCATTTCGAGTCCCTCATCGAACCTGCATTCGAACGTACGCCCTTTCCAACAATTCTCGCAGGCCCACCGCTTCACGGTGTCACTTGCGAGCGGTGATATCTCCAAAGTATCTACCAATCAATCTAACTCCGCTTTTTGGTCACCATTACTTAATGCCAACTTAGCGATTCAGTAACATGTACCGGTAACTCGCAGTAATTAACTCCTAAGTGTCATTCCCAATTGAATTAATTGGAGAATGATGGATTCATCGGGCTCTCTATCTGCGCGGCCCCGGCGCCAGAGTCAGGTAGAAGGAGAACGCCATGAATATACTGCGCGCTGTATCGGAACAGCTCCACTTATTCACGTCTCCCGAGCGCGGGGCGGGCCACACAGTTTCCGTGGTTCCCTCACTCAGCGCATTCGGAGAACCGGAAACACCGCATCGCTCTTCAATATCATTCGAAACTGAAATTCCGCATTGCTGCTTTTATTGCTCGTGGTGCGCTGCCCCCGTTCTGCTTCCGCATGAGAGTCTCGGCCTTCCTTTTGGCGGCCCGCTGATTCGCAAAATCGAAGCACGTTCCATCGGGACCGTGTGCCTTTCTTGTGGCCGCGTAGGAACCTATTCTCTTTTTCGCGGAAGCCCGGGCTACAACACCCGGCATAAATTCGTCGCGTCGCGGCCTCTTGGATCGACGGTCTTGCTCGATTGGCTTGCTTGCCAGGAAACAACCTGCGTGTTCCCTCTTCCGTTCTTTGTCACCTTCGACGTGAATTTCTCCGAGGCCAATGTGAAGGAGTTGGCCGCACGCTGGTCATGGGAAGATTTGGTATGTTCAGTCGGCCACTTGATCTATGCGCCCAAATGGATTATCGAGCCGGGCCCGCATCGGGGCTCTCTCGATATCACACAGATGGCCATCAAGCCACCGCGTTGACGGAGAGCGTTTTCCAATAATCCCGCACGCGATCGCATAGTGAAACGTGGCTCCTTCTTCAGCAGAAGTCACCAGAGTGCGCGGTTTCAGTCCACGGTAATTCGGGAAATGCTATATCCTTCCCTCGATGCGCAAGACCCTTTCCGTCGCCATGATCGCGATGAACGAGGAAGCAAATCTGCCGAGAACACTCGAGAGTGTCCGTTGGGTCGACGAGATCGTTCTCGTCGATTCGGGCTCGAAAGATCGCACCCTCGAAATCGCGCACTCCTTCGGCGCCAAAACGAGCTACCACGCCTTCGGAGGGCACGGTGAGCAGAAGAATGTCGCCCTCGACCTTTGCACCTCCGATTGGACGCTTCTGCTCGATGCCGACGAGGTCCTTACACCCGAGTTACAAGCGGAGATTCGCGCGCTGCTCAGCGGCGAACCAAAATATGGAGCCTATTGGATTCCGCGCCTGAATCTCTACTTTGGTCGCTGGATCCGTCACGGTGGTTTCTATCCCGACCACAAGTTGCGCCTCTTCCGGCGTGGCTCGGCGCGACTCAGCGAAGGCGTCGGACCACACTCGACGCCGCAGTTCACCGGGCCACGCGGCACTCTGAAGCATGACATGCTCCACTACGCCTATCCCACGCTGGTGATTTACCTTGAGCACATGAGCCGCTACAGCAGCGAAATCGCGCTGCTGCTCTATCGCGATGGTCGCACCAGCCGCTCGCTGACCGCATTTGTCTGGAATGGAGTTCTTAACCCAATTGCGACCTTTATCTATAACTACTTTTTCCGGCTCGGCTTTCTCGATGGCCGCGAGGGCCTGCTGCTCCACCTGAACCACTCTGTCTACATTCACTGGAAATTCGTCAAAGCATGGAGTCTGGCGAGAAACAAGGGAATAGAGGACAGGGAATAGCGAAGCTGGCAGAAATACCGAAGTATCCCGACTTCGGCATGATCCACTTCACTGTTCACTGTCCACTGTTCACTGCTTCACTGTTCACTGTTCACTGTTCACTGTTTAAATATGGCAGCTAGCCTGTCCGCGCTTTTCCAGATATTTCTGGTGATATTCTTCAGCGCGCCAGAAAGTCTGCGCCGGCTCAACCTTGGTCACAATGCGCTTCAGTTTGTAGCTGCCTTCGGCGTTCAATTGTTCAATCTTTGCGCGCGCCTGCGTCTCCTGTTCAGGCGAATGGAAGAAAATTGCCGAACGGTACTGCGCACCCCAGTCTGGACCCTGCCGATTCAACGTCGTCGGGTCGTGTAACGAGAAGAACGCATCGAGCAGCTTCTCGTAACTCACCTGCGCAGGGTCAAAGTCCAGTTCAACCACTTCGGCGTGTCCGGTTTGATCGGTGCACACATCTTTGTAAGTCGGCCGCTCCAGCGATCCGCCCTCGTAGCCAACTGCCGTCGCCGTCACGCCGGGAATCGCCGCAAACGCCGCCTCGACGCCCCAGAAACATCCCGCACCAAATGTCGCTTTTTCTGTGCTCATATTCCCTCAGATGCTCGTGGGCACGATTGGTATCAGAATCCCGTAGCGCACCATCTCTCGTGAATGGCTTATGAAGCCTAACTCCGCTTTTTTCCCTTTGTTCTTGCCGGGACGCTTGCCACTGGACTTCTTCCCACTGGGGCGCGGCCTGCCACTAGGTGACCCGGGACGAGAGCTCCCAGAGCGAGGCCCACCAGACCGCGAGCCGGCAGGACGTGGACCACCAGGACGAGAACCCGGCCGATCCTTCGCGGGGCCGCCAAATCCTGCATTGGGCCTCGGGCCGCCCGTGCGGGATTTGGAAGCGAAGGGTTTCGGTTTCGAACCGAAAGCTGGCCTGGATTTTGAGTCAAAAGCTGGTTTCGGCTTCGAAGCAAAATCCGGTCGCGGTTTAGAACCAAAGCCAGGCTTGGCTCCGGTGCCAAAGTCAGTCTTCGGTTTTGATCCAAAGGCTGGCTTCGTTCTTGAACCAAATCCCGACCTCGGTCTCGAGTCAGAGGGTGGCCTTCCAAACCCAGGCTTCCCTCGGCCTCCACCAAAGCCAGACCGGCTCGACCCACCGGGTGCCGGTTTCCCCGCACCACGGAAGGCTGGACTCGATCCTTCGCGACGCGGCGGCCGACCTGCGGGCTTCGCCGGGTCCTCGCTGAAATCTACCGGCCGAATCTCCAAACGCGGTCGCTTCTCAGCTGAACCACTCGTCGGGCGGTCTTCTCGCGGCGGAAACGGTTTGCGCGGTGCAACTCCCCGGCGCATATCAGGCCGCATGTCAGGACGGATATCACGACGTACATCGGGACGTACTTCAGAACGCGCTTCGGGGCGCACATCTCGATCCCCCCGGAAAGGCCGATTGGGAGACCCTCCACGATCAAAGCTGCGCGACGCACCTCGCTCCGGACCTCGTCCGCGGAAGGGTGGCTTCGCCCCAAAACCGGTCGAACCGCTGGGTCTATCGCTGGGACCACGGCTGCCTCGGCCTGCAAAACCTGGCTTCGCGCCCGTGGGTCGGTCGCCGGCGCCACGCGTGTCACGCCCCTCAAATCCGGCCCTCTCTCCAGTCCTTGGGCCGTAGCTCGGCCTTGCACCGAAAGCGGGCCTTGTACCAAAAGCCGGCTTCGTCCCAAAAGCAGGCTTTGCGCCGGAACGCTCATCCCGCGCTTTCCCAAACCCGCGGGAATCCTCGCGTCCTGGCTTCCGAAAATCAGGTCTCCGGGCAGCGGGCCGCGCGCCTGTGCCCTGTTCTCTCGGTTTGAACTCCGGCTTTCCACCCCGGTCGTCTCTGCGCTTGACGCCCTTTCCGCCGCGCGCATGCAGCCTTCGCCGCACGAAATTCCGTGGACCGGCCAGCTTCTTTGGGCAGCATCAGCGAGCTCTTGAGACGACGAGGCTTCAATTTGCCTTCGGCTGCGCGCCACAGCGCGGTCACCTCTTCGGGATCGAGTTCGCGCAGCTTGCCCGGCTCCAGGTCCAGGACCAGCGGCCCATAGCCCACGCGCCGAATCTTCTCCACGTGGTGGCCGATCTCGCTGAACATCTTGCGCAGTTCGCGGTTGCGTCCCTCGATCAGCACCACTTCGTACCAGGGATTGTCGCCCGCGCGCACTTGCTCGATCCGCGCCGGAGCCGTGTGCACCTTGCCTTCACCCGGTTGACCGCGCTCGATCGGCGACGCCCTGGCGGAGACGCTCAATCATGTCTTCGCCCGGCTGGCCCGAAACCTTGACCAGGTAGGTCTTCTCCACGCCCGAGGAAGCCTTCGTCAGCTTGTTGGCCAGCTCGCCGTCGTTCGTCACCAGCAACAGGCCTTCGCTCAGGTAGTCGAGCCGGCCCACGGGATAAAGCCGCTCCCCCGTCTTGTCGAAGAACTCCATCACGGTGGGCCGTCCCTCGGGATCGGTCACCGTCGTCACATAGCCCTTGGGCTTGTTGAGCACAAAGTAGCGCAGCCGTTCCGCGCCGTGCAGCAGCTTGCCATCCACGCGAATGTGGTCGCGTCCCGCATCGGCCTTCGTGCCCAGCACGGTGACCGTCTGGCCGTTCACCTGCACGCGGCCCCCGGTAATCAGCTCTTCGGCGTGGCGGCGACTGGCTACGCCTGCCTGCGCAAGAATCTTTTGCAGTCGCTCCAGCTTCGGCGCCGGACCTGGCTTGGGAGTGAACTCCGGTTCATCGTCAGACTCGGTTTCTTTCGCGTCTTCCTCGACGTCCGAATCCAAGTCGCTCCGAATCCGACTCGACAGTCTTCCCCGTCGCCTCTGGCCGTGGCCAGAGGTGCATCTGCAGCCTGCTTCGTCTCTTCCGCAGCTTCCGCGGCAAATCCCGCCGGTTCCGATGAGATTTCCTGCTCAGGCCCATCCGCCGGATGCTTCAACTCGTCAGTCATGTGGTGCAGTCTCGACTTCTGCGTGTTCCCTGGATTCGTGCGTATTTGTCTCGTCTGTATGTGTCTCGTGTGCTTCTGTCGCATCCGCTTCCGTTGCGATGGTTTCTGTGGACTGTATCTCGGCCGCGAACGTCTCGGCAGGGGCATCCGTCGCACCCGTTGCTGCGAGCTCATTCGGCAAACCGGCTCCGGCGATGGCCGATGCTCCGGTTGAAGCTTCTTCGCCGGTTTCATCTTCCGGCGCATTCTCGTCCAGATCCGGACCGCCGCCTGGTCCAGGGCCGCCCACGTCTTCGCCCTCCGCATCGGCGTCTGTCAGCTCGATCGCCGCCATCTTTTCGAATTCATCCATCGATGGCAGCTCGGCAACGTCCTTGAGCCCGAAGCGCAGCAGAAACTCCTTCGTCGTCTTGTAGAGAATCGGCCGCCCGATCACCTGCTTGCGGCCCGCAGTCGTAATCAGCTTGCGGCTCAGCAGCGAGCCAAGCACCCCCGCCGACTCCACACCGCGAATCTCGTTCACCTCAGGCGCGGTCACCGG
Organism: uncultured Acidobacteriaceae bacterium; assembly: GCA_963781125.1. Classification (GTDB taxonomy): domain Bacteria; phylum Acidobacteriota; class Terriglobia; order Terriglobales; family Acidobacteriaceae; genus Telmatobacter. Next base: position 525,815 of record CAWAEE010000013.1, read on the forward strand.
CTGCTTGTAGGCGATCACGGCCAGCGTTTCGAGAGCCGGCAGCGACAACTTCATCGCAGGCTTCAGGCTCTTGATGAAAAGCCGCACCGCGTCGTGGCATTCGGGCTTGGTGGCCATCCGATAGCCACCCGCGATCTCGCGAATCTCCACTCCCCGCTCATCGGCCGCATAGCTCGCAATCAGTTCGTCCAGCAGTTGGCGCAGAACTGCTTTCACTTCGCGGTCGCGCTGGCGCGCCAGGCGCTTGGCCTCTGCCTCCGAGTCCGATGCCTCGCTGGTTGCCGGCTCAGCCACTGCATCGCCCAGGTCCAACTCCTGCGCCGCAGCGTCGGCCTCGGCTCTAGAGGCGGCGCCGACCCTTCGGGCTGTTCGACTGGAGCCGGATCCGGCCGCCGCATAGAACTCCGGCGTCTGCTCGAGTCCCAGGTACTGCAGCCCCTCGTCAATCATCGGCAGCGTCGCAGGCTGCTCGGCAGCTTCCGCAGCCGCGGCAGCCGCCTGCTGCTCCGCCTTCCATTCCATTGCCTCATCGGCAAACACAGCCGGCGAGCTGCGCCAGCGTGACCGGCTCCTCCGCGGCGTAAATAACAGCTTCCAGCTTGGCTCTCAGGCTCATGCAGCAATCAGTACCTACCGTATGGTACCGGATGCAACGGAGCCCTGCGCACGTTGCCCGATGAGGAAATCAGGTCCAAACACAAAGGGCGTCCGGTTTCGATCTAGCTCTACCAGACGCCCATCGTAAATTGCTGCAGAAAGTCCTTATCCCTGCTACGAATGATTGTTCTTCGTATGAACAATCGAAATCTTCGTCTTGCCGTCGTTTTGCGACTCCTGGGACGAAATCGAAACCATGATGTTCTCGTGCGAGGCCTTTCTTAGCGAAATCATCGCGCTGTTCGCAGCGTCGAAAACCGACGCATCGCTTCCCAGCTTGCTCTTGTAGAAAGCCAGAACCTGGTCCTTCGAGTCCGACGTCAGAAATACGCCGGAAACCACCGAGCCAGTTGGCAGATTCATCCGCATCCCGCCCTGTGTGGGTTGAGCGCCCGGATAAATATCTGTACCCAACTCATCCGATGTGAAGTTGCTGGCGTTGCTTGCCGTTACGCTTCCGCTGGGGGTATTCAGGGTCACTTGGCCGTTGTGCCCGTTCACGTGGAACGCATGCGCCACCCGCCACACCATGAACCCGACCGCGCCCGCGCCCAGAATGCCCAGTCCCACCAAAATCGCAAAAATGATCAGGATGATTTTGAGTGCGCGCACCGCTTCTTCACCGGCGCCCCGGGAGATTGCACATAACCGCCCGCCGCTGCATAGCCCGGCAGGAGGAGCCCCGCCCGCCGCGCTGTATCCCGCGGGCGGAACTCCGCTGATCTGCGTGTACCCCGGCAAAGGCTGGGAGGCGGTCGCTGCCTGCGGCCCCGGCAACGGCTGAGCCGCCGGGATGTTAACTGGCGTGTAACCAGACTGCGGTGCGGTTGAAGCTGCAGCGGTCGCTGCTACCTGCGTTCCACATACGGCACAAAAATGGCTTCCGGCGGGCACTGCGGCACCGCATTTCGCACAAGGAACGGCCATGACGGTCTCCAGTCGTGATGCTGTGAAGCGGAATTGCAGCCAAACCGGCCCCGTTTGCCGCTGACCCAGACGCTCAAGATCCCCTTGAGAGCGCTCGCTAACCAACACACGGGATGGAAGGTTTTGCTGTCCGAGCAACTATACCGGAAGAAATTCTCGGACACGCGGCTTTTTGTTTTTACGCTTGGAAAAAGCAAGGGGACAAGCCGAAGCCTGCCCCCTGCAACTTTGACCACTCCAGAGCCCTGGCTTGGGAATCGCTAGTTGGCGAATTGGCGGAACAGCACAAACAGCCCACCCGAAAGCAGCGCCGCCGCAGGCAGGGTAAAGACCCACGCCGCTGCGATATTGCGAATCGTCGAGAACTGCAATCCGCTCCGGTTCGCCGCCATGGTTCCCGCCACGCCCGAACTGAGCACATGCGTCGTACTCACCGGCAAACCGAAGTTGTCGGCGGCAAAAATAGTCGCCATCGCAACCAGTTCAGCGGTAGCGCCCTGCGCATAGGTCAGGTGCTCCTTGCCGATCTTCTCGCCAACCGTGACCACGATGCGTTTCCAACCAACCATCGTTCCCATCCCGAGCGCCAGAGCTACCGCCACCTTCACCCAGGTAGGAATGAACTTCGTGGCCTTGTCCACATTGCCCTTGTAATAGGTGAGTGTGGCGTTTTCGTCCTTGCTGAAGAGCGGCTGCTTTCCGTCTTTCACCAAACCGGCGTCCCGCTTCTGCAGCAAGCGAATTGCTTCGCTGGCCACGTACATGTCGTTGCGCACGTTGGTTTGTTGGCTGGGCGGAACGGATTTGTATTCCCGATAGAGGGCAACCTCGTGATTGAGGTCTTCCACCAACTCGCGCAGCGCGAGGATCGTGTCCGGCTGCACTTGCTTGGTGCGGATGTAGTCGGTGACTTCGCTCCGAGCGTCGGCGCCAAGAAGTCCCGTCTTATCCACGTGCCGGTCGAGAATCCGTCCCCGCTTGCTCCGAGGCGGCAATAAAGGCCTGCACGCCACCGTAGCTTACGGCATGATTCAACGCATACGCCGTCGGCACCGTGCCGATCAGAATGAGCATGATCAGACCCATGCCCTTCTGCCCGTCATTCGAACCGTGGAAGAAGCTCACACCAGTGCAGGTGATCACGAGCAGCAGGCGAATGGGCCACGGTGGAGGCGAGGCGTCTTTCGGGGCCTCATAAAGCTGCCGGGTACTTGATGGTCGCTTTGGCGATCAGGAACAGGAGAGCCGCCGCTCCGAAACCGACGATCGGGGAAATCAGCAGGACTTTGAAAACCTTGGTTGCCTGCTCCCAATCCACGCCAGAAGTGCCGCTCCCGTGAGGGCTCATCAGCTGGTTAGCCACGCCTACCCCGATGATCGAACCGACCATCGTGTGAGAGCTCGATGCCGGCAGCCCGAACCACCACGTGCTCAGGTTCCAGATAATCGCGGCGATCAGCAGCGCGAATACCATGGAAAATCCGGCCCCCGCACTCACTTGGAGAATCAACTCGACAGGCAGCAGCGTGATCACCGTGAAAGCGACAGTGCCCGTCGAAGTGAGAACGCCTGCCAGGTTGCACATCCCTGACCACACCACGGCGATGTTCGGTTCTAGCGAATGGGTATAAATCACCGTGGCTACCGCATTGGCCGTGTCGTGGAAGCCATTCACAAACTCGAATCCGAGCGCGATAAACAGGGCGACAATCAGCAGCACATACGGCCACGCGCTGCCCAGCGTCACGCCCTGGAAGTCCGAAGAGATGTGGAACCCGATGAAGCCCACGCCAACCACCAGCGCGATCAGAACAACGGCGCCACTGATCAGCGCGTGGGACTTCTTCATCTTTTTTTCAAGCAGCCCTGCAGCGGGGGGACGCCCCGGGATGGCTGTCGCCAATTCCGACATGGTCGTGCTCCAAACCTGAGGAAGGATCTAGTCCGGGAGTGCCGGGGAAGCAGAAATCCAGACTCAGCAATGGATATACGAGCCAGATGAATAGGAAATGAATTCAGGCCGGGAAAAACGACGGGCAAATTGGGGAAACCTCACTTCGCGGCCACGCCTGAAATGGCTTAGAGGATCGCAGCCACGTGCCGAAAAATCCAAAAAAGCATCCCCGAAAGCAACGCCGCCGCCGGAAGCGTAAAGACCCATCCCGCGGCGATGTTGCGCATGGTCTACAGCCGCAGGCCGCTCCCGTTCGCCGCCATGGTTCCCGCCACGCCCGAGCTGAGAATGTGCGTGGTGCTCACCGGAAGCCCGAAGATGTCCGCGGCGAAGATAGTGCCCATCGCCACAATGCCGGCGCAGGCGCCCTGCGCATAGGTCAGGTGATCTTTGCCGATTTTTTCGCCAACCGTGACCACGATGCGCTTCCAGCCCACCATCGTGCCCAGCCCCAGCGCCAGAGCCACGGCCACCTTGACCCAGGTGGGAATGAACTTTGTCGCCTTGTCGATCTTGCTCTTGTAGTTCTTCAGCGCCGCGCGTTCTCATCGGAGTGAAAGGCGATCATTGCGTCTTCTCCATCAGCCGCAGCGCTTCGCTCGCCACGTACATGTCGTTGCGGACATTGGCCTGATCCTGCGCTGGAACAGCCTTAAATTCCTTGTAGAGCGCTACTTCGTGATCCAGATCTTCGACCAGTTCGCGCAGCGCCAGCATGGTGTCCGGCTGAAACTGCTTGGTGCGAATGTAGTCCGTAACTTCGTCGCGCGCATCTGGCACCGAGAATGCCCTTCGGTCGACATGGCGATCGAGAATCCGCCCCGCCTGCTCCGAAGCAGCGATGAAGTCCTGCACTTCCGCAGGACTGACCGCGTGGTTCAGCGCGTAAGCCGTCGGCACCGTGCCGATCAGGATCAGCATGATCAGGCCCATCCCTTTTGCCCGTCATTCGATCCGTGGAAGAAGCTGACGCCGGTGCAGGTCAGCACCATCAGCGCGCGGATCGGCAACGGCGGCGGCTCGTCGTTCTTCGGCGCTTCATAGAGCTACGGGAACTTGATCAGCGATTTCGAAAGCAGAATCAACAGGCCGGCGACGCAAATCCCAGCAGCGGCGAAATCAGCAGCGCCTTCAACACTTTGCTCGCCTGCTCCCAGTCCACGCCCGAGGTTCCTGTATGCGGATTGAGGAGCTGGTTCGCGAGACCCACGCCGATAATCGAACCGACCATGCGTGTGCGAGCTCGAGGCCGGCAGTCCGAACCACCACGTGCCCAGATTCCACAGAATGGCCGCGATCAGCAGCGCAAAAACCATCGCAAAGCCCGCCCCCGAACTGACTTGCAGAATCAGCTCGACCGGCAGCAGCGTGATGACCGCGAAGGCCACGGTGCCCGTGGAAGGCGAGCACGCCCGGCCAGGTTGCACATGCCGGACCACACCACCGCAATGTTCGGCTCCAGCGAGTGCGTGTAGATGACAGTGGCGACGGCGTTGGCCGTGTCGTGAAAGCCATTCACGAACTCGAACCCCAGCGCGATCAGCAGCGCCAGTCCCAGCAGCAGATAGGGCCCGTAACTGGTCACCGAGGCAGCGTCCAGGTCCCGCGCCACATGGAACCGATGTAGCAAAGGCTGACGGCCAGCGAGAGCGCGAAGAAGACGGCCCCCGCGGCTCGACGAGTCGGCTCATCTTGCGGTCGAGAAGAGTAATGCCCTTGGGAAGCGTTTCCGCAGTCGCCATCAGATTGCTCTCGGTCGTTCGGTTCCCGCGCTGCGCGCGGCGCTGCACTCAAGATTGACCTGGCGATGTGGGAAGCATTTTGAGAATACAAAGAGGGAGAACCTGGAGGGAACAGTTGAGCAGCGGGAATGAAGACTTCCATAAAACCCCACAACCGCAATTTCGTGCGGTTGTACGTGCTCGGCCTCGGGGATGGGCCGTTAAGTTAATTTTACTACCGCAGGGCGCGGCAATCGCGGTCCAAAGAAGTCTCGAACGGAAGCTTTACGGGGCGACCGTATGGTCGCTCAAACCAAACAGCCAGTTGATCTTCGCTTATCTCGCCCGCCGCCAGACCCAAAAAGGTGAGGCATGCGTCTTCCTGGCTTGCAGTTGACTCGATAGCCATTCACTCAAGGAAGACGAAAGAGACCTGCATCGCCGTGCTCTTATTGCCGTCGACAAAAGGATGATTGCTGGAAATGCCAAAGGCGTAGGCGGCGGCCAGAACGGCCATGCACGGCACATGGTTCCGCGTAGGCAAAGAAATTCTTAGGCCGCGCCAGGGCGGAATCCAAGCAGTCCGCGATCCCGCACGCCAGCCGACCCGCCGAAGATCGCAATTTGCTGGGTCGTGCAAGGCGAGCGCTTCGCATTTCACGAATCCAGACAGGTTCTTTCACCTACTCGGCCAGCTTTTCGAACGCATCGCGATACCGGCGCATCACGCGTTCCGTTGCTTCCACTTGGCGCTGAATTCCTCGTCATAAGGGCTGATCTGAAAGCCGAACGGGGTCTCGGCGATGTAGACGGTATCGCCCTTCTCGACATTCATTCTGGCCAAGATCTCTTTGGGCAGAATGATTCCAGCGGAATTGCCCACAGCAATGATTTTCGCGGTCGCCATGCAGAGCTCCACCTTCAGAATGATCAAGTATAACATAAGTTATAACATTCTAGAACGAGGCCCTAATCGTTTACTTCCAATCATCCCGCGCGTTCGCCAGCCCCTCGTTCATCACCGCGTCAAAGCCCGAGTGCTTCTTGATGAAGATCTCGCAGAAGGCCCGGTCCTGCCGCAGCAGAATCGCCTGCAGCCGCACCAACTCCAGCAGCGCCAGGAACATGGCCACCAGCGCCCGCTCCGACCGCGTGTGGCTCAGCAGGCGCCGCAGCGCCACCGGCTTGTCTTCCATGGTCAGCCGCCGCGCCAGGAACTGAATCATCTGCCCCACGGTCACCGCATCCTCCTCGACATTGAGGATGGGCCGGTTGCGCGCGCGGTCCAGAATGTCGCGGAACATGCGCACCAGGTCGACCGTATCGGCGGCAATCTCCGGCTCCGCCGCAGCATCGTCCTTGAAACTCGCGAAAGCCAGGATTGGTCCAGGTCGCCGCTTCGAGCATCTGCTTTTGCTGCAGCATCTGCGCCGCGTTCTTGAAGCGCTCGTGCTCCAGCAGCCGCTCCACCAGTTCGCGCCGCGGATCTTCCGCAGCATCTTCGGGCCCCGCGGGCGAGCGCGGCAGCAGCATCTTGCTCTTGATGTGGATCAGCAGCGAGGCCGTGTAGATAAACTCGCCCGCCACATCCACATCGCTCGCCTTCAGCTGGTTCACATAGGCCAGAAACTGCGCCGTGATCTTGCGAATCGGAATGTCGTAGATGTCGATGTCCTGCTTGCGAATCAGGTCCAGCAGCAGGTCGAGCGGCCCGTCATACACCTGGCCCACCATCACCGAAAATGGCGACTGCTCCGACGCTTCCTCGGGCTTCTTCGCGCGCGGCCGGCTTCGCCGGTCTTCTCTCCGGGCCGCAGGCGGCGCCGTCAGCACCAGTTTCCGGGCTGCGCGCTCGGCGAATGCGCCTTCGGCGCGCGCTTCGCTCTCTGCAGCCTTCTGCGGAGGGTTCTCGTCAGGCTCAGGGTCGCGGATTGGGCTCAGCGATCGACGGATCAGGATCCGACAGCGGCACAAGCCCCGGCTCCGGGCTCATGAATCGGCGCTGGAGCAGGCGATGGCTCTTCTCACAGGCGCACGCAGGCGTAGTTTCCGGATTGGGGGAGTTTTCAGTCAAAACAATCACTGCTTCTCAACTTGAATAAGCTCGGTGCCCCTGAGCCTGCCCTGCGCGATGTCAAAAGTTCTGGATTTTCAGACCTGGGAAAGCACAGATTCTCATGATAGGCTTGCATCACTCACCGCGGCATCTGCATCGCGGCGCGCACCTCCACCATGGTCTGCTCGGCGCGCACACGCGGCGCGTTCCGACCGTCCTTCAGAATCTCCTCCACCTGCGCCTCCGTAAAACCCGCGCGCCGCTCCTGAATGGGCTTCAGAACCTGCACCAGCGCATCGGCCGCCCATCCCTTGCACTCAATGCATCCGATGCCCGCCGAGCGGCAGCCCTCATACACCTTCGCCAGCGTCTCCGGCGTCGAAAACACCTTGTGCAAATCGCCCACCGGGCACTTGTCCGGATCGCCAGGATCAGTCCGCCGCACGCGCGCCGGATCGGTCACCATCGTCTTCAGCTTCTTGCGCACCACAGGCTCCGGATCGGTCAGCAGGATCGTGTTGCCATAGCTCTTCGACATCTTGCGCCCATCGGTGCCCGGCAGCTTGGGCGAAGGCGTCAGCAGCACATTCGGCTCCGGCAGAACTTCCCGTCCATCGAGCTTGTAGAAATGGTTGAACCGCCGCGCCACCTCGCGCGTCAGCTCCACATGCGCCTGCTGGTCCTGCCCCACCGGCACAAATTCGGCTGGTAGAGCAGAATGTCCGAGGCCATCAGCACCGGATAGCCCAGAAACCCGTAGGTGGTCAGGTCCTTGTGCGACAGGTTCTCCTGCATCTCCTTGTAGCTGGGCACGCGCTCCAGCCAGCCGAGCGGCGTAATCATGCCCGAGATACAGCGGCAGCTCAAAGTGCTGCGTCACGTGGCTCTGCACAAAGAGCGTGCTCTTCGCCGGGTCGAGCCCCGCCGCCAGATAGTCGAGCATCACTTCGCGCGTATTCGGCGCAATGTTCGATGTGTCCGCATAGTCCGTCGTCAGCGCATGCACAGTCGGCGATAAAGAAGTAGCACTCGTAGTCGATCCTGCAGCTTGACCCAGTTGGCCAGCGCGCCCATGTAGTTGCCCAGGTGCAGCTTGCCGGTGGGGCGCATGCCGCTCAAAACGCGCGGGCGAGATTTCGAAGTCAGTTGTTCAGACATTGCGTCGATCGGTTCCGGGGTAGTGCTGAAAGTATGAACCCGCGTTCAATCAGGAGATCGAAGGAAGGCTTGCTTCATTGTAGCGGGCGGCTGCGCGCCAGCCGAACGTTGGACTCAAGCGAGCTTAGGCAGGATTCTTTATCAGGCGAGTGGATAATGAGGCTCCGCACGATCTCTGCCTTACACATGCGTCAGCACAAAATACACCACCGCCATCGACGGCCCGATCAGCAGCCGCAAGAATGAAGCCGCCCACCAGAATCATCAGCAGCCAACTCACCCACAAAGGAATCCGGTCGTAGATCTGCACCGCGTTATAGGGCAGCAGATTGCGCAGCAGGTGGCTGCCATCGAGCGGCGGAATCGGCAGCAGATTGAAGAAGAAAAGCGAAATATTGATCTCGATGGCCAGCACGCCGAGCAGCACCATTGCCTGCAGACCTGAGCCCACACCCTGCAACAGCCCGCCTTCAAATGTGGACAGAACAATATCGCGGCCGCCCGGGGCCACAAGCGCAATGCCGATCAGCATAGCCGAGCGCGATCACCGTGAGCATCAGGTTCGATGCCGGCCCCGCAAGGGTCACCAGGTTTTCATCGCGGCGGATCTTGTGGAAATTGCGGCTGATCACCGGTGTCGGCTTGGCCCAGCCCACCAGAGCTCCACTGAACATGCTCATGCCGATAAACGGCCCGAAGATGATGATGGCAGGGAAGAGAAGCGTGCCGACCGGATCGATGTGGTACATCGGGTTCAGCGTCACCCGGCCCTCGAGCCGCGCCGTCTGGTCGCCCAGCCGCGAAGCCATCCACGCATGCGAGCACTCATGAACGCTCAAAGAAAAGATGAGCAAAACAAACTCGAACAAGGCAATGATGAAGGCAGCGGATGACAAAACGAGCGCTCCAATAATTCAAAGAAGTGTGAAAGCTCAGGTTACAGCATTTTCAACCCTGCCCTTCGCTGGAACCCGGAAGCTAAGTGGCTTTTTCCTAAAGCCGGGGCCCGACGAACCCGTCCCCGTTCGTTTGTGGAAGTAAAAGCCGCTTCAGTGCTGCTGAAACACCAATGTGTCGATCGAAAATGCTCCTAGCCTTTGCGACCTTGCAGCATTCATGCTCGGTTCGCCGGGAAGTGCCCACGACCTTGCCGTCCGGGACCGTGGTCCCGCCCAGCACGATTTCGTGGCTTCCAATCCGCGCGCCTGCGCCAATTGTCGTCGGCGTCAACTTCACCTGGTCCAGATCGTCAGGCGACGAGGTATGCGAAAAGATCCGCGCAAACGAGCCAATCACCGCGCCTTTGCCGATCTTGATGCCGCCGCGATCGTTCAAGCAGCGCCCGCTGCCGAATGATGACTCCGTCCTCGATCCAGCAGGTTATAGCCGAAGGACAGGTCGACGCCGTGATAGATCTTCACGCCCGAACCCATGTGTTCGAAAAGATGGCGGCCGAGCATGCAGCGAAACCGAAGGCCCAGCCAATGATTGAGCCCGATCGGCGATCGGTCGAACATCTGCCAGAACCACAACAGCGGCTTGCGCTCGGCAAATCGCTTCATATCCACGTCGCTGAAGTGCTCCGCCTCCAGCGTCACATTCTCCGGATCGAGCGACATGCTCAGCACGTTCCCCGGCAGTTCGCTGGTCAGCGTCAGGTTGAGCTTGCCCCCATGCGGCCGGCCCAAATAGAGCTGGTAGAGCTGGTCGCGCACAATCTCCGCCCGTCGCTCCGGCGAGCAATGCCGGATGAACTCGTCGTCCAGAAACTGAAGCCAGCGGCGATAGACTTCTTCCGCTTCAGGCGTGGGATGGGGAACACTGGCCGTCGCGTTTGCCATATGCATTGGACGATAAACCAGACGCCCAAGATGCGCCAGTTCGATGCGCCACTTCGATGCGCCACTGCGATGCGGCGTGAGTCCGAGCCGCGCGCGTGATCCTAAGCAGCCGTGAGCAGCGTCCTACGCAAGCGCGAGCGGCATCCTAGACAGCCCGGAGCGTTATCCTAGTAGGTCCGGCGCACCAGCTTCCTTTTTCGACTTAGCCAGAAGAGCTAGGTGCCCCATCCTTCAAGCGCCTCCGCTTGAAGGGTGGGAGACCACGCCGCCCAGAGAGCCCATCCATCATGTCCGAAGAAATCACCCCCGCCCCAACGACAACAGAAACACCGAAACCCACCGCCCCTAACGCCACCATCGCCGCGCTCGGCCAATTTGAAGGCCAGTCCGTCACTCTTCACGGATGGCTCTACAACTCGCGCGAAAGCGGCAAGCTGCTGTTTCCCATCTTTCGCGATGGCACCGGCACCGTGCAGGGCGTGGCCCACGTCAAGAGCGTGCCGCCCACGGTCTTCGAGGCACTCAAAGGCCTGACGCAGGAGTCCAGCGTCATCGTCACCGGCAAAGTCCGCGCCGACAAACGCGCCCCCGGCGGCTTCGAGCTCGATGTCGAAGACATCCAGGTCATCCAGCGCGTCCCCGAGTCCGACCCCTACCCGATCACGCTCAAAGAGCACGGCGTCGAGTTCCTCATGGAGCATCGCCATCTCTGGGTGCGCTCGCCGCGCCAGTCCGCCATCCTCCGCATCCGCGCCGAGATCATGCGCGCGGCGCAGGAGTACTTCGACAGCAACGGCTTCATCCGCACCGATCCGCCGATCCTCACGCCGGCCGCCTGTGAAGGCACCTCAACGCTCTTTCCCGTCGACTACTTCGGCGATCCCGCGTTTCTCACCCAGTCCGGCCAGCTTTATATTGAAGTCCACGGCGCTCGCGTTGGGCAAGGTCTACAGCTTCGGGCCCACCTTCCGCGCAGAAAAATCGAAGACCCGCCGCCATCTCACCGAGTTCTGGATGATCGAGCCCGAAGTCGCCTACTGCGATCTCGACGGCCTGATGGAACTCGCCGAAAACTTCATCTCCCACATCGTGCAGAGCGTGCTCAAGAATCGCGCGCCCGAGTTGCACGTCATCGGCCGCGATCCCGAAAAACTCAAGACCATCCTGCCGCCGTTCCCGCGCCTTCGCTACGACGAAGCGGCCGCGATGCTCAACGAGGCCCACAAGAAAGGCGAACTCGAACAGCCCTTCGAATACGGCAACGACTTCGGCTCGCCCGACGAAACCTGGCTCAGCTCCCAATTCGACCGCCCCGTCATGGTTCATCGCTATCCCGCCGCGGTAAAGGCCTTCTACATGGAGCCCGACCCGAAGGATCCGAACTTTGCTCTCTGCGTCGACGTGCTTGGCGCCCGAGGGCTACGGCGAAGTCATCGGCGGCTCGCAGCGCGTCTCCAGCTACGAACTGCTCAAGAGCCGCATCGAACAACACAAGCTCCCCCTCGAAGCCTTCCAGTGGTATCTCGATCTGCGCCGCTACGGCTCCGTGCCGCACGCCGGCTTCGGCATGGGCATCGAGCGCGTCGTCGCCTGGGTCTGCGCCCTCGACCACGTCCGCGAAACCATCCCCTTCGCCCGCACGCTGCATCGCATTTATCCGTAAACCCGGACGGCGGATTGCACGAGACAACGACCTGGGCGGTCTCGGCAACTCACCCAACAAGAAAACGCGGCAGCCGAAGCCGCCGCGTTTCGTTAGAAATTGGCTTTTCGTCGAAACGGTCTAGAAGTCCAGCCGGATCGACAGCTGCACCTGCCGTGGGCTGTACGCGAAGTTGGAGCCGGAGTTGTTGATCGCACCGAATCCGCTGGCAGCTGTGCCGCTGCCGGTCTTCGGAACGTAGGTCAGAGTCGAGCATTCCTCCTGCGTCTGCCCCGCCGCGACTGCCGGTGCAACCAGCCGTGACGGATGAGTTCGAGGACAGGTTGTAGGCAGTCGTGATCACTCCGGTCACGTTCTGGTGATTGGCGACGTTGAAGAACTCACCCATCAATTGGAAATGATAGGGGTGATCGTAGGCGTGCACATCGAACTGCTTTTCCAGGCGCATATCCACGACCATCGTCCGCTTCTGCTCGATAGGTGTTGCGGCCGATGGCGGGAATCCAGAAGTTGCTGCCAGCCGCCATTCCAACTTGAAGAATAAGCGCTCGTCGCCGGAGATCCGGTTCCGATGGTAGCCGAGTAGGGCAGGCCGTTCTGCGCCTGGTACACCGGGTTCAGGCTCCAGCCATTGGCAAGCCACTTCGCCCAGCCGTCTCCCTCGACGTTCGGTGCGTTGACGAGCGCCCAGGCAACCAGGCGGTTCGGGACGTTGAAGCTCGAGTTCCCGTAGTTGGCGCCCTTCGGTAGCCATCGATGTTGTAGGGATCGAACCATCCGCTGCTGAGGGTGGTGGTGGATTCATTCTGGTCGTAGTCGAGGGCGTGCGACCAGGTGTAGTTCACGTCGTACTGGAGCAAGTTCGAGGACTTGTTTTGAATCTCGGCAACCACCGCGTTGTAGCTGGAGTTGATGTTGCTGAACAGCTCGTTCACCGCGCCGAAGTTGGGATTGAGGAGGTTGGCGGTGGTTGAAGTATTTGTCTTGGAGTAGGTCGGCACCGTGAAGACGGTGCCGTTGGGGAGTGGTCCCGCGCCCGTGGTGTCGGAAACAGTGATCACGCTGTGAATGACGCCGTTCGGCTGGGTGCCCGCTGCGGTATTCGTGTTGGCGTTCGGATTCAGGTTGATGTTCAGTGCATTGGGCAGTTCCCGGCCCAGCGCGCCCATGTAGCTGACCTGGCAACGCTACGCCGCGCGCGAGTTCCCGCTGAATCGAGAAGTCGAATTCATGCACCTGCGGGTTCTGGAAGTTCTGCGAGAAGAAGTACGAAGTGGGCGCGCTGAACGGAGCCGGCTGCAGTGATATTCGGGAACAGCGGCGCGCCTGCAGATGTTGGAGCTTGAAGGTTGACGAGACATACTGGCCTGCCGGGCTGCCGGTATTCAGCAGGTTATTCAGCAGCACGCCGTTGGTGACGCGGCCATAGTAGAGGCCGTAGCCGAAGCGGACGGTTGTCTTGCCGTCGCCGAACGGATCGTAAGCAATGCCGACGCGCGGGCCGATGTTGTTCTTGTCGCTGGGGTGGTTGGTGAGGTTGGCCTGCGCGGCAAGCGCCGGGCAGGTGCCGGGGCCGGTGTAGGCGGCGCAGAAACCGTTGGTCGAAGCCAGATAAGGAACGAAGCTGCCGGTGGCCGCGGTCAGCGACGAGTACGGCGCCGGCAGGCTTTCATAGTCGTAGCGCACGCCCAGGTCGAGGGTCAGCCGCGGCGTCAGCTTCCAGTGGTCTTCAGCGAAGAAGCCGTAGTCCATGGTGGCCAGGTCCCACGCCGTCGGTCCAAAGCCCTGCACGAACGTGCCGCAAGGGGCGGTGCCCACATAGTTCGTCGTCGAGCTGCCGGGCGCCGAGACCGTGCTCACGCTGTTGCAAACGCCCGTGGCGTTGCCCTCGTTCAGCAGATCGGCAAAGTAATTGCCGATGATAGCTGTAGGTGTAGACGCCGTTGCTCTCATAGGTGTTGTTGAGCAGGTCGTAGTTATGGACCATGTCCACGCCGAACTTGATGGAGTGGTTTCCCTTCACCCACGCCGCCGTGTCGCCGATCTGCCATTTGCGTTCATCAGGCAGCGCCTTGCGATAGGATAGTAGGGCGATCCAAGATAGAAGCCCACCGACGATGGATTGTCGAGCGCGACGTAGGGCATGTTCGGCGAGAAATCCGCCCGCCGCGGCTGCGTTGATGCCGTTGGTGCTCTGCAAGGTACTGCTTGGTGTAGGAGCTGAAAGGCTGCTGGCGATTCGTCGTTCAGTTCGCGGCCGTACTGATACCGCAACTTCGTTCGAGATGCTGGGCGTGATCAGGGTGTCGAGCTTGGCAAGACCGTAGTCGAGCTTCACAAAGTCGTTGCCGAAGGCGTCAATGGAGTAGGTGTTCGTGGCCTGCGTTTGCACGCCGCCCGGGGAATCCCAGCGCAAACGATGAAACAGAAAGCTGGCATGATTCTTCTGGTTGATCTGCCAGTCGATCTTCGGCGTATTGAGCAGTTCGTCGCCGGTTCGATGCACAGTGCCGAGGTCGGAAAGCAGATTCGTTAGTTGCGTCGTATAAGCCGCTGCGCCTCCGCGCATGTCGTAATTGGCATAGCCCGCAGCGTCGCGCAGCCAATTCGCAGGCTTGCTCGATCGACGGAGAACTGTGTCGACGTGTCGCGTAGCTCAGGCCCGACATGTAGCCCGGCATTGGCGCCGGTCAAATTGCACGTGCTGCCCGAAGGCGCGGTAGCGTCGGGCAGCGTAAAGAACGAGCTGGGCGTCGCTGCTTTGCCGGTGCCTGGGAAATTGCGGCGGTACTGCGCGTAGCCGTAAAACCAGAAGAGCTTGTCTTTCTTGAGTGGGCCGCCCGCATCGAAGCCCCATTCCTTGCGCCAGTCGATCGGCTTGTAAGGGGACGGTTACAAAGCTCGGCGCGGCCACTGTGCCCATGTGTTGGTTGTGTTGGTCGTGTAGGGATTAAACGCGCCCCAATCGTTGTCGCGATCGGAGAAATACGCGATGCCGTGAATGTTGTTCGAGCCGCTCTTGGTGATGGCGTTGATCACGCCACCCGCGGCGCGGCCGAACTCAGCCGAGTAGACGCCGGTATTGACCTGGAACTCCTCAATCAAAAACTTCGAGGTCGAGTAGCCTTCGCGGGTGCGGCCGCGCTCTTCCGAGTAGTAGGCCTGGTTGTCGTCGGCGCCGTCGATCTCTACGTTGTTCAGGATCGGGCTGATGCCGCGGAAGGCGATCAAGCCGAAGCCGTTCGTATCTCCCACGGCGCGGGAGTCAGCAAGGTCATATCCGACCAGCGGCCGCCGTTCAGCGGAATGTTCTCGATGCTGTGCTCGGTCAATTCACTGCTGATATCCGGCGACTCGAAGTTCAGGATCGGCGCATCCGCGGTCACTTCCACACTGGTGCTCGCTGCCCGCGGCCTGCAGGTGCGGGTTGACTTCCGTCGTCTGGCCGACCTGAACGATCACCTCGACTTCGTGAAACGGAGCAAAGCCCGCGACATGTCGACGGTGAGCGTATAGACAGCGGCCGGCAACTCGCGGCGCCTTGAAAAACCCGCTCCCATCCGAAGTCAGGTGAGTCTCCGCGTCCGTACCCGTGTTGTGAATGGCAATATCAGCATTGGCAACGACTGCACCGCTGGCGTCGAAGACGGTACCGGCAATCGAACCTTGGGTGTACGTCTGCGCATGCAAAGCTGCGCTCCCCACCAAGAAAGTCAGGATACAGATTGCGAGGCAGAGAAAGACTGAGTGGATTGTTTTGAACATCGTTTCGGCTCTCCTAAAAGTTCAAACAGCAATGATGTTTGGCTGGCTACGGCGGTTCGTTCCGCCGGTTATCGATGCTTGCGCGTTCTCATTCCGCTCTATTGGGATAGAGCACCGTCCGCATTCGCGGCTCGATAAAAACAGTCCAAACAGGACTAGCCAAAAACGGATCGGCAGAGATGAGTTCGAGGTCAGAATCCCACAAGTATGTAAAAGGACTGTTACAAAACCGGCGCCTTGAGTGGACTCTTCCCGCATCGCAGGAAATTAACCTCCAGCGATTGGCTCGTCGCACATTCGTGTCGCAACAACTTTTTTTGTCCGCATAGGAATCCTGCACCCTGTATTTGTAATCAAAACAGGGGTCTTTTTGATCGGAGTGTTGATTTATGGCGCTTTCCGCCGCTGAGGTGAAAGAACTGAAGCAAGCTCCTGCTGCCGAAGAAGTTCTGCCCGTGTTTCGCGCGCGCTGGAGTCCGCGCTCGTTTTCAGACCGCGCAGTCAGCGCCGCCGATTTGCGAAAGGTTTTCGAAGCTGCCCGCTGGGCCCCCTCCAGCTACAACGAGCAGCCGTGGCGTTTCCTTCTCGGCCTCCGCAACTCAGAGACTTATAAGAGGATCGGCTCGTCCCTCGGGCCCTCCAACCAGCAGTGGGCGCTCAAAGCTCCGGTATTGATCCTCGGGACAGCCAGAAAGCACTTCAGCCATAACAGCACGCCGAATCACTTCGCGGTCTTTGACTTGGGCGCCGCCTCCGCCTTCATTACGCTCCAAGCCGCGACCCTCGGCCTCGCCACGCACCAAATGGCGGGATACGACCAGGATGCTGCCCGCGAAGCCCTCCAGATTCCTGACGATTTCCACCTTGGCTCCGTCATGGCCTTGGGATATCAAGGCGAACCTTCAGCGTTGACGAATGAGCAAATGCTCACCCAGGAAACATCGCCGCGGACACGCAAGCCTTTGAGCGAGATTGTGCTCTCTGCCTGGGGTGAACACGCAAAACTGGGCTGAATGATCCCGAATCCCGGCGTCGCCCCAATCCCACTCAAATTCGGAAAATGCTCTAAAGTGGAGGCAGGAGAAATTCTCTTTGCCAGGTCTGCCTCCCCCAAGGCCGCTGCGGCAGCAGAAACCTGCGCGCAGACGGCGTCGACGCCATGCACCGGTGCGTCGGCCGGTACCGAAACGTCGTCGCAATGCCATTCTGGCGGCGACCGCGGGAATCGTCCTCCTCGTTGCCTGGGCCGCTCTCGCACGCGAGTTCGCTCGCACCTCGAATTCGAACCTCGCGCGCTTCGACGCCATCATCGTCCTGGGCTCCCCGGCCGATTCCGATGGCAATCCCACGCCGCAACAACTAGCCCGGGTGACCGAAGGCGTGCGGGAGTACATGCGCGGGGTCGCACCCCGGATGATTCTGACCGGCGGTGCCGCCCAAAACCACTTCGTCGAGGCCGAGGCAATGGCGCGCATTGCCGAGTCGGAAGGCATTCCGGAATCTGCCATCTTCCTGGAACCCCACGCCATGGACACCATTCAGAACGCCTGTTTCTCCACCCGAATCATGCAAACCCACAACTGGCGATCGGCTGAAGTCGTCTCGAGCGCCTACCACCTGCCGCGCGCGGCCATGATCTTCGGTCGTCTCCCCATCAAGTGGAGAATGCATCTCGCGCCGCCTCTTGCGCCGGAATCAGGGTTCTCGTCTGCGATGACAAGCACCGGGGAAACCCTAAAGACTGTCCGCTATCTCATCTACGCCGATTGGGCCGAGCGTTGTCGGCCGTAGGCGCCGCCCTCCCTCCTCCATTGATTTCGTTGCAAACGGTACCCGCCGCCGACCGTCTACAAGCAAGGCACCCAATTGCGACCAACTCCGAACCTCCCCCTCATCGAATCCGTGATCTTTTCTGCCCTCCGCCATTTTCGATCCCGCTCTTTGCAGAAACCCGCTGTGCAGAAACATGCTTTGCAGAAACCAGGATCTAAGGTGCCCTCTTCCGCAAGAGAAAGCCGCCTTCAGTGCACCCGCAACGCCTGCCCGTGGATGGGAAATGCCCCGGCTCGCGTCGCCTGCCGCGTTGTCCGCCCCAAGCATGGTCTTGTAAGCTGGAAAGTGATGCGTCTTCCAGTAAGTTTTTCTGCCCTTGCTGCCATTGCAGCGCTGGTTCTGTTTGCCTCGCCCCAATCGCACGCCCAGACGGCGAGCGACCCGCCTCAATCTCCGGTGAACGGCACCTATATTTCGGTCGATCCGCTGGCCAATATCCACTACGACAATCGCTACGACCTGTCGCTGGGCTTGGCGTACGACCACATGAAGGCCGGCCCAACGCTCATCCAGGGGTCGAATCTCGGCGGCCTCGATGTCTCCGGATCGTATTGGCTCAGCAGGCACTGGGGCCTCGAAGGCTCGGGACGCGGTTACCTCGGCACCAGCGGCGCCGCTCCCAATCCCTATCACATCAATGGGCCGTTCGTGAGCCAGTATCTATTTGTCGGCGGCCCGGAGTGGCTGGGACCGCACAACAAGCACGGCGCACTGATCGCCCATGCCCTGGTCGGCGGAGCCTACGGCGACTTCGAGCACGGATCTGCGCGGCCAATCCCCGTCCGTCGTCGATTTCTACAACAACCAGCTGCTCCGTCGCTGCCGTCCTCGGCGGCCATTTTGATTTGAACCGTTCCGCGCATTGGGTCTTTCGCATCACCCCGGATGCCGTCATTACCCGCTACGGCATCAACTATGGCAACAAAATCACCCAGACCGATGTCAACTTCGCCATCTCCGTCGGGGCCGAATATCGGTTCAAGAAAAAGCGATAGAACGGTTCAAAAGGTTCATCCTGGGTAGAGCCCGTTGCCGGATCGGAACCTTCGGACCTCGGAACAGCCAATCGGTTACCTGAGGCGGGCGCCTCTCGTATCCTTTGCGATTTTTTGTTTTTCGCCGGAATCAGCAACGTCTAAATTGGACTGGCTGCGCGTCTTACTCTCTGCGTGGTATCCTCCCCCGTTCGGCTCCGTGTAGTTCACGGGGCGATCAAGAGGATCGTGTCACCTGGGCCCGTCACGTTTCTAAGCGGTCGACTGGAACCGCAGAAAGAGCAGGATTCCTAACGAACATGAGGGACACACTGGGCGTTTTGCTTGCAGGAGGTGCTGGGGAACGGCTCTTTCCGCTGACGCGCGACCGCGCCAAACCGGCCGTGCCCTTCGGCGGGCACTACCGCATCATCGACATCACCCTCTCCAACTGCATCAACTCCGGCCTGCGCAAGGTCTACGTCCTCACCCAGTACAAGGCTCTCTCGCTCAATCGCCACATCCGCGAAGGGTGGACCGGCATCGTCGGCCAGGAACTCGGCGAGTTCTTCGAGCTGCTGCCGCCCATGCAGCGTACCGGCGCCAACTGGTACATGGGCACCGCCGACGCGGTCTACCAGAACATCTACTCCATCGGCAGCGAACAGCCGACCCACGTGATCATCCTTTCCGGCGATCACATCTACAAAATGAACTACAGCCGCATGCTGGAGTACCACAAGGAACAGCACGCCGAGGTCACCCTCGCCACCCTGCCCATCTCGCCCGACGAGGTCAAGCAGTTCGGCGTCGTCGAGGTGGCCGCGAGCGGCGAAGTCACCGGCTTCCAGGAGAAGCCGGCCACCACCACGGTGCGTTCGCCCTTCAATCCCAATGCCGTCGACGCCTCCATGGGCATTTACATCTTCAATACCGAGTGCCTGCTGAAAGCTCTGATCGCCGACGCTGAAGACCCCGCGTCCAAGCACGACTTCGGCCACAACATCCTGCCCAATCTGCTGGGCAAGAAGAAAATGATGGCCTACAGCTTCGTCGACGAGAACAAGCAGCAGGCCCTCTACTGGCGCGACGTGGGCACGCTCGATGCCTACTACGACGCCAACATGGACCTCTGCTCCGTTTCGCCGACCTTCAATCTCTACGACAAGAGCTGGCCCATGCGGACGCGCGTACGCCAATATCCGCCCGCCAAGTTCGTGTTCGGCGAGCCGGGCCGCACCGGTATGGCCGTCAATTCGGTCATCACCGCCGGCGTCATCATCTCCGGCGCATCGGTTTCAAACTCCGTGCTCTCGCAGGACGTGCGCGTCAATTCCTACTCCGACGTGGACGCAAGCATCATCTTTTCCCACGTCAACATCGGCCGCCACTGCCGCATTCGGCGCGCCATCATCGACCGCGACGTCCATATCCCCGAAGGAACCGTGATCGGCTACGATCCGGTCGAAGACAAGCGCCGCTACTTCGTCACTCCCTCGGGCCTGACCATCGTCACGCGCGACGCATCGCTGTTTGAAAACCCCGTCGATCCCGAGTTTCTCGAGCGTTACTAGGCCCCCCGGGAGCACTTTGCTGTAGGCGTTCGTTTTCGAACACACCTTCTCGCTTCCGAACGTTACAATCAGTAACACTGGTTGCAACTGGGCCGCTAAAGCTCTCTTTTTTGTGAGTGCAAGAAATGGTTCCAATGGAACTCGACTTGCTTTCGTGCATACAGACAGACGTGTGTCGGGAGGTTACGGATGAGGGTTTTGCTTCAGGATCTGGGATACGCGCTCCGCCAGTTGAGCAAGACACCGGGGTTTACGGTCACGGTTTTGTTGACTCTCGCTCTGGGCATCGGCGCGAATTCGGCCATCTTTACCCTGGTCAATTCAGTCCTGCTGCGCAATCTGCCAGTCGCCGACCCTAAGACGCTGGTCCGGATCGGGGACGATGATGATTGCTGCGTCAACTCCGGGATTAACGATGGTGGCGACCACCCGGGCGATTACTCCCTGTTCTCTACCGACACCTACTACGCCTTCAAGAAGAACCTGCCGGAGTTTGAAGAGCTGGCGGCGATGGAATCGGGCTACGCGTGGCGCCCGATCACGATTCGCCGCGAAGGCACGCAGACCGCAGCTCAGTCCGTGATGGGCACCTTTGTTTCAGGGAATTATTTCCGGGTCTTCGGATTGACACCCGCAGCAGGCCGCTTTTTTGTGGGCGCGGAAGACCAGAAGGGCGCGCCGATCACTGCGGTGATGAGCTACGAGGCGTGGCAGCAGGATTTTGCCAGCGACCCGACAGTCGTCGGCAGCACTTTCTGGATCAACACCAAATCGGTCACGATTATCGGCATCGCGCCAAAGGGATTTTACGGCGACCGGCTCTCGAGCCAACCCCCGAAGTTTTACCTGCCGCTTGAGTCGATGGACCCGATCATCGGTGCTCCGTACGAACACGATCCCGAAGTCAGATGGGCCTATATCATCGGCCGCATCAAGCCTGGCGTGTCGTTGCCGGCATTGCAAGACAAGATCAGCACGATGCTACGCCAGGAATTCTCCACTCTGAAGATGTTTCAGGACGCAAGAACCAAGAAGGACCTGGCGCGTACGCACGTGGTTCTGGCGCCCGGCGGAGGCGGCATCCAGAACATGCAGGATGAGTATAAGGATCATCTTCGCCTGCTGACGTGGATCGCCGCTCTTGTGCTGCTGGTAGCATGCGCCAACATTGCCAATCTCCTGCTGGTGCGCGGCATGAGCCGCCGCGCGGAAATGTCGATCCGCGCAGCGCTTGGCGCGCAACGCAGCCGCATTGTGCGCCAGTTGCTGACGGAAAGTATCCTGCTCGCCGGCATCGGCGGGTTCCTGGGACTAGGTGTGTCGTATTTAGGCGCGAACATGCTGCTCCGCCTCGCATTTCCAGGACAGCAGAATGTGCCAATTGGCGCTGCGCCGTCTCCCATGGTGATCGGGTTTTCGTTTGGTCTGGCGCTATTGACTGGGATTCTCTTTGGAATTGCGCCGGCATGGATCGCCGCCAGCGCGCAACCGGCCGACGCGCTGCGATCGAATGCACGCACGACGGCGCAAGGTGCATCGCTGCTGCAACGGGGACTGGTGGTGCTGCAAGCGGCATTGTCTCTCGTTTTGCTGGTGGCGGCAGGCCTCTTTACACAGAGCCTCGACAAGCTGAAGAGCACAGACATGAGGCTCGACGCGACCAATCGGTACATCATCCACATCAACCCGCAGGCCGCAGGCTATACGCAGACACAGCTTGAGCCTCTCTATCGCGCCATCGAAGACCACTTCCACGCGCTGCCGGGCGTGGTGAAGGTGGGGCTCGCCACCTATACCCCCATGGAGGAGAACAACTGGGGTACGGGTGTGAAGATCCAGGGCGAGCCCGATCCACACAAAGGCGCTTCGTGGGTGAAGGGCACTGCGGAGTATTTCGATTCGGTGGGCACGCATCTCGTGGTGGGACGCGGATTCAGGCCGACGGACACGCTCTCGGCGCCGCCTGTCGCTGTCGTCAATCAAGAGTTCGTAAAGCAGTTTTTCGGAAACCGCAATCCGATCGGCCACCGTTTTGGCTTTCCGGAGACCGGTAAAGACAGCTCCTATGAAATTGTCGGGGTGGTAGAAAACACGACCTATACCAGCGTTTACTGGAAGAACCACACGATGTACTTTGTACCGCTGACGCAGCGTCCGTCGAACAGCGACGATCCGATCGACAAGGACCTCTCGCTGTATGCCGGGGCCATTGTTGTGCAGACGGTCCGCCCTCTGCCCGAGATGGAAAAGCTCGCGCTCAACACGCTTGCCGGCATCAATCCGAATCTGACGATCGTGAAGTTTCAGACCTTCCAGCAGCAGATCGAAGACCGCTTTACAGATGAGCGTCTGATTGCGCGGCTGACGTCGCTATTTGGCGCGCTGGCGTTGCTGCTGGCGGCAATCGGACTCTATGGCGTTACGTCGTACACCGTGGTGCGGCGCACGCCGGAGATCGGAATCCGCATGGCTCTTGGTGCCGAGCGCAGCCGCGTGGTCGCGATGGTGATGCGCGCGGCGATGCTTCAAGCGCTGATCGGCCTCGGGATCGGCGTGCCTGTTGCCATGCTTTGCGTCCGCTATGTGAAATCGCAACTCTATGAGATCACGAGCGTAAATTTCGAAGTGATGGCAGTGTCGATCGCGATCCTTGCCATCGCAGCTGCAATTGCAGGACTGGTTCCAGCGCGGCGCGCGGCGTCGATCGACCCGGTGCGCGCGTTGCGGATTGAATGATGCCCCAGGGGGTGGCCGGCGTGCCTGATGCGCCTAGGTCAATTCGAAAGAAGTTTCTCGATCGCGTCGCAAGCGGAGTTCAGGCCATCTTCGGAACGAATTTGCTCCCCCACCCGGGCTGCCCGTTCTGAAAACCGCTCCTCGGTGAGAAGCCGCTCCAGCGCCGCCGTTGCAGAGTTGACAGTGTAAGCGCTCCGCGGCAGATGGAGGCCCGTTCCGAGTCGCTCCACTCGGACGGCATTGTCCGGTTGATCCCATCCAAAAGGAACAATCAACTGCGGGCGCCCTGCAGCGAGCGCCTGTCCGGTCGTCCCAGACCCTCCCTGGTGCACAAGGACTGCTGCGCTGCCAAAAATTTCAGAATAAGGTGCGTAGGACGCCGCCACGATTCCGAGCGGTGGAGCACCGGCTCCGAGCGATGGAACCCCGGGCACAGCATCCGTTCCGACCAGCAGAGCGCGCCGTCCCAGCCTTCTTGCCGCCTCCGCACTCACCTCATAAAAATTTCCCGGTGCATGAACAGCCGTCGAGCCCTGCGTAAAGACAATCGGCGGCTCGGGAATCGCCAGAAACTCGGCCAGCTTTCGATCCACTTTTGCACTCGATCCATGCTGATCGAAGAAGACAAATCCAGTCTGCCGCGTCTGACGAGGCCAGTCGGGTTGTTGTTGCGCAAGCAGCGGTGAAAATAACGCCAGCACCAGATCAGGTGAGAATTTATCTCGAAACAACGGATCGCAATTCGGCCGAAGTCCTTCTTCGCGCCGCAGCTGCCGCACGGGCTCCCACCAATGCCTGGTTCCGAGTCGGCCAAGATTGAAGACCGCCCGATAGGCGCGCCTGCCCGCCTTGCGCACATGCATCAGCCACGGAACATTCACCATCACAGACGGATCATGCGCGGAGAAGAACGACGCCGGCGATAAGATGGCGGACACCCATCGAAGTCCGAGCTTCTCTGACACCAGCGGTGCCGCATAGTTCAGCTCTCCGGAAACCATCAGGTCCGCACCCGCAGCCGCCCGCAGCAGATCTTCATAGGTCTCGCGCAGATGGGGCAGAACGATCTTCCGGAATAGAATCTCCGGCCCACGCTTCAAATCCTCACATTGGCGGATCATCTCCCCGTCCGTGGGATCCATGGCGGGGCCGAGGGGAAGGAACCGGAAGCCGAGACTCTCCACCTTCGCGCGGTAGTACTCGGTTGTTGCAATCGTCGCGCTATGTCCGCGGCGTTGAAGCTCCACCGCCAAGGCCAGGCAGGGGTGCAGATCGCCAAGCGACCCAAGGGTCGCGAACAAAATTCGTTTCGATTGAATCTCGAGTGTCAATCGGACCTGCAAGGCAAGTTGCCTACAGGGATTATCCGACGCGAAAATGCCGAGGAATCAAAAAGCCCGTCGGTAATGCCGCACTATCTCTTCTTGTAATCCTGGAACAATTCCGGAAACTGCGCCTTCAACGCCTCGACCTTCGGCCGGTCACAAACCAGGATGTACGGATTGTCAGGATTCTGATCCGCATAATGCTGGTGATAGGATTCCGCGTCGTAGAACCCTTTCAACGGCACCACCTGCGTCACAATCGGACGGGGAAACACATGGGCGGCGTCAAGCTGCGCGATATAAGCCTGGCTGATCTTCCGCTGTTCGTCGGTTGCGTAGAAAATCGCCGACCGATACGACGTGCCTACATCCGGCCCTTGCCGGTTGAGCTGCGTCGGATCGTGCGCAACCGAGAAGTAGATGCGCAGCAACTGTCCGTAGGTGATCTTTGAGGGGTCGTAGTCCACGCGCACCGATTCGGCATGCCCCGTCGTCTCCGTGGTCACCTGGTCGTAGGTCGCCGTCTCTTTCGAACCACCCGCATACCCTACCGTCGTGTCGATCACACCTTTCACACGCTCGAAGACCGACTGCGTTCCCCAGAAGCATCCGCCCGCGAACACCGCCGTCTCTTTGCCTGCAACGTGCGCCAGCGCCACGTCTGCTGTCGCGGCAGGAATAGGAGAACGGCCCGCCGCCTTCACCCCGTGCGTCACAACAAATACCGCCGCAAGCACAAAAACTCCAAGCACCCCAAGAGCAACATATCGCGACATCCTCGTCTCCTCCAGCAAGCCCGCGCCCTGCGGCAGCAGCCGCGACCCCGCACTCGCACCGCATCTTTTAAGATGGATTCCGCACGGAAAGGTTACGCTTCGCACCATTCCTGTGTCATTTCGGGCTGTGCGGATTCGTCTTGTACGCGCATGGAACTACACAACAAAATCATGCGTATAGCCCGTCATGGCATGCGCGGGTACATTAAGCTGGAGCATGATGGGGCTGGTGGCCCCGCCCAAACCTCGACGGCGCGGTCTTCAGCCCGGCGAGATGGGCTCCCCTCGAAGCAGCGGGCCGCCCAAGGCGAATCCCGCAATCGCACTCGAAGGGGCGCAGCGGGCTCGCGCAGCGCGCGAGGAGGTAAGACCGCTGGAGATCGACTGGTCCCAAGTTGTCCGCCGCTGCATGGACGGGGATTCCGGCGCATGGGCCGAGCTGGTCCGCACGCATCATCGCCGTGTCTATGGCCTCTGCTACCGCTTTACCGGCAATGCCGCCGACGCCGAAGATCTGACCCAGGACGTCTTCCTCAAGATTTATTCCAATCTTGCCAGCTTCGATATGGGCCGCGGCAGCCTGCAGGTCTGGATCACGACCATGACCCGCAACCTGCTGGTCGATAACTTCCGCCGCACCCGGAATCAGCGCGCAACCGGTTCCCTCGACGAAGGCTGGGACGTGACCGAAGAGCTGCGGCCCATTGACCGGCTGACCTCCGAGGGTCCCTCGCCGCACGAGTCGGCCGCGCAGAAAGAACTGGCCAAGATGGTGCAGAATGCGCTGGCACGTGTCTGCGTGGAGCTGCGCGAGGCCGTCATTCTAAGAGATTTGCAGGATCTGGATTACAAGGAGATTGCCCAGGTACTGGGCATACCCGAAGGTACCGTAAAGTCCCGCATCAGCAGGGGCCGCGCGGAACTGGCGCGCCTGCTGGAACGTAATAAACGGGAGGTGATGTAACCATGGCAGAGCGCACACACATTCCGAATTCCCCGGCCTGCGGCCAGTGGGAAACGCTTCTGGCCGACGCGCTGGACGGGCTGCTGCGGCCCGAGGACGAGGCGACATTCTCCGCGCACATGGCGATCTGCCCGGCCTGCACGGCCTTGTTTGAAGAAGCCCGGCGCGGACGCGAGTGGCTGGAGTTTCTTTCGTCCGAGCCGGAAGTTCCCGACGGCCTGCTCGACAAGATCCTCGCCGCAACCGGTCCCGGACAGGTGGCAGGCTACGGCCTGGTCACCGGCAGCGACGTGTTGCCCATGCCCGCAGCCCTGGCAGCGCCCCGGCTTCATGGCTCGCGTCCGCCGCTTCGCCGAGCCCCGGCTTGATGATGACGGCCGCCATGGCCTTCTTCTCCATCGCGCTGACGCTCAACCTGACCGGCGTTCGTCTGAGCGACCTGCGGCTCTCCGATCTGCGCCCCACCGCCATCCGTTCCTTCATGGAGCGCCGGTTGACCATGGCTTCGACGCCGATCATCCGCTACTACGATCACCTCCGCCTGGTCTATGAAGTCCAGTCGCGCATGCGCGAACTGCGCCGCACCACTCAGGAGAGGGAAGGCTCTCAAGACCAGCAGCAGAACAACACACAACCTGCCGCCCGGGAGAATCCAAACAGAATCCCCCCCACAAAGATGGCGGTTCCCGCGTGGACCCTCCGCAGCAGTCGGGAGTACCGGCGATCAGCGACTCCGACTATCTCGAGACCTCTCTCACTCTGCAAAATCAATCGGCGCCGCCACAACGAAGCCTGGCCGCGCTTGCAGCATCTGAATTCGGCATCCACTCCAACGGCAGCTCTGCTTTTGCTCCGGCGGCTCCGCAAGATCAGCACGGGAAAGGAGCACAGTATGGACTGCGTAAATCACAGTGGTGTCGCCGCAACCGCCTATTGCCAGAACTGCGGCAAGGCACTCTGCGCCAGCTGCGTTCGCAATGCACCCGGAGGGCAGGTTCTCTGCGAACCCTGCTCGCTCGCATGGCAGAACTATCAGCAGCCGTTTGTCGCACCACCTCGGGCGCGCCCAACCCGGTCGCGGCCGCGGTCCTGGGACTCATTCCCGGCGTCGGCGCCATGTACAACGGCCAGTTCTTCAAGGGCCTGATCCACGTGGTCATCTTCGCAGTGCTCATCAGCATTACCGATCACTACGGAATCTTCGGCATCTTCATCGCGGCCTGGGTTCTCTACCAGTCCTTCGAGGCCTACCACACCGCGGTCGCGCGCCGCGACGGCCAGCCGCTGCCCGATCCACTGGGCCTGAACGAAGTGGGCAACTGGCTCAACCTCGGCAGACCGCCCGCATTATCCGGGACAGCCGCCGGCCGGGTCCGCAGCCTCCAGGAGCGCCTCCGGCAGGCACAGCACCCGGGGCGTATCAAGCACCTTACTATGCGCCCCCTGCAGGTGGGCCTCAGGCGCCACCCTACACACCGGTTCCTGGATCTACGAGCCCGCGGTATCCGAATCCTGGCTATACGAATCCTGGCTATACCAATCCCGGCTATACGAGCCCTGGATATTGCCGATCCCGGCAGCGCCACCCGTGCCGCCGATTCCGCCCGTCCCCCCGGTGCCACCCATTGGCTGGCGCCGCAAGGAACCCATCGGCGCATTGATCCTCATCGGGTTCGGATTGATTCTTCTGCTCAACCAGATGGGCTATCTGGCCGCGCGCTTTGTCCACTTTCTGTGGCCGCTGATCTTCATCGCGCTGGGCGCATGGCTCATCGTTCGCCGTGTCAGGTGACTCCAAAGGGGGCCCCAATGAACCGCTACATCCTGATTCGCCGCCTGACCGGGCCGTCCATTTTGCTTCTGCTGGGAGTCGTCGCACTGCTTCACCAGGCCGACCTGGTGAGTTGGAGCATTTTCTTGCCCCTCTTCCTGATCCTGATCGGCGTGCTCAAGCTGGCGCAGCGAGCAGCACTGGCTGCCGCGGGCGATGAGCCGATGTATCCCGGCTCGCCCTATCCCTACGGCGCAGGAATTCCGCCTGCTCCAACGCCCCAGCCGCCCGCGCAGACCGGAACCTCGATCGTTCCGCTCCTCGCAGTGACTTTGGCACAGGTTCGGGAGGCCAGTCATGAGCAGCCAGCCTCCCTACACACCCCCCGGCGGCGTGCTTCCGCCTTACGATCCACGGACTCAGTGGCGCGTCTATCGCGAACAGCAGAGAGCGGCATGGCGCGCCCAGCGCGAAGCATGGAAGGCCCAGCGGCACGCATGGAAAGCCGGCTATGGGAGCGCTTACGGCCCCCACGTCCCATCGGTCGTCGGTCCCATCATCCTCGTCGGCATCGGCATCGTGGGCCTGCTTGATTTACAGCGGCCGCATTGCGCCGCCAATTTCTGGACCTGGTATGGCCACTGGTGGCCTCTGCTGCTCATCGCCGCCGGCCTCGCGCTGCTCGGCGAGTGGGCGCTCGATCTGCGCCGCAACGACTCCCGTTCGTCGCGGCGGCGGATTTGTCGGCATCCTCATCCTGCTCGCGCTGCTTGGCCTTGGCGCTTCCGGATGGAACGGCTTCTGGGGACCGATGCGCGCCCAGTGGGGCGACCACGACGACAACAACAACTTCTTCAACTTCTTCGGCCTGCCCGAGCACGACCAGGATCAGCAGGTTCTCAACACGCAGGTCCCGGCCAACGCCGTCATCCAGATCGAGAATCCTCGCGGCGACGTCAGCATGACCGCCGGCGACACCCCCACGGTTCAGGTGCAGGCGCACGAAGTCGCCTTCGCCAACTCCGACTCCGAAGCCAAGAGAATCTTCGACGCCGAACAGGCGCACATCACCGTCAGCGGCAACACCGTTCTCGTCAAATCCGAGAGCAATAACAGCGGCCGCCTGAATCTTTCCGTCACCGTTCCCAAAGGCGCGCAGGTGACGCGTCAACTCCGGCCATGGCGACGTAACCGCAGCCGGCCTGGGCGCCGGCGCGAACATCACCTCAAGCCACGGCGACGTGCACCTGAGCACCATTCAAGGTTCCGTCCAGGTGCATTTCTCCAACGACCGTGGCGATTTCTCCGCTCACGAAATCGACGGCGACATCACCGCCGACGGCAACTGCAACGACCTCACCTTCTCCGAAATCAAAGGCAAGGTCACCCTCAACGGCGAAATCTTCGGCGATGTGCACATGGAAAACGTCGGCGGGACCATTCATCTGCACACCTCGGTCACCGAGTTGCAAGTTGCCAACTTGCCCGGCGACTTGACCCTCAACTCCGACGACCTGCGCGTCACCGAAGCCAAGGGCGAAGTGCGCGTAACGACGCACGCCAAGGATGTCGACCTGAGCCAGATTTATGGCGACAGTTATGTCGATGACAGCCGCGGCCAGATCTCCGTTGAGCCCGCGGGCAATTTCAGCATTCAGGCCAAGAGCGGCAAGGGCGACGTCGAGGTGACGCTTGCCACCCGATGCCTCTGCCAACGTCGACGGCCGCACCCATAATGGCGACATCGTTTCCGATTACCCGCTGGTCATTAACGGGGACGAAAGCAAAACCGTCAGCGGACGCATCGGCTCCGGCCAGGCCAAGATCAGTCTCATCGCCGACGTCGGAGACCTGCGCATCAAGAAGGGCTCGGGATTTCCACCCGCACCCCCGAATCCTCCCGGCGCCCCCTCGGCCAACGCGCCGCACCTGAAAGCACCGAAGGCGCCACCCGAACAACCCGTCACGCAATGAGACAGGGAATAGAGAACAGGGAACAGGGAACAGGGAATAGGGATTAGGGAACCGGAGGGCGCTGAGAGTGAATCCACTCGCAGCGCCTTTTCATTCTCGGCCCTGTATGCGCGTAAATCGGGTCGATCTTCCGTGCCCCGCCCTTTCCGTTTCTTTCTGCGGAAAGGGTAGGAAAGCACCGAACCCAACCCGGCCTCTTCCCTACTCCCTACTTCCTTACTCCCTAATCCCTGTTCCCTATTCCCTGCTCTTTCACTCGGCCCTCAGCGCCTCCATGGGATCGGTATTTGCTGCGCGCCGCGCGGGAAGATACGCCGCCACCAGGCCCGTGAGGATCAACAAGGATGGAGCAGCGACAATGGTCCAGCCGTCGTGCGCGCTCACACCGTAGAGGAAGCGAGTTACCAGCTTCGCAGAGGCAAGTGTCAGCGCCATCCCCGCCACCACTCCGGCGATCAGCATCACTCCCGCCTGCCGCAGAACCATCCAAAGCAGATTCCCGCGGCTTGCACCAAGCGCTATGCGCACGCCGAGCTCGCGCGTCCGCTGCGAAACTACATACGCAAGCAATCCGTAGAGTCCCGCCATGCAGAGCAGCAGCGCCGATCCCCCGAAGATCTCGAGCAGATGTGCCGCGAGCCGCTGGCTGCCATACGAGTCTTCGACAATCTGATTCATGGTGGTGATGGTCGCGTTCTGCAACTCGGGACTTGCCTGCTTCAATACAGTGCGCAGTTCGGGAATGAACTCATTCGTCGGACGCTCGGTGCGCACCGCCAGATCCATGCCAATCGTTTCGGTCACCAGGTAATATCCGCTCTGCGGCGGGATCTGCGAAAGCGCCAGGTCTACCTCCGGCACCGCCGGCTCGGCTACTTTATCTTGCCGTTCGTCGTCGATCACTCCGATGATCGTCATCTGCGGACCGCCCTTGATAAGGCTGAGCACCTTGTACCCGAGAATTGCCAGTGGATTGTGCGGGTCGGGCGAATGCTCCACCGCGTAGGCCTTGTTGACCACGATCACCGGCTGCGCGTTCGCCGTGTCCTGCGGCGAAAAAAATCGCCCCGCAGCCATATGAAATCCAAAAATCTTCTGCAAATCCGGCGTGACGGTCTTCAGATATGCATCATCCCCGTTCACAAAGCCGTTGCCGAGCGCCGGCGCCGCGCCCAGCATGCCGAACAATCCAGGACTTACTCGCAGGCCGGCAATCTCGAGCGCGGCATTCGGGCCTTCGAGATAGTTGCGGCCCGGCATCGCGCCTGAAAACTCGACCTGGCTGAACGAGCGGCTCTGCGCTCTCCATTGCTCGATGTCGAGCCACGGTGCCTGCCAGTTTCGTGCCGTTCCATCCGTCTCCTGCATCGTGACCAACCGGCCCGCATCGCGATAGGGAAGAGGCCGCAGCAGCACATGATCCACCACCGTGAACATCGCGGCCGCGGCGCCAATCCCGAGTGCCAGTGTGCCTACTACCGTCAAGGAAAAGCCGGGCCTTCGCCAAATCGAAAGAGCGACAAAGCGTGCATCCCGAGCGAACGACTCGAGCCAGTTCCAGCTCCATGTCGCGCGCGCCTGCTCACGCAACAATGCAGGATTGCCAAAGGTGCGCAACGCCGCATAACGCGCCTCTTCTGCATTCATGCCCGCAGCAGTGTTCTCGGCGATCTGGTTTTCAAGATGAAAGCGAAGCTCATCATCCAGCCGCGCGCCAGCAACGCCGCGCCGGAAGAACGTTTGCAATCGAATACGCAGTTGCGATAACCAACGCACCGCAGCCCCTCCCTACTCCCTACTTCCTACTCCCTGCGAACCCTACTCCGTCCTCAGCGCCTGCATCGGATTCATCCGCGAAGCGCGCCACGCCGGTACAAGGCACGCCAGAGCCGCCACCAGCAGCAACGTTGCCGCCACCGCGGCGAACACTTCAGGATCGAACGGCTGCGTTCGATACAGGATCGACTGAATCTCGCGCACTACGCCCGCGCTCGCCGCCAGACCCACAACCAGCCCAATCAAAGCAGGCCGCAAACCATCGGTCAGCATCAGACGCAGCACATTTTCACGCGGCGCGCCCAGCGCAAGGCGGATACCGATCTCGTTCGTGCGCTGCGTGACGAGATAGGTCAGCACACCATACAGACCTGCCGCAGCCAGTAGCAACGCGATCACCGCAAAGGCCAGCACCAGCAGCGAGTCGAACTCCGAATCCATGGTGGACTTGCCGATCGCCTGCTCCAGCGTTGTCACGTCGAAGACCGGAAGATCGGGATCGAGGTCGCCGACGATCTTCTGCACCGGCAGAGCCAGGGCCCCGACGTCCTTCGTTGACCGCACCACGATCGTCGCCCAGCTGTAGTTGTTTCCGTAAATCGGCCAGTAGAGCGTTGCCATCGGCGGCTCGGCCACGTTCCACCGCGTGTCGCGCACCACGCCAATCACCTCGTAGACCGTTTTGTCTTCCGGACTCTTGATGTGTTTGCCAATCGGCTCGTCGTTGGGGAAGAGAGCGCGCACTGCGGATTGGTTGAGAACTACAACATTGGCTCGCGCCAGCCGCTCATCGGCGGTAAAGATGCGGCCGCGGAGAAGCGGAAGCTGGATTGCCCCAAAGTATCCCGGATCGGCGCCGCGCAGTTGAATGTCCGACATCTCGGTCACCGGCAGCGGCGGATGCTCCACAACGATCATCGTCGAGTCGCCGTTCCAGCCTTCCCCAGGTGCAGTGCTCACCAGGCCGGCGCCCACCACTCCGGGAATTGCGCGCACCCGCGTAATCACCTTCTCGAAGAACGCGACATGCTGCACCGGTTCCTTGTAGCGCACCGCGGGCAGCCCCACCCGCATGGTTAGAACGTTCTCCGTGGGAACGCCGATATCGTTGCTGCGCAGGCGCTGATAGCTCTTCAACAGAAGACCTGCCCCCACCAGCAGCACGACCGTGAGCCCGACTTCGAGAGCCAGCAAAAACCTGCGCAGCCCGGCACGTGAAGTCCCTCCGCTGTGGGCACGCGATGATTCCTGCAGTACGGTCAAAACTTGGCTGCCGGTGGAACTCAGCGCCGCAATCAGACCTGAGAACAGCGCGCACACGGCGACGATGCCGACCGTAAACGCCGCGACCATGCCGTCCATCTGGATGGCTTCCACGCGATGCATGTCGCCGCGCGCATGAATCAGCCACCGCAAAGCGCCCCACGCCATCATCAGACCCAATGCGCCACCGCCGCCTGACAGCAGCAGGCTCTCGATCAGTCGCTCGCGCATCAGGCGCAATCTTCCCCCTCCGAGCGCCGCGCGAATCGCAAGGTCTCTACTTCGCGCTGCGGCCCGCGCCACCAGCAGGCTGGCCACATTCATGCACGCGATTAACAACACGCATCCAGTAGCCGCAAGCAGCGCATAGAGCGGAGTCTTGTAGGTATCCACCGCGTCATCGAGCATGCTGTGGCCAATCGCTCCATCGTGCACCGACGGTCCCCCATGCGTTCGCCGGATCTGCTTCTGCAGAGCATCAAGCTGATCCAGCAGCATGGGAAGCGTCGTCCCGTGCAGCAAACGCGCAATGACCAGGAACTCATGATCCTCAAACGTCGTGATTAGCCACGATGGAGCCTCGTGCCGCACCGGCGTCCACGCCTGCAGCGTGTTGCCGCCAAATGAACTGGAAAACACGAACGACGCCGGCAAAACGCCGATGACTGTATAGGGCTTTGCATCCAGCCAGATCGTTTTGCCCACAATCGTCGTGTCGCCGCTGTAGCGCCGCATCCAGAACGAATTGGTCAGCATCACTGTCGCCGACGCATCCGGCCTGTCGTCATGCTCAGTAAAGCTGCGTCCTAGAGCCGGCTGCACACCAACGACATTGAAGAAATTCCACGTGCACCATGCCACATCGATCTTCTCCGGCAACCGGCCGCCCTCGGCGGAAACGTTGTAGTCCTGCCATGGCGACACAGCCGCCAATCTGCGCGCGATCGCGAACAGCCGACTGCCACACCGAGAAGCTTCCAAAATCGGTGGGAAGAAATTTGTGGCCACCCTTGTGATGCGAGTCCGCTTCGTAGAGGGTGAACAGTTGCTGGGGATCTTGGTAAGGCAGCGGCTTCAACAAAACGCCGCGCACCACCGTGAACAGTGCAATGTTCGCGCCGATACCCAGGGCCATGACCGCGATCGCCATCCACGAAAAGCCCGGTGTCCGCAGCAAGGCCCGGACACTATAGCGCAAATCGTGTGCCAATGATTCCAGCCAACCCCAGCTCCAAGTCGCGCGTGCCTGTTCGCGCAGTAATGTCGGATTGCCGAAACTGCGCAAGGCCGCATGCCGGGCCTCCTCAGCATTCATTCCCGCGGCAACGTTCTCGGCGATCTGGCGCTCGAGATGGAAACTCAATTCATCGTTGAGGTGCGCTCCCGCGCTGCCCCGTCCGAACAAGGTCCGGAACGCCATCGTGCCTCGGTCCCACCACTGCATCGTCGTTCTCCTCCGGCTTTCTCGGAATTTATCCGTTCTCAGCAATCGCATTCTCGCCAGCCCGCACGATCCTCCGTGCCCCGTCCTTGCGACTTCTTTCTGTCGCAAGGGTGGGAAAGCAACGACCCTGTATCGACCGTGTCACAATCAGCACGAACATGGGTGCCCACCCTCTCTGTCATCCTGAGCGAAGTCGAAGGATCTGCGGTTCAACATCCTCGCGCAAGGGTTGGAGAGCGACGTCCCCATCCCAGCGTCCTCATGCAACGCCGATCGGGCGCACCAGCGCCGTCCGCCGCACCGCAGGTGCTCAGGCTTCGCCCACGACCAAATCAATCGCCGCTGAAAGCCGGTTCCAGTTCGCCTTCTCCGCCTCAAGCTGTTTACGTCCCGCTGCCGTCAGCGCGTAGAACTTCGCCTGCCGCCCGGTTTCGCTTTCCTGCCATTTGGCCTTGATCCACCCTTGTTGCTCCAGCCGATGCAGCGCCGGATAAAGCGACCCCTGCTGCACTTGCAGCACTTCGCCGGAAATCTGCTGAATGCGCTTGCCGATGGCCCAGCCGTGCATCGCTTCCGGCAAAAGCGTTCTGAGGATGAGCAGGTCGAGAGTACCCTGTACAAGATCGTTTGGCTTTCCCATGCCTAGATTATCTACAACTTCTTTTGTAGATAGTCAAGGTATAGGCAGAGGTTTGTGACGGATCACGTCGCGGGACGTTCACCCCGGAGAGGCGCTTCCGCATCAGCAAAATTTGCCCGATGCACCCGGTTCCGTTGTATCCTCCACTCGCGGGGACTATTCGCCCATGAGGCATTCGCCCATCAAGGTCATTACCGTCGAGCGGGAATATGGGTCGCGTGGCGGCGAGTTTGCGCACGATCTCGCAGTCCATCTTGGATGGAAACTCCTCGATTCGGAGCTGGTTTCCGCCGCAGCAAAGGCCGCCGGGGTTTCCCCTGAACTGGCCGCCAAGTTCGACGAGCGCCTCGACCCCTGGTACTACCGCTACGGCAAAGTCTTCTGGCACGACTCGGCCTATCCCATGACCGGTCTCGGCGACGATCAGGTCTTCGATTCGGAGCGCATGCTCTCGCTGATCAGAAAAGAAATTGAACGAGCCGCGCAAGCAGGGAACTGCGTTCTCGTGGGACGCGGCGCCGCCTGTGCGCTCGCCTGCGTTCCCGGTTGCTTCCACATTTTTGTCTACGCAACCGCTAAGAACAAGCGCGAATGGTTCATGAATGCGTTCCCTAAGCAGGCCAACCACGCCGATCAAATGCTGGCGGCCTTTGACAAACGCCGTGCCGCCGTCATCCGCAAGTTCTATCAGCAGGAGTGGTGCGCACGCGGGCTCTACCACATGCTTCTCAACTCGGCCATGGGCTTTGACGCCATGATCGAGGCCGCGCTGGGAGCCGCTGGATTAAAGGAGTGCGGGGAAGAAACCGCAAGCCACCAGGTCGGCACCGTGGCCGATTGCAGCTAAACTGCAACCCGCGTCACGCGCGGCCCGATCCGCGTGAAAATCTCCCAGGGAATCGTCCTTGCCGCCTCCGCATGATCGAATGCGGTAATCGTCTCGCTCCCCTGCGTCCCCAGAATCACCACTTCATCGCCGGATGACACTTCAGGAATCTCGGTAACGTCGAGCACTGCCTGGTCCATGCTGATGCGACCCACCAGCGGAGCCCGCTGCCCGTGCACCAACAGGCTGAACCGATTGCCCAGCCGCCGTTCGAGCCCGTCGCCATACCCCACCGCAAGCAGCGCCAGCCGCATCGCCTCGGTCGCCACAAACGTCCCGTTGTACCCCACCGATGCGCCCGCCGGAACAGAACGGACTCCCACTACTTTTGTCTTCCAGCTGAGAACAGGCTCCAATCGTTGATGCGCCGCAGCCAACGCCGCTGGCTCGCTCCCACTGAATGCCGGATCAAATTGCGGCGCCAATCCATAGAGAGCCAGACCCGGCCGCAACAGCGCCTTCATGCCAAACTGTGCGGCGATTGCGCCGATCGCGGCAGCCTGCTCGCTCAGCAGCGCGGCAGAGTTTCCCACATTCAGCCATTCGGCCTGCAGCCCCGCTGCCCGCACCCGTTCCAGAGCCGCAGTCAACCGCGCCAACTGCTCCTGCGTAATCGCGCCGTCGGCCTCATCGGCGGCAAACAAATGCGTCATCACCCCATCAAGCTTCAATGGCGATCCGCTGCCAAAGCGCGCCAGGAGCGGATCGATCGATTCCGGGTCCACCCCCTGCCGGCTCATGCCCGTGTCAATCTCCAGATGAACCGGAATCGAACCAGCGTTGACCCGTGCTTCCCGGGCGGCAGACTCCAGCTCATCCAGTTGCCACGGCTCCCACGCCACCGGGGTCAGTTTGTGGCGCGCCACATCGGCGCCCTGCCCCGCAAAAGCTCCGCTGATGACCAGAATCCGCGCGTCCGCGCAAAAAGCTCGCGCGGCCACTCCCTCTTCCACGCTCGTCACACCCAGCCACCGCGCACCGGCGCGCACCACCGTTGGGGCGCACAACGCCAGCGAGTGTCCGTACGCATCGGCCTTCACAATGGCAAGCAATTCCGCATGTGGCGCAGCAACGCCGGCAAGAAATCGGAAGTTCTGTTCTAACAAGCGGGTACGAATTTCAACCCAGCAAGGGCGTAACGGCATCTGGCTATCCACGTTTCAGTTTAGGTCACAGATTCGCGCCGCTCTTCAACAACCCGCCCCTCTAATCGGAGAATTGCGCCAGCTGCTCCAACGCCGGTTTGGGGGTCACCAGGCTCACCACGATCATCGCTGCCACTGAGACAAACAGCGCAGGAAAGATGGCGTCGCGTGCAGCCAGAAACGGCGGAAACATCGATTTCACTCCCGGCACATCCCACGCCAGCGTCACCACCGTCCCCGCGCCAATCGCAGCCACTGCGCCCCATGCGGTCACTCGTTTCGAATAGAAAGCTGCCAGCACCACCGGTGTCAGCGCCGCAGAATAAATGGTGTAAGCCCACAGCATTTTTTCCAGAATGCTTTGCGCGTAGATGGCTTGATACAGCGCCCAGCAACCGAGCAGCACCACCGCCAACCGCGAAACAATCATCACCCGCTTGTTTGAAGCGCCCGGCGCCATGTAGCGCACAAACACATCGTTGATCAGGTTCGTCGATGGCGAAAACAGGTAGTTCGACGCCGTCGAGATCACCTTGGCAAACACCGCGCCCAACAACAAGGCGCCCAGCAGCGCCGGCAATCCATGCCGTGCCGTGTAAGGAATAATCTCGTACGGCTGCCGCGCCACTTCGCCTGTCGGATACAGTGCCGAGCCAATCACAGCAATAGCCACAATCAGCGTCTCCAGCACCAGGGTCCCCAGAATCCATCCCACCACGGACAGCCGCGCATCGCGCTCCGATCTTCGCCGAGAAGAATTTCTGATACATCACCTGGTTGCCCAGCATCAGCAGCATCGTCGGGACCATGAATTCCATCGCGCGCACGAACGTCAGATTCCCCAGAATCTGAAAATGCGTCGGCGGCAGCGCCGCATGCAACCCGGCCCATCCGCCGGCCTTCAGAAACAGATACGGCGTCGCAATCATGCAGATCACCGTCACCAGCGACCCGATCGCTACATCCATATACGCTACCGACGACATCCCCGCCAGCGCCGTAGTCACGATCACGAAAACAGCAATGATGTAGGTGCCCAGCTCCGGCGTCACCGTGTCAGGAAAGATCAGGTGCAGCACATTGCCGCCACCTTTGAACTGGTAGCTCGTGATCCCCACATAGGCAAAGAGAATCGCAAATGTCCCCAGCACCCGCGCAGTCTGGTTGTAGCGCGCCTCCAGCAGATCCGGCAGCGTGAACTGCGCGAACTTCCGTGCCCGCGGCGCAATGAAATAGATCAGCAGCAATCCCAACCAGCCGCCGCCGGCCTGCCACAGGGCTGCAAACCCGTTGCGATAGGCATTCTCCGCCCCCGCAAACAGCGACCCTGCGCCGATCCACGAGGTCAGCAGCGTGAGCACCAGCACCCCGGCGGGCAGTGACCGGCCGGCAACCAGGTAATCCGCCTTGGTCTTCACGCGGGACGCGCGATAGACCGCCACCGCCAGCAGCACGATGACAATGACGGCCAGAACAACGACATAGAGTTGCGACATCTGCGGCTTGCCTCACTGGCGATAAAGCTGTTCTCCATTTGCTGCGACGAAAAGGCGCATCAGCTAAGAGGCTTTTTCCTCACCGGGCCCCCAGCGAAGGGTCTTCATCGTAGGGGCGAAAGAAAGCCACCTCGCTCGATACTTGAAATGCCACATACGAATTGGAGAAGTGCTCTACAGGATTGCGAGCAGTGTATCGGATAGAGCTACCCCGCGCGGCAGCTGACCAGAGACAGCGCTCCGCTTCGGTGTCAGAACACCCGCTCTCCGATTGACCCTCCCGCGCGGTGTTGTTAAACTAGTTCTGCGGGGTGGAGCAGCCCGGTAGCTCGTTGGGCTCATAACCCAAAGGTCGCTGGTTCAAATCCAGCCCCCGCAACCAATTTGGTCAACAAAATCAACTTCTTAAGCAGAGGCCGCGGATTGCGGCCTTTTCTAGTTTGGGCTGAACGTCTGTGTTTTTGTGAATTGCCCCGCCTTGCTCGACTCCAACCTTGTTCCCCATGTTCCAATCCCGCGAATTCCGCCTCCCCATGCAGGCGATTCCGTTTTTTCAGCCCCACATTCGCGATGCAGCGGCGATGACCTCGTTTGCATTTTCCCATCGTTGCGCAGCCGCGACGGACGTATTGCCCCCGCTCATAAATTCATCAGTCAGAGTCATTGTCGCGGCCCGCAGTTCTGAACGAGAACACCGCGGCTCTGATCTCATTGTTCGATCAGAGCGGGTTATGATGCGAGCATGACAGCCGGCGAATCGAACCGATCGTCCTTCTGGATGATGGACTACGGCGTGAAGCCGTGCGCCATCGCCGGCGGCTTCGTACTTGTTGCTCTTCTGTGGACCTTTCCGTTACAGCCCTTCATTGAGTATCCCTTCGTCTTTCTCTTCTTCGCCGCCATCATGGGGAGCGCCTGGTTTGGCGGATTTATCTCCGGATTTGTGGCGGTTGTGCTCTCGTCGGTTCTTATCGATTACTTCTTCGTTCCCCCGCTCTTTTCATTCTCCGTAGCCAAGGAATCGCAAAGCTTTTTCGCAGCATTCGTTTTGTGCGCCATTGCCATCACGGTGGTGAGCTCCGCACGAAAGCGAGCCGAATACGCAATCCGGACTGCTCGCGACCAGCTTGAGGCCAAGGTTCAAGAGCGGACAGCCGAATTGCAGCGATCGAATCTCGAGATCCAGGAGAGTGCGCGCCAGTTGCGGGTTTTGACCGAGGCGATTCCGCAGCAGATATGGCGCGCAGACACCGCCGGTAACATCGAGTATTGCAACCAGCATCTTCTCGATTTCATAGGAGGAGTGGCGGATTCGCTCCAGGGCGAGTCCTTCTTCAGCATCCTCCACCCTGAAGATGCGCCGCTTTTTTCTCAAGGTTGGGAAGCGGCGCTTGTGGCCGGCGGCAGGTTTGAAACCGAGGCGCGTGTGCGCGGTTCAGATGGGGTGTTCCGCTGGTTTCTGATCAGAAGCATCCCGCAACGTTCTGAGGATGGGCGCATCGCTCGCTGGTATGGCATCCATATCGATATCGAGGAGCAGCGCCGCGCTCAACAGAAGCTTGTGCTGGCGCAGGATGACTTGACGCGCCTGTCACGCACACTCAGCATGGCGGAAATGGCGGCGTCGATCGCCCATGAGCTAAATCAGCCGATGACTGCGCTCATCACGCATGCGAACGCCTGCCGCGAGTGGCTCCGCGCGAACCCCGCAAACTTTGAAAAGGCATCAGCCACCGCGGAGAAGATCGTGCAGGAGAGCACGCGTGCCGGAGCCGTGGTGAAGCGAGTGCGCGCGCTTTTCAGCAAGGAAACAGAGGTAAGAGAGCCGAGTGACATGAACCGGTTGATTCAGGAGTTGGTGCGTCTGTTGCGCGACGAGGCGATCCGGCGAGGCGCATCCATCCGATTGCTCCTGGGACCCGATCTCCCGAGGCTCGAGATGGATCCGGTGCAGATTCAGCAAGTCTTGCTGAATCTCGCCATCAACAGTATGGACGCGATGATGCACAACTCCGGGCCGCGCGAACTCGTCATCCGTTCGTCGAAGTGCAGCAACGTCGAAGTCGTGGTGGCAGTGGAGGACCAGGGTCCAGGCATTCCTGCCGGCATCACGGACAGAATCTTCGAGCCCTTTTTTAGCACCAAACCCCAGGGTACGGGCATGGGACTTGCCATTTGCCGTAGCATTGTCGAGGCCCATAATGGCCGGTTATCGGCGTCCAACTCTCCCAACGGCGGAGCCGTCTTTCGGTTCACGGTACGGGCACAGATATGACAATCACCGCAGAGGGCGCAAAGGGAGCGAACGAAACAGTTTTCATTGTCGACGATGATTTATCCATTCGCGAAGGTCTTTCCAATTTGCTTGAAGTCGTGGGAATCAACGCAAAGTGTTTTGCCACGGCGGAAGGATTCCGGGCACACTGGTCCGAGACAATGACAGGTTGCCTGCTTCTCGACGCGCGACTTCCAGGAATCAGCGGCGTCGAGTTTCAGGAAGAGCTGCGTAACGCGGGTTTGAGAATCCCCGTGATCTTCATGACCGCGCATGGCGATATCCCGATGGTGCGCAAAGTATTGAAGGCCGGCGCCATTGAATTTCTCACCAAGCCCTTTCAGAAAGAAGAGCTCCTGCACGCCGTCGAGCAAGCATTCGCATTAGACCGCGCTCGACGGGAAGAAGAAGGGATTCTTGGCGCAATTCGCGCGCATATTGAATCGCTGACGCCGCGCGAACGCGAAGTCATGGAATTGGTGACTGCGGGTCTGCTGAACAAGCAGATTGCCGACCAGCTCAATCTAAGCGAAATCACGGTGAAGCTGCATCGGGGCCACGTCATGGACAAAATGCAGGCCGGCTCTCTGGCAGAACTGGTGAAGATGTGCGAGCGCATCAAGGAGCAGGCACGACAGAGCCGCAGGTGAAAAAGGGAACGCTTTCTCCGCTGTGCAATCTTTATATGCTCCTCATTTTGAGCGCGCCTGACTATACCAAGAGATAGTTGTAATCAACTAGAGCAGCTTGTATGTTCTTTCCATGTCGCACCGCAACAGGCCGAAAATCCGTGTGCTGCGGGGCCTTCGTAAATGCTCGGGCGTTCCAGACTCCACCGCAATCGCCGTGACTCTCGCTCACTTCATCTGAAAACAAAAGTCCTCGATTCAGGCCGCATCCGATTCTGGAAGGCTTATAAATCAGAAATGCGATTCAGGACTCTCAACTAAGAGGACGCTCCTGGCGTCAGTCAGTTCCAGCTTCAAATAGTTTCATAAGCACAAAATTCTGAATGGAGGAACTACGCAATGAAACCCATTGTGCAGCGAGGGGGCTCTCTGTCTTTTTCCGAGAAGATCTCGCGCCTGGCAACACGTCTGCGGGAACCGAAGTGGCAGCGCTATGGCGCCACCATGCTGGCCGGCAAATTGGCAGGCGTCGGCTTAACACTGCTCGTCATGGCTGTTGTCGGAGGCCTCTTCTTCGCCAAGGTCTATGCCGCCGACAGCACTGTGAAGGCGGCCGACATTGTAAACCCGGTGAACACTGCGTGGACACTGATTGCAGCCTTCCTCGTCTTTGGCATGCAGGTCGGTTTCACGATGCTCGAGGCCGGCTTCTGCCGCTCGCGCGAAACCGTCAACGTGCTGATGGAATGTATCGTTGACACTTGTCTATGCGGCATTCTCTTTTACGCCATTGGTTTCGCCTTCATGTTCAGCCACGGCAATGGCTTCATCGGTTATCACTGGTTTTTCCTGCAGGACGCTCCTGAGACCTACGAGTCCACCGGTGTTGCCTTCCTTGCCGTTTGGATCTTCCAGTTCGCGTTTGCCGACACCTGCTCCACCATCACCTCGGGCGCGATGATCGGCCGCACCGGCTTTGTCGGCGACCTGCTCTATTCCCTTGGCGTTTCGGGATTCATTTATCCGATCATCGGCCACTGGGCATGGGGTCCGGATGGCTTCCTGGCCACCATGGGCTCCACCGGATTCTTTCTCCCAACTCTCGGACAAAGCTTCCATGACTTTGCCGGTTCGACGGTCGTGCATACGATCGGCGGATTCATCGCGCTGGCTGGATCAATCGTTCTCGGTCCGCGCCTCGGCCGCAAGTTCAAGCGCGACGGCGGCGCACCCATGCTGCCCCACGATCTGACAATCGCTGCTTCGGGCGGCCTGATCCTGTGGTTCGGATGGTATGGCTTCAATCCTGGCTCAACCCTCTCGGCGATGGATTTCGCAGGGATCGGCCGCGTTTCCGCCAACACCACTCTTGCGGCATGCGCAGCTGGCCTTACCGCAATGATCGTATGCCTACTTCCTCAGCAAGAAGTGGGATGTCGGGTTCACGGTGAACGGCTTTCTCGCTGGACTTGTGGCCATCACCTGCCCCTGCTACTGGGTCAGCCCGACAGGCGCGATCCTACTCGGCGGCGTGGCCGGCGTTCTTGTCTGCATGGGCGTCGAACTCCTCGAGTGGCTGCGCATCGACGACCCGATCGGTGCAGTTCCGGTGCATGGACTCTGCGGCATCTGGGGCACCTTGTCGCTTGGCCTGTTTGCCTGTGGCAAGTATGGTGCCAGCGGACCGACCGGTCCTGACAACTCGGCGGCGCTGAATGGTCTCTT
This sequence comes from uncultured Acidobacteriaceae bacterium, assembly GCA_963781125.1. Classification (GTDB taxonomy): domain Bacteria; phylum Acidobacteriota; class Terriglobia; order Terriglobales; family Acidobacteriaceae; genus Telmatobacter. The sequence continues at coordinate 568,763 of CAWAEE010000013.1, forward strand.
CTATCACGGCGGATTCACGCTGCTGAAAGCCCAATTCATCGGCAGCGCCATCATCACGATTTCTACTTTTACCGTTGCGCTGCGCGCTCATGTACCTGGTGAACCTCACCGGCACTCTCCGCGTTTCCGAGGAAGGCGAACTGTTTGGCCTCGACCTTCACGAGCACGGTATCTCTGCCTATCCGGAGTACGTGATCTCCTCACTGGCTGCGCCTGCCGGCATGCCTACGGATTTGACTGGTCCCAAGTTAATTCCAGAATCAATGGCACACCGTAGCGTGATTTCCTCCACAGGCGATTGATCACCATCCAGGAAATGAGGAGCGTATGACGAAAATCGAAGCAATTATTCGGCCCAATAAGTTTGAGACCGTAAAAACAGCTCTCATCCAACTCGGAGTGGAAGGCATGACCGTCTCGGAGGTTCGCGGCCACGGCCGTCAGAAAGGTCATACCGAGGTCTTCAGAGGAAGAGAGTACGACGTAGATTTGCTGCCTAAGATCAAGCTTGAGCTGATTCTCAAGGACGAAAGGGTCGAACCGGCAGTCTCGGCGATCCTGGATGCCGCCTACACAGGCAAAATCGGCGACGGCAAGATCTTTCTCTACAAACTCGACAATGTCATTCGCATCCGCAGCAAAGAGCGGGGCGAAGTGGCCGTCTAACCGCCTCCAAACTTCCCCTGTTTCCAGGAGGTTTCCATGTCGTTGGTCTCTGCCGTTTTCCCCTCCGATCCGTTCAGAAAGAGTTGGACATCGGAGGGGAACGATGGCCTGGTAAAACAACTTTGCAGAGCAGGCCAGTTCCTTCGTGGCCTTCGCACCCAAATGCGTTTCGGCGCATTGAGCCGGGCTCCACTACGCCTTGTTCGTCTGCAAATACTCGACACGGTTGTGGAATGCGACTGGCTGGTCCGCTCCCCGGACCCCTGGGATACGGACTTACCACGCAACGTTCAACAGCGCCATGCGTCTCTCCAAGCCCTGCGGGATGCAATCGATGTGCGCGCTTTGCTATTCGACCTTATGCCGCAGGCAGAAACGGTATATCTATCCGCATATCGGGAGTCACGGGACTTTAAGCGGGAGTTGATTATTGCCGGTTGCGCGCAGCCCAATGACCACGCCGCCCGCCATGTCCACTCGCTCGTGATGCGTGCCAAAATACTTGGATTTCGTTTTGATATCGACGGGAATGCTTTGCGCAGCATCCCTCCTGCTGGAGCAACCGTTCAAGCTGGTTCCTGGAAGGCCTCTAAGTGGAGCTCAGATTTTTCATAAGATTTTCCTGGTGCAGCAAGGCGAGGTCTGCCAAAACCCTTGCTGCCCCTTTTTTAGGTCTATCTAACTGACGCAATTACGCATTGCATAACTATACTTTGGTATAGCTTGTGCGACCTTTCTTCCCTCCCTATACTCCGGTCAAAATCGAATCCAAAACTGGAAGGGCGCTTCGCTCACGATCAAGAGGACGTTTGGAAATTCGTACTAAGCCAACCAAATAGAGTCGGAATTTGATCTGAAGAAGCTGGAAGAACTGACGTGACACTTCAAAATACGACTATATTGTTTTTCCGCCTCCTCGAAATCATGTTCTTCACTGGAATCATCGGATGCGCAGGCGTCGTGGTCATCAGCTGGATTTCCATCTTCAAAGAAGGCTTCTCGGATAAGACCGATTGACTCCTGAACTGCCCGATTCGAGACCGGTCGCGCTACATTCATTCTTCGCAGCTCTAAATAAAGTCAGACGTTTCTAGGATCCATCCCGCTTCGTTGGCGCAGTACCACTTTCCCCTCAAAGCCCAAAGGCCGGATCCACCACGGACAATAATCCGCGTTTTAATAAACCCTGCTTGCAATCACCTGAGTACCAGCCGAATTCGACTCGATGCTCGTCGAGCGCAGCAGGATTTCAAAGAACCGAAGCGAGCCATCGGTACGAGTCGCGCGCTTCAAGATTGGGTCGATGGCAGCCGGACGTAAGATCGTCTCCGCGGCAGCCTGGGTTCCAGCCACATCCAGTCCCTGCAGCAGCAGCAGATGCCCCGTGCCTCCGAGGTTTGGAAGAAACGCAATCAGCGCAAAGGTTTCGTGGGCCGGTTCATTCCAGTGGCTCAGATAAGACGATGCTTCGCCGGCGAGCGGACGCGTATTCACGATCGTCGCGCCTTGCATTCCCTGGCGGTAAACAATCCGGAAATTGGCGCTTGCGTCCCCAATGGCTGCCCATGGATTGCTACCCACGGAGCCAATGAGAACAGCATTGGAATTCTTCAAGTCGTCCAGCCGCAGATCCCGTGGGAATCGAAGAGAAACACGCTGCGGGTTGTATTCCGGGAGCCGAGACAGTGCGGCGACGATCTCGAAGTCAACGAAGCTGGTGAACTGCTGAGAGCGTAAATCCTCCGCACTATGAGCATCCACTCCTGCAAGCGGCAGATCCATGTATCCACCCTTGATATAGTCCGCAAGGGACAGCGGCCGTCGGGAAAGGTCTTCAAGCAGGTTGAACCCCGCATCGGCGGGCACAATGTAGGTGTCGGTCGACCCATCAAACAGTGCCGCCCAAAGTGCGTGAGTCGGTACAGGAATCTGATGCGAAGCGCGGAGTCGGGGCTCAGCAATCCAGGTAAGCCAGACCATCGCAATGCTGTACACCAGTAGAAGGAAAGCGCCGATCATCCAGCGCCGCCATTTCCGTTGGGCAGCGGGATTTTCAGACTCCAGAGCCTCCGCATGCGCTGGCTGTATTGCAAGAGCTACCGCCCGCGGTTGCGGACTCACACCGGGATTTCCGTCTGCGACCTGAATAAAGACCGGAGCGTACCCACCAACCGGGACGTCGATCCGAGTCGTTTCGTCGCTGCCTTCATCCGCAAAGTGCTCAGCCAGGCGCTTTCGCAATTGGCGCGCATAGTTGCGAACAATATTGTCCTCGATTGTGCGATAGCCGGGGGGCCGATCGAACACCTGCACACCAATCTGATGCTCGGTGATTTCGCTGTCCCGTCCCTGGATGGCCTCCGCAACGATGAACAAAAGAAACTTGGAGAGCAGGGGGGACCGTGCAAAGTGCGATCCGGCCACCACCCTCTGGGCGAGGATCCAGCGTGGGTCCCCTTGGAAGTTTCGTGGCAAGAACTCCAGGGGAACCGACACATCTCTTTCGGGATGGATCGTGCCGGAACGCTGCATGGTTGACTCTCAAAGCGGCTTACGATGGCCCGGAACTCTCTTCCTGAGGCTACGGAACGCCTGTAAACGAGCGATGAACACGGGCGTGCGGCGTTCAAACCGAGCCAGTTTATCAATATTTCATCAACACGGCAACGTCATATCGTTCAATACCTTAGACGAAAACTCCGTAGGGGTATACACCCTAAAACACATCGGGTAAACACTCCCGCGCGTGCCAGAAGTGCCCTACCGTGATGCTGGCCCCGCGTGTTCTTCCCGGAAAACAACAAAACAATCTGTCCGCGATTCAACCCCTTGGAGGCAAAAGTGCAAGCACGAAGGCAATTCGTATTCGCAGGTTCTTTTTTTTCCCTTCTCGGACTGCTTGTTGTCCTGTTGCTCCCTTGCCGCTCCACCGCACAAATCGATCGAGGCGAGGTCACGGGGACGGTTCTCGACCCCTCCGGTGCGGTGGTGGCGGGCGCTCAAATCACGTTGACCAATGACAGCACCAATGTGAAAGCCGTCTCGAAATCCACCTCGACAGGCACGTATGTCTTTGGAAATCTGAATCCCGGAACCTACACCATTGAGGCGCAGTCCGGCGGGTTCGATCACTTCGTCGAGCAAGGGGTGAATGTTCACGTTCAACAGGTTTTGAACGTCGATGTGCATCTTCAAACCGGCAATGTGAAGCAAAGTGTCACTGTGACCGCGGCAGCTCCGCTTTTACAGGCAGAGAACGCGGCAATCGGGCAAACCATCACCACCGAAACGGTGAACGATCTACCCTTGGCTACCCGCGACTGGGGTTCTCTGGCCCAACTATCGGCGGGCGTCTCCACCGCACCCGCGGGCCAGCCCACCCCCGACTCGGGAAGCACAGAGAGCGCCTACTTCTCAGTCGACGGCGTGAATGTGTGGCAAAACGACTTCCGCCTCGACGGAATCAACGACAACATCGAGTTCTATGGCGGCAACTATACCGGTACCAATGCCGCGATTGTTCCGCCGCCTGACGCCGTACAGGAGTTCAAGGTCCAGAACGGCGATTTCAACGCCGAGTTTGGCCACTCCACCGGTGGCGTGGTGAATGCCGCCATCCGCTCCGGCACCAATCGGCTGCATGGCGACCTGTGGGAATATGTGCGCAACGATGCCTTCAACGCGAACTACTTCTTCAACTCCGGAAAGCCGGTGCCTGAATATCGCCAAAACCTCTTTGGTGGAACTCTCGGCGGACCGGTCCTGATCCCCCACCTCTTCAACGGCCGGAACAAGACATTCTTCTTCGTCGACTACCAGGGTGGACGGTATGTGCTGCCAGAACCAGCGGGTGGAGAAACCGTTCCCACCACGAACATGGTCAACAGCGGCTTCACGAACCTGCAGGACAACATCACGTATAACAGCGGCACGGCAACAGACGCTTTGGGACGTACGTTTCCGCACGGCGCCATCCTCGACCCAGCGACCACGCGCCAGATACCGGCCAGCGGGATCGATCCTGTGACCGGCCTGAACGGCGCTGCTGGAAGCTACGTGCGCGACCCGTTCTACAACTGCACGGCTGGCGGCTGCCCGACCTTCACCGGCAACAACACAAAAAACTTTACGACTGCGGGACAGGAGGCTTTGCTGAATATCATCCCGACGGCAAGGCTCGACCCTGGCGCCGTGGTCCTATTGGGCGTATATCCCGCGCCCACTTCGGCGGGCCTGGTGAATAACTTCGCGAACTACGTGCCTAAGGAAACCCATAACACTGATACCTACGACATCCGCATTGACGAAAACATAAACGCCAACAACATTTTGTTCGGCGTCTTCGACAGAAGCCTCTACACGACCGTCGTTCCCTCGAATCTGCCCGGCGTCGCCGTGGGCGAGACCGGTGGCCGCAACGACACCCTGCCGGCCTATGCGTGGGCGGTTGGATACACGCGCATCATCACACCCACAGCCACAAACGAAATGCACGTAGGCATGGTGCACAGCGATAAGCTGCAGCAGTCCTTCTACGGAAACAGCTTTGGAATTCCCGCGCAGTACGGCATCCAGGGTGTGCAGCAGGTCGCCAATAACGGCGGCCTTCCGCCCATCACGATTAATGGGTTGACCCATATCGGCGTGGGCAACTTCACACCCACGCTGCAATACGTCTACAGCATTGAAGGCGCAGACGCCGTCACCAAGGTGTTCCGCAATCACACTTTCAAAACCGGCTTCCAAATCGACGATCTCCAAGGCAATATCTCGCAACCGCCGCAGGGACGTGGAGATTTCAACTTCAACGGACAATACACGGACGTTCCCAACAAGAACAGCAACCTGAACGGAATCGGCGATCTCCTCCTGACCCCCATCGCTTCGACGGTCGGCGGTGTAAACGATGTCGGCGGCATGAGCAGCTTCTCCGGCTCTAACATTGCCGCAACCGACGACCATCGCTGGTATTGGGGCGCTTACTTCCAGGATGATTGGAAAGTAACTCCAAGACTGACACTGAATCTGGGTTTGCGGTGGGATTACTTTACGCCCTACGCCGAAACGCGCGGATATCAGGCCAACTTCGTCCCCGTGGGCGGCAACGGAAACACCGGAACCTACTACATGCCGAACAAAGGCTGTGCGGTTCCGCGTTCCAGCGCGTTCAATACGCTGCTCGCCAGCAGCAACATCTCTCTTGCTTGTGTTGGATCCCTTGGCCTGGGCAATGCGCAGCCGGCTAACTTCTCGCCGCGCGTTGGATTTGCATTCCGAATGACAGACAAGTTCGTAGCCCGCGGAGGTTTCGGCACGGCCTACGGCGCCTTGGGCAATCTAGGATACGGCGGCACACTCGGCACCAATTATCCATTTGTGTACACGCAGACGTTCCCGAGCGCCGATTCACAGCACCCAATCCTGTTGCCCAATGGACTCCCAGCAACAATGGAAGCAGCGTTTACCCAATACAACTTCCAGGATCCGACCGTCAGCAGCGGACAAGGCCTGAATCTGTACGGCCGCCAGTATGATTTCCAAACACCCTACGTCCAGACAGAAAACCTGACCATCCAGAATCAGTTCACAAACCATGACTCCATCCAGGTTGGATTCGTGGGAACCCAGGGCCGTCACTTGGATAACCTCGGCTACAACAACTCAAACACCGCAATCCTGCCGCCCGGAGTGAACCCGCAACCTCTCATCCCATATCCCAGCTTCGCGCGCAATGCCACCTACGAAACCACCAATGCGGTCAGCAGTTACAACTCGCTGCAGTCGACTTATGAACATCAAACGAGCTTCGGGCTGTATCTGCTCGCCAATTACACCCTCAGCAAGTGCATGTCCGATCAACATACGCAAGCCGGCCAGAATCAGCAGTATCGTGCGGAATGGTTGCCCGGATTCGGAATCGCACACGACTACGCCCTCTGCGATTCCGACGCCACCCATTCGGTGCACATTGCGGGTACCTACCAGTTGCCGTTCGGCCACGGGCACGCGTTCCTCTCCAATAGCAACAAGGCCATGGATGCCGTGCTCGGAGGTTGGATCGTCAACGGCATCTACAGTTATCAAAGTGGGCAACCCTTCACGGTGACTTGCCCTGTAGCGACGACGTCCGATTTCGGATGTTTTGCGAATGTGGTGCCCGGACAAGGACTGTACACGGGCCCGCACAACTACACGCAGTGGCTTAACCCCGCCGCTTTCGCTCAACCTCCAGCTGCCACTGCAATTGGGCAATCGGACTTCTCACCGCTGGGGGGAGGCCAGGAGCAGGCGCGCGGGCCTAACTTCGCTAACCTGGATTCCTCAGTCCTCAAGGACTTCCCGGTGACCGAATCAGTCAAGGTTGAATTCCGCGCCGAAGCCTTCAACACCACAAACACGCCGCCTTTTGCGCAACCCACAAGCCAGCTGAACTTCACGACCGCCAAGTTCAGTAACATCTCCAGCACCAAGAACAGCAACGGAAACAATGGGGCTCGTACGCTTCAGTTCGCCCTGAAGTTGTTCTTCTGAGGGGAATATCTAAATTCCTGGGCGCGAGGCGTCCGCCGTGGTCTTCAATCCTCGGCCTTTCGTTTCTTGTTCGGCACAACAACTTGCACCGCATCCGACATAGGGCTCGCCCCGTTGGTTCCCACCGCAACAATCCTGTACGTCGCAGATTCGCCTCGCTCGGGCGCGGGCTCTGTGAACCTCGGCGTCGTGAGTCCCAATGCGATTTTCTTGGCCTCAGGCTCAAGTGTGCTCGATCGCACCACTCGATAAAACTGCGCTCCCGGAACCGTGTCCCAGCTAAGCCTCAGAGCGTCGCCCACGATCTCCGCCTTCACGTCGATAGGCGCCTTCAGCTGCATCGCAGATTCCGACGCCAGTAGCCCATAGACGCAGAACTGCCCAGTGCCCACATTTTCGATGCCAAAACTCGCCAGGTACACTTTCCCATTCGCAATCGTTGGAGGCGCCATTTTGGAGTATTCTCCGCAATCGTCGCGGTTCGGCATTTCGAGTGAGTTCCACAACTCGTGCCGGATATCGATCGCGTCATACGCATGCAGGATTCCTGGCCGCGACTCATGCCACGAATCTCCCGTCGCATGAATCGCCGCCCACAGAATGCCGTCCCTGTCGCCATTTGCTGAAAGCGAAAGCATCGCGCCAGGATGCCCTTCGTTCGGCACATCGCGCATCGTCACCGGCGTCTCGCCAAGTTTGTCGCCGTCGAATTTGTACACCTTCGCCTTATCCCGTTGCCCCCACACATACAGCAGCCTGCCCACCACAGCGCTCTGCCAATAGACAAGACTGTGTAGATGAGAGGCGGTCGCCTTGAAATGCTGAAGTGCATGCTCGTCCCCCAGGTGTCCGAGGTTGTGCGTGTCCAGTGCATACAGCACGCCCTCCTTGCCCCCGCCCAGCACAAGGTGGGTTCCCGGAATCAGCGTCGCTCCCGAAGAATTGAGATCGTTGTCTTGTTGGTCCAGCGTGAGGTGGTTCGTCGGAGTAAACCAATCCAGCAGCTTCAATTGCGGCGAGAATTTCAGAAAGCTCTCGCTGAAGTTCTGCACTCCATCCCAACTCCCATTGCCGCTCACCACGTACACATTGCCCTCAGCGTCCACCGCGGGGCCCTGTCCGGACTGCCAGATGCTCGCCTCGGAGCCTGTCGGCGAAGTATTGAAGACGCTGATCTGCACCAGGCTCTTCGCGTCGTAAGCCATCAAAAAACCGTGATAGGGATCCTTGTCGCAGTGCGACGCATACCCCACATAGATCATGCCGTTCGCCAGGACCAGCGCCGGCCGCTGGTTCTGCATCAGCGCATCGAACTCCGGCGCCTTGATCTCCACCGGGCTCTCCGGCAGGTCCGCGCCCGTGGCGAGGTCGAGCGCATGGAGCCGCTGAATAAAGCCCGATCCCGGCGCCGCCATCGCTCCCGCGCGCGTCAGCGAAACAACATAAAGCACGCCCCGCGCTCTGTCGATGACCGGCGTTCCGATGATCCCCATCTGTCCATTGATATCGAGGCAACCAAAGTTCGTACTGTGCAGATTCGCCGGCGTTCCAAAGTTCACGTGCCAAATCGGCCGCGAAGCTTCGCTATCGTTCGCATCGAACGCATAGACGCTGTTATTCACCGTCGTTACGTAGACAATGTCGCGCGTTCCACCTTCAACTTGGACATGGGTCACAATCAATGGCTGCGTATAAAGCTGATCGTCCAGCGCACGCCTGAAAAGCATCCCAAAGTGCGCCTTGTTCACGTTCTCCGGCGTCAGCAGCGTCTCATTCAGATTGGCACCCGTTCGCGCGTTGTCGTTGTGCTGGGTCAGCACATCCACTTGCGCCCCTGCGCAGGGGCCCGCAACCAGGCAAAAGCCAGCCACAATTCCAAAACAAGTCAAACGCAGTCCGGTCGCTCGCAATTCTCAAGTCTCCATTCAAACCATGGCGGCTGCGATCCATGGTAAATCTGCACAGCCCATGCCTACCGTAAGCGCTCCACCCGCGGTCCCAAATCCCTTGTAACGATCCATAAATAGCCACACCAGGCACCCAGGATCGCGCGCGCCCCACATCCGATGCGGCTGGGCATCTGCGATGTCATATGCCACTCAAATGTTGATGGAATCGGAAAAGTCTTGGAGAGGAGGAAGGCAAACACCCTTCAATGTGCGGGGGCCCGGTGCCACACGCGAAGGTAGTCCACCTGAAATGCAGAGGGCAGATCCCGAAACGGAGGCAGACCCCACCATTTCCCCTGGGTCTCGGCATCGAGAATAATTCTTAGCGGCATGTGCCAGCTCGTATTGCAAATATGCCTCACGCGCCGCCCATCCACATACACCTCGATCGACGAAGCATTCCAGTCGAGGCCATAAACGTGAAAATCGTCCGCCATGTTTTGTTCTGTCGCCATCACGCCGGGCAGGGACATGTTGACCGTTCTCCCGTTGCTGCGAAACACATGCGTGTCCATAAAAACTTTGTGCGGATCCCCGGGAGCCCTGCCGGCCATTTCGAACACATCAATCTCGTTCCAGTTCTGCGGCGTCTCCGCGGCCAGCCAGAATGCGCTCGATCCTGCCGACGGCATGATCTTTGCCCTGATCTCGAAATAGCCATACAGAACGGGCCTCCGACTTTGAACCGCCGCCGTCGTGTAGTCCTTATAACCGGCAGCAATGTACTTTGCGGACATCGATTGATGTGCCATCTTCAGGCTCAACATGCCGTTGCCTTCGCTCACATTTTCAGGAACAAAGAGGGCCGGTTGCCGGCCCTGCCACCCGTCGATTGCAGGCTGCCACCGCGACAGATCAAGCGCCGCGCTATCAAATTCATCACTGAACGAGGAATCGAGAACCCATTTGCCACGATTCTCCTGATCCGAGAGCGGCAGTTCCGCTCGGCCAGAAATTCCGCCTCCAGCTTTTTCGAAGTCAGCTAATGTCCAGTTGCATGGAGAGACGCGAGGCGCTCCCCCCGCTGCCATCGCAAATGCCTGAGGTATCATTTTTTCGGCATTCACGTTGCTCCCGAAAATCCACGCACTCAAACACAGCGCGGCTGGAGCCAGTCCGGCCGCAATCGCCCTCCCATAAAGGAGCCAGCGGCGCAGAGACGGAGTGATCTCCATTTCGGAAGACATCTGAAGACCTCAGCGAAAAATGCTCTCATCAAGAACTGAGTTGGCGATCGACAGGCGGAACCTGGGGTACAAGGCTTCGCGTCTTTCCAAGGGAATTTGGTTCGCGAAATTGCTTTACCGGGACACTCCGCGAAACATGCAGTTCGTTCCAGTAAGCGAAGTTCACCAAGCCTACCCGATCCTTCACATTCAATTTCGAGAATACCGAGCTCAAGTGGTGCGAGACCGTGTTCTCTGATATCTGAAGAGAAGCGGCCACTTCTTTACTCTTCATCCCTCGGCAAACGCACTCCACAACCTGCCGCTCGCGCGCCGTAAGGCTCCTGATGCGGTTGTCCACCGATCCATCGGCGCTGTTTTCAGTAAACGTCGCCTGCAGCAGGGCATCCGCAAATCTCTTCTTGATCCAAATGCCGCCAGTCGCAACTTTGTGGATCGCTTTACGCACTTCATCTGAAGAACTGCGCCGGCTCAGTACGCCTTTCGCGCCGAATTCAAACGCAAGCTTCCAGTCACGAAGATGTCCTGCCATTCCGCTGATCAGGACTCTCGTCGAATTGCTGATATCACGGATGAAATAGGGCGTTCGCTCCATATCTCCGCGCAGAAGCGCCCAATCGATGATGGTCACCTGCGGAGGATCCTTGTGCAGCATTTGCTCCAAGAGCTGAAGCGTGGCTGCTGATCCAACCAGCTCGATCTTGTCTGACGTTTCAAGTATTCTTGCGAATCCCGAGAGAACGACGGGAGACGGATCCGCGACGGCGACACGTATACGACTACTATTGGGCGGCTTCATGCAATGGTTCTCCCTTGGGCACTTGTCGGTGACGGTTCTCTCCCGTCAGAGGGGAGGAGACACACGGGGTAGCCCGCAACGGGCCTGAATCAAAACCTCGCGTGCTGATAAGTATGTTTGTCCCGCAACATTACAAAGAACAAATCAGAAACAAACTTTCCCATGCTGCGCTTTGACTTGAGGAGTTCTTAGCACAGCGTCCCAAGGCATTCATCGAGCAAAATTCATACAATTCAGCATCGATATGAATCCAAGGGAACACGCGCGCGATCAAAAGTAAACCGAATTCAGGTCGAGCTTACTATTATGGTTGTCCCGAGTTACTTTTGCGCCATGAGTAATGGTAAAACCGTGCGCATTTGCACAGGATGAAAGGCACTTGGAGATAACTTCTCACGCAGCCCGATAACACATATGGTTCCTAAGCAGAAGCGAGAAGTGGGGCGTCTCTATAGCTAGAAGTTGCTATAACTCTCCCATAGTTTCTGCCGTTGTGCCGAGCCACCTTTCCGGTCACACTTACCCTGTTTCATCCCGACAATCGCTCGGCTCGACACTCCCCCTGTACTACCCGAAGCCGCATTTCGAGGAGGCACTGTGAATTTCAGACGACTGGAATTTGCTCCGCATATCTGTCTTTTGCTGTCCCTGTGCGCGCCCTTTGCAAGGGCACAGCAGGCAGGCCTGATGCCCGTTGCGGCCAATACGACCAGTGCCTCCGCCGCCGTTTCGACAGATCCCACACTTGTCGTGCGAGGCGGCGTATATCACTTGCGCAAGGGCGATTCCATTGATCTGGTCTTCGATCTCTGTCCAGAGTTCAATCAAACTCTCACGGTTTCTCCCGATGGACTTATCAGTTTGAAAGCCACGGATACCATCCAGGCGGCTGGCTCAACACTGCAGGAGTTGGCGAGTGCAATTAACACGGCGTACCGCTCGATTCTGAACAATCCGCATGTCGCGCTTTCCCTGAAAGCTACCGACATTGAGAAACCATTCTTCATCGCCACAGGTCAGGTGGTGAAACCTGGCAAATACGATCTACAGTCGGAAACCACTGTGCTACAGGCACTTACGATCGCAGGCGGATTCACCGATGTGGCCAAAACTTCCAACGTGATCCTCTATCGTCGATTGGCCGAAGCCCAGTATCAGCCCACCGTCGTCAATGTGAAAAAACTGTTAACCGCGCATGAGGTGGCCTCCGACGTGTATATGCATCCAGGAGACATGCTTTATGTACCAAAGAGTCAATACGGGAAGCTCAAGCCGTTTATTCCGAACACAAATGTTTTTCTCGACCCACTGAGCTACTGAGGAGGCGCACATATGAATGCACAGCGTTCACTGCCCCGGCCACCTTCAAGGATTTTCAGCGCACGCGAAATCGTGGAGATCGTCTATCGCCAGAAGTACGTCTTCCTCGCCGTGTTTGTGCTGGCCATGCTTGCCATGTTTGCCTTCGGACTTTGGACTCCGACTTACGAAGCACAGATGAAGATCCTTGTGCATCGTCAGCGCGCCGACACCGTCATCAACCCCTCGGCCAGCGGCAATGTGGACGTAGGTTCCGACCAGGTCACCGAAGAGGATTTGAACTCCGAAGTAGAGCTGCTGAACAGCCGGGACCTGCTCCGCGAGGTCGCCAGCTCAACCAACCTCGGGAATTCAGCCATGTCGCACTTCCTCTCCCCGGGCTCACCCGATATGCGGCTCGCCAAAGCTGTGTACAAACTCGGGAAGGATCTGAAGATCGAGCCTATTCGCAAGTCGGACGTGATCGCCGTCCGCTACCAGGCCCCCGATCCGCAATCCGCCTATCGAGTGCTCGAGAATCTCTCCAACGCGTACCTCGCGAAGCACATGGAATTGCGCCGCGCCAACGGCGAGTTCCCCTTCTTCGAGAAGCTGGCCGCTCAATATCAGGCCTCCCTCGATCGCGCGCAGAAGAAGCTTATCGACTTCAATCGCGACAATGGCGTCGTCGCCCCGCAAACTGAGCGCGACATGATCCTGCAAAGATCTTTCGAATTCGAAGCCGACGCTAACCAGGCAAAACAGTCGGCAGCCGAAGAGCAGAAGCGGATTCAGGCCCTCCAGGCCTTGCTCAATCACACCCCGCAACGCGTTGAGAGCTCCGAAACCACTTCGCAGAATGAGCAGTCGGTCGGCGGAATGGAGGCCACGCTCCTCAACCTGCAGCTCAAGCACATTGAGCAGCTCACCAAGTTTTCTCCTGAGTACGCCCTGGTCCGGGAGACTGAATCGCAGATCGCTGCGGCCCAATCGTCGGTCGAAGCGGCTCAGCATGCTCAGATCGTCCACCAGACCATCGATCGCAATCCGTCCTTCGATTGGTTGACACAGGAGCTCGCAAAATCGAGCTCCAATCTCGATGCAACCAAAGCCCGCGAATCAACCGCCGCCACCATCGCAGGCAAGTATCGCCTCGCAGCCGAACATATCGCCCAGGAAGCGCAAACTGAACAAGATCTGGTGCGCGACGCGCGGCTGCAGGAAGACAACTACCTGCTCTACGTCCGCAAGCGCGAAGAAGCCCGCATGAACGACGCTCTCGACCGTTTGGGCATCGTGAACATCGCCATCGCAGAGCAGCCGTCCGTGCCTCGGATTCCGGTCCGTTCCCCCGCACGCTCGTTGCTTCTCATGCTTCTTGTCGGATTCACCATCAGCGTCCCCGTCGCATTCACGATTGACCGGCTCGATCCGTCCTTCCGTACTCCGGACGAAATTGTTCTCTACCTGGGCACGCCGGTGCTGGCGGCCCTTGAGGCAAGCAACTCAAACCCTAACCGGCAAATCGGCAACTGAGACCGCACGCAGATTGTCAGGAGGAAATTCAGATCATGAGCGCAAGCTACAATCTGCTCGATCTCGCCGAAAAAGGCTACGTTCCGCCAAAGACTGCTCCAGCTCCAAAAGCGGTCGAAGAACAAGCGGCACCTCGTCCCACATTGATCGACAAACACACCAAGGAGTTGCAGCTGCTCGTGAATCGGGTTTTTCTGTCTCCACGCGCAGATGCGCCGCGCCGCCTTGCCTTCGCCTCCGTCAGCAATAGTGCCGCAAGCGGCTTCACCTGTGCGCGCGCGGCCCGTTTGCTGGCGCGGCAAAATGCTGGCCAGGTCTGCGTTCTCGATGGCAACTTCGCCGAGAAAAACCTTACCTCTTTCTATTTTCCAGAGCGCGTGCCCCAGTCCAGCGGTCGAGGCACTTTCTCGCGCGAACACTGCGTTCCGATCGAAGACAATCTCTGGCTCGCCGGAGATTGGGTCTTTCGCGACGATCAAGGGCGCCTGCTCCCGTTAGTTCAAATCCAGAAACATCTTGATGCCCTCGCCGGCATCTTCCAATATCTTTTGATCGATACTGCCGCCCTGCTGCATTCAGAAGACGCCTTAACTCTCGCTGAATTAGCAGGTGCTGTTGTCCTGATGATCGAGGCAAACATTACGCTTCGTCGAGATGCGGATACAGTCGCTCAGTCACTTCAATCCCAGGGAGTCAGGATCATGGGTGCTGTTCTCAATAACTGGTCTTGTCCTGTTCCCAACAGTCTGTACCGCCGCATTTAGGTTTGTTTCGGAACTGCGCCCCCCAAAGCGTCCATTAGGCCTTTCGCAGTTAATTTGCCGACGAAATTTCTTTGAGAGGAGGCACACTCTGTGGCTCAAATGGCGAAGCTTCGTCCAAAATGCGCAACCGCCGCGACGTCGTATCTGACCGAGGATCCGCAGCTCGCAGAGCCGTGCTGGTATGCCGTTCAGGCTCACGTCGGCAGCGAAATCCAGGTCCAGATGCGCCTCGCCAATAAGGGAGTGGATGCCTTCCTCCCGTGCACGCGAAGAAAGCGTCAATGGAGCGACAGAATTAAAGTCGTCCAGACGCCCCTCATCCCTGGATATGTCTTCGTCAAACTCGCGCTCACCAGCCGCCTGCGGCTGCGCACGGTGGAGACTGCCGGTGTGCATTCGTTCGTAAGATTTGGCGGCGTCTTTCCCACCATTTCCGAGGATCACATCGAGTACATGCGTCGACTGAGTGAAAGCAGTGTCGATGCCTCCGCCATTCCAGGAGTTCTTTGCCGCGGCCAACGAGTGAGAGTAAGGACCGGCGTTCTCGCCGGGCTCGAAGGCACTCTCCTCACAGACGCCGGTTCCAGGGTCATCACGATCGCAATCCCCGCCATTCAACACTCCATCCGTATCGCCGCAGCCGACATCGAGCTTGAAGCAGTCTAGTTCCGTAGCCGCATGCTTAGTAAGCAAGTTCCGAGCCCGATCCTTTCGCATTTGCCTTTCGCAAAAGCGTGGGAAAGCACAAACGGTGTACCAACTTCCGTGCCCCATCCTTTCGCCTTCTTCCTGGCGAAAGGGTGGGAAAGCACAAACCTCAACAAAGACGACGCGCTCTGAATCCGAAGAACTCATACCGATCTTCTAAAACGATCCTCAAGGATCTGAAAGGAGTGTTCAGCCATGGTCGATATCGCAGTGCTTTGCCCCGTAACTCCGTTTGAACCAACCGACGGCCATCGCATGGCAATGGCCAGCGATATTCAAGCCATCCTGGATAGCAAGCTGAGCCTCGGCGTGGTCACGTTCCTCTATGGTCAGCAGACGCCGAGCACCGTCACAGCCTGCGAATCCCGCTATTTCCGCGTAAGCGGCGGCTCCTTCGTCATGCGGTTTATCCGCGGACTCATGAGCCGTATTCCGCCTTCTTCGGAGCGTCTTTACACCAAGGAATCGATGGCCGGCATTAAAGAGGCTCTCCGCGATTGGCAACCGAAAATCGTCGTCATCAACGATGTCTCAATGGCCGGATACATCCCTCTCATTCGTGAGACAGTGCCCGCGGCCAAAATTGTCGTCCGCACCCACAACGTGATGCACGATGTCCGCCACGAACAGTTGGCTCGAACAAAATATCAATCGCGCATCGCCGTGAAACTCGACACTGAGCGCTATTGCCGCTTCGAGCGCGACTCGCTCGCCCAGGCGGATGCCGTATGGGCCATCACCCAAGCCGATGCCGACCGGCTCACGACGCTCTACAACACCCGTGGCGACGTTTTGTCCGTCTCCATTCCCCTCGAACGCTATCGCTCGATCGCAACCAGTGAAGGCCAGCCGCGCCACTTCATTCACATCGGCACGTTGGATTACCGCCGCTGGTCAGATCTCGAGTCCTTCCTGAGTGACAATTGGCCGAGAATTCTCTCTGTCGACCCTGATGCAGCAATCACCTTCGCCGGGGCGTTGTACGGAAAAGCCATCGAGGCACCGGGAGTCACATATACCGGCACCGTCGGCGACGATGCAGCCGTCTACCGTCAAGGCCGTCTTGCATTGAACATTCAGCAGAGCACCGGCGGCATCAAGCTCAAAACCCTCACCTCCCTCGCCGCTGGAAGAACGCTCATCAGCACCGCCCATGGCGTGGAGGGCGTTCCCATCGCATCCGGAAAGCACTACTGGGATATGGACGTCTTCTTGAAAGACCGCCTGAAAGACGTGCTCGCCGACTCGGAAGGCCTCAGAAAGATTGCGGAGAACGGAAGAGCCTGGGTCGAAGCTCATCACTCCAGAGAAGCCATTGCGAAACAAATGTCTCGACTCGTCGAGGCCGTATGAAGGAGATCACGCGTTGAACGTAGCCATCATACTGACCGTCTTCTTGCTCGGGTGGGCGACCCAGGGCCTCACTCTGTTCGATGTCGGGCGCTACTCTTTCCCGCTCATCCTCTTCGCCTCCATTCCCTTTTGTATCCGCTGGAAAAACGACCAGGCCGGCTTTTTGGTATTGCCGATCGCCTCCGCTATCTTTGCCGTCCTGGTCGCTCTCATTGAAGATGTCCAGATCTCGCATATTTTTTCTCAGGGAGTGCTTCAGGCGCTGGCGATTGCCTTCGCGGGCGGTGTTGCCACAATCGACTGGCGAAAGCACTTGAAAACACTGACCAGCACCGCGGTCGGTGTCGGCGTGCCCATCGTAGCCTACGGGGGCTACCAGATGGTCGCCCGCGCGGCCCATCTTCCATTCGCCTTCTTGCCCATCACGAATAAGCAGTACTACATTGATGGCGGTTTGCAGCGTGGCTGGGAAAAGGACGAGATCACCCGCGCTTCTTCAGTCTTTTCCGAACCATCGGAGCTCGGTTTTTTTTGCCTCTGGCTGATCGCGCTCGGCTTGGCACAAAAAAGCGGGAAACTCAGAAACATCGCTCTTGTGTTGGGAATCGTCGGCATTCTTTTCTCTCAGTCTCTCTCGGCGGTCCTCGGAGCATTCGTGCTTCTATTAGTCTTCCTTTTCAGCAACCCATTCAATAAGCAAATGATCCGGCAGATGGCAATCGGTCTTCTCGCAGTCGTCGCTGCCATCGCTCTCATGAAACCACTCGTGCCCGATGCCTTCGATCGTCTGTCCGAACGAGTGGTGCAGGCCGTACATTTTGACGACAGAGCGGATTCGGGCCGAATCGATCACCTCCCTGCAATCACGAAAATCATCTCCGACTCTCCGATCTGGGGACACGGCATATCGAGCATCGCCGCGACCACGTCGGGCGCTAATGATTCCACAACCATCAATTACGCCATGCTCATGATGGAACGAGGATTTCTCGGTGCAGCCCTTTTCCTCATCCCATGGTTCAGCTTTACCGCACGCGCATGGATGATGCCGATCGACTCTCCCGGCCGTTCGGTTGCGCTGCTACTCATGGTCGCTACTCTCTATTCGTATTGCTCCTTTTCGCTCACATATTTCCTGCCCTTCTGGATGGCATTCGGGATCGCCGCATCTCTTGTCAATTCGTATCGAGCCGAACTCAGCGCATCTCTCGCAGCAAATTCCTGGGAACCCGCAGGCGAAACCATTGCCGGCTTGGGCTGAACACCAGCTAGCACAGCTTCCAGATCGATATTGAACCCCCGCCTCAAAGTCTCATGGCGAGTGCAATCGTTCATCGCTCGCAAAAACTATAAGGAGTGTTTCCTTGGCCCAGACGCCGATTCGCATCAACATCCTCCAGGGGCTGCGCACCTACGCCGCGCTGCCGGTCGTCCTCTTTCATACCGGATTCACTCTGCGCGGCGTCAATAAGATCGGCGTCTTCGGCGTCCACATGTTCTTCCTTCTCAGTGGCTACATCATGGCTCACATCTGCGCCACTGACCGGCAAGCTTTCGTACGCCGCCGGCTGATCCGCATCATTCCGTCCTATTGGACCCTCACCCTGCTGCTTTTCTGCGTCGCGGTCTGGTTCCCTCATTTACTCGCCGCCACCCGCGCCGTGCCGTCCGAGCTCATTAAGAGTCTGTTGTTCATCCCCTTCCAGAAATCGAATGGACAATTTCAACCGATCCTCTTCGTAGGATGGACGGTCAACTACGAAATGTATTTCTACATGCTGCTCGGTCTGGCCCTCTTGATCGCTCCGCGCCGCCCCCTGCTGGTCGGATCGCTCTTCATCCTCGGAATTGCGGGAGTTTGCTCCTTCTTCACATCGACGAGCGCCATTGCCGCCTTCTATGCCAATCCCGTGGTCCTGGAATTCATTTTCGGATTGCTCGCCTACAACTGCGTTGCCTCCTTTCCAGAGAGAGCGCGCACCCAAGGCAAATACCTGTGGATCGGTATCGTCGCAACATCGCTGGTTTTACTTCCGCTGGTTGAGGCGTTCAATCTCTTTCCCTCTCTGCCGCTCGTAGTCCGCTACGGACCCTTAAGCTTTCTACTCATCTGCGGTAGTTGCCTGCTTGCCATCGGCGGCAATGATCTGCGCGCCGGCGTGATCGTCCTCATCGGAGACGCTAGTTACACGCTCTATCTCGTGCACCCATACATCGAAATGGCTCTCGACAGGATCGTCGCACGACGCATCCCGTGGCTTCACATCACCACCGTTTTCGGATGCCTCTTTGCGGTTGCCGTCGCCGTCGTCGCGTCCATCATCATCTTTCTCCGTGTCGAGAAGCCGATGCTGCGCTACCTGACGAAAAAGCTTTGCGGAAGAGATCGAGTTCCTCGACCGGTCCACCACGAAGCTCCGCAAATCACTACGCAAGCGGTCACAACAACTGCAACTGCTCCACCCGCGTTAGCGGGAATTCAGAACCTGACATAATCGCAACCCGAGTCAGCCCAGACTCAGAAAGGAGGCCGATCCATCCATGGCGAAACTCTTCCGGTTTTTTTCCTATGCAGCGCTCACGCAACTTGTTCTGTTGCTGAACCAGGTCGTCCTCCTTCCCATTCAGTTGCGCCAGTGGGGAGTTGCCACCACGGCCACCTGGTACGCAGCCATCGCACTCGCGACCATGACCACTTTCGCCGACCTGGGATTGAGAACTGCGAGTCATGTCGAGCTACTCCGCTTCGTCAACAGTCGCGACGAGGCTGCCGGAGCACAACTCCAGCAGGTCTGGGGTTGGATCCGCGTCCTGGTTTGCGCACTCACAACGCTGTTGCTCCTGTGGTCGGGCTTGGATTCCTGGTTCCATGCCAACTTTGCGCAGACCCTCTGGAAAGATTGCCTCACTCTGGCCTACGCAATCGAAACTCTCCTGATCGTTCGCATCGTCTATCTCGATTCGCTGGGACATTACAGCACCGCTGAATCCACTTACTTCACCTTCGCCGTCCTGCGCCTCGGACTCGCTCTTCCCGCGCTTCTCATCTTCCATGCGCAGCCTCAATTCTTGGGCGCCTTGTATTTGGCAACGTCAATTCTCGGCATCGCCCTGCAAAGCCGCTTCTGCAAGAAACTCGGCATTCTGGGATTGCTCGATCCGATTCCTCGCCGGCTCTCTTTTGCCGCTCTCTCCACGGCACGGCACACCGTAGCCGAACCGCTTTCAAACTGGATGCGCATCGGCTTTCCGGTACTCATTCTGCAGGCCATCGCGCCGCCCCTGGTCATCACCACGTTCGTTGCTTTGCGTGCAGTCTTCGGCGCCTCCCGCACAACCATCCAGCAAATGGCGCGCGTCGCTTCCGTCGAATATCTCAGGCTGCAATCCTCAAGAAGGTCCGAATTGGCCAACAACGTCCTGGCGGGCTTTGTACAACTCGGAACATTCCTCGGTGCCGCAATCGCTGGTTTGGTTGTAATCGACAACCTCCGCGTCCTTTCCATCTGGCTCACGCATTCAAACCGCATTCTGTTTCAAGCCGTACTCGCATCTTTTGCCTTCAGCGCTCCGTTTTACTCGTACCAGATTGTCGTCAACCTCATGTTCCGCATGGGAAGACTTCCCGCCGTCGCACACCGGCAATACGGATTCATCCTTTACTCCTGCCTCTTCGCCGTGGCCGCACTCTTCCTGCATTCGATGAACATCTATCTCGTCCTGCTCCCGCTTGCGGAACTCCTCTTATCGGCATCCTTTCTGCTCGGCCGCCTCGACGTTGCACATCCCGACTCGTGGAAGATCGGTGTTCGCGGGCTGGCAGGTTCCTTTGTTGGCGTGGTTATGCTGGCAGCACTCTGGAGCGCAGTCCAGCAGAATCCTTCCGGTGTTTTCACTGCGATCGCAACTGAAAGCTACGCGCGCAGCATCGGTTTGTGGCTGATCGGAATGATCGGACTCGCGTCGTTTCAACTTCTTTTGGATTCACGGATCTTTGTGCGCTCCGCCCAATCGGGATACGATCGCTGGCTCCGTCTCCAGCAATCACGCGCTCGCTAGCGATTGTTCGATTCTCCTCGGGCGGCTCGACATGAATTTCGTCATCCCCGGCTGAGCGCTTTAAACGCCCAGAGCCTTCTTTCCCCTTCGTGCTCAACAGTTCTCAACCTCGGCCGCCACACCCGGTGTGCCGATGCAGTTCCGTCAAATCTCAGTCATGAAGGAGAAACATGCGCATCCTGGTGAACGATTACGCAGGACATCCGTTTCAGCTCCAGCTGAGCCGATCGCTCGCACGCGACGGGCATACGGTTCTGCATACCTACTTTGGCGCCTACCAGACCCCGAAAGGGCGCACCGACGTAGATGCCGAAATGGCCGACCGTCTCACGATTGAGGCAGTCGCGATTCCCGGAATTTTCAAGCAACACTCCGCTCTCTCAAGGCGAAAAGCGGATCACGCATACGGAGAGGCTCTCTGTCGGCGGGTCGAAGAGTTTCAGCCGAATATCGTCATCTCCGCCAATACTCCCCTCGATGCGCAAAAGCAGCTCCTCAAAGCTACGCACCAGAATGGCGGACGTTTTGTCTTCTGGCTTCAGGACGTACTGAGCGTGGCGATTGAATTCGTCCTAAGAAAAAAGGGAATCCCATTCGCAGGCGTCGCCGGACGCATCTACTCCCGCCTCGAGCGCAGCCTCCTCCAACAGAGCGACGCCATCGTTTGCATCGCGCCCGAGTTCCTCGATCGGTTGCGTAAATGGGGAATCGACGAAGGCAAAGTCTCCGTCATCGAGAACTGGTCGCCCCTCGACGAGATCGTGCCCCAGGGCCGGGAAACTGCATGGGCAGCCGAACAGGGCCTCCACGGCAAGCTTCGCCTCATTTACTCCGGAACATTGGGAATGAAGCATCGTCCGGAGCTTCTGCTCGAGCTGGCGCGCGATTTGCAGGGCCGTAACGATGTAGCCATCGTCGTCGTAGCGCAAGGCGCCGGAGCCGATTGGCTAAAAAAACAGGACAGCCCCGCGATCTTGCGCATCATGCCCTTCCAGCCCTATGAGCGCCACGCTGAAGTACTCGCGAGCGCCGACGTACTCATCACTTTGCTTGATGAGGATTGTGGAGCCTTCGCAGTCCCATCGAAAACCTTGGCTTATATGTGCGCCGGCCGCGCGTCCCTCGTCGCCGCTCCGCCAGACAACCTCACCAGCCGCATCGTTGAGCGCGCCGGAGCCGGCGTGGCCACTGTTCCAACTGTTCCCGCATTCCTTGCTGGCGCCGCTCGTCTTCTAAGCGACGCCGATCTTCGCTTCACCTCCGGCGAACGAGCCCGGGCCTATGCCTCCAACACGTTCGCCATCGAATCTATCCGCGACCGTTTCCTCGCAGCATTTGAAGCGGCCCTTCAACAACCCGCAACAGGTCGTTCCCAAAAGGTGCGCGGGCCCTCCCCGGCAGTCGTTGCAAACTCACTCAGGCAGTCATAGGTACGACCTTCATGCATGTGAAGGCAAATCCACACCACTTTCATTTGAGAGGAGAATTACATGTCACAAACTAGAGTATTGGTCACCGGCGCAGGGGGCTTCATCGGCCATCATCTCGTCACCTATCTGAAGGAGCGCGGTTATTGGGTTCGGGGCGTCGACCTCAAGCGTCCCGAATACACGGCAGTGGATGCGGATGAGTTTGAACAGCTCGATCTTCGCCGCTGGGACGACTGCCTCCAGGCAACGCGCGGCATCGACGAGGTCTATGCGCTCGCCGCGGATATGGGCGGGATGGGATTCATCCAGAGCCATCACGCCGAGATTCTCTACAACAATGCGCTAATCAATTTCCACACCCTCGAGGCAGCGCGCCGCAACGGTGTCAACCGTTATCTCTATACCTCGTCCGCCTGCATCTATCCCGAATACCTTCAGCGCGAAACCGCTGTCACGCCGCTGAAAGAATCCGATGCCTACCCCGCCGATCCGCAGGACGCCTACGGCTGGGAAAAGCTGATCACTGAACGCCTCTGCCTCCACTATCGCGAGGACTACAAGATCGAAACGCGCATCGTTCGCTTCCACAATATTTTCGGCGAGCTGGGCACCTGGACCGGCGGCCGCGAAAAGTCTCCAGCCGCCCTCTGCCGCAAAATCGCTGTCGCCAAGCTTACCGGCAACCGCGAGGTAGAGATCTGGGGCGATGGCGAACAAACACGCTCTTTTTGCTACATCGACGACTGCGTGGAAGGTATTTACCGGCTGATGCGTTCGGATTTCCGCGAACCTCTCAACCTCGGACAGGACCGCATGCTCAGCATCAACGAACTCGCTGACATCATCTCCGACATCGCCGGGATTCGGATCAACAAGAAACACGTGCCCGGGCCGCAAGGCGTGCGCGGTCGCAATTCTGACAACACACTGTTGCGCCAGGTCCTCGGCTGGGAACCTCAAATCTCGCTCGAAGAGGGTCTGCGTCGCACGTATACATGGATTGAAGGCAACGTCGTTCAACAAGGCGTGCCTGTCCTCTCTCTCGCATCGTGATCTAAATTCCGCTCGGTGCTCAACCCATCACCGACTCCCCCACCCTGAAATCCTGTTCACTCTTCCTGTCCGTGGCCTGCGGGATTCCGCGGGCCACTTCCCATCCGCTGCGCGCGCATCGAGCTGTTCAGCCTGGAGGTCAATCGTCATGAGATCTGAGTTCAATGGAAAGAGCGTTTTGTTGATCGGTGGTTGCGGATTCGTTGGCTCGCATGTCACCGATGAGTTTCTTGCTCATGGATGGAAAGTCGTCATTTTGGGCAAAACTCCGGAAAAATTCCGCAATCCGTTGCCGCGTGTCACCTATATCGCCGGCAGACTTGGCGACACCGCCTTGTTAAACGCGACCCTTTCGATGGGCTTCGATTGTGTCATCCACTTGGCGTCCAGCACCGTTCCCAGCAGCTCCAATGCGGACAAGCCCTTCGACGTGCGGGCAAATCTAATGGAGTCCATTCCGCTGCTCGACGCATGCGTCGCCCATAAGGTGCCCAAGCTTGTCTTCGCCTCTTCGGGCGGCACCATCTACGGCATCCCGAAACATCTGCCCATCAAGGAGGACGATGCAACCGACCCCATCTGCTCCTACGGCATCGTCAAATTGGCCTTCGAGAAATACCTCCAGCTCTATCACCAGCTGCACGGCCTTCAATATGTTGTTCTGCGCATCGCGAACCCCTACGGCCCCCGGCAGGACCCGAAACACGTGCAAGGTGTGATCTCCGTTTTTGCAGGAAAGATGCTCACCAACACACCCATCACCATCTGGGGAACCGGCCAGGTAGTGCGCGACTTTATTCACGTGCGCGATCTGGCTCGTCTCTTTCACGCCGCCGCCACGTCGCCATTCACTGGCACCTTCAACGCCAGCAGCGGAATGGGTATCAGCATCAGTGAATTGCTCGCCATCATGATCGCGGAGTTCGGCGTCATGCCCCAGATCACGCGCTTACCAAATCGCTCGTGCGACGTTCCCGCGTCTGTGCTCAGTTGCGAGAAAGCAAAATCAGTCTTCGGATGGAGGCCCTTGATCTCCATCGAGCGTGGCATCCGGGAAGTTGGTCACTGGCTTGTCGAAGATGTCCTCACCGTTCCCCTCGCAGCACACACACTCACGCCGTCTGCAGAAATCGCCGCGATCCATGCGGATTCCCGATCCACGAGCCTTCCGTTCGATCTGCCCATGCTCGACCACACCCAATCGCCAATCTCCGGTACGGCGTAAAGCGGAGTAGAACCGCTTCTAACCCCCAAAGAATTGGAGGACCATGAAATCCGACTTCATCTATCCCATCAAACCAACCCGCCTCATCGACAGGGCCTTCAGAAGAACCGTCGACATTGTCGCGGGATCCGATCCTTCTTCTGTTAACCGCACCCCTCTGGCTCGCGGCCGCCATCGCCGTTCGCCTGGAGTCTGCGGGGAATCCTTTTTTCCCGCAAAAACGAGTTGGGCTCGGGGGAAGGCCCTTTCACATCCTCAAGCTGCGCGGCATGTATCGCGACGCCCGCCAGCGCTTTCCTCATCTGTACGACTATGCCCGCTTCGGCGGCCTTGATTTCCGCTTTCATTATGACGAAGATCCCAGGATTACGCGCGTAGGCGCATTCATTCGCCGCACCAGCATTGATGAATTACCTAATTTCCTGAACGTTCTCCTCGGCGATATGACATTGGTAGGACCTCGGCCCGAAATCCAGGACGTCCTCGATCTCTACGGCAACTACAAGGCTGAATATCTTTCGGTGAAGCCCGGCATTACATGTCTATCGAAGATCTCCGGGCGCGACTACCTCACCAAACGGGAAACCATTGAAATGGACCTGGCCTATATCCGCTCGGCTTCGCTGCGTGCGGATTGGGTGATCCTCTGGAGAACCATGAAGTCAGTCCTGCTGCGGCGCGACGTCTTCGACGGCGCAGGAACCGCCACTGCGGCTGAAAAGAGAGGCGTATCCTCCGCGATCGAAGTCTCCACTCCTGAAAGTTAGCGTTTATACTTTGCCAAATTGTCCGTTTGTCCCAATCGCGTCATGCATTCCAACCTTTTTCAGGAAAGGACCCCATCATGAATAACGCAATTATGCGAGGACGATTCATTACCTTTGAAGGCATTGATGGTACAGGAAAGAGCACCCAGATTGAGCTCATGGCCGCCGCATTGGCGGAGAGAGGCATCGATACGCTGGTCACACGCGAACCCGGAGGAACGGTCCTCGGGGAAGAGGTGCGCAGAATTCTTCTCGACCCGCGCAGAAAGAAAGTCTCTCCTCGCGCAGAGCTCGCGTTGATGTTCGCTTGCCGCGCGCAACTCCTGGACGAAGTGATCCTGCCCGCTCTCGAAAATGGGCGTTGGGTGCTTTGTGACCGATTCACAGATTCGAGTGAAGCCTACCAGGGAGGCGGTCGCATGCTCGGCTCGACTCCCGTGCGCACTCTGCACAGGGTTCTTGCAAAGAATCAGAGCCCTTGGATGACCGTCCTGCTCGACGCCGACCTTGAAGCCTGTCTCAGTCGTGCAAGAGTTCGGGACAGAATCGTGAAAGCAGAGAATCAGGGGCGCTTTGAAGCCGAAAGTCTTCTCTTCTTCCAGCGTGTGCAAAAACGCTATCGCGAAATCGCCGACCGCGACTCGCATCGAGTTGTGAAGGTCGACGCAAGCCAGTCAATCGCTTCTGTCCATCAGCAGATTATTGACCATCTCGATAGCCGGTTGCGCGACGAAGAAGAACAGGCGCTTGATCCTGACTTGATGGCCCGCGCCTCCAATGACACTCTGCGCGGAAAATCGCTTGCGGGACGAGTCAACGCATAACACTTCCTAGACAAAGATTCCTCATCACGCGGCCACGGAGAGTACCTTGCACACACAGCGAACGATCCTTGTTACAGGCGGAGCTGGATTCATCGGCTCAAATTTTATTCACAGCTGGCTGCAGCAAGGCCTTGGTTCAGTAATCAATCTCGACAAGTTGACTTATGCCGGGAATGTCGAGAACTTAGCTCCGCTCTCCGGCAATCCCCGCTACACCCTGGTGCGCGGCGATATCCGCAACACGAGCCTCGTCCGCAATCTCCTTGAGGAGCGTCGGCCCTCCGCCGTGATCCACTTCGCGGCTGAAAGTCATGTCGACCGATCTATCACCGGGCCTAGAAATTTTCTCAGGACCAATGTCGAAGGGACGTTCTCCCTTCTCGAAGCGACCCACGCTTACTTCGAGGGGCTGGGCAGAGCCGCCAAATACGACTTCCGCTTCCTGCACGTCTCCACCGACGAAGTCTATGGTTCGCTCAGACCAGAAGATCCCGCGTTTCACGAGGATACCCCCTACGCTCCGAACTCGCCCTACGCAGCCTCCAAGGCCGCAAGCGATCACTTCGTTCGCGCCTGGGTCCACACCTATGGGCTCCCCGCAATCATCACCAACTGCTCCAATAATTACGGACCCTATCAGTTTCCAGAGAAGCTGATCCCGCTCATGATCATCAACGCACTCCGGGGGAAATCGCTCCCCATTTACGGCGATGGCCTGCAGGTGCGCGACTGGCTTTATGTCTACGACCATGTCTCGGCACTTCAGGCTGTCCTCGAGCGCGGACGCATCGGGGAAACCTATAACATCGGAGGCGGCAACCAGAGAACCAACATCGAAGTGGTTGAGAAGGTTTGCGCATTGCTCGACCGGATCGCACCCGAATCACGCTTCAAACCGCATCGCCAGTTGATGACCACTGTGACCGATCGTCCAGGACATGATCGCCGTTACGCGATCGACGCACGCAAGCTCGAGAACGAGCTCGAGTGGAAGCCCGCTGAAACCTTCGAATCAGGACTCCGCAAAACAGTTGAGTGGTACGTCGCAAACCCACTCTGGATCGCAAACGCGACCGATCGGGAGTACCAGCGCTGGATCAGGAAGCAATACCGGGAAAAGGAACAGCGCATCGATGGCCCTGTGCTTGGGTTTGGCGGCATAGGCCAATAACGGGCGGACAGATAACTCAATGATATCGAATTGATAAGATCGTTCTTAATGCCAGACATGCACGTAGTCGTAACGTCACCGGCCAGTTTGTCCCGGTCCCTAAAACCAGATACATGTGATCTTGTTCCAACGCCTGAAGTTCGTCCCGGGTCCGGTCTTGACCGTCATCACCGGTTGATTGTCGATGTACCAGGTGACGTTGTTCGTAGTCCATAGGCATCCATAGATATGGTAGGCATCGTAATTGAACCCGACGGGTAGCGTCGGCACAACATTCGGCTGCTGCACACTCACATTGGTTCCATTGATCGTCGTCCACTGGTGAACCGTCGTTAGCAGCGTCACGCCATTGGCCCCTTGCGTGGCGCCCCCCAGCCCGCCCGGATACGCTTCGAGAAAGTCGAGTTCCGCAAAAGGGCTCTTTCCCTGCAATGCTTCGATTGAATAGGACCAGAAAGCCGGCCATGCTCCCGCCGTCCAGCCTGCCGGATAAGAACTGCATCCGCGCCTCAAAATATCCGTGCTGGAAAATTCCGGTCTTTGAACTGGTCGAGTCAATCGTCGACAATCCATCGCTGTACCCGCTCAGATCGGTCGAGAATCGTAAGGCATCCGTTGCTGACTTGAATGTCGTTCATAGTTCAGTTCCGAGGAAGCGATGTAGGGATTGTAGGTATACCAGTTGTAAGTGCCGGAGTTATTCGGCGAGATCGTGCTCGTCGAGTTGAATTCATCGTCAAACACCAGCGTCTTGAATCCCGCCGCGCTCGCTTGCGCCGGAGCCGCAGTCGGAGCCGCTTGATTCCCCGCGCAGGGTACCGGCATGGCCGCAGAAATAGTCTCCGTCTGGCTCGCGCTCGTGAACCCCGACGCTTTGATCGAGAGTGAGTACGCCCCCGTCTTAGAACCCGCATGAAAAAGATAGTCTCGGATTGCTGGCCCGCGGCAACACTAGGCCTGCGTTCGACAACACTGCAGACAGCATCGCTGAAAAACCCGATATTCCCGTTGCCACCGCTAAGGTAACCGTGATTGCTGCACTCACCCGTGGGTTGCATCAGATTGTTCTCTGTGACCACCTGAACAGCCGCGCAATTCCCCAGCGGAATAGTTCTGGGCCGCGGAACCGAAAGCAAGACGAGTAGCCTGGCTCGACGCGGCGTAGGTCGGAAAAACCAAAATCAAAGAGAAAAGTGCGCTCACCCAATGAACTTCTGAGCGCGAACGAGATGCCTGCTCATATCCGTTCCTCTATCGCGAATGAATTCGGAAGCACTTCTCCTCGTCGATTGTCGAAGTCTTCCCCACGAGATTACAGAAATTCAGCGAAGTCGCATGAAGATCGTGCACGCAAACAGAATGCAGGAATCAGCGCGGTAAGCACAAACTGCGTGCCAAGCACTCGAACTGCGTAAGTTGAACTGGGGTCACACCGGAACAATGCTTCTTTCCGCGATACGCGGATTAAAGGTGCATCGAACCTGCGAATGAATACATAACAGGTCCTCTCAACCGATCTGCTCGGCATCAATCATTCAATCAATCAATATAGGTATGATTCATGAGGAAAACTTAGGGAATCTCACAATTCTCTTCCGAAACGCAAAAAGGCTGCCATGGGCAGCCTTTTTGTTGTGTGCACACCTCAAATCCCGACTTCATTGCCCAGTAAGCGTGAATCTTATCGTTTACGTGAGCGTTCCCGCAGTCGCCTACACAGTCACGGCGGTGGTGCCGGCAGGAGTCGTCGAGCCTCCGCCTCGGCCTCCTCCTCAGCCACTACCGCCGCCGTAACCGGCGATCGATAGTCTCAGAGCAGCCATCACCTCCAATCCCAGCAGCAATTCCCTCCAGTTACGCCGCGAGCGCACCATTGCCTAGCTGCATACGGGCCGAGAAAGCCGCAAAATCAAGGCCCCGCGCGCGATCCTTCGATGAAATGGTCTATGCGCCCTGGGGAAGAACGTTGGGAACATCGATCCCAAGAGCCGTAGCCAGGTCATGCTGGTGTTCCTGCTCCTGGGAGATGATCTTGCGGAGTTGTTCGGCAAGCGCATAGTGGCCCAGCGCCTCAGCCTGCTTCACGCGCTCTCGATAATTGCGAATGGTTTCAGTCTCATTTTCGAGATCGAAGCGAAGCATCTCCTCGGCCTTCTTTGAAAGCTTTACTTCCTTCGGAGTTGCAGTCGGCATCCCCCCAGATAATCGATCTGGTCGGCGATAATGAGCGCATGCTGCAATTCCTCAGCCGCATGCAGCTTCAGTTCCCCGGCGATCTGCATCCACTGGGCTCCGCTCAGAACGTTGCTATAAACGG
The DNA here is from genome assembly GCA_963781125.1 of uncultured Acidobacteriaceae bacterium. GTDB lineage: Bacteria > Acidobacteriota > Terriglobia > Terriglobales > Acidobacteriaceae > Telmatobacter. The sequence continues at coordinate 598,401 of CAWAEE010000013.1, forward strand.
TGTAGGCGATGATCGCTTGATACTCACGGGCAGATCTTCATTCAAGCTTTGATAAGATCCTGAACAGACTGGCTCTGCTCCCTCGGCCGTTCTGCTTGGCCATGATCCTTTTCCTTTCAATTCGGGCGCTCTTGCGACACCGCCACATGGGTTAGATGCAAAATGGCCCGACGTGTTGGTTTCTAACGACCATAAACCCGTCGCACAGTCTGCCAGATTCTGCGTTCCTCAATGTTGGTGCCGGGTCCGAGACGAGGGCCGATGAAGAAACTCGCATTTCTCCTTTTGCTATGCGCCTTGTCCCTCCACGGCCAGAGCAACAGCGGGGAACTCAAGCTGAAAGTGACCGATCCTTCCGGCCGGGGTCAAGACAGCCGTCCACGTCTCCAGCGCGGCGAACCAGTATCGCGCAATTCTGCAAACAGACAACCAAGGCAATCTCGTTCTCCAGCGCCTCCCCTTCGGCCTCTACATATTGGCCATCGAACAAACCGGATTTGCCCCCGCCACTGAGACAATCGCCGATCGCTTCTTCCATTCCCCTTCGCACGCCATTCAACTCAAGTTGGCCACGGTCACCCAGGCCGTCGACGGTCAATTCTCAAAACACGCTGATCGATCCCGACCAGGCCGGCTCCGTCAATCAAATCGGTTCAGATGTCATTCAACATCGCCTCAGCTCCATTCCCGGCCGGTCCCTGCAGGATCTCGTCAACTCCCAACCCGGCTGGCTCTATGAGGGCAACGCCGTTCTCCACCCGCGCGGCTCGGAATACCAGACCCAGTTCGTCGTCGATGGCATTCCTCTCACCGACAATCGCTCCCCCAGCTTCGGCCCCGAAATCGAAGCCGACGACGTCCAGTCCATGAGCATCTACACCGCCGGCATTCCCGCCGACTACGGACGCAAAATGGGCGGCGTCGTCGAGCTCAACACATTCCAAAATCAGCAGCCCGGTTTCCATGGCGAACTCGTCGCTCGCCGGCGGAAGCTTCGACACCGCAACGCGGCTTCGCCGGAGGCCAATATCACATGGGGCAAAAACACCCTGGGCGCCAGTGCCAGCGGAAGCAGCACCGATCACTATCTCAATCCCGTCGTTCCCGCAGAATTACTCCAACACCGGCACCCTCGGCGACTTTTCCGTTCGCTACGAGCGCGACTTCACACCCAACGACCGCCTGGGACTGAACCTCCGCCACGAAATCTCCCGCTACGACCTTCCCAACGAAGCAGGTCCAGCAGGCCGCCGGGCCAGCGCCAGACCGCGGACAACCTCGAAACCATGGGCTTCGCCTCCTACGAGCACATCTTTTCTTCCGCAACCCTCGTCGACGTGCGCGGCATGGTCCGCGACAACGCCAACGACTTCACCTCAAACCCCCAATCCACTCCGATCGAAGTCTTCCAGCACAATCGGCTTTCGCGAAGGCTACTTCAAAGCAAGCCTCACCGCTGACCGCGGACGTCACGAATGGAAGATCGGCGTTGAAACCGACAACACTTTCCTGCACGAAGATTTCAGTTACATCATCACCGATGCCAACCCAATTCGATGACGGAACTCCGGCTCACCTTCGCCTTCACCGGCCAGCGCCCCGATCTCGAACAATCCGCATTCGTCGCAAGACCTGCTCCGCCTCAGAAACTGGACCATCTGCGCCGGCCTTCGCTGGGACCACTACCAGCTCCTGCTCAACAAGCAAGCCTTCAGCCCGCGCTTTTCCGTCGCTCGCTACCTTCCCTCGCCGGACTTGATCCTCCACTTCTCCTACGATCGCGTCTTTCAAACCCCCACGTCCGAAAACCTGCTGCTCTCCAGTTCCGCCCAGATCGAGTCCCTCGACTCCGACCGTCTTCCTCCGCCTCCCCGTCCAGCCTTCCCAGGGCGATTACTACGAAGGCGGCCTGACCAAAGCATTCCACGGCAAAGTCCGGCTCGACATCAACTACTTCCGCCGCGTCGTCGAACAACTATGCCGACGACGACCAGATCGACAACACCACCATCAGCTTCCCCATCGCCTTCCGCAAAGCCATCGTCTACGGCGCCGAAGGCAAGCTCGACGTTCCCGCTGGCAGCGATTCTCCGGCTTCCTCAGCTACTCCTACGAAGTAGGCAACGCCTGGAACCCCGTCACCGGCGGCCTCTTCCTCGGCGACAATGCAACCGCAGGCCGAACAGCAACTCACCGGCCACTTCCCCGATTCGCAGGATCAGCGCAATACCATCCGCGGCCGCCTGCGTCTATCAGCTCACATCCGCGCCTCTGGATCGCCGGCGGCATCCAATACGACACCGGCCTTCCCTTCGAGTTCGACGGCGATCCCGACACCGTCCTCGCCGAATACGGCCAGCAGGTTCTCGATCGCATCAACTTCGCGCGTGGCCGCATCGACCCATCGTTCCAAGCTCAATGCATCCGCCGGCGCCGACCTCTATCCGCTCCGACCGCATGACCATGCAGCTCCAGATCGACGCGACAAAACCTCACCAACGTCCTCGACGTAATCGACTTCGGCGGCCTCTTCTCCGGCAACGCCATCGGCCCCGCGCGCAGCGCCATGCTCCGCCTGACGACAACGTTCTAGGGACTCCCAATGCTTCAATCCCCACAACCATGGGTGCCCCATCCTAGCTTCGCTAGGGTGGGAAAGCGCGCGCCCAAACGAACCTCTGTCGTCTGAGCGACCGCAGTCGAAAGCCTGCTCTGAGTGAACCCGAAGGGAACTGCGGTTGCCTTCATCAATTCTCTCCCGATGCGGTTCTGCTTCTGCTCCTTTTCATTGAAAAATTAATGCTCCCGCACCCGCCGCCGATGCACTCAGTGAGCCCATTGCAGTGTTCACGGCAATGGCGATTCACCACGGAGCGGTTGCAATCCAATCCTTTGGCTGCCGCGTAAAACGTCGCGCTCTTGCGTCCGTCTCCGTTCCGATGTCTAGGAGATGAACGATGAAACGATTTCTAGCGATTGCGGCCGTGGCGCTTGCTGGGTGTTCTCCCCGCGGTCTCACAAAGCCTGGACGATCTGAACATTCAGCTGCATGGGTACGCCACGCAGGGATTTCTCTACACCACCCACAACAACACCTTCTACGCAAATCGAGCAATGGCAGCCCGGCGTGGATCGAGGCAGTCCTCAATGTCAGCGCGGTTCCAACTCCAAAGCTCCGCGTCGCCGTGCAGGCCCGGTACGCCCTTCTCGGCACATCCGGCAATGCCATTACGCTCGACTGGGCCGCCGCCGACTACAAGGTCAATGACCGCTTCGGCGTCCGCTTTGGAAAAGTCAAAACTCCTTGGGGCCTCTTCAACGAAACCCAGGACATCGATTCCTCCTATATGTGGGTCGTTGCTGCCGCAGAGCATCTACGACATCACAACTCGTAACGCCGATCTTTCTCACATCGGCGGCGTCGCCTACGGAACTCTCCGGCTCGATCCGAAAATCGGCAAACTCGAATACCGGGGATGGGGTGGAGAAGAAGCTCATTCCGACCGATGACGGTCAATTCGCCGACCTGGCCGCGTCCGGCAACGCTCCTCTGAATCCGTTCACGTATGTAATCTACGGCGGCGCTCTCCATTGGTTCGCGCCCGTCCCGGGCCTGATGATCGGCGGCTCCGACACCCTGGCGAACAGGGCCAGCGTGGCACTCGTTGGCGGCACCGAGACAATCGCGCCCTGGAACAACGAATCCCTACTTTGCCAAATACGAAAAAGACAAGCTGATGATCGCCTACGAGTGGAATCGGCAGGCAAGCCCAGGAACCCTCGATCTCACAGGTCTTCCCGTAACCTCCGCCAACAGCGATCCGCGCGCATGGTATGCCATGGCCACTTACAAAATGTCGGGGAAGTTGTCTCTCGGTGCCTACGACAGTCAGGCCTTTGACCACCAGGAATCCCTGGGCCCCGATCGCTACACCAAGGATTGGACCGTCTCCGGCCGCTACGACGTCAACGAATTCATCTACATCAAGGCAGAGCAGCACTTCATCGACGGCACGTCGCTAAGTTTCGAGAGTTCCAACAATACCGCTCTCTTGCCGAATACCCGTCTAACTGCACTTAAGGTCGGCGTCAGCTTCTAACGCGGACGAAAGGAGAACATCGAGATGAAAAAACTTCTATACACATTCCTGCTGGCAGCCTCCGCGTCGATCTTTATCGGACACCTTCACGCACAGGTGATCGTGATTGCCAATCCAGGCGTGAAATCCGATTCCGTGTCCAAGAGTGAATTGCGCGACGTCTTCACCGGGTCATCGACGAACCTCAAAGATGGCACCCACGTCAAGCCGGTGCTTCTGAAAGATTGCCCCGCGCATGCTGAGTTTGCCTCAACCTACCTTGGAATGGGCGTGGTGACCACTCCTCATCGCCTGGCGCGGTCTGGTCATGTCCGGGCAGGCCACCATGCCCAAATCGTTCGACTCCGAATCCGCCGTCGTCGACTATGTCTCCCATACCGCCGGCGCCATCGGCTACATCAACAAATCCACGCCCCACGATGCCGTAAAACTGATGTCCGTGCATTGACGATGCTTCCATGATCCAGTCAATCAAGACCCAGATGGCAATCCAGCTCGCAATCCAGATGGCAATCCAGCTCGCGCCAAGCTCATGATCCTGCTCCGCGAAGCCCCCCTCCACGGCTTTGTAAATAGACTTTCACCGGCAACGAGGGCCGGTTCGGGAGTGCCGATTGCACCGTTCGTACTCGCTGACGCAATCGGCTCTCCCTCTTTAACGCGCTCACCTGGTCCGCAAAAGCCGCTCGCCGAACGCAGCCTGAATCGGCTCGTCCGGCCCTCTCACGCTTCCAGCCCCGGCACCGGCGGACATCCGGGAAACTCCGGCACAAATGTATTGCCCTTGTACCCCAGGTACTTGATCCCGATCTTGCTCGTGAAAAATCCGTCCGCGGTCAGGTTGCGCAGCAACGAGAAAAATTCCACACCCTGCGTCAGTCCCGCGTCCGCTTCCGCATTCTTGCGATACGCGAGCAGATCGAGAATCTCTTTCTGCTGTCCCGCCGCGCACTCCAGATACACCTTCCCATACGTGCTCGTGCAAGTGGCATCGAGACCCTTCAACCCGCCCCCCAGCTTCTCCTGGAAGCCAGCATTCTCGCTCGTCACCAGGTCGATGAACTCCGGAGCACCCGCCTCCACCGCCCCGCCGGAGTCCGCATCCGCTGGAAAGATCATCTCGCACAGAGCCTGCAATGTCTTGTAACCATGCGCATCGAAAAACTTCGGGCGCATACGCCGCCTGCATCGGCCTTCTCCGCATCGATCACGCTGTGCGCATAGGCCGCGGCCTCCAATGGAATCACCCGCAGCACCGAGCCCGCCACCGCTCCCATGCCTAGCGACTTCAACACCGCACGTCGGGATACAAGATCAACGGCCATCGAGTTAAACCTCTCCCTTTTTCGCCTGCTCCAGACAGATAATCCGACGTTCTCCACGCCAGCGCCATAATCGTCAGCGTCGGATTCTTGTCGGGATTCGAAACAAACGGCGCCGCATCGGCCACAAACAGATTCTTCACATCGTGCGCCTGGCAATGCGCGTTCAGCACCGACGTCTTCGCATCGTTCCCCATCCGCACCGTGCCCAGCTCGTGAATAATCTCGCCGCCCTGCGAAATCTTGCCGATCGGCTGCTGCATGTCGGGGTTCTTCGCTATGCCCTGCGGTTTCGGATGCCGCCGCGTTCCGCGCGATCACCGTCCCGCCCGCCCGCTTCCACAATCGAGCGGAACGTCGCCTGCATATCCGCAGCCATCTTGATCTCGTTCTCGCTCCACTGCCAATGGAAGCGCAGCACCGGAATGCCCCACTGATCCTTCACCTCGGGGTCGAGCTCGCAAAAACATTTCTCGTTGGGAATCATCTCGCCGCGCCCGCTGAATCCGATAAACGTCCCATACGAACTGCGGCACTTCTGTTTCAGGCTCACGCCGTAGCCTTCGTGCTCTTCGCACACTCCGTCGAATCCGCCCACGCCCGGCATATCGCGTCCGCCGCCAAACTCAATGTGGTAGCCGCGCAGAAATTCGTTCTGCTTCCCGAAGCGCCACCACGGCATGTACATGTGCATGCCGCCCACGCCATCGTGGTTGTGCGCCGGCATCTTTTCGAGCTGCGGAAAATATCCCGCCAGATCGCTGCCGACCGAGTCCGTCAAGATACCGCCCCACCGCGCCCGACGAATTCGCGATCCCATTGGGAAAGCTCGCCGACCGCGAATTCAGCAGCAGCCGCGCCGATTCGCACGCGCTCGCCGCTACTACAACCGCCTTCGCATACACGCGCTGTTCGCTCTTGGTTGTCTTATCTATATAGGAGACCGCCTCCGCCTTGCCGCTGTCTCCCACCACGATCTCGCGCGCCATGGCATTGGCAATCATCGTCAGCCGCCCCGTCGCCGCCGCCGGCGGAATCATCACCTGGCTCGAACTGAAGTTCGAGGCCGATTTGCATCCCCGTCCGCATTGCGCGCAATAGTGGCACGCATCGCGCCCATTCAGCGGCTTGGTCAGGATCGCCATCCGCGATGGAATGCATGTGATGTTCAGCCGGTCGCAGGCCTTCTTGATCAGCGTTTCCGTGCAGCGCGGCTTCGGAGGCGGCAGAAAAACTCCATCCGGCGCATTGGGCACATTTTCCTTCGATCCGAAAACCCCGATATACGCCTCGACCTTGTCGTAGTAAGGCGCAAGGTCTTCGTAGGTGATCGGCCAGTCGTCGCCCATGCCATCGGTCGAGTGCGGCCTGAAATCCGCTGGCCCAAACCGCAGCGCAATCCGACCCCAATGATTCGTGCGCCCGCCCTCGATCCGCGACCGGAACCACCGAAACGACGATCCCGGCGCCGCGGTATACGGCTCGCCCTCAATCTCCCAAAAGCCGTTGGGCGCGAGAAACTCGCCGAAAGTTGCTTCCCAGTCCGCCAACGCCCGCGCCACGATGCGGCAACTGGTAGGGCCAGACGTGTTCCTTAAAATCCCGGTCGGGATCGAGCCGCGGCCCAGCCTCCAGCATCACTACATTCAGTCCGCCCTCGGTCAGCACCTTCGCGGCCGTGCCGCCTCCCGCGCCGGAGCCAATGATGCAGACGTCGTACACCGTCTTGCGCGGGTTCACTTGGAACATCGATTCACTCCAGGGAAAGAATTTGCCAGCGTCCGAGTGTACCTGCGTCTGGGATCTTGCTCACCGTCCGCCCATACGGCCCATGGCGCGAAGCCGGGACAGCACCGACCCAATATACCCTCCCAGTCGCAACCACTCGCGACGCTTTTCCGTGCGCCCCAACCGCCTCGAATCGGCATGAACACTCCCAATCTTCGCCGCTCCCAGGGAACCGCCGCTCCCCAATTCGCGTATTCCCAGTCAAGAAGGCAGCGCCCCCAATATCGCCGCCGATGGCACGACATCCGCCCGTTCGTCCCAAAGCAACGGCGGGCGGGGCAGCCTTTGCGTACACTGAAAGCTGGGGATCACAAGCCTAAACCATGAAGCTGATCGAGGCCTTCAAACTCGCGCTCCAGTCTCTCTGGGGCAACAAGCTGCGCTCCATCCTCACGCTCATCGGCGTGGTCATGGGCGTGGCCTCGGTCATCATGGTCATCACCCTCGTCAACGGCGCCAACAAATATGTCAGCACCAAGCTCTCGGGCTACGGCGCCGACGTCTTCACCGTCACCCGCATGCCCAGCGTCATCTTCTCGGCCGAGGAGTACCTCCACTACCAGAAGCGCAAGATCATCCGCATCGAGGACTACGAGGCCGTCAAGGACGCTTGCACCGAATGCAGCGAAGTCGGCGCGCTGCTGCAGCAAGTCCACCAACGTCGTCGCCAACGGCCACTCCAGCAACAACACCAGCGTGCGCGGCTACACCTGGACGATGCTCTCGCTCAATAACATCGACATCGCCCTCGGCCGCGGCTTCACGCCCGGCCGACGAAGACCACGCCACCAAGAACGTCATCGTCGGCTACGACATCGTCGACAACCTGCTCGGCGACGGCGACCCCATCGGCAAAGAGATTCGCGTCGACGGCATCCCCTACACCATCATCGGCGTCGGCGACCGCCAGGGCAAAACCCTCGGCCAGTCGCAGGACAACTGGGTCGCCGTCCCCATCACCACCTACCAGCAGATCTACGGCTACAACGATTCGGTCGACATCTACGCCCGCGCCAACGGCGACGCCGCAGGCGATGGAGCGGGCCGAGGACCAGGTCCGCGTCCTGATGCGCACCCGCCGCCACAACGCGCCCGGCACAGCCCGACGACTTCGACCTCGAAACCAACGACACCTTCCTCGACATCTGGAAGCAGATCAGCTCGCTCTTCGCCTGGGTCGTGCTCGGCCTCGCCTCCATCGCTCTGGTGGTCGGCGGCGTCGTCATCATGAACATCATGCTGGTCTCGCGTCACCGAGCGAACCCGCGAGATCGGCGTGCGCAAGGCGCTCGGCGCCAAGCAGCGCGACGTGCTGATGCAGTTCCTCATCGAGAGCGCCTCCCTGGCCCTGGTCGGCGGCGCCATCGGCGTCCTGGGCGGCATCGCTCGTCGGCAAACTGATCACCCTCGTTGTCGGCTTCCCCACCGCCGTCCCGCTGTGGGCCATCTTCCTGGGACTCGTTCTGGCCGGCGCCGTCGGCATCTTCTTCGGCGTCTATCCCGCCAGCAAAGCCGCAAGACTGGACCCCGTAGTGGCGCTGCGCGCGGAAATGTGAGTAAGACAGCTTGTCAGTTCTAGCCTCGTAGCTCGCTAGCTGTTCAAGTCGCAGGAGATTCAATGAAGCATCGAAGAATTGGAGATGCTTTGTCGAGCTAAGAACTGCGAACTGACGACTGGACTAGCGTGCTGCGGAGCTGACTTTTATGGCTCAAGGACAAACCCGCGAATCCATCAAGATGGCCCTCGACACGCTGCGGACAAACAAGCTGCGTTCCGGCTTGACCGTCCTCGGCATCGTCATCGGCGTCACCACCGTCATCACCATCTCCTCGGTCATCAACGGCCTCAATAACCGCGTCTCCGACTGGGTCAGCTCGCTCGGCTCCAACGTCATCTGGGTCTTCCACATGCCCGTCATCGGCGTGCGCCCCACCACCGAGATGCTGGCGCGCAAAAGGCTGACCGCTCGACGATGTCATCGCCCTGCGCACCCTGCCCCACGTCGTCGCCGCCGACGGCGGCTACCAGCACGTCGGCCAGTTCCGCGTCGGCGCAGGTCAGCGTCAAGTACAAGGGCAAAAAAGTTGCCGGCACCATCCTTCAAGGCTCCACTGCCCAAGTCTCCGTTAGTCACCGACCTCACTCTGCCGCGAAGGCCGCCTCTACACCGACGATGAAGACAAGCGCGCCGCCCACGTCGTCGTCCTCGGGCACGACACCTGGGAACAGCTCTTCGGCGACCAGCCCGCCGTCGGCAAAGAAGTCGACATCGAGACCGGCCTGTACACCGTCATCGGCGTCCTCGACAAGCGCAAGCAGCCCTTCGGCGGCGGCAAAAATCCCAACGACAACATGGCCATCTTCCCCTTCGGCACCTTCCACAACCTGCACCCCGAAGACAAGGACATGTGGGTCAGCGTGAAGTACGACGACCCCAAGAACAAGGCCCTGGTTCAGGAAGAAATTCGCGAACTGCTGCGCATCCGCCGCCACGTCCGCGTCGAAGCGCCCGACGACTTCGAGATCTTCGGCCCCGATTCGCTCTCCAAGCTCTGGGGTCAGCTCACCGGCGGCCTGGTGCTCTTCATGATCGCCGTCTCCAGCGTCGGCCTCATGGTCGGCGGCGTCGGCGTCATGAACATCATGCTCGTCTCCGTCACCGAGCGAACCCGCGAAATCGGCGTGCGCAAAGCCATCGGCGCCACCAAGCGCACGCTGCTCACCCAGTTCACCACCGAGGCCGTCACTCTGTGCGCCGTCGGCGGCATCATCGGCATCCTGGTCGGCGCCGTGCTCACCTGGATCATCTATTTCCTGCCCATCGGCCTGCCCGCCACCGTTTCCACCACGTGGGTCATCATCGGCTTCGGCGTCTCCTGCGCCATCGGCCTCCTCTTCGGCATTTATCCCGCATGGAAGGCCGCCAATCTCGACCCCATCGAAGCTCTGCGCTACGAGTAAAGCAGCCGGGGCAGGTTAAGTCGTGAGACACAGCGTTCTTAGGATCGCTCGATCGAATCAGGTATTCGAGTCCGTTTGCCAGACCGCCGCTCCAATTCAGGAAGGAGTGGCCACCGTCGTATTCGGAGTAGCCCACCGGATATCCCTTGGCAGCCAACGCATCCCTCATGCGACGGTTGGTTTCAATCTGCATGGAATAGCTTTCCATCAGTCCGACCTCCAGGTAGAAGCGCAGCGGCAGCTTCGGAGTCGCATGGACCAACTTCGTCAGCCATTCACTTTCTTTGTAGGCAAAGCGCGCGTCGTTGCGGACACGATAGCTCTTGTACCAGACATCCGTCCCGTCGAGATGGAGCATTCGGTCTTTCGCGTCAAACCCGGCAACACCGTCGAAGATCACAACGTTGCGTGTCTGGTCGTTGCCCTGCCATAGAAAGGTCACAAGAGAAAAGCCATTTGCACCGGCGGCAGGCTGAATAAGTGGGGCACCATTCTTGTGGATAGCTTCCCAGAATCTCTCGACCGCGGCAGCCTCGCGACCGTCGAGTCGATGCTCCAGGGCAGCGATGGACGGACTATCGTTCGGACCAGCAACCGAGTAGGTAGGCACCTGTCCGGAGGCGCCGGACAGCAGGATCGGGAGTATCAGGAGAAGCCGGGCCAGCATACGTTAAGGATCTCCGATACCAGCATAAGGCGGATGAGCCGACTGGGCTCTGATCGGCTTCTTCGTCTCCTTTGCCATTTTGCCCCGCTCTTCGGCATTTATCCTGCATGGAGCCGCCAATCTGGACCCGATTGAAGCTTTGCGGTATGAATAGATGAACCGGAAAGCGACGCAATGGTCAGAGCCCAATCCTCCGGCCCGATTGCCCAGGGTCATGAAAGGTTGCCAACCGGCGTCCGATCTGACCTGCCCTTCGGCAAGGTTGACCGCAGAATCGGCACCGGCGCTACCGTTCTTTCGAAAGAACTGTTCCAATTTCCCCAGGCACAATTTCTCGCAGAGCAGCTCACGCAGCCGCTCTTCGTTTCGCAGGGGGAAAACTGACCCATGGAACTGATTGAAGCCGTCAAGCTCGCGCTGCAGTCTCTCTGGGCCAACAAGATGCGCAGCATCCTCACGCTGCTCGGCGTCGTCATCGGCGTCGCCTCCGTCATCACGGTGGTCACTCTCACCAACGGCGCCAAGAATTCGTCACCACCAAAATCAACACCTACGGCGCCAGCGTCGTCACCATCAGCAAGATGCCGCAGACCTTCATCACCATCGACGAGTATCTGGAATTCCAGAAGCGAAGAGACGTTACCTTCGACGACTACCGGGCCGTTCTCTCTGAATGCAGTCCTGCGTCTCGGTCGGCGCGCAGCCGCGCCACCGTCGGCAGAGTCGTCTACGCAGACCACGTCCACCACTGACACCAACATCCGCGGCATGGACCTGGACCATGCCCGCTCTCTCCAACCTCAACATCGAACTCGGCCGCTCCTTCACCGAGATCGAAGACCAGCACAGCGCCCACGTCGCCATCGTCGGCTCCGACGTCGTCGACAACGTGCTCGGCCCCGGCGACCCGCTCGGCAAAGAGATTCGCGTCGACGGCGCTCCCTACACGGTGATCGGCGTCGCCGAACGCCAGGGCAAAATGCTGGGCCAGAGCATGGACAACTGGGTGGCCGTCCCGCTCACCGCTTTTCTCCAGTCCTACGGCTCGCACGCCACCATGGACATTTACGTCGATGCCGGCGGCGGCGGCGAAGTCATGGATATCGTCTCCGGACGAGTTGCGCACCATCATGCGCATCCGCCGCCACCTCGCCCCCGGTGTAGCCGGATAGCTTCACCATCGACACCAGCGCCACCTTCCGGGACATGCTCGGCAAAATCCTCAATAACTTCGGCGCCGTCGTCGTCGCCATCGCCGGCATCTCACTGGTCGTCGGCGGCATCGTCATCATGAACATCATGCTCGTCGTCGGTCACCGAGCGCACCCGCGAAATCGGCGTCCGCAAGGCCCTCGGCGCGCGCCGCAAAGACATCCTGCTGCAGTTCCTCATCGAGTCCGCCACCATGTCCCTCGTCGGGCGGCATCATCGGCGTCGTCGCGGGCATCGGCGTGGCCAAGATCATCACCCTGATCATCGCCTTCCCCTCGGCAGTGCAGATCTGGTCCATCCTGGTCAGCCTGTTCGTCGCCACCGCCGTCGGCCTCTTCTTCGGCGTCTACCCGGCCCACAAAGCCTCGCAACTCGATCCCATCACCGCCCTGCGCGCAGAATTGTAGAGAAGATGCAGATTCGCAGTTTTCTCCGATAAGCAGGTTGCAGCACACGCGTAGTCTCATCTGATCGTACCTACAATCGGTACAAGCAAGGTCGATGTATGATTCACTCGTTTCGGGATTTGCTAGTGTGGCAACGGTCGATGCAGCTCACTGAAGCCGTGTACCGCTTGACAGAAGGTTTCCCGCGCGAAGAACGTTACGGCCTCACCAGCCAAATCAGACGCTCCGCAGTGTCAATACCGAGCAATATTGCCGAAGGACAGGGAAGGACGAACCTCGGCGAATTCCGGCAGTTTCTTGGCATCGCTCGCGGATCCAACGTGCGAATTCAGACCCAGCTGGAAATTGCGCGCACGCTTCGGTTTTGGGAACGCTGAACGCATCTGCACGAAGCGGAAGCGCTTGTCGCACGAAGTAGGAAAGATGATCTATGCATTCGTAGAATCGCTGAAGAATTAGTTCAGACGAGCTCACTGTCATCTGTAAACTGTGAACTAACAACTGCTCGGAGCACTAACATGCGCTTCCAGCAGACTCGAACGAATCCGTCCACATGGCCCTCGAAACTCTGCGCAAAAACAAGCTGCGCTCCGGCCTCACCGTCCTCGGCATCTCCATCGGCATCTCCACCGTCATCCTGATCTCCTCGGCCATCAACGGGCTCAACACCAATATCGATCAGTTCGTCAAATCCCTCGGCACCAACGATCTCTGGGTCTTCCGCTTCGAGCCCTTCGGCCACCGCCCCACCACCGAGGAGCTCAATCGCAAGCAGCTCACCTATGAAGACGGCGTCGCCATGCGCGCCCTTCCGTATGTCGTCGCCGTCGATCCCGGCCTCACCTATCAGAATTTCCAGACTCGGCATCGGCAATGTCTCTCTCAAAGCCGGCACCCACAAGATCCAGAACACCATCCTCTATGGCGACACATCCGAGGTAAAAGAAGACCAACGACATCGAACTCATCGAAGGCCGCATGTGGACCGAGATCGAAGAAGAGCGCAACGCCAACGTCGTTGTGCTCGGCCACGATGCCGCGGAAGATCTCTTCCCCGACGGATCACCCATCGGCAAGGACGTCGAATGCGGAGGCGATGTCTTTACCGTCATCGGCGTCCTCGATAAGCAGCCGCAGCCCTTCGGCAGCGGACGCAACACGCAGGACAACTCCGCCTACTTTCCCGCTCGGTACCTTCCGCAAAATCCATCCCGGAGATCAAGGACTTCTGGATCACCGTCAAATACGACGATCCCGCGAACAAGGCACTCGTCACCGAAGAGATTCGCGAGCTTCTCCGCGTCCGCCGCGGCGTGCGCAGTCGAGCAGGACGACAACTTCGCCATCTTCGGTCCCGACTCGCTCACCCGCCTGTGGAACCAGCTCACCGGCGGCCTCTTCCTCTTCATGGTCGCCGTCTCATCCGTCGGCCTCATGGTCGGCGGCGTCGGCGTCATGAACATCATGCTCGTCTCCGTCACCGAGCGCACCCGCGAAATCGGCATCCGCAAAGCCATCGGCGCCACCCGGCACAACATCCTTCTTCAATTCACGCTCGAAGCCGTCACCCTCTGCGCCGTCGGCGGCCTGCTCGGCATCCTCGCCGGCTCTCTCTTCACCCTCATCCTCCACTTCGCCGTCTCTTTCCTGCACGCCGCGCTCTCCGCAACCTGGGTCATCATCTCCTTCGCCGTCTCCTGCGCCATCGGCCTGCTCTTCGGCATCTACCCCGCCTGGAAAGCCGCCTCCCTCGACCCCATCGAAGCCCTACGCTACGAATGAGACAGTTCGCAGAGATGAGTTCGTAGTTGTCGGTCCAGCTCAACCACTCTCCGCGATCGGCGACTCTCTCCGTTTGGGTTCATGCTGGTTTCTCCCACTTATGCCTCATCGGCCTCCTTTTCGGTATCTATCCGCCTGGATATGCGCCCAGCTCGGCCCCATCGAAGCCCTACGATATGGACAAAAGCTGGCGTATCGAATACAGTCGTCGATCCAATGGCGGGATCGGGGTACCGCAAGAGGCGAATCGATGCACGAATACCCCAAAGTGACATGACACTAGCACCCACATTGACTACACTACGTCTGACTACAATGCTTCCAAAAACATTGCGAATGCAGCCGGAGGGCCCCCTTCGGCAAAGAATGAGAATACCCACTCTCGATGGTTGGCGTGGCGTCGCAATACTACTGGTGCTCGTTTATCACTATGAGCTGTTCTTCCATAACCACCCCTTTTGGAACTGCCCCTTCTTTGCATTCGGCCACCATGGGGTTAACATTTTCTTCGTCCTAAGTGGATTCGTCGTCACCTGGACTCTGCGGCAAGAGGAAAAGATCTGCTTGTCGGGCTTTTACATTCGACGTTTTTTCAGGCTCATGCCGGCAGCGTGGACCTACTTTCTACTTCTGGCTCTTCTGACTGCGATCACGTCGATCAAATTCTTTGACAAGAGCGTGTGGAGTTGCTTGTTTTTCCTCAGCAACGACGTTCCGCACTACATGGATGGTACCTACACAGGGCAATTCTGGTCTCTCTCGCTCGAAGAGCAGTTCTACATTTTTTGGCCGCCTGTGCTTGTCTGTTTTGGAAGACGAGGCGGCCTATTTGTGTCCTCACTTGGGGCTGTCGCAGTCGCTATCTATCGCTACCTTCATTGGAGCCAATATGCTCGATTCGGAATCTTCATGTTTTTTCGTACCGAAGTGAGAGCCGACGGATTGTTCGTAGGCTGTCTCCTTGCGCTGCTTCTGGAATACTCAGCCGCCCAGCGCTTCTTTCTCGCCTACGGTCGCTGGATCATCATCAGTTGTATCCTTCCCTTGATGATTGACTTCTATCGATTCCAGACCGTAGTTCCTCTTCACGAAAACATTCTGATCGCCCTGATGATCGGCTCTACTGCGCTGAATCCGACGCTGCTATGGGGCAGAATCCTGGAGTTCAAGTACCTAAAGACCACGGGAATGCTCAGCTATGGAATCTATCTTTGGCAGGGTGTCTTTTGGAGACCAATGTTCGGGACCCTTATGTTCATCCTTCTCCCAACTGCAGTTCTAGCATCCTGGTGTCTTATCGAAAAGCCATCCATGGCCCTTGGACGTAAACTTGAGGCACGTCTGAGGGCTGCGCAAAGGAAGCTCACTGGAACTTTGCAGGCCAACTCCGATGAGATGCTCACTTGAGATATAAATGACAGGCACTCAAATGCTGAGGACTGCGAACCGCCTCCGCTAAACTAACCTCGGCATGTTTTCCGCGCTGCCGAACGCCAAGGATCCGACGTATAACGAAATGCCCGGTACTTCGCAAGAATGGAAGACCATCGGCACGGAGCGGGGCGGACTGGTCAATCTCAGCCGCGAATATGGCCGGCCTCTGCCCGAGCCGAACCGAGCCGTCGCATGGCTGAAGACGACGATCTCTTCAGACAGCAAGCAGACGAAGAAGGTAGAGATCGGATGGACGCGCGAACTGTGGGTATTCGTGAACGGAAGATTAGTCTACGCGGACAAGAATCTGTTTGAGTCGGACGAAGCGAGAAAAGTTCCCGACGGGCGGTGTTCGCTTGAGAATGGCGTCCTCACGCTGCCCCTGGAAGCGGGCGAGAATGAGATCGCCGTGGCACTCGCGAACAACTTCTTCGGATGGGGACTGAAGCTGCGCGTCGCTGATCCGGAAGGGATTCATCTTGCCGCGAAATAACCAACCGATGCCTGATGACACTTCGCCCGGTCATCTACCACCGCATCTCTTATTCCACCGTCGGTTAGTTTTCCGTAGGGATCTTGGCGGCGTCATCGACGACGACAACGGAGACCTCACTCTGACGGCTTTCGATCTTCAGACCCAACTGCTCCTCGAGTGCTCTCTTCCAGGCAGTGAATGCATCGGTACCCAACTCGGGCCGGATGTCCACGCTGAATTCGTAGATCCCTTTGAGGCCAGTCTTGTCCAGGACCGGGATGGGGGAACCGCCGGCCTGGACCGGTACGTTCGGATTGTCGGTCGCGGGGATCGAGAATTGGACGGCCAGTAGGTCGGCAAAATGGCGCATATCTCCGCGGAAGTGAAAGCCAGATCCTGGAGACACGGCGTCGCCTGGTTGGGCAGGGTGGATCTTGGGTCCACCTTGTCCGACCGCCAATTCGTAGGCGCGCATCGGGCGGGTCTCACTGTGCTGCTTCAGGTGGAAACGGTCGGAGAGAAGGCTGCGCAGCATCAGAGGAACTTGTTCGTTGCCTGCGATCTCCGGCACGCGCGCCTCAATATCGTATTCGTTGCGGTCGAGCCAGGCCGGCCCGACGACTTGGTTGAGCTGGCAGTGCCACGCCTCGGCCACAAGGCGTTTCAGCGTGACGTTTCGGCCCGTGAAGTCGGAGGGCGAAGAGGTGATTTGGTTGTTATAGTCAGGACCGACTTCGTGTTGGCTGGGCCTGACCGAGGCAACTTCGAACGCCGAGGGCGCCTGGGCCAAGACGATGACTCCCGGCACAGAGAGAAGAAGGATGAGAAGCGGCCGCCACATGCAGTTGAGAATAACGCCGGCAGATTCTGGCAGCAAATGACGGCAGAGCAGGAGCGATCTTCTGCTTGAAAAGCCAATTGACGTCGGCAGCGCCACGTTGCCCATGCGGCACTGCTCTCGAACTCCGGTTCTCTCGCACGAACTCAGCACTCGGCACTCAGCACTCGGCACTCAGAACTCAGAACTCAGAACTCAGAACTAGAACCTCCCCCCACCCCATCCGCTAAACTAGCCCCAATGACGTTGCACGCTCTGGCCCTGGCCGTGGAAGTGGTGACGACGGCGATGGCCGTGGCGGGGATGGGCTATTTTCTAGCCGCCATCGTCGCGGCACGGGTTTTCATTGCCGCGCGCCGCACGCCGCTCCCACCCTTCTTCCCCAGCATCAGCATTCTCAAGTCCCTCAAGGGCATCGACACCGGCATGCTCGATTCCTTTCGCAGCCACTGCCGCCAGAATTACGCGGGCACCTACGAACTCCTCTTCGGCGTCTCCTCTCTCGACGACCCCGCCGTCGCAGCCGTCCAGCAGTTGCAGCAGGAGTTTCCTGATCGCACCATTCGCCTCATCGAGTGCCCCCACCGCCTCGGCGCCAATGGCAAAGTCAGCACCCTCGCGCAACTCGTTCCCCACGCGCAACACGAATTCCTGCTCATTGGCGATTCCGACATCACCGTCGGACCGCATTACCTCCAGCGCGTGATGATTGCGTTTTCTCAGCCATCCACGGCAGGCCATCGCAATCCGCATCCCGTAGGCTTGGTGACTGCCCTCTACCGTGGCCACGCGCATCGCACGTTGTTTTCGCGCTTTGAAGCCCTCGCCATCGCTACCGATTTCCAGCCCAGCGTGCTGCTCTCGCGCATGCTCGAAGGCGGGATGCGCTATGGTCTCGGCTCCACGCTCGCCGTGCGCCGCGAAGCCCTCAACCGCATCGGCGGCTTCGAAGCGCTCGTCAACCATCTCGCCGACGACTACGAACTCGGCGCACGCATCGCGCAGGCCGGCTACACCGTAGCCCTCAGTGCGAGAGGTGGTCGAGACCAGCACCCCGCCCTACACCTGGCGCGGCTTTGCCGATCACCAGTTGCGGTGGCTGAGAACCGTGCGCGACGCGCGGCCAAAAGGCTACGCCGGTCTGATCCTCACCCACGGTTTGGCTTGGGCCATTCTGAATGCGATCGCCAGCGGCCTCAGCCCACTCAGCCTGTGGCTTCTTGGATTGAGTTTCTTCCTGCGCCTCACGCTCGCTATGATGGTCGGCGCCGAAGTGCTCGCCGATCATCAGGTGCTGCCCAATCTCTGGCTCCTCCCTCTGCGCGACCTCACCGCTCTCGGCCTCTGGGCCGCAGGCTTCGCCAGCAACACCATCGTCTGGCGCGGCGAACAATTCACCGTCACCAAAGGTGTGCTGCACAAAATAGGCGACCACCATTCGTCCCAGCCCTAAGCCGTTCCGTCACAAACAACGTTGAGCCCTTCGCCACAAACAGTCTTGAGCCGGTTCGTCACAACACGCTTTGAGCCCGCTCGTCACAATCTATCCGCTTGATGCGGCTCCCAGCGCGCCCCGCAACAGATTCACGGAATGACGCTATCGGGACCCGCCAGCCGTCTGCTACATTCCCTTCACGCGGCTCACCACGACTCTCTGGCGAACACGTTCTTTCGGCGTCCAATTTCGAATCAGAGAATCGAACAGAGCCGCAACAGGAGAGACCCATGCGTACTCGCACCCCTCGCGCCGCCCGCATCTTTGCTTGTTGTCTGCTATCCACAACTTCCATCTTCGCCGTCGCCCAGGCTGCCGCACCGGCCAAGCCAGCCGTCGGCACCGCTGATTCCTCCCGCTCAGGTCTACGGACATCTCCTCACCCTGTTGGAAAGCGAATTCGTCGGCGCTGCCGAAGCCATGCCCGAAGACAAATTCGACTTTGCTCCGCCAGCCACCGCGGGCGACTTCAAAGGCGTCCGCACTTTCTCCGCACAGGTCAAGCACGTCACCGAAGCCAACTACTACTTCTTCGGCGCACCGGGCGTTTCCGAGGCCGACATGAAAGCCAAGAGCGACGCCATCAAGAAGCTGAAATCCAAAGCTGAAATCATTCAGGCACTCAAGGACTCCTTCACTCAAGCCCACACCTACGTCGACGCAATCACGCCCGACAACGCCTTCGTGCAGACCGCGAATGGCACACGCGGGGGCATGGCGGCCTTCGGCATCGCGCACTTCATGGATCACTACGGCCAGATGGTCGAGTACCTGCGCATGAATGGCATCGTTCCCCCGGCCAGCCGCGGCAGCATGTAAGTGTCCTCCATCCAGGACAGGCAGGTGAGGGCTATGCCGCGAGAGACTCGATGGCTTAGCCCTGACTCGCTGCCGAACTAAGAACTGTCGAACTGCCCTTCTCATTGCGCACGAATCGCAGTGACCGGATCGACTCCCATTGCTTTGCGCGCCGGCAGGCAGCACGCCAAAATAGAGATGCACGCGAGAAGAATCGTGATGCACGCCGCCGTCAGTGGATCGGTCGCCGACACTCCGTAGAGAAGCCCTCGCGTAAAACGCGTCAGCGTAAACGCGAGAACCAGCCCAAGCACCAGGCCCATCGCCGTCAGACGAATCCCCTGCAGCAGTACCAGCCGCAGCACGTCGGCGCGCGCCGCACCCAGCGCCACCCGAATCGCCGATTTCATGCGTGCGCAACTCGGTCCGGTAAGCCACCACGCCGTAGATACCAGTCGCGGCCAGAATCAGCGCAACCACCGCGAACATCCCCGCGAGTGTGCTCTGCATGACCACGAAGATATTCGCCATCTGTGTCGTCTCCCGCATCGTGCGCACATCGAACACCGGAAGCTGTCCGTCAATCTCGTGAATCGTCTGCTCGACCGCTGGAGCCATATCCGCCGGATCCCCTCGCGTCTTCACCTGCACGATCGTCTCGTTGTCCGCTTCCTGGAAATAGCTCATGTAAATCATGGGCTCAGGCCGCTCACTCATGAACGCGTGTTTGGTGTTCCTCACCACGCCAACAACGGTAAAGAGGTGGCCCCAAATCGAGAGTCTCCTTCCCAGCGGATCTTGCCCCGGCCAGTACCGGTTTGCGGCCGTCTGGTCGACGATGAGCACACGCGGCGTTTTTTCGCTATCGTCCCGCATAAAGTCGCGCCCTTCCACAATCGGCATACCCAGCGTCTCGAAATACTGTGGCGTCACTTCCGCTCTCCGCACCTCGAGGGACTCATGGGGGCGCGGCGCATACCCTTCCGGATACGCGTCCACCGTTCTCCGGTTGAAGCTCATCGGAACCCAGTCGGTGAGCGACGCAACCGTCACCCCCTGCAATGCGCGCCACGCGGTCGAGAATCCTGTGGCGGATCACCTGTGCCTCGTCGTTCGAGTAGCCTGCGATATTCAAACCCACGGACGCAGTCAAAACATGATCCTGTTCAAATCCCGGATTTGCGTGTGCGATATTCCGCAGCGTGCGCAGAAACAGCGCCGAGCACACCAGCAGCGCAAGCGACAGTGCAATCTGCACCACCACCAGTCCGTTCAGCAGATGCCGATTGTGCGAGCCGCCCGCAACACTGGCCGCCTCCTCCTTCAACACTTCCGCTGCGGGCACGTGCGACGACCGCCATGCTGGAAAAGCCCCGCACAGAACGCTGGCCAGGATCGACAGAACACCGATCCCCAACACCACGTACTGGTCCATCCTCCCGTTCAGCACGATTGGATTGGAGTTCGGCGGAATGAAGCGCGCGAACGTCTTCGATGTCCACATGGTCAGCACCAGCGCCGCCGCTCCGGCGCAAGACCGAAACCAGCAACCCCTCGATCACCATCTGCCGCATCAGCCCCACGCGTCCCGCGCCCAGCGACTGCCGGATCGCAATCTCGCGCCGCCGCGACACAAACCGCACCAGCGTCAGCGTCGCTACGTTGGCGCACGTCAGCAGCAATACCACGCCCGCAATCGCCAGCAGAATAGGCAACGACTGCGCCATATACCCGTTCGCCCCGAACGGCGATCGCCACAGCGGGTCCAGCGTGATCGTGTTCACCCCCAGATGATCGTTCGGATAAGCCGCCACAATCTGGCGCATGATCGTCTCCAGATCCTGCGTCGCCTTTTCCCCGGCTCACTCCCGGCCGCAACCTTCCCAGCACGTTCAGCCAGTTCGCGCTGCGATGCGTCAACTGCCACTCACTCGATCCCGATAGGATTGAGCGTCGCCCACACATCCTGCCGAATCCCCGGCATCGCTCCCATGAACTCCTCCGGCGCCACGCCAATCACCGTCACAGGGTGCCGGGCAATCTCAATCGACTTGCCCACAATCGCTGGGTCGCCTGCATAGCGCGTCTTCCACAGCGAGTAGCTCAGCACCACATACGGCACGGCGTCCGGGCGCGTCTCTTCTTCCGGAAGGAAGAACCGTCCCAGCACCGGCTTTACGCCCAGCAGGTCAAAGTAGTTCGACGAGACGTTGGCAATATAGATCCGCTGCGGCAGCCGCTCCACCGCCCGTCAGCGTGATCCAATCGTGGTGATAGGCGAGGATTCCCTCCAAGCTGTGATTCCGTTCGCGCAAATCGCGGTAATCGAGATACGAGAGCGGCGGAGCCGGCGAGATGTTCCACTCGCCGCGCTTCCAGGCTCACCAGGGCGCTCGTCTCCCGCGCTCCAGGAATCGGATGCAGCATCGTGCCATCAATCCAGCTGAAAACGGTGCTGTTGGCGCAGATCGCCAACGCCAGCATCAAAACGGCAGTGATCGTGAACCCAAGGCTCTTCGAAAGCTGCCGGAGTGCATAGCGGACATCGCGAAGCAGTCCAGCCATACGGCGCCCCCAATCTCATTTCTCCGTTGAAAGAGTATGTATGCCCTATTCACTGGCAGTCGCCGTGCCAAAGCTCACACATCTTTAACTCTCGGATCGAGAGCGCCTTGCAGAATCGACTGTGTTCTAAATCACATCGGTTCTGTGCGTTACCGAAAAAGAACTGTCCGAATTCGCACACCTCATTGCGCGATCTCTGCCGCCGGTTCAGCAACAACGTCCCTCTTCCGATCTTGCATCGGCCACCATTCGGCCAGAGCGCCTTCGACTCCGCCAAACTGATTAAACCGGTGACCGATTTGGTGAGATTAAGGTGAGGCCTGGGCCTTTCGACGATTCCAGGTGAAAGAATCCGCTAACCAGCATAAAATTGCGCCCATCAAATGATCCGGTACGAGGGCGCTCAATCCGCATCCAGCAATCCCCCCAGACCAGACCCGTTTTGCAATCCCCTCTGCAACACTTTTCTGGAGGCACAGCGTGATCCGTATCTGGGCAGGAGTCCTCCTTTCTCTTGGCATGGCGTTGCCTGCCATTGCAACCGAGCGCGTCTCCGTACAGCAGCTCGAAGGCATTCTCGCCAAGGCGCAGGGCCAGTCGGACAGCGACTTGGCCGCCCAGCTCTCCAGCCTCCAACTGACAGAGCGCTTCACCTCGGCCCGCGCCGCGCGTTGGCGGGCCAGTTTCCCCGGCGCTCGTTCGCAGCGCGCCCTCATGGGCCTGGCAGACCGGTCGGCCTTCCTCGACCCTCCCGCGTCCGAAAATCCCGCAACGCCCGCGCCCGATCTCGCCGAGCAGCGCCGCATCATGGGCCTCGCCGCAACCTATGTCGGCAACTCCATCCCCCAGCTTCCGCGCTTCTACGCCTCCCGCACCGTCACCCACTTTCAAGACCAGCCCGGCACTGTCACCGACGCGTCGCCTCGAAGAAAGCGACTCCCTTCACGCCTACCGCATCTCCCGCGCTACCGTGCTCTATCGCGACGGCCAGGAAGTCGTCGAGGCAGCCCCCGTCAAAGTCCAAAACCGTCGCACCGCCGACCAGGGGCTCCGGACCTGGGGCGCCTTCGGCCCCATCCTCGGCCTCGTGCTCGTCGACGCCGCCCAGAACAAGCTCACCTGGACGCACTGGGAGCAAGGTGCCGGCGGCCCTCTCGCCGTCTTCAACTACGCCGTCCCCAAAGACCGCTCGCACTATGAAGTCCGCTACTGCTGCGTCGCCGAGTCCTACGGCCTCGAGAGCCACATGTTCCAGCAGATGAGCGCCTATCACGGCAAAATCGCCGTCGATCCAGCCAACGGCATCATCGCCCGCCTCACCATCGAAGCCGAGCTCGCTCCGACCGATCCCATCTCCCGCGCCGCCACCGCGGTCGAATACGGCCCCGTGGAATTGGGCGGCATGACCTACATCTGCCCCGTGCGCAGCGTCTCCATCTCCGTGGCCAAAACCCTCCGCAACCTGCAGGACCCCAGCGGCCACTCCTGGGTCGCCATGGGCCCGCGCCAAATGCTCCTCAATCACGTCGACTTCGAGCAGTACCATCTCTTCCGCGCAGAATCCCGCGTCCTCTCCAGCGATGAAGAACGCGCCGCCGGCGTAACTCCCGACGCCACCCTGCCCGCAAGCCCAGCCCACGGACATGGCGCCCGCCGAAGAAGAGCCTCGCCGATGCGCCTCCCGCGAATCCTGCAGCCCCCATCGCAACCCCAGCCAACGAATCCGCCGAAGCAATGCCCCCTCCCGCAGCGCGACGGCGAAGCCCCTGAAATCAGCACAACCGTGGCCACCGGACTTCCCGACGCGCCCGCCCATCCTGCCGAGCAAGCCTCGGGACAGGCTCCCGGTACCCAACCCTCCAGCATGACCCTCCGCCTCAATGCCCGCCTCGTCGACGTGAACGTCGTCGCCCTCGACAAAAAGGGCCACCCCATCACCAATCTCAAGCCCACCGACTTTGAGGTCTACGACAACGGCGTCAAACAGGATGTCCGCTCCTTCGCCCAGACCGAACGCAGACGCCGACGCCACCCCTGCCGCTCCGTCCGCTCCATCCACCGCTCCGCCGGAGTTCTCCAATCGCTCCCAGAAAGATCCGAGACCCGCGGGTGCCGAAGGCAACACCGTCGATTCTGCTCGTCGATGGCAGCAATCTCGACTTCAACGATCTGGTCGACGCGCGCCAGCAGATGGTCCGTTTCCTGCGCGCACTCCCCGCCAGCGAACGCGTCGCCCTCTACACCATGAAGTACCACGGCTATCAGGTCCTTCAGGAGGCTTCCACCGACCACGACGCCATCGCCGCGCGCCTGGCCAAGTGGATGCCCACTGCGCAGGACCTGGCAAATGCGCAGAGACGAAGAACAGCGCAACCGCCAGCAGATCGAAACCGTCCATAACCCCGAAGATCTGCTCAGCGTGAATGGCAACACCTCCCTCGATCCAACCACTGAAACCGAGGCTCTCGACCCAAAACTCCGCGAACTGGGCAGCAGGCCCGGACCGAATGCTCTCAATCTCCTCGTCGATGTCGCCCATCACCTGAGTGCGATGCCGGGACACAAGAGCCTCGTCTGGATTACCAGTGACAACGCGCTCGCCGACTGGAACAAGCTGTCCTTCAATCTCGACAAAGGCAGCAAGAATATCGAGCCCATCGCGCTCCGCACCCAGGAGGCGATGAACAACGCCCATGTCAGCGTCTATCCGCTCGACGCATCCAGACTCGAAGCTGGTGTCATCAACGCCGATATCGGCCGCGCCAACGTGGTGCTCACGCCCACCTTCCAGCGAGACCCAGTCACCGAATCGAAAATGGAAGGGACTGAAGCGCAAGCTACGCAAGACTTGAATATGTACGGTAAAGAACGCGACTTCGGCAATGGGAACCGTCTCTACCGCCCAGATGCAGCAGGACCTCCACCCTATCTCGGGCGTCTTCCGCGAAGTAGCCGACGCCACCGGTGGCCGCACCTTCCGTCGGTCCAGCAACATCATCGGCGAGCTCAATGACGTCGTTGCCGACGGCCATGCCACCTACCTGCTGGGCTTCTCACCCACCCAACCCGCCGATGGCAAATACCATCTTCTGACCGTGAAACTCGTGGCCACCGCGATGCTTCGCTCCGTTTCCGTAGCGGCTATCAGTACGACAAGGAGGCCACTTCGCTCAAGGACCGTTTCGCGCAGACCGTCTGGCAACCCACCGACGCCAGCGAAATCGCCGTCAGCACAAAGCTTGTCACGGATGCTTCCGGAAGCGCTCTCCGCGTCACCGTCGCCGGATCGGACCTCGACCTCGCGCAGCAGAACTCCATCTGGTCCGGCAAACTCGACATCTTCCTCGTCCAGCGCGATCAGGAAGCTCTCCGCGCTAAAGTCACAGGCCTCACCGTCGGCCTGCGCTTGAAGCCCGTAACCTATCAGCGCGCCATGAAAGAGGGGCTCACCTTCGACGAACGTCTCGATGCGAAACAAGTAAGTGGCTCTCTCCGCGTCGTCGTCATCGATGTAAATTCCGGACGCATCGGCTCGGTCACCGTGCCCACCGCTGCGCTCGTCGCCCAGCGCTAGATCGTAGTGGGGTGCCCCATCCAAGCTCTACTTGGGTGGGAAGGATAGACGAGCCCCACACGAACCTGGGCCTCCATCCCGTGGGTGCGCGCCGTCCACACAGATCTGTGGGTTGTTCTATTCCCTATTCCCTATTCCCTATTCCCTGCATCTCTCACTGGGTGCCCCATCCAAGCTCTGCTTGGGTGGGAAGGATAGACGAGTCGCACACCAACCTGGCTATCCACGAGCTGAGTGTGTGCCGCGATGAAGCTGTTCTATTCCCTATTCCCTGCATTTCTCACTGGGTGCCCCATCCAAGCTCTGCTTGGGTGGGAAGGATAGACGAGTCGCACACCAACCTGGCTATCCACGAGCTGAGTGTGTGCCGCGATGAAGCTGTTCTATTCCCTATTCCCTATTCCCTATTCCCTGCATTTCTCACTGGGTGCCCCATCCAAGCTCTGCTTGGGTGGGAAGGATAGATGAGTCGCACACCAACCTGGCTATCCACGAGCTGAGTGTGTGCCGCGATGAAGCTGTTCTATTCCCTATTCCCTATTCCCTGCATTTCTCACTCCTCGCGCAGCAGAATCAACGGATTCACCGAAAGCGCGCGCTGCGCGGGGATGCACGTCGCCAGCAGTCCCAGCAGCGCCATCGCCAGCACTACGCCGGCCAGCACCACCGGATCACGCGACGTCGCCTGGTACACAATCGATGACAGTACCCGCGCCGCAAGCAAGCCCAGAAGCAGCCCAGCCGCCGACCCGAATGCGAGCAGCTTCACGGCCCGCCCCAACGCGGCCTTCAACACCTCCGTCCGCTGCGCACCCAACGCCACGCGAATGCCCAATTCCTTCAACCGCTTCGAGACCGAGTAAGCCGCCATCCCGAAGATGCCCGTGATCGAGAGCATCGCACCCATTCCACCCATCACTCCCAAGGCCATCGTCGCCATGCGCGCAGGAAACAGGACCACCTCAAGCAGGTTGCCATACGTCTTGGTGTCGATTGGCAAGCCCGCATTCAGTTCGCGAACTTTGCTCCGCATGGCCGCGGCAAGCTGTTGCGGGTCGCGGGGCGAGCGAACCACAAGGTAGCTTGAAATCGATGGCGATTGCACAAAGGGCAAAAACATTGCCGGCTCCTGGCCCTCAGTCAGGCTCAGGTATTTTCCATCCTCCACAACTCCCACCACCTGGACGTGCGTTCCATCTTGCAGCTTGTAATTCCTGCCCAGTGCGTTAGGAACGGAACCAAAGATCTTCTTCGCAAACTCCCGATTGATGACCGCGACTGCCGGCGCATTCTTGTCGTCGCGCCATGAGAAACTCCTTCCCGCCAGCAGGGTTGTGCCCGCGGCCTCGAAGTATCCGGGAGATACTTCGTAGCGGTAGGGCGCGATCACGGCATTTGCAGGCCGTAGATCGCTCGCCTTCTCGTCGAACACATTCGCCCGGGTGCTGGCCGTGGCAACCAGGGGAGGATATCCATTCACCAATCCCACATGCTCCACACCCGGAATGCTTGCCATCGCGTCGATCATGCGTCTTTGCAGGTTGGGTGCGGTCTCTGCGCTGGATCCCACCGTTGCCAGATTCACTGCGGCCGTCATTGTGTTGCGCGGCTCAAAACCAAAATTGCTGTGCAGTGAGCGCATCAGGCCGCGCAAAGCCACCATGGACGACGTCACCAGAACGGCACAAAGAGCAATCTGGAATACAAGGAGCACATCGCGCACCGTCAGTCGCCGCCCAACCCGCGCGCTCGCTCCTGCCTTCACAATCTCGTATGGATTAGCGCGGAGCACCTGACGAACCGGAACAATCCCGAACAGGAATCCACTAACCAAAGCCAGGAGCAACGCCACCACGTAAAGTTTCGCGTCCGGACTCACGGGCACGTGAATAGGGACTCCGCCAATCGGCTGCCAGGTGCTCAGGCGACGCAGGAGCAGAAAACTGCCTGCCACTCCGAGAGCGCCTCCGGCGAGAGAGAGAAGGCCGGCCTCGGTCAACAATTGCCGCAGAATCCGTCCGCGTGTCGAACCGAGCGCGAGCCGTAAAGCCACTTCGCGCGAGCGGTCGGCGGCGTGTGCCGCGAACAGGCTGCCCAGGTTGGCGCATGCAGCCAGCAGGATCAAACCCGCAAGAAGCATCAACCCCGCGACAAATCCCCGTACCGCGGGGCCAAACGAAGTGAGACCTTCCCGGGCAAGAACAGTGGATTTGTGCGCGATCTGGTTCGGATAGACCTTTTCAAGATACCCACTCACGGCGTCTACATCCGCGACAGCCTGCGCAGGAGTCACCCCCGGTTTCAGATGCCCTAGTACTTCGAAAACCGCATGTTCGGTGGTCCGCGTGTTCACACTCACCCCACCCAGTTGATCCTCGTTCACAATGGGTACAAAAAAATCCGGTGAAAGAAACAACAACGTCCCCTCGAATCCCGACGGCGCCACGCCAAGGATAGTGAAAGGATGCTGATCGAGCCGAACCGTACGGCCCACCACGCCCCGATCGTCTTGGAAACGGCTATGCCAGTACGCGTAGGTGAGCACGACATACGGAGCGCTGTCCGGGCCCCGCTCGTCGGAGGCGCCGAAGAAACGCCCAAGATACGGATGAATGCGTAGCACGTCGAAATAGTTCCCGGTGGTTGCAAACCCGTTCGCGACAGACGGATCGTTGCCTGCATCCAGACCCACACCCAGCACCATGTTGAAAGCTGCCAGATCCTCGAAACTGTGGTTGCGATTCCGCAGATCGAGATAGTTGGGGAACGACTGCCACACCGGGTCCGTCCCATAATTGGTCCCGTAAAGGCTCTCGGACTGCGGCACGTTCAGCGGCCGAAGAATCAACCCATCCATCAAACCGAAAACAACAGCATTCGCGCCGATCGCCAACGCCAACGTGACAACCGCGGCAAATGTGAACCCCTTCGACTTCCGCAGCACGCGCAGAGCAAAGCGCACATCCTGCACCAGAGACTCGATAAAATTGCCCCCCAACGCCTCGTAGCTTTCCTCTTTGTACCGCTCCCGTCCGCCAAACTCGACCCGCGCACGCCGTTCCGCCTCGGCACGACTCATCCCACTCCGTTCCAGATCGTCCGCCCGGTGCTCAATGTGTGATAAAAGCTCTTCATCCATCTCCGCGCGTAGAGCCGAACGCTTGAAAAGTGCCATGATGCGAAGGCGAGTCGTGTCGAGAATCTTCATCTTTCCCTCTACCAGGTTCCTGGCCGATTGTTCTTGTACCATCTCCGTGTCCATCCTTTCGCTTTTCTTCTAGCGAAAAGGTGGAAATGCTCAAACCCAAAAGCGCGCGATCACGTGGTCCAAGTTCTAGAACGAACGTTCGATCTAGCCTTTCATTCCTCGCGCAATAAAACCAGCGGGTCCACCTGCAGTGCGCGCTGCGCCGGAATCCACGTCGCAACCAGCCCCAGCAGCGCCATGGCCAGCACCACCCCACACAGCACCAGCGGATCGCGAGGCGACGCCTCATACACGATGACGGCCAATACCTTTGCCGCAAGAAGCCCCAGAACCAACCCCGCTGCCGACCCGAAAGCGAGCAGTTTGAAAGCGCGCCCCAGCGCCGCCTGCAATACTTCTCTCCGTCGTGCGCCAAGCGCCACGCGAATGCCAAGTTCTTTGAGACGCCTGCTCACCGAATACGCCGCCATGCCGAAAATGCCGGTAATCGACAGCATCGCGCCCATCACACCCAGCACACCCAGTGCCACCGTGGCCACATGCGAAGGGAACATAGCGACGTTCATTCCCTGCGCCCACGTCAGGATCGTGAGAGGCAGACTGGGATCAAGCTCTCGCAGGCTGCTCCGGATCTCCGACGCCAACTGCTGGGAATCTCGTTCCGAGCGCACCACCAGGCACATTTGGTTGGAATTCGATTGCAGGAACGGGAGAAAGATCGCCGGCCGCGGATCTTCAGTCAATTGATAATATTTCCCGTCCTCTACGACGCCCGCCACTTGCACGCGCGTTCCATCCTCGATCTTGAAATATCTGCCAACCGCATGAGTGACCGAGCCGAAGATCTTGCGCGCAAGAAACGCATTCAGAATGGCCACGCGCGTAGAGTTCTTATCGTCCTGCCATGAGAAACTCCGGCCGGCCAATACCGATGTCTCCGCCGCATGAAAGTATTCGGGAGAAATCTTGAATACCTGAACGTTGGCGGCTGCATTCGCCGTTCGTAGGTCCGTTGTCTGGTCGGTAAAGACATCCTCGGTCGCCCCGCCTCCGCCGAGCGGGATTTGACTCACAAGTCCCACGGACCGTACGCCGGGAAGCTTCTCAACAGCTTCGATCATGCGCCTTTGCATGGCCGGCATGCTTTCGTCGCTGTAACCAGCCATGCGCAGGGATGTAGTGGCCAGCATTCCGTTCCGCGGTTCAAATCCGAAGTTGCTGTGCATCGAGCGCACCAACCCCCGCACGGCAACCAGCGATGATGTAACCAGCACTGCACAAATTGCAATCTGCAGCACGAGTAACATGTCGCGAAGCGTGATGCGCTTCCCGGTATTTCCCGTGATGATTCCGCTCGATCCGGCTTTCACAACCTCGTAAGGGTTGGTGCGCAGAATCTGTCGTACGGGCACGGCTCCAAAGAGGAACCCACTGACTAGCGCCAACAGCAAAGCGGCCAGATAGACTTTTGCGTCTGCGTACACAGGAACATGCATCGGATACTGGGGGACCGGATACCAGCCGCTCAACTGCCGCAACACCGCCACGCTGCCGAAGAGCCCCAACGCCCCGCCAACGAGCGAGATCAGCAACGCCTCCGTAAAAACTCCGCGCAGAATACGCTTGCGAGTCGACCCCAGCGCAAGACGCAGAGCCACTTCGCGCGAACGGTCGGCTGCGCGGGCGGCGAACAGGCTGCCCAGGTTCGCGCACGCGGCTAGCAGAATCATTCCCGCCAGCAGCATCATTCCCGTCAGGAACCCCTTCACCGGCGGCCCAAGCATATTGCCGACGAGACTTGGACGCGCCAGGGTATAGGTCATATCCGCGTCTGTTTTTGGGTAGGTATTCTCGAGGTACGAGCCCACAGAGTTCAGGTCGGCAATCGCCTGTGCCGGTGTCACGCCCGCCTTCAGATGCCCCAGCACCATGTATAGGTCGCGTTCTCCGCGCGCGTTCAGGACCTTCAGTCCCTGTATCTGCTCCTGCTGGACCATCGGCGCCCAGAAGTCAGGGAAGAAGAAAAGCAACGTCCCGCTGAACTGGGGCGGCGCTACGCCGAGGATCGTAAAAGGATGCTTGTTTACCTGAACCACACGCCCCACCACGGTGCGATCATCCTGAAACTGACTGTGCCAATAGTCGTAACTGATCACCAGATACGGAGCGCTGTTCGGCCCGTGTTCATCTGCGTCGTGGAAGAATCGTCCTAGAAACGGCTGAATGCCCATCGCATCGAAGTAATTCCCCGTCACTTCATAACCCCAGGCCTGGGAGGGATTCTTGCCCGTATCCAACCCACCGGTACGAGAACGTACGCTGTCAGGCCATCGAAGCTGCGATTGCGATCGCGCAGATCGAGATAGTCGGGATAAGACGTAGCTTGTTCCTTGTCAGTCCCCGCGCTCGAGATTGTAGAGGCTTTGCGGATGAGGAACATTGAGAGGCCGCAGGATAAGCGCATTCAATACGCCAAAGACCACAGAGTTCGCGCCAATCGCCAGCGCCAGCGTCACAACCGCCGCTAACGTGAATCCCGGCGACTTGCGCAGTACGCGTAAAGCGAAACGGAGATCTCCAATCAGCGTATCGAAAAAATTCCCGCCTAATGCGTCGTAGCTTTCCTCTTTGTACCGCTCCCGTCCGCCAAACTCGATCCGCGCCCGCCGTTCCGCTTCCGCCCGAGCCAAACCACCGCGTTCCAGATCGTCAGCCCTGTGGTGGATATGCGACCGAAGCTCCTCGTCCATCTCTGCGCGCACTTCGGAGCGCTGGAAGATTGCAGCGATGCGAATGCGAAGCGTGTCGAAGATCTTCATATGCCCTCCACTAGGCTCCTGATCGATTGCTCCCGTACCATCTCCGCGCCTCATCCTTTCGCTTTTCTTCTAGCGAAAGGGTGGGAATGCTCAACCCAAAAGCGCCAGATCGCGAACTGGAACGAACGTTCGATCTAATTCTTCATTCTTCGCGCAACAAAACTAGCGGATTCACCTGCAATGCGCGCCGCGCCGGAATCCACGTAGCCAGCAGTCCCAGCAATGCCATGGCCAGCACCGCCCCGCACAGTACTAGCGGATCGCGTGGCGTCGCCTGGTACACGATAAACGCAAGAACCTTTGTCGCAAGAAGCCCCAGCACCAATCCCCCCGCCGAACCAATTGCGAGCAATTTGAATGCTCGCCCCAACCCCGCCTGCAGCACTTCTTTCCGCTGCGCGCCAAGAGCCACCCGAATCCCCAACTCTTTGAGCCGCTTCGAAACTGAATACGCAGCCATGCCAAAAATCCCTGTGATCGAAAGCATCGCTCCCATCGCACCAAGCACACCTAATGAAGCCGTCGCCATCCGCGATCCAAACAGCGCGCCGTTCATCGCTTCGTTCCATGTCTGGATGAACGACGGCAGCCCCGCATCCAGACCCCGCAACTTGCTGCGGATCGCCGATGCCACTTGTCTCGGATCGCGACCCATCTCGGGAGTTGTTCGAACCACCATGTGCGTTGCGCTCGCGGGCTTTTGCAGGATCGAGAGAAATAGCGCCGCCTGCGGTTCTTCGGCAATGTTGGCGGTATACTTCCCGTCTTCTGCAATTCCCACCACTTCGATGCGCGTTCCATCCGCCAACTTGAAATGTTTGCCGATCGCGCCGGTTGTGGAACCAAGGATCTTACTCGCAAACTCGCGATTCACCACGGCAACTCTTGGTGCGTTCATGTCGTCATGGTCGGAGAAAATCCTGCCAGCCAGCAAAGCGGTGCCTGCCGCTCGGAAATACCCCGGAGAAACTTGGTACTTGATTGCTTCTGCCGCGGCGTTCGAGGGCCTGAAATCCGTCGTCTGGTCAGAGAAAATATTCGAAACGCTCCACCCCATTTGCATCGGCGCGTTATCGACCAATCCCACGGCACTTACGCCCGGAATCGTCTGCATCGCATCGGTCATGCGCTTTTGCATGGCCGGGATTTCATCGCCTTGATAGCCTGCCATTCTCAAATCGGTATCCACCAGCACAGTGTTTTGAGGATCGAAACCGAAATTGGTGTGCAGCGAGTGCGCCAATCCCCGCACTGCGACGATCGAAGACGTCACCAGCACCGCGCAAATCGCAATCTGCACCACCAGCAAAACGTCGCGCACCGCGATCCGCCTTCCCATCCTTGCTCCCATGGCAGCCGATCCCGCCTTCACAATCTCATACGGATTCGTGCGCAATACCTGCCGCACCGGCACCGCGCCAAAAAGCAATCCGCTGAGCAGCGCCAACAGCAATGCCACCACGTACACATTCGCGTCCGGATTCACCGGAATATTCATGGGAAATTGCGGAAATGGCTTCCACCCGCTCAGCCAGTGCAGTACCATCACGCCGCCCCACAATCCTGCTGCGCCTCCGGCGAGCGAAATCAAAACGGCTTCGGTAAACAGTTGCCGTAAAATCCGCGTGCGGCTCGACCCCAGCGCGAGCCGCAATGCGACCTCTCGCGACCGATCCGCCGCCCGCGCCGCAAATAGGCTGCCCAGATTCGCGCAAGCGGCCAGCAGGATCAATCCCGCCAGCAGCATCAACCCCGTTAGAAACGCCCGTATCGCCGGAGCAAAAAAGTTTCCATGCAAACCCGGCCGCACCAGGCTGAAGCTTGGTTGATCGTCGTCTTTGGGATAGGCCTTTGTGAGATACGCGCCTATCGAGCTCAGGTCCGCATTCGCCTGCGTCGGCGTGACTCCCGGCTTCAGATGTCCCAACACCTCAAATACCCAGCGATTCCCGCGCGCGTTCATGAAACTTTCTGCGTCGATTTGCTCCGCGTTGACCATGCGGCACAAAGAAATCAGGAGAGAAAAACAACAGGGTCCCTTGAACTCTGGCGGCGCCACGCCGAGAATCGTGAACGGATGTTTGTTCAGCCGGACCACACGCCCCACAACGCCGCGATCGTCCTGAAAATGACTGTGCCAATACGCGTAGGTCAGCACAATATACGGAGCGCTGTTCGGCCCATGCTCGTCGGAGCCGTGGAAGAAGCGGCCGAGATACGGCTGAACTCCCAATTCGTCGAAGTAGTTCCCGCTCGCTTCATAACCCCAGACCGAGGCCGGATTCTTCCCCGTATCGAACGCCACCAGAGAGATGTTATAAGCTGCCAGGCCATCGAAACTCCGATTGCGATCGCGCAGATCGAGATAGTCCGGATACGACTGCACAATGTAGGGATCGTTCCCTCGCTGCAACGCATAAAGGTCCTGCGGGTGCGGCACATTCAAGGGGCGAATGAATAACCCATTCAGCACCGCAAATACTACTGAATTCGCGCCAATGGCCAGAGCCAGCGTCACAACCGCCGCAAACGTAAATCCCGGAGACTTGCGCAGTACCCGCAAGGCGAACCGCACATCGCCCGAGAGGCTCGGTAAAAAATTCCCGCCCAACGCTTCGTAGCTCTCCTCTTTGTACCGCTCCCGTCCGCCAAACTCGATCCGCGCCCGTCGTTCCGCCTCAGCCCGATCTAGCCCACCTCGTTCCAGATCGTCCGCACGGTGCTCGACATGCGAACGAAGCTCCTCATCCACGTCTTCCGAGATTTCCGTGCGACGAAATAACCTCAACGTCGCAGATCGAAAATATGCCGGCAGATTCATACCTCCTCCGGTCTCGCCGCAAGAGCCGAAGTCATCGCTGCGGCAAGACGGTTCCACCCATC
Organism: uncultured Acidobacteriaceae bacterium; assembly: GCA_963781125.1. Lineage (GTDB taxonomy): Bacteria > Acidobacteriota > Terriglobia > Terriglobales > Acidobacteriaceae > Telmatobacter. The sequence goes on from CAWAEE010000013.1 coordinate 632,730, forward strand.
CTGTTCCTCCCGCAACCGCTTCCGCCCTGCCGTCGTCAGCTCATAAAACTTCGCGCGGCGATTGTTATCCGAGATTCCCCAACTCGCCTTCAACAGACCCTGGCGCACCAGCCGAAACAACGCAGGATAGAGCGCGCCTTGCTCAATCAGCAGCGCGCTGCCCGAAATTTGTCCGATGCGGAGCAGCACCCCATAGCCATGAAGGGGACCAAGAGAGACGGCTTTCAAGATAAGAAGATCGAGTGTTCCGGGAAGTAGCTGCGCCTGGTCGCCCATGATAGTGGTTCTCCTAAGGTGATTAGGAGATTAGCGCCACTCTCCTAAGCTGTCAAGGAGAACAAAAATTATTTGTGACGAGCTGCTAAATCCAGATTTCACTTGAAGTTGAGGAACTGCTGGGTGCCCCACCCAAGCTCCGCTTGGGTGGGATCGATCCATCCATTCAGATGAAAACTGGTCGGCCCGCGAGACGAAGCCTCATCCACCCGGGCAGTACCGCGGCGTCTTCACGCCCGCCACCACGACCCAGCCGTTATCGGCGCCACGATGCGTCGAACAATGCACATCGTGGATTCCCGCGGCCCAGAATCCATGCGAGATGTATCCCTGTCCATACGCAAACACAGGATCGTTCACACCCGCCGTCACCACGCCATCGAGATCATCGTTGGTCACCACCTGCACATGCACGGTCCGCCCATTGCGAAGCGGGGCAGAGATCGTTGTGACGTGATGATCTCCATGCGGCCCGCCTCTGTGGACGCGCGTCGGCTCAAGCGCAACCCCACAAACCATAATGTTGTCGACATCCCGCCGCGTCTCGGAATCAATCAGGTTGGCCAGCCCCTCATTCACCTGCGGCGTGCACTGTGAAGGGACCGGCACATCGCGCGCAGCCAACGCCGGCCTCGTGGCCGCAAGCGAAAAGACGAACAGGGCATGGATCACGTGTCTCATGCGAAGCTCCATTCGGAAGGCCCTCCGGAACGCACCGATTCTACGCGCGGTAAGCAACTGCCGAATACCCGCGCCGCCGGTTGGCCTCCGCTACGCCGGAATGCTATTGTGAGGCCAAATGCCATTCGTCACCACAACAGAGGCGGGCGTTCCCATCCAGGGCCCCAGCGCCACGCTCCTCTATGACGACTGGTACCCCGCTCTGCGAACGGACACACTGCGCAAGAACAAGGTCGCCAAGGCGATGCTCCTCAACATTCCACTGGTGCTGGGAAAATTAAACAGCGGGGAGCTGTTTGCCATGCGCGACAGTTGCCCCCACCGCGGCATTCCGCTCAGCGAAGGCTGGTTCAACGGCCAGCGCGTCACCTGCCGCTATCACGGATGGGAATTCGAACCCTGCTCTGGCCGCTGCGAGCTCATCCCTTCGCTTTCCAGCCACGACCATCTCGACGCGACAAAGATTTACGCCACCGCCTTCCCCTGCGAAGAGCGCGACGGCCACGCATGGGTCTTCATCCCCGGCCCTGGCAGCGGCCGAAAAACCGCAATGGCCGAGCATGCGGTTCCGGAACTAACCAAATTCGGCCCGCGCTTCCGCACCGCTTTCCTGACCGCCGACCTGCCCTGCAACGTCGACCACGGCATCATCGGCCTTATGGACCCGGCCCACGGACCCTTCGTCCACCAGGCGTGGTGGTGGCGTTCGCGCGCCAGCATTCGCGAAAAAACCAAGCGCTTCGAGCCCATCCCCGAAGGCTTTCGCATGAGCGCCCACGCGCCCAGCGCCAACTCCGCGCCCTACAAACTCCTCGGCGTCTACGGCCAACCCGTCGAAACCACCATCGACTTCACCCTGCCCAATCGCCGCACCGAGATCATTCGCGCCGGCGACAAGTGGTTCTCCTCGCTCACCACCGTCACCCCCGTCACCGCGTCCACCTGCCGCATCGATGTCATTGCCGCCTGGAACGTCTTCTACTACGTCCCATTCCTCACGCCCATCGCGAAATTCTTCGGCGCAAAGTTTGTCCGCCAGGATCAGATCACGATGATCCAGCAGGCCGAAGGCCTCAAGCACAATCCCAGCCTCATGCTCATCGACGACGCCGACAAGCCTGCGAAATGGTATTTCGCCTTGAAGCAGGCGCGCCTCGACGCAGCTGCCCACGGCACCCCATCAAAACATCCGATGGACGGCCCCGTTGAACTGCACTGGCGCAGCTAGCTGGCGCTGAACTTCGTTTGTTAGGTTTTGTCATCCTGAGCGACCGCAGGGAGTCGAAAGCCTGCCCTGAGCGCGGCCGAAGGGGACCTGCGTGTCGCGACGCCGGCCCCGATAACCTGCCGAATGATTCAGGCAAATATTTCGGACTCACCAAAATAAGTGCGACTACGATATTTCCGAAGCCTCTATCCCGCCTGCGCCTCGTCGTTTTCGGCCTGATCGTCTTCCTCGTCTTCACCTTCGACGGAAATCCGCAGTGAACGCAAAAAGTTCACATCGTTTTTGGTGAAGGGCGCACCGTCGCCGCTGGCTTCCGTGCCAGGCTCCGCGTCATCCGTCTCTTTCGTAGAAACTTCGTTCAGGCCGATGGTCGCCTCCAGCATCAGCAGTACATCGAAGCCGTGCCGCCGTATGTCCTGCACAACTCCAGCGATCTGCTCGCTTTCAATGACCGATTCGTGGATCGCCTCGCCAAGTTGTTGGATCAGTTCGCGCAGCTTTGATGTCACGTAAGCCTCCAGAACGTCGGCCAGCGCGACCTCATGCGCAGGGAGCGGCGTGGATTGTTCTACCTTACTGCCACAGCGGGCCAGGAGCAACCCAAGTCTGCACTGAAATTCGTGCAAAGCACAGCGCCAGCCCCACTGGTACCATCATATCGAAATGAGACCTGAAACCTTCGGCCGCGTGCTCGGAATCGGATTACGCGTGGCCGGCCGCGTCGCCGGCCAGCGCATGAGTGCCGCTGCGCAGCCAACTGCCTCCACATCTTCTTCTGCTCCCTCGCCCCAAAGCCACGTCTCTAGTTCCACAATTTCACAGCGTGCCGGCAAAGCCAGCGGCGGCTTGGCGCGCGGTCTAGGTGGATTCCTCAAGCCTTTCCGCCGCGTCGGCGGCATTCTTTGGCTCGAAGTCACGGGCGTCTTCTTCTTCCTTCCCGTCCTCGTTTTCACACCCACGCTCTGGCGCACTCGCTTCAGCTATGCCCACGGCCCAGACCACCGCACCTTCATCGCCTCCGCCATCGTCGTCGTGATCTTTTTCTATCTTGGCGTCAGTTCTTTCTGGCGTGCCCGCCGCAAATAGCAACGACCTCCCATCCCCGAGGATGCGGTTTGAATGATATGGGCCTCATCCAGAGTAAGTACGCAAATCCTCAGACACTGGATTGTTCGCGGCGAGCCGGAGCTTCGACTTGGGTCTTAATCCGCGCACCCATGTCCGGCATCCGTTGCTCACACCGCATTCCTGCCGCCCCGCGCAAGCACCCACACCACCACGGCAACCAGCACCACACTTACAAGGAATGTCCCAAAGCCTCCGTCCCGGGCGCCATGCAAACCACCCATCCGGAACCAGTTCATCATAGCCAGCGTTTGCGTTTTCACCATCGCCGTTTCCTCGCATCGGCCCGCGTTCACGCAGGGCCGTACGCATTGAGACACGGGCTGTCCCACTTAGTTTCTCTTTGAATCGGCAGAGAACAGTCTGGCAAAAACGGCGTAGCTCAAGTCGACTTTCGGCCCCACCGCGGCGCAATCGCATAATTCAGCTGCACCAGCACAATCGCCGCAATGCTCACCCATGTATGGATAAAGCACAGTGCTGCCCCTGCCGCATAAAGTGACTGCGCAATCAAAATGCGCCGGCAAATGCTCCCTCGAACTTCCTCCGGCGTGTCCGGCTTGATCAGCCCCGCATGCGTCGCGTGCGCCCAGCTCCAATACAACATCGCTCCGGGCACAAAAATGTTCAGCCAATACAATCCCAGCGCCAGCCTGTACTCGATGAACTCCGCCAACAGTCGCGTTGACAACGGCATCAGTGTGATCGAAAAAAGAAATCCCAGATGAATCCACGTCAGGTCGCGCGTGCCTTCGCCGATGTGGTTCAACTGCGTCTGCTGCCCAGCCCAGAAAATACCCAGCGTCAGAAAACTCATGCCATACGTCAACCACTGCGGTCCCATCGCGCACAACGCCGCCGCCAACTCCCGCTCGCTATGAACCTGAGCGGCCGTCGGAATGTGCAGATCGAGCACCAGCAGCGTCATCGCCACGGCAAAAATCCCGTCGCTCAGCGCTGCCAGCCGCTCAAGATTCCGTCCCTGAATCCGGTTGTAAAGAGTCGCCATCCCGTCCATCCCTCACGCTCAGCATCGAGCCAGCCATGCACTCATCCCAACCGCAAAAGGTTCCGATCTGTGAACTCTGAACTTTGAACTAAGCGCGACCGCGCGTCAAATGCCACACCGCAAGCCCCAGCGCCAGCACCCCCAGCCCAAACGCCACCAGCGCCTCGCGCCCCGTATGAATCTTCCAGCCACGATAAAACGCAATGCCCGCGGCCACCAGCATCAGCAATCCCCGAAAAGGCTGCATGATTCCAACTATCCTACGCCGCCGCTCCCGTGCAGCCTTTCCGCTGACTCGCTAAGATAAATTACAGTCATGGCCACACCCTCCACACCCTCCGCACGCCACACCCTCCGCACCCTCCGCACCCGCCGCGCCCGCGCTCAAAAAGACCGCACTCAACGCCACCCACCGCGCCCTCAAGGCCAAAATGGTCGACTTCGGCGGATGGGACATGCCCGTCGAATATCCCTGCCCCGGTGGCGGGCTGATCGCCGAGCACATGGCCGTCCGCACCGCCGTCGGCCTCTTCGACGTCAGCCACATGGGCGAAATTCAGTTCCGCGGCCCCGGCTCCCTCGCCGCCGTCCAGCACATCACCATGAACGACGCCTCGCGCCTCAAAGACGGCCAGGCCCACTACTCCGCGCTGCTCACACCCCAGGGCACGTTCATCGACGACATCCTCGTCCACCGCCTCGGCGACAACGACTATCTCCTCGTCGTCAACGCCGGAACCACCGACAAAGACTCTCGCCTGGATCCGCCAACAGGTCGGCGCCTTCCCCGGCATTCACCTCAACGACTACTCCAGCTACTACTCGCAACTCGCCCTGCAAGGCCCGCGCGCGCTTGAAACCTTGCAGAAGCTCACCAAGGTCGACCTCGCCGCGATCAAGAATTACTGGTTCACCTGGGGACAGGTCGCCGGCATCCACAACGTCCTCATCGCGCGCACCGGCTACAGCGGCGAAGACGGCTTCGAGGTCTACATCCCCTCCGACGAAGCCACCACAGTAAAGATGTGGAACGCACTCCTCGACGCCGGCGCCGAGTTCGGCATCCGCCCCTGCGGCCTCGGCGCGCGCAACACCCTCCGCCTCGAAGCCGGCATGAGCCTCTACGGCCACGAAATCTCCGAAGACATCAACGTCCTCGAAGCCGGCCTCGAGCGCTGGCTCAAATTGGACAAAGGCGATTTCTCGGACGCGAAGCGCTTCTTGAAGTGCAGGCGTCCGGCGGCCCGCAACGCAAGGTCGTCGGCCTCGAAATGATCGAGCGCGGCATCGCCCGCGACGGCTATTGCGTACTGTCTCTGGAAGGAGAGCAGATCGGCGCCGATCACATCCGGCTCGCCCTCGCCCTTCCTCAAGACCAACATCGCCATGGCCCTCGTGCCGGCAGACACGGCCGCGTCAGGCACCGACGTCCTCATCGACGTGCGCGGCAACCGCGCCAGGGCAAAGCAGGTCCCTCTGCCCTTCTACAAGCGCCCAAGAAAATAAACCCGGATGTAGAATCGCTGTTTCGAAGAGGCGCGCCCTTTTACCAGCTGCAAGAAAATCCGCTTCACGTCTCGCTGTGTAACAGGGCACGACTTCACTAGCACGACTTCACCAGGTTGTTGGCAAAACCCAATTCATCATTGCTCTGTAACAGGGCACGACTTCAGTCGTGCCGCAATCGCCCCGAAGAGTGAATTGGGCTTTAGCCCCTGGGCAAAACTCGCTAAAACCAGGAAAGATTTCCGCCTGTCCCCCAAAATTCGAGTTACTTCAAGTCTTCAGGAAGTGGCACGCCTATCTCCGCCGCAACGGCCCGCGCTTCAGCGAGCCGACGCTCCGCATCCAACACGTCCGCAATCAGTTGGCCGAATGCCAGTTCATCCAGCCATGGACGGGAACCTGGCTCCAGCGACGAGGTCTTCTCGGACAACAAAATGCGTGTCAATTCTTCCAGTTGAAAGGCAGCCTGGTTCAGCTGTGTCTTGGTCGCCTCCAGATGCGACTTCAGTTCCTCACAGCGAAGCAGCACGGCGGTGGCAGATTCGGGGGTAGCGTAGCCCGTCATCGGTTCTCCGGGAATAAAATTTCTCTGACGGACGTTCGTTCTTTGTTGAGATGCCTTTGCCTTGGAGCGGGCTGCCAGTGAACCGCCTCAGGTTGGTCGTAAAACCCATCAATATTCCGTAAAGACGCGACCCCGGTTTTATCGCATCAAGCCCGCGTTGCATCTCCTCGCATCGCCCCAATCCGTTCCCTCTCCATCGAGATTCATCTCAACGGATCTCTTCCCGTGCCCCTTCGTCACAAATTCACCCTCTCTCCTTGACAATCTACCTATCCGCTTCATATAGGTAGGTTGTCTAGGAGAAAGACCCGATGGCTCCTCTCGAAAAAGCTGACCTGCTGCAGGGCACCCTCGATCTGCTCATCCTCAAAGTCGTCGCACTCGGCCCCGTCCACGGCTATGGAATCGCGCAGCGCATTCGTCAGATTTCCTCCGACGTGCTCCAGGTCCAGCAGGGTTCGCTCTATCCCGCACTCCATCGATTGGAAAAACGCGGCTGGATCGCGGCCGATTGGGGCGAATCGGAAAACAACCGCCAGGCCCGCTTCTATCGCCTCTCCGCCAAAGGCCGCAAACAACTCGCCACCGAAGAAGAAACTTGGAACCGGCTCTCCAAAGCCGTCGCCCTCATTCTCCAAACCGCGCAGTAGGAGGCAAGCCATGAGCGATTCCCGACTCTCAAAGCCCAACCCCACCTCCGAATCAGACCACTCAAGCGATTCCATTCATTCAATTGATCGGGAAATCGCGCATCATATCGAAGCCCTCACCGATGCCAACATCGCCCAGGGCCTGTCGCCCGAAGAAGCCCGCCGCCGCGCCCTCATCGAATTCGGCGGCCGCGAACAAGTGAAGCAGACAGTCCGCGAAGTCCACATCTCCGCATTCGTCGAATCCATCGCCTTCCATCTCAAAGCCGCTCTCCGCTTCCTCCGCAAATCGCCATCCTTCTCGCTTGCCGTCATTCTCACCCTCGCTCTGGGCATCGGCGCCAATAGCGCCGTCTTCTCCGCCATCGATGCCGTCGTTCTTCGCCCGCTCCCATTTCCCAACGGCGATCAGCTCGTCCGCCTCGACCAGCACGACATCCAGGGCCGCGACGCCAACCGCTTCGTCGCACCCGTCCGCCTCGAAGACTGGAACCGCCTCAACTCCACCTTCCAGTCCATCAGCGGCTACTACCTCGACGACCTCTCCGAAACTTCCGGCCAACTCCCCGAGAAAGTCACCGAAGTTCTCGTCGCCCCGCGCTTCCTTGAAACGTTGGGAATCTCGCCCGCACTCGGCCGCCAGTTCACTCCTGCCGAAGAGCACTGGGGAGGGCCGAATGCCGTTCTCATCAGCTACGCCCTCTGGCAGCGACGCTTCCACGAGGATCCCGAGGTGATTGGAAAAGAACTCCACATCGGCAGCCGGCGCGGCGATTCTTTTCCAATCGTTGGCGTCATGCCCGCCTCTTTCCAGTTTCCCTCCCGCAACGCCGATCTCTGGGCTCCCAGCCCTCCCGACGCACCCTTTGCGCAACGCCGCGACGCCACATGGTTCACCGTCATCGGCCGCATGAAACCCAACATCTCCATCCAACAAGCCCAGGCCGATCTCATCACCATACAAAACCAGCTCGGCAGGCAATTCGCGAAACCCGACAATGAACTCACCGTCGAAGCCACGCCGCTTAAAGAAGTCATCGTTGGCGGAGTGCGCAGTTCGCTCTGGCTTCTCTACGGCTCGGTCACGCTGCTGCTTCTCATCGCCTGCTCTAACATCGCCGCGCTCCTGCTCGCCCGCACCGCTGAACGCGAACACGAAGTCTCCATCCGCTTCTCGCTCGGCGCATCGCGCAAGGCGATCATCGTCCAACTCCTCACTGAAGTCTTCGCTCTCGCAATGGTCGGCTCCATCGTGGGCTTGCTGGTCGCGGCCGCGGCCGCGCACGGCTTCCATCTCCTCGCCAAAACCCTCCCGCGCGCTGAAGAAATTTCCCTCAACTGGCGCGTCGCTTTTTACTCGCTCGCCGCCGCTCTCGCCACCACGCTTCTCTGCGGATTGTTTCCCGCCCTCCGCGGCACTCGTCGCGGCCTCGCCCATACACTCGCCGCCGGCAGCCGTACGCAAGTCTCTGCGCGCAATCCTCTCCAATGGGCCCTTGTCGGTGTGCAGGTCACACTCGCCGTCACTCTTCTCATCGGCGCCGGCCTCCTCTTGCGGAGTCTGCAGCAGATTGCCCGCGTGTATCCGGGCTTTGATCCAGCCCATGTGCTGACCTTTCAGATCAGCGGCTCCTGGGGTGAAACCGCCGACATGAAAGGCTTGATCCAGCACGTCAACCGCACCCTCGACTCCCTGCGCACTCTTCCTGGCGTTGTCGATTCGGCCACGGCCGATTCGCTGCCCGGCATCGCGTTCCTCTATCCGCTCGAATTCAAAATCGACGGAAAGATCGAGCCAGGCCATCCCCTTCTGGCCAACAGCCGCTACGTCTCGGCCGGTTATGTCAACACCGTGGAGATTCCCGTGCTGGTCGGCGAAGCATGCAAACCAGATTCGACCACCAGCGACATTCTTGTGAATCGGGCCTTTCTCAACAAGTACATGAAGGGCGCCTCGCCGCTGGGGCATGTTCTCTCCGAGGCCGCGTACAACGACTTCTCACCCAAGGGCATCGTGCGCGGCATCGTCGGCGACGCGCGCGAACAGGGTCTCAACACGCAGCCCGTCCCCACCGTCTACTCCTGCTTCAGCGCGCCCAATCCGTTTCCAGATTATTTGGTCCGCACCACCGGCGATCCCATGGCCATGGCCGAGACCATTCGCCGCCGCATCCACGAGATCGACCCCAGCCGCTCTGTCTATGCTTTCGCGCCGTTGCAGCAGCACCTCGACGACGCCTCTACCGAGAACCGTCTCCGCACTACGCTGCTCGCCCTCTTCGCGGCCACCGCCGTAGCGTTAGCCTGCATCGGCCTCTACGGAACACTTAGTTATCTCGGCCGTCTACGCCAGCGCGAAGTAGGCGTGCGGCTCGCCCTCGGCGCAATGCGCAACCAGATCGTCGCACGTTTCCTCGCTCAAGGCCTGCGCGTCGCGGTCATCGGATGCATCGCCGGCGTGGCCCTCGGCCTCGCCCTCAGCCACTTCCTCGCCAACATGCTCTATGGCGTCACCGCGCTCGATCCCATCACCTATTCCAGCGTTGTCTGCCTCATCCTGTTTGTCGCAGCACTCGCCTCGCTAGTCCCCGCCATCCGCGCCGCAAACATCAACCCAGTGCAAGTCCTCCGCGACGAATAGCGGAGGGACAGTTCCGAGTTCTTAGTTCAAAGTTCGTTTGAAAGCTCAAAGTTCAGGACGCATTGCGCAGGCACGAACTGTTCACTGCACACTGCCCACTTCTAACTCTGAACTAAGAACTCAGAACTACGAACTTCGTCTAATCCCTAATCCCTATTCCCTGCTTCACCGTTTCACCCCACCGGCAGCGGATTCCGCTCCGTGAATTGCCGCTGGTGCCAATAGGGATAAACAGGCGCGACCGCGCTGGCCTCGTCGAGTTGCTCCACCTGCGCGGCCGTTAAGTTCCAGCCCACCGCACCCAGGTTCTGCTTCAGTTGTTCCTCGTTGCGGGCTCCCACAATCACCGACGACACCGTGGGCCGCTGCAGGAGCCAGTTCAGCGCCACTTGCGGCACCGTCTTGCCTGTCTCCCTGGCCACAGCGTCCAGCGCATCCACAACCGTATACAAATACTCATCGGCCACCTGCGGTCCCATCTCTGCCGTCTTGTGCAACCGGCTCACCTCGGGCACCGGCTGCCCACGCCGAATCTTTCCCGTCAACCGTCCCCATCCCAGCGGACTCCATACCAGCGCGCCCACTTTCTGATCGAGACCCAGCGGCATCAATTCCCATTCGTACTCGCGCCCCACCAGAGAGTAGTACACCTGGTGCGCCACAAACCGCGTCCACCCATACCGATCGGCCACAGCCAGCGACTTCATCAAGTGCCAGCCTGAAAAGTTCGACGCCGCGATGTAGCGAACCTTGCCTTCCCGCACAAATGTGTTCAGCGTGTCCTGCACTTCCTCAATCGGCGTCAACGCGTCGAATCCGTGCAGATGATAGATATCGACATAATCGGTACCCAATCGCTTCAGGCTGCCCTCAAGCTGTCGCCGCATGTGGTAGCGCGACGACCCCACGTCATTCGGCCCATCGCCAAATCGAAACGTGGTCTTCGTTGAGATAAGAACCTTGTCGCGCTTCGCACCCAGCGCCTTGCCCAGCACTTCCTCTGAGCGCCCCATCGAATAAATATCAGCGGTATCGAACAGATTGACGCCCGCTTCAATGCAGACGTCCACGATGCGTTGCGCTTGGGCCAGATCGTCCGTCGCGCCCCACGCGTTGAAAAAATCATTGCCGCCGCCAAATGTCCCAGCGCCAAAACTCAATGCGGAAACCTTGAGGCCCGAGCCTCCCAGAAGTCTGTATTCCATGCCGTTAGGATGCCCGAGTCGCGGTCCAGATGCAAAACGCATCGCACAGTTCTTAGTTCTGAGTTCTTAGTTCACAGTTCCAGTTCTTCGTTCACAGTTGCCTGTATCGCTCCCGCGCCCACCGAAGGGCAAGTGACGACATCTCATCCGCCCTGTTCCCTGCTCCCTGTTCCCTCCGAACTAAGAACTCTGAACTCTGAAGTCACTCCTACCTCTCCGAGCTATCGACGGCGTTTCTCCCGTGAAACACATGCCGATTGATGTCCGGCCAAAACTCGCGGGCCAGGAAAGAGGCCGCATCGATCCCGAGATCCACGCCCCACTCCGATGCTGTGTTTGAAAAGCTGCGCTCGCGCGAAGGATAGTACAGGCTCGACAACCCCGCCGACGCCCCCGCGCCCACCACTTCGCTGATGTTGAAAGTCTCATTGCCGGCGTCGCTCCGCGTAATCACCACCCGACTTATGGCGTAGCCAGTTCTCTTTGCAAATCCTCCCCGCCCCAGCGTGTAGTAGCGGGTGTCCTCGCGGGTGATTACCGGCACGATGAATTCCACCATGTAGTTCTCACTAGTCTGGTCAACCGCCGCGTGCCAGAAATAGCGCGCATAGCCCGCTGCCCCCTGGTGAAACTCGGGATAGGCGTCGGAAGCCATCGAATAGCCCGCAATCACGCCAGGGATGAGGATCGACGAGTAATCGAACGAATCCTGCGTCGTCTCCATGAATTTGTCCTTCACGGACTGCGGGGGCAGCGTTTGATCGGTGCTCACCGAGCGGAAATTGGGAATGATGCCGAGAATGCGCTTCGTCTGCGGTAACCGCTCGTCGTCGCCGGCCTTCTGCGGAGTCGACTGCGCGCTCTGGGGCGCATCCGGCAACGCCGCGCTCGAACTGGCGCCATTCGCATTCGATGCCTGTTGCGCAAGCCCAGTGGCCGACATAGCCAACACGCAAATCACAAACAAGGGCAGGGAAGCCGTTCGAACAAGACCGGCGACGAGCGATCCACGCGAGCATCGCACACCGCGCCCGGCAGAGGATTCCAGGGGGGGGACCAGGAATTCAGTGTCATGCGTATTTGACCTCCAACCGATTGGAAGGATTCATTCCTCCGTCAGAAATGAAGAAAATTTCATTCGGGTCGGCTCGATTTCTTGCACCCCAGGGGTCCCCAGAGACAGGTCCGCGGCGCCGGGGTGGTCTGAGACGTGGGGAAGCAACGAACCTCGAAGAAACCAAACTCCCCGTGCCCCGTCCTTTCCGCTTGCTTCTGCGGAAAGGGTGGGAAAGCAACGAACCCAAATGAGTCTAAGTCATCCCGAGCGACGCGAAGCGAAGCCAAATATCTGAAGCTGTTTTTCGGGTGCTTGAGTTTCGCACGAACATGGGTGCCCCAGGTCTCGATTCTGAGACTTGGGAAAGCAACGAGCCCAAATGGATCGTCTGTCGTCCCTATTCCGCCTTCAGATTCAACCCAAATTCCAACGGGTCACCCAGCGCGTGACGATAGTAGTCCTCGGTCGGCGATGAGTTGTATATCTGCCCCCCGAGGTTCGCAAACTTCGTCCACCGCGGATTGCTCTGATCGGCCGGCCCATACTGCGTAAAGGTGAACGTGTGCCACGGCCACACCCGCATGTACTGCCCCAGCACCTGCGGCACATGGTTCTTCTCTCCCACCACAACCCCGTAAATCCTCACCAGCGCCAGCGGCGGAATCATCGCCGGATCGATCCGCAGCCCAGCCGCGAAATCCCCGCCTCCGGTTTGCGAAACCACCATGATCTTGCAGTCGCTCGACCCATCAAAAAACTTGTGTTCCACCAGCAGCTGCACGTCCCCACCCGTCTGCGCCGGCGGCGTAATCCCGCGCACGATCCCAAACCAGGCAATATACTTTCCCGCTTTCCCGTGAATGGAGTAGGGATCACCTGCCGGTCCATTCACCGTCTCGCCCTTGCTCACATTGTTAAGGTAGTTTTTTTCCGGCCCGTTCGGCTTGTACTCGCAGGTCCCGGAGGCGTCCGACGACCGCATCGGCTCCACATCCACACGGGTCTGCCCCGCCGCAGTTACAGTCAGCGCGTACCCCACGATCAACGCCCCCGCACACAACCGCATCTCAAGCCTCTCGCAGGGTCCCGCATCGAGACCGGACCAAATTGTAGGACTCCCGCGAAACGGCAGTAAAGACAATCCGGAGCACCTCCAACATCAAGGTAACTGCCCAAAAGCGGTAACTGCCCAAAAGCGCTATTGTTTCCCGCTACATACGCGAGCTCCACCCCCAAATCACCGCACGCAGGCGGGCCCCGCAAAGGAGCCTTCGTTTCCGCGGATAAGCGGAGCGAAGGATCTGAGGCTTTTGCATTTTGATTTGATATGAGCTCGGTCGCGGTCGCACACTGAGACCGCACACTGAACCGCACACTGAACTAGGATTGGCGCTTGTTGCATCGTGTCCACGGAAAACGCAATCGTCCGGCACCCATCATGATCGTCCGTCCCACCTTGTATCCTAAGAAGTTGCCCAAAAGGCTATCACTATGAGTCAACCCTGAAAGCCGTGCGGGGCACGCGCGACCTGCTGCCGCCGGAAACGGCCCTCTGGAACCGCATCGAGGCCACCGCCCGCGCCGTCTTCGCCCGCTACAACTTCGGCGAAATCCGCACCCCCATCTTCGAAGACACCGCCCTCTTCGCCCGCGGCGTCGGCGAAGAAACCGACATCGTCTCCAAGGAGATGTACACCTGGGAAGACCGCGCCCGCGCGCAGTCCGAAAAGCCGCAATCCCTCACCCTCCGCCCCGAAAACACCGCCGGCGTCGTCCGCGCCTACATCGAGCACAAGCTCGGCGAAACCGGCCAGCTCCAGAAGCTCTACTACATCGGCCCGCAGTTCCGCCGCGAGCGCCCGCAGAAAGGCCGCTACCGCCAGTTCTCGCAGATCGGCGCCGAAGTCATCGGCCCGCCCTCCGCCGGCAGCGAATCGCCCCCTGCGCGACGCCGAAGTCCTGGAAATGCTCGCCACCCTCCTCGACGAGCTCGGCATCACCGGCTGGACCCTCGAAATCAACTCCGTCGGCTCCTCCGCCGACCGCGCCCGCTACAACGAAGTCCTCCGCGAAGCCCTCGTCCCGGTCGCTCCAAGAATGTGCGTCGACTGCCAGCGCCGCGCCGTCACCAACCCCCTGCGCGTCCTCGACTGCAAGGTCCCCGAAGACCAGCCCATCATCGACGCGCTGCCGAAGATCGCCGACTCCCTCGACGACGCATCCAAAGACCCACTTCGCCGCCGTCCTCGCCGCCCTCGACGCCGCCGGCGTTCCCTACACGCGCAATCACCGCCTGGTCCGCGGCCTCGACTACTACACCCGCACCACCTTCGAGTTCACCCACGGCGGCCTCGGCGCGCAAAACGCCCTCCTCGGCGGCGGCCGCTACGACGGCCTCAGCGAAGCCATCGGCGGCCCCAAAGCCCCCGGCATCGGCTTCGCCATGGGCGAAGACCGGCTCGTCCTGACTCTGCAGGCCTCGAGAAGCTCGCCCCACAGGCCAGATGCATGCATCGCGCCATTGGCGACGCGATACATGCAGCCGCTCGGCGAGAGCCTCAACGCCGCCGCCCTCGCTCTCGCCCGCGAACTCCGCCGCGCCGGCCTCAGCATCGAACTCGGCGACGGCAGCTTCCGCCTCAAAAAGTCCTTCGAAGCCGCCGACAAGATCGCCCGCCGCATCGTCATCCTCGGCGAAGACGAGCTCCAATCCGGTATCCTGACAGTGAAGAACTTCGCCTCAGGCACACAGACCAAGGTTCCCGCGCGCGGAGCTTGGCGGCGCTATCCTCGCGCCAACCCGCTAAGCGCAATAGAAGGACAATGTCAGTTGCTCGACTTTTTAGGCAATCTCGAACGCACCCATCTGTGCGGCGACCTGCGCGCCGCCGACGCCGGCCAGCAAGTCGTCCTCATGGGCTGGGTCAACCGCCGCCGCGACCACGGCAACCTCATCTTCCTCGACCTCCGCGACCGCACCGGCATCGCCCAGATCGTCCTCGACAAAGAACTGACTCCCGACGGCCACCTCAAAGGCGAGCAGGTCCGCCCCGAGTACGTCGTCGCCGCCGTCGGCAAAGTCCGCCTGCGCGACCCCGACGCCATCAATCCCAAAATGCCCACCGGCGAAATCGAGATCGAGGCCACCGAGCTGCGCGTCCTCAACGACACGCGCCTCGCGCCCTTCTCGCCCGCCGAAGAAGCCATCCAGAACGAAGAAGTCCGCCTCAAATATCGCTACATCGACCTGCGCCGCCCCGAGATGCAGCGCAACTTCTGGCTGCGCCACGAAATCACCCTCGCCATCCGCGAAAGCCTCTCGCAGCAGGGCTTCCTCGAAATCGAAACGCCCATCCTCACCAAGTCCACGCCCGAAGGCGCGCGCGATTTTCTTGTTCCCAGCCGCGTCCATCCCGGCGAGTTCTACGCGCTGCCGCAGTCGCCGCAGATCTTCAAGCAGATCCTCATGATCTCCGGCTTCGACCGCTACTTCCAGATCGCCCGCTGCTTCCGCGACGAAGATCAGCGCGCCGACCGCCAGCTCGAGTTCACGCAGGTCGATCTCGAAATGAGCTTCCCGCGCCGCGAGCACGTCTTCGGCGTCGTCGAGAAGTTCTGCGCCGCTGCCTTCGCCGCCGCCGGCGTCACGCTGCCCACGCCGTTCCCGCGCATCACCTACGACGAATCCATGCGCCAGTACGGCTCCGACAAGCCCGACCTGCGCCTGCCCGGCCTCACCGACGTGCGCTCCGCATTTCACCGACGAGGCTCTCGCCACGCTGCAAATCGATCCCGCGCTGCCCGTCGTCGCCCTGCGCATTCCCAACGTCGGCGAACTCAGCCGCAAGGAGCGCGAAGACAACCACCCGCTCTTCGATCAGAAGAAGGGCGCGAAGTTCATCGACGATTTCAAGCGCCTCGCCAAGAGCTTCCCTGAATCCGCCGCCAAGGTCCGCGAGCTCGCCGGCGCGGCCGACGCCGACTTCGTCATCATCGTCGCCGGCGATCCCGCGCACCACATCAAGGCCAGCGACACCAAGTTTCCCGGCCGCCTCTCCGAGCGCGAAATCAACGTCTACTCCGCCGCCGGCAACTTCCGCACCGAGCTGGCAAAGAAGTATGCCGACAAGCACGGCGCTTTCCACGTCACCGACGAAGCTGTCCAAAGCGCCGAGCCGACGCAGCGGCAAAGTCCATCGACGGCTCAGCAGCCTTCCATCCCATCTGGATCGTCGACTTCCCCATGTTCGAGTACGACCTCGGCCACCGGCCAAGTGGATGCCCGCGCATCATCCCTTCACCGCGCCCTACGAAGCCGACATGGCCAACCTGGTCAGCGACCCGGCCTCCGTCCGCGCCGACTGCTACGACCTCGCCATGAACGGCCTCGAGCTCGGCTCCGGCTCCATCCGTATCCATCGCAAAGACGTGCAGCAGCAGATCTTCGCCTCGCTCGGCATCAGCGACGAAGAAGCGCGCAAGCCGCTTCGGCTTCTTCCTCGACGCGCTCGAATACGGCACGCCTCCGCACGGCGGCATCGCCCTCGGCCTCGACCGCATCGTCATGCTGCTCGCCGGCGCGCCCAGCCTGCGCGAAGTCATCGCCTTCCCCAAAACCGCCAAAGCCATCGACCTCATGGCCGACGCGCCCACCACCGTCACCGAGCAGCAGCTGAAAGAACTCCACATCCGCGTCGCCGCCCGCAGCTAGCCGGGGTCCTCCCGTCCGCACGACCATGGGTTTCCCATCCTTGAATCGTTTTCTGATTCAAGGATGGGAAACCACAAGCCTGAGCTCGTCAAAAATGTCATCCTGAGCGAAGATCGCAGCGCGACCTGAATCGAAGGACCTGCGTTTCTATTTTGCAATGTACAGTCAGCGCGACCTGAGTCGAAGGACCTGCAGTTACATCGCTCAAACTCAGCACTTGTCGAGGGCCTCGAGTCGTCTCTTGTTCCTACTCCCTGTTCCCTGTTCCCTGACCCCTGTTCCCTCGTCCCCTGCTTCTCTCAATCCCCCGTCGTCTCCGCCAGCTGATCCTGCTGCCCGATCGCCTCGCAATCAATCGACAAACACTCGCCCAGCGCACTGAAATCCTTCTCCCACCTCGGCCGTTCCTCGTCGGCCAGCGCCGTCAGCGCATAGTTCGAGCTGCGCAGAATCTCGTACCAGATGTTCTGCGCCTGCCACAGATTCAAATCGAATGGCATCTCCGCCAGCCGCTGCGCCAGCGTCAGCGCGCGGTCCAGCATCTCCAGCGAACCCGCCGATAGCTGCAGCTCCACCATCGCCCGCTTCATCCGCTGATCGGCAATGTAGCTCAGCGTCGCCGTCTCCAGCGGCACCTGGTCGGCCTTCGCCAATTGCAAAAACGACCGCATCGTCGCCAGGTCGATCGGTTCGCTCTCCAGCGCGCGCCGCAGTCCCGGCATTGATCGCAAATCCCGCCGCCAGCGTCAGCGCCGGCGGCTTCGGCAATCCCGCCTGCGACAAGAAAGTGCAGCAGGCTCGCATGATCCTCGTAAATGTTCGTCAGCGAGTTCTCAATATCCCACAAGCGTCGAATTCAAAATCAGCTGCACAATGCGCCGCTGCTCGTCGCGTGAAACAGCGAAGTGAGCGAGTAATCCACGTGTCCGTAATAGCCGGTCGATCAGCCGGATCACATCAGGGAAATCCGCCTTCTGCACCTGGTCCGCCGCGTCCGCGGCAAAATCCTCAAACGTCTGCGCGTCGCTCTCCGCATACGGCTTCACCGCTGCCGTAATGTTCTGGTCGCCAAAGTGCAGCACCGCGAAACTGAAGCTCTGCTGCTCGCCCGTAATCGCGCTCGCAATGTGCGCGCGCCCCAGCGCCAGCCGCCCTCGCCCCGACGTGTAAATGTCATACGAAATGCGCCGCACGCGATAGCAGAACAGCTCCGTCTCTTCTCCAAACGAAGAAAACACGCTGCTGATCGCGTAATGCGCCGCCACCTGCTCCAGGCCCAACTCCATCGGCCGAATCTTCTCGTTGAAAATGCGCGCGCCATCGCCCGCACTCGGCACATTCGACTTCGCTTCCGCCAGCCGCGCCACAAACGCCGCTTCGAGCCCCGCCGCCTTCTCGCCAAAGAACTCGCTGCGCCAGCTGCAGCACGCGCGCCGCATACGCGATCACCTGCACCGTCTCAATTCCCGAGATATCGTCGAAGAACCATCCGCAGCTCGTGTACATCAACTGCGCATGCCGCTGCATCTCCATCAACTCGAGCGCGCGCACCCGCTCCGTCGATCGTCAGTCCATGATTCTGATGCTCCATGAAGAACCGATCGACCGATTCATCGGTGCGATACAGAATCACCTGGATATAGCCATCGCGCGCCGCCCACACATCCTTGAAAAGCTTTGCGCCTTCCTCTTCTGTCAGCGGCGCAATCGCATCGCGCAGCTCGTCCAGCGCCTGCCGCAAGGGGCCCGCGCCATTCCTGGTTCCATCCCGGTTTGCCGCTGTTGCAGCCGCAATTTGAGCGCCACCGCTCCACGCCATGCGCGCAACTCCACGACGTGTCGTCCACAATCTCGCATTCATACTCCGGCGGAAACTGCGCCAGGAAACTCCCATAGTTTGTCAGCTTGACGGTCTTGTCCTGCTCCAGCAGCCGCATCGCGTACGCCAGCGCCATCTCTCCATGCTTGTGGTGATGCCCATACGACTCGCCATCCGTCGCCACGTGCACCAGCTGCGGCTGCGTCCCTTCCTTGAATCCCGCCTTCAGCCGCGCCGCAAAATTCTCGCCCGAATTCAGCAGTCCTTCAAACGCAATCGCCCGCGACGTCGGGCCGTCATAAAAAAACACCGCAATCGAAACGCCCGAGTCGAAGCGCACACGATACGGCCGCGTCGTATCGACCGACGCATGCGCCGTGTCCGTCCACGGCGGCTCCGCACTCGGTGTCATCCCGCTCTCACTCGAAGCAGTCGCACTCGCAGCGGCAGTGTCGGCTTGATCAGCGGCCGAGTCCGTTTGCACTGGTGCGGCGCCAGCAGCGTGAACGTGATCCCGTGCTCCGCCAGCAGCTCCAGCGTCTCCGTGTCCGCCGCCGTCTCCGCCAGCCACATCCCGTCCGGCGGAGCGCCGTAGTGATATTGATAGTCCGCGATCCCCCACCGGATCTGCGTAATGCGGTCGCGCCGGCTCGCCAGCGGCATGATGATGTGGTTGTACACCTGCGCCATCGCCGAGCTGTGCCCCTTGAAGCTCCGCCGGCTGCGCCGCTCGCCGTCCACAATCATCCGGTACGTGCGCGGCGCATTGTCCCTCAGCCAACTCAACAGCGTTGGCCCAAAGTTGAAGCTCATGCGCGCGTAGTTGTTCACAATGCGCGTGATATGGTTCTTGTTCGTTCTGGATGCGCGCCGCGCCGTTCGTCGCGTAGCACTCCGCGCAGATGCGCTCGTTCCAGTCGTGATACGGCGCGGCGGAATCCTGCGTCTCCACCGTCTCCAGCCACGGATTCTCGCGCGGCGGCTGATAAAAATGCCCATGAATGCAGATAAATCGTTTAGTTGGAGGCATCAATATCTCTATCGGCAAACTGCCGTGCGGATCCGCGTCTGCTAATTGTAGGCCGGACACGCCTCGTTCGAAGCGCTCTGTCATCCGTGCACGACCTTGGCGAGGTTGAAAGACTGCAAACACGCCTCGCACTCTCGACAATCATTTTGCGCTCGATCGCCCTGTCGCATCGCACCTTTCGCCAGATCGCACGCCCGCCACAGATACCAGCTCGCCACCGAACGAAACGGCGCCCACTTGCGTCCCCGCCGAAACAGCACATCCGGCTTTGGCAAATCCGCCGCCTCCACCGGCCGCGTCTTCGGCAGCTTCAGAAACGTCAGCGCATATCCCTTGCGCACCCCGTAGTCCGTCACCGGCAGCACATCCGGCCGTCCCAACCGAAAAATCAGCAGCATCTCCACCGTCCACGGTCCGATGCCGCGCACCTCGGTCAGCCGCTCCACAATATCCGCGTCCGGCATCTTCATAATCGCGGCATGCGACGGCACCGTCCCATCCAGCGTCTTCGCCGCCAGGTCTTTCAACGCCTTGATCTTGTTTCCCGAAACCCCCGCCGCCCGCAGCGGCTCATCCGGCATATCGACAGCAACTGCTTCGGCGTCGGATCGCCGCCGAAATACTCCCGCACCCGCCGATGAATCGTGGCCGCCGCCTTGCCATGCAGTTGCTGATACAGAATCGATTCCAGCAGCGACTCGAAGGGCGAAGGCGATGCATCAAGCCGCAGTCTTGAACTCGCCCACCCGCTCAATCAGCGCACCCAGTTTCGGATCGTTCTTTCTTCAGATGCGCCACTGCCTCCACGGCATCAAAGGGCAGTTTCCTCCGCGTCTTGCCGTCATGCATCATAGGCGACCAGTGTAATTTCAGCCGCTCGAGATCCGCAGAGGACCTGCCCGCTTCTGTCCGAGCGTTCAGCCCTGTCGAGCGACTTCAACTCGCACCGCCATCCACCCCGACCCGCCCTTGTACCATCATCTACAGGAACATCAGGAGCATACGCCCCATGAAAATGCGGCCGGGAACGCAAACAGGATTTCTGCTGTGCGGCAAGGAATGGATCGACGGCGAAGCGCTTGAAGTCCGCTCGCCGTGGGACCAGGGCCTGGTCGGCCGCGTCACCGTCGCCACCCGCGCCGACGCCCGCCAGGCCGTCAACCACGCCGTCGCCAGCCTGCGCCGCACCCGCGCCCTGCCCGCGCTGGAAGCGCCGCGAGATCCTCGAAGACATCGCCGCCGCGCTCATCGAACAAAAGGAGCGCTTCGCCCAGCTCATCGTCGCCGAAGCCGGCAAGCCCCTCCGCCTCGCCCGCTCTGAGGTCGATCGCGCCGTCCTCACCTTCAAGACCGCCGCTGAAGAAGCCGTCCGCCTCGGCGGCGAAGCCATCCCCCTCGACCTCACCGAAGGCAACGAAAGTCGCTGGGGACTCGTCCAGCGCTTTCCCGTCGGCCCCGTCCTCGCCATCACGCCCTTCAACTTTCCGCTTGAATCTCGTCGCCCACAAGGTCGCGCCCGCCCTCGCCGCCGGCTGCCCGCATCATCCTCAAGCCCGCGCCGCAAACGCCCTTCACCGCGCTCGCGCTCGGCGAAGTCATTCTCAAGGCCGGCTGGCCCGAAGAGGCCCTCGCCGTCCTCCCCCTCTCCAACGCCGACACCGCCTGGCTCGCCGAAAAAGAAGACCGCATCAAGCTCGTCAGCTTCACCGGCTCCGCCAAAGTCGGCTGGGAGCTCAAAGCCCACTCCGGCCGCAAGCGCGTCCTGCTCGAACTCGGCGGCAACGCCGCGCTCATCATCCACGGCGACTGGCCCGACCTCGACGAAGCCGCTCTCCGCACCGCCCACGCCGCCTTCGGCTACGCCGGCCAGTCCTGCATCAGCGTGCAGCGCGTCTTCGTCGAGCGCCGCATCTTCCAGACGTTCCTCTGGAAGCTCGTCGACATCGCCGCCAAGCTGGTCTCCGGCGACCCTGCCGACGAAGCCACCGAAATCGGCCCCCTCATCCGCCTCAGCGAAGCCGAGCGCGTCGAATCCTGGATCAAGGAAGCCGTCGAAGGCGGCGCCAAGCTCGTCGCCGGCGGCGAGCGCAACGGCTCCCTCGTCACGCCCGCCATCCTCACTGCAACCAAGCCCGGCATGAAGATCCGCGACGAAGAAGTCTTCGGCCCCGTCGTCCTCGTCGAGCCCTACGAAGACTTCGAGCAGGCCCTCGCCGACGTCAACCACTCGCAAATACGGCCTCCAGGCCGGCCTGCTCACCCGCGACGCCGGCCGCATCCTCACCGCCTATCGCGAACTCGAAGTCGGCGCGCTCATCGTCGGCGACACACCCAGCTGGCGCCTCGACCCCATGCCCTACGGCGGCGTCAAAGACTCCGGCCTCGGCCGCGAAGGCATCCGCTCCGCCATCGAAGAAATGACCGAACCGCGCATGCTCGTCATGTCCGGCCTCAGCTAGCGGAGGCAGAGGAGGCCTTTCAGGCCTCTCGATCAAGCCCAGAAAATGGATGGGCTTCAGCCGCGGGGTCTCTGCTCTTCGCTGGGTGCCTCATCTCTGTCCGCCGCGGCGGAAGACATGGGAAAGAACGCCTCCCACCCTCACAGACATGAAACAATGGTCCCCGCATGGACCTCGCTCTCAAAGACAAACTCATCGTAGTCACCGGCGGCGGCGCCGGCATCGGCGCCGGCATCACCCGCGCCTGCCTCGACGAGGGCGCGCGCGTTGTCGTCCTCGGCCGCCGCTCTCAAAACGTCCAGGACTTCATGGCCGAAATGGAAGCCGCCCACGCCCGCTGCTTCCTCGTCGAAGCCCACCTCGAAGACTCGCGCGCGCTGCAAATCCGCCATCGCCGAAATTCGAAGCGACCACGGCGACATCTACGGCCTCGTCAACAACGCCGGCGTCAACGACGGCGCAGGCCTCGAGAAGGGAAGCGTCGAACGCTTCATTGAGAGCCTCAACAAAAACCTGATCCACTACTACGCGCTCGCCCACTACGCGCTGCCCGCGCTCAAGCGCACCCAGGGCGCCATCGTCAACATCAGCTCCAAGGTCGCGCTCACCGGCCAGGGCAACACCTCCGGCTACGCCGCCAGCAAAGGCGCACAGCTCGCCCTCACCCGCGAATGGGCCGCCGAACTGCTCCCTTACAACATCCGCGTCAACGCCGTCCTTCCCGCCGAAGTCATGACGCCCCTCTATCGCCGCTGGCTCGACACCCTCGGCGATCCCGACGCCGAGCTCAAGCGCATCACGGACAAAATTCCCCTCGGCCATCGCATGACGCTCGTCGTCTGAAATCGCCGCGGCCACCGTCTTTCTGCTCTCGCCCACGCAATCCGCGCACACCACCGGCCAGCACCTCATCGTCGATGGCGGCTACGTCCACCTCGATCGCGCCCTGACCAGGTAAGTCCGCTTCTAAAACTTCGTCCCCATCCTGTCATCGTGAGCGCCAATGCAGGCTTGTCATCCTGAGTGAAGGATCTGCTTTGTCTCGAAGAACCCGCCAACCAGCACAACACTCCGTGCCCCATCCTGTCATCCTGTGAGCGAGCGGAGCGAGTCGAAGGACCTGCTTTTTGGTCTCTGGCGGAAACGGTGGGAAACCAACGAACCAATACTGGCTCCTAGCAGCGGAGGGAGCAGAGACCTTTAGGCCTCTGAATAAGTCCCCCAAAAAACCGCGGGCTTCAGCCCCGGAATCTTCGCCACTCGCATCGCGCCATCCGCACAACCCTCCGTGCCCCATCCTTGCGAGTTTTTCTTGTCGCAAGGGTGGGAAAGCACGAACCCCCACGAACCGATGCCGCCGAACCCGCGCTACCCGAGTCCAACCCTATTCTTCAGCGTTGCCAACCGGATCGCCAGCGCATGGCTTCGCAGCCGGGCCACAAGCGGCGCAACTTCCGCACCGCCGTTCCGCTCCGCATAGTCGGCCATCTCCAGCATCACGCCGGCTTCGCGAAACATCGTCCGCCGTCCATCTACACTCGCCGCGCGCTTTGCGATCATTTCGCTGGTATAGTGCCGATCCATCTCTGCCGCAAGATCTTCGCTCGCCGCACCCGGACTGAAATTCGTCCGAAGACTCGCCACCATCGCGTCCCACGACCGCGTGTTCCGGCGATGCAGTTCCGCTCTCCATTGCCCAAAAAAGATGGCGATCGAAATGAAAAGAACGATTTGGAGATAAGAGTAGAGAATCGCGGGCCTCTTACCTGGAGATCGGCGAAGAGAGTACACACACTCTTCCCCACTTCGCAGCCTATGCGACCCTCATGTCGTGAACAATGCTACTTCCGGGGGAAACCTTGCATACCCAAATGGCAGGTTGGTTGCCCTTTTTCAGGCTGAATAGAACCCACACTTTCGCCTCTGTTCATGCGGGTTGAATGACAATTGTATTTACGAACTAATCAACACACCCCCAAACGAGGGATGCACTACGGTAATGGGTGCAATGTCGTATTAAACAAAAACGGATCCTGGAACTCCGTCCGGTCCCCCGCCTTCTTGCCGGGAATCGGCTGCAGCCGCGCCGAGAGAGGCTTGTTCCACTTCACGGCCAGCGACGCCACGTCCGAATACATCCTCTCCATCTGCTCAACGCTTACATCACCGGGTAATGGAATCGTGTCCAGCCCCGTGCCGCACACTGATGAATACGCCAGCAGCGAGTCTACGTTGAACGTCCCCTCCGCCCACCGCTGCGCCATCAGCTTGTCTTCCATCACTGGCACCATCAGCCCCGAATACCCAATCTGCTTCACCGGCACCGCCTTCACAGCTGCAGTAATAATGCGCGCCGCCGTCAGCGTTCCACTCGATCCAAACTTCGCACCGGTAAAATCCTCAATCGCGGCTGCAATTGAAACATCACCCAGCGGCGCCGGCGTTGGATCCACGCCCACATAACTCCATCCCGTCTCTGCGGCTACTTTATTGCCGATTTGATCGGCGACCTTCGCGTGCTTCGTCAGCGCCGCGGTCAAATCCGCAGTCGCCGCTTCCGCATTGCCTTTGTCTTTGCGTGAATACCTCCGCAACAACGTTCGCCCCTTCAAACCCAATCGCAAATTGCTTGCCCGGCCCCCGTGTGATACGACCCCGGATAAAACGGCCCCAGCGGTTTCAGCATGGCCGTGGCCGTAAAGTTGAATGTCCCTTGCGCGCGTCGGACTATGCTCGGCCACATACTTCACCAACTCCGCCGTTTGATGAATCGTCTTCCAGTGAATCCCGCTCTCGTCCGCGATAATCGTGCTCGCTTCAATATTCGGCAGCGTCGAAAGCGCCTGCTGCAGCACGTGCAAGGTCGCCGGATCGTCGCCGTCCTGCATCATCGCCGGCCCCACGTTCAGATCGAAACTTTCCTTCCCTGAAAGCTGATCGAGTTGTCCAAGATATGCCAGCGCCTGCTCCTCCGGCATCCCCTTCACCAATTCGCCAAGCGGCTGCGTCGTAATGCGCAGCGACTCCACCTGGTATCCCTGGGCCTCGAATTCGCTCTTCACCTTGCGCAGCACAACGAGAGTCCCGGCCACCTGCATCTCCCAGGTCCCTTGCTCCAGCCACACAAATCCAGTAATCGCACGCACCTTGGGATTCGACGAAGACGGTGCCGCCTGGCCGCGCGCAGCGACACAAACATACACACTGAACAGAACAGCCAGCGCGATTCGCTTCACTGCACACCTCCGTATGAAAGGGAGAAATGAGTGTACCAAACCCCTTTGTGATTTCCTGTTTTGTGATTTCCTGTTTTCTCAGCGTCGGTCGCATAAGCCCGATTGATACCGTCCAAAGACAAGGGCTTAACAGGTTGCGGAAAAACTTGTCGCACGAGCGGTTTTGAAAGGGCACGAGTTTACTCGTGCCGATAAGTTAATCGGCTTGACGCCGGCTTTCGCCGCGGAGGGATGCATTTCACAATTCTTCTCGGAACTTTTGACTCTTTCCGCAGCCTGTTTAGCCCCTGCGGGATTTCTTGCGAAGAGGACCCAGACGCGAACACCCATCTCCATTCGTCACATTTCCTGCCCCTCCTGTGGTGTCCCCACAGGTTTTGCTCTATCCTCATGTGGTAACGCCACAGGGAGAAAGGGAATTCATTGGTCAATCCCCGCAAACTGGACCTCCTGCAGGGCACGCTCGACCTCATGGTCCTGCAAACCCTCACCGCCATGGGCTCTCTCCACGGCTACGGCATCGCTCGCCGCATTGAGCAGGTCAGTGGAAACGAAGTCCTGCTCAACCAGGGCACCATCTACGCCTCCCTCGTTCGTCTCGAGCAGCGCGGATGGATCAAGTCCGAATGGGGCACCTCCGGCAACAATCGCAAAGCCAAGTTCTACTCCATCACCAAGGCGGGTCGCCGCCAGCTTGCCGCCGACGCGCGCCACTGGGAGCGGCTCACCGGCGTCATGGATCGCGTCTTCGGCAGAAACAAAGAGGCAGACGAAGACCTCGACGAAAGTGAGAACCCCGCATGAGCAGCCTCCGTCGGTTCGCCGGTCGTCTCCGCGCTTTTTTGTCGCGGCGCCAGCTCGACAACGACCTCGAAGCCGAACTCGCTGCTCACATCAATCTCGCAATTGACGAATACATTGAACGCGGCATGACCCCACAACTGGCAAGACGCCAGGCAATCCTTGAATTCGGCGGCCTGCAGCAGGCAAGGGAACACCAACGGGAGGCGCGAGGACTGATGCATCTCGACATCTTCATTCAAGACCTGAAATACACCCTGCGCACCCTCGCACGCGATCCGGGATTCACCGCCGTAGCCGTACTCATTCTCGCCCTCGGCATCGGCGCCAACGTCGCCGTCTTCAGCGTCGTCAACACGCTCTTGCTCCGCCCACTGCCATTCGCCAATGCCCAAAAGCTCGTCTGGATCGCAGGCAACAAAGGCGCCGGTGCGCTCTCCGACACCACCTTCCGCGTCGACGCCTACGAAGCCATTCAGCGCGACAGCCGCTCTTTTCAGGAGATCACCGGCTACGTGCCGTTCTTCTCCGTCTCCGAAGCAAGGATGAAAGGCCAGGGACAACCGCAGCAGCTGACCGGCGTCTGGGTCGAGGGCAATTTCTTCCGGGTGCTCGGCATTCAGCCAGCATTGGGCCGCTTGTTCACTCCCGACGAAACCGTCAAAGGCGGCAGGCCCGTTGTTCTGCTGAGCCACTCCTTCTGGCAGCGCCAGTTCGCGTCCAACCCAAAGATCATCGGACAGGCCGTCACACTCAATGATGTCGCGGTCACAGTCGTCGGCGTGCTCCCCGCCAGCTTCGACTTCGGCTCCGCTTTTCATCCCGGCATGAACGCGGAAATCTTTTCGCCCGCAATCAATGACCAGTTCCGCCGCTGGGGCCACATGCTCTCGATCCTCGGCGTACTCAAGCCCGGCGTCACTCCAGCCGCCGCGCAGAACGAGATGAATGCCGAATTCACCCCGCTCATCGCAACCCATCCCGAGTGGTTGACTGATTTCGCGATCGACGTTTCCAGTCTCAAAGATCACATCAGCGGCAAGCTGCGCCGCTCGCTCGTGGTCCTCTGGTGCGCCGTCGGTCTCATCCTGCTGATCGTCTCCGTCAATCTCTCCAACCTTCTGCTCGCACGCGCCGCGGCCCGCAGCAAAGAGCTTGCCATGCGCCGCGCCCTCGGAGCAGGCCGCCTGCGCCTCATGCGCCAGCTCCTCACCGAAAGCCTTGTCCTCTCTTTCGCCGGAGCGGCGTTCGGTCTCGTCTTCGCCTACACCATCACCGGCTTTCTTGCCCATCAATCCTCCATCGCACTTCCGCTTCTCAGCAGCATCCGCGTCGACACGTCCGCGCTCGAATGGACCTTGCTCATCTCCGTTTTTGCCGCGACCGCATTTGGCATCGTCCCGGCCTTTAGCATCTCCACCGGCAATCTGCGCAATTTGCTTCAGGGCAGCAGCCACGGCGCCACCGCGGGCGCAAAGCAGGATCGCTTGCGGTCCACACTCGTCATCTCTGAAGTTGCATTGGCCTGCGTGCTCCTCATCGGCGCGGGCCTGTTGATGCGCAGTTTCCTGCGCGTCCTTGAGGTCGATCTCGGCTTCGAGCCTTCCCACGCCGCCGCAATGCAACTCAACATCGACGATGGCGGCAGTAATGCCCGGCGCTCTGTGTTGCTTCAGGAGAAACTCCGTCGCATTCAGGCCATCCCCGGCGTCGAGGCAGCCGGCATCTCTGACAAGCTGCCCCTCGATCGCAACCGTAGTTGGGAGTTATCTGCCAAGGGGCGCTCTTATCCAGCCGACGCTAATCACGACGCGTACGTCTACATCGTCACCCCCGGCTACTTCCAGGCCATGGGAATGCATCTGCACGAAGGCCGCGATTTCACCTGGGATGACAAGCCAGACACCGAGCACGTCATCGTCATCAATCAGGCCGCGGCACGCCGCGACTGGCCCGGAGAAGATCCCATCGGACGCCTCGCACTCGGTATTGGCGACGGCGACTCCCGTGTAGTCGGCGTCATCTCCGACGTGCACGACAGCGGCGTCGAAGATTCGCCCAATCCCGAAGTCTTCGTCCCCATCACGCAGGGAGAGCCCGAAGGTGGCCAGCTCGTCGTCCGCTCTTCGTTGCCGTCTGCAGCCCTTGCATCGCCGGTCATGCGCACCTTGCGCGAGCTCAATCTAAATCAATCGGCGGCGGAGTTCCGCCCAATCCAATCCCTCGTCGATCACTCCACCTCGCCGCGCCGTTTCTTCATGCTCCTCGTCGCCGCATTCGCGACTCTCGGCCTGATTCTCGCTGCGCTCGGCATCTACGGCGTCATCTCCTACACCGTCACACGACAAACGCAGGAGATCGGCATCCGCATGGCTCTCGGCGCCTCCGCCTCCCGCGTGCAACGCGATGTACTCGCCAAGACCTTCCGTCTCGCGGCCCTCGGCTTGGTTCTTGGCGTCTCCGCTTCACTTCTCGTGGCAAGAGGCATCAGCGCCTTGCTCTTCGGCGTTGCGCCCAATGATCTGCTCTCTTTCTTTTCGGCTTTTCTTATGGTCACGTGCGTTGCTCTTCTCGCGGGCTACTTGCCCGCCCGCAGGGCTTCGCGCATCGATCCGGTAGTTGCCCTGCGCGGCAATTGAGTTTGTTCTATCCCTGCGGTTTCACGAAAGACGCCGCAACACGGAGTTTCGATGAGTGCCGGGTTCAAAAGAACGTTCCGCCGCATGCGCGCCTTCTTCACCGGAGAACGCCTTGATGAAGAACTCGATGCCGAGCTGGCTGCCCACATCGACCTCGCCATCGAAGACTACATCGAGCGCGGCATGTCGCCAGAACAGGCTCGCCGCCGCGCCATCCTCGCATTCGGCGGCATTCAACAAGCAAGAGAACAGCAACGGGAGGCACGTGGCTTTATGAATCTCGACATTCTTTCTCCAGGACCTGAAATACACACTGCGCACCCTGGGCCGCGATCCGGGTTTCACCACCGTCGCCATACTCATTCTTGCGCTGGCCATCGGAGCCAACATCGCCGTCTTCAGCGTCGTCAACACCCTTATGCTCCGCCCGCTGCCGTTCCCCAGCGCCCAACAGCTCGTCTGGATCGCCCCGCCTCCTACCAAGTGCGGCCTCTCGTGCGCCACTTACTCCACCGACGCCTACGACGAGTTCCGCATGTATACACGCAGTTATCAGGACGTCACCGGATACTTCGCCTTCTCAAGTCCCGGCAATCTCAGCCTCAATCTCGGCGGCGCGCCCATCCCGGCCACCAGCATCGATGTCATCGCCAATTTCTTTCAGCTGCTCGGCGTGCAGCCCGCCATGGGCCGCGTCTTCACGGCAGACGATGCCCGCAATGGCGCAGCGCCCGTCATCCTCCTCTCCGATGCCTGGTGGCGCCGCCAATTCAACGCCGATCCAAACATCATCGGCAAAGCCTTCGACATGAACGGCCATCAGACCACCGTCATCGGCGTTCTGCCCGCAACCTTCGACTTCGGCGCTGTCTTCGCTCCCGGCACAAAGGTCGACGCCATCACGCCGCTGAATCTCTACGGTCCGCCGCGCGACTGGGGCAACATCATCACCCTCATCGGCCGCCTCAAGCCCGGCGTCACTCTCGCCCAGGCCCAGCAGGACGCAGCGTCGGCCGCGACCGCACATGTGCTGGAACAACAAATATCCGCAATCCTGCGGCTCCTACAAAGATGCCGTCGTCCCCGTTCCGCTCAAGGATTACGTCAGCGGCAAGCTGCGCCGCTCCCTCGTCGTCCTCTGGTCCGCCGTCGGCGCCATCCTCCTCATCGCCTGCGTCAATCTCTCCAACCTGCTCCTCGCCCGCTCTGCCGCGCGCTCCAAGGAGTTCGCCATGCGCGGCGCTCTCGGCGCCAGCCGCGGCCGCATCGTCCGCCAGTTGCTTCACTGAAAGCCTCGTCCTCTCCGGCGCCGGCGCCGTCTTCGGTCTGCTGCTCGCCATCACTCTCGTCACTTGGCTCGCGCATCAGGGCGCCGATCGCGCTGCCTCTGCTCAGCACGCTGCACATCGACGGCGCCGCCCTCGGCTGGACTGTGCTTATCGCCGTCGTCTCCGCCGTGCTCTTCGGCCTCGTTCCCGGCTTGCGCATGGCCGGCGGCAATCTGCATGAGACCCTCAAAGACTCCAGCGCCGGCTCCGGCCAGAGCCGCAAGCACGAGCGCATCCGCTCCGTCCTCGTCGTCTCCGAGGTTGCCCTCGCCTGCATGCTGCTGGTCGGCGCGGGCCTGCTGCTGCGCAGCTTTATGCACGTGCTCGACGTCGACCTCGGCTTCCAGCCCGAACGCGCCGCCGCCATCAAAGTCGACTACGACGACTCCGTTCCGGGAGACAAAACGGGCGATCTCACCACCCAAAAACGCACCGCAATCTTCCAGCAGGTCCTCGCGCGCGTCGGCGCAATCCCGGGCATCGAAGGCGCCGGCATCTCCGACTATCTCCCTCTCAGCCAGAATCGCGCCTGGGGCACTGCCCTTCCCCAAGGGCGTCAAGCCCCCCGACAATGTCGCGCGGTCCGCTCGTCTACGTCGTCACTCCGGGCTATCTGCACGCCATGGGCACGCGCTTCGCGGCCGCGACTTCACCTGGTCCGACGGTCCTCATAGCCAGAGCGTCGTGATGATCAACGAGTCCTACGCGCGCTTCCTGGCGGCCTCCGCCCACTGGCCCAACAACGACGCAGTCGGCCAGATCATCACCAGCGATCCGAGACGACCCCAAAAATGACCTGCACGTCATCGGTGTCGTCGACGACGTCCACGAAGAGAACGTCGACGGCGACGCAGGCTGGCAGATCTACTATCCCGCCACCCAGGCCAGCCCCACCGGCGCCCAGCTCGTCATCCGCACCACCCTGCCGCCTGCCGACCCTCGCCACCAGCGTGCTGCGCACCCTGCGCGATCTCAACCCCAAGCAGCCCGCTCGCCGAGTTCCGCCCGATCCAATCGCTCGTCGATCACGCCAACTCGCCGCGCCGCTTCTTCATGCTGCTCGTCGTCGCCTTCGCTACGCTCGGCCTGCTTCTCGCCGCGCTCGGCATCTACGGCGTCATCTCCTACTCCGTCACGCGCCAAACCCAGGAGATCGGCATCCGCATGGCTCTCGGCGCCAGCGCAGGCTCGTGCAGCGCCAGGTCCTCGTCGGCACGCTGCGCCTCGCTCTCATCGGGGTCTTTTTGGGTGCCGTCGCCTCGCTCGCCACAGCAAAGCTCATCGCCTCGCTGCTCTTCGCCACGTCTCCCTGGGATGGCGGCAACCTACATCGCCATGGCCATAGCGCTTGCTCGCCGTCGCCGCTCTCTCCGGCTACATTCCCGCACGCCGCGCCTCGCGCATCAGTCCCATGGTCGCGCTCCGTGCCAACTGAACTCACGACCTCGCGGCCGCAACCTGACAACGACCCGCGAACAAACACGTCGCGACAACACCTGAACACACCTTGGGGGCCCCATCGACGACGGAAGTCGGCGTGGGGTAAGCGGGACGAAGGATCTGCTGAACAATGTGAAGGATCCGCTTTTTGTTCTTCGCGAAGCCCCAATCAGCACGACCATGGGTGCCCCATCCAAGCTTTGCTTGGGTGGGAAAGCACGACTCCACACACCAACCTCTGTCAGCCCCAGGGAATCGAAGTGCGGTTTGAAGAGTACGGCCTTCGCAGGCTGCGGAGAAACTCGTCTCCAGAGCGGTTTTGAAAGGGCACGAGTTGACTGGTGCCGATGGGTCGAATGGGATTGACGCCGGCTTTAGCCGCGGAGGGATGTATTTCACAATTCTTCTCGGAACTTGTGACTTTTTCCGCAGCCTGTTAGCCCCGGATGGAACGATTTCGTGGTCCTAAGAACTGAATGGAAATCAAGACTCAGAGCCCCGTTCCCTCGGCCCCCAGCAAACGAGCCCCAAAAGCCAAGTGGGGCGGCTCAACGCCGCCCCTCATCAGCTCTCCACGTACATCTACGTCAGTTTCCCACCCCGTTTATCTATAGTTATAAGTCGCTCTATATAGATATAAGTTCCTATAAGTAAAGTAATTTCTCTTTCTATAAATAACTTACAATCTGGCGCAGCGCGTCGTCCGGTTGCACCGGCGTCAGCGCCTTCAGAGGTCCGCCACCCGCACCCGTCTTGATCGGCAACAACCCAGGGTTTGCAGCAGCTTCACCCTCGGTTCATCCTTCGTACTCAGCGCCTGGATCTCCGGCCGGTGATACTTGTCCCAGTTGTCCTTCAGGTTTGAAAGGATCGTTTCCGGCGTCGAATCGTCGCTCGCGATGACCACCATCTTCAACACCCGAATCTCCTGCTCCGTTAACCGTACCGCGGGTGATCCGTTGCGCAGTTCTCGCGCCAGTACCGGGAGTCGCCGCTCAAACGCCGTCTTCACATTGGTCCAGATTGCATAGCCAAGCCACGTCGGCGGCGTCTTGGGATTCGGCAGCACCAGCCGGTGCAGCTCGCCCACTAGCAGCGGAATTCCCGTCGTCAGCCGGAACATATCCAGAACCTGCGGCTCGGCAAGCTCGATCTTGTACACCTCGCCAAACCACGCACGGATCTGTTCAATCGTCAGCCGTCGAATCGCGGCAATTCCGTCCTCGTGCCCTTCCGCACGCTGCGCAATGCTCCAACGCAGCAGGTCCGCACCACCGGTGAAGAGCAGCAGATCGTTCTCCACATCGATCGCGCGCGCCGCTTCTTCCGGAGCCACCGCCAGCAAGTCCGAACTGCCCGCATACCCAACCTGCGCACGAATGCCAAACGTCGGATGCAACACTGGATTCTGGTCGCTCGGCAAGAGCCATTGCGAAACGCCCAACAGCGAACGCACGCTCCGCAAGGACTTCGGCTCCGTCTTCGCCTCCTCGACGTAGCGCTTGAAACCCTCAATTTCTTCCGGATCGAAGAACAACGTCCTCTTCCCGTCTGTCCCAAACTTCCTTGCCGGCTTCGGCGCCTTCGGAGCAGGCTCGGCCTCGACGCTGGCCTGCGGCTCCGCTTCTGCCGTCGCAGTCTCAGTAAATGCGCTCGTCGCCGCTTCCGAATCCGCCGGCGCTTCCTGAATCAAGACATTCGACACGTTCGAAGCAGCTTCCGCCTTCGTCCCACCGTCATGCGCCGGGGTACCCGCCACCAGGGTCCCACTTGCGGTCCCATCCGGATCGTTCTCGATCGCCGGCACCGCGTCCACGATCTGCTCCGAAACCGAAACGCGCCCATCCTGCCACATCTCAATTTCCAACTGGCGCACAAAATCATCCACCCGCGGCAAACTGCTTTTCAGCTTCGCCAAATCGGGATCGTCCGAGCTGTCGTCCAGGCTGCACGCCCAGTTCAACCACTCTGCCACCGCCGGCCCCGGTAGCTCCGCCAGCGTCGGGTGCGCCGACACTTCCATCAACTCCGCAACCGCTGCATCGCGCTGCCGCAGCCGTTCCTGCCGCGTCCGCTCCCGCCGATGCGAGACCGTTCCAGCAACCAGTAATTGCGCCAGGTCCAGGTACCGCTTCCGCCTCGCCGCAACTTCGTCCAGACGACCGACAAGCGAATTCAATTCAGCCGTCGTTGTCCAAGTCGCGCCACTGTCTTCTGAAAGAATCGCGTCGCGCAGATTCTGGCACGCGTCGAACAACTGCCCTAGATCGGCAATTGCTTCATCTCGATCCAGACGCTGTCCCGCTTCAAGTAGATCGATCTTTTCTCGCCAGCGTCTCGCCTGGTCTGTGAGGCATTGAAAGGTATCGGAGACAATACTGCGTCTGCATTTGGTTTCTTCAAATGCGCCCACGTCTTTGCTCCTTCTTTCCGGTGCAGGGTTGTATCCGATCATCGTATCGTGATGGCTCGCGCACTCTCGTGTTCAGTAATAGGTCTCTAATCACGGAGGTCATATTACTTTTGTCCCATTCCATCCGCCTCGCGCCATCTTGCACAAGATACAGTGCATAGCCACGACATCAAACTCGTTCATTGCTTTGAGTCACATCCCTCCGCACCAAAATGGGCGCCCCATCCCCGCGGGGTGGGCCCAGCACAAAAATGGATGCCCCAGAGCCTGCTCCTGGGCGCAGTCGAAGGGTCTCGCTTTTGAGACCTGGGAGAGCACGAACCCGAAAAGACCACAGTCTTTCCGCAAGAAATCCCCGTGCCCCATCCTTTCCGCTTCTTTCTGCGGAAAGGGTGGGAAAGCAACGAACCCTCCAGGGTCAACCAGTTTTAATCTTGTAATCCCAAGCGAAGCGCGGGACCTGCCTTACATCGCCGCCACAAACTCGGGCAGCGCCCCGGCCGCATGCTCCTGCAGCAGCTGCGTCATCCGCGCCGCCATCCCCGTGTACATCGAGGCCGCACGGAACGCCCGTGTCTTCACGCTTTCATGCGCCTGCTGAATCCCAAACTGCGCAAGTGCCTGCACAACGCAAAGCCGGATCTGCCCCGCGTCGCTGCGCAGCGTCTCCAGCAGCGCCGGGTCCACGTCGCTATGCCGCGCGGCAAACTCCGCCATCTCCATCATCACCCCGGCATTTTTGTACATCGCCCAAAGCCCCCGCGGCCCGTTCATCCGCGTCCAGACATCCTCGGGCGAAACGCTCAGTCCCTCTCTCCAAAGGAAATCAGCACTCAGTTCCCGCACGTTGCATCCCTGTCGCAACCGCGCAATCAACGACTCCCACGTCTGCCTGTTCCTGCGCTGCAGTCCCGCGCGCCACCGGCGCAGGTAAACCGCAACCAGGAAAACCGCAGCGATCTGGAGCGAGGTCTGAAACATCACGCCCCTATTATCGGCCACTCCCCACGCGAAAAGCCGCTCGCCACCGCAGCCACGCAGCAGAAGGTAATAACCCGCACGGGTCAAGGGGATACCCCCCATTGCCCCTTCGCGCTCCTAAGCCACAGAAGGCGAAAGCGCAGGCGAAGTGAACTGGCTGATCGGCTCCTGGCGCGTGGTCACGCGCGTCAGCGTCAACACCGTGATGTCATCCTCCTGCCCAAACTCCTGGGCAGCCCTCCCAATCGACTCCGCCGAGTGGTTCGCAATCGCAGCCGCGCGTTCGAAGCCATACAGCTGCCGGTCCCTCCCTCGCGCTTCGATTACGCCATCCGTCATCATCGTCATCTGCTCGTCCAACCCCAGCTGAAACTGGGTTTCGGGATACGTCGAGTTGGCCGCCAATCCCAGGGGCAGACCGTTCTTGAGTTCCAGTTCGCGGGTGCCGCAATAGGGAGAAAGATGACCGGCATTGGCCACTGTGACCAGCCCATCCGGCGCGACACGCATCACCAGGCAAGTGGTAAATCCTCCATGGCTGCGCGCCAGCATGCGAAAATTCATCGCCGCCAGAATCTCGCCCGGGCTGTCGGTAAAGTGGACTAGCGTTCGCACCGTCCCCACCAGCAAACTCACCGTCATGGCCGCCGGCATGCCCTTGCCGCTTACATCGCCAATCACCGCCAGCACCCCGCCCTCTTTCAGCGGCATAATCTGGAAGAAGTCGCCGCCCACCTGCTGCGCCGGCCTGTAATCGCTTGCCAGTCGGAACCCCGGCACCCTCGGCAGCGCCTCCGGAATCAGCACCTGCTGCACCTGCCGCGCCTGCTCGATCTCCAGCCGCCATAGCTCGCGCTCCCGCTGGCCGCGAATGAAGCGCCGCATCATCAGCACTGAGATGATCGCCAGCATGAACAGGTTCGCAAGCACGCCCGCGCTGAGAGTCACTCCCAGGAAACGAACGATGGAGAAGATATGAATGACCGTGAGCTCTTCCTGATAGGCCCAGAAAATCGTGAGAAGGATTGGAGCCAGAGCGAGCCAACCGTCCGAACCTTGCTTGCGGATTCCGCGATAGGTCACCCACAACAGGAGCCCACCCAGCATGAGCTTGAGCACCAGACTCAAGGGCACCACCCACGCAGACACGCCGGCGGGAATCACCGTTCCATACAAAGGTGGCCGAATCGTAGCCAGCGCTAGCGAAAGCAGAGATCCGAACACACAAGCAATGCGCGCAATCCGCCCGATGTTTTCCAGCCCGAACCAATAGGCCCAGAACAAGGTCCACAAAGTAAGGGTCAACGGCTCGAGCACGACATCCTGTGAGAAAATCTCCCAGGTCATCGGCAGCAGCGTTGTGTAATAGCCCAGCATGACTGTGCCTCGCGCCACAAAGCCCACCAGGCACACAGCTCCCAGCCAAAAGTAGGCAGGCTCCTGGCGGTCAAACCAGAACAGCGTGAGCCCCAGGCAGGCCGCAAGAAAAAGAAAACCGACGCTCAACAGGTTGCCCACCTGGGTCCGGTTCACGGCGTCCCACTCCAGGCGAAGCATGGCATCAATGGCCGAAAGCTGCCCGAGCATCGGCGGGCCATGCATGCCCCCGACATCCGGGGATGACAACACCGTCGCCGGATCCATCCAGAAGCGAATGGCGATCGTCATCGCTCCGTTGCGCAAGTCATCCGGCAGGGGAAACGCGCGCGGCTGCGAGTTGTAATACAGCACCGAGCTGGAATTTAATTGCCCGAATGCGCCGACCCTCCGGCCGTTGACAAACACCTCGTACCCATCGTCGAAGTTCAGCGGCATCGTGAGCGCCAGTGGAGATGGCTCCGTCCCCGCCCCGTCGCTCTCCACCTTCACGCTCAGCCGATACCACGCATAACGGTTGAGCCCCGGATAGCCGCGCGCCGTCCAGCCGGGTACAAAACCGCTGGAGCCAGTGATCGGGTCGTAGGAACCTTCCGGTGGCGTCAGAGCGATGGTGCCCCAGCCCGTGTCGTCAAAGTCTGGATTCGCCCAGGCTGCGTCGTCGCCGGGATGAAACTTCCACGGGCCGGCCAGGACCACGACCGCATTCCCGATCCGCGCCGGAAAAGGCGCCTCGGTCGCATGGCAAATACCAGAACGAAGCAGAACAAGGGCGCAAACACCCACCTTGACCAAGCCGCCCACACGTCCAGTCCAACTGATCGGCATCCGTTGCCTCCAGACAACAAGCAGGATAGAGAAGGGGGAGCTTCCGTGTCGTCCAAGAATACTTCGCCGCATCCCCATGCGCCATACATTCGAGGCACCCGTCTCCACTTTTCCTGCCCGTTCTTTTCACGGAGGGAGCAGAGGCCAACGCGTGGTACCCGCGAACAGGTCTATGTTCGTGGAGTGGTCCAGGGTGAGAAAGCACGACTCGTCTTTGACAGGTCTCGACGGAGGGAGCAGAGGCCTTCAGGCCTCTGAATAGGACCCCAGAAAGACGCACGGCTTCAGCCCCGGAGGCCTCCACCAAGCCTCCTCATCACACGCTACCAATGGTTCAAGGCTTTAGATTGGGTCAACGACTGGCCCGTCTTCGGGCGATATGGTTTGCTTTGTAATGAAGCCAACACCCTGCATCCGCTCAAGCCCCGGCGAAACACCTTCGCCCACGAGGCGAGCTACCCCGCGCCCACTTCCTCTTCCACTTTCTCCGAACACGCAACCGTCCCGTCCCCGCGCGCCGCTTTCTCCGCGCGCAGTTCCTTGAACGCCCGATGCACAAACGATCCCAGGTACCATCCATCGATAAATTTGAATGGCGTCTCGCCCGTCGTGTAGTGCCCGCACGGCAGCACGCGCAATTCAAAATTCAGCCCAATCCGATTGAATGCCTTCACCACCTCGAGCGAATACTCCTTCGGAAACGTGAGATCGTAATTCGCGTACACCAGTAGAACTCTCTTGTCTGCTCCCGCAACCTCGGGGCGCATAATCTTATCGTAGAAACTCACCGGGCTCACCGCCGACCACAAGGTGCGAATGCGATCCTGCGTCAGGCCCGCATCGGCCAGCGCCTGCTTCACATGCCGCGTGCTCTGCCCCGCCCACACCACATCGCCAAACGCCGTCGACGCATGGTTGAATGCATTCACCCGGATCCGCTTGTCGTGCGCGCTCGCTAGAAATGCGTAGCAGGAGCCCAGGCTCGTTCCCAGCACGCCGAAGTGCTCGTACCCCTGCTCCTCCAGCCAATCGATGCAGCAGCGAATATCCACCACCGCCTGCCGGCATGCCGAAATCGTGCGCCCAATGTTCGCGCTCACTGCATAGTCTGAACGCTCCAGCTCGCTCGGTCGCCGAACATCGTGGTATGGCTTCGAAAGCCGCAGCGCCGACACACCAAACCAATTCGAACATCGTGCACAGCGCGTTGTGGCCAAACGCATCCGCATTCCATTGCGGCAACACCACAATCGCCTGCTTCGGCCGCTTGGGATCTTTGTGCGCAGGCGCCGGATACCACCGCGCATTCACCAAATCGTTTTCCGGGTAAGGCGTCCGCTCCGGCGAAGTGAAACGGAGAAACTGCGCCTTCTCAATCTTTCCCGCGGCAGCCAACTCGCGAATCTCCGCTTCCTGCGCCAGCGTCTCCGGCCGCACATTCGTCGGAAACAGCATCGGGTACCGTTCCTCCAGACGAAAATCCGTCGGCCGCTCGTAGCCGAAAAACACATCGCTGTTTCGAATGAGCAGTTGATTAATGCGCACCATCGCAGCTTCGGCAGCCGCTTCGTCCCGCACGCTCTCCGGATCAGGCACCGCCGCACCAAATCCATGCGCTTCAAGGAAAGGCTCGATCCACTCGAACCCCCACTCCAGTGGGCGCACCACCCGGTTTTCGTCGCGCGTCGTCAGCCGGTATTCCCAGTCGTACATCCACCGCGCATATCTCTTTTTAAACATATGTATGCATCAATTTTATCAGCGCAGCAGAGCAAAGGAGTCGAAAGACTGCGCTTAGAAAACAGGCGCTCGTCACGATCTCCGTGCCCCATCCTTTCATCCTGAGCGACCCTGAGCGCAGTGAAGGGGAGTCGAAGGATCTGCTTTTTGATCTATGAGGAAAGGGAAAGCAACGAACCCGCATTGACAGATATGGACGGAGGGAGCAGAGGCTTCAATCAGCACGAAAATGGGTGCCCCAGGTCTCCCTGGAGACCTGGGAAAGCAACGAACCTCAACAAAACAATTCGCCATCTTGATTGAGGACGAATCGAAGAATCCGCGCTCTAAACGTCAACCCGCTGAGCCCCGCGCTTCAACCCAAAATATTCCGCCGCCAGCCACCCCAAACTCAGCAGCGAAATCAACGCAATCATTCCTTGCGAAATCACGCAATAAAGACACCACACCAGCAGATCGAATTCCTCAATGAACGTCAGGCGCAGCGCAAAAATCAATCCAACCAGCGCCACCACATGCAGCAAAAATCGCTGCCGCGTCAGCGCAAGAACCACCAGCGCCAGGTAACCCGCGATCCCGATCGCCGCCACCGGAACATGCCCGATCACGGCAAACGGACTGTGATTCACCACGCCGCAATCCCACCGCTCATTGATCGAGCAGGGCTCGGTCGTAGTTGAATAGTGAACCTGCAGCGCCAGCCCGGAAACCACGGCGCCAATCACGGACAGAATCGCAATCACCCAACGCATCATCTCACCCATGATCCTATGGCATTACCATGAACCCATGCTTGATTCAGCGGCCAATGGTCCCCGCATCGCGTTTTTCGGAGGAAGTTTCGACCCGCCCCACCGCGGCCATCTCGCCGTCGCGCGCGCCGCACAAGCCGCTCTCGATCTCGATACCGTCCTCTTCGCCCCCGTGGGCGCGCAGCCTCTCAAGCCCCTCGGTTCTACCGCCAGCTTCGAAGATCGCGTCGCCATGACACGCCTCGCCATCGCCAACGAACCCGGCTTTGCTCTCTCCCTCGCCGACGCGCCGAAAAAGGAGAGCGCGTCCCACCGACACGCCCAACTACACTTTTGACACGCTCGTCGCACTCAAGCGGGACCTGCCCATACACAGCGAGCTTTTCTGTCTCCTGGGGCCGACTCTTTTCTGGCGCTCAAACACTGGCATCGAGGCTCCGAAATTCCTTTCCTCGCTCCACTCATCGTTGCCTCGCGCCCTGGACAGAACCTCGCAGACCTGGCCGCTGCACTGCCCGCGGGCCTCTCGCTTGAACCTTGCTTTTCCTCGCCAGTCGCCGCCGTTGAACTGCGCACCTGTACGCTGCGCAATGCCTCCGGAGCCACTGCACCTTTCCATCTCCTGCCCGGCCTCTACATCGACATCAGTGCCACAGCGATTCGCGAAGAAGTGCATAGCGAGATAGCGCGCATCCCCGCGGGCGAAGGTCATCACAGCGATCTTCCCGACGCCGTCTTCGACTACATCGCCGCCCACAACCTGTACCGGTGAGGTGAGGCAGTTCATAGTTCGGAGTTCTTAGTTCACAGTCCCGTGCCGCCAGCACTTTCGTGGTTTAACGGTCCCTCGTGGTCAGCCCCTTCTTCCCCTTCCAGACTCGCCAAAGGTTGTGTTTTGAAAGCTAAGAACTACGAACTGTGAACTGAGAACTGTTCGCTGCTACCATTGACCTTTGGAGACCGATTCCCTCGAATGACCACCTCGCAAGCGCACGAGCAAACCCGCATCCTCGTTCAGGCCGCCGCCAAAGTTTGTGAAGACAAAAAAGGCGAAGACACGCGCATCCTCGAACTCGATCCCATCGATTCCGGCCTCTCTGACTTCTTTCTCATCACGTCAGCCCTCAATGACCGTCAGGCCCAGGCCATCGCCGACGAAATCGAGTTCACCCTGAAACGCGATTTTGGAGTCTACGCCACCTCCGTCGAAGGCCGCCGCCAAGGCGGATGGATACTCCTCGACTACGTTGACTTCGTGGTTCATGTCTTCCACGCAGAGCGCCGCGCCTTCTACGACATCGAACGCCTCCGCAAATCCGCGCGCCCGCTTTCGCCCGCCGAGTTCGACGCCGAACTCAAAGCCACTCTCGCCGCAAAAACCCGCGCCACGCGCAGCAAAGCCCCAGCCACAACGAAATCAGTTACGCCGAAAAGTTCCCCTGGGACGAAGCCAAAAAAAAGCGCAAAGAAGCCACCGGCACCCGCCAAGAGTGTCGCGAAGAAGTCTCCGAGAAAACCTCCCACAAAAAAGCCTGCCGGAAAGAAATCCTGAACGCACACGCGTTTCGGCAATCCTCAATAAAGGGCCAGACGCAAAAAAGGGACCGCCGAAGCGGTCCCTTTTTGCTTGCCTTAAGCCCAGTCCTTAGAACTCCAACCGCAGCGAGAGTTCCAGCACGCGGGCGCCGTTGTTCAGGTTGCCAACCGGCGTCACCGTGTAGCTGATCTGGCCGAATCCCTTTCCACGCTGGATGTCTTCTTCATCGAGTCCGTTGAAGACATTCTCCGAAGGAATTGAGAAGTTCGGATGGTTGAACACGTTGAATGCATCGGCGCGGAACTTAAGATTGACCTTTTCGCCGTAGACCGGGATGTTCTTGGCCAGCCCCATGTCCGCATTGAAGTAACCCGGGCCACGCAGATCGTTACGCGATCCGATGTGGAATCCCACTGGTCCCGTGTACTGGTCCGCGGCCATCGCGGCATTCTTGAAGCTGCTGACTCCGCCTGTCGGCAGTTTTGTCAATTGCGTCTTCGCAATCGAGCGGTTGCCTGTCAGGATTCCAGGAGCGTTGTTCGAATAGCTGGCCACAAACGCATTGCTGGCCGTCTGCCACGGGAATCCGGTGTGCGAGTCGACAACGCCGCTGAGACTCCAGCCGCCGATCAACGCGTTCGCCAGATCCGACGAACTCGAGAGGAACATCTTGTTCCGGCCGAACGGCAGGTCATAGTTTGCATCCGCCGTAAAGTACTGCCGCACATCGAAGTCCGAACTAGCGCGGCACTCACGAGGGCGTATCACGTCGCAGATCAGACCGCCGCCGCCGATACCCGTATCGCCCTGCGAATTGGCGAAGAACGAAATGTTATCGATCGAGTGCGACCACGTGTAGTTCGCGTCATAGTGCAAGCCGTGCGAGGTGTTCTTCGACAGGGTCAGCAGCAGGCCGTTGTAGCTCGAGAACCCCTCGTTATTGTGGAAGCTGTTCTCTGAGAACTGGGCCGCTGAACCGACGTTGTAGGGGGTAATGCTCGAAAGCGCCTGGATGAAGTCACCCATATCGCCGTTCGCCACCAGGCCGCCGATTGCCGATCCGAGGAACTGCGTGTTGTTGGCGTAGCCCTGGGCAACTCCGATTCCCGGCGTAACGACGTCCTCAAACCACGGCTGCGTGGGCAAATCCGCGGGGTTGGGATCCTGCCGGATAGCTGTCGTGATCGCGGCGAAGGCTTGCGAAAACTCCTGCCCCGACGCTGTGTCCACGAAGTCGAGAACCTGGTTTGCGTCCGCCTGCGCCAGAAGACGGCGTCCCAGGCGTCCCACGTAACTAGCCTTTAGAACCATGTCTCCAGGGATCGCGCGCTGCCAGCCGGCGTTGTAGGTAATGTTGTACGGCGTCCTTAGACCAGGATCGATCGTTTCGTTGAAGGCCAGGCCGTTCTGCAGGCCATTCGGTACACCGTTCGTGGTAAAGGGCTGGTACGGAGGCCGCGGCGTCGCCGGGGGTGTCAGTGTTACCGCCGAGATCCCGTTGTTCGAATCGAGACGCGGATCGCCCTTGACTGAATCGTACGGATCGTTCGGGACTCCCAGAGGCGTCGGTTTCGTCTGCTGGAACAGGTACGAATCCCCATCTTGCAGGTGCATGATCGAAAAGACCACCGACCTGTCATAGATCACGCCGCCGCTCAGGTTGAACACAGACTTCTTGTCGAAGCCCGGGTTCCACGCAAATCCGACGTGGGGCGAAAAGTTCTTGTACTCCTGGTTGAACAGCGATGGACCGTTGTTCGCCTTTCCGCCCAGGTAGTACGAAATCAGCGGAACAGCATTGGGGCCCGTCTCACCAAGAGCGCTCTGCGACACGCGCGCGCCAAAGTACTGATCGAAGGTGTACGGTTCCACGCTCTCCAGGCCGTGGACTTCATAGGGTACTGAGAACAACTGGTACGTCACACCATACGACATCGTCAGGCTGGGCAGGAGCTTCCAGGAGTCCTGTGCATAAATCTGCGTCTGGTAGTTCCGGTACAGGCGTTGATCGCCCGAGAGCTGTTTCAACACGTTGCCCTGAGCGTTGTAGTTGTAGTCGCTCTGCACATTGGCAATGCGACCCAGCATGAACGTGAAAGGTTCATCCCAAAGAGTGGCGTTCGTCGGATCGACATCGGCCGGGCGCAGGCTGGGGTTCGCGCCGCCGCAACTACCGGGGGTCGGACCGCAGAGGTCGAGGATGTAGCCGCCCAGACCGACCTCCGTCGTGTTGTAGTCGGCGACGGTCGTCTCGTGCGCCAAAATGTCCTTGAAGGTTCCACCCACCTGCCACGTGTGGTTCCCCTTCGTCCGGCTAAAGTCGTCCCCAATCACCGGAATCGGAATGCGGCGAGCTTGCGCACTCGGATTCAGATACAGGCTCGAAGAAAGGGCCTGATCGGCGCCGTCGCCAAACGTATAGAAGGTCGATCCAAGCGGGTTATACGAGTTCGGGAAAGAAAGCTTCTGAACCGTCTCGCCAAGATAGAACCGGTTCGTCATGCTGTCC
The DNA here is from genome assembly GCA_963781125.1 of uncultured Acidobacteriaceae bacterium. Classification (GTDB taxonomy): domain Bacteria; phylum Acidobacteriota; class Terriglobia; order Terriglobales; family Acidobacteriaceae; genus Telmatobacter. The sequence continues at coordinate 676,273 of CAWAEE010000013.1, forward strand.
CCGATCACCCAGTTGTGACCGATCACAAACGCGTAGGAGCGATCCACGAAGGGATTAGTCGCTGGGTCGCCCGCGAACTCGTTCGGGTTCTCCACTGCATTCTCCCGCGAGATCGTGAACCGCCCGAACAGCTTCATCTTGTCGTTGATGGTGTAGTCGATCTTCGCCACATAGTTGGTGGCGTAATCGTTGTTCGGAGCATTGAACGAATAGCCGCCCGAGTTGACGCCATCGCCCGTTACATTGTTGTTCGAGTGCGGAAAGCGCTTCGAAAAATAACTAACCCAGCTCGAGTCTTCACCAATCCCCGCCGGGTCAAGGGCCTGCACCTGCGCGGGAGAAAGTGTGTTCTGCGTGCTGCAATCCGTGCTGGCGTTCGTGCAGTAGTTGATGTTGCCGTTCCGCAAGCTATCCAGCGGAACCGTTCTCTGCACCAGCTCGGAGCTGATGATCCGCGAGTCGCTGAAGTTGAAAAAGAAGAACGCCTTGTCCCTCTTGATCGGTCCGCCGATGTTGCCGCCGAACTGATTCTGGATCAGGTTGTTTCTCGGAATAATCGGTGTCGCGTTGTTGCTGAACCAGCTGTTCGCCACCAGCGAGCCGTCGCGATGATACTCGTTGATGTTGCCGTGAAATTTATTCGTGCCGCTCTTCGTCACCAGTTGGAACTGACCGCCGCTGCCGGGGCCGGTCGCCGCCTGGCTGCCCGCAACGTTGGCATGAAACTCTTCCACAGAGTCAACCGGGGCGTGTCCAACAATCGCGCTGCCGAAGCCATCCGTGATTCCGGCGCCTGTGTTGTTCTGACTCGCTCCGCCGGTCGCAAGGTCGTTCACATCGAGACCGTCAACTGTGACATAGTTCTGGTCGACGCGGGCGCCGGCGACAGAGCCCGTGTCCGTCACACCAGGCTGCATCGTGAACAGTGCAGTTGGATCGTTTCTCTGCTGAACAGGAAGATTATTCAAGGCCACGACGTCGAACGTATTGCCGATCGTTGCGCTCGTAGTGTCAATCGTCACTTCCGAGTTTGTGGCCGTCACCTCAACCGCCTCGGCGCGCGCCCCGATGGTCAAAGTCACATTCTGGGTGCGGACCGTTGCCACCGTGAGGTAAAGACCCTTCACCTCGACCGGAGAGAACCCTTTGGCCGTGAAGCTCGCTTCATACCCCTGCCCCGGCGGAATCTCGGCAAAACGGTAGAACCCGGTCGCGTTCGTCGTCTGGGTGTACTTCGTTCCCGTGCTCGGGTTCCTTAAAACAACGACGGCGTTGGGCACCTCTGCGCCGGACTGATCGGTCACCTCGCCTGCCATGCCCGAGACATCTTGTCCGTAACATATTGTTAGAGAAGTCAACACGAGCAACGACGACACAAAGCAGAGGAGCCTCGTTAAGCTCTTCATAGGGTCCATATCTCCTAAAAGCGGTCCATTGATTGGGATCACAAAAAATTGGTTCGTGGATCTGAACGCGCGACAGCGATGGAAGCTGCGATTATGATTCAGAGTGCATGACGCTTGCCAATCCCACGAAACGTCCAAACATTTTTGTGATCACCTGAAAACGCATGACTTAAGTCGTAGGCTTCCGCAAACCCTGAAACCGCTTTCTATGAAATTCAGGATAATAAAACCTGAATATTCAGAAAATGGGTTTCGCCTCTCATTTTTGGGGAATTCTTCCCCTAATAGCTCTAATTCGTTAAACCTGCGTTATTCTCCTCCCAATGCAAGTCACCCTGGCTCACATCGGGTCTCGCTTTCCAGCTAGCGACCCCTTCCAGTCCCTCACGGTCTCCTACCTGGAACGGTGCTCCAATTTGCTGCGCAGCCAGGACGCGTTCAAGGATCAGGCGTTCAAAAGTGAAGACGCTTTCTTCGCTTGGCTCGACGCCCAGAAGGGCCGAACCGCCGCCGCTCTCGTCCTGCTCGATAGCCATGGCCGCTCCATGACCTCCGAAGCCTTCGCCGCGTGGCTACGTGCTCGCCGCGACGAAAGCGTCCAGCACATCGTCTTTGCCATCGGTCCCGCCAGCGGCTGGTCCCCCGCAGCACTCCCGCGCGCAAAGATCCTTCTCTCCCTCGGCTCTTTCACCCTCGCCCACGCTCTCGCCCGCCTGGTCCTCGCCGAACAGATCTACCGCGCCTGCACAATCCTCACCGGCCATCCCTACCACACGGGCCACTGAAGAGCAGTTCTTAGTTCGCAGTTCAGAGCTCGCAGTTTTCATTCGACCCCGCCACTGCACACAGCAGGAACGGTAGACTGTGAACTACGAACTCTGAACTATGAACTCAGAACTCAGAACTCAGAACTCAGAACTAAGAACTCGGTACTATGAACTCTTCCGAAACTTCCTCCCGCCGTGGCCTCATCCTCATCAACACTGGACCCGGCAAGGGCAAAACCACCGCCGCCCTCGGCACCGCCCTGCGCGCCGTCGGCAACGGCATGCGCGTTCTCGTACTTCAATTCCTCAAAGGCTCCTGGCACTACGGCGAACTTGACGCCGTCCTCACCCACGCCCCCAACTTCGTCCTCAAACAGATGGGCCGCGGCTTCGTCAAAATCGGCGGAGCCGAAACCGACCCCGAAGACATCCGCCTCGTCGAAGCAGCCTGGGCCGAAGCCCGCGAAGCTATCCTCTCCGGCGAGTGGGATCTCGTCATCCTCGACGAAATCAACTACGCCATCAGCTACGGCATGCTCGCCCCCGAGCAAGTCGCTGAAACCCTCCGCGCCCGCCCCGAAATGGTCCACGTCATTCTCACCGGCCGCAGCGCCCATCCTTTATTAGTCGACGTCGCCGACACCGTAACCGAGATGCGTGAAGTCAAACACGCCTACCAGAAAGGCATCCTCGCCCAACGCGGTATCGAGTACTAAACCACCACCCCAAGCCCGCAACGCCGAATCCCGCACACACCTCCGTGCCCCATCCTTTTCGCAGCAAGGGGTGGGAACCACAGAACCCCAACTCAACCTCTTTGAGCGATCCATCAGTCCGCACGACCCTCCGTGCCCCATCCTTTTCGCTTTTTCCTGCGAAAAGGGTGGGAAACCACGAACCCAAATCAACCTTTTTGCGCGATCCATCAATCCACCCCACCCTCCGTGCCCCCATCCTGTTTCATCCTGGGCGACCCTGAGCACAGTGAAAGCGAGTCGAAAGCCTGCCCTGAGCGAAGTCGAAGGATCTGCTTTTTTGATCTCTGGCGAAAAGGGTTGGAAACCACAAACCCAAATCAAACTCGAGTCGCAATCAATCTTGTTGTCGAGTTGTCATCGGGCGAAGGTTGTAATTCTCCTTCTGACAATCGCAGACCTATGGCACAATGGCTGGCATCAACAGCCCTTCATGAAAACCTCACCGCAGTTGCGAAAGCTTGCACACGGCGCGCTCCTGGTTTGCGCCCTCCTGGGAAACCCGCTGCACCTCGTCCCTCCAGCCTCCGCACAATCACCAGCCGCTCAACCAAACTCGGTGGACAGCGAACAGATCCTCTTCCTCCAGACCATGCCCCTCAAGAATGGCAAGGACGGCTACGGTCTGACATGGATCCCGGTTCCGCTCCAGAAATACTGCCTCGGCAAAACCTCTCAGCAATGTGCCACCATGGATTTCTGCCTGCGTACAACCACGCCCAGCATCGCCATGTGTAGAAACCTCGGCAGCGCCCTTCAGCGCATGCCTCGATACCCTCACGATATGAGCCCCCGGCGCATGCTCAGCCTCTTTCTTATCCCTCCCTCGACCATGAATGGCTTCGATCTCCTGCAAAAGCTCGCGGAAACCAGGCCCAGATCGTCGCTCCAGCTCTTCTCGATGGCCGCACGGGTCAAAGCCAGAGTCCGCTTCACACGACAGCCCGACGATGACAGTTTCAGCGTCCTCGAAATCCTCGCTGCGTCTCCGTTCTGATCCTCGAACGGTAGCTCTGCTTCTCCGCTCTCCATTTCTCCGCTTCTCTGCTCCACTGTCTCTCTGTTTCTCTGCTTTTCTGTTTCTCAGGACTAGAATCTCCCTGTTCAAGAAATCAGCACGATCGCCAATCTCTGATCAGGGGTAAACATGGGCCCACGCGCTTCCAACCGAATCATCCCGCTGGCGATCTTGTGCCTGCTCCCTCTCTCCGCGCAGCAGCCCCCCGCTACGCCCGTCATCGAGATCAACGTCAACCGCGTGCTCATCCCCGTCGTTGTCCGTGACAAACAAGGGCACCCGGTCGCCGGTCTGAAGCAGGAAGATTTTCAGGTCTACGACAACGACAAGCCGCGCCCCATCTCCGCCTTCAACGTGGAGCAGCGTGGCTCAACCGGAAACGCACAAACGAACCCATCGTCTCCCGCAAACACCGCCCCGCAGACCGCGCCGTCATCCCAGCGCTTCATCATCTTTCTCTTCGATGACCTGCATATCACCAACGAAGATCTCGCGGCTGTCCAGAAGGCCGGCGCAAAAGCTCTCGACGAATCGCTATCTCCCTCCGATGCCGCCGCCGTCCTTTCACTCTCCGGCAAAACCAACAGCGGCTTTACGCGCGATCATGCCCACCTGCAGCAAGCCATCCTGAGCCTGCAAGCGCACAACGTGTATCGCGCCGATAGTCGAGAGTGTCCGAGCATCTCGTACTTTCAGGCCGTACAGATTGACCAGGAACATAACAACAAGAGCCCCGCATTCCAGGACGCATTCAGCCAGGTCGTCAACTGCAACCCGAGCCTCGATCCGAAGTACCAGCAGGACGCGATTGAGAACGAGGTGAACGCAACCGCCACCCGCGTCCTCAATCTTGGCCGGCAAGATGTCCACATCACGTACGCGAATCTCACCGCATTTGTCCGCGCCATGGCCACTCTGCCGGGTCAACGCATGATCATCCTTGTCTCGCCCGGCTTCGTCTCCCTCGAGCAGGAGTCGATCTTCGCCGAATCGCAGCTTATGGACCTCGCCGCCCAGTCCAATGTCACAATCAGCGCTCTCGATGCGCGCGGTCTCTACACCACCGAACTCACGGCCAGCGAGCACACCCCGGGGGCGTCCCTCTCCACCGTCCAGCAACAGTCCGACTTCCGCCGCACCTCCATGCTGGCCGCCGAAAGCGCAATGGCCTCTCTCGCTGACGGAACCGGCGGCACTTTCTTTCGCAACAGCAACGACCTTGAGGGTGGATTCAAAAGCCTCACCGAAGCGCCGGACATTGTCTACGTCCTCGAGCTCTCCCTCGACAACATCAAGCCCGACGGCAACTACCACCGCCTGAAAGTGAAAGTAGATCGGGACGACGTGAACCTCGAGGCGCGCCGCGGCTTTTTCATGCCCAAGCCGGGAAAGAAAAAATAACGTGGACAAACGAATTCCACGTTCGCGCGAGATCCTGCCTGTGAGAGGATCGCCCTCTTTCCTGACGTTCCATGCGGTCGCGAGAGCCGCCTTCGTCTCCTCGCCCTTCTCGCTGTCACCGCGCTTCCCGCAAATGCCGCAAAACGCGTCACCGTGGCGCAGCTGGAGGAAACTCTCACCAGAGCCACCGCCGCGCACAAAAAAGATGAAGACATCGCGCGCCAGGTTGCCTCCATGGAACTGTCCGAGCGCCTCACCGATAGAACCCTGGGCCGATTGAATACCCAATTCGCAAGCGGCTCCCAACCCGCAATGGCCTTGCTCTTGTTGGCAGATCGGTCAGCCTTTCTCGACCCGCCTGCAAATGAATTGCCCACCACCCCCACACCCGACCCGGCCACACAACAGAAAATGCTCGAGGCTGCAAGAGGGTTTGCGGTCGATACCTTACCGAATCTGCCCAACCTGCTCGCGACCCGAACCACCTTCAACTTCGACGATAGCCCGCAGGAAGTAACAAAAGGTGGCTATCTCCAGCGAATTGGGCTGCACTTGATTGGCTCATCGAAAACAGAAGTTTCTGTTCGCAACGAGAGAAAGAATCTGTCGGTAAGCACCGGTGCCGCATCCTCGCCTACCCAGGGCGGACTCATGACCTGGGGCGAATTCGGTTCCACTCTCCTGATCCTTCTCAGCGATTCCGCTCAGGGAACGACAGCATGGAGTCACTGGGAGCAAACTGCCTCGGGCGTCGTCGCAGTCTTTCACTATGAAGTCCCCAGGACTGTGTCGCACTACGAGATTGATACTCCCGTCGAACACGTTCAGCCCAACGGCGGCTCAAATCGGTGGGCGCGCACTGGGGGCCTGGCTGCCATGACAGCTTCATCTAAGAATGCAACGGTTCATTCCAAACCTGGGTATCAAGGTTCCTTGTGGATCGATCCCGCTACGGGGACAATCCTTCGCTTGACGTTAGTGGCCGACTTGAAAGGCAATTCGACCATTGAGCGCGGCGCAACTCTCGTTGAATATGGCCCCGTCGCAATCGCCGGCAAAACAGTGATATGCCCAGTGCGAAGCCTGGCGCTGTCATCTGCGCCGGCCACCGTCAACACAAATTTTGAAGGCGCTGCGACCGAGTGGTTGAATGAGAACCTCTTCACCGACTATCACATCTTCGCTTCTACATCGCGGATTCTCGATGAGCAGTCCGCGGCATCTCCGGTGCCGCCTGCACCGCCTGGGGCCAGCGCTCCGAATCAAGAGGCTCCTCCCGTCGCGGCGCAGAATTCCCGTCCGGAAACCGAGCCTGCCGCTCCCGCGCCGCAGCAAGCGGCACCCCCGTCCGTCAACCTGCCGTCAAGTGTTCCTGCATCGGTAGAAAAGCTCGAGCCCCCCGCACCGGACGCGCCAACGAACCCAAACCCTGTGTTGTCCGATTCGCGGCCTGCAACCACCGCATTGCCGGCCACGGCCCCCGCGAACGCCGCCAATCAGCCGCAGCCATCTTCCACCCCACCCGTGTCTCCCCGTCCGGAGGCCGGAACACTCTCCGCCTCCCCTCCCCTCCAAATAAATGTCAGCCGGGTCCTCGTGCCCGTCGTAGTCCACGACAAACAGGGCCGCATGGTCGGTGACTTGCAAAGAGGCGACTTCCAGGTCTTCGACAACGGCAAGCCGTCGCCGCTCTCGGCCTTCACGGTAGAGAGGCGCACTTCCGCTGGAAACAGCGATGCGCTCGCCGCGGAACCGAAGCAGCATCCATCGTCCCAGGCCGACGCGGCAAAACAATCGGCCATCCTGCCAGACCGCGTCACCGTTCTTCTCTTCGACGACCTGCATCTGACCTTCGAAGATTTGGCGTATGTGCGAAAGGCTGCTTCGAATGCCTTGGACGAGACACTAGGCGGCTCCGATGTCGCTGCCGTGGTATCGGTTTCCGGAAAAATCAACAGCGGCCTCACGCGCGACCGCGCCAAGTTGCACGACGCGATGATGAGCCTGCAGCCCCAGGGTATCTACCGAGCCAGCGCAGCCGACTGTCCGAAAATTGACTACTATCAGGCGGACCTCATCGAAAACAGGCACGACCCCGCGGCGCTTAACGATGTGATTGGCCAGATAATGACGGTTTGCAGCCCCAATACCCCAAAAGAAATGGCCGAGAGACTCGCTGAGACGGCGGCCATGCACTCCTTGAGCGCTGGCCGACAGGACGTTCTAAAAACCTATGAAACTCTCCGGGAGATCGTACGCAGAATGGCGCCATTGACGGGACAGCGCTCTCTCCTCCTGGTTTCCGATGGCTTTCTTCCGGTCGAAGAGGAAGCGCGGTACGCGGAGTCGCAGGCAATCGACCTCGCTGTGCAATCCAATGTAATCATCAACGCGGTGGATGCCCGCGGGCTCTACACTGCTTCGATATCCGCAAGCGATGACACGCGCGGAAGAAGTCCGGGACAGGTGGCGGAGTACCGGCGAAGCTCCATGAGCATCGAGGAAGAAGCAATGGGAGAACTCGCCGACGGAACAGGCGGAACGTTCTTTCACGACAACAACGACCTGGATGCAGGTTTCAAGACCATTGCGGAAGCACCGGAATTCGTCTACATGCTCGAGCTTCCTCTCGACGGCATGAAGGCAAACGGTGCCTATCATCGTCTGGAAGTAAAAGTCGATCGAAAGGGGATCGAGGTCCAGGCGCGCCGCGGCTACTTCATGCCCAAGCCCGAAAAGAAACAATAGTCGCGTCTCTCTTTCGCGCCGCATCAATCCGCACGACCAAGGTGCCCCATCCAAACTCTGCTTGGGTGGGAAAGCAACAAACCCGTCTGAACCCCTGATCCCCTATTCCCTGATCCCTTCACCGCGGCGCCGCATCCCCCAACACCCGCGTCGTCGAAGCGAATCGGTGATAAGCCGTAAACAAAGTCTCGTTCAACCACTCCGTCGGCGCATCGCTCGAACTCCCCTGCGTGTCGAAAGCCGCCAGCGAAAGAGCCAGACTGCGCACCGGGCAAATGAACGTCGCGTCGCCGATCTGCACCGGCCCATACTCCACCAAAATCGCCGCCCGCCGGAACGGATCGCTGTCCTTCAGCTCCGCCTCCATCGTGATGCGCAGAATCGTCCCGGTCGCCGGATCAATCGAGATCGAACCGTGATACGCAGGCCGCACGTGAATCACTGAGGTCCGCGAAGGATCGTTATTCGGCCGCACCCCGATGCTGGCAATCCCGCGAGGTCCGCTCGGCGCGGCAAATCCCTCCACCGCCGCCGTCCGCTGCAGCGTGCTGATCAGTTCGAAATGCGAAGCAGGGCGCGGCACCTCGTACTGGAACACCGCCGCCGGCCCGTTGCCAATCTGTTCCCAATGGCTCCAGGTCATCCTGCCCTGCAGAGTGTCCGTCAAAATCATGCCCAGCGTGGTCCCAAACTCACCACCGGAAATCAGCCCGATCTGCCGTTCCCAAACTGCGGAACCCTGCGTCGGCGGTTGATTCTCCCGTTCGTCGCGTACTGAAATTTCCCGGCTCGATGTGTCCACGCGGTGCATTCCCGCGCGCACCGGCCAGCCATCCTTCTTCACGGCCTGCGGACTATCGTCATACCGCTCAATCGTCCGCGTAGCCAGAAAGTTCGGCAACCGCGGCAGCGTTTCTCCCACGTAACTGCGCGCCGCCGCCAGCATGCTCTGCTGCGTCGCAGCCTCGGGAGGCGCCGTGGCCGGCATTTCGCCGGCCGGCAAATCGAGAAATGCCGACTGATCCGCAAGCAACTGCAGCGCCACCGCCGTCTGCGGACCAGGAACCATTTGTGCGCGCAGCCGCTCGAGCGTCGCCTCAGAAAGCCGCTCAGAAAGCTCCGTGCCGCCGATCTGCCGCGCAATCTCCGCATCCGCCTTGTGCGCAGCCGAAGCCGCCATCAGCGACTGCTCCAGTTGCGCCACCGTCTCGCGCTTCGCCGCCACAGCAGGAACCGCCACGGAAAGCAAAAGCACGAAGAAGAGGCAGCGTCTCATGGCAACGTCCCATCCTATCTCCACTCCGCTCGCCGAACAATCACCAACCGGTGCGCTACACTTGGAACTCCCAGTGAATTTCCGGCCCCGATTTGCCCTCTCCGTTCTATTCGTTGTCTCCTTCGTTCCCGTCTGCGTGCAGGCGGACCCGCAGCCGGCCGCAGTTTCCGCCTTCAACTCCTATGTCAGCACCATCGAGTCGCGTCTCGCACAGCAGCACGGCTCCCAAAACACCTTCCTCGCTCCGCTGCCTTCCGCTCCAGAAACAGATGCCCGCCTCCGCCGCGGCGAACTGATCATCGACAAGCGCACGCCCGCCGATCCGGTCATCGCGCCCGGAGCCATGCTCCATCACTGGCGTGGAACCGCGTTCGTCCCCGGAGCCACAGCCACCGATTTTTGGCGCGTCACCCGGGACTTCAATGCCTACCCCAAATACTTCTCCCCCCAGGTCCTCCAGGGGAAGGTACTCGCAGAGCAAGGGGACCGTCTGCAGGCTTCGATGCGTGTGCGCCAGCACCACCTCATCACCGTGGTGTTCGACATTTCCTCTGACATCCTCTACGGACACCTGGATCCACAACACCAGTTCAGCATCGCCCACAGCACAAAAATCTCGGAGATCGAGGCTCCCGGCACCGCCAAAGAACACGCCTTAGGCTCCACCGACGAGCACGGCTACTTGTGGCGCCTGAATACCTACTGGAGCATTGAGGAGCGCGACGGCGGCCTCTACATCCAAATCGAGTCCGTCTCCCTCACACGTTCCATTCCACCCGGCCTCGCCTGGGTGATTGGACCCTTTGTCGAGAGCGTTCCACGCGAATCGCTCGAGTTCACCTTGCGCTCCACCTGCAACGCCCTCCGAAAATAATCCAATCACATCTCTCACACTCGTCCGCTGTTTCGTCATTTCCAGACTTACTCCGGCCGTGGCATTTGGCCTCACCGCAGGTGGCGCGCAAGCGCCGATTGGCCCCACCGCAGGTGACATATACAATGGCAAAGGCCCCTATGTCCTGGTTCAAACGCGAGAACGGTGAGTTCGAAGGTCCCGAAGACAATGGGGACGAAGAGAAGAGAGTCCGTACCGAAGGTCTCTGGACCAAGTGTCCGGGTTGCCGCCAGGCCATCTTCAATCCCGACCTCAAGCCAACTTCAACGTCTGCCCCAAGTGCCAGTATCACTTCAAAATCGGCGCCCGCCAGCGTCTCGACCTGCTTCTCGATCCCGGCTACCAGCTCGTCGACGGCGGTCTGCGCTCCACTGACCCGCTTAACTTCGTCGACCTCAAGCCCTACAAGCAGCGTCTGCTGAAGGCTCAACAGGAAACCGGCCTCGATGATGCGATCCTCAATGCCATCGGCCAGCTCGGCCAGCACGGCGTCGTCGTCAGCGCGATGGAATACGCCTTCATCGGCGGCTCCATGGGCGCCGTCGTCGGTGAAACCATCGCCCGCGCCGTGGATCGTGCCCGCGTCACCCGCCGCCCCCTCATCGTCGTTGCCGCATCCGGCGGAGCCCGCATGATGGAAGGCATCGTCAGCCTCATGCAGATGGCCAAAATCTCGACCGCCCTCGCGCAACTGGACGAAGCCAAGGTCCCCTACATCTGCGTCCTCACCGATCCCACCACCGGCGGCGTCACCGCCAGCTTCGCCATGCTCGGTGACCTCAACATCGCCGAGCCCGGCGCCCTCATCGGCTTCGCCGGCCCCCGCGTCATCGAACAGACCATTCGCCAGAAACTCCCCGAAGGTTTCCAGCGCTCCGAGTTCCTCCTCGAAAAAGGCTTCCTCGACGCCGTAGTCCATCGCCGCGACTTGAAAAGCTACCTGATCCGCGCCCTCGACTTCCTCAAAGCCCCCGCCTTAGCTTCCTGAGCAGAGCGAAGGACCTCCTGAACAACGTGAAGGATCTGCTTTTGCTCTTCAGAAAACTTCAATCCACACAAATCTCCGTGCCCCATCCTTGCGAAGCAAGGGTGGGAAAGCGACGAACCCAAATCGGCTCCTTTTACGGAGGGAGCAGAAGCCTTCAGGCCTCTGAAACGAGGAAGATGAATAGATATGGGCTTTAGCCCCCGAGCCTTCGTCGGAACTTGAAATCCGTTCCATCCTTGCGAAGTGGGAAACCACGAACCCAACAACGCATTTCACTAGCCGCACCAGACCCCGCACTGCGAACATGCCCAATGTGCGCATTCCCTCCAAACCCGCGCGCTTCAAGTACGCCGCACTAGTCCTCTATCTCGCATCGCCGGCCGTGCAAGCCCTCCCACCCGCAGTCATCGCCAACACCGACATCACCATCACCCTCGTCCCAGGCACAAAGGCCCCCCGCCTCGAAGAGCTTCGCGGCAGCGGCATCACTCTCCGCAATCGAGCCGAAGAACCATTACCCTCCACCGTTCTGCAAAACGGAATCCCAATTCCCCTCACCTGGCATTTCAATTCCGCGTTAAGCCGCACCGGCCCACACACCATCGTCTACGTCTACGAGTCGAAAACTCCACATCTCCGCGCATCCTGGCAATGGCAAACACGCTCGCCCCACGGACCCACCGAGCATCAAATCACCATCCAGAATCTTGGCACCGACGAAGTCTGGCTGCCCCTCCTCGATTCCCTTTGCCTCGATCTCGCCTATCCGCTCACAACAAAACTGCGCCACTTTTCCGTAGAAAAAGGAGCCGACACGCCTTCCGCGCAAGGCACGCATTTAGCGCAAATCGACGACGGCTACCACTGGACCGGCAAGTCCTCCACCTACGCCCGTCCCGAACCCGGCGAAGCGCGCGAAATCGTTCCGGCCGAATTTGTCTTCACTGCAGATCTGCCCCAGTCCGGCTGGTACACCGGGATCGAATTCAGCGGCCGCACCCGCATCGCCCTCGAGCGCACCGGCACAAGCGTCCACACCGTGCTCGGTCTCAATCCCGATCCCGGCCCCTTTCGCACCCGCATTCCACCCGGCGAAAGTTTCCAAACCCCAACCGTCTTCCTCGGCACATTCACAGGCGGTCCAGACGGCGCAGCGAATCAATTGCGTCCCTGGGTCCGCACCGTCCTCGGCAATCCCCGCACCTGGAGCGATCCCCGGTATCCGCTCACCGTCAACAACAGTTGGGGAAGCGGCATGCAAGTAGACGAAGCCCTCGCCCTGCGCATGATCGCCGCCTCAAACGAGCTCGGCCTCGATATGTTTCACCTCGACGCCGGCTGGTTTCGCGGAGTAGGCGACTGGGTTCCCGACCCCGCAAAATTTCCCCGCGGCCTCGCCCCTCTCGCCGATGCAGCACATAAACTGGGCCTTCGTTTCGGTCTCTGGCTCGATTGGGCCCAGGCAGGTCTCGACGCCGCTCCCGGCGCGATCAACGTGCGCAATCCCAAAGTGCGCGACTGGCTCGTTGCCGACGTGCCTCCCGATTGGAAGCCCGAAGAATTCAAGGGCCAGACCATCGATATAGGAGTTTCAGCCGCGCGCCAATCCCTTGCCGGCGAAATCGATCGAGTCATCCGTGACACGCGCACCGACATGCTCGAGCACGATGGCTATCTCGTCGCCCAAGGCTGCACCCGCAACGATCACCCGCACGCCCCGCCCGATCGCTCCTCCATGAAGATCACTCACGACGCAGGCTTCGATTTCGTCGACGGATCGAATTCCACCGACGTCAGCTATCACGCCGTCCGCGCTTACTACAGCATCTACGAGCAGATCCGCCGCGCCCATCCCGGCCTGCTTCTTGAAATCTGCAACGATGGCGGGCGCATGATCGACTACGGCTCCGCGGCCCACGGCGATTACTTCTCCATCACCGACACCTACGACCCGCTCTCCAATCGCCGCGCCTTCTACGACGCAAGCTATCTTCTACCCGCGCCCATGCTCGAGAGCTACGTCGAAAAATGGCCCACCCCGCAGCCGGAGAATTTCCTCTACATGCTGCGCAGCGGCATGATGGGCTGGGTCACGATCATGCAGGATACATCAAAGTGGTCCGCGCAGCAGAGAGACACCGCGCGCCAGGCCATTGCCCTCTACAAACAAAAACTGCGTCCGCTCATCCGCGAGGCGCGCCTCTATCATGTCTCCGCGCGTCCCGACGGCGTGCACTGGGACGCAATCGAGTACTGGAACCCCGCGCGCAGAACCGGCGTGATTTATGCTTTTCGCGGCACTGTTCCCGACGAGCAGCGCCACACCTTCGTCCTCGCCGGCCTCAACCCCGCCACCCGTTACAGGCTGCACTTCGAAGACAACACCGCCCCCGACACCGAAGCCACGGGAAGGGAACTCATGAGCCAGGGCCTCGAGCTACACCTTCAGCACCCGCTAAGTTCCGAACTAGTCTTCATCACAGAGCCCGCAATACCTTAATCCACAAAAATCACCGTGCCCCATCCTGTCATCCTGAGCGACCCTGAGCGCAGTGATGGGGAGTCGAAGGCCTTCCCTGAGCGTAGCCGAAGGGGATCTGCTTTTTGATCTCTGGTGAAAAGGGTGGGAAACCACCATTGAACCTGCTTCAACTCTCCTTTTGCAATGTCTCAACCACCCCGACCACAAGTGCCCCGGCCTTGAATCGTTTTGCGATTCAAAGGTGAAAAAGCGACGAACCCTCATCAGCCTCTGTCATCCTGAGAACCCCCGCGCTCGGGGCACCGTGGACGACATCAGTCGTCCATGGGGTAAGCGGGGCGAAGGATCTGCTTTTGTTCCCCAGACAGTCTCATTCGCCACGACCATGGGTGCCCATCCTTGCGATTCAAGCGTAGGAAACCCCCAACCCCTTCCGAAAAATTCTCTAAACCGCTCGGTAGCAGTAGACTGTTCCCTTCGAACCGCAATAGAGGACTTCGCAATGCCCAGTTCCGCGCGCGCTCTCCGTCTGGAAGCTGCCCTGCTCTTTGTCTCAATCTCCGCGCTCCCGATCGTTTGCTCAGCCCAAGCCACCCCAGATCAGCCCGCGCCAGTCTTCACCTCGATCGCTCCCATAGCCTTCGATCATGCCGGCCCCGTCATCCGCGCCCACACCGAGCCGCTCAAGCCCTTCACCGTCGCCGGCCAGCGCGGCGTCCTCGTCGGCCAGCAGGACGGCGTCTTCGAGTCCTGGATCCTTCCCGTCAAACTCCTCTCCCACCTCACCATCGAAGCCGACGTCGAGGGCTACGGCGTCCCCATCGACGTCAATCAGCAATCCGCCGCCATCGAAGTCCGCCCCGACCGCACCATCATCACCTACTCCCATCCCGCCTTCACCGTCCGCCAGATCATGTTTTCGCCCGGCGGTCGGTCCAACGGCGCACAGCCGCCCATCGTCCTCTTCGAATTCGATTGCCTCCACCCCACCGACTTCACCTTCCGCTTCACGCCCGAACTCCGCTGGATGTGGCCCGAGCGCAACGAAGGCGCGCCCGGCCCCGAATGGGTCTCGCCCGATCCCCGCAATCCGACTGCTCCAGGCGGCTTTTACGTCCTCCACACCGATTATCCCGACCTCGCCGGAGCCCTCACCATTCCCGGCGCAACACCCGGCATCCTCGCCCCCTATCAGGAACGCCCCCAGATCCATCCCGTCGAACTGAAACTGCACATCGACCCATCCCGAGACCAGAAAAAGCTCTTTCCTTTATTCATGGCCGACGGCATGAGCACCACGACCGCCACCAACGCCGCGCTCGCCGCCACCCTCGCCCAACTCAACGCATCCATTCCCGCCCTCTACCAGACCCACGCCGAAGACTACAAAAAGCTCCTGGCCAACTCCGTCTCCATCGAAACGCCGGACAAGTCCCTCAACGAAGCCTTCCAATGGGCCGTCGTCTCCATCGAGCAGCTGAAAACCAAAATCATCCCCGGCCAAAGCTCCCCACCACCACCCGCTCTTGGTGCCTCCGGTCCCTCGCTTTCGGGGACCGGGGCTTCTGCAGAAACCGCCCTCGTCGCCGGCTACTTCACCTCCGCCGACTCCGCACGCCCCGGCTTCGGCTGGTTCTTCGGCCGCGACGCCCTCTACACCCTCTACGCCGTCAACGGCTACGGCGACTTCGCTCTCTCCAAATCCGAACTCGAATTCCTCATCCACCGCCAGCGCGCCGACGGCAAAATCATGCACGAGTATTCCCAGACCGCCGCGGCCATCGACTGGCAGTCCTTTCCTTATATGTATGCCGCCGCCGACTCCACGCCGCTCTTCCTTCTCGCCGTCGCCGACTACGTCCGCGCCAGCGGCGACACCGCTTTCCTCACCGACCTATCGCGACGCCATCGAAAAAGCCTGGGCCTTCGAAACCGATCCCGCCCACGACACCGACCACGACGGCATCTACGACAACTCGCAGGGCACCGGCTGGGTCGAAAGCTGGCCCGGCGGCATGCCCCACCAGGAAATCTACCTCGCGCTCCTCGACCAGCAAGCCTCTTCCGCCGTCGCCTACATCGAAGACCAACTGAAAGACTCCGCCAAGATCCGCCGCCGCCCAGCAACGAGCCAGCACCATCGCCACGACCATCAACACCGAGTACTACGACCCGCAAAAATCCTGCTACGCCTTCGCCACCAATCCAGCCGGCACGCCCAACAGTCCCATCGACCGCACCACCACCGTCTATCCCGCCATGGCCTGGTGGGATCCTGCCAACCAAAAATCAATCCTCGACCATCCCGAAGCTTGCCTGCGGCAATTCGCCGCATCGGCCATCAACACCGACTGGGGCACCCGCGACGTCGCCAACACCGAAAAAATCTACGACGGCCTCAGCTACCACCAGGGCTCCGTCTGGCCGCTCTTCACCGGCTGGGCCGCGCTCGCCGAATACCGCGCCAACCAACCCCTCGCCGGCTATCAACTCTTAAAGGAGAACGCCAACCTCACCTGGGCCCAGGACCTCGGCGCCGACACCGAACTCCTCAGCGGCGACTTCTTCGTTCCCTTTGGCCGCAGCACCAGCCACCAGCTCTGGTCGAGCGCCATGGTCATCACGCCCACCCTGCGCGGCCTCTTCGGCATCAGCATCGACTGCCCAATCCAAAACCATCACCGTCAACCCGCATCTCCCCGCGTCATGGGACCACGCCGCCATCCACCATCTCCCGCTGCCCTCTGGCGAAAAAGGAAGCGAAGAAACGCTCTCATTCGATCGCAACGGAGCTGTGCTCGAAGTCTCGATGAGCGACAATCATCACACCGGATTCCACCTGCGCAGCGATCTTCCCGCCGCAACGTCTGCGGAATTACCCAACGGCTCGAACGGCATCCGCATCCCGTTGCCCCCCCTCGAAATCTCCGCACCCTTCGCTCCGCCGCTCCCGGGAGCCCGCACTGAAAACGCGCGCATCCTCAGCGAAACCTGGTCCCCTGCCGGCGCAACTCTGGTCTTCGAAGGCCAAGCCGGCGCCACAGCGAACTTCGAAATCCTCCGCCGCGCCCTCCTGCCCCACCTCAAGCTGGAATCCCCTCAAAACAAAACCACCGACGCCAGCGACGCCACCCACCAGGTCCTCTCCACATCCATGGACGAAGCAGGCGACCGCGACCCATCCGTCCCCATCAACCTGACGCTCCATTTCCCGCCAAGCCCCACCGGCTCCCGATCCAGCTCCGCCTGGCAAACCCTGACCGTCACCCTGTCCTGGTAGTTTTGGGCGTGTCATCCTGAACGAAGCGCACTTCAGCGGAGTGAAGGATCTGCTGTGCGCGATACATCCATCAGCACAACCATGGGTGCCCCATGTCTCGATTTTGAGACGTGGGAAACCCCCAAACCCAAACCGTCCTAAGGGAAGGAGAACCTCAGAATCGGTCTTCCGGAAGAGTGATTTGTTTCATCCCGGCCGGCACTTCGAAGTGGGACCCATCAATGGGTGCCGAGCTGAAGTTGGATGAGGTGATCTGGGTTTCCATCAAGATCGCGGCCACTCCGCTTTGGGCTCCAGCTGGTTGAGCCCCATTGGAGCCGGCATTCTGGTCCTGGTCCTTCTTCTTGTGTCCAAATCCAAACGGCAGGCTGTTCACGAAAGCCTGCTTCGCCACATCCCCGCCCGAAGGAGATGGAGCCGGCGGGGGAAGCGGCGCCTCCGAGGCCGCCGGAATCGGCTTCCCGTCCGCCGTTGGACCCATGCGCGTTATCTGCATCACCGGGATGCCATGAAGCTTCTGCATCTCGACCGCCATCTTCGCCATCGCCTCGGTCGCTCCGGGATGGGCCATCAGCATGCTCGTAAAGTCCTGACCCGCTCCGATTCCCATCACCGAGGCCATCTTCTCCGCGTAGCGCCTGTCAAAGTCGCGCAGTTGCTCATAACCGCCAACCTCGGGAGTCATCCACATGTCGTTGGTGATCCCGATCGCACCGCTCTGCTGGCTCTTCGTGTCGGTAGCCGTCATCGTCATCGTCATGATCGCCTCGCTGGCATCCAGTCCGCTTACTGCCTTGTGGGCTCCCGTGTTGCGCACCTTCACGTCAAAGGTTGCCTGCACATTATTGTTGGGGTTGCTCGCGTCCTGCGGTGGGGGCGCCTGCTTCTTCTCGGCCTTCTCCGCCTTCGCGCGCGCCGCTTCCATCCGCGCCTTCATCTCGGCAAAGGTCATCGTGTACCAGGTGTGCTTCAGCAGATCCACATGGGTCACAGCTTCCTTGTCCAGATCGATGATCTCGATCGAATCCTGCGAAACCGTCGCCTTGCGGTTGCCTTGCAAATAGACCGTCGTCGTGATCGGCTCGCCGGCCTTCCGTGCCTGCGAACTGAAGGTTCCGGCCATCTTGATCATTTGCAGCATCGAGCCGCCCGTCACCTGCGTGGTCTGCTGATAGCTGAAATCAGCGGCCAGCGACACCACCGCCGTCGCCAGAACGCAATACAGTGCAATCGTGTTCCGGAGTCGAAACATGAATCGAAGCCTCCACACCTGAATGAGGTTTGTAAGACAGTCCCCAACATACTACTCCGCAGCACACAACCCGATCACCCCTCTCCTTAGGAAGGAACCGCGCAATGCGCCAAATCGGTCCGCTCCCCGCTGCTCTCTCCTGTTTGCGCAGAGGGGTGTGTTTATTTTGCGAGCTGCCTCAGCATGAAATCCGCCATGATATGGCTGGCTTCAATGGATTCGGGCAGGGAGGCGTCATACCAGAACGCATGAGGAAGCGCGTCGAAGTCTGCTCCTCTCCACCGCCTGTCTTAAACTGGACTCTCCATGTCCGTGCGCATCGCCATCCCCGAACCCACTTCATCGGATATCGAATACAACCAGCGCGCCCTCCCGCAATACATCGCCGCACTTCAGGCGACCGGTGCCCGGGCCGTGATTGTTCCGCTCCACGAGACTCCCGATCGCGTCGCAAGCATCCTCACCGACGTCCAGGGCGTCCTTCTTCCCGGCAGCGGCTTCGACGTCGATCCCGAGCGCTACGGCGAAAAGCCAATCTCCGCCTGCGGTCCCGCCGACGCACCCCGCACCGCGGTCGACGAGTTATTCCTCCAGGACGCCTTCAACCTCGGCAAGCCTATCCTCGCCATCTGCCACGGCGCACAAACCCTCAACGTGTGGCGCAACGGCACCCTTGTTCAGGACCTCGAATCTGTCCTTCACACACCTGTCAATCACCGCCCGGGCCGCGACGTCATCGAAGCCCACCCAGTCGCAATCACCCCCGAATCCCGCCTGGCCCAACTGGCTGCCAGCGCCGCCGAATCTTCCGGCGCCCCGCAGGACGCGCAGTCCTTCGTGAACTCCAGCCACCACCAGGCCATCCGTCAACCCGGCGACAACCTTCGCGTCGCAGCCGTCTCCCCCGCCGATGGTGTCATCGAGGCTGTCGAGCTCGACTCGCCCGATCACTTCGTCCTCGCCGTCCAGTGGCACCCCGAACGCACCTACGCCGTCAGCGCCTTGTCCCGCGCGCTCTTCGAAGCTTTCGTCCACGCCGCCGAAACATGGCAACCGCGCCACAGCGACGATCCCGTCGCGACTCGCTAGCAAAATCCATCCGTCACATTCCTGTTGACATTCCACCTATCCGCCCCTATACCTGTTGAACATCAACAGGAGATCCCATGGGCGATAAATCCGATGTTCTGCAAGGCACTCTGGACCTGATGGTGCTGAAGACCCTTGAAGCGATGGGCCCTCTGCACGGCTACGGTATCGCGCGCCGCATTGAGCAGGTCAGCGACAACTCCCTCAGCCTCAACCAGGGCACCATCTACCCCGCCCTCCTGCGCCTCGAGCAGCGCGGCTGGATCAAGTCCGAGTGGGGCACTTCCGAAACCAACCGCCGCGCCAAGTTTTATTCGCTTAGCCGCATCGGCCGAAAAAAAATCCACGACGAAACCGAAAACTGGGAACGCATCGCCAACACAATGTCCCGCTTTCTCGCGCCTTCAAACTAACCTTTGGGACGCTGGTTTCGTTACCAATGCTGGGTGCCCCGGGTCTCGCTTTTGAGCCCTGGGAAAGCACGAACCTCAACAGCGGGTGCCCCAGGTCTCAGTTTTCACCGGGGTCCCCGGCGACAGGTCTTCGTCGCTGGGGTGGTTTGAGACCTGGGAGAGCACAGAACCCAGGAGACACAATGGACTTTCTCCGCACCCTCATCGCCCGGCTCACCGCCATCTTCCGCCACCGCGCACTCGACGCTGACCTCAACGAAGAACTCCGCACCCACATCGATTTGGCGACTCAGGAAAACATCCATCGGGGTCTGCCCCCCGCAGCCGCACGAACGCAAGCCCTCAGCGCCTTCGGCGGCCTCACCCAAACCCGCGAAGCCTATCGCACCCAGCGCAGCATGCCCGGCATCGCGCAACTCGCCCGCGATCTTCACTTCGCCATGCGCCAACTGCGCAAATCCCCCGGCTTCGCCCTCACCGCCATCCTCACCCTCGCCCTCTCCATCGGGGCGGTCACATCAGTCTTCAGCGTTGTCAATGGAGTCCTGCTCAAGCCGTTCTCTTTTCGCGATCCCAGCCGCCTCATCGTCCTGCGCGAAACCGAGGACGAGATTCGCGCCCACGCCCCAAATCTTCCCGTCAACTACCGCCATTACCTGCGCCTCAAACACGACGCCCACTCGATAGAAGACGCAACCATCTTCCAGCAAACCGGCCTGAGCGTTTCACCCAATGGCGATCGCCCTCAAATCGTTGGCGGAGTCGCAGCCTCACCCAACTTTCTCCATGTCTTCGGCGTCGAGCCCATTCTCGGTCGCGACTTCGTAGCCTCCGATGCCGTCAAGAATGCGCCCCATATTGTGATCCTCAGCTACAAAGGCTGGCAGACCTTCTTTCAGGGAAATCCCGCAGCCATCGGTCAGACATTGCGCATCGGCGGCTCACCCTCCACGGTCATCGGTGTGCTGCCGCCGGGCGTGCGCTTTCCCTCCATCGCCATGGCTTCCAACATCGCCTCCGGCCCCTCACGCGAGACCCTCCTCTTCGAGCCCATGGCGCCCACTGACAATGACCTCCAACGCGACAACGGCAATTTCAACTTCAGCGTCATCGCTCGCCTTAAGCCCGGCGTCACGCTCGCGCAGGCGAACGCCGAACTTGAAACCCTGCAACGCGCCTACACCGCTTCCGCGCATCTGCCCGTACACTTCGGCATCGCCCTCACATCTTTGGCAGGCGACGTCACCTCCAACATCAGCGGCGCTCTCTGGCTCATGTTTGCCGCCGTCGGCGGCGTGCTGCTCATCGCCTGCGTCAATCTCGCCAATCTCCAACTTGCGCGCGCCGTCTCTTCTGAACGGGAAACTGCTGTGCGCGCTGCACTCGGTGCCAGCAAAACCCGCCTCATCATGAATCGATTCGCGGAGAGTCTTCTGCTCGCCGTCGCCGGTGGCGCCGCCGGCGCGGCCCTCGCGTTCACTGGCGTGCGCGTGCTGATCAGCCTCGTTCCCGCCAACGTTCCGCGCCTGAATGAAGTACAGGTCAGCCTTCCCGTCCTGCTCTTCGCCGCAGGTCTTTCCATCGCCGCCGCACTTTCCTTCGGAATCCTGCCCGCCTTGCGTTCGCTGCGCGTACATCCGCAAGCCGCGCTCCAGGCCAACTCCACGCGCGCAGCCAACTCCCGCGAAGGCCAACACACGCGCAGCCTCCTCGTCGCCACTCAGATCGCGTGCACCGTCGTCCTGCTGATCGTTACCTCCCTTGTGTTGCGCAGCTTCTCTCACCTCATGCGCCAAAGCCGCGGCTTCGATGCGAGCCACGTCACCCTCGCCCTCGTGGATCTCTATGCTCCGCAATACGGCGACT
This sequence comes from uncultured Acidobacteriaceae bacterium, assembly GCA_963781125.1. Taxonomy (GTDB): domain Bacteria; phylum Acidobacteriota; class Terriglobia; order Terriglobales; family Acidobacteriaceae; genus Telmatobacter. The sequence continues at coordinate 697,909 of CAWAEE010000013.1, forward strand.
CACAACCCACCAACTTCAAAGCCGCCAAGCTCGCCTTCGCCGACCGCGCTCTCACCGCTCTCCATCAACTTCCGGGCGTCCAGTCCGTGTCCCTCACCAGCGCGCTGCCACTCACCGGCGAAACCTGGATCGATGACCTCACACGACCCGACCACCCCGTGCCACCCGGCCAGCGCCCCATGATCAACCTTCGCTGGATCAATCCCGACTATCTTTCCACCATGCAAATCCCGCTGATCGCCGGCCGCAATCTCACCCTCGCCGATCGCGCCAATCCCTACGTCGCACTCATCTCAGAGAAAACCGCACGCCAGGGATTCCCAGGCGAAAACCCCATCGGCAAACAGATCAACGACATTGTTCCCAACGACGACCACGCGGTCACCGTCATCGGAGTCGTCGCCGACACACGCATCAACGGCCTCAAAAACACCGCGCCCATGGTCTATATGCCGTATTGGGCCTACACACCATGGACACTTTCATTCCTCGTGCGCAGCGCCCAGTCCAGTGACGCGCTCATGCCCCAGATACGCCGCGTTCTCTGGAGCATCGATCCCCAGGTCGCCATTCCCACACTGAAATCTATGGATGACCAGGTCAGCGATTCGGTCGCCACCGAGCGCTTCCAGGCTGTCGTGCTGTCGAGCTTCGGCCTCGCCGCATTGCTGCTCGCGCTCCTCGGCGTTTATGGCGTCCAGGCCTACTCCGTTTCTCTCCGTCAACAGGAGTTCGGCATTCGCATCGCTCTTGGCTCCGGCAAAGCCGCGCTCATGCGCCTCGTCCTCAGTCAGGCCGCGCGTCCGGTAATGCTCGGCGCCTCCATCGGCCTCGCGCTTGCAGCCATCGCATTGCGCCTCGTCCGCAGTCTCTTGTATGAAACCCCCGCCATGGATCCACTCGCCATCGGCGGCTGCCTGCTGTTGCTCATCGCTGCTGCAGCGCTCGCAGCCGCTTTGCCCGCGCGCCGCGCCGCCTCCATCGACCCGATGCGGGCTCTCAGAACCGAATAGGAGTCTTCGATGGACCTGATTCGCACTCTTCTCGCACGATTCACATCGCTCTTCCACCGCCGCGCATTGGACGCCGACCTCGACGAAGAGTTGGTCGCCCACATCGACTTCGCGACTCAGGAAAACATCCAAAGGGGTCTGCCCCCCGCGGTGGCACGAACGCAAGCCCTCCGCGCCTTCGGCAGCCTCACTCAAACTCGCGAGCGCTATCGGGTCGAACGCGGTTTGCCCTGGTTCGAACCCCTCGCGCAGGATCTGCGTTTTGCCGTGCGCATGCTCGTCAAGAATCCCGCCTTCACCGCCATCGCCATCCTCACCCTCGCCCTTGGCATCGGCGGCAACACCGCCATTTTCTCCATCGTCAATGGCGTGTTGCTCAATCCCCTTCCATTTCCGCAGCCGGACCGCCTGGTGGCAGTCCACGAGAGCAAGCCCAACTTTGAAAACGGGGCCATCTCCTACCCCAACTTCCTCGATTGGCGCAAAGACAATCGCACCTTCTCCTCCATGGGCATCTCGCGCCGATGGGCCTTCAGCCTCACCGGCAGAGGCGATGCTGTGCAGGTCAGCGCCAATTTCATCTCCGCCGGCTACTTCGATGTCCTGGGAATTCGTCCCCTTTACGGCCGCGAATTCACACTTGCCGAGGAACAGCGAGGAGCTGCACCCGTCGCCCTCATCAGCGAGGGTCTATGGCGCCGCAAATTCAATGCAGCACCCAACATCCTCGGCCAGACCGTGACCCTCGATGGAAAAACTTTCTCCATCATCGGCATCATTCCCGCCAGCTTGCATCTGCGCATTCCTGGTTTTCGCGATCAGGATGTCTACGCACCCATTGGCCAATGGGGCAATGCGATCCTCATGAGCCGTGGCGCCGGCCTTGGATTTCCACGGCATCGCGCGACTCAAACCCGGCATAACAGTTGCGCAGGCTCGCGCCGACATGAAGAGGGTCACGCGCAATCTCGCTGCAGCCTTCCCCGATGCGGATCGAGGTATCGGCGCCAGCGTCACGCCACTCAAGAAACAAATCGTTGGCGACGCACAGCCGTTCCTTCTCGTTTTGCTGGCTGCCGTCGCCTTCGTTCTTCTCATCGCATGCGTCAACGTAGCCAGCTTGTTGCTCGCGCGTTCCGCCGCGCGTAGCCGCGAATTCGCCATGCGCACCGCGCTCGGCGCCAGCAGAAATCGAGTCATTCGCCAGTTGCTCACTGAAAGCCTATTGCTGGGCATCGCATCGGGCGTGGTCGGCCTCGCTCTGGCCGTTTGGGGAACACACGCCGCGCTCAAAGTGCTGCCGGCTGCTTTGCCGCGCGCGGACGAGATCGGCCTCGATTTCCGCGTTCTCGCCTTTACCACCATCGTCTCCCTGCTCACGGGAACTCTCTTTGGATTGGTGCCGGCGCTCGCCACCTCTCGCTCCAATCCACTGCCCGCGCTCAAAGACAGCGGCCGCGGCGCCAGCAGTGCAAATCATCGTGCGCTGAATGTGTTTGTCGTCGTCGAAATGGCGATGGCCCTGGTCCTTCTCACCGGCGCGGGATTGATGATTCGCAGCCTCGTCGGCCTCTGGAACGTCGATCCGGGCTTCAATCCGCACAACGTGCTTACGTTCGGTCTGTCGCTGCCGCCTTCCATGTCCATGGCGACCCCCGACGAAACCCGTGCCGCCTATCGAGCCGTCAACCAGCGATTCTCCTCCATCCCCGGCGTCACTGCGCTCTCGCAAACCTGGGGCGCGATTCCTATCAGCGGCGAAGACGACCAGTCGTTCTGGATCGATGGCCAGCCTGAACCCAAAAATGATCGCGACATGGATGCAGTTCTCGACTACATCGTCGATCCCGATTATCTGCGCGTGATGCAGATACCTCTGCTGCGCGGCCGCTTCCTCACCCCGCAGGACGATGAACACGCTCCCCTTGTCGTTGTGATCGATGAAGTGTTCGCCCATAAGTTCTTCCCGAACCAGAATCCCATCGGCAAACGAATTCACCTGACCTACAACTCCGGCAAAGTTGCACAGATCATCGGTGTTGTCGCGCACGTCAAGCAATGGAGCCTCGATGCGGACCAAGCGCAATCTTTGCGCGCTCAGTATTACCTGCCTTGCCTGCAGGTCTCCGACGATTTTCTTGCGGGCGTGCGCTCCGGATCAACCATGCTCGTGCGTTACGAGGGCAGCGAGGCCGCGACATTTGAAGCCATTCGCCGCGTCAACAAACAGATGAGCAACGAACAGGTTATCTTCGGCGATCAGACCATGGAAAGCATCCTCTCCGATTCCATGGCATCGCGCCGCTTCGCGATGATCTTGCTCAGCGCCTTTGCTACGCTGGCACTTGTCCTGGCCTGCGTCGGCCTCTACGGCGTCATGGCCTACATCGTCTCGCAACGCACCCTCGAGGTCGGCATCCGCATGGCGCTCGGTGCAGCAAGACGCGACGTCGTCCTTCTTGTCGTCGGCCGTGGGGCTCGCCTGTGTCTCGCAGGCGTGGCCATCGGGTTAGCCAGCGCCATCGCTCTCACGCGCCTCATGGGCAATTTGCTTTTCAACATCAGCCCCACGGATCCCGCGACTCTCGCTGGCGTGGGTGTACTTCTCATCGTGGTCGCTCTCGCTGCGTGTCTCATTCCCGCGCGTCGCGCTGCGTCCGTCGATCCCATGCAGGCGCTCAGAACCGAATAGGAGTTTTTCGATGGACTTGATCCGCACTCTTCTCGCCCGATTCACATCGCTGTTCCGCCGCCGCACATTGGACGCCGACCTCGACGAAGAACTCCGTCGCCCACATCGATCTCGCCATCGCGGAAAACATCAAGCGCGGTCATGCCCCCCGACGCGGCACGCAACGCAAGCCCTCCGCGCCTTCGGCGGCCTCACTCAAACCCGCGAAGCCTACCGCGTCCAGCGCGGCATGCCTATCCTCGCCCAATTCGCGCGCGATCTCCACTTCGCCTTTCGCCAACTCCGCAAGTCTCCCGGCTTCGCTTTCACCGCAATTCTTACCCTCGCCCTCGGCATCGGAGCCAATACAGCTATCTTCAGCGTGATGCATGCTGTGCTCCTGCGCATGCTGCCCGTCCGCGATCCCGATCAGTTGTTCTACATCACCCACGAGCGCACCCCGGACAACCTCCCGATCTCGATCACCGGCGATTCACGCTACTCCAACAGCATCAACCTCTACAACCGCCTGCGCGAAGATCGCGCCGTCCTCTCCGACGTCATCGCCTACGTCCCCCTCTCCTTCGGCAAGACCGCCGTCCGGATCGGCGAGAACCCCGAAGAGCTTCGCGCCGACGAAGTCAGCGGCAACTTCTTCTCCGCTCTCGGTGTCTCCATGTCCGCCGGCTCCGCCTTCACGCCCGACGACGAAACAAAGCACTCCTCTGTCGCGGTCCTGAGCTACGGATACTGGAACGCGCGTTTCAGCGCCGATCCGGCCATCATCGGCAGGACCATCAGCGTTCGCGGTATCCCGTTCACCATACTCGGCGTGGCCGCGCCACACTTCTACGGCGTCGAGTCCGGCGGCTCCGCCACTGACCTCTGGATTCCTCTGCAGAATCGCCCCGAGCTTCCTGCGTGGGGCGTTCCTGTCAGCACGGGACGCACCATCTACGGCACACCAAGTTGGTGGGCTCTTCTGCTCATGGTTCGCCTCAAGCCCGGTCTCACCGCGGAACAGGCCGCCGCCCATCTCAGTTCCATCTACGCCCATGCGTCCTACGAGTCCTCCACGCTGCCCGCCAATGTTCCGCCGCTTCAGTTGCAGCTTGTTGCCGCGCGCGGTCTCGGCACCTCCAACACCGACTACGAAACTCCTCTTCGCGTCTTGATGGGCATGGTCGTTCTCGTTCTCGTCATTGTCTGCGTCAACATCGTCATGCTCCTTGCTGCACGCAATTCCAGCCGCGAACGCGAATTTGCCCTGCGCCTCGCTCTCGGCGCGCGACGCTGGCCTCTCTTCCGCCAACTGCTGGCCGAAAGCCTCCTGCTGGTCACCACAGGCTCTGCGCTCGGCTGGCTCTTCGCCGTCGAAGCAACCTACCTGCTCTCCCGCTGGGCCGAGCTCGAGGTCAGCCTCGCTCCCGATCGCTCCGTTCTCGCTTTCACCCTCGCGATCTCTGCAGCCGCCGCAATCCTCTTCGGTCTCGCGCCCCTGCGCACTGCGGTCTCCGTCCCCGTCGGTCTCACCCTCAAAGCCTCTTCCGGCACGCAGGCCACCGCGAGCCGCCATCGCGCTCTCTCCGGAAAAATCCTCATCGCGATCCAGATGGCCTTCTGCTGCGTGCTCCTCTTCGCGTCCGGCCTGCTCGTGCGTACCTTGCTCAACTACCGAAATACCAACCTCGGCATCCAGTCCGACAGCGTCCTCGCCTTCGGCGCACACCCCCTCGGTTCCCCCACGCGAGAAACGAAACTCGCTTTCTATCGCGAACTGCTTGCCCGCCTCCAGGTTCTTCCCGGCGTTACGTCTGCCGCGGTCGTCGAGCTACGCCCCGGCACCGGCTGGTCCGACAACACGCTTCTCTTCCTCGACGACCACCAGTACCCCTGGGACAACGGACGCAACCTGCTCCGCAGCAACAGAGTTTCTCCCAGCTTCTTCTCGACGCTCGGCATCCCGCTCCTCGCGGGCCGTAGTCTACGTGACTCCGACACCCTCAGCACACCCCTCGTCGCCGTCGTCAATCAGACCTTCGCAGAACGCTACTTCCCCCAATCCACCCCCATCGGTCACATCATCGGCGGCAAAGACGAGCGCGCCCTCATCGTCGGCATCGTCCGCAACAGCAAATATGCGAGCACCGATGAAGAGAAGATGCCCATGGCCTGGTACAACTTCGCCCAGGGAAGCTCCATCGCCGATATGGACGTCGAACTGCGCACCTCCGGCAATCCCCTCGCACTCCTCCCTTCGGTCCTGCGCAGCGTGCGCCAGCTCGACCCCAACATCCCTCTCAACAAACCCCAGGCGCTCAGCACGGCATTTCAGGAAAGCTACCTCATGCCCACACTGGTCGCCCGCCTCGCCATCTTCTTCGGAGCGCTCGCAGCCCTTCTCGTCTGCATCGGCCTTTATGGCACCCTCGCTTATCGCGTCCATCGCCGCACGGTCGAAATCGGCGTCCGCCTCGCTCTCGGTGCGCAACGCAACCAGGTTCTCTGGATGATTCTGCGCGACAGCCTCATTCTCGTCGCCATCGGTCTGGCCGCAGGCTTGCCCCTCGCCTGGCTAACCTCCCGGTGGATGGCCACGCTGCTCTACCAGCTCTCCGCCCACGATCCATTCAGCCTCATCGCCGCATCCGCCGGCGTTCTCGCCATTTCCGTTGCGGCGGCGCTCATCCCCGCACGCCGCGCCGCCTCCATCGACCCCATGTATGCCCTCCGCACCGAATAACAACCTCCGTTGGCCGAATTGAGACTCTGCGATCCCAGAACCTCCGTGCCCCATCCTGTCATCCTGAGCGACCCTGAGCGCAGTGAAAGGGGAGTCGAAAGCCTGCCCTGAGCGAAGTCGAAGGGGATCTGCTCTTTGATCCTGGCCGCAAGGGTGGGAAAGCACGAACCTACACGCACCCTGTCATCCAGACCTCAGTCGAACGCCCCCCGGTTGTCTGTCATTTTGATTTGTGATCCTGAACGGAGCAGGTTGGGGGCCCCTTTGCGCACAAGTGCGCAAAGGGGCAAGCGCAGTGAAGGACCTGCTTTTGCCTTTTTCACGACGCATCAATCCCGTACGAACCTGGGTGCCCCATGTCCCTCGCCTTCGGCGGCATGGGATAGACAAACCTCCATCGGCCGAATGGAGATTCCGCACGTCCCCAGGACCTCCGTGCCCCGTCCTTGCGAGTTTTTCCTCTCGCAAGGGTGGGAAAGCACGAACCCCACCAACCGATGTCATCCTGACCCCGATGTCATCCTGACCGAAGCGCAGTCGGCATCTCAGGTAGCGTCAATCGACGCAACCATTTCCAAAGAGGGACCGAATTCATTTCGTCACATCGCGGCCCGCCGTAAGCAGCGTGCGGAACTTTTGTGAGAGCGCGCGCGTAGCCCTGTCACTGGCTGCGCAGGGCCGGCGACGGGCCTTGCTCCATATCTTCATTTGACCCGCGCGGCAGCCAATCCTCCACCCAAGGAGACACCGCATGAATTCCTTGACCAGCCAGCTGAAGCAGGTCCTGCGCAGGCTTTGGCGCGCGCCGTTTTTCACCATCGTCACGCTGATCACGCTCGGCAGCAGGTGTAGGCGCAAACATTGCAGTCTTCAGCGTCGTCGAGGGGGTGCTGCTGAAGCCGCTGCCGTATCCGCATGCGGAGACGCTGGTGGGCGTGTGGCACACGGCGCCGGGACTGAATATGGACGAAATCAATATGGCGCCGTCGAACTACTTCATTTATCGCGAGCAGAATCGAGTCTTCCAGGACATCGGACTGTATCAGGGCGATTCGGTCGCGGTGACGAAGCAGGGCAATCCCGAGCAGGTGCAGGCGCTGGATGTGACCGATGGTGTGTTGCCGATTTTGGGTGTCACACCGATGTTGGGACGGTGGTTCAACCGCGCCGACGTAGCGCCGAACGCGGCGGATACGGTGATGCTGGATTACGGTTATTGGCAGCGGCGCTTCGGGAGCGACCGGTGCGATTGTCGGACGCACGATCACGGTGGATGGCAAGGCACGGCAGGTGATCGGAGTGATGCCGCAGCATTTTCGCTTTCTCGATGGCGAGCAGCCGCAGCTGTTTTTGCCGCTGCAACTCGATCGCAACAAGACGGTGCTGGGGCAGTTCAGCTTCGACGGTATCGCGCGGTTGCGGCCGGGAGTGACGCTGGCGGCGGCGAATACCGATATTGCGCGCATGATTCCGACGGTGTGGACGAGCTTTCCCGCGCCGCCGGGATTCAGCATCGACCTCTTCCACAAGGCACAGCTGGGGCCGAAGGTGCGGCCGCTGAGCCAGGACGTGGTGGGCGATGTAGGAAAGCTGCTGTGGGTGCTGATGGGATCGCATCGGTGTGGTGCTGCTGATTGCCTGCGCGAATGTGGCGAACCTGCTGCTGGTGCGCGCGGAAGGACGGCATCAGCGAACTGGCGGTGCGTGCGGCACTGGGTGCGAGCCGGTGGCGGATTGTGAGCGATTTTCTGCTGGAGAGCGTGGTGCATCGGTGCACTGGGAAGCGCGCTGGGCCTGGGGCTGGCGTTCGGCGCGCTGCGGCTGCTGATCGCGATTGCTCCGCAGGGTCTGCCGCGGGTGCAGGATATTGGCATTGACTGGACGGTGCTGGCGTTCACGGTTGGCGTGTCGCTGTTCTGCAGTTTGCTGTTCGGGTCGATTCCCGCGCTGCGGTATGCGAGCGCAGCGGATGGGCACGGGATTGCGCGAGGGCGGACGCAGCGTGAGCGAGGGACGAGAGCGCCATCGCACACGGAATACGCTGGTCGTGATCCAGGTGGGCCTGGCGTTTGTGCTGCTGATCTGCTCGGGCTTGATGATTCGGACATTTCGTGCGCTGACGCATGTGGATGCGGGGTTCGACAGCACGGCGCCGATCCAGACAGTGCGGCTTGCGATTCCAGATGCCGAGGTTCCGAAGGCCGAGAACGTGATGCGGATGGAAGAGGCAATTCTGCACAAGATCGAAGCAGTGCCGGGGGTGACTGCGGTGGCGCTGGCGAATTCCGTGCCCATGGATGGACAACCACTGGTTCGACCCGGTGTTTGCGCAGGACAAGAGCTACGCGGATGGCGCAATGCCGCCACTGCGACGCTTCAAGTTTGTTTCGCCGGGATTTTTCAAGACGATGGGGATTCCGCTGGTGACGGGCCGTGATTTCACGTGGGCACGAGAACTACCAGAAGTTGCCGGTCGCGCTGGTGTCGGAGAATTTTGCGCGCGAATATTGGGGCAGCCCGGCGAACGCGCTGGGCAAGCATCGTGCGTGTGAGCACGAAGGATGATTGGCGCGAGATTGTGGGCGTGGTCGGGCAACATGCACGACGATGGGATGAACAAGGATGCGCCAACGATCGCATATTGGCCGATCCTGATGAGCCATTTTGAAAGCGGCGATGACAAGGACGACAATGTGCGGCGCTACGTGGCGTATGCAATTCGCAGTTCGCGCGCAGGTTCGGAGAGCCTGATGAAGGATGTGCGGCAGGCGGTGTGGTCCGTGGATGCGAATTTGCCTTTGATCGGATGTGCACACGGAGGAGTACTTCTACTCGAAATCGATGGCGCGAACGTCGTTCACGCTGGTGATGCTGGGAGTGGCGGCGTCGATTGCGCTGCTGCTGGGCGTGGTGGGATTGTATGGCGTGATTGCGTATTCAGCGTCGCAGCGGCAGGCGCGAGATCGGGATCCGCATCGCGCTGGGGGCGCAGCGCAACGATATTACCGGCATGTTTGTGCGGCAGGGATTGCTGCTTGCGGGCAGCGGCGTGGTGTGCGGGCTGCTTGTGGCCTGGGCGCGACGCGGCTGCTGCGGTCGCTGCTGTTTCACGTAAGCCCGATGGATCCGCTGACGTATGCATGCGCGGTTTTTGCTTTGTGCGGGGCGGCGGCGCTGGCGAGCTATGTGCCCTCGCGCCGGACGGCCTCGGTGAATCCGGTCGACGCGTTGCGCGCGGAGTGAGAAGTTGCATTGAGGTTCGAATTGCGTTTCCCATGTCTCAGAATCGAGACATGCGGGGCACCTCATGGTCGCGGAGACCGATGCATCGCGACAACGGTTCGATCGAGGCTTGTTGTTATCCCACGCTTGGTCGCGGAATCCGCATCTATCGCGGAGTCGGTTGATTGCAGACTGCGTTGCATTCCCATGTCGCAGAAGCTGAGACATCCACCCATGAGCTAGCGACGAAGAACTGTCTCCGGAGGACCCCGGAGATGGGGCACCCATGGTCGCGGAATCCGAATGAATTCCTGTCCAGGCGGACCTCAACGGGCTCGGCTTCACCGTGCCGTAGCCCGAATAGTGACGCTCAGGAGGACTGCGGAGCTTGTGGGACTCCGGCAGTTATACCCCATCCCCGCCAGCACCCCGCGCATATAGGCGTAACTCTCGGTGACACCGGGCATCGGGTCGTCGCCATGGATTTCGTATTCGAGGTCGACCCAGCCGGCGTAATTCATTTTGATAAGCGCCCCGAAGATTTCGCGGATGGGCATCAGTCCCTGGCCGACGGCAACCTGGCTTTCTTTGGCGGTGAGATCGGTAGATCCTTGATATGCATATTGAAGAGGCGCGGGCCGACGGCCTGGATGGCTTCGACAACATCGGTGCCGGCGCGGACGCAGTGGCCAACGTCGATGCAGCAACCGATGCGTGGGTCCATGGAACCGACGACTTTGAGGACGTCGAGCGGTGAATGGTAGATCTTGTCTTCCGGGCCGTGGTTGTGAATGCCGATGCGAATGTCGTATTCCTTGACGAATTTTTCGATGCGCGGTAGGGTCGTGGGCGCGGGGTCGCCGGCCACGATAACCTGGATGCCGGCGCGTTTTGCATATTCAAATTTTGCCCGGATGTCGTCGTCTTCATCCTTGGGAAAATAAACGGTGCCGGCTGCGTGGAGATGGATACCCGCAGCCTCGTAATCGGAGATCGCCTGCGTTTCCGCCGCAGGATCCATCGGGAGATGGTCCTTCGCGTCTTTGGCGTTGAGGCCGGTTAAGTTGAGCTGTTTCATCCAGGCGATCACCTGGGAGCGCGGAAAGTTGCGAAAGGTTAACTGGCGAGGCCAAGCTTGACGGGCGATGGCGCGCCGCGAGCGGGCTTGGGCTGCTGCGTGTGCGGCGGGCATCGGCACGGCGAGACGCTGCGGCGGCGAGGCAGGTGGATTGGAGAAAGGTGCGGCGAGAGATTGCACTCCATATGCGCGGTTGCCCATCCTTTTTCGTAGTCGCGGTCCCAGAACTTCATGGCTTCGGGATCGTTTTTGATTTTGCCGTCGGTGGGGTCGAGCGAGAGTTCCCGATTCACTTCCCACGCGATGTTCGAGAGTTGCAGCATGGTGACGGCGACGTTCCCGACCGATACGGGTGCGTTGAGCTTGGCGCCGGTTCGAATGCCCGCAATGAAGTTGGCAAAGTGCGCGTCCGTCATCGAGTCGGCGCCGACAAGATCGGCTGTGGAGGTTTCCTTGTCGCTGGCAACTTTGAATTCGTCGGTCTTCTTGCCTTTGAGGTCGTAGATCTCGTAGCCGTCGCGATCGACCATCACTGTGCCGGTGGTGCCTTCAATCAGCGAGCCGCGGCCACGGTTGAAATAGCGCATACCGTTGCAGCAAGTGTTCTCCCACGAGAGCATCTTGTCGTCGTATTCGAAGCTGGTGAGGAGCGTGTCGTAGAACTGCCAGTCGTCCTTATAGGCGTAACGCCCGCCGGAGGCGGTGACGCGATTGGGGAAATCTACACCAAGCGCCCAGCGGCAGACATCGACTTCATGGGTTCCGTTGTTGAGGGTTTCGCCCGTACCCCAGATACGGAACCAGTGCCAGTTGTACGGCTGCACGTTGTCCTTATAAGGTTGGCGCGGCGCGGGGCCCTGCCAGAGATCCCAATCAAGGGTTGCGGGAACGGGCGCATCCTTTGCCGAACGCCGATCGATTTGCGCGTGTTGTTGTACCAGGCCTTGGCGAAGTAGGCGCGGCCGATCAGGCCGTTGTGAATCTTCTCGACAATTTCGATGGTGTGCGGCGAGGAGCGCTGCTGCGTGCCCATCTGCACGAGCTTGCCGTATTTCTGCTGCGCGCGGACCAGGAGTGCGCCTTCGCCGGGGTTGTGGCTGCAGGGTTTTTCAACGTAGACGTGTTTGCCGGCCTGCAGGCCCAAAATCGCCATCGGCGCATGCCAGTGATCGGGCGTGGCGATCGTAATGGCGTCAATTTCTTTCAGTTCGAGCACCTTGCGGAAGTCCTGATTTGTTTTGGGGCCGCCGCCCATCATTTTTTCCGTGGCGGCGGCAAATTTGGCCATGATGTTGGTTTCCACATCGCAGACATAGGCGATATTCGCTGCCGCCTTATTGGCTTTCAACGAAGACAAATGCGCGTAGGCGCGGCTGTTGAGGCCAATCACGGCGAAGTTGAGGCGCTCGTTGGCGCCCATGATCTGCCCGTAGCTCTTTGCGGTGTTGCCGATAGCGAGGCCGGCTGCGCCCACAGCAAGTGTGTCGAGAAATTCCCGTCGCGTGACCATTTGTTCTCCTATTCCTCTATAGAGCGCGGTCCGAGGACTTTCCGGAACCTGTCCATGCTAATACGCCCATCGGCGGGAGTGCGCGCAGGATTCCGCGGGGCGGGACGAAGGATAGAGTTGGAGTTAGGTTGAGGATGGCCGAGGCCCGCTGCTCACGTCAAAAGCTCACGCCGACTCCGATAAAGAAATTTGCTTGCCGACCGTCACGCTTTTCGCTCGGGTGATTGCAGTCCGCTCTCCGATTCCCTTGGGCCAAAAAAAATCGCGCGGATGCCAGCCATAGTCGCGGGGATGGAGAGTCAGTCAACGGAAAACTAGCGGCGGGGGACGCGCTATGATTTCGGTATGACTGACCGCATGGCTTTTTCCCTTGCCCAAGCCGATCCTGAAGTCGCCGCAGCCGTCGACCACGAAACACTTCGCCAGCACGAAGGCCTGGAGATGATTGCCAGCGAGAACTTCGTGTCGGAAGCGGTTTTAGAAGCGGCCGGCTCGGTGTTCACGAATAAGTATGCGGAGGGATATCCGGGACGGCGGTACTACGGCGGCTGCGAATACGCCGATGTGGTGGAGAACCTGGCGCGCGATCGGGCGAAGCAGATTTTTGGCGCCGAGCATGCGAATGTGCAGCCGCATTCAGGGTCGCAGGCCAATGCGTCGGCGTACATGGCGGTGCTGCAGGCCGGCGATACGATTCTCGGATTGGACCTGGCGCATGGCGGGCACCTGACGCACGGGCACAAGTTGAGTTTCAGCGGCAAGCTGTACCGCACAACGTTCTACACGGTGCGCAAAGATACGGAGACGATCGACTACGACGAGCTGGAAGCGATTGCGGAGCGCGAGAAGCCGAAGGTGATTATCGGCGGAGGCAGCGCGTATCCGCGGCTGTGGGATTTTGCGCGGATGCGGCAGATCGCCGACAAGGTCGGCGCGACTTACATCTTCGACATGGCGCATATCGCAGGATTGGTGGCGGGCGGCGCGCATCCTTCGCCGGTGCCTCATGCGCACATTACCACGACAACGACGCACAAGACTCTGCGCGGGCCGCGGGCCGGATTGATTTTGTGCGGCAAAGAATTATCAGGTGGGCGCAAAGCCGGAGCAGACCATTGGCAAGGCCGTCGACCAGGCCGTGTTTCCTGGACAGCAGGGCGGACCGCTGGTGCACATCGTGGCGGCGAAGGCAGTGGCGTTTGGCGAGGCGCTGCGGCCGGAGTTCAAGACCTATGCGGCGCAGATTGTGGCGAATGCGAAGGTCCTGGGCGAGGCGCTGCGTGCAGCCGGGTACCGGCTCGTCTCCGGCGGAACGGACAATCACTTGCTGCTGGTGGATGTGTTTGAGAAGGGCATTCTTGGGTCGGAGGCGGAGCTCGCGCTGGGCAAGGCGGGGATCACGGTGAACAAAAATACGATTCCATATGACGCCAATCCGCCGATGAAGGCTTCGGGGATTCGCATTGGGACGCCTGCACTGACGACGCGCGGCATGAAGGAAGCGGAGATGCGGACGATTGGCGCGTGGATCGCGAAGGCGCTGGAGCGGCGCAATGACGATGCGGCTCTTGAGCGGATGCGCGGCGAAGTGGCGGAGCTGGCGAATCAGTTTCCGCTGTATGCATGGCGGCGCGCCCCGTCAGCTGTGGTGGCATAAATCGGAATGACGTTGGCGTGAGCCGGCGATCTTCAGCCCGGGAAACTTCATCCGTCATCACAACACTCCGTGCCCCATCCTTTCCGCTTTCTTCTGCGGAAAGGGTGGGAAAGCACGAACCTCTTTGAGAGGCCTCGACGGAGGCGAGGCCTCGCTTCAATCCCGCGGCAAAGATAGATCGCCTGACGTCTTCTAAAAATCGAGTACCGCCTGATAGGTCGCTTGAGAGATCCGTTAAGTGATTGATTCACCGACACAATTTTCCGAAATACAACTTGCGCTTGTAAGTCGGGTTGCATCTACTGTTGTCGGGATGAATCTTCCAGGCTGCAAACAACGCTTCCCGTATTGGTTGCACAGCCCGAAGACGTCCCAGGAGGATCGTATGCGCGGAGTGCTTGCACTGTCAGCATTGCTCGTTTTTTCTCTACCGGTTTTGGCTCAACAACCGCATGGTGGCGGAGCGCAACCACATGGGACCACACATATGGCGCCGCCGCCGCGTGGACCGGCAGCTTTTCACGGAACACCGAAGCCGGTCGAACCGCAGCATAACTTCAGCGACAAACCGGGGCATCCGAATGTCCCGCATGTGGACCCCGGCAACAGGTGGGTCGGCCATGACACGGGCAAGAACGACGCGCACTATCATCTCGACCATCCCTGGGAGCATGGTCGCTTCTCGGGCGGTTTTGGTCCGAGCCATGTATGGCACTGGCAGGCGGCGGACCGGGACGCTTCTGGTTTAACAACTGGTATTGGAGCGTGGCGCCGTTCGACGTGGGGTACTGCGACGGCTGGCTGTGGGACTCGGATCAGATCGTGATCTATGACGATCCCGATCATCCGGGCTGGTACCTCGCGTACAACGAGCGCCTTGGCACGTATGTGCATGTGGAGTATCTCGGGGCGTAACACTGGGAAGCGAGGGAAACAGTCAGATGCGAAGGGCGGGCTCAATGAGTCCGCCCTTTTTGTTGCGCGCGTAGAGGGACCCTGACAGATGTACAGGGCTGCATGCGGGAGGATAAGATGGCGGGTCTTGGACCGAATTGCGCGCAACTGCATCGAACTGCGGACGCGCGGCGAATTTCGAAGTTAGAGGCTATGCGATGAGCGGTTTTTCTGTGTACTGCATTGAGCGCGCGATCAGTGCAAAAATTCGTACGTTGGCATGGGCTGCGGTGCTGGCCGTTTCTGCGATGCAGTTAGCTGCGCAGACAACGCAAGGAACGATTGTGCTGACAGGCGCGGACCGGCGGCCAGCGACTTCCCTGAATGGCGAATGGGCGTCGATCGTGGATCCGTATTTTGCGGGACTATTCAGTTTTCATCATGAAGAAAAAAAGAACGGATGGTTTTTAAATTACAAGGCCAAGCCCGGCGACCCGTTTCCCACCGAGTATGACTATGCGAAGGCGCCTAAGTTGAAGGTGCCCGGGGATTGGAACACGCAACGGGACTCGTTGATGTTTTATGAAGGGCCCATGTGGTACGAGACGTGAATTCACTTACACGCCGAAGGAACATACGCATGTGTTTCTGCATGTGGGTGCGGCGAACTACCACTCCTGGTTCTGGGTGAATGGGAAAAAGGTGTGCGAGCACGAGGGCGGTTACACATCGTTCAACTGCGAAGTGACCGCGGTCATTCATGCGGGAGACAACTTTGTTGTCGCGGCGGTCGATAACACGCGCCATGAGGACAACGTTCCGACCCTGGAGACGGATTGGTGGAACTATGGCGGGTTGACGCGCGAGGTTTCGTTGATTGAAGTGCCGGATGCCTATATCGATCAATACGATCTGCACTCTGGAGCGCGGCGAAGGCGCGGCGATTGCAGGATGGGCGCATGTGGTTGGAGGCGCAGCGGGCGAAAAGGTGGAAGTCGCGATCCCCGAGTTAGGCGCGCAGGCATCGGCAACGACGGGTGAAGATGGGCGCGCGGCCCTTCATTTTGATGTGAAGGGATTGGAGCGCTGGTCGCCGGAGACGCCGAAACTTTACAAGGTTGAACTGCGCGCGGGCGCGGATTCGATTCATGAGCTGATGGGCTTTCGCACAGTGGAGACGCGAGGAACCCAGATCCTGCTGAACGGAAAGCCAATCTTTCTGCGCGGTGTCTCGGTGCATGCGGAGGCGCCATATCGCACCGGACGCGCTTACTCAGATCAAGGATGCGGAGACGCTGCTGGGATGGGCGAAGGAGCTTGGTTGTAACTTCGTGCGACTGGCGCATTATCCGCACGATGAAACGATGTTGCGTGCAGCGGATCGCATGGGAGTGCTGGTGTGGTCGGAGAATCCAGTGTACTGGGCGCTCGAGTTCGACAATCCGAAAGTGCTGGCGAAAGCGGAGCAGCAGCTGGATGAAGAAATCAATACGTATCGCAACCATGCGGCAATCGTTTTGTGGTCGATGGCCAATGAGACACCGAATACACAAGCACGCACAGAGTTTATCGAAACGCTGGCCGAGCCGTGCGCGAGCTATGGATGAGACGCGGCTCATTACAGCGGCGCTGCTGGTGCGTGCACAGGGGAATACGAAGATCGTCGATGATCCGCTGGGCAAGGCGCTGGACGTGATTGGAGTGAATGAATATATCGGCTGGTACGAGGGACATCCTGAAAGCGCAGATGTAACTCAATGGGAAATCGATTATCAAAAGCCTTTGATCGTGAGCGAATTTGGAGCGGACGCGAAGGCGGGGTTGCATGGCGGTGAAAATGAACGCTGGACGGAGGAGTACCAGGCGAATGTGTTTCGCCACCAATTGCCGATGTTGAACAAGATAGCGCAACTTAGGGGAATGAGTCCGTGGGTGCTGATGGATTTTCGTTCGCCGAATCGTCCGTTGGTGGGTATACAGGATGAGTTCAACCGTAAGGGACTTGTCTCAGACCAGGGGCAAAAGAAGCAGGCCTTCTATGTCCTGCAAAAGGCTTATAAGGAAGAAACCGTGGGAAAAGCCGAATAGGGATTCGATTTTTTGCGAATAAGTAGAAAAACCTTCCAACTTATTGGGAGAAATTACGGGGAATTTGAGTTATTCTCGATTTATGACGATCGATTCAATCCTCGCACAATTAGACACTGAGATTGCCCGACTCACTCAGGTACGTTCTTTGCTCGCCAATACTGCCAAGTCAGCCCCCAAGTTTGCGAATGCCAAAGCAGCGAAGGCGCCGATTAAGCGCCGCAAAAAGCGCGTGCTGAGCGCGGACGCGCGGAAACGTATTGCAGACGCACAACGCAAGCGCTGGGCTGCGCAGAAGGCGAAGTCCAAGTCGTAGAGCGTCTTCCCGGATTCCCCACGAGATAAAAGCGGGTTTACCGAAGATCTTGAAGGTGTGGCGCGGGTGTTGGTGTTCAGGCGGATTGCGGAATGCAGTCGAGCGACTGCGTGTACCCCGCGAGAGGCACCCGTCGCCGTAAGCGCCCACTACGCACTCCGCCAAAGCTGACGAGGATTACAGCGGCGTTCTAGATTCGCATCGAGAAGGCGGATCGAGACCAGTAGAGACGAAGAAAAAGCTGTGGCTTGTTCGAGGACAGGTATGCATCTGTTCACCAATCACGCCGTACAACAAAAGCGCCTGACCATGGAGTCGGTGCGCGCATGTGCGATTGAGGTCTGAATCCGAAAGAGACTTTGATTCGCAGCAGACAGGCCCGCCGACACCGGCGGGTTTTTTATTGCTCGCCGAAATTTATTCTTTGTCGAAATTCATTCCTCGCCGAAACCTATTCTTGGAGGAGCGAACCATGGAGACCTTTGTTCCTTTTACTTCAGACGAGGCGATCGTCGCCATCGGTCAGGGTCTTGTGACGCGGACACTGCCGAAATCGGAATGGACCCATGCTGCGCATTTTGCGTCGACTTTGTGGGTGCTTGCGTATCATCCCGATTGGGATGCGGCGCGGAAGATACCGGAACTGATTCGCGCATACAACGAGGCGACCGGAGTAGCCAATACGGACATAAGCGGATATCACGAAACAATTACCCAGGCGTCGTTGGCTGCGGCGCGGGCGTTTCTCGAGCGGCGGAGAGAACTGCCGTTGTATGAAGTGTGCAATGCCTTGATGGAGTCGCCCTTGGGCAAATCGGATTGGATTCTGACTTACTGGTCACGGGCGAGGTTGTTCTCCGTGGAGGCGCGGCGGAGTTGGATCGAGCCGGATTTGCTTGGGCTGAAGTTTTAGACCGGGCTCTCAGGAGAAAGAAACCTCATCCCACAACTCTGAGGCCGGTCGGCTAAAATACTGCCTGGCTGCCGAACGCCTCTTCCCGATGAACGAGAATCCCTCCAATCCATCCAATCCGGCGAAGACGGCGAGCCGTACCATAGACAGCGTTTCAGAACACCGAAGCGCGGTCCGGAGTGATCCGGCTGGGGACGGCGTGTTGCTTGAGCGCGTGAAAGCCAACGACCAGGGCGCGATGGCGGAGTTCTGCGATCGCTATGGGAGCCTGGTGTACATGATTGCGCTGCGCGTGTTGAAGGACCCAAGCCAGGCTGAAGATCTGATGCAAGAGGTTTTTCTGCAGGTGTGGAGGAACCCCGGCGCGTTTGTGCAAGGCCGCGGCTCGCTGGGGGCGTGGCTCGCGGTCGTGACGCGCAATCGCGCGGTCGATGTACTGCGGCGCAGAAAGCCCCACGATCCAGTGGACGAAGTGGTGTTGATTTCGAGTACGAACCTGGCTTCAGAATTTGAGCGCACGCACATGATGGAAAAAGTGCGTCTTGCTATGCAGGGGCTGCCCGTTGAGCAGCAGAGATCGGTGGAGCTGGCTTTCTTTGAAGGAATGACCCACGCGGAGATCGCAGCCACGACAGGCGATCCGTTGGGCACAGTGAAGACGAGAATTCGAACGGCGCTGATGAGTTTACGAAAGGCAGTCCAGGCGTGACGGCAGACGCACACATTCCGCAGGAGGACCTGGCGCTCTATGCGCTGCAGGCGCTCTCAGAAGAAGAGACCGCGGCGGTGCGCGCGCATTTGAAGACGTGCGCGGTGTGCCGCAACGAGGTCGCGGAACTCTCGGGAGACCTGGCACTCGTGGCGCTGAGCGCCGAGCCGCAACCGCTGCCGGAGGGCGCGAAAGAGCGGCTGCTCGCGAAGATCGCGGCCGTTGCAGAAGAGGAAGGGCGTACGTCGACGACGCCTGTGGTTTCGATCGCGGACGCCAAGCCCACGCACAAGATTTACATGTCAATCCCGTGGGCTGCGGTGGCGGCGATGATCGTGTTCGCCTTCGCGCTGATACTGAAAATCGGCGATATGAATCGCGAACTGCGGCAGAAGACGGCACAGCTGGCGCAGCAGGCCGAGGCAAGTTCAAGGGCGCAGCGCGTGCTCGATGCGCTCACGGACAAGTCGGCGCAGAGGGTTCTGCTGACCGGGGCGAAGACGAAGCCCGCGCCGAGCGCGCGTGCAGTCTACCTGGCTTCGGCCGGCAGTTTGATTTTGCAGGCGAACAATCTCGATCCTCTGCCGCCGGGCAAGGCATATGAGCTATGGGTGATTCCGGCCAATGGGAAAGCGCCGATTCCAGCCGGCCTGTTCCAGCCGGATGCGGCGGGAAGCGCGAGCGTGATCCTGCCGCCGCTGCCCGCGGGCGTGCCAGCCAAGGCCTTTGGCGTCACAGTGGAGCGTGCCGAGGGCTCAGACACGCCGACCGCGCCGATCCTCCTGGTAGGCGCTGCCGCTGGGGAGTAACCCGCCGAGCTTCAGCCAGATTGTTCCCATTAGAAAGCAGTCAATTCAGACGAGTGCTGCGGCTTAGGCGAGAGCTGCATCTTTGTGGGCAGCAGCCGATGTGGTGCGCATTGCGTCGATCGCCGCACGGAGCCGCGCTGTCAGTTCGTCGGCCTCGCGAATCGTCATACCCTCCGTCGAGATGGGTTCGCCGACAGTGAGGGTAAGCTCGCAGGGATAAAAGTGACGGGTGTGGATTGGCAGAAGATCGTAGACGCCGCTAAGCGCGATGGGGATGAGCGGGACCTTGGCACGGATGGCGAGATAAGCGGCTCCGGAGAGAAAAGGCTGCAGCGCCCCGGTAGGCGTGCGGCCGCCTTCAGGAAAAACGAAGAGCGGCATCCCCGCCCGAAGAGCGCGGACACCGGCGCCGAGGCTCGAGAGCGTGGCGTGCGTATTGACCGTGTCAATCGGTATCTGGCCGGAGCGGTTGAGATGCCAGCCGATAAAGGGGATGGGCCACAGCTCCTTTTTGGCCAGGATGCGGAACTGGAATGGAAGCGTGGCGAAGATAACCGGCGTATCCATATAGGACGTGTGGTTGGCGGCGTAGACGGCGACTGGGTGTTTGTGAAGGTTCTCCGCGCCGCGAACGGTCAGGCGCGAACCGGAGAGAACGATGCCTCCGCGCGCCCACAGGCGGGCCATGTGATGCTGGATGCGCCCGCGCTTCTCGAGGAATGAAACGAGGAGCGAAAGGGTCCCGCAGCAGCTGGTCCAAAGAAAAAAGAGTGGGACCTGAATGACGTTGGTGCGCCAGCGATAGAGGCGCGGGAGCGGATGCGGCGGACGACTCACGCCGGAACTCCTGCGCGGGCTAGCAGGAGGGCGCGCGCTTCACCGACTAAGTAGACAGACCCAGAGATAACCACCACCCCGGAGCTCCCCGTACCGGTGCAGTGGGTCGAAGGGTTCGCCGAGGATTCTGCCAATTGAATGGCTTCGGTCACAGAGGAAGCGGTCGTGGCGGGCGTGCCGGTCGATGCCGCGGCGGCCAGCAGATCAGGCATGGGTGTGGCGCGCAGACTATGGATGGGCGCGAAGATGACACGGTCGAAGATGGGGAAGAGGATCTGGGCCATTTCGGCGATCGGCTTGTCACGCAGACAACTGAAGATGAGTGTCGGTGGTTGTGCGTTAGGTGCATCCAGGTCGAGCAGTGCGCGCAACGCGGCGCGAAGTGCCCAGGTGCCCGCGGGATTGTGCGCGACATCGAGAATCCATTGCGTTGGCGACTGCCCTGCGCCAGACTCTTCCTCTGCGTAGGTGAGGAATCGCTCGAAGCGCGCGGGCCAGCGCGTGTTTCGAATGCCTGTGCTGATGGATGCCGGCGTAATGGGAAGGCCGTGGTGGAAGGCGAGCTCGACGGCGGCCGCGATGGCGAGGGCGATATTGCGCTGCTGATGGGCGCCGTGCAGGGGAGAGGCTACTTCGACGGAAGTACCAAGGGCCGGGACAAAATAGGAGCTTGGCGGCGCGGCTTCAGCAACTGTTCTTGCCGCTCTTGATGCTGGGTGCTCGGGCGGCATGTAGGGAACGGCGCTGACAGCGCGGACGCCGAGCTCGGTGGCGACTTCTCCCAGCACCTGGTTGGCCTCCGGGTGCTGCGGCAGCGTGATCAGGGTGCCCCCGGGACGGAGAATGCCGGCCTTTTCGCGGGCAATAGCGGCGATGGTCGGGCCCAGCCACTCGGTGTGATCGAGCGAGATGTCGGTAACGATGGAGAGAAGCGGATCCACTATGTTGGTGGCGTCGAGGCGGCCACCCATGCCCACCTCCAGGACTGCGAGATCGATACCGACGTCCGCAAAGTGGAGAAAGGCCATGGCGGTAAGCGTTTCGAAGAAGCTCGGAAGCTGCGCCAGCTTTTGGTCCAGGATAAGCTGTTGCGCGCGGTCGTGGACGCGGAAGTAGAGTGCTGCAAACCCATCGTCCGAGATTTCGGCGCCGTTCACACGGATGCGCTCATTGGGGCGGATAAGATGTGGCGACGTGTAGAGCCCCGTGCGGAGACCCGAGGCGGTGAGGATGGAGGCGAGCGTTGCGGCCGTCGATCCCTTTCCATTCGTCCCGGCGATGAGGACAGAGGGAAAGCGATGGTGGGGATTGCCGAGAGCGGCGAGGAGAATGCCGATTTCGTTGAGCGAAAATTTGCGCCGCGTGTGACCGGGCTGGGTGAAGAGCTCCGGTGTCATGGCGCTGAGTTGGTCGATGGCCGCCGCGTAGGACATGGAAACTTCAGTATAGAAGGCGGGTATTCATACCGGCGAAAAGCTGGTGGCGCTCGAGCTGGGTGATGTCCGGCGGTAGTGATGTCCTACGAGTGCGTTGCTTCGTCATCGAGCACTTCGCCGCTCACCGGGCAGACTAGAAACGTAAAGACCTCAAAACCTGCCGCGATCAATTCAGCAGGAAGCTGCTTCCGCAAAAGGGGTACATTGTGAACGCCACAGACGGGCGGATTCGAACCCTTCTTCTTGATGAAGCACCGGTCTTTCATGTGCGCGAGCCCCGGTTGGGCTATGCCCTATACCGTACATATTAACGCCGGGACTCCGCTGTTTCATTTTCGGAAAATCAGGTACCCGGAGCGGGGCCTGAGAGCGCGTCGTCATTCCTTAATTGAGGAGATCGGCGGGTGTAGCATCCTCCGCGCCGAAGGCAACGTTCCCAATGCACCCCATCTCATCCTGGCGCTCGTACCGCACCACCGGAAAGGCGCAGCGAGCTAGCGCAGGAACCGGGCTTTCAGCCATTGATGTCCGCGGATTCGGACTGCCGGGCGCTTCGTCGCCGGATGCGTGGATGGGTCTTCGATGCGCGCGGGGCGGAACATAAACTCCTCAGCCCAAAGGGAATACTGGAGTTTCCAGGATTCGAGCGTGCGGCTGCAGCCGCGGGTGGCTTTGGCGGCGAATTGAGAGACGGTTGCCACCGAAGGGCGGACGCATCGGCGCAGGAACGCTTCGGTGCAGAACGAGCCGCACGACTTGAGCACGTTCCATTCTGCCGTACATTCTGCCGCCAAATTCGTGGTCGCGGCGCGTGTGGTTTTCGCAATTGCCCCTGAGGCCGCTGCGACGGTGGAGCGGACCCGCTGCGGAAGGACGATTTCTTTCGCCTGGGAGAAAAACTTCGAGGCTTTACGGAGGAATCGGCCTTTGAGCAAGGACCAGCGCGTCGAGAGTTGGTCAGCCGGTTCCCCGGCCCGTTCTACACCCGGTCCCGCGCCCCGTTCTACGCCCGGTCCCAGAGTCGATTGCGAGCTTTGCAAGCCCCCCGATCGCGCCGAGGGAGCGTACGCAATGGAGATCGAAATATGCACGCGCAGACGCACGATGTCGCGCAGGAACCGGATTGTCGGCAAGTCCTTCTTGGGAGTGGGTGAGGGAACCTCGGCAACAGCTTCAGAGGGTACGAGGGCAGTTTGAAATGGGTTGCTCCACGCGGCGATCACCGGTGCATGGATCTCTTCGTCTCCCTTGGAACCCGCGAGGACGGGATAGGCCGGCACGGGCAAGGTCAAGACCGGTAGACGCACGGGCCGATGCTCCATTTCCTCCGCAGAGCAAATGATGACCTGATCACCAGGAAGACTCTGGGATGTGGAGAAGGTGTGGATCGGGAGAAGCAATGCACTGGAGGCGTGGCCATCGAAACGAGGAACCTCGTCGTCCGGAACAAGAGCGATGCCATGCATGACGCGGCAATCCTCGTCCAGATAAACCAGGTCATACGGAGAGAGCCGAGGCACCGTGGGCACGCTCTTCAAGGGATTCAACCAGAGGCCGGTATCCGCATTGGGGCCGAGCCCTTCAATCAGCACCTTGACCGCCTTCAGCGGGTCCGACTTCGTGTCGATGACCGTGACCTTGGCGCTGAGAAAATTCTCTCGCGTCTCGTTGTATACGCAGAATTCCTTGGTTTGCATGGGGCCCTCGTTCATTCGCAAACAACTGGCAGCAGGGGGAACGCCGGACTTTTTGATGGACTCGATCCGGCCTGACAGCCCGATGAGAGACAACATCGGGACCTTACGATGCACAAGGCAAATTGCAAAAGAAGCAGAGAGGTGAAGAGCGTCCCGAGGTGCGGGGACAGGGCACATCTCAATTTTGGAACACAGAATCTGGAACTCAGATGCTGATGGGACGCGCCGGTTGAGGCTGCGGTTGCATCATAGCCGGTTCGCCGTAGCCAAAGCGAGAAAGCAAAAGTAACAAGCGCCGAGTCGTCAGTAATAAGGCGCAGATGCCGTGTGGACGCGGTTGGTGCCTGCCCTGAAGGGAGAAGTCCTGCCCTCCGCGGAATGACAGAGACCGATCGGATTGCGTCTGCTCTTCACGAATCATCAATTGCGGGCCATCAATTTGCACAACACTCCGCGCCCCATCCTGTGACCCTGAGCGAAATCGAAGGACCTGCTTTTTGGTCTCTGCCGGAAGGGGGGCTTCAGTGTCTGTGTGAGAACTCTCCGGTCTCCAATGCCAGGTCGCGCGGAAAGGCACCCCAGAGGGGTGTCAGTAAACTATCCCCGGGTAGAGCCGTTGATCCGGTTCACAGATCAACGGCGTCACCCGGGGATAATGGCAAGAGAAACACCCGAGCCCCGTAGGGGCGATGGAACCCTGCTCCGCGAGGGTTCTCACGCATACACTTCAGACCCGGAATCCTGGCCTCCCTGCCCATCCTTTCCGCTTTCTTCTGCGGAATCCTAATTCCGCAACAACAGCTGCAGGGCTTGACGTGCAGACTGAAGGCATTGGCAGGCTTCCTCTCCTGAGAGCAACCCGTGATGGACGGCGCGCTTGCCCGTGTCATTCACCTGGTTGGCGATCCGGGGGAAATCCGGATCGATGCCGGCAAGTTTAAGGTTGTTGTTGACCTCGTGCAGCAGATTGCCGAGGGTGGCCGTGTTGCGGTAGCGGGTGCGGACCATGCGCCCGAGCTGCGGCGGGAGCTTCTGCTTGATGGCTTCTTCGAGCACCGAGCGGCACATGACGGCGCAGGCTGTGAAGAGTCCGTAGAAGTAGCAGCGGGTGGCTTGGTCGAGATAGCGGTCGGCTTCTTCTGTGCTGGGCGCCTCGACGACGCACGCGCGGAGCTGCGTCGCGCGCGCGACCGCGGGCTCGACGAGTTCAAAAAGCTCGAGGGCGAAGGCCGTGCGGAGCAGATCGTTCTGCTGGGCGTCGAGGGCGCACTGAATCTCCTGCCAGGCCGGCGTCGCGGTCCGCGCCTGCTGCAGGCGGGTGAGCGACGTCAGGCGCTGGCGGGCGTGTTGGATGAATCCCTGGCGCATTTCGTTGGCAAGCTTGCGCCATCCGGAGACGAAGGCAGCGGGATTCTGGCGGTAGCGGACGCGCAGCTCTTCGTAGACGACTTCGGGAAGAACCCCGCGGAGTTGATGGAGCCGGTGGGTCCGGGCCAGTTCGGCAATGGCCTCGCAGAAGCCGCGGCCCGGAGCATCGACGGCGGACATGGCGAGAAGTTGTTGCTCGAGATGGGGGATATTGATAGGCATAGAGCACGATGCTTCAGAAAATAGGGTAGGACCGTCAGGTCGCGACGGCACAGGAAAGGTTGCGCGTGTTTGACTGCCGGTTCGGGATTGGAACAGGGTCGGGAGCGTTGGCAAGTGTGGGAATGAAATGTTGAGATCGGATCTGACTTCCGATCGGCTCGATGCAATGGAGGGAGCAGAGGCCGACTCGGGGCACCCATGGACAGGTCTCCGTCCATGGGATGATTGTGGCCTCTGAATCAACTCGCCCCGAGAGCGGTTTTGAAAGGGCACGAGTTGACTCGTGCCGATAAGCCGATTGGACTTCACGCCGGCTTTAGCCGCGGCGGGATGTATTTCACAATTCTTCTCAGAGCCTTTGACTTCAGCTTTCTCAGCACCCGGAATCTCGCAGCTCTCGCGCCAATTCGCACAAAACTACCCTTCGACCCTAAAGCGCGTGCAGGAACTGGCGAACCGTTGCATTGAAGAGCGCAGGCTGGTCCATGTGGACGATGTGGCCGCCTTCGAGGCTGACGAGTGTTGTGTTGGGCCGGCGGAGTGACATCTGTTCGAGAAGCTCGGGAGTCGTAATACGACTCTGGGAGCCCCGAATAAGCAGCGTGGGGCAGCTGGTGGCCAGAAAATCCTGCCAGTGATTGCCGCAGAGATGGTCTTGCGAGGCCACCATTTCGCTCGGCTCGAAGGCCAGGGTCCACCCGGCATCGGTGCAGCGAAAGGAGTCGAAAAGATAAGGGGCGAAGCGTTCGCCTACTTTGGCGATGAGGGCTTGGCGGCTGGGCGAGACGCCCGCCCAGGAAAGGATGAAGCGGATGTCATCGCTGACGATAGCGCCGATATCTTCCAGGATGAGTGCCGGGACGCGGATAGGATGGCGCGCGGCGAACTGGAAGGCGTTCACTCCGCCGAGCGAACTTCCGAGCAGGACCGCCTGCTGAAGGCCAGTGTGGGCAAAGAGCGCTTCAAGGTCGGAGAGGTAGCCGGCGCGGGTGTAAGACCGGGCGTGGCTGGAATAGCCGTGACCACGCTGGTCGAGGGCGATCACGCGCCTTGGGGGCGAGAGAGATTCGCCGAGGGCCATGAAGGTGGCGCCTTCCATGAGATGGGCGTGCAGAGCGATCAGTACGCGCTGGTCGCCATCGGAGGGACCGCCGCTGTCGAGATAAGAAAAGGTCAGGTTTTCGTGCAGAAAAGTGTGGCGCTCAAAGTTCATAGGGTTTGGTTAGAGAGACAGTAAAACAGAGAATAGTAAAACAAAAAGGCGAGCCAACAGGGAGCTAGATCGGAATCCATCCTCTCGCCCTCTGTGAAGAACGAAGGCGCGCCAAGTGATTGCATGGTGCGGCGATAGACGCGCTCTCCACAAAACGCACGGAGTTTGCACAGGGGTTTTGTGTGGGGGTGTGGAAGAGGTGGGAAAGCAGGGGCAGGTGAGAGAAGAGGAGAGCAGGTTTTCCAATTCTCCTGAAACGCACAGGCGGGATTTAGAAAACTTAGCAGGCACGCATCTGCACGGAGACGAAGGAGATGGAGAAGGTTTCCACTTTTCCAGCGTGAACTACG
Source organism: uncultured Acidobacteriaceae bacterium (assembly GCA_963781125.1). Lineage (GTDB taxonomy): Bacteria > Acidobacteriota > Terriglobia > Terriglobales > Acidobacteriaceae > Telmatobacter. Next base: position 724,655 of record CAWAEE010000013.1, read on the forward strand.
GGTACTACTGTTCTTTTAATTACTTAAATGTACTTTTCCGTGGATACCCGTCGCAGCGAAACGACAGAGGCTAGGCGCAAGATTCAAAGAGGCCGAGAGTACAAGATTCCGATCTACTCTGTTTTTCTATTCCCTATTCCCTATTCCTTATTCGCTGTTCTCTGTTTTACTGTTTCTCTGTTTTACTGAGGTCGCCAGACGAAACGAGAGGGTGGCATGCGTAGTTGGGCGCTGGTGTGTCTTTGCCTGATGGCTGCTGGAGCCTTTGGGCAGGCCGTGGACGCGACGCATTGGCAGTCGGGTACGGTTGACCTCACCGAGGGATGGCGTGCGCACGACGGCGATGATCTGGCCTGGGCGCAGCCGCAGCTGGATGACAGCGGATGGAAGGTCGTCGAGTTGGATAACCTGGGCGCGGCACAGCCGGGAGGTCGGTGGTACCGCGTGCGCGCGAAGTTGGGAAAGGAACATCCGCGCGAACATCTGCTGATCGTGGGCGGCGACGGAGTGTTTGCAGCATACGTGAATGGGCAGGCGGTGGAAGATACGCGGCTGAAGCCGTGGTATGCGCTGAAGCGGCCGGTTGAACATGTGATTCCGTTGCCGAACGATGCCCAAGAGGTGACGATCGCGCTGAGAACACGTTCGACGCAGACGTATGCGCTGTGGCATCTGCCACTTTTTCTCACCGCGGCGGTAGGAACGCCCGACGCAATTGACAACGAGCGACAGACGCTGGAAAGCGGACGTCTTTATGCTGCGCTTCCTTCGATTGCGATCAACCTTGTGGTGGTGCTGGCCGGCATTGGAGCGTTCGCATTGTTTCGCAGCCAGAGAACGCACGCGGAGTACATGTGGCTGGGTCTGTACCTGCTTTTGCTCGGGTTTTCAAATGGGCTGCTTTACACCTCGTCCGCCGGCGTCCTGGCCCTGGCGTGGAATAACGTGGTTGCCGATCCGCTGATTTTTCTTTTCACAATCCTGCAGATCCAGTTCACGTTCAGCTTTGCGGGGCAGAAGGTAAGCAAGGTGTGGCGTGCTTACCAGGTGTTGCTTCTCGCGCCGCTGCTGGCGCATGCGCTCGTGGCAATGGGCCGGCTGTCGACCAGCATTTACATCGTCCTTGAGGCTGCTGTCATTTTGCCTGCGGCTCTGCTGCTCCCCGTGCTCCTGCTGGTGTGGTACCGCAGAGGCAATCGCGAAGCAGGATGGCTGATTGTGCCGAGCCTGTTTCCAGCCGCGACCAGCGCCTTGTACGACGTGGGATCGGCATCGATTTTTACGGGATGGGGAAAGCTGGATTTTCTCGCCGATCCAATTGCGATTGGGCCGGTGCCGCTGCAGATTTCGGACCTTGCGGATTTTCTGTTTGTCCTGGCCATTGTGGTGGTGATGTTTTTCCGGTTTACGCGGGTCAGCCGGGAGCAGACGCGCGTGGCCGCGGAGTTGCACGCGGCGCGCGAGATTCAACAGCGCCTGGTGCCGGCGCGCTTGCCCGAAGTAGCGGGCTATGCGCTGGAGGCGGCATATTTTCCCGCGGACGAAGTGGGCGGCGATTTCTACCAGGTACTCGATCAGGGGAACGACGTGCAGCTGGTGGTCGTCGGCGATGTCAGCGGGAAGGGATTGAAGGCTGCAATGACGGGCACTCTCGCGCTGGGCGCGTTGCGCACGCTGGCCGACGAAGGGTTGGGACCGGCGGCGGTACTGACGCGGCTGAACACGCAGCTTGTCACAGCAGGCGATGGAGGGTTCATCACCTGCGTGTGCGTGCGGATTACTTCCAGCGGCGAGGTCACGGTCGCGAATGCTGGACACTTGCCTCCCTACTGCAACGGGGAGGAGTGGGAGTTGGCGCCCGATTTGCCCTTGGGCATTGCGCCCGCGGAACGATATGCGGAGCGGATGTTTCATTTGAACCCCGGCGACCAGCTGACTTTGCTGTCGGATGGCGTAGTGGAAGCGCGCGATGCGCAGGGCACACTGTTTGGGTTCGCACGGACGCGGGCATTAAGTGCCGAGTCGGCGGCGTCGATTGCAGCGGCTGCGCTCCGGTTTGGGCAGGAAGATGACATTACGGTGCTGACGGTGACGCGCACGACATTGGAGGCCCGTGCGCCGGAAGTAAGACATGTCGTCGTGGCGAATTAGAATGATTGATACTCTCTTAGGTCTCAATCCACTTGGGGACGAGGGCTTCTGGAGAACCACATAGGAACGAGCCTTGATGCCGCAATCGGAGTTGCCCAACGTTGGCCTGATCTACGCGACGGGGGAGATGGCGGAGCGGACGCGCGCCTTTGACTGGAGCGCTACGCCGCTCGGCATGATCGAGCAGTGGCCCGAATTGCTACTTACCACGGTCAATACCTTGCTCGGTTCGCGACAGCCAATGTTTCTCTGGTGGGGCGAAGAGCTCATTCAGTTCTACAACGATGGATATCGACCAAGCCTCGGCGCGGACAAACACCCGTCGGCCCTGGGGCAAAGAGGACAGGAATGCTGGCCCGAGATATGGCACCTGATAGGTCCTCTGATCGAAGACGTCATGCAGCGTGGAAAGCCTTACTGGAGCGAGGATCAACTGATTCCGATCTATCGGGACGGCAAGCTGGTGGACGTTTATTGGACCTTCAGTTACAGCCCGGTGTGGGACGCGTGTGGGAAGATTCGCGGGACTCTTGTCGTTTGCTCCGAGACGACGCGCAGAGTGCTTGCGGAAAAGGAAGTGCTTGCGGAACGAGCAAGGCTTCTTGCGATTCTGCAACAGGCTCCTGCTTTTTTCGCCCTATTACAAGGGCCGGAACACGTGATCAGCCTCGTGAACCCGAGCTATCTTCGCCTGGTGAACAATCGCGATGTGGTTGGAAAACCGGTTCGTGTGGCGCTGCCCGACGCCGCCGAGCAGGGATACATCGAAATTCTCGATCGCGTTTATCTGGGTGAGCCCTATGTGGGGACCGATGCGCGCTACGTTGTGATTAGCGGAGACGGTCAGCTGCCGGACGAGCGGTCTCTCGACTTTACGTATCAGCCGCTGCGCGAAAGCGACGGCTCGATTTCGGGAATCATCGTCCTCGGGGTGGATGTTACCGATCGCAAGAAAGCGCACAATGCGCTGATCCAGGCGGAGAAGCTCGCCGCTGTCGGTCGGCTTGCGAGTTCGATCGCCCACGAGATCAACAACCCGTTGGAGTCAGTGACGAATCTTATTTACCTCGCCAAGAGCGCGAATGCTTCGCCGATTATCGATGAGTACCTTCAGATCGCGGATCGTGAACTTCGCCGCGCCGCCGCGATTACAAATCAGACTCTTCGCTTCCATAAGCAAGCCACAAATCCGAAGGAAGTGACGGGCCGGGAGCTTATTGAAAGCATTCTGCCTTTGTATCAGGGACGAATCGTCAATTCGAATATTCAAGTGGAAAAGCGTTATCGGTCGAATACAACGGTTCGTTGCTTTGAGGGAGAGATTCGCCAAGTGCTGAACAATGTCACCGGGAATGCGCTGGATGCCATGCAGCAGACGGGAGGGCGTCTGATCTTCAGGAGTCAAAAGGGGAAGGATCAGCGCACTGGCCGCGATGGCTTGATTCTCACGATTGCGGACACGGGCCCTGGAATGACGGCCGCTGTCGCCATGCAGGCGTTTGAGCCATTCTTTACCACAAAGGGGGCCCTGGGAACCGGTCTTGGTCTTTGGATCAGCCGGGAGATTATCGACCGGCATTCCGGGAGGCTTTTGCTTCGAACGAGCCAGCGAGGCGGCCATGCCGGGACGGTGATCCGGATTTTCTTGCCGTTCGATGCGATTTCACGCTGAATATTTTTGCACCATTCGAGACTTCAGTGAACGTCACTGAAATCCGGTACGATGCGCACATCGGATCGAAACAGATGATAGTTCTCGAAGACTCGGTCATTGAGCCACATCGTGGCCGCTTGCGTCGGCAATATCAAATCCATCCGGTTCGAAAGCGCAACGCCTTTCAGCGGGCAGATGTAAGTTCTGCCGCCGAGTTCGACGGGACCGTATTCAACCGATAGGTCGGCGGTGCGCGCCAAGGGAGAGAACGTTCCCAGTGGATTGTTCGGATCCAGATCTGTTCTGAAGACAATCCGAAGAATCGCTCCACTGGACGGGTCGATCGCGATCTCACCGGTATAAGCGGTGTCTTCCCCATCGACTTTGTAATGGGATTTTCGCCCGCCTGTCGAATAGCGGAAAACCGCTTCAGGCCCCGCCGCTCCCCGCTGCCAGCGGCTCCATTGTAGATTTCCGCTCACAGCGTCAAGCAGGACCGTATCGAGAATCACTCCAAACTCTCCTGAAGTCCTCAACCCAACCGCCTTGTAAGGCATGCGTCCACGCACCTGCTCCTGCCCGTCACGATAGAGAATCACGACGCTGCTCTTTGCGACCCGGTGCATTGGTTTCTTCGACGTAGAAACGCGTTCAAATGTAGTGGTGACGCGCGTGGCAGATAGGTTCGGCAAACGATGGATAGTGTTGTGCACATAGTCCACGGTGAGCGCGATCATCTTCTTTTGTGACGCGGGGTCAGGCTCTTCTTTGGCGAGTATTTCGTCGGCGGGAAGGTCGAGGAATGCCGAGCTGTCGGCGAGAATCAGGAGCGCTGTTTTTGCCCGCTGTCCAGGGAGATTCGCCTGGCATCGCGCGAACCTCGCTGCGCTCAGCCGTTCCATCAGCTCCATGCCGGCAATTTCATTTGCTACCTCTGCATCCGGCTTACCGCGAGCCGTGGCGGCATAGCTTTCCAACTGCGCCACCGTGATTGGGCCCGTGATCTGCCCCGCGGCTGCCGCGAGCTGGCTCTCGGCGAAGGATGGATGACCTCCCAGAACCAATAGAAATACGAGCGACAGAATGCGCGCCCCGCAGTTTTTTGAAAAGGCCGGATGGACCAAGATCCTCACAGACGCACTCTAAACCGGAGCCTGATTTTTTGAAAATCTCAATCCCAAATATTCTTAGTGCACACCGTCCAGATTGAGACGCAACAGCTTGGCGGGATCCAGGTAGGCGCCTTGCCAGCGGACGGCCCAGTGGAGATGGGGACCGGTTACGCGGCCCGTTGCTCCGCTGAGACCCAACGCATCGCCGGCTGTCACGTGTTGGCCTTCGTGCACGTCGATGCGACTGAAGTGCATCGACAGCGTGGAGAGGCCGAGTCCATGGTCGATCACGACGCAGTTGCCCTCATAGTAGAGCGGGCGTGCCAGCACCACAGTGCCGCTGTTGGTTGCGTGCACTACGGTGCCCATGGGGGCCCGAAAATCCATGCCCTTGTGAATGCTTGCGAGTTTTCCGTTGAAGGTGCGGCGGGTTCCGAAGCTATCGGTGGGCGGGGAGTGAACGGGCGCGCGGAAGTTGCCGGACCAGAGGGGCTCGGCGGCGCTTGTAGCGAAAACTTTGGCTTTGATCTCGCTGTCAGCTGCGATCACCTTGAGTTCGTCGGGGCCGGGCTCTACGAACTTGGGCGACACGGTAAGAACGCCGGTGCGGTAATGGGCGGGATGAATTTCGATGGCTTGCGTCAGGTCGCGTGTCGTGTTGTTGGTCAAGTGTATGTGGATTTGAAGAGAAGAGGCCGCCGCGGGGGCCTCGACGTCGACGCCGGCCAGTGCAATCCAGGTGCGAGGGTCGCGTGCAGGAAAAAATTCAAGCTTGCGGCCTAGCCATTCGGCCTCAATCGATTTTGCTTCGGGTGCCGAGATGCGGACGATTTCTGGAGAGCCCGCTACGACGATCGCTGGAGTCAAAGTGACCGTTTGCGCGGACGCCGCGAAGGGATATGCGCATGCGGCGATGAAAAGAAAAATGGCCAGCCGGGGAAGAGGGGTGCCTGTGGTCATGGGTTCAGCATAACCGGCCAGAGTTCATCACTGAAGTCCTTGCGTTCCTTGCATAGCGCGGTTCTCTTGGCGCTCCAAACCCCAAAGCACTGAACCCGGTTCAACCCTTCTTTTTGCGATGCCTCAACCACCACGACCATGGGTGCCCCATAGCCTGCCCTGAGCGCAGTCGAAGGATCCCGATTCTGGAACATGGGAAAGCACGAACCCCACTGCGTCACTTCTCGCAATACTTCAAACCGCGCAAAAAGAATTGAGACCCGCCCCAGGGCAATCCCCGCCCCGCACAAATCGGGAAAGACTCTCCACCCCTTCCCAAATTCGTCACACCGCGTCGTGTTTTCTCCGCGCATGTCAATCCACACATTAAAGAAGTTGTCCCGGCAGCCGATCCTGTGAGCCAAAGAGGCAATCGCGGTGACACGGCTTCGCGCAAACTCGCGGCTTCATCGGAAGCTCTATGTGCGGCTACGCCTCTGCGCCGGTCTCCCGCCCGCGCTCCTCCTCGTATGCATCCCCATCCGCAAGCGTCTGACCTCTCGCGAATTCTGGCTTGGCGCAATCGCAATAGCCTGGGCCATCGCCGCCCTCACCATCGGCTGACGCAACACATACAAGTTGCGCACGACAAAAGTCGAAGGCCCCGCGTTTTATTCTCACGACGCTCCCGGTGGTGCCGCGGTCGTTGACCGGAGCTGTCAGGCGCATTGTGAATCCATTGGCCGGATCGTCGTATAAGTGAATTCATCCATCGACCGGACTCTCAACCTCCCTCTTTCTCAGATCGACAAACCCGCGCCCCTTCCCCCATACTTTCCGGGACAGAAAACAGGAGACCCACCCGTATGTGCGACGACTTCATTCACCAGGGCCTGACCCACGATCCCACCGTTTCTCGCCGCGCCTTCGGCCTCGGAGCCGCAGCCACCGCCGTCGCCCTGCACACTTCCGTCGCATCGGCACAGGCCAAGGTAGTCGAGACGGACGTCAATGTGCCCATGGCCAGCGGCGTCTCTGACTCCGCGCTCTTCTATCCCGAGGGCAAAGGCAGCTGGCCCGCCGTCCTTGTGTGGACTGACATCCTCGGTCTCCGGCCCGTCTTCCGCGAGATGGGCCAACGGCTTGCCGCTCAGGGCTACGTGGTCCTGGTCCCGAATCCCTTCTACCGCAACGCCAAGGCTCCCGTGGTCGATGGCTCGTTCGATTTCAGCAAGCCCGAAGACCGCGCCAAAGTCATGCCGATGGCAGCAGCTCTCACCGCCGACGCCAACATCAGTGATGCCAAATCCTACGTCGCCTTCCTCGACGCGCAGTCCCAAACCGACAAGAAAAAGAAGATGGGCGTGCAGGGCTACTGTATGGGCGGCCCGCTCACCTTCCGCACTGCGGCCACAGCCCCCGAGCGCGTCGGCGCCGCTGCCACCTTCCATGGCGGAGGTCTCGTCACCGACAAGCCCGAGAGTCCGCACCTGCTCATCCCCAAAATGAAAGCCGAAGTTCTCTGCGCAGTCGCCGACAACGACGACAAGCGTGATCCCGCCGCCAAGGACACACTCAAAGCTGCCTTCGCCGCAGCGCATCTCACCGCAACCGTCGAGGTCTATGACGGCTGCAATCACGGCTGGACCGTGCGCGGCAGCCAGGTGTACAACGAAGCCGGAGCCGAACGCGCCTGGGCCGAACTCCTCGCACTCTACAAACGCAATCTCGCCTAGCCGACCGGCAGAGGATTTCCCAATGCGCGCAATGCCTGTACGCACCCTTGCCTCCGCAATCGCGGCAGCCCTGCTGCTTATTCCGGCGTCTGCACAGCAGAGTCACTGGGCTTCGCCCGATGATAAGACCGCGAAGTACATCGTCGAGATGGAACGCAAGTGGGCCGAGGGCGTCTGTGTGGACAACGGTGTCGTCGCCGGTCTGCTTGCCGACGACTTCCAGGGAACGTCCACCCAGGGTGCGCGCTTCACAAAAGCGGATGAGCTGAAAGATGAGAAAAGCGTGCGCGTCGCTCATGGTTGCGGACTCGATGACGCGAAAGTGCACTTCTTTTCAGACAACCTCGCCCTCGTCTATGGCAGCGAACATGCCATCGGCAAAGACAAGTCCCAGCCCAACGCAGAGGTATGTCAGGTCTGGACCGATACGTGGCTGAAGCGCGGCGGCACTTGGCAGATCATCGCCTCGCACGATAACCGCGTGAAATGCCGATAACCGGCCCTCTTTTTATTCGGTCGCTCTCACAATCTACCCAACTCCGAAACCCATTCTTTAGCGCGCGTCGAAGCTCTTCGCGAAAAAACTCGATCCGGAGGGAGGCGGGGGTTTCAACCCCCGCATAAAGCCAACAAAATTACCGCGGGCTTCAGCCCCGGAAGAACGGTTTCCGCCACCTTCACCCAAAATTTCGAGTTTCCGCACGCGTATTCCGAAACTGCTCCAGCGGAAAAAATCCCTCCCCTCGTTCATCGAAGAACGTCTCTCCCCAGCGGATCGGCGGATATGGTGCGCACCACACCATGAATTGCCTGCGTTCCAAAATGGTTTGCCGCGGGTGTACTGAAGACCAGCGAGACGTTCGAGTACGGAACCTCGTCCCCGCCAGTGACACAGACTTGCAGCGTCGAGGTAGGAGGGGTCGTCGTCTCAAACTGAGCATTGCTCCCATTCCCCGTCACGAGAGCGACCGTCCCGCTGATTTGAAAGCCCACCGTGGTGGCGGGAGCAACCACCGGACAGCCGTCCATGTTCCAGGTCACGGTTTGATTGATCAGTTTGATGTGGTGCGTGTGCGGAGTCTGGCCACCCTTGGTCGCATCAGGAAGGCCGGCGGTGGTGCCGTAGCCCGACATCGTCATATCGGCGGAAAAATCGGCGATGGTCGTCGCTTCACCGCGCCATTCCGAGTGCAGGTCCATTCTCCATTGGCCATGCATCTCCCAGGGTCCGCCTTTGACAGTCGCCGGGGAATAGTCGTTGATCAGCCCGGTTAGGTGCGCTGGCTTGCCCTTTTGTGCCAAAGCGGACATGCCTGAGAACAGCAGGAGAAGGAAGGTCACGCATACGGCCGAAGCCAGGATTTTGCTTTTCATGAGATATCTCCAGTCTTGAAATTGGCGCCGGGTCACAGAAAATTCATCAAACTTCCCCGCGGCCATTCCAACGGCCATGCCCACACCCGTTCTTTGTGGGCTCGATGGAATGAGGGGCGAACTTTCCGCGACCTCGCACCTGAACTGGAGCCACCATGGTGTATTCAGCGTTGCCATGCAAGCGGCAACTCACAGGACAGCCACTTGCCGTCAAATACCGTCTATTGCGGTCTCGACACTCAGGGTTAAAATTGACCAATTCCCCCCCAGGGACCAGTGAGGTACAGCTGGGTCGAGTCGGAGATCTCTATGGGTGTGCCTTCGTTCGAAATACCGCCCGTAGAAAAACCGTCCGACAAGCGGCTCGATTCGTGGAAGGAAATCGCGGCCTATGTGAACCGCGACGTCACAACCGTTCAACGCTGGGAGAAGCGAGAAGGAATGCCGGTCCATCGGCATTTGCACGAAAAGCGCGGCTCCGTCTATGCCTTGACTGAAGAACTCGACGGCTGGATCCAAAGTCGGCGCGCGCGTTTGGACGAAACCGAAGAAAAGCCCGACGCGGAGACGACCATCCCGCAGGAAATCGCCGTAAGGCCTGCGCGGGGAATCCGGTTACCGATCGCCCTCGTCGCCATTGTTTGTATCGGCGTCTTGGCTGCTGCGTGGCTCCTCTTCCGACATCGCCCACCCGCCGCGAGTGAGACCGCAATTCGATCGATAGCCGTGCTGCCGTTGCGGAATTTGTCCGGGGATCCTGCGCAGGATTACCTGGCCGACGGCATCAGCGAGGCCCTCATCGGGCGCCTCGCCAACATCCACAATCTCCACGTAACCTCGCACACCTCGGTGATCCGCTTCAGGAATTCCCAGCTGTCCATACCGGAGATCGCCAAAACGCTGGGCGTGGATGCTGTCGTCGAAGGCTCCGTCATCAGGGAAGGCGATCGCATCCGCGTCACCGCTCAGTTGATCCGCGGCGCCACCGACCAGCACTTCTGGTCGGAAAGCTACGACCGGGAGATGCGCGACGCCCTCAGCCTTGAGAGCGAATTGGCGCAAACCATCGCGGAAAAGGTGGAAGTTACCGTAACAGGAGAAGAACACCAGCGGCTCAGCGCGGCGCGTCCTGTTGCGCCTGAAGTCTACGAGAGCTATTTGAAGGGCCGCTTTGCTCTAGGCCAGGGAAACAGAGCCGGCGAAGAGCAAAGCATTCTCGATTTCGACGACGCCCTCAAGAGGGACGCGACGTTTGCCCCGGCTTACCTGGGCCTGGCACAGGCGTACAGCGCCCTCGGAACGGTCTTTTCCGGAGTGCCTCCCGCAGCAACGCGGCCGAAGGTCACCAGCTTTGCTCGAAAGGCGCTGGACCTCGACCCGAATCTCGTCGAAGCCCACGACGCGCTGGCCTTTGTCCTGGAGGAAGAATGGCATTGGTCGGAAGCGGGAGAGGAGTATCGCCACGCCCTCGCGTTGAATCCGAACGACGCAGACGCTCACGCGTGGTTCGCTTTGTGGCTGGTATGCGAGGGGCGCGCGGACGAAGCGGTGGCCGAAGTGCAGCGTGCCCGGGCGCTCGACCCGGTGGGTATCTCGGGCGTCAGGGTATCGATGATTCTGTTTCACGCCCATCGGTACAACGACGCCGTCCGTGAATCGCGCAGCGCTTTGGCCCTGCAGCCGGACAATGCACTGAACCTCATGGACCTGGGTTTTGACCTGATCGCCAATAATCAACCGGCAGAAGCAATTCCTGTCTTGGAGAAGGCTTTGTTTCTGTCCAATCGGAGTCCTGCGGTCATCGGGGTTCTGATCCGAGCCTATGCCCACGCAGGGCGGCGCAAGGAGGCGATGCGGCTTCTCGCGGAACTGAAACAACGCAAAGAGGCAGGGTACATACCTGCGGCCGCCTTTGTGAATGCATACCTGGGCCTGGGCGACAAAGAACAGGCTTTCTACTGGCTCGACCAAGCCTGCAAGGAACAATCGAACATCCTGCAGTTCCTCAAATCCCACCCATACTTCGACCCCATCCGCAGCGACCCCAGATTCGCAGAGTTGCTTCGCAGGGTAGGCCTTCTCTAATTCATCCGATCGAAGAGTCGAGGGGTACGGGCTTCAGCCCTGGCGGTCAGCTTCTCGCGCTGCATCAATCCCCACAAATCTCCGTGTCCCATCCTTTCTGTCATCTTGAGCGGAGCGCAGTCAGTCGAAAGCCTGCCTTGAGCGAAGTCGAAGGGGACCTTGCTTTTGCTTTTTCACGACGCATCAATCCGCAACCCCTGCCGTGCCCCATCCTTTCGACTTGGTTCTGTCGAAAGGGTGGGTGAGCACAAACCTCAACCAAGAAGAGTTGTCATCCTGAACGGAGCGCGTTTGGGGCCCCGTTGCGCATCGAATGCGCAATGGGGTAAGCGTAGTGAAGGACCTGCTTTTGTCTTTCAGACTTCGTCAGGCCGATCCTTACAAACTTCATGCGGATCAAGCAATTTCGCGTAATCCGCAAAATTGCTCGCGCTTCTGTCGCAGTGGTGGTTTAGCTTTCCCTATTCCCTATTCCCTATTCCCTATTCCCTATTCCCTATTCCCTATTCCCTATTCCCTATTCCCTATTCCCTCTATTCCCTGTCCCCTATTCCCTGTCCCCTGTCCCCGGCGCACTCTTCACTGTGCGCCCGCCAACTGCTCCAGCAGCGCGTCGAACTCCTCTAGCTTGCCGTACTCAATAATCACGCGCCCGCGCCCCTGTTTGTCCTCGATCCGCACCCGCAAGCCCAGCGCCCTTTGCAGCCGCTCCGCCACTTCCTTCACATTCGGGTCGACCACCGGCTCGGGCTTGGCATCCTTCTGCCCCATATCCGGAAACAGCATGGTCTGCACCAGGTTCTCTGTCTGGCGAACAGAAAGCGAAAGTGCGCACACCCGCTTCACTGCCTGCTCGATCCCCGGATGGTGCTGCAACCCAAGCAGCGCCCGCGCATGCCCGAAGCTGAGTTCGCCGGTTTCCACCCGGTTCTGTACATCAATCGGTAACTTCAACAAACGAAGGAAGTTACCTATAGTCGCGCGATCCTTCCCGGTACGCAGCGACATCTGCTCCTGCGTCATGCTGAATTCCCGCGAAAGCCGGTCAAACGCACGCGCCTGCTCCATGGGATTCAGATCCGCGCGCTGCAAGTTTTCGACGATGGTGATCTCCATCGCCTGCTCATCCGACACCTGCCGCAGAATTGCAGGGATCGTCTTCTTCCCCGCCACCCCCGATGCCCGCCAGCGTCTCTCGCCGGCAATGAGCTGAAAGCGGCCATCCGCCTGCGGCCGCACCAGGATCGGCTGCACCACCCCATTCGCGGCGATCGATGCCGCAAGCTCAGCAAGCGTATCCTCGGTGATCCGCGAGCGCGTCTGGTAAGGATTGGGATCGATCTGATCCAGCGGGATCTCGAGCGGCTTGCCGCCCACCTCCGCTTCATTCGCCACAGCAGTCGTCGGAGCAGCAGCGGCCGGGTGTACCCGCGGTAGCAGCGAATCAAGTCCCTTGCCCAGGGCGCGTCGTTTTGGGTCGGCAGCAGATATTGTCATCGGATGGGGGCCTCGTACCCGGCCGCTTCGGCCGGTGGTTTTTGGTCTTGGAATTCAGGCCGGCAGCGCATTGCGCCTGTCGGTCAGGAGTAGGGCCAGAAGCGGACTTCGGGCTTGGGCGCGTTGGCGGCGGCAGCTTTGCGTTCGAGGCTGCGTGGGCTCTCTATATTGTTGCGCGCCAGGAACTCGCCCGTCAGTTCGAAGTACGCCTCGGTCCCGCGAGACCGCGAGTCATAGAGCGCTACCGGTTTGCCATGGCTTGGAGCCTCTGCCAGCCGGATATTGCGTGGAATCACGGTCTGGAACAGCTTCTCCTTGAAATACTCACGCAGCGTCTCTGTCACTTGTTGCGCCAGATTGGTCCGGTCGTCGTACATCGTCAGCAGGACTCCCTCAATCGAAATTTCCGGATTAAAGGCAGCCTGGACACGTTCCAGGGTCGAAATCAGCTCCGAAATGCCCTCCAGCGCGAAATATTCGGCCTGCATGGGCACAATCAGGGAGTTTGCCGCGACCAAAACGTTCAAAGTCAGCAGATCCAGAGCGGGCGGGCAGTCCAGGATCACCAGGTCGTGGTTGCCCCGAATCGGGGCCAGTGCGTCCCGCAGCCGTACTTCGCGGCCTTCCACTCCTGCCAATTCGACGTTCGCGCCGGTCAGATTCTTCGATCCAGGCAGAAGCCAGAGGTTCTTGATGTCGGTGGGCAAAATGACTTGCGCGGCGGGAGCGTTGCCAACGAGGACGTCGTAGATGGAATGACGATTGTCGTCGCGCGGGATGCCGAGGCCGGATGTGGCATTGGCCTGGGGATCGCAATCCACCAAAAGGATGTTCAGGCCCTCGATAGCAAGGCAGGCAGAGAGGTTGATTGCGGTGGTAGTTTTGCCAACTCCACCTTTCTGATTGACCACGCCCAGTATCTTGCCCATGGCCTTTCAGGTTAAAACTCGAGGCCTATCCTGTGCAGGCGATTGGGCTGTGGAGAACCCAGGACACTTGTGGAAAGTCTCCCGGAGGAGGCAGACCAGAGCACTTGCAAGCGCATGAAGATAATGAAGTTGCGGAAAATTTGCTGATACGGGCAACCAAGGGAGAAATCAACAGGCAAGGGCAAAAGATTTATGAATCGCGGTGAAACGGGGCAAAAAATCTGCCGGTCGCGGCTCAGAGCCGAAAATTGTTCCACGTGGAACAATTTTGTGTCGCGCGAGCAGGGTGGCATTCTCAAATTGTTCCACGTGGAACAATTTGATTCACCAAGCGGCGCATTTAGCGCGCCAAACCGTCACTGGCGAATCCCCAGCGGTCCCAGCCGGGACCGAAGCGCATTGGGAGGAGAAGGCATTCCCAAAATTGTTCCACGTGGAACAATTTTGTCGGACCCCGCCTCCATCCCGGAGGCATATTGGATTCGCCGGCGCATTTCTCAGGGAACATTTGCGTCTGCCCGCTTCCAAATTGTTCCACGTGGAACAATTTGGAACCGGACAGCGCTGAACTCGGGTTGTCCTCAGGTTGTCATGGCGAGTTTGAGGAGACTTTGGCGTTTCGGACCGGAAGAGGATTCCCGAAATTGTTCCACGTGGAACAATTTGGCGTTGAGGCTGAGGCTGACGGTGGCTTCGGGTAAGGGGCCCGGGTGACGGGGTCGGAGGTCGGGTTCTTGGGGGCGGCCGGGTTTGGAGGACTCGGCTGCAAAATTGTTCCACGTGGAACAATTTTGGGAAAGGGGGGGCTCGAATTGTTCCACGTGGAACAATTCCGTCTTGGCGTGGGCTGAAGTTTGGTCCCGGGAGAAGTTTGGCGGGATCAACAGACCTCGAGCCTGTTCATGGAGCGAACAATCTAAGGTTGCTTCTGTTGATACAGCTAGGTGGTGGGTGGCTGGTTCTCGGTCTGTTGGGCCAGGGCCAGGATGCGGCTTTCGCCCCCAGGTAGGGGGGTGGGGGTAGACCAACGGAAGGCGGAGCTGACTGCGGCCTGCAGGGTTGGGAGATCGCTTTCTGTAGTCATAAGGAGGAGCCAGCCGTTGGGGCTGACGAGGCGTTCGGCTGAGCGGACCGCTTGTTCCATATGCTCGACGGCGCGAAGGGTGAGGCAATCGAATTGGGCAGTGAGGGTCTCGGCGCGGCCGGAGTGGACCTTGGCGGAGATACCGGTCAGGCGGATGGCTTCCTGGAGGAAGGCTGCTTTCTTGCCTTGGGACTCAGCGAGGGTGACGGCGATCGCCGGGCGGCAGATGGCGATGGGGACGCCGGGGAAACCTGCTCCGGAGCCATAGTCGAGGAGGGTGGCGATGTGGGCCGGGAGGGCCTGGGCGCAGGCAATGGATTCGACGAAATGGCGGGAGAGGATGGTCTCCGGGTCGCGGACAGAGGTCAGGTTGGTGCGAGCATTCCAGCGAAGAATTAGCGAAAGATAATCGTTAAACTGTTTAGATTGTGTTGGTTGCAGGATTGGAAGGTTAGCCTCTGCGAGCAGCTCGTTTAGTCGGTTTGGGGAGAGTTCCATGCAGAATTCAGTGTAGGTGTGTTGAGACTGCCGCGTACGTGCCATTTGTTTGGATACGAGCCCTGACCCAGGTGAAGGATTCACAGCGATCCTGCGGGGCGCGGAGGTTCGTGTGGATTGATGCTTGCGCCATGCGAAGTCCGGGGCTGAAGCCCGCGATTTCCCTGTGGCCTCATTTCATCAGAGGCCTGAAGGCCCCTGCTCCCTCCCTGCTGGAAATAGTGCTTTGCTGCCACCCGTTATACTGCTTTGCTGCCACCGTCGCTGTCTCGGTCTCTCAGACGGACTGGCTTGGAGGCCAATAAAATGGACGCTGCCGCTCCGTAAAGTTTATCGAAGTGTTACTGACGGTTGGGCCACGTCTATGTAAGTCCAAGTCAAGAGAAAAGCACAGAATTCCTGGGCGCGCACCGGAGGGCGCGCAATTGGTCTGATCAGGATCTGCCTCTACGCAACGGTGCCTCTCGGCTGATGATTCCTGCATCAAGCAGAACCACACATCCATTTGCTGTCTGAGACTCCGAAGAGTCCGCACAGAAGATTGAGTTTAATGTGTTCTCTGCCAGCCCCGAAACAATCCAACGGGAGCCCTGTCCGAATCGGCCACTACACGACCGGAACTTGGAAAGATGGCGACGCTTGGCCTGGGACCGACCCGAAGCATCCGAAATTGAGGATGGCCAAGTCTAACCATTACCGCAGTCTGGAAGAAACGCAGTTGTCTTTCGAGCAGATATGTCGTGGACTTGGATAATCCGTGGCGCAGCCGCTCTCGCGATGTTCTCGTTTGGTAGGCAGGCAGAAGCGCAGACCAGATCGGATGCCGATCAGAACTCAGGAACCTACAGCCTGAAACTATCGGTGGATGAAGTGGTACTGACGTTCCATGCAACAGATGCCCATGGACTACCAATCAACGATTTGAAACTCGACGAATTGAAGCTGTTGGACGACGGAGTCACGCCCCGCAGAATTGTCGCATTCGAGTCCTTGATTGACCGGCCTATTCGCGCAGGAATCCTGCTCGATACGAGCGAGTCTCTAGCGCGGGCGCTTCCTGGGAATAAGCTCATCGCAGCGCGGTACGCTCAGCGGCTCTTCAGGCAAAAGTCTGATCAAGCCTTTGTCGTGGATTTTGGATACTCTTCTCAAATCTCCCAGCCATGGACCAGTGACCGGTTGTTGCTTTCGCAAGGCATTCGCAACGTACGGCAGGGAGCCATGAATCCCCTCGGTGGTACTGCCATTGTTGATACTATTTTCCGCGCCTGCTTTTACGGATTCGGCAGGGTCGATCCGACGGCTACTGGGAATTTCATCCTCTTGTTCTCAGACGGAGAAGATAACGCAAGCCACACAACTCTTGAGGAGGCTTTGGGTGCCTGCCAGCGCAGCAACACGGTGATCTATGCCTTTCGAGTTCCGTCTGCTTCGGGCGATTACTCTACGGGCGCGAGACTGCTGGCAGATCTGACGTCCAAGAGTGGAGGGCGAGTGTTTCTCGCCGATGATACAGAGGAGGCAATTTGGAACGATCTTCAGGCGATTGAGTCAGAAATCAGGAACCAATATCGGCTGGTGTACAACCCTGCGAGTTTAAAGCACGACGGAGCGTTCCACCAGATCGAGCTTCAGCCGCCAGACCGCGTGAGCCATATCGAGGTTCGTTCCGGCTACTATGCTCCGGTCCGTTAAGTTCCTGTCGGCTAACCGCCAAACCGGACGGAACTCAAAAATCGGGGTTATGTACGGATTGGCCACGATACGACCAAGACAACGTTCCAGAGTCAAACGCAATGTGAATTACCCACTTTCCGCAGCGCTTCCATCTGCGCTATCGAATAGCACTGGCTTGTTTAGAGTTGTATGTCGCGGTCGAATGAGACTGGTCTTCGCAGTCTGCATCGCTCACTTTGTGGGAATTTCTACTGCAATGCTCGCCCAGGATAAATCCCAGCAGGAACCTCCAAAAATCACACTCTATTTGCCGCCAGATATTGCTTCGGAAAATGTCCAGATCAATTTCTTCATGATCGGCCCATTCGGCGGATATGGAGGCTATGCCACGCCCGAGAAGGGCCGCGTGTTCTACGACATTCCTGCCTCAGTGGATGGAAAACCGGCGGGAGACGTGAAGATCATCGCGTACTTGCCGGGTTGCGAAATCGCGAATCTGGAGATCACAATGCAGGGCGCATCGGAGGCTCGAACCCTTCCTTGTAAGGCGTTAGGACGAGTCCCGCTGCATGGAAGGATCTTGCCGGCCTACGTCGCTCAAATTCCCGGCATCGAGGTGGAGATACGTTATGAAGCGGATTGGGATCATGAGTTCTTCGGCATTGCGGACGGCATGGTTACAACAATTCATCTTGCGATGGTGATTCCGGATGAGGTTGGACAGTTTGAGACAGAGTTGCCCGACTTCTTCAAACAAGCAGATCTGGGAAAGGGCTCGTTGCAATTCATGCTGCGGAATAAAGCAAACGGAAACATCATCGCGATGTTGAAGCCAGAGAACATGCCTCGATATATCAGCGGGCTGGCGATCCGCTCTTCCTACGCCCCATTCGTATTGTTTTCGGCGGACACATCGATATCGACGCCGCCATCAACCGATTCTGGAGTGGTCGAAGATAAGCGAAATGACTGACGAGGTAGGTCCGGATAAGATTTGCGGGAGTATCACCGTCTAACCGGAAGTTACCTTTCGGTCAACAGCCTTTGCGGCTCATTTCTCCCATTTCGCTACGCTGATTCTTGAGAGACACCTGAACCCTTGACTCACTCCGTTGCGGTCGGAAGTGTTCGCCCGCCGCAAATTCCTTCGTTCCATGACCTTGAGATTCAAGTTTCTGAAATGACGGTTATTCCCCGGTTATCGGGAGGGAGCACGTGTGGGCACGCTAACACGCGAGAAGATCCAACTGCCTTAACGGGATTCCCGGGATAGGATGGGACGAAGAGAAAGGCTTCCCGTGTCTGAGGATGATCGTCAACATTTGGACGTGCAGCCTGAGAGTATCTGGCTGGTGGACAGAATCGTTTCCCGGGCCGCCGGCACGGAATCCGCATTCCTGCGTGACGGGTCTGGCTTTCGCCTCGACGGAAAAGACCCTTATCTCCGCCTGCATTTCGTCAGCATCTACGTGAGCGACCAGGAACGGAGCCTGCATTTTTTCGTCGATCTACTTGGCTTCAGCTTGATCTCCGACTCACACTTTGCTTCCGGCCGCCGTTGGATCGAGGTTGCTCCACCCGACGGCGCGGCGATTCTGACTCTCGTGAAACCCATTCCGGGGCTAAACCAAGACCATTTTGTCGGGAACTCCGGGATGGTCACCTTCCTGACCGAAGATGTGGAAGCCAAATATCGGGAATGGTCCGGGCGCGGTGTGTCTTTCTCTATGCCGCCGCAAACACCGGCATGGGGAGGCACCTACTGCGCGTTTCGTGACCCCGACGGCAACACCTTCGCGCTTGCCGGTTTCGACGCGACCACCCGTGAACTGGACGCGCGCCGCCGCGCTTACGCCGACCGCATTGAAGCAGAAACGCGTGCCGCGCGAGAACTGGAAATCGCCAAGCAGGTACAGGCACGTCTCTTTCCCCAGCGATTGCCTCCGGTTCCGACGCTGGATTACGCGGGGCTTTGTATCCAGGCCCGCTCCGTCGGCGGAGACTACTACGATTTTCTGGAACTTGGGTCTGGCCGCCTGGCGCTTGTCTTGGCCGACATTGCAGGCAAAGGCATCGCGGCATCCTTGCTGATGGCGAATCTGCAGGCCAACCTGCGCAGCCAGTGCGCCGTGGCCGCAGATGACCCGCAGAGGTTTCTGAATTCGGTCAACCACCTGCTGTTTGAAAACACGGCCGAGAACGCGTACGCCACGCTCTTCTTTGCCGACTTTGATCCTCGCAGCGGATGCCTGCGCTACGCCAACTGCGGTCATCTGCCCGGTCTCGTGCTGCGCCCCGATGGGACCATCGAGCGGCTCGACGCCACCTGTACCGTGGTCGGACTGTTCGACCATCTTCCCTGCGCGGTCTTGGAGAATCGCCTCGATCCGGGAGACATTCTCGCTATCTACTCCGACGGCGTCACCGAGTCCTTCAATGCCAATGGCGAGGAATTCGGTGAGGCGGGATTAACGAATGCTCTGATGTGTCATCGTTCGCTGCCTGCAGAGCGGCTAGTCGCTGCGATTGTGGAAGAGGTCAAGCAATTCGCCACCGGCACCCAGTTCGATGACATCACGCTCATCATCGCCAAGCGCAGTGGTGCGCTCTAGTAACTGCCAACTTGGCAAGTGAGTCGCCCCACCATCCACACCATTTTTGAAGTCAGACGTTGGGATCGTGGTCGAATCACCCGCTACCCGCTCGCTACCCGTCAGTAACACTTCGGTAAACATCTGGGCCACACCTGACGCACCTTCGGAGGGGATGATGCTGTTTCTGGATCTCAAAAGCAGACGGCAGATCCCAAGTTTATTGGGCGGTAGCAATGCAGTGCACTCGCTGGCAGGTTTGGACGATATCAGGTGGCAGAATTGAGTATATTCAGCACCTCCCTGCATACCTGTGAGAGTAGGTGCGTGGTTCCCACCCTAGCGGAGCTAGGATGGGTACCCATGTCGTGCGGATTGATGCAGCGCGAGAAGCCGGCCTCCGGGATTGAAGCCCTCATGGATTTTGAGTCTTTTCCGTACGGGCTGAAGCCCGTACCCTTCAACTCCTCGAAAGGGTTCGCCCGCGACCCTACCGGGACGCGAAAACATTTGCGGGCTCGTTTCCCAGGGTTTCGCTTCGCTACACCCTGGGCTATTTTCCTATCTTCCCTACGGGAAGAACGATGATGGTGTGGGTTCGTGCTTTCCCACCCTTTCGGGAGAGACGAAAAAGCGGGTCCTTCGACTGCGCTGCGCTCCGCTCAGGATGACAAGTCAAAATAACAGAAACAAAAGCAGGTCCCCTTCGACTGCGCTCAGGATGACAGCAGTGATTGGTGGGTTCGTGCTTTCCCACCCTTTCGACAGAACAAAGTCGAAAGGATGGGGCACGGCGGGTGTTGCGAATTGACGGGTTGTGAAAAAGGCGAAAGCAGGTCCTTCACTGCGCTCAGGATGACAGGATGGGCTTGGGGGGTGTGCGGATGGATGCTCGGTGCAATGCTTCGTCCGCGATGGCGGGGCGGAAACGGATTAATGTTCTCGGGCGAATGTCAGTGTTTTTTCAGGGAGATTGACCGCTACTGCCGTGATACCGAGGGCCACTGGACTTATCATTCCGTCGAAATCGTGGCCTGCGTCCCTGTAGTTGGGGGCTACGAATGCCGACTCGTGCCCGAACTCCACTTCGCCGAGCGTGAGGTTGATCTGCCGTTCGCGCTGGCGATCGAAAGCGCCGATCTTTTTGGACGATAGGCGGGATGATGGGTTGGGCGATGATTGGGCATTGGCGCCTTGCAGGGCAGACAGCGGGTTCGGCAATTGCTTGAAGATGACCATGGAAGGGGCCGCTGTATCGACAAGGAGACGGACCGTCGTGTGATTGACCACGGCATCGACGAAGGCCAGTCCATCTTTCATTTGCAATGGAATCGACTCGGGCATGGAGGGAGCGG
The DNA here is from genome assembly GCA_963781125.1 of uncultured Acidobacteriaceae bacterium. Taxonomy (GTDB): domain Bacteria; phylum Acidobacteriota; class Terriglobia; order Terriglobales; family Acidobacteriaceae; genus Telmatobacter. The sequence continues at coordinate 745,337 of CAWAEE010000013.1, forward strand.
GGCCAAATCGGATTTCATGGGCTGCGTAGTCGATCAAGAAGGTGCTTTGCCCCAGTACGTCGAGACCCACGATGGCCCCGATCTGGAATGGAAGCGCATCCTGAATGAAAGACAGGTCCTTGATGAGTACGCGGACGTTTTCTCGACGGACAGGGCCGATTTGGAGGCTGGGTGCGATGGCGATTCCGCCTTTTACGCTGCCGCTTAGAACCGCGACATCGGTCGGCGTGGCTTCGAGGTGAAGCTTTCGCGCGAGTCGCGGATCGAGGACGGTGGTGTTCGCTCCCGTGTCCAACAGAAAGTTGAGACCCTTGAGGGGGCCTACCGACCCTTGAACGACGATCAGGTAGTTGCGATAGAGCCGGAATCCGACGCTTGTTTTCGTGGATCGGTCCGGCCCCCGATATGCCCACGATGCCGGCTGACCCGCGACGGCCCAACCTGTCAAAACGACGATCCACCAGAAGGAGCGTACCCCGCATGGTTCTCACCTCATTGAGAGCCATGCTGCGTGGGGCTGACTGGTACCTCAATGCACTGGAGCTAGCTTGCAGAGCAAGCGTTGGTTAGGGGGCGGGAGACAAGTTGGAGAGGTCCGGGAGAGGAAGCTCTCCGCGCAAACTAGTTGAAAGCACAGATTGTTTGTGGCATCAAGAGAGCGGAGGGCGAATGTTAGACTTTCCCAAACAACGGGGTACTTCCGGTGCCGAATGGAAACGGGACGGTCAGATTTGGAGCATTCGAGGCCGATCTCCACTCCGGAGAGGTCCGTAAATCGGGGAACCGCGTCAAGCTCCAGGAACAGCCCTTCAAGGTACTGCAAGTTCTGCTGGAGCGTCCGGGGTGCTGGTCACCCGCGAAGAGCTGCGGTCCCGGATTTGGCCGGAAGAGAGTTTTGGGGATTTTGACCATGCGGTGAACGTCGCGGTCGGCAAGCTCCGGACGGCTCTCGGGGATTCAGCCGACAATCCTTTGTTCATCGAAACAGTTCCACGCCGCGGTTATCGTTTCGTGGCGCTCCTGGAGGGCTCCCCGGTAGAAACGCAGCCGGCCGCAATTTCTCCGGTAATCGGTGATCCGCCTTCCGGAGGAAGGAACGGCCGCAGGCTGGTGCTGAAAACGGTGTTGGTACTTGTCGCCGCAGGAATCCTAGTTGCCGTGGGAGTCCTGCTTAGGACGGCGTACGGCGAAGCCGGTTGCGACCGAGTTTCAGCGTCTGACGGTCCGGCATGGCACTGTGTATTCGGCCAGGTTTGCGCCGGATGGGCACAATGTGATCTACAGCGCTTCTTGGGATGGCGCGCCCGTAGAAATATTCTCAAGCGACGTGAATTTCTCCGGCACACGCAGCATGGGATTGGTTGGGACTGCGCTGCTTGCAGTTTCTTCCTCTGGCGAAATGGCAGTGGAGCAGGCGGCCAATCCTCAATTCATGTTGACGCTTCGGGGAACTCTCGGCCAGGTTCCACTGACGGGAGGTTCACCTCGCCAGATTGCAGAGAATGTCGACTGGGCGGATTGGGCCCCGGACGGAAAATCTCTCGCGATCGTGCGCGATATGGCGGGCAGGGAGCGTCTTGAGTTTCCGGTTGGCCATGTTCTCTATGAAACGACCGGCTGGATCAGCCATCCGCGCGTCTCGCCCAGAGGCGATCAGATTGCTTTTCTTGACCACCCGACAGACATGGACGACCGTGGCGTTGTTGCGGTGGTGGATCTGACGGGGCATAAGAGAGTTCTCTCCACAGGATGGGAGAGCGAAGAAGGGTTGGCCTGGTCCCCGCGTGGAGACGAGGTGTGGTTCTCTGCCACCGAAGCCGGATTGCAGCGTCGTATTTATGCCGTGAATCTGCAGGGGACATCTGCGCTTGAGTTTCAGAGCGCCTGGCGGGGTGACGCTCGAGGATATCGCGCCGGACGGCCGGATCCTGCTGACCCGGGACGAACAACGTGCTGGAATCATGAGTTTGACGCCCGGAGCGACTCGAGAGCGCGACCTCTCCTGGTTGGACTGGTCGCTTCCGGTGGGTCTGTCTCCGGACGGCAGCGAAATGGTCTTCGACGAACAGGGGGAACAGGGAGGTCCGACCTATACTGTCGCGGTGCGCGACCTGCACGGCTCACCGCCGGTTCCATTGGGCGACGGGATGGCGGGCGGGTTTTCCCCGGACGGGAAATGGGTGGCTGCGACGATTAACTACGCTCAACTCGCGCTGCTGCCAACCGGCGCGGGTACATCCAGGCGGATCGACCCCGGCAGCATGCAACAGTACGGGCACCCCGTTTTGTGGCTGCCCGACGGCAAGCAACTCCTCTTCTCAGGGAAACAGGACGGACACGAGACGCAGTGTTTCGTACAAAACATCAACGGCGGCAAGCCACGCGCGGTAACTCCCGAGGGAGTGACGTGGTGCCGTCCCTCTCCGGATGGGAAGTGGCTTGCGGCCGAAGATATTGCAGGCAAACAAGGCCGGCTCTATCCACTGGATGGAGGTGCATCGCGCGAGATCCCCGGTTTGTTGCCGGGAGAGAATTTCGCCTGGACCTCTGACCCGAAGTTCATCTACGCGATCCAATGGGACCGGGTCCCCATGAAGATCTATCGGTTGAACATCGCAACCGGCCAAAGGCAGCTTTTCAAAGAAGTGAACCCTGAGGACACGACCGGACTTTGTGAAGTCGGCCACATCATTCTGAGCGCGGACGGCCGGTCCTATATTTACGGATACACGCGCCTGCTTTCGGATCTCTATCTGGTCAAGGGATTGAAGTAAGTACACGCCGCACTCGGATCGCAGTGGTTGGAGACATGACCTGTTTTTCAGGCCGCGCGGATCGAATAACGCTCTCCAGATTCGGTTGGGACAATCCAGGTGTCGACTTCGAGGCGAGCCTCGACTGGTTGGCCATCGCGGGAGCGAATCACTCGAATCGACTTTTCCGGCCAGGGCGCAATAAATCGCAGCAGGGAACCTTTCTCACTGAGGACCTCGAACGTTGTGACCCTTTTGCCGTCGTAGGCAGCATTCACAAGAAATGCTCCGACGCAACGCAGTCTTTCGAACCTTGCGGCTCCGAGCTTCAGCGTGTTTGGGAATAGGCGAATGGTTCCGGAATAGCTTTGCAGCATGCACTCATTCAAGACGACCGGAACCGCGAAGTTCTCGCACCACAGGCCCATGCGCATCATGAAATCGAAGTCGGTCGTCAAGGAGTATCGTCCTCCCGATTGCCGCACTCGGTCGTTGGAAACCCCGTCGGGTAGCATGCAATATTCGATCTGGCCCTTGAACCAATCGAGGTCGAGCATTCCAAGCCTGGCACGGATCAGAGGTTGCGACACGAGATCATTTCCGCCCTCAAGTCGAATCGTATGCGCTGTCCGCTGCGCAATCTCCTTGAACCTGGTCCCCGTGTTTATTCCAACCTCGTCTCCCGGAAAGACAGGCGCCAGTGTGATGGGCACGTTGTAGACATGTTCGACAGGCGCGTCGACAATATCGAGCCAGACTTCTCCATGGGGGCCCTGGCCGGTGGGGTAAGCAGCCAGATTTCCGGCGATCTGCTGCCAGGAAGCTCGCTCTGCCGCATCTTCAGAAAGGATTGTTGAAGCCTTGACGGTTGCATCCATTACGAAGCGGATCAGGGAGAGATCAAGGATGCAATCCTTATTCAGTTTGAAGTCGATCGTGCATCCCCAGTTCTCGGAAGAGATGGACGGGAAGACATGGTATCGCCCGTCTTCCTCTTTGCGCACATAGGCAGAGAGAAAACGCGTAGCTGCGCGCAGCACGGGATAGACGCGGGCGAGGTACTTCGTGTCGTGGGTGTAGAGGAATTGCCACCAGAGACTCTGCACCGCCCATGGGGTCATGCAGATCTGATATCCCCACGGCGGCACCGGATAGGGAACGATCTGGCTCGGAACGGGATAAGCCGACAGCGGGAAAAACGCGCCGGGGAGATCGAAGCCCTCTCGCGCGGATTTCTCCGACATAGGCAAAAGGTTCTCCACGAGTTCGACGTAGGGCTGGTGCATCTGGACGTGGTTGCTGGAGAAGACACCCAGATAAACCTGCTGGCAGTTGTAGTCGAGATGGTAGTCGCCGTGCCATGCGCTGCCAATGTCGCCCGAAGACCAGTTCCCAAACAAACCGGGGGCGGTTTTGTGTTGGCGAAGACAGCACGCGAGAAAATACTGATTGTGGTACCAGATTCGCTCGAGGGCATCGTCCTCGAATCTCACCGCGGAAGCAGACCAAAACTCACGCCAGCGCATTTCCGATTTTTGTCGCAGTTCCGCAAGGGACACTCCGGATGCTTCCGCCACACTGCGGTCAGTGAAGGCCGGCGTAGCCAGGTCGGCTTCGTCATAGACCTGAGTCTGCGGGATCGTGATCCAATCCGCTGGACCGGCATCTTGAGAGTGAGTCGCCTCAAGCCTTTTCAGGAGAAGATCGCGGGGAGTTGCGACTGCCAGGTCGATCCGAACCGGAACGGCAGCGGTTGATGAGAACACGATGCTTTCACTTCCCTGGATTGAGCTGGCCTCCCAGGCTCCTGCAATGCGGCCGTGCAAGGCGAAGTTGCGGTCTCGCTCCGAACGCGGAGGATTGGGATTGTCTTCTGACGGGCCGATGGCGGGGAAGTATTGGAAGCAGGAGAAATCACTCGCGTCCGCGGCAGTGCGGTGCGCCAGTGCAGGCCTCGGCAGTTGGTCCGGGTGGGACTCCGCGTGTCCGTTCTCGAACGGGCCTGATCGGAAGCCGTCGATGGCGGGAGAGTAGATCACGGATACACGAGAAAGCGGATCCGATCCGAGGGCGATGCGCCCGGATTCCCGATCGACAAACGCTGTGATGGTTGCCACACGCGGCTGCTGGTCGAGGTCTTGAATCTTCAGCTCAAGCTCAAAGATACCGTTGGCTGGGTTCAACTGGTAGGACGCTGGTTCCACCCACCGTGGGTCCCACTTGAGCCAAACGGTGCCGCAGGGCCACGGACGGGGCCACGGTTTCGAATAGGAGCGACCAACCTTATGGATGTAGTCGCGAAAGAACTCCGCATCTTCGACGGAGTCTCCCGGCTTATGCCCCTCTTGCTTCAGCTCTACGCTGGCTCGTTTCCACATCTCGAGGATCTCGGCAAACTGCCGGACGTCTTTTTCACTGCCTTCCGTAACGCGAATGTCCCAACAGTCGTTTTTCGAAATATGGAGACCAAGCGCGTCCGGACGAACCACGGCACACACGCCGATGTCGCCGTTCCCCAGGAGCATGCCTTCGAAATACGTTGGTCCCGGCTTCGTCCGTATTAAGGGATGTCGACTCGCGATCGCATACGCATCGAGTGCAGCCGTGTCGTGGGCTACGGGGAGTTTTGAGGTCGAAGCGGCGGATTCCGCGGGACCGATTGCGGCAATACTGGCCAGTGCGGATGTCTGGAGGAATGTTCGGCGCGTTGTCTTCATTCGCGAGCCTTGGCCGTTTCCGGATCAGAACGCATACCTCAACGATAGTTGGAAGAAGTGCGGGCCGAGCGTGCAGATTTTGGAAAACTTCGGTCCGGTGCTCTCGGCACGAGTCAACTCGTGCCCTTTCAAAACCGACGTGGGAGAGAGTTTTTCCGCAGCCTGCGAAGGGCCTTGGTTTATGCGGCTTCTGCGGCGCGCGACCCACCCACTGGGTGGGTGCCCCGGTCGTGCACGGTTACAAAACCATTTGTGCAACCAACTCTACTCACTCCGGAGCGAGTCGATCGGATTTACGTTAGCCGCGCGCAATGACGGAATGAGACTGGCCACCACGGTGACGACGGCGAGGAGCAGAGCCGCGGCGGCGAGAGTGGCCGGATCGCGCGGTTTCAATCCGAAGAGGAGCGCGCCGGCGGCACTCGCCGCAGCGAGGGACAAGGCTGTGCCCAGAACCAACCCAGCCGCGAGTAGCGTGGCGGCCTTGCCGAGAATCATGGCTGTGATGTTGGTGCGTTGCGCGCCGAGGGCCATGCGTATGCCGATCTCGGTTGTCCGTTCGGTGACGGTGTAGGACATGACGCCATAGAGGCCGGTCATGGCAAGAAGCACAGCGAGCGCGCCGAAGAATGCTGAGAGTGTGGCCAGGAGGCGCTCGGCGAGCAGGGATTGCTGAATCTGGTCTTGAAGCCCTTCGAATTTGAAGCTGATTCCTGAACTCACGGCATGCAAGGCGCTGCGGATTGCATGCTCCTCGGCATTCATCGGCAGTCTGGATTGGATCAGCATCTTCATATTGCTCTCTGTGTCCTTGTCCTGCGCGATCGCGAGGTAGGCAATGGGTTCGGCGGGGCCCCGGATGCCGTGATATTTCGTATCTTTTACCAGGCCGACGATCAGGTTCAGCTGCTGGGGGTCCGACGGAGTGGCCTCCCTCCAGAAACGCGCTCCCATCGGATTTGCGCCGAGACCGAGCTTCTTGGCGAATGCCTCGTTCACGATTGCTACACGGGGGGACTGGCTGGTGTCGTGATCATTGAAATCGCGGCCGCCCACCATCGGAATGCGTAGTGCATTGAAGTAATTCGGAGTGACGCTGCTAAAGTTCGAATCCTCTCGCCGGGTTGAGTCGTGGCCGTCGATCCACACCGCATTGCCCCACCCCTCGCCGCTCAATGGAACGATGCTGGTGATGGCCGCCTGGTCCACACCGGGAATAGAGCGTATTCGATCGAGCAGCTGCCTCTGAAATGCAGGGCGCCGATCGACAGGAATTTGCAGGCGCGTGAAATCCAATCTTGCGATCAGTACGCCTTTGGCCTGGAAGCCCAGATCGTCTGTGAGCAGATTACGGAGGCTCTGTGTAAACAGGAGCGCACTGAAGAGCAGTACCAGCGAGAGCGCTACCTGTGACACGACGAGGGCACCGCGAAACCCCAGGCGACCGCGGCTTGCGGTCATGCCGTGTCCACCCGACTTCATGGCCGCACCCGGCGGTGTACGGGAAGCCCGCAGCGCCGCAGCCAACCCGAAGAGCAGACATGTGAGCAACGAGATGCCGAGCAGAAAGGCGAAGAGTCGCCAGTCCAGCTTGAAGTCGAGAGAGATGGGATTGTCCTGTGTACCGAGATAAGCCACCAGCGCGCGGCTCAACGCGTGAGCCAGCGCTGCGCCGGCCAGAGCCCCTGCAATGGACAGCAGGAAGCTCTCGGCCAGCACCAGCCGGATAAGCCGCCAACGCCCCGCGCCGACGGCCAAGCGCACGGCCATGTCCCGCTCGCGCGCGGTGGTCCGGGCCAGCATCAGGCTCGCCAGGTTGGCGCAAGTGATCAGCAGGACCAAGCCCGCGATTCCGAGTAGAAGCCGCAGCGGATCGGAATACGTATCGCGCAGCATGGACACGCCTGCCGCCGAAGGCTCGGCGGTGAGCTTCATCGCGAGATAGTCCTTCACGCTCTCGGGGGGATAATCTGCCCGGAAGGTCGAGGCAAAGATGCCGGGCGAGGCGGCTCCGAGACGCGCTGCCACTTGCTGGACAGACCAAGCGGGATCGAGCCGGCCAATGATCGAAAGCCACCACTTGGTGCTGGTATTCAGCAGGTTTCTGGGTTCGAGGTAAGGTTGCGCGCAGACCGGTACGGCCACGTCGAAGTTGCGGCCAACAGTTACCCCGAAGAAGTTGGCCGGGGTGATGCCGATGACCTCGACGGACTTGTCGTTGAGCCTTAGCTTTTGACCCAAGCGCGGGGCCGCCGCCGAACTCCTGCTGCCAGAAGCCATAGCTGATGACGGCGCCGGGCATTCCGCAGCCGGGCCGGTCGTCCTCCGCCGTGAAGACTCGCCCGGCAAGAGGCTTGACTCCCAAAACGCGAAAGAACTCGCCGCTGACGTAGAGGCCATTCAGAAACCGTGCATCGCCGCCCGAATCACGGGAAAAGCCAACGTCGCGCCACGCAGCGATTCCGGAAAAGCCCGGGTGATCATCACGTAGCCTCTCCCAGATGAGATTGGTGACGACTGGATATCCGCTGAAGAAGCCACCGCGCGCCTTGCTCATATCGACGACACGCACCTGCGCCAGCTCCTGCGGATTTTTTACGGGGAGCGATTGCAGCAACACCGCATCGAGGAGTTCGAAGATGGCGGTGTTGGCGCCGATGCCCAGTGCCAGGGTGGCGATGACGACGAACGAAAAGCCCGGACTCTTGACGAAGACGCGCAGCGCGCTGCGCAGATCGTGCCAGAGGCTCTCGAAACCGAGGGCAGCATCTTCTGCCGAGACGCGCTCGCGCATGACGGTGGGATTGCCGAAGCGCCTGCGCGCCTCGCGCTCCGCCGCCTCGCGGCTCATGCCCTGGGCCATGTTGTCGTCGACGCACATGGCCATGTGTTCGCGCAGTTCCGCGTCGATCTCACGCTGCAAGCGCGCGCGTTTTCCTAGCGACAGGATTCTTTGAATGAGTGCCATCGGTCACCTCATGCGAAACGCAAAATTGCGTCCACGCCTTTGACGACTTGCGCCCAGTTCTTTTCGCGGCTGGCCAGCTGCTCGCGGCCCGCGCGGGTGAGGGCGTACCACTTGGCTTTGCGCCCATAGTCGGTAATGGCCCAACTGGCGCGCACCCAGCCGTTCTGTTCCATTCGATGCAATGCAGGGTAGAGCGAGCCCTCTTCCACCATGAGGAGTTCGTCGGTGACGCGCCGGATGTGCATCATGATGCCGTAGCCGTGCATGGAATCCAGCTGCGAAAGAGTTTTGAGGATCAGGAGATCGAGCGCGCCCTGCAGGTCATTTTTTGCCATGTGTCAGCTCTTACCCCTAGATAGCGAGGGTAGGAAAGAGGGTAGCCATGGCATACCCTAGATGTCAAGGGGAGAGTGACGGACTTCCGCTCCAAGACAACGCAGGTTCTTGAGTGCGGTATTTCTCGGATGCCGCGTCGGCGATGGTGAACTCGTTCCGACCTTATCGCTTGCCTATTCAGATCGGAGTGAGTCGATCGGATTCACGTTGGCTGCGCGCAGGGACGGAACGAGACTGGCCACCACGGTGACGATTGCGAGCAGCGCGGCGGCGCCGGCGAGAGTCACCGGGTCCCACGGCTTGAGGCCGAAGAGCAATGTGCTGGCTCCGCGTCCGGCGAGCAGCGCCAGAGCGGTTCCCCCCACTAAGCCAGCCACCAGCATGACGCAGGCACGGCGCAACATGGACGCAACCACACGGCCGCGACTTGCTCCGAGCGCAATGCGAATGCCGATTTCACCGCGGTGCTGCGCAAGGAAGTACGAGAGGACTCCGTGCAGTCCAACCACGACAAGCAGAGCTGCGAGGATGCCGAAGAAACCGGACAGCCTTGCCATCATGCGATCCCCGACCAGACGGTCGAGAATGCCCTGCTGGAAGTCGTGGAGCTGCATTTCCGTGCCGGGATACTTTTTGTCGAGCATGCGGCGCACGGTCTGTTGCGCCGTTGCGGGATCACGAGATGCGATCAGCAACGCCATTCCGGGGCGCTGCGCCGTGACCGGAAATTGAGCGAAAGGTACGTACGCCTGGATCTCCGGGGTTTCGCGCAGGTCAGCGTACTTGGTATCCGGAACTGTGCCGATGATCTGATAGGTGCGGGCAGGATAATCCGGCTCAGGACGCACGTGCACCAGCACTCCGAGCGGTGACGCGACACGGACATACTTCCGGACAAAGGCCTGATTCACGATCAACACCAATGGCGCGTCGTTGGTGTCGTGATCGGTGAAGATGCGTCCTTCAAGCAGCGGAATTCCGAGAGTGGCGAAAAAGCTGGGAGAAACGTAAGTGAATCTGCTCGGCCCATTCAGCGGACCGATCTCCACTTCGTGGCCCCAGGTGGAACCGCTGAGAGGAACGTTCGTCGTGCCCGCGGCGTCTTCAATGCCGGGAAGGTTACGCACTTCGTCGACCAGTTGCCGCTTGTAGGCCGCAAGATTTTCGGGCTTGATATTCGCCGATGGAAAGCCGAGATAGCCGGCCGTCATCCCGCGCTCGCGAATCCCCGGGTCGAGGACCATCAGATTTCGATAGCTGCGCACAAAAAGTAAAGCACCAAAAAGGAGCACCATGGAGACGGCGATTTGAGAGATCACCATGAGGCGCTGTGCAGAGAACCGTTCACGGTTGCCCACGACGCCGCGCTCGCCCGATTTGAGAGAGGTCAGTGGTTCCGTATTGATGCTGCGCAGAGCGGGAATCGTGCCGAAGAGGAGGCACGTCGCAGTCGCCATTGCCGCGGCAAACAGAAGCACGCGCCAGTCCGCCACGATCGCCAGATGAATTGTGTCCTGGCTGGTTTCGAGGGATGTGACCAGAGCGCGGCTGAGCGGCTGGGCGAGGGCCGTTCCCAAAGTGGCGCCGCTGACCGCGAGCAGCGCGCTTTCCAGCAGGATCTGGCGCAGTAACCGGCCACGCGTTGCACCCAGCGACATGCGAATCGCGACCTCGCGCCTTTTCACACTGGCGCGGGCCAACATCAGGTTGGCGAGATTGGCGCAGGCAATCAGCAACACCAAGCCGGTTATCGCCAGCAGAATCTCGAGCGAGGAGTTGTACTGTTCTCGCAGGTAGCTGACCCCGGCGCCTGCCGGGTACGCGCCGAGACGAAACGACGTGAATGTTTTGATATCTTCCGCGCTGTAGCCATCGGGCGCGGTCTCTGCGAAAAGCCCGGGGCTCAGCGCGTTGAAATACTCCGCTGCCCTCGGTAGATTCCATCCGGGCTTGAGCCGCCCCATGACGGAGTAAACAAAGTTCTGGCGGGCCGGATTGGGGGGTGTGCAAGTGGGATAGGCAACATCGAAGCGATCCCCGACGACCATTCCAAAAAAGGATGGAGGCGTCACGCCCAGAACCTGCACCGTTTTTCCCTCTGCGAGAATTGTCGTACTCGCTGTGACCGGGTTGCCTCCCATCTGGGATTGCCAGAAGGAATAACTGACCACAACACGACTCACGTCACAGCCCGATTCATCCTGCGATTGGATGAGTCGTCCCTGCCAGGGCACAACTCCAAGCACATTGAAGAAATCACCGCTGACTTCAAGCCCATTCACCTGGTGGGACTGGTTGGGAGCGCCAACGCGAACTCCGTTGGTGCGCCAGGCGAAGATACCGGACAAAGGATCATGATGATTCTTCACTTGCTGCCACATGGGCACGGTGAAATCGGAAAATTGACTGTCGTTGACCCCGAATCCGCGATTGCCTCCAACAATTCGTATCGCGACCAGTTCATCGGGCTTCGCAATGGGGAGAGTGCGTAATCGAACCGCATCGAGGAGTTCGAAGATGGCGGTGTTGGCGCCGATGCCCAGTGCCAGGGTGGCAATGACGACGAACGAAAAGCCCGGACTCTTGACGAAGACGCGCAGCGCGCTGCGCAGATCGTGCCAGAGGCTCTCGAAACCGAGGGCAGCATCTTCTGCCGAGACGCGCTCGCGCATGACGGTGGGATTGCCGAAGCGCCTGCGCGCCTCGCGCTCCGCCGCCTCGCGGCTCATGCCCTGGGCCATGTTGTCGTCGACGCACATGGCCATGTGTTCGCGCAGTTCCGCGTCGATCTCACGCTGCAAGCGCGCGCGTTTTCCTAACGACAGGATTCTTTGAATGAGTGCCATCGGTCAGCCCTTACCCCTAGATAGCGAGGGTAGGAAAGAGGCTAGCCATGGCATACCCTAGATGTCAAGGGGAGAGTGACGGACTGCCGCTTCTCTGTCAAAGTCGGTGAGCACTTTCCCACCCTAGCAGAGCTAGGATGTGGCACCCATTTTCGTGGTGGCTTTCCACCCATTCCGCGGGAGATCAAAAAGCAGGTCCCCTTCGGCTTCGCTCAGGATGGCAGGATGGGGCACGGAGTTGTGGTTGACGGATGCCTGGGGAGTCTTCGGGGGAAGGTGGGCGGATGGATTGTTGAATCGCTGGTGCGAATCGCCGTTTGAGTGCTGGTGGCATCTCTCCACCCCTTTCTCAAACGGTGAGACTTGTCAGTCTTCCTATTGGAGTGAATCGATCGTATGCGCTCCTTCAGCAGAATTCTGTGCAGTATTGAGCACTGGAAAGTTTGTCGTGGCTGAGTGGGTGAACGCGTCGATTGGTCCGATAGAGTCGGTGATGTTGAACCTCTCCTATATGGGCCGATACTATCGTCCAATTGCTGCGAGCAGGCACCTTCTGGCTTAATCGCTCTATGTAATTTCGGATGTGGATGCGGAACGCAGGAACGGCGGTTTCCCCGTGAATCAATCTTCTGATCTTCGCTTGACGAAAATTCCGCTCAACAACGGAAGTGGGCAAATGCCCGCTCTCGGCTTTGGCACCCTGATTCCCGACCCGGCGATGACGATCACTGCGACCGGCGACGCGCTGGAAGCCGGATTTCGACACTTCGATTGTGCAGAGCGATACCGGAATGAGCGCGAGGTAGGCGAGGCGTTGCAGGCAGGACTTGCGGCTGGAGCGATCGCACGCGAAGACATTTTTGTCACGACAAAGTTGTGGAACACGAATCATCGGCCTGAACGCGTCGAACCGGCTTTCGAGGCGAGCCTGGACAGACTCAGGCTCAAGTATCTGGATCTCTACCTCATTCATACTCCGTTCGCATTTCAACCCGGCGACGATCAGGACCCGCGCGATCAGAACGGCGGTGTGCTCTACGACAAGGGAGTGACGTTGCTCGAAACCTGGCGAGCCATGGAACGTCTCGTGGACGACGGCAGGTGCCGGGCCATCGGGCTGTCGGACGTCAGCCTGAAGGAATTGTTGCCCATCTACGAGTCTGCACGAATCAAGCCGGCTGTGGTCCAGGTAGAAGCACATCCCTATTTGCCGGAAACCGAGCTTCTGGAATTCTGCAAGGAGAGGGGCATTGTGTTTCTGGCATTCGCGCCTTTGGGTCACGGAATGAGGCCGGGGCTGCTCGAGGATCCAGTGATTGCGGCCATCGCCGCACGCGTTGGAAAGACGGCGGCACAGGTGCTGCTTGCATGGGCAGTGCAGCGCGGCACGGCTCTGCTGACCACACCCAAGAGTGCAGCTCGTGCGCGAGAGAATTTTGACATCTCCCCTCTTCCGGAAGATGCGTTGAACGAAATCAATCGCATTCAAACGAGACAGAGGCTCAATGACGTGGTGACATACTGGCTCCCCAGGTTTCATTCCCCGCGTTCAATCAACATAAAAGGCAGGCCGCACTCAAACCGCATCCAAAACCGCATATGAGGAGCGATCGATGGAAGAGGAACAAATACGTGAAGCCTTGAACGCGCATTGGCGCGCGTCGGCAGCCGGCGATGCAGACGCGGAACACGCTATTTACGAGGACGATGCTATTTGCGATTATCCCCAGTCCGGCGAGCGAATTCTCGGGCGAAGCAATTTGCAGGCTTTGCGAAGTCATCATCCCGGCAAGCCATCCGGCTTCAACGTCAGGCGAATTCTCGGAAAAGGCGACCTCTGGATCACGGAATACACAATCACCTACCAGGGGCGACCAGCCTACACGGTGAGCATTATGGAGTTCCGCGACGGGAAGGTCGTGCACGAGACGCAGTATTTCGCGGATCCCTTCGAGGCACCGGCCTGGCGAAGCCAATGGGTTCAGCAAATGGCGTAAAGCGGCAGCGGGGGCGGGATGGCACGCGTGTGTCGCGCCTAAGGTGCAACTCATCGGCAACTCATGTGCGCCTGCAACCATTAACGCGGTCATTCTCCCCAACGCCGGAACTTATGTGATTGGGGGACAGCAGCTGTTTTCCAATTTGGATCCGAAGGTCATGGCGTATATGCACTGCCACCTTGTCAGTAGTTGGGATGTGAACACCATCCTGATGAACGGCGCTCCTCTATCCAACGGGGACCTGTCCCCCGAAGGAGAGGTCACTCTTCCGCTCAACGGCTACTTTGTCGCCACGCAGGCTCCGACCACGCTCTACCTCGAATGCGCGTACAGCGGCGCGGATAATGGCGAGTTCGCGTCGCAGGTTGTCGCGAGCCAGTACGGCTCGCTCACGGCGATTCAGGTGAAGTAGGTGGCTTGCTTTCGCGAGAATTTCGAACGGCGATTTTCGCGGGGAGGGTGGGATCGGATGTCCGGGGCTGAAGCCCGCGGTTTTTTGGGGGTCTTATTCAGAGACTTCAAGGCCGCTGCTCCCTCCCGTGGTGACCTGTCGAGGAAGGTTCGTGCTTTCCCACCCTTTCCGCAGAAGAAAGCGGAAAGGATGGGGCACGGAGTGTTGTGCGGACTGGCGCAGAGCGAGGGAGGAATTCGGGGGCTGAAGCCCGCGGTTTTTTGGGGGTCTTATTCAGAGGCTTCAAGGCCGCTGCTCCCTCCCGTGGTGATCTGTCGAGGAGGGTTCGTGCTTTCCCACCCTTTCCGCAGAAGAAAGCGGAAAGGATGGGGCACGGAGTGTTGTGCGAACTGGCGCAGAGCGAGGGAGGAATTCGGGGGCTGAAGCCCGCGGTTTTTTGGGGGTCTTATTCAGAGGCCTGAAGGCCGCTGCTCCCTCCCGTGGTGATCTGTCGAGGAGGGTTCGTGCTTTCCCACCCTTTCCGCAGAAGAAAGCGGAAAGGATGGGGCACGGAGTGTTGTGCGGACTGGCGCAGAGCGAGGGAGGAATTCGGGGGCTGAAGCCCGCGGTTTTTTGGGGGTCTTATTCAGAGGCTTGAAGGCCTCTGCTCCCTTCGCTTCGGATGACAGCGTTTGAAATTGCGCCTGAGGATTGTGGGTGGTCTCCCCGGTCTCCCACCCTTTCCGCAGAAGAAAGCGGAAAGGATGGGGCACGGAGTGTTGTGCGGACTGGCGCAGAGCGAGGGAGGAATTCTGGGGCTGAGGTCCGCGGTTTCTTGTGGGCTCTGCTCCCTCCGGGAATGCGGCGCTTTTGGCGCGCACGCGCCCTACTCGCGGTCGAGCACCTGGATCTGCGGCTTCTCCCGGTTGGGTATGAAAACCGTGAAGGTCAGCGTCTTGCCGTCGGGCGAGACTTCCATCCGCTGCGTGTCGATGGGTTTGTCTTTCACCTTGTCTGTGATCTCGATGGTGCGCTCGTTCAACTGGTGCGCCGCCCCCGTGTAACCCGCGGGCGCGTTGCCGCCGGTAATCGGATAGTCCCTGCCATCGAACTGCAGGCTCTTCTTCATGCCGAACGTGGTGTAGTCCAGGAGGATTCCGTTCTCTCCACTTGGCGCAATCTCAATCTCGAAGGTCGAACTCATATCCTCCGTCGTGCTTTCCCACGTGCCGTCAAATCCCGGGCCGCCGGCCGTGCGCTGGTAGACATAATCCAGGTGGAACGTGGTTCCGTTCGGCCGGTAGCTGGTGAAGTTGTCGGTTAGCGTCTTGCCGTCCGCCGAGAGCTTCCAGAGGCCGACGATCGTTGTGCGGCCCTTGCTTTTGCGGACAACTCTCCAGGAGTCGGGCGCGTCGGCAGTCACCGAGAGCGTGGTGTCATACGAGCCCGGCTGATCTGTTCCATCCACCACAATGGTCTCCACCGAGGCCCCGCCCAGGTTGAAGTCGTACTTGTTCGGCCCCACGGCATTCACCTTCATCACATCAGTCATTTGGCTGCGCGCGGGGTTCAGCTTCCATTTCCCGATGAACGGACTGTCGGCCGCCCACAACGTGCCACTTGCCAGGCAGATCCACAACAACACCCCCATCGAACGCTTCGTCATTGACTCCCGTCCACAAACGCAGAATTCCCTGGTTCTCCGCATGCACGGTAAAGACCACTCAAGGGCTGACTCGTGCATTTCTGATTGGAGCTGGTTGCATAAATACGATCAAAAGTTCCGAGAAGAATTGTGAAATACATCCCTCCGCGGCTGAAGCCGACGTCAATCCAATCGGCTTATCGGCACGAGTCAACTCGTGCCCTTTCAAAACTGCTCTGCGGGCAAGTTTTTCCGCAGCCTGTGCGTTGGAGTTAGCGCAGTCTATTCCCATCCTGCTAGCGTCGCCTGCTGGGGTCGCGCTGTCCAGTTGCGAACAGCAGCGCTTCGAAACCGGACACTCGCACCGTCCGGCTGCCTTCATTGTGTGTCGGCTGGGGCTGAAGCCGCAGCACCAGCAGCGGGCTTGCGTTGTCGTCCTTCGGCATGGGCAGCATTGTTTCCGGCAAGCTTACAGGTTCTGCAAAGAAGGGCTTGCTTTTTTGTTCAGCAGGGGGTAGATTCTCTACATCTTTTGATGTAGAAGGTCTACAGCCTATGGCGGAGAAGAGCGGTTATCAGAATCGGATTGAGCTTTTGCAGGGAACGCTGGACATGCTGATTCTCAAAACGCTTCAGTGGGGCGAACAGCATGGCTATGGGATCAGCCAGGCGATTCGGGCGAATTCCGGAGATGTCTTGCAGGTGGAAACAGGCTCGCTGTATCCGGCGCTGCACAGGTTGGAGCGTCAGAAGTGGGTCAAGGCCGAATGGAAGAAGAGCGAGAGCAATCAGCGCGCGAAGTTCTACAAGATCACGAAACTGGGCAAGGAGCAGCTGGCGTCGGACTATGAACGCTGGGGCAAGATGGTCGCGACGATTGAAGGAATCATGACGGCGAAGTGAGGTGGCGTATGCGGCTGTTTCGATTTTTGCGGCGCAAGTCGGATCTGAGAGAAGAGCTTGAAAGCCACCTGAGAATGGCAATTGCCGATCGGGTGGCGCGCGGGCAATCGCCAGTGGATGCGCGGATGTCGGCCATGCGTGAACTGGGCAATGTTCCATTGATCGCGGATGTAACCCGGGACCAATGGGGGTGGAGGCGGCTGGAACTGTGGATGCGGGACGTCCGTTATGCGCTGCGCCAATTGCGCAAGTCGCCCGGCTTCACTCTCACTGTAGTGATCACGCTGGCGCTCGGCATCGGTGCGAACACGGCCATCTTCACGCTGGTGCAGGGTATTCTGCTACGGTCCCTGCCGGTTGCCGATCCCTCGAGCCTTTATCGCATCGGAGACAAGAACCTCTGCTGCTACTACAACGGATTCCAGAAGGATAACGGCGAATTCAATCTCTTCTCGTACGATCTCTTTCTTCACATCAAACAGGCGGCGCCTGAATTCGAGCAGCTGTCTGCAGTTCAAGCCGGTGGCAACAGCTTCACGGTGCGCGTGGGTGCTGCGCCGGCGAAGCCGATGCATAGTGAATATGTTTCGGGGAACTACTTCGCGACGTTGGGCGTGGGTGCATACGCGGGTCGCCCGCTGAGCGAAAGCGACGACACGCCGGCAGCCGCTCCGGTGCTGGTTCTCAGCTATCGAACGTGGCAGACGGAGTTCGCGGCGGACCCGAGTGTTGTGGGCTCCACGATTTATGTGCAGACCCATCCTTTTACGGTGGCTGGAATTGCCCCGCCGGGTTTCTTCGGCGATCGCATCATTCCAAATCCGCCTGACTTCTGGATGCCGCTGGCACGCGAGCCAGGGATCGAAGGCGCGAACTCGGCGCTCAAACAAAGCGACGAGGAGTGGCTCTATCCAATTGGCAGAGTGCGGCCGGGCACAAATATTGGAGCGCTGCAGGAAAAACTCTCGGTAACATTGCGGCAATGGCTCTTTCAACAGGCTTCGTTCACAGATCACGGCGGAGCCGCGCTGATTCCCCGGCAACATGTCATTCTGGCGCCCGCAGGCGGCGGCATCCAGAGATTGCAGCAACAGACGGGCACAGGCCTGCGGCTGCTGATGATTCTCTCGACGGTAGTGCTTCTGATTGCATGTGCAAACATTGCGAACCTGATGCTGGCGCGCTGCACGGCGCGGCGCTCGGACGTGGCTGTGCGCATGGCCCTGGGAGCGGCGCGCGGCAGGATCGTTCGCCAGGTGCTTACGGAAAGCGTGCTGGTGAGTTTGATTGGAGGAGCGGCGGGATTGGCAATTGCCTACGCGCTGTCGCACGCAATGCTGTTGCTGGCTTTTCCCCACGCGCGGAACATGCCCATTGAGGCGAGCCCGTCGTTGCTGGTGCTGGGATTCGCACTCATGGTGTCACTTCTGACGGGGGTTGTTTTTGGAACGGCGCCTGCATGGTTGTCGTCGCATGCGCAGCCGGCGGATGCATTGCGCGGGATGAACCGGGGCAATGCACCCGTCGGAGACCGCTCGTCGTTGCCGCAGCGGGTGCTGGTGACGCTGCAAGTGGCTTTGTCGGTGGTGCTGCTGGCAGGGGCGTTTCTGATGACCAGATCGCTGCGCAATCTGGAACACCAGAATCTCGGTATCGCCACCGCGAATCGCTTTGTGCTGGAGTTCGATCCGGAGGGTGTGGGCTACACGCTCGATCGGCTCCCGGCTCTGTACCGTCAGATCGAAGACCGATTTTCATCGTTGCCGGGCATGGCCCGCGTGAGCCTGGTGCGGTATACACCTCTTGGCGGCAACAACTGGGGCACGCCCGTTATTCCGCAAGGCCATGGCGCCCCGGGGCCGAATGACAAGCCCTATGCAACCTGGGACAGGGCGAGCACGCACTTCCTCGATTCAATCGGAGTGCCGATTGTGCGTGGCCGTGATTTTACGGAGCAGGACACGGCCACTTCGCGGCCGGTCGCGATCGTGAATCAGGCGTTTGCAAAGCATTTCTTCCCCAACGAAGATCCGATTGGCAAACATTTCGGGACGGATTCGCCCCAATACTCCGGGGCATTTGAAATTGTGGGAGTGTTTGCCGATTTCAAGATGACCGATCCCCGCGAAGAGGTGAAGCCGCTCTTCTTTCGCCCCCTGGCGCAGCAATTCACGGGTTTCAAGGAGCCGGAGTTAGATGCAGGGGAAAAGAGCTCGATGTTTGTTGACTTCATTGTTCTAGACTTTGCCCAGGCGCCCGTGGATGCAGAGGGAATGGCGCGCAAAACGCTCGCAGCGATCGATCCTAACCTGACGGTGATTCGCTTCAGAACGTATGAATCCGAAGTTGCCGATAACTTCAACCAGGATCGGCTGATCGCGCGTCTCACGAGCCTGTTTGGCGTGCTTGCGTTGATTCTCGCCTCCGTGGGGTTGTACGGAGTGATGTCCTACTTCGTCGTCCGGCGCTCGGCTGAGATCGGGATCCGCATGGCTCTCGGCGCCGCCCGTTCGGGTGTTGTGGCGATGGTGATGCGTGGTGCGCTTTGGCAGATTGGCCTTGGCCTCGTTGTCGGCATTCCGGCAGCGCTCTTTGGCTCCGGTTTCGTGTCGAGCCTTCTTTACGGAGTGCGCGCAGACGATCCGCTGGCGTTTCTGGGCGCGATTCTGCTGCTCACGATTTGTGCGCTGGTGGCTGGATTCGTTCCCGCGCTTCGTGCCGCTTCGATCGATCCGATACGGGCTCTGCGGATCGATTGATCGGGTGATCTCCGTCAAGACCAGTCAAAGAAGGTTCGTGGTTTCCCACCCTTTCCGCAGGAAAAAGCGGAAAGGATGGGGCACGGAGTGTTGTGATGATTCTCCCGGGGCTGAAGCCCGGGCTTTCTCTGTGGTCTTATTCAGAGGCCTGAAGGCCTCTGCTCCCTCCGTCAATACCCGTCGAAGAGGGTTCGTGGTTTCCCACCCTTTCCGCAGGAAAAAGCGGAAAGGATGGGGCACGGATATGAAGAAACTGAAATCACCTGTGGAGCGGTGGCGTCAATTCTCGGGCGCTTCGTAGGCGGTGTGCAGGGGCAGGAAGACTCGAGCAGTGGTTCCATGTTTTACGGTTTCGTTGCTGCTTTCGAGGTAAATTTTGCCACCGTGGCCTTCGACGAATTGCTTCGCGATGAACAATCCGATTCCTGTGCCCACCGTATAACGCGTCGTGAAGAATGCGTCGAATACTTTGGGCAGGATCTCCGGTGCTATCCCCACTCCATCGTCTGCCACTGTCAGAACGACTCCGTCCGATGGGTCTTGAGTGTCGCTGACGGAAATCGAAAGGGTTCCACCGGTAGGCATTGCGTACATTGCGTTGGTGATGAGATTCGAAATCACCTGCATCATTTCGCCGCGACGAAGCATGATCTTCCTGGACGATTCAAGTGATTTGGTCACGGTAATACCGGTTGCCATGCAGCGCGGCGCATAAATTGCCATGGCGTGTTCCGCGATATCGCTGAGGGCTGCGCGGCTTGCCGAGGCATGTTCGCGATAGTAGCCCAGCGTCTGCTTGGCGATATGCGAGACGCGCGCCAACTCGCTTTCAGCAGACGCGAGATAATTGATCCCCGCCGGGTTGGTGATCATGGGGCGGAGCAGGAAAAGAAGGTTTACGACTGCTTCAAGCGGGTTGTTGATCTCATGGGCAATGGTGGCGGCCATGCGTCCCGTCGCAGCAATTTTTTCCGCCTGCAGAAGTGAATGCTCCATTCGTTTGCGGGAGGAGATATCGCGGAGAATCTTGGAGGCGCCAATGACCCGGCCATCCGCGTCTCTGATCGGAGAGATGGTCGCGGAGACATCGATCAAGCGGCCGTCCTTTGTCAATCGAACCGTATCGAAGTGCTCCACCCGTCTGCCTGCCCGTATGTTTTCGATGATTGTCTTCTCGTCTGAGTGGAGGTTTTCGGGGATGAGCTTGAGAATCGATTGGCCGATCATTTCGTCGGCGGTGTATCCGAAGACCCGCGTCGCGGCGGCGTTCCAGCTGGTGATGATGCCATCGAGGTTCTTGCTCAGAATTACGTCGTCGGACGATTCAACGATGGCAGCCAGTTCGGCCAGGCGCTTGGATAAGTCCTGCTGGGTCTCCTCGGTGCGCTTGCGAGCAGAAATATCACGAAGAATTTTCGAAGCGCCGATGACGTTGCCTTGAGCATCCTTGACTGGCGAGATGGTGAGTGAGACGTCGAGGAGCCGTCCAGTCTTCGTCACGCGCACTGTCTCGAAGTGCTGGACACGATTTCCTGCCCGTATTCTCTCAAGGATGAATTTTTCGTCTGAGTGAAGATGCTCGGGAATAAGTTTGAGGATTGACTCGCCGACCATCTCCTCGGCCGAGTATCCGAAGACACGCGATGCAGCGGCATTCCAGCTCGTGACGATTCCGTTCAGATCCTTGCTCAGGATCACATCGTCGGAAGAGTCAACGATCGCCGCGAGTTCGCCGAGATGTCTGGCACTCTCTCGTAACGCCTCCTCCGTCCGCCGAATTTCTGTGATGTCGCGGATCGTACCCAGAATTCTGCCTTTGGAGGTGTTCGAATCGGGTTGGAGATTTCCCTTGATTTCGATGCGGCGAAGGGTCTTGTCCGGGAGATAGATTGTCCCTTCAAAATGGAGAGGCTCGCCGTTTTGCACGGTCCGCTGGATAGCCTGCCGAAAAGGTTCGCGGTAGTCGGGATGCACGACGTCGCGCAGAAATTCCTTATCGTTGATGGGGCCGTCTTCGCGGGTGCGGCCGAAAATCTCATACATGCGGTCGTTTTCCCAGCTCACCCGGTCTTCGAAGGTATCCCAGACAAAGACTCCGAGGTTTGCGACCTCGGTGGCGAGCTTGAGCCTTGCCTCGCTCTCGCGGAGCCGCTGAGCTCCGACGACGGTCTCCGTCATGTTGCGGAAAGCGTCGTAGACTCCTCCAATTCGACCGTTTTCATAGACGGGAATGAGAGAGTAGCTCCAATAGTGGTCCTCCAGGACTCCGTTGAACAGGATGGGGATGAACATGTTGTCCCGCACGGCCGTTTCGCCCTGGTAGAGGCAGGCCTCCAGATCACTGCCCACCAAATCCCACGCCTCATGAAACACCTCGCGATAGAGGCCACCAAGGGCCCTGGGGTGCTTCGCCGCCAGAGTGGAAATGGCTGCGTCATTGTAGAGAAACACCATCTCCGGGCCCCAGGAGAGGATGGTGGGAAAGGGGGAATGGAGCATCAGATTCGCCGTTGCGAGGAGGGTCTCGGACCACTCTTCAATTCGACCCAGGGGAGTCTTCGACCAGTCAAAGGCACGAATGCGACCAGACATTTCACTCGTTCCGGTGATCAGGGTGTCCGCGCGGTCAGTGAAAGCTGTTGTATTCATGAGGTCGTCGGCTCAACCGGGAATGCCAGTGCCCCTTCGATGCTAACGCAGAGGCGCAATCCGGCTCTGATCACATTTGACCCCTCTCGAGGCCAAATGGGTTATCTGGGATCAGGATGACTTTGCGTTGGAAATTGCGCGGGAGGAGGGCGCGGTTGGGTTCCTGGTCTCCCACCCTTTCCGCAGAAGGAAGCGGAAAGGATGGGGCACGAAGTGTTGGGATGGCGGGTGCCCGGTTCCCGGGGGTGTGGCCCACGCGTTCGGTTTCGTCTAACACTTTGGTTTTGTCTTGCGTATGACATTGATCACGGCAGGTCACGCGGCGACACGTAAGCTTTTGAATGGGATGAAAGGAAGTTTCGGCTTTTGCGTGCTACAACGGACATCGTCGTGGGAGGCTTTTATTCCAGGTCCTATTCCTGGCGCGTGAGGCGCTCTTCTCCGGAAGAGCTGGTACTTTTGCCTAGATTCTGGTCTTCGATTTAGTTTGACCTCGTATGAGATTTGGTTCGAACAATACGTCGGTTCCACGCGTGTCGATTATGCTCGCGGCGATTCTGCTGGGCATCGCGATCGGCGTTGCGATTGTGCCCAACTGGGTTCTGATCGCGGTTCGGCCGAGCCTGTTCTCGATTGGCCTCCTGATCGCGACGGTGCTTGGCATCGTGGCCTTTATCGTGGTCGGGCTGGCATACCTTAAATCGACTACGGACCGCAGCCATCAGCTCGATCGAGATTTGCTGGATGCTTTTCTCGAACACATTCCTGACAATGTTTTCTTCAAGGACAACGAGAGCCGGTTTATTCGTATCAGCCGAGCGATGGCAAACTATTTTGGCCTGAAGGACCCGTCGCGCGCTATTGGCAAGACCGACGCCGATATTTTCAGCTCAGAACATGCCGCGCAGGCGCTGGCCGATGAACAACAGGTGCTGCGCACGGGCGAGCCGCAGATTGAAAAAGAGGAAAAGGAAACGTGGCCGGATGGGCGCGAGACCTGGGCACTCACCACGAAGATTCCTCTGAAGAATCGCGAGGGCCAGGTGATTGGCACGATGGGAATCGCCCACAATATTACGCACCGGAAGCAAGCAGAATTGCGGATCGAGCATATGGCGCTGCACGATGCGTTGACGGGGCTGCCCAACCGCACACTGCTTGAGGACCGACTTACCCAGGCGATTGCCCTTGCACAGCGGGTTCACAAGCCTGTCGCCGTGCTTCTTCTGGATTTGGATCGCTTCAAAAATGTGAACGACTCGTTCGGACACTCTGTTGGCGATCGTCTTCTGGTATTGGTTGCAGCCCGGCTGAAGGCGTGCATCCGCAAGTGCGACACGGTGGCGCGGCTAGCCGGCGATGAATTCGTGATCGCTGTACAAATGGCCGAGCATCTCGAAGGGATCGAGCTGGTGGCCAAGAGAGTGCTTGATGAGATGTCGGCGCCCTTCGAGGTTGAGAACCGCGAGTTACAAATCAGCGCCAGCATTGGCATTTGCCAATTTCCTCAAGATGGCCAGAATCCGGAAGACCTGCTGCAGTTTGCCGATGTTGCGATGTACGAAGCCAAGGAGAGAGGACGCGGCCGGCATTGCTTCTTCTCGCCGGCACTGACGGAGGCCACACGGCGGCGGCAAAAACTGGAAAGCGATTTGGTGCAAGCGTGTGCCCACGACGAATTTGAAATTCATTACCAGCCTTTTGTGGAAACCAATTCAGGCCGTATTACAGGCGTCGAGGCATTGCTCCGCTGGCGCCACCCGGAACAGGGATTGCTTTCGCCGAATCAATTTATTCCGAAGCTCGAAGAGCTGGGCCTGATTGTGGAAGTGGGCCGCTGGGTTCTGCGAACCGCTTGCCGGCAAGCGGCAGAATGGCAGCGGAGTGGATTTCATTCGATTCGCGTGGCGGTGAACGTGTCGTCGCAGCAGTTCTATCAAGGCAATATTGCGGATACCGTTGCGACCGTTTTGCACGAGACCAATCTGGATCCGAAATTCCTCGAGCTTGAATTGACCGAGAGCCAAACCCTGGATGACTCGGACGCCACAATCAATATCATGCTCGCCCTCAAGCGGATTGGGGTAAGCCTTTCACTGGACGACTTCGGGACGGGCTGGTCGTCGTTGTCGTATCTGCGCCGCTTTCCCCTGGATCGAATCAAGATCGATCGCTCGTTCGTGAAGGATTTGTTCTCGCAGCCGGCCGCAGAAGAAGTGGTGAAGACGATCCTAGCTTTAGGTCGAAATCTAGGGATTGCCTGCATTGCCGAAGGGGTGGAGACGCGCGAGCAGCAGGAATATTTCAAGAAGCAGAACTGTGATGAGATGCAGGGGTTCTACTTTAGCCGGCCGGTGCCCGTGCTGGATGTCACTGCGCTGCTGCGGTCTCGGCAAGTTTTGGGCCACGTATTGAAGTAGGCTTGGAAGCCGGGTCGGAGGGGTTCGGGCTTTCCTTTGCTTCGGAAGGATGGGGTACCCGTGCTCGTGCGGATGGATGCGTCGCAAGGGTTGATTGGGGTTTAGTGGTTTCCCACCCTTTTCGCAGGAAAAAGCGAAAAGGATGGGGCACGGAGAATTGTGCGGATTGAATCGTTGCGAAATGTGGCGCATTTGGATTTGTGGTTTCCACCCTGAACCACCCCACGAACATGGACCCGATCGCGGGGACCCCGGATGACCACCCCACGAACATGGACCCGATCGCGGGGACCCCGGATGACCACCCCACGAACATGGACCCGATCGCGGGGACCCCGGATGGCTTGGCAAGGATTGGCTTGGCAAGGATGGGGCTCCCGTGGCCGTGCGGATTGAATGATCAACCTTGGTCGTGCCCCACGAGAACGGTCGTTGGCTCACTTTTCAGCAGGGGCGTGAGCCATTCAAAAAGAACCGTCGCAGCCAACGCGCCGGCTAGCTGAGCTGCAATAAACCCCGCCACGTCTGCCGGCCGAATCCCGGCAAACGTGTTGGTTGCTGCGCGGGCCAACGTCACGGCAGGATTTGCAAAGGACGTCGACGCCGTGAACCAATAGGCCGCCGTGATGTACGCGCCCACCGCATAGGGAACGGCTGCCGGCTGCCGCCGCACACATCCCCAAATCACTGCCAGCAAGCCGAACGTAGCGACGAACTCGCTCAACATCTGCGCCGGACCACTGCGCACATGGGTTGAGGCCGACAGCAATGTCAAACCGAACATAAGGTGTGCCGCTATAACTCCCGTAAACGCACCCGCAACCTGTGCCAGGATATACGCAGGAGTCTCGCGCCAGGGAATGCCGCCCTGCCACGCGTCCGCGAGCGTAACAGCGGGATTTAAGTGAGCCCCCGACACCGGTCCGAACGCAAGGATGAGCGCGACCAGTGCCGCGCCCGTTGCGATGGTGTTTGCGAGCAAAGCGATCGCAACGTTTCCGGCAGCCAGCCGTTCCGCCATAATCCCGGATCCCACCACTGCCGCGAGCAGAAACAGTGTTCCTGTAAATTCCGCAACGACGCGGCGCTTCAGGGTCGCCGTCATTCGCGTCCAATCCTGTCGATCTCTTTTTGAATCGTGAGTTGTTGCAGCGTCGCCAGTGGCAACGAGAGGAACAGCCCTATCCGTCGATCAAGGATCGTAAACGCATCCCGGAAAGCCCGCTCAATTTCTTCGGGGGTCCCTTGGACGGCTGCCGGGTCCGGCACTCCCCAGTGGGCTGTCATGGGTTGCCCCGGCCAATACGGGCAGACTTCCTGGGCAGCGTTGTCGCAAACTGTGAATACAAAATCCATTTTAGGTGCGTTTGGGAACGCGAACTCATCCCAGGATTTGCTACGCGCCCCGGCGGTCGATATGCCGGCCAGCTCCAACCGCTTGAGAGCTTCCGGCCGTACCTTTCCCGAAGGATGGCTTCCGGCGCTGTACGCGGTGAATGCACCTTTGCCCTTATGGTTCAGAATGCCCTCCGCCAGGATCGAGCGCGCCGAGTTACCGGTGCACAGAAAGAGAACGTTTCTGTGTGCGGACATTTTCTTCAGCCCTTTCCCACTTGGGCAACACTCGTGCAGCAGCCCGGTGCACAGCAACTACCCGCCGCCTGAAGCGCCGGTTTGGTCGCGCGAATAAACGCACTCATAAATCTGCCCTCCGTCTGAGCGGCGATTGCATCCACATCCACGCCGGAGCCGGTCAGAAACTGCCGCGCGTCTTCGATGTCGTACACACGGGTCGGCTCGAGGTCCACGGCAACGAACCCTGCGGTCTCTAATCGTTTTTGGTAGTCCTTCTGCTCCAGTGCGCCTGCCACACAGCCCACCCAAAGGAGCATGCTCTTTCGCACCTGGTCCGGCACTTCGCCACGTACCACCACATCGGAGACGGCAAAGCGTCCGCCCGGCTTCAGAACGCGGAAGGCTTCGCGCAGCACCTTGTCTTTATCCGCAGACAAATTGATCACGCAATTCGAAATCACAACGTCCACTGAATTCTCCGGCAGGGGAATGCTTTCGATCTCCCCTTTCAGGAACTCCACGTTGTCGACTCCAGCTTGTCGCTGATTTTCCCGAGCCAACGCAAGCATGTCGTCGGTCATGTCCAGGCCATAGGCCTTGCCTGTCGGCCCAACGCGCCGCGCGGAGAGCAGGACATCGATTCCACCGCCCGAGCCAAGGTCGAGAACAACTTCCCCTTGCTTCAGCTCAATTAACGCGGTGGGGTTGCCGCAGCCCAGCGAGGCCAGCACCGCTTTCTCGGGAATTTGGCCCTTTTCATCGGAGCTGTAGAGGTTGGTGGTGATCGGGTCGCAGCAGCGCAACGCCGGATCACAGCAGGAGGCGACACTCCCTGCCTTTGCGACAGCGCGAGCTGCACTCCCATATTTCTGCTTCACTTCCTCTTTCACGTCGGCGGTACTGCTGTCCATTTCAGTCTCTCCTCGTATACGTCAAAGCGAATATATCTTCAGATGGACATATCTGTCAACGCGTATATTATTGGTGCATGAGTTCCCGGGCTCAATCATCCGATCTGGTTCCCCTGTTTGCGGCCCTCGCCGACCGAACACGGCTGCGACTGCTGAATCTTATTGCTGGTCGCGAGGTGTGTGTCTGCTATCTGGTCGAGATTCTCCGGCAGAGCCAGCCTAAGATTTCCCGGCATCTTGCTTATCTGCGGAAGGCGCGGGTAGTGAAAGCGCGACGAGAAGGAAAGTGGATGCACTATCGTATCGAACGCCCTGACGATGCGGCAGCGGCTTCGATTCTGGACGCTGTGCTCGATACACTCAAATCGGACCGTGCAATGCAGTCGGACGTGACGCGTCTCAGCCGGGCCTGCTGCGCACCCGAGCGATTTGTCTCACTCCAAGGAGCGCCTGTACCCATCCGCTCTGAGACAAGCTTGGCCTGAAGGCTCCACATGGAATGCCGGGCGGCCCAGGTTCGTTGTTGGGAAAACTGACGGCACCGGTTCTGTTCGCGCTATAGAGTGGAAGCAATGCCCGATGCGCACAGCAAGGCGACGATCGTCAGCATGGCTATCATCGCCTCCGCACTGGCGACGTTGCTCCATGAGGGACTCGGTCATGGTGTCACTGCGGCACTGTGCGGGGATGTCGTGACGGAACTTACGAGCAACCACCTTTCGTCTCTTCGCCCGGACCGATGGGTGGATGCAGCGGGGACGATTGTGAACCTCATGGTTGGAAGTGGGGCTCTCTTTGCGTCTCACATCGCAGGCAAGCGAGCGAACCTTCGCTATTTCCTCTGGATTCTTGCCGCGTTGAACTTGCTTCCAGGAGCCGGGTACTTCTTGTTCTCCGGGATTTTTGGTTTCGGGGACTGGTTTCAGGTGATTCTGGGTCTTCCGCACCAGGCGATCCTGCGCGTCGGCATGACAATCTTTGGCGCGGCTTTGTATGTGCTGGTGGCAAGGCTGCTTGCAGTATCCGTCCATCCCTTTGTTTCGTATCGCTCAGCCTACAATTCTGTGGGCCGACTCCCCTACCTTGCGGCGGGACTCTTCAGCTGCGCCGCCGGCCTATTCGATCCGCTCGGGATTCACCTGCTCTTCGTCTCCACCATGCCGGCAGCCTTCGGTGGCTCGTCAGGCCTGCTGTGGGTGGACGGTCTGATGCCGCGTTCTGTACCTGAGCAGAATCTCGTGGTACAGCAAAACCGGCTCTGGTGGATCGCTGCGCTCGTTATTGGCAGCGGCTATGTCGCGATACTCGGCAGGGGGATCAAATTTGCGCACTAGGGTGTGGTCAGGTCAGCCACGAAGTGTCGACGGTACCGGTAAGCTTGAATCAACGCGCCCGGCGCTTTACTCGGCGTGGGATCGTCGCGGCTATTTTCTTTTCAGGAGACATCCATCCACGCTTCTCTTCTGCCTCTGCTGGCGATTGTTTTCGTCGCCACGGTGATCCGGTCCGCGTTTGGCTTTGGCGAGGCGCTGATCGCGGTGCCCCTGCTTGTGCTTTTCATGCCACTGCCGGTGGCCGCGCCGTTGGCGGTGCTGCTCTCGATCACGGTTGCAGCGGTGGTGGTGGTGCAGGATTGGAGACACATTCACCTGCGCAGCGCCGCCGGGCTGATGGTGGCCACGATTTTCGGGATTCCGCTTGGGTTGCTGGTGCTCACCAATGCGCACCAGCAAGTTGTGAAGGCCGGGCTAGGCATCCTGATCGTGCTGTTTGCGGCGTATTCGCTAGTGGCGCGCGACGCGCTCCGGCTGGAGCAGGAGCACCGGCCGTTGCTTCTGCTGTCTGGATTTCTGGCCGGCATTCTGGGTGGAGCGTATGGAATGAACGGGCCGCCACTGGTGGTTTACGGCTCGTTGCGGAGATGGTCGCCGCAGCAATTTCGCGCGACGCTGCAAGCTTATTTTCTGCCTGCAAGCGCGTTGGGAATGATTGGCTACTGGAGCGCCGGGCTTTGGACACGCACGGTGACGCGCGAGTTCCTGCTTTCGGTGCCGGTGATGCTTCCGGCGGTTTTGCTCGGTCGGGCTATCAACCATCGCTTTTCCGGCGCCGGGTTTCTTCAATACGTGTACTGTGGGCTGGTCTTGATCGGCGGGCTGTTGTTGGTGGAGGCGCTGACGCATCATGTGTGAGAAGCAGCTTCTGTAGTCTGCGCTCGAACTTCCTGTCTGGTCACGACCCACAAACCGCCTGTTAAACGGTCAGAGCTTCAACGTCTCACATATTCCTCGATTTTTCCGGTGCTCATTGACGCGGGATGTCACCCTTTGGGGGTAGGGTCAGGGCTTGTGGCCGGCGGTCCATTGGCCGATGTTGATGATTACGAATTCGGCGGGCGTGACGGGGGCTATGCCGATGACGATGTTCAGTCGCCCGTTATCAAGGTCGTTCTGGGTCATGGTGGTTTGATCGCAGCGGACAAAGAAAGCTTGTTCCGCCGCGTTGCCCTGGAGCATGCCGGAGTGCCATTCGGTGGTGAGGAAGTCTGTGACGGTGGTGCGGACGCGTGCCCAGAGAGCCTCGCCATTGGGCTCGAAGACTGCCCAGTGCGTGCCGCCTTCGAGGGAGTGTTCCAGGTAGGCCAGATAGCGGCGGATGTTGGCTTCGTTGATTTCCGAGGCAGGACCGCCGGGGTGGGTGCGCAATATCTCATTCTCTGGATCGGGGCGGATGGGAAGGTGGTCGGGCATGGGGCCTCCGTTGCCGAATTCCAAAGTCTACCTTAAGGGCGAGATGGAAGGCGGAGAATTTGATGGGCGCAAGATGCGGACGCGGAAGTTGATTCCGGAGGATCACCGCCCAACCCGACTACAACTTATTGAAACGGCATCACCGTTCTAGCCTCCTGTCTGGTCACAACGCAGGCACAAACCGCCTGTTCAACGGTCAGGGATTCAACTCTCTTACCTATTCCACGATTTTTTCCGGTGCTCATTGACCAAGGAACGAGGTTAAGTGTGGTCTGATGCCCATAGAGCGCAACCCAACCACCATAGCCGGACAGCTGGCGCTTGTTCAGGTGGCTGTGGTTGTTTGCAATTTTGGGGCGACCAATCTCGTTTGCCAATGAACGTCTTTGACTGGGCCGACGTGCTCGAATCGAAAGAACTCTAATGGATATCTTTTAATGAGCGGACGACAGGGAACGAAAGAGTTCAATAAAGCGGGAGGCCTCTGGTCGCATACGAAGGGTTGGGCGGGACCCGCTCTCATCCTGTTTGCAGCCGTTGTTGCGGTGGTACCGTTGCTCCTCCGAGGTCCTTCGTGCAGTAGTGACTTTGCCTTCCACTACATTTCCTGGATCGATGCTGAGCGGAGCATGTCGAATGGCATTCTCTACCCGCATTGGGCTAATCTGCCGAATTTTGGTGCGGGCGAGCCTAAGTTTGTGTTTTATCCTCCGCTCACCTGGATGGGCGGAGCTGTCTTGGGAATGCTGCTGCCGTGGACGATTATTCCGCTGGTCCTTTTCGTTGTCTTGCTCGCAGCAATAGGCATGGCCAATCGGGCATTGGCGAGGATGGCGTTGGCGGACGGCCCGGCGACGCTAGCTGGTTGTGCCGCGATTTTTCTGACCTACGCGTTGTTCAGCATTTACAGACGAAATGATTTCGGAGAGTTGGCAGGAGGATTCTGGGTCCCCTTACTCCTTCTGTTCGCGTTGCGGAGACATTATTCCCGCGACGGGGTTGGCTGAGCAAGAGCGTGGCTTGATGGCCGTACCAGTCCCAAAGGGAAATGTAAACATAACCGTGGAATGGACCACAACGGGAGATGTGGTGGCGGGGCGTTGCGTGAGTGGAATGGCCGTACTCCTGATTATCGCTTTGCTTCGATTTGAGCGAACGCGCCTGAAGGCTTCCCGTGATTTGTCCGATCCAAATTCGCTTGGTTCCCCTGAGGATTCGAGGCTTCGCAACGGCGAATCGACACATCCAGCTCCGTCGTTGCGGATGGCCTCAGGAAAAACGTCACTCGTTCAACCGAAGCAAAATGCCAGGCGGACAGTGGCACGCAAGCCAAAGGCTGGCAAATAATCCCTATCGGAAAACATCTACGATTGCAGTTTCATCGTTCCGATTGTATTACCGCCTATACGTCAGTAACGAAACGGTAAATAATTTAAGACGCTGATACGGCGGCCGCCAGGTCGCACTTCCCACCTACAAGCTTTTGAAACGGCAATCGCGGCCCTTCGGTGAAGTCATCCCCGTTTCGACCTGTGCTCTCTCGGACTTTTGCCGGCCCTCTGCACAAATACTTGGCAGGCCACAGACACTGAGGCCCGACATGATGCCGGGCCTCAGTATTCAGTTCACTCTCTAAACCTCGACGAGGAGGGACACGCGCGCGAAGAATTGGGTTTCAGATTCGCATCGGCATCAAGACATAGCGGGATTTGTATTCGGCATCGGGGTCCTCGGGGCGCATCTGGCCTGCGGACTGTGAGTCCTTGAACTCCAGGCGTACTTCGCCTTCGTTCCCGAGCGCCTTCAAGAAGTCGATGATGTAGGACGAATTGAATCCCACCACGATTGGATCGCCTGAGTAAGGGGTATCGATCGTGTCTTCGCTCTCGCCGCTTTCGGTTGATTGCGAACTGATTTTCAATTCATTCGACTCGAGGCGCAGACGGACCGCGCCCGACCGCTCATCGGCAAACTGCGCCACGCGCTGAATCGCCGCCGACAACTCGCTTGACCGCACGACGGCGAACTTGGTGTTGTCGCGCGGCATGACTGCTTCGTAATTGGGGAACTGGCCGGAGAGGCGGCGGGTGCTGAGAGTTCGATGGCCTACGCGGAAAAACAGCGTGTGCTCATCGTCGGCGAATTCCACTTTCTCGACGTCGGTGTTGGCCAAAAGCTGCTGCAGTTCCTGGAGGGCCTTGCGCGGAATCAATATGCGTTTCTCGCCGCTGATGCCTTCCAACGTTTCGCCGGGCTTTTCGACAAACGAAAGACGGTGCCCATCGGTTGCGACCATGGCGAGGGATTCGGCCTTCAGCACCAACAGCGCGCCGTTGAGCGTGTAGCGCGATTCCTCGTTTGAGATTGCAAAAATGGTGCGTGCAATCAGTGTCCGCAATGCTACTGCGGGAATGCTTGTCGCGGTGACGACTGGGAACTCGGGGACCTGCGGATAATTCGCGCGGGCCATGCCGACCATCTTGGTGTTGGAGCGGCCACTGCGAATCTGCACCCAGTGGTTTTCGAGCATTTTGATGGAGATGTCGCCGTCGGGGAGAAGCTTAATGTAGTCGTAAAGTTTGCGCGCGGGAATGGTGCACGAGCCTGGCTTCTTCACCTTGACTGCGGCACTGGTCCGGATGGCCTGGTCGAGATCGGTAGCCGTGATGTTGAGCCGTTCGCCCTCCGCCTCGACGAGAAAATTCGAGAGGATTGGAATGGTCGTCTTGCGCTCTACGACGCTCTGGGTCGCGGTGAGCTCTTTCACCAGTTCCTGGCGGCTTACGGTTATTTCCATCGCTGCCCCCTGCGCGGCCGGTTTTTCGACTTCAGTCTCCACCAACGGCATGATCCCCACCTCGTCGATCGCGGATTTCGGCCAGGTAAAACCGGCCATTTCCGCCAACCGCGGTTCCCCGATTGTCAGCCCGCCGCCTGGACTGAGCCTACAACACACACAGAGCCCGTCAGAAACGGCAGGCGTTTCTGCCTCTGATTGTATTCATCTTCGCAATCACCCATCCGTGGAAAACGCGTCTTGATTTGTGAATTAGGGGTCCGTGGTTCCGCGAATCCCGAGTTTGGGCAGGGCAAAGTTGCCCCATTTTTGAGGCGTTATTGGCGGTTGGGTGGCGTTCCACCAGAGTCCCCATGAGCACGTTTCGGATGAACAACCCTGAACGAGGCGAGAAGTATCGACTTCAGTCCGTGCGCCGAAGAATCAAAGCCGCAAGAGCACAGCCCAAAGGCATGCTTCTGGAGCGGGCTGCGGAAGAGGACCGGATGCGGGGATGGTCGGAGAAATGCCCCCCTCAGGGGCTAAAGCCCGTGGTTGTTTTCTGGTGTTTTCGGCACGACTGAAGTCGTGCCCTGTTACAGAGCCCCAGGTGCTCGGCCAATTCCGAGGGCTCGTGTGAGGATGCAGATAGCAGTGAAGCCCGAGCTCCTGCCCAATTGGCGCAGAGCGTAGCGAACGTCCTGGATGAAAGGCTTCTGGGGCGCCAGCCCCAGGTCGGCATCTTTCTTGCTCAACTGCCACCATTTCATCTGAGATCTCCTATGCGCCGGACCGCATTTTGTCGGGAATCAAAGTGCACGGTGTCATTCGTTTCGCAGTGCTTGCATCGGATCGACGGACGCGGCGCGGCGGGCGGGAAGGAGGCAGGCAGTTGTCCCGACGGCAAGGAGGGCGCAGACCGCTCCAGCAGCCAGAGCCGGATCGTAGGGGCTGACCTGAAAGAGGAGACTGCTCACCATGCGCGCCGATCCAAAGGCCAGGGCAACGCCCGCGGCGGCACCTGCAGCAACGGGGATCAGTCCGTCGCGGAGCACCAATTGATATACGGTCGTGCGTTGTGCCCCGAGAGCTATGCGCAGTCCAATCTCGCGACTTCGCTGCACGACGGAATACATGACGACGCCATAGACGCCGAGTCCTGCCAGAAACAGCGCGCTCACCGCGAACAAGAGGAGCAGGTCCATTTCAAAGCGCTGGTTGGCGACGGAGTCCGCGACCACGCCGCCTAGCGCACGCATCTCGGGAACGGGCACGCTGCGGTCGACGCTCCAGATGGTTTGGCGAAGGGCATTCGCCATCGCGCCAGGCTCCTGGCGTGTGCGCACCACGAGTCCGGCCACAGGGTGGCAGCGGTACCAGTATGGGACATAGATCAACATGGGGTCGGGCTTGGAGAGGGAGATGGTGCGGGCATCGGCGACAACTCCCACGACCGTGAACGGCTTCTCGGTGGGATCTCCGCGGCTGAATTGCCGGCCAATCGGGTTCTTCCCCGGCCACAGTGTCCAGGCCGTCTTCTCTGAGATCAAAGCCATGTTCCTGCCCCAGTCGCTCTCACCGAAAAAGTGCCCCGACACGAGCTGCAGATGGATGGTGGTGAAGTATTCGGGACTCACCCAGCGGAAGCTCTCGAGCGGCAATTGTGTAACGGGCCGTGTGTCTCCGGCGGCGCGGGCCATGTCGCCCCAACCGTCTCCGGTAAGGGGCAGGATGCTGGTGATGGCGGCGTGCTCCACGCCGGGCAGGCGATCCATGCGTTGCAGAACATCCTTATAGAACGCCGCGCGATGCTGGGTGTCGGGGTACGACTCCGAGGGCAGGTTGATCATGGCGGTGATGGTTCGTTCCGTTGTGAATCCGCGGTCGACGGCCATCAGCTTCATCAAACTTGCGGTCAGCAATCCGGTCATGAGAACGAGGGCCACGCTGACCGCGACTTCGACTCCCACCAGAACGCGTCGAGCGCGCCGGCTGGTGCGCGATTCGCTGGCCAGCCGCGATTCTGTGTGCAGAACTTCATTGGGGGCGGTGCGAGAGACCATGAAGGCTGGCGCGGCGCCCGCCAACAATGTTGCGATGGTTGCCAACAGCAAAGCGCATCCTGCTCCAGCCCAGTCCAGATGGAGTGGGCCGCGAAAATCGAGGGAGGGAGGCAGGTATTGCTGCATCGCGGGGACCAGAGCCGCGGCTAACAGAACACCCAACCCGCCTCCTGCGGCGGCCAGCATGGCAGTTTCGCGAACCGCCATGCGCACCAACTCAGAACGCCTTGCGCCGAGTGCGGCGGCTACGGCCATTTGCTGCTTCTGCCCGACGGCGCGCGCCAGGAGGAGGTTTGTGACGTTGATGCATCCGACGAGCAGCAGGCCGGCGACGGCGACCAGGAGAATGATGAGCGGCTTTCGGTCCTTTCCGACCAGTTGTTCCTGGAAGGGTGTGAGCGCGGCAGAGAGGGTGGCCTTTTCATCGGCAGGAAGGTGATCGCTGATGGCGTGCTGCAATGCGTCGATCTCGGCGGTGGCCGCAGCAACCGATACACCCGCTCTGAGCCGTCCGAGGCCAAAGTAGTTGAGGTCACCCATGTCTTCGGCAAGCAGTTCTTTGGAGAACGCGAGAGGCTCGAGGACTTCAATGGGCAGCGGACGGTTCGTGTCGCCAATCGTAGAGGTCGGATTGAGGGCAGGCATGTGAAACGACGGCGGCATGACACCGATGACCGTGTAAGGAAAGCCATTCAGGCGAATTGTCTTGCCGATGATTGCCGGATCGCTGCCGAACTGCTCGCGCCATAAGTCATGCATCAGAATTACAACGCGCTCGTTGCCCGGCTGCCCTTCACTGACAGTGAAGGCTCGTCCCCACTGCGGCTGGACCTGGAGTACGGAAAAGATTCCGGAAGTGGCCGCTAACACTCCGACCTGCAACGGACGTCCACTGGCTCCGAGGGGCGCAGAATCTTGCTGCAACACTGCGATCGAGTCGAAGCTGTGATTGTGCTGTTCCCAGAAGGTGAAGTGGTTCGCGCTGACCGGCAAGGTGGGATAGATGTTGTTCCATTCGGCGATCTTTTCTTCAACGGTGACGAGACGGCCGGCCTGCGCGAAGGGGAGCGGACGAAGCATCACATCATAGACCAGAGTGAAGATCGCGGTGGTGGCACCGATGCCGAGAGCGAGAGTTGCGACGGCGACGATTGTGAATCCTGGCGACTTGCGCAATTGCCGGAAGGCAAAGCGGACGTCGTGGCCGAGGCGCTCGAAGGCGGCCGATCCCCAGGCTTCGTGGGTTTGCTCGCGGATCAGTGTGGTGTTGCCGAAGGCTCGTTGAGCGGCGTAGCGGGCTTCTTCTGGTGGCAAGCCGTTGTCGCGCTGCTCTTCTTCTTCGAGGGCAAGGTCAGACTGCAGTTCGCGTTCCAGGTCGGCGCGGCGCTTGCGGATTTGCCACCATTTCATCTCAGCTCTCCTCGGCGGTGGGCCACATTACGCTCGCCACAGCGTCGGCCATCTGCTTCCACTGGGATTCCTCGACCACGAGTTGCTTTCTGCCTTTCTCCGTCAACCGGTAATACTTGAACTCCCGATTGCGGTCTGGCGCCGTCTCCCACTTGGAAACCACCCATCCTTTTTTCTCCAGGCGGTGCAGCGCTGGATACAGGGAGCCGTGCTGCATTTGCAGGAAGTCGTTGGTGGTCCTCTGAATATGCTTGCCAATCTGGTGACCGTGCGCGGGCCCATACAGAAGGGTGCGCAAGACGAGCATGTCGAGTGTGCCCTGCAGGAGGCCGTTGCGTTGTTGTGTTTCTTTTGCCATGGAAGACGTTCTACCCTCAATGTGGAGCTGATGGTAGACAATCGACCATCGGCTGTCAAGAGATGCGGGGGCGTTCGTCCCAGCTGTTTTCGGACGGGAGTTTGCCTGCTCTCTTGAGCGGGACAAGAATGCATGGTCTTGTTGATGGATGGGTCGCGAAAAGGCTGATTTGGGTTTGTTGCTTTCCCACCCTTTCGCCAGAAAAAAGGCGAAAGGACGGGGCACGGAGGGTTGTGGTGGTGCGGTTATTGAAAACTTTGGTGGGGACTCGGTGAGAGTGGGACATAGGCATGGTCCTGGCGATCTTTTAGTGACATCCTGATTCGCCGGCAACGCTAAGCTGTCTTCTGGCGAAATTCCGCGAGAGACGAGCCGATGAGATTCCTGCTTGCTGCATTGACGATTGCCATGCTGGGGTTCGGCGTTGAAGTTGACGTTGCGGGGCAGCCCGCGCCTGCAGCGCATTTTGTTGGTTCCGAGAGTTGCAAAACCTGTCACGCGCAGCAGTTCAAAGGGTGGAAGCAGACGCGCATGGCTCACGTGGTGCTCGACCCGAAGGAACATCCCGAAGCCGTTCTCGGTGACTTCGAGCATCCGGATCCTATTCGTACCTTTGGTCTGGATGACGTTGCATTTGTATACGGCAGTCGCTACAAGCAACGCTATTTTGCAAAACGGGGGAGCGACTACTACCCGCTACCAGCGCAATGGGACGTGGCACAGAAGCGATGGCTTCCCTACCATGTGGAGGCTGGAACGGACTGGTGGGTTCCCTATTATGGCGCAAGCAATTTTGACCGTCCTACGGGTCCAACCTGCGATGGCTGCCACTCCGTCAACTACAACGTGGAAACCAAAGAAGTGACGGAATGGAATGTCGGGTGCGAGAAATGCCATGGTCCGGGAAGCAAGCATGTCGCTCATCCCACGCGGACGAACATCGTGAATCCCGGATCGCTGGACTCTGTACGGGGAAATGACGTTTGCATGCAGTGTCACAGCCAGGGCCGGCCCCTCAACAACCCCATCCACGGGAAATATTACGACTGGCCGGTTGGCTTTCTTCCGGGTCAGCGCCTGGCAGACTTTTGGAGACTCGAAGAACTGAAGCCGGGGACGACGGATTTCTATCAATACGCCGATCTGACCGCGCACAAGAACCGGATGCAAGGCAACGACTTTGTGCAAAGCAATATGTACCATCGCCAACTGCGTTGCTTCGATTGCCACGATGTTCACAGCAATCAGAACGAGTCGAACCTTATCGAAAAGGGAAACACTCTCTGTCTGAGCTGCCACACGAAACAAAATCCCGCGGGTCTAAAGGGGACCGTTGGTGAGCATACTCATCACGCAGGGAACAGCGCGGGGAGCCAGTGCATCGCCTGCCACATGCCGCACATTGAACAGACGATCAAAGGAAACTACGTCGCCGCGCACACGTTTCGTTTCATCACGCCGGTTGAAACAGAGCAGTCGGGCATCCCGAATCCGTGCACTTCATGCCACACGGACAGGTCGAATGCCTGGGCAGACCAGGAGCTTCGGCAATGGTCGACTGCTTCGCCGTGGCGGGTGAGTCACTGAGCTGTTAAGGTCGGGCGGTGCTGGTGGAAAATTAATTTCTGCATGTTCTGGAGACGAAAGCCGGTACTGGAGAGCTACGTAGTCGACGCGGGGAGCGCTCCGTCTCAGCAGATTCTCAGATTCGTTTTGCGTGAATCGACGTCGGCGACCAGGTCTACCCATTTCGTTCGGCGCATCACACCTCCGTGTCATTGAGAGTTTTTCGGACCCATGTCAGGCTTCCCGGATGCGAGTCAATCTGATCACCCAACCGTCCAATGTCTTCGATTCTGGAACGGGAACGATTCCCCTCTCGCTGACGATCCGCCCCGCGTGCGGTTTACCAGGCGACTACGAGTTCCCCACCGATAGCGCTGCGCTGCTGCAGTTGCTACGCAATCAAACGGATTTACCTGCCTATGTCCTGCAGCGTTTTGAGGCGGAGCTTCGGGCTCGGCTCGGCGCACGGCTGCTGGGTGTGGACTTGAGTGAGAAGGTCCTCACGGATATCGGCTACTTTATCGACTAAGTTTCGAATCGATCCCAAGAGGCAGAATTTGGGGTCAACCGATCGATTGCAGATAGTCGTAGTCGACTTTCGCTGCTTGAAGCGCCGTGAACTTCGTGAACGGGGGTTCCTGTTCGACGAAGATGTATTCGACTCCGGCGGCGGGGGCTGCGGCAAGAATGGGGCGATAGTCGATGTGCCCCTTGCCGAGTTCGGTCGGTTCAGGCATGGTGTGCGGATCGAGGGTGATGACGGGGTGCGCAACGGGCGCAAAATCCTTGATATGCAGCATGCGAAAGCGGCCTGGATACTTCTTGAATAGCTCGAGAGGCGGGTGACCCCCAAGGTCGGCCCAGCCACAATCGAGTTCGATATTGACGAGCGAGGGATCTGTCTCCGCCATCAAGATTTCGTAGGTCGTCGTGCCGTTGTCCCACTTTCGAAACTCCATGTTGTGGTTGTGGTAAGCGAACTGAAGGCCGATGCTCTTCGCCTGGGATGCCATCGAATTCAGCTCTGCCGCCATTTTCTTGTAGTCGTCCTGCGTCATCGCCGCGATGAGCCTGATGTAGTCTTCCACGCTCTTGATGTTTGCGTTCGGCTTGATGACGACGCTCGAGACTGCGTATTCCGATCCCAACGTCTTCGCATCGTCGAAGTATTGTTCGGTGGTCCTGCCGGGAGTCGGAAACAGGTGGGAGCTTCGGCATGTGAGGCCGGCGGCATCGAGCGATTTGCGAAACTCGGCAGCCGTCTTGCCGGCCAGACCTGCACTCTCTACCGACTTGTATCCGATGGCGGAAAGCCTATCGAGCGTGCCTGGCATGTCCTGGGTCAGGTCCTTCCCGACGGTGTAGAGCTGGATGCCGGTTGCCCTGGCCAGAGATTCGGCGCGAAGGATCTGGGGGAACGCAGGGAGGAGGGCCATGGATCCGGCGGCGAGAGAGCCTTTCTTCAGCAAAGTGCGTCGGGAGATGGGGAACATCGGAGGCTCCGTTTCTGAATCGGTTGCAATGATACCGCAGGCAGAGTGTTCCACCTGTCGGCACGGACTGCGAGACTGCGGGGTCTTACATTCGAGGGAATTCGTCACATTCCTTTGGACATTGCATAGGAGGCATGCTAGCTTCTTTGGGATGTGCAAAGGAGCCGTGGATGGGCGACAAGAAATCGGACGTGCTGCAAGGGACATTGGACCTGATGGTGCTGAAGACCCTGCATGCGATGGGTCCTTTGCATGGTTTCGGGATTGCTCGCCGGATTGAGCAGCTGAGTGAGGACGTGCTGGAGCTGAACGAAGGCACCGTGTACACGTCTCTTGTCCGGCTGCAACAGCAAGGCTGGATCGAGTCGAAATGGGGCACCTCGGAAAACAACCGGAAGGCGCGCTTTTACTCGATTACCAAGCAGGGGAAGAAGCAACTGGAGCGCGAGACAGAGAACTGGGAGCGTATTTCGGGAGTCATCGGGCGCTTGCTGCGGCTGGAAAGGCAGGGATGAGAGGATGCGATTCTTGCGACGTTGGGCAGCAAAGGCGAAGGGACTGTTCACGCAGGGGCGGCAAGACTGCGCGATGGATGCGGAGTTTCATTCCCACTTAGAACTGCTCACAGAGCGTTACGTTCGCCAGGGCATGTCGGACGACGACGCGGCAAGAGCTGCGCGTCTTCAGTTCGGCAACGTGACTCTTCTCAAAGAAAGGCAGCGCGCGCAATGGAGCTTTGTTTCGCCCGCCGAGTGGTGGGGGGACATTCGATTCGGTCTACGGATGTTGATGAAGAAGCCGGGATCGAATGCGGCCGTGGTGCTGGCGTTGGCGCTGGGAATCGGCATGAACGCGGCCGTTTTCAGTTTCGTCAACGCGCTTTTGCTGCGGCCGCCGGCAGGAGTCAGCGCAACCGGGAGCCTTGTTGAGATCTGGCTGCACAATCGAACCGCCGCCGGTATTCAGGGTTATCTTCCTTTCGCCTATCCCGACTACGCCTACTATCGCGACCACAGCCACTCGTTGGAAGGGGTGCTGGCGTTCGATGGAGATGGCCATCCGACAATCTGGAATCGATCCGGCGAGGGCCAAGTGATCCAGGGCCAGCTTGTTTCAGGAAACTACTTTTCGGAGCTGGGCGTGAATCCTGTGTTGGGCCGCGCGCTTTCAAACGGCGATGATCAGCTAGAGAGTCCGCATTCGGTGGTGGTGCTGAGTTACTCCTTCTGGCAGAAGGAACTTGGATCGGATGCCGGCGTTGTCGGGCGCACGCTGGTGCTGAACGGCGCCGCATTTACCGTTGTGGGCGTGGCGCCAGCCGCATTCACCGGAATGCTGGTGGCAACCGAACCGGACTTCTGGGCACCTCTGGCGACGCAGGACCTGTTCACGCACGACAAGGCCAGAATGAAGGACCGGAACGGCTATTGGCTGATTGTTTTGGGGCGGCTCGGGCCGGGGATGGACAGGGTGAAGGCGCAGGCGGAGATGCACGTGATGGCGCATCAACTCGAACTGGATCATCCCGAAACGAACAAGAATATCGATGCCACGGTGTATAGCGCAACGCTGGTGCCCGGGCCTTATCGAGGGTATGTGAGCGCATTTACGGGAATGCTTCAGGCGGTGTTTGTCCTGGTGCTGTTGATTGCCTGCGCCAATGCCGCGAGCCTGCTGCTTGCACGTGCGCAAGGCCGGGTGAGAGAGATGGCCGTCCGGTCGGCGTTGGGGGCGGGGCGTGGACGCCTGATTCGCCAGATGCTGGTGGAGAGCCTGCTGCTTTCCTCGATCGCCGGCATGGGTGGTGTGATG
Source organism: uncultured Acidobacteriaceae bacterium (assembly GCA_963781125.1). GTDB lineage: Bacteria > Acidobacteriota > Terriglobia > Terriglobales > Acidobacteriaceae > Telmatobacter. The sequence goes on from CAWAEE010000013.1 coordinate 786,438, forward strand.
CTGGCGTGGTGGATGGCGCGGATGCTGCTAGGACTCAAGCCGGCAAGCCTGCCGATTGCGCTCGAAGTTCCAATGGACTGGCGGGTGTTGTTGTTTGCCTTGCTGGTTTCGCTGGCGACGGGTGTGATCTTCGGATTGGTTCCGGCGTTGCGCAGCGCTGCGGTGGACGCCGTCCCAGTGTTGAAGGAAGAGGGTCAGACTGGCGGCCTGCGTAAATCGCGCTTGCGCAACATGCTGCTGATTGGGGAAATCGCCGCGTGCGTTGTGCTGCTGGCGGGCGCGACGTTGTGCGTGCGCAGCCTGCTGCATGCCAATTCCATCGACCCCGGATTCGATACGCAGCACATCGCGATCGCCGCGCTCGATCCGGGGAGCCTTGGTTATACGCCCGAGAAAGTTTCGGCATTTTATAGGCAATTGATGGAGCATGTTCGAGCGCTTCCCGGCGTTGTCTCGGCGAGTTATGCGGATTATCTGCCGCTGGGGACTTCAGAAGAAGTGACTTCAGTGACACGACACGTTGGCAAGGATCCAGACAAGAGCAGAGTTGACGTATTTCGCGTCGATCCGGGTTACTTCTCGACCATGGGAATCACGCTGCTGCGCGGCCGGGATTTTACGCAGAAGGAATCGGATAGCGCGGAGCCGGTGGCGGTGGTGGTGAACGAGGTGCAGGCCCGACAACTCTGGCCCGGGCAGGATCCGATTGGCAAGCGCCTCGTGGTGGGCGACGCGAAGGCAACGAGCGAAGTGATCGGGGTGGCGAAGGCCGGAAAGTATCGCACCCTCGGTGAAGGGCCGGTGGCGGTGGTCTATCGCGGGACTTTACCGCCGTCGCGGACTCTTGTGATCCGGACTTTGGGTGATGCGCGGTCTCTGCTCGCACCGGTTCGGCGCGAGGTACAGGTAGTCGATCCGATGATGGCGGCCACGGACCTGGAGACGATTGGAGAGTACATGGCGTTTCCACTCTTCCCCGCGCGCACGCTGGGGCTGCTGCTTGGGGCTTCGGGGATTTTTGCTGTCCTCCTTACGGCGATCGGACTGTTTGGGGTGATTGCTTATGTTGTTTCGCAGCGCACGCGCGAGATCGGCGTGCGCATGGCCCTGGGCGCGCGGCAAACTGACGTGCTGAAGCTGGTGATGCGGCAAGGGCTGCAGGTGACTTCGATTGGCCTTTGCATTGGCCTGGCCGCGGCCTTTGCCGCTGCGCGGTTGCTGGCTCCACTGCTCTATGGAATTGGCGCGAACGATCCTGCGACGTTGGCTGGAGTCGCGATCGGTGTGACGGCTGTTGCTATGCTGGCCTGCTATGTTCCGGCGAGACGAGCCATGCGGGTGGACCCAGCGATCGCACTCAGGTATGAGTAGGAAGGGACTCCTGGATGAGCATGCAGGACAGCATGGTTATCGGTAGTAGTGAAACCAGCGGCGCAGCAGGAAGTACTCGTTGATGGGACCGTCATCTGTAATGGCGGGTGTTCGCGGAGATTGGGCAATCAGCTGGTTCAGGTCAAGTTCGTGGGACAGGGCAAGCTCATACTGGTCCTTGGCGGTCTTGGCCGGACCCCATTCCACGAAGTCGGAAGCCGCAGCAGGCGGTATGCGCGCAGCGAGCACAGAACTTGATGTGACGGGAATCGGGTCCATACTGGCGAGGAAATAAATTCCGGGGTCCTGCCCGTAATATTGAAAGGCTCGGATGTACGGGAAGGACTGCATCAGGGCCTTGGTCGCGGATGTCCTGATAGCAGGATCGCTCTTGTCTTCGAAATACCACGCCTGCAAAATCCCACCGCGGCGCAAATGCTTCTTGATGACTTCGTAGAAGTCGCGCGAGTAAAGCAAGCTTGAGCCTGGAGCTTGCGGAGGCGGCGGTGGATCGATGACGATGACGTCGTACGTTTCGGTTGAACCGTCGAGGAAGCGCCGACCATCATCGGTGACGATGCGTGCCAGGGGCGAGCCGATCAACTTCGGCGCGTCTTCGTGGAAATACCCAAACAGCCTGGGAACGCTTGGAATCAGATCGACGGCTGTTGTTGGAATGCCCCAGGAGAGCATGGAACGGAAACCGGTTCCCATGCCGAAGCAGATAATGAGTCCGTTTTGCGGGGGCCTGCCTAGGAATGCGAGCGGCAGGTGGACCATAAATTTGGTGTCCGGGCTCAGGACGGTCATATTGATACCGTTGACCATGAGCTGCCGGTCAAAACCAGTACCGGTTGCAATCACTGTAGCGGCATAGTCTCGTCGGACTTGCCGAACGGTGTACTTTGTCTCGTAGTCGTGGCTGACGCTGAAAAGCAGAATTGCGGCAAGGGCCGAAGCGGCGAAGGTGAGGCGCACTTTCCGGATGGACTGAGGCTGAGCCGACTCCGTTGGCCTGCGAAATGCCATGAAAGCGGCGATTGCAAACAAGGGGAGGGCCAACGCCAGCACCGCCTTGCGTTCCCCGAGCCACGGCAGAAGCCAGAAGCCGGCGACAAGGGGTCCAAGAATTGATCCCACTATATTGAAGGCGTACGCAGTTCCGGCTCGCGCGGGATTTCCCGAGGACCAGGCGTCCACCAACAACGGGGTGAGAAACCCTGCCATGGCGCAGAAAAACGCGATGACGAGGAGACGCAGGCCGGCAGATTCTCCCAGGGGCAGAAGGGGATCAGCCGCGACGACAGGGAGAATTGCGGAGAACGCGAGGACGCTCCACGCCGAGGCACTGCCGCCGGGCGGAAGAGAATGGGCCATGTTCCGATAGCGGCGGGATCCCAAAAGAGTCGCCAGCAAGTAGACCACGAGGATGCTTGCGAAGGCGTAGACGAACGGTCCGAGGTAGGGGGTGAACTCGCGGATCCAGACGACTTCCATGCCCATGCTGACGAGTCCAGTTGTGAAGAGGAGGATGAGAATTGCGCGGGGCGGAAGTTGATAGAGCCGGGGCGGCGCCGGCGTTTCTGGATGTATGGGTTTCACGATCGGCGCGGCCGAGACAGGAGCCATGCTCATGGCGAAGGCGGCCAGTGCCAAGGCTGCGTTGAAACTGCCCGCGACGAGGAGCGTGCCCTGGAACCCAAGCAACTCTATCAGGACGAAAGCTGCCGCGAGGGTGCCGAGCAGGGCGCCCAATACGTTGGCAAGGTACAAATAACTGAACGAGCGCTCGGACCCAGGCCGGGCTGCCCGTCGAATGGCTGCCATCAGCAGGGGGAAGGTCGAGCCCATGCAGGTGCACCAGGGCAAGAGGGTGACAGCAATCCAAATTCCCGCGAGCAGGTAATAACGCCAGCTCTGCCACGCGCCGTAGGTTCCCATATGAAGGAGCAGTTGGCGCCCGAGTTTGAATTCGAGTGGAACGGCGAGGGACGAGATTCCGACACACAGTTCGGCGATGGAGTAGAGCCGCAGAATACGCGGAATGCTCGCGGCAGAGATTCGGCGGGTCAATGCTCCGGCGCCCCACGAACCCAGGCCCAGACCGGCCATGAACATCGAGATCACGATGGACGCGAGGGCCGTGGTCACGCCGAAACTGGCGATGGCCAACCGCAGCCAGACGATCTCGTAGACCAGGCCGCACAATCCCGAGACCACGAAAAAGAGGAAGTACAAGCGTGGATCTGAGATCAGGCCGTTGCGTTCCCGTGCGGTCAGTTCGTCCTGCTGAACTAAAACGTCCATTCTGGTCCTTACGGCTTGGCGGGCATGGGATTGTCGCGTGGGTCGACAGATCGTCCGGTGTGGGGCTGTGTCCCATTCATCGTTGCCTCACTTTATCAAGAGCGTACTGGAAATTGAGTGGGTGTGAGCCTGAAGCTGGTTCCGAATGGGACGTTGACAATTCGGAAGTTCCTTCTTCGGCAATAGCGATGCAGACCTTAGCCCCGAAGCGCGTAAATCTCTTGTCGTAACCACTCCCGATCAAGACCTCCGGAAATGCTCGAACATCGCCGGGCACAGATGGAGCTGTCGAGCGCGCGCCGGAACGCCGCGTGGAGCAAGCCCTGGCGTTCTTTCGAAAGGTGCTGCACATTTTTTTTGCAGCGAGAGCAGGCCGCATCTTTTCTGATTGCGGGCGGTGAAAGGAAGCTGAAAGCAGTTCCATTTGAATTGGGATGGCGAGGGAGTGGGGAGCTTTTTGCGGCGTAGAATCGGGAGATGCCGCAACATATCGGTATCGTGGGCTGTTCGGCGGAGGGCGCAGCGCTCTGCTACAGGACGGTTTGCCTGGAAGGCGCGGAGTGGCTTGGACCGCATGGGCATCCGGAGGTGACGCTGCACAGCTTTTCATTCGCAACGTATGTGGAGCGGATCGAGCGCGGTGACTGGCAGGGTGTGGGCGAACTGATGATTGCCTCTGGACACAAGCTGGCGCAGGCCGGCGCGGATTTTCTGATTTGCCCGGACAACACGATTCACCAGGCGTTGCGGTATGTGGAGTTGCGTTCGCCGCGGCCGTGGCTGCACATTGCCGGCGTGGTGGCACAGGAAGCGTCGAACCGTGGGTTTCGGCGGCTGGGAGTGATGGGAACGCGATGGCTGGTGGACAGCGAAGTGTATCCGGCGAAGCTTGCGGAGCGCGGCTTGGAGTGTGTACGGCCGCGGGATGAAGAACGCGACGAGATCCATCGCATCATCATGGAAGAACTGGTGGAGGGCACAGTCAAGCCGGAGCAGATTGCGTATCACCAGAAAGTGATGACGCGGATGAAGAAGGCGGGATGCGACGCGGCGGTGCTGGGGTGCACAGAAATTCCACTGATCATGACGGATGCGAACTCGCCGCTGCCGGTGCTGGATTCGACGCGGCTGCTGGCGCGGGCGGCGCTGCGGCGGGCGATCGAAGAGAATTAGAGCGCCGTTCATGCGATGTTAGAATGATCGTTCTAGTTTTCGATCGGCGGACCGCGCATGGCAAAGAAGATCGACAAGAAGGCGGCAATTCTCGATGCGATGCTTGACCTGGTGGTGAAGCGCGGCTTTCACGACGCGCCGATGTCGGCGCTGGCGCGCAGGTCGGGCGCGAGCCCAGGCGTTATTTATCATTATTTCCCCAGCAAAGACGAATTGATTCGCGCGGTTTATGAGCGCGTGGCTGCGATGAAGTACGAGGTTTTATTCGACGGGTATTCCCACGAGATGAGCGCGCGCGAGGCGCTGCTCCACATCTGGTTGAATGCCTATCGTTTTTATCGGACGCATCGGAAAGAGGCGCGTTTTCTCGATCAGTATCTGAATTCGCCGTATTGCAAGGTGAGCAGCGAGGGCGAGGCGGATCAGGATCCGACGGTGAAGCGGATCATGAAATGGGCGCGGCCGAAGAAGCATGGCGGGGTGTTTAAAGACCTTCCAGCAGAGGCGATTGACAGCCTGACACTGGGACTGGCGGCCAGCCTGGCGAAGGCGCCCAAGGATTTCTCGAAAGAGACGCTGAGACAAATTGCAGAGACAGTATGGACGGCGCTTGCGGCGGAATAATGTGGGGGCGATTATTATTTTGTGCGTCGACTAGAATGAACGTTCGATCTAATTACAGGGAACAGGGAACAAGAGGGAACAGGGAACAGGGAACAGGGAACAGGGAACAGGGAACAGGGAACAGGGAACAGGGAACAGGGAACAGGGAACAGGGAACAGGGAACAGGGAACAGGGAACAGGGAACAGGGAATAGGGAATAGCCACCCCATCGACGAAGACCTGTCGATGGGGGCTCGGCAGGGAATAGGGAGATTTGAGATGAGCACAGTTTTGGTGACGGGTGGATCGGGGTTTATCGGCAGCCAGGTAATTTTGCAGCTGCTGGCGGGGGGACATACCGTGCGGACAACTGTGCGGGATTTGAAACGCGAGCCGGAGGTGCGGGCGCTGCTGAAGCAAGGTGGCGCGGAGCCGGGGGATCGCGTGCAATTCTTTGCTGCCGATCTCACCAGGGATGGGGGATGGAAGGAAGCAGCCACTGGCTGCGAGTATGTCTTGCATGTTGCATCGCCGTTTCCCGCGCATGTTCCGAAGGATGAAAATGAACTGATTGTGCCGGCACGCGAGGGGGCTGTGCGTGTGCTGCGCGCGGCGCGGGATGCAGGCGTGAAGCGCGTGGTGCTGACCTCGTCGTTTGCGGCGGTGGGGTATGGGCATCCAGAACAGACGGAGCCGTTCGATGAGACGAGCTGGACCGATTTGAATGGCGAGGGGCTGACGGCGTATGTGAAGTCAAAGACACTGGCCGAGCGCGCGGCGTGGGAGTTGATCGCGAAGGAAGGCGGCGGCCTGGAGTTGGCGGTAGTGAATCCGGTGGGCGTGTTTGGGCCAGTGCTGGGCGCGGACTACGCGACGTCGATCTTGATCGTGCAGAAAATGATGGACGGCGCGATGCCGGGATGCCCGCGGCTGTTGTTCGGCGGAGTGGATGTGCGCGACGTTGCCGATTTGCATCTCCGTGCGATGACGCATCCGGCGGCCAAGGGCGAGCGGTTTCTGGCGGTGGCTGGGGACTTTGTGTCCATCGTGGAAATCGGGCGAATGCTGAAACGCCGGATGGGCGTTGCGGCTCAGACGCGTGCCGACGCGCGAGTTGCCGGACTGGGTGGTGCGGCTGGCATCGTTGCTGGATCCCGCAGTGAAACAGGTGTTGCCGGAGTTGGGCAAGCGGAAGAATGCTACGAGCGAAAAAGCGCAACGCGTGCTGGGATGGAGACCCCGGTCGGTTGAGGACTCGGTGGTGGCTACGGCGGAGAGTATGGTTCGGCTGGGGTTGTTGAAGGATAGGGGCAGGAGCGCGGCGTGAGAGGGTAGGAAGAAGGGAATAGGAAATAGGGATCAGGGATTAGATCCTTGGCTCCGCTCAGGATGACAACAGTTAGGTTGGGTTCGTTGCTTTCCCAGGTCTGAAAATCCAGACCTGGGGCACCCATTTTCTTGCTGATTGATGGTACGGAAAAACAACTGCGGGTCCTCTTCGGCTTCGCTCAGGGCGGGCTTTCGGCAGCGCTCAAGATGACAGCGTGGTGAGACCTGCGCAGAATCAACGGCCTGGATCTGCGCGGGTCAGGAGCGGGAAGACGGGGTGGATTGCGGTTCTGGAGGTGGGGTGTCGTCGATTTGGCTTTGGATCAGCTCGAGGAAGGCGGCCATTGCGGGGGAGACCCATTTGTCTTTGTGCCAGATGAGGTGGGTGGTGACGTCGAGTGAGGGGCCGGCCCAGTGCAGCGCTTTGAATAGATGCTGGCGGAGTTCGCGGGAGATGACGATGGCGGGCAAAAGCGCCAGTCCCATGCCGACGCGGACGCATTGCTTCATCGCCTCGATGCTGGAGAACTCGGTGATATTGCCGGGGTGCACGTTCTGCAACGCGAGCGCGCGGTCGAGCTTGGCGCGATAGCCGCATCCGGCTTCGGTGAGCAAGAGGGTCTGGCCGGCGAGGTCGGAGGGCTTGACGGTGCGTCGGTTCGCGAGGGGATGGCTGGGTTCGCCGAAGAGAAAGATTCGTTCCGTGCGCAGGCAGCATGACTTGTACAGCGGATTGGCTACCGTGTCGCACATGTTGATGGCGATATCGATTTTGCCGGCTTCGAGTTCGGCCGCGAAGCTGTCGCCGATGTGGGGAACGAACACGAGCTCGACATTGGGGAAGCGGCGGCGAAAGACGCGCAGCACCGGCGGCAGGCGATAGGTAAGGATGCTTTCGGGTGCGCTGATGCGCAGTGGACCACTCGGCTCGGCGCCGTTGCGGATGGCGCGCTGGCCGTGCTCCATGGCGACAAGGGCCTGCTCGGCGAAGGGTTGAAAGCGGCGGCCCGCATCGGTGAGGGTGACGCGGCGGCCGAGGCGATCGAAGAGGGGAACTCCGAGCTCTTCTTCGAGGGCTTTGATCTGCGCGGTGACGTTGGACTGCACCGTGTTTACTTTTTCTGCGGTGCGGGTGAAGTTCAACTCTTCAGCGAGGATGCGAAAGATCTGCAGCTGGCGTACTTCCATGGCGTTTGAAGACCTCCAACTCGATGTCGGCAAATTGCGTGCAAGAACCGGATAGCGGCCGTGATTGAAGATCGGCGAGCATCGGGTGCATGCATTGCAGGCTGGCATCGAAGAGGACGGAGGTCGGAATTGCCGGGGGCAGACTCTTTCCGCGATCCATCTCCAAACCAGATGGAAAACATCATAGCAATCTATTGGACAGATTGCACGACCCAAGCCAGACTCGCAACATGAGAGTCGAGCTTCCCCGCTGGCCTCGCAGGCCGGCAAAATTTCTTCTGATGATTGCGCTCCTGATTTCCGCGTGCTCGAAAACAGGGCGTATGCACAAGCGGCGGCGCCGAGTGAGCCGCGTGCCACGATGGTGATCTTTGCCGAGAGGCGCATGGCGGACAGCTGAGTGGGCGGCCCTGTTCGATGCGCTGCAAAGGAGCGCACGAACGGATCGAGACGAGGCGCCGGTCCTGCTAGAGTGGTGTGGCGTTGGTGCGTGGGGATACGATGACGCGCGGCATCGAGGTGAGCAAGCCTATTTCGGTCTATCTGCACGGCGATTGCACGCTGGTGCCGATGGCACGTTATACCCCGCTGGGAGCGCTGGGGTGGGTGTGGCGGGTGCATGGGAGGATCGAACCTTTCATTCATGTGGACTGTTCGGAGATTGCCCAGGAGCTGGGACCGCTGGTGCTGGGGATGAACCGCAAACGGCGCGACACGGTGATGGGTGAGGCGATGGCGCGCGTGATTGTGCACGAGTGGATCCACGTGGCCACGCAGAACGCGGGCCACGCGAAGCATGGGGTGGCGAAGTCGAGTTTTGGGGTTGCGGATTTGCTGGCGGAGGATGAGGAGATGCGGAGGGATCCGCGGCTTTTGCGGAGACTCGTGAGTCGGGAGTAGGGCGGGGTTGTTGCTTTCCCATGTTTGAAACTCCCGCGATGAAGGTTGTCGCTGGGGACCCCCAGCGAAAATCCAGACATGGGGCACCCATGGTCGAGCTGACTGCAGCAGCGTGAAAAGCAACCGCAGGTCCCCTTCGGCTTCGCTCAGGGCAGGCTTTCGGCTCCCCTTCACTGCGTTCAGGGTCGCTCAGGATGACAGCAACTTGCTAATCGCGGAAAAGAGTCGTTAGTTGTCTTCGGTGGTTTGGGTGAGGAGATAGCGTTCGTAGCCGATCTCATTGATCTGGTGCACTTGAGCTTCGAGCCAGTCGACGTGTCCTTCCTCGTCTTTGAGCAGGCGGACGAAGAGATCGCGGGAGCCGTTGTCTTTATTTTCAACGCAGATGCGAATGGCCTCGTTATAGAAGGCGACGGCACCGAATTCGAGATTCAAATCCGACTCAATCATGTCCTTCACATTTTTTCCGATGGTGAGAGCGAGAGGCTCCATGCTGGGCGCGCCATCAAGAAAGAGGATGCGTTCCATGAGGGCCTCGGCATGTTTCATCTCGTCGATGGATTGCTTTTTGATGAGGTGGGAGTACTTCTTGTAGCCCCAGTTCTCAGCCATCTCGGCGTGAAGGAAATACTGATTGATGGCGGTGAGCTCATCGCGGAGCGCTTTGTTCAGCTGATCGAGAACTTTCGGGTTGCCACGCATGATGGGCAATTGTACATCCCGTGAACAGGGAACAGGGAACAGGGAACAGGGAACAGGGAACAGGGAAAGGGAAGGGACAGGGAGTAGGGAGTAGTGATCAGTGAACAGTGGGACAGGGATCGGGGCTACATGTCGCTGTGGCTGGGGTTGAGGAGTTCTTCTTCGGGCTCGATGTGGACGAGGACTTTGGCGACGCGGTTGACGGAGCTGAGGATTTGATCTTCGACGCGGTGGGAGATGGTGTGGCCGGAGCGGACGGTGATGTCGCCATCGACGATGACGTGGAGGTCGACGTAATAGCGGAAGCCGACTTTGCGCACGAAGCATTTCTCCAAACCCACCACACCGGGAACGAACTCGGCGACTTGGCGGACGTGCTGCTCGATTTCAGGGGGCGGGGCGGTATCGAGGATTTCGGCCAAGGGCGCCTGGAGCTGGCGCCAGGCGCTGAAGAGGATAACGGGCGAGGCGAAGAGGGCGGCCCAGTCGTCCATGCGGGCGTCGCCGGTGAAAAGCGCGAGTGAAATGCCAATGAAGGCGAAGAGGGAGGTAATGGCGTCGCTCAGGTGATGCCATGCGTCGACGCGGACGGCAGTGCTGTCGATGGTGTGGGCGATGGAGAAGACGTAGCGGGAGAGCAGCAGTTTAATGGCGACGACGCCGAGCAGGACCCAGAGGGTGTAGGCGCGCGGCAGCGGGTGGGGATTGCGAATGAGGGCGATGCTTTCGAAGGCGATGGCGAAGGCGGCGCCAGCCATGGCGAGGCTGACGATGGCGGCGGAGACGGGCTCGGCCTTGCCGTGGCCGTAGGGATGCATTTTATCGGGAGGGCGGATCGCGACGCTGAGGCCGATGTAAACGACGGTGGCGCTGAAGACGTCGGAGAGGGATTCTATGCCGTCGGCGAACAGGGCGAAGGAGTGGCCGACGAAGCCGGCGAGGCATTTGCAGAGGGCGAGGAAGAAATTCGAAACGATGCTGAGAAGGGACGAGCGGAGCCCGCGGTGGACGTCTTGTTCTGGTTTCGAGTCGTTGGCCATGAGCGGTCGATGGAAACTTCGATTTTACGCTGCGAGGAGGGGGGGAATAGAAAACAGAAAACAGGGAACAGGGAATAGGGAACAGGCATTCCGGGGTTCGTTGCTTTCTCATGTCTTCGACAGAGACCAAAAAGCATGTCCCCTTCGACTGCGCTCAGGGCAGGCTTTCGACTCCCCTTCGCTACGCTCAGGGTCGCTCAGGATGACGGGATCGGCACCAGGGTGGTGCGGATTTTGACAATGCGAAAGATAACTGCGGGCCTGGCGCGCGAGGCGGTGGATTTTAGTCGGAGTGATGATGGCGGTGGACTACATAGCGTCCGATGAGCCAGCCTACTGCGCTGCCTACGAGGACATCGGAGGGGAAGTGCTGGCGGGCGAGGACACGCGTCAGGCTGACGCCGGTGGCAAGGCCGTAGGCGGTGATTTGCGTGAGCGGGCCTTTGTACTCGGAAGCGATGACGGCGGCGGAAGACCACGCGATGATGGCGTGATTGGAAGGGAACGACGAGTTGAAGCCGACGCTTGTCTGGAAGAATTTGCCTTTGGCGTTGTCGACGGTAGGCCGTTCCCGCTGGGCAACAATCTTGAGGACCTCGTTTACACCAATGCTGTTGAGTATGGCTTCGCCGCCGAGGATGCCGGTTTCAGTGGCGTGCTCGTCGTGATGAATATGGCCGATGCCATAGATGACGGCGGGTGCAACGATGAATCCGCCAACCAAACCATCGGAGGCAGTGGAGGCGTGGCTGTTGAGAGAGGCATTCTGGAATTTCGAAGAAGACATGACCTGGTGGTCAGTGGTGATGGCGAGGGTAGTGCCGAGAACGAGGGCGACGGGGATGATGGCGTTCGACTCGTGGATATGGGCGGGACTGGTCCAGATTGCTTTTTGATCGTTCAGGATGTTGCGTGGGATGGAGCGCAGGGTGACGGGCGGGTTGGTTTCGGAATCGGCGTGGGGTTGAGGCTGGGGCGCGTCCGGCAGCGTGGTTGCGTTGTTCTGGGAGTAGGCGGGAGTGCTGAGTGCCAGCGCCAGGAATGTTACGAGAACGATGGTTCGGGCTTCGATGACGTGGGTCAGTTCTAGATTTTTCACTCTTGTTTTTGATCCTAAAGCATGTAGACGTTGGGCTGCGAAGAATGAAATCCAGCTACGCCTTTGAGCGCGAACAACGGGCTCGGAGCTTTCCCAGGGATCAAACCACCCCAGCGACGAGGACCTGTCGCTGGGGACCCCGGTAAAATCGAGACCTGGGGCACCCATTTTTGTGCTGAATGGAAATCCGAAAGGCAACCGCAGGTCCTTCGACTGCTCGCCCCGGCGACGAAGACCTACTTGCGGATTTCGGCGAGGTAGATCTCGGTGTAGTCGAGATAGTTCTGGGCGTATTCGAGGATGAGGGCGCGATCGGAGTCGCCGAGTTCGCGGCGGAGTTTGCCGGGGACGCCGGCCCAGAGGGTGCGGGGCGGGACGACGGTGTGTTCGGGGAGGACGGCGCCGGCGGCGATGATGGAGCCCTCGCCGATGCGGCAGTCGTTGAGGATGGTGACGCCCATGCCGATGAGGACTGCGTCTTCGACGACGCAGCCGTGGACGGTGGCGTTGTGGCCGATGGTGACCCAGTCGCCGACGGTGACGGAGTAGAGATTGCGCTGGCCGTGGAGGACGGAGCAGTCCTGGACGTTGGAGTTGGCGCCGACGCTGATGGAGTGGACATCGCCGCGCAGGACGGCATTCATCCAGACCGAGGAGTGTTCGCCGAGCGTGACGTCGCCGAGGACCTGGGCGGAGAGATCGACGTAGCAGCTGTCGGGAACGCGCGGGGTATGGCCCTGGTAACTGCGGATCATTGAATGCAGTCCTCAGGGCAAGTCTAAAACAGGATTGGGGCGTGTTGAGACCGCACGCGGTCGGCTGGAGAAGAAACTGTGCCGGGCTGCGAGGGATTCAGGTTCTTGCTTTCCGAAACCGGTAGGCGGGCTCGGAGCTTTCCCAGGTCTCAAACCACCCCAGCGAGGAGGACATGTCGCTGGGGACGCCGGTGAAATCGAGACTGGGGGACTGGGTTCGGGCTGAATGGAAATCCGGAATGGAGAGACTTGGATTTCACAATATGTCCGGTACCGGGCATACATGGGGAACGGGATGGAGTAGGTTCTCTGGCAATCGGAGATTCGATTTTGACCGTGGGAATTCCAGGGATTTTGCATCTATTGGAATTTCAAGGATGGGCTTGGTGAGCTTGACCGAGGGCAGCGGATTCCGGTATCATAGAGGAGGCCCTTTGGCAGGTTTGGAGGTGGATTTTTTTGGCAGAGGTTCGCGTACAAGAAGGCGAGCCGCTCGAAAATGCGCTGCGCCGGTTTAAGCGGAAGGTACAGCAGGAGGACATCATCAAGGAAGTCAAGCGTCACTCCTACTACCTGAAGCCCGGTGAGAAGCAACGCGTAAAGGCAGCTTTGGCGCGCAAGCGGAATCGTAAGAAGGCTCGTAAAGAGGCAGGACTAATTTCAAGACGGGGCCTGATTGCAGGCCCTGGAACACTGAATCGCGAGAGCCGTCCCAGCGCACTCCCGCGGAAGAATGCGGGATAGGCCAGAGTAAGACCATGACAAGATTGAGGCGGCCTGTCGCGATTCTTTAACTTTGGCTATCGCTTTCCGCACGGTTGCTCATGTCCGGCGGAAACAACCAGTCTTCCGATTCGCCGAGAGACATTGACATGAGCCGCATCATTTTTCGCGGCCCGGGCCCTTGTTGTGAAAGACGTACGAAGACAGGGAAACGGGACCGGCAAGTTTTTGTGGAGCATGGCCGATTTCGAGGTAGTTCCCTGTCTTTGGGGAAGCCGGCCATGGAGTTTAGCGACGAAGTATTGACGTGCATCGATTGCGGCGCCGAGTTTGTGTTCACCGCCGGCGAACAATTATTCTTCCACGACAAGCAGTTCATGAACGACCCCAAGCACTGCAAGCAGTGCAAGGCGAAGCGTGCTCGAGCGGGCCGCGGGTGCGTTCAGAGACGCGGACGACGTGTTCGGAGTGCGGCGGCGGAGACCACGGTTCCATTCAAGCCCACGCAGGGAGGCCAGTGCTGTGCCGGTCCTGCTTTCAGAAGAATCAGAAAACGCCCGTTTCCGTGGCCGAGCCTAGCGCAGAGCAGAGCTGAAGAGCAGATCGCCGCTGAAGCCGGAGGGGAATCCCGCGGCTCGGACGAGCGTGGCGAGTTGCGCCCAGTGGCGCTGACTGGTGCAAGAGCGCGTGCGCCAGCAGCTTGCGTGGGTTGAGGTGCGCGCGTGCCGGCGGAAGCCAATGACATCAGAGTGTAGGTCCGCTTCCCAGTCTGTGCGCGGAGTCGGCAAGCAGTTTGCGCATGAGCTGCGATGGCCTCGCGTATGGAGGCAAGAGCGCGTCGAGCGGTCCCGGAAGGGACTGCTCCTGGCTAACACGGCTCGCCGGCGAGGCGTTGCGCCTAGCGCAGTTCGGCGCCCCAGATGTGACGCACGAATCCCTGCACATTGGTTGCTCCGTCCGATGCCGCAGGGCAGATCGAGCAGCGACGGATTGTCTTCGAGAAGCCCTTTCAGAAACCGGATCGATTCCTCATTCCAAGCAACAGCTCTTCGAAGTGAGATGGCAGCGCGTCATTGTTTCTGCCTTGAGTGCGCGGTGGCCGATGTCGCGGCGGTAATAGATGCCTTCAAAGTGGATTTCGGCCATGGCCTGGTAGGCGCGGGCGAGAGCTTCGTCGAAGCGATTCGCCCGGCGGCGGTGACGCCCAGGACGCGGCCTCCGCTGGTGACGAGCTGGCTGCCAACGCGCGCTGTGCCGGAGTGGAAGACCTGAACGCCTGGAACCATGCGCGGCAGCGGCAAGGCCGGTGATGGGGAAGCCGGTTTTGTAGCTACCGGGATAGCCGGCGGAACTGGCGACGACGCAGGCGGAGGCGCCGGGGCTCCAGCGCAGAGGAGTCTGATCGAGGCGGCCGTCGATGCAGGCTTCGAGCGCGTCGACCAGGTCGGCTCTCAAGGCGCAGCAGGATGGCCTGGGTTTCGGGATCGCCGAAGCGGGCGTTGAATTCGAGCACCTGAGGACCGCGCGCGGTCATCATGAGGCCGCAGTAGAGAACGCCGACGAAGGGAGTGCCTTCTTCGGCCATGCCGCGGATGGTGGGCTCGGCGATGTGGCGCAGAATCCACTCGTCATCATGCCGGCTCGAGCAAGGAGTCAGTGGAGTAGACGCCCATGCCGCCGGTGTTGGGGCCGGTGTCGCCTTCGCCGATGCGTTTGTGGTCCTGCGCGGGAGCGAGCGGCGCGACGTGTGTGCCGTCGGAGAGGCAGAGAAAGCTGATCTCGTCGCCTTCGAGGAACTCCTCGATGACAACCTGCTGCGACGGCCTCGCCCAGGAGCGGGCCGTTGAAGAGGCCGTGGGCGGCTTCGAGGGCGATGTTGCGCGACTCGCAGATGATGACGCCTTTGCCGGCGGCGAGCCCGTCGGCTTTGACGACGATGGGCGGATGGAAGAGGTCGATGGCTTTTTCGAGCTCGGCGGCGTTGGTGCAGACGGCGTAGTTGGCGGTGGGAATCTGGTGGCGCTTCATGAACTGCTTGGCGAAGGCCTTGCTGGATTCGAGCATGGCGGCGGCCTGGGTGGGCCCGAAGACGCGCAGGCCGCGCTGATTGGAGGGCGTCGACGATGCCGAGGGAGAGGGGCAGCTCGGGGCCGACGATGGTGAGGCCGGGCTGTTCGGTTCGGACGAGGCGGATCATGGCGTCGAGGTTTTTGAGGTCGACGGGAACGCAGCGGGCGAGTTGGGCGATGCCGCCGTTGCCAGGCGCGCAGACAACTTCAGTGACGCGCTGGCTGCGCGCGACGGCCCAGGCAAGCGCGTGTTCGCGGCCTCCTGAACCCAGGATGAAGACTTTCATGGATTGGTTTTCCCCTGACAGGCTATGGTCGGCAATGGGGGGGGGGAAGTCAAACGGCACTGCGCGTGGCGACTGCGCGTGCGGCGAACTGCGCCTTCGGCGCCGGACGAGCCAACTCCTATACTGTGGCTTGGACAAAAGGAGACCTGAACAGCCGCAGGATGCGCTTGTCGAGCGGCTGGATCTGAGCGCAATGGTGGACACACGCATCAAGCCGTATGGCGAGCAGGTGGCCGAGCAGGAGCGGCGCGGGGCGCAGCGGCGGGCGTTTGTGCGCAACCAGACGTTTGGGTTGGTGATCTTCGCGGCGGCGATTTGTCTATGGTGGCTCTTTCATACCAATCCCAAGTGGATTTTTCCGGCGGGGTGGTGGCGGCTTTGAGTCCTGCGCGGACGGCGAATGGCGACTGCGCCGCGGCTATCCGAAGATGAAGTGGTCTTCAGGCCGTCGGGACATTTGATCGAGTCGGAACTGCGCGCAGCGGCTAAAGCCGAGTTCGAAAAGGTGCTTGATTCGGCATGACTGAAGTCATGCCCTGTTACAGAGCAAAGAGGTTCTTTCGATTGGAAAGATTTGCCAGTCCTCATGCAGGGTTTTTTGCATATCAGAAGTCGATTCCAGGGAATCCTTGCCAATGTCACATAATTCCCGGGCAGCGCGATTCCCGCTCGTGGTTTTGTTGCTGGGGCCTACGGGGAGTGGGAAGACGGCGCTGTCATTGGCGCTGGCGGAGCGGTTTGGCGGCGAGATTGTCAGTTGCGATTCGGTGGCGGTGTATCGCGGGATGGATTTGGGGACGGCAAAACCATCCATAGAAGAACGCGCGCGCGTGCCGCATCATTTGATCGATGTAGTGGATGCCGATGAGACGTTTACCGCGGGCGAATACAGCAGGCAGGCGCGGGCGGCGCTGCGGGAGATTGCGGGGCGCGGCAAACTTCCCATCGTGACGGGAGGAACAGGGCTCTATCTTCGCGCGCTGACGGAGGGATTGTTTGCGGGGCCGGTGCGGCAGGAGGATTTGCGGGCGCGGTTGCGGCGGAGTGCAGATAGCCATGGCGCGGCGTGGTTGCACAAATTGCTCGGTCGGATCGATCCGGCTTCGGCTGAGCGGATTCATGCGAACGATGCGGCAAAATTGATTCGCGCGATCGAGGTGTGCCTCGCGGGGCGCAGGCCGCTGTCGCAGGTACTGGCGGAACCGGGTGCGGCCAAGGATCCGCTGACGGGGTTTCGGCTTTTACGGATCGGGCTGAATCCGGCGCGAGAGGCATTGTATGAAGGGCTGAATACGCGGTGCGCCGCGATGTTCGCGGCCGGCTTGCTGCGCGAAACAAAGGCTCTGCTGGCGTGCTACGGACCGATCAGAGCGCTGGACTCGCTGGGATATCGTCAAGCGGTTTCTGTTCTCCTCAAGGGCGTCAGCGAGAAGGTGGCAGTCGCAGAAGCGCAGCAGGGGCATCGGAATTATGCGAAGCGGCAGATGACCTGGTTTCGGCGGGAACCTGATGTGCATTGGATCGAGGGATTCGGGGATGCGGAGGATGTTCTCTTGAAGGTTGGCGAGTTAGTGGGGGCGGCGTTGGTGGATGCGAGAGCCTAAGTCGGGGTGGGTTGGATGCGCGTCTCTGACTGCGCGATTTCGTACTTTTGGAGTTTGAGCTTTCCCACCCTTTCCGCAGAAAAAAGCGGAAAGAATGGGGCACGGGGCGTCGAACGGATTACGCACCGTGAAAGGCAGCAGATCCAGTTCAACTGCGCTTTGAAAAAATGCTCGGGATGAAGAGGGCAGGCAAGGCTCGTTGCTTTCCCACCCTTTCCGCAGAAAAAAGCGGAAAGAATGGGGCACGGGGCGTCGAACGGATTACGCACCGTGAAAAGCAGCAGATCCAGTTCAACTGCGCTTTGAAAAACTGCTCGGGATGAAGAGGGCAGGCAAGGCTCGTTGCTTTCCCACCCTTTCCGCAGAAAAAAGCGGAAAGAATGGGGCACGGGGCGTCGAACGGATTACGCACCGTGAAAAGCAGCAGATCCAGTTCAACTGCGCTTTGAAAAACTGCTCGGGATGAAGAGGGCAGGCAAGGCTCGTTGCTTTCCCACCCTTTCCGACAGAGATCAAAAAGCAGATCCTTCGACTCCGCTTCACTAGGCTCAGGGTTGCTCAGGATGAAAGGATGGGGCATGGTACATGGTCGATGAATCGGCGCCCAAGGACCGAGGTGTTGCGTAAGTTATAGGTTGAGGCGGGTGCGGAGGCGCATGACTGGTTTCTCGATGAGCCAGAAGGAAAGCTCCGCGGCGACCAGCATGCATAAGTAGGCGTAGGGTCGCATGTTGGTTGGATTGCCTGTAAAGAGTTGCTGCCATAGATAGAGGCTGTAGGAGATTACTCCCAGATGGAGGACAATGCGCAGGTTCAAGAATCTGCCCGCGGGTGATTGCGGATTGTCAATGACATACATAAGGATTCCGCCGATGGAGAGGGCGGTGAGGGTGTTGCCGAGGGCGATGGTGAGGATGCCGGGAAGGCCGCTGGTGAGCTTGGTATTGAGATAGGGAACGACCACAAAACCTACAACGAGGAGGACAGCAGCAGTCCAGGCGTTGAGAAGGCGGCGATGAGGTTTTTCGCACCTAACGCGATTGCTGAGGAGTGCGAGGAGGCAGCCGACCATGAGTGTATCGGCAGAGCTGCTGGTCACAAGGACGCGCTCTGGGCTTGGATCGGTTAGAAAGAGAGCGATGCGCACGATGGGCATGAGGGCGATGATCGCGAGGGCCAGGGAAATGCTTTTGGCGCGGCAGTGCGCGAAGAGGAGCAGAGCGGGCCAGAGGAGATAGAACTGTTCTTCAATGCTGAGGGACCAGGAGTGCTCGACATACCAGCCATGCGGGTTTGGTAGATAGATAAACGTGTAGGTGGCTGAGGCGAGATAGGTGGGCCAATGTTCCGGAATTACTCCTATGAACCACAGGATGGCGAGGACTGCGAAATAGACATAGAACGGCGGGAAGATGCGCAGGGCGCGACGGGCATAGAAGCGTTTGAAGGAAACTGAGCCGGTTCGGTTGTATTCGCGGAGGAGCAGTGTGGTGATGAGATAGCCGCTGATCACAAAGAAGATTTGGACGCCGTGCAGGCCGCCTCCGATGACATAGCGAAACAGGCCGGAGCTTGCGATGGGGGCGGGCAGGAGCGATTTGGTGTGGGAGAGGATGACGATCGCAATCGAGAGGGCGCGGAGGCCATCGAGGGATGGGATGTCGTGCGCCGAACGCGGTAACACGGGAGTGGAACGGATTGGCTCGGCACTCGCGGGTGCGGTTCCCATGGGCCGATGTTAGGCGGGGCGTGATGGAAGATTGTCTCGGAAAAGTAAGTGGATTGCATTCGGCTTCGACGGGTCCTTTAAACTGACGATGGTGAGGGCTTCTCCGAAATTGCGGGAGAGCGCCGGAACGGAGTTTGTGGTGGCAGAAACGATTTCGAGCACGACCCCGAACGCGATTTATGACGTGGCGATTATTGGCAGTGGGCCCGCGGGCTATACGGCGGCGATTCGCGGTGGGCAGCTGGGGTTGAAGGTGGCCTTGATCGAGAAGGACGACGTGTTGGGCGGGACGTGTCTGCATGTGGGTTGCATTCCGACGAAGACGCTGCTATTTAACGCGGAGATCTGGGATCACCTGAAAGATGCAACAGAGTACGGGATCGATAACGTGCCGGCGCCGGTGCTGAACTGGGAGAACGTGCTGAAGCGCAAGACCATGATCGTGAACAAGCACACCAAGGGCCTTGATTTTTTGATGAAGAAGAACAAGGTGACGGTGGTGCGGGGTTACGGTCGGCTTGACTGGAGCAGCAAAAGATGGTGTGCACACCGTGGAGCTGACGGGTGCGGATGGAACGAAGAGCGAGCTGAAAGCGAAGCAGGTGATTCTCGCGAGCGGTTCGGAAGCGAAGATGATCTTCGGACTGAAGCCGGACGATCGCATTCTGACGAATATTGAGATTCTTTCGATTCCAGCGGTGCCGAAGTCGCTGATCGTGATTGGCGCGGGCGCGGTGGGCGTGGAGTTCGCGTCGATTTTTCGGAGCTATGGGACTGAGGTGACGATTGTCGAGTTTCTGCCGCGGATTATGCCGCCGGAGGATGAGGAGATTTCAAAGGAACTGACGCGGGTGTTCAAGAAGCGCGGCATCGAGGCGAATACAAGCTGCAAGGTGGAGAAGATCGAGAAGACCGCAGCGGGTGTGAAGGTGACGTGGACGACGGCGAACGGAAAGACTGTCGAGAAGGAAGCGGAGAAGGTGCTGGTGGCGGTGGGGCGCGCGCCGCGCACGGAAGGCGTCGGGATTGAGAAGACGAAGATCGAACTCGAGCGCGGATTTGTGAAAGTGAACGAGGCTCAGGAGACGGCGGAGCCCGGGGTGTATGCGATCGGCGATATCGTGGCGGGCTTCCCGCAACTGGCGCACGTGGGCGGGATGAGCGGGATTGTTGCGGTGACGAAGATTGCGGGACGGAAATACAGGCCGGTGCGGAGAGAGCGGATTCCTGCGTGCACCTATTGCGAGCCGCAGATTGGTTCGGCAGGACTGACTGAAGCGCAGGCCAAGGAAAAAGGTTACACAGTGCAGGTTGGCAAGTTTCCGTTTGCGGGCAACTCAAAAGCGACGATCGTGAACAGCCATGACGGTTTTGTGAAGATCGTGGCTGACGCCAAGTACGGCGAGATTCTAGGCGTGCATATCATTGGGCCGCAGGCGACGGAGTTGATTGCCGAGGCGGTTGCCGTCATGGAACTGGAAGGCACCGTGGATGAATTGATGTTCACGATTCACGCCCATCCTACGCTGAGCGAGGCGATGCTGGATGCGTATGGCGCGGTGGAGGGGATGGCGATCAACGCCTAACCACTCTGCGCCACCTGCGGTGGGGCCAACTGCTTCGCGGCCTTTCAGAGTAGATCGACCGCCTTGGCAGGCTGCGGAAAAAGTCGAAATCTCGGTTAGTCTGGCGAAGAGCATCCCTCTGCGGCTGAAGCCGACGCTAAATTAATCGACCTATCGGCACGAGTGAACTCGTGCCCGTTCAAAGCAGATTTCTCGACGACTTTTCCGCAGTCTGTGGGGGCCCAAAAGGAAAAACCTGTGCAAAATGGGACATGCAATTTCCTTCTTTGGCACTTTCGTCATTAACATGCGATTAATTTATTGAGAAGAGTATGTAAATAGAGCTAGGATTTTTTCTTCTGCACGTTGCGAAGGAGAATCCTATGAGGGCCGGTTTCTTATCCGCATCGCTCGGACTTGCTTGTTTGGCGCTGGCGGCTCCCGCGTTGCTTGGCGCGCAAGATGCCCACTGGCCGGCGGCTCCCGCGACTGCGCTGCAAAGCGAGATTAACCGACTGCCAGGCATAGATTCACTCACAAGGATGGCGGCGGCGGGCGATCTGGCCGCGGAGAACAACCTCGGTTTCGATTACGCCTTCGGCAAAGGCGTTCCGCAGAGCTATCAGGAAGCCTTCAAGTGGCTTACGACGGCGGCCTCCAAAGGCTTTGCTCCGGCTGAGGTCAATCTTGCCGTTTTCTATGAAAAGGGATGGGGAGGCAAGGTCGAAATGGAGCAGGCGCTGCGCTGGTACCGCGCGGCGGCCGAGCAGGGCAACGTCCTCGCCGAGTGCAAACTTGGCAACCTCTACCGCAACGGACGCGGCATCGGACGCGACGACGCGGCAGCGGCGGAGTGGTATCGCAAGGCTGCGGAGCAAGGAAATGCCGCAGCGGAAAACAACCTTGGCGCCCTGTACCACCATGGCATCGGCGTCCCGCGGGACGATGTGCAGGCGGCCGCCTGGTACCGAAAGGGCCGCGGCGCAGGGCCTCGCAGAAGCAGAGAGCAACCTGGGTGTGATGTACGAGGACGGCCTCGGCGTTGAGAGGGACTATCCGCGGGCGGTCGTTTTGTATCAGGACGCGGCCAACCACGGCGCGATCCGCGGTGAGTTCAATCTCGCAGTCCTGTATTCCTCCGGCCGCGGCGTTCCCCTCGACTACGTGAGCGCCTATATGTGGTTCAGCCGTGCGGCCTCCGCAGGCGACTCGCTGGCTGCGCGCAATCTCAAGAATCTCGAGACTGTGATGACCCCGCACCAGAAGGAGCAAGCCCAGGCGCGGTTAGCCGATGGACAAGATGCCAGACTCTCGGAGGCTCGGCCGCATTTCCTCTTCGATGCCGGCATGATGAGCCAAAGGTGAAGCGTTTCGCGGACAATCCAACCTCCGCGCGCCGCCAGCTACAGCTCGGTGGATTGGGTGGCGACGAGCGATTTGGCTTTGGCGATGAAGTCGGCGAGCGGCATGGAGCCCTGGTCGCCTTTGCCGCGGGTGCGGACGCTGACGGCGTTGGCGGCTTCTTCCTTGTCGCCGAAGACGAGGATGTAGGGCATCTTCTGGTTGGCGAAGTCGCGGATCTTGGCGTTCATTTTTTCGTTGCGGGCGTCGGTTTCGACGCGGAGGCCGGCGGCTTTGAGTTCGGCTTCGACTTTCTTGGCGTAGGCGAGATGGCGTCTCGCTGATGGGGACGAGGCCGACCTGCACGGGCGCGAGCCAGAGCGGGAAGGCTCCGGCGTAGTGCTCGATGAGGACGCCGAAGAAGCGCTCGACCGAGCCGAAGAGGGCGCGGTGGACCATGACGGGCTGATGGCGCTCGCCGTCTTCGCCGACGTATTCGAGCTCGAAGCGCGCGGGAAGGTTGAAGTCGAACTGCACCGTGGAGAGCTGCCAGAGGCGGCCGAGGACGTCGACGAGCTTGACGTCGATCTTGGGGCCGTAGAAGGCGGCTTCGCCGGGGATGGTTTTGTAGGGGATGCCTTTCGCCTTGAGCACGCGTGTCGAGCGAGCGACTGGCGAGGTCCCAATTTTCGTCGGAGCCGGTGTAGTGGGCGCGGTCGTTCGGATCCCAGGTGGAGAGCTCGACCTTGAATTCGTTGAAGCCGAAGGTCTTCAGCACGGCTTCGGCAAAGTCGATGCAGGCGACGACTTCGCTCTTCGATCTGCGCAGGGCATGCAGAAGATGTGCGCGTCGTCCTGCGTAAAGCCGCGCACGCGCAGCAGGCCGTGCATGGTGCCGGAGCGCTCGTAGCGGTAGACGTTGCCGAGCTCGGCGTAGCGCTGGGGCAGGTCGCGATAGCTCTTGGGCGAGTTTTTGTAGATGAGGATGTGGCCGGGGCAGTTCATCGGCTTGAGGCGATACTCGGCGTCGTCCAGCTCCATGGGCGTGTACATGTTGCCGGAGTAGAAGCCCTCGTGGCCGCTGACCTTCCACAGTTCGCGGCGCATGACGTGCGGCGTGTAGACGAGCAGATAGCCGCGGCGCAGGCACTCGTCGCGCATCCAGTCTTCCATGACCTTGCGGACCATGGCGCCCTTGGGATGCCAGAAGATGAGGCCGGCGCCGGCGAGCTCCTGAATGCTGAAGAGGTCGAGTTGCTTGCCAAGGACGCGATGGTCGCGCTTGGCGGCTTCTTCAAGGCGCGCGAAGTGGGCGTCGAGATCTTTTTGCGAGAAGAAGGCGGTGCCGTAGATGCGCTGGAGCTGGGGATTTTTTTCGTCGCCGAGCCAGTAGGCGCCGGCCAGCGTTGGTGACTTTGACGGCTTTGACGCGGCCGGTGGAGGGCACGTGCGGGCCGCGGCAGAAGTCGACGAAGCTGCCGTTGCGATAGAAGCTGACTTGCGAGCCGGGCTCGGTGAACTTGGTGACGAAGTGGGTCTTCATGAAGTCGCCGTCGCGCTCAAACTCTTCCAGAGCTTGTTCGCGGGGCTCGTATTCGCGGACGAACGGCTCGTTGCGCGCGACGACTTCGGCCATCTTCTTCTCGATGGCGGCGAGGTCTTCGGGGGTGAAGGGCTTCTCGCGATAGAAGTCGTAGAAGAAACCGGAGTCGGTGGCGGGGCCGTGGCCGAGCTTGGTTTCAGGAAAGAGCTCGAGGACCGCGGTGGCGAGCACATGCGCGGCGGAGTGGCGCACGACCTTGAGGGCGTCGGGATCGTTCTCCTTGACGAGCTCGAGGCGCGTGTCGGCGGTGAGCGGCGTGGAGAGGTCGACGAGGCGCGGCGCGGCGGCGTTTTCGGCGGCGTACATGGCGGCTTCGGACTCGTCTGCCGTCGACTCGTCGGGCGACTGGCCGTCGCGGGCAACGTTCTTGGAGTCTGTGGCGGCGACGGGCGTAATGCGCGCGACGACGGAGGCCGCGGCGAGGCGCGGCGAGATGGAGTTGGCGATTTCGAGGGGCGTGGTGCCTGCGGGCACTTCGCGGACGGAGCCGTCGGGCAGGTGGATGGCGATGGATGGCTTGCTCATGTATGGAGGTGGGTGCTCCCAGTTTCACCGGAGCCGAGGGAGCACCGCGCAAC
Organism: uncultured Acidobacteriaceae bacterium; assembly: GCA_963781125.1. Classification (GTDB taxonomy): domain Bacteria; phylum Acidobacteriota; class Terriglobia; order Terriglobales; family Acidobacteriaceae; genus Telmatobacter. Next base: position 810,405 of record CAWAEE010000013.1, read on the forward strand.
ACTACAGGATAGTGGTCTTTGGCGGTTTGCGTCGAATGGCTGGGATGTTACGTTTTGCGGCCACCGAGGAGCGCCTCGTTCTTGAGGACACGACCGCCCTCTTCGATGACGTAGAGACGGTTCACGTCCAAGTCTTTTAGAGTGTCCACAGTTCCTGAAGGCCAGTGGATTTCTACGAGATCGACCTTCTTTGCGTCGGCGAGGCCGAAGTGGATGCGCAGGTCGCTGGCGGAATAATAGCCATTGCAGGAGCGCACCTCTTCGATTTGCGTCAGGGGCGTTGCCGGCTTGGCGGTGGGCAACGGGGTTCCGGTTTGTGCGACGACCTTGATGCGCGCGCCGATGCCGGTCTTGTTGCTCTTTGTACCGACGAGGCGGATTTTTATCCAGCTTCGTTTGAAGGTCGAGTCGCAGCGCAGCAGTTGCGGGACGGCATTTACGCAATTCACGATTGCATCCATGTCGCCGTCGTTGTCGAAGTCGCCGATGGCGAAGCCACGGGCTTTTGCATTGGTCGTGATGCCGGCCCCGCCGGTGAGGCTCACATCTTCAAACTGGCCGTTGCGCAAATTGCGATACAAGATATTTGCGCTCCGCGTAGCTTGCGTCGACTTGCGTTCCGTCAACCTCGGGATAGACGTGGCCGTTGGCGATGAGAATATCGAGCCAGCCGTCGTTATCGATGTCGATGAAGCTGACGCCCCAGCCCAGGAGGCGGGTGTTGATGCCGAGGCCTGCCTGATAGGTGCGGTCGTCGAACGATCCGTCGCCGAGGTTCATATAGAGGGAGTCGGTGTCGCCGGCGAAGTTTGTTTTCACGATGTCGAGCAAGCCATCGCGGTTGTAATCGCCAATGCTGACGCCCATTCCGGCCTGCGGCTTGCCATCTGGCGAATAGGCAACGCCTGCTTCAATGGCCTGGTCTTTGAAGGTGCCGTCTTTCTGGTTGACGTAGTAGGTGGCGGAGGTCGAATCGTTCGCCACATAGATATTCGGCCAGCCAGTGTTGTCGAGATCGGCGGCGGCGCAGCTCAGCGCGTAGGTTCCCAGGGTGCCATTCATGCCGGCTTTCGCGCTGACGTCGGTAAAGGTTCCGTTGCCGTTGTTGTGGTAGAGGAGGTTCTTGCCGCCTTCGAGGCCGGGCGGTCCGCAGGCGACGACGATGCCCTTGTAGGTGCAGTTGGCGTCTTCGGGCGCGGGCGCGGTTTTTACATCGAAGTCGATGTAGTTGCCGACGAAGAGGTCGAGGTGGCCGTCCTTGTCGTAGTCCAGAAACGCGCAGCCGGAGTTCCAGCGCAGACGGTCCTGCAGGAGGCCTGCTTCTTTGGTGACATCGTTGAATGTGCCGTTGCCGTTGTTGCGGAAAAGCGCGTTCTGCCCGTAGTAGCTGACGAAGAGGTCGTTCCATCCATCGTTGTTGTAGTCGCCCACGCAGCAGGCCTGGCCCCAGCCACTGCGCGCGAGTCCGGCTTTCAGCGTGACATCGGTAAATGTGCCGTCGCGATTGTTTTTGAAGAGATGGCAGACGGGCTCATGACCTTTGGGAAAGCCCTCGAGACGCCATCCGTTCACCAGAAAAATGTCGATCCAGTCGTCCTGGTCGTAGTCGAAGAAAGCCGCGCCGCAGCCCGTTGTTTCGAGCAGATATTTGTTGCGGTGCTCGCCGCCGAAGATGGTTTCGATATGGAGGCCGGCTTCTTTGGCGACGTCGACAAACTGGATGCCGAGCGGGGTTCCTGCTCACTGGCGAGGGTGCGCCTTTGGGTGCGGGGCGCGCCGGGGCTTCATAGGAGGGCGGGCGCTGCCGGATGGTTTCTGTGCAGGGGCTTGTCCAAGGAGCGGTCGCGCCAGGCTCAGAACATCTTCGAGCGACAACACGACTGCGGTCCGTGACAGGGACTTCAAGAAACCTCGGCGGTTCAAAGGCAAACAGGCATCTCCCAGGGTGCGTCGCTGTCGGTCGCGGCTTCTCCCCAAAAGCCGAGTATAGCAGCGCGATTCAGGTCCGACCCAGCGACGTCGTGGCGGACGCGCTCGGTGCGGCCTGAAGGCATCGATTTGGGTTCGAGCTTCCCCACCCTTTCTGCCAGGAAAGCCAAACCGCAGGTCCCCTTCGATCGCGCAGGGAGGATTTTGACTGGATGCGCTCCGCTCAAGGATGACAGATGGGGCCGGCGTATTGATCGATGAGCTATTCGGTCCGCAAGGCTTCGGTTGGGCTTACGGATGCGGCGCGCACTGCTGGAAGGCTCGCGCCGAGCGCGGCCACGAGCACCAGAGCGCCTACCGCGAATCGGCCATCGATAAGCGATCGACTGTGCTGGTTTGAAAGAGCAGTCCATTGATCAGGCGAGCGAAGGCTAGGCCGGCGGCGAGTCCAACGGCCACTCCCACGGCAGTGAAGCTGCCGGCCTGGCGCAAAACGAGGCCTAGGATGTCGGCGCGATCGGCGCCCACGGCGATTCTTACGCCGATCTCGCGCGTGCGCTGCGCGACGGAGTAGGACAGCACTCCATAAATTCCGATCGCGGCGAGCACGAGCGCCACTGCGGCAAAGATGCCGAGCAGTGCGGAGGTCATCCGTTGCCGTTCCATGGTGTCCGAGAGCAGGCTATCCATGGCCTCGACGTGATAGATGGGCTGTTTCGCATCCAGCGTGTGCACCGCATCGCGCATGATAGGCGCGACGCTTTCCGCATTCACGGCGGTTCGCACGAGCAGGACTTCATGGAGGCCAAAGCCGGGAAGATAGATTTCCGGTTGCGGTTCGGTATCGACTCCGAGATCGCGCGCATTCGCCACGACGCCGATCACAGGGATTTTCACAGGCTGTGGAGTCATGACTCCGAGGAGGATCTTGGCGCCGATTGGATCGCGGCCGCTGAGATATTGTTGTGCGAATGCTTCGTTCATCACAAAGAGGCTGGCTTGATTCGCGATTTCAGATTGCGTGAAGGCACGGCCTCTCCGCACGCTCAATCCCATGGCGCGAAAGAAATTGGCGCTCACATAGCGAATTTGTGCAGCGGGGTAAGTGCCCGGCGCGAGCGGTGGCGCACCGTCGATAAGGAACCGCGTCATGACGAGGGAGGGCTTAAGTGGAACGATCGACGTGGCGCCTGCGGCCACGACGCCAGGGGATTGCGCAATTCTGTCGAGGACCTGCTGATAAAAGCGGCCGGTCTCAGGACCGTTATCGCTGTAGCGCGGTTCGGGAAGTGTCAGTTCGGCGCTGAGCAGATGATCGGTGCGAAATCCGGGATCGACGGTCATCAGCTTTTCGAAGCTTCGAATGACGAGCGTGCCGAGGAAAACGACGACGACTGCGAGAGCGATCTCGCCTGCGATGAGCGCGCCCCGGCTGCGCGCGTGCGCGCTGCTGCCACGATCGCCCGCTCGCAGCGCGTCTGTCAGCCGTTTTGAGAACTTTGTCGCAGGCAGCAGGCCAAAGAGCACCGCCGTACAGGTACAAATGCCGAGCGCGAAGAGCAGCACCGGAATGCTGACGCGAATGGACTGAATCATCGACGGGTCGAGGCCCTCGGTGTGGGCAAGGGCGAGCCTCAAGAGCGGAAGCGCAGCGACAGCGAGAGCAATGCCGAGGGCGCTGCCGAGCAGGCACAGCAGCAATGTTTGCGCGAGAAATTGGGAGAACAGGCGCACGCGGTCGGCGCCCAGCGCCTGACGTATCGCGACTTCGCGTTGTTGAACCGACGCGCGGACCAGCAAAAGATTCGCGACGTTCGCGCAGGCCACGAGAAGAACGAGCACCACCGCGCCGAGGAGGCATAACATCGCGGGTCGCAGTGTACCTACGAGTTGCTCGCGCAGGGACTTCAGGGACACGCCGACTCTCCTGTTGGTGGCCGGATAGACCGCTTCAAGACGCTGTGCAATGGTCCGCATGTCGGATTGCGCTGCAGGCAGGGACACGCCGGGACGCAGCCGGGCTAAAGCATTCACGGAGTGCCATACGCGCGATTCCTGTGTGGGCTTGTCGAGGAGCGAAAGCGGAAGCCACACCTCTCCTTCGGCGGGAAAGGATCCCTGGGGCGGCAGAACGCCGATCACGGTGTAGCTGCTTCCGTTCAACTCAATGTTGCGACCGACGATGCCTGGATCCCGGCCGAACAGGCGCTGCCATGCCGATGCGCTGAGGACCGCCACGTGATCTTTGCCCGCCACGTCGTCCTGCTGGTCGATCAGTCGTCCCATGAGAGGAGAGATTCCGAGGACGGCGAAGAAATTCCCTGACGCAAGGACGCGGTGAATCTGCTCGGAGTGCCCATCGAAGACGAGCGAAACCGTATTTGGATTGAGGGTGGAATAGCCTGCGATCTGGGTGAAGCTTTTCTGCTGCCGCTGCCAATCCTGGTAGTCGGGATAGGTGGCTTCAATGCCGCCTTTCAGTTGCGGATGCGTCTCCTGCATGGCCACGATGCGGTCGGCACTCTCAAAGGGGAGCGATTTCAGCAACAGTCCGTAGACGCAACTGAAGATGGCCGTGGTGGCACCTACGCCGAGGGCCAGAGTCAGGACGGCTGCGACGGTGAAGGAGGGAGAATTGCGCAACTGGCGGCCTGCATAGCGCAGATCGCGCGCGATATTTTGCATCATGGAAAGGGCCTCGGGGGAGGGTCGAGCGCAACGATCATACCGCGCATCCGCAGGGTGGAACAGAATTTAAGTGACGAACGCGGGAAATGCTGCCAGCATGCGGGGAGATGGTCCCGCACAAAGCAACGGCTTTCGCCGTTCTCAGATTTTCACACGATCTTTCCTGCAACTTTTCTGAATTTCTGGTGTCGAACTGTTGCAGGATTGTTCTATTCTTCCGCCGCCGTATGTTGCCGTTCGGAACTTCGTCTCGTGCAAGAGGCTCCGAAGTGGCCTTTACCAGTACCCCCAACGGATTCGACGGAGATGCGGTGTGGCCGCAAACCTTGTTTATTTCGGGGTAGATACTTGCCATCGGCTTCCCGTGCTGGCGCGCGCCGGGTATACGGTGGAAAACTGTTATTCCGCTCTGCAGCTTGAGGCTGTGTTTGATTCCAGCTGTCCCGCTGAAGCGGTGCTGATGACAGATCACGAGGGCAAGCTTCCGCAAGACGCGATCACGTTGACGCGCTCCCGCTCGGACGCGCCGCTCATCCTGTTTCGGGATTCGAACCACTCCTACGCCGAGTCCGCTTTCGACCTGGTCGTCCCCAGCCTTACGGCCCCGGGACGGTGGCTGGAGCAAATCGCGGTTCTGCTGGAAGAGAGCCGCCTGGTACGTGCAAAGTCAGCACTGCTGCGGGCTGAGTCGCGGATGCTGCAGCATGAAGCGATTCTGTTGCAGCGGGATGCTGCGGAGCTTCGCGAGGAGACCGGGCTGGAGCGGGCACGTGCCGCACGCGCAATGCTCGCCGTACCGAGACCCCTTCGCGGGCCAATAAGCGGGCCCAATCCTGAAGAATAACCAACGTATTTTCAAACACTTGACGCTCTGTCCCCAAGGGGGTCACAGGGGGTAACCAGGGTGGCCTGTGGGCCTACCACCATTGGTCGCCTATTGACCTCAGAGTGTCATTGTTGAGCCATTCTCGCGGGTCTAGACTTCGAATCAGTCAAGCAAGGGTGCAAGGCAAGGGTGACTACCAAAAGGGGCACACCATGATCGAGATGAAGAACCTGGACTACTACGAGTTCCTACAGATCAGCCCGAACGCCGATTCCGACACCATTCATCGTGTGTATCGCTTCTTGGCTGCCCGCTTCCATCCGGATAACCCGGTTTCGGGTGACCCGGAAAAGTTCTTCATGCTGAAGACGGCCTATGACGTTCTTTCGGATTCTGACCGGCGCATGGAATACGATGCCAGCCGTGAACGGGACGAAGCCGACAAGACGCCTCTTTCGTCGAGTGTTGATTTCATGGATCAGTTTGAAGGCGAGCAGAACCGCCGCCTGGCCGTACTCGCGGTGCTTTACTACCGCCGCCGCAATCATCCGCAAAACCCTGAAGTGGGTCTGCCTGAGATTGAAAAGCAGATGGGCTTTCCGCGCGACTACCTGGACTTTACGACCTGGTACCTGCTGAGGAAGGGGTACATCACGCGCGCTGACAACTCCGACTTTACGCTGACCGCCGATGGGGTGGATTTTGTTGAAACACAACGCGTGAATATGCCGGTTCTGAACAAGATGCTGACGAACGGAAGCACCGTTGCCAGCCCTTCAACGCAGGACGATCTCGAGATGCACGCAGCACATGGAGACGAGGCCGCTGGAACACAGGCAGCGGGCAAGCGGACCATTGTTCTGCCCAACATGTCAGTTCACACCGATCGCCGCACGGGTCAACCCGACCTGCGCGAGGATCGGACCGAACGACGGGTTACACTTCGCCTGACGAACTAGGCACTTTCCCAGATTTGCTTTCCGCGGTTGGATCTACCGAGACAACTACGGAATTCGCGCGACGCCGGTGATGGGATCCCCTGATTGCAAGAGGCACAATCAGGAGGGCTCCAGCCGGCGAGCGCTTGGGGTGGGGTATTTCCAACGATGGTCCCAGGAGCCCCTTTTCAGTCGCTTCGGATCCACCCGTCCGGGAGCTGCGAGGCACGGCAGAGGAAGAGTGGGATATTTTCCTTCCGGCATATTGCCTTCACTTCCTCAAGCAGGCTCTTTTCCTCTTGAGAGTATGCGGCGGGGTGGGTGGTTACGATCCAAATGCCATTCGACTGAACGCCTGGATCCTGCGCTCTGACATATGAGATAAGGCCGGCAGCAGTTTGGAAAATGGGGCGTGCAGCGGCACGATTCAATCGCGGAGACGCGTCGACTGCCAAGCCCCAGGGAGTGCCACCGATGGCTGCGACCCGCTTGGGGAGGAAGTGGATAGAGATTCCCTGCGATCGTTCCTGGGCAAAAATCGCTGGGGCCAGAAACTGTCCAGATGCCTAGAGACAGAATTGCTGCGATTATTCGGATCGTTGCAATTCTTCGGGTGACTGCCCAGCATTTTTCGGTGCCGGCCCATCACACCTGCATCACTTCTGCTTCTTTTTTGCGCGAGAGCTCTTCCATACGGAGAATCTCGTCGTTGGTCATTTTCTGCACTTCTTCGAGGGCGCGCTTTTCTTCGTCTTCGCTGATTTTCTTGTCCTTAGCGAGCTTCTTGAGCGCGTCGTTGCCGTCGCGGCGCACGTTGCGGACGGCGGTGCGATGCTCTTCGAGAACCTTGTTGAGGTGCTTGACGACGTCGCGGCGGCGCTCCTCGGTCATGGGGGGGACGGGAACGCGGACGACCTTGCCATCGGAGATGGGGTTGAAACCGAGATCGGAGGACTGGATGGCCTTCTCGATCTCCTTCAGGCTGGTTGGGTCCCAGGGCGATATCAAAATCATTTGTGGCTCGGGCGCGGAGACCTGGGCCATCTGGCTGATGGGTGTCGGCGTGCCGTAGTAGTCCACCCTCAACTGGTCGAGCATGTGCACGCTTGCCCGGCCGGTGCGCGTTGCGGCGAGGTTGCCCTGGAAACCGCTGACTGCCTGGTCCATGCGCCGCTTCAAGTCGGCTGCGAGATCTTTGAGCGCCGGATTGCCGGCCATTGCTGAGACTGCCATTGCTCTCCTCGTTGGGTCCAAAACAATATAGTACGGCGTTTTCTCCAGCTTAAGGGGTTCATCGGCTGGTGCAAAGGGAGGGCCTATTCGGTTCGTGGTGTTTTGCTGGGAAAAGAGAGCCGCCTGGCGCGATGCGGGGACTCTTCGGTAACTGGAGAATCGTCGGAATCGGCATTTTTTCTGATCATGGAAAGCTGCCGTTTTTCGAGCCGGAACGTCCTTTGAGTGTCCCGTCCCGGGCGCTGCGGCTCCCACCGCACACGAGGGGAGGCGGTGGAATGACTGTGCATTGGACTAAGTGGTCGTGGTTGGCCTTCACCGGCGGGCTGGTTGTGGCCGTGCTGGTTTGGATTTTGTTTGCGCCGGAGATCCGGGCGCTGCATCAGTAGGGCTTTGACCGCTTGATTTTGTCTCTTCGGATTTGTGCTTTCCCACCCTTGAATCAAAATCGATTCAAGGATGGGGCACCCATTTTCGTGTGGATTGCTGGACCGCGCACAGGGTGATTTGGGTTCAGTGGTTTCCCACCCTTTTCGCAGGAAAAAGCGAAAAGGACGGGGCACGGAGTGTGGTTCTGGTTGAAGCATCGGACGCGGGGAACCGCGGTAAAAATCGGGAGCGGGTCGCCATGCGCGGGGATTGATCTGCTGCGGCGGGTCCATCGATGACGGAAAAAGGAACTCTAGGCCACGGGCGTACCGAGGGACGAGGCCTGCTCGTGGGCGTGGTAGCTGGAGCGGACGAGCGGACCGGATTCGACGTGGCGGAAACCCATGCTGAGAGCTTCGGCTTTTAGCTCGGCGAACTCCCGAGGTGTGTAGAGACGGGCCATGGGGAGATGGTCGCGGGAGGGGCGGAGGTACTGGCCGATGGTGAGGATGTCGCATTGGACGGCGGCAAGATCGCGAAAGACTTCGAGGAGCTCGCGGGTCTCTTCGCCCAGGCCGACCATCACGCCGGACTTCGTGGGCCCCTCGGGGTTGAGCTCTTTGGAGTAGCGCAACAACTCGAGACTGCGCTCGTAACGCGCGCCGGAGCGCACCACGCGATACAGGCGCGGCACGGTCTCCGTGTTGTGGTTCAGCACCTCGGGGCGGGCCTCGACCACGATCCGAATCGCTTCCCGGTTCCCCTGGAAATCTGGAATCAGTACTTCGACGCGGCATCTGGCGGCCTGGCGACGAATCTCGTCGATGACGGAGGCGAAGATGCGTGCGCCGCCGACCAGGTCATCGTCGCGATTCACACTTGTGATGACGGCGTGTTGCAGGCCAAGCGCGGCCACGGCTTCTGCTACGCGACGCGGCTCATCGATATCGATCGGCTCGGGGCGGCCCTTGGGCACGGCGCAAAATCCGCAGCGGCGTGTGCAGAGGTTGCCGAGCATCATGAAGGTCGCTGTTTTGTGTTGCCAGCACTCGCCGATGTTGGGGCAATGCGCGCTTTCGCAGACGGTGTGTAGACCGAGGGAGCGCGCGAGGCGCTTGAGGTCGTGGTAGTTTTCGCCCATCGGGGCGCGCGTTTTCAGCCACTCCGGCTTGGGGGCAGGGGCTTTGCGCGCGGACTCGATCTGCACCAGTTCCATCTCGTCTTATTGTAGCGGGAGGTGAGGCGCGCGAGGTTGCTTGGTACACTGCTCAGCACACAGAGTGGGAGCCTAGCCAAGAAATGCGCCGGAAGTTTGCAGGGTATGCAGTGCTTGGGTTGGCTGCGATTGCGGCGCCAGCACAGTCGTCGTACCAGCCAGCTGACGCCGCGGCGTCGGCAGCTGCAAAGGTCTTTGCACCCTTGCGGCAGGAGTGGGCGCGGGATCTCCGCGAGAAGAAGATCGATGCCAGCGTTGCCGAATATGCTGCGGATGGCGAGTTTATTCAGCCAGACGGCGGACGTGTGCGTGGGAGCGACGCTCTCAGAAAACTCTACGAAACGATTACTGCGACGTTTGACAGCGATCTTGCTTTCGATTCGCAGCGGGTTGAAACCTCGGGCGACCTGACTTATGACTCGGGGACTTTCCGCGAAGTGCTGACCGTGCGCGCCACAGGAAAGCGACTCTTTTCCACAGGAAGTTATCTCACTGTTTATCGTCGCGACCCCGCCCATGGCTGGTTGATTGTGCAGCAGGTCTGGACCGGACCGCCGTTTGAATCGATGATCAAGCTCGATCTCGATCCGCATCCTGTGGTGGCACTGACGTTCGATGATTTGCCAGCGGCCGGTACGTTGCCGGTGGGGATGACGCGTACAAAAATCGCAACCGATCTTGCAGCTGAGCTGAACGCCAATCATCTGGGCGGAACGTATGGCTTCGTGAATGCGTCGAAGATACAGAACAATCCTGACGGCCAGCAGGCCTTGCACGCGTGGATCGATGCGGGCATGAATGTTGGCAGTCACACCTGGTCGCACCTGTCGCTCAGCAGCAATCCGGCGGATGCATTCGAAAAGGATGTCGCGTTGAATGAACCGGCGCTGGCCGAGTATGCGGGCGCGCGCGACTGGCATTGGTTTCGCTATCCGTTTCTGTGGGAGGGTGACACGCTGGAGAAGCGTCGGGCCGTTCGCAGCTATCTGCACGAGCATGGCTACCGTGTGGCGCAGGTCTCGATCGATTTTGAAGACTATGCGTGGAACGATGCATACGGCCGCTGTTCGGCGAAGCAGGATTCGGCGGCCATCGACTGGCTGAAGCAGAGCTATCTCGATACCGCGACCGAATACATTCGTCTTGGGCGCGAAGAGCAACTGATTGTTTTCGGCCACGAAATTCCCAATGTGCTGCTGATGCATGAGACCGCTTTCACTACGGTTATGCTGCCCGATCTGCTGGATCTGCTGCGCAAGCAGGGATTCCGGTTTGCGTCGCTTCCGGAGATTGAGAAGGACGCTGCGTATGCGCTGGATCCCGACGCGGCGCTGAAGTACGGCGGTACGCTCCCCGATCAATTCATGGACTCCCGGCACTTGAAATATCCGCCGTTTCAGCCCAAGCCCTTCGATAAGTTGAAGACAATGTGTGACTGACGCCGAGTTACGATGTCTTCCTCGCTTCGTGGAGGACAAGGTGGCAGGTGCAGGTTCGTGCTTTCCCACCCTAGCGAAGCTAGGATGGGGCACCCATGTTTGTGGGGATTGATGCTTCGCGAGAAGCGGGTCCCCTTCGGCTTCGCTCAGGGCAGGCCCTGGGGCACCCCTGTTTGTGCAGCGCGTGCGCACGAGACCGGGGAGTAGAATGCGGTCCGAGAGGAGACTTGCGTGAAGCCTCTATTGCTGATTTCTGTTGTGTGTCTTGCGGTAGGTGTAGGGCTGGTGTTCGGCTATTGCAATGGCAGCACCGGCATGACGCTTGGGGATTCGCTGGCGGCCGCATCCATTCACATCGACATCACTACCAAGGGCATGCCCGTGCTTGTTGGCCTTCCGCTCACCTTTGTGGGAGCATTTTTGCTTTTCATCGCTTGGATTCTCGCGATCTTCGGCGGGCGGAGGCGAGGGGTGGTTGAACCGGCTCCGCGACGCCGTGGCGAACCATTTCACGAGTAGCGGATTGTCGCCCAGGGCGGATCTCCAATTCCCGTGGAGTCTCTAACCTCCTGCAGAGCGGCATTTTCTTGAGGAAAACGCCACTTAGCGGCATCGATTTCGCTCTATACCCATTGGAGAACCGCCTACTCGGCTTGTCTCCTGATGCCGGTTGTTGAAGACGCCGGGGCGGGTTTCAGATACTTATCCCACCATGCCAGCCAGCGCTCATAGCGATCGCGAATATAACTCGGTCGCGTGAATCCGTGGAATTGTCCGGGATAGACGACTAACTCCGTAGGACGGCCCAGTGATTTGAGGGCCTGGTACATTTGTTCGCCGCCCAGCAAGGGGACGTTCATGTCGGATGTTCCGCCCATGAATAACATCGGCGTGTGGATGCGCTTGTCGATCTCGAGAAACGGATAACTCATCTTGATATAGAGCTGTAGATTCTTCCATGGTGGGCCGAGCTCGTTATCGTATTGCAGGATGTATTGGTCGGCGCCGTAGAAGGACATTGGCGCGGCGACTCCCGCACCACTGATCGCGGCCTTGAAGCGATCGGTGCTGGCGACGGTGTAGTCGGTCAGAATGCCGCCATAACTCCATCCGGTCACAGCGAGGCGATTGGGATCGGCGACTCCGAGTGCGACGGCTTTATCGACTCCGGCGAGCAAGTCTTCCACTTCGTAGTGGCCCCAGTCGGCGGCAATTGCCTTGGCGTAGTCCTGGCCGCGGCCAGAGCTGCCGCGATAGTTGACGTTCAGCTCGGCATATCCCTTGGTGGCCAGCCACTGGCGCATGAAGTCGAAGCTGTGCTCATCCTGGCCGTTGGGGCCGCCGTGAATGAAAAGGATCATGGGGACGGGCGAGCCTTCCTTGAATCCCGCAGGCTTGGTGAGGAGGCCGTGCACGTCGGTTCCGTCTTTGCTTTTGAACTCGATGCTTTCGGTCGGAACGAGGTTCAGCTCGGCTATGAACGCATCGTTATGCTTGGTGAGCTTGCGCAGAGTGCCGTTTTCGAGCGCATAGATTTCCGCGGGATTGGAATCGTTGGTGTAGAGGACTGCGGTGTGGCCGGCAGCGGAGTCCCATGTTGCTACTGAGCCTTGTTGGGTCTCGAGAGGCTTGTCGCCGTCGCCGGTTAACTCAACTTCGGCTGGATATTGGTTGCGGTCGTCATTGACGAGATAACTCAGCTTGCCGTCGGCCGTGAATATGGGAGAGCGCACGGCTCGATCGAGTTTAGTCGCGGGATAACTGACCTTGCCGTCAAGCGTCACCACCGCCGCGCGCGACTGCGAATACTCCAATAACTCGATCTTTGCGCCTTGCGTATATGCAATTGATTTCGAATCCGGCGACCAGGCGAGCTGGCCGCCGTCGGGACCAACCCAGGTTGTGAGCTTGCGCGACGCTGAGCCGGCTTTGGCATCCACGACAAAAACGTCTGTGTTGTCGGTGCGGTCCGGGTCGGACTCCTGGTTGCTGACGAAGGCGATCCATTTGCCGTCCGGCGACCATTCGGAATCGTTCTCGTTCACGTTCTTGCTGGTGGTCAGCTTCTCGCTCTTTTTGGTCGCAATGTCGTAGAGGTAGAGAGCGCTCCATGCGTCGTCGCGAATGTAGCCCTGGATATCCTGCTTGAAGTGGTAGCGGTCAATCACGATGGGCTTCGGCGGAGCGGGCGGCTTGCCTTCTTCGGGGTCGGGCTCGTTTTTAGGTCGCAGCGTGAGCAGGAGCTTTTTTGAGTCTGGCGACCAACTGTAGCCGCCGATCTCCTGGTCGGTGATGGCGGTGAATTGCTCGGCTTCGCCGCCACGGCGGTCCATGATCCAGACCTGATCGCCTTTTGCCGGACCGGGCCGCGACGAAATGAAACTGATGTAGCGCCCGTCGGGACTGAATTTGGGCGACGATGCGCCTTCTTTGCCGTAAGTGAGTTGCAGGTCGACGGAGCCATCCCACTTGACCATCCAGAGATGGGACTGGCTCTTGTCTTCTTTGGTGTCGACCTGGGTCACGGAGTAGACGACCCAATCGCCGTCGGGCGAAACCACGGGACCGCCGACTCGCTGCAACTTAGCGAGGTCGTCGAGAGTGATATCGCGTTTTTTGGGGGAGTCGGCGGCGTGTGCCGGGGTGAGCAGTGAAGGCAGGACTCCAAGGATTAAAAGGGCAGCAGGGAAGCGACGCAGCATGGGGCGAGATTACCATAGGGCCGCAAGTGGTCCGCGGAATGGAGAGTTCAAGACCATGGTCATTTGACTATGGTCATGATATGCTCGCTCTGTAACCGAGGTGAAGCCGTGAAGATCATGGCAGCGGGCGAATTCAAGGCCAAGTGCCTCGCGGTGATCGAACAGGTGAAGACGTCGGGAGAACCGGTTCTGATCACCAAGCGAGGAAAACCTGTTGCCCGGCTTACCTCGCTGGATGAATTACGGCCGGAGAAGAAATCGATTATGGGCAGGCTCAAGCATATGGGCGTCCTCCACGGGAATATTGTGGCCTCTGAATTCTCGGATGCGGAATGGGAGCGGATTGCCGATGACCCGTGGCCGCCCGGGAAGAAGCACGGGAAGTGATTCTCCTGGACACTCACTGCGCGTTGTGGGCTGAGTTGGCTCCAGAAAAATTGTCGACCAAAGCGCGCAGCCGTATTCGAAAAGCGGAGAACTCCGGCGAGGCGCTGGCAATCTCCGCAATGACGCTTTGGGAGATCGCGCAAAAAAGTGCGCGCAAGCAATTGGAGCTCTTCGTATCCTGCAGCCAGTTCCTGGCGGAGATGGAAAAGGATTTCGCAGTCCTTCCTGTGAACCGCGCAGTCGTTCTGCATGCATCGGGGCTGGCCGATCCATTTCCCAAAGATCCGATGGATAGGCTCATTGTGGGTACTGCGCTTGCGAATGACCTCACGCTGGTTACTGCAGACGAGCGGATCCATCGAGCGGTCGCGTGCAAGCTGCTCTGGTAGATCCGACGCCACTCACCGCAGCTTTTCGCGTACCTCGGCACGGACGAGATAGAGGAAGAACACGAGATTCAGCAGGCCTTGTATGAGGGCCGGCGCGACATGCTGTGCGCCGAAGATCCAGAGGTTGTAGCAGGCGAGGAGAAAGACGGCGGCGAGCGCCAGAGCCCACGCCCATCGCAACAGCAGAATGAGGCCCGCGCTGGCGGTCATGAAGGCCGCGGCGAGAATGAGAAAGAGCGGCGGATAGTGCCGTCCTCCTACGACGCCGAGGATGATGACGCCGGAGAGGACGAGGAGATAGAGGCCGATGGCGAGCAAACCCGGCAACGACGCCCAATCGCGCTGCGCTAGTTGAAGACGCCTATCGATGACGGGATTGTCTCGGGGATTGTCCAGAGGTGCTTCGCCGGGTGCTTTGTTATCACTGCGGTCTTTTTCGCTCATAGGGTGTGCAGATAAGCCAGCAGATCCTGTAGCTCTGGATCGTCTAAATGAGTCGCGGGCATTTCGCCGCGTCCGCGCAGAATCACGGCCGTGAGGCGCTCCTCGGTGGGCGGCGCGCCTGAGGGCATTGCCTTGATCTTTGTGATCGCCTGCAATCCCGGCCCGTGCAGCCCCGCGGTCGTGGTGGGATAGTGGCAGCGCGCGCAGTTTTTCTGGAACACCTGCGCGCCTCGCGCTTCTTCCGGTGTCCACTCAGAAGAGGGTTTTGAAGGCGGCAGGGAGCGACAGCCGGCCACGCTAAGCGGCACACCCGCAGAGCAAAAAAGCAACGCAAATATACCCAAAAATCTGTGCGCCTGCATGTGCCCTGATGATACTCGTTCGACTGGAGGGCCCGGCGCCCGTGTAAGATTTGGTCGAATCGGAGAATCGTTGAAAATGATCCGTTCTGCGCGCTGCCTGTTGCTTGTCGTGTCCTGTTTCGCTGCTGTGCCTGCAGTGTTCCACTGCGCTGCCCAAACGCCCACCCGGACTGCGTCTGCAGCGATGCAGGTGAAGCCGGAGGCGGTGGGTTTCTCCACGGAGCGGCTCGAGAATTTGCACGCACTGATCCAAGGTGAGATTGACAACAAGCAACTGGCGGGCGCGATCACGCTCTTAGCACGTCACGGAAAGATCGTGGACTATCGCACCTATGGTGTGCGCGACATGGCCACGGGCGCGCCGATGACGAAGGACACGATCTTTCGCGACTACTCGATGACCAAGCCCGTGACCGGCGTGGCCATGATGATTCTTTACGAGGAGGGCAAGTGGCTGCCTGAACGATCCAATTGCGAAATACATTCCGGAGTTCGCGCACCTCAAGGTTTTCAAGGGTGTGGATGCGGACGGGAAGATGATCCTGGTTGATCCGGATCATGCGCCGACGATGCGCGAATTGATGTCGCATTCCGCGGGATTCTCGTATGGCAACGGCAACTCGCCTGTGGATGCGATGTACAAGGAGCTGAAGCCAACGCAATCGCAAAATCTGCAGGCGATGATCGACAAGCTGGCGCAGATTCCGTTGAACTACCAGCCGGGGAAGGGGTGGACGTACTCGGTTTCGATGGATATCGAGGGCTACATCGTGGAAAAGCTTTCCGGGCAAACGCTGCCGGATTTTATGCGCGATCACATCTTCGGGCCGCTGGGCATGAAGGATGCGGGGTTCTTTGTGCCGGAAGAAAAGCGGGCTCGTTTTGCGACGAACTATCGCAATGATCCACAGGGTCAACTGGCGCCGAGCGCCACGACGGGCGGCGCGCCAACCGATTATGCGACCCAGCCAACGATGCCGTCGGGCGGGGGCGGCCTGGTTTCGACGATTGAGGACTACTACCGCTTTGCGCAGATGCTGGCGAACGGCGGCCAGCTTGAGGGCAAGCGTGTCCTGGCTCCTGCCACTGTAAAGCTGATGACTTCGAATCATCTTCCGGCGGAGATTCTCACCGGGCAATTTGGCATTGGGCAACACATCATGCGGCCCGGATTCGGTTACGGCTTCAACTGCGCGGTTGTTTTCGATCCGCCGGAGGCAAATCTGCCTGACGGCAAGGGCACCTTCTTTTGGGATGGGGCCGCGGGCACGTGGTTCTGGGTCGATCCGACGAACGATGTTGTCTTTGTAGGGATGATCCAGCGCATGACCAGTCCGGACAACCATTCGCTGGCCTATCGCAGCCATGCGACTGTCTATGGCGCGCTGATCGATCCGGCAAAGTGAGGAAAGACGGCGGCTTGGCCAATCATTTCACTGATCTCGAGCGACCTGCATCTAATGGATGTGCCGGTATTTTAGAAAACCCGAGTTGTTAGAGAAAAGTAAACCGTGAGTCTAAGAAAAACGCCTTCCTTCAAATCGACGGCCCGCTCGGGTTGGCTTGACACAGGTGGGACCTCGGCCTCTTCGATAGAATCGGTTCCCATGGGGACTGCTTCGATTCGCGAGGACTGGGAAGGGCGGAGTGTCGACGGAAAATTTGCCCTTCTGGAATGGCTTGGCGGCTCTGCGGAAAGCGGTGTCTTTCTCACCGTGTTAGGCGGGGTACAGCGGGCCGTTATTAAGCTGATTCCGGCGGAGGGCGTGGATACGGACGCCTTTCTGGCGCAATGGGAGATGGCCAAGGCTCTATCGCACATCCACCTGATGCGGCTGCTGGAGGCCGGCCGTTGCTACGGTGGAGGGCACCGACGTGTTGTACGTGGTGACGGAACATGCTGAAAAAGTTCTGTCAAAGTTTCTTCCGGAGAAGCCGCTGCAGGCGCACGAGGCGAACAATATTTTTACGCCGGTTCTGGAGGCGCTCTCGTATCTTCACGAAAATGGCTTTGTCCACGGCCACATCAAGCCCTCGAACATCCTGGTTTGCGGCGGTGAGTTGAAGATTTCGTGCGACGATTTTTTTGTAGCGGGCGGAGTTTCGAAGCCGCCGCGGAAACCGAGCATCTACGATGCACCGGAGGTGGCAGCGGGAACGCTGACTGCTGCCGCGGACGTGTGGTCGGTGGGTATTTCGCTGGTGGAGGCCCTGACGCAGCGGCCGCCCGCGCGGGACGCGGGAAATATGCCGATTGTGTCGGGAAACCTGCCCAGACCTTTTCCTGACATTGTGCGGGACAGTCTTCGACCGGAACCCGGTGAGCGGTGCTCGATTGGGGATATTCAGGGCAGGCTTGCGGTCCGGTCTGAGGCGCGTGCGGAACCTGTACCGGAGGCACGGACCGAGGCGCGGGGTCAGGGCCGTCTTGGCCGCAAAATTTCCACAGAGGTGCCATCGGAACAAGTTGCTGCGGCGCAGGCGCCGGTCGCAGCGGCCGGGCAGCCCATGGGGAGATGGGAAACGGACGAACCGGTTCCGCCGCTTCCGACCTTGTTTGAAGATATCGAAGAAGCAAACCTAACCAGGTTCCCGATTACGCCGGTTTTGATTGTTGCCGTGATCGCGCTGGCGGTGGTCGCAGTGCTGGTGATGCGCAGCAACAATATTAAAATCTCGTGGCCGTTTCAAACCCAAAGCGCGCCAGCGGCGAGCCAGCAACCTGCACAGCCGCCGCAGTCAACGACGGCACCGCCGAGCGACGCGGAAAGCGCGACTTCGGCCACGCCCTCTGCAGCTAGCCCTTCTTCAGCTAGCCCTTCTTCAGCTAGCCCTTCTGCGAGCAGCCCGCCGGCGACGCAGCCGCAAACTCCCGCTCCGTCGACGAACGATGCGCAAAGCGCGCCTGCAACGGGTGAGGATGCGCCACAACAGCCGTCGTCGACGAAGTCGACGGGCGAAGCTCCAAGCGCAGCGGGGGCGGCAAAGGCTGTTCCCAAGCCACAAACTACGGCAACCGCAGCGAGCGCAACGCAGGGCACACCGGCGGCGAACCAGGCGGAGCCGCAGACTCCGGGAGCAGCGCCTGCATCCAGTGAAGCGACAACGGAGGGCGCGGTGGCGAGTCGCGTTTTGCCCAACGTGTCGCAGAGCGCGATTGAAAGCATGCATGGGCCGGTGGTGGTGGAGACACGGGTCTTCGTGGATCGGAACGGCGGGGTTTTGAGTGCGGCCTACATCACGCAAGGGCCGGGGAATTATTTCGCCCGCATTGCCTTGCGCGCCGCGCAGGCGTGGAAGTTTACGCCGCCCCAGACACATGGGCATCCCCAGCCGAGTGTGTGGACGCTGCGATTTTATTTCACGCATGGAAAAACGGAAGTGACCGCGACGCAAGTGGCGCGCTAGAACAATTCACGCGAAGCCATAACACTTAAACGATGGACAGTGAGGGGCGAGGTTTCCCCACCCTTTGTGCCAGAAGCCAAAAAGCGGGTCCCCTTCGACTTCGCTCAGGGCAGGCTTTCGACTCCTTCGCTCGCTCAGGAGGATGGGGCACGGATGGGTTGTGGGGGTTGATGCTTTGCGAAGAACAAAAAGCAGATCCTTCACTACGCTTACCCCATTGCGCACCAATGCGCAACAGGGCCCCCAACGCGCTCCGTTCAGGATGACAACTCTTTGGTTGGTGTTCGTTCTTTCCCACCGTAGCAAAGCTAGGATGGAACACCCATGGTTCGTGGGGATTGATGCTTCGTGCAAGGGTTGATTGGGATTCGGTGCTTTCCCACCCTTTTCGCAGGAAAAAGCGAAAAGGATGGGGCACAGGGGTGTGCCGATCGCAGGTTCGCGCCCTGGAACTGGGGCGGGCTGGTGTTTAGAACGAACGTTCGTTCTAAACCTCTAGCGCCAGCGGAAGATGCGCAGGGAAATTAGAAATGTGACAACCAGCCACGCCGTGAGGATGATCATCTGCGTGGACAATTGTGAAAGGTTCAGCCCTTGAAGCATATTTCCGCGTAGAGCATCGATGGCTGCGGTGAGGGGCAGCGCGCGCACGAAGGGCTGAATCAGCGCGGGGAATCGTGTGGCGGAGAAGAAGACCCCGGAGAGAATCCACATGGGCAGCATGGCGAGATTCATCAGTCCCGACGCGGCTTCCATCGTCTTCGCGCGCGAGGCGATGAGGAGGCCGAGCGCAGAAAAGGACAACGAGGTGAGGACGCAGAGTATTCCCAGTTGCCACAGCGATCCACGAAAGGGAACGCCGAAAACGAAGCGCGCGAATCCGAGGAACGCGAGCACTTCGATGACCAGCAATGCAAGGCGCGATAGCAGGAACGAGGCCAGATATTGCCAACGCGGCATGGGTGACGCGACAAAGCGCTTGAGAAGCTTTTTCTGTCGCGCCTCCACGATGGAAAAACCGAGGCCCCAAATTGCCGAACCCATCAGGTTCATTCCCAGCAGACCGGGGACTACAAAGTCGATGTAGCGTGCGCCGGTTTCGTGCACGAGATCGTTGGAAGTAGCGAGAACTTCTTTTTGTCCGGCGGATTTTTGAATTGTGCGGTCGGCCAGCAGCCGGGCGAGGCGCGCGTCGGGATTGGTGTCGTCGTACTTGTAGTCAACTCCGGCGTCTCTTTGTATCGCGAGCAGAACGATGCGGCCTGTGGCGAGTTCGTGCGTACCCTCAGATTTGTCCATTACGGAAGCGGTCAGGCCCTTCTCGCTGTTGAGCGCCTGCACAAGTTGCGTGCTTGTCGCGCCGACCTGGAGCACGTCGGCCGGCCGATTGCGAAAGGCAATGCCCAGCCCCACGGCCAACAGAATGGGAAAAACGAATACCCAGAAAAGCGCCTCCGGCTCGCGCAGGAACAGGCGGAAACGCGTACTGGTGAGTTGGTAGAGAGAGCTTTCCGTCAGGCTACTCATCGCGCAGATTCCTTCCTGTCAGTCCGACGAAGACATCTTCAAGCGTGGCGGAGTGGGTGCGGAATTCATTTGGCTTAAGGCCCATTTCAGCCAGCGCGGAAAAGATGCGCGGCACGGTTGTGTGCAGTTCAACGACGGAAAGCTGATGCAGGCCTGCATCCACGCGGTGGCCCTGAACACCGGGAATTGCGGTGAGCGCGCGAGCGTCGACGGAATTGCTCTTCGGGATCTGCGTGCTCGATCGCAAACTCCACTACATGATCTCCGCCGATGGAGGCGATCAGTTGCTGCGGCGTTCCGAGGGCGATGATCTTTCCGTGGTCCATGATGGCGACGCGATCGCACAGGCGCTCGGCTTCATCCATGTAGTGCGTGGTTAGAATGATCGTTCTACCGGCGCTGCGGAGTTGGTCGACCAGGTCCCACAGGTGGCGACGGGCCTGGGGATCGAGACCGGTTGTCGGCTCGTCGAGAAAGAGCAGATCGGGGTCGCCTACCAGGGCGCAGGCCATGGCGAGGCGCTGCTTCTGTCCGCCGGAGAGGGTGCCGATGCGAGCGTGGCGTTTCTCTTCAAGTTGCGCCATGCGGATGGTTTCTTCGATTGAAATGCCACGCTGGAAGAAGCTGCGAAACAAGTGCAGGATCTCTTCGACGGTGAGCTTCTCTGGAAACTGCGTTTCCTGCAGTTGCACACCGATGCGTTGACGCAGTTGCGGGGAGGACGATTGCCAACTCAGGCCGAGCAGACTCACGGTGCCCGCATCCGGTGCGGTGAGGCCCTCGCAGATTTCGATGGTGGTGGTTTTGCCGGCGCCGTTTGGCCCCAGCAGGCCGAAACACTCGCCTCGTTGAACCTCGAGATCGATGCCGTCGACGGCAACCACATCGGCAAAGGCCTTGCGAAGCCCGCTCAGCGAGAGGGCGGGACCACTCAATGCATCTTTTGGCAATGGAGACGGGTCCAGGCTCGGGCGAGTCAACGTGATTCTCCTCGGATCAGCGTAACGCAACAGCGGCGCCCGATCAGCGCAGACTTGTTGAATTTTCCGGCTCCGCTTTTCGGAAGGGTTGACGGATGTCGTGGGGCAGAGAGGGCGAGCTTTACTCCGTTGCGGCGATGGCTTCGCAGATTCGTTCGACTGCAGCCGACTCGGCGTCGCTGCCGGGGCGATGTCCATTGACCATTACGGAAAACACCACGGTCCGCCCGCTGGCTGCAGTGAGGTAGCCCGATAGAGCGACGGCTTCATTCAACGTGCCGGTCTTGGCCCATAGCTTGCCTTTCAGGGGCGAATTCCGGAAGCGATTGGTCAATGTGCCGTCCACTCCTGCCACGGGGAGGGTGTTACGAAACGCCGAACCCCAGGCCTGACGCGCGGCATAGGAGAGCAGTTGCGTGTTGGCGCGCGGCGCGATGCGGTCATCCATGCTCATGCCGGAGCCATCGTAGAAGAAGAAGTCCTGGTCGTTCACGCCCGCGTCCACCATGAATTGGCGCACGACGCGCGCGCCTTGCGTCAGGTTGCCGTCCTTCGCGAACACCTTGCCGAGGAGGCGCAGAAGAAGTTCGGCATGCAGGTTCTGGCTGACCTTGTTAGTGACCGTGATGTCTTCGGCGACCGGCACCGAGATGTGGGTTGCGAGGACGCGGCGGGCAGTGATGGGAGCGACGGCGGTGGTGAGATCAGTGCGCGTGAGCCGGAGTGGTTCTTGTCGTTCGCCGATGAAGTCGCCGGTGCCAATCGAATCGCGATGGGCGGCTACAGCTGATCCGGTGACCGATATTCCACGCATGAGCAAAGCCTGTTTGAAAGCGGCGGCGGTGAACTCCGCGGGTTCCTCGACGGCCAACTCGGCCTGAAAGCCTGCGGGCGGCGCGGTGCCCCATGCACGCACGAGCATACTGCCTGGCATGCGCTGGAGCCCCGGCCGCGGGGTCTCGCCCGGTACGGCAATGGTCATGCTGTTTTCGAGGGTGTAGTACTCGATGCTGGGGTCCCAGTCGGCCGCAACGCCGGAGGGGGTGGACGCGTCGGCTGTCACGTGCAGGTCGGTCATGTTCTCGTTGAAGCTAAGCGCCGAAACAGGTGCGCCGTAGGCCCATTGCAGGTCGTCCCAACCCCACGCGGTGGCGTAGGGCTCGTTGAGAAAAAAGCTGTCATCGCCGACCACATTGCCTTCCACCGTGCGCACACCGGACTGCTCGATTTGCTCGGCCAGCAGTTCGAGAACTGTCAACGAAGTCGGCTTTGGCGGCGCTTCAGGCGCGGCGGTAGTTGCGGGAGGATTTGCAGCCGGCGGCGTTTTGACTGCGGGTGCGGCTGCTCCTGGCGGGTTTTTCTGCGCGGGATTCGGAGCAGGCAGGGGCGGCTCATACGGATAATTCCGCGCGCTAAGCGTTGGATCGCCAACGCCCAAGAGCATCAGATCGCCATGCAGAACGCCTGCTGCGTCGACGTCGCCGGTGGCGACTACGTTGGTGGTCCACGTAAATGTTTCGACCGGCAGGAGGGCGAATGCGGCAGCCGTGGTGGTGAGCTTCGCGTTGGAGGCGGGGGTGAAGAGCCGTCCTTCATTCAGGCCATAGAGCGGCTGGCCATCGAGCGCGGTGACGCTGATGCCGAACTGCGCATGGCTCAGTGCGGGTTCGGAAAGGATCGCCTGAATGCGTTCGGCGATCTGCCCCCGTGCGGGGGCCGCATGCGCTGGCTTTGCCGGCCGGGTTGGCCTATGAATCTGCGCCGGATGCGCGGTTGTTCCGATGAGACAGACTGCAACAATTGCCGAAAAAGCCCGCAGGCTTGCCATGGCGGGAGTTTAGCAGGAGAGATTCACGGTGAGCACTGGCTCAGGTACCGTTGCGGTCCCTAGAATCATTGGGGAGCTACGGGGGAAGCCGCGGGGAGCCGCAGGCAAATGCATGGTTTTGCCGAATCCAAACTACAGAAGGACGATTTGCCCCTGGCGGCTGCGCACGCGCACGCTGGAACTTGGCGGCCGCACGCTGATTATGGGTGTGGTCAACATTACGCCCGATTCCTTCAGCGATGGGGGGCTTTTTCTCGATCCTGAAGCTGCGGTGACGCACGGCGTAAGGCTGATTGACGAAGGCGCCGATTTGCTCGACCTGGGAGCGGAGAGCACGCGTCCTGGTTCGCGTGCAGGTGGAGATTCACCGGCGGTGGGGGCGGAAGAAGAGCAGGCTCGACTGCTCCCTGTTTTGGAAGGGATTCTGAAGGCCCGGCCCCATGCGGTGGTTTCAGTCGACACGTACAAGGCGGCTACTGCGCGCGTTGCCTTGAAGGCGGGCGCTGCACTGATCAACGACGTCAGCGGCTTTACATGGGACGCGGAGTTGGCCGGCGTCTGCGCCGAGGCGCGCTGTGGCGTGGTGTTGATGCATACGCGCGGCAAGCCCGACGAATGGCGGACGCAGCCGCAGCTTGAAGGCGATGCGCTGATCGACCTGGTGCGCTCGGGGCTGGCGGGCAGCCTTGCGATCGCGGCTGGTGCGGGTATTGCGCCCGAGGCGATCGTTCTCGATCCCGGCTACGGGTTTGGGAAGCGTTTTGGGGAGAATTTTTCTCTGCTCGCGCGGCAGGGAGAACTTCTCATGTTGGGACGGCCTCTGCTTGCCGGGCTGAGCCGGAAGTCTTTTCTCGGGCATGCGCTGGCGACCCTCCATGGCGGCAAGAGTGCGCCGGTGGATGCGCGTGCAACTGCCAGCCTTGCTGCGATGGTGACTGCGATTCTGCAGGGAGCGTCGGTTGTGCGCGTCCACGATGTACGGCCCGCGGTGGAGGTGGCTCGCGTTGTGGATGAGGTGCTGGATGCGGGTTAGGTGAGCCTGGTTTCTGAATTTGGACTTTTGAGGTTCGTGCTTTCCCAGGTCTTCGACAGAGACGAAAAAGCAGGTCCTTCGACTCCCCTTCACTACGCTCAGGGTCGCTCAGGGATGATGGGGACCCATGTTCGTGGCTTTCGCCCCCTTACTCGCTGGCAGAATGACAGGATGGGGCACGGAGGTTTTTGGGGATTGAAATGTTAAGTAGGGGATGAAGCGCGGAGACGGGACACTAGCGGGCGGACATCGCGTGGAGTTTTAGGACTGTGTTCCAGTTGCGGGCGGTCGCGGTTACGCCCAGGGCACGGTCTACAGTTTGTGCGGTGAATTTGCTGTCGGCTGCGCCCGCGGGCAGATGCAAGTAGAGCGTGTTGCCGGAAAGATGATAGCGATCGCGACGGGCGGGGTATTTTGCGATGACCTGTTCCAGGGCGACGGCCTTGTTTGCGGGTGGCGCAGCAGAAAGGAAGACTGCGTGGACCCTGGCGCCGTCGGCTGCGGCCTCCGCGGCAAAGGGATTGGCGGCGATTACGCGCTCGAGCTCGGCGTGGGTGCGGACGATGACGGGAACTGGTGCGCCCATGTACTTTGCCAGAGCCGCGGCGACGGATTGAGTGAGGCTCGCGACGGAACATTTTGCATCGACCACCGCATTGCCGCTCTGGATATAGGTTTCAACTTTGGTGCAGTTCGAGTCGGCTAGTAATTTGCGGAAGTCGGCCATGGGGAGCTTGCCGGTTGATCCGACATTGACGGCACGGAGAAGGATCACAAATGTCGGCATCGATTGAAGAATCCCTTATTGCTTTTCAGAAGCAAAATACACGACGACGCCGCCTACCAGCGCCAGCGTTGCCAGAACGGGCACAAGGTACCAAAAGCTGCCCTCAAAGCCGCCCAAGGACGTAGGCCACAGGGCGTCGAGATGGAGTGCGCGGGGCAGCGCTTCGATCCAGGCCCGTAACTCGAAGCCGCGTCGCACCTGAGCTGCGAGTGCGCCGGCTGCTACCAACAAAATCATCGCAAAAGCGAAGATTTGAGCGCCCAGGATGGGACGGCCGATGCGCTCGATTGCGGCATTGCGGCGGCGGAGTTGCGCGCGCCACCAGAGCGCGCCTGCGGAAGGCAGCGCCGGCATTGCGGTGGCGTGCGCCGCCCGAAAGGCCTGCGCGACCAAAGCGAGATCGGAGCAGGCGCGGCATCCTTGTACGTGGACGCGTAGATCCTCGGCACAGGCCTGCGGCCACTGGCCGCGCTGCACCAGCTCCTCCACTTCTTTCTCGCGCGCGCAGGTGAGCCTGGTCATTGCGGCTCCTTCCGGACTGGCTGGGGGCGCAGTAGGCACGCCGCTTTGCGCCGCGCACGAAAAAGCAGCAGGCGAATGCTCGCCGACATGAGGCCGGTCACTTCCGCAATTTCGTGGTGGCTATAGCCCTCGGCATAGGCGAGCCACAAGAGTTGTCGATCGCGCGGACGCAACTGGGCCAGGGCTGGCCCCAGCATCATTTGGGAATCGGAGTGGCCTGCGTTATCCGCTGTCGCAAAGCGCTCTTCGGGGATATCTTCAATCGCCGTGGTGCGCTGCTTTCGCCAATGATCGCGGAGAAGGTTGGTGGCAATGCGAAACAAGATAGCGCCGCGCTGCCACTTCTCCGTCTTCGGGATGGGCCGCGCAGAGGAAGCGCACGTAGCTCTCCTGCATGAGGTCGTCGGCCAGCGCGGGATCGCCTGAGACGCGCGCCAGATAAGCCCAGAGAGACCGCGCCGAGCGCTCATAAAAGGCGGCGAAGGCTTCAGAGTTCATCGAGCCGCGGGCGCCATCCATCGGCTCGCGGGCAGCCTGAGATGGGTCGCCTGCCAGGAGTTGCGGTATGGCGGATTCCCAACGCATGGGCTTCTGCTTCCTCACTTTGTTTCGGCTCCGCCCGGATCATTTGGGGCCGTAGGGCGAGCCGGACTGAGTGGCTGGAGGCGGCATGAGACCGAGGCGCGCCGCCAGCAACCAGGTGATGCCCGCGCTCAGGATAAACCCGATGCCGGGCATGAGGGCGATGGTGCCCAAGATCAGCATCGGTTCGTCCAGGTCGGGGCCGGCGTGGCGGAGCATCATGAAGCCGCTGCCGAGCAGCACCAGGACAACGCCGATTTGCAACGGCGTGAGCACGCGGGCCACGGCATTGGGTACGCGCTGCGGGGTCTCCATGTTCACGGGAATCGGCGCGGCCTCGAGGAAGCGCTTGCCGGCTTCGGTTTCCATGTAGGCGGCGAGTTCCTGGCTGGAGCTGAACTTGTCGATGAGGCGGCCGTGGACTTCGCTCTGGAGTTTGAAGGTGCGGCCCCAGCGGCGGTTTTCGACGAACATGCGGGTGAGCGAGGTGAGAACGACGAGGAAGCCCAGGAAAGCGAGCAGCGGCGAGAGGTCGTGCAGGAAATCGGCGATGGGGGAGGGCCTGCTTTGCGCGCGATAGACGTCGGGCCAGACGGCGCGCTCGAGGGCTTCGTCGGGTTGGCCGTCTTCGTGGCCCAGATGCGAGAAGAGGAAGTACTCGGGGTTCCGTGCCACCTCAGGATGCTCGGCGAGAAAGGCGGCGAGCTGGGGATTATTGCGGGTTACATATTCCTGGTCGCTTAGCAGCGAGGGGTCGTGCGAGACGACGGTCGTGAGGGTAGGGCTCAGGCGGAGGAGGCGGATGAGCTCGGTTTGGGTGGCGGCTACATCTTTGTCGTTCAGCATGGGGGGAGCCGACGGGCGTGGTTGCGGCGGGATGGGCTTGTGCGGTTGCCAGGATGGCGCAGAAGAGAAAAGGAACGGCAAGGATCGAAAGGGTGCGGAAGATATTGCGGCGGGTTTGCATTTTGGTTTTCCCCTCGGGCGCGAAGAGCGGGTTTGACGCTCTTCTGTGTGGATAACGTTCAGGGCGTGGATTTGTTAACAGGACCGGCAAAACGATCAGTCCCCTCGGTTTGTCCGGACAGGTCAAAGTAGCTCAGCAAAGGAAAATGCTGCACGGGACAATTAAGGGATGAAAAAGCTATTGCTCGGATTGGTTCTCATCTTCTGCTTCGCGGCAGTTCCTGTAGCGACGCAGGCGCAGGTTGTGGTGGTTGTTCATCCCCATCACCACCACCATCACCATCATCATCACTACGGCATCCAGGTGTCACGCCATAACGGTCGGGACGGAAGAGACTGCTTGGCAATTGGCTTTCGGTGAAGGATGGTGTTTATGAAAAAGACGAGCCGGATCGAGATCGCAAGGGAAATCATCTCCAACCTGAAAAGGGAGATGGAGCGGCTCGTTGGACCGATTCCCTTCGCGACGGCTTGAGCGTCCGATCCACGCCCGCCGTCAAAGGGTTTCCCGTTAGGCCGTTTTGAGGGCTCTGCTGTGAAGAGCAACGCAGGTTCTTCGACTGCGCTGCGCTTCGCTCGGATGGCAGCATTTGTGGGAGGGCAACTGGAGGGAGAGCTAGATTTCATCGTGCGTCGCAAGGGGCCGTGGCTGGGTTTATCATCGTCCTAGGCGCAGGTTTATCGACTGCGCCTGAGTTTTGCCCGCGTAGCGGTGCCGGTGAGGCGTGCTGCGGCGGGCTATTTTGTGGGAAGCGGACGAGTGATGCGAGCGAAGACGGCGGTAGTGCTGGGCGCCCAGTGGGGCGACGAGGGCAAAGGCAAGATTGTGGACGTGCTCAGCGAGCGCTTCAGCGCGGTGGCGCGCTACGCGGGCGGGCACAACGCCGGGCACACGGTGATTCACGGCGAGCAGAAATTCGTTCTGCAGCTCATTCCCTGCGGCGTGCTGCGGCCGGGGTGCAAGGGCGTGATCGGCAACGGCGTGGTGCTGGATCCGATCGCGTTTCTGAAGGAAGTGGCGAAGCTGCGCGACCTGGGCGTTGCTGTCGATGGCCAGCTCTTTGTCTCCAATCGGGCGCAGGTGATTTTGCCGTATCACCGGATGATCGAGCTGGCCGCGGAGAGCGCGCCGGGGCGGCAGAAGATCGGGACGACGAGCCGCGGCATCGGGCCGGCCTATGAAGACAAGATGGCGCGGAGCGGGCTGCGCGTGGTGGATCTGCTGCGGCCGGATCTGCTGAAGACGCATATTGAAGCGGCCTGCGCGGAGAAGAATGCGATTGCGCATGCGCTGTTTGGGCAGACCGGATCGGGGCCGCTGGATCCGGCAGAAGATGTATGAGGAATACGCGGCGGCGGCGGAGCAGGTGCGGCCGTTTGTGGCGGACACTGGCCGGCTGTTGAACGAGATTCTGGCCGAGGGCGGAGCGGTGATGTTCGAGGGCGCGCAGGGGACGATGCTGGACATCGACCACGGGACCTATCCGTTTGTGACTTCGTCGTCGGCGACGGCGGGCGGCGCGGCTACGGGGACCGGCGTGGGACCGACGGCGATCGGCACGGTGATCTCGGTGACCAAGGCGTATGTGACGCGCGTGGGCGAAGGGCCGTTTCCGACCGAGATTCACGATGCGGTGGGCGAAACGCTGCGGGCGCGCGGGACACGAGTATGGCGCGGTGACGGGACGGCCGCGGCGCTGCGGATGGCTGGATATTCCGCTGCTGCGCTATTCGAACCAGGTGAATGGCGCGGAGTGGCTGGTGGTGACCAAGCTCGACGTGCTGGACGAGCTGGACGAGATTCCGATCTGCATTGGCTACGAGATCAACGGCAAGGTCACGGACGAAATTCCTGCCGATGTGCACGGGCTGGAGCAGATCAAGCCTGTCTATACGACGCTGAAGGGATGGCGCGAGCCGACGGAGGGATTTACGAATTCGACGAAGCTGCCCAAGGCGGCGCGCGAGTACCTCGAATTTCCAGGAGAGGGAAAGCGGAGCGAAGATCGCCATGGTTTCGACGGGCCCGGATCGGGACCAGACGATGGTGCTGCCCGATTTTGCGGCTGCGCTGAATGAGATTCACAGGTAAACTAAACGAACCCCCGACCGTCTAGGAATTTTGAGGCCACGTCTCCGGTGACCTGGGGTCTGTCTCTGCGCAAGGCCTTGAAATCATGCGCTAGTATAAGAGGCTGGCTCTTCTGGGAGCGGGTTGAATAGAATGCGAATCGACGCAAGAGCAACAGGAAGGAATTTTTCCCCATGATCAGCTTTACTGTCCGGATGAAGTTCGCGCCTGAAGACAGGGACGACGTTGCCGAAGTCCTGCGCCTGCTGACCGAGGCTTCGCGGCAGGAACCCGGCTGCATCAGTCTATATTCCGCATCGCATTGAGGGCGACCCTGACGCGGTTCTCATCTACGAGCAGTACAAGGACTCGGCTGCGGCGGACGCGCATCGGCATTCGCCGCATTTCACGAAGTATGCGGTGTGCGGGCTTTATCAGAAGATGCTGGAGCGCAGCCGCGAGGATCTTGTGGCGCTGGCTTGAGGCTTGCGGATTCTCTTCCGGGGCTGAAGCCCCGCGCTCTTTCATTGATTGACTCAGGGGCCTAAGCAGGCTGCGGAAAAAGGCTTGGATTCAGCGAAGGTTTCCCAGGGACATCCCGCAGCGGCTGAAGCCGGTTTCAATCGAATCGACTTATCGGCACGAGTAAACTCGTGCCCTGTTACAAAGCAAACCATGAACGAGTTTTTCCGCAGCCTGTGAAGGCCCCTGCTCCCTCCTTGAAGGTCGCTCAGGATGACAGGATGGTTTGGGGTTAGTTGGTTTCCCACCCTTTCCGCAGAAACAAACGGAAAGGATGGGGCACCCATTGTCTTGCGGATTGATGGGGAGAGAAAAAGAAACAAGGGAATGCGGACTTCGATGGTTCAGGCGGAGACGCGTGCGACGAGGCGCAGGCTTTCGCCCAGGATCGGCTGGCCTTCGAAGGCGGGATGGACGGTCCTGAGGAGGGCGGGAATCTGATCCGGAGAGACGGGCCTGGACAGCAGGTATCCCTGGAACAGGTCGCAGTTCAATTCGCGTAGACAAGCCATCTGCTGCGCTGTTTCTACCCCTTCAGCGACAACCTTGTGACCCAGTGTGTGGGCCATGGTGATAATGGCCTGCATGATTGTTTGGGCATTCTCGGCACAGCCTGGTGTCACGAAGGACTTATCGATCTTGAGGATCGAAGCGCCGAGCTGGCTCAGCCGCGCAAGGGAGGAGTGGCCGGTGCCAAAGTCGTCGATGGAAAACTCAATGCCCTTGGCGGACAGAGCCTTCATCTGCTCAGTTACGTCGGCCACGTTGTGCATCGCCGCTGTTTCCGTCACTTCAATGTGCAGCAGGCGCGGGTCGATGGCATAGCGCTCGAGTGTGGCCATGAAGCGGCGCGCGAAGTCGACATGCACGATCTGAAGCCCCGAGACATTCACGGCAACAGGCGCGAGTGGGACATGCTGCGACTTCCAGATCAATAATTGCCGGCAGGCCTCCTCGATGACCCATTCACCCAGGGGAATGATGAGGCCCGCGGCTTCAGCAATTGGAATCAGCTTGGTGGGAGGCACCACGCCGAAGTCCGGATGATTCAAACGCAGGAGGGCTTCCACGCTGCGAACCGTCCCATCGAGTCCGTAGATGGGCTGGTAATCCAGATGGAGGCCGCCTTCGTCCCTACGGGTCCGCATATAAGCTTCGAGCTTCACTTGTTCTTCGGTGGCTTTGCGCAGATCAGCGGAGAACCACTCGGCTCTGCTGCCTCCGGAGGCCTTTGCTTCGAGGCGCGCTTGCTCGGCGCCACGCCACAGCGCGAGAGCATCAACGGCATCATCCGGGCCGACTGCGACCCCGATGCTTACCGGGATGTCGATTTTGTAACCTTGCACGATCAGCGGTTGCGCGAGGGCCTCCATGAGATCGTGTACCGCCTGCTCCGCAGTTACTGTGCTCTTCAACCCCGTGACCACGATGGTGAACTCATCGCCGCCAGTGCGCGCGATGAGGTCCATCGAACGCATCCGTGAAGCGAATAAACCTGCGAGGCGTTCGATGCATTCGTCGCCGATGCGCAATCCATACACATCGTTCACGCGTTTGAAGCGATCCATGTCGAGCGACAGCACGGCGAGCTTTTCTTTGGCGTCGATCGCGTGCTTGACGGCCCTGGCCAACAGGTCGGGAAGCAGCATCCGATTCGGCAATCCGGTCAAACGATCGTGTCCTGCCTGGTGGTCGAGCTGCTGCTGCAACTCTTCGCGCTCGGTGACGTCGAGGGCCATCACGAAGCGGGACCGTTTTCCCTGGAACAGAATGTCTTGTGCCGTGATGTCCATGGGAAATTTGCTCCCGTTCTTGCGCACGTGGTGCGATGCCCGATGATGCGAACCTGCCTGGTGTGATCGGACAGACGCGGCCGCCGCCTTGCGCTCCTCCGGAGAAAGCACGTCGGGCAGCTTCAACTTCAAGAACTCTTCTCGTGTATATCCGTGCACGTCGAGCGCGGCCTGGTTCGCAGCCAGAAAGCGGAGCGTGGCAACCTCCGTAATCCAGAGCGGCTCCGGATTGCCATTGAAGAGGAGCAGGTAATCCTCTCCCAGGGCACGCGCCGCGCGCGCGTCTTCCTCGATCACCACCAGGATCATGCCCACCGCTACGCAAAACTTGGGGAGGTTCCAAACTTCGCGGTCGATATCAAAGTGTGGCCACAGCCGGGCTGTCCAGTACGCGAGGGGAAACACGGCGCCCCACGCCGCAAATCCGCCAATCATCGTTTTCAAGGCTGCGGATTGATACCATCCGTTCGCATAGAAATCAATTGCGGCGATAAAGTAAATTTCGCCCAGAAGCGCATAAATAACGCTCCCGGGCTGGCCATGCAGGACCCCCGTCAGCATCCATGCCGCGGTGGCCAGACAGAGCAACACCGCCAGCGAGGTAAACAGCACGCGTTCTTTGCGGGCCTGCAGAGCGAGAAAAATGGCATCGGCCTGGCGCGCGGCCACGAGCCCCGCCAAGACCCACGCCGGTGTTGTTCCATCTACGGCCAGGCCGAGCGTGATGAGAGTGAGCACCGCCAGAGCCATGCCCATGTGCTTGATCAGCCATCCCT
Organism: uncultured Acidobacteriaceae bacterium; assembly: GCA_963781125.1. Taxonomy (GTDB): domain Bacteria; phylum Acidobacteriota; class Terriglobia; order Terriglobales; family Acidobacteriaceae; genus Telmatobacter. The sequence continues at coordinate 842,122 of CAWAEE010000013.1, forward strand.
CCGACTGATGGATGGTCGCGGAAAATACGAAGCAGGTTCCGGCTACAGCGAGGGCGTCCATGCTGATCGAAGCCTGAACCACGTGCCAACTGTGTCCTGCAGGCTGCCAGAGTTCCGCCAGGAAATGGGCGAGGATGCTCAGCCAGCCTGCGGTCCACAAGCGGAGCCGAACATCGCCTCGCCTCGAAGACATGGCGGCAAACAGAAAGACAAACAGGCCCACAATCGCCGCATCCGCAAGAATTTCCTGCATCTTGGTTGCCTATCCATTCCGTTTCCGGAATCAATCGCTCGACGCCGGTCAGGCCCGGCTGCGACCTTCTGGGTGCGCGACAGCCTGTCCTGCTTTGCCGACGGAAGAGTGATCCCGGAATCGCCCTAAAGTTGGAATCTTTTAACTCATCGACAGCGATTGAGCATGCCCTGAGTCCAAAGAAAAGCGGGTTCGTTTCTTTAGTCATCTGGAGTCGCGAATCACTGTATGATCCGCGTACAACTGGACCAACTTTTTGTGTCACAATCGCAAGCAATTTATCGAGATAGATTTTTTTTTGCAGTCGTTCCCGTTTTGGAACGTATGGACTCAAATGATTTCAGGCGCAAAGGTTATTTATCGACCGGGAATTGACCGGGGTAATCCTTCCGGTCTACCATCCGATACGCCGATGAGGAAATCGGGCCGCCATTTTATCCCCGTTGCGAACCGGAGTCTTATGGCCGGTCTGGCAGCGTTGTTGGTATTTGGCGTGGCCCTTCCGATGAAGGCGATGCCGCGCGGCGAACGCCACGAGGTTCGGCTGAAGATCGACCGTCTGGAAGATCATTGGCGGGATGCGATCCTGAACCGCAACGTAGCGGCGATGGAGACCCTGCTGGCCAGCGATTACATGGCGATCACGCCGAACGGGACGCTCCAATCCAAAGAAGAGACGCTGGCCAACATGCGCAGCGGGGCGCTGCAGATCAAATCGATTGAAATCTCAGACCGCAAGGTGCGCTTCTATGGTGCGACGGCGTTGGTGACGTCGCGGGCGGAAGTGAGCGGCACCACACCCGAAGGCGAGTTGACGGGCAGCTATCGCTACACGCGCGTGTATGTGCGCGATGGGAGCGGAGTGTGGCGCATTGTGAGTTTCGAGGCCAGTCGAATCAGGGACGAGGACGCGCACAAGTAGGGATGACAGCTGGTTTCGGTTGGTTGGTTTCCCACCCTTTCCGCCAGAGATCAAGAAGCAGGTCTTTCGACTCTCCTTCGTTGCGCTCAGGGTCGCTCAGGATGACAGGATGGGGCGCGGGTGGATGTGCGGATGGATGGATCGATGCGGACCTGTTGACTAAAATAAACGGATGCCTGAACTTCCCGAGGTGGAGACGATTGCCCGCGGAGTGAATGCGCGCGTGCGCGGCGACCGGATTCTCCAGGCCTGGTTCGGATCCCACAGGGAGCCGTTCAAAACTCCGCCGAGCCGGCAATTGCAGGGGCTTGAAGGCCGGGTCATCCTGGGCGTGGAGCGCGCCGGGAAGCATATTGTGTGCAATCTTGGCTCGGCAAGTAGCCGAAAGAGGGCGCATTCTTCCGACGCCCAACGGGCGGATGCCCAGTGGGTTGTTCATCTTGGCATGACGGGGCGACTGCTTGTGACGACGCCCGATGCCCCGGTTGCTCCCCACACCCATGCGCGCCTGACTCTTGCCGGCGGTCGTGAGCTTCGGTTTGTCGATCCGCGCCGGTTTGGACGCCTCGAATTTCGCGATTTGGGACGGGATGAAGGCTTTGGCGCTCCTGGGGCAGAGCCGCTGCGGATCGAATCCGACGCCTTTGTGGCGCTCTTCCGGGGGCGACGGCTCGCGATCAAAGCGGCATTGCTGAACCAAACGCTCCTGGCCGGGGTGGGAAACATTTATGCCGATGAGAGCCTGTTTCGGGCGGGTCTTCGGCCACGCCGCAACGCCGGGCGGCTTACACGAGCGGAGCTGGAGCGGCTTCGGCTCGCTCTGCGAGAGGTTTTGCAACATGCGATTCGGCTGGGAGGGTCCTCGGTCTCCGATTATGTGGATGCGGAGGGGGTGCGGGGATTTTTCCAGCTGGAACACTGCGTCTACCAGCGCACGGGGGAGCCTTGTCGCGTCTGCGGAACGGTGATTAAGCGAATCATTGTGGGCGGGCGAAGCACGCATTATTGTCCGCAGTGCCAGCGGTGAAGGGTGTCGGCCGGGCCTGAAGGCCCTCTCCTTTGAGGGGTTTAATCCGGAGGCTAAAGCCCCCGGCTCCCTCCGTCCGGATTTCTCGGGTCGTTTCCCTCCGTCCTGATGTCTTCATTCTTCTTTGATCGCTTTAATCGGAAGGGTATGGGATCGCAACGAGGTCTGTGCTGCTCCAAAATGAAGAATAGGCTTAGATGTTGGTCGGCGTAGAGCCGGATGCCTGGGCGTGTCTCTATGGTTTTTGAGAGATTTCGGGTCGTGAAGCTACTGGAATCCAGAAAAACCACGGCTTGAATTCGCCGTAAGCTATTGAAATTAAGACTCGATAGGAACGGCCCAGCGATTGCTACTTGTAGGGTGCCAGTGATGTACCGGCTGCTGGAAGAATCCGGCGAGCCCACAAAAAAGCAGGCGTCCGGCAAGAGCATCCGCCAATGAGCGGCCCGCACGAAGGGGAGACCGGCCGGAGGAGCCTGCGACAGGCGAGGTGTAAAAGCACCGGCCATGATTTGCTGGGAGGCCAGTGACCAGCACGGGAAACGCAAAACGCCACCTGAAAAGGTGGCGTTTTGTGCAACTAGCCTCGTGAAGGGGCCAGTGAACGGGGCTCTCAAGTCATCCTTCTTTTTGATTACTGTTGTTCCGTGCGCGGACTTGCGCAGCAGGTCGTGTCGCTGTAGTATCGAATTTGCCTATCAAGGCGGCTGATGCGGACCACCCGTAGAGGGAAGTGAAAGCTCGCCGCTGATGAAGGGATTCTTCGCCAGCCTCCAGAGACTTTAGTCGTCCGAGTGCGGCGAACGCCCCAGAGAAAGGGCATTACCCAGAAAAGGCGCTGGCTGCGGCGTGCCGATCCTCACAACCGGAAAGAGTTGTTGTTGGGGTTTTGGCGTACCAGGTGGCCGGAGCGTTTTTTCACAGTTGAAGGGCCCTTGGGAGCAGCTTTAGCTTTGTTTGAATGTCGATTTGCCAGTTACGTCTGCTTCGGGAACCCCAGGGCCTGACTTGCTGTGAAAAGACTATAGCTTCGCAGGAACCATGAAAGTCTGCGTGCGAAGGGTATTTCGCCGCGTGCTTTCCGGTTCCAGATGGGAAAGAAAACTGCTCGCCACCAACTCCCCCGTCCCCACCAGGACGCGTGGCGCGCAAAGGGAAGCAGCTCCCGCCATGGGAAGGCTGGGTCCCGCAACGCAAATGCACAATAAAGAAATGTGCCAGGAAGTACACGCATGACGACAGAACCGACCCAGCCCCAGCCAGAGATGGGGCCGGCCCCGACCAATGGTCTCGGGCCGTCGCAGGGGCATCGACGCCGCAGGCGCCGCCGCAAGAACAAGTCCAGCCAGCAGGGCGCACCGCAGGCGCAGCAGGCGCAACCGCCGCAAGTGCAGCAGGCGCCCCCTCCGCAGCCACAATCCGGGCAGCCGCAGTCTGGTCAGCCGCAATCGGGGCAGCAGAAACCGCCTCACATGCGCCAGAACCAGGGACGGAAGAAGAAGAAATTCTTCCAAAAGGGCAGCGGCGGCGGCGGCAGCAGGGCCCCCAGCCGGGCAACAGCATCAATGGGTCAAACAACGGGCGGCGCAAGGACAGGCAAAAGGGTCCGCGCACGTTTGTGGGGCCGATGGACCACAGTTATCGCATCGTGAACGGCAACGTGGCGGACGGTCCTCCTTCGACGATTCCCACTTCGTCGCAACGGCCACGGGAGCTATTATTCCGACGTCTATCAGGCGAACCCGCCGGCACCGGTGCGCGAAGACGCGCCTACGCGGATCTTCTGCTTCATCGAGGATCTCTTTTTCCAGGCCAAGATCCAGGAGACCTCGCGCAAGCTTGGCATCAAGGTTGAATTCGTGAAGGGCGACAAGGAAGCCGTCGCGCGGCTGATTGAGGCGCCGGAAGACGCCAAGCCTACCCTGGTTGTTTTCGACCTGAACAATCTGAACGCCAAGCCGCTGTCGCTGATTCCGAAATTCAAAACCAAGTTCAAGAAGGCGACTTCGATCATCGGTTTCCTGAACCATCTGCAGGGCGACCTGAAGGCGAAGGCCGTCGAAGCGGGTTGCGATACAGTGATGCCGCGGTCTGCCTTCTCGCAGAGCCTGCCCAACCTGCTTCGCCGCTATGGATTGGAAGAGGAAGACGAATCCATCGCGCAGCCGATGGGGTGAGAATAGGGAACAGGGAATAGGGACGAACAGAAAAGCGCATCCGTATCGGGTGCGCTTTTCTGCTTTTGATATGGACTCCTGGACCGCGAAAATTCCGTGAACGATTTGAATGGTGACAAGCGCCTGCAGGGACTGGGGGGATCCGCCACGCCGCGTCTCCCCTACCCCCTATTCCCTATTCCTTGTTCCCTAATCACTATCCCCTAATTCCTTAATCCCTACTGCCCGTCTTTCTTATCCTGGGGGCCAGGTCATGGGGCGGCCGCCTAGCAAGTGGACGTGGAGATGGTCTACCGTCTGGCCACCGTCTTCGCCTGTGTTGATTACTACGCGATAGCCTTTCGCGAGGCCCTTTTTGCGAGCCAGATTTGCTGCCACCCACAAGAGGTGACCGAGGAGGGCGGGATGTTCTTCGCCTGCTTCGGCCAGCGAAACGAGGTGTTCGCGGGGCGCGATCAGGAGATGTACGGGGGCCTGGGGGTGAATATCGGCAAAGGCGTAACAGCGGTCGTCTTGATATTCGGGATTCGAAGGAATGCTTCCCTCAATGATCTTGCAGAAAAGGCAGGTCATGACCGGACCAGTGTACTAGGAAGTCAGCGGCGAGAGAGGTTCGTGCTTTCCCACCTTGAACGCTTAAGAGCAAGAAGCAGGTCGCTTTCGACTTCGCTCAGGGCAGGCTTTCGACTCCCCTTCACTGCGTTCAGGGTCGCTCAGGGTGACGGTGGGTCTGGGTCTGGGTTGGTTGGTTTCCCACCCTTTCCGCAGAAACAAACGGAAAGGATGGGGCACGGATGGATGTGCTAATTGATGCTGAGAGAAAGAGCCGCAGGTCGCCTTCGACTTCGCTCGGGATGACAGGGCGTTATGACAGGGTGGGGCATTCATGTTCGTGCTGATTGGTGCTGCGAAAGCAAACGTCCGGGGTTGCCTCGGCGTCTTTTTGGCGCCGATCTGCAATCTGGTCAAAGCCTGTGAACCATCTCTGCGTTATCCTCATCCAAGCAGGGAGGGTTCTCTGTGCGCACCTCCCTTCGAGTAGATCGGGGATCCGCGCGAAACGCGTGCCAATCGACCCCAACAGGCTCACCAGACGGCGAGACGAAGAACGGCATCCCAACCAAACAAGTTGAATCGGGCTCCCAGTCAAGGGGCCCATTTCCACCAGAATCATTTCCATGCGTATTTAAGTCTGTATGGCTAACCTCCCCACATGCGAAACCGACGTTCTCATCGTCGGCGCCGGTCCGACGGGCCTCGTGCTTGCCTTATGGCTCACGCGGCTGGGCGTTCGCGTACGTATCCTCGATAAGACCGCGGAGCCCGGTACGACGTCGCGCGCTTTAGGGGTGCAGGCTCGGACGCTCGAGTTTTACGCGCAGCTCGGGATCGCGGACGCGGTTGTGCAGCAAGGGCGATGGGCCACTGCGGCCAATCTCTGGTCGAACGGGCGTCGGGCAGCGCACTTTGAATTCGGAGCCCTTGGCGCCTCGCTGAGCCCGTTTCCTTACGCACTCATTTATCCGCAGGATGAACACGAGCGCTTCCTGATCGCTTGCCTTGCAGACCTTGGTGTCGCTGTCGAGCGTTGCACGGAACTGATCGGGTTTCAGCATGCGGACCTTTCTGTGCGCACGCAGATCCTGAAGTCGGATGGAACGAAGGAATTCTGCAGAGTGGGTTACGTTGCGGGATGCGACGGCGCGCGCTCCACGGTGCGCGAACGTCTCGGGATTGGCTTTCCGGGTGGGACCTACGAGCACTTGTTCTACGTTGCCGATGTGGAAGCAGATGGGAAGGTTCTGAACGGCGAATTGAACATTGCGTTCGATCGCAGCGATTTTCTTGTGGTCTTTCCACTCAAGGGAGAAAACCGCGCCCGATTCATCGGGACTGTTCGGAAGGAACAGAACCACTTTTACGGCGACCTCAGGTGGGAAGACGTAAGCAAACACATCATGGAGGGGATGCGGATTGCGGTTGAGAAGGTGAACTGGTTTTCGACGTACCGCGTGCATCATCGCGTGGCGGGCAGCTTCCGTTCGGGACGCGCGTTTCTGTTGGGCGATGCTGCGCACATCCATAGCCCTGTTGGCGGTCAAGGAATGAACACCGGTATCGGCGATGCGGTGAACCTGGCGTGGAAGCTTGCTGCGGTGTTGCGGGGCCGTGCCAAACCGGCGCTGCTCGACAGCTACGAGCGGGAGCGGATCGCTTTTGCGCGCAAGCTGGTCGAGACGACGGATCGTGTGTTTACCGAGGTGACGAGCTCAAGCGCAACCGCGCGCCTGATGCGCCTGCGGCTCGCCCCGCTCTTCGCCCCGTTTTTCTTTTCGTTTGAGCCCACGCGCAAGCTTTTGTTTCGCACAGTTTCGCAAACGGCGATCAACTACCGGGGGAGCGGGCTGAGCAAAGGCATTGCCGGCGCCGTGCGCGGTGGGGACCGTTTGCCCTGGGTGGAGATGGGATCGAACGGCGGGGGCCGCGACAACTTTGCGCCGCTGCGGTCGCTCGATTGGCAAGTACATGTGTATGGCGAGGCCAAGCCCGCGATGCAGGCTTTGTGCGATGAGCGCGGGATGCGGCTGCATGTCTTCCCTTACAGCGCGGCAACACGTCACGCCGGCCTGCGCTGCAATGCCGCGTACCTGCTGCGTCCCGATGGATATGTTGCCCTGGCCGAACCCGATGGGGTTGCTGATGCTGTGGCTTCGTATCTCGACAGCCGCGAACTTGCACCGTTGGGGAATAGGGAATAGGGAATAGCGACAAAACTTCAATCCAATTGGATTTGGTTATGGCGTGAGCTTTGCGGCTGTCGTCGCGTTCACTTTGCACGGGCCGTAGTCCTTGTTGATTGCTGCCACTCGGAAGATCTGATCGCCGGTGGTGTCTTTCGTCTTCTTCACCTTCGAACCTTTGAGCTTGACCCGGTCGCCGACCCGGATGCTTGCTGCATCGCCCACGAGTGCGTAGGATTTCGAGTCGCTGGTCTGAAGTTCGAGTCCATTCGGCGCGGAGATCGCGCAGCCACTCAGCGAGTGATGGCTATGGTTGACCTCGACAAGTACCACTACTGCCACAGCGATTGCCGCTCCGACGCCGACGGCGGCACCGATCACTTCGCCCTGGCGTGGACCAATGGAGTCGGATGAACTGTTCGAAGTGCAACCTGCCGGCGCGGTGGCGCCGGAGCAGAGGAGCACGGCCAGGCAACCGAACGCGGCGATTCCAAATTTTCGATTCAAGCGTGATGGCGCGTTGGATGCGGGTGTCGGCGGCGAGACCCGTCGAAAGAAATTCAAGTCGCCCTCCGGGGCCCCCAAAATTTTCAAGGGACTGGGCATTCGGGGAGATGCCCATCGAGCCAAATCATCGGGAAGGATGGCTGAGGTTAGTTCGTTGAAACGCGCATGGCAAGAGAATTATTCAGCGCCGCGATTCGGCACGGGGGCGGGTCGGCACGGCCGCAGGAATCTCTTGAGCTCGTGTTTATACTGCAACCACCGATGAGAAACGATCCCAGCCTGCTGGATGTGGCCCTTGGCGACGGCCGGTTCCTGATTGCGCTTACGGGGATTGCGCTGGTGTTGAGCGGGGGATTCGCGATTCTTCAATCAGTCTCAGGACAATTGCTCCCCCAGGATAGTCACGCGATCGGCATGGATTCGGCTGCGTTGATGAGGGCCGCGAATCCTCGGCTTCTGGGATTCATGTTTCATGACCGCGTGGCTTATGGCGGAACGCTGGTTTCGATCGGGACAGGATACTTGTGGCTGGCGGCGTTTCCCATGCAGGGGCGTGCAGCCTGGGCGTGGTGGGCGCTTGTGTTTTCAGGCGGCATCGGATTTCTGGCGTTCCTGACTTACCTTGGCCAGGGCTACCTGGATTCGTGGCACGGCGTGGCCACGCTGTTTCTTCTGCCCGTTTTTTTGCTTGGGCTCTGGAGAGCACGACCCGATCGTCTATCTCTCGGTGCGGCATGGATGGAGGGCCGACAGAGCGATGGCCTAGTGCGGACGCTGGGGCCGGATGCTGTTATCCACTTGTGCAGTGGGCCTGGTGCTGGCCGGAGGCACGATTGCGATCTTTGGTATGACGACGGTCTTTGTTCCATCGGATTTGAGATTTATTGGACTCGACACGGGCGCGCTTAGCCATATTTCCCACTCACTGATTCCCGTGATTTCTCATGATCGCGCAGGGTTTGGTGGCGGATTGTGCTCCATTGGGTGCCTGCTGTTATTTATGGCGCGCTGCGCACCGCTCACGCGAAGCTTTGTTGAGGTTGTCGCGGTGATGGGGATGGCCGGATTCGGCGGCGCGATTGGCGTACATTTCGCGGTTGGCTATCTCGATTTTCTCCACCTGCTCCCCGCTTTTCTTGGTCTGCTTCTTTTTCTTCTCGCGAACGGGTTGCTCTGGGCTGGATGGGTGGCAAAAACCTGAAATTGGATTTGGGAATTTCAGCTTTCGGTTCGTATTGCTCCGCACTTCATTCAGGTTGCGCGGGTGGGTTGCCGGGATTGCCGACGAGTTCGGGGCCGCTGACGGGGGATCGCAGGCATGTCTGGTTGCGGCCGAGACGCTTTGCCTCATACAACGCGCGATCGGCCAAGTCGACCAGGGCTGCCGCGCCGATGCTGAACTCTGCGTCGCTGACGCCTGCGCCTATGCTTACCGTCAATCGGCCGCCCAAGGGTGAGGCGCGGTTTTCCAGATTCATGTTGCCGACGGCCTCGTGAATGCGGTCTGCGATTGCTGCTGCGCCGCCGGCACCTGTGTCCGGGAGCAAGAGGAAGAATTCGTCTCCGCCATACCGTGCGAGAAGATCGTAGGGGCGCCGGGCCTGCAGGCCGAGCATGCGGGCGACGCTTACCAGGCATACGTCGCCGTAGCTATGTCCATGCGCATCGTTGATGCCCTTGAAAAAATCAAGATCGATCATCAGCAGGGAAATAGGTTTTCTTTGACGCGATGCGCGGCGTCCCGCCTGGTCCAGCGCCAGATCAAACCGTCTGCGGTTCGCGATATTGGTCAAGGGATCCAGTTGCGACAATTTCTCCAAGGCCGCAGTTTGCTTCCCACAGGTCCCGTTCGCGATCGATCAACTGCGTTTGTCCGGTGAGGTATTTCCTTTGCAGCACGCCTGCTTCGAGGCCTTGCACCACGAGAAGCAGAAAGATGGAGGCCAGAGCCAACACGGGGAACTGCGCGGTGACCGAGGCTGCCAAGGCAAAAACGCCCATGGTGATGAGCAGGGGAGACAAGGTGCCGACCAGCATGCGATTGCGGCTGGGGTGCGCGGGCGAGCGGGGCCGGTTCTCTATCCAGTGGGAGGTAGAGGGCGAGGGACGCGGCGACGAAGAAAGGGAACGCTCCACAACAAATCGAAGAACTTTCCCGCGTGGAGATTCCAATGAAGCGTTGCGTAATCCATGCCCACTTCGATGGGCAGATAGGCGGCGAGAAAGGCGAGGATCGACGCCGATCACACGCCGCTCTTCTCTGGAGGTCAAGGCGAGGAACCGCAGGGTGGTGAGAAGAACCAGCAGTCCGCAAACGGCAGCGTAGATGCTTCCCATGACGGTCGAAGCAGTCTGCGGTGTCATGCGCGTGCGGAACAGAAGGACGTAGGTAAGGAAAATCGCAAGGGCCATCTGTCCGCAATTCAGCAGGAAGATGGAGCGATGCGCTTCGGTTTCTCGTGTTGTGGAGAGCGCAAGCAGGAGGGGGAAGGCCGCTACGACATAGATCAGGTCTGACGCGATCGACCGCCAGATTGCTCGCAGCAGTTGGTTGGCCCAAGGAGGGTTTCTACAAGATGCGCAGCACCCCACAGAAATATTCCCGCGCTCAACCAGCGGAGCATAGCGCGTTCGGGGGCTTGGCACCCTCGTAGCGCGCAACCAGACGCAAGTGGCCGCGAAGAACACCAACGCAGCTGTTGCATAGCGCGATGCTGCGACTGCGTGCGGTTGCAGTACGACCAGCAGAGCCACGTGCAGAGCGAATACGAAGGCCATGGCCGCGGCAAGCACCCCGCGCAGCGGGATCCGCGCATTTGGTTGTTTTGCGATGGGCGCTTCGGCGATTACGGAATCCAAGTGGCTCTAACCTTCGGAGAGATTCACGTCAGAACTGCGCTACGTTGATTATCCTGCTTCTGGAGCGGTTCTCCGGTTCACGGTGGAGACTTTGGCATTGTGAAAGGCGGCCTTTTCTCAGGGAAAAAGCCGCACTGGAATTTCGTTCCGCATCGTTGTCTCGACGCTTAGCTGGTGTGGTCCAGGACGATCTTCCAACCCTGCGGACCTTTGCGCCAGACGAGAGAGAAAATGCCGTCGTCCTTTTTGGCTTGACCTTTGGCGGCACGTTCGAGGTGAAATTTGCCTGTCACCAGCGCGATTTCCGCTTTGCCGCATCCGCCGCGCAGCAGGCGCACGTCGAGATCGTTGAATGTGAGCGTACCCATCTGTTCGCGGGTGGTGTAGTTCTCCTGGTAACGCTTGAGAATCGGCTGGAAGCCTTTGCGCAGCGTCAGGCCAATGAACGTGGTGTCGGGAGAATTTTCATAGGCCTGCATGAACGCGGGAATGTCGGCACGGTTCCATGCATCGGCCTGCGCCTTGATTGCGGCACGGATCGCCATTTCATCCCCAGAATGCGATTGTGCGCGCATTGCAGGATTTCCGCAAAGGCACAGCAGCACCAAGAGAAACACTCGTCTCATGCAAGCCCCCGATCTCCCCTGAAATATGGCTTCAGCTTACAATGAATGCATGGCCGCCGCAGCCAATTCCCCGTTTCGTATCGTGCACACTGTCTGCTCGCACGATTGTCCGGATAGCTGCGCGGTGCTGGTGACCGTCGACAGCAATGGCCGCGCCGTCAAGGTGCAGGGCGATCCGACGCAGCCGGTTACGCAGGGATTTCTTTGCGGGAAAGTCGCGAAGTATCTTGATCGCGTTTATGCGCCCGATCGGATTCTCTATCCGCTCAAGCGGAAGGCATGGCGTGGCGAAGGGTCCGACTGAAGCGTGGCGAGGAGCATGCAGCTTTTGAGCGCGTGAGTTGGGACGAAGCGCTCGATGCGATGGCGTACGCGGCTGAAGAAAATCGCCGATACCTACGGTCCGAGTCGATTTTGCCGTACAGCTATGCGGGAACGATCGGCGTGCTGGGATTCGGCTCGATGGACCGGCGGTTCTTTCATCGTCTCGGCGCGAGCCAGCTGGACCGCACCATCTGTTCCGAGGCGGGCGGCGTGGCGTGGAACTTTGTCTACGGAAAAAAGCTTGGCACGCCCACTGAGGATTTTCGCCTTGCGAAGCTGATCATTGCGTGGGGCGCGAATATCCACGGCAACAATGTGCATCTGTGGCCGATGGTGGAGCAGGCTCGGCGCAACGGCGCGCGGCTGATCGTGATTGATCCCTACAAGACGCGCACTGCGGCTCTGGCCGACTGGCATATCGCCATTCGACCCGGCACCGATGGTGCGCTCGCTCTGGGCATGATGCACGTGATTCTGCGCGAGGGCCTTGAAGACCGCGCCTACATTGAGGAAATGACGCACGGGTTTGAGCGCTTGCGGAGCGCGTGCGCGATTACACGCCGGAGCGCGTGGCTGCGTGGACGGGCATGACGCCGGGGGAAGTGGAGCACCTGGCGCGCGAATATGCCACCACGCCGCCCGCGGCTTTGCGGCTGAACTACGGCGTGCAGCGCTGCGAAAATGGCGGCACTGCGGTGCGCGCCATCGTGATGCTGCCCGCACTGACGGGCGCGTGGAAATATCGCGGCGGCGGCGCGCAGCTTTCCACCTCGGGCGCGTTTCAGTGGAACAAGAAAGCGGTCGAGCGTCCCGAACTCGCGCTGGCGTCGCCGCTGAAACGCGCTGGCACGCGTTGTGAACATGAGCGCGCTGGGCGAAGCGCTGACCGAACTCGGCCAATCGACGGATACGCGGACTGGGGACGGACCGCCGGTGCAGGCGCTGTTCGTTTACAACTCGAACCCTGGCGCCGTTGCTCCCAACCAGAACGCGGTGCGACGCGGCCTGCTGCGCCCGGACCTGTTCACCGTGGTGCACGAGCTGTTCTTCAACGACACGACGGATTACGCCGATTACATTTTGCCTGCGACGACGTTTCTTGAGCACACTGATATCCAGGGCGCGTACGGGCACTATTTCGTGCAGCTCTCGAACCAGGCCATTGCGCCGCCAGGCGAAGCGCGATCGAACGTATGGCTATTTGCGCAGCTCGCGCAGCGCATGGGTTTCACTGAAGATTGTTTCCGCGACACGCCGGAAGAAATCATCCAGCAGGCGCTCGGCATTGTGCCGGGGAATGGCGGCCACGCGACCAAGCCAGGCATGGAGCACATTACATTCGAAGACTTGAAGCGCGACGGCCACATTCCGCTCGCGTTTCATCGTGAACCTGAAACGCGGCCGTTCATGCCGAATGTGTCGCGGCCGCGTGCCGACGCCTTCGGGCAAAGTCGAGTTCTATTCTGAAGCGCTGGCAGCGAAGGGGCTGGACCCGCTGCCCGGTTTCGTTCCACCAATTGAGTCGCGCTGGAGTAATAGCAAGAAATACCCACTCGAATTCCTTGGCCGAAAAGCGGACAACTACATGAACTCCACTTTTGCGAACCTCGACGGACATCGAAAAATGGAAGCGCGCAAGACGCACATCCTGGAAATGCACCCCATCGATGCGAAGGCGCGGGGCATCGTCGATGGCGAGTCTGTGCGCATCTTTAATGATCGCGGCTCGCTTCGACTGACGGCGCATGTGAACGGCAGTGTGCCTGCGGGCGTGGTTGCGGCACGGCTGGATTGGGCGAAACTTCACAACGACAGCAACAACGTGAACGCCTCACGAGCGAGCGTCTGACCGATATTGGCAGCGGGCGCGACGTTTTATTCCACGCTCGTTGAAGTGGCAAAATAGTAACAAGATAGTAATCTAAGTTTTCCTCAATCAAAATTCTTTCCTGATTAGAGAAAACCCGCGTAAACTGGGCTCGTCCCTGAACAATGGATTAGCTGCTGAGGCCGTTGGGCCCCAACGAAACAGGCGCGAAGCAGTGGCGCGGTAGTTGGTTTTTCGTTAACAGCGTTTTGATTCCTCCCCCCTAACAACGGGCCCCACAAACGGAATGGATTTCACAGAAGTTGCCCCGGCAACCTGTGATGGCGCATTTCATCGCTCAACGCACAGAACCAGGCCAAGCCGTCGCAGCGCCGGCCTGACCAGCGCACGGGGAAGAGAGGGAACGCTTCATGACCAGCACGTATTGGACTCTCTATGCGTTTGCCGTCGTGGCCCTCATTGCCTTCATGGTGATGCGACGCAGCGGGCAGATCTCAAAGAAACAGGCGACCAACTACGTCAAAGGCGGCGCTCTCGTGGTGGATGTCCGGAGCCCTCGCGAATTCAACACTGGTCATTTGTCGCAGGCGTTCAATTTTCCTTTAGAGGAACTCGAAGGCTTGCTGCCAGAAAAAGTCAGAGACAAGAATCGCGTGATTCTGGTTCACTGCCGCACCGGACTGCGCAGCAAGAAGGCTAAAGAGCGTCTGCAGCACATTGGCTACAAGAACGTTTTTATCCTTGGGTCGTATGAGCGCGCCTTCAAGATTGTCAGCGGAAGAATGCTGTAAGCTCGGGATTCTTCGAAATATTCGCGTGCTATAAAAGCGCAATGGCGCCCGTTTTCAGGCTTCGTCTCGCAACAGAGAATGATATTCCCGCCCTACACGCGCTGATTGAGGCTTCGGTGCGCGGTCTGCAGGCGGATGATTACTCGCCTGCGCAGATTGAAGGCGCGCTGGGCACCGTGCTTGGCCTCGATACACAACTCATTCGCGACAAGACATATTTTGTAGCTGAGGCTCCGGATCGGAGCGCAGGAGTGCAGCCAGCGCTGGCCGGATGCGGAGGTTGGTCGAAGCGCAAAACGCTGTTTGGCGCCGATCGCGGTCCTGGGCGTACCGAGGATCTTCTCGATGCTGCGACCGATGCTGCCAAGGTGCGCGCAATTTTCGTGCATCCTGATTTTGCGCGGCGGGGATTGGGCTCGCTGATTCTTGCGACTGTGGAACGGGCCGCGCGTGAGGCGGGCTTTCGACGATTCGAGATGGGATCGACGCTCACGGGCGTGCCGCTCTATCGGCTGAAGGGGTACGTTGAAGTGGAGCGCATTGGCGTTCCGCTGCAGAATGGCGCATCCCTGCCGGTCGTCAAGATGGAGAAAGACGCGGAGTAACTTAACTCTTCTTTAAAGCTCTGTTGACAGCTTTGCGTGCGGGTGGGAGTTTGGAGTGAGACCGCAGACGGTGAAGTAGCGGAGGATTCAGTTGTTGGGCACATCGGGAATTGCCAGTTTGATGCAGTGCCCATGGCCTGTCTCACACTGGAGCATGTCCTGGGCGAGTAGATTCCATCCGACAAATCCGGCAAACTTGCCGCCTGGCGATTGCGCTTCTGTCGGCGCAAGTCCCTCGCCGGTTTCGGAGCTCAAATCTTCATGCATCGATCCCCATTGCTGGATATCGCGATGGAGTTCGCCGGCCAGCGTGAGAGCGAGCCAATGGGCATCCCTGTCAAAGCCATAACGGCGCAGCGCGATCCAATCGAGAAGGTTGGCGTTGATCCAAATGGGCCCGCGCCAATTTGAGTATGGATTGATGGTGGCTTCGTTGTTGTACGCGGGGTCGCTCTTGGAAAGACTGCGAAACCCGTAGTCCGAACGCATCTCGGCCGGATTGAGAAGATGCCGGCGGATCATGCGCTGCGCATCGGAAGGCGGAAGCATTCCGTCGACGAGGGGGAGAAAACCTGTCCAATCGATCACGCGCATCCACGCCCCGGTGTCGCGGCGGCGATTGAAGAAGAGCGCTTCTTTGGGGGACCACAGATTTTTCAGGATTGCCTGCCTGGTTCGGGCGGCCTGCAACCGGTAGTTGCGCGCGGCAGGACCGTCGCCGAGATGCTCGGCGAGCGCGCCCATGGCAAGGTACTCACGCATCGCATACACGGATGCATCGACGGCGAGAATCGCGCTTCGATCTTTCGGATCGTTGGAGAGCGCGGCATTGTTGTCTGCGCCTGACTGCATTGCATTGTCCCAGAACCAGAGTCCCCATTTTTTGTCGAACTGCGTCCGTTCGCGGTAAGCAACGACGCGCTGCATCGCAGGCCAGACAGGCCGCATCCACTCGTAATCGTGGAGACTTTGGGCGGCGATCCATGCGCCCTGCGCGAGGAACGGCTTCATGGCAAATTTTCCGAAAAGCGGCCGTGGCCCTTGAGGCGTGATGCATCCGGCCACGTAACCGTCGGCATCGGCGGACGAGGCGAAGCCCAGTGCCCAGTCGCGCAGGTACTTTGCATCTTCGGGATTTTGATTTGCCCAGTGCAGTCCGATGAAGAATCCATCCCAATCCCACATCTGTGCGTAGTAGCCCGCCGGAATGAGATAGGGGTAGCGGATGTAGCCTTCGGCAGGGCGGATGGTTTGGGGAGCGAGTCGCGCAAAGTCGGCGCTTAGATCTGCGTAGAGGGCGTCGTCAGCGGATTGCGCAACAGAGTGCTGGGCCGAATTGAAGTTGCAGGTGAGCGCAAGCAGGAGAAGCACTGCACATGTGCAGGTGCGACGGCGAAGAGCGAATGACGGAAGGAACACGCTGGAATGATAGCGCGTGGAACTGCATAACTCGAATGCTACTGGAACTTGAGGCGAACGTTCATCAGATGCGCTTCGGTGTCGGCGATGCCTTCGGCGCGCGGATGGATTGGCGGCGCGTTTTTCGGAGACTTGGGATTGTTCACTGCCAACCATTTCTTCAGCACTTCAGGGTTGTAGCGTTTCCCCTCAACTTCTTTCCACGCTGTGAGGAGCCTCTTGCTTTCGCCAGGCATCGGTTCGGCGCCGTCGAGCGTGAGTTGGCCAAACAGATAGGGATAACCTTCTTCCACTTCAACCGTAATGTCGATGACGCGGTGCTCTTCATTGACCGCGATCGCCGGCACTGCGCCGACGTCGGCGAAGCCTTGCGCCTCATACATCGACTTCATCTTTTCGAGGCCCGCGCTGATCGCGCTCGCATTGAACACGCTGCCTGCGGCAATTGGAAACAGGCTTCGCAGCGGTTCCTTTTTGAACTGCGTTGCGCCCTTGAAGGTGATCTCGCCCATCGCGTATTGATTTCCCGCTTCGAATGCGACGGAGACATCCGCAGAATTCGCCGGGCCCTCCGGATGCACATTGGTGAACTGGGGATTTTCGACATGCGCGAAATAGTAGCCCTGGTCGCGGAGTTTCTGCTGGATGCGATCTTCGAGATCATCCGCACTATAGGAGCCGCCTTCGAGTGATGCCGCGATCGGGCGCCAATCGGCACTGGGCAGATCGGTCGCCGCCAGGGTCAGCTTTCGTACGTGCACCGCTGCGTCGGACGACTTGGCCGCATCTTGTGCCGCCGATGCGGCTGCTAATCCCGCACACAGAACCATGCTCATTGCAATGCGCATCTTGCTTTCTCCCATTGCGGATCGTGGCAGCCATTCTATCGCGTCCAACATACTTTCTGAACGCGCTGAATGTGGGCATGCGGCCGTGTGCTCCTGGCCCGAACGCCGTCAATGCGGATCGGTGGCTGCGGGCAGGATCTCAATGTAATCGAATGCTGCGGGGTCGTCCGCGTCCGGTGTGCCTTCGAGGCGAATTGTGTCGCCGGGCTTTAGCGGGACGTCTTCGACGATGTGACGCGTTGAGTTGTCGCCGTGCGGGCGGCGCGTTGGCAGGATTGCGTCCGCCGCCCAATTCGATTGCTGTCCTGCGGGTTGGCCGTTTACCTTCAATGCGAATTTTGCAACGCCGCCCTGAAGGTCAAAGTACTGCGCGGCGATGTCGAAGCGGCCAGCGGCTCCCTTATAGGTCCACTCGGCCGAGCAACTGCGTCGAGCAGCCTCTTCCGCTGCGGGGGCACACTCAACAGCTTTCCCGCAGGATGCGTCTTCCCACGGCTTCACATCGATGATCTGATAGCCGTCCAGTTTCGCGTCTTCTGCTTCCATACGGCCGGGAAAGTGTCCAGCGCGGCCCAGTTCGTCGGAGATGCCGCTCAGCTTGAAAAAATACTGCACGATGGCGTCGCGCCAGACGATGGCGTGACCGGCCTGATACTCGAGGCGAGGCAAAACATTGTCGTAGAGTGCGGGGTCGATGCGTCCCTGCAGGGTTTTCCAGTCGTGCACAAATTGGGCTGCCTGCGCTGCGCCCGCGTAGTGGCTGTCGTAGAGGTACTGAATCACGGTTTTGCCGTCGTGCAATTTGTATGTGTAGGGCACGTGGTGGAAGAAGAGCAGCAGATCGTCGGGAGTGGTTGCGGTGGTTTCGTAGATTTTTGCGACTTCCGGCGGATATTGTCCTGCGAACCCCGTTCCTGTGGCGACGGTGCGGTCCATGCCGACGCCTTCGTGGTCGGCGCGGTGCCATTGTCCCCAGCCGTTGTTTTCGCTGCCTTCGATGCCCGGGCCGTAATGACTGCCGGTGATGTCGGTCAGCGTCTGCAAGCCCAGAGGGCCGGTGTAGTCCTCGTAGGCGGGCCAGGATTGCATGAGCATCTTGACGACGGTGCGCACAACTTGAGGATCGTTGCCAAAAGTCTGGCTGGTCCACTCAGTTGCGATTTCGTCCGGCGCAAGATTGGGGTCCCAGGCGAGGCGTCCGAAGGCGTAGAGATTGGCCATGGCCAGCGGCGAGCCGAGCCACGCATCGCGGCCTACGCCCGACACGCCGACCATGCCACCGTTCTTCCGGGCGATTAATGTTTCTGGACGGGAGCTGTGGAACCGTCGACGTGCATGTCGAAGTCGAGAACTTGTTTCCACATGGGTGCGAGATACACGAGGTGCCGTTGCTGGCCGGTGTACTCCTGCGTGATCTGGAGCTCCATGGCCTGGCTGGTTTGGGTCAAGCCCACCGAACAGCGGCGAGACTGGCTCGCGCACCTGAAAATCGATGGGCCCTTCTTTGGTCTGCACGATGACGTTGGGTGCGAACTTGCCATCGAGCGGATGGAAGATGTCGTATGCCGCGCGGGCGCGATCGGCCTTGGGGTCGGTCCAGTCGAGATGATGGTTGTAGACGAACGCGCGGTACAGCACCACGCCGCCGTGGGGAGCGAGGGCGCCCGCGAGCGTGTTGGCGGCATCGGCGGGGGTACGCCCATAGCTGGCGGGGCCCGGCTGACCTTCGGAATCGGCCTTGACGGTGAACCCTGCGAAGTCGGGAATGAGTGCATAGATTGCGTTTACTTTTTCGTTCCACCACGCTTTTACTGCGGGGTCCAGCGGGTCATACGTAGAGAGGCCGCCGATTTTTTGCGGACTGGCCACGTCGACGCTCATGGCGAGGCGCACGCCCCAGGGCCGCATGGCGCTGGCCGCGCGGGCAAGACCCTGAATCATCTCAGGCGCGAGAAAAGGTGCGGCGTTGTTGACGTTGTTTACGTTGCAACCGTTGATGCCGATGGAGGCGAGCAGCCGCGCGTAATCCTCCACCGGCTTCAGGTCGTCGCGAACTTTTCCGCCTTCGAAGAAGATGCTTCGTCCTGCGTAGCCGCGCTCGATGGAGCCGTCGGCGTTGTCCCATTGGTCGACCCAGCGGATCGGCATGGCCGGTTTCTCACGCACAATGGCGCGACTCATGTCTGCGCCCTCGGCCAGGTGCCTGAGCAAAGCCAGGACGCCGTACAGCAAACCCCGGTCGCTGCCGCCTACGATGTCGAGTTCGCGGGGCGACTGGTGGTGACTCCAGGAAATCAGAAACTCGTCTGGCTCCAGCGCTGGGACAATCGACTTCCTCTTATCCCGGCCAATTTCATTCACTGTGGCGAGGACAATTGAGTCGGGACCGGCATCAGGGCTTGACTCGCCGGCGAGCGATCGCAGCCCACGCACAAGCGCGGAGGCCGCTGAACGATCGATGCGGCTTTGTCCCCTGACTTCGACGCGCATCGGCACACTGAGCCGCTTCTTCAGGGGCCGGTATCGCAGCCAGGCCTGTTCGGCTGTTTGCGCTGCGGCACTCGAGGATGTGGCGGTGACGGCCGCCAGACCCAAGCAAAAGGACAAAGCGATTTTTCCAGGCAAATGCTGCATCTTCCGGTCCGTTTGCTGGCTGCGCACCGTACCGTTTTACCACTTCAGAGTTCTTAGTTCTTAGTTCTTAGTTCAGAGTTCTAAGTTCTAAGTTCTTAGTTTTTAGTTCTGAGTTCAGAGTTTGCGGTTCCAGTCGATCGTGACTTGGCGCAGGCCGCGCACTGCGTTGGTGAGATAAATGGCGTCGGCGGTTTTCAGGTCGTCGATCGATAGGATCTTCTCTTGTATCTCGGGGCGTGTTGCCAGCAGGTGGCGCCGGTAGATTCCGTTGAGCAGGCCGCATGCGACGGGTGGAGTGAACCAGCGGCCGTCTTTCTCGATGAAGATGTTGCTGATTGCGCCTTCCGTGACTTGTTCTTCCTGATTCAGAAAGAGCACATCGGCAAAGCCTGCTGCGGCTGCAGCTTTGATTGCTTCGGCGTAGACGGGGCGGTTCGTCGTTTTGTGGAAGAGAAAGCGGTTGCGTGCGTCGGTGCGCTGGTTCGCAATGCAGACTTGTGCTGGACTGGCTTCTTCGGTCAGTGGCGGCAGGAGCTCGTGTTCGATGTGGATGCGTTCTTGAGGATGGAGGAGCAGTCTTACTTTGCGCGGCGCGCGATCCGGGAAGGCAGTCGCCACTTTCAAAAGAGCGGCTTTGATTTCGTCGCGATAGCAGAGCAAGCCGAAATAGGCGGCGGAATCTTCGAGGCGGTCGAGATGCAATTCGAGCAGCGAATATTCGCCCTGCCACTTCATGGTTTCAATCAGGGAGAAGCTTTCGGTGGTGTTGCTCAGGAATTCTGCTTTGAGGAGGCATTCGCGGTACTCGTCGGAGGCATTGGAATCGATGACGATGCCGCTCCCCACGCCCATGCGCGCGTTTTCTTCGTCGACCTGCAGGGTGCGGATGGCTACGTTGAAGACGGTTTGCTCGCGCGCAGAAAAATCCGATGGCGCCGGTGTAGACGCTGCGCGGTGTGGCCTCGAGCTGCGCGAGCAATTGCATGGCCCGCACCTTGGGCGCACCGGTCACGGAACCGCAGGGAAAGAGGGCTCGAAAGATGTCGTGATAGCCAACGTCGGCGCGCAATTCGCCGGTGATGGTTGAGGTCATCTGCCACAGGGTTGGATAGCGCTCGACGGCAAACAGATCTTCGACGGTAACGCTGCCGAAGTTGCACAGCCGGCCGAGGTCGTTGCGGAGGAGGTCGACGATCATGACATTCTCACTGCGATTTTTTTCGTCGTTGCGGAGTCGCTCGGCGATTTGCGCATCTTCTGCGTTGGTGCGGCCGCGCGGTGCTGTTCCTTTCATGGGACGGGTCACGATGTGGCGCGTTGTGCCGGCTTGGTCGATTCTGAAGAAGAGCTCCGGTGAAAAGCTGAGGATGTACTGGTCTGGCTGCCAATGGATCAACGCTCCGTACTCGACCGGCTGGCGGGCGCGCAGGTTCGCATACAGCGCTGCGGGTTTGTTTGCGGTGCGGAGATTCAAAGGGAATGTGAAGTTGAGCTGATAGACGTCGCCGGCGCGAATCCACTCGTGAATGGCTTCGATGCGGTCGGCGAATTGGGGTTCGGAGAGGCCGGCTGCGAATTCGAGGTTCGTCTCGGGGGGTTCGTGTGGGGAAGGAGCGGTCTCGCTCAATTCGGCTAGGCCAGGCGGCTCGCCGCCTACGAATTCTCCGTGGAGATGATCAAACAGGTAAGCCCGGTCGTAGAGTCCCGAACCATGCGAGCGGGGTTTTGGCGTCGCGTCGGGTGCAATTGTGCTTTGGGTTCAAAGGCTTGTCCGCACTCGTAGGTGAAGAACCCCGCGACAACCTGGCCGTCGCGGACGGCGCGCTCAATGTGCGCAAAAAGTTCGGCGACTTCTGTCGGCACGCGCGCTTCGAGCACACGGAGGGGAGACAGAAAAATCCTGCTTGTTTGCTCTTTTGGGTTCGGTCGCGAGGATTCGAGAAGTACGGAGCCGGGAGTCCGCTCCACCAGGGAATAGACTGCGGTGGGAAGCGGATGCCAGCCCTTCATGCGGGTGCAGCTTACTGGACTGTCAGCACGATGGTGGTGGAATGAGTGGTCGCGGTGATGCCGTTGCTTGATTGCGCGGTAACCAGCAGCGTATAGGTGCCGGCGGGCGTGGGCAGGTTAGGCGACGGGCCGTGATTCTTGTAGTAGTAGAGCGGATTGCAGGCGGCGGTGCCGAGTACGGCGATCAAGCCCACACCGGCCATCAAGAAAATCCGGCTCAACCAGCGACGGCGACGCGCGCCAAATGCCAATCCCGCAAGGCCCAGCGTGCCAGGCAGCAGAATGGCCCAGGCGATGGGATGCGTGGTTTCGTTCTGCGGCGAAGTGATGCGCGCCGTTGAATTGGATGCGGCGGTGGCGAGAACCATGGAACTTGCGACGGGAGCAGTTGCGTTCGGGAGTATCTCAATACTTTCAGGCGAAAACGAACAAGACGACTGGTCGGGGAGCCCGGAGCAGGAGAGCGTCACGAACATCGGGGCGGTGAGCGACGAGGCATTTACCGGCGTCAGTGATGCCGTCAGCGATCCGGACTGGCCTTGCTTCAGAGAAAGGGTGGCGGGCGAAACGCCGATGGAAAAGTCCGGCGTGCTGCCTGTTGCTGCCCGCACCGGAGCGACCTGTGACACGGAAGTGAAATGCGTCGTATCCCCGATGTAGCTGGCGGTGAAGGAGTGCTGGCCCGGAGGCAGAGACAGAACGGTGGTCGCGTGCCCTTCGGCATCGAGTGCCACACCCGCCAGCTGAGTGCCGTGGTCCGCGATGGCCACGGCGCCATGAGCGGGCAGTCCATCCTTGCCGGTCACGCTCACCGTGATTGTGGCTTGCGTATGCCCATTCAGGTCTTGAGTCTCCGCGGTCAGCATCGTCTCAGTGGCGATGCCGCGTGAGCTTGCGGCGGCCAATGCCGGCAAAGCCAGCGCCAAACCCAGTCCTGCAACCAACTCCAGCCGCAAGGCGCGGCCCATCAATCCTGTCACGTCCACCTGCTCCAAATCTCGAGAAAGACTGCGATACGCCGCGCCTTCGCCCCGGCAATCCCAGCGGAAAAGTCTTCATCCGTGGGGCAATTGTGCGTGAGTCCATTGTATCTGGCCGAGGCGAGGCCAAGCGACCTGTTGGCCTTGACGCCGGCATTGCACTTCATCCGTAGAGTGTTGGACGCGCGGGGGGGCGAAAAGCAGTCGCGGGGTGGATGGACGGGAGCTTGGCGGGCCTCCAAGAGTAGTTTCGCGTGTTGAGGTGCGTGCTTTCCCACCCCTTTCCGCAGAAATAAGGGGAAAGGATGGGGCACGGAAGATGGTAAACAACCAGCGGGTAAAGAGCTGGTCTGTCGCTCCATCTCCATCTCCGGCTCTTAGTCCTAGTGCGCTGGCTTCTTACTCTTCGCGCAGGAGCTGGGCGGGGTTGACGGCGAGGGCGCGGCGCGCGGGAATCCATGTGGCGATGAGGCCGATGAGGATCATGGATGCGAGCGCTCCGAGCAAGCACGACCGGATCGCGCGAGGTGGCTTGATAAACGAGGAAAGCGAGGACGCGGCTGGCGAGTACGCCAAGGATGAGGCCAGCGACGGAGCCCGAGGCGAGGACGATGAGAGGGCGGCCCAGGGCGGCGCGCATGATCTGGGTGCGACGGGCCCCGAGCGCGGCGCGGATGCCGAGTTCGCGGAGACGTTTGGATACCGTATAGGCGGTCATGCCGAAGATGCCGGTGACGGCGAGCATCGCGGCGAGCATTCCCATGACGCCGAGGGCGGCGGTGGCGGCGCGGGCGGGAAAGAGGTGCAGTGTGAGGCCGTGCTCCCAAGTGCGCAGATCGAAGGGCAGGCGAGAGTCGGTGCTGGAGATCAGGCGGCTGAGGGCAGCGTTGATTTCGGCGGGCGGGCGCTGCGGAGCGAACGACGTAGGTGATTTCGTGCTCGTTTTGCTGGCCGAGAGGGAAGAAGAGAGCGCCGCCGGGATCTTCGGTAAGCGATTCATATTTGCCGTCTTCGACCACGCCGATGATTTCGTAGCGCGAGCCTCCGGAGGTGCGCAGGTGTTTACCCAGCGGCGATTCGAGCGCCGAAGATGCGGCGAGACAGGGTCTGGTTGATGATTGCGACCTGTGGGGATTTGGGGCCGTCATTCCAGGAGACGTCTCGGCCGGCGAGCAGGCGCGTGCGGGCGGCGTCGAGGTAACCGGGGGAGATGGCGAAGTACCTCGCTGCAGAGATGCTGTGGTCGGGACGGAAGTCGGTTGCGTCGTCGCGGTAGACGCCGGTGGCGCTGCCGCCAATGCCGAGCGGTCGACTGTCGATGGAGCCTGACGGCGGTAACGCCGGGAATGCGCGAAACCTCATCGAGGATGCGCCGTTCGAGAGGAAGGGCCGATTGGTCGGTGTAGCCGGCCATGCCCATGTCCAACATTGCCAGGGTTGCGCCGCGCGGCTCGAAGCCGATGGGCGCGTGAAGGGATCGTTCGAGGCCGCGCAGGGAGACCAGCGCAGCGGTGACCAGGAGAGCGCAGAGCGCAATCTGGACGACGAGGAGCAAATCGCGCAGGTTGAAGCGGCGCAGGAGGTCGAGGTGTGACTGCGCCGCTCTTCATGGCCTGCATGGCGCTGGTGCGCCAGATCTGGCGTGCAGGCAGAAGGCCGGGGAGGATGCCGCTCAGGAGCGAAAAGAGCAGGGCGATCGCATAGGTGCGGGCGTCTGCCGCGACCGTTACGTGGATGGGAACCTCGCTGACTGGCTGCCAGCGTGTGAGTGCACCGAGGAGTGCGACGGCGATGATGGTGCCGGCGAGGCCGCCCGCGATGGAGATGACGATGGCTTCGGTGAGGACTTGGCGCAGGATCCGGAGGCGGGTGGAGCCGATGGAGAGGCGGATTGCGAGTTCGCGCGCGCGATCGGCGGAGCGGGCAGCAAAGATGCCGGCCAGATTGACGCAAGCGGCGGCGAGCACGAGCAGGGCGAGCGCCATCATGGCGAGAAGGAAGGTACGCGCCGGGCCACCAAGGACGTCGCCCATGAGGCCGGGCTGGACGAGGCGCAGCACCATGCCGTCGTCGGTCTGCGGATACTGGCGCGCCAGTTGGCCGGCGACGGCGTTCAGGTTAGTGATCGCCTGATCGTGCGTGATGCCGGGCTTGAGAACGCCGAGGACATAGAGTCCGTGCGAACTGCGCTTGGTGAGGTAGTCGTATCCATTGATTGTCTCTTCGTTCATCATGGGCATCCAGAAGTCGGGCCAGAGGAAGAGCTCCGTTCCGTTGAAGGTCTTTGGTGCGACACCCATGATGGTGAAGGAGTGCTTGTTGAGATCGACTGTCATGCCGATGACGCGCGGGTCGGCGTTGAAGCGGGAGTGCCAGAAGGCGTCGCTGAGCACGATGTAGGGCATGGAGCTGCGCCGTGTTCATCGCTCGAGTGGAAGAAGCGGCCGAGTGCGGGCTGAACACCGAGCATGTCGAAGTAGTTGCTGGAGGTCTCGTAGACCCAGGATCGTTGCGCCGAGGTACCGTGTGGCGCAGGGCCGCGTTCGCTCTGATGCGGAAGGCAGCGAGGTCGTTGAAGGTGGTGTTGCGGGCGCGGAGATCGACGAAGTCCGGGATAAGAGTGGCTGAGATCTGCCTTGGTCTCTCTGCGCGATTTCGACGAGGCGGACGAGACGGGCAGGTTGAGGGGATTGAGGAGCATGGCATTGAGGACGCCGAAGACGACGACGTTGGCGCCGATGCCGAGGGCGAGGGTGAGGATCGCGGTAACGGCAAAGCCGGGCGAATGGCGCAACTGGCGGAGCGCGTAGCGGAAGTCGCGCGCGAGGCTTTCGAGAACGAGTGCGGTGTCGGCGGCGGCGACGCGTTCGCGGGTCGAGGTGGGGTTGCCGAAGCGGAGGATGGCTTCGCGGCGGGCTTCTTCCGGCGACATGCCGCGGGCCATATTCTCGTCGGTGCGCAGATCGATGTGGGATTGCAGTTCGGCGTCGATGTCGCGGTTGAGAGGGACGCGGCGGAAGAGATTCGAGAGGCGACGGAAGCATGGCCATGGTTTCCTCCGGATGGGGATTATTCGCTGCGCAGAGCTTCAATGGGATCGACGCGGGAGGCGCGACGCGCGGGGATCCAGCTGGAGGCGAGAGCGATTGCGGCAATCGCGATGGAGATGCCGATGAAGACGGTGGGATCGTCGGGCCGCACGCCGCGGAGGAGATTGGCGACACCGCGGGCGAGGAAGAAGGCGAGCACGAGACCGCTGCGCAAGGCCGATGGCGGTAAGGCGTGAGGCACGGCGCAGGACCATGGCGAGAACGTCTTCGCGTCGTGCGCCCATGGCGAGGCGAACGCCGATTTCGCGGGTTTGTTCGCCGACGACGTTGGCCATGACCCCGAAGATGCCGATGGCTGCGAGAAATAGCGCGATCAAGCGCATCGAAAGCGATCATTCCGGCGGCATACATGAGGCCGATGAGGTTGTCGTTGAGCAACTGGCGGTAGGTCAGGAGCGAGTCGAGCGGCAGGGTCGGATCGATGGACGCAAGGGCTTTGCGCGCAGGCTCGGCGAGGGTGCAGAGGATCGCCGTTGGTCATGACGGCATAGGTCGTGGTGGGGGAGGGGAGCTGAGCGGAGTTCACATATACCACGGAGTATGCATTCTGATCCCAGAGCGTGTACTTGGCTTCGTCGGCGATCCGACGATGGTGAGCCAGGGGTCGTGGGTATCTTTCAGATCGGGCTGCCCATATGGATGCGATGGCCGATGGGGTTTTGGCCGGCGAAAGTATTGGGTGGCAAATCTGCGGCTCACGATGGCGACGGGAGTGGAACCGAGGGAATCGCCGGGAGTGAATCCGCGGCCATCGAGGAGGGCGATGTGGAAGGCGGAGAAGTAGCCGGAGCTGACAATGACGTTCAGTGCGTTTTGATCTTTGCCCGGCGCGGCCGGGACGGTTTTCGATCTGGAATTCGCGATTCCAGCCGTAGTCGCTGTAGGGAAGGGCATTGGTGATTTCGGCATGGGTGACGCCGGGAAGAGAGCGGAGTTTTGCAAGGCTGTCGTTATACCAGGCGACCTGCTTTTGATTGTCGTAGCGCTTATCGGGCAAGGCTACCTCGAAGGTGAGGATCTTCTCGGGGGTATAGGCGTCGGCGACGTGTAACTGAGCGTTCATGCCTTTGGCCATGAGGGCAGCGCCGATGACGAGCGCGACGGCGAGAGAGATTTGTGCGACGGCGAAGACATTGCGCAGCCAGCGTCGGTGTCCGGAGCCGATGGTGGAGCGCGACTCCGGACTTGAGTTGATCGGCGAGATTGATGCGCAGGGCTTCGAGGGCGGGAGCGATGCCGGAGACGAGTCCCGCGAGGAGGGCGAGGACAAGAGAGAAGGCGAAAGCGCGACCGTTGAGAGAGATGTTGGACCAGCCGGACATGTGGCGGGCGACGCGTTCGGGCATGAGGACAAGGGTGAGGCGGAGGTAAAGCCAGCCGAGGATGAGTCCGCCGCCTGCTCCGATGAAGCCGAGGAGGATGTTTTCAGTGAGGAGCTGGCGAAGGATGCGGGAGCGGCTTGCGCCGAGCGCGGTGCGCATGGCGATTTCAGTGCGGCGCTGGATGCCGCGCGCGAATTGGAGGTTGGCGACGTTGGCGCAGACGATGAGGAGCACGAAGAGCGTGGCGCCCATGATGAGGCGGTAGTAGAGAGGGGTGAGATCGCCGTTGATGGTGTTGAGAAGGGGTTCGGCGTGCACGGTCCAACCGCGATTGGTGGTGGGATAGGTGCTGGCGAGCTGGGCGGCGATGGCGCGGAGGTCCGCCTGGGCCTGTTGGACGGTGACGCCCTCGCGCAGGCGTCCTTCGACGAGGTAGTTACGGTCGCTGCGGTCGGCGATTTGCTGCGGGGTGGGCGCGAGGGGAAGAAAGATGTCGGCTTCCGGGGGATATTGCACGGATTTGGCAGCACGCCAAGGACGGTGTAGGCGCGTTGATCGAGCTCGATTTTGCGGCCGAGGACGGAGGGGTCGCTGGCGAAGCGGCGCTGCCAGAAACCGTAGTTGAGGATGGCGACTGTGTCGCGGCCGGGATGGCAGTCTTCCTCGGCATAGAGGCGGCCGAGGATGGGTTGAACGCGCAGGAGGCTGAAGAAGTTCGCGGAGGTGCGATCGACGTGGACGTGGGCGGCGGCATCGCCTGTGCCCGTGAGGCTCATGTCGTCGCCGTTGCGAACGGAGAGTTCTTCGAAGGAACGGTTCTGGCGGAGCCAGTCTGCGTAGTTGGCGAGGGCGACGCTGTCGTCGCCGGTCGCGGTCCTGGTGCTCGGCGACGGTGAGGACGCGATCCATGGCTGGGACGGCGAGGGGGCGGAGAACGACGGCGTCCATGCTGCTGAAGATGGCGGTATTGGCTCCGATGCCGATGGCCAGGGAAAGGATCGCGGTGACGGAGAAGCCAGGGGATTTGAGAAGTTGGCGGATGGCGTAGCGCAGGTCGGCCCAGAGGCGTTCGAGGCTCAGCGTGGTATCGGCCGCGGTGACGCGCTCGCGGGTTGAGGTGGGGTTGCCGAAGCGGAGGAGCGCATCGCGGCGGGCCTGGTCGGGCGACATGCCGGCCGCGATGTTCTCGTCGATGCGCATGTGCGATGTGCGACTCGAGTTCGGCTTCAATCTCGCGGTCGACGTCGTGAGCGATGCAACAGATTTGCGATTCTGCGGAAGGATGGCCATCGTTTTCCTTTCACGCGTAGCGCAGCACAGCGCGGACGCCTTTTACGAGCTGATCGAAGCTTTCTTCGGCCTGCTGCAACTGGCGGCGGCCTTGCGCCGTGAGCTTGTAATACTTGGCGCGGCGATTGGTTTCGGTCATCGACCACTCCGCGGCAATCCAGCCGCTCTGCTCCATGCGGTGCAGGGCCGGATAGAGCGAGCCTTCTTCGACGCGCAGCAGCTCGCCGGATGCGCTCTGGATGTGCTGTACGATGCCGTAGCCGTGCAGCGCGCCATTCTGCGCGAGTGTTTTCAGAACCAGTAGATCCAATGTTCCCTGAAGGTCGGTCTTCGCCATTGATTACCCCTAGTGATCTTGGTACAGAGAAGTCTAGGCCTAGAGAGCTAGGTATCGCAAGGAATCTGTGACGAATGGAGGAATAGAAAGCAGGGAATCAGGGAACAGAAAAACAGGGAACAGGGAACAGGGAGTAGGGAATGCGACTAGTTGGTCGCGTCTGAGGCGGTCGCGAAGGCTTTGGGGTGGCTGAAGGCGGCGGCGGGGATGTCGGCAATGGGAAGGCCGGGGCCCTCCCAGAGAAGGCGCGGCGTGCCCTGGCTTGCGTAGTGCAGGCCTTCGACGTGGAGGGTGTGCGGGCCGGCGCGGAGGCCCAGCGAGCCACGGTCATAACGCATCGCGTTGCCGGCTACGCCGCAGACCTGCGCAAAGGGAGGGCCGGTTTTCGCTACTTCCACGCCGTCGATGACGTACGCGCGCGCCATCGCGGGCGAGAAGGTGAAACGTGTAGCCGCCGTCGACGGGTACGTCGAGAGAGCCGTCCCATGCGGTGGCGTAGCGCGTAAATCCATGTCGGATCGACTTGAAGGCCCGTGGAGTCTCCGGCGAATACGGATGTCTCTTTGCTGAGATCGGGCAACTCGGTCCAGGTGCCGGGATACACGTGCCAGGTGAGCCCTGGCAGCGTGGGCCCGGTTGACAGACCGCGGCCTCGTGCCACTTGGCGACGACAACGACTACCCGCGAGCCGACCAGTCCTGTTGGCACTGGCTGGTCGTGAGGGCCTTCGACATGAAGGAGCACGCGGAAGCGGCCCGCGCCGTTCGCACCGTCGAGTTCTGTTCCCTCGGCATCGGCAAACTTGTGCGTGACGCGGCGGCCATGGGCTTCGGTTCCGTCGCCGAAGAGCCATGTGTAGTGCGCGTGCGGAGTAGGCGTCGGCGGTGAAGGTGGCCTGATCGCCGGGCGCAATGACGGGCGGTTCGACGGCGAAGGCAGCGATGGGGCCGTTGGGTGCGGGGAAGGCGACGGGAGCTGCGCCGTCGGTGACGGCGAGAGGGACATCGGCGTTGGCTTCGACGCGGTGCTGGCCGTATTTCACGTTATCCAGGGTCACGCCGCTGCACCTGGCCCATGATTGAAGAGCCGAGCAGCGGCGGCTGATCGAGCGCCCAGATGTTGCGAAACGTGAATCCGTGGAGGGCCGGCTCCTCCTGTTCCATTTGCAGGAGGGAGTACCAGTCATCGAGGAAGAGATTTTCAAAGGTGTAGTTGGAGTGGTCGCCCTTCGCTCCGTCGGCGCCCCAGAAGCCCAGCAAGCCGAATGGCTGTCCGCAGGCGCCGATTCCGGCGTGGAGGATGTCGGAATCGCGCAGAGTGAAATTGCGCGAATTGAAAATCTTGCGCGGCCATCCGGCGCGAACGATGTTGGAGATGCTGGTCGAGAGCTCAGCTGTTTTCGACAAGGATGTCGTGCACGTCCTTGCCGGGGCGGAGCATGTCGGCGTCGGTGTAGCCGTCCCAGTTGCCCATGAGGGCGATCACATCGTCGGACGCGCGGAAGAACGAATTGCGCACGATGCCGTCGCCGCTGCCGATCCAATCCATGCCGTCCTGATTGGCATTGCCGGGATTGCCGCCCATGACGCGCAGATCGTCGTAGAGGAAGCCGGTGGAATCCTTCATCTGCACTGACCAGGTGCGCGAGCGGATGACGCAGGTAAGCCCGCTGATCTGGATGTCGTGGGCGTTCATGGTTCCGATGCAATGCCAGTCCGGCTTCTGCATCCAGCCTTCGTCATTGCTGGGGTCCTGCGGGCCGTCGTAGACAATGGTGCCGCGGCCCAGCACTTTGACGCCCTGCACGTTGAACAGGTTCAGGCTGCCGTAGAAATAGGCGCCCGGCTCGAGGTAATCGGTTTCGCCGCTCTTCGGATTCAGGCTTTGCCGGTAGACGCCGCGCTGGATACAGGTGGACACCGGGGCCGGCGGGCGGCGGGGCGGGTGGTGAGCCGGCGAAGAGGAAGAGCATCTGGGCATGGTTCAGAAAGTCGCGTGGGCGCGCGATGGAGAGCTTCGCAGGCGCCTGCAATTTGAATTGAATGGTCTGGCCCTGGCGCTTCGGCCGCAGGCCCAGGCGCCACGGCTGAATGTCGACGCCACGATCCCAGAAGCCGGGGTCGGCTGCGGTGATGGCGATGTCCACGGGGCCCGTGATGTCGAAGTTGACGAAGTCGTAGCTTGCGGCGACGTGGGCTACATCGATCGGCTTGCCGTTTACGGTGACGGTGAAAGCCGAGGAGCGCATCTCCGGTGGGACAGGTACTGGCTGAACGCGGGGCGCGGCGACGGCCAGGTGCGCATACACAAGAACATCCGCGAGCAGCGCGCAGAAACGAAGCAAGAAGCCAAACCCCGGAGGTGAAGTGGAAAGGTCCAGACTAGCACCGCGTCAAGTGCGGCCGGAGTGGCGTACGGCCGTCGAAGGTGGGAGGGGTGCAAAAGCTGTCAGGTATAATTCGGGACGCAAACAAACTCGGCCTTGCGGGCACCGCAAAGAAAGGTCTGAGCAAGGTTAGTCGTGGGTCCTCAGGGGCTAAAGCCCACATTTATGTTGTTGCATTTGCGGCACGACTGAAGTCGTGCCCTGTTACAAAGCGACGATGAATTGAGTTCTTCGCACTTCGCTCTATCTAATTGAATGAAGGAGAGGTCATGTCGCACCCTTCCGTTGTCCGCCGCTTCCATTTGTTGACTGTTGCTGTAGCACTGGCACTCCTCATCCTTTCTGCGGGAGTTTGGGCTGCGCCGAAGAGTCAACCCATCACGCTCGATTCCTCAGTGACGATCGTCGAGAGTGCCGATGAGCCGGGACCGGTGCGACGTGCCACGGAAGACTTGCTCTCCGATTTCGCAAAAGTGTTTGGCCAGAGACCGGCGCTCGCCAACCAGCTGGAGGATTCGGGTCCAATTGCGATCCTGATCGCCGAACACTCAAAGGTCCATCCAGGAATCAACTGTGCGACGTCCGAATGGGCCGGAGTCTTTCGCTTTTTCGGTTTTGCGGGTGCCGGGGAGGGCAATTGAAGCGGATCGTGTGCCTGACCGGGCGCGGACATGCGGGGCACGATTTACGCGATCTACCAGTTCTCGCGGAGTTATCTCGGTGTGGATCCCATGTATCTGTGGACGGACAAGGAGCCGGAGCGTCGGACTTCGATCGAGTTGCCTGCGGATTTCACGCACGTGTATCCGGGCCCTGTTTTTCGTTATCGCGGGTTCTTTCCCAACGATGAGGATCTGCTCACGGGCTGGATTCCAGCGGGGAAAGGTGAACAGACGGGCATCTCGCTGAAGGTGTGGGATAACGTCTACGAGACCATCCTGCGGCTCAAGGGCAACATGGTGGTGCCGGGCACGTGGATCTTTCCCGATGACGCGCAGGTTCACGCCGCCACCGAGCGCGGGCTGATCGTCAATCAGCATCACGCGATCCCGCTAGGCGTGAACGTAGCGCGCTGGCCACGCGATGTTCCTTACAACTTCTCGACGCATCCTGAAATCCTGGAGCGGGCATGGACCAACGCGGTCGCGGCTTACAAGCCGGACGAAGAAATCCTGTGGAGCGTGGGTCTGCGCGGACTTTCCGACTCGAGCTATGCGTCGCTCGATCCGAGCGTGCGCGACAACGATCCACTGCTTGGGCAGCGCATCAGCGACGCGATCGCGGTGCAGATGAAGATCGTTCGGGCCAAGTATCCCAACGCGCAGTTCGTCACTGATTTGTGGCAGGAGGGCGCGCGCCTGATGCAGGAGGGCTACCTGAAAATTCCGCCGGAGGTGGCGCTGGTGTGGGCGGATACCGGCTACGGCGACATGCAGGATGGCGGTAAAGTTGCAGCTGGCCACGGCGCTTATTTTCACGTTGCGATGATGAACAGCCAGTCGAACCAGCTTTCGGAGATGGTGCCGGTCTCGGTGATCCAGTCCGAGCTTGGCCGTTACATCAAGGCCGGCGCGACGTCGTATTTTCTGGTGAACACCAGCGACATTCGGCCGGTGGCCATGACGACGCGGGCGGTGATGGACATTGCGTGGGGTGGCGTACCGGCCGAGAGCAGCGACGATGGTTTCTATAAACAGTGGGCGACGGAGGAATTTGGGGCGAAATCTGCCGACGCTCTGGCTGCCGTCTATAAGGAGTATTTCGATGCGCCATCGCTGCGAGCTCCGTTCGGGCCACCGGGACTGACGTCTGCCGGGAATGCGCCGCCGCCTCCGCCGTTGAGCAACGTGAAGCGCTTCAATGGCGATCAGCACTACCACACGGAGATTCGGCGGCTGATTCTCGATGACCTGAGCGAGCACCAGGTGGAAGCGGTGCCGAGCCAGTCGCCGAAGTGGACGCCGCCGCGGGTGCTGCCTTCGTTCGATGAAGATGTTCGGGCTGCGCAACTGAAGCGCGATATCGAGGAGTGCGAAGCGGCGCAGCCGCGGTGGGATGCGGTGTGGAACCAAGCGCAGGCAGCGGAGAACCTGGTCGATCCTGATCGGCGGGGTTACTACCAGGCCGCGGTGCTGGCGATGATTACGATCAACCGGGAAAGCAATTGGGCGCTGTTGCTGGTGGCGCGAGCGCTCAAAGACGATGCGGCCGGGGACACGGAGAAGGCGCGTACGGAAACAGGCGAGGCGCTTCAGGCTCTCGACACCATTCAGAAATCGATGGCGTCGGCTGAATATGGCAAGTGGAAGAACTGGTACCGGGGCGACTGGCTCACCGGTGTCTATCGCACGCGCGAGCTGGTGCAGGCTTACGGCGACCACCTCAAGGATCCGATGGCTACGCTGCCTGCGCCGGTGGCGTGGACCGGGTGGGAAGCTTACTTCCACATCATGGAGTATGAGGGGGATCGGTCGGTGGACGTGCATTGATCGGGGCTATGGGCAGAGTTGAGGGGAAGGAGTTTCTCAGGGGCTAAAGCCCATTTCATCCGTATCGAGGCGGCATTCAGGGTATGAACAAACTGCGGAAAAAGTCGAAAACTCCGCCGGGAATTGAGAAACACATCCCTCCG
Organism: uncultured Acidobacteriaceae bacterium; assembly: GCA_963781125.1. GTDB lineage: Bacteria > Acidobacteriota > Terriglobia > Terriglobales > Acidobacteriaceae > Telmatobacter. The sequence goes on from CAWAEE010000013.1 coordinate 875,750, forward strand.
CGGCTAAAGCCTGCGTCAATCGAATCGACTTATCGGCACGAGTCAACTCGTGCCCTTTCACAACCGCTCCCCGGGACGAGTTTTTCCGCAGCCTGTGAAGGCCCCTGCTCCCTCTGTAAAACTGTGAAGCCACGCCCGGTTACAAAGCTGACCAGAAGTGGGTTTTTCCGCGACTGCGAAAGTTCCCGCAGTCTTTGGATTCAGACTTTCTAAAGCCTTCGGGGCCTTGCCGTTTCAAAAGCGGGGGTGTTCATTTGCGGACACATCGTCTCGCCTTCGCACGTCCCATGGAACCGCTCGCGCATGAATTTCGTTTTAACTCCTTGAAATTATGGATGGGCCGTTGAGTTCTGTTTGGCTTCAGAATTGCTCGTCCATCCGTACCTATTCGTGTCTGCGAGGTCACCATGCAGAATCTGCTTTTCGATCTCCGTTTCGTTCTTCGGCAGCTGCGGAAGTCCCCAGGATTCGCAATTACCGCAGTGCTGATGCTGGCCTTTGGGATCGGCGCGACCACGGCGATCTTCTCCATCGTGGAAGGGGTTCTGTTGCGGCCCTTGCCGTTTCCGGATTCGAATCGGCTGATGGTGCTGGCGGACTGCCTGCAGGGGGCCGACATCGGCAGCGGCAATTGCGAAGCCGGGGTGACCGTCCCTGACATCATCGCTTATACGCGCGAAACGCACTCGTTCAATGGACTTGGCGGCTATCAGTATGCGGGCTATGAGCTCTCGGGCAACGGCGAGCCGGCGCAGGTGACGGCGGCGCGCATGACCGCGGGCGTGTTCACCGCTCTCGGCGTTGCGCCGCATCTTGGGCGTGTGTTTACCGCAGACGAAGACGCGCACCACCAGCAGGTTGTTCTTGTTGAGCTATGGCGCCTGGCGGAGCCGCTTTCATGCCGATCCCGCCATTCTTGGAACCAAGATTCTTCTGGATCGCAAGCCTTACGTCGTGATCGGCGTGATGCCGCGCAACTTCGAGTTTCCCCTGCAGTCCGGCCAGCTCAATCGGATCGAGTTGTGGGTCCCGATGAGCTTCCAGCCGCGGAGAACTCACCACCGGCGCCGCGGCCAACTGGAGCTATCAGATGATCGGCCGGCTGAAGCCGGGCGTTACGGCGCAGCAGGCGCAGGGCGATGCCGAGCGGGTGGCACAGGAAATCATGAAGAACTATCCCGCGATGATGGCGAATCTGCGCATCAGCTCCATCGTGCGTCCACAGCAGGAGGAAACGATTGAGCAGGCGCGGCCTTTGCTGCGCACGCTCTTTCTTGCTGTCGCTGTGGTGTTGCTGATTGCGTGCGTGAATCTTGCCGGGCTGATGCTGGTGCGTGCGATTCGCAACCAGAGAGAAATCGCGGTGCGCCTGGCGCTGGGGGCACAGGCTGCGGCGCTTTTGCGACAGACGATTCTGGAGAGCCTGGTGCTCAGCGTGAGCGGCGGGGTGCTGGGCCTGGCGCTTGCCGCGCTGGCCCTGCGTGTGGGTAAATCTCTGCTGCCGGAGAGCCTGCCGCGCATCAGCGAGATTGCGCTGAACTGGTACGTCGTCGGATTTGCTCTTCTCCTCGCAATTATTACGGGGCTGCTTTGCGGTATTGCGCCTGCCTTCGCGGCGCTACGCACCAATGTGAATAGCCACCTGAAAGACGGTGGGCGGAGCGGAACGGCAGGCGGGGGTCATGCGCGCCTTCGCTCGGTTCTTGTGGTTGCGGAGATTGCCATTGCACTGATTCTTCTGTCTGCGTCGGGACTGCTGTTGCGCAGCTTTGAGAAGATGCGGTCCGTCGATCTGGGGTTCCGACCCGAGCATGTAACGACGGCGTCTTATTCGTTGCCGCAGCAACAATACCCGAAACAGGACTTGGTGGATAACTTCAACCGCGAGCTTCTGCGCCGGCTCAGCCAGCTCCCAGGCGTGACTGCCACGGGGCTTACCAGCTTTCTGCCGGCATCGAACAACAACAGCAATCAGACGTTTGTTGTCGATGGCTACGTTCCGCCGAAAGGCGCAACCATGAATCTTGCGACCCCTGCCTACGTCATTGGGGACTACTTCCGCACCATGGGAATTTCGCTGGTGCGTGGCCGATTTTTCACGGAGGACGATCGTCCGGGCTCCCAGCTCGTCACCATCGTGAGTCACAACTTTGCGCAGCACTACTGGCCCAACCAGGACCCGATCGGCAAGCGGATCCGCATCGGCACGCCGGAGATGCAGACGCCGTGGTTGATGGTGATCGGTGAAGTGGCCGATTTGAAGCTCAGCTCACCGGATGAAGTCACCAAGGACCAGTACTATTTTCCCGTCGCGCAGACGGAACAAGATTACGGGGCGCTGGCAAATCCTGCTACCGATCTGAATGGGAACGGCGGCTACATTGCTCTGCGGTCATCGTTGCCCGCCGAGACGATGGAGAATGCGCTGCGCGCGACGGTGCGATCGATCGATCCGCTGCTGCCGCTGACGCAGGTGCAGACGATGGAGCAAGCGGTTTCTGACAGTGAGGCGCCGCGCCGCTTCAACACCGTTCTCATTTCGAGTTTCGCGTTCGCCGCTGTGCTTCTGGCGGTGCTGGGGATTTATAGCATCATCGCTTTTTCGGTCGCGTCGCGGGTGCAGGAGATGGCGATTCGGATGGCGCTCGGTTCGCAACGTGCGGCCATTGTTCGGCTGATTCTTGAATCGGGCGCAAAGCTTGCCGCGGTCGGTTGTGTCCTTGGACTAGGAGGCGCGCTGGCTGCATCGGGCTTGCTGCGGTCGCTGCTGTTTGGGGTCAGCCCGTTTGACCCGATGGTGCTCACGCTGGCTGTGATTGGGGTTTTATTGTTGTCGGTCGCGGCGTCGGCGCTGCCCGCGCTGCGCGCCGCTTCGATTAATCCCATGCAGGCGCTGCGCGGGGAGTAGGGAGGCAGGGAACAGGGTTAGATGCCTTCGCCCATCGAAACATAATCGCGGATGTAATCGAGTTCCTTGCGGTAGGCGACGCGATCGGCTTCTTCCGTGGCGAAGGGAACGACGCGTCGCGGCTGTGCGCCGAGCCGCTGTTCCAATTCTTCTACGCGCGCCGACAGGGCGATGAGCGCATCGGAGAGCGGGTCCTTGATGTCGTGGGGATCGGTGATGAGCACGCGTTGTCCGGCACGGTAGACGATGTGCGCGGGGACGCCGACCACGGTCGAGTTCGGCGGAACGTCATCGAGGACTACGGATCCCGCGCCGACGCGTGAGTTTTCGCCGACGCAGATGTTGCCCAGAATGTTGGCGTTGTTGCCGATGAAGACGCCGTCGCAAATGGTTGGATGGCGCTTGCCGTGGCCTTTGCCGGTGCCGCCCAGTGTGACGCCCTGATAGATGGTCACGTCGCTGCCGACGATGGCTGTTTCGCCGATGACGACTCCAGTTGCGTGATCGATGAAGAGGCGACGGCCGAGCAGGGCTCCGGGATGAATGTCGACGCCGGTGAAGAAGCGGGCGAGCTGCGAAAGAAGGCGTGCGGGGAGGCGCAGATTGGCGCGCCAAAGCCTGTGGCTGGCGCGGTGATACCAGACCGCCCACAGTCCGGGATAGCAGAAGAAGACTTCAAGGCGCGAGCGCGCAGCGGGGTCGCGCTCCAGCACGGAGTTGATGTCTTCGCGGATGCGTTCCAGGACGGGCATGGCTCCATGAGTTCAGAGTTCAGCAGTTCGTAGTTCGTAGTTCGTAGTTTAGATTCCGTGGCCATTTGCTCATGGGCTAAAGCCCACATTCATTTTGCGCTCTTTGCGGCACGACTAAAAAGTCGTGCCCTGTTACAAAGCCACGATTCGCCACCAGTTTGAGTCTTTCCCATTCTGTGGAGCCGGGTCTTTTCACTGAACATCGTCTTTTGATTGCAAACGTGAACTGCGGACGATGAACTTCGAACTGTGAACTACGAACTGCCTTCAAACAGTTACCGGGTGTGTGGGAAGGGCGAGTGCCTCCTGGCGCAGCGATTCGAACAAGACGCTGGAGAGATAGCGCTCGCCGAAGCTGGGCAATACGGTCACGATCAGTTTGCCTGCATTTTCAGGGCGGGCGGCTACTTTGAGTGCGGCCACTACGGCTGCGCCGGAGCTGATGCCCACAAACAAGCCCTCCTCGAGAGGCAGGCGACGCGCCATGGCTATGGACTCGTCGTTCGTTACCTGGATGACTTCATCGATGAGCTTCGTGTCCAGAATGCTTGGCACAAAGCCGGCGCCAATTCCCTGAATTTTGTGCGGGCCGGGCTTGCCGCCGCTGAGAACGGGGCTGTCGGTTGGCTCGACGGCGATGGCTTTGAAGCTCGGTTTGCGCGGCTTGATGTATTGCGATACGCCGGTGATGGTGCCGCCGGTGCCGACTCCTGAAATCAGGAAGTCTACTTTGCCGTCGGTGTCGTCCCAGATTTCCGGACCGGTCGTAGCCAAGTGGACGGCGGGATTGGCGGGGTTGTCGAATTGCTGGAGGATGACGCCGTTGGGCGTATTGGCGAGAATCTCGTTGGCTTTGGCGATTGCACCCTTCATGCCGTTGGGACCCGGGGTGAGAACGATCTCGGCGCCGAAGGCCTTGAGGAGCACGCGACGCTCGAGGCTCATGGTTTCGGGCATGGTCAGAATGAGTTTGTAGCCCTTGACCGCTGCCACAAACGCGAGGGCGATGCCGGTGTTGCCGCTGGTGGGTTCAATGAGCACGGTGTGGCCCGGCTTGATGCGGCCCGACTTCTCGGCATCGTCGATCATGGCGAAGCCGATGCGGTCTTTCACGCTGGACAGCGGATTCTGGCTCTCGAGTTTCGCCACCACAGTTCCTGGCAATCCAGCGGCTACGCGGTTCAGACGCACCAGCGGAGTGTGTCCAATGAGCTCTGTTACATTCGCGGCAATACGTGCCATCGTTCTTCTCCTCTTTCTCGGGAATCAGCCCGCATCAGGTCAAGCTAATCCGGGACCTGCCAATGAAATTAAAACTTGGGTGAGTTCGACAAAGTTGGTGGGGAGTCGAGTCGTCTCGTCGGGCGGGGCAGCTTGCGCGCTTGGCGCACCCGTGCATCGCAGCAGTCACCAGGACGGTGTTAGCGACATCGACGCATGACGACAGAGTATTCTCGCCCTGCGGTTTATGGCAAGTGGGGCAAGAGGGATGAGTCGAGGGGCGGGGTTTCCCGTGTCTCAGATGCGAGGCCCTTCAGTGCGCTCAGGGTCGCTAAGGATGACTGCTGGTTTGGGTTCGTTGGTTTCCCACCCTTTCCGCAGAAACAAACGGAAAGGATGGGGCACGGATGGATGTGCGGATTGAGGCATCGTGAAGTGCAACAGCAGGTCCTTCGACTTCGCTGCGCTTCGCCCAGGATGACAGCATTTGAAGATGACGGCGTTGGAAGCTGCGCTGGATGACAACTAATCAGGCGGTTACCAGGTTTCGACGGCGAGGACGTTGGGGGGGCCGGAGTGGCCCTGGATGACCTGGGTTTCGATGACTGCTTCCATGTTTTTCTTTTCCCAGTCGGCGGGAGCCTTGGCGAGGAGCGAGTCGAGGTAGACGGGGTTGTAGAGAATTTCGCCGGCGGCTTCGGTTCCTTCTTCAGAGATGCCGGCGGCGATGATGACGGGCTGGCCCGGTGGTGCTGTCGTGGATGCGTGCCACGATGGCGTAGTCGCGCGAGAGTTTCTCATAGGGCAGGTCCCATGCAGTGGCCCACGAGGTGGGCTGCGGACTTTTGCGATCGACGAGCGTGGCGACACCGTCTTTGGATTCAAAACCGAAGCGCAGTTTTTGGGTGACGCGCAGAGTCCAGATGTTGTCGAAGGCACCGATCAGGACAATAGGCCCTTCGCGAAGCTGTGAGAAAGTGGCTTCGGAGGCGGGGACGACGCGGAAGGACTTGTGCTGGGTCTCGAGATTCGCGGCGGTGCGGGTGAGGGTGATGACGTCGGCGAGGGCGAGATTGCCGGAGTAGTGGAGGCGGACGTAGAGCTTCTCCGGCTGGGGCGGGCTGACGGGAGCTTCGAAGTCGTTGATGGACTCGGTGTCGAGGTTCTTGGCCGGTTCGCCGAGACAGAAGGTGGCAGGGTTGGCGACTGGAGACGACAGGCTCCCAGAAACGGTCGATGTTGGAGGGTGTGGGGACGGGCGGCACTGGATGGATGCGGAGCCCGACGGCGAGGCCGATGGCTCCAGCGAGAACGACGAGGAATCCGGCGACGATCCAGCGGAGGCGCCAGGGTTGGGAACGGGGCACATCGGGGACGGTGGGCTGTGCCCCTATCGTGGCGGCAGCAGAGGATGACGCTGGCGCCTGCATCGTTTCGGAAGCGGCCTCGATGGCTGCCGGTTCCGCGGGGACATCGGGCGGATGAAAGATGGGGACGTAGGAGCCGATGGGGAGCTCGAGGACCAGCTCGCCGGCATGGGAAGCGTCGTAGTAATACTGCGAGAGGCGTTTGCGGACTTCGCCGGCTGTGATGCGGACGATGGGGTCGGCATTGGCGTCGTAGCTGGGGGAGCGGCCAAAGACCTCGATCCCGATGCTGCGTTCTTTGAGCTCAGTGGCGTTGCCCAGGAGGGTTTGCTCGACGACATAGGCGAGGAGGGCGGGGTAGCGCTTGCTGTTGGCGAAAAGCGGGTGGGAGACGAGGCGCTCGAGCTGTTCGCGGACGGCTGCCGGGTCCGGAACGGGGACCTGCTGCTCCAAATCTTGCATGGATTTCGGCGCCACCGGCATGTCCAACTCCTGATGCGGCTCAAAGTGCCCAGAGGGCAAGTATCGACGGGCAAAACCCCAAGTTGCCGGGGAGGAGATTCGGCGGTTCGGGGATTTGCCCTGCAAAAGTGGCAGCGCGGCGCAGCTCGGTCAAAGCCATGCCGTATATCGTGAGCTGCCTGCAATTTACGTGTGGGGAAGTCAGCACGGATAGAGGCTTGCACTCAGCTGCATTGCGTATCATACGTCCAAGAAAATCGATTGTCTATGATTGCTTAACCCATTTGCAAACTTATTTAATTGGGAAATAGGGGCGATGCTACCCGATGGAACCTATCTGCGACAAGAATGCGAATCCTATAGTTCTCTCCGGTCCAGAAAATGTGTTGGCAGTGTGCCTCAGCGGAAGACGAAAGTCCTTACCTGCCGGGGTTTACTAAAAGCGCATTTTCTTGTGATTGCGGCTCCTCGCCCCTCCGGTTTGCCAGACCTGGATTCATCCAGGCAGGACTTACCGGGGGGCGCTTTTTTTTGGCGGGGAACGGATTGATGTGTTGCGAGAAGCAGATCCTTTGCTCCGCTTCCCCCATCGCACTGACGTGCCACCCGGGCTCCCAGCGTGCTCCGCTCAGGATGACAAGGATAGGGCACGGCTGGTAGTGGGTCCCTCGCATTCCTCTCGGGGCTAAAGCCCGATTGATTTTGCGGCGGGTTTCGCGCAGCGCCAGCCAGCCCCTTCAAAGCCTGGAGTTCAGCGGGGCGTCCTTCACAATTCTTAACGTAGGAGGGGCCTGACGGGGCGGGGATAGATGGACTATGCTGGTCGGCGATTTCATTGAAGGCAAATTTCTGTGGTGGTTTGAAAGAAGAGAGGCCCTGGAACTATGTACATGCCTGGTTTGAAGAAGTACCTGTTGCCGTGCTGCGCTCTGGTGATTCTGGCTGGAAGCCTGGGCGCTCAGACTGTGTCGCACGAAGAGGCGCATCGGAAGGCGGAGGCTCTGCTGCAGAAGATGACGGTGGACGAGAAGGTTGGGCAACTTAACCAGTCGTCGGGCGTGACGATGCCGATTTTGGGGAGCGAGAAGCCCGATGATCTGATCAGCCAGGGGAAGGTGGGGTCGGTGTTGTGGCTGATCGACGTGAAGGAGATCAATCGGCTGCAGCACATCGCGGTGGAAAAATCGCGGCTGCATATTCCAATCTTGTTTGCGTTTGACGTGATTCACGGCTACCGGACGGTATTTCCGGTGCCGCTGGCGATGGCGTCGTCGTGGGATCCGAGCGTGGAAGAGCAGGCGCAGAGACTGGCTGGGCAGGATGCGCGCGCGGCTGGGATCGACTGGACCTTCACGCCGATGGTGGACATTGCGCGGGATGCGCGGTGGGGACGGATTGTGGAAGGTGCGGGCGAGGATCCCTACCTGGGTGCGGCGATGGCGCGGGCGCAGGTGAAGGGATTCCAAGGAGACACGCTGGGGCCGGATAGCGTGTTGGCGTGCGTGAAGCATTTTGCGGGCTACGGCGCGGCGGATGGGCGGAAGAGACTACGACTCGTCGTATGTGCCGGAAGAGCTGATGGAGAACGTGTACCTGGTGCCGTTTCATGCCGCGGAGCAGGCGGGCGCAGGCAGCTTTATGAGTGCCTATATGGATTTGAACGATGTGCCAGCAAGCGGCAACAAGTGGCTGCTGACGGATGTGCTGCGCAAGGACTGGGGCTTCAAGGGATTTGTGGTGTCGGACGCTTTTGCGGTGGGGAGCCTGGTGACGCATGGGTTTGCGCGCGATGGGGAAGACGCGGCGTACAAGGCAGCGACGGCAGGCGTGAATATGGATATGGCGAGCCAGACTTATACGCACAACCTGGCAAAGGTGGTGGCGGCCAGCAAGGTCAACGACGCGCAACTGGATGCGCTGGTGCTTCCGATCCTGGAAACGAAGTATGAACTGGGTCTGTTCGAACATCCGTACGTGGATGAGACGAAGGTGGAGTGCGACGTTGACGCGGCCGGAGGGACTGGCGCTGGAGCGGAAGGTTGCTGCGCGGTCGATGGTGCTGCTGAAGAACGAGAACAAAACGCTGCCGCTGGCGAAGAGCGTGAAGAAGATTGCGGTGATTGGAGCCGCTGGCCGACTCGACGCGGGACATTGAAGGCGGATGGACGGTGGAGGGATTGTTTGGCGGCGGCGGGAAGAGCCACCCGGTGACGGTGCTGGCGGGAATCAAGAACAAGCTGGCGGACGCCGAGGTCACGGTGGTGGCCGGGCCAGAGCCATCGCGGATCTATCCGGGATTGCTGGATCAGATTGCAGGGCGGAAGCCGACGCCGCCGCCGACGGCGGAGGAGACTACCGACTGGCTGGCGAAGGTGAAGGCGCCGCAAGCCAGGCGGATGTGGTGGTGGCGGTTATGGGTGAGACAGCGAATATGAACAGCGAAGCAGCTTCGCGCGCGACGCTGGATCTGCCCGGGATTCAGGAGCAGATGCTGGAGGCCGTGGTTGCCGCTGCTGCCGGGCAAGCCGGTGGTGCTGGTGCTCGAGAATGGGACGGCCACTGGATATTCGGTGGGCTTCGGAACATGTGCCGGCGATTTTAGAGGCGTGGTATCCGGGAACCGAAGGCGGGAACGCTGTGGCCGATGTGCTGTTTGGCGATGTGAATCCTGGAGGCAAGCTTCCGGTGAGCTGGCCGCGGGCCGCAGGGCAGGAGCCGCTCTACTACAACCACAATTTGACGCATGAGCCGGAGGATCGGCCGACATTTACGTCTCGGTATTGGGACATGAACAGCAAGCCGCTTTACCCGTTTGGCTATGGGCTGAGTTATACGAGTTTCAAATTCGATCACCTGCGATTGAGCAGGAAGAGCGTGAAGGCGGGCGAGGCGACGGAGGTTCAAGTTGAGGTGACGAATACGGGCACGGTGGCCGGCGATGCGGTGGCCCAGGTCTACATTCATCAGCGCGCGGGATCGGCATCACGGCCGGTGCGGCAGTTGAAGGGCTTCGAGCGAGTGGCGCTGCAGCCGGGCGAAACGCAGACGTTGAAGTTTTCGTTGGGGAAAGATGAGTTGGAGTTTTAGAGTCCGCAGACCAAGGTGTGGGCGGTGGAACCTGGGACGTTCGACGTGTGGGCTGGGGAAGATTCTACGGCGGGTTTGCATGCGGAGCTGGTGGTGGAGTAGGGAGACAGGTATCAGTTATCAGATGACAGATGACAGATGACAGATGACAGATGACAGATGGCAGATGACAGGGAACAGGGAACAGGGAGTAGGGAGTAGAGAGTAGGGAGTAGGAAGTAGGGAAACGGCGAGGCGGGGAACGTCGGAACCTTGGGCTTGTGATGTCTGATCCAATCCACCTTTTGCTCGACCGGCTGACTTCGCCTATTGGCACGATGATGATTGTCAGCGATGCGGCGGGGCGCTTGCGCCTCGCTTTTTTTGCTGAGGACGAGGAACCGGTGCGGCGGCAGTTGGTTCGCCAATTTGGCGCGGACGGATTTTTGCTTGAGGCTGCGCGGAATCCCTTCGGCCTGACCGATGTGCTTGCGGGCTACTTCGCGGGAGAGCTTGGCATTCTCGATTCTTTGGCCGTTGAGACGGGCGGTACTCCTTTTCAGCGCGAGGTCTGGCAGGCACTGCGGGCGATTCCCTGCGGCACGACTGTTTCGTATGGGCAACTCGCTGAGCGCATCGGCCGCCCTGCTGCGGTGCGGGCTGTGGGGCTCGCGAACGGAGCCAACCCCGTGGCGGTGGTTGTTCCATGTCACCGCGTGATCGGATCGAATGGATCGCTCACCGGGTATGGTGGCGGGATCGAACGGAAGCGCTGGCTGCTGAATCATGAGAGAACGCCCACGCTTTTCTGACTTGATTGATGTGCGTTCTTTGTGCGAAGCGAAGGTTGGGTTATCCATTCTCTCGCGGGATTGACGCTTTGCGAAAGCCCACGTGTTCTTCGGGCTCTGCTCACTCCGTTGAAACAACCGCGGGTCCCAGAAGGCCTCTGCTCCTTGCGTTGAACTTGTCGGGTTACAGGTTGCAGTCGTGGCTGATGTTGATGCTGCAGGGGTAGGTGGCCAGATACCAGGAACTCAGGAAAAGCACGACGATTCCGGCGAGGGTCCAAAAGAAGAGCTGCACGGGGAGGGTGGACAGGAGCGGTTGATGGGGCTGGCGGTGGGTGCGGGAGGGCCAGGAGAACAGGAGTCCGCTGAAGAAGGAGATACAGGCGGCGAAGGCGAGACGGAGTAGAGCGGTGATGAGACGTTCCTGCAGAGTAGTGCCGGGCGCGAAGAAGGCGCTGATCGTGACCCAGTAGAGAGACACGAGGCTGAGGAAGAAGGAAAGAGCGCGGGTGAGGTCGAGAAGCATGGATCAGCTCCCTCGCATGGATTCCATGGGAATTGTAAGCCCGATTCGGGGGCGCTGGACGGGCGGGCCCACGGTGCTCGAAGCCGCCTCCGGTGGCCTGGTTCCATGACTTTCGTAATGGATAGATCGCTCATGGGTCGGGAAAACCGCATCTCACTTAGTAGAGCCCCAAGGAAAGTCTCCCCAAAGAAAGCAGGGTAACAGCGGGTCTTGAGTGGAGGACGCGATGGAACCGGGACACTGCGCACAGGGAAGCAGACTGTACGACCTCTTTTACGACAAGAGCGTGGATTGGGCTACAAGCGGTCGCGCTGGTTCGAACTTAGATTATGAAAAAGCCAGGTGCGCGTATATCGAGCACGTGGTTGAATGCAATGACTGCGCCTGGGATGTGCTGGCGTTTGCTTATCTGGACGGTATTGAGCCGGCGGTGCGCGCGTCCGCAGTTTGCGCTTTGGATTAGCATTCAGGGGCCTGAAGGCCCCTGCTCCCTCCGTAAAGAACTAGAAGAAGCGAACGTGGATCGTTGCTTACGATAGCGGCGGTCGGTTTGGTTCGTTGCTTTCCCACCTTTTCGCCCGAGACCAAAAAGCAGGTCCTTCGACTTCGAAGGATGACAGGATGGGGCACGGAGGAGCATTGCGGATTTGGGCATCGCCGGAGCCCTGATTACGCTGCATTCGAGATGAGGGGTTCAAAACGAGAGGGGTCGTTGGCGGCATTCATGCTGCACGTGGAAGGAAGGATGGAAGGAGATGCGGCGCGCGGGGCGCGATTACATTGCGGCGACAAAGGCGGGCAGAGCCGAAGAGGCGCTGCCCTCGAGGAGTTGAGTCATGCGCGCCGTCATGCCGGTGTACATGGATGCGGCGCGGAAGGCGTTGTAGCGAATGCTCTCGTTTGCCTGGCTGAAAGTGCACTGGCCGATCGTGCGCAGGGTGCAAAGGCGAATCTGTACGGCATCGGAGCGAAGGGCCTGGAGCAGTTCAGGATCGACAGAGTCGGCGTGACGGGCGGCGAAATCCGCCATCTGCAGCATGACGCCGGCGTTCTTGTACATGGCCCAGAGGCCGCGGGTGCCTTGAATTTGCACCCATGTTTCGTCGGGGGTTGAGCTGAGGCCTTCCTTCCAGAGGAAGTGCTCGCTCAACTGGCGTCCGCTCCAACCGGTTTGAAGCCGGGCGATGAGCGATTCCCAGGACTGCTTATTACGGTGTCCCATGGAAATTCTCAGATAGCCGAGGTATCCGACTATCAGAGCGACTGCGACGATTTGGAGAACCGTAAGCATCATTTCTTCATGCCGGGACGAGCTAAATTGGGCGGACGTCCCCCTTGCACTTCCAAAAATAACCCCAGTTGCAATTCGGGACAATGCTACTAAAGCGTCACAGTAAAGTCGGTTGGGGTCACCGGCTCAGGCAGGAAAGGCAGCCGGGAGCTGAGCCATGAAACATATTTATTTTCAATCGTTTGAAGGGGAGTCCGTTGGGGTGGTCCAAGAGACCGGCAACGGGGGCTGGAGGGAAGCTTGGCCGGCGTGTGATCGGGGTGTGGAAAACGGTCGCCGATTTGATTCGTTCGAAGGGAAGGGATGAGGCACCCAGGGTCGCGATTGAGGCCTCGCGCTGCGTGGTGAATTTGGGTTTGGTGGTTTCCCACCCTTTCCGCCCGAGACCAAGAAGCAGGTCCCCTTCGACTTCGCTCAGGGCAGGCTTTTGACTTTGCTTCACTGCGCTCAGGATGACAGGATGGGGCACGGAGGGTGGTCACATTGATGCGTTGCACAAGGTGGTTCGATTTCGTATGTGTCCGGTTTGTATTTGCACGCGAAAAATCTTCAATTCCAGCGGCCGCGTTTTCCGATTGATTCTCACGAGTCAACGAGCAGCGTCAACCTCCGGGCAAATTCTCCGTCTTTACGCAATGAGAACGACCGAGAGCGGCGGCAATAGCCGGAGGGGTGTTCGGTCTGACCCGTTCCGTGTTCATGGGTCTGAGTTCCTTCTGTTTCCTCATCATCTGGGTCATTGCGCGAAGGGCTGTGCCTGTGAATGCAGACCAGGTTGTCCTGTCGCGTGACCCGAATGCGGCTTGTGCGTCCTGTCATCGCGCGATTTACGAACGATACGAAAAGACGCCGATGGCGCATGCCAGTGGTCCTGCGCATGAGGGATTCATCGCGGCGGATTTCGATCAAGCTACTTCCGGAATTCACTACAGGATTTCGAATGACGCTGGACATGTATGGCTGAGTTATGAGCGGAACGATTTCGCTCGCCTGCTGGATGGGCGGCAGGAGTTGCGTTATTTTGTCGGCTCGGGGAAGCGTGGGCGGACGTACTTGTTTGAGCAGCAAGGGTACTGGTTCGAAGCGCCGATCAACTGGTACGCGAAGAAACAAGTCTGGGACATGACGCCGCATTATCTCGATGCGCGCGAGATGCCGTTGACTCTGCCTGTCGATCCGGGATGTTTGCACTGCCACGCATCGGGCGCGGCGTCGGCTCTGCCAGATGCGCGGAATCACTATGCGGACGAGCCGTTCGCGGAGGGTGGCATCACGTGCGCGGCTTGTCATGGGGACGCGAGCGCGCATGTGGCATCAGGCGGCAAGGTACACATGCTGAACATCGATGCACTGGAGCCGGTGCGCAGGGACTCGGTGTGCCTGAATTGCCATCTCGAAGGACAGGCGGGCGTGGAGCGGCTGGGAAAGCAGATTGAGAAATTCGTGTCGGGCGATGATCTGTTCGAAACCACGCTTTTCTTTGTCTACCGGAACGAGAAGGGATCGGGAGGACGGGCGACAAGTCAGTTTGAAGCCTTGTTGAAGAGCGTGTGCAAGCAGAAGTCGGGAGACAAGCTGACATGCACGACGTGCCACGATCCGCATGGATCGCCGGCGCCCGAGGAGCGAGTGGCGTTTTATCGACAACGCTGCCTTGCATGCCACAACGCAGGGGGATTCGCGGAAAGACATCATCCGGAGAATCCCGACTGCACGGTGTGCCACATGGCGCGGCCGCCCTCGAATGACATTGCGCACGAGCAGGTGACGGATCACTGGATCAAGAAGCGGGTGGGCCAGGAACGTTTGCCGCTGGCAACTTCAGGAGAGCTGGTCACGGTAGGCGGGATCGGGTCGAGCGATCGAGACTACGAGCGCAACCTGGGACTGGCGTATGCGCAGATGGCGGTGCGGGGCGACCAGACAGCGGGGGAGCGCGCGCTGGAACTGCTGCGGGGGGCAGAGACGCACAATGCCGGGGCTCGGGAAGATTCCGAACTGCATGCACAGCTGGGTTTCCTGGATCAAATGGATGGGAAGAGGGATGAGGCGGAGAAGGAGTACCGGCTTGCGCTTGATGCAAACGCTTTCGATTCTCTGGCGGCGGGCGACCTTGCGCTCATCGAGGCGCAGAGACACAATGCGCGCGAGGCAATCAAGTTGTGGGGCGATGTGTTTGCGCATGATCCGACGCAGTTGAAGGCGGGAATGAACCTGGCGATGACGGAGTGCGCGCAGGGGGAACGCGACGAGGCGCTGGCGACGCTCGATCGCATGCTTTTTTTCTCTCCCGATGATGGGGAGGCGCGAAGTTTTGCGGAGGAGATTCGCGCGGGACGGCGAAGCTGTGGGGGGCGTTGAGGCTCGGATGTTGAGAATGGGCATCGCTTGAGTCAACAGCGCTGAAGGCAGCAGCGGGAGCCGTTTGAGGATTCGAGCCGTACGCGGGAATGTCATACCCAATACGCTGGATGCCACGCGCTGAGTGACATGAAACCGGATCGAGCCGGCCGGCGCGATGACTGGACTGCCGAGGAAGGTGGTTGGAGAGAAAGCGCCTCGCCGGATCAAGCCGGACGATTGGGAGGGAGCTGAAAAATCAATCATTTGGTGGAGACGCGGACCGTCCAGAGGATGTAGGCACGAAGGAGCAACCGGACGACCGGACGCAAAATCTGCTCGGCTTGAGGTGATGTGACTCACTCCAATTTGCCATAACAAATATGCGACATTTGACTACAGATTGCGATGCCAGGAGGAAGCACGAGTTGTCGGCTGGAGGGACTCTGAGGCGGTGGGTAAAGGGCACGAGAAACAGCGGGAATCGTCAGTAAATCGGTTTAATTAGAGATGGATAAGGGTATCGAGGCGAAACAAGCGAGCGAGAATACCCAGCGTCGGGGCGGGTAGCGAGTCCTGGAGAAATTGATATAGCGATTTTGCAGCGCCTGTTCTGAAGATTCTTGCATTTGGACGTTGACAGTACTAGCAGAGTTTGGGTATGGTTTCGACTTGCCTCGGAGTCCGTCTTTTTAGCTCCCACTGAAGATACCAATTCGGGAGCAGCGGCACCGAAATTCTTAGCGATCCTGCCATTGCGGCGGGGGAGCCTTGCAAGCCGACTAGCCGAATCACACCTGCCAGCCGGCAGACACATGACAAGTTGACAGAAGAACCAAGGTACTTATTTCAGGAGACCGCATGAACAGATACTTGCGTACAGCGCTTGCGCTGGCGTTATTCGCCTGCGTTTGCTTGCTTATCAGCGTGCCGTCCAGTGCGCAGTCGGTTTACGGATCGATTTTTGGCACTGTGACAGATTCCACGGGCGCGGCAATTCCAAACGCCACGGTGACTGTAAAAGACGAGGCCAAAGGCACCGTCGTTACCGCAACCTCGAACGGGTCGGGCGACTACAGCGTTCCTCACCTCATCCCCGACGTCTACGACTTAAAAGTGACGGCCAAGGGTTTCAAGATATTTGAGACCAAGGGTCTCTCTGTGCAGGCCGATACATCGCCCCGCATCGACCCCGCTCTCCAAATAGGCGCTGAGAACACCACCGTCGAGGTGAACGCCGATCACCGAACCCGAGCTAAAGACGGATCGCGCGGACGTGTCGACTGTCTTCGATCAGCAGCAAGTTTCGAGCCTTCCGGTAGGCGATCAGAACTTCACGAACCTGCAGCTCTTGTTGCCCGGCGCGCAACTGCTCGGCTGGTCTCATGCGGCCGATGAGAACCCGCAGGGTTCCAAGCAGATTCAGGTAGACGGCCAGGCATTTGGCGGAACGGCTTTTGAGCTGGATGGCACCGATAACCAGGATCCGATCCTGGGCATCATCGTCATCAATCCTGCGATGGACGCGGTGACAGAAACCAAGATCACCACGCAGAACTTCGACGCCGAGTTGGGCAAGGCAGTTTCCGCGGTGGTTACCGCGCAGACCCGGTCAGGCACCAACACCTTCCACGGCAGCGCCTATGACTTCCGCACCGGCAACGCCAACTATGCACGCGATCCTTCATCAGCCGAGGCGCCTCGGCAACAGCGGCTACCGCCGGGTCTGAAGAATCGCTTCGGCGGTTCTATTGGCGGTCCGGCTCTCAAGGACAGGTTGTTCTTCTTCTTCAACTATGAAGCGCAGCGCCAGAAGGTAGGCACGTCGGCAACAGACACTTTGCCCACGGCGCTGCTCACAGAGACCGCCCTTGGTAACCAAGTTGGCCCCGGCGGAATTCCAGGCGCTGACTTCAGCGAGTACAAAACGCAGCTCGGTGCATCGGGCACCATCTACAACAACACCGGAAACGCGGTAACACCGGGTTGCGGGTCAACCGGTGCATTCGGTCAGCCCTATCCGTGCAACGTGATTCCCACGGCGCTTCTCTCTCCGCAGATCGCTCGCTCTTCTCAAGGACCTGGAGCCATTTACGAAGGGCATCGGGCTGGGAACCGGTGTGGGGGACGTGAACGGTCTGGACAAGAACTTCAATGAGACCGGCACGGGTCTGTTCAACAGCAACCAGTGGACAGAGCGCGCGGACTACACAATTAACGAGAAGATGCACGCGTTTGAGCGCTTCTCGCGGTTCTGGGACGTTCTGTCCGGCACGGTCATGTTCGGAGCGGCTGGCGGTCCCGGTTTCGGTATCAACAACTATGGCGGCAATTCCAACGGCGCGAACGACAGCCTCGCATCCGGCATGGACATTGCTCTCAGCCCCAAGCTGCTGACGGACTTCCGCCTGGGCTACTATCGCTACAACGTCATCGACACCAAGCATGACCAGGGGACGAATTTTGCGGATACCCTGGGCATTCCGGGCATCAACATTGGCGGCAGCATCACCTCGGGATCGCCGGGATTCAACGTCACGAACCTGCCTGGCGGCGGCGGCGGAACGAACGGTACGGTTTACGGGGACGGTTTGAATATCAACCGCTGCAACTGCCCGCTGACCGAACGTGAAGACCAGTTCCAGATCGTGAACAACTGGACCAAGATTATCGGCAACCACTCCGTCAAGATTGGCGCCGATCTTCGCTACGGACGCAACCTGCGTGTGCCTTCCGACAATGATCGCGCCGGTCTGATGAACTTTGCTCCTGGGCCTACGGCGAATCCCGCTAACAAACACGGACGGCCTCGGATTCGGAGCCTTCATGCTCGGCGACGTAACCAGCTTTAACCGTTACGTCTCGACTTCAACCAATGCCAAGGAATTCCAGAAGCGCACCTTCTTCTATGGTCAGGACACTTGGCGCGTGAACCACAAACTGACGCTCAACCTTGGCGTGCGCTGGGAAATCTACTTCCCAGAGTCTGTCAATGGCGCGGGCAACGGCGCGCTCCTGAACCTGAACGATGGCTACCTGCACGTGGCTGGGATCGGCGGTATTGGCTCCAACCTTGGCTGGAACATCGACGAAAAGAAGCAGTTTGCGCCACGCATTGGCCTCACTTATCAGCTGAACGAGAAGACCGTTGTCCGCGCCGGTTACGGACGCAGCTTTGACACGGGTGTTTTCGGCTCCATCTTCGGCCATACCGTTACCCAGAACCTACCGGTTTTGGCCAACCAGCAAATCAACTCGCCAACTGCCCAAGGCCAGGCATTCAACCTGAGCGCGGGCCCCGTGGCCTATTCGTCGATTCCAGTTCCTTCGAACGGCCTGCTGCCCGAACCCAGGATCGACGGTCAGTTCGAGCGCTCGTGATGACCCGCTGAACTTCCCGACGATCGATGCCTGGAACCTGGCGGTTCAGCGCGCCCTTACCCCCACGATGTCATTGACGATTGCTTATGTGGGCAACAAGGGAACGCATACGCTAGGCGACGGTGACAGCAACGGCACCAACCCCAACGAGTCTTTCGTCAACGTTCCGGGCGCGAATACCGTCACGGGCCAGAGCCTTCACTACGATCCTTCGGTGGCAGCGAACACCATCGCGGCCGACGGAGGCACCTCGACCAACAACTTCCTGCAGCGTTACTATGCGGCGAAGTTGCCAGCCTGCAGCGACGCCAACTACGTCACGCCCACAGAGCCATTTGTCACTCCTGGAATGTGCGGTTGGACGAATAGCATCGCTTACAGAGGCGATACGGAGAACACCGAATTCGATGCTCTCCAGGTCACTCTCTCGCAGCAAATGAAACACGGGCTCTCAGTCAATGGCAATTACCAATGGGCCAGCGCTTTCGGCGACACTTCGAATCTCTGGACGTGGAGTCACTCTTTGACCCATCTGCGCGACAGCCAGGTCCGCAACCAACAGCTCACGCTGTACGGCAGCTACGACCTTCCTTTCGGCAAGGGCAAGCAGTTCGTTCAAAGCGCAAACCACGCAACCGACTTGCTGATTGGCGGATACCAGCTCGCCTGGGTCACCAACTGGTCTGGCGGATTGCCATTCAGCGTCAACTACAACGAAAGCGGTCAGAACGTCAACGACACTCCCAATCCTGCGACAAGCGGTGGGGGCGTTCCAAACGCGACGGGGCACATGCACACCGGCCTCACGAAGTTTGTGACGAACTCCAGCGGCACTGGTTCACGCACCTTCTATCAGGCGCAGACGACCAATGTGATCACCGATCCGGGGACGGGTATCTTCACGAACCCCGGTCTTGACAACTTCGGCAACGCAGGCCTCAACACCTACCGTGGTCCGACTTTCTTCTCGACCGATCTTGCCATCACCAAGGCATTCACGATCTGGGAGAGCGTCGTCACCAAGTTCCGTATGGATGCGTTTAACGCCTTCAACCACATCACCGCGGGCAACCCGGGCGGCAACATCGAGTCGACGGGCACAATCAACGGTGAAGGTGGCGGTTGCGGCCCCGGCAACGACTGCGGACCGCGCCAGCTTGAATTCTCCCTCCGCGTCCAGTTCTAAGGAGCGGGAGGCTTGATTGGAGGGGAGCCGATGGCTCCCCTCTTCTTTTTGTGCGGAGTTAAGGCGGCGGTGGCAGGAGAGATGTTGGAGACGATTATCTGGCGGAGAAAGTGCGGGTCGAAGAGCTGCCGACGCGTACGTGGCAACGGGCAGACGAGTGATCAACAGTTAAACTTCATGTGTAGGTTCCTTATGGCACGCGTATTGTTTCTCATTGTCTTTCTGGGGTGGTCTGCTGTTACCTCGCGGGCGCAAGTGGCGCAGCAGGACGCCGCTCCAACGGACGCACCGAGCATGGATTCGGCGCGGGAACTGGCCGGCAAGGGACGACTCGACAAGGCGATGGCGCAGCTTGATGAGCTGGCGAAGCAGTCGCCCGAACCAGCGGGCGCGGAGCGATTGCGGGGGCTCATTCTCTACCAACGGGAACTATTTCCGGAAGCGATTGAGGCTTTCACGAAGGCTGAGGCGCAGGATCCGAACGATCGCGAGTCGATGGAGATGCACGGTGTGAGTCTCTTTCGGATGGGCCGCGCACCAGACGCGATTCCGTTTCTGGAAAAGGGCCGGACCGCGGTCGAGAGCGCGAATATCGACCCGAATTACGTGCTGGCTCTGTGCTATGCGGACATGCAGAGATATGACGAGTCGCGCCGTGCATTTGCGGCGCAGTTTGGATTCGAGCCGGATTCCGCGCAAGCGCACTTGCTGGCCGGAAGGATGTTTTTGCGGCGAGAGCTGCGCGAGCAGGCGGGCGTAGAGGCTACGAAAGCGCTGGCGTTGGAACCGCAATCTGCCGCTGGCGCACGAGCTGCTGGGCGAGGTGGCACTGGCGCATGGCGATGCGACGACAGCGATCAAGGAACTGGAACTAGAACGAACGCTCGATCCAATGAACCCGGACTTGTATGACCGACTGGGTGATGCGTACGTGCGCAAGGGGCAGTACACCCAAGCGCAGGAGGCGTTGAATCGGGCGGTGCTGCTGGAGCCGGGTGCGACAGGGCCTTACATTCTGCTGGGCGAGGCGTTTCTTAAGCTGAATGAGCCGATCCAGGCGCTTCACTATCTGGATCATGCAGCGAGAATGGATCCGACCGAATTACATCACGCACAATCTGCTGGCGCAGGCCTACAAAGCGACAGGGCAGGTGGCTGCGGCAAATCGCGAATTCCAACTGGTGGTGGATCTGCAGCATCGGAACGATCCGAAGCCGGCGGAGAAGTAGACGATGCGCGCAGGGGCAATCGTTGGTCTGGCCTGTGTGCTGGCCGTGCACTTTATTGCAGGTCGCGGCTCAGACGCAAAAGGCAATCGATCCAGAGACGGTGAAGAGAGCAGATGCGGCGTTTCATGCCGGATTTGCCGCGCAGCAGAGCGGTGATCTCGCACTGGCGCGTGCGAAGTTTGCCGAAGTGGTGAAGCTGGCGCCGGAGATTGCCGGAAGCGCATGAGGCGCTGGGCGCGGTGCTGTTGGAGTTGAACAAGCCGGCAGAGGCGATTCCCGAGCTGGAAGCGGCCGCAAAATTGAAGCCGGGTGAGGCCGGCGAACGAAACAAACCTGGCGCTCGCTTATGCCGCGGCCGGCGACGCGGCGAAGGCCATTCCGCACTTTGAGGCCGCGCTGCATCCGGCGGGTGATACCGCTCCCGCGCGGGTGAACGCAGCGTTTTATGACGCGTATGGGCGCGCATTGGCGGCGGTGGGCCAAGCGGATGATGCGATTGCGCAGTTTGTCGCGGAAGAAGGATTGGCGGGCGAAAGCGCCGAATCTGGAGGATGCGATCGGTTCGATCTACGCGCAGGAGAAAAAGTGGGACGAGGCGCGGAAACGATTCGAGCACGCGCCTGCAGCTGAATGGATCGCTGGTGAGCGCGCGCATTCATCTGGGTGTGCTGCTGCGGGAACAGGGTGATTTCTCGGATGCGCTGACAACGCTTGGAGCCGCTGGCAAAAGCTGATCCGCCCGACGCGCGTGCAGTGATTGAGTATGGACGGACGCTGGCCGCTGCGGGTCGAGACGATGAGGCGGCCGTCCAGTTTGAGACGGCGCTGAAAGTGGATCCACAACTGGCCGGTGCGCAGCTGGAACTAGCGATGGCGCTGCAGCGTCTGGGGCGGCAGCAGGAGGCGATTCCATGGTTTGAAAAAGTGGTAGGGCGCGATCCCCAGAATGCAGAGTGCGTTGACGAACCTGGGACTGGCATTGACGCTGACGGGCAATGCGAAAGAGGGGATCGAGGTTCTGAAGCGCGCGCAGGCGTTGGATGCGAACGATGCGGTTGTGTATAAGGACATGGGCGTGGCGCATGTGCAGTTGTCGGCCTTTGACGAGGCGATCGCGGATTTTGAGAAGGCGCTTACGCTGGAGCCGAACGATCCGCAGCTGCATTACGACCTGGGGCTGGCGTACAAATTCAAAGACCGGTATGAGGATGCGATCAAGGAGTTGAGCCGCGCCGGCGAGATGGATCCGACGCTGCAGGATCCACCGTATACGCTGGGGATTCTGCTGATGCAGATGGGCAAGCTGGACGATGCGGTTGTCCAACTGAAGAAGGCTGTTACGTTGCGGCCGGAGAGCGGCGATGCGTGGGCGATTTTGGGGAGCACGCTGAAGCAGGATGCGCGTTTGCCGGAGGCCGCGGATGCGCTGAGGAAGGCGATTCCGTTGTTGCCGGGGCAGCCGGGACCGCGGGTGACGCTGGCTGGCGTGCTGGCGGAAGAAGCGGGCACTCTGTCGGCGCAAGCGGACGTGGCGACGAGCGCAGGAGACACGGCGAAGGCCGCGGATTTGCAAACGCAGATGACGGCGCTGCGCGGTGAGGCTGCGGGTTTGCGCAAGGAGGCAGCGGACCTGGCGCGGAGCGCTGTGAGCCGGCAGAAGGCAAACTTCGCGATGAATGCGGGAAATCAGTTGATGCTGCGCGGGCAGATTGCCGATGCGATTGCGCGATACCAGGAGTCGATTGCTGCTGATCCGACATTTGCCGATCCGCATGGACAACTGGCGATTGCGCTCGAGCGGCAGGGGCGTGTGGACGATGCAGCGGCGGAGCGGGCGAAGGCCAAGCAGTTGGAGAAAAACGAGGGAGTCGGGAGTAAGGAGTAGGGAGTAGTTCGAGCACGAGAGTGCCAAGGCACGCCTTTCAGTCCGGACTGAGCCCGCGTCGGAAGCGGAGGTCAAATGAGTATCGAGATACGGATTCCTTCCATCTTGAGAATCGGCGGCGGATCGTTTGGCGAAGCAGGCGCGCTGCTGGTGCAGCTCGGATGCAAGAAGCCGTTGATCGTGACGGATGGTTTTCTGATGAAGACGCAGCTTGCGGAGAGGCTGCAAAAGCAGATTAAAGATGCGGGGATGCGCGCGGGGATTTTTCATGACACGGTGGCGGACCCAACTTCTGATGTGGTGGATGCAGGGGTGCGCGTGTTTCGCGAAGGCGGGCATGACGGCCTGGTGAGCCTGGGCGGCGGGAGCCCGATGGATACGGCAAAGGCGATGGGGATGCTGGTGGCCAATGGCGGCAGGGTGCGGGACTACAAGGTGCCGCATCCGATTCCGCTTGCGGGGCCGCCGCATGTGGCGATTCCGACGACAGCCGGCACTGGCTCGGAGGTAACGCGATTCACGGTGGTGACCGATAGCGAGAGCGGGGAAAAGATGCTGATCGCGGGCGGAGTGCTGGTGCCGGCGGCAGCCTTGGTGGACTATGAGCTGACGCTGAGCATGCCGGCACGACTGACTGCCGATACGGGCACTGACTCGCTGACCCATGCAATCGAGTCGTATGTGAGCAGGAAGGCGAATGGGTTCACCGATGCGCTGGCGCTGACGGCAATGAAGACGATTTGGAAGGTGCTGCCGTTCTGCGTGCATGAGCCGGGCAATCGGGAAGCGCGGGAGGCGATGATGCTGGCGGCAACGCAGGCGGGCATGGCGTTCTCAAATGCAAGCGTGGCGCTGGTGCACGGGATGAGCCGGCCGCTCGGAGCGCACTTTCATGTTCCGCATGGGCTTTCGAATGCAATGCTGCTGCCGGCGGTCACGGCGTTTTCAGTTGAGGCTGGCGATGGAGCGCTATGCGCAATGCGCGCGCACCATGAGCATCGCCAAAGGCGAGGACACGAATGAGAAGGCGGTTGAACTGCTGATTCGTGCGTTGTATCGCAGGAATGCGGAGCTTGAGGTGCCGACGCCGAAGCAGTTTGGCATTCAAGAGGAGCAGTACTTCGCGAAGATTCCGCTGATGGCGGAGCAGGCACTCGCATCGGGATCGCCGCAGAACAACCCGCGCGTGCCGACGGCGGAAGAGATCGAGGACGATCTACCGCGCGTGCTGGGATGGATCGGCATTGGCCTGAGTTGAATTGTTGTGTCCGTGCACGAGGGTCCGATCCGCCGTCTGCAGAGTAGAATTCTCTTTCGCACAAAGGAGCTCCATGATTCGTTCGGCTGGGATTGGTTTTTCTGGGATTCGTTCGTCTCGCGTTGTTCTGTTTTCGTTGCTGGTAATTTTGGGATTCGCTGCTCAAGGAAGGGAGGCGCGCGCGCAGGAGCGATGGACGGAGGAGCGCGCGAATGCGTGGTATGCGCAGCAGCCGTGGCCGGTGGGCGCGGATTTTCTGCCGTCGACGGCGATCAATGAACTGGAGATGTGGCAGGCGGACACGTACGATCCGGCGACGATCGATCGCGAACTGGGATGGGCTCGAAGGAATCGGCATGAACACGATGCGCGTGTTTCTGCACAACCTGTTGTGGGAGCAGGATGCGGCGGGATTTCAGAAGCGGATGGATGATTTTTTGACCATTGCGGCACGGCATCATATCCGGCCGGTGTTTGTGCTGTTTGATTCGTGCTGGGAGCCGTTTCCGAAACTGGGGCCGCAGCATCCGCCGATTCCGGGAGTGCACAACTCGGGTTGGGTGCAGGCGCCGGGTGCTGTGGTACTGGCCGATGCGGCGCAGTATCCGAAGCTGGAACAATATGTGAAGGGCGTGGTGGGCGCGTTTGCGAACGACCCGCGCATTCTGGCGTGGGACTTGTGGAATGAGCCGGACAACGGCAACGACAGCTCCTATGCGAAGGGCGAGCCGAAGAACAAGAACGAGATCATCGCGACACTGCTGCCGCAGGTGTTTCAATGGGCGCGATCGGCACGGCCGTCGCAACCTTTAACAAGCGGCGTGTGGCACGGCGATTGGAGTTCGCTGGCGGTGATGACGCCGGTGGCGCAGATACAAATTGAGCAGTCGGACGTGATCAGCTTTCACGATTACGGATGGCCGGAGACGTTTGAAGCGCACGTGAAGATGCTGGAGCAGTTTCATCGTCCGCTGATTTGCACGGAATACATGGCGCGGAATATCGGGAGCACATTCGATACGATCTTGCCGATTGCGAAGCGTGCACATGTGGGCGCGATCAACTGGGGGCTGGTGGCGGGCAAGAGCCAGACGTGGATTCCGTGGGACTCGTGGCAGAGGCCGTATGTAAGCGATCAGCCGGCGATCTGGCAGCACGACGTGTTTCATCCGGATGGGAAGCCGTATCGGGAGCGCGAAGTGGAGATTCTGCGGGAACTGACGGGACGAGGAAGCCGCTGACGGAGAGGGCTTGCGGCAACTTTTTGACTGAGAGGGGACCCGATTCAGGCGGCGGGGAGAAGACAGTGTGCAGTGTGCAGTGAACAGTGAACAGTGAGACAGTGAGACAGTGTGCAGTGAGCAGTGAGCAGTGAGACAGAGAAAGAGAGACAGAGAAAGAGAAACAGAGAAGCGGGGAACGGGATCAAGTGGGGCGCGCAGATGGATCTAAGAACGACTAGACTGTTCGCGTGATGATGCTGCGGCTAGGAACGCGGTGCGATGGTTGTTTGATGGCGCGGTGCGGGCCGGCGGACAGGCTGATTCCGCGCTGGATTTTTCTGCGTGCGCTGGCGGCGATTTATTTCTCCGCATTCTACTCGCTGCTGTTTCAGATCAAAGGGTTGATCGGGCCGGAAGGGATTCTGCCGGCGAGCCAATATCCTGGCGGCGGTGGCGCGGTCGCTTGGCCGGAGCGAAGTACTGGTATGCGCCGTCGTTGTACTGGATCTCGTCCAGTTCGACAGCATGATGATGGCGGTGACGTGGATCGGGCTGATCGCGTCGGTGTTGCGTTTCTGAATCTGTGGCCGCGGTTGAGCTTTTTTGTTTGCTTCGTGTGTTTTCTCTCGTTTGTTGGCGCGTCGGGTGAGTTCTCGGGTTACCAGTCGGATGGGATGTTGCTGGAGGCGGGATTTCTGGCGCTGTTTTTTGCGCCGCGCGGGCTGATGCCGGGATGGGGCGCGAGCGATCCGCCGTCGCGCGCGAGTTTGTGGCTGCTGCAGTGGGAGTGGTTTCGGATTTATTTCGAATCGGGCATGGTGAAGCTGCTGAGCGGCGATGAGCAGTGGCGGAACATGACGGCGATGGACGAGTACTACCAGAACGGGCCGCTGCCGACGTGGATTGGGTGGTATGCGGAGCATTTGCCGCACTGGTTTCATGCGGCTACGGCGGCGGGCACGCTGGTGATGGAACTGGGCATTGTGCTGATGCTGTTTTTCCCGCGACGGGTGCGGCTGATTTGTTTCTTGCATTGTGACGCCGTGGGAGATCGGGGTGATTCTGACGGCGAATTACACGTTTCTGAATTACCTGGTGCTGTCGCTGGGATTCTTGCTGCTGGATGACGGGATGCTGCGGAGGTTTGTGCCGGCGCGGTGGAGGCCGGAGCTGCCGCTGATTGCGCCTGAAGATGGAGGCGCGCGACGAGGAGAAGCTGTCGATCCTGGCGACGGAGGGCAGTGCGGTTGCGGAGGATGCGGCGGAGACGGCCACGGTGAGTGGATGTGAGCGTGCGGCCGCAGTGGCAGCGGCGATTGGCGCGGCAATGGAGTGCATTGGGGCTGGCGGTGAGCGTGGTGATGCTGACGTGGATTGCGTATGACACGACGGCGGAGATGATTGGGATCCCACTCCGCGGGGTTCCGCTGCCTATGGCCCCGATGGCCTGGTTAGATCCTTTCGAATCGCGAATCAATATGGGCTGTTTGCGGTGATGACGCGCGGGCGCTACGACATTGAGTTTCAGGGATCGAACGATGGGGAGAACTGGACGCCGTATCTGTTTCGGAACAAGCCGCAGCTCTTGAATGAGGCGCCGCGGATTTATGCGCCGTATCAGCCGCGGTTCGATTGGAATTTGTGGTTTGCGTCGCTGGGGGACTGGCATCAGAACGAAATCGTTCCGCTGACGGAGGAGCGGCTGCTGGAAAATGATGCGGATGTGGTGGCGCTTTTCAAGGGCAATCCGTTTGGGCAAGCGCCGCCGAAGCTGGTGCGGGCGGTGCTGTGGCGGTATTGGTTTACTTCGTTGGAGGAGAAGCGGCGGACGGGAAATTGGTGGCGAAGGGAGTATCTTGGGCTGTATGCGCCGGAGATGACGCGGACGGCGGACGGCAGATTTGCGGTGGTGGAGTGGCCGCAGGAGTTGGGGTCGCATGATTGAAGGTTGCGACGAAAGGCCAATGGTGTTGTAAAGTTCTCGAAAGAATGCCGCAGGGGCTAAAGCCCGCATCTTTCCAGGTCCTTGGTCGGCACGACTGAAGTCGTGCCCTGTTACAAAACACATGATGGATTGAGTTTTCCGCAACCTGTGAAGTCCGCGCTGTTACAAAGCGCGATCTGATTTGAGGCTTTTCGCAGCATGTGAGTTGGTGTACTGGACGAAGCACGAGGTTGCCTGGTTTTTCCGCAGGATGCAAATGCGGGAACTGAGGAGTTAGATGGAAGCGAAGCGCGCGCTGGTGATCGGATCGGGGCCGAATGGACTGGCGGCGGCGATTGCGCTGGCGCAGGCAGGGCTGCGCGTGGAGGTGTATGAAGCGGAAGCTGAGGCGGGCGGCGGCGCACGCACACTGCCGCTGACGCTGCCGGGATTCCTGCATGATTTTGGATCGGCGGTGCATCCGATGGCGGTGAGCTCGCCGTTCTTCAAATCGCTGCCGCTTGAGAATCATGGATTGGAATGGGTTCACGGCGAGTGTCCGCTGGCGCATCCTCTGGACGATGGGACGGCAGTGATGCTGGAGCGCGATCTTGCGACGGCGGATCGCGTGCTGGGGATGGATGGCAGGCGGTGGCGCGCACTGCTTGGAGCCGCTGGTGGAGCATTGGGATGATTTTGTGAAGGATGCGCTGGGGCCGGTGATTCGAATGCCGCGGCATCCGCTGCGCATGGCGCGGTTTGGAATGAGCGGCGTGCAACCGGCGCGATGGATTGCGCGCAACGAACTTGGAGGGCGTGCGTGCACGGGCGCTGTTTGCGGGATTGGCGGCGCACTCGTTTTTGAGTTTCGATCAAGCCGCTGAGTTCGGCGATTGGCGCTGGTGCTGGCTGCGTCGGCGCATGCGGTGGGGTGGCCGGTGCCGCGTGGGGGTTCTGGTGCGATTACGACGGCGCTGATTGCGCATCTTGAAAAGCTGGGCGGGACGGTGCATACATCGCGGCGGATCGATGCGCAGGCGTGGAAGGAGCTGGGCGGAGAGAAGACGCTGACGCTGTTCGATACGACTCCGCGTGCGCTGGTGGCGATTGCGCGCGAGCACGTGAACGAGGGATTCTGGGGAACGGCGACAGAAGTTTGTGCCGGGGCCGGGCGTCTTCAAGATCGACTATGCGCTATCGCAGCCGGTGCCATGGAAGGCGCCCGATTGCCAGCGCGCGATTACGGTGCATCTTGGCGGGACGTACGACGAGATTGCTGCTTCAGAAGATGCGATGGCACGCGGGCGCTGTGCGGAGCGGCCGTTTGTTATCGCGGCGCAGCCTTCGCTCTATGACGACACGCGCGCGCCGGCGGGCAAACATGTGCTGTGGGCTTATTGTCATGTGCCGAATGGGTCGACTGTGGATATGACGGAGCGGATTGAAGCGCAGATTGAGCGGTTTGCGCCGGGATTCAAGGATTGCGTGCTGATGCGGAAGGTGTCGTCGCCTGTGGATCTGGAAGCGATGGATGCGAACCTGGTGGGCGGCGACATCAGCGGCGGGGCGATGACGGTGCGGCAGTTTCTGTTTCGACCGAGCATGAGCAATTATGCGACGGGCACGCGGGGACTGTATTTGTGCTCGTCTTCGACGCCTCCGGGCGGCGGGGTGCATGGGATGTGCGGCGCGAACGCGGCACGGTTGGCGCTCAAGCAGATGCGCTGAGGACGGACGAGAGCCAAAACGAGGCTCATCGGTGTCTATACAGAGTATGCTCAGGAACGTGGACACGGCTGCACCCAAGCCGGATGAGCTTGCTGTGCCTGACGGAACCCATGTACAGGCAGTGGATGCTTCGTCGCTTGAGTTCGCAGGATTGCCCGAGAAACTGCTCGAGGAGCTTTGGAGTGCGTCGGAAGCAGAGGCGTGCGGATTGTCGCTTGCAGAATTCGGCAGCGTTCTGGCGGGTGTGGGAACCAAGCACAATTACGGCATGCCGTCGAGTACGGTGGTGGGGAGCAAAGAGCGGGAGGCATTTTTTCTCGGGCTGCACCTGGGCGAGTTGGCGCTGGCGCACGGATGCGCGCGGGGTAAAGACGCAGCGTGGGTGCGATTTCTGCGGCTGTATCGCTGGGGATTGACGCAGACTGCGACAGCGATCACGGGGTCGGCGAGCCTGGGAGCAGAGCTAGCTGATTCGTTGTATGCGGAGTTGTATGGGCTGCGAGCGAACGATGGGGAGCGGCGGTCGCCGTTTGCGTCGTACTCGGGGCGAGGCTCGCTGCAGGGATGGCTGCGCACGACGCTGGCGCAGCGATTCAGAGATCACCACAGGCGCACACATCGCGAGAGTCCGCTGGAAGAGATGGATTGCGCAGCTCCGGTTGCGGAGGCGCGGCTGGAGGCGGAAGTGCGTGCACTGACGGATGCGGTGGCGCGCACACTGAGCGAGTTGGAGGCAGCGGATCGGTTTCTACTGGCGGCGTATTTTCTGGATCGGCAGACGCTGAA
This sequence comes from uncultured Acidobacteriaceae bacterium, assembly GCA_963781125.1. GTDB lineage: Bacteria > Acidobacteriota > Terriglobia > Terriglobales > Acidobacteriaceae > Telmatobacter. The sequence goes on from CAWAEE010000013.1 coordinate 905,074, forward strand.
GGAGATTGCGCTCACATTGCAAGTACATGAAGCGACGATCAGCCGGAGATTGAAACGGCTGGCGGCGGATGTGCGCAAGGATCTGATTGGCAATCTGCGACGAAGTGGGATGAGCAAGCGCGCCGCAGAAGAAGCGCTGGGGGTAGATGTGCGTGATTTGGAAATTAATCTGAGAAGCTTGCTGCAAAGTTCGCAGATTGCTGCGTTCCAGAGACAGGACGTTGGGAGAGGAGAGGCCAGGGAAAGTGGGGCTCCGGGAGAAGGCGGAGTTTCGGCGGCATCGGACCAGGGATGAGAGAGACGATTCAATTCGGGCACGGCTCGGTGCAGCATCCTGACGCGGACCAGATGAGCGCGTTTGTGGAGCACGCGTTGCCGGCGCATGAGCGGGAGGAGATGCTCGCGCACCTGGCGGTGTGTCCGGAATGCCGGGCAACGGTAAGGCTGTCGCAGGGGGCGGTGGAAGATGTTGTGGAGCCTCTTGCCGTCCCGGTTGAAGTGCCAACAAAAAGGCCGTGGTTCGCGGGGTGGGCGGTGGCTTGGCCGGTTGCCGGCGCCTTGGCGGCAATGGTCGTGTTTGCTGTCTATATGCGGCACGAGGCTCTGGTTCGGCGGGGGGCGAACGAGCCGACGCAAATGGCGGAGTCGGAAAAGCCGGAGCGTCCAGAGGTGGAAGAGCGGCCAGAGAGCAACCCGACGCAGGAAGCGGGAGCAAAGAACACAGAGGATGCGGGGAAATCGCCAGCGGCGGCGGGAGCAATCGCAAGAAAGAACTCAGATTCGAAGAAACTAGAGCGTGCACACGTACCTGAGCCAGGCAGATCCTTGCAATCGAATGCGGTACCGGCGCCGTTTTTGGGGAATGCGCCGACGGCCCGAGCGGCGAGCCCTGCCACGGCGCAGCCAGAGCTGGTGGCGGGCGACCTGCGGCAGACGGATCAGGCGGCGATCGGGGGGCCGCGGGAAACTTCAAAGGATGACTTGGCGAGTTTGACACTCGACCAAATGAAGGTCGCGCCGGTTCTGCATCCTTTGCCGAGTGGATTGCCGGTGTTGTCGTCGGCGACACATGGGCGGCAAGTGGTGGCGATCGATGTGCGGAACGCGGTATTTGCGAGCACGGATGGAGGAGCGCACTGGACCGCAGTCCCCACAGTATGGGCGGGACGGGCGGTGAAGGCTGACCTGGTGTCGTACGGAATAGCCGCCGGGTCGGCAGTTGCAGGCGGGCGCGTGGCGGAGTTTGCTAGCACGAATCGCGTGGTGCAACAGGCGCAAGCGGCGCCAGTTCCCGCGCCGACTGGAGCGGTGGGTCAGGACTCGGTTTTGACGGGGATGGTGCGGGATGCGAGTGGCGCCGCGGTGGGCGGTGCGACGGTGACCGTGACAGACGGTGCGGGACGCACGGCGGGGACCGCGATCGCGGACAAGGCAGGACGGTATGGAGTGGACGGGCTGGCGCAGGGGACGTACGACGTGACGACGCAGGCGCCGGGATTCGAGAAGCAGACGCTGCATGCGGTGCATGTGATTCCGTCGAAACCGAATGAGGCGGATGTCTCGTTGAAGGTAGGCGCGGCGAGCGAAACGGTGGAGGTGGAGACGAACGCGGACGCGCTCGAAGAATCCCCTCTTACCCCGCGGAAAGCGCTGGCCAAATCGTCTGCCAGATCGTCTGCGCTGCCGGTGTTCGAGATTACGACCGACAACGGCGATCGCTGGACCAGTGCGGACGGGTTGGTATGGAAGCGAAAATAGCGGTGTAGCTCTCGGAAAAATCAAACAAAAAAAATGGTGCAAGTTTTCGGCGGAGGCGCGTTCTTTTGTCAGACGCGCAGCTAAGGTTTCTCGGCGCGCGGGAGAACTTGCATGCTTTCACGTCGATCGATGGGCCGATTTCTGGATTTGCCTCGGGTCACAGGCTTTCTCCTTTTTGCGTGCGCGATGGTGAGCGCGACGAGTGCGCCGGCGCAGCAAATCAGTGCGATTTACAGGGATGGGAGCCTGGCGGTAACGATTCCCTATCACGCGACTCAGGCTGAAACCGGGAAGCTGGTTGCGGAGATTCTCGATCCCGAGAATCACGTGCTGGGCCGCGTGGAAGGGACAGAGCAGACCACCGCGGGCGGCGGAACTTGGGAAGAGACGATTGCGCCCGCGAAGCCCCTGCCGCTGGAGGACCTGGTGTGGCAGCGGATACGCTACCGGTTCGAGCCTGATGGCGGGAAGGCGTCGGTGGTTGAAGGCGTTGAATCCGTTGCAGAAGTGCTGCGAAGGCCGGTGGTGCATGTGCTGGGTCAGACGGAGTACATGGCAGGGAGCCACGCGGCGATTCGGGTGATGGTAGCGGACGCGGCAAAGAACGAACCGCTGGCGGGTACGCTGCGGGTGGAGCTGGTTGGACCGAAGGGCGAGTCGAAGGCGCTGTTCTCGGGAACTCTGAATCGGAGGGGCACGGTGGAGGCGGGATTTCGGGTGCCGCATGGATTGGTGGGAAAGTATGCGTTGAAGTTTTCCGTGGAGACGGCCGTGGGGTCGTCGGAGGAGACGGAGTCGGTGGAGATCAAGGACAAGGCTTCGATTCTGTTGACGACGGAGAAGCCGGTGTACCAGCCGGGGCAAACGATCCATGTGCGGGCGCTTGCGCTGGAGCAGGCGAATCACCGCGCGGATGTGTCGCGGAAGCTGACATTTGAAGTGGAGGATACGAAGGGGAACAAGGTTTTCAAGAAGGCAACCGAGACGGACAAATTCGGAATCGCGTCGGCGGAGTTCGCGCTGGCGGATGAAGTGAATCTGGGTGTTTATCATGTGCGCGCGTTGATGGGGGATTTGGAATCGCCAGCGAACACGTCGGAGATTGCGGTGCAGGTAGAGCGTTATGTGCTGCCAAAGTTCAAGGTGGCGGTGGAGTTTGACAAGAAAGATGGGAAAGAGAGACGAGATTTCCGGCCTGGAGAGCATGTGACTGGCACGGTGCGCGCGAATTATTTCTTTGGCAAGCCGGTGGATCATGCCGTCGTCACGATCAAGGCTTCGAGCATGGATGTGGAGGTGGTGGAAGCTGCATCGGCGAAGGGGAAGACGGATGGCGATGGTGCGTTTCGGTTCGATTTGAAGCTACCGGGGTATTTCGCGGGGAAGCCGCTGAGCCAGGGTGCGGCGCGCGCGTTGATTGAGGCGACGGTGAAGGATGCCTCGGACCACGCGGAGACGCGCGGCGAGCCAATCACCGTGAGTGAGGCACCGTTCTTGATCACCGCCGTGCCAGAGGGCGGAACGTTGATTCCGCACATCGAGAATGAAGTGTTCTTGCTGAGCGCATATCCCGATGGGAGTCCCGCGAAGACAACATTGACGGTGCATCGGCCTGACGGGCACGAGGAGCGTTTGTCAACGGATGACGCGGGCGTTGCGGTGTTGAAGATGAATCCAGGCGCGGGGATGGAGACGTTGCGCGTAGAGGCGGACGATCACAAGGGAAATCGCGTCACGAGCACGGTGCCACTGGAGATGCGCGGGGGGACGGACCAGATTTTGTTGCGCACGGAGCGCGCGGTTTTCAAGGCAGGCGAGCGAATCGAACTGAAAGTGATGGCGACGCGGGCGCGTGGAACAGCGTATGTGGACGTGGTGAAGAACGGGCAAACGATTTTGACGCGCGATGTGGATTTGGAAAACGGAAAAGCAGAACTGAGCTTGACCGCGACACCAGAGATGGCGGGAACGGTGGATCTGGACGCGTATCTGTTCGGGCGCGATGCACAGCCGGTGGCTGATCATCGGCTGGTGTTTGTGCAGCCGGCGGACGAGCTGAAGATCGAGGCAACGAGCGATGCGACCGTATATCGACCGGGAGGTGAGGCGCGGATCAAGCTTCATGTGACGAATGCGCACGGGGAGGGAGTGCAGGCGGCGCTGGGATTGCAGGTGGTGGATGAGGCGGTGTTTGCGCTGGCGGAAAAGCAGCCGGGATTCGCGAAGGTGTTTTTTTATTTCGAGCAGGAGTTGATGAAGCCGAGGTATGAAATTCATTCGCTCTCCATGGAAAGTGCAGTGAATCCGATTGAGCCCGTGGAGAACGGGCAGCGGGATATGGGCGCGAGGGCGCTGTTTGCTGCGACAGAGATGGCGATGCCAGCGAAGCTGGACGTGGAGTTCGGAAAGAATCCGCCGGCAGAAAAATTCGGTGCATACCAGGAGCGCTATCGCGAGGCGTTTGTGGAGCAGGTGCGTGGAATTGCGGATAGGTTGAGCCGGGAACTTCGGGAGCATCCGGAAAACGTGGTGAGGGCATTTGAGGCGCTGGAGGAAGGGGCGGCGCCGAAGGATGCATGGAATACACCGTTGCGCTTGGAGCCGGCACGATGGGCGCGAGGCAGGAACAGCTATTTTGCAGTGCGCAGTGCAGGTGCGGATCGGAAGTTCGGAAGCGGCGACGATTTTGCGGCGTATCTCGAAGTGCGGACCGGCAGTGTAACGGGTGAGCCGGGGCACGGAGGAACGCTCGATGTGCGGACGCAGCACGCGTGGGGGTCGTGGAATGGTCGCGCGGAGATTGTTGGAACCGTCGTGGACAGGTCAGGGGCCGTGGTCCCGGGAGCGACGGTGACGGTGCGAACGCTGATTGGCGGGGACGCGCGGACTGCGCACAGTGATGCGGAGGGGCGGTTCGCGCTGGCCGCGCTGACCGCGGGGAAGTATCGGATCGAGATTGCTTCGCCGGGATTCGAGCGGCTCACGAGTGAATTGAATCTGCAGGAGCGCGATCGTGCGGTGGTTTCGGCGACGTTGAATGTAGGCGCGGCGACAGAAGCAGTGACCGTGGAGGAAATGCCAGTGCCTGCACCGATGATGATGGCGGGGGCAGCTAATGGGTGGTCCGATGCGGGCGATGAATTTTGCAGCCGCCAAGGCGCAGGCGCAGTTTGTGGAGACGGACAGCATGATGCTGGAGAGCCGACAGGCGCTTGATGTGAAGAAGGACAAGGGTGCCGCGGGGGGTGGGGACACGCATGTGCGGTCGTATTTTCCGGAGGCCCTGTATATCAATCCCGAAATTGTGACAGACGGGAAGGGTGATGCGAGCATTGAGATTCCGATTGCAGATTCGATTACGACGTGGCGGATGGCAATGCTGGCCTCTACCGAAACGGGTGCGCTGGGTACGGGGACGGCGAGCCTGAAGGTGTTTCAGGATTTCTTTGTCGATTTGGACTTGCCGGTGAGGTTGACGCAGGGCGATCGCGTGTCGCTGCCGGTAGCGATTTACAACTACACCGGAGGTGCGGGCCGGGTGAAGCTCGCGTTGAAGCGGGAGGATTGGTTTTCGCTGGACCAAGATTCGGGGAAGCAGGGGGACGATGCAGAGAAGAGTTTAGAGGTGGAAGCGGGGCGTGTGGGCGGAGCGCAGTTCACGATTGACGCGAAGAAGATCGGGAAGTTCAAGCTGACGTTGACGGCGCACATGGATGGCGCGGAGGGACGCGACGATGTGGTGGTGCGCGAGATTGATGTTGTTCCCAATGGACGCGAGCAGAACCTGGTATTCAATGGACGGTTGGAAAAAACGGTGGAACACGAATTGAAGTTTCCTGCGCATGCGATTCCCGATGCGACGAGTATTTTGGTCCGGCTGTATCCGGGGCCGCTGAGCCAGGTGATCGAGGGGATGGACAGCATTCTCAGCATGCCCGGTGGATGTTTTGAGCAGACTTCGTCGAGCACTTATCCCAATGTGCTGGCTCTGGACTACATGAAGAGGACGAAGAAACTGACTCCGGAGGTGCATGCGAAAGCAGAGGGTTACATTGCGAATGGATACCAGCGGCTGCTGACGTTTGAAGTGCCGGGCGGTGGGTTCTCGTGGTTTGGCCAGGCGCCGGCAAACAAGATATTGACGGCGTACGGGCTGATGGAGTTCAGCGATATGGCCAAAGTTTCCGATGTGGATCCGCGGTTGATTTCAAGGACATCGGGAATGGCTGGCGAGCCAGCAACAGGCGGATGGGAGTTGGAAACCAGATACGTATTTCATCAATGAGGGCGCGACGAATCGGTATAACTCGGATGCGCTGCGGATTACTGCGTATATTGGGTGGGCGCTTGAGAACACGGGTGCGCAGGCCGAAGCGGTGGAGAAAGCGAGACAGTATGTTGAGGCGCACATGGATGCAAAACCGGATGCGTACACCCTGGCGGTGATCGCGAATTTCGCGGTGGATTCGAAGAGCGATCGCGAGTTCACGCGCAGGGCGATGGAGGCGTTGATGGACGCGCGAGCGGAAAAGGGCGATGAGGTTTCGTGGAGTTCGGAAGAGACGGGCGTGTACTCGACCGGCGAGAGCGCCGCGATTGAGACAACAGGACTGGCGACGCAGGCGCTGCTGAAGTGGGGGCAGGCGGGGGAGACTGCGCGCAAGGCGCTGGCCTATCTTTCAGCGCACAAGCAGGCATCTGGAAACTGGGGCACGACGCAGGCAACGATCATGGCGTTGCGCGCGCTGCTTCTGTCAACGGAGCTGAGTGTCGCGGATGTGCACGGATTGGTGGTGGTGAAGGTCGATGGCAAAGAAGTTGAGACGCTGAAACTGACGGAGGAGAACAACGATCTGCTGCACCAGTTTGTGCTGAAGGGGATCGATGCGCAGGCGGCGCATGCGGTGGGGCTGACGTTTGACGGGACTGGCGGGCTGGCCTACCAGGTGGTGGGGCGCTTCTTCACGCCGTGGAGCGAGGGGCATGAACGAGAGCATGAGGCGCTTACGATCGATGTGGCGTATGACCGGACATCGCTTGCACAGAACGATGTGGTGACGGCGACGGCCACGGTGCAGAACAACTTGCCGGAATTCGCGAAGATGGTGATGGTGGACCTGGGGATTCCGCCGGGGTTCGATTTGCTGAGCGAGGATTTGCAGGCGTTCCAGGAGAAGACGGCGGGGGATGCGAGCGGGCGGCTGGAGAAGTTCTCGCAGACGGCGACGCAGGCAATTCTTTACTTCAACGGGCTGGCGCCGGGGCAGACGGTGAGCTTGAAGTTTCGGCTGCGGGCGAAGTATCCGATTCGGGCGAAGACGTTCGAGTCGCGGGTGTATGAGTACTACGATCCGGCGGTGCGCGCGACGGCGCAGCCGGTGGAGTTGGAGGTGCGGGAGCGATGAGGTTTGTTGGTGTAAACTGAAAAGCGAACCCCAGGGCCGGCTCACCCGAGCCGGCTTGATTGTGTCGGGACGTGGCTCAGCCTGGTAGAGCACTCGCTTGGGGTGCGAGGGGTCGGCAGTTCAAATCTGCCCGTCCCGACCATTTCTTCCATTCGCCACGCAGAAAATGACTATTAGCTCGGCCTGGGAGCAACTTGCGCTGGGGGAGGCAAGATTCGGGCTAATGAAGCGAAGTATCTGCTGAAACGAAGTGCAATTCTACAGCGCCGTCATTGCCTGCAATCGAGCGCGCGAAAATCGGTATCTGCAACTATCGGTTTCAGCGTCCATACCCAGCTGCTTTTGTTCTTCCACACCGGGTCGTAAACCCGCGCCACAAGGTACTGAATGCCGTATCGGTGGCAAATGGTTCGCGCCTGTTCTCCTGACGCGCCATTGTAAATGATATCTATAGCGACAGCTAGGATTGGGCATCCGTTGGGATCACCTCCCAATTCGGAGCCACATCCGCCCGCATCGCTCGCGATTGCCGTCTGGTGATCGATCCCGAGCATATTCACGATCATCGACATTCGGTCTCGACCTTGGTCTTCGGGATTGTACTGCACAACGGCATCGCGCGGAATGGCTGCGTCCAGTTCCGCATACCCAATTGCCGAGATATAGGCCTTTTGCGAGAGGTTGCGCGCCTCCGGTTCGGGGCCATGAGGAGCGTTCCTATCTCCGATCGGAATGAGGAAACGGAACATCAAAAGCTGGCACACTGTGCCGAGGGTCCCGATGACGAGCGCGAAGGATGCAACCGACCGCAGCCAATGTGGCGTGGTCCCCGGCAAACCGGTAATCTCGCTTGGAGCATCCTGCACCCGGTCGGCGACGCGCCAACTCATCATTAGCTCTGAGCCAAAGAGGAGCATGGGAAACTGTACGAACAACGCGGCTCTCCATCCGAAGTCATTGGTTTGCAGCACACCGGAACGTATGAATGACATGAAGGGGACTGCGGCGGCAGCGATGAACATTAACGAACGCTGCGCATCTGTGAGCCGAGTGCGTCTTCTCCAGGCCGGGATCAGATAGATGAGAAACACCGCAAAGAAAAAGCCGAGTTCCAGGGCATATCCGGGCAGCAGAAGAAGCAGCTTGGCAAGATTCGGGGCAGCGGACGGATGGACGGCTGCCACCGATTGAAAGATTCTCGAGCCCAATAACCCATCCGGGGGAATCATCTGCCGAACAGCAAATGAAAAGAGAGAGCCGCTTTCTGCCGAAGACGCTGCGTGCAGGCTGGACGGAGTGTGCGAGAGGTCCAGCACATAAGGCAGCACCAATACGAGCGATGCCACGCCGCCTAAGACCAAAACAAACGCAGTTCGCCAGGTCCGTTCGATCGCAACCTGCCAAAGCGCCCAAAAGATCATCACAAGGAAGAATGCAAATGTGACGTAGATCGAGAGCCCGAACGCGCTCGAGAGCGCGAGCGAGATGAGAATTGAGGTGACCACAATCCTGAGATTGGTTTCCTTCCCATGCATCCAGGCGAGCAGGAAAGCAAACATACAGCAGGTCATGCTCACTAGATGATGCGGGGCCCAGAAGATCGTGTGTAGCCAACTGACAATGCCGTCCCTCGACCAAGCTTCGAGATCCGCGGGCGGAGAAATATGGTAGCAAAAAAGGTTCCAAAGCACGACGCAGATGTCTAGCCCGGTCACCGTTAACAGCGCGATGGAACACCAAAACTGGCTACGTAATCGCGCGCCGACAAGGAGGAAATGTTTCAGATAGAGCCCGATGAGCGCCGCGAAACCGAGCCCTGCCCAGGCACAACTTGCGGTGAAGACGCTTCGGGCGGGGGAGCGTAGTCATCTTTCGCGATGGCGGCGCAGACTATATACCAAAAGTAGTAATTGCGCATGGGTACGGGGTGCATGTACATGTAAAGCGGGTTGGCTGGCGGGACACCGGTGCGGAGAACGCTTTCAGTCCAATTGACTGCTGTGACCCATGATCGAGATCGTGACACTTACAAAAAGCTTGTGGTCGCTCTGCATATCCACGAGAGACAGGATCGTTACAGCCATCCAGAAAATTGCGAGGGCTAGTGCCTTGCCGCCGAGAGGGTGCCAGCCGATGTTCCATTTCCCGTTGGTGCGGCGAATCTGGCGAGCTTCCCCGACGAGCGTTGCTGCGCACACAACTGCGCTGGCCAGCAGAAACACTACAACTGCGGTTAACGATATGAATTTGCCGATGAGGTAGGAGGCAATGGGCGTGACGGCGAAGGAGAGGGGCAGGCTCCAGAAGATGCGCTCGACGAGGGAGCGCTGCCGGAAGTTGTGCAGGTTGGTGAACCATCCTGTGATGTAACCGGTGCAGACGGTTGCGGGGACGAAGGCGGGAATCGCCAGCGTGCTCTCCAGGATTTGTTGGGCGGTGATATTGGGGACGCTGAGAATCTCGACCTCCTCTACGGCCGATTCATGTTCACGCGGCTCTTGAGTGAAGAGACCTTCGAGCGGTTCCGTTTAGTGGCGCGGGTGCTGCATACTTTCCCTGTGAATCGGTTGTAAGTTTACTTTTTCTAATAGGAAAGCCTAGCATTCACGGACGCATGCGGGTGGGGAAAGCGGGTACGCAGGTACTGAGTTTGCCAGCCCTGGCAAGAGTGACAGATCACCGGTTTCCCAGATTCTTGATCGCGTGAATTCGCCCTTTGAGGTCCGTGCTTTCCCACCCTTTCGCCAGGAAAAAGTCGAAAGGATGGGGCACGGGGATGGTACAAGTACAGTCGGTCAGAGACAAGTGCGGAATCGGGGAGCAACTCTGACGGGACTGAGGGCTGGGCTGAGGCGCTGCCGGGGAGAAAGTAGAATGGCGGCAGTTTGAGGCTGCCGCCGTTCTTGTTTCATCCATATCTAAATCTAAAATAGGGAAGGATTTTTCAGAATCGGTTTAGCGCCAGAAGTAGCCGGCGTGGCGCAGCAATTCGACTTCAGCGGTGACGCTGATGGTGAAGAGCGCGAAGGCGATCACGGCAATGGTGAGGCGCGGGAAGCGTTCAGTGAACGCGACGTGGTTGCTTGCAGCACGAGCGAAAAGGCGGCCGGGGACAGGCGCACTGTTGCGGAGAATGGCTGCTTCGGCATCGCGGCTGTAGATTGCACTGTCGTTGGCTGCGCCGCTTTGGCTGACAGGTACGGCGATCCAACTGCTTTTGCTGGTCCTCACAAGGCTGAAATACTGCTCAGAAGTGGCCATTCTTTTCCTCTTATTATTCTTCTTTGATGCCGGCGCGACGTTGCTGGGGAGACTCGCGCAGACCAAGGCTGTGTATTGAAAGTACCCCGGGTCTGCTGGTGGAACAATGGCGCAAAGGTGTCGAAAAGCGACCCAAATGGTAGCTCTTTTGAGCGCGGAGAAATGCGTGCGGGTAATGCAAATCAGTTACCCGGGAGCAGAAGGTAATGAGCAAAATCGAATGCAAGGAAAAAGGGTTTTAAGGTGTTTACTAAGTTACTAACAAGAGCGAAAAATTCACACGATTGGTAAATGGTTCTCCGCGTGGGACGAGGGGACGGCGGGGTGTGGCGAGCGGGATCAAGGCGGAGATGCGGGGTAACCGTGGAGTTGTGTTGGAGTGTGGGACGTCGGGTCATTTGGGGGCGGGGATACGCCTGGAGATTTCCACAAGAGTGACTTTTCGGGAAGGGAGGAGCTATTGACCGATTAGGTTCCTTTTCGAATGGGGACGGGTTTGATGGTGCGGATTGGAGAGACAGGACGGCTGCAGGTCCTTCGACTCGCTGCTCCGGCGACGAAGACCTGTCGCCCGGGACCCCGGAAATGGGGCACCCATTTTCGTGCTGATTGAGGGCGTTGTGAAGAAGCAGATCCTTCATTTTGTTCAGGAGTTCTTCGACTGCGCTGAAATGCGCTTCGTTCAGGACGGCAAATGCTGGGGAGGTTCGTGGTTTCCCACCCTTTCCGGCAGAGACCAAAAAGCAGGCCCTTCGACTTCGCTCAGGATGACAGGATGGGGCACGGAGTTCGTGCTGATTGACCGTTCTGCAAAAACGAAAGCAGACCTTCACTCTGTTCAGGAGATCTATCACTTGAAATGCGTTCGTTCAGGATGACGGGGTGCGGGGGTCAGGAGGGGAAGAGGGATTCGGTGGAGGCGTGGAGGCTGGTCAAGCGCGGGCGTCGGCGCGGTGTTTGCGGCTCAGGCGAAGCCAGGAGGCCGGCGATTTCGCGTAGCTCGGCGCGTGCGGAGCCGATGATGGAGGCAGCTTTGTCGAGGCGCTTGGCTGGTTCGCCGGGAGCGAGCGGGAGGCGCGATTGCTGCTCGGCGCGTCGGACGGCACCGAGGGCGTGGCGCGCGCCGGAGAGAGTGTAGCCTTCGCCGTGGACGAGGCGCTTGATCTCGAGAGCCATCTCGACATCGCGCCTGCGGTAGAGGCGCTGACCGGTGCCGCTCTTGCCGGGCTTGAGTTGAGGAAATTGAGATTCCCAGAACCGCAGGACGTAGGTCTCGACTTTGCAGATGCGAGCTACGTCGCCAATTTTGAAATAGAGACGGTCCGGGATAGTGGGTTGTTCGTGGACGCGCTTGGGGGACAGTTGCGTGGCCATAAGAGTCAACAGGGCGCGTACGTTGCGATGTTGCGCCGTTCGTTAATCGCAGTATAGGGCAAGGGCGTGCAGATAGCAGCACGAAAATCAAGCATCGTGCTGTGGAGTACACGGGTTAAATAGGGGCTATCTATCGCTGGGGAACCCGACTTCGCTGCGCTCAGGGTGATGGAGGGGTTCGTGGTTTCGCACCCTTTCCGCAGAAACAAACGGACAGGATGGGGCACGGGGTTCCCGCTGATCGTGGGGTCGTGAAGAACAGAAGCAGATCCTTCACTCCGCTGAAGAGCACTTCGTTCAGGATGACAAATCCTTTGGTTTGGGAGGTCCTTCACTCGATGAATACGCTTCTTTCAGGATGGCAACAGTTGGAGAGCTAGGTGGATTCGGGGCGTGAGATGGGCGTGCGGGCCGGAGAATGCGAGGGTGCGGCGCGCAGGTATTGCGCGGGCCAGCTTGCAGGTTCTCCGAGAGCGGCGGCGGCATGCAGAGGCCAGTAGGGGTCGCGGAGCATTTCGCGGGCGAGGAAGACGAGATCGGCTTGGCCGTCGGCGATGATGGCGTTTGCCTGCTGAGGATCGGTGATCATGCCGACTGCGGCGGTGGGAATGGCGGCCTCGGCACGGATGCGTGCGGCGAAAGGAGTCTGGAAAGCGGGGCCGACGGGGATGGTGGCGTTGGGAACCTGACCGCCGGAGGAGCAGTCGACAAGGTCGACGCCATGGGAGCGCAAGATGGCCGGCGAGGGCGACGGAGTCGTCGATGGTCCACCCGCCTTCAACCCAGTCGGTGGATGAGATGCGGACGAAGAGCGGCAAGTGAGCGGGCCAGCGGCGCGGACTGCGTCGACGACCTGAAGCAGCAAGCGGACGCGGTTTTCGAAGCTGCCCCCGTAGGCATCGGTGCGCTGGTTGGCGAGGGGCGAGAGGAACTCGTGGAGCAGGTAGCCGTGGGCGGCGTGGATTTCAAGGAAATCGAAGCCAGCGGTGAGGGCACGCTGCGCGCCAACGGCAAAGGCGCGGACGATGGCGTCGATGCCGGATTGATCCAGAGGCTGGGGGACGGCGTAGTGGGGCGCGAAGGCGATGGCACTGGGACCGACGGGCTGCCATCCGCCTTCTGCGGGAGAAAGCAGCTTATCGCCGATGAAGGGCGAGGCCATGCTGGCTTTGCGCCCGGCGTGGGCGAGCTGAATGCCGGCGCGGACGCCCTGGGAGTGGATGAATTCGACGATGCGCGCGAGGCCGGGAATGTGCTCGTCCTTGTAGATGCCGAGGTCGTTGGGGGTGATGCGGCCTTCGGGAACGACGGCGGAGGCTTCAAGCATGACGAGGCCGGCTCCTCCCTGGGCGCGAGCCGCCGAGGTGGACCATGTGCCAGTCGTTGGCAAAACCGTCTTGCGCGGAGTACTCGCACATGGGCGAGACGCCGATGCGGTTGGCGAAGGTGACGGAACGAAGTTGAAAGGGCGCAAAAAGAGGATGGCTCATGGAGGGTAGGGCCTATGAAATGCTTGTGGGCCTACTGGAATGGATGACCGAGCGGCGGAAGGGATGCAGGCAGCGTTTCGGCCGGGGGAAAGCAGAGCAAAAAAAGATTGGGTCGCGGCATGGCTTTAGTAACGCACGCAGCGAGATGGATTGGCATTTAAGAGGTTATTTTTCGTTGGGCTTGGGTAGAATGGTGGGCCATGAGCCGAGCGGCGATCACTTCGGAGTGGGTGGGGCGGGTTATCGATGGGCGGTTCGCCCTGCAGGAGTGGCTGGGCGGGTCGGCGAGCAGCGGAGTGTTTCTTACGGAGCTGCCGCAGCCGATTACCCAGAGGGCCGCAATCAAGTTGATTCCTGCGGAGGGCAGCGAAGCGGACGCTTACCTCGCGCGTTGGGCGAAGATCGCAAACCTGTCGCATCCGCACCTGATGAAGGTGTTTCGTTCGGGACGATTTCAGTTCGGATCAACGAGCCTGGTCTACGTGGTGACAGAGTGCGCCGATGAGGTGTTGTCGCAGATTCTTCCAGAGCGGGCGCTGACGCCGGAGGAGACCCGGGAGATGCTGGATCTGGTGATTGACGCAGTGGGTTACCTGCACGGGAAGAGCTTCGTGCATGGGCATCTGAAGCCATCGAACATCCTGGTAGTGCACGATCAACTGAAGCTCTCGACGGACAACGCGATCGCTGCCGGTAGTCTGCGCGACCGATTTCAGACGCCGGGTGTCTACGATGCGCCGGAGTCGACGCGCGGGGTGATTGTGCCGTCGGCGGATGTGTGGGCACTGGGGACGACGCTAGTGGAAGTGCTGACGCAACGACCACCGGTGTGGGAGGTTGGAGGCGAATCGAGAGGCGGTTGTGCCGGCATCGATTCCGCGCCCGTTTGCGGAGATTGCGCGGGAGTGTTTGCGACGGGATCCTGACCAGCGGCCGACGTTAAGCGAGATCAAGGCACGGCTTGAGCCGAGCCGGCCGCTTGAGTTTCCGCCAAGCAGGGGAGAAAAGGCGCCTGTCTCGGCAGAACCGGTTCTGTTCAGGGCGGGGAGCGTGGCTGCGGACGCGGAGGCGAGTGAGGCGGTTGGTCTGAAGAAGCGCTTGCTGCCGCTTGTGGGGGGCTTGTTGGTTGTGCTCGCGGTGCTTGCCTGGTTGATGATGCGCAGTCATACAGGGCAGAGCGCAGCTCCAGTGGGGACGGAGCAGAACGCGGGCGAGGTTTCGGCAAGTGGGAGCGCTTCAGCAAACGCGGGCGTGACGGGGAAGGGCGCAGTGGCGCACCGCGTTGTGCCCGAGGTGCCGGCCTATGCGCGCAACACGATTCGCGGCACCGTCTCGATGGCGATTCGAGTGACGGCGGATGGGAACGGGCAGGTGACGAATGCGACGTTCAAGTCCGGGGGATCGAGCAAGTATTTCGAACGGGTAGCGCTGGATGCGGCGCGTGGGTGGAAGTTCAAGCCGCCTTTAAAGGATGGGCAGCCGGTGGAGAGCGCGTGGTTGATCCATTTCAAATTCAGACAAAGCGGGACGGAGACGGCGGCGGTCGAGGAAACTCCGTAAAGACGAAAACATTTCAGGGAATTGGAATGCGCGACGCATGAATGTGGGGAGTTTTCGCTTGCAATGCATCGAACCGCAAGGTATCATGACTTGCGATGGCGACCCGCGAGACGAATCCGAATTTCATGAACGGCGTTCCGGAACTGCTGATCCTGAGGCTCCTGCAGCAGGAGGAGATGTATGGCTACGAGCTTGTGCAGGCCATCCGGGAGCAGACCGGCGATGTGGTTGCAGTTGGAGAAGGCGTGGTGTACCCGGTGTTGCATGGGCTGGAGCGTGATGGCGCACTGAAATCGCGGCGCAAGACGGTGAACGGACGGAGCCGTATCTATTATTCGGTGACGGCTGCGGGATCGCGGCGATTGGCGAGCCTGGCGGCGACGTGGACGAATCTGACGAGTGCAATCGGAAAGGTGCTTAAAGGAGGACTGCATGGCGCTGCGATTTGATGAGCTGCGCGAGCGGCTGCTGCGAGCGGGCATTGCGCCTCGGCATGTGCGTCGATATTTGCGGGAACTGTCGGAGCACTTGGCGGACTTGCGGGGCGAAGAAGAGCGCGCGGGGAAGAGCCGGGCCGATGCAGAGAGTGCGGCACTGGCGCGGCTAGGTGGAGTGGATGCGCTCGCAAACGCGATGATAGAAAAACGGCAACTGCAAGCGTGGAGCGCGCGGGCGCCATGGGCAATGTTCAGTGCCGGGCCGTTGGCGTGTTTGGCGGGCGCGTACCTGATTGCATGCTGCATTCTCTGGACTGGCTGGCGGATGTTTTTGCCGGAGACGAAAACGCCTTTTGTGCCGGTGGATGGACTGGCTGTCTTCTACTTTGGCATCGGGCGGATGATTTACTGGGGCGCGCCTGTGCTT
Organism: uncultured Acidobacteriaceae bacterium; assembly: GCA_963781125.1. Lineage (GTDB taxonomy): Bacteria > Acidobacteriota > Terriglobia > Terriglobales > Acidobacteriaceae > Telmatobacter. The sequence continues at coordinate 920,786 of CAWAEE010000013.1, forward strand.
GTGGGCTGGGGTATTGGGGTGACTGCGGCGCGGCAGCGATTGAAGGCGACTTGGCCGTTGGTAGGGCTGGCGCTCATCGCGCTGGTGGGATGCACGGCGCAGGTGCACGCGATTCGGGCAGCGATGCCGGGCGGATCAGGACGCGTGAGCATGAGCCTGACGATAGGACCTTCGTTTGAGGAGAATCTAGGGCGGTTGATGTATGCGCTGGCGATCTTCGCAGTGACGGGGCTGCCTTATTTTGCATGGCGGTGGAAGAGGGCACGAGCAGCCTAGATGGGCTTGGCGCACGTCTTCGCTGTTCGATAGCAATTGGCGCTGCGTTTCGAGAGCCGACGGCGGTCTCCAAGGATTCGCGGCGCTCTTTTTCGTCGGGATACTTGAGGAGATTGCGGAGCTCACCGCCTCTGCTCCCTCCACTCTCGGAGCGGATGGACTCCGAACAGAGCGCGAACAACGAATGCTGGCGGACCCAGCGGCGCAGGGCCAAAGATGGTCCGCACGGGGAAATCGGTCCGGAACAGCGTAGACTGGTTTGTTTTGCAATCCAAACGAGAGAAGGATGCGCTGCGGATGAAGGGTCTTCGGTGGGCGGTGATTTGCGTTGGAATATTGATCGGGTTGTGTCCAGTGCAGCGTGCGCGGGGGCAGTGGAATCCGCCGAACCCGGTGGTGCGTTTTGAGAAGAAGGGGAACGCGCTCGAGGTGCAGCAAAAGGCTGGCGTGCTGCGGATTGAAGTGGACGCTCCAGATGTTTTGCATGTGACGTATGCGCCACTCAACGCACCTGCGCCGGAGCGGGCTTCGGATCACGTCGTGGTGAAGAACGACTGGGCGGCAACACCGTTTGAAGTGGTTTCCGACGAGAAGACGATTACGCTCTCGACGGAGAAGCTGCGCGTGGTGATGGAGCGCGAGAGCGGGGCGCTGCACTATGTCGCCGCGGAGGGAGGGATGAGTGGCACGAGGCGGCGACGGGACCGGTTTCGACGGGGCCTGGATCGACGGGGCACGCGTTGCCAGGGAGGCCGCTGACGGCCGATAGCTATCGCATGCTGCATCCGGCGGATGTGAATGGCGAAGAGACGTTTCATGCGGAGGTGGCGTTCGGGATTTACGGGTCGCATGAAGGGTTTTATGGATTAGGGCAGCACCAGGCGGGCGTGTGGAACTATCGCGGCGAGACGGTGGATCTGTCGCAGGAGAACACGGAGATTGCGATTCCGCTGCTGGTGTCGACGAACGGGTATGGGATCTTCTGGAACAATGCTTCGCGGAGCGTGGTGAACAACCGCTTTGTGCACTGGCTCTATATGAGCGGCGGAAGTTGCGGATCGCGTGGACTACTACTTTCTTTATGGGCCGGAGGCGGACGACATCATCGGGCACTATCGCGAGCTGACCGGCGAGGTTCCGTTGTTTGGGCGGTGGGCTTACGGGTTCTGGCAGTGCAAGAACAAATATCAATCGCAAAAGGAACTGGAAGGTGTGGCGGCGAAGTATCGCGCAGAGCATATTCCGGTGGACAACATTGTGCAGGACTGGTTCTGGTGGGTGACGATGGGGGAGATGAAGTGGAACCCGAATTATCCCGATGCGCAGGGCATGATCGACACGCTGCACAAGGAGCATTTTCATTTGATGGTGTCGGTGTGGCCGTATTTCAGGCCGGGATCGGCGACGTATGACCAGTTCGATAAGAACGGATGGTTTGTAGCGAAGACGCTGACGGCCGGGTTTTCATCCGGTGGGGCAGGCGCTGTATGACGCGACGAATCCCGATGCGCGGAAGCAGTATTGGGACAACGTGAATGCGGCGCTATTTCAGCAAGGGAGTGGACGCGTGGTGGCTGGATACGGATGAGCCGGAGACCGAGGGGCAGCAGGACAATCTGCTGGTTGATCACAAGATTGCGCTGGGGTCGGGGGCGCGGTATGCGAATGTGTATCCGCTCTTTCATGCGGGCGGCGTGAGCGAGGGCCAGCAGGCGGCTTCGGACAAGAAGCGCGTATTTATTTTGTCGCGGTCGGCGTATGCGGGAGCGCAGAGATATGGCGTGACGGCGTGGTCGGGTGATGTGCTGAGCGACTGGGTGACGTTTCAGCGGCAGATTCCGGCGGGACTGAATTATGCGATTTCGGGGATGCCGTATTGGACAACGGATATTGGCGGATTTATTTCGGGCGGGAATCTGAACGATCCGAAGTTTCGCGAGCTGTTTGTGCGGTGGTTTCAGTTTGGCGCGTTCTCGCCTGTGTTTCGGGTGCATGGCACGCGCAATCCCGATGAGAACGAGTTGTGGTCGTATGGGCCCGAGGCGCAGAAGATTCTCGTCGACTACGACACCTTGCGATACAGATTGATGCCGTACATCTACTCGGAGGCGTGGCAGGTGACAGATCATCACAGCACGCTGATGCGGCCGCTGGTGATGGATTGGCGCACGGATGTGGAGGCGCAGAACACCGGCGATGAGTATTTGTTTGGGCCGGCGATGCTGGTGAGTCCGGTGTATACCGAGGGTGCGACGACGAGGACGGTGTATCTGCCGAAGGCGACGTGGTACGACTTTTGGACGGGCGAGCGCGTTGAGGGCGGGAAGCGGATTGAGGCGGATGCTCCGCTGAATAAGCTGCCGCTGTTTGTGCGCGCGGGATCGATTGTGCCGATTGGGGCCGGCGATGGAATGGTCGACGGAGAAGCCGGCAGACCCGCTGGAGGTGCGCGTATATCCGGGAGCGGATGGGGATTTTACTTTGTATGAAGATGAGAACGATGGCTACGCTTATACAAAGGGTGCGCACGCGACGATCGCGCTGCACTGGGATGATGCGGGGAAGACGCTGACGGTGGGCGCGCGGGACGGGAGTTTCCCGGGGATGTTGGCGAAAGCGGACGTCTTCGTGTGGTGTTGGTGGGGCCAGGGCATGGGATTGGGATTGGGGAGAGTGCTGCAGTGGATAAGACGGTGGAGTATTTGGGAGAGAGAGTGGCTGTGAAGTTCTAGCTCTCCCAGGTCTGAAAATCCAGACCTTCACCCCACGAACAAAGACCTGTTCGTGGGGACCCCGGCCTGGGGCACCCATGGTCTTGCCGATCGACGCATCGTGAAAGCAACCGCAGGTCCTTCGACTCCTCACCCCAGCGACGAAGACCTATCGCCGGGGGCCCCGACTTCGCTTCGCTCAGGATGACAATCCTCGGGTTGATTGGTACCCCGACCTGGCGGCGAAGAGTGCGAAAAAAATGGGGCACCCAGATTTACTTCCTCAATGTTGGCGCGATTGATTCGAGCATGGTGGTGACCAGGGCGAAGGCAGGCCGACGACGTTGAAGTAGTCCCCGGTGATGCGGGGGATCCAGCGGGCGGCGTGGCCCTGAATAGCGTAGGCGCCGGCTTTATCCATGGGCTCGCCCGTGGCGATGTAGGCTGCGATTTCTTCTTCAGACAAGGTGAGAAAGCGGACGCCGGTGACTTCGGCGGCGACTTCGGTGCGCGCGGCGGTGACATGGCGACGCCGGTGATGACGCGGTGGGTGCGGCCGGAGAGCAGGCGCAACATGCGGGCGGCGTCGGCTGGCGTTTTCCGGTTTGCCGAGGATATGGTTGTCGATGGTGACGGTGGTGTCGGCGCCCAGGACCACCTGCGGTGAGATTGACTTCTCGGAGCCGACCCGCGGTTGGTTGACCTGTGCGAAGACGGCTTCGGCTTTCTGGCGGGCGAGGCGGACAACATAGGCGATGGGGTCTTCGTTGGGAAGAGGGTCTTCGGGGATGTGGGCGGGGTGGACATGGAAGGTGAAGCCGGCCTGGGTGAGCAGTTCGCGGCGGCGCGGCGAGGCTGAGGCGAGGACGAGATTCATGGCGCTCGTTTCAGAGTAACGCGGGTATCAGCAGAATGAGCCGGCTCATTCCCACCCAAGCGGAGCCTAGATCGACCCCACGGGCGTGACCTGCCTGTGGGGACCCCATGGATGGGGCACCCCGCGGTGAGTGATGGATCGTCTGTGTAGGATGGATGGCGCGATGAACTTTGCTGATCACGAACTCGCGAAACGACTGGAACGCGCGGAGGGGTTTGCGTGCGTGCAGTTTGCAGCGGCGCGCAAGAACGTGTTTCCAGACTGCGATTCGGCGTGGATTCGGTGCGCGGGCGCCGATGTGGTGTTTGACGGCGTGGATGCGCCGACGACGCAGACGTTTGGGCTGGGGCTGTTCGAAGAGCTTACGCCCGGTGCGCTGGATGAGATTGAGCGAGTTCTTTCTTGAGCGCGGCGCGGCGGTGATGCATGAGGTGAGTCCGCTGGCGGGGCGGCGACGTTGGATCTGTCTGTGCGCGCGGGGTATCGGCCGATCGAGATCAGCAATGTGATGTTTCGGACTGTGGAGAGACCGGAGAGTGAAGGCCGGGACGGCATTCGGGTGCGCGTGGTTGAGACGGATGAGGCGGAGCGTTGGGCCGCTGTGAGCGCGCGAGGGATGGACGCACGAGCATCCAGAGCTGAAGGAATTTGTGGAGCAGATGGGCGTGTTGATGGTGGCGCGGGAGCAGAGCCCTTGCTTTCTTGCGGAGATGGATGGTGTGGCGGGCGCGGCAGGTGGGCTGAGTCTGCACGAAGGCGTGGCGCTGTTTGCGGGAGCGGCTACGGTTCCGGAGTTTCGGCGGCGGGGATTGCAGGGGCGTTGCTGGAGGCGCGGATGCGCTATGCGTTGGAGCATGGGTGCGATCTGGCGATGATGGTGGCCGAGGCGGGAAGCAATTCGCAGAGGAATGCGGAGCAGACAGGGATTTCGCGTGGCTTATACGCGGATGAAGTGGAAACTCTATGGAACTGCAGCCACTGACGGAGAATTCTAAATAGTAAGGCCGGTTTGGAGGCCGCCGGGGGTGGCTACGCCCCAGGCCATGGCGGGTGTGTTGTGGGCGAGGCCGAAGCGGCCGTCGGGGCCGAGGAGGATGATGCCGCCGTGTCCGCCGAGGCGGTTGTAGAGGTAGGAGATGGCTTCGCGGGCGGCGATTTCGGGAGCTGAACCGGCGGCGACGCGGTCGGTGGCCCATTTGCCGAGGACGAGTTTCATGATGGGCTCGCCCCAGCCGGTGAGGGAGACGGCGGCGGCAAGATTGTCGGCGTAGCAGCCGCAACCGATGAGGGACGAGTCGCCGACGCGGCCTGGGGTTTTGTTGAGGGTGCCTCCGGTGGAGGTGGCGGCGGCGAGATTGCCGCGGGCGTCGAGGGCGACGGCGCCCACGGTGTCGTGGCTGTCTGGATCGGGGCGGGGTGGCTTTGCCTCAGGGGCTAAAGCCCCTTTTTCTTTGCTGGGTGGGATGTACGGGCTGAGGCCCGTACCCTTCAACGGCAAGTGCGCCGAATCTGGTTTCGTGGTCTCCCAGGTCTCAGGAGCGAGACCTGGGGCACCCGGCGTTTCGGAGTCAAGTTCGAAGGCGGTTTCGGGATCCTTGTCGTCTTGCAGAGCCGGAGAAGGTCTGGTCGACGAGTCCAGCGGCGTGGCGTATCTGCGCATCGCCGAGGCGGAGGCGTTCGCGCTCGAGGACCAGCTCGATGTTGTCGATGAGTTCCATGCCATGCGCTTGCGCGAACTTTTCGGCGCCTTCGCCGACGAAGTAGACGTGGGGACTTTTTTCGAGGACGAGGCGCGCGGCGTGGATGGGATTGCGCAGGCGTTCGACGCAGGCGACGCCGCCTGCTTTCATGCGGCCTCCGTCCATGAGGAGGGCGTCGAGTTGAACGCGACCGTCGGCGGTGAGGAAGCTGCCGCGACCCGCGTCGAAGGTGGGGTCGTCTTCGAGGAGCGCGACGGCTGCTTCAACGGCGTCGATGGCGGCACCGCCGCGGGCGAGGATTTCGTGACCGATCTCGAGGGCGCGGCGCACGCCTGCTTCGTGGGCCGGTGCGGCGTCGGGAGGAATGGCCCATGCGCCGCCGTGAACGAGGAGGGTGGGATCGTGGGTGGCGGGCAGGGTGTTCACCCAAATATGGTAGTGCATTTGGCGAAACGCTGACGGGATGGGCCCATCGTGTCTACGGGAAGGAGTCGAGACAGCGCGCCCCGGGGGATTAGACGATGGTTCCGCGGCCGGGGTAAAGGTGTTTGCGAAGAATTTAGTCGAGGTTCGTTACACTGAGAGCATTCCTAATGAACTTGTATGAAGGAGAGCGCGGGTTGCTCTCCTATTTTGTTTTCGGACTCCTTCCGCGGACGAATGGCCGTTGAGAGAGGCTGAAAGTGAAGCGCGGAGTGCGATCGGTGGGCATGCCGGTCGCGCTCTGCGCAAAACAATCAGGGACGTGGAGGGCTGTCCGGGGATCGGCGGGCAGATGAACGAAACGGAAGATCAAACTGCGGTGGTGGTTGAGCCGCCGGGTAAAGAGGCTGAGAAGCCAAAGCAGATACGCAGCGGTGCGGAGAGTTTTCGCAGCGAGGCAGACAGAGTCCTGCAATCAGACGGCAAGAAGATTGCAGAGGCGCTTGCCACGGAAGCGAAAAAGGGGCATATCCAGAGCGCCAAGTTTCTGTATGACTTGGCGGACGAAAACTGCAAGCTTGGCGCGATGGAGATGATACGGACGGCGCGGAGCCTCGCGATGCAGTGGACCACGGAGCCACTATGGATCGGCGAAGTGGATGAGGCGATGGCGGAGACTGCGGGCGGTAGCCGGGAGCCGGAAAGCTAACTCCTGCGCTCTGACTGCATGGCTTTGTGTCTTGAGCTTTGTGGTTTTCCACCCTTTCGCCCCCCAAAGAATGCGAAAGGATGGGGGTATGGATACGGCGCGAGAACAAGCGGCCCGACATTTGAAACTGCATGGTGTAACTCGGTACTAACTCGAAGCAACAGGAACTTACTTGGGAATGGCCATGGCTTTTCTCCGGCGCGGAGGTGGCGATCTGCGCTGGCGGGGAGCCGTGGTTTTTTGCTGCATTTCTGGGATTCGGTAGATCGCGGATAAATCTTTGCACGAAGGCGCAGGAGAAGTGCACGCGCCGCAAGAGAGAAAAGGAAGACACGAATGAAGCTCACGGAAACGACGCGATGGAGTGCTGGCAGGTGGGTGGGAATCTGTCTGGCTGCGGTGCTTTTAGTTTGGAACGTTGCTGCCCAGACGATCAGCACGACGACCGTGCAGGGCACGGTGTATCTGGCGAATGGGAAGACGGGTTCCGGAACCCTGCAATTGAGCTGGCCAGCGTTTACGACATCGAACAACCTGGCGGTGGCCGCGGGTTCTCTGCATGTGACAGTGGGCTCGGATGGATTTGTGAGCGCGAACCTCACGCCGAACCTGGGAGCATCGCCCGCAGGATTTTTTTATACGGCCGTGTACCACATGAGCGATGGAACGACGAGCACTGAATATTGGGTGGTGCCCGCTGCGGTGCAAGTGAGTTTGGCGGAAGTGCGGGCGCAGGTGATGCCAGCGGCGCAGGCAGTGCAGGCGGTGAGCAAGGCATATGTAGATCAGGCGATCGAATCGCTGGCGCAGGGAACATTGACACCGGTGGGCGGGACATTGAGTGGACCGTTGTATCTCAATAGCGATCCAGTGCAGTCGCTGCAGGCCGCGGATAAGCACTATGTGGATGCGAGTTTCAGTGCGGCGCTGCCATTGGCCGGTGGAACGGCGACCGGTGCGATTACGGGAATGCAGATTGGCGCTTTGTACCAGGTGGATCAATTTCCGGGAGCGGATTTTGGCGCGAAGCTGCAGGCGTGTCTGGCTGCGCTGAATGCGATCTATGGCGGGACGTGCGATGCGCGGAATTTTACCGGGGCGCAGGCGATGGCAGGGAGCGTGACCGTGTCGGCGGCCAACGCAACTGTTTTGCTGCCGTGCGCCACGATCGCGTCGGCGAATCAATTCGTCGTTGCGGCGGGGACGCGCAATGTTGTGCTACGGGGATGCGCACTGCGCGGCGCGAGTACGGCGAGCGGGAGTCAAGGCGGAACGGTGGTTCTGTATTCAGGTGCGGCGGCAGCGATCCAGATTGGCGATCGGACTTATGCGGCGGACACATCAGGAATTCATCTGGACAACGTGGTGATCAATACGACCGCATCGAGTAGTTCGACTGCACAGGCATTGATTGCGTATCGCACGCAGGAGATGGATGTGGAGAGCGTCTATCTGCTGGGTAACTCGAATCAGACTGGGATGACGCTGGATGGAACGGGGAACTACACGGGCGGGACTTTCTACGACAACGAGATCGGCGGATACCAGATTGCGGTGAATGCGATCGGGCACCAGGTGGCGAATTCGGCGACTACGGACTGGATGAATGCGAGCACGTTTGTCAGGCTGCATATCGACTGCCCGTTGGCGAATGGAAATCCGGCGAGCGGGACAGTGGGTGTCAACCTGCTGCAGGGCGATGGGAATACTTTCACCGGCGGCGATGTGGAGGGATGTGCGACGGCTCTGCACTTGGGCGCGAATGCACAGAACAACACGATGGTCGGGTTGCGCAACGAGAATTCGACGATGCAAGTGATAGCGGACAGTGGCAGCTCGTATAACAGCTGGATCACGGGCGGAACGATGTTTACGGGAAAGCTCACGGATTACGGGACGCGGAATAGCTTTCTGGATGCGTTCCACCGCAGCTTTAACGGCATGAACGGCGATTGGTATGGGAGCCAGCAGGACGCGACGGTGACGAATCATTTCCGGCTGGGCATTGGGAATGGGAATGAGCGCGGACTTTTAAGCCGGTATCAGACGGACTATGGATATCGTTGGACGTTGGGCCTAAGCGATGCCACGGCGGGCGAGCAGTTTTACCAGATATTGGACGAGTTGAACAGCGTGTATCGGCTTTCTATTGGGCAGTACAACAATGGGCAGTCAAGTACAAACAATCAGACGGTGATCAACGCGGCGGGTACGGGCGCGGTGGTGTTGAATGGCTCGAATAACGCGGGCACGGGCGGCGTTGTGTTTGGATCAGGCGGACCGAGCGAAACGACGGTGGCGACGGTTAACAATGCAGGGAACGCGCAGTTCAATGGGACGCTGCAAGTGGGCGGGACTTCGACTTTTGTTGGATCACCGACGGTCAGGAACGGTGCGGATGCCGAGATCGATGCGTTTCTTTGGGCGGGCGCAACGGCGAATCAGAAAGAGTCGTATATCTACAAGGACTACACGGGCGCGAGCCAGTGGTACATGGTGAAGGATGCGAGCAATAACTGGGCGCTGAACTCGGCTCTTGGGGGATTAGATAGCTTCAAAGCGTATCAGAGCACGAACAGCGGGGACACTTATATCGATGCATCGAATCCGACGGGCGTGGTGCGCGTGAATTATGAATCTGGGGCGGGCACGGCGTTCAATATTTATGGCGGAAACAGCAGCACGTTGTATGCGAGCTTCACGGGGACGACATCCATCAAGTTTCCTGGGCTGGCGACGAGCAGTGGACATAACTGTTTGCAGATCGACAACTCCGGCTATTTAACGAACACCGGTGTGCCCTGTGGCACGGGAACTGGCGGCAGCGGAACGGTGAACGGCGGCACGACGGGACAGATCGCATATTACGCCGCGAATGGTGCGGCGGTGAACGGGCTGAATGCGGTACCTGTAAGCGCGGGCGGGACAGGTGCGACGACGGCCGCGGCGGCGTTGACGGCCTTGGGCGGTGTGTCACTTGCGGCCGCCGGAACGCAGGCGTTTGCGGGGCACGTGACGGCGAATGATTTGGGTGCCGCTTACCAGGCGGACCAGTTTGGCGGGGCGGATGCGGGCGTACAAATCAACGCGTGCATTGCGGCGGTGATTGCTGCTGGCGGCGGTACGTGCGATGCGCGAGCGCTGGGTGGGACGCAGGTGATCGCTGAAGAAGTCGATCTGGGTTCGGAGACACAGGCGGCGAGCGGAACGGTGAGTGTGGCGTTGCTGCTGCCGGTGGCTGCGGTGTGGGAGTTCAACATCACGAATGGAACGTCATGCGGGATCAAGCAATTTTCAAACAACAGCCTGGTGGGTGAAGGTGCCACGGGCGGCGCGGTGCGGATGATTCTTGTGCCTTACAACAGCGCGACCAATATGGACAGCTTGTACTGCACGGATCCGAATCCGACGGGAGCCGGTGGAGGGAACTATGTGCGGGCGAGGGGATTCGCGGCGTTTGTGTCGTATGGAGCGACGGGGACGGGTACGTTTGCGAACGGCGCGGTGCACGTGCAGCACATGTTCGATGAGTCGTCCTTTTCTTACATTGTGGCGGGCGGATCGGCGGCGGCTCCGTATGGCTGGCAGGTGGATGACACGTGCTGCGGCGATAGTTTCGATCACGTACAGGGGCTGATGCGCATTGGCAAGGAAGACATTGTGACCGGAGCAGCGACGACGGCCGGCAGCACAACGGTGACGTACAGCGGGACGACGGCGAAGACGCCGGCTGCATTAGTGGGGAAGTCCATTTACTCCTTTGACAATCAGAATCCGGCGACGGGTGCGAATGCGGCCGATGAGACGATCGCTGCGGGTGCAACGGTAACGGCGGCGACAGCCACTACATTGACCCTGTCGCAGGCGGCGCGGAACACGACGATGGGAAATATTTTCGAGATCGATCCTGGATCGGGTGGAGGATCGGGTCGCGGCGGGGCGACCACAACGTCGTTTTCGGCGATGACGGCGAACAATCCGCCGGCGGGGATGCCCAACGTGCTGGTTGCGGGAGCGAGCACCAATCTTGTATTCACGAATCTCTACATGGAACAGGACTCGGACCCCGATAACACCACACCAATGGTGTATGTGGGCGCGAAGACGGCAGGAGTGTTCCTGCATGGAACGAATTGCGCCGATAACGGGGAAACGACGAAGCCGTGCATTTATGGGACGTCGCAATCGTGGGGCTACGACACGCTGACGGGACACGGCGGGATCGTGGACAAGTTTTACGGCGTGGTGGTGCCGGCGCTGAACGGAAGTCAGAGCGTGCCGTATCAGACCAACACGACCAATGCACTCACCAGGGCCGTGTTCACGCCTTCGACGACGGGGTGGTACCGGATTCTTGACACGTCGCGGCTGTTCCAGCAGCCGGCAGTGCTGGCGGGGACACTGGAGGTGAGCCAGTTTCAAGGTGGTGACACGCTGTGGGATTTTACGGACGGGACGTATGCGCAGCACTCGTCGCTGTCGGTGCGGCGGGCTCTTTATCAATATGCGAGCTGGGGATCGGTGACGAAGGTTGAAGTCTCGAAGAATGGATTGAATCAATATGTAGACATATACGTGTCGAGCACTTCGTCCTTTCCAGTGACGGTGACGCTCAACGGAGCGAGTATTCCTTCGGCAGCGATTGTGCCCTCGCCGCTAGTGGGCGCGACGCCGCCGAGCGATGGAAATGCCGCGTTGATTGATTTGACGTTGCTGCCGCAGAGTACTCCCCATGCAACGACGGAGAGCGAAGTCGCGGTAGGCAGTCCGTTGATGGCGGAGAGCGTGGACGGAACGGACGGCGTTGAACTTTACGCGAACAACAGTACAGGTGGAGGGTACATTCAGCAGACGGGCGGCGGGAGCTTGTGGATCAGCAATCCGTTTGTAGCGACGTTTGTACAAACAGGCGGATACCAAAACGTTGTGTTCAACAACAACGGGAAGACGCAGTTCAACTACAACGTTGGGTTTGGCGGAAATGGTTCGGCGGCGTGGATGCTGGCGGGTCCCTCGAATAACTGGGGCGTGGATACGAACGGCATGACGCATAACGCGGGGACAGCGCCAACGGCGAGCGCGGGCACAGTGACGGGAACAAATGCGGGCGGGTTTGTGTCCGGGCTGAGCGCAGCGACGTCTGTGACGCTGACGTTTGCGAATGGAGGATGGAGCAACTGGGCGAGCTGCGTGGCGACGCCAAGTGGGTCGTTGAGCGCTGCGCCGTATGTGAGCACGATCAGCAACGCTGCAGTGACGTTCGCGTTTCCATCGCTGACGGGGAGGCTCTACTACCACTGCGATGGGAACTGAACATGGGTGCGGAGGATGGGACTCTCGAAGCGGCGAGTGTAAAGCAGGATCGGCTGGAAGTGTGGTTTCCTGCGCCGGAAGAACTGACGCGCGAGGAACTGGTTGGGTTTGGTGCAGTGCTCGACCGGCGGCCGGCGAGCCTGAAGGGAAAAACGGTGACGATGGCGCTGGCTGCGCAGATGCTGCGGGTGACGGACACGCGATGGAGAAACGGCAGCCGCTGCGAGTGAATGCGGTGCAGCGGGCGTTTGAGCGGAGGCGAGGTCAGCGAAATATCGTGCTGAAGGCGCGGCAGATGGGGCTGACGACCTGGGCGGCGGCGCGGTTCTTTCTGAGGACGATCACGCGGCCGGGGACGCTGACGCTGGAGGTGGCGCACACGCAGGAGGCGGCGGAGGAGATCTTCCGCATTGTGCACCGGTTTGTGGACTGGCTGCCGGATGTAGCTGCGCGAGGGGCCGCTGCGGACATCGCGGGCAAATGCGCGGCAGATCGTGTTTCCGGAGATGGATTCGCAGTACCGGGTGGTGTCGGCGGGCGAGCGGAACGCGGGACGCGGATTGACGGTGCAGAATCTGCACTGCTCGGAGCTGGCGCGCTGGCCGGGGGATCCGGCGGAGACGCTGGCGGGATTGCGCGCGGCGCTGGCGCCGCAGGGCGGAGCTGATTCTGGAGTCGACGCCGCAGGGCGTGGGCGGATGCTTTCACGAAGAGTGGCAGAAGGCCGACGGAGACGGGGATGGTGCGGCATTTTTTTCCGTGGTGGATGGAGCGGCGTTATCGCGCGAAGGCGGTGGACGAGGCGAGCCTGACTGATGAAGAGCGCGCTTTGAGGGCGCGGGAGCATCTGGACCTGGAGCAGATCGGATACCGGCGGCAGATACGGGCAGACTTTCGCGGGCTGGCGCCGCAGGAGTATGCCGAGGACGAGGAGAGCTGCTTCATGGCGAGTGGGGATGCGGTGTTTGAGCTGACGGCGGTCGAAGAGCGGCTGGCGACTGTTCCCGCGGCTGTGGAGACGCGGCGCAACGGAGAGCTGGAGATCTGGCTGCCGCCGTTGAAGGGCAAGGAGTATCTGGTGGCGGTGGATCCGGCAGGCGGCGGAAGCGAGGGGGACTACTCGGCGGCACAGGTGGTGGAGATGGAGACGGGGTTGCAGTGCGCGGAGTTTGCCGGGACACGTGGGCGGGCTGGAGCTGGCGCAGCTGGTGACGGAGCTGGCTGCGGAGTACAACGGGGCGTGGCTGGTGGTGGAGCGGAACAATCATGGCAGCGGCGTGCTGGCGCTGGCAGAGGACGTCGTGCAAATATGCACGGATCTACCGGCAGGAGGGACAGCCAGGGTGGCTGACGAACGTCGGTGAGCCGGCCGGCGGTGCTGGGGCGGCTGGATGCGGCGCTGGTGGAGCGAGCCGGAGTGTTTCCAGAGCCGGCGATTGCTGGGGGAGTGCCGGAGCTTTGTGCGGATGCGCAATGGGAGCACGGGAGCGCGGGCGGGAACGCACGACGATCGGGTGATGGCGATGGCGATTGCGCTGGCGGCGCGGGCGGAGCTGGTGGGACGGGCGAGGGCAGTAGCTCGTTTTGAACAGGGAACATGGGGACGTGCGCGTAGAATTTGGGAAACGAATCTGCGGGGAGCGAATGTTTGGCGGTTCTGGCGGTGCAGCAGATCCGGCGGATGCGGGGCGGCGCGCAGGGCCAGTTGATGCTGGGCGCGGACGGCCACGTGTACGTGGTGAAGTTCCAGAACAACCCGCAGCATACGCGGGTGCTGGCGAATGAGTTGTCTGGCTTCGCGCATGGCGGCGGCGGTGGGGCTGACGGCGCCGGAGGCGGAACTGGTGGAGGTTTCGAACTGGCTGGTGGAGAACACGCCGGAGCTGGAGATCGACCTGGGGCAAACGCGGGAGCGATGCCAGGCGGGGCTGCAGTTCGGATCGCGATTTGTGGGCGGGCTGATGCCGGGGCAGGTGGTGGACTATCTGCCCGAAGAGCAGCTGGCCGAGGTGCGAAACCTGGACGAGTTTGCGGGAATCCTGGCGCTGGACAAGTGGACCGGCAACGCCAACGGACGGCAGGCGGTGTTTGCACGCGAAGCAGCGGGAGCGGCGGTACCGGGCGGTGTTCATCGACTTCGGGTATTGCTTTCACGCGGGGGAGTGGCGGTTTGAGGATGCGCCGCTGCGCGGGGTGTACTACCGCAACGACGTGTATCGGGAAGTTACCGGGTGGGAGTCGTTTGAGCCGTGGCTGACGCGGCTGGAGACGATGCCGGCGGAGACGGTGTGGGCGGCGGCGAACGAGGTGCCGCCATGAGTGGTATGGCGGCGACCTGAGCGAGATGGAAGCGCTGGTGGAGAAGCTGCTGGCGCGGCGAAGCCGGATCCGGGAGCTGATTGAGGAGTTCGGGAAGTCGGATCGGAAGCCATTTCCCAAATGGGGCGGGCGGACACGGAAGTGTCCCAGAGAGCGGTTGGAAGGGTGCGCGCTGGGGCGATCACGTTGAAGGCAGGGTGATGTAAAAGAAAAGCGGGACGATGCACAAGGTGAGGGCGGGGCTGACGCGGTCCGTGATGCGACGACATGTATCGGGCAGCAACGGTTGGTTTCCGCAACAAAGTGCGACGGCGGCAAGCAAGTGGAGTAAAAGAGACGAAGTGTGCGGCGGACTGAGGAATTGAAACAGAAAATACAAAGCGGCGCTGAGCGGCGGGAGTGCGAATTTCAACTGCTCCGGTATGTGCCGGACCCGGTGCGGAACGAGTATGTGCACATTGGAGTGATTCTGCGCGCCGGGGACGGCGAATGAGCCGGCGCGAGGTGCGGTTTACGCGCGACTGGCGGCGGGTGCGGTGCCTCGATCCGGATGCGGACACGGCGCTGCTGGAAGGGATGGAGAGCGAGTTGCGGCGAAAGCTGCAGTGAAGAGCCCGATGGCAAGCTGATGCGGATTCTGGAGGAGTCGCTGTCGCTGAATGTGCAGATGACGGAGCCGAAGGGATATCTTGCGGAGAGCCTGCCGGCGGCAATGGAAGAGCTGATGCGGCTGTATGTCGATCCGCCGGCGCGGGAACGCGTGGCAGCGACTGAGCGGGCGGGCGGCGATCCAGGCGAAGATGCGGACGGAGTTTGAGCACGCCGGCGTGTGGGATCTGATGCGAAAGCGGATTGCCGCGTCGGAGTACACGCGGCCGGGGATCCGTTGCGGATCGACGCGGGTTATCGGCCCAACGGCATCAGTCACCCCGCGAACGAAGACCTGTCCGCGGGGGGCCCGATGATTCGCATGTTTCACGCGGTGAGCCTGGAGCCGGGCGTGGAGATGGCCAAGGTGCTGGCGTTTTCCGCGGCGGGCTGCGCGCAGGCGTGGAGCGCGTGGAGAAGGCGGACCTGGAGCTGACGGCGGTGATTGAGCCGGCGGCGCAACTGGGTGCGACGGAAGCAGAGCCGGAGCGGCTGGAGACTGTATCGCTTCGGAGTGGAGACGATGGAGGAGCACGAGATCCGGGTGCTGACGACATCGGACCTGGGGCGGGTGGCTGAGACGGCACGGCGGGAGTTGCACATATGAATTCTGCTTTTGGGCAATGTGCGAAATCTAGTCGAGAAGAACTTGCTGCGGTTTGCGAAGATATATCCTGGTTTCCTGTAACATCGGGTTTGTAAGTAAGAAATAAGAACTTATCGACGCTGTTAGAAGACAGCAGCGAGAGGCTCAAACGCAGAGGCGCAACCCCAAAGGTTGTGCCTTTTGCTTTTCGGAAAAGGAAGGTGCGCGTGAGGGTAGCGAGAGCAGTTGCGGGAGATGTGGAGGCAGGCGACCGGCGCGCGGCGGTAAGGCGAATATGGATGCCGCTGCCGAGGCGGAGCGCAAGACGCTGGCGCTGCCGCCGATCCTGAGCCCGGTGCAGTTCCCGGGGCGGCTTCTGCCCAAGCCGACGCCGATGAACCTGCGCCGCTTTGCAGAGACGCCGGTGGTGCGGCGCGCGATCAATGTGATCAAGGACCGGATCGCGGCGATGGACTGGCAGGTGCGCGTGCGGCGCGGGTGTCGCGCCTGGCGAAGGAGCGGATGCCGCACGGAAGCTGGGAGCGCTGCGGCGCACTGCTCGAGGAGCCGAATGCTACGGACAGCTTTCAGCACCCTGATCGAGCAGGTGATTGAGGATGCGCTGACGGGCGGATTCGGCGCGATCGAGATGGAGCCGACCGGCGAGACGGAGCGGCCGGCGATGCTGTGGCCGGTGGATGGGGCATCGATCCGCATCAACGCGAAGTGGGATGGGCAGGTGGAGTCGCCGCGCTATGCGCAGGTGATGCCGGGCAGCTGGAATCGAATGCAGTCGATTTGCGCGACGACCAGCTGATGTACATCCGGATGAACCCGCGCAGCTTTACGCCGTTTGGTCTGGGGCCGCTGGAAGTGGCATTCGAGACCGTGAATCAGTTTCTGAGCGCGCATCGCTTTGCGGGAAAACTGGCGGCAAATTCGGTGGCGCAGTATGCGCTGTGGCTGAACGAGGCGACGCCGACGCAGCACGATCGGCTGATTCGCTGGTGGCAGGACGAGATTGAGGGCACGGGGCGTGTGCCGCTGCTCTCGACGGAGCAGAAGCCGGAGGTGCTGCGTTTCGCGCAGGGCACGGATGCGGATCTGCGCCTGGCGTGGCAGGAGTTCCTGATTCGCATGGTGGCGAATGCGTTTGGGTTGCCGCCGCTGCTGCTGGGCCTGGAAGGCGACGTGAACCGGTCGACCGCGGCGGAGATGGCCGACGAGGCGTTTCGCGGTGCGATTCTCGCCACTGGCGCAACTGCTGGCGGAGCATATCACGCGCGATCTATTCGCGAAATGCATCGGCTGGCGGGAGTTTGAATTTGTCTTCAACGATCTGAATGCGCGCGACGAAGAGACCGAGCTGGCCGTGCAGGTGCAGCTGCTGCAGGCGGGCGTGTTGACGGTGGACGAAGTGCGTGCGATGCGGGGCCTGGCGCCGCTGACGAAAGACGAGCGGGCGGGGCAACTGGCCAGGCGAAGCGGATACACGAAGATGAAGACTTAATGGGCGGAGATTCGATGCGATTGGAAGCGATGGCGGTGAAGTTTCCTCATGTGGACGGGCACCCGAACCGGGTGGCGTTCGAAGGGGTTTTGACGGTGGTGAACGCGGCGAGCGACAAGGCTCCGGCGGGTGCGCGCGGGCATCGCGTGATGCTGACGCGCGAGGCCGCCGAGAAGGCGCTGCCTTCGCTGCTGGGGATGGCAGTGGATTATCGGCCGGGATGGGACGGGCACGATGCGCGGCGCAAGATCGGGCTGGTCGACCGAAGCGAACCTGGCAGGCAACAAATTGGTTGTGCGCGGATATCTCTATGCGCGGGATTTTCCCGAAGTGGCGCAGACGATTGCGGCACAGACACCGGGAGCCATGGGCATGAGCTATGAGTTGGCCGATGCCGCGTCGAGGATATGCGCGCCGAGATCTGGAAGTTGACCCGCGTCACGTTTACCGGGGCGGCGATCCTGTTGCGTGAGAAAGCAGCTTATAGGGCAACGAGTTTCAGCATGGCGAGTTAGCAACTAGCGCAAGTGAAGAATCCAGGTGAGAGGCTCCGAAGTTCGGAGCCTTTTCTGTTGTGCGCGGAAAAATAGATCGCTTGGCATGGACGGCAACCAGAAAGGAACGACATGGAAAACAAGGAACGAGAGATAACGGAACGGCTTGAGGCCGCGACCACCCTGCTGGAGAGGACGCTGAGCTGGATTGAAGAGCGGCAGAGTGCGCTGACCGGCGAGGTGGAAAAGATTTCGGCGACCGTGGAGCAGAGCCGCCGCGAAACGGAACTGACCGAGAAGCTGATTGCCGTCGAGCGGGAAGTGGCGGAACTGAAAGCCGCCGGAGCGCAGAATGCGCTGAATCCGCTGCGCAAGACGATGCCTGCTGCGACCACCGAGATGCTGGCCAAGCATGGCATTGGAGATGGTCCGGTGGATGTGCGGACCCTGGATGCGGCGCTAGCCGGCTTGAGCCTGGAGCAACGCATCGCGGTGAAGACCCAGTTGCTGCGCGCAGGCGCGATCGCATAGATGCAGTTCACAGTGAACAGTTTTCAGCGGTCAGTTTCGCCTGCTGGCGGTTTTCCGTTCACTGTCCATCGTTCACTCTTCACTCAAGCTGGCACTTAGTGCCCAGCGAACCAACACGGCCCCATGGAGGGGGCGGAAAGAGCCTATGAACGCAACCTTTACAGATATTCATGCGGCAGCCGACTTCATCGGGCCGGGCGCCATTGAAGTTCCTCTGTATCAGACCGAGATCTTCGACATCTGCCGGCGCTCGAGTCCATTTGGGCAGCGCATCAAGCAGGTTCCGGCGACCGGACATCCCTCGCGGTTCTTTGAAGAGACGGCCATTCCGAATCCGGGCACGGCGGGTTTTGTGAATCCGCGCAGCATCGTGGCGCCAGTGGTGAGTCCGACGCGCGTGGAGCGCAGCGTGCCGCTGAAGGCGATCGTTTCGCAGATCAATTACAACCTGTTCGACATCGAACTGGGCGATCAGCAAAAGCAGTTTGCCTATCTGCAGGCCAAGGACCTGGTGGACACGGTCAGCGGTGTGATGGTGGCGCACGATGTGGCCTTGTGGAACGGCAACGATACCAGCCTGAGCACGCCGACGACCACGCAGTACATGGGCGCCATTGCGCAGATTGCTGGCGGGCGGGCAGACCACGACCATCGGCACCACGGCCTCGATTGTGGATGGCATCAAGTCGGCAGTGGCGCAGATGGTGGCCAACAACGGCTACCATGTGCGGCCCACGGCGATCTATGCGAATCCGGTGCTGCTGGACCTGATCGACCGGGAGATGAAGACGGAGTTCAACGTGGTGCTGAACACCGACCAAGATCACCGGCGGGTTCCGGGTGAAGATGCTGTCGACGCAGGCGGGCGATCTGCCTTTGATTCCCGACTGGAGCCTCAGCTACACGGGCACACCGGGTTCGGGTTCGGCTGTGCTGCCGGCGTACATCGTGACCGAGGATCTGATCGAGTATCACTGGCTCGGCGATCCGACGCCGCGCATCTTCCAGCTTGGGTCTGCCCAGCTCGCTGACTTACCAGTATGTGGCGGTCAAGTTCGGCGCGGTCGGTGGTGAAGGGCGCGAGCTACGCGCACTACCAGGTGCTGGTAGACCGGTAGATGCGAGTCCGCAGTGAACAGTAGAGACAGGCTCGGACAGAAGCCGGACCGCTCGAGGCTGCGGCTGCGACTGCCCACCGATCTGCTGACCACTCGTGTTCAGTATTTTCGAAAGGAAGTTATGGCATATCTCAGCCAGCGGATTATCCAAATTATGGATTGCCGGCTGGGAACGACGGCGGACTGGATCACGGCCGCTACGGCACTGATCAACAGCTATTGCCGGCGGCCGGACCTGAACGTGATCCAGTACACGGAGCGGCTGCGCGCTGACCAGCGGATCGCAGACGGTGCGGCTGAGTTATCTTGCCGCTGGCGCCTCTGGGGACGGCGTCTTCTCCGCTGGTAACATCTGAGGGCGCTACGCAAGGCCGCGGCGGGGCGAAGCGATCGATGAGCCGCTGTTCGAGATTGCGTGGGCGTTTTCGCTGCCGGGCCAGTGGACGGCGATCGACCCTAACTCCGTGGACTTCGACCCGAATACAGGCGAACTGACACTGCCATGGAATGTGCTGGGGCTGCCCTACAACGAAGTGATGGTAACTTACACGGCCGGGCTGGCGACGATTGGCGACGACGTGAAAACGGCATGCGCGCAGATCGTGCGCAATGCGCAGTCGACGCCGGCGCTGAACGCAAGCAAGACGAAGATCGACACGATGCAGATGCAGTATTTCTCGAGTTCGCTGGTGGACGAAACAGTGCAGGCATGGCTGCGTCCTTACGTCGCGAACAGGCTGGGGTGAGCGATGAGCGATACGGCGCCGCGCAATCCGGTGGGAGCGCCGCAGATGCTGGCCGATGCCCTGTTGCGCAGCGTTGCAGGAACAACGGCCCTGCTGCGCGTGACGGCACGAACACCGATACGAGTCAGTCGGAAGTGGGACTGGTGGCAACGACTTTTGCCGACGTGGTGGTGAGCCCGGTGGTGATGCGGAAGCTGCGGCCGACGTGGCAGGAGGGCGGCGCAGTCGAAGTGGGAATTGCTGTATCGGCGACAAGCGTGGAGCAGCAGGTAAGCGCGCTCGATCTGGCTTCGGCGCAGGCGCTGTTTGCACATGACACTGGCGGTTACCGTGGCGGGACAGGATTACCTGATCGAGTCGATCGCTTCGAATGAGGCATTCGGCCAGGTGTATCTCTATCGGCTGCTGCTGCGCGAAGCGCGGCAGCAGGCAGTGTGAATACAGTTCTTAGCTAGTACAGAAGCGCGGTCACTTAGCTGATCGGTAGCACATTCGTTTCGATGCATGGAAGGATCGTCTGGACCCAGGTTGGCGAGACTTGAACGCAACTGCGAACTGAATGGAGGACTCATGCAGAATGCGAAAGATTCGTTTTATATGGCGCTGCGCACGCGGCTGGCGGCGATCAATCCGGAGCGGACGATTCTGCTGCGCGGTGCGGTGCGGCCGGGAATCCTGGTGGAGGAGGCGGAAGCGCCCTTCAGCCAGCTTCCCAACGACGTGTTTGTGCTGCGCTGGCTTGGCCTTGGAGCCGATGTGGACCTTGCTCCGACGATGGCGGCCGAGGAGTGCGAATCATCTACCAGACGTGCGGAACGCAGAGTTTTGGCGGGCTGGACCGCGGCCGGGCGCTCAGCGAGATGGATGAGGAATTGATCGCGATGTTGCAGCCTTTCTATACGCCCAAGACTCAATTACACGGCGACAGCCGCCGGCGGCGATGTTGACGCAGGTGTTCTGGGACGAGCCGGTGTTTGCGCCGGTAGCAGTGCAGCGGGACCGGCTGAGCCGGTCGGCAAGGGTGATGGTTTACAGCTACCAGGAGCAGGGGGAGTAAATGGCGGCGAATTGGTTTTCGGCTCCCGCGCCGGTGACACGGCGGGTGCGCGCATACTTTGCGCCGGTGAATCGGGCGACGCAGACGCCGGTGCTCTTCGATCCCGTCGGAGCAAGGCGCGTTCAACCTGGATGCGCCGCCGAGCCCGTGGATCGACCTGGGATGGATTCAAGGATTCGCGCGCAAGCCGATGAGCAAGATCGACTGCGGTGCTGACGGGCATTCCGGCGGCTGCGCTGGAGCAGGTGCGCGAGACGCTTGAGGCGCAGGTCAGCTTCCAGTTTCTGAGTTGGACCAAGCTGACCATGGCGCTGGCGACCGGATCGCAGCATATGAATCTGCTGGCTCCTGCGAGCGGCGCGGCGCCGGCCGCGGATGGAGCGCAGGCGACTAGCCGCGGTAGCGGTGCAGAGCGGGTCGACCGCGACATTCGATCGCGCTGGCGGCGACGGATGCGGCGAAGTTTGCACCGGGCTCGATGGTCGCGGTGGATGTGGATTACACCGGGCAGACGGGCTATGTGGGCTCGCCGGTTGCGGGCGCGTATGTGCGGCAGGCGCTTACGATGTGGATTACATCCGGCGCGTCACTTTCAACGTCGGCGCTGGTGTCCCAGGTGAACCGGCACAGGACTTACGCTGGCCGAGCCATTGCCCGGCGGCGCGCCGGCTGCGGGCGCGAAGCTGCAGGCGGTTACCGGATTTGTCGATCGCGAAGGCGGAAGCTTCTATCAGGAGTGGTCGGCACTGTTTGTGATGCAGGGCAGCCAGGGCGAGAGAATCTTCTTTCACTATCCGCGACTGCAGACCATGACCGGCGCCGAGGAAGCTGTCGGCTCCGCTGAAGGCAAGCAGACGGGCGGGCTGGAGCGAGTGCTGCTCAGAGGGCAGTTTCTTGCGCTGCCGGTGACCGATCCCGCTGGATGGCGAGCGGGTGTTGTGTTATCGGAGCTTCCTGCCTGCAGCGAATGCGTTGATGTAAGTGAAGCAGATAAGTGGGTAACTGAGCGATGAAGATTACGATTCAAGGCGCAGGACTACACGGCGGCGCTCGATGCCGCGCAGCCGTTGACGATCGAGCGCAAGCTGAACGAGCCTTCGGTTTGCCAGTTATGGCTGAGCCTGCCGGCCAACGGAAGTCTGGCGGCGCCATTGCGCAACCAGTCTCTTGCGGTGACGGGCGACGACGGGACAGTTTACTTCACGGGATATATCGCTGTAAGTCCGCTGCCGGAGTATGCCGGACTGGCGACTCGAAGGGCCGCGTTACCGAATCGCGATCCAGGCGCTAAGCGACGAAATGCTGCTGGACCAATTCGCTGATGCCGCCGAGCGCAGGTGCACGGCGAGACGGCTGGGTCGCTGCTGACTCCCTGGTGACGCGCACGGGATCGACGAGCACTCTCGACCAACGGCATTCGTTGAGCGCGCCGGTGAGCAACTTTGTTCCCGATCCGGGCGCGCCATGGAGCAAGAGCGCCGGGCAGGTGGCGAGCCAGGCGCGGGCTGCGTATCGCGCGGTCAACGGAGCGCTGACGCTGATCGCTGTGCCGAGCACGGTGCATCCGCTGAACGAGACCGACGGCAGCCTGAATCTGGCGAACCTCACATTCACCGCGAGCGTGAAGCGCGCGCTGGCGAACGATGTGACAGTGTGCGGCGAGCATGAGCCGGTTGCCTATGTGACGGAGTATTTTCTCGGCGACGGAGTCACGACGCAGTTCTATCTTGCCGCGGATCCGTACTTTCCTGCCGCGTCGAAGTCCACGATCATTCGCGAGCTCTTCAATGAGAGCGCGATCGATTCGCGCGTGTGGGGCAATCCTGGCGGGCAATGGCTATCTTTCGCTCGGCGCAGGCGGGCTGGCGATGAAGGCGGCAACGGCATCGACGGCGAGACGCTGCTGACGTGGCTCGATCCAGATTGAGATGGGCGGAACGCTGCTGCTGGAGGCGACGGGCGTGACGCTTGTCGCCGGGCAGCACGGGAGTGCTGGCGGGATTCTTTGTCGGCCTGGAGACGCAGGCCGCCTGCACCGCGGGCTTCCAGGTGACGGCGCAGCAGGGAACCGGCGCAGTAAATGTGCAGCCGTTGATTCAAGGTGTCGCCAGCGGAACGACTTATGCGGTGAATCCGGCGAACCAATATACGCTGCGGATGCGAGTGCATTGCCCGGAGACTGAGCGGGCGCTGGCGATCTACCGCTCCTATGGCGACAGCGGCGCGATTACGTATGGCGGACAGACGAACGATGTCCGGCGCAGTGCTGCAGATTGAGATTCAGGAGTTTGTGAATGGAGTGGCCGGGATGCCGGTGACGCTCTACGACGGCGCGATTGCCAGCCTGCCCCCGACGTGCATGGTGGTGGCGGCGAGCAGCATCAATCTGATTGGCACGATGCGCGCGCTGAACCTGACGAATCTTGGATCGGGCTGGGTGGTGAGCACGCCTGCGAACGGCGGCCCGTACAACGCGGCGCGTGGGCACGACGGCGCAGGCAGCGGAGTGTCACGTCGAGAGCGCACGGCAAGCTGGTTTTCTATACCGGGTTATGCGCCGTCGGTCGGCGAGCAGATCGCGGTGAGTTATCGCACGGTCGGCCGGGCGGTGGGACGCGCGGTGAATGCGGCGAGCCAGCAGGCGCTGGCGCAGGCAGGATCGCCGCAGGTGGTCGCGTGGATCGGGTCGGTGACGAGTCCGCGGTGCGCGCAGCTCGCAGGATTGCCGCAATGCGGCGCTGACGATGGAGCAGGCTGCGGCAGGCGTGAGCGCGCTGTGGAGCGGGACCTACAGAGGGAACCGGACAAGCTTTGCCAGCGATGTGTGGCCGGGCGATGCACTGCTCTGAATGCGCCTTCGACAAATCTGAATGCGCAGGTGGTGGTCCGCGCGGTGAAGGTGAGTTACGGGCGAGTTATCCCGACTTGGTGGAGTATGCAATCGCGTTTGCCAACGACTGGGCCGACGACTTGGCCATCAAGACCAGCGCGACGGTGCCTGCGGATACGTGGCTGCCGGCGCTAGTGGCTCCCACGTACTGGCCAATCTGACTGCGCTGACGGTGACTGCGCTGAACGGCAACACGGTGACGATCAATACCGGCGTAACTCCGCCCACCGGCGGAGGATTTGAGATTCGGCGGCGCGACTTCTGCATTTATGCCAGGGGAAGATCCGGACCTGGTGATGCGCGGATCGCAGTCCAACATGACGTTTCACGCGAGTATCGGCCAGCGACCGCTTCTACATCAGGATGTATGACGGGGCGACGCCGCCGAACTACTCGGAGTTTTCAGCGGCGCTGTTCATCAATCTGCCGCTCTGGGGTCGTGAGCAGGGGCATGTGCAGTGGGCACGAATGGTCATTGCAGACTGGAGTCTGGAGCTGCAATGCGGATGATGAATGAATTCGAAGCCCAGGTGTTGAGCGACCTGAGCGTGCTGAAGACGCAGATGACCGGGCTGATGGGCGACGGCAATGGCGGGCGCATCGCGGAACTTGAGCGGCGCATGGAGCGGCACGAGCAGAACTGGCAGCGTGCGAAGGGATTTCTGGCTGCGGTGAGCGTGATGTTTGCGGTGATTGAGGTTGCCGTGGAGGCGTGGTTCAGAAAGTATCGGTCGAGAGCGGGCATGTGGCTTTCGCGCAATCGTCTGGAACGAGATTCGTAGAAGGCGAGACTCGCGCGCCTCCGTATAATCGACGCATGAGCGAGAAGCCGCTGGTTGGCGTGGTGATGGGCAGCAAGAGCGACTACGAGGTGCTCTCGGCTGCGGTGGAGATTCTGCGCGCGCTGGAGATTCCGCACGAAGCGCGGGTCGTGAGCGCGCATCGCACGCCCGATTGGCTTTTTGAATACGCCGAGACGGCGCATGGAGCGCGGACTGCGCGTGATCATTGCCGGAGCGGGCGGCGCGGCGCATTTGCCGGGAATGCTGGCGGCGAAGACGCTGGTGCCGGTGCTGGGCGTGCCGGTGGCGGCGACGCAATTGAACGGCCTGGATTCGCTGCTCTCGATTGTGCAGATGCCGAAGGGCGTTCCGGTGGGAACGCTGGCGATTGGCAAGGCGGGCGCGGCGAACGCTGCGCTGCTGGCGGCGGAGATGCTGGCGACGACCGATGCGGCGCTCTATGAGCGGCTGGCCGCGTGGCGCGCGGCGCGCACGCAGGAAGTGCTGGAGCAGGAGCTGCCTGGGTGAGCGACGACTTCTCGTCGACAACGCAAAACTTCAATTGTTATGCCGGGCGGCCTGTTGCGATCCTGGGCGGCGGGCAACTGGGCCGCATGACGGCGATGGCCGCGCGGACCATGGGCTATCGCGTGCGCGTGATGGATCCCGAGGCCGCGTGTCCGGCGAGCTTTGTTGTGGATGAGACGATCGTGGGCCGCTGGGACGATGTGGATGCGGCGCGGCGGCTGGCGACGGGCGCGGATGCGGTGACGCTGGAGATTGAGCAGATCGGCGTGGATGCCTTGAGTGAGGTGGCGCGCTCGCGCCGCTGCGGCCCGGCGTGGAGCCGATCCGAATTATCCAGGACAAGACGCTGCAGAAGACATGGCTCGCGGAGAACGGATTTCCTGTGGGCCCGTTTCGCGTGGTGCGAAGCGAGGCGGAGTTGCAGAGGCGGTTCGCGACCTGGGCGGACGCGTGTTCTTGAAGATCGGCCGCGGCGGCTACGACGGGCGCGGGCAGGCGCGCATCGGGATTGATGCGCCGGCCACAGAAGAGGCCATTGCGGCAGCGTGGCAAAGCATCGGCGAGCAGCCGGCGGTTGCGGAGAAGGCGCTGGATCTGGAGTGCGAGATCAGCGTGATGGCGGCGCGGAATCCATCGGGCGAAGTGCGCAGTTATCCCGCGGCGCGCAATCATCATGAGAACCAGATTCTGGCGTGGAGCGTGCTGCCGGCCGAGGTGTCCGGCGCAGCTGGAATCGCATGCGCAAGCGCTGGCGGCGGCGATTATTGCGAAGCTGGCACTGGAGGGCTTGCTCTGCGTGGAGATGTTTGTCACGACGAGCGGCGAGCTGCTGGTGAACGAGCTGGCGCCGCGGCCGCACAACAGCTATCACCAGAGCGAGCGCGGCTGCGTGACGAGCCAGTTTGAGCAGCTGGTGCGCACGGTATGCAATTTGCCGCTGGGCGATACGTCGCTGATTACTCCGGCGGCGATTGTGAATCTGCTGGGCGATGTGTGGCTGGACCGGCCCGAAGAGCCGGATTTTGCCGCGGCACTGGCGGTGCCGGGCGTGCGGCTGCATTTATACGAGAAGCACACGCCGCGTGCGGGGCGGAAGATGGGGCACTTGTCGGCGGTGGGCTCGACCGCGGAAGAGGCGCTGCAGCGGGTGCTGGAAGCGAAGCGGCGGCTCTAAGTCGCGACTTATTCGAGCGACCTTTTCCCAGCGCTTGGGACGGCGGTTGGCCTGCAGAACCTTCTTGCGCAGGCGCAGCGACTTCGGCGTGACTTCGACCAACTCGTCTTCGGCGATGAATTCGATGGCCTGCTCCAGATTCAGAGCTCTGTACAGGCACCAGGCGAATGGCTTCATCGGCGCTGGATGCGCGCATGTTGGTCATCTTCTTTTCGCGCACTACGTTGACGTCGAGGTCGTTGTCGCGCGAGTGCTCGCCGACAACCATGCCTTCGTAGACCTCGATGCCTGCACCAACAAAGAGGATGCCGCGTTCCTGCAATCCAGTTGAGCGAGTAAGTCGTGGTCTGCCCCTGGCGATCGGAGATGAGTGCGCCGGTGGGCCGCTGCGGAATTTCGCCCTGGTAGGGAATGTAGCCGTCGAAGAGCGCATTCATGACGATGGTGCCGCGCGTCTCGGTGAGCATTTCGCTGCGCAGGCCGATGATGCCGCGGCTGGGTACGCGAAACTCCATGCGCACGCGGCCTGAGCCGTGATTGTGCATCTTGGTCATTTCGCCTTTGCGCGGGCCAAGCTTTTCGATCACGACGCCGGTGTGCGCTTCGGGCACGTCGATGGTGAGGTGCTCGACGGGCTCCATGCGCACGCCGTCGACGACCTTGGTGACGATCTCGGGCCGGCCGGCCATCAGCTCGTAGCCCTCGCGGCGCATCATCTCGATCAGAATCGCAAGCTGCAGTTCGCCGCGGCCCAGCACCTTGAAGCTGTCCGGCGAACCGGTTTCTTCCACGCGAATCGATACATTGGTGAGCAGTTCTTTTTCGAGGCGTTCGCGCAGATTGCGGCTGGTGACGTACTGGCCTTCGCGGCCGGCGAAGGGCGAGTTGTTCACGCTGAACTGGATGGCGATGGTCGGCTCGTCGATGATGATGAGCGGCAGCGGCGCGGGGTTCTCGAGCGCTGTGATGGTTTCGCCGATGGTGATGCCTTCGATGCCGGCGACGGCCACGATGTCGCCCACTGCTGTTTCCGTGGTCTCGGTGCGCTTGAGGCCGTGAAAACGTGAAGAGCTTGGTGATGCGCGTTTTGTAGAGCGAGCCATCGCGCTTGGAGATGTTGACGTCGTCGCCCGCGTGCAGCGTGCCTTGAAAGACACGGCAGATGGCGATGCGGCCGAAGTAGTCGGAGTAGTCGAGGTTGGTGACGAGAATCTGCAGCGGTGCGTCTGCGTCGCCGGTGGCGGCGGGAATGGTGGAGACGATGGACTCGAAGAGCGGCTGCAGATCTGTGCCCGGTACGGCTAGATCGGTCGTCGCCGTGCCCGCCTTGGCAACGGCATAGAGCACGGGAAAATCAAGCTGCGACTCTTCGGCGTCGAGGTCGATGAAAAGATCGTAAATCTCGTTCAGCACTTCCTGCGGGCGCGCGTCGGGGCGATCGATTTTGTTGATGACGACGATGGGCTTCAGCTTGGCTTCGAGCGCCTTGGCCAGCACATAGCGCGTCTGCGGCAGCGGGCCCTCGGCAGCGTCGACGAGCAGCATAACGCCGTCCACCATCTTGAGCGCGCGCTCCACTTCGCCGCCAAAATCGGCGTGGCCCGGCGTATCGACGATGTTGATCTTGCCGCCTTCGAAGATGATGGCCGTGTTCTTGGCGAGAATGGTGATGCCGCGCTCGCGCTCCAGTTCGTTCGAATCCATCACGCGTTCGGCCACCTGCTCGTTGGCGCGGAAGGTGCCGGCCTGGCGCAGCATGGCGTCAACCAGCGTGGTCTTGCCGTGGTCGACATGGGCGATGATGGCGATATTGCGTATCGTCTGGGTCACGAAAGCTGGGGTTTCCTTTACTTTGATTCGGCCGCGCGGGCCGTGCGGTTGGAGGATAAAGATGCGATAACTGGCCGCGCAGCGCGGCTGACCCTATTTTAGCAGTTGTTCGCTTCGACGGCGAGGCGCGGAGTTTCGCGGGTTGCGCTCCACGCTGTACACTTTTGCGGACATGAGAAACGACCAAATCCACCGCTTGTTCCCCGCCCCCCGCAGATTTTCCGCGCGATTCCAGCAGCGTCTGCCCAAATTCCTGCTCGCACTCGGCGCGCTGGCGCTGTTCCTGGTGTGCACCATGGCAACTGCGCCCGCGCAGAGACCCGCTGGGCACCTGGTCATTTACACGATTGACGTGGAAGGTGGGCAGGCAACGCTGTTGGTGTCGCCGACCAAGGCTTCGATGCTGGTGGATACGGGCTGGGGCGGCAATAATGGCCGCGACGCCGAGAGGATCAAGGCGGCAATGAAGGATGCCGGGATCACGAAAATCGATCATGTGCTGATTACTCATCACCACACCGATCACGTGGGAGGCGTGCCGAACCTTGTGGCGCGCGTCCAGGTGGGCGAGTTTCTGGATCACGGCCCCAATCGCGAAGACGCGGACATCACGCGGAGTGATTACGCGGCGTATATCAAGGCCATCGGCACCACGCCGCGGCGTATTGTGCATCCTGGCGACACGATCGATATTCCAGGTTTGAGCACGATCGTGCTCACGGCGGATGGCGAACACATCGCAGCGGTGCCGGGCGTGAAGCCGGAGCCGAATCCTTATTGCGCGAACGAGCCGCATTGGGATCTGGATACGACGGAGAATCCGCGGTCGGCAGGCGTGCTGGTGCGGTTCGGGAAATTTCGTTTTCTCGATCTCGGCGATTTAACCAAGGCAAAAGAGATTCCGCTGGTGTGCCCCGACAATTTGATCGGAAACGTCGATCTCTATCTGGTGAATCATCACGGATTCAATTTGTCGAATACGAAGGCCTTTGTCGACGCGATTCATCCGCGCGTCGCGATCATGGATAACGGCGCGCACAAGGCGGGGAGTCCCGAAGCGTGGCAAACGGTGCATGAGAGCCCGGGCCTTGAGGATTTGTACATGGTGCACACGGCAGAGGATTCCGATGCGGCGCACAACAGTCCCGACCCGCTGATCGCGAATTTGAAGGGTGGCGCCGATGGCGCGTACTTTAAAGTTGTGGCCAGTGCAGATGGAAGTTTCAGCGTGACGAATTCGCGCACTGGACAAACAAAGGAGTACGCGGCGCGATGACAAAGACGGCAACGGTTGCAACCGAGCGGACGCACGCACAGAAACTGGACCAACTTGCGGAGGTCGCGATCAAGGTAGGTCTGGGCCTGAAGGCGGGACAGGAACTGCTGATGACCGCGTCGCTCGATGCGGTGCCGCTGGTGCGGCGCATCACCGAGCACGCGTATCGAGCGGGCGCCTCCCTGGTGACGACGCTCTACACCGATGACGAATCCGCATTGATGCGGTATCGTTTCGCGCCGGATGCGAGCTTCGATCATGCGGCGAAATGGCTCTACGACGGCATGGCCGCAGCGTTCAAGAGCGGTGCGGCACGCCTGGCGATCACGGGGGCGAATCCGTCGCTGCTCTCGAATGAAGATCCGGACAAAGTGGGCCGGACGAATCGCGCAGTCTCGAAGGCATATCGGCCGGCGCTCGAGCTGATCACGCGGCACGAGATTAACTGGACCATCGTGGCAAGCGCGACACCGGCGTGGGCCGCGGCGATGTTTCCCAACGACGCGCCCGATGTGGCGATCGACAAGTTGTGGGAAGCGATTTTCGATACGACTCGCATCAATGTCGACGATCCGGTGAGCGTGTGGAAGCACCACGATGCCGAATTGCACAAGCGGGCCGCACGTCTGAACGAAAAGCGCTACGCGGCGCTGCGCTATCGTGGGCCGGGAACGGATTTTCGGCTCGGCCTTTCCGATGGACATCTCTGGTTGGGCGGCGGGACGACGGCGGGCAATGGCAATTACTGCATTCCCAATATGCCGACGGAAGAAGTGTTCACGACGCCGCACAAAGATCGCGCCGATGGCACGGTGACTGCGACCAAGCCGCTGTCGCACCAGGGAACGATGATTGAGGGAATCCGGGTGCGCTTCGAGGGCGGTCGAATCGTGGAGGCGCATGCTTCGCGCGGCCAGGAAGTTCTGCAGAAGCTGATCGACACGGACGATGGCGCGCGGCGACTGGGCGAGGTAGCGCTGGTGCCGCATTCGTCGCCGATCGCCAGCAGCGGCATGCTTTTCTTCAACACATTATTCGATGAAAATGCCGCGTCGCATATCGCGCTGGGGCAGGCGTACTCCTCGTGCCTGCAAGGCGGCGACAAGCTGACGCCGGAGGAACTTGCGGCGCGCGGCGCGAACGACAGCCTGATTCACGTGGACTGGATGATCGGGTCGGCCAAGCTCGACATCGACGGCGAAACGGCAACGGGCACAATCGAGCCGCTAATGCGGCAGGGCGAGTGGGTGTAGCGGGCCGCAGCACCCGTTACCCCCACTGAAAAAGCCTGGTCACTTCGTGCTGGAGATTTCCTTCGATTTGCCGCTTACGTCCACGTTGTGATTCCTGGCGACTTGTTCAATCAGTTGCAGGTGCTGCTGGATGATGTTCGCGCCCTGTTGAGCAACTTGCTTTACATTCGGATCCTGAGCAGCATGCGCTTCCTCGGTGAAATTCTTCAGGTCCTCCTTGTGATTCTTGACCATCGCCTGGATGTACTCGGTATCGAACTGCGGGCCGGAGAGGGTTTCCAGTTTGGCAATAAGCTTCTTGTCTTTCTTTTCTGGACCTTTCGGCTCCGCGACACCCAGCTGTTTCGCCACAGGCTTGAACCATTTGTCGCCCATCTGCGTGTGATCGGCCACCATCTTCTGCGCGAATTGTTTTACGTCGTCGCTCTGCGATTTCTGCTCTGCGAGCTGGCCTAACTGCACTTCGGCGTCTCCGCCTGCGAGTGCCTTGGCCACAAACGATTGATCGCCAAAGTTCTGCGCGGTTGGAGCCGTTCCCGGATCCATTCCTGCAGTCCCCGTACCCGGACTTGCCTGCGGCTGCTGGCTCGGCATGGGTTGCTGTGGCGCCCCGCCGGGGCTTTGCGCGAGTGCCGCGCTGGTCAGCAGCAGCGTTGCGGAGCAAAGAATGATCCTGCCTGTGTTGCGCGTTCTTACGATGTGCGTGGGCATCATTTTGATTCCTCCCATGGGCGCCCTGCCTGGCATTGTGCGGAGACGAGCACCGTTTCCAATCAAGCTGCGATGCGGGGCGCTGCAAGGCGAGTTGCCTTTGATCGAGGGGAGGGTTGGAGGGCTCAGGCGCGAAGAATGCGCAACTTGAGCGATTTCATAATTTACGTTCGTCGATAGATTTCAAGCTGGTGAAATCTTTTCGATCCTATCGCGATTCAAACGAAAATAGATTCCAAGGCTCGCCGTTTTTCTCGATCGAAGTAGGCTGTATCGGCGCTCCTGCGTATTTCGCAACGGCAGTTGCCCAGAACTGCTGGGCGGGCTGATTCGACTGCATCACGCGTACCTGCCACGCGCCTGGAAACATCGCCCATACCGCGTGCGCCAATTCCGTTCCAATCCCACGCCTGCGCATTCCGCGAAGAACAAAGAATCCGTCATGTCCCAAACATTCTTGTTGCCGTCGTTCAGCGCAATTTTTCTCACCAGCATGAAGCCCGCGAGATCTCCATTCATCCGGGTGAGAAAGGGATGACGTCCCGGCTCAAGCCAATACAGCGGAAGATCCGGATAGCCGAATTTTCCGTTGAGTCCGAGGTTGACCGCGCAGAACTGACTGAAGTCGTGGATATACAACTGCAGCAAATTCTCGAGGATCGGCCGTTCCTGCTCTGTGGCTCGAAGCACCTCGAGATTCGCCAATGGATTTTCCGCGTGTCTTGTCACGAATGGGGTGGATTCTGAATGCTGCGTGCATACAGCGCTTCGAGTGCGTCGCATGCCGTTTTCACACCGTCTTCAGCGGCGATCTGCCGTGCGACGCTTTGGGCGCGAAGTGGCAAATCCGGCTCGTCCAACATGGCCTGGAGCTTGCGCGCGACGGGCGCGGGCGTGTAGCTGGCCTTCTGGATGGTGCGCGAAACTTTGAGGCGGCGCATGCGGCGGGCATTGTCGGGCTGGTCGTGCGAGTAGGGCATGATCAGCATCGGCTTGCCGGCGCGCAAACATTGGGCAGTCGTCCCAACGCCGCCCTGGTGGACAACGAGAGACGAGCGCGAAAAGAGCGCCGAGTAGGGTGCGTATTCTGCGACGCAGATTGAGGACGGCAGCGCCTGGCGCGGCCGGTTGCGCGGATCTGTAGCCGATGAGCAACACAGCGCGTATCCCCAGTTTGATCGCGGCGCTGCGCTGAGACTTCGTAGAAATCTCCCGCTGCAAGAACCGCCGCCGAGCCGAGTGTAAACACGACAGGCGGCTCACCGGCTGCCAGAAAATTCTTGAGATTCGGCGGCAGCGCAGCATTGCCCGCGTCGGAATCGTAAAAACAGAATCCTGTGATCAGCGTGTTGGGCGGCCAGTCCTTTTGCTCGACACCGAGAACCCGCGAGAAGAGCGCCAGAACCAGGTTAGGTGAGTGCTTCGCATCGAAGAGCGGGTTCACGTCCACGCGCGAGGCCCAGCTCGCGGCGCAACTCGTAGATGGGTTCGGGCCATTTGCGTGTCGTGAAGCGGGCAAGGCGCTTGATGACGCGACCGAAGCCGGCGACCTTGTCGGCGCGGGCAAGCCTGGGATAAGGCGGCAGCACCGGCGGATCGAAAGCTGAGAAGAACGACAGCGGCGCGAGCACATAACTGGCCCACGGAATGCCGGTCACTTCGGCGACGATTGGGCCGGCGTAGTTGAGTTCGCCCAGCAGCAGCAGGTCGGCGCGCACGGGCTGGGTGGCGGCGGCGAGCAGGTCGTCGTAGGTCTGGCGCAGAACGGGAAAGAGAAATTCGCGCAGACCCGTCTCGGTGCCATGTCTTCACGTCGTAGACCATGGCGATGAGCGCGCTGTCCGTCGGATCGATGTCGGGGCGCACAGCGTGAAACGTCAAGACCCAGCGGCTCGATTTTAGGCCTGTAAACATTGGGCAGCGCCATCACCGGCACATGGCCGCGGCGCTTCAGTTCAAGAGCGAGCGCGATGAGCGGGTTGATGTCGCCGAAGGTGCCAATGTTCGAGAGGACGATGCGCACACAGGGTCCGTGAACCGTTGTAGAGTTGCATCGACAAGAGTAACTGATCGGGGCATCCTCGCGTCCCAGCCGGAACATCTTGCCGGGAGTGATATTATCGCCCTTTCTTCAATGCGGGATGGGACTCATCGAATGAAATTGACACTTCGTTTCGCACTCGCTTTGATCGTCCTCTCTCTTGGATCCGCAGTCAGCGGGGCCCAGGGTGGGCTCTCGCCGAAATGGGAAGAATTGACTGCTCCCGATTTTGTTACGGCGATCCATCAGTCGCAGGGGGTATGTGTACTGCCTTTCGGCATCATTGAAAAGCATGGGCCCCATCTTCCGCTCGGCACCGACTTGCTCGACGTACGTTTCGCCGTGCTGAATGCCGTGAAGCAGGAGTATGCCGTCGTCTTTCCGGAATACTACTTCGGCCAAATCTTCGAGGCTCGGCATCAGCCGGGCACCCTAGCCTACAGCCTCGCAACACAACTCGAGCTTGCTGCAGGAGACAGTGAGCGAGATGGCGCGTAATGGCTGCAAGAAAGTTGTCATCGTCAACGGTCACGGTGGCAACGAGTATCTGCTGCCGCTTTTCGCCCAGGCCGAGCTCGCCACCGCGCGCGATTACGTCGTCTACGTATTCGGCTTGCCCAATGAAAATGTGCCGGGTCGCCCGGCGCTCAAAAGCCCGATGGACATGCACGCCGGTGAAGTTGGAGACTTCGAACATGATGATCGCGCGCCCCGACCTTGTCCATCAGGATCGGGCCTCGCAACAATCCGGCGCCGACCAGAAGCGTGATCCTTTGCCCGAGTCGGTATACACGGGCATCTGGTGGTACGCGCGCTTCCCCAATCACTATGCGGGCGATGGCGCTGCGGCTACGAAGGAACTGGGCGAGTTCGACCAGAAGGAGTGGTCGCGTCAGATAGCCGAAGCGCTCAAAGCCATCAAGGCAGACGACGCGAGCCTCAAGCTGCAGAACGAGTTCTATCAGGAGTCGCAACACCCGTTGGATACGAAGCAATAGATAGGATTGGGCCGATCGGAGATGAGCGGGCCACTCGGGCCAAATCTGTTTCACTCACCGTTCTGGAAAAAGGTCCTTGCCTTAAGGATTCCTTCATTCTTGCGTGGGACAATGCTTGCGCAGGCAGAATTGGATACTTCTGTGCAGGTCAAAAAGGGAGACTCCATGCATTTCCAGAGCAAGATGATGCGCGCCTTTCTTGCGGGAGCTGTTTTCTGCGGACTAGTTGCCGCGATCCCCGCCGCGGCACAGCAGCCCTATCGCATTCTCGACCACTGGAAGCTACCGGATGCGGGCGGATGGGATTATCTGCTGGTCGACTCGCCCGCACACCGCATCTACATCACGCGCGGTGACCATGTGGATGTACTGGACGCGCCAACAGGCAAGCTGTTGGGGACAATCGGCGGCCTGCATGGCACGCATGGAATTGCACTGGATCCAGACGGCAAGACGGGCTGGGTCTCGGACGGCGGCGGCAACGCGGTTGTGGCGTTTGATCGCGCGACGCTGGCCACGCTGGCGACGATTCCCGCTGGGACCAATCCGGATGGAATCATCTTTGAGCCGGCAACGCACACCGTCTGGGCTTTCAACGGGCGCAGCAAGGATGTGTCGGTGATCGACGCCGCAACGGAGAAAGTGGTTGCGACGATTGCGCTGCCGGGCAAGCCGGAGTTTCCGCAAGTAGACGGTACGGGCACCGTATTCGACAATATTGAAGACAAGAGCGAGATCGTTCGACTCGACGCGCGCACGAAAAAGCTGACGGCCGAGTGGCCCCTTACGGGCTGCGAATCGCCAAGCGGGCTGGCCTTTGATGTGCCGGGACATCGGCTCTTCCCCGTATGCGACGGCAAGAAGATGGGCATCGTCGATTCCAACACCGGCAAGACTCTCGCTACGGCTACCATTGGCGACGGGCCGGATGCCGCCGGATGGAGCGCGAAACTTGAGCTGGCGTTTGCTTCCTGCGGCGAAGGCATTCTCTCTATCGTTGATGCGTCCAAACCCGACTATCCGACGATCGAGACCCTGCCTACGCAGCGCGGGGCGCGGACGATGGCCTATGATCCGGCGACCGATCGCGTATATGTGGTGACCGCGGAGTTTGGACCTCGTCCGGAGGCGACGCCGGAGAATCCGCGACCACGCCCACCCATGATTCCAGGTACCTTCACGGTGATTGTGGTGGGACGGTGAAGCGCCTGGACAGGCGAATGAGTGGCGTGCGGCGAGATTTGGAACTTAGAACTCAGAACTTAGAACTCGGAACTCGGGGCCATGAACTAACCCCATGAAGCTCGTTCTTGCCCTCGTTATCGTCGTGTTTGTCGTCGGCTCGTTCGTCGCCGATTACAAATGGCGGAAGTGGGTGCGCGAGCGCCGGCAGGACCGGGAATAGGCGCGCGGACGCGGACCCCTGAAATTCCGTGAAGCCTGCCGTTACAATGAGGTACAGGGAGCCGTCCAATCTCCATGCACTTTTCTCAAGTGATTTGCTCAAGTGTTCGACTGAACCGCGCCGGCCTGCCGGCGAGCCTGGCCGCCGCCGCATTGCTGCTGACCGCAATGACAGGCACTTACGCGCAGTTTGCTCCGCCGCCTCCGGGGACGCAGGTGCACGACCCCTCAGCATTGAAACCGCCGCCGGGTGCGCGCGTGGCGATTGTCGAATTTGAAGACCTGGAATGCCCTGACTGCGCCCACGCGAATCCGCTGCTCAAAGAGGCCGCGGCCAAGTACAGCATTCCCTGGGTGCGGCATGATTTTCCGCTCCCTTTCCACGCATGGAGCATGCAGGCCGCTGTGAATGCACGCTGGTTCGATACCAGGAACAAGAAGCTCGGCGATGAATATCGCGACGAGGTCTTCGCCAATCAGCAATCCATCGTCGACCTGAATGGACTGCGCCAATTTACTGAGAAATTTGCGCAGGGCCACGGGGTCGCGCTGCCCTTCGCAATCGATCCCATGGGCAAACTTCAAGCCGAGGTCAAGGCCGACTATGCGCTGGGGCAGCGTATTGGCATCGAGCACACGCCCACCATCTGGGTGGTCACGGCGAACAGCAAAGGCGCGCCCTTTGTCGAGGTCGTCGACCGCAGCAAGCTGTTTCAGCTGATCGACCAGGCACAGGAAAATACCAAGGAGACTGCGGCCCGCATCTCACATAAATAGTCAGCCATCAACCGCTGTCAGGGCCCCCAACCCAATGGGAAGTTTTCGTTACACCGCCGAGATTTTTGCTCTGCCCGCGCGTGTATGGGCAGCGCTTGTCGATGTGGAACACTGGCCGGAGTGGACCCCGACCGTGACGCGTGTGCAACGGATGGAAGATAGTCCGCTGGCCCTCGGCAGCCGCACCAAAATCTGGCAGCCCAAACTGATGCCCGCAGAGTGGCGTGTGATCGCACTGGATGAAAACGCCGGCGTGTTCACATGGATAACGAGCAAGCCGGGCATCCAAATCACTGCGACACACCGT
Organism: uncultured Acidobacteriaceae bacterium; assembly: GCA_963781125.1. Taxonomy (GTDB): domain Bacteria; phylum Acidobacteriota; class Terriglobia; order Terriglobales; family Acidobacteriaceae; genus Telmatobacter. The sequence continues at coordinate 957,775 of CAWAEE010000013.1, forward strand.
ATCGAACCGAGCACGACGCGCGAGGGCACGCACGTGACGCTCGTGCTTGATTATGCGGGCCTGCTGGGTCCGCTGATGGCATGGCAATTCAAAGACCTGAATTGGGATTACCTGACCAAGGAAGCCGCGGGATTGAAACGGCTGTGCGAGCCATGAATCCGCGCGCGTAGCCGCCGAGTGGGTGTTTCTCTCGAGTCATAAGTCCCTCTCGCAGATTTTTATTTAGGAACGCCCGTCAGAGGGGGCTTGCGACCGGCATATTTCTTCGCTATTGTTGAATTAATGACGGACCGAGGCTACCTGGGCGAATTCGAATTGATGATCCTGCTCGCTGTGATTCATCTGGGCGATGAGGCCTACGGTGTACCGATTTCGCGCGAGCTCGAAACGCACCGGCGACGCGATGTCTCGGTGGGCAGTGTCTATGCGGCACTGGAGCGGCTGGAAAGCAAGGGCCTGGTCGAGTCGAACCTGGGCGAACCAACCCCCGAGCGCGGCGGCAAGGCCAAGCGCTATTTTCGCGTAACGAAGGAAGGGTTGCGCCAGGTGCACGAGACCCGGCGCGTGTTGTCGAAGCTTTGGCGATCGCTGCCCGAGCCACAGGGGGAGCGCCCATGATGCAGACCGAGCCGCCTCGAATTGCACGCTGGATGCTGGAGCACTGCGCGCCGCCCGGCCGCGACGAAGCTCTTGCCGGCGATCTCCTTGAGGAGTTCCGCGCCGGCCGCACAGCGGACTGGTATCGGCGCCAGGTCATCAGCGCAATCGCCATCGGATGGATGCGCGTACTCGGCGCACGCGGCATGCTCATCCTGTTCGCCGTGTTGTGGTCGTCGCTCGCCCCGGCGTGGACGGCGCTACTCGAGGGTATGGCGCCGCGCCCCAACCCCGCTGAAGAATTCTGGCGCATGGACGCGCCCTTTGCGGGCCTCTCGTCGTTTGGTCTATGGCTGGTTCTGAACGTGGCCTTTCTCTGGGTAGGCTTGCTGGTTTACTTCGTCTCACACAGCAGCTTTGCGAAAAGCTTCGTTCGGAAAGATATCCTTCGCGCGTTCCTCGTTGCCGCGCCCATTTTTCTGCTGGCCTACTTCGGCGTCTTTGTTGCAATGAACTTGCTTTTTTATCCTGGGCCGACGATCGTCCGACGAACCATGACCCCGCTCGGCGAGATCTTCGATCTGCGTATGGGTGCACTCGCGCTACGCGTCCCTTACTTCATCACCCTGCTGTGCGCGCTGTGGGAGGCCAGGCCGCACTCCGCATTCGGCGCGAGAGACGCGAACTTCGGTTTTCCCATCGATCAAATGCCGGCCGAGGCCCCGCAGATGTTTCTTGCGAACGAGAGCGAGCGCAGCCCCGCCAGTTTTGTGCGTTTCCTTGTGATCGCCGGATTGATCAACGCGCTGATCGCGGCAGTCCTTTTGTGCCGTTTGCCGGCTTCGCATGCGCCCACGTTGCCGGGTCTTCTCGTCCGCGCAATTCTTTATGTAACCCTCGGCGCGCTGGCGGGCACAGCCGGCGCATGGTGGTACTGGCGAAGGGCCTCTGCATCCATGGGATCGAGCCTGCCGTTGCCCTTCAGCCTGTTTGCCCTCACCTGTGCGGCGGGATGGGCGTGGGTGCCTGCGGTCGTTCTGTTGGCGGGCCAGGATACTCCAGTGACCGCCCTGGTCGCGGCGATCGGCGCGGCAATTCTTGCCCTCGGATTGCGCCGCGCGATTCCCTCCCTGCACGAACCTGTCGATGGCAGTGGCGATGACAAGGAACTCTTCGCTGAAACGCTGCGCACTCCGCCGCGCGAGGCACACGGCTACGTCATCGCCGGCTGCCTCTATATTGCGTCCTTCGCGCTCGACAACCACGAGCATTCGATGGCCAGCGGGCTGTTCGCGCTCTCCGCGTTCCTGTTCGTATGGCAATTGACGTTGCCGCCCAGTCGCAAAATCCATACCGCGACAGGGAATCGTCGTGCGGCGCGGCGATTGGCGCGCATTGCGATACCCGCCGTGCTGGTCACGCTGTGGGCACTGATGGATGGAGTGGCGCATCGCGAGCGGGCAGGAGAAGCGAACACCGCATTCGCACGCGGAACCAGTGCCGCAACCGGCGCGGACGCGAAGGGGAAAAACCGGCCGCAGGATTTTGCTGCCGCTCTCGACGGCTACGAAAGCATTGTGCTGTGGCCGGAGCCGCCGAAAAAGGAGATTCTTGCGCCGGTCCCGCCAGCCCCTGCGCCGCACGATCTTCGGTTGACCAAGCCGCTCGTGATTCGCTTCAACGGGGCCTATTGGTATTTCCAGCCGCCGAGCGACCGTCCCGGCCCGCATGCGCACATCACCCACGGCAGCCCGCTGGCCGTCGACATCCACTCCACCACCTATATTCCGCTCACCATGGAGGCGCACCAGACTCTTGCCAAGCCGCTGCGGCTCGGCTGTTGCGGCGCGATCGAAGTGGGGATTGAAAATCGCGACAACCGCCCTGGGCCATTGGCGCTCTCGATGCTCCTGACCGACACGGGCAGCACCGCCAAGCCTTCGCTCTATCTGGGCCAGCAGCCGATTGTGTCGAGCGATCCGGGTCGATTTGCCGTGAAGTCGACGCCCGTACGCGAAACCTTGCGCTTCGTTCTTCCCGCGCACGCGCCGCTCAAAAAATTCGACGAGATCACCCTGGTGGTCATGTCCGACCCCATGCGCATCGACGTCGGCGCGCGCATCGCGATCGCTCAGTTTGAGCTCCAGCCACGGTGATCTGGGATCAGGACCATGCGCGTCGCGCACAATTACGAATCAATTTGTGCATGAAAAAGGGACCAGGCGGACTTAGTCGGCGGTTTGAATATTCACCAGCACCGGAGACTCGGATTCATGTTGACCGAGAGTTCCTGGTTTACCCGGAGAAATGGTGCTGGTTTGCGGTGCACGCCAGTGGTCGATGTGGCTGATGCGGTGCACGCAGCCAATGGTGCAGTTGGGCGCGCAACTTTTGGCGGTTAGAAATTCCCGCTTCACGTCGGCGGTGGTGTAGTCGGCAATCGGCACGCCGGGATAGCCGCGCTGCTGGCTGCAATAGTGCACCAGCCCGTCTTCACAGATGTAGAGATAGCGCGAACCGGCGCGGCAACGCCAGTCGTTGGGCTGGCCCTTGGCAATCGCCTCTTGAAACTTGTCGAATTGCGCGTAGTTGGTCTTCTTCCGGTTGGTCATCGCGAAGTAGACCTTGGCTTCGTCCTCTTTCAGCGGCTTCAGCTGCCCGCTGCCGTCGTGGATGATGCCGATGGTCGATTCAAAGCCCAGCTCCAGCGCCCGCTTGCCAATCACCAGCGCGTCGTTGGGATCTTTGAAGCCGCCGCCTACGACGGAATTGATGTTGACGTGGAACTCGGCGAACTCGGCCAGCATCTGCAGCTTCTTGTCGAGCACCTTGAGGCTCTTTTTGGAGACGTCATCAGGCACGAGGTTGTCGATCGAGATTTGCAGGTGGTCCAAACCGGCTTCATTCAGGCGCTCGATGCGCTCCTGGTTGAGCAGGTAGCCGTTGGTGATCATGCCGGCGATGGCGCCGGTGCGGCGCATGCGGCGGATGATGTCGTCGAGATGCGGGTGGGTCAGGGGCTCGCCGCCGGAGATGCCGATCATGGCCGTGCCCAGGCGGCCGAGGTGGTCGATGCGCCGGATCATCTCGGCTAAAGGCACGGGTTCAGAGACTTTGTCGTACTCGTTGCAGTAGGCGCAGGAGAGATTGCAGAAGCGCGCGGGGACGATCTGCGCCAGCACCGGATGGCTGGTGGAGGCCAGGGCGCGCGCCACCATGGCGTATTCGCGCGCCTTGCGCGTAGCCGCAATGCGGCGTCCGCGCAGTGTCGAGCGTCTCGGGGTGGGGGGCGTAACCATCTTTTCTATTGAATCACAGTGAACAGTGTGCAGTGAACAGTGGACAGCCACCCCACGGACGAGGACCTGTCCGCGGGGACCCCGGGAGTGAGCCGACGGGCGGGCCAGTTCTGAGTTCGTAGTTCTTAGTTCAGAGTGGACCGGGACTGGGGATCTGGGCTTGAGAAGCGAATTCAATGCGAATGTGGGAGGAGGCCTTGAAAGATGGATGTCGGTGTTGAATTTTGAGGCCTGTTTTCTGGCGGGTGGCCCACATCTCTTCAAGTTCCCACAACACTGCCCCAGGTCTCGTTTCTGAGACCTGGGAGGGATTTCTCCTCCCAACGGACCTAAACGAGAACGACGAATCTCGACTATCCCAGGGCATTTCATCCGGGAAACTTCCTGCCCGGGTCTCAAGATCGAGACCCGGGGCACCCAGATTCGTGATCGAACCTTATTGTGTGACTTCAGAGTGATTTGTTGTGATCGTGGCTTAGTGTGTGACTACCACCGACCGTTTCCCGACTACGACCTAAGCTATCCCCCATGACTCACGGGCTGCGACGTTTTCAGCAGGCCGGGACCTTCCACTTCCTGACCTTCAGCTGTTATCGCCGGCGGCCCTATCTCCGCAGCGCAATCACGCGAGACCTGTTCGAAGCGTCTCTCGAACGCATTCGAAAGCGCTACATGTTCGTCGTCTTGGGCTACGTCGTGATGCCCGAGCACGTCCATTTGCTCGTGAACGAGCCGACACGCGGCACACTCGATCGGGTGATGCAGGCGCTCAAGCTATCCGTCTCCCGCAGACAGGTGCGAACTCCGTTCTGGCAGGCACGCTACTACGACTTCAACGTCTGGAATCCGGAGAAGACTACGGAGAAGCTGGACTACATGCACCGGAACCCGGTGAAGCGCGGACTGGTGGCGAAGCCAGAGGAATGGCCGTGGTCGAGCTCTTGCCATTACAGGACAGGTTTCGTGGGAACCGTTGAGATCGAGTCGTTCTGGGCGGCGGCACGTCGCAAGAACGAACTGCCCGACTCCCAGGTCTCAACCACCCCAACGACGAAGACCTGTCGTTGGGGACCCCGGTAAAAATCGGGACCTGGGGCACCCAGCGTATAGGGATTTTCAGCGCAAGACACAGCAAACACCTTTGGCCGATCGCACAAATGTTGCTCATCGAATATTTGCGCCGCTCTGCGAAACGCTGCGCGCTTGAGAATCACTATCTGGATGTGACCCTTCCCCGCCCGAATAGATTCGGGTGTCCCTCGCTCTGGCCGCTTGCTGCCAGTCGCCGGGGAGTGCCGAGGCCTTTCGCACGGCGCAGGGGTCACCCCGATTTATCGACCCCGCCTATAGACCCCGCCACGCTTCCCACCTCCATCGCTGCGTAGTCTCACCCACCTGAAAGCTGCGGAGATCCCACACACCGGATCTCCGCAGTCCCTCCTTCCCGAAATTCTTCGCAATCCAAACCAACATATGTATCGACCGACACAACGGTTCCGCGGGGAACAATTGCAGCGATCACGCGCAGACACGCGCAGCGGCTGGCTTGAACGAAGGATCCCCAAAATTGTTCCACCTGGAACAATTTCGCGAGCCTCGATCCATTCAACGACGGGAATTCAGCGGCAGGTCGATGGCTATGGGTGGCCCTGGTCCCAGACGTCGCGCGGGAGGTAGACGGCGATGGCAGAGATGCGGTCGTTCCAGCTCTTGGCGGGATCTCCGGGCAGACGGGCGCGCACCAGCGAGTCGACGTCGTGGTCGACCCGGAGGCGACGGCCGGTGAAGCCGCCATTCTCGAAGACCTGCACCAGGGCTCCGTGAAAGACGCGGATAGAGGAGATCTGGTCGTTGAATCCGTGGGGCAGGGAGGGCCAGCGGTCGCCGGCTTTCATGCAGAAGTAGTCGCCGGAGAACCGCTTCGTTGCGGTAGAAGCAGGCACCGCTGCGCGGCTGTTGGGGATGTCCCCATTGCCATTGGCGCTGCTGGTCACGATTTTGAGCGAAGGCGGGGAGAGACGCGAGGCACAGCAAAAGAAGGGTGGCGGCGATGGGCAGGCGGTGGCGCATGGGGGTCCTCTTTCGACAGGGAATGACTCGCGGGAATTCTAGCACTCAAAGAGTAGAGAACAGAGAACAGAGAACAGAGAACAGGGAATAGGGAATAGGGATCAGGAAATAGGGAATAAGAGCAAGAGCAAGAGCAAGAGCAAAAGCGAAAGCAGGTCCTTCGACTTCGCACAGGAGGACAAGCCGTAGAAAAGTGGTGGGTGATTAGGAGACTTCGAGGGCTGCGCGGTCCCAGTGGGCGTTGTTGGCGGCGGCTTCGTAGGTGGTTTGCAGGAACTGGAGGAGGGCGGCGTCGGGGTCGGGCGCGCTTCTCATGTCTTCATAGGGGAAGATGAATTCGCCGAAGGCTTTGTTGTAGGCGGCGGTGGCGGGTGCGATGGGCGAGTCCGCGTAGCCGGGCGGCTCGGGATAGGCGTAGCTGTAGAAGAAGGGCTCGATGCCGGGGGCTCCGGGCCAGAAACCGGCGCTGCTTACCTCATGGGAATAGGCGTCGCGGGTGACGCGGTCGGGGAGGCCGGGCATGCTGGGGTGCTCGGGTGCGGTACGGCCAGAGAAGCGGGTGCAGGCGAGGTCGAGCGCTCCCCAAAAGAGGTGGATGGGACTGACCTTGCCGCGAAAACGGGCGCGGAATTGGGTCAAGACGCGGCTGGCCTGGAGAAGGACACGGGCGTAGCGCAGCACGAACTCGGGGTCGTAGGCGTGGTGGGTTTGGTCCTCAGCGAAGGGGATGGGGTTGGCGATTTCGCACGGCACGGGCCAGATGCGGACCGGGGCGCCGAGCGAATCGAGTGCTTCCATGACCTGGTGATAGAAGGCGGCGACGGACATGGGCTGGAGTGGGAAGCTGCGGCGGGCGCCGTCGCTGGTGTCGATGAGGAGCTGGTGCGCGAGGAAGTCGAAATCGATTTGGAGCATGCGGACGCCGTGCGGCATGGGCAGGGTGGTGAGGCCGCGAACGGTGGGATAGAGGGTGACGTTCCACGAATGGTTGAGGTGCGGTACGAGTGCGAGGCGAATTTTGCCGATGATCTGGGTCCAGAGCAGGAGGGTGGCGCAGGTGTCGGACCAGGCGGATTGCGGGAGCGGGGGCCAGGTGTCGGCGGGGGTGATGGTTTGGGTGGGGGACATGGGCGCCTCGTGGGATAGGATAGCGCGCGCATAGCGAATTCTTGATTGAGTCGGATCCCAGGTCCCCAAAAGCGAGGGACCCGGGGCACCCAGATTACTCGGACTGCCAATTAGTCAGCGCGCTTTGGCGGGATGTTTTGGGCTACGGCGAGGGCGCAGGCGGCGGGGAACCATGTGACCAGGAGCGCGGTCCATGGCATGCGCGCACCGGGCGACGAGCCAAAGACGGCCTGCACATCAGTGTTGGGACCGAAGACTAAGGCGGGAACCCAGATGAGCAGTGTGTAGATCCAGAGTTGTGCGGCTTCGGCATACGCGGCCACGCGGGGGAACACGTTGAAGATGAGGCCGAGGCCGCTTGCGATTTGGCCTGCTCCGGTGAGGTAGGCGAAGAAGAGGCGGTTCGGAATCCACGCCGGAATGAGGAGCACGGTGGCTTGGTGATAGACGATGTGCGAGACGCCGATCGGAATGATCCAGAGGCCGAGGTAGAGGCGGGCGAGGTGCAGGGAGCGCGCGGTGGTGAGGAAGCTGAAGGGCGAGCCGGGAGCGAGATCGGCGAGGCAGGCGAAGAGGGTCCACGCTCCGGCGAGGAGGATGGCGGTTTCTCCGAAGCTCAGGTAGACGCCCTCATGCGTAAAGCCGGCGAGGAGATCGGGCACCTTGAGCAACTGCCAGAGGACGATGCCGGGGAGCAGGATGCGTACAGCCCAGGGCGAGGTGGCGCGGAAGAGAAGGCCGAGAGCGGTGACGACTTCGAGGGCGCCAGTGATGTAGGCGAGGGCGATGCGGCCGGGGAACCATGGAGCGACCGGCTGCCAGACGAGGGCGAAGTCGCCGTAGACAAGCGTGAGAATGCCGAGGCCGAGGAGTCCGAGAGCGCCGAGGACGAGGGCCGGCTGCTGCGTCGTTTCGAAGAGGCTTGCGTGCGCTCCCGAGCCGGCGATGGGATGCACGGTGGATGGGACGCGCGATGAGATGCTGGTCGGAGTCATGAGAACAGGAAGGTAGCTTGGGGCGAGGAAGAAGCCAATGAATTTGTGTCCACCGGCGCGTGGGAATTGCGAAGCGGACTGCAGGGGGCGGATTCTGTCACATTCCGGTGGGGCGCGCGGAGGGGAAGGTATACTTCCGGCATCTTATCGAGCTGGGGGTGGCGAATGATGCGAAGAGTTCTTCTGGCTCTGATTTTGATATGGGCGGCGCGGGGCGTGCACGCGCAGGACAAGAAGCCGCCGACGACGCTGCGGGGCGTGCTGCTTGAGCAGCTGCGAACGACACACGATTCCGAAGACTGGTTTGTGCCGGCGAGCATTGCGGTGGCAGGTCTGACGGCGGACCAGGCGAAGTGGACGCCGGGGAAGGATTCGCACTCGGTGGGGCAGCTCGCGTATCACCTGTGGTTCTGGGATACGCAGGCGCTGGCGCGGTTCAAGGGACAGAAGCCGCCGGCGTTCAGCGGGAATAACGATGAGACGTTCAACAATTACTCCCCGGCGCAGTGGGACGACCTGGTGCAGAAGCTGAACCAGGTGATGACGGATTGGGAAGCCGCGGTGCAGGAGGCGGATGACCAGAAGCTGGCGGATAATGCGTCGTTGATTGCGCATGTGGGCGCGCACAATGCGTATCACATTGGGCAGATTCTTTATGTGCGCAAGCTGGAGGGGGTTTGGGATCCTGGCAAGGGAGTGAAGTGAGAAAGACAGGGACTAGGGACTAGGGACTAGGGACTAGGGAACAGGGAACAGGGAACAGGGAACAGGGAAAGACAAGTGCTCCGGGCCGACGGCGTTGGTTTGCCTGTTTGATTGAGAGGTGAAACGCGGCCCATTCAGACCTATACTGGCGGGATGAAGCTGGCTGGAAGCGAACTGGTGGCCCTGCTGGTGGCGGTGAGTTTTGCCGCGGGACTGAATGTGTATGCGACCGTGGCCACGCTGGGGCTGTTGGCGCACGCGGGTTTGCTCACGCTGCCTCCCGGTCTGCATCTGCTGGAGAGCTGGTATGTGATTGCGGCGAGCGGGGCGTTGTTCGGGATCGAGTTTTTCGCCGACAAGGTGCCGGCGTTCGACTTGATCTGGAATGCACTGCACACGTTTATTCGCGTGCCGGTGGCGGCGGTACTGGCGTATCAGGCGACGTCGTCGCTGACTCCTCTGGAACAGATGGCCGCGACCATTGCGGGAGGACTGATCGCGCTGGCTGCGCATGGAGGCAAGACTGCGGCGCGCGCTGCGGTGACGCCATCACCGGAACCTTTCAGCAACATCACGCTGAGCCTCGCTGAAGACGGGCTCGCAGTTTTCCTGACCTGGATGGCGACATGGAAGCCGTATGTGGCGGCGAGCATTGTCGGGGTACTGGTGCTGCTGACGATCTTGCTGGTGCGTTGGGTTTGGCGGGCGCTGGGTGCGTTGTTTCGCGGGGCGGAACACGCGGTGGAAGGGTGAGCCTTTCGAATTGGAGGTGCACAGAGGTGGATGAATTCACACCTCGGCGCGAAAAGTCTTGCCGAGTTCCTTGCCCAATCCACGATAGATGGCTGGCGCGTGATTCGGATTCATAGCGGAACAGATGCATCAGGAAGCGCTGCCGATGTATCCGGCAGCGCGGGGTATTACGACGACTGCCCCTCTGTGAGTGAGGGTAGTGGGTTTCTGCCGGTCGCTAATGCACCAGGTGCTTTTTCTTTTTCCCAATCTGCACATTGAGTCCAACGAACGGCCCCCAGACGTTGATCCCGAAATCCTCGTACTTCGGCTGCGAGAGGTATGCATTGGAGACGTGCATATATTCCGAGCCTGCTTCCAGACTAGTCCGCGGACTCAAGTTGTAGCGCGCGCCGCTACCCAGCATCAGCGTAAAGGTCAGGTTCTGCCCCTGCGCATAAAGCACCCCATGGGGTCCCTTCGCATTGATGTCCCCTGCTCCGCCCCGCATATCGAAAAACGGCACGATCCTCGATCGCGGCGGCACGAAATTGCGTCGAATCCCATAATCGAAAGCGAAATACCGGGTTTCTGCCCCGCGCGGAATCGCGGTGTACGATCCGCTGAAAGTGAAATCCCAATTCCCGCTAAAAATCCATGTGTGATCAATCCCGTCCACATGCCACCTCAACGACGCGATGTTGGGCACCATCGTGTAATGCAGCGGCCAGGTGGTATACGGACTCTTCACAACGAAATCAAATACAAATGGAATATTGATCGGAAGCCATCCGGTCTCGAGCGAGAACTCAAGTTTGTTCCTGTAGTAAGTCTCTCGATTGAAATCGTGCGCCTTGCCTTGCTGCGAAACCCTCGCCACAGAACTCGACGGTGTGGCCTCGCCGCTGGAGAGATTGCGTTGTCCAGTGGCCGATGCATCGACCTCTTCCATCTGAACGACCTGGTATTCCTCGCAGGCTGCCGGGCTCGTCCCAGCGGCGGGGAATGCCATCTGCCCTAAGAGAGTAGAGCCGGGGACGTTCGATAGAAGCGCAGCTGCGAGCAGGGAGACGCGCATAGTGGCAACTGAGGGCGGCAGATACTCGCGCAAGGTCTCAGTGAGCAACGCTCCCGAGCCCTTCGGTGGCCCTTCCACAAACACGTTCAAGTCTCCGGAACCGGGAGAACTTACGCGGAGTGTATAGGAGCTGTGGCGCTCTGACAAGATTTATCCCGCTTTACCGGTACTGCCGGAAAGGACGGTGACACATCCGGATTGTGAAAGGCACTCTCCTGATGGGCATAGCAGGCCGTGCCGAAGTTTCGGCTGTTTCAATCCGAGCAGGCCAGAGTATGCTTGCCCCACGCTTCCCGTTGCCAGTTGCTTACCCTCTCTCAAGGCGACGGGGCAGATCGTCACAAATTGCGAAAGAGGAGAAAGACTATGAAGTACATGATCACCTGGAACGAGCGTCCGCAGGGCTCGCCCAGTGAGTACGAAAACGCACAGAAGCGAATCCTCGAGGTCTTTAGCCCGTGGAAGGCGCCAGCCAATTTCAAAATCGAGTCGTTCGTCATTCGCGTCGGTGATTGGGGCGGATACATGTTGATGGAGTGCGATGACCCGCTCGAAGTGCACAAGTTCTGTTCGATGTTGCCTGCTTTCACGTTCGAAGCTCGCCCCGTCGTTCCCGTTGCCGATGCCATTCGCGTGGAGCTCGAAGCGATGGCCTACCGCGATGGACTGAAAAGTAAGTGAAGCCAGCTCGCGCTGCCCCCTGCCATTCGTCCGAACGCCTGACCATTTGATGGACTGGGCCAGCTCGTCCTTTCCTAAGGAGTAATTGTCAGGTCGGCGGTAGGCGGACCCGGACTCAGAAATCTGTGAACCCGTCTCAAGGCACATCTCTAAAATGCGAAGCCCAGATATCGGGGACGAGATCTGGGCTTCGCATTTTAGTGGAAATGTGGAGGGTGAGTTACTGGTCGTTGCCTACGACCAGCTCCGTGGAGACGGGTTTGAGATAGCCGAAGAGTCCACCCGTGCCGTGGTCGGGGCCGGCGGTGAAATAGAGCTCAGAGGCAGGTGAGCCGGCGGGGTCGTAACTACCGGCGGACGCACTATTGCCGGGGCTGATGGCCCAAAGGCCATTGACGGCGAGCGGTGCACCCGTGGAGTCGAGCACCAGTCCGAGGAATTTGCCGGTTGCAAAGTCGTAGGCGGCGATGGTTCCACTGAACGAGGTTGTGCCCCCGCCAGAAAACTGGCCGATGAGCAAGTCGTGGCTGTACACGCCGAAGTCGAGAGGAGCCAGGGCGACCCCCCAAGGCGCGTTGAGCCATTCGCCATGTTCGAGGCGGCGCAGAAGTCTGCCATCGGAGGAGAAGATATCGACGAAGCCCAGGCCTGGACCGTCGGTTTCAAAGGGCTGGCCTTCTTCATGCAGGACGAAGGTGACAACGATGTCGTTGCCGATGGCCTGGACATTGAAGGGAACAAAATTCCTGGGAAGACGATCGTCGCTAAAGGGCCGGTCATCCCGGTCTCGATCGCCATCCCCGTTTAAGCGCAAATTGACCTTGTTGAAGGCATTGTCGAAGACGTCGACTGTGCCTTTGGTGAAGTTAGCCGCGTAGAGGAAGCGAGCGCCGTTGATGGTGGCGCTTGTGAGACCCGTGTAGCCTGAGCCATTCTTGGGGTTCACTTTGACGGTCGCAATTGTGGATGGAGGGGCGCCGCCGGGGGCTATGCCAACGCCTGGATTCCATCCGGAGATGGTGCCATCCACGGTGGCGAAGAGAAAGACAGCGGGTGCGCCCGGAGCCAGAAGGAAGTCGGTGGTGCTGCCGTTGGAGATGGTGCCGGTGGGAGTACCGGTGGGGAACATCGTGCTCGCGGGATTGGATTTGGGAATGGTGACGACAAGAGGAGTGATGGCTCCAGCGCCGTTGTAGAGGGTGCTCAGGCCTGTGCCATTGTCTGAGACCCACCAGGGAGAGCCGGCAGCGCGGGAAAGGCCCCACGGGTTGACGAGATTGGGGTCGGTAACGGGCGCCACGCCGGATGCGTTGGCCACGAGATTGACCTGAGTGTAGTGCTGGGCGCAAGCGAACGAGGTGAGGGACAAGGCCAACGATACAGCTGTGGCCGCGGACAAAAGGGTCGTCTTCATACGTGAACCTCCTGAAGCTCAAACCCCCGCTTTTGGGATGTTGCCGTTTCGACGCAGAGAGTGGAGGCGAAGCGGCTGAACCTTTTCATGCCTGCGGGGAGAGGACATAAAGGGCCAGAGCGAGGCTATGCCCGCAAGTGCGTTGTGGATGTCAAGAAAATGTAATCGTTCTGTCGCCGAAGTTGGTTTTAACAAGACCCTCAAGATGCGGGGTGAAGCCGAGATCTTCGGTTGCGCAGGGCTCTTCGGCGAGCAGAAGGCAAATACTTTCGGCGAGAGAAGTTCACCGCCTTGTGTTCAGCGACCCAGCAGGCTGCGGAAAAGGTCGAAATTTCGGGTGAATCTGGCGAAGAACATCGCTCTGCGGCTAAAGCCGACGTCGAATTGATCGACTTATCGGCACGAGTAAACTCGTGCCCTTTCAAAACAGATTTCTGGACGATTTTTTCCGCAGCCTGCCAGGCTGCTTTCTGACCAGGAGCGGTCCTGTTTTCAGTGTTTGCGGTAGACGCGGCCCATGTAAAATTGCGCTGGTTGGAGGTCGTATGGGAAAGAGATACGCAAACATTCTGGAGACTATTGGCAATACGCCGGCGGTGAAGATCAATCGGCTGGCGCCTGAGGGCGTGAATCTGTACGTCAAGATCGAGGCATTCAATCCTTTGGGGTCGGTGAAGGACCGGCTTGCGCTGGGCGTGATTGAAGACGCGGAGCGGACCGGCAAGCTGAAGCCGGGACAGACGGTGGTTGAAGCGACGAGCGGCAACACGGGAATTGGCCTCGCGATGGTGTGCGCGGCGAAAGGCTATCCGCTGGTGGTAACGATGGCGGAGACATTCAGCGTCGAGCGGCGTAAGCTGATGCGGTTTCTGGGCGCGAAGGTAGTGATTACGCCCGGGCCGGCGCGCGCAGTGGGGATGGTGAAAAAGGCGGAGGAACTGGCCGAGAAGAACGGCTGGTTTTACACGCGGCAGTTTGAGAATGAGGCCAACGCCGATATGCACTCGCGGACGACGGCCAAAGAGATTCTCGACGATTTCAAAGGCGAGAGGCTGGACTATTGGGTGACTGGATTCGGGACGGGCGGAACGTTAAAGGGCGTGGCGCGCGTGCTGGCGAAGGAGAGGCCGGAGACGAAGATTGTGGTGTGCGAACCGGATGAGGCGCCGATGTTGTCGAGCGGGATTGAGCAGCAGCGGAACGCGGATGGGTCGGCCGCGGTGGCGCACCCTTCGTGGAAGCCGCATCCCATGCAGGGATGGAGCCCGGATTTTATCGCGAAGCTGACCGGGGATGCAGTGGCTTCGAAAGCGATCAGCGAAGTGCTGCGGATTGAAAATGCCGAAGCGCTGAAGTGGAGCAAGGAGCTGGCAAAGAAGGAAGGGATCTTTGTCGGAATATCCTCGGGCGGGACATTTGCGGGAGCGCTGCGCGTGGCAGCAAAGGCGCCGAAGGGATCGACGATTCTGTGCATGCTTCCGGACACAGGCGAGCGCTATTTGAGTACGCCGCTGTTTGCGGATGTGGCCGTGGATATGACGGAAGAGGAGACCGCGATTTCGAAATCGACGCCTGGGTTCTGGATGCCGGAAGCCGTGAAGGCAAGCTAGACGATCGCGACAGGAACAGCTTTGGGGTTGCTTTTTCGCGGCGGGGGGCAGCAGTTTCTGAAGCGCGTCGTCAGCCGTTTTGCTGGAGCAGTTTTGTTTTTGCCTGCTCCAGGGAGATGTTGCCGGGGAGCGGCTGGAAGTGTGTTTTCTGTTCGTCTTCTTCCTCGGAAATATTTTTGAAGAACAGGGCAGTGCCGTGGATGTGTACGTGGGTCTCGACGATTTGCCAGATAGAAGGACCGGTTTCGCGCCGTTCTACGTCGAAGGTGCCGCCGGCGGAGAGGCTGCCGCAGAGGCCACCGCAGAAGCGGACGGTGTGCACGAGCCTGCCTTGCAGGCTGACTATGCGGTGTTGGAATTTTTCGATGCGCATCGAGCCTTCCATGGCTGCGAAAACGCGCGACTCCCAGGTGGGTGGCTTGAATTGCGGATCAGGCACGAAATGGAGAAGGATGGTGTGGCCTTGTGTGTCGGCGATGGTCCAGAGGAATGCGTCGGGCAAAAGACGAAGCATGTCCGCGGATTGCTGGTCGTCGTGTTCACCGGATTTGCGCTGGCGGGATTGGGCGGAGGGATCGCGGATGAATTCCTCCATGATGTTGCGCTGTGCACTTGGCGATAACGGCGAGCCTTTTTGCGCGAGGATGCGGTGGACGTCGCCGTTGCCAGTCTCAGCAACCCACTGCTGGACTGTGCCGCTGGGTTTGCGATCGATGTCGTAGTAGATCCAACGGGAGTGGTCGTTTTCGCTGGCGGTGAGTTCGGTTTGAACGGCCTGGCTGACGAGCTGTTTCGGATCCTGCGCGGCGGCAAGGAGCGATTGCCCCGCCAAGAGTGCGCTGCCGAAGATGAGAAGCCCCGTGCTCATGAATGGACCTCCGCTGCAGCGAAACCGCCCAGTGGGCAGGAAGTTGGGGAGAGCTGCCCTGCAGACTTAGATGCACGGAAAACGAATGGCGAGTGGCGACGATCAGGCGCGGACGTTGGATTGAGTTTGCGCTGCGGCTTCTGCGACCAGACGGATGTGCGCCGGACGTGTGCGGCAACAGCCGCCGACGATCTGGGCACCGGCGGCGAACCATTTCGTGGCGAGGGCTCCATAGGATTCCGGGTCATTCTGGCCGGTCCAGCAGCGGCCCTGGGCATCCCAATCCTCGCCTGAGTTGGGATAGACAACAATGGGTTTGGTTGAGCCAGCGCGGAGTTCGCCGATGAGGGCGGCGATCAGCGATGGGTGGGTGCAATTGATACCAACGGCGATGGTCTGCGGGAAGCGCGCGACCGCAGAGGCACAGTCGCGGAGAAGCTCGCCACGGGCTACGTGCTTCTCGTCGTTGCAGGTGAAGGCGAACCAGGCAGCGAGATCAGGATAGGGCGCAAGGGCCTGGCCGATGGCCTGGGCTTCTTCGAGGGACGGGAGGGTTTCGAAGGCGAGGGCTTCCCGTCCTTGAATGCCCGCCAGAACTTCGATGCGGGCGGCATGAAAGGCAACGAGGTCGGCGTAGGAGCGGTCGTAGTTGCCATGGTATTCGGCGCCGTTGTGGAGCGCCGCGCCGTAGGGTCCGAGGGAGACGGCGATCAAGATTTGGCGCGCGGGAAATTCGGATGCGGCATTGCGAGCGAGTTCGACGGAACGGAGCAGAGCAGCGTCGGCACGTTCTGGAGCGAGGCCGATTTCGGCGTAGCCCATCCGAGAGACCTGATAGCTGGCGGTCTCGATGCAGTCGGCGCCCGCTTCAATGTAGGCGTGATGAACGGCGGAGATTTTTTCGGGCGCGTCTTCGAGAACATGCGCGGACCAGAGGGGGCCGTTGATATTCGCGCCCAGGTGCTCGAGTTCAGAGGCCAGGCCGCCATCGAGGACGTGGATGCCGTTCAGGAGTGTCTCGCGCTCGCGATTTTGAGTTGACTGCGACCATTCATTCAACGGAAGACCTTCCAAAAGAAAACGAGATACACGAGCATGCCGCAGGCCATGCCGTTGAGAAACCATTCGGTCCAGAAAAGCCATCGCCACTGCGGGCGCAACGCGGCGAAGATGCTCACGGCCAACATGAAGAGCGCGACGATCAATTGTTTCTGGTCGCTTTGAAACGCGCCGAGGCCCAGGACGCGTGGACCTTTAGCGAGATCGTGGAGATAGGCAAGGCAAAGGAATCCGGGAAAAACGACGAGGAGCCAGCAACTCAGACTGCGTTTGCCCCACAACTGCAGCGCCGCCGCGGTGAGGAGGAGGGCAATGACGACGATGGTGAGGAACGCACCCATAGAGTCGGCAGGTTCAGGATAGCGGGAATGGGGCCGGGCTAAAAGCCCTCTGAAATTTGCGGCGCTTTGTCTGGAAGGTGATAGAATGTAGAAACGTTTCTACATTCGAGGTGTAAGTGCCGATTACAACGCTTTCCAGCCGGGAGTTCAACCAGGACGCGAGCAGGGCCAAGAAGGCCGCAAAGCGCGGTCCCGTGTTCATCACGGATCGCGGCCGGCCGGCGCACGTTCTGTTGACGATTGAGGAGTACCAGCGGATGACGGGAAAGCGAGAAAGCATTGCCGATAGCCTGGCCATGCCTGAATCCGCCGAAATCGAATTTGAAGCGCCGCGCCTGAAGGGCGATCTTCATCACCCGGCCGATATCCGATGATGTACCTGCTCGATACGAATGTGGTGTCGGAGTTGCGCAAGTCGAAGACACGCAAGGTTAATCGGCACGTCTACAACTGGGCCAAGGGCATTTCAGCAGGGGCGATGTTTCTGTCGGCAATCTCAGTTCTAGAACTTGAACTTGGTGTGTTGCTTCTTGAACGACGCGATCGATCGCAGGGAACTGTTCTTCGCTCATGGATGGAGAACCGCGTACTGCCTGCGTTTGAGGGGCGGGTCTTGGCCATCGATGTAGAGGTTGCTAGAAGGACAGCGGCGTTGCATGTGCCCAATCCCTGCTCACATCGGGATGCCATGATTGCTGCGACCGCGCTGGTGCATGGGATGACGGTGGTGACGCGTAACGTGGCAGATTTTGAAGCCACGGGTGTCGCGCTCATCAATCCTTGGTTGGAGTAGCCGTCCCCAGAGGTTTAAAGCCCTCCTTTGTATCTTTGCCAGGCCACGGCTTTGTCTCGGCCCTTGAGAAGCTTCTCAGAATGACTCACGCCGCGATGCGGTTTCCAACGTTTCCGCAGGAAGAAGCGGAAAGGATGGGGCACGGATGTCGCGGGTTGGCGTGCATCCCCCACAGGAGCTGCAGCCGGATTTCTATAGCGCTAGATTTTTTGGGTGCGCTGGACGTCGCGTACGCCGCTCACGCGGCGGAGGCCGAGGACCATGCGGTTCAGGTGACGCAGGTCTTCGGCTTCGACGATAAACTCGACGATGGCTTCGCCGTTGTCGTCGTGGCGAATGTCGATGCCGCGGATGTTGGTGTTGTCGTCGGAGATGACGGCGGTAAGTTCCTTCAACATGCCGGTGCGGTCGTCGCAGAAGACGGTGATTTTGACGGGATAGCGCTGCGCGCGGCCGGCGGACTCGTCGCCGACGCGCGCCCACTCGACGGCGATGCGGCGGTCGCTCTCGTAGAGCAGGTTCTGCACGTTGGGACAACTGCGCGCATGGACGGCCACGCCTTTGCCGCGGGTGACGTAGCCGATGATCTCTTCGCCGCGAATGGGATTGCAACATCGCGCGCGATAGACCAGCAGGTCGTTCTGGCCTTCGACCTGGAGCGAATCGGAGCCGGTGAGGTGCAGCTTGCGCACCGCGTCGGACATGGCCGCTTCGCCCGCCCGCCGGGCTTGGCTTCGGGTGCGCTCGGCGTCGGCTGGATTGGCAAAGCCGGGCGCGAGCTTGTTGAGCACCTGGTGCGCGGAGTGCTTGCCCTGGCCCAGCGTGGCGAGCAGGTCGGCGGCGGTGGCCACGCCATATTCGTTGGCGATGCGGCCCAGGTCCTGGTCGGAGATCTGGCTCATCGGCACTTTGAATTTGCGCGCTTCGCGCTCGAGCAGCTTGCGGCCGATCTCGACGGCGCGGCGGCGCTGATCTTCATTGAGCCAGTGCTTGATCTTGTTGCGGGCGCGGGGACTCTTGACGAAGGTGAGCCAGTCGCGGCTGGGCTTGTGGTCTTTCTGCGTGACGATCTCGACGATGTCGCCGGTGCGCAGCTTGGTGCGCAGCGGAACCATGCGGCCGTTGACCTTGGCGCCCACGCAGGTGTGGCCGACTTCGGTGTGAATGGTGTACGCAAAGTCGACAGGCGTGCCGTCGGCGGGAACCACAACGACCTTTCCCTTGGGCGTGAAGGTGTAGACCTCGTCGGGATAGAGGTCCATCTTCAGGCTGGAGAGGAATTCGTTGGGGTCGGTCATCTCCTTTTGCCACTCGACGAGCTGGCGAATCCAGTTGAGCCGCTCTTCGTCGCGGGCGGTGACGGTGCTGGCGCCGGCCTTGTATTTCCAGTGCGCGGCGATGCCTTCTTCGGCGATGCGGTGCATCTCTTCGGTGCGGATCTGCACTTCGAATTGATGGCCGCCGGCGCCCATCACCGTGGTGTGCAGGGATTGATAGCGGTTGGCGCGGGGGATGGCGATGAAGTCCTTGATGCGGCCGGGCACGGGCCGCCACAGCGTGTGGATGAGGCCGAAGACCGCGTAGCAGGCGGCCACGTCCTGCGTGATGACGCGGATGGCGAGCAGATCGTAGACCTGATCGAAGGAGACCTTGGAGCGCTCCAGCTTTTGGTAGATGGAGTAGAGGCGCTTGATGCGCCACTCGACGCGCGCTTCGATGTTGTTTTCGCGCAGCTGCTCGACGAGCGTGTCTTCAACGCCGCGGAGGAACTGCTCGCCCTCGATGCGGCGGGCTTCGACGGCGGCGGAGACTTGCTCGTAGCTGACCGGGTCGGTGTAGCGGAAGGCCAGGTCTTCGAGCTCGCCGCGCACTTTGCCCATGCCGAGCCGGTGGGCGAGCGGCGCATAGATGTCCAGGGTCTCGCGGGCGATGGCTTCCTGGCGATCGGGCTTGAGGTGCTCGAGGGTGCGCATGTTGTGCAGGCGGTCGGCCAGCTTGATGAGGACGACGCGCACGTCGGTAGACCATGGCCAGCAGCATCTTGCGCACGTTTTCGGCCTGGCGGTCTTCGCGGTTGGCGAACTGGATCTTGTCGATCTTGGTGACGCCTTCGACGATGTGGGCGACCTGATCGCCGAAGCCGGCTTCAATTTCCTCGTTGGTGGCGGGCGTGTCTTCGACCGAGTCGTGCAGCAGGCCGGCGGCGATGGCGCGTCGCGTCCATCTTCATCTCCGCCAGCACTTCGGCCACTTCAAGCGGATGGATGATGTAGGGCTCGCCGGAGGCGCGCATCTGGCCCTCGTGGTGCTGGACGCAGAACTCCCAGGCCTTGCGGATGAGGCTAACGTCTTCGCTGGGGCGGTTGGCCTGGACCTGGCGGAGCAGCGCTTCAAAGCGCTCGTCGATGGCGTGGGGGTCGTCTAGCGATGCAGGGCGCGCAGAGGTCTCCGGGCCAGTCGGGCTGGCGTGGGGAAGATCGGCCGGAAGCTGCTGCCGGGCAGTCGCCATGCTTCATTATAGGCCGGAGTTGTTGAGGAATGATGAGTGGCCGTGGTGCGAGGCGGGGTAGAAGTAACGGAGAGATCATGACCGGCGCTCGCATCCTCGCAACTCGCGCGGCTGGTCTCAACCTGCTTTCATGCTGCGATCCTTTGCTCCCAGGTTTCCATGGGCGAGGAGTCTGGAGCACCGCGGTCAGGGCCTGTCATTGCGCGTTTCAAAACATTGACATATCGAAAACGTCATTCGATCTTGCGCTGGGTGACACCGTAACTTTGTTTCAAAGGTAATTGCGGTAGGTAGATTTTGAGTTGCTCAGAAATGGCATTCATGGACGATAGGTTGCGGCGAAATTCCTTGGTAACTTATGAAGTTCTAATTGTGCATAAGTTATGCGGGATATGCCTACAGATACTAGCGTTTTCTCATTAGGTACGTCGGTGTTTTGGAGCTCTCTTCGTTGTGCTTGGCCGTCACAGCGGGTATCCCTAAGGGAGGAGTAGAGTCCCCTGCGGAGTGGAGGAAAAGAACGGAGGAACTTATGTTGAAACACCTCTTACTTACAGCCCTGGCTGCGGCATTTGCTGTGAGCATGGGATATGCAGATCAATCCAATCGAAAGGTCACGATTCCGGTGACCAAGACTTCGCCGACGAGCGGAAGACAGATGTTTTCAAGCTATTGCGCGCCGTGTCATGGCGTGGATGGCAGAGGTCATGGACCAGCCGCGACGGCGTTGAAAGACGCAGCCGGCAGATTTGACTGGATTGATCAGGAAGAACCATGGAAGATTCCCGGACACCCATATCGTTTCGGTGTTGCAGTTTGGCGCGGCCGTTCCGGCGCACGGATCGGCGGAGATGCCGGTATGGGGTCCCATCCTTGGTAAGAATGAACCTGGCGAATGCTCAGGATAAGCAGCTCAGAATCAGCAATTTGAGCCGTTATATCGAGAGCATTCAGGAACGGTAGGCGAGCGGGCAGGTCTCGGCGTGCGGGGACTATGATTCCCGTAGGATGCCCATGACCAAGCCGCGCAAAGAGCGCTCAGCCACAAAACCGAAGGCGCTCCAGGCCAAACAGCCTGGGGCGCCTTCTTCGTCTTCAACTGTTGTTGCCCCGGGGGCCGGACGCAAGGAAACGGGCGAGGGGCGTGTGCACAGAGGTCCAAAGGATGGCCATGGTGAGGGGCGGCGCGCGGCAGTCCCGGAGAAACCCGGGCCGAGGGCTGCGTGGGCGGGACCGGGGGCGCGGATCAGCCGGAGGGCGGCGGATCGGCTGCGGGACGGGCATTTGTGGGTTTACGCGTCGGATGTGGAGGCGATTGAGACTGGCGATGGGGATGCGCCGGCGTTGCTGCCTGTAGCGGACGCGCGCGGGCTTGCTGCTTGGGACGGCGCTTTATAGTCCGACGTCGCAAATTGCGCTGACGGATGGTGGCGCGCGAGGCCGTCAACGAGGCGCAGTGGCTGGAATTGCTGGCTAAAAGGCTGAAGGCGGCAATTGTTCGACGATGGCCGTTGCTCAAAGCAGAAGACGCCAAGACTGATTCCTGCCGATTGTGCTTCAGCGAGGCAGACGAGCTGCCGGGTCTCATCGTGGACAAGTACGGCGACCTGGTCATTCTGCAGCTGCTGGCCAAAGGCCTCGATTCCGCCGCCGTCCGCGCAACCTGTGTGCGCATTCTCCGCGAAGAGCTGAAGCCAGCGACCATTCTGGAACGCCCCGACCCGCGTATGCGCGAGCTGGAGGGCCTGGCAGCGCCGAACCTCGCGCCGCTGTGGGCCGCGGATGCCGCGCATCCCGTGACGAGCACACAGTTCAAACTGAATGGTCTTGTTTTCAATTACGACGCCAACTCGGGACAGAAGACCGGAGCGTTTCTCGATCAGAGCGCAAACTACTCAGGCCGCACAAGAATGGGCATCGATCCTCGCTCCCGGCGGGCGGGCGCTCGACGTTTGCACCTACCAGGGCGGCTTCGCGCTCCACCTGGCGCGGGTTTCCAAGAGCGTGACGGGAATCGACGCTTCGCATGCTTCGCTCGAAGTGGCGGAACGGAATCTCGAAGCCAATCGCGCGCACCTCAGCGCGCAGGTGGATTGGGTGGAAGGCGATGCTTTCCAGATTTTGCGCGACTGGTCCGAAGCAGGCGAAAAATTCGACACCATCGTGCTGGACCCACCGGCGTTCGCGAAGACAAAGCGGGCAGTCGAAGGTGCGTTGCGCGGCTACAAGGAGCTAAACCTGCGCGCACTCAAAATGCTGCGAGCCGGGCGGCCTGCTGGTGACTTGCTCATGCAGTCATCATGTGAGCTGGTCGGAGTTGGAAGGGGCTGTGGCGGCCGCTGCGGCCGACGCGCATCGGCGGGTGCGATTGCTGCAACGGCGCGGGGCGGCTCTCGATCATCCGGTGGTGCTGAATTTGCCGGAGACCGAGTATTTGAAGTGCCTGGTGCTGGAAGTGGAATAAGAACCATTGGCGGGATTAGGCGCTGAGCGTCCGGCGCACCCAGTTCCAGCGCGGAAAGAGCCAGGACCGGGAAGGCGCCGCGGACGCAACCGATTTCAGGGCTGGGGTCGCTGCTTTCGGTGCGGCGGGTGTGGCGGAACGGAGCTGCGCGAGTGTTTCCACGACCTGGGCGCGCAGGCTTTCGGCTTCAAAGACGCAGGAGCGGAGATAGGCGGATGTGGTGAGACCGGCGGCCGTCGCGCGCTGGTGGAGTTGGGCGCACTCGGGCTTGCTGAGGCGAATGGTAATGCTGGCCGATTTTCGGTTTTCGGCGAGTGTGTCGGGCGGCGCGGCGAGGCCTGCGTTGGCTGAAGTGGCAACGTCCGGCGATGTGATTGCGGGGTCCCACCCTCGGGTCTCCGCCGAGCCCGGACTCATGGTTGCAGGACTCATCGATGCAGCGTTCCCAAATGCAGGGCGTACCGACGCGGGCGGCTTGCGGCGCTGTGGGCCGAACTCATCGTAAGGGGAAGGCCGGATAGGATTCGGGGAGAATTCTGCGGGCAGATCGAGAGATAGGTCCGGAGATAGATCCTGGGAAAAATCCGGGGATAGATTTTGGGGTAGGTCCTGGGGTAGTCCCAGGGGGCGTTCTGGCGGATCAGCGGGCCGAGGACGCGTGCGCGTGTGGGT
Organism: uncultured Acidobacteriaceae bacterium; assembly: GCA_963781125.1. Taxonomy (GTDB): domain Bacteria; phylum Acidobacteriota; class Terriglobia; order Terriglobales; family Acidobacteriaceae; genus Telmatobacter. The sequence continues at coordinate 980,790 of CAWAEE010000013.1, forward strand.
GCGCAGGGCCTGTTCGTAGCTGATCACTGTGACATCGTCCTCGAGAGCATCGTCGTTCCAGCCGGTGGATTTGCGTTTCGACGACGCATCTTGTCCTGATGTTTCGGCTTTGCCGGTAAGGGCCGCAAACCCCGCGAGCAAAGTGGCAAAGCTGCTGGCTTTGGGAGGCTCTGGCGCTTGTGCGGTTCCCGGCATGGAGGGAAGCATACGTTTTTTCGCGCGGCAGCTTGCGTGTTTTTTGTCACGAGAGGGAGACCGGATTCCCGAATTGAAACGTGGCCTTTGGAGTGTCGAGATGAAACTGGAATTCAGGTGTCGAGAATTCAACTCCAAGGGATCAGATGGTAAGACGTCGGGGCTCCGATTTCAGGCGGGTGGTCTCAGATTGCCGGGCATAGAACGGTTGGATCAGGTTCTTCGCAATCTGGAAGGATGCGACCCGGCAGGCGCAGCAGCTGGGTGACTTGTTCGACGGGCATGGGCCGCGCAAAGAGGAAGCCCTGGCCGTAGCGGCAGCCCATATCGCGCAGCAGGCGGTATTGTTCGCGGGTTTCTATGCCTTCGGCGACGACGTCCATGCCGAGGGCACGGGCGAGCTCGATGATGGTGCGAACGATCTGCAGGGGCTGATCCCCTTGGGTCATGCGGCTGACGAAGGAGCGGTCGATTTTGAGGACATCGAAGGGAAAGGAGTGGAGGTAATTGAGCGAGCTATAGCCGGTGCCGAAGTCGTCCATGAGCAGGGAGATGCCGAGGGTGCGCAGGCCGGTGAGGACGTCGACGGCGGTGTTGAGGTTGGGAATAAGACTGGACTCGGTCATTTCCAGACCGAGCTGGCGGCTGGATACGCCAGTTTGCAAGAGCAGGGACTGCACGTGATCGGCGAGACCGGGACGCGCGAACTGGCTTGCGGAGAGATTGACGCAGACGAGGAGAGTGCGATTGGAGGGATCTTCGCGGTTCCAAGCCTGAATTTGATTGCATGCCTCGGCGAGACCCCAGTCGCCAATGGGCAGAATCAGGCCGCATTCCTCAGCGTGGGGAATGAAATCCATGGGGGGGATGAGGCCGCGCTCGGGGTGATTCCAGCGAATGAGGGCTTCGACACCGAAGATCTGGCGGGTGGCTAGATCGATTTCGGGCTGGTAGTAGAGGACAAACTCGTGGCGATCGAGGGCGCGGCGGAGGTCTGAGCAGCGTGGCCAGGTTTTGGGAGCGGAGCCGGCGAGGGTCGTTTGAGCTCGGCGGCGGGGGCGCTCGGTGGCGGCTTTGCGCAGTTTTCGCAGCTCCAACAAGCTTGCGGCCATGTCGGCCAGGCTTTCGAGCATATGCAGTTCATCTTCTGTGATGCCGGCGCGGGGCTCGTTGGCGAAGACGGTCAACGTGCCAACGATTTTGCCGTCGGGGGTGCGGACTGGCGCGCTGGCGAAGAAAGCGGCGTTACTGATGCGAAGAGCGACCGTGCGCGATTGATCGGAAGGGCACTGGGCGACGTTGGAAACGACGACAGGGCCGTCATTGGCGAGGACTCGATCGAAGATGGAGTCTTTGCGCGGCATCTCACGGAGATTCTGACCCCACCATGATTTGATCCAGACCCGGCTTTCGTCGGCGAAACCGAGGCACGCCGAATCAGCGCATAGGTACTCGGCTGCCAGGCGTGTGAGGGTGTCGAAGCAGGGCTCAGGCGGAGTATCGAGGATGTTGTAGGAGGCAAGGGCGGCGAGCCGTGGATTCTCCCGACGGCGACCTGGTGCCTTGGTTTCAGTCACTTCGTGGTGCATGTCGGCTCCCGCCAAGCCCGGATCTTGTGTGCGCACCAGGCAATCCGGTCCTATCCCGCTCTTGGTTTATCGGTAAGAACGGGAAGGGCTTGAGGGTCCGTGGAAATGAGTTGCGGGATTGCCCCTGAGTTAGTGCACAGACTTTTTGGCGGCGGGCGGGGTTCCTGTTTCGGTCCAGAGGAAGCTGAGCTGGTCGGCATCGTCCTGGACTTGCTGGTCGACGCTGACGCCGGCCGAGTGTCCGCCGGCGAGGCTGTAGTGGAGCAGAATGGGACGGCCGCTGGTAGAAGCGGATTGGAGAAGTGCGGTCATTTTGCGGGCGTGAAGCGGGTCGACGCGGGTGTCGCTGTCGCCGGTGAAGAACATGACGGCGGGATAGGCGGTGCCGGGCTTTACGTTGTGGTAGGGCGAGTATTTGAGCAGGTAGAGGAACTGGTCGGGTCATCGGCGGAGCCGTACTCGGTGGTCCAATGCGGGCCCTGAAGAAAGTGCTGATAGCGCAGCATGTCGAGCAGCGGATAGCCGCACCAGACGGCGGAGAAGAGCTCGGGATGCTGGGTGAAGGAGGCGCCCATGAGCAGTCCGCCGTTGCGAGCGGCCGGAGATGGCGAAGTGCTGCGGCGATGTGTACTTTTTGTCGATCAGATACTGGGCGGCTGCGAACCAGTCGTCGAAGACGTTCTGTTTTTTCTCGAACATGCCGGCTTCGTGCCAGGCTTCGCCATACTCGCCGCCGCCGCGCAGGTTGGGCATGGCGAACCATCCGCCCTGCTCGAGCCACCAGGCCCATTCAGGATTCCAGACCGGGGTCATGCTGAGGTTGAAGCCGCCGTAACCGGTCATGAGCAGGCGCTCGGTTCCGTCCTGCTTGAGGCCTTTTTTGCCGGCGATGAACATGGGGATTTGCGTGCCGTCCTTGGATTTGAAGAAGACCTGCTTGAGTTCGTAGTCGGCGGTGTCGAAGGGGACTTTCGGCTGGGCGAAGATCTCGCGTTTGCCGGTAAGGGTATCGAGGCGGTAGAGGGTGGGCGGCTGGATGAAGGATTGAAAGCTGAAGAAGCCGTAGCGATCAGTGGGGCGGCCATAGACGGTGGAGGCGGAACCGATGCCGTCGTAGTCGATGGTGCCGGCGGGTTTTCCATCGAGGGTGTAGACAGAGGTCTCGGACTTCACATCTTTGAGACGCGTGACGTAGAGCTTTTCGCCCACGATGGAGAAGCCTGCGATGACGTCGTTCGATTCAGGCGCGATGGTCTTCCAGCCGGTGGGGTCGACGCCGGGATCGGCGCGCTGGATGCAGCCCTTGGGCGCTTTGTAATCGGTTTTCACGAACCAGGCGCCTTTGGCGTAGACGACGGCGAAGCGCGAATCGATGCCCCAGACGAGAACGTTGAAGGGGGATTCGGGTTTGGTGAGGTCGCGAAAGACGATGTCGACGCGCTTGGCGGGAACGCCTCGCTCGATGGTGACGATGAGGTAGTGGCCGTCGTGGGTGACCTCCGAATTGAAGAGGTCGATGGGGCCAAGCGGCTCGTCGTAGAATTCGTGGCCGAAAACGAGCGATGTCGCGCGCGGGGCGCGTGCCGAGCACGTGGAGATAGAGAAGCGAACCCGCTTTGTTGGTGCGTGTGTAGTAGAGGCCGGCGGCGTCGGGCGCGAAATCGACCGAGTAGTAGACGCCGCTGGGGAGTTCGTCTTCGAGGACCTTTTTAGTTTTGAGGTTGTAGACGCGGACGGTGGTTTCGTCGGCGCCGCCCTGGCGCACATGGTAGGCGAGGAGCGAGCCATCGCGCGAGACATCGGCGAGTTCGATGGAGGTATTGGGGTCGCGGCTGAGCACCGCGGGATCGAGGAGACGCTCGTCTTTGCCGGTCCAGCCGCGGCGCATGTAGATCGAGGACTGGCCTTCATCGGAGAGGCGCTTCATGAAGTAGTAGTTGTCGCCGCGCTGCATAGGCATGGTCCAGTGAGAGACCTGCTCCAGGGCACCGAGATCGTCGACGGCCTGGGAGCGGATGTGCGCGAGCTTGAGGTAGTGGGCGGTGTAGGCATTCTGGGCGTCAATGAAGGCGCGCGTCTCCGGGCTCTTCGCGTCTTCAAGCCACCGATAGCTGTCGGGGATCTTCGTGCCGTTGTAGTTGTCGATGACCGGGTTGGTATCGGCAGGCGGCGGCGCGGGGAACGGGAAGCCGTCGCCGGTGTGGATGGATTGAGCCGTGGCGGCCGTTGCGAGTGCGAAAAAGAGCAAGCCGCTCGGGACGATGCGCTGCATGCGGTGGGTCTCCCTGAAAGAACAGGATACGCGGCGGGCGGGTGGGGTTGGAATGTGGGTGTTCGAGTGTGACCGGAGTGTGTTGGCGCTCCCGGCTGATAACGGCGCGGTGAGCTGTAACCCCGATAGAATCGAGACCAGTGACCGGGACACCTTTCACATCAGAGCCTGAACGGCCGGAATTAGGACGGCCGGAATCAGGGCGGCCGCTGCAGTCGCGGTGGGCGCGCGCTTTGGGAATGCTGCGTCCGTCGCATGCCCACTCGGTCTTCAGTGCGACCGTGGTGCTGATGGCGTCGACACTTTTGTCGAGCGTCTTCGGGCTGGTGCGGAATTTATATATTGCGTGGGTGTTCGGGCGGGGGATGGAGGCCGATGCGTTTCTGGCGGCGTTTACGCTGCCGGACATGATTTCGTATTTTCTTGTGGGCGGCGCGGCGTCGATTACGTTTGTGACGATTCTGACGCGGTATCGGGATTCGGGGCGGGAGGCGGAAGGCGAGCGATCGCTTTCGGTGATTCTGACATCGATGTTCGTGGTGCTGGGCTCAGCGATTGTGCTGGCCGAGATTTTCGCGCCGTGGTATGTGCATTGGTGGTTCAACGGTTTCGACGCGAACAAGGCTGCGCTGTGCGTGAAGCTGACGCGGATTCTGCTGCCGGCGCAACTGTTCTTTTTTGCGGGTGGGGTGTTTGGCGCGGTGCTGCTGGTGCGGAAGCAGTTCAACGTGCAGGCTGTGGCGCCGCTGATCTACAACCTGGGCACGATTGTGGGCGGCATTCTGCTGGTGCGACGGTTGGGTGTCTCGTCGCTGGCGATCGGCACGGTGGCGGGCGCGCTTGTAGGTCCGTTTCTGCTGAACGCGGTGTTTGCGCGGAGAGCGGGAGTGCGCTATCGTCCGATTCTCGACTGGCACGACGAAGGATTGCGCGAGTGGGTCAGGTTGTCACTGCCGTTGATGATCGGCGTGTCGCTGGTGACGGCGGATAACTGGATCATTGCGCATTTTGCGTCGGGGACGAGTGGCGCAATTTCGCTGATGACATATGCGAAGCGCCTGTTTACAGCGCCGATGTCGGTGCTGGCGCAGGCGGCAGGCGCGGCATCGATGCCGTTTTTCGCGAGCCTGTGGGCCAAGGAGAAGCGCACAGAATTCGCGACCGCGGTGGCGGACTCAGTGTCGCGGGTGGCGTGCATGGGGTTACTGGTGGCGTCGGCAATGGTGGTGTTGGGCGAACCGTTGATCAATGTGGTGTTTGTAGGAGGACGTTTTTCGCGGGCGGACGCGGCGGAGTGCGCGGCCTATTTCGCCGTGTTTTCGGTGTCGCTGTTCTTGTGGTCGGCACAGTCGATTTATTCGCGAGCGTTTTATGCGGCGGGGAATACTTTTGCGCCAATGGCGGCGGGGACAATTATTACCGTGATCTCGCTGCCGTTGTATGCGGGCTTGTATCGCGCGTATGGAGCGATGGGGCTTGCCGTGGCGTCGGATATCGGGATCGCGCTACAGACACTGACGATTGCGGTTCTGCTGCACAAGCAGCGGATGGTGTCGCTGGCGAGTTTGGACTATGAAGAACTGGGGCGCTGCTTGCTGGCTGGCTTGGTGAGCGGCGCTGCGGTTTGGGTGGTGTTCGATTGGTTGATTCACACGCTGGGATTGCAGGCGCGGGTGCAGGGCCGTTGGGCGGAGCTTGCGGTGCTGGTGGTGGGCATGGCGTTGTGGCTGGTGGTTGCTGATTGGATTCTTGGAAAGACCGGATCGGCGCTGCCGCGGGTGGTGCGGAAGAGAATGGGGATTGCTTAGGAGTGCCGTTCTTCGTTTCGTGATTTTTATCCTGCCGGGGCCGAAGCCCTCCGACTTGATTGCGATTTTATTCAGAGGCATGAAGTCGCCCCATGGACGAAGACCTGTCCATGGAGACCCCGACTCGGCCTCTGGCCTCTCCGGAAAAGCAGGTCCTTCGACTTCGCTGCGCTTCGCTCAGCGTGACAGCGGGATTCGGATTCGTTTGAGATGGTATCGAATGGTGCGGCGGGCGGGGAGGGAATTCAGGTGAGCGGGTGCGGAAAAACAGCACAGGGCAGGCCCACGAGTCTCGTCGCGGATCTGCCCCATCGCATCTGGGAGGGGGTGCCTGGAAGGCGTGCCCTATGGTTAAACTGCGACCGGCTTTGGAACCTCGGTGGCCTGCGCCGCTTTGCCTTCGGGCTTCTTGATGTCGATGCCGCCCTTGAAGAAGGCGCCATCTTCAATGCTGATGCGGGCGGCAGCCACGTCGCCTGTCAAGGAACCTTCGGCGCGGATGTCGACGCGATCGGTAGCGGCGACATTGCCGCGGACCTTGCCCAGAACGACGATTTCACGGGCGTTGATGGCGGCATTGACTTGCCCATTGCGGCCGACCGTGAGGCGATTGCCGGGCAAGTTGATGGTGCCTTCGATTTTGCCATCAATATAGAGTGATTCAGAGCCGGTAATTTCGCCCTTGATAAAGAGGCCCTTGCCGATGGTGGCCTGTTCGCCCGTCGAGGCAGCAGCAGCAGGACGCACCGGCTCAGCGGCCGGAGCGGGGGGTGTCTGACGAATGGGCTCCGGTGTGGGAGCAGGGGAGGATGGTCCTGTCTGGGTGGGTTTCCACATAGCGCTCAAAAAAATTCCTTTTCTGTCCTGTCGGGACTGGTTTCCAAGGCAGGTCTAAGCTTCTTGACCTAAAACTCTAATTGTTTTGTGCCGTCGGCCGTGCAATCGACACGCGCAAACTCTGCATGCGTTCGCAGATAGGATACTTCCTGCTCGGCGACCTCAGGCCTAATGTCTGCGGCTATTTTATGCGGTATTTGCACAAATGGAAGCAGGCAAATAATCTTTGGTACTCGCCGGTAGCTCATTGTACCAACTGTCTGTGAGAGGGAAAAGCGCGGAATCAAGCGTGACACCTGAGTCCAGCGGAGGGGAGCCGATGCGGGCTCTTTCACTCATTCCGGAAAAGTGCTGGGTAGACTTGCTCGGGCCGACGAGACGGGCTGCGGGCGCAAAGGAGAGAGACGATGTTTGAGAGATACACCGAAAAGGCGCGGCGGGTGATCTTCATTGGGCGGTATGAGGCGAGCCAGTTCGGTTCGCCTTATATCGAGTCGGAGCACATGCTTCTGGGTCTCCGGCGTGAAGACAAGGCGCTCACCAACCGCTTCTTGCGATCGCATGGCGTTGTGGAGTCGATTCGGAAGCAGATTGAGGCGCACACGACGATTCGGGAGAGAACTTCGACCAGCGTTGACTTGCCGGTCTCGAACGAATGCAAGCGCGTGATGGCTTATGCGGCGGAAGAGGCGGAGAGGCTTGGCCACAAGCACATTGGAACAGAGCACCTGCTGCTGGGACTTTTGCGCGAGGAGAAGTGCTTTGCCGCGGAGTTACTGCGGGAACGCGGTATCCGACTGGAGACGTTGCGCGAGGAACTGAACAGGATAGTCACAGAGACGCCGATGCCGGGGGGCATCATCCGAGGAGAAGCGCAGGCGGCTTCACGAGCCTTCAAAGATCTTACGCAGGCGGCTGCGGAGGGATCTCTCGAACCGCTGATTGCGCGCGAAGAGGAGCTGGAGTGCGTGATCGAAGTGCTCTGCAATCGGCATAAGCGGCACGCGCTTCTGATTGGAGAACACGGCGTAGGAAAGACCGCGATCGTGCAGGGGCTGGCGCAGCGAATCGCGGATGAAGAAGTCCCGAGGTATTTACAGGGGAAAGGGGTGTTCGCGATCGAGCCGATTCTGCTGGCGAGCCAGTCGATGGCTGAAGCTGCGATCAAGGTTCTGGGAGCGAAGTCGCAGCCGGAAAATTTGATTCTCTTTATCGGTGGACATGAGGGACTGCTGACCGCGACTACGCACCGTGGATCTCGCGTCGTCGCCGGCGTGATTCTGTTCGCGATACAGGCGGGAGTGCAGTGCATCGGCGCGGGAAGCGGGAACGAGTACCAGTTGGCGCGCGAGTCGATGCCGCTGATTGACGAATGGTTTCGCGCGGTGCATGTGCGACCGCTGAATGAGGCTGAGGCGTTGCGCGTGCTGGAGGCGCGCAAGGGTCAACTCGAGATTTTCCATGAAGTGAGTTATTCGGACGAAGCGCTTGCACTTGCCGCGCATTGGGCCGTCAGTGATTTGGCGGCGGGTTCTCTGCCGGGGAAGGCTTTAGAGCTGCTGGATGCGGCGGGGACGCTGGTGAAACTGCGGCAGGTGACCAATCCGGGGATTGCGGAAGTTGAGAAGCGGCTGAAATTCATCGCCAAAAGGCAGGAAGACGCCATTGCAAACCATGAATTTGAAAAGGCGAGGTTCTATGAGGATGAGTCGCGCAAAGAGCGGGAGAATCTTGAGGCTGTGCGAAAGGCGCAAGGTGTCACGGAGCCTGCCGCAGCGAAAGTGGAACAGAGCGATTTAGAACAAGTAATCGCGCGGTGGGGTCGTTATCCGTACGGTCAATGATCTTGCACTGCAGGCTGAGTGCCTGAGTTTGGTGGAGGCGAACCGATGATGGCAAGAAGAACGATTGTGATGGCGCTGTCTGTAACGGCGATGGTGGCCGTCGCGGGCGGCTTGCTCGAAGGGCGGCTTGGCCGGGCGCAGGAGCAGCCGTTTGATTTGGTGATCACGCACGGGCACATCGTAGATGGGACGGGATCGCCGTGGTACTCGGGGGATGTGGGCATTCGCGAGGGAAAGATTGCGGCGATTGGGGAGTTATCGGGTGTAGCGGCGAAACGCAGGATTGACGCGGCCGGCAAGGTGGTGGCGCCGGGATTTATCGACATGCTGGGGCAGTCGGAGCTGACGATTCTTGTCGATCCTCGGCTGCCGTCGAAGATTTTTCAGGGAATCACGACGGAAATTACGGGTGAAGGGAATTCGGTGGCGCCGGTGAACGACGCGATGCTGGCCGCGGGTCACGGGGGGTATGAGCATTACCACCTGACGCCTGATTGGCGGACGCTGCGCGAGTATTTTGTCCGGATCGAGAAGCAGGGGATGGGGATCAATCTCGCGAGCTATGTGGGCGCGACCTCGGTGCGAAGGATGGTGCTGGGCGATGCGGATGTGCAGCCGTCTCCTGAACAGCTGAGGCAGATGAAAGGGCTGGTAGCGGATGCGATGAAGGATGGCGCGGTGGGCTTGTCGACGGCGCTGCAGTACGCACCCGCTCCGTATGCGAAGACCGATGAGCTGGTTGCGCTGGCGAGCGTGGCGGGACAATACGGCGGGATTTACGCGACGCATATGCGCAGCGAAGGCGATGCGGTGCTGGATTCGATCGACGAGGCGGCGCGGATCGGGCGCGAGGGACATTTACCGGTAGAGATATGGCATTTGAAGGCCGCAGGCAAAGCGAACTGGGGGAAGATGCCGCAGATTGTGGCGCGGATCGATGCGGCGCGCGCGGCGGGTCTGGACATCAGCGCGAACACCTACGCGTACACCGCATGGTTCAATACCTTTTCCGCTTTCATTCCGCCGTGGGCGCACGATGGCGGCGACGTGAAGCTTGTGGAGCGGTTGAAGAACCCGGCAACGCGGGCGCGGATTCGGAAAGACATGACGACGACGGGAAAGGATTCTTCCGACGAGGCGTGGGACAACGAGTGGCAGGAGGTTCCGGGGCCGGAAGCGATTCTGATTGCGGTGGTGCAGAATCCGGAATTGCTGCCGCTGCAGGGGAAGTGGCTTTCAGATGTGGCTGCGCTTTGGCATGAGGATGCGATTGATGCGCTGTGCGATTTATTGATCAAGGACAAGGCTTTTACCGAGGTGGCGGTCTTCGGCATGGACGAGCCGGATGTGGCGCTGGCGCTGAAGCAGCCGTGGGTTTCAATCGATAACGACTCGCAGGGAACTTCGCCGGAGGGATTGCTGGGGACCGAACATCCACATCCGCGGGCGTATGGGACGTTTCCTCGCATCCTTCGCAAGTATGTGCGTGAGGAGAATGCGTTGACGTTGCCCGACGCAATACGCAAATTCTCCGCGCTGCCGGCGCAGAGGATGCGGCTGACAGATCGCGGGGTTTTGAAGAAAGGGATGTGGGCCGATGTTGTCGTGTTCGATCCGGCAACGGTGACGGACAAGGCGACGTTTGAGAATCCGAACCAGTTTTCTGTGGGGATGGAGTATGTGCTGGTGAACGGTGTGCCGGTGATTGCGGAGGGGAAGATGACGGGGGCGTTACCGGGAAAGGTGCTGCGCGGTCCGGGGTATGTGCCGTAGGTACTCGCCGTACGGGCAATGTTCTGAAGAGGAGTTTCAGATTCGAAAATGTGAGGCTGCGGAAATGCCCGTGAGTGCTAGCAATCTAGACAAAACTCGGTTTATGAACGTGGATTTAGACATTCATTCGAAGTTGGATTTGCGGCCGCTGGTGACTGCGCTGGGCGAGAAGATTAGTGAAAACTATGTAGGGCGAGTTAGGAGAACACACGAGGCGCACCTAGAGTTGGCGTGGCGGCACAACCAGACTCCGACATCGATCATTCTGGGATTTTGCAAGTTGATTGAGGCCCTTCCGCGTTCAGAGCGTAAACTATGGGACTCTGCCAAGACGCGAAGCTTCGATATTGGGATTGAATCGCCCGAACGGAACACGTATTTCTGGAGTGCGGTGTCTCCGGAAGCGGTCCGTGCGGCCGCTGACGTCGGTGCACAGATCGCAATCACAGTTTATGGACCCATGAAAGTAGTGAAGGGGGCGCGTAAATCAACAAAAGCCGCACTTTCCAAGAAGCCTTGAGACGGATTCGGAAGATTTTCCTCAGGGGCTAAAGCCCGCGCCTATATGGCGCATTTGCGGCACGACTGAAGTCGTGCCCTGGTCACAAAGCGCGGCATGAATGAAGTTTTCGCGGCCTGTGAAGGTGTTTCTTTCAAAACTTCGACTTATTCCGGGGTTCGCCCAAAGCTTAAAAAGGGGATATCGCGTGTTTGCATGGGAATCGCCTACTCTTGAACTATGACGGATCGGGAGCTGGTGGCGCGGATTGCGCGCTCGGCTGGGGGCAAAGCCGGATACAAGCAGCTGGTGCGCGAGCTGGGACTGGGCGGCGGGCGGGAGCGGCGCTTGCTGCTGGAGCAACTGGCGCGGCTGACGGTGCGCGGCGAGCTGGTGAAGATCGATCGCGAGCACTGGAGCATTCCGAAAAACCGCGAGTTTTGCGGGCGGGCGCGACAACCTGATCGCTGGCCGGCTCGATCTGCATCGCGACGGATATGGGTTTGTGCGGCCGAATGCGCGGCAGGCTTCGGGCGTGACCGACGACGTTTTCATTCCTCCCAACGAAATCAATGGCGCGATGCAGGGCGATCAGGTCCTGGTGGAGATGGAGCCGCCGCGCGCCGATGGGAAGCTGTCGGGCCGGATCGCGCGGGTGCTGGAGCGCCGCAATCCCACGGTCGTCGGGACCTTTCACTACTCGCGCGGCGAGCGCTATCCGTTGAATGTGGTGATTCCCTTTGACGAGCGGATGACGCAGCCGATTGTGATTCCCGAGGGCCAGGAGGTGGTGGCGGAGGAGTCGGAGACTACGCCGCATCGCGTGCTTGGGGTCGCGAAGCCAAAGCTCGTCTAGGGTGAAATGCGGAGTGAAAGCCCGGAGGGCCTGGAAGGCCTGATTGTCGACGTGGAGATCACGAGCTGGCCGACGCCGTTCAAGCCGCCGGTGGGGCGCGTGATTGAGGTGCTGGGCGATCCGGATGATTTCGGCGTGGACGTCGAGATGATGATCCGCAAGCACCAGTTGCCGCGGGTGTTTCCGGAGAATGTGTTGGCGGAAGCGCGGGCTGTAGCGCGCCTGGACCTCGAAGAAGTTGCACGCCGGCGGGATTTTCGTACGCTGCCGATAGTGACCATCGATGGCGAGACGGCGCGGGATTTTGACGATGCGGTGTTGGTGACGGAGCGCGCGGATGGCGGCTACGAGTTGCAGGTGCACATTGCCGATGTGGCGGAGTATGTGCGTGCGGGGACGGATCTCGATCTGGAAGCGCGGCTGCGGGGAACGAGCGTGTATTTTCCCGATCGCGCCATTCCCATGCTGCCGCAGGAACTGTCGACGGATATCTGCAGCCTGCGGCCCGGCGAAGACCGGCTGGTGTTGAGTTGCATCATGCAGCTGGACGCGGACGGGCGCATCGAAAGCTACGAGATCGGCGAGGGCGTGATTCGCTCGGCGGCGCGGATGACCTATACGAAGGTGCACGCGATTCTCGAAGGCGACGCCGAGGTGCGCGCCGCAGTATGCGGATCGAGTGGACGACTTCGAGCGCATGAAGAAGCTCGCGGTGCTGATGAACAAGCGGCGCGAGGAGCGCGGGTCGATCGATTTCGATTTGCCGGAGCCGGTGATCGAGTTCGACGAGCAGGGCCAGATGCGCGGCGTGACGCGGGCGGAGCGGACCTGGGCGAATCGGCTGATCGAGGAGTTCATGCTGGCGGCGAACGAGTGCGTGGCGACGTGGCTTGAGGACCTGGGCGTGCCGTCGCTGTATCGCATCCATGAAAAGCCGGAGGCGCGGCGTGTGGTGCAGTTTGAAGAACTGGCGGCGAGCTTCGGGTATTCGCTTGGGCTTGGAGCGCTGCCGGTGAAACGCGTGCAGACGCGCGGCGATCGGCGGGAGGCGCAGCGCGGCGGGCGGCCGGCGCGGACATACGAGGTGGCCGAAGATATTGCGGTGACGCCGAGGATGTATCAGAAGCTGGCGGCGCGGATCGAGGGCAAGCCGGAGGAGCGGATTCTGAGCTACCTGATGCTGCGGTCGTTGAAGCAGGCGCGGTACTCGGAGATGAACGAGGGACATTTTGCGCTGGCGGCGCCGACGTATACGCATTTCACTTCGCCGATCCGGCGGTATCCGGATTTGATTGTTCATCGGATTACGAAGGAGCTGTTGCGGCGGGGTGTGGTGGGACGCGGAGTGGTGGCGGAGGGACGGCATAGTTCGCCTTGGAGGCATGTGAACGAGGGGTCTTCTGGTCTCGCACCCTTTCATCAAAACAAGGTAAAAGGACGGGGCACGGAGCGGGGTCGGTTTCCCAGGTCTCAAACGCGAGACCTGGGACACCCATGGCCGTGGCAAGCGAGTCCGCCAACAGCAAGTCGTTCACTCTGCTCAGGATGACAAATCAATTTGGAGCCGCCGATTCCTGAGGCGGAGTTGGCGCAGATTGCGGAGGAGACGAGCCAGACGGAGCGGCGAGCGGCGGAGGCGGAGCGGGAGCTGGTGGAGTGGAAGAAAGTGCGCTTCATGCAGGACAGGGTTGGCGAGGAGTTTGCGGCGCTGGTGCTTGAATCCGGCGAAGTATGGGTTGTTTGTGGAGCTGACCGAATTGTTTGTCGAAGGGCTGGTGCCGATCGACAGCGCTGCGCGATGACCGCTACACGTGGCGCGAGAATACGCACGAGATTATCGGCGAGCGGTGGGGCGGCGGTTTCGCGCAGGGGATCGGGTGCAGGTGATGCTGGACCGGATTCTGGCGCAGGAGCGGAGGCTGCAGTTCTCGATTGTGGAGGAGGGATTGCCGCTGACTGGGAAGCCGGCGGGGAAGCCCGCGAAGGCGAAGAAGGTGCGGAAGGAGACAGGGCAAGGTTCGCGGAAGAGCCGGAAACAGGGGAAGAAGCGGCGGGGATAGTTGCAGGGGTCAGGGAGTAGGGAGTAGGGAGCAGGGAGTAGACTCCCCTGCTCCCTACGCTGGTTCGACCGAGCCTTGTTGCGTGGACCAAAACTGCGAATGCAAAGATTCCCTACGAACCGGCTTGTTGGGCGGCGTATTTGCCGATGATGGCAACTGGAAGCGTTCGCCTTTGAGGGCTTTGAGCAGCAGGATGACCCAGATGACCAGGAACGCCGATCGAAACGAACGGCACGATGATCCAGCCGATGAATGGGAATGATCGCGAGGACATGTGGACGGCAAAGGCGCGATGCAGAAGAAGATGGACTGCCAGGAGTGGAACCGGACGTAGGAATTCTTGTTGTAGGGCTCGACGATGAGAAAGATGATCGCCGGAATGATCGTGACATAGGCGAGCGCACCGGCGGCATTGTCGGAGAGGCCGCTTTGCGCGGATTGCTGGGCGGGGCGGGGGGCTGCGGCGGGACGGGTGTGTATTGCGGAGTATCGGACACGTAGGCTCCTTTGCGGTTGAACCTCAAGGGCGGATTGGGGATGGACCGAGTGTCGTGATTGTACCGAACTCCAAAATTTGCCGGAGCGGGTCCTCAAAAGAGAAGGACCAATGAAGCAGAAACGCCGTGGCGAACAATTCAACAAAGGCGGCTACCCGGCCTGTTTTGCAGCGAGATCGCCGATGATGGGGAGCTTGAAGCGCTCGCCGTTGAAAGCCTTGATCAGCACCATGATCCAGAGGATGAGCATGGCCAGGGAGATGAGCGGATAGAGACCGAAGGTGAGCAGCCGGAAGAACGACAGGAAGCTGCCGAAGATCATCACGGCGACGTCGATGACGAACCACGCGATAGCCATGAAGATGCACTGCCAGGCGTGAAAGCGAATATAGGAGCTTTTGTTGTACGGGTCGACCAGCAAGAAAGATGATGGCCGGGATGATGGTGATGTAGGCGAGGCCTCCGGCGGCGTTCTCGGAGAGGCCTGATTGTGTGGTTGAGGGCGTCGGTGTCGGTGAGTTCATGGTTCTCCTTGCATCTCCACACCGGGTTTGCTTTACGCCTGGGTTAAGGCGGTGCTGCAGGGCAAATCGGGGGCCGGGAAGGGCTCGATTTGCGCAAAGCGGCAGCGAACACACGGATAGCCGTGGAGAATTCGATTCGCCAACAGGAAAATCCGAAAACAGATTGTTGTCAAGAAAATTCGCTGGAATTGACCGGTGGGACGGGCGATGTCAACCGAAGAGGCTGGGGGTTTCCGGTTTCGGTTCGGCGGGGGTGAGCAGATCGGGATCGTCGTTCCGCACGTTGCCGATGCGGTCGCTGACAGGCCAGGCATGCATCTTTTCAGCTGGGTAGGGGCGGAGCAGGTCGGTAGGGGGATGGGTGGGATCGCCAGGGTCGAGCCAGCGGTCGTAGTCGCGCGGTTCGAGGATGACGGGCATGCGGTCGTGGAGTCTTTCGGTGACCTCGTTGGGATCGGTGGTGACGATGGTAAAGGTTTCGAGGGGCTCGCCTTCTTTAGGTTTCCAGGATTCCCAAAGGCCGGCGAAGGCGTAGGGCTCTCCGGAGCGGAGGGCAATGGCGAAGGGGCGTTTGGTTTTGGCGTCTAGCTTCTGCCATTCATAGAAGGCGTCAGCGGGGACGAGGCAGCGGCGCTTTTTGAAGGCTTCACGATAGGCGGGCTTGGCGACGACTTCTTCGGCGCGCGCGTTGATGGTGGAGAAGCCGAACTTGGCGTCCTTGGCCCAGAAGGGTACGAGGCCCCAGCGGGCAACGGCGAATTCGCGGGTGCCCGTGTCGCGATTGAGGCGCAGATGGGCTGGGTGCTCTGGGGCGCCGCATTGAAGGTGGGCGCGAACCAGGGCATGTCTTCCAATTCGACGCCGAACCAGTCGGCGAGGACTTCCTGGGTGGAGCGTCGGGCGAATCGACCGCACATAGGAAAAGGATAAAACGGCGGGTTCAGAGCGACTGTCTGTGACGATCCAGGGCGCTTTTTGCGAGCATGTTGCCTGTCGATGCTGAAACATTTTCGAGCGGCGGTGCGTGGAGCGCGTCTTTCTCGGCAGAAGATGCCGTGCGAAGAATCGGGATGCGAGAAACGGAGTGCTTCGAGCGTTTCACTTTGGAGACGAGAGATGAAGTTTCAGTTGAGTGCGAAGGGACGAGTGTGGCTGCATCGGAGCGGAGGTGTTCATGGGACTGTTGGGGTCGATCGCGTTGGCGCGCGCCGCCACGGCTCAATCTGGGTCAATGGAAACGAAGGCCGCGGAGATGAAGACGAACGGCGAGGCCTACCAGACGTTCTATCTGAGTAGCCTGACGGAGCCGAAGGAGGCGAACGACGTTGTGAACGATCTGCGCAACATGCTGCCCAAGGCACGTTTTTACTATCTTGCATCGGACGGAGCGATCTCGATGCGTGGCGCGCCAGAAGATGTCGCGCTGACGCAGAAAGTGCTGGCGGATGTAGACCGGACGCGGAAGGTGTATCGGCTGACTTACACGATTACGGAAATGGATGGGAGCAAGGCGATGGGGACGCAGCATGTTGCGCTGGTGGTTGCGACGGGCGGCAAGACCAATTTGAAGCAAGGCAGCCGCGTGCCAATCGTGACGGGAGGTGTGGATGCGGGCAGTTCGGCGGCGAATTCGCAAGTGCAGTATGTCGACATAGGGCTGAATATTGAGGCATCGGTCGAGGGAAGCGCGGATGGATTGCGGCTGCGTTCGAAGTGTGGAGCAGTCGAGTATGGCCGATGAGAAGTCGGCGATCGGCGCGCAGGATCCGGTGATACGACAAACCAAGCTGGAAGGTGTGTCGACTCTGGCGCCGGGCAAACCGATGGTGCTGGGATCGCTGGATATTCCCGGGACGACGCGGCATGAGGAGATCGAAGTGGTGTCGGAACAGGTGCGGTAGAGGCGTTGGACGGCCATCCCATACAATGACGAGTGGGGGTTTGACGGATGGCGCACATGGTTTTTTGCGTTCGTAACAAGAAGGAGATGGAAGGGCTGGATGAGCCGCCCTTCGACTCGGAGTTTGGGCAGAAGATTTTCAAGAATGTATCGAAGGCGGCGTGGGATGAGTGGGTCAATCACCAGAAGATGCTGCTGAACGAGTATCGGCTGCAGCCGTGGACGCCGCAGGCGCAGCAGTTCCTGGTGGAACAGATGGAGATGTTTTTCTTTGGCGAGGGGGCGGAGTTGCCGAAGGAATATGTGCCGCCGGCGCATTGAGGGATGAAGCAGGAGATGGGTCTTCGTCGATTTTCCTGCACGGAAACCGATCATGTGCGGATTGTTCCCGCGTGAAAATTCCTGGGCTAAAGCCCATTCAAAATCGGTGGACTTCTTTCAGGGGCCTGAAGGCCCCTGCTCCCTCCGCCGCTGCTCCCTCCGTTGAAGAGGAGCGCTCCGCTCAGGATGAGAAACCCGAACAAAATCGAAAACAACCGCGGGTCCTTCGACTGGTCTGCTTTGCGGACTTGCTCAGGATGACAACTTTTCAATCTTGTTTGCTCGGCCTGGATTGTTCGGCGGCGCTTGGGGCGCTCAAGGTATGGGTTAGGGATGTCAGAAGCGCCGGACCTCACAGATCCGGACACTACAGCGATGCGCCCTGGGTTTCGGGCAGCAGCAGGCCCAGGAGGGCGGCTGCTGCGAAGGCGATGGCGCTGGCGCCGAAGGCCCAGGAGAGACCGTAGCGCTCGCTGAGAGCGCCGATTGTGAAGGGGGCCAGGGCGCTGAGACCGCGTGCGACGTTGTAGGAAATGCCGAGGGCTGTGGCGCGCGCCTGGGTGGGAAAGAGTTCGCTGCCGATGATGGCCGAGCCGGTGAAGAAGCCTGTGCCGAAGAAGGCTGCGATCGAAGCGAAGAGAACAATGAACGCGGGTTGGCGCGCGGCGGCCAACAGCGGCACTGCGCACGCGGCCGCGCCTAGATAGACCACGAACGTGGGCCGCCGGCCGAAGCGATCGGCGGCCACGCCGAAGAGAAGATAGCCCGGCAACATTCCCAATAAATTGATGGTGACCAGAAAGCCGGTGAGGCTGAGACTCGTGAAGCCGCGGCCGCCTTGTGCTGCGGGAAGAACCAGGTACGCGGGGATCCATGTGAAGAGGCCCCACCACGCAAACATGCCGCCCGTGTTGGCAGCGGTGAGGACGATGAGTGGGCGCAGATAGAGCCGGAGAGCGGTGGGTTCCTGTGCGGAGGAGGTTGCGCGCGTGCGCTCCCAGAGCGGCGGTTCGGGCACACTGTGCTGAATCCAGAGCACGAGAAATGCGGGGAGGATGCCGGTGAAGAAGACCCAGCGCCAGGGCGCGTGGGCCCATCTTGCGAAATGCAGGATGAGGCCGGCTACGAGGGCGGCGAGGGCATAGCCGATGGCCCAGCTGCTTTGCACGATGCCTAGAGCCCGGCCGCGCCAGGCAGCGGGCCAGGATTCGGCGACCAGGGCTGCGCCGGTGTTCCACTCGCCGCCCATGCCGAGGCCGAGGAGGAAACGAAAGATGGCGAGCATGAAGATGCTGGTGGAGAGTCCGCAGGCAAAGGTGAAGACGGAGTAGGCGAGGATGCTGGCGGTGAGCATGCGACGGCGTCCGAAGCGATCGGCGAGCAGGCCGAAGAGCAGGCCGCCGATGGCCGAGGCGATGAGCGTCAGCGCGTTGAGCAGGCCGGCGGTGGTGCGGCTCATGGCGAAGGCACGCATGAGCGTGGCCAGCACGATGGAGTAGAGCATGACGTCGAAGGCGTCAAGCATCCAGCCCAGGCTGGCGGCGATGACGACGCGGCGTTGCGCGGAGGTGGTGGCGTTCCAGTGAAAGGGTTGAGTTGGAGAATCGGTCGAGTGCATGGATCGCGCCGGTGCGTCTCCACTGTCTCATTCGGCGTGGCGAGGGGTCCAGACGGACGATTGCAGGCAGCGCACGATTACAACTGATAGGCTGACTTTGAAATGGCAGGGCAACGCGCAAAACGACTCACCATCGCGATTGATACGGGCGGGACGTTTACCGATTGCGTGTATCGCGCCGGGGGGCGGATCGAAGTTTTGAAGTTGCCGTCGACGCCTGATGATCCGGGGCGCGCGATTCTGGAGGGCGTGGCGCAGATTGCGGCGCGCGTGGGCGCAACGGAGATTGAGGTGCGTCACGGAACGACCGTGGCTACGAATGCGCTGCTGGAACGGAAGGGCGCGCGCGTTGCGTTTGTGACGACCGAGGGATTCGAAGACACGCTGGCGATTGGACGACAGGCGCGGCCAAGTCTTTATGACTGGAATGTGCATCGGCCAGCGCCACTGGCGGAATCTTGTTTCGGTGTGGCGGAGCGGGTGGCTGCGGATGGCGCGGTGCTACGTGCGCCGCAGAGAGAGAATTTGGCCGAGTTGCGGCTTCGTGTGGCGGAGTCGGGAGCGGAGTCGGTGGCGGTGTCGCTCCTGTTTTCGTTTGCGCATCCAGAACACGAAAAGATGGTGGCGGAGGCGTTGCGTCCGCTTGGATTGCCGTTGTCGTTGTCGCACCAGATTCTGCCCGAGTTTCGCGAATACGAACGGGCGGCGACGGTGACGCTGAATGCTTATCTTGCGCCGAAGATGCAGGGCTATCTCGGCGAGCTTGAGAGGGAGTTGATGGCGCGCGGGGCTAGGCTGAAGATCATGCAGTCGTCGGGCGGAATTCTTTCTGCGCAGGCTGCGGCGCGGGAGCCGGTGCGGACGATTTTTTCGGGGCCCGCAGGCGGCGTGATGGGGGCCTTGAGCGTAGCGCGGCGGGCGGGGATCGCACGGGTGCTGAGCTTCGACATGGGTGGGACGTCTACCGATGTGGCACTGCTGGATGCAACACGCGAGCCAACGACAACGATTGAAGGAGAGGTGGCTGGAGTTCCGGTGCGGGTGCCGATGCTGGACATTCATACGGCTGGGGCTGGAGGTGGGTCGCTGGCGCGGATCGACGAAGCGGGCGCGCTGCAGGTGGGACCGCAATCGGCGGGCGCGGTTCCAGGCCCTGCCTGCTATGGGCGCGGCGATGGGGCGACGGTTACGGATGCGCATGTTGTGTTGGGGCGATTGCATCCAGGGCATTTTCTGGGTGGCGTGATGCAGCTGGATGCGGAGCGAGCGCGCCGAGCGATTGAGAGCGTGCGCAGCCGGTCGAGCGGATTCAGCAGCGTTGAAGCAGCGGCCGAGGGAATTTTGCGCGTGGCGAACGTTCGCATGGAGAGCGCATTGCGGCGGGTGTCGGTGGAGCGTGGATTCGACCCGCGGGATTTTGCGCTGCTGGCTTTTGGAGGTGCCGGTCCTCTCCATGCGTGCGCGCTGGCGAGTGCGCTAGGTATGCGACAGGTTGTCATTCCGGCCGCGCCAGGTGCGCTGTCGGCGTTGGGAATTCTAGATGCGGATTTGCGGCGGGAGTTTTCGCGCACGGTGATGGTGGCGCCGGAGAACAAGAAAATCGCGGGCGTGTTTCGGGAGCTGGAAGCAGAGGCACGGGATGTATTTCGTGCAGAGGGTTTGCGGCCCGTGCTGACACGATCGGCCGATTTGCGTTATCGCGGGCAGGGTTTCGAACTGCGTGTGGATTGGGGCGGAGATGTTTTGGCACGCTTCCATCGGCTGCATGCGCAAGCGTATGGATATGCCGATCCGGCGCGGACGGTGGAGATTGTGACGCTGCGGGTGCAGGCTGTGGTGCGGGGGCAGAAGCCGCGGATGAATGCGACAGAGAAGCGCAGCGCGGCGAGGGTCGGACGGCCCGGATTGGGGAGCATCGGGTTTTCGAAGAGGGCGGGTGGCGGCGCGCTGTGGCGTATGAACGATCGCGCATGGAAGTGGGGGACCGGATTGTCGGGGCCGGCGGTGGTTGTGGAGTTGAGTGCGACAACGTATCTGGCGCTGGGGTGGACGGCGACGGTGGATGGGTTCGGCAACCTAGTGCTTGTGCGCACGGCGCAAGCAAAAACGAAGACGGGAGGCCGGCGATGAAACGGCCTGCGATCGATTCGGCGGAGATTGCGGTGGTGGGACACGCGCTGCATTCGGTTGCGGCAGAGATGGGCGCGGCGTTGAGGAGGACTGCCTTCTCGCCGAATATCAAGGAGCGGCGCGATTATTCTTCAGCGGTGTTTTCCGCGGACGGCGATTTGATCGCCATGGGCGATGACATGCCCGTCCATCTTGGATCAATGCCGATGTCTGTCAATGCGGCGTTGCAAGCGATGAGTTTTGCGCCGGGCGACGTGGCGCTGTTGAACGATCCTTATCGCGGCGGCACGCATTTGCCGGATCTGACGATGGTGGCTCCGGTGTTTGTGAAGGGGCGGGCGCGGCCTGCGTTCTTTGTCGCGAATCGTGCACACCATGCGGATGTGGGCGGAATGCATCCGGGATCGATGGGGCCGTGCCGCGAAATTGCGCAGGAGGGTATACGGATTCCTCCGGTGAAGCTGATGCACGCGGGAAAGATGGATATGCAGGTGCTGGCGATTTTGCTGGCCAATGTGCGCACACCTGCGGAACGCGAAGGCGACCTGACGGCACAGCTGGGCGCATGCCGGATCGGAATTGCGCGAGTGCAGGACCTGGTGGAACGGTTCGGCCATGCGCGGCTGTTACGCGGCGTGGGCGCTATGCTTGCCGGTTCAGAGCGGGTGATGCGTGAAGTGTTGGCGCAACTGCCTGCGGGCCAGTGGCGGGCAGAGGATTTTCTCGACAATGATGGCGTGCGCCCGGGACGGATTGGAATTCGCGTCTCAGTGCGCAACGATCCAAAAAACAAGCGGGCGGTTGTCGACTTTACTGGAACCGACGCACAGGTTTCCGGCAATATCAATGCGGTTTATGCGATCACGTGGTCGGCGGTGTTCTATGTGTTCCGGTGCTTGTTGCCTTCGGAGGCTCTGGCCACTGCGGGGTTGATGCGTCCGGTGCAGGTCATCGCGCCGGAGGGGACGGTCGTGAATGCGGTGGCTCCCGCTGCGGTAGCGGGCGGGAACGTGGAGACCTCGCAGCGCATCGTGGACACATTGCTGCTGGCATTGGCGAAGGCGATTCCAGAACGGATTCCAGCGGCGAGTGCGGGAACCATGAACAATCTGACGATCGGCGGAATCGATTCCCGCTCTGGCCTGCCATATACGTACTACGAGACGATTGCCGGAGGGTTGGGTGGCTCGCCTCAGATTCATGGTGCGAGCGGGCATCATGCGCACATGACGAATTCGCTGAACACGCCAGTGGAAGCGCTTGAGTATGCATACCCGTTTCGCATGGTGCGGTATGCGGTGCGGGAAAATTCAGGTGGTATCGGGTTGCATCGAGGCGGTGACGGACTTGTGCGCGAGATTGAATTGCTGGGGGATGCGCAAGTGACGCTGCTGGCGGATCGCCGGGAGACGCAGCCTTGGGGGCTTGCGGGCGGGAAAGCTGGTGCAACTGGAGCTTCGTTGACGACCGTGAATGGCAAGGAAGAAAGGCTGCCTGGCAAATGCACACGCGAGTTGCGGGCAGGGAGCCTGCTCCGGATCGAGTCGCCGGGCGGAGGCGGGTGGGGGCAAAGGAAACCCGCCTAAATCGCAGTTGGCGTAGCTGTTTTGAGGCCATGCCACGTGCGCTGCCGCCTATCCCGTCGGGACGGCTCATCTATCGGTCTAGAATCCAGCCATCTCCGGCAAGGTTTAAAAAAGTGAGCGTGTACGAGAACGCAAACCAGCAAAGGCTTTGGGGCAGCTAAGCGGAAGCCGCTACGTCGTGGTTCATATCGAGCTTTGATGGAAGCCGCTCGAGGAAGAGGGGAAGATTGCTGCGCAGGATGATGTGGGGCGCGAGGCGCGTGACCGGCTCCGGCTGGACGCCTTCCACAAGAAAGCGGCAAAGAGTTTCGAAGGCGAGCTTGCCCTGCGTAAAGGGCCGTTGGTAGAGGGTGGCTAGGATTTTGCCCGATTCGATCAATGGCACAAGCTCGGCGAAGAGGTCGGTCGTGATCAGCCGGATGCGCCCGCACATTCCATTTTCTTCAAGCGCGCGAAGGACAGGAATGCTGTTGGCGGTGTTGACATAGATTCCGATCGGCCTTGGCTTGCGCTTCAGAAGTGCGAGCGTCACTTGATAGGCTTCCTTCGCGCGCTCGTGCGACTCAATAGCGGGAATCAACGTCAGGTGCGGCGCCATGGTGGCCAGAGTGGCTGCGAATCCGCGCAGCTTTTCGCCGTGGTCAAAAGTGTTGAGGTCGCCCGTGATGGTGGCAACGGTCCCCTCTGTCTGCAGGACTCTGCCGAGGAGTTCGGCCGCGATGCTGCCGCTGATGGACGCGTCGACTGAGATGGACGCCAGCCGGTTGGTACGGGGAGCGTCGCTGGCGACGCAGACGACCGCTGTGCCCCGTTCGTGGAATCGCCGGATCGCCGATTCGACGCGGATCGGATTTCCCGGGGTGATTAGCACGCCGTCAAATTCACCTTCCAGGTCCTCTTCCAGGAGCTTGACATCGCCTTCGCCGAGGTGCGGATAGGTGCGAAAGCTGAGGTCGACGGTGACCCCATGCATGCCTGCGGCCGCCTCCCGAATGCCCTCGCGCAGAGGATCAAAAAAGGAGGCAATGTGGCGGGGAAGATGAACTGCAACGCGAAGTCTTCGATTGAGTTTGAGGTTGCGGGCTGCGAGATTGGGCTTGTAGCCGAGGCTTTCAGCGATTTTGAGGACCCGGGTGCGCGTCTTGGGATTGACGCCTGGACGATTGTGCAGCGCTCGATCGACGGTTCCGATAGAGATGCCAGCTTCGGCGGCAATCTCCTTAATGCCAACGGACCTTGAAGGTTCATCGTTCACGGGTGGTGCCATTGTATCGAACCTAGCGAATCCGCAGCTGTGCTGTAGTCGGACAATCAATTCGATCTTGAATAAATCGCTTAAATACGCAACTTATCAGGGTCTGCGCGGGCGTTCTCCTGCGTTCGATTATTTCTTCGGTTACGTACACGAGAAAATCCTTGACAGCCCATAGTGTGCTCTCTATATTTGTGCACGGCGTTACGGGAACGTACACGGTGAACGAAAAACTGACGAAAACGCACGCGTTTCTTGATTGAGGCTATACGAGTGCCGCAAGGCGGGGGGATAGGGAAATGAAATCAGAGAGGTTCATAAGTCGAAGCCGCATGCCTCTGGTGTGGTTCACAGTGTTGCTGCTTGCACTGACAGCCAGGGCGCAGGTCGATACAGGCACAATTCTCGGCACGGTCACAGACAGCACGGGCGCCATCGTCCCGGATGCGATGGTGACGATCTTGAACCATGCGACGGCCGCGCGCCAGACTGACAAGACCAATGTAGATGGTAGGTTCGAATTCACGCCTCTCCCGATTGGTACTTATACGGTCGTGGTTGAATCTGCGGGTTTCAAGAAAGCAACAGTTGAAAGTCTGCACCTGGATATTCAGCAGCAGGCCGCAGTGAACGTCGTTCTTCAGCCGGGCGCTGTTACTGAAAATGTAGAGGTGACAGAGGCGCCGGAGCTGATGCAAACCGAGAGCAGCTCGGTTGGTCAGGTGATCGACGAGAAATCGATTGTGGCTCTGCCTCTGAACGGCCGCGACTATACGATGCTGGTGCTGGTCACCCCCGGCGTAACTTTGCCTCAACAAGGGGCCAGGGCGAGCAACCAATTTGTAGCGAACGGCGCGCGCGTGGCGCAGAACGATTATCTATTGGATGGCATCGACAACAACAGCAATAGCGTCGATTACCTGGATGGAAAGGCGGATGTGATCAAGCCTCCGGTGGACGCGATCGCAGAGTTCAAAATCATGACCAGCGACTTTCCCGCGGAGTTTGGGAGAGCGGGCGGGGCGATTGTCAACGCAACCCTAAAATCGGGTTCGAATAGATTTCACGGGTCAGTGTGGGAGTTCTTCCGCAACGATGCGTTCGATGCATACAACGATTACTTTGTGCCCAATGCCACGGCCAGCAAGAAGCCCGAGTTGA
This sequence comes from uncultured Acidobacteriaceae bacterium, assembly GCA_963781125.1. GTDB lineage: Bacteria > Acidobacteriota > Terriglobia > Terriglobales > Acidobacteriaceae > Telmatobacter. The sequence goes on from CAWAEE010000013.1 coordinate 1,005,512, forward strand.
GGCAGAACCAATTTGGCGCGACTGCGGGCGGACGCATCTGGAGGGACAAGACGTTCTGGTTTGCCGACTATGAGGGGACGAAGATCCTGAATGGAGTGCAGGCTTCGAGCCAAGCCAGCGCGAACCTGGGAGCAGGACTTTCTCCGACAGTGCCCACGACGGCGGAGATCAACAGCGGATACACAGATTTCTCGGACTTAATCAATTCCACGGGAACATTTACTCGGACCGACCTGCTGGGAAGATCGTTTCAAAACGGGCAGATTTTCGATCCTGCGACCACGCGCGCGGTCACGGCCGGGACGGTTGATCCCGTCACTGGGTTGGCGGCGACGGCCACCGGCTATGTGCGCGATCCATTCACGGACAATCAGATTCCTGCGAATCGGCTTGACTCGAATGCCGTCAAGTTAATGCAACTCTATCCGACGCCGACTTCGCCGGGAGTGCTGTACAACTACAACATCATTAAGGTAGACAGCATCAATACGAACACGGCCGACATGCGGATCGATGAACACTTCCGCGATCAGGACCAGGTGTTCTTCCATTACGACTACATCAGCAGTGTTCGTGTTTTGCCGCCTCCCTTTGAAGGTGTTGCCGATGGGGGCGGGTATTCCAACGGGACTGAGATCTATAACGTGCGGGGATTCGCCCTCGGATACACGCACACTTTTTCTCCCACTCTTATTAATGAAGCGCGACTTGGTTATACGCGTGGACACGACACGCGCAATCCCTCCGGCGACAGCACGATGGGGATTCCGGCGCAGTATGGAATTGCGGGCGTTCCGCAGGTGCCGCTCAATGGCGGCCTGCCTTACCTCGGAATCGGGACGTTGAGCGGTCTGGGAGGCGCGGGCTGGCTGCCGGGGAATCGCTTCAGCGATACCGAGCAGATGACAGAGAACCTGACGAAGGTTTACAAGAAACACACATTCAAGGGTGGCGCCGAGTTCCAATACATCTACTTTCCTTGGATTGCGCCGCCGGCTTCCAAAGGCACGTTCTACTTCGATGGCAACTACACTTCGATTCCGCTGCAGGCTGACGGCACGACGGGTCGAGCGCAGTTCCTGATTACGCCGCAGAATGCGACTGTTCCCAACGGCGTGAATATGTCGGGAGGAATGGATCAAATTAATGCGTCGAACTTTGGAGAAGTGCGCGCAAATCGCAATTACTTTGGCACTTACTTCCAGGACGACTGGTCGCTTACGCGGAAACTTACCTTGAACCTCGGGGTGCGCTGGGAGCATTTCGGTTTGACCGGGGAAGCGGGCGGAGCGCAAGCGAATTTCGTTGCTCCGTCGCTTACATCCAACGCCGGAGCCGAGTTTATTATGACGGCCGGTCATAAGACTTCACCGGGTCTCTCGACCAGCTTTACCGATGCCCTGCAGCGCGATGGGATCTCGCTGCTGTACACGAATAAGTATGGGACGGGCATGGGCGTGATCCAAAAGCTGAACTTCTCGCCGCGCGCTGGCTTTGCTTATTCTTTGACACCGAAGTGGGTGATCCGTGGAGGATATGGCATCTTCTACGGCGCATTTGAAAATCGTGGCGGGTATCCGAGCCTGGGCTATAACTACCCATTCCAATTTGAGGTTGGTTTGACCGATGCATCGAACGGTGGGATTTCCACGGTAACTCCGGTCACCTATACCAATGGGACGACGGGGACGCTGGAGAACGGTATGTCCGGAATCCCACTCGATCCGTTGAATGTCAGTTATAGCGGACTCGCCCTGCGCGGAATCCAGCTTCACTATCAAACACCCTATACGGAAGGATTCAACGGGACGCTGCAGTACCAGCTCACCCAGCATGATTCGGTTGAAGCGGGCTATGTAGGTTCGCAGGCACGGCATCTGGAAGCGAGCGAGGGGCAGAACAACGTAACGGAGCTACTGCCTCCTGGAACTCCGACCACGGGTGCGACAAACTATATACCGTTCCCTGATTTTGGTACGGGCATGCCGTACTACGGGACGGTTGGTAACAGCAGCTACAATTCGTTGCAAACGAAGTGGGTTCACCAATCATCGAAAGGGCTCGACGTCCTGCTTGGCTACACTCTCGCTAAAGCGCGGACCGATGCGGGAGATTCACTGAGTGGCGGCGGTGTGAGCGGGTATCGGGCGCCGGGTATCGTTCCTATCTCGTATGACACGGGACTCGCGTCCTTCAACATCACACATGCGTTTGTGGCCAGCGGAACTTATGCGCTTCCGATCGGAAACGGCAAAGATTTTCTTGGCAATATGAACCGCGTTGAAGATGCGGTGCTGGGAGGTTGGAGCGCGAACACAATTCTCAGCTTCGACAGTGGACAGCCGCAAACGATTGGTAGCCAGGTCAGCACTGGGTCGGGGATTAACGCGTACGCGGCGGTGGTCCCGGGTGCAAACCGGTATCGCGGAGGGGTTGCGCACTTCTATAATCCAGCGGCCTTCACCGATCCGCCGGTGGTGACGGGTGTGGGAGAGACGAGCCTGGCGCCGCTGGGAGGGCCGAATACTCAAGTGAATGGGCCCGGCTATAAGGACTTTGACTTCTCTCTCTTCAAGAGTTTCACGGTTACAGAAGGGAGTCACGCGGAGTTTCGCGCCGAGGCTTTCAACTTGACGAATACTCCAAGCTTCAACCTGCCAACAAATACGGACTATAAGGACCAGACGAATTTCGGGCAAATTACTTCGACTCGAAGCACCGCACGTGAGTTGCAATTTGCGCTTAAGTATTACTGGTAGAAAAACTGAAGTTGCCCGGGCGATCTGGCGCCCAGAAAGCCCGGGCTCATTTCCTGGCGGGGAAGGTCGTTCAGCCGTGCCAGGCCTTAAGCGATAGAAAGTCGGATAAGATGGTCCTGCCCGAGTGACCTCGTCATCCTGGCGTAAGCGGCCGATATTTGTGGGACAAAGGATACAATCCGTAAGATTCTCTGCGATCTTATGCCTGCTCTTGCCGATTGGTGGGCGAGTTGCGCCGGCGCAGACCGCACACGCTGCGAGGAATTCCGCAGGCGAAGAGAAGAGCTTACTGCAGGCGGCGACGCGGGAGCCAAACAATCTTCAAGCAGTGGGTTCCCTTGGCGAGTACTATCTGCGCAATGAAAAGTGGCACGAAAGCGCGCGATGGCTTGCCAAGGCCTACGCCCTCTCGAGCGGCGATGAAACCGTGGGCTATGAACTGGCTTATGCAACGATGCAAGCGGGAGACCTGGATGGAGCGAAGCGACAGATTGAAAGAATGCTCGCGCAAACCGACAATGCAAGATTGGACAATCTTCTTGGGGAAGTGGATGACAGGCGTGGGGACTATGTGACGGCGGCACGTGAATATCATCGCGCCGCGGAGATCGATCCCTCGGAATCGAACATTTTCGACCTAGCGACATTCCTGCTGCAGCATCAGAAGTATGTTGGATTTCTCGATGACTCGATCAAGTTTTTTCGCTACGGGGTGGCGCAGTTTTCGAATTCATCGCGCATGATGGTGGGCCTGGGCGTGGCGTTGTACGCCGCGAATGAATACGACGAGGCAGTGCGCGTGCTCTGTGCGGCGGTAGATATGGATCCGCAGGACCGGCGGCCTATTCAGTTTCTTGGAAGAGCCAGCAGAGTGTCTCCCGCACTGGCTGAGGAGGTGAATCGGCGGTTGAAGGATTTTGCCGAACGCTATCCCGACAATGCCGCGACGAACTATTTCTATGCCTTGAGCTTGTGGAAGCGCAACGGTGGCGACGGAGGCAGCGACTTGGATACGATCGGACGTTTGCTGCATAAAGCGGAAGCGCTCTCTCCGGGATGGTATGAGCCGCACTATCAACTGGGTGTCTTCTATGAATCGGCAAAAGCTTTATCCAGATGCAATTCACGAAATGATTCGAGCGGTGAAGATCGATCCAGATTTTTTTCCGGCGCACTTTCGGCTGGCGGTGCTTTACAACAAGACAGGGCAGAGGGCCGAGGCAATGACAGAAGCGTCCATTGTGAGGCGCTTGAAGGAGAGAGACAGTGATAACGAGCCTGGCCACGATGTTACCCAATGAGACGACTTTGGCGGGGTCGGCAGTGCTATTGCCATCGGAGTAGGATGACGGAGCATTCAAGAGTGAAGTTCTAATTGAAAGATCGAAGTCGGGAATGACGGAGAAGCATTGACAGTAGACATATGAGCGTGTACGTTACCGATGGGTACTAAATGTGCAGAACACGCAGTGCGTGATTCGCGTTGAGGCTTCATGAAGCTGGGCAGCTCTACGAGCATCGAGGATTGAGTCTGATGGGGAAAGCGGGTAAGTCGGATCGAGTTCGTTGCTGGGAAGAGCAGGTAGTTATTCCGACGTACCCGATTCAGGACGCAGATCCGAATCCGATGTTCCTGGAAAAACGTGTTTATCAAGGCAGCAGCGGCAAGGTCTATCCCAATCCATTCACTGACAAGGTGGCCCTGGAAAAGAGCGACAAGACATACCGAGCCATCCTGCTTGAGAACGAATATGTACAGCTGATGATCCTGCCCGAGATTGGGGGGAGGATTCATGGCGGCCTGGATAAGACCAACCAATACGATTTCTTTTACCGGCAGAGGGTGATCAAGCCGGCTTTGGTCGGACTGTTGGGCCCTTGGATCTCGGGCGGCGTGGAATTCAACTGGCCGCAGCACCACCGTCCATCCACCTACATGCCGGTGCATGCGGCAATTGAAAAGCACGGCGACGGGAGCCGCACGGTCTGGCTCAGCGAGCACGACCCCATGCTGCGGATGAAGGGCATGGTTGGTATCTGTCTTTCTCCCGGCAAAGCAATTGTCGAGGCCAAGGTGAGGCTGTATAACCGGACGCCGTTGCCGCAAACATTTCTTTGGTGGGCCAATGTTGCGGTACGCGTGCACGACGATTACCAGGCGTTCTTTCCGCCGGACGTGACGTATGTTGCCGATCACGCGAAGCGCGCAGTCTCCTCCTTTCCTATAGCGCGGAATAGCTATTACGGTGTGGACTATCGGCCGGGCACAGATATCTCCTGGTACAAGAACATTCCGGTCCCTACCTCTTACATGGTGACCGAATCGAAGTACAACTTCTTTGGGGGATATGACCACGCGCGCCAGGCTGGGATGGTACACACATCGAACCACCATGTGGCGCCCGGCAAGAAGTTGTGGACGTGGGGTAATGCGGAGTTCGGTCACGCATGGGATCGCAATCTTACCGATGAAGACGGGCCCTATGTGGAGCTGATGGCGGGCGCGTACACGGACAATCAGCCCGATTTCGCATGGCTTCAACCCTACGAAACGAAGACGTTCAGTCAATACTGGTATCCGATCAAGAAGATTGGGCCGGCAAAGAACGCCAACACAGAAGCAGCGGTGAATCTTGAGTTCGATGCGGGGAGCGCACGCGTTGGAGTCTTCGTTCCATCGCGACGCAATGTACGCGTGATCCTGACCCGGAACGGCAATCTCGTTCTCGACAAGCAGGTGGAACTTTCGCCGGCGGCTCCGTTCACCGAGACCATCGAGACAGATGCTTCAAGACCGGAGAAGCACATTCTGGTGGTGCAAGATAGCGACGGCAACGAACTGATCACCTACCAGCCGGAGAGAAGCACGGACCACGAACCGCCGCAGCCTGCCACGGAGCCACCCGAACCGGATCAGATTGCGAGTCTCGAAGAGCTTTATCTGACGGGACTGCATCTTGAGCAATATCGTCATGCCACGCGGGCGCCTGAGGATTATTGGATCGAGGGATTGGAGCGGGAACCGAATGATGCGCGGCTCAACAATGCGATGGGCCTTCTGCATTTGCGAAAAGGTGAATTCACCAAGGCAGAAGATCACTTTACGCGCGCGATACGGCGTCTGACTCGGCGAAATCCGAATCCGCAGGATGGCGAGCCTTTCTATAACCTCGGGCTCGCGCGGTTCTATCAAGGAAAAACCCCTGATGCATACGATGCCTTCTATAAGTCGGTCTGGAACTATGCATGGCAGAGCGCAGGGAATTATGCGCTGGCATCGATCAGCGCGGGCCGCGAGAATTTGCAACTCGCGCTGGAGCAGGTGGAGAAGAGCCTGCTGACGAATGTGGAGAACCTGAAGGCCCGCGCACTAAGAGTCTCGTTGCTGCGCCGCTTGGGCCGCACCGCGGAGGCGCAGGGTGCCATCAGCGATTCTCTTGCGCTGGATCGTCTCGATTTTCGCATGCTCGCGGAGAGGTTTCTTCTCACGGGAAAGGAGAAGGATCGAGACATTTTTCTTGCCGCGCTGGAGGGAGACGTTCAGACGCTGCTTGATGTGAGCTTCGACCTGGCCTGGTGCGGTCTCCCGAAGGACGCCTTTGTGCTGTTGCAGGCGTGCAGCAATGCCGGGGGCTGGGAGTATCCGCTGCTTTGGTACACACTGTCATGGCTCGCCACCGCGCTGAACAGAAAAACGGCAGCCTTTGAATACCTGGTAACCGCGGAGGCGGCTTCGCCTCGCTATTGCTTTCCGTCGCGGCTTGAAGAGATGCTCGTGCTCGAGGATTCCATTCGGCGAAATCCGTCGGGAGCAAAAGCACACTACTATCTCGGGAATCTCTACTACGACAAGCGGCGGTATGAAGATGCGATTCGAGTTTGGCGGCGATCGGTTGAATTGGACGACAGCTTCTCCATTCCTCTGCGGAACTTGGGAATTGCGGAATTCAACGTTTTGCACGATGCAGCCGCAGCAGACCGAATGTACGAACGGGCTTTTCAGGCGAATCGCAACGACGCGCGGCTGCTGTATGAATGGGACCAGCTGAAGAAGAGGGCTGCGCTCGCCTCGCCGGCAGAACGACTCCAACTGATGGATCAATATCCGAAGCTCGTCGCGTCGAGAGACGACCTGACGGCGGAATACGTCACACTCTTGAACCGGTGCGGTCAAAATCAGGCTGCGCTGGAATTGTTGAGCCATCGGCGCTTCAGTCCATGGGAAGGCGGCGAGGGGTTAGTGCCCGCGCAATATGTGCAGGCGCACAAAGCGCTTGGTCGAGCAGGGATGGAGGCGGGAGACTTTCGAAACGCCTTGGATCATTTTCAGGCTGCACGGCACTATCCCGAGAACCTCGGCGAAGGTAAGCATCTGCTTACGCTGGAACGCGATCTGGATTACTACTCGGGATTGGCCGCGCAGAAACTTGGCGAGTCAGAACTGGCCCATCGCTACTGGACTGCCGCGGCAGCCTCTGTGCCCTCGCTGGGAATTCATTCATATTTTCAGGCTCGCGCACTTATTGCGCTGGGCAATTCTGCGGCTGCACGCGAGGTGTTCCTGGAACTGGGGCATTTCGCAACCGAGCTGATGAAGACCGTTCCTAAAATCGACTACTTCGCGACATCCTTGCCGAATCTTCTTCTCTTCAATGATGATCTGGAAAAACGAAATCGAATCGAATCGATGGTGCTGCGCGCCCTGGCCCAGGATGGTTTGGGAGAAAGCGAGAAGGCAATTGAGCTGCTGGAGAAGGTCATCGCAGAAGATGCGAATCACTTCTTCGCAATCGAGATACTGCAAGGTTTGAAAGAAGAAGGAAAAGTCGCGGTGCCCGAAGAGATTGAGGGGCCGCGAGTCTCATGATTGTCCCCATTGGCATCGTCGAGCGGAGCTCAGATGACCGTGGGTCGTTTCGTTCAACTTATCTTTGCCTCGCGTCTGCGGCGGGTGCGCTGGGCGGGCTGTTGTTTGGTTATGACTGGGTAGTTATCGGCGGCGCAAAGCCCTTCTACGAAAGATATTTTCATCTTGACTCACCATCGCTCGAGGGATGGGCGATGAGTTGCGCGCTGATTGGATGCCTGCTCGGTGCAATCACCTCTGGAGGCTTGAGCAATCGATTCGGCAGAAAGCGCCTGCTCACACTGGCGGCGCTGACGTTTGCGATTTCATCGCTTGGAACCGGCCTGGCCTTGCATTTCGATGCATTCGTCGCCTGGAGAATCATGGGCGGTTATGCAATCGGGCTTGCCTCCGGCATCTCACCGATGTATATCGCGGAAATCTCTCCGGCACGGCTGCGCGGGCGGCTTGTTTCGCTGAATCAAGTGGCCATTGTTTTCGGGATTCTGCTGGCGCAGATTGTGAACTGGCTGATCGCGCGTCCGGTCGCTCCAGGCAGTTCGGCGCAGCAGATTTTGCTTTCGTGGAACGGCCAATGGGGATGGCGTTGGATGTTTGGGGTGACGGCCGTCCCTTCGGTTTTGTTTTTGCTTGCGTCGCTGTTGGTTCCGGAGAGCCCTCGGTGGCTGGCGGCCAAGGGGCGGCGTGAAGATGCACTGAGCGTGCTGGAGCGGCTTGGCGGGCGCGCTTACGCCGAGCATGTGCTGGATGACTTTGCGGCGGTAAGTGAAGCGCAGCCCGAGCGGCCGGTTTGGCAAGAGCTTCGGTCGCCGGGTGTGGGCAAAGTGCTGATGCTGGGCATCGCCCTCGCGGTTCTTCAACAGTGGTGCGGCATCAACGTGATCTTCAATTATGCCGAGGAGATTTTTGCGGCAGCCGGGTACCAAGTATCGGACATCCTCTTCAACATCGTCGTGACAGGCGCGGTGAATGTGATCTTCACTTTTGTTGCATTTTTCATGATCGACCGGTTTGGCAGGCGCTTTCTGCTCCTGACTGGGCTCACTGGCTTGGTTCTTATCTACACAGTTCTTGGAGTGCTCTATCGCGTGCACTTGCAGGGAAAGCCGATGCTGGTGCTTGTCCTGGCTGCCATTGCCTGCTATGCCATGTCGCTGGCACCTGCGACTTGGGTTGTCATTTCAGAAATTTTCCCCAACCGTATCCGGAGCAGCGGAGTGTCGATCGCTGTTACCGCTCTTTGGTCAGCCTGCTTTCTGCTGACTTACACATTTCCTTTGCTCAATGCTGCGCTGGGTCCCGCGGGAACATTCTGGACCTACGCGGGAGTTTGTTTGGCCGGCATGTTGTTTCTGTCGCGACGCCTGCAGGAGACCAAGGGAAAGACACTCGAAGAAATTGAAACAGATGCACGCATGGGGAATGCATAGGAGAACGAGGATGCAGGTGGGGCGCGAAGTGCAGAAGATTCTCAATCGGAAGTCGATCATCGTATCCGCGGTGTTGGGAACTGCGATGCTGTTTTCTACGGCCGCTCACGGCCAGCAGACGAGTGTGGTGCTGGATGGCATGAGCAAGGGACGCGTGTTTGACGGGCTTGGGGCCGCGAGCGCGGGAGCTTCTTCACGCCTGCTTATCGACTATCCCGAGCCGCAGCGGAGCGAGATTCTCGACTACCTGTTCAAGCCGGGATATGGTGCGGCGCTACAACATTTGAAGGTGGAGATTGGCGCGGACGTAAATTCTACCGACGGGTCGGAGCCGAGCCCCATGCGCACGCCGTCGGACCACGACTCGTCGCGGGGCTACGAATGGTGGCTGATGGTGGAGGCGCATAAGCGGAATCCCAACATCCTGCTGGAGGTGCTTCCGTGGGGCGCGCCGCGATGGGTCAACCCCAATCCAGGCGCCGTAGATACTCCCTATACCAAGAAGATGGCCGAGTATGTTGCGGACTTCATCCGCACGGCAAAGCGGGACTACGGTCTCGACATCGGCGTTACAGGGGTGTGGAATGAACGGGTCTACGATGCCGATTATGTGAAGGAACTTTCACGCACGCTGAAAAAGGAAAATCTGGCGACCAAAATCATTTGCTGCGATGAGTATCCCGGCGAGGGCAAGGTTGAGGCCAAGGGCGATGGGCAATGGGCGATCGCCGAAGCGATTCTGAAAGATCCAGAACTGGCTACCGCGATTGACGTGATCGGCGTCCATTACCCGCTGGTCGATGGCAAGCTCACGACTACGGATGCTGCGCGTCGGACGGGCAAGCCGCTCTGGTCCAGCGAAGACCAACCAAATGGCGGAGGCGGGCCGATTGTAAGCCGCGACTGGCCGATCGGCGGACGCATTCTTGCTCATCTGTATAACCGCAACTATCTGGAGGGAACGTTTACATCCACTGAGATATGGAGCCCGGTTACTTCGTACTATGACAACCTGGCTGCTCCGAACTCGGGGTTGATGTATGCAAATACGCCGTGGTCGGGGTACTACGATGTGCAGGGAACGATTTGGGCAACCGCGCACACGACGCAATTTGCGCAGCCGGGCTGGCAGTATCTTGACTCCGCATCGGGATATCTTCCGGAGAACGGTAGCTATGTTTCGCTACGCTCGCCCGATAAGAAGGACTGGAGCGTGGTGCTGGAGACGATCAACGCAAAGAAGCCGCAGACGGTGGCGTTCCGGCTTGCGGGCGGATTGAGCGCGGACGAAGTGCACATATGGGAGACGAATAACTCCCGCACCTTTGAACACGTCGCGGATGTAAAGACGACCGGTGGCGGTTTTGAATACGCGTTCGATCCCGATTCGATCTATTCCCTGACAACAACGACGGGACAGGGAAAAGGAACCGCGGAGCCGCCCGCCTCGAAGGCATTCCCATTTCCGTATGCGGATACCTTCGATGAGACTGCGGTGGGGCACGCGCCGAAGTACTTGTCCGACCAGGATGGCGCCTTCGAAGTGCATCCGTGCAAAGGACGGGAAGGCCGTTGCCTGGAGCAGGTGATCACGGAGAAGCCGATTCCCTGGAGTCCCCTTCCGGATCCGTTTACACTGGCGGGCTCCGAGACTTGGACCGACTACAGTGTTTCCGCCGATGTGCATTTTATTTCGAAGTCGCCGGCTGTTGTGATGGGCCGCATCGATTCCTCAGATGTGTTTCAGCAAGAGAAGGCGCGTTGGCCGAGTGGCTACATCCTGCGCGTAAATCCGGACGGCGCATGGGAGCTACTTTCTGCCGCCTACAAGCAGCCAGCGGCAACGCTCGCATCCGGCTCTGCGGCGCTTAATGCAAACCAGTGGCATCGGTTGGAGCTGAAATTCCACGGAACTCGAGTCGGAGCGTTGCTCGATGGCAAGACGATTGTTTCGATTGTCAGCACGGCACATTCGCGCGGAATGTTCGGCCTTGGTTCGGAGTGGGACCATGTGCAGTTCGACAACCTGGACGTGAGGCAATAGCGAGATATCTCTAATTGCGCGCAAGTGATCGGTTGATCGAGGCGAGGAGGTGCCACGTGCCGGAACGCCACGCAAGAATAGTTTCATTTTCGGTTCTGGCTGCGTCGGTGACGGCTGGTTGCATTCTGGCCATGGGTTTGCTCGCGGGTCTTTGCAAGTCCGAAGTCGCAGCGAAGGATGAGACCGACCGCATCCTGATCGACTATCCGCTGAATGGATCGGTGTTTCCGCCGGACATGGAGGCGCCGACATTTCTTTGGCGGGACCCCGCAGTCAATGCGGATGCGTGGACCGTCGATGTGACGTTTGCCAATGGGTCGGCGGTGCTGCACGTCGACGCAAAGGGTGAGCGGATGCACGTTGGCGAGATCGATCCGCGATGCATTTCTGCGAACAACAAATTGCCTGAACTAACGCCGGAGCAGGCCGCCGCGCATACATGGAAGCCGGACGTCGCGACCTGGACAGCGATGAAGAAGCAAGCCGGCAACGGCGCTGTCACGATTACGATTCGTGGATATGCGAGCGCAGACGGGCGGCAGGCTGTATCGAGTGGCGCGATGCAGATGCACGTGTCCGCAGATCCGGTGAACGCGCCGATTTTTTATCGCGACGTGCCGTTGATGCCTTCAGAGACGGAGAAAGGATTCATCAAGCCGTTGGCCGCCAATGCGGTTCCGCTGATTGCGTGGCGTATGCGTAACGTTGCCGATGCACAGAGTCACGTCGTGATGACCGGACTGCACACGTGCGCGAACTGCCACTCGTTTGCGGCGAATGGAAAAACGCTGGGCCTTGATATGGATGGACCGCAGAACGACAAGGGGCTCTACGCGCTGGCGCCGGTCGCAAAGAAGATGACGATTGGCACCGAAAACATGGTGTCGTGGTCGAGGTTTCGCGGCGACGAAGGCGTTCAACTGCGCGTGGGTTTCATGTCGCAGGTGTCGCCGGATGGGCGTTTTGTTGTAACGACGATCAGGCCTCCGGGAGCCAATACGTCGCAGTTCTATTACGTTTCTAATTTCAAAGATTACAGATTTCTACAGGTCTTCTATCCGACGCGCGGCATTCTCGCGTGGTATGACCGCACGACAAAAAAGCTGCAGCCGTTGCCGGGCGCAGACGATCCGCAGTACATCCAGTCGAACGCGGTGTGGAGTCCGGATGGGAAGTACCTTGTGTTTTCGCGGGCAATCGCGAAGGATCCCTATCGCGCCGATGGGAAGATGGCGGCCTATGCGAATGATCCGCTTGAAATACAGATTCAATACGATCTTTATCGCATCCCCTTCAATAATGGAAAAGGGGGCAAGCCGGAACCAATAGCCGGCGCTTCGCAGAACGGCATGAGCAACAGCTTCCCGAAGGTTTCTCCCGATGGTAAGTGGATCGTTTTCGTGGAAGCACACAACGGGCAACTAATGCGTCCCGACGGCAAGCTCTATATGGTTCCTGCTGCGGGCGGTGCCGCGCGGCGGATGAATTGCAATACGCCGGTGATGAATTCCTGGCACAGTTTCTCGCCGAATGGACGTTGGCTGGTGTTCTCGTCGAAGAGCCGCTCGCCTTACACGCAGATGTTTCTCACGCACATTGATGCGGAGGGCAACGACACACCAGCCATCCTGATCGAAAACTCGACAGCGGCGAATCGCGCGGTGAATATTCCGGAATTTGTCAATATGGAGCCCAGCGGAATCGATCATATTGATACGCCCGCGGTGGATTTCTATAAGCAGTTCGACGTGGCTGAAGACCTGGCGAAGAAAGGGCAATATGCCGCGGCGATCCCGGAGTGGACGAAAGCGTTGGCGATGGAGCCCAACGACGCGCACGCTTTGAATAACTACGCACAGACGCTGGCGCGCTCCGGGGCTACAGATCGTGCGATTGTCGAATTTCGAAAAGCGATTGCCGTTAAGCCGGAATATCCAGAGGCAGAAAACAATCTGGCGTTTGTGTTCGCTGGCGCGGGTCGTCCCAGCGATGCGATTGAACATTACCGAATGGCGATCGAGGAAAAGCCCGCATATGCGGAAGCGCACAACAATCTTGGACATGTCCTTACCGAACAAGGAAACCTGGATGGAGCCATTGAGCAATTTCAGCAGGCACTGACGATCAACCCGTATTATGCGGCGGCGCACAATGGTCTTGGATTCGCGTTGGCATCGACAAACCGGCTCGATGGCGCTGCGGATGAGTATCGACACGCGATCGAGGCCGATCCCAGATATGCGGATGCTTATAACAACCTCGGCGTGGTGATGGCCCGGCAACGGCGCGTTGATGAAGCCATCGAAGACTTCAACAAGGCCATCGAGTTGGATCCGGCGTGCGTTGGAGCTGAGAGCAACCTCGGGCATGCTCTGCTTGCGAAGGACCGTGTGGATGAGGCGATCCCGCATCTTGTGAAAGCGGTTGGCGCGAATTCGAATTCTGCGGAACTGCACAACGATCTTGGCACGGCGTTAGCGGAGAGAGGCCGGCTTGACGAGGCGATTCCCGAGTTTGAGCGGGCATTGCAGATTTCGCCGAACATGGTGCGAGCGCATTCTCATCTGGGAATGGCGCTTGTGATGAAGGGGCGTGCTGCGGAGGGACTTGCACAATGGCGCCAGGTGCTGAAGGAGGAGCCTGACAATCTGCGCGCGCTGAACGATGCGGCGTGGCTGCTGGCGACTTCGCAGGACGCAGGCCTTCGGAACGGGAAAGAGGCGGTCCAACTGGCGCAACATGCTGAACAGATCACTTCTGCGCAAGAACCGTCGGTGCTTGGGACGCTGGCGGCGGCCTATGCTGAGGCAGGCGCATTCGACAAGGCGATTGAAGCGGAGCAAGAGGCAACGGATCTGGCAAAACAGCAAGGGAAGGCGGAGCTTGCCGCAGACCTCGGCGGCCGGATGACGTTGTTGCAGACGCGTATGCCGATTCGTCAGAAGTGAGCGATTCGGGCAACGCACTGCTGGCGATAGTCTCTGGGACAAATGTCTCCTGACTACGGAAGCTGCACCGGAGTCAGGCCGAGTATGAAGTTTGCGCGCTGTGCTGCAGTTGTGGATGTGGGACGATCTTCGATCAGACCAGCTCCGGCAAATCGCCGATAGCTGGTCCCATGCGGCGCCTCTGCCGCCTGGACAAATTCCACAGTATTCGGTGTTGCAGGAATCCGCGCTCCGAACCAATGTGGATCGTCCCGCTGACTCCACGTGACAAGCGCAAGGACAGCGCCTGCAGAATACTTCACGGGGCCAGGAATATTCGCAGTACCGGAATCCCGTGCATGGACAGCATGAATGGCCGCGTTATTGCCGTACAACGTGGCGGTGGTGCGGGAAGCGGGGTCGACGTACATCGTGATCGCGTTCCAAGCCAGCGGGTGATACGGCATGTTCGCCGGGAGTGCGGCAGCAACGTTATTGACGACCTCATTGCCCGAGATCCGTGGCCTGCGTAATCGGCAGCGTGTAGACGTAGTCGTTGCCGCGAACGGGACGATGGCAACCCGTGCACTCGCTCACAAACTGCGCATCTTTCCCATAGGGCTTCAGATCGAGACCGCGCCAGCGTCCCCAATTCCATCCCTCCGTCTCCTGAAAGCGATGTGCGTCTTTCACCATCAGCTCCACCTGAACAAATTTGCCGGGATGGACGAGGCCATCGGATCCCGTTTCCTGTTGCCAGGCAATCTTGGCGAAGCGGCGTTCCATCGGGCCACGGAGCGATATGCCCCGATTGGGCAGCCTGGATTGCGATTTCATTGCCAAGAATAAAGCGAAACGTGTTGTTGTCGCCGCGATCGGTCGTGCTGATAGGCCTCCAGTTCACGAAGTCGGGATCGAAAGGGAAGTCCATTCAGCTCCGGGGGAACAGCGGCCAAAGAGAGCGCAGCTATTTTTTCATCTGGAATGGCGCTCGACAGGCGCGATCTGTGTTTTTGTTTCGCTCGACGCAGCTCCTGCAGGGTGGTTCGATACGGGCGTCCAAGGGGCAAGATATGCCTTCAACGTCGCCAACTCTTCCGGCGATGGTTTCGCTTCCGGATGCAGCGTGACGAACTGCGGCAATGGCATTGCGCCGAGCTGGATCATGTTCACAGCTTCATAAAGGGTGGCCTTCTTCGCCGCAGCAGGCTTTGAGCCAAGCGTCGAAAAGTTCAGGTGCTCGCGCGCGGTGAGAACATCGCGCCGCACGAGCCAGTAAGCCGGCACCACCTGGTCGAACCATGAGAGCCGACGCTGGTCAGAATGGCAACTGTAACAATCCTTCTCGAGGATCTGCCTGATTGGAGGCGGCGCTTGTAGTTCGGCCGTCGCCGGCTTAGTCGGAATGCCTGGCCGAACCGCCTGCAGCAGGGCAAAAGCTGCGAGCGCGGCGACAACAAGCCTGGCGGGTGTTCTCAAAGGCTCTCCTTTGACTAAATCCGGGCGGTTGATCCATGCCGCTTATGCGCGGCGAAACATTGATCAAAAATTGGATGTATTACCGAGGCCAAGGTTGCCAGAAATTGAATTTGCAGATATTTCGGCACCGAGATCGGGCTTTATTAAGGGCTGTACTTCGCTTTCTCAATTGCGATCGGAGGGCAGAGCCGCTTCAAGTTGTTCTTATCAGAGCCAGGAAGCACAGCCGGTCGAACGGTTTCCGATGTAACTTGTATTGATGCAGATTCTCTCGCTTCGAGGACCACGTCATGGCAATTCCGTATTACCACGTTGACTCATTCACGAGTGAACTCTTCGCGGGTAACCCGGCGGGCGTCTGCATCCTTCCCGCTTTTCTCGCAGATAGCGTTATGCAGAAAATCGCGGCTGAAAACAGGCATAGCGAGACCGCGTTTGTTGTCGCTCGCGCTGACGGTGATTTCGATTTGCGCTGGTTTACACCGACAGTCGAGGACGACCTCTGCGGTCACGCGACCTTGGCATCCGCCTATGTGCTTGCGCTTCGGAAGCATAATGTGTGGCCAGTTCGCTTTCACACCTGCAGCGGCATGTTGACCGTCGCTCAGGACCAGGACAGCGACGGCTTTGAAATGGACTTTCCTGCCAGGCCACCCCAGCCGTGTGAGACGCCCGCCGACCTGTTTCCCGCCCTGGGTTTGAAAGCCGCGCTGGTCATGAAATCACGTGATTACCTCGTGGTACTGGATCATTCTGAGCAAGTGCGAGCGCTCTCCCCCAATATTGCCGCCCTTGCCAAACTGGGCATCGGAAATGGTGGGACGATTGTTACTGCACCCGGCGAGGGAGACGTGGATTACGTGTGCCGATTATTTGCACCGGAGGAAGGCATCGATGAGGATCCCGCGACTGGGTCGATCCACTGCACACTCGCTCCCTATTGGGCGGGGCGGCTGGGCAAGGACACATTGCGTGCGCAACAACTCAGCGCCCGCGGTGGAACCATGCAATGTAAAATCGCGGACGATCGCGTGAAGATTGCCGGCAGGGCACGTTTGTACCTTCATGGTGCGCTCGAAGTCTAAAGCGTCAATACTTTGGTATCGGCTTTTAGCGCCGGATGTGTGCTTCTTTGCGGGCCGGCCTGCTTGTCGTCTCCCTGTCGAATGGTGCGGCGAATGCGGGGAACTCGGCGCCAACAGGCCCTCCTCGTTCATACCAAGGTATCGATTCATACCTTGGTCCAATAGATTCGTCTGCATTCTTTTGGCTTAATCGGCGTGGAAGCGTATTCGTTCACCTTCGGCTAATCCGCGCCACGGGAGATCGGGAGCTCGCACGGTGGCACTCCGGGCGAGTGGCTGACAGCGGTGATTTTTTGCGGAGAGCCGGAGGATCTCTCGATTCTCTGTCGTGCAAAGTAAATGCAGCTGATGCAAGGCAAATCCAAGGAGGACAAGCATGAATACTGCTAGTCAGGACGTTTCTCACCATCGCCCCGTCAAACAGCGCGCGGCGTTGCGGGATGAGCGACTCGTGGCTGCAGCGCAAGCAGGATCAGTCGACGCATTCGCAGAGCTCCAGAGTCTCCACTCCCGGCAACTTTACAGCACAATCGTCGCCATCACGAAGAACCGGGAAGACGCGGAGGATGCTTTGCAGGATACGTTTTTGCGTGCGCACCTGGCGCTCCGCGGTTTCGAGGGCAGATCGAGTTTTTATTCCTGGTTGACGCGCATCGCGATTAACTCCGCCTTGATGATTCTTCGCAGACGGCGGGGGCACCTCGAGGTGTCTTTCGATCTCGCCGACGAAGCGGGAGAAAACACTCCTCAATTCGAGATCAAGGATGCGGCACCTAATCCAGAGCAAGTCTACGACCAGCGCCAACGGTGGGTTGGCATGATGCAATCAATTCAGAGGCTTGAGCCAAGCCTGCAGCATGCGATTCAGATTCGCATCACCCGCGGAAGCTCCCTGAAGGAGATCGCGCGGACCTTGGATATTTCTGTAGCTGCTGTGAAGTCGAGACTACACCGCGCTCGCAAGCGACTGACGATGGTGAGTCCGTTGAGGGGTCTGACAAGAGGCAAAGCGGGTCAATCCATCCCACGGCAGAAAGCCCAAACCTCCAGCCTTCAGAATCGAGAACAGCCATGCATGAGCTGCAGTTGACGCAGGTTACCGAGCCGCGACCGGTGAAGGCGGTTCCGGTCAACATGGCAGAATTTGAATTGCAATCGTTCATCGATGCAGTGACCGATTTCTTCGGCCCGGAGAAAGCAAAGTTCCTGACGGAGATATGGCTGAACGAGTTGGCTTCAATGGACAGGATGCCGGGGCCAACAAGTCCGGATTGGCATCTCGTTTCGTTGGCTGCATCGGCCCGACTCGCAACTTATTTGATTGATCTTCCCCATCGCTATGCGTTTTGAGTCGTTGTAGCAGGCTGAGAAACCGGTTTTATGAGGCACTACCACGAAAGAAGGAGCTCGGTGTGTCGAACAAGAAAACAGAGATCGTGACGGCCGCGTCGCGAGGAATGGGAGCAGCGATTGCACCCCGCGTTGTCGATACTCCACCGCACGAGAACGATTCGAAGGAAGACCTAAAAGCGCTTTCGCCAATGGGCACGATCGCCGAGGGGAGGGAGATTGCCGATGCTGTCGTTTCTTTGACAGAAGCTCGTTCTGTCGCCGGGGAGGTGCTGCACCTAGACGGCGGTGCACACGCGGGGAAATGGTGAGCGGGGCGGGGCTCCAGCCGGGAAGCGCGGAGAGCCGGCTGAAGCAGCTTGGCATTCAGCTGCCTGCCGCACCAACGCCATTTGGCACGTACGTTGAGGCGCTGCAGACGGGTAATCTGCTCTTTCTGAGCGGGATGCTCCCGGTTGTTGACCACAAGCCGAAGTATGTCGGCCGGCTTGGGAAAGAGCTTGACGTCGAGGTGGGACGCGATGCTGTTTACACTGCGGCGCTAAGTGGGCTAGCCGCAGCACGACAGTATCTGGGCTCGCTCGATCGCGTCACGCGAGTCGTCCGGCTCGGGGTCTTTATCGCGACCTCGGGGGATTTCTTTGATCAGCCCAGAGTCGCAGACGCTGTGTCTGACCTGTTCCGCGACATTTTCGGCAGCGAGAAGGCTTCTGTGCGGCTGATCATCGGCGTTGCGAGTCTTCCTCTAGGAATGCCAGTGGAGCTTGAATTGATCTTTGAAGTCGGAGAGTAGGTCGAGGTTTTCATGCACGCTGCGAAGTCGTTCATCCGGACATTGACGATACTTGCGGTGTTGCTCGCCACCACGCTGGGGATGTATGCCCAGAAAAAGGATGGAGGAATGGAACACTCTGTGTTTTATCGCACGGTGAAGGTCGACGGACTTTCAGTTTTCTATCGAGAGGCCGGGCCGAGCGACGCTCCCACCATACTCCTGTTGCATGGTCTTCCGTCTTCGTCGCGGATGTTCCAGCCGCTACTGACCCGCCTTGCAGACAAGTACCACCTGGTTGCGCCGGATTATCCGGGGTTCGGTCATAGCGACTGGCCCGACCCGAAGGAGTTCAACTATACCTTCGACCACATCGCTCAAGTGATGGATGACTTCACGCAGGCGCTGGGCTTGTCGCGCTACACGATGTACATGCAGGACTACGGGGGCCCGGTGGGGTTCCGCATGGCATTGGCACACCCTGCGCGGGTGGAGGCCCTGATCGTCCAGGATGCAGTGGCTCACAACGAGGGCCTTGGTGCAAATTGGGTGACGCGGCGGGCTTTCTGGGCCGATCGGTCTAGCCACGAAGAGGCGTTGCGCAAAAACCTGTTGTCCCTCGCAGCCACCAAGACGCGCCATGTCGGCGACGATCCGCAGGTTGAACTCTATGATCCAGATCTCTGGACTGACGAATACGGATTTCTCAACTCGCCCGGGCAGGCGCAGATTCAAGCCGATTTGTTCTATGACTACCGCACCAATGTCGAGGGTTATCCAAAGTGGCAGGCGTGGATGCAGAAGGTGCAGCCGAAACTTTTAGTTATCTGGGGCAAGCATGATCTCTCGTTCGATTCCGGCGAGCCAGAACGGTACCGTAAGGACGTGCCGCAAGCGGAGGTCCACGTTCTGGACGCAGGCCACTTCGCACTCGATACGAAGGCCGATGAGATCGGCTCGTTGGTCCGCCAGTTTATGAATCGTTAGAGGGAAGAAGACCTGTTTTGCATTCCTTGCCGATGCCTGCGAGGTTGGACTGCTTCGCCTAATGGGGAGAAAACCATGAGCAGCGACGGTGCGGGGAGAGTCCTCGACCCGCGGGCAAGCACGCATCGAAGTGTACTTTATTTATGGCTGTTGATTAGACGACTTGGATTTGCCGCGGTTTCGAGAGCTGCGATCCGTTGGCCAAGTGATTTATCTCACTCGATTCACCAGTCCTCAGAGAAAGCTGTGATCTGCGGCACAACATCTGGCGCGATCAACCTGCGTGACGGCCCTTTTATCACTCTCAAGAATCAACATTTAATCCTTTCTTGTGATGTATATCACCCCGGTTGGATCTAATACCACGGAAGGGGCACCGTCTCATTCTGGTTCTCGTTCACACTTGAGAAAGATCATAACTGCTTGAACGAACCCGATCCACAAGTGAACTGAAGATTCGAATTACATGGTTCGCGATAGAAGTTGTTGGAGTTCATAATGCAACATAACTTCATTAGATTTCCAAAAACGGAACGCGGAAGAATTGCGATGCTCGCGGTTTGCATTGCTCTTCCTGTGTGCGGCGGAATGTTTCTTTGCCAGTCCCTGCTTGGGAAGATGTTGCGCGAGGACGCGCAGGCTACATCCAGTGAGTGGGTTTCCACTTTGGTTACAAGAAATCCCGATATTTTGACCTTGCTCTCGGGTGCACCTCCTTCAGCTCAGACCAGGCACTTCCTGGACGAGTCGAGTCAGGTAGGGGACATTTATAGGTTTCGGATCTGGAACACGGCCGGACATCTCGTCTTCAAGTCCGAGCGGATGACATCTGCCGGCGCACGGATGAGCGGAAAGGAAGTAGCCGAAGCTTTACGCTCGGGATCGATCATTAATGAAGTACACGCCGGCCGCCCGCCGCAGAACGCAGCCTTTTTCGTTGAATCGTTCATACCTGTTAAACAGAATGGCGCCGTCGTCGGCGTTTTCGACGTCTATCTCGATCAGAGTGACGACCAGGCTCTCTATAAGAGATCGATTCTACTTACCGAGATCATCCTTGGCGCATTGGTTCTGCTTGCCGGCGGTATTCCCGGATATGGCGTTTACCGCCAGATGCTCAAGCTGCGGGATGCCAGGGCGGAAACCCTATTTCTGAGCGAACACGACAGTCTGACCGGTATTCCCAATCGACACCGGTTGAATGATATAGCAAAAAGGGCATTGGCTTTGAATCGCCGCACCAACAGGCACGTCGCGGCCCTGATGATCGACATGGATCGGTTCAAAGACATTAACGACAGCTTCGGTCACGCGGCGGGCGATGAAGTGTTGAAGGCAGTTGCCAAGCGACTTCGATCGTGCATTCGAGAAGAGGACTCGGTGGCGCGGTTTGGCGGCGATGAGTTCGTGGTTCTCCAGGTTGGCCTGTATCAGCCCAACGGAGCAAAGTCCCTTTCGGACCGGCTGATCAGGGTCCTCTCGGAGCCGTATGAGATTGGCGGCTCCCGCTTGGACTGCGGAGCCAGCATCGGCGTAGCGCTTTCACCTCCGGACGCGGAAGACTTCGACGCGCTCATCGCCTGCGCCGACGCTGCCCTCTACAAGGGCAAAGCGGACGGTCGTAATTCTGTGAGATTTTTCGAGCCCGGGATGGATGCAAAAATCCGTGAACGGCGCCAGATCGAAACGGATATCCGGCGAGCATTGGAGACAGACGCATTTCAACTGGCGTATCAGCCGATTCACAGTTTTCGCGATAGCAGGCTTTTGGGCTTCGAGGCATTATTGCGCTGGCCCGATGGCTGGAGTGCGAAATCCCCCGCCGATTTCATCCCTGTCGCCGAAGAGTCGGGCCTCATCAACCATGTCGGGCAATGGGCCCTTGAAACTGCGTGCAAAACTGCTGCCAATTGGACGAACCCTCTGAAGGTCGCCGTGAATCTATCTCCAGTTCAATTCCGTGACGGCGATATCGTCTCCATCGTCAAAAAAGCCTTAAGAATCTCGGGACTCGATCCTGAACGCCTGGAACTTGAAGTGACTGAGAGTCTTTGGATTCAAGACAAAGATTCTGTATTCAATCAACTCAGTCGACTTCGCAGATTGGGAGTTTCGATCGTCCTGGATGACTTCGGAACCGGCTATTCAAGCTTGGCCTATCTCTGGAAATTCCCCTTCGACACAGTAAAGATCGATCAATCCTTTGTAAGGGAGATGGAGACCGAACCCAAAGCAGCTGCCATCGTGCAGACGATCACGGCACTGGGAAAGATCCTCGATTTAGAAATTACAGCCGAAGGCGTGGAGACAGCGGCACAGGCAAAAATCCTCAGAGAGGCCGGTTGCGACCAGGCGCAGGGCTTTTTGTATGGCCGTCCGCTCCCGACCGCATCTGCCAATGCGCTGGCCAATCCAGGATGTGTTTTGGCCAATTCAGAACTTGCGATTCGGTAACCCTGCATTATCGCAGCCAAGAACGAAAAAGTAAGGCAGTTGGATTGCACGCTGTGGCAAACCGAGCAGGGTGCGCGTTTCTTCTTACTTGCCGATGCAGAAGGTGGAAAAGATCAGGTTGAGGATGTCGTCGCTGGTGGTTTGGCCGGTGAGGGAGTCGAGGGCCCAGAGGGCGCGATAAAGGTCGATCAGAATCATTTCGTGAGGAATGTTGTTGGTGTTGGCCTGCGCTGCATCGGCGAGCGCTGCGCGGGAGGTGACGATGGCCTGCTGGTGCCGGAGGCTGGTGAGAAGGCCGGGTTCGGCAGCGGCTCCGCCGGTGGCGAGGGCCAGAATGCGCTCGCGGAGGGTGACGATGCCTTCGCCGGTGAGAGCGGATGTTCTGAGCGGTTGGATGGCCTTGGATTCGGCATTCGGTGTATCCATAGGAGGAGTGTCGACAGGGGCCAGATCGCATTTGTTGATGACGACAACGGCGGGACGGCCCTCAATGGCTGCGAGTAAGGCGCGCTCTTCGCTGTTGAGTGGCTGCGTCGCATCGAGAACGATGAGGACGAGCGAGGCATCGGCTAGCGCTTCGCGGCTGCGAGCGATACCTAACTGCTCGACTTCTTCGAAGGCCTCGCGCAGGCCGGCAGTATCGACCAGCTCGAGTGGAATGCCGTCGAGGGAGATGCGCTCCGTGACCAGATCGCGGGTGGTGCCGGGCGTGGAGGTGACGATGGCGCGGTCGCGTTCGACGAGTCGGTTGAAGAGTGAACTTTTTCCGGCGTTGGGGCGGCCAACGATGGCCAGCGTCAGTCCGTCATGCACAACCCGACCGCGCGCGAAGGAGGCTTCCAGCGCAGCGAGAGGCGGGTTGAGTTCATCGATGCGACGGACGATTTCGGCTTGAGGTGTGACGTCGACATCGTCCTCGGCGAAGTCGATGCCGGCTTCGAGCAGCGCGATGAGTTCGACGAGCGCCTGCTTCATTGGCTGCACGCGATGACTCAGAGCGCCGCCCATCTGGCTGGCTGCCTGACGGGCTTGCGTGAGGGTCTGGGCCTCGATGAGGTCGCGGACGGCTTCGGCTTGCGTGAGGTCAAGCTTGCCAGAAAGAAACGCGCGCTGGGTGAATTCGCCGGGCTCGGCGAGGCGTGCACCCAGGTCGAGGGCGCGACGAAGCAGCAAGTCCAGAACAACAGGGGAGCCGTGGGCTGCAATTTCGACCAGATCGTCAGAAGTGTAGGAATTGGGTGCGGCGAAGTACGTGACAACCGCTTCGTCGATGCGGTTGGGTTCGGCCTCCTCATGCGTGTCGAGAACATCGGCGAGGCGTGCGTGCGCGTGCTCCATAGGATGATGCAGTTGGACCAGTTCGATTGCGATGGTTGCGGCCTGCGGACCGCTGAGGCGCACGATGCCGATGCCGCCGCGGCCGGGTGGCGTGGAGATGGCTACGATCGTGTCGGTTGCGATGGCGCTGGATGAGGTCGGGTTGAGATCGGGCGCGGCCATGCGGATGATTCCATTGTAGGGAAGGGAAATGGATTGGCAGCGCGCCGATTGAATGATTCCTTGAGGAGCGCGAATTCCCCTAATGGAACCTACGATTGTGTTTCGTCACATTTCGAAAACAGTGCCGTAGAAGTAGCCTGCAAAAAGGTTTTAGCAGGGACGCGGCAGGTATAATTTGTCGTTGCGGCGAGTGTTGTTATCGGCGTTGCGAACCGTCTTCTTTCACTCGCGCGAATTACATACTAAGGTCGCGAATCCGTGAAAAAAATCGTACGTAAGCTCTGCTCGAAGGGCTGTTTTGGGCCAGGCGCATTTTTGAGATTTTGGGTTGTGGGACTGGCTGTGTTGTCTTCCAGTTATGTAGCCAGCGCGCAACCGCAGACGCAGGCGTTGTGGCAAGGAACGCTGCGCAACTCGGCGGGCGCTTCGATTGCGAACGCGAAGGTTGTGCTGGTTGGCGCGTCTGCTAGAGGAGAAGCAACGACGGATGCCGACGGACGCTTTCGTCTTACTGCGGCGCCTGGGCAATACCGGCTATCGATAGAATCCAACGGGAAACGTGAGGAGTACGCGCAACCGGTGGACGTCGCTCAGCCGGGACCGATGGTGGTGATCACGATCTCAGACCGCGGCGAAATTGCGGTCGCTTCTTTGACAGGAAAAGAGCGGTCTGCGACCGGCGGCGAACAGTTGTCGAGCCAGGCGGTGAGCGAGTTGCCGCTGAACAAGCGGGATTTCAGTTCGCTGCTGCTACTTGCCGCCGGCACGATGACCGACACAAACGGCGCAACGAATTTTACGGCGCAATTTGCGATCAATGGGCAACGCGGTGTGGAAGCCACGTTCGCGATGGATGGCGCCGATATCAGCGATCCTGAGATGGGCGGGAGCACGTTTTCGAATTTCGACGTCGATGCGGTGGAGGGGATCGATTCGAGTTCGGGCTGGATGCCGGCGGAGATCGGCCGCGGCGCATCGGGCTTCACCGACATCCATACGCGGTCGGGAGCGAGTGGGTTTCACGGGTCGGTATTTGAGTTTGTGCGCAACTCGGCATTCGATGCGCGAAACTTTTTTGACTACGCGACTCCGGCATATCCGGGAAGAATTCCGCCGTTCCGCCGCAACGAATTCGGCTTTACGAATGGTGGTCCTGTCTACCTCCCACATCTCTATGACGGGCGCAAGCGGACATTCTATTTTGCGCAGTACCAGGGGTTTCGCCAGGTGCTGGGCACGACGCAGGTGATGCCTGTGCCCACCGCCGCAGAGCGGGCCGGAATGGATACGGTGACTTATCCCGACGGTTCGACAGATACGCTTGAGGTGCCTGTGGACCCGAGCATCGCGGCGATCCTGGCGCGCTATCCGATGCCAAACTATGCTGCCGGTGCGTTCGGAATTCGTACTTACGCAACAGCGTCCAAGGTTGCGACGGATGCCGATCAGTTTTCTGTGCGCATCGATCACAAATTTTCGGCGAAGGATCAGTTCTTCGCGCGCTTCACGATGGACAACCTGACGGGGCCGACGACCAATCCCGATCAGACGGCCGTCGATCCGGCCTTTGGTGTGCAATACATCGATCGCCAGAGGAACGTGATGGGCAGTTACACGCGCACGCAGTCGCCGCGGCTGATTCTGGAGTCGCTGATCAGTATTACGCGGACGACGCCAGGATTTCCGACAACCGATTACACGGATCCTGCGGTGAAGTTTAGCGACGGAACATACGAAGCGTTCAATGGCGCGGCAGGATCGGTGATGCAGGCTTATGGCAACCTGTTTCACGGGCGGCAGACCGTTTCTTACACGAAAGGAGCGCATGTTTTCAAGGCTGGATTTGAGGCGCGGGTGAATCGGGATACGACGTACTTCGGCGTGAGCCCTGACGGTGAATACGACTTTGGCGGAGGCGCTGCGTTCGCCACAGAAGCCATTCCGTCGCAGAGCGGGAAGCACAACATTGCCGTCGGCGACCCGTTGCCCGATACGCTATCGGGATTTCTCTCCGGCAGCCCATTCGCCTACTCCGTGGCCATTGCGCCGAGCTTCGTTTCGAACGGCGCGCACATTGGTCCCGCGGCCATTAGCCGCAACGACTTCAATTTCTATCTGCAGGATACCTGGAAGGTGACGCCGCGCTTTACGCTGGACTACGGACTCCGCTGGGAGTTGTATACGCCGATCACGGAACGGGCGCGCCGCACTGGCGGATTCCTCACCGCGAACGGTACGCAGGAGTATGTCATCAATCCTCAGCCCGGCTACCAGACCAATAAGAACGGCTGGAGCCCGCGCGTGCAAGCGGTATGGCAAGTTACAAGCAAGTTACAAGTCCATGCGGGGGGCGGAATCACGGTGATACCGCCGAATATCTGGCAGGATAACTTTCTCACCGGGTCCACGCCCTTTGTGATCTATCCGCGCAGACTCTCTGCAGCATCGACGCCGTTGAAGTATGGGTACCAGATCACGCCGGCCCAGCTTCCGCAAACTTACACGCCTGACGGAGTGAATATCTTCGCTTCAGGACGGACCAACACTGTGGCTGCCAACACCGTGATGGATGTAGACCGCTATGAAAAGGACCTGGCTGCCCTGACCGAAAGCGGGGCGGTGAGCGCACTGAATTTGAGCGGGATCGATCGGTCGTTCGGCAATGGAACGCTGTTTACGTGGACCGCGGGGCTGGAACGAAAGCTAGGCAACTTGACGGCCGATGCGAACTATGTGG
Source organism: uncultured Acidobacteriaceae bacterium (assembly GCA_963781125.1). GTDB lineage: Bacteria > Acidobacteriota > Terriglobia > Terriglobales > Acidobacteriaceae > Telmatobacter. The sequence continues at coordinate 1,031,903 of CAWAEE010000013.1, forward strand.
GCACGGCTAGCGAAAAGCTGCCGCGCTACGGGTTTCCCAATGCCTATCCGGGCGCGAGTCCAGGATTTGCTCCGCATACTCAGTTCGACGCTCAGGGAAATGTGATCGGGGGCTTTGGGGTCGAAAACGTCATTTTCGCCGATGCCCACTCGACCTACCATGCGCTGCAAACTTCAATTTCCGGAACCACTGGTCATGGCGGACCTGGCATCCAGGCGAGTTACACGTGGAGTAAATCAATTGACGACTCAAGCCTGGTTTTAGGCGGAACTGGTTCGACGGGAGCCGTCGCGTCTGGATTCTCACAGAATCCGTACGATACCCATCCAGAGAAAGGTCCGTCGGGGTTCGATGTGACGCATGGATTCGGGCTTAGTGTGGCTCAGGATATGCATTTGGAAAGCGTGGAGTTTCTACACGCAATCAGCAAGAAAGTCACTTACGGTTGGGAGGTGCTCAGCATCTCGAGCATCAGTTCGGGCTCGCCGTTCACGGTCTATTCGGGAATTCAGCAATCTGGTTATGGATCGAATGGTGTGGACCGGCCGGACCAGATCGCGAAACCGAAACTCTCGACAGCGCGCGCGAATCGCGAAGATTATTTTGGCCAGGGCATAAACAACGCCTCGGATTTCTTCTCGATCCCGATTCACATTGCAGGCGGCACTGGCCCTAACGTGGGTCGCCTTGGCACGCTTGGGCGCAACACCTTCAGAGGGCCGGCTTACTATGATTTCGACTACGCAGTCATCAAAGACACGCCGTTTGGGCGCCGGCGAAGCGGCGCGGAGCGTGTCGACTTGCAGTTTCGTTCGGAGTTTTTCAATCTGTTCAACATCGTAAACATGGGACTGCCGGCGAATATTCTGACCGGCTCAGGGTTCGGCGAGATCAGTAAGACCGCGGGTACTTCGAGACAGATCCAATTCTCGCTGAAGCTGATCTATTAAGTTGCGGGCAGAACCGCAGGGAGATCTATGAAGGCAATTTGTTCTGGCGTTCGCCTGGATCTGGCGTTGGTTGCGATAGCGCTTGCATTGAGTTCGACATCGTCGTGGGCCCAGCAAACGCAGGTGCATCCAGCGGCACGACATGTGCTGGACCTGACTCTCGTGAAACCCGAGGCCGTTGGATTTTCATCGGAACGGCTGGAGCGGCTGCACGCGCTGATGCAGCAAACTGTGGATCAAAAGCAGGTCGCCGGCATCGTGACCATCCTCGCGCGCCACGGCAAGGTGGTGGATTATCGCACCTATGGTTATCGCGACATGGACAGCGGCGCGCCGATGACGAAGGATACGATTTTTCGCGATTTCTCGATGACCAAGCCGGTCACCGGCGTGGCGATGATGATTCTTTACGAGCAGGGGAAGTGGCTTCCGTCCGATCCCATCGCGAAGTATATTCCCGAGTTTGCGCACCTGAAGGTTTTCAAGGGCGTCGACGCGGACGGAAAGATGATTCTCGAGGATCCGGAACATGCGCCTACGATGCGCGAGTTGATGAGTCACACGGCGGGATTCACGTATGGGATTTTCGGCGATACGCCGGTGGACAAAATGTATCGCGATGCCCATGTGCTGGCTTCGAAGAATCTGCAAGAGATGATCGACAGCGTAGCGCAGATCCCGCTGCTATATCAGCCGGGCAAAGGTTGGACTTATTCAATCTCAATGGATATTGAGGGCTACATCGTTGAGAAGCTTTCGGGGCAGGCGCTGCCGGATTTCATCCGCGATCATATTTACATGCCATTGGGCATGAGAGACGCGGGGTTCTATGTGCCTGCGGAGAAGCGCAATCGGCTCGTGACGCTCTATACGACAGGTCCAAATGGCGAACTGGCTGCGGCGCAGCGAGGACCAGGCGGGGGAATGAGTCAATATGAAGCGCAACCAACGATGCCTTCAGGCGGCGGCGGCATGGTGTCGACGGCAGAAGATTATTATCGCTTTGCGCAGATGCTCGGCGACGGTGGAGAACTGGATGGCAAGCGAATCTTGTCGCCATCGAGCGTGAAACTGATGAGCTCGAACCATGTACCCATGGAGCTGCTGACGGGCAAGTTCGGGATCGGCCTGCAGGTGATGCGCCCGGGCCTAGGCTACGGATATAACTGCGCCGTGGAATTCGATCCGCCGGAAGCAAATTTGCCGGATGGAAAGGGCACGTTTTTCTGGGATGGCGCTGCGGGGACTTGGTTTTGGATCGACCCGACCAACGATGTGGTCTTTATCGGAATGATTCAACGCCTGCTGGGACCGGCCAGTCCTAACCTTGAATATGAGAGCCGGCCCATCGTGTACCAAGCGCTGGTTGATCCTTCGAAATAGTTCAGGTTTTGAGATTGCTGCGAGCGGTTCGCTCACTTGAGCAGGTCCAGCGCCATTGCGGTCATGGCTGTGACGCCCGTAGTGATGGCCGGTGCGTAGACGGGCGCGAAGAGCGCGGAATGCGGGCTGGGCAGGGGAATGCCTGTCCTGTGGCTTTCGATGAGTTTGTCAGGATCGGCCGCGCCAAGCCAATACATCACGCCCGGAATCTTGGCATCGAACGTAAAGAGGCCAACGTCTTCGCTCCCCATCACTGCTTTTCCATCAAGAACGAGATCTGGGCCGAGAGCCGCGATCGCGACAGAGCGCAGACGGTCATCCAGTGCGGCGTCATTGAGAGTGGCAGGTGTGCTTTCGCCCAGTGTGACCTCGGGCATTCGATCGGCGGGAACGCCGTACGCTTCGGCCAACCCCTTCGCGGTACGGCGAATATCCTCAATGATCTTGTCACGCACTTCTGCCGAATAGGCGCGCAGGGTAAGGCCCATCGTGACTTCGTCAGGAATAATGTTGTTTTTCGTTCCGCCATGAATGGTGCCGACGGTCAGTACCGCAGGCTGCTGGGGATCGATCTGGCGACTCACGATGGTTTGCGCGACCAAAATGAATTCCGCGGCGAGCACGATTGGATCTTTCCCGGATTGGGGAGAAGAACCATGGCCGCCGATGCCACGCATGGTTACGTTGATGCCGGTCGAACTGGCGAGGAGCGGTCCTCCTTTGAGTGCGACTGAACCGGATGGGACGTCGTTCGAGTCGTGTTCGGAGAGGATGAAGTCGGGGCGGCCGAAGCGCTCATAGAGGCCGTCCGCGAGCATCGCTTTTGCGCCGTCGATGGTCTCTTCTGAAGGTTGGCCGATGAGCATCAGTGTGCCGTGCCATTGACTCTTGCGCGCCGCCATTTCTCGCGCCACGCCCAGGAACACCGTCATGTGCAAGTCGTGCCCGCAGGCGTGCATGACGCCGACGGCCTGTCCCTGTGCGTTGGTGGAGCGAACCGTGGATGCGTAATCGAGGCCCGTCTTTTCTTCGACGGGAAGCGCATCGAGTTCGGTGCGCGCAAGCAGGCGTGGGCCATCTCCGTTTTGAAGGATAGCCACGACGCCGAAAGCCTGCGAGCCGTCAGGATATTTGCCGACATGTTCGGTGACGGTGTAGCCGAGTCCCCGCAATTCGGACGCGACGAAGGCGGAGGTTTTTTCCTCATGATGCGAGAGCTCGGGGTTGCGGTGCAAATGCTTGTATGTCTCGGTGAGAACTGGAAGCTGGCGTTTGGCCGATGCGGCAAGGTCCGCATTTTGCGCTTGGAGGGGGAGCGTGGCGGCTGCCAGCACGGGAACGAACAAGGCGCGCAGAATCACAGGGATGGTCTCCGTAGATAGCAAGATGAGGAATTCAATCGCCAGCGTAACAGATGAAGCGCAACAAAACTTAAGATTGCGTCGTATTGCATTCCCATAGGGGATTGTGTATGCTGCTCTCTATTGGTTTGCCATAGGAGGGCGGCGATGGGCGGAAAGACCGATGTATGGCAGGGAACTCTGGCGCTGATGGTGCTGAAGACGCTGCAGGTGATAGGTCCGCAACATGGCTACGGGCTGGCGCGGCGCATTGAGCAAACCAGTGGCGATCTGCTGGAGCTGAACTATGGGACGCTTTACCCTGCGCTGCTGAAGCTGGAGCAGGAGGGCTATATCCGCTCGCGCTGGGGCGTTCTCAGATAACAATCGCAAGGCGAAGTTTTATGAGCTGACCAAGGCCGGCGAGAAACAGGTGCGCAAAGCTGCGGCCGAGTGGGAGCAGACGACTGAGATACTGTCGCGCTTTCTGGCGCCGAACGCGGAAGCGTAGGAGGGAAGGCGGCGAGCGATGAACCCGTTCACAGCAAACTTCGCGCCCTGGGCTGCGCTTGCTGCGCGCACCGCGAGGCGACGGCTGAGTTTCAGGCCGAGTTGGAGAGCCACGTCGCGATGCACACGGAAGATGGAGTGCGCGCGGGGCTGAGTCCGGCGGAGGCGCGGCGCCAGGCGCTGATTCGGCTGGGCGGAGTGGAGCAGACGCGGCAGGCTTATCGCGAACGCCGCACGCTGCCGTGGATTGAGGAGTTGCTGCAGGATGTGCGGTTCGGGGTGCGCATGATGGGGCGCAATCGCGGCTTTACCGCGGTTGCGATTGTCACGCTGGCGATCGGCATCGGCGCGACCGCAACCGCGTTCACGTGGATCAATGCGGTGCTGCTGCAGCCGCTGAGCGGGGTCGCGGATCCGAATCGGCTGGTCACGCTGGAGACGGTCACGCCGAATGGCGATTGGGTGCCGAATTCCTATCCTGACTTCATCGATTTTCGCGATCGACCTCAAACTGTTCGACGGCATTGCGGTGGCGCATGTGTCGGCGCTTCAGCGTCGGCAAGGAGGACCATGCGGAGCGCGTGTGGGGCGAGCTGGTCTCAGGGAATTTCTTTTCTGTTCTCGGGGTGAAAGCGGAAGCGGGCCGCACGTTTTTGCCGTCTGAATCCGGCGATGCGCCGGGCGCGTATCCCGTGGCCGTGATCAGCGACCGCTATTGGCGTTCGCACTATCGGTGCCGATCCGTCGATGGTGGGGAAGACGATTCGCATCAATCAGCATGAGCTGACGATTGTGGGCGTGGCGGCGCCCGGAGTTTCATGGATCGATTCCCGTGACGTCGTTCGATGTGTGGGTGCCCTACATGGAGCAGTCGGTGCTGAACGGCGTGCAGGAGTGGATGCTGCGCGACCGCCATGACCGCAACATGCTGGGCATTGCGCGCCTGAAGCAGGGCGTGACCAGTTCGAGCAGGCGCGGCTGGAGCTGAAGACGCTTGCGGAGCGCATGGCGGTTGCGAACGCGGATGTGAGCGAGGGCATGAGCGCAACGCTGCTGCCGCTGTGGAAGTCGCCGCATGGGCCGCAGGGATTGCTGGTCGGACCACTGCGCATTTTGATGGGCGTCTGCGTTCTGGTGCTGCTGATTGTGTGCGCGAACGTGGCGAATCTGCTGCTGGCGCGGGCCACGGTGCGCGAGAAAGAATTCAGCGCGCGACTGGCTCTGGGTGCGGGGCGCGCACGGATTGCGCGGCAGGTGTTGACGGAGAGCCTGATGCTGACGGGATGCGGCGCGGTGCTGGGGCTTGCGGTGACGCCGTGGATGAGCCACGCGCTGCGTTTTCTGATGCCGCCGGGACCGATGAGTTCGCTGGTCTCGATGGATACGCGGCCGAATCTGGCCGTACTGGGATTCGCGGCAGGTATATGCGTGGTGGCCGCGCTGATCGCCGGGCTTGTTCCCGCATTGCAGGTGAGCCGGCTGAATTTGAGCTCGCGACTGAATGCGGCGGCCGCAGCGGAACCGCGGGCCGAACACGCAATCGGCTGCGTTCGACGCTTGTGGCATCGGAAGTGGCGCTGGCGCTGGTCGCGCTGGTTGGCGCGGGGTTGTTTGCGCGCGGATTTCAGCAGACGCTGCGCATCGATCCCGGCTTCGATCCCGATCACGTTCTGCTGAACCAGTTTTATCTTTCGACCAACGGCTACAACCTGGCGCAGCGCAAGGAGTTTTGCCGGCGGCTTGAGGAGCGCATGCTGGCGGCGCCCGGAGTGACGGACGTGGCGTACTCCGATGGCGTGCCGCTGGGCTTTGAGCCGAGCTGGTGGGAGGAGCTGAAGATCGAGGGCTACGCGCCGCGGCCCAACGAGAACATGAACATTTTTCGCAATGTGGTTTCGCCGGGCTATCTGCCGCTGATGCACATTCCGATTGTAGAAGGACGCAACTTTACCGACGCAGGACAACGAGAATGCGCCCGCTGTGATGATCGTGAACGAAGCATTTGTGCGGCGATTTTTTGCCGGCACGCAATCCCATCGGCAAGAAGATTCATGGCTGGGGCGACTGGTTCCGCGTCGTGGGCGTCGCAAAGGATTCGAAGTACCACTACCTGGGCGAGAGCACACCGGCCTATTTCTACGTGCCGTTCCGGCAGGTGTTTCGCGAAGACATGAATCTTGCTTTCTACGTGCGCACGCAGGGCGACCCGGAGAGCGTGCTGTCGATGTTGCGGGCGCAGGCGCGGGCGATCGATCCCAATGTGACGGTCTTTGATGCCGCGCCGTTGAAGGAGTTCATCGGAGCATCCCTCTATCCGCAAAAAGTCGCAGCGAGCCTGATGACGGTGCTGGGATCGATCGCCATGTTGCTTGCGGCGGTGGGGCTTTACAGCGTGATGGCCTATTCGGTTGCGCAGCGGACACAGGAGATCGGCGTGCGCATGGCGCTGGGAGCGCAGCCAGCGCATGTGCTGCGCATGGTGGTGCGGCAGGGATTGGGGCTGACCATTGCGGGACTTGGTTGCCGGCGGGGCATTGGCTATAGCCCTTGGGCGCGCCGTGGCAAGCGTGTCGTTTACGAATTCTGGGATGGGTGCGAATGCGAGGCTGCTGGGCGGTGGCGCGAACGATCCGCTGATCTACGTGGCCGCTGCAGCGTTCCTGTGCATTGTTGCCGCCGTGGCATCGTATCTGCCGGCGCGACGCGCGGCTGCTGTCGATCCCATGCAGGCGTTGCGGACGGAATAGGAGGTCTGGATGCGGAAGCTGCGAGCATTGTGGTTTCGTCTGCTGCGCGCACGGCGAACGCAGGAAGATTTTGAGCTTGAGTTGGAGAGCCACGTCGCGATGCATGTGGAAGATGGAGTGCGCGCGGGGCTGAACCCAGAAGAAGCTCGCCGGCAAGCGTTGATCCGCCTGGGTGGCGTGGAACAGACGCACCAGGCCTATCGCGAGAGACGCGGTTTGCCGTGGATCGAGTCATTCTTGCGCGATTTGCGCTTTGGTGTTCGCACGCTGGCAAAGCATTCGTTCGCCACCGCGATTGCGATTCTATCGATTGGTTTAGGTATTGGCGCAAACGCGACTATTTTCTCGATGGTCAGCCGATTTGTGCTGCGTCCCTTACCAGTTGGCGATCCATCCACTTTGTTGGCGCTGCACACGCTTCACGATGGCGACCAGTGCTGCAACAACTTTCCTTTGCCTGTCTATGAAGACGTACGCGACCAGGCAAAGTCCTTCTCCGGCGTGGCCGCCTACGACGAACTGATTCCCGCTTCTATTAGCGGTAACGGCGATCCGGAGCGCGTGTGGGGACAGGCCGTAACCCCCAACTTTTTCTCGGTGCTTCAACTTCCGATGGTTGTCGGACGCGGATTCGTCCGCGGCGAAGAAAATGCAGCGGAGATAGTGCTCGGCTCCGCACTCTGGCAACGTCGCTTCAACAGTGATCCCGCTATCGCTGGCAAAACCATCACGCTTTCCGGACGGCTTTTTACCGTTGTCGGTGTTGCCCCCGCAACCTTTCACAGTGTCGACCAGATCTTGAACACGCAATTCTGGGTGCCGCTCGGCAATGCAGCTCAACTGGCTCCGGGCCTCTCTCAACTGAATTCGCGCGACATGCATTGGATTGCGGTTGTGGCACGCCTCAAACCCGGCGTTACGCGGACGCAAGCCGCTGCTGAACTGAAGACCCTAGCCAAGCACTTGGCGCAAGCGTATCCCGCAACCGACAAGGGAGGCGGATTTGTCTTTGAGCAAGCGGGCTCATTGCCGCCGAGAGAGAAAGGAACGGCGCTGCTCTTCTTCGCAGCGCTCTCCATCGTGGTGTTGCTGGTTCTCTCGATCGCCTGCGCGAATGTCGCCAATCTCCTCTTTGCGCAGGCAGCAGGCCGGCAGCGCGACATGGCCGTCCGTCTCGCTCTGGGGGCGACTCGGAGGCGTCTGCAGCGCCAGATGCTGGTTGAAAGTGTTCTGCTCGGGCTCGGAGGCGGAGCGCTCGGCGTGCTTCTTTCGCTATGGTCTACGCGCTCTCTCTCAGCTATCCATCTGCCCGCGCCCGTTCCGCTGGACCTCAGCATTGGCGTCGATTGGCGCGTGCTGTTTTATGTCTTTGCTCTTAGTGTTCTCAGCGGGATTCTGCTCGGCATCGCACCAGCCTGGGCTGCCTCGCGGCCTCTGCTCTCTAACGCTCTCAAAGGCGAAGACGCGTTGGCCCGCGCAGGCCGGCGCTTCAGCTTGCGCAATATCCTCATGGTCGCGCAGATTGCCATGTCAGTCGTTGTGCTTTCGTTGACAGGGCTTTTTCTGCGCAGCTTGATGAGTGCGGCGCGTATCGACGTCGGGTTTCGTCCACAGAACCTGTTGATGATGTCCGTGGACCCGCGTGTGCATGGCTACACGCCGGAACGCACCATCGAGTTCTTTACACAACTACAGCAACGCGTGGCCGCTTTGCCGGGAGTGGAGTCGGCGGTTATGACGGACTCGCCTCCGCTGAACGGGGGCAACCGCAGCGATGGGTTTCACGTGCAAGGGGATCGCGCTTCAACGTATACCACCGTTGATCTCTTCATGGTGACGCAAGGATATTTTGAAGCGTTAGGTATTCCGCGCATTGCCGGCACCGACTTCGGCAGCGAAACAGCAAGCGGCCCGAAGAAGGCCATCGTGAATCGGACGTTTGTCACCGCTGTCATGCACGGAATCAATCCTGTCGGCCAATTCGTTATCGGTCCCGGCGGCACTTACGAAGTCATCGGCATGGTGGGAGACGTGAAATCGCGCACCCTGGGCGAGAGCCCTCGACCTGTTCTATACCGATCGCTCAGGCAAACCGTTGCGGCTGATCCAGCCGTGATGGGATACACGCTCGTCGTCCGCACGGTAGGTGCTCCGTCGGTGTTTGCTGGTGCTGTGCGGCAGCGGATCCACGCGCTCGATCCGGCGATGGCCATCTACAACGTAGAGACGATGGAGGAGCACATCAGGACTGCGTACTTCCTGCCCAATCTGGCCGCGGCGCTCTTCGGGGTCTTCGGATGCATTGCGCTTGGTGCTGGCGGGCGTGGGGCTCTATGGCGTGATGAGCTACTCGGTCAGCCGGCGCACGCGCGAGATCGGCATTCGCATGGCAATGGGCGCGCAGCCCGGTGCGGTGGAGCGGCTCGTGTTGCGGCAGGGATTGGTGCTCTCGCTGATTGCGGTAGCGCTGGGCTGGCCGGCCGCATGGATGTTATCGAAGATGGCAGCCAGCTTCCTCTATGGGATTCAACCGCACGATGCTTTTACGTTTGTCGTGGTGCCACCGTTTCTGGTGGCTGATCGCGTTTGCGGCCTGCTGGATTCCTGCGCGTCGTGCCGCGTCGGTCGACCCCATGCAGGCGTTGCGGACGGAATAGGAGAGCCGAGATGAGACAGCTGAGAGCTTTGTGGACGCGGGTGGTCCGTGACGGCAGGTGGGAGAGGACTTTGAAGCGGAGCTCGAGAGCCACGTCGCGATGCACACGGACGAAGGTGTGCGTGCGGGGTTGAGCGCGGACGAGGCGCGGCGCCAGGCACTGATTCGCTTAGGCGGCGAAGAACAGGTGAGACAGGCGTATCGCGATCGCGCGACGCTGCCGCCGCTGGAAGGCGTGTTGCAGGATGTGCGGTTCGCGCTCCGCCAGATGCGCAAGGCACCGGGGTTCACAATCACAGCTGTGTTGACGCTCGCGTTAGGCATTGGCGCGAACGCAGTGATTTACACGCTGGTGGATTCGATTTTGCTGCGGCCGTTGCCGTATGCGCAGCAGGATCGGCTAATGCGGATTACAGGAGAGAAGTCCCCTGTGTTTCCGAAGGGGTGGATTCGCGAATTGGGCAAAAACTCCAAGGCGTTCGAATCGATTTCCGGATATGGCCCCGATGCGGAATCAAATCTCTCGGATTCCGGAGCGCCTGACCGAGTCTTTGGCGCAAAGGTCATTGTGAATGCGTTCAAAACGCTGGGCATCCGACCGGCGCTGGGTGACTTTTTCAGTGCACAAGATGCAATCGCGGGCCAGGACAACGACATCATCCTGAGCTACGGATATTGGCGGCAACATTACGGGGGAGCACCGGATGTGATTGGCCGTACTCTTCGCGTCGATGGAGTTTCGCGCCGGATCATTGGCGTCATGCCGGTAGGGGTGCACTTTCCTTATGCGGATACGCAATTCGTCATCCCGGTCTCCTATCGCGGAGATGCTCCGCTCGACCCGTGGAGTAATTTTGACCTGCAAGCTTTCGGCCGCCTCGCCGATGGAGTGACTCCGGCGCAGGCCCAGGCGGAGCTGCGGCGCTTGCACTCGATTCTCTTACCGGTGTTTCCGTTCCGCATGCCGGACGTATGGGCCTCGGATATGACAGTTGTGCCGCTGCTCGAGGCGCAGACGGGTGGGATGCGGCCGCGGCTTGTTGTTGCTTTTTGGCGCAGTGGGACTGATTCTGCTGATTGCGTGCGCGAACGTGGCGAACCTGATGCTGGCGCGCGCAACGGCCCGCGAGCGAGAGATTGCGATTCGCGGCGCGCTGGGCGCGTCGGGAAAGAGGCTCATTCAGCAACTGCTCTCGGAGAGCGTCGTGCTGGGTGTGGCGGCAGGTGTGGTCGGGCTGGCCGCGGCATTTGCGAGCCTGCGCGTTTTTGTGGGATTGCTGCCGGCCGATACTCCGCGTATTCAAGATGTTTCGCTGCATGCCAGGGACATTCTGTTTACCTGGGCGCATCGGTGCTGGCCGGCCTGCTGTTTGGGCTGATTCCCGCGATCAAGATGGCCTCGTTGAATCTGCTGGCGACGCTGCGTGTAGGGAAGCCGCGGATTGACCGGACGAGGCTCGCGGTTCGGGTTGTCGATGGTACTGGTGATGGCGCAGATTGGCCTTTCGGTCATCGTGATTACCGCGGCCGGACTTGATGCTGCACAGTCTGTATCAGATCTCGCGCGTTGATCCAGGATTCCGGACGGGCGGCACAGTGACGGCCGAGGTGGCGCTGGACGCGGCGGCTTGCAGAGACAAGGGACGCTGCCAATCGTTTTACTGCGACGCTGCTGGAACGTGCGCAAGAGCATCAGCGGAGTGGAGAGTGCGGCGCTGACCGATTCGCTGCCGCTGAGCGGGCGCGACAACAACTATGTTTTCGATGCCGAGGGCCATCCGCGCGATGCGCGGCAGGGCGCGTTGCTGGCGACGGGGCGGACCGTTTCACCGGGATATTTCGACGTGCTGGGATTGCACCTTGTGCGCGGGCGTTTGTTACCGAAGAAGACGCTTCGGGCGCGAGCCGCGCCATCGTGGTGAACGAGCGGTTGGCGCAGCGCTACTGGCCCAATCAGGACCCGATTGGCAAGCACCTGCTCGACGTGGATGATGCGCCGGCGCCGGCGGTGTGGGACGCAGCGAAGGCATCGGTGATTGTGGGCGTGGTGCGCAACGCGCGTGAAGGAAGCCTGGAAGGCGGCTTCAGTGACGAAGTGTATTTGCCGTTGACGCCGGGGCGTGAGCAAGCGGCGATGTATGTTCTGCTGCGCACGCACACGACTCCTGCGGAAACAGCTGCAGGACTGCGGCGGGCGGTGGCCGGTATCGATTCGCTGGTTCCGGTAACGCGGGTTCGCTCGATGGATGAGGTGGTGGCGAATTCGGTGGCTGCACCGCGTGCGCTGGCGGTGTCTGCTGCTGGGATTCGGGAGCCTCGCCGTGGTGATTGGCGCGGTGGGCGTGTACAGCTTGATTGCGTACATCGTGAGCTGGAGGACGCGCGAGATCGGTCTGCGCCTGGCTCTGGGCGCGCAGCGCTGGCAGATCGTGATGGCAGTTGTGCGGCAGAGCCTGTTGCTGGCCGGAGGGGTGCGTTGCGGGAATGCTGGGCGCGGTGGCGCTAAGCCGGATGCTGCATAGCTTTCTCTTCGAAGTGAGCTCGCTTGATCCGGTGACGTATTGTGCTGTTCCGCTGCTGATGTTGGTGGTTGCGCTGACCGCGGCGTGGATTCCTGCGCGACGGGCCGCGGCTGTGGATCCGATGGTTGCGTTGCGCGGGAGAGTAAGTTCCGACGTCAGGATTTTGCATTTTGGGTTCGAGCGTTCCCAACCTTTCGCCAGTAACCACCCCACGGACGTGGACCTGTCCGTGGGGGCCCCGGTTCCGGCACGTGCTGCGATGAAGACGGATCCCATAGTCGCGCTGCGCTGCGAGTAGTGACGCAAAGCTGCGCGCGCCGGATGGTACACTCCACAAGCGAGAATGGGAGTGGAGTGGAAGTGGGAGCGAGGGCAATTGAATTTCGTCTGCGGATGGCGATCAACGCGATCATCATTGTTCTTGGCTTTTGGTCGCCGTGGATTGAAAGTGGGGTGTGGGCAGCCGCGTCTCGTTGCTGGAGTGGCTGGCGCTGGAGTTGAGCCGGACGGGAGCATTGTTCGATTACCACTGGGGCGACGGCGGTTGTCATCTTGTCGGTGCGCTGATCGCAGGATTAGGTGCCGCGCTGCGCGTTTGGGGCGCCGCGTATCTGGGGCTCGGCAACGGTGCATCAGTCTCGAACATGAAGGCCGCGGGCGTCATGGCCGATGGGCCCTATCGGTATCGTGCGCAATCCGCTCTATCTTGGGTTGTGGTGCATGGTCGCGGCGATGGCGCTCTGATGCCGCCGACTGGCGCGCTATTCGCGATCGTGATGCTTACATTTTTCTGCATGCGCCTCATTCTGGGCGAGGAAGCGTTTCTGTCCGCGCAGCTGGGATCGCCTATCGCGCTTATCTGCAAAGCGTGCCGAGCCTGATTCCGCGACTGCGAACGACAGTGGCCCAGGCAGGGCGCAAGCCGATTGGATGCGCGCCGTGTTGGCGGAGATGTTGCCCATCGGGGTGTTCTTCACGCTGGCATTTTTGTCGTGGAGCTATGACAACCGGCTGATGGGGCGGGCAATTCTGATTTGCTTTGGAATATCGCTGGTGGTGCGGGCGTTGTTGCCGCGAACGCAGGAATAAGCCACTGTTATGAATGCCTGATGGCAAGCGACGAACAGCACAGCGAACGCAACGAAGACACGCGGGAGACGCGACCGACACGATGCGATGCCAGCGCAGGAGCTGCTTTGCTGGGTAATGCTCTCGAGAAAGTGGCATGAGACGGCTTGACGAACCAGAACGGGCGCGGGCAAAGAGCGCGAAGGGTTCGAGGTCGGGACGGATCTTGATGCAGCGGCATTCACGATCTGCCGCGCAGATTGTATTCATATATGCCGAGCCCAAAGCCGGCGATTAAGCAGAGGACCGCTAGCCCACCGTAGAGGAACATCTCGCGTCTATTTTACGGCAGTCATCCCGCCTGTAAGGATTTCTGCTTGCCGAGTCGAGTCCAAGGTGGGTCCAGCCGAAGCCATTGGAGTATTTGAGTCCATAGCCCATGAGGCGATCGATGCCGATGTGGTTGATCCAGATGAGCGCGATGGGCAGATATGCGCTATTGGCCCGCAGACGCGAGCGCGAGCGAGCGACGAGAATCGCCGGCAGAACGTAGGTGTGCGCGGCGTTGTAGATGCGCGCGCCCCAGCAAGGCCGGTAGAGATAGCCGAGCATGGAGAGATCGGGCGCGAGCCAGAGCGCGGCGAAGAGCCACCAGCTCGCTCCAGTGCGCGCATAGAGAGCGAAGGTGAGCGCGGCGACCGCCAGCCCTCGAGGCGCAGCAGCAGTGAGTACGAGAGCCCTGGACGGCGAAGCCGGGAGAGGGAACGATCGCGCAATGGACGTGGAGCTTGCCATGCTCGATTGGATGTTGGAGATGCCCGCAGGGAATGCTGAAAAATCGCGCGAGGCCAGCGAAGAAAAGGGGAGAAGCACGAGGCTTCTCCCCTTTTGTTCGTGTGGGTCAGTCCGGAATGAACTACTTCTTCGGGGGGGCGATGACGTCCTTGGCGGCCTTGGCCACGCGGAACTTGACCACGGTCTTGGCCTTGATCTTGATGGCCTCGCCGGTCTGCGGGTTGCGGCCGATGCGGGCCTTGCGCTCTGCCTTCACCAGGCGGCCGATGCCGGGAATCACGAAGACGCCGTTCTTCTTGGTTTCCTTGATGGCGGTCTCTGCCAGCAGGTCGAGGAAGGCCGCGGATTGCTTGTTGGTCAGTTCGAGCTTCTCGGCCAGGTGCCGGGTAAGAGCGGTCTTGGTCAGTCCAGTTGCCATGTGATGTTCTCCTTCTCGTGGTTGTTGCCCTGGGTTTCCGCCGCTCGGCATCTTCAGAACGGGTTCAAGAAGCCATAAAGCGTACCGCATGGAGGGAGTGCGACCGAGGCAACGTGTGCACGAAACCCCTGTATTCATGCGGGTTCGTACAGAACCCTGTCGTTCGTATACAATGCGACTTTGGAGGTGGGCAAAGTCAATGGAAAAACGCCGATTTCCACAGTTTTCTTAGGGTTTTGTGCCTAAAATCGCCTATTTTAGGCCGAAATTGCCGGTTTTTCAGCCTTTCGAGGCTCGGAATAGCCGCCGAAATACGCGGCGATGGAGCGCTGCGCGAGGTGCGTCTAATGCAGCCCGAAGAGCACCTTCTTCTTCGGTGCGAGCGCCGCGGCGATGGGCGTGTTCAGCGCGTCCACCATCGGCGCGGCGAGCTTGAAGTGGCGAATGACGATGTCGGCGAGTCTTGCCTCGAGCGCCGTCTTCGCCGGCAGCGTGGCGGCCAGCCCCCACTGGCGGCACTGGATCAGGTCCAGCGCCGGATGCTCGGAGGGAAAGCCCTTGGGCGGACGCGTGAGCGCGTTGCCTTCAAATTCGATGAATGTCTTCCGGACCGCTGGCTTTTGAGCAGTTTGCGAAACTGCGCGTGATGATCGAGCAGCCAGTGGCGGATCGCCGCCAGCTGCTCCTTCTCCGGCATGTAGGCGCCGGCGGCGATGATCACTTCCTTCGCGCTGACGTGGAAGTAGTAGCCTGCGCCCGAAGTCTTCTCCAGGCCCTGTGCGACCACCACGCGGCCACGTGCGTTTTGTAGGGCCGCTTGTCGTTGCTGAAGCGCGTGTCGCGATAGATGCGGAACAGGCGATTTCTCCGCGGGCCGCACATGGTTGGGCGCAAAGTCCATCATCGCGTCGGTGATTTTGCGGACGATGGCCAGCATCGGCTCTTTCAGCTCCGCTTCGAACTGCGCCTTGCGCGGCGTGAACCACTCGCGGTCGTTGTGCTTGGCGAGGTTGCGCAGAAAGGTGAGCGCTGCGGGCGGAAGTAAGGAGTAGCTGCGGAGGGAGCGGTTTTTGTTTCACCGGGCATCTGCAAGCAAGTCTAGTGGATTTTACGGTGTTCATGCGGGTGCGGGGCTGTGCAAAGGGGCTATTTTCTGAGGAAATCCACTGCGTGGGGCGGACTCGCGAAGATGGGAGCGAGATGCAGGGCTTCACCGGATTAGCTTCAGCGCGCCGCGGAACAGCCCGTCGAAATCCGCCGGCGAGCGCCTTGTCTTTGGCGATGGCCTGCTCGATGGCCTTTTCCGCGGCCGGGCGCTGATAGCCGAGATTGACAAGCGCGGAGAGCACATCGTCGACAGCCGGGCCCTGCACGCTGTCGACGGCGCGGGCGCAACCGCGAAGTCGTCGAGCTTGTCTTTCAGCTCGACCACCAGCCGCTCGGCGAGCTTTTTGCCACGCCGGGAATGCGCGTGAGCTGCGCGTGATCCTGCGCGCGGATGGCCTGCACCGTGCGCTCGCTGCGAGAGCCCGCTGAGCATCTTGATGGCGAGCTTGGGGCCGACGCCGCTGACCGTGATCAGCCGCTCGAAGAGCCGCTTTTCTTCGCGCTCGAGAAAGCCGAACAGCGCAATCTGGTCTTCGCTCACCTGGGTGTGGATGTGCAGCGAGGCCTCTGCGCCCACCGAAGGCAGCGCCGTGAAGGTGGGCACGGAGATGGCGACGTCGTAGCCGACGCCCGCGGCTTCGACGATGGCCTGGCCGGGTTGTTTGTGGATGAGCTTGCCGCGCAGGTGAGCGATCATGTCGTGCCTTATTGTAGAATCCTCATGCGCTTCGCGACGCGCTCAGATGTTTCGAGCGCCCGGTCGAGTTGCGCCCGCGTGTGTTCGCTGGTGAGGATGGCGCGGATGCGCGCCTTGCCTTCGGGCACGGTGGGGAATGCGATGCCCGTTCCCATGACGCCCTCGTCGAACAGGGCGCGGCTGAACTCCATGGCCGCGCGGCCTTCGCCCACGATGATCGGCGTGATCGGCGTCTCGGTGGCCGGCGTGTTGACGCCGCCGATGTTGAAGCCGGCGCGCTTGAGCTCGCCCTGAAAGTAGCGCGTGTTGGCCCAGAGGCGCTCAATGCGCTCGGGCTCGTTCTCCAGAATGTCGAAGGCCGCGATGCACGTAGCCGCGACCGATGGCGGATGCGACGTGGAGAAGAGGAAGGGCCGCGCGCGGTGGTAGAGGTAGTCGATCAAGTCGCGGCTGCCGCACACGTAGCCGCCCAGCGCGCCGATGGCCTTTGAAAGCGTGCCGACCTGCACGTCGACGCGGCCGTGCATGCCGAAATGATCAATCGACGCCGCGGCCGTTGCGGCCCAGCACGCCCGAAGCATGCGCGTCGTCGACCATCATGATGGCGCCGTACTTCTCGGCCAGCGCGGCCAGCTTGTCGACCGGGCCGATGTCGCCATCCATGGAGAAGACGCCGTCGGTGATCACGAGCTTGTGGCCGGGTTCGTTCGCGATTTCCTTGCAGCAGTTCCTCGCAATGGGCCGCATCTTTGTGGCGGAAGACCTTGATCTTGGCGCGCGAGAGCCGCGCGCCGTCGATGATGCTGGCGTGGTTGAGCTCGTCGGAGAGGATGAAGTCTTCTTTGCCGAGGATCGCGCTGACGGTGCCGGCGTTGGCCGCGAAGCCGCTCTGGAAGACCACGCAGGCCTCGACATTCTTGAAGCGCGCGATCTTTTCCTCGAGCTCCATGTGGATGCGCATGGTGCCGGCGATGGTGCGCACCGCGCCCGAGCCCACGCCGTAGGTGCGCGTGGCGGCGAGCGCGGCCTCAATGAGCTTGGGGTGGTTGGCGAGGCCGAGGTAGTTGTTGCTGGCGAGGTTGATCACTTCGCGGCCGTCGTAGTGGCAGACCGGCGCCTGCTGATCGTCGAGGACGCGCAGCTTGAAATGGGTGCCCTTGGCGCGCAGGTCGTCGAGTGTGGCCGTGAGATAGGCAAGTTGCGGGGCGCGTGGCAGTCTCCGTCATGGCGGTTGCACCTCAAAGAGAAAGGATAGCTGAAGGGCGGGGAATAGGGAGTAGGGAGTAGGGAGTAGGGAACAGGGAACAGGAACAGGGAACGCACTCGCCGAGTTGCGCCGCGAGACCACAACTTGCTTGGGTGGTTGCGCGTCTATACCTGTAGGAACGTCGGGAGAGAGTTGTGCGAAATTTTGCTTCGTGTTCGTATGTAGGTTTAATTGCCTGGATTTTTGCTGCGGCGACGCTCAACGCCTCATCGCAGGAAGCGAACTTTCACTGTGAGCCAGCACGGACAGGAGGTGGGGACTGCGAGCTTTCACATCACGGCGACGCGGATGGATACGATTCTTCGTCGTTAGTGCGCGTGATGATGCAGGGGCTGAATTATGCGCTGTCGAAGAACGAGGAGCTTTCTTCGGCTAACGAGTTGAAGCACGTGCAATTAAGTGCGACGGTGAATGACCAGGCGGTCAATGTCTCGGCGAAACCCGATGCGGCGCAGTTGCTGATGAATATCTCGGCGAACGGGCGCAGCAGCACTACGCGTTTCGATGCACATCATAAGCAGTGTTTCTGCCGGATTTCGATCCTGGCGCGTTGGAAACGCTGCTGGCGCTGGCGGTGAACCACAACAATCGCGACTTGTGGGCGATTCTGCCAAAGCAGGCCGGGTCGGTTGTGCCGATCAGCCTGGCGACTTATGCCGATGAGCAGGGCACGGTAGACGGCAAGCCGAGTCACGGTGCATCACTTGGTGGCGACGATCAGCGGCGCGCATACGGATCTTTTCTTTAGCCCGGAGAGCCAATTGTTGCAGGCCGAGTTGCCGCAGGAGGGGTTTGCGCTGGTGCGGAAGGGATTTGTGCTGAAGCCGCCCGCGAAGCCGGTTGTGCCGGCGGAGTAGATTCAAGCCACCAGCTACTAGCCTCTAGCTGCTAGCATCGCTCGGTCTCAATCAAGAGGGTGCTTGCCGACGACAATTGCACCGCAACGGCAAATTCATACGCAAATCGGGAGTTCGCGTGGCCTGGCTAGAAGCTAGGAGCTAGAGGCTGTTTCCAGCTGCCGCAGCCGAGGCCCACGCCCATTGGAAATTGAATCCGCCGAGATGGCCGGTCACGTCGACGGCTTCACCGATGAAGAAGAGGCCGGGCACAGAGCGGGCTTCCATGGTGCGCGAATTGAGACCCGCGGTGTCGACGCCGCCGGCAGTGACTTCGGCTTTAGCGAAGCCTTCTGTGCCCGTGGGGCGAAATTCCCATCGATGCAGGCGGCGCTCACAGGATTCGAGCGCGGCGTTGGACCAGCCGTTGGGGGAGCCGACATCGACGATTCGGTCAGCGAGCCGTTGCGGCAAGACCGCGCGTAAGGCTAACCGCAAGGCCGCCGCGTCACGCCGGGCGCCGTTTGCGACCATCGGTTGGAGCACGTTGGCGTCGGGCGCGAAATCGACTAGGAGTGGCGTGCCGGCTTGCCAATAGGAAGACGCCTGCAGGACGGCGGGGCCGCTGAGGCCGCGGTGGGTGACGAGAAGTTTCTCGCGGAACTCGGCAGCTCCGGCCTGCGCAATGACTTCAGTTGAGACGCCGGCGAGGGCCGTCCAGCCGGCTTCTGCACCGCCGAGAAGGAGCGGAACCAGGGCCGGCCGCGGCTGGATGATGCGCAGGCCGCGTTGGCGGGCGAGATCATAGGCGAGGCTCGTCGCGCCGAGTTTGGGAATGGAGAGGCCGCCCGTGGCGACGACCAGGGCGGAGGCCTCGAATTCGCCTTGCGATGACGCAACGCGAAACGCACCAGAGGCGGATTCTACAGCGATCTCGCGGGCGTTCAGGATCAACTCAACGCTTCCGTTTGCCTCTTTGGATTTCTCGCACTCGGCGAGCAGCATGTCGAGAATCGCCTGGGCCGAGCCATCGCAGAAGAGCTGGCCAAGGGTTTTTTCGTGCCAACGAATTCGATAGCGCTCACGAGCTCAAGGAAGTGTTGAGGCTGATAGAGCGCGAGCGCGGACTTGGCGTAGTGAGGATTCGCGGAGAGGAAATTGGCTGGCGTGCAATGGATATTGGTGAAGTTGCAGCGGCCTCCGCCGGAGATGAGGATCTTGCGGCCGGGCTGGGCGTTGTGTTCGAGCAGGGCTACGCGGCGGCCCCGCTGGCCTGCCACGGCGGCGCACATGAGCCCGGCCGCACCCGCACCCAGGACAAGGACATCGAAGCAGCGCAATCCCGACGGAGCTCCTTCAACGGGCACAGGCATAGCTCCATTCTCTCCGAGACGTACGGCATTGAATGGTCATCCAAGAGAAAAGACGAGTTTTGGCCGGAGCGCAAGGTACGGCTGGGTCCGAAATTCTTCCTATCAAAAGGAGGTTTCATGTCGTCAGTCGTAACCAATCCCATAACGCCGCCCTTCACGCGCGAGACGGCGACGGCGAAAGTGCGCGCGGCCGAGGATGCGTGGAATACGCGTGACCCGGAACGCGTGAGCCTTGCCTATTCGATTGACAGCCGCTGGCGGAACCGGTCGGAGTTTATCAATGGGCGGGAGGAGATTGTGGCGTTTCTTACGCGCAAATGGGCCCGCGAGCTCGACTATCGCTTGATCAAGGAACTGTGGACATTTGGTGACGCGCGGATTGCGGTCCGTTTCGCGTATGAATCCCACGATGCGGCGGGGCAATGGTTCCGCTCGTATGGGAATGAAAATTGGGAGTTCGGCGCGGATGGATTGATGCATCGGCGGTATGCGAGCATCAACGATTTGACGATTGAGGAATCCCAAAGGCTGTTTCACTGGCCCGACGGGCGGCGTCCCGACGACCACCCGACGCTCAGCGAACTGGGGTTGTGAGGAGAACTGCGGAGTGATTCCGCGAAGCTAGCCTTCGTCGTCGCGGAACATAGGATGCGGGATGAGGCGGCGGTAGTCCTCCTGGTGCGCGCCGTCGAGGCAGGCCTCGATGATGCGGTGGCCGAGGGGATCGAGGTCGGGCACCTGGAACGGCTTGAGCTCGCGCGCGAAGAATTCACGCCACTGGCGCGCGCCTTCTTCGTAGACGTCCATGCCGCCCTGAATCTGCTCTTCGACGCGAAGAAAGACGCGGGGAATCATGGAGCCTTCGATTCTTAGCTGGTGCGGGATGTAGCCGAGCAGCGGGAAGAGCGCTTCATCGCACCTGCTCGCGGCCAAACCGCGCGCTGCCGCGGCGGGCCAGGTATTCGCGGGCAATCCACTCGGCCATGAAGCCGACCTTCCACGCGCCGATGTGCTGGTTGGGCAGGAGGACGTAGCGGGTCTCGGGCGTAGCAACAATTTGGTGCAGCAGCAGGTTGGCCTGGTCGACGCGGCGGCCGGTAGCAAAGGCCCAGTAGGAGCCGACGCCTTCGGATTCCATTGGCGTTTCCCCGTTGAGACTCTGCTCCAAAAGTCCGCCCCCTGGCGAGGGGTGGATGCTGGGGTTGGCGTGGCCGCGCGGGGCGACGAGACGCCAGAGCCAGGCCAGCGCGGGGCTGAGCACGTGCATCATGGCGAGGATGCCGTAGAGGCGGCTCCCGCTGATGCGTGGGCGGGCAGCGCACGCCGAAGCTGCGCACGTCGACGGGGCGCGTGCCGTGGCGATGTCTTCGATCATGCGGCGGGGCAGGATCACGCGCGGGTTGGGGCAGAGCTTGCCGGGCGCGTCTTCGACGTGCTCCCAGGTGAGGCAGGTGCCGCCGGGAACAATGTAGTGGTTGAGAAAGAGCAGCGGCTCGGGCGGATCGATGCAGAGGCGCTCGAGATTGGGCGCGGTGCCGTAGCTGTGGATGTGGTCGACGCGCACAAACCATGCGTTCTCGGCGTCGGCGACGACGAGGCGCTTGCTTGTGCCCTGGTAGTTGCGGATGCGCGCAGGCCATGTCGTCGGCGATGGGGCGCAGATGGCAGGCTTCGGGCAGGTTCAGCGTGCGCTGCTCGTGGGTGACCACGTTTTCGCCGAGGAGCAGGCGGCCATCTTCCATGCGATGGATGTGCTCGGTCATCTCGCTCTTGCCGCCGCCGCTGGCGCCCTCGTGCATGAGGATCAGCTGGTTCTCATAGGGCGTGACGACGGCAACGGCCGCGCAATGGTTGGTCGTCCAGCCTTCGCGTTCGCCGATGTCGAGGAGCATGGAGTAGACGCCCTTCTTCGCGCTCGGGCCCGGATAGAGGTTGTAGGCGAAGACCTCCTGGTGCGTGGCGGTGCGGTCGTGCACGACAACCTGGCGGCCGCCAAAATGCGTATGCCGGAAAGGCGGCGCGACAAAGAGCACGCCGCCGGTGATTTTGAAATCCGGCGGGAACCTGGCTGCGCGGAATCATGCCCTGCAGATCGGCCAGGGCCGCGGCAAAAAACGCGGCCTGGCGCGGCACGATGAGCAGCGAGCCATAGCCCAGCGCATCGGTGCCGGCGTAGAACGGCATCGCGACCAGTTCCTGCGTCTTGAGCCAGTCGAGCGTCTGTTGACGCGTCGTTTTCGAAGGGCTCGCCGAAGCGCTGTTCGTAGGTGGGCTTGTCGGTGGGCAGGTTGTCGCCGATGACCATGGCGTCGGGATCGCGGCGGCGCATGGCGGGATCAGGGAAGTTGATGGCCAGGCCATTGCGGGCCTTGGTGATCACGGCCTCGACGATGCGGGAGGCGCCGTTGGCTTGGCCCGGGAGATGAAAGACTGCCTCGTAGACGCCGTGGTCGTCGCGATTGCCGAGGGTCCAGTCGGTCGTCCCCGTGGAGCGGCCGAGCGCCCAGTCCAGGAGCTGCGAGCGATTCTCGGGGGTCTGCACCAAGGGCGCGGCGGAAAGCACTTCGCGCACATGCGCGGGGCAGATCGAGTTCGCCCAGCTGGACTGGAAATCGATGACGGGATCGCTCGCAGCGGTGGTCATATGAATCTCACTTTCCGGGGAGGGGAAGCGTTTGCGCGACGGGTTCTCTGAAGCCAGAGAGACCCGACACTCCTTTATCTCATCTGACCGACACCTGGCAGTGCGCGTCAGTCACGTTCATGAGGGAAATCGTTCGCGCACCAGGGCGCAGGCTTCTTCGGTCGTGCTGATCGCGCCCTCCAGTTGCGCGTCTTCGACGCGTTGCAGCATCTGCTGGAACTGCGGGCCGGGCATGTATCCGGCGGCGATCAGTTCGCGGCCGGTGATGAGCGGCTTGGGGCGGACCACCTCTTCCGGCGTGGCTTCGTAGCGCTCGCGCACAAAGTCCCAGATGGTCGAGGTTGCCGTGGGCGGCAAGGCAATCCATGCGGTGCAGGGCGAGGTGCTGGTCGAAGTCCTCGAGCCGGAAGAAGCGCTTCAGCGTCGGAGTCCTTCATGCGCGGCGCGTCGGCAAAGCGCATGTGGTTTTCGATGAGCGCGAGAATCTGGCGGGTCTCGTCGTTGGAGAAGCGGAAGCGGCGGCAGATTTCGGCGCCCATGGCGACGCCGACCTCGACATGGCCGTCGAAGCGGATGCGGTCGGGGGCGACGCGGAAGGTGGGAGGCTTGCCGACGTCGTGCAGCAGCGCGCCCCAGGCGAGCGTGAGCGGGCAGCCGGGCTGAAGTTGGTCAAGCAGCAGCAGCGTGTGGACCCACACATCGCCCTCGGGATGGAACTGCGGCGGCTGTGCGACGCCCTTCATGCGCGCGACTTCGGGCAGAACTTCTGCGAGCAGGCCGGTTTCATCGAGCAATTCGAAGGCGCGGCGGGCATGGCCTTCGGTGAGCATTTTGGTCAGTTCGTCGCGCACGCGCTCGCGGCTGACGGCGTGGATACGCGGGGCGAGAGCGCGGATGGCGGCGAATGTTGCCGGTTCGATCTCGAAGCCGAAGCGCGCGGCGAAGCGGACGGCGCGCAGCAGGCGCAGCTGGTCTTCTTCAAAGCGGCGATCGGGCTGGCCGATGGCGCGGATGATGCCGGCATCGAGATCGGCGAGACCGCCGACGTGGTCGATCACGGCCGCGCGCAGCGTCGACGGTCGGCGAAGGTCTCGCTCCAAAGAGCCGCCTGCACGCAGTGGATCGAGGAGCAGGCCGTTGATGGTGAAGTCGCGGCGCTGGACGTCTTCGTCGGCGCTGAGCGTGTAGCGGACCTCGTCGGGATGGCGGCCGTCGGAGTAGGCGCCGTCGGAGCGGAAGGTCGCAACCTCGGTCATGAGCGATTCCTCGGTCGCGGTTTCTTCTCCAGCCGCGCAGCGGCGTCTGCCCCACCGCAGGTGGCAACGAGCACCACGCCGAAGTGTGCGCCCACGGCGAAGGTGCGCGGAAACATTTCGAGAACGACATCGGGCGTGGCCGAGGTGGCGACGTCGTAGTCGGCGGGCTCGCGGCCGAGCAGCAGGTCGCGCACGCAGCCGCCGGCGAGATAGGCTTCATAGCCGGTGTCGCGCAGCGTGGTCGAGGATGCGCAGAGCAGATGCGAATTGGGCGCTGACGGGCAAGACATCGCTCCTGCTGCTATTGTCGCGCGGCGTGGCGCGAGAGCTGCAAGGCGATCCCGGTAAACTGAAGAGATGAGCGGACGCGGCCTGATTCTCGGCATCGAGATCCTCGTGCGACGAGACGGCAGCGGCTGTCGTGGAGCGCGGCGCGCGGACGCTGTCGTCGGTGGTGGCCTCGCAGATCGCGACGCACGCGAAGTACGGCGGCGTGGTGCCGGAGCTGGCCAGCCGCGAGCATCTGCGTGCCATTGTGCCGGTGGTGCGTGCGGCGCTGGCGGAGGCGGGCGTCACGCTGGGCGATCTGGACGCGATCGCCGTGACCAGCGGGCCGGGGCTTGGCGGGCGCTCTGCTGGTGGGGATCACTTATGCGAAAGCGCTGGCGTTTGCGCAGGGCCTGCCGCTGATCGCGGTCAATCATCTGGAAGGGCACATTCATGCGGTGCTCTGAACGGAAAGGGGTGGCAGGGCAACATCCGAGGCAGTCCTTCGGTCCCTCCCAGCGCTCGGACGCTCGGGATGACATCCCAGAGGAGGTCGCTCAGGATGACAGCAAAGGGGAGGATCTTGATGTGGGCCGCGTTGGCACTGGTCGTCTCGGGCGGGCACACGCACCTCTATCTGGCGCAGCCGCTGAACGGCACGTGGAGGTACACGCTGGTCGGGCGCACGCTGGACGATGCGGCGGGCGAGGCCTACGACAAGGTGGCCAAGCTGCTGGGGCTGGGCTATCCCGGAGGGCCGTGGATCGACGCGCTGGCGCGATTCGGCGATCCGCGGGCGGTGCCGTTTTCGTTTCGCGCAGATCAAGACAAAGGTTCACCTGCAGGGCGCTGCGCCACGAACGAAAGGCGCGAAGACGGCGCCGATCGCCGCGCTCGATCCCGCATTTTCTGTTTTCGTTTTCGGGGATCAAGACGGCGGTGCTGCGCTACGTGGAGCTGCATCACCTGCGCCCGGAAGCCGAGGCGCGACGCGAGGCGCTTGTTCACCGGGCCGGATGCGCCCGACACGGCCGACGATCGAAGAGGCTCTGGCGACTTGCGATCCCACGACGCTCGACTTGATCGCAAGCTTTCAGCACGCGGTGGTGGGCGATCTGATGAAGAAGACTTTTGCCGCAGCCGGAGGCCCTGGACGCTGCGACGCATTCTGGTCACCGGGGGCGTGGCGGCCAACGGCGAGTTGCGTGAGCGGTTCACGGCGGAGGCTGCGCGGCGCGGAATCGGCGTGGCGTTTCCTACGCTGGCGCTCTCGACCGACAATGCGGCGATGATTGCGGCGGCGGCGTGGCCGCGTTATGTGGCAGGAGAGTTTGCACCGGCGGATCTGACGGCTGACCCGTCGTTGGTGCTGGGGCGATGAAGCTGCGAAGGTAGCGGCTGCTTTCGAGTGCCTCCTCGGCTGTTGCGTCGATGAGGGTTGATCGGACTATCGACCATGGCTGCGGCTTGCGGAAGGTAGGCAGTAAAGCTTGCCGTCGGCGATTTCGCGCGCCCTGAATCTCCTGCATTTCTTCGGGAACGAGGTCGATGGGGCAGCGGACAGTTCGCTGCCGGGCGGAAAGTATGCCCTCGTGATAGGATTCTTCTGGTAGCTGTTGCGTCACGACGTCTTCGGTCTCGTCGGAGATCACGATCTTCGTTCCGGGCTTGGCGACCCAGATCATCTCGCGAATGGCGCGATTGGGATCGGAGAAGAAGTTGATGCCGCCGACATGGAAGACGCAGTCGAAGACCTCGGCGCGAAAGGGCAGGCGAGAGGCTTCTCCTTGGAAGAGGCGTGCGGTGCCGGCGCCATTTCTGCAGTTTTTTTCGGCACTTGCGGAGCATGCCCCAGGAGAGATCGAGGCCGTAGAAATCGATGTCCTGGCGGAAGATAGCGGAGATTTGCGCCGGTGCCGACACCGACTTCGAGCACGCGCGTGCCTGCGGCTTGATCTCCAGCTCGGCGATGATCTCGCGGCGAAAATCGGGCTCGGCGCTTGATCAAGCGGTAAAGGGTTTCCGCCAGATCGTAGCCCGGGGCGATCCGATCGTACAAGGACTGGTATTTCAGATTTGATCCGGTTAACGTGCTGACAAATAAAGGAATTCCATCGCGGATAGGATAGACGCGGCCCGTCGCGGTATTGCGGAGAGTACTCCCTTCCAACTCGAATTCGTAGCGCGTATCTGGGTCGCAGAGTAAAGACAGGACTTCGCTTTCCATATCCTCCTTTCAGATGGGAGAGAAAATCATGGGGGAGTCTCATCCCAATCTATACACCAGCGGGACTGTGAAATTGCAGGAATTGAATGGAAATCGCGCAATATTTTGCACTGCTACAATCGGAGATTGGTAATGCGCCAAAATGTGCGATACGATCTCCAGCCCGAGTAACGACCAAGTGAATGACTCTCCGCCTTTTCAATACCCTGACGGGACAACTGGATGAACTGGTTCCCTCCGACGGCAAGGCGCTGCGCATGTATGCCTGCGGGCCGACGGTCTACGACTACGGGCACATCGGCAACTTCCGCACATTTCTGCAGATCGACGTGCTGCGCCGCTTTCTCCAGCTGACCGGGGTGCCGGTGCGCCACGTGATGAACATTACGGACGTGGACGACAAGATCATCCGCAATGCAGCGGAGCGGGACTCGCGATCGGCGAATACACGAAGCAATATGTCGCGGCGTTCTTTGAGGATCTGGACTCGCTGCGCATCGAGCGGCCGGAGGTGATTGCGCGGGCGACCGAGCACATTCCGCAGATGGTGGAGCTGGTGGAGAAGCTGGCCGCCGTGGGCGCGGCGTACAAAGCGGACGATGGGAGCTGGTACTTCCGGCTGTCGGCGTTTCCGGAGTACGGCAAGCTGAGCAAGAAGGATTTGAGCGGCATGGAAGACGGCGCGCGCGTGGATGTGGACGAGTACGAGAAGGATTCGGCGCGCGATTTTGCGTTGTGGAAGGCGGCCAAGCCGGGCGAGACTTCGTGGGAGACGGCGATCGGGCGCGGGCGGCCGGGCTGGCACATCGAGTGCTCGGCGATGGCGATGGAGTATCTGGGCGAGAGCTTCGATCTGCATGCCGGCGGCGAAGACCTGATGTTTCCGCACCACGAGAACGAGATTGCGCAGAGCGAGAGCGTGACGCACAAGACTTTCGCGCGGCACTGGATGCATGTGCGCTTTCTGCTGGTGGACGGGCGCAAGATGTCGAAGAGCGAGGGGAACTTCTATACGCTGCGCGATCTGCTGCTGAAGGGATACAAGGCGTCGGCGATCCGGCTGGCGCTGATTTCCGTGCCGTACCGGCACCAGCTGAACTTCACGTTTGAAGGGCTGACCGAAGCGACGAATGCGATTGAGCGGCTGCGGACGTTTCATCAGCGGCTGAGCACTGTGGCGGTTACGAGCGGAAGAAAGTCGGTCGGACGGCGGATGCTCTCCATTGCAGGAGGCGGCGAAGAAGGCGCAGGCGGACTACATGGCGGCGCTGGCCAACGACCTGAATACTGCCGATGCGCGCGCGCCGATCTTCGAGCTGGTGCGCGCGGCGAACACGGCGATCGATCGTGGGCAGTTCTGCGCGGGCGATCGCGATGCGATTTTGAAGGTGCTGGCGGCCTTCGATGCGGTGTTCGATGTGATCGAGGATCGCGATGCGGAGCCGACGCGGCGCGCGCTGGCGTGGGCCGAGCAGGCTGGGCGGATGGCGGATGTGGCGCCGGAGTTGCTGGCGCAGTGCGTCGATCAGCGACGAGGAGATCGATGCGCTGGTGGCGGAGCGCGACGTGGCCAAGAAGCGCCGCGACTTTGCGCGCGCCGACCAGATTCGCAAACAGCTGGCGGAGAAGGGCGTGGTGATTGAAGACTCGAAGGAAGGCGCGCGCTGGAAGCGGAAGTGACGGCTA
The DNA here is from genome assembly GCA_963781125.1 of uncultured Acidobacteriaceae bacterium. GTDB lineage: Bacteria > Acidobacteriota > Terriglobia > Terriglobales > Acidobacteriaceae > Telmatobacter. The sequence goes on from CAWAEE010000013.1 coordinate 1,059,652, forward strand.
GCTGCAAGCTATTCCGTCACCGAAGGAGATCACTGACCCATGGAAGCGAACGAAGCACAGGAATTGCAGGAGAACGCCGAGCACGGATCGCAGAGTCTACGCTGCGGCCCGTCGCCTTCACCATGAGCGTGCTTGCGGTGCTGGTGGCGGTGACCACGGTGCTGGGCCATCGCACGCACACCGAGGCTGTGCTTATCAGAACAAGGCGACCGACAAGTGGAACGAATACCAGGCGCACAAGATTCGCGCGAACGACACGGCACTGGCAGCCGACCTGTTGAGCGTGGTTGACCATCTGCCGACAAGGATGCGGCGCGAGAAAATTCAGAAAGCGTACGCCGATCATCAGGCGAAGTGGACCGACGACTTGAAGAAGAGCGAAGGACGAGGCCGAAGCTCACTGGAGAAGGAAGTTGAGAAGGCTGAAGCACGCGCGGATCGATTCGATCTGGGCGAGGCGCTGCTGGAGATTGGATTGGTGATCACTTCGGTCACACTGCTTACGCGCAGCCGCATGTATTGGTATTTCGGGATCGTGTTTGCGCTGGCCGGAGTGATTTCGGCGGTCTCGGCTTTCTTTCTAACTTAGGTGAGGCAGGTTACGTTAGTTGGAAGCGAGTTAGTCGAACGGCGCTTGGCTTCGAAGATGCGAGCGGATTATTTCGCTTTCTCAGTACTGCGAATTATTAAGAAATCGCGACATTACTAAAGCCGCATAACGACATGCCACTTTCGCGCCAAGTTACACGAAAACGAGTGATTTTACTTGATTAATCGCGAAGTTAACGCTAAGTTAGTTCCATCTATTGGGGAACAACCTTCACCTCTAACCAACGGCCTTGCAATTGAGGTCTGTACGAAGCCCGCCACCAACCAAGGCGGGCTTTCGTGCGTCTGGCCACGAACAGGATGCGACGTGCACGCTGATCGCAAACGGAGAGCCGGCGCTCACAGATTCGCTCACGCGACACGGTGCGTGATAGACTTGCGGGAAAATGAGAGTGACGTCGATTGCGTTTGTACTTTGCTGGGCGGAGCAGCGTTGGTTGCGCAGACACCGGCTGCCGCTCCTGAAGCGCACGCGAGCGACCTTGGCTTCAGTTATTCGTTGCCATCGGATTGGGAAGTCGTGAATGCCAACCCGACGCTTCCCGGTGTGAAAGAACAGGCGCAACAGAATGCGGCGACCGACGAAGAAAAGAAGGGCGTGGCCTGCGTGCAGATCGCGCTCACGGCGCGGCACGGCGAACCTGCCTCGGTGCTGGTGGTGGTCGAATTGCCGTTCGCATGCTTTGGGCAACGATGACCCAAGGATCTGCCGGGCTTTGCGCAGGGCGCTTCGGAAGGAATCAAGCAGAGCTTCGATGTCAGCCGATCCGGTCTATGGCGATTACACGCTGGGCACGCCACAGCATGTGGATCGAGCGAGCCAAGGGAACGCCGAAAGGGCATCCGGAAGCGCCCTACACGGTGGAGATCGCGTGCACCTTGTTGAAGAAGGGCGCCGTCTGCTGGATGGCGTATGGCCGCGAGCGATGCATGCATTGAAGATCATTGAAGCAGGGCCGGTGGCGCTCGAAGGACGAGAGCCCGGCGGCATTGGTTCCGGCAACGGCGTTCGAGAAGAAGCCTGCGTCCTGATGCAGACGCTACTTGCCCTGATGCGGCTGCCGATGACCGACATCGCCGGTTTTCGAGCCCGTGCTATCCTCATAGCCAGCGGGAACTTCCATGCACAAGGCCAAGCTTCATGCGCGATGCCGCTGATGCCGGCTCGAAAGAGCTGGTCGCGGTTCGCGCGCGCGTTGCATTTGCCCGCGCCGCCATCTGCGCGTGCTGCCTACCCGCACACGACCTAGCCTCTTCGGCGGCGATTAGTCACCGGACCGCCGAAGATCCTCGCCTGCTTGTCAGACCCACCCACGGGTCTGCGGAACTAGACGACCCTCATCGACGAGGGTCCGTGGCTGCGCTCCATCCGCATGCTGGGCGCTTGAGCCGGCGCAACCGATCTGCCGAGGAGAAATTGACGATGACCAAGCAAGAAATGCATGCGCAATACGGACCGAAGCTGGTGTGTACGCTTGCCCGGACCGAAGGCGCAGGCCGCAGTGGAAGCGGACACGCGCTGATTTCGCCCAGCTATACGCGCTCCTATCCGCTGGTGGCGAAGCGCGGACGCGGGGTTCGCGTTGAAGATGTGGACGGGAACGAGTTTCTCGATTTTGCCGCGGGCATCGCCGTGGTTTCGACCGGCCATTGCCATCCGGAAGTGGTTGCGGCGATCCAGAAGCAGGCGGCCGAGCTGATTCACATCTCGGGCACGGATTTCTACAACGAGCCGCTGACGGATCTTGCCGAGCAGCTCTCGGCCGTTGCGCCGATGCCGGGGCCGCACAGGTTCTTTTATGGCAACTCCGGCGCCGAGGCGATTGAGTGCGCGCTGAAGCTGGCGCGCTATCACACCGGACGCCAGCAGATCATTTCGTTCTTCGGCGCATTCCACGGCCGCACCATGGGCGCGCTTTCGCTGACCGCATCGAAGCCGCAGCAGAAGCGGCGCTTCTCGCCGCTGGTTCCGGGCGTGACGCATATTCGCTTTCCCTATGCGTATCGCGGATGCATCGGGGACGCGAAGGCGCAAGAGGCATTCAGCCTGGGCTGCGCGCGCTACATCGAAGAGAAGCTCTTCAAGACGATTCTTGCCGCCGGAAGAAGTGGCGGCGATCTTCATCGAGCCGATCCAGGGCGAAGGCGGCTACGTGGTGGCGCCGACAACTTTCTGCGCGAGCTGCGCGCGCATCTGCAATCGTCACGGCATTCTGCTGGTGGTGGACGAGGTGCAGAGCGGCGCAGGCCGCACGGGCAAGTGGTGGGCGATTGAGCACTCCGGCGTGGAGCCGGACATGGTTTGCATGGCGAAGGGCATTGCTACCGGCATGCCGCTGGGCATCTGCATGACGCGCGCGGAGATCATGGACTGGGTTCCCGGCTCGCATGCGTCGACATTCGGCGGCAATCCGGTTTCGATTGCCGCGGCGCTGGCGACGATGGACATTCTCGAGCGCGAAGGCGATTGCCAACGCCGCGACGCGTGGGCGAGTTGATGCTGGAGCGGCTGCGACGGCTGGAAGCAGATCGCATCCCACGGTGGGCGACGTGCGCGGACGCGGCCTGATGATCGGCATCGAGCTGGTGAAGGACAAGGCAACGCGCGAACCTGCCGGCGGCGCTGCGCAATCGCGTGGAGACACTGGCGTTCGAGCGCGGCCTGATGGTGCTGGGCTGCGGCGAGACTTCGATGCGGCTGTGCCCGCCGCTGATCGTCAGCGAGGAAGAAGCGACGGTGGCGCTCGACATCCTGGAAGAGGCGTTGACGCAGGCCGAGAAGGAGCATGTGCGCGTCGGCGAGCCGGTCGCAGCTGCAGTGGGAGACGGCGCCTAGGCCGGCATCGCATCGATGCTCGCAGTGCGCTTGGCTCGGCAGGCTGGTCTGTGAGTGTGCGCTCGTTTGCACGGGCATGCTGCTGCGGGAGCAGAATAGATTGCCATGGGACGAATCGGCGCAGATGCGGATCGGCGCTGCTGGAGCAGACCCTCGGATGGCCTGGATCGCCTGGCGCGAGCGGCGCGGGCGCGATGCCGAGCTACCGGCGCATCTGACGACGGGACTCGCCGGCGAGGATGCGGCCTTCTTCTATCTGCGGCGCAAGGGATATACCGTGGTGGCGCGGCGCTGGTCTTCCGGCGACGTGCCCGGCGATGTGGATCTGATCGCGTGGCAAGGACCGATGCTGTGCTTCGTCGAAGTGAAGACGCGCACCGCACATGACATGACGCCGGCCGAAGCTGCGGTGGATCGACACAAGCGCAGCGATCCTGCGCCGTCTGGCGCGCCGCTATGTGCGCCAACTGCCACAGGCGCAGATGCCGCCGGTGCGATTCGATGTGATCAGCGTATATCTTGTGCCGGGAGAGAACGCGCGAGTTCGTGCACTTTGAAGCGCGTTCGGCTGGAGCGAATACGAGCGGGCGCGACGTAGCAAGGCGTGAGTCAGCCTTTCGCGTCTTCGGACTCCTCGTGCCAGGCCATCTGAATGGCTTCAAGCCGCGACTCGTTCGATTTGGAGGATCGTCGGCGAAGCCCTCGAGCTCGGTCACGTAGCGGTGCAGGTCGGTGAAGCGGACGGTGAGCGGATCGAGGTCGGGGAATTTCTCCTGCAATTGAATGCCGATCTCTTCGGCGTCGGTCCAATGAATCTCGCGCGGCATGTTTCTCGCTCCTACTTGTTCTCGAGCATGGTTATCAAGTCCTGCTCACCGTCCAGCAAATAGAACGCAATGAAAGTGAGTGAAGTGACATCGGATGCGTTGCCAAACTCGGCTAATTACTCGCTCGTGCAGGTTCATAAAAAGCCGACCCGACGGGGAGCAGTTCGAGCGGGTTCGCCTTCGATTTGATAAAAACCTGTACCGCTCGCAATGTAACCGACTACGGGACAGGGATGCAGGTGGCGCCCTGTTTTCTGGCCGGCCGCAAGCGTGATCTTTCTGACGTCGACCGTGATCAACATTGCGGTCGCCGATCACCGCGCTGATCAGCTGCTGCCGTTCAATCGTCGATAGGCTCATGACTGTTTGCGCGCAGACTTCTTACTTCGGTTCGGCCAGGGCCAGCGGCTTGCCTTCGGAGATGTAGTTGCGATTCCACTTGGGAATTTCGACCACGTAGTTGCCGGGCTTGGTGATGACGGCCTGGCAGCCGAGGCGCGAATTCAATTGCTGGTCGGCGGCCATGTCCAGGCGGTCGAGCTCATCGTCTTCGGCTTCGCTGATGCCGTTGCGCCGTCCTTGATCCAGATGTGGCAGGTGGTGCAGGCGCAGACGCCGCCGCAGGCGTGGTCGAGAAAGATGCCGAAGTTCTCCGCGACATCGAGAAACGACATCGGCTTGCCGTGATGGTCGTAGGGCAGCGTGCCGAACTCGAACTCGACCGTCTTGCCTTCGGGCATAAAGGTGACGCGCACCAGCTTGTCGGGCGGAATGTTCTTGTGTGTTTGCTTCGCTCATAGATTTCCTCTGCGATCTGCTCTGCGCTCTTGTTGCGAAACTCGCGCCAAGGATGGCCCATGTTGCTGAGTTTGCCTTTCCACCCTACGACAGGATGCGGCACCCACTCTGCTATCATTTGAATTCCGCCGGGGCCATGGGATGCGGCGCGGTGACTTCCTCGCCGAGATCTTCGCCGGCTGCGTCCATGGTCTTGCCGCGAATCGCGGTGGTCACCGCGGCATCCATCATCAACTCGGCAAAGCGCTGCGTTGCGCGGTCGAGAGCCAGCGTCGCGTCGCGAATAGCGGTCAGATCTTCGCCCGCGTTTCACGGCTGCCAGGCGGTCGCGCGCGGCATCGATCGCGGACACTGCTCTTCGCCGCGTCAGCTGCTCCCACGCGGGACTTGTTCGCGCCTGTTCGACCTTGGCCAGAATCGTCTCCGCTTCGTTGCGCGCCTCGATCAGCAGGCGCTTGGCAAAGTCTTCTTCGGCGTGATCGAACGAGTCGAGAATCATGGTCTCGACCTGCTCGTCGGTGAGGCCATAGGTCGGCTTGACTTCGATTTGCGCCGCCTTGCCCGCTGCGCTGCTCGCGCGCCGAGACCTGCAGAATGCCGTCGGCATCGATCAGGAATTTGACCTCGATGCGCGGCAGGCCGGCGGTCATCGGCGGAATGCCCTTGAGGTCGAAGCGCGCCAAGCGAGCGGCAATCGGCGGCCAGTTCGCGCTCGCCCTGCACCACGTGAATGGCGACGTTGGTCTGGCCGTCGACGCCGGTGGTGAAGTGCTCGGTGGCCGACGCGGGAATCGTGGAGTTGCGCTGGATGATGCGCGCGACCACGCCGCCGAGAGCCTCGATGCCCAGCGAAAGCGGCGTCACGTCGAGCAGCAGCATTTCTTCAGTGGTCTTCGACGCGCCGGCAAGAATGTCGGCCTGCACGGCCGCGCCCAGCGCAACCACTTCGTCGGGATTCAGCTCGGTGTGCGGCTTCTTGCCGCGCGCCGAGAGATGGAAGAGATCGTCGACCAGAGCGCGCACCGCGGGAATGCGCGTCGATCCGCCGACCAGCACCACTTCGTCGATCTGCTCGGGCGTGATGCCGGCGTCGGTCAAGGCCTGCTTGCAGGGGCCGGCGGTGCGCTCGAGCACCGGCTCGATCAACTGCTCGAAGACTTCGCGCGGAATCTCGCGCTGATAGCGGTCGCCGTTGGGCAGCTCGATGTCGAACTGCGCGGACGGCTCGGAGGAGAGCCGGATCTTGGCGTCGATGGCAGCTTTGCGCAATGCCTGCACCGCGCCGGGATGCGTGCGCAGATCGACGCCGTGCTCGGCATGAATTTCGTCGAGCGCGATGGCGAGCAGCAGGTTGTCGATGTCGTCGCCGCCCAGGTGCGTGTCGCCGTTGGTGGACTGCACTTCGAAGATGCCGTCGCGCAACTTGAGAATGGAGATGTCGAAGGTGCCGCCGCCGAGATCGTAGACGGCGATGGTGCCTTCCTTGGCGCGATCGAGGCCGTAGGCCAGCGCCGCCGCGGTGGGCTCGTTCACCAGGCGCAGCACTTCAAGGCCGGCCATGCGGCCTGCGTCCTTGGTGGCCTGGCGCTGCGCGTCGTTGAAGTAGGCGGGCACGGTGATGACGGCCTGCGTGACCGGCGCGCCGAAGAACCGCTCGGCATTGCGCTTGAGCTGGCGCAGGATGTAGGCGGAAATCTCCGGCGGCGTGAAGCGGAGTTCGCCGAGCTGAATGCGCGGCACTTCGCCGGCTTCCACGTCGTCGGCGAGCCGGAAGGGAAAGAGCTTCAGCTCGTCTGAACTTCTTCAAGGCCGCGGCCCATGAGCCGCTTGACGGAGTAGATGACGCGCTCCGGCGTTTCGATGAGCGCCTTGCGCGCGCTGTTGCCGACCGTGACCGTGGGCCGGCCGCCCTCGGCGGGCAACAGGATCGAGCGCCACCACCGAGGGCACAAGATTGGAGCCGTCGACGCCGGGAATCACCACCGGCGCATCGCCCTGCATATAGGCGACGAGGGAGTTGGTGGTTCCGAGATCGATTCCGACTACGCGTCCTTCCGCCATGCTGATTTAATTTGCTCCTAAAGTTTCGGTCACATCGCGGACCAGGTTGTTGAGATAGCGGCGCCGGTCGAGCAGGGCCACCATCGTCTTTTGCGCGGCCTTCCGCGCTGCTTCATCGCCGTCGTCCCAGGCTGTCCACTGCGATCGCAGATCCTGGTCCACATCGTCCAGCAGGCCGTCGAATTTCTTCTTCGCTTCGGTCAAGACTCTGTTTCAGGGCAGGATCTTCTTCGCCCATCTTTTGGCTGCGCGCATCTCTTCGAGCTGCATGTTCAGGTCGAAGACTTCTTCGAGCAGATCGGCTGGGACACGCGACGGATCGGTACGGCCCTTGCCGCTGTGCTCTTCGCCGATCTCGGCGCCTTCCAGCTTGAGCAGATACTCGGTGCGGCGGATCGGATCTTTCAGCGTGCGATAGGCGTCGTTGAGCAGCGCTGTGTCGGCCAGGCTCCATTCCTTCTCGTCTGTCGCTGGCGCGCGCAAAGCGGTCGGGATGGAGCTTGCGGCTGAGGCGGTGAAACTCGTGCTCGAGCTGCCGAGATCGAGCGTCAGACGCGGCTCCAAGCCGAAGACCGAAAAATAATCCCCGCCCGGAGGCGGCTGAATCTTGCTGCAATGCGGGCAGAACAGCGTGGACTCGTTGTGGCCACGGAGCAGGACCAGCATGCAACGGGGACAGCGGAATCGAGGACTTTCAACATGAACGGGCTCCAGCGAACGCCCTACGACGAAAAGGACGAACCGCAGCCGCAGGAGCGCGTGGAGTTCGGATTGATGAAGTTGAATCCCTGCCGCATCAGCGTCTCTTCGTAGTCCAGCGTCATGCCGTGCAGATAGAGAAACGACTTGGGATCGACGAAGACGCGCACGCCGTCGAAGTCGTAGATGCGATCGCGCTCGCGGGGCTGCGTATCGAACTTGATGGCATAGGAAAGCCCCGAGCAGCCGCCGCCCATGACGCCCAGGCGCAGGCCGCCTTCTTCCGGCGAGACGCCTTCCTTGGCCATGGCGATGCGAACGCGCTTGATGGCGCGCTCGCGTCACCTGCAAGCCCCTGCGCTCGGGCCGACTCCGCCTGCGGCTGAGCGCCGGCTCAGCCGGCACCTGCGGTGCGGTCTGCGTTCCAGCCGCAGAGGCGCCTTCCGCGGGCTTCGATCTCGATTGTCACCATGTTCGACATGATTTTCCGTTTCCGTTGTCGAATCTCGGAGGCTGAAGCCTCTTCAATTCCTGGCGCGCTTTGTCGGCACGGCTGAAGCCGTGTCCACGGCACTCGCTGCTTGTGCTTACTGCGCGGTGGCAGTCGCTGCCGGAGCAGTTTCCGCAACGCCGTTCTTCTTCTTCCAGTCGCCGATCGCCGCGCGAATCGCGTCCTCGGCCAGCACCGAGCAGTGAATCTTCACCGGAGGAAGCGACAGCTCCTTCACGATGTCGGTGTTCTTGATGGCCAGCGCGTCGTCCACGGTGCGGCCCTTGATCCACTCGGTGGCCAGCGACGAGCTGGCGATGGCCGAGCCGCAGCCGAAGGTCTTGAACTTGGCTTCTTCGATGACCTGCGTCTCGGGGTTGACGCGGATCTGCAGCCGCATCACGTCGCCGCACTCCGGCGCGCCCACCAGGCCCGTGCCCACTTCGGTCGAGCTCTTGTCCAGCGTGCCCACGTTGCGCGGATTGTTGTAGTGGTCGATTACCTTATCGCTGTATGCCATTGGTCCGTTCTCCTCCCGCGGGGAAGCCGCGTGTACTCTTGTTTGATTCGGCAGGCTTGCCTGTCGATGCTTCATTCAATCTTCAAATGCCTCAGGGGCTAAAGCCCGCTTGCTTGAGTCCCGCTTTCGGCACGACTTAATGTCGCGCCCTGTTACAAACCTGTCCTTCTCAACTTACGGCACGGAAAAATCCATGCCATTACTTTGCTACGCGCGCCAAATGCAGTTGGCCTCACCGCAGGTGGTTAGTGCGCCTCCCATTGAATCTTGGTCAGGTCGATGCCTTCCTTCACCATCTCGTAGAGCGGTGAAAGCTGGCGCAGTTTCTTCACAATGTCGATCACCTTGGCGGCCACGTAGTCCACTTCGGCCTGGGTGTTGAAGCGGCCCAGACCAAACCGAATGCGAGCTGTGCGCCACATCGTCGCCCAGGCCCAGCGCCTTGAGTACATAGCTGGGTTCGAGCGTGGCCGAGGTGCAGGCCGAGCCGCTTGAAACCGCAACATCGTTGATGCCCATCAGCAGCGACTCGCCTTCGACATAGACAAAGCTCATGTTCAGGTTGCCGGGCAGGCGGTGCTCCCATGAGCCGTTCACGTGGATGTAGTCGAGCTCGGACTCGAGCTTGGCCTTGAGCCGGTCGCGCAGTCCGCGCAGATAGGCCGCTTCGTTGTCCATCTCCTGCATGGGCGATCTCGCAGGCCTTGCCCAGGCCGACGATGCCGGGGACATTCAGCGTGCCAGAACGCATGCCGCGCTCGTGGCCGCCGCCGTCGATCTGCGCGGCGATCTGCACGCGCGGGTTGCGACGGCGAACATAGAGCGCGCCCACGCCCTTGGGTCCGTAAATCTTGTGGCCGGAGAGCGAAGCCACGTCGATGTTGTCGGCGATCACGTTGACCGGAACCTTGCCCACGGCCTGCACCGCATCGGTATGGAAGATGACGCCCTTCTCATGGCAGATCTTGCCGATCTCGCGGATGGGCTGCAGCACGCCGATCTCGTTGTTGGCCGCCATGATGGTGACCAGGATGGTCTTGTCGTCCATGGCGCGCTTCAGGTCTTCGAGATCGATCAGCCCGTCGGCCTTCACCGGCAGATAGGTGACGCGATAGCCGTACTTCTCAAGCCGCTTGCAGGTGTCGAGAATCGCCTTGTGCTCGGTGACCTGGGTGATGATGTGGTTGCCGCGCTCGCGATACATCTCGGCAATGCCCTTGATGGCCAGGTTGTTGCTCTCGGTGGCGCCGGAGGTAAAGATGATCTCCTTCGCCGGTGGCGCCGATCAGCTTGGCAATCTGCTCGCGCGCCGTCTCGACAGCCTGCTCCGCTTCCCAGCCAAAGGAGTGGTTGCGGCTGGCCGCGTTGCCGAACTTGTCGGTGAAGTAGGGCATCATCGCTTCCAGCACCCGCGGATCGAGCGGGCTGGTGGCGTGATTATCCATATAGATCGGCAGCGTCACGCCGGCCGGCACTTCAACTTGGCTGGCAACTGTGCTCATCGTCGATCTCCATCCTTCATGTCTGTGTTCACCGGCGCATACGGCGCGGATGGGGAAAACTGCATTACAACGTCAATGAAACCAGCGCATTGGCTTACGGCTTTGGCCCGCGGCCGGTTCGTGCTCCGCCAGGTCTTGAATGCTGATGCTCTTCAGCACTCCGGCGATGGTGTCGTTCACCCGCGCCAGCGGCTCCTTGATCGTGCAACTCGGCGTCAGGTCGCAGGCCTTCGCGCCCTTGGTGCAGGAGGTAATGAAAAACGGCCCGTCGATGGCGAGAATCACCTCGTAGGCCGAGATCTCGCGTGCATCCCGCGACAAGCGCATAGCCGCCGTTCATGCCGGCGTGCGACCTGAGCAGGCCCGCCTTGGTGAGCTGTTGCAGAATCTTGGCCAGCAACTGCGCCGGAATCCCGTAGGCGTCGGCAGATATCCTTGGCGCTCAGCGCAGTGAGTCTCCGGGTGCTCGGCAAGGTACTTGAGCGCCATCAACCCGTAATCGGCCTTTTTTGTCAGCTTGAGCATGGAATATCCGACTTCTTCGGTCCGTATTTAGTATACGACCGCTTTCTGTCGGGTTTCAAGGGGTGATTCGGGATAGCGTCAGAAACGGGAGATGACGCGTAAGACATCGCAATTTTGCCGCTTGAAATTACAAAAAAGGCCGCTACAATCGGCGGAAAGAGCATCCTAATTCCAACTGAATACCGATCCGATGGCAACCGCCTGCAAACACCCCAGGGTACGAATCGTTTCCCGGCACGAAGACACGGAGTTTGTCGAGTGCCTGGAATGTGGCGAAGTCTTTGACTCCGAAGAGTTTCGCGACATGGAGATTGAAGAAACCGCTGATCTTACGAAGGAAGATGTGTTAGAGGACGAGTAAGACCCAATCGCCCGTTTCCAGGTTCTCTGAACCGGATGCTCGCACCTGTACGCCAATCTGTGCGAGGGGTTGACGCGCGCTTAGTGCCTGTTCTCCCATGCACATTTATCTAGTGAAACTGGGTTATTCCGACCCGCCCGCCCGCGGACAATGCAGCCGATTCCGAACGTAAAAAGCGACCCTTCGTGAGACACTTTCAAACCATTATCTTCATCTGAATGAGTCGGTTATATCCGAAAGCCTCGTAGTATTCAGGGTGCTTTTCCGGCTTGCGCTTGAAATCGTCAAGGCGTGTGCTGGCCCGAATGCGCTGTGAAGCCCCGACTCGAGGGCGGATTCGATGTTCATTTATTCAGCGCGCCGCCCGTTTGCGCGGCAGAAGATTTGTGGGCGGCGATCCATGCATAGTGAAGCCCGGAAACGACGGTGAAGATCATGGTTGCCCACAACGCAAACGCGCGCAGGGCCACGACCCAGGGCGCCTGCGTGAGTTGATGCAGCAGCACGACAGCCACGGCGAGCACCTGGGCCAGCGTGTTGGCCTTGCCAAAGATGCTGGGCTTGAATTCCCGCCGGCCAGCCGCAGCGTAGAGAATTGCCGAGACCAGCAGAATGCCAGACGTCTCTTCCAAAAACCAGAACTGTGACTCGGACGGGCATCAGGCCTTCGTGCAGCAGCACAAGAAACAAGGTGCTGAGCAGAAGCTTGTCGGCAACGGGATCGAGATATTGACCCAGGACTGTGCGTTGTTTGAGCAGGCGGGCCAGTAAGCCATCGAGCGCGTCGGTCAGTCCAGCCGCGACGAAGAGAACGAAGCCGACTTTGAATCGATTCTCGAGAATTGCGGCGACCAGAAAGGGCGCGAGGCAAATCCGCAGAAGGGTGAGCAGGTTCGGCGCGGACGCCAGAGGATTGAGGCTTGGTTTTGTCGCGACTGTCATCGTGCGAGGGATAGGAAACCAGGTCGCGCCGCGGCCACGAACTTTTTCCATCCGACTATCGATGGTACAGCAAGGCGGAATGGGGCGGGACGGCGCATCTTTTCGCGGCAGGTAGATGCTGCTAAACTACCTTCTGGTTTACTGAAACAAAGGCCAAAGGCGCGTAGCTCAGTTGGTTAGAGCGCTTCCTTGACACGGAAGAGGTCGCTGGTTCGAATCCAGTCGTGCCTACCATATTTTTCAAGCACTTAAAACTATCGATCAATTCCCTCCAATGCGGGCCTCCTCGGTGCGGTTCCGCCGTTTCTGCAGAGTCGAGCGCGTCGATCCGCTTGAGGAGCAAGAGCGTGCGTTGATTGCTCAGCGTCGCGCGCTCAACGATGTGAAACCACGGAGCGAATGCATGCGTCAGGTCAACTTCCGACAATTGACCATAGAGGTCGTCGCGACCACACAGCCGTTCCTGAAACACTTGGTCCGACGGAGGCACCCATTCGAGGATGAGCTATCGGCGCGTGAAGCAGGCGCAGAGTTCGTCGATGTTACCTAGTCATGCTCTAGTGATGAACGAGCGAATGACTCAGGAATAGCGCGTGCGAATGACGCGGCAAGAATTGCGCTGAACCGGCATGCATTCGTGTTCGAATGCAGGCCATTCCGCAGATTTGCCATGAAGTGGTAGGACCACTTGCGATTTCTATCGTATGATGTTTTGGCACGTGATCCATCCGTTCATACGGAGCCAGAATGATTCGACGGAAATTTTTCCAGGTGTTACCCCCGCCGTATTCTTCGGGCTTGCGTCTGCATGTTCGTTCATGCGACGACGACCTGCGATCCGAGGACATTCGGCGCCAAAGGCGATGGATCGACCAAGGACACGAAGGCGATCCAGGCAGCGATCGATGCTTGCGCGCGAAATAGAGGCGGAGGTATCGTGCAATTGAGCGCAGGTATGTATGTTGCGGCGCCGATCGAGCTCAAGAGCAACATCACGCTGCAGCTCGACAAGGGCGCGACATTGCTTGGGTCTCCAGATCATCAGGATTATCCGCCCCACGACGAATTTCGTCTTCCGGATTTGCAGCCGCTGGTGAGCGCGATCCACGCAACGAATGTGGCGATCATCGGCGAAGGCGTAATTGATGGAAATGGCGAGAGCTGGTGGCAGGAGGCGCGGAGCATCAAGGATCATGGCATTCTCGGTACCGGGCACCCACGGCCGAAGCTCATTCTGTTCGATCATTGCGCGCATGTTCGCGTGGAAGGAATCACGGTGCAGAATTCGCCGATGTGGCAGGTGGTCCCGTACTACTCGGATGACGTGGTGATTCGCAACGTGAAGATACTGGCGCCCGCCGCACGCGCCCAATACGGATGCGATCGATCCGTTTTCCTCGTCGCATGTGCGTCATCGACCACGTCTTTGCCGACGTGGGCGACGACAATGTCGCGATCAAATCGGGCGCTATCAATTCGACTGGGCCCGGATTCGCCGAGCCGCGACATCACCATTACGGATTGCACATTTCTGCACGGGCACGGGCTTTCAGTGGGCAGCGAGATTGCCGGCGGCGCGCAGAATATCCGCGCCGAGCGCATTCATTTCGAGGGTACAGACAACGGGATCCGAATCAAGGCCAATCGCGATCGCGGCAACGATGTGAGCCATCTTGTGTTCCGCGACATCGAGATGAAGGATGTGAAGAATGCGTTGATCATCAGCGAGTACTATCCAGCGATTCTTCCGCCCGATCAGGAAGAGCGCGAAGCCTGTGACGCGGCTGACGCCGCATTTTCACGACATCACGCTTGAGAATGTTACTGCGACTGGAAGCGAAACGGCCGGCGGTCGATCGTCGGTTTGCCAGAGGCGCCGATTCACGGCGTGCACCTGCACAATGTGAATATCAGTGCGAATAAGGGAGCGACGATTGGTTACGCGGACGTTACAGGGGATGAGCTTCGTTGTGCAAGCCAGAAGAGGGAAGACCGATTGTGATGCTGGCCGGCGCAAAGGTCTGAACTCCACTGAAAGCCGACTTCACGAGAGATGCCGTCTAGCTTGTGAACTACGGCCCAAGGAAGACGGGAGCGATGTGCCGATCGAAAAGATTCTCCGTCACGTTTTTCGCAATGACGGCTTCGTTGGCTTCGAGCAGGTCGAGGTAGCGCGTGTCCCATCTTGGCAGCGACCTTGAAGCCAACATGCAGGAGTTGGCGCAGACTGCTGTTGTAGGCTGCGGACCCGCGCACATGGCGCAACGCGGAGGTGTATTGCTCAGAGGTCCAACCACGCACCTCGCCGGGCGAAGGCAGCTTGGCTGCATCAATGTCGATGACGGTCGCATAGGGCGCGCAGAGCTCTTCACTGTGCGCGTATGCTTCGGCATAAATATCCTTCGCCAGCGCAAGGCCGTCGCCCCCCGACTTCGGCGAGACCGATCAACTCTTCGAGCCACGTCGTTCCGGCGGTTTTCAAATGGACGCCCGCGTTGAAGCGCTTGATGGTCGCGTGGATTGCGGGGTAAATGGAAAACTTATCACTGCCCGAGTGCACACTCAGCTTGAGGTTTGCAGGAAGTCCGAAGTGCGCGACCGCATAGGCGATCGCCGCAACATCGAGCGCGAACTCCTTTTCGAACTGCGCAACGTCGCCCACGTAATCGACGCCCTTGTTGAAGCGGCCGCTGAATTTGGGAGCAATGGTCTCGATGGGAATGCCTTCGTCCGCGATCGCGGCCAGAATGATCAGCAACTCGACCGGCGATTGCGCGGCGTTCGTTTCGTCCATCGAAATCTCAGGAATGAAGTTACCCCGGCCCTTCGCCTGCTCGATCGCGCGATAGACTTCGCCCGCCTTCTTGACGGCGGCCAGAAACTTCTGCGCGGTTTTCCGCAGATCGCTTCTGCGTGATTTCAAAGACATCGTCAATGCCTTCGAGCTGTATGCGTCCCAGCAGCTCCGGATGCTGTTTTACGAATTTGTCGATGTCGGCGTCTGAGGCGGACTGGCCGATGAAATCGGCAACGTCGATGGTGTAGAAATCGCAGGCTGAAGAAAGCGCCCGACTGTTTGCAGAGTGATGTGGTCGGCATCGCAGAAGTACGGATGCTTCCAATCCAGGGCTTTGACCGCGGCATCCGCGGCACGCCGCACAGAGGCTGGGTCGGAGCCGATGATCGTGTGTTCGCGGTTGGATTTATTCCAGACGGGAACGACAGTGGCTCCAGCTTCGAGAGCTTTGATGCATGCCTGCAGTTGCGCCTTGGCCTGATGGGCAAAGCGGTCGCCGGTTCCAACGGAATATTTGCTTAGTTTGCCGTTTTGTCTCTCCATAATCACTCTCATCTCGCTGCCGCTTCTTAAGGTCGTGGTTGGGATCGGGCGGCCGATCGCAGAAAATATCGCCGGCTATAAACGATATGCGTTCTTGACAAGCCGGTAGGTCAGGTCGTGCGCTACCTCGTAGGCTTCGCTCTCGTCGAGTCGATGCTCTGCAACAAGGCGCGCTAGAAATGCGCAGTCGATGCGGCGGGCGACATCATGACGCGCGGGAATTGAAAGAAAAGCCCGCGTATCGTCATTAAACCCAACGGTGTTGTAGAAGCCTGCGGTTTCCGTGGCCAGCTCGCGGAACCGCATCATGCCCTCGGGGCTGTCAAGGAACCACCAGGGCGGCCCGAGCCGCAGGCAGGGATAATGACCGGCGAGCGGCGCCAATTCGCGGCTGAATGCGGACTCGTCCAGCGTAAACAAAATGATCGTTAGGTTTTTTTCGTTGCCGAATTGATCGAGCAGAGGGCGAAGCGCGTGCACGTAGTCCGTGGGACGCGGAATGTCGGCGCCCGCGTCGCGGCCGTATCGCTCATAGATCTGCTGATTGTGGTTGCGTACGGAGCCGGGATGAATTTGCATCACGAGGCCGTCCTCGAGGCTCATCCGCGCCATCTCGGTAAGCATCTGCGCGCGGAACAATTCCTGTTGCTGACGCATCGGCATGGCCGGCAAGAACGTGATCAAACAACTTTGCGGCCTCCGCCTGGATCGAGGTTTGCGGTCTGCGCGGTGGGATGGCCATGATCCGTTGCCGTGCAGCCAAGAGCGCGAAAGCGAGCGCGCGCCTTGCGCAGCGCACTCAAGTAGCCGGACCACGTCTGACGTATCTTCGCCGGTTTGCTCGCCGAGTTTGGCAACAGATTGTGTAAAGCCGGGAAACTCCGGATCGACCACAGAGTCAGGGCGAAAATTTGGAATGATTCGTGCTTTCCAGCCGGACTTGCGAATGGCCTCGTGATCGGCCAGCGAGTCCAGAGGCGAATCGGTCGTGGCAAGAACTTCGAGATTGAATCGCTCGTAGAGAGCGCGCGGGCAGAAATTCGGGAGTTTGCAGTTTTGCGGCGATGGTGTCGTAGTAGAGGTCGGCGGTTTTTTCCGAGAGACGCTGCTTCAAGGCCGAAGAGTTCCTGAAACGCATAATCCAGCCAGATGCGCGTGGGCGTTCCGCGGAAGAGGTAGTAGTGGCTGGCGAAGATGTGCCAGACCTTGCGCGGGTTCTTGATTTCCGGCTGGCCGATTTCCAGGTCTTCCATCGAGACGCCCTGGCTGTAGAGCATCCGGTACACGTAGTGATCGGGCTGCACAAACAATTTGGCAGGATCGGGAAATGGTTCATTCCGCGCAAACCACGCGGCCTGCGTGTGCCCATGCGGGCTCACAATCGGCAGCGACGCGAACGTGTGCATAAAGAGCGCGCGCAATGGATCGCGTTGAAGGGTCGGCGGGAAACAGGCGGTCTTCGTGAATCAACATGGGTCTCTGGTTCCTTTTGCCCGGGCGCGGCCGTCGGCCCGGTTTCTGGAGGTCAGACCACGACAAGTATACACATCTGTCGCACGGCTGTCTGAATACCGGCGCGCGCGAATTTTTAGGTTGGAGGTATTCCTCGGTGTTAATCTCGTGGTGCTTCCAATTTCCTGATTGGCCCAAGGTGCCTGCACGATATGCCGCAGAGTGCAATCGACACGTCCAATAGCCATCGGACAATGCAAGTGGTCAACCACGTCCGTTCCCTGATCGAGAATGGAACATTGCAGCCAGGCGACAAGATTCCACCCGAACGCGAGTTGGCTCGTACCCTCAAGGTGAGCCGGGCCAGTCTGCGCACAGGGATCGGGTATTTGGCGGCGATGGGGGTGATGAAGATCCGGCATGGCGTGGGCACTTTTGTTGCAGACGGGCCTCCGGATTTCGGCAAAACGTCACTGAGCTTCATGGGCGCGCTGCATGGTTTTCAAACATGGCAGATGTTTGAGGCGCGCATCATTCTGGAGAGCAGCCTGGCCGCACTGGCTGCCGAGCGGGGTAAAGAGGAGCATCATGCCGCGCTGTCAGAGGAAGTCGCGGAAATGTTTGCGACCCTTGAAACTCCGGTGGACTATCTGATCCACGATGTTCTGTTTCACCGGATTATTGCGCAGGCCTCGGGGAATCCGATTCTGGCCGCCGTGATGGAGACGGTGACCTCGTCGATGTATGACAAAAGGCGCAGAGACCGTTGAGCGTGCGACCGATCTGCGCGAGTCCGCGGAGATGCATCGGGAGATCTATCGGGCGATCCGCTCTCGCAAACCCGACGAGGCACGCGATCTGATGGAGAAGCATCTCCGCATGGCGCAATCGGCGCAGGGTGTCGAGCGCCCCGCGGACCGGAAGGCCGCGGCTGGCGGAGCGAAGAGTAAAAAAGGAAGAATGAAATTTGCTGCGTCCTGATCGAGATTTCCAGCGGATGACAGATCCCGTACTCGGCAGGAATGACGGGTCGTCGCCGATCAGCATGCTTCATTGTCTTGAACCGGCGAGAGAATCCATCGGAGTCGAAGTTTGGCTTAGATCGTCCGTTCCTTTCAGAGGATCGGTCACCGTCACCCGTTGGCCCAGTACTTGGACAAGGTCGGGAATGTCGTAATGGAGCAGGACACCGGGGACCACGTCTTCCGGCGCTCCAATGGTCATCGGCGCCTCCAGCAGGCTTCGGTAACTTGTGAGGGCATGATCGATCGCGATGTGGCTTAGTCGTGGATCGACAACCGCAGCGTAAAGCAGAACGAGTCCCAGGTGGCCGCTCGCGATCGCGGAAATTCTTGCTGGATCGACATCGGGTCGTCGGGCGATGGCATCGATCGCGCGGATCACGTCATCGACCCGCATGCCGAGGAGAGTTTTCCCTACCAGATCGGCGCGCAGCGTTAACAGGTAAAAAGAGCCCAGAACGGGGGCTTTCGTATCGTCTGAACCTGGCGGCGAAGGTCGGGGCGTAATCGCAACGACGATATTCCCATCGGCGGCAAGCGCGTTGAAACCCGCGCGATTTTCTTTTGCGATCGCGCTTTCCCCGTGGATGGAATCGGGCACGAGGAAGAGGACAGCGGGATGGCGGCCTGGCTTGCCGGGATCGGCAAGGTCGCCTTGCAGATTGATATCGTCGTCGGTTGAAAGCACGAAGGGTCCGGTTGTGGTCGGTGAAGGCGAGGAATCGGGATGGGAAGCGCCCGGGGTGGCTCGCGCACCGGTTGTCGAGCGAATTGCCTGGGTGAGCTCGGCACGGCTCAACGCTCGGCGCTTGGCTGCAATGAGCGCAGACGCATGGTTCCGATTCAAGCCGAAAACCGTTTGAGAGTTGGGGAAACTGGTCGCGACCTGGCCCGTGGGCGTGACCTGGAATGCGCTTGCCGGAAGACTGGGCGGAGGCGCAAGCACGGGTTGATCGGCGTCGGCATCCGGTTCGAGGTTGCGGATGAAGAAGCTGAGGATCTGACCGGTGATGGGTCCGAGCGCAGCGTGACGACCGGGTCCGGTGATGAACTGCAATGCGGCCGTTGGAGAAACTTCATTGTTCGAGTCGGCGTTCATCGCGGGCCCGACCGGAATCGACGGCGGTGAAGACGTCACGGCGGCAGTTGGAGTTCCTGCGCTGGAAGGATCGAAGAGTACATAGAAACGACGCGCCTCAGCGACCGACTGGCGAGCGCCTGCAAACGGAAACATGTCGGAATAGGTCGAGATCACGGCATACCGTCGAGGCGCCGCGACTTCAATCAGATCTGGAAAGTCGAGACCGGAGGAGAGGAAGCGCGGGCTGGACTGTTCGGCATCCTGCGGGCCCAGCGTGGGCAGCAGTGAGTCGAAAGAGGTGATATAGCAGGCAACTCCGATTGCGGCAATGCGCGTGTCGAGCGCGCCGGTGAGCGCGGTAACGGTGCCGCCGCCTGAACAACCAAAAGCGCCGATGTGCTGTGAGTCAACTTCGGAGAGCGAAGAAAGATAATCGATGCCGCGCATCGCGTCCCAGATTTCGTAGCGGGCAAACGTGTCGCCGACCAGCATGGGTTGGAGGCTGGCTTCGCCATGTTCCCCGGTTGCGGCGCCGGCGAGGGATGTGTTTGGATGCGCTGGATCGGAATATTGCAGGCGCTCTCCCTGACCGATGGGGTCGTAGGAAAGCACGATGAATCCATTGCGCGCGAACAGCGCAGCCATGGGGGCGTCGTTCGCCTTGCCGGTGGGGTAATGGCCGGGCGTCATGAGAATTGCGGCGTGCCTTCCACGAGGCGATGGAAGATCGGGTATATAGAGCAACGCGGTGACCGGAAAATTAGGCTGGCTTTCGAAGAGCACCTTTCGGACGCGAAAACCGTCGCCCTGTGTCTCGCCCAGATTTTGCGCGTGGAGCGGCGCGCGTTCAGGGAGTTCGCCTATGAGGGCCAGCAACTTCTTTCGTACCGCGGCTTGCCGTGCTTCAGCTTGGGCGCGAGTGCGAATTTCGGCCACGTCTGCCGTGCGTTTTGCTGTGTACTTCGCTGCAAGTCCATCGAGAATCGTGTTCAGCGGTTCGCGCCCCGTCTGCGCAGAGCTTTCTGTATTTTGCGGCGCGGTCAGGGCCGTTTGAGCCGGCGGAACCGGTCCTTGCGCTTGCGTAACGGCTGCGCCCGGCAGCGCGGCGACTGAGGCAAACGCGGAAATGGCAAAGATCGTCGCTTTGAGCATACCCATGTCTTGATACGCCGGAAGGGCGTTTGGGTCAACTACTGCGCCAGGGGAAACGAAGCGGGATGGATTGGTGCAGGAATCAAAGGTCGGACCACATGTCGGGACGAAGGCAAAGCGATTCACCGTTTCAATCCCTGGGTGAGGGATAGGTTCCGTCAATTTAGCCTTGACAAACGCTTACACCACCTGCAAGTATTTTTCCGGAATTGGAGAGGTCCGACCACTTCCAACGAAAATTTCCCCACGAATGAAAAAAACGACATCTCTTTTGGAGGCCTGTATGCCATACATGCGCACCAGGGCACATGGAATGGTAGCCCGCTACGCAACCCTTTTCGGCTGCGCAGCTCTACTCTTGTTTCCCACGCCGGGTAGTTCGCAGATCGCCGGCACAGGAAATATTCAGGGTACTGTTACGGATACGACCGGCGCGGTGGTCCCCAGAGCCTCCGTCGTCCTCACGGACGAGTCGACGCACGTAGCCAGAAATACTACGAGCGACAATGCGGGCGTGTATGTATTTCCCGGCATCCCGATCAGCACCTATAACTTATCCGTGACTGCGCCCGGCTTCAAAACCTATGAGCAAAAAGGCATCGTGCTCGAAGTGGGCAGCAGCATCGCCATCAATGCCGGCCTCTCTGTGGGCACAGCGGAGATGAAGGTCGAGGTTCAATCCGAGGGGCTTCAGTTGCAGACCGAGGATGCGACGTTCAAACAAACGATCGATCAGGAAGCGGTGACGGAGATGCCGCTTAACGGGCGCCAGATGACGGGCCTGATCACTCTCTCTGGTGGCTCCAATGTCGCACCCGCGGGCGATTTCACCGGCAGCAAGTACTCTTATCAGACAATTTCGGTTTCGATCGCGGGCGGCGGAGGAAACACCACCCTCTGGCGGCTCGACGGCGGCGACAACCAGGACTACATGGGCAACGGCAACCTGCCCTATCCATTCCCCGATGCGGTGAGTGAATTCAGCGTTGAGTCGACCGATCTGGGCGCACAGGATGGCGGCCACGTGGGCGGGTTGGTCAACGTGGTCACCAAGTCGGGCACCAACAAGTACCACGGCGAGGCATTCGAGTTCATTCGCAACAACTATCTCGATGCCACCAATTTCTTCTCAGCGACACCCGACACGCTGCACCAGAATCAGTACGGCGGCACGTTTGGCGGTCCCATCGTACGCAGCAAGTTGTTTGCTTTCGCAGCCTATCAGCGCACGAAGGCCGACCAGTCGCAGGCCAACACGCAGGCCACAGTGCCCACGGCCCAGAACCTGGCCGGCAATTGGTCGGTTACAGACGGTACTCCCGGCGTCGCGGGCAGCAACCCGTGCAATTCGACTCATGCCCCCATTCAGCTTGTCGACCCGCTCAATGGCACGAAATTGCCAGGAAATCAGTATGCGACCGCCCCCGCCTACGATGCTTCGGCGCTGGCGTTGCAGAAATACTTGCCTGCCATTAATTCCGCTTTGGATCCGAGTAACTGCGGGTTTGTTTTCTACGCCATTCCGTACGCGCTGGCCGACAACCAGTTTGTGACCAGGGTCGACTGGTCCATCAGCCCCAAGCACAACCTCTACGGCCGCTACTTCGTCGATGGCTATCAGTTCCCGGCGTACTTCTCACCGACGAACATCCTGATCACTACTCAGTCAGGAAACATTGAACGGGTTCAGACCTTCACACTTGGCGATGCCTATACATTCAGCCCCAAGTTCGTAAACGCGGCTCACATCTCCATCCTTCGCCGTGTCAACAACCGCGGCTACGCGCCGAACGACATTAACGCGGCCACACTGGGCGTTGATGTTTTTCAATCTGTCCCCAACGGACTGCAGATGTCCGAAGGCAAATTCACCATCGGCGGAGGGACTAACTCCGTTGCGCATTTCAACGACAATACCGGTTCCATCGGCGACGATGTGACGTGGGTCAAGGGCAAACATCAGATCGCGTTCGGCGGCGAATGGGTACAGAACCAGCTCAATATCGGAAATGCATACGAGAGCAACGGTATTTTCACATTCAACGGCGAGTACAGCGGCAGCGGCCCCAAGGGCGGCAACACCATAGGCGACCAGAACCTCGATTTCCTGATCGGGACGCTCGGATCGTCGAGTCCGTTCCAGCAGAGTAAGCAGCAACAGAACGCACTGCGCGGGCCGATTCCCAGCTTGTACGTGCAGGACACGTATCACCCCACGCCGCTTTTGACGCTGATTGGCGGGCTGCGCTATGGGCCCAATGTCATGCCGCACGATTACTTCAATCGCGGCGTCGTGTTCAGCCAGGCCGACTTCATTGCCAATAAAACCAGTTCGGTGTATCCGAACGCGCCCGCGGGTGCTCTCTATTTCGGCGACCCTGGCGTGACCCGTCAATTCACCAAGAACTCCTATTTGCAGTTCTCGCCCAATGTCGGAGTTTCTTTTGATCCCGTCGGGAACGGCAAGACGGTGCTTCGCGCAGGCGGCGCGCTGATGTTCGATAATCCCGCCTTCTTCACCAGTCAGCGCAACCAGCAAAACCCGCCGTTTGCCACGGCAGTGACCAACACGCAGACGTCTTCGACGGGACCGATCCTCTTCAGCTCTCCGTGGTCCCAGGGCTCCATCACGTCCAGCCCCTTCCCTCAGCCCGCGATTCCATCGCCCTCGCAGGCGCTGTTCTTCGCGCAGTCGCAATTCATTGTGATGCCGCAGCAGTTCAAGCCGGCATACACGATCCAATGGACCCTCAGTCTCCAACGTGAATTGGGCCACGGCTGGCAGGCCATGCTCGACTATATCGGCAACACCACACGGCACGATCCGGTTGGTTACCCATTGGATCCGGCTGTGTTTATCCCCGGCGTATGGGGTGCCGGCGGTACGGGTTGCGCCGGAATCGTGACCACCGGCCCGGCGGCCGTCAAGCCCGGAGCAGCAGGCAGCAACTGCTCCACAACCGGGAACCAGACCTCTCGCTTCTTGCTCACCCAGCAGAATCCGGCGGGTACGAACTCGGCTGGAAAAGCCACCGGCGGGAATCAGTATCAGGGCAGCGGCGCTGGCTCGGTCATCATCGACGACGAGGCCACAGCGAACTACCACGGCCTGATCTCTTCCATTCAGCACCGCATGTCGAGTACCTTCAGCCTGCTTGCCAATTGGACCTGGTCGAAGTGTCTGAATATTGAGGATGCCCAGGGCGATCTTGCCGGCACAACCGTCGAAAATCCGAACAACCTGGCCATGGACTACGGCCCGTGCGGCTCGGATTTCCGGCATATCGAAAATGTGGTTCTGGTCGCCAAGAGCGGCTTCAAAAACCACTTGAACCGTGCGGAGAAACTCGTCGTCAACGACTGGGAATTGGCGCCGCTTCTCCACATTCAAAGCGGCGAGCCCTTCACCGTCACCGCGGGGCAGGACAATTCGCTGACCGACGTGGGCAACGACCGTCCGAACCTCGTGCCCGGTGTGAAGCCGTATGCCGAAGTAAATTTCCGAAAGGGTACGGGTGAAGCCAATCGCGAATACCTGAATCCGGCGGCCTTTGCCCAGGTCACAGCGGCTTGCACATCCACCACCACGGGAGCCTGCCCGTCCCTCGGCACCTATGGAAACATCAGCAGGAACTCGTTCCGTGGGCCGAGTTCTCTGCAGTTCGACGCGCAGATCTCGCGTATCTTCACCATCCACGAGAGCTGGGCAGCGACGTTCCGCCTGGAGGCATTCAACGTGCTGAATCATCCCGACTTCAACCCTCCATCCGGCGCAACAACCGGATCGCTTGCAGGAAATAGCGGGAGCGCGGCGGTTCTTACGTCTTCTACATTTGGCCAGGTCGCGTCAACATTTAATCAGGCTCGCGTCTTCCAGGGCAGCATCAAGCTGAACTTCTAGAAGCAGCGCGAGGCAGCAAAGCCACGGCAGATGAAATGCCGAGTGAAACCGTGGCGAAGGATCTACGCGAGACCCATCGGGAATTTGTTTCTGCAGTGAATTTCCGATAGGTCTTGCGGATTTTTGAGCAAGAACGAAGACCTCCGCGATCGAACGCACCGTGACCGCATCCATTGTGCGATGGGTGCGTATTTGCGCGTTTGGAGGTAAAAAGGATGGCAGAAGGAGAACTATGGGATTCCCGGAGAGTACGCGCAGAGAGTTTGTGAAGGCGGGCGGCGCAGCTTTGGCTGCTACAGCTGTTTCGTGGAACGCTTCAAGCTATGCAGCAATCGTCGGCGCGAACGATCGAGTCAAAGTGGGTGTGGTGGGTTGCGGCGATCGCATGAAGGGCGCTTTGATTCCGGCATTTCTGCAGAATTCCAAAGAGATGAACTTCGAGTTTGTCGCAGTATCCGATCTATGGAATCGCCGGCGCGAAGAAGGTGCGGCCTATATTGAAAAGCTTGGCGGGGGCAAGATCGATGCGGTGCGCAACAACGATGAGTTGTATGCGCGCAAGGATGTGGACGCCGTTCTTGTTGCCACCGCAGATTTCCAGCATGCACTCCACGGCGTGGAAGCTGTCGAGGCTGGAAGGGATGCGTATGTTGAAAAGCCAACCGCGCACACGATGGACGATGCGCGCAAGTTTCTGGCTGCGGTGAAGAAAACGGGCAAGATCGTCCAGGTGGGAACGCAGCGCCGCAGCACGCCGAGCTATCATGAAGGCCGCGGAGTACATCAAGTCCGGCCAGTTCGGCGACATCGTGATGGTCGAGATGACATGGAACGTCAATCAGCCGGGGCGCTGGCGCAGGCCGGAGGTCGTACCACTTCTTAAAGAGGAAGACACGGACTGGAAGCGCTACCTGCTCAATCGGCCGCACGTGCCGTTCGATGCGCGCAAATATCTTGAGTTTCGCCTTTTCTGGCCGTACTCGTCGGGCATTCCCGATCAGTGGCTCGTTCATCAGATCGACACCGTGCACTGGTTCACGGGGCTGCCGCATCCTCGCAGCGTGGTCGCCAATGGCGGAATTTATCTATGGAAGGACGGCCGCCAAAACTGGGACACGATGACGGCGGTCTTCGATTACGGCCCGCTCGATGACCTCACGAAGGGCTTTCAGGTGCAGTACACTTCGCGCTTCACAAACTCGGCCGGCGGCGTGAAGGAGCTCTACTACTCGAACGGCGGCATGATCGACATGGACAAGCAGACCGTGACGCCGGCCGGCGGACTCAGTGCGAAGTCTGCAGCGGAGATGGGCATGAAGCCGAATCTGCTGCCGAGCTTCTCGCTCGTCGAACATGCCGAGGCCGCATCGACCGCAGCCGACACGGGCGCCGATCCGCAGACCTCCGCCAACATGCGCAACTGGATGGAGTGCGTGCGCTCGCGCAAGACGCCCAATGCGCCGATCGAAGCCGGCTACAGCCACTCCATCGCGCTCTGCATGAATGTGGCTGCGATTCAAACCGGCCAGAAAGTGACCTTCGACGACAAGACGCAGCAGGTGATGGCCGGAGGCAAGGTGTATGCGTAGCATGGCTGTGCTCTGGAGTTCTTGCTCGCGGCCATGTCTTTTCGCTTCACCTCGATTGTCGCGCTCAGCTGCTCCGGGCGTGCAGGTGGTCGCCGACGAAGCGCAGCGCCGCGTCGACATCACGATCGACGGCAAGCCTTTCACCTCGTATCTTGTGGCCGACCACGCTGAAGAAGCCGGTGCTCTATCCGCTGATCACCGATGAAGGCATCACGGTGACGCGCGGCTTATCCGCTCGAGCCGCGGCCCAACGAGCGCGTCGATCATCCGCATCATGCGGGCATGTGGTTCAACTACGGCAACGTGAACGGGTTCGATTTCTGGAACAACTCCGACGCCATCAAGCCCGAAGATCGCGCCAAGATGGGAACGATTCTCCAGACAAAGATCGTGTCGACCAAGAGCGGCGCGGATCGCGGCGAACTCGTGGTTGATTCGGTGTGGGTCACCGGCAGAAGGCAAACAGATCCTCGATCAGACCACGCGCTACATCTTTTCAGCGCCGCGGTCATGCACGGGTGATTGACCAGGTGATTACGCTGAAGGCTCTCGATCATGCGGTGTTCAACGACGACAAGGAAGGCGTGCTTGGCATGCGCGTCGCGCATTGGCTCGAATCGCCGGATGAAAAGGGCGGAGTCTTTATCGATGCGAACGGGCGGCCGACCAAAGTGGACTCGGCTGACACCAGCGGCGCGACCGGAGTGTACCTGACCAGCGAAGGCGTGAAGGGCGGCGCAGTTTGGAGCACGCGCGGCAAGTGGTGCTCGCTCACCGGCCACACCGGCGATCACACGGTCACGATCGCGATTCTCGACCACCCGAAGAATCCCGGATTATCCGACGTACTGGCATGCGCGTGGCTATGGACTCTTTGCGGCGAATCCGCTGGGGCGCAGCATCTTCGATCCCAAGCAGCCGGCATTCAATTTCACGATGGAGAAAGATCAGACTGTCACATTTCGTTATCGCGTCGTTCTGCTTTCGGGAGAAGCGGCTCCGGACGAATGGAATAGCGAAGAAGACAAGTTCGCAGCGGAATATCCATAGAGCGCTTGAGCTGGCGATTGCGAGCGTGAAGGCTAGCCCAGAAAACTCCAGCCCAACGGAAGACAAACTTGACCAATTCCAATTCGCACCGGAGGGGTTCGAATGAAATCGTTTGATGCAATGCGGCGGGATTTTTTGCGCACCGGCGGTATCGGAATGGCGGCTGCCGGATTTCCGTTGGTTTCGCTTGCTGCCTCTGCTCAAGAGGGGACGAATGCCAATGCGGGTGCGCCGCAAGGAATCTTCGATGTGCGGAAATTCGGCGCGACCGGGGACGGAAAGACTCTCGACACGCAAGCCGTGAATCGAGCGATCGAGGCTGCGGCTGGCGCGGGCGGTGGCTTGGTCGTTTTTCCGGCGGGCACGTATCTCTGCTTCTCGATTCGTTTGAAGAGCCAGGTCCACTTGTATCTGAGCCAGGGCAGCACGATCCTCGCAGCCGATTCGCCCAAGCCCGGCGATCAGACCGGTTACAACGGTGGCACGTATGATGTCGCGGAGCCGAACACGGCATGGGACGCCTATCAGGACTATGGCCACAATCACTGGCACAATTCGCTGTTGTGGGGCGAAGATCTGCACGACCTCAGCATCACCGGCCCGGGCCTGATCTGGGGCAGAGGCCTGAGCTTCGGCGCCGGGCCCGCGCCTTCTCTTTCAACGACGCTACCCGGCTTCGGCGCAGTGGCAGCAACCCGTCCAGGTGCTCCTCCTCCACCGGCGCGCCATTTCTCACCGCGCGGCGACTATCCGATGTATCAGGCCGAGCAGGCCGGCGTCGGCAACAAGGCCATCGCTCTCAAGAACTGCCGCAACGTTTTGTTCCGCGACTTCTCGATCCTCAAGGGAGGCCACTTCGGCTTCCTGCTTACAGGAGTCGACAACGTCACCATCGACAACATCAAGATCGATACCGACCGCGATGGCATCGACATCGACTGCTGCCAGAATGTGCGCGTCTCCAACTGTACCGTGAATTCGCCCTGGGACGACGGCATCTGCCCGAAATCGAGCTACGCTCTCGGCTATGCGCGCGCCACCCGCAATGTCACCATCGCCAACAACTGGGTCACGGGCTGCTACCAGCTCGGCACTGTTCTCGACGGGACTTTCAAGAGATTTCCCGCCGACCAGCGGCCCTACGGCACAGGCCGCATCAAGTGCGGAACCGAGTCCAACGGCGGCTTCATCAACATCACCATCACCGGCAACGTCTTCGAAGGATGCTTCGGTTACGCGCTCGAGTCGGTCGATGGGGCTCTTGTCGAAGACATCACGATCTCGAACACAACCCTGCGCGACCTTGCCAGCGGACCGCTTTTTTACCGGCTGGGAAGCCGTCTGCGCGGTCCCAAAGAATCTACCAAGGTCGGAACGTTCCGCCGCGTGCTGGTGAACAATCTCACTTGCTACAACGCCTCGGCGCGCCAAGCCTCGGTCTTAAGCGGCATCCCGAATTACCCGCTTGAAGACCTCAAGTTTTCCGATATCTATATAGAGACGGGCGGCGGGGGCAGTGCCGAAGACGCCAAGGCCATGCCCACCGAGCAGGAAGACAACTATCCCGACCCCGGCCGCTTCGGCGTCACACCTTCGACCGGGCTCTTTCTCCGCCACATCCGCAACCTTGAGATGAGCCATGTCGAGATCGCCAACCGCACGGCCGACGCTCGTCCGCCCTTCTATTTGGGTAGCGTCGAGCGTGCCGATCTGTTCGCGATCACCGGGCCACGCACCGCAGACGGAGCCATCCTGCTCAGCGACGTGAAAGACCTGCGCATCGGCTGGAGCCGCGCGGCCGCCGACACCACGCTCGTAAGCGTCGACTCGAAGACGCTTTAGCTCACGGCCGGTCGCCAGTCCCTGAGGGGCTAAAGCCCAGAGTGCTTTGTGGCTGTTTTCGGCACAACTAAAGTCGTGCCCTGTTACAAGACCACTTGTGCAACCAACTCTAGGAATCGCTACTCGGCCGTCTCCTTAGCTCCCCAAGCCGCTCGTTCAATGCAGCCTCAAGTGGGCCGAAAACACTGTATGGGTGTACCGCATACAACTGCTGCGTGCGCAGCAGGATTCATGCGACTGAAGCCGGGCACGAACGAATGGGCAAAGTTCTTGGGCGCAGGAATCTTGGCGATCGGCTACTTGTTGCTGCTCATGATCACGATGAGGCCGGAATATATTCCGCTTTTGAAAAAGTGCTTTGGAATGTAAGTTTCAGGCATCCAAGTCTTTGAGGTGAATTGGGATGCGTGCAAGAATCGCCCTGGCGCTCGTGTTGACCGGGCTCTTCGCCTGTGCAATCGGTTGCAAGAAACAAGTCGATCAAGCGGAATTCAAATCCGCGATCAACAAGTCTTTCGTTGGCCGGCACGATTGCGTCTGGCCCGAACCCACCAAGCTGCCTGCGGAGGCCGACCCCACCAAAGACGAGAAGGTCCGCGCCTACGACGCCCTCACCGATGCCAGCCTTCTGATTCGTGCGTCCGCGGAAAAGAAGCGCTTTCTCGCCGGCTCCCAACGGGTCAATCATTACGACCTCTCCGACAAGGGACGACCCGCCTGGACTCCCGATCCCAACCAGACCGGTTACGGCAACTTCTGCTTCGGCCACTTCCACGTCACCGCCATCGACAAGGCCATCCCCAACGACCCCTCCGACCCCACGCAGTACACCGTCACTTACCGTTACGAGGTGGAAGGCATTCCCGACTGGGCCCGCACTCCCGAATCGATGAGGACCTTCCCCAAGATCGCTGCGGACACGTCGATTCAGTCGGCTACTGTGACTCTGGTGAAAGGCACGGATGGAGGCTGGGCTGTTGGATCGGGCCAAGGCGCGCACTAGGCGAGCCTGTTCTTCGCTGTGTCTCGACCCTACAGCGCAGCAGGGAATCCTGCATCGGCGCAGATTCGAGCGAGGCTTTAGCGCGCGCTCTTTAGGCGAAGCAGGTCGCCGATGGCGGAGGTCAGCCGGGCGAGGTCGATTGGGTTGGGCTGAGTTTGCGCAGGCGCGGGGCCGGGGGCGTCGGGATGGTCTATGGCCATTTGCAATCCGTAGAAGAGGATGGACGCACGGCGGGAGCTGATCTGGTTGTTGGCGAGCGCATTCATGACCTGACGAAGCGCCTGAGGGATTCCTTTGCGGTCGAGTGTGGCAGGGAGCTCGATGTGCGCTTCGGCCGGAGAGCTTTTGGGTGGAGAAGCGCGGCGCCCGTGGAAGTAGCAGAACGCAGTACCGCGCATGGCGGCCGACTGGCAGCGGAGCCCGCTGGGCATGACGTGATGGCAAGTCTGAAACATGGTTTGGCCTTTCGGTGAGAGACGGGTATACCCCCATGCCCCCGCCACCCCCCCGGGTGTTTTCTCGAATTTCTTCAATGCAGCGGAGTTACGGGCGAGGCTCCGGGCCAACGTCCTTCTTTTCAGGAGGTTGAATCTCAACATCCTGCAAGGAAGGAACTTACAACCGGCCCGCATCTGATTCGCGAACGGAGTGCGCAGAGGCTTAGATGTCTCTCTTAATTCAGGGTAGCGAATTCAGGGAAATAATCCGCAACGGCTGTAGATTGGCCGGTGGCTGAAGGTGAGAAGGTAGATGCGAAGCGGCAGGTCTTGTTGCTATGGGGAGAAGGCAGGTATTGACCGAGGAGTAACTGAAGAGTGGTCCACGAACCGGGCGGAACCTATGACAACTTGTGAAAGGGACAACCGAGTTCGATAATTAGGCGCTAGCGCGCAACGCCTATTGCTAACGAGAAAACTGCGCAGACGCATCATCCCGAGGTAAATACCAAGAGATGAAGAGACTGATTTTAACCGGGTTGGGCTCTATAGTTTTGGGCTTCTTTCTGATGGTCCCATTGTGGGTGCTTTTTGATGCAATGAATTGGCCTCTCTTTAACGGGTGGGCACTCGCGCACGGGTCCTTTGTCATTGCATGGCCAGCGCTTGCGCTCATTGGCTTCTGCCTAATCGAAATCGCACGACGAGCGTTGCGAGCACGAACGCCAAAGAGCTGATTCAGTGATCTACGTCGCTGCCGACACGTCGGTTTCTTGCGTTGATCCTGGATGACCCTCTACTGGGACATAACCCCAAAAACGGGCATTTTCCGGATCGGTTACGACTCGCTCAGAATCGGCAGACACGTTGACGACTTTCAGACTGCCGCAATCGTCGGCGCGTTGCAAGGGAGCGCATCGGTCAATTTGGTTTCCTGGGGGGTGCCGGAGTTTTGGTCTCGTCAGTCTCTTCGAATCCAGGCAGAATGCGGGCTTCCGACCCGAACTTGTGGTACCCGCCGAAGGTCACGTCGTTGATCATGGTTTCGAAATAGCTGTACAGGCTGAAGACCATGCCCCACTCGTGGAGTTCGCGCTCGGAGCGGCCGCGGGAGACCTCCACGCTCCGCTGGGGACAGATATAGGTTTTGCCGCCCAGTTCCTCCGGGCCGTACTCGACCATGATTTGCGACCGGATGAGGGGCACGTCAGGGTCCCGTTCTTCGTCGAGATCCGCATTGATCACGATCCGCATGATGGCCCCGGTGTCGGGGTTGAGCGCGAATTCGCCGTAGGCGGCGGCCTTGTTTTGGTAGAGAGTGGTCCCGTCACCCTTCAGGAAGGCAGCAATACGTGAGCTCGGGCACGCTATTCGTGCTGGCAACTCTGTAGGAGAACACCGCCAGATCTCCGTCCTTGCCGCGCTCCCAGCGCTTCCAGCTGAGGGTGCTCGGACTGGTAGCGGCGGCCGTCAGCACGTAGGCAAGAATGGGACCGAACGTGCCCCTTGTTTCAAGATCGCGTGCTCGCACCCCGGCGACGCGGCTGTTTGCCGAGTTTCTGCTTTTTCTCAACCACCTCGTGCCCGTTTCGATAGAGAACTGTAGCGTGCTCCCCGGTGGCAAAGTGGAGAGTCTGGTCCTGGTGCGGCATCTTCCAGATCTCGTCGTCGCGTTCCAGAGGCTCTTCGAAGCGCACCGTGTTTCTTAAGGCATAGAAGTCGGGCAGTTTGGGAATGGCATTTTGCAGGTAGTCGAATGTGCGCCCCAAAATGGCGCGCTGCTCCTCCACCGGAGGCGGCGGGCGATTCACAATTTCGTCGGCCGGGGGCGCGAGCGCGAGCGACAGATCGGCATCCGCCGTCAGTGCCTGGCGTTCCCGTTCGCTGTGGATCACGCTCAACAGCGCATCGAGCCGGGGCGTGCTCAGCCGTTCGGTGAGTTCGAGATTCGCCAGCTTTCGCGGCAGGTCGGTCTGCGCATGCACCAGTTCTTCAAGCTGCGCGACGGTGACCTTTTCTATCCCAGGCCGGGGATTGTCGAAATACACAGGCTCGTTGTAGTAGCCCGTGGGAGCGCGGACCGTCAGGGCAGGACGATCCACCTGCGACACGGAGGTCGTGGAATTCGTCCATCCGGTAGGTGTGCGGGGGATTGAAGGTGAGAGTGTAGAAGCTCCGCTCCTCTTCGGCACAGCGCTCGATGTCTCGATCCAGGTCGGATCGGTCCCCGACGAGTCCAGCACCAGGCCTCCTGTGTGCGTCGCGATCACCTGCAGTGCCATTTTGGCCGGTTGCATGTCCTTTTGCGACCGGGGCGCTTCGAGGTAGTCGTGATAATTAAAGGCCGGGTCTCGGATTCGGCCACACGTTAACGTTGTCCAGCGTGATGCGCGCTTCCCGCAGCCGTGTGGACAATTCCGTTGCCTCGTCGAAATCACTGTCGCCGCGCCCAGCACTGGCCAGCCCGGGCCGATCCAGACCACGACTTTGCGGCCTGCGATCTCCCTCTGATCGATGGCAATCGAGCCCAGGGCGCGCAGAGAGAGCGGATTGGGCTGCGAGCCGGCCATCCCATGAGCCAAATGAATTGGGTTCATCATTTCGGCCCGATCTCCACACCGTTCGCGGAGACTTGTGCTGCTCCACTTCTTTGGCCAGCAGATTTCCGTCCCGCGTAGGCTTCGAGGACGAGAACAGCCCGTCCCGCGTAAGCCGGTAGAGAAAACATGCGGCTTCCAGACGGCCGTTATTCCGGCGCAGGAAATGCGACTATCGCGCTTTCGGTTTGCGTGAGCTGCTGGGGCGAGAGATTGATGGCGTCGAGGACGAAGATCAGCTCGGGCGCTGGTTCGGACACGCTGCCAGAGAGTTGTGCAGGGTGCGAATCCGTGCCGGTTGGCCGTTGTCGAGAAGAGTGAAATCCCAGGGCGCGAGGTCCGAAACCGGGTTCCCTGCCGCATCTGTCACGACCACGTCAATGGTGAAGAGGCCTTTGTGCACGGCGGAATCGATGCCGCCAAGGGGCGCCGATGGCTTTTGCGCAACGGACGGATCTCGCAAAGGCGGGGTTTGCCCGCCTGCCCCGCAAGTTCCAGAGAATCGATCATGCCTGCGAGAAAAGCCGTGCGCTGCGGGTTGAGTCGATTCACCACGATTCCACGTGCCCTAGGAGACTCGCGGCGAGCATAACCGGCGCACCTTCCGCCAGGGTTGCAGCGAGCCCGAGATAGCGATGCACAGACAAAGCCACGCATGCGACCCTCCCGTAAATACTGACGGTTTCCGCCCACTACCGGTTTCCTCGCAGGCAGATTCAGTAAGCGTGTCGAATCACCCTCCACTCGGACGTTACAAGTCGATTAACTGCTGATCGCGAGCTGACAGCTGCGCACGTTTCTCGGCCCGTCGTTTCCGGGTCCCGTTCTTCGCCGTGTCTCGGCACCCCCACCGTGTGCGCCGTGACACGTTCCGCTTGATCTAGCCTTCCCGCAAATCCTTTTGAATCAATCGCCTCTGATTGGCTGCGCGCTTGCACTTTGTCTGGGCGCAGGCAATTGGAGGACGCGATGACAGGGTTCATTCTCAGCAGACTGGCGATGGTGGCGACGGTCGCAGTGTTCTGGCGGTGCAGGCGATGGCAGCAGGCGAGCAGCCGATCGCACGGCGAAGAGGACGATCGTGGTGAGCCTCGAAGATCGCAAGCTGGCGCTGCTCGAAGACGGCCAGGTGAAGAAGATCTACCCCGTCGCAGTGGGCAAGCCTTCCACGCCGAGCCCGACGGGGACCTTCACGATCGAGCGCCGCGTGATGAATCCGACGTACTCCCACAACGGCAAAGTCGTGCCGCCGGGGCCGGGCAATCCGGTAGGCACGCGCTGGATGGGGCTTGAGCGTTCGCGGCTACGGAATCCATGGGACCAATGAACCGCGGTCGATTGGCAAGGCCGCGTCGCATGGGTGCATTCGCCTGGCAAGGCCGACCTCGAAGAACTCTATGCGCAGGTCCCCGTGGGCGACACCGTGGTGCTGGTCGGACAGCGCAATGAACAGACGGCCGCGCTGTTTGGCATGGCCGAAGCCGCTGCTGCCCGCTGCAGCCACAGCCGGTGTTACTGCACAGAATGCGTTCGGACGCGCTCGACTCCGGCTGCTTCGACTGCTCGAGCGGAATCGCCGCAGCGGCGACGACGGCCGTGGTCGAGGCGTTGAGCGGCGCAACGACTCGGGGACGTGGTAGGTGCAGGGACGCGGTAACGGAGGTACGACGATGAATTGGTTGATGAGACATGGGTGGTATAGGCGTAGTCTGCTGCCAGTGGCCGCGGCGCTGCTGCTCGAGGAGTTGACGTTTGGAGGACTGGTCCGGCTGCTGCTGGCTCCACGGCCGGGAACCAGGAAACACAAAGAGCCCACATACCGAAAGGGAGGCGCGCGATGCTCGCATTGAAGATGTTGCTGACGGTCGCGGGAGTGCTGTTGCTGGCTGCCGCATTTGGATTCCGCTGTATGCACTTTGGCTGCGCATTCAAAATGCGCGGCGCAAAGCGAACGGGAGAGGAATGCAGTCGAACCAACCTGAAGCAGATTGCGTGGCGCGGTCCGTTCGCGCCTGGCGCTGGCGGCCTGCTTGCCGCTGCTGGTTGCGCCAGCATTGTGGTGGTGCCCAGCGGCATGGGCGGCGTGCGCATCAGCCAGATTGAGCGGCACGCTGCCGGGCACGCTGTATCCCGGCGTGCACTTCGTCACGCCGCTGGTCGACAACGTGGAGATCTTCGACCTGCGCGATCACATGTTCACCGCGGGCATGGCGGACCGAAGGCGCGAAGGGCGCAGTGCCAGAAGACTGCCCTCGACGTGCAGTCGCGCGAGGGGCTCAACATCGGCCTCGGCGTGACGGTGCGCTACAGGCTCGATCCGAACAAGCTGGCCAGCGTGCAGGCGCATCTGCCGCAGCCTGCGGACAAGGAACTGGTGCCGCCGGTGGTGGCCAGCGCGTGGCGCGAGCTGGCGCCGCAGTACACGGTGCGCGAGATCTTCTCGACCAAGCGCGAAGAGGTGCGCGCGAAGGCGGCGAGCATCATCACGCGCAAGCTGGGCACCGACGGCATCGTGGTGGAAGAGGTGATGCTCTCTGACGTTCAGTTGCCGGAAGAGTACGCGAAGGGCCTCGAAGGCTGCTGCTGAAGGAGCAGCAGGACGACCAGATGGCGTGGACACCGATATCCAGCAGAAGCAGGTGAGGATTGCCGAGTTGCAGGCCGAGGCCGAGGCGGCGCAGAAGGTGAAGCAGGCCGAGGGCGATGCGCAAGTCGAAGGTGGTGGAGGCCAAGGGCGAGGCGGATGCGATGCAGTACACGCTGCCGCTGAAGCAGAAGCAGATTGAGCAGAGCAAGCTGGAGGCCGAGGCGCGCAAGGAAGCGACGATTCAAAATGCGGAGGCCGATGCGCGAGGCCAAGGTGATCGACAGCAAGGCCGAGCTGCAGCGGCGCAACCTGCTGGCCGATGCCGAGGCAAGCCGCATCAAGCTGATTGCCGCGGCCAATGCGGAGCGCATGACGAGCGAGGCCGAGCTGCTGAACAAGTCGCCGCTGCTGATCAACAAGATCGTGGCCGAGCGGCTGTCCGACAAGATCCAGGTGGTGATGGTGCCTTCGGACGGAAAGTTCTTCTTCGCCAACGATGTCTTCAAGAACATGGCGAACGCTCCGGTGGTGAAGCAGGAGATGGAGAACGAATCGGAGCCTGACACGAAGGGCAGCGGCCATTGAGAGCCGCGCGGGGCGGGAAGGCGAGTCTCCGCCCCGCAACTCAAACGCTGGCACGTGCGAGAACCAAAGAGTGCGAAACGATATAATCCGCGCAAACGAGAAACGCGCAGAAACGATGAAGGCGATGAAGCTGATCCGGTGGGCGGTGATGGGGTTGAGTGTGTTGATGGCGCTGCGAAGCAGCATCGCTGCGACCAGCTCCGTGGGATCAGCCCGCCGCCGCGCTGGCCGAGCAGATCGCCGGGATTCTCGGGCCCGGCCAGGCGCACCTCACGATTCGCAATCTCTCCGGAATTTCCAACGATGCCGTTCCTGCGATTCGTAAGCTACTGGAGCAGGATCTGAAGGCGCATGGCGTGGCGTTGCGGGCGACGAGAGCGCGAATGCGATTCGTGTGACGCTGAGCGAGAATGCACGCGAGCGGCTATGGGTCGCCGAAGTCGTCGAAGGGAACACAACGCAGGTGGCGATGGTGCAGCTGAGTCGGATGAAGCCAGCAACATGCCACAGACCGCAAGCGGCCTGACTCTGCGCAGGGAAGACGCTTCTCAGCATCGCCCGAACCGGTGCTGGCGGCGCTTGAGACAGCGACGGCCTGGTTGTTCTGGAGCCGGAACAGATCGTCTTCGACCACGCACGGTCTCGATGGCTGGCACGAGCAGAGCCGCGTCAGCATTGGCCAAAAACGTCCATTGCCGCGCGATCCGCGCGGACATTTTATTGCCGGAAGGCGGCGCCGCGTTTGAAGCGTGGCTTGCTGGGATGCAGTGTACAGGCTCGTACGAGCCATCGCCAGCGCCGGGACAATGGACGGCGAGCTGCCAGCCGAGCGACGATCCGTGGCCCATGACTCAATTCGAGCAGGCCGCCGTTCCAGTGAAGGCTTTCTACAACGCCGCGCGCAATTACTTCACCGGCGTCGTCACACCGAACATCGGCGTCGATCTGCCGCCGTTCTACTGCGGCCGCATTGATTCCGCGCGCTGCTGGCGGAGCGGCTCTGGTTGTCGGCGGCATCGACGGCAAAGTGTCGACTGATTGAGAACGGAGTCTCCAAGCAGTCGCAGGCACGCGCGACTGGGGAAGCGATTTTGCTGTCGTTGCACTCAGGATGCGGCGCGGGCGCGCAGATCATCGCTTCCGGTTCGGGCGAGGCTGAATGCCGACAGCCTGCGCGCTTATGAGCTTGCCCGCGCTCGAAGCCATTCCGGCGAGCGCGCCGCTCGATGTCGAGCGGAGCAGTGATGGCGCTTTGGCCTGCGCCCGACGGCAAAAGCGTGCTTGCGGTGGTGCGCAGCGCGGCAGACCAATATGAGGTGGACCGTGTTTCGGCGCTTTGCAATTAGCTGCATGCTCTCGCTGCTTGCGTTGCCGGCTGGCGGCGCGCACGCGGCCCCATTACGGCGGCACGTCTGCGCGTCGAGATCGAAGGCGATCCGTGGCAGCGGCCCGATGGCATCGCGCGGCGGCTGGTCTTCGATGGTCTGACCACGCTCGACGCGAAGGCACTGTGCAGTCCGCTCTCGCACCGGCTGGGAATCGGACAATGGCGATCATCGCTGGCAGTTTCGTCTGCGGCCCGGCGTGCATTTTCACGACGGCTCTCCGCTCACCTCCGTCGCCGTCGTCGCATCACTGAATCTGGCCTGCCCGGCGAACTGTCCGTGGACGGCGGTCCGTGCGGTGGGCATCGATCTGTGGTGTTTACCGGCGACTCCCCCATGCCGAACCTGCCCGCACTGCTGGCGGGCGATCAATTTCTCATCGCGCTCACCGTGACCGCAGACGGCAAGACGCCGAGCGGAAATATCGGCACCGGACCATTTCAGGTCGCGAGTTTCAGCAACGGCATTGCTTACGCTGGCGGCCAACGAAACCTGCTGGCAGGGCCGGCCGTTTGTCGACGCGATCGAGATTCGCGCGCATCGTCCGGTCCACGACCAATGGCTCGATCTGAGTGTTGGCCGCGCCGACATCGTCGAGGTTCCAGCCGAGATAATTCGTCAGGCGCAGCAGCAGAGGCTCACGCGTTCTTGTCTCTCCGCCCGCGACTTTGCTCGCTCTGCAGGTGACGGACACCGGCACGTTGGCCAATCCCATGCTGCGCGCTGCCATTGCGGCGGCCATCGATCGCAGCGCGCTCTCCAACGTGATCTTCCAAAAGCAAGGCGAAGCGACCGCTAGTGTGCTGCCGCAGTCGCTCACTGGATACGCTTTTCTGTTTCCCACGGATCGCGATCTGAACAAGGCGCATGAACTGCGCGGCGGACTCAACACTCCAACCCTCACGCTGAGCGTGGAGGGGGATGGTGCGATGCAGCTGGCCGCGCAGCGGATTGCACTCAATCTGCGCGAGGCAGGATTCAATGCGCAGGAGGTTAGCCCTGGAGGAACATCGCACGCTGACCTGGTGCTGCGGATGATCCCGCTCGAGGGCGGCGAGCCATCGGCCGTGTTGGAATCGGTGTCGCGGAGCGCAGGTGCAGCGGCAATTCCTGCGGACGCGAGCCCGGCATGCTCTTTACAAAGCGGAGCGCGAGTTTCTCGATCGACACACGTTGATTCCGTTGGTCGATCTTCCTCGCGCCTACGCGATCGGTGCACGCGTTCGCGATCTTGCATCTGGATGCGGACGGCATCGCCCGACCTGGCCGGCGCCTCGCTGGAGGACGCGCCGTGAGCCTGCGCCAGAAGCTGCTCCTGCTGTTTTCGCTCACCGTGGCCGCAGCGGTGGCCGCAGTGGCCTGGACGGTGCTGGTGCGCATCCGTCAGGTCTTCGAGCAGCGCGATCAGGAAGAGACAGCGCTCTTTGTCAGCCAGTTTCAGCGCGAGTTCCAGCATCGTTCGGCCGAGGTGGCTGCTGCCGTCGATCGCCTGGCCGCGAGCGAACGCGCTCGCGCCATGGCCTTTCGAGATTCGTGCAGTCCGGCGATGCCGCGCCGTATCTGACCGAAGCGCAGACCATGGCGCAGGATGCGCAGCTCGACTTTCTCGAGATCGTGGGGCCCGATGGCAACGTCGTCAGCTCGGCGCAGTGGCCGGCGCGCTTCGGCTATCCGGAACCCGCTGCAGCCACCGCGGGCGAAGCCGCATTCCTGAAGCGCGAAGAGCTGCCCGATGGCAGCCAGCGCTCTTGGACTATTTGCCGTACGCGCCGATTCTGCGGCGCGGAGCCCGCCGTTGCGTCTGGTTGGCGGCAAGCGCTCGACCAGAGCTTCCTCGCCGATCTGCCGGTCGCGCCGGGAATGCAGGTGGGCCTCTACAACGAACGCAGAATCGAGCTCCGATGCGAACCAATCGGCCCAATGCGAACTTCGCCGCGGTCTTCGATCCCAAGCGCTTGATCGGCGCCAACGGCGACGTCCCCGGCGCCGCTCGCTACCAGCCGCTGATTGAATCCGCGCTGCAGACCGGCCAGCAAGCAAGCGCCATTCCTCTATCTGACAGACCGGCGCGAAGACAGCGTCAACGCCACCGCGATTCCGCTGAAAGAACGACACCGGCAATGTGCTGGCGGTGCTCATCGTGGCTCTCTCGCGCGCAGCGGCATGGTCGAGGCGCAGCAGCATATCCGCGCCATCGCCTATGGCGTCGCGGCAGGCGGAATTCTGCTGGCCATCGTCTTCAGCCTGTGGATCGCGGCGCGCGTCTCGCGGCCGATCGAGCAGCTGGCGCACGCCGCCGAAGAGGTGGCGAGCGGCAACTGGGATGCGCGCGTGCCGGAACGCGGACACGACGAAGTGAGCGTGCTGGCGCGCAGCTTCAATCACATGACGGAACAACTCGCGAGCCAGCGCGAGCGGCTGGTGCAGAGCGAGCGCGTGGCCGCATGGCGCGAACTGGCGCGACGGCTTGCCCACGAGCTCAAGAATCCGCTCTTTCCGCTGCAACTCACGGTCGAGAACCTGGTGCGCGCGCGCGAACTTGCCCGAAGCCGAGTTCGACGAAGTCTTTCGCGAGAGCACGGCGACGCTCGGCATGGAGATCGCCAATCTCAAGACCATCATCGGCCGCTTCAGCGACTTCAGCAAAATGCCCAAGCCAGAGCTCGAGCGCATCGACGCCAAAGATGTCATCGAGCGCGTGCGTCGCTCTGTACGAAGCCGCTGCAATGCCGGCGAAGCGAAGATCGATTTCGAGACTCGAGATTGCCGATCAGCCGATGCCGCTCGATGGCCGATCCCGAGCTGCTGCATCGCGCGCTCTCGAACCTGGTGCTGAACGCGATGGACGCGATGCCCGACGGCGGCAAGCTCACACTCTCAGCCCAGCCCAAGGAGCGAAACATCGAAATCCGAGTCGCCGACACCGGCGAAGGCCTGACGCCGGAAGAATGCGAGCGGCTGTTCACGCCCTACTACACCACCAAGCAGCACGGAACCGGCCTCGGCCTGGCGATTGTGCAGTCGGTGGTTGCCGATCACGGCGGCACGATTGCGGTGGAAAGCCACGCAGGTGGCGGGGCAACGTTTATCATTACGCTGCCGAAGGCCGCAGCATGAGCGCAAAAGCAAACATCCTGATTGTCGACGATGAGGCCAACACACTGGCCTCGCTGTCCCGCGCCTTCCGCCTTGCGGGTCACGAAGCCGTGGTGTGCGACAACGCCGAGCGCGCGCTGGAACTGGCCAAGACGCAGCCGTTCGATCTGATCCTGAGCGACGTGGTGATGCCCCGCCGCGACGGCCTCACACTGCTTGAAGATTTGAAGACAGCCGGCGTGGCTGCCCCGGTCGTGATGATGAGCGGCCAGGCGCACATCGAGATGGCGGTGCGCGCCACGCGGCTCGGCGCGCTGGATTTTCTCGAGAAGCCGCTCTCGACTGAAAAGCTGCTGGTCACCGTCGAGAATGCGCTGAAGCTGACGCGCCTCGAAACCGAGAATCGCGACCTGCGCACGCGCGTCGGCAAGCACACGCTGGTGTGGACCGGCGAAACCATGCGCCGCGTGATGGCGCAGATTGAGCGCGTGGCAGCCAGCGAGACACGCATCTGCATCTATGGCGAAACCGGCACAGGCAAGGAACTGGTGGCGCGCACGCTGCACGAAAAGAGTCCGCGGCGCCGCCGGGCCATTTGTCACGCTCAATTGCGCGGCGGTTCCCGCGGAGCTGATCGAGAGCGAACTTTTCGGCCACGAGAAGGGCTCCTTCACCGGCGCGGCGCAGCGGCACACAGGCAAATTCGAGCAGGCGCATCGCGGCACGCTGTTTCTCGACGAAATTGGCGACATGCCCACGGCGATGCAGGCGAAGTTGCTGCGCGTGCTTGAAGAAGGCGAAGTGGAGCGCATCGGCGCAGACAAGCCCACGACCGTCGATGTGCGCGTGGTCGTGGCGACGCATCGCAATCTGGAGCAGCTTGTCGAGTCCGGAGGGTTCCGGCGCGACCTTTATCATCGCGTGGTGGTTTTTCCCGTGGAGTTGCCGCCGCTGCGCAAGCGCTGCGAAGATCTGCCTGCGCTCGTCGAGCATTTCGCGCAGCAGGTGAGCGCGCAGAATGGATGGAAGCCGGTTCCTTTTGCCGCTTCTGCCATCGAGGCGCTTCAGGAATATGCGTGGCCGGGCAATATCCGCGAACTGCGCAATGTGGTGGAGCGGCTGCTGCTGCTGGCTGGATACCGAAGTCGACGCGGAGGCCGTGAACATGCGCACTGCCCGCAACACGCTCAGCCGCCAAGTCGGGTCGCAAACAGTCAAGACAAGACGGAGAAGACGGGGCCGCTCGCGGAGCGCGTGCTGGCGTTCGAACGAGCGGAAGTGCTGGCGGAACTTGAGCGCAGTGGCAAGCACATCACCCCGGCAGCAAAGGCGCTCGGTCTCGAGCGCAGCCATCTCTACAAGAAGTGCCAGCAGCTGGGCATCGACCTGCAGAGCCTCCGCTCGTCGGAGTGATGCCACGTAAGGCGAGATCGTCGGATTACGAATCCACAAACGGTTCAACTTGAGCCGGGGCGGGGAATGAATTGAGCGAAATCGAGGTGCAAGGGCCGGCGCGACTGCCCCGAGACGAAGCT
The DNA here is from genome assembly GCA_963781125.1 of uncultured Acidobacteriaceae bacterium. GTDB lineage: Bacteria > Acidobacteriota > Terriglobia > Terriglobales > Acidobacteriaceae > Telmatobacter. The sequence continues at coordinate 1,101,476 of CAWAEE010000013.1, forward strand.
GGCAGATCGCTCTGTCTGCTCGGTCTCGGCGTCCTGGTCAATTATTTCGACCGCGTGAATCTTTCGGTCTCCCACGAATCGCTGATCGCCGCGTTCGGCATTTCGAATATTGCGTTCGGCTATCTTTCCAGTGCGTACAACTGGACGTATGCGCTTTGCCAGCTGCCGGTAGGTGTGCTGCTCGACAAGTTTGGCGTGCGGCGTGTGGGGCGGATCAGCACGTTCATCTGGAGCGTGGCATCGTTCTGCGCATCGGTCGCACCGGGGATCCCGAGCCTGTTTGCGGCGCGATTCCTGCTCGGTGTTGGCGAGGCGCCGACGTTTCCGGCCAATGCCAAGGCGATCGGTCTGTGGTTTCCAGCCGCAAAGCGGGGGTTTGCCACCGCGATCTTCGATTCCGCGGCTAAGTTCTCCTCCGTGCTCGGCGTCCCTCTGCTGGGCATCATTCTGCTGAAGATTGGATGGCGCTGGAGTTTTGCGCTGACGGGTTTGATCAGCCTGGGCTACTTTCTGCTGTTCTGGAAGGTCTACCGCGACCCGGACGACGATGCTTCCCTGACCGAAGCGGAGCGGCAGGCGATTGCAGCTACGGCGCAGGGCAACGAGACGCGCAGATCCAACGTCGGGCGAGCCGGAATCCCTGGGCTATCTGCTGGGGCAGCGCAAAGCGCTGGGGCTGGCCATCGGATTCGGCTCCTATAACTACGTGTTTTATCTCTTGCTCGCGTGGTTGCCGAGTTATCTTACTCTTGCTCTGCATATCGATCCGTATCACTCCTTCCTTTACACGAGCTTGCCCTGGCTGGTGGCGACATTTGGCGACCTGGCGGTGGGCGGCTGGCTGGTGGATGCGCTCATTCGACGTGGCTACGATGCAAGCCGTGTGCGGCAGGCAGTTCTGATTGTCGGTACAACTTTTGGACTGGGGATTCTGGGCGCGGCCCATGCGCACAATGCCACGCAGGCTTTGATCTGGATCAGCATTTCGATCGGCGGGCTTTCGGCAGCGGCGCCTGTGGGCTGGTCGGTGCCCGCGCTGATTGCGAGCCGGAACAATGTGGGGCGCGTGGGCGGCATCATGAATTTTTCGAACCAACTTTCTGGGATTGCGGCGTCGACGATCACTGGATACTTGTTTGCAGCGCACCAGGTCGCGTGGGTTTTTGGAATCGCCGGAATTTATCTGGCGATTGGCATCGGCGCATACATCTTTCTGCTGGGAAGGATTGAGCCGGCTCAGCGGGAGCAAGCTGCGGCGAACGCGATTCCGTGAGACCTGCGCGGCCGGCGAGTGAGTGCTTAGAATGAAGAGGCAGCACTCCGCGACGCGAATTTTGGCGGATGTCGTAGTCTGCGAAGGATGGGGTTTGCATGAAGGCTCTGGTTCTTTCCGCATATAAGCATCTTGAGATGGAAGACGTGCCGGTGCCGCAACCGGCGGAAGACGAACTGCTGATTCGCATCAAGGCGTGCGGGATTTGCGGAAGTGACGTGCATGGATTCGACGGAAGCACGGGCCGGCGGATTCCTCCGATCGTGATGGGGCACGAGGCCGCGGGGATTGTGGAGGCGGTGGGCGCCGGCGTTACAGGATTTCCACATCGGCGACCGCGTGACATTCGATTCGACGGTGTATTGCGGGACGTGCTTTTATTGCCAGCGCGGGCAGATCAATCTTTGCGAAGAGCGCGAAGTGATTGGGGTTTCGACGCCGCTGTTTCGCCGGATGGGCGCGTTTGCTGAGTATGTGACGGTGCCGGCGCGGATCGCTTATCCGTTGCCGGAGTCCATGCCTTTTTCGCATGCGGCGCTGATTGAGGCGGTGTCGGTTGCCGTGCACGGCGCTTCGCTGACTCCGATTGAGCCGGGCGATACGGCAGTGGTCGTCGGTGCAGGGATGATCGGACTGCTGACGCTGCAGGCCGTGCGGCAAGCGGGTGCGGAACGGGTGTTTGTGGTCGACCTGGATGACACGCGGCTGGAGACTGGCACGGAACCTGGGGGCCACAGAGACATTCAATTCGAAGAAGGCGGACGTTGTCGCGGAGATTCAGAAGCGCACCTCGGGGCGCGGTGCGGATGTTGCGCTGGAGTGCGTCGGCATTACCGATGCCATCGGTCTTGCCGTGGAGAGCGTGCGGAAGGGCGGCGCGGTGACGTTGGTAGGCAACGTGGCGCCGAAGATCGAGCTCGCATTGCAGTCGGTGGTTTCACGGCAGATTCGGCTGCAAGGGCTCGTGCGCGTCGTGCGGCGAGTATCCGGAGTGCATTGCGATGATGGCGAGCGGGAAGATTCGCGTAGAGCCGCTGGTTTCCGCAGTGGCGCCGCTTGAGGAGGGAGCCTCGTGGTTTCAGCGGCTCTACGATCGAGAGCCGGGGCTGCTGAAAGTTGTCTTGCAGCCATGAGGAATATCTGATGAGCGATTCATTGTTCGATTTGTCCGGGCAGGTTGCGCTGGTAACGGGGACGAGCCGGGGGTTGGGGCAATATTTTGCGCGGGCGCTGGCGCGGGCTGGCGCGGACATCGCGATGACCAGCCGGGACAGCAGCACCCTGCAGGATTTCTCGCGCGAGATTCAGTCGCTGGGTCGGAAAACATTCTCGACTGCGCTCGACGTGCGAGACCACGCGAGCATTCAGCAGGCGGTTACGGCGATCGAGGAGCATTTCGGAAAGATCGATATCCTCGTCAACAATGCGGGATGCAACATTCGCAAGCCTGCGCTCGATGTGACCTGGGACGACTGGAACACGATTCTCGAAACAAATCTTCGCGGGTCGTTTTTTGTGGCGCAGGCGGTGGCGCGCGGGATGATTGCGCGCGGCTACGGACGCATCATCAATATTGGATCGGTGACCAGCGTGGCGGGATTTGCGGGGTTAGCGCCTTATGGCGCGAGCCGCGGCGGCATAAAGCAACTGACGATGAGCCTCGCCGACGACTGGGGCCGGCACGGCGTTACCGTGAATTGCCTTGCGCCGGGCTGGTTCAAGACGAAGCAGAACCAGGTGCTCTACGACAACGCCGCGTGGGTCGAATACATTACAGATCGCATTCCCGTAAAGCGGCCGGGACGCCCCGACGATTTGGATGGCGCGGTGGTCTTTCTCGCCTCAGAGTCGAGCCGCTACGTGACCGGCCAGACGCTGTTGGTGGATGGAGGCGTTTCTACCGGCGCTACGAAGGCCACGGTGTAGCGCGGATTGAAAAGATCAATAGCCAGGCTTCGAAGCTGCGCTTGAACCGGAGCCTTTTTCCGATCCTGAGCCCTTTCCAGCGCCGGGCTTTTTCCCGCCCTTCCCTTTTGATCCGCCGCCACCGCCGCTTTCGCTGTCGTCGTCCGACGAGTCGGACTTGGCGCTGCCGGATTGCGAGTTCAACGCGCTGACTGCGACGTGCATGGTGGCATACGTGACGCCCGGGATGGCGGCTTCGGCGCGCTTGGCAACGGGAAGATTCTTGTCGGCATCTTTGCGCACCAGGTAGCCTTGCGTCAGATCGAGATTCGGCGATCTGACTTGCGAGCTCGTCGGTGTGTTTCTGTGGAACCATCACATAGTCGCCGGAGACCAGGCCGATATAACGCGAGTCATGTTCGGGGTCGGACATGGCCTGCTGGGTGGCGATGGCGTTGACGAGATTGCCGTTCATGATGAAGCGGGTGCGATCTTCCCAGTAGGCGAAGGCTTCACTGAAGGCGTTGAGTGCTGGAACGCTGATGGCAGGCAAGTGTGACCAGCGGCGCGCGATTTTCAGACCGGTCATCATTACTTTGAGGACTTTCAGAAAGCCAGAATCATTGGGAGCACGGGAGATGTTGACGGCCAGTTTTCCGGTGCCTTTGGTGAGGAGGATGTGGCTGGTGGAGGATGTCGCCTGATCGGACTTGAAGCCGAGCTGATCGAGGCTGGGGATTTTGCCGCCTTTGTCGGGCATGATCGAAGCAATCGCGGTCCAGGCCAGCGGAGCAAAGAGATTCATCAGCGGGCTGGTCTGGGTTGCGTCGACGCGGAGCTGCGAGGCCTGCTCCTTTTGGTCGGCCGTGCCGGGGCGGAACTGCGACAGATTAATGCTCACGGCAACATCGCCATCGTGATCGAGGAGTTCGGGTTTGGTGATGTCGGTGGCGTAGCGCAGCCGGCCAAGGTCGGGGTGGTAGTGGAGATATTGCGTCTGCAACGTTGCGTCGGCGAGACCGCCCGTGGCGCCGCGGCCGGCCGTGCCATAGCTGGAACTATGCGGATTCACTTCGTCGTAAAAGCCGCTCCAGAAATCGAAGGAGTCGTGGGGAGCGTCGGCAGATCCGGACTCGCGTGGGGGCCGCGCTGGCTTGCTGCGCGAGTGCTGCGGCGGCTTCTGGCGGCAAAAGGGATGAGAGCAGACCGATGGCAAGGCCATTGCCGACAAAGCGGCGTCGGGAGACAGACATGTTCGCTTAACCTCACTTCTTGCTGTTTAGGGGTGGCGAGCGATTGGGGAATAGCTCGAAAGTGGAAACAGCATACCCCCAAACGATCGAATGCGCCAGCAGGTTGATCTCATCCGACTTCAAACCGCTGGCGGTCATGGTGTCGGTGCAGGGACACTCTGCAGGCCGCTGATGCTGAACGGCCCAGTTGGTCGGGACTTCCTGCAGATCGAGGCCGCGCGTGCCGCTGCTGGCGCTTGAGAGGAGCCGCTCGAGCGGCGATTGCGGTTGGCTCACGCCGCGCGTGGCGACGCCTTTGAAGTTGAGGCTGTAGGGGTCAGACAACGGCTCGCTGGTGCTGACAAGCAGGATGGTGTCGAGGCCAAAAGGCGCACCGACTTTGAGGGTCGGGCCGCCGGGCAGCACAATCTGGCGCTGATCGTTGGCGTCGTTGGGAAAGCGATTCTCGGAGTAATTCAGCGGGTAAAGAAGATTGCCTTCGCCGTGGCAATCGATGTCGAGAATATAGACCCAGCGTTTTTCGAGCACGCGCGAGGAAGAAGTGAGGAACAGCTTGAGCCGGTCGCCCTGCTGCACGGACTGGCCTTCGGCGAGAACGGTCTGATCGGTCGCGCGCATAAAGCCGAGGTGATAGTAGTCGTCGTCGGATGCGCCGGGACTGGAAGGAAGGCGAAGCCACCCGGCCAGTTTGGCAAGGCGCGCGGCGTAGTCATTCAGTTTGCCGGCGGCGTCGGGGAGAGATGTCGGATCGGCGATGGAGACCCAGTCGGTGCGCACCGGATAGTTGGACGTGGAGGAACAGCCGGGACTGTGGCGCGGCGCGTTGGGATCGGGCGGACCTTTTTCGAATTCGGCTTTGTGGTACCAGGCCCACGCGGGGCCATCGCGGGTGAGCGATCCGGCGAGGACGTAGTCGGCGTTGGCTACGTCACCGACGCCTTGAACCATGCTGGCTTGTTCATGGAGAGTCGAGTTTGCCGCCGAGTTCCTGCGAAGGGGGAAGGTTGACCCAGACTTTCGCGTCCGGCGGCACGTGCTGCTTCAGAGCGCGGTTGCGGTGAGCGTCCAGCCGAGTTCGACCGCATCGGTAGTCGCCGGCACGTTGAAGAATCCAGTTGGAGCTATTCCAGAGCAGGATGTGCGTCCACGGCTGCTCGGCGGGATCGGCCACGGATGTCGATTCCGGAGGCGCGGATCTGGTCAATGGCTTTTTGCAAGATCGGCTTGCGCGATGGTGGAAGGCCAGATCCAGAAGTGCAGAGGATCGACAGGCGCGGGAGCCCATTTGTCGAGTTCGAAGACTTGGCCGACAGCGACGTGGGCGTTCGGAGGGGAGACGATGGAGGCCTTGGCGTGTGCGATTCCATCGAGTTCCGTCACATTGAGGGTGACGATTTTGCTTTTGTCTTCGACGCCGAAGGAGACGAAGGTCGAGCCGGGGCCGATGCCGGCGAGGCGGCCGGTGTCGAGGACGATGGTGCCATCGTCTGCTGTGGCGACAACCGCGGCGCGCAGTTTTCCGGCTTGCGCCGCGGTGCCACCGAAGAGAGGCTGTTGGCGACGGGTGCCGGCCGCATCGAGCGACGGCGTCTGGTCGGCGATGCCATTGCCTTCGAGTTCAGCGTTCACCTGCTGATAGACGACGGAAGCCGGCGCGTCGGCGGGAAGAACTTCGAGGGCCTTGATCAAGGCGGCCGTGAAGGCGCCGTGGGCTTCGGGGACAGTTGCGGTGGTCGGCGATTCCTTTGCGGTCTGGTCCTGTTGGGCGGCGGAGAAGATCAAGCGCGGGATTGTCGGTGCGCTCGGCAGGCGCGGGCTTGGGCTGCGCATTGGCGTTTCGATCGGGGGCTTCATTGATGTCGCGCGGATCGTAAGGCAGCATGCGCTCGCGGACTTTTGGGCCGAGGGGAATCCCGCGGGTGAATGCGCCGCTGTGGCAGCTGTCGAGGATGACGGTGAGCTTCACTCCTTTATCGAGAGCGGCGTTGAAGATGCGCGTCATCTCTCGATCGCGCACGTCGTAGCCGCCGGTCCAGGCGTCGGCAGGAACGAGTGTGCTGTCCGCGTGCACCTGCTTGCCGTTGACCATGAGACTGAGCTTGTTGCCCTGGCTGTTGAGGCGCAGCGATCCGTGGCCAGCGTAGTAGAGAACGACCGTGTCGCCACGGTGGGGCAGGTCGACGAGATATTTCTGCATCGCGGCAAGAATTCCGTCACGCGTGGTCTGCGCGGAGGGCAGGCTGACAAAAGGAAGTTGCGCGGGAGGAAGCGCGGGGTTGGTGAGAACGGCAACCGTTGCGGGAGCGAAGCCAAACTTGGGGCTCACGAGAAGATCGCGCATGGCGGCGACGTCGTTGAGGGCGCCGTCGAGGTTTTCAAAAACGGGAAGATCGCAGCGGCCGCCCGTGCAGCCAGCGGGATGTTGGGCCGTGGTTTGCGAAGGCTGATAGGTGTTGATGCCGATCAGCAAAGCGCGGCGCACCTGTGCGACCGACCCTTGAGTGGCGATGAGAAGAAGGAACGCGCAGGAGAACAGGAGTCGAAGGCGTATCAAATCATGCTCCGATAGGATGGACGGAAGTTTACTGGCGCGGGCGGGGGCGCGAGAAGCGATTTTTGGTAACTCGAGCCGTAACGCACAAAGCGACGAAGACGGCAAATTGGTTCTGTTGGCTCACAAAAAGGCGCGGCGCGGACCCGAAGGTCCACGCCGGTGAGACGAAAGCAATTGAGTTCTAGAATTCGATTCGCGCCGCTACCTGGCCGGTGCGCGCGCCGCCGAAGTCCGGATCCGATGCTGTTTGAAACCAGGCCGAAGCTGTCGAACTGAGGTTCATGTTCGGATCGCTGAGGTTGGTGTGGTTGAGCACGTTGGTAAATGTGCCTTCGAGCCTTGAGCGTGGAACCGCTCGGTGATGGAGAAGCTCTTGCTGAGTCCGGCGGAAAGGTTGACGAGGCCCGGGCCTTCAACCGAACCGACCTGGCTGTTGCCGAAACGGCCGATGGGCAGCGGAACTGGGGCTCAACGGAGCGCCGGTCAGCGGATTGAATCCGGCGCCGGTGGTGCAGGCATTGCCCGGTGTCCAGGTGGAGTCGCCGGGGCAGGCGAACGCGGCGCCGTTGGTCCAGTTAAGACGACTCTTTCCGCTGGGATTGACGCTGATGCCCGCAAGCTGGTCAGGATGCTGGTCGCGGTGGCCACCATCGAAGCTGCCGCGTCCCATCGCCGAACTCGCCATTCAGGCCGGAGCCGGTGCCGGATGGATCGCCCTCGCCGCTCGGGGAAGTAGGGCGTCTCGTACGGGCCGGTCTGCACGGTGAGGATGGAGGACAAGCGCCAGCCGCCGGCGATCAGGTCGGCGACGCGCGGCATGACGCCGCCCAACATGCTTGCCGCGGCCAAAGGGCAGATCGTAGAGCGCCGTCGTGTTCCAGCGCAGCCGGCGCGTTCCATAGACGTTGCCGAAGTCCACGTGGCGATCGAGGATCGAGGTCGACGCGCTCGCCGCCGCCTTCGCCGCCGAAGCCGTCCCGTTGCCTGACCGTAGGGGCCCTGGTTGTCGGCCAGGGCCTTGGCCCAGGTGAAGCCGGAGTGAAATTCGAGCCCGTGTTGCAGGCGGTGGCTGGCTTCCAGTTGCAGCGAGTGGTAGCTCTCGTTGGCGCCTGTAGCGCGCGTGTTGATGCGGCCCCAGTTGGGAAACAGGCGGCGAGCTGATGGGCGCATTGAATGCGGAAACCGTGGTCGAGTAACGGCAGCGTGTTTTCGTCCGGCGCCCACACCAGTTGATGCGTCTCCGAGCCGATATAGGAGATGCGCGCCGCATAACCCGGAGCCGAAATCGTGATCCACGCTCAAGCGACCACTGCTCCGTGTAGGGATCTTTCCAGTTGGTGCTGTTGGCGGTGCCAAAGTAGTCGCGTGCCATAGCAAGTGGTGCAGCCGTTGCCGCCGGAACCCGGATAGATCTGCAGGCCACTGATAACCGATGGCGTGGGTCGTCGGAGTTGTAGGTGTTGGTGAACTGCTGCGTGTAAGCCTGCACCGTGCCGGTCAGCGAGTAGAAACTCGAACCCAGCATGTTGATGTTGTAAATGCCGACGCCGCCGCGAATGGCCCACTTGTCGTTGCCGAACGGGCGATAGGCGAAGCCGAAGCGCGGCATGAAGCGCAGGTGCGGATACTTCTTCAGGCCCGACGGGATAGCCGGCAGTGCTGTTGCCCTCCACCTGCATGCACGGCGCGCCGTTGACCGTCGCTGAGTTGGTCGTGTTCACGCCGTCGGCATCGCAGGCATTGGCGCTGGCCAGGAAGCCCTGCGCCAGCAGCGACTGCTTGCCCTGCGGATAGATAACGCGGCCGGCCAGAGGCACGCTGGGATCGAAGTTGCCGATGTCGCCGTACTTGTCGTAGTAGCCGGGATGCAGTTCGTAGCGCACGCCATAGGAGAGCGTCAACTGCGGGTTGAGCCGCCACTCATCCTGCCCGAAGAAGTGGTAGTGGTTGGAGAGGCCGTCGTTGTCCTGCTTGCACCACGTCGTAGAAAGTCTGGTTGGGAATGCCCAGCAGGAAGTCGGCGAAGTCCACGCCGGTGAACATGCCCGCGCTGCCGCTGGTGTTGAAGTGGTAGGTGCCGTAGTTGTCCGAGCCGTTGAAGCCCAGCGGCGTGATCGCTTCCAGGTGTCTGGATATCCGTGCCGAACTTGAAGGTGTGGTTGCCCTTGGTCCAGATCAGCGTGTCGCTGTAGTCGTAGGTGAACGACTTGGTCAGGCTGGTCAGCCGGTCGGCATTCAGGCTCTGGATGTTGTTGAAGTCCATCTCCGGAATGCCGTTGTAGAACAGGTTCTGCAAGCCCTGCCAGCCTTGCGCACTGGTCCAGGCAAGGCCGTTGAAGCTGTTGCTGCTGCCCGAGGTGTAGCGCGTGAATCCGAAGCCGCCTTCGTTGATCAGGTTGGGCTTGATGCTCCAGTTGGTGTCGACCTTCAGGCGCGGTTCTGGCTGATGTTCAAGCCACGAAGGAACCAGCAAGCATCTCGGGCTTGCTGATCGGGAAAGTTCTTCCAGGTGAACTTGCCCCACAGCAGGAACTTCTGGTTGGAGCCGAAATATTGGTCGCCGCGCACGTCGAACTGATCGGAGTGGCCGCTGGCATCCACATTCGCCTGCTAGTTGGCCACGCCGTTATCGGTGTAGGCGGTGGGGTCGCCGATGTTCGGATCGGGATAGAACTGCTTGAGCGTGTTCAGGGCGATCTGGCTGATCGAACCCGTGGGAATGGCCGTGCCGTAGCTGCCGCCCGTGAAAGGATTGTTGAGACCGGTAAAGCTGTTTCCGCCTGCTGTCGGCTCGACGTACTTCGAGAAATCGCCCTGCTTCATCAGCGTGCTGGGCACTACTTCGTCAAGATCGTCTCCTGCGCGGGATGGCGCCAGCCTTCATAGGTCGCCGAAGAAGAAGCTCTTGTTGTGCCCGTTGTAGAGATGCGGGAATCACCACCGGTCCGCCCACGCTGCCGCCAAAGGTGTTGCCGTGCACGCTGGGCTTGGTGGTGGTGGTCGGATAGGTGTAGGCAATGGCATCGAACGTCGGAGCTCTGGTAATACCAGAAACCCGAGCCGTGCAGGGTGTTGGTGCCGCCCTTGGTGGTCACCACGATCTGCCCTGGGTCGCCGAACTCGGCGTTGGCCAGCACGCCGTCGGCGCGAATCTCGGAGATCGATTCGGTGGAGGGGAAGGCGTCGCCGATAAAGTTGCCGCCCGTCGCGCTCTTGGTCGTGACGCCGTCGACGGTCACGTCCATCTGGTAAGGCAGTGCGCCCTGCAGCGAGATGCCGGAGCTGTCCGCCTGCACGCCGGGCAATGCGCTGAAAATGTTCGCAGCGCTGGTGCCGCTGAAGCTGGCGCGGGTGTTGACGGGAAGGTTGTCGGCGTCGTCGGTGGTGAAAGTCCCGCTGATGGTCGGCGAGTCGGTCTCGATGGCGCTGACCGAATCGCCGGTGACCTGAACCGATTGCTGCACGGCGCCGACGGCCAGTGCTGGCGTCTAGGCGCAATTCCTGGCGGACTTCGAGCGTGACATCCGGTGGCTGACCACTTCTCAAACCCGGGCGCTTCCACCTCCAGCGAATAGTGGCCTGCCTTCACGTCGAGGAAGCGATAGTCGCCGACGCTGTTCGATTTCACCGTGCGAAGCGTGCCTTCGTCGGTATTGGTCAAGGTGACGTTCGCATTGGGAATCACGGCTCCAGCGGCATCCTTGACTGAGCCGATGATGGCGCCTTGCGTGGCTTGCGCGTGGCCGTAAACGCAGGCCAGCGCGAGAACCGCGATCAAGCCGAAAGATGCCAGCGGCGTCCTGCGGAGGTTCTGCTGGAAATCGGAGGTACGTTGAAACATAGGTCACTGTCTCCTGAAAATGATGCATGGATAAGTTGTGGTCGGGTTTCTCTTAAAAAAATGGAATGGATAGGGACGGGTCCGCCCCAATCACCAGCAAGAAATTCAGGACTCAAAATTCATTTGGAAAAGACACCTATGGAAGTTCCGTGTCGTTTTCAGGCCTGGCGCACCGTTCGGATGATTGACCGGGGATATCCAAGTGCAGCGAAAGTACTAGCACGCAGATCTGGTTCATCTGCGGTAATCCGTTACAAGTTTGTGGCTTGTTACAAGTTCAGGCTAACTGCATTCTGTTACAGCGGCGAATGGAAATTGTTACAGAACGATGAAAAATTCGGGCCACGCACGGTTAGAAGGCTGATTTATATGGGGTGCGCCAGGACTGGCACGCGACTGGAGGTTTACGCGTGCTCACCGGAAAACATGCTCGAATCTTTCTTCGTTTAGCTCGTCCAGGATTACTTAAAGGTCACGGATCCGTCGGCTTCCAGTTTCCATGCAGGGTTCCAGGCGATCTCCCACGCGAAACCATCGGGATCTGCGAAGTAGCCCGAGTAGCCTCCCCAGACTGCATCGCGTGCGGGCTTCAGAATCGTAGCGCCAGCGCTCAGGGCGCGGGTGATCAGAGGGTCGACCTCTTCCTTCGTGCGAACGTTGTATCCCATCGCGATGGGGGCGCGACCGAACGACGCTGAGTCTGCGTTGAAGTCTTTGGCCAGTTCCGCCGCCAGAAACAAAGCGAAGACCAAGCCTCCGGCCTGGAAGAACACAATTTGCTTGTCTTCGTAAGCCGGCCTCCAGCCGAGGCCGTCCGCATAGAACCGTTTCGAACGAGCGAGGTCTTTCACTCCGAGGGTCAATAGACTCATGCGCTGTTCCATGGTGTCAACGCTCCTTTCAGCAGAAGGAAGTAGTGCCATTGCTGCGATGCCCGTGATTATCTCTCTTCGTGTGACGACCATAGATTTTAAGCTCGACTTGCGAATCCGCTTGAATTGTTCGCAAGCTTGCCTGCGTCGTTGGCAAACTCAACATCGTCATCTTTCCAACAGGCCTTTTAAGCCGTCCAGGTCACGCTGAACCCAACCTGCATCGGCGGTGAACTGCGCGTCCGACATGTTCGGTTCTCGAAACAAGGTGAACATCAGCTCACATCCGTTGCCGCTGACAATCAAGCGCATGGGAACGTAGACCTCGGCGCCAGATTTCCGTTGAACGTAGTGATCCACGATGCCAAACTTGTTTCGCGGTGTGAAACGAACTTTGATTTGCCCAGCCTGCGTGTCGGCGATCCAATCACCATCCGATGGACGTAAAGATTTTCCAAGTCCCGTTGCCCATTGATTCCAGTTTTGAGGTACAACCAGGAATTCATAGACTGTGGCGAACGGGCGATTGATGCGAACCGTGATCGTCCGGGATTCGATGGCCGCGGCCGGGGTTTCGGGCGTTGCATTGGAGTTCTGGGCTCCATCGAGCGCGCGGCACCCGAACGAAGCCGAAATCAAATATGCCAGGGAAATTCCCGTCAAAACGTATCGCGTCATAAGGGCGAGTTTCGCGTTGCCGCGCACGTTGCGTCTTGAACAAATCGGCCAATTATCGGTGAATCTGAGCAAGGAAGCGGGAGACCGTGTCCCCGGCAAGACGATGGACTTCGCGGGCAAGGTGGGATTGGTCGGCATACCCCGCTTCGAGTGCAAGGTCGACCGATCGCGGAGGGCCGGGCCGCGCAGCCAGTTGAAAGAAACGTTGAAATCGAATGATTCGATCGAGTGTCTTCAAGCCGTAGCCGAACATTTCGTCGCAGCGCCGGCGCAGGGTCCGTTCGCTCAGACCCATTCGGGCCGCGAGTCGGGCCATGCGAACCGGCCGATCCGGCGCTTGGCGAGGAGTCGCCGGCGCACCAAGGTTTGCGCTTAAAAAGGCCGCGAGTGAGTCGGCTGGACCCACTTGCGGCAACCGCGCCAGCATCATTTCTTGAATTCGCCATGCGATCGCCATGGCATCTGGTGCAGCCTGTGCGCCGGCCTCAAGACACTCTGTATCCTGTCTCCAGAACTCGGCCAGGGGGACGCGCTGATTCACAATTTCAGACAGCGGAATGCCGAGCCACCGATACGCGGCGCCGGGGTGAAAACGAGCGCCCACCACGACTTCACGCTGACGAAGCTGATCGAGGATAGGCACGGTGTCAGGCCCCGCGACTTGAAGACCGCGCGCCGTCCAGATCAGATCGACGCATCCATCCGGCACAATCTGGAGCAAGGTGTCGCGCGCTTCGGAAAGATCGTTGACCCACAGGCACCGGACGTGGTTCTTGAGTGCGGGAGCAGGCGCCCACTCGCGATAGGCGCCCGCGAACTGCGATAGCCGCCCGTTCATGCGCACACTCCTGTCTGCTCACGCGTTCGCAGAATCATGCCCCACAGTTTCAATCGATCATTCCAAGGGCAGAGTCGTCAATTCGAAGTGGAGGGCTTCCGCAATTTTCCAGCGGACTTTTCCATCTCTTTGCGAATTTCATCGGCGTCGTCGACATCGTGTAGTGCTGCGGCTTCCTGTTTCGTTTTCGGTTTGGCGAAGCGGGCATTGGCGGCAACGAAGATGCGCGGGTCTGACGGGCGCGCGGTGAATGGTTCCAGATGCGGCTGCGCATCGAAGATGCCCGAGATTTCGCCTGCCAGCGCATCTTCGAGATTCAACGAACCAAGGCCGAGCAGTTCGTCGATGGTGCGCACGATGGAGCCCATGCTGCTGTGCTCATGGGAGACCGAGCCGGGCTTGACCCAGGGGCTCGCGACCAGCAGGATGCTGCGATGCGCATCGACGTGATCGACGCCGTTCTGCGCGTCGTCTTCGGTGACGAAGAATGCGGAGTCTTTCCAGATCGAGGTCTTTGACAGGAAGGCGACGATGCGGCCGAGGGCGAGGTCATTGTCCGCGACATAGGAGGCTCGATAGGGATAGCCATCGGCGGGGCGCGGCTCCATGGTGTGGTCGTTGGGCAGGCGAATGACGATGAGAGCGGGAACCTTGCCGGCCGCCAGCTTGAGCTTGAAGTCGCGCTCGAATTCTGCAACACGAAACTGGTCGGGGATGCCGAGATTGAATGTAGGGTAGCGGCGGTCGGTTGCATCGAAGACGGGCTTGGGAAGAGGCGAATTCAAAAAGAGGCGCTGGCCTTCGGGCTGCGAACCGGGCATTTCATCATTGCCTTCGATCTCGAGGCCCTCGCCGTAGTTGAGCACGCCTTTGCCGCTGGCGGCGATGTGCTCCCACAGCGAGCCAAATTGCGGCTCATCTTCAGGCATCGGCGCGTCGGCTCCGCCGAAGAGTGCGCGGCGACCAGGCTGCGGTGCGCCGGGAGAATCGTGGCGACGGCCGCCGTAGCCCGAGGTCCACGCTGTATTGAAGTAAGGGCGTGGGGTTGATGCCCATGACCCATCGATGGCCGTCGGCGGAAACATCGGAGTCGACATAGAAGTTGTCGCTCATGGCGAACCGGGCCACGAGCGCGTGGAGGTTGGGCGTGACGTGCAGATGGGTCGCGGATTTTTCTTCAGCCGCCCATCCGTCCATGCCATAGCGGGCCAGGGAGGATCGCCGTTGGCGCCGGCCACATCGCCGAGCACTTCGTCGTAGGTGCGGTTTTCGCGAATCACGAGAAAGCAGTGCTTGAGGTGCGGCAGTGGCGGGCGGTTGGCGACGGCTGCGGTGTTGGCGGCGATGACGGACTTCGTGGATTCGCCGGCGGCCGGCAGGCTGTCGAGGGGAATGGCGCTGACGCTGCCGAGTTCGAGCGAGCCAACATAGGTGGGCGTTTTAGGATCGTGCCCCGTGCCCGCGTTGGGCCCTGCGCCTTTGCCCTTGGTGTTGACCACGTAGAGTATTTTGCCGTCCGGCGAGAAGGCAACGGCGGAAGGATTCCATCCGACAGGAATGTGCGAGACGACCTGCATCGATGTGGCATCGAGCACGCCAACGGCGTCGATGCCGGATTCGGCGACGTAGATGCGGCCGTTCGCAGAACGGCAAGGCCGCTGGGCATCACGCCGCGCAAGGGGCGGCCCTGCGGCGTCTTTGAAACGCGGCCTCGGTGAACGGCGATAGCTCTGTTTGGGCGAGGAGCCGGGTTCCGTCGGCGCTGATTTTGGCGACGGCATCTTCGTGCGCGAGCGAGACATAGACGGCGTCGTTCGTCAGCAGCGACACCCGTGGGCGCCGCGCCGCCGACGGTCTGGCCGCGCGATTTCGCTGATCTGGGCGCCGAGGCGAAGCTTTGCGGTGACGTACGGGTGCTCGCGAGTCACGCACATCGTAGGTCCAGAGCGAACTGCCGCGGTCGGAGTTTTCGTTGCCGAGGCCGGCGATCTTCTTGCCTTCCACGACGGCGCCTTCGCGCGCGGCCTTCGATGGATAGCCAAAGGGCGGAAAGTGAAGGCCGGTGCCGAGGGGATCTTTTCGGTTGGCGCCGGGAATGGTCGTGTACTCGAAGAGGCCGGTGTTGGTGACGTAGAGGCGTTCGCCGTCGGGCGACAGCGCGAGGCCGAAGGGATAATTGCCGGTGGCGATGGAGGCGATGCGCTGCATGGTGGCCGCGTCGATGATCACGATGCGCCAGTTGCCTTGATCGAGGGCATAGAGGGTCTTGCCGTCGGCGGAGACGATGAGCGTCGCCGCAAAACTCCCGGAAAAATCTTGGCCTGCGATCGCGCCGTCGAGGGAGACCTCGCCTGCGGCTTTCCAGTCTGCTTGTGCGGTAGGCACGAATCTTGCCGGAGTCGCCAGTTGCGACATAGAGGAGCGATCCATCCGCGGAGTAGGCAAGCCCGGCGTGGGTCTCGATGGCGGGATCATTCTCGTGGCCGCTGGGCATGCGTTGCACGGAGGGCGCGGGGCTTGCGGGATCGCTGACCACGTTCAATGCGAAAGGAAATCCGATGGAGGGGACGGCGATTTGCGCGCCATCGGGCCGCACGGCGAGCGCAAAGGGATAGGGCGCGACGGGGATCCAGTTACCCGCCGGATGAATCGCGCGGCCGTTGGGCAGGACTGCGGTGACGCCGGTTTGCGCCGTGCCGTAAACGGCCGGCGAGCAAAGATGCCGCAAGATAGGAAGGAGGAAACTACGCGCACGCGAATCATTTCCACCAGTATGCATGGCAAAGATCAATGTGCGGTTGCAAAGGCGACGAGCAGGTGCGTGCGCGCGTCCTGTCCAAGGGGAATTGTTGGACTACAGCTCGACAACCGCTTTGGATAGATTGCGGGGCCGGTCGACGTCGACGCCATGCTCGAGGGCCATGTAATAAGCGAAGAGCTGCAGTGGGACGACTTCGAGGAGGGGCAACAGGTACTCGGTCGTTGGCTGCACTTCGATGCAATCGCTCACGAGAGCTTGCACGGCGCGATCGCCGGTGTTGGCGATGCCGATGACGCGCGCGCCCTGGGTCTTCATGTCTTCGAGAAGCTGGAGGGTCTTCTCATAGCGCACGACGGAGGACTCGAGTTGCGCGATCGACGGTGGCGAGCACGACAAGCGGCACGCTGTCGCTGACCAGCGCGTTCGGACCGTGCTTCAACTCACCCGCAGGATAGCCCTCGGCATGGACATAGGAGGCTTCCTTCAACTTGAGAGCGCCTTCGCGCGCGATGGCGTAATGAATGCCGCGGCCGAGGTAGAGAAAGGTGTGGGCCGAGGAATATTTCTTCGCCAGCTTTTCCGTGCCAAGGCGCCAGTCGTCGAGCTGCGGCGGCAAGGGTGCCGGGAAGGTCGAGCAGGCGGGCGATGTTGGACTCGAGTGCGTTGCGATCCATGCGGCCGAGGCGCTGAGCCTCGTAAAGTCCGAGAAGAAAGAGTACTGCCAACTGGCACGTGAAGCTCTTGGTGGCGGGGATTGCTTTTTCGACCCCCGCCGCCAGCGGCATGGAGACACGGGCTTCGCGCGCCATAGTGGACGAAGCGGCGTTGGTGATGGCGAGGGTGGTCTGCCCGCGCTGTTCCACTTCGCGCAATGCCGCAAGCGTGTCAGAGGTTTCTCCGGACTGGGAGATGACGATGACTGCGGGGCGGCGCAGATTGTTGCCGCCGCGGCAACTGTATTCACTGGCGTACTCGACGTCGACCGCGAGACCGCAGAGATCTTCGAGAAGAATTTCGGCGGCGAGCCCACTGTGTCGGCTTGAACCGCTGGCGGCGATCAGGACCTCGCCAGCCGGATTGGCCCAGGCGGCGAGACTGCGGGCCACCTCGGGCTTGAGCTGGTTGTGATCGAGATACAAAGCAACGGTGCGCGCGAGCGCTTCAGGCTGTTCGTAAATCTCGCGCAACATCTCATGGGGAAAATTCGGCATCGTGCTCATTGTAGCGCTTCATCCCCTCGGACAAAGGGTGAAGTATGCGTAAAAAACGTTTGAATACCCGATTTTACTCGTCAGCGTTGTGAATGTAGCACTCATGGATGGCGTCGAGCGGAGCGTTGGGCCACTTCGCCTGGATCAAATCCTGCTCGCTGAGTTCGTGCAAGGCGAAGTCGATGGAGCCGTCGGGGTGAACGCAGCCCTGCACGTATCCATAGATGTGGGCCTTCGCTCCTTTTTCGGCTGTCTTCGGAAGCTGATAGCGATGCGCACCGGCGGAGCCGATGATCAAGCCGGGAACGATCGTATTGAGTGTGCTGTTTCCAATACGGACTGTTGAAGACGTTGGGCGAGTAGTAATGCGAGTGGCTGGCGAAGAGGTAGACATGTTTGCCGGCGGCCTGCGCATCGTAGAACCAGGTGTAGACCAACTCGCCTGTGCGCAGACCAAGGTCCCAGTCGTCCATGGCGTGTTCGGAACCGGTGGAGTGGGGCAGCGCCTCGTGCATGCCGGCAACGATGGCGCGGATGCCGGAGTTGGGGGCAAGATCGCGATCGAGCACTCCGCGCAGCCAATGGAGTTGCGCATCGGAGAATTCATCGTGGCTGGCGTTGTCGAGGGTGATGAAGTCGACGCCCTCGCGGGTCCAGTGGTACCACGGGCCGAGGGGTGCACCGTCCGCGCCATCGGCTTTGCGCTGGGCAGCGATTTCGGGGCGATCGAGGAAGCTGGAGAACTTGTCGATGTAGCCTTCGCGGGTCATCGGCTTGACGGTTTCGTGGTTGCCGCGGCCCAGGAAGACGGGAAAGGAACCGAAGGAAGCCATCTGGTGGGTGAGGAAATCGTCCCACGCCATGCTGTCTGGTAAATCCTCTTTGGTAAACGGGATTGTCCGCCATGTTCCATGGCGATCAGATCCTCATCGGGCTGCGACATCCAGCGGAAGTCGCCGAGGTGCCAGTAGAGGACGTCGTTTTCGGCTTTCACTTTGGCGGCGATGGCGGGCATCACGAAGTCGCCGCAGTTGCGGCTGTCACCGGAGACGGCGAAGGTCCACAAGGCTGGAGAGGCTGGCGCGGACTGGAGCGGCTGGAGAGCGGCTTGGGCAGGCTTGACTTGGGCGTATGCGGGCGCAATGGCCAGAACGCAAGGGGGAGAAGCGAGCAGCGAGAATCGGCGTCCTCAACATGCAAACAGCATAACGTGCAGGGATTACGCAGGGAACGTGAGGAGCGTCACAACGCGCCTTCGGATTGCGCGGGGCGCTCGAGGCGACCGCCGAGATTAAAGAGAAGCGCGATGGGACGCAGAACGAAACCGAGAATGAGCCGGGGCATGCGGCGGAAATCGTCGACGAGTGTGCGGCCGGCATGACCGGTGAGAAATACGCCGCGACGCATGACATGCAGGTGGAAGAGCGCTGAGATCAGCGTGAAAATGCAGACGGCGAAGATGGCTTTGGAAGGTGCTGCGGGTCCAACGGCGCGATGGGTGAGCCAGTCAAGGAGTTGGGCGAGTCCGGGGACGCCGACGGCGATGACAAGGTTGCCGAGCCAGCGCGAGCGGAGGCCGAGAGCGCGCTGCTGCATGCCGGCGTAGATCCCGGCGGTGAGGGTGACATAGGCCATTTCGACAGCAACGAGGCCGAGCCGGCCGTGCGAGCCGGATCGGGCCATCGCCGCCAGATAAACAAGCGAGCGAGCGGCAGCGCTGAGCAGGGCGCACTTCCAGTTCCAGCAGGCACACGCGTGGGCAAGGATGAGGGTCCACCTTTTGCGTTGCATGGGCCCATTGTGAGGGAACGGTGCAAATGGAAGATCACACGATGAGTTACAGGAGCGTTGACATGCGGTCACGGAGGTAATCAAGTAGATTCGTCCGGCGCCTGTGATACGAGTCACCTTCAGAATCGGGAAAGGGCCGCTTGTGGATCAAGGCTCAAGATGAGGGGGCGCGCCGGGATCGGGCGCAATCCGATACAGTGCGGTGCCAGAATTGCTGTACCCCGAACACCGCGATGCCAAGGGGCGTTTTGCTTAAGGAAACGCCACCTTTCAAGGTCGCAAAGAGGGCACCGTGAATTCGGGAGCCGCTCTAAGTAAGGAGAGATTTCATCATGGCTTATGTAGTGACGGATGCGTGCACCAAGGATTTTGTCTGTGCGGCGGAATGCGCCACCGCGGCGATTGCGCCGGTGGCGGGCGATGCGAATGCCGGAACGGTTTCGCAGGTCTACATCAATCCCGACGAATGCATCGATTGCGGGAATTGCGCGTCGGTCTGTGCGCAGAATGCCATCTTTGCCCTGGACGAACTGCCGGCGGACAAGGCGCATTTTGCGGAGAAGAACCGGGCTTATTTTCAGTAGGGTGGCTTTGGAAAGTCAGCTCAGGGGCGACAAGGAGTTGGTTAGCGTTCGTGCTCTCCCACCCTTTCGCCAGAATAGTGAACAGCAGGCCCTTCGACTTCGCTCAGGGCAGGCTTTTGACTTTGCTGCGCTCAGCTCAGGAGGCTGGGGCACCCATTTTCCGTGCCAGGCGATGATTGTGCAGTTGGTTTCTACGAATGCGCGCCCGCAGGCGCAGTTGCCGGTTGGGACTGCGATTGCGGTGTTGCCGGCAGCAGGCGTCGCGGGGGCTTCCGGTTTCGGTTGGCCGGATGGTTCCGTTGGCGTTTCCGGCACCGCCTCCGGAATCCGCAGCGGTGTCATCGCGGCCGCGCTGATGGGGAGAACCGGAAGAGTCAGCGTCTGCACCGTTCCTGGATCGTCGCGGAGCTTTCACATACAGCGTGCCGCTGGAGGGATGCGGCACGACAAGCTGGGTCCCCGTAAAGTCAGGCGGCACATCGGTGGGATTGTCGAACGTCGGCGTCGAGGCAATCGCAGTCGCCAGAAAGAGATTGCTCCCAGAGAGCGCGCAGGGCTTCGCGAGCGCATGAGGGCAGCGAAGTTCCTTGAAGCCTGGCATTCGGACCAGCGTTCCGAGCGGCAACCAATCCCCGGCAACCCCGTCGGCGAAACGGCACGCGCTTCCACGGGGCCGAAGGCCGAAGGGCCAAAGCGGGCGAGAGGCTCCACAACGCCGAGAGCGGTGTTCGCGTCTTCGAGCATCAGGCTGCCGTCGGCAAGCGAAAGAGCCGTGTGAAAGCTGCCGTCGACGGCGGAGACCTCAATCTTCTCGTCTCTCGGGAAACTCATCGGGACCTTGGACTTGAGAAAGAAGAGCAGCTTCTTCTCGACCGGCAGATCGTCCTGGCTGCCGAATCTGCACGAGGGGTCGGTGTCTCGGTGGTTTCGTCCTGCGACCCTTTGCTCAGAAGGGTGATCTGCGGGCGAGCCGGATTGACAGTGACATGGACTTTGAGTTCCCGTCCATCGCGCAGCAGCACCTTGGCGGAGGCGTGCTCGCTGGGCTCGAGGGCTGCCGTGGAACTATCGGTGTGCAGCGCCAGCCGGTCGATGTCCTGGATGCGGGTCAAGTTCGCCGGAGACCAGGTGATTCCGTTCGAGAGTGGCTTTGGCGACTTCGTCGAGGCGGGTGCCGGTCAACACGGCTCCCGGATCGCCAGCGCTCAGCGACAAGCGATCGAGCGATGCCGCTTCGGCATACGCGTTCAGTGTGAGCGTGTCCGGCTTTTGCAGGCCGAACTGCGTGATCTCGACCTTGACCGGCCCGGGGCGGCGTCGGCCATGGGCATGGTCGCGACCAGGAGCTCGGGCTTTCGGCGATTTCCAGGTGAGCGGGAGCGCGTTGCTCGCCGGATGTGACTTCTTCGCACTTTGTCGACGCAGAGGCTGCTGTCGCCCTGGATGTGGAGCGTGTCTTCGCGCCCAACGACGAGGGCGGATTGATCGCTGGAAGCGATGCTCCACTTACCCTGCTGCGCGGAATGCAGGTGATAGGTCGGGCCAATCCAATCGTCGAAGCCCCATTTGCCGCGCACTTCCGCGGTGACTTCACCGACAGAGAAAAGCGGCGCCGGATGATAGAGAGCCAGTCCACCTTCGCCGGGATCGGCCTTGACGGGCAGATCGACCGCATTGCCATGGGTCTCGATGTGCAGGGACAGATCGTGCGCGAGTTGGGTGGCGAGAACCAGGGGGGCGCCCTCGGCGGGGAGCACCAGGTCGGGCTTCTGCGCGCAGAAGACTTCCTTCGGATCGACAGGATGCAACGGCGGCATCTTGGACGGTCCGATGGGCGGAAGCGCGATCACCACCACAGACTTCGGATCGCGGAACGAAGGAGGCACGTTGAGGCGAAGGTTCAGCGTGTCCTCCGTGGACAGCGCCAGCGCAGGAATGTATTGGTAATGGGCGGTATGCAGGGAAGAAAGGATCCGTGCGGTATCGACGATGGCGCCGATGTAGGGACTGTAGGCTCCGGCGCCGGCCATGTTCGAGTAGCTGAGCTGATTCATCAGGTCGGCGGTTGAGCCCGCGGTCAGTTGCGCCACGCGCGTTTGCGCGTTGGAGTCGTCCATGACCAGCCCTTCGGTATGTTGCGACAGGCAGGTCGCCTGCTGGTCGATGGGCTGGTCGAAGCATTCCTGATTGACCTTGATCCCAGGCTGCGCGCCGCTGTTTCGGCGCGCTACTTTCAGAGATTTTGGATCGGTCTGGGAGGTGACTCTGATTTCAGAAAGGTAGGCATCGAGGCGCATCCGGTCCCAGCTGGCCGCCTGCAGATCCTGGCTGGCGCGCACAAAGATGCCGGGACGTCCGCGGACGGCGTTGCGCAGGGTGCTGAAGTCGCCGCCCGTTTCCGGAGCCAGAAAGACGAGGGCCTGCTGCGCCTCCTGGGGAACGGTGACGAAGACGCCTTCTTCGCGCGCCTCCCGGTTCCAGGTTTCCACGCGCGTGAACCACTCGTTGGGCGGGGGATTGGTGATGCCGCGCAGGAAGGCGACGATCAGCACATAGCGTGCGGACTGGCTATCGGGAAAGTCGGGATGAATCCAGAGCCGGTCTCCGGCGAGCAGGTTGGGCACCTGGCCAATGGGCAGCGTGACCTGACCCCGCTTGACATGTACATCTACTTTCGGGCCGGCAAGGTCGAACGCCTGGGCATTCAATCGCAGGGCTGAGAAGGAAAGCAATAAAACCAACAGCAAATGACGCATGTCTCTATTGTACGAAGTCGGGCGATGTTAAGGAAATCTTCGATTCGGAGTACGGGAGTTCTGGTTCGTATAGAATACGATCGGTTCTGGGCTCGCGATTCGCTGTAGCATTTAGTAAGAAAACGTATTAATATCGTTTACACTAGGACTGCTTTAGCTCCTGGGGATTGATTAGCTAGAGTTTCTCGAATTCCTTTTAGGGTTCAAAGAGAGAAATGGAAACAGGCGGTCCAGTCAGCTGGGACTGATGGGGAAGGTTCCCGAGGACTGCCTGAATCCATGAATCGCCTCACACCCATTCGGGAAAACCTTATCCGGTTTCTTCTTGCGAGAAGCCGGTCTGTGCGTTAGCGTGGCTAACATATTCTGGACCAAGATTTTCGGGACCATGAAAAACCGCTCGTGCAGCGGGCTAGAGAGACGTTATAGGGAGAAGCAAAATGAAAGCGACAAGAGCTGCGCAGAGCAGCATAGACGTCAGCAACTAAGTATTCCTGACGCGGAAGAGATTATTGAAGAAGCCCTGGGCGAACTTGCATTCTCACAGGATCCTGGCCTGGTGCGGGCATTGCGGTTTCTTGCTCCGCCGGGGTACCAGGCGATTGTAGAACTGTGCAGTGAAAATGGCCGCAGCAAGCGGCGCAATGCCTCGGCGGAATCCTGGTCGCCGGAAGAAGACGAAGTACGAATCTATTTTGAGCGCACGGATGAAGCCGGCGCATCCCTCGCGAGAGTTCCGTTCACCTCGCGTAACGGCCGAGCACTCTTTTGAGCAGTGAAGATGACAGTCAGCCCGCAATGATTCCTGCCGATCTGGAAGCGCGCGTGAAAGAGCTGTGCGCCGCGCTGGCCGAGGCAGAGCGCGGCGGGCACGCCTTTATCGCGCTGAAGTGGTTCCGCGATTCGTTTCTGCCGCGCAAGACATTTCGCTGGAATCAGCATCCTGAGTCGCGCCAGGCGGTGCTGGCCGAGGCCATTCAGCGCGGCGTCGTGCTGACCAGCAAGATCGCCAATCCCAAGACCCCGGCTTATCCCACCACCACCATCCGCCTCAACCGCGCCGAAGCCAACATTCCCGAGGAGGCGCAGCGCTTCCATCCCGTTGCCGTGCACGGCGGCGGTTCAGTTGTCGAGGTCATTGAAGAGGAGCGTGGCGCTCTGTGAGCTGCTACTTCCTCGAATCCACGGCCTTCGCCAAGCTGTTTGTGCAGGAGCCGGGCACCGATGCGCTGATCCGGTTGATGGAAACCGTCGAGGACAACCGCAAATTGATTGCGGCTTCCGCGCCCTTGGAGGTCTATTCCGCCATTCGGCGGCGCGCGCGGGCCGGCGCCATCAGCCCGGAAGACGCCAGTTCCGCGCTGGATATCCTGCGCATGGAAGCCGCCCGCATGGTGCAGGAGCCGCTGAATCCGGCGGTGCTTGAAGCCGCGCGGCAGCTCCTGGACCGCACCGAACTTCGCTGGCCCGATGCGCTCCAGCTGGGCGCCGCGATCGTGGCCCGCGAGATGTTTCAGGGCACGGAGATCATCTTCGTGTCGGCATCGCAGTGCTTGCTGGAAGCTGCGAGGACCGAAGGATTCAACGTGCTGGACCCGCTGCAGGAACCGGTGTAGCGGGCAGTCATCGAAGCGCGGGCTCCGCGCAGAACCCATCCATTCATCGTTTGTCCCCTTCCATCCTCAAGCAGTATGCTTACGCCTTCCGGCGAATCGTGTTCGGCCAGGTTGTTTAGCCAGGTTATTCGGCCAGGTTGTGTTGGGCATTGCGTGCGCACAGCTTCGCCTGCAGTTTTCTTTTGGGGAACCCTGAATGAAGTCAGTCGGAACCAAGGCGTGGATGCTCGGATTTGTCTTCGCGGTGTGCGCGGCATTCGCGAACGCAGAAGCGCCTGCTTTGCTTGCGCCTGATGCCCGCTACAAGACGGATGTGCTGCTCGTCGTTGCGCATCCCGACGATGATGTGGTCATCGGAGGCTACCTGGCACGCATCGCGCTCGACGAGCGAAAGCGGGTTGCGGTGGTGTACTGCACGAACGGCGATGGAGGCGGCAACGCCATAGGCAATGAAGCGGGTGTTTCGCTGGGACTGATGCGGGAAATGGAAGCGCGCCGCGCGCTGGGTGCGTTTGGCATCGAGAACATCTGGTTTCTGGGCGGACATGATACACCGGGGCAGAATGCACTGCGCTCGCTGGACCACTGGAATCATGGGTTGATGCTCGATCAGATGGTGCGCCTGGTGCGGATCACGCGACCGGAAGTGATTCTTACGTGGCTTCCCGACTTTGTGGTGGGCGAAAACCACGAGGATCACCAGGCATCCGGGGTGCTTGCCGTGGAGGCATTCGACGCAGCCGGCGATCCCACGCAATTTCCTGAGCAGGTGTCGCCGCCGCGCGATCGGAACGGCATGGCGAACCTGACCGAGGGATTGCAAACATGGCAACCGAAGAAGCTTTATTTCTTCTCGGATGCCTTCGAGGATTTTGGTCCCTACTGGCATGATGCGGGCGAGTTGTCGCCATATCGCAAAAGCATCGTGGACCAGACTGGACCCACCTACGACACAACCACGATTTCAGCGGCGCGCGGGAAGTCGTATGCCGAGCTGATGGCCGAGCACCAGTCTTTTTATCGGACGCAGGAAGGCGATATCGGCGACAGCGCGTTGCGGACAAGGAAGTTTGCGGATTTCGAATATCCGATGCGCCTGATTTTTGGGAAGTCGCTGGTGGGTGGTTCGGCGACGGGAGATGTCTTCGAGGGTGTTGTGCCGGATCCGATCTCATTTGCGCGGGTGCCCGGATATCAGCCGGAAAAAACGGTTGGAATCAGCTTTGAAATTGGCGATCCGTGGCGCTTCTACTCGCTGTTCTGGAGGGCGCACGACCTGGGCCGGCTGGCGCAGTTGATTCCCGTGCCGGAAATGGAAGTTGAATCCGGAGGTACGCTGATCGTCGATCTTCGGGCGTGCAATCACACCCAGCAGACGGCTGAGATTGCGATCGTGGCGACCATGCCAGTCGGATGGTCGGACAAGATGGCGGATGCGCGTTACTCCGTACGCGGGGGCGAATGTTATCCGATTCAAGATCGAGTGACGGCTGCGGGGTCCGGCAAGGCGGGCTGGGAGCAACTGAAATGGAGTGCGACTGCAAGTGGGCAAACAGTCGGCGACGTGGCGGTGCGCATCTACGCCGGAAAAAGTGGCGGATTGCCGCAGTGATTGCGACGTCTCAGTTTCCGCGCTTGCGCAGCACCCAGGTCGTCATGCAGCGGTAATCCTGCACGATCGTTGTTTTCAGCGGATCGACCAGCACGCCGTTCAGTTCATCGGTCAATCGCAGCAGCATCTTCTCATCGACGAGAAACCACTCGGATCCGTCGCCGACCACGTAGATATTGGGGCGCACGGATTCAAACTCCATGCCGATGCGTGAACCGAGCCTGCAGAACAGCATCCCCCCGGGCCGCAATACTCTCCACAACTCCTTCAACATGGCCAGAAAATGCCGGGCGTCTCGCGAAAAATGCAGGACCGAGTTGCAGATCACCACATCGGCGAACTCATCCGGAAATGGCATCTCCTCAATGGAGGCCGACTTGGAAATTCTCCGGCGGCAATCCGGTGGCGAGCGATGCCGATAGCTGGCGCACATGTTCCACGGCGGCTGCGTCCGCGTCGAGCGCAAAGACTTCGCACCCTTCGCGCAGCAAGTGGACGAGGTTGCGCCCGTATCCACATCCGGCGTCGAGCACACGCACACCTGGAGCGATGTTGCCGCGCAGAATCTGATCGAAGACGTAGATATCGATCTGGCCGAACTGCTCTTGCACGGTCATCGTCATTGTGTTTGCCTTTTCCGATTTTTGTGCGAACTACTCTTTGCGAAACTGGTTGGCCTTTTCGAACTCGTCGCGCAGCTCCGGCGTGCGCAGGTTTTCGCGGATGTGCGCGAGGCGCTGCTCCAGCGCGAAGAGCGCAGCCTGAACGGCTTCGGTGTTGGTGTGGGCGATGTCGCGCCACATGGAATAGGGGCTCGCGCCCAGGCGCGTCATCTCGCGCAGCGCGCGGCCGCCCACATCTTTCAACTCCGGCGCGTCGCCGACCTGGTCTTCAAGCAGCGCGCTCAGTGCCGTGGCCACAAACTGCGGCAAATGGCTGACCCACGCGACCAGTTCATCGTGGCGCGCGGCATCAAGATCGATGGTCTTGGCGCCCATGGCCACCACCCACGCGCGCCAGTCCTCGACGAGCTCGCGACCGCGTTGCGAGCGTATGCCGCCGGGATCGTCGGTAAACAGCCAGACCGCGCCGCGAAAGAGATTCGCATCGCCCAGCGCCGCGCCGCCGCGCTCCTTGCCCGCCATGGGATGACCGGGCAGAAAAGCCGCGCGCCCCGATCTGGTTGAAGAGCTCGATCCGCAGCGTTGGTGATCTGGGGCTTGGTGCTGCCTACGTCGGTGACCAGATGGTCGCGGACCAAGGACGCCGGCGAGCTGCTCCATCAAGTCGAGCGTGGCGTAGATGGGCACGGCAGAGGACGTCACGTCGGCTCTCGCGCGCCGCAGAGATCGGATCGGGAGCAATCGAGTCGATGGCGCCCGATTGAGGCGCAATCTGTGCGCCCTCCGCGCTGCGATTCCAGCCGGCGATGGAGCCGCTAAAGCCCGCCGCGCGCAACGCCAGGCCCGCCGATGTGCCCAGCAGGCCCGTCCCAGAATGGCGATGCGCTCGATCATGGTTCCTTTCGGAGCGGAGTTAGCGGAGTTAGCTCGCTAACGGCGTTGGCAAAACTTTCACCGCTAACACGCGCGAAGCGCGGCTAACACCGCTAACTCCGCTGCCTCTCACAGCGTGCGTCCCACCGCCGCGGCAATCACCCGCAGCTCGCCCATCAGCTTCTCGAACTGGTCGAGATACAGCGTCTGCGCCGCGTCGGAGGCTGCCTTGTCGGCGTTGGGATGAACCTCGACGAGAAT
This sequence comes from uncultured Acidobacteriaceae bacterium, assembly GCA_963781125.1. Classification (GTDB taxonomy): domain Bacteria; phylum Acidobacteriota; class Terriglobia; order Terriglobales; family Acidobacteriaceae; genus Telmatobacter. The sequence continues at coordinate 1,128,778 of CAWAEE010000013.1, forward strand.
CGCGTCCGCTCCCGCAGCCACCGCGGCCTTGGCCATGGGAGCAACCATGTCGCGCCGGCCCGTGCCATGCGATGGATCGGCGACGATGGGCAGATGCGAGAGCTTCTTCACCACCGGAATCGCCGAGATGTCCATGGTGTTGCGCGTCGCGGTTTCGTAGGTGCGGATGCCGCGCTCGCACAGGATCACGTCGTAGTTGCCGCCGGAGAGAATGTACTCGCTCGACAGCAGCAGCTCCTCGATGGTGGCCGCGATGCCGCGCTTGAGCAGGACCGGCTTGCGCACCTGGCCCAGTTCGCGCAGCAGGTTGAAGTTCTGCATGTTGCGCGCGCCCACCTGGAAGCAGATCGACGTAGGGCAGCATCGGCTCGATCTGCGCAGATCTCCATGACCTCGCTCACGACGAGCAGGCCGTGCGCATCGGCGGCTTCGCGCATCAGCTCGAGGCCCGGAATGCCCAGCCCCTGAAACGCGTAGGGCGAGCTGCGCGGCTTGAAGGCGCCTCCGCGCAGAAAGCCGCCGCCCGCGGCCTTCACGCGCGCGGCGGTCTCGAAGATCTGCTCGCGGTTTTCAATCGCGCACGGTCCGGCCATGACGGCGACCTGCTCGCCGCCAACTTTGACGCCGTTGCGAAACTCGACGACCGTGCCTTCCGGACGAAAGCGCGCGCCCGGCCAGCTTGTAGGGCGAGCTGATGCGGTGCACGTGCAGCACGCCCGGCAGCATTTCAAACTTGCTCAGGTCGAGGCCGGCGGTGGGGCCCACGCCGGCCAGAATGGTTTGGGTTGCGCCGGTGGTGCGATGAACATCGACTCCGGCTTCCACCATGGCGTCGATGACGGCATCGATCTGTTCTTCGGTGGCCTTCTCCTGCATGGCTACGATCATTGCTTCTTCCCTGTCTCGGGCGTCTGCTGCGCCAGTGCCGTGGCCCGGTCGATCGCCCCGCGCCATTGCCGCTGGATCCCGATGCCTGGGCGTTTCTCTCCGATGCCAACTCGTTCCGCTGCAGGGCCCGCATCACGTCGATGATGCGCTCGTAGATATGCGTCAACTCGATGTCCGGCAGCGGGCCCTTGTTGGCCGCGCGCACGTTGGCGTAGATCACCTTTTCGCGCGCCGGTTCGTACACCGGCAGCGAGGTGGCGGCCTTCAGGTGGCCGATCATCTACGCGGCGCGGGCCCGCTCGCTGAGCAACTCCACCAGCTGGCGGTCCAGAACATCGATTTGATTTCGCAATTCTTCCAGCGTCATTCCATCCTCGTGTTGCGCCCTTGCCAGCGTGCTTTCAGCTCTGCCAGCGTGCAAGCATGCGCTGGAGCAAGAGTTGCATCGGAGCTGTGCAGCTGAGTCTGATCGCTGCCAACTGGGGTGTGTTTACCGGGCCAGCGCCGCCTGCAGGCAGGCGCAGGCCCTTGATAAATCGAGCCACTGCGCCGGGCGCTGTCTCGGGAGTCGATCTCTCGATCAACTCCACAATCGCGCTGCCGATCACCGCGGCATCCGCGAACTCCGCCACCTGGGCGACGTGTTCCGCGTTGGAGATGCCGAACCCCACGGCCACCGGCAGCTTGGTCCATCGCCGAATGCGCGCCACCAGCGCGGCCGCATCGGCGGTCAGGCTCTGCTGCTTGCCGGTAATGCCGACGCGCGAAATGGCGTAGATAAATCCCTTGCGAGTGCGTGGCGATGGCCTCAAGCCGCTCGTCGGGACTGGTGGGCGCGGCCAGAAAAATCGGCGCAAGATTCACGCGCTCCATCTCGGCCAGGTACTCGGCGGCCTCTTCGACGATCAGGTCGGTCACCAGCACGCCATCCGCGCCGGCCGCCGCTGCATCATCGGCAAATTTCTGCAGGCCATAGCGCAGAATCGGATTGAAATACTGAAGATGATCAGGCCCGCTGCTGGCCGCGCCGCGCGAATTTCCGCGGCCAGATGCCAGCACATCTTTCAGGCGTGTCCCGCGGGCCAGAGCCCGCTCGCTGGCGCGCTGAATGATCGGCCCGTCGCCAAGCGGATCGCTGAACGGCACGCCCAGCTCGATCACGTCCGCGCCCGCATCGATGGCCTCAAGCGCGATGGCGCGCGTGGCATCGAGCGAGGGATCCCCGGCCGTGAGATAAACGACCAGTCCCGGCTTGTGATTGAAAACGATCGCCATCGGAAGTTGCGGTTATGCTCCCTGAAGTTTCAACTCGCGCGCCAGAATGCCCATATCCTTGTCGCCGCGTCCAGAGAGGTTCACCACCAGTATGTCATGCGCGGCCATGCGCGGGAGCGATGCGCAAGGCCTCGGCCACCGCATGCGCGCTTTCAAGCGCCGGCAAAATTCCCTCGGTCCGCGCCAGCTTCACCACCGCATCGAGTGCCGCTGCGTCGTCCTGCGAAACATACTCCGCGCGGCCGGAATCGTGCAGCGCCGCGTGCTCCGGGCCAATGGAGGCGTAGTCGAGCCCCGCCGAGACCGAATGCGTAGCGCGATCTGGCCGTTCTCGTCCTGCAGCACGTAGGAATAGGTGCCCTGCAGCACTCCCGGCGCGCCGCCGCGAAAGCGCGCCGCATGCTCGCCCAGCTCGGTGCCGCGGCCGCCGGCTTCCACGCCGATCAGCCGCACCTGCCTATCGGGGATGAACTCGTAGAACGCGCCAATGGCATTCGATCCGCCGCCCACGCAGGCAATGACGGCCGTGGGCAGCCGGCCTTCTTTCTCGAGAATCTGCTCCTTCATCTCGCTGCTGATGCAGCGATGGAAGTCGCGCACCATGGTCGGATAAGGATGCGCGCCCAGCGCGCTGCCCAGCAGATAATAGGTGGTGCGCACGTTGGTGACCCAGTCGCGCATGGCCTCGCTGATGGCGTCTTTCAGCGTCTTCGAGCCGGACGAAACGCCGCGCACCTCCGCTCCCAGCAGGCGCATGCGCAGCACGTTCAGCTCCTGGCGCTCCATGTCCACATCGCCCATGTAGATGACGCACTCCAGGCCGAGCAGCGCGCACACGGTCGCCGTGGCCACGCCATGCTGGCCCGCGCCGGTCTCGGCAATGATGCGCTTCTTGCCCATGCGCTTGGCCAGCAGTCCCTGGCCGAGCGCGTTGTTGATCTTGTGCGCGCCGGTGTGCAGCAGGTCTTCGCGCTTGAGATAGATCTTTCGCCCCGCCCAGTTCTTCGGTCAGCCGCTTGGCAAAGTAGAGCGGCGTGGGCCGGCCGGCAAAGTCCTTGAGCAGCGAGGCGAGCTCGGCCTGAAACGCCGCGTCGGCCTTGGCTACATCGTACTCGTGCTCGAGCTCGACCAGCGCGGCCATCAGCGTCTCCGGCACATAGCGCCCGCCATAGACGCCGAAGCGCCCGGGCCGCGACTCGGATGGAGCTGATGGAAGAATGACCGATGCCATGGGACCTCCTGCTGAAGCGCGCCCGCGAAGAGCGGGAATTCTCAGTGTACTAGGAGGATGAACAGAGAAACAGTCCCAAGGATCGTGAGGGCCGCGATATCTCTTTTTCCGGCTGATGTCGCATTCGAATGCCGGGACTCGTTCAAACGATCACCCGGAGTTTTCCACGATTCGTTTGATCTGTGCGACGCGGTCGGAGAGGCTCGCCCGGTTAATCGAGATCAGGTCGAATCCGGATTCGCGATAGACCTCTTCGTGAATGCGCTCAAAGCGCAAAGACTCCTCAAAGCTGATGCGGCGAGCCTCGGTAGGCGAAATGAATCCAAGGTTGCGGATGAAGAGGACCTGTTTCTGGAAGATCGATTCGCGCGCCAGGCGTTCCATGGCACTCTCCAGGGCGCAACTGAACGGATATCCAAGATACTTTGCCAGCGCCGCCGTACAGACCACCGAGCGGTCATGAAATTGAACCGCGCCCTGCCGCGTTCCAGCCTGTAATTCGCGTCGCGATTGCAGGTCGACGATCGCATCGATGAACAAGGGATCGGTCCATGGCTCGGGGATGCCTCGCGCTTGCCACAAGGCAATCAGGTCGGTTGCGGCTTCCTCGACAACGACGAATCCATCCAGCTCAAGCTGGCGAAGGATCGCGGTTTTCCCCGATCCGGGTGCGCCGGAAAGAACGAATCTCTTCACCGAAACTTTCTATCCTCATCCATTGTTGTGGCGGCTCCCGCGCATCGACCGCGGAGACAATTCAGAGCGGCTATTTCGCTCGCACAGCCGCACGCGCATTGGCGATGAATTCCCGCACTTTCGCTGGATCTTTCCGGCCCGGCGAGGCTTCTACACCGCTCACGACGTCAACGCCCCAGGGGCGTAGCGTGGCGATGGCCGTGGCGATGTTGGCCGGAGTGAGCCCGCCCGCGACCACAAAATGCGCACCATTTTGACCCGCATTCTGGAAGACCGTGTCGCGCGCCTTTTGCCAATCGAATGCAATGCCGGTACCGCCTACCGCAGTTGCCGTTCGTGAATCCACCAGGATTGCGTCGACGTTCGCGTCCTGCGCGACGATGGTCACTTGCTGCTGCGCCTTCGGGTTGAAATGGATTACGCGCAGAATGCGGAACTTTGATCCCAGGTGACTGCGAAGCAAAGCCGGCATGTCCGCCCCTGCATCTGAATGCAGCTGGACTCCTGTGAGTCCGGAGGCGCGCACAGTCTCTTCAATCTCATCGAGTCCCGCGTCGACAAAGACGCCGATCTTCTCCACGTGTAACGGTAGTTAGGCGCGATGGCGGCGACCTGCGATGCCGTCACGCGCCGAGGACTGGGTGCAAACACGAAGCCAACGGCATCGGCGCCTGCTTCCACGGCGAATGATGCATCTTCAAGTGAAGTATTGGCGCAGATTTTGATCCAGAGGCTCACGGTGTTGCCATCGCTCCCGCGAGCAATGCTGCGAGCGCAGCGCCGGGATCGGCTTGACGCATCAGGCTCTCGCCAATGAGAAATGCGTCGAATCCGGCCGTGCGCAGGCGAGAAACGTCGTCGGCTGTGGAGATGCCGCTCTCGGTGACGCGGACGGCGGTTGCCGGGATGTGCTCGATGAGGGCGAGCGACGTGTCGAGGCGAACCTCGAATGTCTTCAGGTCACGGTTATTCACGCCGATTGCGTCTGCTGCTGCTGTCGCCGAGTGCATCGAGCACTCGATCGAGCTCGGATTTTCGTGTGCACTTCGACCAGCACGTCGAGGGCAAGGGCATGGGCGCTTTGGGCAAAGCGTTTCATCTCGTCGTCCGTGAGCGCCGCGGCGATGAGCAGAATGGCATCGGCGCCGTGAGCGCGCGCTTCGACGATCTGATACTCGTCCACCATGAAATCCTTGCGCAGGCAAGGCAATGCGACCGCCGAGGATGCCAATTCTAGATTGCGCAGACTGCCCTGAAAATACGGCTCGTCCGTCAGCACCGAGAGGGCTGTTGCGCCGCCTGCTCGTAGCGCCGCGCAAGCCACGCGACATCGAAATCCGCGCGGATCACGCCTTTCGAGGGGGAGGCCTTCTTGATTTCGGCGATGATTGCCGGTCCGGAGGCGGCCCGCCGGCGCAACGCCGCAGCCCATCCTCGAGGTTGATGCAAAGCCGCTTGCCGCTCAAGTTCTGCAATGGGCACGCGCAGTCTTGGCCGCAGCCACGGAGGCTCGTGTGGATCGAAGAATGGTGTCGAGTCGCGTCGACATAGCGCTGGGTTGAGTATACGGGGACCGAGGGCGAGGGCTCATGCGCCTTTGGGCGCAGACGCATGTGGTGGGCCCGGAGGGATTCGAACTTGAGCCGTCGTTGCGGGCGTCTAAGCCCGCAGGCGAAATCCTGAGCGCGAGCGAAGGACCTGCCAATGTAATTGGTGGGCCCGGAGGGATTCGAACCCCCAACCAAGGGATTATGAGTCCCCTGCTCTAACCATTGAGCTACAGGCCCTTCAATGACTTACGGCAGCTGCCTTCCTGATTGTAGGGGAAAACGCGGCGCGATGCTGCTGAACGGGGTCGGCGAGAAATCCTGAATTTTGTCGCGAAGCTGTGAGACAATCTCGGATTCAAGGTACGACCCCGTCTTCAAGAGCCCGCTCCCCTGAAGGCCGTTTCCGAAGACGCGTCCTGGTCTCGTGCAGGTCGACCGAAACGCCGCCGCTTGGTTGCGCCATCCCTGGATGTTCACTTCTCTCACAAAGTTGCACCGGGTTGGGATGGAAGCATTACCGAAGGCGGAATGCAGGCCGGAGAAACTGTGCAGTTTTCGGGCAGAATCATCAGAAGGAACGGCAGTAACTTGCCGTTCCGCCGATGGAGAGATTTCCGAATCCCATCCGTGATAAAGTTGGCGGCAAATCTTCATTCATCTTCTGAAGTCACGCCATAGCTTTTGGAGTTATCGGGGCACGGTCCTCCGAGAAAGGTGCCGGAAACGTATGCGGCTCCCCAGGGTTCTTTTCGGTTTTTTGGTATTTACACTAGTCAATACAACACAAGCCTTTACCCAGAGTGCAGCAAACAGGGCAACGTCGACATCGAGGATTGTTGAGCGGGTCGACGAGAATCAACTCATCACTCTCCAGGGCAACACCCATCCGGCGGCGAGCACGAGAAACGATCGTGGGCTGGTCCAGCCCGATCTCGCAATGACGGATCTTGTCCTGGTGTTGAGCCGGGGACCCGAACAGCAGGCGGCCTTCGACGAATTCGTCAGCAGCCAGTACGATTCCTCTTCACCCAATTTTCATCATTGGCTTCAACCCGCGGAAGTTGGGGAACGGTTTGGTCCGTCTTTGACCGACATCGCTACCGTTTCCGGCTGGCTGGCGAGCCGCGGTCTTTCCGTTACCGCTGTAGCGAAGGATCGAATGTCGATCCGGTTCGGCGGTACGGCTGCGCAGGTGCAGAGCGCCTTGCACACGGAGATTCACAATCTTTCGGTCAACGGCGAGAGACACATCGCGAACATGAGCGATCCCCAGATTCCGGCGGCGCTGGCGCCGGTGGTGGTGGGCGTGAAGGCCCTGCACGACTTCAGGCCGAAGCCGCAGCATCGGCTTGGCGCCACGGTACACCGCGACACCGTAACTGGGAAGTGGCAGCGGACTTTGCCCGGCGCACAGGCGGCGAACGCTTCGGTTGTTTCGCAGCCGGCGGGCAAGGCGCATCCGGAATTTGGTACCGCCGACCAGTTTGGCGACTTACTTGAAGACGTAGCCCCCTATGACTTCGCCACGATCTACAACGTGCTTCCGCTGTGGAACGCTGCTACCCCGCTTACCGGGACTGGACAAACGATTGCGATTGCAGGCACCAGTGACATTTCTCTTCCCGACGTCGTCACGTTTCGTTCGGCGTTTGGTTTGCCGGCAGGACTTACTCCGAAAGAAGTGAAGGGCGCCAACGGGTTGGACCCCGGAGTTTGCACGAGCACAACCGCCGGCGCTCCCTGCACGATCGACGACTTGACTGAGAACACGCTCGATGTCGAGTGGTCGGGCGCGGTCGCTCCAGGCGCGCAAATCGTTCTGGTAACTTCCGGTCAGCAGTCGAACACCGACGACACCGTTTACGATTCGTCGAGTTATGTGGTCGAAAATGTCGGGAACTCGGCAACACCGGTCGGGAATGCTTACATCTTGAATGTGAGTTACGGCGAGTGTGAATTGGGAGAGGGAACCGGCGGGAACGCGGCCTACAACAATCTATGGCAAACCGCCGCGAGCGAAGGCATCGCGGTTTTTGTGGCCACGGGCGATGCCGGGTCGGCGACTTGTGACCAGGGGCTCGACACGAGTACGCCGTACGAAGCGCAGTATGGCGTCTCAGTGAGCGGCCTGGCATCCACCCCGTACGACACGGCAGTGGGCGGGACGGACTTCAATTGGTGTCCGGCGGATAGGACCGCTGCATGCGCTTCCGCGCCGTATTGGAATTCAGCGAATAATTCAACCACCGGGGCCAGTGCAGCGGGGTACATCCCGGAAGTTCCCTGGAACGACACCTGCACCAATCCACTCACTTTGGCCGAATTGCAACAGGTCATTGCGCCCGCGCTTCAGAAGTCCGGATTCCCGAGCGCCACGACTCCCACGGATGTTGAGTCGGGTTGTCAATTCGTGGTCAAGTGGTATCAGACCATCGCAAACACTTTCGGCGTGGACATTTCCGGCTACGTAGATATTGCCGGAGCCGGGGGCGGCGTGAGCTCCTGCACCACAAGCGACGGGCAAACCGTGGCCAGTTGCGCTGGGGGCTACGCGAAGCCGAGCTGGCAGTCCGGCGTCTCAGGGATTCCAGCCGATGCGAAACGTGATATCCCCGACGTCTCGTTCTTTGCGTCCAATGGCTTTCTGGGCAGCGCGTACCTGATTTGCGTGTCGGCGAGCGGGGCCTGCGCGTACTCTTCGACGGCTGAGCCAACCATGCAGGAGGTGGGCGGGACATCGGTTGCGTCGCCCGCAATGGCCGGCGTGATGGCTCTCATCAATCAGAAAGTTGGCCTTCCGCAAGGAAATCCGAACGCGGAGCTCTATTCCCTGGCTGCAAAGCAGAATTATGCGAGCTGTAGCGCAGAGACGGTCACCGTCAGCAGCAGCTGCTATTTCAACGACATTGATACCGGCACCAATGCCATGCCCTGCCAGCCGGGTATGCCGAATTGCACAGCCGTGCATAGCGGAGACACCGTGGCTGTTCTTTCAGGCTATGGTGCGGCGGGGGGCTTTGATGAAGCCACTGGTCTTGGCTCGTTGAACGTAGCCAATGTCGTGAATGGGTGGGCGGCGACGGCAGGTACAGCAGCAGCAACAGTAACCGTGACGCCATCGCAAACGACGATCGCAGTGAACCAGGGCCTCAGCGTGACGGTCGCGCTAAACGCCACAAACGGGACACCGACCGGAACGATGACTCTGGCGGGTCCAGGCTACGTCGGAGCTACGCAGACGGTCACCTCCAGTCCCTACACGTTCACCATCCCGGCCGACGGCTTGAGTGGCGGCACCGACACACTGACTGCGAGCTACAGCGGAGATCCGAATTTCGCCGCGGCGCACGGCTCAGCCACTGTAACCGTCACAAAGCTCACGTCGACCATCACGGTGACGCCGGGTTCCAGCTCAATCGGTTCCGGTGCTTCGCTTACGGTGACCGGAACCATCTCTGGCGGGGGAGGACCCCCAGCGACGGGAACGGTGACGCTGACGGGTGGTGGCTACGCATCCCCAGCCACTCTTCTTTCCGGCGGTAGTTATTCCATCACAATCCCTTCGGGCGCACTGAACGTGGGGAGCGACACCCTCACGATCAGCTATACGGGCGATGGGAACTACACGGCGGTAAGCGGAACAGCGACCGTGACCGTGACTGCGTCGAGCTATGCGCTGAGCGCGTCGGCGCCCACGGCTGTGAGCCCCGGTGTCTCGGCAAGCTCCACCGTCACGGTGAGTACAACCAACAGCTATGCGGGGATTATCTCGATGAGCTGCGCCTTGACTTCGTCTCCAACTGGGGCTACGACTGCGACGCTTCCAAGCTGTACTCCGGCAGCCGGGAGCATCACGGTTACGCTGAAGTCGGGAGCTTCTACGGGAACGGCCACCATGACCGTGACCACAACGGCGGGGACAACCGGGGCACTCGTGCGGCCCGCATTGCATGGGAACGGCAAGGGGATGGCCAGCGTCGGAAGCGCGGTCCTGGCGCTGCTGGTTCTTCTGGGCATTCCGGCGCGGCGGCGCAGCTGGCGAGCGATGCTGGGTGCGCTTGTTCTGCTGGTGGCACTTGGCAGCCTGGCGGCTTGCGGCGGTGGCGGAAGTGGCAGCAGTGGTGGGAGTGGTAATGGAGGCGGCGGGGGAGGTGGCAGCAGCACTCCAGGCACGACCGCTGGGACCTATACGTTTACTGTGACGGGGACGGGAAATCCTCCCCAGGCGCCGACACCCACAGCGACCTTTACGCTCACAGTGAACTGACTGAACTCCAATGGAGCCTGCGCGGCCTTTCCTTCGGGGAGGGCCGTTTTGTCCATAGACGGCAGCATCCTCCAAAATGCTATAGTCTGCGGACTGTTGCTAAAGTCGGCGGTCTTTTGGATGGTGCCATGGCCGAGGTCGTGAAGACCAACAACCAACTTCGCTCCGCGCTTGACCCCGAGTCTGCGCGGCTGAAAGGGCATCGCGCAGCATTGCATGCGCTGCTGGAGGCGCTGCGGGCAGAAGAAGATTCGATTCGCCTGGGCGGCGGAGCCAAGGCCGCCGAGGCGCAGCACGCCAAAGGCCGCCTGACGGTCCGCGAGCGGCTCAAGCTGCTGCTCGATGAAGGGACCGAGTTTCTGGAGCTCGGCCTCTGGGCGGCGCACGGAATGTACGCCGAATATGGCGGCGCGCCCGGCGCCGGCGTGGTCACCGGGCTTGGGCGCGTCAGCGGCCGCCTGTGCATGATCATCGCCAACGACGCCACCGTGAAGGCCGGCGCATTCTTCCCCATGACCGCCAAGAAGGTTCTGCGCGCCCAGACCATCGCGCTCGAAAACCGCATTCCCACGCTCTACCTGGTCGACTCCGCCGGCGTCTTTCTTCCGCTGCAGGAAGATGTCTTTCCCGACACCGACGACTTCGGCCGCGTCTTCCGCAACAACGCCGTGATGAGCTCGCTGGGCATTCCGCAGATCACCGCCATCATGGGCATGTGCGTGGCCGGCGGCGCTTATCTGCCCGTCATGACCGATACCGTGCTGATGACCGAAGGCTCGGGCCTGTTTCTCGCCGGCCCGTCGCTGGTGCAGGCGGCCATCGGCCAGAAGACCGACCCCGAAGAACTCGGCGGCGCAGCCATGCACGCCGAGATCTCCGGCACCGTCGACTTCAAGGAGCCCAACGATCATCTCTGCATCGCGCGCCTGCGCTCGCTGGTCGAGAAGATGGGCGAACGCGCGCCCGGTGCTCACGCCGCGAAGTTTTCTCGCCGCGTCGCCTTCGATGCCGCGACCGACGCGCCGAAATATGCCGCCGAAGATCTCTACGGCTCTGCTGAATCCCGCGCCCGGCGCGAGCAACGTCTACGACATGCGCGAGGTGATCGCGCGCATCGTCGATCGCAGCGAGTTCGACGAGTACAAGGCCGACTTCGGCCGCACCGTTCTCTGCGGCTACGCGCGCATCGGCGGCCACGCCGTGGGCATCGTCGCCAACCAGAAGACCAACCAGAACCAGACCGTCGCCATGGGCCCGGCCGCCGGAGCGCAAGCGCATCGAAGTCGGCGGCGTCATCTACACCGAGGGCGCGCAAAAGGCGGCGCGCTTCATCATGGACTGCAATCAGAACCTCGTCCCGCTGATCTTTCTGCACGACGTGAACGGCTTCATGGTGGGCAAGGATGCGGAGTGGTCCGGCATCATCCGCGCCGGCGCAAAGATGGTTTCGGCGGTGAGCACCAGCGTGGTGCCCAAGATCACCGTCATCGTCGGCGGCAGCTTTGGCGCCGGCCACTACGCCATGTGCGGCAAGGCCTACGATCCGCGCTTTCTTTTTGCGTGGCCCACGGCGCGCTACGCCGTGATGAGCGGCGCATCGGCCGCCAACACGCTGGCCGAAGTGCGCGCCAAGCAGATGGAGCGCGGCGGCAAGAGTCTTGTCCGACGCCGAGAGAAGCCGCTCTCACGACGAGATTCGCGCCGACCTACGATGCGCAGGCCGATCCGCGCTACGGCGCGGCGCGGCTCTGGATCGACGCCATCATCGATCCCGCGAAAACGCGCGACGTGCTGATCGCGGCGCTCGAAGCCTGCGCGCTGAATCCCGACGTGCCGCGCTTCAACCCCGGAGTCCTGCAAACATGAGCGGATCGCAGCGGCCGATTGCTGTTTTCGAGAGAGTCAGCGCGCATCTCAATCAAGGTAGAGTGGGTCGCTGGAACGCGATTTCAGAAGGAGCCTAGACATGAGCGTCGCGCTTGAACCGGCCGAAAGCCTGTATCCCTTCGTGCTGACCGAGGAGCAGGAGCATCTGCGCCGCGAGATTCGCGAGTTTGCCGCGCGCGAGATCGCGCCCAACGTGATGGCGTGGGACGAAGCCAGCGAGTTTCCTGCTGGCAGCGGTCAAGAAGCTCGGCGCGATGGGCCTGCTGGGCGTCATCTTTCCGCCCGAGTACGGCGGCGCCGGCCTCGGCTACGTCGATTACGTGCTGGCCATCGAAGAGCTCTCCGCCGTCGACGGCTCGATCGGCATCACCGTCGCCGCGCACAACTCGCTGGGCACCAATCATATTTTTCTCGCCGGCAACGAAGCGCAGAAACGGAAATACGTTCCGCGCTTGCCAGCGGCGAATGGCTGGCGGCATGGGCGCTCACCGAGCCCGGCTCCGGTTCCGACGCGAGCAACGCCCGCACCACCGCCGACGAAAAAGGGCGACCGCTATGTGCTGAACGGCAACAAGACCTTCATCACCAACGGCCACTATGCCGACGTCGCGGTGGTCATCGCGGTGACCGACAAGAGCAAGGGCACGCACGGCCTGTCGGCCTTCGTCGTCGAGAAGGGAACAAAAGGATTCCGGCCCGGCAAGAAAGAAAACAAGCTCGGCCTGCGCGCCAGCGACACCAGCGAGCTGATCTTTGAAGACTGCGAGATTCCCGCGGAAAACCTGCTCGGCGCCGAAGGCGAAGGATTCATCGACGCCATGCGCGTGCTCGACGGCGGCCGAATCTCCATTGCCGCGCTGGCGCTGGGCATCGGCCGCGGCGCGCTCGATGCGGCGCTGAAGTACGTGAAGGAGCGCCGCCAGTTCGGCAAAGCCATCGCCGAGTTTCAGGGCATCCAGTGGAAGCTGGCCGACATGGCAACGGAACTCGATGCCGCGCGCCTGCTCACCCAGCGCGCCGCCGTGCTCAAAGACGCGGGCCGCAAAGTCACGCGCGAGTCGTCCATGGCCAAGCTCTTCGCCAGCGAAGTCGCCGTGCGCATCTGCGATGAGGCCGTGCAGCTCTTCGGCGGCTACGGCTTCATCAAGGACTATCCCGCCGAAAAGTTCTATCGCGACGTCAAGCTCTGCACCATCGGCGAAGGCACCAGCGAGATTCAGCGCATGGTCATCGCCCGCGAGATCCTGAAAGTCCATCCATCGAGGGGCTAGTACAGCAGTTGTCGTTCGAAGTTTCGGGAGGGAGAAGGGCGCTTGAACGCCCTGAAAAGGGGAGAATCTGATAGGCCTTCACAGGCTGCGGAAAAAATCGTCGAGAAATCTGTTTTGAAAGGGCACGAGTTTACTCGTGCCGATAAGTCGATTAATTTGACGTCGGCTTTAGCAGCAGAGGGATGTTCTTCGCCAGATCCCCCCAGATTTCGACTTTTTCCGCAGCATGTTCATGCCCGGCGCTCTTGGTCTGCGAAACATTAGCGCGCTTTGTGCACAATGGGATAAGCGGGTCGTGTCGAGACGATTCGGCGGGAAAGGGGTACCCCCCCTACCCCCAATATTTGCGGTTATCCACAGCGAATTTGCGAAGAATTTTCCTCGCTTGTGAATCAGCACGGGCAGGTGCCAATGGCAGACACAGTCAAAATCATCGAATGCCCACGCGATGCCTGGCAGGGATTGCACACGCCAGATTCCGCCTGAGGCGAAAGCAGACTACCTGCGCAAGCTGATCGCCGCCGGGTTCACGCACATCGATGCCGTCAGTTTTGTTTCTCCGGCCGCAATTCCGCAGATGGCCGACTCCGAGCAGGTGCTCGAACTCTCGATGCCGCCCGAGCATGTCGAGATCATCGGGATCGTCGTCAATCAAAAAGGAGCAGAAAGAGCGATTACGCACCGGCGCCGTGCAGACGCTGGGATTTCCGTATTCCATCTCGGCCGAGTTTCTGCAGCGCAATCAGCACCAGACACTGGAGGAATCGCTCGAAGCTTTCGAGAGCATCGTCTTACTGGCGGCAGAACGCTGGCCTCGATGTCGTGGCCTATATTTCGATGGCCTTTGGCAATCCCTATGGCGAATCGTGGAGCGTGGATGAGGTTGTGACGGCGTGCGACCTGCTCATCGACTCGGGAGCGCAGGCGATTTCGCTTGCTGACACCGTGGGATTGGCGACGCCGGCACAGATTGCAGAAACCGTTGCCGAGGTGATCGCTATCCACGATGGGGTCGAAATCGGTGTGCATCTGCACGCGCGGCCTGCGGAGGCACCCGCGCGGATCCGCGCGGCCTACGACGCGGGTTGCCGGCGGTTTGACGCTGCCATCGGTGGCCTCGGCGGTTGTCCTTTTGCGCAGGATGCGCTGGTTGGAAACATTCCCACGGAGATGTTGCTCGCCACCTTACGCGAATGCGGCGCCGCACTTCCCAGGCTTGGCCACTTGACCCGTTGCTGCAGGCCAATGCAGCAATCGCAGGACGATTCTCCGCGCCAGTGCAATAACCGCGCGATTTCGCATTCTCTCCATTCGTCCAGCGTGTGCCGCTCTGCGAAAATAGAGCTGGATGCTCTCCCTGCAAAATGCCGGCAAGCGGTTTGGCCCGCGCGTGCTGTTTCTCGAGGCCAACTGGCTCATCCGCAGCAACGAAAAGACCGCGCTCGTCGGCGCCAACGGCACCGGCAAATCCACGCTGATGAAGGTGCTCGCCGGCCTCGAGATCGCTGGACTACGGCACGCTGCAGCAGACGCGCGGCATGAGCATCGGCTATCTGCCGCAGGAGGGCCTGCGGCTCACCGGCCGCACCGTCTTTGAAGAGTGCCTGACCGTCTTCGACGAGCTGCGCGACGATGGAACGGCGAGATCGAGCGGCTGGCCGGGCAGCTTGCCGAACTCGACCACGCCAGCCCCGAATACGAATCCGCCGCCGAGCGCTACTCCATGCTGCAGGAGCGCTTTCACGCCCTCGACGGCTACGCGCTCGATGCGCAGGTGGGCGCCGTGCTCACCGGCCTCGGCTTCGGCAAGGAGGACTGGACGCGCCAGACCGATGAGTTCAGCGGCGGCTGGCAGATGCGCATCGCGCTGGCCAAGCTGCTGCTGGCCAAGCCCAACCTGCTGCTGCTCGACGAGCCCACCAACCATCTCGACCTTGAAACCCGCAACTGGCTCGAGGACTATCTCAAGAGCTATCCCTTCGGCTACATCCTCATCTCGCACGATCGCTATTTTCTCGATGTCACCATCGACCGCACCGTGGAGATCTGGAACAAGCGCCTCACCATCTATCAGGGCAACTACACCAAGTATCTCGCGCAGAAAGACGAGCGCCGCGCGCAGCTAGAGGCCGGCCTACGCAATCAGCGCGACCAGATCGAGCACCTCGAAGCCTTCATCAATCGCTTCCGCGCCCAGGCCACCAAGGCCAAGCAGGTGCAGTCGCGCATCAAGGAGCTCGAAAAGATCGAGCGCATCGAGATTCCCGAAGAAGAGCCGGTCATCCACTTCAAGTTTCCGCAGCCGCCGCCCTCGGGCCGCATGGTGGTTGAGGCGGAGGGGCTGGCAAAGAGCTACGGCGCGAAGCAGGTCTTCAGCAACGTGCGCTTCACCATCGAGCGCGGCGACCGCGTGGCGCTGGTGGGCGTCAACGGCGCGGGCAAATCGACGCTGATCAAGCTGCTCACCGGCGACGAAGCGCCGACCAGCGGCACGGTGCAGCCTGGGCCACAACGTGGTCAGCGAGTACTTCGCGCAGGACCAGTACAAGGTGCTCGACGGCGACGCGCGCATGCTCGACGACATCAGCCGCGCCGCGGTCAAGGTGCCGGAGTCGGCACTGCGCTCGCTGCTGGGCTGCTTTCTCTTCTCGCGGCGACGATGTCTTCAAGCCGCTCGGCGTGCTCTCGGGCGGCGAGCGCAACCGCTACGCGCTGGCGCGGATTCTGGTCTCGCCGTCGAACTTTCTGCTGCTCGACGAGCCCACCAACCACCTCGACATGCGCGCCAAGGATGTGCTGCTCGAAGCGCTCGCGGCTTTCAGCGGCACCGTGGTCTTTGTTTCGCACGATCGCTACTTCATCGATCGCCTGGCCACGCGCGTGCTTGAAGTGGAGAACGGCACGGTCACAGCCTACGAGGGCAACTACGAAGACTATCTCGCGCAAAGAAGGAGCAGCTGGCCGCTAGCCGCGGCGGCGACTCCGGAAGTCGCAGGCGAAGCCGCAAGCCGTCGCGAAGGCTGCGCCTGCCGGAGCGCGGCACGACGATCGTCATCGAAGGCGGCCCCGATGAGCTCGAGAGCAGGTGCGTCCGTCTCCGGCAAACGGCAGCGCACGCGCCGCCTGAATCCCATCAAGCAGAAGCAGATGGAAGACCGCTGCGCGTTTCTCGAAGAAGAGATTCCGCGCATCGAGGCCGCGATTGCGCACACCGAGCAGCAGCTGGGCGTCTACGTCTCCGCCGCGGAGACGCAGCGCCTGACCGACCTGGCCGCGGAACTGCGCGCGCAGCTCGCCGCGCTCACCGCCGAGTGGGAAGAGCTGATGATGCAACTTGGAGGAGCAGGGCGCGCTCTCCTAAGACGGCCGCAAAAGCCCATCGTGCATAATCAAAAGACGATGGCCCTTTTGTGGAACCCCGAGAGCTGGTCGCAGCGGCTGGCCGAACTTGAAGCGCAATCCGGCGACCTGAAAGAAGCGCCGCTGCGCCGCGATGTGCGCTCGCTGGGCACGCTGCTGGGCGAGGTGCTGCGCGAGCAGGCCGGCGAAGACCTCTTCGCACACGTCGAAGCGCTGCGCCAGGGCACCATTCGCCGCCGCGACGCCGAGGCCCGCGGCAAGGATGAAGAGGCCGCGCGCCACGCAGCCAAGGCGCTCGAACTGGTGCACTCGCTGCCCGTGGAGCGCGCCATTCTGCTCACGCGCGCCTTTGCCTTTTACTTCGAGCTCAT
Organism: uncultured Acidobacteriaceae bacterium; assembly: GCA_963781125.1. Lineage (GTDB taxonomy): Bacteria > Acidobacteriota > Terriglobia > Terriglobales > Acidobacteriaceae > Telmatobacter. The sequence goes on from CAWAEE010000013.1 coordinate 1,145,574, forward strand.
CAACCTGGCCGAAACCAACCATCGCAAGCGCCGCCGCATCGCGCTGCAGCTGAGCGGCGAGGCCGGCCGCCAGCGCGGCTCGCTCGCCGGCACGCTTGTGCGAGATGCGCCGCGTGGGCATCAGCGCCGAGGAGGCCTGGACTGGCTCAGGCGCGTGCTCATTGTGCCCGTCTTTACCGCGCATCCCACTGAGGTGGCGCGCCGCTCGGTGATGTTCAAGCGCCGCCGCATCGGCGAATTTCTTGCCGCGCTCGATCGCATTCCCGTCCCCGAGCAGGATCTGGCGCGCCTCGAAGAACTGGTGCTGCGCCGAGATCACCAGCCTGTGGCAGACCGACGAGGTGCGCTCGCGCCGGCCCACCGTCTACGACGAAATCAAGATGGGCCTCGACTACTACGATGTCTCCATCTTTGCGACGCTGCCCGAGCCTCTATCGCGAAATCTCCGAGGCGCTGCGCGCCTCCTACGGGCTCGAGATCGAACCGCATGCAGCTGCCGCTGGTGCTGCATTTCGGCTCATGGATCGGCGGCGACCGCGACGGCAATCCGTTTGTCACGCCCGAGGTCACGCGCGATGCGATTCAGCTGGCGCGCGGCCATCTGCTGCTCTATTACCAGCGCCAACTCGACAGACATCATCGACCTGCTCACCACCAGCGCGCAGCAGAGCCCGGTCAGCGATGCGCTGCTCGAGCGCCTGAAGGCTTACGTGGCGCAGGTGCACACGCCCGAGGCGCAGGTCTTCGGCGCGCAATACGAGTTCGAGTACTATCGCCGTTTCGTCATCTGCCTCAAGGCGCGCATTCAGCGCACGCTGGAACAGGCAAGCGAGCCACGTTCGGGCGGCCTGTTGCCGGTGATGCCTTTCACGCTTTCGCAGGGGCAGGAGAAGCTGGCGCAGGTGCTGCCCGCCTACTGCTCCGTTGAGGAATTTCTCGACGATCTTGAAGCGCTGCGCGCGTCGCTTGCGGCGCATCAGGGGCTGCGCATCGCGCGCACGCTCATCGATCCGCTCATCCTGCAGGTGCGCACCTTCGGCTTGCATCTGCACACGCTCGACATCCGCCAGCACGCGCGCGTCCATGCCGCGGCATTGCAAGGAGGCGATCGCCGACACCATCGCGCCGTCGCTGCCCGGCGGGCTTTCCGACGAAACCGCAAGCGTGCTCGAAACCTTCCGCGTGGTGGCCGAAGTCAAGGACGGCTGCTCGCCCGAGGCGATTCGCCAGTACGTCATCAGCGGCGCAGCAAGTGTCGAAGATGTGCTGGCCGTGGTTCGGCTGGCGCGGCTTGGCGGCGTGCGCGTCGAGGGCTCCGGGCGCGATCCCGGCCTGATGCCCGTGCCGCTCTTCGAGTCGATTGAAGACCTGCGCAATGCGCCCGCCATTTGCCGCGAGCTGTGGAGCCGCCCCGACTATCGCAAGCTGCTGGCCAGCTGGGACAACTGGCAGGAAGTCATGCTCGGCTACTCCGACTCGAACAAAGATGGCGGCATGCTGACCAGCACCTGGGAGATCTTCCGCGCGCATCGCGATCTGCACGTGGTGGCGCGCGAGGCCGGCGTCAAGCTGCGCCTCTTCCACGGCCGCGGCGGCACGGTCGGCCGCGGCGGCGGTCCCACGCATCGCGCCATCTTTGCCCAGCCCATGGACTCCTTCGACGGCCAGTTGCGCATCACCGAGCAGGGCGAAGTGCTCAACTTCAAATATGCCGACGAAGTGCTGGCCGAGCGCAATCTCGAACTGATGATCGCGGCCTCGCTCGACGCCCTGGCCCGGCCCAATGCGCGCGATCCCGAGGGCCACTTCACCGGCGTGCTCAAGCCGGAGTGGGAGGCCGCGCTCGACGAGCTCTCGGACCTCTCGTTCGCGTTCTACCGCAAGCACATTCTCGACAATCCCGATGTCATCACTTACTTCGAGCAGTCCACGCCGGTGGGCGAGCTGGAAAACGCCAAGATCGGCTCGCGGCCTTCGCGGCGCAAAGCCTCGCCGAACATCTCCGATCTGCGCGCCATTCCCTGGGTCTTCGGCTGGACGCAGTCGCGCCTGCTGGTTCCGGCGTGGTTCGGCGTGGGCTACGCGCTCGAGCCAGTACATGGAGCAGCCGCGGCGCGCTCGAACTGCTGCAGAACCATGGCCCGCGAGTTTCCGCTCTTCATCGATCTGATGCGCAACGTGGAGATGGCGCTGGGCAAGGTCGACCTGGCAACCGCGCGCCTCTATTCATCGCTGGTGCAGGACGCGGCGCTGCGCGAGCGCGTCTACGACATGTTCGAGGCCGAGTTCCATCGCACCGTGTACGCGGTTCTGGCGATTACGCGGCAGAAGGAACTGCTCGAAAAGAACCAGGTGCTGGCGCACTCCATCAGGCTGCGCAATCCTTACGTCGATCCCATGCACTTGATCCAGGTCGACATGCTGCGCCGCAAGCGCGCCGGCGAAGATACGCCGGAAGTGAACCGCGCCATTGCCGCCACCATCAGCGGCATCTCGGCGGGGCTGAGAAACACAGGCTGATGCAGATCTAGCACAGCGTTCGCTAAGGGTGGATGGGGAGCAAATGGACCGAAACTCCGCTTTGCCCTCCGACTCACCGGCTACCTGATTTCCCTCCGCACAGAGTTACTAAATGTTCCGGCCCTATGGGCAACGTCCATTCGTTTTTCTGCTTCCAATCACTGTCCCCCTGCTTCAAGCGGAAATGCAGCATTCCGCGGCCATGGTGAATGCAAGCTTATTGCGAAGGTTCCCCCTTAATTTCAGACCCACTCGAGCTCCAATCCCGTCGATTGAGGGCAGCGGATAACCATGCGACCGAAATGACTGAGTCGTCGTTCGCGGCTTTGTTGCAGCAGAGATTTCAGCAAGGCGAAAGCAATGAACTGTCGGTTTGACGCTGACCATCGCAGAGCTTCCTGGCGCCCGAGAGTTTTTCGTGATCCGCACGGCAGTCGATTCTGGTGTGCCATGCTGGTGGCGCTCTCGCTTACCCCCCTGCTGGCGGCGGGCCAAAATGCGCCGCTTTCATCAGAGCAGCCAGCGCCCGCCACCGAACAGCTGAAGGGATTGAGCCTGGAAGAACTGGGGAACATTCGGGTCACCACTTTCAGCAAGGCCCCCACTGAATTATGGGTAACGCCCACTGCGCTCGACGTCATCACGAATGAAGATATTGTGCGCTCAGGTGTGACAACGATCGCGGACGCGCTGCGCCTGGCCCCTGGCGTGGAAGTCGGACGATTGAGTTCGACCACCTGGGCCGTCGGAATTCGCGGCCTGCAGAATAACTTCTCAAAATCTGTCTTAGTGCTGATTGACGGCAGGAATGTATACACGCCACTTTTTGCCGGAGTGTATTGGGACGTGCAGGACATGCCGCTCGAAAACATCGAACGCATCGAGGTGATCCGCGGCCCGGGCGGCACAATCTGGGGGCCGAACGCGGCCAACGGCGTCATCAATATCATTACCAAACAGGCGGCCGATACGCAGGGAGTTACGGCTAATGCTTTAGTGGGTACACAGGATCGTACGATCGACGATCTTCAGATTGGATCCACGGCTCATAAGTTGAGTTATCGCTTTTTCGGTCGTGGGTTCGAACGCGGGCACGAATATCACACAGATGGGATTAACGTGGACGCGTGGCACCAGGAGCGTTTGGGGTTCCGTCTCGATCTAACCTCGGGCCGCGACACAATCTTTGCGGAAGGGGATATTTACAAGGGCGACTCACCGCGCATTTTGGGTGGGACCCCCGTCTACGACGGCACGTCCGGCGGAGACATCAACATGCACTGGGAACGAACAACGTCGAGCGGCTCCGGATGTATCTTGCAGGCGTACTTTGACAGAACCGCGCGTTCCGACCTCCTTCTCGGAGAGACAAGAAACACCATCGATGTCGACTTCATCCACCATTTTCACATTTCACGGCGGCAGCAATTCTCCTATGGAGGAGGCCTGCGCTGGAGTCCTTATCAGATCATCGCGCCGATTCCGCTGGATACGATTACGCCGGCCAGCGGTCTTGACCATGTGCACACAGGATTTGTTCAGGACCAGGTGCAACTGGGCAAAAAGGTGTTCCTGACCGTGGGCGCGAAGATGCAGCACAACAACTACAGCGGGTTCGACGTTCAGCCATCCGGCCGCCTGTTGTGGACCGCGGGACAACATCAATCGGTTTGGCTTGGGGTGACTCGGGCCGTCACCACGCCGTCCGATCTTGAAGAAGGGTTTCTTCTGCAGGGACCGGTGGGACCAAATGAAGACATTCAAGTGGTCGGCAATCGTCACTTCAAATCAGAGGATGTGATTGGATATGAGCTTGGATACCGACGGCTTATCACTGACAGAGTGTATGTAGACATCGCTTCCTACTGGAACCAGTACAGCCGCTTGCAGAGCTTCAGCGCGCCGATGATTTCAACGACCGGCGGCATCACTTATGTGACGGTCCAGTATCAAAACCAGATCGCCGGATCTGCTTCCGGTTTCGAGATCGCGCCGCAGCTGAACCTTGCGCGCTGGTGGCGTCTCGATAGCAGCTATTCGTTTCTTAACTCCAATTTCTCTGCTGTGGGTGCGACTTCGGATATCAGTTCGTCCGGCTCCGTGAACACCTACGAGAAGTCGAGCCCAAAGCATACTGTTGTCGTGCAGTCCAAGCTGGACCTTCCGGCGAAATTTCAGTTCGACCAGATGTACCGTTCTGTCAGTGCGCTGCCGGCACAAAAGGTGAAGGCGTATCAGACGATGGATCTTCGCCTGGGACGCAGTCTCGGGCGCAATCTTGCCTTGACTCTTGTGGGGCAGAATCTGTTTCAGCCTCATCATTATGAGTGGGGAACCGGCGATCCCTCGCAGGCGCTGGTGGGCATCTACCGGGCGGCTTATGTGCAATTGTCCTTCCATGCGAGTCCGCGCTGGAAGCACTAGTCGCTGCGACGGTTGAGGGGGGCGTGCTATCCAATGCTTTCCGCAAAGAACGCGGAAAGGATGGGGCACCCGCCTTGGGTTATCGAATCTGGCTTGATGCTCGTCGCGAAAAAGCAGGTCCTTCACTTCGCTTACCCCACTGGCGTGGGGTCCCAAACGCGCTCCGTCAGGATGGCAGGCCATTTGGTGTTGGGAGATTGGTAGGAGGAGCGGAAAGAGAGCGGCTGTAGACACAAGAAGGGCTGGGATTGCTCCCAGCCCTTCTTGTGTTTGCTAGATTCTGCCGGAATCCGGCGGCCTGATGCTTAGAGCGGCTGAACGTCCGCAGCCTGCCATCCCTTGGGCCCCTTCACCACGTTGAACTGCACGGCTTGACCTTCTTGCAGACTCTTGAAACCACTCGAATTGATTGCAGAGTAGTGCACGAAGACATCTTCGCCGTTCTGACGCGAAATAAAACCGAAACCTTTCGCGTCATTGAACCACTTCACAGTACCTTGTTCCATTGTGTTCTTGTTTCCTGGTATTGAATTGCGCTGGATGAATCGGAGCGACCACTGGCAGAATCTTGCTCTGGTTGGGCGAGTACTGCTCACGCCCGGTTCGGCTCTAACGCTGACGGTAGTGTAACATTTGGCCCAAAAAATCCAGCACGATTGTGATGGGCTTTCCCGTTACGAAATGGGCAGACGGGCTCGGTGTTTCAAAATGGACCCGGATCCGCACGCCGGTTGCGGACCGAGGGTAAAGCTATGATACGGTTGAGGGTTGCCATGCCCATCGATCCTGTTCCCGACCTGTACCAGCGCGCTGCCGAGGCGTTGGCGGCGGAGTTTGGCACGCTGCCGCCGTACGAATGGGCAGCGGAAGCGGGGGCCGATCCAGCGGCGATGGCTGCCGTTCTGGAAACGGTGGCACACCGGCTGGGTGACAACTATCCCTACTTCCATCCTTTGTATGCGGGGCAGATGCTGAAGCCACCGCACCCCATGGCACGGGCAGCGTATGCGCTCGCGATGGCGATCAATCCAAACAACCATGCGCGGGACGGCGGGCGGGCCAGCTCCGAGATGGAGATTGAGGCGGTGGAGGAGATCGCCAAGATGTTCGGGTGGAGGGGGGGTGATTCCTCGAAGGACTCGTATTTGGGGCACCTGACCTCGGGTGGCACGATGGCGAATCTCGAAGCGCTTTGGGTGGCAGGGGAGTTGGCGCCGGGGAAGCGGATTGTTGGGTCGGAGCAGGCGCACTACACGCACCAACGGATTTCGCACGTTCTGAAGCTCGATTACGCAGGGGTTGCGGCGGATCGCTGCGGGCGGATGCGGCTGGACGCCCTGGAAGATGAGGTGCGCCAGGGCGATGTGGGGACGGTCGTGGTGACGCTGGGGACGACGGCGATCGGGGCGGTTGATCCGCTGGATGGGATTCTGGAGCTGCGGGAGCGGTACGGGTTTCGGGTGCATGTGGACGCGGCGTATGGAGGGTATTTCCGGCTGATCGCGGGCGAATTGGAGCCGGGCGCGCAGCGGGCGTTCGAGGCGATTGAGCAGGCGGATTCGATTGTGGTGGATCCGCACAAGCATGGGTTGCAGCCTTATGGGTGCGGTTGCGTGTTATTTCGCGACTCATCAGTGGGGCGCTTCTACAAACACGATTCTCCGTATACGTACTTCACCTCAAAAGAGTTACATCTGGGCGAGATCAGCCTGGAGTGCTCGCGGGCCGGGGCAGCAGCGGTGGCGTTGTGGGCGACGCATCAGCTTCTGCCACTCACGCCGGGCGGGCTATTCGCGCAGGGCCTGGCGCGAGGGCGCGCGGCGGCCCTGGAATTGGATCGGCGGTTGCGGGAGGATGGGCGGTTTGTGCCGTTGGCGGCGGGAAGGCCGGAGCTGGATATTGTTGTCTGGGCATTGCATGCGGCGGACCCCAGGGAATCCTCGGGCCGGGCGAAAGAAACTTTTGATTCCTGCGCCGCACGCGACTTGCACCTGGCCCTTGTACAATTGCCGCAATCCTGGTTTGGGACCCCGGCCGAAGGGGAGAACCGGGAGTATGTCACATGCCTGCGGTCAGCGCTAATGAAACCAGAGCATCAGGAGTGGCTTGAGTCGATCTGGGAGAAGCTGACGGCATCCTGTATATAGATATTTGGGGAGTCAATGGGGATGGCTGGTCAATGTTTGACTGGGGTTGCAAAAGAAAACGTTCTCATCCAAGCCGGTGATTGCACCGTCGCGCTCCTTCCCCAATTCGGCGGCAAAATAGCCTCTATCTGCGTGAAAAATCGAGAACTTCTGCATGCGCCCCTCACTGAAATCGTACCGCGCACCCGCACTATGGCGTTCGATGAGGGCGATGCCAGCGGATGGGATGAATGCCTGCCGTCGGTGGCTGCCTGCTCGGTGAAAACGAATACAGGAGTGGTTCAGGTTCCTGACCACGGGGATCTTTGGCGGGTGGAGTGGGACGCAACAGGGAATAGGGAACACGGAACAGGGAATAGGGCACAGGACAACCACGCCGGGGCTGAATTTGGGCGATCCAAAAGCATTACGCTACGTGGGGAATGTTTTTCTCTGCCCCTGGCGCTGGACCGAACTCTAGCGCTGACGGAGTCGGCGAAAGGCTGGCACCTTCTCGTGAATTACACGCTGACCAACACGGGCAAGATTCCCGCGCCGTGGTCGTGGGCGGCGCACCCGTTGTGGGCAGTGGATGCAGGAGACATTGTCGAACTTCCCGAATCGATTACTGCTTTGCGGGTGGAAGGCTCCGGCGGTGGACGTCTTGGAGTGGCAGGCCACCAGGTGGCGTGGCCGGTGGCAAAGCGTGCCAAGGGCGGGCTGGCGGACCTGAGTGTCGCGCAGAACCGCCGATCGCGCATTGCGGACAAACTGTTCGCGGGCCCGCTGGCAGCAAACGAGAATTGGTGCGCCTTGCTCAGGCCGCAGGCAGGTTTGCGCATTCGTTTTGGTTTCGATGTGTCTGCTGCGCCGTATCTCGGGTTGTGGCTCTGTTATGGAGGTTGGCCTGAGCGGCGGGGCGCAAAGCAAATGTGTGTGGCGATGGAGCCGTCGACGGCGCCCGTTGATTCGTTGGCGAAGACCGGGGAATGGTCCCGTGTGCTGGGAGTGGGCGAACACACCTCATGGCAAATGCGGGTGAACATAGAAATCGTTTAGTTTGTAGATATGCATGATCCTGTTGCACTGCGCGCGCTGCACAAGGCCCGATTAGGGGTCGAGCCGGAAGTGTTTGCAGCTCCGGGGCGCGTGAATCTGATTGGCGAGCATACCGATTATGCGGAGGGGTTCGTGATGCCGGCAGCGATTGATTTCGCCACGCTGGCCGGGATTTCCCCGCGCAAAGACGGCAAGATCGTGCTGTATGCGGAGAATTTTTCTGAAGAGCGGATATTCGATGCGGCGGCTCTTCCGGCGAAAGCCTCGAAAGACTGGAGCGACTATCCGCTGGGTGTCGTGACCATTCTTGCCGGCGAAGGGCACAAGATTCCTGGATTCAGCATGACGTTGTGGGGCGATGTTCCCTTGGCCTCGGGGCTTTCCAGTTCGGCTTCGGTTGAGGTAGCAACGGCACTCGCGGTGACTTCGCTGATTGGTGTGAGCTATCCAGGCGCGGTTGTCGCGCGTTTGTGCCAGCGCGCGGAGAACGAATTCGTCGGCGCGAATTGCGGCATCATGGATCAGTTCATTTCAGCGAATGGGGCTGAAGATCATGCCCTGCTGCTCGATTGCCGCGACTTGAGTTTCAAGCTGGCTCCGATTCCAGCGGATGTAGCGCTGGTGATTGCCAACACGATGGTGAAGCATTCAGTGGCGGGTGGCGAGTACACCAGCCGGCGAGCGCAGGTGGAAGAAGCGGCTGCGGTCATCGCACGGCATCGGCCGGAAGTGCGTTTTCTGCGCGACGCGACGTTGGATGATTTGGCGCGCTGGGGATCGGAGATGAGCCCCAATGCGCTCAAGCGCGCGCGTCATGTCATCAGCGAAAATCTCAGGACCGTGGCAGCAGCCGACGCGTTGATGCATCGTGATCTTGAAGAGCTTGGGCGGCTGATGGCCGAGGCGCATTTGAGTTATAGCCGGGATTTTGAGGCTAGCTGCGTTGAGGCTGACGCGATGGTGGCGCTGGCCCAGGGACTTCCAGGCCTGATCGGTGCGCGGCTGACGGGCGGCGGATTCGGCGGCTGCACGATCAACCTTGTGGATCGCGATCATGCGGGGGAATTTTCAGAGGAACTTTCGGCGCGCTATGCGACCGAGACCGGAATTGTGCCGCAGATCCTGATTTGCCATGCTTCGAGCGGGGCGCACAAGGTCAATCGATAGCGACACGGACGATACATCCTGCACCAAATCGAACACATCTTACAGGAAAGGTTCGCGTCTGCCTCGCTTTGGTACGACGAAAGTAACCGTTCCTCTTGGTGGACCGTACCGGGCCCTGGTGCGAATAATTCTGTCAATCCTTGTTAGAATCGTTCAAAGTTAATACCGTTGAACCGGGGAGAGCGCTCTCATTGGGGAGGACTCTCTGCATTTCGAGCACGGGGCGGTTTATTCGAGAAAATGAACAAAGGCAATAGAGAGACAGCAATGGAAAATAACTCAACTAAACCTTTTTCATACGAGGCATTTCCTGCTTCAGGATTGGTCGCATACTTCTCCATGGAGATCGCGATCAACCCTGCGATGCCGACGTATTCCGGCGGTTTGGGAATGCTTGCTGGAGACACGCTGCGCTCAGCCGCCGACCTGGGTGTTCCGCTGGTGGCATTTACTTTGGCACATCGCAAGGGGTACTTTCAGCAGCATCTGAACGGTTCGGGCGACCAGAGTGAGGAAGTGCAGCCGTGGAATCCGGCGGATTTCTGCAAGGAAGAGCCGGCGCGGATTACGGTTTCAGTTGAAGATCGCGTGGTGACGGTGCGCGCTTGGCGGTATGAACTTGTGGGGCGCTATGGGCACGTGGTGCCGATCTATTTATTGGATACAGATCTGGATGGGAACTCCGGCTGGGACCGCGGCCTGACCGACCATCTATACGGTGGAGATACGAACTATCGTCTGCAGCAGGAGATTGTGCTGGGCATGGGTGGGGCGCGCATGGCGAATGCGCTGGGCCTCACTGTAAACGTCTACCACATGAACGAAGGCCATGCGGCGTTGTTGACGCTCGCGCTGCTGGAAGGCCAACTGGGTGGCGGACCCCTGGGCGCGGCAACTGACTCGGACATTGCACAGGTGCGGCGCAAATGCGTGTTCACGACGCATACGCCGGTGCCTGCCGGCCACGATCGTTTTTCGATGGAACAGTCGATTCGCATTCTCGGTGGCGACCGCGCGGCGCGCCTGGAAAAGCTGGGCTGTTTCCACGAAGGCCTGCTGAACATGACTTTGATTGCGCTGCGTTTCTCCCGCTACGCCAATGGTGTTGCCATGCAGCACGGCAAAGTTTCGCGCGCGATGTTTCCGGAGTTTCCGGTGGACGCGATCACCAACGGAGTGCATGCACCGACATGGGTGAGCGAGCCGATGCAGCAGATGCTCGATGCGCATATTCCAGCGTGGCGACGCGACAATCTTTATCTGCGTAATGCGATCGATCTGCCCGAACCGGAGATTCTAAAGACGCATGTGCGCGCGAAGGAAGTGCTGCTTGCTGAGGTCGCATCGCGCACAGGGCTGGTGCTGAACCCGCGCGTGCTGACGCTTGGTTTTGCTCGCCGCGCTGCGACCTACAAGCGAGCCAGCCTGCTGTTCACTGACCCGGAGCGGTTGCTCAAGATCGCGACCCAGGCGGGTGGGTTACAGATTCTGTATGCGGGCAAAGCGCATCCGCAGGACGTTCCAGGCAAGGCGCTGATCCACGATGTGATCGAAGTGGCGCGCAAACTTTCCAACGACGTGCTACGCATTGTCTACCTTGAAAATTATGGTTGGGATCTTGGCGCGCTTCTGACGGCGGGCGTGGATGTATGGGTGAATACGCCGCGCCGGCCCTATGAAGCGTCAGGCACGAGCGGAATGAAGGCGGCGCTGAATGGCGTGCCGAGCCTTTCGATCCTGGATGGATGGTGGATCGAGGGCTGCATCGAGGGCTTCACCGGATGGGCGATTGAAGATGGAGCGAATGACGCGGAAGAGGCGGTCTCTCTTTACAGCAAGCTCGAGAACGCCGTGGTCCCGCTCTATCGCGACGCCCCTGAGAAGTGGGCCCGGATGATGCGCACCACACTGGCATTCAACGGCTCGTATTTCAACACGAATCGGATGGTGAAGCAGTACACGCGCAACTGCGTACTACCCTGTGCACCTGCTTGAGCCAGCCAAGGTGGAAGAACCCGCTTACGCGCATTGACGCAGGCGATTTTTCTCGAGCAAACCATTTGAAGAAAAAGGCGGGCCGCCTGAGGCTCGCTTTTTTTGGTATCGCTGCTATGCCGACCCTTCACCCACATTGCAATTCTTCCGATAAAGATTCGCAGAATATTTCGAAGCCTTGTGTCTCGCTGTGCGGGCGCGATGTGGCCGCGAGACCTCAGATTTCCCGGACAGCCAGTCCCCTATAATGTGATCGAATCAATTCAATTCATTTTGCGAAGGGGTGTGCGTGGATTCCGAGAGTTCGATGACTCCCGATCTTTCGCGACCACTTTGCGTCGACCTTGACGGTACCCTGATCAAATCCGATTCACTCTATGATGCGCTCTGCGAATTGGTGCGGAGGAGTCCGCTCGCGGTATGGCGCCTGCCGCTATGGGTGATGGGCGGCCGTGCGCGGGTGAAGATTGAGATTGCGCGCCGTGCGCCGCTGAACGCTACGCGGCTGCCTTACAACTTGCCCCTGCTGCGTTACCTGCAGGCGCAATGGCGCGAGGGGCGGCCGTTGTATCTCGCGACCGGCGCAGATGCAGGGTTGGCGGAGCGCGTGGCGGCGCACCTGGGAATCTTTCAAGGTGTACTAGGGACGGAAGGCAAGATCAACCTGACCAAGACGAGGAAGCTTGCGCGCCTGAAGGAGCGATTCGGTGAGTTTGACTATGTAGGCAACTCGCATGCGGACGTCGCAGTTTTAGCCGGGGCGCGCGTGGCGTTGGTAGCTAATCCAACTGCTGGGCTCCGGCTTGCGCTGCGCAAGCGGCACATTCCCGTCGCGCGCACATTCATCGATAAGAGGCCGACGGTGAGGACACTGGTGAAAGCGACTCGCCTGCATCAGTGGACGAAGAATGTACTGCTTTTCGCCCCGCTTTTGCTCTCGCATCAACTTACTGGCCGATCTGTCGCCGCCGCGATTGCCGGCTTTTTCTGCTTTTGCTTCATGGCGTCGGCAAATTACCTCGTGAACGACATGCTCGATATTGAGAATGACCGCCGGCACCGGTCGAAGCGGCTGCGGCCTTTCGCAGCTGGCGACCTGTCGGTCCAAGGCGGGATTGCCCTGTCGCTGGCACTGTTTCTTGCTTCAGCTGCGTTGCTGCCGGAGCTGCCGAGGGCCTTTGCGCTGTGGCTCGGTTTGTATATCGTCGCTACGCTCAGCTACTCGCTTTATCTCAAGCGGGTCGCGGTGGTGGATGTGCTGCTGCTTTCTGGACTGTACACGCTGCGGCTGTTGGCGGGCGGCGCCGCAACGGGTACGGAGATTTCGCAATGGCTGGCGGGATTTTCGAGTTTTCTCTTTTTGTCGCTGGCGATGGTGAAGCGGTTCAGCGAGCTTGAGAACCTGCGCGAGAAGGGAGGGGCCGCAACGGATGGGCGCGGCTACCTGGCTGCCGATCTGGAGCAGATTCGCAGCTTTGGCACGTCCAGCGCCTATGCGGCGGTGGTGGTCTTCATGCTCTATATTGCGCGGCCTGACGTGACGGAGCTCTACCGGCATGCCACGCGCTTGTGGCTCATTGTGCCGCTGCTGATTTACTGGTTGAATCGGGTATGGCTGCTGGCCTCGCGCGGGGAGCTGGATGACGATCCGGTGGTTTTTGCGATGCGCGACGGGATGAGCCTGGCAGTGGGTGCCGCGGTTGTGTGCGTGGCGTTGGTTGCGATGTAAGGTGCGGCTGCGGCAGAGCCTGGGTCAGGCTTAGATTCGAGCAGCTCGAAGGCGCTCATTATGTGGCATTAGCGGGCGCGTCGAGTTGAATCCTTCGGGGCTGCGTTGCACGTCATTAAGTCATGCGCCCGGGATGGCCGGCGAATTAGGTCGTCTCGAGGACGTATCTTCGTCTACCATTTACCATTGTATTTTTGGTTGGTTGAGGTTGGAACGGCGCGTGCGTGCGCGTCGCCGGTGGCCAACACGAAGGGCCGAGCGGCCCTGGAACCTTTTGAACCGCTGTCTGCCCGATGCAGGGTGCGCGTCGAGAGCGATTGATCGCGTGCCCCTTCCACCAGCTCCGCCGGTGGCGAGCAAACCGGCTCTGGAGCGAGTACCCGTCCTATGATGTGGATTGTTCGGCTTGCGCTGCGGCGGCCTTACACGTTTGCCGTCTTCGCGCTTTTGATTCTGATCCTTGGCGTTTACAGCATTCTGTCGATGCCGACGGATATCTTTCCGAACATCGACATTCCGGTGGTGACGGTGGTCTGGCAGTACACAGGGTCTCTCCGCGGAGCAGATGGCCAACCGCATCGTGTTCAACAGCGAACGCGGCATGACCACGACGGTCAACGACATCGAGCATATCGAGTCGCAGTCGCTGAATGGCATCGCGATCATCAAGATTTTTTTCCAGCCGCACGTGAATGTCGCGAGCGCGGTGGCGCAGGTAACCTCGATCAGCCAGGTGCAGTTGCGCAGTTTGCCGCCGGGTACGACACCGCCTTTCATCATCCAGTACAACGCATCGAGCGTGCCGGTGCTGCAGCTTGGACTTTCCGGTCAGGGGTTGAATGAACAGCAGCTGAACGACCTCGCCACGAACACAATCCGCACGCAGCTGGCGACGATCGAGGGTGCGCAAACGCCTTATCCGTATGGAGGCAAACAGCGCCAGATCCAGGTGGACATCGATCCCGTGGCGCTGCAGGCCAAGGGGCTTTCGCCGGCCGACGTGGTGAATGCGGTGTCGGCGCAGAACCTGATCGTGCCTTCGGGCACGGCAAAGATCGATCGCTTCGAGTATGCGATCGAAACCAACTCGGCGCCGAGCATCGTGGAGCAACTGAACGATCTGCCGATTCGTGCGGTGAATGGAGCGGTGTATCTACGTCAGGGATGTGGCCCATGTGCGCGACGGCTATCCGCCGCAGACGAATATCGTTCGAGTCGACGGGCGGCGCGCGCATCCTGATGAGCATCATGAAGACGGGGTCGGCCTCGACGCTCGACATCATCGCCGGCATTCGGGCGAAGCTGGACAGCATCATGGGGCAGTTGCCGCCGCAACTCAAGATCAATGCGCTTTCGGACCAGTCGATCTTCGTGCGCAGTGCAATCAGCGGCGTGGTACGCGAAGCTATCGTTGCCGCTTGCCTGACGGCGATCATGATCCTGATCTTCCTGGGCAGCTGGCGGTCGACCCTGATCATCGCGGTTTCGATCCCTCTCTCGATTCTTTGTTCGTTGGCGGCGCTGGCTGCGCTGCGGGAAACGATCAACATCATGACGCTGGGCGGCCTGGCGCTCGCTGTGGGCATCCTGGTGGACGATGCGACGGTGGAGATTGAAAACATCAATCGGAACCTGGAGGCGGGGAAGGAGATCGAGCAGGCGATTCTTGACGGCGCGGCGCAGATTGCCACACCGGCGCTGGTTTCGACTCTGTCGATCTGCATCGTGTTCGTGCCCATGTTCTTTTTGAGCGGCGTGGCCAAGTATCTGTTTGTGCCGCTGGCGGAGGCGGTGGTCTTCGCGATGCTGGCGAGCTACCTGCTGTCGCGCACCGTGGTGCCGACGATGGCAAAGTATCTGCTGCACGAGCACGACGATGCCGAAATGCAGAAGAAGCATGCCAGCCGGAATCCGTTTGTGCGTTTTCAGCTGGGATTCGAAGCCGGATTCGAGAAGTTCCGCCGGTCTTATCTCGAGTGTGCTCACACTCTGCATCGATCACGCGGGCATTTTCCTGATTCTCTTCCTGATCTTCGCTCTCGGTTCGCTTGGGCTGCTTGCGCCGTGGCTGGGGCAGGACTTTTTCCCGTCGGTGGATGCGGGGCAGTTCAAGATTCACGTGCGGGCGCGGACGGGCACCCGCATCGAAGACATGGCAGCGCTTTGCGACCACATCGACTCTACGATTCGCGAGCACATTCCGGCGAAGGAAGTGGTCACGATCGTCGATAACATCGGGTTGCCGTATTCGGGGCTGAACCTTTCGTATTCGACATCGGCGCCTGTCGGGCACAGCGGATGCGGACATCCAGGTGCAGCTGACCAAGGATCATCATCCGACGGAGCATTACGTCGAGAACCTGCGCAAGGTGCTGGCAACGGAATATCCCGGCGTCACGTTTTACGAATTGCCGGTGGACATCGTGACGCAGATTCTGAACTTCGGTCTTGCGGCTCCGATCGATATTCAGATTATCGGGCCGAATCTCTACGGGGACCGCAGACTGGCTGAGCGAATGCTCAACGAAGTCCGCTATGTTCCCGGCGCAGCGGATGCGCGCATTCAGCAGCCGTTTCGATTTGCCGAACATGACGGTGAATGTGGATCGCACGCGCGCCCAGGCAATTGGACTGACGCAACAGAATGTTGCACAGAGCCTGCTGGTGGCGTTGAGCGGCAGCTTTCAGACCACGCCGAGCTTCTATCTCGATCCGCGCAACGGCGTGAGCTACAACGTTGCTGTCCAATCGCCGCAATACGACATCCAGTCGCTGGCGGCGCTGAAGAGCCTGCCGGTGACGGGTGCCGCGAATCTGTCGACGATCAGCGCGGCGGCCTCGACGGGAGCGCCGGGGTCGACGGGCGGCGTGCAGACGGCGGGATATAGTGGCGCTCCGGGAGCCTTGCGGCCCGTGCAGATCCTCGGCAATCTTGCGAATATTGTGCCCGGCACGGAGCTTGGTACGGTGAGCCACTACGATGTGCAGCCGGTGATCGATATCTACGCGAATGTGAATGGGACGGACCTGGGCACGGTGACGCGCGCGATGGAGAAGATCATCGCGAATCACGAAAAGGAACTGCCGCGCGGTTCGCATTTCATTTTGCGCGGGCAGAGCGAGACGATGGGCAAGTCGTATTTCGGATTGCTTTCCGGGTTGGCCTTTTCGATCCTGCTGGTCTATCTGCTCATCGTGGTGAATTTTCAGTCGTGGCTCGATCCATTCCTGATTGTTTCGGCACTGCCGGCTGCGCTGGCCGGTATCGTGTGGTTCTTATTCGTCACCGATACACGGCTTAGCGTGCCGGCGTTGACGGGCGCGATTATGTGCATGGGTGTGGCGACGGCCAACTCGATTCTGGTGGTCAGCTTTGCGCGCGAGCAGTTGGACGTGCTGGTAGGGGATGCGCGGAGAGCCGCGCTGAATGCGGGTTTCGTGCGCTTGCGTCCGGTGCTGATGACGGCGCTGGCGATGATTATCGGCATGGTGCCGATGGCGCTGGGGCTTGGCGACGGCGGCGAACAAAATGCTCCGCTGGGCCGCGCGGTGATTGGCGGACTGCTGCTGGCGACGGTCGCGACGCTATTTTTTGTTCCTGTATTCTTTTCAGTTGTCCACGGCTGGCTGGAGCGCCGCAAGAAGGCGAATGTGCAGGTGAGGACCAGTATTGTGGATGAGTTTGACGCAACCTTGGAGTAACTCAAATGGCAAATGAATCGAAGCCGCAACCGCAGGCGGCGCACAATCACGAGAGCGCGCCCGAACAGGCGGCCGTCTCTGCCCGTCTTGCAGTCATCGGGATCGTCCTCGTTCTGGTGGTGACGGTGGCTTCTGGCCGGCTTCGGGATCTTCAACCGGATGCACAACGATCGAGTGCTGGCGGATACGACGACGCAGCTGGCGGCGCCCACGGTGATTGCCCTGCCGCCGAAGCAGGGTATCTCACCGATACGTTTGTGCTGCCGGGCAACGTGACCGCATACACGGATTCGCCGATCTATGCGCGGACATCAGGCTACCTGACGCGTTGGTATTTCGATATTGGCGCGCGCGTGAAGAAGGGACAGCTGCTGTGCGAAATCGCGTCGCCGGAAGTGGATCAGCAGTTGGCGCAGGCCGAAGCGGATCTAGCCACAGCAAAGGCCACGGCGAACAATGCGCATATCCAGGCCGATCGGTATAGCGATCTTGTGGATTCGAACGCAGTGTCGCAGCAGGATACGGATACATTTGTGAATCAAGCTGCGGCCACCGCTTCGTCGGTGCGCTCAGCGGAGGCGAACCTGCAGCGGCTGCACGAACTGCAATCGTTTGAAAAAGTGTATGCGCCTTTCGATGGCGTGGTGACGGCTCGCGACTGTCGATACGGGCCAGCTCATCGATCAGGGCGCGAGCAAAGAGCTGTTTCACATGCAGGCGCTGCAGGTGCTGCGCGTATATACCAACGTGCCGCAGGCCTACACGGGAACCGCGAAGCCCGGATTGAAGCTCGACCTGACCTTTCCGGAACACCCGGGCAAGACGTTCCAGGGAACGCTGGTGCGCACCGCCAAAGCGATCGATCCTGTGACGCGCACTTTGCTGGTTGAGATCGACGTGAACAATCGCGACGGCGAACTGATGCCCGGATCGCTGGCACAGGTGCATTTCAAGGCGCCGGTCGCGCGGCCTACATTTATCGTGCCCGCCGCGGCACTCATCTTCCGCAGAGAGGGACTGCAGCTTGGCACAGTGGTGGATTCGAAGCAAGGGACCCGTCGCGCACCTGGTGCCGGTCGTGATCGGGGAAGACGATGGTGCGACTGTGCAGATCGTGAGCGGGCTGGAGGCTGGGGACAAGGTGATCCAGGATCCGCCGGACTCGCTGATCGAAGGTGAAAAGGTCGCTCCGCAACAGGCCTGCTGCTCGCGACTCCCAGGGAGGCAAGTAGGGATGCGGAGATCGCTGACCGTCTCCGTGGAAAGCGGGTCCCGGGAAAGGGCGGATCGCGCCTGGCTCCAGAGATCGAGAGCTGCGAACGGTGCGATGTGCGCGCTGTTGTCCTGCTTGGCGCTTGGATTTGTTGCCGGATGCAAGCCGGTTGGGCCCGACTATCACCGCCCGACGTACACCGCGCCGCCGGCGTATAAGGAGACGGGCGCGCCCACGGTGGTTGTGCCGCCGCCGAATCCGGAGGGAGGCGGCTGGCAGCCTGCGTCGCCTTCCGACGGGATGCTGAAGGGGAAGTGGTGGGAAATTTACCAGGACCCGCAGCTGAATCAACTTGAAGAGCGGATCGCCGCGGCGAATCCAGGAATTGCGCCAGGCGATGGAGACGTATCTTGCGGCGCGGGACCAGATTGCGATTGCGCGGGCGGCCTTGTATCCGACGCTTTCGGCTGGGCCGGGCTTCACCCATGTCGAGGCTTCTTCGAATCGCCCGCTGACGACGCAGACAACACGGACGAGCTACAACGACCTGACGCTCGAGGGACAGGGCTCGTGGGAGCCGGATTTCTGGGGACGCATCCGGCGCAACGTGGAGGCATCGCGTGAAAATGCGCAGGCCAACGCGGCCGATATGGCGAATGTCGATCTTAGCCTGCAGGCGCAGATGGCGACGGCATATTTCCAACTGCGCGGCGCCGACTCGCTCATTCAATTGCTGGACTCGACGGTGAAGGATCTCGAAAGCCAGCTTGACCTGGCACAGCGGCGTTTGAAGGGCGGAGTTGCCACCGAGGTGGATGTAGCGCAGGCGCAGACCCAGCTTGAAACGGTGCGGGCGCAGCGTGTCGACGCGGAACAGGCCCGTGCAGCAGTTTGAGCATGCCGTGGGCACGATCGCCGACTACAAATTGCCGAACTTCAGCATTCCCTTTTCCCCGCTGAATCTTGAGTTGCCCAAGACTCCCGTTGGCGTGCCATCGCAATTGCTGGAGCGCAGGCCGGACATTGCAGCTGCGGAGCGGCGAACTGCGGCCGCGAATGCGCAGATCGGGATTGCGGTTAGCGCGTACTATCCAACGATCAGCCTGGGTGGGACGGGAGGCTTCGAAAGCACCCACGGCGGGACGTGGATTCAGGGGCCAAGTGCCTTGTGGAGCCTGGGCGCGCAGGCGACGGAACTGCTTTTCGACGCGGGGCAGCGGCATGCGGTGACGGACCAGGCGCGGCACAACTACGAAGCGCAGGTTTCGGCGTATAAGAGCGCGGTCGTTTCTAGCCTTCCAGGACGTCGAGGACCAGCTTTCATCGCTGCGTGTTCTTGAACGGGAAGCGGTCGTCGAACAAGCAGCGGTCGCTTCGGCGCAACACTCGTTCGATGTTTCGAATAGGCGCTACAAGGGCGGAGTGACGAGCTACCTGGAGGTGCTGACGGCCGAAACCGCGCTGCTGCAGAACGAGCAGACGGCGGTGGGTCTGCAAACACGCCAGTTCGTCGCGAGCGTAGCGCTGGTGCGGTCGCTGGGCGGCGGGTGGGATGTTTCGCAGTTGCCGAAGTGAGAAGCAGGGAACAGGGAATGAGGCAGGGAATAGGGAATAGGGAATCGGGGATAGGGAAGAACAAGACCTGGTGGGTCGTCGCGAGAGGGTCGGGGCTACTTCGCGGAAATGCTTTCGGCGCTGGTTGGCATGGCTTGGACTTCTTGCCGGGCTTTGGATTCGACTTGCAGAATGGCCGCCATCTTGAAGTGAAAATCGGTTGGTTTTCCCAGGCGGAGTCGCGCTTGCAGGGCCTGTGTTGAGAGTTTGAGGTCACCGGCTCGCAGAGAAGCAGCCGCGAGAATGTCATACAACTCGGGGTTGGCCGGAGCCGATGCGACGGCTTGCTGAATACGCCGGATGCCTTCTGCGGCAGAGCCGAGGTTCACTTCGCATGCGCCCATCTTGGCTTCGCTCAACGGGGAGGCCTCACCCAAAGCGGCAACTTGCCCATACGCTGCGCGCGCCTGGGCGAAACTTCCCGCGTGGAAATGAGCGTCTCCCGCGGTTTGATACAGCAAGCCGGTCTGCAGTCCCAGATTCGCGGCTTGCTCGAGCCGGACGAGGGCTTCAGTAAGCTTCGCCAACCGGACCAGACATACGCCGGCGTACAGCCATCCCGCGGCGGAATTAGGACTCAGCTCACAGGCGCGTTCGAAATGGACTAAGGCTGCTGCGGGGCGTTGGGCGTGTTCCAGTTCCGCGAGGCCCATCTCGATGAGCGCTTGTGGGTCATCTGGGTTTCGGTCGAGTTTTTTCTCGCCCAATACGTGGTAGAGTTCGTCCTTTTTCTTGCGATCTGTTTCTGCGTCTTCGGCGTGGCCAAAGTGATGGACGATGAAATCCGCGCGTTCCGTGGGCAGATGCAGCGCCGCGATGCGCCTGGTGATGGTTTCATGCACGCATCCTTCGTAGAAAATGCCGGGGTGGCCGCGGAAGAGGCGCGTTGTGGGAAGCGGGACGTATGCCGGATAGGGTCGCGATTCTTCAAAGAGGACCGGATTGGGCTTTGCAGTCTGGAAGCCGAGTCGGGCGTTCAAGTCGCGCATATAGTTCCAACGTGGGTTGTGGTACGCGTGGACGGTGCTGGCCTCGATTAATTCACGAATGCGCGCGCCGCCCGAGGGGTCCAGCATCTCGTCCGCATCGAGCACGAGGATCCAATCACACTTGCGCTGCTCGAGGATTTGATTGCGTGCGCGCGAAAAATCCTGCTCCCAGGAAATCGCAAGGACCTCGGCGCCAAACTCGCGTGCGATCGTAACGGTTTCGTCGGTAGAGCCGGTATCGCCAACGATAATCCGATCGACGAACGGGGAGACACTCTTGAGGCAGCGAGCGAGAAAAGGGGCGCCGTCCTTGACGATCATCGAGAGTTCAACAGTTGGCTTCATCTCTACCATTCCTGGAGCTCGGTTTTCGCGTTCGATCCACTTTTGACCGGTCCAGGACTTTCTCGCTCCAGCCGGAGGTTCATGGCGCCGGCTGGAATGGACTCGCATGCGCGGCGCGTGAAGGCGTGAGGATATATCGGCCAGTCGAGGGTTTTGTTTCAACTGGAGAGGTCCTTCGTCTAGCGTAGACGAAAGAAGCGTAAATTATTGAAAAATAAAGTAGAAAATGGCCATGTGTGATGGGAACTGTGAGGCGGGGACGAAACTCAAATGCGCTGAGCAACGGGACTCATTCGCGGGACTCATTCCATCGAACGGAAGAGTCCCGCAATTCCTGCTCTCTGACTCAATCTACCTAGCCTTTGGCAGTGGCGAAGCGCTTGTTGACTTCGGCCCAGTTCACGACGTTCCACCAGGCTGCGAGATAGTCGGGACGCTTGTTCTGGTATTTGAGGTAGTAGGCGTGTTCCCAGACGTCGTTGCCAAGGATGGGATAGAGGCCCTGGCTGAGACGGCGAGTCTTGGTTCGGGGTGGTAATGACTTTCAGCTTGCCGCCCTGGAGGACCAGCCAGCCCCAGCCGGAGCCGAACTGCTTGGCGGTGGTCTCATTGAATGTTTTCTTGAACGCTTCGAAGTCGCCAAAATCGGCTGAGATCTGCTTGGCGATGTCTCCGGTGGGGGCGCCGCCGATGCCGGCTGTGCCGGGCTTGCCCATCAGCTTCCAGAACACGGTGTGGTTCGAGTGGCCGCCGCCGTTGTTGCGCACGACAGTGCGAATGTCTTCGGGGACGGCGTTCAGGTCCTTGATCAGGTCGTCGACGGATTTAGCGGCGAGCTGCGGATGCTTTTCGAGAGCGGCGTTGACGTTGTTGACATAGGTCTGGTGATGCTTGTCGTGATGGAGCGTGCATAGTTTCGGCATCGATAAAAGGCTCGAGGGCCGCGTAGTCGTAAGGAAGCGGGGCGAGTTCGTAAGCCATTGGGGAAATCTCCTTCGTAACGGATTGTACTCGGCAGGTTTGACCGCAGAGGCTGCGGTGCGTGTGGAAACTGGCGCAGGGGGACGGGTGAAACAGAATCTTCACACAGCGGCGCGGAACACTGTGATTGGATGGAAGCGCGCCCCTCCTGTTGGATGGATGCGGTGGGGGGCGGCGAGGTGCGAAACTAATTCAGCGCGACCTCGGAAACCTTTACCTCACGAAAACATCTTCTTAGGAAGACGGAACGAGACGAGCTTGATTCTCCCCTATCCCACCGAACGGTAGCGACCATTGAACGAGCAACCCTTGTATCGTTGGCTTGACCAGCAAGGCGAGGCGTTTGGCGCGCCGGGTCTTGAACCGCGCTGGACATCGAGCGTGAAAGACGCGATCGGCACGGCCTATGCGGCTTCAAGCCGCGTCTGGTTCACGTGCTCGCACGGAATTCTGAACGAGGTCTACCATCCCACGATCGACCGCGCGCAGGTCCGCGACATGGAGTTCCTGGTCACCGACGGGGAGACCTTTGCGCACGAAGAGAAGCGCGACCTGCTGACAAGCTTCGAGTACATTCACCCCGAGGCGCTGGGTGTGCGCTATGTGAACCGCGATCCGGAGGGGCGCTACAGCCTGACCCACGAGATCATCTGCGATCCGCACCATTCGGTGGTGCTGCAGTGGGTGAAGATCGAAGGGCACGAGGAACTGCTGCCGCGGCTGAAGGTCTATGCGCTGCTGGCGCCGCACCTGGACGGCGGCGGCGCGGGGAACACGGCGCGTGCGGTCGATATCGCCGGGCGCAAGATGCTGCTGGCCTGGAAGAACGAGTGGTCGCTGGCGATGGGCGCGAGCTGCGGTTTCTCGCGCGTGAGCTGCGGGTTTGTGGGCGCGAGCGACGGCTGGCGCGACGTGATGGAAAACTACCGCATGGATTGGGAGTTTGGCTCGGCCAGCAACGGCAACATCGCGGTGCTGGGCGAGCTGAACATGAGCGCTGCCGGAGCCGGATGGGTCGCGGATGTTTGTCGTGGCGATTGGAATCGGCGAGGGGCATCACACCGCGCTGCAAAAGACGATGAGCGCGCTGGCTGATGCCCTTCGAAGAGCACCGCGAGCGCTATATCGTGCAGTGGCAGCGCGTGGCAAATCCCGAGTGGCTGGCTGCGAAGGCGCGCGACGGCGGCAAGCTGATGCGGGCGAGCCACAACGTTCTGCTGGCCCACGAAGACAAGACGTTTTCGGGCGCATTCGTCGCGTCCGCTGTCGATTCCCTGGGGGCAGGCCAAGAGCGACGACGACCTGGGCGGATATCACCTGGTGTGGACGCGCGACATGGTGCAGACAGCGAGCGCGCTGCTGGCGTGCGGACGGGCGGAGACCGCGCTGCGCGCCCTGGTCTATCTGGCCTGCACGCAGAAGCCCGATGGCGGCTTTGCGCAGAATTTCTGGGTCGATGGACGGCCCTACTGGTCGGGCGAGCAACTGGATGAAGTGGCGTTTCCGATCATTCTGGCGTGGCGGCTGTGGAAGGCGAACGGGCTGGGCGACATGGAGATCTTCCCGTTCGTCGAGCGCGCGGCCGGATTTCCTTGTGCGGCATGCGCCGATCACGCACCAGGAGCGGTGGGAGGAAAACGCCGGCTATTCGCCTTCCACGCTGGCTGCGGTGATTTCAGGGCTGATCTGCGCGGCAGAGATTGCGCGCGCCCATGATTCGGTCGAACTGGCGGTGTTCTACGAGGAGTTTGCCGACTGGATCGAGCATCATCTCGAAGACTGGACGGTGACGAATGAAGGTGTGTTGCTGCCTGAGGTGCGGCGACACTACATGCGCGTTCGTCCGCCGGAGAAGGGCGAGGCGTACGCACTGCGAGAGCTGCGGCGACGAGATGATCCACATCAACAACCGGCCGCCGGGCACGCGCGATTTCTTCCAGGCGCGCGAGGTGATCGACGCAGGGTTTCTCGAACTGGTCCGGTACGGGGTGCGGCGGGCAGACGATCCATTGATGGTGGATTCGTTGAAAGTGGTGGACGCGGTGCTGAAACGCGGGCTTCCGCAGGGGCCCGGATGGCTGCGCTACAACTGGGATGGCTATGGCCAGCGGCCGGATGGCGGCCCGTTTCTCGGGTGGGGCCAGGGCCGCGTGTGGCCGCTGCTTGACGGGAGAGCGCGCGCACTACGAACTGGCGGCGGGGAAGGATATTACTCCGCTGATTGAAACCTACGAGCGCTTTGCCACCATGGGCCAGATGATGCCGGAGCAGGTATGGGACGAGCCGAATTCCCCTTCGGCGCAGCCTGCAATTGGGCCAGCCCGCGGGGTCGGCGGTGCCGCTGGTGTGGGCGCATGCCGAATACCTGAAGCTGCTGCGATCGGCGTTGGACGGGAAGGTGTTCGATCGCATCGAACCGGTCTATGCACGGTATTGTGAGCCGGAGGGCCGGAAAGCGGTGCGACGCGATCTTGAGATCTACACGCAGCGCCGGCCGATTCAGAGGATCACCGCGGGCGCCACGTTGCGCATCATTTACGAAGATCGATTTGCGGTGACCTGGTCGGCTGATGGATGGAAGACGGTGAACGTGACCCAGAGCCGTTGCCTGGGCAGCGCGGGGCACAGCGTGGATATTTCCACCGCAACGGAATCCGCCGGCGGTGAACTATCATGGACTCTCCAATGGACCGAGCAAGGACGTTGGCTTGGCTACAACGTGAACCTCAAAATCGACACTTCGCAATAAGCAGCAGGGCCATTCAACTGACAGCGAGGACCACCCGGTTGGTTTTTGCGGACCCCTCTCCCGAGGAAAGGAATGCACACAGCATGACTGCCCACTCTTGCAGCACTCTCGATTGACGAACTTTCCATCGACACATTGCGCTTGCTTGCCGTTGATGCGGTTGAAAAGGCGAAGAGCGGCCATCCCGGAGCTCCCCTGGGCTGCGCGCCCATTGCGTATCTGCTGTTTCACAAATTGATGAAGCACAATCCTGCGCACTTCAAGTGGGCGGACCGCGACCGGTTTGTGCTGTCAAATGGGCATGCTTCGGCGCTGCTGTACTCGACGCTTTTCTTGTCGCGGGTACAAGGTCACGCTCGACGATCTGAAGTCGTTCCGGCAGTGGCACTCGAAGACGCCGGGCCATCCTGAAGCAGGCGAGACGGAAGGCGTGGAGGTGACGACGGGGCCTCTCGGGCAGGGCTTCGCGATGTCGGTGGGCCTGGCGATGGCGGAGAGGCATTTGGCTGCGGTTTACAACAAGCCGGGATTCGACATTGTCGATCACCACACCTATGTGCTCTGCGGCGACGGCGACCTGATGGAAGGCGTCTCGCACGAAGCGGCTTCGTTGGCCGGGACGCTGGGGCTGGGTAAGCTGATCGTGCTCTACGACGACAACTTGATTTCGCTGGATGGGCCGACGGAATGGAGCTTCACCGAAGACGTGCTGAAGCGATTCGAGGCATACCACTGGCACGTGCAGCATGTGTCTGACGGCAACGATCTGAACGCGATTGAAGCGGCGATTGAGAATGCGAAGGCGGAGACGTCGCGGCCGTCGTTCATCGCGGTGCGCACGGTGATCGGCTACGGAAGTCCGAAGGCGGGCACGAACAAGGTGCATGGCGAGGCGATGGGCGCGGCAGATACTGCGGCGACGAAGAAGTTTTTCGGCTTCCCGGAGGACCAGAGCTTTTATGTGCCTGAGGACGCTCTCGCCAACTGGCGCAAGGCCGGCGAGCGCGGCGCGGCGCTTGAGGACGAATGGAAGCAGCTGCTTCGAGAAGTATCGAGCGCAGTATCCGGACCTGGCTGCGGAGTTTGAGCGGACCAAGAGCAACAAGCGCAAGGCCGGATGGGAGAAAGCGCTGCCGAGCTTTCCTGCGGGCAAGCCGGTGGCGACACGCAATGCCGGAGGTTCGGTGATGAACGCCATTGCCGAGGTGGTGCCGGAGTTGTTTGGCGGCGCGGCCGATCTGACGTCTTCGACGAAGACCATCTTCAAGCCGGGCGCGAATTTCCACTTGGATCCCGCGGGCCGCAACGTCTTCTTCGGGGTGCGCGAGTTTGCGATGTGCGCCGCGGTGAACGGCATGGCCGCGCACGAGGGATTGGTTCCCTTCGGGTCGACTTTCTTTACCTTCTCTGACTATTGCAAACCGGCGATTCGCCTTGCGGCTCTCATGCGGTCGCACTCGCTGTTTGTCTACACACATGACTCCATCGGCCTCGGTGAAGACGGGCCTACGCATCAGCCGATTGAACAGTTAATGATGCTGCGCGCGGTACCGGACCTTACCGATTTTCGCCCCGCCGATGGCAATGAGACGGCAGCCTGTTGGCGGCTGGCGCTCGAACGCACCGGGCCCTGTTTCTTTGCGCTGACGCGGCAGGACCTGCCGGTGATCGACCCGGCGACACACGATGCGTATGGCGGACGTCAGCAAGGGTGCCTACGTTCTGGAAGACGCGTCGAACCCGAAGGTCATTTTGATTGGCACCGGCTCTGAAGTTTGGCCGTGCGTGGATGCGAAGAAACTGCTCGAAGCCGAAGGGATTGCCACGCGTGTGGTGAGCATGCCGAGCTGGGAGATTTTCGAGGAGCAGTCGGCGGAGTACAAAGCCAGCGTGTTGCCTGCGGGCGTGAAGAAGGTTGCCGTGGAAGCTGGGTCTCCTTTGGGTTGGTGGAAGTATGTGGGCCAGGACGGCGACGTGATTGGGCTTGACCGATTTGGTGCTTCGGCGCCGGGCCCCAAGGTGTTGGCAGAGCTTGGATTCACGGCGGAGAATGTGGCGGCGCGGGCGAAGGTGGTATTGAAACGGAACTAGTGCGAGTTAGCCGCGCTTGGGGCGTGTCAGCGGAGTTAGGGTGCTGGCGAATTTTTGATGGCTGGCGCCTAGCTCCGCTAACAACGTTAACTCCGCTAGCAGCAGCGCTTTTAAGAAAGGGGCTACGTGAAGTTAGTTATTGCTTGCGATCACGCGGGATTCGACCTCAAGGAAGAGGTGCGCGCCTATCTTGCCAAAGGCGGGCACGAGGTCGTGGACCTTGGCGCATTCACTTGCGATCCGCAGGATGATTATCCCGACTTTGCGGAGCGTGTTGGCGACGCCATCAGGGCGGGTGAGGCGCCGCGCGGCATTCTTATTTGCGGCTCGGGCGTGGGCGTATCGATTGCGGCAAACAAGATTCCCGGCATCCGGGCAGCCATGTGCCACGATACGTATTCAGCGCACCAGGGCGTGGAGCATGACGACATGAACGTGATTGTGTTTGGGGCGCGCATCATCGGAACATCCCTGGCATACGAACTGGTCGATGCATTTATTCGCGCGAAATTCATCTCCAATGAGGAACGGTTTACACGCCGCTTCAAGAAAGTAATGGCTATCGAAGCGAAGTACCAGAAGAACAGCGCGCAGTGAACAGTGGGCAGTTGACAGAGAAGCAGCAGGACAGAGAGACAGAAGCAGAGAAACAGAGAAGCAGTGCGATAGAGATTCCCTGGTCAGTGAGCAGTCTTTCCCACCCCTGAAATAGCTTTGTGAAGAGTAGTGCTCGAGGCACCGGGTCATGTTCCCCTTCGACGTAGTCCTGTTTGACGTAGGCGGAGTCCTGCTGACGAATGGCTGGGACCATCGCGAGCGCGCGATGGTGCTGGATCAGTTTCATCTGGATCGTGCCGAGTTTGAGGCTCGGCACGCCGGCCCGAATGATGCGTGGGAACGGGACTTGATCACGGTGAAAGAGTATCTGGACACGACGGTGTTTTATGAGCCGCGCAGCTTTTCGCACGACGAGTTTCTTGACGGCGATCTGTGCGCAGTCGCAGTTGCTGGCAGATGGTGCAATGGGAATCATCGGGGAACTTGCGGCATCGGATAAGTGCATGTTGGGCGTGCTGAACAATGAAGCGCGGGCGACCAATGAGTATCGCTTTGACCAATTCGGAATTCGCGCGTATCTCCAGGTTGCGTTTAGTTCGTGTTACATGGGCCTGCGCAAGCCGGGATCGGCGATCTACCTTCGGGCATTGGATATTCTCGGGATCCCGCCGGGGCGCGTGTTGTTCATTGACGACCGCGCGGAGAATGCAGCAGCCGCAGAGGCCGTGGGAATGAAGGCGATTCGATTTCAAGGTGCGGCAACGCTTGAGGAGTGAGTTGGCGAGTCTGGGAGTTTTGTAAACGAGATTGGAAGGGAGAGCGTTATGCAACTGGGATTGATTGGTCTCGGCAAGATGGGCGGCAACATGGCTGAGCGCCTGCGACTGGGCGGCCACCAGGTGGTGGGATTTGATTTCAGCGCAGAAGCGGTACAGAAGCTGACCGCGTCTGGGAATGTGGGTGTTTCGTCGCTGGAGGACATGGCGAAGAAGCTCACGGGACGCAAGGCAATCTGGATCATGGTGCCGCAAGGCAAGCCCGTCGACGACACGATCGCCAAGTTAGAGCCGCTGCTGAACAAGGGCGACATACTGATCGACGGCGGCAATTCGAATTACAAAGATTCGCAACGCCACTACAAGGAAGTTACTGCGAAGGGATATCAGTTTGTGGATGTGGGGACGTCGGGCGGCGTGTGGGGCTTGAAAGAGGGCTACAGCATGATGGTTGGCGGCGATAAGGAAGCGGTCGATTATCTGCGGCCGATCTTTGAGACGCTGGCTCCAGGGAAAGACAAGGGGTGGGGGCACGTGGGTCCTGCGGGCGCGGGGCACTTTGTGAAGATGGTCCACAACGGCATTGAATATGGGTTGATGCAGGCCTATGCCGAGGGCTTCACCATCATGGAGAAGAAGGAGGAGCTAAACCTCGACTTGCCGCAGATTTCGCAGATTTGGCGGTTCGGCAGCGTGGTGCGCAGCTGGCTACTCGACCTGACGGCCGATGCGTTGAGCAAGAATCCCACGCTGGATGGGCTTGAGGCCTACGTTGCGGATTCGGGCGAAGGAAGGTGGACGGTTTTTGAGGCGATCGATCTGAATGTGTCAGCGCCGGTTATTACCGAATCATTGATTCGACGGATTCGTTCGCGCGAAGAGAATAACTTCACCGACCGGATGCTCTCGATTATGCGCAATGCGTTTGGCGGGCATGCGGTGAAAAAGGATTGAAAGACAGTTCGTAGTTCAGAGTTCCTAGTTCACAGTCTGCAGCCAATCAGTCTGAGTGGCGGTTTGTGGCGTGTTGACAGGGCTGTGAATGGCGGAAGTCGAGTCAGAAACTGTGAACTGAGAACAACGAACTGAATTTACAGCGGGAGGTTCGATAGGTTATGGCGACAGTGCAGATGAAGGTACGGCCGGAGGATTTGTCTCAAGTTCAGCACACTGGAGAGCGCGTCCCCGATCCTGGGATCCTGGTGATTTTTGGCGCTTCGGGCGACCTGACGAAGCGCAAGCTGCTGCCTGCGCTCTTCCATCTGGAGCAGGCCGGTCTGCTGCCGAAGAAGTTCGCGATTGTGGGCGTGGCGCGGCGGCCGTTGGGCGGCGAGTTTGCCGCCGATATGCGCGAGGGCATTGTCGAATTCGGCGATGTGAAGGAGTCAGATCCACTGCTCGAAGATTTTGTGAAGAACATCAGCTACTACGCGCTGAGTTTCGATGATCCTTCGCACTATGCGGGGTTGAAGTCGGAGTTGGACAAGATTGCGCAGGAAAAAGGCATCGGGCCGGATCGGCTTTTCTATCTTGCAACGGCACCGGAGTACTTTGCGCCGATCATTGAGAATCTTGGCTCGCAAGGCATGGCGCAGCCGGAACATGGACGCATTGGCGTGGTGATTGAGAAGCCATTCGGCCACGATCTGGATTCGGCGAAAGAGCTGAATCAGCATGTGAATGGAGTCTTTCACGAGAATCAAGTTTTTCGAATCGATCACTATCTCGGCAAAGAGACGGTGCAGAATATTTTGGTTTTCCGGTTCGCCAACGGGATTTTTGAGCCGATTTGGAATCGCAATTACATCGACCACGTGCAGATCACCGCAGCAGAGACGCTGGGCGTCGAAGGCCGCGGACCGTTTTATGAGAAGGCGGGCGCGCTACGGGACGTGATTCAGAACCACGTGATGGAGTTGCTGAGCTTTGTCGCGATGGAGCCGCCTTCGAGCTTCGACGCCGAAGCCGTGCGCCGCGAAAAGGTGAAGGTGTGGCGCGCGATTCCGAACATTCCGATTTTGAATGCGGTGCGCGGGCAGTACGGCCCCGGCGTGGTGGAAGGGAAAAAAGTCGTCGGTTATCGCGATGAAGAGCGCGTGAACCCGGAGTCGGGCACGGAGACGTATGCCGCGGTGCGACTGGAGATTGAAAACTGGCGCTGGGCGGGCGTTCCGATTTATCTGCGTGCCGGCAAGCGGATGAAGAGGCGCGCCACGGAGATCAGCATCCAGTTCAAGCAGCCGCCACTGCTGATTTTTAACCGGATGCAATCGAGTGGGCCGTGCAATGATATTCAGCCCAATTTGCTGACTATTCGCATCCAGCCGGATGAAGGGATTGCGCTGCGGTTTGGGGCGAAGGTGCCGAATACGCCGAATATGTCGGTGTGCCCGGTGAATATGGACTTCAACTATGCGGCGGCGTTTGGAACGTCAACCGCGAATGGGTACGAACGGCTGCTGCTGGATGCGATGCTGGGGGACCAGACGTTGTTTGCGCATCGCGATGGCGTGGAAGTGACCTGGGCGCTGTATACGCCGATTCTGGAGGCGTGGGCGGCGAAGAATCCGGAGGTTTTCCCGAATTATTTTGCGGGTTCGTGGGGACCGGATTGCGCGGATCGGCTGCTGGAGCGCGGCGGGCACGCGTGGCGGAATAACTTGGGTGTGAAGAGCTGAGGGCTGGGCTCAACAGGAGAGGCGCTCTCACAGTGCGGCGCAAGAGGACGGTAAAGCAACCGCAGGTCCTTCGACTTCGCCGCGCTAAGCGCGGCTTCGCTCAGGATGACGGAGGTCAGGAAAGGTTGGTAGCTTTCCCAGGTCTCAGAAGCGAGACCTGGGCGCCCAGGGTCTGATCTGCACGCGAGATCTCTTGCTATTCGCGGATCACTTTGACCAGGATGCCGTCGGGGAGTTCGCCTTCGATCAGGTGTACGACGCCGTCCTTCACCAGACCCTCGAAGACCTGACGCTGCGTTTTCGCGCGGTGCCGTTCCAGTGGCAGCTATGCGCCCTGCCAGCCCTGATCCCGTCTCTGGTCCCTTTTCTTCCCCATCCCCCTGTCCATGGCGTCGTTGGCCAGGCCGTCGGCTTCCTTGTTGCCGCCGCGCAGGGTGTGGCTCATTTCGAATTTTGTCAGCTTGCGCGGCGCGGCGTTTAGCTTCTTCCCAGAGCGGGACAAGGCCGGGGTTTTTCACCTTGTAGAGGCCCTTCATCTGCTTGACCATCAACTCGGAGTCCGAGACGACGCGCAGACGCTTGGCTTCATTCTCGAGGGCCCAATCGAGGACTGCCAGCAACGCGGCGTACTCGGCGTAATTATTGGTCTGCTTGCCCAGGTATTCGCTCAGACGGGCGACGATGCGGCCTTGAGGGTCTTCAATGACTGCGCCAAAGCCGGCCGGGCCGGGGTTGCCGCGGGAGCCGCCGTCACAGTGGGCGGTGTACCAGGCAGGGGCATCCGTGGTTTGGGGGCCCATTTCAGGAAATAGGGAGTAGTTCATCGATTCCCAGTGTACCGGGGCCGGGTTGACCGGCGTTGTAGCGCTTGAGACAGGCTTTCGGACTGCAAAACCGTCGGGGGCTAAAGCCAATGCCATGTTCCGGCATTTTCGGCGCGGCTGAAGCCATGCCCTCTTACAAGACACATAATGAACCGGTTTTCGCAGCCTGTGAAGCCGTGCCAGTTCAAAACATCGGTGCGTTCAGACGTTCTCTCGAGCGCTCACTAAGGGGCTTGTTCCGCGTCTACTTGAGTGCGACCACTCTTCGAACGACGGAGCAGTGATTCAATGACGATTGAAGCTGCCAGCTTAGCACCCGTCCCTGCATCGACACTGGCGACAGCGCCGGGCGGTTTGGCCTGGCCAGCCGCGCGGGGGGTACAATCCTCTGCAGGTATGGCTGCCACCAGGGCAATGAACAGTCCGGACCGGGCACAGGAGCGCTTGCAGGCGCGTGCGCCGGAGATGGAGCTGATTCGCGAGGCGCAACGGGGATCGCGGGTCGCGTTCGATGCGTTGGTGCGCCAGTATGAGCAGCAGGTTTTGCGGCTGGCGCTGCACCTGACGGGCTCGGAACATGACGCCGAGGACATTTATCAGGAAGCCTTCTTGAAAGCCTTCCGGTATATCGGCAATTTCCGGTTCGAGTGCTCGTTCTACACCTGGATTTACCGGATTGTCACCAATCTTTGTTTGGATCAACTGCGGCGGCGGAAGACTCGTCGCGAAGATTCGGCGGTGCTGGTCGATCATTCTGGCGATGAGATTGACTTGCTGGCTTCGGTGTCGGACAATCGGTCGTTTTCAAGTCCCGATCGGGAGCTGGACCGCAAGGTACTGGGAGAACGGATTCAGGCAGCGCTGGGCAAGCTGACTCCGCGGGAACGCATGGTTTTTGAATTGAAGCATTACCAGGGGCTCCGCCTGCGCACGATCGGAGAGATGTTGAATACGACGGAAGAGACCGCCAAAAATACGCTCTTTAGAGCGACGAAGAAGTTGCGAGCTCAACTGGCGGGCTTGCGCTAAGTCTTGCGGACGGCGGGATTTCGGACGAGATTTGTGGCAATTTGGACTAGATCTGTGGCATTGAAGTACGAGGCTGGAAGGACGTATCACCATGAATTGCGAAGTTGCCCATGAACGAATCGTGCTGGCGGCTTACGGCGAACTCGCCGATGATCAAATTCACGAGCTGGACCGGCATTTAACGACCTGTGCGGATTGCCTCACAGAGCGGGAACAACTGCAGGCGCTGAAGACGCTGGCTGCCGTGCACCCCGTCGCAGAGCCGCCTGCCAACCTGGTGGCGCGCTCGCGGATGCGGCTTGAGGAAGCGCTCGATGCGATTCCTCCCAAGCGCTGGTATGAGCGGTTTGGCGAGAACATCCTGAATCATTTTGCGCGCCTGCAGGCAGCTCCAGTGGCCGCGGGCCTGTTGCTGGTGGTGGGTATGGGTGCGGGTAGCCTGGGCGGATTTGAGTTCGCGCAGGCACGCGCGGCGCACACAGCATCGAAAGCGAGCGAAGCGGCAGTAACAGCAGCGCCGCTTCCGACGACTCCGGCGGATGTGGCGAGTATTTCAAGCATTGTGCAGCAGCCGAACAGCGAGATGGTCGAAGTGCGCTACAACGAGGTTGTGCCGCAACGCATCGAGGGATCGCTCGACGATCCGGCAATCCGTCAGTTGCTGATGATGGCGTCTGAGGATGCGGCTTCGGCGGGGATTCGCGACGATTCGGTGGGCCTGCTGGCGGCAGAGTGCCGCGCGGGCCACAGCTGCAATGCCGCCGGGAATTCGCGACGCCCTGATGGTGGCGCTGCGCTACGACCGGAATGAGGGCGTGCGCGAGAAAGCGCTGAAGGGCCTGGAATCTTATGTATCGGAAGATATGCGTGTGCGCGACGCGGTGCTGGAGGCACTGCTTGAACGACAGCGATGCGCGCATCCGCACCGAAGCGATCAACGTTCTTGAACCTGTGGAAGCCGATATGACGGTGCGTCAAGTGCTGTCAACGGTTGCCACCTCCGACCAGAATCCCCAGATCCGCAACGTCTCCCGGCAGGTTCTAAGCCGGGTGCCGGAGATTCAATAGCAATGACTATCCTTCAGGTCACGGCACCGTATTTAAAGAGTGCGGGCCTGAACAGGGCAAATCAAGCAGGGGGAAGACAAATGAAGTACTTTTCGAGGCCGTACCGCACTCTGTTTCCGAGGATTGCAGAGATCTGTTTGTTGGGGGTTGGCGTTGCCGCGTTCGTGGCCGCCGGCCTGGTTTATGCGCCGAGCCATGCAGTGGCGCAGTCCGCTGGGCTGGCAGAAGTCATGCAAGAGCCAAGCCCGTTGCTCCATTCGAGCTCGCAGGGTTACATGGGTGTGCTGGTGGGCGACGTCGATTCCGACGCTGCTGCCAAGTTGAAATTGAAAGAGGTTCGCGGCGCGGTGGTCACGCTGATCGATCACGATGCGCCGGCCGCGCAGGCTGGCGTCCGCGTGAACGACGTCGTGCTGCAGGTGAACGGTCAGGCTGTGGAAGGCGCCGAGCAATTCAGCCGCATGATGCGCGAGATTCCTGCCGGCCATTCGGTGAGCCTGGTGATCAGCCGTGACGGTGCAGTGCAGACTATCGCGGTGCAATTGGCGGATCGCAAAAAGATGGAGCACGATGTGTGGAATCGCCTCGACAACGGGGGCGATCAATCGACAGCGGCTCCGGGAATGGGTATTTTGTCGGGGGGCTCGGGCGATGTGCCTTCGGGCGGCTTTCACATCCCATTTGTTGGGGCGAGCACGCTGAATGTGGGTGTGCTGGTTGAACCGCTGACCTCGCAGATGGCGGATTATCTTGGCATCCAGAGCGGCCTGATGATCAAGCAGGTTGCGCGCAAGAGCGAGGCAGAGAAGGCAGGGTTGAAGGCTTTCGATGTGATTCTCAAAGTCGGAACCGACGGCATCGCCACGACGGCAGACTGGGATCGGTCGCTCCGCGCCAACCAGGGAAAGCCTGTTGCGGTAACGATTCTCCGCGACCGCCGGCAGCAGACTGTAACGCTCCAGGTGGATACGAAGCGGCGTCACGCGAAGCTGGAGAAGATGCAGACGCAGAGTGCTGAGCCTCTGGGGTGACGGTTTTTTCCTTCAGGGCTATGCCATCGCACTTGGTGGCCTCCTGATACACTCCTTCATCGAATGGCGGCTAGTCAGAAGATTTTGCTTCGGCCTTCTCATGGTTACCGTGGCCGTTTGGTTCGGGTTAGTTAAGGCAAAGCCTCGACCAGTGCGAGTTGCTGCGCGCATCCTGTCCGTGCCGGTGGGGGCGCTCGGCGCTCTTTGGGCATTGCTGACTTGGGGCGTTTCCGGCTGCCAAACCTACTCTCACCCGATTTTTGCTCCTAGTGGCCGGCTGGCGGCACGCATATGGACTGATGATGAAGGAGCGGCGGGAGGCCATACGTCAGTGGAGCTCTTCTCGGCTCATGGATTCAATACGAATCGGGTGTATTGGGGTTCTTGGAAATCCGTTCTGCCCGAAGACGTTCACTGGGCAAGTCCATCAGAACTGACGATCTCATATAAGGGCAAGATCTACTTCCGCACAGACGCTCAAGCGATACAGGTCCGCTGCCTGGCTAAGCAATAGAGAGCGTTTTTGCGGTACAAATTGCGCTTATTTTGGTTGCTTGAGGACCTGTTTGGCGATGGTGGCCAGTTGCATGTTTGAGGTGCCTTCGTAGATCTTGCCGATCTTGGCATCGCGGTAGTATTTCTCTGCCGGGTAGTCCCGCACAAACCCGTTTCCACCGAAAACTTCGACACACTGGCTGGCGACGCGTTCGGCTACTTCGGACGCAAAGAGCTTGGCCATTGCTGCTTCCTTCACGTAGGGTTTGCCGGCGTCTTTGAGGCGCGCAGCGTTGTAGACCAGGAGGCGTGCAGCCTCAATCTGGGTGGCCATTTCTGCCAAAACGAATTGAACTGCCTGGAATTCGGCGATGGGTTTGCCGAATTGGCGGCGTTGGCCTGGCGTAGCGGGCCGCGTGATGCCACGCTCCTTCGGCGAGGCCCAGCATCTGCGCGCCGATACCGATGCGGCCTTCATTCAGCGTTTCGATCGCGATCTTGTAGCCCTTGCCACGCTCTCCAAGCAGGTTCTCTTCCGGAATCAGGCAATCCTCAAAAATCAGCTCGCAGGTGCTGGACGCGCGAATACCTAGCTTGTCTTCCTTGCGGCCGACGGTGAAGCCAGGCGTGGCCTTTTCGACGAGAAAGGCAGTGATGCCGCGATAGCCGGCCGCTGGATCGACGGTGGCGAAGACGATGAACAGCCCAGCCTCGCGGGAATTGGAGATCCATAGCTTGCGGCCTGAGAGCCGATACCCGCTTTCGGACGAAGTCGGCGCGCGTCTGGAGGGCGAAGGCGTCAGAGCCGGAGCCGGCCTCGCTGAGCGCATAGGCGCCGACAGTGTCGGACGCGAGGCGCGGGAGCCAGCGGGCCTGTTGCGCGTCTGTGGCCCAGCGACGCAGCGCGTTGATGACGAGCGTATTGTGCACATCGATCAGGACGGCAACTCCGGGATCGACTGTGGAGATGGCTTCGATCGCCAGGACGGCGTCAAAGAAGCTGCCGCCGGCTCCGCCGAAGGCTTCGGGGGTCTCGATCCCAGGAGTCCCAACTCGAAGAGCTGTTGGACGAGGTCGGGAGCAAGCTGCTGGTCAGAATCCATGCTGCGCACCAAAGGCTCGATCTTTTCCTGAGCGAACTGCGCGCACGGTGGAGTAGAAAAGGCTCTCTTCTTCAGAGAGTTGCGTGAGCGGGGACGGAGTGGCGGAGTTCTTTGACAAGCGGATCTGTGCCTCCGGCCTCGCAGTGTACCAAACGGGAGGCAGGCAGGGAGAATGAGTTTCTCCGCTTACTTCATTCTGGGAAACACGGAGGATAGGGGTTGGTTAAGGTTCGTGCTTTCCCACCCTCGACGCAAAGTGCGCGTCCGGGAGTGCGCGTCCAGAGGGGGGACCCGAATTTGAAGGGATTTAGATTTCCCGTGTTCCCACCCTTTCGCCGGAAAGAAGGCGAAAGGATGGGGTACGGAGGTTCGTGCGGATTGGTTAGTCGATGACGAGGGTGAAGGTGGCTGGAGTCGCAGTGATTGCAGCTGTGGCCGAATCCTGTCCCGAGACGGTGATGGTGTAAGTTCCCTTGGGTGGATTCGCGACGCTGATGGAACTGGAACTGCTGCCGCATGCCGAGAGACCCAGGCCGATGGCGAGCAGGCCGATCACTGCGGCAAAGCTCCGCAACTTGCGCGAGGAACGACCCATGAATCCGGCGAGCAGCAATCCAGCAAAGGCGAGGGTAAGCGGCGCCCGGCCTGGGGCGTTGTTTTGCGACGTCTTCACGGGGCCGAGGCGATGCATCGGGCATGCTTGCCGCTTTTTGCAATTGCCGCGCTGGCGCAGTCCGAGGCATTGGTGTCGAAGGTGAGTGTGGTCGTGACGGCAGTGCTGCCGGTGACGCCACCGATCCGCCGCCGCTGGTGAGCTGAGTGCCGAATTGGTAGCAGAGGTTTGAGAGAGCCGTGTCGTTCGACGTGTCGAAGTTCAGGTCCACCGTCCCGGTATAGCCACCTGCCGGGGAGACCGTAATGGTCGAGGATCCAGAGCTGCCCTGTGTCACGGTGACACTTGTCGCAGCAAGCGTGAAGGTGCCTTTGCCCGAGCTTGTTCCGGCGATGGATACCAAAACAGAGCCGGTAGAGGCGGCGTGGGTGGCGTCGCCTGCGTATTGGGCGACGATGTTGTGGACACCCGCGGTTGCAAAGTTCGCCGTGTAGGTGGCTGTGCCATTTGCGGCCAGGGTTACCGTCTGCGGGGTAGTACCGCTGGTGCTATAGGACGTGCCGCCGCCGTCGATGGAGAGGGTCACAGTTGCCCGTGGGAGTGGTGGTACCGCTGTCGGAAGCAACGGTGATGGTGATTGTGTCGTTGGTGCTGACGGCCGGTGTTGCGTTTGCCGCGGTCACGCTGGTGGTGGTGCCGATGAGCGCCGAGGTGCTGGCGGGCCAAGCTGTCACGAGCGCGCTCAGGTTGACCGATCCAAGACCGGTGACCAGATCGTAGCCGGCCGTGGTGGTATAGCTGCCTTCACTCGCGGTGCTGCAAAAGGATGAAACAGAGCGAAGGCTGGAGGGGCATTCATTGTTTCCCGTGGTCACGTCGTGGAAGCCGCGGCATAGGTGGTGCTGTTGGCGGCCAGCGTGTAGAGAGTGGGGTTGAGGAGGCCCTGGCCTGCTGCATAGCTCTGGGCCTGGTTGAGAATGGCGACCATGCCGGCGAAGATGGGAGTGGCGAAGCTGGTGCCGCCGGCAATGGTCGAGATCGCTGGTTGACGAGTCGCGGAAGCCGCTGTTGCAACTGGCCTGCTGAACGGGCGCCTGGCTGGTGTTCCAGTCGCTGGTGTCGCTGGTGCAGAACAGGTAGCCGGGTAGATCGGGCGATGCGTAGAAGGAGACATCCGGCACGTCGCGCTTGCCGTCGCTCGGAATGCCGGGTACGCCGGTTTGCCAGCTCGGCTTGGTGGTATAGATGGTGCTGACACCGCCGCCTGTGGCACTCAGGGTAGTCGCTCCCGCTGCGACTGCGGTGGCATCGTCGTTCCACGCCACTTCGGGGATATAGCTTGAGAGACAGTGATCTCGTCAGAGGTGCTCTTGTGCCAGCCAATAGGTGGAGTTTGTGGAGACGTCGTCGGCAGCGGTGATTTCAGTGCCGCCCACGCCGGTGACATATTGGCTACTGGCGGGGTAACTGACGGCCAGTTCTTCCTGGGTGGCAAGGGGGGGATTGGTTGTGGTGGGGCTTTGATAGCAAGCTGAGGAGCCGGCGTCGCCCGACGCGGCGACGATGGTCTGTCCCTGGGTTGCGGCCTGCATCAGGACGGCTTCAAGGGCGGTGATGCCGGCCGCGGAGAATGCCAGGCTCGCAGGCGCCATAACTCACGCTGATGATATTTCCGATTTTCTCGTCGACGGCGTATTCAACGGAATCGAAGACGCCGAAGTTGGTGTCGCTGCCGGTATAGACGAAGAAGATCTCTGCGCCCGGGGCCATGCCGCCAGACCACTCGACGTCCAGGTCGGATTCGCCCTGGTCGCCCGGGAAGGCCTGTGCGGCGCCGGAACCAGGAACCAGGACCTGATTTGGATCCTTCACTGTGAGGCCGGCGGCGTTTTCAAAGTTCTCAATGTCGCTATTCAGGATCGAAGACTGGCCAACAACCGCGATGGATTGTCCAGCGCCCGTGTTGCCGGCGCTGATGAGGTGTTAACGCCGTAGGCCAACTTGATGTCGCCGGGGGCGAAGAAGACGCTACCGGACACACTTGAGGTGAATGCGGGATTGGCCTGGCCAGCATGGCTGGCCATGATGCATCGGCTTGGGCCGGAAATCGTCAAGGTTTCTGACTGCCATCACGACCGGCGCCAGCGCGGAAGGAAGCGTGAGCGCCGTCGATGGAGCGAAGTGCTTTTCGCCGGCGATGGTGTAGAAGTGCATCTGGGTCTGGAAGGCCTGCTCTACCTGGCGCACGCTGCCGGAAAAGCGAATCATGGTTGCGGCTGCGCGCCACGGAATCGACCGAGAAGCCTTGCTGCTGGAGCCAGGTCTGCACTTTGTCCAAGTCGGACTGAGCCATGCCGAAGCGGGCGGCGAACTGATCGGGGTTGAGCCACTGGTGGTAGAGAGGCGAACTGGGATTTTGCTGCGCGGCGATGAGAGCTTCAAGGTCGGCCTGCTGTGCGGCTGAGCGGTTGAAGACGATGCTGATGCCGTTGAGGCGCGTATCGGCAGGGACGCGACCTGAGTCGAACTGCGCTTGCGCCATCGGGTGAAGCGAGCCTTTCAAGAGTGGATGCGGAGGAGTCGGAGATCTCGGCCTGAAGGCGGGCGCCTGATGTGGGGTTCTAGATCTGCGCTCCCAGAGTCGTCGCGGCCAAGGCGCAAGCGGCGAGCAATCCACAGATTCTGGGCCAAGACTGAAGTGGCACGGAGGCTGAAGTTTTGTTGTAGAGGAAAGAAGCGAAGTGGTCATAGTCATCCTTGTTCATTCAAAGCGTTTTTGGGCGGAGAGTGTGCCCGCGGCCTCGTAAGGCCCGCGTTCGACCAGAGAGCGAGGACGACAGTTTCTGCCCGCAGCCGTTCCTGGAACGCATGGAGCGAGCCGGAACTTTTCCGGGGCAGGGAAGTTGAGTCTCAAAGGGTTGGAGTCCATCCGATGCAGATCTGGGGACAGTCACCCCGCATTATTTGGAGCGCGCGTCTCCAAGGTTAGACTCAGATTGCACTACAAAGTTGTGGGGATGCTGGAGCGGGTGGAGCCGAAAGTCATAGGAAGCGGAGGCGGATGGAGTCACAGGGGCGGTCGGCAGGTACTTTCAGGAGCGCGGGTTAGCCAATTGCAACGCCGGGAGAACCTTGCTCGGCGGGATGAACTTACCAGCGCGCCAGGCAATTGTGAGCTGCTCGCCGTCAAGCAGTTTACGAATCTGGCTGCGCGCGTGGTCGGCCCAGGGGCCACTGCGGTCGAGGCGCACATAAGCCTGCCAGTGGCGCAGGGCGGACCTGGTTTCTCCTTTGCGTTCGTAGGCGAGCGCGAGATTGTAGTGGGCGTCGGCGTAGCGAGGCGAGAGCTCCACGGCCTGCTGATAGGCACGGATCGACTCTTCGGGGCGTTCGAGCTCATCCAGCACGTTGCCCAGGTCAAAGAAGGCGAGAACGTAGCCCGGATCGGTTTCGGTGGCGCGGCGATAGAGCTCCTCTGCTCGGCCATAACGGCGCAGATGAAAGTAGATGGTTCCCAGGTTGATGTAGGCTGCGGCGTAGCGCGGATCCCGCTCGAGGATCTGTTCGTACAGGGCGATGGCGCGGTTCTTCTCGCCGGCCTCCTCGGCCTGCACGGCGGCGAGGAAGAGGTTCTGCGCGTTCTCTGTGCCGCTGGCCAGAGCCTGGCCCGCGCAAAGGAGACGGCCCGGTTTCGGCGGGGTATTGATCCAGCCGCTCGAAATCGAAGAGCAATTGGCGGCGGATCGGATCGACCATGGCGCCACTGCAGCGAAATGCCAAGCGAGTTCCGGTGCGGACCAGGCTCGCCTCGAGAAGCGGATTGGTCATTCCGCGCTACTGCGCGCATGGCGACGATGGAGTCGCGGATGGAAGCGGCCGGCACGTCTTCTTCACGCAAAACGCGCAAGGTCCGCAACTGGCCGAGATCCTGGAATGTGTAGGTTTGCTGCGGGGGAATGAGTCCGGCTCTCTCCCAACCGAACAACTGGCGGGAACTGATCTGCAGGATTCGCAACACATCCTGACGGCTATAGCTGGTCACTCTTCCATGCTCCATATCCGACCGGACGAAAGCCCTGTCCGTGGATGGCGAATCGGGTTCAGATCGTAAACGGTTCTTTCGTTTCTCCGACCTGATCGTCCTCGGACATCGTCTTGCGAAATAGCTCCGGAGGAACCGCTAGCTGCGATTATGCCAAGAATATGCGTGGATAAGCTGGAGGGAATTACGGCAGGAAAAAAAGTGAGTGGATAACTAATACT
Organism: uncultured Acidobacteriaceae bacterium; assembly: GCA_963781125.1. Lineage (GTDB taxonomy): Bacteria > Acidobacteriota > Terriglobia > Terriglobales > Acidobacteriaceae > Telmatobacter. Next base: position 1,186,716 of record CAWAEE010000013.1, read on the forward strand.
TTATTTGGTTCCTTTGTGCTGGCGGAGGCTCTCGGGAGCCGGAACTCGAAGGGGAAAATCGAAAAACAGGCGGTATGTCGAATGGTTGGCGTCCCGACGACGCCCAGAAACATGTGTGATGGACATCGTGCGAAATGGCCATGAAAATGCGGGGCTGAATCGGAGCGAATCGACGCCCAGTTGCGCAGTAATTACTTAATCAATAAACCCTTCTATTTCTTTGTCTTTACTTTGAGTGATGTGGTACTTTGGTGCCTTCCCTAGAGAACATGCGCCAGCCCATGCACGCTGGCGCTCCGAAGAGGATTCGGCCCCGTGTTTGAAGCGGATTTTCGTCTGGCGCTGAAGGAAAAAATAGACGTTCTGTCTGCCAGCGAACGCGTCGAATCATTTCTCGGGTATAAACCAAAAGAATTCCTTTTATCTGCCGTTTCTCTGGAGGGGCTGGTTCACCCTCGCGACGCTGCCGTGGTGCGGCACCTGTTTTCTACCGAATCGAGAGATGAATTGAGGGGTGAATCCGGCGAACTGAAGGTCCGGGTCCGCCACGCAGATGGACGAATCCGGTGCTTGAGCTGGGTTTACGAACGCGAGAAGAAAGCGCAAGGTTTCACGATTCTGAACCTGAAGCTGCGCGACGCGGCACGCCTCACGCACGGAAATGCGAACCCGGGGGCAACCGCCGATCTCTTAGCGTTGATGGAAGGCATCGATGAATGCGCCTACCGCAAGGACCAGAACCATGTCATCACGCTTGCGAATCGCAATTTCCGCAGGATGTTCTCCGAGCCGACTCAAGAACCTCGCGATCTGACCGGGTTGACCGACTACGACCTGTTCTCAGAGGAATACGCCGATCAATCCTATGAACTCGAGGAGCAAGTGTTGGCTGGTTTGCCGGTCGCGTACGTGGCGCAACAGACGGTGCGCGGACGGAAGGAGCGGCTCGATCATCGGAAGTTTCCCGTTTGGGAGCAGGGAGGGCAGATTACCGGGCTTTTCACCATCATCGCGGTGACGACGGAAAGGGCGCTGGCGGAGCGCGCCCTGCGTGCGAACGAGGAGTCCTTAAGAGGCGCGCAAAAAATCGCCGGAGTGGGCACTTTCGTCCTAGACGTTCAAGAACAGACGTGGACCGCTTCGGATGCGTTGCACGAGATTCTTGGGATCGACAAAGAGTGTAAGCACACCCTGGCAGTCTGGACCGACCTGATTCGCGAAGAAGATCTGGCTGCGCTAGTCAAGCTTTACGGAAACATGGTTCTGGACAAGAGCAAGACGCTGGATGGTGAGACGCGTTTCATTCGCCGAACAGACAAGGCCCTGGGATGGGCGCGTGTCAGGGGCCAGCTTGCCCTGGACGAGCGGGGAAAGCCACACACGTTACGCGGCACGGTAGAAGACATTAGCGAACGAAAGCAGGCTGAATTAGAGCTGCGGCAGAGCGCGGGATTGTTGGAGTTGTTTATTCAGGATGCGCCTACCGGGCTGGCTATGTTCGATCGCGAGATGCGATATATCAGCGCGAGCCGTCGTTGGATCGAAGACATGGGAGTCAAGGAATGGAGTGTCGCAGGAAAGTCCCACTATGAGCTTGGCTACAAAATTCCCGAACGATGGAAAGAACAGCACCAGCGCGCAATGAACGGAGAAACCATATCGTTCGACGAAGACTGTTATGAGTCAGAAGATGGGAGCAAACGATGGGTGCGGAGGATGGTGCGGCCGTGGTGGACCGGCCAAGGGACTTTGGGCGGGATTGTGGTGCTTGCAGAGGATATTACCGCCAGAAAGACGATTGAAAATGCGCTGCGGGAGAGCGAAGCGTCACTCAACGAAGCGCAAAGGATCGCCGGGGTAGGAAGCTACGTTCTGGACCTCGCCAGCGGCGTCTGGGCGAGCTCCGAAATGCTGGATGAGATTCTTGGGATCGACGGGTCGTACGACCACACCGTGGAAGGCTGGAAAGCGCTAGTTCATCCGGACGACACCGCAATGATGGCTTCGCATCTGGTCAACGAGGTCCTTGGAAAGGCAATGCAATTCAGCAAGGAGTACCGGATCGTCCGGCCAAACGATCAGGCGGTGCGCTGGGTGCAGGGGCTGGGCAAGCTGGAGATGGATGCGCAGGGGAATCTAATTTCACTTCGCGGAACGATCCAGGATATTACGACACGCAAACAAGCGGAAGCCTCGCTGTGCGAGAGCCGGGAGCTTCTGCAGCTTTTCATCGAACATGCTCCAGTGGCCATTGCGATGTTCGACCGCGAAATGTGCTACTTGGCCGCGAGTCGCCGCTGGCTCGAAAACTACGACCTTGAGGGCAAGGACATCCGTGGCCGTTCTCACTATGAAGATGTTCCGGAAATACCAGAACGTTGGAAAGAGGCACATCGCCGGGGATTGGCGGGTGAAGGGATACGCGGGGATGAAGACCGTTTCAAGCGGGCAGACGGGACCGAGCGCTGGTCGCACTGGGAGCTTGTTCCGTGGCGCACGGGAGATGGGGCGATCGGCGGAATTGTACTGTTCACCGAGGACATTACCGCGTTGAAGGCAAGCGAAGATCGCCTTCAACTCGCCGCCAATGTTTTCACACACGCATCCGAAGGCATTCTCATCACAGACGGAGATGGGGTCATTCTCGATGCCAACAGCGCGTTCACGCGGATCACCGGATACACACGCGCGGAGGTGCTTGGACAGAATCCGCGCATGCTGAAGTCTGGCCGGCAGCCGAGAGAGTTCTACGCGGATTTGTGGGCGCAGCTCAAGAAGAAAGGTCACTGGTCCGGAGAAATCTGGAATCGCGCAAAAGGTGGCCAGATCTATGCGGAGATGCTGACGATCAGTGCTGTGCCAGATGCTACGGGCCGCACGAAACAGTATGTGGCGATGTTCTCCGATCTGACTCCGATCAAGGAGACGGAGAAGCAGCTCAAACACATTGCCCACTTCGATTTGTTGACGGGCCTACCGAATCGAACTTTGCTCGCGGATCGTCTGCGTCAGGCAATGGCGCAACGCCATCGTCTTGGGAGCATCATTGCCCTTGCGTATTTTGATCTCGATGACTTTCATTCGATCAATGAGCACCATGGGCGGAGTACCGGTGACTTGGTGTTGACCGCGATTACTCACCGATTGACGGAGGTACTGCGTGAAGGAGACACGCTAGCCCGACTTGGAGGCGACGAGTTTGCCGTAGTTCTACTTGGAATTGCGAATATCGAGGAGAGCCTCGCACTCATTGAGAGGCTCAGGGATGCCATGGCGGAGCCTTTACAGCTAGGCGAGCTGGTGCTTCAGGTGTCGGCAAGCATCGGAGTTACATTCTATCCACAGACCGAAGATATAGAACCGGATCAATTGCTGCGCCAGGCCGACCAGGCCATGTATTTCGCGAAGCTGGCCGGCAGGTCGCGCTACCACATTTTCGATCCGACACTCGATCGCAGCATGCGCGGTCGTCATGAAGACTTGCAGCGCATCCGCCAAGCCATGCAGGCGCACGAATTCGAGTTGTATTTCCAGCCTAGGGTCAACATGCATACCGGTACGGTCCTCAGCGCTGAAGCGTTGATACGCTGGCGGCATCCGGAACTTGGGCTGCTTCTGCCGCAGCACTTTCTGCCGGTTGTCGAGGGGAATCAGCTGGTGGTGGAACTCGGTGAGTGGGTGATCGGCAGCGCCTTGTCTCAGATGGCACGGTGGCGCGAACAGGGACTGGATATTCCGGTCAGCGTGAATGTCGATGCGATGCAATTGCAAGAGCCTCAATTTGTCGATCGGCTGAAGGAGCTGTTGGCCAGACACCCGGACATTCACCCATCGAAGTTAGAACTCGAAGTGCTGGAAAGCAGCGCGTTCCAGGACGTGGCCCAGGTTTCGGAGGTGATTCGCGCCTGCAGCAAGCTTGGAGTCTCATTCGCACTGGATGATTTTGGGACCGGTTATTCTTCGCTGTCGTATTTGAAGCGATTGCCGGTGGATGTTCTGAAGATCGATCAAAGCTTTGTGCATGACATGCTCGATGATCCGGAAGATCTGACGATTCTGGAAGGTGTTCTTGTGCTTGCGAACGCCTTTCGGTGCCAAGCCGTGGCTGAAGGAGTCGAGACTGTCGATCACGGGCTCATGCTCTTGCAGCTCGGATGCCCGGTCGCCCAAGGATATGGGATCGCGCGCCCCATGCCCGGTAGTGAGCTTCCGCGTTGGGCAGCGAATTGGCGGCCTGATCCGCGTTGGGCAAGCGTACTGGCGGTAGATCCGCTGAAATGGCCAATCTTATATGCGAGCGTGGAACACCGCGCGTGGGTGGCGGAGGTTGAAGAGTTTCTCAGCGGACGTCGGCTGGCGGCTCCGAGGATGGATCACCATTTGTGCCGATTTGGCTCATGGTTGGATGCCGAGGCATCGGCTGGCCGCAGTGACCGTGCGAGCTTTCAGGTGATTGACGCGTTGCACCAGAAGCTCCATACGCATGCCAACGAGATCCTCGATTCGAAAGGTGAAAACGAGGGGATCGCTGCATTTGCCGGATTGACGGAACTGCACACTCTGCGGGATGGCTTGCTGGAGAAGCTGCAATATTTTGTTCAGTCGGTATGAAGGAATCACGGCGATCGGAAGATGCCGAAGTACCGATCATCCCAACCGCGCAGTACCCATGTCCGATCGTCTACGATGAGGGCTTCCGGAGCCGGATGTTAGACTTCTTCCAGAGAATTTGGCAGAGGCCCAACGAAAACTGACATTGCGGCGGATTTTCGTGGAAGCCACATGCAGTGCTGGTCTGCAGCGCCAGGCTGAGCGACAAATAGACTAGTCCATCCGGTCAAAGGATCTCCCAGAGAGTGATCGACATCAGCGACACCATCGTAGTCACAGGCGGCGCGGGCTTTATTGGCTCGAATTTTGTGCTGCAGTGGTTTAAGAATGGCGGCTCATCGCTGGTGAATCTCGATGCGCTTACCTACGCTGGGAATGCGGAGAATCTCGAACCCCTAAAAGACGATCGAAGGCATCAATTGGTGCGTGGCGACATCTGCGATGCGGAACGGGTGGCTTCGATTCTGCGCGAGTACCGGCCTCGCGCGATGGTCCATTTCGCGGCGGAAAGTCACGTCGACCGTTCGATCGCCGATCCCGGCGCTTTCATCCGCACGAATGTTCAAGGCACGTTCACTCTGCTGGAACAAGCGAGACTTTATTGGTTGCAGCTTGATTCGGCTGCCCGCCAGGCATTCCGTTTTTTGCACGTGTCGACGGACGAAGTTTATGGCTCTCTTGGACCGGACGATCCGGCCTTCTCGGAGACTACAGCCTACGCGCCGAATAGCCCCTATGCGGCGTCGAAGGCTGCTTCGGATCACCTGGTGCGCGCGTATCACCACACCTATGGCCTGCCCGTAGTGACGACTAACTGCTCGAATAACTACGGCCCGTATCAGTTTCCCGAGAAGCTGATTCCGCTGATGATTCTGAATGCGCTCGAGGGCAAGCCTCTGCCCGTGTATGGCGATGGCCGCAACGTGCGCGATTGGCTTTTCGTCGAAGATCACTGTTCGGCGATTCGAGTGGTTCTGGACCGCGGACGCGTCGGTGAAACGTATAACATTGGCGGAAACAGCGAGCGCAAGAACATCGATGTAGTTACGGCGATATGCGATTTGGTCGATGAGATGAGTCCGGATTCGGGACCTGGAACGCGAAGGAAGCTCATCACGTATGTGACCGATCGGCCCGGGCATGACCGCCGCTACGCGATTGATGCTACGAAGATCGGCCGCGAACTGGGGTGGCGTCCAGCCGAGGAGTTTGAAGCTGGGTTGAGAAAGACGGTCGCCTGGTATCTGAAGAACGCTGCTTGGATTCAGAACGTACGCACCGGAGCCTATAAGGATTGGATTCGGCAGAATTACGATGAGAGGATCTCCCGATGAAAGGGAATTATTCTTGCAGGCGGATCCGGAACCCGGCTCTACCCGGTAACAAATGCGGTGATCAAGCAGCTTCTTCCGGTGTATGACAAGCCAATGATTTACTACCCGCTGAGCACCCTGATGTTGGCGGGGCTGACGAGATATCCTGATCATTTCGACTCCGCAAGATACTCCGCGTTTCGTGGAGTTATTGGGGGATGGCTCACAATGGGGAATCAATCTAAGTTACGCGGTGCAGCCGAGTCCGGATGGATTGGCGCAGGCGTTCCTGATCGGACGCGATTTCATCGGCGACGATACGAGCGCGTTGATTCTCGGAGACAACATCTTCTACGGGCAATCGTTCTCGGTTCACTTGCAGCGCGCGGCGAAGGTGCAGCACGGCGCCATCGTATTCGCATACCCAGTGCACGATCCTGAACGCTATGGCGTGGTGGAATTCGACGATCGCGGGCACGCGGTCAGCATCGAAGAGAAACCAGAATCGCCTAAGTCGCGCTATGCGGTGACAGGACTTTATTTCTATGACAAAGAAGTCGTGAAGCTGGCTGCCTCATTGAAGCCAAGTCATCGAGGCGAACTGGAAATTACCGATCTGAACCGGCTCTATCTCAATGCCGGGACGCTCAAGGTGGAAGTGATGAGCCGGGGGATGGCGTGGTTGGATACAGGGCACGCACGATTCCTTGTTTGACGCGGGGCTATTTATTCAGACGATCCAGAGACGCCAGGGCCTGAAGATCGCGTGCCTGGAGGAGATCGCGTTTCGTCTTGGCTATATCACCGTCGAGCAGCTCGAGAAACTGGCGCAGCCGGTGCTTAAGAGCGGCTACGGGCAATATCTTTTGTCGCTGCGGCATGAGCCGAATCACTTTCCGGATATGGACGAGCAATGAAGATTGAAGAGACCGCCTTGGCGGGAGTTCTCGTCATAACACCGGATGTCTATCGCGACAACCGTGGGGCATTCCTGGAGACATGGAATCTGCGTGCGATGACAGAAGCTGGACTGCCATCGAACTGGGTGCAGGACAATTTTTCGCTCTCGAAGAAGAATGTTCTTCGCGGCATTCACTACCAGATAAGTCAGGCCGCAGGGAAAACTGGTGCGTGTCACGCATGGCGCCGCACTCGATGTCGCCGTCGATCTTCGCCGGAGTTCGCCCACTTTTGGGAAGCATATGGCAGTGGAACTCGACGGCGAGAACGGGCGGATGTTGTGGATTCCGGCCGGATTCGGGCACGCATTTCTGGCCTTGACCGACGTTGTTGGTTTCGCCTACAAGGTGACGGACTACTACTCGCCTGCAAGCGAACGGACGATTGTCTGGAATGATCCAGATCTAGCGATTCCATGGCCGGTGAGTGAAAAAGAGGCCATCGTTTCCGCGAAAGATCAGAATGGCGCGGCATTTCGTGAGGCTCAGGTCTTCGCATGAGTAGTGGTCCGCGCGTGCTTGTTCTTGGTCCAGCGGGGCAGCTTGGGCGCGAGTTGCAGCAAAGCTTCGCGGGACGCCGGCGAAGTTGTGACGCCAAGTCGGGACACACTCAATCTCGCGGACCAGGAGCAGATGCGCGGATTCATCCGCAGCGTCGCGCCGGATGTCATTCTCAATGCCGCTGCTTACACGGCGGTGGATCGCGCAGAATCCGAGCCGGAGCCTCGCGATGGCGGTCAACGCGCGAGCTCCGGGAGTGCTGGCTGAAGAAGCCAAGCGCGTGGGCGCCTTGTTGGTGCACTATTCGACGGACTATGTTTTCGATGGATCGAAGGCGGGCGCGTGGGACGAGAACGGACTCTCCGAAGCCGCTGAATGTTTACGGAGCGAGCAAGCTGGCGGGCGAACAAGCAATCCTGCGGGTCGGCGGCAGATTTCTCATCTTTCGAACAAGCTGGGTGTACGGACCGCGAGGGAACAATTTCCTGCTGACGATGCTTCGTCTTGGGCGTGAACGCGATCGGTTGAATATCGTCGATGACCAGATCGGAGCGCCGACGACGACGATCGAATTGGCTCATGCGACCCATTCCATTGTTGATGGGATTCTGAGCGACAGATTTGGAGCCATTGAAAAATGGGCAGGGATTTACCACATGACTTGCGGCGGTTCTGTCTCCTGGTGCGGTTTTGCAAGAGCAATCTATGAACGAGGGGAATCGTTGTTGCGGGGAAGGTCTCCGATTGTGCATCCGATCGGAACGAGCGAATATCCTACGGCTGCGAAACGCCCGCAGAATTCTGTCCTGTCCAACGAGAAGCTACGCGGTTGTTTTGGGATCGAACTTTCGCCGTGGGATTGCGCACTGGATGTCGTGGTTCAAAGGCTGAAGGCTGAAGATCGGATGGCGTGAGAGCGGGCCGGCATCGCTTGGCGTAAATAAGCCTCAGTCTTGGCCAAGTTCATCCGCGACTTGGTGGTCTGCTTTCAATTCAGTGTTGATTCCTGTCGGTTTGGTCGAGACTTTGTTCAATGTAGTCGCAGAGCATGTGGCCGCAGAGGATGTGCCCCTCCTGGATGCGCGGCGTCTCGGTCGAAGGAATCTGCAGCGTCTCATCTGCGACGCGTCCCAGTCCCCCGGTCTTCATGCCTGTGAAGGCAACAGTATAGGCGCCAATCTCGTGGGCCTTCTCGAGGGCGAGGCAAACGTTCCGGCTGTTTCCCGAAGTGGAGATGCCGACTACGACGTCGCCAGCGGCACAGAGGGCTTCCACCTGCCGACGAAAGATGAGTTCATATCCGTAGTCGTTGCCGATTGCCGAAAGAATCGAGGTATTGGTCGTAAGCGCAATCGAAGGAAGTGCGCGGCGCTCGCGGAGAAAACGACCGACGAGCTCCGCGGCAAGGTGTTGAGAGTCAGCAGCACTTCCGCCATTTCCGCACCAGAGGATCTTGTTTCCGCGCAGGATAGCAGCGCTCATTTTCGATGCAATGCGCTCTAGGACGGAATGGTCGTTATACAGCGCCTGGATAACCTTGATATGTTCGGCAATGGCCTTCGCAAATATCTCTGAGGAATGCTGCATCCATACTCCCAACGAATCGAATCGGCCCGGCTTGCTCGAGAAGGGCTATCTGAAAGCAAACCCCGTCCTCTTATCTGGTTGCTCATCGGAACCAACTACCTGATTATGCTAATTGACGCAGCACCCAAAGCGAGCTGTGAAAACACCTGGGACCAATCGAGAAAACCGCGCAAAGCCCCCGGCTTGAAGGTCTTTTCCGGGACAATGATCGTGTCACCCGGATACATGGGCAAATCGTCGAACTGATTGCCCCAGAGTCCCTTTCGAGATTCATAGCTTTCGACTTCGCCGTCCGCCCGGATTACAAAGGAGCGCTTCCGATCGGCATCCTTCGTGGGTCCGCCAGCCGATTCGAAGGTAGGAGCCGACTCGGCGTCCCCGCGCATAGAGGAAGGAATTCTGGTCGTTGACCGCCCCGACGACATTGATACTGGCGGGAATGTGGGGAATCACAAAACGGTCTCCATCCTCGAGGGCGATGTCGGGCAATCCACTGGTGCCTTGGGTGTCCGGCTTAAACTGAAGAACAATGCGGCCCGTGGCGCGAATCTGACGCAATCGCGTGACGAGTTCCCGCTCGCTGCTTTGAGCGGAGGCGCCGCTCGCCAGGTCTTGAGCGGAACTAGTCGGAGATGCGGCAATGGCGAGGTTGCTTCGCTGAATCCGCATGTCCAGGTTCTGGACGTACTCATCAATTCGAGCCTGCTGAACGACGCGTGTCGATTCACGAGTAAATTCCGAGCCGTAGAGATAGGCATTCGGTGTGAGTCCGCCGGCGCGTTCAACAAGATCCCGCAACGTCTCTCCGGGTTGCACGGTGTACGGGCCAGCGTGTGCGAATTCCCCTTCGAGCATCACGATTTTTGTTTGTTGCGCAATCGGTACGCGGATGTCGGCCTCGGAGAAGATGGTGACGACATCTCCCGGTTGCAGCTCAAGATTCTGCGACTCATCGTGTCCGAGAACCAACTTGCCGAGGTCGAAGGAAATCAAGACAGTCTTCAAGTTATCGGGATTGAGTCGCTGGATGACAGCGTTGTCCCAATCAATCTCTGGAGCCGTCCTGGGTAACGCTCGTTTTCTGGGTTGAGCGCGCCAAAGCGGGAAGAGGATTCCGATTGCTCCTGTGCCGCGAGAGAGGTACTGGATCCGCGCTGTTGAGCCGACGGATATTGGTCTTGACTGTGTCCCCTGAGGATTTGGCAGCTGGGTATTGGTCCTGCTGTTGCGGTAGGGTATTGGTCCTGCTGTGCGCGTAGTGATTTTGATCCTGAAGCTGGAGGTTCTGGTCTCGCGCAGATGCTGACATATCCGATTGCGCCTGGATTCGAAGCATTCGTTTCTTGCCGCGGAGGCGGAAGTGTGAGTGGCTGGTTTCCGATGGGCTGCCGCATCCTGGAAAAGCCCGGTATTGGCTCAAATTCAGGAGCCGGCAATCCTAGCTGCGCTCGCTTCCACCAGTAATTTCGAGTGATAAGGGATTCCTTATCCGGAATCAAGTCGCGGACTCGCATTCCCGGGTGCCAGGCAAAACGACCGGGATTGGCAATGTTCCCGCGAATCGTGACCGTCTGCTTGTACATGGGGACGATGGAAAACACCCGGACGAGATCGCCCTCGGCAACTGGGTGTCGTCAAACCAGCTGAATCATAAGCCGACCTCCATGGCATGACGCTGATTGTGGTCCTCGATCCGCTCGATCGAGATGCGCGCCTGGGCCGCCACAGTCGGAGGCTCCTCCGGCGTCCGCGAGAAGGTCTCCCAGCGTTTCGTTGGGGCGGAGCTCGTAAATTGCGGGATTGTGGACACTCCCGGTAACGGCTGCCTGCGGCCCCGCGGGAGGGATGTAGATGACATCGCCCGAGAGCAGCCGGACGTCGTTCGACTTGTCCCCTTGGATCAGAAATGCGTAAAGATCGAAGTTCGTCGCCACTTCGTTGCCGCGACGCAGTTGAATTTGGCGAAAGGAGCCTTGAACGGAAGGGCCGCCGCTGGCAAAGAGCGCGTCAATGAGCGTACTCAGCGAACTGATCGTATAGACCCCGGGGCGTCGCGCCTCGCCCGCAACATAGATTTGAATTGCGCGTATCTGACCGATGTCCACCTGCAGATCGAAGTTTCGATAGACGTGTCCAATGGACTCACGGAGATGCGCTTCGAGCTCCGAGTAGGGCAGTCCTGCGACGTGGATCGGCCCGACCTGCGAGACGGGAATAAAGATCTCGCCCGATCGATCCACGCGGACATTGGCCTGGAAATTCACTTGTCCCCAAACCCGGATACGCAATTCGTCGCCCGGCCCGAGGACGTAGTCTGGAGGGACAGGAGCCATATCGAGCGGCGCGAACGTCGAGGGCACATTTTGAAAAAGATTTGCGCCAAAGATAGGGAGGACCTGCCCGGATCGTCGTTGCGGTAAATTTCTGAAATTCTGTGAGCGGTTCCCGCGGAAGGGGCTGGCGGTCTGTGTCTGGTTTCGAGTGCTTGGCTGACGAGTCTGGGATTCGGCGTCGGAATAGGTTCTGGTCTGGACCTGAGGCTGGTTCGTAAGGCTACCCGTGGAGGGCAACCGCATTTGCGAGCCCAGCATCCCACTGGCATCTTCTGATGACTGACCCGAGCATTGGGGCGTGCTGGCGAGAAGAGGGTCCGAACAATCCCAGGTGTTCGAGTTCTGCGTCCCTTCGGAGGTGCTATTTCCCTGCGATTGTTGTTGGGCGACGGATACAGTGGCGAAACAGAAGAGAAGAGTGGCGGGAAATGCTCGCTTGATCATAAGGAGGGGCAACGGAATTGTGCGGGAATCAGAGGCGGCATCACCGGCTCTGCGGCCTCTGCCGGGATGCAGAAAGCTCATATTCCTTGAGTCTAGCATGCCCATAACCGGTTTCTTCGGAGCCGTATCCGGCTGGTAAGAAACGCTCCGGACGCATTATGTTTTCCCCGTTGAAGATCCCGATCAGGAAGGTGTGGGTGGTAGCGCCGGAGTCCGGTAGTGAGGATCACATCGCTGAACTCAGAGCCGTGCAATGATGGGTGACGGATGAGCGTTCCTGTCGACATATTAACTTGTAAGTTAATAACAAAAAGGTTAACAATTACTGCAATCTTCCAGGATTCTGAAATGATGCAGGTCAAATTGATCGGCGCCGTTCGATAAGAAATTCACGGTATAGCCGCAACTTTAATGAACGTCATGGGTTGCTTAGGCTGAGTGACTTCCGTCACAGTACATGCGGAGTTTCGTCGATTTACATTTTAGTGGCACTAATTCCCACAATGGGCCAGCATCTAGGGGTAGCCTAATTGGGGACGGGAACTTCTTACCCTGTAACGTTTTTATCAATTTTGTAAATCTTGATCATTTGATGTCTGCTATCCTGTTGGCATGGAATACCAAAGCTAGTCACTGAAATTATCGGATGGCTTTTTGAGAAGAGCCGTCCTGCGAGGACTGAATAACTTCGGGATCTACGTCAAGCAAATATGTGACTGGCTATGGGTGCCAACCTTCCGACTGCAAAACGCAGTTTGCTTCATGCCTTGGCTGTTTGCAGAAGAATTCTGTGACTTGACTCCGCAGTGGAGTGACGGTGACTGAAGGAACCAGCCGACCGGGAAACGCAAATCACAACGAGCAAGGCCCAGTTCCTGAATTATTGATACCGATATTGAAGTGTGTCACTCTGTGGAGGGTGAATTGAGTCCGAAGTCGCTTCTTCCTGCAACTCTTGACGCCGCCTTGGAACAATCGGCACAGTTCAGAATCTCAGAGAGTGCCGATGCGCTTGAGAGGCAGGCCCAGGTTCGAAAGTCAGTGACGAATCCCCGCTCTTCGATTCATCTTGTCCGCTCGCGGGTCAGCGCATGGTCGCGATCCGGCGCCAAGCGCTTTTTTGACTGCGCGTGCATCGTCCCCATCGTTCCGTTGCTGATTCCGCTCTTTCTGTTCATCGGGCTCGCGGTCCGTTTGACCTCATGCCGGGCCGGTTCTGTTTATGCAGAAACGCATGGGACGCAAGGGACGTGAATTCATCATCGTAAAGTTCCGGACCTTGGAGCATTGCGAGGACCGGTCACACCATGCTGTGACGACCGCGGATAATCAGCGCTTCACTCCGATTGGGCCGTTTTTGCGCCGCTGGAAGCTCGATGAGCTGCCGCAGCTTTGGAACGTGCTCAAGGGCGATATGAGTCTGGTCGGGCGCTCGGCCGAAGCTTCCTGAGCATCAGATCGGCGAATTGCAGTGCCGCCCCGGGATCACCGGTGCGGCGACGATCGCCTTTGCCCGCGAGGAGAATTTTCTTGCTCGTTTGCCGAAGCACGATCTGAACGATTACTACCTGCGAGAAGATCCTGCCTGCCAAGCATCAAATCGACGTCGAGTACATGGCGCGCGCGACATTCTTTTCTGATTTCAAGCTTCTCGTCGACACGGTGTTGCGGCGTTGGGATACATCTGTGATGGAAGATCTGATGGGCGGCGCGATTCTTGCCGAAGACAGTGACGGCGCCCGTTCCCGTGATGACCCACACGCACGTATCGATTCTGACTGGGGACGGTGACCTTTCAGGAGAACAGCAATTTACGGAAGCCTAGGACTTGCCTTCCACCGCAAGCCTGATCGAGTCTCTCAGTTTTGAAGCAGCAGATATCCTATCCGAAAATCTTCCCGCGCATCGGCTGATTCGATAGTTCCTCGGGCGAGCTGCGCTGCAGGGACTCTTCGAGAATTCCTCACTTCGTATTGCGCGGAAACCATGTGATCTGGAATGTGCCGACGGCATTGCTCTGTGCGCCAGTCTGATAGATCGGGGCCTTCCATCGCTCGTACTGCATGGAGCCGCGGACTTCGAAGTCTTTCAGAACTCGCTTACACGCGTACACTTCGAAGTCATTCTGTGTGGTGCCTCCTGGAATGAACTCGTTCGACGCCTTGGCGTTTCGATACATGAAATGCACTTCTTCCTGTGGCGACAGATGATAGGTCAACCATGCCTGGCCGCCTTTTCCTTGTCGGCCCACCCAATCGCCCACCAGGAAGCCCTTATTCGTCGGACCCTGCCTTTGGACCGTCTCGTAATAGAGGAATTGGCCGCTTTCGATGGAAGCACTGACCGTATCGGTGCTGGCTCCTTCTACTCGAAGATCGAGATGTTCCAGTCCTGGGAATCGGGCCAGATAGATACCCGGGTGGTATCCAGCACGCCGCGGTGCGCTGATTGGACTGACATCGTCGTGCGATAGAGAATCGGTGTAGATCGTGATCCACTTGCGCAGGAACGGTAGCCGGTAGCTGAAGTCGAACGTGCCAAACCTCGCTCCCGGATCGTTGGTTGAAAGCTTCTCGGCAGAGGTCACGTTCTGAAAACTGAAAAAGCTGTGCAGGAACGTGTGCAGCGTTATGGGCTCATGTCCCTTGCCGCCCCAGATTGTCAGGCGATCGAAGCCGAATTCCAGATCCCGCGTGGGTTTGAAACTGATCTTTTCCATGTGGACCCATGGATCATTTGGGTACGTGTGGCCCTTAAGGCTGCCCACAAAGAAGTCATAACGGAACGGCCCTGTAACGCGCGATAAGAGCGGAATGCTCAGCGGCTCGACCCGATTGATCTCAAAGTCGTAGATGTTTTCGGCATTGTTGCTCCATAGCATCGAAGCGCCTTTATCCGGGCCGAGCCAGTGGTCATCTTTGCCCAAAGAGACTTCGTGACCGAGCAAATGGTAGGAGAGATTGGCTTCCACAACGCGGAAGTCGTTGGCCGCTGCGATCGGACCTGCGGGAATCGTGTCTTGTTGCGGGTTGGTCGCGAAGGGGATATCGTCGATCGCGTTTGAGAGGAAGGCTGCGAGCGTTGGAGAGTACCCGGTCGCAGAAGGCGCATGCTGAACTTCTCCGCGGAAGTAGAGCGACAATCGCCCGGCCTCGGCGCGTGCGCTGAAGCCCTGTTGAGTTGTTGAATCCGCTTTCGTAGGGACGCCCATAGTCGTTGATGATCGTCTGGCCAAGATGGAAGCTGTCGCGGAGCGGCGTGCCACCGATGCCGCGTATGTCGGTATAGACGCTCTCAAGCTCAGTGCTGGGATGCTGGAGCGTGGACGTTCGGTCGAGGTCGGGCTTTACTTCCTTGAGCACGGCCTGGTAGATCGCGCGCGCTTCGTCGTTATTCGCGTCCGATTCGATTTGGTCTGCGCTGAGCTCCAGCATATGGGCGATGCTCAGGCGGGTCCATGGGCGTAGATCGAGGAAGGCGCTATCCACATAACCAAGTCCATGCAGCCGGTCAAGTGCGGGATAGATCCAGCTGTCCATCGGCACATAGGTAGAACCTTGCGTATCGGAGTCTGAGTCGGGTCCAGAATCGATCGCGGGCATGGCTTGACTTGGAGTTTGTGCCCAGGCGCCCGAGAACGATTCGGCCCAGAGCAAGAGAGGGATACTGAGTACAAAAGTGAATTTCACCAGCACCTCAGGGATGTGCGGGAACCGCAGCACGGGGTCCTCAACGCTTTTGCTCTGGCGATTACGTTCCGCAGATTCGGATTTGTCTAATCTGCGACTCGAATCAAAGCGCGTGAAAACGCCGGTTCACGGGGCCACGTGCATACGACCGCTGATCGCTTAGAGTCATGCTATCGAACTGAGCGGTGTCTCGGGGTAATCCCATCGAATAGAGTAGATTTGCCTGGAAGGGCCAAAATGGAGCCGACGATCGGACTTGAACCGATGACCTGCTGATTACGAATCAGCTGCTCTACCAACTGAGCTACGTCGGCGTGCTCCTCAAAGATTGTATCGTTGTGTCCAGCTTCGGTAAAGTTGAGCAGTCAAACAAGCTGCCGGCGCATTTGCAGCAAACGAAGGTCTGAGGACAACGAAATGGATCAAACCATCCAGCTTGCATTCAGGATCGCGATTGTTTGGGCTGCGGGCTTCCTTCTGGCGGTTGCCGTACGCGCGCTGCTTCCGGATCAGAATGGGTTCACGCTGACCGGCCATGAAGGAACCTTGTTCATTCCGTTTAGCCGGATCGGCTTCTGGACTTGTCTTCTGGCTGCTCTCACGGTGACAGTCTTGGTGGTCGGTCGTGCCTTGCTCGCCGACATTGGCTGGAGCAATTTTCGCTAGGGCATGGATCACCGCTGCCGGGTCGCCCAAAGAACGCACGCATTCCGCCGGGTTTTGAGGGCGCTGGGTTGTTTACTGGGATCTTCTTTGAGCAGTCCATTGTCCGTCGGCACGGCCTTCTATGCGCATTCGACCTTTGGCGGAGTCGCCATCGAACCATCCGGCCAGGACGGCTCTTGTCGGACCAGGCGTGCCAAGTTCACCTGCCGGCCAATCGGCTGGGAATGAAAGCTCGACGTAGCCGTCCGCCATGTGCCAGTCACGGACTTGTTGTCTCCAAGGTCGCCTGACCATGTGCCGGTCAATTTGTTGCCATTCCGCGTTAGCTTTATGCTGCCGTCGAATTTGCCAGCGTCCGTGGAATTATGTACGGACCATTCGCCCACGGCATCTGAGCCGTTCTTGACGGGGAGAGCTGGCGCGGCAGTGATGCGAACGTTCGAGAAGTAAGATTCTTCACCGGGACTTGTCCAGAGTGCGATTCCTCCATGCAGCATGGAGCTTTTCAAGCCGTCCACCAAAACGCTCGCCATGGACGAACCATTAAGAAAGATGCGGGCGGAGCGGCCGGCCACTTCAATCTTGACCTTGATCCAGGTCTCAGGTTGGATGTCCGCGTAGCTCTCATAGACGAAGGGCCACTCACGTCGGAGTCGATACCAGCTGAAGTCGGGTTCCGCGCAATATTGGACAGAGTGATTGCGCATCGCCTGATCGTCAGAGAGAGCGTTCTTGGGTCGCAGATAGAACAGCTCGTATTCTTTGCCGTCGCCCTTGGCACGGAATGCGATCCCTGTGAACCCCGGCATTCTGACACCCGGCGGTGTCGTAATCTTTACCGCGATGTCGG
This sequence comes from uncultured Acidobacteriaceae bacterium, assembly GCA_963781125.1. Classification (GTDB taxonomy): domain Bacteria; phylum Acidobacteriota; class Terriglobia; order Terriglobales; family Acidobacteriaceae; genus Telmatobacter. The sequence goes on from CAWAEE010000013.1 coordinate 1,203,669, forward strand.
CCTCGATTGTTCCATCCTGAAAATCAGTGTCGGGCAGGAATGCCGAGGCCGGAATCAGCAGTTTGAGATTCCACGGTCAACCGCAGAGCTTTATGTCCGAGATATTCGGCCGCCTCCGCCTTTACATTGTGCAGGTCGAGTCCATCTGGATTGACCAGGGGAAACGTCTGCGATGGGCGCAGCGCGAGCTTCGACGGCTGCGATGAGAAGAAGTGCGAGTACATGCAGGCGATGCCTTCCGGCTTTCACTTGTAGGAGCATGGATTTGTGCGGACCCCCGTCCAATCACCGCTGCGTCGCAAGCTGGCTTATGGAAATTCGGGTCGACCAATCGAATTGAAATCTCAGGGGCGGCTTTCGAGGCAGCGATCTTCAATCGAGGCTTGCATGAAGCGCGAACCGCGGTGAAGAAAAAAGTGGTGAACCGGCATGCCGCGTGACGGGGGCATTCTTCGGCGCGTCCCAAAGTGAGGATTTTCGCCGCGCACGCCTGAGCGGAGCGGGCAAGAAGGCCGTCAATTTTTATGAAGGAAAGGAGGCGCTCGACCGGCCCGGTCGCGGCGGTGCGTAGAAGCGGAAAGAGCCGCCCGGCAACAGGGCAGCTCCTTCCTTAGGGAGAATAGTTCCAACGGAGGCAAAGCCATCAGAACTTTCTGGCTGCATACTAGGGGCGGGGGGGCGGAGTGTCAAGAATAAATCCGAGACGAAATAAAGTCATTTATTTACATACATTTATAGACGGTTGTGGATTTCGTGAAACTGGGTCAAAATGTTCGCATTTTCGCCATTTTGCCTAGCCTTCTCGCCGTTTTTTCAGGGTGTTTTCTAGGGTTTTCGTCTTGTTTTCCACAGACTTACGAGCCGCCGTTAACCGCTTCGTGGACGACGCGGTTGCGAGCGGTGGAAGGCTCCGATCATTTCTGCAGATTCAGGCGGATGAATTCCGTCTCGTAGACCGAAGAGGCAGGCTTGCCGCGCGCGATGCGATACATGGCCCGGCCGCCTCCGAGGAAGAGGCCCAGGAGAATCGCGGCGGAGGATCCGACGATCACAATCTCGGCAATGCCGAGCAGCAGCTTGCCCGTCTTGTTGACTTCGGATTCGGTCGGCTGAGGAATCGAGATCAGCTCTTCCTGAAAGTGGACTGACTCAAGCAGCTTGTGGCTCTCGTCCGGGAATGGCGTCGCCGCTGACGAGAATGACGAGCGGTCCGCTGCGGCGCACTTCGAGCGAGGCCTGGTCGGAGTCGGCGAGCGGCTTGGGCAAAGCGGGCTGTGCCTGCGCGCCGGCTTTGATGTAGTCGCGAATTTTCGTTTCCTGCGCCGCGGCCATCTGCGGCGTGGGGTAGTCGATGATGGTGAGCGTGGCGGGATTGGAGGCAGCGAGTAATTTGCTGTGACGGCTTCCGCGCCGCGATCGAAGCCGACCAGATCGGGAGGCAGAACACCGCCAGCGCCGGCATAGCTCCCGGGCCCAAGGCATAGTGCGTCGTTTGTTTGTCGAGCGAAGCCTGCGGCAGGTCGGAGAGAATCGGCGGGGCGATGGCCTTGTTCCCCTGCGCAACGGGCAATTGCTGCGCCAGTTCGCGCAGCTCAGCGGCGGACATGGGACCGATCTGCGAAAAGGTCGCGTCGACTACCGTGGTGCCTACCCAGAAGAGCACGCGGTTGTGGTTCGAAGTCGCTCCGGTTCCGATCTCTTCTTTGGGCCAGCCATTCTGGCGGTAGAAGGTGTATGCGCCGTAGGCATCCGCTGGTATCGATGAAAGCTGAGCGCACGCACGGTGAGCGTCTCGCCGTCGCGTTTGTAGTTTGCGAGCACGGCGTGGGTGAAGCCGTATTCCTTGAGGGCAGAGACGTTGGCGCTGTCGGCCTGGGCTGGATCGATGACGTTCTTTGGCGGTTCGGCTGCGACCCATCCTGCGAATGCATCGGGCAGCAGAGGCTTCGGGGGCGGAGGAAGCTCAACCGTTACGGGAGCCGGTTTTCCGGGCGTGGCTTGCGCGGCGGCTAGCGAAGAACTGGAGCCGAGCAGCGCAACCGCGCAAAACGCACTGGCAATTATCCGGGTCCAACGCATGAAGAAGCTCCAATCCCAAGGGTACACTCAGTCCCCCCATCGACGAAGACCTGTCTCTGGGGGGCCCGACGCGACCGCTGGCATACGTCGCACGCGTCCCCTCTCAACTTGGACACTGACGGAGCCAGAAAGGTTCCTGTGTCAATTCACGCATTCAGGCAAATCGAGGTGTGCCGGATTCAGTCGGAGGGAGCGGATCAGGCGGGTAGAGAATGTTTCCCAGCGCCTGATAACGCCCACCGTAAAAAATCAACGCATACTCGCGTGTTCCTGTGCTCAGCGGTCCCCCAAGGCAGATGCTGGCCAACAACGCGAGGAACAAGGCGACCAGGCCGAAGAAGACCTGGAGAATCACGCCGGCAGCCGCCGCTCCGCCCGTCGCATCTGCGAAGGCCGAGTGCATGCCGTATTCAATCGCACCCAAAGATCCAGCCACGGCGAGCCCTGGAATGATCAACACGAGGAACACACCGACCATCGCAATCGTCGGCAGCACCACGCGCAGCAGGGCATACGCAATGAACTGTCTCTTCTCGGCCATGATGCGAGCCCACACTTGCGACCACGCTTCGCCGGCTGTTGCGTTTTCTAGCGCGAAATGCGGCAGCATCCAATCGCGCAAAACCAGGTCGGTCAAAACTCCAGCCAGGGTCAGCAGAAGGATGATCGGAATTAATGGGAGCACGAGCGACAGCAATAATCCAAGATCGGGATGGCCGCCCGGTGGCATCTCGCGGAACAGCCGCCAAAACCCAGCCATGAAGGGAAGTGCAATCAAACCCACGAGCAGTAGAAAACAGAGTCCCACCACAACGTTGAGCCAGAAGAAGCGCGTTGCCTGTGCACTATAGAGCCACCAACCCGGTCGAATCTCCTTCGTATTGTGGACCAGGCAGTAAAAGAATGCGAATCGCAGCCGAGTGACAAGATAGAAAACCACAATCGACAAGAAAATCACGAGTAGAACAGCCGCTGCAATCGCCGCGACCTGTACCGGAAGGATGTTGAAGGGCGCATTCATCATCGGTGCATGTCCGGACGAATGATTGTTGTGGCTCGAGGAATTGAAATTGCTTCCGAGACCTTCGGTGATGATCGCAACCAGTCCAAGCTTCAGAAAGGTTCCCCAGCGGAACGGCCTGAAGAGAAACTCCCTGGTGCGTTGAATAGCGAGCGAAACGGCATCTACAGCAGAGATGGCACGCATACTGGACCTTTCCGGGGCGATCGACAGCGTACCACAGCATTACGCATTTTGGCCGCAGATGGTTCCAGGAGCGGGACCGTCGCGATGTTTGGCGGTGGGAGCTATTTGCCGGCTTTCATCGCCGCATCGATGGCGTTCACGCGCTGCATCGCCGCGGTGAGGCTGAGGCGCTCAGTGGAGCGTAACAGCGTGACGGCATCGATCTTGCGGCCTTGGCGAAGCAACGAGCGAATCGAGGCCTCGTCGGCCAGACCAGTACCGCTGGCGGTCTCGGTGGCCGCGGAAGATGCACCCTGCGCGCCCGGGTGAAGGAAAGCGAGGATTTCCGCGCGCATGCGTGCCTGGCGGCCCTTGCCGCCGCCGTATGCGTAAGCCATGGGAACGGAGCCGTGCGCGGTGAGGATCGAAAGGCGATAAGCAACTCCGCTGTTGTCGCTCGACATCGCTTCGACGCCGATGCCGGTGATTTCGTCGAAGGGAATCGAGCCAGACTCGACCTTGAAGAGCTTGCGGCCGTTCCAGCGGACACGACGCTCGATGCCATCGAAGACGAAGGTCATTTTGCGCACACCGAAGAGACCAAAGAAGAAGAAGAGACCCCCGCCGGCGAGCGTGCCGTGCAGCCCCGGGGCGATTCCGATGTAGAGCAGAGGCGCGGCGACGAGGGCGCAGAGCACAGTGACCCAGAGAAGCGAGTCTTCGACGACGAGTTCTGTCGATGTCTGGCGGGTAATTCTCATGGCTGAAACTATCCCACAGAAGGTAGCCGGCTAATGGGGCAAATGTGCAACCGGGGCATAACCGGAGTTTGCCCACCACGCGTCGAAGGCGGCGAGCGAGCGCTCGCACTGGATGCGGTGACGCTCTTTCTTGTCGCGGACTTTTTTGCGCATCTCTTCTTCGAGCGGCTCCAGCAGGTCGAAGGTGATGTTGGCGGGCTGGAAGTCTTTGGGGTCGGCGTGGGTGATGTAGTGGACCAGCGAGCCGAGGGCGGTGGCGCGCGGGATCGGGTGTGGGCTCTTCGCCGCGCGCGAGTGACGCGGCGTAGAGGCCGGCGAGCAGCCCGGTGGCGATGGATTCGGTGTAGCCCTCGACGCCGGAGAGTTGGCCGGCAAAGAGAATTGGGCTGGTTGCGGCGCCCCTCCGGGGCTCCGGAGAATCCTGTTGGCGGTGTCCCACGGCTGCGCTCGCTGCCCTGGGCTATCTGCCAGCCCCGCCGGGGCTGCATTCAGGCGCAGGGTTTCATCCAGCAAGGCGGGCGCGCAGATGTAGGTGTTGCGGTGAATCTGGCCGTAGCGCAGGAAGCGCGCGTTTTCGAGGCCGGGAATGAGGCGCAGGACGCGGGCCTGTTCGCCCAATTTGAGGTGGTTCTGGAAGCCGACGAGGTTGTAGCTGTCGGCGCGCAGATTTTCTTTGCGCAGCTGCACGACGGCCCAGGGAGTCTTGCCGGTGCGCGGGTCGCGCAGGCCGACGGGCTTCATGGGGCCGAAGCGCAGGGTGTCGCGGCCGCGGCGGGCGAGCACTTCGATGGGCAGGCAGCCTTCAAAGTAGTCGAGCTTCTCCCACTCCTTTGCTCTCGGCGGCTTCGGCGGCGAGCAGCGCATCGAGAAAGCGGTCGTATTCCTCGCGGTTCATGGGGCAGTTGATGTAGTCGGCGGTGCCTTTGTCCCAGCGCGCGGCAAAGTAGACGCGACTCCATGTCGATGGATTCGGCGTCGACGATGGGGGAGATGGAGTCGTAAAAGGCCAGATGGTCCGAGCCGGTGATGCGCTGGATTTCGTGCGCTGAGCGCGGCGGAGGTGAGCGGGCCGGTGGCGAGGATGGTGAGCGCGCGTCCGCTGGCGTCGAGGCTGGTGACTTCTTCGCGGATGACGCGAATGTGGGGCTCGGCGGCGATGGCTTCGGCGATGCGGCGGGAAAACTCGACGCGATCGACGGCCAGCGCGTGGCCTGCGGGAACGGCGGTTTCGTCGGCGATGCGCAAGAAGAGCGGAACCCGCGCGGCGCATCTCCTGCTTGAGCAGCCAGGGCGCGGTGTTGGGCGACTCGCTCTTGAGCGAGTTGGAGCAGACGAGCTCGCCGAAATCGGTGGTCTGGTGGGCGGGGGTGAGGCGCGGCTTGCCGTCGACCATGGCGCGCATCTCGTAGAGATCCACCTCGCAGCCGAGGCGCGCCGCGGTCAGCGCGGCTTCAGGGCCGGCCAGGCCTCCGCCAATGACGCGAATCCACCTGCGGTGGGGCGGCCGCCTTCGGCTCATCTTGCCGAGATGCGGCGCAAGGTCATGGCACGTCCTCCGGTGACTGCACTCCGGAAGACCGTCCTGGCGACAGCTGCGGCTACGCAGCGCTTCGCCGGTGACGCGCACATTGCGCCATGTGTCCAGGAACTCGGCGCCCATGGCGCTGTAGAAGTCGATGGCCGGGGTGTTCCAGTCGAGGACCTCCCACTGGAGGCGGGGGCAGTCCTTTTCGACGGCGATGGCCGCGACCCGCTGCAGCAGAGCCTTGCCGATGCCCAGGCCGCGAAATTCGGGCTGAACGAACAGGTCTTCGAGGTAGAGTCCCGGGCGCCCGAGCCAGGTGGAGTAGTTGAAGAAGTAGAGGGCAAAGCCGGCGGGATGGCCGTCCGTCTCGGCTATCAGGCAGAAATAGAATGGGTTGGGCCGAAGCCGTCGCGCAGCAAGTCGGCTTCGGTGGCGGTGACGGCGTCCGGTTCGCGCTCATAGGCGGCCAGGGCGCGAATAAAGGCCAGAATCTGCGGAACATCGGCCGCGGTGGCCGCGCGGATCGTGGTTGCCATGCACCTATTGTAGGGTGTGATGTGCGCCACAAATCGTACCGCAGGCAGACACTACATTGAAAAAGAGCTCCGGCGACGCGGTTTCCGTGTGAATCGGACAAAGGAGTTGAAGGAGTCTCGGGCGATTCCGCAAGCCGAATTTGGGGTTGAAGTTGAGGACGCAGAAAGGCTTCCGCGCGGGATGGCCTTGTGTTGGACAGTCGATTGGATTTAACTTGGGTCCTGCTGAGAGAAGCAAGCTGTGCATCGTATTTACTGCGCGCCGACTGCTCCTGCGGGCTACAAGCAGAATGGAACGTGTTGTATGCTTGCCCGTTGGCCCCTGCGTGCGGTTGCGGTACAAAGACCCTTGGCGCTTCCATCGATTGTTGAAGACCAATTTTGTTGTTGAGCCAGCGTGCGGACGCCTGAGCTCTCAAGGAGAAGAACATGAAACGCAACATTTCACTTTTGCTGGGCTTGCTGGCATTCGCCCTTGTTCCTGCGCTTGCGCAACAGGCCGCTCCGGCACCGACGGGGCGCCGACGGGCAAAGTTCACGGTCATGTGACCAATCCGACGGGCGCGCCCCAGAACGGCGGCACGGTCTCACTGGTCGAGACCACGCGTGCGGCATCGGGCCCAGGGCTGAGACCGCAGACCGAGGATAAAGGGAGCTTCACCGTCGATGCCAATGGCGACTATACGCGGCGAGGTTCCTGCCGGCACTTACACCGTCATCTACCGCTCGCCCGGAATGGAGAAGGACAAGCAGGCAGACGTGCTTGAGAACGTAAAGGTTGTGGCAGGCCAGGATGTGACAGCCGACATCGACATGTCGCGCCCGGAATACATCGAGAAGCTGCCAGAAGACCAGAAGAAGCAGCTGGAGGAACTCCGCAAGAAGAACCGGACGCCATGAAGGCCAACGAGGTGATCAAGAATCTCAACGCCGATCTCAAAGTGGTGGCCCAGGATTTGAAGGACGCTGATGCAGCGCACGCTACGGCAGCCCAGCAACTGGGTGCGACCGCTTCCAGGGCCGATGTCGATGCGAAGACGACGGAGATCAAGACCGCGAAGTACACCGACATCGAAACCCTGATGACGAAGGACACGCGAGATGAGGCCGATGGAGCCGGTTCTTTGGGCTTACATGGGACAGGCAGCAGACCGGACTCAAGAAGTATGACGAAGCCGAGACCGCGTACAAGAAGGCCCTGGAAGTGGATGCCGCGTCCAAGAAGCCGAATCCTGCAATCGAGGGCATGGCGAATGCCGGACTGGGCGAGATCTACGCGCGCGCGGGGAAGGTGCCCGAGGCGAACGCTGCGTATGATGCCGCGGCCAAAGCCAATCCGAGTTCGGCAGGAACCTATCTCCGCAACCAGGCGGTGATTTTCTTCCAGTCAGGGAATGCCGATGCGCAGGTAGCAGCCGCGGACATGGCCATCAAGAACGATCCCAACGATGCGCTGGTGTACTACCTCAAGGGACAGGGGCTTGTTTCAGAAGGCCACGGTCGATCCGAAGACGCAGCGGATTGTTCTGCCGGAAGGGTGTGCCGAGGCGTACCAGAAGTATCTTGACCTGGCGCCGACGGGCCCCTATGCCGGCGAAGTGCAGGCGATTCTGCAGCAGGCGGGGCAGAAGATCAATTCCACTTACAAGGCGGGCAAGAAGTAAGCCAGCCGTTGAAACTGAATGAAGCGGCGCCTCCGATGGTTGGAGGCGCCCATTTATTTTTGCGAGTGAGTCTTGATGTGCCGCGCAACGCCAGCTCGCGGCCGCTTCCATCTACAATCCATGGCATGAGCGCGGAATTGCTGAGCTACTCGGAAGCAGCTGCGATGGTGGTTTCGTTTGCGCGGGGATTGTGCGGAGCGAATCTCGCGATCGAACGAGTTGAGTTGGCCGATGCATCCGGGCCGCGTGCTTGCGGAGCCGATGTTGGCCGATCAGGACCAGCCTGCTTTTGCTCGCTCGACGCGCGACGGATTTGCTTGCCGGGCCGCGGAGGCTTCAACCGCACGAATTCCTGCCGATTGCCGGGATCAACCCATGCAGGCGAAGCCCCCGCGGGCCCGCTGCCAGCCGGCGCTGCATGGGAGATCATGACGGGCGCGCCTGTCCCCATGGGCGCGGACGCCGTGGTGATGATCGAACATGTGGAACGGAACGGGGACAGAGTTCGACTGCTTCCGAAACGGACGATTGCAGCGCAGCGACAATATTGTGGCGAAGGGCGCGCAGGCGCGTCGAGGGGACGAGTTGGTTTCGGCGGGTGCTCGTGTTGGGTCCGCGCAGATTGCGCTTGCTGCCGCGTGCGGATATGCGCGGCTCTCGGTCTTCACAAGCGTCCTCGCGTGGCGATTCTGACGACCGGGCGACGAATTGGTTCCGATCGAGCAGGAGCCTGGCCCGGGACAGATTCGCAATTCGAATGCGCCGATGCTGGCTGCGCTCGTGACTGCGGCGGGCGGAGAGGCGCGGGTGCTTCCCACTGCCGCTGACACTGCGGAGGCCCTGGATGCCGCGCTCCTTCACGCGATGGACGCGGATCTGTTGCTGATCTCCGGCGGCGTTTCAGCGGGGAAGTTTGATCTGGTTGAGCCGGCCCTTGCGCGCATCGGCGCGCATTTCATTTCACAGGCGTGCGCATTCAACCGGGCAAGCCGCTGGTCTTTGGCGAAGTTGCCGCGTGCAGGCAGGAGCATCGCTGCCGTTTTTTGGACTGCCCGGCAATCCCATTTCGTCGGCAGCGACATTTCTGCTGTTTGCCGCGCCGGTGCTGGCGGCGCTTGGGTGGCGCGTAAGAGACAGGACCGCGCTTCGTGAACTGCCGCAGCTTGCACGAGCCACAGACCGCAAGGCGAAGCCTGGGCTGACGCGGTTTTTGCCGGGTTTGTGTGAGTTCAATCCGCCCGACGATGCGGCTTCCGCAGGTGGCTACGGTGCCGTGGCACGGAAGCGGGGATTTGCCTGCATTTGCGCGGTCTAATTGTTTCGTTGTCGTGCCAGAAGATGTGAGCAGTCTTGACGCCGGAGCGATGGTTCGAATTCTGATGTTCTAAGGTGCTTGTGATGACCGATTCCGCAAAGCCAGTTCTTTCGCATTTCGACGAATCCGGTAAAGCCAGCATGGTGGATGTGAGCGCCAAGCAGGCCACGCGCGCGCACGGCCGACTGCTTCGGCGTTTGTGGAACTATCAGCGGCGGTGCTGGCGGCGCTGCCGGCGAATCCCAAAGGCAATCCGCTGGAGGTGGCGCGGATTCGCGGGGATTCAGGCGGCGAAGCGCACGTCGGAACTGATTCCCATGTGCCATCCGCTGGCGCTGACGCATGTGGACGTGCAGGCGGAGGTCGTCGAAGACGGCGTGCGGATCACCGCGACTGCGGCGACGGTAGGGCCGACAGGTGTGGAGATGGAAGCGCTGACCGCCGCGGCCGTTGCTGCGCTGACGGTCTACGACATGACCAAGGCGCTCGACAAAGGCGATCGTGATTCGCAACGTGCAGCTCGAGGCGAAGACGCGGCGGCAAGAGCGGGGAGTTTGTGCGTGCGCAGATCGAGCGATCAGAGCGTCGTGAGATCGCGCGCGTGCGGTGCGGATCCGAGCCTTATTGGCCTAGTGCCTGGGCTGCGCGCGGCAGCCGGCGGCGGAGCCGTCATGGTCGTGATCGTGATCTGGCGGTGCGACGAACGGCGGCGGGTCGAGGTGGCCGCGATGGCAGGTGCCGCAGCTGACCGGTCGCCCGAGTTATCGATCTTGCCGATGTATTGCGTGTTGATCTCCTCGACCATCTTCACCATCAGGCGGGCCGTGGTCTTCTCAGGCTTCGAGTCGTCGGCGAAGTTGAGACGAGGCTTGCCGTTGGGTCCAAGGTTCTTTGGGTCGGCGGCGTGGCAGGTGCTGCACTCGGTGCCCAGCGACGGCCTCCCACTTGTGCATCATCTCGTGAACCTGTCGCCGGTCAGGTCTTTGGGCAGGACCTGCAGGTTGGTCGGCGCGGGCGAGGGACCGTGCGCATGCTCGTGTTCGTGGGCCGGCAGGCTACCGGCAGGCTGTTGGGCTGAGAGATTTGCGGCGATAGGCAAAAGCGATGGCCAGCGACGGCTGCGAAGCAACGGGGAAGCGATTTTCAAGCAGAAGATTCCTCGCTGATTGAGATGGAGTCGCAGAACCAATTCACAGTAACAGACGATACTTCTTCGACGGAATTCTACAGGTGGACTCGGCTCCCGATTAAATTCTTTGCTCCCGAGACGCAGACGTGCCCCGGAAGCGCGAATCGAAGCGGCCAGTCGACCGCATGCTTGATGCCGATGCGCACCGTGACGAGCACCTCCGAGACGCTGCAACCGTCGTCGCGCACCTGCAGCGGCGAATGGCGCTGGTGACATCGAGGCCGTTGTGCGTCTTTCGCGTGAGGCCCAGCGCCTGGCACAGTCGGCTCGGTCCAGCGGTGAGGAGCCGAGGTGCGGCGCCCGACGGCAGGCCGCGATTTGCCGCCATCAGGTCCGCGCCGGCGACCGGTTCCAGAGCGCGCAGCAGCACGCAGCCGGCGAGTCCCTCGGATTCGCAGCTGATGTTCATGCAGAAATAGCGGCCATAGATCGCGTAGACATACGCATGCCCGGCGGGGCCGAAGAGAACTTCGTTGCGCGGCGTGGGTCCGCGATGCGAGTGGGCGGCCGGGTCGGGCGGATCGTTGTGCGGGCCGAGGTAGGCCTCGACCTCGACGATGCTGCCCGCCAGGATGCCGGCGTGGCTGCGGTGGACGAGCAGCTTCCCCAGCAGCCGCGGCGCGACGAGCTCCGGCGAGTGCTCAAAAAAGCTGCGGGGAAGCAACCGTCCAGGCAAGGCTGGCCGTGCGGACTGCGTTTTCCGCTTTACTTGTGCGCTTTTTTCCATTCCTTGAGCAGCTTAAGCACTTCTTCGGCATGGCCTTCGGGCGTAACCTTAGGGAAAGATGTGCAGCAGGGTCTGGTCGGGGCCGATCAGAAACGTGGTGCGCTCGATCCCCATGACCTTCTTGCCGTACATGTTCTTTTCCTTCATCACGCCAAACTGATTGCAGACTTTCTCGTCTACATCAGCAAGGAGTGTGTACGGAAGGTCGTATTTGGCGCGGAATTTGGCCTGGGCTTTGGGCGTGTCGCGCGAGATGCCGAGGACCACGGCGCCGGCAGCCTGCAGCTTCTTGAACGTATCGCGAAAGCCGCAGGCCTCAATGGTGCAGCCAGGAGTATCGGCTCTGGGATAAAAGAAGAGAATGACGGGTTTGCCTTTAAAGTCGGAGAGGCTTACTTTTTTCTCCTCGTCGGTTTCCAGCGTGAAGTCGGCGACTTTGGTATTGAGTTCCATGGGGATTTCCCTCGTATGTTGAATCGATTGACCATCAGCTTGCATTATGGCCGAGCGGGGCGCGGAGCGTCATTGCAGCAGGAAGCGTTTTTCTGAGATTGCGCAGTCAGTGGCGGTTCGCGCTTGCGCTTGTTCGCCGCCAGTTGCCGCCAGCGCTCAGTATCCGGGCCAGATCGCGAAGAAGGACAAGGATACCCCGGAGCTGCGTGCCGTTGCCGTGCTGGAGTGGACAGGCGATCTGGGCAAGCCGAAGACCAGCCGCCTCGTTCCCATCACGGTATTCGATGGGGAGCAGTTGCAGGATGGCGGAGTCTATCTGGCGCGGCCGCAGCCTCTGGCGGTGGATGGCGGCGTGGAATACATCCTGCAGAAAAACGGCGCGCGGCTGGGGCTTTTCGACGTGATGAATGCGGGGCAGGAACAGGGCTCGTGGGTAGGATTTGGAACCTGGAAGCCGACGCCGGTCGCGAAGCCAAAGCCAGCGCCCATGATGGACCAGGGCAAGGTCGACGAGCGAAGAGAGCGATAGGCCCACGCTGCATCGAAAGCATGGTGGGGGCACGTCGGACAGCGGCGGGTCCGGGTCGAGCTCCGGTGGTCCGGCGCACGGCACCCGATCCGGATCGGCCAACGCTGCACAAAAAGACTTCGAGATGATGATTCCGGGGAGCGGCCAATTCGGGTAACTCGAGCTCGACTTCGGGCTCGACTTCGGCTCGCCTGATCCGGACAGCCCGGCGTTGCACAAGCAGCCGGACACGAGTCCAGACGTCGGGCACGGACTCCAACAAATTCTTCTGCTTCCGACTTCCGATCCCGACCGGCCTGCGCTGAAGCGGGGCAAGCAGAAGCAGTCTGCGGATGGGGGCTATGTCGAGTCGTTGCGCAACGCGACGGACCCGGATCGGCCGCGTCTGATGCGCGGCAAGTCGGCGGATACGCGGCCCGGACGTGACGCCGACCCTGATGGGTTTGCCTTCGGACATGGAGCAGGCAGTGGCAGTTTCCGATCCTAAGAAACAGGCCGGAGCATCCCTGGAGCTATTCCTGGGCCGATCCGGCGGACGAGCTGAAGATGAAGGCCGCGCTGGAGGACATCGCGCGCACGCGCATTGGGCATCAAGCCGCACGCCCAGCGTCGACGCCGAAGCAGGACAGACTGCACGAGCGAAGACCGAAGCTGATTACGCCGCCGAGCCGGCTCCTCTGCCGGCGAGGAGTTTCGCGTTTTCGAGCTGGCCTATGGGTCCGGCGCGACGCTGGTGCTGACGGCGCACACCGATGGTCCTCCGGAGCAGCAGAAATTCGTCACTTTGATTGCGCAGCCGGATCTGTACGGCAGCCTGCTGGTGCTGTTCAAGAGCGTCACCGATGGCGCGCACCTGGACGATACGCCACGGATGCGCCTGGTCGATGCTGTGGATGCGCTGGCCGATAACCGCGGCGAACTGCTGTTTGAGCTGCGCGGGACACGCAGCGCCAGTTCGCCCTCTACCGGGTGATGCGCGGCACGGCGAAAGAGCTCTTTGTCACCGGCGGGGGTACGACTGCGACCGGAAGCCCGGAACTGATGAAGTTAGCGATTGCGAACCGTCACGATGAGGCACTATCGCCTGACTTGTTTAAAAGCTCGATCAATTTTGAACACGGTTTACTCTATACAGCCTTGTCTCCGATAGAATTCAGAAAGCGAGAGTGGGATTTGAGCCACTCTTGAAGGACTTATCGAAGATGGCCTCCGTCATTACCGCACCTTCCCCCGCGAGCACCGGCGAAGTACAACCCGATTCCAATCAACCCGACACTCGAGGCTGCAGATGCAACGGCTCACGCCGTAGCTGCGCGCGAGCTGGTGCGCATGGGCAAGGCCGCGACCGTGGGCGAGGGATCAACTGGGTCACGTTGACGACCATCATCCTTTTTCACGTCGGAGCGCTTGCCGCGTTCTTCTTCTTCAGCTGGCAACGGCTGGCGGTGATGGCGATCCTCTACGTGCTGGCCATCAATGTCGGCATCGGCATGTGCTATCACCGCCTGCTGACCCACCGCGGCTATCAGACGCCGAAGTGGGTTGAATACCTGATGAGCATCTGCGCCACCTTGTCGCTTGAGGGCGGGCCGATCTTCTGGGTGTCGACCCATCGCGTGCATCACCAGCTCAGCGATCATGAAGGCGATCCGCACACGCCGCGCGAAGGCGGCTGGTGGGCGCATGCCGGCTGGATGCTTTTCGGCAAGGCTCTGCATGCGCAGACCGAGGTGCTGTCGCGTTACGTGCCGGATTTGAGCAAAGATCGCTTCCATGTGTGGCTGAGCAAATATCACTGGGTTCCGATCACGGTGAGCGGCGTGCTGCTGCTGGCCGGCGGCTGGATCTGGGGCGGATGGGTCAACGGCGTGGCCATGGTCTTGTGGGGCGTTCTGCTGCGTGTGACTCTCGGACTGCATGCTACATGGCTGGTCAACTCGGCGACGCACCTGTGGGGCAGCCGGCGGTTTGAGACGCGCGACGACTCGCGCAATAGCTGGTGGGTCGCTCTGCTGACGGGCGGCGAAGGCTGGCACAACAACCACCACGCGCATCCGGTTTCGGCTCGCCACGGTCTCAAGTGGTATGAGATCGACCCCAACTTCTACGGCATCTGGCTGCTGTCAAAGCTCGGCCTGGCGAAGAAGATTCGCATCGCCAAGTACGATCCGGAAGACCCTAAGCCCGCTGGGCTGTGATCGGCGCAGCGCTAGGCCAATCGTGCGCCCGCCATTTTTTCGAGGATAGAAATCGGCGCCGATTCCGGCGTGACCATCGCTGCGGGATCGACGAGAAATGTCTGCTCCAGCGCGTACTGGCCGCCGAGCACGGCGTGCGGCACGGTCTCGGTGTAGACCATCCAGCTCGAACCCGGCACAGAATTCGAAATTTTCCTTGGCGCAACTGCTCTGGAAGGCTGCGTCTTCTTTCATGGCGTTGTGCAACTGCATCATGAATTCATCGTAGGGAGTTCGCTTCCATTGCGGAACGCAGTCCGGCCAGCCCCGTCGATTGGGCCAGACTCTTTGCCGTGCGCGTAACCGGCGTGTCCGGCTTTGGCGTGCGAGCTTGCGTGGCGCAAAGACATTGACCACTTTCGAAAATGGATCGCCTACGACCCAGTCGCGCGTTCGCGTGGGATGGATATTGTGAAAGAAGCGCAGGATGCGCCAGCCGCGCGTGGGCCGGGTTGGAAAAGCGTCGGTGTGCAGTAGATCATTGCGCCGGCGCACGGGCAGATCGCGGCCTTCTTCTTCCAGCGGGCGGAAACTGGCATAGTCCAGCCGCCAACGCCGCTGATACGGCGCAAGAAATCCAGCAAGAAAGTTGTCGACGCTGGCCGAGTAGCGCCGCATGACGGCGTGCAGCTGTTCCAGGTCCTCGGTGCGTTGCCGTCTTTCGATCAACGCCGCTCAGCTGGTCGCGATCCGGCTTGTAGGCGATGTTCTTGTGGAGACGGCTGCCGGTTTGGTGCTGGCCAAGGAGAAACTGAAGATCTGCGGCCGGGATCGGAACGGGAGTTTGCGGAAAATAGAGAATGCCGCCGGCCTCCAAGAGCGCGCACCAGGTGCGGACTTGCTCCACGCTGTGCGGCGAGCCCCCTTGAGTTCTCTCGAGCTGGATGGAGTGCACGGGCATAGGGCAGGCTCAATCCCGAAACCTGGCCCGGAGCCACAATGTGCCGAAGAAGGGCAGAGCGATGAGGAGCACGAGCAGCCCAGCGGGAAAGCCGACGTAGCAGATAGCTGTCGGCATAGTTCACCGAGTGGCCGCCAATGCCGTTCCAGACCAGCAGCGAGAAGATGGCCAGGAAAGTGGAGGCAAAGAAGGTGAAGAAAGCAGCGGCGAACGAAAGCAGCAGGCTCTGGAAAAGGCTGAAGCCTTCCAGCGGAAAGCCGAGAAAGCTGCCGCCGGCGGCACGCGAAGAATGGGCTGTTTGTGGCGTCACTTTCGCGACCTCCCTCGTCTAGTTAGAATACAGTTCCATGGCCAGCAATGTACAAATCGAGCTGTGGCAAGCCGAAAAGGTCGCAACTCAGTCGACCGTCGGGCAAGCGCCGAACGGAATCCGATTCGCGGCCTGGGGCGAGACGCGCGTCTCCGAGGCCGATCTGGAGCGCATGGTCGGCGCGGTGCCCGCCACGATGTCTGCAGCGCTTGCGAGCCGCGCCTATTATTTTGTTCCGCTGGCCATTGCCGACACCGGCGAGACCATGATCGCGCCTTCCTACTCGGTCGACCTCGGCGACCGCGCGATCTGCCACCGCAACGCGGCTTTCGGATCGACCGAGGCGTGTATTCATTTCCACCCGACTGGTCGAGGATCGCTTCGGCCTGGCTTTCGAGTTCTTCATCAACGTGGCCCACAACTTTGTTGCCGTAGCGGGCGTGCCCGAGAGCTTTTCGTCGCTGGTTTGGTCGCAGGCCGAAGCGCAGGTGCGCGGCGAGTCGAGCCAGGATGCATGGGAGACGCGCCGCCGGGCCCAGGATCCGCGCAGTGGCAAGGCGCATCGACGAGCGCGCCCGCAACAGCTTTTTCGAAGCGGCATTTTCCGACGCGCTGGCGATTTATATGCTTTCGCTGGCCGTGGACTTCGATTATCACGACCTGCGCGAGCGCGAATATCCGCTGCTGGCTGCTCCGGCGCTGGCCGAACGGCTGCGCCATGTGGCGGGGCTATTTCCGGCGAATGCGGGATACGAGTTCCAGATTCACTATCGCCGCAAGGGGTAAGCTACACGCTATTTGGCGGTTCCCTGTCCTCAACTTGCAAAGAGATTCGTGTCGAGGAACTGGTTGCGGAATTTGCCGTCCGGGTCGTAGTGCTTGAGCGAAGCTCCTTGAACTCCGCAAGCCGCGCGTATTGCGCCTGCAGGCGCGCGGGCGGAAGCGTGAAGAGCTTGCGCCCAATGCGGGCGCGGGCCGAAGGGCGCAAGCTGCTCCTCGATCAGCGGGAGGATTTCGCGAACCTCGGGCCACTCGGGCTTCCACGTGAAGTGAATGGCCAGCGAGGGGCGCCGATAGGCCGTGCTCATCCACAGATCGTCGGCAGCGATGGTGCGCAGCTCGGTGACGAACAGGTGCGGCGTGATGCGGTCGCGCAGCTTCTCAACGGCGAGAATGGCCTCGTAGCCGCGATCGCGAGGAACGAAGTATTCGGTCTGCAGTTCGCGGCCGCTCGAAGGCGTGAAGTTCATTTTGAAATGCGGCAGGCGCTCGTACCACGGGCCGGGAATGCCTTGCTGCTCGGTGCAGCTTTCGGCGGGGTGGCCGTCGATGGGGTGGAGTTTTTCAGTGGCGAGCTTGGCGCCGAAGAACTCAGGCTGCCAATCGTTCTTCGCGCCTGGCGCGAGCGCGGCGCTTGATCCAGACTTGCGTTGCGCGATGGTTCTGCCAGTCGGTGAACAGACTGACGCTGTAACCCGCGCCGAAGATCTCATCGAAATGATGCTCCAGGTGATCGAAGGAGAGATTCCGATAGACGGACTGCGCTACCTGGTAAGTCGGCTGCAGATTGAGCGTGACGCGCGTGACCACGCCAAGCGCGCCGAGGCCGACGACTGCTCCCAGGAATCGATCGCCGTCCTTTCTCGCGCGACAGGTGAAGGACCTCGCCATCGGCAGTGACGAGCTCGATCGCCTCGACCGCCGTGGCCAGGTTGCCATTGTGAATTCCCGAGCCGTGCGTGGCGGTGGCGATGGCGCCGGCGACCGAGATGTGCGGAAGGGACGCGAGATTGTGCAGCGCGTAGCCGCGCGCGTCGATGACCGGCGCGAGCTGGCCATATTTGATGCCCGCGCCGACGGTGGCGGTGTGCGCTTTGTCGTCGATGTCGATCTGATCGAGATGCTACAAGCGAGATCTGATTCTGAGTTGCTGTCGGCGATGGTGTTGAACGAGTGCCGCGAACCGAGTGCGCGAAGCTTCGCGCAGCTTCTTGACGACCTCGCGCACCTCGTCGACAGAGGCGGGGTAAAAACGTGATCCGTGCTGTAGGTGATGTTGCCGGCCCAGTTTTCGCGTGGCGCGGGCTGCTGTTGGCTGGAGGAAAACTTCGACAACATCGAGCCTGCCACAATTGCTCCTGAAGTCTTGAGAAACTCCCGCTTGTCCATTCCGATCGGCGACCTCAAATGAGTTTGGCGGCCTAGGGTAAAAGCGCGATGCGGCCGCCTCCGGTGCAGAGAATGGTCAGGTTCATCACGATGAAGAGCAGGTCGTAATGCCAGCCCGATGCTTTCTCGCCCCAGAATCCAGTCTTCCACTTTACAACCTTCAAATAGATCGCGGCCGATCCTCACCGCATTGAGTTCAATAGCGGCCCATCGAATTCAAGGGTCAACCGTGTACACGGCAATCTACATGCGATGCAGCCGGAACCGGGGAAATGTCCAAGATTCGTTACTTGACGATGCGGATTCATCCCAGGTCTCTGCTCTTCAAGATGGTCCACGCTTTTGTATTCTATGGATGTTGGCAGCTCGTTCGAGCAGTTCTCCAGTTCACGTGGAGGTTTTACCCCCGTACCAGGTGGCCTTCATCGTCGTTGAGTAGCCACTCAGGGTCAGCGGTTCCCTCTACAGAGACGGTAGAACCGCATGGCCTCCACACACGACGAGGAGAATCCTAATGACCGAGAAGATAAAGAAAGCGACCACTCCGAAGAAACCCCGTGCGACTGCCTCAAAAGAAGCCGCACCGAAAACGCCGGCACCCAAAGAGGAGCGCCAGCAAAAGGGAATGTAACGCAGATGGTTTCGCGCGGAAGAGATCGCGCGCCTTGCGCATCAATACTGGGCGGAACGCGGCCACCAGGACGGGCACCACGAAGAGGATTGGTATCGCGCGGAACAGGAGCTGTTCGGGGCAAGGCCAGCTAGTTCTGGATCTATTGCCGGAGCGTCACGCGCTCGCGTAGGCGACGCGGCCCTCACTGATCGTCCAACGGACTTTGCCCTGCATCGTCCAACCGTCAAATGGCGTGTTGTGCGCTTTGGAGCGGGTCTCTTTGGCGCGATAGATCCATTCAACCTTGGGGTCGAAGACCACGACATCGGCAAAGCTGCCAACGGCGAGCGTGCCGCGGCCTTTCAGTCCAAGCAGCGCAGCGGGCTGCGCGCTCAAAAGGCTGAGCACGCGGCCCAGCGGCAGCTTCCACTCCTTGTGCAGCCAGCGTAGGCAGAGGCCCAGCGCGGTTTCAAGGCCTGTGATGCCATTCGGCGCGTTTTCGAACTCCACTTCCTTCTCGTGCGTTGCGTGCGGCGCGTGATCGGTGGCGATGGCGTCGACGATGCCATCGAGGATGCCTTCGATCATGGCGTCGCGGTCCGCGGCCGACCGCAGGGGCGGATTCATTTTCGCGTTGGTGTTGTAGAAGCCGACATGTTCTTCGGTAAGAAGGAAATGATGCGGAGCGACTTCGCAGGTGACTCGCAGGCCGTTGCGGCGCGCCTTGCGCACGGCAGCCATGGCCGCGGCGGTCGATGTGTGCGCCACGTGCAGATGCGAACGCGCATCGCGTAGCTCGGTGACCAGCCGGATGTCGCGTTCGACGAGACTGGATTCGGCTTCGGATGGCATGCCGCGCAAGCCGAGTTTGAACGCGGTCGGTCCCGCATTCATGCTGGCGCCTTGCGTCATGCGCGTATCTTCCGCATGCTGAATCACGCTGAGGCCCACGCGCGTCGGCGGCGGCAAGCGTTTCGCGCATGACGCTGTCTTTCAGGATTGGATGGCCATCGTCGGTCACTGCCACCGCTCCGGCGGATTTGAGCGCGGCAAAATCGTTGATGCGATTCGCCTTTGGATCCGCGCGTCGCAGCGGCGATGGGGTAGACGCGCACATGCGCGCCGCGTTCCGGCGACTAGCATCCAGCGCGTGATCTCGGCCGAATCGTTGACCGGCGTGGTATTCGGCATGGCGGCAACGGCGGTGAAGCCTCCCGCCGCGGCTGCTGCGGTTCCGGTGGCGATGGTCTCTTTGTAGCCTTGGCCCGGCTCGCGCAGATGGACGTGAATGTCGATGAGGCCTGGCGCGACCGTGAGTCCGGTAGCATCGAGGGACTTCGGTGCCGTTGGTGGGCTTCAATTTGCCTGCGGCGGCCAATTTCGGCCACGCGGCCGTCCTTGAGCAGGATGTCTCTTGGGACCGTCGATGCCAGCGGCGGGATCGATGAGATGGCCGTTGCGAATCAGAAGTGCAGTCATGAACGGCCCGCTTTCGTGTGCGCCTCCGTCAGTGCCCGCTCCACCACGGCCATGCGAATGGCGACGCCGTTGGTCACTTGTTCGAGGATGGCCGATTGCGAGCCGTCGGCGACGCCCGCCGTGAGCTCGAGTCCGCGGATGATCGGGCCCGGATGCATGACGAGCGCGGTCGGCGCATGTGCAGCGAGGCGCTGGCCGGTGAGTTGATAGCTGGCCTTGTACTGCTCGAGATCGATCTGCATGCCCGCGAGCCGTTCAGCCTGGATGCGCAACATCATCACCACCTGCGACTGCTGCAGAGCGGTGTCAAAATCGCGTTCGATCGAGATGCCGGGACCTGCGCCGGTTGCGAGCTCAGGAAGCAATTGCGGCGGACCGCAGAGCAGAACGCGCGCGCCAAATCGTGGCAGCAGCAGCATGTTCGATCGGGCGACGCGGCTATGCAGAATGTCGCCAACGATGGTCACAGTGACGCCCGCAAGCGTGTCCGGCTGCGACCGACTTCTACGCCGGGACGCAGATGCGCAAGGATCGTGCGCAGATCGAGCAAGAGCCTGCGTGGGATGCTCGTGCATGCCATCGCCTGCGTTGAGGACCGGCAGATGGGTCGTTTCTTCAAGCAGCCAGGGCGCGCCGGAAGAGTTATGGCGCAGGATGATGGCTTCGGCGCCAAGGGCGCGCAGGGTCAGGCCGGTGTCTTTCAGCGATTCGCCCTTCTCGATGCTCGAGGAAAGGTTCGAGATCGAGAGTGGTGTCGGCGCCGAGGCTCTTTGCTGCCAGCTCGAAGCTGGTACGGGTCCGCGTGGAGGATTCGTAGAAGAGGAGGGCCACCGGCGCTTGAGCAGGATGCGATCGCGGACCAAGGGGTCCATATTTTCGAGCGCCGATGCGCGGGCGAGCAGATGACTTACCGCGTCGAGAGTGAGGTCCTGCACTGAAAGCAACGAGCCTTTGTTGTAGCGGAGAAGGTGAAGCGGCGAACGGGCGGAGGGTGGAGCTGGCGGCGGACGGGTGCTGCGGTTGCGGCTGCGGTCATAGCGAATCTTGAGCTTCTAGCCTCTAGCTTCTCGGCTAAAAGGCCAGAAGCTGTCGTTCTTAGTCAGTACGTTCGACAAGCAGAACCTGCTCGTCGTTATCGACCTCGCGGAACTTTACTTCGATAATTTCGCGGCTGCTGGTGGGAACAGTTTTGCCGACATAGGTCGCTTCGATCGGCAGCTCGCGATGGCCGCGATCAATCAGGACGGCAAGCTGCACGCGGCGCGGCCGGCCATGATCGAAGAGAGCATCCAGCGCAGCGCGGATGGTGCGGCCAGTGTAAAGCACATCATCGCAGAGCACCACGTCGCGGCCCGCTACGTCGAATCCGATGGCGCCAGGAGTGACCACGGGACGGACGCCCGCCGTCGACAAATCGTCGCGATAGAACTGAATGTCGAGTACGCCGGTATCGACCGGCCGCTTCTCAATGCCGGCGATGAGCTTGGCCAATCGCTCTGCCAAGCGGGACCCCGCGGCGCTTGATGCCGATCAGGGCCAGGTCTTCGCTGCCATTACTCTTTTCAACAATCTGGTGTGCAAGGCGAACCAAGAGTACGTTCAATTTCAGAGGCTGACATCAGCCTGCCTTTGATGCGCAGGCTTGGTTGATTCGGCTCTTCGCTCATGGATTCTCTCTCGCCGGATGATACGAGGCTTGGCTGCTCGCGGCAAGTTGTGGAGAAGTGGAATCGCAGGCTACCACGCTCGCAGCAAGGTTCTGGTCGCGACTTTGAAAGGCAAGAAGGACGGAAGCTTCTTAAACTTCTGGCCGTCGCGAGCGGGCAAGCAGGCGCGCGCCCAGTGCGCCGCCGCCCGCCGCAAAGAAGAGCAGGAATACGGAATTGAATGTGAGGCTGAAGGCCTCGATACCCGCGTGTCCCCACGGCGAGAGCATCCATGCCTGCACCTGCGATCGCAGAGATCTGTGCTTCTGCCGCGTCGGAGGGCTCCAATTCGGCTGCCCATTGTTGCGTCATCTGCTGGCTCGTTTCGACGCGACTCTTCCACTCCGAATCAATTTGGCCGGATTGGTGCAGAACAAACCGCTCCACAAACAGGACGCTACCGCTGACAGTAAAGGCAAGCCACGCGGCCAGCAGTCCGGTGACGAGGCCGATGCGCGCTCCCGCACCGATTGTGATCCATGCCGGCGCTTGACCGCGCGACATAGAGGGCAACCGCCCATGCAGCCGCAGCAGCCATCCAGAACAAGCCGAAGAATCCCACGGGAGAAAGTCCGCTGGAGAGCAATCCCGCCGGTACGGCAAGCAACAGCGCGGAACGCATCGCCGGCTTCCAATCCACCATGCTTGCGTCGCGCACGGCTTCCGTCCATCGGTCCGCCGGAGCCTGGCCGTTGGCCGAATCCGGAGCGTAAACCAGCTGGGGCAGTCCGCACGTAGGGCAGAAGCAGTTCTCAGCCTGCACGGTCTGGTGACAGCGTTTGCACGTGATTTCCATGCTTCCCGATACCTGGACTCCGCGAATCCTAGAGCTAATTTTATGCTGCGGAAACAAAATGCGGCCATCGAATCGTATCTCTGGAGCGGAAGGGAAGAGATCTGCTGCGATGGCGCGGAGATACAAAGGACTTAGTTATTTATCTCGGCTATCGGAGAGGCTTTCGTCTGCCAGCTTTGCAGCGACAATCTCTTCGGCGGCCTTCACGGCTTCGTCCAGCGACAAGTTTGTCGAATCCAGAATCACCGCATCGGGGGCTGGCTTCAGGGGAGAGTCGGCCCGGTTGCGGTCGCGCTCGTCGCGTGCATGCAGATCGCGGATCACATCTTGCGGCTGAACGGCTGGTTTGGATGCCGAGCTGGTCGAAACGGCGCATTCCGCGCACTTCAGGAGCGGCGTCCAGGAAAATCTTTGCGTCGGCATGAGGAAAGACCACGGTCCCGATGTCGCGCCCTTCCATCACCACACCGCCCGCGGCGCCCATCTGCTGTTGCAGTCGAACCATCCAGGCGCGAATCGGAGGGAAGACGCTGACGCGGGATGCGGCGTCGGTGACGGTCTGATTGCGGATCAAGCCGGTGACGTCTTCGTCGTCGAGGAAGACGCGGTTTTCTTCTTCGCCTGCTTCAAGCCGGATCTGCGTATCTGCGGCGAGTTCTTCCAGGGCCGCACTGTCGTCCAGAGAAATCCCGCGACGCAGCGCTTTGAGGGCAAAGGCGCGGTACATGGCGCCCGTTTCGAGATTGAGCAGCCCGAAATGCCGGGCAAGATGGCGTGCGACCGTGCTCTTGCCCGCGCCTGCGGGGCCATCGATGGCGACAATGATATGCCGAAGTGCTGCGTGGGGCCGGCGACGAACTTTCGGCCCCGCTCATCCGCGCTTTTTCGTCCCTTTGTTTGGCCGCGCCGTAAAGCCAAAGCGCTTGCTGTTTCCGGCCTTGGCGCCGGCAGCAAGCGCAGGTTTACGGTTTCCGCGCGATGTGCGTGCGTCGATGCGGACGTCCTTGCGGGTGAGAGCTGTTTTGCGCTTGAGGCCGGAAGGCTTGCCCGCTGTCTTTGCGACTTTCGCGTGGCCGTTATGCTTGCCCCAGGCTGGTGTCGTCGGACTTTCCGTTCCTTGTCCCGGTCCCATTGCCGTTGGCGCGCTGCGAAGTTCCATTCGATCGAGCAGGAGCGGCGACGTTCCTCGCGGAAGAATTGCCGTCGGTTTTCCCGTTGGCGCTGGAATGACCGTTCTGGCCCCAGCGTGATCTCGCAGCAGGCTTGATACCCTGCGGTGGGTCTGGCCGCACTAGAGGGGCGTGCAGCAGACGGGCGGGCATCTGTACCGCGTCGAAAGATGCGTGATCCGCTGGAGGATTGTCCCGGCCTGCTTGCGCTTGCCTTGCGATTCCGATTGTGAGCCGGCCGACTCAAGTGAGTGCGGGATGGAGGTTGCGTGCGTGGAGCTGGAGGCTTGCTTGCCTGCGTCGGAGGATGCGCAGGAGCGGCGGTCGCTTGCGGTTCAGGCGCCTTGAGTGGAAGCAGCAGGTGCAGGCGATGAATAGGCAGGCGGATGCGAGAACGTGACTTCCCTGCGAGTCTCCTCACGGTCATTGCCGGTATGAAAAATACGTGGAAGAAACCGATGGTGCCCGCATAAATCATGGGCGTAGGCGCGAATTCCGGCAACGTGCCCGCGACGTAGAAGTGCGGCGCATGCCCCATGGAAATGGTATGGACCTGGCGGGTGGCGACCAGGCCGCGCAACACTTCGCGCACCTTGCTTCGTGCGGTCAGCGGAGCCAGGAAGAGCTCAACCTCTTCCATGCTGGCGGCGATTACCGCCTGAAGATAGATGGAGGCAAGCACCGAAATGGCCGTGACCTGCGACGTCGAGGCGCCTTCGGCGATGGCCTTCTGATAGCGATGGCGAAGAAGCTGCCACTTGGCCGGCTGGCCGGCTGCCGCAATCGTTGGGATGATCCGCAGTTGCTGCCAGAGTTCGGTGATGGCGCGGACAACCGCGGATTCGCTCACTTCGCGGCCGAGGGCGTGCTTCAGCTGAGAGATCGTCGAGTCGTTGGCTTCAAGCAGTTTGTAGGCCTGAACCGCCAATTGCGATACGGCCCGGGACCCGGTGAGTTGGGGGTTGCGCCGCCAGTCCCGATCGCCGCGCAGGGCGTAGACGTAGGGCAAAACCCAGGCGGCAACGACAAAGTCGGGCTGTTCTCCGGGCTGTCCCGAGAGATTCAACCGAACCGCAACTCCATCATTTTCAAGCCGAACCAGCAATTCCTCGGCCGTAGCAATCTGGCGCGGATCAGGGGTCGCATCGCGCCGTCCACCAATCGCCTCGACAAAAGAAGGCGCAACCGAGGAAGTGAACTGCTTCCGAGGCAGAAAGAGGCACAAGCCGGTCTCTTCAATCCAAGTCCGGGCTTCCTCTAAAGTCAATGTGCCGAGTCCGTTATGGCGCATCCGTTCGGCGCGCGCAGCTTCTAATTGTTCCGCTGTCAAAGAAAAACCTCGCTTCCAGGCTCGTGTGGCCCTGCGGCCGCTTTCTTCTGAGAGAGAAGCGGTCTCTATTTGGATTTTAAATCCGAACTAGATGCGATGGAAAGCCCGCAGGATTTCCTTCCAGGAATACAGCAATGCTATTGGACGTCCGTGCGGGCAACTTGTTGGGTGCTCGGTCTTTGAAAGCTCCAACAATAGCCATTCCATACGCGCCGGGTCAAGGGGGGTGTTGATCTTGATGGCGGAGTGGCAGGCAATGGATGCCGCGATGCGCGTGCGGAGTGAGCTAAAGGGTTCATTTTGCGGGCGTTCATCGGAGTCGGCGCCAGACTGCTCGATCACCTCGGTCAGTGCCCGTTCGAGCTCCGCGCCTTCCAGCCCGACTGGTGCTGCTTTGACAGCCAGGGTCTGAGGACCGAAAGGTTCCACTTCAAATCCGCTCTTCTCCAACTCCTCGGCGATGCGCGCAAAAATAACTATTTGCCACGGCTTCAGTTCGACCAGCATTGGCATGAGCAGCCGTTGGCGCTGGATCTTTTCTACTTGCCGGTCGCGCAGGATCTTCTCGAAAAGCACCCGCTCATGGGCAACATGCTGATCGATGATCCACAGCCCATCTTCGCCGGTGGCCAGAATGAACGATTCCCTCAGTTGCCCTAGAGGACGCAGCGAACGCAAGTGGTTCAGATTTGAAGCAGCCTGTTCGGCCTCCACCTGGGCCGTCTCAAGAACGCCGTTGGACGGGGCGGCAGAAACGCCGTCAGGGCTCGATGAGCAGCCGTGGATAAACGCCGATCCTGCCTCCTCGAGGAGAACGGCAGCGGCATCTCCTAAAAACTGCGCATCGGGGACCTTGCCAGAGAACGGGCTCCCGTCAAATGCCAATCTCCCGGGGACCGGTGTGAGCGGCTTCTGCGTGAGTTGAAAGGGACCCAAATTTCGTCCAGGCTCGGAAGCCATCGATTCAGTTGCGACGGTCAGGGCTGACGCGCTCTCGGGCAAACCGGGGAGCGGCGATAGGGCCGGCGGCATCAAGGACGGACTCGCGAGTGGCGCAGAATCAAGTGCGGCAAGAAAGCCCGCGGCCGGACGAGCTTGGATCAGGGAATTGCGAATGCTGTCGCGGACGAAGTCGTGAACCAGCGATTGCTGGCGAAAGCGGACTTCGGTTTTGGCAGGATGAACGTTGACGTCCACTTCTTCGGGAGGCATTTCGAGGAAGAGCAGCACAACGGGAAAGCTGGTCGGCGGAATGACGTTGCGGTAGGCTTCGGTAATGGCGTGGATGAGCAGGCGATCGCGAATCAGGCGTTTGTTCACGAAGATGTAGATCGAATTGCGATTGAGCTTCTGCAGTTCCGGTTTTGAATAGAAGCCCGTGATCCGAAGGGAGCCAGGATCGCGCGGTGGCTCGTCCGGATCCTTCTTCCAGGGCGGAGGGTCCGGGAAGCCCGGCGCGATCGAGAGGGGCTTCGGCCGCAACCGGCAGCAACTGGGCGAGGGTCTCTTTTCCGAAGATCTGGTAGATGCGCTCCGCGGACCGGGAAACAGGCGGAGCGGAGACGAGCGTGTGCGAAGACGAAAGAAGTTCGAAGTGCTTTTCAGGATGAGCGAGAGCATAGTGCGTAACCAGGGCGGTCACGTGTGCCAGCTCCGTGGATTCGGCACGAAGGAATTTGCGACGGGCTGGCGTGTTGTAGAAGAGATCGGAGACTGCAAGCGTCGTACCGCGGGTCAATGCGGCTTCTTCCACGCGCAGAATTTTCCCGCCTGCGATTTCGACGACAGTACCAGCGCTCGGTTCTCCGGCTGACGTTTCCCCCGTTGCTGTCTCTAAAGTCACGCGAGCGACTGAGGCGATGGAAGGCAATGCTTCACCGCGAAAGCCGAGCGTGGCAATCGAAAGCAGGTCGTTGGCGGTGCGCAGCTTCGACGTTGCATGCCGTTCGAAGGCCAGCAGTGCGTCGTCGCGGTTCATCCCCTGGCCATCATCCGAAACGCGAATCAGGCGCCGTCCACCGGCTTCCACCTCGACGCGGATACGCGAGGCGCCGGCGTCGAGGGCGTTCTCGAGCAGCTCCTTCACGACCGAAGCGGGACGGTCAACCACCTCGCCGGCGGCGATTTGATTGGCCACCTGGTCAGGAAGAACTCGGATGCGCCCCATAAGGGACTAGGGTAACGCAAGGCGCGATTCGCTGTTCATTGACACTGTCGGATTCAGGCTTTGGCGATGTTTCCGCCGCAATGGCTGTGACCGCACTGGCATGCGACTTCGATTTTTCCGGCTAATCCTTCACAGTGAGCGCTGCAGTATTTCGATCCGTCGGGCGGAACGCAGGTACAGGCGGCATTGGCGCATTTCTTTGGGGAAGCCATAGAACTCCTTTGTCGATCCGGCATCGAGGTTCACCGAACACAAGCGAATACGATGCCGAGCCCATGCAAAGGTTGTATTTGAGAGACGACTGCAGCTACGCAGTCAACCGGCAGAGCTCGCTCGGATTCAAGAGGATGTGCGGCCGGAATCTCGGAGCCGCCGTGAGATTGCCTTTATTGATTCAGGTGTCCGGCGAGGTCTCTCACAATCGGGTAGCATTCGCAGGCTGCGTCTTCAAGTCCCGCACGCTTGAGCACCTGAATATGTCCGCGCCGGTAGGCGATGAGACCTTCCTTTTGCAGACTTCCCGCGGCCGCGGAGACGCTGGTGCGCCGGATTCCCAGCATTTCGGCAAGAAATTCCTGGGTCAGATAGAACTTGTCGTTTTCGACTCGGTCCTGGACCATCAGCAGCCAGCGCGCCAGTCGTTCCTCAATTTCGTGCAGTCCGTTGCAGGCGGCAAGTTGGCTGAGGATGAATCCATGGCATTGCACAAATTCCAGGATGCGCCGGAGGAGCGCACTCGTGGAGAACATTTCCTTCTGCAACTCCGCGTAGCGGATTCGAAGCGCTGCGCCTTCGACCTGGATGAACGCGGTGGTGGGAGGGCTGGCGGAGCCAAGGAGATTAATCGCCTCGACCACCCCTTCCCTACCGATGAGGCCGACTTCCGCGCCGGCCCCGTCGGCCATAAAGGTGACGATGGAGCAAATTCCCTCGGTCATGAAGTGAGCGTATTCCGGTTGTTCTCCCGAACGATAAAGGACGGTTCCTATGGGAAGCGTGACTGGCTCCATGCGAGCGAGCAGCGACTTCCGCTGAGTGGGCGGCAGTGAATCGAGCAGCAAATTAGAGGGCTTGTCAGCCATGGGGTGCCATCCTGCATCAGTTCGCAAGGGACAGCCGCCCGGCAATGGCGAGGAAAATTGCGTCTCTGACTAGAGAAGATCGCCTTTAAACGATCATCGAAATGACTATATTCTTTTCTTTGTTTGAATTATGTCCAATACCGCACACAGTGCAATGTCAGATTGCAACTGCCTGGCGCGGCAATGGCAGCGAGATGCGAAACGCGGTTCCGGTGCGCCCTGGCTTGGTGCTGCTCCGGGTTCGAATCTGGCCTTGATGTTTCTCAACAATCGCTTTCGAAATCGCGAGCCCCAAGCCTGTTCCTTTGTCCCGCTTGGTGGTGAAGAAGGGATCGAATATCTTGTGGACCACTGAATCGGGAATGCCGGGGCCGGCGTCTGCGACGAGAAGGGAAACCCCGCTGCACGAGCGGCGCCCTCTGAGATAGAGGGAGCCCTCTACAGGCAGGGCATCGACTGCATTTGAGATGAGATTCGAAATCACCTGGAGCATTTCACCGGGGTGCACATCCATCGTCACATCGTTTGCGAGACGGATATCAAGGTGGATGCGCTTCTCCGCAATGCTTTTGCGGTGAATGCGAAGAGCCGCTTCCGCGAGCGCCGCAGCCGCCACTGGCGATTTCTCCTCACCTGGCCTGTAGAAGCTCAATGTCTGCCGAGAGATCCGAGTCAGGACTGCGAGTTGCTCGTCAATCTGCTGACTGTAGCGCAGCACCAGCTCTGGATTGTGGGCATCGCCCTGGAGCAGGTAATTCAGATTGGATATGGCTTCGAGGGGGTTGTTGATTTCGTGCATGACGGTGGCGGCAAATTGGCCTGCCACCGCGAGACTCTGGCTCTGGCGCAGAGCCTCCCGAAGTCCAATCCACTTGGTCTCGTCCTGTTCCAGGATCTCGTTCATGGCGTACCTCTTTTGCTGGTGAGGGTGCCATGAACTCGGCATCTCGTAACTGGAGGGAAGCGCCTCCGCGGGCCAGGGTGCTGCTTCATAGGCGAATGGAGGAAGGGGCCGTCACCTATGTCCGGTATTAGACATATGAAGCGGTCTGAAGAAGAAAGGTTGCTGGAGAAGGAGTCAATACTTGCGTGACTGGGCCGATTGGCTCGATAGCCGCCGGCGGAATTGGGGGAGCAACTCGCCAAGCAAAAAGGCCCGCATGAGCGGGCCTTTCCTATCTTGTGATCCTGAGAGCGACGGGAGTTAGATGCCCATGCCGAACTCGGTGGATTGAGACTCACCGGCATTCGAGTAGAAGTCGTAGGGTGTGCGCTTCTTGAATTTGTAGCGGCTGCGTAGTTCGCGGCCCACGAAAAAGCTGAGCGCCGCGACGGCCATGCCTACCGAGAACCAACCAAGGATGCGGAGAGCGGCGCTCTCGCCTTGTTCTTCAAGCGTTGTGACGGAATCGGCTTGCGCGGACATGATGCCCTGTCTCCTGTCTCTAATGGTATCTCAATTTCTCTTGGACTCGTCCCACATAGGAAAAGTGAGGCTACAACTTTGGTTGGATGCTGAACTTGTCTAGTTCATCGGCTGGATTCGCGCGAGCCATGAATCTTTCTCCGACTCAGGCAGAAAGCTGGCTCGGATCGAGTTGGCTGCAAGCTCGCGGAGTTCGTCGCGGGTGAATCCCTGCTCGGTGTGCGCGAGGAGGAATTCGTTGGCTACATCGGACCCGAAGAAAGCAGGATCGTCCGAGTTGAGGGTGACCAGCAGGCCGGCATCGAAGTAGCGGCGTAGCGGATGGGCCGCAAAGGAGGCACAAACGCCGGTGCGGACGTTGGACGTAGGGTTCAGTTCCAACGGCGCCCTCCGGGCCTTTAGCTCTTGGATTAGACCCGGGTCGGCAATAGCTGACAACGCATGGCCAATGCGCTCCGAACCGATCGAGAGCGCTTCCCAGATCGCTTCGGGCCCAGTGGTCTCCCCTGCGTGGTTGGTGAGGCGAAGACCTGCCCTCCCGGCCCGCGCATACAGCTGGCGAAAGGGTTCCGAGCGTGCCACGCGCTCGTCCCCGCCCAGACCGATTCCGATGATCGAGGGATACGTGGCCCGGAGTTCTGCGGCCTTACGAAACACGCGCTCCGCTTCATCGACTGTGAAATGGCGGACGGCATCGAAGATCCAATAAAGCGACAGGCCCAATTCCCGCTGTCCGCGCACTCGGGCGCGTTCCAGCCCCTCGAAGATTGGCTCGAAGCACGCGGGGTCATGATTGCGCCACAGGTAAACGACGCCGACCGAGATGTAGACCTCGGCGTGAACCACGCCCTGCGCCGCCAGAGCCTCGATCATGCGCCAGGCGGCGAGTTCGTAGTCTTCCGGGCTGACGAGGCGGCGTGTGACGGCTTTGAATGCGTTGATAAATTCGGTGAAGTCGGTGAAGCGATAGAGAGCCTCGGCCTCGGCCAGCGTGAAGGGCTGCGCATCGTGGCGAGCGCTCAGCTCGACGAGCGTGGTGGGCGTGATAGTGCCTTCGAGATGCAGATGCAACTCAGCCTTGGGCAGGCGACGGATGAACGCGGAGAGATCGTCCATTTTTAGAGTTTAGCGGCCCGGGGTTGAGAAGTCCTTCACAGCCCATTGCGGAACGATCCGATGCAGCCGAGAGATAATGCAGGTCGGACGAGCCATGCAGGCATCGCAGGGCTCTTGTCCCCGGGAGCGGTACTTGACTCGCAAGCGTGGGCTTTTCAAGCGCAGTTTGATGGGGAGCGTGATCCTGGTTGTGGTCCTGGCGATTCTCTGGAGCAGAGTCGACGGGCGGCGGTACCGGAGCGTGCCAGGTCCAAAACCAATTCCCGCTCTGTCCTCGAAGCTGATTTCCGATCTGTCATTGACGAGTCCGCTCAATGTGCCGGGTGGCGGAGTGGCGCCTTCCGAGGCGTACGAGGTGTACTCGGCGCTGTATCAGGCTCCGCAGCAGGAGCTGTTGGTGTTTTCGGATGAATCGGTCACCGACATTCCGCAGGTAAATGGCAGCTGTTTGCAGCCCGCGACGGCACAGGAGCGTGAGATGACGGATGCTTTCGTGGCTGCGAATCAGCAGAGCCATCGCTGGGAGCAGAGGTTCACGATTCCCGGCGGATACCGGTTGATTGCGCGCAACGAAGTGGCCCAGGCCCAGCGTTGCGTCGAAACGCATTTTCAGGATCAGGCGCGCTGTGCGGGCTTCAAGGGGATTGCGCACGTACGCTTTCTGGGTGTGCCCGGATTCGATAGAACGCACGCGCGGGCATTGGTGTCGGTGGTGAAAATGTGCGGGAGCTTTTGCGGGAGCGGCGGGATTTTTGAAGTGGAGAAATTCGGGGGCACTTGGCGTCGCTCGGAGGCAACGGAATTTACGCGGGAATGCAGTTGGATGTATTAGGCTCGTGTCCCGATCCTCAGCGCAATCCCGCGAACTCAGACCGATGGCGGCTGTAGAAAAAGTAGATCACGAGGCCAATACCCAGCCAGATCAGGAAGCGAAACCAGGTGATGATGGGCAGGCCGGCCATCAGCAGGAAGCAGAAGATCACGCTGAGCACCGGAATGACAGGACCGAAGGGGACGCGAAAGCCACGGCGGCGCTCTGGCTCGCGATAGCGCAGAACGATGACCCCGATCGAGACTAGAACAAAGGCGAAAAGCGTGCCGATGTTGGAGAGGTCGGCAAGGGTTCCGATGTCGAAGAGGCCAGAGGGAATGGCGACGACGAATCCGGCGACCCAGGTGGAAAAGGCCGGCGTGCGAAAGAGGGGATGCACGTTCGAGAAGACTTTGGGCAGCAGGCCATCGCGGGACATGGAGAACCAGACGCGCGATTGGCCGAGCTGGTAGACCAGCAGCGAAGACAGCATGCCCATGATGGCGCCGAAGAGGACGACCAGCCGGATCCAGTGAAGCGAATGACCGCCGGGCAGAAAGGAAAGCTTCTTGAGCGCGTTGACGACGGGAGCCGCGTCGCCCACCATCGACTTCCAAGGCACAAGGCCGGTGAGACAGACGGCGACCGCGACGTAGAGCACCGTGCACACGATGAGGGTGGCGATGATGCCGATGGGCAGGTCACGCTGCGGCTTGCGGCATTCTTCGGCGGCGGTCGATACCGAGTCGAATCCGATGTAGGTGAAGAAAATGATGGACCCGCCGGTGAGTACGCCCGACATCCATTGGGCATGAACGGATGCCAGTTTGTCGGGTGAATGAAGTGGATGGCGGCGGTGACGAAGATCAGGATGGCGATGAGCTTGATGCCGACCATCATGTTGTTGGTCGAAGCCGACTCGCGAATGCCGCGGACCAGGATGACAGTGAGGATGAGGACAACGAGAAAGGCGGGAATGTTGAAGCCGAAGTGCCAGCCGGGATGGTAGAGCCAGTTGCCGGCCAGATCCTGCAAGCCTTCCGGCAAATAGGCAGGCGAGATCCAAGTGGCCGGCGGATGGAAGCCGAACCAATCGAGCAGATCGACGACATGGGCGGCAAAGCCGACGCTGACAGTCATGTTCGAGCCGGCATATTCGAGGATCAGATCCCAGCCGATGATCCAGGCAATCAACTCGCCCATGGTGGCGTAGGTGTAGGTGTAGGCCGAGCCGGCAATCGGAATCATGGAGGCGAGTTCGGCATAACAGAGACCGGTCAGAGCGCAAACAAAGGCGACGAGGACAAGCGAGACGCGCGATGGCAGGTCCCGCGCCGGGACGGCCGGCCATGGCGGTGTGAGTGAATAACAAAGTCGGCGAGCGGCGTATTGAGGATGCTGGAGGTATCGAACTGTTCGCCGGAGATGGCGGTGCCGATGACGGTGAAAATGCCGGAACCGATAACTGCGCCGATGCCGAGGGCGGTAAGCGACCATGGCCCGAGGGTCTTCTTCAGGGCATGCTCGGGTTCTTCCGAGTCGCGGATCAGCTTATCAATGGATTTGCAGGCAAGCAATTGGCTTGGCAGCGCAGTTCTCCTTGGTTAGCTGTTCGGTTCCAGTGAAGGGCCTTCCGAGAGATGAGCAATCCCACCGCATACATTCCCCGAAGGATGGAAGGCTTATGCCGCAGTGTACATGATGAGGAATGGACCGAATGCAAGGGAACGCGTGCGGAGAAAATGCGCAAAGGGTGAAAGCGGGTCGATGATTGAGCGGGGGCGGAGCAGGATGATTGAAAGGTCCAGACCGGCATTGGGAGGCCGGTCCGGAGCTGATGTTGGTCGCGAAGCCAGAGCTTACCGCTTCGACTGCCCGCGTACCAGTTTCTTTACCTTCTTTTTGGCGGAGCCGCGCGGCGTAGTGCGCTTCGCTTTAGGTGCAGCCTTCTTCCGTGCTGCGCGCTTCAGCTTTTTGCGTTCTTTTTTGTCTTCGATCTTGGTTGTGTCTGCCACTCCAAAGCCTCTTTCCCGGGAATCATTCATACGGCCCCAAGCTTGGGGCGTTGCGAGTTTTATGGTAGCAGGGATCGATAAGTGATGAAAGCTGCTCCTGGTTGAATAAGGTGCTCGGCAGGCGTCGCCGTTTCATCACTCCCAGTTGAAGAAAGAGGTGCCCATAGTGCCGCTCGATGGCCGCGAATTACCGCGCTATAAAGAGTTTGTGGCGTAGAATGAAGAAAGACGCGATCTGGAAGAATCCAGCCTGCTCGGCTTTGGCCCCACCATTGCTTACGACGAGCTCCGTAGTTCACGCAGCAATTACTGGTGTTAACGGATGAACCGTTAACAGTTCGACGTTGAACGGAGTCCGTAATGCGTTCTGATCAAATACACCGCGCCCTCGCGCGGGGGATGAACCGGTTTGAGGTCTGCCAGCTTGTTTCGAAGGGTGTCAAGGCCACGCACAAAACCGGCGGGCGGTTTGAAGACACGATCAACGATGCACTGGAGTATCTGGGAAACCACGATTCGAACCACGATGCGATGTATCCGGTGCCGGTGAAGGCGCCCGTGAAGTCCCTGGAACCGGCCGCGTAGGATCAACATTCAGACAGAAAATAGGCAAATAAAAGAGGACGGCGGTTGCCGTCCTCTTTTATTGCAATTTCGAACCAGATGTCTAGTTAGACAACCTGGACGTTCTCAGCCTGCCAACCCTTGGGGCCTTTGGTCACGTTGAACTGGACCTTCTGGCCTTCCTGCAGTGAACGGAAGCCGTTCGACTGAATGGCGGTGTGATGGACGAAGACGTCCTCGCCGTTTTCACGGCTCAAAAATCCGAATCCCTTGGCGTCGTTAAACCACTTGACTGTGCCTGTTTCCATTGTGTGTTTTGTTCCTTTGTTGCTGATTTACCGCGAACGCAATGTGGAAGTGTTGCGTGCAGAGCGGTAACTCGGAACAGGCAATGACTTCTAATCGAATTCTACGATCTGAGGGGAGTATACCACAGAATCTGTTGAAAAAACCGGATCGATCCACACGAACACGGTCAACCGTATTTAGAAAGGAACTGATGGGGCCGTCCTGAGGGCTTCCCAATTGAGAAAGCTGCCGAACCGGCCTGAACGGCGCCAATCCCGATGGCGACATCGGCATGGACCCCACAGCGTCCCAAGGACTACTTTGGATAGGACACGATCGTGCGGGACGCATCCTGAACCGGCAGGGGAGTCCTGCGCGATTCGAAGGGAAGGGACACCGTCTGTGGTTGCATCCAGCGCACAAACCGGCCAGTGGATCGGTGCGACGGAATCCGTTGCGCCCGTGACCCTGACTGGCCGCCTGATGAACCGCTGGCTTTTTCGGGCCTTGCTTGCCGCCGCTGGATGGACGGCGGTCGGCGTGATCTTCGCCCTGCCCACCCTTGGAACCAGCAGATGGGATCAGGAACTGCGCATTTATCTCGCCCAATGGTGGACCTGGGGCCTGTTGACCCCGGTGATTATGGCAGTCGATCGGCGATTGCCGTTTTCAGGAAAAGAGCTGGGACGGCGTGTGGCAATGCACCTGGGCCTGAGCCTGGTCTTCACTGAGGTCTATTTCTATCTATTCACCGCCATGCGCGCAGCCTTTGGCGTTACCCCGTGGAGTTCGCTGCGCATCTCGAATCTGACCAGTGCCTCGGTGCTGGGATGGCAGATCTGGTGCTGGCTCGTCTACTGGATCATCGCTGGCGCTCTGCAGGCGTACGGGTACTACGAGCGATATATGAGCAGCGAGCTGCGCCTGGAACGGCTGGAGCACAGCTTTGCCGAGGCCCGGCTGAACTCGCTGCGCATGCAACTCGATCCGCATTTTCTGTTTAATGCGCTGAACACCATCTCGTCGCATGTGGAGCGCGACCCCAAGCTGACACGGCGCATGATCGAGCATCTCGGCGATCTGCTACGGCTTTCACTTGAATCAAAAGACAAGCAGGAAGTTCCGCTGGTTG
Source organism: uncultured Acidobacteriaceae bacterium (assembly GCA_963781125.1). Taxonomy (GTDB): domain Bacteria; phylum Acidobacteriota; class Terriglobia; order Terriglobales; family Acidobacteriaceae; genus Telmatobacter. The sequence continues at coordinate 1,238,944 of CAWAEE010000013.1, forward strand.
AGGAACTGGCGTTTCTCGATCACTATCTCGCCATCCAGAAGATTCGCTTCGGCAATCATTTGAGAGTCAAGATGCAGATCGACCCCGCAGTCCGCTTTGCCTCGGTTCCGTCGCTGTTCATTCAGCCGCTGGTGGAGAATGCGATTCGCCATGGCATCTCGCGCAGGGCGGCAGGTGGGACCGTCAGCGTGCAAGCTGTGCCGGTAAACGGGAGGCTTGAGATTCGCGTGCTCGACGACGGACAGGGATTGCCAATTGGCTGGTCGATGGAGAATTCGGGTGGGTTGGGTTTGTCGATTACCCGGGAACGCATTGCCGGGTTGCATCCCAATGGGGACAGCCGTTTTGTGGTGCACAATCGCGAAGAAGGCGGCACGGAAGTCGAGATTTCGTTGCCGCTGAAGTTCGATGGAGAGGCCGACAATGGACGCGCGCTCGCCTGAACCAATTCAAGTCCTGGTGGCGGACGACGAAGCGCCGGCGCGCCAGCGCCTCATCGACCTGCTGGCGAAGGACGCGCAGGTGGAGGCAGTGGCGGAAGCCGCAGACGGTGAAGCCGCGGTTGAGGCGATCCAGAAGAAGCGGCCGGACCTTGTGTTTCTGGATGTCCAGATGCCGGAGCTGGACGGGCTGGGCGTCATCGATGCGATCGGCGCTGCGGAGATGCCGCTGACTGTGTTTGTTACTGCCTACGATCAGCACGCGATTCGAGCCTTCGAGGCAAATGCACTCGACTACCTCCTGAAGCCCTTCAGCGACGAGCGCTTTGAGGCAACGATGGCGCGCGCAAAAACACGACTCGATGAGCGGAGCATCAGCGAGTTCGGCCAGCGCGTCATGAAAATGGTGGCTGCGGCTCCGGCGGGTGCAGAGCGAAGGCTCGACCGGCTGGTGGTGAAATCAGCCGGCACAACGCGCTTCATTCGCGTAATCGACGTGGATTGGATCGAGGCGGCCGGCGTGTATGTCACCCTGCACGTGGGCGGCAAGGAACTGTTGTATCGAGCGGCGCTGAACGATCTGGCGGAGCGTCTTGACCCGCGCCGCTTTGTGCGTGTGCACCGGTCGGCGCTGGTGAACATCGAGAGCATTGTGCAACTTGAGCCGATGTCGCACGGCGAATTCGAAGCGGTGATCAAGAACGGATCGCGGGCGCGCGTGAGCCGGACCTACCGCGCTCTTCTGGAGAAACGGCTGGGGCAGCCGCTTTAGAGCATTGTCGACTCCTCACGGGGCAGGATTCTCTCCAACAAGAATGCGAGATTCCGACCCGAAGCGGCGGTACTGGCCGAACACGACGTCGTTCAAGAACGTCTTAGACGGGCCCTGGTAGTTTGTTTTCGAGTACATGCCGTGGAGCTGGGCCGTGTGCGCTTCCAGGACGGAGATGCTCCTGGAGGGGCAGACGTAGCTCTTGCCCGCGATCTCGACGGGTGCATACTCCACGACCAGGCCTGCGTTTGAAACCAGCTCATGAGGATGCAACTCGGCCTGCAAGGTCATGCGAAGGATGGTTCCATCGGCGGGGTCGAAAGCGATCTCGCCATGGTACGCGGACTTTTCATCGAAGACCTGCAAGTCCGGCGTATTGTCCGAATTGAACCCATTCACGACGCAGCAGAACTGAACCCTGTAGTTGGACTTTTCCTCGGGGACTTCATAGTGGAAGACAGCCACTTTCCCGCTGGCGCCCTGTTCCCAGCGGGCCCAGGTAATCTTGCCCTTCAGCGCATCGGCAAGAGTCGTACTGAGGATGGGCCCAAACTCCCCTGTCGTCGTGAGACCACCCACTTTCGACCCTTGCTTCGTTGATTTGGCCACACTGGCATCCACCACTTCCTTGCGGTCGCGATAAGTCACCGTGGCGATGGATTCCCCAACGAAGTGCAACGGCTGGTAGCTGTAACTCACGATCCCAGTCGCTTCGAGAGCGTCTTCCTGCGGACTGTCTTCGAACCCGGTCGTATCGCGCGAAGCAAGCAAGTTTGGCAACTGGCGAAGCGTGGTATTCACGTAGTTCACCATCTTCACGAGCATCTGACGCGTCGTCGCGGGATCCGGTGTCGAGTCGGCGGGAACGTCTGCAGCGGGAGGTTCGAGGAAGGCCGACTTATCGGCCAGCAGGAGCAGCGCCTGACGCGATTTCTCCCCTGACGCGCCGGCATCCAATTTGGCCAGGAGTGCTGTGCCCAGTCGTTCAGAAAGTTCGAAAGTGGAAAGTTGCTGTGCGAGTCCTATGTCATCTTTGCCCGAAGCAGCCCTTAATGCTTGTTGCAACTGGCCGACAGTTATCTTTTCCAGGACTGCTTTTTTAGGCTCTGCCGAGGCGACAAGAGCTGACACTGCCAGCAATCCCCCAAGCACAAAAGGACGCATAGGTTGACCTCCGCGATTAGACCGACAAATCTTAAGCCTCGCAAATGTGCACGCGCAAATTGACGCGTGCGGCGGTGCAGATTCTGAGCGTGCATTCATGAGTTGAACCCGTGTTGGAGAAGCAGTCGGCGATTTTGTAGCAGAAAGCTTGCCCTCAATCATCGGATCCGCAAGGATTCGCGTCGACGCCGAACGGCGTAAACTCGTTCTGGTTTTGGAGTGACTTTTGCAGAACGAGAACAGCCGCGTGCTGGTGATGAATCCCGGATCAACGTCGACGAAGTTCGGAGTCTTTGTCAGAGGGGGCGCCGAATGGGTTGGCGCAATCCGGCACACCGACGGTGAATTGGAGCAGTTTCGCGGCAGGTCTGCGCTCGACCAGCTGGAGTACCGAGCTGGGCCGATGCGAGAGGCACTCGAGCATGCCGGATACGACGCAGCCGGGCACGGTCGCAAAAGGCTTTGCTGCGGTGGCTGGTCGCGGAGGTTTGCTGCCGCCCATGGAATGCGGCACCTATCTGGTGGACCAGGCGATGGTGGAAGAACTTCGCCTGGCGCGGCGCGGAGAGCATGCGTGCAATCTGGGGGCCGTGCTCGCGTTGAAGTTTGCGCGCGCCGCGGGCGTCAATGCGTACATCGTCGATCCGGTGACGGTGGATGAGTGGCAAGGTTGCGCGCGTCTCTCCGGCTCGCCACTGGCGCCCCGGTCTTGCATTGGTCACGCGCTGAACACCAAGGCAGTCGCGCGGCGGTATGCGCGGGAACAAGGGGGTACCTACGCGGCATTACGCCTCGTAGTCGCTCACATGGGAAGCGGGATCACTGTTTCAGCCCATCGCGGCGGACGAATGATCGACAACAATAGTCCGGAAGAGGGGCCGTTTGGTCCGGATCGAACTGGATCCCTTCCGGTGCAGGCACTCATCAAGGTATGTTGCAGCGGCGATTACAACGCAAAGCAACTTGACCGCATGGTCTTCGGCGAAGGCGGGCTCTTTGCCTACCTGGGCACGCGGGATCTGAAAGAAGTCGAACAGCGGATGGACGAGGGCGATGTGGCGGCCACTGCCGTGTTCGAGGCCATGGTCTACCAGATCGCGAAGGAAACGGGAGCGATGGCGGCAGTCCTCGAAGGCGCAGTGGACGCGGTGCTTCTGACGGGAGGTATGGCCTATTCCGAGCGCCTGGTCCAGAAGTTGCGCGGGTACATTGATTGGATTGCACCGATCGCCGTGTATCCGGGAGAAGACGAACTACAGGCGCTCGCCGAAGGCGTCTTCCGCGTGCTGGACGGTGAGGAAACAGCGAAAAGGCTCGGATCCGAGGGACGCAGCGGGACGTCCGATCGAGCAAAGAGAGAAGGCCTTGTCATCGGGCTCGAATGATCGCAGTCGGCCAAGCCGTTCAGTTCTGAATGCTAGCTGGACAGCGTGCGAAGGCTGAACGAGATGGGCAGGCCGATGATGAACATGTGCACCAAGAGTCCCTCTAGCAAGCTCCGATACGGGTAAGGTCCAGTGAAGTGATACGCACATAAAGGCAGAACAACCAGATTCATCACAAGGAAGATTGCGATTCCGTAAAAGATGCCGCACACCAGCCAGTGGTCCCGAAGGAATTCGAGCTTTCGGCTTGCGAGGCAATAAATGGTGGCCGCCGAGATTGCGATGAAGTAGTGCAGCAGGACGCCGAGGATCCAGATGCCGGCTCCTCCCTGGAGAACGGTCTGCCTTCCCAGCAAGCCACCGGCAATGCCACGGGGCGCACCGAGACCAAAAGTGAAGAAGGCGGAGGTTAGGTCGAATGTGCCGGCAATCACACCGCCCACAAGAATGGGACGAAGCAAATTGGCTTTTGGGTGTGTGATCGAGAAAGCCGCGGTCGTCATAGACTGCCTCCAGAACCCAGATTCTACGGGCTACGGGCAGCGGACTAACTGGTTTGATGCGACGTGGATAGGCGCCTGCCGAGCCGGTCTGGCGGGGGAATAGAACGGAGAGGCGTCCAGGGAGGAATCCGATCGGTGAGCGACCTGCGGCAGGTTGGGAATCCGAAGCCGGTTCCCGCATCGAACCGGACTTTTGTAACCCCCACCCACTAAAGATGTAAAGGAGATCCGAACTGTGTCGCGATAAGATGTGCCCATGAATTTCATGCAACTGTTTATTCCACTTCTCTTCGCGATGACGCTGCTTTTGCTGCTCGCGAAGTTGATCGTGAGTGGAGCGGATGAGGAAAGACAAGCGACCGAGACGGCGGCGGGACAGATCGAGTTCACGCCGAATCGACGCAGCTATTGGGGCGTTTATCTATTTATTGCCTGCATGGCGTATGTCGTCATTGCGGATGTGGTGAGCGGGATCAAGTCGAGTACCGACCTCGCGTTTCCGGCCTTCTGCCTCGCGTTTGTCATTCTGATACTTTCCGCTTTTCCGGGCACGATCCTGATCGATAAAGAGCGGGATCGAGCAAGTGTATTGGCTGCGAGCCCGCAAGCGCATCGCCTGGAATGAAATCTCGAAGGTGACCACCGACGACAAACGGGGCGAAGTGAAGATCAAGGGCAGGAATGGCACAAAGATTCTTTTCGCGCGCCAATTGCCCGATCGAGCCCGCTTGCTGGCAGAACTCGAGAAACACAGCAACGAAACGAGGGCCGCGCAGGTTGCCTCGAGAGCTTTTGCGATGAGCGGACCGGCCGCGTAGAGCATTTTCGGAATACACGTAGACTTTTCGAGGGTCGCGAAATGCGGCTTTTTGAGGCCACTGAGTCTGTGCTTTCGCTCGACGGCAATTCCGAAAATGCTCGGCTAGATCTTCTGCAGGTTGGCGAATTTCTCCACCAGCTTCTTCATGCCGTGACGGTTGAACATGACGGTGAGCTTGGCGTTTTCGCCATCTCCTTCGCGAATCAGGACAGTGCCTTCGCCATATTTTGCGTGGCGAACGCGCTGTCCCTTTCTTCAGGCCGCTGGCTCCAGCCGATTCGGGGATGTCCATCGCGGGCGAGTGAAATGTCCCGGTCTTGCCGTTGCCTGGGTTTGCCGCCGAAGAATCGCGCAATGTTGTCGATCGACTCCGGGGATCTGCGGATGCACCTGCGCTCTTGCTCTTGGGACTTCGCGTTCCCGGCAATTCGCGGCGCGTCCTGATTTTCATCTTCGTAGTTGTAGTGGCGGCTTTCGAAATCGTCTGATTGCCGTGCCGTGTCCGAAGCCTCGCCGCCACGCGCGCCCGCGCCATAGCTGTAGGCCGGCGTGGACCAGGCGGGCGAGCGACCTCCAAGATTCTCGATCAACTGGGTGGGCACTTCCGACAGGAAACGCGAAGGGACGGTCGACTTCGGGAGCATCGTTGCCATAGCGGCGGCGATAATGGGCGCGCGTCAGGATCAGCGTATTCATGGCGCGCGTCATGCCGACATAGCAGAGGCGGCGTTCTTCTTCGAGTTCTTCGGGATTCAACAGCGTGCGCGAATGGGGGAAGAGTCCCTCTTCCAGTCCGGCAAGAAAGACGAGCGGAAACTCGAGCCCTTGGCGGCATGCAGGGACATCAGAGTGACGCGGGATTCTGGATCGTACTGATCGGTGTCGGAGGCAAGGGCGGCATGGTCGAGGAACTCGGCGAGCGTTTCGCCACGCTCTTCGGCATCGTGCGCCGCGTTGGCAAGTTCCTTCAGGTTTTCAATGCGGCTGAACGACTCCGGCGATGCTTCGGCTTCGAGAGCCTTGATGTAGCCGGTGCGATCGATGAGGAATCGGATGAGCTCGGGCAGTGTCGCCGCGTCGCCAGGAGCGCTGAAGGCGCCTCCGCGCCCTTCTTTTTCGGCCGGCTGGGTTCGGCGGAAGCACGATCTGGCGTCAGCGTCGAAACCGGCCGATCCGGCTCTGTTGTTTGCTTCGGCATCTTCAGAAACGGCCGCTTCGGCTCGGCCGCAAAGGGCGAGAAATGGCTCGCGTCGAGCAGCGGGGATTTGATCGCCGTTGTCGCCGAAAGCAAAGTCGATGGCCGCTTCCAAGGCTCATCGGCGTCTTGCTGCTTTTCTTCGTCGGTGAGGCTCGGCGGCGCCAAAGGTGAAGTCCGGTGTCGGCGGTCTCGGCGGCAGATTCGGCGACATCGGCGGAGAGCTTGCCCGCGAAGTCGGGATCCATCATGGCCTGCGCATCCAGAATGAGCTGTCCGGAACGACTCCAGAGCAATCAGATGCGCGAGCGGGGATCAGGCGGTTGGCAAGGGCGGAAGCCGATCGCGTCCCATGTGGATGCGCCGGTTTCAAGCGCGAGGCGTTCGAGCGTGGCCAGTGTGGTTGCGCCGATGCCGCGGGCCGGCGTGTTGATGACGCGTTGCAGTGCCATCGAGTCATGCGGATTGCGGACGAGGCGAAGATAGCTCAACAGGTCCTTGATCTCGGCACGCTCGTAGAAACTGAATCCACCCACCATGGTGTAGCTGATGCCGTAGCGGCGCAAAGCTTCCTCAACCAGGCGCGATTGCGAATTGGTTCGATAGAGAACGGCGCACTCCGCCCGGTGTTTGCGTTTCGGTGGAGTTCGTCTGTCCGCAGAAACGCCTGAATGCGATCGGCAATGAAGAGTGCCTCGTTTTCCCCATCGGGCGCTTCGTAGTAGCCGATCAGCGACCCGCCCTGGCGATCGGTCCAGAGCTTTTTGCCCTTGCGGCGAACGTTGTTGGCGACAACGGCGCCGGCGGCTTCGAGAATGATCTGCGTTGAGCGGTAGTTCTGCTCCAGGCGAACGATCTGCGCGTCAGGAAAGTCCTTCTCAAACTCCAGGATGTTGCGAATGTCGGCGCCGCGCCACGAGTAGATGCTCTGGTCTTCATCGCCGACAGCGCAGACGTTCTTCTCGATCGCCGGCGAGCAAGCTTCATCAGTTCGTATTGCGGCCGGTTCGTGTCCTGATACTCGTCGACGAGCAGATAGCGATAGCGACGCTGATAGCGCTCGCGCGTTTCGGCCGAGACCTTCAGGAGGCGGACCGCTTCGAGCAGCAGATCGTCGAAGTCGAGGGCGTTGTTCTTTTTCAGCTCCGCCTTGTAGCTCTGATAGATGTGCGCGATGCGCTCGCTGTTGGGATCCTTCGAATCGAGGTAGTACTCCTGCGGATCGATCATGTGGTTCTTGGCCCATGAGATGCGGCCCAGCACCGTGCGCGGCGTGAGCTGCTTGGTATCGAGCCCCATGCGGCGCATGATTTGCTTCACGATGCCTTGCTGGTCGTTCTCGTCGTAGATGGCAAAGGACCGCGTGAGGCCGTCGTTGCCCGACTTTCAGAGCCTCGATATCGCGGCGCAGAATGCGCACGCAGAGCGAATGAAACGTCGAAATGAGCGGCTTGGCAAGCGAAGAATGGCCGAGAATCCGGTCGACGCGCTCCGCCATCTCGCTGGCGGCCTTGTTGGTGAAGGTGACGGCGAGAATGGAGTCGGGCGCGACGCCCTTTTCCTGAATGAGCCAGGCGATTCGGCTGGTGATGACGCGGGTCTTGCCCGAGCCGGCGCCGGCAAGGATGAGCAGCGGGCCCTCGGTGGTTTCAACAGCAGCGCGCTGTTCGGGATTCAGATTGGAGAGGAGCGGCTGCACGGCGGGTCCTGGACTCGAATCGCTGAGGCGGGAAAGGTCCTCTTCCAGTTTACCTGCCAGCGGACGATGCGTGCAGACCGGTCTCGGACTTAGCGGCTGCATGCCGCGAAGTCCTGGAGAGCCGGGCTAGATTGGTTTCGGCGTGGTGTTCTGGGCCCTGGTCACGTTGTCGGGCTCGTCGCTGAACGATTTGCCGCCGCCGTAGGCGTACTTCTCGAACTTGGAGCCGGCTTTGCGGATGGCGTCCTTGGCGCCGTCATCCCAAGTGATCAAAGCGTCGCCATTGACGTAAGTCCAGGTGCCATGAACGTCGTGGAGCGAGCGCTCCGCATTGCCGTCTTCATTCAGCGTGATGATGAATGTGTTTCCGTTGCCATCGCCCGACGACCCAATTGCCGACGTAGCGGCCGCGCGCGGGCCAATCCGGATTCGATCCGACATTGCGGGATCGGAGCCGAGCCGGTAAACTCAACGCGGGAGATGTCGGCCAGATTGAAGGTCTGGCGATGGCCGTCTTTGAAGACGATCACGATGGAACTTGAGCAGACTCCTTGCTCGCCGGAGGCGTCTTGGCAAAGCTGGCTGGGAGGGCTGAGAGAGAAGAATGCCGCCAAACTGGCAAGGCAACGATCGAACGCATAGGAATCTCCTTGAGTCGCAGCGAAGCCGAGCATGCCGCGTTGGGTAAAGCTACATGGCTGCGGCAGAGATGGTTCCCGTGAGGCTACGAAATCCGATCGAAATGCATGAAACTGGCCATCCTTTCCAACCGACCCCGCAACGCCCCGGGACGGGCGATATTCTGGAATTGATATAATCCAGCGGGAACAACAGTGAGGGCGAGTTGCGGTGTACTGCGGGTCTGCGAGCGGAAGCGATCCTGCTTTTCTGCGTGAGGCACGGGCGCTAGGCGCGTCGATTGCCGGCGCAGGGCTGGGCATGGTCTACGGCGGCGCGAGCGTGGGATTCATGGGTGCGGTTGCCGATGCGGCGCTCGCGGGAGGCGCCGAGGTGATCGGCGTACTGCCGGAGGTTCTTTCGGGCAGCGAGATCGCTCACAACGGGTTGACGCGCCTTGAAGTGGTGAAGACGATGCACGCGCGCAAGGCGCGGATGGTGCACCTGGCCGATGCATTTCTGATTTTGCCGGGCGGCTATGGAACGTTGGACGAGTTGATGGAGATCATTACGTGGAAGCAGCTACGGCTGCATACGAAGCCCTGCATCCTGATCAATACAGCGGGCTATTGGGATGGAATGTTGGCGTTTTTGGATACAACTGTGACGGCGGGATTTTTGAAGGCGGAGAATCGGGAGCTGCTCGAGGTGGCGGCAGATGCCGAAGAGGCGGTGGGAATGGTAGCGGGTCACTGAGTCGCTCAATTTTGAGTGCAGGTCCGCATACGTCCCACCGGTGTTTAGAGACCGCGGCGCCGGCCGGTGATCAGGTTGAAGATCAAAATGATGAGTGCAACGACGAGGAGAAGGTGAATCAGGCCGCCGGCGACGTGGAAACTGAAGCCTAGCAGCCACAGAACCAGAACGATCACAAAGATTGTCCAAAGCATATGTTCCTCCTTTCTTAAACGCCGGGAGCTCCCGGCAGATGTGCCTGCCGAAGCGCCCGTTCAGCTTGCAAGAGCAATTGACTAGTTTGAGGCGACGGCCTGGGCCTTTGCGTCCCTGACCGCATCGAGGAACGAATCCGCGCCGCTGCTGGATGGCGCTATCTCTCCACTCAGAATTCGACGATTGGAAACATTGTGGCCGTAGATGGCGGTTCGTGGAATCTTCGTCGCGCCGAATGGAAGCGCCGTTCAGAGTAAGTCCGGCAAAGGCGCCCCTGGCGCGCGAGTAAGTGAGAATCTCCGCATTCAATTTCCAATCGGTATCTGCAGAAGCATGGCGGCCCACGGGACCGGCTGCGGCAGATGCGTCCCCGCCAAGCTCGAACTTGCTGGAAAGCAGCTGCTGCATGCCGCGTTCATCTTGGATGATCATGACGAGGTCAATGCCTTCAACGCCGATCTGCAATCCCCAGCTTCCGCCGGTGATGGCGAAGAACACTGGCGCGCTCCAGCCATTTGCTGTCCTGCAGGTGGCCACGCCACGGCCATTTTCAGCGCCGAAGACAAAGCCGCCCTTGAGCAGATGGGGTACAACGGCAACGCACTTTGCGTGCTCTAGAACTTCCTCGGGAATGCCGCTGTCGGGGCGGCCATGATCTCGTGCAGCACCCGGCCCGCATGGTCCAACCGGTCGTCTGTTGCTTCGCGATTGGTTCCCGCCCAGCCGATGCTCGTCAAGCTGAGTAACGCAACTAACGTCATGATTTTCTTCATCTGCTCACCATTTTTCTACCTATGCGGTGTGTATCTTGATCTAAAACTGTGTGTTCATCGCGCATCCGGTAAGTCTCACAATAGGGACTTGCGGAAACGGTGTCTGAGCGTTAAAGCTCACTTATTGATCCGAAAGGGCCCTACTTACTCGTGACAGATGGGTCTATCGTCTATACGCGCGGACGGCAAAACACCTTTGAGCGCAGATCTAAACGCTTTGTATACCAAAGATAGTCGACCGTGCACCTGAATGTTTGTTAGGCTGAATGAGTCGATTCCGCAAAAGTGGAGTCGAGGCTTGTATCTGAACCTGCCGCAAGCATGGGGACCCTCTGATGGCTGACATTGAAAAGCCCGCATTCGATGCTGAGGCGTTCTTGTCGAGCTCAGGCCTGGGGCGAAAAATCGTACAACTAGCTCCCAAAGATCTGTTTTTTTCGCAGGGAGACTCAGCGGATTCTGTTTTTTATCTGCAAAAGGGCCGAGCCAAGTTGACGGTTGTCTCGAACGCGGGCAAAGAAGCGACCATCATGATGATCGGCGCGGGCGAGTTTGTTGGTGAAGCAGCGCTTGCGGCGATCCCGGGACTACGCCTTTCAACCGCGACCGCCATCACTGCATGTACAGCTCTTGCGATTACGCGAGATGAAATGATTCGCGTGATGCATGAAGAGCATGATTTCTCCGATCTATTTTTGAAGTTTCTGCTGGCCCGCAGCATTCGCATACAGGCGGACCTTGTTGACCATCTTTTCAACTCGAGCGAGAAGCGGTTGGCGCGGGTATTGCTTCTGATGGCGGAATTTGGCAAGCCGGGCGAGGAGGAAACGCTGATTCCGAAGATTTCTCAGGAAACACTGGCGGATATGGTCGGCACCACTCGGTCGCGTGTCAGCTTCTTTATGAATAGGTTTCGCAAGCTCGGATTTATTGAATACGACGGCCGAATCCTTGTGCATAAATCGCTGCTGAACGTGATTTTGCTTGATCAGTTCGACAAAGATAAAACTTAGCGGTACTGGAAAACCTAGCGCAACCGTGCGCGTTCGCGCTGGAGTTCGCGGTAGAGCTCGGATTTGGATTGGCCCAGTTCGCGAGCAAGACGTTTGAGCGCTTCTTTCTCGTCGATGCCGGCTTCGGATTGCAGGCGCGCGACGCGATCACGTGAGTCTTTCCCAAATGGTCCCAAACGAGACCTTGGGCATCCAGCGTGTTCGAGCAGGCGCTTCGACCAGCAGCACAAATTCGCCGCGGATGCGATCGCGCGAAGCAAGTTCGTGCTGCACATCGGCGACTGTGCCGCGCAGGAACTCTTCGTGGATCTTGGTGAGTTCGCGGCTGCAACAACGCGGAGCGCAGGTCCCCAGACTGCTTCGAGGTCGGCGAGCGTGTCGAGAATCCGATGCGGAGCTTCGTAAAAGATGAGCGTGCGCGGCGATTCGCGCGGCTCGGCGGCAAGTGCTTCGAGACGCGTGCGGCGCGCGCCGGCCTTCTCCGGCAAAAATCCGATGAAGTGAAACTCAGTGGCAGGCCAGACCTGAAGCAATGAGGGCGCTGAGCGCGGCGTTGGCGCCGGGGATGGGAATCACCGGCACGCCGCCGGCGATGGCTTCCGCCGCAAGCCAACCGCCGGGGTCGCTGATGCCCGGCATGCCCGCGTCGGAGACAACGGCAATGGCCTTCCCGGCTTTGATGTCCTGCGATCAGTTCTGTGGCACGAGCGCGCTCGTTGTGCTCGTGGCAGCTGATCGTCGGTGTTTCGATGCCGAAGTGATTGAGCAGCTTTTGCGTCTGGCGCGTGTCTTCGCAGGCGATGCGGTCCGCGCGCGCGCAGCACGTCGAGGGCGCGCAGAGTGATGTCGCCGAGGTTGCCAATGGGAGTAGCGACGAGGTAGAGGCCGGGAGCGAGCGGAGTGTCATCTGCTGACATGGGTCTTCACAGTTCTTAGTTCGGACGTTCTTAGTTCAGAGCTTGCAGGACTCGCAAAGAATCTCGCATGTGCTACGTGCAGGAACCTCTGCCCTGCTAAATGCGGATTCTCACCCATGAATTAAGAACTCTGAGCTACGAACTAGTTTTCGCTACTATTCCGCTTCTTCGCGCTCGATGCGGCGCTGTTCGGCGAGCAGGGACATGGAACTCATCAGGTTCTGCACGCTGACAATGCCTACGACGCGCCCGCTCTCGGTAACGGGAATCAGCGAAAGGCCGCGGCCTGCGGTGAGGCGGCGGATGGTGGCGCCGAGCGTGTCTTCGGGGCGCGCAACCTGAAAGGCGCGGGACATGACGGACTGCACGTAGCCGTTGCCGTCGTTGCGCAGGGCGTCGACGATGCGCTGGCGCGAGACGATGCCGACCAGCTCCGGGCCGCGCACCACTGGGAAATCTTCCTGCAGCGAATGCACGCAGCGGCCGAGCGCGTCGGCCAGTGTGTCGGAGGGCGAGAGCGTGGCGAAATCGGTGAGCATGACTTCGCGCATGCGCACGGTGTCGACCACAGACTGGAAGAAGACGCCCTGGTCTTCAATCTGCGCGCCAATCATGATGAAGAAGCCGGCGATGATGAGCCACGGACTGTGCAGCAGCATGCCCCCGAGCATGGCTGCGAGCGCGAGCAACTGGCCGAGACCGGTTGCGGCGCGGCCGGCGGGAGCAATGCCATGCTCGCGCGCGAAACTGCCGCGCAGAAGACGGCCGGCATCCAGCGGGTAGGCCGGCAGCAAGATGCAGCAGGCCCAGCCCCGCCTGCATCCAGACCATGCTGCGCAGCAGATAGGCGGGCGTGATCCAGGGCTGATCGAAGAGCCGGATGTCTCCGCCCGCTCCGAGAAGCGTGATGCCCAGAGCCGCGGCTGTGGCGCAGTTGGCGACCGGGCCGGCGAAAGCGATGGCGAACTGGCCGACGCCCTGATTCGCGTTTTCCTGGCTTTCGGGGTTGGCGTAGGCAAAGAGGCCGCCGATGGGCAGCACGAGAATCGCGCGCAGCCGCAGGCCGAGCCATGCGGCGACGAGGAGGCGCGCGATTTCGCGCACGACCACGGCGGCGACGAGGACAAGAAAAAGGCCGATGCCGCGCAGCCAGCCCTCAGAGGTGCTGAGGCCAAGGCACACCACCGCCAGGAGCAGGAAAAACGTGTGGACGCGCAACTCGACGCCCATCCATCGGCCCAGCGGAATTGACCAGCCTCGCATACGCGAATTGTAGAGGCTTACACCCCAACGACGAAGACCTGTCCTTGGGGACCCCGGGTCACCGCCCCATCGACGAAGGCTCTATCGTTCCAACCCTGACGCTGCGAAGGCCTGCTTATGGGATAACACGGGTGCAGAGAAGGCATCTGTGGAGTGAAGGCTCAAATTCCGGCTCCGATATTCTGAGGGGCGATGCGCATCATTGCCGGAACAGTATCGTTCCCGCCCGTTGAGGCGCCGGCGGGGCTGGCGACGCGCCCTACGAGCGACCGTCTGCGCGAGACGCTGTTCAATGTGCTGGCTCCGCGCATTGAAGGCGCAGTTTTCTGGATCTGTATGCCGGTTCGGGAGCGGTGGGGATCGAGGCGCTGAGCCGCGGAGCGGACCATGCGATGTTTGTGGAGCGGGCACCCGTTCGGCACTGAAGGTGTTGCGGGCGAATCTAGCGCGAGTTGGGTGTCGACGGTGGGATTCAGCATTCAGCTCGCGGCAGCGTGCGGTGAGTACTTGCGGCGTCTGCAGACGGAGTCGAAGCGATTCGATGTGGTGTTTCTCGACCCGCCGTACGATGCGGCAGCACGAATATGCGGCGACGCTTGGCTTACTGGGCGGCGCGGCGGCGAATCTTCTTGCGACGGGTGCGGTGGTGATTGCCGAGCATCGCCGCAAGGAGCGCCTGGAGGATAGCTATGGTTGCTCGCGTCGCACACGATTGCTCGAACAAGGCGATGCGGCGTTGAGCTTCTACAGCGTCTGAAGGTCTGCCGTCGACCGGGTAAGATGAATCCCGTTGATCGCGCGCCTGGACCAGCGATGCGAAACCGGGACAAAGACAAATGAAGAAAAGATTCAGTGGGACTTCGAGCAGTATGGCTGCTGTGCGCTTTTGCTGCACGCGCGTGAACGCGCAGCCCCAGAAGCGCGCCAGACGCATGTGGTTGATTGGGCCATTCACGCGGCCGGCGACCGGAAACCCGGTGATCGCGCCGCGGCCTGGAGTCCACATTTACCGATCCGATTTTGAAGATGCCGGTGCAATGGGAGGCGCTGCACACCTTCAACCCCGCGGCGATTGTGCGCAAGGGCAAGGTCTACGTCCTCTATCGCGCGGAGGACAACTCGGGCGCGATGGAGATTGGCGGACACACGTCGCGGCTGGGATTGGCGGAGAGCGGGGACGGGATCCATTTCACGCGCATGGGCGAGCCGGTGTTTTATCCGGCCGAAGATGACCAGAAGCCGCGCGAGTGGCCCGGTGGCGTGGAAGATCCGCGCATCGTGGAGCGCGAAGACGGCACGTATGTGCTGACCTATACGCAGTGGAATCGGGAAACCTACTCGGTGGGGATCGCCACTTCGCGCGACCTGATGCACTGGACAAAATATGGCCCGGCGTTCTTGACGGCAGCCGGCGGAAAGTATGCGCAGCTGAAGTACAAGTCGGCGGGCATCGTGACGCGCGTGGTGAAAGACCGTCTGATCGCCGCAAAAATCAGCGGAATGTACTGGATGTATTGGGGCGAAGGAGCCATCCATATCGCCACTTCGGCCGACTTGATTCACTGGACTCCGGTTGAGGATCAACGTGGCGAGCCGGTGGAATTGCTGCGCCCGACGGCCGGGGCATTTCGACAGTACATTTCCCGAGACTGGCCCTCCTCCGGTTCTGACCAGCGCGGGAATCGTCGTGCTCTACAACGGCAAGAATGCGACGAGCGGTGGCGATCCGGAACTGGGGCCGAATGCCTATGCGGCGGGTGAGGCGCTGTTCGATCCGATCAATCCGATGCATCTGCTGACGCAGACAGACGGGCCGGTGCTTGAAGCCGGAACTGCCCTATGAGAAGACGGGCCAGTATGCGGCGGGGACCACGTTTGCTGAAGGACTGGTTTACTTCCGCAAGCAGTGGTTTTTGTATTACGGTTGCGCCGACTCACTGGTGGCGGTGGCGACCGCTCCCTGCAACGCCAACCGCCGAATTGAGTGAACACGACGGGACCGGAGCGCAATCGACGGCCGAGGCACAAGCTCCGCAGCAAACAAATGAGGCCCAACCAACATCCGGCTTCTATCTCAAAAACGGCGATACGGTTGTGTTCTACGGCGACAGCATCACGGAACAGAATCTCTATAACCAATATGTGGAGCTCTACGCGGCGACGCGCTTTCCTGCGATGCGCGTACGGTTCTTTGGCGCGGGAGTAGGTGGCGATCGCGTGACAGGTGGCGGCGGTGGACCCATCGATCAGCGCCTGGAGCGCGATGTGTTTTGCCGAAAACCCGACCGTTGTCACGGTCATGCTGGGGATGAACGACGGCAGCTATCGCGCGACCACGCCCGACATCGAGTCGGCGTATACGACCGGCTACGAACATCTGCTGAAGTCTATTCATGAGCACGCACCGGGTGCGCGCATCACACTGTTGGGGCCGTCTCCTTACGATGATGTGACGCGAGCACCAGTCTTCCCCGGCGGATACAACGGAGTGATGCAGCATTTTGCCGATCTCGACCGAGGACTGGCAACCAAATACGACGGCACATTTGTAGATCTCAATCCGTTGGTTGTGAGGGCATTGCAGAAAGCCGAGGCACTCGATCCGCGTATTGCGAAGATGCTGCTGCCGGACCGCGTGCATCCCGACCCGCTGGCTCATTGGGTGATGGCGGAAGCGCTTCTGAAGGGGTGGAATGCGCCGGCTCTCGTGTCGTCGGTGACGATCGACGGTCCTGCGGGAACAGTGACGGTAGAACAGAACGCGACTGTTGATCATCTGGAGCGCAATGCGGCATCCATGCGATGGACCGAGCTCGACAATGCGCTACCTCTTCCCTTGTCGCGCAGCAACGCGACGCAGGCGCTGCTCCTTGACCTGACGGATATTGAACAGCAACTCGACCAGGAGCCCCTGCGGGTGACAGGTCTCGATGCCGGAAGATACACGTTGAGAATCGATGACTCCTTGATCGGGACGTTCTCTTCGGAGGAGTTGGCAGCTGGTGTCAACCTGGCAGACTATGAGACGCCGATGTTTCACCAGGCACAGCGCGTCAGTTGGCTGGTCCGCGATCGGGATGAAGCGCACTACATTCATCTGCGCATGCGAGTCCGAAAAGCGAATACGGGATTGCAGACGGGTGGCCCGGATGTGATGCAGGGGTTCGAGGACTCGCTTGAAGATGCAATCTACGCGGAGGCTGCGCCCCAGCCGCACGTCTTCACGCTCAGCCTGGTTGGTGCACAGCCTTAGGGATTTAGCGCCCGTGCGGAATGCTGCTTCTATACTGGCGGAGTTGAACGAGGGTGCAAACATCGTCGAGATTACGGCTGAATCTGTACTTGAATCTCCTGCCGAGACGCTGCGGGGCACGGTAACCCACGCGACGGGGCCGGCGGGTGCGCTTCCTCTTTCCGCGCAGATGCTGCTGACGGAGCCGTCTGGAAATTTATTCGGTCTGAGCCAGAACGCGGGCATGGGTTGGGAGACCTCTCGCCTGCTTGATCCTGAATTTCTGATTCTCAGTACACACGGCGGCTTACGTGCGGAAGATGGACGGCCTATCGCGCTGGGCTTTCACACCGGACATTGGGAAGTGGGATTGCTGGTCGCCGAGGCGGCGCGTGAGTTGAAAGCGTTGCACGCAATTCCTTTTGCCGGCGCGTGCACGGATCCCTGCGATGGACGCACGCAAGGTACCACGGGCATGATGGACTCGCTGCCTTTTCGCAACGACGCGGCGATGGTGTTGCGCCGGCTGATGCGGTCTCTTCCCACGGGTAAAGGTGTGCTGGGCATCGCGACCTGCGACAAGGGTTTGCCCGCGATGATGATGGCGCTGGCCTCGGCGGGCCCGCTCCCCGCGGTTTTGGTTCCTGGGGGCGTCACACTTCTGCCCGAATCGGGCGAGGACGCAGGCAAAGTGCAGACCATCGGTGCTCGATTTGCGCAGCAGCAAATCACGCTGGAATATGCAGCGGAGATGGGTTGCCGTGCGTGCGCGAGTCCCGGAGGAGGCTGCCAGTTTCTTGGCACAGCGGCGACATCGCAAGTGGTCGGCGAGGCACTGGGGCTGGCGTTGCCGCACACGGCGCTTGCTCCCTCCGGGCAGCCGATCTGGCTCGATGCGGCGAAGCGCTCGGCACGGGCCTTGCTGCGCATGCACCAGATGAAGATTGGCGTAAAAGACGTGCTGTCTGCCGCGGCGCTGCAAAAATGCGATGGTGCTGCACGCGGCGTTCGGAGGATCGACGAATTTGCTGCTGCATGTACCCGCGATTGCGTTTTCGGCCGGACTGAAGAGACCAACGGTCGACGAGTGGGCGGAAGTGAATCGCGAAGTCCCGCGGCTTGTGGATGCGCTTCCCAATGGTCCGCGCGGGTTTGCGACAGTGCAGGTTTTTCTCGCCGGCGGCGTTCCTGAGGTGATGCTGGCGCTGCGCGCAGCGGGGCTTCTGGACACGAGCGTGAAAACAGTGAGCGGCGAAACCCTTGATGCATGCCTCGATTGGTGGCGCGAGAGCGAGCGCCGCCGAGAGCTGCGGCACACCTTGAAAGAGCTCGACGGAATCGATGCGGATGAGGTGATCATGACGCCGGATCGCGCCCGCTCGCGTGGGCTTTCCGCGACGGTCTGCTTTCCCATCGGCAACCTCGCGCCGGAAGGGTCGGTGATCAAGTGCACCGCGATCGATGAGTCGCTGATCGACGAGAACAATGTCTATCGCCATCGCGGACCAGCGCGGGTGTTCACAACGGAAGAAGCTGCGATCAAGGCGATCAAGAGCGGGCGCGATAGGGCACGGCGACGTCGTCGTGCTGATCTGCGGCGGGCCCAAGGGCGCGGGAATGCAGGAGATTTACCAGGTGACGTCGGCACTCAAGGCGCTCCCGCATTGCAAGCATGTCGCGGTGCTGACGGACGCGCGTTTCAGCGGAGTGTCGACGGGCGCGTGCGTGGGGCACATCTCGCCCGAAGCGCTGGCCGGCGGCCCGATCGGCAAGATTCTCGAAGGCGACCAGATCGAAATCGTCATCGACCGTGCCAAGCTGATCGGCACGGTCAACCTGGTGGGCGACGCTTCGGATCGCTTCAGCGCAGATGAAGGCTTGCGGCGGTTGGCACAGCGGAAGCCTCGTCCCGATCTGCATCCACATCCCGCCCTGCCCGAGGACACGCGGCTCTGGGCAGCATTGGTGCATGCGAGCGGCGGCGTGTGGGGAGGCTGCGTCTATGACGCGGACGCCATCGTGACGAAACTGGAAGAGCGGTCGACTGAAGACTAAAGCGTCCCGAAAAGCAGATCCTTTGATCCCCCCCGGCTTCGCCACCCCATTTGACAACTTACGTCGTCAAATGGGGCCCCAAAGCGCGGATTCTCAGGATGACAACTCATTGGAGGACCTGAGAAGCAGAAGGCGACAGGGCGGCATCTTTATTTTCTAAAAGCTATAGCGCAAGGCGAGTTGCATCAGGCGCGGCGGCATTGCACTCACAGCATGGCCGAAGCTGCCACTTGAGACGTTGCCTTCCACGGCGGTCGCGCCAAAGAACTGCGCGTGATTGAAGACGTTGAATGCTTCCACGCGAAATTCGATGACGTGGCCCTCGTGGACGCTGAAGCTCCGCGACAACGTGGCATCGAAATTCTCCATGCCTGGTCCGGAGAAGAAGCGGCGACGCGCGTTGCCCATCGTGCCCAACGCGGGCAAGGTGAGCTGGGATGGCGTCAAAGACCGCGCGGCCATTGCGCGGATTGGTATGGAGACTCAGCGACGCGCCGCACCACTGCGGCGTATCGACGCCATTGTTGTTGATGCCGTTTGGAATCGTGCCAAGCAGCGACGTGTCGTTGTTGTTGAGCAGCGTTACCGGCAACCCGGAGGTAAACCGCGCGATGCCTGCGATTCCCCAACCAGATTCGAGCGCGTGCAGCAGCCGCTGTTGCGCTGCAACGGCAGGCACTTCGTAATGAAAGCTGGTGACAAGGTTGTGGCGCATGTCGTAGGCCGAGAGTCCTCGGCTCATCGACGGATCGATCGGGATTGACGGGCTCGGGAAGTCCGGCGGACTGGTCAATCGATTTTGAGTAGGTGTAGCTGGCGAGCAGATCGAGGCCGTGCGATCTGTGGTTGAGTGTGGCTTCCAGCGCGTTGTAGTTGGCGTTGGCGATGGTGCGCTGCAACTCGACGCTGCCGAAATGCGGGGCCGAACTGGTCGCGTGCGGCCTGCTCGTTGAAGGGTCCGCAGGCTGAGCCGAGACTGAGGCAGAGGTGGGATCGGCCGGATTGGCTTCTTCAAGCACCAGCAGATGATGCGATGCCGCGCCGACATAACTGACCGTGGCCAGAGTGGAGACCGAATTGGCGTTCGAAGCTGGCCATCCAATGTTCGGCGTACGGTGTCACGTCGTTCGGGATCGACAGCGGGAATGCCCACCAGCGGCTCGTACTGGTTCCAGTCGACATTGGCGTCCGGATGCGCGCGGCTCGCGCCGAAAGGTACCTTCTGCAGTGGGAAACGCTGGCCTGCATCTGCTCCGGTAGCGGCCACCGTGAAGGGCGAAGCGAACAGCGGCGGCGCTGCGACTTGTGTAGGAGAAGCCGTAAGGCGGGTTGGCGCTCATGATGCCCGCCGACAGACCTTCATATGCGGTGTAAAAGATGCCATAGCCGAGGCGAATGCTGGTCTGTCCCGTGCTTGCCGAGAATCTTGTCTAGAGGTCCGGCCGCCGCAGGCGCGGGGGACCAGGCGATGCCGATGCGCGGCGCGAAATCATTGCGGGCCGGAGCCAGCGAGCGCGGCACGCCGGGATCACCCGGGAAGACGAGACCCGCGCGGCGCACCGGGAAAAACCTGGGACTGCTCGCCTTTCACCAGCGTCTGCAGCTGGTTGAACTTTTCACTCCCACGGGCGGATCCGATCCCAACGAACGCCGTAGTTCAGGGTAAAGTTGCTGGCGGCCTTCCAACTGTCCTGCACAAACGCCGCCATGTAGAGATTGCGATTGTAGAAATCGTTGGCTTGACCCTGCGTGTAGCTCGAAGCCGCGCCGAGCAGGAAGTCGGCGAAGTCCAGGCCGGTCTCCGAGCCGTTGAAAGTGAAGCTGCCGTTGAACTGAGCGTCGGGATGCGTGTTGATCTGGTTCGAATGCATCTCGCCGCCGAACTTGAGGCCGTGCTTGCCCAGGATGCGCGAGAAGGCGTCGCTGACTTCGTAGATGTTTTCGGTCTGCACCACGGCGGTGGTGTCCACGCCCAGCGTGAAGTCGTTGAACGCGACGTTCTCAATGCCGATCCGTCGAAGGTTTGCAGCGCGCACGATGCCGGTGAAGCCCTGCGCTCGCAAGCGAGGGACCTACGCCGCCGCTGCGCCTGGCCGACCGCGTTGGCGTTGCGCATAAAGCTGAGCGTGGAATTCATTGAGCGCAGCGTTGCCGAAGGTCATGGTGTGCGCCAGGCTCATTAGTTGCGCGCGGCCGTTCGAGGTGGCATCGAAGCCGGGCACGCTGGCTCCGCCGGTGCCAGTGGGATAGGGATTGTCGAGCGAGTAGCTGATCGACGAAATAGTAGGCCGTGAGCGTGCCCTTGCCGTGGGTCCAGTCAGCGCGCAAGGCGCCTTTGTTGTCCTGGAGTGTCTCTGTCTCGGCTGCTGTGGAGAAGAGTGAGGCGCCGGCGTTCGGTTTCGGCACATATTGCAGCAGCGCCCTGGCGGGAGCAGACCACGCCGATATGTGGAATCTGTCCGTCCGCGAAAACCTGCGCGTAGGGTTCGCCCGCGGTGACGGTGCGGCCGAGTTGCGAGGAGAGCAAGCTGGCCAGATACGGGCCGCTGACACTGCCGGTGAGAGGAACGCCGGAGAAGTCGCCCATGCGCTCTGAGACCGAGGGCACGGCGATGATGCCAGTGTCGATGCCCTCGCGTCAGACGTGTTCCCTGATAGTCGCCGAAGAGCACGAGGTTCTTGTGGAAGGGTGCCCGCCGAGGGTTCCTCCAAATTGGTTCTGCCGATAGGCGGCGCGGTCCTGCGAGAAGTAGTTGCGCGCGTCGAGCGCGGTGTTGCGCAGGAACTCGAAGGCGCTGCCATGCAGCCTGGCAGCGCCGGACTTGGTGACCACCAGAACCTGGCCACCGCTGGAGTTGCCGTATTCAGCGTCGAAGTTCGAAGTCAGCACGCGGAAGCTGTCGATCGCGTCGAGATTGGGCACGATGGAGGTGCCCATGTTCACGTCCTCTTCCACGTCGCTGCCGTTGACGCGAAAGCCATTGGAGGATTCGCGCTGGCCGCTGATGGAGAGATTGCCGGGGTTCGCATCGCCCGAGGGCGGCGTCGAGGCCACGCCGATCATGATCACCGCGCCGGGCTGAGCCGTGTTCTGCGGAACGATGCCGGGCTGCACCGCCATCAGATCAGTAAAGCTGCGGCCATTGAGCGGCACGCTTTCGATCTTTCTTGTTGTCGAGGTTTTCGCCGAGTTGGGTGCTGGTGGTCTCAGCAGCAAGCGCGTCGGCTGTCACTTCGACCGTTTGCGTACTGCCTTCCATTGCGAGAACGATGGATAGGTTTGCGGCAGTCTCTTGCGCGGTGAGAGCGATCGGTCGCCGTATAAGTCTTAAAACCCATGGATTGAACCTCGAGCTGATAGGTGACGAGGGAATTGACGGGGATGTGGAAATTACCCTCGGCATCCACCATCGCGGAGAGCGGCGCTCCCGTTTCCGCTTGGCGCAGGGTGACCTGGGCCCAGGGAATCAAGGCCCCCGACTTGTCGTGGACAGTGCCGGTCACAAATCGAGCTGGATTGCGCACAGGAGGCCAGCGTAAGCCACAGAGAAAATAAAAAGATAAAAGAAAATTGCGATACGCGAATTCACGAAAACTTCCTTTCGCGGGGAGCGAGGATTTTCGGTCGAACTCAGAAGGCGGACCTGATGCCTGCCTCGAACTAAGACCAATTTGGTCTTCGTTGGATATAGGACAAATTAAGTCGGAGTTATTTTCAGTGATTCCTGTCACACCCGAGAGGATCGCTGGGATGGACCAGCTTTCGAGTGTCGGCATACGACCGCAAGACAGGGCTGGGGCGCTACTATGGCTGGCATGAAACATGTGCCATGGTTTTTCGCTTCTGCTCTCGTTTTTCTTGTGGGGGTCTTTCTGGTTCAAGGAGCCGAAAGGTCCGTTGTGCGGAAGCCGCTGAAATAGGGCCGCAACTGGTCATCATCGACACCGACATTGGCGACGATATCGATGATGCTTTTGCGCTGGCTCTGGCGCTGCGCAGCCCCGAGCTGAAGATTCTGGGCGATCACAACCACGTTTGGCGATACCGAGATGCGTGCCCGGCTCGCTGGATCGCTACCTGAAAGCGGTGGGGCGGAACGATATTCCGGTGGCGGCCGGGCCGGCCTCGAAAACCGACAATGTGCTGACGCAGAAGGCCTATGCGCTGCAGGCGCCGGCGACCGTGCATGCCGATGGGGCCGCGTTTCTGCTCGACCAGATCCGGAAGCATCCAGGAGAGATCACGCTGATCGCAATTGGGCCGCTCTTCACTGTGCAGGCGGCTATCGAGCGTGATCCGGCCACATTTCGCAAGCTCAAACGGGTAGTCATGATGGGCGGAAGCATCGAGCGCGGCTACGACGGGAAAAATGGCGAACGCAGGCCACCCGATGCGGAGTGGAACATCAATCGCAATCCGGCAGGGCGCGCGGCGCTGCTCGCCGCGGGCGTGCCGGTCTTCATGATGCCGCTCGATTCAACGCAAATCCATCTGGAAGCAGCTCAACGCGAAGAGATCTTTGCGCACGGTTCACCCCTTACCGATCAGTTGACGCTTGCTCTATCACCAGTGGATGGCTCGCAGTGACGGCCATGCCCGACGCCGACACTGTTCGACCCGGTGGCGGTGACGTATACGTTCCGACCCGATCTTTGTCCGGCCAAGCCGATGCGGATGGAAGTGGACGACAAGGGATTCACACGGCCTGTTGCAGGGCGAGCCCAATGTGCAGGTCTGCATGCAATCGGACGAGCAGGGATTTCTGAAGCTGCTGTTGGACCGGATTGCCGAGAAATGAAGCCGAACTTCTCGAATCAGCGAGTGCGAAGCGGCGATTTCCCACAGCTAAATCCTTTGAGTGTGCGTGTCGTCACGGTCAACTCCATTGACAGCAAGGGAAAGTAGGAGAAAAATGGCGGGTCGACGAAGTTCGAACCGTTTCGAACGGTCTACGGAGGGAATGTGAGTAACAGATTGGAATGGAAAGTTTTGGGCGCGGTTGCGCTGTTGGGTGCTGGCATAACTCTGACGGGGTGCAAGTCGGCGCCGGATTTGACCCAGACGCAGGCCCTGGCATTGATCCAGGCGGACTATGATCACGCGCCGCCGCAGGGAATTTCGATCCAGGTCAACAACGACGGCATGGTCCAGGGGGCCTTGGCGAAGTATTGGAACCGGACGACGATTTATCCAAATAAGTACTGGGCGGACTTCAAGTTGACTGACGACGGAAAGAAGGTGGTCAAGCTGCCCGCCGGTGGCGATACGATCCAGTGGCGGCCCGATAGCCTGGACGACAAGAACTACACAGTCCGGATGATCACGGTGCAGGCCAATCATCTAAGAGCGCACGATATCGGGGACATCTCGGACGAAATGGTTGCAGGCGTCGACACGGCCAAGGGTGCAACTTATACCGAAGGCGTCGATCTTACCGGCGTGCCCGATCTCCTGCAGCAGATCGCGCATAACCCCGGAAACAAGCTCAGCGCCAGACGCCATGTCGACTTTGCCCTGGTCAATGGCGCGTGGACGGTGCATTCCATTCAATAGGCGGTCAAAAATCCGAAGGGGCAGGGCCGATTGCGTTGACCCTGCCCCTGTTTCTTGTTATTGTAAATAGGTTCCGCAAGAACGCGTCTCTTCGCGTGTTGTGCGAAGGTGCGTAAGGGTAGCCCGGCCAAGGCAGCAAGGCAGGGGCGAAACCCAAAGGCCGAGTGAAGTCTAGCCGGCCACTTCCCTGGATTAGCTCTTATCTTGCGAAGGGCAAGGGATCATCGCATCGGTGTCCGCGCGTTTCTCCACCTTGGAGGGCTATGCGGGCCGGAATCAGCGAAACGGAGTCGGCTCCGGACCAAGATAGGTTTTCTTGGGTGGACGCGCGATCACCGTCCTGGTTCTCGTCTGGAAGTGGAACGAAGGCAGACGCGAAGCAGCAACCTTGGGGCTCTTGCGCCCTGCGCTGAATTTGCGCGTCCGAGATCAGAGCAGCCCGAAATGCGCTGCGCGCGGCTGTCGAATGTGTGGTTTGAGTGTTTTGGGGTAAGGAGTTTCGGTTTGCCTACGTTTAATCAATTGGTCCGCAAGGGGCGCACGGCCCCCCGATACAAGACGGCGTCGCCCGCTTTGCAGGCTTCGCCGCAGCGGCGCGGTGTGTGCACCCGCGTATACACGCAGACACCCAAGAAGCCGAACTCGGCCCTGCGCAAAGTGGCTCGCGTGCGCCTGACCAACGGCATCGAGGTTACGACCTATATCCCTGGCATCGGCCACAACCTGCAGGAGCACTCGATTGTGCTCATCCGCGGCGGCCGTGTGAAGGATCTGCCTGGAGTCCGTTACCACGTGGTGCGCGGCACGCTGGATTCGGTGGGCGTGGCCAACCGCAAGCAGAGCCGGTCGAAGTACGGGGCCAAGCGCGCCAAGGGTGGCGCGGCGCCAGCGAAGAAGTAATGTTGAGTTCAGAGCTCCTAGGTTCAGTAGTTCGCAGTTGCCGGAGTAGGCGAGAGTGAACGGCTGGATGCAGAACTTCGAACTAAGAGCTGTGAAGCTACGAACTGATTTTTGAGGATTTATGCCGAGAAAAGGGCACATTTCGAAGCGGGAAGTAGCGCCGGATCCGGTGTATGGGTCGGACGCTGGTCACCAAGTTTGTGAACTCCATGATGTGGGGCGGCAAGAAGTCGACCGCGCAGGGCATCTTCTACCAGGCGATGAAGAACCTGGAGGAAAAGGGCGGCGGCGACGACGCGCTCAAGCTCTTCAAGAAGGCCGTCGAGAACTGCAAGCCGCTGCTCGAAGTGAAGACCCGCCGCGTGGGCGGCGCCAACTACCAGGTGCCGATCGAAGTGAACCCGGACCGGCGCACCTCGCTGGCGATTCGCTGGCTGATCACCTACGGCCGCAGCCGCGGCGAGAAGGGCATGATCGACAAGCTGAGCAACGAACTGCTGGACGCAGCCAATGGGCGCGGCGCGGCGATGAAGAAGAAGGAAGACGTGCACCGCATGGCCGAAGCGAACAGGGCCTTCGCGCACTACCGCTGGTAAAGTCACAGTGGACAGCTGATCAGCTGGACAGCTGATCATTGAGTCCTGCGATTGAAGTAGTTCGGGACTTTACTGACCGCAAGATCACTAGGAGCTAGTGGCTAGCAGCTGGTACTCATAACCGCGGGCAAATGCTCGCAAGGAAGAAGAATTACCGTGGCTCGCACCATACCTCTGAATCGTTGCCGGAACATCGGAATCATGGCGCACATCGACGCCGGAAAGACGACAGCGACAGAGCGCATCCTGTTTTACACGGGCATCACGCACCGCATCGGCGAAGTGCATGAAGGCACCGCGACCATGGATTACATGGAGCAGGAGCAGGAGCGCGGCATCACGATTACTTCGGCCGCGACCACCTGCATGTGGAAAGACATCCGCATCAACATCATCGATACGCCAGGCCACGTGGACTTCACCGCCGAGGTGGAGCGGTCTCTTCGTGTTCTCGACGGCGCGGTTGCGGTGTTCGATTCGGTTCAGCGGCGTGCAGCCGCAGACCGAGACCGTCTGGCGGCAGGGCGACAAGTACAAGGTTCCGCGCATTTGCTTCGTCAACAAAATGGACAAGAACGGCGCGGACTTCGAGTTTGTGCTCGAGACCATCCGCAAGCGGCTGGGCGCGCGTCCCGTGGCGCTGCAGATTCCCATCGGCGCCGAAGCCGGACTTCAAGGGCGTCGTCGATCTGATCGAGATGAAGGCTGTCCTCTGGCACGACGAGACCATGGGCGCGCAAGTACGACGTCGAAGAGATTCCCGCCGACCTGGTCAAGAAGGCCGAAGCCTTCCGCCTGCAGCTGATTGAAGTCATCGCCGAGACCGACGATGTGCTGCTCGAGAAGTTCCTCGAAGGCGAGACGCCCAGCATCGACGAGCTGAAGGCCGGCATCCGCAAGGCGACCATCGACCTGAAGGTCTTCCCGGTCATCTGCGGTTCGGCATTCAAGAACAAGGGCGTGCAGACACTGCTCGACGCGGTGGTCGATTATCTGCCCAGCCCGCTCGATAAGCCGCCGGTCGAAGGCATCGATCCTCACGATCACTCGAAGATCGTGATCCGCAAGGCGGACGACAATGAGCCGCTGTCGGCGCTGGTCTTCAAGCTGATCAACGATCCGTTCGGCAAGCTGTCGTTTATTCGCATCTACTCGGGTTCGCTCAAGACGGGCGACACGATTCTCAATCCGCGCACCGGCAAGACCGAGCGCGTCGGGCGCCTGGTGAAGATGCACGCCAACAAGCGCGAAGACATCACCGAGATCTATGCCGGCGATATCTGCGCGTGCGTGGGCCTGAAAGAGCTGAAGACCGGCGACACGCTTTGCTCGCCGCAGCATCCCATCGCGCTGGGCGCGATCGTTTTCCCTGAGCCGGTGATTTCGGTGGCCATCGAGCCCAAGACCAAGGCTGACCAGGAAAAGATGGGCATTGCGCTGTCGCGGCTGGCCGACGAGGATCCCACCTTCAAGGTGCGGACCGACGAAGATTCGGGCCAGACGATCATCAGCGGCATGGGCGAACTGCACCTCGAGATTCTTGTGGATCGCATGAAGCGCGAGCACAAGGTCGAAGCCAATGTGGGCGAGCCCAAGGTGGCCTTCCGCGAGACGATTCGCAAGATTGCCGAAGCTGAAGGCAAGTACATTCGCCAGACCGGCGGTTCGGGCAACTACGGGCATTGCAAGCTGCGCGTCGAGCCCAACGAGCCGGGCAAGGGCTACGAATTCATCAATGAGATCAAGGGCGGCGTCGGTGCCCAAGGAATACATCAAGCCCATCGACCAGGGCGTACAGGGTGCGCTCGAGCTCGGCATCCTGGCGGGTTATCCGATTGTCGATGTCAAGGTGACGCTGTTCGACGGCAGCTATCACGAAGTGGACTCGAACGAAATGGCATTCAAGTTTGCCGGCTCGATCGCGTTCAAGGAAGCAGCGAGAAAAGCGTCGCCGGTGTTGCTGGAGCCGGTGATGGCCGTCGAGGTCACGGTTCCCGAGGAATTCATGGGCGTGATCATCGGCGACATCAACTCGCGCCGTGGCCGGATCGAAGGCATGGAGCACGCGGCTGGTTCGCAGGTCATCAAGGCGATCGTTCCGCTGAAGGAAATGTTTGGTTACGTGAACGAGATTCGTTCGTCGACACAGGGCCGCGCGTCGTACTCGATGCAGTTCGCGCGCTATGAAGAAGCACCGCGCATGATCGCCGATGAAATTATCGGTCGCGCGCAGGGGAAGTGAGAAAGGCAGTGCATAGCTGACAGTGAACAGTGGACAGCCTGAAGCTTAGCGGGTGAACCGATACGGCTGGGCTCAGGCAAGAAAAACTGAGCACTGGCCACTGATCACTAACAACTGTTTTTGGGGCTGGAGCCGGATCGCCGGCGCCCCGGGTTGCAACGTGCAGTAGTAGCTACGAAGGGATTTAAGGAAAATGGCGAAGGAAAAGTTTGACCGTTCGAAGCCGCACGTGAACGTGGGAACGATCGGGCACATCGATCACGGCAAGACGACGCTGACGGCGGCGATCACGAAGGTATTGCAGAAGCACAACCCGAAGAACCAGTTCCGTTCGTTCGACTCGATTGATAACGCGCCGGAAGAGCGGGAGCGCGGCATCACGATCGCGACGGCGCACGTCGAATACGAGACGGCCAACCGTCACTATGCGCACGTCGACTGCCCCGGTCACGCCGATTACATCAAGAACATGATCACGGGCGCGGCGCAGATGGACGGGGCGATACTCGTTGTGGCCGCGACCGACGGTCCGATGCCGCAGACCAAGGAGCACGTGCTTCTGGCCCGCCAGGTGGGCGTGCCGTACATCGTGGTGTTCCTGAACAAGTGCGATGCGGTCGAAGACGAAGAGCTGACCGACCTGGTCGAGATGGAAGTGCGCGAGCTGTTGTCGAAGTACCAGTTCCCCGGCGACGATGTTCCGGTAATTCGCGGCTCGGCCTTGGGCGCGCTGAACGGCGAAGCCAAGTGGGAAGCGCAGATCGACGCGCTGATGGATGCGGTGGACAAGAACGTTCCGCTGCCGGCGCGTTCGATCGATCTGCCGTTCCTGATGCCGATCGAAGATATCTTCTCGATCTCGGGACGTGGCACTGTGGTTACGGGCCGTATTGAGCGCGGCAAGGTGAAGGTGGGCGAGGACGTGGAGATTGTCGGCTTCCGCGAGACGCGCAAGTCGGTCTGCACGGGCGTTGAGATGTTCAAGAAGCAGCTCGATGAGGGCTTGGCGGGCGACAACGCAGGCATTCTGCTGCGCGGCATTGCCAAGGAAGATGTGGAGCGTGGCATGGTGTTGGCCAAGCCTGCATCGATTACGCCGCACACCAACTTCAAGGGCGAGATTTACGTGTTGTCGAAGGAAGAGGGCGGCCGTCATACGCCGTTCTTCAAGGGTTACAGGCCGCAGTTTTACTTCCGCACGACGGACGTGACGGGGGTGGCGGAGCTTGCCGGCGGGCACCGAGATGGTGATGCCGGGCGACAACGTGCAGTTAGCAGATTGAACTGATTACGCCGGTGGCCATGGAAAAGGGCTTGCGCTTCGCGATTCGCGAAGGCGGACGCACTGTGGGCGCGGGTACGATCAGCGAAATTATTAAGTGATTTCGCAGTTTACAGTTCTTAGTTCAGAGTTCACAGTCGTTCGCGGTTGAGGTAGGGCGACAACTTA
This sequence comes from uncultured Acidobacteriaceae bacterium, assembly GCA_963781125.1. GTDB lineage: Bacteria > Acidobacteriota > Terriglobia > Terriglobales > Acidobacteriaceae > Telmatobacter. The sequence continues at coordinate 1,268,486 of CAWAEE010000013.1, forward strand.
GAACTGCGAACTTAGAACTAAGAACTGTGAACTACGGACCGAAGGGAAGCCAATGGTAGGTCAGAGAATACGAATCCGGTTAAAGGCATACGACTATCGTGTGCTCGATACCTCGACCGGCGAGATTGTGGAGACGGCCAAGCGCACCGGAGCAACGGTAGCGGGTCCGATTCCTTTGCCGACGATCAAGAACAAGTACTGCGTGCTGCGTTCGCCGCACGTCGACAAGAAATCGCGCGAGGCTTTCGAGATTCGCACGCACAAGCGCCTGATCGACATTCTCGAACCAACGCAGCAGACAGTGGACGCGCTGATGAAGCTCGACCTGCCCGCGGGCGTTGATGTAGAGATCAAGGCCTTCGAAAAATAACCACCTGCGGTGCGGTAGACGCGCTCTTCGAGCGCAGAAGCCTGGATCGCCGAATGATCGGCACTGTAACAGGGCACGACTTTAGTCGTGCCGAACAAAGCATAAAACTCGGAGGGCTTTAGCCCCTGAGGTTTTGAAAATCCGGCAGTGCGGAGCATTCAGGCTCGCATGATGAGGTGAGGAAGACATGGCAGTTACGGGAATTTTAGGTAAAAAGATCGGCATGACGCAGGTCTTCGACGAGAAGGGTGATGTGCACCCGATTACGGTGCTGCAGGCCGGCCCTTGCGTGATTACGCAGTTGAAGACGGCTTCGAAGGACGGCTACGACGCCGCGCAAATTGGGTTGGTTGAGTTTGTGAAGGCTTCGCGGATTACCAAGCCGCAGGCCGGCCACTTCGCTAAGACCGAAGCGCCGCCGGTGAAGATCATCAAGGAAGTCGACGTCGAGGCGGGGGCCGATGGTGAGGTAGCGACTAAGGCCGGCGATCGCGTGCTCGTTGACATCTTTGCCGAAGCCAAGTTTGTCGACGTGATTGGCACTTCGAAGGGCCGCGGTTTCGCTGGCGTTGTGCGGCGTCACAAGTTTGCCGGCGGACCCAAGTCGCACGGACACATGTTCCAGGTGCAGGGTTCGATCGGCGCCTCCAGCTTTCCGTCCCGCGTGTTTCCTGGCCAGCGCATGCCTGGCCACTTCGGCACCGATCAAGTCACCGTGCGGAATTTGCGCATTCGCGGCATTGACCTTGAAGAGAATTTGCTGATGGTTGAAGGTGCAGTACCGGGACCTCGCGAAGGGTACGTGCTGATTTCGAAAGCAAAAGCTCCGCCGCGTGAGCGTCGTGGCTTTGCAGGCTCGACCACGGTCGATCCGCTGAAGGCTTCGAAGAAGGCAACGGCGAAAAGAAAATAGCTTTCAGCTGCTAGCCACTAGCTTGATTGGGGCAGGATAGGCAGCGATGACGAAACGAAGATTTCTAAGTGGATTGAGTTGATGACTTAATCCGGGCAGGTAAGAGCTAGTAGCTAGAAGCTGGCGGCTAGAAGCTGATTGGAAAAGACGATGGCAAAAGTAGATGTTGTCAATTTGAACGGCGAAAAGGTGGGCTCACTCGAGCTGGCCGATACGGTATTTGGCCAGGTGAACGAGGATCTGCTGTGGGAGGCGGTCAAGCATTATCGCGCCTCGCTGCGCCAGGGAACGGCCGCCACCAAGAACCGCAAGCTGGTCGCCGGTTCCGGCAAGAAGTTGTGGAAGCAGAAGGGAACGGGCCGCGCTCGTGTTGGTTCGGTACGTTCGCCCCTGTGGCGCCACGGTGGCACTGTCCATGGACCGCAGCCGCGCAGCTATGACTACGCTTTTCCACACAAAAAGCTGTTGGGGGCGCTGCGCTCGGCGCTGGCTTCGAAGCTGGCCGACGGCAAGTTGACGGTTGTGGATTCGCTCGAGATCAAGGAAGCCAAGACCAAGCAGTATCGCGAAGCGCTCAACAAGCTCGACGCGAAACGCACGACCCTGATCGTCGAACATGGCAAGACTCTTTCGCAGGCACTTGTGCTGGGCGCGCGCAACCTTAAAGGGGTCGAGCTGGTGCTCAACAACGAAGTGCACCCTTACGATCTGCTCCGCTATGAGCGAGCGATCTTCTCGAAGGCCGCCATCGAGCACCTTTCCGAGACTCTTGAGAAGTCCGTATCGAAGCGCAAGCTCGCGCAGACGGAGGCAGCGTAATGCCAACTCTTTATTCCGTGATTCGCCGCCCATTGATTACCGAAAAAGGTTTGGGCGTGAAAGAGACCGAGGGAACGCTGGTGTTTGATGTAGCGCCCAATGCCTCAAAGACCGAAGTGAAGCAGGCAGTCGAAGCTCTCTTCAAGGTGAAGGTAGCTGGAGTGCGGACCGCCAATGTGCTCGGCAAGGAACGGCGCCGTGGCAAGTACGCGGGCTTTCGTCCCGACTGGAAAAAAGCATACGTTCGGCTGAAAGCCGGCGAGAAGATGCCGGAGTACGTGAGCAATCTGTAAGAGACGAGTTCTTAGTTCAGAGTTCGCAGTTGAAGACGACTGCGAGCAACGAAAATAAGAGACTACGAACTAAGAACTGTGAAGTAAGTAGGACAAAACGATGGCGATCAAGACATACAGACCGATTACGCCGACCCTTCGCTTTCAAACCGCGCTGGTGAACGACGACCTGACGACGAACAAGCCGCATAAGCCGCTGCTGACCACACGCAAGCGCACCGGCGGACGCCGCAATTCGGGCGATTTGACCATCCGCCACCAAGGCGGAGGCCACAAGCAGAAACTGCGCCTCATCGATTTCAAGCGCGAGAAGTATGGTGTGCCGGGCAAGGTGGCCACCATCGAATACGATCCGAATCGTTCGGCTCGCATCGCGCTGGTGCACTATGCAGACGGCGAGAAGCGCTACATCTTGCAGCCCGTTGGCTTGGATGTTGGCGCCACAGTAAGCTCGGGTCCCGAAGCGGACATCCTGATTGGAAACGCGCTGCCGCTCAAGAACATTCCTGCCGGCACCACGGTGCACGCGATTGAGCTGCGGCCCGGCAAAGGCGCGCAGATGGCGCGTTCGGCCGGTGCACAGGCACAGTTGGTCGCGAAAGAAGGCGAATACGCGCTGCTCAAGCTGCCTTCCGGTGAAACCCGCAAGGTGCTGGTGGAGTGCATGGCGACCATCGGCCAGGTGGGCAACACGGATCACGAAAACATTTCGATCGGCAAGGCCGGACGCAACCGCTGGATGGGCATTCGCCCCACCAACCGCGGCGTTACCATGAACCCTGTCGACCACCCGCACGGCGGTGGCGAAGGTAAAACTTCGGGCGGCCGTCATCCGGTAACACCGTGGGGCCAACCAACACGCGGCTACAAGACACGTAACAACAAGCGGACCGATTCGTTTATCGTCAGCCGCCGGCAGAATAAAGCAGCTTCTAGCTAATGGCTCGGCAGTTGGCTTGAGTAAGAAAAAGTAGAAGGAGCTAGAGGTTAGGAGCTGTTATGGCACGTTCGACGAAAAAGGGGCCCTTTGTGGATGCACACCTGAGCGTGAAGATCGAGGTGCTGAACAAGGCCAACGACAAGAAAGTAGTGAAGACCTGGTCGCGGCGCTCGACGATTTTCCCCGAGTTCGTGGGCCACACCATCGCGGTGCATAACGGCAAAAAGTTTGTTCCGGTATACGTGACCGAAAACATGGTGGGACACAAGCTGGGCGAGTTTGCGCCGACGCGCACATTCAAAGGCCACACCGGCGGATCGAAGTCGGCGGAATCTGCGGCCAAGCCGGCGCCGGCGCCAGGGCGATAGAAGAGATTCTGCGTTGAGGGGATGCTCTCGAACGCACAGAGATTGAGGAAGAGAACAATGGCAGTCGAGACAAAGGAATACCGGGCGGAGGCCAAGTTTCAGCGCGTATCGCCGCAGAAGGCGCGGCTGGTACTCGATCTGATCAAGGGCCGTGGAGTGCAGGAAGCGCTGGAGACGGCCGCCTTTACCAAGAAACGCATCGCTCCGGTGATCCACAAGCTCCTGGTCTCCGCGGTAGACAACGCGAAGTATCTCGCGGGTGAGCAGGGAACCGATTTGGACGTGGACAGCCTCTACGTCAAGCAGGCTCTGGCCAACGAAGGTCCGCGCATGAAGCGTATTCGCCCGGCGCCAATGGGACGCGCGTATCGCTATCAGCGCAGGCTGGCGCACATTATTGTGTCCGTGGCTGAACGCGGGACAAGTTCGCATTTAGTGACCAAGGTCGAAGATCCGGCGGAAGCAACGAAGCCGGTGAAGAAAGCAAAACCAGCAGTGAAGGCTGTGGCGAAGAAGGCGAAGCCGGCAGCAGCACCGAAGAAGAAAGCCAGCAAGAAGGCTTAAGAAGGATTGAGGGAAGAGTTATGGGACAGAAAGTCCATCCTTACGGATTCCGGCTGGGAGTGAACAAGCCTTGGCGTTCGCGTTGGTTCTCAGAGCGTGACTACGCCAAGCTCCTGGTCGAGGACGTGAAGCTTAAGGCTGAGTTGCGCGAGAAGCTGAAGGCAGCCGGCGTGAGCTCGGTCGAAATTGAGCGTCCGGGCAACAAGCTGCGCTTTTTGATTCGCACCGCGCGGCCGGGAATCGTCATCGGCCGCAAGGGCGCGGAGATCGAGAAGCTCAAGACAGAACTCGGCAAGCGCACCAACCGCGAAGTGTTCATCGACATCATCGAAGTGAACAAGCCGGAGTTGGATGCGCAGCTGGTCGCGGAGAATATCGCTCTGCAGCTCGAAAAGCGGGTCAGCTTCCGCCGCGCAATGAGAAAGAGCGTCGATTCAGCGCTGCGCTTCGGCTGCAAGGGAATCAAGGTGCGCGTTTCGGGCCGCTTGAACGGCAATGAAATCGCGCGCTCCGAATGGTATCTGCAAGGGCGTCTGCCGCTGCACACGCTGCGCGCCGATATCGATTACGGCTTTGCCGAGGCGGAGACCACATATGGCCAGATCGGCGTAAAGACGTGGATCTATCGTGGCGATATTTACGAGCAGAAGCGCCGCCAGGCCCCCGCAGTCGGGACGTCAGTGTTTTAAAGGCAGTGAACAGTGATCAGTGATCAGTGATTCTTGCCAGGTTTGAGTTTGAGGTTTTTTGAGAAGGTTGGTGGCGACAAGAGACAGAAATTGGTTGATGTGTTGGCGAGCGCCTGGATCAACTGTCCACTGTCTACTGTCCACTGATCACTGTTTTCGAGGTTTTCGTTATGTTGATGCCAAAGAAGGTGAAGTTCCGCAAGCAGCAGAAGGGCAAGCGCCGGGGTAAGGCTTGGCGCGGTTCTACGCTGTCTTTCGGCGAGTACGGATTGAAGGTTATGGAGTGCGGCTACATCACTGACCGTCAGATCGAAGCCAGCCGTATTGCCATGACGCGCTTCATCAAGCGCGGCGGCAAGATCTGGCTGCGCCTGTTCCCCGACAAGCCGATTACCAAGAAGCCGGCCGAAGTCCGTATGGGATCGGGCAAGGGCGCGCTGGATCACTGGGTCGCCGTCGTGCGGCCGGGCAAGATCCTGTTCGAGATGGAAGGCGTGACCCCCGACATTGCCGCGGAAGCCATGCGTCTGGCGTCGAACAAGCTGCCGTTGAAGACGAAGTTTGTGATGCGGCCGGGTGCCGAGAAGGTTGTGGCTGCAGCGAAGTAGAAATGCAGCTTTTAGCTGCTAGCCACTAGCTTCTAGCTCTCTGGGTCGAAGAGTTGCAGAGCAGGATGAGGCTAGGAGCTAGTGGCTGGAAGCTAGGAGCTAAGAACCGATGGAACTCGAGAAGATTCGCAATTTGAGCGACGACGAGCTGCAGCACCACGAGAAGACGTCTGCGGAGCAATTGTTCCGGCTGCGCTTTCAGGTGTCGCTCGGGCAGAACGACGGCGTGAAGAAGCTTCGCCAGCTGCGCAAAGAGATTGCCCAGGTGAAGACGGTGGCTCGTGAGCGCGAGCTGGGAGTGCGCGGCGCCAAGAAGGAAGTGGTTACGACACCTGCTGCAAAGCCGGCCACCACAAAATCGGCCACCACGAAGACGGCGCGCGCAAAATCGGCTACTCCGAAGTCGGCCACTGCAAAGACGGCCACCACAAAAGCGGCCAGCGCAAAGAAGGGAGCCGGTAAATGACGGCGACAGCAGAAAAAGTACAGGCGCCGGCAGCATCGCGGCGCAATGAGAAGGTGGGCAACGTGGTCTCGACCAAGATGCAGAAGACCATCGTGGTCGAAGTCGAGATGCGCAAGGCTCATCCCAAGTACAAGACGGATCGTGCGCAGCTCGAAGAAGTTTTATGCGCACGACGAGCAGAATTCGGCTCGCGTGGGCGATGTGGTGCGCATCCGCGAGACGCGGCCGCTGAGCAAGCTGAAGCGCTGGGCGCTCGAAGAGATTGTGCGCCGTTCGACGCTGAGCCAGTTGGAAGACACGGCGACTGTTGCGGCAGTTGAAGTTGCCAAGTAGAGCGGGCACTTGGCGTAAGGAGAAGAATCCATGGCAGTGCAAATGAGAACCATGCTCGCGGTTGCCGATAACTCCGGCGCGCGCAAGCTGCAAATGATCCTGCCGCTGGGCGGCGGACTGGGCAAGAAGGCCGGCCTCGGTGATGTGATTACCGCTGCGGTGAAGGAAGCCTCGCCGGACGGAACCGTCAAGAAGGGCAAAGTCGTGAAGGCGGTCATCGTGCGCACGCGCAAGGAGTATCGGCGCCGCGACGGAACCTATATCCGCTTCGACGAGAATGCGGCCGTGGTGATCGACGATGCGCATGAGCCGGTGGGTACACGCGTGTTCGGCCCGGTGGCTCGCGAACTGCGCGAGAAGAAGTTTTTGAAGATTGTGTCGTTGGCTCCTGAGGTTGTTTAGAGCGAGCAGTTCATAGTTCTTAGCTTCAGCAGTCGGTGAACAGAGGCACGTAAGAACTCAGAACTGTGAACTAGAGCTAGAACTGATTCGGAGAAGATATGCCGAGTTTAAGTATTCATCGCAACGATACGGTCAAGGTGCTCACGGGCGCCGACCGCGGCAAGACGCAGCGCGTGCTGCGCGTGTTTCCCGACAAGGGAACCGTGCTGGTCGAGCATGTGCGCATGGTCAAGAAGACCGTTTCGAGCAAGACCGGGACAGCGGACCAAGGGCGGCATCGCCGAGCAGGAGTCGCCGATCAACATCTCGAACGTCGCGCTGGTTTGCCCCACCTGCGGTGCGGCGCGCGTGGGATTCAAGAAGGAAGGCACGAGCAGGATGCGTGTCTGCAAGACAGTGTGGGTCGGAGCTGCCCACGAAGAAGTAGGGAAACAGCTTTTAGCCACTAGCTTCTAGCTCCTAGCCAGTTGTACTGGAGCGAAAGGCTTGAGACGGTGGCGAGATGGAGCTAAGAGCTAGCGGCTAGAAGCTCAGCAGCTGAATTGAGTCCCTTCCGAAACGGTAAACGGTCGCCGCGGTGATCCACTCCGAGAGCGGAAGAAAGAGAGAAGAGAGATGGCGGCAAGGCTGAAAGAGAAGTACAACAAAGAGATCAAGCCGGCACTGCAGAAGGAGCTGGGCATCGAGAACCCGATGGCCGTTCCGAGGCTGGACAAGATCGTCGTCAACATGGGGCTGGGCGAAGCAACGCAGAACACCAAGCTGCTCGACCCGCTGGTGGGCGACCTGGTGCAGATCACCGGGCAGAAGCCGGTGACCACCAAGGCGAAAAAATCAATTGCGGCGTTCAAGGTGCGCGCCGGCATGTCGATCGGCGCCATGGTGACGCTGCGCAACGAGAAGGCCTACGAGTTTCTTGACCGGCTGATTTCGACAGCGCTGCCGCGCGTGCGTGATTTTCGCGGCGTGTCGACGAAGAGTTTTGACGGGCGCGGCAACTACACGCTCGGCCTGCGCGATCAGCTGATCTTCCCGGAGATTGATTACTCCAAGGTGGAAAAGCTGAAGGGCATGAACATCACGATTGTGACCACGGCGAAAGACGACAACGCAGCGCGCGCGCTGTTGAAGGCGTTCGGCATGCCGTTCCGCCAAGGGGCGTAAAAGCAGTTCGCAGTTCTTAGTTCGTAGTTCACAGCGCTTGGCGTCTCAATGGCGACAGGCGGAACGAAAGAGCTGCAAGACTACGAACTGTGAACTAAGAACTGAGAACTGTTTTTGAGGGATTTATGGCAACCACTGCAAAACGAGTGAAGGACGCGCGGAAGCCGAAGTTCAGCTGCCGCAAGCACAACCGGTGCAAGCTGTGCGGACGGCCGCGGGGATATCTGCGGAAGTTCGGCGTGTGCCGTTTGTGCTTCCGTGGTCTGGCGCTCAAGGGCGAGATTCCCGGCGTCGTGAAGTCGAGCTGGTAAGAAGGCAGTTCGTAGTTTCAGAGTTCGCAGTTGTAGTTCTTATGAGCGCAACTGATGAGACCAAGAACTGTGAACTGAGAACTTGGGAACACGAGCCCTGCAGCACATTTCCGCAGGTTCCCTCCGAACAGAGGCGGGCGAACGGGGAATGAAGGAGAAGGAATGAGTCTGACCGACCCAGTAGCAGATTTTCTGGCGCGGATCCGGAATGCGATCCGGGCGCGTCATCAGAAGCTGGATGTGCCGGCTTCCAAGTTGAAGACCGAGATTGCCCGCATTCTCAAAGAAGAGGGCTACATCTCGAACTACAAGACCCAGGAAGAGGAAGGCAAGCTCGATCCTCCGCGTGTACCTGAAGTACGGCGGAAGCGAAGCAGCCATCCGCGACCTGGCGCGCATTTCGCGTCCCGGCTGCCGCGTCTACATCGGCCGACGACGAGATCAAGCGCGTGCAGGGTGGACTTGGCATTTCGATCATGACCACGCCCAAGGGCGTGATGACGGGCCGTCAGGCGCGCCGCGAAGGCGTAGGCGGCGAAGTACTCTGCGAAGTCTGGTAAAGGCAGATGACAGGTTACAGATGTTCGTAGTTCCAGTCATCCGCATCATGCGAGTCGATTCATTCGAACTGCGAATCTGTGCATAACTGCGAATCTGCTTTCACCGGCTGCAGTGGAACGAAGGGACGATCGTCTGCTTTCGGGACTCGCAAGCCAAATGAAGGATTGATTCGATGTCGCGTATTGGAAAGAAACCGATCCCGCTGCCCACGGGGGTGAAGTACAAGGTCGAGGGCAACACCGTTCTGGTCGAAGGTCCCAAGGGCAAGGTGTCGGCGCTGATCGCCAAGGGCATCCAGCTCGAGACCAAGGATGGAACGCTGCACGTGAACCGCGAAGACGACAAGTACGCCGCGGTGCATGGGCTGACGCGCGCGCTGGTCTTCAACGCGGTGCAGGGCGTGACCAAGGGCTGGACCAGGGAACTGGACATTGTCGGCATCGGCTATCGCGCCGAGTTGAAGGGCAAGGGCACGGTGGTGTTCACGCTGGGCTATTCGCACCCCATCGAGTTTCCGCTGCCCACTGGCATTGAAGTGGCTGTCGATCCCAAGCAGACGCACCTGACCGTCACCGGCATCGACCGGCAGAAGGTGGGCCAGGTCGCGGCCGACATGCGCTCGCTGCGCAAGCCGGACCCGTACAAGAACAAGGGCGTGCGCTACTCCGACGAGAAGCTGAAGAAGAAGGCCGGCAAGACGGGAGCAAAGTAAAGCAGTTCACAGTTCTTAGTTCGTAGTTGAGAGCGTGGATAGCTACGCTGGACCACTGTGAACTAAGAACTACGAACTGTGAACTGTTCGCAGAACTAACCCGAACGGAGCCGCAGGGCGGCTCCGCTGATAGGAAGAGAAACCGATGATTACGCAGAACAAGAGAAACGCAATTCGGCAGCGCATTCACTCGCGCATCCGGCGGAAGCTTTCGGGCACGACGGAGCGGCCGCGGCTGAACGTGTACCGCTCGCTGAACCACATTTATGCGCAGGTGATCGACGACCAGAAGGGCGAAACGCTGGTTTCGGCCTCCACGCTTTCGCTGAAGCTGAAGACCGGCGGCAACGTGGCAGCGGCGAAGGAGATCGGCAAGGCCATCGCGGAGAAGGCGACCGGAAAGGGCATCAAGAAGGTGGTCTTCGATCGCGGCGGCTTTCTGTATCACGGCCGCATCAAGGCATTGGCCGATGCGGCGCGCGAAGCCGGCCTGGAGTTTTAAAAGCAGTGAACAGTTGGCAGTGAGCAGTGAACAGTTGTTCAGAGTTGACTGGGACTGCTCACCGGACGTTTGGGAATTGAAGTACGGGAACAGGGATCAGCGAACAGTTGAAGCAACGGTCAGCGGCACATCAGGACTGACCACTGATCACTGTCCACTGGAAGGAAAGCAATGACGATCTTGAAGAAGAAACTCGATGCCAACCAGTACAACCTGAAGGATCAGGTGGTGGCCATCAATCGCGTGACCAAGGTGGTGAAGGGCGGCAAGAACATGTCGTTTGCCGCGCTGGTCGTGGTGGGCGACGCCGCTTCGGGCGTGGTGGGCTACGGTTCGGGCAAGGCCAAGGAAGTTCCCCAGGCGATTCGCAAGGGAATCGAATCGGCCAAGAAGAATCTGGTCCGCGTGAACCTGACCGAGACTACGATTCCGCACCAGGTGCTGGGCCGTTTCGGTTCCGGCCAGGTGTTGCTGAAGCCGGCGCCGGAAGGCACGGGCGTGATTGCCGGCGGCGCGGTGCGCGCGGTCATGACCTCGGTCGGCGTGCAGAACGTGCTGACCAAGAGCCTCGGCACCGCCAACCCGCACAACGTCATCAAGGCCACGTTCGACGCGCTGGTGCAGCTGCGCGACAAGGCCGAAGTGGCCACCATGCGCGGCAAGCAGGTAGAGGAGCTGTAAACCATGGCTGAGACGAAGAAGACCACCCCACCGGCCACAAATCATCCGGCGGGGACCCCGGCGAAGATTCGCATTCAGTATTACCGCTCGAAGAACAACACGCCCATCAAGCACAAGCTGGTCGTCAAGGGCCTGGGCTTTACGCGGCTCAACCAGATCGTCGAGCGCGTGGACAACGAATCGGTGCGCGGCATGGTGAAGGCGATTCCGCATCTGGTGAGGATTCTTGAAAACTAGTTTTCAAGAATCCCAGTTCACAGTTCTTAGTTAGTCGTTCATAGCTGAGGAGTTCTTGCTGCCACAGCATCAACTGTGAACTAAGAACTTCGAACTAAGAACTGCATTAACGCGAGTCGGCAGGGCTCAACTCTGCCGGCGCTATAGCGAGGAAATCATGGCAAAGAATCTATCCAATTTACGCGCGCCCAAGAAAGCCAACACCGGGCGCAAGCGTGTCGGCCGCGGTATGGGATCCGGCATGGGCAAGACTTCAACCCGCGGCCACAAGGGCCAGCGTTCGCGCTCCGGCTCGCACCTGATGCGCGGTTTTGAAGGCGGCCAGATGCCGCTGCACCGCCGTCTGCCCAAGCGCGGCTTCACCAACATCTTCCGCACCGAATACACGGTCGTGAATCTCGAGCGGATCGCCGAACTCGACGTGAACGAGATCGGCCTCGACGACTACAAGAAGCTGGGCCTGGCCTCGAACAAGAAGGCGCTGATCAAGATTCTCGGCTCCGGCGAGCTGACCAAGGCCATCACCATCCACGCCCACAAGTTCTCGAAGTCGGCTGCGGAGAAGATCGAAAAGGCCGGCGGCAAGGCCGTTGTGGCGGGCGGCTCCGGCGGCGGCTTAGCCGATTCGTGTCGTGGAACACCGCGCGATGTTGCGTATCAGACCCTCATGAATCGGATACTGCGAGGACTTCGGGGCTGAATTCGACCGTTGGGATTTTCCGGCAATTGACGCCATTCGCCGCCTACAATAGGCCAATAACCAAGAAATCGACTGGCGGCAATCGCCTGAAGCGGATGAACAGACATGCTTGAGAAGTTCCTCAATATCTTCCGGATCCCCGACCTGCGCAAGCGCGTGCTCTTCACCCTCGGCATTCTGGCCGTCTACCGCCTGGGCGCGTGGATTCCCACGCCGGGCGTGAACGCGCACCAGCTGGAACTGCTCTTCGGCGGGCAGAACGGAACTTCGCTCGGCCTGATGGATCTGTTCACCGGCGGCACGCTGCGCCGCATGACCATCTTCGCCCTGGGCATCATGCCCTACATCACGGCCTCGATCATCTTTCAGCTGCTGACCGTGGTCTATGAGCCGCTGGCGCGCATCCAGAAGGAAGGCGAACTGGGCCGGCGCAAGATCACCCAGTGGACCCGCTACATGACCGTCGTTCTGGGCGCGCTGCAGTCCATCGGCATTGCCGCCATTCTCACCGGTCGCCGGGCCTGGTGCTCAATCCCGGCATCGGCTTCGACCTGATGACCGTGCTCACACTCACCGCCGGCACAGCCTTCATCATGTGGCTGGGCGAGCAGATCACCGACCGCGGCATCGGCAACGGCATGAGCCTGCTGATCTTTGCCGGCATTGTCGCCGGACTGCCGCGCGGCGTGGGCGACTGGTTCAGAAGGTCCAGACCAACGCCTGGGGATCGTTCACCATCCTGGCGATTGTTCTGCTGCTCGTGGCGCATGATCGCTGTCGTGGCTTTCATCGTTTTCGTGGAGCGGTCAGAGCGCCGCATCCCCATCCAGAGCGCGCGCCGCATTGTGGGCCGGCGCATGATGGGCGGCCAGTCGAGCCACTTGCCCTTGAAGGTGAACTCCGGCGGCGTCATGCCGGTTATCTTCGCCAGCTCCATTCTGTCGGTGCCGCTCATGCTTGGCCAGGTGGAGTGGGTGCAGAACAGCCGCTTCTTCCAGCCGATCCTGCAGGCTATTCAGCCCGGCTATCCCGTGGTATGAGCTGCTGTACATGCTGGGCATCATCTTCTTTGCCTATTTCTACGTCTCGATCGTGATGAAGCCGGACGATATTGCGGACAACTTCCGCAAGTCGGGCTCGTTCATCCCCGGAATTCGGCCCGGCAAGCGCACGTCGGACTTCATCAACGACATTCTGACCCGCATCACGCTGGTCGGCGCGCTTTACCTGATCATCATTTCGCTGGTGCCCACCTTCCTCATTTCGGGCATCCGCTTCGACAAGATCTGGCTCATCGGCAGGTTTTTTGAGAATCTGCCGGCATGGGCCACGCATGGTTTGGGGGTCAATTTCTACTTTGGCGGCACTTCACTGCTGATTGTGGTGGGTGTGGCCATGGACACCGTCAACCAGATCGAATCGCAGCTGATCATGCGTCACTATGACGGCTTTTCCCCGCGCTCCGGTCGCATACGCGGAAGGAAAACCTGGTAAATGTCTGTTTCAGTAAGTGTTATGGAAGGTGACCGGGAGACGGCAAATCGAAAACGATACCCGGTCCGATTCTTTTGTTGGGCGCTCCGGGCGTGGGCAAAGGGACCCAGGCCAAGGAGCTGGTCAAGCTGTGGGGCATTCCGCAGATCTCTACCGGCGACCTGCTGCGCGCCAATGTGGCCCAGGGCACTGCCCTGGGCAAGGCGGCCAGAGAAGTGATGCAGCGGGGCGAGCTGGTCCCCGATTCGCTGGTCAACGAGATGGTGGCGCTGCGGCTGCTGGAGCCGGACACCGTCCGGGGCTACATTCTGGATGGATTTCCCCGAACCTTGCCCCAGGCGACTTGGCTGGACGGCCGTCTGGCGGCCCGGACGGAGGGGCTTCCGGTAGTTGCTGTCAGCATGCAAGTGGACTATAATCAGTTACTGCGCCGAATTACGGGACGCAGGAACTGCCCCGTCTGCCAGACCATCTACAACATCTACTCAAACCCGCCTCAACGGGCTGGTTTTTGCGATGTAGAAGGCGCCGCGCTGGTCCAGCGAGCCGACGACACGGAGAAAGTCTTTGCGGAGCGCATGCGCGCTTACGAGGCACAGACTGCGCCTGTCATCGAGCACTATCGGGCGCTGGGGCGATTTGCTGAAGTGGATGGAGACGGGCCGATCGCCGCGATTGCGGCCGGAATTGTTGCCGCCGTCGAGCGGTTGCGCACCTCGGCTTAACGGGCTAGGTCCCGTGTAAGCAGGAGAGGCAGCCGAGACGGCGGGTTTGTGTGTGTTGAAGACGGTGATCAGTTGGCAGTGTGCAGTGACCAGCAAGTATCCGCAGAGAATTCTGCTGGCCATTGTTTTCCGATCACTGTTCACTCAAAACTGAAAGCTGGTTTTGTGGCTGTGGTACTGAAGTCGTCCCAGGAGATCGAGAAGATGCGCCGCGCGGGCCGGGTGGTTCGCGAGGTGCTGGAGTTGGTGCGCAGCCAGGTGAAGCCGGGCGCGACCACGCTCGATCTCGAGAAAGTGGCCGAAGCGCGCATCAAGGAACTGGGCGCGCAGCCCGCATTCAAGGGCTATCACGGCTATCCTTGCGTGCTGTGCACCTCGGTCAACAGCGAAGTGGTGCACGGCATTCCTTCGCAGAAGCGGGTCCTGAAAGAAGGGGACATTGTTTCGGTGGATTGCGGCGCGGTGATCGACGGCTACTACGGCGATGCGGCGATCACGGTTCCGGTGGGCGAGAAGATCGCGCCGGATGCGGAGCGGCTGCTGCAGGTGACGGAAGCGTCGCTGAAAGCGGGGATCGCGGCGGTGAAGCCCGGAGCAACGCTGGGCGATATAGGCGCCGCCGTGCAGGGCGTGGTCGAGGCCGAAGGATTTTCGGTGGTACGGGATTTTGTGGGCCACGGCATCGGCGTCCACATGCACGAAGAGCCGCAGGTGCCGAACTTTGGTGAAGCGGGCCACGGCATGAAGTTGCGGGCCGGCATGGTGATCGCGATCGAGCCCATGGTGAATGTCGGCAAGCCGGAAGTGCGGGTGCTTGAGCGACGGCTGGACGGCAGTGACCGACGATGGAAGCATGAGTGCTCATTTCGAGCACACGGTGGCGGTGACCGACACCGGAGCGAGAATTCTGACCGAGTAAACGCCGGTCCAAAAGCTAAAGGTGCGGAAGCACAAGCGGGAGACAGTTTGTCGAAGGAAGATGCGATTGAGGTAATGGCAACGGTTGTTGAGACGTTGCCCAATGCCATGTTCAAGGTGAAGCTCGAAACAACCATGAGGTGCTGGCTCATGTTTCGGGAAGAATGCGCAAGAACTTCATCCGCATTCTTCCCGGCGACCGCGTGGCCGTGGAGCTGAGTCCCTACGACCTGAATCGCGGACGGATCGTGTACCGCTACAAATGAGTTTTTTGACAGCCGCGTTTTCTTAGGATGCGCGGAGAAGGGCAGCACCAATGAAGGTCCGTGCATCGGTAAAGAAGATTTGCGTGAAGTGCAAGGTCATCAACCGCCGTGGGGTGGTTCGTGTGATCTGCGAGAACGCAAAGCACAAGCAGCGCCAGGGCTAAGCGAGCCTGGCAGAAGCGGAAGATCCGCAAGCAGTTCTTAGTTCGAAGTTCTAAGTTCGTAGTTAGTGCATCGTTGATGCGGAGTTTTTCAACTGTGAACTACGAACTTAGAACTGTGAACTCGCACAGGGGCTAGTTAGCTTGAGTCAAGGCTTGCGATGAACCCCGGAGATACACCGCAATCACCCGTGCGAACCGGTCTAAGGCCGGAGGCACACCAACAGCAGTCAAAAGGAATCAGAATGGCACGTATTGCTGGCGTCGATCTGCCCCGCAACAAGCAGGCTCGGATCGCGCTCACATACATCTTCGGGATCGGCAATCCGCGCGCCCTCAAGATTCTGGAGAAGGCGAATGTTGATGCCTTCAAGAAGATCCAGGATCTGGGCGAGGAAGAGGTCAACCGCATCCGTCAGGTGATTGAGGACGAGGGAGACGTCGAAGGCGATCTGCGCAAAGACGTCTCGATGCACATCAAGCGCCTCATCGACATCCAGAGCTATCGCGGCAACCGCCATCGGCGGTCGCTGCCGGTGCGCGGCCAGCGCACCCACACCAACGCCCGCACCCGCAAGGGCCCCCGTAAGGGCACAGTTGCCGGCAAGAAGAAAGCGAGTGGCGAAGACCTAATGGCGAAACCAGAGCAGAAGGCCGCGAACCGGCAAAGCGGGCAAGACAACAAGAAGTTCAAGAAGCGCGAGCGCAAGAATGTGCCGTTTGGCGTTGCGCACATTCAGGCCTCGTTCAACAACACCATCGTGACGATCACCGACCAGATGGGCAACACGCTGAGCTGGAAGAGCTCGGGCTCGCTGGGATTCCGCGGTTCGCGCAAGGGCACGCCGTTCGCGGCGCAGCAGGCTGCATCAGAACGCCGCCAGCATGGCTCGCGATCACGGCGTGCGCGCCGTGGATGTCCGCGTCGCCGGTCCGGGTTCGGGCCGCGAGTCGGCAATTCGCGCGTTGGCTGCGGCTGGCATCGAAGTACGCTCCATCCGCGACGTGACGCCGGTGCCGCACAACGGCTGCCGTCCGCCGAAGCGGCGCCGCGTCTAAGAACAGCTACGCAGTTCCGCAGTTCTTAGTTCAGTAGTCACCTGGCTTGCGTGGCACCCGAACTGAGAACTACTGAACTGAGAACTATGAACTGAAACATGGGCCGGGACGAAGCGCACAGCGCGTAAACCGGCCGTCATCCGAAGTCAGGAGAAGAAATGGCACGTTATACCGGAGCAGTTTGCCGCCTTTGCCGTCGCGAAGGCACCAAGCTCTTTTTGAAGGGCACCAAGTGCACCTCGGATCGTTGCCCGATCGAGAAGCGCAACTTTCCTCCCGGCCAGCACGGCAAAGACCGCAAGGCCAAGATCGTGGGCTACGGCCTGCAACTGCACGAGAAGCAGAAGGCCAAGCGCATGTACTTCACCCTCGAAGGCCAGTTCCGCGAGTACTACGAGAAGGCCAACCGCGCCAGCGGCGTCACCGGCGAATTGCTGATCCAGCAGCTGGAGCGCCGCCTCGACAACGTGGCATACCGGCTCGGCTTTGCCATCTCGCGCCGTCAGGCTCGCCAGGTGGTTCGCCACGGCCACATTCAGGTGAATGGCCGCAAGGTGAACATTCCTTCGTACCAGGTGAACGCCGGCGACGAGATCGCACTCCGCGATGCCGCCAAGAAGCTGATCATCGTGGAGCAGGCCGCGCAGTTCGCCGCAGCCAATCCGATTCCGGCATGGCTCGAAGTGAACTTCGAGAATCTTTCGGGCCGCGTGCTTTCGCTGCCCAAACGCAAGGACGTCGACCTGCCCATCAACGAGCAGCTGATCGTCGAACTGTACTCGAAGTAAGCACCACAGTGTGCAGTGAACAGTGCACAGTGATCAAGACCGCTTCGGCGCCGCGATCAACTGCCCACTGTTCACTGTCCACTGATCACTCAACACAAAGGAGAACTTGCGCGGCCGCCGCAAAATGCATCGCGACGTACATGCCGCGCGGGAGACGAGACACATATGTTGTGGAGAGGATTTCAAAAACCGAAGCGCCTGGCAGTCGATGCCGAGACGCTTACCGAGACATTCGGCAAGTTCAGCGCCCAGCCATTTGAGCGGGGCTTTGGCACCACCATCGGCAACGCCTTGCGCCGCACGCTGCTCAGCTCCATCGAAGGCGCTGCCGTCACCGCGGTCCGCATCGAAGGCGTGCTGCACGAGTTCCAGTCCATCGCCGGCGTCGTCGAAGACGCCACCGACATCATCCTGAACCTCAAGCAGGTTCCCTTCAAGCTTTCAGGCGACGGCCCCAAGGCGCTCTATCTGCGCGCCGACCAGCCCGGCGTCGTCACCAGCGGCATGATTGAAGCCGATGGCGACGTCGAGATCCTGGACAAGAACGTCTACATCGCCACCGTCTCTGAAGGCGGCCGGCTCGACATGGAAATGCGCCTCAAGCGCGGGCGCGGCTACATCTCCGCCGACAAGAATTTCGACGCCGACCTCGGCCTGGGCTTCATTCCCGTCGACTCGGTGCACTCGCCTGTGCGCCGCGTGAACTACGTGGTCGAAGCTGCCCGTCTGGGCCAGATCACCGACTACGACAAGCTGACCCTCGAAGTGTGGACCAACGGAGCCGTGCTGCCCGCCGACGCTGTCGGCCTGGCCGCCAAGCTGCTCAAGGACCACATGAACATCTTCATCAACTTCGAGGAGGAAATCGAAGCGGAAGCGCGCGGCGAAGAAGGCCGCGTCCTGCTGCGCAACGACAATCTCAATCGGTCCGTCGAAGAGCTGGAGCTTTCGGTCCGCAGCTACAACTGCCTGAAGAACGCCAACATTCAAACCATCGGCGAACTGGTGCAGAAGACTGAAGCCGAGATGCTGAAGACCAAGAACTTCGGCCGCAAGAGCCTGAACGAGATCAAGGAAATCCTCGCGCAGATGGGCCTGTCGCTGGGCATGAAGATCGACGAGAGCGGCAACGCGGTTCCGGGGCCGACCAGCATTCCGCCCGCGACGGCGCTGGCCGCAAGCTACAGCCACTTCGACGAAGAAGATGAGCCGCTGGATTCGGTCGACCTCCAGTTGCCCACCGAGACCGAGAATTTCTAAGGCGTTCTCGAGTCAGCACGACATTGGGTGCCCCAGGTCTCGATTCTGAGACCTGGGAAAGCTCGCAAGCAGATTTGAAGCGAAAGAGAGTTTCACCATGCGCCATCGCAATGCAGGATTCAAGCTCGGACGCAACACCAGCCATCGCCGCGCGCTGCTGCGCAACCTGGTCACGTCCGTCATCGTCGAAGACCGCGTGGAGACGACCGTGGCCAAGGCCAAGGCTGTTCGTCCGCACGTCGAAAAGATGATCACCCTGGGCAAAAAGGGCGATCTGCACTCGCGCCGTCAGGCGCTCAGCTTTCTTCATGACCGACAAGGCCGTCACGCGGCTGTTTGACACCGTGGCTCCGCGCTACGGCGACCGCCAGGGCGGCTATCTGCGCATCGTCCGCACCGGCTTCCAAAAGGGCGACGGCGCCGAAAAGGCCTTCATCGAACTGCTCGGCGCCGAAAAGCAGCTTGAAGTCAAGCGCCAGAAGCGCGCCGACATCAAGGCCAAAAAGCGCGCCGAGCTCGAAAAGCAGCTCGAAGAAAGCAAGAAGGAAGAAGAAAAAGGCGGCGAAGAGGCCGCGTAGGGAACTAGCCGGGACTGGTCGTTCGGGCGATCCTTTTCTTCTTTTCGCAACATTAACGGGCGCATCCTTTCACGGGATGCGCCTATATTTTTGTGCGAACAGCCTATCTCATTCGTCGCGCAGCAGAATATTGGGATTGACCGCGAGCGCTTTTTGCGCAGGAATCCACGCAGCCATCAGCCCGAGCAACAGCATCGTGAAGACGACGCCGCCCAGGACCAGCGGATCGTTCGGCGATGCCTGGTACACGATGAACGATAAAACCTTCGTCGCCAGAAGCCCCAGCGCGAGTCCCGCCACCGAGCCCGCCGAGAGAACGATAAACGCCCGGCCCAGTGCCGAGCGCAGCATCTGCTTCCGGCTCGCACCGAGCGCCATGCGAATCCCCAGCTCGCGCAGCCGCTTGCTCACTGTATAGGAGGCCATGCCGAAGATCCCTGTCACTGCAAGCATCGCGCCCAGCAGCCCGAGAACACCCAGCGCCACCGTCGCCACGCGCGCCGCAAACAGCGCTGAACTCATCGCCTGGCTCCACGGCCTCACTACCAGAGGCAGGGCCCCGTCGAGCCCATGCAGCGTGCTCGCCAAGGCTTTCGCAATCTCTTCCGGATCGCGCTTCGAACGCACCACCAGCCAGGTGTCACTCCGCAACTCCTGCTGAAACGAGAAGAACATCGCCGGTTGCTGATCTTCTGTCAACGTGCGATATTTGCCGTCCTCCACAACGCCCACCACTTCCGCGCGTTTTCCCCCGTCGGATTTGAAATGGCCGCCGATCGCCTTGTTCACCGAACCGAAAACCTTGATCGCAAACTCGCGGTTCACCAGCGCCACCCTCGGCGCCTTGTTGTCGTCCCGCATCGTCAGATCTCTTCCCGCCAGCAGCCTGGTGCCCGCAGCCTCGATATATCCCGGCGAGATCTGGTAGTTCATCGCATCCGCGGCCATATTGGTTGGCCGGTAATCGGTTGTGGTGTCGCTATAGACAAACGAATCGCCGCCTTCAATCCCCAGCGGCAGGTGGTCCACGCAGCCCACTGCAGTCACGCCCGGAATCGCCGCCGCTGCATCCATCATGCGTCGCTGCATCTGCGGCAGCTGTTGGTCGTCGTAGCCGGCCATATGCAATGAGGCTCCCGCCAGCATTACGTTTTGCGGCGCAAATCCAAAATTGCTGTGCAGCGATCGTGCCAGCCCGCGCACCGCGACTAGCGAAGACGTCACCAGCACCGCGCAAATCGCAATTTGCACGGCCAGCAGAATATCCCGCACCGTGAACCGCCGTCGCCCGCCCCCAACAGCCATACCGGTACGAATCACCTGCCATGGATCAGACCGCATCACCTGCCGCACCGGCACCATGCCGAACAGCAGGCCGCTCCCGAGCGCCAGCAGCAGCGCCACGGCATAGGTCCCAGCGTCCGGATTCACCGGCACATTAATCGGAATATCAGGCATCGGCTGCCACAGCACTCAGCCAGTGAAGAACCACTACGCCTCCGGCGAGTCCCAGCGCTCCGCCCAACAGCGAAACCAATACCGCCTCGGTGAGCATCTGCCGCAGAATCACTCCGCGCCGCGAACCCAGCGCCAGCCGCAGCGCCGTTTCCTTCGCGCGATCCGCCGAACGTGCCGCAAACAGACTTCCCAGGTTCGCGCACGCCGCCAGCAGAATCAACCCAGCCAGCAGCATCAGCCCGGCCATGAAGGCCCGCGCCGGTCCGCCCAGCATGTCGCCAATCAATCCCGGCCGGGCCAGCGTGAACTTTATGCCATCATCGTCTGCCGGATAAGTCTTCGAGAGCCACGCACCAATCGAGTTCAGGTCCGCCGTAGCCTGCTCCGGCGTCACTCCCGGTCCTCAGCCGTCCCACCACAAACGAAGAGTGATTGCCGCGCTGCGTCAGCGAGTCGTAGCCCCCAAGCATGGGCTGCTCCACCATCGGAATCCACATCGCCGGCGCAAAAAACAGCTCTGTCCCACGAAACTCCTGCGGCGCCACGCCAATGATCGTGAGCGGGTGTTTGTTCAGCAACACCGTCCGTCCCACCACATCTGGGTCGCCGCGAAAATGACCATGCCAGTATGCGTAGCTCAGCACCACATACGGAGCGCTGTTCGCCCCACGCTCATCGGAGGCGTGAAAAAACCGCCCCAGATACGGCTGAATCCCCAGCGCGTCAAAGTAGTTTCCACTTGTCAGGTAGGGCCACGCCGTCGAGGGTGTCCCGCCGCCTTCATCCACTCCCAACGGACCCATGATGTTCGACAACACCAGGCTCTCAAAGGTGCGATTCCGGTCGCGCAGATCCAGATAATCGGGATACGAGTGCGACGGATACTTGAAATGTTGCACCATGTAGAGACTCTGTGCATGCGGCACCTTCACCGGCCGCAGCACCACAGCGTTCAGCACGCCAAACACCACCGCGTTGGCCCCAATCCCCAACGCCAGCGTCAAAATCGCCGTAACCGCAAATCCCGGCGACTTCCTCAATTGCCGAAATGCAAGTCTCACATCGCTTGTCATCGTGAGTATCCTTGTCCAGAACTACGAGTGCGCCGGGCACATTGTTCCGCCTGAATCGCGAACTGTCGCTGTTCTCTGTCACACTCTTCATGTGCCGCGCCTGGCGTTGCCACAGAAGAAGGACAATTCGGGGACCACGTCAAAATTGCCGACGCTGGATTTCGATGACATGAAAAATGCGGCCTCAACTAGCCAAGCAACTGATTGCGCAGAATGAGGGACCAATCGCGCATCCTCAAGACGAGCAAGACTCTGCCAGTCGGCCAGGCATGCCAATTGTGAGGTGTGGTCACGCGAAGCCCATGCCTGGAGGGCCAGTCCTTCCACCTGAAACATGCCTGAGACGGCTAGCTCGCTCGCAGTTTGTCGATTCTCTTCTGAAGGCTCTGCGCATCGAACGGCGCACGCACCTTCATGTCATTGTCAAAGTAGACGAAGACATCGCGGCTCGATTGCTTCGGACCATCGGTCGGGCTGACCTTTGTGCCATCGGTAACTTCCTCACCCTGCGACCATGCGTGGACTCGTTTTGCCCACGCGTCGATGGCGTTGTCATCGTATCCGCTGGCATAGAGCTTTTCGCTGCCATGCAACCGGCAATACATGAAGTTGGCGGTGATGTCGAAAAGTCGCGGCCACTCAACCGTGTCGGCGACGACCAGCGCGACCTGGTGTTTCCGCAGGATGGAGATGAACTCCTCATGGGCAAAGCTCTTGTGGCGGACCTCGACGGCATGGCGCAGCGGCGCGTCCTCTTCCACTTCGATCCACGCACGGCCATTCATCCAGCGATCGTGATTGGCCCCGATGTTCGCAGCTTCTTGTGGGATCTGGGGAGAAGCTTGAAGAAGCTCTCGCACAATTCCGCGTCAAACTTGAAGCTTGGCGGCAACTGCCACAGGATTGGGCCCAACTTTCTGCCCAGCCGCAGAATCCCTTGTGCACAGAAATTGGCCATTGGTCCTTCAACATCCTTCAGGCGCCGGATGTGCGTGATGAAACGCGGCGCCTTGATGGAGAAGACAAAATCCTCCGGCGTGTCGTCGCTCCAGCTCTTGAAGCTCGGCGGCCTCTGGAGCGAGTAGAACGAACCGTTCAGCTCGATGCTGTTGAAGTGCTGTGCGGCAAAGTGGAGCTCCTTCTTCTGCGCAAGGCCTTTGGGGTAAAAGGTTCCCTGCCAGCCTTCATAACGCCAGCCGGAGATACCAATTCGGATGTCTGCGCGTGGTTTCATAAGACGGAATGTTTGGAGTTTAGCTCAACGAGCAAAGGGCGAAATCCCTCGCGAGACTTCGCCCCTGGTTTTCCGAGTTCTCGAAGATCCGGTTCGGTGACCGGATCACATCTGTTCGTCGATATTAGATGAGGCGATTCATTCGAGCTCCGCCCGAGTTTCCCGCACCCTTCCGCCATCGCAGCTGTACGAGTTCATTCTCCGACCGTCGCGAGCCTCGTTGCCGATTCTCTTGTTGGTCATTGATCTACTCTCTCCTTTAGGAAGATTTCTCTTCCGTTGAGTCCTTAGAGTCGGCGGGACGAAAGAGAGTTGTCGCCTCGTGGACGTTACTTTTGTCTGAATTGATCGGATAAAAACTAGGATCTAAATTGGCCTTTCAAGCCAGTTGCGCGAAGTAATTTTTAGGAAGAGAAAGAAGACCAGCTGCATCATGATCGCGCCGCAGCAATCGAGCACTACGTCGCGCGCCAGCCCTGTCCTGTTGGGTAAAAACGTCTGGTGTATTTCATCAGCGCTGGCCATCAACGCCGTTGCCAGCAGCGCAAGGGCCGAGTCCTGCCGAAAGGTGAAACGCGGAAAACTCATCCACAGGGCACGCAACCAGGCCAGCGCCACGAGTCCGTATCCGGTGAAATGACCGGCCTTACGGATATAGTGATGGATCATGCTCCAACGCCCGTTACTGACGGCCCCAAAGAGGTGCTCCCACACCCAGCGCAATGGTCCAGAGGTGCGGTCGGCTCCAAAGTATTCGGTCGACTCCGTGGCGATGACCAAGATGCCGATCACAACCGGAAACCAGGCGCGAATCCAATAGGAAAATGTATGTGGTTCATCAAAGGATGTATTCAATGACGGCGGCCTTTCTGCAGCGGACGAACCGGTGACTTAGGAATGCGCTTTTTATAAGGAAGATTCAGACGGATCGGGGTCGAACGAGACAGATCCGCTCAGTCTCAGACTCTAGAATGCCAGTTCTGGACGAACTTGGACTACTCGACATGGTAGTTGGGCGCTTCTCGGGTGATGATCACGTCGTGCACGTGGCTCTCGCGCAGGCCGGCGCCGGAGATGCGCACGAATTGTGCGTTCTCCTGCAGTTCGGCGATGGTGCCGCAACCCAGGTAGCCCATGCCGGAGCGCAAACCGCCGACCAGCTGAAAGACCATGGACTCCAAGTGGCCCGCGATAGGGGACGCGGCCTTCGATTCCTTCGGGAACAAACTTTGCCGAGACGATTCTGGCTGTTGCGTTCGCGCTGCACAACGCCCTCGGTGCTGCATCGCTGCTGGCCAGGTCGGAGCTTGACTGGAAGTAGCGCTCGCCCGAGCCCTGGCTCATGGCGGTCAGCGAACCCATGCCGCGATAGCTCTTGAAGCTGCGGCCCTGGTAGAGGATGGTTTCGCCGGGGCTCTCATCCACGCCGGCAAAGAGCGAGCCGATCATGACCGAGCTGGCGCCGGCTGCGATGGCCTTGGTGATCTCGCCGGAGTACTTGATGCCGCCGTCGGCGATCACGGGAACGCCGCGCTCGCATCGCGGCGCGCGCGGCTTCGGCGATGGCCGTGATCTGCGGCATTCCCGCGCCGGTCACCATGCGCGTGGTGCAGATGGAGCCCGGCCCGATGCCGACCTTGATGGCGTCCGCGCCAGCGTCGATCAGTGCCAGCGCGCCTTCGTAGGTGGCCACGTTGCCGGCCAGCAGGCCTACTTCGGGAAACGCTTCTTCACCGCCGGACTGCCTCAAGCACGCGCGAGGAGTGGCCGTGCGCCGAATCGATGGCCAGCACATCGGCGCGCGCGCGCACCAGTTCCGCCGCGCGCTCCAGAAAGTCGCCTGTGGCCCCAATGGCTCCGCCCACGCGCAGACGGCCCTGCTCGTCCTTGCTGGCGTTGGGATACTTGAGTTTCTTCTGGATGTCCTTGACCGTGATCAGGCCCTTGAGCTCGTACTGATCGTTCGACCACCAGCAGCTTTTCCACGCGATGCTTGTGCAGGATCAGCTCGGCTTCTTCCAGCGTGGTGCCCACGGGAACGGTGATCAGGTTGTCCTTGGTCATCACGTCGCCGATGGGAATATCGGTGCGGGTTTCAAAGCGCAGGTCGCGGTTGGTGAGGATGCCCACCAGCCGCTTGCCCTGCGTCACCGGCACGCCGGAGATCTTGTAGCGCCGCATGACTTCGAGCGCGTCGCCGATCATCTGGTCGGGCCCGATGGTCACCGGGTCGACAATCATGCCGCTCTCAGAGCGCTTTACCTTGTCGATTTCGCCTGCCTGATCGCGCGATGGACAGGTTGCGATGCACAATGCCGATGCCGCCCTGCTGCGCCATGGCGATGGCCATGCGCGACTCGGTCACCGTGTCCATCGCGGCTGAGAGCAGCGGTGTATTCAGCGTGATGTCGCGGGTCAGTTGGGTTTGCGTGCTCACGTGTGCCGGCACTACGTCGCTGTAGGCGGGCACCAGCAACACATCATCAAAGGTCAGGGCTTCCGGTAGATTTTTTGTTAGCATAATGCATCTGATGCGCCTGGCGGCCCGGGGATTCGAGTCCCCGGCGCGGCAGGCGCTTATAGCATATTGTAGCGGAGCCACCTGCGGTGGGGCGGACGAACGGCTCGGCGGGCTGCAAAGCCCGAAGCGAAGGCTCAAGCGGGCTCGGGTTCAAAAGCGAGTTGGGCAGGCGGATCTTGACTCGCCATGCGATCCAGGATCCCGAGATTGCGCGCCATCCGTTCGGAGATGCGCATCGGGATCGTCCTCGCGATTGCCAAGCGTCAAGACGACAAACCTGTTCCAGTAGCGAGTGATCTTTACCAAACGTGGATTTCGCTCCAGGGAATGCGAACGGCGGGTGGCCGAGCGCGGAAGAGCGCAAGCACCGGAGAGATAGAAAGCATCGTCGGCTGCCGTCATGCGAATGACGCTGCTGTAGTGGCACCAAAAGCGCATGTAGACTGATGTAGAAGAACGGACCGGCGCGTCTTGATTTGTCCGCATGGTTCTGATCGCTCGATGAAACGTCTTGGCAAGCGCTCGCCAACCGCTGACACGCTGATCACGAGAGCAAATGAAGCATCCAGACACGAGCGAAAGCAACTGGAAGAGAGGACGACGAGGTAATCGGAATGGAGTTCGGGGCTCGCGGTCATGCGTGTCACCCCTTCTGTAGATATGTTCTGCGAAGGGGCAGCACGGAGTGTTTCTACACCCCCACGGGGAACGGCTTGGGGCTCGACTCGTCGGTGTTCGCGCCGCCCGTGCGCCAGCGCTCAAAGCGGCCTTGCAGCAGGCTCATCAGGCCGGTGTACCAGTAGCCGATGACGAACAGAATCAGAAACGGCGCGGTGAAGTAGTTGTGGTTCGAGAAGGTGTAAAGAATCGCCAGAAAGAAATAGCAGCCAAAGAGCAACTCGATCCAGGGAGCCAGCACCAGGCGCTTGCGATACTTGGCGGCCTGCGATTTTTCGCCCTTCTTGGCCACGCGGTATTTCGGCGTGCGCACAAACGCGCTCTTGATGCCGAAGAGCGCTTCCATCACCGCCTTGGTATTGGTGACCGTGAGGCCGATGCCAAGGGCCATCAGAAACGGCAGATAGAGGAAGGTCTTCATCCAGGTCTTCGGGAAGAGCTCACGCTGGCTCATCACATAGAACACCGCGATCGAAAAGTGACGAAGCAGTGAACAGCGGCACGTCGATCAGCAGCATCTGGAACCAGCCCTGATAGAAGCGGCAGATCATGGCCGGCATCAGCAGCGCCGACATGACAACCATCAGCGGATAGCTCAGGTTGGCGGTCAGGTGGTAGACGGCCTCGATCTTGATGCGCCGCGGTACTTTCGGAGCGGAAGATCATGGGCAGCACCTTGATGCTGGTCTGGATGAGGCCCTTGGCCCAGCGCGCCTGCTGCGTTTTGAAGGCCGTCATCTCGATGGGCAGCTCGGAGGGGCACTCGACTTCGGGCAGATATTTGAACTTCCAACCGGCCATCTGCGAGCGGTAGCTCAGGTCGGTGTCTTCGGTGAGCGTGTCGTGCTGCCAGCCGCCGCCATCGGAGATGGCCTGGCGCCGCCACATGCCGGCGGTGCCGTTGAAGTTGAAGAAGTCGCCGGAGCGGACGCGGGCGCCGTGCTCCAGCACGAAAGTGGCCGTCGAGCAGGATGGCCTCAATCTGGGTCAACATGCTGTAGTCGCGATTCAGGTGGGTCCAGCGCGTCTGCACCATGCCGATTTCCGGCTCGGCAAAGTGGTGAATCACCTTCATCAGCCAGTCGGGCGGTGGCACAAAGTCCGCGTCAAAGATGGCGACATACTCGCCCTTGGCCACCTTCAGGCCCGCGTCCAGCGCTCCGGCCTTGAATCCATAACGATTGGTGCGGTGAATGTAGACGATGGGATGGCCCAGCGCGGCATAGCGGTCGACAATAGCCGAAGCCACCTGCTGGGTTTCGTCGGTCGAGTCGTCGAGCACCTGGATTTCCAGCTTTTCGCGCGGATACTCCATGGCGCAGATGGCCTCAATCAGCCGGTCGATGACGAACTGCTCATTGAAGATGGGCAACTGCACGGTGACCCGCGGCAGATTCGTCAAAGTGCAGCGGGCGGGTCGGGGATCGTAATTCTTGCGGTATTTGAAGTAGAGATAGCAGAGCGTATAGCGGTGGACGCCATAGATCGACAGCACGATCATGACCGCGAAATAGGGGAGCAGCAGCGCCAGGTCAAACCAGTTCCAGTGGTAGAGCCCCTGGAACGTCTGGTCGGCGTACTGCATCTTCAGGTAGTGGCGCAGGCCAGTTTGAGGGGCGAAGGCAAGGTACGCAGCCGCGCGCTGCGGCAGCTCGCTGAGCGGGCCGTACAGGCAGACTTATGCGGTCAGCAAGCGCGGCAGACAGGGCAAGCCTCCATCAAGGGATCAAGCTCCATTGTAAGCGATGGGCAAAACGCAGGGACCACCGGCTGCCCGAGTTGCGGTGTTCTCCGCCACTGGCGTAAGGTGGGCTCAGCCAGGAGATCAAGCATTCATGTCTACTGTTGCAAGCTTGCCCATCGTTGCCGCTGCGGGTGGCAGTTTTCTGATCGAGACCCGCACGCCCGCGGAAGTGTTCACGCCCGAAGACTTGAACGAAGAACAGCGGCAGATTGCCGCGACTGCGGCGCAGTTTGCGCGCGAGGAAATTCTGCCCGCTGCGGCGGAGATCGAGGCCAAGAAACCGGGCGTGCTGCCCGCGCTGATGCGGAAGGCTGGCGAGCTGGGATTTACCGCGGTCGAGATTCCCGAGGAATACGGCGGCATGGGGCTGGACAAGATCAGCTCGACGGTGATCACCGATCACTTGTCGGTGCTGGCCAGTTTCTCCACGGCGTTCGGCGCCCAAATCGGCATCGGCACGCTGCCGCTGGTCTGGTATGGGACCGAGGAGCAAAAGCGACGCTATCTGCCGAAGCTGGCGACGGCGGAATGGATCGGCGCTTATGTGCTTGTCTGAAGTCGACCTCCGGCTCTGACGCCATGAACATCCGAACGCGCGCGACACTCTCTGCCGACGGGAAATACTACACGCTGAACGGCGAAAAGATGTGGATCACCAACTGGCGGCATCGCGGACCTCTACACGGTGTTTGCCAAAATCGATGGCGAAAAGTTCTCTGCGTTTCTTGTGGAGCGGACTTCGCCCGGACTGAAGGTTGGCGCGGAGGAGCACAAGCTGGGCATTCGCGGCTCATCGACCTGCCCCGTGATTCTGGATGGGTGCACGGTCCCGGCCGCGAATCTGCTGGGCGAGGCGGGCAAGGGCCACCACATCGCCTTCAACGTTCTCAATGTGGGCCGATTCAAGCTGGGAGTTGCCTGCGTCGGTGGAGCGCGCCACGCACTGGCTCACATGATTCGCTATGCCAAAGAGCGCAAGGCATTCGGCAAACCGATCTGCGAGTTCGGGCTCATCCAGCGCAAGATTTCTGCCAGCGCCACGCAGCTCTACGCCGCCGAAAGCATGGCCTATCGCACCGCGGGCCTGATCGATGCGGGTCTGGAGGCATTGGGCGACAAGCAGCATGAGCCGCGCGAGATTCAGAAGCGCATCGAGGAGTATGCCGTCGAGTGCTCCATTCTGAAGGTCTACGGGTCGGAGATGCTGACTCTCGTGGCCGACGAGCTGGTCGCCACCATGGGTGGATACGGCTACGTGGAGGAGTATCCGGCGGAACGCTACTATCGCGATGCGCGTATCAACCGGATCTTTGAAGGAACGAACGAAATCAATCGCCTGATCATTACGGGCTGGTTGATGAAGCGGGCGATGAAGGGCGAGTTGCCGCTGCTCGCCGCCATCAAGAAAGTGATGGACGAAGTGATGCAGCCGCCTTCGTTCGATTCGGGCGATGGTGCGGGCGATGCGCTGGCGCGTGAGGCCGAAGTGCTCGGTGCGGTGAAGAAAGTTGCGCTTTTCTCCGCAGGTGTGGCGAGCCAGCGCTACATGACAGCGCTGCAGGATCAGCAGGAAGTGATGGCCGATCTTGCGGACATCATCGGGCAGGTCTACGCGCTGGAATCGGCGCTTCTGCGGGCGCGTAAATTAGCGGCTGCACGAAAAAGCTCCGCCGATGCGGCTGCGGCGATGACCGGCCTTCTGGCCGACGAGAGCATGGGCCTCGCCGAACATGCTGCTCGGCGCATTCTTGCTGCCTGCGCTGAGGGAGACATGCTGCGCACGCAGCTTGCGATTTTGCGCAGGCTGGCGAAGTTTGCTCCTGCGAATGTGGTTGGGTTGAGCCGGACAGTCGCTCAGCACTGTATTCAGGCTGAGCGCTATCCGTTTTGATCCGAGACTAGGCCGCGGCCTTTGCGCCTTGGCTGACTGACTCGATGATGGCCTTGCTGAAGGCGGGCGCACGTGCAACGACCCGCGACGCATGCGCCTGCTGCAGGTCGCAGAACTTGCGCGTACTTGCACCCAGAGTTAGGCCTCCTGTATGCCACCTACTTCGATTCCTTGGTAATCGCGTCCGCCGCGTTGCCGGCCACGACCCAGCTTGCCGACCCCGCCACGACGGCTTCATCCTCGAACCAGAGGAAGCCGAAGTCGTCGATGCACTCCGGAAAATCCGGCTTGATAATGATGTATCCAGGAATCACGGCGCCCGGAATGTAGGCGTTGTCGGCGCGGTTGTTGCTGTAGGTCTTCGTCTTCGAGACCGTGCCCACGCCGGCGACATAGGAAGTGCTCGACACCGGGTGCGTGCCGAGAATGTAATTGACAGCCCGGAGTGTGTATTCGGAGCTCACAAGATCCGGAAATGCCTTGTGCAGAAAATACATCCGGATGGCCATGTCGACCACGGCGCCCGATCCGCCCCAAGTGCCCAGGCTCGGGGGCACGCCGAACGGGGTGGCGTCCAACTGGTTGTCCAGAACCGCCATGTAGTTCTTCACCGCTTCGCGCATTTGATCTTTCGCGCTCGCGTCCAGATAGGGCAATGCCCGGACTGCCGTCCAGCCACGCATACCCATTTGCTGCGGGGTGATCATCTGAGGAAACAACTCGTTCAGGCGGGACTTGTAGGGCTCGGCGCCATGCGTAGCGATGGTCAATTCCAGAGCCGCCGTCCATTCAAGTCCCACCTGAAATGCATTCCGATCAAACCCGGCTGGAGGAGTGGGTGGCGCGGTGGCCGTGCCAGAACTTGAAGAAGCCGCCGGCTTGCTCTGTCCGCTTCTAGCACCAGACACCACACCTTGCGATGCAGCCAGCACGCCTCCAGGAGAAGGAGCCGCTCCGCCAAATGGGCCGCCTGTCGGAAACGGGGTTGGGTGCGCCTTCTCGTCGTTCCATGCTTTGATCGCGGTCTCCAGGCAATCTTTCGCCATTGCGTCGTCGTAGCCTTTCAGCACATCGGCCGCCGCAGCGAGCGCCGCGATGGCACTCCACTGGAAAAACGGGTTGTTGGAAGTGAAAATCCAGCGGTCGTCCGGTTTGCCGGAGTAGTCGCCGTTCACTTCGTTCGGACCGAGCTTCGGGTCATAGACGCGGCCGTCCGTCTTCGACGCTCCGTCGCCCAGGTGCGTATATTGGCGCAGGTCTGGTTCGTGCGTGCCGCGGATCGCGTGGCCGATGTTGTGGAATTGCGCCACGATGAGTAGCGCGCCGTGCCTGACTTGCTCGACCGTATCCGGCACGCCATCGGGACGGTGCATCTCAACCTCTCGCGCGGCTTCATCCACCGTAAGCTCGTCGTATTTGAGATTGAATTCGCGATACGCCAGAGCAAGACTCTGAATCACGCTCAGTTGCGCAGGCTCCTCGAGGTCGAAGTCGCCGGCGTCATACCATCCCCCCACGTTCATCCCAGGAACGTGATCGCCGCCTTTGTACTTCCCGTCCGTTGCCGTAGCTTGGTTCCAGCCGTCGAATTGCTCCCCGACCACCGGCGCCATCCGGCCGTCATCCAGGTGCGAAGCGCCGTGCCACATGCGGTAACCTTCGCGCACGGAAACGTGATCCATCTGCACCGCAAGGTGATGGTCCAGGCTATCCTGCCAGATGTTCGCGTACGCGTCCTCTGAGATGGGGAAGGGCGCTGTGCGCTGGTACGCATACTCGATGACATAGAGACCGGGATCTTTCACCGGAGTGAAGTCGAATTTCGAATAGACATAGCGTAGCCAGGGCGTTGCATGTGTGATCGGGGCCTCGAACACCTGCTTGTACGATCCGTCTTCCATCAGGCGCAGCACTTTGGCCGTCTTCGGACCGTCGTACTTCGGGTCGAGTTCGAGGACAGCTACCTTCGAGAAACCCGGGCGCATAACCGACCTGGCTGTGCGCGATCATCGGTGGCCGCGTCCAATTCGGAATCACGTCCGGCCTGATGTGCCACACGATGGCGTCGGTGGTCTTGCCCGTAGGAATCAGCGAACGCAACACGAACCAGCCGTTCTGCGCGCGGTCCC
This sequence comes from uncultured Acidobacteriaceae bacterium, assembly GCA_963781125.1. Taxonomy (GTDB): domain Bacteria; phylum Acidobacteriota; class Terriglobia; order Terriglobales; family Acidobacteriaceae; genus Telmatobacter. The sequence continues at coordinate 1,300,096 of CAWAEE010000013.1, forward strand.
GCCCATCAAACAGCATAAGGTCGGCCGTATCCGACGTGACGTTGATCCGGGCCAGCGCATCATCCACTCCCAGGGTGATGCGCTTGCCCTCGGCAAAAGGCAGCGGCTGAGTGTATCCCTTGGCCTTGTCCCAGTCTTCAAGGTAGTAAGCCTTTTTCGGTTCATCAGCCAACGGCAACGCCCTGACCATTGGATCGTCAGGCGTGCGGGGGAAGATGCCGGCTTTGCTTCCGTCCACCAGGTAAGCCTTGCCCATGTAGATCGAGGGCAGGAACTCCAGGTTGAAGCCTGCTCGCCCGGCAAGTTTCTGCGGCAGCGGCTTGTCGAGATTAATGCTGACTTTGACGCCGCCTGGTTCCGCTGCCACTTCCAGGGTGTAGCTCAGATCGAAGGTTGGAAAAGCGAGGTCAGCGGTGAGCCGGTTGTTCGCCTTATCGGCCTGACGGTCTTTGAGGGTGGCGACCAGGTCCCACTGCTCGGGAGTTGGCATCAGGCGCACGTCGCCGTTGGTGGCGATGCGTGCCCCATGGAGAATCATCTCCATGGCGGTGTTCTTTTGGTCTACGAACACGGGATGGTACGTGCTGTCGTAGAGGAAAACACTAAAGCCCTGGGTATCAAGGTAATTCTTGTCAGTCACCTTCATGGCAAAGTCGGCGCCGAACAGGCTTGGGCCGGAGAGCAGGGCCAAGAGAAGACAAACTCTGATAGGGGTGAGCATAGATTGTGATCAGTCTGCTCCTTCGCCATCAACCTTACATGACATGCATGCCGCTGGGGCGTCGTCCGTTCCAAGACTCCCGGTAAACGCCCATCGCACCGGGTTTCGCAGTTTCGTTCACGAGTTCGGAGTTCAATCTCTAACGCCGAAAGGCGCGCGCCGGGGATGAGAACCGCTCAAGATCTACGGCCTTCGTTGCGAACAATTACGAGCTCACAGGGCAGAATAGAGGCTAGGCCAAAGAAAGAAAGTTGAGGGCTATCGGCAAAAAGCTGCTAAGCTCTTCAACGAGAGATATTTCGCCATAACCGATTGATTCTATTGATGTTATCGTAAGTTATTGATTCAGCTAAACCCAATGGGCAGAGATATTTAGCAAGAGACAGGGGGAGGGGGTATACCCGCTGGCGGCCATTCATCTTTCCATCATTGAGAATTGTCATCCTGAACGGAGCGCGTTGGGGGCCTTGGGGACGCGTCAGCGTATGTGGGGTAAGCGGAGTCAACGATCTGCTTTTGCTTTTCCTCTCATCATCCGCAAAATGATTTGAAACTAGAAAATACGACGGCCCGCCTCTCGCTTCGAGAGGGCGGGCCGGTTTCGGTGCGGAGGACGGCTATGCTTTGGCGGAGGTGAGTTGGCCAAGGTCGGCGGCCATCTTCTCTGTGGAGAAGGCTTCGAGAAGATCGCCTTCTTTCAGATCGCCGTAGTTGGCGATGCCGATGCCGCACTCCATGCCGTTGGTGACTTCGCGCGCGTCGTCCTTGAAGCGCTTGAGCGAGGCGATCTTGCCTTTGTGGACCTGCTCGCCGCCGCGCATCACCTTGATTTCCGCGTCGCGGCGGATGACGCCGTCTTGTACACGGCAGCCGGCGATGGTGCCGACCTTGGGAATCCGGAAGACGGTGAGGACTTCGGCGCGGCCGAGGTAGCTTTCCTTGAACGTGGGTTCGAGCAGACCCATCATGGCGAGGCGCATCTCATCCTGCAACTCGTAGATGATGGAGTGGAGGCGGATTTCGACGTCCTCCTGTTGCGCCAGCTCGGCGGCCTTGCGCTCGGGGCGCACATTGAAGCCGATGATGATGGCGTTCGAGGCAGTCGCCAGCAGCACGTCGCTCTCGGTGATGGAGCCGACGCCGGAGCGTATGCACCTTGACGCGCACCTTGTCGGTGGACATTCTGACCAGCGAATCGGCCAGCACTTCGACCGAGCCGGTGACGTCGCCCTTGATGATAAGCGGCAGATCCTTGACGCCGGCGGTGCGAATCTGCTCGGCAAGACCTTCGAGAGAGACGCGGGAGCTCTTGGCGAGCTGCGCCTCGCGCTCCTTCATCTTGCGGTATTGCGCGATGCCCTTGGCCTTGTCGCGATCGGCAACGACGAGGAAAGTGTCGCCGGAATCGGGCATGGATTCGAGACCGAGCACTTCGACTGGCGTCGATGGGCCGGCTTCTTCAAGGGCGCGTCCGCGATCGTCGAACATGGCGCGGACTTTGCCGAAGGTGTTGCCGACGATGTAGCTGTCGTTGAGGTGCAGCGTGCCGTCCTGCACCAGGACGGTGGCCACGGCGCCGCGGCCGCGATCGAGTTGCGCTTCGAGGACGGAGCCGACGGCTTTGCGGCTGGGCGTGGCCTTGGGCGCCTTGATGTCGGAAACCAGGCAGATCATTTCGAGGAGCAGATCGAGATTGATGCGCTTCTTCGCGGAGACTTCGACGAAGACCGTGCCTTCGCTGCCAGCGGCCCATTCTTCGGGAATGAGGCCGCGATCGGCGAGCTGCTTCTTCACGCGGTCGGGATTGGCTTCGGGCTTGTCGATTTTGTTGACGGCTACGATGATCGGAACTTCCGCGGCCTTGGCGTGATCGATGGCTTCGAGGGTCTGCGGCATCACGCCGTCGTCCGCAGCAACGACGATGACGACGATGTCTGTCACCTTGGCGCCGCGAGCGCGCATGCGCGTAAAGGCTTCGTGGCCCGGCGTATCGAGGAAGACGATCTCGCGGCCCGGAGGCCGGAGAGCCTTCCTTGGTGAAGCGGACCTTGTAGGCGCCGATGTGCTGCGTGATGCCGCCGGCTTCGCCGGCGGCTACGTCGGTTTCGCGGATGGCGTCGAGCAGCGAAGTCTTGCCGTGGTCGACGTGGCCCATGACGGTGACCACGGGAGCGCGGGGAACCTCGAGCTCGTCGGAGTTGGGGGCTTCGAGAACTTCTTCGATGGCCTGGTTGGCGAGCTCTTCTTCGTAGCTGATGACGGTGGCCGCCGCGCCAAACTTGGCGGCGACGTCCTTCACCATCTCGGCGTCGAGCGACTGGTTGACGGTGACGAAGACGCCGCGCATGAGCAGCATGGCGATCAGGTCCTTGGCGCGGATCTCGAGTTTTTCGGCCAGGTCCTTTACGCTGATGCCCTCGGTCACGGTGATTTCACGGGTGATGGGCAGCGGCTCGGTGCTGAATTGTGGCGCACCGCCGAAACGTGGCGGCGGCACAAAGCCCTTCATCGGGCCTTCCTTGGTCTTGGGATACTGCTGGCGTCCGCCACGGCCTCGGGCGTTGCTGGCGCGTTGTGCGCGCGGCGCTTCTCCAGGAGGTGGAGTTGTGCCGGGAGCGCCGCCGAAGCCGGGGCGTGCGCCGCCGAATCCGCCTGGGCGCGGAGGGCCGCCGAAGCCGGGACGTGCGCCGAAGCCGGGACGCCCGCCTGGGCCGCCGGGACCGCCGGGTCCTGCGAAACCGCCAGGTCCGGTGCGCGTGGGATGCTTGGGCCGCGGGCCGCCGGCGAATTGCCCGGGAGCGCCTGACTGGGGTGGACGCGGAGTGAAGCCACCGGAATTACCGGGGCCTCCTGGCGGGTCGGCGATCGAAGATTGGCTTTCCGCGCTGAATTCCGCCGGCCTGGCCGTGGACGCGGCGCGGAGCACGGCGGCGGGGACTACGATGGGCGCCTTGTAGACCGGGCGCGGCCCGGTCTGCGGCATCACTACGCGACGGATTGGAGGCGCGGGTGGTGCATCGGGCACACGAGGCGTTGCCGTGCGCATGCGTGACCGGTGCGGCCGCGACGGACGTTGCTGCTGATGGAGCAGGGTGTTTCGATTCCTGGAGCTGGCGCATGAGCTTTCTCGATGACTGGCGACGGTGCGGAGCTTGCCACTGGCGGCTCTGCCGGAATGGCAGCTTGTGCAGCGGCTGGAGCCGCAGCGGAGGCCTCGACTAGGACTGGTGCCGGCGCTGACCGGAGCCGGCGGAGTCGTCGTCGGCTTTAACGGCTGGGTGCAGACTCGGCGACGTGCGTGTGGCCCTCGCGTGCAGGGGGCGACGAACCGGCGGCTTTACCACCACGGCGACTGCGGGCGGCACAACGGCGACCGCCGGACGCGCCGGGACGCTCCTGCAGGAGCCTTGGCTACAACGGGCCCGACGGGAGGCTTGCTGGCGATGGCGCGAGCCGCGGGCGGGGCGCAACGATCGGAGGCGCCTGCCTTACCGGCGGCACAATCTTTCTCGGTTCCGGACGAGGCATGGCAGCGGGCGGAGGGGTAGCGGCGACGACGGGCGAAGCCGGCTTTGGCTGGCGCCGTCTGCGCGACCACGGGCTGCCGGGCGTGAGGGTACGAATGGCTTTCCGGGCCTCTGCTTCGTCTTCCTGCTTCTTGGCCAGAATGGCCTTCATCACGTCGCCGGGCTTGGAGACGTGCGACAGATCGATCTTGGGTGCAATCCCCTGTGGGCCGCGCGATGACGCGCCAGAACCTGCATGGCCGGCTGGCCGCGCGCCATGATTGAACTGCGCGCGCACCTTTTCGGCTTCATCTTCCTCAAGCGAGCTGGAGTGGGTTTTACCCGCCCCCAAGCCGAGCTCCGCCAACACGTCAAGAATCTGGCGGCTCTTGACTTCCAACTCTCGCGCGAGATCGTTGATTCGAACCTTACTCATCCGCCTCTTTTCAGAAATGCTGCCCAAAGCCCTTAGTTGCTCATAGCTACCTCATGGCAGTGGCTTGTGCTTGAACTTCCATTATCGCCTGAATCGCCTTCAGAAATGCAGCGCATCTTGCACGCGCATTCATTCGGCCTACTCATCGGTTTCGGTCTTGCCTATTTCGTTCTCTTCCGCTTCCAATTCGGGGAGCTCAGCTTCGTCGGCTGGCGGTACATTCTCGACCGCCAACTCGGCCGCCGTCATGCTTTCAATGTCAGCCTCGTCTGAGATATCTGTTTCGATTCCGGGTTCTTCGGCGAGCTCTTCAGCCCCAGCGCTGCGCAACATTTCGGCTTCTTCCAGGGTTTCCTGAGCGTTCTCCAGCTCGGCTTGGCCGCGGCGGCGACAGGCTCCGCAGTCGCAATTTCCGATGAGCCTTCCGTCGCGATTTTCGGTGTCGGCCGCGGCAGATTGCGCCGCGGGTTCGTCCGCCGGTTCCTCGGCGGTTGCCGCGGCTGCTCCTTCTTCGCCTTCTTCGAAGTGGCCGAAGTAGTGCCGAACGGCAACGCTGATGCGCTCCAGCGTTTTTTCGCCGATGCCCGGAATCTCTTCGAGCTGCTCCGGCGTCATGTCGGCCAGAGATTCGACGGTCGTGATGCCGGCAGCGACCAGCTTCTGAATGATGCCTTCGCCGAGCTCGGTGACCTGCTCGATGGGCGTGGTGGGACCGCCAGAGAGAGCCTGCATCTGCTGCTCGACTTCCTGGCGCTTCTCTTCCTCGCTCTTGATGTCGATCTTCCATCCCAGAAGCTTGGCTGCCAGGCGAACGTTCTGGCCCTTTTTGCCGATGGCCAGCGACAGCTGCGTGTCGTCGACGATGACTTCAAGCTGCTTGTCGGTCAGGTCGGTGATCGAAACGCGGCTGACCTTCGCCGGCTGCAGAGCCTTCTCGGCGAAGGTGGTGATCTCTTCGCTGAATTCGATGATGTCGATCTTTTCGCCGCGCAATTCGCGGATGATCGACTGCACGCGCATGCCCTTCATGCCGACGCAGGCGCCGACCGGGATCCACATCCTTGTCGCGGCTTTGCACGGCGATCTTGGTGCGCTCGCCGGCTTCGCGCGCGATGGCGCGAATGACGACGGTGTTGTCGTAGATCTCAGGAACTTCGGACTGGAACAGGTTCGACACCAGCTCCGGCGCGGCGCGCGAGACGATCACCTGCGGTCCCTTTGCGGCGCGGTCGACCTTGAGCAGAACAACGCGCACGCGCTCGCCGACGGTGAACTGCTCGAGACGCGATTGTTCGCGCTTGGGGCAGCGGGCTTCGGCCTTGCCCAGGTCGTAGATGACGTCCTGGCCTTCGATGCGCTTCACGGTCGCGTTGAGCACTTCCTTTTCGCGATGCGCGTATTCCTGGAAGACCGTGTCGCGCTCGGCTTCACGCACCTTCTGGAAGATGACCTGCTTGGCCAGTTGCGCGGCGATGCGCCCCAGCGGGCTGGTGTCGCGATAGAGCCGGATCTCGCTGCCCACTTCGACGCCGGGCGCCAGCTCGTTGGCTTCGTCCAGCGTGATCTGGTTGACGGGATCCTCGACCTGTTCTTCATCGGCGACGACCGTCTTGTAGATATAGGCCGTAATCTCGCCGGTGTCCTTGTTCAGTTCCCGCGCATGTTTTCCTGGGTCTTGTAGTACTTGCGCGTGGCGAGGGCGATGGCTTCTTCCACGGCGCCGACGACGATTCCGGGCTCGATGCCCTTCTCGCGGCTGAGGAGTTCGATACTTTGATACAAAGCGCTGGCCATACTCTCGATTGCTCTCTGGGGTTCTGCGAACGCGCGGACGAATGCCATCGGGCCGCGCAAGTTATGTCGAACTTCGTTGAGGGACAAGGCATCAGCCTGCCCCGACTTATCGCTTGCAGAGTGGGAGCGCTCAGATTTCCGGGATCAATTGCGCCTTCTCAATGTTGGTGAACGCTATCTCCACGCTGTCTACGCCAGCCTTCCGGCTCTTGCTGTTCTGCTTTACTGCCGAAAGGTCGAGCGTGATCGTGTCGCCGCCACCTGCCGCCAGCCTGCCCTGCCAGTGCCGGTTGTTGCGGACCGGCTCAAATGTCTGCACCTTGACCAGGCTGCCGGCAAAACGCTGAAACTCTTCCGGCTTGGTCAGCTTGCGGTCCAGACCCGGCGAACTGGCCTCAAGCGTGTACTCCGCGCCTGGAACCAGGTCTTCCACGTCCAGCAAGACACCAAAATCGCGGCTGAATTCGGCGCAGTCCTCATGTGTGATGCCTGAAAGCTGCTCGACGCTCAGCCGTCCTTCTGCCAAACGCTCCGGAAGCCCTTCCTGACCCGCGGCAACGGCTGCCTTCAATTTTGCACGTCCCTCGGCATTCTTTTCGAGCGTGACGCGAAGAATTCGCTCTTTGTCCCGTCCGCTGAATTCCACGTCCACTACGTCCAGCCCGTGCGAGGCGGCAGCTCTCGTGGCCGCCGCTCGGATTTCGTCCAGCATTCCCGCCATCAATCGCACTCCGGTGACGATCCTCGTCGCCTGGGATCCTGCTCCTTCCAGTCGAAACAACCTGCTCACTTTGCTGGGAGTTTGCCCCAAATAAAAAGTGGGCTGTAAGCCCACTCATCTCTCCGCCAGCCGGTCTACCCACAGCGAATACAGCGGACAAACTCGTTCGCATTCCTAGAATACTGCTAATCGCGACGGAAACTCAATCGTCCGCCACCAATTCGCTGTGTGTTTCTCGCCGAATGACTGATTGATGTGGTTTATTCCGCTCCGAAATCAAGATGGACCAAGCCGAATGAACCCGCGGAGTGGGCTCCGCAATGACCGTTTCAGAAGATCTCCGTAGCTCGATCAGTATTGGATATTTGTGAGGCCCCAGTTGGGGTCGGCAGGGGAAAGTGGCCGGGGGAGCGCAGTGCGTGGATGCGCGTGCGCGACGGCTGTCTCAACAGCGGGTCTAAAACGAAGATTAAATGGAAATTGCTGGCCTGGAAGGCACTGGTTGGAGCGAATCGAAGAAGCTCTTCTATGGGGCCAATTCCAGCTGTAAATAAGGTATTCAAATTGGTTAAGTTGATAGCCGCAGTTCCGGCGAAGGGGTTGCGAAGTATGTTCGATGCCCCAAATTGGGGATTGCCGTTAGTGCAGTTCCACGAAACATTAGTAACACCATTCATGCGTACTTTCAGACAACGTGTTTGGGTTGCGCTCTTTGCGACTGCCTGTGGATTGGCGGCGGGAGCGATTCGCCGGCTATTTGCTGGGCCGCGTCCTCACGTTGAGACAAACGGGGAACAGGCTCGAGCAGTACGCAAAGCGCATTATCGACGAAGGACAGAAGTCGACAGTCGAATCGCGGACAGTGCTGGCGGCGATGAATGCTTCTCCATATCCGAAGTGCTCGGACGCGGAAATCAACTATTTCAGCAAGCTGATCTTCGATTCCCAATACCTTAAAGCGGCCGGCCGGATGCACGATGGCAGGATTGAGTGCTCTACTTCGCTCGGCCGCGCAGCTCAGTCCAACGTCCAATACAAGCCAGACATCTTCCAGCGGGATGGCACGCGGATGTACCGCAACATCGCCCCCTTCCGGGTGGGCAATGAAACGGTCATCACGGTTCAGTTGAGCGATTCCTATATTGTTTACAGCCCATACAATATGAAACCGCTGCTGAACAATTCCATGCAAGTCACGGTGACAGACGTCGACGCGCCGAGCCGGGAAGCAGGGCGCATTACTCGGTTCTGCTCTGAAGACGGACGCGCCATATCTGGTAAAGGACGGCCAGTACCGCGATGGAGACCGTCTTTATGGCACCCAGTTGCTCTCCGGATGGCGTGGTGTGCGTGGCTGCTTACATCCCCATTTCCCAGGCGATGCTGAACAATCGCATCGAGGTGGGCGGATTTGTGGCGTCTGGGCGGATTGACGGGGATACTGCTCGGGATTTGTTTGCGCGGTCATCTATCGCCGCCAGCAGGGTTTTGAGAGCCAGTTGCTGCGCGCAATTCGGAAAGATGCGCTCCGCATCGTCTATCAGCCAATTGTCGATCTTGAGAACGAACAGATCGTCGAGGTGGAAGCCCTGGCCCGTTGGACCAACGAGGACAACGTAGCCGTCAGCCCGGATGACTTCATCAAGGTTGCCGAGGAGCGCGGCTTTGTTGGACAGATCACGCGGCTGGTGGTGCGGCACGTCCTGCGTGATTTTGGGAAGACTCTGCGCGAACGTCCCGGCTTCCGCGTCAACGTGAACATTGCGGCCGCCGATCTCGCCGATCCGGAATTCCTGCCCATGCTGGAGAACGCGCTTGCCGAAGCCGGCGTTGCGGCGAGCAGCCTGGGCATTGAGATTACCGAGAGCTACACGGCGCGGCAACAGGTAGCGAAGGAGACCATTCTTCGCCTCCGCGAAAAAGGGCACTACGTTCACATCGACGATTTCGGCACCGGCTATTCGAGCCTCGCTTATCTCCACGATCTTTCTGTGGACGCGATCAAAATCGACAAGGCGTTCACCAAGGCGATCGGCACCGATGCGGTCACCGTCACGATTCTTCCGCAGATTCTTGACCATGGCCGATACGCTGGGCCTGCGCGTGATCGTGGAAGGAATCGAAACGCCGCAACAGGCGCGGTACTTTGCGAAGGCAGATCAGTCAATCTATGCGCAGGGATGGCTGTTTGGCCGTCCGGTTCCGCCGGAGGCGTTTCTTCGTTTGCTCGAGGGAAAGACATCGAAGGCGGATGCGAGCATCGCAGTCGATCGAAGACTTGGCAGTGGTCGCCTCGACCGTGCCCGCTGCCTGACCAACTTCGCCGATTCAAGCGCAGCAGTTTCCGATCCTCCCCATCGAATTCATTGCCATGCATTTCATTTTGCGCCGAGCCGCGTGACCGACGACAATAGCGAAATGAAATCGATGCGCCGTGGCTGCGCCAGTTGCCTTAGGCAAATGTTTCAGATGCATTGGCTTCGGGTACACAATTGTGGCTCTGTAGTCTGCTCGTCTAGTTCCTTGCCCTTGCCTATTCTCTCGAGAAACAGCCGTCGAGCGCTTACCATGCGCGGCGCGAGGCTCTGGCCGCGAAGCTTCAAGGGGGCGTGGCCGTGTTGTTTGCGGCTCCCGAGCCGATTCTCGACTTCATGCCGTATCGCCAGGACAGCGACTTCTACTACCTCACGGGATGGAATGAGCCGGGCGCGGCGCTGATGGTTGTTGGCGCGAACGGTTCAGGGCAGGCGCTACAAGGAGATTTTGTTTCTGCCCACGCGCAACCTGCGCACCGAACTCTACACCGGAGTCAAGATGGATGCCGCGACACCGGGCGTGGTACAGGCTACAGGAGTGGATGCGGTGGAGCCGATGACGGCGATGCCGGCTGAAGTTGAACCAGGTGGTCGCACGCGATCGCAGACTTGGCATACAGCCTTTGGACGCAGCCTGGATCGGAAGCCGCGAAAGCCGTTGTGACTTTGAATGCGGTCACTCTGGGCATGGATGCTGCTCCTGCTGCTCACGATGTGACGAGCTTTGACGAAGCTGTTGCGCGAAGTGAAGGATGACGGCGAAGTCGAGTTGCTGAAGAAGGCAAGCGAAGCTTCGATCGCCGCGCAGCGAGCGATGATGCGCGCGGTCAAGCCGGGAGTGACGGAACGGGCCATTGCCGGAAAAATGACTGAGGTGTGGTTTGAACAGGGATGCGAGCGGCCTTCGTATGCGCCCATCGTGGGCTCAGGAATCAATTCGACGACGCTGCACTACTCTGAGAACTCGCGCACGATGGAGGACGGCGATATGGTGGTGGTGGATGCGGCCTGCGAGTATTCGATGTACGCCTCGGACATCACGCGCACCGTGCCGGTGAACGGACATTTCAGCGCGCGCCAGCGCGAGATCTACAACATCGTGCTGGGCGCGCAGCAGGCTGCGATCGACGCATTTGTCGCGGGCAAGTCGACGATCAACGATCGCGATCGCAAAGATCCGAACTCGCTGGATACGGCGGCTTACAACTACATCAACACGCATGGCAAAGATCTGCATGGTCAGCCGCTGGGCAAGTATTGGCTGCATGGTTTGGGGCACATGGTGGGCATCGACGTGCATGATCCGGCGGACTATCCCGCGGTGCTGAAGCCGGGCATGGTGTTCACGATCGAGCCGGGCGTGTACATTCCCGAGGAGAAGATCGGCGTGCGCATCGAGTGCGATTTTCTCGTGGGGCCGGACGGAAAGCTCGTTGATTTGGATGCAGCTCTTCCGCATACTGCTGATGAAGTGGAAGCTGCGATGAAGAAGACGGTGAACAGAGAACAGTGAACAGAAGCAGAGAAACAGAGTGAAGGCCGATGGATCCACGGGATGAAGGTGATCCAGGGCAGTTCGAATCGCTTGGCACGAGTGTTTGCCGATCAGCTCGTGGCCTGCCTTGAAGAGTGCGCGCGCGGCAGACTTGGGTTGTTTTCCGACCTGGAGTTGACCGGCGATGAAGAGGAGAGCCGCGCGTGGCCTGAGGCGGCGCGTCTGCGCGAACTTGCCTTCGCGTTGCAAGCAATTCTGAGCCAGGCGGAAGAGCGCAATGCGCTATGCGAGGAGTTTCTCGATCTGTGCACCATTCACGGCGAGAAGCAATCCTGGCGAGCCGCGGCTTGCGCGTGCGTTTCTGGCGCGCATCGAAAGCGGCGCAGTTGGCTCGCCCACTGAGGCGGAGAAAAAGCCATGGTAATGCTGCGCGCCTTTCTGGCGCTTCTCGCGGGCCTGGCCACGATCGTATTGCTCGTCATCGCGGTGACTGCGTTGCTCAATCGATTTGCACCCGATTGGGCCGGAGAACCGCCCAAGCCCCGTGTGGGCTATATCTTCGTGAACCTGGGCTATTCATTTCTGGCAGCGGCCGCGGGTGGGTATGTGAGCGCATGGACTGCAGTGTTCAGCCCATTTGTTCATATTCTGGCGCTCTCGATTATTGTGTTGGTGATTGGCGCACTGAGTGCTCTGCAATCGCGGGGGAAACAGCCGATCGCTTATCAACTGGCGCTGGTTGCAGTGTCGCCGTTGGGGGTAGCGGCGGGCGGATTGATGCGATTGAGGGTTGAAGGAATTTTGTAAGTGAGCTGGCGCCGAAGCGTGCTGGACTTTTCTGCGACTTCGTGTGAAGCCGCAGAAAGGCCAGAACGGTCGAGAGGTTTCAGGCTTTCCGATCTACCAGCGGACGCCAAAGGTGACGGGGATCAGTTCTGTTGTTCCCAGGCCGTTGGTTTCGGTAATCGGAGGGGTGTGGATGTAGAGGTAGCGGGCTTCAGCAAAGAGCTTCATTTTGCCGTCGCCGTAGATGCCGCCCAGACGATGGGAGAAGCCCAGGCCGAGATTTGTGCCTACCTGGTTTGAAGTGAAGGAATTCGCATCGACGGTTACGGGATATCCGAAAAAGTCGCAGCACTCCTGCACGGTGAAGTTAGTTGACTTGTGATACCAGCCGACACCGCCGGTTACATAGAAACTGTTGGTGGCTTTAGGAAAAAGGTCGATCACCGGTTCAACGGTAAGGGAATTGATGTAGGCGTCACCGCCAGTCCCACCACCGGCTGCGACGAAAGCGCCGGGGAGTTTGTCATCGATGAACTGATATTCCGCCAAGAACCGAGAAACGCCTCGAGAAGCGGTATCCGCCGCCCACAGTGAAATTCCCGCCCCAGGTGATGTAAGGGGAATCGTTGCCAATGGGAGCATTGAATCCGGCGCCGGCTTCAAAGGTCAGATGGCTAAAGACGCTGCGATCATGATAGCCACCGCCTCCACCGCCCTCCTCCTGGCTCGCACCTGTGCCTGAAGCGGCGGGAAGTGCCGCTCCGTCGGCGCCGGCGTTGCCAGCCAATGGCATCGCAGCGCTGGAACTCGACTCGGAGGCTGCTGCGGAACCGGACGGATCCACCGCCGCCGCATCCGATGGATCGTGGGAGGATGCAATTTGGTCTGGTGATGCCTGGGCCCGTGCTACGTGGGCAGAAGCGGCGCCAACAGAAAGGGCAACCGCGACCGAGAGAAGGGAGGCATGCCGCGTCAGCGACATCAAAATGGGAGATGACATGTCTGTACCTCGAATTTGAATAAATTGCTCTTAACCGGGGAGGCGTGCGCTGCTCCCCGTACGAAGTTAGACACGTTTTTACACAAGAAGTTGCACCATGGCCCGAAACGGTGAAAGCCGGAACCCTGTCCGGCTTTCACCGATGGAATTGAGGTTTAGAAATTATCCCTGGATATCGAATTGCTCCGGATGCAGCGTGGCGTCGCTCTTTACCAGGATGTTCTTGCCGGTGAGCTCTTCAAAATCGGTAAGCCAGCGGGCATTGTTTCCCTTGAGGACCTTGACGGTCTCGGGGTGCACGCGGAGCAGGATATCTCCGCTCTCCAAGTGCTTCCGCATTTTGCGCAGTTCGATGAAGATCTCATTGCAAACTGTTGCCGGGCTCTTGACCATGCCCGTCGCCTGACAAATGGGGCAAGGAACACTCAATGTGCGCTCGAGCGATTGCTTGACGCGCTTGCGGGTGATGGCGACCAGACCAAAATCATTAAACTGCAGAACCTTGGTGGGCGCGCGGTCGTTCTTGAGAGCTTCTTCGAGCGCGGCCATTACCTTGAAACGATTCTTGCGCTCATCCATATCGATGAAGTCGATGATGATGATGCCGCCCAGATCGCGCAGACGAATTTGGCGCACGATCTCTGGAATCGCATCGAGGTTGGTCTTGACGATGGTGTCTTCAAGCCGCGCTGTTTTTCCAACGTACTTGCCGGTGTTGATGTCGATCGCGACCAGCGCTTCGGTCTGATTGATGACGATGGAGCCGCCGGATTTGAGCCAGACTTTGGAGCGCAGAGCCTTAGAGATTTCATCCTGAATGCCGAAGTGCTCGAAGAGCGGAGTCTCTTTGGTATAGAGCTTGACGCGGCGCACGAGCGTTGGCGAGAAGCGATTGAGGAAGCGGACGATCCGTTCGTAGTCGGCTTCTGAATCGACCCAGATGGATGAGAAGTTCGCGCTTACCTGGTCGCGCAAGATGCGCTCGATGAGTGAGAGGTCGTGGTAGATCAGTGCCGGCGACTTCGAGTCGTCGGAGCGCTGCTTGATGTCGTTCCAGAGGTGAATCAGGAATCGCAGGTCGGCGCGCAATTCCTCTTCCGACGCGCCTTCAGCCGCGGTGCGCACGATGAATCCGCCCGAGGCTTCGCCACGTTCGTGGGTCAGGATGCGCTTCAAGCGTTGGCGCTCTTCGTCGGAAGCAATCTTGCGGCTGACGCCGACGTGCGAGACCGTTGGCATGAACACAAGGAAACGACCGGGCAGCGCAATGTGACTGGTGATGCGAGCGCCTTTTTTCGCGATTGGTTCTTTTGCGATCTGGACGAGGATTTCCTGGCCAGGTTTCAACAGGTCGGAGATGATCGGCAGGTCGGAGGTCTGCGCCGAGCGACGCGAAGGTCCACGCCGGTCTCCCGGCCTGTGTCCACCTTGTTGCGCCCCACGTCCGCGACGGCCGCGGCCACCGCGATCACGGCGCTGCTGCGTCTGGCCATCGCCGGCTGGCTGCGCCTTCGGCAGCAACAGGTTCTTCGTCTTCGTCCTCGGAATCCAGGCCTTCCTCTTCTTCTTCGGCTACGGCCTTGTCGTCGAAATTCATTTGGATGCGATGGTCGAGGTGTGCCTCCTGCAGCATTTCTCCAAGTTCGCCGGAGCGAATCTGGGTCTGCAGCGTTTCCTCCTCGTACTCATCCAGATCGTGCTCGTCGTGTTTGTGGGCGTGGCGATGCAGCGGCGCGTCAAACTCCTCGCCTTCGATCACTTCTTCCTCGACTAAACCGCTTCCCGGCGCGAAAGTCGACGCAACCGAGACCGCTGCCGAATTGGGCTCCTTGGCGTGAGCTGGTTCCGGAGATTGCGGTGCGGGAACCTCGTCGTCCTTCTTGTTCTTTCCGCCAAAACCGAAAAGCCGAAAGCCGCTTGGAGGCATTGGATCGACATGATGTGAAGCGCTCGCATTACCTTCTGGTTCGTCGCCGTTCGGATCTCGGATTCATGGATCTGGGCGGAATGATGCGTTTCGTGTTGCGTCGAGGACTCATCGACAACATAACCCGATGCGGCAAGGGTTGCATCCGGTGTCGCATGTGGGATCAAATCGTTCGACCCCGGCGTTTCGGCGATCACACCTTGGTTGACCAGGGTCTCCTCGACATATTCTTCATCGACGGAAGCTCCTTCGCCGGCCTGCGGATCGATCTCCTGGGATAGTTCTTCGATCGACAGCTTCGTTGCGCGGTCGATGAACCTGCTCCTGTCTCGTCGGCAAAGACACCCTGCGGCTCTCCATTGACGCCGGCTCGGATTCAGGCTGGCGCGTGCGATGGCGTGCAAGCGATTCCCCGGGAAGCAGACCGCTGCCATCCCACGCGATGGGCGCATCGATCAACGTGGAAGGTTTGGATGTGACGGCAGGGCGCGAACTGATTCGGCTGCGGGCTTTTTTTCGGTTTCAGCGGGGACGGCTCCGTATTTCGAAAGTGCCTCACCAGGAAGAACAAAGGGAGCTGGCGCTCGGTCGGCGCGTGGCGAACTGCCGGCGCCGGCGTGAATCGCGTGCGATTCCTGGGTTGGATTTTGAGGCGTGGGCGCGGCTGCGATTTCTGTGGACTCGTCGGATTCTGCCTGTGTGCCGGGGCTTCCGGAGCCGCTGCGGCCGCCGCGACGGCGACGGCGTCCTCGCCAGCGCTTTGCACCGGGCTCGCTCGGATGCGTCTTGCGAATCGTCCTTCAGGTTCGCGCCGGGGTGTGCGTGGGAGGCGTGTAGAATTCGGCTTCGGCTGGAGCGGGTTCGACTTCGGTGCCCGGACGCGGCTCGCGCGCGGGACGGTCCTGCCGCTGGCCATTGCGGGCTCCGCCATGCCGCACTTCGCGCGGGGGTTGGTTCGGACTGCTCGCGGTGGCCCGTTCCAGTTCGTCGGTCTCTTCCTGGTCTTCGAGTTCCAGGAAGTCGGTTACATAAAGGAAGGCGTCGCGCTCGAGGCCGATGTCGACAAATGCCGACTGCATGCCGGGCAGAACGCGCGTGACGCGGCCGTTGTAAATGGAACCAGCCAGCGTATATTCGTTTTCGCGTTCGTAATAAATTTCCGCGAGTTGATCGTCTTCAAGAATTGCAAGCCGCGTCTCATGCGGCGTGCTTGAAATGCAAATTTCTTTTGCCATCGTACCTTTCCGCCCAGCGGCGATTGCCTGTTGGGGCCTGCGGCAAGGCCAGATGGAAACGCACGGAACCGGAGAGGATGGAGATGGGCGAAAGAGAATACCTGTATGCCTGTCCGCGGCGAGCAGTCCAAGGGGAGGACTGTCGTGGCAGACGTGCCGTATGAAACCGGGATCCTTTTGCAGAGATTTTGTGGCCAAGACTGCCGTAGGGAACGGCCGGGCCGTTATCGCGCTGGCGTATGCACGGCTGTTCCGCGTGACCGGGGCAAGGCTGACAAGCCCATCCGCTCCCTCGCGATCCGTAGGCGCTGCCAGTAGTCCCGGGATCCACGGCAACGAGTCTTCGTCGCCAGGGTGGAACTGCTTTCCCGTCTCTGCGTGCTCATGTGCTCAATCCTGCCGGGCCTGCGGTCCACCGGGACCTGGCCGGCGAACTATTTCAAAATACATTTCCTGTGATCCGGCTATCCAAGCGTCTCACAAGAGTTAAACCTGTTCGATCGTGTCCGATACTTAACTGAACACTTCTGGCAATCTCAGAACTTCGAGAGCATCTGAGAATGTCTCAGTTTACAAACCGGCGCATGCGCACGTTCATCGCAACGCCCAGCGCGAGGAAGGTAAACAACACCGAAGATCCACCGTAACTCATAAGGGGTAAAGGGATTCCGGTGACGGGCATAAACCCGATGACCATACCTACGTTGACCGCGATCTGGAAGGTCAACACAGCCACGACACCCATAATAATGAGGGAGCCGGGCAGGTCGGCGGCTGTTTGAGCGTTTTGAATCAAACGCATCAATATAAAGAAGTATAGCAGCAGCACGAATAGACGCACCCACGAAGCCGTGTTCTTCGCTGAATGCGGCAAAGATGAAGTCGGTGTAGGGAATGGGAAGAAAGTAGCCCTGGGTCTGCGTGCCTTTGGCGGCGCCCTTGCCCCAGATTCCGCCCGAACCGACGGCGATCAGCGACTGGCGAATCTGGTAGCCCGAACCCTTCGGATCGTTGTCAGGGTTGATGAAGCTGGTGAGCCGCGCCTTCTGGTAAGGCTTGAGGCCTTTGCCGCTGGACCAGGCGCCGGCGACCAGCACCAGTACCGACGGTGATCAGAATCAGCGCCTGCTTCAGGTTGATTCCGCCCAGGAACAGCCCGGCAACAAGGATGGGGGCGTAGATCAGCGTCGTGCCCAGGTCCGGCTGAATGAGCACCAGCACCATGGGCATGCCGACCATCGCGAGTGCTTTGAAGATGTCCCGCCAGGTGAGATTGCGGCCGCCGAGGTTGGCAAAGTAACGGGCGACCATCAGGATCAGCACCAGCTTTACCCACTCCGATGGTTGAAATTGCATACGGCCCGAGCTGGATCCAGCGCCGGGCGCCGAGCGCCTTGTGCCCCACCAGCTTCACGGCGATCAGCGCGACCAGGCAGACCCCGTAGGCCCAGGGAGCCCAATCGATCAGGCGGTGATAGTCGATGTTGGCGAGGATGAACATCAGCGATCATGCCGGCCACGATGAAGACGATCTGCTTGGTGTGAAAGCTGGCGAACCTGGTGTGCAGCGTGGCGGAGTAGATCTCGAGCACCGAGATGGTGCAGAGCGCCAGCACCATGCCCAGCAGGCCCCAATCGAAATCGCGAAAGCTGAGGAAGCGGCGCATCTGGCTCATGGCTGGTTGATCCGTCGCGTCGGGAGCGCCAGGCCGAGCTGGGATGCCGTCGTGAGAGGCGACGCGCGAGTCTCGGTGCTGCGTCTTTGCCTGGATTCACGAAGAATCGACCGGCAGTGAATGCGAGCTGTCTGGCTGCCGGGCATTTTGCTGGCTCGTCGGGCGTGGTCCAGACCGCGCCAACTTCGACCGGCTTGGCAGGCGCTGCGGCTTTTTGCGGCTGCAGGTTGTTCGCCAGGCGGCGCTGCTTCTCCACGTAGGCCGCGACGACTCTGGCGCCGATGCGGGCCGAAAACCAGCTCTTGTCGCCATTCTGCAAGAGCACGGCGACCACCACTTCGGGATTGCGGCGGGGGGTAATGCCTACGAACCACACGTTTGGACGAGTGACCTTGCCCTTTGCCGGTTTTGTCGAGGGCCTGGTGGCTCATCACTTGGGCGGTTCCGGTTTTTCCGGCGAAGTCGATGCCCTCCAGGTGCTCTCCTCCGGCGGTGTGGTAGAGGCCGGGCTGAGTCACCTGAGCCATGCCGTCGGTGATGATCTCCCAGTTCTCGGGATCGATGGGAATGTCGACCTTGCCGGAGCCGGGATAGGTGTCCTGCAGGGCGCGACGGAAATCTCCGGCAGCTCATCCGGGAAGACCGAGTGCGGGCGGACCATGTGGCCGCCCGAGGCGATGCCGCCGATGATGCGCGCCAGCTGGATCGGCGTGGCTTCGACCGCGCCCTGGCCGATGGCCACGTCGAGCGTCTCATCGGGATACCAGCGGTGGTGATAGGTCTTCATCAGCCACTGCGCCGATGGCATCAGGCCGGCTTGCTCGCCGGGCAGATCGATGCCGGTCTTCTGGCCGTAGCCGAATTCCTTTGCGTATTTCGCGATGCGATCGATGCCGAGCTTGTCGCCGAGCTGGTAGTAGTAGGTGTCGCAGGAGTAGGGGATCGCGTTGTGAATGTCGACCGCGCCGTGATGCTCGTCGCAGTGGTGGAAGAAGCCGTAGGGACCCCAGCCGCCGGCGCAGTTCACCTTGAGGTTCTGCGCGATGCCTTCCTGCAGTCCCGCCACCGACATGAGGATCTTGAATGTCGAGCCGGGAGCGAGCTGCGCCTGGATGGCCTTGTTCATCAGCGGATGGTCGGGATCGGTGATGAGCTTGTTCCACTCGGTGCGATCGATTTTGACGGCGAAGGCATTGGGATCGAAGCTGGGTCGCGAGACCAGGGCCAGAATCTCGCCGTTGCGCGGATCCATGGCCACAATGGCGCCGTTGCGGTCGCCCAGGGCCAGCTCGGCTGCGCGCTGCAGGTCGTTGTCGATGGTGAGGCGCAGGTCCTGTGCCGGGAGTGGAGTGCTGGGTGCCAAGGATGCCCACTTCGCGCCCGTGGCTGTCGACGATCACGTCGCGCGAGCCATCCTCGCCGCGCAAGCAGCTGGTCGTAGGTCTGCTCGACGCCGGCCTTGCCCACCACGTCGCCTGGCTCGTAGGCGGCATAGCGCGGGTCGTTCAGCATGTCTTCGCTCACTTCGCCCACATAGCCGATCAGGTGCGCTGCAAAGCCGTCGCGCGGATAGAGCCGGCGCTCCTCGTCGATGGTTTCCAGCTCCGGCAGCTCGTTGCGGTGCGCCTCAATGAAGGCTTGCTCGTCCGGCGTGACTTCCTGCTTGATGGGGATGGGCTGATAGCCCGGGGCGGCGCGGAAGTGCTTCATGGTGGCGCGCAACTGGTCGAGATCGAGATCAAGGCCGCGCGCAATCATGGGCAGATCGGCATCGACGTTGTGGTTCTGCTCGCGCACCAGGAAGCAGGAAACCGAAGGATAGTTGTCGACGATCAGGCGGTTTTCGCGGTCGAAGAGCTTGCCGCGCGGCGCCAGCATGGGCACCTTGCGAATGCGGTTCTGCTCCGCGAGCACGCGGAAGTTGGCAGCGCCCAGCACCTGCAGGCGCCACAGCCCCGCGGCCAGCGCCAGCATCATCAGCAAGATGCCGTATTGCACCGCCGCCAGCTTAATGCCGGAGATTTTTTCGCCGCGTGCTGCTTTATCGAGATACATGGGTCTGCTTTTTCAGAATACAGCGAATCGGGTTCCGGCTACAGCCACCCCGGGACAGGGTGTTCGTACTTTGGTGCTTCATTGTGGATGCAAGCGCCAACGCGTAACCGTCTTCGCTCGAATCGGCGAAGCCCTCAATCCCGAAGCTGGAACCGGTCGAGGAAAGGAAATGCAATCAAGGCGATCACCGAGTTGCCAAGGGCTATGTAGAATTCGACAGCCCAGTTTGTCTCAAGCGCCAGGCCGAGCAGGAAGCGGTTCACGAAGATGCAGATGGCGCTGGACAGCAGCGAAAGAAGGAAGATGAGTCCGACGCGGATAATGCGGTTCTCGACGTCGATGCGTATGCCGACCGACGCTGCCATGAAATCCGGCCACCGTCTTCGCAATTCCATTGATGCCGATGGCGTGGTGGGTGAGCGCATCTTCAAACAGGCCCACGGCGCAGCCCATGAGCGTGCCCTGAATCGGGCTGCGGCGGCCAAGCGCGAAATAGACGGTGACCACGAGCGGCAGGTCGAACCATGCGTACTGGCCGAGCAGGCGCGGCAACCAGGCCTGGAGCACCAGCGCCACGAGCGGCACTAGCCCATAGACCAGGACAGGATATCGGTGGATTTCAAGATCGCGGCGGGAATCCGCGGTCAGCACCGACATGGCTAAGGATTCCTCCGCGGGCTCGCGTCCTTTGTCGGCTTTGGCTGGCGCCGGTTCCCGGAGCGAGTAGCTGGCTTGCTGGGCGGAGCCGTCGGCTTTTTGGGGGCATTCGCGTCTGGCGTCGTCGCGCTGGTTGCATCGCCGCCGCCTGTCACGCTGGCTCCGGTATTCGCGTCTGTTCCCGGGGTAAAGCGGTCGGGATGCAGCGGCATGGCGGACGTGACACCGGATTCGGGTTCGAGGTCTCATTCAAAGGCTGCTGGTCGGGGGGCAGGCTGGGATCGATCAGACCGGGCAGACTCTCGGCCATAATCTCCGAAGCCTTTTCTGCGCCTTTTCTTCCGCAGCCTCCGCGCCCTTGAGGGTCTCGCTTGTCGCCATGTCCTGTGTCTGGTCGGGCGGGAAACGGGGCTCGACCGAAGTGATGATCAGGACTTCATCGAGGCGATCGAGGTGCGCGGCGGGCTTGACGATGATGCGGATAAATCCATCCTGATCGGGATCCTTCACCACTTTGTCCACAGTGCCGACGGGCAGGCCGCGCGGAAAGATCTCGTCGCCGCCGGCGGTCAGAACGTTTTCGCCCGGCTGGATGCGGCTGTCGGCCATGAGGCCCACAATCTGTGGCTGACCCAATGGCATTGCCGCGCAGAATCCCTCGAATGCGCGTGGTCTCAAGAATCACGCCGGCGCCGCTGCTCTGGTCGTTGATCAGCGAGCACCTGCGCCGAACGGGGATACACTTCGCGCACTTTGCCGACGATACCGTCGGCGGTAATCACCGCCATATCGCGCTCGATTTTTGCATCGGCGCCTTTGTCGATGTAGAAGAGCTCGCGACTGGTCGCTGCCGCTGGTGCCGATGATCTGCGCGGCTGCGTTTTGTAAATGTATTTTTCCTGAAAATTCAACAAGGCCTGCAGCCGCTGTCCCTGGCGCGCGTCTTCCAGCAGTGCGGCCTGTTCAAGGCGCAGCCGGTCGACGGTCTTCTGCAGGTCCTTATTTTGTTCGCGGACATGGCGCAGATCGAAGTAGTTCTCCCAGATCCACGATGTGCCTCCTCCGACGGAATGGAAGAGGCGCTCGGGCGGGGAAACCATCGCATTGGCCCAAAGACGGATGAGACGAACGCCGTTGCTGTCGTGCGGGTCGAGAGTCATGTGACCCGAATCGCCACGATGCACCTGCACGGCGAGGCCGACGATCTGCAGCAGCAGCATGGCCAGCAGCACGACGAGATTTCGATAGCGTTCGAACAGTGTTTCCATGGCAGATCAGTGGGCAGTTAACAGTGGGCAGTGGGCAGAGAAACAGTGAACCAGAGAGACAGAGAAACAGAGAATCTCGGAAACGGTGCAGTCATGCATGGCTGCGGGTTCTCGATGCTGCGTGTTCAGCAGGCGGCGGAAACGAGATTCGTCACCCATGGTCGAAGTGGGCCGCCGCTTCTGTTCCCTGTTCACTGGCCACTGTTTCAGTCGATCTTGATTTTGCGCAGCAGGCGGAAATCCGAGAGCATCTTGCCGGTGCCGAGCACGACCGATGCCAGCGGATCGTCGGCCACGGAGACGGGCAGGCCGGTTTCTTCGCGGATGCGCTTGTCGAGGTTCTTGATCAGAGCGCCGCCGCCGGTAAGCACGATGCCGCGATCGGAGATGTCGGCTGACAACTCGGGGGGCGTGCGCTCGAGGGCCACGCGAATGGCGTTCATGATGACGGCGATGCACTCGCCCAGGGATTCGCGAATTTCGCTGTCGTCAATGGAGATCGTCTTGGGCACGCCTTCAATGAGGTTGCGGCCCTTGATCTCCATGGTGAGCGGCTTGTCGAGCGGATAGGCCGAGCCGATTTCGATCTTGATTTGTTCGGCGGTGCGTTCGCCGATGAGCAGGTTGTACTTGCGCTTGAGGTAGTTGGTGATGGCCTCGTCCATCTGGTTGCCGGCCATGCGGACGGAACGCGAGTAGACGATGCCGGAAAGAGAGATGACGGCGATGTCGGTGGTGCCGCCGCCGATGTCGACAACCATGTTGCCCGAAGGCTCGGTAATGGGAAGGCCGGCGCCGATCGCGGCCACCATGGCCTGCTCGACGAGATAGACTTCGCTGGCCTTGGCGCGATAGGCCGAGTCTTCGACCGCGCGCTTTTCGACCTGCGTAATCTCAGACGGCACGCCGATGACGATGCGCGGATGCACCAGCATCTTGCGGTTGTGGGCCTTCTGGATGAAGTAGTTCAGCATCTTCTCGGTGACTTTGAAGTCGGCGATGACGCCGTCCTTCATGGGCTTGATGGCCACGATGTTTCCGGGCGTGCGGCCAAGCATGTCCTTGGCCTCTTTGCCGACGGCTTCTACTTCGCCGGTGTTCTTGTTGATCGCCACAATGGAGGGCTCGTTGACGACGATGCCCTTTCCGGCTGCAAAGACCAGCGTGTTGGCGGTGCCGAGATCGATGGCCAGATCGCTCGAAAACATGCTGAAAAGCGAGCGCAAGCCGTGCGTCCGCGAATTGCGGGATGGAAAACCGTTCAAAGACATTGGAAGACGGATCTACCTCAAGCAGTATTGTACGGCCATCTGCAAGCGCTCGTATGAAAAGCGCACCGTTGGTAACTGGTACTTATTTCTATGCGGTCCACCAGTGCAGTACACACGTGCTTCGCCTGGCACGCCCCAGGATGCTATAACCTCACTGTCCACGGCCCCACTACGAACTACACTGAGAACTACTATGACCTATCCCACATATCACAATCTGATCGGCGGCGAGTGGGTTCCTGCAGCGAGCGGCAAGACGCTCCTGAACCTGAACCCCGCCGACCACTCCGATGTGGTAGGCGCTTTTCCTGCGTCTCACGCCGAAGACGTGGCGCATGCGGTTGCGGCGGCGAAGAAGGCGTTCGCGAGCTGGCGCCTGGTTCCGGCGCCCAAACGGGCCGAGATCCTGATTCGCACGGGGATTATTCTTCAGGAGCGCAAGGAGCAGTACGCACGCGACATGACCCGCGAAATGGGCAAGGTGCTGGCGGAGACGCGCGGCGACGTGCAGGAAGCCATCGACGAAGCTTTCTATGTGGCGGGCGAGGGGCGGCGGCTGTTTGGAGTAACCACGCCTTCCGAGTTGCAAAACAAGTTCGCCATGAGCGTGCGCATGCCCGTGGGTGTGGTCGGGCTGATTACGCCGTGGAACTTCCCGATGGCGATTCCGAGCTGGAAGCTGTTTCCGGCATTGGTCTCCGGCAACACGTGCGTCATCAAGCCTGCTGAGGACACGCCGCTCTCGACCTACAACCTGGTCCAGACGCTGATCGACGCCGGGCTGCCGCCGGGCGTGGTCAATATTGTGTGCCGGTCTGGGACCCAGCGCCGGCGCGCCGCTGGTCGAGCACCGCGATGTGCGCGCAATCAGCTTTACCGGTTCGAGCGAAGTTGGCTCGCTTGTTGGCCAGCGGGCGGCCGCTACCTTCAAGCCGGTCTCGCTCGAGATGGGCGGAAAGAACGCGCAGATCGTGCTGGACGACGCGAACCTCGAACTGGCGCTTGAATGGCGCGCTGTGGGGCGCGTTCGGCACGACCGGCCAGCGCTGCACGGCGACCAGCCGCATCCTGCTGCAGAAGGGTATCGCGGCAGAGTTCACCAAGGAGTTTGTCGCGCGCGCCAAGGCCCTGAGGGTTGGCAATGGTCTCGATGAATCGGTTGAGGTGGGGCCGCAGGTGAATGAGGCGCAGATTGAGACATCGGCGAAGTATGTTGAGATCGCGATCAAGGAGGGCGCGAACTGCTGACCGGCGGACGTGCTCTGACTGACGGCATCTACGCTGGCGGCAACTTCTTTGAGCCGACTGTGTTCGGCGGAGTGACCCCGAAGATGCGGATCGCGCGCGAAGAAGTGTTTGGGCCGGTGGTGAGCCTGATTGAGTTCGACACGTTCGAGGAGGCCATCGAGATTGCCAACTCGATTGACTACGGGCTTTCGACCGCGCTCTACACCAAGGACGTGAACCGCGCATTTACCGCCATGCGCGATCTGGAGGCGGGGATTACGTATATCAACGCGCCGACTATTGGCGCGGAGGTTCATCTTCCGTTTGGCGGCGTGAAGCAGACCGGCAATGGCCATCGCGAGGGGCTCGGGGCGATCGACTTCTTCACGACGTGGAAGGCGGTCTACGTGGATTATTCCGACAAATTGCAGAGAGCGCAGATCGATAACGCGGAATGAGATTGCGGACGCGTCCGTCAGGATCGAGCTTCATTGAAACGACCCGCAGTATCGGCTTGTGTATCTTGATTGTTGCGCTACTCGTTCATTCTCGCCGGCACCACCGACGCTGAACCAGCGCGTCTAAGCGCGCAAATGGAGTGCGAATCGCACGTGAAATGAATGAGCGAATCGTCGTCGGCCCAGCCTGCAACCATCTGCCCGTCACTCTGCCGATCAATCAGGAATCGGGTACTGGCACCCACGACCAACAACCCTCGCGCAGAATCGAACTCAGTAGCCCGATCGTCGCCCTGGATTAAGTAGGCGGGTTGAAGTTTCTTTGCCGCTCGGCGTTTGGCCGCTCCGCGAACGTCGCGTTCCGATTGCGTCCCGTCATTGTTTCCGTCCTCGTTGCGCGCCGAAACATCGCGCGGCGTCTCGGCCGGCTTGCGACCAAGCAAGTGGTCCTGCTCGGCTAATGTCGGAAAATTAGTTGACAAGTCCCAATAGTCGAAGCGCTGGTACTGATCCGGGGAGCAGGGAAGTTCGCCCTGTGCCCATAGTGCTTCAACGGCCCCGTCCGATCCCTGGATGTTTTGAAAAGCATCCTTGCCGGTTTCCCGTTCTTTCTCCTGCAGGGACACACGCTGCAAATTCTCCTGTTGCTGAGCGAGTAATCTCTCCGCATCGGATTGCTTTTTGGGGAGCTGCATATTTGAGCGCCGGATGCGCGCCGGATCGAACCGAAGGACGATTTCCTTGCCACAGAGCGCGAAACCTGATGAATCAAGCAAACGAATGTTGATCGACATGGGTCCTGACGGATTGGCTGCAACGGCTGCGAACCCGGCAGCGTCGCGCGGATCGAGCGGCTCAATCTTCAGCATGTATTGGGCTTTGCCTTGCCATCTGGTCACGAGGTGACCGCGCAATCCCGATGCCTGTGATATGCCTGCTCCCAGGTCGTCCGAATCGGGCGAAGCTTTCGCAGATTTCAGCCCTTTTTGGGAGAGCATCAGGACGGCCCCCGCCCCTACAACGATGAGTCCGAGGAGAAGCAGGAGGAATCCAGGCGAATTCTTGACTGGACGAATCCCAGCTTCGGCATTTGAAGCCTGCTGGTTTGGGTCGATCGGTGCGTGAAACAACTCCTGATTATTCACCTTAGCGAGCGTGTTCTTTTTACTATTTTGATCCGGTTCGCTCATCGCGCGGCGTTCCTTCCAAGTCCGCCAGACCCTGCGGTAGCCGCCCACGCCGCCATTCACTGCGCAAAGTCGGTGCTACCGATCTCGCCGTCACGTCGTTGATTTCGGAGTGCGCAAGACAACGCATTGCCCGAATGGCATTGCCCCCCGGCCAGAATCTTGCCCCTCAGGTCCCCCAAAGCATGGCGCTTGCTACGCGGCGAGTATTGGACTAAGGCTACCCCGCGGGAGGACCTCCGACAAGTTATTGAGGTAACGTGTCTTCCTGCTTGTGATCTTTAGGCATGGCTGCCCCGACAGCGGGGGTTTCTGCCTTAGCCGGCGCGGCGACAGGCTCGGACGGCAAAGCCGGATGATCGTAGGCATACAGTTCATTGAATAGATACTTATAGGTAGCGTGCGATTGACCGCGGAATTGCGGTTTGAAGCCGAAAAGGATGATATGGCCACGACCGTAGGCCACTTCGAGCGCGGCGGCTTTGCCTTCGATTGCTTCAGGATGCAACAGCAAGCCGCTTTCGAGGGGATTGGTCTCTTTCGGGTAGCGAGCGAGGACGGCACCGTGAAAGCCCGGAAGAGGCTGGAATGCGGGACCGTTCTGGAACATCACGACGGGGGCAGAGGAGACGCCAAAGTTTATCGGAAGGTCGGCGTGCTCTGTTTCGACCCGCAGCAGTGCGCCCGAGCAAAAGAACTTCTCGCTCTTTGCGCCTTCAATCACGTTTTGAACCGGCAAGGACATGAGAGGAATCAGGCCACTGGCAGTTTTGTTCAGCGCAATCAGTGTTCCGCCTTCGCGCGCGAATTCGCGCAGGTTCTCCAAACCATCGTCGCCAATGCCGCCCGCATACTGGCCCGGAACGACGCCGACGCCAAAGCCATCGGTCAGTTGCTTGGCTGACAGGTCGGGCAGGACGATCACGTCGTAGCGGCTGCGCAGGTCGGCTGAACGTATGTCGCCGTTGTAAAGGCTCTTTGGTTCGAATCCATAGTTCTCCAGGATCCAGCGCGTCCATCCTTCATCGATCGAAGGCGCCCACGGCCGGTAGAGTCCGATGCGCGCTTTTTTGAGCGCCAAGGTGTGGGCCGGTGCGCTGACAGCTGTTGCCGAGACCGCATACTTCTTCGCCAGGTCTGCTATGGATGTGCGGCCAATGCCGCCGAGGAGAAAGGCGCCCGTCTCTGTGCCTTCGGCCGTTTTCACAGGATCCTGTGCAAGTGAGACCGTGGCGCCGGCCTGCAGTGCGGCATTCACGAGTTGGAAAGAGGCATTGGTCTTGTGACTGATCGCGAAGATCGTGCCTGCGCCGTCCACTGTCGCTTCGGGAACTTCGACCTTGTCGATCTTTGCCATCAGCGCGCGCTCGTCCGACCCGACCGGGTCGGTGACCGCGTCGACGTTGACGCCCATCTGCAAGGGCAGGGTCCAGCCGGTCACGTCGTAGGGCAGGTCAATCGCTTTTGACGCTCCATTCTCAAGTGCATCGGGATAGCGCTGCCGCTCAAACAACTCCTTCGCCAGCGCGGAGAAGGGTTGATCCATCGGGATGACCCACGAACCGACGGGATAGGCGACGCCGTTGGCCTTGAAGCCGGACTTAGTTGCGTAGACGTCGAGGCCATTGTCGATCATTTTCTGCGCCAGCAAGGCGGCCTCCGGGCGTGTCGGCCTGCTTCGAGGGGATGACGTAGGCGAAGGGAGGCTCTTTGCTGAAGTGCTGGATGTTGTCTCGGGCTGCCTGATAGCGGTTGTAGAGCAGCGTCTCGCGATTTTTTGCTGCAAGATCGAGCACCGACATGGAGCCACCTACCATGTAGTCGACCGCGTCTTTCAGATGCCACCAACCACCCTCCCACGGTGTCGAATACATGCTGAGTGCGCGCAGGTCCTGGTAGTTCTTGGGGAAGTCGCGCACCGTGTAGAAATGCGGCGTCGCATATTCATAGAGGGCCGTCTCGGTGAAAAACGAGATCTCGTTGCGGAAGACGTGCGCCCAGTCTGTAAATCCGGCGTACCAGTTGTCGAAGCGCGACTCGGAGATGGAGCCTGGCATGTTGTGCGCATTCAAGTAGGCCGTCATGTTTGCGCCAATCAGGTTGAGCCAACTACGGACCAGGGGGCTGATGTTGCTGGAGATCGGATCGGAGAAAGGCGGAATCCAGATGCGCGCGGGGAAGGGCGCGGTCTGGTGCTGGCAGTAGAAGATTTCCGGACTGTATTCGAGCTGGGTCTTCACGACGATCTGCTCTTCTTTCATGTTCATCATGTAGCCGTCACGATTGTTATCGTGGCCCACGTAGTCCTGATAGAGCCACGGCATCGGACTGACTTCATATTTCGTTCCGAGGTTCTGGCGGTACCAATGCACCACCATGTCCTGTCCGTCGGGGTTCAGCGTGGGCCAGAGGACGAGAATGACCTGATCGAGAATGGCGTCGACTTGCGGGTCGTTCTGCGCCGAGAGCAGTTTGTAGGCCAGCACCATTGTGTGCTGCGGGCCGGCGACTTCATCCGCATGGAGGCCGCCGTCAATGTGCACGATCACCTTGGAAGAGCGGGCCAATTCTTTCGCCTGGTCGTCATTCAGGTCTGTGGCGTGTGCGAGGCGCCCGGCGATTTGCTTATAGTCGTCAAGCTTGGCGAGATTCTGCGGCGATGAGATCACGGCAATCTCAATGTCTTTGCCGCGCGTGGTTTTTCCCACCGTGAACATCTTCATGCGGTCGGGCGCCGCTGCAGCCAGCGCGTGGAAGTAGCGAATCGTGTCTTCGTAGTCGGCGAGGTAGAAGTCATCGCCGGGATTGTGGCCGAGGACGGAGATGGGCGTCGGGACTTCTGCGCGCAAGCTGGAAGGCACAAAAGCGAGACACAACCGCGACCAACGCGAGATAGAACCGCAGGCTCAGCTTGGACGAAGACATCGACACTCCTTTTGCAGTCGAGAAGAATCAGATCGAGGCGGAAGAGAATGGATTGCTGCGCGCACCTTGCAGGCCGACGCGCGGACATGGGCTGTCTTGCGTGTTCTCAAGGGTAACGCACCGGAATAACGCGGCAAAGTGCGATTCCGAAACGATTTGGGGAAAATGCACAGAATTCCCGTATGGATTGCTTGAATCAGCGCGGAATCGGCGGCGAAATCGCGTGCTTGCCGCTTATGACCGGGCGCCAGCCAGCACGTCGCGCAAGGCAAAGCTCGTTTCAAGCCGCGTGACGCCCGGCAGTCGCGAAACTCATTCTGGTGAAGGCGGCCATAGTCGTCGATGCCCGCCACGCGCGCGACGAGCATGTAATCGTACTGGCCGGCCATCAGGTGGCAACTCACAATCTCGCGGCATCTGCGCACTGCGGTCTCGAACGCGCTCAAGACTGTGGCGGACTGTCGCTCCAGCGTGACGCGGATATAGACCGTCATCCGCTTTCCGAAGAGCCGATCATCTACCAGCGCCTGATAGCCGCGGATTGCACCTTCATTTTCGAGTGCCATAATGCGGCGCGATGCCGCGGAAGCCGACAGGCCGACAGCCTCGCCCACTTCGTAGTTCGTCGCGCGCCCGTTGCGCTCGAGATAGCGCAGGATAGAGGCGTCCATGTCATCGAGTATGGCCGTCGGACGGGGCGGTCGGAGTTGTTTCTTGCGCTGCGACCACATTCTTGTCACGTTTTGTGCTCATAAGCCGTTTGTATCACGAATTTTGCACACATTGGAAGGGACTTGCGCAGTACGATTTGTCCTGTTGGGAGTCCAGTGCACAGGCGCGCCGGAACAACGCCCTCCCCGACGATTCCATTTCCGGCGCGCTAGCTTCCCTTCAGACTTTCCCGCCGGACCTCCCCGCTGGCGCATCCAGATCGCAGACCATCTAACGTATATAGAGGAGCACGGGCAATGATCATCGGCGTTCCCAAAGAGATCAAGGACAACGAAGCGCGCGTTGGCGTCACTCCTGCCGGCGTGAAGGCGCTGACCGAGGCCGGCCACAAGGTACTGGTGGAAACACAGGCCGGGGCGCAATCGGGCTTCGACGACGCCGAGTACCAGAATGCCGGCGGCGAGATTGTCGGCGACGCCGGCTATGTGTGGGGCAAGTCCGAGATGGTGGTCAAGGTGAAGGAGCCCATCGAGAGCGAGTACGTCTTCTTTCGCGAAGGGCTGGTGTTGTTCACTTATCTGCACCTTGCTCCGCTGCCGGTACTGACCGACAAACTGCTCGAGTCCAAAGTGATCGGCATTGCCTATGAAACCGTGCGCGATCGGCAGGGAACGCTGCCGCTGCTGACGCCGATGAGCGAAGTTGCGGGCCGCATGAGCGTGCAGGTGGGCGCGACTTATCTTGAAAAGGAGCGCGGCGGGCGCGGCATTCTGCTGGGCGGCGTTCCGGGCGTGCCTCCGGCGCATGTCACCATCATCGGCGGCGGCATCGTGGGCACCAACGCGGCGCGGATTGCGCTCGGCTTCGGCGCCAAGGTCACACTGGTCGACGTGAACCTGAACCGCCTGCGCGAACTCGACGATATCTTCGGCGGACGGCTTTATACGCTGGCCTCGAACAGCTACAACATTGCGCAGGCCACGCGCGAGGCGGACCTGGTGATCGGCGGCGTGCTGATTCCCGGCGCAACTGCTCCCAAGCTCGTGACCCGCGCCATGGTTTCGCAGATGAAGAAGGGCGCGGTGATCGTGGACGTGGCCATCGACCAGGGCGGATGCGTGGAGACGGCGCGGCCGACCTCGCACTCCAATCCCAGCTATGTGGTCGATGGCGTGGTGCACTACTGCGTGACCAATATGCCCGGCGCCGTGCCGCATACTTCGACGCTGGCGCTCACCAACTCGACCTTCCCTTACCTGATGCGGCTGGCGAATCTTGGTGCGCGCGAGGCGCTGAAGCAGGATGCGGGATTGGCCGAAGGGCTGAACACGTGGCTTGGCACGCTCACCTATCGAGGCGTGGCGGAAAGCCAGCACAAGCCCTGGACTGCTGCGGCCAGCGTGATTGCTTAGATCAATTCGATTAGGCTCACCTTCTTGCGTCATGTGGCCATGGTTTCTGATTGAAACTGCCCTGATTTCACAGCGCACACTATAATCGCGGCATGCCTTTTCCAGGCAAAGCGCGGCGGCGGTCTGTGGTCCTTTTGGGCGCAGGCGTGCTTCTGTTCTTAGCACTGCTGGGTGGTCTGCAGGCTTTCAACACCCCAATATTCGATTTCTGAATCCCGAATCGGCGGGCGAAACGCTGGCGTTTACCGGCCTCACGGTTGTTGTCTTTTTGTTGCTCATGGTGCTTCTGATGCTTCTGCTCAGGAACATCCTGAAGCTCTATGCCGACCAAAACAGCAGCGCGCTGGGCGCGCGGTTGCGCACCCGCATGGTTCTGGGTGCGGTGCTGATTGCGCTCGCCCCAGCTGTTTTCATGTTCCTGTTCAGCTTCCAGTTGATGAACCGCTCGATCGATCGCTGGTTCTCTCCCAACACCTCCGAATTACGCGAGGACTCGACGCGCGTCGTGCTGGAACTGGCGCAATATGTCACCAGCAATGCGCGTGGCGAAGCGGAATCGATTGCCGCCACCGGCGCCGTAGATGGGGATTTACCGACACTGCAAAATGTGCTCGGATCGCGTCGCATTACGCTGCAAGGTGGCTTTGCGCTGGTCTATGACAAGAGCCGGCAAGTGATCGCAAGTTATCAGGCGCCGTCGGAGTCCAGTGCGGCGAGTCTTATTCCCTGGCTTCCCGAGAGAACCGAAGCAGACACGAATGAAGGCGTGATTAAACTACACGGTCCGCTTTCGGCGAATCTGCTTACCTCCGCGCAACGCAATGACGAGCCTGTCGTCCGCATCGGGGGCCAGGACTATGCGCTTGGCATGTCTGTCACCGCCATCGGCAAGATTGTTGTCGTGGCGCTGCCGATGCCGCAAGGGCTGAGCCAAACCACTATCCCGGATCCGCGACGGAGCGAATGAGTACTGGCGGCTTTTTCGATCGCGCCATCAGGTCCGTAGCACCTTCATCCTGATGCTGCTGCTCATTACGGCCGTGGTCTTTTTTTCGAGCGTGTGGCTGGCTTTGTTCTTGTCCAAGCAGATCACGCGGCCCGTCGAGGCACTGGCCGACGCAATGGACAAGATTGCCGCCGGCAAATACGACCATCGCGTGGCGCTGGTGACCACGGGAGAGATGGCGGAGCTGGTGCAGTCCTTCAATCACATGGCCGCCGATCTTGAGGCGAGCCGGCAGTTGGCTGAGAGCTCTTCCGCGGAAGTGATCGCCGCCAATCTTGCCATTGAAGAGCGTCGCCGTGAGCTCGAAACTATCGTGGAGACGATTCCCGGCGGGGTCGTGACTCTTGACGGTGCCGGCATTGTTCTCCAGGCCAATCGTGCCTTTGCGGTGCTCATGGGCCAGCCGGAGGGACCCGATCTGCGTGGGAAAAAGCTGGATTCGCTGCTGCCGCCGGAGAGTGTCGACGATCTGGCTGCTGTGATTCGTCGGGGCCAGCGCATGGGAGCGGCGTCGACTGAGATTGAATTCCACGCCAGGGGCCGCAGTTTGCATTTGGCGGTGACCAGTGCACGTCTTGAACTGGCGCGTGGGAAGACTGGGACCGTGCTGGTGATTGAAGACATGACGGAGTTACTTCGAGCCCAACGCCAGCTCGCGTGGAAAGAAGTGGCGCAACGCGTCGCCCACGAGATCAAGAATCCGCTCACGCCCATTGCGCTCTCGGCGGAGCGGATTGGCCGGCATCTCGATCGCAGCCAGCCAGATTCACCCAACGTGATTCGTAAGTGCAGCGAAGTAATTCTGAGTTGCGTAAGCACGATGCGCACACTGGTCGATCAGTTCTCCGCGCTCGCGCAGTTTCCTGCTCCACAGCCTCGCGCTTGCGACATGAACCGGGTTGCGGAAGAAGCTTGGCCTTGTTTACCGGTCGACTCGACGGCATCACGGTACGCCGCGAATTCGAGCCTGAATTGCCATTGGTGCTTGCAGATCCTGAAGCCATTCGCCGTGCGCTTGCCAACTTGATTGACAACGCGGCCGAGGCGATGCAGGGTAGTCTGCTGCGCGTGCTTGCGATCAGCAGCGCGCTCAGCGAAGATGGCACTGCGGTTGAGGTTTCGGTCTCCGATACAGGACACGGACTCACCGATGAGATTCGCGAGCGGTTGTTCCTTCCCTTCTATTCCACGAAACATCGGGGTACCGGGCTCGGTCTTTCGATCGCGGCCAAGATCGTGCAGGAGCACGGCGGCTCCATTCGCGCTGAGAGCAATAGCCCCAAGGGTGCGCGTTTTCTGGTGCGCCTGCCTTTGATGGAGACTGCGGCGACGCCCGCTCTTGAGACGCCAGCCGCTGAACCTTTGACGAAAGCGCATTCATGAACCACGTCCTGGTCGTCGACGACGAAACCGAAATCCGCACGTCGCTCGAAGAGATTCTGCGTGAAGAGGGATACGGCGTTGCCACCGCCGCCACGGCGGCCGAAGCGCTTGTGCTCGTTCAGGACGCGCCCTATGAAGTTGTTCTGCTCGACATTTGGCTCCCTGACCGGGACGGTCTGGAAGTGCTGGCCGAGATTCACGCGCTCGACCCGCAGGCTCGGCCCGAAGTGGTCATCATTTCAGGCCACGGCACCATTGAAACCGCGGTGAAAGCCACCAAGCTTGGCGCGTTCGATTTTCTTGAAAAGCCGCTCTCGCTCGATCGCACGCTGATCGTGCTCAAGAATGCCGTTGAAGCGCGTCGCCTGCGCAACGAGAACCTCGAGTTCCGCCGCCAGTTTGGCGTGGGGTCGGTGCTGACGGGCGAAAGCGTTCCGTTGAAGGCGCTGCGTCAGCAGATTCGTCTCATGGCGCCGTCCAATGGCCGCGTGCTTATCTATGGCGAATCAGGTACCGGCAAGGAACTGATCGCACGCGCTATTCATGCGGAAAGCCTCCGCCGCGACCGCGTTTTTGTGGAATTGAACTGTGCGGCCATCCCCGAGGATCACATCGAGGCAGAACTTTTCGGTTACCGGCATGGCACGCAACCTGGCGGTCCATCTGAGCAGCGTGGCACACTGGAGCGCGCCGACGGTGGGTCACTTTTTTTGGATGAAGTCGGCGACATGAGTCTCAAGACGCAGGCAAAAGTGCTCAGCGCTCTTGACGATCAGCTCTTCACCCCTGTGGGTGGCGCACAGCCGCTGCGCGTGGATGTCCGCGTGATCGCCGCGACGAATAAGGATCTGGAAGAAGAGATTGCCAAGGGCAATTTTCGTGAAGATCTGTTTTACCGCCTGAATGTCGTTCCATTTTTCGTCCCGCCGTTGCGGGAACGCAAACAGGACATTCCGCTGCTGGCGCGCGAGTTTCTGACGGAATTTGGCCGCCAATACGGGCGTCCTCGCATTGAGATCAGTGAGGAGGCGCTCGAATCGCTCTCCAAATATCATTGGCCCGGCAATGTACGCGAGCTGAAAAATGTCATCGAGCGGGTGCTGATTCTCAATCCGCGCACGCTGCGCATCGAGCGCAAGCATCTGCCTCCGCTTACGCACAAGTCCGGATCGCAGTCGACTGAGGAATTTTCCACCTTGCAGCAGGCCCGCGATGCATACGAGCGCGAATACATCCTCAAAAAGATCGAAGAGGCACGCAACAATATGAGCCGGGCGGCGGAGATGCTTGGTCTTGAGCGGAGTCACCTTTATCGCAAAATGAAGGCGCTCGGCATCGGCGTACGCGAATAATTCTGACTCTATTTTCGATGCCGCAAAGAGCGGCTTCCTTTCGAAAATGTGGCCGAAGTGGTCCTCGCCCCTCCTGGTCGATTCGCAAGTCCACCGTTTATTAAGGCGAGACGAATCTCATCAAACTCCTGAACCGATTACCTGCTAGTCCGTATTCGAGCAACCGAAAGTACGGCTCGTTCGTCGAACCATCGAACGGTGTCTCGCATTGGGTGTGGGCCTCTCCATATCTTTGATCGCATGGTTGACGAGATACGCCAAATTCTTGCAGTTCTCCCGTGAGAGGTCATCGAACCAGAATCCCTGATCAGGATCGAGACCAGGGGATTTCAACCGACCGGAGGTCCGTCTGGATTATCAGAATTTCATTCCGGCCCTGTTCTTGTCCTTCCTTTTCGTTTTCTGCTCGACGCCGGCTCGTGCACAGACGCCCGATGATTCGACTCTTGGTCGGCGGAGCGATTCGGACACGCGCAGCAACCGCGTTGCCTTTTCCAGCTCAAACGCCCTTCGCTCGAATGCTTCTGAGGGACTCCCAGCAGAAACTTTGCTTCCTGCAGCACCAGAACCCGCGAGCAACGACGAACGCTCGAATGTGCCTTGGGCGGAGAAAGAGCATCAGCAGCCCTTCTCTCGCGTCGGGATCGGTGCCGATGTTTCGCCGCTTGGGATCGGGATCAAATCCGCAACCGTCCTTACGCAGTATTTAGATGCCCGCCTAATGGGGAATTTTTTCAACTACAACAGCGGCCAGTTTGAGCTCGAAGGTTTCAGAGTGAAGGCCAACTTGCATATGGCTTCGGCTGTGGCGTCGCTCGACTGGTATCCACTGAACAGCATTTGGCGGCTGAGCGTAGGCACCTTGTTCTACAACGGCAACCAGCTTTCGGCGACAAGTGAAATTGTGCCCGGAACCAGCTTTTCGTTGAACGGCACGAACTTCTATTCGGCCACGGCGAATCCCGTTACGGGCGCAACCCCGGTCACCGGCTCAGGCGTGCTGGGGCTGCATCGGTACCGGCCGGCCTTTATCCTGGCGGGCGGCTTTGGCAAGTTCATTCCCCGCTCCAACCGTCATTGGTCCTTCCCGTCCGAATTTGGCGTTGCATTCACCGGGGCGCCGACCGTCAACGTAAACCTGGGAGGGTGGGTTTGCCTGGACCAGGCACAGACCCAATGCAGCAACCTGAGTGACTCGGCAAATCCGGTGACGGTTCAGTTCAACGATGCATTGCAGGCGAGCCTTACCAAATGGAGAAAGGGATTCAGTGCCGTACAGGTTTATCCGCTGTTCTCCTATAGCGTTGTGTACAGCTTTAATATCCGGTAGCCCGCACACCGACACTTGAGGCCAGTAGCCGCGCTCGCTGTTCGGGATCGAACACTTTGTTGCAGAATTGGCCAGTGGAGGAGCACTGGATCGCGTTGGTTTCTCTACTAACCCGCGATGATGGAGTGTTTTGGCCCATCGCGAGGTCGCTTCGAGGTTGGTGTCTAAATTGCTTGCAATGCCGTTATCTGGATCCAGTACGGAGGCAGGCCATGGCGTATTTCGAGCGGATTCGCGATGTAATCGCAGAGCCTTTCAGCCCCGATATCATTCGGCAGCGATCGGCAGCGGGTTGGCAAATGGTGTACATCGAGTGGCGGCGCGAACTCCCCGACACAGAGGCCCCGCCGGACGGTGGCTTCAACGAAGATATCCCTTACGGTCTGCGCATCTCCGACGATTGCAAGCGGCTTGAAGTCGATGCCCACGAGAACCAGGTGCTTCTCCTCATGATGGACCTGCTCGCCCAGGATTTCTCCTATTCCAGCATCGTCAGCGATTTAAATGAGAAGGGTTTTCGGACGCGGGAGGGGAAACCGTGGAGCCGGGTGGCTGTCTTCAACATGATGCCGCGCCTGATCGAGGTAGGACCGCGCATCTTCTCGAGCGTGGAGTGGGAGAAGCGGCGTGTGAAGATCGCCCGTCGCGAAGCGCCATAGCGCTGGGTTGTCGCTCTATTTCTGGATTGGCCCCATCGATCCCGGGTTGTCCCCCAGCTGTGGATCGACCCGGAAATCCCAGACAGACTGGTTGATATCTGACGAAGAGAGTATCTCCACCAAAGCGTATTCGCCGATAGTGAGGGGCTTGTCGGGTGTGAGCTTGATCCAGTGTTTGCCGGCTACGATTTCGGATTTGGCTGGTATGACATCTTCACTTTGGGTCACCGTTCCGGTCGGGCTGATGTGAATACCTCCGACAATGCGAACGGCTCGGCGCTCATCCACGTGCACAATCGCAAATCCTGAAGAAGGTGAATGCGCACCATGCTTGCGATTGGCGGCATCTTTATTGCCTCCGGTCGGCACGGTCAATGCGTGGGTCGTCAAAGGCGGAGGATCCCCTCCCGGATCGAGAGAAAGATAGATTGCCGGGTCATTCACATGAAGATGGATCTTGGCATGCGCTCCGTCCAGTTCGATGCTTGCCTTTTGCCCGGCCAGTGGATTCAGGGTGCTCAGGCCGTGCTTGTTTTTCTGATTCATGCTCAGTTCGGAGGGCACCAACTCAACCAACTCGGGTGTGCCTTGAAACGTGTCGAGGACAAATACCCCATCCTGATCGGGAAGCTCCAATCCTTTGGCGACCTCGGGCATGCGAGCCTTTTGATCCGAGCGTAGGTCCGCCTCTTCTTTGTCGAGTTCCTCGGCTTCCTTCATCGAGGGAGCTGCCGCCTCTGCTGGCTGGTTGGCGTGGTCGCGTTCCCATTTGCGTGTGCCTTCCCAGTCCACGAGGTCGGCGGGCATCTCTTCCCAATCGCCCCGGTCCTGCGAAAGATAGCGCACCCTGTCGCCGACCACCTCGTACTGGCGGACCATCTGGTAGGTGCCGTCTTTCAGGATCAGGCGGTGATTGGAGCCCATGCCCGGCACGCCCGACTGCACAGGAATAGGCTTGTGTTCCTGCGCCTCGGCACAGGTAGGCAGCAGCAGGAGTGCCGCCAGTCCCAAACCGAGCAGGTGACGCAAAGAAAGAGGATGTGCCATGGTCCCATAGTTTAGACGAAGCTCGAAGTCAGGGGTTTTGCGGTTTGGGAACACGTTTGTACCCCCGACGCGATAACGTCCACATCTTTGGCGCATCTAATTGCATG
The DNA here is from genome assembly GCA_963781125.1 of uncultured Acidobacteriaceae bacterium. Taxonomy (GTDB): domain Bacteria; phylum Acidobacteriota; class Terriglobia; order Terriglobales; family Acidobacteriaceae; genus Telmatobacter. Next base: position 1,337,724 of record CAWAEE010000013.1, read on the forward strand.
TATTCTTAAGCGCAAGGGCCTTTGTTTACAGAATTCCAGACACGCTCTCAGGGGAACGGCCGCCCAAGGTCCCGTACTTTTGCGGCTGTGACGCTCGTGTGCCTGGTTTTGCTGGCACTGTTGACGGTGGCGCAGGTTGCGCACACCCACCAGGGAAACACAGACGCCGATCATTGTCCTCTGTGCATCGTGATGCACACGGCTGCCCCGGTCGTGGCCACGCCCGCGCCCGTCGCGCTGGTTCAGATCGCAAGGTCTGTGCCTGTTCTCGAGATCAGACGCGTCACGCGGAACTGGCATCCGCAGCTCTTTACCCGCCCGCCTCCCGTGGGCTGCTAGGCATCTTTCCGGCTTTATTTCCTATTGTTTTGGACCAGCGCCGACCCTCCACGAGCGAGGGATAGGCGTATATGCCAAAAGCACGATCCGACGGAAAGATGTCCCCGATTGCATCGATGATGCTGCGGCAGAAAGCCGCAGTCCCACATCCTGCATCACAGCCATCCCTCGGAGGCATATTATGCCGTTCAAATGTGGCACGATCTTTGGCACGATTTCTGTATTCGCCCTCCTTTTTGCTGCACTTGGTGCTTCGGCGCAAAGCGGCAATGCGGGCGTAGTGCGTGGCACCGTTACCGACCCCAGCGGCGCCGTCATTCCCAACGCAACCGTTCACCTGACCAATCCGACCAGCGGGCTCGACCGGACTGTTACCACTGACGCCGCGGGCCAGTTCGTCTTCTCGAACGTTTCCTTCAATCCCTATCAAATGGTGGTCACGGCCACCGGATTCGATCCACTCAGCCGGGGCATTGAGATTCGATCGTCTATCGGAACCAATCTGAAGCTGGCTCTCCAGATTGCCGGTGCTTCTCAGACCGTCACGGTCGAGTCGACTGGTGACCTAGTCGAAGACGACCCAACGTTCCATACCGACGTGGATCGCGATGCCTTCATCAAGGTTCCGCTCGAGAGCCAGTCTTCGACGCTCAGCTCGCTTGTCACGCTTACCACCCCTGGCGTCGCGGCCGATTCAAACGGGCTCTTCCACGGTCTCGGGGATCACGCATCCAATTCGTTTTCCGTGGATGGCCAGTCGATCACGGACCAGCAGAGCAAGGTCTTCTCCAATCAGATTCCTTCTGATTCGATTCAGTCCATCGAAGTGATCTCCGGCGCGCCGCCGGCTGAATACGGCGGCAAAACCAGCCTGGTGATCGTGGCGACAACCCGGTCCGGGCAGGGAATCAGGAAACCCACCGGCAGCATCAGCAGTTCTTACGGGGCCTTCGGTTCCGCCTCGGCAGGTTTAGATCTTGCGTATGGCCATAAGAACTGGGGAAATTTTGTCGAAGCGGATGCGCTGAACACGGGACGCTTTCTCGATCCGCCGGAGTTCGCCGTATTCCACGACAGAGGCAATGAGCAGAATATCTTCGATCGCGTGGACTACTCGATCACACCAGCTGATTCGATCCACCTGGATCTGAACTACAGCCGCTCGTGGTTTCAGAACCCGAACTCCTACGACAACTTGAATGTTCAGAATGTGGTCCGCGGTGGGACAAGCGCCAGTCCTGTCTTTGCCAGTATTGGAAACACCGATCAGCGTTCGAAGATTGGCACCTTCAATATCTCGCCAACTTACACGCGGGTGCTGAGTACAGACTCTGTCTTCAACTTGGGCGCGTTTGTTCGCAAAGACATCTACAACTACTACCCCAGCGGCAACCCGCTCGCCGACCTGGGACCCCCCAACCTTCAAACCTCATCCATTGCACAGAACCGGACCCTCACCAACGCCGCTGTCCATGCCGACTTCGACTACTCCAAGGGCATCCACACCATTAAGGTGGGCGCGCAGTACGGACAGACCTTCCTGCGTGAGAACGACAGCCTGGGTGTGATCGAAGCGACTTATAATTCGCCCTGTGTCGATGGGAACGGGAACCCTTTGCCGGGCTATTCCGATCCCACGGCCTGCGACGGCATCGTGGCCTTTCCGAATCCCAATTACCTTCCCGTCTTGGCCCCTTATGACCTCACCCGGAGCGGAGTACAGTTCGCCTACTTCGGCCATACTGACGTGAAGGAATTGGCTCTCTATCTTGAAGATCAGATCAAGGCAGGCAACTGGAACTTCAATCTGGGTCTCCGCGAGGACCTGTACAACGGCTTAACCAACGCCAACCAGGCGGAGCCACGTTTGGGAGTTGCCTACAACCTCAAACCCACCACCACCGTATTAAGCGTTTCCTATGCGCGCACTCTGGAGACACCGTTCAATGAAAACCTGGTGCTTTCAAGCGAAGGATGCGGCAATGCGGTGCTGGCCCCTCTTCTCGCGTGCGCGCCCGGTGTCTCCGGCACCCTTCAGCCTGGTTTTCGCAACGAGTTCCATGCAGGCCTGCAGCAAGCATTCGGGAAGAGAGTGGTGGTGAGCGGCGAGTACATCTGGAAGTACACGCATAATGCCTTCGACTTCAGCGTGCTCGGCAATACGCCAATTACCTTTCCCATCGATTGGCATAACTCCAAAATCCCGGGTTATGCTCTGCACGTTGAAATGCCCGTCTACCACAACATAAGCGCTTACTTTGTCGCGTCTTCTGTGGCCGCACGCTTCTTCCCACCGCAGTCGGCTGGAGCGGGTGCTGCTCCCCAGAGCGGTGGCCTGCCTTTCCGCATCGACCACGACGAAAAGTTCAACCAGACCACGCACCTGCAATACCAGTTTGGCAAGCGCGGGCCGTGGGCCGGCTGGAACTGGCGCTACGACTCAGGTCTTGTGGCGGGTTCAGTGCCCTTCGCAACCGATACCACGACCCCGGTGGACCTCAGCGGGCTGACTTATGCCCAGCAAGCAGAGGCTGGCCTAACCTGCAACGGTGTTGGGGCGACGCGCACCGCAGGGTTCCAGTCCTGCCTCCCAAGTCAGTACGGTTCGTCGCTGGTGAGTATTCCGGCGCCGGGAACTGAGAACGACGACAAGAATCCGCCCCGTATCGCTCCGCGCAATCTGTTCGATGCCACCGTCGGTCAGGACAACATCTTTCACGGCGAGAAGTACAAAGTGAATTTTGACCTGACCGCGATCAACCTCACGAATAAATACGCGTTGTATAACTTCCTTTCGACGTTCAGCGGAACGCACTTTGTTACGCCGCGGGCACTGACGGCAAAGGTGACGTTCAACTTCTGAGGCTGTTCAAAGTTCACAGTTCAGAGTCTCAAGTTCGCTGAATTGCGATTTCAGGATCAATCGGTTTCATGAGTCCTTGTCGGAGAGGGAAGCAGGTTGGCTCTCTTTGACAAGGGCGTTTTCGTTCATGGCAAGTCGTGTGACAAGCGCCGTAGAACAAATTTCCTCTGGCATGCATTATCCCGGGATCGACTTTCTCGTCCGGGGCCCAGTGACTCCGATGTTTTGTCGTTTGCGAGACCGGGGTATACTGGCGGCATCGACAGGAATCCTACTATCTCCTTTCAATCCGGCCTGGTTTGAAATGAAGTGCATCGGAGGAAAAGCATGTTTGGAAGAACTCTGTTCGCTTTTGCTGTTGCAGTTTGCCTTGGTTTGGCGGGTCACACCGTCATGGCACAAGAAGTGGTCCATGCTCTCACCGGGACGGTGAGTGCGATTGATCCGGTAGGTAAGACCACCACTGTTTTTCTTGACGGCGGTTCTGAGGGCGTCTTCAAGGACATGACGAACTCGAAGACATCTTTGTCTGTTGACAAGAAACTTCTTGCCGATGCGACATCGGTGGACACATTCAAGAAGAACGGTGCATATGTCATTGTCTTCTATTTCGGAGGAACCGATGCGCGCACGGCGGTTGCGTTTCGGAGCCTGGGGACCGGGCCGTTTACGGCCATGAAAGGTACCGTGACGAAATCCGAGAGCCACGAACGCGCCATTTCGGTCGAGGACAAATCGGGCGCGATCCAAACCTTCAAGATCACTGCGGACACCGTCGCGGAAGGCTACTCGGGTGCCGTGGCGGGCCTGAAGTTTCAGGCCCAGAAGGACGATCATGTGCGCATCGTAGGCACGTCTCAAGATGGCAGTCTGATCGCCCTGTTCGTCAGCGCAATGTAGAAAGGGGGACAGATCGCCGCATGAGGTGCGCATCTACATGCGAGCGACTGGGCCTATTTCTCGCTGTCGAGAGCTTTCATTTGATGCTCCTCGTAGCGCGTGCCCGCGACTTCCTGAAGTGGAATTGCGGCTTCGAGGTCAACGATTTCAGTGGATGACAGTTTGACTTCGAGGGCGCCCAGACTTTCACTGAGCTGGGCGCGGGTGCGGGCTCCCATGAGCGGCACGATGGAGTTGCTTTTGGTGAGGACCCATGCGATGGCAAGCTGAGACGGCGTGATTCCCCAAGCCTCGGCAATCTGTTTAAGGCGGGCGACGAGCTGCTGATTCTGGGCAAGGTTGTCGGCGGCGAAGCGGGGAAAGCGATTGCGGATATCCCCGGGACCCGCGATGGAAGAGCCGGACAACAACCCACGCGAGAGGACGCCGTAGGCGGTGACGGCGATGCCGAGCTCCCGCAGAAACGGGAAGATTTTGTCTTCGGGGCCCCGGCTGATGAGGGAGTACTCGATCTGCAGGTCGACGATGGGGTGGATCGCCGCGGCGCGTCGGATGGTTTCGGGACCGACCTCGCTCAGGCCGACGTGGCGGACATACCCGGCCTTGATCATGTCGGCGATGGCGCCTACGGTTTCTTCGATGGGGACGTTGGGGTCGAGGCGGGCCGGGCGGTAGATGTCGATGTGGTCCACGCCGAGGCGCTTCAGAGTGTAGGCGAGTGCGGTTTTGACGGCGGCAGGGCGGGCGTCGTAACCGATCCAGGCGCCGTCGGGTGAGCGCTGTGCACCGAATTTGACGGAGATAAGCACCTTCTCGCGGACAAAACGGAGGGCTCGGCCGACGAGCATCTCATTGTGGCCCATACCGTAGAAGTCGCCGGTGTCGATGAGGTTGACGCCGGCGTCGACAGCTGCGTGAATGGTGGCGACGCTTTCGCCTTCGTCGGCGGCTCCGTACATGCCGCTCATACCCATGCATCCGAGGGCGATGGGGAAGACGCTGGGGCCGGTTGCGCCAAGTTTGCGTGGTTGGATTGCGGATGCGATGGTCATGGAGTGCTCTCCCCGTGAGGCATGGTAAGCCTGGGGATGAGATGCGGCAAGAGCGAAGACGGAGGAATTTTCTGAAACAACCCGCTGGGCAGGCTTCAGAACTTATTTCTGTATAATTCCCCCGGACTTCCCAAAAGAGTTGCGGCTTTGACCTTGAAGGGTAAGGGACTGCTGAGAAACGGAACGCGGCGAAGCAGGCACGAGAGCTTTGGCTTCTCGCCGGAGAATCTGCGTGCGTTGCAGGCGCTCAAGTCGCCGGCACAAATCCAGAAGTTCATTGATGCGCTGCCGTACCAGTACGGAAATACAGCGTGGTCTCCGCAGCGCGCGCTTCAGGAGCGCAAAGGGCACTGCCTGGAGGGCGCGCTGCTGGCCGCTGCGGCTCTGCGTATCAACGGCCATCCGCCGTTGCTGATGGATCTGGAGGCAGTGCAGGACGACGACCATGTGATCGCCCTCTATCGCGAAAATCGTCTATGGGGAGGCATCGCCAAGTCGAACTTCGCTGGGTTGCGCTTCCGCGCACCAATCTACCGAACGCTGCGTGAGCTGGCCCTCAGCTACTTTGAGCACTATTACAACCTGCGTGGCCAGCGCACATTACGTTCCTATTCGGGACAAGTGAACCTGGGGCGGCTGGACGGCCGGCACTGGATGACCGCAGAGGAAGACGTTTGGTGCGTTCCAGAGCTCCTTATCGCGGCGCGGCATTATCCGCTGTTTCCCGACAAGGTGGGGCGCGCCTTGCCTCGGCTCGATCGCCGCAGCTTCGAAGCAGGAATGCATGGCTGGACAAAGCACTGACGAGAATCGCGTGTGACTCGGATCGGCGCCCCGATGGATGATGAGTCAAGCTATTGGGGAGGCCTTAAACCTTGCCAATTCTGCGACACCCGCGGCGATGCAAGCGAGGGTGGGCCCTCGTCGGCAATAGGTCAAGTTTTTGAAATGAAGGGGCTTGTTTGGCATGCGTGCCGGGTTTTGCACGGGCCGCGGAGATTTTTTGCTTTTTCCGAAACTGCATCTCTGCCATACTTGATTGTGCCCACCCGGTACGTCCAATTCCAAAACCAAATAGTGAGGTCGCAGCGATGACGGCGAAATACGTCTTTGTGACGGGCGGAGTTGTGTCCAGTTTAGGCAAGGGGCTTGCAGCGGCTTCAATCGGCTGTCTGTTGGAAAGCCGAGGCCTGCGCGTGAACATGATGAAGTTCGATCCGTATCTGAACGTGGATCCGGGAACCATGTCGCCGTTTCAGCATGGCGAGGTCTTTGTCACAGATGACGGCGCGGAAACCGATCTCGACCTGGGCCACTATGAGCGCTTCACACATGCGCCGCTTTCGCGCGATAACAACCTGACCACCGGCCGTATTTATGAACAGATCATTTTGAAGGAGCGGCGCGGTGACTACTTAGGCAAGACCGTCCAGGTGATTCCGCACGTGACGAACGAGATCAAGAACGCAATGCGCAAGGTTTCGGCCAATGGCGCCGATGTGACGATTGTGGAGATTGGCGGCACGGTCGGCGACATTGAATCCTTGCCGTTTTTGGAAGCGATTCGCCAGATGCGCCAGGAGTTGGGGCGCGAGAATACCGTGTTTGTGCACCTCACGCTGGTGCCGTGGATCGCGGCTGCACAGGAATTGAAGACCAAGCCGACGCAGCACTCGGTGAAGGAACTGCTTTCGATCGGGATTCAGGCCGATATTCTGCTGTGCCGCAGCGACCGGACCCTGAGCCGCGAGATGAAACAGAAGATTGCCGCATTCTGCAACGTGGAAGAGCGAGCGGTCATCGGTGCGAAAACAGTTTCGACCATTTATGAAGTGCCGCTCGGATTCGCACTGGAGGGGGTCGACTCGCTCATCTTGAAGTATCTGCACAAGGAAGCACCGGAAGGCGATTTGAGCAGGTGGAGGGATCTTGTGGATCGCTGCCACAATCCGAAGGATGAAGTTTCCATCGCGATTGTTGGCAAGTACGTGGAGTACGAGGACAGTTATAAGTCGCTGAAGGAAGCGCTGACGCACGGAGCTTTGCTGAAGAGCCTGAAGCTCAATGTGACCTGGATCGAGGCCGAAGGGCTGGAGTCGAAGACGGCAGAGGATACGAGCTACGAATCGCAGCTGGAGGGATTCGACGGAATCCTTGTGCCGGGCGGATTTGGCAAGCGCGGCATTGAAGGCATGCTGAACGCGATCAAATATGCACGCGAGAAGCAAGTGCCTTACTTTGGAATCTGTCTTGGCATGCAGACGGCCTGCATCGAGTTTGCGCGAAATGTGTGTGGATTGAAGGACGCGAATTCCAGCGAGTTCGATCCCGCGAGCCAGCACCGGATTATCTATAAGCTGCGCGAACTGCTCGGCGTGGAAGAGATGGGCGGCACGATGCGGCTTGGCGCGTGGACCTGCGTGCTGCAAGAAGATTCGCTGGCGGGTCGGGCGTACGGCGCCACGGAGATTAGTGAGCGGCATCGTCACCGTTACGAGTTCAATCGCGAGTACGAAGCGCTGCTCACAGGGGGCGGCCTGCAGATTACGGGCACCACGCCCGACGCCACCTATGTGGAAATCGTCGAGATTCCTGGGCATCCGTACTTCCTGGGTTGCCAGTTCCATCCTGAGTTCAAGTCGAAGCCACTTGAGCCGCACCCATTGTTCCGCGAATTTATCGCGGCAAGTTATAAGAACCGCGTCGGGCGCAAGCAATCGAAGGCCAGCGGAGAGGTCGTTCACTCTTAAGTTACCGCGTTCGGTAACGGGACCTCTGCACTCCCGCGCCTCGACGACGCCCGGCAACCCTGTGCACACAACCTGGACGCAAGAACGCGGCATCTCATTCAAGGTTCCGCTAGCGGTTGGCTGGATCAGCAACTCCGTGCACTTCTTTTGTGAGGGGCAATCCGCCCCGTCCTTTCGATTGAAATCCTTGTAGTAACGGCCTACCGCGAGTCGGGTATTGACAACGGAATTTTGCGGGGCCTATTGTGACTTGGTTTTATAGAGAGAAGGAGCCTTCAAGATGGCGCAGTTTGAACTACAACCTGAAGAGACAGAATTACAGCAATATGCAGAGCAATGCTGGCAAAAGGCGGGCGATCGGGAGAAGCAGCTCGAGACCGAAGCCTATGCCGCGGGCGCGGCGATTCGAGCCGGAGAATACTCGCTGGCGAACCTGGAGGACATTGTCCGGTGGAAATCGGAACGCGTCGTCCATTACCTGATTGGAAACAGCGAAGCGAAGATCAGGAAGGTCCTTGCCGTTGCCGCTTCGTCCGAGAGCTCGACTCGAAAAGCAGTCGAAGCCCTGATGGAGCTGCGCGGCGTCGATCTGCCGATCGCCTCAGCGATCCTGGCAGCAATTGATCCGGAACGCTACAACGTGCTCGACTTTCGCACGCTTGAGGCATTGGGACATGCGCGCCACGATGTGGAGTTCTACGCCGAGTACGTCGCTTTTTGCCGTCGGCTGGCTGACCGTGGACTGGTTAAACCTCAACCGGATTTACCGGGCGACACGCCGCTCCATGCGCTGGAAAGAGCGTTGTGGGAATGGTCGCGGAGCCGGACGGAGCATCGGGTGCTGGCATAGCCGCATCGATGGAGACAGCGAGGATGAGAGATCCAGCGCGCGTCCCTGCATACGCGTTGCTTCTGCCTTCGCGGCCTCACCGGCTTCAGGCCGCCACGTGTGTGTGTACCTCGATGTGGACCGTGGGAGGATGTTGCAGTGTTGCGTGAATCAGGCAATGATGGACCGCCTGGTCCAGACCCGCCCTGTCTGTCTCGTTCAGCGCGATCGGAACCTCCACCTCAATATGAAAATTGTCTAGGCGTGCGGGTGGTCCGGCTTTCTCGGCCGTCACCCGGACGGCGACGCTCTCCCGAGCACTCTCTGGGGCGCCCCCTTGGGCCAGACCTTTCTTTCGGAGATAGGCCGTAGCGTAAAATGCCGCGCACGAACCCAATGCCGCCAAGAAGAATTCAGGAGGAGTCATGCCTTCATCGTGGCCTCCATTCTCTGCGGGCTGATCGCTGATCAGCGTGTGTTGCCGTGCATCAATCGCGAACTTCATTCCCCTGACGTGTTTCACATTGACTTCGATCATGTCTTCCCCCTGAGTTACAGAATCGTGGATCCGCGATCTCCAACCAGCGCGGCATCCAGCCGTTCCCGCAGCAGCTTTCGCGCTCTATGCCAGCGGCTCTTCATCGCCGCCACTGAAAGGCCCAGGAGCCGGGCTGTCTCTTCTCCCGAGAGCTCCTGAAGCGCACGCAATTCGTAGACTGCGCGGTACTCCTTGGGCAAACCATCGAGTGCCGTCCAAAGGACCTCCTTCATTTCCGCCACGCGAGCCCGGTCCTCGGCTGAAAGCGCTTTGTCTACTGCCTCTGCGTCGCCTTCTTCCAGCGCAGAGAGTTGCAGGAGCGGAAGCAGCTCTTCCCGCCTTCTAAGTTGCCAGCACACGCGATGCGCAATGCGTCCCAGCCAGCTGCGAAAGGCTTCCGGGGCGCTTAATGCATCCAGGCCCCGGTACGCCTTGAGCAGCGCGTCAATCAGCACATCCTCCGCGTCTTCGCGATTGCCGCAGACACGCACCATCTGCCGGTAAACCGCGTCTTTGTGCTGACACGCGAGCCTTTCAAAGTCCGCACGTGTTGGTTTCTCATGACCGCTTGGCCAATTCACAGGCGCAGGATATTCCAGGCGACGCTTGCTGCGCTGTGCGCGGTGACCGCCTTGTACGATTCCACGGCAGGCGAGCAAGCCCCTCGCCCATCAGGCATAGACCACTGAGGCCAGCGAAGGTCAAACCGCAGCCTACAAACCCGGGCAGAATCAGCCACCACCGCGATACCGCGATGCCCAGGACGACGCCCACAGCCACCAGCAAACCCGCAATTAGTCTGACCTGGCGTTCAAGAGCCCATCTTGCCGCCGTATTGTGCACGGCAGGATATCCCGCTTTGAGCCAGGCATCGGTGCCGCCTTCGAGCACTATGAGATGTTTTCTGGCGTCTGCCAGCAGCGCGTGCGCCCAGTGTGCGCGTGTACCGGCCTGGCATACCAGGACGACCGGAGCATGAGCATCGAGGTCCGGCGTGCGTAGTTCAATCTGCTCCAAGGGAATATTGATGGCTCCGGGCAAGTGCGCCGCAGCGAACTCGGTGGGTGAGCGCACGTCCAAGAGCTGCGCTCTGCGTCCTGCCGCATCCCAGTCCTTCCAGGTTTCGACGGTGATTGTCTCTGCAGTCGCTCGGCATTCTTTCCCCCTGTCTGGGAAGAGCGGCTGTTTGCGAAAAAGGATTCAAGAGCGCGAAAGATTTCCTCGGGCCGGGGTGGTTGACTGCTGCGTCACCCGCCCTTGGGCCAGCCGGCTCGAGCGAGCCAGTACAATCGAACCCGTGAGCTCATCGTTCGAAATAGGCCCCGTGCATGTTGGTGTGGGGCAATTGTTCTTGATCGCGGGACCTTGCGTCATCGAATCGGAAACGCACGTTCGGCGAATGGCTGACGCCATTCAGCGCGTCACCAGCGATCTGCACATCCCTTACATCTTCAAAGCGAGTTACGACAAGGCCAACCGGACCAGCGTGAAGAGCTTTCGCGGGCCGGGGCTCGCGGAAGGTGTGCGAATTCTGGGGCGACTGGCGAAAGACACTGGCTTGCCGGTACTGACGGACGTGCACGAGCCGGCTCACTGTGAGGTCGCAGCCCAAGCAGTCGACGTGCTCCAGATTCCAGCATTTCTCTGCCGTCAGACTGACCTATTGGTGGCTGCCGGCAAGACCGGCCGCGCGGTGAACATCAAGAAGGGCCAGTTTGTGGCGCCGTGGGACATGAAGCATCCCGTGGAAAAGCTACGGTCGACTGGGAACGAGCGGGTGTTTTTGACTGAACGGGGAGCGAGTTTCGGATACAACAACCTTGTTGTCGATTTCAGGTCGCTGGCGATCATGCGGGAGATGGCGCCGGTGGTGTTTGACGGAACGCACTCGGTGCAGCAACCTTCTGCGGCAAACGGGGTGAGCGGCGGACAGCCGGAGTTTATCCCTTTGCTGGCGCGGGCGGCAGTGGCGGCGGGCGTGGATGGGATTTTTCTCGAGGTGCACGACGATCCGGCGCATGCTAAGTCGGACGGGGCAAATGCGCTGGATTTGAACCTGCTGAAGCCACTGCTGGAGACGCTGCTGGCGATCCAGAAGGCGGCGAGTTAGCCGGTCAGCGGACGGGACCGCGTGAACAAAGAATGAACAGACGAAGATTCATCGCCACGAGCACCGCAGCGGTTGGAGCAATCGCAGCGAGCCGCAACAGCTTTGCGGACGCACTCTCTGCGGCGGTTCCGTCGCAGCCGCTAGACCTCGATCTCAACAGGCACCGCTTCGGCGTGAACTACACGCCATCGCACAACTGGTGGTTTTGCTGGAACGATTGGGATGCTGATCCGATCAAGCGCGATCTGGATGCGATTGCATCGCTGGGCGCGGATCATATGCGTCTGATGCTGGTGTGGCCCTTCTTTCAGCCGAATCCAAAGTGGGTGAGCCCCGCGCACCTGGAGCGGCTGGATCAGCTGATCGGCTTGATGGGGGAACGGCGTCTCGATGCCCTGGTGACGGTGTTTACCGGGCAGTTAAGTGGATGGTTTTTTCTGCCGCCGTTCAATCGACTCTCGGATGGCTTCTATACCGATGCGGTGATGTGGGACGCGCAGGAGCTCTTTGTTCGGGAGCTTGCGCGGACGATGAAGCCTCACCGCAATGTGATCGGTTTCGATTTCGGCAATGAACTGACTACCTGCTGGCAAGCGCCGATCGAAGCCGGCGATGCCTGGATGCGTAGAATGTTCGCCCTGATGCACGAGGTTTTGCCGGACCGCTTGCATGTGAATGGAGTGGATCACCGGCCGTGGTTCACGCGCGACACGTTCTCGCAGGAGTCGCTGGCGGCCGCACGTTTTCCCGTGACCCATTGTTATCCATACTGGAGCGAGGCGGTGAAGTACGGCGGGGCGATGGATCCGCCGAGCGTGAAACTGCTGGCCGGCATGGCTGCGCTGATTCGTGCGTATGCGGGGACGCAGGAGAAGCCGGTCTGGGTTGGCGAATTCAACACGTGTATCAAGGAGTTGCCGGAAAAGGGACAGGCGGAGTGGCTGGAGAAGGCGGTGCTGGCCGGGGTTGACGAGGGAGTGAGCTGGTTTACGTACTGGGATAGCCATGACGTAGATCGCAGGTTCGAGTTCAATCCTCTGGAATACACGCTCGGGCTGTTGACCAACGATGGGCAGGTAAAGGAACAAGGCCGTGTGTTCAAGCAGCTTGCGCAGACATATGGCGGCAAGCCTGTATTGTTTCCGAAGGGAAGTGCGCCGCAGCCGCCGCTGGAGCGGACGCAGGATGGAACATGGCGCTGGGTGTTGGACTGGATGGGGTGGAAGCCGCCCGCATCATAGGTTCGAAATGAATCCGGAGAGTTTGGACGTCTCGCCAATAGAGTCATCGATTGCGCCTGATACCATTTCGCCATGTTTGGAGTTCGTGCGCCTGAGATCACCATCCCAAAATTGTTGACAGGCTTTTGCCTTTTTCTCGCAGCGTTTGGCCTCTCACTGAATACACACGCACAAGGTGGATCGTCCGAGAAATCTCCCGATCGAGCGCACATCGCCGACGTACTTCAGAGCCTGAATCGCGGCCGCAATGTTAGCCAAGTGGCCATTTCTCCGGACGGCAGGCGGTTGGCGTGGATCGAGGGAGCGCGAGGCGGCGGAGATATTCGCATCGCTCCTTTAGATGATCCGAAAAAAAGTGAGCGCGTGACGGCAGCATCGAAGCCCGATGAGCATTGCCGCGAAAACGGCATTACGTGGGAGCCTGATTCGAAGGCTCTCGCATTCTTCTCCGACTGCGCCGACCCGGGAGATCAAGCCGATCTCTATCTGTCGCACCTCGATGGCAGCGCGGTGCGGCGTCTGACGGAGCTGCGAGGCTACGAGGAGGCGCCGGCTTTTGCGCCGGACGGATCAAAAGTTGCTTTCCTTTATGTAGAGGGCGCGACGCGGCCGGCGGGGGCGCTTGCGGCGATGAAGCCGCCGTCCGGCGTGATCGGCGAAGACGGGGTCGAGATTCAGCGCGTGGCCGTGGTCCCGGTAAACGCGACTGCGCCTGTCTCTCCTCCTACCACTGTGACGCCGGCAAATCTGCACGTTTACGAATTCGATTGGGCTCCGGATTCCAAGAGCCTGGCCTACATTGCCGCCGATCCGCCGGGGGAGAATAACTGGTGGGTGGCGAAGCTGTATACACAGGTGCTGGGCGGTGAGGCGAAGGCTGTACTGGCGCCCGCTGACGTGACTGGTCCATTGCACGGCATGCAGCTTGCGGTGCCGCGATGGTCCCCGGATGGGAAGGCGATTGCGTTCATTGGCGGCCTGATGAGCGACCAGGGATCGACCGGCGGCGACGTGTGGATTGTCGGAGCGCAAGGCGGAGTCCAGCAGGATCTTACCAAGGGAAGGCCGACCTCTCCTGCGTGGATCGAGTGGGGTGACGATGAGCATCTTTTCGTTAGCGAACTTGCCGGGGGCCATTCGCAACTGATGCGATTCCGGCTGCAAGGGGATAGAACTGGAGGAGACGTGGCCCCGAGCTTCGGCGCACCCATCTTCAGCATCCCGGGAACGGTGAGCGACGGGCGATTGGAGCATAGCCTGTCGTCGACTGCCGACCACTCGATGTTCGTTTTTTCTGCCAGTACTTTTGATCATCCGGTGGAGATCTACGCGGCTAAGCCTGGGACCGTGATGTCTTCGGGACTGGAAGGCGTGATGCAGCTTTCGCATCTGAACGATGGCGTCGAGCCGACCTGGGGCAAATCGGTCTCACTTTCCTGGAAGAGCGAATCATTTCGCGTCCAGGGCTGGCTCCTGCTGCCCAAGGACTACGATCCGGCGAAGAAGTATCCACTGATCGTGGAGGTGCATGGCGGTCCTGCAGCCGCGGTGGAAGCGCAGTGGGGGCCCAGAGGAGGGATCAGCGCTCAGGCATTTTCTGCGCTGGGATATTTTGTGCTTGAACCGAATCCGCGCGGCAGCTTCGGCCAGGGTGAGGAATTCACCCAGGCAAACCGCAAGGATTTTGGGTATGGTGATCTGCGCGACATTCTGGCCGGTGTCGATGCGGTGATTGCGAAGTATCCGGTTGACCCCAAGCGTGTAGGACTCACCGGCTGGAGTTACGGCGGGTTTATGACCATGTTTGCCGTGACGCAGACCGGACGATTCAAAGCAGCGGTTGCCGGCGCCGGCATCTCCGACTGGCTGAGCTACTACGGCGAGAATTCCATCGACCAGTGGATGATTCCGTATTTCGGGGCTTCGGTTTACGACGATCCCGCGGTGTATGCAAAGAGCTCCGCGATCGACTTTATCAAGCAGGCGCATACGCCGGCCCTGATGGTGGTTGGGGATCGGGACGGGGAGTGTCCCGCGCCACAGTCGTATGAGTTCTGGCATGCCCTGCGCGATGAGCATGTGCCGACTCAATTGGTGGTTTATCCCAATGAAGGGCATGGTTTCGTCGACCCGGTGCACCGGCGCGATGTGATGGAACGAACGATGGAGTGGTTCGCCCGGTACATGCCGGCGTCGTAGGCCGGCCGCCTGCTCGCCATCCGACAGGTCCGGGAGTCTATTCATGTATCCGAAAAGTTTTTCGGCTAATTTGCGTTCGTTTGGGCTCTGCAAACCGCCCGCTTTTGCCCTGATACACTTTTCTTTGGAGTATACAAGGGATGTTGCGTCGACCGGCCTCAAAAAAGCCGTTTAACCGCGGTTCTATGCCTGAGCGGGGAATGCCCAATGCGGGCGGGTCCAGCAGGGGCGGGTCCAGGACTGGCGGGTCTGGGACTGGCGGGTCCTCGGCAGGAGTTGTTGACGGGCAGCCTCCAACTCAAATTCTTGACGCATTCAGAAAGACCGTTCCGCGGTTCGCAGGGGTGGGACGGGGAGGATTCATGCGGCGGTATTTAACGCTTGTTCTTTTGTTGTGCGTGGCGATTCCGGCAGGGGTCTCGATTACAGGCTGTGTACGTAACCCGGCCGGGAATTACTGCAACGGGCTCGGCTTTGGATTAAAGGTCACGGATGTTTACTCGATCGACCTCGAGCCGAGGACGACCGGGCTGTCGATCGCCTTCGGGCAGACCCGCCAGGTGACCGCCCCCACAGCCAAGACCTGCAAAGGCTCCACGGCGAGCGTCTCGAGTTACGCCTATGGCACGACGAATAATCAGCTCGTGGACATTTCGCCCACCGGAAACATGTGCGCCGGGCGCTGGAATCGCAACTCGGGTGGCGGCATCGCGGATTTCACAATCTGCAACTTTCCCAGCCCGCTGCCCAGCTCGAACGGGCTTCCTTTTGGCACAGCTTTCATCACGGCAGCGGCGGATTCTGTCACATCCAATCCAGTAGAAGTGTTTGTGCACGCTCCTGTGAGCGCCATCAATCTGTCCCTTGCCGGCCAGCAGGCGTGCTATTCGCAGGGAGCGATCGCCCAGCTGGATTCTGAAGCCTGTTTCTCAAGCAACGGCAGTCAGTACGAATTCTGTGCGCCGCCCACCGTCACTCATTACGCCTGCCAGGGCGGACTGCCGCCGGGCGTGACGTCCGTGCCCGATTGCACGTCGGCGATCGGCGTGGCCACTTACACCGTGGGCACCGCATCGGTTGGTTCAATCAATGCGGAGACCAACCAGATCACGGCGGAATTGCCGGGCACGACGGCAATCACGGCATCGATCGCGGGATCGGGTTCCTCGGCGGGCTACTTCTCGACTTGTTCGCCCCAGTCAATCTCGGTCACGTTGGCGAATGGCAGCAAAACCGGGATCGTGACACAGGGCGTCCAGCAAAACCTGACGACCACAGTCATTGATACTTTGGGAAATCCGATCACCGGCCTCTCGCTCGATTACCAATCGACGAATCCTCTGGATATTACCGCCGGCGCGGCAGGTGCAATCAACGCCGCGTTCCCGGGAGGGGCGTCAGTTTACGCCATTTGTCAGCCGGCAACTTGTAATCCAGCGCCGATCAATGAGGTCGGGGCGGGCAATGGCAGCGGGCTTTCGATTTCCAGCAACGCCGTCAACATTACGACGCCGGGCACCGCGAGTTCTTACATGTGGTTTTCCGCACCAGGACAATCGCAGTACTTTGTTCCAATCGAATTGCTGAGCGGCACGGTCGGTTCTACTGTGCGGCTACCTTATGTACCGAACTCAATGGTGATGGATCAGACCGGCGCCAATCTTTACTTTGGTTCATCACGCGAGTTGATGGTTTATACGACGGCCTCGAATGCCTTGTCGCGACAGGATCCAAACGTGCCTGGCGTCGTGCTGGCGGTTGCGCCGAGTAACCAAACCTTGCTGATCAACGATCAGGTGCGACAGGTCTTTTACATCTACAACGCCACCGGTGCGATCAGTTCCACATTCGGAGGCATGGGTACCTCGGCGCAGTGGACTCCAGATTCGAAGACCCTTTATGTCACGGACAGTGCGGCTGCAGGTCCAGGTCACACCAACACGTTGTACGTCTTCAACGCGAACACGGGCTGGACGACTTACGATCTCACTGCCTCGGGCGGCGCCCAGCACCTGGCGCTTATGATTCCCGGCGTCGGCGCCTATCTTAGTGGCAATGCAACAGTGGCACATACGTGGTGCCCGTCTGGAACGGTCGGCAACTACGCGAGCATGGTCTTTTATCCGCAGGGCGATTCGGTTCCTGAAGCGAACGATGTTCTCACGGCGACGACGGATGGCGATCATATCCTGGGCGCAGCATATGCCGGTGGAGGCGTGACCTTCAACGATATCTCCGTAACGGTACCGACGGGCGCGACCGGCACACCGGCACCTTGCCCGATTTCATCCGCCGGCGCGCTTACGCCCTTGACGATTACCCACACGGCGAATCCACCGCAAACGCTCAGCGTGAGTGCGACATGCAGTCAACCAGATCGTGAGCTCGCCCGCGGCCGTCACGCAGGGTTCGACTGCATCGCCGACCAATCTGAGCTTCATCACTTACAACGGGGCGACTCCAGGAGCGACCCTGCCGTATTACACGCAGACCAGCGGAAGCGGCGCACCGGGCACACTTGGGTACATCACGCTTACGGGTGCATCCGCGATCACGGCTCCAGTCGCAGGCGCATTCAGCTCAGACAGCACGCTCTTTTTTGTCTCAACTGCGGGGGACAACCTGATCCACTACATCGACACTTCCAAGCTGACCGACACGCAGCAGATCAATCCCAATCTGCCCGCATGCGCGCCCGGCTCGGATCCCGATTGTACGATCACCACGCCTACCACAGGCTCCGTTCCGGCGACTGCAATCGCTGTGAAGCCTCGCTCGACGACTTAACTTCGCGAGAATTTTGATTGGTCCGCCGGGTTTCTTCAAGAGACCCGGCAGCCTCTCGCCGGCGTCAGGTTCACTCCAGCCAGCACGATAGAATCAAGACATGATTAAGGGGATTTCGTTCCTGCGCCCTGCCGCCGATGCAGCGGTCTACGACCGCATTGCGAGCTTTTTTATAGCGCTGGGCTTCGCATGCGGCAGAGGCTGGAACGAGCCTGCCAGCCGAGGCGCCTCTTTCCAGGCTCCGTTGGGAAATCTGGAGATTGTGACGGGCGAATTTCCCTCGACGGCCAATGTGCTTGTCGAAGTGACACAAATCGACGCCGTACACCAAGCAGCGGAAGCGTGGCTTCACGCGCAAGCCGGCGAAGCCGGAGCGATATCCATTTCCGCAGTCACAGAAACCCATTGGAAGTCGCGCGTTTTTACGGTCGAGCCGGAACCAGGATTCGCCTTGACCTTCTGGGCATGGACTGATCCCCTCCAAGGCAAACCGATCGCGATTGAGGGAGATCTTTCGGCGGCGGGAATGAAGTTCGCTATCGTCGTTGCGCGCTGGAATGCCGTGATTACCGACCGGCTTCTCGATGGCGCGCTGGACGCATTCTTGCGGAGCGGCGCGTCGCGGGATGACATCGAAGTAGTGCGTGTACCGGGTGCCTGGGAAATTCCTGCAGCAGCGCGCGTGGTTGCCGAGCTGCGAAAGGTGGATGCGGTTGTTACACTGGGCTGCCTATTGCGTGGCGAGACGGCACACTACGAGGCAATTTACAACGAGGTGTCGCGCGGCATCGGCCAGTCGCAACAGGAGACCGGCATCCCGCACGGTTTTGGCGTGCTGACCTGCGAGACATTGGAGCAGGCGCTGAATCGAGCCGGCATCAAAGCCGGGAACAAAGGGTTCGAGGCAGCGTGTGCAGCGATTGAGATGGTCAGCCTGAAGCGCAAACTTGTCGAGCGGGGCCGATCTTGACCGCCGGCACGCGGCGCAAGTCGCGCGAGCTTGCGATGCAAATGCTGTTTCAGGCCGACGTCGGCAAGCAGACGCCAGAACAGGTAAGCGCGACGTTCTGGAAAGCAGGCGACGATGTGGAGCCTGAGGTTCGCGGTTTTGCTGAAGACCTGTTCCGCGTTGCAACCATCCACCAGGAGAAGATCGACGAGCTGATTGTGGCCAACTCAAAGAACTGGCGGCTGGAGCGCATGCCGGCCGTCGATCGCAACCTGCTGCGCATGGCCGTAGGCGAGATGCTGGGTTTCAAGTCGACGCCCTTTCCCATCGTGATCAACGAAGCTCTCGAGATCGGCCGTCGCTACTCTGCGCCTGAATCCATCAACTTTCTTAACGGACTGCTCGACGCCGTCGCGCACAGCCTCCTGCCAAAATAAATTGCTCTTCCTATCCCGGCTGATCTTCCGCAGGGAGAGTGTCCTTACAACATATTCCCTGACGGAGGCGTCCAATGCCCAAGGAGCTTGCTGAATAGGACGCCTCGCCTCGGTCCGGTATTCCACTGCGTTGTCAACAATTTGCAGTGCAGGTTGAAATTTGAGGCGTACGATGGGATTTGATATAACAGGCTTTCTTGTTGAAAGGAGAGATTTGAGTATGGCAGAGGATAACAGGGCACAAGGGTCTGGCTTGGTTTCTGGCGGGAATCGGCATCGGCGCGCTGGTGGGAATTTTGTATGCGCCCAAGAGCGGGCGCGAAACAAGGGAAGACATCGCCCAGGGCGCGCGTGAAGGTACGGAATACTTGCGTTCGAAGAGCAAGCAAGCTGCACGTCAAGTCGGCACCATGGTGGACAAGGGCAAGGAACAGCTCGGTGACTATGTCGATCGTGGCCGTGAAGTCGTGGACCGCGGGCGGGCCCAGTGGGAAGAGTTTGTCGAGCGCGGCAAGAGCCTGGTTGGAGACCAGACCACACGCGTTGCGGCAGCAGTGGATGCAGGCCGGGAAGCGTATCGGTCGGCTGCGACTGATTCGACTGAGTAGTGGCTGCAGTGGATCGAGTCGCTCCGGATTCGGTCCATCCATTGCCGATGGATGCGGAGCCAGAAACACTCGCGGTATTTGATTGCTCTGGCTCCCGCGGAGCGGCAGTTGGTTGTTGCGCTGCGTGAGCGTTGGGCGAGTTCGCGACGGCTCGGTCTTTTGCGGCGGTTTGCATCTCGGTGACGAACTTGAATAACGAAACACTCTTGATCATCTTTGTTGCCTGCACCGGAGCCGCGGTGCTGATGCAGGCGCTCGTCTTGCTGGCGATGTTGATCACCGCGCGCAAGGCGTTGAAGCTGGCCCAGGAACAGATCGAAGAACTGCGCACGAACGTGTTGCCGCTCGTGAAGGATACGAAGGAGCTTCTTACGAACGTCGGTCCCAAGATTGAAACAGTCGCGACGGATTTTGCGGCGCTGACTCACGGGCTGCGTGCGCACGGGATTAAGTTGGACGAATCAGCGACGGACATTCTGGAACGTGTGAATCGCCAGTCGAATCGCGTGGACATGATGTTGACGAACGTGCTCGATACAGTGGATCGCGCAGGCGCGGTTGTTGCCGATGTGATCAGCGTCCCGCTCCGTCAACTCGCGGGAGTCGCTGCTTTTGCGCGTGCGGCGTTCGGCACGCTTGCGCAGCGGCGGTCCACGAACGCAGTCCGAACCCCAGCCTACCCATTCGCCTGCGGATAAAGATTTGTTCGTTTAAGCGCGGGTCCTCGAACAGCAAGGGGCCGAGAAATCATGTCTCGGCCCCTTTGGGCCGGTTCTCCAATTTTCGTGGAGTCTCTAACATCATGCAGGGCGGCATTTTCTTGAGGAAAATGCCACTTGGCAGCATCGATTTCGCTCTACACCAATTGGAGAACCGCCGTAGTTTGTCCAACGCGACGTTCTATTGTTCGTCGAATTCGATCACCTGAATGGACATAGCCCGGTATCGTGTGATGAAGGTGGCTGCTCACGTCGTGCAGGGCCGTCTCGACAGGCACGATGCGTTGCGGTCGGTCGATGGAATTGGTTTCCTGCGTGTCGTGCGCGTGCAGGCTGACGAGCTTGGCAGTCGCTGCGAGCTTTGCGCCTTCCAGGTCGATGTCCATCGGCTGCGCGATCGGTGGAGGCATTCACCAGCTTCAGATAGAGCTTCTTCTTCGCCGCGTTGCCCGTGATCGAGTAGAACAGCTTCGGACCGGCGCCTTCGAGCTTCGATCCCAGCGTGTGATCACCGAGATAGGACGCGAACAGGACCTGCGCGTAATAGGCGGGCGAGCCGTAGCTCTTCATGGCGTTGTAGCCGATCAGGTCGGTCTCCCACTGCATGCCGCCGGGATCGACGTCGACCAGCAGAGGCGCGTAGCTGGCCATCACGATGATGTCGCTGTTGCGCTCGAGGCCCGTCATCCACGCGGCATCGCCCAGGGCCGCGCCAAAGTCCGGTGTCGGGAAAGCCTTCGCGAGTGGCCCATTCGCCAACAAAGATCTTCGGTCCGTTGCGGTCGGTCTTGTCGTAGTGGGTTGCGTCGTGGAAGTTCTGCGTGGCGCGGACGTAGTAGTGGTCGTCCTGCACATCGGGCTTGATGCCTTTGACCGGCGTGGTGGCGATGAGCTGCAAGTCGGGATACTTTGCCTTGATCGCCTTGTAGAACGTGGGCGTAGCGTTCCTGCGTAGCTGCCGGATTTGTCGAGCCAGTCTTCGTTGCCGATTTCGACATAGGTGAGTTTGAAGGGTGCGGGATGGCCGTCTTTCACACGTTCGGCGCCCCACTTGGTGTCAGGACCGCCGGTGACGTATTCGATCTCGTCGAGCGCGTCCTGGACATAGGGCTCGAGGGTCGGCGCCGGGATCACTGTTCGCCGCGCAAGTGAGTAGCCGGCATAGACCGCGAGCACCGGATTCATCTTCAGGTCTTCGCACCATTCCGAGAAATTCGAGCAGCCCCATGCCGTCGGATGAGTGGTAGAACCAGGGACTTGGATGCGTGGGGCGGTCGACGAGTGGGCCGATGGTCTTCTTCCAATCGAAGCGGTCGGCGATGTGGTCGCCTTCAAGGTAGTTGCCGCCGGGGAAGCGCAGGAATGCCGGATGCATCGCGGCCAGCTTTTCCATCAGGTCGATGCGGTTGCCGTTCACGCGATCGTGATAGGTGGGCGGGAAGAGGGAGACGAGGTTGAGCCAGAGGGTTCCGGGGTGGCCGACGGAGAGGACCAGGTGATTGTTCGACGAGGGCTGCAATCGCGCCGGTTTTCAGCGCTGAATTCGTACTGCTTCCAGTCCGTGCCGACGGCGGGAACGGTTGCCGTCGTGATCGCTTTGCCGGTGTCGTCGCTGACGAGGCTGACTGGTGACGGGCCGAGGTCGGTTGAACCGGCCTTGGCATAGAAGGAGCCCTTGTAGGTGGTGTTGGGTCGCAGGGCAAAACCCCAGTAGCCCACATTCAGTACACCTGCCTGGTTCCTCGCGTCGGCCTTTTCCACGTCGAGGCGCAGGCTCGAGGGCAGGGCTTCGCTGGGGCCGGTGGTCTTGTCGAGGTCCATCTTTGGCCGCGGCGTTGCCGTTTTCGACGAGGTACCAATAGAGGATGCCGCTCCAGTCGCTGTGGAAGGTGCGATTGCGCACCATCTCCGCGTAGAGACCGCCGTCATAGGAGTAGTTGATCTCCTCGGTCATGAGGCCGTAGAGAGTTGGGCTGACGGGGCTGACGGGCTGATCCGCGTGAATGGTGAGGGTGGCCGGCTGCTGTGCTTGAACTAAACTGCTTGGGGCGAAGGCACGCGAGGAGCAGGCGGCGAGCGAGGCCGCGCCGAGCAAACGTTTTCTCAGTCATCGAAATTTCTCCTGAATTGCAGTGCCGCGCCAGTATAACGCGCTGTGGGTCTGTGTGTTGCCCTGGGCGATGGAGCTAGAGAATCCGGCCGCCGCCAACGACCTCGTCGCCGTCGTAGAAGACGGCGGACTGGCCGGGAGTGACGGCGCGCTGGGCTTCATCAAAGTTGCCGTAACTTCGCCGGGACCAGCCGGCTGGAGCGTGGCCCAGGCGGGCTCGTGCCGGTGGCGGATCTTGATCTTCACGCGCATGGGAGCGGTCAGGGTCTGGAATGCTGATCCAATTCAGTCGCCCGGCACGCAGAGTGCGCGTGGCCAGTTCCGCATCGGCGCCGACCGTGACGCGATGGCTTGCCGGATCAATCTGCAGGACGTAGAGCGGCGACGGTGAAGACACGCCGAGGCCCTTGCGCTGGCCGACGGTAAAGTTGGAGATCCCAGCGTGGCTGGCCGAGGACTTGGCCATTGGAAGCGACCAACTCGCCCGCGGTCTCGGGGACTGCCTCTCCCTGTTCTTCAAGATAGGCAGTGATGAACTGCTTGTAGTCGCCGCCGGGAACGAAGCAGATCTCCTGCGAATCCGGCTTCTGGGCGAGCGCGAGGCCGCGCTGCCGTGCGACTTCGCGTACCTCGGGCTTGGTCATGCGGCCGAGAGGGAAGAGGGTGTGAGCAAGCTGCTCCTGCGTGAGGCCGAAGAGGAAGTAGGTCTGATCCTTGGCGAGGTCGGCAGGGCGCTTGAGGATCCAACGGCCGCGGACCGGATCGTATTCGTTGACTGCGTAATGGCCGGTGGCGATGCTGCTCGGCGCCGATGGAGCGGGCGGTCTTCAAAAGCTGATCGAACTTGATGTGGTCGTTGCACAGCGAGCAGGGAATTGGCGTGCGGCCGGCGAGATACTCGTCGACGAAGGGGCGGACCACATCCTTCTCGAAACGCTCTTCCTGATTGACGACGTAATACGGAATGCCGAGGTGCTCAGCGACACGGCGAGCGTCATAGACGTCGTCCAAGGAACAGCAACGGCCTGCCTTCGGTGCGTCGGGGATACCTTGCTTGCCGGCCAGGCGCGTCTGATCCCAGAGCTGCAGCGTGAGGCCGACGACATTGTGGGCGGAATGGGTCCCGTCTCCATGAACGAGCATCGCCGCTACGGTTGAAGAATCAACCCCTCCGGACATGGCGACGGCGATGGTGGTGGTGCTGGGCATAGGGAAGCAAAGTACTCCTCTTCTATTCTCCCATCATTGTGGCTGTGAGGCGAGTGGGGCCGCTTTGATTTAGCCGCTCTTCGGCCCGGGTACCATCGTTCCCCCGTCAGCGCGTCGTCCGGCGCTGCGACAGGTATCGTCCGGTCAGTGTGTTCCCCTTCTTCGCGAGATCGGCTGGGAGCCCCTCGAACTGCACCGTGCCACCCTCGTGTCCCGCCCCCGGTCCCAGATCGATCGCCCAGTCAGCCCGAGCGATCACGTCGAGATTGTGCTCGATGACGACGACCGTGGAACCGGCGTCGACCAGCCGGTCGAAGAGCCCGATGAGGGTGTCCACATCGTTCATGTGCAGGCTCGTCGTGGGCTCGTCCAGCACATAGATATTGCCCTTTTTGCCCAGTTCGGCAGCGAGTTTGAGCCGCTGGCGTTCGCCGCCCGAGAGGGTGGAGAGCGGTTGGCCCAGGGTCAAATAACCCAGACCTACATCCTCAAGACCTTGCAGGATTTTGGCGATGGCCGGCTCGGTGAAAAAGACGACCGCGTCCGCAATGCTCATCTCATAAACGTCGCTGATGGATTTGCCGCGCAGGCTGTGCTGTAGCACTTCGGGCAGGAAGCGCTTGCCCTCGCAGGTCTCGCAGGTGGTGGCCATGGGGTCGAGATGGCCGAGGTCGGTATAGATGACTCCCAGCCCGTTGCAGTCCGGGCACGCTCCCTTGGAATTGGCCGAGAACAGCGACGCATCGACCGCGTTGGCTTTCGCGAAGGCCTTGCGCACATTGTCGAGAATGCCGGTATAGGTGGCTGTGTTGGACCGCCGGGAGCCGCGGGCGAGATTCTGGTCGATGAGGATGGTTTCCGGATAGGCCAGCGGCAGACAGCCCACGATGAGCGAGGACTTGCCCGAGCCCGCGACGCCGGAAACGGCCGTCAGGACGCCCTTGGGTAGGTTGACCGACACGTCTTTAAGATTGTTGAGGCGGGCATGCTTGATCTTGAGTTCGCCACTCGGCTTACGCACCTTGTCCTTGAAGGGTTGGTGCTTTTTCATGTGGTTGCCGGTCAGCGTGCCAGAGGTCAAGAGCCCCGCGAAATCGCCCTCGTAGACCACTTCGCCGCCCTTGCTTCCCGCAAAGGGGCCCATGTCCACCACATGGTCAGCGATGGCGATCATGTCCGGCTTGTGCTCAACGATCAGCACCGTGTTGCCTTTGTCGCGCAGCTGCTGCATCAAGCCGGCCATCCGCCCCACATCGTGCGGATGCAGCCCCACCGAAGGCTCATCGAAGACATAGGTGATGTCGGTGAGCGAGGAGCCGAGATGGCGCACCATTTTCACGCGCTGGCTCTCTCCGCCAGACAGGCTCGAGCTCTCCCGGTCAAGGCTCAGATAGCCGAGTCCAATGGTGACGAGATTGTCGAGGCGCGCTGCCAAGGCGGCCAGCATCGGGCCTACCTGGAGTGCCTTGCCAGCCCGCGGCTGTTTGAGGCTGAGTACGAGCGCCGCCAGATCACTCACCTGCATGGACGACAATTCGGCGATATTGCGGCCAGCAATCCTGCTGGCCAGCGCTTCGGGCTTGAGCCGCGCGCCCTTGCAGGCGGGGCAAATCTTGCGTGTGAAGATACGGTCATATTCGGCGCGGATGTGCGGTTGAAGACTCTCTGGATCCTTGTTGCCCATCATCTGCCGGAGCTTCGGCACCACGCCGAGATACGTCAGGTTGATCCTGTCGACCTTGACCTTTCGGCCGTCGTCGAGATCGAAGAGGTTGGCGCGTTCCTCCTTCGAGTATTTGCGGATTGGCTTGTCGAGATCGAACATGCCGGAGCGGGCATAGATGGTCCACCACCAGCCATTGACCTCGAAAACTTTTGGGATCAGCGCACCCTGTTTGAGAGACTTCGTGTCGTCCACAACAGCGGACATGTCCACGGCCGCCACCTGGCCCACGCCTTCGCATTCCGGGCACATGCCGCGCGGGTCGTTGTAGGAGTAATAGCCGGGTGCCGGGAGACGCGGCTCGCCGAGTCGGGAAAACAGCACACGGAGCATCTGTGCCGTGTCGGTCACGGTGGCCACGGTTGAGCGCACATTGCCGCCGAGCCGCTGTTGGTCGACAATGATAGCGGCGGAGATGTTTTCGAGCTGGTCCGCATCCGGCTGGCCGTAGTGGGGCATGAATTGCTGCACGAAGGCCGGATAGGTTTCGTTGATCAGCCTTTGGCTTTCCGCGGCAATGGTCGAGAAAACCAGCGAGGACTTGCCCGAACCCGACACCCCGGTAAACACGGTGATCCGGCGTTTGGGAATATCGAGCGAAACGTTCTTGAGATTGTTCTCGCGCGCGCCGCGAATAATGATCGAACCGTATGCGGTGTGGGCCATCGGCTGGGCCTGGCTCACACCACTTGAACTCGGACGTGAAGTCTTCGCAGACTTGCTCAAATCGGCCTTTCCCATATCGACCCCGCTCCTGGAACCAAACCCTTTTGAGGATTACTTTTCTAGTATAAAAATAGGTCAGCAAAGACAGCCTACGAAGACCCGAATGAGATGCTGGGGGAGGCCGGCCTTCCATGAAAAAGAGAGTTTCTCAGAAAGTCGATTCTTCCTCTCGCGAATCTGCCTCCAGCGAGATCGACGCGAGAATCCAGAAGCTAGGCGACTGGCGCGGAGAGATGCTTTCCCGTCTTCGCGCTTTGATCATGCAAGCCGACCCTGAAGTCGTCGAGGAGTGTAAGTGGAAGAAACCTTCTAACCCCCGGGGGGTGCCTGTGTGGTCGCACGGCGGGATCATCTGTACCGGCGAAACTTACAAGAGTGCGGTGAAGTTGACATTCGCCCAGGGCGCCTCTCTGGAGGACCCCGCCGGCCTCTTCAATTCCAGTCTCGACGGTGGAGTAAGGCGCGCCATCGACTTCCGCGAAAGCGACAAGGTGAACGAGAAGGCGCTGAAAACTTTGATTCGCGCCGCCGTGGCTTTGAATACGTCCAAGGGCTGAGAGGCTGAGGGGATTCCAGAGCGGTTCTCCAGTTCAGGTGGAGTCTCAAAATTCTGAGGTTACGGCTTCGGGGAGGCAGGGCCTCCCCTCGCAGTCCTGGGTCGTATCACCACTCAATTTACCAATCGAGGTGTGTGACCTGAATGAGATTGCCGCACGTATCGTCTAGCACCGCGATCGTCGATCCCGTAGTCTTGGTTGGCTCCTTGGTGAACTTCACGCCGTGTGGCTTCAGCCTCTCGTACTCTTTTTGCACGTCCCCGACGAAGAAATTGGCCGCGGGAGTACTTTGCTCAAAAATCGCTTGCTGATACGCCTTAGCGGCTGGATTGTCGTTCAGCGCTAACTGCAACTCCGTGCCATCTGGTTCTTCCGGCGAGACCACTGTGAGCCATCTGTATTGCCCCGCCGAGAAATCCATTTTCTTGGCGAAGCCCAGAACGTCGGTGTAGAACTTCAGGGCCTTGTCTTGATTGTCCACAAAGATGCTGGTGAGTTTGATTTTCATGGTGTCTCCTTGCTGTGTTGTGAAGTGTCAATTTCTTCGTGCGCGTCGGTTTTTTGCGGGCATTTTTCTTTCTCGTCTTTAGCCAATGCTCGCTGCGCGCTCTCTCATGCCGGCCTGTTTGGCTGGAAAGAGGACGCCGATGGTACGGCTCTCAGGACGGAGCGCCCACGATGCCACAGTAAAGCCGGCAAGGATGAGGGGGGCGATGACGTGAAAGGCGTAAGCGCCGTAACCGCCCACCGCAGCGCAGGATGCGGCTGCGCCTGTCAGGTCAAAGAAGATGCCGGCATACGCCCATTCCTTGAGCCGCGGGAAACGCGGCACGAGGATGGCAATGGCTCCAAGTGCTTTCCAAACGCCGAGGATGGCGAAAAAGTACATTGGGTAGCCAAGGACAGGCACGACGCCATGGGGGTTGGCCTGATATTGCCATATCTGCCCGACACCGCCGCTTCCGATGGGAAACGCGACGAGGATAGTCATTGTCCAATAAAGAATCGATTTTGTTTTCATATCAGTCCAGCCCTCCAACAACACGCTCCATGTTGCCGATGAACTTCTGCCAGCCGTATTTTGCACCCTTGTAGTTGGGGCCTTCTTCCGATGGGAAACCGGAGTGCTCCATGCGGACATGCGTGCCGCCTGTTGTCGGGGTCAACGTCCAGGCAACGACGCTCTCCAGACCCATAGAACCCCAGCCGTAGGAGAGACGGGTAATTGGATCGACCACCAGGACTTCGCAATCGATGACCCCGTTCCAATTCGGCACGGGCGTGGCGCGAAATGTGAAGCGGTGGCCGACGACCGGCTGGAAGTCATTTTTCATGAGCCACTCCCCGATCAACTGACCTTCCGTGAGGGCTCGCCAGACTTTTTCCTGTGGATGTGGCATCTCCCGTTCAATAACGAGAGTGCGTGTCGTTGCGGTGGTAGTCATTTGTCCATCCTTTCCAGTAGGTTTTCGAGTTGGTCAAATCGCTCGCGCCAGAAGGCGCCATAGAGGGCCATCCAATCGACCAGCGGGGCAAGAGCTTGTGGACGAGCACTGTAATGGGTTTCACGACCCTGATGTCGGTGACCCACAAGGCGTGCGCGCTTCAGGATGGTCAGGTGCTTGGAAACCGCAGGCTGCGAGATCCCCGCACGGCGGGTTAACGCATGAACGGTCTGCTCGCCATCCCGTCTCAGCCCCTCGAAGATGGCTCGACGCGTTGGATCGGAGAGTGCCCTGAAGACGTGGTCTGCGGCGGCTGGCATGTAGAAACCATAACCAAACAGTTATGGATTGTCAAGGCCAAATTGGCATTCGCCTTGCCGGAACTTAATCCTTGTCAGCCGTAGAGCACAAGTCTGTCTGGGGGAACGAGTCCTATGCGCTGATTGAAACGATCCTACAAAACAAAACACTATTCATGCGGTGTTCGAAAGACGGCAGTCCAACTGTGCCATTCGAAAGGTGTCATGAAACAAAGAAACGTAATACAGCAGCGACAAATCCTGACCGGTCATCTTCCTCTGAAGAAGGCAGTGCTTTGCCTGGATTGCAGCAGCATTAGCGATGCGAATCAGGAATGCCCGGCGTGCTGTTCAGGGGCACTGATGAATCTGAGCAGTGTGCTCAATCCGGAAGAGCGGATCCAACTTCCTGCAGCGACGCAGATGGTGGCCCCCCTCGCAGCATTCAATGGCTTCTAAATTCCATTGGATCGCGGAAAATTCGTCAGTTGATCTGCGCGGGAGTGAATGTCCACGACCGACAACTTGGCCGGCAAGCATCGAACGGCAAGAAGACAAGATTTAAAGGCGGATCTTAATGGAAGGGCGAACCGCTGCTGTTCTAGCCAAGTGTGCCGGTTGCTACGGGCGAGATAGCGCGCAGGTGTTCGACCGCTTCGGGCAGGACGCGCAGCACGTGGTCCACGTGGGCGTCCGTCGCCGTTTTTAGAAGGCTGAAGCGCAGGCTGGCGCGGGCACGAGTCTTGTCCAACCCCATGGCCATCAGAACATGGCTCGGTTCCGTTGCTCCCGAGTGGCAGGCCGAGCCACCTGAAATGGCTACTCCTTTGAGGTCAAGCGCGATGACCAGCGCCTCGCCCTCGAGCTGATCGAACCAGATGTTCGAAGTATTGGCTACACGCGTGACGGGCGTTCCGTTCGCCTCGGATCCATTCAAACCAGTTCCGGAGATGCGAAGAGCTTCTGTCTCCAGGCGGTCACGCAATTTCGAGAGTCGATCGATCGTTCCATCGGCGAGCGAATGCATGGCCAGCTCGACGGCGGTCGCGAAGCCCACAATGCCGGCCACGTTTTCGGTTCCTGCGCGACGGCGGCGTTCGTGACTTCCGCCTACCAGCAGCGATTCAAGAGGTGTCCCGCGACGCACAAACATGGCGCCCACACCCTTGGGACCGTGCATTTTGTGGGCGCTGATCGACAGAAGATGGCAGCCGAAGCGACGCACATCAAACTTGACCTTCCCTGCGCCCTGCACGGCGTCGATGTGAAAAAAGATTCCAGTGCTGGCGGCAATCTTTCCGATTTCCTCAACCGGCTGCAGGACGCCCGTCTCATTGTTCGCCAACATTACGCTGATCAGGCGCGTCTCAGGACGAACAGCGCGCAAGATGTCGGACGGATCAATGAGCCCGCTCGGCTGGGGTGCGACGAATGTCGTTTCCACGCCTTGATGCGTCAGGCGTTTGGCCGCTTCCAGGATGGCGGAGTGCTCAATTGATGTGGTGATGAGGTGGTCGCCGGGATGGAGGAGCCCGAAAAGCGCCGTATTGTCTCCCTCGGTGCCGCCGGAATTGAATACCACTTCCGCGTCATGACAGTTGAAGAACTCGGCCAGGGTTTCCCGGGCCCGATCGACAGCGGTGCGGGCGTGCTGGCCATGTAAATGGATCGACGAGGCGTTGCCGAAATGCTCCGTCCAGTAAGGGCGCATGGCCTCGACCACCTCCGGTAGCAGAGGCGTGGTTGCGTTGGCGTCCATGTAGACGCGGACAGAGGATGGGAATCCGGCTGACATCGGCAAAGGCCCTATTCTCAAGGCTACCACAGGTATTATTGAGGCTTGGAGAACCGAAAAGAACCGGCGAGCCCGTTGAGGCAGCCTGCACACCCCGACCGGTATTCCGTTGTCTCAAAGTCAGGAAATTGGTGGGGTACGAAAGGCATCGAAGACAAAAGCATTCTCATAAACGATTGCAGGGGAGAAAGTTACTCTATTCTAGCCGGGGATCGGACGGGTGGTATGCAATCGCGGTCCACAACTCAAACAGACGGTCGGCAATGTTCTGTTATCGAAGTTCGAAGATTTGAAGCCAATTCTGAATATCTCCAACGGAGAATTCATGAAAATTTTGAACTGCGGAAGTGATTGGAAATCAGCTCGATGGCCCGAAAGAGGCACGAGTTTGTTGAGCGATTGAACAGATACTCGGTTATCTTGATAGAAGATTGCGGCCGGATTGCGATTGTTTCTGCACTTCCGGTGACGCAGAGAGTCGCTCGATCCTTAATTTAGCTAATTCATAGGGGGCGTACGTGAAGAATCACAAACATGAGCCCGTGACCATTGCTGTGGTCGGTTCAGGCTACGTTGGTCTTGTGGCATCCGCATGCTTTGCGGAGATTGGGCATCGCGTGATCTGCGTGGACAACGATGAGGCCAAAGTGCGCACGCTGCAGTCGGGCGGAGTCCCGATCCACGAGGATTATCTGCCCGAGTTACTGAACCAGCATCGGGGCGGCAAACTCGAATTCACAACCGATCTGCGCAACGCGGCACAAAGCGCGCAGGCTATTTTCATCGCCGTCGGAACTCCGCAAAGCCGGACGGGCAGCGCTGATCTGTCGTTTGTGGATGCGGTCGCCAGCGAGATCGCGCGTTCCATCGACTCCTATAAGGTCATCGTCGAGAAGAGCACGGTCCCGGTTTACACCAACGAGTGGATTCGCCGGGTCATCGAGCGCAATGGTGTGCCGAAGGATCTCTTCGATGTTGCGTCGAATCCGGAATTCCTGCGCGAAGGGACCGCCGTTGTCGACTTCCTACATCCGGACCGGATCGTAGTGGGCGCGGCGACCGATCGTGCTTCGGCATTGCTCAAGCAGATTTATGAGCCGCTAACTTCGGGCGAATACTACCGCGGCGACAACCGAATCCCGGGACCCGTGCGAGAGAATGAGCTCCCTCCGCTGCTGCTGACTTCGACGAAGGCTGCGGAAATCATCAAGCACGCGTCGAATGCGTTTCTTGCCACGAAAATCTCGTTCATCAACGTCGTCGCGAACATTTGCGAAGCGGCGGGAGCGGACGTGGAAGAAGTGGCCAAGGGCATCGGCCTCGATAGCCGCATCGGCAACAAGTTCTTGCGCGCCGGCGTCGGTTACGGCGGGTCCTGCTTCCCGAAAGATGTGGCCGCATTTCGCAACGTAGCCGAGTTGGTCGGCGTGGATTTCGGGCTGCTGCACGAAGTGGAAAAGATCAACGAAGAGCAGATCCATCGTTTCTTCCAAAAGGTGCGTTCGGCCCTGTGGACCTTCCGCGGCAAGAAAATCGGAGTGCTCGGCCTGGCGTTCAAAGGGGGCACCGACGATATTCGCGAGTCTCCGGCGATCGAAATTGTGAAGAAGCTTTTGAGTGAAGGATGCATTGTGAGCGCATACGATCCGGCGGCCGAAGTCCGCACCAAGGAATTGATTCCGCCAGGAGCGCAGATGCGCTATGTCGATAGCCCTTATGCGGCCGCGCAGGACGCTGATGCGCTGCTGATTCTGAACGACTGGAGCGAATTTGCCGAGCTCGATCTGGCGAAGCTGCACTACACGCTGCGTTATCCAATCGTTATTGACGGTCGCAATTTGTACGACCCGGCCACAATGACCGAGCATGGCTTTACCTATCTCAGCGTGGGGCGGCCGGGGTTGTCGCAGCCAATGGATCCGATTACCGTCTTCCACGAGCCGAGGAAGAGAGACAGGGCCTAGTCAAACGGTGTCACGGGGTGGCCCCCGACATCCAATAAGAGCGCCGGGTATTCCAGTCCGATAGAATTTGGAAGAGTCCAGCTTTCCGGGGCTGAATAGAGATAGAGCACTCGACTTTTCTTCACTCTGGTCATCTCGCGAAGGTTGTTGAAAGGGGCGTTTGATTGATGCGTGTGCTCGTAACCGGAGCTGCCGGTTTTCTGGGTTCTCACCTAACCGACGCACTCCTCGCTGAAGGGCACTCGGTCATCGGTGTCGACAACCTCTGCACTGGTTCGATGCGGAATCTCGAACATCTTGACGCGGGAACCGAAGTTCGAGTTTGTAAATGCCGATATCTCCGAAGCGTTTGACCCGAAGCGCGTGGACTACGTCTTCAATTTTGCATCGCCTGCCAGCCCTGTCGATTACTACCGCCTCGGAATCGAGACATTGATGGTGGGGTCGGCAGGAACAAAGAACTCACTTGATATTGCACGCAAATACGGAGCGAAGCTTTCTGCACGCTTCGACTTCGGAGTGCTACGGCGATCCATCAGTGCATCCGCAGACCGAGGAGTACTGGGGCAACGTGAATCCCATCGGGATAAGGTCGGTCTATGACGAGGCGAAGCGATTCTCCGAAGCTCTTGTGATGGCCTATAACCGCTATCACTCCGTGGATACGCGCCTGGTGCGCATCTTCAATACTTACGGTCCGCGGCTGCAGAAGGACGACGGCCGCGTGATCTCGAATTTCATGATCCAGGCGCTGAAGGGCGAGAACCTGACGGTCTATGGCGAGGGAGCGCAAACGCGAAGCTTTTGCTATGTGACCGACGAGATTCAGGGAATTCTTGGGCTTTCGCGAACCAACGAGCACATGCCGGTAAATGTGGGCAATCCGACTGAATGGACGATTCTCGAATGCGCGAAAGCTGTTTTGCGCGTCACTGGGTCGAAGAGCGAGATCGTGTATTGTCCTCTTCCGCAGGATGATCCGATCCAACGACAGCCGGACATCAGCAAAGCGAGGAAGCTATTCGGTTGGGAACCCAAGATCGACCTCGAAACTGGGTTGAAGCTCAGCCTGGATTACTTCAAATCGTGCATCGAAGTTCCCGCTTGAGTCGACAATTAAGTTTGACGCTTCTGCAGGCGACGGATCCGTCAGGTCGAGGGGAGCAAAAGAGAATGAAGAAGGCTCTCATCACGGGCGTTACGGGCCAAGATGGCGCCTACCTCGCGGAACTGCTGCTGTCGAAGGGCTACGAGGTTCACGGCATCAAACGGCGCGCTTCTCTCTTCAACACCAATCGCATCGACCATATCTATGAAGACCCACATGCAATAGGGCGCCACTTCATGCTGCACTACGGCGATTTGACCGATGCCAGCAGCCTCATCCGAATCGTGCAGGAAGTGAAGCCCGACGAGATCTATAACCTCGCGGCACAAAGTCACGTCAAAGTTTCATTCGAGCAGCCGGAATACACGGCAGATGCCGATGCGCTTGGGCACCCTGCGCCTGCTTGAGGCGATTCGAATTGCCGGCCTCGAAAAGCTGACTCGTTTTTACCAGGCCTCGACTTCGGAGCTGTACGGCCTGGTGCGCGAAACGCCGCAGAAGGAGACAACGCCGTTTTATCCGCGCTCGCCCTACGCGGTCGCAAAGCTCTATGCGTACTGGATCACGGTCAACTACCGTGAGGCTTACGGCTATGTTTGCCTGCAACGGGATCTTGTTCAATCACGAGTCTCCGAAGCGCGGTGAGACTTTTGTCACGCGCAAGATCACACGCGCGCTGAGCCGCATCAAGGTTGGCCTGCAGGACACGTTGTATCTCGGAAATCTCGATGCGAAACGCGACTGGGGCCATGCGCGCGACTATGTTGAGATGCAATGGCTGATGTTGCAGCAAGAGGAGCCGAAGGATTACGTGATTGCCACAGGCGAGCAACATAGCGTGCGCGATTTTGTAGATCTGACGGCAAGCTTTCTCGACATGAAAATCAACTGGGAAGGCGAGGGCGCCGAAGAGAAAGGACTGGACTCGAGTGGCAACGTGATCGTGGCCATCGATCCGCGCTACTACCGTCCCACGGAGGTCAACAGCCTGCTGGGCGATGCGAGCAAAGCCGGACGAGAACTGGGTTGGCAACCGCGCGTCACATTTCGCGAACTGGTGAAAGAAATGGCGGAAGAGGATCTCAAGGTGGCGGAGCGGGACGCCCTGGTGCGCAAGCACGGCTATTCGGTCTTCAATTTTCACGAGCTCTGAGGAAAGAAACGGATCGCTACGCATGGAGAAGCAGAGCCGCATTTTCGTCGCCGGTCATCGCGGTTTGGTGGGATTGGCAATCTGCCGTGGCCTGGAGCAAAGAGGTTATTCCAATCTCATTCTTCGCACACATGCCGAGCTTGACCTTACCGATCGCCAAGCCGTGCGCTCTTTTTTCGACGAGCAGAAACCTGAATATGTCTTTCTGGCTGCGGCAAAAGTGGGTGGCATCCTCGCCAACGATACGTATCCCGCCGATTTTATCCGCGAGAATCTTGAGATCCAGACCCATGTGATCGATGCGAGCTACCGCAGCGGTGTCGATCGTTTGCTCTTTCTCGGATCGAGCTGTATCTATCCAAAACTCGCTCCGCAACCGATCAAAGAGGAATATCTACTCAGTGGTCCGCTTGAGTCGACCAATCGAGCGTATGCCTTGGCGAAGATCGCGGGAGTGGAGATGTGTTGGTCTTACAACCGGCAATTCGGAACGCACTATCTAGCGGCGATGCCCACCAATCTTTATGGGCCGGGAGATAACTTCGATCCGACGGCGTCGCACGTCCTGCCGGCGTTGATGCGCAAAGTTGTCCAGGCGAAACGGGCCGGTGATCATCGGCTGGTGGTGTGGGGGACAGGCAAGCCTCGGCGTGAATTCCTCTACAGTGAAGATTTGGCCGAGGCATGCATTCATCTCCTGAATCTGCCTGAGTCCCAATTCGGCCGCCTGATCAGCTGCCATGAGGCTCCCCTGATCAACATTGGCACCGGCGAGGATCTCACGATTCGAGCATTGGCAGAGCTGGTCGCAAAGGTTCTCGAATTCGATTGCGAGATCGTTTTCGATACATCGCGTCCGGATGGCACACCGCAAAAGCTGCTCGATGTAAGCCGGATGCATGCTCTCGGATGGAAAGCCAGAACCGGTCTCGCGGAAGGTATTCGCCTCGCGTACCAGGCCGCGCGATCTCAGCTGGAAGCGCCGGCAAAGTAGTCCCGCGCAGCGCCCGGCTGCGCATTCGGACAAGTCATTCCCTTCCTGTTCAGGCACAACGCGGCCGATCCCGTCAGCGAATGTCATCCGCAAATCCTTTTGCGATTTCCACAATTGGTTGGTCGGAAATCACAACAGGTCATGACGAAGCGCACTGATGCTGGGCAGTGTCTCGATATAAGACAGTTGTTAAGCAAGAAATCATCGATTGGCCAGCAGGCATTTCCGCTTTGGATATGCATGTCAATCGGTGCATCTGCGAAAGGATGCGGAGAGCGCCGTATCCGTCTTCGTTCTCGCTTATTTGATAAAAGAGAGTCGCTTTTCACGTTCGGCGCTGAAAGCCCGGAGCGAGCACCCTAGAAGTAGATCTGCAATCTGTATTACATAAATCCGAACAAGAGAAAACAAAGATTAAATGGGCCCATCTATTGATACGCGACAAGATGCGCAGTTTCCGCGGCCGCTCCTCGACGAGAGAAGGGGAACGGAATGAACTGGTTTGGCATAGAGGACGCCCAGTGGCTGGTCGAGGGGGCCCCAGCGAGTATTGCACCTCCCAGGAGTGAAGCCCGCGCTGCAATCCACAATCGATTTGAACAAACGCTGACGGCGATTGAAATTCTGGCGGATTTGTTCACCGTCGCGTTCGCCATCGGCGGAGGATTCTTCGCGTACGAGTTTCTACACCTTGGTAGCCTGTTGCGCTCTGAGTTCAGCACCGTCGCCGTTGTGTCATGTGCCATTGCGGTGTTGGTTGTGCTGTTGCTCGACCACGACGGCGCGTATCTCGCGGGGAACAGCTTATTGCGGATCAAAGAGACCGAGCGCTCACTCCGGGTATCGATTCAGGCATTTTTGCTTGTCCTGCTCGCTACATTTCTGACTGGTCGTCGCTTCTCCTGGTGGATTTCTTTGATTTCGCTGTTGAGCGTGTCACTGTTTCAGATCATCGAGAAGCAACTGCTTTTTGTCGCTGTTCGTGCCTTGCGAACACGCGGCTTCGGTGTACAGAACGTGCTGATTTACGGGGCAGGTGAAAGCGGTCGTCGCGTATTTTCCGCTCTGGCTCGATCTCCCAGGCTGGGTCTAAATCCAGTCGCACTCGTCGACGACGACCCAGAACTACACGGACACCAAATCTTCGGATCCTCTTATAAGCGGGAACACTCGGCCAAGGTGATTGCAGGGCCGATCACCAGGGAGTTGATTGAGCACCTTCAATGCGGGTTGCTGGTGGTTGCGATTCCAAGCCTTGGCCACGAAAAGTTTTCAGGTGCCGTGCAAGCTGCCCAGGCAGCTGAGGTGCAATTCGCGTTCTTGCCACGCCATTCGGCAATATCCGTTGACACCATCGAATATGCCGACATCGATGGCACGATGCTCAATGTCGTCCGAAGGCCAGCCAGGGACCAGCACTACGCGCTTGCCAAGCGGATCTTCGACTTGGTCTCTGCCCTGCTGTTGATTCTGCTCACGGCTCCCGTGTTGTTTGCCATCGCGATCTTCATTCATTTCGACTCACCAGGACCGGTGCTGTTTCGGCAACAACGCGTCGGGAGGGATGGCAGGCCCTTCAACATGTATAAGTTTCGGTCCATGCGTTTTGATGCGCCGCGATACGCAATCTCGCCCAGAGACGGGAGAGACTCGCGAGTGACCAGCGTCGGGCGATTCTTGCGCCGAAGCAGTCTGGACGAACTGCCGCAACTTATCAATGTTGTCAAGGGCGAAATGTCCTTGGTGGGCCCACGTCCCGAAATGCATTTCATCGCGCAGCAGCACGGCCCTGTGCACCGGCAACGTTTGGAAGTGCCTCCGGGCATCACGGGTCTTTGGCAATTGAGTGGAGATCGAGCTTTTCAAATTCACGAGAATATTCAGTACGACCTCTATTACATCCGTCACCGCAGCTTTCTTATGGACTTCGCAATTCTTCTTCACACGATGGTCTTCGCAATGCGTGGTGTCTGACTTGTTTCATATTTGGGAGCAATCTTCGATGAGCAGCGAAATGTCGACTGTTGAATTGTCCGAACCCACGCAACGAGCGCCATCCCGCACCAACATTCTGGGAGTCGGCGTGAGCGTCATCAATATGGATGACGCAATCGGGCGATGCGATCAATTGATCCGCTCGAACGGCCAGGGATACGTCTGCGCGACAGATGTCCACACGGTTACCGAGGCGCTCTCCGACTCGGCATTCCGCGCGATATTGAACGGCTCCTTCATGACTACGCCAGACGGAATGCCGCTGGTCTGGATAGGCCGATTGCAAGGACACAGGAGGATGCGTCGCGTTTACGGGCCCGACTTGCTGATCGAGCTGTGCCGATTTTCCGAGCAGCGGGGCTATCGGCACTTTTTTTATGGCGGCAAGCCCGGCGTCGCAGACCAATTAGGCGCGCGCCTCAAGGCGAGATTCCCAGATTTGAATGTTGTAGGAACATGTACACCGCCGTTTCGACCTCTCACTGCCGGTGAAGAAAAACAACTGATTGCGTTTGTCGAGCAAACGAAACCCGATGTGTTCTGGGTTGGGCTGGGATCACCCAAGCAGGAACGGTTTATGGCGCAATACTGCGGGAAGATGAATTGCAGGCTCATGGTGGGCGTCGGAGCAGCCTTCGACTTCCACTCCGGAGCAGTGAAAGAGGCGCCGCGTTGGGTGCGAGAAATTGGCATGCAGTGGTTCCATCGCCTCCTTCAGGAACCTGGGCGTCTGGGGCAGCGCTATGTCAAGTGCATTCCTGCCTTCCTTTGGAATGTTGGATTGCAGTTTTCGGGATTTCGTAGATTCAGCCATGAATCGTAACTAGGAAAGAAGGCAAATCGACGAGGTCCATCGCCGCCGGCGGCCATGGGCAAGATACGCGGCGAGGTGTTGCACCAAGAATTGGAATCCATATTCAGCTTTGAAGATGCGCTGTAAATAAAGAGAAATACAGCCTAGAGGAACGAACAAATAATGTCGTCCAGTCCCACTGTAATGCCGAAATCAAGTTTGCATCGGCGCGACACCACCGCCGCCAGGACCGCTCCGCATGCCGACCTGGAATTCCGGGAAATCGTGCGTATCCTGCGGCGACGGCAGATTGCAATTATCACGACACTAGGTCTAGGAATTGCCCTTGCTGCACTTGCGATATTGTTGGCGAAAAAGGAATACAGCTCTACCGCAATAATCGAGATGAACCAGGAAGGTGGCTCTGCACTCGGACTGGCCGATCTGTCGGGAATTGCAAGTGGTCTCGGAGATCAGGACAAGATGAATATGGATCTGCTCACGCAGCAGACCGTGATCATGAGCGACAACACGGCGATCCGGGTGATTGAAGATCTGAAGCTCGACGCCAACCCGCCCTTCGCGATTCCAGTGTCCGGCAAAGAAACGCCCTTGGAGCAGGAACGCGGTTTGCCTCTTGATCGGGCTCCGCTTCAACGAGAGCGGTTGCTCAAAATCTTCAGGTCCGGACTGCGCGTCAGCTTGATTAAGGGGACGCGCTTGCTCACCGTGACCTATACCGATACGGATCCGAATCGCGCGAGTGCAGTTGCGAACGCGGTCGTTGATGCCTACATGAACGAGTCCACACAAGCAAGATTTCAAGCGTCGTCAAAAGCTTCCCTCTGGCTGACCGGTCAATTGGCGGCTTTGAAGCAAAAGGTTGAGGAGAGCCAGTCAAGAGTCACCGCATTTCAGCGCGAACCCGGTCTTATTGGGATCGCAATGGCTCCATCCGTGCAGGAAGTCCCAATTAATCGCGATGCGCAGATCATCCATACACGAAATCACTTGCAAAGGAGGAGAGTCTCGCGTGGCAGTTGTCACAATTGTTCCACGTGGAACAATTCGGGACCCACGCAGTCTCAGGTCTCGAATTCCCCTGACAGTGTGGCCATCGAACGCCTGATCGAGCTGAATCGCGATCTGACAAAAGCGGAAGTCGCGCGCATCGCACGAGAGGCCATCTACAAGATGACTCAAACCCAGGATCCTGAAGTCGTGTTGGGTGCCGGATCCAGTACGTTGGCGAGCGTTCTGGGACCGGACTCTCCCCTTGCGCCCGGCGGCGCGGACCTTGTGCTGCTGCAACAACTTCGCCAACAGCTTGCCCAGGTTAAGGTTCAGCTTGCGACTGCGAATACAAAGTATGGTGCCAAGAACCCTGTCATGATCCAGCTTCAGAACGAGGAAGCCTCGGTTGTCTTGCAGATTCGCGCCGAGCTGGAACGCATTCGGACCCGCACGAAAAACGAACTCGACCTGGCAATCCTCGCCGAAAGCGGAATCCGCCAGCAGATCGCGGCGCAGGAGCAAGTCGTCGATAAGGTCACCGAAAAGGAGGACCAACTGGTTCTTCTTCAGGAGGAGGCCCAATCGAATCGAGAGATTTATCAAGACCTCTATTCCAAGCTGGAAGAGGCAAGTGTAACTGCAGGTATAAAAGCTTCGAATGTTACGCTCGTTGATCCGGCGCGAACTCCAGCCCTGCCCTCTTATCCAGAGAAGAGAGCGACAATCGGGTTTGGAGCCTTGATTGGGTTAGTCATCGGTTTCTTGTCGGCATTTTTATGGGACTATTTCGATGATTCAATTGCCACACCGGAGCAGGTCGAGCAAATCACCGCAATCCCAGTGATTGGGGCGATCCCGGATTTTCAGCAGAAGCAGAGTATCGCCAGCAAGTACGGAACCGAGCCCAGGCTCAAAGATCGTGCTGCACCGAAATCGAGTGCGTGGCTACTCCGGGCTCCGCGATCTCAGATCGCCGAGTCGTACCGCTCCCTTCGCACTGCTTTGCTATTGAGCCGGCCGGAACAACCGCCGCGGGTCATCTTGTTCATGAGCGGATCGCCAGGGGAGGGGAAATCGACCACCTGCCTCAATACGGCGGCTGCTTTTGCGTTCCAAGGAGACCGTGTTCTCTATCTCGATGCCGACCTGCGACGCGCCCAGGCTCATAATGTTTTTAAATGTTCCAACGAAGTTGGTTTGAGTAACTGCCTTGCGAGTGGACTCGCATTTTCTCAAGCGATACAGTCCCATCCGGACATTCACTCGCTCTTTCTTTTGCCAGGTGGACCTCGTCCCCCGAACCCATCGGAATTGCTTGGCTCGAAGCGTTTCATCGACCTTCTGGCCGAATTGAGAGCGCATTTTGACTATATCTTGATCGATAGCCCGCCGGCCCTATTGGTTACAGACGCACGACTTATTTCACTGCTGGTCGATGGAGTTGTTCTGATCCTGCGATCGAACAGGACGTCCAAACGACTTCTCGTGCGATGTCTCTCACTGATGCGCTCTGCAAAAACCCCGGCTCTTGGAATTGTGATGAACGCGCTCAATCTGCGGTCCGCAGGGTACTCAGGATATGGATACTGCGGGGTCGGGGGTGGCTATTATGTCGACGAAAAATAGCGCTCCGATGCGCCGAGTACATGTTGGTGTCGCTTGCGCGCTTATCACGCCGATTTTGGCGCTCGCGATGCCAGCGCGAACCCTCTGTCAGCAAGGCGCAACCGTCCTCGCCAACGTGAACGAAAATGTTGCATCGACGCGACGTGCGCAATCGCCAGTTCTTGCCGGGGTCAACCCTATTCCAGAGGGATTTGAAAATCTCAAGCTTGCTCCAGGCTGCCTCGTTCAGATCGACGTATACGGCGTTCCCGAAATGTCCGCGCAATTACGCGTTGACGCCCTAGGGAATCTGACGATCCCCTTGATTGGAGCATTTCCTGTGGCGGGAATCACGGTGGCGCAGGCGGAGAACGCAATCGCCAAAGAGTTTGCGGATCGCGAAATCCTCAAAGACCCGCAGGTGATTCTCAACGTCCTCCAGTATTCGGGTCGGAATATATCCGTCCTGGGTGAGGTGCAGAGTCCGGGCCGTATTCAACTGCTGGGTCCGGAGCCTCTTGGCGATGTGCTTGCCTTGGCAGGCGGCGAAACGATCGCGGCCGGAAATGACATCGAGATCCAGCACCGCAGCACAAACGGAGACACCAATTCGCACCATGTTGAATATGCACAGGGCAGGGACCCTGCCAATCTTCAGAAAGAAATAGTCGAGCCCGGCGATACGGTCCTTGTGCACAGGGCAGGCATTATCTACGTTCTCGGCGCTGTGAATAGGCCTGGCGGATACCTCATGGTGAACGGCGGCACGCTGAACGTAGTGCAGGCGATCTCCCTGGCAGGCGGACAAACCCTGCAATCTTCTGCATGCTGCGCCGTTGTCGTTCGCAGACAGGGGAACAGCTTCGTCCAGATTAAGGTCCCTCTGGGAAAAATGGAGAAGGGTGATGCACCTCCGGTTTCACTTCAGCTCGACGACGCGCTCTACGTTCCAGCCAGCGCCTGGAAATCATTTGTGATCAATGGATCCAACGTCCTCAGTGCGGCTGCGTCTGCATCGATCTACGCAGCCGCCAATAATCCCTAAATTCTTACGGAGTGAAAATGGCAGCCCGCCCATGAAACGTGTCTTGCATGTGTTGTACAGCCTGGAACGTTCAGGCATGGAAATGATGCTCTTGAACAGTAATTCGGAATGGCGCGAACGCGGATATGAATGCGATGTCCTGGCAACTGCGGATTCTGTCGGCCCACTCGCAGAGCAGATGCGCGCGTGCGGCTACAGTGTCCATCATCTCCCCTTCCGAGGCTGGCCCTCCCTTCTTCCAAGGTTTGACTTCGTTCGAAGGTTCTTTTTCCTTTGCAAGTCTGGATATGACGTCGTCCATATTCATTCTGAAGCAGGATCGCCGCTCTTTGCACTCATCGCGAGGCTGGCTGGCGTTGAACGAATCGCCGTAACACCGCACAACACTTTTCGGTTTTGTGGTCTTCTGCGTTTGCGAAAGCTTTGCGAGAGGCACTTCGTTCGCTTGCTGGGAGGACGCTATGGAATGGTCAGTGCGGGAGTCAGCGCATGCGAGTGGGAACGGTTCGGGAATATCGGCATCCGCATTCGGAATTGGTTCAACGTATTCCGCTTCAGGCCGCCCGTTCCGCTCGAGCGGGCCGCGGCTCGACAGTCACTCGGCGCACGTCTTGAAGATCTCGTGATTGTCTCTGTCGGAAACTGCAACGCGGCGAAGAATCATGAGGCGATTCTCCGCGCAATTCCGCTGCTGCCAACTGCATTGCAGCCGCTTTACGTCCACATTGGACGGGAGGTGCCAGGCCATCCGGAGCACAAACTGGCCGATATGCTTGGAATTCAGAACAAGGTGAGATTTCTTGGATCGCAGGCAGAAGTTCTGCCGTTCTTGTGGGCCGCTGATGTATTCGTCATGCCCTCGCTCCACGAGGGGCTCGGCATAGCAGCAATCGAAGCAATTGCGTCGGGCGTTCCTTTGGTCTGCTCACGGGTGGAAGGTCTCTCTGACATCGCGGCTGTAACAAACAATACTGTCCTCACCGACACAACATCTGAATCGATTGCCGGGGGGATTGCTTATGTCGCGGCGCTTCAGTTGGACGAGCGGCGCAACCGGGCTTTGATAGACGGCCGATTGGTGCG
This sequence comes from uncultured Acidobacteriaceae bacterium, assembly GCA_963781125.1. GTDB lineage: Bacteria > Acidobacteriota > Terriglobia > Terriglobales > Acidobacteriaceae > Telmatobacter. The sequence continues at coordinate 1,380,663 of CAWAEE010000013.1, forward strand.
GGAGCATTTCTCGATTCGGAACGGCGTGCAAAGTATCATCAGCGGTCTCTATGTGGAAGACGCACAGACACCGCCAATCTCAGAACAAGTCTGGAGACAATCATGAAGATTGCTCTCTGCGCCCCAGCGGACATTCACACTCTGGCGCAACTCACCGGCGAGCAGACTGCTGAGATCGCACCTGGTCTTGGTGGAACTGCGACTACGCCACTCATCGTCGAGCTGCTCAATCGCGGTCATGAGGTTACGCTTTACACGCTGAGCAAAGGACTTACGAGGGGACAGATTTATCACTTCGGAAGCCTGCGGATATTTGTGGGCCCATTTCGTGAGCGCCATCTCGCGGCCACTTACTATTGGCCTGAGATTAATTACTTACGGCGAGTTATCAAGGCCGACGCGCCGTCCTTCGTCCATGCTCACTGGACCTATGAGTTTGCTCTCGGCGCACTGCGCTCCGGCGTTCCCACAGTTACGACCATCCACGATCTTGCCTGGAATGTACTCCGCTATTACCGCGATCCGCATCGCGCCGTGCGTCTTCTTATGGCGTATGAAGTTGCTCTTCGTGGCAGGCATTTCACCGCGGTTTCTGAAGGCGCGGCGTTGCATTTTTCTCAACACATCAAACCGGGTGCCAAGATCGAGATCATTCCCAATGGATTGCCCGATAACGTTTTTGACTTGGGGCGGCAGCCCAGGCGGGAAAGCAACATTGGGATCACCTTCGCAACGATTCTCCTCGGATGGTCGCGCCGGAAGAACGCTGAAACCGCGCTGAAAGCATTCGGAATTCTTCGTCGCCAGTTTTCGGGAGCACGCCTCGTCATGTTCGGGCTCGACTACGAACTCGGTGGCCGCGCACATCAATGGGCCAGAGAAATGAGTCTCGACAGGGATGTTTTCTTCGCGGGCCCGGTGGCCTACGCCGAACTTCTCCAGCGCGTCAGCGAAGAAGTCGATGTCGTTGTCCATCCTTCTCTCGACGAAGCATTCTCAATGACGGCTCTGGAGACAATGGCGCTTCGGAAAGCCCTAATCGCCGGCGAAACAACGCCTGGAATGCGCGAGATGCTTGGGTGCAGCGGAGGCGGTCTCGTCGACGTCAAGAAACCGACGGCGATTGCGCAGGCCATGCTCCAGTTGGCGACCAACGCGAACTATCGCCATCATTTGGCTAATCACGGCTATGAGCGCGCCTTCAAACACTATCGTCTGGGTGCCGTGGTGAACAGTTACGAAGCTGTTTACAAAAACTTGATACAAGCTCAAACCAGCGCGCCGGTCGTTCAACCAATTCCTGATACAGCGACAGCTCACCGGCATGCACCGCTCGACGCTTAGTTGTCTTTTCCGGAGACTCGATGTTCGCCTTTCTGGTTGTAGTTGGCTTATTCGGAATCGCATTATTGTCCATCTATCTCATGGCGTGCCACGTCGAGGTGGGGCTCTTCAGCCTGCTTGCCGCCAATTTCCTCAATCTCACATTCGGCATGAACGCCACCGCCTTCGGCCGTCTCCACCTGAACCTAGTCGATGCAGTCTACATCGGCCTTCTCATCGCCGGCGTCTGTCGATCCTTTCGAGGATTCAGATTCCTCAATGCTACCCGCATACTTGCGGTCGGCTATCTGCTCGTATTCGCCTCTAGTTTTGCCCGCGGGATCAGCGCGAACGGAGTCTTCGCCGCAGGCAATGAGGCGCGCGGCTTTGTGGGCCCGCTCCTCGCTATGCTCTACTTTCTCGACGCGCCCGCTGATGAAAAGTCCGTCAGACGATATGTTCACGGATTCCTCGTGTTTGGCGCTGCGCTCTGCGTTGTAGCAGCACTTGCGGCTGCGGGCCTTCCCGTCGGCGTATCGGCATGGGCACATTCCGCTGTTGCCGCGGCAGATAATCGCTATCTTCCATCCAGTGCCGCGGCTGCCATTGGCGTATGTGGCTTTCTCGCCTTGGCTCGCTCTTCATACTACGAGCACAGTTTTGTCGCCGAATTGCAAGCGCCGGCGTTCTTCCTTGTTGCCATTTATCTGCGGCATCGCACTGTTTGGATGATGCTTCTCGCGGGGACAGCAGCACTTCTATTTGTCGATGGTCGTCTCTTTCGGCGCATCCTGCCCGCAGCGCTTCTGGCTTTAATAGCTGTCGTTGGAATCGCGTTTTTTGAAAACGGCAATGCAAACCTCACAGGTGAAGACGAGTTCTCCGCCTCTGTGTCGAACGCGAACACCTGGTATTGGCGGGTAAATGGTTGGCAGGAGTTCCTCTTCGATTCAGACCAGACCCCATTCACGGTATTGATGGGCAAACCAATCGGAAGCGGTTGGTGGCGCATCGATCCACTGAGCCACTTGGCACAGACGGCGCCACCTCATAGCGAATATGTCACAGAGTATCTCCGAGCAGGAATGATCGGATTGTTCTTTCTCATGTGTTTTTTGCTCGGACCATTCATTGCGTTGTGGCGAGTGCGGAAAGAATGGTTCGCGGCCATCTATCCTTGCGCATCAATTTGGATCCTGGTGGTCTTCATCACTCTGGTCTACGGGGTCACGTACAGCATTGAACCAGAATCCTATGCCTTGTTCGGAATTGCCAGCGCCATTGCGTTCCGCGCAAGAACACCTCAAGAATTGCCCGCCCCGCGCGAGTTGGGGCCGTGGGGCATGGATTCATCTGTCACCTTTGCCAAATAGATCAGGAGAATGCGTGTTCATCAGCCGAGTCGCGATCTTAATTACATCCCACAATCGACGCGAATTGACTCTCGCTTCATTGGATTCTCTGTTTCGCCAGCACAGGATCGAAGACGTTGAGACTGAGGTGTTCCTTGTGGACGATGGCTGCACCGACGGTACCGGCAAGGCGGTGCGGTCGCGGTACCCGAGCATACACGTGCTCGAGGGTGATGGCACTCTTTATTGGAACGGGGGCATGCGCCTGGCATTCGCGACCGCAATCCAGGGGGAGTTTGACGCCTACGTTCTGTTCAACGACGACACCATCCTTTACAAAGATGCACTGGAGCGTGTGGTCTCTCTTGCGCGAGATCGACTCGCCTTAAGCGAGCCCGCGATCGTTGCGGGGAGCACGCGCTCACCCTTGACCGGAAAACAGAGTTTTGGCGGCTTTCTAAACGGACGCGTGGCCTGGTTCTCAATCTCGAGATGATTGAGGCTCACCCATCCAAGTCAATCTCCTGCGAAACGATGAATGGCAACTTCACGCTGATTCCCGCGGAGATCGTAACCGTCTTGGGGAATATGGAAGAGCGATTTCAGCATCAGTTCGGCGATCTCGATTACGGACTACGCGCAAAGAAAGCTGGTTTCGAGGTGATCGTGATGCCGGGCTACATCGGCGATTGCTTCAGCAATGAGGCTCCGGGCACATGGCGCGATTCGACGATCTCCTTTCCAAGACGCTGGCGTCATCTGATGTCCCCCAAAGGGGTTCCAATCAAGGAATGGGTGTTCTTCACGCGCCGCCATTTCGGTTGGCGATGGTTACATTACGCTCTCTCACCCTATGTGAAGACCATCGTCTCGAGCCTATTGCCGAAGAATCCCTGTCGGCGTGCCAAGAGCGCTTTGTTCGATTGAAAGATGACAGTCTTGACATCAAAATCGCCAGGCATCGCGGTTTCCGCGATCTCGGGAATCCGATGGAACTATTTCGGAGGGGTGAGCTCCAGTCTTTGCTCGTTGATCGTCGGCATCATCCTTGCGCGGATGCTGGGGCCCAAGCCGTATGGACAGGTGATTATCGCCGGCACGATTTACGGATTTCTCAATCTCTTCGTCGACGGCGGATTCAGTCAGGCTCTCATCCAGAAGCAATCCCTTGACCCGGAAGAAATCCGAAAGGCATTTACCTGTCAGATTGGCACTGGACTCGTGACGACGGGCGTTGTCTATTGCCTCGCACCTTGGATCTCTCGTCTGTTTCACGATGCTTCCGCGTCGCCGGTGATTCGGGCGATGGCCATGATGATGGCTATCCAATCTGTGGGTTTGGTTTCTGCCGCGCTTCTGCGCAGGAGGATGCAATTCAGGGTCATTCAGTACGCAGGAGTAAGCAGCTATCTGTTCGGCTTTCTTGTCCTCGGCATTCCGCTGGCGTTCCTCGGAGCGGGCGTCTGGAGCCTGGTGACGGCATGTCTCGCTCAGGGCGTTCTTAATTCCGTTTTTCTTTATGCTGCGGTACGTCATTCTCTGAGGCCAAGCTTCGGCCTCCCTGATCGATCCACAACGAGATTTGGCGGAACGATCATCGCGAATAATGTTGTCAATTGGGGGCACTTCAATCTCGACAATCTTGCCGCCGCTCAGCTTGGGCCGATCGGCCTTGGACTCTACGGACGAGCCTGCAATTTCGCGTATCAACCCGCGAACGCGGTCGTCACGGGCCTGCAATCCGTGCTCTTCTCGTCCGCCGCAAAGTTGCAGGACCGAAAAAGACTGATGCGCGACCTGACTTTATGCGTCCTTGCGATTGTGTTCGGCGTGCTTGGGTCCGCGTACGCCGCCTTCGCGCTGACTTCCGAAACCACCATCGTCGGCCTTTTTGGCGACAAGTGGGCTGGCGTCCTCCCTCTGATGCTTCCCCTTGCGATTGCCATGCCATTTTACGCAGCGCATTGCCTGCTCGGCCCCATCTTATGCGGACTGGGTCGGCCTGGACTCGAGTTTTGGCCGCAGGCAATCAGCTGTGGCGTTGCGGCATTTGCATACTTTGCGGCCGCGCGCATCTCACTCGCGAGCATCGCATGGGCACTGCTGGGCATCATGCTTTTCCGATTTGGGTTGATTGCAGCTTTTTCTTTTCGACTACTTCAGCTTTCCTGGGGAAAAGTACTACAAGTCATCGCAAAAAGGATTGGATTTTCTGCTGCCTTTGGTGCTTTGGCGTGGTCGCTCGATCAGATGCTTCGCGTTCCCTTTCATTTTGGGGCGGGGCCTCGCCTGACAGCGCTTCTTGTCTTTTGCACTGTGCTGCTCGTCTTGTCTATCTGGTTGGCGGGAGATCTCGTCTTTGGTTCCGAAGCAATTTGCTTTCTGCTCAAATACGAGTCGCATTTCCCGGACAGTTATGTAAAACAACTTCGCATCCAGGCTCGTCGTAACGCGAGAAACCCAATCGGAAATCCAGCATCAGGCAAGTTCATCCCAGCGGAGTGATCGTATGAGATTGGTCATTGCACAACCAACCAGCTGCCGTGGCGAAGGCCTCGAACAGCATCTACGCGGCCATGATTCTCGAACAAATTCTATCGAATACGAATGTGCGCCACAAGCTCTGTCGCGAATGGATGGACTGGAGCACGGGCAACCGGCATGGCCTGCCGGGAAAGGCTGCAGCTAATGAATCTTGTTGTCATCTCTCACGCATATCAGGATGAGCGTTATCTTTCCACGTTGGAGTCGGTCGCGGGGCATCCGGGCATTACAGTCACGCTCATTCACCCGAAAAAGTACATGGGAGAAACGTCCGTTCGGACGGCGTTGTCCACAATTCACGACATTCCTGTTTCCGTGTTCTTCGGGTCCCGGCAGGGCACATTTATTTATCATCCACGAGGGCTTGCGAACGCCCTTGATCAGGCGCGCCCCGACGTCATTCTCCACGAGCAGGAGGTGTACGCGCTGAGCGCCGGACAGGTCGCTCTCGCCGCTGCAAAACGATCGGTTCCGCTCGTCCTGTTCGTGTGGGAGAATGTCCGTCGGTCACTGGCAATGCCCCGCCGGGTTCTCCGCCGGTACGTTCTCGCCAAGGCGAGCGGCGTGATTGCCGGTAGCGTTCAGGCGATGCAGGTGCACCGCGATTGGGGATTTCGCGGAGGGACGGCAGTCATTCCGCAGATGGGCGCAGCCGCCAACACAAATCCTGTCTACGGCAGAAGAGATCGGGCCATTCTAAGAATGTGTTTTGTCGGCCGGCTTGTCCCTTGCAAAGGCGTCGAATGTCTCCTCCGTGCGATCGAAGATCTGCGTCGTCGAGGTTTATCGGTCTCATGTACAGTCGCCGGTCAAGGTCCCGCACTCCCACAGTTCAAAGCCATCGCACAACAACTCGGCATTCAGAACCGTATAGTGTTTTGCGGACAATTATCGGCGGATGCCGTGCAGAGCCTACTGCGAGTGAGCGATGTTCTGGTTCTTCCCTCGCGCCGAACCGATGTATGGCAGGAACAATTCGGACTCGTACTCACAGAAGCAATGGCAGAAGCCACAGTGGCGGTCGGCAGCAGGACAGGAGCGATCCCTGAAGTGATCGGGTCGGATAACCTCCTGTTTGACGACGGAAATGTTCGAGGCCTCGCGGACATTCTGGAGCGCCTCGCCTGCGATCCTCACTTTTATATCGATTGCCAGCACCTCCTCTGGAAGCGCGCACGGGATATTTACAGTTTCGAACAACTCGCCGCGCAGCGAGTCCAGTTTCTTCGGGGTATCGTTGCGCATTCTCGTGCGTACTGCCCTGAGGAACTCGCGGTGGGCGAACATTTCGAATTGAGAATTCGATGAGAATTCTCTTCGTCCATAACCGATACCAGCAAGCGGGTGGAGAAGATGTCGTCGTTCGGTCGGAAAGCCGGCTCCTCTTGCGGATGGGCCATGAGGTCGATGTCTGGGAAGAGAACAACGATTCGATTGTGAGCCGATTGGATGCAATCAAGACCGGCATGCAGAGCGTCTATTCGTTTCAGCACGCAAGGGAAATGCGCGAACGCATTCGTGGTTTCAAACCAGACTTGGTCCACATTCACAACTTCTTCCCGCGCTTCTCACCATCGATTCACCTTACGTGTCTTCGTGCGGCCATTCCAGTTGTCCAATCGCTCCATAACTTCCGACTGCTTTGCGCTTCCGCGACATTCTGTCGAAAACGCAAGGTCTGCGACGAATGTGTGGGAAAGTTGATTCCGTGGCCGTCCCTTGAGAACGGCTGCTATCGAAACAGTAGGGCAGCAAGTGCTGCCGTCGCCCTCATGTTGTCCGTCCATAGAGCACTGGGGACTTGGCGCCGTTCGGTCTCCTGTTTCATTGCGCTTTCTGATTTTGCTCGAAACCGATTCATCGCGGGCGGCCTGCCAGCGGACAAGATCGCCATCAAGCCCAATTTTGTTGATCCCGATCCGGGCATTGGTTCCGGCGAAGGCAATTACGCGCTCTTCGTCGGGCGGTTAGCCGAGGAGAAGGGAATCGGCACTTTGCTTGCCGCCTGGAGTCAGCTCTCCCTCAGGCCGAAACTCAAGATTATTGGCGACGGTCCGCTTGCCCCGGAAGTGGCGGATGCCGCGGCAAGCATCTCCGAGATTGAATGGCTTGGATCGCGGAGCAGGGAAGACGTCTCGCGCGCAATGGCTGAAGCCAGCGTATTAATTCTTCCGTCCACCTGGTACGAAGGATTTCCGCTTGTGGTTGCGGAGGCTTTTGCTGCAGGCCTCCCCATTATCGCGTCGCGTATCGGCACCTTGGCCGAAATCATCTCCGATGGGCGCACAGGATTCCTGGTCTCGCCCGGCAATCCAGATGAACTCGGCCACGCAGTCGGGCTAGCGTTTTCCAATTCCGAGGAATTGCAAGCCATGCGTATCTCCGCGCGCTCGGAATTCGAGCGCAAATACACAGCCGAGGCGAACTATGCACGTCTGATAGCCATCTATGAAGGTGCCCTTGGAAGTTGTCCGATGCCAGCCCAACTTTGGCATTCAGCGGCAATCTAGCCAGGGCGACTGCGGTTCTCAGAGCGAGCCAGATCTCCTCGTAAATCCTCAGTACAATCGACCTCCGGGCGTTTCCCATCGCCTTGCATTGCTCTGCGGGCCCGGTCCGAAGCGATAGGATGAGAGTTTGGAGACGATGATGTCGAGAGTCCTTGATGGCGCAGCTATTGCCGCGGCGATCAAGCAGGAAGTGGCCGAGGAAGTGCGCGCACTGGCCGCACAGGGCATTCGGCCCGGGCTGGCCGCGGTGCTGGTGGGGCATGTGCCTGCTTCGGAGATCTACGTGCGCAGCAAGGTGCAGACCTGCGCCGACCTGGGTCTTTTCAGCGAATCTGATCACGCCTCCCGACACCGTCACCACGGAGGAGATGCTCGATCTGGTTGCGGCGCTCAACGACCGCGACGACATCGATGGAATCCTTATCCAGCTGCCATTGCCGAAACAGGTCGACGCAAAGGCCCTTCTTGATGCTGTCTCTCCTGCCAAAGATGTCGACGGATTTCATCCCGTGAATGCGGGCCGATTGCAGGCGGGACGGCCGGCACTTGCGCCGTGCACGCCCGCAGGAGTGATTGAGATTCTCAGACGCAGCGATCTTCCCATCAGCGGTCAGCATGCGGTCGTCGTGGGCCGCAGCGACATCGTGGGCAAGCCCGTGGCCATGCTGCTGCTGCATCAGAACGCGACGGTGACTATCTGCCACTCGAAGACGCGCGACCTCGGCGGCTGTCACGCGGGAGGCCGACATTCTGGTCGCCGCCATCGGCCGGCCTGGCTTCATCGAGCCGGAGATGGTTAAGCCCGGAGCGACCATAATTGATGTCGGCATCAACCGCCTCACCACACGCGAAGAGTTCGACCGCTATTTTCGCCGGCGACGCAAAGCGCGAAGCAGCGTTTGCCAAGCGCGGCTCGACCATCGTGGGCGACGTGCATCCCAAGGCATTCGAGGGCGCGGGCGCTTACACGCCGGTGCCCGGGGGCGTGGGTCCGTTGACGATCGCAATGTTGATGTCGAACACCGTGCGTGCCGCCAAAATGCGTCGAGGGCTGGAGTGATGCTGAGGGTCGGCCTTACCGGCGGCCTCGGTAGCGGCAAAAGCACGGTGGCGAGCTATCTCCGCGAACTGGGCGCCGAGGTCATCGAAGCCGACGAGATGGGCCGCGCGCTGATGGAACCGGGCCAGCCGGTTTTTGCCGAGATTGTCCGCGTCTTCGGTCCGCAGGTGCTTGGTGCGGATGGCCGGCTGAACCGCGCTCGGCTTGCCGAATTGGCTTTTCGCGGGGGGCGGCTGCAGGAGCTGAATGCGATCGTGCATCCAGCCGTAATCGAGCAGCAGCGACAGTGGATGAATGAGGTTTTCGCCCGCGATCCGGCAGCGGTCGCCGTGGTTGTGTCGGCGCTCATCTTTGAAGTGGAGCGCGATGCCCGCGCGCGCGGCGAAACTGACAGCGTGCTGGCGGACTGGCGGCGGCGCATCGATCGCGTTGTTGTGGTCACCGTGCCGGACGAGGTGAAGATCGCGGCGCTATGTCGACCGGCTTGGTCTTCCCGGCGATCAACGCGCGGCTCGCCGAAGCCGATGCGCGCTCCCGGCTGGCGCACCAGATTCCCGACGCGATCAAGGCGGCTCGCGCGGACTATATTCTGGAGAATAATGGGGATAAGCAAGCTCTTCGCGCCCAGGTGAAGTAGCTGTGGCGAAGGCTGGCTGCCGAGAGCAACAAACCTTACGTGCAGCGGTTCTCTAGAATAAGAAGCAGCAGCCGCATTTCTTCCCTGAGCGGAACTTGCCGGGCTGCGGCCGTATCTGTTAGGAAAGGTTCTTTGGTTCGCGAACATGAAACTGCGTCATTTGGTTTTGATTGTTGTTTTCGTGGGCGGGTTCTGGTACCTGACCTCCCATCTCCCCTCGCATTTGCGTGATCTTCCGCTGGTCGGAAGCATGCGTGCTCCGGACTCTCCCCTGCAGCTGACCGAAGCCGATGCCGCGCCTGCCTACGACGCCGAAGAGCAGAACAACATCGCGGTCTACAAGCGCGTGCTGCCTTCGGTGGTGAACATCACGTCGCGCCAAGTGGTCTTCAATTTCTTCTACGGGGCGGTTCCGCAGGAGGGCCAGGGATCGGGGTTCATTCTCGACCGGAGCGGTCATGTGCTCACCAACTACCACGTCATTGAAGGCGCCAATCGCGGCATCGATGTGCAACTCAGCAACAAGCATCATTACTCGGCCAAGGTGATCGGCACCGACAAGGTGCATGATCTCGCGCTGTTGCAGATCGATGCGTCGAGTCTTGAGCCCGTCACGCTGGCCGACTCCAGCCAACTTGCGGTGGGACAAAAGGTCTATGCAATCGGCAACCCTTTCGGACTCGGCGGCACCATGACGCGCGGCATCATCAGCTCGATCCGCACGCTGGGCGGGGAGGGCGGCGCGCACATCGAAGACGCGATTCAGACCGACGCCGCCATCAATCCCGGCAATTCGGGCGGACCGCTGCTCAACTCGCGCGGCGAAGTCATCGGCATCAATACCATGATTGCTTCGAACGGCGCAGAACAGAGCTCCGGCATCGGCTTTGCAATTCCCATCAATACGGCCAAGGCGGTGCTTTCTGACCTCACGCGATTTGGCCGAGTCAAGCGGCCGTCACTGGGCATTGTGTCCTATGCGATTGGGCCTGACCTGGCACAGCAGATGGGGCTGGCTGCGGAGTACGGCGTGCTGATCCAGAGGGTTATTCCGGGTGGTGCGGCAGAGCGGGCGGGCTTGCACGGGGGGAATGAAGAGGCGTATGTCGGTAACACGCGCATCCTGCTTGGCGGCGATCTGATTGTTGCCATTGACGGCCACGAAGTTACGGATCCTCAGGACATTGCTTCGGTGCTCGAAAAGCACCAGGCCGGCGATACGATCAGCGTGACCATTTTGCGCGGACGCCGCCAGATGACATTGAAGCTGATTCTCGGGGAAGCGCAAGCGGCCACCACCTGATTCCACGCACCCAACGAATTTCATCAAGCTTGAAGCGGGCCGCCCTTCTCGGTGCGGCCCATTTTTGTTTGCCCGCTTAGAACTTGACGCCGAGTGTTTTGAGAAATGCTTCGAGCTGCGGCCAGACGGCTTTCAGATCGGTGACCGTTTGCAGGTCGAGTGGAATATTCATCGGGTTGGCGGCTGCGCCGGCAAGCTCCGACAGAGGCTTCTCTACGGCGCCGCCAAGGTGGCGAGTGCGGCCACCACGGCGGGTGTTGCCTGCATTGCTTTGTTTGCGCCAGAAAGCCACTTCAGGGCGTCTTCGGCTCCAATTTCAATTCCTTTTTCGATATTTACCAAGATATTGGCCATCGCGATTGATCCTCTTCCTTTTTCATCTGCCGCCTGGCGCATATGAATGTGCGCTGACTGCAGACCTGTCTTCCTTTGCGGCTCCTCAGGCGAGAGGGTGTGGTTGCGCGATCTCGCCCTGATAGAGTTGCCATTCAGACGAGCAGCCGCCCGCGACTTTGAAGCGGATTCCCGCGACAAGGCGTGAGCCGTTGCTGCTTGTCTGGCTAGAGCTATTCTCCAATTTGAATGTGGGGTTTTCGGGTGTCCAGCCGGTGGCTCTTTCTTGATGAAAGATCCAACTTGCTGATGTGCCTTCGCTCTGCAGCAATTGGAGAACAGCGGTATTCCTTTAGCTTAGGCAATCTGAGCTATATATTCGGCAATCCAATGTGAAGCACAGAAGTATTCGGGAATCAGGCCGATGCGTCCGGCTCGACATGATCTGCTGCTTGACAGCAAATCTCAGCGGCTGGCATCGTCGCGCTTCACAAACCGCCGGCCGCGCATCTCCCACTCGCCACTGACTACACGCGCGATCGCCTCGCTGTATGCGAGGTGCTCCTCGACCAGAATGCGTTCGGCCAGCGAATGTGCGTCGTCGTCGTCGAGAACTGGAATCGCTCGCTGCAAAATGATCGCTCCGTGATCCAGGTGCTCATCGACAAAGTGAACCGTGCAGCCGGCCCATTTCACGCCGTAGTCAAACGCCTGCTGCTGTGCATCGAGGCCCGGAAATGCCGGCAGGAGCGAAGGATGGATGTTCAGGATGCGATTGGGAAAGGCCGCAATGAATTCCGGCGAGAGCAGCCGCATGTAGCCGGCGAGGCAAACAAGGTCGACGCGATGTTCGAGCAGGCAACGAACCACATCTGCATCGTGTTCTGCGCGCGGCTCGGCCTTTGGAGACAAGCACTGCGTCTGGCAGACCCAATTGCCGTGCTGCGGAAATGCCCGGCAGCCTCGGCCACATTCGAGATCACAATCGCAATCTCGACATCCTTAAGGCGCCCGTCGCGAATCGATTCTGCAATGGCCATGAAGTTTGACCCGCGGCCGGAAAGGAGGATGCCCAGCCGGACGAGCGAACGACCCTCAGTCCCGGGAGTCGACGAGCTTCGGTTGCTTCCGATTCGCCCTCTATTGCTGTCACGTGTACTGCACCCGGCGGTCGCCCTTCACTACGCGCCCAATCACATAGAACTTCTCTTCGGCGCGATCGAGCAGGCTCTTGGCGCGTGTGAATTTGGCCGCCGGAATCGCCGCGATCAGGCCGATACCCATGTTGAAGGTGCGCATCATTTCTTCCTGCGACACCTGGCCCAGATCGCGCAGATGGTCGAAGATCGGCAGCACCGGCCACGAACCCAGTTCGACCTGCGCCGCCGGTGCCTTTGGGCAAAATACGCGGCAGATTCTCTGTGATGCCGCCGCCGGTGATGTGCGCCATGCCTGTCGTCATGCCCGCGGCCACCAGCTTTTGAATCACGTGCAGGTAGCTGCGGTGCGTTTTCATCAGCGCCGCGCCCGCTTTTTCTTTGATCGCGGTCACGTATTGCGTGGCCTTGTAGCCGGCCACCTCAAACAGCAGCTTGCGCGCCAGGGAATATCCATTGGTATGCAAGCCGGTCGAAGGCAAGCCGATCAGCACATCGCCAGGCTTGATGCCCGACGCCCGTCACCATTTTGTCGCGATCCACCGCGCCCACAATGAAGCCGGCCAGGTCATATTCGCCATCGGAATAAAAGCCCGGCATCTGCGCGGTTTCGCCGCCGATGAGCGCGCAGCCGTTGGCCTTGCAGGCCTCGGCCAGACCGGTGACCACGCTTCGGTCACGTCGGGATCGGTCTTGGCGCTGGCCAGGTAGTCGAGAAAAAAAAGCGGCGTCGCGCCCTGCACGGCGATGTCGTTCACGCAGTGGTTGACCAGGTCGACGCCCACCGGTCTGGTGCAGGCCCAGTTCGAAGGCGACCTTGAGCTTGGTGCCCACGCCGTCGGCCGAGCTGACCAGGATCGGATTCTTCCAGCGCTGCAGATCGAGCCGGAACAGCGCCCCGAAGCCGCCAATTCCGCCCAGCACATTGCGGTTAAATGTCTTTTGCGCCAGGTACTTAATGCGGTCTTTGGCGCGGTCGCCGCTGGTGATGTCGACACCGGCATCGGCATAGGTCACGGGTTTTGCTTTGGATTCGTCGGGCACGGTGACGGCTTTCTCGCGCGAAAGGTCCGATATCGGGTTAGCAGGATTTCGGAAGGCGACTGCGGAGAGGTCGGCACGGCACGTTGCACTCTGCGTGTTCAAATCCTGAGGATATTTCTCGATTCGAATGAAAGCTATGCTTGACATTTGATGTGGGATCGAGTTATCGTGGATATGGAAAGCGACTTTACATGGAGCCTGGAATACTCAATCGCGTGAAGGAACTGCGCTGCCGCTCGCGGCTGGACGCAGGAACAGCTCGCCAAGGCGACGGGCGTTTCACGGCAGAGCATCAACTCCATCGAACGCAATCGCTATGTGCCGAGCTTGCCGCTGGCGCTGCACTTCGCACGGGTCTTCGGCTGTTCCACCGACGAGATTTTTCAACTGGAGAGCAAACCATGAGCCACCCGATTCTGAGTAGAGTTCCTTTCCTTGGGCCATTTGTCGACGAGCGTTTTCTGGAGCACCGCCGCCGCTCGACAGCGTCGCCGGTATCGTCGGCCGCGTGCCTGGCCCTGGTGCTCTTTGAATACCGGTTCATTTGGAAGCACCTGTGGAGCTGGGATCTGTTCGCGATCCTGGCATGACGATGATGGCGGTCAAGCTCTGCGCATGATGATCTGGTACAAAGGTTCAAGCGACTGAAGAGCAAGGAGAATAGGACCATGTGCATTCCGTATCGCAATCGAATCGCAGCGGCGAGATCGGTCCTGCGTGGCGGTCGCCAACTTCGCGCTGGCCTTGCAGGTCATTGCTCATTGTCGTTCGCAGCAGTCCGGCGGGCAAGTTCGAACAGAGATGTGGTTGGATGGCGTTGTGTCGGCTTTCTATGGGCTTTTCGATTGCGTGAACTTCTCCTGATCGGCAGGTTCGCGCGCGCTGCAGCCGCGATCCGAAGCCTAGAGAGCGCTGACATTGGCAGGTTCAGCGCGCCGCAATCCGCAGCTGCGCGGCTTCTATACTGAACGGGCGATGAGTTCCAACGTACCGAAGCCGGACCGCACTCGTTCTCATGCGTTGCAGGAGCGCGCCGAGCGCTTCTTTCCCGGCGGCGTTAACTCGCCGGTTCGAGCCTTTCGTGCGGTCGGCGGGGCTCCGCCCTTCGTCGAACGGGCCGAAGGCGCATGGCTCGTCGATGCGGACGGCAATCGCTACATCGACTACTTCGGCTCGTGGGGCCCGATGATTCTCGGCCACGCTTTTCCGCCGGTGGTTGAAGCCATTGAGCGGGCCGCGCGCAACTCCGCCAGCTTCGGCGCGTCTACGGCCGCCGAAGCCGATCTCGCCGAGCGGATCGTCGCCTGCTATCCGGCCATCGAAAAGCTGCGCTTTGTCAGTTCCGGCACCGAAGCGACGATGTCGGCGATTCGCGTGGCCCGCGCCGCGACCGGCCGCAAAATCATCATCAAATTCGAGGGCTGCTATCACGGCCACGCCGACGGCCTGCTGGTGAAGGCCGGCTCGGGCGTGGCGACCTTCGGAATTCCCGGTTCGGCCGGCGTGCCGGAAGAGATCGCAGCCTTGACGCACGCGCTGCCCTACAACGATCTTGGCCGCAGTGGAAGCGGCATTCGACGCGCATGCGGGTGAGATTGCGGCGGTGATTCTGGAGCCGGTGGTGGGCAATGCCGGGTGCATTCCTCCGGCGCCGGGCTACCTGGCGCGGGCTGCGCGCGATCACGCGGCGCGAAGGCGCTTTGCTGATCGTCGACGAGGTGATGACTGGCTTCCGTGTCGCGCTGGGCGGCGCGCTCGAGCTCTACGGCCTCGATGCCGATCTCGTCACGCTGGGCAAAATTGTCGGCGGCGGCTTGCCCGTCGGCGTCTTCGGCGGGAAGCGCAAATTCATGGATCTGCTCGCGCCGCTTGGGCCCGTCTATCAGGCCGGCACGCTCAGCGGCAATCCGCTGGCCATGGCTGCGGGGATTGCGACGCTCAGCTATCTGCAGGAGCACGCGGCGAGGTCTATCCGCGCCTCGAATTCAACAGCGCAAGGCCGTCGCCGAAGGCGTCGCCGCCGAAGCTGCGAAGGCCGGCGTTCCGCTCACGCTCAATCGCGTGGGCTCCATGTGGACGTGGTTTTTCCGAGCGGGTCCGGTCACGAACTACGACGAGGCGGCCCAGTCCGACACGGCCGCCTTCGGCCGCTTCCATCGCGCGATGTTGGAGCAGGGCGTCTGGCTGCCGCCTTCGCAATTCGAAGCTGCTGTTTCTTGGCGCCACGCATGGCGATGCGGAGGTGCAGGCGACGATCGAGGCGGCGCGGGTGGCGTTTGCGGCTGCGCAACTGCAGCGCTAGCCACTTGAGCGCATAGGTCCTGCTAGTTGACTGACCCACGCGCTCGAGGATCCAACTGACGAAATTGTGCGTCGCCTTGTAGTGGGCGAGCAGTTGCCCTGCAGCGTGACCGACGGCCCGCGATCCGTACCCAAAGCCCGATGTCCGCCATCATGAAGCACGATGTTGCTCGCGCAGCCGCGTCGTCTGTTGGCTTCGATCTTCGTCATCAACTGCTCCGCGATGCGATCGGCGGACGGGTCGCTCCAGTCATTGGTCATCGCATTCCAGGTCACCGGCGTCATGCCTAAGTTTCGCGCCGTGCGCAGCACGAACGGCCGGCGCGCGCCATAGGGTGGGCGGAAGAAACGCACTGGTTTGCCCAGCATCTGCTGCCAGCATGTCGCACGTCCGTGCGAGTTCCTCTACGACGACGGTTGGCCGGGGTGCGGGCGAGGTTGGGGTGGCTCCAGGAATGATTGCCGATCAGGTGCCCCTCCTCGGCAACACGCCGCACCAGCGCCGGCTCAGCTTGCACAAAACTTCCCATCATGAAAGAACGTCGCCCGCACACTGTGGGCGGCCAGGATATCGAGCAGTCGCGGCGTCCACGCGGGATTGGGTCCGTCATCGAATGTCAGTGCCAGTTCGTCTGGTCGGCGTGCAGCGATGAGCGTCCGTCCGAAGATTTGCGAGCCGGGCCATAGTGCCGCGTAGGCGCAGCCCCCAGCAGCCAGCCCGACTGCGCCAACTGCGCCGAGGCCCGCGCAAATTCCGGTAGCCAAAGGAGAAAGCATCGCTCGTACCAGTGTGCGGCTCGGCTACGCGGATTCGCAAGGGGACACCGGATATTTGCATCGTAACCTGGAGGAGCAGAGTCACCATCCGCGGCGAAAGACAACTCGCTTGTGATTGGCGCAGCCGATAGGCGTATACTCGCTCTTGTTCGGGTCGCATCCTGAGTTTGCGGAGCGGCACTGGAGACAACCATGAGCCTTACCAACTTCTCCGTCGGCGGATCGTCTTCCTCCGGTTCCCCTATCACAAAAGTCACCATGCCCGCACTGGCCGAAATGAAGCGCCAGGGCAAGCCCATCTCCGCGCTCACCGCGTACGACTACGCCACCTCGCGCCTCGTCGACGAAGCCGGCATCGATCTGGTGCTGGTGGGCGACTCGCTCGCCATGGTTGTTCTGGGCCACGAAAACACGCTGGCCGTCACCGTGGACGAGATGCTGCACCACACGCGCGCGGTGCGCCGCGCCGTTCGCCGCGCCCTGGTGGTGGCCGACATGCCCTTCGGCAGCTATCACGGCACGATTGCCGAGGGGGTCGCCAACGCCGTCCGCTTTGTGAAAGAAGCCGGCGCCGAAGCGGTCAAGATCGAAGGCCCGCGCGTTGAACTGGTGCGCGCTCTTGACTGCGGCTGAGATTCCCGTCATCGGCCATCTTGGGCCTTACGCCGCAGAGCGTGCATCGCATGGGCGGCTACCGCGTGCAGGCTCGCACAGCGGAAGACGTGCGGCGGCTCAAGGCCGACGCTCATGCGCTTGCCGATGCCGGAGCGGGCGCGCTTGTGCTCGAAGGCGTTCCGCGCGAAGTCGCCGCCGCCATCACCGCCGAGCTTGTCCATTCCCACCATCGGCATCGGCGCGGGCCCCGATTGCGACGGCCAGATTCTCGTCTTCCACGATCTCGCTCAATCTCACCTTCGCCCCGCCGGCAAAGTTTGTCCGCCGCTATGGCGATGCGGCTGCGCTGATCCGCGACGCCGTCGAGCACTATCGCGAAGACGTGGAGCATCGCGCCTTTCCGTCCGACGAGGAGAGCTATCACCTGCCGGGTGCAGCGCGCCGAAGCCTCAGGAGCGACCCCGACGATCAGAACGCGATTGTGAATCAGGACGCGCTGCAAGACTGGGAGAGTTGAGTCGGACGCTGATGGAGATTCTTCGCACTGTAGAAGAATTGCGGCGAGTGGTCGCGCGCCAATCGCCGGTCAGGGCAATGACGATCGGTCTCGTGCCCACCATGGGCGCACTGCACGCCGGCCACGCGTCGTTGATTCGCGCTGCGGCGGCTTCGTGCGGGCAGGTCGCCGTCAGCATCTTCGTCAACCCCACGCAGTTCGGGCCCAACGAGGACTTCGCGCGCTATCCGCGCACCTTTGAGGCAGACTGCGCAATGGCCCAGGCTGAAGGCGCAGGACGTAATCTTCGCTCCATCGGTCGAGGAAATCTATCCCAGAGGGGGCGGCGACCTTTGTCGAAGTGGAAGGATTGAGCGACCGCCTCGACGGCGCGTCGCGCCCCGGCCATTTTCGCGGCGTGGCCACCGTGGTCGCCAAGCTGCTGATCGCCGCAGAACCGGATCGCGCTTTCTTCGGCCAGAAGGATGCGTGCGCAGGTGGCCGTGCTGCGCCGCATGGTTGCCGACCTGCGCTTGGCACTGAGATTGTCGTCTGCCCCATCGTGCGCGAGCCCGACGGCCTTGCTCTCAGCTCGCGCAACGTCTATCTCAATGCTGCGGAACGCGAGCAGGCGCTTACGCTCAGCCGAGCGATTCGGCAGTGTCGAGGCGCTGGTGGCCAGGCGAGCGCACGCGACCGCGCTGCTCGCGGCCGCCCGTGCGATTTTCGCTGCTGAGCCCGCGGTCCGCGTCGACTATATCGAGCTCGTTGACTGGGCGACACTGGAGCCGGTCGAAATAGCCGCGCCCGGCACGCTTTTTGCTGTCGCCGCGTGGGTCGGCGCGACGCGGCTGATCGACAACACGATCTTCACTTGACTTTGCCGCAGAAGGTTCTTGCAACATAGGGCGCGGAAGCTTGCAATCTGAGTGCAATGCCGGAACTGCCCGACATCTCCGCCTACATCGCCGCGCTCGAGGCGCGCATTCTCGGCCAACCGCTCGAGCGGGTGCGCCTCGCCAGCGTCTTCCTGCTGCGCACTGTTGACCCTCCGATTTCCGCGGTCGAGGGCAGAACCGTCCGCGGGTTGCGCCGCATCGGCAAGCGCATCGCGATCGGCGTCGAAGGCGATCTCCCACCCCACGGACACGGACCTGTCCGCGGGGACCCCGGGTTGGTCTGGCTCGTCCTCCATCTGATGATTGCCGGCCGTCTGCACTGGAAGGCTGCCGCAAGCCAAGCTCGCCGGCCGCAATGCGCTTCTCGCCCTCGACTTTCCCAACGGAACACTCGTGCTGACAGAGGCCGGCTCGAAGCGCCGCGCCTCGCTCTACGTCGTCCGCGGCGAAGAAGGCCTGCTGAGCCTCGATCCCGGTGGCGTTGAGATTTTCTCGACGGATCTCGAAGGCTTTCGTGCCGCGCTCACGCTTGAGAACCGCACCCTCAAGCGCGCTCTTACCGATCCGCGCCTGATCAGCGGCGTGGGCAATGCGTATTCCGACGAGATTCTGCATGCCGCGCAGCTCTCGCCCATCACGCTCACGCACAAGCTCAATGCCGACGAGTGGGAACGGCTCTTCGCCGCCACTCGCTCCACGCTGACACTATGGATGGACCGGCTCGGCGCCGAAGCGGCGAAGAGACTTTCCGGAGAAAGTCACAGCCTTCCGTCCGGAGATGGCCGTGCACGGTCGCTTCAATCAGCCCTGTCCGCGGTGCGGCGAGAAGGTGCAGCGCATTCGCTATGCCGACAACGAGACCAACTACTGCGCGCGTTGCCAGACCGGCGGCAAGGTACTTGCCGACCGCAGTCTGTCGCGGCTGCTTGGGATCCGATTGGCCGCGCACGCTCGACGAATTGGAAGCTTTGAAACGTCGCTGACAGTCAGCCACGCTCGCGCCACGCGCAATTTGACACCTCATGCCTCATTTGCGAGACTCAAAGATGCTGCCTGTCTGGCTTACCAGTCCAGACAAGTCTCTCGTGCCGAAGTGGCGGAATTGGCAGACGCGCGTGGTTCAGGTCCACGTACTCGCAAGGGTGTGGGGGTTCGAGTCCCTTCTTCGGCACCAAATCAATTCACTCAAGTATCGTTTTGCTTCTCGGGTCAGGCATCGATCTATCGTTGCTGCTCTCGCGTCGAGCGATAGAATGTCGCGGCGGCGAAGCTGTCCGCGATGGGTTGATTCGGCTGCAATTTTGAATTCACGGCGCGTGCAGGGCTGGAAGCAAGTCTTAATTGGGCCCTTTTTTCTGCTACGTAGACAGAAGGCGGCGCGAGAACATGCGCATCGCAAACTGGGCAGATGACGACGTGATCCAGATAATCGCATTTCGCCTTTTCATAGGCTCTTCTGGCGACTTCCGCATTGCGCGCAATTTCGAACCACTCGACACTTGATGCGATGCAAACTGCGGCCCGTTTCTGCGTTTCAGCGACTCCCCAAGCCAAGGTCTGTTGCGTGTAGAGACGGTCGAGTGTGTCTCCTTCGCTGCAATATTTTCGCGGCATCATTCCTCCCACAATGACAGAACAAGGAACTAAGACAGATCGCATTCATGCCGCGTTTGTTCTGCGATGCGGAAATTGATCATGTCTTGTAAGATGCCGATGGGCCTTGAGGGCGTTGATCGCACGAACATTACGAAAGTTGCAGAGCCCGTGTGGGCACGATGCCTCCTTCGGCCCTGAATGGAACCGCTAGGTCGCGCTCCCCTCGAAGCACGCCTCTATTTCTTCCAGCGTTTTTCCTTTCGTTTCGGGGAGAAGGAATACCGCGGTCAGAAAGTAGATCACCGTGAAGCTGGCGAAGAGAAAGAAAATCGACGAGTAGCCGTGCTTGCTGACAAACGGGAGAAAAATCCCAGCAAGGGTAGTCGACACCAATTGATTGATGACCAGCGCGATGCTCATTCCATTCGACCGGATGCGTGTGGGCATCAGCTCTGACAGCGCAAGCCAAACACACACACCGGGACCCATTGCATAGAACGCCATAAAAGCGTAGAGGCCAAGCGCAACCAACCAGCCATGGCCTTCGTCCGGTACTGCGCCGATCAGAGCTTTGTCGATTCTAAGCGGCGCAGTGCGCGCAGCTTGCAGGTTTGCGAAAGGATTCTTGAACAGTGCTTCCACGCGGTTGGCGGGCACGCAACTCTCGCGCGTGATGTTCAGCGTTTGTGGCGTTGGGTCGTCAGAGCGCACAAAACTCGTAGATGCTGTGAAATCGCCATACGAATAAATCACTGCGAACGACGAGCGTTCAGCGCGAATTCCATTGCTCGCTTGTCCTTCCGCGGCCAGCAAGCGTGCGGCTTGTGCGGGGTCAAAGTGCAACGTCAAGCTCTGGTCATGACCGACCTCAACTTGGAGCAGGTCGTGGCAATCTACACTCTGCTTTTCGGTTCGCAGAAACAAAGTACCAGTTGCCACCATTGAAAGAATGATGCCGCTCGTTCCAACAATGAAGAGGAATTTTCGGCCACTCCGATCCACTAGCGACAGGCCTACGATTGTCATGAGAAAGTTGACTACCGTAAATACGACGTAGCCCCAGTGCGCCTGCAAATCCGAGAGCCCGCTCTGCAGAAGGATGCCGGTGTTGAATCCGATGATGGAATTGACCCCGGTTGCCGTGTTGCAGAAGAGAATCACGCACGCCAGCAAAAACGGAATGACGTACTTCCGTCGCAGCAGCGAGTCGCGGGCGGCCGATCCTACGCCGATGCGGACTGCAGTATGTGCCGTCTCCTCCATCTCGCGCAACTCGATCGCGGCCTGTTCCGGGACGCGCGAGCGCAGTAGGGCGGCAAGCGCCTGCTCCTTTCGACCGCGGCGAAACAGCCATCGCGGAGACTCGCTCACAAACAGGCTGCCCACCACAAACATCAATCCTGGCGGTAACGACACCCAGAATATCCGTCGCCAAGCCTGGTCCTTGAATGCGAACAACGCGGAAGCATCCGACGCTTGTGCGACCGCTGCGACGCGGTAGCTGTAATAAATGCCGACCAGCGCGGCCGCGACAATTCCCAGTGTAAGCAGCCATTGAAAGATGCCCGTACCTTTGCCGCGGCTCGATGCCGACAGGCACTCGGCAAGATACAGGGGAACTACGACGCCAATGAATCCGCCGCTCATCCCCTGCAGCAGGCGACCGAAAAACAGCGGCGCATATCCTTGCGACAAGGCAATTACAGGGATACTTACGGTGAACGCCACGCCGCTGAGAATCATGAGTGGCTTGCGTCCCATCCAGTCGGCAAACAATCCCGCAAACAGGGTGGAGAACACGCTGCCCAGCAACACCGCCGCCACGATGGCCGACAGCTCGGACGCATTCAGATGCGAGGTTGCCTCGAGGTACGGCAATGCTCCGCCGATGATGCCTACGTCGATTCCATAGAGCAGCCCGCCGAGGCCCGCCACCAGCAGAAGGTATTGGTTGTAGCCGCGTTTGGCAGAAGCATCGGTGGATAAATGGTCAGGCACTTCAGCGTTGCTTGTCACTGGTTGGACCTTTGCGCAGATTACGCTGTGCAGCGGCTCTGTGCAAGGCCATCGGCTGCGCGCCTTATGCCGTAAGCACCTGAAAAGGCCGCATCATTTCATTGGCCGCGTGTTCCAGCAGATGACAGTGCCACACGTAGCGCCCGGGAAAACCGGCAAACGGGATGATGATGCGCGTCACGGTCTCGGGGTGCGCGGGGATCGTATCTTTCCAGCCGGCTTCGCCCGGTTCTGGCGGCGCAGGATCGCCGACGTAGTGGAATTTTCCGTAGTCGAGGAAGTCGTCAACATCGAACGCGCGACGATCAAGCAACTGGAAACGAACCAAGTGCAGATGAATGGGGTGCAGATCCTGTGTGGTGTTGACCAGTTCCCAGATCTCGACGGTGTTGAGCCGCGGCGTCTCGGTTACCTCGTCATGCCAATACTTGCCGTTGAGCAGCATTAGCATGACGCGGGTCTTGGGGTTCATGTATTCGTTCAGCGTGAGCCGGCGTGCCTGAACGGCGGCGCTCTCGGGGATGCGTTCGATGGTGCGCAGGGTTCGCGGGACCGTGAAGGAAGACGGCGAAGATGCAGGCTGTGCAGGCGATCCGAACGCGACTCCGCGCGGCTTCACGCGGAACTCCATGACGGGCTGGCTCTGGTTGATCAGCGTGAAGCGCTGCCCCGCGCTCTGCGAGAAGTCGAGGACTACATCCGCGCGTTCGGCGCAGGCGAGGGACAGCGCTTCAAGTTGGACTGGCGCGGACAGCAGACCCTGGTCGCTGCCCACCTGCGTCCAGGGCAGATTGTTCGAGAACGTGAACCGGAAAAAGCGCGTGTTCGATGCGTTGAGCACGCGGAAGCGGTAGGCACGCGGCTCGACATCGAGATAGGGAAAGATTTTTCCGTTGGCCATCACGACATCGCCGTAGACTTCGGGCACCCAGGGCGCCTGTGGATCGCCCGAGTCGGGGTAGTGCAGTTGGCCGTCGGCAAAGAACATTCGATCGCAGAGCACAAGAGGGATCTCATATTCGCCGACCGGCAGAGGCTGCGCATCTTCTTGAGCGTCGCGGATGAGAAAGAAGCCAAACAGCCCTGCATATTGATTCAGGCGCTCGATGCCCATCGCGTGGTCGTGATACCAGAGCGTCGCCGCGTCCTGCTGCAGCGGATAGATGGCGCGATAGGTCTGGCCGGGCGTTTGCCAGTTCGTGGGGAATCCGTCGCTCTCCGGAGGGACGTTGGCGCCATGGACGTGGACGGCGGTGCGGACACGAGGCAGATCAGCGCCGGCCCCGCAGAGGGTGTGATCGATGGGGAGAAAATGGTCGCTGGGTAGTTGATTCACCCAGTCGATCCACAGCGGCTGGCCCGTGCGCGTTTCGATCGTCGGTCCGGGGACTGTTCCGTTGTAGCTCCACATGCGCGAGGGCGGAAGGTCGCGATGTACGGGAACGTCGACGACGCGCATTTCAATGCGCAGGTAGCCGATTCGCTGCGAAGGATCGAGTGGATTTGCGCGTTGCTCTTTAGCACGTAGCGCAGATGGCGTCGGCAGAGGATCGACGAATTGCGCCAGCTTCTCAGGATGAAGCCAGGGACGCGCGGGAGATTCTTTGGCCGCGCTTGGCTTCGCCATGCTGGGCATGGACGACCTCGTGGGCTGTTGTCCGCGGAGGAGGCCTGC
The DNA here is from genome assembly GCA_963781125.1 of uncultured Acidobacteriaceae bacterium. GTDB lineage: Bacteria > Acidobacteriota > Terriglobia > Terriglobales > Acidobacteriaceae > Telmatobacter. The sequence goes on from CAWAEE010000013.1 coordinate 1,404,301, forward strand.
TTTCCCAGCGGCTAAGGCGGCCATGAGGCGGGCGCCGTCGTACAAGAGTTGACGTCTCGTTTTTTTCATAGGAGAGAACTAACTGCGGCCGAAATCAGGGCCGCAATCGAAGATACAATTTGGCGCCACGGAAAAGAACTGTCGCTCCGGACCGCCGCTGGCTTTGGTGAGAAGCCAGCAGCGCGGGAGCGACGCGTTCCGAGGTTGTACAGCGCGATTAGAAAGGATTGACCGGCGCCCCCGTGTTGGGATTCAAGATCAGCTTGCGTGCCTCGGCCGATCCAGTTCCGCCAAAGAATGCGCCCTGGGCAAAGACGTGCGTCAGGTCGCCCGCGATCGTGTCGAAGCTGCCGCCGGGTTGAATCCGCTCGCCATTCAACCAGTTGTCTTCGATGAAGCGGATGATCGAGCTCTGGTCGGTGAGGGTGTGATCCACCGCGCCGATGCTCGCCAGGGGCGAGATCACCAGCATGGGGATGCGCGTGCCGTATCCGCAGCGACCCTGAACTGGCTTGCCGAGCACGCCATTCAGAGGAGTCGTCAACACGGGGTGGCCCTGCTGAACGCCCGTGTTGCAAACCGCGGGAGCATTGAGTGCATCAACGGTGCTGCTAAAGGAGGGGTTTACGATCGGCGGCATCTGATGGTCATACCAGCCATCCGAGTCGTCATAGGTGATAATGATCGCCGTCGAATCCCAGAAAGGGCTATGCATCACGGCGTTGATCGTGTCGACGATGAAAGTCTGCTCGTCGACGGGATCGGAGTTGCCGGGGTGCGCGTCCTGGAACGATGGAGGTTTGAGGAAGGTCACAGCTGGAAGATTGCCATCGGCCAGCGCGGAAAAGAAGTCGTCTGTGTCGTACTGATGGTTCGCCGGATCTTTGGTTACGCTGTCTTGCTCAAATGTACTGCCGATCGCCGAGAGCGAACTGGGGCGAAGGTGCTGCAGGTTCGCGGTCGATGCATAGTACTGGAAGGGCTGGTGATGCTCGACATAATCGGCTTGTGCGACGCCGCCGTAGCCAGGAACGACGTTGGGCGTCGAACGGTGGCAACCAGTCGAGCTATTGGAGTTGGTGAGGCCCAGGTTGAAGCCGCCCTGAAACCAACCCCAGGTGATGCCCTTGCGCGTTGAGCAGATCGCCGATGTTCTTGCCCGCCATCTGCACGTTGTCAGAAGACGTGTTCGAGCAAACATCGCCCAGAGGTTCGGCGTCGCCGATCAGCGTGAATCCGCCCTGGCCGTCAAAGATCTCGTGGCTGTTGTGCAGCAGAGTACTCCCCGAGACGATGTTCGTGGAGTTAGCGAATCCGTTGGTCTGGCCGGAGATCAGGTTGATGGCGCCGGGCGTGGAGGGGCCGAACTGGCTGGTGTAAGTGTTGTCGAACAGCACAAAATGCTGCGCATAGTTCCACATCGCCGTGACGGTGTTGCCGTCGAAGTAGCCCATGGTCAGGCCCTTGGAAAGGGCAGCCTCCGAGGTCGCGGTCGCCGATGGCGGCGGCCCAGCGGTTCCGGTTGAGCCAGGGAACTGGTCCATCTTGCCGTTGTCGTACGCAATCTGTTCCGGCTTGGGAGCGTGGTTTTGGTCCGCAGTGGCGGCCTGCGATGGGGCGAGGCGGAACGGGTTGGCTGCGCTGGTGCCATTGAATGTCGCGCCGCTACCCTTGGGGCCGTTGGGGTTATTTGCGAGCAGATTCTCGGTGAACTCGGGCGTGAAAAAGAAGTTGGGATTCAGCGGGGTCATCAGATTATCCGCCGGCGCGCCAAAGGAACCCCAGAACGGGGTCTCGCCGGGCAGATTCTTCGCAAGAGGATAGGTGCCGAAGTAGTGATCAAACGAGATGTTCTCGTTGAAGATGACGATGACGTGTTTCACCGGCGTACGAGTGGCCGGCTCCTGAGCGAAAGTGGGGGTGGGGAAAGTGCCGATAACGGCAAGGGCCGTACATAAGACGGCGAACGGCTTCTGCATAACGCCTCCGCGCCATTCCTGGGAAGTGGCTCTTCTCTTGTTACGGACGTCATGTTGATGCCGGTTGAATCGAATATGACAAACCGACTAAATTCCCGCGTGAACCGTTGCCCGCACGTCGCTTATCCACAGCCTTCGAGTCGCTCAAAGGTATTTGTCAAACGCCTCAATCTGTCGAACGTGATGCTCTCTCCGTTCGACCGGCGAGGAGAGAACGGTCGACGTAGAGGTGGCGCCGAGCGCAGAAAATTTGTCGATCAGGGCTTCGAGATGACGAATCGAGACGACGTGCGCTTCGAGGACGAACGACTCCGAGCCAGTGATGCGATGACAGCGGCTGACCTCGGGGGTGTCCTTGATTGCGGTGACCGTCCGGCTGATTTGTAGATCGCCTCCGGGGATGGTAAGGCGCAGCCAGACGTGAATCGGAACGCCGAGCTTGGCCAAGTTGAGCGACGCGTGATAACCGGTGATCACGCCGGCGTCTTCCAGCCGGTGGACGCGCTCTGCCACGGCCGGCGTGGACAGCCCGACTTTTCTGCCCAACTCGGCGAACGACAGTCGCGCGTTATGTTGCAGACTCTCAATCAGCTTCCATGCAATGGCGTCCAGTTCAAAAAGATTCGGCGCAGTCTTGTGAGTCATTTTCAGTGATTCCTTAAGTAAAATATTAATTATGCCTAAGATTCTTAAGTTCGTGAACTGTTTTTCATTCACATCGCCATTTTCAGCTTTGTGACCGCGGGCCTATTCTTGCGCCTAGTCGGTGAGTATCTTCCCTCGTTTCCCCCGTGCTCCCGGCCGAGGAGGTCTCCAATGAACGCATTCCCGCGTTCCGTTTCATCTACAACCGTCGCTCTTGGTGTCCTTGAGCCTCCCGCCCCCGAGGCGGATTTCCTTCCGCTGTTGGGAACGGACCACGTGGAGTTCTATGTAGGCAACGCCCGCCAGGCGGCCCACTTCTATCGAACCGCGTTTGGCATGTCGCTCGTTGCCTATGCCGGACCCGAGACGGGGCAGCGTGATCGCGCTTCTTATGTCTTGCAGCAGGGCAAGGTTCGCTTCGTGCTGACCACACCATTGCTGAGCAGCGGGTCCATTGCGGAGCATATCCAGCGTCATGGCGACGGAGTCCGCGTCATCGCGCTATGGGTCGACGATGCGGCGCGCGCCTGGCGCGAAACTACTAGCCGCGGCGCAATCAGCTTTGCCGAGCCCCAAGCTTTTTCGGACGAACACGGCCGCGTCGTTCTTTCCAGCATTCGCACCTACGGCGACACGATACATACCTTTGTCGAGCGCAGCGCATATGACGGAGCGTTTCTTCCTGGATATCGCGCGGTCGAGAACGATTCCATAGCGCGGCCCACGGGCCTGCTCCATATCGATCACATGGTGGGCAATGTTGGTTGGCATGAGATGAACAAGTGGGTCGATTTCTATGCGCATGTGATGGGATTCCGGCTCTACCAGCACTTCGACGACAAAGATATCTCCACCGAATACTCCTCGCTCATGTCGAAGGTGATGTCCAACGGCAATGGCTATGTGAAGTTCCCCATCAACGAGCCGGCTGAAGGAAAACGCAAGTCGCAGATCGAGGAATATCTCGATTTCTATGCCGGGCCCGGCGTCCAGCATATTGCTCTTGCCACGAACGACATCCTGCACACGGTGAAAAATCTTCACGCACAAGGGATCGATTTCCTGCACGTCCCTCATACGTATTACACGGAGTTGCAGGAGCGGGTTGGGGTCATTGATGAGCCCGTGGATGAGTTGGAAGAACTCGGCATTCTCGTCGATCGGGATGATGAGGGCTACATGCTGCAGATCTTCACACGGCCAGTGGAGGATAGGCCCACCCTCTTTTTCGAGATCATTCAGCGCAAGGGTAGCCGCAGTTTCGGCAAGGGAAATTTCAAAGCGCTGTTTGAAGCCATCGAGCGTGAACAAGGCGAGCGCGGCAACCTCTAACTCTGAGGAGATGAAGGATGAATACTGCAACACTATCGGCGGCGGCGCCGTTCATCATCCAGCAGGATTATTCGGCCTATACCGATGAGCAGCACGCTGTGTGGGCTGAGCTCGTAGGCCGCATCCTGCCCGAACTCGAAAAACATGCCGCCCGCGCGTATCTCGACGGATTTGAGATCATCGGCCTGCAGCGAGACCGCCTGCCCAGTCTTTCTGCCATCAGTGCGCGCCTCGCCCCTCGTACGGGATGGGCGTCCGCTCCGGTAAGCGGTTTTCTGCCGGCGCCCGCGTTTTTTGAGATGCTGGCGTCGCGGCTTTTTCCGACCACGACGTGGCTGCGCAGTAGGGACTCTCTCGAATACACGCCCGAGCCCGACATCTTTCACGATGTCTTCGGACATGTGCCCATGCACGCGCACCGCGTGTTTGCCGACTTTCTGGAGCACTATGGCCGCGTATGCGCAGGCATCGAGGACGCCGGCATTTTAGAAAAGCTCGGCCGCCTCTTCTGGTACACGGTGGAATTTGGGCTGATTCGCGAGCGGGGTGAAATTAAGGTCTACGGAAGCGGGCTCATCAGTTCCCATGGCGAGTGCCGCAACGTGATGGAAGGCCATTGTGCCATCCGCGATTTCTCACTCGATGAAGTGCTCAATACTCCGGTCAAAGTCGATGAGTTGCATAAGGTGCTTTTTGCTGTGAGCAGCTTTGACCAGGTCTATGAGGCCATGCGCGAAGCCGAACAAATGGCTCTCAGTGGAAAGTTGTGAGAGAGGAAACCATGTCGCCTGAAGTGAAGTATCAATCCGGATTCGGCAATGAGTTCGCCACCGAGGCTATGTCCGGAGCGTTGCCGGTTGGCCAGAATGCGCCGCAGAAGCATCCCCTCGGCCTGTACACGGAGCAGTTCAGTGGCACGCCGTTTACCGCGCCGCGCGCCACGAATCGCCGCACATGGACCTATCGCATCCGCCCTTCCGTGACGCATCGGCCGTACGAGGAAATCGATTCGAAGTTGATTCGAAGCGGACCATTTACAGAGGTGCCCACGACACCGAATCAACTCCGGTGGGATCCGCTGCCGGTGCCGGAAAAGAAAACGGATTTTGTCGACGGGATCGTCACGCTGGGAGGCAGCGGAGACCCTGCGATGCAGGTTGGCGTAGCGATCCATCTCTACGCCTTCAATACTTCGATGAAAGACAGATTCTTCTACAGCGCTGACGGGGAGCTGTTGATTGTTCCCCAACTCGGCAAGCTTCGCTTTCACACGGAGCTGGGAATTCTCGATGTCGCGCCCGGCGAGATTTGCGTCATCCCGCGCGGCGTGTTGTTCCGCGTGGAACAATACGAAAGCAAGGCTTCGCGTGGTTATATTTGCGAGAATTACGGCCTCCCTTTTCGCCTTCCAGAACTCGGCGCGATCGGGGCCAATGGATTGGCGAACCCGCGCGACTTTCTAGGCTCCGACTGCTGCGTTCGAAGATCGCGAGGGGGAATTTCACATCACGGCGAAATTTATGGGGCGGTTGTGGTCTGCATTCATCGATCACTCACCGCTGAATGTAGTTGCATGGCATGGAAACTATGCTCCGTACAAATACGATCTCGCGCGATTCAACTGCATCAACACCGTCTCCTTCGACCATCCCGATCCATCCATTTACACCGTGTTGAGCGCACCGTCGGCGGTTCCCGGCACGGCGAATTGCGACTTTGCCATCTTTCCGCCACGGTGGATGGTTGCCGACCACACTTTCAGGCCGCCATGGTTCCATCGCAATTTGATGAATGAGTTCATGGGTCTTGTATTCGGCGCATACGATGCGAAGGCGGAAGGCTTCGTGCCCGGCGGCGCCAGTCTGCACAACTGCATGGCTGGTCACGGTCCGGATGCGGAGACTTTTGAACGTGCCAGCGACGCAGAGTTGAAGCCGCAGTATGTCGATAACACGCTGGCCTTCATGTTTGAGACGCAGCTTGTGGTGCGCCCGACGGAATTTGCCATGAAGACAAGAATTCTGCAACACGAGTATTTCGAATGTTGGCAAGGATTGAAGAGTCATTTTTCGGTGGGGAAGGCTGCGAGGAACGGGAAAAGCAGCTTCAACGAAGAGATGAGTGTGATCGCCAACTTGCTTGACGGCCTGTTCGACTACGCAGGTCTTTTTCCACCCGCGAGTCTCGACTTGCCAGTCGGTTGTGCGCAATTATCTCTGCTATCGGCAGGGTCAGCATGCCGACGCGCTGGGACGGCTGATTGTCGATCGCAATCGCGCGCAAGAGTTGAGAGCGGTCGCGGGAGAGCGCCTGAGGGAGATCCAGCTCAGTTTAGTTGCTTCGTCGGAACGGGATCTGGATGGCCTGCTCTATCTTCTGGATGCTGGATTGCCAATTGATGCGATCGAGATGAAGGCGAACGCTCCGTCTGGAATTGAGCGCATTGCACGAAGGTTACCTGTCGGGATGACGACATATTTCGAGGTGCCAGTTGAGGCTGGGGATGCCAAGATACTCGATGCGATTTGTGCGGCGGGCGCGCGGGTTAAACTGCGCATGGGTGGATTGACCACAGAGGCGTTTCCATCGCCGCGGGCAGCCGCCGGTATGCTGCTAGCGCTCGCCGATCGCCATATCATGTTCAAGGCCACTGCAGGACTTCACCATCCATTGCGCGGAACTCATGCGTTCACAGATGCGCCGGGTAGCGCCGTGGGGGCCATGCATGGGTTCGTGAATCTCTGCCTTCGCGGCGGCAATTATTCATTTGGGTGGCGACGCAATTGACGCGGCGCTCATCCTCGAGGAGATGGATCCGCATGCATGGCAGATTTCGCCCGAGGCCATCGCATGGCATGAATTCCGATGGAGTGCATTGCAGATGGAAGAGGTGAGGCGCGAATTCTTCCACAGCATCGGTTCCTGTTCCTTCACGCAGCCGTTGGAGGAGATGGAGGCGCTGGGATGGCAGTGAGCCAGCAAAGCTGGGTCGACTCTGCGAATGAGGCTGACTGCGATTTTCCGCTCCAGAATCTGCCCTATGGAGTGGCGCGTCATGGAGACCAGACATTCATCGGCGTAGCCATTGGCGATCAGATCCTGAGCCTGAAAGCCTGCGCCCGCCAGGGGCTATTGGTGTCGCTGTCCGAGCCGATTTTGAATGCGTGCGAAGCGGATCTGCTGAATCCCCTGATGTCCCTCGGAAAGGGATCCTGGTCCGCACTGCGGAATTGCTTGACCGATCTTTTAGGCTCGGATCAAGCGAATGAGACTATGCAAAATCGAGTAGCGCAGTGCCTGTTTTCCATGCAGGATGCAACGATGCTACTGCCCGCGCAAATCGGCGACTATACCGATTTCTACGCATCGATCGATCACGCGACGCGTGTGGGGAAGTTATTTCGTCCCGATAACCCGCTGCTCCCAAACTACAAGTACGTTCCGATTGGTTATCATGGGCGAACTTCATCCATCGTTGTAAGTGGAACGGAGATTTGCAGGCCTTCGGGACAGATTAAAGGTGCAGACGCTGGAGCCCGTGTATACCAGCGTCGCGATCGCTGGACTACGAACTTGAGATTGGCGCGTTGATCGGATCTGGAAACCAGATGGGACAACCGATACCGATCGCCGAAGCTGAGGAGCACATCTTTGGCCTGTGTCTTGTGAACGACTGGTCTGCGCGCGATATACAGTCGTGGGAGTATCAGCCTTTGGGTCCATTCCTGGCGAAGAATTTTGCGACGTCGATTTCACCATGGATCGTGCCGATAGAGGCTCTTGCTCCGTATCGCGTTGGTGCGCGCGATCGCCCCAATAGTGATCCGGCGCCGTTGCCGTATCTTTCTTCGTCGACCGGAGTGCGGGACGGCATCGACGTCACACTCGAGGTTTTCGTTCAATCGCGAAAGATGGACGAGGAAAAGCTTGCGCCCGCACTCGTTAGCCGAGGCAATCTGCGCGATCTGTATTGGACGATTCGGCAACTGGTGACGCATCACGGGAGCAACGGATGCAATTTTCGTCCGGGTGATCTTCTAGCGTACCGGCACGCTCTCGGGGCCAAATGAAGGATCGGAAGGATGTCTTCTGGAGATGAAGCATCGATCGGAGCCGCTGCGCCTGCCGAGTGGTGAAACGCGCTTGTTTCTTGAAGATGGAGATCATGTGATCTTTCGCGCGCACGCTTCGAAAGAAGGCTTACCCAGAATTGGATTCGGCGAGTGCACTGGAACCATTGTTTGACCGAGTGGCTCGACTGAACCCAGCCTAGACGCGCGGGTGAATAAAATAGACGAGCCCAAGGTAGTCGTCGGTCAACAGGAAACTGTCTGGACCAACGCGCCAGATGCCGCAGGGACGACCGTGTACCGTGGGCCTTCCATGCGCGTAGGTCAAGAAACCGGTAATGAAATCCTGCGGTGTGCGGTCCGCTGCTGAAAGCTTAACGACGCGATAGCCTGTGCCAATGTGCGGGTGGCTCGCGCCGTGCAGGGCAACAAGGAAGCTCTCGCGCAGCTGGGAATCGGCGTTGCCGAAATACTCGAAGCCAAGGGGGGAACTGTGCGCGGCGAAGGTGGTATAAGCCGAAGGGACTTGCTCGCATGATCTAAGCGGCGAGGGCGCACTGCCTAACGCGGCGTTGGGATCGGGCGCAAAAACATGTCCACCGCCAGCGGCGAGATTGGTGCCTGCGGCGGCGACTCCGTTTTGCTTGCCGTAGACCGAGTCGTTCGTGAGCCCGGCGGCAGGTGGGTGCGGAATAGGGGCGACGGTACTTGGGTCGTTTAGCGGAGGCAGAGGCGTGGTGTCGTGGACGGGCTTGCCATCGGCGAAGTAACAGGATGGCCAGCCATAATTCAGCGCAGACGTTGTCGTGGTGTCGACCCTGAAGAAAGTATCTTCCGGAAGCTTGTCGCCGAGATGATCGTCCCCCATGTTAGTGGCGAAGAGTGCGCCATCGAGGGCGGAGACAGTACGCAGGTCGACGGCATTCCGCATGCCCTGTGCGACGAGCGACGGATGTTTACCATCGGGATCCAAGCTCACGATGGCTGCGCGAAGAACCTCGCGTTCCTGACAGTAATTACACGATGACCCGGCGGAGACGAAGACGCGGGTTGCTCCCCGAACCTTCGCGATGGCGACGGTGCGCGTGAGGTGCCAGCCGCCGTATTTGTAATTGAGGCCGTAGTCGGGGAAACGGATCAATGTCTCGGGCGGAGAGTACGGGGCATTGTCACCAGCGTTGTATTTATAGCGGACAAGTTTGTCGGTCAGCGGCAGATAAAGCCAGCTTTGGCGCGTTGCCGGGTCCGTCCAGAATGCAAGGTTGTTCGGATTGCGGAGGTGGCCGAGATAGTGCGTGATGCGGGTGAAAGTATGCGACTGCTCGTTCCAGCCTTCGAGGATGAAGACAGAGCCCCGCGTGTTATCGGCAAGATCGTACATGCCGGTAACGAAGATGCGGCCATCCGGAGCCTGCGCAAAAAAGCGAACTCGCCGCAAGCCGCTGGCTGCAATGTTGATGTCGAACCCGTCAGGCAGAGACAAAGTAATCGACTTACCTTCGCCGTAGGTAAGGGTATGCGGTGACTGTGCTGAAATTTCGAGAGGGGCCGCTGCACACGGGAGCAGCATCGCGAGCGCGAAGCGGCAGAACGATTGGCCCATGCAATGAGATTAGACGATGAGGCGTGCAGGATAGATACTGTGTGATCCATCTAGCTTGGGCGCGCTGGCCTAGGCTGATTTGCGTCGCGACGAAGTCTTTGCAGCCGGTTTTGCTGCGCCGTCGCTGAATTGGTCGGGCCAATGAGGACGCGCCAGTGACCACTCCGGGCAGCCAGTTCGACTCGAGGGAAGGCAGTGAAGATGGCCTATTTAAAGGTGGTTTGCGACGTTCGTCATCTGTTCGCCTCGCGGCCCGATTGGACCTTACGGAAGAGCTTTGAGACTAGAACGCGATTGAATCATGAAACCAGTGGCTCAATTGTGCGTCTCATCTGAAGTTGTGTTCTAACTGGAGGCGGGTGGTCGGTGGTGCGCGACGCACCATCGAGAAGCTCCGCATCCAACCTAGTGGTAGACTTCGGGCAGGTGAGGTTTTTCAAGTTGCAGCCGGTTCGGCGAATCATTTACGGGGTCGCTCTCTGCTTTCTTGCGGTTCTGCTCGCTGTGGAAGCGAAGGCGGCTTGGGCTGCGAGTGCTGGCCACTCGCCGACCGACATCACGGCAGTAAAGCTGTGCCCCGACGCCGGTAAGCACCTGGAAGCCACAACGGATGCGCCACTCGCTCGTTCGTATGTCCCAACCGAACTGATACAAGTCACAGCAGTTTGCCTCAACGCGACGCCGTTCGCGCAGTGGACTTTATCTTCCACAGCAAACCAACAAAGCTCAAGCACGCCCAAAGAGCTTTCGTATTTTTCTCCGCCGTTATTCTTACGTCCCCCTCCTGCTCGCAGATTGACATTCTGACCTAATAAGAATGCCGCGCACAGCGCGCCAAGTCCAGTTTGCATTCACCCAATTGGTCGGGTGTGTGCCTTGGTTTTTTCAATCAGTGAGGAATCCATACCATGTACATGCTCGAAGCTGCCCTCGACTGGTGGCGTCGTCCGCTCAATTCGCGAGCGCGATTCGCCTACGGTTTTTCCACCTACTTAGTAAAGGCACTAAGGGAGGCGGCATCCAGCAGGAAATCGTTTCTTGTGCGTTTGGCTGCATCGATCTTGTGTGTGGGTTGTGGAGTTACCGGTTGTCGGTCGGATGCGGGCGATCCCGCGGCCAATGCGGCAACAGTTCCTACTGCGAAAGTGGTAGCCGTGCAGCGAGGCGATATCTCGCGCGTCCTCACTCTAGCCGGACAATTTCAGCCTTACCAAGTGGTCGATGTGCACCCCAAGGTCAGCGGCTACATGGCGCGCATCAACGTGGATATCGGCGATGTGGTTCACAAGGGAGAAACCCTCGCGGTCCTCGAAGTGCCCGAACTAAAAGCACAGCTGCAACAGACCGTATTCGAGATGCAGGGGAGCAATGAGGAGATTGTCCGCGCGCAACACGAGATCAATAGTGCCGAAGCTACACATGCAGCGCTTCACGCGCAGTCGGACAGGTTGAAGCAGGCTTCAGAAGCCCAGCCAGGGTTGATTGCGCAGCAAGAGTTGGACGACGTGCTGGCCAAGGATCTGTCTTCAGAAGCGCAGGTAGACGCTGCAAAGGCGGCGATGGCTGTCGCCAAGGAGCATGCGAACGGCGCACAGGCCGACAATCAGCGAGTCCAGGCGTTGCACGACTACACAAGTGTGACTGCGCCGCTGGAGGGCGTTGTGATCTGGCGCTACGCGGATACGGGCGCGCTCATCCAGGGAGGGACAAACTCAAATAGTCAAGCTCTTCCCATTGTGCGCCTATCGCAAAGTGATCTACTCCGTCTTCGCTTTCCGGTGCCGGAAGACGACGTGAAGTATGTTCACGTGGGCGACTCTCTGCAGGTCCGGGTGGATGCGATAGGCCGCTCCTTCACTGGAAAGATCGTGCGCTTCACGCGCGAGGTTAACTTCGAGACGCGGACGATGGAAACGGAAGTCGATGTCGAGAACAGGGATCTGTCAATCTCGCCCGGGATGTATGCAAACACAGCGCTGCGACTGGCGCACGTAAGCAGCGTGGTCACGGTTCCGGTCGATTCACTGGTTCTGAATCACGGCCGGCAAACGGTCTATGTCCTCGATGGGTCGAACCATGTCCACATTCGTTCTGTAGAGGTTGGATTGGTTGGATCGAAGTTGGCAGAGATCAGGAATGGGCTGAGTTCAGGTGACCGTGTGCTTTCTGGTGGACAAGATAAATACCGCGAAGACGAGGAAGTCAGTCCACTGGTAGTTTCGTCAGAGGCCTCGGAGACCGTGCAGCAAAGTGGCGGCATGATCGACATGAAAGCGGAGGAAACAGAAGAGAATTCGGGAGGGTCCGACTGATGCCCAGGTTTGCCCTCAGATTTCCATATTTCATTCTGATGCTTTGCCTGACGGTTTCGCTCGTGGGAGTGGTGAATGTCATCCGCATGCCGGTCGATTTATTCCCCAAAATCGATATGCCGGTTGTGGTGGTAGCTACGTTTTACAACGGAATGCCGCCGCAGCAGATCGAAGCCGACATTACGAACACGTTCGAGCGGTTCTTTACTCTGGCTGCAAATGTCGACCATAGCGAATCGCGATCTCTTACGGGTGTGAGTCTTATCAAGATTTACTTCAAGCCAGGCACGGATCCCAACGCGGCCCTCAGCAATATAGCCAATCTTGCGATGGCCGATCTGAGGAGGCTACCTCCGGGGACGTTGCCTCCGGTGGTGTTGGGAATGGATGCTTCAACGCAGCCTGTCTGCCTGGTCACGCTGAAAGGACAGGGGCTGAATGAAACCAGCCTCAAAGATCTGGCGCAGTTCCAGGTGCGCAATCAGATTTCGAATGTGCAGGGCGCATCCGTTCCCCAACCATTTGGTGGAACATATCGCCAGATTCAGATCTACGTTGATCCGTTGAAATTGGAGGCGCGGAACCTGAGCTTGACCGACGTCGTGAAGTCGGTTGACAGTTCGAACCTGATTCTTCCTGCCGGCGACGTACAAATCAATTCGAAGGATTTCAATATTTATGCGAATAGCCAGTTCTCCGATGCCAAGTCGATGAACGAAATGCCCCTGAAATCCGTTGGGAACGCATCGGTTCTCGTGGGTGACATCGGACGAGCCGAGGATTCTGGCGCCTTGCAATACAACATTGTCCGCATCGACGGGCAACGCTCGGTCTACGTGCCAATCTTCAAGCAAGGTGGTGGGAGTAACACCATCAGCATCGTGAATGGCATCCGGGGGGCGATCAAAAAGCTGGTGGACATTCCAGACTCTTTGCGAACCGCGCTGGTTTTCGACCAGTCTATCTTCGTGAAGCTTGCTATCAAGAATCTTGTCAAGGAAGCCGGAATCGGTCTTGTACTGACTGGAATTATGATTCTCGTCTTTCTTGGAAGCCCCCGTGCGACCTTTGCCGTAATGCTGTCGATCCCGCTTTCCGCTCTCGTTTGTCTCCTACTCACGGATGCGATGGGCGGATCGATCAACACCATGATTCTCGGCGGCCTGGCACTGGCATTCTCTCGTTTGATCGATGACTCCGTCGTGGTTCTGGAAAATATCTTTCGATTCATGGAAATGGGTGTCGCTCCGCGCGAAGCTGCAGAGAAGGGCGGCATGGAGGTCTCGCTCGCTGTTCTGGCTGCAACCTCAACCACCTCCATCGTTTTTTTTCCAGTCACTTTCTTATCTGGGATCAGTAAATATATCTTCACGCCCCTTGGCCTGGGTGTTGTTTTGTCTATCTTCGCTTCTTACTTCTTTGCGATGACCGTGGTTCCACTCTTTTGCGCAAATTTCATCCGCCTCGAACATCACGCGGACGATCAGAATGGCGGGACGAGAAAGCCGTCTCTTTTTCAGCGTTTTCTTAAGCGGTTCAATGAACTCTTTCAGGAATTTCTCCACGCATACGAGAGACTTGCGTTTCGAGTGTTGAAGAGGCCCGCGATTACCACGGCGGTCCTTCTGGGCGGGCTGGCGGTGATCATTACCGGTCTCTTTCCGTTTGTCGGCAGAGCCTATTTTCCGCGAACCGATCCCGGCCAATTTGTGATTAATGTGCGCATGCCGGGAGGGACGCGTCTTGAAAGAAGCAACGATTATGTTGCAAAGGTTGAGGATGTAATTCGCGGCGTCGTAAGGCCCAAAGATATGGGAATGATTGTTTCGAATATTGGCGTCTATCCCGATCTCTCGGCGATCTTCACAACCAACGCCTCGATGGACACAGCATTCGTCCAGACAAGCCTGAAGGAAGATCACAGCCTTGGCAGTTACGAATACATCAGCCGCGTGCAGGCGAGACTTTCGCGCGAGCTGCCGGAATTGAATGCCTATTACCAGGCAGGCGGGTTGGTTGATGGCGTGATCAACCAGGGTCTGCCCGCGCCTATCGACATCCAGGTCAGTTCGATGAACATGGACAACGCCTACAGCCTTGCGAAAACATTGGCAGCAAAAATTCAAGCAATGCCCAATGTAAGTGGCGTCTATATTCCGCAGAACCTGAACTACCCAGGTATCTCATTGAACATCGATCGCGAAAAGGCCAGCCTGATTGGCCTTACGGCTCAGGATGTTGTTGACAATGTCATTACCGCCATGACCTCCGACGGTATGATCGCGCCGAGTTACTGGATCGACCCTGTAAGTGGCAATAACTACATGGTCACCGTTCAGTACATGAACCGCTTCATCAACAACATGTCCATGGAAGATTTGCGGAATATTCCACTGCACGGAAAACATCCTTCCGGATATTCGCCAGCCCATGAAGCTCGTTTTGCGGGGGATGGTTCACCGCAGGAATGGCGTGGTGACCACGCCGATGGCTACACGCCGCTCAGTTCAGTTGCGGATATACAAATGATCAATACTCCGACAGAGGTCGACCATTACCAGATCCGCCGTGTGATTGACATCCTTGTCGCAACGCGAACTGAGGCTCTGCAAGGAATTGGCGCTAGAATCAGCAAGCTGATCACTGACACGAAAACCGATCGCAACACGAGATTGAACCTTCGTGGGGCCGTTGTGAACATGAATCAATCTTTTGCGGAGTTTGGGCTGGGATTGGTGATCGCCGTCTTGATGGTCTACCTGGTCCTGATGGCGCAATTCAGCTCATTTATCGATCCATTCATCATCCTGATGGCGATTCCTCCAGGGCTGGCCGGTGTCGTCATGATTCTCCTCGTTACCGGGAGCACGTTGAACATCATGTCTTTGATGGGCGTGATCATGATGACCGGAATTGTCGTCTCAAACAGCATCCTGATTGTGGAGTTCGCGGGGATTCTCCACAAGCAAGGCCAGCCCTTGCTGGAAGCAGTTGTGCACGCATGCAAGATCCGGCTGCGTCCGATCCTGATGACGTCTCTGGCTACGCTGCTTGGCATGATCCCGATGGCTCTGGGCCTGGAAACGGGCAGCGAGCAATACGCTCCGCTGGCGCGAGCCGTGATCGGTGGGCTTGGAGCGTCCGTGGCGGTTACGGTGTTTCTCGTTCCGGCCGTTTATCTGATGATCCATGGACGCCGAGGCGGGATGGTCGCCGCTGCGGAAGGCGTTCGCTATGAATGAGCGAAGGAGAAGAGTCTTGCGCACTGCTGCAGCCAAGCACGAAACCGCGTCAGTGGAGGAAGCGCAAATAGCCGACCGGTTCGCTCTACCTGGCAAGGATAAGGGGAACTGTGGAGGGAGAGACTGATGCCGAAGTTTGCGTTGAAGTTTCCCTATTTCATCATTATGTTGTGCCTCCTTGTGTCACTTGTAGGCGCAGTGAATATCGTGCGCATGCCGGTCGACTTATTTCCCAAGATCGACATGCCCGTCGTTGTCGTCGCTACCTTTTACAACGGAATGCCGCCGGCGCAAATCGAAGCTGATATTACCAATACTTTTGAACGATTCTTTACCTTGGCCGCCAACGTCGATCACAGCGAATCGCGTTCGCTGACGGGTGTGAGCCTCATCAAGATTTACTTCAAAGCCGGCACAGATCCCAATGCGGCATTAAGCAACATTGCAAATCTAGCGATGGCCGATCTGCGCCGTCTTCCACCCGGCACTCTGCCTCCCGTGGTGTTGGGAATGGATGCTTCAACGCAGCCCGTCTGCCTGGTGACGCTGAAGGGGAATGGGCTCAATGAAACCAGTCTCAAAGATCTGGCACAGTTCCAAGTGCGCAATCAGATTTCCAACGTGCAGGGAGCATCCGTTCCCCAACCATTTGGTGGAACGTATCGACAGATTCAGATCTATGTTGATCCATTGAAACTGGAGGCACGCAACCTAAGCCTGAACGACGTTGTTCAGGCAGTCGACAGTTCAAATCTGATCCTGCCCGCTGGCGACGTGCGCATCGGCGACAAAGATTTCAATATTTACGCCAACAGCCAGTTTCCCGATGCAAAATCGATGAATGAAATGCCCTTGAAGTCTGTAGGAAATGCTTCTGTTTTGGTGGGAGATGTAGGCAAGGCGGAAGACTCGGGCGCGTTGCAATACAACATCGTGCGCATCGACGGCCAACGTTCTGTGTATGTCCCGATCTTCAAGCAGGGTGGCAACAGCAACACCATCACGATTGTGGATGGGATCAAGTCTGCAATCAAGAAGCTCGTAGATATTCCTGAGTCGCTACAGACAGCGGTGGTCTTTGATCAATCTGTCTTTGTCAAACTCGCGATTAGCAATGTCTCAAGGGAAGCGGGAATCGGCTTGCTGCTCACGGGAGCAATGATTCTGGTGTTTCTCGGCAGCCCGCGAGCGACCGTCGCTGTTTTGCTTTCGGTTCCGCTTTCGATGATCGTCTGTCTGCTGCTGACAAATTACATGGGTGGATCGATCAACACCATGATCCTCGGAGGGCTGGCGCTGGTCTTCTCCCGCCTCATCGATAACGGGGTCATCGTGCTCGAAAACATCTTCCGTCATATGGAATTAGGCGAATCTCCAGCGGTGGCGGCAGAAAAGGGAGGAATGGAAGTGTCCTTGGCGGTATTAGCCGCCACATTTACCACGGCGATCGTCTTTTTCCCGGTTGCGTTCTTTAGCGGGGTGAGCAAGTACATCTTCACGCCACTCGCACTCGGAGTCGTGTTCTCAATTTTTGCTTCATACTTCTTTGCGATGACGGTGGTCCCCCTCTATTGTGCGAAATTCATTCGCCTGAAGGACGAAGGCGAGCATTCGGGAGCATCGAAGCTGAGTCTCTTCGCTCGCTTCGAAAGAAAATTTAACGAGAAGTTCCAGCGGATGCTGAATTGGTACGAGGGGTTGGCGAAGAGAGCTATGCAGCGGCCGGGCCTCACGGCCGGAGCGATCCTGGCCGGGGTCGCCTTGTTGCTTCTCGTAACGGTTCCATTTGTCGGACGCGCCTACTTTCCGCGCACCGATCCGGGGCAATTCATTATCAACGTGCGCATGCCGAGCGGGAGCAGGCTCGAGGTTAGCAATGACTACATCGCGCACGTTGAGAACATTGTTCGGAATGTTGTGCGCCCTGGCGATTTGGATATGGTTGTATCGAACATCGGCGTCTATCCCGATCTTTCGTCGATCTACACGACCAATGCTTCGATGGACACCGCATTCGTCCAGACCAGCCTGAAGGAGGGTCACAGAATCGGGAGTTATGAATACATGCGCGAAGTGCAAAGGCGGCTTTCGCGCGAGATGCCCGAGTTGTCCACTTATTTTCAGGCCGGCGGTCTGGTAGACGGAGTCATCAATCAAGGTCTTCCCGCCCCGATTGATATTCAAATCAAGTCGCAGAACATGGATAACTCGTATGCGTTAGCGCGTGAGCTGGCGGCAAAGATTCAAGCGATGCCGAATGTGAGCGGAGTTTATATTCCGCAAAGCATCAACTATCCGGGCCTCGAACTGAACATCGATCGCGAGCGAGCCAGTCTCGTTGGGCTCTCGGCGAAGGATGTCGTCGACGACGTGATAACGGCATTGACCTCCGATGGCATGGTGGCCCCGAGCTACTGGATCGATCCGAAGAGCGGCAACAATTATATGGTCGCCGTGCAATACGCGAATCGTTGGATCAACAACATGTCAATGGAAGACCTCAAGAACATTCCTTTACGAGGAACGCGGCCTTCGGGCAACGAACAGATGCAGGAAGGCGGTCAGACGATGCCGGTAGCAGCGCAAATCGCACGGGGCGATCACGACGCAGGCTATGTCCCGTTGGGGGCGGTCGCCGACATTCAGCAGATCAACACTCCCACAGAAGTGGACCATTCGCAGATTCGACGGGTGGTCGACATTTATGTTGCTACTCGAACCGAGGCGTTGCAAAGTATCGGCCCGCGCATCGATCGTCTCCTCGCTGAGACCAGGCATGACCGGAACACGGTTATCGACGTGCGCGGTGCTGTTGTCAGCATGAACCAGGCTTTTCACGATTTCGGTGTGGGCCTTCTGATAGCGATCCTGCTGGTCTATCTCATCTTGATGGCCCAGTTCACATCGTTCATTGATCCCTTCATCATTCTGATGGCAATACCGCCAGGCCTCGCCGGAGTAGCGCTCATTCTTGTGCTGACCGGCAGCACGCTGAACATCATGTCGCTTATGGGCGTGATCATGATGACCGGAATCGTTGTGTCGAACAGCATTCTCATCGTCGAGTTTTCTGGAATCTTGCATGGGCAGGGCATGCCGTTGCTCGAGGCCACGGTGCAGGCGTGCAAGGTACGCCTGCGGCCCATCCTCATGACTTCATTGGCTACGCTGCTTGGGATGGTTCCAATGGCGCTCGGACTGGAGGCTGGGAGCGAGCAATATGCGCCCCTGGCGCGCGCGATTATCGGCGGCCTCGGCGTGTCCGTAGTCGTCACAATGTTCCTGGTTCCCGCGGTGTACCTGGTGATTCATGGCAGACACCACGATAACCCTGCGGTCGCTGGAGAGGTATAGAAGGCGATGAAACTAGAAATAAGAAAGCTGCTCATAGTTTTCTTGGCTGCATTCACTGCAGGTGGGACACACACGATCGCGAGCGCGCAGACCGCCGCGACGACGGCGCGCCTGCCAGATGCTCCTTTGCCTCGGTTGTTGGCTCTCTCGAATGTCCAACAAAGCGATGGGGACTCAGGTCTCCCGCAACGGTCCGCGGATTCTGCGGCCGCTTCACCCGCTGAAGGCAGTCCCCGACTCACTCGCCTAGAGGCCGAACAGATGGCAATCAAGAACAACCCCCGGATCAGCATCAGCCGCCTGCTTGCGCTCGCGCAGCACCAGGTTGTTCGCGAATCCAGAGCGGCCGAGCTGCCTTCTTCAAATGCGAGTGTGACCGCGGTGGATGCCGAGGATGCAAGCCGAATCTCGGCCGGCCCTCTTACTTCCTCGCGCCTGTTTGAGCATGCCGGCGCCGGAGCCAATTTTACTCAACTCATTACCGACTTCGGGCGAACGAACAACCTGATTTCTTCCGCAAAACTGCAGGAAAAGGCGCAGAATGCGAACGCCATGGCGACCGTGGACGAGATCATCATCGCTACCGATCAAGCCTTCTATAACGCCCTGCAATCCCAGGCGCTCTATCAGGTCGCGAAGCAAAATGTGGACACCCGGCAGACAACCGAGACGCAAGTCGGCCAGTTGACGAAGAACAAGTTGAAATCAACTTTGGACCTTAGCTTTTCTGACGTGAACCTGTCGCAGGCAAAACTCCTTTTACTCGATGCCGAGAATAATCTCGATGCGACGATGGCCACACTTGATGCGGTGCTTGGACTCGATAAAGAAGTGCAATACCAACTTATAGATGAGTTTCAGAAGTCGCAACCGCCGCCGGGGGACGTGGACCATTTGGTGCAGCTTGGACTTCAGCAGCGACCTGATCTGCAGGCCTTGAATTTCGATCAGCAGTCTGCAGTCAAATTCAGCAAAGCGCAGCGCGATCAAATGCTTCCAAGCCTCACAGCGGCGGGCACTGTGGGCAGTGTGCCGATTCGCCCGGCGACATACTATGTGACGAACTGGTGGGGTGCTATCGGCGTCAATGTGAATATTCCTGTCTTCAACGGCTTTCTCTATTCGGCACAGGCCAAAGAAGCAGCACTACGTTCCCAGGCCGCAGCGGAGCGAAGCCGCGACTTGCAAGACCAAATCGTTCGCGATATCCACACTGCATGGTTGACCGCGAAAACGGCGTATCAACGCGTGTCGGTCACGCAGGAACTTTTAAAACAGGCGAATCTGTCTCTCCAGCTGGCGCAAACCCGCTATCAGATCGGCCTCAGTTCGATTGTCGAATTAAGTCAAGCGCAATACCAGCAAACGGACGCGGCGATCAGCAACACCAATGCCGAATATCAGTACAGATTGGCTTTGGCAACGTTGAACTATCAAATTGGGTCCGCGCCATAGGCAACCTCTTTGCGTTGCACTCATTTGATTCACTCTTCGCCGTCTTCAGGATAGAGCGCGCAGACTCTTTCGAAATTCATCGGGATTTCCGTTCGGAATGAGGTGTTCGATCTCATTGTGAGTGCGCTCCCACACCGGCAATGCACTCGCCAGCAAGTCGTGCCCTTCGCCGGTAAGCTTCAAAATGCGACTCCGTCGATCAGACGGATCTTGCGATATTTCGACCAACCCACGACGCTCCAGTGGCTTCAATGCAGCGGTCAACGTGGTTCGGTCCATCGCAAGCAAAGACGCGACCGGGCCCATGGACGGCGGCTCCGGCCGATTCAGGGACATCAAGAGTGAAAACTGCCCATTCGTAAGCGCGAATGGGCGCAAGACTTCGTCGAAACGCCGCGCCAGAGCGCGCGCCGCGCGCTGCACATGGAGGCAGAGACAGCAATCCCGGACTAGAATTGTCGTTCCGTACGGAAGCATTTTTCTACTTGACACGGTACTAGATTAGTTGATATCAACATATTCGTCAATTGAATTCCCATGATCAGTCTCAGTACCATCACGGGAAGGCAAAGAGGCCGCTGAGTTTGTGACCAATGGCGTTGACACTCGGAAACCATTCGGTTACATTCACGAAGATCGAGCGGTTACACTTCAAGCCAGTAACGCTCGCGTATTTTCCCCAGCAAGAAGCAAGTGATTCGAATAGCCCAACCGGAGGTCCGAGATGTCTTTCTTTCGCGATTTGAAGATCGCCGTGCGTTCGCTGGCGCGCGTCCCTTCACTGTGGCTCACCGTAGCCTTGACTCTGGCCCTGGGTATCGGAGCCAACGCCGCAATCTTCAGCGTGGTGCGCGCCGTGCTGCTGCGGCCGCTGGCCAATCGCGATGAAGATCGGCTGCTCTATGTGCGGCAGAGCGCTCCGGGCATCGGCGTCCCGAACGCAACGTTCTCCGTCCCAGAAATCCAGGACATCGGCAGCGGGCTGAAGACGATCACGGAACTCGGCACGTTCTCAGAGATCGACTTCACAATTGTCGGGCTTGGCACGCCGCGCGAGGTTCCGGCCGGGGTGGTGGACGGAAACTACTTCGAAGTGATGGGACTGCATGCCGGTGCTTGGGCGGTTGCTGGGCCCCTCGGACGATGGGCGCAACGCCGCCGGCGCGGTCGTGCTTACTTATAAATTCTGGCGCGACTCAGCTACACTCCGATCCCAGCGTGCTCGGAAAAACGGTTCGCCTGGAGAGCGTCAGCGGCGCGCGCTCGGCGACCATCGTCGGCGTGCTGGAGCCGTCGGTGCCGTATCCAGTGGCGACCGAAATCATCGCCAACGTGGTCACCAGCCCGCATCATCTTTCGGCCACCATGGTCACCGGCCGCGAGCATCGCATGACGGAGGTTTTCGCACGGCTCGCTCCCGGCGCAACGCTCGAAGCTGCGCGCGCGGAACTGAAGACTGTATATGGAGGCATGCTCGGCCGCGCATCCCGAAGTCTACAAGCCTGAGGACCACTACACGATCAGCGCGACGCGCATGCACGACCAGATCAATTCGCGCGCCAATACGATTCTGTGGGTGCTGTTCGCGGCTTCGGGACTGTTGTTTGTGATTGCCTGCTCGAATGTCGCCAACCTGGTTCTGGCGCGCACTGTGCGTCGCGAGCCGGAACTGGCGGTGCGCTCGGCGCTGGGTGCAAGCACATCGCGTGCTGCGCCGCTCATTGCTGGCCGAGGGCATTGTGCTGTGCGGAAGCGGCGCCCTGGCCGCCGTGTTGCTGGCAGTGCCGATGGTGGACGTGCTGGGCCGCTATGCGTCCCGATTCTCAGTGCGCGCCAACGATATGAAGCTGGACTTCAGCCTGGTTTGGTTCGGGGTTGCGTTGGCGCTGGTCGCGGCGTTTTTCCTCGCTTACATTCCGCACCTGCCTTCGCCGGATTCGCCGCAGGGCGGCCTCACTGGCCGAGGCGCTCGCGTGGCGGGAGGAAGCAGCCGCCGGCTGCGCATACTTCGCTGTCACCCAGATCATGGCTTCGTTCCTGCTGCTGGCGGGCGCCTGCGTGCTGATGAAGACGCTGTTCGTCCTTGAGCAGACGCGCCCGCCGTTTCGACTCCGCCAATGTGCTCGCCGTGAATTTGCCGGTGATGTCGTATGGCAAGACGCCGCAGCAGGTCAGCGACTTCTATCGCGATATCAAACGCCGCATCGCCGCGATGCCGGGAGTGGAGCATGTCTCGGAAGGCTTCAGCGTTCCGTGGCGCGTCGAACAGGCGCAGACCCTCAGCTTCTCCTTTGCGGCGCAGGGTGCGCATCGCACGGATAACGGCAAGGACGATTTCCGCGCGAAGTTCCGTTCGGTATCGCCGGGATTCTTTCCTACGCTAGGCGTGCCGATCCTGGAAGGGCGCGACTTTAACGACGGCGACAAGGACGGCTCGGAGCGCGTGGTCATCATCAGCCAGAGTCTCGCGCAGATGCTCTATCCGGGGCAGGACGCGGTAAACCGCAAGATGTGGTGGACCGATGGCGTGATGAAGTTCATCGGCATCAGCACCGAGCCGCGCCGAATCATCGCGGTCGTGCCGGATTTCGACGATGAGAACATCATTCCCGCGCCGGCCATGACGATCTATCAGCCGATCGATCAGGAAGGATGGAGCGGCCGCCTATTCGTGCGTGCGCACCAGGACCCGTACGCGCTGGTGCCCGCGATTACACGCACGATTCATGAAATGTCAGCGGATCAGCCCGTGGAGCAGGCCAGCACGCTGAATGACGTGCGCGCGGAGGTTCTCACGCCCGACCGCCTGAATGCGGTCGTGTTTGGAGGATTCGCCGCGGTGGCGCTTTTGATTTCGGTGGTAGGTGTCGCGGGCGTTCTGGCGTTCTCCGTGAGCGGCCGCACCCGCGAATTCGGAATTCGCATGGCTCTGGGCGCTCAACCTCGCAACATTCTCACCAATGTTCTTGTCGAGGGCGTAGTCATGGCCGGGATTGGCGTTGGGGCCGGCGTCCTGGTTGGGTTTGTGCTCGCGCGCATAGTCAGCAAGTATGTTACGGCGCTCGATCAGCCAGGAGCACTCGCGTTTATTGCATCGGCCGGCGTCATTCTTGGAGCAGCGGTGATCGCTTCGGCTGTGCCTGCGGCGCGCGCTGCCCGGGTGAATGCGGTGGAAGCGCTACGGGCCGAGTAATTTGCCTCATTTCGCGCATCGTTTGGCAAGCTGGCAACGTAACTCAAGACGGGTGCTGCATTGAGTGCCGAACTTAGAGACCGCGTCGCTAAGTGATCGATAAACTCGCGGGGATTTACTGCAGTTTTGTCGACGTGCGTGTTGCGGTGGCCCCTCGCTCAGGGATCGCCCACGCGAAAAGGACGCCGCCGCTGCTGGTGACGATGTATTGGCGGCCATCCAATTCATAACTGATGGGAGAAGCTCTGCATGGGCGAGCCGGTGCCGGCATGCCACAACGTCTTCCCGTTGCTCGTCTCGAGCGCCAGCACATTGCCGTAACCGTCGCCGGTGAACGTAAGTCCCGAATCGGTTGTCATGACGCCCGCGCCTGAGCCGCCGGCGCCCACTTCATGACTCCAGCGAATCTTGCCCGTTTGATAATCGATTGCCTCAATGACTCCTTTGCCCCACACACCGTAGTCGGCGCCCGCCCATCCGTAGGTGCCATCTGCCGGCTTGGCGAAATAGATGCTGTAACTCGGATGCGCATCGACGATAAACAAGCCGGTCTTCGGATCGAAGCTGGGTGAGCGATAGTTGGTGAGGCCTCCTTCGTCGGGCGCAATAAGCCGGCCATCCGGCGCTGGTTCCTTGGCGGGATTCGGAATCGGGTGGCCTTGCTTATCGATTCCAAGCGACCAGTTCACCGGGCCATAGGGAATCGTCAGCAGGCTCTTGCCATTCGTGCGATCGAGGACAAAGAAGTAGCCGTTGCGCGAAGTCTGCATCAGCATCTTGCGACGCTGGCCATGAAAATCGCCGTCGACCAGCACCGGCGTCTCGACCGCATCCCAATCATGGGTGTCGTGCGGCGAGACTGAAAAGCCCCAGGCAAGCTTTCCGTCGTCCGGGTTGAGAGCGACGATGCTGCAGGTGTATAGGTTGTCGCCGGGCCGTGGCTTGCCGTTCAGCACCGGAGTTGGATTGCCGGTTCCCCAATAGAGGAGATTCAGATCGGGATCGTAGGTTCCGGTCATCCACGTCATGCCGCCGGTGGTCTGCATTGGGAGTTCCTGTCGGAGGAGTTGCGTCCCACTGCCACTGTGTCGCACCGGTCTCGGGATCGAACGAGCGCAGATAGCCCGGGCAGATTGTCGAGGTCGCCACCCACCCCGGCGATCACGTGATTCTTGACGACGAGCGGCGCCATCGTGGTCCAGTAGCCCCTTTCGACGTCGGCAATGATTTTGTCCCAGCGTACCTTGCCGTCTTTCGCGTCGAGCGAAATCAGATGCGCGTCGGGGGTGGTGAAGTAGAGCCAGCCTTTGTACATCGCTACGCCGCGATGGCCGATATGATCGCCCTTGGTCGCTGGCCGGTTGTAATGCCAGATCATATGGCCCGAGCGCGCATCGACGGCCCAGATATTGTCCGGCACCGTGAAGTAAAGCACTCCATCAACGAGCAGCGGGGAAGACTTGATCTGCGCGGGCTGATTGGTTTGAAACGCCCATGCCAATGTGAGATTGCCGACATTCTGCGGGGTGATCTGCGTGAGGTGGATATGGCGGCGTGCCCGAATAGTCGCCGTGATACGAAGGCCAGGAATCCGGCGAGGGATGAAGCAGTTGCGCATTCTCAAGATCCTGCGCCAAGAGCGGATGCGCGCAGGCGAGTGGCAAGCAGAAGAGCGCGGCGATCAGAAAGAATCGATCTTTCAGCAACTTCATATCAAAATCGAACCTCAGAGGCGAGCCGTCATGCGCGATCATTCAGCGCAGCGTCTGCAGATAAGCCATCAGGTTATGGATGTCGTCGTCGGTGTATTTGCTGAAGAGCTCGACATGCGCATCGACGGGCGCGTCGCACCGTGATATTGCACGCGGCTGGTCGGCCATGAGCGGTACATGCCATCGCGATCGCGCAGCGCAACAGTGAACTCGTCGAGGTAGGCGAGAGTTCCGGAGATCTTCTCGCCCGAGGCGAGCGTCACGGTGACCGTGCTCTTTGCGTCTCGCGGATAGAGCATGCGCTCTTCCAGTTGCAGCCCCTCGTAGCGCGTCGCAATGCCCGCCAGGTCGCCGCTGGGCGAGTGGCACTTCACGCATCCGCCCGCGCCATCGAAGTAGTGCTTGCCGGCTTCCACATTGCCGGTTTGCAGATCGGCAACGGCAACGCCGCGGCGGCCTCCTGGACGCGCCACAGCCGCGGCTTCCACGCGCATGAATGAACGCGATGATGCTGCGCACTTCCTGACTGGAGAAATTGAAGGCGGGCATCTTGTTGTCGGGCCGGCCTTCGCGGATCACTTTGGCGATTTGTCTCACCGGTCTTGTCCGTCAGAACCAGCTTCGATTCGGTCAGGTCGGGACCTGTTTCGCCGCCCATTGCGTCGCGCCCATGGCAGAAGGCGCAGTTCTGGCTGAAAGAGCGCCTCGCCCGCCTCGGCAAGTTCCGCGAGAGCGGCCTTTCGTGTGCGCCGCTTCCCTGGGGAGATGGTTCGGCGGTGGTCAGAGAAATGCACGCAGCGCGGACAAGTTCGCCGTCGTTCAGATTCGGAAAGCCGGGCATGCGTCCTTTGCCCGCGTGCACCAGCTCAGCAATCTTGTCGTTGGTCATGCGGTGAGTGATGCCCAGCAGCGGCGGAAAGCCAGGCAGAATTCCCTCGCGCTGGTCGCCGTGGCAGATCGCGCAATGCTGCGCGTACGATTCCGCGCCCGGCGTCTTTGCCGGACATTCGCGTTGTCCGTGCGGCGCAGTCTCTCCGTTTGAGGCCGCATGCACCGGCTCTTGCATGAACTGGAAACACGAGAGAAACCTGCAGCGACTGCCGTCGCAATGGCAAGCAACTCGAAACCTTTCACCTTGTTCAAATTCGCCGCACCTCTGAAATTGTGTTTCAAAGACCAAGCGAACGGTTGGCGCCGCGATCGTTAGGTCGCGTACTTGATCAGTTGCATGAATCCATAATCCATGTGCAATTGTTGGTGACAGTGCCACAAGGTGTCTCCGGGATTGTTGGCGACGAAATCGACTTCGACCGTATCGAGCGGCATCACGTTGATGACATCCTTCATTCAGCCCGCTCAGATGCTTTTCGCCGATGCGGGTGACTTCGAAGGTGTGCCGGTGCAGGTGAAGCGGATGCTGATCGCCGCTGCCATTGCGAAAGACCAGCCGATATCGCTTGCCGGGATGCACAATCAGCGGCTCGATTTCGGGCCAGGACTTGTTGTTGATCGTCCAAGTGTCGAACTGCGAACCGTGCTGCGGGCCGATATCGCGAAAGGTCAGCACGAACGTCTCGTCCGGCTGCGGGCGCTGCACGTCGCGTTGGCAAACTGCGTGTAATCCCACTTTGCCGGCGCAGGGTCATTCCACACCGGCGCACCCGATTGACCTGCGTACTCGACCACGATGCCGAGGCCCATCTGGCGCGACTTCTCCAGCGTCGAACCCAGAATCCACACGCCCGGCGAGTTCATCTCGACGATCGCGTCGACGCGCTCGGCAACCGCAAGCGAGAGGACCTCGACGCTCAGTGGATTCGGCACTGGGTTTCCATCCATCGCGATGATCGTGAAGCGATGGCCGGGCAGCGCCAGCACCACGTTTTCGGTTGCGCTGGCGTTCAACAGCCGCATCAGTACGCGCTGGCCTTGCTTCACGCTGAATCGGTTCGCCCGCGCCGAGCATGCGATCGTTGATGGTGGCATACTTGTAGCCAACATCGGAGCCGTGGTCAGCGGCATGTTCGCGGATCTGTCGCGCATCGTCTCGACCATCGGGACAAAGGACGGCTCCCAGTGATGAATCGCGAGATTGAATTCCTGGTCGTAGTGCGGCAGGTACTGCTTGCCCTCGATCAGCAGAAATCCGAACTGCCCGGTGTAGGTGCCCATCGCAAGATTGCCGAATGCGCCGATGCATGGGTGTGATACCAGCGCGTGCCTGCTGGTTTGGGAGTGAATGTGTAGCGATGGGTCTGGCCGGCAGCGAATCATCGGCGATCCTTCTTCCATGGCGCCGTCGTTCAGTGAGTCGATGGCCAGGCCATGCCAGTGCACGATGTCGGCGATCGGTGCTGGCATTGGTGACATCGATGCTGACGGGCACGCCCTCGCGCAGGTGCAGCAGAGGCCCCGGAACCTGTGCCGTTGTAGCCAAGCGTCTTGACGGTAACGCCCGGGCCAATCTCCAGAGTGCACGGCTCGATACGCAAGGAGTGGTCGGCCTTGCCGGCAGGCCGTGCATTCTCCTGCTTCGTCTGCGCCGGCAAGAGCGCGCCCAGTGACTGACTTGCCAGCAGCATTCCTGCCGACGAAAGAAACTCTCTGCGGTCCATGTGAATTCGCACGTTGTTTCTTCAATTCGTTTTTCTCGTGCACCTTTGCGGCTAGTACTTGCGACAGCCGGAGTCATTATCATTGGACGATTGTCCGGCTGTAAACGTCTTCCTCCCGAAATCAGACTCGGGGCTCTATCGAGTCCGTCCTGTACCGCTGAATCTCAGACGCGTTACTTCAATGAGCCTGCACAGACGATGCCGGACGCGGATGGCTTGCCGTGCTTCCATCGGTCATCCACAGAGCCCACGAATCGCCTCAAAATACATCTTGCGAATGTCGGGGTCGTCCCAGGATTCTTCGGTATGGCCGAGCGTCGAGTAGAAGACGCGGCCTTTGCCGTACATCTTGCTCCACGCCACTGCAAAATCGTGATCGGTGCGGTGAACGCGCGGATTGTTCGCGTAGTCAAGCTTGCTCGGATCGAGGCTCAGCAGCACGTTCACCTTGTCGCGCGACCAGGCCTTGGGCTGGTAGATTTCGTCGTACTTCACGAATGACTTCGGGAAATGGCGCACCGCCGGAAAATCCGGATCCTCATTGATGATCGGCGCGTTGAACGTCATCCACGGATGCTGGTCGAACCAGCCGCCGATCATCTCTCCATACTCCGGCCAGTTGTAGTTCGTATCCAGCGCCGCATGAATGCCGACGAAGCCCTTTGCCGTCGTCGTGAATGAACGAGAGCATGTCCTGTCTTCTGGCTGTCATCGAGGTCCAGTTCGCCCGTCGTGCTGGTAAAGACGATCAGGTCGAAGTAATTCAGGTTCTTCGCATTCCGTCGCCGAGGTCCTTCTTGGTCAGCAGCTCAGTGTCGGTGCGAATCATCGTGTCCCACAGGCCGCTCTCCTTGCCCATGTTGAAGACCGCGGCCATCGCATCCGAAATAGAGTCGTGCTCAAATCCCTTGGTCTGCGCCGATCACCAGCACATGCTTCAGGTGAATCTGCTTTGCGTGCGGCACCGGAGGCAGAGCGTCGCCTGTAGCCGATTGCGCCCAGGTATTCACCCCTTTTATCGCGGTTATTGAAGTAAACAACCCGCACGCGATGATCAGCAAGCTTCGTCCGAGGCGCAAGGAATCTCCTTTTGACCGATATCAGTTGTAGGAAAAACAATCGCATCACGGTGTCTTTACCGCGAATGCAAATGCAGCGGCAGTTGATTCGCCGCCAGGGCGCTTCGTACAGAAATCATTTGCGAACGCCAAACCAGCAAATTTCCGCCCGGAAAAGAGTTTAGCGGCCAGCTTCAATTGACGCAAACGGCTGCATTCGGAATCTGCCCCGATGAGAGCTCCAGGCCATACCTTATTGCCTGAACGGGCATGCCTCCCAAGGCTCGTCGTAGTATGCTTGATGCGCTTCTCGAGGGTCTATGAATTACCCCGGTCCGCCAACTTTAAGGAGAGCACAAACCGTGACTGACCCATCAGGTCCTCGAATCGTAATGACCGTGCAACGAATGCCGATCGGCCAGCGACCCTCTCAAATTCGGCATGCAAAAGGTTTGCCGGGAAAAGTCTGGTGCAACTGCGAGATTCTTGCCACCGCTTTTCTGCTTCTCTTTACCTTAATGGGCATGCCACGGGCCATCGGGCAAGCGGCCAACGCGAACGCACAGGTTCCGCTGCCATGGGATCAAAACCCCGACGGGATGCATATCTATATCTGGGCGGGACTCAAATCTCACTTCCCGGGACAGCACGACTATCCCCAGTTCCTCGCGGACTGGAGCAAGCTCCTCACGGAGCATGGTGCCGTGGTCGACGGAGCTTTGCACGCGCCCCGCTCTGCCGATCTGGAGCAGACCGATGTCGTGATTCTCTACAAGGGAGACGCAGCTTATCTCAGCGAAGATGAGAAGGTCGCGCTCGAAGCCTACATAAAGCGCGGAGGCGGACTGGTCAGCATTCACGACTCGTTATGCGGCCCGAACCCGGCTTACTTTGCGACCCTGGTCGGTGGCGCCAAGAAGCACGGCGAAGTGAACTACACGTTAGGAGCGCCTATTCCTTACACCTTGGTTGACGCAACCGACCCCATCATGAAGGGAATGTCGAATATCACCCTATTCGACGAGGCCTTCTACAACATGACCTGGGCCCATGATCCTGGGATTCATGTTCTGGCCACGGCCGTTATCCCGGGCACGCCGAGCGCGGGGACCCACAAGGGCGAAGTTGTACCGCAGGTCTGGACCTATGAACACACGCCGCCTGGAGGAGAGCCGGCCAGGGCGTTCGTCTGGATGCAAGGGCATGAGTACGCGAATTTCGCGAATTATCAAATTCAGCAAATGCTGCTGCGCGGCATCGCCTGGGCCGGGAAAAAGCCCGTCGACTCGCTCGTCGATTATGTTCCGCCGCACCCTTTACGCACGCAGGGAACTGGGACGAACAAATAGTCTTGGAAGGGTGCCTCGCCGCAATGCGCACTCCACCATTTGCCGTGAAGCCTCGATTTACTTGGCCGTCCATCCGCCGTCGATAAGAATGTCAGTTCCAGTGATGAACCCTGCAGCTTCGGAACACAGGTAGCAGGCGAGAGCACCAATTTCCTCGACCTTGCCCCACCTTCCGACTGGCAGGTTTGCCAGGAACTGCGCATTGGCTTCCGGATCGTTCATTACCGCTGCATTCATGTCCGTCCCGAAGGGGCCAGGACTGAGGCCGTTCACGGTGATGCCGTCGCCAGCGAGTTCCAGCGCCAAGGATCGCGTCAATCCAAGCAGGGCCGCCTTTGCGGAGGAATACGCGGTCCGGCCCGGCAGAGACACGTGACTCATGATCGAAGTCATATTCAGGACGCGGCCGTAGCCGGAACCCTTCATACCCGGAACAAAGGCCCGGCACATCAAAAACGTCGAGATCAGGCTCGAATCCAGAACACTTCTGAATTCCTCCAGCGAAAAATCAACCAGGTTCTTACGGATATTTGTGCCTGCGTTGTTAATCAGAATCTGGGCCGCTCCGAACCGCTTGACTACCGCGTCCGCAACGTTTGCGACCTCATTCTCCCGCGTCACATCGGCGACAAATATCTCGGCTGTCCCACCCTGTTCTGCAATCGCAGCGCGCACCAGTTCGAGGCGCTTGCTATCGCGCGCTACCAGCGCTATATTCGCCCCATCTGTGGAGAGAGCCTTCGCCATTGCCTCGCCCAGACCGCGGCTTCCGCCTGTAATGACAGCCGTCCGACCGGCCAGATTCGAATTCATGTTCGCATCTCCCATCCCAATTTCGAAGACGTGCAAGTCTGAGCTTCAGGGTTCAAGGCGGCTCGCGACAATCGCTGCCGAGGGCGTGGCCAAAGCAGGCTCACGTTGCTTCTTCGCCGATTCTGGATCGAGGACTAACCAGCAGGCAGCTGAAACAGTGGCCGCTGCGGCCATTGTGTCGATCAGGAGGTTCCAATTGCCGCCCGATTTTTCCAGGATCACGCCCCCCACAACGGGCGCTATGAAGCCCGCAAGATTGCCCATCATATTCATTGCCGCAGCGACAGTTGCGGTATACGGGCCGCCGATCTCCACACAAGCGTCCCACGAGATTGGCATGGTCAAGTCGCTCGCAAAACTGGCCAGTCCCATAGCCAGAATGGCCGGAACGACAGACTGAACGTGCGTCAGCGTGATCAACAGGATCGCCGTCGAGAGAAATCCGCAAAATGCAATGGCTCGTCGCGGCAGCTTTGCAGGTGCAAGCCCCGAAGCGAATGAGCCGAAACCGCCAAACAATAGCGGCAACACCGCGAGAGCCGCAGCGCGCTCCAGCGACTGCCCTCGTCCCTCACGCAGATACGTCGGGAGCCACGTGATGTAAAAGCACCACACGTAGGAGAGGAAGAAGTACTGCACAAACAGGAGCAGCACTTGCCACGTCAGCAGCAGGCTGGTCCAGTGCCGTTGGCCGATCCCTTTTCGTGTGAGTGCGCGCGATGCTTCCAGCAATTCTCTCTCGGCTGCGTTCACGCCAGGGTGCTGTGCCGGGTCATCTTTGAACCAGACCAGAAACACCGCACACCACAAAAATCCGAGACCGGCGAAACTCACAAAAGCCCATCGCCAGCCGAACCACCGGATGCAAAGCAACGCCAGCGGCGGTGTTGCTGCGCCGCCCCATCGAGTAAAAGACCACATCAACGATTGCGCTTTGACGCGTTCCCGCTCGGGCAGCCATGCACTCAGCATGCGTGTCAGGTTGGGAAAACATCCTGCCTCGCCGGCTCCGAATAGAAATCGTATCGCCACCAGCGAGGTAACGTTCCAGGCCACACCGGTGAGTGCAGTGCATGCGGACCATGCCAGCACAATCTGCGTCAATACCCGCTTCACGCCCAGTCGATCGCCAAGCAGCCCCATGGGAATTTCGAAAAGCGCATAGGACAAAGCAAAAGCGCCGAAAATGAGCCCCATTTGCTGCTTTGAAAGATGCAGATCGTGCGAAATAGGGCCGGCGGCCTGAGAAATTGCGACCCTTTGCATGTAGGAAAGCACGGCGAGCCCAATCGCCAACAGCACGACACCGTACCGTGTGCGGCTCGCCCTCATTGCGAGAGACTCCATGCATACAAGGTGTCCCCTGCTCCAAAAACAATGTATTGTTTTCCGTCAAGCAGGTAGGTAATCACGCCGCCCGATTCATTGGCGTCGATTTCGTGATGCCACAGCACCTGTCCCTTGTCGGCGCTGTAGATAATGGCATTCCTCTGATCGTCTCCGGTGATGAGGAGATTGCTGGCAGTCGTGAGGATGCTTGGACCAACCGTGGATGGCGCATTGTTCAAATTCGGATAAGCATGCCGCCACACCGCGTTGCCCGTTATTGGATCGATGGCTTGCAACACACGCTGCGAAAGGCCGATCCCGTCGCCTGTCCCTCCATAGCCCGAGGGCTGAGCAGCTGTCATCGGTCAGGTAATAGATAGCCTTTCCTTCGACCGAATTCACATAGAACAAACCGGTTTTTGGATTGTACGCGGGGGCGGGCCAGTTTGACGCATTCACGATATTGATTGAACCGCCAACCGTAGGGTCCTTTTCTGGGATTGGAATTGGTTCACCTTGCGGCGAAAGGCCAGAGGAATAATCCAGCGGCACATAGGGTTTGGCGACGAGATAGTGGCCTGTTTCCCGATCGAGCGTGACAAAGAATCCGTTGCGTGCCGCCTGCGCCACCAGCTTGCGGGGCTTCCCATTTACCACACGATTGAAGAGAATCGGAGCCGTCGTATTGTCGAAATCATGCGTGTCGTGCGGCGAGACTTGAAAATACCATTTCAGTTCTCCAGAATCCGCATCGAGCGCGACGATCGACTCCGTCCATAGGTTGGCGCCGGGGCGTCCCTGACCCGCAAATACGGGATTGGTATTTCCGGTTGGCCAATAGAGCAGATTCAATTCCGGATCGTAGGTACCCGGCATCCACGTCATTCCGCCGCCGTGATCCGAAGCCGCTTCATTCGGCCACGTTTTCAGCGCAGGATCGCCCTTGCGCGGTGTTGACCACCATGTCCATTGCAGATCGCCGGTGACAGGATCGAAGGAATCGAGAAATCCGGGCATGTCCATTGCATCCCCGCCCACGCCGACTATCACGTGGTTCTTCACCACCAAAGGCGCGGACGTTGAAAAATACTGCTTGCGTGCATCGGCGTAATTCTTCCTCCACAGCTCTTGCCCGGTGGTCGCATTCAACGCGACCAGCCAGTTATCCGGCGTGAGGAAGAAAACCGTCGTCTTCCAGATTGCCACTCCGCGCTGACCCACGAGATGCCCGCCATGATCGACCCAATCGAAGTGCCACAGTGCGTTGCCAGTGCGCGCGTCAAGTGCCCATACGTGATCCGGAATCGTAATGTAGAGCACTCCACCCACCAACAGCGGAGTGCATTTGATCGTGGGAACGGGAGCGCCGCGTTGCGCGCCAACTCCTGTAATTTTGTAAGTCCATCGCGGAGCAAGCCGTTTGACGTTTGCCGGCCCAATCTGTGTCAGCGTGCTGTAGCGCTGGCCGCTGTAATCGCCGTTGAACGTCGGCCAACTTGTGGTGGGCGTTTTTCCAATCACATTCGGATCGAGTGAAACGGGCTGGACAGTGGACGCTCCACCCGCGAGGCTCGCGGCTGCGATGGCCGTACAAACTCCGAGAGAAAATCTCATTTCTGTGTTTCCAGGTAGGCGGTCACGTTGTGCATATCATCGTTGGTCAGCCTCATGATCATCTGCTGGTGCTCCGCCAGCGGATCTCTTATCTCGACTGTCACTCCCGGTTCGCGCTCGATTCTGTGCGTCTCACCCGTCGCGGTCGACCAATGTGATGCGAAAATCGCTCACCTGCGTGACGCATCCGGCGATCGTATTGCCTTTCAGCGTCTTCACGGTCGCGACAATGGCCTTCGCATTATCCCCAGAATCATGTGGCCGTGCTGGCCATATCCAGCCCCTCTGTAGTTGCTCAGGTGAGCGGAAACGACTGCCAATGTGAGCGAATGTCTCCGCCGCATGGCACGACATACAGTGCTCGGTCACGTAGGCCTGCCCCTTCGACGCATTGCCCACCAGGATGTTCAGCACCTGATAGGTTCCGCGATTCGCGACCTCCTCCACCTGCAAATGCAGAAACTCGGCGATTTCCGTGAGCTGGTCGTCCGACATGGTTGCAAATGCAGGCATGCCCTTCTCGGGCCGGCCCTTTTTCAGGAATGCGACCAGATGCTCCCCATGGTCGTCGCCGAGCACCTCGTCGGACGTGATCAGGCTGCTCCCCGTTGCGCCGCGCGCCTGCGGTCCGTGGCAGAATGCGCAGTTTTGCTGAAACAGCGGCGTCCCCCGCGCCGCAGCTGCTTTGTCCGGTTCCGGTCCCAAACCGAGAAAGGCGCGCGTAGCAGCGGCCCGCTGCTCCGGCGTCATGGCTTGATAGGTCGTTTGCGACTGCGCGCCTTCCTGAGCGCCGGTCTGTGTTTCCTGGCTGCCGGCGATCCCCGCACAGAGCACCAGGAATGCCGCGAGCAGTGCAGGGAAATCCCGGTGGCGCATGTCCCTCTCCCTCATCTGATCGATTTCTGCAGTCGCTACCTGACCGACGCAACGCAGGTTTCACTGCGCGTCGATCGCTGAAACTGTCTTCCATCCCGCGAAATCCAGAGGCAGCGATCAGCCCCGTTCAACCACCCGCCGTAGTATACAGAGCCGAGTTTTGGTGCTGTATCCCGTTCGCACCTCCTATCGCTCCACCATCAGTTGGGTAATGCACGAAGAGAGAATTCCTGAGGGAGTTGCAGAATTCAGGCGATCCGTTGAAACTTAGCAGGCCATGTTATTCGCACGCCGTCTCGCTTCTGTTGTATGTGGCGCCATCTTTGCATCATTGCCTGCCGCAGGCTCCCACTTGGTTACCGGGAACGGCTTTGGATTCGCCGTGGTATCGCCGGAGTCAGGCACAGTCACAAAGTTCTATGCGCACCCCTATAGCTTTGTTCGACCAGAAGACAATAAACCCTTGAGCGAGGGAGTCGAAACTACCAATTTCATCAAGGTACTTGCCTGGGGTGGTGACGCCGCGCAAGGCGCATCCGCAGAGTACGTCGAAGACTCGCATGTCATCCAGGTCCACAGCAGCAATGGCGAGGGGCTCGTCTTTATGCCGTTTGGTCTGCGGCGAGCAACGCTAGTCATCAGCTGGGATCCCACGAGCACCGATGCGCGGCAGGGTGATTGGCATACAGAATGGGGCCATCCCGTCAGCTCGCAAAAGGCGGTGCGCCTGTCTGGCAGGGAGATGCAGCTGCTGCGATTCGACGGTGTTGGGGAATCGTTGCTGCTCATTCCACTCGGCCGCAAACGGGTCGTGCCTGTGCAATCGCAGCAGGTTCTAGCAGGCAGACTGGCATGGGCACTGATTTCTCTCGAAAGCGAGAGCGAACTGGAGCCGGCCGTTCGAGAATTCAACCACTGGCAAGGCACACTGGCACCACAGGCTCTGATGAAGCGGGAGATTGCTGGAACTCGAACAGTGGCGTGTGAAGCCCGCGGTGCGATTCGCCAGCGAAGAGGAACGGCATCTCTGGCGTCAAAGCGAGGTCATGCTCCGCATTGCGCAAAGCCGTGAGCCCAATCGTCCCGGACGAAACAGCAACGGACTCATTGTTGCCAGTCTGCCTGACGGCGTGTGGTTCACACCATGGGTGCGTGACATGGCGTATGCGACGGTTGCGCTCGCCCGGATGGGACATCGGCAGGAGGCGCGTGCCGCGCTGCTGGCCTATTTCAACGCGCAGCCTACGGGGAAAATGCGCGCGGAGACGCAAGGCGCCGACTACCAGATTTCCGTCGTTCGCTACTTCGGTGACGGCTCGGAAGAGCCATTTTTTACCATGGAGGGCAGCACCAATATCGAGTTTGACGATTGGGGACTTGCGCTGTGGGCACTTGGGGAGTACTTGCGGCAATACGACGATCCCGCGCTGATGCAGGCTTCCACCTATCGTGGTCCTCTTTACGAAAGCGCCAGGGATTATGTCGTGAAACCACTGTTGGCAAACCTGGAGAAATACGACCAAGGGTCAATCGTTGCGGCTGACACTTCGATTTGGGAGGAGCGGCAGAAAGACAAGAAGCACTTTGCCTTCTCCACGGCCGCTGCCATTGTGGGTTTGAAGGATTTCGCGGAAACGGCTCGGCGCGCGGGGGACGAACCCACACGAGCCAAAATCCTCGATCAAATCGCCCTGCTGGAGAAAGGGTTCGGCGCGGCTTTCGTCCGGGACGGACAGCTGCACGGAACACTGGAAGAAGGCGTGAAGAACGATATCGACGGAGCTTTGCTCGCGGTGATCGATTTTGGCGTGGTCACCGATCCGGCGATCGTGCATGACACAGTGGAAAGGATGGAGCTGCTGAAAGTGGATTCAGGTGGCTACCGGCGCGTCCGCAGTACGTATACAGATCCGGCTATTTTTGAGTATTGGTACGAGAGGCAGGAGTTTCTGTTCGTCGATCTCAGTCTGGCTGAGGTGTATCGACGGCTGGGAAGGAATGCCGAAGCAGCCGCTCTGCTTAGACGCATCGTCGATAAGGCCGCCGCGGACCACTACATTATTCCCGAAATGTACGTTTCCGTGCCCTGCAAGTTGTTTCCTGGGGCAGTTGGCGATCCTACTGGAGCTCTGCCCATGGTTGGATACGGCGCAGGAGCCTATGTCCTGGATCTTTTTCAACGCGAAGAGTTGGAGAGCGATCACTGACTTTCCGTTTCACTTCGGGTTACTCGAACCACAACGAGGCGTCTCCAACCTCCCGATCTGTCAGGATTGCGTTCATCGACCTTTCCTGCCTGGGCCTTCGATCTAATAAACTGGAATCACTTTACCGTTGCCCGGCACTTATAGGTCACCGTCCATCGGCCTTCGAGTTGTTCGAGCATCACGGCCGGAATTCAAATGAACAGTGAAGAACTTATCCTTATCACCGGCGCGACCGGCTTTCTCGGAACGCAGCTCGTTCGCGAACTGCTGGTTCGCCAGCCGCGCGCCAGGCTGGCGCTGCTCATTCGAGACAGACCAGACCAATCGGGTCAGCAGCGGGCCGATTTGTTTGTCCCTCCAGAAGAGCGCTACCGCGTCGAGGTTCATTCCGGCGATGTCGGCATGCCCAATTGCGGCTTGGACACCGCTGCCTGGCAGCGCCTCTCCGCGGAGACAAGCCGAGTAATCCACTCCGCCGCCACGGTGCGTTTCGATCACTCTCTGGACGAGGCACGCCGCATCAACGTCGAGGGTACACGGCGTGTACTCGATTTCGCCGCGGGCATGAGCCAATTGCGAAGCTTGGCCTACGTGGGTACGGCCTACGTGGCTGGCGAGCGCTCGGATCTGGTACGCGAAAGCGAACTCGCCGTGGGCCAGAGCTACCGCAATACCTACGAGCAGACCAAGGCCGAGGCTGAGGCCCTTGTGCGCTCGCGCCTGGGATCACTCCCTGGCGTGATTCTGCGTCCTAGCATTATCGTGGGAGAC
The DNA here is from genome assembly GCA_963781125.1 of uncultured Acidobacteriaceae bacterium. GTDB lineage: Bacteria > Acidobacteriota > Terriglobia > Terriglobales > Acidobacteriaceae > Telmatobacter. The sequence continues at coordinate 1,441,830 of CAWAEE010000013.1, forward strand.
TCCCGCACTGGGGTCACTTCGAGTTTCAAAATGATGTATTGGCCGCTCAAGATCTATGCGCGCCGATTGTGGCGCACGGTTCCAGGATTTCCCGACGCGGTGTTGGATATCGTGCCCGTCGACTATGTCGCGGCATCCGTCGCGCGCCTTGTCTTCGACGAAGCCGCTCTCGGCAGCACCGTTCATCTCTGCGCTGGGCCACGCGGCAGCGCAACGATTCAGCAGGTCGCCCGGCGCGCAGCGGAATACTTCAACGCACCGGAAGCGCGCTACGTCGATCCCAAGCTCTTCTTCGCAGCAATTCGTCCTTTGCTCTTCATCTCGCTTTGGGGACGCAAGCGTCGCGTGCTGCGCGATGGCCGCGCTTACCGTGACTATTTCACCATGCGCATGCAGTTCGATACCACCAACGCCGAGCGGCTGCTGGAACCCGCTGGACTGCGCCCCCCGCCGGTGCTGGACTATCTCGATCGGCTGTTCCATTACTGCGTTGCCAGCGATTGGGGCCGCAAGCCTGTTTCCGCCCAATGAACATCTTGCGACGTTTTCAACTCGCGCGTGATCGCAAGGTCACGGTAGCCAACCTTGTCGATGAGTTGCTGAGGCGGAAGGGGGATTGCGAAGTTTCCGTCGGAGATGAAGGCCGCTTTCATCTGGCCGAGTTGCACGCCGACATCAGCCGCATTGATGCGTTTCTTCGCCGATCAATCGCGCTCTCTCCCGGCCAGCCCGTCGCCATTTATCGGAGTAATAACCGGCGCTGTTTTCACTGGTTCATGGCTATCATCCGCGCTGGCGGCATCGCGGTGCCGCTGAACCCCCTGCTCACGGTCGCCGAAGTGCGCCGCATTCTGGCAAATAGCGGCATAGAGATACTGGTTACTGACAGAGCGGTTTTCGAACGCAACATCCACGAACGGAGCGCGCTGAATGTGCGCATCTGGATTCAAGCCGACGATGAGCACAGAGACGCTTGATGGATTTGTTCGAATCCCGACCACCGAAATTGGCGCCGTGACACCGTTCCCGCCGGCAGCCATCGATCCTGCCGCTACGGTCGCGGTATTTCACACGTCCGGCACGAGCGGTTTTCCCAAGGGGGCGGCGCTCTCGAGCAACGCTCTGCTCGGGGCGCGCGCCTCCACGGTGTTGGCGGGGCTGATTCTCGGGCCGAGAGATCTCGCGCTGATTGCGCTGCCCTGGTCTCACATCATGGCCGTGAGTATCACGCTCTATGGTTTAATGGCGGGCATTCGCGGATGCTTCCTCGATCATTTCGACGTCGAGAGTGCGTTGAATCTGGTCGAGCGATTCGGCATCACCGCCGTTGTGGGCGTGCCCGCGATGTTTGCCCGACTCGTCAACAGCAATCCGGTACCTGCGCGGCTCAGGACTGTGCGCGCATGGCTCTCGGCCAGCGATCACTTGCCTTCTGAAGTTCGACAACGTCTGCGCCACTTCGGCGCCCTGATCCGTTTGCCCGGAGGTCGGCGCATACCACCAGTGTTTCTGAACGGCTACGGCATGGTCGAGTTGGGGGGGCTCGCCATGATGGGCGTCGAGCTGTCGCTCGTGCCCGGCAGCGGCGATGTGTGTTTTCCTGTGCCGCCATTTCGCATTCGTGTAGCGGACGAGAATGGGCGCAGCGGTCCGGGCCGGCGAAAAGGGCGAGTGCCAGATCCGCCGTCGAGGTCTCGCTCCGCATTATTGGAAGGACAAAAGTGACAGCCAGGGATTGCTCACCAGAGACGGATGGTTGCGCACCGGTGACTTGGCCACGCGCAATCGCCTTGGCATGATCCGGCTGGTCGGACGCATGAAGGATGTGATCAAGTCCGGCGGCTACTCGGTTTATGTCCGCGAATTGGAAGAGGCCATCATCGCTCATCCAGCTGTGGCCCGCGCTGCCGCCTTCGGCTTGCCTCATCCGGATAAGGGCGAGATTCCTGTGGCTGCGGTCGAATTGCAAGACGGTTCCCTCGCGAGTGAAAGCGACTTGCTCGACTGGTGCCGGCTGAATCTGGCAGCCTTACAAGGCGCCGCGCCGCATCTGGATTCTCGCACCCGGCGAACTACCTCAGAATCATAACGGCAAGATTCTTCGGCGCGCTCTGCAAGAGAGGTTTTCGCAAGAAGGACATTGAGGCGGATGCTGGGACGAACCTATGCGAGATGCCCAAGATTGCTGCTTCAAACCGGAAAAAGGGGACAAGACTGAAAGTGTGCCGTTTCAGAAATGCGTAAGCTGCGCTGAACTGAAATCCTTCACACCGAGGTGCGCTTCTGGCGTGCCTCGGTCGATGATGAGGAGTGTTGAACCGGCGCGGCCTCGGATTTTCGCTTCCACCTGTGTCGCCGACCAGACACCCCGCGTCTGGCGCAGCCCGAAGTACGTAAACTCCTTCACGCTGCCTGAGCCTTTCAGGGTCTTTTCCACGTACACCGGAAAGGCGCTTTTGTGATCGATCCAGCTTTTGACGTCGGCGTAGTGAGTCCTGTCAGATGCGCCGGACTTACTCATCAAAACATCGCAGTCTCGCGCCCCAAACTTCGTTTCACCCAGTGCCGTTTGCCCCGCCCAGAAGTAATGGTCCTCGAGAAAATCCTCGTAACTGAATCCGTCGCCGAGCGGTCCGTCGTTCCATTTGTCGAAAGGCAGAACGGCAACCGACTTGTCGCCAGGATGCGCAATCTGGATTGTGCTTTTGCCGTCCGGCCTCATTTCGAGGAGTACATGAACGCGCCCCTGGGCCGGAGAAGTAACTTCCAACAGCACTCGGAGCACGCCTGGGAACCAGTGCGCGCTGATGTTCACAGCGTCGCTGGTTCGCGCGCCGCTCCCGTCGACACGGACAAGGTGTCCAATCAGTCGATAGTCAGCTGACTCCACCTGCTGTCGGGCGGCTGCCAGGGCACCGGGGGGAGCCGCGGCCTGAGCGGCAATCGGTAGCAGCATCATTGCCAGCACCGTCGTGGCGATCTCAATTCTCATGCCTCAACCTTTCCGTTCCGCATGCGAACTAGCCGCGCCGCCGCATGCGCAATCTCGTTCTCGCGCGTGACCACGATCAAAGTCATCCCGTTTCTTCTGAATCCCGATGAGAATTTCCATGATTTGCCCAGAGCTCACACAGTCCAGATTACCCGCCGGTTCATCGGCTAGCTGAATATCTGGATTATTGGCCAGCGCACGTGCGATCGCCACGCGTTGCCGCTCTCCGGCCGAAAGTTGGTTCGGATACCGCTCCACTGTGTTTTCCAAATCCATTTCCTCAAGTAAATCCCAGGCTCGTGCCGCACGGTCGAAACCGTTGCGACTCAACCCGAGCGGCGGAGCGGAATTAGTCATGGCGCAGCGCCTCCACGGGAGAGAGACGCGCGCCACGCCATGCCGGAATCGCCCCCGCAATCAGTCCGGCCAGAATCGAAATTCCCAAGGCCTTAGCGATAAGCGGCACGGGAAAGTACGCAGACACAATGCCTGCCGATTGCGGCAGAGCTGCAAGCAGGTGCAGGGTTCCCCAGCCAACAATCACGCCGAGAAACCCGCCACCCAAGCCAAGCACGGTCGCCTCAAGCTGGATGAGGATCATAATCTGTCCCCGCTTCCAGCCTAGCGCGCGCAGGATGCCGATCTCCCTTGTACGCTCGAAGACCGACATTGCCATTGTGTTGGCGATTCCCAGAATGCCGATCAGCAAGGCAATCGAAGACGTGCCCCATGCAGAGGCATTGGCCAGCCGAACGAACTGATTGTTCCCGGCGCGTTCGGCCGCCGGAACTGCGCGCAATCCCGGCAAAGCAGCCTCAATTTGCGCTTGTGCCCGCTTCAAATATTCGTCGGGTGCCTCGCCTGCAGGCACTGGGCGTAGTCGTACATGGATCGTCGAAACTTTACCCTGAAGGCTGCTGAGTTGCTGTAACTGATCGAGAGGCATGATGACCGCGCCCGCCTCCAGCGCAGATCCGCCGTGATAAACCGCGACCACCTTGAAAGGAGAACCTTGAATCGTCAGTGTGTCGCCGGTTTTTTTGTTGAGGCTGTTGGCCAAAAGTTCGCCAATCATCACTTCAGGGTGGCCATCGTGCAGGAATCGCCCCGAGAGCAAGTGAAGGGATTCGAACTCGTACGAGTCGGCCCTCCAGCCGTAGACCAGCGCATTTACCTCTGGCGTCAAGTCCATCACGTTGTAGATCAGGGGCGTGGCCTGCGCAACTGTGGGTAGCGCCTCCACCTTTCCGGTTGCCGACTCGTCTAGCGAAGTGCTCAGAAAAGTTCGCTGAATAATTGCAATGTTCGTTCCGCTGCTTGTGTAGAGGCGCAGCCACGCCTGTTCGAACGCACTGGAAAAACCTACCAGACCCACAAATGCTCCCACGGCCATACCAATACCGCAGAGTGTCAGGAAAGTCCTTAGCCGTCGGCGCGAAAGATTTTTCCGGACAAATCCCAGGAACGACAGTTGAGCGGCCATGAAGTCGGAGTGAATCCTTACATGCTCGGATTTACATGCAAACAGAATGCCAAGTTTATCCAGCAGCAATGGATCGTGTCCATCCGCAAAGTAAGTCTTCCGAGCGAAAAGAACGGCGTATATGCGATACCTTGAACTGGATGAGAGTCAGTTGTTGAGACGATATGACCGTTGTCGCAATATCATTGCGTTCAGCCTCTCCCAGATTTGGAAGCAGCGTCCATAAGAATTTGGACCCTCTTTACGGCTGCAGTTCTACTTGCGACTTGAAATCAATGAATTGAAGAGAGCAATGGCAAGATTGGGGGCATTTTGTTTTCCGGGAACCGGTCATCTCAATCCGATGACCGCGCTGGCACGCTCCTTGCAACTGAGAGGCCATGAGGTGGTGATCTTCGGGATTGCGGACACCGAGGCGCGCGTGCGGGCCGCGGGTATTGAGTTTTGTAGGATTGGCATGGAAGACTATCCGCCCGGCACCCTTCAAAAGCTGGACGAGCACTTGGCCCGGTTAAAGGGATTCGCGGCCCTTCGATTCACGTTGGAGCGAGTGAAGAATTCGGCGCGGATGGAGCTGCGCGACGGGCCGGATGCGGTGCGGACGGCCAACGTAGAAGTGCTGCTGGTCGACGAGGCGGATTTTGCTGGAAACGTGGCAGACTATTTGGGCCTGCCCTGGATCTCCATCGCCTTGATTCCTCCCATGGTTCAGGATGACCGGTTTCCACCCTTCTGGATCGGTTGGGCGGCGAGACAGGATCGACTCAGCCGTTTGCGTAATCGCCTTGCGATGCTTCTGCTATTGGGACTAGCGACTCCTATCTTCGGAGTGGTGAACCAACACCGTAAGGCATGGGGATTAAAGCCCTTCACGCGTCCCGAAGAAATGCTGTCGCCGCTGGCGCAAATTACCCAGTTGCCCGAAGCACTGGAGTTCGAAGTCGCCGGCGAGAAGCCAGCGGGGCTTCACTACACCGGGCCGTTCGTACACCCTGAGCAGCGTCCGGCAGTCGAGTTCCCCTGGGAGCGCCTCGATGGACGCCCGCTCATTTACGCATCGATGGGCACTCTTCAGAACGGTTCGGAAGCCATCTTCAGAACGATCGCGGAGGCCTGTGCCGGACTCGACGCACAATTATTGATTTCGCTGGGCGGCGGGCTCGATCCGGCAAGGTTGGGGAAGCTGGCCGGCAATCCGCTGGTGGTGAGCTTTGCTCCCCAATTGGAAATTCTGAAGCGGGCCGCGCTGGTGATCACGCATGCCGGAATCAACACGGTCCTTGAGTCGCTTTGCGAGGGAGTGCCGCTGGTGGCCGTGCCCCTCGGCAACGACCAACCCGGAGTGGCGGCGCGGGTAAAGGCCCGCGGAGCGTGCGTCGTGGTTCCACGGCACAGGTTAAACGCGACCAGGCTTCGTAAAGCAGTCATGCTGGTGCTTCAAGAATCCCGATACCGTGAGGCGGCCCAGGCCTGCAGAGAACCCTCCAGCGGATGGATGGGCCTGGCCGCGCGGCAGAACTCATCGAACAAGTGCTGAAACTCCGTTCGATTGAGCCCGTGGCCCCATCCGCTCATAAATCCGGAAAAATGATCAGAGAATCGCCGCGGATAGCTTGACGACAGACCATGCGAGGAACGCTCTGGCGGGTTGACGCGGAAGTGCCGGCCAGCACCGCCGCTCAACCTACGGTAACCGCTTCCATCGGTAACAGCCTCCACCACCGGCGGCAGTCGTTACCATCTCCCGGATCGATTGAATCACCAATTCCGGCTCGTCCAGATGAATCCAATGCGCGCTGGCAGGGGCAATCACTTGTTGCACCGTGTCCCCAATCTTCTGTAGGCAGTCCTCTGAAAGCGGTGACGATTTGCCCGGTGTCAGCAGCAAAACAGGAATCCCGCGAATGGGCTCTGCGTCCTGCATTTCCAGCACGGTATCCGGCACCGCCTCAACATGGCTGCGCATCCCTGCATAGTAGCTGGGCCGCGACCAATGAGCGGCTACGCTCGGCCATACCTCCCGAGGCATCTTTGCCACTTCGCCTTTGATCCGGCCGAGCACATGCAGACCCCCTTCGCCGGCAGCGCCGGCCAGCCGATCCGCGATCCGTCCCGAGCGGCACAGGAGTGAGGTCACAGCAAGGCGCGCCAATCCCAGTCGCGCAATCGGAATTGCAAAACTCGCGAGCTTTATGCCGCGGTCGAGCTTCGCCTGCTTTGCCGGGTCCAGCGGCAGCCACTCCTCGCAGCGCAACGGATCCACCAGCACGACGCTTGCCACCTCTTCCGGGTACAAAAGCGCAAACTGTCGCATCACCAGCCCGCCGAACGAGTGGCCCACCAGGATGATAGGGAGGCTTGAGGCCGGCCTCCCGCATCAATTCGTGCAATTCCGTGGCGAGGTTGCCCGGGGTACGAGCGGTTTTGGATGGACTGCTCCATCCCAATCCGCCGCGATCATACGATGCCGTGGCGCAAACTGCGAGACCGTCTCCTGGATATGAAACCAGTTCAAATTGGTGGCGGCAATGCCCGATTCAAACAACACCGTTGCTTCGCCCGATCCTTTTTCCAGCAGATAGATCCTTGCCCGCCCCCGATGTCGATCCATCTTCCCCCTGCTGCAGAATCGCCACCGATCAAAATGCGCGCCGAGCCATTGATAAAGAAAGCCTGCCGCGACCAGAACCGCGATCAAGCAGAAAATCGATAAAAGGTAGCCCATGAACCGTCCTAGAAATGAGTAATATGTGCGAGCTGAACCCCTCAGCTCGAGGAACCAATGTGCGTTCGAGCTGACGACAAAGCTAGCCCACTTCCCCCCGGGTCCGCACCCGTCAGGCTGTAGGCAGCGGTTCGGAGCCTTTCCGTGAGGCGCCGCGCACCTCTTGAGTAGCGGCAGTCTTGTTGCTACTGATGGAGTTGTCGTTACCACTCGGAAGAGAACCCTGTCGTTCATGCTTCAATCTTTCCGTCCCGGAAGCGAATTTGCCGGGCCGCCGAGTGCGCGATATCGTTTTCGTGAGTGACAACGATCAACGTCATCCCTCGCTGTTTCTGAATTCCGATAAGAATCTCCATAATGCGCGCCGAGTTCACACTATCCAGGTTTCCGGTAGGCTCATCGGCCAGCAGAATCTCCGGATCGTTTGCCAGAGCGCGCGCAATCGCGACTCGCTGCCGTTCTCCCGCCGAAAGTTGGTTAGGATACTGCATCATTCGGTGCGCCAGTCCCATCTCTTCGAGCAACTCCTTTGCCCTTGCGGCGCGGTCAGTCCGCTTGCGATTTGACCCGATCATCGGCACCTGTACATTCTCGATTGCGCGCAGCGTGGGCATCAGGTGAAATGCCTGGAAAATGAACCCAACGTTCCTGGACCGGTAAGTATCCAGATTAATTGATTTGCCGAGCTCTTCATGCCCAAAAAAAATTTCGCCGCTCGTCGGGCTGTCCAGTCCCCCAAGCATATGGAGCAAGGTTGATTTGCCGCTTCCGCTCGGCCCGGTAATGGCAACATACTCGCCAGCAGCGATCGATAGATCTCACACCACGCAGGGCCTCAATTCTCCCTTCGTCGTAGTTCTTGTATACGCAGCGCGCTTCGAGTGTGGAGCTAGTCATACCGCAGCGCCTCCACCGGAGAGAGTTGCGCAGCACGCCACGCGGGCAGGGCCCCCGCGATCAGCCCCGCCAGAACGGCGATGCCAAGCGCCTCGGCCAGAAGGAGCACAGGGAGGGACGTCGAGACGATGCTTGCGGTTTGAGGCAAAGCCGCCAGCAAGTGCAGGGCGCACCATCCGAAAGCGATTCCCAAAAAACCGCCGCCCAGTCCAAGAATCGCCGCTTCAAGCTGGATGAGAATCAACACCTGCCCCCGATTCCAACCGAGCGCCCGCAAAATGCCGATTTCCCGTGTGCGTTCGTAACCGACATGGCCATGGTGTTGGCGATCCCAAGGATGCCGATCAGCAGTGCGATCGAAGAAGTGCCCCAGGCAGAAGCGTGCGCCAGTTGGACAAACTGATTGTTATGGGCGCGCTCGGCCGCGGGAACTGCGCGCAGTCCCGGCAGTGCAGCTTCGATCTGTGCCTGCGCACGCTTTAGATAATGCTCCTGCGATTCTCCAACAGGTGCCGGGCGCAACCGAACATCAAAGGTCGAGACTTTGCCCTGCAGGCTGCTCAGCTCCTGCAACTGATCCAGCGGCATGATGACTGCATCTGCCTGCAATCCAGAACCGCCATGGTAGATCGCGCACACCGTGAATGGCGAGCTTTGAATCTCCAGCGTGTCGCCCACCTTTTTCTTCAGATCGTCGGCCAGCAGATCGCCCAGCATGACTTCGGGATGGCCGTCGCGAAAGCGCCGTCCTGAGAGGATCTGCAACGAGTCAAATTCGTACGAGCCGGCCTTCCAGCCGTATGCCAGGGCATTCACATCCGTCGTCAGGTCCATCAGGTTAAATATGACGGGCGTCGCCTGCGCCACCAACGGCAACGACTTCAGGGTTGCTCCAGCGGACTCATCTCAATGAGGTATTCAAGAAAGGTCTGTTGAATCACTGCAATGTCGGTGCCACTACTCGAGTAGATTCGAAGCCACTCGTTTTCAAATGCACTCGAAAAACCGACGAGACCAACGAATGCGCCAATTGCCATCCCAATTCCGCAGAGCGTCAGCAGCGTCCTCAGCCGTCGGCGCCATAGATTCTTCCAGACAAAACCTGTAAGCGAAAGTGGAGAGGCCTTGAAATGGGAATTAGCCATGACTTGAGAGTCAAGCTCGATCATCTTTAGCGACTGTAGATCGATTTTGTAGCTGCTCGTGCATCGAAGACCGGGAAATGCGCGGAAATGACGCGCCTTCAGGCGCGAGGGCTCCTCGGCTGGCCGCAGTGAGTAAGATATGGTGCGATTGCAAGTGATTGGAAAGAATGTCGGGGAGAGAGGATTTGAACCTCCGACCCCCTGGTCCCGAACCAGTTCACGCCTTTTCGGTCAAATTCAGTTGAATGAGTCGGATGTAACTCGTTTCGAATCAAGAGACGTGTTGAGGTCTGTTGTTTCAGCTACATTCAGAGTGCATTGGCCGCTACAGATTCGACTACATCTTTGAAACGAGGCGGCGTACTTTGTTCCTCGTTTTGGCATCCATCTTAGTCCGAGCGGCGCGGGACTACGGCCTGCCCCGCTGCGGCACAGAATCGGGAGAAGTCTCCCACTCCAAGGTCGTGCGCGAAAATTCCTGATGGCTCCAGCGCTGTGCGATCCCGATGTCATAGCCGTAGTAGATTTGCACAGTGAGTTGATCGTAGTAATGAGCGCTGGTGTCCTTCTGAAGAATTACTGCCGCGATTTCACTGGCAAATGCCTCCGGGGCCTTTGGGGTCGAAAGTGTGACGGTCGCAACTAGATTTTTTTTCACGCTCTCCCCGCCTGAGCTATGTTGGAGGCCGATCTCGCAGGCGCGCTCGCCAAACGCCATTGAAGGCTTCGATCTCTCTTTCGTCGTGTCTCAGTTGCGGATAAGGTGGTGTTCCTCGATCTTTGTTTTCACGATCTGTACAGAGGCAGTGTAGACCACCAAGATTATGCTGAGGGCCACCCAGATTGTTTTCTGTGCCTGTTCGATATTGAGCGGACCGAACACCTCAGCATTGGCAACGCAACTTCCGACTGCGATGTCGTGGATTCCCTGTCGAGTTCGATGATTGAACGCTATCAAGTAGAGTGTCGGCCCCTCCGACCCACCAAACGACCATGAAAACAAGTGAGATTACAATCGACGGGGTTCGGCTCTCAGCTAGCTTTAGTCCATAGAGAGAGGGCGGAATCACAAAGATTAAGGTTCGAAGGAGCGATCTAGCGAGAGAAATCAGAGAATCCTCGATCGATCAATCACCCTCAACCTCAGCCAGCGCTTTCCCAACGTCTGCCCATTTCCAATATCGCTATCGAGCACTGCAAAATAGACGAACGAGACAGAAAACCCAACAAGTCGTCCCCACGGACCCAATTGCGCCAGCCTGTCGAAGAACACAGCACCAATGCCAGATCCGACGATACCAAGGACGAAGGCGTCCAGAGCATAAGCGATAAAGCGACGCCAGAGCGAGCCAACCGCGCGATGCGCTGCCATTGGCTCGAAATCGGCTGTTGGGTCTTTCGGAACAGAATCTGTGTTCCAATTTTTTCCTCTGTTAGAACCTGCGCAGTTCTTTTCCACTGTTCAATCAGCGATGTGGGTTTCACAAAATTCGTGTGCTTGTTCGATTAGATCAGGGATGGGCCAGGGCAGAACCTCCTCTCCGTCGTTCTTTGCTTGGGCCCATTTGAGAGTAAGATTCGCAAGTTCAAGCGGGAAGCACACCTCCTGCCCGACGGCTACGATGACATTCAGTTGATTCTGAACAACGTACGTGCATCGAAGACCGGAAATGCGCGGAAATGACGCGCTTCAGGCACGAGGGCTCCTCGGCTGGCCGTGGTGATTGGGATGTGGATGGGATTGCAAGTGATTGAAAAGAATGGTCGGGGAGAGAGGATTTGAACCTCCGACCCCCTGGTCCCGAACCAGGTGCTCTACCAGGCTGAGCCACTCCCCGACATGCCGTGCGGACGCGAATCTTCGGGCGCTGCCTGGTGCTTTCGTCCCTTTGATGCGCTCGCATAAGTTTAGCAGAAACATGGGCTCGCGAGGACCGGCGGCGAGACGTTGCTTGTGCCAATTCTCGTTGGTCCTCACATTGCTGAAGCACAAAAGCGAAGCCTTGAAGTGTGCGATCGAGAGGCCGCAAGAGAATTTACTTCTTATCCTCCGCTGGCGGAGCGGCACCCGGAAAAATTCCCTCGAGGGGCACGCTGCGCTTCTGTTCCGCAACTGGATCGGGGAGCGGTTTGCGCGGCAGCATCTGGTCGCGCTGCGCCGCGTTGTAGACAAAGATTGCCTCGACGGTGGCAATCTGCTTTAGATCGGCCGGCTGCAACCGCTCTACCACATCCTCATTGGAATGATGGGTGCGGCTCTCGTAGTCGAGGTCATCCTGGATGAACTGGAAACCAGGAATGCCGACCGCATCGAAGCTGAGATGATCGGTGCCGCCGGTGTTGCGCATCGTGAGCGTGGTCACGCCGAGGTCTTTCAGCGGTGCGATCCACTGCGCGAAGATGGGAGCGATCGCAGCGTTGCCCTGCAGATAAACGCCGCGGATTTTGCCCGATCCATTGTCGACGTTGAAGTAGCCGGAGACGAGCTTCTGTTCCGGCTTGACTTCGAAAGGCCCGGCATAGCGCCGCATGAACTCGGGCAGCGCGACTTGATCGGGCGCGGTGGAAAGCGCAGCAGATCCAAAATGCTGCTTCACGTAGCCCTTCGAACCAAAGAGTCCCTGCTCCTCGCCGGTCCATAGGGCAATGCGAATGGTGCGACGCGGCTTGACGTCGAGCGCCTTTAGAATGCGAACGGCTTCCATAGCGACGATGGTGCCGGCGCCATTGTCGGTTGCGCCTGTGCCGGCGATCCAGCTATCGAGGTGGCCGCCCAGCATCACGACCTGGTCCTTCAATTTTGGGTCGGTGCCGGGAATCTCGGCCACCGTGTCGAAGCCGTGCTCGTGTTCGCCGGTAAATTTGGTTTCGACATCGATCTCGGCACTGACCGGCGCATGGGCCTGCGTGAGCCGATAAAGACGTCCGTAGCTTTCGATGGCCGCGACCACGACCGGGATCTTGACACGATGATCGGCAAGGTACGGAGTGCGGCCCAAAGTGGCGCCGTTGTCGTCAAAGAGTGTTCCACCCGATCCGCCGCCGTTGGTGCCGTCGCGGCTCGGCTCAATGACCGCTGCTACTTTTTCGTCGGCAAAAAATTGCGCGACTTTGTCGATGAGGCGTAGTCGTTCCTGGCGAGCTCGCATGCGAGCCTGCATCTCCGGAGCGGGGCCCCCAGGATTGGCGCTTACTGGAAACTCGGCGAGTTCGTCGAGTTCCTTGTCGCTGGATCGCTGAAAGAGCGGCTTATCTACAGGAGGAACGTCGCGCATGGCGCCGTACAGAACGATTTTTCCGGCCAGCTTGCCTTTGTACTTATCGAAATCCTGGTCATTCTGGATGCTGACGAAGACCACATCCCCCGTGACCGGACCGGACGTGGAAGGCGACCAGGGCGTGGCCTGCACGATGAGGATGGCCGTGTCCGGGGTGACCATGCGCGCCCAGGTGTTGAGTTGCTGCCAGCCCAGTCCGAATTCGCCCCAATCTTCCAGATGCGCATTCTCGAGTCCGATTTTGGTCAGCGTATCGCGCGTCCACTCGTTGGCTTTCATCAGGTTCGGCGAGCCGGTGAGGCGCGGGCCGATACCGTCCATCAGGGCGGTCGCGAATTCCATCACGTGCGAGCGATTGAGCCCCTCATCGCGAATCCGCTGGTACATATTCAAGTCCAGGGTCTCGGTTGCTGGCTGCACCTCGGCATAGGGATCGATTGCGGGGGGCGGCTGAGGTTTTGTTTTGTCGGCCGCATGCAGCAACGCAACCGCAGCGCACAGGAGCGCCGCGGCCAGAAAGCGATCAGTGTTCCTCAGCATTGGAAGGGGCTCCGAAGAGAAGGTTCAAGCTATTGCACGCATTCTACGGCATGCAGTTCGCACCTCCGCAGGAATCCCGGAGCAGTTCGAAACCATCGGGACCCGGTCGGCTTAGTCGCTCTTATCGTCGTTGGTTTCTACGCCCGCCGGCAGATCAATTGCGACCAGGGCGAAGCGGGTCTTTCCATTCTTCGCGTCTTCAAATCCAACAATGTGCTGATGGCGCTTTGAACCGGCCTTCAGTTGCAATCCGCCGGACATATCGATGCCGTTCGCTTTGCCGTTGATCTGGATATTTGTGTGGTGGCCAGAGTCGGAGCAATTCAGGCCTTCGGCTGTCGCGGTGGGCGTACCAACAGGGGCATTGCCTTGGCAGGTGAGCACGTCGCCATAACGGCCCAGCGCCTTCTTGTAGAACGCGGCAACCTTGTCCTGCGAATCGGTTGAACTGTAGGAGACGGCGCGCACGCGGAGTTGCCACTCGCCAAAGCCCATGTGCACATCAGCAGATTTGTGCTGTTCGTCGTCTTTAACAATTTCCGCGCCGGGATAGGCTGGAAGGCCGAGATCTGCAGCTGTTGTCTCGTTGGTGTTCACGTGGACTCCGCCGAACGGAGTATCGACCTGCACCGATTTATCTTCTCCGTTGGCGCCCTTTTCCGTGCGCACGCGGCATCCGGCACACCATGCGACGAGCACTAGAACAGCCACACTTACCTTTACTTTACGCAACATGGCATTCGCCCTCTGTTCCACCCAGCTAGTACGCCGAATCCTTGCGATCGGTTCCTCGAATCGTTCCGGAGACAGAAACCCCGGTTTTGGCGGCAAGCATCTTTTTACCACTTTCTGCTTTGCCCTGGGTTGCGCTGAATTCGCGGGGGCTCGGTCCTGCGCGCGCAAAGGCAATCGGAATCCTTTATCTTTGTCGGCATGACAAATGGGCTCTTTCGCGGACGGGGATTTCTTTTTGCCGGTGTGGCTTGCGTGTGCACGGCAATCGCCGCGCATCCGCAACAACAAGCTCAGGCAGGCAGTGGAGCTTCCACGCCAATTCATGTGCGGGTGCATGCCGGGAATTCGATAGGCGCTTACACGCCGATCTGGAACTACTTTGGCGCGGATGAGCCGAATTACCTGTACTCGCCCAATGGGAAGAAGCTGCTGGGTGAGTTGGCCGCCCTGAACGCAGCGCCGGTGTACTACAGGCCGCACAATCTGCTGACCACTGGCAACGGCGAGGGATCGTTGAAGTGGGGTTCGACGAATGTGTATACGGAACGTCCCGACGGGACGCCGGTGTACGACTTCGCGATTACCGACAGGATTTTCGATGCTCTGGTACAGGCGCACGTGCGGCCGCTGGTCGAAATCGGGTTCATGCCAGAGGCACTGTCAGCGCATCCAGAGCCCTACCGGCACACCTTTCCCAACGGTGGTGTTTTCACTGGTTGGAGCTATCCTCCCAAAGACGAGGCGGCGTGGAACAAGTGGTCGAAGCTTGTGGCGGCCTACGCGGCACACCTGAAGCGGCGTTATGGTAGCCAGGCCGGCACATGGCTGTGGGAGGTCTGGAATGAACCGGACATCGCCTACTGGCATGGGACCCCGGCCGAGTATGACCGGCTTTATGACGTGACCGCTGCGGCCGTTCGCCAGGTGCTGCCGGAGGCAAAGATCGGCGGGCCGGAAGCGACGGGTGTGAGCGATCACTCGGAGCCGTTTCTGCGGCAATTCCTGGAGCACTGCGCGCACGGGACGAACGCGGCGACGGGCTCGGTGGGAGCGCCGCTCGACTTCATCAGCTATCACCCCAAAGGGCATCCAACATTTGTCGATGGGCATGTGGTCATGAGTATCGCGACACAGCTGCGCGCGGTGGAGCGCGGCATGAAGGTAATTGCGAGCTACCCGGAATGGAAGAGCACGCCGATCATTCTGGGGGAGAGCGATCCGGAGGGATGCGGTGCGTGCCTGAGCGCGCAGAACGGCTATCGCAACGGGCCTCTCTATGGCGCGAGCGTGACCGAGGCGACCATGCGCACGTATGAGCTGGCGCGGAAGTATGGCCTCACGGTGCAAGGCTCGGTGACGTGGGCGTTTGAGTTCGAGGATCAGCCGGCGTTTGCAGCGCTGCGGGCTCTCGCGACGGATGGGATCGATAAGCCGGTGTTGAATGCGTTCCGGCTGATGGGCAAGCTTGGCGGGCAGTGGGTAACGACTGAGAGCGAGGGCGCGTTGCCGCTGGAGCAGGTGGTGGCGCAAAGCGTGACGGCAGCTCCGGACGTAAATGCTGTGGCGACGCGGAATGGGAAAGAAGTAGACGTGTTGGTTTGGAACTATCACGACGCGGATGTCGCGGTGCCCGATGCCCAGGTCGAAGTCGCGATCGATGGCTTGCGTGGCGCGCGTGTGTCGGAGTCGGAGTTCCGAATGGACGCGACACACAGCAATGCCTATCGCGTGTGGCAGCAGATCGGCAGTCCGGCGCAGCCGAATTCGGAACAGGTGAATGTGTTGGAGCAGGCAGGGAAGCTGGAGCAGACGCGAGCGAACCATTCGATTGCAGCGGCAAAAGGGACGGCGACGATTGCACTGGGCGTGCCACGTCAGGGCGTCGTGCTCGTGCGGCTCCTTGAGCGGTGATCAGTGCGCCGCGCGCCCATCTTCTTTACTGCTGGTTGCGAAGAGGATGCAGCAGGCAAATACGGCGACGATGACGGGGACGACAAAGAACGGGGAAGTAATGTTCATGGTTGAAACTCCCTGGGACTAGAGTAGCAAACGCGTTTTGGGCTAGGCCGAGTGGAACGAAACGTGCATCGCGCGTTTGGGTGGTGGGAGCGATGAATCGGCTGGTTTAGCAGCTCCACCGGAGGGAATTATTCTTCGCAAATGCGCTGTGGATAAACGCAAATATTGAAGGGTAGGGGGGGTACTTTTCCCCTCATCAAGTCGTTCCGCTGCAGTGTTCGTAGGTAAGCCTGTTTCGATCTTGCGCCAGTCGGGGGTAATTCCACGCAATTCGCACTGATGCGATCCGACTTGTCGGATCGCATCGGTGAAAGTATTGCTTGGTTGACGGTGGCTTTACTCCTTCGGGCCGCCATCCGGGTAATCGACGCGGATGGTAAGGATTTCGTACGGGTGGATGGGCGCCTTGACGACATCGCCTGCAATTTCGAGCGGGCTGCCTTCGGGCGTTTCCATCATGTTGGTGACGGTGGCGCGAGGTGCCCCCGGGCGGCACGTGGAACTCGACGGTCGAATCCTTGCCGGCCCACTCATACGCGCGGAAGATGAGGCCCTTCGCGTCTTCAGCCTTCTTCACGGCGGTCAGCACAACATTCTCCGGCGCGACCGAAGCGAAAGAGTGCTCGGCGGGCAGCGAGCCTGGATGCGCCGTGGTGACGACCGCGGTGAGCGGGTAGTTGTACTCAAAGCCGTGGCGAACGGTGATCGCGTCTTTCCACGTGCCGGCGTGCGGATAGAGCGCGTAGTGGAAGTGATGATGTCCGCGGTCGGCATCGGGATCGGGCCAGGTGGGCGAGCGCAGCAATGTGAGCCGAAGCAGATTGCCGACGGCGTCGTAGCCGAATTTTGATTCGTTGATGACGCTGAGGCCATGCTTGCCGTTGCCGAGGTCGGCCCACTGCTGTGCCGGCACTTCAAACTGCGCCTTTTCCCAGCTATTGTTGCGGGTGGTGGGGCGGTCGATGGTGCCATAGGGGATTTCGTAGGTGGCGAATGGACTCGTGGCTGAAACCGGAAAGGCGGCCTTGAGCAGGATGTGGGTTTCGTGCCAGTCGATGTCGTTATCGACGTTGACCATGTCGCCGTCTGCCGAGAGGCTGAAGGTCTGCACGAATTTCGAATTCTGCCAATGACGCGTGACGCGAATGCCTGGCTCGGCTGTCTTGAGAAGTTCAACCGAATCGGCGTGATCGATGGTCGTCGGCGCAACATCGAGCGTGCCCGGATCGATGTTCCACGCGTCGTAATCCTTCGGCGTGTCTTTGAAGAACTGGAGCTGGTTGCCGCAGGCGCCTTTGGCCAGAGTTTCGTAGCCCGAACGCATGTCGGAGATGCTGGTGATGCAGCCGGATTGTTTGTCGACCGTGACCCGCAGAGTTTTGCTCTCAAGTGAGATGGAGTCTCCGGACTCCTTTGCCGCTACGTCGCTCTCTTTCGACGGCGCAGCCTTGTTGCCTGCACCGAGCCACACAACCTTGTACCCCAGCGCGGGTACGTGCAGCACGTGAAGCCGCACATCGGAGACGCCTGTCTTCGGGTCGGTGCTGGTCTCAACGACCTGCGCTCCCGTTGCAGCTTCGATCGGCTTGCTGCCCTGCACATGCACACTGACTTCACCGGAGCGTTCCCAGCCGAGAGGGTTATACACGATGACCGGAATGCCGCTGCCCGCCGTGTTGACGCGCTCGTTCACAGTTTGCAACGCGTCGCTGCTGATCTCGTTGGTAGACCAGCGGACGACGTCGTAGTCCTTTTGCGCGTCCTTGTAGATGATGCCGATGCCGGAGCCGGCGGCGAGATCGTGGAACTGGTTGAAGAGGACCTTCTTCCAGTCCTCGGTGAGTTCGCCGGCGGGATACTTGTCGCCGTCGAGCCAGGCGAGAGACGCCCACTTTTCGGCGTTGAGAGTTTCGATGGACGACTCGCGCATGTTGCGCTTGTGGTTGGCCTGCGTGGTCATCACGCCGCGGTGATATTCGAAGTAGAGCTCGCTCTTCCAGGTGGGAATATCGACTTTGCCGGGCACAGCGGGGCGGTGCAGTGTAGCCCTTGGCAATGGACTGGTAGTTCCACTCGGGGCTGTCGGGTGCGATCTTGCTTTTCGATGGCCGAGAAGAAGGGCTGCGCGATGCCGAATTCGAATTTGGGCATGACGTGACCGCCGTCGGCGCCACGATCGGCCCAGTGGAAGCCTTCGTCGAGAATGGCGCGCGTGGGCCCGCCGCCGTGATCGCCGATGCCGTAGAGGTCCATCATCTCGGTCATGCCGGTGGCGCGCGTGCGCGCGGTGGCTAGATCGTCAGACAGGCGCACGGGGTTGAGATTGTTGTTGGCGTAGTCGTGCGGGAAATACGCGAGCACCTTCGAGCCATCGGGCGACTCCCACCAGAAGAGCTTGAAGGGGAGCTGGTTGGTGTCGTTCCAGGTCATCTTCTGGGTGACGAAGTAGTCGACGCCGGACTTCTTGTAGATTTGCGGAAGCTGCCATGTGTAGCCGAAGGAGTCGGGGTTCCAGCCGATGCGCACATCGACGCCGTAGGCCTGCTTGTACCAGCGCTTGCCCACCAGCAGCTGGCGCACGAGCGATTCGCCGTCGGGCATGTTGAGGTCGGGCTCGACCCACATGCCGCCGACGATCTCCCAGCGGCCTTCCTTGATGCGCTGCTCGATTTCGGCGTTCAGGTCGGGATATTTCTGCGCCATCCATTCGTTGTAGGCCGCGGCGGATTGGGTGTAGGTGTACTGCGGGTACTCGTACATCAGCTGCAACGCGGTGCCGAAGGTGCGTTTGACCACGTCGACGGTTTCGGTCCATGGCCAGAGCCAGGCGGCATCGATGTGCGAGTTGCCGGTGAGATGGAAGGTGGCCGTCTGCAGGAGCGGCTTGAGGGCTTCGAGCTTCTGGTGCGCGGCGCGGAGGCTGGCGTCGAACTTTTCCTGGGCCTGGGCGCGTGCAGCTGCGTCAGGGGAAGCGGCGGCATCGAGGGCGGAGATATCGACGGCGTGGATGGCGTCGTTGAGCGTGGCCATTTGGCTCGCATCACTGGGCGCGAGCGAGGGAACCAGCAGCGCCGCGGAAAGAAACTCGAGGCGCAGATCTTCAGGGTTGGGGCGGCTCTCGGGGAACTCGATGCGCAGCGTCGCGCCGCGGAAGCTCTTCTTGTCGACGGTGTGGAGGAGCTTGACGGCGACGGTAACTTTGTCGCCGGGCTTGGCGTCGTCGAAGAGAACGACGGGCTCAAGATCGTCGCCCATCGCCACGCGGCGGCCATTGAAGTAGAGAATCTCCGGCATGGGGCCGTTGGCCTCGGCATGGAACTGGAACCAGATGCGCGACGCCGGTCAGGTCGTATCCGCTGAGCGTGTCGGGCACGGTGTAGGTCTGGCGGAACCAGACGGCATCGTTGGGCGCTTCGCCGCGCGGAGCGATGGTTTGCCAGGAGCTTTCGTCGAGACTCGACGGCTTCGCCGTGGGCGAGGTCGCCGGAGTGCATCTTCCACGTGCCGTCGGGCAGATTGGAGATGGCGGAAAGACGCGCGATGACTGCTTGCGATTCCGGCTTGAGATTGGCGACGATTTTAGCCGCCTCTTCGGCGGTTTGGGCCTGCGCGCCGACGGCGAAGAGGGCGATAGCGGCAAGGGCGACAAAGCAAGCAAGGGCATTCTCAAAAGCCAGACGGCGAGGCCCGAGTTTCGATGCGACGGTCATGGTGTATTAGCTCCCCGGAGCATATTAAGGCATGCGGATGCGGAAATGGTAACGATTCCACAGGTTTGGCAACCAAGTCGAGCTGCTCCTATGCCATTGTCCCGGGATGGTACAGCAGACGCGGGCGCTGTGGTTCCGTTCTGGGCGGCCCTTTCGAGGCATGACTCCACGCGTCGGCTGATTCCTGACGACCGGCTCTCTGGCCAGTTTCGTCAGACCCAGCCGCCGTCGATGACGTAGCTCTGATTGGTGATGGCACTGGAGTCGTCGGCGGCGAGAAAGAGCACGAGGCGGGCGACGTCTTCGGGAAGGATGTCGCGCTTGAGGGCCTGGCTGGCGATGATTTCGGCTTTGTATTCAGGCGTGTACCAGAGCGCCTCTGCCGCTCGGTGGCGATGGCGCCGGGCAGGACGGCGTTGACGCGGATATTGTCGGGGCCGAGCTCGTGGGCGAGGGTGCGGGTGAGTCCGACGATGGCGGCCTTGGCGGCGACGTAGAGTGGGACGCCGGTGGAAGGGATCATCCAGGAAATGGAAGACATATTGATAATGGAGCCGCGCTGGGCTGCGCGCATGGCGGGAAGCACAGACTGGATGGTGAAGAACTGGGGTCGCAGATTACTGCGCATGGAGCTGTCCCAGAATTCGGGCGTGACTCGTCGATGGAGTGGCGCTGATCGTTGGCGGCATTGTTGACCAGCACATCGATGGTGCCGAAAGGGCGAGCACTGCATGCTTGGACGGCGGTTTGCAGCGCCGCGATGTCGGTGAGGTCGCAGGGAGATAGAGCGGCGTGCGGACAGCCTTCGGCGGTGAGGAGTCGACCAGCTGACGGGCGGGCTCGTCCTGGATGTCGAGGAAGGCGACGCGGGAGCCTTGCCGGGCGAAGTGGCGGACCAGGGATTCGCCGATGCCGGTGGCGCCGCCGGTGACGAGGACGGCGCGGTCGCGCAGGCTGGGGTAGACGCGCAAAGTGCGTTTGCGCTTGGGTCAGCTTGCGGCTCGAGCTGCGGCTTGTTCGGGGCGTCGTTCGGCATAGGTGTGCTGGAACCGGACAAGTATAGAGCCGGATCGAGGGAACTGGGCAGATTGCGCGACTGGAAAGCATTGAAAGGGGCGCACTTCCATCGGCGGCAAATCGCATATCATATTGCGATACCGCGTCTCCGTTCCCTCTGGTCGAAAAGCGCATACTTAGGAGGCCAGAAACGCCGGGATTCTTCCTCGTTATCCGCTCCGGCGATTAGACTTGCAAGGGCGATTGAATAGTTGAGGATGCTGCGGACGTAAGCCAGCAAACCGATTGAGCTGCGACTGATAGCCGGTCGCTGCGGCTGACCAAGAAGCGAAAAAACATTGACCGAGTCGCACGGACGCATTGGCACGTCGACGCTGACGCACGCGGACGGAGCTCGTGGTGAGACCGCAGGCGCGAGTGCGTTGAGACGCGACCAGACGGCTCTAGGCAGGGTTGAGAAGCAAGATCAAACAGGAAAGCACAGGGGGAACCATGGCAGAAGCAGCTCGTTATCCCGGAATCCGGGTCACTGCAAACGGCAATCAGCTGGTCTCGCTATCACACCGAGACGCGCATCGCCGATGCCGGCGTGTTTTATCCGATCACGCCTTCGACGGAGGGCGGCGAGCTCTTTCAGCAGGCCTACGCCGAAGGGCCACCTGAACGTGTTCGGCGGCAACACGATTGCCATTGAGACCGAGGGCGAGCATGCGGCGCAGGGCGGCGCCATTGCTCATTCGGTTTGCGGCAAGCGCGTGGTGAACTTCACCTCGGGCAGGGCGTTGTCTACGGCGTGGAGCAGTACTATCACGCGCCGGGCAAGGGTTCGACGATGGTGCTGGAAGTGGGCGCACGCGCGCTGACCAAGCATGCGCTGAACGTGCATTGCGGCCACGACGATATTTATGGTGCGCTGGATACGGGCTGGATCATGCTGTTCGGCAAGGACGCGCAGCAGGCCGCCGACCAGGCGTTGATTCTGCGTCGCGTGACGGAGCTGAGCCTGACGCCGGGCATGAACATCATGGATGGCTTTTTGACGAGCCACCTGGAGCGCACGTTCTACAAGCATGAGTCGGAGCTGATTCGCGAGTATCTCGGTGCGCCCGACGACATTATCGATTGTCCGACGGAAGCGCAGCGCGTGTTGTTTGGACCGACGCGGCGGCGCGTGCCGAAGATGATGGATCTGACCAACCCGATTTTGCTGGGGCCGGTGCAGAACCAGGAACACTACATGAACGGCATCGTGGCGCGGAGAAACAATTTCGCCGAGCCGATTCTGCAGTTCCTCGAAGAGGCGTATGAGAAGTTTGCCGAGCTGACGGGCCGGCGTTACGGGCTCATCAGCAAGTACAAGACCGACGATACCGACACCGTGTTTGTCTCGCTGGGATCGGCTGCGGAGAACATCGAAGCTGCTGTCGATTATCTGCGCGCGACGCGCGGTGTGACGGTCGGCTCAATTCACGTCAACGTGATTCGGCCGTTCCCCGAGGCGGCGATTGTGGAAGCGCTCAAGGGCAAGAAGAACGTGATCATCCTCGAGCGCACGGACGAGGCGCTGTCGCGGCGACAATCCGCTGGGCCGCGATATTCGCACTGCGCTGTCGAAGGCGATTCAGTATGCGGGGCATCCGGCGGCGGAGGGCCTGCCGGCGTTGGCGATGGACGAAGTGCCGCACATCTACTCGGGCACCTACGGGCTGGGTTCGCGCGACTTCCGGCCGGAACACATTATTGGCGCATACGAGTTCGCAACCGCTGGCCGCGCGCGCAAAGACGGCAAGACGGCCGCCGATGGCGTGAACTTCATCGTGCTCGGCATCGACCATCCTTATGCAGTGTGGTCGGCGATGAGACTGCCGTCGCTGCTGCCGGAAGGCGCGGTTGCGGTCCGCTTCCACTCGATCGGCGGATGGGGCGCGATCACCACGGGCAAAAACCTGGGCGCGATTCTGGGCGACTTGAACGATCTGCTCTACGAGCGCGATGGCCTTGTCGACGACAAGGGCAATCCGAAGGAAGTGATTCACGTCTCGGCGAATCCGAAGTACGGATCGGAGAAAAAGGGCGCGCCGACCAGCTACTTCATGGTGGCGGCGAAAGACCGCATTCGCGTGAACTGCGATTTGCGCCACGTGACGGTCGTGCTGTGCTGCGATCCGAAGGCCTTTACGCACACCAATCCGCTGGACGGCATCCAGGAAGGCGGAAGCCTGGTCTGGGAGTCGGATGCCGAGGGCGAGCGCGCGTGGGAGAACCTGCCGCTCGTGGGCGCGCAAACAGATTATCGACAAGAAGATTCGCGTCTTCACGCTGCCGGGTTTTGAGATTGCCCGCAAGGCAACCGACCGCGGCGACCTGCAACTGCGCATGCAGGGCAATGCGTTTCTCGGCGCGTTCTTTGCGGTGAGCATCCTGCTGCAGGAGTTCGGCATCACGCAGGAGCAGTATCGCGAAGTGGTGCACAAGCAGTATGTAAAGAAGTTCGGCAAGATGGGCGATGCGGTTGTCCAGTCGAACATGGAAGTCATGATCCAGGGCTTCGAGCGCGTGAAGGAGATCAAGATTGGCGAGATGAACGCGGCCGATCGCTCGACGCTGCGCGGCGTTGCGTTGCTGCCGATTCTCGAGACAGTGGGTGCGGGCGCATTTCCGAGGCGACGCTGCACGGTCGGCGGATGCCGTTCGACGCGGTGCCTGCAGGGCAGGGACCGCGCACGCCGGTCAGCACCATCACGGCGTTCGACGCGGAGTTCCGGTCGCACTTCGGATACGATCAGCCGGCCACGCCGCTCTCTGCGATGGGCGTGATCGCCGCGGCGACAGGCGACACGGCGTCGAAGTATGTGGCGCGCCGCGAGACGCCGCTCTACATTCCCGAGAACTGCACGCAGTGCATGGAGTGCATCTCGGTGTGCCCGGATACGGCGCTGCCCAATACCTCTCAAGATCTGAGCACGGTGCTGACCATGGCCGTGTCGCGCTACGTGGGCGACCAGACCGAGCGCGCCAAGATGATGGCCAAGCTGCCGGAGATCGAGAAGCAGACGCGGCAGCGCATGGTGGCCGAGATGAAGACCGGCACGCCGATGCCAGAAGATCATTCGCGAAGTGACGGAGTCGGTCGACGGCTTCTCTGCGACGGCGAAGGCGGAGTTCTACAACATCATCGACAAGGTGCCGATGGCGTATCAGAAGGTGAATGCCATCTTCTCCTCGCCGGAGCGCAAGGCGCCGGGCACGGGCGGCATCTTCTCGATCTTCGTCAGCGATTTGTGCAAGGGCTGCGCGGCCTGCGTGACGGCTTGCGGCGATCACAACGCGCTGAAGATGGTGCAGGAGACCGACGGAAGTGAATGCCGAGCACGAGACCGGCACGGCCTTCCTGAACCTGCTGCCGGACACTTCGCAGAAGTATCTTGGTCTGTTCAATGCGGCGAATCCGGCCGACTCGAAGACGGCCACGCTGCGCAACATGCTGATGGTGCGCACCAACTACGACGCGCTGGTTTCGGGCGATGGCGCCTGCGCTGGATGCGGCGAGAAGAGCGTGCTGCGTTCGATTGCTGCGGTGACCGAGGCCTACATGCGGCCGGTCTATCACGCCAAGAGCGATCGGTTTGTGGCCAAGGCCGGCCAGCTGGAGAAGACATGGCGTGTGCGCGACTCGGCAGCGCTGAAGGAGAGCAACGCGGCCGAATACAAGCTGCTGCGGCAGGCGA
This sequence comes from uncultured Acidobacteriaceae bacterium, assembly GCA_963781125.1. Taxonomy (GTDB): domain Bacteria; phylum Acidobacteriota; class Terriglobia; order Terriglobales; family Acidobacteriaceae; genus Telmatobacter. Next base: position 1,466,099 of record CAWAEE010000013.1, read on the forward strand.
TTGCGCACCTGATTCTCGGGCTGGGCGGTGAAGACGATGCGGACACGCTGGCGCGCATCAGCGCTTACGAAGCAGAAGCACGGCGAAATCACCGATGCGCAGCTGGTGGAAGCGATCGCGGCGGTGTCTGCTGACCGAGGCCTTCAATCACAAGAGCCTGCAGCCGGTGGATGGACGCCTTGCGAACGGCATGAGCGTGATGGCGATGGCCGCGCACACGGGTTGCAACACCGTGTATGGATCGACGGCGCCGAACAATCCGCATCCGTATCCATGGATGAACTCGCTGTTCCAGGACGGCATCACGATTGGGTGGCTGATGGGCGAAAGCTTCATCGTGGATCACGCGCGCCGTTCGGTATTGCCTGAGCGGCTCGACGGACATTCTGTTGACGTCGCGATAGCAAGGTGATTTCGGATCGCGAGTACTACGAGTTCACGCACTTCACCGATGCGCTGATGACCGACCAGGAAATCGTCGAGCTGCCCAAGGTCTGGGTGGTCGGCGGCGACGGCGGCATGGGCGACATCGGCTACCAGAACATGTCGAAGGTGATCCTGCAGAACCGGCCGAACGTGAAGGCTCTGATGCTCGACACGCAGGTCTACTCCAACACCGGCGGACAGAATTCGGATTCGACACCGATGCTGGGCGGCAACGACATGAACGTCTTCGGCTCCGCGACGCAGGGCAAGAACACGGAGAAGAAGACCGTGGCCGAGACGTTCCTCGCGGGACACGGTTCGCCGTTCGTCGCGCAGGTTTCGATGGCCAACGCGCCGAAGCTGTACCGGGCGATTCTCGATGGCCTGGAGTATCGCGGCACCATGTTCCTGCAATGCTTCACCACCTGCCAGCCGGAACACGGCGTGGCCAGACGACATGGCGCTGCACCAGGCGCAGCGCGTGCGCGATTCGCGTGGCGCGCCGGAGTTCGTGTTCAATCCGCGCAAGGGCGAGACGTACCAGGAAGCGCTCGACATCAAGGGCAATCCGTCGATCGATCTCGACTGGTACGAGACGAAGATCGAAGTCGACCGGCGAGAGCATGCGTTACACCGTGGCGCACTGGTGCACGACGGAAGCGCGCTTCCGCAACCACTTGAAGAAGATCAAGCCCGAGGCGGCAGAGAAGCTGATTCATCTGGACAACATGCTGGTGCGCATCACGCAGCAGGATGTCGTCTACCGGCGCTACCTGAATCCGTCGCACCGCGCCTTCATTCCGGATTTCGGCGTGTACATCAAGTTCGAGGAGAACGGCAAGATGGAGTACCGCGCCATCTCGCGGCAGCTGGTGATGTTCTGCGTGGAGCGGCGCAAGGCGTGGCGGATGCTGCAGTCCAAGGCAGGCATCGTGAACAAGGAGTACGCGGCGCAGAAGGCGATCCTTGCCGACGTGGAAGCGGGCAAGCTGCCGTTGGATGAGTTGTTCGCGCGCGGCCATGAGCTGGTTCGGGAGAAGCTCACTCCGGCGGTTCCTGCGCTGGCCGGAGCCAAGGCGTAATCAACGAGCAGCGAGAAGAGCAAAAGGCGGACCCGAGGGTCCGCCTTTTGCTTGTCGAAGAATCTGATTGTGGCTAACGGCTGAAGGTCACATATTTCCGGCCTTCGTAAAGACGGAAGCCGCCCGCCGGGTCATTCGCGACCTGCAGCGGTACGGGCCGTTTGATGTCCTGATCGGTGGAGGAACTGACCGTGAGCACATCATGTGCGCCGACGTCGGTGACTACCAACTTGTCGCCAGCGATGAAGCCGATGCCATAGACGCCTGCGGGGAGACTCTCGCCGCCGATTTTCAGGGGCACTTCGGTGATGAAATAGGCCTGATATTTCGAAGCCACGTCGCTCGAGTAGCCGCTGGTGTCGACCAGCGTGGCGAGCACGTAATAGCCATCGGCGAACTTGACGCCGCCCGAGTTGCGCAGTTGCGTGGGAGCCGATTGGGCCTTGTAATAGACAGCCGCCGGCAGGAGCTTTTGTGTGTCGGCTGGCTTGAGAACCGTATCTCCGCCCTGCGCCACGATGCGAAGCGGGGCTGCGAAAACTGCGACCGCCAGCGCCGCAATCGCGGCGATCTTGCTGATACCTTGCACGTTCATATGGAATTTCTCCGTCCGATTCTGACCGGGTCCGAGTATATCGCATCGGCGATTAGAGTGAGATTGAAGACTCGACGGGCCCGAATGCACTCCGGCGTGAAGAATGGCGCTTGGCAAAGAATTGCAAGGACTGAAAGAGCGCGCTGAGGCTTTCGGCAACATGGGCTCTGGTTTCGCTATAATCGGGCCCATGGCGTTCGCGCAACCCAGCACGGCGGGACTTGAGCACCTGGGACTCGAGCAGGCGGAGCTGAAGCTGCACGCGCTCGAGGATCGACTGCGTGCGCTGGGCAGCGTGATGGTGGCCTATTCGGGCGGTGTGGACTCGGCGTTTCTGGCGGCCACAGCACATCGCGTGCTCGGCGAGAAGATGCTGGCGGTACTGGCTGATTCAGCGAGCCTGGCGCGACGCGACATGGAGCAGGCACGGGCCTTCGCGCAGTCGCTTCAAATGCCGCTGCGCGTGATCCAGACAGAAGAGCTGGACAAGCCCGAGTATCAACGCAACGATGCCAACCGATGCTTCCATTGCAAGACCGAGTTATTCGAAGGCATGAAGACGTTGGGCGCCGAGCTGGGATTTACGCATATTGCGTACGGGATGAATGCCGACGACACCCGCGACTTTCGTCCCGGGCAGCGCGCCGCGCAGGAGCACGAGGTGCTGGCGCCCCTTGCAGACGCAGGCCTGACGAAATTGGAGATTCGCACGCTGGCCAAGGCCGCTGGGTACACTCTGTGGGATCGCCCCGCCGCACCTTGCCTGAGTTCGCGTGTGGAGTACGGTCGCCCGGTGACGCGCGAAGTGCTGGAGCAGGTGGAGCGCGGCGAGGAGAGTCTGCGGCAACTGGGCTTTCGCGAGTTTCGCGTGCGGCATCATGGTGAGCTGGCGCGCGTGGAGATTGCGCGATCGGAGCTGCAGCGCGCCCTCACGATGGAGATGCTCGACGCGATCACGACGGCATTGCGCAAAATCGGCTTCCAGTACGTCACGCTGGATACGGCCGGATTTCGTTCCGGGTCAATGAATGAAGTATTGGGGAACGTCATTCTCCCCGCGGAGATCCTTTCGCGACGCGGCGCCTAGCCAAGCAGATAGAATTCAGAATCGATGCGCATTGGATATTTGGAGTGCTTCTCCGGGATCAGCGGCGACATGCTGCTAGGCGCCCTTGTCGATGCGGGTGTCCCCTTCGACACGCTTGTCCACACGACTGCGGCGCTGAACGTGGGTGCGCGTCTCGAGATGCGCAAGGTGAGCCGAGGCGGAATCGCTGGAACCAAGGTGGATGTGTTGGTCGGCGAAGGCCAGGGCACGGATCACGCCCACACGCACGACGTCGAGGCAGCGCAGGGCCATACGCATGCGCAACACTCGCATGGGTCGGAGGATGCGCATATCCACACACATACACACACTCACGCGCATACGCATGAGGGCGACCACGCGGACGCGCACGATCACGCGATAGCCGGTGAACACTCGCACGAGCACACCCACGAACACGCACATCCGCACGAGCACCATCGTTCGCTGTCGGCGATTCTGGAGATCATTCGGTCTGCGCCGCTGGCCGACGCGGTGAAAGATCGCGCCAACCGCGCGTTTCAATTGCTGGGCGAGGCTGAAGCGGCAATTCATTCGATTCCCATTGAGACGCGTGCATTTCCATGAGGTGGGCGCGGTCGACACCATCGTCGACATTGTGTGCGCGGCGGCGGGGTGTGCCGCGTTGGCTGTGGACCGGTGGATGGCGTCGCCTCTGAATGTTGGCAGCGGCACGGTGGAGTGCGCGCATGGCACGCTGCCCGTGCCGGCGCCGGCCACCTTGGCGCTTGCTCGGCGATGCGCCGGTGTATGCGGCCGGTCCGCCGATGGAGCGCGTGACGCCGACGGGCGCGGCGATTCTGCGCATGCTCGATGTGCAGTATGGGCCGTTGCCGGCGATGCGTGTCGCGGCGTCGGGCTATGGCGCGGGCGGGCGCGACACGCCGGGCCAGCCGAATCTGCTGCGCCTGCTGGTGGGCGAAGAGACGGCTGCGCATGAGACACCAACGGAACCGATCGCGATCATCGAGACGGTGATCGACGATTCGAGTCCGCAGTTGATTGCCTATGTGAGCGAGCTGCTGCTGGAGGCGGGCGCGTGGGATGTATACCGCGTCGGCGTGCAGATGAAGAAGGGGCGCGCGGGCGTGCAGCTGACGGTGCTCTGCCGACCCGACCTCGTGCCTGCGCATGCGCGACCTGATCCTGCGCGAGACCACAACCATCGGGCTGCACTGGCGGCTGGAGCAGAAGGCTTCCCTGGCGCGTGAGTTTGCCGAAGTGCAGACCCCGTGGGGCCCGGTGCAGATCAAAATTGCGCGCTGGCCGTCGGGCGAAGTCGCCAATGCTGCGGCGGAGTATGAGGATTGCCGCGCGTTGGCCCGGAAGCATTCGATCCCGCTGAAGCAGGTGATGCAGGCGGCGATGCGTGCGTACAGCGCGGGACACGCGAAGAAGGAGACGCGCCCATGAATCGGCTCCAGATTGAGTCGCTGTTGAAAGAAGTGAGCGAGGGACGCACCGGCGTGGGCGATGCGCTGGAGCGGCTGAAGGATCTGCCCTTCGAGGACCTTGGGTTTGCCAAGCTCGATCATCATCGCGCGCTGCGCACGGGCATGCCCGAAGTGATTTTCGCCGCTGGCAAAACTACGGCGCAGGTTGCGGCGATTTTTGAGCGCATGGCGAATGCCGGCGGCAACGTGCTGGCCACGCGCGCTTCGCGCGAAGCGTTTGAGGCCGTGGCGGCCGTGGAGCCCGCGGCCGTCTACCATGAAGCGGCGCGCGCCATCACGCTGACGCAGGCGCCGGTTACTCCGGGCAAAGGGACGGTGGCGGTGGTGTGCGCGGGCACCAGCGATTTGCCGGTTGCTGAAGAGGCTGCGGTGACCGCGCGCCTGATGGGCAACACGGTCGAGCTGATCGCCGATGTGGGGGTCGCGGGCATTCATCGGCTGCTGGCGCAGAAGCAATCGCTGCAGACAGCGCGCGTGCTGATTGTGTGCGCAGGCATGGAGGGCGCGCTGCCGACGGTTGTGGCGGGACTGGTGAATGCGCCGGTGCTGGCGGTGCCGACCAGCGTCGGCTATGGCGCGTCGTTTGGCGGGGTGGCTGCGCTGCTGGGCATGCTGAATACCTGCGCGCCCAATGTGTCGGTGGTCAATATCGATAACGGGTTTGGCGCGGCCTGCATCGCCTCGCTGATCAACCATCTGGAATAGGACCCTCCGGCTCCATCCGGATTCCTGTCTGAAATCGCCCTTTTCATGCATTTCTGCGGCTTCGAATCCGCTCAAAGTGATCACGATCACTGTCCTTGGTCGGCTGGGGCGCGAATCATACGTCCTGAATAGGGGCCGCCTCCTCACTTCGTCCTAACTTTCAACATTCGAACATTGAGGCGTGGTCCCTCCTGCGCTGCACAGCAATGTGCCCAGTGCGGAGGAGAGTTGTGGCTCGTTCCAAGCTGCCAACCTGGCGCAGAGCTTCGCAGATTTTCTTTCTGCTTCTCTTTCTTGCGCTCCTTGTCATGACGTCGCTTCGTCCTTCAGCGGGCGGAACCAGCGATATCCATTTGCGCGCGCCGGTTCGGTTGTTTTTCGAGTGGGACCCCTTGGTTGCGGTGACTAATGCGTCTGGCGAGTCATGCGCTGTATCGCGGGCTGCTGTGGTGCCTGGTGATTCTGGTGCCCACGCTCTTTCTCGGGCGATTTTTCTGCGGCTGGATCTGCCCTATGGGCACCCTGCAGCACTGGGTCGGCAACATGCCGTCGGAAGCGAAACGCGGCAAGCAACGCATTGAGTCGAACCGCTATAAGCGCTGGCAGACGGTCAAATATGTCGTACTGATTGCGGGTCTGGTGGCGGCGTTTTTCGGATCGATGGCGATCGGATGGCTGGACCCGTTCAGCTTGCTGGTGCGATCGATCGGCTTGTCGCTGCTGCCCGCCCTCAATTTTGCCGTGCGCTCCGTGACTACACCGCTGGAACACAGTCATGTTGTGGCGATTCGCGTGGCAGGTGAATCACTGCACACCGTGTTGCAGGCGGTCGTCCTCGATTTTCGGCAGGTGGACTTTGCACAGGGTCTGTTTTTAGGAGTTCTCTTCCTGTTGATTCTCGCGGCCAGTCTGCGGGTGACCCGGCTGTGGTGTCGCTCGATTTGCCCGCTGGGCGCGTTGCTGGGTTCAGTGTCGCGCTGGTCGATTTTCGGTTTGCACAAGGATGCCGCGAGCTTGCGACAAGTGCAATCGATGCCTGCTGCATTGCCAGGGCGGCGACGATCCAATCGGCGGAGTTCCCTGGCGCAAGTCCGAGTGCCTGATGTGCATGAACTGCGTCGACAGTTGTCCGCATTCAACTCTCACGTTCAAGTTTTTCAGGAATGAGCGAGAAGTAGCATCGCCGGACATGGGCCGGCGCAAGGCACTTACTGGCCTTGCAGCTGGCGCTGCGATAGTTCCGCTGATGCGCGCGAACACCGGGCTTGGCAAGGGTCGGCACGATTTGCTGCTGCGGCCGCCAGGCGCGCTGGACGAAGAGGCATTTCTTTCGCGCTGCATCCGGTGCGGTGAGTGCATGAAGGTGTGTCCGAATAACTCATTGCATCCCACGCTCGAACAAGCGGGCATTGAGGGGCTGTGGACGCCGACACTCGTACCGCGCATCGGCTATTGCGAGCCGAGTTGCGTGCTGTGCTCTGAGGTTTGCCCGACAGGCGCCATCTGGCAAATTACACCCAAGGAAAAAGGATGGGTGGTCGGAGTCGGCGCTCGAAAGACCAGCCGATTCGCCTGGGAACAGCGTTCTACGATCGCGGTCGATGTCTGCCATGGGCAGAGGCCACCGAGTGCATTGTGTGCGAAGAGTGGTGCCCGGTGTCGCCCAAGGCGATTTATGTGGAAGATGCCGACGTGATCGATTCGGCGGGGAAGACGAAGACGCTGAAACAGCCGCGCATTGATCCGAGCCGCTGTGTTGGGTGCGGCGCGTGCGAATATGCATGCCCGCTTCAGGACCGACCGGCGGTTTACGTCACGAGCATTGGCGAAAGCCGTTCACCGAGCAGCCAGATTCTGCTTAGGAAATAGGAGAAGCCTACCGTGTTCTTTCGTTCAAAGAAATCGATGTTGGTAGCCTTGGCGCTTGCAGTCTTCGCCCTGGCGGCAGGTTCCGGCTGCAAGAAAAGCGAATGTGAATCCATTTCCGGCGTCGGGCACAATTTCCGGCTGGCAAAAGACCGATGCAACGCGCGTCTTTGCGGCCAAAGACCTGTGGCAATACATCGATGGCGATGCCGAACACTTCATCCAGGCGGGCGTGGTTTCGACGTCAACGTCGGACTACACCTATAACGGCCAACTCGAAGCGGTGGTGGATGTGCACACCATGAGCGGACCGGAAGGCGCGCGCAAGATTCTCGAGACCGGGCTGACGCAGGACGCCAAGACAATTCAGATTGGGCGATGAAGGCGTGCAGTACGCGCAGAGCGTGAGCTTCCGCAAAGGGACCTACGTGGTGCGCATTGTTGCGTATCAAGCGACGCCGGATGGGCCGCAGGCGCTATTGGCGCTGGCGCACGGGGTTGAGGCAAGACTGTAACCCAGCAACAAGAAGGAGCAAGCGATGAAGAGCCGTCGTGATTTTCTGAAGGAAGCAGCAACGGGAGCGGTGCTGCTGGGTTCGAAGGGCGCGTTTGCACTGGCCGGTGCAACGCCGGATGAACACGAGGAGACGGCCAAATCGAAGGTCGTCATCGCCCGCGATCCCGCACTGCACGGGCAAGGGACGCAGCCGAACGAACAGCGCTTGATCAACCTGCTCGACCGCGCCATGGCAACCTATACGGGCCGGGATCATCCGGTGGACGCGTGGAAACACGTCATCGCGATGGGCCAGGCGCAAGACAAAGTCATCGGGTTGAAGGTAAACGGGCTCGGCAGCAAGGGAATTGCAACGCACAACGCGCTGATCATGGCCGTTGCCGAACGCCTGCAGCAGGCCGGTGTGAAGGCCGGGAACATCCTGGTTTGGGATCAGAACAGCCATTTTCTCGAAGCCTGCGGCATGACTGTGAACACCGATCCAAGCCGGGTTCGTTGCTACCCTTCCGACGCGGCCGGCTTCGAGGATCAGGAGTCCTCGTGGGGTGTAGCGCGCATTCGAATCACGAAGATCCTTACGCGTGAGTGCGCGATGGTCATCAATCTGCCGATTCTGAAGGATCACAGCATGGCGGGCGTAACCTTCGCGCTGAAGAACATGTATGGCGTGGTGGATCGGCCTTCCACGCTGCATGCCGACAATTGCAATCCAGCCGTGGCCGATTTGAACGCATTCCTGTCTTCCGCGAGAAGATTCGGCTGACGATCGGCGATGCGATGTCTTCGGTGTATGAGGGCGGTCCGGGATTCCATCCCGAGCATTTGTGGTATCCGAATGCGCTCATCGTAGGCGAGGATCGCGTCGCAATCGATCACACGGCGTGGGGTTTGCTCGAGAGGCAAGCGCGCCGAGGTGGGCCTGCCGACGCTGGAAGCTGCCGGCCGGCCACCGCGCTACATCGCAACCGCGGCGGATGCCGCGCACAGACTGGGCACCAATGATCCGAAACGGATCAACCTGGTTCAGGTGTAGAGAGAGGAGAAACCATGGCCGACGAGTTCGCGAGCAAAGTGGGAACGAACTCACCGGAAGCGCCGACACTCACGCGCCGCGAGGCTATGCTGCAACTGCTGCGCGTGGGCGGCGTTGCTGCCGGAGCGGCGGGTGCTGCCTTCTGGCTTGAGTGAGCGCAGTACGCGGCCAGTTGCGCTGCGCGCGGAACAGGCGCGGCGCGATCATCGTGTCAGCGCCGATCAGGCAATGGCCGAAGCTCACGGTCGTTCAAGGCGGCGAGCCGCGCGCTCTCGCACAGAAGGCTCTGGAGAATCTTGGCGGAATTACGCGCTTCGTCGGGCGGCAGGATGTCGTGGTCATCAAGCCGAACATCGCGTGGGATCGCACGCCGGAACAGGCTGCCAACACCAATCCGGAACTCGTTGCCGAGGTCGTGAAGCAATGCTGGGCGGCAGGGGCCAAGCGCGTCATCGTGACCGACGTGAGCTGCAACGAGCCGCGCCGTTGCTTCATGCGCTCGGGGATTCAGGCGGCGGCGCGGGCCGAGGGCGCAGAAGTGATTCTGCCCGATCCCGACATGTTTCGCGAAGTGGACCTGGGCGGGGTGGTGCTGAAAAGCTGGCCGGTGTTCACGCCGTTTCTTGAGGCCGACAAGATCATCAATCTGCCGATCGCAAAACACCACGAATTGACCGGCTGCACGCTGGGAATGAAGAACTGGTACGGCATTCTCGGCGGCCAGCGCAACCGGCTGCATCAGCAGATTCACCAGAGCCTCGTGGATTTGGCGAGCTTCATGCTGCCGACACTGACGATCATGGATTGCTACCGCATCCTTCTGCGCAACGGGCCAACCGGCGGCAACCTCGAAGACGTGGCGATAAAGAAGACGGTAGTCGCAGGGACAGATCCGGTGGCGCTCGACGCGTGGGTGGCCAAGGCCTATTGGAATCTCGACCCGGAGCATCTGCCGTATCTCCAGATGGCAGCAAATCGCGGGCTGGGTACGGTTGATTTCGAGACGCTGCCGGTCAAGACGAGTCTGTTGGGATAGCCGAAGCATCACAAAGCACCCTTCCAAACCGTCGAATTGGTGACGAGGCGGGGTAGCGTTTGCCCTCCATCGACTTATTGGGTTAACGTTTCCATGCCCGGACGCGCATTCAGTAATTGCGCTCCAGAGCAGGAACCTCTATGACGCAATCACGCAGAACATTCCTGAAAACAGGTGCGGCGTTGGGCGCTGCTGCACTTGTTCGACCTCACGATGCATTTGCTGCGAGTGAGAATGCTCGGCGATTACCGCGCCCCTGAGCCAGTTTGGGTATGGCGATGTCGACATTGCTGGAAGGTCCAATGCGCGAGCAGTTCGACCGGAATCATGCCTTCTATCGCGCGCTCGATGAAGATTCGCTGCTGAAGCCGTTTCGCCAGCGTGCCGGGCTGCCTGCGCCGGGCGAGGAGATGGGCGGCTGGTATAGTTGGGCTCCGCTAAGCGATATCGATGCGCGGCCGAACAACGGGTTCGCTCCAGGACACAGTTTCGGGCAGTATTTGTCTGGGCTTTCGCGATACTATGCGGCCACGGGCGACAAGGCAACGCAGGAGAAAGTGCAGCGGCTGGTGCGCGGATTTGCTCCGGCCATCACGCCGCACTTCTGGGATGACAATCGGTTTCCCGCATACATCTACGACAAGATTTCTGTCGGCATGATCGATGCGCATGAATTTGCTGGTGACCCGCAGGCGTTTAGGGCACTGGATGCGGCGCTTGACTCGGTGATGAGCCGTTTGCCGCCGCGAGGCCTTTCGCGCGCTGAGCAATACGCGCGGCCACATCGGGATGAGTCCTTCTGCTGGGATGAGCCGTATACGCTGCCGGAGAATTTCTTTCTCGCCTGGCAGCGCGGCGCGGGCAGCCGCTATCGCGATCTGGGTGTTCGCTTCCTGGCCGATGACTGGTACTGGGATCCGCTGGCGGCGGGACAGAATGTGCTGCCGGGGAAGCATGCCTACAGCCACGTGAATGCCATGAGCAGCGCGATGCAGGCGTACTTTGTCCTCGGCAGCGAGAAGCATCTGCGCGCGGCGCGCAACGGATTCGACTTTGTGCGGGCGCAGAGTTTTGCGACCGGCGGCTGGGGTCCCGACGAGGAATTCCGGAAGCCGGGCAGCGGCGAGATCGGCGAGAGCCTGACAAAGACGCATTCGAGCTTTGAGACGCCCTGCGGATCGTATGCGCACTTCAAAATCACGCGCTACCTGCTGCGGGCGACCAAGGACAGCCGCTACGGCGACAGCATGGAGCGGGTTCTGTATAACTGCATCCTTGGCGCCAAGCCGATCGAGAGAGACGGGCACGGGTTCTATTACTCGGACTACAACAACGATGGATCGAAGGTCTATCACCCATACAAGTGGCACTGCTGCACGGGAACTTTCTCGCAGGTTGACGGCCGATTACGGGATAAGTTCGTATTTCCACGATGGCGAAGGGATGTACGTCAACTTCTACGTGCCGTCGCGGGTGACATGGACGCGCGGCAGCGAACGCATCGCCCTGACGCAATCGACGCACTATCCGCATGATGCCGACTACGCAAATCGAAATCACACTAGGATCGCAATGTCGCGTTTCCCGTTTATCTGCGCATTCCCGCGTGGGCCGGGCCGAAGACGACGATTGCGGTGAATGGCAAGCGCGTGATGAGCGGCCCCGAGCCTGGCGAATTCGCCAAGGTCGAGCGCACGTGGAAGAACGGCGACCGGATCGAAGTTGAGTTCGATATGCCGACGGTGCTTGAGGCCGTCGACCCGCAGCATCCGAATCTGATGGCCGCCGTCCATGGGCCGCTGGCATTGTTTGCAGTGGGCGAGATTCCGGCACCGGTGCGGAGGCAGGAATTGCTGGCGGTGCGCCAGATTGCGAGCGGGTCAACGGACTGGCAAGTGAAAACTGAATCAGGTGCAGTGACGATGCGGCCATTCTCTGCAATTCATGATGAGCATTATCGGCTGTATCTGAATGTTGGGAGCTAATGCTCTGGATAACAGCTGTCAATTTGCGTTCGTGCTTTCCCACCTAGCCGGTCAACCGTTTCGGTTGTCCAGCGAAGATGGGCGCCCATGGTCCTGCAGATCGTCGCACGTGAAAATGTGCTGAGTGGAAACTGAGCGGCCGGAGCGAGTGCTCCGGCCTTTTGCTTTGAGTTCACGGCGCGCAAGCGCAGGTAGCCCCACCGCAGGTGGCAGGTGGTTAGGGGCGGTCGTAGAAGCGGAAGAAGAGCGATGGCTTGGCGCAGGGTTCGGCGCGGGCTACCAGCTCCGTCTGCTGTTTGTCGTTCAGCGGCGTGAACTCGCGCGCGAGTTGCACGTTCTCTTCGAGCTGGGCAATCGTATCGCAGCCAATGATCACGGTGCTGACGGGCCGCGACAGCGTGTAGTACATGGCTTCGCGCATCTTCAGCGTGCCAGGGGACGAGGTCTGGATGGTCATGCCTTCCCAACTATGTTTCTGCTGCTCGATCGGCGGCGGCGTCCAGGTGGAAAGAATGCGGCCGCGTCCGGGGATCTTCATGCCGATGATGCCCATCTGCTTTTCGACGGCCAGCGGCAGCAGGGCATCGTTGAAGCTGTAGTGATGCGGGTCGGCGGCGTTCATGGCCATCAGGATGGTGTCGAAGTCGTGGCGATGGATGGCCTCAATCAGCGCGTCGGGGCGGTAGTGGCCGGTGATGCCGAGATAGCGGACGACTTTCTGCTCCTGCATTTCGAGCAGCGCTTCCATCGCGCCGCCCTTGGCGAAGATCTGATTCACATCGGTCATGGTGCCGATGTCGTGCAACTGCCATAGGTCGACGTGATCGGTGTGCAGCAGCTCCAGGGACTTCTCGATCATGCGCATGGAGCCTTCGCGCGTGCGCTCCTTGGTTTTGGTCGCGAGAAATGCCTCGTTGCGGCGATTGCGCCATCACTTTGCCGACGTACTGCTCACTCCACCGATCGGGCCCGCCGTAGATCGAAGATGTGTCGATGTAGTTCACGCCGAGGTCGAGCGCGCGCTCGATGATGGGCACGGCGACATCGAAGTTGTTGGCTTTCTCGAGCGAGGCCTGGCCGCCAAGCGAAAAGATGCCGACCTTGTAGCCGGTCTTGCCCAGGTTGCGCGTGGGCATCGCAGCGGGAGTGCGCGGGTTCGACGGCATGCTCGGCAGTTCTTTATTTGGCGAGACGGCGATGGCGGCCGAGGGTGCGAGGAGCGCGGCAGTAACGGCGCCTCCGGCCTTTAGGAATTCGCGGCGGCCTTGCTTGCGAGCCGAAAGGGGGTTCAATTCGTTCATGGAGTCGCTCCTGAAAATCGCCTGGAATCGTGCGAGTCAATCATAACGCTGCGCATCCAAGTGCTGTAGGAATGCGGAAGGTTGTGCAGACGATTCCGGCCCGGCGCGTCCATGAATGCGACACCCGGCAAAAAATCGCGGGAACGGACGGATGGTTGAAACGATCCGCCGTGGCCATTCGTCTCGGTGAAGGCGGCTCCCAGGAGGTCTCGACCGGGGGACCCTGCGATGCAGAAGGCATCACTTGCCATTGGAACCGAATCGAACCCAACAGGAGTGTCTATGAGACTAATCAGCAAAGCTTTAGCCCTATCTGCCCTCGCCGCGACTCTGAGCGGAAGCGTCGCCTTCGCCGACGATCACCATGACAACCATCAGTATGTGAAGCACGAAGAGTGGAAGAAAGGGGCCGCGATGCGGCACGAGGACTGGAATCGTGGCGAAAAGGTTGACTACCATCGCTACCATCTCCGCCAACCGCCAAGAGGCTATGAATGGCGCCTCGTGGATGGGAACTACGTTTTGGCTGCCGTGGCAACCGGTGTCATTGCGTCAATTGTCGTCGCAGCTTCAGTGCACTAGACCGATCTCGGGCAGACAAGAAGGCGCGGCTGAGGTCGCGCCTTTTTGCGTCGTACGTTGCCACTGGGAAGTGCGCGGCGGCTCGGGAGAAGCGCCTACCACTTCGGATACCTCTATCAAAAGAATAAGTAATCGCGCCTACGCCAAAAGGTTGCCTATAAGTCACCCTATTTTCGGGTATAGGTTACTTCTATATTCGCAGAACTGAAAGGGTAATCTGAATTAAATATAAGAAAATAAAATAGTTAAGTGTTTACACTTTAGTGCCATTGAAACCCGTCTCATGTTGCTCTAATCTCGGTACATCAATTCCTGAGATTGCGAATCGCATGGGTCGACAGCAAGTCTGCCTGGATGGGCAGACTTCTGTTTGTGGTGTGGCTGAGTAAGTGAAGCAACCAGATCTTGTAAGCCGTCGCGTGCTCGGATGAAAGGGCATCCACGTGAAGGCTTCTTTCTCATTCGTGCTCACACTTCTGTCGTGTGCCACTACGCTTCTTGCGAACTCCCCGGCCGGCAAAGATGCTCGACTGACTTTGCAGAGCTGCCGTACAGCTGCTTGCTCCGCAAGTCAGGTTCCCACTGGGAATTCATCGCTAAACAGCACCTCCCCGAGCGGCGCGTTGCAGATCTCGGCGGCCCCCGCCTTTCGGCTTCCCACAGGCTCGGGTTCGTACAATCCACACGTGAGGGCGCGGGGAAATGCGTGCGCTGCGTGCCTTCTGGCTTCGACCTCCGGTCCGATCATCCCTTCGAGCGCTATCGAGGTCACTGAAATTCAGGCGTTGGGCACCTGGGATGCTGCACAGGACATGGGCGGCGGCGGTGGATCCGCGAGCGGAACGAGCGGTGTGGTGAATGCGCCGTCGTTAAGCGGCAATGCCCGCGAGTTTACTACCTCATACTCAAACAGTGGCGACGAGCGGTACTACACGTTGTTTGGCGCTGACACGGAAGCCGCCAACTTCCTGTACGACGCGTGGATCTATGTAGCGAGCCCGTCCACCGATGTTGCCAATCTGGAGATGGATATGAACCAGGTAATGGCCAACGGACAGACCGTGATCTTCGGCGTGCAGTGCGACGGCTATTCTGGCACCTGGGACTACACGGCCAACCAAGGCACGCCACAGAATCCCTCGGATGTCTGGCTGCACTCCACGGCGTCATGCAATCCGCGCAATTGGGCAACGAATACCTGGCATCACGTGCAAATGAGCTATTCGCGCGACGCCGCCGGCAATGTGACGTACGAATCGGTGTGGTTAGACGGCGGGAAGCAGAGCTTGAATGCGACTGTGCCGTCGGCTTTTGCTTTGGGATGGAGTTCGACTCTGCTGACCAACTTTCAGGTGGACGGGCTCGGCGCAAGCGGAACGGCGACTGTGTACCTGGACAATCTGTCCGTGTATCGCTGGTAACTATTTCTTACAAGAAGTAAAAGAAGAGCATCTCTTTTCATCGAATGCCGGCTGAATTTGGCCGGCATTTCATTTTGAAGACGAAGCGAAACAAGACTCCTTCGGTCAATTGTGAATCTTACCTTGTGAGCAACCATGAGGTGAACTGACCGCAAGTGAGATTTCTACGGCCGTTCCTGCACTTCATTCTTCACCTGGGATATTTCGGGCCACTCCTCATGGGAGTGCTCGATTCTTCATTCCTGATTCTTCCCTTTGGCAACGATCTGGTTGTGGTCGGACTGGTGGCGCAGTATCCCCATCGAGCGGCCTGGTATGTTCTGGCGGCCGCTTGCGGGTCGACGATCGGCGCGTTGCTTCTGGCGCTCGTCGCGCGCAAACTCGGCGAGCAGGGGTTTGCCAAGTTCGCCGGCAAGAAGTATTACGACCGGTTGAAGAAGCATTCCAGGAATCATGCGGGTGTCGCGGTTGCCGTGGGCGGATTGGCGCCGCCGCCGTTTCCTTTCACCACGGTGATTGCGGGGACGGCGGCTCTCGGCTATCCAATTTGGCGGATTCTTCTTATCAACTTCCTCGCGCGGACGCTTCGCTTCATTCTGCTTGCGCTGCTGGCGATCAAGTATGGGCGCGCAGTGATTCGCGTGGCCCAGTCTGCGCCGTTTGAGTGGACGATGGCGGTGTTCATCGCCGTATGCGTGGTAGCCAGCGGTTTCTCGATTGCTCATTGGGTGCGGAAGCCGCGCTAATTCAAGTCTGAATCATAGGGCCAAAAAATCTGCAACCGAGTGCGCAGACTGGAGCGGAAATTCTCGCGCGAGGCCGCTCGGGCCTTGGCAAGTAAGCTGTATCTATGGGTGGCGTGCCGAGTCGCCGTAGCGATTCATGAAACCACGGATTTCGCATCGCGGCGCGATCGGGCTGGCCCTGGCTGGATTCACGTTCTGGGTCCTGACGGACACGAGCATGAAGCTGGCCGGCAACTCGCGGCTGCCTGGTTATGAGATTGTGGCGTGCCTGGGACTGGCGCTGGCTGTGGCGCTGGTGATTCGCGGATTTTCGCAAGGCAATCCGCGCGGACTGTTGCCGAAGAGTCCCTCGCGGCAGCTGGTGCGGTCGGGATTGGATCTCGGGAATAACTTGTGTGTCGTGGTGGCGCTGCGCCATTTGCCGCTGACTCTTTTTTACATTTTGGTTTTTCTGGCGCCGATGGTGACGGCGCTGCTTTCGGCTGTTTTTTTGCGCGAGCGGCTGGGCTGGCGGAAGGTGCTGGCTGTGGTAGGTGGATTTGCGGGCGTGGTGATCGCAGTGAATCCTTTCAGTTCAGCGCGGCAGGGAGACTGGATCGGCTACGCCGCATGCATG
The DNA here is from genome assembly GCA_963781125.1 of uncultured Acidobacteriaceae bacterium. Lineage (GTDB taxonomy): Bacteria > Acidobacteriota > Terriglobia > Terriglobales > Acidobacteriaceae > Telmatobacter. Next base: position 1,482,572 of record CAWAEE010000013.1, read on the forward strand.
GTATGCGTGCTGTGCTTCTCGGTGAATATGGTTTGGTCGCGGGTGTTGATGCGTACGGAAACGCCGGAGAGCCTGACGCTGTTTGCGGGAGTGGTGCAGGTATTTGTGGGCGCGGTGCTGATGTTGGCGTGGCATGCGGAGCCAGTGACGCCGCGGCTGGCGGCGACACTCACGGCGATGGGCCTTTTCTGCGCGTGCGGGAGCATGTGCTTTTTCGTGGCGCTCAAGAACACCTCGGCGGTGCATGTGTCGCAGTGCCATTACACGCAACTCATCACGGGAGCGCTGCTTACGTGGTTGATCTGGCGCGAGGCACCCACGGTGTGGATGATGGCGGGCAGCGTGTTGATTGTGGCTGCGGGGTGGTTGATGGCTACGGCCATGTCCCGCGAGCATAGCGAGCTGAGCCCGGAGGTGTTTGCGGGGCCCGGATGAGAGCAGGGGTTCGTGGCCTCCCACCGTTCGCAAAAAAAGCGAAAGGATGGATCACCCATGATCGCAGGCGCGCAGGCGGCAGTCGAGAATTCTTGACGCTGCACGGCAGTGGATAGAATCAAAAAATGTAGTTTCCGCGAGACTTGAGGGTACGTCGATGGCAGCCGCCGAAATGGGTTTCCTGCACAGCCAACTGGAGGAGCGCAAGCGCCGCCTCGAGACCGTACTTGCGCAAACGCCCGAGGATGCAAATCTTGAAGCCTTGTTGCGCGAAGTGGATTCCGCGTTAGATCGATTTGCCGCGGGTACCTACGGCTTGTGTGAAACGTGCCACGACACGGTGGAACGGGACCGGCTGCTGGCCGATCCGCTGATTCGCTATTGCCTCGACCATCTGACGAAGCATGAGCGCGCGACGCTGCAGCGCGATCTGGATCTGGCCTCCGAACTGCAACGGGGCCTGTTGCCGCCCGTGGATCTGAAAGTCAACGGCTGGGAGACGAGCTATCATTACGCGCCGATCGGACCGGTCAGCGGCGACTATTGCGACCTGTACCCATTCAATGGGGAGCTCTTCTTCATGCTCGGCGATGTTTCAGGAAAGGGCGTGGCAGCTTCGATGCGGATGACGCAACTCCACGCTCTCTTCCGTAGCTTGATCGGCATGGGTCTTCCGTTGGCGGAGATTGTCGGACACATTAATCGATTTCTTTGTGACAGCGGGCTTGCCGGACAATACGCCACGCTCGTGTGCGGGCGGGCCAAGGCGGGCGGCGATGTCGAGCTCGGCAACATTGAACTCTTTAATGCCGGGCATTTGCCTGTGATCGCCGTTCAGAAGGACGGTGTGCGGCTGCTCGAGTCCACGGGGTTCCCGCTGGGCATGTTTCGTGAGGCTTCGTTCACCTCTGCTCGTTTGGACTTGTGCGGCGGCGACCTGCTTTTCCTTTTCACCGACGGTCTGTCGGAGGCTCGTGGAGAAGACGGTGAATATGGCGTTGAGCGCGTAACGAACCTGGTGGGCCGGCAGAGCCCGGGCTGCGCGTCCGGCGTCATCTCGGCGTGTCTTGAGGACCTGCGCGGATTTGCCGGCGCGAATCCCGGGGTGGATGACGTGACGCTGCTGGCTATCCAGCATGCCGTATAAGCGGGCGTGACGGTCCGTCGTTTCGCTCCGAGGACAAGTTGAAGGCAACGGCCGGGCCGAGGGACCTGGGGTTCGGGTATCCGGATCAAGTGAGGGCCGGAGGCCCTTGATTGATCCGGATGCCTTGGGATGCTGATTTTGGCACGATGCACGCAGAAAGGCCGCCCTCGCGGGCGGCCTTTGCTGTGGAGAGAACCAAGGTTGATTCGGTAGTTGTGTCGAGCGCTCTCTGGCGCCGAAGGCGCGTATGCCTAGACGGCTAGTCCCTCAGTCCCCGGCTACGAGGTCGGTTTCCTTCTGTGGCTGCCGGTTGATGGGCGAGGCGGCGTTGTTCGAAGCGGGCTTGATGGAGCTTAGGCTTACGAGGCCCTCGATAGGCTTTTCGCCGAGGACGTGCTCGCGATAGAGCTTTGCCATCGCCGCATTTTCCGCATCGGACTTGATTTTGGTGTCGCGGGCGCGGATCTTTTCTTCGCGGGCGTTTTTGGCGATACCCAGGTTGTCGAGCGTGTGGTTGGCTTCGGAGTTGACGTGCTCCATGTTGAGCTTGAGTTCGTGGCCGACGTGCGACATGCCGACCTTTTTGCCGCCGGCGAAGATTTCGTGGCGGCCGTGCTCCTCATACCATTTGGTGAGGGTGGCGGTCATGTGCATCTTCTCGATGATGTTTCTCCAGCCCACGCCTGTGTTGTAGGCGCAGAAGCTGATTTCGCCTTCCTGGGTGGCGTAGGGGATGATGCACTGCTCGGTGCGGCGGAAGTCGTAGTTGAACAGGTCCTGGAACCACATGCCGGCGATGAAGAGGAAGTTCCAGCGGTCCTGGCGGCGCTTCTGGATGTCTTCCAGGGTGCGGTCGCCCTTGACGCTGCCGTAGTTCTTGCCGGTGGCGTTGAAGGTCTTGTCCATCTTCTTCATCATGTCGGTGATCTTGAAGTGGGTGGGCGCCTGGAACGGGTCGTAGTTGCGCAGGAGCGCGAGCCCGAAGCCGATGAGCGAGAGGGTCTTGCCGCGAGCCGCGTCATTGACCTTGGCGAGGTCCTTGGCCACCTTGTCCATGTTGAGGAAGGCGGTGACGGGCGCGGCTTCCTTGGTCTCCTTGTCGATCATCAAGGCCATGCCGATGCCGCAGTTGGGGTGGCATCCGCAGCTGAGCTGGCCCCACTCTGCGGTCGGTCCGTGAATCAAGTCGGCCCAATCGGAGAAGGTGCTCATGAAGCTGATAGGGAACCAGTCGCGCTCGGGAACGCCGAGGCCGACCTGATTTTTGACGTCGTGTGCCATGTGCGAGAGGGTGTAGCGCTGGGCGATGCGGCGGTCGTCGGTAATGTCCTCGTCGCGGCCGGTGAAGCTGACGGGCTGGAAGCTGAGGAAGCTGATCTTCTTGGGATTGTCGAGGGCGAACTCGATGATGCGGCCGACCTGCTCGTTGTTAATGCCGTTGATGATGGTGGTGACGGGAACGATTTCAACGCCGGCTTCATGCAGATTGTTAATGGCCTGGAGTTTTACGTCGAAGAGGTTGCCGACTTTGCGATGCGAGTTGGCCGCGTTGCCGATGCCGTCAAACTGAAGGTAGACGTAGCGGAGGCCGGCTTCGGCAGCGGCGCGGCAGAGCTCTTTCGACTTGGCGAACTCGATGCCATTCGAAGCGGCCTGGACTGAGTTGTAGCCAACCTTGCGCGAATAGGCGACGGCGTCAAGGAAGTAGGGCGACAGCGTGGGCTCGCCGCCGGAGAACTGGACGCTCATCTGCCGTTTCGGTTTCACCGTGATGGCGTTGTCGAGCATGGTCTTGATTTCTTCCCATGTGAGCTCGTGGACGAAGCCGACCTGGTTGGCGTCCATGAAGCAGGGGTCGCACATCATGTTGCAGCGGTTGGTCAGGTCGATGGTGAGCACCGAGCCGCGCCCATGAGTCACTGTCGACGTGCCGTGGTGGTGCAGGTTCTTGTCGCCATCGCCGTGGGCGCGGATGTCGCGGCCGGGGAAGGACTCTTCAAGGTGCTTGAAGAAGGCGGGGTCGATGGACATGACGTCTTCAAAGTGGCCGTGCTTGGGGCAATCCTTGACCATGAGGATTTTGCCGTCGCGCTCGATGATCTGCGCCTTGATTTCGCCGACCTTCTCGTTGAGCAGGACTTCATGGGGCAGTTTGCCATCGAGGATCTGCTGGCGAATTTCGGGGACGCACTTGGGACATAGCGAGTCTGTGGTGCGCGGCCAGCCGAGGGGCGGCTTTTCTTTCTGATAGCTCTTGAGGAGGGGCTTTTCGGACCACTTGGGCGTGAAGGACGGATTGGGGCTGATGCGGTTGAGGCGCTCAAAGACAACCCACGCGCCTTGGGCGGCGTAGACGGCGACCTTCTCTGCGTACTTGACGGCTTTGGACATGTGTGGCGATCTCCTCTGGAAAGTGTGGCGCTTCGGGCTGCAACCCCTTGGATTAACCCCTTGGACTTGAGGGTGGTACGAGGTGCTAAAACGTCATTTTTGAGAGTAACTCCCGGGCCTTGTCAATCCAACAGGGGTGCAGCGAATGGGGATATTGGGCTTCGAACGGCGAAACGCTCATAGCGAACGGGGCAGAAGGGACAGACCGTAACTGACCGAATGAGCGCCGGCCCTAACTGCGGATGATAATTCTCTCGAGTAAACGCCCCAATAAACAGCGGAAATCGTGGAACGGTGCTATAGTTTCGTCGGATATTTCTAGGCTTTTAGAAAATCTCTTCTCCGGGGGCCACACGAGGTGTGGAGGCCTCCGGCACATGAACAGCGCAAAGTTCGTTTCTTCCGCGGTGGATGGTTCAGCGCCCGCGGACCGCCAGATTCCAACCACTTCCGTTTCCCAATTCAAAATCCTGACACGGGTGATGCTGCTCTTTCTGCTGGCCGGCCCGTGGCTCGCTGTCTTTGCGCAGACCAATGAATGGGTTTGGATGGGGGGCAGCAATATCCAAGGTCAAGCGGGAGTCTATGGCACATTGGGAACGCCCGCTCCCGGAAATCTTCCTGGCGGCAGGGCTGGCGAGATTGCCTGGATCGATTCCAGCGGCAATCTCTGGCTGTTTGGGGGCGGCGGTTACGATTCGACCGGTAATCCCGGACTTCTCAATGACGTGTGGGAGTTCGACACTTCGCTCCAGCAATGGGTATGGATGGGCGGCAGCACCACGGTGGGCCGCAACAGCGCTCAACAGGGTATCTACGGAACCAGGGGCACCCCCGCCGCCGCAAACGTCCCCGGCGGGCGCAGTGGCGCCAGTGGATGGGTCGACAAGAGCGGAGACCTGTGGCTGTTTGATGGCTTGGGCGCAGACGCCAACGGCAACCAAGGCCCGCTGGACGATCTTTGGGAATTCAATCCTTCCACGCTTGAATGGACCTGGGTCGATGGCGTGAGCCAGTTCGTGATCTGCGGCTACACGGGAAATGAGATGCACCCGATTATCTGCCCCTCGGGCGGGATCGACTCCGCCGGAGCATGGCTCGATCGCAATGGAAAGGCCTGGGTGTTCGGCGGCGACGGCATCATCTTCCCCGAGGATGGAGGACAGCCCAATGTTCCATACAACAGCCTTTGGCAGTTCGATGTCTCGACCGGCGTCCGTCAGGAAACCAGCGGATGTAGCAATGGCTCGGCTGACTGGGGCATCTGCAGCGAGTCCGGCGCCTACGGTACCAAGAGCGTTTATTCAGCTGCTAACTTGCCTGGCGCACGAAGCCATTGGACCGGATGGGCCGCGAATGACGGCACCTTCTGGCTCTTCGGAGGGAGCGGGATTGATTCGGCCGGAAACTCCGGTGTCCTCAATGACCTCTGGCAATTCAATCCCGCTACTGCCGAATGGAGGTGGGAAGGCGGCGCCAGCACTTTCACCGTTTGCAAGAATCAACCCGCCGTGGGGCCCTTCACCAATTGTTCGGTGGCAGGCAACTACGGCACGTTGGGAATTCCGGCCGCCGGCAACTCTCCTGGAAGCCGGAGCGGAGCACTCGGCTGGACTGACAAGAGCGGCAACTTCTGGCTTTTTGGAGGTAGCGCGTACGATTCGGCAGGCAATCAAGGGATTCTCAACGATCTTTGGGAGTTCAGTCCGCTTTCCAACATGTGGACCTGGATGGGCGGGAGCAGCACGGTTCCACAAAGTTGTGCCAACCCAAACCAGTGCGGCCAGGCCGGTGTGTATGGCACCATGGGCACGCCTGCAGCCGACAACATGCCAGGAGCGCGCGATGGATCGGTAAGTTGGACCGATGCAAGCGGCAATCTCTGGCTATTTGGTGGCAATGGCTATGACTCAACTGGGACGCTTGGCGCGCTCAACGACCTTTGGGAATATTTGCCCTCAGCTCCGATGGTGACAGTAGCCGCACCCGCATTTAGCCCGGCAGCGGGGACGTTCACATCCGTGCAGACGGTGACGATCAGCGATGCGATCCCGGGAGCAACCATCTACTACACCACGGACGGAACGACGCCGACTGCGAACTCCACGGTCTATAGCGGCGCAATCAGCGTTTCTACATCGGAAACGATCGAGGCAATTGCCACGCTCAGCGGCTATTCATCGAGTGCGGTCACAACGGCCGCGTACGTGATCAACCTGCCGCCTGGATTTACACTCGGCGCATCGCCAGCTTCTGTCACGTTTGCTGCCGGTGGCCAGGGAACTGTCAATCTGACAGTAACGCCGCAGAATGGCTTCAACTCCACGGTCAACTTCGCGTGCGCCGGTTTGGCAGCTGGCGAAACCTGCTCCTTCAATCCCGCGACGGTGAAGCCTTCGGGTGGCGCGGTGAGCACGCAGCTCAGTCTTTCCGCGACTAAACACTCTGCGGCTTTGAGGCCCGGCTATGGGCCAATTCTGCCAGGCACAGGTCTGGCACTGGCAGTCTTGCTCTTCGCCTTCAGGCGGGCTCGCGCGGTTCGGCTTGAAATCCTTCTTTTACTGTTGGGAACCGGGATGGGTCTGCTTTACGGTTGCGGAGGAGGCGGATCATCGTCGAAGGTGCCAGTCACATCCACGATTACCGTTTCTGCGTCGTCGGGTTCTCTGCAGCAAACGGTCGCGATCACGCTCACGATCCACTAACCGCGCGCGTATGCCGGTGCCGTTGGTTTTTGGGGCTACAGCCCCTTGAATGGGGATGTCGGGACGGGGAATCGAGGCGGCTCCAGGCCCCGTTGAGATGGATCAGTTTACGGTAAGGGAGATCGCGGCGGTGTGTTGCAGCGATCCCGAGGTTGCCGTGACGTTGATCGTCGACGTGACTGATTGAGATTTGCCTCCGCCGGAGGTGGAACCGGAGCTTCCACCTCCGCATCCGTTGAGTAGACCCAGCCCGATTAGGGAGACAGTGAGTAGCAACAGCGTTTGCAGACGCCGTCGTTTTTTAAAGCCAAAGCAGAACAAGGCCGCCACCAGCGCAGTGGGAAATAGAGGACGCCGGTTGCTGCGGAGGGATGCGGTTGTTGCGGAAGTGGCGATCGTAAGTGTAGTCGAGGCTGAAGCACCAGATGGAGTGATGGTTGCGGGAGAGAAGCTGCACGATGCGCCTGTAGGCAGTCCTGAGCAAGCGAATGTGACCGCTGAATTGAAGCCATTATGAGGCGTCACCGCGAGCATCGATGTGCCGTTCGCTCCGGCGGTTACTGTCATCGATGCGGGTGAGGCTGCGATGGAGAAGTCTGGGGGTAGGTTGATGGTGTAGGTTGCGCTGGCGACGAAGCTCGTGGAATAGCCCGTGGCCGTGGCGATTGCCTCGAGGGTTTCAGTCGACCCAATGGGAATCGGGCCGATGTATAACTTCGAGGTCGTAGTAGGCGCAGTTCCGTCGGTGGTGAAGTAGATTATTGCGTCAGCGGTCCTGTCGGAGATCGAGACCGTTTGCGGCAAGTTGTACGTGCCCGCGGGAACGCTGAAGGAGGAGGGGGCAGAGGTCGTAGGGAGACTGCCGGAGGGCTGATATTCCCAAAGGTCATTCAGCAAGCCCGAAAGGGTAGTGAACCCTCCGCCTCCGAACAACCATAAGTCGCCGTTCGAGTCAGTCCAAGCTGAAGCCTCCTGGCGGGCTCCCGGAACGTTGGCAGGAGCGGGTGTACCCAACACTCCAAAGATTCCCGGAGAACTGTTCGCTTCACTTCCTCCCATCCAAGCCCATTCATTTGTGGAGGAATTAAAATCCCAAAGATCATTGAGATCGCCGTATTGCCCGTTCGCGTCGTATCCAGCTCCACCGAAAAGCCAGAATTGCCCAGTGGTGTCAGCCCAGGCAGAAGCGGAAAATCGGCTCCCGGGAGCATTTCCAGCGTCAGGTATTCCAATTGTTCCGTACACCCCAGTCACTTCGTCGTTGGGACCGATCACGCTGGATCCACCCATCCAGGTCCATTCATTGGCTGTAGGATTCAACTTCCAAAGATCATTCAACGAACCTTCGTCTCCCCAGTATCCCGTTGAATCAAATCCAAGGCCTCCAAAGAGCCAGAAATCGCCTTGGCTGTCGGTCCAGCAAGTGGTGTTGTAGCGGCTTCCGGGAATGTTTCCTGCGGCTGGCATTCCCAATGTGCCGTATACGCCGACTTGACCTCCAGAGTTTGGAATTGTGTTACTTCCGCCCAGCCAAGTCCACTCATTCGTGGAAGGATTGAATTCCCACAGGTCGTTCAGATCGCCAAAATCTGATGGATCACCGACGGAATCCATCCCAAAGCCACCGAAGAGCCAGAAATTGCCTGAGCTGTCGGTCCAATAAGAGGCACCGAAGCGGCTGCCGGGAATATTCGAAGTGGCGGGAATCCCTAATGTGCCATAAATGCCCGGATAGCCAGCATTCACGTCCGGCGCGCCGCTTCCACCCATCCAGGACCATTCATTCGTCGCGGTATTGAATTCCCAAAGGTCATTGAACTCCTCTTCCTCCTCAGTGTTTGCATCGAGATAAAGGCCCCCGAAAAGCCAGAGATTGCCACTGCGATCTATCCAACTTGCTGCACTCCTCCGTCCCCCAGGGGCATTCCCGGGGGCAGGCGTTCCCAGCGTCCCATAGGAGCCTGGCCCGACACATGTATCCAGCCCGCAAGCCATTACGCTGCTGCCGTTCATCCATGTCCACTCGTCTGTTGCGAGGTTGAACTTCCACAGGTCATTGAGATCGCCTAGATTGCCATCGGCATCGAAGCCCCAACCGCCCAACAACCAGAGGTTCCCATTCTTGTCGGTCCAGCGGGTAGCTTGGACGCGACTGCCTGGGACGTTTGTGGCGGCCTGAGTTCCCATCGTGCCGTAGATTCCAGGCTGACCGACTGTGTCGCTTCCTCCTATCCATGTCCACTCGTTTGAGGCTGTGGTCTGTGCCGCGGCGGATGATGCAGTGATGGCCATCAGCAATAGAAGTCTGAACAAGAGTGTGCGGAACGAACGAATGGTTTTCATTTCAGTGAAGAGGCCGGGATGGAGTTTGATTGCCTCGGATTATAGTCGTCGCGACCAGGTTCAGAGGTGCGCCTTGCAGTTCGTTCGCCGGACGCTGGCTAAGAATTTAGGGCTCTCTCCAGCCGATGGGTGAGGAGAGCAGAGTTGCGCAAGAGCAGGGGACTGCGTGCTAACTTCCGCCGCCGCCGTTGGATTTGGCTACCTGGTTGATGATCCGCTGGACGAAGACGGCTTGGACGTGGATGTGGCTGGCGATGTCGGGGACGAATTCGGTGATGAAGTTGTCGGTGGGGGTAAGGGCCAGGCCAATTCCGTAGCGGGCTGCGCTGGCGCGGAGGTTGGTGGAGCGGCCGGGAACGTAGAGGTTGCTGATCTCATCGTCGATGGCGTCGCCGACGAGGTTGGCGTAGTTGATCATGCCCTTGCCGTTGTCGCCCTGGGTCCAGACCACCTGCAGGATCGCGTGACCGATGCGGTGTTTGATGGACTCGGTGGGCTCGCGGTGGTAGTGGGGGTCCTGGTGGACGATGGACGGGATAAGGAAGGTGCCGAAGAATTCGCCGGTTATGTCCTGCGTGTAGGCGACGCCGACGCTGCGCCCGAAGCCGGGGAAGCCGGGGCCGTAGGGGGAGTCCGGATCGGCTGCGATGCTGATGGCCGAGGTGCCAAGAATGGTGATGGCGTTGAAGGGGTCGGTGACGTTGCGGACGGCGAGCCAGGCTTTTTCCTTCGGCGTGAGCGGTTTGACTTTGGGGCCGTCGAGGAAGCGGGCGTACCAGTTGACGAATGGAACATAGATGGGGCACGGAACCGACATCCGGAAGGGCTGGTTTGTGAGGTGAGCGTCCACATCTCCAAAGCCGGCGTGGTAGAGCGCTTCGGCAGAGCCGATCGAGGTAATGTTTCCGCCTGCATTTCTAACCTGACAGGGGCCTGTGGGCGGGAGCGCAGCGGAGGACTTGGCGGGAGTGGGTGCATCGGGTAGCGAAGACGATGGCGCGGATTCTGCGGATGACTGGATCGGCACGGAGAAAAGCGGAAGGAACATGAGGAGCGAAAACGCAAATCTGCGTGGAGCGATTCGTTTTCCGGCGGATCGGCAACTCTGGTTTGTACCCTTCGCTTTGTCTGCCAAAAGCCGGTTCCTCGGTCGATGGGGATCGGTTGCCTCGCGTTCAGCGAGCTGGAAACGAAATCCAGACACGCAACGTTGCCTGCCTTCGATCACGCTCGAAGGTGAGCACGATCTCCTATGGATTCTGCGTGAATGGAAATCATACCCTTCTGTGGATTCAGACGCAGTTCTTTCGCGGAAGGTCACATGGAACCGCCGAAAGCACTGAATCGTAGTTCCTCGTCTAAGTCTTTGTTGACGTTCGGGGCACATTGAGCTGTATGCGGACGTGGGTGGAATTGACGCACCGCGGCCCCGAGCCGAGACTTGAAAGAGAAGGTACTGTCATGAGCTCTTATCCTCCTCCTCCGCCCCCTCCTCCTGGTTCTCCTTTTGAACCGGGCGGTGTGGGCCATCGCCTAGAAGAAGCTATCGAACTGATCGAGATGGAGCTGCGCCATGCCGTTGCTTATGTCAACGATGCGGTAATTCCGCAGGTGCGGAGTGAATCCATCAGCGCAATGCGCAAAGTAAGTGACACGCTACGTAACCTTGCGGACCGTATGGACCAACCGAGAGGGCCGCGCACCGGATGAGCAGCCGCGTGGCGATGGGCCGGGTGCAATGCGCCGTATGGGGCGCACTGACAGTTGCCGTGTTGCTGGCGGCGGGCTGCGGCCACAAGCAGAAGACCGCGAAGTCGGCGCCGACGGCCCCGTCGGTGAACCAGACAGAAAACCCGGAACAGCCTTCGTCAGGGTCTTCGGCGGCGCGCATTCCTGTGACCGAGGTGCCGGAAGGCGGCGTGAGCAAAGAGGACAAGGAATTCGTCCTGGCGCATCGGCCGATTTTCAGTGAAGAGGGCGCTGCGACCTGGTATACGGCTCCTTACAAAGGGCGCAAGGCGGCGAACGGGCAGGTTTTTCGCGACGACGCCTTGACCGCTGCGCATCGGACTTTGCCGATGGGGTCGCTGGTGGTGGTCACGAACCTGACGACGCGGCAGGCCTCAGCGATGCGGATCAGCGACCGCGGGCCTTTTGTGCCGGACAAGACCATTGACCTGACCATTGCTTCGGCCAAGGCAATCGGGGTGTATCGCGTGGGCACGGCGCGCGTGCGGATCGACGTCTACGAGACGCCGAAGCCGATGGATGTGGGCGGACGCTGGTGCGTGCAGATCGGCGCGTTCAAAAGCGAAGGCAAGGCCGAGAGGATGAAGGCAGCGCTGCTGCGCGCGTATCCCGATGCGAACGTGATCGAGTTTCCGGGAGAGAAAAGCTTCTGGGTGCGCATCCGGCCGCATGGCGACGACCGCGCGGTAGCCGAGAAGATCATGCATCGTGTGCGGCCGACTGAAGGCGATGCGTATCTCACGCGGCTGGACTGAAGTTGCAGGGAACAGGGACTAGGGAGCAGGGAGTCGCACTAAAGTAGGTGGCACGCGACCGCGTTCAGGCTCGAAAGGGTGGTTTGCGCACCGTTCGAACCGGCCTGAAGGGCGACTTTTTCTGGGCTCTTTTCGTGGGACAGGAGCCCCACGCTCCCTCCGTGAAAAGCCCGTGCCCTCTCCGTTCAAAGCGCGAGCCAATTCAAAGTATTTATTTATTCCGGGGGCGGGTAGAAGGGCAGCTTGTCGTTCTTCTCGTTGGCGCGGCGGATGGTGATGTCGTCGAGCAGCAGCGCGGGCGCGAGGACGGTCTCGGGGACTTCGCCGGCGTAGTTGGCGACCCAGAGATCTTTGCCGGCCGCCTCGATGCTCGAGCGAAGGGCGCGCTGTCGAGATCGGAAAGGCGGGCCCCGCGGACCAGTTCGCGCGTGCCATCGGGCGATGATGCGATAGAGCAGGCGGGGATTCATGCGGTCCGCCGAGAGTCGTGACATAGTAGACGCTTTTGAGGTCGCGGTCTTTGGCGATGTCGAGGAGCTTCTTGTTCAGTTCGTCGTCGCTGAGGCCCTGTTTGGCTGTGATCTTGAGGACGCCGATAGCGGGGCGGGCGGGACCGGAGACGGCGGCGCGGCCATGGCCGTTGGACTGCGGGAAAGTCGCGCACCGGCTGGCGGCCGATGAGGTAGTTCTCGAGCTTGCCGTCGGTGACGAGACTCGACGGCTTGCGCGGGGACGCCTTCGTCGTCGATGTCATACGCGCCGAGGAGGCCTTTGCCGTCGAAAGTCTTCAGGCCGGGATCGTCGGTGACGTCGAGGAAGTCGGGCAGCACACGCGCGTGAAAGCTGCGACGCGAAGGGTCCGTTGGTGCGGGCTTCTGTGCCGAGGCGGGGACGCGTGGCAGTGATTCCGGAGCCGAGCAGACGGCGCAGCGTGTCGGCGCTGGCGTCGGAGCTGAGCAGAACGGGGCCGTGGTACTCCTCTTCGACAAGCGGGGCCTGGCGCAGGTCGGCGAGCGAGGCGATGAGCTCGACTGCGTGTTTGGCGAACGCGTCGGGTGAATCGAGGTCGGCGAGGGCGACGCCGTTGGTTGCGAAGGAACGATCGAGGCGCATGCCGTCGGCGGCCTGGGTGCCGACGCCAAAGCTTTCCTGAAAGCTGGAGGCGGATTTGCGCACGATGGTGCCTTCGCTGTTGACGAGGCGCATGGTGGTGGCGCGCGCATGGAAGCGGCGGAGCAGTACTGCACGTCGTGCTCGAGAGATTTGACGGAGGCGTCGGTGCGGAAGAGACCGCTGTCGTGCGCGACGCGCACTTCCCAGGCGGTTTCGTCGAGCTTGAGCGTCTGCTGGCGCGGCGAGCGAGACGAGGGGATTCTCGTGGCTGAAGTCGTCGGCCTGCGGCGGCGTCTCGACCTGCTTGAGCTCGGCCTGCTTTTGCGCGTAGGCGGCGAGGGCGTTCTTGTAGGCCTGGTCGGTGGCCGTCCAGAGTGCGGAGCGCAGGGCGATGGGGTCGTCGTCGAGCGTGGCCATTTCGATGGCGCCGTCGCCACGGCCGCCGGAGCTGTCGGTCTTGTAGTCGCCCACGAGCACGGTGACGCGGGCGACGCGTGCGTGGTTGTGGCTGGAGCCTTCCGTGGCGCCGAAGGCGGCCTTGGTTTCGAAGTCGTCGACGTCTTCGATGCGGTATTGGATGAAGAAGGGTTTTTGGAAGCCGGGGAGCTGGAGCTGGCTTACGCTGCGGTCGAGCTCGGTGAGCATGGCGGCGAGGATGGGGTCTTTTGCGGCGTCGGCGCGTGTGGATTGGGCTGGGAGGGCTGTGCAGAGAACGAGTGCAAGGATCGCGCTCAACCAGATTTGACCGAAGAGCAGTCGGAAGGCGTCGCAGAAAGCAGATCCTTCGCTCCGCTTACCCCACGAACAACGGTCGTTGCTCGCAGGGCCACAGGAGTGCGGGTTCTCAGGATGACACACAGAAGTGAAGGTCATTGGGCCTCCTTTGTCTGAAGCGGACGGCGCGCTCGGGATGGGCAGGATGGGCGGGCGCTCGATGCCTTGCGGCTGGCGCTGGGTTTCGATTTCGCTGACGAGCATGGCGGGAGCGACGGCGCTGACGGGGACGGTGCCCGACTCGGCGCCGCACTCGCCGTTGAAGACTTCGGGCTTGTCGCCGGTGGCGAGGATGCGTTTCATCGCCGCAAGCGGCGTGCCGACGATGCGACGCCGCGGACCAGCTCATCGGGGCGGCCATCGACGTAGACGCGCTAGACGACGAGTGGGATCACTTGAAAGGCCTGCGGCGAGCTGCGCGTGGTGACGGCGAAGCCGGAGGAGATGTCTTCAAAGTAGAGGCCGTAGGGCTTGCCTTGCTTCTTTCGCTTCTTCGATCAGCTGCTTGCGCAGTTCGGCGTCGGGAACCGTTTTGGTTGAAGTGACAATGAGATTGCCCTGGCGGCCGGTGGGCATGCGGCCGGTCTGCGCGCGGCCGTGGCCGTTGGATTCGCTGAAGCTGGCGATGGGCAGGCGCGACATGAGGAAGGTTTTCAGCACGCCATCCTGGATGAGCTCGACGCGCTGCGCTTTCTGGCCTTCGTCGTCGTAGGTATAGCTGCCGCTCAGCCAGGTTTGGCCGAAGGTCGTGCGGGTGGGGTCGTCGGCGACGGAGAGGAAGCTGGGCAGCACGTCTTTGCCGATGTCCTTGGTAAAGGTCTGGCCTTCTTCGTCGCCGCGCTGGCGCTGGCCTTCGAGGCGGTGGCCGAGGACTTCGTGAAAGAAGACGGCGGAGGCGCGGCCGGAGAGAATCGCGGGGCCGTCGAAGGGCTCGGTGACTGGAGCTTTGCGCAGCGCTTCGAGGCTTGTTGCCGAGCGCGCGAATGGCGGATTCAAGATCGGCCTGCGAGGGAAGGCCGTCGATGGTTTCGGCTTCGAAGGTCTGGTCGCGGAACAGATCCATGCCGTCGTCGGCGCGGGTGACGGCGAGAACGACAAGACGCGCCTGCAGGTGCGGCGTGACGACGCGCGAGCCCTCGGAAGAGGCGAAGTAGTCGGTCTCGTTCTGCACGGTGAGCATGACGAGGTTCTGATAGACGTTGGGATATTCGCGGAAGATGCGCGAGAGCGCGCGCACGCGCTGTTCCCATGCCGCGCGGTCGATGGAGACGAGGCGGAGCGGGTTTGGCGATGGCGACCTGCGGCGGTTCGCTGCTGAAGTCGGGCGAGGAGTCTTCTTCTTTCGCGCGCACCTGGGCTTCGGTCTTGACGCGAAGGTAGTTGTCGAGGGCAGTTGCCGTAGCCGGTGTTGGTGGCGAGCCAGAGGGAACGGGCGAGGGCTTCGCGGTCGTCGACGAGAGGCAGTTGGAGGCTGTTGACGGCGGAGCCGCGATGGTCGCCGTGGGTGTTGTCGAGTTTCGGGTCGCCGAGGCGGACCTGGACGTCGGCGACGCGGACGCGGTTGGCTGAGCTGCCGACGAGGGCTCCATATTGGGCGCGGATCATGACGGCGCTGGCATCGCTGACGGAGTAGCTGAGGAAATAGGGCGGGAGTTGATTTTCGCTGGACGTGCCGGGCGTTTTGCCGAGCGACGTGAAGGCGCGCTGCAGTTCGGTGGTCATCGCGTCTAACAGGACGGGCGTGGGGAGCACGGGAGTGGGCTGTTCCGCGCGGGCGGTTCGAGACGCGAGCAGCGCGAAGACTGCGAGGGCGGAGAGTCTCAGGATCGAAAGGCCGAAGTCAGCAGGAGATTTTTGTGGCATAAATCGGAAATAGTCTGATAAAAGCGGGTGCAGCCTTGATTGTCTCAGACTGGATCGTTATGAGGAGATCGCTGATGCGAATTGTCAGGACCGGCGTGCTGGTCCTCTGTATTTTTGTCGCGGGTTCTGTTACCGCCCTTTGCCTCCAAGCCGTACCGGCATCGACACCGGCGCCGGCATCCGCGAACGCGCCAGACAGCCTCATCGCAAACTGGCGTATCATCTGCCGCCGGAGAAACTGGCCAAGGCCATCGCGTTGAGCCGAATTCGCGATGTTGAACATTTTGTGGATGCGTTCTGGGGATTTGCGGTGTTGTGGCTGCTGTTGAGCACACGTGCCGCGGCCGCCGGCTGGAAGCATGGGCGGTGGGCGTTTTCAAGAGGAGATGGTTGCAGGGGCTGCTGTTTTTTGCCGCGCTGATTGTGGTGCTGACGGTGGCTGAGTTGCCCCTGGATATGTACATGCACACCGTGAGCCGCCAGTACGGCATCAGCGTGCAAGGGTGGGGAAGCTGGTTCGGTGACCAGGGGAAGGCGCTGGGGCTGGCGGTGGTGTTCGGTTCGCTGGTGATGCTGCTGTTTCAGTGGATCGTGCGCAAATGGCCGCGGCGGTACTGGTTCGGCATCTGGGTGGCGACATTGCCGTTGATGGTGCTGGCGGTGTTTGTTTCGCCGCTGATTGAGCCGCTGTTCAACAAGTATGAGCCGCTGAACAAGAACTATCCGGCGCTGGTGGACGAAGCTGGAAAGGTGGCGCAGCGGACGGGGACTGACGATTCCACCGGAGCGCATGTTCCTGATGAAGGCCAGCGAGAAAACCAATGGGCTGAACGCGTATGTGAGCGGGTTGGGCGCGACCAAGCGCATCGTGGTGTGGGATACGACGGCGGGCCGCGTGCCGGACGACGTGGTGATGTTCGTCTTCGGGCACGAGAGCGGGCACTACGTGCTGAATCATATTCCCAAGATGCTGACGGGCTTTGCGGTTGCGCTGTTCTTTGTGTATTGGGGGTGTGCGGCGTTTGCGGACTGGCTGGCGAGGCGGTTTGGCGAGTGGGGGCTGAGATCCTGATGATTTTGCGGACCCGCAGACTCCTCTGGCTCACCGAGCGGGTTTTGTGGTGCTGCTGTTTACGATCACCGTGGCGAGCTTTGTGCTGGAGCCGGTATCGAACGCGTTCAGCCGGCACTTTGAGCATCAGGCCGATGTGTACGGGCAGGAGGCGATTCACGGGCTGGTCCCCGATCCGCAGAAGACGGCGGTGGTGGGGTTCAATGCGCTGGGCGAGGCGTGGCTCGAGGATCCGAATCCGAGTCCGTTCATCGAGTTCTGGGAGTATAGCCATCCCTCGGTGAAGACGCGGGCGAATTTTGCGGCGCAATACAATCCGTGGGCGAACGGAGGGCAGAGGGGAGTTTTTTAAGCAGTGAACAATGGAAGGGAAAGGGCGAACAGGGAACAGGGGGCTTATCGGGGTGGGTCGCGGGGAATCAGGGAATCAAATAAAATAAAGGCATGGTGGCGCTTCCCCCCATCCCGTCGATTCTTGCGTCTCTTGTTGGCCTGGTTGCCGTGACGATGTGGCGGCTGCGCGAGGCGCGGAGCGCCGTTTCGCTGAAGAAGATCGTGATTCCTCCGCTGGGGATGGCGACGGGCTTTTCGATGTTTTTTGTTCCGGCGTTTCGGATTCCATGGGCGTGGGCGGGGCTGGCGTTTGCGATTGGCGCGGTGGCGCTGGCGTGGCCGCTGTTGCTGACTACGCGGCTGGAACGGCAGGGCGAATGCGATCATGATGAAGCGATCGAGCGCATTTCTGGCCGTGCATCCTGGTGCTGGCGGTGGTTCGTTTTGCGGCGCGCGGCTACTTCGACACGATTCTCACGGCGCCAGCAGACGGCGGGCGTCTTCTTCATTCTTGCGTTCGGGATGATCGTGATCTGGCGCGCGAAGATGCTGATGGATTTTCGAAGGCTGACGGCCGGCTTTGAGACGAGCGCGGCCTGACGGCGTGGCTTTATTTCCAGATTTTCGAAGGACGAATCCTTATGCAATTTTTTTCGTTGTCGCGGCGGCGTACCGATGCGTTTCCGCCCGAGGCTTTTACGCCGGAGCGGAGGCAGCCGAGGGGCAGCGTGTGAAGGAGCTTTACGTGCCGGGATGCTGCGG
This sequence comes from uncultured Acidobacteriaceae bacterium, assembly GCA_963781125.1. Lineage (GTDB taxonomy): Bacteria > Acidobacteriota > Terriglobia > Terriglobales > Acidobacteriaceae > Telmatobacter. The sequence continues at coordinate 1,500,014 of CAWAEE010000013.1, forward strand.
CAGATATGGAAGCGCGCCGATATGGGCGGTGCGGCGATTTTGTGGGAGGCGGCGAGCGAGGCCGAAGTGCGGGCGGCTTGTGAAAGCTTTCCGTTGTTCAAGGCGGGCATGCTGGAGATTGTGATGGTGGCTCCGTTGCAGCCGTATGCGGGCTTTGGGCCGGCAAAGTGATCGCACGCTCTTTTAGGTCCGCGGAAAGACGGACGGTTACGGCTTTTCCTCTGAGCCGCCGAGCCCAGGGCTGCATTTACACTAAGATTTCGTCTTCTGTGAAGGAGAGAAACTCTATGGCCTATCCCACGAACTATCGCTACACCCGCGAACACGAGTGGATTTCTGTTGATGGTGCAATCGGCACGATCGGCATTACGGACTATGCGCAGAACTCGCTGGGCGACATTGTCTACGTGGACGCGCCCAAGGTTGGCGACGAGGTGACGGCCAACGCCACATTGGATCGGTCGAGAGCGTGAAGGCGGTGAGCGATCTCTATTCGCCGGTGAGCGGCACGGTGACGGCGGTGAACGAGGCGCTGAAGACCGAGCCGGACAAGATCAACGCCGCGCCGCACGAGACGTGGATCATCAAGGTGAAGCTGTCGCGATCCGGCGGAGTTTGACAAGCTGCTGGATGCGGCGGCGTACGAGAAGTTTATCTCTGAGGAAACAGGAGCGTAGCTTCAGCTTCTAGCCGCTAGCTTCTAGCTCCTAGCTTGATCGCGGTGCTTAGGCCGCGTGAGTTTTACCTAAGGTAACGAGACTTCTGTTCGATCTACCGGCTTTTAGCTAGAGGCTAGAAGCTAGAGGCTAAAAGCTGACTATGCGCTATCTTCCAAAATCGCCGGCGGAACGCGAGCAGATGCTGGCCGCGATCGGCGCGAAGTCGATCGACGATTTGTTTGCCGTGATTCCCGCCGAGTACCGGCTGACGCGCGACCTGGACGTGCCGCGCCAGTTTGGCGAGAGCGAGATTGTCGATTACTTCAAGGCGGCTGCGGCAGAAGAATGCGACGGACTATGCGAGCTTTCTGGGCGCGGGCGCGTATCGGCACTATCGGCCGGTGATTATCGATGCGCTGGTGCAGCGCGGCGAGTTTCTGACCAGCTATACGCCTTACCAGGCGGAGATCACGCAGGGAACGCTGCAGGCGATCTTCGAGTTCCAGACGATGATTGCCGAGCTGACCGGCATGGATGTGGCCAACGCCAGCATGTACGACGGGTCGACTGGCGCGGCCGAGGCGGTGCTGATGGCGATGCGCGTGACGGGACGGCACAAGGCCGTGGTGGCGCGCGACGGTGCATCCGGAGTATCGCGAGGTGCTGGCCACCTATCTGCAGCATCGGGATCTGCCGACGGCAGCTAGTTGGCTACGACGCCGAGACGGGACGCGTGGATCTGGATGCGCTGGACGCCGCGGTGACCGAAGAGACGGCGGCGGTGCTGGTGCAGAGCCCGAATTTCTTCGGCGACGATTGAGAGATATTCCGGCGATTGCGGAGATTGCGCACAAGAAGGGCGCGCTGCTGATTGTGTCGATTGCCGAGGCGGTTTCGCTTGGCGTGGTGCGGCCGCCGGTGGAGGCGGACATTGTCTCGCATGGAGGCGCAGTCGTTCGGCGTGGCGCTGAGCTATGGCGGGCCGTTCTGCGGCGTGATCGCGGCGAAGGAGCAGTATCTGCGGCAGATGCCGGGGCGGCTGGCCGGGCAGACGGTGGATGGCGAACGGGAATCGCGGATTTGTGCTGACGCTGTCGACGCGCGAGCAGCATATCCGGCGCGAGAAGGCGACTTCGAATATCTGCACCAATCAGGCGCTGGTCGCGCTGATGGCGACGATCTTCCTGACCGTGTACGGCAAGGAAGGGATTCGCGAACTGGCGGAGCACAACCTGGCGAAGGCGGATTATGCGGCGAAGACGCTGAGGGCGCAGCCGGGCGCGAAGCTGCTGTTTAAGGGCGCGCCGCGGTTCCACGAGTTTGTGTTGAAGACCGAGGAGGCTCCGGCGGTGTGGAGCCAGCGGCTGCTGGACGAGAAGATTGTGGGCGGCGTGGAGCTGAGCCGGTGGTATCCGGAGCTGGAGAATGCGACGTTGTGGTGCGCGACGGAAGTGATGACGCGCGCAACAGATTGATGCGGCGGCGAAGGTGCTGGCGGCGAGGCTGGTGGAGGCGTAGATGGCGGCAACGAGAGCAGATTCGAGCGCAAGACGACGGGCAAGGTTCGGCCGCACCAGACGCAGAACGAAGGGCTGGTGTTTGAGAAGTCGTCGCCGGGGAAGCGCGCCTACAAGCTGCCGCCGCTGGATGTGCCGGCGGTCGATGCCGTCGGCGCTGCTTGGGCGCGGCGCATCGGAAGACGCCGGCGGAGCTGCCGGAGCTGAGCGAGATCGAGATCATTCGGCACTTCACGCGGCTGTCGACGTGGAACTACGCGATCGATCTGGGGATGTATCCGCTGGGCTCGTGCACGATGAAGTACAACCCGCGGGTGAACGAGTTTGTGTCGCGGATCGAGGGGCTGGCGGAGGCGCATCCCTACCGGCCGGAGTCGCTGGCGCAGGGGGTGCTGGAGATCATCGACCTGCTGCAGAAGTGCCTGATCGAGATCACCGGCATGGACGCGATTACGCTGCAGCCGGCGGCGGGCGCGCATGGGGAGTTCACGGGGATTCTGCTGATTCGGGCGTGGCATGAGTCGCAGGGCAATGCGCGCAAGAAGGTCCTGATTCCCGACTCGGCGCACGGGACGAATCCGGCGACCGCGGCGATTTGCGGCTACCAGGTGGAGAATCTGAAGTCGAATGCGGATGGCGGAATCGATCTGGAGGCGCTGGACGCGGCAGGTGGATGAGGACACGGCGGCGCTGATGCTGACCAATCCTTCGACGCTGGGCGTTTTCGAGAACGAGATTCACAAGATCGCCGATATTCTGCATGCGAAGGGCGCGCTGCTTTACATGGACGGCGCGAACATGAATGCGCTGGTGGGCAAGGTGCGGCCGGGCGATTTCGGCGTGGACGTGATGCACCTGAACCTGCACAAGACGTTTTCGACTCCGCATGGCGGCGGCGGGCCGGGATCGGGGCCGGTGGCGTGCAAGAAGATTTCTGGAGCCGTTTTTGCCGACGCCGGTGCTGGTGCGAACCGGAAGAGCCGCGAACAGTCCCTCCACGGAGAATTGGGAGTGCGCGAATGCTGACCCTGCGGCCGCCGGTTGCTGAACCGATGTTTCGCGCGCCATCCTTTCCGGGACTTTCCTCGGACCGCGTGAAAGACGGCGAACCTGAAGCTTCTTCGGGCCCGCTGCACTGGGAGTACGACCGGCCGCAGTCGGTGGGGCGGGTGCGCGCGTTCTACGGCAACACCGGGATGTTCATCCGCGCGCTGGCGTACATTCTGGCCAACGGGCCGGACGGGCTGCGGCAGACGACCGAAGACGCGGTGCTGAACGCGAACTACATCCGCAAGAAGCTCGAAGACCTCTACGAGCTGCCCTACAAGACGCCGTCGATGCACGAGGTGGTGTTCAGCGACAAGCGGCAGGCGGCGAAGGGCGTGAAGACCGGCGACATCGCCAAGCGGCTGATCGATTACGGGTTCCATCCCTACACGGTGAGCTTTCCGCTGATTGTGCATGGCGCGCTGATGATTGAGCCGACGGAGAGCGAGTCGCTCGAGGAACTGGATCTGTTCATCGCAGGCGATGCGCTCGATTGCGCGCGAGGTCGAGGAGACGCCGGAGCTGGTGAAGACGGCGCCGCACTCGACGCGGGTTTCGCGGCTGGACGAAGTGCAGGCAGCGCGGAAGCCGATTCTGCGCTGGCGACCCACGCCGGAACTGCCACCAAGAGGGTAACCTGCGTTCCAGTCACCTTTGATTGCTTGCGAATTTCCTATTCGAAGTCGGATAATAGCGTTCCCCCGGTGAATTTCCATCGCCCTATCCGATCGAGTGGCGGGCAACCACAGTTCGTCAGTCTGTGGAGCGGCAGCAGTCGCAAAGACATCTAAGCGTCGCCTGAGCTGAACGGAGCGCAGAATCCGCAAGAGCGCAGGGCCGTAGTGGGGCAAATTTCTCGTTCGATGCCATTGAAAGTGATCGTGAAGTGGCGCGTCCCAGGTGTATCGGCGCTCGCCGCGGGCCCTAGAGGGAGAATTCATGCGATTTTGGAAAGATGAAAGCGGGCAGGCGCTGGTGATGGTTGCATTCTTCATGACCTTGCTGCTCGCGTTCATGGCGCTCGCGCTGGATACCGGGACACTTTTTCGGGCCCGGCGCACGGTGCAGACAGCCGCCGACGCCGCCGCGATGGCGGCGGCGCTCGACTACAAGTACGTGCGAAACGTTGGACATGCCCAAAACGAGGCATACACTGCGACCGCGGCCAATGGATACACGAATGGGAGCAATGGAGTGACGGTCACGGTCAATCGGCTGTCCTCAGGGATCTACAACGGTTGCGCGGACTGTTTCGAAGCTAGAGTCTCAGTGCCGAATCCGACGACTTTTATGGGTATGTTCGGCTTCGGAAGTATGAATGTGACCGCGAGGGCGGTAGCAGGGATTCATTCCTCCGAACCCTGCATGCTCCTGGATGGATCGGGCACGGATCTCACCAACGGAGGGGCGGAGACGCTCAATCTGCACAACTGCAGCTTTGTCGACGATGGGGGCCTTGTGAATGGCGGCGCACTGACTATGACCGCCACAAACCTCGGCACCATCGGGGTCGTCGGGGGCGTCACCAACGGCGGCGCCATGACGACCAACCCGTCCATCCAGAGGGGTATCAAGCCGGTGCAATTTCCCATGCCCCTGCCTATTCCTTCAGCGGCTGGATGCCAGCCGACAATCACCTCGTCGGGTACATACGGTCCCGGATGTTACAACGGAATCCTGGTCACTGGCGCAGCCAACATTCAGTTCAATCCCGGCACCTATCTGATGACGGGGGCAGTCACGATTGGGGGCGCGGCGAGGCTGACAGGAAGCCAGGTCACGTTCGTTTTGGACAACGGATTCACGGTGGGAGGAGCAGCAACCCTCAACTTGTCCGCTCCCACCAGCGCCGGCACATGGAACGGAATTCTCTTCTACGAAAATCCGAGCGATACGACCAATTTTGTGATTGGCGGCGCCTTCACTGGAGATCTGCAAGGCATCATCTATCTTCCGAATGCTGGATTTGAGGTGGGCGGGGCATTCAACCAGAACATGACCGCGGTGGTCGTCGCTCAACAGATCATCAATGGCGGCGGATTCACCCTGGGGTTGAACGATTACCTGGCGTTGAATCCTTTGTCCCCGCTTGCACCTGTCACGTTGTTGGAGTAACCCATGATTCGCATCCGATCGATTGAGGCCGTCGAAACATACGTCGTGAGGGCGCGGCGCTTCTTGCGCGCGCTTGGCTGTGACGCCGGCGGTGCGTTGATTGAGACGGCGCTCGTTCTCCCTCTTCTTGCCGTCATGCTTCTCGGGGTTGTCGAAATCGGGATGGCGGAGTACCAGTCCATCGAGGTCTCCAACGCGGCGAGAGCCGGCGTGCAGTACGGCGCGCAGGGGCTTGGGTACGTAACCGACCTCACGGGCATACAAAGAGCCGCCACCAATGACGCGCCCAATGTCACATTGGCAACACCTCAAACATTTACGAGCTGGGTTTGCACCGACGATACCAGTCCTACGGGCACGCCTCTGGCGTGCGCAAACGGCGGGCCAGTTGAGACCATCCTGAAGGTGACCACGCGGGCCACGTTTACCCCACTGATTCATATCCCGGGAATCAGTTCAAGTATTACGCTGAATGGCTGGGCCATCCAAAAAGTGAGCCAATGATGAAGCTGACGACAGGCCCGTCCGTATCAAGATGGTTGAGGCCGTTGGCGTCTCTACGCGCCGGATTCCGGAGCGATGGCGCGGCGATCATTGAGTTTGCCGTGGCGTCGGCCGTACTGGTCCCTGTGCTCTTCGGCATCATTGAAATGTGCCTCGCCTTCTATTCATTCAATTTCGTTGCCGAGGCTGCCCGAGAAGCCACGCGCTATGCAGCGGTGCGTGGTTCAACCTCTTGTTTGATTACTCCGGGGCTCACCGACTGCAATCTCAACACCTCGGGCCCGCTGCAAACCTATGTACGGGGTCTGGGATTGCCCGGCGCAAACAATGTAACCGTGACTGTTTCATGGCTTACAGCGAGCGCCACGACGCCCACGACCTGGACGGCTTGCGCGACATCGCCGTGCAACGTGCCTGGGAACGAGGTGAAGGTCTTCGTGAGCTACACCCTTCCGCTTGCCATTCCTTTTGCGCGGACGAGGTTCAGTTTTGGAAGCACCTCCGAGATGGTGATCTCGCAGTAAATCCGGCACGAAATTCAACGACTTGTGTCGTTGTGACTCCTGATTCCCACATATCACCCTGACAATTCACATGCCATTCGGCGGTCGGGATCGACCTACACTCGAAGTGTATGGCTACGATCCCTGACTTGAGACTTGACGCCGGGCTGCCGGCGAACATCGACGCCGAAAAGACCATTCTGGGCGCGATTCTGCTGGATAACGCAGCGCACTCGGAGGCGGCTGAGAAGCTGGACTCGAGCGATTTCTCGCTTGATTCGCATCAGCGCATCTTCCTGCGCATGAGCGATCTGATGAACGCGCAGCGCGCCGTGGACATTGTGACGCTGGCGAACGAGCTGGCGCGCTACAAGGAGATCGAGACGGTGGGCGGCGTGGCTTACCTGGCGTCGTTGACCGAGGGTTTGCCGCTGCGGCCGGTCATTGAAGACTACATCCGGATCGTCAAGGACAAGAGCCTGCTGCGGAAGCTGATGGCGATCTGTTCGGCGGCGATTGCGCGTGCGGCCGACCAGAGCGAGACGGCTCTCGAAGTGCTGGACATGGCCGAGAACCAGCTGCTGGAGGTGAGCGAGAAGGGCATCTCGCAGGGGCTGCAGCCGCTCGATCAGATTGTCCAGAGCTCGTTCGGGACCATCGACAACCTGTACAAGCAGAGCCGCGAAGTTACGGGGCTGGCCACGCACTTACGTGGTGCTCGACCAGATGACGAGCGGGCTGCAAAAGGGCGAGCTGATCATCATTGCCGCGCGGCCCTCGATGGGCAAGACGGCGCTGGCGATCAACATTGCGCAGAATGCGGCCATCACCAGCAAGGCGACGGTGGCCGTATTCAGCCTGGAAATGAGCAAGGAATCGCTGTTACGCCGCATGCTGTCGTCGCAGTCGGGGGTGGACCAGCGCAAGCTGCAGACGGGCTTTCTTGGGCGCGAGGATCACGGCAAGCTGCAGCATGCGCTGGAGCAACTGGTGGAGGCGCGCATGTTCATCGACGACTCGGCGGGCATTTCGCTGGCGGAGATGCGCGCGAAGGCGCGGCGGCTGAAGCAGAATGCAGGCGGGCTCGACCTGATCGTCGTGGACTATCTGCAGTTGATGTCGGCGACGCTGCCCTCGATGGGCGGCAAGCGCTATGAGAACCGGACGCAGGAGGTGTCGGCCATTTCGCGCGGTCTGAAGGCGCTGGCGAAGGAGCTGAACGTGCCGGTGATTGCGCTGTCGCAGCTTTCGCGTGCCAGCGAGCGGCGAGGCGACGACAAGCGGCCGATGCTGAGCGATCTGCGTGAATCGGGCTCGATTGAGCAGGACGCCGACGTGGTGGCGTTCATTCATCGCGAGGCATATTACAACCGCGACGAAGAGATCTCCGATGCCGACAAGGCGCGGTCGGAAATTATCCTGGCCAAGCAGCGCAACGGCCCCACGGGCACCGTGCATCTGAACTTCAACTCGAACTGCACGCGATTCTCGAATCCGGCCGATTTTGTTGATCAGGCTTGAAATCAGTCGCATTCCCTTTGAATTCAGAGTGACCGAACGCTTACATTTGGATGACACATCCAGGGCTCGTGGTGTCTAAGAATGTCTCTGGCGATGTAGCGCCGGACTGAATGAACAAACAGAGGGGACCCCGATGACAACCGCTTATATCAACCGCATTGCGACGTCGGTTCCCCCGCACGATGTGCATCGCGCGTTTATCGATTTTGCCCAGAGCCTTGTGCCTGAGGGCACAACGCGCAATTTGTTCCGCCGCATGGTCCGGATGTCGGCAATCGAACATCGCTACTCATTTCTGGACCCTGTCCCGACGGAGAGTGGCGAGTGGAAGGATGCGGAAGGCCTGTATGTTCCAGGGGCATTTCCGGGCACCGCGCGGCGGATGCAGGCCTATGAGCGATATGCTCCAAAACTTATGCGCTGCGCCGTGGACAAGCTGGGCTTGAGCGAAGAAGAGCGACGCGGGGTCACGCATGTGATTGTGACGTCGTGCACGGGATTGTATGCGCCGGGCTTGGATATTGAGATCGTCCAGCACCTGGGACTTAGCACATCGGTAGAACGCACGATGATCGGCTTCATGGGCTGCTATGCGGCGATCAATGCGTTGAAGGCGGCGCGGCATATTGTGCGCTCTGAGCCGGAGGCGCGCGTTCTGATTTTGAACCTCGAGTTGTGCACGCTGCACATGCAGGAGACGCAGGACCTGGAGCAGCTCCTCTCGTTCCTCTTGTTCGCCGATGGGTGTTCGGCGTGTCTGGTCACGGCGCGCGAGACTGGCCTGGCGCTCGACAGCTTTCTTGCCGTGGGCATTCCCGAGACAATTCACCTGATCACGTGGCGCATTCGCGAACTTGGGTTCGACATGCAACTATCCGGCAAAGTTCCCGGCGAGCTATGCCGCGCGTTGAAAGAGATTGGCGACACGATCACGCGCGGCAAGGATCCGCTGTCGATCGATTTGTGGGCCGTACATCCCGGCGGCAAGACAATTCTCGATTCAGTTGAGAACGGTCTTAGCCTGCCGCCCGAGGCGCTGGCGACTTCGCGGGACGTGCTGGCGCGATTCGGCAACATGTCGTCCGCGACGGTGATGTTCGTCCTGCAGCGGATCATGCAGTTGGCAAAGCCCGGTCAACACGGTTGTGCCATGTCGTTTGGTCCTGGCGTCACCGCCGAGACGATGCTGTTTCATGCAGCCTGAGACGCTGGATTTCAGCGCTCGCGCGCAGCTTACGGAGCTGATGGATGGCCCCTGCAGCCGCGAGGAGTTGCGTGCATGCCTCAGGGATCTGGCAAAAGTGAATCGCTGGCTGATGGGCTATCGTCCGTTGCTTGGATGGCTCGATTCTCTTCAGCTGCGAGGATTGATCGATCCAATTCGGATTCTCGATGTGGGCTGCGGGTACGGCGACGTGCTGCGGCGGATCGAGCGATGGGCAAAGTCGCACGACGTGAGCGTGGAACTGACCGGAATCGACCTCAACCGGGACGCCGTGGTGATTGCCGGGGAGGCAAGCAATGCGGCGAGTCAAATTGAATGGGTGAATGCCGATGTATTTGAATATTCTTCACGTGAGCCTATTGATCTTGTCGTGAGCGCGCTCTTCACACATCACTTGGCTGAGGCGGATATAGTGCGGTTCCTGAAATGGATGGAGCAGCGCGCGACGATGGGTTGGTTCATTAACGATCTTTCACGCAATGCCGTGCCGTATCACCTCTTCCGCGCGTTTTCGAAGCTGATGGGCTTGCATCCCTTTGTGCAACACGATGGGCCCGCTTCGATTGCGCGCGCGTTTTTGCCTGAAGATTGGCGCAGGATGTGCGCTGCGGCGGGGCTGGCCGAAGACGACGTCTTGATTCGCGGATACACCCCGGGGCGATTGTGCGTGATGCGCAGAAAGCCGCTGCACCCATGACTCACACAACGATCGAAAACCTGGTGATTGGCGGAGGTCCAGCCGGATCGATGCTTGGAATCCGGCTCGCAGATGCGGGGCGCGAGGTGATGCTCCTTGAAAAAGAGCAGACCGCGCATCACAAGGTGTGCGGGGAGTTTTTGAGCCGCGAGGCAGTGGAGTACCTGGACCACGCCGGGATCTCCCCATCTGTGCTCGGTGCAGTTCCAATCGATCGGGTGCGACTGTCTTCGGGTAAGAGCCTTGTGGAGTCCCCTTTACCTTTTCGGGCGCTGTCGCTCTCGCGACACGTTCTGGATGAGGCGATGCTTCATCGCGCCCACGATGCGGGGTGCGATGTGCGGCGCGGCGCGTGTGTTGGAGAGCTCGAGCGAGAGGGCGATGGATGGCGCATTGAACTGCGGGGCGGCGCAGCGCTGCGTGCGCAGACGGTTTTTCTTGCGACGGGGAAGCACGATTTGCGACGGTGGGCTCGCGGTTGTGGCGTGCAATCGGACCTGATCGGATTCAAACTTCATTGGCGGCTGAGGCCCGCGCAGACTGAGTTGTTGCGCGGGGTGATGGAGCTTTTTCTCTTCCCTGGCGGTTACGGAGGCCTGGCGTTGGTGGAAGGCGAAGTTGCCAACCTGTGCCTCGTGGTCCAGCGCAGGCGTTTGCAGGCCGCGGCTGGATGGACGAATCTGCTCGAGGCGATGCGGCTTGGCAATCGACATTTGCATGAGTGTCTTATAGGCGGGGAGCCGTTGTGGGAGCGTCCGCTGGCCATCTCGCCGATTCCCTATGGATATCTTGCGGGCCAGCCGCGGGGAGTTTGGTGCGTCGGTGACCAGGCTGCGGTGATCCCGTCGTTCACGGGCGACGGTATGTCGATCGCAATGCACAGCGCTGCGCTGGCGGCCCAGATGCATCTGGAAGGCCGAAGCGTGGATGAGTTCAATCGAACTTTACATGCACAACTCCACACGGGCATGCAGATCGCGACAGCGCTCTCTCGCGGCCTGGTGACTGACCTGGGCCGAAGCCTTGCTCCGCTTGCGTCGGCGATTCTTCCTGGAGGCATGCGATGGATTGCGGCGGCAACGCGGATTCCAGAGGACGCACTGGCAGAGAGCGGAACGCTGAGGGCCACGGCTCCTGGTTAACCTTGCGCGCTCTCATGTTTGGTTGAGGACTAAAACAACGCGGCCCGCAATGAACTCTTGCACTCTTCTGCCAGGCTCGCTCTGCAGGATCTCGATCGGGAAGGCGAAGTTGATCGGACGCAGCGCCAGCTTGTCGTCCAGAGACTCGATGTAGCGGATGGAGAGGTGCGCTCCGTGGCGCACGGCACACAGCGAAGGCCTGCCAAGCCGGTAAGACACGGGTGAGTTGTAATGGCGGTCAATCACGACGAGAGCACCCGGAAGGATCAGCGGCTCCATGGGCAACGCGTCCTCGGACGAAATGCGGACGGCAATAAATCTCTGCCAGGCGGAGCGGTTGGTGGCTTTGCGGGTGCGGAGAGATTGAAGCGAGCCCACTGGCAGAGGCATCGTCGCCAACACTGCGGAGGGATGGATGACAGAGTCGGAGAGAGCCGAACTGTGCGAGACCACTGGCACGGCGCTCATCTCCTCTTCGACTGACGCGCTGCCGTGACGTGCGGAAGAAGGCAGGAGGTCTTCGGCCTCCATGCTCAGCGCCTTCAAAACGAGGTCCATCGCATCCCGTGAGAGCCTGCGCTTCTCCCGAAGAAAGTTCGATACGTGGGCCTGTGCGAGGCCGGTCTGGCGAGCGAGGATGGTGACCGTCAGCCCGCCATCGCCAATCTTGCGAAGGATTTTCTGACGGAGCGATTCGTGCATGTGGATGAATTTCATCTGAGGATTGTTCGCTACCAGCTATGGATCGGAAAGGTCTCAAATTTCCTGAAGCTATCCCAACTGGGCATTTAGCCCTGAAATCGAGAGTCTGCGGACGGAGCGAAGACAGCGAAGCAGGAAATTAGGACGGGGTACATTGACCCCAAAGGGCCAGACATCTAAATTGGTCTTACTTTATCTCGTACATATTTGTCGGAAATCTCGAAGGTTCGTACGCGCGGGCGCAACTTCGAAGAGTCATAATTCTGTCTCCGCGGTTTGCGATTCCCAATGCGGCATAACTAATGATGTATAGATTCAGATTTCCAGGACATCCTCCGACTGGCAAGCGCCCAAAAGAAACGCACGGGACAGGTGTGTACGAATTCCCAGATCTGCGCTCTAACTACAACACAAAGAACAAGAGAAAACAGACAGATATATCCCCTATCAGGACGGAAGAAACCTGAGTACCTTTGCCTGGTTCTCACTGCTCCGCCAAGAAACGAAAACGATCGAACAAAGGCGGAAAAGGACTTTTTCACGGAGAATCCTTGATGGAATTGCGCGTGCAATTGAAAGTTTGTGAGGGGTGCGGTTGTCTTTGGTATCGGGCCCAGACGCAAGGGACCGTGTATTGCAAACAGTGTGAAACGAAACTGAAGGACTTTCCGGCACCGGAGACGCGGAAAAGGCGTGGACGCCCAAGCCGCAAATCGCTGGTGAGGGTTTGGGCTGTAGCTGAGTCGGCTGGGGGTGCGGAATGAGCGCGGCGCTCCAGCTTCCTATGGTTTGGGGAGCAAGCGGCTCACCGATTCCATGGCCGGGAAGAGATGGACCCGAGGACGAGCTACCGTCTGCGAAAGCCAGGAATGAGAAAGAGGACGAAGCGCCTGCGAGCGATCCGCCGATCGCACTCGCGTTTTTCAGGAAGCATACGGAACGCATGTTGCGCCGTTATCTGTACGCTTCAATGCAGGTAGGTCGATCCCCGTCCATTTTGGGAGATTCTGTGGGCCGCGGATGGGTTTCGAGCCGGCGGGTGCGGACGTTCGAGGATGCGGTAATTTTTGTGCTGGATGTGGAGCGATGTCTCGACCGGCTGGGCTCATTGGATCGCGCCATGCTGAGCAGGATTGTTCTTCAGGAATATACCCAGGCTGAAGCTGCCGTGTTGCTGGGGATGAGCCCGCGGACTATCTCGTACAAATTTCCGCTCGCGCTGGATCGGCTGACTGAGCAATTGCTGGAGAAAGGATTGCTGATACTTCCGCATTGATCATTTGTCGATAGAACAAAGGTAGAGGGGCGCACTCGATGCGCCCCTCTGCTCGATCAGGTTATGGAACCGATCGTTAGAATTTGCGCGACCACTCGCGGGGCCAGCGCTCCACGATGACTTTCTTGTCGGTGAAGAACTCGATGGCGTCGCGGCCTTGCGCGTGCATCACGCCGAAGAAGCTGCCCTTCCATCCGGAAAACGGGAAGTAGGCCATAGGTGCGGGCACGCCGATGTTGACGCCGACGTTGCCGGTGGAGACGATGTTGCGGAATTTGCGTGCCGCGGCCCCGGACGAGGTGAAGATGGAACTGGCGTTGCCGTAGGGCGAGCGTTCGATGAGCTCGACAGCTTCTTCGACGGATTTGGCGTGGACGACAGAGAGGACCGGACCGAAGATCTCTGTTTCCATAAGCGAACTGGTAGCGGGCAGCCCGTCGAGGACTGTGGGGCCGACGAAAGAGCCGCCGCCGTTTGAAAAGCTGCGGCCGTCGACGATCGTTTTGGCTCCGTCGCCCGCCCCTGGCCGATGAGCGAGACGACGCGGTCGCGGCTGGCCCTGGTGATCACGGGACCCATATGAATGGCTGGATCGAGCCCGTTGCCAACCTTGAGAGCCGCGGCAGCGGCGGCGATGGATTCGCCGAACCAGCTTTGCGCTTCGCCGATGGCAACGGTGACGCTGACGGCGAGGCAGCGTTGGCCTGCGCAGCCAAACGCCGAGTCGGCAATGATCTTGGTGGTTGTTTCAGGATCGGCATCGGGCAGGACGACGACGTGGTTCTTAGCGCCTCCCTGGCACTGCACGCGCTTGCCGCTGGCCGAGCCGCGGGTGTAGACGTACTTGGCCACGGGCGTGGAACCCACGAAGCTGACAGCGCGGACAAGCGGGTGATCGAGGAGCGCATCGACCGCTGGCTTGCCGCCGTTGACGAGGTTGACCACGCCTGGCGGGCAAGCCGGTTTCCTGGATGAGCTCGACGAGGCGCGCGGCGGAGAATGGAACGCGATCGCTTGGCTTCAGGACAACGGTGTTCCCGGTGGCGATGGCGTAGGGAAGAAACCACAGCGGGAATCATCAATGGAAAATTGAAGGGAGTGATGATGGCGGCGACGCCCAGCGGCTGGCGCACCATGATTTCGTCGATGCCGGGCGCGACATCTTCCAGCGAGTAGCCCTGCATGAGCACGGGAATGCCGCAGGCGACTTCGACATTCTCGATGCCGCGGCGCAATTCGCCTTTGGATTCGCGAGGGTCTTGCCGTTCTCGGTGGTGATGATGGCGGCCAGTTCGTCGAAGCGATCTTCGAGAATCGCTTTCAGCTTAAAGAGAAATTGGATGCGGTCTGCGGCCGGTGTGGCGCGCCATGCGGGAAAGGCGGCGTGCGCGGCGGCAACGGCGGCATCCACCTCGGCGGCAGAGCCTGATGGCGATTGGCCGAGCGGTTCTCCGGTGGCGGGGTTGGTCAGGTCGAGGCCCGGTGCGCTGGTCGACTTTTGCCATTTGCCGCCGACGAAGTTGCGGATCTCACGGGTGCGGATTTCGGGGGAAGCGAGAGTAGTCATCGGACTTCCAATGTATCGCAGAGAGAGGTCGGCTGGCAGCAGGAATCTCCGGTGGCGCCCGGCCTTGCGGAGTCAAGCCCCGAGTCTTTGGGATGCAAATCGACCGGGTATGTCAGGTCCGATCAGAGTTGTTTGGGGCGCAGGCTCTCGAGAAGGTTGTCGAAGCGAACCCAGTAGATCGCGCAGTCTTTTTCGCTGGTGCCATGGGAATAAAAGAGGTATTTGCCGTCGGGAGTGACGTATTGTCCCCAGCGGTGGGCGAGCCCGTCGTTGATTTTGGGTCCGAGGCTGACCGGTGCGGTCCATGTTGCATCGTGTTTGCGGAAGGAAATGAACAGCTCGGACTCGTAGGTCTTCGACTCTTTGGCGCTGACAATCATGTAGGACTCGTCGGGAGCCACATAGAGGTCGCCGTTGAATCCGGGTTCGTTGAGCGGCTGGCCCAGGCTCTTGACGCTGATCGCGCGATCTGAAATGGTCAACACGCTGAAGGCATAGGTGCTTCCATTTTTCACATCGTCCGCGTCGGGTTCGCTGCCAACGTAGGCGTTTCCGCTGACGGTGGGCATGAAGTCGTACACGCCGAATGGCACGTCGAGGAATGGAGCGGGCGCACTCCATGCATCGCCCTTTTTGTGCGACTGCCAGACATTGCGCATGCCACCTTTGCGCATGTAGAGCGTTTGTCCATCGATCGAAAACGTGGGCGAGAGGAACTGATCGGCGAGGACCGTCGGTTTGCTCCAGCGGCCATCCGCGAATTGCATCATTTTTAGCTGGGCGTGGGCGCCACTCTCCCACGAATCGTTTTGCGCGAAGTAGAATTGCTTTCCGTCTTGGGAGAATGCAACGCGTCCCATGATGAAGGCGCCGGGGGCAGCCAGGAGCCCAGGGGCGAAAATCTGCGGCGTGTCCGAGGGGCGAGATTGACCCAGATAAGCGTCGGGGCTCTTCCAGAAGTCTGACTGAGAACGAAGTAGAGGGCAAAGAGAGATCGCGATTCCCACGAGGCAGACGGCGCGTTTCGTGTTCATGTCTTCAGGGTCCTCACGTTTGGAGCCGGATTTGGAGACGAAAAGATCCGTGCATACTTTCAAGCAAGTTCCATGCCAACAATTGCGACCCTAATGGGGCGTCCCAGGCTGCACAAGCGTTCTGTTTTCAAGCGGACGGGCGGACAGACAGGTGGGATGTGCGCGACGGTGTTGTCCGGATTCGAAAGCGACCGACCGTTCACGGACACCTGTATTCCTAACAGGCCCGGGGGAGCTCGATTGTGATTTGGCCATCGTTTGTTATCGTGGACGGGGCCGATTTTCTGCTTTGCAGTGTCCAGTGAATCGGACTTTTGGGGGGATGGAGATCCATGTCGTTTTTGCCGAAACATGCCGCATTGCTTTTGATGTTGCCGTCCTTTTCGATTGCCGCGCAGCAGCCAGCCGGTCAACCCGCGAGCGCAGCGCAGCCCACCACCGCGGCCGAAGCGCCGAACCGTGATACGAGTTACATCGACGAGCAGGGTACGGCTCACGTGACGCGAGTGGTGCCGGTGCCGCTGGATCTGAGCCCGCAGGCTCAACTGGTGCTGGGGCATGGAGGACCGGACCAGGGGCCTCCGGAATCGCTGGAACAGCGACGCAAGGGAACGGACGCGTACACCGCGCGGGCTCGCGTGGCGTGGACTCGGATCTGTCCCAACACGCTAGTGGATACGACCATGGCCGGAGTTCCGGTGCATATCGTGACCCCGGATGGAATGCCTGATCGGAACAAGGACAAAGTATTGCTGAATCTGCATGGGGGCGGATTCAACTCGGATTCGGGGTCGTATACAGAGTCGATTCCAATTGCCAGCTACACCGGAATCAAGGTGGTGGCGGTGCTTTATCGGCTGGCGCCCGAACATCCGTATCCTGCGGCTGTGGATGATTCGGTGGCGGTGTACAAAGAACTACTGAAGACCTACAAGCCCGATCACATCGTGATCTATGGGACATCGGCCGGAGCGATTCTAACGGCCGAGGTGGCGGCGAAGTTGAAGCAGCTGGGATTGCCGCTTCCCGCGGCCCTGGGTATCTTCAGTGGCATGGGGGACTTTGCGCGCGCGGGCGATTCACTTGCGATGTATGCACTGCGCGGTCTCACCGGACATCTCGATCCGCCCGATCCCAAACAGCATGATGGAGAATATGTGGGGACCGTTGATCCGAAAGATCCGGTGCTGTCGCCGATCTATGGCGACCTGCATGGGCTGCCCCCGACACTGTTTGTGACCAGCGGACGCGATCTGCTGCTGAGTGGAACAGCGAACCTGCATCGCGCCTATCTGAATGCCGGCGTGGATGCGAGGCTGGTGGTTTTCGATGCGCTGCCGCACGCCTTCTGGTACGACCCAATGCTTCCTGAAGCGATTGAGGCCAATCACACGATGGCGGATTTTTTTGTGAAGCAGCTGGCGAAGTGAGTCGACCCGGTCAGTCCGGAATCGGCGTGACCGGAATGCGAAGCGACGAGTTGATGCGGGAGAACATTTCGAATGCGGCGGCGATTGCTGTCAACTCGATGATCTCCTGGCAATTCAAGTGTTCGCTTACTGCGTCGAAGGCTGCTTCATTCGCAGCGTGACCGGATTGATGGAGCAGGCTGGCGTAGCGAAAGCCGGCCTTTTCCTTCTCAGTGAAGGGACCTTCTTCGAAATTGTCATAGCTCGCAACCTGTCCCAGCGTGGCTCCGCGTTTGAGGGCCAGATGGCGATGCGCGCTCATGCAATAGTCGCAGCGGTTGAGCGACGCGATGCGCGTGGCGATGAGCTCTTTGTACCAGCCGGGAAGCGCGCCATCCGCCATGAGCGGCTTTAGAAAGGCAGCGACCCCCAAAACGAGCGTAGGAACGTTGGCGAGGCTCTTGAACATGTTGGGCACCACGCCGCGATCGGCGAGAAGGTTGTCGTAGAGTTGCGCAATTTCTGTCGTAACTTCGGCCCGCTCCAGGAGCGGAACGCGCGATTCAGTGGCTGAAGCAGCAGTCATAGCGTCCCCGGCGTCGATTCCTGCCAGTGTAAATGTGCAGCATCTCATCCCAGTTTTTAAATAATGCGGCATATGCGTCAGGACTCCCTCAATAATGAAAACGGCGCGAGCCGGAATTTTCCTTCGCGAGGCTCGGTCAAGTTCGTTCGCGAATAATTAAGAAACATTGAGAATCCAGGCTCAATTTAGGGATTCGGATTGCATGACCCTGCGGTCGGATGGCAAGCGAGCCAAGCAAGCGACGGAAGGAATCGACTCTTAGTGGGCGACTTACCGAAGTTGCTCTCGGCTACCAGCGCGTGCTCGAGAAGAATCATTCGGACCCCAGAGCGCTCGTGGGCATCTGCCTGGTCGCGCTTTCGAGCGGTCAGCACGAAGCCTGCCTCCTGATGGCGAGGGCTGCGGTGGCAGCAGCGCCCGCGATGGACGTCGCGTGGGTGACCTTGGGCCAGGCGCTGAAAGCAGTCGGCAAGTGCGAGGAGGCGAAGGCAGCCTATCTCGAGGCTATCCAGCTGAATGATGCAAGTCCCCTGGGGACGATTGGCCTGGGCGAATTGCTAATGGCCGAGCGACATCCTGAACAGGCTTGTGTCGCGTATGAATCTGTCGTGCGCCGGCATCCGGCTATGGCGGCAGGGCATATGGGCCTTGGACATGCCCTGGCGTGCCTGGGCAGAAATGCCGAAGCTTTGGAGTGCTACGAGCGTGCCTTGACCTTAGCTCCGAATTCGCCGGAGGGAGAATTTGCTGCCGGGTTTGTGCTGGTGCGACTGGGCCGAAGGAAAGATGCGGAAAGACGGTACCGGCGTGCGCTGACTCTGCGTCCGGACTTTGCCCCAGCATGGATGAACCTCGGTAGCCTGCTGCGCGAAGAGGGACGGGAGGCTTACGCCGAGGCGGCCCTGCGGCGTGCGGTCGAGCTGCAGCCGGAGATGGTCGTCGGCTGGCTCAACCTGGCGTTGCTAAAGCGGGAACAGCGGGTTTCAGACGAAGCAGAAGCGCACTTACGACGAGCTTTTGCGCTTGACCCGGAAAAGGTAGAGACGCTGATAGGCTGGTGCCAGTTTCGTGCGGCAGAAAAGGACCAGGCCGGGGCGTGGGAGTGGTTGCGGTGGGCGCTGGCGCGCGAACCCGACAATGCCGAGGCCGTAAACATGTGCGGCGTCTTGTTGCATGCAGAGGGGCATTTTGCCGATGCGATTGAAGCGTTCGATCGAGCAGAGGCTCTGGGAAGCGCGGCGGCCGTTTCGAATCGCGGCAACAGTTTGTTGGATCTGGGGAGAATGGATGAGGCGTTGCGCGCGCATGAGACAGGTGTGGAGCGAGATCCACACGGTGCCGGCGCGCAATACAACCTGGCGCTCATGCAACTTCGGCTCGGGGACTGGGAGCGTGGTTGGGCCGGATACGAAGCGCGGTGGCGCTTCAGAGAAGTGCACAGGACGCCGATGGTCTTTCGGCAACCGCGGTGGAACGGCGAACCTTTGCAAGGCCGGCGCATTTTGCTTCATGCGGAACAAGGGCTCGGCGATGCGATTCAGTTTTGCCGGTATGCATCTTTGGTCGCGGATCGAGGCGGCGAAGTGATTCTGCAAGTGCACGAGCCTGTGGAAAGGCTGATGCATTCGCTCGACGTGGTCCGTGAGGGAAGCGCGATAGTGGCGCAATTGGGGATGGCGCCCCCGGAGTTCGATCTGGAGTGTCCGCTGATGAGTCTGCCCGCAGTGTTCGGAACGAAGGTCGGGTCTGTTCCATGGCAGGGTCCGTATCTTGACGCGGATCCTAAGTGGGGCGCGGAACACGAAGCGAAGCTTCGTGCGGTGGATGGCGGATTGTTGCGCGTGGGCTTGGCTTGGGCTGGAAATCCGCGGTACAAAGCGGACGAGAGAAGATCGATGAAGCTGGCAACGTTGCTGCCGCTCCTTCGCGGTGAGGGCGTCCAATGGGTTTCGTTGCAAAAGGGAGAAGCTAGCGAGCAACTGAAAGAAGTAGCCGGGGAAGTCGCGATCCTGGATGGATCGAGCGAACATAAGAATCTAGCTGAGACGGCGGCGCTGGTGTCGGTGCTTGACCTTGTGATCACGACCGATACGTGCATTGCACATCTCGCCGGTGCAATGGGCAAACCGGTCTGGATCGTGCTGCCTCATCTTGCCGATTGGCGATGGATGGAGAAAATCGAGACGACGCCGTGGTATCCGACGGCGTGTTTATTTCGACAAGAATCGGCTGGTGATTGGGCGGGAGTGTTGAATCGAGTTAGTGCGGAGTTGGGTGTGTTCCGCTCGCAGTGGTCGGGACCGGAGGACTCTCATCTCGGTGCGAATGCAGTTGCGCACGAACGCGCTGCATGATGCCGAGATAATGGGCAAGATTGTGGATGGAGTTGAGCGTACCGCCGAGCGGTTCGCCCGCACGCGCCAGGTGGCGCAGGTAGGCGCGTGAGTAACGGCCGCAAACCATGCAGCCGCATGTGGGATCGGGCGGGTCTTGGTCCTCGGCGTATTTCTTGTTCTTGATATTCATGCGTCCTTCGCTGGTGAAGAGCAGGCCGTGACGGGCAGCGCGTGTAGGGATCACGCAATCCATCATGTCGACACCGATGCGCGCGTATTGCTCGATTTCGTCGGGGTAACCGACGCCCATGACGTAGCGCGGCTTGTTGGCCGGCAGCAACGGCAGGACTTCAGAGATGACTTCAAGGGTTGCCTCTCGCGGTTCGCCGACACTAAGCCCGCCAATGGCGTATCCGTCGAAGTCCATTGCAACCAGACGCTCGGCGCTCTCGCGGCGGAGATCGGTGTACATGCCACCTTGGACAATGCCGAAGAGGCTTTGCGTGCGTCCGCCGAGTTCATCATGCCAGACAACTTCATTTTGGTGGGCGCGAAAGTGGTCGAGCGAGCGCTGTGCCCAGTGCATAGTGAGACGCAGGCTCTCCCGCGCCCGATCGCGATCCGCTGGGTACTCGGTGCACTCGTCGAATGCCATGGCAATGTCAGCGCCGAGCGCGATCTGGACATCCATGGAATGCTCAGGCGTGAAGAAGTGGCTGCTGCCATCTAGGTGCGACCGGAAGTCGACGCCCTCGTCGCTCACTTTGCGCAATTGCGTAAGGCTATAGACCTGAAATCCGCCGGAGTCCGTCAGCATAGCGCGCGGCCAACTGATGAAGCGATGCAGTCCGCCCATGCGCCGAATGGCTTCGTGACCTGGGCGCAAATAAAGATGATACGTATTGCCAAGAATGATTTCGGCGCCGAGAGATTCGAGGACATCCTGGGAAACAGCTTTGACCGTACCGGCTGTGCCCACCGGCATGAAGACAGGAGTTTCGATGGTTCGGTGCGGAATATGGAGTTGCGCGCGGCGTCCGCCGGCGTCTGTTGAATTGAGGATGTCGAAGCGGAGCGCCACAGTTTGATTCTAGCTGGGCTAGCGGCGTGCTTCTGAAAACGGAGAGTCGGTCGAAATATGGCGGCCAAGTTCGATGGACTTGAACTTCGCCAGGGAGTCCGGTTTGAACTCCCTGGTTATTGCAAATTACCCATTGCGGCGGTTGTGTTTGGCACGGAAGATGCGGCGTGAAGCCACATTCTGCCGGTGTGCGAGGATGCGCCGATCCCTCGGTGTGAGGCGGCCGTTGTGGCGAGCACGCATCATATGCATCTGGCGATGAATGCTTCTATGCTGCCATTCGAGCCGTGCGGTTTGGCGACGGTTCAGTTGGCCCTTCCGGAAACCGTTGCTGATGCGTCGCTGCTGGTTGAACTGACGTTGGGCCAGGACGGGTTTCTGGGCAGCCGGTGCCGGCGTTTGTGCGAGAGTGATGGCCGGCGCCGCAAAGAGCGCCGCCACAAGTGCGAACTTCGCGAGTCTCATGGTGTGTTTCTCCTTCTGTGGCGGCGGTGCTCTGTCCACACACACCAGAGGAAACACAGGGTTCCGGAATTGGTTTTCAACCGAAAGGTGTAGATGTGTGGGAAGTGCGGTGCCGGGAAGAAGCTGGATTCCAGTAAAGCGATTCATCCAGATTCGATGCAGGCTTTGGGGGCGGGGATGAGCTTAACGTGCTTCGCGAGAGAACTGAATCTGCAGGCCTGCCCGGGCGACACGGGGCATGCCGAGGGTAGTCGTCGGCGTCTTTGAAACTTCGATCGAGCGATCGAAAAGATTCTCGCCGGCTGCGAAGAGCTGAAGATGATGGCCGATGTCGTGCGAGGCGTAGGCATCGAGACGAAAGTATCCATGCAGGAGAAAGAGGTTCGCGTCGTCATCGAATTGGTGACCGCTGAGCCGGCTTTGCAGACTCAGCGTGCCGATGGCCGGTTTGTACGCGCGCAGATTCAGGGTGGCCATGTTGCGGGCGACTTCGGGAATCCAGTTGCCGAGATCCTGCGTTCCACGGGAAACGGTGGCATGTGCGTATTGATACCCGCCGTCGAGCGACAGCCAGTGTTGCGGCGCGAGTTCAAAATCGAGTGCCACGCCACGGCTTTCAATCTGACCGAGATTCTGGCGTGCGAGCAGGATCGGCGACGAGTTCGGATTCGTGGTGACAGCGACAATGGGGCGATTGACCTGGGTGAAGAAATAGCTGGAGCGAATCGTTCCCCAGTGCCATTCGCTGGCGAGGCCGGTTTCCCATCCAGTGGCGCGTTCGCTCAGGAGTTTGCCGTTCGGCAGCGTGAGCTTGTTGCCGACCTGCGTGGAGCGATAGAGTTCGCTCGGCGTGGGTGCGCGAAAGGCACGAAAGCCCGAGGCAGACACTGCCCAATGGTTGAGAAATTTGCGCGAGAGTCCGAGGCGCGGATCGAAGAGTCGCTCGTCTCGTTGGATTGGTTGTGTTGCACTGGGGAGCCATGAGATCCATTCCAGGTGAGCTGGCTGCCGTCGTAGTTTTGAAACCAATCCATGCGAGCGGAAGCCGGAGAGTGTCCACGCATGATGCACCCAGAGGACTTCGCCGTAAAGGCCGGAGTCGCGTTGATGGTCGTGCAGATTGGTGAGCTGGGTGGAGGCGCCGAGGGACTGCTCGCGATCCCAATAGCGCACATCGTGCGCGTCGGCGCCTGCCAGAAGGACGAGGCCGGAGCCGAGTGGGCGTGTCCAGTGCGCGGCGGCGCCGAGCTCATTGACAGGGACCAGCGCAAATTTTGAGGGTGTCTCGCCGCAGCGAAAGGTGCAGGTTGGGTCGGCTGCAGTGGGAGTGTTGGTGATGCTGGAAAATGTTTGGCGATAGTGCTCCGTGGAACCATAGAGACGCAACAGCGCGGAGTCCCCTCGCGGACCCTGCCAATCGGCGCCCGTGGCGTAACGCCAGAGGCGCGTTCCATTGGTTTGGAAGGGAGTGCCGTTGCCGCGCGCTTCGTTCATGCCGCTGCCGCGCGCGAAGAGACGCAGCGGACCCCGCACGTGATCGGCGACGACGAGGCCGTTCTGGCTGTGCATGTTGGAGGCGATGTCGACGGGGCCGCGCTGGAAGGGCGCTTCTTGGATGTAGCCGTCGGTGCCGATGGTGCCAGCCTGCGGCGAGCAGTCCCCAGGGGCCATGCTTCGTTTCGCCGAGGGCGCTCCCGTCGTAGGTGCCTTCCCCGCCGTAGCTGGAGCGGAGTCTCAGCACGATCGGTGGTGGGACGGACGGTGATCATGTTCAGCACGCCGCCGATGGCGGCTGAACCGTACAGGTCGCTGGCGCCACCGCGGACAAGTTCGGCACTCTGAATAGCCAGCTCCGGTTGCTCTTCCCAGTGAATCCAACCGCCGATGGGGTCGTTGAGCGGCACATCGTCCTGCGTGACGAGAGTGCGGCTGGCCGACGTCGAGCCGAGGCCGCGCACGCTGATGCCCTTGCGACGTTGGATTGGCGACGAGCGAACTGGAGCGGCGAAACATTTCAACGCCGGGCAGCTGACGGATTTTGTCGTCCATGGTGATGGCGGCCGTGGTGCTGAGCGCGGTCTGCCGATAGGACGCGCGTGGTGACTGGGCTCTGCAACTCGCCCAGGGGCTCGCGATAGGCGGTCACGGTGACTTCTTCTGACACCCCGGCCCGTTCGAGATGAACGGTTGCGCTGGCGGCGAGCTCAAAGAAGTTTCCGGTGAAGCCTTCGGCGTCGACGCGAATCCGGCATGGAGTTTCGCATTCAAAGGTGAAGCGGCCTTCGGAATTCGGTACGGCCCAGGATGTGTCCAGCGGGCTTCTGCACGGATGCTTCCGGGATGGGTGCTTCCGGCATTGTCCTCAACCGTGACGGTGAGGCTCACTTGATTCTGTGCCGGAAGGCACGTCGGCACCAGCAGCGCCGCTGCCAGTACCTGCGCTCGAAATATCGCTTTGGATCGGAACCACAGCATGAGCCTCACTTTCAGAGCGCTGAGAGCAGCGTTTGGAGCAGTTGAGCCACAGTCTTGTGATGGCTCGGATCGATCGCGTGCGGTGCAATCTCGTTGAGCGGGATAAGAACGAACGCTCGTTCTGCCAGGCGCGGATGAGGAATATCCAGGCCCGATTCATGGATGGATAGGTCTCCCATCAACAGGATATCTAAATCGAGCGTGCGTGGGCCATTTGGCACTCCCGCTGAGCGATCGCGGCCGAATTCGAGTTCGATCGCGAGCAGGTGATCGAGCAGGGCGTGCGGCGCGAGCTCGGTTTCGAGAGCGACGACGGCATTGAGGAAGCGAGGCTGGTCGGCGAATCCAACGGGCTGAGTGGAATAGAGGGAAGAGCGGCCAGCGACGCGGCCGAGAGATGCGAGACGCGAGGCGGCTGCGGCCAGCGTGGCCTCCGGACGGTCCGGCTGGGGCTGGGGAGATTCGCGCCCATTCCGATGTACGCCGTCAGCATGATTCTCAGGGCACTCGGTCGGCGCGAGCCGGCGAATCGAAGTTCTTAGTTGCGGAGCGGAGACGGACGAACGTGGCCCCCAGTGCCGCGAGGCCGGCGAACCAGACCGCGAAAGCGACACGTACAGCCCATGCCGGCGCGACCCTGACGCGTTTCAGCAGGAAGGGCAGGAAGTTCCACGCGGTCATGTGGACGTAGTCCCAGGGGTCCTCGCTGCAAGGAGTCGGTGGCGAGTCCCCACGCATCCATCTTGCCCAGTGCAAAGGCCACAATATTTTTCATGCGCAGGGCGATGACGAAGGTCGGATGGCCGAACTCCTCCATCTGGTAGAGCTCGAGCGGAAGCCAGAAGGCGAGCGAGGCGAGTTGAATGACGGTGCTGATGGCGAGCAGTGCAACTCCGATCGCCCAGATGGGTTTGCCGAGTTCCGCGCGAGAAGCGCAGCAAAAGCGGAAAGGCGAGCAGGACTGCGAGCTCGACCGACGGTGGAGACGTAGCGATCGCCCCAGGCATCGTCGCCGCTCCACACGGTGTAGCGCGCATAAAAGCAGATGTAGGCAAGAAGCATGAAGCCCGTGGAGATGGTGTAGGCGCGGACAGCGGAGTTGAATCGCTTCCATCCGAGAATGGCAACGAGAATGGCGAGGATCAGCAGTGGATCGAAGAGGAAGATGGATTTTTCCGGCGTGAAGAGGGCGCCAAAGAAGCCGATGTGGAATGGAGTCTCAAATGGGTAGGCTTTGGGCCAGTCGGGATGGCGCTGCAAGGTTTCATGGGCGACAACGCTGACGTAGGTGTTGGTGAAGGAGCCGAAGCGATAGAACTGGTAGAGGCGATCGAGGAGGCCGAAGAAGCAGAAGACCGGGATGGCCGTGGCGGCATAGGTTCGGCAACGATTCCAGAATTGCGCGGCTGGGGTCTTGTCGAACCAGAGAACCAGCAGCACAAAGGCGATGCCGGCCAGCAGGTCGAGGCCTGTGGTGAGGCGGGTGAGCAGGTTCAGTCCGAATGCGGCGGTTCCGATGAGAAGCGCGCGACGGGCTGCCGGTGCGGAGCCATTCGATATTCGAAGCAGAAGCCGGTCGCCGTGAGCAGAAAGATGTAGTTGTTCTCCATCATGTTCTGCGTGTAATGGAGATGCGTGGTGGCGAGAAGCAATGCCAGGACGCCCGCGACCGAATGACTGACCGAGAATCCGAATTGGCGCAGCAGGCGGAAGCACACCAGTGCGGTGAGAACGGTGACCAGGATATTGGTCGTGAAGCTGACGAAGATGTTGCGGACGGTAGGATCGGTGTTTTTGTAGTGGGCGAAGAGGGGAAGGTTTTCCAAAAAAGTGCCGATCATGTCCTGCGGAAGCATCAGCAGCGATTGGCCGATGCCATACCAGCTTTGCAACCGGCCCTCGCGGCCGTGGACGCCGAATTCCGGGATACTCCCAGTCATAGACGGGAGGCTCCGATGTCCAGAAGGCGTGAGTGGAGTTGAGGCGGTGTTGGGTGTCGGCGGTGCCCAAGCTCGCCGGATTGCACTACAAACGCGATGAGGCCCGCGACAAGAGCGAGCAGGAAAACAGGATCGCGGAAAAGGGAACGGAGGCGCGTGATTCATCCGCATATCTTCAGGGTATCGTGGCGAGGTCCGGTAGGCGCACACGGACGCGCGTTATCTGGTAGCATCCTTTTCGGAGAACTTTTCACAATGGAATCGCCGAACAGCGCGGGGCTTGGCGTCCGCCGCAACGAAGATATCGCACTCGATCTGCTCAAGTTTGTCGCCGGCACGGCCGGCGTCGGCCGCCCGATTGCCGGCTCAACCGGATTCAGCGGTTCGGGCGCGGCCAAGCCCGAAGAGCACGTGACCCAACTGCTGGAGCTCTACGGCCGCTGCCTGAAAGCAGTGGAAGGCAAAGGGGCAGCCCAATAGCCGGCGAGCCCATTGTGCGCGTCGCGGTTGCCGGGGCCGGAGCGTTTGGCCGCAACCATCTTCGTGTCTATCGCGAACTGGAGGCGAGCGGCCTGCCGGTCGCGCTTGCGGCGTGCCGTTGAGCCGGATGCAGCCCGAGCCGCGGAAACTGCAGCGAAATACTCCATCCCTGTTTTTGCCAGCGTGGAAGAGTTGCTGCGCGCCGATCTGCGTCTGGATGCGGCCAGTGTCGCCGTTCCCACGGTGCATCATCATGCAGTTGCGTCGGCGCTGCTCGATGCGGGCCTGGACCTGCTGGTGGAAAAGCCGCTTGCGGCAACGCTGGCCGAAGCGGACGAACTGCTCGCGCTCGCCGAGCAGAAAGAGCCGCATTCTGCAGCCCGGACATCTGGAGCGATTCAACCCCGCGGTGCTGGCGGTGCAGCCAAAACTGCGCCGGCCCATGTTCTTTGAGGCGCACCGGCTTTCGATTTTCACGCCGCGCTCGCTCGATGTGGACGTGGTGCTGGACCTGATGATCCACGATCTGGACATTGTGCTGACGTTTGCGAATTCGCCGGTGCGCGAAGTGCGGGCGGTGGGGCTGCCGATTCTTGTCGCCGAAGGTGGACATCGCGAACGTGCGCGTGGAGTTCGAGTCGGGTTGCGTGGCCAACTTTACGGCTTCGCGGGTGTCGACGGAGCGGGTGCGCAAGCTGCGCTTTTTTGAGCCGCGGCAGTATGTCTCGATCGACTATGCGCGGCGCGATCTGCTGGTGATCCGGCTGGATGGCAGTGTGCCGCCGGAGATTGCTGCTGCGCTGGAAGGCGGGCAAGATTGATCCGGCGATGCTGGCGCAGCTTGCGGCAGCGGGTGCTGGCGCTGGACCCGAATCCCGGATTGTCGTTTGCGAAGCCGCCGGTTTTGCCGGGCGAGCCGCTGCGGCTGGAGATTGAATCGTTCCTTGAATCGGTGCGGACGCGGCGAGCGCCGCGCGTCACGGCTCGGCAGGGCCGCGATGCGTTGGCGCTGGCGCTGGAGATTCAGGCGTCGATGGCGGCGCATGCTGTAGCGTGCCGGGTTGCAGGATTTTTTCGAACCATGCCTGCGGCGGGTGGCCAACCTCGCATAAATCTTAGAACCATGTCAGAGTTCGCTCAGGCAATTCCAGAACGCGATTCAAGAAGCCAACGATGTATTTCCATACAAGGTAATAGGCTGCGAGCGCGCGCAGGAAACACGGCGCAAGACGCGTAGGGAACATGAAGCGATTGAAACCACGTGATCCCATTCGCTTCGATCCCAGGATGCCCAGGCAACTGGCCAGCACCGCACCGCAGGGCATCACAGAAGCGGCAAGAGCGCTCCATGAGGTCCGATCGCCAGATGTGTACGCGCGTGGGAATCGAGCCAAAGCATGTTCCAGAGCGGCCCATAGGGATCGGCACGAGAGCCATGGGAAACATCAGGCCGCGTTCGATCGGGACAGGAATCTGAAGCCCCAGCCGAAGCAACGATGAATCCGACAAGTCATAAGCGGCAGAACCAGAGTCGGCACAAAGGCGCCGGCCAGAAATGCGCGTAGATAAGGATGGGTGTTCATGAATCCTCGCTTTCTGCGGGCTGCAAGTCCGCGGGTTCACAGGTAGTAGAGAAACACGGGGATCGACGCCGGGAAGACACGCGCAAAGACCGCGAGCCCACCGGCAAGTGCCCAGTCGAATCCACGGTGGTGCGGCGGGCCATGCCTCGAGGCGTTGCCGCACTGCGGGCCACAGGTCGCGCGCAGGTTCAGCATCGTTCATCGGCGGCAGTGCCTGCTTGAGCAATTGCTTCATGCGGTTCTTCGTCGTGTGCATTCATGGTGTGATCCCCTGTTGTTGCAAGTCTCTTCTGAAGCAAGCGCAAGCGCGCGAAAGACGCGCACCTTGACGGCCGCGACCGAGATGCCGAGTGCCGCGGCAATTTCTTTGTGCGGCAGTTCCTCGACCACCGCGAGAACGGCCGCGATGCGCAGTTTGGGCGGCAAGGCGCGAGAAGGCTGTCAGCGGTTTTGCGGCGAATCTCGGCCGAGATTGCCGGATCGCCTGTGGCTGGCGCCGCGACATCCATCGAGCAACTCGGTCTCCGGTCGCTGCGTGCGGAGCCAGTCGAGAGCTGCGTGGGTTGCGATCGTGCGGGCCCATGCCTCGAATCCGCGCGATGGGTCGAAGCGCGCGTGGGCGCGGTAGATGCGCCAGAATGTCTCCACGGTCAGGTCCTCGGCTGCGGCCGGATTGCGCACGATGCGCAGCAGCCAGCCATAGACGGTGCGCTGGTGGAGGCGGAAGAGGGTTTCGAAGGCATCGTCGAAGGTTTCGGGATCGCCTTGCCGAAATCATCAAGCGCTACTCAGGACGTTACTCGCTCCGTCCCGCATCGTTTCTTCCCCTTTCAACTTGTCTTACCGGTCTTCGCGCAAGAAGGTTACATCGGATACGAAGCCTCGGTCGGTGGCCATGGGAAACAGTTACTCGCAGTCGAGGAAAAGCGGAAACATTGCGAGTGCGAATAAAGCGATTTTTCAAGAGGAGAATCAGAGTATTCCATTGCTTGACAGAGGTATCCGGCGGCAGTATGGTTGGCAGCCGTGGGGCGCGTGAGTTAATTCTCTGTTTTCAAATTCTCAAAGCACTTTTGCCCATCGGAGATGCACGTAATGAAGAGCCTTGGATTGCGGATGGTTGCGGTTGGTTTGATCGGATGCGGGCTGGCGTGGTCGGCCTGGGCGCAGGATGCACAGAAACCTGCGTATCTCGACACCAGCCTGCCGCCGGAGCAGCGCGCGGCGGACCTGGTCCACCGGATGACGCTGGAAGAAAAGGCCAGCCAGCTGGTGAACCAGGCGCGCGCGATTCCGCGGCTCAATGTTCCTGCCTACGACTGGTGGAGCGAGGCGCTGCACGGCGTGGCGCGTGAACGGGACCACGGAGTTTCCAGAGCCGATCGGGCTGGCCGCTACGTTTGACGCGCCGGCGATTCACCAGATGGCGATTGCGATCGGCACCGAAGGACGCATCAAGCATGTGCAGGCGATGCGCGCCGGGCACAGCAACATTTTCGAGGGGCTCGACTTCTGGGCGCCCAACATCAACATCTTTCGCGATCCGCGCTGGGGCCGCGGCCAGGAGACGTACGGCGAGGATCCATTCCTGACGGCGCGCATGGGCGTGGCCTTTGTCACCGGCATGCAGGGCGATGATCCGCACTACTATCGCGTGATCTCGACGCCCAAGCACTTTGCCGTGCACAGCGGGCCGGAGCCGACGCGGCACACGGCCGATGTCGACGTGAGCAAGCACGACGAGGTCGACACGTATCTGCCGGCTTTTCGCGCCGCGGTGACCGAGGGCAAGGCCGATTCCGTGATGTGCGCGTACAACAGCATCAACGGCCAGCCGGCCTGCGCCAACGAGTTTCTGCTGCAGGATCAGTTGCGCGGCAAGTGGGGATTCCAGGGCTACGTGGTGTCGGACTGCGGTGCGGTGCTCGACATTCACGACGGCCACAAATTCAACACGACGCAAGCCGAGGCGTCGGCGGTCGAGCTGCAGCGGGGCATGGACAACGAGTGCGTCGACTTCACCTTCAAGGTGAAGGATGACCACGACTACAGGCCCTATCTCGATGCGGTGAAGCAGGGCTATCTGAAGGAGAGCGACATCGACGTGGCCGTGACGCGGCTGTTTACGGCGCGCATGAAGCTGGGCATGTTTGATCCGCCGGAGATGGTGCCTTACACGAAGATCGACGAGAAGCCTGCTGGACAGCGCGCAGCATCGCGCCATGGCGCGCAAGCTGGCCGAACGAGGCGATGGTGCTGTTGAAGAATGACGGCGTGCTTCCGCTGAAGACGTCGGGCATCAAGATCGCGGTGGTCGGCCCGCTGGCCGATCAGACGAGGGTGCTGCTGGGCAACTACAACGGCACTCCGAGCGCACACGGTCTCGATTCTCGAAGGCATCGCAAGCGAGTTCACCGGCGCCACGATCAACTACGTCGCCGGGACGCAGTTCCTCGGCCATGACGCCGAGCCGGTGCCTGCCTCGCGCGCTCACAGTGGACGGCAAGCCGGGCGTCAAGGCGAGCTATTCGCAAGCTCGACATGTCGAACCTGAATCATCCCTCAACCTCGAAGCCGGTGGCCGACGCGCGTGGAGCCGACGATCGACGCCAGCTGCGAACGCGCTGCCTGCGGAAGCGGCGAGCGTGAAGCCGCTGGCGATTCGCTGGGAGGCGACGCTGACGGCGCCGGAGACGGGCGACTACAACCTCGGCATGGCGGCGTCCGGCTTCTTCCGCATGCAGCTCGACGGCAAGGATGTGACGTCGTCCTACGATGGCAACGGCAAAGACGCCAAGCTGGGCCGCGTGCACCTGGAAGCGGGCAAGCCGGCGAAGCTGCAGGTGGAATACGCGTCCGGATTCGGGACCGCCGAAGACGGTTGCGGCGAAGCTGATGTGGTCGAAGGTCGACCTGAAGCCGCAGCCAGCGGCGATTGATGCGGCCAAGGACGCCGATGTGGTGGTCGCCGTGGTGGGCATCACCAGCGAACTGGAAGGCGAAGAGATGCAGGTGCAGGAAGAGGGCTTCAAGGGCGGCGACCGCACCAGCCTCGATCTGCCCAAGCCGGAAGAGGAACTGCTGGAGGCACTGGCCGCAACAGGCAAGCCGCTGGTGGTGGTGCTGACCAACGGCAGCGCGCTGGGCGTGAACTGGGCCAAGGAGCATGCCAACGCAATTCTCGAAGCGTGGTATCCGGGCGAAGAAGGCGGCGCGGCGGTGGCGGAGACGCTGTCGGGCAAGCAACAATCCCGGCGGGCCGTCTGCCGGTGACGTTCTACAAAGACGTGAGTCAGTTGCCGGCCTTCGAGGACTACTGCGATGAAGGGCCGCACTTATCGCTACTTTGAGGGGACGCCGCTGTATCCCTTCGGCTATGGGCTGAGCTACACGACCTTCACTTACAGCGGACTGAAGGTGCCCAGCGGAACCGGTGACGGCCGGCAGTCCGGCGACGTTCGAAGTGACCGTGACCAACACCGGCAAGAGTGCGGGCGACGAAGTGGCGCAGCTCTATCTCGAATTTCCCGAATGATGCCTGGTGCGCCGCTGCGCGCGCTGCGCGGCTTCCAGCGCGTGCATCTTGAGCCAGGCGCGTCGCAGACGGTGCACTTCGACCTGAGGCCGCGCGACCTGAGCATGGTGACAGAGGCCGGCGAGCCGATCATTGCCGAAGGACGAGTACACGGTTTCGGTCGGCGGCGGACAGCCGAACACGACTGCGCAGGTGCTGAGCACGAACGTTTAACATCGATGGCAAGACTCTATCTGCCGGAGTAAGTGCGGATAGGCGGCTTATTGTGATGACCTAGGGCGCATCCTGTCGAACGGGTGCGCCCTTCGTTCTTGGCGCATTAGTTTGCAGCATGCGGATCCGCGACGCCAGCGATCTCTTTCATCTTCAGATAGACGGCGTTGGTCCAGCCGAAGCCGATTTCGTTGGTCGTGTAGCCGGTGCTGACATGCACATTGGCGTTGCCGGAGACCACGTTGTATTTTTCGCGGATGGTGCCGTCGTGCGCAAAGCCCGGTGTCGACGGTGGCATCCCATTTGCGTGCGATGCGCTGGGCGTCGTCGCGGAAGCCGGTCGGCGTCGAGGCCTGCGACGGCGATCCAGTTGGTGGGCGCCCAGCCGAACGGCTCATCCCATTGCATGCCGGAATTGTAGTTGCTCATCGAAAGGCCGCCGGGCCGCTCGAACAGGTTCAGCTTGCGCGACCATCTGCTTCGCTTGTTCGCGCGTGGCCACGCCCGCCCACAGCGGATAGAGCGAAGTGATGTAGGCATAAGTCGAGGATTGGCGCGCGGACGAAATCGTAAGTCGGCAAAGACGCCTTCCTTGGCGCGCCAAAGATAGCGCTGCATGGCGGCGTCGCGCGCTTTGGCGCGGCGCTGCCAGCGTTGCGCGTCCGTCGGGCTTGCCCAGCAGAAGCGCGAGGTGCTGCAGGTCGCGCTCATAGCGATAGAGCAGGCTGTTGAGGCAGACGGGCGCGTAGTGATGCGTGGCCCCGTCGAAGGGGCCGAAGCGAAAGCTGGGATCGAAGCCGGATTCGCGCATGGCGCGGTCGCCGACGTAGAAATCGCGCGTGAGCCGATAGCCGGCAGAACCAGGCGCGCATGCAGACCACGCTCGCGTGCACATCGCAGCTGGTCTGCTTCAGGCGCGCGGCCTCGGCCGCATCGGGATGCTCGGAGCCTTTCACGAGAAAGCCTTCGCCGCCTGAATGCGGATGCGCGACCAGCCAGCGAATCACGTCGAGGTAGTACGTGCTGTCGTCGGCCATCTCCGGCACCGGGCCAGTGCCGTAGTCGAAGTAGCGCGCCAGGCCCGTGGTGCCGGCCAGGTGTTCGGGCCGCGTCCAGGTGGAGTAGTCCTTTTCGGCCAGCGTGTAGGCGTGCGCGAGCCAGGCCTGCGCTTCGGCGCGGCCTGCGGGCGTGGCAGGAAAGCTGGCGGGATTCTCGTACACGGCGCGAATCATCGAAGTGAGAAAGGGCGGCTGCGAGCGCGTGAGATAGTAGGTGCGATTGGCGTTCAGCACACCGCCGTAGTGCTCGATCTCGAAGAGGAAGTTATCGACCATGCCTTTGGCCAGAGCTTCGCGATGGTCGGCTTCGAGTCCAAGCAGGATGAAGTAACTGTCCCAGCCGTACATCTCGTTGAAGCGGCCGCCGGGAACGACGTAGGGATTGGGCAGATAGAGCAGGCCCGCGCGCGGCAACTCCTCGGGACGCACGTCGCCGATCTTCTCGATGCGGCCGCGGCAGAGTCATCACCTGAACGTGGCACTTCTCTTCGAGCGCGGTGACCTCGGGCGGCGCAGGCATTCCGCGGGCATGTAGAGGACCGGATTTGCGGTGACCTTGATGTCGACCAGCGAGTGGCAATCGGTCATGGAGCGCGTGAGCGTGTCCCACGCGCCGTGAATGTAGGCGAGCGTTGCGGCGGATCGGGTGCGGGTTCGGAGCGGCCGCAGGAGCTGGCTTCCTGGGCCGGCGAGCTTGGCAAATTGGATTGCGGCGAATGCAAGAACAAACAAGCGAAACAGTTTCATGGCGACTCCGGTTTTGTCGGGTCGCGGTCAGGATTGACGGCTCGGCCGGTGAATCGCTATGGAGTGTAGCGCACTGTTTGCGCACATGCGCGCAATCGTATCGGCGCTGGAACAAATTCGGTGCCGTGGTGTCTACACAAGCACAGTGGTTCCGATTGGGATGAGCGGAGGGCCTTGAACTCATGCGCGCCGCGCCGACTTGCGCGTCGAGCGAATGAGAGCTCGCGCGCCTGCGCTTCCTCGTCGGCGCGGCTGAATAACCTGGGGCCTGGTCTGAGCGAGCAGGCTCCAAGATGGGAGGCAGGCCATGTTTGAAGACTCCACCTTCGAATCCACGGGCAGAATCCGCACCCGCAGCCGCGGCTGGATGATCGCGACGTTCCTCTTCAACGGGTCAATCCTTGCTGGCGCTGATTCTGATTCCGCTGATTTATCCGGAGGCGTTGCCGCGGCAGGCGCTTGCGTTTCTGTTGACGGCGCCTGCGCCGCCACCCGCAGCCGGCTCTGCGCCGAAGCAGCCACCGCGTGCCTTTCACGGCACGTCGGAGATGCCGAACGGGGTCGATTCTTGCCCCGCCGAGGATTCCGCACGGCATTCGCAGTGAGTGACGGGCCGGAGGCGCCAGAAGGCCTCGCCGTTGGGCATGGATGCAAGGCCTGGAGCGCCGGATGCCGCAACTGGCGTTTTCGCCGAGCCGCGCATGCGGCCGGTGGTTCGTGCCGACGACGAAGGGCCCGGTGCGCATTTCTTCCGGTGTGATGGCGGGATTGCGTTCTCGCAAAGTTCGTGCCTGTGTATCCGGCGATTGCGAAGGCAGCTGGCGTACAGGGCACAGTCGTCTTGCAGGCCACGATTTCGAAGAACGGGACGATCGAGAATCTGCGCGTGGTGAGCGGCCCGGCGATGCTGCAGCAGGCGGCGCTGGATGCGGTGAAGACGTGGCGCTATCGGCCGTATCTGCTGAACGGCGAGCCGGTGGAAGTGGAGACCACGGTGAACGTGGTGTTTACCATGGAGCGTTAGATTGTCGCCGGCTTGAAGTTTTTCGCGGGTCAGCTCGTTCCATGCGCGATGGCGTCGGGCATGGGCGGGCTGACCACCCGGGTGTCACACGCTGCCAGTGACTCATGTGCGGATCGACGCTGCCGCGCGCGTCGCGCAGCACGCCTTTCACCCAGCCGACGGCAGCGAGGCCTTCGCGAACTGTGAATCGTCTGCTCGATATAGAACCAGCGATCGTCCCAGCACACCAGTCGCGATGCGATGGTGAAGGCGGAGAACAGAGGCAGCGAGCGGCGATAGGTCATCCAGACGGCGCCGACGAGCGGCTGCCAGCGCGAGCGGACGATATGGTCGAGCAGACGGCTGCGCGCCAGCAGGTGCATGCGCGCATAGTCCATCACGCTCAGGTAGCGCGCGTTGTTCATGTGCAGATTGAGGTCGATGTCGTGGGGCCAGACGCGCATGCGGATGCGGTCTTCATCCAGCACGCCGAGCGGCGGCAGCGGCCGGACGTGCTGGCGGATGGCCAGGGCCGGAATGCGGACGAAGCTGATGAAGTGCGACAAGCTGTGCTCCTTGTCTCCAGTTTAAAGGCTGGATGCTGACGCTGGCGCTGACGGCGCCTCATCGGCGACAATCGCATCTGCTATGGGAAACCAGACTCGCCGTACATTTCTCAAGACCGCCTCCGCCGCCACGCTTGCCGCTGCCGCTTCACCTGCTCTTGCCGCGCCGCCGAGCCAGCGCGTTTTTGTCGGATCGGGAACGCCGAACGGAATTCTTGCCTACGACTGGAATCCTGCAACCGGAGAACTGACTGCCGCGGGCGTTGCCGCGAAGATCCCAACGGTGGACTGGCTCACGTATTCGCCGGGACACGAGTATCTGTTTGCTGCGTGCGAGGTGGACAGCTTCAACGGCAAGCCTACCGGCGAAGTGGCGAGCTTTACGCGTGAGCAGATGGCGAACTGCAGCCGCTCTCGGCGCAGAATTCGGCGGCGAAGGGCACGTGCCATATGGCGCTGGATCACACCGGACGCGTGCTGCTGTCGGCCGATTACGGCGGCGGCAGCGCGGCGAGCTTTCTGGTGACGGATGGCAAGCTGAGCCCGGCGGTGTGGACCGAGCACTACACGGTGCATGGACCCAACGCGGATCGGCAAGAGAGCGGCGCATGCGCACTTCTGCTCGTTCTCGCCGGACAACCGCTTCGCCTATATCAACGATCTGGGCGGCGACATGATTCACATCTACCGCTTCGACGCGACGACGGCACAGCTGACCGGGCTGGGGCGTATCATGCAAAGCCCGGATGCAGGGCCGCGCACGCTGCACTTCCATCCCAACGGCCACACGGCCTATTGCGTGAACGAGCTGACGTCGACGGTGGATGTGCTGGAGTGGCATAAGAGCGACGGAAGCTTGACGCTCGTGACAAGCATCGATCTGGTGCCGCCGGACTTTCAAGCGGCGTATCGACGGGCATGCGACACGGTGATCACGCGCGACGGACGCTTCGTCTATTTTGCGAATCGCGGCAACGATTTTCTCTACGCCTTCAAGGCCGATCCGAAGACCGGCGCGCTGACGCCGATGAAGCGGTCGAATTGCGGCGGAAAGACTCCGCGCAACTTTGTGCTGGATCCAACAGAGCGGTGGATGCTGGTGGCGAACCAGGACTCGAATCTGATCAGCGTGTTTGCGCGCAACCCGGAGACGGGCGAGCTGGCGAACGAGGGCAAGAATTTCGACGGCGGCCGACGCCGATGCGGATTTTGTTTGCTCCGTGATTGATGGGGACTCAGACTTTGCGTGAGCTGAGGGAACGACAAGCGATCTCGAGGCGCCCATGACGGCGCTCGGGAACAGCGCTAGCGCCTGAGCAGGGCAGCGATGTACTCCGGACTTCTTCCTGCTGCGGCTGCGGCAGCAACGGGCACGCGGGCCAGTTCCCAGGCGGAGCGATCTTTCAGCAGGCGCGAGACCAGCGCGGTATGCATGGCGTGCCCGGCGCGCTCGGCGACGACGTGGCCCTCGATGCGGCGGCCGGCCAGGGCCAGGTCGCCGATCAGGTCGAGCACCTTGTGGCGGACGATACTCATCGTTGAAGCGCAGCGGGCCGTTTTCCGGGCCTTTGGGCCCGAGGACGATGGCGTTCTCCGGGCCGGCGCCGCGGATCAGGCCCATGTCGCGCAGCTTCTTCTCGTCGGCCTTGTAGCCAAAGGTGCGCGCGCCGGCGATCAGGGTGCCGTAGGTTTCCGCGGCCAGATCGACGCTGGCTTGCTGCTGGCCGATGGGAGCGGGGAAGTCGATGGTGTACTGGATGCGGTAGCCGGAGCCGGGATAGACGCCGATGAACTTGTTGCCTTCGCGCACTTCGACGGGGTTCAGCACGCGGATGTATTCGCGGCGGCGGCGCTGGGTGCGGATGCCTGCGCTCGAGAATGGCCTCGACATAGGGCAGGGCGCTGCCGTCGAGGATGGGCAATTCGAGGTTGTCGAGCTCGACGATGACGTTGTCGACGCCCATGCCGATGAGCGCGGAGAGCAGATGTTCGGTGGTGGAGATGAGCACGCCCTGGCGCATCAGGCTGGTGGCGTAGCTGACCTTGGCGACGTTGCGGCCGATGGCTGGGATTTCGAAGTCGTCGAGATCGGTGCGGCGGAAGACGATGCCGGAGCCGGCGGGAGCGGGCAAGAAGCCGCATGGTGACCGGCGCGCCGGAATGGAGACCGACCCCTGTGAATTCGAGGGGCTCGGCGATCGTCTGTTCCAAGGTGCGTCGAGGGTGACAGAAAGACCTCTCCAACTGTGGAAAACGTATGCAATCGATAGATTAGACGCGAAATCGGCAAAGC
Organism: uncultured Acidobacteriaceae bacterium; assembly: GCA_963781125.1. GTDB lineage: Bacteria > Acidobacteriota > Terriglobia > Terriglobales > Acidobacteriaceae > Telmatobacter. The sequence continues at coordinate 1,537,293 of CAWAEE010000013.1, forward strand.
TGACCTGTGGCATTTTTGCCACAGAGTGGAGTTGGAAGCCACTTATTTGCCAGGTTGTTGAGGCGGAATTCAAGTGAGTATCACGGATACAAGTTCCGAAGATCGGTCAGACAATCCACAGGACAGGTTAATCCATCCTGGACCTGCGTTCAGAAGTCGCCGAGGCGAGAGAGCCGGATGCCTCCGGGGCAAAGTCCGCGCTGCAGGGATTTCGGAGCCGTTTCCTTTGAAAGCGTCGATATGCCTCCCGGGGTCCGTGACTGACAGGCCGGTTTCATGTGCGAGTCGCGCAGGTGCCCTTCCGCATGATCGACGCTGAACCCCGATGCAGATGGACGATGATACCGATGCGCGCGTTGCTGGCCGGTGCGCGGCGCAAGGAACGCGCCCTGCTCGACCTGGCGCGGAAACTGGTTCTGGCCGAATCGCCCTCGGACGACAAGGCAGCAGTGGACGCGTGCGTCGCGCTTGCTGCGGCCGCATGCGAAAGGGCTGGGCGGGCGCGTGAAGCTGCATCGGCAAAGAGCGTTTGGCGATGTGCTGGAAGCGCGGTTTGGACCGAAGTCGAAGGCACGGCGCAAGGATCGTGTGCTGCTGCTCGGGCATCTGGACACCGTGTGGCCATTGGGAACACTGAAGACGCATGCCCTGCCGGATGCGCGAGGGACGGCTGTGGGGCCCGGGCACGCTGGATATGAAGGCGGGGTGGCGATGGCCCTGACCGCGATCGAGATGCTGACCGAAGCCGGACTGCTGGAGCGCGAGATTGTGCTGCTGCTGAACAGCGACGAGGAGATGGGCAGCCCGGTGTCGCGGCCGATCACCGAGCGGCTCGCCGCAGGAATGCGCAGCCGTGTTTGTGCTGGAGCCGGCGCAGGGACTGGCCTACAAGACCGCGCGCAAGGGCACGGGCAACTGGCGCATCGAGATCGAAGGGCGTCGCGGCGCACGCGGGCGTGGACTTTGAGAAAGGCGCGAGCGCATTGCTGGAGTTGGCGCGTGCGATGGAAACGGTGAGCGGCTGGACGGATCTGAAGCGCGGACTGACGGTGAGCGTGGGCACGGCCGGCGGCGGCAGCAAGACCAACGTGATTCCTGCCGAGGCGTGGGCCGAGGTGGATGTGCGCATCGCGCGCAAGGCCGATGGGCCGCGCATCGAGCGCAAGTTTGCGGCGCTGCAGGCCAGTGGACAAGCGCTGCTCGCTCGCGGTGACCGGCGGAATCAACCGGCCGCCGATGGAACGCACGCGCGGGACGGTGAGGCTGTATCAGGCAGGCGCGCGCGCTGGCTGCGGAATTGGGATTCGAGCTGGAGGAGGCGGCGACGGGCGGGGCTTCCGATGGGAACTTCACTTCGGCGCTTGGCATTGCGACGCTCGATGGGATGGGCGCCGTGGGCGAGGGCGCACATGCATCGCATGAGTCGGTTGTGATCGAGCACCTGGCGCCGCGGACGCGCATTGCTTGCGGGGATGCTGGCATGGGGGGTAGACTGCGTCAACGAGTTCAGTGAGCTGGCGATTGGTGCGGATGCTGCCTCTACGGATGGTGAAAGTAGTTAACCGCGAAGAAGTAGCCTGCGGTGACAAAGCCGATCGATGGCGACGGTCCAGCGCATGACGCGCTGATTGATTTTGCGGCTGTAGTGCGCGCCGAAGTATCCGCCGACGCCGGCAAGGATCGCCATCTCAAGACAGAATCGCCATTCCACGCGGCCCGCCAGAATGAAGGTGACAGCCGGAATTCCGATGGAGACGACGGCCGTGACGACTTTGAGCGCGTTCATTTCGTGGATGTCGTGGACGCCGCAGATGCCGAAGAGCGCCATGACCAGAAAGCCGCCGCCCGCGCCGAAGTAGCCGACGTAGATGCTGACCAGAACCATGCCGATCAGGAGCCAAGTGTTGTAGCGCTTGCCGCCGGAGAGCGACTGCAGCCATCTGCCGAGCGGAAAGCTGAGCACGAACATGACCGCGGCAAACAGCAGCAGCCACGGCAGCATTTCGCGGAACATCTTGTTGCCGGTTTTGAGCAGCAACAAGCCGCCGAGCCAGCCGCCGACGCCGGAGGCTACGGCGAGAGGCACAAGCTTCCATCCGTATTCACGCAGGAACTGGCGGAACGCAACCAGGGAAGTGAGCTGGCCCGGCCAAAGAGCGACAGTATTGGTGGCCTGCGCGGTGACTGCGCCGACGCCGACGGCGGAGGTGCTGGCGAGGAGGCGGGAAGCGAGAGAAAGGATCCGCCGCCGGCGATGGCGTTCAGTACACCGGCAAAAAATGAGGCCACAGGAAGCCAAAGAATGTGAAAGAAGTATGACGTGGCGACGAGACATACCCCACTCTAACGGCGTAGTGCATAAAGATGTATAAGGCTTTGGCGATTGAACGAGTCGTGGCAGCGTGCCGCGGAGCGCGAGCTGGCAGACGCCTGATACACTCCGAGGAGAATCAAGCTGGAGTTTTCGCATTCGAATGAAGCATTTTTTCTGTCATTCGATTTGTTTGGCTGCTGGCATTGCTGCGGCGATTGCACAGACCGCGTCGGCGCCTCGAAAGCTGCGACAACCCGCAAAGCCAGCACGACCCGCCAAGGCCCGAGCTGCTGCAGTCGGGCTTCAAGCGCCTTCAAGCTGCCGCCGGGTGATACCGCGCGGCGCGCGGGGTGGTGAAGACGGCGTTTACGCTTCGCTATCAGGACATGAAGATCGGAACGCGGCGCCGACGCCGAGCCGAACAAGATGTACAAGGTGCTCTATACCGGATGGCTCGCCGCCGACGGGCACAAGTTCGATTCTTCCGAGGATCATCGTCCGCCGCTCGATGGACAAGGACGGCAAGCCCGTGATGGGAGAGGACGGCAAGCCGAAGCTGGGCGATCCGCAGCCGATCAGTTTCCCGCAGGGGTTTGGCCGCGTCATTCCCGGCTTCGATCAGGGCTTTGAAGGAATGAAGGTTGGCGGCAAGCGGCGGCTGTTCATTCCCTGGCAGCTTGCGTATGGCGCGCGCGGACGGCCGGGACCGGATCCGGCGCATCCGGGAATTCCGCCCAAGGCCGATCTGATTTTCGACGTTGAACTGGTGGATGTGGCGGAGATGCAGATGCCGCCGAATCATCCGATGGCGCGAACCCGGGTCGTCCAGGTATGGCGATGCCGCCGGGGCATCTGCCGATGAATCCGCCACCGTCCGGTTCACCCGGAGCCGGCGGCGAATCCAGCGCAACCTGCCACTCCACCGGCGCAACCGGCTCCCTCGGGAACTCCGACGACACCGACTCCGGCGCCCAGTGCGTCGAAGCCTGCGACGAGCCCGTCGACTACCACTCCGACGCAGCCGCAAACGCAACCTCAATCGCAACCAAAATCGAAGTAGATTTTTTCCGTGCTCTTCCGGCTACGCCGACGGGTAACTCCGGCGTAGCCGCGAGTAGCCGATGGGTGTACGCTTCGCGGGGCGAATTGCACAACGACTCGGCCTCGCCGGTGTCCCAGATCAAAGCTCTCGACGCGCACGCCCCCCGGGCTGGGAGCGACGAGGCCAAGAATCATGCGGGTCACCGTGGTCTTGCCTGAGCCTGACTCACCAACCAGGTCCAGCGTTTCGCCGGCTTCAATCGCTGAAACATTCTCGACGACGGTATGCAGTTCTGTTCGTAACCCTGCCCGGCGCGGTTAGCTTTTCGAAACCGCATCCAACTCGACGAGCGACCTGCGTCGATGGCACACGGCGCTGCGTCGGCGATCATCATAGTTTCACAGAACGCGGGATATAATCCCGGAACGCCGATGACTGCGCGCGATGGCGTTGCTTCGATTCGACAGAATAAAGAAACTTCAAATCAAGCGAGGACCCTCCCCATGTCCACAAATGGATTCAGTTTTGCCAATCCGACTTATACCGCCGATAACTTCTTCACCTACAGCGCCGGCGATATTGAAGCGGACGCGAAGCTCAAGGAGGAGCAGGTGAATGAACCGATTCCGGCGCCGCGCGTGCAGCCGCCGGTGTTGGATCTGAGCGCGGTGTTGCCGGCGACCGCGCTGACCGGATTCAAGCCGCCGGGCAGCTGGTCTTTCACTCCGTGGGCGACACGGGCGGCGTGGTGAAAGCCGAGCCGCAACTGGCCGTGGCCGATGCCATGGCGGCCGACTTGGCCAGCAAGACTATGCCTCGGGACTGCCCGCATTCTTCTTTCATCTTGGCGACGTTGTCTACTACTTCGGGCAGGAGCAGTATTATCCCGAGCAGTTTTACGATCCTTATCGCAATTACGACGCGCCGATTTTCGCGATTCCCGGCAATCACGATGGCGTGATGTTCAAGAACGAACCGGTGAGCTATTCACTCGAGGCTTCATCGACAATTTCTGCGCGGCCTCGCCGGCGATTGGTGTTTCCGGTTTTGCGCGCACCACAATGATTCAGCCCGGTGCTTACTTTGTGTTGACAGCGCCGTTCGTGCGCTTCATCGGTCTCTATTCAAATACCGGCGAGAGCGTGGGCGTGCTGAGCGGCGGTGTCATCGGCAACGACCAGGTCACATTTCTCCAGCAGCAACTGGCGGCGGCTTTGGCGGCGCGCAAGGCCGACACCGAGAACAAGAATCCGCAGGCGCTGATTCTCGCGGTGCATCATCCGCCATTCACCGGAGCAGCGATCATTTTCCCAGCGCGTCGATGCTGCAGCAGATCGATGCATGCTGCCAGCAGGCCGGCATCTGGCCCGATCTTGTGCTGTCGGGCACGCGCACCTGTACGAGCGCTACACGCGCACGATGAAGGCGGATGGACGCCAGATTCCGTATATGGTGGCGGGCAATGGCGGCTACTACAACCTGTCGAAGCTGAAGACCAATGCGGCAGGCAAGAAGCCGACGCCGGGGCAGCAAACCGAGCCGGATGGCCAAGGCAACACGATCACACTCGAACAATTCAACGATACGAATTACGGCTTTTTGCGCATCACGGTGAATGCGACGACGATTCTGGTGGAGGCGCTGACGGTGAGCTCCACGCCAGACGACGACCTCGCCACTCCGCGCCGATTCCGGCGCCGGTGGTCATCGACCGATTCACCGTGAATCTTGCGTCGCACACCGTGACGGAAGTTCCGCGGTAACGAAGGTCCCGAAGAAGACGAGTAGCGGGAGCGAAACCGATTCGAGCAAGACGGCTCGCTGAGGCGGATGAAGCCGGACTCTCTGAAATATCTGGGCACGCGGCGATCAGGCATCAGGCCAGTTTCGGATGCTGCTTGTGGAAATCGGTTGCCTGCTGATAGGCGTGGCCAAAGGCGGCCAGCTTCGCATCCTGATAGTGGCCGGCGAGAAAAGTGAGCGAGACCGGCGTGCCGGGTCCGCCGATGTCGTCGTTGTCGCCATCATCGATCTTCGGTGGCTTGGGCGCATCGGCGCCGCGCAATCCGTTGGGCACAATCAGCGCGGGATGGCCGGTGAGATTGGTGGCGACAAGCTGCATGCCGGTCGTTGGCGTCACGATGATGTCCACCTGATTGAACAGCGCGGAGACCTGTTGGATGGCCAGTGTTCGCGCGCGGTTGGCCTGGATGTATTCGACCGCCGGATAGAAGCGCGCGGTGCGAAAGACGTTGGGCCAGTCTTCCGGGCCTTGCGCGGTGAGCAACTTGTCGCGGCCGGAGAGCGTCAGGTCGTCAAAGGCCGCGGCGGCCTCGGCGGTGAGCAGGTCCGGTCATGGCGCCATAGGGCAGTTTGGGCAGTTCGACGGGAATCAGGTTGCACGCCCATGGCGCGCAGTTTGTCGAGTGCGGCCAGATCGTAACGCCGATCGTAGTCGCGGCGCGCGTGCGCCGCGGTCTGCTCGGCGTTGCGCTTTTCGCGTTCCTTCTTTTTCTCTGGCGTTTCGTCCGGCTTCAGGTTCGTCCAGCTTCAAGCGGCTGTGGCGGATCGAATTCGCTTTTCAGATAGCCAATGCGCAGCGAGTGCCAATCGCACGATGCCAGTCCCAGTTGAAAGTTGCCGGCGCGACCGAGATGTCTTTGCCATCTGGACCGTAGATCGCCTGCAAGCACCAGGGCGCAATCCTCGGCGGAGCGCGCGATGGGGCCGAGCTTGTCCATCGTCCAGCTCAGCGCCATGGCGCCGGTGCGAGGCACAAAGCCGAAAGTGGGGCGCAGGCCGGTTGTTCCGCAGCGCGTCGAGGGCGAGCTGATGGAGCCCAGCGTCTCCGAGCCAATGGCAAAGCCCACGCAGCCGGCCGCGACCGCGCTTGCGGGGCCAGCGGAAGAACCGCTCGATCCTTGCTCGGGATTCCAGGGATTGCGTGTGCGGCCGCCATACCAAACGTCGCCCATGGCCAGCGCGCCCAGCGTGAGCTTGGCGACGAGCACAGCGCCAGCCGCGTCGAGACGCTCGACGACTGTTGCGTCTTCATCGATGATCTGGTGTTCAAAGCCGCCCGCGCCCCACGTCGTGGGATAGCCTTTCACCGCGAGCAGATCTTTCGCGCCCCAGGGAATGCCATGCAGCGGACCGCGATATTTGCCTGCGGCGATCTCGGCATCGGCGGCCTTGGCCTGCGCAAGCGCGCGATCTTCGGTGAGATTGGTGATGAAGTGCAGTTTGGAGTCGTAGTGCTTCAGGCGGTCGAGGTACATTTTCGTCAGGGCGAGCGATGTGATTTTGCGTTCGCGGAATCAGCCCGCTGAGTTCCGCAACGGTGGCAAAAGCGAGATCCTCAATGCGTGCTGGCGCATCGGGCACAATTGCGATTGGGACGAGGGAAATGATGTTCTGGTTCCCGCTGGGCAGCGAGGCGCCAGCCGGCAGCGGATGAAACACATACGCGGGCGCAACCGAGTTCGGCAGCTTGAGCTTGCGGATCGCTTTATAGGAGCCGTTGTTGTCGATGAGACCGTCGAGCATCATCTGCTTCTGCTCGGCGGTAAACGGACCGATGCCGGCCAGTACCGCAGCGGCGTCGATCATCTCGGGAGTGATCTTTGGCGGCTTGGACTGATCGAGGTATTCAGGCTCTTGCGCCTGCGTCGCGAGCGTGAAGAGAATGCCGGGGAACAAGGGGGAAGCAATGCCGATGCGGCTGCAGGCAGAGAGGAAGCCTCGACGATCGAGGGTCACTGGCATGGGGTCCTTTGGGTTGGGAGTGCCTTCTCGACAACTATAGAGGAGCACGGCGCGGGAATTGTCTCTGTTACGTCGTCAGCCGGTCTGGAGAGATGGCCTCGAGCGGCCAATGCGACAGCGAAATGTTCTTGCCTCCGGTGCATGAGAATTCGAACTCCGATTCACCGGGCTGGAGCGCGTAGACGCGGCTCACGATCGCCTCTCTGCCGCCGATGAACGACTCAAGAACGGATCCATCGAGAAACAAATGGAGGGAAGGCCGTGGCCAGGGAAGAGTAGGCAACGGAAAAGTCGCATCGCCGCAGCGGATCGAGTTTCCGGCTACATCGACAGACAGTTCCCACACTTTGGCGCCACCGGTGATGAGGCGCACCGTGACAACTCCGGTGGGGAACAACCCGATGGGCAGATGAACTTCGCGACGCAGTGTGTCCAACTTCAGGTGGTGAGGTTGGGTCGGCGTAAGAGTGACGTGCCCGATTTTTCCGCGAAGGCTCTCGACTTCTGCAGCGACAGCGAATTCAAGCTGACCTTGTTTGCCGACAGTGAGAACGCGCGGCAATGCCATCGCGCCCGCCCATCCCGCAGCCGCAAACTCCGCCTCCGGCCGCGTCTCCCGGATCCATCCCCACAGAATGCGGCGGCCATCGGGTGCGAGAAAACTTTTGGGCGCATAGTAAGCGCCATGGTCGAGTACACCTTGGCGCTGTGGCGTGTAGCGGTGTTCATGCGGGTCATACGCGCCGGTAGACCAGATGACTTTGCCCTCGGTGGAGTAGAGCAGACAATGCGTTCCGTTCAATTCAAAGAAGTCGGGGCACTCCCACATTTCGCCGCTGTCGCAGGGATTGGCGGCCCGCTTTCCGTTTGGTTTTCCCTCGGCGAGTTTGTGGAGATACTCCCAATGGCGCAGATCGCGCGATCGGTAAAGTAAAACGCAGCCACCCTTGCCGCGCTCGCCTGAGCCCACGCCGAGATACCAGTCGTCGCCCTCACGCCACGGGCACGGGTCGCGGAAGCCGGTGACAGCAACTCCCGGAGGCGGCGCTGCAATGACAGGCTCGGGTAGCTTTTTCCAGCGGAGCAATGCGGCATCTTCGGCAGTGGCGAGCATTTGCGTTTCTCGCAGCTTGTCGTTGCCGTCGCGGATTGTGGCTTCACTGGGCGGCGCATTTTGCACGCCGGTGTAGATGAAGGTCGGGACGCCATCCATGCACGACTGCGGAGCCGCTGAAACAGCCTTCGCTGTCGGGGCCGCCCGGCGTGGGCGCAAGCGCGATCGGCTCATGGCGCCAATGCACCATGTCTGCGCTGACCGCATGGCCCCAGTGCATGTCGCCCCAGACCGCCGCGTGAGGATTGAGCTGATAGAAGAGGTGATACTTGCCTTTCCACCAGATTGGGCCGTTGGGATCATTCATCCAATTGTGTGGTGGCAGCAGGTGGTACTCGGGCCGCAATGGGTCGTGCGCGAGGTCGCGCTGCGCAGATGAAGAGTCATGGCACCAGCCCCGCCGTGGCAAAGAAAGAGCAGCGACGCCGGAGCCGAGCGCGGCAATGAATGATCTGCGGTCAAGGAATTTCATGACCGGGAGGATAGCACGCGGGCCGGCATTACCTTTGGCGTTCGCAGAAAGTGCAACACTTTTCACGGATCGGGGTTTCAAACTTCAAGGTCGTGTTGCACGCCGGTGTTTTCGCAAGCGGGCTTTTTCTTGCGGGATTGACGAGTTGCGACGGACCATCTCAACGTACGGAGTTCATCCATGCGCAAACTGATGGCACTTGCAGTGTTGGCACTCCCTTTCGCTTTAGCCGGATGCTCTCATCCGCAACCGATCGTCTACGCTCCACCGCCTCCTGGTTACACCGAGATCGCGCAGCGTGGTTATCACGATGGCATTGAAGCGGCACGTCGCGACATTGCCGCCGGCCGCGCGCCTGACGCCGCTCGGCACCCACGCTTCCGCAATCCTCCCGTGCCTCCTCCGGCTTTTGAGGATTATCGCCACGGCTTTCGCGAAGGATACCGGCAAACGTTCCATAACGGGCCTCCGGGGCCGGGCTATTGAAGCGCATGCGCGACCACGACCCTGCGGAGTTTCGTCAGAGTTTCGTCAGACTACCTCGTTGCAGGCGTCAGCTTCAGGGCGTAGGCATATTTGCACGCCGCGCCCTCGGGCAGGGTCACGTTGAGCGCATCGGCGACCTGCGTCCACGCGACCTTTTCGCTTGAGCCAAGCAATTCGATATTGGCAATGGGAATGGACGAGCCCTCGTGCGCCCAGCCCAGCGAATGGATGGTGGCTTTGCCGTCCGCAGGGCAGGCCATGCCGATTGCGTAGACCGTACTGCCTTTCGCGGTGAAGCGAAAATCTTCGGGCGTATACGGCTTCGTATCGGTGTCGTGGAATGCGCCGCCCATCACTTGCGTCGGGCCTTCGCCGAACGATCTTCCACGGAGTGGTGGCATAGATTGCCTCGCCGTTCACCTTGAGCCATGCGCCCATTTCGAGCAGAGTCGCGCGCACCTCGTCGGGAATCGTTCCATCGGAACGCGGGCCGAAGTTCAGCAGCAGATTGCCATTCTTGCTCACGATGTCGATGAGCTGGTGGACAAGGAACTCCGGCGTCTTGAATGTGTCGTGCTCGATGTAGCCCCAGCTCGCGTTGCTGATGGACGTATCGGTCTGCCAGTGGTCGGCGACGATGTGATCCTGTTGCCCGCGCTCGAAGTCGCGCACGCCGGCTTTCCAGTTGAGCGAGTAATCTTTGAAATCGATGACGCCTGTGTACCCGTGGGCCACGGCATAGTTGTAATAGAAGGCGGCAAACTCGGCGACCGCAGGTCGGAAGTTCGGCTGTCCGATCCACCAGTCGAAATAGACGATCTCGGGTTTGTACTTCTCCACCAGCTCTGTGTCGCGCGCGAGCCAGTCGCGTGTCCAGGCATCGCTCACCTAGGTCCAGTCGTTGATCAGGCCGTGATCGTCGCCGCCCGCCTCGATCCATTGGTGTGCAGGGCCATAGAGCGAGGCGTACTTCGGATCGTTCACATCGGAGCGGATCGCGCGCCCGCCGTCATAAAAGAAGTTGTGCTCGGCGCGATGCGAGCTGAGCCCGAAGTGCAGGCCTTCAGCGCGAATTGCTTTGGCCAGTTCGCCCAGCGTGTCGCGCTTCGGGCCCATTTTGACCACGGTCCAGTCGCTCAGGCCCGAGTCATACATCGAGAAGCCATCGTGATGCTCGGCGACCGGAACGACATATTGCGCGCCGGAATCCTTGAAGACGCGCGCCCATTCGGTCGGCGTCGAAGTGTTCGGCGCGGAAGAGCGGGATCAGATCCTTGTAACCCTTTGCTGCGGATCGCCGTTCGGCAAAATGCTCACGAGAAGTTCTTGTAGGCGCCTTCGCTCGGGCGATACATGTTGCGCGGATACCATTCGTTCTCCGCTGCAGGAACCGAATAGACACCCCAGTGGATGAAGATGCCGAACTTCGCGTCCTTGTACCACTGCGGCTGCTGGTACTTGATCAGCGTGGCCCAGTCGGGGCGAAAGGGGCCATCGTTGGCCTGGCGTTCCGCTTCGGCCAGCAGGCGATTGCGCTCTGCGTCATATTTGCTGACGGATTGCTGCCATTCGCGATCGATCTCGGCGGCGGATTTCACGCCGAGCGTTGGTGCAAGCGGATCGGTCGTGGACAGGAGCTTGCGCGAAACAGCGTCGAGGCCCAGCAGCAGAGCAGGATGGAGTGAAACGCCAACGGAGATGGTTTTCATAAGCACGCATCGCTAAATGGCTGAGCAAGCACGCTGCAAACGCTTTCAAATTAGCATTCTCGAGAATTCGAAAAATCCGCTTGACATATTCCCATATAGGAATGTATTATTCTCTTCATGGCGCGTGCCGCGACAACTTCCGATGCCTTCAATGCCGTGGCTGAACCCCGCCGGCGAGAGATTCTCACCTTGCTGGTCGTGCGGGAGCATGCGGTGGGCGAGATTGTGGCGGCGCTGCGCATCGATCAGCCGTCGGTTTCAAAACATCTGCGCGTGTTGCGCGACGTGGGGTTGGTGCGTATGCGATGCCAGGGACGCCAAAAGCTTTATCAGACGAATGCGGAGGCCATTCGGCCTTTGCACGAGTGGGCGTCAACCTTCGAGCGCTACTGGAGCCATCAGTTGAATCGCGTGAAGGAACGGGCCGAAGCGAAGATGAATCGAACTGCAGAATCCGATCCAACGAAAAAGGAGAAATGATGACGACCACACTTTCGGAAATCGATAGCCTTTCCCTGACCGTGAACCAGGAAATCCGCGTGAATGCTTCGCTCGAGGTCACGTTCGCCGCGCTGCTGGAACAGCTTGGGCCGGGGAATGAAATGTCCAACGGCACGCCGATGCCGATTGAAACTCGAGGCGTGGCCCGGCGGACGGTGGTTCCGCGATCTTGGCGAGGGCAACGGCCACTACTGGGCCACAGTCCAGGCGATCAAGCGTCCCACACTGCTTGAATTCAGCGGACCGCTTTTCATGTCGCAGCCGGTTGCAAACAACGTGCAGTACCGGTTGAGCGAAGAGAACGGTGTCACGGTGATCAAGTTCCGCCACCAGGGGTTCGGCTTGATCCAGGACGAACACCGGAAGGGTGTGACCGGCGGCTGGGGACACATGCATGAACAGGTTCGCAAACGCGCGGAACGACCGTAAGCCAGTTCTGCTGCCGCACTGAAAACAAACAACTTTCCCCACAGGAGGAGAAACGTCATGACCGTTGCAGAGGTAGCTGCTGTAGAGTCTATTGCAAATGCGTTGCTGGCAGAGTTTGAAACACAAGCTCTCATCACGCGGAGATTCCTGGAGAGAATTCCAGAGGATCGGCTGACCTGGAAGCCGCACGAAAAATCCATGACTGCCGGACAGCTGGGATATCACATCGCATTCGTTCCGGGTGGAGTGATCCGCATTGTGAAGAACAGCCCCGTGCAGGCTCCGGAATTTGCGAATTTCCCGCAGCCGGCAAGCCGGGAAGAAATTCTGAAGACGTTTGATGAAAGCGTCGCAGCGGTGCGCGATCTTCTGCCGCAGTTCGATGACGCGGCAATGCACGAGACGTGGAGACTGGTCGCCGGCGGAAAGGAAGTCCTGGCGCAGCCGCGCGGCTGCATTTATTCGCGACGTGATGCTGAGCCACTGGTATCAGCACCGGGGCCAGCTCAGCGTGTACCTGCGCCTGCTGAATGTTCCGGTGCCCGCGAGCTGGGGACCAAGTGCCGACGAACCGCCGCTCTTCATGCAAAAAGCGCAAACGGCTTGAGATTTGCGGCTTGAAAAAGCCATCTTGCGTCTGTGGCTTCCCTCTAAGCCCATTGGAGAATTGCTCTATGTGCCCAGTATGTCTTGCGACCGCAGCACTGATTGCCGGAAGCGCAATCGGGACTGGCGGAATCACGGCCCTGGTTGCGGCACGATTCTTGAGGAAGAAATCCCAGACTCGATTCCCCGAACAGACCAACGCAAAGGAGGTTCAAAGGTGGCAACGGCAACGACGGTAGCAAAGCGGAGGAAAGTGGTTTCGCACGATGAGTGGGTTGCGGCGCGCAAACAATTTCTCGTCAAGGAGAAGGAGTTCACGCGGCTGCGCGACGAACTGAGCCGGCAGAGGCGCGAGCTGCCATGGGAACGAGTCGAGAAGCCCTATGATTTTCAAGGGCCGCAGGGCAAATTGACACTGGCCGATCTCTTTGACGGGCGCAGCCAGCTGGTGATCTATCACTTCATGCTGGGACCGGGCTGGGCGGAGGGCTGCCCGAGCTGCTCCTATATCTGCCGATCATTTCGATGGCATGGCGATTCACCTGGCGAATCGCGATGTGACCCTGGTGGTGGTTTCGCATGCGCCGATCGCGGAGATCGAGGCCTTCAAAAAGCGCATGGGATGGCGCTTCCACTGGGTGTCGTCGTTCGGCAGCGATTTCAATTACGACTACCAGGTGTCGGCTTCACCCGAAGAAGCGAACAAAGACAAGGTGCATTACAACTACGAAATGACGGAGTTCCCCAGCCAGGAACGTCCGGGGCTGAGCGTCTTCTCCAAAGATGCGGACGGCGATCTATCACACCTACTCAACGTATGCGCGCGGGCTCGATATTCTCGTCGGCACCTATAACTTCCTTGACCTGGTGCCCAAAGGCCGCGACGAAGCTGGGCTCGAAGCACACCATGGCGTGGGTGCGGCATCACGACAAGTACAGTGAGGGATATTTCGTCGATCCGCGAAGCAGGATGGGAACACCCGCAGAATGTGCTGGAGCCGTCATCGTGCTGCTCAGGCGAATCACAACGAGTAATTCGGCCAGGCTGTTCGCATGTCGACAACGAAGGGCAGCGTGAGCCAATAAGTTGAGTGAACCGCGGGATCGCGATGCAGCCTCGAGATCCCGCCATCCTTTAGGTTGATGCCTTACTGGATCGCTTCCTCGACCAGCTTCTCTGCGCGCGGCATTACGCGTCCATGCGGTTCTTCTTCTGCAGTTTCGAGATCGACATTGCGCAGCGCATTGCTGGCTCATACGTTTGGCGATAGTCGTCCATGCGCTGCGCAAATCCCCGCTGAATCGTATCGACAGCCTCCTGCGCCTCGGTCAGCACCGCATGAAAATGCTCGATTTCTTCTGTCGCTTTCTCAGGATGGTAGCCGAGCCGGTCGCCCGTCTGCATGGCGTCAATCAACTGGTCGGGCGGCGCCGAGACGGGCCAGGTCTTCTGCATCGCGTCGTAGGCGCCGCGCAAGCGCGTCATGGCGCCGGCAAAGCCATCCAGATCGTCCCGCCGCGCAGTGAGACCGACGGCTCGGCGTACCTCGACGGTGACTCTGCTTGCCACGCTCGAGCTTGCCACCGGAATCACTGTCGTCAGCGTGTTGCCTTCAAAGCTCCAACCGCCCTTTGCCGGTGGGCGTCGCCGCGCTTCACGGCGACGCCATTCACGGTGACCGACGCCGGCGGCCAGTCGGCGGGCAGGCGCAGCTCGTAGCTGCGCGCTCTTCAGCATGCCGGGTAGCTGCCTTCCACCGGGCCAATTTCGACGCGCAGCGTGTCGCCGGTCTGCGCGGCCTTGATCGGCGTACGCGCAAAGACGCCGCGCTGATATTCGACTGCCACGCCGGAATCCTCGTAGACCGAGTAGCTCGAAGTTGTCCCGGGGTCAAGCGGCCACACGTTCACGATCAGCGGGTCGACAGGCTTCTGGCCGGTGTAGAGCATCGGCGGCTGCATGGGCACGATCGCGCCCGCCTTCACGTACACCGGAATCTGATCGATGGAGAAGCTGCGATCATCGTCGTGGGGCCGGTGAAGTGCTTTCCGGTCGGCCACTCGATCCACTCGCCCTGGGGCAGCCAGACCTGCTCGGTTGCCAGGCCGCTGGCCTTGTCGGCAGGCGCGACGACCGGCGCTACCAGCATCTGATCGCCAAACACATATTCGTTCTTGCTCGAGTAGGCTTCGTTCGCTTCCGGCCAGTCGTAGTAGAGCGGACGGAAGAAGGCGACGCCGGTGTCGTAGGTGCGTCGCGCCTCGGTGTAGAGATAGGGCTGCATCGCATAGCGAAGTTGAAACGCCGAGCGCAGAATCGACGAGAATGGCTCGGGATAGGCCCAGATGCGCCGCTCGGAGTCGGGATTCTTGGTGGTGTGCGTGCGCAGAATCGGGCTGAAGGCGCCGAACTGCACCCAGCGCGTGAAGAGCTCGGGATCGACGGCGCCCGGCATGTGGCCGCCGATGTCGTGGCTCCAATAGGCGTAGCCCACATTGGCTGCGGTGGCCGTGAACCAGGGCTGAAAGGCGAGCGAATCCCACACCGAAACGGTGTCGCCGGAGAAGCCGATCTGGTAGCGATGATTGCCGAGTCCGCCCCAGCGGTGGAAGAGCAGCGGCCGCTTGCCTTCGCGCTGCTGATCGGTGAAGTGCACATAGTTGAGCCACCAGGTTGGATTGACGCCCGGCAGTTTCGTGGTCGGCTCCTGCTGCCAGTCGAGCCACCAGAAATCGATGCCCTGCTTTCTCCAGCGGATGGTGCAGCAGGTTCATGTAGTTGGTCGCGTATTTCTTGTCGGTGATGTCGAAGGGAACATATTTCTTCGTTGCCGGATCGATGCCCATGGCCCGCGCCATCGCGGGATAAGCGTCTTCCCACGGCTGCACGCCCGATGCCGGATGCAGATTGAGCCTGGTCTTCAGGCCTTCGGCATGCAGTCGTGCGAGGAACTGCGTCGGGATCAGGGAAGAGCAGCTTGTTCCACGTGTAGCCGGTCCATCCCAGCCGTCTGGCCGGATTGATCGTTTTCGTCCCTTCGCCTCAAGCTGATCGCGATTGATGTGCCAGTCCATGTCGATCACGAAGACATCGAGCGGCGTGTCGTTCTCGCGGAAGCCGCGGATGATCTCTTCGATCTCCTGATCGCTGTAGGCCCAGTAGCGCGACCACCACGCGCCGAAGGCGAAGCGCGGCGGCAGCGGAATGCGGCCGGCGACGCGCACATAGTCGCCGAGCGCCTTGTGGTAGTCGTGGCCGTAGCCGAAGAAGTACCAGTCCTGCCGTGTCACCTGCGGGCCGCTCCATCACCCACGGCCATGGGCTGTTTTCGCCTTGCGAGAAAGCGAAAGTCGGCGGAGTCGAAGAGCGGGCGCCTGCGAATCGTCCTCAACTGCCCATCCGGAGCGCGAGACAAAGCCGTTCCCGATCGGTTCCTTCGTTTTGTCGCCCAGCGCGCCGTCCAGCGTGCGCGTGGTGCCTTGCAGATTTTGCGGATCAATCGCTCCCGGCCGCCAGACGACCGGCTTGCCGTCGACTGTGAGCGCGATGGTGAGATTGTCTGACGTGAAAGTGGCCGTCGGCCTTCGGCGTATACGTCAATGTGAGCGCGTCTGTCTTGAGGGTGAGACTTGTCTGCCAGTGAATTCATGCGAATACTCTGGCACCGGCAAACGGCGGTTGATGAACACGAGAGAGGCGTGATCTTCGAACTTGCCGTTCGCGGCCCACTCCATGCGGATCAGTTGCGGTGTGAGCACAGTAAACCGCGCATTGCCTTGTCTGACCACAGCCCTGGGGTCCGCAACAGGATCGTCGATTGATCGTTCACGCAAAGGTTGAGTGACTGCGGTGGCAGGTGCTTCCGACGCAGGAAACGGCCCAGCTTGAAAATTTGTGGACGCCATTTGCTTAGGTTCCTGCCCCATGATTCCCATTGTCGAACCTGCTATGAGTACGATTGCGGCAAAGTGATGCAAAGAAATGTGCACTGCAGCCCCCTTGTTTGAACTCAAGTGGAAGCGTACCACCGGTGGACAACTGCGCGATGCTCAACTGAGTCGGGTTTTCCTCACCCGGAGTGCGGGCCCGGAGGCTGGGAGGCAACCTCTGCACGCGCGCGGCTCTCCAATTGGCTGGGCTCGGTTGACGAGACTCGTTTGGCCAACTGAGAGCCAGTCTCGTAGATTGGGGCTTCGACGAGAGTGGTTGTCGCGGCCAGAATGCGCAGAGGAGACCCGAGATGAACCTATCGAATTTAAGCACAATGGAAATTGCCCTGATCGTTTGCTGCATCGTCCTCGTGGGAGGCGTTCTTGTTTACCTGCTCCAAAAAAGGCGGACTGCGCACCTGCGCCAACGGTTTGGCGAGTCGGAGTATGAGACTGCCGTCATCGAGCGGGGCGGACGCAGGCAGGCAGAGGCCGTACTCGACGAGCGTGCCAAGCGCGTCGAATCATTCCATTTGCGCGCTTTGACACCGGCCGATCGCGCACGCTTTATGACGGCCTGGGCGCAAGTACAGGCCCACTTTGTTGATATGCCCGCAGGTGCCGTGGCTGAAGCGGATCAACTTTTAGGGGATGTCATGGCTACCCGTGGTTATCCAGTGGGCGACTTTGAGCAACGTGCTGCCGACATTTCGGTCGATCATCCTTTGGTTACGCAAAACTATCGGGCTGCCCACACGATTGCATTGAGTCACCTGAATGGGCAGGCCAGCACCGAGGATCTGCGCCGCGCCATGATCCACTATCGCGCCCTTTTTGAGGAATTGGTGCGGGAGCCGGCTGCAGTGGTTGGTCAATCCACTGTGCCCGAGAGTCGTGTTGATTATGAGACGGATGTTGCCCTTCGGGCACGCAAGGCGAGCTAACCGCCGACCGCTTTTGAGACTGGTCCTGCGTTCTTGATTTCCGGGTTTTCCCCTTCATGGTGGAGAATCAAGAAGGTCGCGTAGGGCATCCTCAATGATGAGAAACTTGCTTTTTGCTTCGCTGCTTCTTGGTGCGATCTTTCCCGCTTGGACTGAATCGGTTTTGACCACCCGGCTCGATGACCCGCGGGCGGTCTATCTCACCGAACGGGGATTCGGTGCACACGGCGATGGAACAGCCGATGATAGCGGCGCAATTCAGGCAGCGATTGACAAAACAGAAAGCTCGGCACGGGAGGGTATCGTATTTGTACCCTCCGGGCGTTATCGGCTTACACGCACGATTTATGTCTGGCCGGGTGTCCGCGTCTTCGGCTATGGTGCGACGCGCCCCGTCTTTTACCTGGCAGCCCACACACCTGGTTTCCAATCCGGAATTGGAGACATGGTCATCTTCGCGGGTCTCGCGCCTGGCGAAATACCGCGATCCGGCAAGCAGATTCCATTTCCGCCACCCGGAAGCGTGCCTCCAAATCAATCCGTTGCGGACGCAAATCCGAATACGTTCTATTCGGCGATAAGCAACATCGATTTTGAAATCGGCGATGGCAATCCGGCCGCAATCGCCATTCGCTTCCATGTCGCGCAGCATTCGTATCTCAGCCACATCGATTTTCACATCGGTTCGGGACTTGCCGCGCTGACGCAGGTCGGCAACGAGGCCGAGGATCTGCACTTCTTCGGCGGCCGCTATGGCATCCTCACCGAGAAAACCTCCCCCGCGTGGCAATTCACGCTGATTGATTCGACCTTCGACGGCCAGCGCGAGGCGGCGATCCGCGAACATGAAGCGGGCCTCACGCTCATCCGTGACCGGTTCCGCAATGTTCCCACTGCGATTGATATTGATCCTGGATATTCCGACGAACTATGGGTGAAGGATTGCGTATTCGAGAAAATTTCCGGGCAGGCAGTGATCATCAGCAACGAGAGAAGCCCTCTCACCGAAGTTGGATTCGAGAAAGATGTGTTTCAGGATGTGCCGACGTTGGCGTTGCTGCGCGACAGTGGAAAAAAGATACCGGGCAAGGGGGCGATCTATCGTGTCAATGAATTCAATTACGGTCTGATTGTGCCCGGCGAGGGCATGATGGGTAAGCTCGGCCAACGGTACGATGCGTCTGGGCTGACTTCTCTGCCGGCTCCGTTGCCCCGGGCTATCCGGGCCTTGCCGTCCACAGAGGACTGGGTGAATGTGCACGATCTCGGAGTGAAAGGCGATGGTACCACCGACGATACGCCAGCGATCCAGAGGGCCATTGATGCACATCGCGTGCTCTATTTTCCCAGCGGCCATTACGTGGTGAGCGATACAATCGCGCTCAAGTCAGACACGGTGCTGATTGGTTTGCATCCTACACTGACGCAATTCGATTTGCTCGATTCGACGCCGGGCTATGAGGGAGTGGGCGAGCCCAAGGCTGTGCTTCTTGCGCCCGCGGGGGGCGCCAACATCGTCAGCGGCATCGGTATCTTTGCGGGTGGAATCAATCCGCGCGCCGTTGCGCTCTGGTGGAAGGCGGGCGAGAATTCTCTCGTGGACGACGTACGTTTCCTCGGAGGACATGGGAGCGGAACGAATCCATACAACAATAACCACACGGCCGATTCGGATTTGCGCAAGCGCTGGGACGGGCAATATCCAAGCCTATGGGTGAGCGATGGTGGCGGAGGCACATTTGCCGATATCTGGACGCCGAACACGTTTGCCCAGGCTGGCTTTGTTGTGTCGAATACACGTACTCCAGGTCATGTGTACGAGCTCTCGACCGAGCACCATGTGCGCAACGAGATCAAGTTCGATCACGTGGAGAACTGGGATGTGAATGCGCCGCAGACAGAGGAAGAAGCGGGCGAGAGTCCGGAGTCGTTGTCGCTTGAGTTCGACTGGTCAAGGAACATCTCCATCGCCAATTATCACGGTTATCGCGTGACCCGCACGCGGGCGCCCTTTGCGGCTGCGGTGCGCCTTTACAAGTCGAGTGATATTCACTTTCGCAATGTGCATGTGAACGCCGAGAGTGGTTATGGGATCTGCGACGAGAAAGGCTGCGGAACATTCCTGCGCGTAAGCAAATTCCCTTATGAAAATGCGATTGAGGACGTAACGCATCATCTCGAAGTGCGTGAGCGGGAGTTTGCTGTGCTCGATGTTCCGGAGAGACCAGTTCCGCCAACGATGCCGGATGCGTCCGTCGTACTCGTGCCGGGGGCCAGGGTGGAGAAACTGGAGGATGGTTTCTTTTCGATCTCCGGCGCAGCGGTCGACGCAGCGGGCAAGCTTTACTTTGTCGATCATCACCAACAACGCATCTATGGGTGGTCCTCGACGGAGGGTCTGACGATCGAACGCGATAACGCGCTTGACCCGGTGAACCTGGCATTCGATAAGGCGGGCAACTTGATCGTGGTTTCGGCGGCTGGACCGGAAGGTACTATCTATTCGTTTCGGCCGGGATCGCCGGACGCCCACATCACTTTGCTTACGCAGCAGACGGCGACTGCGCATCCCAATGCGGCGATGCTTTTCCCAGTGAACTACTGGAACAATGGGGAATTCAAAGACCAGCTCGACCCGAACACAATGCGTTACAAGACACTGGCCGAGATGTTTGCCGACGACGTCAGCACGCCGAAGGCGAAAGAATATGTTTCGGCGGACGGGAGTGTCGTTTTACCAGCTGGCCGCGTTTTTCAACAGGGACCCGCGACCGATACCTCCGGCTGGCGCTTCTCTGACAACCTCGACGCGTACGGCTTCATCCGTGCGATTCTCGGCCAAAAGGTTTACGTCAGCAGCGCGTCCGAAGACTGGACATACAGTGCGACCGTGAACGCGGACGGGACTCTCAATGATCTGAAGCCGTTTGTCGAGCGCGGTGGCGAGTGTGTCGCAGTCGACGGGAATGGCAATGTGTATGTCGCGAACGGACAGATCTTCGTCTATGACCCGGCGGGCAGGCAAATCGCCGAAATCGCTGTGCCAGAGCGGCCAATCGATCTCGTATTTGGCGGGGCCGATGGGCGCACGCTTTTCATCCTTGCGCACCATGCGCTTTTCTCGGTGCGCGCGGGTCGTGATAAGCAGAATTGATGGGGCAAAGACTTTCGCGCACCGCGAAAATGCGGCAATTCGCTGCAAAAGCGGCGGCATAAACTGAGAAAAGCTGGCGTTGGCGATTCCGGAAGTTCATTCTGATGGAAGCGATCCAGGCTCCGATGACCTTCCAGGTCGTTTGACGATTGCAGCACTCAAAGATCGCTGTCCGGTCCTGATCGTTCAACGCGGGCGCAGGATCGGAAAATTTCTCCAGGAGGAGCGTGTCCATGCACTCCAATGCGGTTTCAACCGGGATCACACCAAGCGGGATCACACCAGGATTGAGTTTTTCTGATATGGAGAAGAACGGATCGGCAGGATCGATTCCACGGATTCATGGCTTCGGCCTCGCGGTCATCGCTCTCACCTCGCTGGCGCTCGCGCTTGCCACGGCGAGCGAATGCGCATCCGTCCTGCATCGGCCCTCTCTTTACTATGGACTCGTGCTGTGGGCTTGGTGGGGTTGCATCGCAGGCGCGATTTGGACGATTGGCTTTCGCAGGCCGCTCATTCTTGGCTTTTCGCCGCTGGCCATTATCGCCCAGATGGTCATCGGGTGCTTTCTTGGAATCGTTCATCTGCTCCTGCTGGGCAGTGTCGGCTTCATCAATGCCGCACATCCTACGGCGCTCGCAGTTTGGACGAGCCTGCTGAACATCAATCGCTTTGGCATTGAGATTCTTGTCTACGGATTCGTCCTCGGGATGATCGGCATTGTCCAGTTCCAAATGCGCGCACAGCGAGATGCCATGAAATCCATGGCGCTCGAAAAGCAGCTTTCCGAAGCGCAGTTGCGGGCTCTGCAAATGCAGCTGGAGCCACATTTTCTCTTCAACACCCTGAACGCCATCACGACACTCGTTGAGCTCGGCCGGCAGCCGGAAGCGGTGGAAATGCTCGGTCATCTCAATGCGATTCTGAAGAGCACTCTGAAGCGAACGAATCCGGAGAAGGTGCCGCTGTCGCAGGAATTGGAGGTGGTGGAGAATTATCTCGCCATTGAACAAGTGCGATTCGCGGATCGCTTTCGCATTGAAATCAAAGTCGAGCCTGCCGCGCTGGATAGCCTGGTGCCCTGTTTTCTGCTGCAGCCAATTGTCGAGAACGCGATTCGACACGGGATTGCGCAGTGCGAAAGTGAGGGGTTGGTGGAAGCAACGGCGCGGCGCGATGGAAACCTTCTCCGTCTTGAGGTGCGCGACACGGGCGCAGGTCGCAACGGCCACGCTAAGCCCGGCAACGGCATCGGATTAAAGAACACGCGCGAGAGGCTGGCGCACTTTTATCAGGATGACTATGTGATGAAAGCGCAACCCGCGGGCAACGGCTTCGAGGTTGCCATCGCCATTCCCTACGAGCGAAGTTGATGAAGCTGAGCGCCCTGATTGCTGACGACGAGCCTCTTGCCCGCGAGCGCCTGAGATTGCTGCTGGCTGACGACGATGAGGTCGACATTGCAGGGGAATGCCGGAACGGCAGAGAAGTGGTCGAGGCGTTGAAACAGAAGCGGCACGACGTGCTTTTTCTCGATATCGAGATGCCGGGCAGCAGCGGGTTTGAAGTGGTCGAGCAGGTTGGCGCCGCGCATATGCCGATCACCGTTTTTGTCACCGCGCACAATCACTATGCGTTGAAGGCCTTTGAAGTCCATGCGCTCGACTACCTCACAAAACCTGTTGAGCCGGAGCGGCTGCGGTCAGCGCTGGCCCGGGTGAAAGAGCGCATTGCCGCGGATGCTGCCTTGATGACACAAGAGCAGCTGAAGTCCATGCTGGCTGCGCTTGGAACGGGATCGTTAGAGCGCAAGGAGTATCCCAGGCGGCTGGTGGTTCCCAACGCGGCCAAGGACTCCTTTGTAAATGTCGATGAGATCGAGTGGATCGAGGCGGCGGACTACTATTCCTGCATTCACGCCGGCTCCAGAAACCTGATGCTGCGCGAGACGATCAAACAACTTGCCGAGACTCTCGATCCGCGGAAATTCGTGCGCGTTCACCGTTCAACCATCGTCAATATCGATCAGGTGCGGGAGATTCTGCGCGAGGGCCGCAGCGAGGGCTGGGTTCTGCTGTCGAACGGCCGCAAGTTGAAGATGAGCAAAGCCGGTTGGCAGGCGCTGCTGGATGCAACAAAAACCCCGCGTACCTGATGCGAGGTCGCGGGGCTTTTCGTAGGGTGAATCTTCCAGCATGCAGCAGCAGTCGCAGCTGTTAAATGTCCAGGTTCTTCACGTCGAGCGCATTGTCTTCGATGAATTTGCGGCGCGCTTCGACGTCTTCGCCCATGAGCGTGGTGAAGATGTTCTCGGTTTCGGCGATGTCTTCGAGCTTGACCTGAAGCAGCGTGCGGCGCTCGGGGTCCATGGTGGTTTCCCAGAGCTGCGGTGTCGGTCATTTCGCCCAGGCCCTTGTAGCGCTGCACCTGGTAGTCCTTCTTGCCCTGCTCGACGATGTAGGCAAAGAGCTCGCGGGCGGTCTGCTTCTCGACCGGCTCGCGCAGCATGCGCGCACTGCGACGCGCGGCCTTTGCCTCCGCTTTGACTTCACGGGCGTCTCCCCTTCTTCGACTTCGGTTGCTTCCCTCCTCCGCGGCAGACTCGGTGGCAGCCTTTGCGGCATATTCGACCAGGAAGGGCGGCTCGAGAAACTCCTTGATCTGGCTGTATTTCGCCATCATCTGCCGGAACTCGGGGCTCGAGGCAAGAGTCCAGTCGATGCAGCGCGTGGCGCCCTGCGGATCGGCGAAACAGACGGACCAGGTGTGGTGTTCCTCGTCTTCGACCGGCTTGTTCAGCGATTTGAAATCGAACTCGTCAGCGACTTCCTTTAGTTGCCCGTGCAGCTCGACCAGCTTCTCGGGGACGGCTGTTCCCCGCCTTCGAGGCGAAGTCGGCGCGATGCGTGAGCTCGGCGCGGGCCAGCAGCTCGGTCAAGCTTCTCGTTGCGGATGCGCTTGTCGACCTTCTCGACAAAGCCGAGATACTCGTTGAGCGTGCCCATGAAGCGGGTCAGGTCGGCGCCCTCGATGCGGCTGGCCGCTTCGCCGTGGCGCACGACCATGCCTTCGGAGGCGCGGTTGACCATCACCTTTACAAACTCGCGGTCGTCCTTGATGTACTGCTCGAAGCGGCCCTTCTTGATCTTGTAAAGCGGCGGCTGCGCAATGTAGACGTTGTCGCGCTTGATGAGCTCCGTCATGTGGCGGAAGAAGAAGGTGAGCAGCAGCGTGCGGATGTGCGAGCCGTCGACGTCGGCGTCGGTCATGAGGATGATCTTGCCGTAGCGGATCTTGGTGGCGTCGAAGTCGTCTTTGCCGATGCCGCAGCCGAGCGCGGTGATCATGGCGCGGATTTCTTCGTGGCCCAGCATCTTGTCGTAGCGCGCCTTTTCGACGTTGAGGATCTTGCCCTTGAGCGGCAGGATGGCCTGGAAGCGGCGATCGCGGCCCTGCTTGGCGGTGCCGCCGGCGCTCTCGCCCTCGACGAGGTAGAGTTCGCAGCGGCTCGGGGTTGCGCTCGCTGCAGTCGGCCAGCTTGCCGGGCAGGCCGCCGCCATCGAGCGCGCCTTTGCGGCGGGTCAGGTCGCGGGCCTTGCGGGCGGCTTCGCGGGCGCGTGCAGCTTCAATGGCCTTGTTGATGATGCTTGCTTGGCGATGGGCGGGTTCTGCTCGAGGAATGCACCGAGGCGCTCGTTGACGAAGGCCTGCACGGTGCCGGCGATGTCGGAGTTGAGCTTGCCCTTGGTCTGGCCTTCGAACTGCGGCTGCGACAGCTTGACGCTGACCACGGCCACCAGGCCTTCGCGCACGTCGTCGCCGCTCAGGTTCTCTTTCAGGTCCTTGAAGAGGCCGAGCGGCTGGCCGATGGCGTTGATGGTGCGGGTGAGCGCGGTGCGGAAGCCGGAGAGATGCGAGCCGCCGTCGACCGTGTTGATGTTGTTGGCGAAGCTGAAGACGCGTTTCGGAGTAGCTGTCGTTGTACTGCAGCGCGATGTCGATTTCGACGCCGTCGCGCATCGCTTCCATGATGATCGGCTTGTCGTGCAGCACCGACTTGCCGCGATTGAGATGCTTGACGAACTCGGCGATGCCGCCGGCATATTTGAACTCGGCGCGCTTGGATTCGCCGGTCTTGGGGTCGGCGGTGCGCTCGTCGGTGAGCGTGATCTCGAGGCCCTTGTTGAGGAAGGCCATCTCGCGCAGCCGCTGGGCCAGCGTGTCGTAGTTGTACTCGGTGGCGGTGAAGATGGTCTTGTCGGGCAGGAAGTGGACCTTGGTGCCGCGCCTCTTGCTGGTGCCCGCCTTGCGCAGCTCGCTGGTGGGCAGCGCCGCAGCTGAAGTCCATCTCCCAGGTGTGGCCGTCGCGCCAGATCTCGACGTTGAACTCCTGGCTGAGCGCGTTGACGCAGCTCACGCCCACGCCGTGCAGGCCGCCGGAGACTTTGTAGGTGGAGGCGTCGAACTTGCCGCCGGCGTGCAGCTTGGTCAGCACCACCTGCACGGCGGGCATCATCTCGCCGTTGCGGCAGGGCCATCATGTCGACGGGAATGCCGCGGCCATCGTCGACCACGGTGATGGAGTTGTCGACGTGGATGATGACGTCGATCTTTTTGGCGTAGCCGGCCAGAGCCTCGTCGACGGAGTTGTCGACCACTTCGTAGACCAGATGGTGCAGGCCCATCTCGCCGGTCGAGCCGATGTACATGGCGGGGCGAAGGCGCACCGCCTCCAGGCCTTCGAGAATCTTGATGTTTTCGCCGGTGTAGCTGCCGTTGTCGCCGTGCCGAGGGAAGTTGTCAGCTGCAAGAGTCGCCATAGGGTTCCGTTCGCAAGATTTTCGCTTTCTGGTCCACGACGAGTGCGGTCGCCGAGCGCTTTCAGGACGTGATCTGAATCAGGGATTAACCGCTTGAAAGACGAGGGCTTTGAGCGAATTCGACTGACTTCAATTTTACCATGCGGAGGCGAGGAGAAATGGGCTGGGAAGTCGACTGTCCGAGCAGTGGTTACCTGCAGGCGGATTACCAGTGTGATATGTTACGTTAGTACCTCAAAGCGATGACTACTTATGGAACTGTACTGAAATAGCTGGACTTAACTAAAAATGTAGCACTACCATCTTAGGTGTTAGGCAGTAATCCATCCGTGTCAATCGTTTCGATTCAAGGGGTAACCAATTATGAAACTCGCCATTCGCATCTTCGCATTTGCCGTCGTCGTTGCCGGTGCTGCTGCTGCTTCGTTTTCCTCGTCTACATCGCATGTCTGCCATGAGCCATCTGTCCGCGACTTCCAGTCTGCCGTCGCCGGGCTGCGGACCGGGCATGGGCTGCCCCGTCAATCAGGTAAATAGCATTGCACGGTTAGCACTAAAGTGCTACTGCATGGTGCATGTTTCCATTTGAATTCAAAGGTCATAGGCGCTATTCTGAGAAAACTCTCAGGATGGAAGGGACGTCTATGCCTTTGAACCTGCGATGTCGCTGATGAGCGCGGCGGAGTTCCTGCTGTGGGCGTCCTCGGCTTCCTCTTCTGGACGAAGGGCTGCATCGCCGCTTTCCCGCGATGAGTACGTATTTATGCTTTGCGGGTCGGCTCGATGCCGATTCTGCTGGGGCTCCTGTTCATTCAGGCACAGCCGTGGGTCCGCCAGGATATCTTCTTCCCGCTGTATTTCTATCGCGTACTGGGCGGTCTACATCGCCAGCGCAGTCTCGCTGTTCTTCGTCTGCATCGAGGTCTTTCGTTCCGCGCTTTCGCTCTTTCTCTGGCCTGATGCGACTGGGCACCGTGGTCTTCCGCTGGGCCACGCTGGCTTCGCTGATCGTCAGCATCACCACCGCTGCCGTTCTCGCATCGCGGCGTGCTGATCATTCCCGATATCGCCTATGCGTTGATGCGCTCGGTGAGCATTCTTGAACTGTGCCTGCTGGCTTTCCTCTGCCTGAGCATGAACGCGCTGCGTCTCTCGGTGCGCGACATGGCGTTTGGCATTGCCCTCGGCTTCGGCTTGATGTCCGCCAACGACTTTATCCTGGCTTCGTTCTGATCGCAGAACACTTCGCTGACCTCTCCACTGCAGTTCGTCAACGAGTCGCTGATCCTGCTCACGCTGGGCGTCTGGGTGGCCTACTGCGCGCTGCCTGAGCCGGCGCGCAAGCCGGTGGTGCTGGCGGCCAACTCGACCATCTATCGCTGGAACGAGATTGCCTCGGCGCTGGGCCACGGAACCAAGGTCGCCGTGCAGCAGCCCGCCAACAGCTTCTTCCTGACCGATGTGGAGAAGGTGGTGGACAAGGTGCTCACGCGCACCAATCTGCAGAGCAGCGAGTCCAAGCGTAATCGAAGCTGAACGTAGAAGAAGGCCGGTCCACAGGCCGGCCTTTTCTACG
Source organism: uncultured Acidobacteriaceae bacterium (assembly GCA_963781125.1). Classification (GTDB taxonomy): domain Bacteria; phylum Acidobacteriota; class Terriglobia; order Terriglobales; family Acidobacteriaceae; genus Telmatobacter. Next base: position 1,564,155 of record CAWAEE010000013.1, read on the forward strand.
TGAACATGCTCAGCAAAAAGGCCACGGCGAGCGCCGTGGCTTTTTCTGTGAATCGAAAGCCGTCGTTACTCGGCTGCGACCGGCTCGATCGAGGCAAAGCGCCCGCGGTTGCCGTGATCGGAGAACTTCACGCGCCCGGTGACCTTGGCGAAGAGCGTGTCGTCGGAGCCGATGCCCACGTTGACGCCCGGCTTGATGCGTGTGCCGCGCTGCCGCATGATGATCGAGCCGCCGGTGACCAGTTCGCCGCCAAAGGCCTTCACGCCCAGCCGCTGTGCATTGGAATCGCGTCCGTTTGTGGAGCTGCCTCCACCCTTTTTATGTGCCATTGCTCGAATCCCCTTCTGAATCTTTCGTCCGCGCCTACTTGGCTGCGGTGTAGGTCACGCCGTCGGCCTCAATGGCCTTGATGCGCACCTCGGTAAAGTTCTGCCGGTGTCCCTGCAGCTTCTTGTACTGCTTCTTCCGCTTCAGGTGGAAGACCAGGATCTTGTCGCCGCGGCCTTCGCCGACCACTTCGGCAGTGACCTTGGCTGTGGCCGGCTTGGCCACCGTTCCGGGCTCGCCTGAAACTGCCAGCACGTCGCTGAACTCGACGGTCTGGTTCTCCGACGGGACGCTCTCGATCTTCACCACGTCGCCGGGAGCGACCCGGTACTGCTTGCCGCCGGTGCGAATGACTGCGTACATAAACCCTCCAGAGCGGCACACGCCACTGCGGGTGCGCTCAAGTCAACCAAAATAGCTCGGGCGGAAACTTCCGCGCCTCCGGAGATCACTCAAGCCCCGAAATCGAGGCGAGCGTCAGACTCCACGGCGACAGGCAGGAATCGCCAAACTAAGGTAGTTTACCTGCTTTTGGAGGCAAGGTCAATGCGGGGCGGGAGCCGGTCGTGGGCTTCTTTGACTGAAAATAGCCTACTACCCGGAAGCCGCGAGAGCCTGTGCGATCTGATGGAAATTTGGTGCAGTTGTAAACTGGCGGGGCTGTCGAACATGAGGGAGGGACCAGTTCGGATGATTAATCGGCGGGAGTTCTTGAAGGCGGGGCTGGCAGCGATGCCGCTTACGCAGTCAGGGGACGCATTGAACCTGGTTCACACGGCGACGCTGCCCGAGCCGTCCGTCGCCGCTTCTTCGAGCGAGGCGACAGCCGTTCCCTGGCAACGCAAGCTGCGCCGCATCGGGCAGACGAATTTCACCGAACACGATCCAGCCGTTTTCGATATCGAAGGATGGGCTGACTACTGGGCCAGCGCAAAAGTCGGCGCCGTATTCATCAGCGTCACAGGCATTCTTGCTTTTTATCCAAGCCAGGTTTCGTTTCATCGGCACGGCAAATATCTGAAGGGCCGCGATTTTCTTGGCGAACTCTACACGGCTGCAAAAAAACGAGGCCTGCGCACGATCGCCCGCTATAGCCCCGATCTGAATTGGGGCGACGCGCTCGCCGCACACCCTGATTGGTTCATGCGCGACGAACATGGTCAGCCGCAGCCAACGCAGGACGATCCCGAATTGTTTCAAACCTGCATGTTCTCGAATTACATGACGGATTATTTTCCGGCAGTGATGCGCGAGGTCGTCGGCCGCTACGACGTCGATGCACATTATTCCAATGGTTGGCCGTCTTTCAGTCTTCCGGTTTGCTATTGCAATATCTGCCGCCAATTGCCTCCGCCCAAAACGCCGGCCTACTGGGATAAGTTCAATGAGCGTGTCACTTATTTGTGGAAGCTCTATAACTCGATCGCACAGGAGAAGAAGGCGGAGAGTTTTTACTTCATGAATATGGGGGGCGGCATTCATGCCACTCCTAACTTGGCCGAGTTAGGCGAAACCTGTCATTGGTTCCAGGCGGATAACCAGGGCCGCGGCGGCCAGGACGAGCCGATCTGGGGCGCGGCGCAGCAGGGGCGCGTGTGCAATGCGGTGCTCGATGGCAAAATGGCAACCAATGTGACGGCCGGATGGTCGACCGGTCCAATCCGCTGGCGTGAAATCACCAAGACGCCCGCCGAGACGCAAACTTGGTTCGACCAATCTCTTGCGAGCGGTATGGTTCCCTACTATCACATCGTTGGTGGAGAAACCGGTCTCGGCGAAGATTTGCGCTGGAAGAAGATTGGCCGTGACTACTTTCAATGGACAGCTCGGCACGATGCGCATTTCGTGAATAAGTCCACGATCGCCAACATCGGCCTGGTCATCGGGCAGCGCACGCAGCTTTTCTACAAAGCACCTCACAATGTCTCGATGCAACAAAACATGGATGCCATGTATTACGCGCTGCTCGAGGGTCGGTTCCTATTTGATTTCGTGCACGAAGATCGCTTGCAGTTGGAGCGTCTTAAAAAATACTCTGCACTCATTCTGCCGAACGTCGCGCTCCTGAGCGATGAGCAGTGCGGCCAGTTGCGCGAGTATGTCAGTCAGGGTGGTTCCTTGCTGGCGACGTTCGAAACCAGCATGTATACCAACTCGAACGAGCGTCGCACGAATTTTGGACTGGCTGATATTTTTGGAATTCATCTCGCCGGCGAAATGATTGGGCGCAGGGGCAATGGCAATCCTTTTCTCGCCCGTATCGAACGGCAGCATCCTATCTTGCACGGATTCACCGACACGCATTGGTTACCAGGGGCCGAATATCGCTTGCCTCTAGCTCCCGTTGATAACCCCGTGCTCACTGTGGTGCCGGGATATGTCGCGTATCCGCCGGAGATGTCGTATCCCCCAATGTCGCGCACCACCGAGCCGGCGGTCGTTCTGAGTGAACGAGGCAAGAGCCGTCTCGCCTACTTTCCCGGAGACATCGAGGCGACTCTGTGGCTTTCTGGTCATACTGACCTGACACTGCTTTTGCAGAACACGATTCGTTGGGTCGCTGGCGAGAACGCCCCCATCACGATTGAGGGGAAAGGATTGATTGAGGCATTCGCATGGGAGACGGAGCCAGGCTTCGCCGTCCATGTGTTGAATTACACCAATCCCAACGCGCATCGTGGCTGGGTGCGCGAGTTCTATCCGATCGGGGAGCAAAAGGTCCAGTTTCGCTTGCCGCCCGGAAGACGTGTCACGCGGGTTGAGTTGCTTCGTGCAGAAAGAGACATTCCCTTCCACGCAGCTGCGGATTCGGTGGAATTTACGATTCCATCAGTCGTCAGTTACGAGGTGGCGGCGCTCTACTCCGCTTGATCCACGATCAACGCCGTCGCCGAAACATTGAAAGGCGATATCTCTTACAAGTCCGCGCTTTCAAGCCGCCCGGAATCAGTTTGGCACTACAAGGAGCGTGATCGACTGCGCTGGGAATGTTGTCGTGATCGTACTGGCCTGTCCGCCCGAGGCCGGCGGCGTCACCGTGATCGCGGGTTGGGCAACGATCGCGTTGAGATTGGCATTGCTGTAAAGGTAAGCCTGGCCTGTTGTGCGGGCGGTGGTGAAGTTCGCCAGCGACAAAGTGGACGTCAAATCGCCATAGGTCTTGTTGATCACGACGATTGTGAGCGCATTGTCGGAACTGCGCACCGCTCCATACACAGAGAGCTGGCTCAGGTCCACGCTGGTGGAGGCAAGAGCCGTATCACCAAACTTGGAATCGCTGCCGTCGTAGTTACGGTAAATCGCAAAAGCCATGAGGCCAGGAATCTGCGAAGTCGAATCCGGTGGTCCCCACAGTGTGCCGAGGTCCAGGCCCTCGCGTCCGAAGATGCCAAGAATGTCAGCCTGTGTGAGTGCGCCGTTGATGTGCTCCTGGCCGCCCCAGTTATATTCCGTGATAGCCGTCTTGGTGCCGGGATAATCATTCGCAACCCACGTTTCCAGCATCCGTATCACTTGAGGAGCCTGTGAAGGCGTCGAGCAACTGCTGGTGTAGTTAGGATCGGTTGTGTAGTTCGGCTGTGTGTAGTTTGGATCGGTGTAGGTTGGATCCCAGAAGACACGTGTGGAGTTCAAGCGAGCCTGCTGCTCTCCCGTGTCTCCGGCCGTGGTGAATGCCACGGAAGCGCCGTTATAGTCGGCGGCAAAATAAGTGTGCAGGTCCACATAATCGAGCAGCCGCTTGCCGTTTGTGGCTTCAGCCGCCTTGAACTGTTGCAGGTAATACTCGATGAGCGGTATGCCGCCATGGGAATTTCGATCGATTGGGTTGCTCCAGGGCTGATAACAAGGCCCGGTGCTCCAACCGGACTCCACATCTTTCTTGGAATAGAAATAGTCCATCCAGAAGTCGATCACCGGGCCACTTACCTCGGCGGTCGAGTCCGCATTCTTGATCGCAACAGCAGTCGCGATGCCGTTGTTCGTCACCTCGTCGTAAGTGAAGGGTACAGGATGCACATCGCGATGTACGGCATCCCACCAGCTCGGCTCGTTATCCAGATCGTAGATGGCCACGCCGCCGTTTGCTGCTGTTCCAAAGGTGCTCACGAGCGAGCTGACCCAGCCGCCCGCCCAGGACGGGCCCTCCGCCGTGCTTGTGACGTTGGGATCATTGCCGGTGATGTTGCATCCGCCTGAGTTGGTGCAGCCGTTGACACCTTCAGGATAGACACCATTGCCGCAGCTGCGTCCCGAATCAACCGATTGCTGATTGGGATAGGCCGAGAGTGGGAAGCTGCAGGAGGTAGTGTCTTTCGCGACCCAGCCGAGCACAGGCACGGTGCCGAGTGTTTTCACTTCAATTGCACTGGCACTGGTAGCGAGATCATTAAAGTAGCCGGTCGGCCAGATCGACGTGCCATTCTGGTTTTCAAAGTACCAGTCACTCGCCGAGTTGGTTGCTTTCGATTGGTAGTTATAGCGCGACGTATTGTCGCCGCCCCATCGGGCGACGGAGATATTCGCTTTGGTAGCCGTCGTCGAACTCAATCCGTACGCGTTCATGCCATAGATGTACGGGTTGATTGGGTGTGTCCGGTTCCCGGCATCCACCGTTAAAGATGGACCGGTCGCAGCAGCCGGCGGAATCAAGGTGACGAGCACGCTGCCACTCTTGGTCGTGTCTTGCGTACTGGTTGCCGTTACGGTGACGGTCGGCGGTGCTGGATACGGGGTCGTGTAGAGGCCTGTCGAGCTGATCGTTCCAGGGCTCAGCGAACTGCCTGCAGGACCGGCGACTGACCACGTCACTGCATTGTTGAAGGTCCCACTCCCAGTAACCGTAGCTGTGAACTGAACCTGCGTGCCGATGGTTGCCGTGTTGGGGGTGACCGTGATCCCGCTGATCGTGGAAGAGCTGTTGTACGTCGCACTGACAGTCGTGTTTGCGTTCAGCGTTACATTGCACACATTCCCGCTTGCGGTGGTCGTGCAGCCAGTCCAGGATTGAAAAGAATTGCCGTTCATTGCTGCGGGAGCAGTCAGTGTAATGCTCGTTCCGGCTTTGTAGGTATGCGTGAAGGACGTGGTTCCGTTCGTCGCGCCGCTCGAGTCCGCGGGCGTCACAGAAATAGACACACCTGTGGCAGGGCTAACCGATGAAACGGTGAGCGAGTAGGTCGTCGTCGGACTCTGGGTACCATTTGCGTTGCCGCTTACGCCAGAACACGCGGATAGAAAAAGACCGAGTAGAGTCGCAAAACAACCCGCGGCAACTGGGCTCGGAATCCTCATGACTGCACCCTCGAGAGTGTGTCGGAATGACGACTAACTTTCGAGGCCACGGCTGAATGAGTCTTTCTCTGTGTAAGCATCGATTCGCTATGATCTCACAGCCCGAAGATGAATTGGCTCCTCGCTTCTATCGGGCGCGGCTGGAAGTAATGAAGAAAAGCTGTGCACTTTTCGCGAATGAAAGGAAGCTCTAGGGTTTCGATTCTGCGGGCTCCGTGCCTAAGACTCCCAGCGCAAAGTCTGCATCTTCTGAGCTTCTGCTCATCACCGGGTGCTGGCGCATTCCGCCCGCGGATACCCGCTGCGAGACGCGCTGTGCTACCGAGGCATAAATCTGGCTTAAGCGGAGTATTACCCTTTCCGTTCTTCAGCGCTTCAAGCAGATAGTAAGTGAAGTAGCCATGCTGCAGTTCGCCGCTCTCAAGCGACTCCTCGTCTGCCTGGCTCGCCGTCATCACAATGCGGCCCGTGCCCTGGCTCATGCGCGCCAACATTTCCTGCGAGGGAGGCTTGTCGGGCAGGGAACTGTTTTGTGTTCCGGCCTGACCCCTGACCGATCCGCCGCTGTAGCACGTGTCCAGGATGACCGCCGTGCGAAGCGCCTTCATACGCGTTGCCACCGAGTCCGCAAGCTCCACCATCGGATAGGCCGTCGCATACATGGCGTCCTCATCGAAGCTGCCCGAGTTATAGATCTCGGTATCGTAAGTGACCAGGTAATTCGCGCCTCCGGCCGAATCCAGCGTGCGCGGCGTGCCATGAGTCGCCAGATAAATTACCACGAGGTCATTTGGCTTTGCGCGCCGGGCAATCCAGTTCAGTCCTTCTTTAATGTTGCGCGTCGTTGCCTGCTCGTCGGTCAGCAGGTGGACGTTGGCGGCGGGAAATCGCCCGATCGCAGGATCGGTGAGCTCTGCTGCAAACGCACTCGCATCCGCAGTTGTAAATTTCAAGCTCGGAACGCGAGCATCGACAAAGCGGCTGATGCCTATCACCAATGCCCACTTTTGTTGAACGGGTCCCGGCTTCGATGGCGCAGGTTGGGAGGCTTGTGGGGCGTTCGCTTCTACCGCGATGCCGCGCGCCGAGGGCGTCGACAAGACGAGCGGGTTGAGTTCCTGTTGCAGCGCTTCCGAACCTAAAAAGCGGGCCTTATCCATCGCATAGCGCGCGAGCGAATCATGGCCGAGCCGCTGCTCCACCAGGCTTCGGTAATACCAGGCGTCGCCGAGCTCTCCACATTCGGATACAGCATGCTTGAGAAGCTGCAATGCGTCTTCAAAGGAACTCCGGTCGCTTTGAGGGGAGATTCTTTCCAACGCCTGAACCACAAGGTCCCTGCCCGCCCCACAACGAGAATCCTGTCCCGTTGCGTGCGATGCATGGAGCAGAAGCGCGCCGAGTGCTGCCCACACCGGGAACTTAGCCAGACTCATTTCGCCGCCACAGTTTTGTGTGCCGCGCGCACTTTCATCGCTGTGACCACCTGCGCACTCACGCCGTTGCTTGTCAGTTCCTGCTGGCCCCCGGAACTTAGATCGAAGCTAGAAGACTTTGCGACGCGGATAGCCTGAATTACGGTGTCATCTTCCATTCCCGACTTCACCATCGAAATCACCTGCTCATTTGTGAGACCTTTCGCAGCGGACATCTTTGGACTCGCCGGAGTCTTGGGCGCAGGCGCCGGAGCCGATTCAGCGACGATTTTCGTATGCCTTTGCTCCTCCAGTTCCTTGTAATGTGCAATTGCTGTCTCGATGCGTTTCTGGGGTTCGAGGAAGTATTTTTCCGCGGGCTTGGCATCGATGGCCTTCCCGTAGTTAATCGCGGCTTCATCGAGAAACTTCATTGCGGACTTCTCGTCCTCGGCCGCATAGGCCAGCGCTTCATAGGCCACACCAATGTCATAAAGACGATAGGCGTCGTCGACCGGCTTCGGCATGGACGGTGCGGTCTCGTATGTCTCGAGCGCGCGCTGCCACAATCCAGCCTCTGCTTGTTTGTCGCCTTCGTCGAGAGTCTTCTTGCCTTTCGCCAGATACACTTCGACCGTTTCGTTGGTGTTCACAAGATGTTGGGCGATCTGATGTACGGCCTCGGACAACAACTTCGAGCGAAGCTCAGGTTCAGTAGGTGGATTCAGATCCTCGCTGCTGGCGCCGCCCGTGATCCGATGCCACGTGCTCGACATCGTTCCCATCACGCCATGCGAAGCATTGTTGCCCGCGCTATCAAACTCCTCATCGTATTTTGCGGTGATGTTGTTCGAAGCCAAAGTCTGGTTTCCTGTTCGCGCCTGGAACGCCACGCTCAAGGGAGCCAGTGACGCGCAAGTAGGGCAGGGTCTTGGGCCCATTCTTGCCGGCCGCGAGATTAGGTCTTTGAGTTACCGTAGGTTGCGGATGCGAGTAATCGGTAATCTGGCAAGAAATGACGATCGATGGGTTCATCTCATCCGCGCGAAAATGAGGGTCGTCTTTCATCAGCTCGGTTTCCAGCTGCGCGCTTAAATCACGGGATAAGTCGACTTGATTTTCGCGGCCGGATACCTTCACCCTGAAGGTGCCCCCGTTCAGACGCACCAGAGCCGGAAGCTTCCGTTGCAGATACACCTTCGTTTTCGGCGTTCCAAAGCCCGGGCTCTCTGGAAGCCCTGGAAGACCCATCCCGGATGAAACTAGAGACATCTCAACTGTAGCTATCACAATCAATCGTATGAACTGATTCATCCGCCCCCCTGGTCCGAACCCCGTTCGGCCTGACCCGCATCTATGCGCTTGCGCGACTAACTAAAAGCTCGTTCTTTAAGAGACAACTCGGGCGCCGGTGCGACCGGAGCACTTAAAGTAACTTACGAATGGGGGATTCGATCCACGCAGTTCCGAACAGGGAAGTAATGCGCAGAGTTACATAGTCGCACGCAGATGAATCGGTTGCCAAGAGGGTTGTGCAACCGATGAGTGATCCGATCTAAATCCCATTCCGCTTCGGCGATCGCAAATCAGCGAGAAGCGGCTGCAAAGCCAGGTGGTGCAACGCCTTCAAAAATGGCGCAAGGTTTCTCCGGAGACGCTGGTACCCGGAGGAGGCACGTCGGGGTTGCGTTCGGTCGACCGCTCTACGCGGCTTTCGAGCGAGCGGCTCACCAGATCGCGCGAACCCAGTCCTATGGCCAGCGAAAGCGTCAGCACGATTCCCCCAAACAGAATGCCGAACGCCAGCTCGACCACTACGCCTCCAACCTCGAGATGATCGAGGACCATGGCAGCCGTAAGCACCAGGACGAGCCATTTGACACCGAGCGATAAGAACCGAGCGTACTGCAGTTGCGCGTTCACGGCGCCGATCAGCACGGAGCGTGCCAGAAACCGGGCAACGAGAGTGCCTGCGATCAACAAAAGAATGGCGCCCACGGCGTGCGTGAGGTACGGCAGGAGGGAAATGGGAAGGGAGGCAGCGGTTGCGTAGGACGCGTCGAAGGCCGAAACGCCGATGACGAGACCGAGGAGCACGCATGCCCAAAAGGAACCACGGGCAACGATCGCCGTGGGCGAATTCGTAGGCGTCCAGTCGCCGCTTCCTCGATAGCTTGTCAGCCGATCGTCAAATCGGATCCAGGACAGTCCGCGCCGAAGTACTGCGGAAATCACCATCCCGATCACCGTGAAAACTGCCAGCGAGACAAAGAAAGCGAGAATGCCCGGCAGAACAGCGATCAGCAGCGAAAGCACGCGATAAAGAGACTGATGGAGCGCATCCGACATGTGATGCAGAATGGTCGCATTGTCTGTGTAAAAAGGCTGCTTGGATTCAGGTACCGGAATCTGAATCATTGTTGCAAGGATGTTGAACATCGGATTCACTCCTTGAAGTCTCTGTGATGCCTGATCCCGCATCGTGCAAGCTTGCGTACTGGGTTGAGAGCGGTTACGGATTAAACCGGTCTGGCCAGCGCCAACGTGCAACGAGGTAGGCTTTCTCTGCTTCAAATGCGGCCGCGTGCGCTTCGATGTGATGCTCAGGATTGTCGCCCGAGACGATGACATTGATGTGGCTCGCGACCCACGCGAGATAAAGAGGAATAAGGGCCCCGAGCAAGTGCCCTCGGTTCAGGGTGCGGAGCCGGTACGCGATCAGAAAGTCGAAAACAATGCGTGCCCACAGATTCTCGGGCATACGAAATGCGGGTCCATCGATCTGTGAGAGTCGCTTCAAGCCAAGCAGCGTATTGGGTGGCAGTACCAAACCCCAAATCTCGCGAAGATTTGTATAAGCGAGCCGAAACCCCTGCAGCATCGATGCCACCTCAGCGGAGCCATCGGAGGATGGCGGCTGCACCGTCGGCGACTGCTTGCGCGGCGGCGGAGAGACCCGGGGACGCTGCCAGAATGCTGCTTTGGTCTCTATATCGGAAAAAAGCGATCCGGTGACAAAAGGAAGAATCGTGTTCAGATCAGGATCTGCAGGCTGGGGTTGATCGCGCGGGCCGACATCGACCTCCTCGATCTTCATTCCGGCCACGATGGCCTCGCTTACAACCCAAAGGGGCGCGTCACTTTGGTTCAGCGCGACGAAACGCTGGGCGGCGGCGCCAAGCCGCTCGGCCATGCGAGGGGACAGGCCGAGATCGATTGCCAGGGGAAAACGCACCCGCGTTGCGAAGAGCGCGCGGCTCAATGGATAAAGGATTGACGAGTTCACAAGGCCCGCGCGAGCCTGCAGGTCGTAGCACGGAACCGCGAGATCGACTGCATCCGTGAGGACCGCGTTGGCCAGGCCACCCATGCTGGAAGCGGGCAGCGAACTGGACTCTGGGCCGAGTATCAGAATGGCTCGGACATTGTTTTTCTGAGCGAGTTGGGATGCGGAAACGAAATCTCCGGCGGTCAGCGTCCAGGACGGCTTGGATGCGGGAAGATCGACGAAGCGGAGGTTCAGGTGTGAATCCGGCGGGGCCTCGGGCGAGGCGATCAGCAAATCTTCTGCAGGAAAGGACGCGGTTAAATGAGTGAGGATCGTCTCAAGTTGCGCCTGCGGCGAAGAGGGAAGCAATACCAGCAAACTGCCATTCGGGTTCTCCGATGCAGTGCTCGTATCGACCATGGGATTTGTTGTCGCCATTTTTGCGTTCCATCGACTCGTGGCAGTTCTACAAAGCTAGGATTCCGGCAAACGGGATGCGAAGCCATTGGGGGCGGTTGTTGAGCTCGTACATCAATTCATACAGCGCCTTTTCGAGCACATAAGCGTTGAGTAGAGTCTGCGATTGTTCCTTCGGGGGTAGCAGGTCTGGTTTCGCCGCAATGCATTCACTGTACGAGCTCAGAAACTCACCCGCCACGGAATGCTCCCAGCAGCGCGCCCATTTCGCCAGTTGATTCGCACCCTCTCCCGATGCGGACTCCGGCTTTTCATTCAAATATCGATCAAGCCCGGAATGGGCCGCATAGGAAAACGATCGAATCATCCCGGCTACATCCTTCAATGGTGACTGCTTTTGTCGACGTTCTGCCAGTGTACGTGCCGGCTCGCCCTCAAAATCAAGAATAACGAAATCACCGGCGTCTTTGTTGCGGTCTCTTGCGGGCGCTTCTGTCCGCAACGTCTGCCCCAGATGGTAGTCGCCATGGATACGAATGCGCTGGCCCGCGGCTTTCAAACTTGCGAGTTCGCGCATCCGCGCAAACATCTCTCGCCTCTTGGAAAAGAACTGAACCGCAAGATCGGCGGTGGAATCGTCCAACGTGGAGAACCTCGCCTTGAGCGTTTCCAGTGTTTGAGTCAGTTGTGCTTCGATCCGCCGCACGTCCTGGCCGAGTTCTGTGGAGGTAAAGCGCTCCGCACAAAATGCCTGGTCCTGCGTTTGAGTGCTGAGCGCCAGATGCAACTCTGCCGTGCGGCGTCCGAGAAGTGCAGCCGCGTTCAAAGCTGTTCCTGCATTGTCGCGGACTTCCTTCATCGGCTTTTGGATCTTCAGAAGGCCCGGCGCGGAAGTCTCCGGGGGTGAAGCAAGGTGTTCGACCGATTGCAGGAAAGCGGCGAATTGGTCGAGGAACCACTCCCAGCCATCGCCCTTGTTCGCCACCAGGCCTTGGAGCATCGCAGCCGTCGTGGCTTCTCCGGAGACCGGGGTCATTGTGATTTCGCCCATGAACGGCGCGATGTGCGGAAACCGGGCGACCTCGGTGAGAAAGCGGCCGATTTCTACATCGGGATTCTCGCCAGGCTGCAAGCGGCGAAACAATTTCAAAATCAGTTTCTGACCATAAAGAATGGAAGTATTGGATTGCTCTGCGCTCCCGACGCGCGAAGTTAAATGCTGAATAGGATGCGCCTCGTTCAAAAGAGACGACGCGTGCGCATCGAGACGGCCTCCACTCGGAACCGGATTCCCGGCAGACGGCGATTCGCGCGGCTGCATCCGTTGTGCCGCCGAAGGCGCAGGTGCGGTGGAGCGCGGAGGTGCGGCAGCTTCCCCTGGCTGCGCGCTGATCGGCACTGGAGCGACGGGTAAGCTGGTCGCGTTCGGTTCGATGTCGAGGCTGGACGGGGCTTGGTCCCCTTGCTGCAGCGCTCTGCGCTACAACATCGATCGCTGGAACGTCAGCAAAGGCGGCCGTACGGGTGGTCGACATGGCCAGGGTCGCATTTTGCTCGATCAGCATGAGCAAGCTTTGGCGCATATCCTCGCGCATCGTCCCATCGTGCAGCACCGCGGGGCCGACGGGTGAATCCAATGTCGCGATCACGCTCTCAGGATGGTTGGCCGCAATCTCGTCTCCCTCCGGGCCCCTGCTGCATGCCAGGGGAAGCTGATAGAGATCGCTCCCGCCGCCGCCGTATTGAATCTCAAAGAAGAGCACGGCAGGCGCGACGTTGCCCGAAGCCGACGCTTCAGCCGACGGCATGACTCGCGTTGCATGGCGTGCGGACTTGGAAGCTCAACCCAATCCAGAAGGTTGCACAGAGTGAATTGTGCGCGTCTTGGCGCCAAACCAGCGTTGGCGCGGGAAGCCAGTCCGGGAGCATCGTCTTCAAGCAGCCGGATGCCGATGACGCGTGAGCCAGCCTGACCAGCCGTTCGCGAACAGATCGAATGCTTCGGCCTCTTCCCGCACGATCGGTCGGCCAACTCGACTGCGTGGCTCGGGCAGAAGTTCATTCACTTCAGCCGCGGGCTGCAGTTCGAGCCAGAGAAAAGAATACGGAGCCAGCGTAAGCGAATAAGGCTGTTTCATCGATGGGCGGAAAGGGCACGTAACCGAGCATCTCGACCGGCTGCATGCCTGCAAATAGGGCCAGATCGAGCGAAACCGGCTGCGCAAAGCGGCTGAGGTTGGCCACACAGAGAACCGTCTCGTGCGAGCCGTCGGGGCGCTCCAGGTCGCGCAGATAGGCAAGCACTTTTCGGTTGGCCGGATTCAGAAACGTCAGCGTCCCGCGGCCGAAGACCTGGAACAGCTTGCGCAGCGCGATCATGTTGCGCGTCCAGTGCAGCAGGCTCGACTGATCGCTGAGCTGCGCTTCCACGTTGACCACCTGGTAGCCATAGATCGGGTCCATGATCACCGGAAAGTAAAGCCGCGCCGGATCGCATCGCGAGAAGCCGGCATTGCGGTCCGAGGTCCATTGCATCGGCGTGCGCACGCCATTGCGGTCGCCGAGATAGATGTTGTCGCCCATGCCGATCTCATCGCCGTAGTAGAGGATCGGCGTGCCGGGAAAGCTGAGCAGCAGCGAATTCAGCAGCTCGATGCGGCGGCGATTGTTGTCGACCAGCGGCGCCAGCCGGCGCCGAATGCCGACGTTGATGCGCATGCGCGGATCGGCGGAATAGGCGAAGTACATGTAGTCGCGCTCGTCGTCGGTCACCATCTCCAGCGTCAGCTCATCGTGATTGCGCAGGAACAGCCCCCACTGGCAGCTGTCGGGAATCGGCGGCGTCTGCGCCATGATGTCGGTGATCGGCAGACGATCTTCCTGCCGAAGCGCCATGTAAATGCGCGGCATCAGCGGGAAGTGAAATGCCATGTGGCACTCATCGCCGTCGCCGAAGTAGGGGCGCACGTCGGCCGGCCATTGGTTGGCTTCGGCAAGAATCAGGCGATTGGCATACTCGGCGTCAATTGCCGCGCGAATCCTCTTGATCGCCGCGTGCGTCTCCGGCAGGTTTTCGCAGCGAGGTTCCATCGCGCTCGCACAAGGTACGGAATCGCGTCCATGCGCAGCGCGTCCACGCCCATATCGAGCCAGAAGCGCATCGCCTTCAGCACTTCTTCCATCACCAGCGGGCTGTCGAAGTTGAGGTCGGGCTGGTGCGAGAAAAAGCGATGCCAGTAGAACGCCTTCGCGGTTTCGTCCCAGGTCCAGTTCGATTTTTCCGTGTCGGTGAAGATGATGCGCGCATCTTTGTAGAGCTGATCGGTGTCCGACCAGACATACATCTCGCGCTGCGGCGAGCCGGGGGGCGCGAGCCGCGCGGCTTTGAACCATGGATGCTGATCGCTGGTGTGATTGATGACCAGCTCGATCATCACCTGCATGTTGCGCTGATGCGCCGCATCGAGAAACGCCTTGAAGTCGGTCAGGGTTCCATAGGACGGATTGACGTCGACGTAGTTGGCGATGTCGTAGCCGTCGTCGCGCAGCGGCGAAGGGAAGAACGGCAGAAGCCAGATGCAGGTGACGCCGAGCTCCTGCAGATAGTCCAGCTGCGAGAGCAGCCGGGAAAGTCGCCGATGCCGTCGCCGTTCGAGTCGGCGAAGGCGCGCACGTGCAGCTCGTAGATGATCGCGTCTTTGTACCAGAGCGGATCGATTGCGCTTGCCAGCTTCTTCACGCGGTCAATTCTCCAAGGAAGTTGGATGCGCATGGTTTCGTTTTGCGTTTCCAAAAGTCGGCGACTGCCGATTCGCCTTCAGTCGACTCTGACGATAAGGCTAGTGTCTCGATTCACCAAAGGATCTCAGGGCTGCGGAGTGTTTGTCTCATCTAGCGGCGAGAGCCGGACATGCTGCCGGCCGCCGACTAGAGGAAGTACTCGAAGTCCGTTTCCACCTTCAATCTGCGGTGGATCTTCAGGATGTGCCCGGAGACCGCGTGAGGGGTTCAACTCGACGTAGTTGCGCGGTCCGTGCCAGAGGTAACGCTCGCCGCTCAACAGGTCCTCCGCTTCGTAGCCGCGGTCCTGGGGAATCTCCAAGCTCGTCAGAGGCAGCGTCACAAAGCCGCTCTGGGTATGGTGCGGGTCGAGATTGACCACCATCAGCAGCAGGTTTGCGCGGTCGTCTGATTCCTTGCTGTAGCAGAGGAGCTGGTCGTTGTCCGCGAAGTGAAACTTCAGCGACCAGTCGTTCTGCAGCGCCGGATTGGTGTTGCGAATCTCATTCACCCGCGTGATGCAGCGGCCGCAAGCTGTCGGGCCGCTCCAGGTCCCAGTGCCGAATCTCATACTTTTCCGAGTCGAGATACTCCTCGCTTCCGTGGCGCACGGGCCGGTTCTCGAGCAGTTCGAACGCCGGCCCGTAGATTCCATAGTTCGCTCCCAGTGTCGCTGCCAGCAGTAAGGCGGATGACGAATGCAGGGCGTCCGCCCATCTGCAAAAACTCGGTGAGAATGTCGGGCGTGTTGGGCCATTGATTGGGCCGAAAGAATTCGCGCACCGGCGTATGTGTCAGTTCGGTCAGGTAGGCGGTGAATTCCTGCTTCGCATTGCGCCATGGGAAGTAGGTGTAGGACTGGCCGAATCCGAGCTTGGCCAGCCGGTACATAATCTTCGGCCGCGTGAAGGCTTCGGCCAGGAAAGAACACTTCAGGATGATCCCGCTTGATCTCCGCGATGACCCACTCCCAGAAGGGAAATGCCTTGGTATGCGGATTGTCGACGCGGAAGATCGTGACGCCTTGGCCGATCCAGTAGAGGAAGACGCTTTTCAGCTCTTCCCACATCGCGGCCCAGTCCTCGCTCTCGAAATCGAAGGGATAGATGTCCTGATATTTCTTCGGCGGATTCTCCGCATACTGAATGGTGCCGTCGGGACGCTTGCGGAACCAGGCTTCGTGCTCGCGCACATAGGGATGATCGGGCGCAACCTGGAAGGCGATGTCGAGCGCGACGGAGAGATCGAGCTTCGCGGCCTTCGCCACGAAGCGCTTGAAATCCTCCAGCGTGCCCAGCTCGCTCGAGGATCGACTTGTGCCCGCCTTCGGCTGCGCCGATCGCCCACGGGCTGCCATAATCGCCCGGCTTGCGCCTCTGGCAGCATTGTTGCGGCCCTTGCGAAAGGTGCGTCCGATGGGATGAATCGGCGGCAGGTAGACGACGTTGAATCCCATGCTCCGCGGCATACGACAAGCGCTTCTCGCAATCGGCGAACGTGCCGTGCTTGCCGGGCTCGCTGCGGTCGAGCGAGGAAAGAATTCGTACCACGAACTGAACCGCGCACGCACGGGATCGACAACGATCATCAGCTCTTTTCTGACTCGGTCATGAAGCTCTTGTCGGGATAACGCAGCGCCAGCTCATGCAGCATCGGATCGGTTGCGTGGATGCGCAGAGCCGTCGGGCGTTTTCCCTGCGCGAAGAACGGCCGCTCGCTCGCTCGAGCCAATCATGGTCGCACCCGTAGCCCGGGTTGCTGCTGCGGCCACCAGCTCCGCGCCAATCAGGTAGTCGACAGGCGCGTCGGTCTCTGCGGCGATGCGTTTCAACAGATCGCGACGCCAGGTCTCAAAGTGATCGACCCACCCCTGCACCTTGAATCCGTAACGGCCAAGCTCGCCGACGCGAAATGTCGCGAACCAGCGGTCGTTCACCAGAGGCTGCATCGGGATCTCGGTCCATGTCGCCGGACCCTTCGCGATGCGCAGCAGAGAGGCAGCGATTGCGTCGTGTCCATCGGTGAAAATGTCGGCTTCTACGCGGACCTGGTCGCCTACCGTGCGTTTTGCGGGGAAGCGCCCGCCATCCACCTGCGGTGTGATTCCTTCGATGACAACGCGTCTGCGTCCGTCAAAATCGGTCAGCTTCATCGTTCGTTCACGTGCCCCATCGTTTGAGTTGAGTAAATGCAGGGCTGAATCCCAGTGCCTTGCAAAATCCCTGTTCGTCAGTTCGCGGCCCTTTTGCGCCGTTCGATCAATTTCCGGTACAGCTCGATTGTCTGATGGGCGATCGCTGTCCAACTGAAAATCTCTTCAACCCGCCGTCTCCCGGCATCGCCGAATTGCCGGCATTTTTCCGGATCGGCCATGAGTTCGTTGATGCGCAGCGCGAGATCCTTTGCAAACGTTTCAGGATCGCGCGGAAAACTCGTCACCGGGTCCTGGTCGAAGGGCACCAGGTAGCCGGTTTCTCCATCGACAACTACTTCTTTGATGCCGCCTGTCGCGCTCGCAACCACAGGGGCTCGGCAGGCCATTGCTTCCAGGTTGATGATCCCGAAAGGCTCATACACCGAAGGGCAGCAGAACACCCGCGCATGGCTGTAAAGCTGAATCGTCTCCTGCCGGGTGACCATCTTTTCGATCCATACGATGCGCGGATGGTTTCGCCGCGCTTCCTCGACCTTTGTCGCGCAGCTCTGCGGCAATCTCGGGGGTGTCGGGCGCACCCGCGCATAGCACCACCTGCGTCTCCGGCGGCATGTGGCGGATCGCATCGACCAGATGAGTCACGCCTTTCTGGCGTGTGATGCGGCCGACAAACAGAACGTACGGCACCCCAGGGTCTACCCCATAATCGGTCAAGGCCTTGCGTCTCGTCTGTCTTCTGGTATTCGGCGAGATCGATGCCGTTGTAGATCACATGAATTCGAGCGGGCTCAACCTCGGGATAAGCGCGCAGAATGTCGGCCTTGGTGCCCGCGGAAACGGCGATGATTGCGTCAGCATCCAGAATCGCCGTGCGCTCCATCCACGAACTCATCAGCGTAACCGCTGCCAAGCTGCTCCGCCTTCCACGCGCGCAGCGGCTCGAGCGAATGCGTGGTTAACACAAAAGGCATGCCATAGAGTTTTTTGGCCAGGTAGCCAGCCATCGAGACGTACCAGGTATGGGTGTGGACGACATCGATGCCGCCGAGCGCTTTGATCTGCGTGAGATTCAGGCTGAAGGCCTCAAGCGCGCCCTTGAATTTACCTTCGGTGCCATTGGAGATTTCTGCCCACGGCTCGGCTCCGCGCACATGCAGACGGCCCTGCATCGCTGTGCTGCGGCCCCCAGCAATGCACCTCCACCTCGATCTCCTTCGCCAATTCGCGGCTCAGGTAATCGACGTGAACGCCGGCGCCACCGTAGACCTGCGGAGGGTATTCGCGCGTAAACAAGCCGACTCGCAAAGCTTTCCTCTCGTGCGATCCAAAACCCCGTCAAGTATAGCCGCTGCGCTTGCCGCCTTCCCATTGCCAGTTCCCGTACCTACCGAGCCCCTTGCGCTGACGCGGCGGGCGCCTTCATCTCGATCCTGCCGGACGACCTCTGCCAGTCGCCGGTAGGAATCCAGGCGCGCCTCATGATCCCAGGTATCGGTCACCACGATCACTTCATTGGCTCCCGTCGTGGCAACCAAGCCGTTCCAGGCCGGTTTGCACTGTGCTCTCGGAGCCTACGATGGCTGCACGCAGCTTGGTCTCTACCATCACGCGCTCCCAGTCGCTCCACAGGCCGTCCATCGAATCTACCGGAGGCAGAAGCTCCACAGGCTGGTTGCGGATCAGGCGTAGAAAGCGCTGCTGGGGCGTCGTGAAAGAGCTTCCGCGCCGCGGCGTCGGTCTCCGCCGCGATGACCTGTACCCCGACCATCAGCCGCGGCTGCGGAAGTGTCTCGCTGGGGCGGAAATTCTCACGATAGAGCTGCGACGCCTCTTCAAGCAGATCGGGAGCAAAATGCGCCGCGAAAGCAAACGGCAAGCCGAGCGTAGCCGCGAGCCGCGCGCTGAAATCGCTCGATCCCAGCAGCGTGATCGGTACGTTGCTTCCGCTCCCGGGAATGGCCTTGACGGCTTGGCCCGGCTTCGCCGGTCCCAGATAGGTACGCAATTCTTCGAGCAGATTCAGGGAAGTCGTCGCCGGTCTGGCGCAAATCGCGGCGCAGGGCACGCATGGTGAGAAAATCGCCGCCCGGCGCCCGGCCCAGCCCCAGATCGATGCGCCCGGGATGCAACGCCTCCAGCGTCCCGAATTGCTCGGCCACTACCAGGGGCGCATGATTCGGCAGCATCACCCCGCCGCTGCCCACGCGAATCGTCTCGGTCGCCGCAGCCACATGCTCAATCAGGATGGAGGTGGCGGAGCAGGCGAGCCCCTCGATCGAATGATGCTCGGCGAGCCAGAAGCGCCGGTAACCCCACTGTTCCACATGTTGCGCCAGGTCCACAGATCGTGCGATCGCCGTGCCCGCAGACTCCTCTGTGCGCATTCCTACAAGGTCAAGCACCGAAACAGGCAAACTCATGCTCTGTTAGATGAATCGAAAGCCGCTCCGATGCAAGGGCGCTGGGAACCAGCTCACTTCATTGCTCCCGTGTCACCCCATGCGCTTTGCAGCTTCAGTCGTCTTTAGGTGATGTGCCGCGCCTCTCACGGCAACCCGCTAAATTTCCAGTACATGCACGTAACCTCAAGTAACTTTAGGGGAATTGCGCTGGAAAGCGGCTCAAGAGAGAATCCATTGAGCCCATATGTCCCCCAGGGTTGAACAAAGGTCCTCGCAGGCTCTGGCGGCCGCAAGCCAGGATTGCTCGATTGAAGTGCCGGGCAGCTCGCGCTTTGTGGCGCGCCAGCCGATTCTCGACCTGCGCGGCCGAATTCACGGATACGAACTCCTCTATCGAAAAGGCACTGAAACGGCCTTTTCCGGGGATTGCGAGCTTGCCTCCAGGACAGTTCTGGATGACACCGTACTCTTCGGACTCGAGAGGTTTACCGGCGGCTCCCTTGCCTTCATCAATTGCACCGACGAAACACTGACCGAGGACTTGGTAAGCGTTCTGCCGAGCAACATGGCCGTGCTTGAACTTCTGGAAACCGTCGAGCCCTCGGCAGACCTCATCGCCGCCTGCGGCAATTTGAAAGCGCATGGGTTCAAGCTCGCTCTCGATGATTTTGTTTGGGAGCCGAAGTTTGCCCCGCTGGTGGAACTGGCCGATTACATCAAGGTTGACTTTCTCGCGACCGGCCCTGAGAAGCGGCAGGAATTGATCCGGGAGCTCAAGGGCAAGCGGATCGTGCTTTTGGCGGAAAAGGTGGAAACTCTGGAAGAGTATAAGCAGGCCTGCTCAGAGGGTTTCTCGCTTTTCCAGGGATACTATTTCTGCCGTCCTGAACTCATCAAGAATCGTAAGGTTCCCTCCAATCATTTTGCCCACTTCGAGATCCTGCACCTCCTCCAGGCCGATCCCATTGACTGGGACAAGCTAAGTCGCGCTGTGAAACGCGATGAGTCCCTCACCTACCGCCTCTTGCGCCTGGTCAACTCAGTGGGCTACGCGGTGCGCGAAGAGATAAACTCCGTCCGATCGGCGCTGGTCCTGCTCGGTGAAGAAACCTTCCGTCGCGTTGCGACGCTCGCCATCGCGACGGAGCTGAATACCGGCCGCCCCCCCGAGATTCTCAAGCTGGCAATGGTGCGCGCGCGATTCTGCGAGCTTGCCGCGGCGCTCTGCGCGTTCAGCGCCAACGAACAATATCTGCTCGGGATGCTGAGTCTGCTATCCGCGATGCTGGCTGTGCCAATGGAGGAACTAACTCCTTCGCTGCCCCTGCGCAAAGAGATCCGCGAGGCCCTGCAGGGCACGGTCAACAGAGAGGGCCGCATGCTCGAGTGGCTCAAAGGACACGAGTGCGGCGACTGGGCCGCTTGCGAAGCGATCGTTGAATCGGGCAGACTGCGGCAGGAACAAGTGAGCAAGTGCTATACCGAGGCTGTATTCTGGGCCGAGAATCAGTTTCGCCTTGTTCAATAACGATGTTCAATGATTCGGCGTTTCAAAGCCGTTTCGCGGTTCACTGCTCGTGATGCATGCGGTCGCCCACTTCGCAACTGAAGACCCGGCTCATTCAAGAAGCACTGCATCTCAACTCACAATCAGATACTTGCTTCAAATGAAGCGGCTGGCAATCCGAAGCTCTCGCCCTATCATGCTTTTGTCAGGAGAAATCAATGTTCTCGGTCGATGGTGTTCAGAAGTTTCATGGCTGGACTCACGCCAGTCTCGATCTGATTCTGGATCATCTGTCTACAATCCCCGCGAGCGACTATGTGAAGGAGTTGCCCAACTTCGGCTTCCGCACGTTGCGCGAGCAAGCGATTCATATCTTCAACTGCGAAGGATTCTGGATCCATACTCTTCAGGGATTACGATACGTCGACCGGAGGCCTGAGGAATGTCCTGACCTCGCCGACGCGAGGCTCCTGCAGCAGGAGGTCATTCGGCGAACCCACGCGTACCTGTCGAGCTTGACGAATCAACAGCTCAACACCGATACGGAGTTGCATTTTCCTGACGGGGACGTCGCCGTACGCACTCCTGCACTGGTCCTTCATCATGTCCTGACGCATGCCTTTCATCACAAAGGCCAGATCGTTGCCATGTGTCGTGCACTGGGTTATCCCGCCAACGATACCGATCTAAACCAGTTTGAATAAAGAACAACAGAAGCGCCCGATGTCGAGATCGCGTGCGGAACCGGCGCACGCGGCCACCACTCTTCGGTGACGGCCGCGTGTGCGACCTGGCTAACTCGCGATTGCGTGGTTCTCTGCCCATTCCTTCGCCGCGGCGGATTTGAGCCATTCTCCGGCGACCTGGCGCGTCGTGATATTCAGCCGGTTCCAAACGTTGGTGAGCGCGATTGAGAGTGTCAAAGCCGCAAGTTCGCGCTCGCTGAAGTGGAGAGCCGCCTCGTTCCACACGTCGTCGGGCACCGGGTCAGGACGGTCTGCGACGCGCGTGGCGGCTTCGGCCAAGGCCAGCGCCGCACGTTCCCCTTCAGTGAAATACGGAGCGTCGCGCCATGCCGATACCGCAAAGAGCCGCTCGTCTTTTTCGCCGGCCCTCTTGAGCTGTCGCCAGCCCAGGTCGACACAGACGCTGCAGCCGTTCACCTGGCTGATGCGTAGATGAACCAAGCCACTGAGGATTGGGGATAAGCCCGTTTTCTCGACCGCCGCACTCAGCGCCAACAGCGCCTGCATGGCGTCGGGAAACAGCCCTACGGGATTCGTGATTCGCGATTGCATGGGTACATCTCCTGAGGATGAATTTTCGTGCTTCAAACAGAAGACGGACCCGCTGGAGAAGATGTGACAGATGGAATGGATCGTGTGACTACGCCGGCAAACGTGGCAATCACGGTCAGAGCTATGATCAGCGCAGGCGCCATGATGAACTTGCCTCCATTTCTTTGTCACATCTGGGGACTGACGTCCGTCATCACAAGGACGGATGAGAAGAAAGAAATGTGACCGATGAGCGACCGCGACTGGCTCGCCGAACAATTCGAGGAAAATCGGGGACATCTGCGCGGCGTTGCCTACCGGATGCTCGGCTCGTTGAACGAGGCTGACGATGCCGTGCAGGAAGGCTGGCTGCGCCTGAGCCGGTCAGACACGGGTAACGTCGAAAACCTCCGCGGATGGTTGACGACGGTTGTGGCACGGGTCTGCTTGGACATGCTGAGGTCGCGCAAGTCTCGGCGCGAAGAGCCGCTGGACGCCCTTCCCGAGTCGGCCGGCAAGCAAAGGCGTGCGCCGGATCCGGAGGCAGAAGCTGAACTTGCCGATTCGGTTGGCTATGCGACCCTCGTGGTGCTCGACCGCCTAAACCCTGCCGAACGAATTGCCTTTGTGTTGCACGACGTCTTCGATGTTCCCTTCGACGAGATCGCACAAATCACCGGACGTTCATCAGAGGGCGTACGGCAACTCGCCAGTCGCGCCCGCCGGCGCATTCATGGAGTGACCGCCCTTGCGGAAGACGAACTGGGGCAGCGGCGTTCCCTGGTCGAGAGGTTTCTGGCGGGTCTGCGCCTTGGAGATCCGAAGAAATTGCTCGAGGTGCTCGATCCGGCATTCGTTGTGCAGGCCGATGCGACGGCTGCACCGCGCGGAGTGCCATCGGAGATTGAGGGCGCCGAAGTTTGGGCGAAACGTGCTGTCGAGGCGGCACGCGGTGCTCGACTCGCGCGGCTGGCGATGGTCGATGGCTCGGTCGGACTCATTGTGGCGCCCCGCGGCCGCCTGTTCCGTGTCCTGCGGTTCACGTTTGCGAACGGCCTCATTGCAGGGATGGAAGTAATCGGCGATCCCCAACAGTTGCGGGCGATCGAGGTAGGCTCCCTGAGCGGTTAACCAAGCGCGTGCCTCCGATTAGCAGGCAAACTGACAGTTCTTTGCGACGCTGTTGACACATCTGGAGTTGTTGACACATCTGGACAACGTTTCATGCAGGGCTCGCGATCTGCATGCCTACTGCCCCGGTAAGGAGATGTTGATCCGCAGGCCGGGGGGCGAAGCATTCTCGGCGGAGATTGTTCCGTCGTGGATTCGAATCACGCGATCCGCAATCGCCAGGCCGAGACCAGCCCCACCGGACGCACGATCCCGTGCTTCGGCTGCGCGATAAAACGGCTGAAAAATGTTGGCGAGATCGGATGGAGATACGCCGGTTCCAAAATCGCGCACTGTAAGAGAAACGAGAACTTTGCCGTTTGCTTCTCTACTCTGCAATTCCACTTCGACCGAGGCGCCGGGCGTGGTGTAGTAAATCGCGTTGCGAATTACATTTTCGATTGCGCTGTGCAACAGCTCTGCATTGCCACGCACGACAAACGGCTCTTCTGCTTTCAGGCCCACTACCACATTCCGCTTTTGCGATTCGAATCCCGCGTCATGGACGATCTGAGATACCAATTCCGTGAGATCCAACGGCGACATTTCCACGGGTATTGCGGCCGTGTCGAGCCTGGCAATCGTGAGCAGGCGACCAATCATTTCGTTGAGACGCTCGAGATCCCGCTCCATGCGGTCAAAAGCGAGATCGGAGCCTTTTCGTTGGCGCCCAAGATCGAGAGCCACCGTAAGCCTCGACAGCGGAGAACGCAACTCGTGCGAGATGTCGTAAATAAGCTGACGCTGGCGCGAGATCAGTTCCTCGATACGACCGGCCATCACATTGAAGTCTCGAATGAGATCCCCAAGCTCGTCCTGCCGTAGTTCCATGCCTTGCGCCGCACGAGTGCTCATGTCGCCGGTCGCCAGCATTTGAGAGGCCTGGCGCAGGCGCAGGATCGGCGCGGTGAGATAGCGCGCGAGCAGATAACATATGAAGCCCGAAACGAGCAGCGCGACACCCAGACGCAGCAGAATCGCCGCGATGTTGGCGCCTACGACGGCGCGCGGTCCGGCGGGAAGCTCGGTCGCAAAAATGTACTCCTGATTGTTGCTACCCGGCAAAATCAGGGCCACGCGGACGATGCCGTATTTGGTGGAGAAGTCTGATTTTCTCGTGGCGGCAACATGTGTTCGCATCCCGGTAAAGGTTCCGCAATCTTTGCCCGCGATCGATTGTCCTGCGCTATCGAAGAGACAGGCCCGGAGCTGAGTGTCCCGCTCAAACCTTTCAATATAAGTCGAAGCCGCGGGCACTCCTCCCCGCTCGAGTTCCGCGAGAGCGATCATTCCCGAGGATCGCGCTGTGTCCGTCAAAGCCGAATGCCACTGTGAAGGAACGCTGCCGGGCCCGAAGATGAACGTAAAGATCAATGAAATGGTCGTGGCAACGGCCGTAGCCCAGAACCATAGAAATATCTTCTGGAACAAACTGTGGATCGGGAGATTCATTTTGCCTCTGAACGCGCCACGAAGAGATAGCCGCTGCCACGAACGGCCTTGATCCGGTTCGTTCCGTGACCCGAGCCCAGCTTCTTACGAATGTTGCTGACATGGACGTCGATGACGCGATCGAACGGGCCAAGCTTGCGGCCCAGGACGGTCTCTGTAAGCTGCTCACGCGTGACCACCTGGCCAGCACGCTGTATGAGCATCTCGAGCACTGTGAATTCAGCGTTGGTCAAACCAAGCGGGGCGCCCTCTATCTGGGCTTCCCGCGCTGCCGGATCGAGACGGATGTCGCCAAGGACGAGCGGCTCGGTTGTCGTGGCGGCGCGAGCTGTGCGCCGCAGTACGGCGCGAATGCGAGCAATAAGCTCGCGCGGATTGAAAGGCTTAGGCAGATAGTCGTCGGCGCCAATCTCCAACCCCAGGATGCGATCGACATCTTCGCCGCGCGCAGTAAGGACTAACACCGGAAGAGGAGACCGCGCGCGTATACGGCGCAGAACATCCAAGCCGCTCATGCCCGGGAGCATTAGGTCAAGCACAACGAGAGCATAGTCATTCGAAAGCGCCCGCTCTAGGCCGCGCAGTCCATCATGCACGGCATCAATTACGAACCCTTCGGTGCCCAGGCGCTCAGAGAGTAGCTCACAGAGTTCGCGATCATCATCGACGATGAGTACTTGATCCATTCCGTAGTTATTGCAAGTCCGTAATTACTGCAAATTCGATATTAGTCGATCCCTTGATATGTCCCCCAGCATTTACAAATCTTTACCGTGCTTAATCAATCTTTATCGCACTCGCTTTTGATCGGTGCTGGAATCGGAGTGTGGAGGAAGCGACTCGATATGAAGAAAGCGATGATCTGGTCGATGGTGGGTCTTGTGATTGTGGTTGCCATTGCTGGTGCCTGCGCGGTTGGGGTCGGTCACCGTGGATGGCGCGGTCACCGGTGGGGCCACTTCGGACCAGCAGGCTATTTATCCCGCGAATTGAACTTGAGCAATGCGCAAAAGGAACAGATCAAGACGATGTGGCAGGTGGAGCGGCCAACGGTCGCGCGTTTACTTCGCGAAGTTGCCGCTGAAGTAGGAGAAATGGACCTGGCTACAGCGCAAGGCAATCCCGACGACGCCAAGGTGCAGGAGATTGCTGAGCGCCAGGGAAGAAGCATTGCGAGGCTGGTGATCGAGAAGGAGCGGTTGAAATCGAAGATCTACACGTCAGTACTGAACCCTGCGCAGAGACAGAAGGCAGATGAACTCCAGCGGCGCTGGCACGAGCGGCTGGACCGGATTGCAGACCGATTGGAGAAATGAGGAAACAATGCAAAGCACACTCAAACGGTGTTTGTTCCTTTCCGCGATAATCGCCGGCATCGCGATAGATGGATTCGCATCGCCGGCGCAAAGCGAGCTGTTATCTCTGGTTCCTGCGAGCGCTCAGATCGTTGCAGGAATCGAAGATCCGCATAACCCAAACTCCCACGGCCGCTTGCTTTTGGTCACGCATAGCAACAGTCTCGATTTCACTGACTGGGTGGCGCTGACAGGAGTGGACGAGCAAAGGGAGGCCGATGAAGTGATCGAGGTCGCCGCGTCTTCGTCACTGGGAGAATTGAAGGAGCATTTGCTTCTGGTTGAAGGTAGATTCGATGCCGAGCGCATCTTCCATGCGGCTGAACAAAATGGCGCGGTGCCGATGCAGTACCGGGACCAAACGGTGTTGCTGGTGAAGCCCTTTCCGCGCGAACAAGCGGAGATCACCGGTACGCGCTGGATGGTTATTCTCGACGACCGAACGGCACTTTTTGGAACGCCTTTGCTTGTGCAAGAAGCACTGGACCGTCACGCTGCGCACTTGGCCACCGACTCACTTCTCGCCGGGCACCTGGCTCAGTTGCGGCCAGATGTGAATTCGTGGAATGTGCTCGTCATGTCGTCGGAAACTTTGACCAGACATCTTGCTCCCGGAGAGCTGCATGCACCCTGGACGCACATTCTGGACGGCGCGGACGAACTAACAGTGGGCATTCATTACGGCTCGATGGCACGAGTCGATTTCGTTGCTCATACTCTCCGAGAGCACCAGACATCCGACGTTGCAGCTTTGTTCGCACAACCTCAATTCGTGCGAACCGGGCTTTTTCATGCGCAGCGGCTTCGACTGGAAAATCTCTCGGTCGAGCGGAACCATATCCAAGGTTCAGTCGCTTTACCCGGGAAGGAATTCGATGCGTGGCTCGAAGCCATCTATCGTCGCCGGTCCGGGAACGACAACTCCGATCATTTCAATGCGCACTGAAACACAACAAACAAATTCGGCTATTTCATTCCAGTAGGTCGCTTCGGCAGCATTGTATGGATGATATGCATTTCGCTGAATCTGCCTGCGAGATCTGCGCTTGAGTCCTCCGAGAATCATTGAACTCATTATCTCGATCTCGCAGCACTTTCTGGTTATTCTCCCCGACAACGAGCGCGGAGATTATTGAACGATTTGCCTCCTTTCGAAACTCAATCCGATCGCAAAGCTGCGACTGGGTTAACGGATGCGGCCCGCCTCGCCGGAAGATAAGTTCCGGCAACTGCCAGCAGCGGCAAGATACAGATTGCCACCAGGAGCGCCAGAGGATCATGCTGCGAAGTTTGAATCAGCTCACTCTTGGCGAATTGCCCGGCAGCGAAGGCTAAGGGAAGCCCGAGAGCGACACCGAGCAGCGCCAGCAGAAAGGCCTGGCGAAGCACCATCCACATCACGTCCCCCCGATTGGCGCCAAGTGCCATGCGAATGCCGATCTCCTGCGTGCGCTGCGATGTGATAAACGACAGAACTCCGTAGATGCCCACCAGCGAGAGCAAGAGCGCTGCTGCGGCGAATGTCCCGAACAACGCCAGCGAAAACCGAGGGCCAGCATAACCGTACATATCGAGCATCTGCCGAAGAGTCATGGCATCGACGACGGGTTGGTCCTTGTCGATCGCATGCACGGCCTGGCGCACTGGATTGGTCAGATCGCCCGCAGGCAAAGCCGTTGACACGATCAAGGCGTCGGCGGCTGCAGGAGCCACCGTATACGGCAAAAAGATGTGCGGATAGTTTTCTCTGAATCCAACAAAGAATGGAAGATCGCTCATGACTCCAACGACGGTGAATGAATCGTCCGCGAGTTTGTTCTTGCGGTCCGGCTTGAAATCCGGCAGGCGAACGGTTCTGCCAATGACATTCTCCCCGGCAAAGTAGCGTTTGGCGAAGTTTTCGGTAATCACTGCCTCATGCGCTTGCGCGGAGACTTCACGCGGATCGATGAAATGCCCCTGCAGAATTTTTCTCCCCGAAGCCGCGAGGAATGCGGAATCGGTCAGATGGATTGCAACAATGCGTTTGTCTTCAGGCTGACCGCCAATCTGTACGCGGTCGCCGTAGATATCCATAAACGGAAACGCCGCGTCCACCGTTGCCGTGCTGACTCCAGGAAGAGCACGTACGCGATCGAGCAATGCGCGGAAGAAGATCGAGCGGCTCTCCGGCGTTGGATAGCGTACGTCGGGGAGTGGAACGCGCATCATGAGCGTGCGGTCGGGGGCGAATGGAACGGGCACATTTTCAACCGCCAGCAGCGAGCGCACCATCAGGCCCGCGAGCATCAGTAAAGCCAGGGAGAGCCCTATCTCAGTGACGACGAAGCCGCTGAGCAGGCGCCGCTGGGTGCGGCTCCCCGCAGTCCTCGAACCGCTCAGAGCCGCGGCCAGCCGCGGATTGGCGCTGTGCCACGCGGGCGCAAGGCCGAAGATCAATACGGTCGCTAACGTAAGGCCCAGCGAACCTAGCAGGACAGGAACATTCATTGTCACAACTGCTTCGTCCGGAATGGTGTCTGCCGGGACGATGCGGAGAATGGCCTGTAAACCCAACCACGCGCAAGCGAGTGCAACCGGTAACGCGGTCAGCGCGAGCAGCAGGGATTCAGTGAGCGCAGAACGGACCAGCCGCACGCGCGATGCGCCAATCGAAGCACGAACCACAAACTCGTGTTCACGATTGACGGCGCGCGCCAGCAGAAGGCTCGACACATTCACGCAGGAAATAAAGAGCAAGACAAAGACCGAAGCAAGCAGAAGGTAGAGCGTGCTCGCCAGGTCTGATTTGAACATCTCGTCGAAGGGAAGAATGCCGAGGCCAAGGTTCTTCGGGAAGATGAAAGGCGCCGTCTGATAAAAGTCATTAAAGATCGGCCTGAGTTCGGCCGCAGCCTGGGCTTCAGTCACGCCAGCCTTGAGGCGTCCCACAAGCGCGAAGTAGCGCTGCCCATCCACTTCGTAAGCATTCGTCATTTGAATGGGGAGGTAGACGTCCGCGCCCCGCCACAGAAAACGAGGAGGCATGATTCCGATGATGGTGCGCGGGTGGCGATCGACGTTGAGGACCTGACCAAGCACGGAAGGACTGCCGCCATAATGAGCCTGCCAGTAACGGTAGCTGAGCAATGCCACCTCTTCGTGACCGGGAAGGACGTCAGCGTCGATGGTGGCGCGTCCGAGGATCGGCCGCACGCCAAGTACATCGAAGGTGTTGGGGGTAATGTAATTGCCGCGCAGGCGCTGGGGTTCGAAGTTTCCGGTCAGCTCCACCATTCCGACTGTCGAGGCGGTGACCCCATTGAAGATGTCGGTATTTTGCGCAATTTCATTAAACTGCTGGGGTGTATAGGCACGCCAGCTGCACTCGCCCAACTCGGGCCAGCAGAGTTTCGGAGTGGCCAGGGTGTGAACGTCCTTGTAAGGGAAAGGATCGATCAGGACGCCGTAAGCCACGCTGAAAACGGCGGCGCTCGCACCAATTCCGAGCGCAAGGGTAAGAATTGCGGTGACGGCAAAACCAGGATTCTTCCGAAGCTGACGGGCCGCATATCCGAGATCCTGGATGAGTGCCTCAAAACCGAATCCGGAAAACGCATGCATGGCTCCTCCTCCGCTGTCGCATCTCGATCGTTGCCACGACCTGTCTGAGTGGATTGGCGAGCGCCGAGATGTGTCGCGTTCTCCATCTCGGCGCCTTCAATATACCTTTAAACTGGCTGTCTGTGTTCGCGATTCCCTCTTCGACGCCTTGAGACTTGCTATCGCTGCAACGACTCAGCCTTCACGGACCTGAGTTGGGATGAACAGTTGACGAACCCGCTTGACACTCGAAATGAGTGGTCCTACGATGATCCGGTGGAATCGATACCATCGCTCCATCATTCCACGGTCCATTGAAATCCTGCTCCCGTCCGAACCATTGAAAGCTCACATTTTTTTGATTTTGCGTTGGTGGAGGGTTCCATGTTTCTCTTTGCGAAGAGACTGTTGTTTCTTGCCTCGATGGCGCTTGCGGTTCCCGCGTGCGCGCAGACCATGAGCGCGCCAGACATCACGCAGCAGCCGACACTCTTCGTCGTCCCCTACGCCCACCTCGATACGCAATGGCGATGGGAGTTTCCGCAGGTGATCAGCGAATATCTGCTGAAAACCATGCGGGTGAACTTCGACTACATCGATAAGTATCCGCACTACGTCTTCAATTGGACTGGCTCGAATCGATACCGGTTGATGAAGGAGTATTATCCGGCCGATTATGCGCGGCTGAAACAGTACGTGGCGAAGGGCAACTGGTATCCGGCCGGCTCCTCAGTGGAAGAAGGCGACGTCAACCTGCCCAGCGCCGAGTCGATCATTCGCCAGGTTCTTTATGGCAATACTTATTTCCGCTAGGAATTCGGCAAGGCGAGCGCGGAGTACATGCTTCCCGACTGTTTCGGATTTCCCGCCTCGCTTCCGACCATACTGGCCCACGCCGGCGTCAAAGGTTTTTCCACGCAAAAGCTGAGCGCGGCGTGGCAGCCTGCGCCCAAAGTCGGCGGTCCTGGATCGCCGGAGGAAACGCCGGAGGGCATTCCCTTCAACGTCGGCGTCTGGGAAGGTCCGGATGGCGAAACGGTTCTGGCGGCGTTGAATCCCGGCGGTTATGGCAGCCGGATTCGCACGGACCTGAGCAAGACGCCACCACCGGCCGCAGCCCCCGGTAGCAAGGCCGTCGCCGGCAGGCGCCGGAGACAGACTGGCCGAAACGCATCGACATCGATGGAAAGGCGACAGGAGTTTTCGCCGACTATCACTACGTTGGCACCGGAGACATTGGCGGCGCAGTAGATGAGGAATCGGTGAAGCTGCTGGAGGCGACTGTGACGCAGGGCGAGGCGGTGATTCCGCCGCCTGGATTCGGCTTCAGGCACGCCGCTGACGGCGCTCGACAACGCAGGGCACGCCGGTGCGCATGGGCGACGGCCCGGTCCGCGTGATCTCTTCGGCGGCCGATCAGATGTTTCTCGACATCAAGCCGGAGATGCAGTCGAAAATGCCGCGCTACAAAGGCGACCTGGAGCTGATCAATCATTCGGCCGGCTCGCTCACTTCGG
Organism: uncultured Acidobacteriaceae bacterium; assembly: GCA_963781125.1. Classification (GTDB taxonomy): domain Bacteria; phylum Acidobacteriota; class Terriglobia; order Terriglobales; family Acidobacteriaceae; genus Telmatobacter. Next base: position 1,595,071 of record CAWAEE010000013.1, read on the forward strand.
AGGCCTACCACAAGCGCTGGAATCGCAAGAACGAAATTCTGGCCGACGCCGCGGAAAAAGCCTCGGTCGCGGCGGCATGGATGGGCGGGCGTCCGTATCCGCAGCAACGGCTGAACAACGCATGGACATTGGTGATGGGCGGGCAGTTTCACGACACCGGCGCCGGAACGGCGACGCCGCGTTCGTATGAATTCGCCCAGAACGACGATGTGATCGCGCTCAACCAGTTCGCGGACGTGCTGACCAGCGCGACGCAATCGGTGGCGTCCGCGCTTGGATACCCAGACGAGCGGAATTCCCGTCGTCGTCTACAACTCGCTCAACATCGAGCGCGAAGATGTGGTGGAAGCCGACGTTCATTTTCCCGGCTGGAACGCCGAAGGCAGTGCGGGTGATCGGTCCCGACGGACACGAGGTTCCCGCGCAGTATCGAAGACGGAAAAGTGCTGTTCCTCGCCAAGGCGCCTTCGGTCGGTTATGCGGTTTACGACGTTCGCCGTGCAGAAGCAGCGCCGGCATCAGTGAATTGAAGGTGAGCGAGACGGCGCTGGAGAACGCGCGCTACCGCGTTTCAATCGGCAGCGATGGCGATGTGACCAGCATCTTCGACAAATCTCTGAACAAGGAGCTTCTCTCGGCGACCGATGCGGCTTGCAATCTCCAACGATGCTCCCAGGCAGTGGCCGGCGTGGAACATGGACTTCGACCAGGAACAGGCGGCGCCCCGCGCGTACGTGGGTGGCCCGGCGAAGATTCGCGTAGTGGAAAACGGCCCGGTGCGTGTGGCTGTGGAAGTTACTCGCGAGGCTGAAGGTTCGAAGTTTGTGCAGACCGTGCGCCTCTCGGCTGGCGACGCAGGCAATCGCGTGGAGTTCAGCGAGTCCATCGACTGGCGAACACTCGGGGCCAATCTCAAAGCGGTGTTTCCGCTTTCGGCGGCGAACAGCAATGCGACCTACAACTGGGAGATCGGCACCATCGAGCGGCCAAACGAGCAGGAAAGGCAATTTGAAGTTGCATCGCATCACTGGATCGATTTGACGGATGCGAGCGGCGCGTAGGGCGCGACGATTCTCACCGACGTGAAGAATGGATCGGACAAGCGCGACGACCATACCATCCGGCTGACACTGATTCGCACGCCGGGCGCGGCGGTGCGGAATGAAGGGCGATTACACCGACCAGGAAAATCAGGACTGGGGTCATCACGAGATTCTCTTCGGCATCGCGGGCCACGCGAACGACTGGCGCGAGAGCGCAACGGACTGGCAGGCTTACCGCTTGAGCACACCGCTCATCGGCTTTGAAACCGGAAGGCATGCAGGAGCCGCTGGGCCGCAGCTTTTCACTGGTCAAGGTGAGCGATCCGCACATCCGAATACTGGCACTCAAGAAAGCCGAGACCAGCGACGAAACGATTGTGCGCCTGGTTGAGATGCATGGGAAGCCGGCTGCGAATGTCCAGGTGAAATTCGCAGGACCGATTGCCGAAGCGCGGGAAGTGAATGGGCAGGAGCAGCCAGTCGGCCCGGCCACCGTGACGGACGGCGCGCTCGAAACTTCTTTCAAGCCATATCAGCCTCGGACCTTTGCCTTGCGCCTTGGCGCGGCTCCGGTGCAGTTGAAAGCAGTCGAATCGCGGCCGGTCACGCTTAACTATGACCTGGCGGCGGCGAGCAACGACGACACAAAGTCGCTGGGTGGGTTCGACAAGAAAGGGCAATGCGCTGCCGGCCGAGATGCTTCCCTCAGAGTTGCATGTGAATGGAGTCGACTTCACGCTTGGTCCGGCTGCAACCGGCAAGCCCGATGCGCGTTGTGGCCAAGGGCCAGTCGATCGATCTTCCCGAGGGCGACTTCAATCGGGTCTATGTGCTTGCGGCGTCCGCCGATGGCGATCAGGAGGCAGTGTTCCGCGCCGGTGCGACACCAGGAAAAACTGACCATCGAGGACTGGGGCGGATTTATCGGGCAATGGGACACGCGCATATGGAAGCCGCGGCCCGATACGGTGACCGAAGGCGGAGGGCGATACGACAGCGAACCGGCACACCAGGTTCCGCTGCGAAAGGATTGGGCGGTCTCTGCCAATCACGCGACGTGGGATCTCGACAACACTGGATCGCCGGATTGGTCGCCGAGTTATCCCGAAGACTATCTCGGATTGCGTCCGGGCTACATCAAGCCCGCAACACTGGCCTGGTACGCGTCGCATCACCATACGCCCGACGGCTTGAACGAGCCGTATCAATACAGCTATGTCTTCGTGTATGGAATCGATCTTCCGGCACACGCCAAGACGCTGACGCTGCCGTCGAATGACAATATTCGGATCCTCGCTGTATCGGTGGCCAAAGAAGAGCCGCAAGTGAGCGCGGTTCAACCGCTCTACGACACGTTGGGAAGAACTGAGCCGGGCACGATGGAAGCGGCCGCGGGCGAACAAGCAGCAAGCAAGCGCTGAAGACGAAACGCCATGTAGGAAAGATCAGCGGGCGGTCCGGTCACGCGCAGGTTCGATCGAATCCGCCCGACTGCCGACACGGTCGATCACTTTGGTGCTGGAGCGTACATCATCAGGATCAGTTCCGTCCCGGCCCCCAGTGAAACACTGCGGCTGGTGCTCGTGATTTTGGCGCTGCATCCTGGTCCGCCCTCAGGTTCTAGTTTCACTGCAGGCATATTCACCACAATCCCAGGATGCACCGTATGTGGTGCGCTGCCAGGGGTCAGGTTCTCATCCAGGCCATTGAGCGCGGTCGTTGCATCGTTCCCACCTCTCGAGCCCCCTATCTGTAGTGCTCCTCCGGCTACTTCTACAGGAATCTCGGAGTGCATTCTTCTGGATTCGTCGGGAGGTGCCACCATCCCGATGAGGCGCAACGAAATCTCCTTCTTTCCCTGGCCCTGGCAGTCCCCGTGGTCAAAGGCAAGTGCCAGATCCGATGCTCCCGAATCCTTGCTTGAAGTGGCAACGACGACATGCCCGTAGAGGATCGCATCTCGATTGAGCGTGCATTCCGGGAAGGAATATCCGCTCACGGTTTTGACCCAGATTTCTTTCCCCGGCTTCAAATGTGCCGAGTCGAGCGAGCCTTGCACCATTGCCTCGATGGTAGTGTTGAGCGGGTGATCTGAATCGTCATGCGCGCAGTTGTTGTCGTTCGACGGATTTGCCGACGAAGGCGAAGTCGATCTGGTCTCCAACGTCGGCCCTTTCGCATTGGCCGGCGCGCCTTCGGCATTCGTCGACTCGAACTGAACGAGTCCATCGCGGTAGTCGAGTTGCAGAGTCAGCTGATGCAGCATGTCGAAACCGAGCAGCCCGTCGACTTCAAAGCCGGCGTTGCGATCGATCGCGGTGGGGTCAAACTCAACTATCTGGCTTTGATGAGGCAACACAAGATTCGCAAACTGGAAATCGAATTTGTCGCGATACACGTGTGCCGGAGGGCCTGAAGCGGTCTGCAAAGTATTGGTGAAATTTACCTTGATGTTGGAGAGGGCGTGTGCCGTTTCCGGAGTCATGGTGCTCAAGCGCATTCCCGTGTCGAGGACGAACAGCTTGCGCGTCTTTGTTGTTCAGCATGACGGGCACAAGCAGGTATTGGCGCCGGTGATACACGGGAGTGAACCTTGCAAGCTCCGGCAGTGCGGGGCGATCGCCGGGCAGGATGCCGGTCAGCGCGGGCAATGGGCCGAGCGTGAGCTTTTCCGCGCGAGGATCGATTCTGATCAGGTAAGACGCAAAGACATCGGTTCCGATGGAGCCATCGGTATTGCCGGCAAAAGGCGCGTCGCTCACGCCCACCATGCAGTCGCGAAATTCAAGCGGGCCGATCTGCACGCTATCGAGATGGACGGTTCCCGGCGGATCGTTCGCGCCTTGCTGCAGTCCATTCTCTGTCGCAAGTGCTCGCGTAATGAACAGGCCCGAAGTCGCGGTATCGACTTGCAATCGAGCGGCACTTTTCGGCAGGTGTACTTCGATTCGGAAGCCGTCAATGTTCTTGCCATCTTGTTTTGAAGGCAACAGAGGCAATGTAGCAGTGGAGGCGGAAGGAAGAACCTTGCAGGTCTGCGAGTATTCGCTCAGCAGGGGCATCATCGACTGGACCGTAACCTCGGCCTTCTGGCGGGTATCGGCATCGATATCTTTCATCGTGTCGAGCGACTGCCTGGTTCCCGCAATCTCATTTGCGGGCGAAACCACGTTACTCCAGGCGTTCAGGATGTCGGGATCCGTAGCATCGATTTCGTAGGCCTTCTGGATCTCGGCGCGTTCGGAGGCATACATCGAGTCGATTCGCAATACGCGGCTGCGGACCAAGTGAGATGCGCGCATAACAGCGATCCGCGGCTTCGGCTGCATCCAGCGATTGCATCGCCTGCCAAGGCTGTCCCTGGCGCAGTTGCAATTCGGCATCGGCGGTGAAAGTGAGTGCGGAACGGCGGATCAGCCGCCTGCATCGAATGCACCCGCTCCGCAGCGTCCGCGACCTTTCCTTCGTGCAACAGGGTCCGCACCAGGGCGGCCTGCGAGCGCAATGTTGCCGGGCTCCTGCGCGAGGGCCTGCGTATAGAGTCGCTCTGCCTCCGCATAGTTACCGTCGCTATAGGCCGAGTCCGCCGGTGTCCCAGCGTGAGACTGGACAGGAGGGCAAGCTCCGGTTTGGGCAAGAGCGGACGCGGCCGAGATCAATAGCAAAACCGCAGTTCCATTGAACGGAAATGGTTTGCATTTCTGTGCGGAACAGAGGAGAGGATGAATCCTTGGCATGGCAACCCGTCTCGGGCAGGATTGAAAAACAACCGGAGTATACGACAAAAAATGGCCGCACGTTCGGCACCCTTCGTCATTCGCACGATGCCGTTCAGTCCTCGCGCCCGCGTCGAACTCCATCGGCTAGACTCAATCGGGGAGGGCGCGCATTGCAATCGAATAGCCGTCGCGTGGCCAGAACGATCGTCTATCTGCTCAGCACGATCGCGCCCGGCAGCTCTCTTTTGGCACAAGATGCAGCTCAGCAACTGCCGCTCGGAAACGGCGATGTAGGGGGCAAAACGAATGCGGCTGGCGGCGTCCGAAAACGGCCTGCCACTGCCAGTGGTTTTGTTGATTCCGGCGCGGTCATCTTCGAGGACGTGACCAGGGCCGCTGGCCTTTCAGGTTGGACACACAAAATGGGGGCGCCGGGCAAGGGGCTCATTATCGACACCAATGGCTCGGGCGTGGGCTTGATCGATTACGACAACGATGGCTGGCTCGACATCTACCTGGTGAATGGCTCGACCTTCGATGCTCTGGATGGCAAAGAGACTCCGCCGCACGCTGCGCTTTTCCATAACAACCATGACGGCACATTCACCGATGTCGCAGCCAAGGCCGGGGTCACCAACGATCGCTGGGGGTTTGGAGTGGCCATTGCCGACTACGACAACGATGGCTGGCCCGACATTTTCGTGTCCAACTGGGGCGAAAACCGCCTCTACCACAACAATCACGATGGAACGTTTACCGATGTTGCCAAACAAGCTGGTGTGACTCTCGGCAACTGGTCGGCGGGCGCCACCTGGGGCGACTATGACGGCGATGGAAGACTCGACCTCTTTGTCTCTGGCTATGTTCACTTCGACCGCAATCACTTGCCTTATCCCCGGACAGAAGCCGCAAGCCTCAACACCTGCGAATTTAAGGGAGTCGTTGTCATGTGTGGTCCTCGCGGGCTTGAGGGCGAGCCCGACCACCTGTTTCACAACAATGGCGATGGAACCTTCATCGATGTCGGCACAAAGGCCGGCGTATCGGACCAATCGAACCGCTACTACGGAATCACGCCATTATTCGTCGATGTGAACAATGACGGAAAACTCGATCTGCTGGTAGCAAACGACTCAACCCTGAGTTACCTCTATCTCAATCGCGGCGACGGGACATTCGACGATGCAAGCCTCACATCCGGTTTCGGGCTGAATCAAGATGGCAGGGAGGTAGCCGCGATGGGTGTCGCCGCCGGTGACTACCTGAACAACGGCCTCATGGACTTGGCAATCACTGACTTCTCCGACGAGACCAAGCTTCTGTTTTACAACGACGGCAAAGGGAGCTTTACCGAAGTAGGAATGCGAGCGGGAATCGGAAAAGTCTCAATTCCATTTCTCGGATGGGGTACAGGCTTTCTCGACTACGACAATGACGGCTGGCTCGACTTGATGATGATCAATGGCCATATTTATCCCGCCACTGACCACGAAGATTGGGGAACCTCGTATGCGCAGCGGCCACTGCTCTTCCACAACCTCGGCGCCGGCAAGTTCGACGAAGTTCTTCCGGTGAAAGGTTCCGGTGAAGCCGAGGTAATCGCGGGACGCGGCGCTGCGTTCGGTGATCTGTTCAATCGCGGAAAAATAGACGTGATCATCAATCGCCTCGATGCGCCACCATTGCTCTTGAAGAATGTCGTCTCCGACCACCATCACTGGGTCGAGTTGAAACTTGTCGGCGGACCCAAGAGCCCCCGCGATGCCGTCGGAACGACGGTTTACCTCACAGCTAATGGCATGCGCCAGCGCCAGGATGTTTTGAGCGGCGGAAGCTATGTTTCTACCAACGATCCGCGGCCGCATTTTGGTCTTGGCGACGTCACCGATCCGGGGACTGCGGAGATTCACTGGCCCTCGGGCACGATGGAGACATACAAGCTGCCGGTGGTGGATCGCATTTTTACAATCGTCGAGGGCAAAGGCATTACAACCGCTTTGTGCGGAATCCAACCATGCCCTCCTCTAGTTCAACCGGCGGCTGCGCTCAAAGGCCCGCGAGACAGGCCATGAAGTCGGCACGCACCTTCTTTTTCGTCCTTATGCTGACGGCTTTCTGCCAGGGCTTATCCGGGATCGTGGTTGTTCAATCTTCCGCGAGCCAATCGGGGCCGTCAGGCCAATCCTCGCCGGCGCCGGATGTTCCGGGCCGGTTTATCGATGTCACCGACAAAGTGGGCGTTCACTTTCTTCATCAGGCGCCCCACACTTCACGCAAATACCTGATTGAGACGATGGGCTCCGGGGTCGCGCTTTTCGATTGCGACAACGATGGGCGCCTCGATCTTTACCTCGTAAACGGCGCTCCTTACCCAGATCCCACCCCCAAGGGATTCATCCCACAGAAGACGGGTCCCGAGTATTGGAATCGCATGTATCACCAAAAGGCCGATGGCACGTTCGAGGACATTACCCAGAAGTCGGGGCTCAAGGGCGTTGGTTATGGGATGGGCGTCGCGGTTGCGGATTACGACAACGACGGTTTCGAAGACGTCTTTGTGACGGCTTACGGAGGCAACCGGCTTTACCACAACAACGGCGATTGCACATTCACTGACGTCACTGAGAAGGCCGGCGTCGCCGGCAGCGGTTGGTCGACTTCCGCCGCCTGGGTTGATCTTGACAACGACGGCCTGCTCGACCTGGTGGTCGCCCGTTACGTCACGTGGGACTGGGAGGACGTCTATTGCGGCGAGCACCGGGAGGGTTTCCGCGGCTACTGTCACCCCGACGTCTTCCCGCCCATCCCTTTGCTCGTGTATCACAACGACGGCAAGGGTCATTTTACCGAGGTTGCGCATAAGTTCGGGCTCGACAAGCCGGCCAAAGCTCTTGGAATCGGAATTGCAGATTACGATCGCGACGGCCGAATCGACCTCTACATTGCCAACGATTCGATGCCGGAGTTCCTTTTCCACCAGAAATCCGATGGAACCTTCGAGGAGGTCGGCCTTGAGGCAGGTGTGGCGGTGAACTCCGAAGGGCAAACCTATGCAGGGATGGGCATCGACTTTGCCGACTACGACAACGATGGATGGCCGGACTTGGTGGTGACAAACCTGGCCAACCAGCGGTACGCGCTCTACAGAAACAGCCACGATGGCATGTTCGATTATGCTTCCCAGTCGAGCGGAATCGGCGAGATCTCAAGACTGCATTCTGGATGGAGCCTGCGTTTTCTGGACTACGACAATGACGGGTGGAAGGATCTACTGATTGCGCAAGGGCATGACCTCGATACCATCGAAAAGAGTTTCCCCCAACTTCGTTACCGCGAACCTATGCTGCTGCTGCGCAACACCGGCAAAAAGTTTGTCGATGTTTCGCCTAAATCGGGCGATATGTTCCATGAAGCGTGGGTGGGGCGCGGTATGGCCATCGGCGACCTTGACAACGACGGTCGTATCGATGCAGTCGTCACCACCAACGGTGGCGCCGCCCATGTATTGCTGAACAAGACGGCCACCTCAAACCACTGGATTACATTGCGCCTGATTGGTCATGCGAGCAATCGGGACGGCATTGGCGCGGTTGTAAAGCTTACGACGGCCCAAGGGGCGCAGTGGGCGACGGTCACCACGTCCGGCGGATATCTCTCGGCAAGCGATCCTCGTGTGCATTTTGGGATGGGCAGTTCCGCGCGAGCCGCCAGTATCGAAATTCACTGGCCCAGTGGCTTGGTACAAACCCTGGGGGACGTGAAAGGCGATCAACAAATCCAGGTTGACGAACCCGCCGCGGTCCGTGCAAGGCCCAGTTCGCGATAAAGACAAGGGGTTCAGCGGCTCTCCAGGCCGCCCATCGCATGATCCGGGAAGGCACTAAAACGTTTTCATGATCGCGCGGTGAGACGCGTTTTGAAGCAGGGCAAACATTTCGATCCAAAGTTTTATCTTGACACTGGAATCTTTTCGGAAGTATATTTTGGCGCAATTGGAATCGATACCATTTTTGGTGGTACCGATTCCAACTTCCCTAAACGGAACGGGAAAATTCGCAATCCGTTGTGCAAGCTAGAGGTCACGGTTTCACAGAGAACCGGCCAACTGTTAAGGAGACACAGTGAACGATACGCACCGCCCCCAGGAGAGCTGTCGTCTGCGTAATGCAATCAGATTTTCATGGATTGCATCCGCGCTCGCATTCGCCATCACATGCTTCGTGCTAGCCCTCCCCAGGGATGCCTGCGCCCAAGCCAGCGCAGGAATCACCGGAACCGTGACGGATTCCACCGGAGCTGTCGTAACCGATGCGAAGGCAACGATTACGAATGAAGGAACCGGCGCGTCAGCGCGCACCACCACAAGCAGCGCGGGCACCTATTCCTTCAAGGGCCTCACGCCCGGAAAATACACACTGTCCGTCGAGGGTCGTGGATTCAAGAAGGCAGTGCAGGAAAGCATCAACATCGAGGTCAGCACAACCGCGACGATCGACCTTACGCTCGCGGCAGGCGCGGCAAGTGAAACCGTCCAGGTGACGGCCGATCAAGCTGCCTTGAATACGACGCAGCCTGAGTTAGGCAGCACCATCGAGCCGATCGTCGTGGAGTCGCTTCCTGCCGAAGTGGCGGGTCGCGGCCGCCAGATCGACGCCTTGCAATTCCTCGCGCCTGGAACGACCGGCAGCACGTTCTCACATCGCGTCAGCGGCGGCGTCGACTTTGAGCAGGAGATTGTCTATAACGGCATTCCTGCCCCCCAGCCGGAAACCGAGGGCTACACCACAAATTTCAATCCGCCCTACGACCTGGTGGAAGAGTCCAAGGTCGAGCGGTCCACGTTTTCCGCGCAGTTCGGTCTTGGTCAGGGCGCGCTGACCTACCAGATGAAGTCGGGCACCAACGCGTATCACGGCGAGTTGTTTGAGATCAACCGCAACAGCTTCTTCGACTCTGTCGGTTTCTTCAACGGTCCCGCATGGGGCGGCAAAACCACCCCGCCAACCGACCACGAGAATAACTACGGCTTCGATATTGGCGGGCCGATTCGCATTCCCCACCTCTACGACGGACGGAACAAGACCTTTGGCCATTACAGCCAGGAATGGTACAAGCAGAACAACGAAGATACGGACGTTTCGACCGTTCCCACGGCATTGGAAAAAACCGGGAACTTCAGCGATCTCGTGGACGGCAACCGGCAACCTGATCCCGATCTTCGATCCGACCACGGGGCAGCAGTTCCAATACAACGGCCAGTTGAATGTCATTCCCCCCGGTCGCATCAGCGCCGCTTCGACCGCGTTGCTGCAGTACATTCCTGACCCTGATCGTCCCGGTTCTGGCCCCGGCGGATTGCTCAGCAATAAGAGCTTCGCACCGTTCGTCAATCCCAATCATTCAGCATGTCTGGGGATTCGTCGTAGATCAGACACTGACGCCAACGCAGAGTCTGCACTACTCACAATGGCGCAACAGCTACAGTACGCACAGCTTCGACTATCACCCGCTGGTGCTCGCGCCCAATCCCCTCAACAGCCAGAAAGCTGAGCCGTCGCTGGGAAGCATCTTCCTGTTGAACTACACCAACACGTTGTCGCCGCACCTGGTCATGACCGCCGGCTTCGGCTGGATCGGCGAAATCAACAACCAGTTCAACATCACCAAGGGCTACACCACCTCGACCGTGGCCAACGAGAACATTCCGCCGAACATCACCTTCGGCCCCAACTCCAACCAGTGCAACAACAATACGTACACCTGCTGGGGAACCAGCGGTTCCTGGTTCCAGTCGATCAATCGCAAGCTGGGAATTTCGATCGTGAACAACTGGTTGTGGTCCAAGGGCCGTAACACGTTCAACATCGGCGGTGAATACCGTCGGGCCTATCAGGACGACAACGAAGAGCAGACGGAGGGCGGGCACTTTAACTTCAGCCCAGGCGCAGACGTCCACAACTCCGTCCGACCCCAACTTCGGCAACGAAGGCAACGCCTTTGCCAGCTTCCTGCTCGGGCCTGCCTGACTCCACCAACCGCAGCAACTCGCAGGAACTGGAGTTGCGCAACTTGGCTCTGTCGCCCTACATCCAGGACGACATCAAGATCACTCCCAAGCTCACGTTAAATCTCGGCGTTCGCTGGGATATCCAGGTGCCGTTCACAGAGAACCACGACCTGATCGTCTTCTTCGATCCCGACAAACCGGGGACCGACCCAGCGGCCGACGGAATACCCGGATCGGCAACGAAGCTTGGCAGCTGCACCGGATGCGCAGGATTCAGTCACGTCGGAACGCATTTCGGGCACGTCGGCCCACGCTTCGGCTTTGCCTATGAGCTCAACTCCAAAACCGTCATCCAGGGCGGATTGGACATCGCCTTCCTCGACGGCGGTGCGTATGAATACGGCACCAGCAAGGTCGCTGTCAACTACGGCAACCTGTTGACCGGTTCATTTTCCCGTCCCTCGACCGGTAGCAACACATCGTCCAATGGCAGTTGGGATACCAACCCGATCCCTGCAGTCAACCCCACACCGTTCAGCCCGGGTCTAGGCGGTGGAGTGCAGATAGACGCCCTTAGCCAACAGGACGGTTACGCTCCCTATAGCCAGCAATGGAACCTCAATGTGCAGCGTGAATTTCCCTACAACATGCGCGTGCAAGCGGCGTGGGTCGGGAACCGTGTCATTCACTTGCCCAGCCAGAACAACGAAATTAACCAGATGAATCCGTCGTTCCTCTCGTTGGGCGTCCGCACTGAGCGATCCGTTTACGAGCACCGCTCCGGTTGACGGAGTCAATTCTCCCTATACCAACTTCGTCAGTGACTTCGGCGGGTCGGCAACCGTGGCCCAGGCCCTCACGCCCTATCCGCAATACGCCAAGATCTTCAACAACTTTGAAGGGTTTGGCACAACCTACTACCAGAGCCTCCAGGTCGAAGCGGAGAAGCGCTTCACCAACGGGTTGAACTTCCTTGTGGGTTACACGCTTTCCCACCTCATGGACAATACCAGCAGCGGTTTCTCCAGCTTTACCTCCGGCGGTATCAACAAGTACAACCAGAGGCCGGAATGGGCGATTTCCCAGTCTGATGAGCCGCAGACATTGAAGGCAAGCGGCACCTACGAGCTGCCGATCGGTCCGGGAAAGAAGTTCCTGAACAACCACACCCTCGGCAATATCGTGGGCGGATGGCAGATCGGGTGGATCCTGGATTATGAGGATGCCGGGGCACTCTCGCCGGGTGAAAACGGCACTCCGTTCCCCAACGGATTCGATCGTCCCAACCGGGCTCCCGGCGTCAGTCTCAGCACCGCCTCCTACAAGAAGGCACGAGACTACTTCGTGGGTAAAATCGGCGCGGCGCAGATGTGGAACCCGTCCGCATTCACCGTCACTCCTTCGCAATACGTCCTCGGGGACGCTCAGCGCAATTACAGCGGTATGAGAGGCGCTCCCTGGGCCGACGAAAACCTGAACGTCCGCAAACACTTCTACATTGGCGAACGATTCCAGGGCATTCTGCAGGTCGATTACTTCAACGCTTTCAACCGAACTCAGTTCAATAGCCCCGACACAAACGCGAGCGACACCACATTCGGGCAACTCGTTTCACAGGGAACACCCGGCAACTATCCCGCAAATCGACAAGGCCAGGTTAGTTTCCATTTGACGTTCTAACTCGACGTCCAGAGGAATTGCCTCTTGCGTTGCATGTTGTCTTCCTATTGCCGGGCTGCATTATTGCAGTCCGGCATTTCTTTCTCCGCATCGTCGATGACTTACTCCCAGCTTTCGGGATGCATATTCACTGCGCGCGCGGTTTGCTTCAGCAACCGAATCGTCAATGCTGGCCCGGCTATAATGGCGTTCAATGAAGAGGTATTTCTCAATCGCGGAGTTCGGCGGGGTGCCGCTCTTGCTGGCGCTGTTTGTTGTTTTCAGTATTCCGCGAACGATTGCGGCTCAAGCCGACGATGAAGTTACGCCCGAAGTGCAGCAGCTGTATGCGCAGGCCAAATCGGCTCAGCAGCGGAATGACATCCCCACTGCGATTGCGAAATACCAGGAAATGATTCGGCTCGCTCCGCATCTTGCCGCGGCTTACAACAACTTGGGCATGCTTTATTTCAACGAACACGATTATGCACGCACGGCCGAGGTCCTTCAGCGCGGGTTGCAACTCAATCCCAATATGCCCTCGGCTTCCGCCATGCTTGGCATGAGTTATTTCCAAATAGGCGAATCCGACAAAGCCGAGCTTTCTTTGCGCACAGCATTGCGAGCCAATCCGAATGACGATCAGGTGGAGATGACATTGTGCCGCGTTCTCATCAATGCCAGGAAACTCGACGAGGCAACAACTTACCTCAATCGCTTCCTCGAAAGAAATCCAAAAAATCAGGAAGCGTGGTATATGCTCGGCAAGACTTACCTCCAACTTTCTGAAGACTCGCTGAAGAAGATCAATGAAATCGATCCTGACTCCGTCGTCGCGCACGAGATCGCCGGCGAGGTAGACGCCAGCATGCACAACTACGACCTGGCTCTGGTCGAGTACAAGAAAGCTGTCGACAAGGCGCCGCATCTGCCCGGAACCCACATGCATATGGGAGATACCTATTGGAATATCGGCAAGTGGGAATCGGCCGAAACCGAGTTCAAAGCCGAACTGGAGAATGACCCAAACAACTGTATCGCTCGCTGGAAGCTGGCGAATTCGATGCTCGAGGCCAACGATTCTGCCGAGGATGCGCTTTCGCAGTTGAACCACTCCATCGAGCGTTGCCCCACACTGATGCAGGCGCGAGCAGATCGGGGTCGCGCGCTGATTCGGCTCAACAAGCAGAGCGAAGCATTGCCCGACCTGCTTCTGGCCGAGAAGGACAGTCCGACTGAGCCGACCATTCATTTTCTTCTTGCCTCTGTATACCGGGCGCAGGGCAAGAGCGTCGAAGCACAACAGGAGATGCAGACCTATAGCCGTTTGCAGAAGGAGGCGAGTGACGCAGTGGCCAAACAGGCAAGCGATGCTACGAACCTCAAGAACACCGCACAGTAGATCCGCCGTGAAATTGGCTTCGATGTTGCTTCTCGGCATTTGTTTCACCGCAGCCCCGGCGATGCCGAAGACGACGCCGGTCTCCGAGGCGGATGCGCCGTGTGCTCGGTGTCATATGAAGATTTTTCGCGAGTATCTTTCGACCCCGATGGCGAACGCCAGCGGTCAAGCGATTGAAAATCTGAAGGCAGTGACCTACTTTCATCGACCTTCCGGAGCCACGTACATCATCTCCGGCAGCAACGGCCAGGCGACGCTCACATCCCGCGACATGCATGCACCGGCCGGACCGGTTCATTGGCCCTTGACTTACTTCCTCGGTTCAGGCCATCTGGGAGTAACCTATCTCTACTTCATGAACGACTATTTGTTCGAATCTCCTGTCGCCTGGTATGCAGCCACGGGTGGTTACGACATGAAGCCCGGGCTCTCGGATGTGCGACAGATTCCTCCCGCGATCCCTGTACAGAGTGCCTGCCTGCGCTGCCACATGAGCGCGGTTCAGGCAAGCCTCCCCGGCACCATCAACCGATATCGAGGGCTTCCGTTTCTTCATACCGGGATTACGTGCGAATCCTGCCACGGAGACCCTGGCGATCATTTGCGCTCCGGTGGCAAGGCGCCCATCGTGAACCCGACACACCTCGATGCGGATGGACGGGATTCCGTCTGCATCAGCTGCCATCTGGAAGGCGATGTGTCGGTGGAGCGTGCAGGGAAATCGCCATTGAACTATCGCCCCGGCGAATCAATATCGACTTATCTGGCTTATTACATTCGCAGTTCGCAGAACCTGAGAACACGCGGCGTGAGCGAAGTCGAGCAGCTCAGCCAAAGTACATGCAAACGCATCAGCGGCGACAAAATGTCATGCATGAGTTGTCACGATCCACATTTCACGCCGGGACCAGACAAACGCGTCGCGTTTTACCGCGGCAAGTGCCTGGCTTGCCATGCCGAGCCCGCATTCGCCGCTTCCCATCACCCTGAGAATCAGGATTGCACAAGCTGTCACATGCAACGCACTGGAGCTGAAAACATTCCCCACGTGGCCTGGACGGACCATCGGATCCTTCGCCTTCCCGAGAGCACAAGTCCTTTGGCGCACCAGACAGGAGGGGGAGAGCTGGTCCCGATCTTCTCGCCGAATTCAACCAAGCGCGATCTCGCGATGGCGGAATACAAGCTCTTGCTGGAAGGCGACCAATCCTTTGAGGGAACAGCTTGGGAACAGCTGACGCAACTGGGGGACTCGATCGCAAATGATAAAGAGGCCCTCGATGCAAGAGGCAACATGAGCGCAGAGCGCGGAGACTTTCACGGAGCCGAGCAGGCCTTTTGGCGCGTTCTTGCGCTGGATCCTGCGGACTTGACCGCTTTGTCGAATCTCGGAATACTCCTTGCCAAACAGGGAAATCTCCCCCAAGCGACGCAGCTCTTGAACAGGGCTTTCGACAACAACAACAATATTTCTGGTTTGGCTATGAATCTGGCCCGGGTCGAATGCGCAGCAGGCGACGCTGCGGCAGCGCGCGCGACGCTTCAGACCGCTCTTGTGTACAGTCCTGGTCTCGAGGACCTTCGCCGGTTGCAGGAACATATAAAAGACCAAACGTCCGATTGCGCCACTCCCGGGAAAAAGCAAGAATGACCACCGCAATATGAATTTCGGGCAAAAACTCGCGATCCACGGCGTAATTTTCTGTTGCGTGGCGGCACTCTGCCAACATGCGCCAGATCCGCTGGC
This sequence comes from uncultured Acidobacteriaceae bacterium, assembly GCA_963781125.1. GTDB lineage: Bacteria > Acidobacteriota > Terriglobia > Terriglobales > Acidobacteriaceae > Telmatobacter. The sequence continues at coordinate 1,610,648 of CAWAEE010000013.1, forward strand.
AGATGCGCGCGCGCTCGTCGAAACAGGCGCCTTCGCGAAATCGGAGGATTTACTCAGCCACTATCTGGGCGCCAATCCAAGTTCAGCCGATGCCCATTTTCTACTCGGCTATGTATTATTCCGCGAGCAAAAGCCGAAAGAGTCGCTGGCAGAGTTCACTGCAGGAGCGAAATACAGGCATCCCAACGCCGATGAGCTAATGTCCGTTGCGTCGGACTACGTTATGTTGGGGGACTATGTCGACGCCGATAAGTGGTTTTCCGCTATAACGCAGGAAAGGCCAGAAGATGCGAATGCATGGTATCTGCTGGGGCGAACCAAATACAGCGAGAGCGATTTTCGGCAAGCTATCGTGTGCTTCGAACGCGCATTGGCCCTGCGTCCCCGGTATGTCGAAGCTGAAAACAACATGGGGTTATCATGGCGAGATCTCAACGAGATCGACAAAGCCAAAGCTGCATTTCAAGCTGCGATCGATTGGCAGGGCGATCGCCCCGCAGATCCACAGCCATTTCTGAATCTCGGCACGCTTCTGGCAGATGCAAGCGATTTCAAACAGTCTTTGCCTTATCTGGAGAAGGCCCTCGCATTGTCGCCGGACAACCCGAGGGTTCATGAAGAGCTTGCCCACGTATACGAAGCCACGGGCGATCTGCCGAAAGCGCAAAGCGAACTCGAGCAGGCCGTCGCCTTGGCGCCCACGGCCTCGGGACTTCATTTCAAGCTGGGCCGTGTCTACCGCCGCGAAGGCTCGCAAGACAAAGCGAAACGCGAATTCGATTTGTGTGAGAAGCTGAACGGCACCCAATCCTCGGTCGAAACGCCCAACCCTCCGAGTCGATCCGGCCCCCGCTAGAGTCGTTCGCGGCCTGGGCGGAGCTTCATGGCGATTCTTAATGTCCCGAAACAATCGCAGAGCGGGATGGCTCGCAATGTCAAGAGATGGGCGGAGCGCAACCGCACGAACTGCGCCGAATGAGGCGCGTCTGCAGTTTGACCTGCGGGGGCTGTTTTGAAGCTGCCGCCGCTCCGCCCTTTCGGTCATCGAGCAATTGTTTGAACAGGATCTCTGCTGCTCGGCGTCCAATCTCTTCTACCGGCTGCTGGATGACGCTAATGGATGGGCGAACCGTCGATGCGAGTTCAAAGTCATCGAAGCCCAGCAGAGCAATGGACTGCGGCACCGGAATATTCAGCGCCTGAAGCACTTCAAAAGCAAAGATCGTGGTGCTGTTCTTGGTGGCAAAGATGGCGTCCGGAGGGTTCGGGCCGTCGAGGAGACTCTTGATCGCGTATTCGGCGGATTTGTAGTCCTTCACCGTCGTGTCGAATATGCACGGGAGGCGCGCAGTTTCCACCGCCTTGCGATAGCCGCGCATTCGCTCGCGAATGGTGTACAGCGTGCTTTCGCCGGTGAGGCAGACGATCCGCTTGTACCCATGATCGATAAGATGCTGTGTGCCGGTGATCGCGCCCTTGAAGTTGTCGCATACCACGCAAACGATCGAAGAATCGGAAACCGGGCGGTCGATGGCCACCACGGGCACAGCAACCCGATCGAGCACGTTGCGCAGCGTATGGCTTTGGGAGTTGGCGGGAACAATCAGCAGCCCGTCCGTGCGATGGCGAATCAGAACATCCAGATTTTCGAGTTCCGTGCGCGGATCGTTGGATGTCGTAACCACGATCATCAAGGAGTCATTGACTCGCGCCACCGCCTGCGCTGCTTCGGCGCAATTTGAAAAGAACGGATCTGCAATACTTGGTATGACCAGCCCAATTGTTTTGGTGCGATGCCCCTTGAGAGTCCGTGCCGCCTGGTTCGGCGTGTAACCAAGCGTTTCAATCACCCGGCGCACATGCTCCAACGTGTCGGGGCTGACGCGATAGCCTCCATTAATGACGCGGGAAACAGTGGTCGTCCCGACGCCGGCTTTCCGGGCAACTTGGCTTAAGGTTGGGTGAGAACTCTTCTTCATTCGACTCCCAGAGGTTATAGCGGAACCAGAGCAGTGCATCCCGAAGCCGCAGTTTAGGTCGACCAGACCGTTAGGAAACGTCGGCCCTAAACGAGACTCAAAAGGACACAATCAGCCCTGGTGTCGCTCTAGGTGAGGATTGCGCAGCATTTCAAGTCTAAGCCTTCGAGAACGCTTGAAGAAACGGCTTGCTTCAGCGTTTCGCTTAACGAAGTGGTGCTCGGCCGAACCCGGACCTGCATGAAATCCCGGAAAACGCCGGGTCGAAACACGATCGCCCGTGGGCCGTTGGTCCGTCCAAAAGGTCCTCCATTTTTTCCGGTCTTATTGATTAGAACCAATTCACTTCTTCGCCCGTATCTACTATAGTGGTAGCGATTCCATAGGACTAGAGTTTAGGGCTGGTTTTTTCCAACATTGACAATGCTTCATTCTAGGGATTTGGAAACCGCTTCGTATGCGAAGAAAGGGTATGTGGACCGCCGCATGGTTGCGGGATTCGCAGCAATCTGAGGTGACCTTGGAAAAAGTGCGATCCATGACGATCGGCGTTGACCTTGGGGGAACCAGCCTCCGGGTTGGGGCATACACGCAGCACGACGGCTTAATGGACTCGATTGCGCTGCCGACGCGTCTCGACGCTGGACCCCACGCGGTGGTGGACGACATGTGCGCTGCGGTCGGCGAGTTAGTTGATCGCTGCGCGCAGGGGCGAGAGCTCGTCGGCGTGGGGGTGGGTTCGCCAGGACCACTCGAACTGCCCGCCGGTCGTCTCCATCATCCCCCCAATCTTCCCGGCTGGGACGGCTTCCCTCTGCTCGCTGAAATCCAAAGTCGCATCCACGTGCCGATCACGATTGAGAGCGATGCAAACGCGGCGGCACTTGCGGAATACGCACTTGGTCTGGGAAAGCTCCTGGGCATCGATTCGCTGTGCATGTTGACGTTGGGAACCGGGGTGGGAAACGGAATCATCCTGGAAGGAAGGATCTGGCACGGAGCCACCGGCATGGGTGGTGAAGCCGGACACATGACCATCCATCCGGATGGCTCTCTGTGCGGATGTGGAAACACGGGTTGTCTTGAAGCATGCGCCTCCGCAACCGCACTCATGAATGCTGCTGAACGGCGGATCGCTGCAGGCCAGGCACCGGCGCTCGCGTCGTTGCGGCGCGATCATACATCTTTGACAGCGTTGGACCTGGCAGAGGCCGCCCGCCGTCGGGACCCCGATGCGCAGGCCATTTTCGCAGAAACTGGGCGGTCACTCGGAATCGGTTTGGCGGGCCTGATTAACATTCTCAATCTGCCTCTCTATATTGTCGGTGGAGGAGTGGCCGATTCCTGGGACCTCCTGTCTCCCACGATGTTTGAAGAATTGGAGCGACGCAGCTATGTTTATGCGTTAACCGCTCCCGGGAGGCCGGCCTCCGGCAGCATGCCTTGCGGCGGCACACAAGTTCGTCCCGCCAAGCTTGGACCGGAAGCAGGGCTGTTGGGTGCGTGCATTCTTCCGTTGTACGTTTCGAAATCCATATCAGTACCGGCTTGACTTCGTTGCCATAGCCCTTGCTGTATCAACGCAGCGCATTTCTCCAATGACCGCCTATTCAGAATTCACTCAGTAGTCATTGCCGGGTTGGTGACTACACACTCAGAGGCTCAACTGCGACCGTCATCCCAGTGATCTCATCTTCCTGCCCAAATCGTTGCACGGCGTCGGCAATACTTCCGGCTAATTCCAGGCTTAGACCGTCAGTGGGCTCGAAGCCGAATCGAGAGCTGCCCGTGCAAGGCTCTCCTCCGCTCCTTGAGGCGGACCCGACACGGCGCAGGTTTCTCACCGGCGCATCTGCGGCACTTTTCACATTCCTTCACAGCAAGCACCCGTATGCGGAGGCAACGACAATGGAGAACGGTCAATTTTCAAAGGAAGGCCTGCAGCTCCTGCATGAGTCCCTGGCTCGATACGTTGCCGAGGGTGAACGCCCAGGTCTCGTAGCCCTTCTCTCGAGGAACGGAGAAACCCATGTGGATGCGATTGGCACACATGAATTCGAGGGTGGGATGCCCATGCGCCGCGACACGATCTTCCGCATCGCTTCCATCACCAAACCGATTACCGGCGCCGTAACCTTGAGTCTGATGGAGGAGGGCAAACTTTCGCTCAATGAGCCAATTGATCGTCTCATTCCCGAACTTGCGAATCGCCGTGTGCTCAAGCGCCTCGATGGGCCGCTTGACGACACGGTACCCGCAAAACGCCCGATCCTCGTCAGTGATCTGCTGACGATGCGGATGGGGATGGGCGCGATCATGGCGCAGGGCCACTATCCCATTCAGACCGCGCTGATGCAATCCGGAGTATTCACGCCTTTCAATATGCCGACCGCACGAAGCGCCGATGAATGGATTGCGAAGCTGGCAGCGTTTCCTTTAATCGATCAGCCTGGCGAGGTGTGGCGCTACGACACCTCGATCACGCTACTCGGCGTCTTGATAGAGCGCGCCACCGGCCAGCCGCTCGGCACCGTGTTTGCAGAACGAATCTTCGAGCCGCTTGGGATGAAAGATACCGGCTTCGTGGTGCCCGCAAACAAGCTCGACCGCTTGCCAACCGCCTATCAGAAGAACCAGCAAACGGGAAAGCTGGGAGTGTGGGACCCACCCGGAGAGAAAAGCTTCTTTGCGAAACTGCCGGGCTTTCCGGGCGCCCATGGCGGATTGGTTTCAACTGTCGATGACTACCTTGCCTTCGCCCAGCTTCTGATGAATCGGGGTAAGGCTGGAAATCGGCAGGTGCTGTCGGCGAATTCAGTGGATGCGATGATGACCGACCAGATTCCGCCAGACGTCAAGGCACGCTCCATGTTTATTCCCGGCTTCTGGGAGTTGCGTGGCTGGGGCTATGGGGTCTCCGTGATCAAGAAACATGAGCCTGGCGAACCACGCGGCTTTGGCTGGGATGGCGGCTATGGCACTGTCGCATATTGGGATAAAGACAGCGGCGCGATTGTCATGCTGTTTTCGCAGCGCCTGGTGGAGTCGCCGGTTTATCCAGAAATCTTTCTGAAATTCTTCAGTCGGGCCTACGCGGCGGCCGGAGTTCGATACCCTCCGCGTGATTACACGATAGCTCTTCGAGTGGACACTTGGCGTTGAGCTCGCGCTACGCGTCCATGTTCACAGCATCTGACAAAAAGCGCATGCATACTCGCTGATCGCATCCACCAAATCTGAACCGCTATCGTTTACTACCTCAGTTGCATGCACGCGAAAGATCGATTCCCTCGACCTGATCCTGCTTGTAGAGGTGAAGCGCTTTGTCGATGCTTCTCTCGATCAATCGCGATTTTGAGAGACCGCTTACAGGGAACTCCCGAGATCGCTGCTGATGGCATTAAACGCGGTCCTGATTTCACTGGAGAGGGTCTTCATCCCAATGACCGCTCCGAACGCGATCATGGCCACGACGAGGGCATATTCGACGAGATCCTGACCATGTTCCAGACTCATCAGCTCCTTAAACTTGAAATACAAGCCCCAAAGTAACTTGTTCATTTATATCTCTCCTTTAACTGGCATTTATTATTTCCGGCCCAATCTAATCCTTGATTCGTGACACAATCCCGATTCTTGTGCTAACTGGGACACCCTCTCAGAAAAGCTTGCCTAATCGCGTGACAGACGTTAGGTGTAGCAGATCGCAAATTGCTCCCCAGCTCTATACCGAGACAGATGCATTTGAGCGCCCAAAGCCGGGACGCAGACAACTTGTCTTTTCATTGAGATACGGGGACGGAGATGACTCGGCTCGAGCCCGGACGTCAAAATCTTTTGACCATGCGTCAAAAGATTCGGACGGCCGGCTTCTACCGGTTTGACGTCGGCGCGTTTGATCCAATCGAGCGATCTGACAAAGAAGGTATGGATTTCGCAAACTTTTTCTGGTCTTATTACCTCTTCACGAATTCCATTGAGCACAACGGATATATTCGTGCCCGTCCTCACGAAGGGCGTTTGGCCAGTTTGTAGCCGAGGTCGCTGCGGGACAGGCTGAGCCGCCTCGCGGCCTCCGCCTGTACTCCGCCTGCTGAGCCGATTGCACGCTCAATCAGACTCCGTTCCAGTTTTGCAAGCGTCTCCCGAAGGTCGAGTTGTTCTGGAAGTTGCGCCGCGAGTTGGTCAATTGTGAACTCGGAGCCTAACTGATTCGAGGGTGCCACTGCTGGTTGTAGAAGAAAGTCCTCGGGCTGCAATTCGACTTCTCGGCCGAGTATCAGAGCGCGTTCAAGCAAGTTTGCAAGCTCCCTGACGTTGCCTGGGAAGGCATAGCTCCGCAGCTTGGCCACAGAGCCCGGACTCAATTGTTTGCCTGCCACCTTCATCTCTTTTGCGATTTTGGCGCCTAGCATCCGGCAAAGATCTTCGATGTCCTCTCTTCGTTCGCGGAGCGGCGGGAGCTGAATCGGAACAACGGCCAATCGGTAGAAGAGATCCTCTCGAAACTGCGCACTTTGGACACGTGCCTGGAGATCGCGGTGTGTGGCCGCCAGTACCCTGACGTCGACTTTGCGTGGAGTCGTTGAGCCAACGCGCTGGATCTCCCCGTTCGCAAGAACCCTCAAGAGCTTGGCTTGCGCGGCTGGAGACATTTCTGCAACTTCATCCAGGAAGAGCGTGCCTTCATGAGCCGCTTCGAAAAGCCCATTTCTTGCTTTATCGGCTCCTGTAAAGGCGCCTCGCTCGTGACCGAACAACTCGCTCTCCAAAAGAGTTTCGGTCACCGCTGCGCAATTGATCGCGATAAACGGACGATTTGCCCTGAGGCTGTTGCGATGGATTGCGCGAGCAACCAGTTCTTTTCCGGTTCCAGTCTCACCCGTTATCAGGACAGTTGAATTCGCTCTGGCAACGCGCGAAATCATCTCACGTACAGCTCGGATGCTTTCACTTTCTCCGATAATCTCATCGGCGCCTTCCAGCTTCCGGACCGTTGTTCTGAGAACCGCATTCTCCCGAAGAAGAGCCGTGCGCTCGCAGGCACGTCGAATGGTTGCGAGCATCACGTCAGGCGCATAGGGCTTCGTAAGAAAATCGAAGGCGCCTTGTCGCATGCTTTCGACGGCCAGTTCTACCGTTCCAACCGCAGTCAGAAAAATGACCGACGTTGTCGGATCGCTCTCCTGAACGGCTCGAAGCACATCCAGACCCGACCCACCCCCCATTTTCTGATCCGTGAGGACGACGTCAAAATCTTCTTTCAAAAGAAGCGCAATAGCTTCCGAAGGGCTTGAGGCCTCGACGGCGATATGGGCATCCTGACGAAGATTGGCTTTGACGATGCGTCTCATGCTTGGCTCGTCGTCAACAATCAGAACTTTACCCATGCCTTGCTCCCTCTCAAGCCCGGTTCAGTGCAGAACTTGTTAACGCCATCGAGAACTTCACACATCCATTCCGATTTTGGCTTAAATGCAAATCGCCGCCGTGCGCAATTGCGGCGCCTTTGGCAATTGCGAGGCCCAGCCCTGTCCCCGCTGGCTTGGTCGTAAAGAATGGCTCAAAGATCTGAGCGAGATCTGTCTCGGGAATCGCGGGCCCTGAATCCTCGACGTCAATGCTGAGCAAGTTTCCTGCCAGAGATGCGTTCAGCTTGACCGTACCCCCGCTCGGCGTAGCGTCTATTGCATTTAAAACCAGATTCAGAATTGCGCCTTCCATTTGCGGCGCATCGATATCGACAGGAAGCTCGCTTTCTAACTCCGACACAATCGAGATGCCGCGGCTGGCAGCATGCGCCCTCGTGACCGAGGCAATGTAGCTCAACAAGTCGTTCATGAAAACCGGCGACCGCCTCAAGGGAGATGGGCGAGCATAAGTGAGAAAGTCTGCGGTGAGAGACTCCAGCCGCTTTGCTTCACGCGCCGCAATCGCGAACATCTCCTCTCGCTCCTGCTCGTCGGTCCCCGGGTAGGAGGCGGTGGCTAGAGAACTCGAGATCATGGCGACAGGGTTACGAATTTCGTGCGCGACTCCGCTTGCCAGCCGCCCAACCGCAGCCAATTTTTCTTCACTAATCAAACGCTCGCGAGTGGCCTGTAACTGTTCGAGGCTGTTTTTCAGTCGCAACTGATTCGTCTTCAGTTGATTGACGAGGAACCACACCAGCAACCCCATCAACATGTACACCACGCAGAGAATTCCTATTTCCAGGTATTCCGTAATCCGCGCCGGTGGATGCACCGCATAGAAGTACCAAATCCAGAAGAGGATCATGGTATCGGCTGACGCAATCGTCAGGATGGTGAGGAGAAGTCCAAACATGTACGCGCACTGGAGGATCGGGATCGCCAGGAGCACAAAATATGGATTCTCATCTCTATTCGTGAAATGAGTCAGGAGTGCAGTGAACACGAACATGGATGCAATCGAGACGCAACATGGCGCATGGATAGATGCGAGAGAGAGCAAGGCAAGTATTTGTGAGGTGCGTGATGACGCAGAACGCCGCCGTTCGTTGGAGCAACCCAGAGGTGATTCTGGTTGCAACAAACCTTTTTGAGGGCTATTCGCTAATCATGCATGCGATCTACCAGGCGAAGCTGAGTCACGCGAGAGTTCTACTCGTCCATGTGATTCCAATCTCAAGCTTGATGAGCGAGGCCACGCATGGGCTCCCGGTTCGTCTACCAAGTCCTCTCGTTCGCAGCGTCCAGTCAAAGCTCGAAGAGATAGCTGCAGACTTCCGACGCGAAGGTATCGAATGTGAGCCCATTGTCCTCAATGGAGCTCCCGAAGAAGAGATCCCTTTGCTTGTGAAGTCGCGCATCGTCGACAGAGTCATCGTTGCGACAAGGAACGCAAGCGGCATCGCCCGATTGCTCGGAGGGTCTGTTGCGGAAGCGCTTATAGCGAGACTTGAAGCGCCCGTCTGCATAGTCGGTCCTCGCACCCATCCAGGGGCGGCGTGCGGTACTCCGCTTGGACGTGTCTTATTGGCGACGTCTCTTCATGTGGATAGCTTGTTGCTCGCCGGTGTCGCGAGTGCCTTGACAGAGTTGAACCATTCGCAGCTAACACTACTGCACGTTCTGAACACCGCCGGGATGAACGACCGAGAGCAGGAATTGGCCCGGGCTGCGGCCCTCAGGCTTTTGTCCGTGCTATTACCCGATCGATCCGCCCACGTGGTCCAGCCCGTCCTTCTAGTCCGCGAAGGCGATCCAGCGGCCATGATTCTGCGCGAGGCCGGTTCGATGGCGCAGGACCTTGTCATTCTCGGGTCCCCCCACCCATCGACGGCTTCCTGGCTTTTCGATACCGGTGTTGTCCATCGCGTTGCGATTGAATCGCGATGCCCGGTAATCATAATCAGACCCACATCACAAGCCACAGATGAGTATCTACGAGTCTTGGGTACGACGGAAGGCACACTTGCGTCTTCCGGCGAGTGCGTCGAAAGAGTTGTCCCGAAGAATTCAAACTGAGACGGGATTCCATTGCTTGGATTGTGGGTTGTAGAGGCGGAGCGAGAGATCTGCAATGACGGCCCGCATCTTTCAGCATCCCTGAACCCCGCGGCCCTATCCAAGGTCCAGTTTGGAGTATCGGGAAATACCACTCCCGAAGACCTTGCTGCCGATGGAACCTGGTTCAGGGGTGAGTTAATTGCCAAATTCGGGGAGAACCGTGGAGCCGGTATTTCCCGCAAAAATTACCGAGCTTCAATTGGGTGGAGTCATTTGCCGACTTGAGCGCTGAAGAATTTCGTCGACTCGGTCGAATAGGACGGTTGGATTTCAAAAAATCGAGAGAATAGCCATATTATGGTACGGTGGGAGCGAGGTGTACGTAGATGTTCTTCCCAGGGAAGGGCCCCTTGACCGGATCTGCGTCGATGGCCTGGAGCCGTAGGGAATTTCTGCGTTTGGCTTCGGCTTGCACAGCGACTTCCGCGCTGTTCCCGGCTGTTTCGGCGCACTCTTTAACTGCCGCCCGCAAACAGAAAGTAGTGATCATAACGTTTGGCGGTGGCGCGCGCGACGAAGAAACCTTTGCTCCCGACGGTCAAGAGAACATCCCGGGCCTTTTGAGAACCTTGCTGCCACAAAGCACCTTCTTCGGCCAAGTCATCAATCACGGTATTCTCGGCCACTATGTGGCCACCACAAGTCTGGCCACCGGTGTCTACGAGACATTCAATAACTTCTCCGGTGTTGCGCCTTCAAATCCGACGCTCTTCGAGTGTTTTCGGAAAGATTTGAAGAGGCCCGCGAACGATGCATGGGTGATCTCTCCCAGTAACGGATTCAGGAATATGGGTTCCAGCACCCACCGGAGCTATGGGGCGGACTTCGGAGCCGGGGTGATCCTCCCTAAGCAACTGCTGCAGAGTGTCGCCCCCGGGCGAGGTAGCGAAGACTTCGAACGCCTCCTTCGCGATACTTATGAGGAACCACATGCGTCCTCGGGCATTCCGCAGAGCGAGGCGCAGTTACAGCAGCTTGAAGAGGTTCTGCGTTTCTCCAAAAGCGAGTTTGCCCAACATGCGCTCAGCCTGGATAGCGCGGACGAATTGTCCGTCTACGTTGCACGGCAATTGATGATGCAGGTTGCGCCCAGCCTTCTCTGGATCACCCTGCACGATATTGACATGGCCCATTCCGGCGCCTTTTCCCTTTACATCGATGGCATCCGGCGTACCGACAGGCTTTGCGTGGACATATGGAATCATCTCCAGTCGAATCCGGAGTACGCGGGCAAGACCACAATGTTTGTTCTGCCCGATTTTGGTCGCGACTCGGACAGCAACCCCGCCGGAAATGGGTTCCAGCATCACCGCACTGGCGATGCAGCGTCGCGCACCACCTGGATGATGGCACTCGGGCCCGGCGTGCGACAGGGCATGTTTGTCGACCGCCCAATCGACTCCATGGACCTTGTGCCAACGGTCGGAAAGCTGCTGGGGTTTTCGACTCCCTTGGCGCAGGGCGCCGTTCTTCCCGAGGTGGTGTGATGCAGCCACGCGAGTTGAGCGAAGCAGACTTTCGAACTTACCCGCCGCTGGCAAGAAAGTTCGCGTGCGACCATCTGGAGCTGTTGCGCGACCTGCCGGTCGTGCTGGCGGCCATCCTCTTGCGCGAGCTGATTGGATTCGATACGCGCTTTCCTCAGGAGCGGGCGACAATCGAAACCCAACTCGCCTTCCTCGGCGCGCTCACAGCGGATGAACGCCATCGCTTTACCGAGGGCTTTGCCAAGCTCTCTCTGCCGGGTTCGCTTACCGCGCAGAATTGGGTCCAGTTTCCGCAAAAATTTTCAGAAGATTTGAGCGCGCATCTTTGGTCCTCGGGCCAGATCGATCTGTTTCACATGGTTGGCACGCAGTTCGCCGAGGCGATACGGAAGGCAACGCCCACTGCCAAGCCGGCGATCCCGCGATGGACGGTCATCGTTCTTGGGCCGGAGTTGCGCAACGATGGCTATCCGCTCTTCCGCAAATTGCGCCCGCACGGGGTTTTCTTTTCCCACGTGGAAGACGGGGGCGGAATGGCCGAGATCCTCGGCAAGCTTGCAGCGCGCGCCACGGGCACGCCGATTCCCTATGGCCACTGGTACATCGACGGCGGCAGCCCTCTTGCAATCGAATCCGGCGCGGTCAGCAAATTCAGTTGGTCAGAGTCGTCTCCCGTACGCCGCGCATTACTGCATGAGGTGGAGTCGGTCATCGGCAGCGGAGCCGCAGGACCCGAGATGTTGCGCTCCATCATGGCAACATGGGCTCCCGACAAGCGGGGCGCCGGCTTCCGGGATCCGCTTGTGGACAGGCTAGTTGTGAATGTCTACGGCGAGGGATCAGGGACGCAGATATTCAGCACAACTTTTGTGCAGTGGTCGGCCCGCGAAGTGTTGCGTCGGGCCGAGCCATTGAGTCTCGTGGCGCGCTTTGGCCCACGTCAGCGGCAGCGGGGAATGAATGAGATGTTCGCTGGACCGGCCGATGCGGTCGAGGTGGATTGCGCCGGTTCGTTGGTCGATGCCGATTTTGGTGCGTACTCCACCTGGATCAACCTCAGCCGCCTGGAAGGATCTGAGACGGCTTCGTTCATTGCCTGGTCGGAGACCTATCGGCAAGCAATCGCAATCGGGCCCTACTTTGCCCGCGGAACAGAAGCTCCCAACTCGATCGCGCTGGGCCGATTGCTGCACATGGTTGCCGAGACCTGATCTCCGTTCTGAGAAACCTAAGATTTGTTGGATTCGACAATCGCCTTCGCGGCAATCGTTGTTCCAATTCTTTCAGCCACGTCTAAAACAGTCTTGGTAGTCCTCGATAGAGCCTTCATTACACTTGGCCCATCACCCACTTCTGCAGCTTCTTCGTTGATTTAATTGGCGTCCCCGACGGGATTTGAACCCGTGTTATCGCCGTGAAAGGGCGGTGTCCTAGGCCGGGCTAGACGACGGGGACGCTTTGGAGAGCAGGAACAGCCGAGGATGGCCGTATGCGCCCTTATGAAGGCTATCAACTCACTCCAGGCATGTCAAAAGATCAGCTTCCCCAACCGCATCCTCATCGGAGCCGGACTGCTTGCCGACTCCAGACACCTGTTCTGCAGCGTTCGTTTACCGCGCTTCTCCAAATGGGTCTAGAGCGAAATCATCGATCTAGAGCGAAATCGATGCTGCCAAGGCACCTTTTCTCCAAGAAAAATGCCAACCTGCGGGCTGTCAGAGACTCCACGGAAGTCGGAAAACCACCCTGGTCGCCGCTCTAGTCATGGTGGAAATAGAAGAGGTTCCCGTCCAGATCCTGTACGGTGAATTGCCGTAAACCCCAAGGCTTCTTCTCCAGCGGATCCACGATGTTGGCGCCGAACGACTTCAGTTCCTGATACGTCGCATCGATATCTTCGGCAAACACCCAGTGAACGGCAGGTTCGAACGGCGGCTTCCTCTTCCGAAAGAAGATCACCGCTTGATCGCGCGACACGGCGCCAATCTCTTTGCCTGGGTAAAGCCATCCGATCTCAAAGCCGAGTGCATCTCTGTAATGCTGTTGTGCGCGTTCGACATCTGCAACCGGCAACTCCGGCACCGGCTTCCCAATCGAAGTCATTTTCTCCGTTGCGCCCACAGAGATCTCCTTCTGCTCTCCTTTATCAAACAAGACTGCCCGCGCGTCAAATGAGGACCCTGCCGGCCTACCCCCATCCCAAGTGAGTCCGAAGCGACTCCGAACCGGAGAGTGTCAGTTCCAGCGGCCTGAAACCCCTTGAAAGAGATCTGACCTCCACCGCAAACCCGCCCTGCGCTATCCTCAAAGCTGATGCGCCGCTTCCGCTATCTTGACCTGCTGACCATCGGCTTCGTGGTGGTGCTGGTCATTTCGAACCTGGTTGGCCCGAAAATCTGCCAGCTCGGCCCCCTGCGCCCGAGCGCGGCCGAGTTCCTGTTCCCGCTCACCTACATTTGTGGCGACATTTTTACGGAGGTTTACGGCTACGGCTCATCCCGGCGGGCCATCTGGCTGGGCTTCTTCGCCATGGCGCTCCTGGCGGTGATGGGCCAGCTGGCGGTTGCGCTGCCTCCCGCGCCCGAGTGGCATGGGCAGGAGGCGTTTGCCACCGTTTTTGGCGTCGTGCCGCGCTTCGCCTTCGCCAGCCTCGTTGCCTATTGGTGCGGGGAATTCACCAACAGCTATACCTTGGCCAAACTCAAACTCATCACCGGCGGCCGCTGGCTTTGGACGCGCACCATTGGTTCCACCATGACAGGCCAGGCCGTCGATACGGCGGTGATTATTGTCGTCGCCTTTGCCGGGTCGCAATCGCCTCTCATGCTGCTTCGGATGGTGCTTTCGTCCTACGTGATCAAGGTGGCCGTCGAGGTCGTCGCCACGCCGGTAACTTATCTGGTGGTGGGGTGGCTGAAGCGAGCTGAAGGCGATCGACGCTTTCGACCGACGCACCAATTTCAACCCGTTCGCATGGCAGGGCGAAAACGCCTGACGCCGGCTGGACCGGCTTGCAACAACGGCGGGCGCGCAGGGCGAATATTTTGCGACAATGATCTGTCTCCGCGCGTCAGATAAATCAGACCTCAAACGATTTTCCTCTGACGACAATAGCGCTTGGTCGTGGCTCACAGCCGCAGCCCGGGGATGGGTTATAGGATGGGTGCTGCATTCCCAACAAGATTTCGATCGCATTCTGCCAGCCTCGGCATAGAACGGGGCATATGAGGATTCCAAAATTGAAACGCATTTTTGGTTTAATTTACGCAGTTGCTTTGGGCCTGACGATCACCGGATGCCAGCAGAAACCGCCGGCGCCGGCCGCCGCAGCGGGGATGCAGGCCATGCCGGTCAAGACCGTCGCCGTTACCCTTGCGCCGGTGGCGCAGAGCAGCGAGTATGTGGCGACCATCAAGTCGCGCCGTTCGGCCACGCTGCAGCCGCAGGTGAGCGGGCGTCTGACGCAGATTCATGTTCGGTCGGGCGACCACGTGAAGGCCGGCCAGATGATGATGGAGATCGACGCCCAGCCGCAGCTAGCCAACGTGGAGGCGCAGCGCGCAACCGAGCGGCAGAAAAAGGCGCTCTTCGACTACAACACGGTTGAGCTCGAGCGGCAGCACAAGCTGTTTGACGCCGGCGTCATCAGCCGCGATGCCTGGGACCAGGCGCAGCAGGCCTATGCCAACACCAAGGCGGACTACGAGTCGGCCGTTTCCCTGCGCAAGACCCAGGAAGAGCAGCTGGCCTACTACACCGTCCGCGCGCCGTTTGACGGGGTGGTCGGCGACGTTCCGGTGCACGTGGGCGATTACGTATCCACCACCACCGTTCTGACAACAGTGGATCGAGAACAAGGATCTGGAAGCCTACATCTACATTCCCACCGAGCGCTCCAGCGAGGCTCGGCGAGGTCTGGGTGTGGAACTCTACGACACCGGCGGCAAGCTGCTGGAGAAGACGAAGATCGATTTTGTCTCGCCGCAGGTGGACAGCACGCTGCAGGGAATCCTGGTGAAGGCGCCGGTGCATGCCATCGACCGAGATGGTTCGCAACGCGCAGATGATCAAGGCGCGGGTCATCTGGAGCACGAAGCCGATGGCGGTCGTTCCGGTGCTGGCCGTCACGCGCCAGGGCGGCCAGAGTTTCGTGTACGTTGCGCGTCAGCAGGATGGCCATTTCATCGCCAGCCAAACGCCGGTCGTTCTGGGCGACACCGTGGGCAACAGCTACTCCATCGCTTCGGGGCTGAGTGCCGGCGACAAGGTGATCGTGTCGAGCACGCAGTTCCTGGTCAATGGCATGCCGGTTCTCCCGATGGGTGCCTGAACGCGCTGACGATCCTGCGCGCCGAGCGGACCGTGATGCGCCGCTAGCGTTGCGCTCACCAGGAAAGAAAGGGAAAGAGGGTTCAGCTTGTTTGTCGATTTCTTTATTCGTCGGCCGGTCTTCGCCACGGTCTGCGCGCTGCTGATCATTCTTGGCGGGAGCGGTCTGCATTCCCAACCTGCCCATTGCCATGTATCCCACGCTGGCGCCTCCGCAGGTGGGCGTGACCTGCAACTACGTGGGCGCCAACGCCGATACCGTCGAGAAGGCCGTCACCATTCCGCTGGAAGAAGCCATCAACGGCGTCGAGGGCATGCGCTACATCAGCTCCTCCAGCACCAACAGCGGCACCAGCTCGATCACCGCCACCTTCCAGACCGGCTACAGCCTCGACATCGCCGCCGTCGACGTGCAGAATCGCGTGGCCAGCGTGACAGGCCGCCTGCCCGCCGCCGTGAACGCAACCGGCATCACCATCACCAAGGCCAACAGCAACTTTGTCTTCGGCGCCGGCTTCTTCACGCGCGACGGCCGCTACTCGCACGAGTTCATCTCCAACTATCTCGACGTCTACGTGAAGGATGCGCTCAAGCGCGTGCCCGGCGTGGGCGATGTGAAGATCTTCGGCGAGCGCAAATACGCCATGCGCGTCTGGCTTGACCCTGTGAAGCTGGCGGCGCGCGATCTCACGGCGACCGATGTGGTGAATGCGCTGGTCGAGCAGAACGTCGAGATTCCCGCCGGCCAGCTGGGCCAGCCGCCATCCGACTCAGAATCAGGCCTTTCAGATTCCCGTGCGCGTGGTCGGCCGGCTCACCAGTCCCGCCGAATTCGACAACATCATCGTCAAGAACACCGCCAACGGCCTGGTGCTGCTGAAGGATGTCGGCCACTCCGAGGTGGGCGCCGAAGACTACAGCTCATCGCTTGAATACAACGGGGTACACCGCACAAGGCATCGGCGTGCTGCAGCTCTCCAACGCCAACGCGCTCGATGTCGACGCAAGCGCCAAGGCCGCGCTCAAAGAACTTTCCAAGAGCTTTCCCCCGGGCTCGAATATGCCGTCGCCTTCGACTCGACAACCGTCGTCGGCGACTCCATTCGCGAAGTGCTGGTCACCCTCGCCGAAGCCATCGTCATCGTCATCGCTGGTCATCTTCCTCTTCCTGCTCGACTGGCGCGCAACCATCATTCCCGCCGTCACCATTCCGGTTTCGCTCATCGGAACATTTGCCTTCATCAAGGTCTTCGGCTTCTCCATCAACTCACTCACGCTCTTCGGCATCACGCTGGCCACCGGCCTGGTGGTCGACGACGCCATCGTGGTGATCGAAAACGTGCAGCGCCACATCGCCATGGAGCACTCCGATCCGCACGAGGCCACCTCGCGACGCCATGGGCGAAGTCACCAGCGCGGTCATCGCCACCTCGCTGGTGCTGATCGCCGTGTTCGTGCCGGTCTCGTTCTTCCCCGGCACCACCGGCATTCTCTACCGGCAGTTCTCGCTGACCATCGCCTTCTCCATCGCCATCTCGGCCTTCAACGCGCTCACGCTTTCGCCGGCGCTGTCGGCGATGTTCCTGCGCGGCGAAGAAGCGCGCCCGCGCCAGCTGGACTTTCTCCACATTCGCCCGCGTCTCGCGCGCCTTCGCCGCGTTCATTCACGGCGCCGACGCATCCATCAGTTGGCTGGCCAGCACCTACGCGCAAGGTCATTCACGTCGCGCTGCAATTGCGCTATGTGCTGCTGCTGGTCTTCTTCGCCGGCCTTGGCGCTACGGTGTGGATCTATCAGCGCGTTCCCACCGGCTTCATTCCCCAGGAAGATCAGGGCTATTTGATCGGCATTGTGCAGGCGCCGCCGGGCTCTTCGCTGGCCTACACCACTGCGTTGGCCGAACGCGCGCAGGCCATCATCTACTCCAATAAGGACGTCGCGGGTGCTTTCTCCGTCATGGGCTTCAGCTTTTCCGGCGGCGCATCCAACGCGGGCCTGATGTTCATCAGCACCAAGCCCGCCGATCAGCGCCGCGGCAAAGGCCACTCCGCCGCGGATATCGTGGCCGACCTCTCGCCCAAACTTGCTGCGCTCATGTTCGCGCCCAACGGCGGCCTCGTGGCTGTCATTCAGCCGCCGGCGGTCAACGGCGTGGGCAGCTTCGGCGGCTTCCAATTCATGCTGCAGGATCAGGGCGGCAACACGCTGTCCGATCTGGACCGCGTGGCTCACCAGATCGTGGGTGCAGGCCGCGCGCGCAAAGACCTGACCGGCCTGATCACCACGTTCTCGGCCAACGATCCGCAGGAGCTGGTCACCATCGATCGCGAGAAAGCCAAGGCGATGAACGTTCCGCTCTCGCAGATCACCACCACGCTCGGCGTCTTCATGGGCTCGGAGTACGTCAACGACTTCGACTACAACAACCGCACCTATCGCGTCTTCGTGCAGGCCGATCAGCCCTTCCGCATGAAGGCCAGCGATCTGCACAACTACTATGTGCGCTCCGACTCGGGCCAGATGGTTCCGCTGGACAACCTGGTCACGGTGGCCGAGAGCTCCGGCCCGCCGGTCATCACGCACTACAACTCTTCCGCGCGGTCGAGATCGATGGCTCGCCCGCGCCGGGCTACAGCTCAGGGCAGGGAATCGCCGGCATGGAGGACCTGGCAAAGCAAGTCATGATGCCGGGCATGCGCTATGAGTGGACCGGCCTGACGCTCGATGAAATCGAATCCAGCGGCAAGGCGCTGCTCATCTTCGGCCTCGGCATTCTCGTCGTCTATCTCACGCTCTCGGCGCAATACGAGAGCTTCGCGCTGCCGTTCATCATTCTGCTCGCCGTGCCCATGGCGGTCCTGGGCGCACTGGGGCTGGTGTCGCTGCGCGGCCTCTCCAACGACGTCTATTGCCAGATCGGCCTGGTGATGCTCATCGGCCTCTCGGCAAAGAACTCGATTCTGATTGTCGAGTTCGCCGAGCAACTGCGCCGCAAGGGCCGCTCCATTGCCGAAGCCGCCATCGAAGCGGCTGAACTGCGCCTGCGGCCGATTCTGATGACCTCGTTCGCCTTCATCCTCGGCGTCATGCCGCTGGTCTTCGCCACCGGCGCAGGCGCACTGGGCCGGCGCTCCGTGGGAACCACCATCGTCGGCGGCATGTTGCTCTCGACGGTGCTCAACCTGATCTTCATTCCCGTGCTCTATGTCATCCTGAGCCGGTTGCTCAAGCGCGGGGATCTCGGATCAGACTGCAGCCGACGGCATGCATAACTTCGCGATCGCTCACTGCTTCTCGCGGTGGGCGATCACGTAGTCCTTGATGCGGTCGTACACCTGGCTGGTCACCACGCCACGGTCCAGCAAGTCGATTCTTGGTGCGATAGGGCCTGAAACGCACGATGCGTTCGGCCCAGGTTCGCGTCATTCCCGGCAACTCTTCAGCAGCTCCTCGATCGTGGCGTGATTGATATCGACGCGTGCCTCCGGCGGCGGTACACTGCCTGCAGATGTCGCCGACGACTGCGCTGCCCCCGTTCCTACCGCCACAGGCGCCCGACGAACAGCAGAATCAGAATCTGTCGCCTGATTGACCACGTGATCATTCTCTGCCTTCTTTCAGCGCGACCTGCAACAGGTTCATGCGCACTCACTGCCCGGTTTCTGGTTCTCAAGGCTGCGCGTGTTTTTGTAAGAATGCAGGTATGGCAATCCCCCCGATTGCTTCCACTCCTCCGGCTCCGACCGGCGTTGCCAAACCCGTTGGCAAGACGAGGACCATCCTGCTCTTCGCTCTGACTGCACTGCTGCTGGTGTGTCTCGGCTTTCTCTGGACCACGCGCGGCGCCATGGAGAATCTCTCCTTCGTCCGTCAGAAAGGCGGATCGCTCGCGTCGACGAAAGCCAAGAAAGACCCTTGTCGATGTGAGCCCGTGGCAAACCGCGCAGGCGCTTGCCGCGCTCGCGGTCACAGCCGAGGAAGACAGAATACGCCCGCGATGCCGAGCGCCTGGCAGATCATGAAGTGGATCAGGCTTTTGCCTCGGCTCTTCGTCAGGCAGCACTCAGCGCATCGAGCATCGCACCCTCACCGGCGATGCCCTGGCGCTCTCGCAAAGGATCGCAACAGCTCCAGCAACTCATCGTGCAGGATCAGGCGCAGGTGCAAAGCGTCACTGCTGCATTGAAGCCGTCCGCCAGTTCCTCGAAAACCGCGCCGCCCCGGTCTGGATGACACGACCTCGAAGTCGCCAAGGCCCAACTCGGCCTCGACTCCGACGAACTCGCCGATGCGCAGCACGATCTCGAGCGTGCCTCCGGCGATGACAGCGCGCAGATCCAGGACGAACTGGCCGCGCACGAAGCATCCGATGAAGCAGTACGACAACCGCGCCGCAGGGAACGGGCCAGGTCGCGAGTCGTGTCGGCAAGGCAGCACGGCGCGCTTGCAGGCCGCATCAGCGCCTGGTTCAGTCAGCGCGATCGGTACAGCTCGATCCAGCAGGCGCAGCAGAAAGCGCAGCAGGATATCGCCGCCCTGACCACCGCGCACAATGCGCTCGAAGCCAAGGCCAATGCCAAGCGGCCAGGTCCGGCAAACGGTGCGACAGACCAGCTCCAGGCTTGCGCGACTCTGAAAGATCGAAGCGCCGAGCGCCAGATCCTCAGCATCTACGACGATCGCATTCAAACCGAGCAGCAGCTCGCGACGGTCTACGGCAAATGGGCCGCGCAGGTGCTCCTGCAGCACCGCATCGTGCTGCATCTGATTCTTCGCTCCTTCGCGCTGATCCTCTTCATCCTGATCTGCATGGTGCTCTGCGACGCGCTGGTGCGGAAGTTGATGGCCCATCCGGCGCTCGATCGCAGGCAGACTCAAACGCTGCGCAGCATTCTCCAATTGGCGATTCAGGTTATCGGCGTGGTGCTCATTCTGCTGGTCATCTTCGGCGCTCCGCAAAGAGACGCCCACAATTCTGGGTCTTGCCACGGCCGCCCTCACCATCGCTCTGCAGGACTTCATTCTCGCCTTTCTCGGCTGGTTCGTTCTGGTCGGCAAGAACGGAATGCACGTGGGCGACTGGGTTGAGATCAACGGCGTCGGCGGCGAAGTGACCGAGGTCGGCCTGTTCAGCAACATCGCTGCTCGAGACCGGGACCTCGAGGACAAGGGACATCCGACCGGCCGCCGCATCACGTTCATGAACAGCTTCGCCATTCGGGGCCAGTACTTCAACTTCTCCACCAGCGGGCAGTGGATGTGGGACGAGATCTCTGTGACCATTCCCGGCGTCCGAGCAGATGACCAGCGACGATTGAGCGCATTCACCAGGTCGTCGTGAAAGAGACGGAAGAAAATGCGCGTCTCGCGGAGCAGGAGTGGAAGCGCAGCGCCCATGGCAATGGCCTGAGCCGGTTCAGCGCGGCGCCGGTCGTCAATCTGCGCCCATCCGCTTCCGGCATCGGAGCGCAGGTGCGCTATGTGACGCGCGCCTCCGAGCGATTCGAGTTGCGCAACCGTCTGTACCAGCGCGTCGTCGAGTTGCTCCAGCAGCCAGGCAAGCCGGATGCTTCAGAGGAGAAAGCTCGCCGTCGGAACGGTCTGACAATCTCGTCCGTTGATCGTTTTCTAAAACGCGGTGGTTGACACGAGCAGGGGTTTGCCCTTAATTTCAATCAGATGCAGAGCCACCGCCATCACGGTCACCACCATCATCATGGGACCTCCATGCCGGCGGACTGCCATGGCCTGAACTAAACGGCCAGAGAGATCAGGAAACACCAAAGCCCGCCGGCGACTACGCTGGCGGGCTTTTTGCTTTGTCTACAAATTTCAGACAGGATGAAGGAATGAGCGACTCGACTGCAACAATCGACTTCGAAAAAATGGATGGCCTGGTGCCCGGCATCGTGCAGGATGCGCGCACCGGCGAAGTGCTGATGCTGGGCTTTCTGAACCCCGTCAGCTACGCCAAAACGCTGGAGACCGGCTTCGTCACCTTCTGGAGCCGCACCCGCCAGAAGCTGTGGATGAAGGGCGAAACCAGCGGCAACCGCCTGCGCGTCGTCTCTGCCTCCACCGACTGCGACAACGACACGCTGCTGTTTCGCGTCGAGGTGGAAGGCGACGGCCTGGTGTGCCACGAGGGCACGGTCAGTTGCTTCACGCGCCCGATTGCGATCAACCGGCACGATTGCGGAGGTGGCCCGTGGCTAACAAGCTTCGACTCGGCATTCCCAAGGGCAGCCTGCAGGATGCAACCATCGCTCTCTTCAAGCGCGCCGGCTGGAACATCTACGCCGACGGCCGCTCCTACTTTCCCTCCATCGACGACAGCGAGATCGAGTGCATGCTGATTCGCGCGCAGGAGATGGCGCGCTACGTCGATCACGGCGTGCTCGACGCGGGCCTCACCGGCATCGATTGGGTCGTCGAAAGCGGCCTCGACGTCACCAGCGTCACCACGCTCACCTATGCCAAGCAGAGCCGCCGCAAAGTGCGCTGGGTGCTCGCCGTGCCCGAAGGCAGCGGCTTTGAAAAGGCCGAAGATCTCGAAGGCAAGATCATCGCCACCGAACTCGTCGAAGTCACCAAGCGCTACTTCGCCGCGAAGGGCGTGAACGTCAAAGTCGAATTCAGTTGGGGCGCGACGGAAGTGAAGCCGCCCATGCTCGCCGACGCCATCGTCGAAGTCACCGAGACCGGCAGCTCGCTCAAGGCCAATCATCTGAAGATCATCGACACGGTGATGGAGAGCGAGACCCATCTGATCGCCGGCAAGGCCGCGCTGGCCGACCCGTGGAAGCGCGAAAAGATCGACCAGATCGCGCTCATGCTGCGCGGCGCCATCGATGCGCAATCGCAGGTCGGCCTCATGCTCAACGTCAAGCGCGCCGACCTCGAAGCGGTTCTCGCCGTGCTGCCCGCGCTGAATTCGCCCACCATTTCGCAGCTCAGCGATTCGGAGTGGGTCGCGGTCAACACCATCGTCGAAGAGCGCGTGGCGCGCGACGTGATTCCGCGGCTGAAAGCGGCGCAGGGCGACAGGCATCGTCGAATACCCGCTGAACAAAGTTGTGTCTGTAGATCGAGTGAGACGCGAACGATGAAGCTGATCCGAACCAAAGGACGAGGCGCGCGACAAGACCGCAAGAGATGCTCGCCGCGCTGGAGACGCGCGGCGGCGCAGCGCTCGACTCTGTGCTGCCCGCCGTCAAGCGCATCGTCGCCGACGTGCGCAAGACGCGGCGACCGCGCGCTGTTCCGCTATGCCGCGCAATTCGACGGCCTCGCCGATGCAGCGCAAGCTGCGCGTCACGCCCGAAGAAATGGCGGCCGCATGGGAGGCGATCGATCCCGCGCTTGCGCGATGCGCTCACGACTGCCGCAAAGCAGATTCGCGAATTTGCCAGACGCCAGATGCCAGCTTCCTGGAGCTTCATCCCAGTTCCCGGCCTGACCACCGGCCAGCTCGTGCGCCCGCTTCGGCTCGGTCGGCTGCTACGTTCCCAGCGGCCGCCATCCGCTGCCTTCCACGCTGCTGATGACCGCGATTCCCGCGCAGGTTGCGGGCGTCGAGCGCATCGTCGTCGTCTCGCCCAAGCCCGCGCCCGAGACGCTCGCCGCCGCGCATCTGCTCGGCATCACCGAGTTCTATCGCCTCGGCGGCGCGCATGCCGTCGCCGCGCTGGCCTACGGAACCGCAAGCATCCCGCGCGTCGACAAGATCGTCGGCCCCGGCAATCTCTACGTCACCGCGGCCAAGCGCCTCGTGGCCTTCGATTGCGCCATCGACATGCTCGCCGGTCCCACAGAGATCGTCGTCACCAGCGATCGCGGCCACGCCGCCGACATCGCCTCCGACCTGGTCGCCCAGGCCGAACACGATCCCGAAGCGCTGGCCATCTTCATCACCACGCGCGCCGATCTTGCCAAAGAGGTCATCGCCGAAGCGAAGCTGCGCAGCCGCAACAATCCCGTCGCGCGCGAGGCCCTCGACCGCAACGGCCTCGTCATCGTCGCGTCGAGTATCGACGAAGCGCGCGCAATCACAAATCGCCTCGCCCCCGAACACCTCACCGTCGATGCGGCCAGCGATCTCGATTGGGTCCAGAACGCCGGCTCGGTCTTCGTCGGCCGCTGGTCCGCGCAGCCCATGGGCGACTACATCTCCGGTCCCAACCACACGCTGCCCACCGGCGGCATGGCGCGCGTGCGCGGCGGCCTGAGCGTCAACGACTTCGTCAAGCTCATCACCGTGCAGGAGTATTCGGCGCAAGGCGCTCGCTCGCTCGGCCCCCCCGCCGCATCTGCTTGCCGAAGCCGAAGGCCTGACCGGCCACGCCGAGGCCATTCGCACGCGCTTGCAACAGGAGGTCGCGTGCCTGAGCGGAGAGAGGACACAGATATCCTGACGGCTCAACGTCAGATCCAAATCGGCCCCACCACAGGTGGCGCCGCGCGCTGCGCGTGCAGGCGATGAAGGAGTATCACCCTCCGCTCGGCAGCCGCGATGCGCTGCGTCTTGACTTCAACGAGAACACGCTGGCCTGTTCGCCCAAGGTGCGCGAAGTGCTCGGCCGCATCTCCGCCGGCGAGCTCACGCGCTATCCCGAGCGCGAGCCTGTCGAAGCCATCGTCGCCGCGCATCTCGGCCTCGCGCCCGCGCAGGTGGCGCTCACCAACGGCGTCGACGAAGCGATTCACGTGCTCTTCGAGGCCTTTCTCGAAGCGGGCGACGAACTGCTGCTGCCTGTGCCCACCTACACGATGTACGAGGTCTATGCCTCGGCCACCGACGCGCGCGTCGTCACCGTTCAGGCCGCGGACGATCTGCAATTTCCCTTCGAGCGCCTGCTCGCTGCCATCACGCCGCGCACAAAGATCATCGCCATCGCCAATCCCAACAGCCCGTCCGGCTCCGTCGCCACGCGCGCGCAGCTCATCGAAATCGCCCGCCGCGCGCCGCAAGCCGTTCGTGCTCGTCGACGAAGCATACTTTCATTTCCACGGCGAAACGGTGATCGATCTGATCGGCACGTTCCCAATCTGATCGTGGCGCGCACATTTTCGAAGGCCTACGGCCTCGCCGGACTGCGTCTCGGCTTGCTCGCGGGCCCGGTCGAGCTGATGCGCTGGATTCGCCGCGTGCTTTCGCCCTACAGCGTGAATTCGCTTGCGCTCGCCTGCCTGCCGCCTGCGCTTGAAGATGCAGCATATCTCGAGTGGTATGTCGGCGAAGTGCTTGCGGCGCGCGCAGAGTTCGAAGCCGCGCTCGATGCAGCCGGAGTCCGCCGCTGGCCCAGCCGCGCCAACTTCATTCTCGTCGACATCGGCCCGCGGCATGCGGAGTTTGTTCGGCGCATGCGCGCGGCCGGCGTGCTGGTGCGCGACCGCTCCAGCGATCCCGGCTGCGACGGCTGCGTGCGCATCACCATCGGCACGCGCGCAGCAGATGCAGCGATGCCGTCGACCGCACTCAATGAAACGCATGGCCGCATTGCAGCACTGAAGAATGAGGCCCAATGAACAAGACAGCTAAACGAGGCCAAGTCACCGAGTCGACACCGGAGCGCGCAGCGTCGCGACCTTCGAGCGCAACACCACCGAGACGCGCATCGCGATCGCACCTGACCATCGAAGGCCAGGGCCAATACAAGATCGCCACCGGCATTCGCTTCTTCGATCACATGCTGGAGCTGTTCACGCGCCACGGCGCTTTCGATCTCGAACTCGAAGTGCGACGGCGATCTCGACGTCGACCAGCACCACACGGTCGAAGATGTGGGCATCGCGCTCGGCGAAGCCTTCGATCGCGCGCTCGGCGACAAGCGCGGCATTCTGCGCGCCGGCTACTTCCTCATGCCGATGGACGAGACGCTCGCCATCGCCGCCGTCGACCTCAGCGGCCGCGCCGCCTTCGCCGTCGACACCAAGGTGCGCACGCGCCTGGTCGGCGATCTGCAAACCGAACTGGTCACCGATTTCTTTGAAGGCTTCGCTCGCGGCGCGCGCGCCAACGTCCACGTCAAGACCATGTATGGCCGCTCGAATCATCACAAGATCGAAGCCATCTTCAAGGCCTTCGCGCGCGCACTGCGCGTAGCCTGCTCGCGCGACAAACAACTCGGCGAGATGCTGCCCTCCACCAAGGGACTTGCTCTGATGCGCGTCACGGTCATCGACTACAAAGCCGGCAATCTGACCTCGGTGCTCAAGGCGCTGCGCCATCTTGGCGCCGAAGCCGAGGTGACCGACAGCGACCTCGCGCCGATCGAATCCGCGGAGCGCATCGTGCTTCCCGGCGTCGGCCACTTCGCCGCCACCAACGCCTCGACGACACCGGCCTCACAGCCGCGATCCGCGCAGCCATCGCGCGCGGCGTGCCATTCCTCGGCATCTGTGTCGGCATGCAGTGGCTCTACGCCGGCTCGACCGAAGCGCCCGAGCAGCCCGGCCTCGGCCACTTTCCCGAAGCGTGCGCGCGCTTTCCCGAGGGCCAGCGAAAAAGTCCCGCATGTGGGCTGGAATTCGCTCGAAGTGCGCGCCGACTCGCGCCTGCTGGCCGGCGTCGAGCCCGGCGAGTTCGTCTACTTCACGCACTCCTACAGGGCCCCGGTCACACGCGCCACAGCCGCCATCACGAACTACATCGAGCCCTTCGCAGCAGCCGTCGAGCGCGGCAACGTCATGGGCGTCCAGTTCCATCCCGAAAAATCAGGCGAAACCGGCCTCAAGATTCTTCGCAATTTTCTTGCGTGGCAACCGAAGGAGGCCGCATGCTGACCAAGCGCATCATCGCCTGCCTCGACGTGCACGCCGGCCGCGTGGTCAAAGGCGTGCAGTTCGTCGACCTCATCGACGCCGGCGATCCCGCCGAACTGGCCGCGCGCCACGCCCGCGAAGGCGCCGACGAAATCGTGCTGCTCGACATCACCGCGACCCACGAAGGCCGCGCAGACGCTGCTCGATACCGTGCGCCGCACGGCGCGCGAGCTCTTCGTCCCCTTCTGCCGTCGGCGGCGGCATTCGCACCGCCCACGATGCGGAGCAGGTCTTCGACGCCGGGGCGGACAAAGTCAGCGTCAACTCCGCCGCGCTCGCCGATCCAACGCTGATCGACGCCATCGGCCGCAGCTTCGGCGCGCAGGCCGTGGTCGTCGCCATCGATGCCCGCCGCGATCCCGCATGCCGCCGATCCCGTGCGCGATGCGCAGGTCTTCGTGCAAGGCGGCCGCAAGCCCACCGGCCGCCGCGTCGTCGAGTGGGCGCGCGAAGCCGAAGCGCGCGGCGCAGGCGAGATTCTGCTCACCTCGATGGACGCCGACGGCACGCGCGCCGGATTCGATTGCGAACTCACCGCCGCGGTCAGCGAAGCCGTCAGCATTCCGGTCATCGCCTCCGGTGGCGCGGGAACCGTCGCCCACTTCGCCGATGTCTTTGCGCGCGGCAAGGCCGATGCCGCGCTCGCGGCAAGCATCTTCCACTTCGGCGTTTCGAGCGCGCGCTCGCTCAAACAAGAACTGGCGCAGGCCGGCGTTCCGGTGAGGCTGCCATGCTGATTCCTTCCATCGATCTGCTGGGCGGCCGCATCGTGCAGCTGGTGCAGGGCGAAAAGCTGCGCCTCGCCTTCGACGATTTCGAATACTGGATCGAGAAGTTCTCGCGCTTTCCGCTCGTGCAGCTGATCGATCTCGATGCGGCCATGCGCCAGGGCGACAACTCCGCGCTGGTGGCGCAGATTGCAAAGCGCCTGCCCTGCCAGGTCGGCGGCGGCATCCGCTCCATCGAACGCGCGCGGCAGGTGCTCGATGCGGGCGCGAAGCGCGTCATCATTGGCTCGGCGCTTTTTTCCGAAGACGGCGCGGTCAACATCGAACTTCGCAGCGCACTTCGCCGACAGCCATCGGCGCGGAACGTGTCGTCGCCGGCATCGACACCAAGAACGGCCGCATCGCCGTGAAGGGCTGGAAGGCGCAAGTGGCTCTCACGCCCGACGAGGCGATTCCGCAGCTCGAGCCCTACGTCTGCGCATTTCTCTACACGCACGTCGACGGCGAAGGGCTGATGCAGGGCTTTCCCATCGAAATTGCGGCGCGGCTGCGCAAGCTCACCGCAACGGCAACTGATCGTGGCCGGCGGCATTCGCAGCCAGCAGGAGATCGATGCGCTGGATGCGATCGGCGCGGACGCGGTGGTCGGCATGGCGGTCTACACCGAACTGCTTGCGGTCTGATCCGCAAGCATGTTTCGCATTCGCGATCTGCGGACTGACGTCGCATCTGCATCTCATCGGGTATGCTGAAATGAAAGACCCTTCCCATCTGTGCGAAAGGAAACCAGAGCATGGCGACGAAACAGAGCGGAATCCGGCTGGCAAAGCGGCTGGATGAAGTAGGGTTCTCTGACATCGTGCAGATTCGCAACAAGGTGATGGAGATGCGCGCGGAAGGCCTCCAGGTGCATGCGCTGCACGGCGGCGAGCCCTATTTCGAAACGCCCGAAGACATCAAGTTCGCGGCGGTCAAGGCGCTGGTCGAGAACCAGACCCACTATGCGCCGTCTTCCGGGCTGCCTGCCGCTGCGCAAGGCGCTGGTCGAAAAGCTGGCGGCGAAGAACAGCATCCACGTCACGACCGACGAAGTGATCGCGACCGTGGGCGGCTCGCAGGGCTTGTATGCGGCCTTTCAAAGCGTGCTCGATCCCGGCGACGATGCGCTGGTCTTCTCGCCTTACTGGACGCCGATCGGCGACCTTGTCACCGGTGCGCAGGCGCGGCCCTTGCTGGTGCCCACGATCACCGCCCGCCGCAACGGAATTCGCAAGACCCTCGAGCAGTTTTCCACGCCGCAAGACGCGCGCCATCTACTACAACACGCCGCAGAATCCCAGCGGCCTGGTCTTCACGCGCGCCGAAGCCGAAGAGGTTGCCGCCTTCGCCATCGAGCGCGACCTGATCGTCATCGCCGACGAAGCCTATGAAGACCTGGTCTACGACGGCGAGCATGTCTCCATCGCGTCTCTGCCCGGCATGCTTGAGCGAACCATCACCTGCTTCACTTTCTCGAAGACCTATGCGATGACCGGATGGCGCGCCGGCTATGCGGTGGCCCAGGAGCCGTTCATGACCGCGCTGCGCAAGATCGTTCTCTACTCCACCAACGGCGTCACCACACCCGTGCAGTATGCGATGATCCACGCGCTCAAAACGCCGGAGGCGGAGATCGCCGCCTATCGCGAGGAGTATCGCAAGCGCCGCGACCTGCTGGTGGCCGCGCTGAATGAAGTGGGCTTGGAATGCGAGCCGCCCGCCGGCGCGTTCTACGCTTTTCCCAATGTCGAGAAGATCAACAAGAACAGCCGCACCGCCGCGCAGATTCTTGCTCGACAAGGCGCACATCGCCACGATTCCTGGCTCGGTGTTCGGCGCCCAGGGCGAAGGCCATCTGCGCTTCGGCTACGCCATCACGATCAAGGAAATCGAAGACTGCGTCGAAGCGTTGCGCCGCTTTCTTGCCTGATTGCAGACCGTGCCCTATTTCTGCGCTTCGCCGATCGCCTGGCTGGTTTCAACGCGCGAGGCGCGCAGCAGTCGCGCAATCTGCTTCAGATGCAGTTGCACCGCATAGGCGCGCAGAATCTCGGCCTGCGAAAATTGCGATCCGGTGGGCCGCACCGCTGCCATGCGCGCCTCAAGTTGCGCGATGTCTTCTTCGAGATTGATTTCCGTCGGCGGCACATGAAACCGCCATGCGTGAATGCAGCTGGCCAGATAGTGAAAGCCGCTGCGGATGTCCGCGGCCAGCTGTCCCAGGGCCGGCTCCAGCTGCTGCACATACTTGTCTTCGTGGCTGTCTCTGCACCGCGAATTCCAGCGCCACCAGCGCATCAAAGATCGAGCGGCCAAACTGCGCCAGCATGCCAAGGCCCTCGCGCCATCCCGGGCCGCCGGAAGGCTCATTGCGCGCTGCTTCGAGCAGTTGGTTGTTGCTGCGCAGAAAGGCCAGGCATCCTCGCGTGCGCGTCGCCAGATTCTCGGCGGCGTGCCGCCGAAAGCCTTGCAGGATCGCCTCGAAAAATGCGCCCAGCACAAGGAATTCCTGCGCCAGTCCATCGCGCAGTCGCAGCCGGGCACGGTCGGGAAAAACAAGCGTCGAGACCAGCAAGCGCGACCACGATGCCCAGGACAACCTGCCCAACGCGATCCAGCGCGACCGTCCAATGCGAGGTGCCATTTTGCACCAGCATCACAATCGTGATGGTGACGCCGGCCAGCCGCGAACTGCTGCGAAATCCCAGCAGCCCGCAGACCGTCATCGCCGCAAACACGGCAAGAATGTAGTTCCATGGCAACGTGCCGAAGAGGGAAAACGAAAAGCCGAACACCGCGCCGATCAATGTGCCGAGCAGGCGATCGCGCGATGCGGTGATGGTCGACCCAAAGTTGGATTGCAGCACGATGATTGCGCTGATGGCGCCCCAATAGCCGTCGTGCAGCCCGAAGCGCGGCGCCAGCCACCAGCAGAGCCCCGCAGCAAGGGCAGTTTTAGCCGCGTGGATCAGCAGCCGGCGGTGCTCGCAACTAAGCCAGCCTGCTCGTTCCGGGCGATCGACCTGCAGCTTTTTCGCCAGCTGTTGTTGCGACCACGTCTTATCCGCCATGAGCCGCATCTTTCCAGCCCCTTCCGCCCCGACCCGTCACTTCAAGCATGACACGCGCAAGTCGGCCCCAGCCGGCCCCGCATCACAACCGTGTAGCATAGAAATTGAGCGCCGACGCTACGGCCGCCACAGTTCTATGCTACGAGTGGGATATCCCCGCAACCATTGCTGCTGACCTCTTCGCCGGTTTCCCCAAGGAAGTCGAGCTTATCCCTCTGTCCGACAAGCTCGACCACGACGTCGAAATCGATGTTTGGATTCCCGATCCCTATCCAACGCGTGCCCAGCGCATTGTGCCTCATCTCCGCGGCGTGCGGCTGGTTTTGTCGCTCATGGCGGGCACCGAGTGGATTCCTGGCGCCATGGGACCCCATGTCACCATCTGCAATGCCCGCGGGGCACACAACATCTCCACCGCCGAATGGACTCTTTCCGCAATCCTTTCGATGCTGAAATATCTTCCCCTCTACCTCGATGTCCAGCGGTCGGGCGAGTGGAAGCGGCGTTTCGAAGCCACCGCGCACTACGCTCGCATCACCGGCGATCCACGCCCGCATTATCCTCCCGTGATGCAGGAGGAGCTCACGGGCAAAACGGTTCTGCTTGTGGGCTACGGAGCAATCGGCAAAGAAATAGAACGAATGCTCGTTCCATTCAATGTCCAACTTCTGCGCGTGGCGCGCACACCGCGTAAAGATCAGTCAGTTCAAGCCGTCGGTGAACTCGAGAGCCTGCTGCCCCAAGCGGAGGTCATCATTCTCATCCTGCCGTCGACTGCAGAGACGCATCATCTCATCTCCTCCCGCCAGTTGGCTCTCATGAAGCAGGGGGCGCTGCTCGTGAATGCGGCGCGGGGTCCCATTGTCGATACCGATGCCCTTGTGGATGCCTTGAATGCGGGCAGAATTCGCGCCGCCCTCGACGTCACCGATCCTGAACCGCTTCCTTTGGGACATCCGCTCTGGAAGTGCCCGAATCTTCTGATCACTCCCCACATTGGCGGTTCGATCGCCGCAGTTTGCGCCGCGCTCGATAAAAATTGCCGAAGACGAGCTGCGTCGTTACATCGCCGGCGAGCCGCTGCACAACGTCGTTCAGGCGGCCATTTGATAGGTTTGCGCGGCTCGGCGCCAGTCGCGCAGCCCAAGCACGGCGAGCCCCACCAAAATCGCGTAAAGCACCGCGGTTGCGCGCAGATCTTTGTAAAGATACTCGCCGATATAGGTCACATCAACAGCAATCCACAGCCACCAGTTTGCTGTATGTTTGCGCGCCTGCCACCAACTTGCGACAAGGCTGTAGCTGGTCAGCGTCGCGTCCAGAAAGGGGAGAGCCGCGTGAAACTGCTTCGCCAACTCCCCAAGCACAACGCTGCCGACCGCTCCGACAGCCACCGCAATCACCATGGCGCGAAATCCCAGCGGAACGACGCGGACCTCGCCCATCTTCGCGAACGCCGCGCCACCAATTCCACCAACCGTAAAGCGTGAAAATCAAAAAGAAAATCTGCAGCAGTGCATCGGAAAGAAGCTGCGCGCGATAAAAGACGATCAGGTAGAAGATATCGGCGGCAAGGATCACCGGCCAGCAAAGCAGCGTACGACGCGTAGTGAGCCAGATGCCCAGCACTGTCGTGAGAAAGCCAGCAATCTCCACCCAATTTGAGATCAGATAGTTCGCAATCGTCGTCCAGTTCATGATTGCGCCGCTCCAAATGTCGTTGTTGTTGTCGCGTTTGGCTTCCGCTCATCTGCCCATCGACGCAAAACATCCAGCAGCCGGCTCCCGGCTGCGCTATGGAACCAGCGCGCATGTCCCACCAGCCAGCCTTCCGCCGCCATCGGCGCCTTTTCTTCCGAGTGCAACACGCTGAGAAAGTAATCCGTCTCTGACAATGCAAACTCCGCGTGACAAAGCGCCGTCATCGGCGCCAACGCCGCAGCCTCTTGTGCCGAGAGCGGTCGCACCTGCTCGTATCCCGCGAGCAGCGCCCGCAGATGATCGAAATGAACCGATACGGCGTCAGGGTGCGCCGGATCATTGACCAGGGTCAGCCACTCCACAATGTTTCGCTCAATCGCGTGCGCAAGGTCGTGAATTGCATTCGTGCGATCCGCCAAGCCAAAATCGATGACTGCCGTGGCTTGCGCCTGATCGGTTGCGTCGCTCCAAAACAGATTCGAAGCATGCAGGTCGTTGTGCGTCCACAACGGAGTGAGAGACGGAATCAGAGGCAGTAATTCAGCATGAAACGGAGCGAGCAGTTCGAGGGCCTCTTCGCAGTTAGCAGCGTCCCTGAAAATAATTCACGAGTGCAGGCCGCGCAGCCAGGTAACGATTCATCTCCGCGGCTGCATCCCTTGCGGCAAAGATTGTGAAACTGGCCACTAGCGGGCGTAACCTACGCGCCGGCGCTGCAAATCCACCGGCTGCTTGGTGCAAGCGCGCCAGCGCCTTCCCGGCGGCATGCGCGTGGCCGGCAGAACGAAATGGCGTCCACGAGATGGCCTCCTCGTACAAGTCAATCCCCGCAGGCGTCTCATGCACTTCGTACGTCCACTCTCCTTGCTCAATCGCGCTTTCGCTCGACGACGCGGCAAGCACGCGCGGCACATCCGCGCCGTGAGTCCACAGGTATTCAAGAAAGCGATGTTCTTCGAGCAATCCCTCTTTGTCGCGCACGTTGCAATGATGCCGTTTTACGAAGACACGTTTGCCGTTCGCCTTCACCACGCTGGCCGCCGAAAACGGTCGCGGGCTCACCGACAAAATCTCAATCGGTCCATCGCATCCCTGGAATTGCCGAAGCAGCGCGTGTAGTTCATCGAGAGCGAGCGGCCGCCAATCCGGCTCCACCAGCGTACCGTCCATTCCGTGCGCTTTTGTTCCTGTGCTCATCTCAGTCGTCCATCGTTCTTCAAGCAACAGCGGTTCCACAGTTGCTGTACCCCGAAACCCGCACCCTTAAGTGGCATTTTCCTTAAGAAAATGACACCTTGCACGATACCCGAAGGCGCACGTAAATTGTCGAACCGCTCTAGAACACATAATGCGCCGAAAGCCGCACGGTAGCCGGCGCGCCTTGATGGATGAACGTATCTCCATAGCTGGCGCCGGTGTCCTTCCAATAGCGCTTATTGAAAATGTTGTCCGCATAAAGTCGTAGTGTCATGCGGCCCTGTTCGCCTCTCGGCGTATAGCGTGCGCCAAGGTTAAACAAGTTGTATCCGGGCACGCTCACGGCATCGTCGCGCGTCGCTTCTTTTGTGCTCGTGTAGCTCCAGCCGGGCATCAGGTGCAGGCCGCTGGTATGCGGCACCAGCATATCCGCAAAGAGAGTCGTGTGTACCCGCGGCACATTGATCACTTGTTTGTGATCGAAAGCCGCCGTACCTGTGCCCGTCGATTTTGCATTCATCGCCGTTGCCGAACCGGTCAATTGCAGCCAGCCCGCAGCCTTGCCCTGCGCGCTCAGTTCAACCCCATCGTGCGTCTCGTGTCCGTCCGACTCAAAGCACAAATCTCCCGGCGCAATGCTTCCCCCCGTGGAAAGATTGCTTGTGCAGAAGGCATCCGGAACTTGAATCACGCGGGGATAGAAGAATGGTTGCCGCATTCTGAAGAGGTCCGCCGTTAGCAAAATCTGGCGCTCATATTTCACGCCCACTTCCGCCTGCCGCGTAGAAAAAGGATCCAAAAACTGGTTTGCATTATCCACCCACCAGGGAGCCTGTTGTCCCAGAGAAAGCAGGACACCATAGTTCCCGTAGAGCGTCATGTCCTTCACCAGCGCGTAGGTCAAGGCATATTGCGGAAGCCACAAGGTGCGTGCCTTCGCATAATTAAAATCGCTGACCCGCACGAATCGCCCTCCCGCAAGCGCCGTTACGCCCGCGGGAAAGTGCACGCGATCCTGCAGAATCCCCGATGCCTGGTGATCAAAGTCCGCGAGTGTCGCTGGGTCGGCCTGCTGGTAAGGACTTTCCGGCGCATACGCAATATTCGGCTGAAATACGTTTTCAACGCCAAGAGGAGTGTAGACAATGGACGACGAAAGATCGACGCTGCGATGGAAGAGCGATCCGCCGCCGAAAACGTCCTGCGCGATCTTTCCAGTCGTAATGTGGCCTGTCACCAGCGCCTCACCGACCGCATCGATGCGCAGCTCGCCGGGGCTGCGATAGTCGTAGATCTCATAGCTGCCATCGGGACAGAAGAAGTAGTCCGGCGCATCAGGGCAAAGCGAATTTCCGTTCGCGTCGAGGGCCGGCCCATAAGGCCAGATCACGTTGTCGTCAATCAGCGAGTGGCTGTAGGAGCCATTCAATCGCCCTGTCCATTTCGGATTGAATCGATGCTCCAGCCGCGACCCCGCATTGAAGACATCGAAGGTATTCGGCTTGCTCCAAGTCTGGTATCCGAGCATCGTGGAAGGAAAGACCGGCTCCGGCACTGTCGTTCCACCCAGCAATTGGTAGCCTGCCTCCGATCTTTGTACCTTGTGCTGATACTCGAAGTCGGAGAATAGGTTCGTGCTTGCGCCCAAGCGCAATACGCCATCAGCCGCACCCATGCCGCGCCATCCATCGGCGTGCTGCACGTAGGTGTGCATGTCTTCGCCGGCTAGATTCAGGCGCGACGCCCGGCTGCAAGGCCGCCCGAAAAACATGGCCCACATCGAGTGCGCCATACGATGTTCCGCGATGATCGGTCGCCATGTCGATGGCCGGGTGTTGTTTCGCGCTCGGCTCCTTCGTCACGTAATTGATGAGGCCGCCCGCCGGACGCCACGCCGCTTTCTACCCCGGCAACGCCTTTCACAATCTCCACGCTCTCCTTGTTTTCGAGCGGAACGTCCTGCTCGCCTGCAATGGTCATGCCGTTGATCTGCAAGGCCGTTGCCAGGTCAATGCGGAAATCCGCGAATCTCGAAATCGCCATAGTAGCCGACCGGTGCATAATCCTCGCCCACCGAAGCATCGTTCTTCACCACGTCCGAGAGCACCCGTGCCACTTGATCGCTCAGCACGGCGCGCGTAATGGATGTAACGGAGAGCGGCGTTTCTTTCAGCGACGTACCATCCAGGCTGCCTGCCGTTGTGGCGCCCGAGAAGATAGTCATCCTTCACCTCGCCGTGGACTTCCACGGTGGTCGTCACGCGCGGCAACTTCTGTGCGTCGGTGTGTTTTCGATTCAGTTTTTTGAATGGTGTCTGAAGGCTGTTGTCGATTCACTTTGCGCGATCGCGAAGAGGGGGCTTACAAAACAGGCAAGTACGATGAATCGCGCCGCCCATCGCATGCAGCGATCGGCTGGGGAAAAAATACCTTGCACTATTTGATAAGAGATTCGATCCGTGACAGCGGTTGCAGGCCTTGGCATACGTTCCCCTTGCTTCAACTCGGTGAAACAGGAGAACTCGCGCTGGAAATTGAGGAAGGCCGCTTCGCTTCGGAAAACTTCCCACGCCGGCATTATCCGGATCGGGTTCTAGGGTATTATCTCAGCCCCACTTCGTGGAGCACCCCTGTTTCAATAAACAGAATTGAAACACTTCTGGCGGACTTTGTAAAACTCCACGTCCCACTCTAACGCCAGAACGCCTCGACGAGGGGCCGATAGGAGTCCAGCACGGGAACGGCAAGGCCCTCGACTTTGGCCGCATCGTCCGCGTGGCGTAACGTGATCGCATCACGCGCATGAGGGGACGCGAGGAATGCTTCTGCCTCAGCCGATGACATCGGACCGCCCTGGAGCCGCAGGCTCTGCACTGACGCCGGCGAGAGGGCCGCCAAATAGCGGGGCTCAGCAAAGCATAAATACCGCTTCGCCGCCACGTGCAGATGGATTGGATCGAGCACCGCGGCTGGAAAGTGATCCTGGAGAGCTTCTACACCTAATTCTTCGTGGTGCGTGTCGACGCCGCGAGACGCCGCATCTTCGCCCTCTTCGTGAAGCAGATGCCCAAAGTCATGCAGCAACGCAGCCACGACCAGAGACGATTCCGCGTTTTTCCGCTGCACAAACCAGGCGGCCTGCAGACTGTGCTCCAGCACCGTCACCGGCTCGCCGAAATAAGCCTCGCGTCCACCGCCCGTGAGAACGGCAAATACTTCGCCGACGGAATCGACGGTGCGCATCCCGTGTTAAACCTCCACGCTCCTGGGCTTCTGCAGTCGCTGATGTGCCACAAGCACCAGGGCCACCAGCGCAGTCAGAAACGCGGCACCCGCCAAGGCGAGAAACGCATTCTTCCAGCCGAACGCCACCGTCACGCGCGCCACCGTATCGCCTGAAATCCATCCAGCCAGATAGCCAACTCCATCAATGATTCCAGCTGCGGTCGCGCTGCCGCGTTTGCCGCCAAAATCCAGGCTCATCGCGCCAGCCAGATATGAATACGGCCCAAGCAACAGAAAACCCACCAGCGTCACCAGCACCACCGGCGTCCATTGGCTCGCATGCCCGGGCGTACGAGCCAGCAGCAGAAGGCACACGGTACTCGCAGCCATGCCCCCCACCAGCACGACATTGCGCCCATTCAACCCAAGCTTATCGCTCAGCACGCCAGCGGCCAGCACACTCACGCCACCGAAGAGAGGAAACAACGCGCTGCGAGCCGCTGCCGCGCTGCTCGTCAGCCCCACATACTGCACAAAATAGGTCGGCGTCCAAAAGTTGAAGGTCTCGCGCAACAGCGTCGTTCCCAGCGAAAGCAGGCACACCATCCAGAACGGAAAGCTCCTGAGCAGCGGGCGCAAAATCGTCAGCAGGCCCACGCTCTCGTCACTGCTGTGCCCTTCCCTCCCATAGACATTCAGCGGATTTGCTTCCGGGGCCGGCAATCCGCGCTCTTCCGGAGTCTCGCGAAGCAGCATGAGGTTCGCCACCAGCAGCGCCGCCAGCGAGCCGGCAGCCGGCCAGAAATACGCCGCGCCATCCCACGCCGTGCGCCATCAACTGGCTCATCACCCAACGGCACGCCTGCGTCGCCGAAGAGAAAGCTCAGGCTCAGCACCGCCATCACTGTGCCGTAAGTCGAATAGGAAAACCAGCGCGACGCCACCTTCACCAGGCCGACCCATCCCAGGGATTGAAACAGCCGATTGCCTATCCAAGCCAGCGTGAACAGCGGAAATCCGCCACTCAGCACAAACAGAATCGTGAACAGGATCGATCCCGCCATGCCGGCCAGAAAGTTGCGGCGTCCTCCAAACAAATCGGCCAGCGAGCCGGAAATGAATTTCCCTGCCGCGTAGGCCATCGTTCCTGCCGACGCCATGAAACCCAGCCGCACCTGCGCTTCGTTCGCGCTGATGCCGTGCCGCGCAAGGTCCTGGATCAAGTCGGGCAGCACGACAGAAAGATTCGAGCGGCAAAAATAATATCCGGAATATCCAAACGCAAGCAGCGCCAGCGTCGCGCCATGCCAGGCCGTGAAGCGCGCGGGAGATGCGGTTGGAGGAACGTCGTCCTGCCCCGGCTCGGCTTCGGCTTGCGTTTGCACACCGGCAGACTACCACGGGCCTCGACAGAGAATCGTGAAAGCCGCCAAATTACTGTCCGCTTCCCTCAGAGATCGTCAGAATCCTATCCACTCCCGGTGTGAGAAAGTGCTCCACCCTTCCACTCGGCCAATGCACTTCAATATCCTCGACCTTCGTCGCCTCACCCAATCCAAAATGCGGCCGCGGATCGTTGGTCGATAGATAACTGCCGCCGCTCAGCACATCTTCGCGCTGCTTCATGTGGTTCCCAGTCACATAGACCGTCGCTCCCACGGCATCGCGCGGACTCCCCTTGCTTGTGGGGGATTTGCTGCCGCCAACGAGTCTGAGCTCCAGCCAATGATTCTCATCGTTGTTCACGTTGCGCAACAACACCGGGTGCCCATCCATCACGTTGATCACGGCATCGATTTTCCCGTCATTAAATAGGTCGCCCACCGCCATCCCTCGTCCGGCAATCACATCGGCAAGGCCGGTTCCCTCCACTGCGGGCATCGGTTCGAATTTCTTTCCCGACAAATTCCTGAAGAGCATCGGACGCTGCTTCCAGCTGGTGCCCCATGCATATTTGTCCGCCTCGGGATATACGTGCCCATCCGCCATCAGCAGGCCCTTCCAGCCACTATTGTCATAGTCGATAAACGCGTCGCCCCAGCTGAGGAAGGGAACTGTGATCTCGCCCAGACCTATTCCGTAGCTGACATCCGTGAAGTTTGCTCCGCCCTCGTTGCGGTAGAGCGGCTTGTAGTTGTCTGAGAATGTCGTGTCGAGGATGTCCAG
Organism: uncultured Acidobacteriaceae bacterium; assembly: GCA_963781125.1. Classification (GTDB taxonomy): domain Bacteria; phylum Acidobacteriota; class Terriglobia; order Terriglobales; family Acidobacteriaceae; genus Telmatobacter. Next base: position 1,648,927 of record CAWAEE010000013.1, read on the forward strand.
CTTCCCGTTGTTCTCGTAATCGCCCACGGCGAGGCCCATCGACGCCGTCTCCTGGCCGACGCCGTTGACGGCGAATCCCGAATCGTAACTCGCGTCCTGAAAAGTCCCGTCACCCTTGTTCAAGTAGAGATAATTGGGTGTCGAATCGTTCCCCACAAGCAGGTCAGGCTTTCCGTCGTTGTTCACATCCGCGAACACCGTGCCAAGCCCGTAGTAGGCCGCCTTATCGGCCACGCCCGCCTTCTCGCTCACATCAGTGAATGTCCCGTCGCCATTGTTGTGGAAGAGATGATCCGGCTCGCCCTTCAAGCCGCGCGGCCCGCAACTCACAGGCGCACCTCGGAACATGCAGAAGGCATTGCGCACTCCGTTCTGACTTCGGCCACCGGAAGATGGTCGCGATCCAAATGAACATAGCCCGCCACAAACAAATCCAGGCGCCCGTCGCCGTCGTAGTCGCCCCATGTCGCGCCGGACGACCAGTTCCCCAGCGTCACGCCGGCCTTCTCTGCAACATCGGTAAACGTGCCGTCATGATTGTTGTGGTAGAGCCGGTTCTTGCCCCAGTTCGTGACATAAATGTCGGGCCATCCATCGTTGTCATAGTCCGCAATGGCCACGCCCATGCCCCATCGATCGTTTGTCACGCCTGCCTGCGCGGCCACATCGGTAAACGTGCCGTCATGGTTGTTGTGAAACAGCGTAGCGTGCGGCGGCGTCTCCTTGCCATCCAACGCGTCGAAGGTCGATCCGTTCACGATGTAAATATCGAGCCATCCATCCTTGTCGTAATCAATCAGCCCGATGCCCGAGCCCTTGGTCTCGACCAGGTAGGTCTTCGCCGGCGTTCCCATCTTGTGAGTCCACTTTGCCAGCCCGGCTCTCTCCGATACATCCTCGAAAACCACCGGCCCGCTTTTCACGAATCCGCCCGCGGTAATCGGGCGCTTCTGTGCGTCGAGTTGCACCGCATGAGGGCTTTCCGCGGTGCCGCCGGCCTGCGCTGCTTGCCTCGCATCCGATGCTTGTTGTGCGGAATTCGCCGCGCCGGAGACGCCGCTCTGTGCAGAAGAAGATGCAGCCATCCCCAGCCCGAAGAAGGCCCAAAAAGCGGCCGCACGCATTGCTTGGAACATGCCTGCCAGTATACGGGCCGCTTTCAATGGGGAGCGCTTCTGCGTTACGTCGCGGGCACCGCCGGCTGCACACTTTCAACCAGCCATCCGTTGTCGCTCTTCACCAGGTTGGCGGTTGCCGTCCGTTCCTGGCCGCTGTCCGAAGCGATCTTCGGAAACGCCGTTTTCATCTCCGCTGAATTTGCCCAATCGGGAATCCCGCCGACGCCGTAGTGAAACGCAACGTTGTAACGCGCAGAGTTCGAATCCGGCGGCGTGAAGCTGTCGATCGTGCTCACTTCCAAATGTCCGAAACAGAAATTCCCATACCCCGGCTGCGTCTGGTCCGGAGTCCACGTCGAACGCCCTTTGTCAGACACATCGTAGTCATTCACCTGTTTCGATCCGATCAGGAACCGGCTCTTCTCCGCTGTCTTGCGCGTCAGCAATCCCGCATCCGTCAACGCATCGAATCCCTTCGTCTGCTCATCGTTCGAGGTATCAGCCTGGGCGGGAAACTTTACCGGAGCCGACCACACGCACTCCTGTTTGCCGCTGTAGTAGTTGTTAATCGCCGATTTGAATGCACCCTGATCCACCGTGTTCGAGTGACACCCTGCGACCAACAGAATCACTCCTCCGAACGCCATTCCTCTCGTGCTGGTTTTTCGCATGCCTATCTTTCTCCTTCGGGTTGGATGCGAAAAACCAGGCAGAAGGGATTTCGGGCAGTCCCGGAGAGGTTTGCGCCGCCTCGGTCCCAAGCAGCCTAACCGATGAAGCGGATCGAATCTTTCAGTGAAGGGTCGGAAGAACAGAGAGCCCAGCGGATTCCTGACGACCACGTGCGGATCCATCGAGCGCCATCGCAGTCATCGAAGCCTGCCTCAGTACATCCAGCATCGCGCGCTGGGCCTTCGCCCACACGGGGTGTGCGGGACACGTATCCATCCTCTCGCAGCTCTTCCCGTCAGCCAGACAAAGGTTCAGGCAGATCGGCCCATCGATCGCCTCGATCACCTCGTACATCGAGGCCTCGCGGCCGCGCGGTAAAATCGCAAACCCACCGGCCTTTCCACGCCACGAAGCAATCAGCTTCGCGTGCGCCAGCGCCTGGAGTACCTTCGACAGAAAGCTTTCCGGAGTGCCCGTCCTATGCGCTAATGCCGGCAACAGCACACGCTCTTGATCCGGCAGGGAGGCCAGGTGCACCATCACGCGAATGCCGTAGTCTGCAGCCCGTGTCAACTGCATCGATGAATTGCATCTCTTCATGGCCAGGCTCTCCGCATCGCACTTCAATACCGGCGTCCTGCGCGGTGTACAGCTCCGGAGACTCGCCTGCAGAGTAGCTGAGGGCATCACGAACGCTTGTAACGCCCATCACAGACCATCGCTTGGTTCTTCGGATAAATCTGTCTCTTCCGAAAGGAAATTGGAGAAGAACAGTCCAAAATGCGCCATCCGCAAATCCCGCTCGTTTCGCCTCCATTGGGGGCGCGAGCGTCCGACGCGTGGACCGAATCTGACCCGGACTCTCCAATTCTCGATGGTTGCCGATAACCAGAACGGCTCATGAAGCGAAAGGAACCACCAGGACGTCATGTCATCGTTTCCCGCTGTAGATCCCATCCCCTTGCCGGCGCCGATCTGGCTCTTCAAGCTGCTCCATGTCGTCACCCTGTCGCTCCATTTCGTTGCGGTGGAGATGTTGCTCGGCGGCCTCTTGCTCGCCGTTCTGCTCAGTCTCTTTCGCGGTTCAGCACAGGCGCATGTTGCCGCCCGGGCCATCGCGCGCCGTCTCACCGTCGTCATGACGTACGTCATCAACCTTGGTGTGCCGCCCCTCTTGTTCGCGCAGGTCTTGTATGGCCGCGCACTCTACACCAGCAGCATCTTGATGGGTGCGTATTGGATCTCCATCATCGCCATCCTCACACTGACCTACTGGCTCCTCTACCGCTTCTCCGCGCGTCTCGATGCGGGCAAATCTGCATGGTGGGCCGGGCTCAGCGCCTGGCTCCTCGTCGGCTTCATCGCGCGCCTGCTCTCCACCAACATGACGTTGATGCTGCGCCCCGAAGTCTGGCGCGACCTGTATTCGGCATCGGCTGCCGGCATCTATCTACCCACCGGCGACCCGACACTCACGCCCCGCTGGTTGCTCATGCTCGCAGGCGGGTTTTTCATCGGCGGATTGTGGCTGGTCTATCTGGCAGGCCGCTCCACCTTCAGCGCGGAAGAAAAGAAATTCATCGCCGGTCTAGGCGGCAAAGTGGCCGCGCTCTTCGGCATCGTTTATCTCTTCGCCGGTCTTTGGGCCGCAGGTGTGCAGCCGCAAGTGGTCAGGGCCGGTCTGGCAACCCATCCGCTCTATCACTTTGCCGCGTATGCCGGCTATGGCTGGATGGCTCTCGTGCTCGTCGGCATCCTGCTGGCCGCGTTCGCGGGATTTAGCAAGGTCGCCGCAGGTTGGCTGGGGTGGTCGGGCGCGCTGGTAGCCCTGCTTGTCGAGATCACATTCACCGTTTATCGCGATGCCGTACGCGACCTCACTTTGCTCAGTAAAGGATTCGATGTCTGGGATCGGGTCGTCGTTACTAATTGGTCGGTCGTCGGACTCTTCCTGGTCCTCTTTGTGGCAGGCCTCGGCGTGATCGGGTGGCTCGTGTCCGTCGTCGCACGTGCTCAGAAAGTCATGGAGAGCGCGGCCTGATCGCGCGAAAGGGTTTCTATGAGCCAAATTTTGAATATGCCGAACATCGTCAGGGAGCCCGCGGAGCCGGGTGAGCAGACCTCACGTCGCGCCTTCCTTGTTGCCGCCGGTGCAGCCGGTCTGTGTTACACGGCCGCGCTTGGATACCCCATCTATCGCTACCTGGCTTCACCTGAGGAGATGGAATCAAGCGCCACTGCCGTCACCGAGGTCACGCTTAAAGACGCACAAAAGCTGCCGACCAGTTCAGTCCTCATGTTCAAATTCGGGTCCGCACCCGCCATGCTGATCCATCACGAAGACGGCCGCTGGGTCGCTCTGACCGCTGTCTGCACGCATCTCGGTTGCACCGTGCAATTCGAGCCACAGGCCGACCGCATTCATTGCGGATGCCATGGCGGCGTTTACAACGCCTACACCGGCGCGAACGTCAGCGGACCGCCGCCCAAGCCACTCAAACTCTTCAAAGTCGCCGTTGGCGATGCGGGCGTCAACGTCTCGCGCGTCTGACCACTGATCACTGTCCACTGTTGAAGGAACCACGCATGACTTCAAAGACTGCTTCCATTTACGACTGGGTTGACGAGCGCCTCGGCCTTTCTGAGTTGGCTGCCTTCGCGCGCCACAAAACTGTCCCCGTCCATGCGCAATCATTCTGGTACTACTGGGGCGGCATTTCGTTGTTCCTCTTTTTAGTCCAGTGCTTCACGGGCGTACTTCTGTTGGTCTACTACCACCCCGGCGCCGACGCCTACGAATCGGTCCGCCAAATCACCTTCGTCATGCACTTCGGCTGGCTCATTCGCTCGGCGCATTCCTGGTCCGCCAACCTGATGATCTTTTCGATCCTCGTGCACATGTTCTCGGTCTACTTCATGAAGGCCTATCGCAAGCCGCGCGAGTTCGGTTGGCTCAGCGGCATGGCGCTGCTTGGACTCGCCTCGGTCTTCGGTTTCTCCGGCTACCTGTTGCCCATGGACGAGCTCAGCTACTTCGCCACCAAGGTTGGCCTCGAAATCCCCGCCGCCATTCCGTGGATCGGACCCGTCATCGGCAACATGCTGCGGGGCGGTCTCGAAGTCAACGAGTTTACAGTCCAGCGATTCTTTGCGCTGCACGTCGTCGTGCTTCCTGCACTGTTTCTGCCCCTGCTCGGCTTTCACCTCTGGCTGGTGCAGCGCCACGGCAATGCCATGCCGCCTGCCGAAGAAGCCAAGCCGCTTTTCGATCGCAAGACCATGCCGTTCTTTCCCAACTTCCTGCGCAAAGATCTGGGCATGTGGCTTATCTCGCTTAACATTCTGGCGCTGCTGGCCTCGGTCTTTCCGTGGTCGCTTGGCAAGCCGGCAGACATGCTCGTGCCCGCGCCGCAGGGAATTCATCCCGAGTGGTACTTCATGAGTCCTTTTGAAATGCTCAAGCTGCTCGGCTCTTTCCTGCCCGGCGCTGTCGGCGAAATTGCGGGCTTGCTCATCTTCACCCTTGGCATCGCGCTTTGGGTTCTCATCCCCTTTTACGACGTCACAAAGGAATCCGGACGCCGCGGCCGCACCGCACACTACTTCGGCCTGATTGCAGTTTTCGCGCTGCTTGCCACAACGGCCATCGGCTACTGGACAATTCGGTGATCGAGGAACAGTGAACAGTGAACAGGGTGCAGTGGACAGTGCGATGAAGAACCCGAGGGTTCAATCATTTCGCGATCTGCTTGTTTGGCAAAAATCGATGGAACTGACGACGGCCATCTATCGCATCACGCAGAGTTTTCCGCGCGAAGAAATGTTTGGCCTCACGAGTCAATTACGTCGTTCCGCCATTTCAATTCCGAGCAACATTGCCGAAGGACAGGGAAGGTTGAACACGCGCGAGTTCCGGCAGTTTCTTGGTGTAGCTCGCGGATCGAATTGTGAATTGCAGACACAGTTGGAAATCGCCCGTCGACTCGGTTTTGGAAACTCCCAACTCCTCTACGAGGCCGAAAGTCTGTCGCATGAAATCGGCAAGATGATTTACGCAATTCTAGGAAAGCTAAGGACATGAGCAAGGGGCAACGCTTCTGTTCACTGTGCACTGCACACTGTTCACTAGTCACTGTTCACTGTCCACTGGAGTAACAATGAACTACCCCTTCTGGTACATTCCGCATCTCGGCTCCGGCTGGGTCATCGGCATCATCGCGATCTATCACGTCATGATCTCGCAATTTGCGGTCGGTGGCGGCTTCTATCTGCCCATGGCCGAGCGCAAGGCGATGCGCATCGCCGATCCCGCACTGCGCGCCGGCTGGATGAAGCAGCTGATCAGCCATTCGAAGTTCTTTCTCATTCTCACCGGCGTCTTCGGCACCGTCTCCGGCGTGGGCATCTGGTTTGCCATCGGCCTGACGCATCCTGAAGCTACCAGCACGCTCATCCATAATTTCGTGTTCGGCTGGGCCATGGAATGGGTCTTCTTCCTGGTCGAACTCACCACGGCGGCGGTTTACTACTACACCTGGAACCGCATCGACGAAAAGCTGCACCTCACCGTGGGATGGGTCTATGCGGGAGCCTCCGCGGCGACGCTCATCATCATCAACGGCATCCTCGCTTTCATGCTCACTCCAGGCGACACATGGCTCGCCGTCGCCGGCACGGGGCACGAAGCCAGCAAATTCTGGAACGCTTTCTTTAATCCAACCTATTGGCCGAGTCTGCTGCTTCGCGTCGGCGTGTGCACATCGCTGGCCGGCGTCTGGGCACTCATCACTTCCAGCCGCATGGACGGCGACAAGCAGCCTGCCCTCAAGACCAGCATGGTCAAGTGGAGCGTGGCGTGGCTCGTTCCGTCCTTCGTCGCGACTCCATTCCTCATGGTCTGGTACCTCTTCATGGTCCCTGCATCGCAGCGCGCCCTGCTCTCTCTCGGAATCGACACCATCAACTCCGGCACTTTTTCCACCGTCACGCGGATGGCCCTTATCATCATCATCACTTCGGCCACCATCGTGGGCGTCGCATATTTTCTGGCCTATCGCAACCCGACCGACTTCAATCTTTCGCACGCCATGGCCGTCCTGCTGCTCGCTCTCATCGTGACCGGAGCGGGCGAATACAGCCGCGAAATGCTGCGCAAACCCTATGTGATTGGGCGCTGGATGTATTCGAATGGAGTCCGCGTCCCCTACGTCAGTCGCATCAACGCCCAGGGTTATCTGGTGACTTCGAACTGGGTCTGGGGCAGTGCCGGGGTCGCCACCACAAGCTACTCGCGCGGCGAGGCGATCTTCCGCGGCGAATGCGGCTCGTGCCACACTCTCGATGGCTACCGGCCCCTGCGTCAATTACTCGACGGGCGCGACCGCGCCAGCATCCGCAACTTCATCGTCATGCTGCACCAGAACAAAGACGACTCGCCCTACAAGAAATTCATGCCGCCGATGGTCGGTACCGAACAGGATGTGAACGACCTGATCGATTTTCTGAATACGCAAGTGAATCCGCTCACGCCAGCCGGACAAAAGCCCTTGTTGACCGCGCAAAAGTAAGGAATAGGGAAGAGCAAATTGTGAGCATCTTGCGAGCCGAAGACCAAGGTCCGAGAAGTTCGTTCAAAGATTTTGTAGTTTGGCAGCGAGCCGTCGAGCTTTCCTGGCGGTCTACAAGCTCACAACGTGCTTTCCACCTTCCGAGCGATTCGGTCTATCCAACCAACTGCGACGGGCTTCCGTCTCCGTCACAAGCAATATTGCCGAGGGATCTGGTCGAGCGGCCAAAGGCGAATATGTTCAGTTTCTTGGAAGCGCACGTGGATCAAATTGCGAAGTGCTCACGCAAATTGTGATCGCTCGAGGATTGCATTTCGGGTCGGAAGAAGCGCTGCAAATCACTGAGGACATGGCTAACCAGGTTGGCCGCATGCTCGTAGTGATGATGAGAAAGCTGCGAAGCTAGCAGCTCCTATTCTCTGTTCTCTATTCCTTACTCCCTGCCAAGCACATACGGCATCCCAAACCGCCCAATCTGAATCAACGCCTTCCCTCCGGGAGGCCAGATGCGCAAACTTGTGATGCCTCGCGTCCCAGTAAGCAGATGAGCGTCGGTGGTGCCGACCAACGCGCCGGTCGCCGCCTCGTTGAAATGCACACTCAACAGATCGCCCGCGTGGGTGTAGCCGAACACATACTCGCCGGGCTTCAATGCAACGCCGCCAATGCGGATCGGCGCCTGCACCATGAGGTAATGCGAATATTTCCCATCGGCCGAGTAGCCTGCCGTGATCAACACCACGCCCGCGATATAGCGGCCCTCGCTGTTCACGATGCCGCTCGCCGTGCGCATCTCGGTCTCAATGTGTTCCTTCTCAACAGGAGCGCGCGTGGGCAACAGCGAGGCCAACTCGGCATCCGTAGCCTGACGCCATGCGGTTTTTTCCCCTTGCGCCAGCGGAAAAAGAAACAGCAGCAATACCGCCGAACAAATACCCTTCTTCATGGTTTCGCCTTCTTGAGCGATTCAAGAGGAACAATGCCGCGCTGGATCGCCGCCGTCGCCGCCTGCGTGCGATCGGTGACGCCCAGTTTTCCCAGCAGGCTGTTGATGTGGGTCTTCACGGTGGCTTCCGAAATTTCAAGCTCGGTTGCGATCTCCTTGTTGCTCTTGCCGTACACAATCTGTTCCAGCACATCCAACTCGCGCGGCGTCAGCTCTTCGGTGCCCATGCGCTCGGCCAGCTTTTGCGCAATCGCCGGCGGGATATGCGACTTTCCCGCATGCACCGTGCGTATCGTCGCAATCAGCTCATCGCTCGTCATGCCCTTCAGCAGGTAGGCGCGCGCCCCCGCCTGCAACGCGCGATAGATGTCTTCGTCGCCGTCATAGGTCGTTAGCACGATGAACCGCGCATGCGGCGACTCCATGCGGACCCGCTGAATCACGTCAACCCCGCCCATGCGCGGCAGCCGCAAATCGATCAGCGTGATGTTCGGCTGGTGCTTGCGAAATTGCGTGATGGCTTCCACGCCATCGGCGGCTTCTCCCACCACCTCAATGCCGTCCACCACGTTTAGCAGCGCCACCAGTCCCTGGCGCACAACGTGATGGTCCTCGACTACCAGTACGCGAATCGATTCTCGTTCCACTTGTCATCTGCCTCTCTTGGCGCTTCTCTGGGTGCCGGCGCGTGCAAGCGCACGGACGTTCCCTCTCCCGGTTCGCTTGTTACTTCCAACGTGCCGCCAATTGCCGCCGCGCGCTCCCGCATTCCTGTGAATCCGTAGTGACCCTGGCCCCGCCGAAGCTTCCTCGCTCATCGTGAAACCGCGCCCATCGTCCCGCACTTCAAGTGCAATCTCAGCTGGTCCATAATCCAGCCGAACGGAAAGATGCCGTGCGCCTGCGTGCTTCTTTACATTATGGATGGCTTCCTGGGCCACGCGCAGGATTTCGCGCTCCGTACCCGGCGGCAGCGGCCGGTAGGCCCCAAAGACGCTGAATTTCGCTTCGAGACTACCGCCGTCCGCTCTCTCCGTCACGCGCCGCAGGCGCACCGGCAGCGTCTTTTCGCCCGAATCCTGCGATCGCAGCGCCCAGATCGATTGCCGCGCCTCGGCCAAGCCCTCTCGCACATGCGTCCGCGTCGTGTCAAGCTGCTTCGTCGCCGCGTCGACCTTGTTAAGTCGCAGCAATTCGGCCAGCACTTCCAGTTGCACCGAAATGCCCACATACCCCTGCGCCAGCGTGTCGTGAATTTCGCGCGCAATGCGATTGCGTTCGCCCAGCACGGCCTTGAATTCGCGCTCGGCAAGCAGCAGGCGTCGTTTAAGCATCAGCCGCGATAAGCGCCGCCGTTGCGATGGCCAACAGCAGATAAAACCAGATGGTCTGATAGAAATGCGGCAGCAGGTCGAATTGAAGATCGGCTCCTCGCAGGTTCCACACCCCGTCGTTATTCGCGGCCTGCACGCGAAAGGTGTAGTGTCCCGGCGGAATGTTCGTGTAGTACGCCACGCGTCGCGCGCCTGCGTCGGTCCAGTCATGATCGAATCCGTCCAGCATGTAGCGATAGCGCACCTTTTGCGGCGCGACAAAACTCAGCCCCGCGTAATCGAACTGGAAATGATTATGCCCAGCCGGCACCCGCACAGAAGAGTCCGCTCCGTGCAGGGGGCGGTCCAAGTCGTCCACGGCAAAACGCTCCACGACCACCGGCGGTGGCAGCGCATTCACCGGGAAGTGCGCGGGGTCCACCTCGACCAGCCCTTTCGGCGTTGCGAACCAGAGATGCCCGTCCCGCGAGCGCCAGGCCGATGGATGGCTGTTGGTCGCGGTCTCGCGGCTGCGCAGCCCATCCGCCGGGCCAAACTCGATCCAGTGCGTGCACTGCACTGTCATCGTGCAATCGCAGCGCGCGATGCCTTTGCCGGTTGCGAACCACAGATGATTCTGTCCATCGTCGAGAATGGCGTGGACGCTTGTATCTTTCAGCGCGCTGTCTTGCACCGCGGAAAACTTCTTGCCGTCCCAAAGGTTCCATCCATGGTCCTGCGTGCCAACCAGCAGCGTTCCGCCGGCGCGCGGAAGCAATGCGGTGACAACATTGCTCGAAAGACCATTGGCCGTTGTGTAGTTGGTAATCTTGCCGCCTTTGAGCCGCGATAATCCCGCGAACGTAGCGATCCAGAGGCTGCCATTCGAATCCCGCGCCATCGCCCCGACCAGGTCGCTGCCTAAACCATTCGCCTGCGTATACGTTTCTTTTTGCACCGCGTTCTTCCTGCTGCTCCCGAACGTCCAATGCGCAAGCCCGCGCCGCGTGCCGATCCATAGTGAGCCATCCGCATCCACAAGCAGCGATCGAATGAAATCGTCGGGCAGGCCGTCGGCTGAAGTAAACGCGTCGACCGCACTCCCGCGAATGCGGTTCAATCCATCAGGCGTCCCAACCCACAAATCGCCGTTTTTCCCGGCTGCCAGGGACAGAATCACATCGCTCAAAAGAACGTCGCGGACAGCATAGGTCGCCGTCGCTCCGGGAGCGCTCTGGTTCTGCTGCAGCACATTCAGGCTGCCGCCGTTTGTTCCCACCCAGATCTTGCCCGCGCTGTCTTCTACCACTGTGCTCGTTGCGTCGGACGAAAGACCTTCCCGTGTGCCGATGTTGTGAAAGCGCGCATCGCGTAATACCTGCAAGCCATCGGTTTCCGTGCCCGCCCAGAGATTTCCTTCCCGGTCTTCAAGCAGCGACAGAATTGAAGCGCCGGCGAGTGGATCGGTCGCAGAAAGTTGTTGCACCTTGCCGTTCACCCAGCGCACCAATCCGCCGTTGGTTCCGATCCAGAGGCAGCCCTCACGGTCCGCAAACAATGCCTGAATCCGAGTGCCCGGCAGCTCGTGTCCCACCTTCAAAATCACCGGCCGCGTCCCGCGCTGGATCACGACGGTGCCTCGCGTTGCGGTCGCAGGTTCTCCGTTCGCCAGCTTTGCTTTAAAGACGATCTGATCTTTCGGCAGCCCACCGGGTACGAGTACCCGCAACCATCTTCCTCCACCGTATTCCGAAGCTTCCTCCGCGGTCTCCACCCGTAGTCTTCCATCCGGCGTTTCTCTCAGCGCCGTAATGGCGCCCTCGGGTGGTCCCTCGTGCGCGCCAAACCGCGCAAAGGACCCATCTTTCCGACGCGCCAGTCCCTCCGCGGTGCCCACCCAGAGCGTCCCATCCGGCGTTTCGAGCAGGTTCCGAATATCACCGCTCGGGAGCCCCGGTGTCGAGCTATGGTCAAACGACGTAAATCCGATTCCGTCGAATCGAACCAGCCCCGCCTCGGTCCCGAGCCAGAGAAACCCATCCGCCGTCTGCGCCAGCGCGTGTACGCTGTTTTGCGGCAGCCCGTTTTCCATCACCCACGATTGGCGTCCAAATTCTGCCAGCGGTGTCGTCGGCTCAAGCGCTGAACCCGTCCCTACGCCGCCGAGTGACAGAACACCGAGGGCGATCCAACACCCGCGAGGCAGCGCTCGGCTCCGCGTGCCGCCCAATTCCGTGTTGGCATAAGTGTCGATCAAATGAGCGTGCCGGCAGCGCCTGCTGTTTCAATTCATCCCCGGCATGGCGCATATCCACAGTAATTGGGCAGGGCTTGGATTGCACACGCGGCGCAATTCCGCTCCAACTTTGGGATGAGTTCAGGTTCACTCGAAGGGTCCAAGACGAGCCGCGGGACTCGCCCTAGTCTGGATACGTCTCCTGAACTGCGGTACATCATTTTCATGTGACCTCCAGGGTGGCCTCCTTTCATCGGGAGCCGCCCATTTTCTTGGGCACCCACGTTTCGTCCTTGAAGAGAGCCGTCGATTTGGCCCAGAAGCAGTTCGCGACTTTGGCCCTGAGATTGAGTCGCCCGGGCTGTCCCCCCATACATGACCTTCGGATTTCCAAGTCCGTGATTCCCATTCCATCGCCGTGCCGGGCGGATTACCATAGGGCAACATTCAGCCAAACGAGGAGGACCTTATGGGTCGCCATCGATCAGCGCGCACGCTGCGCGCATGGCTCTTGCTGTCTCTTTTTTTGTTGCCGATGGGGGCGCGAGCCAAAACTGTTTCCACTGACGACAGTGCCGCAAAAATCGTAAATCTAATGCGGGCTGATAGTTACAACTATCTAAATACCAAGTCTCCCACTGTATGGATGATTCCGTTCAACGGGGATCATCTGAAAAATATCAAAGTCGTCGTCACCGTCAGAGACTCCACCATGGTGGTCTTCGTAACGGTGGCCGAAAACCAGCACCTGCCGGTCACCACCGACTTTATGCGCGCACTGCTCGAACAGAACCATGAGCTTGACCGCGTGAAGGTAGGGTACGACCGGGAAGGGGACCTCTCGGTCCGCATCGACGGCAATGTGCGCGTGATGGACGCCGCCGAGTTGCGCGAGATTGTGAACCAGGTGAGAAACGCCTCCGACGAGATCTACGGCATGATCGAGCCGAGCCTGTTGCAGTAACGAACTCAGGATCTGGAAAACGAGCCCCCCACAAAACGGCCGTAACCCGGCCTGCGATCGCGCGTCCCTGGTTCTATTCAACGACGCGCGACGTATTGCCTTGGGAGTAACTTTCGGTTGCCCCATTCGGTTGCCCCACTAACCGCCGCCCATAACGCCGCGCAAGGGCCCCCCAAGATATGATCAGGGTTCATTTCGGAAAATAGCTTTACAAATAGCTTCTCGTTTGACGGAATCCAGAAGAACGGACCTACGCCGCCTTTGCACAAGCACATCCCACAGCTCGATCTGTTGCGCGGCATAGCAGTGTTAGCAGTAATGCTGTGCCACTATCCCTGCTACAAGATATTTGCCATAGGCTCGGCTGGCGTCGATCTGTTCTTTGTACTGTCGGGTTTCCTCATCTCAAGCCTGCTTTTTAGCGAATGGAAGCGTACCGGTAAAATCTCGCTCTTTAGGTTCTACGTGCGCCGAGGGTTCAAGATATACCCGTCCTTCTATTTCTTAATAGCTACTAGCCTAGGACTCTTCTGGGTTGTTCCCGAGATTCAGACTCATCCATTCAGTAGACTTGGAGCCGAACTGCTGTTCTTGCAAGACTATTTGCCCCACATTTGGGGTCACACTTGGTCGCTCGGCGTCGAAGAACAGTTCTATCTTCTCCTCCCGTTGCGCCTAATTCTGATGACTAAGCTACATAACCCTGCGCGTCCGTTTTCATCAATACCCCTTCTTTCAGGGCTAGTCGGCATCGGATGTTTAGCCTTTCGTGTCGCACGGCATCCCATCAATCCGCTCGATGTGCGCTTCGCGTTTCATTTTCGCGCCGATGCATTGTTTGCCGGCGTGGCCTTGGGCTATCTGTTTCACTTCCGCCACCGTGTCTTCCGAGCTGTGTCGGGCTGGTGGTTACTTCCGTTGAGTATCGGGGCGCTTTTGCCACAATGCTTTTATCCAGAAACAGCTGCGCCCGCTCCCTATGTTCTCGGCTGTAACACCGTGGCATTCACTTTTCTGGTTTGGTGGGCTGTCAGCAGATCGAGCCTGAGAGCACCTGTACTCGAGCGTGTTGGTGTCTATTCCTACTCGATCTATCTTTGGCATTTTCCAATGGCCGAGATGTTTCAGCGAACCAACCCCCACCTGATTTTGCTGCCGTTCTATGTTATGGCCTCAATCTGGTTCGGAACTTATATCGGGAACATCATCGAGCTGAGAGCGTTGGCTGCCCGTGACCGCATGTTTCCCGCCACCGCTGTTTGGCCAGTTTCCCCAGATGCGATCAGGCATGCTCAATGACATTCCATGGCTAAGGAAGACCGCACGCTCTTTGCCCGGAGATTACTACTCCAGCAACATCCGTTACGCCGCCCGAAATCACCCCCCGCTCTGCTAGCCTTCTGTTCGCATGGACACCGCGAACATCCAACTCGAAAAACGCCCTCCGCTTGCCATCGTCACGATCGACCGGCTCAAAGTTCTGAATGCTCTCAACGCCGCAACCCTGACCGAGCTCGAAGCGGCCTTCGACGAACTCGCCGTCGATCCCTCCGTTCGCGTCATTCTCCTCACCGGAGCGGGGGGACGAGCTTTTGCTGCCGGAGCCGACATCCGCGAATTGGCCCCGCTGACACCCGACGAAGGCCGGGCATTCGCCCTGCGCGGTCAAGCCATCTTTCGCAAGATTGAAACCCTCGGCAAGCCCGTCATCGCCTGTATCCAGGGGTTTGCACTCGGCGGTGGATGCGAATTGGCGATGGCTTGCACCGTGCGCCTCGCGGCGGACGATGCTCGCCTCGGCCAGCCGGAAGTGAAACTCGGCGTCATCTGCGGCTACGGCGGTACCCAGCGACTGCCTCGGCTGGTGGGTCGTGGAACCGCGCTCAAGCTCCTGCTCAGCGGTGTCATTGTCGAAGCCCATGAGGCTCTCCGAATCGGCCTCGTCGACGAAGTCGTCCCTGCCGGTCAACTAATGCAGCGAGCCGAGGCGCTGGCTCTCGAGATTGCCGCCAACGCGCCTCTCGCCGTAGCCGAAACGCTCCGCGTGGTGGACGAGGGCCTCGACCTGCCCCTCGAAGCCGCTCTTGAGCGCGAAGCCGCCGGCTTCGGTCACCTCTGCGGAACCGCCGACAAGACCGAAGGGGCACAGGCCTTTCTTGCCAAGCGCTCTCCTCATTGGACAGGCAGATAGGATTGCGGCCGGCTGGTATTCTTGAAGTGTGATCCAAGCAGTTCGGCTAAGGGGATTGGCGGCGATGGGCCTGCTTTTGCTGGTGGCCCTCACCGCTTGCCATAAAGAGGAACAGGCCGTCGAAGGCGTGGCTCAGAAGGCCGCCAATGCCGAGCGCCAGGCCCAGGCCACAGCCACAATTCGCGACCAGCAGCGGGCTCAATTGGCCGGCATCCCGTTGCCCACGAAAAGTCTCTATGTCGACATCCATGAGCCAGGCGCGTGGGCCAATCCATTTCTTTCCGTCGAAGCGGACACGCTCGACCTGCGTGTGAATCTTGCCGATGCCAACCCCAGTCCGGTAGGCGAGGGAACTATGCTGCGGCCCGCCGCAGCCCGGCGTCAGGAATTGCAACTGCGGCCCGCCGACCTTGCAGGCGCGATCGTCGCCCTCCCTCCCAGTGCATGGCGCTACGGCCGCGTCATCGCCGTAGCCGAGGCCCCAGGCGCCGGTCCAAAGGACCGTGCCAAAATCCGCCGCAATGTTGAAATCGCCATCCAGCAGCTCAACGACCTCGGCATCCTCGTCGAAGAGTGGCCCACTCGATAAGGTGAAACCTCCCGGCAAGCCTCACCTGCGCAGTTGATCGGGCGCCAACAACCACGGATCCAAGCCTGCTTCCAGCCCCCAAATCTCCTCCCACACCAGGATGCGGTCGCGCATATTCGAGCTCTTCGCATACCACGCGCGAAAATGCGTCGCTGCCTTCTTCACCAACGCCGCTCTTTCTGAATCACCTCCCTGATCGGTGTCTTGTGCCGAATCTGCCGCCGTCACCGAGTAAGCCTCAGCCAGCAGCAGATGAACACTCGGTGTCCATTCATCGTTTGGAAAGTGGGACAGAAAGCTCTCGCCTTGCTTGATGAACTCCGTGCAGTCCACGTCCGTGACCGAAGACCATCGGCATCGCTCATCGAGTACTGCCATCCAATACAGCTCGTTCACCGGCCCTTGCGGTGCCAGCTTCGCGACCTCCTTGAGGAGATTGCCGGTGTAGTATTCCGGCCCGGGCCGAGCCGATCGATCCGTCTCGATGCCGAGCTTCTCCAGTTGATTTCTCAGGCTCTCGTCCGTTTCGCCGTGAGCCTGGTCTTCGGGGGGCACGTAATCGCTCGAGTCGATGAATACATCGCATTCCTCGAGCCGCCCTGCTACCCGATCGGCTAACAGTACCGCCGCAGCGCGCTGCTCCGGTGGTTTTTGTGCCGCCAGAGCAAGCCACTTCCGCAGCACCGGCACCAGATCTCTTTCGCAATGAAACCCCGGTTGCTCGTAGAGATCGCCGTGCCTCGGCGCCAGAAACTCCAGCATCGCCAGCGTGTCCTGTTGCGGCATCCCGGCCAGCTTCGCCGCTCGCAACGAAATCCACGGCTGTCCGGCTTCGGGATCGACGGTCCTCTCGGTAGTCGGCTGACCATAATCCAACGTCGATGCCCTCCACTCCAGAAGAACAAATGGCTGATGGATACTGGGCCTTTCCTTCCAGCTGTAGGTGACCGACCGATGTGTGTAGAGGAAATAGAACCCGCTGTCCGACCTTGGCGCGAACGATGCGACGGGCCTCCAATAATCGCTGTCCATGGAGCGCAAAGTGTATCTGCCCGGCTCCTCGGAACGTTTCCCAGGAAGGCGCTTGCCGATGTTCTCCGCGAAGCTACCAGGATTGATGTCGCCCTCAAATTCACTCAGAATCTTGACGAGCCGGCATCCGTTTTCCCGCAACGTACTTCCCGATTCCGTGGGCAACGGCGGCAGAGGCTTGTTGTACGTCTGCTCAACCAGCGGCTGATAAAAGAGCGCGGTGCGGCGAACGCTCACGCCATCGGCTAGCTTGATCTCTGCAGTCGATCGCAGGCACCAGTTTCCTTGTAGCTGTCTGTCCTGCGTCTGCCAAGAATCGTCGGAACCGGCGTTCGCATCTGCATCGCCAGGGGCTTCCACGGTTTCGCCCGGATTTCCGCTCTCCCAGTCCTTCACGGTCAGCAAATGATGCGCGGCGTCGCTGAAGGTCTGGGCAAGATAGTGATCGAGAGTTGCGTCCACCGCCTGCGCTCGGACCAAGAACGGGATGAGGAACAACGCCGGTAAGGTGGCCATTCGCAAAAATCTCGTCGTGCCCAGCACGGGTTTAGCCTCCCGCATGGATTGGCCGGAATTGTAACGCGTTGGTGTAGAGGCGCAGGAATCGGTCGAAATCCTTGAGCTGACCGCGGAGATTCCAGCGCGGCGCCACCGGTCCCACCTTGCGGCCTTGCGATTTCCGAATCAACCATTTGCGTCTCCGACGCGCTAACATTCCCGAGTGAGCCATTCCGCGCTGCCGATCCTCAACAACTTCACGCCCCTCGATCACGAGCGCTTCGCCGCCCATCGCGAACTCGAAGCCCAGCTCAAGGCCGCTCTGCGCGGCGACGTTCTCTTCGATCTCGGCTCGCGCGCCCTCTACGCCGCCGACTCCTCGAACTACCGCCAGCTTCCCATCGGCGTCATCTATCCCGCGCGACGCGGCCGACGTCGAAGCTGCGCTGGCCGCCTGCCGCGCAACTCGGCGCCGCCGTGCTGCCGCGCGGCGCGGGCACCAGCCTTGCCGGCCAGTGCGCCAACGTCGCCGTGGTCTTCGATTACTCGCGCTACATGAACGCGCTCGACTCCATCGACCCCGCAGGCGAAGCTGGCCACGCGTCAGCCCGGCATCGTGCTCGACCGCCTGCGCGACGCCGCCGAGCTGCATCACCTGACCTACGCCCCCGATCCCGCCACGCACTCGCGCTGCACCCTCGGCGGCATGATCGGCAACAACAGTTGCGGCGTGCACGGCCTGCTGGGCGGCAAAGTCGTCGACAACGTCGAATCGCTCGACATCGTCCTCTACGACGGCACGCGCATGACCGTCGGCCGCACCAGTCCCGACCAGCTCGATAGCGCTGATCCGCGCCGGCGGCCGCGTGGGCCAGATCTACGCCGGCCTCGCGCGCATCCGCGACCGCTACGCCGATCTGGTGCGCGAAAAGTTTCCGCGCATTCCGCGCCGCGTCTCCGGCTACAACCTCGACGAGCTGCTGCCCGAGAACGGCTTCCACGTCGCGCGCGCGCTGGTCGGCACCGAAGGCACCTGCGCCAACGTCGTCTCCGCGCAGCTCAACCTCACCGCCAGCCCGCCCTTCCGCGTCCTCACCGTGCTCGGCTTCCCCGATGCATTTCTCGCCGCCGACGCCGTTCCGCTCGCGCTCGAACACGGGCCCATCGGTCTCGAAGGCTTCGATCACCTGCTGGTCGAATTCATGCGCCGCAAGGGCCTCGCGCTCAGACGATCTCGATCGGCTTCCGCCCGGCGTCGGCTTTCTGCTGGTCGAAATGGGCGCGTGGACCGCCGAAGAAGCGCACGCCAAAGCCGAAGCCGCTCGCCCACGACTCCGCAAGCTGGCCGTGCCCCGCCAGCCGCGCACATCTGCACGCCCGAAGAAGCCGCAAGCGTCTGGCACGTGCGCGAATCCGCGCTCGGCGCCATGGTCTTTGTGCCCGGCGAGCCCGACCGCTGGGAAGGATGGGAAGACGCCGCCGTTCCTCCCGCGCAGCTCGGCGATTATCTGCGCAGCGATCACCGCGCTGATGGCCGAGTACGGCTACCGCAGCCCGCTCTATGGCCACTACGGCCAGGGCTGCGTGCACATGCGCATCAATTTCGACTTTCGACTCCGAAAGGGCCTGCGCAAATTCCGCGAATTCCTCGATCGCGCCGCCGACGTCGTTCTCAGCTTCGGCGGATCGCTCAGCGGCGAGCACGGCGACGGCCAGGCCCGCGCCGCGCTGCTGCCCAAAATGTTCGGCCCCGAGCTGATGGAGGCCTTCCGCGAATTCAAGGCGCTCTGGGATCCGGACAACCGCATGAATCCCGGCAAGCTCATCGATGCGGTGCGCGTCTACGATCCCGTCGAAAATCTGCGCCACCTGCGATTGGGCCATCGCTCCAGCCAGTCCGCGCCATCAAGAAAGCGCGGGAAGGGAGATCGAGCAGCCTGCGTTCAAAACAGTGCGCGACGGCACGCAGGAAGAGCCCTCGAAACCCACTTCGCCTTCGCCAACGACGGCGGCTCCATGACGCACGCCACCGAGCGCTGCGTCGGCGTGGGCGCCTGCCGCAACACCGAAGGCGGCGTCATGTGTCCCAGCTATCGCGCCACCGGCGAGGAGCAGCACTCCACGCGCGGCCGCGCGCGCCTGCTGTGGGAGATGCTCGCCGGGTGCGCTGCGCGAACGAAGGCTTCCAGAGCGAGGCCGTCCACGAAGCGCTCGACCTCTGCCTGAGTTGCAAAGCCTGCAAGACCGAGTGCCCGGTGCAGGTGGACATGGCCGCCTACAAATCGGAGTTCCTGGCCCAGCACTACAAGGGCCGCCTGCACCCGCTCCATCACTACATCTTCGGCTTCGCCGACAAACTGGCCCGCTACGGTTCGCTCACGCCGGCGCTCACCAACGCGATCCTCACCGGCCCGCTCACCAGCCCGCTGATCAAGCGCATCGCCGGCGTGGCGCAGGAACGGCAATTGCCGCGACTCGCGCCTGGCAGTTACCAGAAGCTCGCGTTGCCCAGTCGAAGCATTCCAGACGCGAAGCGCAGCTTGGTCGCACCGCAGGAGTCGACCAAAGCCCATGCGTCCAATGCACAAGGGCGCGCAGCGCAGTCAGCCCCACCGCAGGTCGCAGGTGGTGTTGTGGCCCGATACCTGGAACAACTACTACCATCCGCAAACCCTCGCCGCCGCCGAGTCCGTCCTCACCGCGGCCGGCTTCGCGGTGCAAAGCCCGAAGGGCCACATCTGCTGCGGCCGGCCGCTCTACGATTTCGGCCTCCTCGGCGCCGCGCGCCCCTATCTCGCCCGCGTTCTCGATCGCATGGCGCCGCAGATCGACGCCGGCCTGCCCTTCATCTTTCTCGAGCCAAGTTGCGCCAGCGTCTTCAAAGACGAGCTGCTCGAGCTTTTCCCCAACGATCCGCGCGCCAAGCGCCTGAGCGAACAGGTCTGGCTCCTCGCCGACTGGCTCGCCGCCAACGCGCCCGATTTCGCCGCCGGCACGCCTCGCCGGCGCGCACATCCTGGTCCACGGCCACTGCCATCACAAGGCGGTCTTCGGCGGAGCCGGCAACGAAATCGCGCTGCTGCGCCGGGCCGGCGCCACGGTCGAGCCGATCCAGGCCGGCTGCTGCGGCATGGCCGGGCCCTTCGGCTTCGAGGCGGACAAATTCGAAGTCTCCAAGACCATCGCCAACGACGGCTTGCTGCCCGCCATCCAATCCGCCGGCCCCGACAACGATCATCGTCGCCGACGGCTTCAGTTGCCGCGAGCAGATCAGCCAGCTCGGCCACAAGCCGGCGCTGCACTTCGCTGAAGTGCTGGCGCGAGGTTGCAGACCCCGGCGCGCTACCATAAAGAGTCAATACTTAGATCGCAACACCGAGGCTATCGATGTTTGTCGTTGTCTGGCAGTTTGAAATTGCCGAGGAGAAGATTGCCGCGTTTGAAGCCGCCTATGGCCCCGAGGGCCCCTGGGCCCAGCTCTTCCGCACAGTCGCCCGAATACCAGGGCACCGAGCTGCTCCGCGATGCCTATGATTCCGGAAAATACCTCACCATCGACCGCTGGGCCAGCGAAGCCGGCTTTCCGCGCCTTCCGTAAGGAGCACGACGCCGAATACGAGACCCTCGACCGCGCCTGCGATGACCTCACCACGCCGCGAAACCCGCATCGGCGCCTATACCGCCTAACGGACCGCAGGCCGGCACTCAAAATGCATCCGGCCTTTCCTCTCTGAGCAAGCGTCGATTTCACAACACGTGGATTGGCGCCGAGTGATTCGTATCGAGCCCTAACGCGGATTCAGCTGCATTGGCGACGACGTCCGCGCGTAATATCCAGAATTCGTGTGCACTGTGATGTTCGGCTTGTCCACCTGGACCTGCAGCGCGTGGTATTCGTTGGGACGGTCGCCTGGAACGGCCTCGAAGGTAAGCTCGTAACTCACGCTCGCGTCGCGAACGGCAGTATTCAGCTCTCCTGAAATATCCCGTCCGTTGATGATCACCTGGCCTCCTGAGTGCTCGGCCAGCACTTGCAAAGCGAGATTGGGATACGTAGCATCCTTCAACGCCGATACGCCCTTTCGGTAGCCCTCGTAGTAGAAAGGATTCGTCCTGCCCAGATCGAACGGATCGAGACAGTAGAGCTGAATGTTTGCCTCGCGGAGTCCATTGGTGAACTGCACAATGGAGTTGAAAACCCAATTTCTTTGCTTCAAATCGGACTCGTCGCCCGCCCTCGCGAGCAATGGCCAGCCGGGACTGATCACCAGGATCATTTTGCGACCCGGCTGGGTCGCCTCAAACGCGGCCAGCTGGCCCAGTTGGCTGAGCGACATCTGCAGCCGGTCGGCGGCTCCATAGAATCCTGAGTTCCGTCCGATGATGCGCAATTCCGATTGGCTTTTGTTGAACGCTTCCAAAAGTGCATTCCCGTCCTGTGACGATCCCTTCGCCACCTTCACCCCGCTGTCGGCAAAAATGGCAATCGACGTCGGGTTCGCAAGTTCGCCTCCGTCTTCCTTGAGGAAGGTCGCAAGTTCCTGTCGCTCGCGTGCCACGGTGTCGAATCCGGTGTTGATCATGTCCACCACGATCACGACATGCACTGGATCGGTCCGCAGCGTGTCGTGATCGATCGCCCGAAAGCCGACCAGCTTCTGTGCTTGTTTGTTATCGAGCAGGGTGAAATCGCTTGCCTGCAATCCAGCTACGGGATGACCCTGCTTGTCGCTGACCACGACCTGGATCGAAATGCGCCCTGTCGCCGCAGTCTGGCCCACGGGCACGTTCGAGTCGGTTTTCACGCCGGAATTGGAGCCGGACTGCGACGATGCGGCCGGAGCCGGATCCTGCGCAGACGCGCGGCATTCGCTTGCCAGCACCGTCATCAGTCCCGCGAAAACTGGAAGAGTCAGAAGAACCACACGATCCGATCGCCAAATATTGCGCACTAGGTCCCCCATCATTGAGACTCCAGGCAGCGCAGGATTGTTGCAGAATCGACTAACGTGTGACAAGGAATACACCTCTCCGCGTTTTATTCCCCTTTTCTTCGCTTTTTCCTGTTTTGCACGTGTCTCATCCTGCTACAATCCCCTCGAATCCATAGAAGCCGCCGCGTGTTTTCAGCCCAAAAATTAGGTCGCGCCAGGCGAGCAACTTGATGAGGAGCAGCCGCCATGGCCGTAGTCGACGAACGTGCAAAAGCAGTAGAACTCGCCCTTTCACAGATTGAAAAGCAGTTTGGCAAGGGGTCCATCGTCCGGCTCGGCTCAAAGGAAGCCCTGCTGCCCATTGCAGTCATCTCCACCGGGTCCATCAGTTTCGACGCGGCCCTGGGTGTGGGCGGTCTTCCGCGCGGGCGCGTCACCGAGGTTTTCGGCCCTGAGTCCTCGGGCAAAACGACGATCACCCTGCAGGTCATTGCCGAAGCCCAGCGCAACGGCGGCCTCGCAGCCTTTGTCGACGCCGAGCATGCTCTCGATCCCGCCTACGCGCGCAAACTCGGGGTGGATATCGACAACCTGCTGGTCTCGCAACCCGACAGCGGCGAACAGGCCCTGGAAATCACCGAGGCACTCGTCCGGTCCGGCGCCATCGACGTCCTGGTCGTCGACTCCGTCGCCGCGCTGGTGCCCAAAGCCGAACTCGATGGCGAAATGGGTGACTCCCACATGGGTTTGCAGGCCCGGCTCATGTCGCAAGCCCTGCGCAAGCTCACCGGCACCGTCTCCAAATCTCGCACCGCGCTGATTTTCATCAACCAGATTCGCGAAAAGATCGGTGTCATGTTCGGCAATCCCGAAACCACGACCGGCGGCCGCGCTCTGAAGTTCTATTCGTCCGTGCGCGTGGATATCCGCCGCATCGCCGCCGTGAAGGAAGGCGACACCGTCGTCGGCTCGCGCACCAAGGTCAAGATCGTCAAGAACAAGGTGGCTGCGCCCTTCCGCGAAGCCGAATTCGACATTCTTTATGGCGAAGGCATCAGCCGCGAAGGCGACGTGCTGGACCTGGCGGTGACCCACAATATCGTGGAAAAATCGGGTGCCTGGTATAGCTACTCCGGCGAGCGCATCGGGCAGGGCCGCGAAAACACGCGCGGCTTCCTCAAAGAGAACAAGGACATCTTCATAAAAATGGATGCCGAGGTCCGCAAGAAGCTGGGAATCGGCGCCGCTGCCCCCGCGGAAGTCCCCGAAATCCCAATTGCCGGCCCGGCTGAGGCCAAAGAGGCTGTTCGGGTGCGCAAGGGCTAGGGGGCCTCGGCTAAATAAGAGGCAACGCGGCTGTTCTTTGGGCAGCCGCTTTTCCTTGACTCCAAGAAGTAGTGAGAGTAATGTAGGTAATGTGTAAAGGAGGATCGGATGAAACAAACCCAAGAAACGAAGCCAACGGAAGAGACGACACGCCATGCAATTAAGGCCTACATTCAGCCCGCGCGCGAACGGGGGGATGGAACAGTTCGCATTCGCGTAGGCAACCTCCAAAAGGAGCTCGGCTGGACTGGGCGCACTCCCTCGGTCTTCTCAACTCTGAAATCGCAGCCCTTTCAAAAGGAAGCAGGGGTGGAATTGATAGAGAAGCGTGGAGGACCGCCTTCTGGGGGTCCCAGCACAACAGTTGAATTCGTTTATCGAGTTCTCAATACATCCAATCGTGCGGGAGAACCGCAGAAGAATCCCCCAGGCGGAGGAGGCTTGATGGATCTCTACGGCATCGGCGCCGAAGCTTTCAAACAACTCGGTGGCGGCGAGGCCTATCTGAATCGAGAAAGAGAGGAACTTCGCTTCCCGGCAGAAGAATACCCCTTTACCGGTAGAAAGAAATGAGCCGCATTTATTGGGACTCGATGATCTTCATCTATTTGATCGAAGGTCATCCGGACTACGGGCCCCGCGTGCGAGCCATCTATGAGGAGATGGCTCGGCGTGGCGACCACTTGTGCACAAGCGTTTTCACGTTTGGTGAAGTTCTGACTGGACCTCGCAAAGTTGGAGCACTCACTGTCGTCGATCAAATTCGCGCATTTTTTCTCAAGAGCGACGGCGTGGAGTTGCTGCCCTACACCGTCTCAACCGCTGACCGCTTCAGCATCATCCGTTCCAGTTCCTCAGTTAAAGCCGCCGATGCAATCCACCTCGCCTGCGCCGCCGAATCCGGAGTCGAGCTCTTCATCACGCAC
Source organism: uncultured Acidobacteriaceae bacterium (assembly GCA_963781125.1). GTDB lineage: Bacteria > Acidobacteriota > Terriglobia > Terriglobales > Acidobacteriaceae > Telmatobacter. Next base: position 1,673,239 of record CAWAEE010000013.1, read on the forward strand.
GATAAATCGCTCCAGAAGCTCGCGATTCCTGGAATTCACTTTATTACGGGTCTGGATACCAATCTCTTCTAGCTCGGAACAGTGGTAGCCCGGAATTCGTACACCTTGCATGCGGTCTGTTCTCGGCGCCTGCACTAAACTTGAAACACGCATGAAGATTGCCGGGCGAACGACATCGTTGATGTTACAGCGCTTGATCCTCGGCGGGCTCGCGATGGCCTGCGCAGGTGCGGCACAGACCGCGTCTGCTCCTCCGAAGGGCGCGCCCCCAGATTCTGCCACCTCCGCCGCTTCTGCGCCTGCACCCGACATTCCATCCGCCCTACGCACCGTTCTCAATCTCAATGGCCCCTGGCGCTTTCAACAGGGAGATGACCTGGAGTGGGCCGAACCTGGATTCGACGACTCGCGTTGGCAGACCGTCACCCTGAGTGACTCTCTCTCCGCGCAGGGAATTGAATCCTATACCGGCTACGGCTGGTATCGCATGCGTCTTGGCCCGCAGCAGCTTGCACAGTTCAACGCGGCGGCCCAGAATGCGCCGCTGGAACTGCTCGTCTCCAGCAGCGGAATTGGACAACTCGATGTCTTCGTGAATGGCTCGGAGGCGGGGCACACGCGCGGCATGACCGAAACGCACGCGATGTACCAGTCCCCTCCCTTCGCAGTCCGTCTCTCCGGCATCGATGCCAAGGGCACAGCCGTGATCGCCATTCGAAGCTGGGCCGGTCCACCGTTCACCGTCGCGCGAGGCCTCGTCGACAAGGTGGAACTCGGCACGAACGACGATATTGCCGAGCAGTTGGCGATGAACGTCGGCCGCCAATGGAACGAGCACGTCACCGCGGCGCTGGGAGTGACCGTCCTGTTCCTTTGCGTTTCTGTGCTGGGAGCGGCGCTCTACACATGGCAGCGTCACCATGCCGAATACCTTTGGCTCGCGCTCCTCTGCATTTCCGTCGCAGCCGCCGGCGCGGCCGAGGCCGCCTTCGGCCTGGGCACGCTCTCCGCTTCCCCTTATCACATCCTGGCCGGCGTGTTTGGCCGCATCTTCATGGCCGTTACGCTTGAATTCGTCCTGCGTTTCACGGCCACCCCCCCATCCCGTCTGGTCCGCGGCGTGCAAATCGGCGTGCTCCTTCTGCCGATCCTCGCCATCACCGGCTTGGAACAGGCCTACGAGATTTTCTCTGTTACCGCTGAAGTCGTCTTCTGCGCCCTCGTCTGCGTCCTGCTCTTCCGCGCCTGGCGCCGCGGCCGCCAGGAAGCCGGCATCATGCTTCTACCCTTCTTTCTCGCCGCCATCGCCGACTCGGCCGACACCATTGTCGACTACGCCGCAAGCCACCACTGGCTGCCCGAACAGTTCGCATCGCATCACTTCCATCTTGGCCCCATCGCGTTTGACACCGGCGCCGTAGCCTACATCGTCTTCCTCGCCAGCCTCGTCGCCGTGATCCTCTTCCGCTTCATTCGTATCAGTGAAGTCGAACAGCGCTCCACCGCCGAAATCTCCGCCGCCCGCAGCGTACAGGCTCTCCTGATTCCCACCCAGCTTCCTTCCAACAAAAACTTCATGCTCGAGAGCGCCTACCTGCCCGTCCATGGCGTAGGCGGCGACTTTTTCCAGGTCCTTCCCCTGAAAGACGACTCTCTCCTCATCGTGGTTGGTGACGTCAGCGGTAAGGGCCTGCAAGCGGCCATGAACTCGAGCACCCTGGTGGGCGCCCTGCGCAACGAGCTTTCGCACGATCCGGGCACCGTGCTCGATCACTTGAATCACGTTCTGCTCGGCGCGGTGTCCTCGCCCGGAGCCGTTCCGGGACTCGATTCGGCTCCCTGCTTCGCCACCTGCCTCTGCGCCCGCATCTACCCCGACGGCACGCTGACCGTCGCCAACGCCGGCCACTTGAGCCCCTATCGCGATGGCCGCGAACTGGAGCTGCCTCCTGGCCTCCCGCTCGGCGTCATTGCCGACTCGCACTACGAACAGGCCACCTTCCTGCTCAATCGTGGCGACCGGCTGGTCTTTCTCTCCGACGGCGTAGTCGAGGCCCAGAATTCGGATGGCGAGCTCTTCGGCTTTGAACGCACGCAGCAAGTCAGCAACGAGCCCGCGCGTTATATTGCACAAACGGCGCAGCGCTTCGGCCAGACGGACGACATCACAGTGGTTTCGCTCTACGTGGCTTCGCGTACCGCGGAGCACAAATCCGCACCAGCCTTTCAAACCAGCTGAAACCCGATCCCGATCCCGATCTCTATTCCCTATTCCCTATTCCCTATTCCCTTTTCCCTATTCCCTTTTCCCTATTCCCTGATCCCTGTTGTTTCGCCCATGCCGTAGAATCACACCTGAGCCTCTTCATGAGCGTGAAAGCCCTTTATCCCGGGACCTTTGACCCGCCCACCAACGGGCACCTTGATTTGATCCAGCGTGGATCTAAGCTCTTCGAGCACCTCACCGTCGCCATCCTCAAAAACCCTGTCAAAAATCCGCTCTTTACCCTTGAGGAGCGCGTTGAAATGCTGCGCGAATCGACGGGCGCCCTCGGCAATGTCTCCGTCGCAACCTTCGATGGGCTCATGGTCGAGTTTGCCCGCCAGCGTGAAGCCACCGCGGTGCTTCGCGGCATTCGCGCCATCTCCGACTACGAACACGAATTCCAAATGGCTCTGATGAATCGCCGCCTCGCTCCCGAGATCGAAACCGTCTTCCTGCAGCCCGCCGGGCGCTACTCCTTCGTCAGCTCCCGGATGGTCAAAGAAGTCTTCGGCTTCGGCGGCGACGTCACCGGCCTCGTCCCTCCCAACGTGCTCAAGCGCCTGCGTGGGCGGATGAGCAAGAGCTAGGGGTCTGGGTACGATCCTTGTGGCGACGACTCAGGGGAATATCGCATGTCGAAAAACGATGGAACTGGAGGGCCTCTAAGTGCCGGCATCTCCGATCCGTGCAGCCCTGCTTGTGTAGAATCGTACGCATCGGAGCAAGCAACAAAGGAGAGGAATCAGTCGAGCGAGCGTCCGGACCCCAGACCGCACTAAACCTCGTCGCAAGCGCGAGTGATCTACGCCAATCGAACCCAAGTGAAGGGCGAAGGAATACCATGCCAATTCGAGTAGGCTATGATCCTGTGAATTCTTCGATCAAGCCCACTTTCGCAGCGCGTCTTCGGGCGCACATCCAAATCATCCGGCTGGATCATTCGATCAAGAACATTTTCGTCATTCCAGGAATTGTTGTTCCACTGAGCGTAATGCGCACGCCCCTTTTGTCGCTGCCTCTCGCCAGAAACATCTTATTTGGTTTGGTTGCGACAACCTTGATCGCATGTAGCAACTATGTCTTGAATGAGGTGCTGGATGCACCCTTCGACAAGCTGCATCCCAAAAAGCAGAACAGGCCGGCTGCTCAGGGCCTGATTAGCGTACCGATCGCCTACGCACAGTGGCTTTTCATGATGGTTGTCGGCATTGCACTTGCATGGACAATCTCTCGCTTCTTTGTCTATACAGCGGCCGCGCTTTGGGTCATGGGTTGTCTTTATAATATTCCCCCTATCCGCACCAAGGACAAGGTGTATGTTGACGTGCTTTCTGAATCTGTCAACAATCCACTGCGCATGCTTTTGGGCTGGTTTATGGTGACCTCTGTATTGGTTCCGCCTGTTTCTCTTCTCATTTGCTACTGGATGGCTGGATGTTATCTCATGGCGCTCAAAAGGTTTAGTGAATACCGTGAAATTGGCGATCCGCAGGTGGCGGGAGCGTATCGAAAATCATTCCAGTACTACACCGAAGTGTCGCTTCTGACCTCCGTAAGCTTTTATGCTTCAGCCGCGATGCTTTTCTTTGGCGCGTTCATCATGCGATATCGGATTGAACTTATTCTTGTCTTTCCGCTGATTGCTCTCTTGATGTCTACGTATTTCGAACTGGCTTTTCAGCATAGCAGCGCTGTCCAGAACCCAGAAAAGCTGTATCGTGAGCCGGTCCTGATGTTCGAAGCCGGGCTTATTTCGGTTCTGATGATCGCTCTTCTCTACCTTGACATTCCTATCCTCGGCCGGATTTTTTCACCTACTTTGCCATCTGCCTTCGGGCGTTGACCGCCTCTCCCCCGGCGAATTGCGGAGGGGGATAACAAATCAGTGATCGATTCGTTGGATTGCCCCGATCTGAAAGGCTTTTTGGGTTGAATCAGAACTCACGTACCTTTGATAGGAGATGGTTCGCGGCCTACGTTGTTGCCAGTTTGGCCGCCATCTTTTATCTGCCCTCTCTTCTCCCATTCCAACCGTCCGCTTCGGACTCATATATCTTTGGCTACAACAACCGCGCCGGTATCGTAATTTTGCTGTTGCTGGTCGCAATTGGAGCGATATGGACTAAGGGACTGAATCTCAAATTCTTTCCACCTGGCGTCTCCGAGCCCATCCCTTCGAGGACCCTCATCATCACCTTGGTAGCAGCCCTGTGTGGTTGTCTCGCGATGTACGTGCTTGCCGGCCGTTTTGGCGGTTTTGGCGAGTCTTCCTATGAGATAGACCGGGCATGGATGCTCTCGCAGGGCAAAATCCCCTATGTCGACTTTGAATGGCCATTCGGAATAGCTCTCCTTTACGGCCCGCTATTATTCAGCCGCTTGCTTTCTATCGGTATTGTCCAGGCATACTATTTCTTCTGGGTTATCAATTGCTTGCTGGGAATTCTGCTTTTGTACGCGGTTGTCAATTTGGTCGATTATCCGACGAAGTCAAAAAAAGCAATATTCCTTTTTTTGTACGGCTCATGGTTTCTCGCTATCCTCAACATGGGCACCCACTACACGCTTTTGCGTTACACCTGCCCGCTCTTCTTTATCCTGCTGGTTCACAAATTATTCAGGAAAGCTGGAGCGCATTCGCGGGAGTTCGCCGCTCTTCTGGCCGTCGTATTCACTATCGTTCTGCTTCTAATCTCTCCCGAGACTGCAATAGCTTGCGCCTTCGCCTGCGCTTTTATCTTCCTGCTTTCCGGTTCAAGCTGGAAGGGCAAAGTCCCGACTACGTTAATTGGGTTTTTGCTTGCACTCTGTCTCGTTTTTGGGGCAGCTCTGAAGCTTCATGTACTCGATACAGTGAAGGCTTCAGGAGGAGGCGCCGATAGTTTTCCCATCTCATTTGCTCCGCATTTTCTGCTTTTTTTCGCAGCTATCTTCCTTTGCGCTTGCTATGCGTTTCAGCGGTTTTCGAAGTGGCGCCTTTACGACAATACGTTCTGCCTGATCGCTTTTTCGATCCCGATGATTGCGGCGGCCTTGGGTAGGTCTGATTCTGGCCACGTCATATTGAATGGTCTCGGTATCTTCCTGGCCAGCATGTTTTATGTCTCCAATCATCCAACTGCGTGGAAGTGGTGCAAAGGTGCATTTGCAGTAGTATTTATCCTTGTTCCTGTTGTGGGTGGTACGTGGCTTTACCTGCCATCCATGATGAGATGTGGACTGAATATCGTTGGCGAAAGCGATAGCAATTCGCCGATTAGAAGTGTTCTGTCGTATTTAGGTCGAAAAGTTATCGCCGATTTTGCCAACCCAACTAAGCGAGCCAGGTGGGAAAAGACACTCGAAAACGCCCAACATGCCGTGGCCCCGAAGAGGATTGACTTACCGACCGCTTATCCGGATTGGCATGGGACATTCCTCGCCCCCTTTGGATATAGACCGAATGGATTTGGAACTTATTTATCCAATCAGGTTGACTATGGGTATTTTGAAGGTGTCGAGAACGCAAATACACTTGATGCGATTCGCAGAAAACTCTCTGAGATCAAAGACAGTCCAAAAGAGGCTCTTCTGCTTCCAGATCACTTTGAGAATAACTGTCATGTCGATATCCGGGCGGAACGACTGGAGATTAGCATATTGTTCGCCTTTCCCTATTTCGGAAAAGCAGCCCACACAGAGAGTGTTCGTCAACCCATCTGCGATTTCATTTTTGCGCAGTATCGATTGCAACAAGCGCCCTCTCCGCAAAACTTCGGGTATGGCCTCTGGATTGCAAAATCCGGCGGGAAGACAACTCTCACAAAATAGAACACGGAGTCTTTCAAAGGCGCCATCAATCGCTATTGGGGGACCCATGGGTTGGCTAGTAAGTCCCCGAAACTCGCAGGGCTAGTCGCTACGCTCAAATAATATTGGCCGGAAGCCGGATTGCTGCTCCAACTATTCTCGCTTGTAGCCGCATTCACCATGTCAGTGCTATTTGCACTGGGTGTCCATCCAATGCTGCCAAAAACTGCATACTCCACCGCGAGTGCATCTTCCACTGCTGAATCATTTCTTCCAATGGAATTGAAGGCATACGCAGTTGGGTTCGTCAGAGGAAGCGATGCAATTGGAACCCGAACATAAACATTCCCCGCACCCGTGTTAAGGGGGACCACAAATGCCGGAGGATAACCATTCTGGCTAGTCACATTCGCAAAAAATTCTCTACATGCATCAGCGTTTTCCACACAGTTGGTCTCTACCGTGCAAGGGGGCGCTGAAGCTGAATTGGCACAACCATTCATCAATACAAATTCTTTTATGAACTGCTGCTCCATTTGTGCGCCAGTCAAAGAGCTGATTGCATCCGCCGACGTTGCACGAAACTCCTCCTCGCATGACAACGGCCCGGTGATTACATATGTAAGACCATTTGCTTTACCGCCGGCACCGATATAATTCGCCACCGACTGTCTCAATGCCGTTCCGCAGTTTACATAATTGGTGCAGACATCCCCCGCGTCAAACTCTCCGACCACTGCGACGTTCCATGGGGCAGACTGGTGTAATGCGCAACCAGGCGTCCAAGCGCCAATGGGGAAAAGACTATCGTGCCCATAGTAGTGCCGGAAGACCTTCATCGTCGGGGCGCCCAGCTGAGAAGATCCGCTTGAAACCATGCCCCACATCTTCACATACCCGATGTTGATCCAGTGGTGAATGATCGGCTGAGTAACTGCGCAGTCGAAATCCCCGTCGCAGTCATCGTCATATATCATGTTCACGGGTGCTTGTGGCGGAGTGAAGACAACAGAATAGGCTTCACAACCTCCAATGAGAAGCGGGCACAGGAGAGCAAGCAAAATCGGTATGGTATTTCTTGCCACCGTCTCTCCTTGTCGTTAGTAGAATCCTACCAGCCAATAATTGGAAGGGACGAATTCTGAGGGGCGCACCCGCATCAACGGAGCATGAATCCCTCGTGATGCGCCCATGCACCGCAGCCTTAAGAAAGGACTTTTGATGGACCGCCGAGCATTTCTGTATGCTTCTACTTCCGCAATCGTCGCCGATGCTCTTCTTCCATCTGCATCTCGTGCCGAGGCCAGTTCAACCAGCCTCAAGCCGATGGCCCTGGGACTCCTGGTCAGTCCGTTCAAAGCGCCAGAAGCCACCATTCGCCGCGTTCACGATCTCGGCTTTTCCAACTGCTTCCTTTCTCTCGATGGCTATATCGGCGGTGGATTCACGCGGCAACTCGCCGATCAATTCAAAGACCTGCTTTCGAAATACGACGTCGTCGCGACTACCGTCGAAGTCGTCGGCCCGCCTCCGCTGGAGTGGAACTTCCTGCGCGGCCCTTCCACCATTGGCCTCGTTCCTGCCGAAACTCGTGCAGCCCGTATCGATGCACTGCGCCAGGTTTCCGACTTCGCCAAACTGCTCGACATCGGCCAGGTGCAGACACATTGCGGTTTCATCCCTGAAGATCCAGCCGACCCGAAATATCCAGGCGCGGTTGAAGCCATTCGCACCGTCGCCGAACATTGTCGCGGCAACGGCCAACACTTCCTCATGGAAACCGGTCAGGAAACCCCGACAACTATGTCGCGCATGATTCGCGCTGTGGACCTGCCCAACCTCGCCGTCGGTCTCGATACCGCCAACCTGATCCTTTACGGCAAAGCCAACCCAGTCGACGCCGTCGACATCCTCGGGCCGCACGTCCGCAGCATTCATGCCAAAGACGGCCGCTGGCCTACCGACCCCAGCCAACTCGGCGAAGAAGTGCTGATCGGCAAAGGGCTGGTGGACTTCAAGGCCGTCTTTACTAAGCTCCACCGCCTCGGCTACACAGGGGCCGTCACCATCGAACGCGAGACCTCGGGCCCGCAACAAATTGAGGACGTGCGCCAGGAGAAGCTCTATCTTGAAAACATCCTGCGCGAAGTCCTCGCCTGATTCACCATGGCCCACGCAACACCCGGTGCAAAAATGCGCAGACAAGGACGTCATTACACATGGACCGCCGTAAATTTCTTCTGAATGGATCGCAAGCGATACCTGCAATGATGCTGCTGAAATCAAATACCGCATTCGGTTATCAGGCGAACTCAGCCGTACGGCTGGGCCTGTTGGGTTGTGGCAACCGCGGCACCGCCGTCGCCACCTCGTTTTCGCGCAACACATCCGCACAGGTCGTCGCGCTTGCCGATCTCTTCGCCGATCGCCTCGAAGCCCGTCACGATATCTTCAACAAGCTCAACGCCGAGCTCGGACGCTCACCCATCGACAGCGGCCTCCTCTTTCGCGGGCCGCATGCCTTCGAGCAACTGGCCGCTTCGCACGACGTCGACCTGATCCAGATCTCCACGCCTCCGTTCTTCCACGTCCAGCATCTCGAAACTGCCGTGGCGGCGGGCAAGCATGTCTACTGCGAAAAGCCTGTGGGCATCGATATCCGCCAGGCGAACCTGGCGCTTGAAATTGCCAAGCGCGTCAAATCCACCCAAAGTGTCGACGTCGGTTTCCAGTGCCGCAACGCGCCGCCCATCGCCGCGATTGCAGAGCGCATCAAGTCAGGAGCCCTCGGCCAAGTCGCCACCGTCGTTGGCAACTACAACGCACCTGCATCCGTCGAAGTCACGCATCCCGGCATCTCGCCCCATGAGTACCGTCTCCGCAACTGGCTTTGGGACCGCGCCCTTTCCGGCGACATTCTCGTCGAGCAGAATATTCACCTCATCGACCTCTCCAATTGGATCGTCGGCGGTCATCCGCTCAAGGCAACCGCGACCGGCGGCCGCAATGTCCTCACCCACTACGGCAACTGTTGGGACAACTACCAGGTCGACTTCAGCTACGCCAACGACATCCACTTCTCCTTTTCGTCCACCCAGTTCGGGACCGACGGCAAATTCGACGCGGGCCTCAAATTCTTTGGCGCTTCCGGTTCGGCTACCGTGCCCTACTCCGGTTCCATTGCGATCACCGGCGCCCACGCATGGGAATGGAAGGACTCCAACGCGGCGGCGCCCGGATCGGGGCAATTCGCGGCCAACGGCAGTTTTCTCGACAATCTGCAGTTTGCCGATCGCGACAAGGAGAGAACGTTCATCGACAGCATCACCAACGGCCCGGTGCATAACCAGATTGCCGCCGGTGTCGAAACCGCACTGAGTTGCATGCTCGGCCGCATGGCGGGATTGAAACAGACTGAGATCACCTGGGAAGAACTGCTTCGCCACGGGGAGACCTATCAACTCGGCTTCAGCGTCGAAGAATTTGCCTGAGTTTATCGGCGCGTTCCACCCAGGAGGGTTGGCCCTGCGCTCAAAATCTGTAAAGATAGAAGCATCATGACCGTCGCTGCCCCCTCGCAAGTCTTTGCCGACCGCATTGGCCGCATTGAAGTCTCCGCCACCATGGCCGTTGCCGCCGAGGCCGCCAAACTGCGCGCCCAGGGCGCCAACCTGGTCGATTTCGGCGCCGGCGAGCCGCATTTCCCCACCCCGCGCCACATCAAGGACGCCGCCATCGCCGCCATCGAGGCCAACTTCACCCGCTACACCGTCGTCCCCGGCATTCCCGACGTGCGCAAGGCCATCGTCGAGCGCCACGCCTGCGACTTCGGCTCCGACTACGCAATCGACGAAGCCATCTTCACCACCGGCGGCAAGCTCGCGCTCTTCAACACCATCCAGGTCCTCGTCGACCACGGCGACGAAGTCATCCTGCCTGTTCCCTACTGGGTCAGCTTCAAAGACATCATTCAGTACGCCGGCGGCAAGGTCGTCTTTCTCGAAACCAGCGAAGCCGAAAACTTCCGCATCACCGCCGACGCCATCGAAGCGGCCATCACGCCGCGCACCAAGGCCATCATTCTCAACTCGCCGTCGAACCCGGCCGGCTCCGTCGTCTCTGCCGAGGATCTGGAGCGCATCGTCCACCTCGCGCACGAGCGCGGCATCTACCTGCTCCTCGACGAGTGCTACGTCTACCTGAACTACGCCGGCAAGCCCGTCTCCGGCGGCTCGTTCACCTGGGCCAAGGAGCACATCGTCGTCCTCGGCTCGCTCTCCAAGACCTACTCCATGACCGGCTGGCGCGCCGGCTATGCGCTCGCCGCCAAGCCCGTCGTCGCCAACCTGAGCAAGCTGCAGTCGCAGTCCACCTCGAACGCCACCAGCTTCGTGCAGAAGGCCGCCATCGCCGCGCTGGCCGGCCCGCAGGACTGCGTCGCTCAGTTCCGCGCCGAGTTCATCGATCTGCGCGACTACATGCTCGCCAAGCTGGCCGAGATTCCCGGCGTCACCTGCACCAAGCCCGAAGGCGCGTTCTACGTCTACCCCAATATCTCCGCGTTTCTCGGCAAGGGCGGCATCCGCACCGCCACGGAGCTGGCCACGCGCCTGCTCCACGAGGCGCATGTCGTCACCGTTCCCGGCGAAGCCTTCGGCACCGGCGAGCACATCCGCATCTCCTATCCCGTGACCAAAGAAAACATCGATGAAGGAACCCGCCGCATGGGCGAATTTCTGGGCAAACTCGCGTAGAGATGCCTGAATCTGCACTCGCCCGCCAGAGAAACACCGCACAAAGCCCCATTTTAATCGGGTGATGAGGCTCACCCGCTCGCCGGGAAATCTCGGCCGAGGGCTGGGCAAACCTGCTTTCAGTCGAGTAGGATGGGTCTTCCATGCCGACCATCGATCGATTTTCGCCCAGTGATACTTGCCGGCGGCAGCGGTACCCGCTTCTGGCCGCGGTCGCGCCGCGCCCATGCCAAGCAGGTGCTGGCGCTCGACGGCGAGCGCTCCATGATTCAGCAGACGGTGGAGCGCCTGAAGCCCCTGGCCAAGCCTCGACAAAGACCTGGGTCATCACCAACGAATACCTGGCCCACGAGATCGCCGACCAGCTTGCCGGCGTGCCGGCCAAGCAGATCATCCAGGAGCCGGTTGCGCGCAACACCGCGCCGGCCTGCGGCCTGGCCGCATTTCTCATTGAGCGCCAGAATCCCGATGCGGTGCTTGGCGTATTTCCTTCCGATCACGTCATCGCCGACGAGCCGCGCTTTTTGAAAGCGCTGCACAAAGGCATTGCCCTGGCGGCGAGCGGAGAGAACATCGTGGTGCTGGGCATCGAGCCCACCCGCCCCGAAACCGGCTACGGCTACATCGAAACCGGCGACTACACCGGGGACGACATCGCCCTGCACGTGCGCCGCTTTATTGAGAAGCCGAACCTGAACCGCGCCGAAGATTTCGTCTCCGCCGGCAACTACTTCTGGAACTCCGGCATGTTTCTCTGGACGGCGCGCACCCTGGCCAATGCCGTGCGCGAGCACCTGCCCGGAAACCGCTCCGCTGCTTGAGGCCATCGCCGCCGCTTACGGAACTCCCGAGTTCGAACAGGTGTTTCACAAGCTCTACCCCAAGTGCGAAAACATCTCCGTCGACTACGCTGTGCTGGAACCGCGCTCCGCCAAGGGCGAACATCTGTCGCAGCTCTATCTGCCTGCCCGCGGAGTTCAGTTGGAACGATCTCGGCTCCTGGGCCTCGCTCTACGAGTACCAGCTTGAAACCCGCCTGCGCGGCGACGGCGACGGCAACGTGGCCGAGACCGAAGGCCACCTCGCCATCGAGGCAGGCAACAACTACATCTACAGCCCCAAGAAATTTGTCGCGCTGGTCGGCGTCGAAAATCTCGTCATTGTCGACACCGAAGACGCGCTGCTGATCGCCCACCGCGACCACTCCCAGGACGTTGGCAAGATCGTCAAGGAACTCGGCCTCTCCGGCCGCAGCGAATTGATCTAACTCCGGCCTGGAAAAATGCTATGGTCTTTGCCAAACGCCTCCGCGAGGGCGTGTGCTCCGGTCGAATCACCTGCACCGTTCGCATCTGGAAGCGTCTGCACGTGCGAGAGGGCGGCCGCTACCGGGTGGATGAAGGGGAGATCGAGGTGGAATCGATTACGCCCATCGGTCTTCCCGACATTACGCCTGAGCTGGCGCGGGAGTCTGGATTTGCCGGTGTGATCGATTTACTCAAAGTTGCCAAGCACGGCAGCGGCGACCAAATCTATCTCATTCGCTTCCACTATGTCCCCCCACGCAAGCGGACAATCAAACGATCGCGCAACGAGTAAAGCGGCATTGAGTCACCGCGCTAGCGAATGACCCCTCCAATTCGATTCGATAGACTCTTGCAAGGGAGCGTTCCATCCGACATGCCCCATCCTCAAATCAAATTCGGCACCGACGGCTGGCGCGGCGTCATCGCCGACGACTTCACCTTCGCCAACGTGCGCACCGCCGCCGAGGCCATCGCCGCCTATATGCACGCCCAACTCGGTTCAGCCAACGAAGATCCCGCCAAAGGCCTCTGCATCGGCTACGACACGCGCTTCGGCTCGAAGGCCTTTGCGCGCGCCTGCGCTGAAGTTGTCGCCGCCACCGGCATTCCCGTCCTGCTCGCCAACGACATCACGCCCACTCCCGCCTTGAGCTTTGGCGTGCGCGAGCGCGGCGCTGCCGGCGGCATCATGATCACCTCCTCGCACAATCCCGCGCAATGGAACGGCGTGAAGTACAAGGCCTGGTACGGCGGCTCGGGCAAGCCCTCCATCATCGCCGCCATCGAGTCCTATCTCGGCAAGCCCGTCGCGCGGCCCGCGCAGCCCGCGCCGATCACCGAAGTCGACTTCCTGCCCCCCTATCTCAAGGCCATCGAGAGCTTCGCCGATCTCGATCTCATCGCCAAATCCGGCATGAAGTTCGCCATCGACTCCATGTACGGCGCCGGCGGCACCATCATCTCCGACATCTTCACCCGCATCGGCGTCGACCACGTGCAGATTCGCGGCAACGCCGATCCGCTCTTTCCCGGCATCAATCCCGAGCCCATCGAGCCCCACATCCGCGCCCTCGGCGAAGCCGTCGGTCGCCAACCACTGCCACGCCGGCCTCTGCACCGACGGCGACGCCGACCGCATCGGCGCCACCGACGAGCACGGCAACTTCGTCGATCCGCACAAGATCTTTTCTGTCCTGCTCAGCTGGGTGCTCAAGCGCAAGGGCTGGCCCGGCGCCGTCACGCGCGCCTTCAACACCACCAAAATGCTCGACCGCATCTGCGAAAAACACGGCCGCGAGCTCATCGAGCACGGCATCGGCTTCAAGTATCGTCTGCGACCTCATGCTGGAGCGCGAAATCGTCATGGGCGGCGAAGAGTCCGGCGGCATCGGCTTCCAGCGCCACCTGCCCGAGCGCGACGGCCTGCTCAACGCCCTGCTTCTCGCCAACGTCATGGCCGAGGAAGGCAAGACCCTGGGCCAGCTTGTCGCCGATCTGCAGGCCGAGTACGGCGAGCACCAATACGGCCGCATCGACCTGCACATCCCCGACGACATCAAGAACGCCGCCATCGCCCGCGCCCAGCGCGCTCAAGACCGGCGACCCGGTCTTCGCCGGCATGCCCATCCTGCGCCAGGAAAACCTCGACGGCGTCAAGTTCTACCTCGACAACCCCGAAGCCAAAACCAAGCCCAACGCCGCCGAAACCTGGCTGCTCTCCGCGCCAGCGGCACCGAGCCGCTGATGCGCATCTACACCGAGTCCATGCTCGAAAGAATCCGTCGCCAAGCTCCTCGAATCCGGCCGCAAATTCGCACTGTCGCAATAACATCACTAACTGTCCACTGTCCCGGAGGAGCCCATGTTCATTCACATCTTCGGATTTCGCTGGAAGCCGCAAGCCACCGAAGCCGACAAAGCGCGCGCTGCTCAAGACATCGTTGCCTTCCGCACCACGTGGTCGGACTCATCGATGTGCACGTCGGGCCGAATCTCTCCCCGCGCGGGCAGGGCTATACCTTCGCAGGGCTCATGACCTTCACCGACAAGGCCGCGGCCGACGCCTACACAACCCACCCCATGCACCAGGCACTGCTCAAGTGGCTGCGTCCCGCTCATCGATCCCGTCGAACTGGATTTCGAAGCCTAGCAGGCTGCGGAAGAACTCGTCCCCAGTGCGGTTTTGAAAGGGCACGAGTTGACTCGTGCCGATAAGTCGATTGGATAGAAGCCGGCTTGAGCCGCGGAGGGATGTATTTCACAATTCTTCTCGGAACTTTAGACTTTTCCGCAGCCTGCCAGGTCCTGGATTTCGAAGTCCAGTTCTTGGATTTTGAAGCCTGGATCGATCCCGAACCAAGGGCCTGATTGTAAAACCTGGATCGCCTCGCACAGTCTTCTCAGTCAAGAAACAGCAGTACCGCGCTCCCCGCCGGAACAATCAGATGCGTCACACCGTTTCGCACCTCAAGAACCTCAGCGCGCGGCGTCCACTGCGCGTGCGCTTGAATCTCTGCGCCGGCCAGGCTTATGCCAACCGTTGAATCGAGGCTCGGCGCCTGCAAGCGCCAGGCGACTGCGGTGCGAACCAGATGCTCGCTTCGTATCGAAAGCAGCACGCCTGCATGCTCATTCTTGTTGAAGAGCGCGACTTTGACGTATTGCCCCCGGCGGGCAGCATACGCAGTCAGGTTCACATCTTTTAAGTCGCTCTCGACTCGCAGCATCGTATGGCCGATGAATTGGTTCGCCAGCATCATCCCATAAAACACGGGCATCGCTTTAGGCTCTCGTCCCGGCTCGCTTTGAATCGGGCTGTAGAATCCGCTGGGTACAGCCTGCGGCGTCTTCGCCACACTCATCCCAGGCGTATGTCCCCCCAGCCCCGCGGTGAGGAACTCACTCCGGCCTCCGTGCAGATTCACTCCCGCACATCCGAGGCTCGCCAACTCGAGCATGTAGTCCCCGGCCCACAGGGCGGCCGCGAATGCGTCGCTCATACCCGGTTTGCCGCCGCGATAGCAGGAGTTGCCTTCCGTCATGCGATAAACACGCTCGTGCTGCTTTGCCGACGCCACAATGGCCTTGGTTTCGACATCGATCTTCGGATTGCCCGCAAGAAGCCGCTCAATTGTTACGCGCGGATCGTCCGGTGGACCCTCGGCATAGTAGTGCCCGGTCAATGCGACCAGCCGCGACGCGATCGATGCAGGAACCTGCTCGCTGAATTGAGTGATCCAATCGGACGAAGCAGCCACATCCGGACCGCCGAATCGCGCATTCGACACCCGCGCGACGATAGCCTCGGCAAAGCTGCTCCACTCGCGCACATAGTCGGCAAAACTCCAGCCCGGCGGGCGCGTGCCGTTGCTTGCCTTGATGTAGAGATCGGGCTCATTGCCGATCTGAAAATATTCCAGCCGGTCACCGATCTTTTGTGCGACGTACGCCGCTTCGTCAGCGGCCCGTTGCGGCGTGCTGTTGCCAAAATTCACACCGTAGATCAGCCGCCATCCCGTGGCATTCAAAAAATCCGCCAGCGCGTCAATGGCTTCCGTCTCGATCGCAAACAGGCGATGCGGCATCCAGTTGGCGTCGAGATTTCCCGCGGGAACATGCAGCTTCGGCTCCGGCGTAGAGGCATTCACACGCAACCAGCAGAACTCGCTCGTATTGCCGCCCAGCCGCAAAACACCCTTCGCGCTCAACAGCCGGAAATAACTCACCAGGTCGCGGTTTGACGCGGAAAAAAACGTTGGATCGCTGAGCTGAGACAGCTCATAACTGAGTCCCACATAGTTCAGAGGTATCTGCGCCCCAGTCGGATCATCGTGCAGCCATACCTCTCCCGCGACTTCTGGCACAGCATCCGCGAAGGCCGCGCGCTGGATGACCGATGCACCAATCGCTGCCCCGGCGCTGAATAAAAAGCTTCTACGATGCACTCAAAACCTCCGGTTCGATCCTAATCCAGCCGCTCGCCCTGGCGAGACAATTGAGGAGATTTGCAATTTCCACGCGACAATTCTGCGCAGATCGCGCTACACTGCATCTCCATTAGGTCCGGCGCCCACCGGACACCGCGCGGCTGGAGGTCAGATGCGAATCGAAGACTCTATCGGAATTGTGCTGAAAGGCAAGAGCCAGAACAAGATTCTGTCCATTACGCCCGGCCAGACCGTATTTGAAGCCCTCGAGATGATGGCGCATTTCGATATCGGAGCACTTCTGGTTTGCGCAGACGACCACTTGCTCGGCATTCTTTCGGAGCGCGACTACGCACGCAAATGCGCGCTCCTGGGCCACACGTCGAAGGAGACGAAGGTCGAAGAGATCATGACCAGCCCGGTTCTCTCCGTCACGCCGAAGCACACCGTCGATGAGTGCCTGGCCCTGATGACCGAGCACCACTTCCGCCATCTGCCCGTGCTCGAACGCGACCGCGTTGTCGGTCTCGTATCCATTGGCGATTTAGTTAAGTGGGTCATCAATAGCCAGCAGGAGGCCATCGGCGCTCTGGAAAGCTACATCACCGGCGGCTATCAGGCATAAGTTTGTTCCAAGGCGATGCGCCCGCACGTTCCAGGTTTTTTTGATTTGCCATCCTGGGAACCCGCGCGTCTGGGATCCCGTTGCGCGCGACAGCGCGTGAAGGGGGTGAGCGGGGCGAAGGATCTGCTTTTCGCGACCCTCCATCGAGCACAAAATTAGGCTCATTCGATTACGCAGCAACAATCAGCACGAAAATCGGTGCCCCAGGTCTCGCGTTTCATCGGGGTGGTTGAGACCTGGGAAAGCATGAACCTCAGCCGATCACGGCGACTTTGGCCCGCTTGCCGAGCCGCACTACAATGCGCGCCGGGAGCGCCGCAAGCTGAACCAGACTAGTCGCCGCACTCTCTCCGTCGAGCTTGACAGCCTTCTCCGCAATCTTGCGATTGGCCTCGGCTCCGCTTGCAGCCAGCCCCAAATGCACCAGCAGCTTCGGCAGCCGAATCTGGTTCGCCTCTCCACCAGCCACGTCCGCGAAGGGAACTGCAACCTCTTCGAGATCCTCAGCTGTCTCCTTCTGCTGAAACATCCGCGCCCAGTTCTCATCCGCGCTCTGCCGCCGCAGCCTCGCCGTGAAACCCCGCAGTAATCGTCCGCGCCAGCCGCTTCTTCACCTCCATCGGATGCAGCGCTGCCTGCAGCCACATCCGCCTTCAGCGCCTCGACCTCCGACTGCGCAGATCCGTCAGCAAGAACCAATACTTCCACATCAGCTCATCGGAAATGGACATCAGCTTGCCGTACATCTCCTGCGGCGGCTCGTTGATGCCGATCGCATTGTTGAGCGACTTCGACATCTTCTGCACGCCGTCCAGCCCCTCGAGAATCGGCGTCATCAGCACGATCTGCGGCTTCTGCCCGTAGTGCCGCTGCAGCTCGCGCCCGCACAGCAGGTTGAATTTCTGATCGGTGCCGCCAAGCTCCACATCGCACTCAAGCGCCACCGAGTCATAGCCCTGCATCACGGGATAGAGCAGCTCGTGCAGGCTGATCGGCTGCTCCGCCTGGAATCGCTTGTGAAACTCGTCGCGCTCCAGCATCTGCGAAACCGTAAAGTGCGCCGTCAGCCGGATCGTCTGCTTCGTAGCCCAGCTTGCCCAGCCACTCGGAGTTGTAGCGGACCTCGGTCGCCTTCTCATCGAGAATCTTGAAGACCTGCTCTTTATAGGTCTCCGCATTCTTCTCAATCTGCTCGCGCGTCAGCGGCTTGCGCGTCACATTGCGTCCCGTGGGGTCGCCGATCAGCGAAGTAAAATCGCCGATCAGGAAAATCACCGTGTGCCCGAGCTGCTGAAAGTGCCGCAGCTTGCGCATCAGCACCGTGTGGCCCAGGTGCAGGTCGGGCGCCGTCGGGTCGAAGCCCGCCTTCACGCGCAGCGGACGACCGGTCTTGCGGCTCTCTTCAAGGCGCTCGCGCAGATCGGCCACGCGAATAATCTCCGCCGCGCCCTTTTGCAACAAATCCAACTGCTCATCTACAGGAAGAAACGTGCTCATGCCGTCTTTCAGTATAAGGTCCGCTCTCTACGGCAGCAGGGAACCGGACCAGAGGTTCGTTTCCTCGAGCGCGCGGGTCATTGACTTCGTCTGCTGCTCCAGCTCCGCCACTTTGAACCGCAGCTCCTGGTTCGTTTGCAGCAATTCGCCAACCAGCGTCAGCAACTGCTCCTCGCGCGCCTCGACCATACGCGGCCCCTCACGGGTTCGGGAGATTTCGTGCAATGCAATCTGCTCCATTCCGGACGTCTCCCTCAAGCCTCATCGATGGCCCGCGCCGCTGCATCGATCGCTTCGGCAATCTTGCTCACCTGGTCGGTGCTCAAATCGCCTCGCTCCATCCGCATCTTCAGCGCCAGCTTCAGGTTCATGATCGCTCGCTTGATCTGCGGCGAACGCCCGCGGCCAAAGGCTCTTGCCCGCTTCCTGCATCCGTCCGAAAATCGCTTTCAGAATGACGCGATTTGCCTTCAGATACTCTTTTCCCTGGTCGGTCGCCGCATAGAGCTTCTTGTTTCCCTCCGCCGACGTCACCGTGGCAAATCCCTCTTCTTCCAGCAGCGTCAGCGTGGGATAGACCACGCCCGGGGCTCGGTGCGTAACCGCCCGAAAGCCGCTCTTCAATGGCCTTCATGATTTCGTATCCGTAACTGGGCTTGTCCGCGATCAGTTGCAGGATGACCAGCCGCAGGTGGCCGTTATCAAAAAACCGCTCCGCCCCCGCCAAATCCCCGCTCAAATCCCTCTCCAGCGTTCGCCGCGATCGCCCCACCATCCGTGGCGACCGCGGTGCCGGCACTCTCCGTGCCCGTGTTCTCTCGTGTGCTTCTCCAAAATGTTCAAACATGTGTATTCTCCGATCTATCAAGATATATCTTACGATATATCGTAAATAGCTCTGAGTCAAGCGCACTCCGGGGAAAATCTTCGGGAACCCATCAACGTTCTTCGAAGTAGACCGAGTGTCCTCGATCCGCCCTGCGCCGAAGATTCATCATTCTTCTGCGACTTCCACAAGTCCTTTCCATCCAAACGCACAGGAGAAAAGCCGACCTATGTCTACAGTCACGGGCCGCGCCATGCAGGTTCCCGCCGCCGGCGGAGCGTTTCAACTCGTCCAGAAGCAATTCCCCGATCCCGGCCCTGGCCATGTCCGCATTCGCGTGCAGGCCTGCGGCGTCTGTCACAGCGATTCGCTGACCAAGGAAGGAATGTGGCCGGGCACTCCAATTCCCGCGCGTCCCGGGCCACGAGGTCGCCGGCGTTCTCGACGCCGTTGGCCCGGATGTGCCGGTCTTCAAAGTCGGCCAGCGCGTCGGCCTCGGCTGGCACGGCGGCCACTGCAACTACTGCACATCCCTGCCGTCGCGGCGATTTCATGCTCTGCGAAAATCAGCCCATCTCCGGCATCAACTACGACGGCGGCTATGCCGACTACGTCATCGCTCCCGCCAATGCCATCGCGCTCATCCCCGATGACCTGAACGACGCCGATGCAGGCCCGCTTCTCTGTGCCGGTGTCACCACCTTCAATGCCCTGCGCAACAGCGGAGCCCGCACCGGCGACACCGTCGCCGTCCTCGGCATCGGCGGCCTCGGCCATCTCGCCATTCAATATGCGGCCAAGGCCGGCTATCGCACCATCGCCATCGCGCGCGGTCAGGACAAGGGCCCGCTCGCCAAGCAGCTCGGCGCGCACATCTACATCGACTCCACCACGCAGGATCCTGCGAAGGAGCTGCAGAAACTCGGCGGCGCCAACATCATCCTCTCCACCGTCACCAGCGCCAAGGCTCTCGAGTGGGTCATCGATGGACTCGCGCCCGCCGGCAAGTTCATCCTGGTCGGCGCACCCGATGGTCCGGTCGTCATCAATCCGTTCCCGCTGCTGCTCGGCCGCCGCACCGTCGCCGGCTGGCCCTCCGGAACCGGCATGGATTCGGAAGACACGCTCAACTTCAGCGCGCTCACCGGCGTCAAGCCCATGATCGAGACCTATCCGCTCGAGAAGGCCGAGGAAGCGTACGACCGCATGATGAGCGGCAAAGCGCGCTTCCGCGTCGTGGTCACCACCGGCAAGTAAATTCGCTCGCGCCAATCGTCCGCTGGCGGCAATGACCCAGCTTCATACTGCCGCTCATGGCGCTTCACCTCGGCCCATCAGATCTCGCACATTCCAGCAAAGTCCAGAGCGCTCTTGTTCGAGTTGGCGTCCACGCTTGCTGTTGCTCATTGTCTGCGCCATCGGCTGCTATGTACTCGCCGACAATGCCAGCACGCAGAACTACTTCGGCGGCTTCGTCGCCGTGTACTCTTTAGCGTCTTCGGTCTCTACGGCCCGTGCTCGGCATCCTCCGGATCAAGGACTGCTCCGCCGTCCAACAGCCACGTCCGCACATCTCCACCGGCTCAACGCGCTCAGCCCGATGCGGGCCTCCGTATCCTTCCACTCGCTCTCTGTTTCCCTGTCCCTCTCTACCTGTTTCCGCTGTTCACTGGTAAACTGGATTCATCATGGAAGAGTTCAGCCGCATTCAGCGCCTGCCGCCCTATGTCTTCAACATCACCGGCGAGATGAAGGTCTCCGCGCGCCGCCGCGGAGAAGACATCATCGACTTCGGCATGGGCAACCCCGACGGAGCCACGCCCAAACACATCGTCGACAAGATGATTGAGGCGGCGCAGAAGCCGGTCACCCATCGCTACTCCGTCTCCCGCGGCCTGCCCGCGCCTGCGCAAGGCCATCTGCAACTGGTACAAGACGCGCTACGCCGTCGACCTCGATCCCGACACCGAGGCCATCGTCACCATCGGCTCCAAGGAAGGCATCGCCCACCTCTGCCTCGCCATCCTCGACTCGCGCGACACCGTGCTGGTGCCCAACCCCAGCTACCCCATCCATATCTACGGCCCCGTCATCGCCGGAGCTCACGTGGTCAGCGTCCCCATCGTCGATTGCGATCACTTCCTCGCGCAGCTTAGAAGACCTGATCCCGCGCATGGTCCCGCGCCCCAAGGCGCTCATCGTCAACTTCCCGTCGAACCCGACCACGCAGTGCGTCGACCTGCCGTTCCTCGCGCGCCTCGTCGAGCTGGCCCGCCAATACGGCTTCCATCTCATCCACGACCTCGCCTACGCCGACCTCGGCTTCGACGGCTACAAGCCGCCCAGCGTCCTCGAAGTTCCCGGCGCAAAAGATGTCGCCGTCGAGTTCTTCACTCTGTCCAAGAGCTACAACATGCCCGGCTGGCGCGTCGGCTTCATGGTCGGCAATCCGGTGCTCGTCAACGCCCTCGCGCGCCTCAAGAGCTACTTCGACTACGGCACCTTCACGCCCATCCAGGTCGCGTCGCATACTCGCCCTCGAAGGCCCGCAGGAGTGCGTCGCCGAGATTCGCGAGAACTATCGCAAGCCGCCGCGACGTGCTCGTCGAAGGACTCAACAAGGCCGGCTGGCACGTCCCGCTGCCCAAGGCCACCATGTTCGTCTGGGCGCAAATCCCCGAGCCCTACCGGCACTTCGGCTCGCTGGAGTTTTCGAAGCTCTTGCTGACCGAAGCCAAGGTAGCCGTAAGCCCCGGCATCGGCTTCGGCGACTACGGCGACGGCCACGTGCGATTCTCGCTGATCGAGAACGAAGAGCGCACGCGCCAGGCGCTTAAGAGGGATCAAGGCGATGCTCGCGAAGCCCGTGTTGGTGGGATGATAGCGGTCTCGATTCCTGGTATCCCAAGCACATGTGTCATCCTGAGCGGAGCGTTTTTGGGGCCCCGATCGCACATGCGTGCGATTGGGGTAGGCGGAGTCGAAGGACCTGCATTGCGGGACGCGTCGTCCAGCACGAACTCACCGCACCGTCCGCATCCCTCAACGTGTGTCATCCTGAGCGGAGCTTTCTTGGGGCCCCGATCGCACATGCGTGCGATCGGGGTAGGCGGAGTCGAAGGACCTGCATTTGCGGGACGCGTGGTCCAGCACGAACTCACCGCACCGTCCGCATCCCTTAACACGTGTCATTCTGAGCGGAGCGTTTTTGGGGCCCCGATCGCACATGCGCGCGATTGGGGTAGGCGGAGTCGAAGGACCTGCATTGCGGGACGCGTCGTCCAGCACGAACTCACCGCACCGCCCCCTCCAACTGCTCGCGCGTATACCATGCCTCAGCTAAATCAATCCACGTCGGATTGCTCTGCTTGATCAGAGCAATCTTCTTCTCCAGCCTTTCAGCTGTTTCTCCCGCGTGATCGCATCTCCAACCTCGCCATATTCCTCGAACCACACCAGTCGGTTGCAGTTGTAGATCGCGGAGAATCCCTCATGCAGCTTCCGCTTGTGCTCAAACACCCGTTTGTTCAGATCCCCGGTCATTCCCACATAGAGCGTCAAACTTCGACTTGCGACAATGTAGGCAAAGTAAGACCGCTTATCCATTCCCAACATTGAAACACGCTTCCTTCACGCTTGCTTCTCGCTCATCGAGAACCAAGAGCAGACAAAACGGGCGCTGGGGGCATCGAGGCGATGCTGGCCAAGCCTGTGTTGGTGGGATCGTGCCCTTCGAGGTGATAGCCTGGGCAGCGAGTCGAGTAGCCCAAAGACATGACGTGTTTCTATCGATCAAGCGTAGACGAGTTCCTTGCGCAGACCGACGAGTACGTAATAGCTCATTTGGGGATCGCATATGCCAATCGCGGTTTTACGAGTCAATATTCGGATCAGACTCTTACCTGGGAACGCGATCTCAAGTCGCTCCGAACCTGCCTGAAGCGTTGTGTCGATAAATCCGATTCAGCTCGATTATGGGGCTTACTACTTGAGTTCTCAATTCCACGAAAAGAAATGCGAATTGACACGGTTCTCTTGGTTCGGGATTCGATAGTGCTTATCGAAGCAAAGACGGGTACCGCCGCATCACAGGCAAAACGCCAGATTGAAGAGTACGCGCTACTCTTGCACTACTTCCATAAAGAATCATCGGATCGCAGGATTGTGCCAATCTCCGTCTCAACTACCGCGGACGAGGCGGATATTTCATCGCTAAATCAGCGTGAGCTATTTCCACAGTTGGCCACTTATTGGATAGCACCCGTCATTCGGAGTTCATGGGATGAGCTATTCAGTGTCCTGGTTGCCGTCGAAGATCCCTCAAGGGAACAGGTAGTCCTTGAGTCTTGGGATGAGGGCCCATACTTTCCAATTCCGAGCATTCTCGAAGCGGCATTGGCCCTTAGGACCGGGCTCTCAATTCGCGAGATTGCGCACTCTGAAGCGTCAGAGGATGAGATTGAAGATGTGCGCCTCACCGTGCAGGAATGCCTGGATCGCGCCCGCGCTGAGAACCGCCATGCGATTTGCTTTCTAACAGGTGTTCCCGGCTCAGGCAAGACACTCGTCGGTTTGAGCCTCGCCCATTCTGATCAGAACAAGGGGAATGCGATTCATTTCATGAGCGGCAATGGCCCGCTGGTGCAAGTGCTGCAACATCTGTTTACGCAAGAAAGTATGCGTAAAGGGGCCTACGCACCACAAGCGCGTGCCGAGGCGAAAACACTCATCGAGAACGTCCATATTTTTGCCCGAAATTATACGGACGACGATCAGGGACCACCGTCAAATCACGCCATCATCTTTGATGAGGCGCAGCGCGCATGGAACCGCGCGCAGAACCTAAGAAAATTCCGACGCGACTACTCTGAGCCTGAGATGTTGCTTCGCATTATGGAGCGACATGAAGATTGGGCGATGGTCGTTGCCTTAGTCGGGGGAGGACAGGAAATAAATGATGGGGAGGCCGGACTTGAGGAATGGGGTCGAGCGTTGTTGGATGTGTCCAAGGATTGGCTCATCTACGCCTCACCGGAAGTTTTGCAGGGAGGTCAGTCGACCGCGGGTCACAGGCTGTTCAGCGATCCATTAAGGCAAAAAGAGGTGCGAACGAGCTCTCCGTTGCATCTCCAAACTTCAAATCGGAGTCTACGTGCCGATCAACTTGCAACGTGGGTGAATCTATTGCTTGGTGGCAAATCGGACGAGGCAGCTTCTCTCCGAATTTCCGAAAGGTTTCCCATGTTCCTTTCACGAAGCCTCGATGAAACAAGGCTGAAGCTGCAACAACAGGGAATCGGGATCGAACGTTGCGGCTTGGTTGGCTCCTCCGGAGCGGCACGATTACGAGCTGAGGGACTGGAACCCAACTCGTCGTTTCACGCGGACTATCCATGGGAGCACTGGTATTTGGCTCAAGAATCCGACGTTAGATCGAGTCATCGATGCGAGGTTTTCGCTACTGAATTCGAAATTCAAGGTCTGGAATTAGATTGGATCGGGCTCTGTTGGGGTGGAGATTTCGTTTGGGATCCATCACGCGGTTGGCAATTGCGCGCATTGAGACATGGCAATCAGACCAAATGGACCGCGATTAAGAACGAAGAAAAGAAGATCTATCGAAGAAATGCATATCGCGTATTGCTAACGAGGGCACGGAAGGGCATGGTGATTTTTGTTCCCAGAGGGAACGCAAATGATCCCACCAATTCGCCCGAGGAATTTGATAGGACAGCCCAATATTTGATTCGGTGTGGAGTTACTCAACTGTCCTAGTTTGGCAGTACTTCTCATCACCTCCCGATTGAGCGGACCCCCGAAAAAACCGGAGGATGACCCTGTTCCCAGGAAATGTCACCGAACACGAACATGGGTGCCCCATTCTAGCCGCGCTAGGGGGGAAGCAACGTGCAGCCATCCGCGTGACGGAGAGGCCCCGTGACACCAGACACTTCTCGATCAAACCCCCTGCGCTACCGTGGTTCCATGACCACGCGTTCGATCATCCGTTTGAAGTCACAATTTGTGACTCCAAGATCCGCCGTTCCGGCAAAACGAGTGGGAGCAGAGCGTGTGGAACGGCGCATCCTGTCGATACGCGAGCAGAAGGTGATGCTCAGTACCGATCTAGCGGAGCTGTACGAAGTTGCCCCTAAAGTATTGGTGCAGGCAGTCAAGCGCAACCTGAAGCGCTTCCCCGCGGACTTTATGTTTCATCTGACTCGTGCGGAGTCCTCCAACTTGAAGTCACAATTTGTGACTTCAAGTTGGGGAGGCGCGCGCCGCTCCGCTCCCTACGCATTCACCGAGCAGGGCGTCGCCATGCTCTCCAGCGTCCTCCGCAGCCCACGCGCCGTCCAGGTGAACATTGCCATCATGCGCGCCTTCGTCAAGCTGCGCGAGCTCCTGGCGACACATCGCGACCTGGCTCGGCGGCTCGATCAGATGGAGAGCAAATACGACGCGCAGTTCAGAGGCGTGTTCGATGCAATTCGGCAGTTGATGATCCCGCCCGAAAAGCCGCGCCGTCGCATCGGTTTCGTCGCGCCAAATGCTTGACAAGCGAGACCCTTCGGCTCAGCGCAGGGCAGGCTCTGGGCTCCCAGCCAGTCGTCACGAAAATGGCTTGAAAACTCGACCGTGTGCGAAAATCAAGGCACCGGACGAAGCGCGCACACGGAGAGGTCGCCATGCATTCCCCAACCGAACCGGATCCGACCCGACAGGCCAAACGGCGTCTTCCCTCAATCTTGCTTTCGCTCGTGCTGCACCTCAGCATTCTTGCCCTCGCAGTCCAGTTGGGTAGGATGGTCAGAACCCGCGTAATCGAACCCGCGGATCGTCCCGTCATGGCGCTGCTCGAGAACGCGGGTGGTTCTCACGCCGTCAAGATTCCGCTGCCTCCCTCGAATTTCGCCGCGCATACCCGCAAGCCCAACCAGGATTTCGAAGCCAGCCGGAAGTCGATTGTCCCTATCGAACAACCGCAGCGGGAAATGTCCGGCGGCGGCGCACCAAAAACGCCTCATGCGGGTGATGGATCGAACCAGGCCCTGAACGGCAACGGCAGCGACGCCGAAGACGCCCGTCCGGCGTTCCCCATCTTCTCGCCACGTCCGCCGGTCAGCGACCGCTCGCTTCTGCCGCGCTCCGAAGTGAAGATCGTGGTGGATGTCGACCTGGACGCACTCGGCCAGGTGGTGCGCGAAACCCTCGTCAAAGGAATGGGCACGAAGCTCGACCAGATTGTCCTCGACACGGTCAAGACCTGGCGCTTCCAGCCAGCAACAGTCGATGGCAAACCGGTGCCCTCCGAGGACGAGCTGATCTTCCCCTTCAATCCGAGCTATCCAATCACCGACTCGTAGGAAAGAGCTTCGCCGAAGCCGCCGACCTGATTCCGATCGCTCCGAGTCCGCGCGAATCGCCTCAACCTGCAAGAGCCAACAACCGCAGGTTTAAGGCTGCTTGGGCCTCACTTGAATTCTGAATTGCGTGGCCTGCGCCGCATTCTTTCGCACGTAGGCAGGCAGGCGCTTCACCGGCGGGTGGGCCGGCAACTCGGCGATGAAGGGCGCCTTGGTCGGGGTCAGCGCGATGTCGAGGCGATTGTCCTGCTGCAGCGGGATGGAGAGTGATTCCGGACCGCCTTCGCGGTAGCCCGCAGCGGCCACGGTGAGCGTGGCCCCCGCAGCCTGCGGTACCCCGGTCAGGTTGATGAGGTAAGAGCCATGCGCGTCGGTGATATTGTGCACGGCGCCATTCGATGCGGCGTCGCCGGTCAGTTCCACCGCAACCATCGCATTGGGCACGGGGGTGTCGCCGGAATATACCATGCCCTCAAATGTCGTGACGATGGGCGCAGGCGGTGGTTGCGGCGGAGGCGTTGGCGCCGGGGTCTTGGTGAAGTACCAGATGGCCACGCCAGAGATGACGGTTGCCGCAACGCCTGCGAACCAATTGCCGAATTTGCCCATACCGCGCTCCTTGCTTTCCAAATGGACCTCGTCGTTGGGCTCAACCTGCCGCACCGGAACCCACCCGGAAAAACGGAAAGCGCAAGTCCATTCCTTTCCGGTCAGGATACGACCGGCAGACCATCTTACCGCGATTAACTCCCTCAAAGCGGCTGACCGGAACAGTGCGGCAGCCTGCTCGATCCGGTGGGCCGCGTCCTCGGCTCCGCCAAGTCGGCGAATCGATTCCGCGACGCGCCGCATTTGATAGTGCGGCTCACGCAACGTGCGTTTCATCGTTGTGCTGAACCCCGCGAAGGCGATGTACTTCTCCCCGTCCGCAGTCGCAACGGGCATCACGATCGCGCCCGCGCAGCGCCACCCCGAACTCCACGTCAATTGCTCATCTCTGTTCGTTCACGCGGCAGAAGCCAATGTGGAAGCGTCCGCGGCAATGTCCCAACGATTGCGCAAGATAAATTCGAAATCTAGGGCGTATGAATGCTGCATTCTTCGTGCAAATCGCGAAGCAAAATCATCACCGCAAAATGAATGCACCGCGAATGGTGATATCCACAAATTAACCGGGGTTTTACACTTGCTTCCACAGATCGAACCGTCCTAATGTCTCATTCAGTTGGTGACCCTGTAGGGAGTTGGACAGCAGCTCCGGTCAGGCAAAAGATGCAGGATTGGTTGAGTGAGGTGATTCACTGAAGGCGCAAGCCGACGGTGGAAAGCCAAGTGAGATTAAGAAAGCATCGAAGGTCAGGCAGGAAAAGCTGGACCTGCTGGACACGAAGATTCATCCGCGGCGCAAGCTGAGGATGCAAAGTTCGAGGACAGCCAGGGATTCATCATCGACCCAACCGTACATTGCGGAGCCGGGGCGACTCGGGGAAGCATAGACGGAGAGCCGAGGGACAGAGAGGCGGGGCGACCCGCAGATCCAGTCATCGGCAACGACGGAGGACCTGAGATTCAGGGCAACCTGAAAGTCGGGACCACCGACGGAACCAGAGGAGCGAAGAGCCGGGGCAACTCGGAGCTTCACCACTGGGGATGCCAGAGGAAAGAGGTTCGGGGCGACCCGGAGACTCGCCGCTGGCACAACCGGAGGGTGTGAGACCCAGGGTGACTTGGGAGACCACCAGCCGGAGCCGGACGATCCGAAATGCGGGGCAACTCGCAGGGCGGATCGAAGGCGATACCGAGGGACCGGAGTTCAGGGCGACCTGAAGATCGGTCAATCGGCACCGCCGAAGGATGCGAGATTCGGGGCGACTCGAAGCTCCATCGCCGGCAAAGCCGGAGATGCGAGGACGAAGGGCAACCGGAGACCTTGATCGAAAGCGTTGCAAGGGGGAAGTGAGGAAAACGGGGCGACCCGGCGAATCACTGAAACCGGCAGCGCGGAAGGATGCGAAATTCGGGGCAACTCGAAAATCCATTGCCGGCACAGCCAAAGGACTGAGGAAGCGGGGCAACCCGTGGAATCGGTCACCCGGCGCGGCCAAAGAACGCGGGGTACGGGGCAACCCGGAGACGCGCAACTAGCCAAGCCGGAAGATGCAGGAGCCGGGGCAACTCGGAACCAGCACGAGAGGCTGAACGGGACGATGCATGATCCGATGAGCTATCAGGACACCCGGAGAGCGCCAGAGGCCGCAAGGTCTCTGGCGTTTTCGTTTTGCCGCTTCAAACCCCGCCCAGCGCATGTTATTTCCGCCACATTTGCCCTCCCCATGTCGAACCCAGCGATGACGTGAATCGCTGGGCATCCGAAGGCGTCACAAAAAAACTACAGCTTCCGGAAAAAACTCGCGCCGAGCCCTGTAACAGGGCACGACTTCAGTCGTGCCGCAAGCGACGAATAAATGAAGCAGGCTTTAGCCCCTGAGGCAATGGGAAGCCGAAAACCTGCAGCGAATCTTGAGTATTTCACAACCGCATTTAGGCGAGGGCTTCGCAAAACTCGTCCGCAGACAAGACCGTTGCCCGCCGTGTAAAAACCTTCTCGATCAGGCAGGCGTGCACTTCCGCATCATTGTCCATGCAACAGTCCTTCACCACAATCAAGCGATAGTCAGCGTCGCTGGCATTGAGAAGCGTGGAGAGCACTACGCCGCTGGTCGCAATGCCGAATAGCACAAGCGTGTCGATCTCCTTCGCCCGCAGAATCATCTCGAGGTCGGTTCCGTGGAACGCGTTGACGCGGTGCTTCGTAATCACGATTTCGTCGTTCCCTGGAGCAACGTCGGGATGAATCGCACCGGCAGCCCCCTGAAAGACCTGCTGCCACTGTGTAGAGGTCTTGATGGCGCCGAAGAGCTGGTTGCGCTCCGAGACTTCAGGAAACCCGGGACGAAAGCCCACCTGCACATGAATCACGGGCATCGAGCGCTCTCGGGCTTCTTTCAGCACACTCGCGACCCGCGGTAGGAAATCCGGCACGCTCTTGGCATAGATTGAAACGATGGCCGTTTGCAGGTCCATACTGAGGACCGCCGTACGTGAAAGGTCGGGCAGAATCTTGTTCATGCTTTCCTCGCCTCGACGATCGTAGCAGCGGACAGTGGAAGACCGCGATCCGAACGCCTTGCGATGGGATACCCCCGCCCCTCCGAATTCATCGCTAGAATTTCGCAGCATCCGGCTTGTAAGGAATTCCTGCACATCACAGAGTCGAGGGCCTCCCCAGGAGTACACTCCCCGGCGTGCGTATGGCCTCCGATTTCAAGCCGAAAGGATCGAGTGATGCGCGATGAAAAGACGCGACTCCTAGTCGTCGGCGCGGGCGTCAATGGATCGGTTTGCGCTGCGGGCCTCCACAACGCGGGCTTCGATGTCACGGTCCTGGCGCGTGGCCAGCGGTTTGAAGAACTGCGGAATGCAAGCATTGAGATCGAGGACCCGATCAGCAACACGCGGACCGCGACAAAAGTTCCCGTTATCTGCAAGCTCGAGAATGACGACCTTTACGACTACATCTTTGTAATAGTCCGCAAGAACCAGGTGCACGATCTTTTGCCGGTGCTCGCGAATAACCGTTCGCCTTCAATCGTCTTCATGGTCAATACCGCCCTGGGGCCGGAGGAATGGGTTGCGGCTCTGGGCAGGGAGAGGGTATTGCTGGGTTTTGCCTTTGCCGGGGGCAGGCGAGAGGGCAGCTTGATCCGGGCGATCAGGCCGAAGCGAGCAGTCGCTCCCTTCGGAGAAGTGGACGGCGCAATAAGCGAACGGCTGATGCGATTGATCAAGATCTTGAAAGCAGCGGGCTTTAGAGCGAAGCCGAGTGCCACCATGCCGGACTGGCTCGCGACCCATGCCGCGATGGTTGCTCCCCTGGCATTGCTCATCCTCAAGCACGGATGTGACACCTACGCATTGGCTCGTTCCAGGGAGGACCTTCGAACACTCGTAAACGCGTTGCGGGAGGCGATTCAGGTGCTCCGCGCGGTAGGTCGCCATGTCGTTCCGGCCACGACACTTTTGTTGGTCATTCTGCCCCAGTTTGTGATCACCGGTTTTTTTCGCGCAATGTTGTCATCGCGAATAGGTGAGATCGGCGCAGGATGGCATTGCTCCCAAGCACCTGACGAGATGATGCAGCTGGCGCGAGAATTGAAGGAGCTCGTGGAGCGATCCAATCTGCCTGCGCCCACTCTCATGCAGCTTCTGCAAACCGTATAGCAACTCAATGCATCGCGCCGCCGCCCGCTCCCTGCCCCGGCTTGTTCTTGCTGAGCAGGAAGGCGAGGAACACGAGGAAGATGGACATGTAGGAGAGCTCCATGTAGACGTCCTGATAGCCCTGCACGCCGGCCTGGAGATTGAGCTGGTTGTAGATATTGGCGAGGGCCATGCCTGCGCCGTTGGGTCCGCCGAAAGCTGCTGCCGAAGAAGCCGGTGAGGGCGCTGAGCTGTGCTGCTGGTAGGCCGATGGAAGCTGGGCCCATGGCGCTTTGCAGATGCTGCTCGTGCCACATGGAGCGGCTGGTGACCTGGGCGTTGGTGACGGCGATGAGGATGCTGCCGCCGATGTTGCGGGCGAAGTTGATGAGGCCGGCGACCTGGTTCGAGTCCTCCTTGGGCATGCCGACGTAGGCCGCGGTGGTGATGGAGATGAAGCAGAAGGGCAGCGGGCAGCATCTGCACGACGCGCAGCCAGGAGGCCTGCGCAAAGGTCATGTCGAGCGTGGTGACGTCGGCCGCATAGCGGAAGGTGATGATGAACAGGAGGAAGCCGAGGGCGGTGAGCGTGCGCGCGGAAACCTTGCCGGTGGCGATGCCGGCCAGGGGCATCATGATGACCAGCGTGAAGCCGCCGGCGGTGAGCGCGAGGCCGGCGGTGGTGGCGGTCCAGCCGAGCAGTTGCTGCATGAACTGCGGCTGGAGGACGGTGTTGGCGTTGAGCACGCCGCCGACCAGCATCATGAGGAAGCAACAGATGGCGAAATTTTTGAAGCGGAAAACCTTGAGGTTGATGAGCGGATCTTTTTGCCGCCACTCCCACCAGACGAGGCGCGATCATGCCGGCGACGAAAAGGAAGGCGAAGAAGCAGATGAAGTTGGAAGCGAACCAGTCGTTCTCTTCGCCCTTGTCGAGCATGATCTGCATGCCGCCCATGGCGATGGTGAGGAAACCGAGGCCGACATAGTCCATGTTGAAGAAGCGGGAGCGGTCGGCCTTGATCCACGGCGGATCTTCAACCAGGCGGGTGACGAGGATGAAGGCGAGGATGCCGACGGGGATGTTGATGTAGAAGATCCAGCGCCAGGAGAAGTTGTCGGTGATCCAGCCGCCCAGGGTGGGCCCGATGGAGGGCGCGAGCACGGCGACGAGGCCGTAAAGGGCGAAGGCCTGGCCGCGCTTGTGGGGCTCGAAGGAGTCGGCCATGATGGCCTGGGCCATGGGCTGCAGGCCGCCGCCGCCGGCTCCCTGAATGACGCGGAACAGAAGCAGCATGGGCAGCGAGGGCGCCGCGCCGCAAAGGAAGCTGGAGACGGTGAAGATGGTGATGCAGAAGACGAAGAAGTTGCGGCGGCCAATGACGCTGGAGGCCCATCCGCCGAGCGGAAGGACGATGGCGTTGGAGACCAGGTAGCTGGTCAGCACCCAGGTGCCCTCGTCGGTGCTGGCGCCGAGCGAGCCGGCGATGTGGGGCAGGGCGACGTTGGCGATCGAGGTGTCGAGCACCTCCATGAACGCCGCCAGCGCCACGGTCATGGCAATCAGCCACGGATTGACGCGCGGCTTCCACGGTGCGGAAGACGCGACATCTGGATTCGTGACCGTAGTCTCCTTGCTGGCTGCAGCAGCTGGAGTCAGGGTATTCGTATCTGCCAAAACTGTTCCTTTATCTCTGCTTTCGGTCGAGTGACGTTTCGGGGGAGGGCTGGGGACGACGCAGCGTTGTCCTTTCGAGCATTCTACAGATTAGGCATACGAGGTCTTAGATTCCAAAAAGCGCTATCGAGGTGCAGGAATTGTGCTTTTCGCGATAGGTGCCGCGGCTAGACTGCATCCCCAACCGTTTGCGGCGCACGCCAGCCAAAGAAGGCGATGGTGAAAGCGATCAGCTGCATGGCGACAATAAATGCGACGCACGCCGGCCATTTGCCTAGCGCCCAGAAAGCTCCGGGCACCACGCCCGCCGCCGTACCGCCAAGA
Source organism: uncultured Acidobacteriaceae bacterium (assembly GCA_963781125.1). GTDB lineage: Bacteria > Acidobacteriota > Terriglobia > Terriglobales > Acidobacteriaceae > Telmatobacter. Next base: position 1,705,858 of record CAWAEE010000013.1, read on the forward strand.
TAGTAGCACGTGATATAGAGCCCCGCGGCGGTCACACGTGCACCGGCAGGCGCAGCAACACGGAGATGACTCTGCGATGCGGTCTGGGCGACAAAGACACCGCTCGACAACATGGCTAGGCCGACGATGACCACCGGCAACGAATGCGCAAGCGTCAACAGAACGCCTGTGATCGAGCACGCGATCGCTCCACCGATCCCGGCGCGAAGTCCGACGTGGGTAATCAGGTAGCCGGCGGCAGGCGTCACGACCAGACCGACCAGGTACACAAAGAACAGTGAACTGAGGGCCGTAGTCGAAAGGTGGAACGGCGCAGCGGCGAGATAGAAAGTGATCCAGGTGAAGACGCCGACCAATGAGAACAGCACGTTAAATCCGACTGCAAAAGTTGCGACGAGTCGGCGGCTGCGAAAGAGCCCTTGCACCTGGTAGGGAAACGAGGGAAGCGCGTCAAGCCGATGCTGTGGCTTGGTGCGGTTGCGTCCGTGCGGCAGCCATAGAGCAACCGCTCCCGCGCCGGCGAGAGCCGCGGCTCCGAGTGCGAGAAAACTCACGCGCCAGTTGAACCGGTCCGCAAGAATGCCGGCGGATACGCGGCCAATGAAACCGCCGAGAGCGGTGCCGCTGACGTAGAAGCTGATGATGAGCGCAACCTGGTCTGCAGGCCATTCCTCGCCGATGTAGGTCACCAGCACGGCGATTACACCGGGTACGGTGATGCCCTGCAGGAATCGCCAGAAGACGAGCTGTGCAAGCGATGTCGATGTAGCGGCGAGCAGCGTGGGCAGCGAGATGCCCAGCAGCGAAGCCACGATCACCCGCTTCCGCGGAAGCCGCTCCGTGAGCGCGCCGAAGATGGGTGCGGAGAGGGCGACTCCCAGCGTAGCCGCCGAAACCGTCATCCCCACGCCCGTCTTCGAGGCGTGAAAGAGCCGCGCCAGCATGGGAAGCAGCGGCTGCGTGCAGTAGAGCTCAAGAAAGGCGCAGACACCGCAAAGCGCCACGGCGGCTGCCGCTCGCCATCCGGGCGCGTCACGTTGCTCAGAGGTTGTTGCCAAGCATCAGCATATCGGATGCAGAGTCGGAGCTGGGCTGCGCATTGATTTTCGAAGATGCCGACTTACTGGCTCTCTGCACTTCCGCCCGTTGATTCACAGATACCTGTCGCAATTTGTGAAATGCCGCAATCGAGAGCGCAGTGAAGACGATGGTCTGCGCCACATGAAGCCAAAACCAGGCATCCGTTTCGCCTTGCCACACGAGCGTTCTGGTCCGGTCGAAGGGCCAGACGAACAAGAAGAAGATCAGGTCACCGGCGATATGCACCGGAATCACGGGAAGAATCGAATCATTGAAGTAGGCCAAGGCTCCGAAAGTCACGCCGACCAAGAAATAGAAGGCCAGCTTCGGCGCGGCCACACCTTGGCTTACGTGCGCGACCGCGAAGACAAGCGAAGACAGCACGACCGCCGTGAATGGTCTGAAACTGCGCTCGAGCGAACCTTGAAGATATCCGCGGACCGCACTCTCCTCCATGATGGGTGCCAGGAGCGATGCACCTAAAATAATTGCTCCCATCATGAACGGCGAACTCGTGAATGCGCTCGGAAGCAATGGATTCGCGTGCATCGCAAAGAGACGAAAGCTGACGATCCAGAATCCCGCAAGTGCACCAATCGCGAGCGATCCGGCAACCGCCGACCACACGAATGCGCGCTTCGAGACGGGATTCGCGCGTAACAAATTCTTTCGCCTGGCACTTGTGCTCTTCGGCCATCCCTTGCCTCCGAGGTATCGCCACATCATCCACAGAAAAGCGATCAGGGCCGGCAGGGCCCACGGGATCGACGGACTGCTCTTGATATTCGCGAAAACCAATACGCCCCAAACCGCACTCGCGGCGCCGATCAGTGCGAGGGCAATCGCACTGAACCCGAGAAACAATGCCACCTGTTGCAAGCGAAGCTTCATGTGTATCCCTCCTGAACAGGAAGCTTAGGAGGAACCGAACAGGCTGTCGTTGAGCTTTAGGTGGGTTTGCGGTGGGCAAAAGGTGGGCTTCGCACATTTTCGGCAGTTCCGAAACTGGCTTAGTCGCGGCCACCCGTGATTCGAGAGAGCAAGGTAGAGTATCTAGGGTCGCCCCGCAGACTGTCGAAAATTGGTGAGGCCGGCAGCAGGAGCACCGCGGGATGGCATTGCTGCACGATTAGGTCGAGCAAAGCAAACGCACGGTCCCTTTCATCGAGGAGCGAGTAGAGGAAAAGGAGATCAAGCGTGCGTTGGCCGAGGTCGGCCTGTTCCTCCATAAACCGGGCCCACAGCCGGAACAGTTCACGCATTCCACCGCGCCGGAATGATTCCTCGGCACGAGCCAGCACCTCTTGCGAAGTGCCAAGGCTTTTGAATCCCTCGTACACGGCGTCGAAAGCCTGCGGATGATTTCCCGCGATGAAATAGATCCACGAAAGTCCAAGTCGAACATCGCCTGCATTGCCGCTCATCTGGAGAAGCTGCTGTCCTTCGGCCAACGCATCGGCATACGATCGAGCTAGAAACAAAGTCTCGACCAGATCGCGGCGCACAGCTAGCGAAAGCGCATCGGCGCGAAGCGCACGTCGCGCTTCAACCACAGCATCGGCAGGACGCCCACCGAATGAGTGCAACCTTGCCATCCAGCGGAGAGAGGTACTGTCTTCCGGGTTCAGGGCGAGCGCGAGTTGGAAGCTCTTTTCAGCGGCGAGCTTGTCGCGGTCGTAGAGAAGCCGCGTAATTCCGAGAGCGACGTGACCGCTGATGAACTTGGGATCGATCTCGACCGCGTGCGCGGCCAACGCTTTTGCGCGCGGCATCAACTCCAACCCCTTGCCCAGTCCCCCCGTTACCAGGTGAATGTAGACATGCGCGAGCGCCGCCGTCGCTCCGGCGTGGCCGGGATCTGTTTCCGTTGCCCTCTCGAAATAAAGCCGCGCTTGCTTGAGTGCAGCCGCGCCAGGTTGTCCCGAAAGCAGCGCCTCCCCCTTGTCATACAAATCCGCAGCAGCACCCTGAGAAATTGCTGAGTCCTTCACCAGTCCGAGCGGTACAGGATTCACAAGCACGCGATACCCGCGCTTCGGCAGTGTCTCAATGAAGCGGGGCTTCCGCGGTGTGTCGCACAGCGCCTTGCGCAGCTGATAGAAACTCGCCTTGACCGTATCGTCGCTGACGAAGCGGCCTTGCCAGACTTTCTCTAGGATTTCGTCCTTCGTCACAACCTGGCCCGCACGCGCGCAAAGGAAAACCAATAGCTCCATCTGGAGAGGTTCCAGACGTGTCGACTTGTCTGCCGACGTGAGAGATCCGTCTTCCGGCTTTATAAGCCATTCGCCGAGTTGAAAGCTCCGCGACAAGCGATGCGCTGGATCCATGCGCACGTAGTCTATCGCACGTATGCTCTGCAGTCTGCCGTTGAATGCACGGATAAGCATCCACACATGCAGGTGCGACTCCCCTGGAAGTGCACTTTCGCACCGAACAGAATCGGGCGTGTCGTTATAGGGCGTCTAGTTCGTCCGGTCATGGGTTGAGCGTCTCGATCTCGACGATGTCACCGTCCGCCAAGTGAAAGTGATCTCGCAGTTTCACGTCGGTCGCAACCTCGACGATGGTTCTGGGGTGATGCCCTCGGCCCTCTTCATTCGCGTCCGTGCGCAGAATGAATGCACTCCTGCCAAAGATCGAGCAGGGAACTAGACTGACCGAAACACTGCCTCCATATTCGTGCCCTTCAAGCCGCAGTACCTTCGCGGGCAGAGTATAAGGCGTCTCCAACTGGACGTTGAGTGTTCCCGGAAAAAGTTTCAACCCAGTTTTCCCGTAATAGTGGTCTTGTAACTTCAGAATCCAGCTGGAGAAGTTCCCCATCCCGGAAACAACTCGTCCGCGCAGTATCGCCAGATCCCACCTCCCAACTGAATCCAATGCTAGCGGGGAAGTGGGACCCTCGTGAAGGGGTTGCCGAGGTCAACGGAGCTTCCGAGTGAACGCACGGGAGGGTTACGAGTTTTCGGAAAATGGGTTGTCGAGCGAATTCTTAAAATTGCAGCTTTGCCCCAAACTGAATCTGGCGCGAAGTAGTCGATGTCGCCGTAATCACGCCTGCCGTGGGTGAAATGCCCGAAGTAGCCGATGTGTACACCACTTCATTCGGCGTGAGGAAGTTGGTGTGGTTGAGAATGTTGAAAAATTCGGCGCGGAACTGCAATCCCAGCCGCTCGGTGAGATGCGCATTGCGCGTGGCTGAGAAATCTACTTCCGTTAATCCGGGGCCGGTGAGCACGTCCCGCGAGACATTTCCGTAGGTCCCCGTCGCCGGAGGCAAAAATGCCGCAGGATTGAAGTACTGATTCGGCGTGCGTGGATAAAGCGTTCCGGTGAAATTCGGATTCCAGTTTGGACGCACCGGGTTGCGGGTGTCGCCATTGCCCGTGGGGTTGTAGCCAAGTTGCGGCGAGAACGGGAACCCAGTCTGCGCGGTCACGATACCGCTTGCCGTCCATCCGCCAACGATGAAGTTCACCGGCTTGCTTGCATGATTCAGAAAACGCCGATTCGCTCCGAAGGGCAATTCATAGCTCCCGTTAATTGATCCAAGCTGGCGCACGTCCGTTGCAGCCGGGCCCCAGTCGAGTTTCGGGTCGAGCGGAAATTCGACAAACGCGGGCGTGTTGCCGCTGACGCTGGTGTTCCATGCCGAGCCGTCGTCAAGATTCTTTGAGTACGTGTAGTTGCCGCGGAACTGGAAGCCGCTCGCGAATGACCGTCTCACATCCACAACCAGCGAGTGATACGAGCCGTCGCCCTGCGACACCCAGGATGTGGAGTTGGCGAGCGCCGGATTCGCGTTGGCCGCGCCCGTGGGATAGAAGGCCGTGCCATCGGCCTCATAGGTCGGCACAGGCTCGTTCATGTCTTCGGAAAGAATCTGGTGATAGCTGTGCGAGCCCACATATCCCACGAGTCAGCGATGTGCGCGGCGCAATCTGCTGCTCGACGCGCAGGCTCCAGGTCAGCACGGCTGGCGTGGCAATGTCGGGCTGCACATTGCTCGGAGAGACTTTCGTGCCTGCGGGCGGCGGCGTTCCCGGCGAGATGGTGAGTTTCGAGACAGCGATGTTCGAGATGGATTCGGCCGTGTTGAACGGTGCTGTCTGGTCGAGGCGGTAGTCGAGCGTGTCGAGCAGGCCGTGATAAAGACCGAATCCGCCTCGTACAGCGGTCTTGCCGTTGCCCCAGACATCCCACGCAAAGCCTACGCGCGGCTCGGGCAGAAACACTGCGTTGTTCTTGCTCAGCGCCGAGCCGCCAATCACCGGTTGCGTTTGCAGAACGCCGTCCAACGATGGCGTAGTTCGCCGCGCGCCCCTGCGCTTCATTCCATCCGTTGGTCGATTCGGAGCGGAAGCCTGCGCGTAACTCGAGCCGCGGCGTCAGCTTGATCGTGTCTTCCACAAAGCCCGCGCCTTCCAGCGAACGCCAGCCCAGCTCGGTGGGAGAGGGAACGACCGTAAATGTCTTCACAGTGCCTTGCAGGAACGTCTGCAGCGTGCTGAACGAAGCCTGCCCGTACTGATCCTGCGCCAGCAGGTCGTTCGATTGAATCCTTTGCAGCCACACGCCCGCTTCAATCTGATGCCGCCCGCGCGACCAGAAAACATGGTCGTCCAAGAGTGAACAGATTGCGCGTCGCGGTGTTGTTGCTGCCCACATTCAATCCCGCCTGCGAAATTGCCGACGCACCATTCGAGGCTGTGCTGCCGCTGATGACGATGGCGCCGATCGGCTCGCCCGTCACCCAGCCCGGCAGCGAGACGGGCGAGTAGCCGGTAAAGAAATAGCTGGCGCGCGAGTAGCCGAAGCGCGCGGTATTCAGCAGAGCGGGCGAAAACACATGCTGCTCCTGCACGCTGGCCACCTGCTCGCGCAGGCTCTCGTTGATATAACTCAGCGGATTCTGCGAAGGCGTGTTCGCTGCGCTGTCATCCACGGTGTACACGGCGAAGAGCAGGTCTTTGCCGCTGAGGTTATCGTCAAAGCGCGTCGTGCCGAAATCTTCGCGAATGTGTTGCGGCGGATGACTGAAGGCTTCGGCGATGCCGCTGCCCAGCTCCGGCCCATTCTGCACCGGCCACAACGCCAGCAGCGGCGCAACCGCAGCGTTGACGCCCACGTTCTGCTCCACGCCCGCGGAGTTGGGCAGGATAACCTTGGCGCGCTTCATTATCGGGCACCAGCGTCACCGCGCTCAGTCCCCAGTTCTGCCGGAAGCCTTCGTAGTTGCCGAAGAGGAAAAGCTTGTTCGCGCGAATCGGGTCCGCCGAGCGAACCGCCGAACTGGTTGCGTTGAAATTCGGGAATGGTTCCCTGGTCGAAGTAGTTGCGCGCATCGAGCGCACTATTGCGAATAAATTCAAATGCCGTCCCACGCAGATGATTCGTTCCCGATGACGTCACAATGCTGACCTGCGCGCCGTCGCGTTTGCCATAGGTGGCGCCGTACGTATCCGCAGCCACGTTGAATTCGCGCACCGCATCCACGCCCAGCAACTGGCCGCTGGTGCCGCCCGGCGTCACGTTGATGAGCGATGCGCCGGTGTACTCAATTCCGTTCAGCAGAAAAAGATTGTCCTGGGGCCGGCGTCCGCCCACCGCAAACATGTTCCCGACGGACGAATTCGAAGTGCCGATGCCGCCCGACCGCTCATTGGTGTAATTCACCGTCGCGGGATTCAGCGTAAGCAATTCGTCATAGCTGCGGCCGTTCAGCGGTAGCTCTTTCACCTGCCGCTCGTCGATCAGGCCGGCAGTCTGTTGCGTCGTTATGTTCACGGTCTCGCCGGAGTCGACCACCACCACCTGCTGCTGCACGGTCGCGAGGCCGAGCACGAGGTTCAACTGCAGGCTCTGGCCCACGGTCAGCGTGATGCCGGTTTGCTGCTGAGTCTCAAATCCTTCGTGCGCCGCGGATACGGTGTAAGGACCCACAGGAACAGACGGCGCGAAAAAGCGTCCTTCGGAATCTGTGGTGAGCGTGCGCGTGGCTCCGGTCTCCACCTGGCGTACTACGACGGTTGCGCCCGAAACTGCAGCGCCGCTGGGATCATGCACAGAACCGGCGAGGTTTGCGCCGACGATCTGCGCCTGCGCCGTGAATGCGCCGACAACAAAAACGAGAGCGATAAGCCGATAGAACTTTGCTGCGAGTGTCACGGTTTCTCCTGAAGAGTTGCGGATGATCGATTGGCCTGGCATTCCAGGACTGGGGAAGATTGCGCTGCGGATCAGCTCAGAGGTCAATTCTCGGCGCGCAAAGTTTTTAAAACGGGAAATCGGGTCAGCGGCTACAACAACAACCACTCCGCCGGGCGGCGGCGGGGTTGCGGAGCTGCGAATTGAAGAGAGCAAATCTCATGAGACCCTGGTGCGCAAACGTGTTCGATTCAATCACTGCCAAAAAAAGAGAAAGGCCGCGTCAGCGAGTAGCTGAGACGCGGCCGTATGGAAATCGTTTGAGTCTTCTTAGCTCATCCACACGACCGGCGCAGCATGCAACAACACGCGCACCGCATCGATTTGGAGCCAAAACTCATTAGATTGACAGTAGCAACGAACCGGAATCAAGTCAAGTTCCTGCGGTGATCCGTGCCCCCAAAGGCCTGCGTTTGCAGGGCTTGCGTTTCGTCGACCGTGGCTCCATGTCATTCCCGTTCTTTGGGCGAGCCGGCGCGATACCCTAGAGAGCAGATGGATTCCCCGCCTGCAAAACCTCACCGACGAGGTCTGGAAGCCTTTGCCTCGCGCGACTTCAGGCTGTATCAACTGGCCCGCGCCATAGCGATCCTTGGCGCGGAGGCGCAGGCGGTAGCGGTCGCCTGGCAGGTCTATTCCATCACCCATCGTGCGCTCGATCTCGGCTACACCGGGCTGGCGCTTTTTCTCCCCGGTCTGTTTTTCCTGTTGCCCGCCGGGCCACGTTGCCGACCGCTTCGATCGCCGGCGCATTATCCTCGTCTGCTACTCCATGCAGGTGTCTCTGCTCGCTCACCCTCGCGGTGTTCGCGCACCAAGGGGTGCGCAGCGTGTATCCCATCTACGCCGTGCTGTTCCTCATCGGCACTGGGCCGCGCCTTCTCGGGACCCGGCGAGCTCGGCGCTGGTTCCTCACCTGGTTCCGGAGAAGCACTTCGTCAACGCGGTCACCTGGGGCGGCGCCATCTTCCAGTTCGCCAACGTCACCGGCCCCGCGCTCGGCGGGCTGCTTTTTACGTTGCCGCTGGTCCGCCTCTTTCCGGGAACAGGCTTTCAAGGCGCTGGAATCGTGTACCTCTTCACCCTCGTCACATTGCTGTGGTTCCTGGTGCTGGTCGGCAGCTTGCACGTCCGGCCGGGAAGAATGGAGCACCGCGACCTCTCGCTGCAAGTTGTTCTGGCCGGCTTTAAATATGTATGGAGCCTGCCTCTCCTGCTTGGTTCGTTTTCGCTGGACTTGTTTGTCGTTCTGCTGGGCGGCGCCGTCGCGCTTATGCCCATCTTCGCCAACGAGATTCTGCACACCGGTCCTCGCGGGTTGGGTGTACTGCGCGCGGCTCCGGCCATCGGCGCACTCACCATGTCGCTGGCCATGGCGCGATTCCCCATCAATCGCAGCGCCGGCAAGCGCCTGTTTGTGTGTGTGGCCGTCTTCGGCGCGGCCACAGTGATCTTCGGCCTGTCGCGCAATCTGTGGCTCTCTCTGGCCGCGCTGGCCGTCAGCGGAGCGGCCGATACCATCAGCGTCATCATCCGCGGGTCGCTGCTGCAACTGGCAACGCCACCCGAGATGCGCGGCCGCGTCAGCGCCGTCAATTCGCTCTTCATCGGCGCGTCCAATGAACTGGGCGAATTTGAAAGCGGCCTCACCGCGCAGTGGTGGGGCGCCGTGCGCGCCACAATCATTGGCGGCATCGGTGCACTCGCCGTTGCCGGCCTCTGGTCCGTGTGGTTTCCCGCCTTGCGCAAAGCCGACGGACTGACTTCCGAGGCGCTGCGACCGAGGCAGGCAAAGCCCGAGAAAGCCACGGCAGGCGACTAACGAAGTTTACCGCTGCAGCAGATCGATGGGCTCGGTGAAATCGGTCACGCGAATGTGCTTGGCCAGCGTTGGATGTTGCCGCTCCAGTGCCAGATACATCTCCCATGCCACCCGCCGATAACTGAAGTGTCCTGCAGGCGCCGAACGCAGTTCGCTGATGTACTGCGCTTCGGCGAAATCCATCTTGAACAGGCAGCGAACCCGCGTCGCCAGCGGCAACACATAGAGCGCCGACACCGCAGCTTCCGGTGCAGACCCCGCGGCAATCCGCGCACTCGCATCGTGCGCCGAGCTCGCTGCAGCCTTGTAGTCGTCAAGTGCACCGGCTTCGGCCAGCAAGTTCACATCCGCGCCCAGATCGCCCATCATCGGCGTCTCATATCCATGCCGCGCGGTAAATCCCTGCTTGATCTGCACGCAGCGCCGATGCCGATGCATGTCGCGGAAGCCGCCAATGTCCATCAGGATGTCGAAGCGCAACGCGGCCCCCGCATGAAATGCGCGCAGCGCTTCATCATGCCGCCCGCGATGGCGCAAACCCAACTTCAATGATCTCGGTGACGCGGCTCTCTGGCGAGACTCGCCACCAGATCGCGCACCTGCCGATAGGGATGATCGCTCGCCCAATAAATCAGCGTCGCCGCCAGCTCCACTTCCAGCGTCTCCGTCCGCTCCACAAGGTCGACAATCGGAGCCGATGCGACAGGCAGATCCTTCAGCAACTCCGCAGCAACGTGTTCCAGCTCGGTGCGCGTCTCCATCAAATACGGGTTTGGTTCCGCATATTTCACCAGCGTCGGCGCTGTTCGTACCTCGCGCGTCAGCAGCTGCGGCAGCCTCGGCCGCAAGCGTCGGGGTCCGCGGCAAGCTTCTCCACAAACGCGGCGCCGGCCTGCCCATTCACATTCCATGCTGGTCCCGTCGCCGCATCGCGAAGCCGGTTCCCCAGGTCGCGCACCTCGGCCATGGGATGCGAAAGCAGCCGCGAAACCTGGGTTTCCAGGGTCCGCGCATTCACAATCTGGCCCAGAGACGTATTGGTCGCCAGTGGCAGCAGGTAGCGTGCCACATCGAAAGCGCGCGCCTTCAGCGTCCGCTCGTAGGCCTCCGGCTTCATTGCCTCGGGCCGGGCCACGCGCTGGCGCAAGCGCCTCCTGAACCGCCGCAGTCGTCCGCTGGTAGGCCGCAAACAGCTTCTCGACCGTCTCGGCATACAACTTCGCCGACGCAGAATCCGCGCCAAAATCCGGAAAAAACCAGCCCGATTTCAGGAAATTCTGGTACCGCGTCGAACGCTCCTGCCCATCCCACCGCTGCTCGTCCACCAGCACAATGGCCGCCAGCAGGCTCAGCCGCTCCACCGCGAATGCGATATGCGCCAGGTCGGCAATCGACCGATGACCGTACTGAAAATAAAAGGTGTTGAGGAACTGCTCGGCCCGTTGGGCGCTGATCTCGGTCAGCGACTCGCGCATCGAAAGCGCGGAGCGGGAATACTTGGCCATGGCATAGGCCAAAACTTCAGGATCGGCGCCGTGGACCGCGAAAACTTCGGTCTGATTGCGCGCGCCGGTGGGGAGAAAAGATTCACTGGACATTCGGTTGGGCTCGCGACCAGAATACGGCATGAGAGCGGTTCTCCAGGCGACGACCTGGTCGATGCCGCAGCGAATGAGGCCTGTTTTTCTCTGAGGAAAAGTGCTTGACGAGGTCGATTCTCCGGAATCAAACTGGAGAACCACTGTAGGGCCCTGGCAAGGTCTGTGCATCCCAGACCCTCACAGTCCACGTCCTATAGCCTAGGAGCGGAGGGGGCCATGCGGGAGATCAAGGTGCGCACATCGCAGCGGCCACGGCCATTGCCGCCCGGCCGATGGGCAATGACCCAGCGGTGGAACGACCTGCTCTTTGCCCATTGGCGTGCCCAGCCGTCCCAGGTGGCCGCATCTGCTGCCCGAAGGCCTGCACCTCGATACGTTCGAGGGCTCGGCCTGGATCGGCGTCGTCCCGTTCTGGATGGACCGCATCAAGGTCCGCGGCGTGCCGACGCATTCCCGGCGCGCGCAGTTTCCCTGAACTGAATCTCCGCACCTATGTTCGCGACCATCGCACCGGCACGCCCGGCGTCTATTTCTTCTCGCTCGATGGCGCCAACCTGCTCGCCGTGCTGGTGGCCCGCAGCTTCTATCACCTGCCCTATTACTGGTCCGAGATGCGGATCGACGCGCACTCCGAACGCGAATTCGCGTTTCTATAGCCGCCGGCGCTTTGTCTCCAAACCCGTCATCTTCAAAGCCCGCTATCGCGGACTGGGCCCCACGCGCAAGCTGGCCGAGAGTCGCAGCGGGCACCATCGAATATTTTCTCACCGAGCGCTATTGCCTGTTCACCCACAACACCGCGGGAGAGCTGGTGCGGGCCAACGTGCACCACGTGCCGTGGCCCCTCGAAGATGCCGCGGCCGAGATCGAAGCGCAACGATCTGCCGGCCTCCATCGGCATCGATATTCAGGATCAGGAGCCCGTGCTGCACTACTCGCGCCGCCTGGCGGTGTACATGTGGCCGCCCGAGTTGGCCGCGCCCGCCCGCGGCCGCCAGCGCATTCCCGCGCAGGCCATGCCCTCGGCCTGAGCGCTGCAGTAGCACCGAGTCGTCACAAATTTCTGATCGCCGTCCTGCCGGCAGACGCCATCCTAGCTCTCGACCTAAGCCACGGTCCCTATAATGACCTTCTGAAGAGCAGCGGCGCGCCTCTGATTCGCCGTGCGGAGGAATAAAGACACGATGGCGGATTTGCAGGGAAAAATCGCGCTGGTCACCGGGCGCGAGTCAAGGGAATTGGCCGGGCGTGTGCGCTGGAGTTGGCGAAGGCCGGAGCGACGGTCGCTCTGGCTGCGCGGAATGAAGCCAAACTCGCCGAGGTCGCGGCGGAGATCGCGGCCGCCGGCGGACAGGCCGCTGCATTCGCCCTCGACGTTGCAAGCGAGGAATCCATCAAGGCCGGCGCCAAGGCAGTCTTCGATCGCTTCGGAAAGGTGGAGATCCTCGTCAACAACGCCGGCATCACCCGCGACGGACTCATGATGCGCATGAAGCGCGCGGATTGGGACGACGTGCTCTCGGCACCAATTTCACCGGCGCATTTCTTGTTACGCAGGCGCTGCTGCCCGCAATGCTGCGCAACCGCTGGGGAAGAATCATTAACATCACCAGCGTCGTGGGCCGCACCGGCCAGGCCGGCCAAGTGAACTACGCGCTCTCAAAAGCCGGCCTCATCGGGTTCACGCGATCGCTCGCCCGCGAAGTGGCTTCGCGCAACGTCACCGTCAATGCCGTCGCTCCCGGCTACATTGAAACGCCGATGACCGCCGTGCTCGATGAGAAGCAGCGCGAAGTGATGATGGTGCAGATTCCGCTGGGCCGCGCCGGCACCGACCTCGAGATCGCGCAGTCGGTGGCGTTCCTCGCGTCCGATGCCGCCGCCTACATCACCGGCCACGTGCTCGACGTCAACGGCGGCATGTTCATGGGCGGATAAACGGACCTCAATGTCCTTTCTGAAGTGTCTCGTCAAAAATGGATGTGTCATCGTGAGAACCCGCGCGTTTGGGCCCCCGATCGCACAGAGTGCGATCGGGGTAAGCGGGGCGAAGGATCTGATTTTCACACTTCTCCAATCAGCAAGAAAATGGGCGCCCCATCCAAGCTCTGCTTGGGTGGACCGATGCCTCAATCCGCGAAAAGTTCCGTGCCGATCCAAGTTCTGGGTGGAACCGATGCCTCAATCCACGAAAAAGTTCCGTGCCCCATCCTTTCCGCTTTGTTCTGCGGAAAGGGTGGGAAACCACAAATCGTCTTTAAGAGAGCATCCATCCGCCCAAAATGGGTGCCCCATCCAAGCTCCGCTTGGGTGGGAAAGCACGAATCCAATCGTAGAACCCCCACTAAAACCCCAGCCGCTCTTTCACACTGCGCACCCGATCCCGCGCTACGGTCAGCTGCGTGTGCCCGGCATCTTTCAAAGTAAGCACCACCTTGCCGGCAAACCACGAATTCACCTCGTGCACCCAATCGACATTGACCAGTGCGCCACGATGGATGCGTAGAAACTTTGTCGGATCGAGCCGGTGCTCCAGTTCGGTGATCGCCTGATCCACGCAATGGCTCCGCCCATTCACAACCGCGTAGGTGAGCTTGTCCTGCGCGATGAAGTGGGTCACGTCCTCCAGCGACAGAAACGAGATGCGCTCGCCGATACGCGACGCGATCCGATGCGGATAACCGCTTTGCCCGCGCTGCAGCGACGCCGCGAGGTCGCGCAGCATCGCAGGCAGATCTGGACTCTGCTGCCACTCAGGCTTCGCCACCGGCCGCAGCTTTCCCAACTTGTTCAGCGCCCGCTGCAACTGGTCGGCCTCAATCGGCTTCAGCAGGTAGTCGATCGTGTTGGCCTCGAAAGCACGCAAGCGCATGCTGGTCGTAGGCAGTCGTGAAGATGACAAACGGTTGCCGCGTGAGCCGCGACAACAATTCGAATCCATTCATGCCCGGCATCTGGATGTCGAGGAAGAGGACATCAATTTCCGCAGCATCAGGTCCGTTCAGAAACTCCACGGCACGCAACGGATCCGCGGCGCGACCGGCAATCTGAAGGATCGGAAATGCCGCCAGCAGTCGCTCCAGCCGCTCAGTGGCGAGCGGTTCGTCATCCACGAGATAAGCACGCAACGGGGCTGTATCCATCGTCGTTCTACGACTCCGCAGGGAACGAAATGCGCGCAACTGGTTCTCCCATTCTCACGCGTCACATCGAGTTGCCCGGCCTCGGCGAACAGAAGTTGCAGCCGCGCAGATAGGTTGCCCAGACCGTGTTCCGGCGAAATGGATCCGAGCGAAAATCCAGGACCATCGTCAATGACTTCGAGCTGCATGCGCCCGTTCGCTTTCAAACCCGCAATTTGAATTGTGGCTCCTTCGCTCCGTTGCGCGGCTACGTGCTTCACGCTGTTCTCCACCAGCGACTGCAGCGCGAGCGGTGGTACCTTGACCGAGCCGAGGGACTCCGGAACGGCTATTTCATAGCGCAGGCGCGGGCCAAAGCGCGTCGACTCGATTTCTAGATAGTCGCGCACCATCTTGAGTTCCTGTGCCAGCGGCACAAGGCTGTGGTGATTTGCATTGAGCGAGAAGCGCAGGAGCGAAGCGAGCTTGCTGACCGTGTCTTCCGCCCGTACGGGGTCGCTCGGAATCAGCGCCGCAATTGAATTGAGCGTGTTGAACAGAAAGTGTGGATGAATCCGCGATTCAAGCGAGGACAGGCGCGCTTCAACCAGCAGCTTGTTGGCGCGCTCTTGCTCCACCTGCCGCGTGCGCAGTTCGAGAGTAGCCGCCTGGAGCTTATAGCGGAGAGTCTCGAATGTGCTCACGCTGAGGCCAAACATCAGAGAGATGACGATGCTGAACGGAAGCGATTTACGGAACTCAAACCAGTAGCCGCCACCGCGAACGATGCCGACAGCCAGCAAAACCAGGTCGCCGACAAAAGTTCCGGCCGTAGCGGCACAAACCAGCACCAGTGCTTGTAGGAGGATGATCAGCCTGGGAAAACGCCTGGTGTAACGAATAGACACTTGCGTGAGGATAGCGATGGATGGAACCCCGATCGAAGCCGAGTAAACAAACATCGCGAAAATCTGGATACCAACCTGCGAAAAGGGGATGCGGCCCGTGGAGAGAAAGAGGAAGAAGATAACCAGCGTGGCGCCGGAGATAATCCAAAGGGCCTTCGTCAGGAATGGGCCATAGCTGGAAATCTTCGCTGAGTGATCGTTGAGGCCGGCCGAGGTTGGATCGGGGCAGTCGTTCATAGCTGGAATCGCACCCCAAGCGATGTGGCCGTGGAATACGGCGCTGCGCCGAAATCCGACGTCTTGCCGCCGTGCGGAATCTCCAAGTGCAAATAGGAAGAGAAATGATTGCCGAACCAGCGGTTCACGTCGAAGACGCCGGTGTAACTATGGTCGTTGAGATTCGCGACCACCGACCCTGACAACGTCCCACTCCTTCCATCCCGGCAACTCGCGCAGGCGTGTCTTCCCGGCATTAAACGAAGGCGTAATGCGGGCGTCCTGCAAGCGGTGAGATGGCCATGTCGCGATAGTACGCGGATGTTGGGCGGCGTGTAGAACTCGCCGATGAACGAAACACCGGAGTGCAAGGTGAATTTGCCGCCGAGGAGCGCCGCAGCCTGCTCCCGCCACATGCCTTCTCCGTGAATCTCCCACGCCTGGCCGAGCACGCGGGTAAACGTGACCCCGCCGAACGAATCGGCATCGCGATCATGTCCAGCGATCAGCGAAGTGTCGAATCCATGCACCAGAACGTTATACCGGAAGGCTGTTGTGTCGTGCAGGTTGGCGCTCGCGGGGAGCGAGCGCGGCGGTAGACCACGCGGCCGTGAGTGCATGCGGGCCCCTGACCCAATCCGCTTTCACCATGTCGCGGCCTTCATTTAAATTGAGCCGATCCGCCGGGTCGGTCGGGTTGCGCGGCGGATCGAGCACTCCCACAGCCGTGAAAGCGTAGCCCGGACCCCAGCGCACCATCTTGCGGCCGGCAGTGAAGTCGAAATCGCCAGCCGAAACACTCGCGTACGTTTCCTTGACGCGTAATTGCGAGTAGTTATCAAAGTACGTGCGGGTCATGCCGATCAGGCTGGTCGAGAAACTGAGACGCTGCTGATAATGCAGTCCGAACGACGGCTCGACAAGCACCTGATTCAATACCGTGGGAAGTGGCGCGCGCAGGTTTCCGTAAAACGTGGCATCGTCGATTACCGAGATGGAGTAGCGCGTTTTAAATGGGCTCTCCTCAGCGTTGGCTGCATCCTGCGCGCGAGCAGAACACGGCCCCGCCAACAGCAAAGCACCCGAAATGAGCACGAGGCATTTCATCGTCGGAATCGATCAGAACCTGTCTGCGCGGCCCTGGTAGAAGAGCTTGTCAGGCAAGTTGCGCTGCGTGGCCCCGGAGTATTCCAGGACGCTATGCGAGTTATGCCGAATCTCGTCGTAAAGCGTGAGCTTGTGCAGCAGGGTTTTTCCGCCATAAGGCTCGTACTCGTCGAAGGTGGCAGACTTGATGTGTTTGCCCGAGGTCAGATAAAACTCCGCACGCACGGGCCGCGCGTCTTCCGTACGCAGCCAGTAGAGAATTCGCTGATACGTTGCGCCTTTGCGCTTGGCGGTGAGCTCCAGCACAGAACAATCGACCGCACCCAACCTTTTCGTCGCGCAGATACGCTGGCGAGTAATCAACCGCGTAGTTGGTGCGCGCCACGTCGCCGTTCGAAGCATCGCCCGGTCAGGCGCTCCAGCGGGGTGATGCGCACCGGGCGGCTGGTGTCGGGCAGATAGACCCACATATCGTCGCCCAGCATCAGCAGGTGACGTCCCTTTTCGCGCGGGCTCATGAAGTCGACGTACGTCTTGTCGGTGCCCTTTTGCGAGACTTCGTAGAGATGCTCCTCGTCCGACTTGCCGGCCTCGTAAGTCGGTGATCTTCACGTGCACCACATACGCAGGCCATCCGTTGCGAAATGCGTCGGAGCGCTTCAGTAGCGTCTCTGCGTCTGGTGTCGGCAGCGAGGCCGCATGGCAAACGAGCGCGCAGGTCACAAGAAATGCCAGCAGAAAGAGCAGCAGAAATGAACGCAGAATGCGATTGATGTTAGACATGGGCGAGTGCCTCCGCAATCTGCAGCCGCGATGCGCGGATCGCCGGCAGGATGGATGCGAGCGCGAGCGAGATAACCACCAGCAGCGAAGCGCCGATCATCAGGCCGGGCACGTGCAGAACGCGGAAAGGCATGGGCACGTCAGATCCCGGTGGCGGCGGCAAGATGCAGGCCCGAGACATTGAGCGCGATGCCAAGCAGGTTGCCGCCGAGCACGCCCGCTGCAGCTCCGAAGAGCCCCGTGAGCGTGGCCTCCACCATGAAGAGCGCCACGATCCACATCCGCGGCGTGCCCATCGCGAGCATGGTGCCGATTTCGCGCGTGCGCTCAAACATGGCCATCAGCAGCGTGTTGACGCTGGCCATCAGCACCATGAAGAACACAATGATGCCGAGGAAAACGAAAGATACCGCTGAAGAGCGTCCGCACCTGCTTGTAATAGGCAGCCAGATCGATCCATTTCCTTATCACCATCGGCTGCGCATTGTCCGCGCAGCTCGGGAATCAGCGTGGCCGCAACCGAGTCGGTGTTCTCCGTATCGTCGAGGCCCACCACGAGATTGGTCACGCGATCGGTCTGCAGCAGGCGCTGTGCCGAAGGCAGCGTGATGCGCAGATAACGATCGTCCAGGTCCTTGAACCCGGTGTTCACGATGCCCACAATCTGCACATCGATGCCGTTCAGCGCGCCGTCTGCCGTGACCGCAAGAATCGTCAGGCCGTCGCCGACTTTCACGCTCATCGACTTCGCGACGCCGGTGCCGATCAGCGCCTCCACTTCGCCGCTCGATTGCTGCCTAGGTCGCGCCCCGAGGTCATGCGCGGACTGAAACCCATCGCCCGCTCTGCGTCTGGCTCCACGGCGCTGCCCATGAAGACCGAGGACTTCACGCCGTTCGAAAGCATGCCGTAGAACTCGATCCGCGGCGCAACACCGCGCACATGCGCGCCTGAACGTACTGACGCCGCCACGCTGCCGCCAATCGCTGATGCCCGTGTCGAGCACATGCACCTCGTCGCGCTGGAAGTGCTCCGCGGTGAAAATCTGGATGTGACCGAGTCCGTTGCGGATGGTGCTCTCGCGCAGTCCGTGAAACATGAAGGCAAAAAATCCGCCGACGAGCAGCAGGCCGGCTACGCCGCCGCCCACCATCATCAGGGTCATCACGGTGCGGCGGCGATTGCGAAAAACGTTACGAAACGCAAGCAGCAAGAACTTGCCCATGACTGTCTCCTTCGGGAATGACTGTCTGATATCAACCTGCCCGTCCGTGAGGCGGACGATGCGCGGCGTGTGTTCCAGCAGGCGCTGGTCGTGGGTGGAAAAGATGAAGGTGAGTCCGAGGCGGCGATTCAGGTCGCGCATCAGGTCGATCAGTTGCGTCGCATTGCGCGTGTCGAGATTCGCAGTGGGCTCGTCTGCCAGCACCAGCGCAGGGCGACCCACAATCGCGCGCGCCACGGCGACCCGCTGGCGCTCTCCGCCCGAGAGCAAATCGGGGCGATGATGCGCGCGTGCTGCGAGCCCAACACTTCTCGAGAGCCTCAGTCACGCGAGTGCGGCGTTCATTCGCGCTCACGCCCTGGACCAGCAGCGGGAACTCGACATTTTCCGCCGCCGTGAAAACCGGAATGAGGTTGAATGTCTGAAAGACAAAGCCGATTTTTTCGCGGCGCAGCGCGGTCGTGCGAGCCGAGGCAGAGCTGCGACGTGTCCACGCCGTCAATCAGGATGCGCCCGGAAGTGGGTTTGTCGATGCAGCCGATGAGATTGAGAAGGGTGGATTTGCCGCTGCCGCTCGGCCCCGCAATAGCGAGAAATTCGCCCGCGGCAACGCAAAGGCTGGTGTGGTCGAGCGCCGTCACCGCACTGTGATCCAGCGGAAATTTGCGGGTCACCGCTTCCACGTGGACAAGGGCGTCTGCTGTATTCATGAGACCCAATCCCTTTCCTCTTCTTGCCCCGACGATAGACGCAGCGGGACCGGCGCGCGCGAGTTTTCGGACGGAAGGCGTAAGAAGCAGATGAAGGGTAGGAATTCGCGGACGAAACGAAAGGGAAGAACAGGGAACGGGATCAGGGAACAGGGAACAGAAAACAGGGAACTACTGGCTCGAATTAAGAACTAAGAACTAAGAACTAAGAACTACAGAACTAAGAACTCAGAACTCCAACCCTACTGCGGCGGCCCCGGCTGCGCGCCATTGTCCCCGCCGCGATTCGGTCCACCATTCGGCGGCGGGCTCATCACCGCAACCGTCGTCGCCACAAAGGCGCCGTCTTTGACCGCTCCCTCCGCGCGAACCATGTCGCCCACTTGCACATCGGCCAGCGTAATCGGGTCGCGACGTTTGCGGAAGGTGGTGTTCTCATCCGCCACGAAGGTATGCGCTGCGCGATCCGGTCCGCCCTCCAGGCTCACCTTCACTTCGTTAATCGCGGTCACCCGGCCCATGAGCCATGTCTTGCCGTAGTTGGCTTCCATGGCGCGCATCTCTTTGGCGCGCTCCGGGTCAATCAGCATCACGAAAACGGCGCCCACCGACTTCGCGTTGGCGTCGACTTCGCCGCTGGCGGCAATCACATCGCCGACCTTGATGTCGGTCGCTTTAATCGGCTGCGGCGGTGTGCGCTCGCCGTCCTCTCCTTGCCCCTGGCCCCGGCGCGGCTGTCCGGGCGGCTGCTTCATCATGCGCGTATTCACGCTGAAGTGCACGGTGTAGATGTCGCCCAATTCTGTCTTGAGGGTGTAATGGTCGGCGGTTGCCTCGGTCACGGTTCCCACGGTTCCGCGCCCCATCCCCATGCCCATCATGCCGCCCCACGACCGCCCCGTTGCCCCTGCCGGCCCCCCTGTCCCTCTCCCTGGGTCCGGCTCTGGCTTTGGGAGGCAGGCGCATCCTGCGCAAATAAATCGGCAGATACGGCCGCAAAAACGCCGGCGAGCAAAATCGCGCTAAGGCAACGAGTTTTCATACACCACTCCAGGTTCATCGATGGGAACGCCTGTATGCATAGACGCAAAGCGCGTCCTGCAGGACGACGAGTGAAGGAGAACAGGGAAGACGTGCCCAGGGCCTTTTCGCCTTTGAGGTCGAAATCGAAAGGAGGACGGAACTACGGCAAACCTCGGCAAGCGCACCGAACGGATCGGAAGAGCTCAACAGGCTACGGAGGACTCGTCCCCGGAGCGGTTTTGAAAGGGCACGAGTTGACTCGTGCCGATTAGTAGATTGGATCAACGCCGGCTTCAGCCGCGGAGGGATGTATTTCACACTTCTTCGCGGAACCTTGACTTTTCCCGCAGCCTGTCAATCCCGCCTTCCCCGTTACTGCGTCTTCTGCTCGGCCATCAACTGCTCAAAGGCCGGAACCCCGTGCAACCCAGCAAATTCCTGGTCGGCAGCGAGTTTCTTCGGGTTCGTGAAGCCCTCGTTCAGCGCCATGCGCAGATACTCAATCGCCCGGTCATTTTTGCCGGCCCGTACGCAGCCCTTGGCCATGTAGTAGTTCATGGCGCCCCGATCCTGCACTGAAGCGGGATTTTCTACCCGTGGACCGGGGTTGCGGTCGAAGATCTGCGGATCGACAGCAAGGGCGGCCTTGTAGACTTCCCAGCCTTTTTTGTATTGGTGCTGCGCCAGCAGATCCGTACCCAGGTTTTTGAGGACAAGCGCCGATTTTGGATCGATTTTGAGCGCCTTGTGATACATCTTTACGGCCGACTTGTACTCCTTCAATGAGTCGTAAACTGTACCGAGGTTATTCAAAACATTCACGTTTTTCGAGTCGAGCTTTAATGACTCCTGGTAACATCGCGTCGCATCCTGAAGGTTGAACATCATCTGGAAGGAGATGCCCATTTTGTTCCAGATGGTGGCGTCTGTCTGTGGGCTTTGTTTGTACGCTTCGATCGCGGCCTGATAGCGATGGTGCGCCATCAGCGAGTCTCCCAGCGCTTCCGGCGTGGGTTGCGGAACAGGCAGCGCCGTGGTGCCGAGCGATGGGTGAGGCGAAGTCGAGGTTTGTGCGGCGGCCGCGAAGGGCGCCGCCAATACTGCTGCGGAAACTATTGCGGCCGGCAGCCAGCGGCCTTCATCGAACCTATACATATTCCCTCCTCAGGAAGGAATCTGGGCGACAAATCTGGAGAATCGTCCGTGTGGAATTAGACCACCTTTTTGGTGCAATCCGCCACAGGACAGAAGTCAGATTTGTAAAACGGTACCCGAAAGGGTCAAACCGGAACCAACAAGCCCTGCTTCGGTATCGCATTGGTACACTCAAATCGCGGTGATGAACGACACTCGATTGACCCGTGGGATGCGGAAAAGAGAGCGAGCGATTGCCGGATAATCGAATTCTGGCATCGGAAAGTAGACCAGGCTCAGCCGAACACGAGAGGACGCACAGTGAGCACGATCTCATCGTTAGCACTTCGCACCGATATTGCTGCACGATTCCGCACCATACGCCAGAGAGCCTTTGCGCTCATTGAGCCGCTTACTCCGGAAGACATGATGGTGCAGTCGTCCCCGGATGCCTCGCCTGCAAAATGGCACCTGGCACACACATCATGGTTCTTTGAGTCGTTCGTTCTGCGCGAATTTGTGCCCGGATACAAGGTCTTCCATCCAGACTTTGTGTGGCTCTTCAACAGTTATTACCAAAGTTTCGCGGCCTTCCCCGAGAAACGCCTGCGCTCTTCGTTTTCGCGTCCTGGGCTCGACGAAATCCTGCGCTACCGCGAGCACATTGATGAAGCGGTCGAGCGCCTGCTCGACAGCGATCCCGATCCCGAGGCGCTCAAGCGCATCGAGCTCGGCGCGAACCACGAAGAGCAGCACCAGGAACTGCTGCTGACAGACATCTTGCACGCGTTCTTCACCAACCCGCTGCGTCCTGCGTACAAGCCTGAAACCGCTGCAGATGCGCCGATCACGTCACCGGCGACGAACGACGCGCGGCAGGGCGCCAGTCCGCTCGGTTTCACCGATTATGCGGGCGGCCTGGTCGAAGTGGGTCACAACGGGGAAGGGTTTTGCTTCGACAACGAATTGGCGCGCCACCGGGTTTGGCTCGATCCTTATGCGCTGGCTGACGCGCCTCGTCACTTGCGGCGAATATGCCGAATTCATCGCCGAAGGCGGTTACCAGCGCCCGGAGCTTTGGCTGTCGGCCGGATGGGACGCCGTGCAGCACAACAACTGGCGCGCTCCGCTCTACTGGTCGAAAGAGAACGATCGCTGGAGGGTCTTCACCCTGCGCGGAGAATTCGCCCTGGAGGAGCTGGAAACAACGCCGGTGAGCCAGGTCAGCTACTTTGAGGCCGACGCCTATGCGCGCTGGGCAGGCTGTCGATTGCCCACGGAGTTCGAATGGGAGGCCGCTGCCCAGGACTCACTGAAGGGTCAGCCGATCGTGGGCAACCTGCTGGAGTCGGGAAGATTGATGCCTGCGCCCGTCTCTTCCCCCGCCACAGCGCCAATCCAAGAGCAGTGCTCTGTGCAAGGTCAGGGGTGGGGGGACTGTTGGGAGTGGACGGCTAGCGCCTATCTCGGCTATCCGGGCTTTCAACCGCTGCCCGGGTCGCTGGGGGAATACAACGGAAAATTCATGAGTGGACAGATGGTACTGCGGGGTGGCTCGTGCGTCACACCGGCAGCGCACATCCGGCCAAGCTATCGCAATTTCTTTTCGCCGGAGACACGTTGGCAGTTTTCCGGAATTCGACTCGCGAAATCGTAACCGGCGGCGTGGTTGCCGCATCCAACAGAAAAATGGCGATTACAGCTCTACCCATTGCCGAAGCGCGCATCTCAGAACGGGTCGCCTCGGCGGTTCGGGATGGGCTTGCGTCGAGCCCAAAACGGCTGCCCCCCTGGCTTTTTTACGACGAAGCCGGTTCCCGCCTCTTCGATCAAATCACGGAAATCCCCGAATACTACCTGACCCGCACCGAGCGGGCGATTCTGACTGCGGACGCCGGTGCCATGATTGCCCGCGCCGCCGCAGGGGAGCGCCTGCGCATCACCGAGCTCGGAGCAGGTTCGGCAGACAAGACCCGTCTGCTGCTGTCGGCTGCCGTGCGCCGGCAAGGCCCCGTCGTCTACGAGCCCGTCGACGTTTCGGCCACCGCGCTGGCAGAAGCCCAGGACCGCCTCGAGCGCGAGATTCCCGATGTGATCGTGGCGCCCCAGGTGATGGACTATACCGAGGGTCTCGCCCTGGAAACGCCTGCTCCCGGTGAGCGGCGCCTGGTTCTGTACATCGGTTCAAGCATCGGGAACTTCGAGCCCGAGGAGGCCGCCCAGATCCTGCGCGGTGTCCGCGCGGCCCTGACCCCCGGCGACGCGCTGCTGCTGGGTGTCGACCTGGTGAAGAGCCCCGATATTTTATTGGCCGCCTATGACGATGAGGACGGAGTCACCGCGTCCTTCAATGGAAACCTGCTGGTCCGAATCAATCGGGAATTCGGCGCAGATTTTGATCCAACCACCTTCGCTCACCGGGCCGTGTGGAATGCCACCGCATCGCGCATGGAGATCTACCTGTCGAGTTGCAAGACACAGACTGTGCAGATACCTGCTTTGGGAATGACGGTAGACTTTCGCCGGAACGAGTGCATCCACACCGAGAACAGCTACAAGTACCAGCCGGGTCAAGCCGAGTCGATGTTAATGGAGGCAGGGTTCACACCCAACTCAACCTGGAACGACCGGCGCGGTTGGTTCGCCGTCTGCCTCGCCCGCGCCGAGTAAGCCTACTCCCTACCCCCTGTCTTTCCCCTACTTCGGTTCCCCAATCCGCACCAGCAACACATCGTGCCCGGCAATCTCCAGCGGCATATTGTCCGTCAGTTCAACGTCCTTCCCCGTCCAAAGATCTTTGCTCTGCTGCGCACCATGCAGGCCGAGCTTCGCCAGGCTCAAGTGGAAGGGATGCGTCGAATAGCGGTTGTCCCCGGCATTCAACACCGCAACCGCCAGCGCACCGCCCGATAACTGCCGGGTCCACACCTCCACTTCGCCGTCGCTGTAAATGCGCGAACCCTGCTTGCCCAGTGCATCCTGGTCGATCGCAATCACTTCACGATTCATCAGGATGGCCTTGATCTCCGGCTTCATGTTGGTCAGGTCGTTGCCCGCTAGAAGCGGCGCGGCCAGCATCGCCCACATCGAAAAGTGAGCTCGATTCTCATCCATCGACAACTTGCCGTTGCCTACTTCCAGCATGTCGGGATCGTTCCAGTGCCCCGGCCCCGCATATCCTTCCAGCCCCGCCTGCTGTTCCAGAATTGCGTACACTCTGTCCCAGTGCGGCGAAATATCGCCCGTAGTCCGCCACAGGTTGCCACCGAACGACGGCGCCCACTCCCATACCGCGTCCCACCCGTACTGGCAGAACGAATAAACGATCGGCCTTCCTGTCGCCTTCAGGGCCTTGCCCATTTTTTCGTAAGCGTCGTGCATCAGCCGCATCTGCGCCGCTTCATCATTGGGCGCCTGCTTGCGCATCACGTCGGGGATAAAGCTGCAGAGATCGTATTTGAGGTAATCGATGCCCCAGTCCGCATACATCTTCGCATCCTGCTCCTCGTGTCCCAGCGAACCTGCGTAGCGTGCGCAGGTCTTCGTGCCGGGGCCGGAATAGATGCCGATCTTCAGTCCCTTCGAGTGAACGTAATCAGCGAGCGCCTTCATGTCGGGGAATTTGGAATTCGCATGTAGCAGGCCAGTCGCGTCGCGCTCTCCCTGCCACGTGTCGTCGATGTTGACGTAGATATAGCCGGCATCCTTCATGCCGGTGGACACAATCTGATCGGCGGCAGCGCGCACGCCCTTGTCGTCCACTCTCTCCGCAAAGTAGTTCCAGCTGTTCCATCCCATCGGCGGCGTCTGCGCCACCGTCTGGGCCTGCGCCTTCGGCGCAAAAGCAACGAGAGTCAGTGCGAGAGGGGCAAGGGCCAACCCAGCGGAAAAGCGCATAGGAGTTTCTCCTGAAAACGATTTCAATTGCAGAGGAATACTAAGCCGGGAGCAGTGCTTTGGGCAATTCCTGAACCTCGGAGGGAGCAGGGGCCTTCACAGGCTGCGGAAAAACTCGTTCATGGTTTGCTTTGTAACAGGGCACGAGTTTACTCGTGCCGATAAGTGGATTCGATTGAAACCGGCTTCAGCCGCTGCGGGATGTCCCTGGGAAACTTTCGCTGAAGCCAAGCCTTTCTCCGCAGCCTATTCACGCCCCCGAATCAAGCCCTAGAACAAAAGGGCTTTAGCCACGGAGAAACACCCCGAATCCACCGCATCGGGGATCAATCCCGCCCAGTCCGCGCGCACACCTTGCGCCGAAAGCAATCCGCCGCATGATCGTTCACCATGCCCACGGCCTGCATCCAGGCATACACAATCGTCGGACCCACAAACTTGAAGCCACGCCGCTTCAGCTCCTTCGAAATTTTCTCCGACAACGGCGTGCTCGCAGGCAGCGGACCCGTGTTCTGAATCGCACGACCATCGACAAAATTCCATGCAAAGTCCGAGAACGTCAGCCCGCTCTGTTCCATTTCGAGGTAAGCCCGCGCTCCACCGAGGGTCGCCTCAATCTTTGCACGCGAACGAATGATGCCTGGATTCTCCAGCATCTTCACAACTTCCTTCTCTCCAAACCGAGCCACAACCTTCGGATCGAATTTGCGAAAAGCCTTCCGAAACGCATCCCGTTTGCGCAGCACGATGATCCACGCGAGCCCCGCCTGAAACCCTTCCAGCATCAGCGTCTCCCAAAGAGAGCGGCTGTCGAAGTCTGGCACGCCCCACTCCTCATCGTGATAGGCCTGCAGCAACGGATCGCCCTCCGCCCACGTGCAGCGCTTCTTGTTCGCGCTCATTTGAATCAACCTCCTCGGACCGCACACTGAAACACGACAACAATCAGCAAGGAAAATGGGTGCCCCCATCCTGGCTTTGCCATCCGGGGTCCCCGGGAACGGGTCCATGTTCGTTGGGTGGTCGAGGGTGGGAAAGCACAAACCTGAATCAACGACTGCATCCCTGAATGATTCTGGCGAAGCGCCACTCAATCCGCCGCAGGTGCCACAGCGTACCTTGGAGCGGTCGCGATCAACTTCTCAATGCCCTCCAACGGCCCAATGCCTCCGCGCGCCCCCGTCGCCGTGCAGTTCAACGCTGCGGCGGCGCAGGCAAAATCCAGCTGCCGTGGCAGCGGCCAGCCCTGCAGCAGTCCGTAGATGAATCCCGCGTGGAACACATCGCCGGCGCCCGTTGTATCAGCCACAGGCACGCAGTACGCAGGCCGCAGGTGGAACCGGCTTCCATCCCACGCGAGCACCCCATCCTGTCCAAGAGTCGCCGCCGTCACGGTGCAGCCATAGCGGTTCTTCATCCGGCGCAGAGCCTGCTCCAGACTCCGTTCACCCGTGAGGCGCGTCGGGAAATCGCGGCTCACAATCAAGTAGTCGATCGTCTCGATCAGGACTTCAACGCCGGGGTAGAGCTCGTCCAGATCGGCGACCACGGGAATCCCCGTGCTGTGCGCCCACCCCGCCGCCACAGTTGCTGCCGCCGTTTCAAATCCATCCACGAGTAAAGCACGCGCGTTCACGATCCATGCACGTTCCAGGTCCGCCGGTTGCAGCAGCAGGCGCTCATCGCGGCGGCACAGCACCGTGCGCTCGCCTCCCCCATCCACCACAATCAACGATTGCGGGCTTGCTGCATTCGGCACTGTCAGAACCCGCGCGTCGACGCCGGCCCGCTCAAATTCGCTGCGATGCAATCGAGCCGCGTCGTCATCGCCGAGCTTGCCCACGTAGCGTGTGGTGAGTCCCCATGTCTGGCACGCGATAACCGCCGAAGCCGTCTGCCCGCCTGGAAGAATGGACGCCTCGGAGTATTCGACTTTGGAGCCGCGCTCGGGGTAATTCGCGAGAGGGATCAGCGTATCGGTAGCATTCAACCCCACCCCGACAAGATCAACCAGCGACGGCTCGCCCATGGAGTCCATTGTAAAGTGCCCTACACAAACCGCGTCGACTTCCAAAGACTCCACGCACATACGGTTGCCGACACAACAAGCGCCACGCTGAGAACGGCGGTCCAGGGAAGATTCATTGCCAGCGCCGGTACGCGAGCCTGAACTCCAAGCCAGACAAAGACACCCACCGCGCAAAGCAGAATCGCATAGTCCCACCAGTCGCGACGAAACGCCTTGCCGCCACTCGTGCGACCCGTGGAACGCGTCCAGCACGCGTCCTGAATCCAGGCCATAGCGGTCGCACTCGCGCGTGCATCGCATCGTGGGTCGATGCATGCTCGCGCTCGGTGGCAACAGCTGTGCTTACCGCCAGTGCTCCGAGAATCATCACAATCGATCCGGCCACCACCAGCAGCCGGTGCGCAGCATCGGCATGCGCCAGTTCGCCAAACACCAGCGCGCCCCACGCCAGTCCCCAGAGCTGATTCGTATTCGACAGCGGAATGCCGCGCCCGATGCCCAGATACTTCGTCGCGTATTGCTGAAAAATGTCGCCGATCACCCACACAAATCCGCCCAGAAAAAGCCAGAACAGCATGGGCCGCGTCTGCGGCGAGAAGAAACGATGGCCAGCGTCGACGTGCGATCGAGCGCCAACGCCAGCGCGAGCACTGCGCCGAGTTCGCCGACCGTAAACACGGTGACGAACGACAGCGGATTCATGCCGCTGAGGTAAGCCTTGCGATACGGGACGTACATCGTTCCCCACAGCAGGCACGCGCCCGCGGCAGCAAGCACGCCTCCAGCCGCGCGCCCCGCGTGCGGCCCCCCGCCATGAATCGTGCTGAACCCCAGCATGACGGCCGCACCGACAATCGCCAGCGCGCCCAGCACCACCTTGGCGACATTCGCGCCGCTCGCGCCTTTCAGCTCGCCAAACAGCAACCGTCCCCACAGAAGGCCAACCAGCGAATTCGTATTCCACAGCGGAAACGCAATGGCCAACCCCACATCGCGAATCGCAAACACCGTGAGCGTATTCGCCACGGCCCACAACATTCCCGCCAGGATCGCAACGGGAATGAGATGCCTGTGTTCGGAGAGATCGGCAAACACCTGCCGCGTGCCCTTCAGCAGCGTCGGCACAGTCCACCGTGCGGTAAAGACGCCGGCCACCATGCACAGCGAGATGGCATAAGGCGAGAGCCCGGTGTTTACCAGCTTCGTCGGCGCCTCTGCCGCTCCCAGCCACGCGCCCGCGCCCAGCCCGCACAACACGCCAATGCCATGGGACGAGCCGAACGTCGCGGCAGCAGATCTCTTCGGCGGCTGGCTCATCGTTTGCGGCGTTTCCTTTCAACAGGCGCGAATTCGGGTTGCGCGCCGCATCAATGCAGCGTGATGAGCAGCGCGAGACCGACGCAAAAGACAAGCAGCGGTATCAGGAAATGGCTGTCCGTAAGGATGGCCCGGAATTTTGAAAGGAACGGCATCGATGTTTGGGGCTGCGCGGGTCGAACTTGCGCAACCATAAAGACGCTGTGCCTCGCGTGTCAAGGACGGTGACGCCTTTTCGATTCGCACCAAGTTGGGTGCCCTAAGGTCTCGCGTTTGAGACCTGGGAACTTTATTTCTCGCTTGTCTCCAAATCATGCGACAACTGGGCCGAACTACTTCAGCGAACTCATGTCGATCACAAAGCGATATTTCACGTCCTGTTTCAGCATCCGCTCGAAGGCCTCGTTGATCTTCTGGATCGGGATGACCTCAACGTCGGCGGTGATCTTGTGCTTGCCGCAGTATTCGAGCATCTCCTGCGTCTCCGGCATCCCGCCAATCATCGAGCCGGCAATCGACGCGCGTTTTGTGATCAGCGCAAACATGTTGATGCACGGGGGCTTCTCCGGCAGTCCCACCAGCGTGATCGTGCCGTCCTGCTTGAGCAACGCACAGGTAGGGGTCCAGCGAATGCGGCGCCGAAGCCGTGTCGAGAATAAAGTCGAATGTCCCGGCATGGGCCTTCATCGCGTTCGCATCCGTTGAAAGCACAACCTCATTCGCGCCCAGCTTCAGCGCGTCTTCTTTCTTTTTCAGCGACGTGGTCAGCTGCACCGCGTGCGCACCGAAGGAGTGGGCGAATTTAAGCCCCATGTGGCCGAGCCCACCGAGGCCCACAATGCCCACCTTCTTGCCGGGACCAACCTTCCAATGCCGCAGCGGCGAATACGTCGTGATGCCGGCACACAACAGCGGCGCCACCGCGGCCAGATCGAGATGCGCAGGAACAGTGTGCGCGAACCGCTCGTCGACCACGTAGTTATTGGAGTAGCCGCCCATCGTGATCGACCCGTCGACACGGTCCTTGGCGGCATAAGTCAGCGTCGAGCCTTCCTGGCAAAAATGTTCTTCGCCTTTCTTGCACGGAGGACAGTGCCGGCACGAATCAACAATTACGCCCACGGCGGCGACATCGCCCGCCTTGAACTTCTTCGCGGATTTGCCTACCGCCGTGACTCGGCCAACGATCTCGTGACCGGGCACCATGGGATAGATTGCGTTGCCCCATTCATTCCGGGCCATGTGCAGATCGGAGTGACAGACGCCGCAGTAAAGAATTTCAATCGTGATTTCCGTGGCGCCCGGTTCACGGCGGGAGAAGGCAAACGGGGCTAGCGGAGACTTCTTGTCGGATGCGGCATAACCTTTTGAAGCTGGCATGGAGAGCGATTCCTTTCGGAGAGAAGAATAAATCAATCAGCCAGCGCGCGAATCGCTTGGAGTCCACTCGAATCCACACCCTTTTGTGAATTCTTCTCGAAAAAACTACGGACGCTGTGCAAGAGCCACGCGTTCGATTCCCTGCAGGTCGGGAGCGAATCGGACCTCGACAAATCCAGTGCTGGCCAAAAGACTTCTCACCGCATCGGATTGCCCGTAGCCGATCTCAAGGGCAATGAATCCGCCCGGCGCAAGAACGGCAAACGCAGCCGGAATCAGTCGCCGATAAACATCCAGCCCATCTCCGCCCGCAAACAGCGCCAACCCCGGCTCATACTCGCGCACTTCAACGGCAAGCGACTCGCGATCGGCAGCTGGTACGTAGGGTGGATTGGAGACGACGAGATCGAACTGCTCTCCTGCGACAGGTTCGAGCAGATCGCCTTGAAGGAAACGGATTTGATTGGCGAAGCCTGTACGCCGTGCATTGAATCGAGCTATTTTCAGTGCCGGTCTCGATAGATCAGTTGCCGTGATCGCTGCGGATCGCGAGCAATCATGCGCGATCGCAATGGCGATCGCGCCGGAACCAGTCCCAACATCGAGAATGCGCGGTTTTGTGTAGCTGAATGAGAGCTCGATAGCTTTCTCAACAAGGTGTTCGGTTTCAGGCCGAGGGATGAGTACCTTGGGAGTGACCGCTAATGTGAGGCCGAAGAACTCAATCTCCCTGAAAAGGTATTGAATGGGTTCGCCTTTCAAGCGCCGATCAAGAAGGCGAACATTTTCCTCGGAGGCGCTTGCGGAGATTTCGTGGTCGCCGTGCGCAAGCAGCCACGCCTTATTCTTTCGAAGCAAATGCTGGAGTAATACTTCCGCATCGCGTCGCGCCTTCTCAGGATGCGGTCCGGCGCGCAATGCAGCCTCGCCCTTATCCAGCCATTCGCTCAGCGTCATCAGGCGGCCTGGACTGCGCCGTCGTCGCCGCCCTTGAGCTTCTCCGCCTGGAAGTGGGCAATCAGCGCATCCACGATCGGCTGCAGCCGGCCTTCCATAATCAGGTCGAGCTGGTGCAACGTCAGCCCGATGCGGTGGTCCGTGAGCCGGTTTTGCGGAAAGTTATAGGTGCGAATTTTCTCGCTGCGATCGCCCGATCCCACTTGCTGTTTGCGCTCTTTGGCCAACTCGGCATTTTGCTTATCCATCTCCACCTCGTAAAGCCGCGAGCGCAACACGCGCATCCCTTTTTCGCGATTCTTGATCTGCGACTTTTCGTCCTGGCAGCTGACCACCGTGTTCGTCGGCAAGTGCGTAATGCGCACAGCCGAGTACGTCGTATTCACCGACTGCCCACCCGGTCCCGATGAGCAAAACGTGTCAATGCGAATATCCTTCGCCTCAATCTTGATGTCCACTTCCTCGGCCTCGGGCAGCACCGCGACCGTAATCGCCGATGTATGCACGCGCCCCTGCGTCTCCGTGGCCGGAACACGCTGCACACGATGCACGCCGCTCTCCCACTTCAGTTGCGAATACACACGGGCGCCTTCGATAATCGCAATCACTTCTTTGTAGCCGCCCACTCCCGACTCCGAGAGCGACAGCACTTCCACCTTCCAGCGATGTTGCTCGGCAAACCGCGTGTACATGCGAAACACCTCGGCGGCAAACAACGAAGCCTCGTCGCCGCCCGTCCCCGCACGGATTTCCAGGATGACGTTCTTCTCGTCATTCGGGTCCTTGGGCAGCAGCAATACTTTCAGCTCTTCTTCCATCGCGGCTTCGCGCGGCTCCAGCGCAGCAATCTCTTCCGCAGCCATCGCACGCATATCGGCATCGGTTTCGGCCAGCATGGCGCGCGCATCCGCCAGCCCCTGCCGCACCTCTTTCAACTCACGAAACTTCTCCACCGGCTCCTCGATCTCGCGCAAAGCCTTGGCGGTTTTGGTGTATTTCTCGTGGTCGTTGATCACTTCGGGCTGAGCGTATTGCGCTTGCAGCTCGTTATAACGCCGCTCCATTTGCTCAAGACGATCGATCATGTGCCCTCCGGGCTCTTGTGTTTTGGAGTTATTGTCTGGAAATTGATGCAGAGCGGAGATCAGGCATGGGCGGCGGGCGCCGCTAGAGAAGTGCCGGGATGGGCTGGTGAAGGTTCATCGCTACAATTCCATTCTACCGCGAATTCATTTGCGGCCCAAAGAGCAGGGCGTGCCTTATGATGGTCGGCGGTCAGTGGCTTTGTTCAAAGGCCGAGAAACGCAGGACAAAGGGGATCGAGATGAACGAGGGCGAGGAACTCGTCGATGAACCAGAAATGAATGGAATATCACGGCGCGAACTCTTGCGGCGCGCCTCGGCCGCCGTCGTGGTTGGCGGGTTGGGGAAGCTGTCGTCCGCCCAGGCGCCCGCGAGCGGCGCTGCGACGGCGGCCAAAAAGGGGGATGCGTTTCCAGACAAATTTCTGTGGGGATGCGCCACCGCGGCACACCAGGTCGAAGGGAACAACATAAACAGCGACTATTGGACCATGGAGCACCTGCCGGGATCGATATTCAAGGAGCCTTCCGGGGACGCCTGCGATCACTACCACCTTTATCCGCAGGACATCAGCATGCTGGCCGACCTTGGCTTCAATACCTATCGCTTTTCGATCGAGTGGGCGCGAATCGAGCCGGAGGAGGGTTTCTTTTCGAACGCCGAGTTGGACCACTACCGGCGCATGCTCGCCACATGCCAGGAGCATCAACTCACCACGATGCTCACCTACTATCACTTCTCGCTGCCGCGGTGGTTCGCAGTCAAAGGCGGATGGCAACAGGAAAAAGCCGCCGACCTCTATGCGCGCTACTGCGACAAGGTGACAAGGCATCTCGGCGATCTGGTTGGTTACGCCTCGACCATGAATGAACCGGATGCTCCTCAATTGCTGAACTGGATGAACCTGCCGGGCGTGCCGGCGGGAACGGACATCGCAGACTTGATGCAGTTGGCGTTGCAGAATGTGCGCAACCGGTTGAATGCGCCAAAGTTTTCTGACCTGATTCTCGGGGACGGGAAGAAGACGCGCGACGGGCTGCTGGCCGCTCACGCCAAAGGCAAAGAGGCAATGAAATCGGTTCGACCCGATATGCCCGTCGGATTCAACCTTCAGATGCCGGACGATCAGCCGGCGCCCGAGGATAGTCATCTCGAAGAAAAGCAAGCCGACGTATATGCCCCGTGGTTCGAAGCAGCCAGGCACTGCGACTACCTGGGCGTGCAGACCTACTCGCGGTCGATCGTGGGCAAGAAGGACCTTCCGTTGTCGAAAGGCGCGGAACGAACGCAGGTGGGGACGGAGTTCTACCCCGAGTGTGTCGAACACGTCGTCCGGTACGCAAGCAAGCAGACCGGGGTGCCTATCATCGTCACAGAGAATGGCATTGCCACCGAGGATGACAGCCGCAGGGTGGCGTACTACAGGCAGGCTTTGGCTGGATTGAAGCGGGCGATCGATGACGGCATTGATGTGCGCGGCTATGTCGCATGGTCGCTGTTGGACAACTTTGAGTGGGTGTCCGGCTTCACGCCGAAATTTGGTCTTGTCGCCGTGGACTTGGATACGCAGAAGCGGACCATCAAGCCGAGTGCAGCGGTCCTGGGCAATATCGCGCGAAGAAATGCGCTGTAGACACTAAGAACTGCGTATTCAAATCCGGACATGCCCTCTGAATGGGCGCTAATGAGAGCTCATCACCGGCAGCAGCACCTGCGAAGAGTGGTCGGGATCGGCGTAAATAGTGATGGTTGCCGGCTTATAATCGTCACGCTTCGCCGTCATGATGTTCGGCGCAAACATCTGCGGATTGCGATCGTAGAGTGGAAACCACGAACTCTGAATCTCTACCATCACTGTGTGTCCAGCTTTAAACACATGGTCCACATCATGCAGGCTGAACTTGTATTCATGCACGGAACCTGTCCGTAATGCCTCTGGCTTTTCGTAGCTCGCGAGATACCGCCCGCGAAAAATCTCCGCGTTGGTCATAAGCTGATAGCCGCGCATCTTCTGATCTGGATCATTGTCAGGATATTGGTCGATCAACTTCACAACCATATCGTTATCCGTGCCCGTGGTTGAGGCGAAAACGTCCGCGATCACCTCGCCCGTTGCCACCAGATCCTTCTTCAACACCGGCAGCTTCCACACCGCCAAATCCTTGCGGTCGGTCACGAATCTCTGGTCCTCAGTCAGCCAGTTGTACCACTGCGAGCCCTGCGCATAGGTAGGCTGAATGGGCCGGTGGCGATAGGGAATCGGGTTCGCCGGATCGCTCACATAGCTTGTGTCACTTACGTAGCTTGTTTTTTCGGCAGCCGGCGACTTGTCCCAGCTCAGCGTGCCGCCGCCGTTGAGGTAGAGGCTCGTGGGCTTCGATTCAACCGGCGGAAAATGCGAGTAGTACTTCCAGGTATTCGATCCCGTCTGGAAACTGGCCGTGTCCTCTAAATTAAATCCCGGCGCGTCTTTAAGGTAATGAGCGAAAAACTTCGCCTCGATGCGCGTCCGAAACTCGTTGCCAATCGATTCGCCATAGTCGAGATTGCCCAGGTGGCGCGACGACGACGACCAGGATCCGTGCCGCCACGGTCCCAGCGCTAAGAAGTTCTCATGCTTCGCGTCGTGAGGCTCCAGCTTCGCGTACTCCTCTTGCGGACCCCACATGTCTTCCTGGTCGTAGTAGCCGCCCACGCTCAACGTTGGTACCGTCACAGCGTTCAGGTCGTGCTCCACGCCGCGCGTATACCAGACCGAATCGTAAGCCGGGTGATCGAGAAAGAGCTTCCAGGTCGGCAGCATCTTCAATCCCGATTTCTTTACGTCTTCCGCAAAGTTTCCGCGCTCCAGAAAGTAGTTGAATCCATCGCGGGGCTTGCCGTCCTTGTCTTTCCCGTAGTCCACATCGGCGCGCTCCTTGGTCGACTCCAGGCCCTTTACGTAGTCATACCCGTAGCTCTGCCGGAACGCCCCGTTGTGAAAAAAATCGTCGCCCATCCACACGTCGATCATCGGCGCCTGCGGAGAAATCGCCTTCACCGCGGGGTGTGGATCGATGCCCGCCGCCATCGCCAGAAAGCCGGGATAGCTGGTCCCCACCACACCCACGCGTCCATTGTTGCCTGTCACATTCTTGATCAGCCAGTCCACCGTGTCGTACGCGTCCGTGCTTTCGTCGATCGCTTTCGGATCGTGGTGATCTGCAAGCGGCCTGCTCATCACAAACTGGCCGTCGCTCCTGTAGCGCCCGCGAATATCCTCGGCCACATAGATGTATCCATCGCGCGCCAGTTCAGGGCGCTGCGCAAAAAAGGATCCCCGCGTCGTGCCGTCCACTCCGTACGGTGTTCGCTGCATCAGGATGGGCAGCGTCCCGGCGATGTCCGCAGGCTTCAGAATCACCGCGTGCAGCTTGACGCCATCGCGCATGGGAATCGCGGCTTCGGCCCGCTGGTAATCGTGAAAAACGTGATGCACGGGTTCGCCGGTGCGCTGATAAGTGGCTGCGGACTCGTTGGAAGTCAGCACGCTCGCCCCCTGGCCGGCAGCATCGAGAGTAAAGTGATACGTCTCCTTCGGCTCCGTCTGGCTGAATTCAGTGGCGGAAAGAGGAGTCAGCTCAGTCGGGATCAGCCGGTCCGATTCGACGACCAGCTTGCCCTCGCGCACATAAAAGCTGAGTGACGTATCGGGGTCGTTGGGGTTGGTGTATTCCCCGGCGAATGATTCGAGCGGAGCCGTAGGCGCCTGCTGCGCCGAAGCGCTCGAGGCGGGCTGCGAAAAACTGGAAAAAGCCGGGACAAGCGCAAGACACAAGACTGCAGAAAGAGCACGAGCTCGAAACAAACGAATGACCTCCGGAATTTTTTCTAGGAACTTCTGAACAAGGCCGCGTTTTGAAAGGGCACGGCTTCAGCCGTGCCGTAAATGGTCCGAAATGTGCAACGGCTTTAGCCGCTGAGGGACGTTCCGAAACTTGGGCAGAGCTTCCCTAATGCGCGTGCCCGTGATGCTCATGCCCTGCAGCGCTTGCCATCTCTTCTATCGGTACCACGCAGCCTTCGAGTTCTTGGCAGCCGACATGCTCAAACTGCACCGTGCTGTGATTGATGTGATAGTGCTCGCGCAGCACATGATTGAGCTTCACCAGGATGCACGCGCTCTCCGACGGCGGAATATCGGCAATGGTCACGTGGCAGGCCAGTGCGTTCGATTGCGACCCGAGGCACCAGACATGCAGATCGTGCACATTCACCACGCCCTCCACCGCCTCCATGCTTGAGCGGATCTCCGTCAGCGAAACGCCGCGCGGCGTGCCTTCGAGCAGGATGTTCAGCGTTTCGCGCACAATCCCGATGCTCGACCAGAGAATGAGCGCGGCGATCACAAGCGAGAGCACCGGGTCGATCCAGTTCTTTCCCGTCAACAGAATGCCCGCGCCCCCCGCGATCACCGCCGCCGTCGAAAGGGTATCGCCGGCCATATGCAGGAAAGCGCTGCGCAGGTTCACATCGCGCGCGACACCCCAGAGCAGCGCCGCAATCACACCATTCATCACCACGCCGGCCGCAGCCACCATCATCATCAACTTCGGCTGCACGGTCACAGGAGCGCTCAACCTGTGAATCGCTTCGAAAGCAATCCATCCCGAGATCACGATCAGCGTCGCCGCATTGATGAACGCGGCCAATACGCCCGTCCGTTGATACCCGAAAGTCTTGGAGTCGTTCGCGGGGCGGGATTGGAAATAAACCGCGACAAAGCTCAACAGCAGGGCCAGGAAGTCGGACATATTGTGCCCGGCTTCTGACAACAGTGCCAGCGAATGAGCCCGCAGTCCTGCCACAAAAGTGATCGCCACATACGCCAGCGTGGCGACCAGCGAGATGCGGAGTACGGATTGCGTCCTGGTTGCGCCCGGGCCTGTGGGCGCGGCATGGACATGCATGTATCCAGTGTACTTTGGGCGGGGAATGCGCGCTAACCTTCCAGAGCACACGGACGCGCTGCTTCAGCCTGCTTGAGGACTCTTTTCGGGCGTGTCGTGGGGCGCAGGATGCGCGTTGGCCGAAAACTCGGAAAGCGCCACCCGCAGTCCCGACCACTCCTCCGCCACCACGATGCTGTTCTGCGGGCTGCCCGGCAAATACCTCACGGAGCAGGGAAAACCGGCGCGTACTTCAGCCGGGTCCACCACCTCGGTCATGGCGGTAATGTCCTGCGAGCACTCGTATTCCACGCCGCCAATGCGATAGCTGTATTCGAGCATCGTCAGCGTGCGGCCTTCTTCGATTGGCATTTCGCGCACATCGAGTAACATGCCGTCCACCAGGCGTCCGGCCAGCGCAAGATTCAACCGGCGTGCCCGCTCAATCTCATCGGCAGTGGGCCGGCGGCGACGGAACCACCAGACAGCGCAAGCCGCCGCTGACGCCGCCAGCACCAGCGCGGTGGCAGTCTCCCAAGTGCTGGGCTTGAAGAGGGTCATTTGCGAGGACGGGACTCCTACCCGGGAGTTCCAGCCTTAAGAATACCGCAGGTGGAGGCACGCTGCTCCCCCCGCATGCGGCCTCGGTGTTACCCGCGCGGGAACGCCGTCTCCAGGGCGAGCCGCTTTGAATGCCACGGGCCAACCGGCTACACTCCCCCTCAAGGGAGCTTGCAATGCAGATTGGAGTTCTGGGATCAGGCGATGTTGCCAAAGTCTTGGCCGCCGGTTTCTTGAAGCATGGCCACACAGTGACCGTTGGCTCAAGAACTCCGGAAAAGCTTGCGGATTGGGCTGCGAAGAACCGCGGCGCCCAGGTGGGAACCTTCGCGCAGGCTGCCGAGTTTGGAGAGTTGCTCGTGCTGGCCGTAAAAGGCAACGCCGCCGTCGACGCGCTGTTCCTCGCCGGTGCGCAGAATCTGGCCGGCAAACCGGTCATCGACGCATGCAATCCCATCGCGGATGACGCTCCCGTCCACGGCGTCCTGCAGTTTTTCACCACCTACAACGAATCGCTGATGGAACAGTTGCAGCGCGAATTCGCCACCGTCCATTTCGTCAAGGCTTTCAATTCGGTGGGCAGCGCCTGCATGATCGATCCGCAATTCAAAGACGGCAAACCCACCATGTTCATCTGCGGCAACAACGAAGGCGCAAAAAGAACCGTTGCCCGTATCTGCGGCGAGCTGGGCTGGGAGACAGCCGACATGGGCGCGGTAGAAGCGGCACGCGCCATCGAACCGCTCTGCATCCTGTGGTGCATTCCGGGCTTTCTGCGCAACCACTGGACCCACGCATTCAAGCTCCTGCAGAAATAGACTGAATCTCTAACCGCTGGTTCTAGTACCAACTCCGTGCCCCATCCTTTCCGCTTTTTTCTGCGGAAAGGGTGGGATACCACGGACCCCAAAGTGCGAAATCACGCAATCAGAAACTTGGCGCGTCCGCCGTCGTTACAACTCGTTGCATTTATCTAGCTACGGCTGATTTGACCCCGTGCTGCGCGCTTCCGTATCCTCGGGGCGGGATTGCGGCGATTTTCGCAACGAATCCGCGAGAGGACAGCCACCATGAGCACCACCGCACCAGCCGCCACCGTCGGCATCGCCGCCAAGCCGCTCCTGGTGCGCCGTGCTGCGGTCCTCGGCGCCGGCACCATGGGCTCCCGCATCGCCGC
Organism: uncultured Acidobacteriaceae bacterium; assembly: GCA_963781125.1. Lineage (GTDB taxonomy): Bacteria > Acidobacteriota > Terriglobia > Terriglobales > Acidobacteriaceae > Telmatobacter. The sequence goes on from CAWAEE010000013.1 coordinate 1,744,128, forward strand.
CCACCTCGCCAACGCCGGCATTCCCGTTTTTCTCCTCGACATGGTTCCCACCGGCGAAGGCCCGCGCAGCCGGCTCGCAACCGCTGCCATCACCGCACTCGCCAAAACCAAGCCCGCCGCGTTATACGAACCATCCTTGGCCGCGCTCATCACCCCCGGTAACTTCGACGACGACCTGCCCAAACTCGCCCAGTGCGATTGGATCGTCGAAGCCGTAGCCGAGAATCTCGAAATCAAAACAGCCCTGCTCCAGCGCGTCACGCCGCATCTCGCGCCGCAAGCCGTCCTCACCACCAACACTTCCGGTCTTGCCGGTAAAGAACATCGCCGCCGAGTCTCGGTGCCAGGCGCGATCGCTTCTTCGGAACCCACTTCTTCAATCCGCCGCGCTACATGCGCCTGCTCGAAATCATCGCGACAGACGAAAGCGATCCGGCCGTCGTCTCCGCCTTCGCTGCCTTCGCCGATCGCATTCTCGGCAAGCAGATCGTCTTCGCCAACGACACGCCGAACTTCATCGCCAATCGCATCGGTGTCGCCGTCATGTTCACCGCCGCCACGCTGATGCTGGAGCAGGGCCTCACCATCGAGGAAGTCGACGCGCTCACCGGCCCCGCCATCGGCTGGCCGCGCACCGGCACCTTTCGCCTCGCCGACATGGTTGGCATCGACATCCTCGCCCACGTCGCCGCAAATTTTCCGCAGGGCGCAATGCCCGGCCGCTTCTCTGAGATTCTTGCCGAGATCGTCAAGCGCGGCTGGCTGGGCGATAAATCCGGTCAGGGCTTCTACAAGAAAAGCCGCGGTGCCGAAGGAAAAGAAGAACGCCTCGTCCTCGACCTCACCACGTTCGAATATCGCCCCGCGGCCAAAGCCGTCTCTGCCCGCACTCGAAATGGCGAAGAACGCTGCCACCGTCGAAGAGCGCCTGCGCCTCCTGCTGGCCAACGACCCCGCCAAAGACAAGGCCGCCAAATTCCTGTGGCCCTTTCTGTCTACTCTTTGGAACTACGCGGCCGACCGCATCGGCGAAGCCGCCGACGACGCGCCCTCCATCGACGCCGCCATGCGCGCCGGCTTCAATTGGGAGCTCGGCCCCTTTCAAATGTGGGATGCGGTCGGCGCTGCGCGAGACCGTCGCCCGCATGGAGACGCTCCAACTTCCCGTCAGCAGCGCCGTGCGCCAGTCTCCTCGATTCCCACTCCCGCTCCGACAAAGTCTCCTGGTACTCGCCCGATGGCCCGCAATGCTTCAACCCCGTCACCGGCGCCTGGGAGCCAATCCCGCAAGAGCCGGGCCACGCCCGCGTCGCCGATTTCCGCCGCTCCCACGGTGTGGTCCGCAGCAACTCCGGCGCATCGCTCGTCGATCTCGGCGACGGCATCGCCTGCATCGAACTCCACTCGCATGAAGAACGCCATCGGCGGCGACGTGGTAGCTCTCACCACCTCCGTCCTCCGGCCGGACTCCGATGCCGTCCGCGACTTCTGCCGCCTTCGTCATCACCGGCGATCGCGACAACTTCAGCGTCGGCGCCAACCTGATGCAACTCCTGCTCGTCGCGCAGGAAGGCGAGTGGGAAGAAGTCGACGGCGCCATTCGCGCTTTCCAGCAGATGACCGCGGCCATCAAGTTCTGCCCGCGGCCCGTCGTGGTCGCGCCCTTCGGCCTCACCTTCGGCGGCGGCGCGGAAATCTGCCTCCACGCCGCGCGCCGCCAGCCGCATGCCGAAACCTACATCGGCCTCGTCGAGCGGGCGTTGGCCTCATCCCCGGCGGCGGAGGCACGAAAGAAATGCTGCTCCGCGCCGTCGATGCCGCCGCGGCCCTCGCCCCGCCCGATCCCACGCGATCCGCCTTCGCGTTTCGCGCAATCCGCCGAATTGGCCGACGGCACTCAAGCGCTCGCTCGAAACCATTGCCATGGCCAAGGTTTCCACCTCGGCCGCCGAGGCCCGCGCCCTCGGCCTGCTCTCGTCCCTCCGACCGCATCACCCTCAACCGCGAACGCCTGCTCCTCGACGCCAAAGCGCTGGCCGCTGACCTGGCCGCAGCGGGCTATACCGCCCCCGTTCCGCGCACGCAGATTCCCGCTCCCGGCCTGGCTGCGCTGGCCACGCTGGAGACCGGCATCTTTCTGATGGGCGAAGCCGGCTACGCCTCCGAGCACGACCAGAAAGTCGCGCGCTGGGCCGCCTACATTCTCTGCGGAGGCCGCGTCACGCCCGGCACCCTGGTCAGCGAGCAGTACCTGCTCGACCTCGAGCGCGAGGCATTTCTCTCTCTCTGCGGCGAGCGCAAAACCCAGGAGCGCATCGCCTTCACGCTCAAGACCGGCAAGCCGCTGCAGAAACTAGCGCCAGCAATGAGGCATGCACGACTCAACCTCAGTTGGCAGCGGAATTTCTCGCATGCATCACGCTGCCTCGTCCTGCTTCTCGGTGCCATGCCCAGAATCGCTCCGCACGACGCCCCTGATCCATTCACCGAATCGGGCCGCATACTCGCCGCCGGCCACTCCCGTCTCGTACCTCATCCATCATCTGCCGGTGAGCTCGTTTCCCGATCTGCCCGCCGTCGATTCAATCCTGCTCAACCAGCGCGGCTGCCTGATTCCGCAGACCTACGAGGCCCACCAGCCAGAAAATGTCGTCCACGCCAGCCTGGAGCGCGCGGGCTCCTCGGACTGGGCCGTCTCTGTGCGCGACCAACGGAACAGTCTCGCTGCTGGTCTTCTTCGCGAGCGCGCCGGAGCGACCCATGGTGCTGGCCACTGCTCCGGAAACCGGCCGCCTCCAATCGCACGATCCCAGCGGCGTCCTCGGCTTCAACTGGGGCATCGATCCGGCATCGCCCGAGCGGGTGCACGAGGCGCAAACGGGATTGCCGCACCGCCCGCCGCCTCCCGACCACGATGCCCTCGCCGACTCCATCATCGATCACCGCACCGTTTATCACTTCTATTCCAAGGGCAAGTGGACGCTGGTCGACCTACCCGAATAGTCTCGAGACGGAGAAACAGCAGCTGATGCACTGTTCGTCTGTCATCCGTCATCTGTAACCCGTCATCTGTCCACTGGAGCAGACCCCATGCCCGAAGCCGTTCTCGTCAGCGCCGTGCGCACTCCCGTTGGCCGCGCCCCCAAAGGCGCGCTCTCCACCACCCGCCCCGACGATCTCGCCGCAATCGCATTGAGCGGCGCTTTGGACCGAGTTCCCGCAACTCGACAAATCCGAAATCGACGACGTGATCCTCGGCTGCGCTCAGCCCGAAGGCGAGCAGGGCTTCAACATCGCGCGCATGGCCGCTCTGCGCGCCCGGCTTCCCGTCGAAATTCCCGGCGCCACCGTCAACCGCCTCTGCGCCTCCGGTCTCGAAGCCATTGCGCAGGCCGACATGCGCATTCGCTCCGGCACCTGCCGCGTCGTCATCGCCGGCGGCGCAGAATCCATGAGCCTGATTCCCATGGGCGGCAACAAGCCCAGCCCCAATCCCTGGCTCGCCGAGAACTATCCGGCCTCGCTGCTCACCATGGGCCTCACCGCCGAGCGCGTCGCCCGCCACTACAACATCTCCCGCGAAGATCAGGACGCATTCGCCCTCGCAAGCCACCAGAAAGCTCTCGCCGCGCAGGCCGCCGGCCGCTTCGACGAAGAACTGATCCCCGTCAAGGTCACCAACTGCAGTCGCCCGGCACCAAAGCCGGCAAGCCCATCGTCACAGAAACAGACTTCTCCGCCGACGAAGGCCCCCGCGCCGACACCTCCGCCGCCGCTCTGGCCACGCTCAAGCCCGTCTTCCACGCGCAGGGCACCGTCACCGCCGGCAACTCCTCGCAGACCTCCGATGGTGCCGCCGCCGCCGTCCTCATGGATGCCGCCCGCGCCAGGGAACTCGGCCTCCAGCCCCTCGCGCGCCTCGTCGCCTACGCCGTCACCGGTTGCCTGCCTGAGGAGATGGGCGTCGGCCCCATCTACGCCATTCCCAAGGCCCTCAAGCTCGCCGGCCTCACGCTCGACGACATCGACCTCATCGAATTGAACGAGGCCTTCGCCGCGCAGGCCCTGGCCGTCATCCGCGCGCTCGGCCTCGATCCCGCAAGGGTCAACGTCAACGGCGGCGCCATCGCGCTCGGCCATCCGCTGGGCTGCACCGGCGCCAAACTCACCGCGACACTGCTCCAGGAGATGAAACGCCGGAAGGCGCGCTACGGCATGGTCACGATGTGCGTCGGCGGCGGCATGGGCGCTGCCGGCATCTTCGAACTGCTCAACTGAGCTGCCGCAATGAATCTGACGCGATGGCCCGTCACCCTCGTCTACACGGTGCTTCTCCTCAGCTGCGCAGGGTTCGCCCTCTACCAAACGTGGGGAGCCATGTTCGCCATGGGCGAATCAGAGACGCCAGTAGGCCTGGGCGTTGGGGCCTTGTTGATCGTCACGCTCCTCGGCGCAGCCGGGCTTGTGATTGGCGCTCTCGGTTCATGGTCTCGTTGGCCAATCTACTCCAAGATCCCGCTGGTCGGCGCTCTGGGCGTCCTCCCCATGGCGGCTCTCTTTTGCCGGCAAAACCGCGGCGCAATCGACTTCCTCGCGATAGCTTTGGATCTGGCCGCAGTCTCCCTGTCTTGGCTGCGATTCCGCCAGCTTAGCCGGTAGAAATTCGTTGTCGTCCCGAACGAACCGCAGCGAAATTGAAAGCCTGCCCTGAGCGAAGCCGAAGGCGACCTGCTTTTCCGGAGGGAGAAGAGGCTTTTACAGGCTGCGAAAGAACTCGCTCATGGTTTGCTTTGTAAAAGGGCACGAGTTGACTCGTGCCGATAAGTCGATTGGATTGGTGTCGGCTTTAGCCGCTGAGGGATGTGTTTCTCAATTCCTGGCGGAATTGTCGGCTTTTTCCGCAGCCTGTTCAGGCCCTGAATCCTCGCAGCAATACGACGGGGCTTTAGCCCCGGAGCCGCCAACAAAACAGCAACGGCCGGGATCGCTCCCGGCCGTTGCCAATCTTCAACCCTACGCGGGCTGCTGTTACTTGGTCTTTGCTGCTGCCGGAGTCGCCGTCGACAAAACCAGCGTCTTCAGCCGCGCATTCAAGCGGCTCTTGTACCGCGAAACGGTGTTGGAGTGCAGCACACCCTTCTGCACGCTCTTGTCGAGCAGCGAAACGGTGGCGCTGTATTGCGCCTGGGCGGCTTTCTTGTCGCCCTTGGCCAGTGCCTCACGCAGCGCGCGCAGGCTGCCGCGCACGCGGGTGCGGTTGGCGCGGTTCACTTCGGTGCGGGTTACGGTCTGACGGGCGCGCTTCAGCGAGGAAACATGATTTGCCATGGTTGTTCCTTAATTTTTTTGGCCCAAATTCGGAGCTGACCGTCGGCTTGTGCCGCGTCTCTCTCAAGGGCTGAATGATGCGGGTGGAAATGCAACTGGCAGCCGCATCCCTCGCAATTTCTTAGTCTACGGGAAACCCGCCCAAGGGTCAATCCACGGCGTCCCCCGCAATTCCCGCCAACACATTCACTTTCCCACTCGCCTCCCGAGCCGAAAAGGTTAGCCCTAGAGTTTTCTTCGCCCGCAGTCGCGCCCCGATGCTATGCTCGCAGGGCAACTTCCCCTGATCCTGAATCTGACCCTGAATCTGTTTTTCGGAGAGAACAATGCCTCGTCTCCGTATATCGTTCCTTTGCGCCTTCGCGGTCGCCTGCGGGGCAATTCTCTGCAAGGCAAGCGACCGTATCCTCTTCGACCGGCTCGGCCCAACACAGGCGAATCTCTTCATTTCGAATGCCGATGGCACAGGCGAGCACTCTCTTACGCAATCGGGGTCGCTTGACTACGATCCCTCATGGTCTCCCAAGGGCGATTGGATCGCCTTTACATCAGAGCGCGCAGGTTCAGCAGATCTCTATCGCATGCATCCCGATGGAACTGGAATTGAACGGCTGACAGACGATCCGGCCTACGACGACCAGGCCGCCTTATCGCCCGATGGCAAGCAGATTGTTTTTGTCTCCACGCACGGCAGGCGGAAGGGCAAATCTTTGGATCCTCGACGTCGAAACACGCAAAGCCAAGGCGTTGACCTCAGGGAATGGCGGAGACTTCCGCCCCTCCTGGTCGCCGGACGGGCAATGGATCGCATTCTCCTCGGATCGCGACAGCAGATTTGCCCGATGCGAAGGGCCGCTGGGAACGACTCCACGTGGTGGACATTTATCTGATCCATCCCGATGGCTCGGGCCTGAAGCGGATCTCGCAGCATGGCGATTTTTGCGGCAGCCCCAAGTGGACATCTGACAGCAAAAGCATCGTCACGTACTGCATGTCGGCGCAGGAAACCTGGGATTTTCGCTTCGGCGAGAGCAACGGCGACGACAAGTTATTGAAGATCGATAGTTGCCACCGGGAAGCACAACGACTTTACCGGCCGGACCCGGAGTCAAGATCCAGCCGTCGGTGTTGCCCTCGGGAGAGGCGGCGTATCTACGAAACGACAAGACTGCGAACGGGGTCTTTTATGCAAGCGGTAAGCCGGGGCCCGAAGGAAAGGATCTGCATGGTCCATCGTGGTCACCCGATGGAACACAGGTGGTCTTCAGCCGCTACATCGTAAAGCACGTAACCGAGCCGGTAAAGCAATTCAGCGAGAATCCAAAATTCGATCTCTACAGCACGGCGTGGTTGCCTGCATACGACCCGAGCGGAGAACACTTAGCCGTAACGCGGATAAGCCCGAAGGGCGAAAAAACCAGCTTGTTCATTGTGGATGAGGGCCAAGCCGGCGCACGCGATCCTGGAGCAGAAGGGCTTGATTCTTGCGCCGGGCTGGTCGCCCGACGGCAAGCAGATCGTTGTCGGCGTCGGGATCTTCACCGCGTTTCTCGACTTTGAGGCGGGAGGAAAGAAACCGATGGATGCCGTAAACGGAGGAGCGCAGGTGGGCATTGTGAATGCCGATGGAACGGACTTCCACATCATCACATCGGGCTCGAACAACAATGCATTTGCATCCTTCGGGCCGGATGGAAAGCATATTGTCTATCGCACCCTCGGCCCAACGGAGAAGGGCCTGCGCATCATGAATCTCGAAGATCATTCAGTCAAGGTGCTCACAAGTGAGTGGGACAATTTTCCTGTCTGGTCTCCACGTGGCGATTCGATCGCATTCATTCGCAGAACCGGCAACGACTTCCAGGTATTCACAATTCATCCTGACGGAACAGGAATGACCCAGTTGACGCATACCAAGGGAAACGAGGCGCATCTCGCTTGGTCGCCTGACGGAGAACGCCTGCTGTTCACAAGTTCGCGCATGGGATTCAAAGATGAGGCTCTTTTGATGGGCGCGCCGCAACCTTACGGCGAAATTTTCGTCATGACGCAACGACGGTACCGAGGTCGAGCAACTGACCGACGACCAATGGGAAGAGGGTGGTCCGGCGTGGCAGCCCCACAAGCCGCTGTCGGCTGCGGTCACTCCTCCTTCGAACTGATACCACCATCGTCTGCCTTGAGCGAGCAAAGCGTGCTCACCTAACTTCCAGATTCCTCAGTCGATCGTGCGGATTGGGCCGCCGCGCCTTTCGCAGGGTGCAGCACCGATGTACCCCGTCCGTCACTAATTCCCCGAATCTTTACCGGGGTGGGATTGACGCCGGAACCGGCCGGCGCTACTCTCTCCCCATACACCACCTTGGGCGCTCTCGCCAACACGTTGCGGCTCGGGACCAGCCCGGGTCCGTGCTCGCCTCGCACGTATCCCACAACTCTAACATCACAAAATATTTTCGCGCCAACCTGCCGATGTATTCCGTAATGGAATCTAACCCACTGTCATGCCTGCCCGAAGGGCAGAACTGGAGGCCGTCTGAACGCTGATCTGGAGATCACACCGAATCTTGAGCCCCTGTTTGGGACCCGCGATGAAAACCTCAGGCTGATGGAGGATTCACTCGGCGTAAGGATCGACCTGCGATCCGACGCCGTGCACGTGGAGGGGCCGGAAGAATCGGTGGCTCGAGTCCAGCGCATCTTTCAGGACTTCGAAGCGCTCCGCCGCCAGGGCATCAATCCGCACAATGGCGAATTGAACGGCATGCTGCGCCTGGTCGTGGCCGACCCGGCCACCACGCTGCGTTCGGTCGCCGACGCGGGCAAGCAGCGCTCTGCGGGCGTCAAGCGCACCGTGCAGCCGCGCTCGCTCAATCAGCGCAAATATGTCGAGGCCATCGAGCAGAACGACATGGTCTTCGGCGTCGGCCCGGCCGGCACCGGCAAAACCTATCTCGCCGTCGCCATGGCCGTGGCCGCCATGAACGCCAAGAAGGTCAGCCGCATCGTGCTGGTGCGCCCGGCCGTCGAAGCCGGCGAACGCCTCGGCTTCCTGCCCGGCAGCCTGCAGGAGAAGGTCGACCCCTATCTGCGCCCGCTCTACGACGCGCTCTACGACCTGCTCGAGCCCGAGCGCGTCGACAAGATGCTCGAGAAGAACATCATCGAGGTTGCGCCGCTGGCCTTCATGCGCGGCCGCACCCTCAACGACGCCTTCATCATCATGGACGAGGCGCAGAACACCACCATCGAGCAGATGAAGATGTTCCTCACCCGCATGGGCAACAACTCCAAGGCCGTCATCACCGGCGACATCACGCAGATCGACTTGCCCAACCCGCGCAAGTCGGGCCTGGTGGATGCCATCAACGTGCTCGACGGCGTCGAGGGCATCAGCTTCTGCCACTTTGAAGACGGCGACGTGGTGCGCCACGCGCTGGTGCAGCGCATCGTGCGCGCCTACGAGTCGGCCAAGCCGCAGCAGCAGGAACTGCCGCTTTCGCTCGGCGACAATCATGGCCGGCGAGCAGCCCGGCGCCGCCTGCCCCAGGCGCCAAACCGCAGTAAATCCGCGCCTTCGCGTAAAATCGAAGATGAATCGGAGCCGCGTCCTTTGCGGCTCCGCGCACGATGATTCTCCTCGACCCAGATTTGGATCCAGACCTGGACCCCCACCCCGCACCGAAGGCAACTTCGGCGATGCGCCGGTCCGCGTCACTCCCGCGCAAGGCTTCCGCGTATCATCGCATTCCCCTCTGCGCGCACTCTTGCGCTCTTTCTCGCTCGAGCCCAGGCCGCCGTCCGGCTGCGCGGCCACGTCACCGTGCTGCTCACCACCGATGCAAGCCATCCGCCGCCTCAACCGCCAGTTCCGCGGCATGGACAAAGCCGACTGACGTTCTTTCTTTCCCAGCCGAAGCCCTGGTCCAAAGAAGGAAAAGAATCGCCGGCGACCTCGCCATCAGCGTGCCCACGGCGCGCCGCCAAGGCACTGCGTGCGGCCACTCCCTTGGGACAGAGCTGAAGGTTCTGATCCTCCACGGCCTGCTCCATCTGGCTGGCTACGACCATGAGACCGATACAGGCCAGATGGCGCGCCGCGAGCGCCGCTTGCGCGCCCGACTCGGCTTGCCGCAAGGCCTGATCGAACGCGCTGAATCCAGAGCGACTCAGCCAGTCCGACGCAAGTAAATGGCGAGCCCCAGGCCACGAGTTCTGCCCGGGGTCCCCAGCGACAGGTCTTCGTCGGTGGGATGGTGGACCTGGGAACGAGGCGCCAACGGCGCGTGTCCATCGAGGTGAGCGCATGAGCCCCTCACCATCTTTCTCCTTATCCTCGCGGCCCTTGTCGAAACACTGGCCGCCTACATCACCCGCGTCTATTCTGAGTTCGGCAAGATCCTCTCCCGCGAGGTGCAGGACAACCTCGACGCCTGGGAAGAGAAGGTCGAGCCGCACCTCGGCCTGAGCCGCGAGCACGCCGCTATCTCCGCTGCCGTGCTGCAGCAACTGGCGCTCGGCATCATCGCCCTCGTATTTGGCGCGGTGCTCTTCGATCGCGGTCCGCACCTCGGCCGGCCCCGTATGCTGAGATTGCGCAGGCCGTCCTCGGCGTAGTTCTGGTTGTCGTCTTCTGCAACCAGGTTTTGCCGACGGCTGCTCTTCAATCGCACCCGCGGCCGCTGGGCCGCAGTCTGCTATGGCCCATCCGCTTCCTGCTTTGGGTGGTCACGCCCATCACCGTGTTCGTGCGCTTCTTCTTCTCGGTGGCTTCGCTCGCAGACCAGCCGGCCAAACCTGCAGGAAGAGGCTGCGGTCGATGTCGAAGCCCTGCTCGAAGCCGGCGAGGAAGAGGGAATCCTCGAGGAGACCGACCGCGATCTGGTGCGCTCCGCCGTCGAGTTCGGCGACAAGCTGGTGCGCGAAGTGATGACGCCGCGCCCGCGCGTCTTTGCCGTACCCGAGTCCATCACCCTCGAGGAATTCCTCGAACAGCTGCGCGATCACAACTTCTCGCGCGTGCCGGTCTACTCCGGCTCGCTCGACAACATCACCGGCATCGCCTTCGCGCACGACCTGTTGCAGATTACCGACGAAGAAGCGCGCACCCGCACCGTTGCCGCATCCAGCGCCCGGCTGCTTTCGTGCCTGAAACCAAGCGCGGCTACGAGCTGCTGCGCGAGATGCAGCGCGAAAAGCAGCACATGCGCATCGTCATCGACGAGTACGGCGGCGTCGCCGGCCTGGTCACCATCGAAGATCTGCTGGAACAGATCGTCGGCAACATCCGCGACGAACACGAAACTGATACGCCCGTCGAAGATCCGCAGCGCGAGGCCGGCGGCTCATGGCTGGTGCCCGGCAGCTTTCCCGTCGATCAGCTCGCCGACCTCTTCGGCGAGCCAGTCGAGATCGAGGACGAGTTACGAAGCAACAACCCTCGGCGGACTGGTCAGCGAGATCGAGGGCCGCATCCCCCTGCCCGGCGAAGTTGTGATGCTCGACCACGCCGGCGTGCGCATCGAAGTCGTCGCGTCAACCGATCGCCGCGTCGAACGCCTGCGCGTCTTCCCGCCCCGCATAGAAACCGCCGCCGCCCAAGCCTCGTGAGCCTTCTGAGCCTTGTGAATCTTGCAACCGACCGCTTCTGGAATCCGTCCACTACCTGAACACCTGAACACCTGAACACCTGAACACCTGAACACCCTGACCACGAAACGCATCCAAAGCCGCAGGATACCTGGGAGAACTTATGTCCATTCCTCAGACTCTATCGCCGGCGCGGCAACTGGCCGCCGCCAATCGGGCCCACTATCCCAACGAAAGCGCGGAGTACCGCACAGCCCGCAACGCGCTCCTTGCCGAAGAGATCGATCTGCGGCGCCACATCGAACGCGTCGCAGCCCAGCGGCGTGCGCTGCCGCCCGGGGGCAAAGTCCCCGAGGACTTCGAACTTGTCTCCGAAGCCGGGCCGACTCGCCTCTCCGCTCTTTTCGGCGACAAGGAAACCTTGATGGTTTACAGCATGATGTTCGGCCCGCAACGCAAGACGCCTTGTCCCAGTTGCACCTCGTTCCTCAGCGCGTGGAACGGAATCGCAGTCAACTTGCGGGAACGCGTCGCCATCGCGGTCACTGCCCGTTCACCGATCGAGCGCTTGCTGGAATACAAACAACAGCGCGCTTTCGCCAACCTTCCGTTCGTGTCCGATCTCACGGGCAGTTACACGCGCACATATGTCAGTGCGGAGGATGCGGATATCCCCGGCTTGAGCGTATTCAGTCGTCGCGACGGCGTGGTTCGGCACTTTTACAGCGGCGAATTGAGCGGCGCGATGGCGGATCCTGGACAAGATCCGCGCGGTGCCCCCGATCTCGATCCGCTTTGGCTGATGCTCGATTTAACTCCAGCGGGCCGCGGCACCGACTGGTACCCCAAACTTGACTATGGGCACAAATGACGCGGCGCAAACGAAGGACGATTTCATCGTCACTGAAGACCGAAAGCCTCAACGCATCTTTTCGTTCGAGCCGCCCCAGACGCAAGGTCTGAGGATGCCCCCAGATAATCAGAATTCCAGCAGACAGGCCCCGTTGAGCATCTTCGTGCTTGACCAGTTGAATTCGAGCTTTGAAGATTTTGCTTTCATCCGATACGAATTCCGTCAGTTCCTTCTGCGACAGCCCAGTGTCCTCGGGGCCCCGGCAGAACTGGCCGTCGTCGGCAATCGAGATCTTGAGGTTCTACAAGGCTTCACCAGAAGCCGAGCCGACCTTCTTTACGCTCTCGATCACTTGGGCAGTGCCATTCCCTATAAGTGGCTCAGCGACGCGTTTGCCCAAGAGAGATTCGACCAAACGGTCGGCGCACTGCAGCAGCTGGCTTTGCAAAGCAGCGGAATTCCTGGGGGCAAGAGCATCATCTGGATGGGTCACGGCTTTCCCGGCTTCACGACCTTTGGCATGCCGCCCGACGTGCAGGAATCTCTCCGGCGGTACATGCATGACACTGCGACGATGCTGATCAATGCCAGGATCAGTCTTTTTGTGATTTATCCCGGTTTGAAAGTCGGCCACTTCGTCAATTTTGGGGCCGGGCCTGCCAGACCCGTCAGCGCCGCGTTCGCCGAGTCTTCCATCAGCGACGACAGTGATCCGTTTGCCGCCAGCATCAATTTTGGGGTCTTGGTAAACGAAGCGGGAGGAAAACTCTTTTACAACCGGAATGATGTCGATGCGGAAATACTGGGCTCTCAAATTACGGGTTCGCAATACTACACGCTCACCTACCAACCGCCGCAGGTCGCTTCCGATGGCAAATTCCACCGGATCCGCGTTGAGTTGCGCGATAGCGCATTGCGTGCAATGACCAGGGCTGGTTATTTCGCTCCCGACTCGAATGCGCCCGTCGACTCCCTTCAGCAGTCGATCTTGAATCTCAACCAAGCAATGCAATCCGAAATTCCTTTCCAGTCATTGGATCTTAAGATCGATGGCATCGTCCGTCATCCTGACTCCCACACTTTCCAATTCGTCGTTCAGTTGAAGGGGCGAAACCTTGATTGGCAAGCGGGCGCATCAGGAGCGAGCACAGCCAGTGTGTTGGTTTCGGCCGCCAGCCTGAATACCAACGGAAAAATACTCGCTCTCAAGGAGGCAGAATTGATGCTTAGAGGTGCCACGCATGACAAGGAACGGCTCGATGCAATGGTCACACCAATTCAATTCACACTGCGCTTGCCCTTGAAAACGGATAAAGTCCACGTGGCCGTGGAAGCCGAACCCAGCGGCAAGATCGGTGTAGCTCACCTTGCAGTCGATCAAATCAACGCAGCCCGGACCGTCTCTACTCCTGAGCCTCACCTCAGCAGCCGTCCCGTCAACTAGTTCGACTGGCAGGTGCTCTAACACTTTCCCTCATAATCGTCAGGACGGTGATATCGTCCTCCTGGCCGAAGGCTTGCGCGGCCTGCGCTACTTTAGTAGCGGACTTGGTGGAGATTGCTTGGGTGCGATCGAAACCGTAAAGCTCGCCCTGCCGGTTGGTAGCTTCGAGGACGCCGTCGGAGACAAAGGTGAGGCGATCGTCGGGTGCGAGCTGGTAGTGCGTCTCTTCGTAAGCAGCGGCGGCCAGCAGGCCGAGCGGCAAGCCGGGTTCGACCGCGATCTCCAGGCCATTGCAATACGGAGCTGGGTTGCCGGCGTTGGCGATGGTGGCCGCGCCGTCGTGTCCGATGCGCGTAACACAGCAGGTGACGAAGCCGCTCAGCTGTCCATAAACCACGCGGTTGAGGTGAGCCAAAACCTCAGTTGGCTGTCGCGAGGGATAGTCGCGCAACGCGCCCATAATGGCGCTCACCGTCATTGCAGCTTTCAATCCTTTGCCGCTGACGTCGCCGACAACGATGAGGACACTTCCTGCATCCGGAATCACGCGGAAGAAATCTCCGCCGACCTGCCTGGCTGGTGCGTAGGCGCTCTCAATCTTGAAGCCGGGCACATCCACCGCCGGAGCCACCAACTGTTCCTGAACCTCACGTGCTGCCTCGAACTCTACGCGCAGGGAACTCGACTCTTTCCACGCCTTCCAGGCCCGCCGGAACAGCATGGTGGCGATAGCCATATCCACCAGCATGAGGCTCAGGTTCCAGAGATCCAGCGTGAAGGGCCGTAGCGCGAGGTGAACCGAGTAGCCGAAGGCCCCTAGCAGGACGATCACCTCAAAGAGGCTTTGGGCGGCGGCGATGGCGCGATTGCCGGCGGGGCGAAAGAGCTCACGAATACAAACGGTGAAAAGAATACAGTCAAAGGCTGGAATGCCGGCGACGATGATGATCTGGCAGAGGTGCAGCAACGCCGGAGACTCCATCAGGTATGTCTCGGAGATTTCGGTCATCCAAACAACGATCCAGATGGCGTGCCAGAGAATGCGAAGCCAGCGGGAACGCAGCCCGAAGAGCGCCCACATGAACTCGATCTCAGCGATCAGTCCTGCCGCGTAGACCACTGCCCAGGCCAGCGTCAATGTGTGAAATGAGAGACTGGCCGCGACCGGATCGGCAGACAGGATAGCAGTGGCCAGGGGGCTCAGGAGCATAACTGCGGCCCACAGGTATTCGCGGCCTCTGGAGTAGTGCCAGAAGACGAGCAGAGCAATGCCGGCGAGCGCCAGAAGAGCGCTGAGCGCATACTCTGGTCCGCTGGCAACCAGTGCATCAGCAGCTCTGGCACGAACCGTAAGGCTGAGCACCTCAACGTTGTTGATGTCGGCGGTTGGGTGGCCGGGAACGCCGGATTCGATAAAGGCAGGGGCGTGCCACTCGCGCACCGCGACCAAAGCCACGAAGCCGGGCCGAGCGAGCGAAGGAGGAAGAGTCATCACGGGTGAGATGGGGGGATCGGCGGGAGCTGCGTGGGGCGGGAAAGCGCCCTGGCCCCCGAGGGATTGGCCGTTGACGAAGACTTGCCAAGCCATTGGCTGGATACCAAGATTGTCGAGGTGAAGGGCCAATGGGGTGTTCAGGTCGTTTGGAACAGGGACGCGCACGCGCACCCAGAGGAAACGATTGGTTTCGCGGGAGCGAGAGGGGACTAGGCCATTTTGCGCGACGGGCCACGCGCTGTCGTCGAAGTTGGGATTGGCCCAGCCGAGCCTGCCGTCGGGGTCGTCACCGAAGTTGTAACGGACGGGCAGGGACTGTTGGGCCGACTGCGCATGACAAAAAAATCCAGCTGAGCTTGCTGACAGAATTGTGAAGAGGAGAAGAAGTCCCCGCTTACTGGGAAGCATGCACGAATAATACGCTGCGCGTATTTTGCGGGCGAATCGTTTACCAGCCGCAGCGTTTTTTCCGGTTTGCCGCCTGTGCGTAGATAAGCGGCTGGTAATGTACGTGTGCACGTGTGCACCACCATCCTGGCGACAGTTCATATCCGAAATCGGCCGCTACCCAGTTACCGGCTTATGCGGGAGTATCACCTTCCAACCGGCAGTTACTCCTGAGGAAATGACGGATCGGCCACTAACCGCTCGCACGCCGCATCATCCAGAGAATCCTGCGTTGCACGGGGATTTGATAGACTCCGGTCAAGACGGAAACTCGACGACAGTCGAACGCAGATAAAATCATCATTTTGAAGTGAACGCTTGCGAACATTCTGGGGCTCGCCAGCCTTCCTGAGGAGCCTTTGGATGAGTCCAGCGACGAAGACTTCTCCTGTTTCAACGAAGCCCGAAGCTTCCGCCAAAATCAATCGGGAAGAGACTCCTTTCGAGGCGCTGGCCAGCATCTGCTCAGTTCTGGTGGTGGGCCTGTTCATTCTGACCTTCTTAGCTCAGAACTACGTCATTCCGTCAGGCTCGATGGAGAACACGCTGCTTGTAGGCGATCACCTGGTCGTCGACCAGATCACGCTAATGCCGCCTGCTTCGTGGATGCCGCTCATCAGGTATCGCGAGCCGAGGCGCGGCGATATCGTGGTCTTCCACAAGCCCGTCAATCAGCCTGGTATTGATGCCACTGACGCCGACGGAACACCACAATACACTCCCCTGGTGAAGAGGTTGATTGGCGTACCGGGAGATCATATTCATCTACGCAACGGCATTGTGATTGTTAATGGTGTTGCACAGCCGGTGGGATTTGCGCAGCCGACGACGACGGATAACTTCAACGAGTTCCTCGATGATTTTCCCGCAGTACCCCCGGCAGCAGCATCTGGGGCGACAGAGTCGTGGGCCGTGAACTTCTCAAGCTATATCCAGGATGGCGACCTGGTGGTTCCACCCGGCATGTACTTCATGATGGGCGATAACCGGCACAACAGCCTGGACTCGCGCTACTGGGGCTTCGTGCCACGCGCCAACATAATTGGCCGGCCTCTCTTCAACTATTGGTCGTTCAAGGCCGCAGATGGACAACTTGAACAAACAGGATTCGGTCACAAGCTCGCGTGGATGGGCCACGTTCTGGTGCATTTCTTCCAGGATACGCGCTGGAAACGCACTTTCCACATTGTTCATTGAACCGAAATTGTGGATTCCTATTCGATCCTCGGGGTTGGCAATTCTGTGGCGAATCAAGTAACGGGAATGGGAACACTCGTTGCTATAATCGCGAGAAGCTGCCCGGTTCCTGCCGCCTTCCCACATGCTCGCTTTTCGATTCGGCGAATTCGAGTTCGACGACAAGACCTTCGAGCTGCGCAAGAAAGGTGTGCCCGCACGCATTCAGCAGCAGCCCGCGCGGGTTCTCGCCATGCTGATCAGCAACCATGGTGCGATGGTCACGCGTGAACAGATCCGCTCTGCCATTTGGGGCAACGACACATTTGTCGATTTTGAGCAGGGACTGAACTACTGCATTCGCCAGATTCGCCTCACCCTGAACGACCAGGCAGAAAGTCCCCGGTATGTTGAAACTCTGCCCCGGCTCGGCTATCGATTCATTGCTCCGATCGAGAAGATTGGGGCAATCGAGGTCGCTTCGAGGGCGAGGACCAGCACGAGTCCGGCTTCTTCGATCGCGGTGTTGCCCTTTGCTAGCTTGAGTGGGGATGGCGAGCAATTCGGCGACGGACTGGCCGAGGAACTGATCCACTCGCTGAGCCTGTATGACGACCTTCAGGTGATCGCACGAGCGTCGGCAGCCGCCGTACGCGGGCACGGGTTGGATATTCGCGAAATTGGGCGACGGTTGAATGTAGGTGTGATCCTCGACGGAAGTGTTCGGCGTGCCGGTAACCTGCTCCGGATCACGGTTCAGTTGATCGACGTCAACGACGGTCATCACCTGTGGTCTGAGCGGTACGACCGGGAAATGACGGACGTGTTCGAAGTGCAGGATGAGATCACGGCTGCGATCGTAGACAAGCTGCGCCCACAGTTGCTGGGCGCCCGCTTCCCCTCTGCGGCGCGCCATTCGGAAGATCCGGAAGCGTATGCGCTGTATTTGAAGGGCCGCCATCATTGGGGAAGACGCCCGGCGGGCACGATGGAAGCTATTGCCTACTTCGAACAGGCGGTCAAGCGCGATCCGACGTATGCCCTTGCGTACGCGGGCTTGGCGGATGCTTACAACACGTTAGCGAGCTGGGAGGGCGGTGTGCTCCCCCCACGTGAGGGCTTTCCAAAGGGCATTTCGTATGCGGAGCAGGCGCTTCGTCTGAAGCCGGACCTGGCCGAGGGGCATGCGGCGCTGGCTTACGCACTGCTCCACTACCGCTGGGAGATTCCGGAGGCCGAGCGGTTGTTTTCCGAGGCAATCCGGCTCAATCCGCGTTACGGGCCTGCGCATCATTGGTATTCGCATCTGCTGGTGGCAACGGAGCGCATGGAGGAGTCGCTGGCCGAGAGCAAAATCTACCTGAACCTCGACCCTGCGGATCCATTTTCACAGCTTCACCTCATGTGGCACCACCTGATGGCGCACGACTTCGAACAAGCTCTCAACGAATCAGGGCGTGCGTTGGCCAACGACCCCGGCTTCTCGTGGCATCGCATTTTTCAGGGTTGGGCTCATCTAGGCACAGGCGCGACTGGCGAAGCTGAAGCAACCATCCGAAAAGGAGCGGAACTCTCGGGCGTGAGTGTGCAACTCAGCTTTCTTGGGCACGCGCAGGCGGTCAATGGCAATCGGACGGATGCGCTTCGGACGCTGGAGCGGCTCACCGCGCATTCCGCGGAACGATACGTTTCGCCCTATGAGTTGGGATTGATTTACGAAGCGCTCGGCGACCACGATCAAGCCTTTGCATCACTGGAGCAGGCGTTTGCGGAACGCTCGCCGTGGTTGGTTTATTTGGCGCGGGAGCCGCGGTTGAGGCATTTGCACGGCAACCCGCGCTTTGATGCTTTGCTTGCGCGGTTGACGCGCGACTCTGGCGGAGCGCCTGCGGGTGCGACTCGGTAGACGGCGAGCTTGGATGTACGGGAGGGCTTCTAAGGGAAAACCTCCTTTAGGGATTCAGCGCCTCAACTGAGTACGCCGGTTGTTCGACCGTTGAAGAGTTCGAGGTGCGGTGGCCTTTGGGAAAGCTCCTAAACCAGATGGAGCAACGTCAGGACCGCTTCGAAGTTCACCAACATTCAACCATATTCTTGAAGCGCAGTCGCCACGCCAGGTGCAGTTTGCGCTGAAGTTTACTTTGCGGGGGATGAGGCTCCAGTAGTGCGGACTGTGTCTCAGTCACTTTGAGACTTCATCTCGCAGCGTTAACGGGAGGAGAAGTCGGCGGTTATCTTGACGAGTGCAAAAAATCAGCTCTCGCGGGTCAAGCAGTGGACCTATAGCTGTATCTTGTGAACGCAGTTCCTACTCCCGTAAGGACGACGGTCCACGTTTTCTATCCCGGCTTCGTAATCGCTCCAGACGGCAAAGGAGGCATTAAGGAAGGGGATTTCCGCCAATGTCTTCAGAGTGCGGATTTTCAATCAAGCTCAAACCGGCACAGCCAAAATAACCGCCGCAGGCCGTTCCTCGTGAGGGCGGCCTTGCTGTCTGTGGCAACCCTGAAATCCTCGTCTCAGCCAGCATCCCAAAGAGCGCGACACTTCGCGTCGGCTGTACTCTGGTACTTCGACGCTCCCCCCCGGAGCATTTCGTGCAGACGACGTACCTTCCAGAGGTTCGATGTGCCATGCTGCCGAGTTTCGATTGCGCGCGTCGATCCCAATGGAGGCCGTCCTTTCTTCAGGGTGATTCAAGGAAGAGATGAAGTGCATCATGCTCACACTAGAGAAGCGTGGCATCTCGATTTCTGGCGCGCTCGCAACGGCGCAACGACTGTAGTCGATTTTGTAGCGCTCAAAGCACAAGCGATCCACAAGGATCAACAGAGCCAATATCGCGACTCTGCAATCCTTCATTCCAAAGCACTTAAAAGCCGCGAATTTCAATAGGCTTCAACAAGCGATCTGACCTGCTTTGGGACAAATGGAGTGCCCTTTTTCTATTTGCAGGATTCGCAAATTTCTCGACATGAGATTTTAGAAAGTCGCGCACGGAGTTCTGTGAGGAGATCGCCTAAACGAACTTTTTGCTTTTCACCCAGATCGTCCTTCGGTGTTGATGGCCGATCCGCCGATTCGGACAGAACTCTAAAATCTGGATCATGTATGGTTGGTCCACGATCCGCCCGCGAGACGCGAGTGGAGAGCTTTTAGCTGTCAGCGTGATTTCTGGAGCGAACAAGACGACTTTTTCGTCTGTGGATTGAATTGCTGATTCTCTCAAAGGGGGCCATTGTGCGCGGTGCGGTCCTTACCCTCTCCCTCGTTTGTTCGATTCCACTGGCGAAATCGCAGGAACCGGCGAGCGCCCCGGCCAATCCTTGCGGAGCGTCCACCCGCCGCGTCGGCATCGCTCACCATGTGGAGATGATTGGGCAGCTTGTTCCCGATGTGACCTTCGTGGGCACAGACGGCAAGGAGGTTGCCCTTAGCTCGTATCGCGGCAGGCCGGTCCTCATCGATTTGTGGGGAACCTGGTGCGGGCCGTGTTTGGCTGTTTTGCCCTCGCTCAACCGCATTCACGCGGAGGTCAAAGACAAAGGGATGGAGTTTATTAGCTTTGACGAGGTCGGAGATGTGGCAGACGAGGACACGGATGCCGCGCGCGCAGTCAAGTACATGGTCCGGCATCACTACGATTGGAAAAACTATCATGACGGTGATCGTAAAGTGGCGACCGCGCTGCAGGCCGATGGTCTTCCACTGGCCCTGGTTATTGACGCGAACGGAAAGATCGTCTACTTCGACTTTGGCGGCAACGAGGCAGATTTACGCAAAGCGATCGCAGGACTCGGCCCGGAGTTCGCCTCTATAGCTCCTGCGGACCAAGTCAAGCCCGATACATCTCGGGATTCTCCAAATTAGAAATGAACGGAGACGTCGCGATGACAGCCGGACGATTCTCTATGGCGTCAGGATGTGATTCCGGGCGAGTCACCCGCAACTCGGAAGGTGCAGCGAAGCTAGCTGT
The DNA here is from genome assembly GCA_963781125.1 of uncultured Acidobacteriaceae bacterium. Classification (GTDB taxonomy): domain Bacteria; phylum Acidobacteriota; class Terriglobia; order Terriglobales; family Acidobacteriaceae; genus Telmatobacter. Next base: position 1,764,436 of record CAWAEE010000013.1, read on the forward strand.
TAATCCAGCAGGGGAAGTACCTGCCAGTAGAACTTGCCCAGTTGCTACTGTAGTCATACCGGACGGAGGAGAGGGCGATCTCTCTTACCGAGGCTCCGGAGTAAACGTCCCAGCCGGCAAAGCGCGAGCGGCGTCGGGTCCGTCAGGGGGACTAGCAAGTCAGCAGGCTGTAGCAAAAGAAGCGAACCGTTAGCCGCGAAAAGAGGGTCCCACCGGTAGCGGACTGTGGTGGGATGGATGAGAATGCCGAATCTTTCTTCCGAAGATGAAGGCTGTGCCGCTGGCGAAGGAACTGGGTATAAGCAACCGGCGGGTTCCCCGTGGTCATAGAGGGCTGCATGCTGACAAGGATGAGAAGTGAAAGCTCGGAACCACTCGTGGGCAGCCCAGGCGCTCCCGCACAGCAAAGGCTCTCCGTATAACCAGCGAATGCCGGGAAATCGGGGAGTGCACGCGAGTGGCTCGGATGAGGTCAATAAGTGTTGATGGACAGGGACACTACAACCCTGACCGGAGCGAGGACCTCTGGGGTAAGACCGTGAGGCCCTAATGGCGGTATCGGAAGAGAAGACCTGCCCGGCACAGTACGGGATCACAGGTCTCAGTCTTGGACGATACGAAGGATGAAAGCAAACTGTCTATTGCGTTGCGAACGCCGGGAGCAGGCTTAAGCAAATCAATAAACAGGAAGGCATCATCTGAAACGTCAGCCTTGAAGCCGTACTGGGGAAAACTCGCCGTACGGAATTTTAGGGGGGTTATGGAAACGGCGACATCATTCGAAGCCCGCTCAGCGCCATAGCCCTACTCGACTTCTCATTGATTCACATTCCGCGCGCTTCGGCGTGCGAGGATGCTGCGCAGGGGCATCGGAGATCCGCGCCTCACGCCAGCACCGGAATCGCCTCATGCCCATGCGCATCCTCTACCGCCGCATTGCCGTCACGCACAACAAGTCGCGTAGAGCATCCAGCCTCTCGCGCGGCATCCAGCTCGCGCACCACATCGGAAAAGAAAATCACTTCGGCGGAATCGACACTTAGGTCCTTCGCAATCGCTGCATAACTCGCGCTCTCTGACTTAGGACCGGTCCGCGTGTCAAAGTAACTCGCAATCAGGGGCGTCAGATCCCCATAGACCGAATGGCGAAACAGAAGCTGCTGGGCTTCCACCGAACCCGACGAATAGATAGCAACCTTCCCTCGCAAAGCCCACCGCGCAAACACCTCCGGTACATCGGCGAAGAGAGTGCCCTTCAACGCGCCGCTCTCGAAACCAGCCTTCCAGATCTTGCCTTGCAGCGATTTCAGCGCCGTCGATTTGCGATCCTGATCCATCAACCACAGAAGATAGGCGCGCGCATGCAGTTCGTTGCGGATTTCGATGCCGAAAGTCGGGCTATCTTCGCGCTGCTCCGCTCGATTCTCTTCCGCAAGAAGTTTCAAATCGCTTTGGACTTCCGGCCTGCTCAGGTTCTGCTTCAGAAAACCGGCGACGTGCGCGCGCGCATATGGGAAAAGCTGCTCGCTCACCAGCGATAGCGGCGCAACCGTACCTTCGACGTCCAGCAAATAAACGCGAGGCTCGATCGCCGTCATGCGGAGAGATTCGTTGCAACGCGCGGCCCAAAGTAGGTAGGCCCGAAGCAGAGCGGCTGATAGCCCTGATCCACGCCCGACTCCGTGTAGTGTGGAGTCCAGCCGGCCGTGTCCTGGAACCAGCGAATGGCGCGGATGCGCCGATCTTCGCAGAGAGTGAACCAATGCGTGGTTCCACGCGGCACGCGCAGCATATCGCCGGGGCCGACCTCGACAGAAGCAACCCTCCCATGGACATGCAGAAAGAAAACGCCACGCCCCGAAAGGATGAACCGCACTTCGTCCTCGTCGTGCGTATGCTCCTTGTCGAACCGCGCCAGCATCGCCTCAAGATTCGGCGTCGCCGGGTTCACATCAATGACGTCCGCCGTGACGTACCCACCGCGCCGCTTCATCTCCTCGATCTCGTCGGCGTACGCCCGGAGCACCTCATCTGCGCTCGCATCCGGGGGCACCCGGTCCAGGCTCCAGCGCTCATAATCGATGCCGAGCGGTGCCAGCGCTTCGCGAATTTCCGGTTCAGAGTTGACTTGGAGATTCTCTTCGGGGAAGCGAAGAACAGCCATACGATGCTCCTCAATGACTTGACGCTACGAATCAAGCGGCATTCACAAATCAACGAAATAATCCGCAACTCCCAAGACCGAACGTATCCACCATCACAATTGTTCCACGTGGAACAATTTCTCGCCGTGGAACAATCCCCACGCCACGCGAATCGTCCGGATCGACGGCATCCGATTGTTCCACGTGGAACAATTTTGTAGTCAAGCCGGCGGGCTCATGAGCCGGCGCCCTTCCACCTCGAACAAGAACTCGAGGGCTTCAAGATGACGCCGCGCCTCAGCCACCGATTCTCCCCAAGTATAAAGCCCATGCTTGCTCAACAAAACCCCATGCGCTTGCGGGAATCCCTGGAGCGCATCGCCCAGTTCCTTCGATAAATGGGCATAATCCTGCGAATTCGCAACGATCGGCACTTGCTCAGCCTGCTCATGCGTGCTAACTCCAGCCAAACCCTTTAACAGCTCATAGCCTTCGATCGGAACGAAACCTCTCTCAAGAAATCGCCCGGAAAGCAGCGTGTTCCAGATCGTGTGCACGTGCAGAATCGCATGCGCACCGGGCCGCTCGCGATAGATCACCGTATGCAGCCCCGTCTCGGCGGAAGGCTTACCTCTCCCCGCAACGGCGCGGCCCTCTGGATCAATCTCCAGCAGATCGGCGGGCGTCAGCGCGCCTTTGTCCAGGCCGGTCGGCGTAATCAGAATGTGCCGGCCCGCACGTACGCTGAAGTTGCCACTCGTGGCCGGCACCCATCCGCGCACATAGCACCAGCGCGCCGTTGCACACAGCGCTTCTACCTCCAATTGCAGCGCATCCTTGTCTGGAACGTTCTCGGGGCTCATCGGTGCCTGCAGTTTATCAATCCAGAAGAAGTACAGGCCAGAACAAGTACGGGCCAGAACAAGTACAGGACTGCATAAGGGATGCGCAGTGCCGGCAATACAATAAATGCTTGCTCACAGAAGACCAACGCGCCCGGATTGATGTCGTTCTCGTCTCGCCCCGCAATCCACTGAACATTGGTGCGGTTGCGCGGGCCATGGCTAACTTCGGGTTTGCGCGTTTGACCGTCGTCGCTCCGTTTGAGGCGCACTGGCGCGAGGCAAAATCTGCTGTGGGGGCGCCGGAATTGCTCAAAAACGCGCGCGAAACCGAGACCCTCGCCGAGGCCGTCTCGGATTGCACGCTCGTCGTCGGCACGGGAACCCTCACGCATCGCAAGCCGGAGCAGCCCGTCGTTCCGCTTCCATTGCTCACGCCAGTTCTCGGGAAGGAGTTTCGGAAGAGTGGCCGCCTTGCCATCGTCTGTGGGCCGGAGAAGCACGGTCTTACACGCGACGATTTGTCTTACTGCCATTTGCTCGTGGAGATCCCGACGGACCCGCGCCAGCCCTCGATGAATCTAGGGCAGGCGGTTGCGGTCTGCCTCTACGAACTGACCCGTGGCGTACCCGAAGAAGACGGCGAGGGGGAAACAGCACCAGCCGTCGGTGAGAGTCCAAACGCTGCGTCGGGCGCACTGGATCGGCTGGCGGAGGTGATTGAGGAAACGATGAGGACGGCGGGCTACTCGCCTCGCACCATGGGTGCAGCCAATCGGCACGATCTTCGGCTGCTTTTGCGCCGAATTCGCCTAACGCCCACAGACACGAGGCGGGCGCTTGGGGTATTTCGGCGCATTCTCTGGCGTCTGACGCGTTCGGACCAGTAATCCGTTCCGGATGCAGCAAGTTAGCTGTCGACCTGTGGGACACCTCGGTAACGCGCGGTCATCGAATTTCAACCCAGGGGACGGTTGTCGTCCTGCTACATTTTGAGCATAGGTTCCCCTGATGAAGTGCCTCGTTGTCCCATCTTTAGAACGCCCATGGACTGGTTTTGCGCGCTGCGTGTGCGCCGTCGCAGTGGCGTTCGCGCTCGGAAAAGCTACTGCACAATCTCCCGCCACGCCTCAGCCGGACGCGGCGCAGCAGCCTGCGGCCACTGCACCGGAACAGACGGCACCCGCTCCATCGGACGCTGCAACGCAACCTGCCGCGAACCCGCCAGCGCAGCCCGATCTATCGCAACAGCCCGCTGCGGCGCAGGGGCAGACTCCTCCACAACCGGCTGCAACAACGCCGTCTCGGGAAGACTCCTCTCCGCAGCCAACTGCGACGCAACAGGATACGCAAGCAGGCGCTATCACCGAGGATGAAGTCAAGCAGCTTGTGGTAGGCAAGACGCTCTATCTTCGCGATGGATACCTTGATAACTCTTTGAGCTTTGACGAACACGGAAAGCTGATCAGCCACTCGGCACAGGGCTCCTACACGCTGAGCCTTGTCGAGATCGACAAGGTGCATTTGTCGAAGCACAAAGTAGAGCTGACGGGGATTCGGTATGGACTGCATTTCCTGGGTGCGCGTGCCGATGAGGATCCCACCAAGGCCATGGACAAGGTGCGGATCACGCCGAAGAAGAAAGTCCTGAAGATCACCATCGATCGGGAACTGGTGGTTACGCCGAAGAAGAAGAAGGGAAAGAAAGGCGAGGAAGCAGAGGCTGCCAAGGCTGCTCCCGGAACAGCCGCGACGCCGACTGCGGAACCGAGCGACGCGGACCAGGCCAAGGCGGAGATGAACGCGGCGCCGGAAGCCGAGAGGCCGGCCGATGCGGGGAGCGTGACGACGACCACATCCCCGGCGCACGCGGCCCATCTGCTGCGCGACGCCATCGATCGCATGTTTGCGCAGGGACTGGATGAGCGCATGATCGCGGCGATGCCGAGCTTCTGGAAGGCGTACTACCAGGCTGTCGCCAACCAGGCGGAATACAAGCCGACGGATCCGGCGATCTATCGGCAAAGCGGCGTGGATCAGAAGGCCAAGCTGCTTTCCACCCTTGAGCCGCCTTCCAATGAATACGCGCAGGCGAGCGGTGTCGCCGGAATGGCTTTGTACCATGCGGTGATTGGGGCCGATGGCAAGCCGCAGGAGATTGTGGTGAGCAGGCCGATCGGGTTCGGGCTGGATGAAAGCGCGGCCGATACGATCAGGAAAGCGAGCTTTCAACCGGCGATGAAGGACGGGAAACCGGTCCCTGTCGTGCTGGATCTCGTGGTGCAGTTTCGCATTTATTCCAAGCGAACCAATCAGACCGCGAAACCCGAGGTGGAAGCGGAAAATTCAGGACCGAAACTTCCCGGGCCTTACAGCGTGAATCACCAGTGAGTCAAACTTTTCTTCAATTGATCCAAAGCGGGAATGCGGCGGTAGTGGCCGCCGCCCTCGAAAACGATCCGTCGCTCGCCGCGTATCGAGATGGGCAGGGAGTTTCGGCGCTGCTGTGGGCTGTGTACACGGGCCAAACGAAGATTCGCGCTCTCTTGATTGCGAAACTCGCGGTGATTGGGGTTCCGCTCGATGTTTTCGAAGCGGCGTCGACCGGCAGCGAGGCGCGCCTGCAAACCATCCTGAGCGAAGACGCAGCTGCGGCACAGGCTTTCTCCGGCGACGGTTGGACGGCGCTGCACCTCGCGGCAGCATTCGGAACTCCTCTGTCAGTAGCTGCGCTGGTTTTTCGCGGAGCGCGCGTGGATGCGGTTTCGCAGAATGGGCAGAAGAATCAGCCGCTCCACGCGGCGCTTGCCTTAAACAAGATTCCATCGACAATCGAATTGCTGATTGCTCATGGCGCAGATGTGAACGCGGCGCAGACCGGAGGCTTCACGGCGATCTTTTCGGCGGCAGCGGCGAATCGCCTCGATCTTGCTGAGATGCTAATGGAGCATGGAGCGAATCCGCATCTCGCGAACGAGCAGGGTAAGACACCTGCGGACTTTGCGCGCGAGCATGGTCATACCGATCTAGCTGAGTGGTTCGACGCGCTTCCGGCGTAAGACGCCTGTCTTACGAGCGATTGCCCTGTTTCACAGAAGCGCGTCATCTTCTGCAAATTTGCTGTGGATAAACGCAAATTTTGGAGGGAAGGGGGGGGTACCCATCCCAGCGTCGAGCGGGAATCCGGCACGAGGCCTCTTCATCCTTGATTGTGCACCGTGGACGGGAATTTCTCTGCAAATCGGGCGGTGGCTTGTCGGCACGAGTCAACTCGTGCCCTTTCAAAACCGCTCCTGGGACGAGTTTTTCCGCAGCCTGTGAAGGTCCCTTGGTTGATTGTTTCCGACCCTTTCCGCAGAAGAAAACGGAAAGGATGGGGCACGGAACCTTGTGCGGATTGGCGCAGAGCGAGAGGCGAGAGACTGGGGGCATTCGGAGGAAACGGAGGTCTACTTGTGACCTGCGGTGTAGGGCATTGGCAGCCAGGGAGCAACAGTTTGTCGGGCATTTGTCTTACAGATGTCTTACGGATGTAAGACATGGCCTGCGGTGTGTCTTACGACGTAAGGCAACGCTGCGTCCCGGGGTAAGACAAGGTCGCGTTCCAGGGTGAATCTGTCTTCCATGCAGCCGGACAAGAGTTCAGGCGTCTACTTTCGACTGCCCTCTGTTGGACAAGCCGGATTGGGAAATCAGAAGCGCTCTTGTTCGGTTTTGGACCTCATTTGCGAGTTGAGTTGAAACGAATCGCATCCTGATCGCATTCTTCCTCGCCTCTGTCGGTCGTGCCAGAATGAGATTTGGTAGTCTCGCCGTCCCGAATCGGAGCTCGCTCGGGCCGCCTCGAAGCGCATCTTAACTCTCGAATCGAATCCTCACTGATCATGGCGCTTGTCTGGATCGTCTCGCTTACCAGCATTTTGTGTATGCTTCTGCGCCCCCGCAGAATCAGCGAGGCGTATTGGATTTGCGGCGGGGCTCTCCTCCTGGTGGTCTTGCGGCTGATTCCGCTGTCGCAGGCCGCACATGCGGTCCATGAGGGGCTGGACGTCTACCTGTTCCTGACCGGAATGATGGTTCTTGCGGAGATGGCGCGGGAAGAGCACGTCTTCGATTGGGCGGCGGGAGTTGCCGCGGGGCATGCCAAGCGTTCGTCCGTGCGCCTGTTCGTGCTTGTCTATGGCGTGGGTATTGTGGTCACGGCGCTGCTTTCGAACGATGCAACGGCGGTGGTGCTGACGCCGGCGGTATTAGCCGCGGTGCGACGCGCTCGGGTGAGCCCTGCTCCTTACTTGCTGGCTTGCGCGTTCATCGCCAATGCTGCCAGTTTCATCTTTCCGATTTCGAACCCCGCGAATCTGGTTGTCTTCGGCAAAAGCCTTCCGCCGCTGCTGAAGTGGCTCGACATTTTTCTGCTGCCCTCGATCTCTTCGATCGCGGTCACTTTTCTTTGTCTTCGCTGGCATGCGCGCGAGGAGTTGCGGCAGCCGATCGAGGGCGAGACGGCGCCTGCTCCTCTGACGACGGAAGGCAAACTTGCGCTGGCCGGCCTGCTGCTGGCAGCGGCAGTGCTGATCGCTGCTTCGGCGTTTGGTCTTCCACTGGGAGCGCCCACCTGTTGCGCGGCTGTTTTTGCACTGGGTGTGGTGGCGTTCCGCAATCCGAGAATTGTGGCCAGCGTGGCCAAGGGGATTTCGTGGTCGGTGCTTCCCCTGGTTGCGGGGCTCTTTGTGATTGTGGAGGCGCTGGAAAACGCCGGACTTCTGCGGGCGGGCGTAGCGGGCCTTAGCCTATTGGCGCATGGGCCGGGCTGGTTTGCGAAGAGCGCGCCGGCATTCGCGGTGGCTCTGGCTGCCAATGGGATGAACAATCTTCCCGTCGGTCTGATGAGCGGCGCGGCCATTCGTCACGCGCAGGAATCGGGGATTGTGGCGCACGCGATTTTGATCGGGGTCGATCTCGGCCCGAATCTTTCGGTGACCGGTTCGCTGGCTACGATTTTGTGGCTGATCGCTTTGCGCCGGGAGAAGGTGGAGATTACCGCGTGGGAGTTTTTGAAAGTGGGCATGGTTGCGATGCCGCTGGCTCTGCTGGGGAGTTTGCTGTTGTTGCGGAATTAGGGTGGCGTGCCGTCAGGGGACCTTTTTGGCGCCTGTTGCCAACCGATCGGCGGATGACGGCTTTGTCCACAACCCACTCGGAACCCATTGAAGGTGTTGGCATGCTTTTGGCTGCAGGTCTCTAGTGTTCTCTTGGGCTTACACTGGCCCTTTCGGTTTTGAGAAGGATGATTCCCTCCTTGAGGATGTCCCTTGTCCAGACGATGGAAGGAACTTCATTGGCGGGGCACACGGTTTGTTCCACTTCGCTCAGGGCGTAGCGCAGCATCTCAAGCGGTTCTGTCGGAAGTGGGCGCATCGTTTGGCGGCCCGTGGCGGGGTGCATTTCCCTGGTGTCGCGCAGCATTTGTTTTCCTCTTTGAACATGATGTGGGTCTCTTCAATTTGAAGATGTGACGAGGAGCACGCAACGAGCAACGGACCTCGGTACAAGTGGTCGAGGTAGTCGGCGAGCTTTCTGGGAAAGATGGACCACAATAGGATCAGCGAAAACGCCGTAAACTCAATCAGGAGCCTTACCTTCTTTGAAATCCGGATTTGTCGCCATTCTCGGCCGGCCGAACGCCGGCAAAAGTACGCTGCTGAACGCCCTCACGGGCGAAAAGGTGGCCATTGTCACCCCCAAGCCGCAAACCACGCGCAACCGCATCGCCGGCGTGGTTGAAGTGCCTGCGCGCAAGCGCGTACATCCCGCGGCGCAGATCGTTTTTGTCGATACGCCCGGCGTGCACAAGCCCGCGTCGCAGCTCGACCGGCGGATGTTGCAGGAAGTGCACGAAGCTCTCGAAACCCGCGACCTGGTGCTGGTGCTGATTGACGCCAGCCGCCGCGTGCAACTTGAAGCGGCAGGTGAACCGGGCGGTATCCCGGGTGCGGGAGTAGAACTATCGCCGATCGGGCCAGCCGGCGCTCCGGCTAAGCCTCATGGAAAAAACGCACACTCGTGGACCAGTGAAGAAGAATTCCTTTTCGGGCTCGTCCGCGGCCTCGATTGCCCCGTGTTTCTCGTGCTCACCAAAATCGACCTGGTCGCCAAGGACGTTCTGCTGCCCTTGATCGAGACATTGACCAAACAGTTCAACTTCGCTGAGGTCATCCCCATCAGTGCGCGCAAACGCGACGGCCTCGATCTGCTGCTCCGGAAAATTGTTGCCGTGCTGCCCACCGGCGAGCGCTACTATCCCAACGATCAATATACGGATCAGCCCATGCGCTTCATGGTCGCCGAACTGATTCGCGAACGGATCCTCATTGATACCGGCGAAGAGGTGCCCTACGCCGCCGCGGTCGTGATTGAAAGATATGAAGAGGCCGAACCGCCCGCACCGCCGCGGAAGAAAGGCCAGGCTCCGGCGCGACTCCCGCTGACGCGCATCGCCGCGGCTATCTACTGCGAGCGCGATGGGCAGAAAGCCATCCTCATTGGGAAAGGGGGAGCCAAGTTGAAGGAGATCGGCACCGGCGCCCGCAAGCAGATCGAGTCTCTGCTGGGAACGCGTGTCTATCTCGAACTGCATGTCATCGTGGAACCAGGCTGGCGCGAATCGCGCGCCTTCATCGACTCCCTCGATTGGCGCAATCAGTTGGAGAAGATTGCCGACAAGCAGGGCAACGAACCAGCGAAAGAATAGGACACTCTACGCCCCGCGCACCTGGCCTCGTCCTTCAGTCTTTACTTCATACATGCGCGCATCGGCTGCGCCAATGATGGTGTGGATGGTAGACCCATCGGCAGGCGCTGTGGCCAGCCCGACGCTTGCGCTGACTGTAAGTTCCAGGTTTCCATTCATGTGGAAGCGCGTTGTGGTCAGTTCGCGATGGATGTTGAGCGCAAGGTCTTGCGCGTCGGCCCTGCCGGTCTCGGGCATCACCACAACAAACTCGTCGCCCCCGTAGCGGAAGCACATGTCCTGCGGGCGGCTCAACTCCTGCAGGCGCTGCCCGGCGCGGGAAAGCAGCTCACTCCCCACCAGGTGCCCATGCATATCGTTCACCTGCTTGAATCGATCGAGATCGAGAAACGCGAGGCTGACAGGAAGGTGCAGGCGGCCGCAGCGTTCCAATTCCTTGCCTAAGCACGTCATACAGGTGCCGCACGTTGAAAAGGCCCGTGGTGTCGTCGGTGATGGTGAGTTGTTGAATGCGCGCCATGTCCCTGCGCATTTTCGATCGCGATCGCGGCATGATCGGCCAGTATATGGAGAAACGCGATCGTGTAGTCCGTCAGTTGCTCGGCGCGCGGATTGAAAATTTCAATTGCGCCCTGTGTTCCCTTGCGTCCCCGCAGAGGCAGCGCAATCACGGACCGGATTTTCGATGAGAATTCCGAACCCGGTTGGCGCAGCCGCGGGTCGTCCTCGGTTTCGGGAACAATCAGCGTCTCTCCGTGTTCCACCACCCAGCCCGCCACGCCCTCGCCGACTTTGACACGCAGATCGCGCAGGGCTGCTTCTTCGCCGCCCGGCGGCGATGGCGTAGAACAAATCCTGGCGCACTTCGTCGAGCATCAGCAGGCTCCACAAGTCGGCCTCAATGAAGCGCTCCATGTGTTCCAGAATCGTGCGCAGAATCGTATCCAGATCGAAGCTCGAGGTAAGCGAGCGCGCCAGCTTGTGAAACACAAGCAGGTCGTCGATCGGAATTCGATTTTCCGGCAGAGTGTTCATTTGGGGGACCAATGGAGTATGCCACTTAGCCAGCTCGGGAAATTGTGCAAAGAATGCCATTTCGTAAAGTCGGTGCGCTCAAGAGGAAGCAGCGCCCCGGGGGTATTTCCCAGTCTGCCCTCAGTTTGAATTCTGTCACACGTTGGGCGCGCGGCAAGCGGGATTTGCACTAAGGTAATGCACGATGGTTTTAAGCTTGAAAATAGACTATCCGCCGATGTGCACCATGGAGCGGGACGGCTTCAGGAATTCGGGCTCGCCGATGTGGTGGCGCGCTTCCTTCCCCTGCACCGTACGGGCAATATAGCTGCGAAGCTCAACGTCGCTTTCGCCGGCGCGCATGTGTCCATAGAGATCGTGCTCGACCTGCGAAAAGAGGCATGTTCGGATCTTGCCGTCCGAAGTGAGCCGCACCCGGCTGCAGGCGCCGCAGAAGGCCTGGGTCACCGGCGCAATGATCCCGATCTCGCCTCGGCCGTCGGCAAAGGTAAACCGCCGCGCCGTCTCGCCCGGATCGCGTGCCGGCAGCGGCACCAGCGGCAGTACCCGCCCGATGCGCTCCACAATTTCCGCTATCGGAACCACGATCTCCGGCGTCCAAAGCCGCCCTTCTTCCAGCGGCATGAACTCGATGAAGCGCACCACCACATCTTCTTCGCGGGCAAAATGCGCGAAGCTCTCGATCTGGTCGTCGTTGAAGCCGCGCAGCAGGACGCAGTTGATCTTCAGCGGGGTGAGCCCGGCGGCCCGTGCGGCGCGAATCCCCGCCAGAACCTTCATGAAGCTCCCCGGCACGCGCGTGATCCGCTCAAACGTGGGCGCATCCACGGCATCCATGCTGACCGTGACGCGCTGCAGCCCAGCCTCCTTCAGCGGCCCGGCGAGCCCTTCGAGCAGGTGTCCATTGGTAGTGAGCGCCAGATCCAGCGGCTCGCCTGCAAGGGTGCGGAGCGCGCCCAGTTCCCGAATCAGATCTAGCAGCCCGTGGCGCAGCAGCGGTTCGCCGCCGGTCAGCCGTACTTTTTCGATTCCCAGGCCGACAAACAGCTTGATCAGGCGGAGGTATTCCCCGATGGCTAGCTCGGGATACTGCGCGCCCAGCTCGCCGGTGCGGCAATAGACACACTTGTAGTTGCAGCGGTCTGTAATCGAGACGCGGAGGTCGTGAATGACGCGCCCATGACTGTCGGTCAGCCGAGCGTCGGGCGTCATAGCTGAAAGAGCAATTGGGGAAGCAACCGCCATCGGCACCTTTTGCACAAAAGAATTTGCCGGCGCATCGCTGCAAGGGCACTTAATTAGATGTCGACCAGCCTACAGCGGTTCCGATTCTGCCTTTTACCGAAGCCGGGAAGCAAAGTGGCGTTTTCCTCAAGAAAAGCCACCCTGCAGAATGTCGGCGATGCCAACAACTGAATCGAAATCGCTTTAATCCAGACGCGGTGTTCCCCTACGCAGAATGAGTCCTGTCAGCCCAAATCCCGCAATCAGGCACAGCGCGAGAATGAAGTAATATGCCATCGGGTGCGCCCAGCCCGGCGAATAGGTCAGGTCCTGTCCCACCCACAGCAGCAGGACGACGGCAATGACGGAAAATTGCCCTGCAAGGACCAGAAACGTGTGCCCCAGGTCGCGCCGTTTGTCCAGCGCCTCCACTTGGTCGGGGGTCAAATTGCGCTCTTCAGGGGGAAGCAGGGAATTCGCCATTGTCGATCTCCAGGCAGCCCGCTTGCGCATCTGGGCCGCCTACCTCTATTAATTCAATCACAGACCGCAGGCGGTCCGCCAGTCTCGCCCGAACGCGCAGATTCGGGCGTGCCCTTCAGTCCAAATCGCCTCGATCCGATGAAATTCATTCCATCAGAAAAGCCAGTGACTGCAGCGATGTAATCTCAAACGGCTTCCGGCAGCGGACATTCGCACAGGCAAGCTTATCGTCGCGACGCACCATGTACGACTGCGCCTTTGCGAACCGCGCCCGGTCGCGCTCATCGGCGTTCCGCGGCAACTGGGGCTTCTTGCGTCGCACCACCCACATCACTTTGTATTCCCCGGCCTGCCCGCACTTGGGGCACGTCAGCGTATGAGTGCGCGCCTCAGTGGTTTCGTTGAAAAACTCCCGCTCGTCCATTCGCTCCGTTCTTCTCCAAAAAACCGGCGCAAAGCTCGCCGAAAAAGCTCTCGATTTCCGCTGCCGTGTGCCAAAATCCAACTAAGGAAATGGCTCAGGCCTTCCGCTTGCGCTCAAACTATTCCATACTCTTCCTTGCCATGACGAAACGCAAGCCAGCCAAGTTTTCGGCCACCAAAGCGGTCAAGGCCAACGCCCGCGAACGCGTAGGCCAACCCAAGCCCGCCCGTGTGCTCACCACCACCCAGCCGCGCACCGGCCGCGAGGCCAAGCACAAACCCAGGCTCGACGAACTCATCCGGCAGGAGGATTAATGGCACGTGCAGTGGGAGTGGGCGGTATTTTCCTCAAGGCGCAGGACCCCAAGGCGTTGTCCGCCTGGTACGCAAAACACTTTGGCATCGTGTCCGCGGATAAAACTTCGCTCCTCTTCGACGGTCCCAGCGCCGCCGGCATGACCGTCTTCGCACATTTCCCGCGCGACACGGAATACTTCGGGCCCGGTATGCAACAAGTTCCGCAGCAGGCCATGGTCAACCTGCGGGTGGACAGTCTCGATGAGATGCTCGCCCAGCTTGCGGCAGCCGGCGTCTCCATCGACCCCAAGCGCGAAGACTATCCCTACGGCCGCTTCGCCTGGATTATCGACCCCGAGGGAAATCGCGTCGAACTGTGGGAACCGCCGGCGCCTGAGTCCGAGTCTCCCTAGCTGACTCAGAGGCCTGAAGGCCTCTGCTCCCTCTGTCGTCTGTTGTGCCGGCCGATTATCCGCAGATAGCTCACGCACGCAGTCCCAGGATCGCATCGGGTCGTTCATCGGGAATCGCGCCGCTGACGGGTCTTCGAGGAATGGAAAACGAAAATGTGACTCCCGGGCCGTTGTTGACTGTTGCCCAGAGACGCCCCTGATGCGCCTCGATGATGGAGCGGCTGATGGAAAGCCCGATGCCCATTCCGTCGTTCTTGGTTGTGTAGAACGCCTGGAAGAGCCTGTCTGCAGCCTCGGGCTTAAAGCCCACTCCTGCGTCTTGGACGCTGAGCCGGATTCCATCACCATCCTCCAGCTCCGTCCTGACGAACAGCTCGCGCGGGCGGTCATCCACAGCGCTCATCGCGTCGCATGCATTCCGTAACAGGTTAAGGATGACTTGTTGGAGCTGGATACGATCGCCCGTAATCAGTGGAAGGTTATCGGCAAGTTCCTGTCTGAGTATCACGCGATTTCTCTGCATCTCACTCAAGGTCAATGAGGTCACTTCTCGAGTTGCGTCATTCAGGTCCATCGATTCCGGGGAGAGTTCTTTCTTGCTATAAAGTGTGCGTAAGCGCGTAATTACATCCGATGCCCGGTTACCATCGCGCATCGTGCGCCGTGCGGTTTCGCGAGCGCCCTCGATATTTGGGGGATCGGTTGAGAGCATGCGCAAGCAGGTGCCCGAGTTCGTGATGATGCCGGAAAGAGGCTGGTTGACTTCGTGGGCGATGGATGCCGTGAGCACGCCGAGGGTCGAGGCGCGTGCCACAGAAGCGATCTCCGATCTAGCTTTGGCGAGAGCTTCTTCTGCGAGACGACGCTGGGTTACGTCCTGCGCCGCACCAATATACTCCAGCCGGCCCCGATGGTCCCGAGCGACGTGAGCGGTTACGTGCAGGTACTTGATGGAATTGCCGGGCATTGACAAACGCAGTTCGCCCTCAAATTCGGCGCCAGTCTCTCGAGCCCGGGCAGCCACGCCGGCGATCGCCGCTAGATCGTCCGGATGGATCCGACTAAGAGACAGTTCGAGGGTCGCAGGTGTTCCCGGTTGAAGCTCGTAAATCCGGTAAAGTTCCTCTGACCATGTGACCTCGTCAGTTTCCGTGCGCCAGGAAAAGGTTCCGGTTCGACTGATGCGTTGGCCTTCGGCGAGGTAAGCTTCGCTGCGCCGGATGTCTTCATAGAGAGACCGCAGCTTATCCGCGGTGTCGTTGAAGACCTGCCCGAGACGGGCGAGCTCGTCCTCTCCCTGGATCGCAACCTGCGAATGAAACTCCCCCTGGGCCAACTTGCGCGAGCCTTCCACCAATCGGGCCAGCGGCTGGGTGATGCTGCGTGTAATCGCCAGTCCCAGCGTGGCCCCGATCACCACTGTGAAGACGACCGTCATCGGCACAACCACAAACACCCAGCGCTGAATACGCCGGAAATTCAGGCCGGCTTGCGCCTGCTCTTCGCCTACTTCACGGTCGACTCTCTCTACCAGCGTCGACGACAGGAACTCGAGCGGGTGCACCTGACTTGCCAGGCGCAGGCGCACCGCGTTCCAGTCGCTTCGGGTGGCCAGATCCATGATCGCCTCAAGCTGCGACTGGAAGGATCTCTGGATGACTTCGAGGGTAGGCATGATGGTGGGATCTGGCTGGACCCCGGAAGACAATCCGCTCAAGACGCTCTTTGCGCGCTGTGTGTCCTCAAGTACAGCACGATTCAGGGAACCGGCTTCCGCAGCCAGGCGCTTGGCGTCCTCGTAATTTGCAATCGCCTCGAGCCGGTCGTGAAATGCCAGCAGACTGGCGTGCAGCCGCAACACCGCCACCAGTTCCTGGTCCAATCCGTCGAGGCGCTCTGCCTGCAAACGGACAATGTGGAATTGCCAAAGCAAGACAGCATCGCCGCCTAACATGGACAGAACGATGAATACGAAGCACAGTATCAATCGAGGACCAATGTTGAGCCGCAATCTGTCCCCCTGTTCCAACCTGGTCTTCTACTTATGTGCCGGTTCAAATCCAGTAATGCGCACGAGTTCTTTTTCCAAACCTTCCGCAGCCTGCTGTGCTGCGGACTGGCGAGTCAACACGGAACGCACTGCCTGCACGTAGGCCCGGGAAACTGCGTCGTACTTTGCTCCCGCAACGGCGGATGGGCGTGAAACCAAAGTTCCTCCGGGCTGTTCACCGGGCCTGCCCGCCCATGGATACATCTTCACCAATATCCGAGGAAGCTCGTGGAATTCAAGCTGAATGGGCGGTTCCGAACCGGAGCTAGCCACCCGAAGCTGTGTTTCTCTGCGCGTGAGAAACGCAATGAGCCTGGTTGCCTCAGGAAGGTGAGCAGAAGAGCGGGAGACGGCCAAGGCGTAACCTCCCAGCATGGAAACGCGCGCACCCTTTCCAGCCGGCACACTGGTTACCCCGGCTTGTTGGCGAAATGGTTCGCCTGGCGGGTGCCGCTCGAAATAGTCCGACCAACCGCGAGTGAATGCGGCCTTGCCTGAAATCCAGAACGCATTGCTTGCGTCCCAGTCCGAGTAAGAAAGCACATCGGGAGATGAGATCCAACCCACCCAGCGCGCGGCGCGCTCCCAGGCACGGATGACATTTGGATTGTTTACGGTGATCTTTCCGTCTGCATCGATGGTGGTACCGCCGCCTTCTCCTGCGTCCAACTCCGTAGTGTCCGATGACACGGATTCGCTGACGTTCCCGGGCCAAACGAATCCCCAAAAGTCCTTCTGGCCGCGAGCGCGCTCGCCGTTCTGAATGCGCACGGCCATTTGCTCCAGCTCATCCCAGGTCCTTGGCGGAGCGCTGTACCCATATTTTCGAAGCAGGTCGGTCCTGTAATACAGAACTCCCACGTTGGGGTGGTACGGCATTGCGGCCAGCTTGCCCTGAACGATGAAGCTCGCAACTAATTCCGGATCCATCGAAGTCAATTCGGAAGCAAAGAATGGTTTGAGGTCGACGAGATATTCGCTTAGAGCGCCAGACCAGATTGTATCTACCCCATATACATCGGGAATGGAAGCTCCCTTTTGGAGCAAGTCACGGGCGAGGCGGAAATCCTCACCGTTGTCTTCAGGACCCGGAAGGTGGTTGACCAGAATTCCCGTTTCCCTGGTGAACTGCTGCAAGGCCGCATCCGATATTCTGCGCTGTTCTCCCAGGTCAAGGAAGCCCTCAGGATCGAGAAATGTCAAGGTGACCGGGGCGGAGGGTTTTCGGCAGCTAATCGGAGAGAAGACCAGCAACGGAATCGCTATCCCCCATGCCAGACCGAACAATCGGAGTCGGAAGGAAGGAACGTATTGGACGCCGCGACGCACTTCGCTTGAACGCTTGAATCTCATCGGCACCCTCAATTGGCACGTTCAGACGACATTCGTTTGGCGCAAATCGCTTTTGCGGGGATGGGGAAATCGAGATTGATCTTGGTTCTTACGAAGAGAATGGTAGCGCATTCAGGCCGTCATGCTAAACGTCTGGATCGATCCGGCTCGGGATTATTTTCGGACTTGCTATACTTCCGGCAGAGAAGCTCAGCCATGATTGGTCGTATGCGTGGACGGGGATGGTTACTGATCGCAGCGATTGCGATCGGGATAGCCATCGTGTTATTGCTCGTCCCGCACGCTCATGGTGCAGACAACGGGGTATGGCAGGCAATTCTGCCGATTCTCTTTGTCGGAGTCATCTCGTCTCTCAGTCTGCTGTCGCCGTTGGCCTATTTCTACTTGGGCCTTGTTCCTGAAGCTCCCGCTCTCCCCACATCCTTCCAGCGTCCGCCCCCCTTCAGATTGGCTTAAGTCCCTGCAAACGGTTTGGGTATCCGGAGCAGCCTTAGCTGCTTTGCGCCCTTGCCCCATTCATTGGGAAGTCTGGCCTGCAATTTTGAAGGATTACTATGCGTGCTTCTGCGCTCCAAGCCTTTGGTATGTTGGCGGGGGCAACTCCGTTTCTGGCCATTTTTGCGCTTCTTACTTACTTTTTCCTGCGGCGCGCAATCTGGAAGAGAAAGAAGCGCCTGGGCAAGGTTCAACTGGGATTCTGTCCATCGGCCTACGCTCTGGGAACGGTGTTGCAATTGGTGACGCTGTTTTACCAGCCACAGCTCGAATGTGAGATCAAAGCGAGTCAGGTTGAATTGGTTGAGGAGGACGATCAAGAGGATCCAGAGTCACCCGTGGAGAACCTGGACCAGCAACTCAAAAGAATTCGAGGAGGCGAGCCGCTCGATGGACTGATCTTTCGCACGTCGCATCCCCGGGATCAGACGGACGTAAGACGGCACTAGCCCTTCTTGCGTGGACCTGGAAGAACGGCATCGGGACACGTGTCGGTTTTTCTAGATTCATGGGGCGGTGCCCGCAATGTTCGCTTACGGAGTGAGTCCATGCGCGGTCAGTACATGCGCATAGAAATTGACGAGGTTTCCGTCTGCATCGCGAAAATAAATCGAACGTGTACCCCAGGGTTGCGTGGTTGGCGGCTTGACCCAGGTTTTCACCAGGTCCTTGAGCCGCCTGTACTCGGCATCCACGTCGGCAACTTCGAATTCCAGAATGATGGTTCGATTCCTGGCCGCTTCAGCCGATCCAGGAATGTATTTTTCCTGTGCATTGGCGGAGAAGATGGCCAGCACTCCTGCGCCGGTTGCGAACTCAGCGTAATCTTTGCCCGACCATTTTGCTTTCAGCTTGAGAACAGGCTCGTAGAATGCGACGAGACCCTTTACATCCTTGGTGATGACGCAGGTACTGATGAGAGCGGGACGCGTGCTGCGCTTCAAAGATGGGGTTGTTGCCGGCTGTGCGTTCACCTGCGATGCGCCACGTTTCCGCAACATGCGTAACCCAGCACGCCCGCAGCTGCCACGCGCATGAGTGTCCTGTGCAATCTCGACATGCAGGGAACGATAACGCTCCGCGCGGCGCCGTGTCTTGAACAAATCGGCCACTGGCTGCGGACGCTGTACTGGTTATGGTCTTGGGAAAGCGCAAAAAACGTCGGGCGGCGGGTCCGGGGGGTGGACCGGACAACCTATGAACGAAATCAGTGAACATAGATTCGAAGCATCCACCAAATCAGAAAAAGGCCAATCAGTGCCATTACAACGTGGGTCCCATTGGCCTGGCGTCTTCGGATTGCCAAAGTTAAACACGCGCAATCGTAGCATCCGGGGTCGGGGAAAAAAACGCAGCCTCCCCTTCTTCCCGAGATGGAGACAACTCGTCCGCAGGCCGCGGTGATTTTCAGGAGCGGCTGCTGACCTGCTGGGCGAGGTTGGACGAGGCTGAGCCAGGCTGGACGAGGTTGGACCAGGCTGGATGAGGCTGAACGAGGGAATTCCCGTGCTTACGCAGTGCAAGGAGTGGGGTGGGGATTCAGCGCAAACCGGGTTAGAGGACTGTTAATTCTTGCGTCCGTTGCCAACAGGAAGTTGGCAAGCCTCTCCTCGACCGCTATTCTGATTGCTCACCTGATGACCCTGATGATTCGCCTTCGGCTTTTGTTCTCGCTTGCGTGTGTGCTCTGCTTCTGCTCGCAGCTTCACGCGCAACTCCCTTTTTATACCGATGACACCGGAGTTACCGACCGAGGAAAATGGCACTTCGAGTTCTTCAACGAGTATGACGCTCTCCAGCTGCAGTACCCGAATGTTCGGCAAAACACAGCCAATTTCAAGCTGAACTATGGTCTGCCGCACAATTTGGAACTCGATTTCGATGTTCCCTACCTCAACATCCAGCGAACTGCGGGAAACCTGCC
>CAWAEE010000014.1:0-254727 GCA_963781125.1 uncultured Acidobacteriaceae bacterium
TCCGCGCAAAAATCAGTCAGGATCTTCCCGGGTGGCTCAAGCAATACAACGTTCCCAGCGCTTCCGTCGCTTACATCGCGAACGGCAGGCTTGCCTGGACAGTTGTCGCGGGCGAGCAGAGCCCAGGTGTTCCCGCTACAGACAAGACCCTTTACAACATCGCCTCGCTCACCAAGCCCATCGTCGCTGAAACAATCCTGCGCTTGGCCTCCCAAAACAAACTTCAGCTAGACGAGTCCATCTATCCCTACTGGGTCGACCCCGACATCAAAGACAATCCCTGGAACAAGCTCCTTACCCCGCGTCTCTGCCTCTCGCACCAGACCGGCTTCGCCAATTGGCGTCGCATGACCAACAACTTTCTCACCTTCAAGTTCGAGCCGGGCACCCAGAGCAGCTACTCCGGGGAAGGCTACTTCTATGCCGCGCGCTTTGTGCAGAACAAGACACATGAGCCGTTAGATCGTCTTGCGCAGCAATATGTCCTCGGCCCCATTGGCATGAAGGACACCGCCTTTACCACACAGGAGTGGTTCACCGGCCGCCTAGCCCAGCCTTATACCAGCAATGGCTTCCAGCCACCTGTGCTGACCTCCAACTGGAACGCTGCCGACCTCGTCGAAACGACCGTCACGGACTACGCCCACTTCGTCGCCAGCGTGATGCGCAACGAAGGCCTTAGCCCCGCCATCGCGGCGCAGCGCCTCGTTATGACCCGCGACTGGACCACCGAAGACGCACGTAAGCAGGTTTGCGCCCACGAAACGTCCGGCTCTGCCTGCCACATCTCCGCGGGCATGGGTCTCGGCTGGCAGATCATCATCCACAATGGCGTCACGATCGCAGACCACTCGGGTTCCGACACGGGTGTGAACACCCATGCCTTCTTTGTCCCTTCCAAGCATGTCGGTGCCGTCATTTTCACCAATGGTGAAAACGGCTCCAAAGTTATTGGAGAGATCGTACATGTGCTCTCCCCCGATGCAGTGTATGCGGCGACAGTCTCACACTGAAGTCTTAGGTTGACTCCTTTCACATGACCCTGTCTCCTCCAGAACTCTACGATCACAGTACAATTCGGCCCGACAAATGCAGTTCTCCGAAGTGATCTGATTCAGGAATTGAGTGCTCCGTGAGTGATAAATCGACAAAGCACTGAACGACAAGGGCCGGTAGTCCACTTGAGCGGAATGTTTGAATGTCTAGTCAGGGAGGAGCACGAGGTGTTGCGAAAAGCTGAACTCAGCATCGAAGCTGATTCAGAGAACTACCTTGGAGGCTCCTCAGAGACAATATTTACTACATCGGACTTGACGTTCACAAGAAAACGATCAGCTACTGCGTGAAGGATGATGCAGCTGGTCATGTGCACCGGGAAGGGAAGATCGGATCGACCCGGCGCGAATTGGATGCCTGGATCAAGACGCTGCCTCAGCCGCGAACGATCGGCATGGAAGCGACGATCTTCACTGGGTGGATCTACGATCATCTGCTTCCTCACGCCGAGCAGGTGAAGGTGGCGCATCCGCTGATGTTGCGAGCGATCGCAGCAGCCAAGAAGAAGAACGACAAGATCGCCAAGTATTCTTCGTACCCGGACGCTCCCCCGACATCTTCTGGTGGAGTGCGGCGTTTGCCGTCGATGCACGTCGGATATTGCGCATTCGTCTCCGGCAGAAGTGGCTTCCAGAATCAGGTCGTGCTCCCAGCTATCGCCGAAATCATACAAATATGTGAACTCGTTCCCACACGGGGCACTACCTCCCGAGCGATACGGCCGCGGGCAACTCGCTCAGTTGGCTTTGCAATCGATCTTGCTGAAGTCGGCGGTCCAGTTGGTCTCCCAGATCTTGCCGCCGTCGCCGGAGAAAGCCTGTTCCCAGTGGGCGGCGGTGGCGGTGATACCCGACCAGGTGAAGCGCACCTTGATCGGCTTGCCGCGCAGAGTATCATCGGAATAGAAGGTGCCGACGCCGTCCTTGAAGCGCCCCTTCACCGGTGGGTCCAGATCGCCGGGGTCCGGCCGTCGTGCCACCAGATGGACCAGGTGCCGGTCTTGGGATCATAGGTGCGCACCGTCAGACCGTAATAGGTGCCGTCCGGCCTGCGCATCTCGTTGTCGTCCATGTTGCCGTAGCCACCCATCGTGATCCACAGATGCTGAATGCTGTCGTAATCGAACCAGTCGTGGTTGTTGGCCAGCCGCTCCTTCAGCACGTGGTTGTGGTAGATCCAGCATCCGGCTCGCAGGTCGAAGGCGTGGAGGCCGGAGAGGTCGTCGCCTTGTCGCGGCTGCAAGTCTTCCTGGGTAGCAAAACTGAGGCCCGACAAGCCAATGAGGGCCGCGGCTACGCTGAACTCAAGCAGAGTGCGTGTGATCATGGGTTCTCCAATGGTATGCCAGTGGGGTAATCCGCCCATCTTAGCAGACGTCCAAAAGTGGAGCTAAGCAAGCGAGAGCCAGTTTTCTGCATCGGGTGCGACGCCGCTAAGTATTCCGGTAGAACGGGCCGGTGAGTGAAGCGCCCAGTTGGCGACCACACACTCCGGGCACCGTCCCCGAGATTCTCGTGCGGGGAATAGACAAGCAACCGACCCAAACTGACGGATGCGGAATCATTCTCCACTGGCGAAGGGCCTGCTTGAAAAAGCGATTCTATGCGGCTCACGGTATTCCTGCTTTCGCCTACGGACCAGGGTTGCTGACCGTGTCCCATGGACCGAATGAATTCGTTCCCGCCCGTAATATTGCCCAATGCGCTGAGATTTATGCGCTCACGGCGGCGGAGATCCTGTGCTGAGCGACCTTGACGGTCTTCGGCCTGCAGTGTTTTGGCTGCTTCCGCCCGCCAGAAAAGCTGAACGGGTTCGGGAATCAAGATATTGTTGTTCTCTGCGAAAGCAAGTAGTCGTTGGGAGAGTGTGGTCTTAAATCACGCCCCATGACGATTTGGTTGAAGTCTTCGAAGCAAAAGAACCATCCACACAACAAACAACACATCGACCACCGCCTTAAAGATGACGTCCTTCTGCAGCCATGTGCTGTTTCCCACAAAGCCCATAACGATGCATAACAGCGTGACAGCAAAGCAGGCAGTCCATCGGTGCTTGTCTCCCCAGCAGGCGGCGAACGTCCAGTGCCGGAAAAGTAGATACGTCGCGCCTGCCCACGCCACGCCGGCGGCGATCTCCCACCAGAAGCTGAAGGGAGGCCGCAGAGCGGACGAGAAGACCGCGCCGATCACCAAGTACCACGGGTAGCCAAATACGAGCACCACGATTCCAAGGACCCAAAGCGAAGGAGCTCTTATCGCATTGTTCCGACCTCCTCCAGTCCTACGAATCGCGTAAGCAAGCGCAATCAGCAACAAGATAGCTGCGACGCCCGCGGCAAGCGTGGCCGCAGGCGGTGCATAGAAGGGAACATGAAGCATCATCGGTCGGGCCCGTTTCACCCAACCGTAATAGGCCATGAATGAGCCAACCATAAAAAGCCAGGCTGATCGAACGATCCGCCACTTCGTAAGCCACGGCAATTCGCGGCGCTCTGGGAACGCTAGTTCAGTCACCTGAACGGGAACCAGCACTACCAGAACGCTCTCGTACGCGAGCATGAACAGGAAGTACATCCAGTTGACGCCCCAAACGCGTCCATAGTCGGCGAATGCACCTGCCCAGGGCAATGGCGCCACGGATGTCTGCTGGATAATAAACTCTTCCGCAATGGACAGGCCTAGCCCCAGCAGCAGCAGACTTGGCCAACCCGCACGCCAGCGGCGCACCATTTCGCGTGCGAGCAGAGCGCCGCAACCCCACACCAACATTTCAGGGAAGAATGCGATGACGTAGCTCAACCGGGTTGACCCGTTCAACACCTCAGAGATGAGTGGCGCTAGGAAGATCAGTGTCAGCGCCGGCCCCGGTCTGCGAAGTCTCATGCGCGATTGCGTTGTCGTTTGCGTAACTGTGCTCATGGTGGAGGCCTGTGCTCCTTTTGGAGTTTCTCGTACCAGAAACCGTGAATCGTGCTATAGTTTACCCAGTAAGATATTTGTAGAGTGAAATACTAGCCAATGTCAAGTGAAAACCGGCATCCTTCCTCCGTGACGCTTCATCGAGCCGTGCGACTCTTCATTGCAGGCTCGAGCCTTTTCGGCCAACGTGTGGCCGAAAAGTTGGGCCTGCATCCCACTGATATGCAATTTCTGAATTTGCTGGATCTGCTCGGTCCGATGACTCCCGGCGCGCTCACTCAGCGCAGCGGCCTGTCCGCGGGAGGAGTGACGGTTGTCGTGGATCGTCTGGTAAAGGCTGGCTATGTGGAGCGGGCACCAAACCCTGGCGACCGCCGGAGCCTGCTGGTGAGCATTCGACGAACTCGTCAGAAACGCGTGACAACGAACTATGAGTCAGCGCGGAAGCAACTCGAGCGGGTACTCGAAGGGTTCACTGATGAAGAATTGGAAACGGTCCTCCGCTTCTTTGTCGCCGTAAACGGGCCGCGGCCTCCCGCATAGGTGACGCCCCGCAATGAGTACCCAGAAGGTGGATGGATCCCCAAGCGCTTATTGAGCGAATGCACGGAACATCTCATTCATCAGTTCTGAAACCTGCTTTCGTACATTTGGATCGCGCCTCGAACGAGCCACCTCAGACGAGGTTTCGTGAAGAAGCGCCAAGAGGGTGCGCGCAATGAGGTCGACCGGGTATGGCCTCACCACACCAGCTGTGATGAGCGCCGCTAACACTTCCCTCAGAGCACCGTACGCGTAACGGAGCTCGATTTTTCGCCAAGCGTCCGGTCCGATAACCTGAGGGGCTTCAATAAAGGTGATGCGCTGTACGTCAGGTGATGCGCAAAGGTCAATGAGTTTTTCAAAACCGGCTTTCACTCGAAGCCATGGATCGCCTTCCTCGACGGCTGCCGCCGTTGCAAGAATCTCACTCTCGAGATTTTCGGCGACTGCGAGGAACAAATCCTTCTTCCCGGAGAAGTGGTGATAGACCGCGCCCGTCGTGACGCGAGCCTCGTTGGCGATCTTTAAGATTTCGGTATTTGCGTACCCCTTCCGCGTGAAGTGCTTACGGGCAACGGCGATTATGGCTGTACGAGTTGCCTCGGCATTCTCTTCCTTGCGTGATTTCATATTCCAACCATCTGTCTAATAATGTCAGATAATCCCATTATGTAGGGTATATCGGCAACTCCAGCTGCTTCGCCGCCGCCCTTCGCGAAGAAAATGCGCATCGGCCGCACTGAACTGATTTCATTTCGGTAGCCTTTGTCGTCTCGGTCGCAGCTTCCCCAAAACATGTTCTAAAGCCGAATGGGCCGAGAAGCCGAACATATCGCGATGTTTAGTCGCCTCGAAAGCGGCGACTTCCAGATATACATAGCCGTAGAATTTGACATAACACAATTATGTACGATATACACATTATCGACGCCTTTCGTTGTGTTTGATCCTTGTCAGTGCATAAACCAACAAGAGGCAATTCCCAGACGAAGAGGTGTGAGAGGAGACCAATTGAATACGATGAGACCGAGGAATGTTCTTGTTGGCTTGCTTATGGTGGTGGCCTCCATTGCTGCCGTCGCCCATGCACAAACAGACGAAAAGACCGTGGCGGCGCTCGACACTGAGTATCAGCTCGCGGTCAAGAACAACGATGCCGATACGATGGGCCGAATCCTGGCCGACGATTTCGTCGTGGCTTGGGGAGATGGAGAATCCCACAGCAAGGCAGACCTGCTCAATGACGCGCGAACGAAGCGAGTCCAGTATGAACACAACGAAGACACCGGTAAGACCGTCCAAGTGTGGGGCGACACCGCGGTCATAACCTCGAAACTCTGGGTGAAAGGTGTCGATAAGGGGAAACCGTTCGAATGGCACGTCTGGTTTAGCGATACCTATGTACGGACCTCGTCAGGATGGCGCTACGTGCACGGCATGGCATCGCTCCCTCTGGAGTTTCTTCCCTCTCGTCCCACTGCGCAATAGGCGCCAGTGACATCTGCTGCCAAACTGCACCAGCAAAGAAGGCCTCATGGAAAAGCTCACGAGACACAACTTGATTCTTGGATTTCTGATTTTATGTGCGATTTTCTTTGCATTTACCAGCGGGAGCAGCCTCCGTGCTCCCGCGAAGTTCGCAGATCGCCTTGGATACAGCCTGATCACCCGAGACGGATTCAACGAGATCAGGGCCCAGTACGGTGGCTTCTTCCTGGCTGCATGTGTTGCAAATCTCCTGGCAATTTTCCACAGAGTCCCACCACGTGCTGCTCTTCTGGTCGATTCGACGGTGTTCGGTGGCCTCATCGTCGGGCGCCTTATAAGTCTCGGATTCGACGGCGGTCCAGGAGCCTACGGTCCGTTTATCCATGCGCTGTATTTCATTGACGCTACGGGCTTCCTCTTATCGATTGCAGCATTGTTCAACGACCGCCCGTCATTGCGCCAGCAGTGGAGAAAATTGGCGCACACTCCTGCTGGTTCCCAGAGCAGATGCACGTCAATCCGATTCCTCCACCTTTCACCACGAATCCTCCTGCGTCAGCCATGTCTGTTGTCGATCCAAACCACGTTCTCCCGAGAACCTATGAATGGAATGCGGCAATCGAGCGCAGCTTTTCATCGGCCGACGTCCTAACGCTTACATATATCGGTGCGGGAGGGCGGAAACTAATGAGACGTGACGTCTATCAGGCGCCAAATCCGAATTTTACCGGAGAATTCGATGTCCTGAGCAATGCCGGAACCTCACGCAACAACGCGCTACAAGCACAATACCGCCATCGACTTTCGCATGGGTTGCAGACACTTTTCTCCTGCACCTGGGGTCACTCCATCGACAACGTCTCCGCAGACGGGAATTTTCTAAATGTCCCTTTCGGTGAATCATCGGGAACGAGTGAGCGTGGCCCGTCTGATTACGACCTCCGAAACACTCTTTCTGGCGCTGTTACATACGATATTCCTGGGCCGAAGAGGGGAGTTTTGAGGCTGATTGTTGGAAACTGGTCCACGGATTCAATCATTTATGTAGGCAGTGCCCCTCCGGTGAATGTAGTGACGGGAAGCAACCCCTACCCAGATACATCCCTTTCAGGAGCCGACAGCGTGCAGCGACCGAATGTTGTCCTCGGTGTGCCGTTTTACCTTCACCCGCCTGGCACGCCTGGAGGCAAGGTGATCAACGCATCGGCATTCACCACACCTGTACCAGCTGCCGCGCAAGGGAATCTGGGACGCAACAATCTCCGCGGATTCGGTGCCACGCAGTGGGACTTGACGTTGCGCCAGCAGTTTCGCTTTACCGATCATTTTTCGCTACAGGCGAGAGGCGATTTCTTCAACATCCTGAATCACCCGAACTTCGGCAGCCCGATCAACTACCTCCCTTCACCTCAGTTCGGCCAGGCAACACAGATGCTCGACAACTACCTCGGCAGCGGCGGCCAGAGCGGCGGACTCAATCCGCTGTACCAGATTGGCGGCCCGCGTTCGACTCAGTTGGCGCTCAAGGTGCAATTCTGAAGTGTGTGAAGCGCCAAAAGGCTAACGGGTCTACCTCAAGTTCTAAATTTTCTCTTCCATCAGGGAATTCACCCGCACAACCCGATGTAAGAGATCACCAAGTGAATCCGAAGCGAGAGGAAGAGATAACCACTTCGACCACCGCGGCGCGGCGACTCCGAGAGAGGAAACAGTGTCCTGCTCAATGAGCTTTCGCCAGCCGAGATAGCTATACACAGGCTCGGTTTGTGCGGTCGGTGGATGCAAGCCTAAAAGCATTGCGCACCGACTATATCGATCTGCTGTTGCTCCATTGGCCCAGCAGCGTGGTTCCGCCCGGAGATCAGATCGAATGGTTGAATGCGTTAGTGCATGCCGGCAAAGTTCTCAACATCGGCGTCAGCAATTTTAATCGAGCATTTGCTAAAACGCGCGGTCGAACTGTCGGATATCCCCCTCGCGACAAATCAATTTGAATATCACCCATATCTCAATCAGGCGAGTCTTGTAGCAGTCACTCGGCAGGCCGGCGTAGCCGTTACCGCCTATTGCGCGATGGCAATCGGTCGAGTGTTTTCTGATTCCACGTTGCAGATGATTGCCAAAAGATACGGCAAGTCCGTATCTAAAATCGTTCTAAGATGGCTGGTCCAGCAGAAAGGCGTGGTTGCGCTTTCCCGTACAGAAAGAGAAGAACGCATTCAAGAAAACCTCGACATGTTCGACTTCTCCCTGGAGGAAACTGCTATGAACGCCTCTCTAGGCTAACGGAAAGGATCGGGAATGAACTTATAAGATCAGTGCACCGTTAGTGGATAGAAATACGAAGCTGGATCTCCCTCATGGGTCGTGGCGAGGAAATAGGTGCCCGGCGGCAGGCTTCGTAGGTCGAGAACGACCGTGAGATCCGTGTGAAATCCCTGCACATTTGCAACAGCACGGCCGGTTGCTTTTTCTGATGCGCCGCTGCGATCGGTAGTGACGGAGACAACGTAATTGCCGCCCGGGCTGAAGTTCGGAAGGATCACATGGGTCGTATCCACACGACGTGGAAGGATCACTGCCGGGACGGTATTTGTCTCAGTACCCCTGGTCGTGCCTGCGTGGCTGAGATCGATCGTCACAGCCACCGGAGCTGACTGGGCAACTTGGGTTTGCGAATTCTGCGAATGCGTCCGCCAGTAGATCACCCCAGCCGCAGCCACGCAACAAAGAAGAACCGACGCGAATACCGCCCATCGCCAGTTCGACTGAGGTAAGGTGTTGAGGCGGAACTCCAACGTTTGCATACTCGGATTGCGCATTCCGGAGCTTTCGAAGTTCGATCAGCTCCCGCGTACACTCGGCGCACTTCAGGACATGCAGATACTTTGGATCGGAAAGATCCAGCTTTTCTGGAGTGAATACCCAGGCTTTCAGAGTTGCGCGGTCAATACAGCCAATGCGTTCAGGATTAGGGTGTGCTTCGAGGACGTGCTCCTGAAGCTTCTCAAAGAGCAAGGTATCGTCGTCGTCATCCTCAAGAAATGATTGATGCTCGTCCACGGAATCCTTCCCGGTCTCCTGAAGTGCCTCTGCCGGAGTTTACTGCGGAGTACCCCGAATTCCCAATTCTTGCCGGATACGTTCGAGAAATCTCTTGCATTTCATCCGGATAGCTTCACGGTTCGTCCCCGTTCTGGCCGCCACCTCCGCCCACGATTCTGCGTTGCCATATCGGAGCATCATGGCCTCGCGAACGCGGGGTGGAGCATCGGCGAGAAGTCTTTCTGCATCAAGCGCAGCGTCTACAGCGGAATGAGCTAAATAAGGATCTGATGCTTCATGAGCACCAGAGAAATCGATGAAGGCGAATCGTTTGCTCTTTCTCTGTCGACGCCGGACCTCCTGCCTCAAGAATCGCAGGAGGGCAGCGCTCACATCTTCTTGATCTTTCGGGAGGGTGGTCGGTAAGGTAGGCAACGGCTTGCTCGATTGCCCTTTCCATGATCTCAGCCGCGAGAGCTTCGTCTCCGAGCACCGAGGCCGCGGCTCGTTGCGTGTCCGGCCAATGTCTTTCAACGGCAGCCCGCACGGCCGGCATCATCGGCGAAGAACCTTTCGTGTCCTTCACAACCCAGCAGCGGTCAAGTGGAGACGGGGAGGCCATGACTGAACAACGAGCAAAGCCGATTGACACACCCTGATCGGGCACAGGTGTCGAGTCAGTAACCTCAATTTACCCGAAAACAGCCCAGATTTCCACATTGCGAGCTAAATTTCCACCGACCCGTGTTCGTTTTTGATGTTTTCCACAGCCTTTATATGTAGAGGGCTCTTTGTCCTTTTGCACGCTCCCCCTTGTTCGAGGTGCATACATGACTACTGCTCGCCAACTCACTGGCTCTGTTTCCCAGTGGGGATCCGAAGCCGTCGCTTTGGCAGAACAGGCCAGAGTGCTTTCGGGAATCAAACTTGCCCAGCTCGTTCGCAGGCTCCAGCGGCAGTCTGGCCGGACGCAGGAGGAATGCTGGCGATTCGTCATCAAGTACGGAATCAAGGCGGAAGTCGACCACCGGCGCTGGGGTGAGGAAGAACTGGACGAGGCGCGGGAACTGCTTACGAAATATTCAGTGGAGGAAGTCGCGAAGCGGCTGAACAGAAGCGCAAAAGCGCTTCGGAACGCCCTGCAAAGAAGACAACTCAGTGTCCGCGAAATTCGCTGTGACAGCTTCTCCTTGGAATCTCTGGCCCAGGTGCTGCATGTACGTCGCAGTGAAATCTTGAGCTGGATTGAGCGGGGCTGGCTACAGGCAACAATCACAAAACAGGCTGAGCGAGCCAGCTATCGCATCACCCCCGAGGCGCTGAGTGCGCTCTACAAGCACCACCTCGAAGACCTGCTGAAACGGCGGATCCCGAATCACTCGCTCTTCGAAGCGTACATTCAATATTGCTTTTCACCCAAGCACACCACCGGCGAGCAGTTGCTCGAAGTCCGCCGCGATAAACGCGAGCGAGAGGCATTCGCAGCGCTCCACAACGGAGAGAATCTCTCTCAAGACGATGAGGAGGATGACGATGGCACTTTCGGCGGTTGATTCGACATCTACACGGACACGAGTTCCGCATCCGGTTTGTCCTCACTGCGGGCATTCGCGTTGATATGAGACCTCGGCGGTCTTTCATGGAGCCCGGCCTCCGTGTTCTGGCGGGACTGCTCCTGGCAATCATGTTGGTGCCGTTGGCAGTCACTGTCTGGAGATCGTGCGCCGATTTCCTATCCAATCGAGTCTCGCACTCGATCCTCTATCATCCGCTCGAAGACTGGACGCAATACTAGCCTCGTCCGGACATCAAATAAAAGCGAACCCATTAGACTGCGCGCAGAGCATCGATCGCGCCTTCCAATTGGCGATCAACACCTAATTGAGCCTCCTCGAAAGACCATGGGATAGGAATATCCGGGGTGATCCCGTTTCCCTCAATTTGCGTCCCTCGGGCGCTGACGTACGCTGCAATCGGAATCACCAGCCGATACCCGAAACCAAGCTTACTGGCTCTCCGGGTCACGAGACGACCAGCGGTTTTCATACCTACGACTGTGGCCAGATGGTTTTCTTGAGCAAACTGAGCAACCATTTCGGCGGCTCCAGCCGTGTGTTCATCTACGAGAATTGCGGTGCGGCCGTGCCATTCCCTCCTACCAAGCGCCTCTGTGTACAAGAAGATCGAGGTCTTCCCCAGAAACTTGAAGGCGAGGCTGGGCAACGCGAATTTCGACCGCGGCACCCTGTCGAACACGGGGAGTGTTTCAGGTGAGATCTCTTTGCGAGCCATTTCTCTGCTCTTGCTATAGCCGATCGGCCGCCGGTCGGGTGCCAGATAGCTCATCAGCGTAAGCCCACCAATTCCTCCGCCTGGGTTTCCGCGCATATCAACGACGAGTCGGTCTGCGTTCTTGAAACGGCCGTCAAAGATCGAATCCAGCTCATTTGCAAAGTCAATCCCGATCGCTCCCGGGAAGAGGCTCACGCGAAGATAGGCGATGTTCCCGGTTTGCGTTCCAGTCGTGATCGCGGCGGGCTCAGAGTAGGGATTGTCTTTATATTTCGGCGCCGCCGTCTTGAGCGATATGGTCAACTCTTCAGGTGGATCGCTGCGCAATACAGTGACAGAGAACTCTCGCTGCATTTCAAAACTCGGAGCTGCTGCTTCATCAGAAAGCGACGGACGCACGAGCTTGCCTCCAATCGACAGAAGAACATCCCCAGCCTTAATCCCTGCTCGTGCGGCTACACCTCCCGGTAGGACATCCTTGAAAACCCAATGGGGCTGATCGTCAATGGTCCGCACCGAAAAGCTCGCGTTGATCGCGTTTGGCGGTGTAATCAGTGTCCGGTCAGACAAGAGTGCGAGAGGACTTGGCGCCATCTCAGCAAGCATCGTGGCAACCGCCTTCTCAAAGCCTCCTTCGGAGTCTGCCTCAAGAATGGAGTTGCGGTGATGTTCCACAATTCCATTCCACCCTGAGTCGTCGAAATTGGGGTCAAAATATTTTTCGGCAACGAGCCTCTGAATCTTTGCCAGGATTGTTTCGCGCTGCGAGCGAGAAATCGTCATAGGTTGTCCTCGTTTCGTCAGAGTGTTCCGGATGGGTCCCCAACAATCTGGACACCTGCCCAGAAGTACGGGGAAAGCCCTTGATTTAGCAGATCCAGTTGCGCCGACCGCAGCGCATCGACCTTCCGCTGGTGCAAGGCCAGTCTGGAATAGAACAAAGTCATTAGATGCTCAGTGGACTCATCCTCGAGGTCCCACAGAGTGGAGACGACGGAATCTGCTCCAGCTTCAATAAATGCGTTGACGACATTGGCGACATCAGTTTCTCCGACGGGACCGACCCCGGTGTTGCAAGCGGAAAGAGTTACGAGCTTTGCTCTGATGTGGAGTTCGCGAATTTCGCGAGCCTGGAGGAGTCCGTCGTCGGGACCGTTCGCCTCCGGCGCGAAAATCAGCGCCGAACGGTCGGGGTAGTCGAGATCCGCATAACCATGAAGAGCAAGATGGATGACCTCCGCACTCTCAGTCGATAATTCCTTAAATCGGGTCTCTGTTGCATCGGCGCCAAGAAGAATCGTGTTGGGGCTGGGCAGATCGTGGGCAATCGTTTCGACTTCAGCTTTACTGTTCGGCAGCGGTACAAATTCACTTCGTTCGGGACCGCTGACTGCACGCAGGATCGGATTGCGAGTGTCTGCTGCCTGAGTCCAGGCTGCAACCCCGATATACGGCATCTCTACCCTTTCCTTCTCTTCGGACTGCCTCCTAAGGATCTCAAACGCAGTAGAGGATGGCGCAACATCCACGGTGTGCGACGAAAGTACATAGGCATCCTTGTTCACCAATGCGGAGAATGGAAGCAGGTGGAGCTGGCCGTCGGGAATAATCACCAGTTCCTTCTTGTTTGCGTAGTTCTGAATAGGTGCCAGAAGCTGGTTGAACAGAGTTTGCGCAAGCGTCGGATCGGTCAGCTTGGCGCGGAGTTCGGCGCGGTACTTTGCCGCATTGGCCTCAATTGCTCTTCTTGACGTGAGCCGATATGCATGAACCTCCGATCTCGTAATGGCCAGCGCATACGATGTTGGCTTCGCCAGAACATACTCAATGAGCAATTGGTCCTGAGAAAGAACGCGCTGGAGTTCAGGCAACGTCACAGGATGAGCAATCGAAACGGCAGCTAGTTTGCTCGGCCCCAGATTGATCTCGGTTTGGTAGATGGCACTCATCAAAGCGTCGCGCTTCTTCGGATCGTCGGTGTTGATCAGGGCAACATTGAGCCGCGTCAATTCCTGCTCCTGTGGGGTAGGCGCATGAAGAGGCTGGGAACTGTGATGCTGCAGTGCTTCTGCCTCAAGCCGCCCACGCACATTCTCGAGGACCTCAAGCGCATCATCGTAGCGGCTCTGCCGACAGAGTGATGCGAAATAGGCTGAATAAATGTCGCTCATCTCGGCCAGAAGCTGGCGTTCCACACCCACCGTAGTTGCGCGCTGAAGCATCGAGCCGACGAGAGTGGTGCTCTTGCGGAAGAGGGCATCCGCTTCTTTCGAGTTGCCCATCTTGTCGACAATCATAGCTTTTAGAGCAAGATTGGCTGGCGCAAGGTAGAGCTCATTGGGAATGTTGGTATTCGCCTGGATGGCAGCGTTGATCGCGTCCAGTGCCTCGTGTAACTGTCCGTTATCGAAGTACGTCTGCGCGAGCGTTCCGCCAACATCGGTCAATCCTCGGAAGTTGTGCATATGGTTGGCGAGATCTAGGGCCTCCTGCATGTCGGAGATCGCAGTGTTTCGATCACCAAGCCTTGCTTCTATCGTGCCCCGGGATAAGTAAACCTGGGTCTTTTGCCCATCGAATGGAGTGTCGCTGAGGCGGCCTAGAGTATCGTTCGCGAGTTGCAGTGCTTCCTTGTAGCGACGAAGTCCCACAAGGGCATCGATTTTGGTGCTGATCGCAAGAGTCGGATAAGCAACCTCAGGGTGAGTTCCGGCGATCTTGATTGCCTCGTTCAGCGGGATCATGGCCTCGCCATAGCGGCCCACTGCCACAAGCCCGGCCCCATATGCGGATGCATACCGAATGCACGCTGCGGGATCCAACTCGGGCTTGGCAAACGTCCATGCAAAAACCACTTGGCTTCTTGGCTGTGAGCGTATTGCCAAGAATGAAAGACGCGATTCCTTGTTCACCGATGGCGCGCGTCGCAAGTTCATAGTGATGCAGCTTTGCTTGCAAGTCTCTCTACTTGTTCCCATGTTGCGAGCGCTTGCGCGGCGTCTTGATTCGTCTGAATGATTCCGCGCACGGTAAGGATGCGGAGTCGCGTCTCGGGGTCAGATGCACCCGGTTGCGTCAGATCGGTAGTCAAGGACCAGATCGTGACCGGAATATCTACGGATTGGTCAGGCGGGATCTGGCTCACGGCTGCGTACAGGGCTTTGGCCTGATTCCCTTGAGCTCGAAACAGAGACTCAGCACGCTGATAGAGCGGCGCAGCCTCTTCCCATCGGTCGTTCCACGCAAGCGAATTCGCCCGAAACAACAAGTCCTCGGCCGATCCCGCGGGAACGTGAGGTTGATGCGGCATCACGACGGCGTAGTAGTATGCTCCGCCCAGGACGACGATCAGTGCCAGGAGAACAAGAGCGGTTCGCTTGCCGATGCGGAAAAGTTGCGCTCGAGTCATTGTGTCAGATAAATGGGCTCCTTTTGAGACTTCGGTCCACAGTCATCTGCTGCGGTTCGCCGCATTGGGAACTGATCGGTCGCGTGCACAATGCTGACTGGGACCAGAAAGGATCTGAAGGCAACAGGAAATCGACCGCCGGGTCATGTCTTGTGGCGGCGACGAGGCTTCGGATCACAGAGATTAAGTGCGCCGGGTCCACCATTGCATGCGGTGCCGGGGAACGGAGATTGACTCTTTGTTCTGTTGATGGATAGGAGGGCTTGGTCAGATCGACGCGAACGAGCCGCACGAAACCGTCGGCTCGCTTCAGCAGCGCCTCTGGACCATGAGAATTCAGCCGCCGGACGACTTGATACCCGACAACTCTCAGCAGGACGGCCAAGAGCAAACCGGCAGCGATGCGAGCGTTGGGGGAAGGCACAATTCGCATAGCGAGCCGTTCACTTTGCCTCCCATAGTGCCAGAACTATATATATTGATGCAACCGGCGCCGGGTTAATTCGTTGCAATAAATACGCTTAGGCGAATCGAAGAGCTGAGCCAAGGGATTTCCTGGGTTTGCACCCTTGAAGTTTCGCCTTTTGTTCTCCTATACTCCCCCTCGTGTT
Organism: uncultured Acidobacteriaceae bacterium; assembly: GCA_963781125.1. Lineage (GTDB taxonomy): Bacteria > Acidobacteriota > Terriglobia > Terriglobales > Acidobacteriaceae > Telmatobacter. The sequence goes on from CAWAEE010000014.1 coordinate 15,363, forward strand.
CAATATTCCGCAAACCCGGAACTGCGATTTCACGGTCTGCTGCAAGAAATGCGGTGAAAACATTCCGGCGCCGGTGGGCACGATGCCGGATACCTGGATTGCCGCGCAGTGCCCACTCTGCGGAGCAAAGAGAAGCTATCTTCCCTCCGAGATCTTTCGAGGCAAGCTCTCGTACAAACTTGGGCCTAAGCCCGTGCGATCCGTGGTGCACTGATGGGTGAAATGAAGCGAGCGATTGCGCGGGAGCGGGAGGCCTGGTGCGGAGCAAGATGCAAGAGCAGACGCGAATGAAGTCGACACTGGTCATTGCCGCCGCGATCATAGCGGCCGTTCGTCTGGCGCGGGACCCGGATATAAGCCGCCCTTCTCCTCGTCTCACCGCCGTGGTGTCCGAGAGCGTGAACCTGGCGCGAATGATCTTGGATCGAGTGGGCCGACAGTGAGGTGAGCCTCGGTTCATGTGCGGACGGTATGGGACGAGAGCGGCAAGCAGCGGATCGCAGAATGATCCCAAATAGGCGTCCCTATCGAGCAGCAATGTCGCGGATCAATGGAACTGACGATTGTGGGACTGATTCGGTCGCTTTCATCTGCGAGATCCTGCGTCGAATGCATATCGTTTCGTCCTGGATTTACTTCCACTCCTTTGCGCCTGCTTTAGAGAACGCATACAAGTCACATCAAAGCATTAACGATTACATGTACCCTATTGGTACCATTTGCCTTGCTTTCCAATGAGGTTAACCTGAATCTGGCACCTTCCGGGTCGCCTCTGCGGGAACTTCTTGCACCCATGCTCCCTGAGAACTTGGGGCGGAATTGAATCTCCAATGAGCTTTGTCGTCGTCTTGTTTGCTTACTCTCGATTGCCTCCGTCATAGCGTGGGTTACGTATGCGTTTTCCCCGGTTGCGCGCCTACGCCGTCGAGCCCGGAAAACCGTCCACAACTTCAGTGCTGCTGTGGAGGACCTAAGAAACCGCTCCTTGTCTCTTCGCGGAGCACTCCCGCAATCTGCTGCGAAATACAAGGATGACGTTCGCATTGCCCGACTGCGGTCGATTCCCATTGACGAATTGCGGAACCACAGAAAAGGTCTTCTGCTCCAACCCCTGAAGCAAGCAGGTCTATACACCCTCGCCGACGTGAGAGGATGGAGCGCCAACCGCTTCGGGTCGCTGCGCGGCGTCGGGCCATCTTCCGCCATGAACATCGCGACAACAGCGACTGTCGTCATCAATGACTCTTGGAACAAGCCGATTCCCCATCCGTGTGTGCCATTCTCGACTCAAGAATGCCCAATAATTGAAGCGATCTATCGGACACGCCGATTCGAGCTCGATCTCGGCGAGAAACTCCTGCACCATCAGAAGTCAGGTCGACACTTATACGAGACGGCTCCAATCTGCCTCTGAGAAGACAACGTTCTTCCATTGGCTGACAGCAAGTCTCAATGCTGAAGCCATCAAGGCCGGAACTGAAGAGGCAGAGCGCATCTGCCGGGAATTAGACAGTACTCCATCGTCATCAGGGCCCTACGATGCGGTCACCTCCTGCGTTGAGGCGTGCGCCAACTTAGCCAACAACCATATCGAGACAGAGAGCCTCGTGGATGATTTCAACACCAACCGTAAATTCTATGAGGAGGCTCTGAACAACAGCCTTGGCAAAGCTGGTACACCCTTACTAGCTAAGTCTGCTCCCGGCGCAACTGAACCTGTTTCTGTACCGGTTGCAGCGCAGCCGGCGGCGCCCACCATACCGATCCGCCCGCAATCCTTTCAGTCCATCAAGTTCACCGTTGAGACGACGTTCACCAGCAAGAAATTTCACGGGTCCCACCTGTGGGTGCCTGCCGGGAAGGACGTCACAGTGCGCGGCTATACAGTTCCGGGCGGCTTGCTCTACCTCGGGCACCTCGACCTGAGCGGGTCGACAGCGGAACCCTCAGTCATCGATCCCATCCTTCCGGTTGCCGGGCCTACCAGTTGTCACGAGCGCCTGATGGGCTATTGGCCGAGCTATAGTTCGATCTCGCCAGAAGCCCGTGCCGCCTATCTGGGTTGGCTTTCGACCGGAAAATCCGATCCGCAGGCCGATATCGGCTATGTGTTTCTCTATTTCTACGGACTCGAGAAGAGACTGTTTACCCTCCCCTCGTGCGACCCCAAAGTGACTCCGGAAGTCGATACCATCCGCAAGGAAATCGAGCGCCTCGCCGGCATCTATGGCGACCGCGGCACATTCGGTAGCTACTCCGGGTCGCTGTTGGACTATATCGAGGCGAAGAACATCACTCTTCCAGAGCTGGGAAATCTCCCGGAGGCGCCAGATCCGAAAAAGATCCATAGCCGTCGCCTCAGTGTCAAAGTGGGTGTCGGCGTATATGCAAAGGCAGGCAAGCCGTTACCGGCAGAGTGGGCTTACTCTCTTTACGCTTTGAACAATTCTGCCGGGTTGAATGCGGGCGACGGCCCTCTCCCGGACCTTCGACGCAAAATGTTCAACCATATATATAAGGAGCGTTTCGGCGAGGGTATTACGTCTTCCAAAACGGGCCCCAAGATCACGGCTGACCATCACTTCGGGAATGCAAGTCTCATGCAAACGACAGTTGCGCGGATTGAAATCCCCCTTCCTGACGTGACGATGAATCAGCAGACGATGGAAGAGATCCAGAAGGTTGGGAGTGAGGCCAGCGTAGTTTTTCGCAAATTCTCCACTTTTGCGACGGAAAATCCCGAAGAATGCCAGTCCCTCTCTGGATTGGGCATTTTGCCAGTGGCTTTGTGGCCATCCGACATCCGTGAGATGTACGAGGCCTTCCGCTCCGATCCTCCCAAAGTGATGAAGTTCCAGGAACTGCCAGGCTATCCTCCACCCGGAGCAACTCTGAAGCGATTTCGCTTGAACAATTTCGTGGAGAAGCTTGCGACCATGGGCCTCGGAATGGATCCGGATTCTCGGCTAGGAGTGGAACTTCCCGGGCCGGATGATCCTGTCGTCGTCTTCGCTGCGCGCGATCTTGAAAAGCGCAACACTGTCTCCAAGCACTTCAATGGAGCCGCGCTTCTTCTCCAACTTGCATCGATCGTCGCGTCCTCGAGCGAGGGTTTCTCCGACACGGAAGCTTCAACGATCCTCAACTATCTGGATTCCGAAATCGATCTACCCGAATGCGAGAAGCAAAGGCTGGCCGCCAGACTGGCCGTTTACAGGCAGTATCCGCCGTCCCTTGCTCGCTTAAAGAAGCAGATCAACGGAATGGCCAGCGACATTCGCGAAAGCATTGGGAACTTCCTTGTGCAGGTGGCGGCCGCCGATGGCACGGTCGATCCAAGTGAAGTCCGCACACTGGAAGACCTTTTTCGTCTGCTCGGTCTGGAGAAGGCCGCCCTGTATAGCAAGATTCACTCGGTTCAAACGCAGGGCAAAATCACCTCTCCCGGAAGGACGATAGGAGTTCCCGGTGCAGGCGGGATCCAGTTCGACGTAGATCGAATCGCCGCGCTGCGCTCTGAGTCTGCGAAGATCTCGACCATCCTCGATAAAGTTTTTGAATCGACTGAGGAACACGTCGACATCGCTGCCGTTGCGGAGAAGCAAGATACTCTTCTCGGGCTTGATCCTGAACACGCTGACCTGCTCAAAGCATTACTTTCAAAATCACAGTGGACCAGATCCGAAGCAGAGCAGTTATGCTCGAAGCGGGGCCTCATGATTGACGGCGCGTTTGAGAGAATTAACGATGCCGCCTTCAACCACTTCGACTCCGCGATCCTCGAGGGAGATGAATCGATCGAGGTCAATTGCGACCTGATTGTTAAGGAGACCGCATGAATATTCGCCCCAAGGACCGCGATGCGTTGATACAGGCGTTGCGGGCCGGTGTCGTACCCAACATTGGTCAGCACCTTATCCAGGTGGGCCGCTCCAACGAGATCGAGAGCCTGCTGAAAGACCTTGAGCGAGTTGCCGTCGGCGGCACAGCCTTTCGGCTGATCATCGGCGAGTACGGAAGCGGCAAAACTTTCTTCCTGAATTTGATCCGGTCGATCGGCCTCGAAAAGAAACTGGTTGCTACCTCGGCAGATCTCAACCCCGACCGCCGCCTCCACGGAAGCGGCGGCCAGGCACGTTCCCTCTACGCCGAACTTGCCAAGAACCTCTCGACCAAGTCCAAGCCGGAAGGCGGTGCGCTGGCTGGAATCGTCGAAAAGTTTATCTACACAGCCGAAGGCGAGGCGAGGACCAAAAACATCGGGGTCGATGTCGTCATCCATGAAAAGCTGGAACGCCTATCGGAGATGGTGAACGGCTACGACTTCGCGCATGTGATCGAGACCTACTGGAAGGCCTCACGCGACAATAATCAGGACCTCAAAGCCAATGCGATTCGCTGGCTCCGTGGGGAATATACGACCAAGACCGACGCACGCAATGCGCTTGGCGTCCGGACCTTTGTTGATGACGCATCTTTCTATGACCAGCTCAAACTGATGAGCCTGTTCGTCCGGCTTTCCGGCTTCACAGGGCTGCTCGTCTGTCTTGACGAGATGGTCAACCTCTACAAGCTTTCCAGCCGGCAGGCTCGAGAATCCAATTACGAACAGATCCTCCGCATGCTCAACGATACCCTCCAGGGAAATGTGGAAGGGCTCGGGTTCCTGCTCGGGGGGACTCCTGAGTTTCTGAACGACACTCGACGCGGTTTGTTTTCCTACAGTGCACTGCAATCGCGGCTTGCTGAGAACATGTTCGCCAAGAGCGCCGGGGTCATTGACTTCAATCATCCTGTTTTGAAACTTTCAAGCCTCACACCCGAAGATTTCTTCGTACTCCTGGGGAAGATTCAAACGGTCTATGTCTATGGCGATGAAGCCCGCAGTCTCATCCCCGAAGACGGGCAGAAGGCCTTCATGGACCACTGCTACCAGCGGATAGGAGAGGCGTATTTCCGTACGCCCCGGACCACAATCACCTCGTGGGTCAACCTCCTCTCCGTGATCGAACAGAATCCCAGCCTCGACTGGCAGCAGTTGACCGGCCAAATCGAGGTCAAGAAAGACATGGGTGGCAGCGCTGACCTGGAAGTAGCGGATGTAGACCCAGGCATGCTTGGCACCTCCGGTATCGGAGATGATGAATTCACCAGTTTCAAACTCTGAACTGCCGAACAGCTTCGAGTTACTCGACAGTCGCATCAAGCAATGGATTTGGGCCTCGAATTGGACCGAACTTCGCGATGCTCAGGCGCGGGCTATCCCGCTCATCCTTGACGGAAGCGACGATGTGATCATTGCGGCGACAACGGCCTCGGGTAAAACCGAGGCCGCGTTCTTTCCGATCCTCACCCGCCTGGGAGCGCCCTCCCCACAAGAACCATTAGCTATCTATATTTCTCCCCTCAAAGCCCTCATCAATGACCAGTGGCGCCGACTCGATGAATTGACCGAAAAGATGGAGATCGACGTCACGCCCTGGCACGGAGACATCGGCCAACAGCGCAAGGAGCGCTTTCTCAAGAATCCTAAAGGCTGCCTGCTGATTACCCCGGAGTCGCTCGAGGCTCTGCTTTGCCGCCGCGGCCACGGCTTAGCTGGCCTGCTCCGTTCTCTCGCCTATGTTGTCGTTGACGAGTTACATGCCTTCATCGGTACAGAACGCGGAAAGCAGCTCCAGTCTCTCCTGCACCGAATCGAGACTGCCCTCGCTCGGCCTGTTATGCGAATCGGGCTCTCGGCGACGCTTGGGGACATGAATGGTGCGGCATCCTTCCTGCGACCGGACCAGAGCCGCAAGGTGAGCATCGTCGACTCGTAAGGGCGATGGACACGATCTGAAAGTTCTCATCAAGGGTTATCTTCAGTCGACAGCCGGACCCGGCAGTGCGTCCGTCGATATCGCAAGATCCTCCATAGCTAAGGACCTGTTTAAGGTGCTTCGCGGAACCAGCAATCTTGTGTTTCCGAACGCTCGCAGCGAGGTCGAATACTACGCTGATTCCCTCCGCAACTCCTGCGAACAGATGGGACTCCCGAACGAGTTCTGGCCGCATCACGGCAATCTCTCCAAAGAAGTTCGCGAAGATGCCGAAGAAGCGCTCAAGAAGACGGATCGACCAGCTACGGCGATCTGCACGTCAACTCTCGAGCTTGGCATCGATATCGGTCCGGTCAAGAGCGTTGTCCAGGTCGGCCCCCCACCTTCGGTTGCCAGTCTGCGTCAGAGGCTGGGTAGATCGGGTCGCCGCAAGGGCGAGCCAATGATCCTGCGCGGCTACTGTATCGAGGAAGAGTCGGACAACCCAGGAATCTCGGAGTTGCTATGTGAGAATCTTCTGACCACCGCCGCGATGGTGCGGCTGCTAGCTGACGGATGGTACGAACCCATTCGAGCCAATAAACTTCACGCCTCCACACTAGTCCAGCAGATTCTTTCCACCATCTCCCAATACGGTGGCGTGAACGCGGCTAAGCTCTGGAATGTGCTCTGCGCGAAGGGCCCCTTCAGCGCCGTGACCTCGGACCAATTTGCATCACTTCTGCGGGAACTTGGCAAGCGGGAGATCATCTTCCAAGACCCAACTGGTCTGATTCTCCTCGCGCCCTACGGAGAGCGCATCACCGAACATTACTCTTTCTATGCTGCATTTGCTTCCGAGGAAGAGTACAGCATCGTAAACGGCAACCAGACGCTCGGCTCAATGCCGATCTCGCGCCCGCTTTCGCCAGATTCTTATTTGATCTTCGCAGGTAGGCGTTGGCAGGTCGTTTCGGTTGCCGCGGAAGACAAGGTGGTTCAAGTCAAGCCGGCAACTGGCGGTACGGTCCCGAAATTCAATGACACCATGGGAGCCGACATTCACGACCGGGTTCGGGAGGAGATACGAAACATTCTCCGCTCGACTTTTCCGGTTCCTTTCCTCGACCCTGAGGGACAAGGAACTGCTGGAAGGTGCTCGCGCGAACTACAAGCACATGGAACTCGATCGTAAGTGGATCCTGCAGAACGGCAGCGAAGTTCAAATCGTTCCCTGGTGCGGAGACGTCATCAAAGACACGCTGACTCTCATGCTTCAGGTCAGGGGGAAGCGGACCGTCTTCGATGGCGGTCTTTCCATCTCAGTGAAGGATTCTTCTGTTTCATCTATTCAGGGAAATGCTTCAGGACATCGCGGTTGGGTCAGCCGAGGACCCGATCCAACTCGCCGCGACGGTACCAAACAAAACGATTGAGAAGTGGGACGGAATGCTTCCAGACGATTTGCTGAGTGCGAGTTTTGCCTCTGCAAAGCTCGATGTGGAAGGTGTTCAGAACCTTCTTAAGCTTCGATTGACATCAGAACCATAAAATGTGAACCGGTAAATCGCGTCCTACAACCTTACATAAACACCACCAGATCAAGCAGAGGCGGCGGTCTGCCGCTAAGGGATGCGCTTTCCATAACGCTACCGTCTGCAATTCTTCCGGATCGGCGCAAGGATCAAGTCGTCTCACACGAACTTCTTCGCCCGTAGCAATTGGGCAACCTCCCACGGTACCGCTGTTCAAGGCCGTGCAAAGGGGATGTCTTCATCGACGAACTGTGCCAGCTCAACATAGCGGCAGAGCGCGTTTGCGAGCTGCATTTGCCTCGGGCTGCGACATTCCGGTTCCAGCAGGAGTGGGCTTCCGACAATAATCACCATCGCCTGCGCCCGGGAGGTTGCCACGTTGAGGCGATTCAGGCTGTAGAGGAACTCCATTCCGCGCGGCGCATCCTCCGGTGATGAGGTCGTGAGCGAATAGATCACCACGGGCGCCTGCTGCCCCTGGAATTTATCTACCGTACCAATTCTTGCATGCGGCATTCGCGTCATGAGATCCGACACCTGCGCATTGTACGGAGCAACGATGAGAATATCCTCCATTTGCAATGCGCGGCTCTGTCCTTGGTCATCGACCCAGTTGACCCCACGCTCGAGAAGCGATTCGATCAGTGTTGCAATGCACTCCACCTCTTCGGATGCGGAATTCTGGTTTCCTTCGTGTTCGACAGGCGACGAACCAGAGATTGGAGCCGCTGAGCCACGGGTGCCCCGAGACGCCCTGCCGCTCCAGCCCGTCTCGGGAGTTCAGACGCCCTTCATAGAAGACCTCGGACGTGAACTTGCAAATGGCCGGGTGCAGCCGCCATGTTCGCTCTAGGAAGAGTCCTTTGTCTGGTGGGATCGTTCTGGCTCCATCGAGCAGGTGCTCAAGCGCCGACACTTCCGCCCCGTCGGGATGGCTGCCCTTCTGGGGCTGGTCGAGTTGCTGGGGATCACCAAGCAATACTAGGCTCTTTGCGGCCTGTGCTATCGCAAGTACGTTCGCGAGGGACATTTGCCCGGCCTCATCCACGAAAAGTACGTCCACCGCCTCGAAATAATCCTCGCGCGACCACAGCCAGGCTGTACCCGCACCTACCTGAGCGCCGGATCGGAGTGCCGCAAGCGGCTCTGCGTTGTCGATGGCGAAGGTGATGCCGGGCGCATTCTCCTCGGGCTTCTCGCTTACTCTCTGAACGCACCGCAGGTCCGCAATGCCGCTCTCCTGGGCCGATGAGACGACCTCATCGAGGAGGTTGCGAATTACCTTATGGCTCACGGCGGTAATGCCGACTTTCTTGCCTTGCCTTATCAGTTCACACATCATCCGTGCACCGGCAAATGTCTTCCCGGCGCCAGGAGGCCCCTGAATTGCCAGCACCGAATCATTGAGAAGGCCAGCGATACGCTTGGCAGCATCCACCGTCGATTCGCCCGCCTGCAGGAGCGTTGAACCGCCGCCAGCGAGCCGCGGCGGCCGGCGCAGCAGCAGGTCCCGTGCCGCCCTGTATGGCCCGGCCGCATCCACACCGTTAAACTCAACCCAGGAACCCAGGCGGTAAAGAGCGTCAGCCAACACATCGGTATTCGGGCCGGTCTTATCGACGAACACGGCACTCGGGTGCACGTCCGCGGTCTTCTTCGTCTTCTTGATATCGACGGTGCGTGCAACGACATCAATGGCAACGACTTCGCCAATCTTCTCGCCGCGCTGGCAGACGGTATCGCCCGCCCTGACATCCGTCTCCTGCTTATCGAAGGAATAGCGATCCCTCGGAATCTTGCGCACCACTTCGAGCGTGGAAACGAACCTGAGCCCCGCGATCGCCGATCGCTCGTCGAGGAGGTCTTCATCGGTTAGGTCTTTCAGCCGAAAATACTCCCACCAGTCGGCTTTTGCCTCGCGCCGGTGCCAGTCCAGCAGATTGGCAAGCAGCCAGGATGCCGCCTGGTCATCGGTGCGCTGATCCGGCTCAGCCGGGATGTTCCGGGTCAAGGCCTCGGCCAGCGTCGCACGTTCGCTGCTGGCGTTCGCTCACCGCTTCTCGCTGGCCGCTCCGTCCGATGGAACCGGACGCGTCAGGTCGGTGCCCTGCATTTTCCAGCTGAAGTCGCTCGCGTTCCAGCCAGTCGCGTAAGGAACTGGGTGGAGAAGCAGTCGTCGCCGTTATAAAGGACAATCGCCTGTTTGACGGTATCACCCACCTGCGGACGTACGCTCCGCTTCAAGGGCATGCTGCATGGCCCGCATCGCCTGGCCTGCCTCGTTGAGGGGGATTTTCCGCGTAAAGCCGTGAAACACTTCGAGTGCTTTGAGGGAATATTGCTCGACACTGGCCCGGACCGACCGCCTGACCACCGTGTGCATGTCAATGAATAGCTTTGCACGCAGCATCTGGTCGATTTCATCCTCGCGTACGCCATATCGGCCCATCAGCCGCTTCAATGCGGAAGGTTCATACGGAGCAAAATGGTAGATATGCATCGACGGGTACTGCGCCCACCTAGCCATGACCAAATCCACGAACCACGTGAACGCATCTTTCTCGTCAGCCGCACTCAGAGCCCAACGGCATTCATAAAGCGGCGGGTCCGCGTCCATTAAGACCACGCCGAACAGGTACTCCCTGCCGTTCAGGCCGACAAAGGGATCTCCCTCCAGGTCGAAGAAGACGTCTCCGGGCGAAGGCTCCGGCAGGAGGTTGAGTCCGTGTTCATCGGTCACCTGCAGCACTTCATGGACCGGGCGTCCCGACTCGCGACCCGCAACCTGGACGCGTGCCTGTTCGCGGACGCGTACATAGCTTTCGCGGGAGCCGTGATCGGGACGGTGCGGAATCGGTATCGGAAATCCCGCAAGGGCTGCGACAGTGTTGGTGTCCCAGATGCCAAGCTGCTTGCGCTGCAGCCTGCTGATGCCTGCGACAAGGGACAGGTGGTCATCGTCTCGCCGCTCCTGGTCGCATTCCTGCTGCCACCTGCAGACCTCGCAGTGCGCGGTCGGTTCGGGATACGTTTCACTTGTGCCGTCATCCGCATTGACAACCGTCTGCAGCCGGGACTTCACATATCGGTAGTAGGCAGCGTAATCGAGAACCCGGTATTTCTCAGGCTCGAAGGTTTCACCGGGCGGGACCACATACATGAATTCAGGAAGCATCCCCTGAGCGGCTTCCAAAAGGTGGGAGTAGAGTGACAACTGAAGAATCGTGGCTGCTTTGGTTTCACGAGCGAGCTTGCAATCATAGGCCTCGTAGGACCAGTCGCCGAGTCGGCTTGCGCGCTCCACTTTCCGCAGACATCAGGCTCGCCCGAACCAGTTCCCTCACTGAACGCGGCCTGGACAATGATGTCCACTCCCGCTTGCATGGCCAGAATCGTTTCGTCGACGGCCTGCTCATCATTGCCAAGATCCCTGAAGCTCACGACAGCAAGGCCGCTGGACCTCAGATGCTCGACATAGGCGTTTTCATGAGCGATGCCACGCTCCCGCAGGATTTGTGCATCCGGCGAATTCCAGTCAGGTGCGGGGCGTTCTCCGTCCGCCACATCCAAGTCCAGAGCAGTGAGATGAAGGCAGGCAAGGTGATTGCTCAAATCACTCGCAGACAGCCGGATGCTCGTCGCGCTCTTCTTCATTGCTTGGCTCTTTTCAGTTGCCTCCATTGTAAGAGGATCGTCGCGCGTTTCAGCACAAAAGATCGTTGAGCTCTATGTTGTGTCGTTATCGGTGAGCTGGAACACAACCGGGTCTATGAGCGATTGCTAGCACCGGCTGAGCCATCGCATCTGCCGATTGATCTGGTTCGGACGTATCCGGCAGAAGAAATTGAAAGCTCGGCGCGTGGGCGAAATTGCAAGGAGACAGTCCACATCTTCTGGAGCTTCTGACCGATTCATCGAAACCGACCAAGGCACCCTTACTGGGTAGCGCGTCTCAATGTGCCTTACCGTTCGGCGAAGATGCCCGACGAACTCGTGCCGACTTCACCCTCTGCTCGACCCCTTTTCTCCGTTGCACCACCAGTGGACGGCCTGAATGTTCTCCGGATGGTCGTCTCTCCATGCCCCTCCCATGCCGCGGGGATTGATGTGATCGGGTACGATGTCGCTATAGTTGCTGAACTTTTCATTGCAGAGAGCGCACTCGCCGTTTTGGACAACAATCTTCTTGTCCAACAGTTTGCGCATTTCCGCATTCGAGCGGATCTCCCGGTAGCCTCGCGGGTGTTGGGAATCGTCGATGCGATGGACTCCCATCTGACGCTGCCATCTTTCTCTCGGAATCGCTTCCCTGCCGCAGCAGAACAGGGAACGGTGAATCGGACAGAGTTGATTCCGACGGAGTCCATAGTTTCCTCCAGATTGTTGTTGCGGCTCGAAGAGAGTAAGCGCTGCCTAGGAACCCATCCTGTTTGTTTCGTCAGACACATGTGCTGTTGACTCACCGGGGACTTGTGGTAAGATTTCCTTACCATCGGTAAGGAGGACATATGAGCCGAGACGAAGCGCTCCAAATGGTCTGCCACGCCATTGCCCAGATTCAGGAACAGAGCGGCAGGAAGGTCGATGTGCTCGACGAACACTGGCGTCCATTCGTCGATGTCGATGGCTTCGACAGCCTGAATGGCGAGGAGGTCACTGCACTCCTGCTGGAAGATCTTTCCTTTGGACCGGACTTCAATCCGTTTACCCCTGCTGACGACGGCGATCTCACGATCGGCGAAATTGCAGATCGCCTCGCAGTCAATGCCACAGTAAAGCAGGAGGTCGCATGACGATCGAGCAGCGGAATGCAATCGCGTCGCGACTACGCCTTGCTCGGGAGAGAGCCGGTTTGAGTCAAGGCCAAGTTGCCAAGCTCGTAGAGATGCATCGCCCGTCGGTCTCCGAAATCGAAGCAGGACGCCGGAGCGTAGCGGCTGAAGAGTTGACGAAGTTCGCCAAGATATATTCCGTCACCGTCGGTTGGCTCACCGGCGAACCGCGCGATCCTGCCACCGATAGACTCGCGCTCGCCGCGCGCGAATTGTCGAAGTTGAAGCCCGGCGACGTTGACCTTTTGATGGACTTGCTGACGTCGTTACGGAGCAAGCCGGAGGGTGAATGAATAACCGGCAGGCCTTGGCAAAATCGGCGGCGACGCGTGCGCTTCGGATTCGAGCGGAGGTGCACGCCAAGCCTTGGGATGCGATTGACGTCTTCGACGTGGCGCAGCAGCTCGGGGTTGAGGTGCGCTTCACCAAAATATCGAGCATGGAGGGCATGTATCTGCGGCAGGAGGCACCCGTCATCTTGATCGCTTCAGAGCGACCCGCCGGACGGCAGCGGTTTTCATGCGCTCATGAACTTGGCCACCATGCATTCGGAGACGGTACTCGGGTTGACGAATTATTCGATCCCAATTCCGGGACGGTCCGACAGGACGACGAAGTGCGTGCTGATATGTTCGCCGGAATGCTGCTCATGCCGAAGTCTGCGGTGGACCACGCGTTTTCGGTGAGGAAACTGCATCCCGCTACCGCGAATCCCCTCGATTTCTACCGTGTTGCGTGCTGGCTCGGCGTTGGGTACTCGACGCTCGCCGGGCATCTTCATTACGCGCTTCGTTCGATCATCCAAGAACGGTTTGCCGCCATGGACCGATTCACGCCGAAAGAGATCCGGGAATCCGTCTTGGGCCAACCGACGTCCGAGGAACTCGTCATCGTCGACGAGCAGTGGAGCGGAAGGCCGGTCGATGCGTCGGTCGGAGACCTACTGCTGCTTCCTCCGGGCACCGCGACTGAGGGACCATTTTGCGCGAAACGCGCCGTACTCGCGCATGGGGTGCTGTACCAAGCGGTCACAACCGGCATTGGCCGATTCGAGTCGCCGAGCGGTTGGGCTGCATTCGGAAGAGTCACGCGGAAACATTACGAAGGCCGCAGCTTGTTCCGTCACCTTGAGGAGGTCGAGTATGACTAGAGGACCAGTGGTCATTGAGAGCGAGAGCGTATCAACGGCATGGGCTTTGGCATTCAGCGAGATCGCCGATGCGCCAAAGCATGAGATTGTTCCCTTGGTTGTATGCGTCACGGGATTCGATGAGAACGTCGTTCGCGAGGACCAGCGCATTCGGGCGCTCCTGGACGCAGAACTTCGGGGTCACGGGATGCAGTCAATCCGCACTGTCGCGAGCACGATCTTTCCCTCCTCGCTGTGGAACCCCAACAACCCGCCCCAGGTTCTCTTTGAACGCTACGCGCGCGTATTACCACGGCTTCACAAGTGCCGACTCAACCATAACGGGATCTACTTCGAACGGATGATTCGGTTCCATCCGAAAGGTGCGCTCGCTCCCGTCAATCAGCTTGCGCATGTCCTCGCGACGCGGGAGGCCGGAAATCATCGGCGGAGCGCCTACCAGTTGTCCGTCATCGACCCCACGCGGGACCATACGAATCAGCGCCAGCGCGGCTTTCCCTGCCTCCAACAGGTTTCGATCAGCCCCATCAACGAAAGCGAATTGTCGGTGACAGGCTTTTATGCCACTCAAACACTTTTTGAGCGTGCCTACGGAAACTACATCGGTTTGTGCGAACTCGGGAGGTTCTTCGCCCATGAATGGGGTCGGGAACTTACCCGCGTGACGTGCGTGGCATCGATTGCAGAACTCGACATCGGTGCGAGAGAGGGGCAAGCCATCGCCAGCCGCGCGCTCGCGCTTATCGCAGACGCACCAGAAGCGATCTTGGCGACGAATGAAGGATAGAATGCCCGGCCAATTACTCATCTTCGAAGGTCCCGATGGGACCGGAAAGACGACGCTGAGCCTCCGGCTTGTTGAGTGGCTCACTTCGCAAGGACATCATGCACGCTACGTCAGCTCTCCAGGACACATCGAAGGGTCACTCGGAGAACTTATATACAACATCCATCATTCCCCGGAGCGGTACGGACTCCATGGCATCACTCCTGCGGCAAAACAGTTGCTCCATGTAGCCGCGCATATCGACGCAATTCACACGACCATCAGTCCGGCACTTGAATCCGGCGAGATCGTCGTGATGGATCGTTTCTGGTGGTCTACCGTCGCGTATGGGAAAGTTTCTGGCATGGACCCAGAGTCGCTCAGACTTATGATCGATCTTGAGCTTCACCATTGGTCACATCACCGCCCGACAGCCATTTTTCTCCTTGTGCGATCAACACCGGCGCGGATGGAGCATTCGTCTGCAGTGCACAATCTCCTCGAAGACGCGTATGCGGAACTCGAGGAGATTGAAAAGGAGAAGTATGCCGTTCATCGCATTTCGACCGCTAGAACAATCGAGGAGTCGCTCTACGACATTTTGTCCTTAGTAAAGGTCGGGACATCCCTGGCATCCCACCGTCGTGCGATTCCTCCACGGCAACGGACGCTCCCGCTTCATTCAGAACCTCCGTCATCGCGTTGGCAGGCACCAGTCGTCTTTACGAAGCTTTCCCCGGCTATTCCATCGGAAGTCTACGATACCTATTGGCGCTTTGCGGCGAAGCGCCAAGACGTGTTCTTCAAGCGCGCATCTCGCGCGTTGCCGCCGTGGACCGATGACCCAATCCTATCGCATTTCAAATTCACTAATGCCTATCGTGCATCGGATCGGGTCAGTCAGTTCTTGATTCGGAACGTTATCTACCAGGGCGATCAACGCGCCGACGAGGTGTTCTTCAGGACCATCTTGTTCAAGCTCTTCAACAAGATCGAAACGTGGCAACTCTTGGAAAACGCCCTCGGGCCGTTGAGCACCCGAACATTCGACCTCAATTCCTTTGATGACGTCTTGACTGCAGCAATGGCCCGCAAGCAGACCATTTACTCCGCCGCGTACATCATGCCCTCCGGGGGAAAGCATGGCGAACCTAAGAAGCATCGCAATCACCTTGCGCTCTTGCGCAATATGCTGGCCGAGGGTGTTCCGGAACGAATCACGCATGTGAAGCGAATGCGCGATGTGTTCGAGGTATTGCTTTCCTATCCGATGATCGGCGATTTCTTGGCATATCAATACGCCACCGACCTCAATTACAGTGAGCTGACTTCATTTAGCGAAATGGAGTTCGTCGTTCCTGGTCCCGGCGCGCGGGACGGAATTCGGAAGTGCTTCAAGGACCTCGGCGGACTCAACGAGGCAGACATTATCAAATTGGTGGCCGACCGGCAGGAGAAAGAATTCGAACGCCTAGGGATCGAATTCAAATCGTTATGGGGTCGATCTCTCCAACTAATCGACTGTCAAAACCTGTTCTGCGAGGTTGACAAATACGCCCGGCACGCACATCCGGATATCGTCGGAATCACCGGGAGAACCCGCATCAAACAGGTCTTTCGAAGTACACCGTCGCCGATTGAGTATTGGTATCCACCCAAATGGGGCCTCAATGAATTGATCGAGCGCGAGAAGGAGGCACCACATGCGGTCATTTGATGCTGCGTCCGCCGATGAGGCATGGCGACTTGCCGTTGATGCGATCAAGGATGGGACAGACGTACTGCGGCAGAACGGGAGAGGGGGATATACCTCTGAATTGCTGCATGTAACGATTCACGTTCATGATTCGCGCCAACGGTGGGTGGTATCACGCGCTCCGGCACTGAGCGTGGCTTTTGCCATCGTCGAAGTCATCGGCATTCTGAACGGCCGTCGCGACTCCTCATACCTCAACTTTTTCAATCCTCTCTTGCCGAAATATGCGGGCACCGGGGCGGAGTATCACGGTGCATATGGCCACAGGCTGCGCAACAACCTCGGATTCGACCAACTGGACCGTGCGAGCAATGCGCTCAAGACGAATGGGGATGGGCGTCAGGTTGTATTGCAGATTTGGGACGCGACGCTCGATTTTCCCTCGGATGGCGGAACGCCGGTCGCAGACGACATCCCGTGCAACATCTGCTCCATGCTCAAGGTGCGGAACGGGAGGCTGGAGTGGTCGCAGATCATGCGCAGCAACGACATTTTCCTGGGTCTCCCGCATAACTTTGTGCAGTTCATGACATTGCAAGAGGTACTCGCAGGGTGGATCGGCATCGAGCCCGGGACTTATACGCATTTTGCCGACAGTCTACATCTCTACGAAAAGAATGCAGACGATGTTTTTTCATCCATCCCGGTGCCCATGACCCCGACCTCGGACTCGTTAGCACTTCCCAAGCATGAGGCCGATCCGATTTGGCGTGAGATGAATAAAAGGGTGGACGCACTGGTGCAGAAAGAACTCACGCCGAAGGAATATAGGACCGTCGCTCGACTTGATGATGCACCGCAGGCCTTCGGAAACTTGATGGCTGTTGTGGCCGCCGATGCTGCCCGGCGCAGGAAGAGCATCAATGGCGTCCACGAGGCCATTGCTCTCTGCGAGAACCCTATTCTGATGCAGCTTTGGGAGCGTTGGGCGGAAAGAAAGGGGCCTCATCGACCTGAGGCGCCAGTTAATGATTCAACTCAGGGATAAAGATGAGACGTCGAGGAAGTGGACGAATCACCACGGGACCTTAGCACTGCAAATTCAATCAGATAGGAACATCATTCGCCCGCATCTTCTTGATGCCGAATGTGTTAGCCTTGATACTGATAGAACCCAAGATGCTCGGCGAGGCTACTCACATTGGCCTGAACCATCCCCATCGGAACCTAGAGGCGGGCCGCATGTCGATTGAAACTCGTTTTGATGTTCCCCTGATTGCCGCTATGGCGCTCAAGGAGAAGCAAATCCAGCAAAACTATAGGCCCATCATCGCCGTGCATAAGTGGTTTGCCCGTCGTCCCGGCACCCTATTCAGAGGACTGGTTCTGTCCGAATTCAGCGACCGGCCACTTTCAGAATGCTTCTTCGAAGCAAATGACTTTCCCGGAAGGATGGTCGCGGATCCTTTCATGGGAGGCGGAACACCGTTACTCGAGGCCAACCGCGTTGGGTGCGATGTTCAGGGTTTCGACATCAATCCCATGGCGGCTTGGATCGTTCGGGAAGAGATCGAACACCTAGATTTGGTTGCCTATCGTGAGGCCGCAGATGGTCTCGTTGAGGCTTTGGAGCAAGATATCGGCGCCGGCTATGTGACTGACTGCCCACTCTACGGGGACCGAGATGTACCAGTGAAGTACTTTTTATGGATCAAGGTTCTCAACTGCGAGAAATGCAGCAAAGAATTCGATCTGTTTCCCGGCTATCTCGTGGCAGAGGATTCCCGACACCCTAAGAACGTGCTTGTGTGTTCCTATTGCGGTGACCTAAACGAGGTTGCAAATCTTGAGCATCCCGGCAAGTGCTCTTCCTGCCGTCGCGCGTTGATCGTGACCGGTCCTGCAAAGCGGAATCGGTGCGCTTGCCCCGCGTGTGGCCACGTTAATACGTATCCGCGTGCCGCATCAGGACCTCTCAGGCACCGGATGTTCGCCATTGAGTATTACAACCCCAAGCGCAAAGACGGCCATTCAGGGCGGTTTTTCAAGAGGCCCGATGCCAAAGACCTAAAGCGTGCCAAGGCTGCTTCGGCGCGCTGGCATAGCCTGGAGCCTCGCTTTACCCCGCAACAGGAGATTCTGCCGGGTGACGAGACCGACCGGTTGCATCGCTGGGGGTATCGTCACTATCGAGACTTGTTCAATGACCGACAACTGCTTGGCCTCGAAGCGAGTTGCAGGCTTATCGTCGCTCAGCCCGACCAGCGCGTCAGGCGTGCGCTCGCAACAAATCTCTCAGACTTGCTGCGTTATCAAAATATGCTGTGCCGCTATGACACAATGGCCCTGAAATCGCTGGATATCTTCTCGGTTCATGGCTTTCCCGTCGGCCTCGTCTACTGTGAATCCAACTTGCTCGGGATCATCAATGGGAATGGCATCAATGTCGGCTCGGGTGGGTGGGTAAACATCATCGACAAATACGCCAAGGCTAAGCGCTACTGTGAGGCCCCATTCGAGGTGATCCAGAAAGCGGGCCGGAAGATCAACGTGCCGATTCCCGGGGAGTGGATCGGCGAGCGATTGAACGGAGGGCGTCGGCGCAATGTTTCGATTCGCTGCACCAGTGCGACCACGGTCGAACTTCCTCCAAACAGCCTTGACGCAGTTTTCACCGATCCGCCGTACTTCGGGAATGTTCAATACGGCGAATTGATGGATTTTTGTTACGTGTGGCTCCGTCAGCTTGTCAGTAATGAGGCAGAGGGCTTTGACCGCCTTTCAACCCGCTCACTGGAGGAACTCACCGGGAATCAGACTGAATCGCGCGGCTTGGAGGAGTTTGCCGAAGGCCTCGCGGCGGTCTATCGTGCTATGGCGTGCGCCCTGAAGCCAGGTGCGCCCTTTGCTTTCACATTCCATCACAACCGACTGGAAGCCTACGAAACGGTCGCCGTTGCCATTTTGGATGCCGGGCTCACCTGTTCGATGACCTTGCCCTGTCCCGCTGAAATGGGGGGCTCCATTCACATTCACGGCACTGGATCTTCCGTCGTCGATACCGTTTTTGTATGCCGCACTGAGGCCGTTTTTGCTTATCAGCAATTCGCAACGCTCCGTGAGTTGACCGCGCTCGTCCGGCACGAGTTGGATCAACTTCGGAATGCGGGGTTGAAGGTCTCGGCAGGGGACATTCGCTGCGTCGTCTACGGCCACCTGACCCACATGGCAATTTGGAACCTCCGGTCAAAATGGGATGTGAAGGTACCGACGATTGAGCGTCTGCGCTGCGTCCGCGCGGAAATGAATTCGTTAGGCGATTTTCAGTCCGTGATTGATGAACTTTCAGAGCAAGAGCGCTCGATCATTCCTACCCTGACTTCTACAGGTGATCTGTTTGAGGACATTCCTGATGCCGTTTCCATTTGAGGTGCCTTTTGCCGAACTCGATGCAAACTTGGACACGTACGTTGATGCGATCTTTGGTGCATTGAGTTCAGAGTTTCTGACATTGCCTAAAGGAAACGGGTTCATTGAATATCCGGTCTTTGAACAGGGCTATGAAGCGCTCGAAGCGCACGACAGGCGACTTCCGCGATATGTCGGCAGAACCGGTGATCGAACTTGTTTCAAAGTCCCGGTTGCTTTTATCGTTCTTCGTTCGATGTTAGGATTCACGCCACCCGAATGGGCGTACGTTGCAACGCAGCGAAGTGGCGTGGAGGTTCCGCAGGGTGCAGCGCCGGACCCTTGATCGAAACATCCGTATGAATCCGCTGGCGGCTCTGAAATTCAACGGCGGGGTTGGTGGAGCGCGCCTCCGAGCGCTCGTGGTAGCAGCATGCGAACTCCTCACCGAAGGAGCTCCAACCAACGAACGCACCCAGAACTGATTCACCGCCTCGATAAGGCAGACACCCGTGACGGGATAAAAAGCATCCAGCCCATGGCCGATCTTGGTGTGCCTTATGCGATGTTGCTATACGAGCGATTCCTTGGGCGCCCTTTTGCTGGCCATCGAGATTCTGTGAGTGAGCTCGTGGGCGATGTTTTGGAGACGGCCATCGAAGGGGTGCTCACGCGCGCGGGTATAAGCCACCGCAAGACCAAACGGGCCGAGCGTATCACCGGTTTTGATCAAGCGCCGGATTTCATCATTCCCAACGAGTTCAACCCACACATCGTGATCGAGGCGAAGATCACTGAGGACGACGGCACAGCACGAGACAAGGTGACGCGCGTGCAACATCTTGGGGAACTCAGCACTCAGGGGCTCAATCCGGGCGACCCACCGCGATTCGAGGTGGTCGCGTGTATTGCTGGACGTGGCTTCAAAGTTAGCCGCGAGGATATGAAGAAACTGATTCTTGCGACGCGAGGGAAGGTTTTCACGCTTCAAACCTTAGCCCGGTTGGTTGATTGCACCCGCCTCGGCGAGTACAAGACAAAGTAAGCCCACACCATGGGCTGCTCATTGACCTTGTGACTGTTCGAGAGGATGCTGCGGTTTGTAGAGCCAAGAGAGCACTGTTGAGTTAGTTGGTCTCCAACCCCGAGCTTAATAATATCCAGCCAGTGCCCCAGGGAAATGCCTATCGGAGGTTGGAGTGTATCGGGCAGGTGAACTCAGGAACCAATTTGCTGCGAACAGGCGGACATTGCTTAGGCCACTCTCAGATGTGAACCGCGGCGAACTTCCGCCCCTGGGACATGTTCATTACGCATCGCAGCCGCTTTGATCGCGTCAGCGTTCGGTCGCGCCTCCTGAACCGACGACTCCAAGGCTTTCGCAAGTTCGTCTGGAAGAAGCGAGAGCGACTGTCTCCCAGACAACTCCGTCAATCCGCGCATCAATCCTGCAATAGCACTTCGGCACCGCGGCTTCGTCGGTAATTCGCACGGAATCCTGGCTGTTCTTCTGCGCGCGCAACGTGAACTGGTAGCCTTCGATCTTCTTGAGGTCCCGGCTCAGCAGGTAGTAGAGCACCATGTTCTTGGTTCGCTCCACCTTGCCGGCTGCGGCGCGAGCCCGGTCAGTAAGCCGCGCGGACTCGCTCCGGCAATACTGTTCGCGGGCTTCCATCATGCGCACAAAGCGGCCGATCCGGTCGACCTTCTCGCCGTGCGCCTCGCAGAATTGCTGGAACCGGGCAACCAGGTCTTCCGAGGCCTGACCTTCTGACTCAACCTGCTCCTTCGATCTCTTCGAGGAGTCCATCGAGCTCCATGTCAATTTCAAACAGCGAGCTTGCTTCCGCAATCGATGCCATCTGCGTTTCTCCTTCTTGAACGTTGTGAATTCTTGCCGGCATTAGGCCGCTAGCCTTCTGTTGCACCCAAAGAGTGCGGGCGGCCTGATACGCCAGCTCGTCGGCGCGGCTCTGGTCGCGATGCCCGTTGTGCCCTTTGATCCACGTCCAACGGATGTGAAGCCGGGCATTCAACGCGATCAGTTCCGCCCACAATTCCCGGTGCTGCAGTTGGTTTCCGCGCCGGTTTCGCCAGCCCTGGCGCTGCCAGTGGAAGACGAAGACTCGCATTCCATAAATGAGGTATTCCGAGTCCGAGTGCAGTTCGACGCGCGCCCGGTCTTGCAACTGACCGAAGCGCCTGTACTGCTGCGACCAACTCCATCTCCGAGATGGTCGTCCAAGGAAGGGCGCCGGACATCTCCCAACGTTCTTTCCCCTGCATCACGACAGCGCCCCATCCGCCTGGTCCCGGATTTCCGATCGCGGAGCCGTCCGTGAAAATGCGATATGTCTGATTCACAGAGAGCCTCCTTCCCCAAGTCAATTGGGGCGACGATCGAATAGTTGGCGTGAGATCGAGATCCTCGTTTGCCAGTGCGGACGTGCCGCAACCTCTCGACGCGCTTGGGCTAGGCAGCTCGCATGGGAATGACCTCGCCGAATGGCGCCTTCTGGCTCCCGGTCGAAGCCCACAGGACGGGATAGGAGGGAGCGAGAAGCCGGGAACGATCCATAGAGGTCGGTCAGAAAGACCAGAGTCTGAGGCCGAATGCCTCTCGTCGTCGAGCCATTCGAAGCACGGACCGAACTCCGTTCCTCCTCCGCCGACCGGGTTGAGATCAATGCGCTGTCCGGCTTCGTAGGTCTCCACTTTCTGAACCACCGCGTCGAAGTAGAGAACGTAAACGCGCTCCGGCCGTTGGCCTTCAAGAATCGAACGCACTTCGGCTTCAAAGAGCCGCAGTTGCCGCCCGCTCACTGAGCCGGAGCAGTCAACGGCGATCGCGACCTCACCAACGCCCTCGCGCACCACACCCGGCAGATAGAGCCCTGTCCAGAGGTGGCGGCGGTTGGGGCGCATCCAGCTATAGTCCGCCGGGATGGTGTCCGACCAGTGCCGCCGCAGCAGTTCGCGCCAGTCGACCGCGGCTTCTGCCGCTCCTTCCAGAGTCCGGTTGAGTCCGGCCGGAACCTTTCCCGCATGCTTGGCAATCGTCGCAGCCTGGTTGACCGCTATGTTCCACTCCCTCGCCTGTTCCTCAGTTGTCGGAGAATCCTCGTCAGGCGCAGGCGCATCGAGCACTTGACCGATTCCGCCCTCGGTCCTGGGAGCGGACGGTTCATTCGCGTCGCCCGCGGATTGCTGGTCGGCATTCGATCCATCCCCTCCTGGCTCGTCCTCTTCGTCCTCGCGGCCGCGAATCTTGCTCGGCTTCCGTTTCAAGGAGGTTGTAGATCTGCTCCGCGCTCATTCCACGAAAGCGGTTGTCGAGAAGGATTCCCTCGGGCAGGCTGAGTCCCGCGTCAACGAGCAAAGGATTGATGGCGAAATCGCATGCCACATTCCACCGCTTTGGATCGCGCCCCGAGCGCCGCACATGATGGTGCAGCGCCGGATGCATGACCTCATGAGCCAGCGTTCCCGCCAGGGTCGCAGCGTTGAGCGTTTCAACGAATTCAGGATTGTAGTAGAGCGACACTCCGTCGGTCGCCATGGTTTCAATGGACCCACACTCCAAGTCTTTCAATCGAAACAGAAGCGAGCCGAAGAAGGGATGGTCGAGCACCAGAGCGGTGCGCGCCTTCTGAATGCGGCGCGAAGTCGGTGTTTCACTTCTCATGCGGCCGCGGGCGCCTCCATGAACGCGGACATGCGGGTGAAGATGTCGTCGGCGGTCTGGCCAACAGCAGTTTCTGCAGCCTGCCGGCCGCGCAACACATCGTCCATCTGGGCAACGATGTTGGCAGCGTCGGCCGCGGTAGTCACGCGCAGGAGGTCATGTTTCTTGAGGTCCTGTGCCGAGTAGTTGCAAAGCCGCTGTTTGATTTGGTCCGCGAAGCGGTTCAGATCAGCGTCGCCATTGACGTTGAGCCGTGGCAATATCTCGACGATATCGAGCACGTTGGTGACCAGCGAGCCGTGGAAACGCGATTCCGGTTCGTTCAACCGGTCAACCATGTGCGCAACTGCTTCCCGAACGCGCCGCCACAAGTCTTCGGTCCCGCGTGTCAGCGATTCGCGGACATTCGCATCAATCTCGCGCGAGACCCGTGCCTGTTCTTCGGCCGACATCTGAACGCGGAAGTCGGCGCCGGACGGAATGGGCAGAACCTCGAGCTTGACGCCGAACTTCTTCCGCAGCTTTTCCGCGGAGGGATAGTCTTCCTCGCGGAAGAGCCCGTTCAACTCCGGCCTCACCTGCTCAATGTACTGTGGGTAGACGCCAAGGAAGCTTTCCACTCCCTGTTCGAAGCCGGCTTCGAACTCACGCATCCGGGCCATGAGATCGAAATAGAAGTTCGCCGGCAGGAGACGAAATCCTTCGTCCGACCAGGGCAGGGTGATCTTGTAGAAATACTGCCGGATCTGCCCGGCGAGCGTGCGCAATTCTTCGAGTTTGTCGGCGCCACGCAAAAGTTGTTTGTTGTAGCGGCCCGCGCCCTGATGCGCCCCATGTTGATCCGCCACATCGCGGCTGACCTTGCGGTCGTGTTTGACGGCCGTCCAGATACTGATGTGGACGGCGGCGAGCATTGCCTTTTCCGTAATCATTGAAGGACCTCCCGGTATTCCACTCCGAAGCGAACGAACTCCGGAGTGTGGGTTATGGCGGTATCCCGCGCCGCCGCGTCGCGCATGGCCATCACGCGCATCTCGGTCGGCATCCGGTCGAGATAGGCGAGCCCTCTGCCCACTGAGCTGTCGCTCAACACTTTGCCGAGGGCAGTAGCGATAGCGATTTGTGCGGAAGGCTCCGTCGGGAGCATCGCCGTCATAGGATTGAGAAGAATCTCGTCAATCGACGGAAGCTGGCGAAACAGTCGCAGGAAAGCGACAAGCTCCGAGGCCGCTGCCGGACCCACGGTTCCATCCAGGAGCTGCGCCTCAAATTCGCTCGTCCCCGACAGAAGCTGTGTCTTCTGACGGCGGGCTATCCCGCAAAGAACCTGCGAGGCCATCTCCCAGGAGCGCGGAGTCGGCCACGCGTTGGCGTCCGAGGTTGCATCGGCCGTATGCAGAAGTTCCGGCTTGAAGCGCAGGAAGGCGATGATCTCAGGACGGACCTGAGCCTTCACCGCCCACCGGCACCAGTCGTCGAGATCCGGTTCAAGGTCCAGATGCACGAACCGGTTGCGCAACGGTCTGGGCATGGCGAAGTGAACGCCGCGCTCCGAGGCCGGATTGCCGGCGGCGATGACGACCCAGCCATCGGGCAGCACATACTCACCGAGCTTTCGATCGAGCACGAGCTGATAGCAGCCCGCCTGGGTCATCTGCGGCGCAGAGGTCAACTCATCGAGGAAGAGGATGCCCTTGCCGGCTCGTCGGGAGAAACTTCGGAGGCGCCCATTCTGTCTGATCCGCCGCGATGCGAGGCAGGCCGCGCAGGTCGACCGGATCGAGTTGCACGGCCCGCACATCGAGAAAGTCATAGTCCAGATCGTTCGCGACCTGGGAGACGATCTGTGATTTCCCAACGCCGCACGCGCCCCAGATGTGCAGGGGCACACGTTCGCCAATGAGCGCGTGAAGCGCCTCATAGAGCTTCGATGGTTTCATGGAATTTTCCTTCGGATTCTGGAGGGTAGAACGGTGCAGACAGTCGCCTTTAAGGAACAGAGCCGCACTCTGGTTCCCCTGGCAGGCAGGGAGAGAGTATCCGCAGTACGCAGAGTCACTGGGATGATTAGCGGGAGTATTAGTGGAGCAGAACCTTCAGGTCGGTCGCCAACTGGACGACAAAGTCCTCAGCAACGCCATTCCTGACGAGCGGGCGCGCGAGCCTGGCATCGATGAGTTGCGAAGCATTTATCCTGCTTCCGAACAACACGACCGCAAGCGCCCTGTCATCCTGCCGCGAAGACCAGAGAAAGCCCTGAAGTTTAGGATGAGCAGCGTACACCAGCTCGGCCCAACCACGCGTTGCGGGGTAATGCGCCTTGGTCGTGTCGATGAGCTGCCGAGGAGGAATACCAAGTCCCCGCAAGGCGACCTTGCTTAGATCGAGGAGTTGGAAGTCGTTCTTGAACAACAGCGTTGAACACACCCTGCCTGCCAGTCTCCTGGCATCGACGTGCTTGAATCCTGTGCGATAGGGAATGTCGCGAAACACGCTCTCCATCAGGGCGCCGCGAGGCGTGGTCGCCGCATACAGCGTCGGAATCACCTTGCCCGATGGATCAAGGATTGGACTGAAGCGAGCATTGCCTTTGGGACTGGGGTTAAATTGATCGACAGCGTAGATCGCATCATGGACGCGATACATCGTCTGGCCCGAGCCCCAGGTGGTGAGCTTGATCTTCGTCGGGACAATGGGCGCTGCGGTGATTGCTGCTCGTTTAGCCATGTTCGTACTCGGCCATCTCATCTTTGGCCGCGGCAATCACGCGTTCGGGATCGGCAGCCAGGACATCCTGTGGACGCTCGTCGTCAAGGAAGCTGTTGAGCCCTGCAAACCAGAATGCCAGTCCCCACCCGTCCTTGGCATCTCCGAAGACTTCTAATATCTCGGCCATCTCCCTGCGAGGGCGATGGTCTGCCGGGTTCAGGGCATAGAGCGGCAGGTAATCCTCCCGGCCATGCTGGATCGCAAAGATCTCGCGGCTCCGCTTCCACTTGTTCGGCTGCACGCTCAGGTTGGTCGAACTGAATCCGGCAAGCTTGGCAACCTCGGTGGCGGGAAGAAAATCCCCGCTGTTCAAAATGGCGGTCTTGGCTTCGATGAGCATACGTGCCTGCTCACGCGCCGCCTTCGACGGGGTGACATCGGTCAACAGAAGATTGACCATTTTTTTGAGCGTATCTTCCTGCCGCTCCTGGATGAGTTGGGGCAGAAACTCCACGACCTGATGGATGACGCGCTCAGCCGCAGCGCCCTGTTCGTTGTCGGCAAAGGTGACAGCCACCGTCCTGCGCCCCGGAGACAGGTTGAGCTGCCGGATGACGTCGCGTCCGCTGCCGCTCAGGACAGCCGACCCAACCTCTTCAATTTGCTTGGCTTGTGCCATGAAAGCCTCCGCTGCGAATTACCGCTTCCGATATAAGATTATCATGATTTTCGCTTCTAACCAAAATAATCTTAACCCAGCCAGCCTCTTGGCTTAGGGCTGCACGCAACGGAAGCAGTCCCGATCAGGCCGCCTCGTCGAAGTCATCTTCGTTGCTATCGACATCCTCTTCGTCTGCTTGCGGAGATAAATCCTCTTCCTCGTCCTGAACAGGGCCAGGAATGGTTTCCGGCACCGGCACATCGAAGAGGCTGGCCGCCCTGGCGGGTTCGGCCGGTTTCTGGGGAGTCGGCTTCGGAGTTTCAGCAGCCTTTGCCGGTTCCGCTTTCGGAGCAACTCTCGTGGCTGTGGTCTTCGATTTCGCCCGGGCTTCTGCCTGAGCCGTTTTCGCCGCGGCATCCATCTCGGACTTCGCGCGGTCCAGGGTGTTCTTGAGTTCGAGGTGCGAGGAAACGAAGTTGACCAGCGTTGCCGGCAGGTCGCGGTCGAGTTCCTCCGCAGTGCCGGTCACAGTGACAGGCGTGGTAAGCGCGGCGTTCTCACCGTCCTTCAGCTTCTGCGGGATGACGTTCACGCGAATCTGGTCATCTTCGATGTGGGTGACGGTCAGCAGGACGGCGCGCTGCCGCAGGTAGGGAGCAAGCTCTTTGAACATGGGTGTCTCCTGGTGAAATGGGTCACTTGGGGCGTGACCCTTTCCTCATTGGCTTTTTGAGTTCCGGATCATCCCAGTGCAAGGTATAGCGCCGGCCGAGCGCCAGGTTCTCTTGGTAGGCCATCGGATCGCAGTCTCGCTGCCATAACAGACGATAGAGGTTATTGACCGCCGATTTCATGATCGCCTTCATCTCTTCGTCGGAGATGTGGGAGATTTCCTGATTGCCGCTGCAAACCTTGCATGGCCTTCCTGCATGCAGGTCTTCGATCGGCCCATTACGGAAGGCCAGGGCGACCAGCGCCTTTGCTTCCTCTGCCAAGTCGGGATCGAGCGTCATCTTCATGGACAGCCTCACGGCTCCACGATACGCCGAAGTCTGCTTGCAATGGGAGATGCTGCGATCCGTTTCGGGAATATGAGCCATCGGAAAACGGTCAATGAGCGCGTTGTCTGAAGTCAACAGGTGACATTCGAAGCGTCTGGATCGCCGAACACTGGCGACATTTGGGTTGGTTGCTTCGGCGGGCATTCATGGTCTGATCTGTCTATCTCACAAATCAAAATGCACCCTAAACCTTCGGGATATTGCTGGTGCGAGGGGCTCCGCGAGCGATACAAAGAATCCCCGTGGCGCCGATGAGTTTTGACCGCCCCGCCGGTTTTACCCAGTAGAGAGGAATGAAATGAAGGATCAATCAAGAACCAACATGAATACGATGGATGAATTGAAAGTACCCGCGCCGATATTTATTGGCAGATGGACGCCCAAGATCTTGTTTTCGCTTGAGAGGAAGCCGTATCGGCACGGCGAACTGCGCCGTTTCCTCGGTGACGTTTCCCAGCGAATGCTTACCAGAACTCTTCGCAATCTCGAGTCGACTGGATTAATCAACAGGCGCGTGGCTGGATCGAAGGCCATTGCTGTTGAGTACTCCCTCACCAAAGCAGGAAAAACTATTATCGCGCCACTTCGAGGCATGTGCCGTTGGGCAAAGCGGTATGGCAGGGTGGTCAATGCAGACTTGCACCTTCCGGCAAGAACAAGCGAGACCAGTTAGCAGGTCCAAGGCACATCGGTGTTCCTACTTGTACGTGGATTGAAGAACTGATAGGGTGCATTCATTCAGACCGGCGCAAGAGGTTGTGAAGCCGGTGCCCAATGATCCCCGGGACTAGACCAGCGCGCTGAAGGCTTTGTTGATCACCCCGCCCGCCGCAAGCCGCTCAAAGCAAATACCTTCGTTGATGTTCCTTCGCGTTCCAACCCTGTCCTCTGCGAGGGCTCGATCGACCATTCCTGCATGAGTATCCGGCGCCCCCCCAAAAAAGAGTTTGCCAAGCACCGATGAGTTTTGAGACCCCGCCGGTTTTACCCATTAGAGAGGCAAGATCGGGCCGGCCAAGGTCAGCCCCAAAAGGAGATCAATATGAACATCGTAGGGAAAACAGTTTTGATCACGGGCGCCAACCGCGGCATCGGCCGCGCCCTCGTTACCGAAGCGCTTCGGCGCGGAGCGAAGAGAGTCTACGCTGGTACACGTGGAGCACTCGACATCGCCGACGAGCGCGTGACGCCGCTGATCCTCGACGTGACCAATGCTGAGCAGATCGAGCAGGCAGTCAGCCGGGTGGGCAACCTCGACGTCCTCATCAACAACTCCGGAATCGCCCCGTATGACGATCTGAGCGATCCGGCCGTCATTGAGCAGGCCCTCGCCGTGAACTTCTTTGGCATGTACAAGGTTTCGCGAGCATTCCTGCCTAAGCTGAAGCGATCCAAAGGGGCCGTCGTCAACAACCTTTCGCTGTTGGCGCTGGCGCCGTTGCCGATCACGCCCAGCTACTCGATTTCGAAGGCGGCCGCGCTGAGCATGACGCAATCACTGCGTGCGCTCGTGGCAAGTGAAGGCGTGACGGTCCACGGCGTCTTCCTGGGTCCTATCGATACGGATATGAACCGCGGTTTCAATATTCCGAAGGCCTCGCCCGAATCCGCCGCACAGGGCATCTTCGACGGATTGGAAAACAGTGAAGAGGATATCTTCCCCGATCCAATGTCCCGTTCCATCGCCGACAGCTGGCGCAATGGCGTTGCTAAGACGTTCGAGAAGCAGTACGCAAGCTTCGTGCCGCAGAGCGTGGCGCTCTAAGAAGCGCCGCGCACCACGCAATGCTCTCAGTCACCAAAGGTGAGGATGGAGGTACGAATCATGAAGAAAGATGGTTTCACGACTTCGTTTACGGTTGCGCAGACTCCCAATGAGGTCTTCACAGCCATCAACAACGTTCGCGGATGGTGGTCGGGAGAGGTCACAGGCGAAACGAGCAAGCTTGGCGATGAGTTCACCTACCGCTACAAGGACATGCACAAGACGACACAGAGAGTGACGGAATTCGTTCCCGGTAAGAAAGTCGTGTGGCATGTAACGGACGCCAAACTGACGTTTGTCAAGGACAAGACCGAATGGATCGGCACTGACATTGTTTTTGAGATCGCCAGAAAGGATGGCAAGACCGAGCTGCACTTTACGCATGTGGGCCTGGTTCCGGCATTCGAGTGCTATGGCGGCTGCTCCGGCGCCTGGGGCTCGCTCGTCGACGGCAACCTGCGCAATCTCATCACAACGGGCGAGAATCAGCCGGACGTGTTCGCGTAAGAGAACGAACATACCACGGAAGAGTTCATTCGCTGGCACACCGCAATCACACAACCGACTCTACACAACCGAGGTGCAAGCATGACGCAGCAAGGCTACACAGCGACCATTTTCGTCGATCAGTCGCCCAGCGAAGCGTTCGATGCCATCCGCAATGTTCGCGGTTGGTGGTCAGAGGAAATCACAGGAAATACCGCCAAGATCGGCGACGAATTCAGGTACCACTACCAGGACCTACACAAGTGCACCATGAAGCTCGTGGAACTTGTTCCAGGCAAGAGAGTCTCCTGGCTGGTGACCGACAACTTCTTCAGCTTCACGGAAGACAAGAGTGAGTGGAAGAACACGAAGGTTGTCTTCGATATCGCGAAGAATGGCGACCAGACCGAGATCCACTTCACACACGAAGGTCTGGTTCCTGAGTACGAATGCTACAACGTCTGCTCCGATGCCTGGGGAAGCTACATTCGCGGCAGTTTGAAGAGTCTGATCGCGACCGGCAAGGGCTCGCCTAACGCTAAGGAGTAGGCGGAGAGGGTTTAGAGCGAGGCGGCAAGAACTGTTATCGAGCATCAAACATTGAATGTGAAGTGAGGAGCGAGATATGTGCCCAGTATGCATCGCAAACGCCGCAGCAATGGTCGCCGGGGCCGGGTCCACAGGAGGAGTTCTGGCGGTGTGCTTCAACAAGTTCAAGAAACTCTTCACGACGAATCGTCGCGGTCTATCTCAGAAACCAAAGGAGAACTAGCATGACAACGACCAATGTGAGTGACGGAGCTCCCGGGAAGGAGCATCTCGCGATGAAGACACCACCGATCGTTTCGCAGCAGGAGTGGGAGGCTGCGCGCCAGCAACTGCTCGTGAAAGAAAAGGCCCTGATGCACGCCCGTGACGCGATGGCCGCCGAACGACGCCGGATGCCATGGATGGAAGTGGAGAAGCAATACGTCTTCGACGGACCCAACGGCAAGGTAAGGCTGCTCGATTTATTCGAGGGCCGCCGGCAGTTGATCGTCTACCGCGCCTTCTTTGAGCCGGGGGTGTTCGGCTGGCCCGAGCACGCCTGCCGCGGTTGCTCTTTGGGTGCCGATCAGGTGTCGCACCTGGCCCATCTGAACGCGCGCGACACTACGCTCGCGTGGGCCTCGCGCGCATCGCAGGCGGACATCGCGCGCCTGAAGGCGCGGATGGGCTGGGAGATGCCCTGGTACACCATGACAGACAGTTTCGACGTGGACTTCGGCGTGGACCAGTGGCATGGCCATAATGCATTCATCCGCGACGGCGACAAGGTGTACCGCACGTATTTCATCAACAGCCGCGGCGACGAGGCCATGGGAACCACCTGGAGCTACCTCGATATGACGGCGCTCGGCCGTCAGGAGACATGGGAGGATTCGCCGGAAGGCTACCCACAGACCGCACCGTACAAGTGGTGGAACTGGCACGACAACTACGAAGCCGAAACCTCGATTCACCCGCTGTGGCTTGATATCATTACCGACCCCGCCGGAGCAGCAATCCGCCGGCGTGAAGCAGAGGCGAAAACCTGTAACTGCTCGTGAGCGTAACAACTCAACGAAAACCCTGTGCAGCAAAGGAGAGAACTGTGACGGACTCCATCAAAGATGAACTCGGGGCGCCGAGAATCGTCGATCGTGCGACGTTTCAGGCGGAACTGGACGTAGTGCGGGTTCGAGAGAAGGCGCACACGCACGAGGGCGATGCGATCGCAGCAGCGCGCCGGCGGCTGCCAATGGTCGAGGTCGACGGCACGACAACGCTGATCGGGTCGCGCGGCCCGGTGACACTTCTCGAAGCTTTCGAGGGCCGTCAACAGCTCATCGCGTACTACTTTATGTGGCACGCCGGCCACCCTGCGTCCGAACAGTGCGAGGGCTGCACTTGGGTTACGGCGCAGGTCCGCGAACTCGCATATATTCATTCTCGCGACGTAACCTACGCTACGTTTTGCCAGGGCCCTTATGAAGAGAGCGCCCGGTACCGCAGAATTCATGGGCTGGGAGATGCCCTGGTACTCGGCCCCCCGGGACTCGCTCGAGAGCCTCTTGGTTGGACGCCGGATCGGCAGGATGCACATCGTCTGCTACTTGCGGCAGGGATCGAAAGTCTTCGAGACGTACTGGACGACGGCGCGCGGCTCCGAAGTGATGGATAACAACTATCACTTGCTCGACTTGACGGTCTACGGGCGGCAGGAGAAATGGGAAGACTCGCCGGCCGGCTGGCCGCAACAGTGCACCATCACGCGGACTAAGAGCGGTTCGCCCACCTGGGAACCGGAGTGGCCGGGCGGCCGCCCAATTGCCCAGTGGCCCCGCATACAGGCCGGGTACTCGGACGACCTCAAAACCGGCGGAGACTGAACTGCGCCCGACAGAGCTTCGTTCGGGGCCAGTTGATAAACATCTTGAAAATGGACTGCTGAGATCTAATACTAAGCGGAATGGCGACGGTGGAACCATCCTGGCAGGAGCACAGCGAGCAGGCCTTCGAACGGCTCGCCGAACCGTTGCGGCGCGAGATCAGGCTGCACTGCTACCGCATGCTTGGTTCACTGCACGAAGCAGAAGATCTGGTGCAGGAAACCTATCTGCGCGCATGGCGCAGCTTTGCGAGTTTCGACGGGGGATCGATGCGCGCCTGGCTTTACAAAATCGCCACCAACGCATGCCTGAATGCGCTCGAAAGCCGCAAGCATCGGCAGCGGTACCTGCCCGATCAAATGGGGCCGGCCGTCGAGCCATCGGCTTTTACCGCCCCCGCTACCGACATCCCGTGGCTTGAACCATACCCGGACTCCAACCTCGAAGGCATCGCCGATGCCGCACCGAATCCTGAAGCGCAATACACGGCGCGGGAATCTGTGCAGCTTGCATTCGTGGCCGCGATCCAGCAGTTGCCGCCTCGCCAGCGCGCCGCGCTTATGCTGTGCGACGTGCTCGGTTGGGCGTCGGCTGAGGCAGCCAAACTTCTCGAAAGCACCACCGCTTCCATCAACAGTGCCCTGCAGCGGGCGCGCGAAACACTCTCGAAAAGTTACTCTGACCGCCGGCCATCCATCCAATTGCCTCCAACTCCCGCACAGCAAAAACTCCTCGGCCTCTATCTGCAGGCATGGGAAGGTCATAATGTTGACAACTTCGTCATGCTACTCAAAGAGGATGCGGCTGCCGTCATGCCTCCCTGGCTGCAGTGGCTCGCGGGGCGCGAGACTATCGGGACCTTTTTTGCTGGTGCATGGAAGACCTGTGGCGGCCTGCACTTGGTACCTACGGCTGCCAATGGCCAGCCTGCTTTTGCTGTTTATGAGTTTTCTTCCGCCAATAAGCAGTGGAACGCTCACTCGATTCACGTAATCACGCTGGAGAACGACGTGATCGCTCGAATGACTATTTTTATCGAGCCCCGGCTCTTCGACAGCTTTGGACTGCCGCAGTCTCTACCACAGGACGCCGTCGCTGGACGAGTGCACCCATAGCGCAACTCGTAGGTGCCACCCAGACTTCAGTCCGGCCACCACTTGTGATCTCGTCGTGAATCTCAATTCACGGCAAACCGCCAAGTCACTCACCGAGCCATTGACGAGGAGCCAAACGAGTAGGTCCCCAATATTTATCTTGGCAAACTCTTCGCTCGCCCAGGGGCCGCTGCCACGTGGAATACGTGGCAGGAATCGGTAGAACCGGCTGCAGTCATCACAGGAGTTTAACTGCCCGTGGACCTGCCCTCTTTGATCGCCGCCGCATCCTCGACCATAGATCGGGATCGACAGGCAATGCGCTCATCTTTCCTGACTTCGCATTGAAGAAGGCGCCATGATAAGTCAGCCCGCCGTACCGAAGCAGTTGCGCCAACATGGCCAGCGCACTCGCAGCCAGCGTCTGGTTGATGAAAGGCTCCTGCCTATCCAGGGCTTCAACGGCCGAGCAACTCGGCAACGGGTCTTCGCCCGACTCTGCGTCAATGATCTCCGGGAATAGTTCACTCGCCGTGCGGAGTCGGTCCGCTTTGCGGCGGTTGCGCGCATTCAGCGGCTGGCCGAGTACAAATTGGCCGCTCGCCGCATTGTTGCCAAGGTCGAGCCAATAGCAACAGCGGCTTAAGGCGCGCGAGAACGAATCGTCAATTGCCTTGCGGGCGGCGCGGGTATCCACGCACCCAAAGACAAGGTCGGGGCACCGGTCCTGGTTGCGGTCGAAGGAGCGAGCGTGAAAATGAGTGGGCATCGCCGACCAGTTCGTTCCCCAGAACAGATTGATGCGATTGATGAGGACGGTTGCCTTGTTCTGGCCGATGTCGGAGATCGAGAAGGGCTGCCGGACGCAGTTCGTTTCAGAAACCTGGTCGGCATCCATCAAGGCAACTTCGAGGCCGTAGCGATGGCCCCAGGCGCGCATCGCCTGGTCGAGATACGGCAGGCCCATAACGATGGCGCTCCCGGTTCCGCCGGCTCCGACCACGAGAACTCGCACTGCACGATGCCGGAGCAGATCGGGCGGGAGAGTGTGCTCGATGCGCATGCTACTCCCTCCCTCCCCGCACGAACTGCGCCAAGCGTCTGTGGCAACTGGATCAATGTCTTGACGGGAAACGGTGTGCGTTTGTCCGCAAGGTCGCTCCACAGCCCTTCGAACCCGCCGGCGTGGCGGGTCAGGCGGCCAACATTGGCGTGTGTGAAAGCGCTCTCGTAGAAGCCGCGCTCCCATTCCGGAATCGAGGCTGCCCTTGCACTGTCTGGGCGGCGCATCGTGCCAGTACAGACACGGCCGTCGTCCGACAGGTTCCAGAACGGCGCCACCGCGAGTGTCGTCGTTGCCGCCGGCCGCCGGTTCTCGGCAAGAGCTCGAATCTTGAGATCTCCGTTCTCTACACGCCATACCAAAGCAGGCTGCGGAAATGTTCGGCCATTCAGGCTCGTGGCCTTTTGCTCGGCAGTTCTCATAGAACATCTGCCGGCGGCACACCGCGGTCCACCAGACAATCATGCGGTCGCCCTTGGCGAGTACATTTTCAGGGAGAACTTCGGCGGAGGATGGGCCCGAGAGCGAACGCACCAGCGACTCGAGAAATCCAAGCGTAAGCGGCTGGGCCGGTTCGAGTGTTGGTGGGGCGTTTTTGTGGAGTGTTACCTGGTGCCGGGTGACAAAGCTGCGTTGACGGTCTCCATAGACCAGTAGCGCCTCACGCAGCTCGAAGCGATGGTTCTCCCCGATCGAGACATGTACCTGCATGGCGTTTCTCCCATTCCGCGAGAGCCTCCACCAGTTGGAAGAGTTCGTAATTGATGGCGATGAACCGGCCAACCATGCGCAGCGCCCGCTGCACTTCTTCAGGTTTCTGAGGAGAGAAGACCACTCCCAATGTCGGCTCCGCGCTCCCCTCCAGCATGTACTGGCTCTCTTCGTCAAAACATGCGACAACTGCGTCGTGCTCCTTGAAGGCCACCAGCAGGGACGGCAAAGGAATCGTGTCATAGCCGCCATCCTCTCGGAAATATGCGTCGGCTGGCAGCCTCAGCCGCGAAAGGCGCTGGATCGCTCGCAGGCGTTCGATCCAGTCGCGGAATTTCCCCCTCGCGTGCTTCATAAGAAGTTGCCGCGCGCCGAGTGTGAATGCGCGATGGTCCTCGGATTTCAACGTCTTCTGAATGCACTCTGGCAGCGCCTTCTCGACTTCGGGAAACTCATACTGCTCGCGATTCGCCTCGTCGTCCTCTGCGTACTCGTGCATCCGCTCCTCATACTGCAAGGCATCATCGTGGTTATAGATCCGCATCACTCGATAGAGCGCGTAAGTCAGCGTCCAGTAGAACGCCGCACCGAGACCCGGGGACTCCTCCTCAAGCGCCGCAATCGCCGGGCCGATCTTGAGAAATCCGCACCCGGTACATTCGATCGTCACGGCCAGCCGGCCATTGCCGAGTAACTTGTCCTCGCCGTCCCGTTCGGCTACGTCGCTCACGTTCAGGTGATACTCAGCGTTGCGCTGAAGCAGGTTCCAACGCTCCTCGCCGATTGATTCCATAATTGCGCGCTGGGCGAAGACCTGTGCGCTTCCTTCGCACTTCTGCCATGTTTCCGGACCTCCCAGCCCTTCTTTCACCAAAGCTGCGCAGAGGTCATAGAGCAATTCGGCGCGGAACTCGTGGCTGTAGGTTGTTGGCACTGTGCCGAGCAGAGGCAGTGCCTGCGTGAAAACCGGCGCGAGCGTGGTTATCCCAGCGGGGGCAATAGTTCGATTGGAGTCGGCAGCGGATGGCCGTCGCTTGGGCTGTACCGATCTATCGCTTCGACCAGACACTGAGCGGCTTTGAGAGATTCTTTGCATTGAAAGTGCCTCACGAGTATCTGGCTCGACTCCGGAGGCGGAGCGGTCGCCTTCGCCGCAAATAGTTCCACCAGGTCCGCCGCCTTCGTCACTTTCGATCGCATACTTCAGCCCTTCGTGCCGATCGCTCGGCTGAAGGTGTATCGCAACACTGAGCCCGTGGCTTCGGGGCCCGACACCGACGCCGTGGCAATCTCTGGATAGTTGGGCGTGAGCAAATCGCGGACCTGTTCCACGGTAAGGTCCGGACCTGGATCGGGAATACGAATCCCGTTGTAGTGGAACTCGCGCACCAGCGCTTCAACTTTGAGGGTGGTCATCGCAATTCTCCTTGGGAATCTGTATATGGGTGAGACTTAGGGCTGGCTAAAAGAGGCTCATCTGAACCGAGGTGGAGGGCGGAGCGTCCTCAACTTTGACCAGACAGCGCGTTGTGTCCTGCGATCGCTCCTCTTCAGGTCCGGCCGCCGGAGCCAATCGATATTTCGCCTGCAGACGATTGAATTCGCGCAACTCTGCGGCGCGCAGTGCTTCGTTAGCACGCAGTTCGTACCGCTCCAGATAATTGCGTTTGAGCATGATCTGCTGGACCGCGTGCTCCACGTCACTGAACGTGAACTTCGGATCCCCGTGGCAGGGCCAATGGAGCAACTTCTGGACGAATTCAAGCCTGTGGCAGATCTGCCGTAAACCATGTTGAGTAGAAGCCTTCGATGTCGCAGTGAGCAATGTGGCCGAAGGTCATCGAGAGCCGGTTGTAGAACTTCTTCGTGAAAAGCTCTCGCGCACAGTTGGCGTCAAGAAAATGCAGTAACGCGTTGCCGAAGTTCGCTTTTTCGGCCGAAGTAGAAAACTGTGTGGGAACGAACTCGTTAGGGAGGAATGGACCCTTCGGCATGATCGCCTCGCGCAAAGCAAAAGGCCAGCCGAAGCTGACCTCTTGCATTGCCTTGATTAGGCCGGGAGCACCAGCCTAGTTGGACCTATACTCCCACACAACCCACCATCATCGTTGAATGTTGTTAAGGAGCAGCTTTTTGAACCGGAAGCGAGTGGGCAGCATTCACGATGCTGCCAATGCGGGAACGACATCACGCCGCCGCTTCGCCTATTTCTCTGAGCTTGCGGTATACGGTGGTCTTGCCGATTCCGAGCAACCGTGCAGCTTCCAGAGGTCTGCGATTCGATCTCTCGTAGGCTGCCACGATCATCGCTCGCTCCACCTCCGCCATCGTCGGAAAGACTCCCGTCTCTGGAACCTGCGCTAAGACGAGTGGAGCTACTGACTCCACGCACTGCTGCGTCAACCGCTCGGTTGCCGTGGAGATCAATCTGGAGGCCTGTTCGAGCTTCTGAAGGCATTGCGGATCCTGCCGGATCACGATCTTCTCTACGACTCGCTCAACAATCCTCACGATCGGCTCAGGCAGAGCCGTCGCCACAACGCCGGCAATTGGCTCGATCACTCCATTGGACGAGTTCGCAACTGCGGCAACGAACCTTCTCCCGTTCCTCGCTCATGATGTCACCTCTCAAGTTGAAAGCGTGCCGGCTCAATCGAAGAGACTGAGCTGCACATTGGTTTCGGTGGCGGTCGGCCAAATCGCGGTCTTCTTCCGCTTCTTTGAAGGCTGATTCGGTTCGATCAGGTGGATGCCGAATGGCGTCGGAGCCGGCTCTGCGTGCCACGATCGGAAGATCCCCGATGACAGATCGAGCACCGGATCGGGCTCCTCTTCGAGATTCAGGTTCCACAGCAGCCGGGCGCGGCAGCACCTTCTCGCGTTCGTGGTCGAGTTCACGCCACACGGCATCGGCAGATTCGCCGACCCCGGCCTTCTCCACCAGCTCCCGCGCCATCGCGCTCATCAGGTCTTCGTCGGTGTCGAGCGCCTGCAGGCCTTCGCCCGAGAACTTGCCCTCCATCATGAGCGCGACCAGCATCTTCTTGCCCATGAGACGGAGGCAGGTCTCCTGCATCGTTCCGGAGTAAGTGACGAACTTCACCCGCACCGGGAATCTCTGCCCGATGCGCCACGATCTTCGGCTCGCCTGGCGCAAGGTATGCAGCGAGTACCCGGTCTCGTAGAAGTAGAGCGTCGGAAAGGCCAGCAGGTCCAATCCCGTCTCGACCAGCTTGGGATGGCAGATCACCACCTCCACGCCGGCCTTCAACTGCCGGTCGTACCAGTCCTCTCGTTTATCGGTGGCAACGGATGAGCGGAGGACGGCGACACGAATGCCCTCCTGCCGCAGCACAGTCTCCAATCGCAACGTGACGTCTTTCTCGCCCGTATAGGTGGCATAGACCTGGCAGCGCCTTCCCTGCCGCAGCTCCTCTTTGACGTCGGCGATCAGAGCACGCTCCTTCGCGTAGAGAGCCTCCCGCGTGAGGTTCTCCGGTTCAGTCACCAGGAACTTCACATACTCCTTCGTTTGCGGATCGAAGGCCCGCGCCCAGATCTCATCGAAGTCGTAGGGATGATCGGGATAGAGCAGGAGCGTGTTGAGCAGGATGCTCATCAGGCTCTTGTTTCCGCGATGCGCTTTCATCGCGGAGCGAATATCCTCCTCCAGCTTCTCGTAAGCCTGCTGCAGGGCATCGTCCATATCGACCGAAATGACGCTCTCGTCGTATCGCGGCAGATTGTCCGAGATGTCCTCAAGCGACAGAAACGCCGTCGTGGTCATCAGGAACTTGCCGAAGAGCATCGGCGAGGCTCCGGGCTTGCGCAGAACCCGGACCGTCTTCTTGGTCGCCCTCGAACAGGCGTTGTCTGCCTCTTCCACCTTCTCGATGGTTTCGAGAACGCCGTACTGCTCCTGGAAGTCCCGCCGGCCTTGCCCTCCGTAGGCGAAGCCCTCGCGCACCATCGCGCGCGGCTCCATGCGGTAGAAGATGTTGAACAGGTCGTCGGCGTAGCCGCCCATCAGCGTTCCGGTGAGCGCGATCAATCTCTGCGCCGCGCGTCCGAGCACGCCAAGTCCGTTGCCTTGCGCCGTGTCGCCGGCCAGCTGGTGCAATTCATCGGCGATGGCGAAGTCGAACCACCCGCGCATGTAGCGCCCGATGTACTCGATTGGCGCCATGCGCTGAATGCGCGACCGATCCGCCTGCCACAGCGCGGAGAAGCGCGTGGTGCCGCCGCGGGGCGCGGTCAGAGCCTCCGAGACCTTGAGTTTGTCAGTGAAGTCGAGCGCGGTAAGCTTCTGCATCTCGGAGTCGAGGATGGCAACGCCGGAATCCGGATTGACGACGCCGCCCAGATTCGGACCGGACTTTGCCTTGAGATAGACGTGCTCCCAGAAGTAGCCCAGCTTGCCTTTGTCCTTGCCGGTGATGAAGAACGTCGGCCCAGGAAAGCGCTTCCGCCATTCCTTGCGGCCCATGCGCCGCATTTCGGCCAGGCTGAGGCGCTTGCCCTCGTAAACCGTCTTGCCTTTGCTCAGCTTCACCTCGCAGATGCCGTGCGGCCGGCTGGGATCGCCGCCATTGCGCATGTCCTCGATGAGGAAGGCGCGGGCGCGCGGGATGGTCAGCAAGACCTCGCGCGCCCACTTGTGCGTGATATGCGATGGGCACATCACCAGCGTGGTGCTGGGCCGCCCATCCGCCAGCAC
Organism: uncultured Acidobacteriaceae bacterium; assembly: GCA_963781125.1. Taxonomy (GTDB): domain Bacteria; phylum Acidobacteriota; class Terriglobia; order Terriglobales; family Acidobacteriaceae; genus Telmatobacter. The sequence goes on from CAWAEE010000014.1 coordinate 54,914, forward strand.
ATGGATTGTGCCCAACGCCATGTAGGTTTTGCCCGCTCCGCATTCGGCCACGATCCGCGCAGCCTTGGCCTGGCGCAGATATTTCGCGGTGCCGGTAATGGCGAGCGCCTGAGCTGGCAGCGCCTTGCGCAGAAGCGTTCGCAAGGGATGGCGCAACAGGGTCTTTCGTGCTCTGCAGTGGAGGATAGGTTTCGAGAATGCGTTCGGCCAGCAAGGGGCCAAATTGGCGGAGGTAGTCGAAGGTCGTCTCCATAGAGAAACCTCATCGAAGGTAAGAAGTTATGAGATTTGGGTGGAAATGAGAGAGGGACGGTCAGCGCGTCAGAGCGTTCGCTGGTTTGGAGCGATCCTCAGCGGCCTCGACGGCATCCTGTGGGTTACGGCTGGATTACTTTCGCCTTCAGGCGGCTCTGCGGAAAGTCTTTCGGGTTGAGGGTGAAGATGAAGTCTGCACTTCCTTCTTCGGCACAGATACAGAACGCATCGTCTTTGGGATCGGGCGAAATCTCGGTAGAGGAGCGAATCTCGACCGACTCTCCCCGCTCTCGAATGAAATTGATGAGCGTGCCGATTGCGGCGGATCGGACGTGCAACCGATTCAGGACTTCTTTGTACTCGGCGAGAATATCTTCCGAGTAGAGCCAAATAAAATGTTCCTCTTCCGCCCAGCGGTGAAGCAGGTCGGCGCTCCGAATTCGACCTCGAATGTACTGGTCCCGAAAACCGGAGATACCCGCCACACAACGTTCGTATCCACCACAGCACGTTGCTTTTTCTTCTTAGGTTTCGGCTGCAACGGTGATCTCCGGAACGCGCCTCTCCGCGCGATAATCTCGAATCGTGCGTTGGATCTCCTCTTCGGAAATCTCTCCTATATCCTTGGCCGCATCCGAAAGGCTTCCAGGAACTCCTTCTTCCATCCGGCGCGCTTTCGCCCGGGCGGCAGGTCGCGATAAAGGTCCGCTCTGCTCAGGCCCTGTTCAATCTCGTCGCCAAACGATCGAAATGGAACTCCCAGCTTGATCGGTTCCTCCTCGCGAGAGAAGCGGCACGTAAAGACCACATATTCAGGATTCTTCGTGCGAAGACCTTTCTCGGAGGCGCGAAAGACTTCGATGAGCCTGGAAAGAACGTTGGCGCGGGTCCCCAGGGATTCCTTCAGGCGAAACGCCACTTTTGCTGTGAGAAGGGTTTCTTTGTCGAAGAGATAGGCGCCATCGACCCTCTTCGGCTTGACCACGCCAAATTGCACGAGGTTTTGCAATTCTTTCGGCTCGACCTTCAGAACTGCGCTTGCTTGCTTCAGTTTCAGCCGCTCGCTGTGGCATCTCTCCTCCATTGCTGTCTAAATATTAGATCGTATTTCGGGCGCGGTCAATTCTCCCGGGGGAATGCCATTAAGCAGCGGGACTTTGCAGCTTGGTCGCATAGTCAGTCGGGTGGAGGGCCACCCCGATTCGGGTCATTCGCCAGCAATTAGGCCACCCGCCGGGGATTTAGGGTAGCCTCAACCGAGTGGCGCGGCCAGATCACTGCGCCATTCCCTTCCGGGAAGGCCAACGCCCGCGAGCGCAGCCCATCGCCAATCCACTCCAGCATCTCTTCGGTGGTCGCCGAGATCAGCACGGGCTGGCAGCCAATGCCATCAATCTCCTCGATCCGCTTCTTTTGCTCAACGATCCCAAGGATTGCGTCTGCCCATGTCGGATCGGCAGGAAGCCCCAAGAAACTCACCAGCGTGGCCCAGGCCTCCTCGCGCTCGGTATCGCAGAAGCAGTCGTTCGTCCTGCGCTCCCGTTGGTGTGAAGTTCCTGGGAGACCGCCAGCAGATGACGTACCGGATGTTTGCGTCCTGGCAGAGTCACGGCTCCTTTGTAGCAGGAGGCATGTTCGCCGAGCGTGACATCCTTTGTTTCTGCCATCGGGAAAGGTCAGGGTGAAGCTGGCCTTCTCGTGAACTGCCGCCGTGATCGCGCCGACATCCGAGTCGTTGCCGAAGACGCTCAGAAGATGCGCCTGCCGATCTTCCCCAATATAGCGATCGACCCGCAGGCGAATGCGGGTGGAGGCCTTTTCCGTGATGCGCACGTACTCAAGCAGCCCGAGCCGCAGGTGTGCATTCTCCATCGGCTTCGCCCTCCTTCTTCGCCGGCGTCTCAGTGAGCTTCAGCGTCCTCCCATCGGCGTAGACCAGGTACAACTCATTGGCCCACCGCTCTCGATGATGAATGATCTCGGTGTCTCCGTCCTGTTCCACAAACGTCGTCACATGCTTGACCGAGCGCCAGCGGGCTATGTGCCGGTCGTCTCCCTGGCCGAAGACGCCGTTCAGAGGCCCGCGGTACACAGAAGCCCGACATGGCCGCCATGCAGCGGCGTGATGGGCCGGCCGGTGGCAACGTCCTCATGCGGCATCAGCAGCGGCGCCGCCTGCTTCCATGCGCCCGATTGCGGCAGCAGGTCTTCCAACAGGTCGTAGGGAAGGCCGCGATAGCTCAGCTCCACCTCGGCAGATGGAGGAACGGAATAGGGTGGGCACGCGCCTGGCTGCAACTCAGGCAGTTCCAGGAAACTGCCATAGAGGCCAACGCTCTGAAGTTGCCGCTTGTTGTTCTCAACGGCCGCTCCTCTGACATCGCGCCGCAGGCCCAGCACCGCGATTTGCCGGTACTGGACCGAATCCGGATCGGTCATGCGAAAGACGTTCAGAGCTGGCGAAGTGAGAACTCAGGATGCCGGCGCAGTCATGCAATCGCTCGAACGGAATCACCAGGATGAGAACGCCTTCCATTGCCAGCCAGCGGTAGGTATGTTCCAGGAACACGGCCTCCATGCGGCGATTCGCGATGGAGCCGATCTCGGAGTCATAGGGCGGATTCAGGTACAGCAGCGAGAAGGATTCGGGCCGCGCAATGGCGTCGAAGGCATTGCCCTGGATGGTCTCGATGCCATTTGTGCTGGCAATCCGCGCACGTTCGGCGTCGAGTTCGACCCCATAGCGCCGAACGTGAGCTTCGCTGGTCACGAGCTGCAGCGCGGTTCCTTGCCCGACGCAAGGGTCGATCACGGAAGCCGGCCCGGCAAAGGAAAGCAGAGAGCGAAGTTTCACTCCCTCGGCCTCCGGCAATGGGTAGTAACCCATCTTCAGGCGCGCGACATTCCGCATGGATTCACCTCACTTCGTGGAATGATTCTCATATGTGACTTGAACCATAAAATGGCACTGAGTGGCAAGTTATGCTTCAAATCTCTTCTGAGCCGGTCTTTGCGCCAGCTCTTGCAGCTCACTAAGAGAGGGTGCTAACTGCCGTTCAGCTCCTCAGACCATGTCGATTGTCTAACTGGATATAGCTGAGATTTCTACTTTGAGATACCGAGCGTCTTGCGGGCCTCACGAATTGCCGAAGTGATGGCCTTCCAATTGCTACGAGACATTTCTGGAAGATGTTTAACTATTCTGGTCACTGACGGGTACAAGCCGTGGCTCTGAAGTTCGGCGGCTATGGCGCGGATATCGCGAAACAGTTGCTGATGTTGATGATCCGTCTTAGCTGCGACGCACCGGCGGTGCTGCATCGCGATCATGCGTCGCACTGCTGGGAAGTACTTGTTCATGAACCACAATGTAATCGCCAATCGCTTGCAGACATCGCGGACGGTTGGCACTGGAATCTCTCCGAGTGCGGCCTTCGCTTTCGCCCCAAGATCGGCTCTGCATTTCGTCAGGTGGGCACGGTGTCGCGCCGCGAGTTGATCGCACAGTTGAGGTTCGTGCCCCCGCAGCACCGTTGAAGACGAATAACCCAGACGGCGACTCAGGTCAACAAGGGTCGGTGCTGGGTGCTCGCGAAGCGCCTTTTCCAAAGCTCGGCGCATTTTCTCAGGGCGGGTATTCTCGGCATGTGCAATTTTCTCTCGGATTGCCGCGCACAGATCTGGAAACTTCCGCTGAATGAATCCAGCATTTGAGTATCCAAGGCTTGCGCCGATCTGATGAACTGAGGTGGGGTTAATCGATTTGAGGGACTGTTCTAGGATTTCCTTGAGTCGAGCGACTTCGCAGATCCTGGCCGCTCCAGGTTTCTTCCACCAATGGCTGTGGCCCGACTGCCTATGCCGGGCAGCAATTTTATGGCAGAGCGTCCGGTCGGCTTGATAAAGCCTCTCGGTGCTTTTGTAGCCTAGCCTTCGCGCAACCTCCGACAAGCTGAGCGGCACGGTTTCATCAAGCGCTGTCAGAAGAGCTTGTCGAATTTGGATCGCAGGCCGGGATGGAGACACGCTGCGATTTGTGGTGCTTGCCACCGCATCTTTTGCTGCAGCAATGTTCGTGGGTGTTGGGCCCGATGGAGCGAAGAAGCTCGAAGCAGGGACATTCAGGGAGCGAGCGGTCCGCAGTAGGTTCTCCAGCCGCGGGACCGTCGCACCATCCAGCCAATTCTGTAGAATGCTGCGCGGGCACTGAATGTACTCGGCCAGCGCAAGAACGTTGCCGTCGGCAATATGTTCGAGATACACGATCAGGCTTCCGCGAAGCGATTCTCGGACGGCAGCTGGGTCGACACGGGGAAGCATCGCAAGCAGACTTTCTACGTGTATGGAAGACCACGCCTGGTCTTCTCCGTCGGTCGAGATGAATTCCGATCGGTCCTCATCGACATATAACGCGCCCAACCAACAACCACAACGCTCGCAGTATCCAGGTCGAGAAAACACACCAAGAGGATTCAGCTTTCGTTTGCAGCGATGGCAACTGTGGCTGAGCGGTTGCTGATGCACCCGACAATGAGATGACACCTTGAATGCCCATAGAAGCGGCTCATAGACGGTTTGCCCGTTCGCCCGCCACTGCTCGAAGCAGGGTGAGCACCAAGCCCGGTGCCGGTGAAACAAATTCTCAGGAATCGCGTTGCGGAACGGAAGCAGAGTGAGACATCGCAGATCTCGGCGGCTGGTTGCGGTTTCCAAAGCGTGAACCCACTTTGTGGCTCGATCCGTAACGCCGTTGATCGCATAGCTGCAAGCTCGGAATCCATGCCCGCCGGATCGGACTGCTTTGGCTGCAGCTGTGACTATTGGATCCTGCGGATCCGCCAAATCTGAGAGTACACGGCCTACAAGGTCTCCAACGCTTACCGAGTGTGCTTCTGCAAGCCTGGCGACGTAGCCGCTCAGGCCCTCGACCAATGCGGTGCCGACGCCGATTGGCACAAGCGGATAGAGCTTGCTTCTTGGAGGAATCGCAAAGCTTGATAGTGACCACGAATCATAGGCTGGCTGCATTTGCGTTGACTCGTCCAATAACGTCGCGCGTCGGAAGCCGTTGTCCCGGTCTCCAACGTTGCTTCTTTGACAACGGAATTCCCATGGAAACCGCGGGAGAGATTAACTTGTCTGGATGTCCTTTATCACAGCCTAATCCGAGTCGCATTCTGAGCCGATTGCATTCTTCAGAGCCCTCCTGCAGTCCAACCTCTCCTTCCAATGTTTCCGATAGCATTTTGTCGCACTGGGACACACTCAGCGCGTGTGCCTGCAGATCTCGGATCGTCAAGACTGTCGCGTTTCGTCTGAATACTCCGGTGAGCGCCCTGACCAGCCAATCCTTCAATACTCCCACGCAGCCGATGCTGCGCTCGTACAAGTATTCCCAGTCGCGTACAAGATCTGGCGCCTGCGAGAGGGGAAGCTGTTGTTCGAACGAACGCACAACATTCAGGAACATTTCCCGATCTTTGAGGTCGTCGGCGCGATAGCGCGGAAAGTGAATGTCTACACTCCGGCGGCTCAGTTGTGCACTGAGATTGCGAAAGGCAAGAAGCTCATAGGTGCCGAATAACACGTGAACCGTATCGGTGCGATTTGCAATCGACTTGATCACGTCCAACTGGTCGGAGAGCCTCCTCCCCGAAGCCAATTCTTGCCAAGTGCTGTGCCTCATCAAGCAGTACTGCCACAGGGCGCCGGAATCGAAGGGCCTGCTCTGTAGCGTGATGATACGCTGCCCTGCCGCTCTCGTGTTGGGCATGAAGCTCATTGCTCGGTCGCCTGCCCGAACCGGATCTTCCAGATTCCGCTTACGGTCGACTAACGGCTCGTCCATCTGGAGAAGCAGCCGTACGAAGTGATCACGCCAATTGAATGTGCCAGATTCTGGTGCAATGCACTCCACACTCACGACTGGGAGCCGCCCCGGGGTAGCTTCGAGTTCGGGTAGCATCTCCATTGTCAGCATCTGCTCGACTTTTGCACGCAGGGTCGATTTTCCGACGCCGGTTGGGCCCAGACACCATAATCAGAGAGTTCGGCGCTCTTCCGTGAATCGCGCCGAGGAGGACCTCCCGAGCAGAGAGTAACCGTGGATGGGCCATGGTGTATGCGCGGAAATATTCGAGCCTCGCAGGCCAAGGCTGAGCAAGCAGTTCACGAGGAAATCCTGGTGGCGCCATATCCATCAGAAGGCACCGTATACTTCATCGATGGTCGTCTCGTCGGCATATGTTCCATCACTCTTCGCAGTGGGTTCTTCATAGCATTCCGGCTGGGGATACAGTCTTCGGCATGGGGCTTGATACGAATGTCAGCCGAGTTTCTTTGCTCTCCAAGTCGCGTAGCCGTTGGGCCAGCAAAACCTCTTCCGCCTCGACGGACTGCAGAAATTCGGCCAATTTCCGGGCGGTTACCGAAGAAGCGGCGGAATGGTTGCGCCGGCGCTGGTGCAGTTCGTTGGTGGCTAGCATGATTTCCCGCTGCGAGCGGCCATTCAACACCGCATAATATTCGGAGTGGCACTGTAACCACTGTTTGTTCACGAAGGCATAAGCAAACCGACATCAAAAGGATCGTATCGGACTGGCACTGCTTCACTCACCGGCGAAATTGCGGAAAGCTTCACACCAATAATAGATGTGGTTGATCTTCACGCCTCTGCCCGGCATCAGCTTCGCTGTTCCCTTGGCAGTCGTGGGCAGCGTGAGCATCAGGAATTCCTGGTTGCAGGGAACGACCCGATGGAGGCGCTGACCGCATCGAGTCATGCTGTCCTCAAATGCTTGCCGGGGACTCCCTCCTAGCGCGGGATGAGCAAGCGTGTCGCGTACTTCGTACAGGTATTGCGACAAACGCTGATGCAGTTCCGTCAGCGGCCATATCGCCAGTGACTTTGGATTCACCGACTTGGTGACCTGGCGAACATTTCGGGTGATCTGCGTGTTTCCCCTCAGGTTGTGAACGAACTGGGTATTGGCAACTCCAAACAGCCTTTCACAGACGGAGCCAAATCGTGCTTTGGCAGGCGGTCTGGTTTTCTTCGTGCACTCATAGCGCGCCAGCAAAGTCTCGAAGTACGTGCTCTCGAACTCCCGACCACCATCAATGACAAATATCTGCGGCAACCGGCTGAAGCGTCGGACGCACTCCCGCAGCGTCATCATGCAGGAACGATAACTCGGCGCATCGAATGTCAAGTAAAATGCCAATGTCCGCCGGGAAAATGCATCCGTAGCTATCGTGATCCATGGACGGCCAAGGTTTTGGCCGGTACTGGCGACGGTTTCAACGTCCAACTCCGTGTGGTCTATATGGACGATTTCAAATGGGCGATCACCGTGTCGGGGCGTTTTCAGATCCAACTCCCAGTAAAACGTCTCCAACTTGTAGCTTGCGCGCCGACCTTGTCGTTTTAGTGTTTGATTCAGAACTGGCCGTTTCGTCACGGCGATACAAAAGGTCTTGTAGCTGGGAGCAACAACTGCATGATTTTCGCAGGCAAGCTTCAGCCCTGCCCACGATGCGTACCGCGTTTTCTGCTTGAGAGCCTCGTAGTCGTTGTCGAGAAATTCTCCCATTAAACAGCGCGTCGCCTCAGATAATCGCGGCGTGCAGTTTCCTCTATGGGCGGACTCGGGCAACAGACCCAGGTATCCGGCGCCAGAACTGGCCTCTGCTGCGCGGTACCGAGCAAGCCAGCGGAAGAATGTGCGCCTGGTCGCGTCTGCCTCGCAAGGCAACTTCCCACTTACCAGATAGTGGCTGATGAGCCGAACGCGCTGATTGGCAACACACAAGTCGCTTTCGCGTGCTCGGGACAGCCGCTCGCTGATAGCAGATTTCGAACTGTCTTTGGAGGCTACGACTTCAATTCGATTCTGACCAATCAAAGACTCAATGAGCCGTCTCGGCAATTCGCTCAGCCTCTGATCGTCTGAGAGTAGACTCACAGAGGTCTCGCCAAGATTCACCACATTCCACAGATGACCATCCCAATTGACCGTACTCCCGCAGAGAAGATCAGCAAATACGGGTGTATGCGGGTTTCGAGCCAGATTGGCTGTTGTCTTGGATATCGCTTCTGGTCCAGCCAGGAACACTACGCGCCACGGGTCGGCGAGTGGAGCGGCATGAAGGTCCACAGGGATAATATTTGCCGCGATCATGCTGAAAATGTCGTCCGGAGAAACTTTGCCTTCGGTCAATTGCAACAACTCGTCCAAGGTCACGCCTGGGCTAGCCGACAAATAGGCGATCGACAATTTCGCGGGACTGCTTGCCGAGATTGTTTGAGGCTCCCGCAGGTAGTCTTCAAGAAACTGGATGTTTCGCTGAAACACCCAATCAATCTCTGCCGACGAGCGAACACGGTAGTAAAGCCCATGCCGTTCCGCATAGGCAGCGCCGGGCGGACAAAACCATTGGCCATCTTTCACCGCTGGAGTAGCGGTTCGAATTGTGCGCTTTGAGCCGATGCAGTTCTTCCTCTGTCTTCCATTCTTCCCAGCCCGCTTCTTGCTGGCGAATGACGAAGAAATCGGGCGTATGCAGAACGCCCATTCGCCTTCCCGACGTGCTCTCGTAATCCAATTTGATTGGCGGCGGCTGGTCAAAATACTCGAGGACTGTATCGTCGTGCTCCATCTCATAGATACCAGCAAGTTCGACTCGGTGGCTTTCAAACTGGATGGTGACGCCCATCTTCCTGCTCGGGTACCGGCCACTCACGTTCGAGCGTCCACCGCCCACGCGCCGGGATGGACCTGACGACCGAATCTCCTCTGATTAGCGATCGTGCCGACTCGGCAAGGGCCAGTTTCTGGAACCATACCAACAGATCATCGTGTCCCAGCATCGTGGGCACCTCGATTCGACCGGCTACTTGCAGCCGTGCCAGCGCTGCTCACTTTAGCAACGTAGAACGCCGCTCCCGCTTCTGAGCGCGCAAGTAACGCACCCCAGCTTCCTTGATAAGGTCTTCCAATCGCCGGCCCTTTTTGATGGCTTCCTGAATCTCCGGAGCCAATTGTTCCGGCACGTAGATCGAGAATCGGCGATTCGCTTGGTAGCCGGATAAAGCATAGCTGCTGTGGCCTTTGCCCGATGCACAGGCCGAGCAGTTCTCCCGAATGCAAGGGCTCTTCCGCAAGGAAACAGAACCCATCGCTACCGGCCACAAATTCCGGATTGCGCTCAAGAACCATCGCCGGACATCTTCAGAAGTTTCGTTCTTACTCATCGTATGTGTGCACGATAACACCTATACTTTACTTGTCAACTGCCATCCTGGTTACTACCTTGATTCCGTTTTCTGAGAGGACACTGCGGCCGACGTTGCCGCGCTGCGGTGTTCGGCTGCGCTTTCCGCCAAGCGATACGACGCATCGCTACACCTGTGTACTTACTGCCACTTTATCCTTCACTTTTGCACTTACTGCCGCTTTATGCTTCAAAAGAGACTTCCCGCCCATGAGGACAGGCGCAGATCTGAAAGGGATTACAAATGCGGAAGTGCCACTTTATGGTTCAACCCAGTGCCATCTTATGGTTCAAGGCACAGTCTTTATGGGGAATAGAATTTACTTGAGTTGCGAGAGAGTTCTGACATTGCTCAATTTAGAACAACAACCGGAGCGCAGCCGGCTAGCAGTTTTGGTTGCGGCCCGCTCATAAAGTGTACGGATAGGATCTGAATGAATCTGCAAATCACCGGCTTATCAACTGAGGCGCTACTGTCGCAACTAGAGTTCGAGGAACTTGGCAAAGCAAAAACGCCCATTACGCTTGTCAAGCGTCTGCTGAGAGCCTTGGCGATCATCCGAAGACTGCCATCTTTGCCAAGATTGGGCTTGAGGCCATCGATATCACCGCTTCCAGTGACGCGAGCGGCATCACAGAGGTACTTGCCGCGGTGTTGATCGATCTCAAACGTCATGAGGAACGGATTGAGGAGTTTTCCACGAAAGCCATTCGAGTCACAGAATGGTTGAAGTCGGATACCGGGGCACGAGTTTTCCGGCAATCGGCCGGGGCAGCTGACAGAACTGCCGACCCAGGTAAAGTGAAACGCATTGCTCGCTTGCTGCTCTACGGCGCTCTGTCGTCGGGCGGAGAAAAGAACGATCAGCTTCTGGTTCAGCAAGTGTCAGAGTTCACTCGGATTGCGGAGATACTTACCGACACCGATGTTTTCGTGCTTCGGGCGATCTATCTGAGCCAGAGGGCAGTGATCGAGAAATACCGCGAACTCAATGGCCTGGGGGGGGATTCTCTGGACCGGCGGTTGCAGGACGAATGGGCGCAAGCAGTGTTTGCTCAGTGGAAAGAGACTTCGTTCACCGACCCGAGCCGATTTGTTCGTTTCGTAGATGTCCTTAGCGCCCTTCCACGACTCGAAGCGCAAGGGCTCATCGGCCGGACGACATCTCAGGTAGTGACAGCTGATATTTCCAGCACGCCATTCGGTCTACTGGATTTAGGGGCGCTGTTTGTAGAGCAGGCGCTTAAATACGGCGACCGCCTAGAAAGTGAAGATGAAAGTGGGTAACGCGCCTGCTGACGGTACCGATTAGCATGGTGAGGGCGGTTGATAGCGGGAATTCTTCTATCGCCGTGAAACACTTTGATTCGCTATGCGGCTAAGATTGCGGCTGGAGCCGGGCTCGGATCCCACGGCCCCGGATTCGGGGCAACCAATCGAGCTATGTCCTCCGATCCGCAGAGTCCGCAGCGCCGCCCAGATGATGTCGAGACTGTTTCGCAGTTCCCGCAATAGACGGCGCTCTCCACGGGAATGGAAACCAGGCCCGGCTCGCGTCGAATCATCAATACATTGCGCATAAACCCTCCGGCGGGTCCAAGGTGGAAGGTGCGTGCGATTAGGCGGCAGTTCGGGCCGCCTCGCGTTCAAGCTCGGCCACCAGAGTCTTCAGCATTTCGAGCCTGGGAATCGTCGTCATGGACTCGATTCGCAATCTGTCGAGGATCGCAATGAAGGATGTCTCACCAATCTGCTCGGCGAGGGAGTGTGCCTTACTAAATCCCCGCGAGGCTCGTTCCATCGCCTCGGCAACAGTTGGCCTGAAATTGCGCATTCGGGATGGCGTTCGCTTGGCGCGCTCGCGCGACACGCCAGAGGATCTCCCCGATAGATCGGGTCGCCCAGGATACGCCGAAATCCCTCAATCTTCGCCGTTGTCTTCTGGTCGATGGGGCCACGTTGCACTGCTGGAGGCCGTGGACCAGCGGCCGGGTTGGTCTTGCCCGTGCTGTTCCCTTTGGGAAGCGCCCAGTGCGGGAGCTTAGGGAACCCGGCCGGCTGCCGATATTCATCGAGCTGGACCCAGATTTCCGGTCAAGTTGTAGAGATAACGGCCCAGACCAAAACAGCTGCATGGCCCGTTTAAATGCCTGTGCTTCCGCCGCCGTCATCGCGTTCTGTTCATCTGCCCACTGCTCCCCGCTTCCTGCGTGAGACCCAAGCCCGGTGATGGTCAGCGTGCAGGTAACCAGAACTTTGCCGGTTTGGATGAGTTTGTCCCGCTTCTGCCGCTCACGGACGACACCGTGGAGACATCGTAGGTCCTGGTCCAGCCGGTAGGAGTGAAGAGTTGGTTGAGACGGTCAGTGTAGGCTCGCGGGTCCGCGAATGCGATCACGGCTCCGCGGTTGCCATCGTGGCTCGTGTGAGTGACGCGCCACTTAATCTCCGAAGGACCAAACGGTTCCGCCAATTGCGTGAACAGAGCGTCGGTATCCGGACTCGGCTTCGCATCATTGGTTGCCATCGCATATGCTCCTCAAATAGACAAAGGCGCCCCGAAGAGCGCCTCAGTCGCCGCCGAATGAAAGTCCGTTCAAAACGGGATGTCGTCAGCGGTGATGCCCTTCGTCGGCGTACTGCTCGTCCATGCCCTGCCGCTGGTATGCCGATACACCAGCAGTTCCTTCGGGAGATTGTCCCGACCATTGCTGTGAGCGGCGCCGCCATTCTCCCCACGGCCGCCGCCCAGCAGCGTCAGATCGTAGACGAGATATCTCCGTCCGATACCGCTTCTGCCCGGATTCCCTGTCATCCCAGGTGCGGGTCTGGATCTTGCCCTGGATGAAGAGTTGCGTGCCCTTGCTCACATAATCGCGCACGATCTCCGCGGTCCGGCCGAAAGCGACCAGGTTGTGCCACTCGGTCCTGTCGGACCAGTTGCCCTGACGGTCCTTCTCCCGGTCGGTAGTGGCGAGAGAGAAGTTGACGGCGAGCGATGGCCCGCCGGTGTAGTTCCGACCTCGGGATTCTTGCCAACGTGCCCTAGCAGAAATGCTCCTGTTGACGCTCTTTGCCATAGTGGTTGTTCCTTTCCTAGCGGTCTCGGTTGCGTACATGGTCGAGAGCCACAGCTTTGAGTGATCTCGACATACGTTCCGTCGGAATAGCGGTAGAACCGCTGGCAGTCCGCACTGATGTTGAGATAGCGGCGCGTGAGCCAGTGCTTATACAACTCGATCTCCCCGGCTCGGCCCATGTACATGAAGTTCTCCAGCTCGCGAGGCCGGAACGTACCAGCTCAAGCGGAGCCCAGTTAGGCTCGCCGACGGTAATCGCGACTTGCTTGGGGTCTGTCATGCTGGTTGTTCCTTCTCGGCGACCTGATTGACAACCACCACCGCCGGCGGCACTCCGACATGCGTGTGTTTGCAGCCGAGGCAGCAGACGGCTGCGGTTGTTTTTCTGATCGCCTCTTCAAACGGCGGTGGGAGAGGCAGCACCTCGCCGGCACGGCTATAGAAAACGGGGGCCAGCTTTCCCCGGAGCCCACGATTCTCTTCCTTCCAGAGATCCACGGAAAGAACTCCATCTCTGCCACGAAAGAGCGGCTTCGAGACTATTTGTGGGCGCTCCCGATCTGAAGCACGCGATATCGTATGGAGCGTGATCGCCAGCTCCCAGGTCCGTTCGCTGCGAAGCATCTCAATGCGCACCATGCTTTCCGCCAGCAAGATGGCGTGACGGCCATTCACGGCGATCGAGTGGATGGGTTGTAGCCACGGCAATGGCGACCCGTCCTCCGCGACGAAAGCACAGGCCTGTCCCATATCGGAGACTGCGCCTCCGGATTCCACCCCGCGCAGCACATAGCGCCTTGCCAAGTGCTGGTGTTCGAGCGAGACTCCGGGCGTGCAGTAGATGCCTCGCTTCTGAAGCGCCTTAAGCGCGCTTGACGGCAACGCCAATCCGTAAAGAGCATGGCGAGAAGAGGCGGTTCCGGGTCTATGTCTTTCGGAAATATTCATCGTTCTCGCTCCCTACACCACCGCACGCTTTTGGATCGGCTGACCAAGCGCGGCGCGAATTTCCTCTTTTGTGCAGCCGGCCCAGCACTTGTAGAACCGGGGATCCTTGACCTGAATGGCGAGGTTGTCGCCCGAACGGTCGTGGCCGGCAGCTGCGCAGGAGGGACACCGGGCCCACCAGTTTCGGCTGTCCTTGCGCGTCGTCCGCACATAGTCGAGAATTCGGAACTCCGGGTAGCGGGGAGATGATACGCGGCGGAGTATACGGAACCGAGGCGACCGGCCTGTACGCTTCGGGCAGGCTCATCCCTTCAATGAATGTCCTCAGCTCTGCCTCAGTCAGTTTCGTCAATCGCTCGAGATACGCGAGTTGACCTTCGGGAGTGGCTTCAGCTTCATAGAACCAGTAACGCCGATTCGTCTTCCGGTGTACGCCGAGCGGAGCACGGATCGCGTTGCCGTACTCGCCGTGATCGAGCTTGTCCTGGCGCGGGAAGACTTCTATGCCTTCCTTCAGACCCGCCGCCTTTGACCGGAACGCCGAGCCGGAGCGCGAGGTTATAGACATAGATTCGGCACTCGGATGCCAGCAGCGGCTCGGCGCCGAAGATCCAGAGATGACCACCGCGGCGGGATTGCTCCAGGGCGGCGTCCACTCCATCCTGTTTGAGTTCCCATTGCAGCCGGAACAAGGAATCCAACGCTCCATCGAAATCGGCGTCAATTGCCACCCACTTCGAGCGCTGCGTCTCGGGATTGATTGCGTAGAGACTGATAGTGATGTCGCCATTGAGGTGCATCCGCACCACGCCGTCATCGAGCGGTTTTGGTTCCTTGGTCTTCCAATCCCGCGCCGGGTAATAGGGGACGGAACCGTTCGGCAAAGGTCGATCTCCCTGGATTGCATAGGCACGCCGGTTTACGAACAGCCGCATGAAACTGCTTGCCGTTTCCCGGTTTACACAGAACTTGGCATACATGGCGTCCTGCCTCCTTCATCCGTTGTGTGGTTGTATCCCGGGTCCAAAACTCGGTCAAATTTGCGGAACGGGCGAGCAGGACACGCGAGCCCAGCATGTCTCCTCGCCTGTTCCGGTTGGAGGCCCTACGCGGCTTTGCTCCTTGGGACCGCGACGATCTTGACGAACTTGGAAGCGTTCATGGGGAAAACTGGCGCCGGGTTGGGGGCCGAATGGCCGTGAGTTCTTCCTGACGCGCACCAGGCGGACGACTGAACCCTGGCGATCGCACGATTGATCGAGCGGATACGACTTGCGGACAGACGCATGACGGTTCCTCCGTTGGAAAGGGATGGCTTTACTTGATTGGGGCGTGGCGAGGGGACTAGGCGTTGGCCGGCTGGAACTCAGTGAGCAACAGACCGGGCTGTTCAACCAGGCGGAACAGGTCGTACTCGGAGAACGCGCGGTCGAACTTCTCTGAGGTGAACTGGTCTTCGCAACCTTCGAACGAGAGCATGTACCACTGTTCGCGCTGTCGATCGAAAACGTAGATCGCTCCTGATTCACTGTTGTCGGGCACCATCTGCAGGAGCAGGACGCCTTTGGCTGTCTGGACCCAGCGGGTGGCAATGGCCTCACCGAGTTCCAGAAAGGCGGCGACAGTTTGCTCGACTGAGCTGGCGGCACGGTCCCGCCAACTGAACATCTTGTACGCGGACATCTTTCCCAAGCTGGATTGCATGGCGATTCTCCTTTCTTCTGGGTTGGGGTTGATGGAACGGACCGCAGGGTTAGCAGATCCGGCTCTTCAGTGTCAGGAACCACATCCGAGCAAGCGATCCGAGCAGAGCTGCAAACAGCAATGTCACTCCTACCAGCTGAAACGGGTTTTGGTTGGTGGCTCGATAGAGCGTTCCAGCGTACCTCGCGACGATGATCGCGTTGAACACGGTCTGCACAAGGCAGATCGCAAGGCGGCGCTGGAAGGGGTTTGAGGGAGATTCTCCTACCACCTTCTGCTTGAGGGCGGCGGAAGCGTATTGGTGCATGGCGATTTCCTTCCTTTCATGGCATGGTGGGCCGGTTGTCGTTCTTGGGTTGGGCGCGCTGGGAGTCATTGACGAGCTGGCGCCAAGGATGGCGCTTGTACTTGCCTCGGAGGCTCTGAATGTTTGGGAGTGTGTACTGAGAGCGGATGCACCCAGCTGTAGACAATCCGCCGCGGTGCGTCCTCAGCTCGCGTTGAGGACTGGGGCCCAACAATCGACCTGATTGGCATCAGATCGCTGGTTGGCCCGATTGAAAATCACTCAATTTCTTTATTCCTTCTCTCCAACTTCTTCCTGCCACCTCAACACTGCCATGCAAACAAGGGGATAGTCAGAAAGGAAGTTTTTGAGCGGCCATAACTTAGGGAGTGCCGATTCCGTTCAATAACGAGGCAAAAGAGGTCAAAGCAGATTCGATGAGACGTCAATGCGACGTAAATACAACCACAAAGGAAAGTCGAAGGAATGCCTTGCCCAGCGCGATGCAACTACGACACTTTCAAATCGAGAAGTTCGCGGAGCGGCACAATTTCTGAGCTCGCCGTGTTGGTCAGAGTGCGCGTCTCAAGGAGAGAACGGCGGAATGCTTCGCTCAGTGCGAAGCCGATTCGCTTCCGAGTCGCGCGCAATTCCATGGCAAGCAGATACAGAATGTCGTCGCTTGAGGTCAGGTACAAGACCGTATCCGTAGCTTTGTCTCTGTTGAGAGCCTCACAAATTGCGTCATAACGGGATGCTGCCTTCGCGCTTCTCTCGTATTCGATCCCGATCGTTCGTGTGCATCCGTCGACTTCGATCTCCGCGACGGCGTCATAGTCTTTGATCGCTCCGCCGGCGGCAACCAGGTTCCGCGAGGTGATCTCGACGTCACTCTTCCACGACCGAAGCAAGCCTGATCGGGCAAGAGCCAGATGGATATTGACCAGTTCCAGCGCGTGAGCGACCTTCGACGGGTGGAGAATTTGCTCCGTGTCACTGGGCAACGACACCAGGTAGTGACCGCGCGACTCAAGACATTCAAGGCCCTGCTGCGTAATTCCATAGACAGGTTTACCCAGAAACCGCTGTCCATTCAATCTTTCGATCAGGCCAACTTTTTCGAGTCGTGTCACCCGCCAGCGCAACGAGCGAACGATCGCCTCCAGCATCTCGTGGGCAAGCAGGTCGCGAAGCTGATCGAAAGTGATCGCGCGCGAGTTCCGTACTTGGAGCAGAACCGGCACATCACATGTGTCGGACAGGGCGATATAACCCTTGTAATACCTCACGGGAGCGCTCCTTCGCTGAGTCGAATTCGGCATCCAGCCTGATCAACTTGCCATAGTCCGAGGTCGCTCTCGACCCAATCTCCAGCGCCGAACAGCAACATTGCCTCGTACCTTTCACCGCGCAGGCTGATCGAAATTGGCCGGACTCCTGCCGACTTCCAACCGGATTTAGCGAACTGGATCGCACCATGCTCCGCGGATTTGAGAGTGACCAGATAGGCGTCCGGCGTCATCTCACCCGCGCGTCGCTCGAAAAGCAGGTGCATCTTCCCGGCGAATTGGCGTGGCGCAGAGCAAAGAAATGTCTTGCCAAGTGCGCGCAATGGAAACTCCGGATCAAATCCGCTCTTCGCGTTGAAGCGAATTTGCCCGGGAAAGATCGCGCTGTGATGGAGACGCCTTCCCGACATAAGTCCAGCGGCGTTGAAGTAGGCGGCCTTCCGCCGGAAGCAAAATGGATCGTTCACGTCGTTTGAACGCATGGCCCACCAGTTCGTACCGAAGCTGATTACGCGGATGTGCATGCCCCCAACTCCGCCATAAGCGTGCCCAGGACAGCGCGTGTTTGGGCCATTCTTTCGGGCCCCCGGAGATAGTGGAGGAACCAGATGCGCTCGAATGCGAGCCTGGGAAGCGGCAGATTATCGTCATGAAACAGAGTGAGAAGTCTGTCCAACTCGACCATTGAGCGGGTGAAGTCGATCTCCTCGGCGCGATGCGGCCCGAGTTCCTGAGCCAGATAATCGTCCCATTTCTCGGCAACCGAGCGCTCTGATACGCCACTTTTGTAACCACTCCAGAGCGCGAAATAGGGGTTCTTCTGCGCCAGATGCCTGGACAGTTCCTCAATCTGTCTGCGGGGAGATGCTGGTGTCCACCACTCATCGATTGAAGTTGGCGACTGCGCCCGATTGAAGAGATACACCGTGAGACTTTTGAAGATCAGGTCGTTAAGTGCCTCCAATGCGGCTGTTCGCTCAGGGTCCTGCATTATCACAATGCGTCTTGCCTCCTCCGCGAACTGAGTTGGAAACGGAAGTCCCTGGATCCGATAAAAGCTCCGAAAGAGATCCATGCGGCCGACGGCTAGCGCATAAGGCTGCTCCGGGAGGGGAATCTCACTACGGACATGCGTCAGCCAATCGTCATGACTTCCAAAATCGGATGGGGTCTTTCTGGTCATTCTGGTCCTCTCATGCGCCCTTGAGGGTTGCGTTACGGCGCCGCTCCTGGTCGAGCAAGACTGTCGTTTGGTTGAGGCGCTGCTTCAGATTTTGCTCACTGTTCTGCAGCGCTTCCACACGCCGCTGTAGCAGAAGATTGCTCTGTTCGAGGCTCGCTGCAGTCGCATCCGGCGCCACGGCGGCAATCTTTTCCGCTTCCGCTGGCGAGATCCCTTTGCCGTCCGCCAGAGCGCGAACGCTCTTCGTCAAACTCCCATTCGTGCCGGATTCCTGTTCCGAAGGGCCTGTTTTGCGGGAAAGGGCTGCTTCAGCCTCGGCATTATGCGCTTCGACCAGCTGATTGAACTGTTCGGTCCGGCGCTCTATCTCGACGCGGTCGCTGACGCGGCCGTTCCATAACTGTGCGATGAGAGACGCTGCAATAAGTTCGCGCTTGTTCATAGCGCGCCACTGAAAGAGGACAATTGCGACCAGTCCGCAGAGCAGAAGGAGCGTCACTACATTCGACCAGAAGTAGAGATCGTCAATCGTGTATCCGACGACGGCATTCCGCGCGGACGCCATTTTGGAGCCGTAGTCCGTGTCATGTGGATTTACTTTGCCCAAAGCGTAATCAAGGAACCCTTGGCGCTTGGGCGCCGACTGCAGGGCTTGAACGCCTGGCTCGCTCGGGGTTTGACCGACAAATTGGCCGGCGACGCAGCAAAATACGATGGCGATAAGCACCTGTCTGATGACGGCTGGAACTCGCATCTTCATTCTCCACCTACCTCGCCGAGAAACAATCCCGCCGTCCTCCTGCGCCGCTGCTTGCGGTTCTCCGCCTCTTTGAAGCGGAGATTCACACCGATCTCAGGGTCGAAATAGCTGTGCATCTTCGGGTAGAGAGAAGGTTCAAGGCCCTCCACCTGAAACCGCGGAACACGCCGGACGTGCAAGTGGGAGTGGCGGGTGCCTTCGCGGCTGTCCACCATCAGGATCTCCATCTGTCCGACCGGCAGGTTCTTGATGTGGTCTTCGCGCGCACGCGTCTCCTTGATGTCGCTCTCACTTCCCGTTCCGGTCTCTGTATATTTGGTCGAAAAGATCCCGGTTCTTCGCACTGACAGGCTGCGGCGCTTGGTCGCGATTCGGGACGATGCTCTCAAAAACCACTGCGCCGTGTGCTCTTCCGAAACATTCATGATCATCTTCGTTCCCGGCGCGGACGACACTTCGTCCGCAAACGCCTGGCTCACGCGCTGCAACTGCGGAATGCTCTGGAAGGAAAAGAGGAACGAAACTCGCGCTCCGCGGGCGGTCTGAAGTACCTGGGTGAACCCGGGATAGGCGAAGGGCGCAAACTCATCCAGGATCACCGAAAGCATCGGTTCATCGGCATCTCGATCACTCGCCGGCTGTGCGTATCGCTTGCCAACCATCAGCTGGATGTTCTGAAGCAGGATCTTTCCCAAGGCTTCGACCGCACGCTGATTACGGTTGGCGTTGAGGGAGACAAACAGAATGAGATCGTTGTTGAGAACATCGTCGAGCGTAAGCAGGTCCTGATAGGAGCCGGTAACAATCGACAGTTCGTCTTCCAGGAAGCTCAAAAGCTCGTTCAGAAGCCCCTGAATCTTCTCCACCCGCTCCCGGTCCGCGAGCGATCGCTGAAGCATTTTGACCGACATCTCGAAGTTCAACCGCTTCTGCATCGAGATACCCGGCACTGAGGCCAGG
The DNA here is from genome assembly GCA_963781125.1 of uncultured Acidobacteriaceae bacterium. Lineage (GTDB taxonomy): Bacteria > Acidobacteriota > Terriglobia > Terriglobales > Acidobacteriaceae > Telmatobacter. The sequence goes on from CAWAEE010000014.1 coordinate 74,653, forward strand.
CGCGCCTTCGCAACTCCGATCTGTTCCTCCAGAACTTTCTCATCGAGCGCCATCACCAGCACGTCGTAGACGTTGAACAGTTTTCCCGTGTACTGGAGTATGCGAACAAGATCCGAAAGGTACGCCTCCTGGTGTCCTTTGAAGAAGTCTTCGCGCAGCCCGAAGGACCGGAAAATGAAATTCACGTGTTCCTGGTAGGCATCGTCGAGTGCATAAAACGGGTTATATCGCGCCGATTCCGCAGGGTGAGTTGGATCGATCACGCGCAGATCCTGCAGGCGGCCGGCAGCCTCGATATGCGGTAAAAGGCGATGAAGAAACTCCCTCTCACCCTTGCCGTCAAAGATGATCATCGGCATTTTGCGCGAGCCGAAGCGCCGCATCACATCCTGCGCGATGATGTTTTCGAGAAAAGTTGACTTGCCAGAACCCGTGCCGCCCACAATGACTCCGTGCTTCATGCGCACGACGTCGGGCCAGATCCACGGCTCCTTGTGCACGTTGTATCCGAGCAAAGTAGCTTCACCTTGATTGGCAGCTCGTACTGTTGCCGCATCCTTCGAGGCCGGGATAACGATGGCAGGGTGTGGCCAATTCTCCTCTCTTCTTCGCCTGCGACCAACCAATTGCGCGACGAGAAGGCCGCCGCCGAAAAACAGGATTGCGCCGTACAGGAAGATCTCAAGACACTGTTGGTTGCTGAGATGCAGACGAGACACCGCAACATACCACGCGAAGGCGAGCACGGCACAGGCGAGCAGCACCAGAACGCCAGCGACATCTTCTGGCCCTCTCTGGCGCAATGCAGGCTGATCGTAGTAGGGACTCATCCGCGCCCTCCCACTGAGAAATACACAAAGACCCCTAGCAGCGCACACAACAAGACCAACGTGAGAATGAGAGCTGGACTAGGTCTCCAGCGACCCTTCTCATCGATGGGTTTGAGTTCATCAGAGAAAGACTCAAGGAGGGAGTTCTGCAGATTGATTTCGGAATCGCTACTGTAAATCTGTCTCAGCGCCTGGCGCACTTCCTCGAGTGAAATGTAGCCCTGCGTGTCCATAACTAGAGAACCGCCTCGACCTTCAGAGGTCCGTTTTGGTCAGCGCCAAAGTTCAGCTGATAGATCTGCGGCGGATTGCCTGTCGAAATTCCAATACTGATAACGCCGGTTGTCTTTTCTCCCGGCGCAAGATCGCGCACTCCTGATTCTGCTTGCATCACTGTGAGGCCGGAGACTTGTGATGCTTTGAAGGACATGAAGGTTCGCGATGTGATCTGATGATTCCTGAGACTCACGAGCGAAGTCGGCTGTTCGGTCGGGACAGGGGCGCACACATCCGGTGTCGTAACCCGGAACGGAGCCTTGGTCTCGTTGGCTACCGAATAGCGGATATAGATGCGATCCTTCGCGCGATAGACCTGTTCAAGATCGACCTCGACGCGCCCCGTGGCGGGCTTTTCCGCGTCATGAACGATGTCTTCGACTCCCATCATGGCCTGTGTGAGAACCAGCGAGGCGATCTTGCGAATCTCTGCGTCTGAAGGCTCAGCCGAAGCCTGCGTGCTGGTGTGCGGATTGGGCACCGGTTCGGTGCGAACCAGGACATCCATTTGGGCGAGTTGGCCTGCCGGATCGAGTTCGTAGCTCAGTTCCCGAGATGCGGTCCAGACGAAGAGATTAGTGGACACGCCCTCCCGAAGAGGCTTCACAAAAACCTTGTCGTCATGTCGCTCGACCTGAAAGCTGTCTGGATCGGCGATCGCAAGGGTCGTCACGGACTCACCGAATTCGAGAACGGTCAGATGATTGAGTGACGTCTCGATGTGACGGATTTGGCTTTGGTTTGTTGTCTGCGCCCCGGCCGCGATCGCACCGAGAGCAAGAAAAAGGATCGTGATCGTCTTCATAGCGGCCTCCCTGGGCGCGGGGTGAGTGACAAAAAGAAAAGAGAAGCCGGGGCACGAGGCCACAGCTTCTCTTTTGCCGGTTAGGAATGCTCCATTGAATTAGGAACACTCGTGTTTTCGAAGACAAGCGAGCGCTTTCCCGCGTACTGGAAGAGAAATACCCTCTTCTCACATTCCGGGCCTTGAGGATTCGCCATCCGCTCGACCAGAAATGCCCGCTGCTCATCGTCGAACCAGACATAGCCGTTCACAGTCTTCGGAAGTCGCACACGTACCCGCTGACCACCGGTAACCTCCGCGAAGGCATCGATCACCTCTTGCGGAAACGACTGGAAGAGAACGGCGCCGGAACCCGAGCCACCTGTGACGACACCATTCATCGCCTGCGCCCATGCCCGACGATTCTCCTGCTTGCCTTGCGCCCAGTAGTGAACGAACAAATGCAAGGAGCTGAACTGATCCCGTGCATCCTGTTCGTGTTCCCACAGGGCTGCTTGTGCCTTGTTTCGCGCAAGCACTGCTGATTTTCTCTTTTCTTTTTCCTCGCTCCCGCGCACAGCTTCCCACTGCGCTTGAGCGTTCTTAAGTTGCTGTTTGACTTCGTCCTCCCGCTGGACAATCCGGCTCGCAATGTCCCCGTAGATCGAATTGACCAACTGGCATTCCTCGAACATTTCCCGGGTGACGGCTTCGCCCGAAAATAGTCCACGGAAGTCTTCGATGGACATCTTCTCTTCGAATCCGTTGCCGGTTTCGTCGGGAAGAAAGCCAACCTCCTTGCGCAGGACGTTGTAGAGCCTCCCAACCTTGTCCGTATCTGCGACTTCAAGATGGGCAGGCAGATCCGAAACTCTGCGCTCACGCTTGTAGCGGAGCCAGGGCGCCGGCGCTACCTCCTTCCTGATTTCACTGACAACGGCTTCATCAATCTCGACTCTGTGTTTCAGGGAATCGAGTGCGTTCTGCAGTTGCTCGACGAGCTTATAGGCCAGGTCTGGTCGTCCCGCCGAAAGACATGAGGTCTTCAGATCGGTGATCGAACCGATCCGGTTTCCACGCGCCTTCATGGCAACCGGGCAGGCATTCCACCAGGGAGACTTGGCTTTCTGATGCTTTGTCTTTTCCTGGTGAAATCTCTCCCCATACCCGATCCTTCCCGCCACGAACTTCGGGAACTGATCGGATGGCATCACGCAGATGGTGTCGAAGTCGAAGTCGCCGCCGTTTTTGCTCGCGGTCTTCGAATGAAGGATGTACGTGCCCTCCATGCGAAGCTGCCGATCAAGAAGATAGGCGACCTGCGATTCGTCAAGGTCGGCTGTTCCGAGCGCCTGTTTGAGCGCCGGAACAAGCTCGGTGTTGGTGAGATGACGAACGGGTAATAGATCCTCCTGCATCCGTATTGGATACCGGATGCACAGGCCCTTCTCCGCCGCCAAGGATGTGATCGCGCTGTCTTCAGGTATCCAGTCGGACGCCGAGAGAATCTTTCCCCGGTGCTCCATTAGGACACCGTCGTCCGCCAGAGCGAACGATGGCAGCTTCAGATCCGCGCTCGTGCAGGCACGAAACGCCCAGCGGGCCAGCTTGCGGTTCAGTTGGTTGAAGACATAGGGAATCTTGATTGCATTTCCACTACGGTCCGCCAACAGAACCGCCTCCGCCGGGTCACATCCCTCTGAAGCCGGATCGTCCTCTCGCTCCAGGGAGTCGGGGTCAAAGCCGACACCATCGTCGATCGTTGTAACCTCGGACTTGCCGATTACCTCGAAAAGAGCCTGGTAGTCACCCTCGTCCCATGCCTTTCTCATTGCCTTGATTCGTTCAAGCGCCCACAGCTTCAGTTCAAACTGCAGCGCCTCTTCCGAAGCGTGTTCGATCAAGGTGTAGCTTGACCCAAACTCCGATTGACGGGAGATCTGCTTAATCCCGAGAATCGCCGGACCTATGTATATGCGGCCCGATGTGCCCAACTGGGGAAGAAATCGCACACTTCCTTTGAGGGCCGGTTTGCAGGAGCTTTCAGGCAGAATGACATCGACCGCGAGCCTGTCGGCCACACGATCGCTCATTGCCTTTAATGCGCCTTTCGCCTGCTTCGGTTCGCTCGCGTCAAATGCCAGCCGAAACTGGCAAAAACGATTCGTGCCGATCTTGAGCTTCCGGTAGAGGGATTCACGCGCCCAGCCACGGCAATCGTTGGTGCCAAGGACATGATCCTTGACCACAGCGATGCGCAGGTCGGGTTCCTCGACCATCAGCTTGCAGTCGGAGACGAGGATCGCAAAGTACACGATCGCCGCCTCGGGCCAATGCTGAAAGCGCTCAGCTATCGGGCCGGCGTGCGCCTTATCGACGAAGTAGAACTTGCCATCCTTCGCCGAACCGCTTGCGCCCACCAGCTTGTACTCGACCCCACCGTAATGAACGCTCGCCATGCGGTTTTCGACCACAGACTGCTCATACGGCGTCAACTCATACGGCACGCTGACGCGCGCGACTCGGATGCCAGGATAAAGCTGACCGAGGAGCTTCCCCTCGAGCGTATCCTTCCGTCCGAGCTTGGTTGGCTTGCGGGTCACTTCACCGGACGCATCAATCCTCAGTTCAAGAATGAGCTGTTGATCGAGTGCCGCGTTTTGTGTCCTGTTCGCTGTCATGTTCTCCTCACTTGTCTGGCGCTTCAAGACGAAGTGACTAGAGATTGGCTGACGCCGGTTCTCCGCATCTCTTCGCCTGGCCGCCCGGGTTAGGGGTGGGGTGTCAAGCCGAACCAGGCTTTGAGAGTGCAAACCGGGTCAGCGGAATTCCTCATCGCGAAGCGATAAGGCGTCAATGAGGCGACATGAGCCGTATTTCAGGTTTGTCTCCTCTTTGAATCCGAGCTGACCGGTACTACTTATGTCGGCGCCCTATTTGCGCAGAGGCCGCTTTACCAATGTCGGAGATCCTCCCTGTATCTCCGCTTCCGCCTTGTAGGCGAGAACGGTGTAGATCACGCCGTTCTTTGACTGAAACGCTTTGATGAGAGCCTCGCCTTCGCTTGCCACTTCCGCGCCAAGCTCGGGTTTCTCAATCGACGATCCGTCCTTGGCAAGAAAGTACCGAACACCTTCCTCGACCTGCCGGCGCGATTTGCGCGCGGTCTTGGACTTTGATTCCTGCGTTGGTTGCGGCGGCATCTCCGCAACGCGAGTGAGCGTAGCTTCCATCACTGACCTCCCTTGTCTTGAGCGCTGCCACTCTCCGGAACAGCATCGGGCGAATTCAGGATGCGGTCGCGGCGTTCGCCGTCGATCGGACGTTCGCTGTAATCGGCAATCCAGAGCCCGTCCGGGTTCACATCCGAACGTTTGTCCGCGATGAGGCGCACACGGTACTCGTTTACGAAATGGTCGGTTGTCTCTGTTCCATTGGTCAGATGATGAACGTCTTTCACGCCGTAGATCAGATACGTAAGCGGCTCGCCGGCAACAGCGTCGATTTCACGCAGGTGGAACGCGGACTGGATCTGCCCATCGTCGATCTTGCCGCGCGTATTGTCGTCCGCAATTGCCTTCAGCGTGTACGCCCGCAGGTTGCGGGTCATCATATTGAGGCTCGCCGCCCAGTGGTCGTCCACATCCGCCGGCGAATAGTTAAGGTAGCTCGCCAGGAACCGCTTCACAAACGCTTCATCAAGGAATTGATCAGTCCCGGCGGTCGCGACGTCTGTGACAGCGCCTTTTGCTGGTTTGCCCAGCACCGAGGCGTCGCCGTTCGGGCCGATGCGAATCACTGTCGGCGGCTGCAAGCGTACGAAGACTGCAAATCCGATAGCGAGCAGCGCAATCGGTATGGTCAAAAAGGCGAGCAGCCACGCGCGATTTGCGTTCGCCCTGAGTGCTCCATCCATCTCGTAGTACTTCGGCCTTGAGAATGTCGCTTCATCCGTTGCAACAGCGCTGTTTTTCATGAGCCCTCCTATTCTTTCTCCGTCCCTCGACTAGCTGCTCCGGCGATGCTTCCCGCCGCGATACGTGCCGCATGGTAGGCAGTCCAAGTTCCCAGGTTGTAGCGATGCACACTCGGCCCTCTTTTCACTGCCGCTGTTGATCTGGTCACGACCCTGGGCGTTGCTCCTGCAGCATTAGGTTGAGTCAATATGTTGCTCGAGCTTTCCGAGGGGACCGTGAGTGTTCCAGGACCCTCGTCACCCCCGCTCTGCGTTCCCATTACTTCACCGATCGAGCTGCGGATCTGCTCCGCATGCCCTTCCAGAGTCGGGCTGCCGCTGCCAAGCGAGAATTCCGGCGCAGTCGAGGACGAGGCCGCAGGAATCTGTTGCGGTAGCGCGGGCTGGTTGCCGCCAGCCGCCGACGTAAGTGCCCGGGCAGAACCCGCAGTTGCGCTAGAAGTTGCTCCGGCTGAAGTTGCACCTGCAGATCCTGCTCGCGCTGCTGCCACACCGGCAGCCGCTCCTTCAATCCCTGCCGCTCCTGCGGTCAGCGCGGTGACTGCCGTACCCACCATCGCGACTGCTGTGCTCCCGACATCGCCGCTCACGATGCGTTTCGCAATGAACGGAATAACGGCGATCGCCAGAGAGTAGACAATGCTCACGATGCCGATCAGGAAGGAGCCTTCGAGGTTTCCCAGCCCGCCGAGGAAGTTGTTCTGGCTGAGCATCTGCCCAATCTGGCCCATCTGAACAGCGGTGAGCAGTGCGCCAAAGCCGCCATAAAGGATCGGCCAAGCATTCCAGATGAAGATATTTTCGATGTAGGACTTGGCTAGGCGGTTCGCGCCGCCGAGAGGCATCAGAGCAATAACAATTGGCCCGAAAATATACAGAATGCTGCCGTAGAAGATATAGAAGAAACCGAAAATCACGACGACAATTGGATAGAGAAGATAGGCAACAAGAATTAGAAGACCATCGATCAGGCCCGCGATAGATCCGGTGATCAGGCCCCACAACTGTTGAAATCCAGCCTGGTTGAATTGTGTCTGCGAAGGTCGTTCCCCCAGTTTTCGAGAGACGTTCCCTCCAGACGCATTACTTACCCAATTCCCGGCGTTCACGAAGCCCTGATTGATCGTCGTGAACACGGTTCCGTAGTTCATCACAACAACGGCGGTGACCACATACTTGATAAGACCTGTGCCCAATCCACGGACGTCCCCTCCGTGCAGGGCCGATTGATAGACCTGCCACAGAAAGCCCACGAGCAGGACCACATATGCCACGTTCTGCATTCCGGAGGTAATGCCGGTGGAGTCGATCCCCGCCCTTGCCTGAGTGAGAAAACGCTCGAACAGATTCAGCTGCGTTGACTGGAAGAACGCGAGCATGGCCTCGGGATGTAAGCTGGCGCACAACATAGCTGTCACCTGTTGGTCAGCGCTCCGTTAATGAGGCCGTTGTTGTTTGTGTTGTCGGATGTCGCGAGCTTGGACGTTTTGCTCTGATTGGCAAGATCTATGCCGCGGGTCCGCATCAACTCGGCCAGGGCCGCCTGAGTGTATGCATTGGCGCGCACAACCCACACGTCGGCCTCGGCTTCGAGGATCGGAGCGCTGCCAGGAGCAGCCTGCGAGATCTGCTGGCCCATCTGATTCGCTTCGTTCAACTCCGCATCCGCCAAGGCATCGATCTCGATCGCTCGCTTCATCGCGTCCTGGGCCTGCGCATCGGTCATGTCGGTCATCGTTCTCATCTGCGGGGATGCCGCATTCTGTGCCATAACAACGCCGTAGACGTTTTGAAACTGGCCGGATACGATTGGCACATTTGCAGCGTTGCGCGAGAGCAGCAGGGATTCGAGGTTTTGCGATTGCGGCAATGTGGCGCTCGATACGTTCACGCGGAACATGCCGCTGACCTGGTTGAACTGGTTTTCGAACTGCATTACCGACGACTTCGCCTGATTGATTGCGACGAGGGGATACATCACCTCTTGCTCGTACTTCGCCACACTCTGTTCGTACTGGTTGATTGTCCTGAGCGGCGTGGCGATAAAGGTGTTCATCAGCGACTGCATTTTGGAGAGCGCCGCCAGAATCGCAGCTGTATCGATGCCGAACTGTCCGTTGGCCCGCGTTGGGAGAATCGCAAGCACTGCAAGGACAATGATCGCGACCTTCAGCAGACTTGGGTGATACCAGGGTTGCCCCTCACGCTGCGGCGCTTCAGCAGCAATGGTCGGCTTCGTCAAGTCCGGAGGGAGACAGGGCTTACGCTGCCAGAAGAATGATCTGCGTATTTTCTTAGGGTTCTTCTTTGGATCCGTCATTCGGATGCTCCTTAACGCGCCGTCAGCGCCCCCGTGATGAGGCTGTTGATCCCGCCTGTCGCATCGGTCCGGCGTTTGACAAGCACGTTGTCGTGCGCAACGCGGCCGGCCTCCTGTCGCAGCTCCGCCGCAAGCATCTTCTGCATGTACGCCTGACAGCGAAGGTTCGCGACCTGAGCTTGGGCAGTCAAGAATGGATTTGAGCCGGGCGTGCTCACCGCAACCTGATTCTCCATCTGGTTGGCGGTCAGAAGAATGACATCGGCGCCCTGATCCGCGATCAAGGTTGTTTTGAGATTCTCCTGCCCTAGTGCGTCGTCCACGTCCATCATCACGCGGTCTTGCGGCGAAGCTGCGTTGACTGCGGGATACTGAGCCGTAATTCGAGAGTGAAGCTCGTCTGCAGTGCCGGAATATTCTGACGACAGGCGGCTATGCAGGATGCTCTCGAACTGTTGCGGCCCCGGAGTCACCGCACTTGTAAAGGACGTGTTGAAGATCTGATTCATCTGGCCGCGAAAGCTGTTGATTGAGTTGGCGACGAACCCGCGGGCCTGATTGAGGGCCGCCAGTGGCGCCAACGTGGTCTGATAGAGCTTCTGGGTTTGCTGCATGATCTGGTTGATCTGGCTCAATGAACTGCCGATGTCGTTCTGGATGGAGCTGAAGATCGAGTCGAAGACGCTCAGAAATTGCCCATGAGCAAACTTCGGCAGGACGAAGCATGTCTCGATCATGAGGACACAAATGAGCAGTCTTCTCTTCCAGTGAACGCGGGTGCTCCGGTTCCGGCCGCATCCTCGCATTTGCCCTATAGGGCTCTCCGTTGAGAAGTAGCTTCTATCTCGGGTTGGTTCTTGTCAGTCATTGGCTGAGGGCCTCCTGCATTTCTCCGGAGAGTTCGACCGGCAACGGCGCCAGTTCGGCCAGGCCGCGCGGATATTGGGCGGCAAGTTCTTCGTAGGCCTGGATCAAGCGGCAGTATTGAGTGCTGGCGCAGCCACCATTTGCGAAATGCTCGTTCCCGCGCGTATGTAGTCGTGATCCAGTAGTCGACGGGACTGGGAACGATCCTGATCGCGTGCGTCGATTCCGCCTTTTCCCCAATCGCAATCAGGAACTCGGCGCTATGTCCCTTCTTCGGGTGAGCGAAGGTCTTGATCTGATTCAGCGCCGTCTCGTTCAAGTGAACGTGCTCCCGGAGCGCGGTCATATCGCCAGGCTGCTTGCCGATGATCTTCGTGGTCGCGTTCTTCACGATTCCGGCGCCGTGCTCATTGGGCTTGGTCGGGCGTGCCCACAAAATCTTCCGGCGTCTGGCTGATGCCCCAGACGCTTGCATTGCGTTTGCGGGCGGTGCGGAAGAGCTGCACCACAACTCCCGCGAGGATCGGAGACTCAAGCAGCGCCCAGCATTCGTCGAGCAGGACGATGCTTGGCTGGCCGGTCATCCCCGATGCGCGATAAGTGGCCGTGTGCGCGATCAACAGACTCATGGCCCGTTCGAGGCGCGGATCGTCCTTCAGCTTCTCGACATTGAAGTAGAGCCAGGGATTGTTTAGCTGAACCGTGGTCGGCCGGTCGAAGAGACGTGCATACGGTCCCTCATCAACCCAGGCCCTCAGTTTCGTCGAGGCCATCTGCGCCATCGCGTTGATCTTCTGATTGCGATCCCGATCCTGCCAGTGGGCCAGTTCCGCGGCCAGATCTCCGAAGAGCGGAATCGGGTTTGAGGTCTTCGCGCTGCACCTCTTGTACGTTGAGGCGATGGCTTCGAGCAGGACGCTGTCGAGCAGGTCAATGTCGAGGTCGGGCGGCGTATTCTCGCCCAGCATGTGCCGGGTGAGGTTCTTGAGAAAGGAGATCTGGTCGTTGGACGGCTGGCCTTCTCCTCTGGGCAAGTCCCAGGGGTTGATCGTCTGGTCGCTGTCGAGCGACATCTCGATCATCTCTCCGCCCATCAACTCCACCAGTGGCTGATAGGAATCTCCGCGCTCAAGGATCGAGATCAGTGGATTTGCGCGCGCCGCCATAAGCAGCATCTGCTGCGCGGCAAGCGTCTTCCCGCCTCCACTCTTTGCCATCAGCAAGGCCGTTCGCATCCGAGAGATCGGGATCGAACATGGAGAACGGAATGAGTTGGCGATAGGGCGTTTCAAAGAGAATGAGCGGGCTCCTCCGCGTCCCGGTCCACGGCATCTCTATAGGGACAAGATCGGCGGCATTGGAGGTAAGCATGTCCTGGTCGCGTTTGTCGGCCTCGGCCATGCCCGGTAACGTCCCCAGAAAGATCCGCCGCTTGGCGATCGTCTCAGCCACAGCCTTCGCGCCATTCATGTGAGTGAAGCCGTTCAGAACCTCTTGAGTCCGATTGGCGAGTTCGCGCTCTGATCGTTCGAGATCGTGCAAGGTGATTGCCGGTTGCGAGGTGCGGACCACGACCGAAAGGCTCAGTTTCGACGTCTTGAGTGAGGACGAGATGATGTCTCGCTGCACCTGGATGAGCTGCGCCTGAGCTACTTCGGCCTCGGGATTCGATTTGAAGTTTCCGTTGGCATCCTTCTGCGCGGCTGTCATCTTCTGGAGGCGCTTTTTGTAGCTCTTGAGGACCTTCACCTGGTCGGGGATCACGACCTGTCCACTGACGACAACCGGGAAGCCAAGTGTCGAAAAGTTCTGCAGCATCCCCGGAAAAGTCGCATCGGGAAGTTCCTTCAGACTGACAACGGCGTAGAGATACCCATCGATATTCAGGTAGGTCTCGGTTTCGTTGAGGATGCTCGCCTCGACCGCCTGGGACCTCGCGCTCCGATACTCGATCATCTCTTCTGGAGGCACATACGGCCGCCGGTCGCGCCGGATTGGGTGCTGCGCATGTTTCAGTTCCTCGAACAGTTCTTGCGTCGAAAGTCTCCGGGGCCCGAGGCTGGCCGCCTCCATCGACCCCTCGATGCCCCGGAGGATGGATTCGAACTCGGCCAGGTAGGTCTCGTGCTCCTTCCGCGCACGCTGGATGGCCTTGTTCTGGCTCAAAGTGAATCCACCAAGACTGCGATTCTGTTGAGCGGAGTGGTAAAGCTTCGCATGTATGCGCGGATCCCAGATCAGATACACATGAAGCCGATTTTCGAAGAAGAATCCACTGTTCTCTTTCTGCCGCCACATCCGGAGCCGATGAGAATCAAGCGCCATCACCTCCGACTGCTCAGTCCGTTGTTCGTGAATGTAACTATTCAGAAGATCTCCGAGATGCTCAGAAATCTCGTAACGGAACTGAACGCGCATGCTCACATCGGGCACACTGCGAAAGAGCGCCTCAAGCATCGACTTGTTCTGGTTTCGATCTCCATCCGTCGCAAAGTACGCGAGGATCCCTCGCAACTCGTAACCAGCGACGAACGCCCCGTTGGTGCGCACCATAATGTTGTCCCCAAGGGGGAGATCGCGCAGAGGCAGCAACTCGCACACTGCCGGTACTTTGAGCCTTCTATCGTGTTCTGCTTGGGTTACCGGCATAACTAATGTCTCCCTTTAGAGTTCCATTCAGCCTCGATACTGCAATTGCTGCTCCACGATCCGTGCGAGTGGAGCGATCTCCTCATGAAAGCGTGCTGCGAAGATGACGCACGCGAACGTAACGCGTGCCGCTTCCGCGTCGAGAACAGCGACGACCGTCCCGCTCCTCTGCGTCGTGATCGATGCCTGCATCCTCATTCCTCCTCTTCGACCACGTAAGGTTGAGTCAGTTCCGAATCTCGTTCAAGCGCGCACCAGGCCTTCGGAGCAAAGAATGAACGCACGAGGTCGGTGAGATAACCCCGGGGCCTCCCATACTTGAACAAAATCAGGAACGGCACAGCCAACGCCGGCACGATGAACTCCATGAAGACGTTCAGCGGAATTCCAAACACATGCGCATTCCCATTCACGAAGTGAGCAAGGAGGTTCATCACTGCCGCCAATGCGAGCACTAGAATCAGGTCCTCAAACTCGAGGCCAAGGAACGTCACCTTGGTGTGGAGGTTGCGGTGAACAGGCGTCATATCGAGACTCATGACATTACCCTCCGATTCCGTGCGCTTGCGTCACCATCGATTCGGCCAGCCGCACCATTCCCGAAACCATGAGCGCGCCGATCGCTGCGACGAACTTTCTGATCCAGGTCGAACCCGGATAGATCTCCGAGACCACTCCGGCCATGTGCATTGCCATCGCTGCCAATTGCGTAAGCGCGAACATGGGCAGGATCACGTTAGCCGTCCAGTTCACGAGGCTCATCGTGGCCATCCAGAACGCATCAGCATTCGTAGCGCCCGCGTGTTGCACAAACCCTTCCAGAGCACGCAGAATCCCGGAGCACATTAATGAGGCGAAGCCCCCATACAACGGCTGCTCGAAAGGACCACCCTTGCTGTAGCGATACACGGCTCCTGCAAAGAACAGTCCCGCCATCGTGGGCATCATGGTGTTGCCGGCCCAGGATGCGAGGTTCGTGATGGCCCCATCAAGACTCATAACCTTGCTCCTCACGCCGCCATCGCTCGAAACAGCGACAGAAGCCCACTCACGCTAAGAAAAGAGATCGCGGCGAAGACAAGCCTGGTCCAGGGTCTGTGCCGGACAAAGTTGATCACTGCTCCGACACAGGCTAGTCCCGCCGCAGCCGGCAGAATCTGTCCGGCGATGTAGTTCCACAGGGAAGCGAGCATATCGGTCATCGCGTACTGGCTCCCTGAGTTCCATCCTTGAAAGAGCTGCATTGTTGCCGAGAGCGACATCAGGAAAAGTGCTGCAACGATCGAGCCGAGCGGATTCTCGCCTGCGGCCCCGTCGAGCGTTGCTTTCAGGACGAAGTACGCCGCAAGAACTGGCACCAGCTTGGCGACCACGATTTGGTTCACGAAATTCTTGAATACCGTTTCCATGCTGGCCAACCAACTCGTACTCACCGATCCGCTCGCGGACGGTATGTTGATGCCCTGCGCGGCAACCCACGACAACAGTTGCGGAAGGGTCAGAAGAACGATGGTCCACAGAATCCACTTTCCGGCCCGGCCGTTTACGTGGAAGTTGATCCCGCCTTCATGTCGTAAGCTCACTCCCGCGGCAGCCAGCGTGCAGAACGCCGCCGGCACCGCGAGATCGAGCAGCAACTGGAGGAGATCGAGGAGGAACTGTGGCGTCTGCATCACTCTCCGCCTTTACTACTGAATGCCTTGCGCTTGAGTGATGAAGCCCTCCGCCATGCGTCCGAGACCGGAGATCACCATGAGGGCGACGCCGCTCACACCCCAGCCCATATAGCCGCGTCCGGATTTGAAGTGCCATCCCGCGATGCCGAGGCACGCGACTGCGATAACCGGCGCAATGACATTGCAGCCCCAGTTCACGATGTTGAGGACGGTGCCTTCGACGGTCGTCGCTTGCTGACCTTGCACAGCCTGGCCGAATTGTGGTGAGGTTCCGAGGTTCTGCGCTCTCGCCGCGAAGGGTGCGAGCAGATTGCCGGCGAGGATCAAACTGAGTCCCATCTTGATGGCGACATGCAACCAATTGATCTCGCCGGGCCGATGAAAAACGTGCGTGGAGGTGGGAGCGGACACTTGGGAGCGCCGCCAGAAGGCTAGTGCGGTTCTCATAGGTTTTCTCTCCTGGACCCGGCTGCTCTCAGCATCCGTGTCGAGCCAGAGAATGGGGCGGATTGGAATTTCGGTCAAATGATCCGGCTGGACCAGGATGGATCGTCGTTCTATCTCCAATCGCATGAGTAGGTTCAGCGGATCGAGAGATGCCGGTCAGAGCTTCTGCCCTCCGGTGCGTTGGATTGATTTGAGGAAATCGAGCTAAAATCTCAATCGAGGAGCCCGGTGTCGCAAGCTGTCGCCAGCTCATGGACAACGGCATGGCATCCGTTTCGCAGCTGAATCCGTATCAATGCGACCAATGCGGTACCGCGAACATCGTGGCTGCGCCCGTCCTCTATCAACAGGGAACACACACTTACTCCACCAGATTCCATTCGGGGACGACTCAGTCCTTTTCCGCGCAGGCGGTCGCACCGCCCGCGTCCACGGGGTTATCTCCGGCCGTTTCTTGCTTTGGGGACCCGCAATTGCTTATTTTCATTCTGTGTGGACCTTCGTCGGGTGTCAGATTCTACTCTTCGAGCTACACAGGATTACAAGCATTAAGGCAGAGCTGCCGTCACTGTATTTCTGGTTCTGTGTGTCACTTCGTTGCAGGCATGGTCTTTAGCCTTCGCAAAGTCGCGCGCTACAACCGTGAGGTTTATCCTCGACTGCATTGGAACTGGGAGCACACCTATATATGCAGGCGTTGTGGACGGTCCCGCTTGATTCCTTCCTAGCTCAGAGACCTGGCTGGTTCATCTGGCCTAATCGGCAAAACGGTTGGGTCTCTGAAACTATCGGTGCGATCATCTCATGTCGATACCGGCTCTATTCGGGAACGACGATTACCCAAGTCGCACTTTGGGTCATTTGGAAGGATCTTTACCCAATCCGGAATTGGGTAATCGGGAACAAAAATTCCTCAATTTGCACACTGGGTAATCGGGATGTTTCTTGCCCCAATCGCGAAGTGGGTCAACGGGACCGATCTTTGCTCAATTCGGAATTGGGTCATCGGGAACAAAAATGACTCATTCTGCAAACTGGGTCAATGGGACCGTTGTTTGCTCATTAGCGGATTGGGTCAACGGGACCGATCTTTGCCCAATTTCACATTGGGGCATCGGGAGCAAAGATTGCCCAACTGCGTACTGGGTCATGCGGACCGACCTTGACCCGAACGTGAAGTGGATCCAAGGGAAGGGCGCATTATAGGCGCATTTCTTAGGCACGCGACGCAACAACCGATGAGCCGCAAGGCAACTCGCCAGTTGAATATGATGGCCAAACACAAGAACGCCCCGGCACTGGGCCAGGGCGAAGAAGAGAGTCGTGCGGCGAGCGGACAATCTACTGAACCGTCGGGCTTACTTTGTGAAGCTCGGAAGGCGTTTGTTCGTGTTTGGTAAACACGACGTAAATCTTCGTGTCGGCCGGAACTGAGACTACCACGCGGCTGTTGGCATTGAGGCTCATCACCTCCGAATCTCCGGCCGTGCCGATGTTCTCCGAAAGCCGCTCGCGAAGCATGTCATCCTCAGAGAATGCGGCGCTGGTGTTGTTCCCAGCCACTTCTGCCAGCACCGAACCGAGACCCGATGCTGCCCGCACCAGAAAGTTCTTGCCCGTATTCTTCCCGTACACGTTTCCTTTGATGGGGCCGAGGTCGAGGCCGGTTCCGACGGCGTCAATCTTCTCGCGGGCTCCATCGAGAAGTTCAATTTCGTCGAATTTCATGCTGACCAGCCCGCTTCGGTCGGCCTGCTGCAGTTGGCCGTACACCCGCGCTCCCGCGGGAACGATGATTCTGTTGCCGATCGCGTATGTGTATTCGACCACGGCTACTACAGGAGCTGACACCGCGCTCGAAACCTGCGTCTCAAGCTTCGCCTGAATGCGCGTACCTGGTGTCAATTCCAGCCGCGGAGTGCCGTCATCATCCGCGCTCACCCTCTGTGGCGCCAACACCGGGCCTTGCGCCACACTCCGCACGAAGATCAGAGAGGGCTCCTTGAGACTGTTCTGCTGCGTCGGCGGCGTTTCTGCTGTGGAGCCTCCGCCGTAAGGTGCCGGATCCTCCCACTTCTGCTGGGTGTCGGCAAAAGTGGGCACATTGCCCAGAGAGGTGGCAGCAACAGGCTTGCCTGCGAACGGCTTCCCGATTGAGCCATTGTCTGCTGTTCGCGTCCGCCGAATATCCCCCGGTCCCAGCTGCCCGCTACTGTTGTCCGGAGCCGGCGTGCGCACCGTATCCATGAGAGGCGTGACACTCCCTTTGGAGGGCGGCGACTGCTCCTGCCGAGCCTGCTGCGACTGCGGCTTTGTTGCCGCCAGTCTCTTCGGCGCCTTGCCAACGACCGCCGTGAAAACAAAGAAGAGAACAGCCACTGCGAGTCCGCCTCCGAGGAGCATCAGTTTGCCCTTGCTGATTCCTTCGGCTCCCTTGGCGGCAGTTCGCGTTGCGAACCTGGTGACGGGCTCAGTTTTCTCCGAGCCGTCGGTAGGTCCGGGCGTGCCAACCGGTCCCCGCGAGGAGGTTGGATCTGGCGATTCGATGACCGGAGTGTTTAGACCCACGCTTCCGTTCCTGTTGTTGTCATTGGTGGTCATAGCTTCATGGCTCCCTTCTAATTGCCGTTGCCAGAAATGGGCGGAGTAAATGGCAGATGAATCAAGATAGGACGGTCCACTTGATCCGCCTGGGCGATTTGCAGAAATAACTTTTCTGTCGATTCTTTGAAGTTCGGCCGGTCAAAGACGACCACGCCGTCAGCTCGCTCTCCGGGTTCGAGCCGCGTTGTGCTTAATCGATAGTCCCGGATCTCGAGCTGGTCCGAGATAATGCCTTTGCCTTCCTTCTTTTTCTTCTTGGTCGCCTTGCGGCCTGTGATCTGGATTTGCGGAGGGACAATCTCGATAGGCTCATTCGAGCTGTTCAGGATGGAGTAGGAGATCATGGTCTGATTGCTGAACTGCCGCATATCGCCAATCGATGTCTCGATCTGCTTGTCCTCCCATTTCGTCCACTTCGGAGCGTTCACACTCTCTTGCAGCTTGAATACCTCGTCGAGGCTCGACAGCGGCGCCGAACGCAAACCAGCGGTCCCGCCACTCACGCCCCGCGCGAGTTCCTTAGTCGGCGCGCTTCGGATCGCCAGCGATTCAGGATCGGCGGAAATGAGGAAGCTCCGCGTCGCTCTGTATTCGATCAGAAAATCCACCGGCTGCGTTGGATTCGTGGCACTTGAGCCTTCGCTGACCAGTTCCAGCGTCACATGCTGGCCTGATTTAGTTGCGATGAGAAGGTTCGACTGCGCAGCCTCTTTAACGATCGGTTTGACGTAGACATACTCCGGCTCGCCTTCGTTATGTTCTGCCTTGAACTCCCCCGGGCTGCCGAGGATTACGGATGTGATCTCCTCTGGCATGCGGATGGTCGATTCAAACTCTGGCCTGAGATGAAGGACCGTGACATCTCTCGGATTGATCGTGACAGTGGCGACACGTGCTCCAACTGGTGTGTCACTCGCGCTGAGACGAAGCGGAAGCAGGACTGCGACAGGGATGAGCCAGCGAAGTTTCATGGGGTTGACCTCCTTAACGGCCGAACGGCCGGATACTTGCGAAGCATGTACTGCCTTCGTACCGCTTGCACGTAGGCAACAACGTCCGGGTTGCGATAATCGAGTTGCTTCCGTGCAATATTGCGGTCGCCGGCGTAGTAGGCCGCGGCGACAAGGCGCAGATCCCCGTGGAACTCCCACATCAACGTCGTCACGTAGCGGGTGCCCGCGGCAATGTTTTGTTCCACATCAAAGGGCTCGAAAGCGCCAAATCGCTTTGCCGTCGCGGGCATGAGCTGCATTATTCCCATCGCCCCCTTTGCGGAGACCGCTCGCGGGTTCCAACGCGATTCGACGTCGATGAATGCGGCGATCAACTCCGGCGGCACGCGATAGTGCACCGCATACTGCTTTACGATCCGCGCCGCCGGTAAAGGATCCGTTTGGCCAACGGCGAGACTGGGAAATAGCAGCAGTATGAGTACGCACCGAATCATGATGCTGATCCTCCTCGGAGCGCGAGACTCTGCGCGAACCTGGCTCCGTCGTCGAGCAGGCTCTTGAACCCTTCCCGCAACAGGAGATGTCGACGGTCCTTCTCGGTCTTCGCCAAGAAAGGAAGCAGGACGTCACGATGCTCCGCTGTTACGTGGTCGGTCCCGAGGAGTTGCAGTGCATTGGCGAAGTCGATCATCTCCGAGACCGATGGCGGCTTTTCCAGTGAGTAGTTGCGGAAGGAGAGCGCTATTCCGGCCATCTCGCGATGGAAGCTCTCATCGGCCTTCGGGGTGCGGCTGGCAATGATCTCGGCTTCGCGCTCCGGCGTCGGATGCTCGACCCGCACGTAGAGGCTACGCCTTCTGATTGGGTCGCCCAGTCTTCGTTCTTCGTTGCTGGTGAGCACGACAAACGGTATGGTCTTTGCCGCAACTGTGCCGAACTCTGGAATCGAGAGCTGCCAGGCCGATAGAATTTCTAAAAGCATGGCTTCAAAACCATCGTCGACTTTATCCAACTCGTCGATGAGCAGCACACAGGGCCTGTCGCATTCGAGCGCGCGCATTAGCGGACCCGGACGGAAGAAATCCCGCCCCTTGAGGTTCGCCTGAACCGCCTGCCAGTTCTCGTGCTGACCTTTCGAGAACTCCATGTAGAGACGCTGCAGGCCCTCGTCGAAGCGGCCGATTGCCTTGTCCTCGGTCACGCCGCGGTAGCACTGCAGCCGCTCGATGTGCGTGCCGGCTGCGGCGGCAACAGAAACGGCCAATTGCGTTTTGCCTGACCCTGCGGGCCCTTCGAGAAGCAGCGGCTTTTGCAGCTTCGCAGCGAGAAAGACCACCTGGGTCATTACCGGATCGATGAAGTAGCCGGTGGCAGCGAGTTTGAACCCGAGATCGTCGATTGAATCAAACATTTGCCTCTCCACGTGCTGGTTGAAGTTGCAACTCTGCTTCATCGAATGCAGAGACAGCATGATGTGGACTCAAAACTCGGTCAAATCCGGATTCCCCTGACTTTCAACGCCTGGACCGGCGGGCAGGGAAGGAGTCGGCGCTGATTTGACCGAAAATCGAATTCGACCCAACATTTCCACACTCGCCGGGCCGCACCGGCCCGGATACCCCACGATTGGAGGAAATCAAGCTATGGGATCTGCGCTGATGGTGCAGGAAGTAGAGACGGTCGATCCCCTTTTGACCGCCGAGGATGTCGCCCTAAAGCTAAAGGTTAGTAAAGATTGGGTCTGGGACCACTCCTCGCGGAGATTGCCCTATCTGCCGGTAATTCGCATGAGCGACGGCGCCTTGCGGTACCGTGCGAGCGGAATCGAAGAGTTCCTGAAAGAGCGGGAACGGGCCTCCTGTTTAAGGCGCAAGCGCCGGTAAAATGGGGACGGCCCGCTTATTCCCCCACACAGAATTTGAGGAATAAATGGGAACTTCGTACCAGAAAGGATGGGTCTCTCTTCGAGGGAAGAAGTGGTACGGCTATTTCCGCCGCACCATCCTCGATCCGGAGACCAATCAACCGAAGACGGTCTCTTCACCGGTAGCTCTTGGCCTGAAATCTGAGATGACCAAATCTCAGGCCCGGGAGAAATTGGCGCAGGAGATCACCCGACTGAGTGGGCAAATCACCGAAGACGGCTCCGTGAAAAACGGCACCGTTACCTTCGGATGGTTTGCCCGAAACCGCTACCTGCCACTGAAGGAGGCGGACTGGAGAGAAGAGACTGCCAAGGTGAAGAAGCTGATCATCACGGCAGATCTGATCGTCCCGTTCGAGGACGTACGGCTCGAAAAGTTCGACAAGTACACCCTGCAGAATCACCTCAATCAGCTGGCCAAAACCCATTCCAAGGATCGAGTGTTGCAGATTCGCTCTTACATGCGGGCTCTCTTTGCTGAGGCGGTCGATCAGGACTACCTCCCGAAAGACCCTGCACGTTTGGTGAAGGTGCCGGCAAACCTGCGTGAGGTCGATAAGACCGTCCTCACTTGGGACCAGCTTCGCGCCGCACTCGACAGACTTCTCGAAAAGAATCTTCGCGACTGGTTGCTGCTCATGCTCGACATGTCGAACGCTCTTCGACCGGGCGAGGTGGTTGCCTTGCGTTGGCGAAGCCTCCTGGAAGAACCGTTGCTCCTTGATATTAAGGAGACGTACTACAAGGGGAAGATTCGTCCGTACGGCAAGACCAAGCGGAGCACCTCACAGGTGCCGATCTGTGAGGATCTGTTCAAGAAGTTGGGGGAATGGCGCGAACACTTGAAGACGAAGCGTAAGGATGTATCGCCAGCTGCGTTTATCTTTCGGGGGCGGTTCGGAGGTCCAGTGGATCCGAGCAACTTCCGCAAGCGTGTGCTGCACAAGCTGGCCGAGGAACTGGAATTGCCGAAGTTGACATTCCAGGTCATCCGGCGCACGATCGCGACCTTGGCTCAGGAACTGGGATCAAGCAAGGACGTGCAGGGCTTCATGCGGCATGAGACGACGGATACCACGGAGAACGTTTATATGCAGGTTCTCCTTCCGGGAGTACGTACGACGCTCGATGCAATCCATGCGGAGTTGTCGAAGAAGGCGGGGGCGTCACCTGCACCAAAGCCACCGATGACACCACGCGCGAGAACGGCGACGAACAGCTCGTCCAGGAACGATGTTCTCGGGATGCCTACGGCGATTCCAGAGAACACTACCACTCAGGTTTCGGCAGTGCCTGCGAAGCCAGCTCGTGGTGTGGTTTTGGAATTTGCGACAAAGATGCGACAAAGTCGCGGAAGGGAGGTGGCGCTAAATGCTTGAAAGAATTGGTGGACCTGGTCGGGATCGAACCGACGACCTCTTCCATGCCATGGAAGCGCGCTCCCAAACTGCGCCACAGGCCCACATATTGCAGGGATGCAACTTGTCTATTCTCTCTGCTGGGGTGGGATTCGTCAATGCGCTGTGCCCGCGCCATCGAGCATCGTTGACAGGCCTGTGACGATCACGGCCACTCCCTCCGCGAAGCGCGCATCGTGGTTGGTGAACATCTCCGCACCCGCAGCCGCGGCGAGAGGGTACAGTTCCTTGTTCACGCGCCGTTCGCGCGCCGCCAGATCGTATTGCGGGTTGGGTTCGCCTGGCGCAAGTTGCGTCGCCTGCTCTTCAATGACAAATCCGATCGTGTAGCTGTACAGTGCGCCGAGGCCCACCACAGCCTGCCGCAAGGTGAAACCCTCCCGCGTGAGTCTGCGAAGATTCGCCTCCATCGGCGCGTAGAGTTCCGCGTCAGTAAGATACGTGCCGCTGAACATCTTGGCTCCGTCGCGATAGCGAAGCAGAGTCTTGCGGAGGCCTTCGGAACAAACCATTGCCCACTCCCGCCATGGGTGCATTGCTTCTAAAGCAGCACTTTCCTCGTAGGACTCTCGGAAAACCTGCGTGGCCATCTCGTCCAGCAGATCCTGCTTATCCTTAAAGTGCCAGTAGATCGCGGGAGCCTTCACATTCAGCCGCGCAGCCAGCCGGCGCAAGGTCAATCCTTCCAGCCCCGCTTCGTTTAAAACGGCAAAAGCCTGGTGGAGGATAAGCTGTCGATCAAGGGGCATCGAAAAAATGGTAGCATTTCTAGCTTAACAATGTTAAGCTATACTTAACTTAGTTAAGGAGAATCGGTCATGAAGGCTGCTGTCGTCCAAATCCTCGGCCAAGCGCCCAAGTATCAGGAGTTTGCAGAACCTGTCGCCGGCGATAACGAGGTCCTCATCAACGTTCGTGCCGCCGGACTGCACCCCATTGTGAAGGCGATTGCCAGCGGCGCGCATTACTCCGCGACCGGGCAGGTTCCGATGGTCGCCGGCCTCGATGGCGTCGGTACGCGCCCGGACGGAGCCCGCGTTTACTTCGGATCCCCGCGTAAACCATGGGGAACCATGGCAGAGCGTTGCGCTGCACCAGCGTCGATGTGTCTTCCACTTCCCGACGGAATCAGCGACGTGGAGGCCGCAGCCATCGCCAACCCCGGCATGTCGGCGTGGCTCTCATTGAAGGAGCGCGCCGAATTGAAGTCTGGCGAAACCGTCTTGATCCTCGGCGCAACGGGCGTGGCAGGGCAGCTTGCAATCCAGGCCGCGCGTCACCTTGGCGCGAAGCGAATCATTGCAGCGGGGCGCAATGTGAATGCCATCGCCAGGGAAGACGTGGATGCCATTGTGGCGCTTGGCGAGCCAGAAGAGGCCGTGCGCGAAGCTTTCATCGCCGAAGCGAAAAGTGGCATCGATGTCGTCATCGACTATCTCTGGGGTCGTCCCACTGAACTCGTCCTCGACGCTCTGGCGAAGACGTTCAAGCCCAGCTCGACGAAATCCACACGCCTGGTGGAAGTGGGCGAAAGCGCCGGCAAAACGATCACGCTTCCGGGCGCCGTGCTGCGCAGCGTCGATCTGAAGCTGCTGGGCAGCGGGTTCGGCTCGGTGCGGCTCGACACCATCCTCGCCGCGATTCCAGAATTGTTCAAAATGACTGCTGCCGGCAAGCTTCATGTTGACGCAGAGCCAGTGCCGCTGGCGGACGTCGAAGCTGCATGGAGCCGCATCGAGAAAGGCCGACGCATCGTCTTCGAAATCTGACGCCTCGTCCGCTCCGACGGTACTTTCGGAATGTGCCCATCCCGAAGAAATCCCTCCACATAGGCCCGTGACCGGGAACACTTCGGGGGGGTGCCGGTGTCTAAGAGAATAGAGCGCGCGGGACATCCGGTTGTTGATGCCGTTGTTCCGTCTCCCGCGGCATGCAGGTTTGCGGTAAGTTTTTCTCCGGCAGTGCGGCTGGCCTTGAAACAGGGCAGCCGCGGAACATGAGCCGGTCATCAAACGCGGCCACAGAGCTGAAAGATGCCAACTGTGCGCCTTTTGCAGTAATGTGGGAGGACTGATTGCAGGCGGACCTCACCATGGGCAATCTTGCCAGCGCGTTGACGCTCCAGTCCGAAGAGGCGGCTCTTGTGGCAGAGCTGCGCGCCGGGTCGGAAGAGGCTTTTGCCTGGTTGATTGCCCGCTATCACCAGCCGATTTACTCCCTGCTGGCCCGCACCGTGCATGACCGTGCCGATGCTGCCGATCTGACGCAGGAGGTTTTCGTGAAGGTCTTTCGAGGGGTGTGTCGGGCTTTCACGGGGAGTCTTCCCTGCGCACCTGGATTTACCGAATCGCACTGCGCGAGGCTTCGAATCAGCGGCGCTGGTGGATGCGGCACAAACAGCAGGAAGTTCCAATCGAGATGGAAATCGCGGAGAACGATTCGGGAATCCCCGTGAAGTTGAAGGACACGCTTGGTCGACGCGGGCGAATCGCCATTCGAGATGGCAGTGCACGAAGAAAACCGGGCGCGCGTCGAGGCAGCGCTCCGCCAGGTCCCCGAGCCATTCAGAACCACTCTGATTCTGCGCGACATCGAAGGATTTGTTTACGAGGAAGTCGCAGAGATCCAGGGCGTGAATCTGGGGACTGTGAAGTCACGCCTGGTGCGTGGCCGCGCCTGTCTTAAGACGCTGCTGACGGCAACGCCGAAGAGCAAGGATTTGCCAACCCGCGAGGGCCTTGAATTGCCTTTGGGAGAGGAGGCGCGATGAGCAGCTGCACCGCCATGCAGGCGAAGTTTTCTGAGTATCTCGACGGACGGATGACCGGCCGGGAGATGCAGCGCATTGCCGCCCACCTCGACCGCTGCCCAGGATGTGCTCGGGAATGGAGAGCTCTGCGGCAAAATCAGGCCGCGCTCGCCTCGCTGGGTCCGGTGCCGGAGCCGGAAGATCTGGTGCTTCGCATTCGCGTCGCGGTCAGCCGCGAGCGGGCTCGCCGCGAACAAGAGCGCTTTTGCGGGGCTTGTCGCTTGCGTGGAGAAACACGGTGGGTCCGTTTCTGTTGCAGGCCGCCGCAGGGTTTGCCAGTGCTGTGCTCCTTCTCGGCACCGTCACTGTGCTGGTGGGGATGTTTACCCAGCCCGAGAGCGCGCAGGCCACCAAGGATGTGCCTTTGGGCAACGCCACTGCGCCTCGACTTTGTATCTCGCTGGGCGGTTCGGCAGCGGGGACGAGATCGGCGCAAACGCTGGCCCGGTGGTGGTCGAGGCCTATATCAACAGTCAAGGAACGGTGTACGACTATCGCATTGTCTCCGGTCCAGACGACGCTGCAACTCGGGCGCAAGTCGAAAATATGCTGGTTGTTGAGCCGTTTCGAGCCGGCCCGTTTCTTCGGCCAGCCGGTCCGGGGCCTGGCTGTGCTCTCCTTCTCCGGCGTTTCCGTCCGCGGATAGTGTACTTCGTCGACACCTCCCGTTTGACCCTGCCTCCCCGTCTAACTAGACTTGCAGACAGGGATTCATTGATGCGGTTTCCGTTCATTTCGCTCGTATTCCGTCCGCGGCAGCGGTTCTCTTCTGTCTTGGGTCGCGCTTTCGCCGAGGCCAGGCCGTTCGCAATCCTCCGAAAGCAGTTCTTCGGGCTCGCCAAAGCTCCTCATCCGCCCCGGCTCCAGCAGGAAAAGGCCCCCACCTTTCTCGTCGATCCCGCCGGGCCGACCATTTCGCTCGTCAGTTCCGAGCCGGTCTTCTTCATGGCCGCGGCTCTCAATGCCTGCGGCTACGACGAAGGCCTTGAAGACAGCGCGCCGGTTCGCCAGCGCGTCCGCGACGAGATGAACCAGGCCCTGGCGAAAAGCGAGGATGCCCGCGCAAAGCGCGACAAGGTCTGCCTCTACATTGCCCAGCACCGCATGACCGGTTCGGAGAAGGACATCTCCCAGTACATTTCGCTGGCGCTCTACCTGAGCCCGCCGCCGGAGCTCGAAACCAGCGTCGAGTTGCCCGAGATGCCTCCCGACTCCACGCAGGTGGTCGAGATTGTGCCGCTGCTGCGCGACTTTGCCGCGGCCGTCGACCTGCACGGCATCTGGCTCGCGGTGCACCACATCTACGACGAGGAGACCGACCGGCTGCACGATCCGCTTTCGAAGATGATCGTCGACACCAACCTCTACCTCAAGATGCCGGCCTCCACCTACGATGGGCGGCGGTTCATCGTGGTGATGGAGCCGCTGCTCTCGCCCAAGCTCGTGAATGCGCGCATCTACGGCACCGACTACGTGGTCGTGGTTTCGCCGGTCAATGGGGAGATTCCCATGAGCGACGTGCGCCACACTTATCTGCACTACGTGATCGAGCCGCTGCTTTACACGCGCGCCAATGCGATCGACCGGACGCAGCCGATCCTGAAGGAGATTCGCGACGCTCCTCTCGAATTCCGCTTCCGCTCCGACACCGTGGCGCTGACCGTCGAGTGCCTGATCAAGGCCATCGAGGCGCGCACCATGGATACGGGCGTCCCCGAGTACAAGATTCCCGCCGGCGTCGAGCGATCGGAATTGCCGCGCTATGAGCACGAGCGCCAGGTCTACCAGGAGAAAGTGGACGCGATCAAGTGGGCCACTGTGCAGCACGACATGACGCAGGGATTCGTGCTGACGCAATATTTCTACGAGCAGTTGATTCAGTTTGAGAAGGACCCGGCCAGCTTGCGCGACACCATCGGCGAAATGGTTTACAGCATGGACGTGGACCAGCAGGTGCATCGCGCGCGCCAGATCGAATTCGACACGCAGGCCGACGGGGACGTGCTGCAGCGCAGCAAGCCGCGCAAGCTCACCGGCCTCGACCTGGCTGAGGCGCGGCTTGCCGCAGGAGATGTTGCGACGGCCAGCGCACTGGCGCGCCAGGCGCTCACGGTGCATGCCGACACGCTGGAGTCGGTGGCCGACTGCAGCGCGCGCCAATTTCATCCTGGCCCGCGCGGCGATCATGACCGGCCATCCGGAAGAGGCAATCGACCGATTCCAGAAGACGATTGCCACCAGCAAGGAGCCGCGCCTGCTGGCCTGGTCGCATATTTACCTGGGCCGCATGCTCGACCTGGAGTGCAAGCGCGATGAGGCCTTGGCGGAGTACAAGGAGGCACTGGCGGCGCGCGACGGGCAGCAGGATACCCGGCTTGCCGCCGAGCGCGGCGTCAAGGCCGCCTACGCCGTCAATGGCCACAGTTGCGAAGATGCGGAAGACGATTCCAGCGGAGACGCTCCGGAAAAGCCAGGTCCGCCGGGAGTAGTCAACAGGGAACGCCGAAACCGCAATAATCTGGACCCGGGATTCTTGCCGAGCTATCGTGGGCGTCTGAATAAGATCACGAATGTCCACAAGAATGCGATCTTGGCGCGTGCGAATCAAGGGGCACCTTTGAGTCGCCTGAACGGATCGAGGGAGCACTGTGGAAACAGCTCTGGCCGAACTGGAAACTGCGCTCGGGCATGGCTTTGCCAATCCCGAGCTGCTGGTGCGCGCGCTGACCCACCGTTCGCTTGCCAACGAGCGCGCTTCTCGAGGATGGCAGGAACGGAGCCGAAGCCGAAGGAGACAACGAGCGCCTGGAGTTTCTGGGCGACGCCGTGCTGGGGCTGGTGGTCGGCGAGGCGCTCTTTCTCCTGCATCCGGAGTGGAGCGAAGGCGAACTGACCCGCGTGCGTGCTCAGCTGGTGAGCCGCCAGCACATGGCCGAGGTGGCTGCAGAGATCGGTCTGGGAGATCATCTGCGCCTGAGCCGCGGAGAGGACCGCAGCGGCTTGCGCCGCAAGAGCACCGTGCTCTCGAACACGATGGAAGCAGTGATCGGCGCGCTGTTTCTCGATGGCGGCCTGGAGCCGGTGCGGGCGTTCGCGCAACGCTACGTGATGGGCGAGCGGTGGAGCATCTGGCTCAGGAATTGCGTGTCCGGGGCCGCGCTGGGCAACTACAAGTCGGCGCTGCAGGAGCATCTGCAGGCGGCGCGCGCCGGCACCCCGGTGTACAGGGTCAAGAGCGAAAGCGGTCCCGATCATCGCAAGCGCTTTCTGGTCGAGGTCCGGTTGAAGCCGGCTGCATGGCGAGCCGGGCAAGGCGCTGGCGCGCGGCATCGGAAGCACCAAGAAGCACGCGGAACAGGATGCGGCGCGTCGCGCGCTGGCCCGGTTGATTGCCAGCCGAAGTCGAGCAGACGATGCCTCAATCGGCGCGAACAGGAGGAACAGGCGAAGCAATGAGCGCCCCAGCTCAGGTTGCCGGTCCTGCCAAAGCCAGTCGTCGCATCTGCGCTTGCATCTGCCCACGGTGCCGGAGGCGTTCGCTTCGTTTGCTCCGCACCGTCGTGGTGGCGCTGTTTCTGCTCACCTTCATCCTGCAGCCCTTTCTCATTCCATCAGAAAGCATGGAACACACGCTGCTGGTGGGCGATTTTCTGCTGGTCAACAAGCAGATCTTTGCACCCGGCCGGCGTTCGCAGCAGGGATTGCTTCGCTGGCTGATGCCCTATCGCGACGTGGAGCGCGGCGACATCGTCGTCTTCCATCATCCCGATCCGCCCTACCTGGTCAAGCGCGTTGTGGGCATTCCCGGCGACCGCATCCGCATTGAAGATGGCCGAGTCACAGTCAACGGCGTCACGCTCGATGAGCCCTACGCAGCCTTCGAACCCGCCGCGCCGAATCCGTTCCGCGATAATTTCCCAGGCCAGGATCTACACCGATCCCGAACATCGACCCGACGTGGTGGAGGCAGATGCAGGGCCTGACGCGCGACGGCGAGCTGGTGGTGCCGCCGGGCGAGTACTTCATGCTCGGCGACAATCGCAATCACAGCAAGGACTCCCGCTTCTGGGGATTCGTGCCCGCGCGAGGCAATTGTTGCCCGTCCGCTGGTGATTTACTTCTCGCTGCGGCGGCCCTCGACCACCGATGTTCAACAGGCCTCGGATGATAGACTCGGACACGACAGGGAACTTTCGGCGCGCTTGACAGGATTTGCGCGCTGGAAGCGCATCTTCCGCGTGGTGCATTAAAGGCAGTGATCAGATTGCAGATGTCAGATTTCAGTTTGGCCTCGTTAATTCAAACTGATTCATCCGACCCGAGAGGACGTTCCTGAATTTTTGGTGAAAGGCGCAGGGTTCTACCGAACAACTGATCATTGAGCACTGACCACCGTCCACTGACATCTGTAATCTGACATCTGAAATCTGATTTACTATGACGACAAAAAACATGCGCCAGCCAGGATTCAAGCCGAGGCCCAGCCCGCTGTAATTCAGGAAAAGGTGGAGGAGACGCCGTTCGAGGCGGTAGCCAGCATCTGTTCCGTGCTGGTGGTGGGTCTCTTCATCCTCACTTTTCTGGCCCAGAACTTCGTGATTCCGTCCGGCTCGATGGAAAAGACGTTGCTGGTGGGCGACCACCTCGTGGTCGATCGGATCACGCTGGCTCCGCCCGCGAAATGGATGCCGCTGGTGCGCTATCGCGAGCCGCAGCGCGGCGACATCGTGGTCTTCCTCAAGCCGGGCTATCCCGATCTCTTCCTGGTGAAGCGCTTGATCGCCGTGCCCGGCGATCATCTCCATCTGCGCAACGGCATCGTCATCATCAATGGCGTGGCCCAGGCGCAGCCTCACGCCGAGCCGACCACGCCCGAGAATCATTCCGATTTTCTCGACGAGTTTCCCTCCGTCCCGCCCTATCCGCAGGCCGATGCGACTCCCGAAGCATGGGCCGTTGATTTTCCCAATCACGTGAAGGACGGCGACCTGGTCGTGCCCTCCCGGCAAGTATTTCATGATGGGTGACAACCGGCACGACAGCCTCGACTCGCGCTATTGGGGTTTTGTTCCGCGGGAAAACATCGTGGGACGGCCGCTCTTCAACTACTGGTCGTTCATCACGCCGGAGCACCAGTACGAAGAGACCGGTCTGAGCAGCAATGTCGCCTGGATGGCGCATGTCGCTCTGCATTTCTTCACCGAGACGCGCTGGAGCCGGACGCTGCACATCATTCGCTAGGGTCGCTTTCTGGCGAAGGAAGTAATCACGCAAACATGACAGAAGAGGCTGAGCGCGGCAGGCGTAAGAAGGATTCGACTTGTTCTGGCCCTGGTCGCGATCATTGTCTTGCTTACCATTTTGATCGTACCCCCTCTGGTGAGCATAGGCCGATACAAGAGCCGCATCACGCAGCTCATCTCGGCCTCGCTGGGCCGGCCCGTGCGTCTTTCGTCGGTTGAGCTTCGATTGCTCCCGCGGCCGGAATTCGTCATTACCGATCTCACCGTCGAGGAAGATCCTGCATTTGGCGCAGAGCCCATGCTGCACGCCAACACGGTAGTCGCCGCCATTCGGCTTTTGTCGCTTTGGCGAGGGCGCCTCGAGGTCAGTCGTATCAGCGTCGATGAGGCCAGCCTGAACCTGGTGCGCAGACAGCGACGGGCCGCTGGAACCTGGATCCATTTTTTCGTACCGCAACCGCGCGCAACGCCGATGCTGCGCAAGGAATGGCGCCCCCCTCTTCCGTATCTTGAAGCTACCAACTCCCGCATCAACATAAAGAAGGGGATTGAGAAGCTGCCGTTTTCGCTGGTCAATGCGGATATCGCTTTTTGGCAGGAGAACGCTGGTGATTGGCGAGCTGCGGCTGCGGGGCCAACCCGCGCGCACGGATGTAAGTCTCGATCTTGCGGACACGGGGATCGTGCGACTCGAGGCCAGGATGCGCCATGCTGCCGATCTAAACCAGATGCCGATTCATCTCGAGCTCGACTGGCGGGAAGCGCAACTTGGCCAGCTGAGCCGGCTGATCGTTGGCTCCGACCCCGGTTGGCGCGGCGATCTGACAGGAGAAATGCAATTGGACGGCACGGTAGAAACAGCGCAGGTGAAGACCCGCCTTACGCGCGACTGGCGTCCATCGTGCAGAGTTCGCACCCGCCGAGGCGCTCGATTTCGATGCCAATTGCAGCCTTGTCTATCACTATGTCGGCAGTACCGTCGAGAAGCTTTCTTGCGATTCGCCCCTGGGCGACGGGCACATCACGCTTGCAGGCGATCTCCCGGGAAATGCTCCACCGAAGTTCTCAGTGGAAGTTCAGCGTATCCCGGTGAGTGCGGGTCTGGGTGTATTGCGGACCTTGCGAAGCGGCTTCAATTCGGATCTTGAGGCGAGCGGCACTGTCAGTGGCAAGATCACGTACGACGCCAGCATTGTCAACGCAGATGCGGTGCAAGCCGCACCGAGACGGAACCACTTATCGTCGAGGCACAATGAAAAGGCACTTTCGACGGCACTGCATGGTCCGCTCACCGGCAGTTTTTCGGTTGACGATTTGCGGCTGAATGGCGGCGGAATAAGCCAGCCGATTCTGATTCCGAAGACAACGGTGCAACCGTCAAACATTGCGCCGGGAGGTGCGCAAAGCCTCACAACGACAATTTCGATTCCGGCCGGCGCGCCCACGCCCCTTTCCGTTTCCGTTCAATTCGCAATGAATAAGTATCAGGCGAGCATCCATGGGCCCGCCTCTCTTCCGCGTATCCGCGAGCTCGCGCACGTCGTCGGCATTGGAAACACCTCCGTATTTGATGGCATCGCTGGCGATCCGGCAATTCTCGATTTAAGTGCCGAAGGCTCGTGGATATCCCCGCCAAAGGCTCCTGAGACGCTGCCCGGCGGCATTGCGAGCAGCTTCGACAATGCACTGGTGCTTAAGAATGGAGATTCTGATCAGCTCAGCGGAACCGTCACTCTCCGGAATGCCAATTGGAAATCAGGAGATTTGTCGAACCACGTGGAGATCGCTCAGGCCGTGCTTCACCTCGGCGGAGGAGCGATCGTATGGGACCCGGTCCAATTCTCCGATGGGCCGGTGAAGGGAACTGCGAGCCTCCAGGTGCCTCTGGATTGCGAAGCCGGTCAAGAATGTCTACCCCAACTCGATCTGCGCTTTGACAAACTCGATGCTGCTGAGTTGCAAGCCGCGCTACTCGGCGCGCAGCAGAAGAGCACGGGGCTCTCCGCGCTGATCGACCGGTTCAGTTCATCGAAGGCGTCTGCATGGCCTCACCTCAATGCAACGGTCGAGGCGGATTCAGTCAAACTGGGCCCCATCACGCTGGAAAATGCGACGGTTTCTTTGCGCGTGCTCCCCACGGGCGCCGAGTTCACGAGTCTTGAAGGAGATCTTCTGGGCGGCAAGGTGCACGGAACAGGAAAGCTGACGCAGGGAGACAAACCGGCCTATATGTTCGAAGGAGAGCTTCAGAAGTTGAGCGGTCCCGCGGTATGCGAGTTCATGGCGCTCCGCTGCTCAGGCGGCAAGATTGACGGCAAAGGAAGAGTTGAACTCTCCGGCTTCACCGACAGTGATCTTGCCGCATCGGCAAAAGGCACTCTGCACTTTGAGTGGAGCCACGGAGAGATCGACGAGAATTCCGCAGCGGAGATCGAAATCCCCAAGGCGCTGACTCGTTTTGACCGCTGGAGTGCAGACGCAACCATTGCCAACAACGCGGTTGAGCTTGCGCCAAGTGCGGTTCAACAGGGCATTCACAAATCGAGCGTGAGCGCGACAGTGACGTTTGCCAACCCGCCGTTGGTCACCTTCGCAGGTCCGAAGCTGGACCAGTCCGCAAAGCGATAATCGGATTTTTCAGCCCGTTACAATGAAGGTATGGGCTCATCCATTTCCGCCTCCCCCGTTCAAGTCTCCTGCAAAGGCATTCTCTTCGATATGGACGGTATCCTCATCTCGTCCCTCGGCTCAGTGGAGCGCAGTTGGACGAAGTGGGCTCAGATGCGCAACGTCGATCCAGACTATGCAATCCGGATCGCACACGGCTGCCGCAGCATCGAAACGGTTGCCCAGCTCCGCCCCGACCTCGATCCAGAAGTGGAAAACGGGATCATCGAAGGGCTCGAGATTGAAGACACGGAAGGCGTGCGTGCGCTGCCCGGAGTTCTCGATTTGCTCTCATCGCTCCCGCCAGATCGATGGACAGTGGTGACCAGCGCCACTGAACCCCTGGCGCGCGTGCGTCTGGCAGCCGGGGGTATTCCGGTTCCCGATCGCATCATCACGGCGGAGAGTGTCGAGCACGGAAAGCCTCATCCCGCGCCTTATCTCGCGGGAGCGGCGCTTCTCGGCTTCGCACCGCACGAGTGTCTTGTCTTCGAAGACGCAGCATCGGGAACTAAGTCAGGCCGCGCCGCCGGTTGCACGGTGATCGCTACCACCTTCTCGCATTCAGTCGAGGCTTTGAGCGCGGCTCATTACCTCATTCCGGACTTGACCGGTGTGACCGTGGAATTGAGTGTCGAGGGAAATGCCATCGCGCTCAAGTTCACGCCGCTTCCGTTGTAGCTTCCGACGCGTTCGCCTCAGTGGTTCAGCGAGAGCGCCGGTTTTCCCGCCAAACGCTGGCTGATATGTCTACCTAGGTTCTCGACGAACGAGCCATTCACCCCCGGCGAATGTGTTCAGCAGAACCACGGCTGCGTAATCGCCCGTTGGATTGAAGAACGCATAGGAGCTATAAGCTGCGGTTGCGCCATTATGCCAGTAATTGCCAGTCTCTTTTTGGTAGAGCCAGCCCAGCGCAAGCCCATCCCACTGGTGAGTTCGCCTTGGCTCCGGAGCGAATGGCGAATGGCCGCAGGCAGCGTCGCGCCGGCGGGAGAACCGGGATCCGTCTTGATCGTCTCGGGATGCAGATTGGCGATCAGGAACTTGCAGCATGTCACTCGCGGTAGAGCGCAGCCCTATGGCGCCGGCGAAGAGCGTCGGAGTCCCACGGCTTGGCCGGTCCGTGAAACTGGTCATGGCCCGGAAGAAGTCGGGTTTGCTGCGCCGGCGAGAGGGTGAGCACGGTATCTCCCATTCCGAGCGGGCCGGTGATCTCGTCCTCGATCAGTCGCCCATAGGACATCTCGGCATGGTTGGCAAGAGCGACCGAGAGCAATCCAAATCCGAGGCTACCGAAATTTGAGGGAGCACGATTGGGATTGGCGACGCCGTGCTTGCCGAGATAAGAAAACAAGTCGGCGCTGATGGTAGTCGGCATAAGGGTTGTCGAGGTTGACCACGCTGATGTTGTCGGGCATCGGCGGCAGGCCTGAGCGTTGCGAGGCCAGATCGAGCAACGTGATCTCGGGTCCGGCGGGCTTGGTTACAGTGGCCGCCGGCAGTAACTCGCGCACAGGCTCTTCGAGCGTGACTTTGCCCTGCGCCGCCATTTGCGCCAGCAGCAAGCCGGTAAAGGTCTTGGTGATGGAGCCGATTTCGAAAATCGAGTCGGGCTTGGCCGTGCCGAACGAGAAAATGCGGCTGACGCCGTGAGAATAAACGCCGATCGAGACGCCCGCACCAGTTGAAGGCGCCATCTCTCCATCTTTCAGCGCGCCGGCAAGTCGTCGGCCAGCACTCGCTCGAGATCGGCCGCCATAACCGGGGCAAGCGCTCTGTCGATATGTCGCAGCTTGGCGCTCCTTTTCGGGCGTGAGCTGCATTCTGGCGAGTCAAGGTGAGCGGGGTGTGCACCATCTTGCGCGTGCCGCCGTCTTCAACAAAGTAGCTCAAGTTGCCCCGCATCGTCCTGCCGTCAGCCGAGATCGTGCCGCTCCAGTGCGCTCCGCCCGTGGGGATGTCGAACGACACCTCGTTGCCGTTGACGGCCGTATGCGCGCATTCCATGTCCATGGTGTAGAGGTCGAGATCGTCAACGATGCAGTATTCACGGCTGCTCGCATCGCTGCGCAGCACCACTTGGATGCGCGTTGTAAGTTGCGCCGTGACTTGAAAAACGCCGAGCCAGATGCCATCCGCTGCCGATGGGGTGGCGGCGGGCGAGAAATTTCGCCGCGTGAACGTTGCCGGCAGCGAGTTGCCTTTTTGCATCCAGGTTCCCGTAACCCTTTGGCCATCGGCGGAAATCGTTCCCAGAAACGCGGCCTGCACGTATGGAACGGTGAAGCTCAACGTATTCCCGTCGACGCGCAGGAAGGAAGTGGTGAACATCCAGGGCGCCGCAAGATCGAGGTGATCGATCGTCGCCGTAAGCGGCCCGAAGCGGTCGCGCAGATGCAGCGTGGCCTGTTTGATTCCGATCTCGCCATCGTAGTCGCCGGTCACATGGGGGCTTTGCTGCGCGCGAGCTGCCGACGGCGCAAGGATCGCCGCAAGCAAAAACACACCGGCTGCATAAGGCAGCGAACGCCCCATGTACTCTCCAATGACGCTACTCTCCAATGACGCGCATCCCGACCCCTGGTCCCTGGTCGCTGCCTTACTCGTTGGCCTCTATGCGCCGGCCATGGGGATCCTGCAACGGCCGCGAGTTCATCGGGAAAATTGCCGTGAAGGCGCGCAACTGCGATCGGCTCACGCTGAGCACATCCTCAAAGAGGAACCAGCGCACGCCCTCGGTGCAGGGTGGCGCAGTCAAGGAGCCCATGTAGGTCCAGTAGCCACGATCCGCGGGCAGAAAGCCTCCCGGGTTGATCATGTCGTCGACTTTTTCCGTGTCTCCTGTGCGCGATCGGCAAATGAGGCCACAGAGCCGCCAATACCGTGTTGGCATCGCCACGGTCCATGGTGAACCGCACGGCGACCACCGCAGTTTTGCCGTCTGCACTTTGATGCACCAGGTGAACCACCATGTCAGTCAGCTTGCCTTTCACCGCCTCCTCACTGGGATGGTGAAAATGAAACTGCTGCAGATCGTAACGCACGCCGTCGTACACAATGTAGCTTCCCGGATTAACGTAGACACGCACGGTGTTCCCTGTGTTCTCCAATTTGACTGGACCTGTCAGGTAGTGGAACTCGATGGGCGGCAGATTCTTGTTCAGGTGCGCACCACGAATGTCGATCGGCGATTGCTCGTGGCCCTGAGAGCAGGCTTTATACGCTGGGTCCAACTTCCCCCATCCGAACGGTCCGGTTTTTCCCTGGTAGCTCCAAGGCGCGGTGGCCTGCGCCGCGGCAATCGAGGCAAAGCCAAACACCAGCGCAGCAACTTGATGAAAGCGCATGAAGATCTCCTCTTTCAAAGGACGAGCATCAATCCCGTGAAATTCTACGGTATCGACGTTGGAGAACCCAAAAAGAATGGGGCCCTTCCAGGCGAAGAAATCCTACGATTGATAGCAAAGGATTTGCTTTGTTATCAGTGAGCTGGATTTGGATGAAGTGCGGGACACGCTTTTCCGCGGCTCATCCACGGTCACCTTGGCGAGATTACGGGCCGTCCAGGGGCGTCTTATTGCTTTTGCGATACAGCGGCACCGTACGGTCAAAAGACGTGAGGAATTTTTTTAATCTGCCAGCCAACCAAAATAAGTGCGCAAGCGTCCGACCTCTCAAAGCTGCCATAAGAGGTCTTTCCATGCCTGGAATCAGTCTGGAACCCCCAAGAACCTTTGTCCATCGTCCCGCCAATGAGGATAGGTACGCCTCCGTTTGTCACACCTGCTTTCGCACGGTCGCATTCGCGCGTCGCGAAAGGGATCTGACTCGCCTTGAGCGGAAGCACGAGTGCTCGCCTTACGATCTTGCCTTTCTCCCGAAATTCGGCCCGCACTAGAATCGCGCCTGCGGGCTTCCGAGGGCGATGGCGCGGTAGAACCCAAAAAGAATGGGACCCTTCCCAAGAAGGGTCCCATTCTTGTTTCGAAATCGGAGGAGGCTGCTACTTGGCTGCGACCGCGACTCCTGCTTGCTCGGCCAATTTGGCGGCCTTGTCGGTTGCCTCCCACGTGAATTCCGGCTCGGTCCGGCCAAAATGCCCGTAAGCGGCTGTCTTTTGGTAGATCGGGCGGCGAAGGTTCAGGCTCTCAATGATGCCTTTGGGCGTGAGCGAGAAGTTCTTGCGGACCAATTCGGTCAACTTGGCAGGGCTTAGCTTCGACGTGCCGAAGGCATCGACGAGCACGCTCACTGGTTCGGCTACGCCGATCGCGTATGCCAGCTGCACTTCGACTTTCTCCGCGAGTCCCGCCGCAACAATGTTCTTCGCGATATAACGCGCAACATACGCAGCCGAGCGGTCGACTTTGGTCGGATCTTTGCCGCTGAATGCGCCGCCTCCGTGCCGGCCCGCGCCGCCGTATGTGTCGACGATGATTTTGCGTCCGGTCAGGCCTGTGTCGCCCATAGGGCCGCCGATTACGAAACGGCCGGTCGGATTGATGTGATACTTCGTATGCTCATCGAGCCACTTCGCCGGCAGCACAGCCTGGATGACGTGCTTCAGAATGTCCGCGTGCAACTCATCGTTGCCAACGGTCTCGGCATGCTGGCTTGAAATCACCACCGCGTCGATACGCGCCGGCTTGCCGTTTTCGTCGTATTCAACGGTCACCTGGCTCTTGCCATCAGGCCGCAGATACGGCAGCTTGCCGTTCTTCCGCATCTTGCTCAACTGCCGCGTCAGCTTGTGGGCCAGCGAGATCGGGGCCGGCATCAGTTCAGGCGTCTCGTTGGCCGCGTAACCAAACATCATGCCCTGGTCGCCCGCGCCACCGGTATCCACGCCCTGTGCGATATCGCCCGACTGCTTGTTGATCGTCGAGATCACTGCGCAGGTGTTTGAATCGAACCCAAACGACGCGTTGTCGTAGCCGATCGAAGCCACAACCCCGCGCACCAGCGACTGGAAATCCACATAGGCCTTGGTTGTGATCTCGCCTGCGATGACCACCAGGCCGGTGGCTGTCAGCGTCTCCGCTGCCACGCGGCTGTAGGGGTCCTGTTCCAGACAGGCATCGAGAATGGCATCGGATACCTGGTCGGCAATTTTGTCGGGATGACCTTCGGTCACGGATTCGGAAGTAAATAAGAAACGATCGCTCAACTTGGCATTCCTCTCCTAAAACGACATTTTCAGTAATTGGCTTGGCGTAAATCCCCGGTCGAAACTACCCAGAACACTGAGCCATGGCCATACCTCCCCGATTCGGGGGAGAAAGGCCCGCACACGGCCCTTGGATTAGGGGTGTGCCTTTCTATGGTAATTGCGCAGAGCGGCTTGGAGCAAAGGCTATCAGTGAACGGAGAAGATCAGGTCTCCAATCAGGATTTGCGCGCTGTGAAACGCACTCCGGCATCGCGCGAAAGTTGTTGCTTTGACGCTGGAAACGCTGGAAATTCAACTTTGGGGATAGAAACGAGGGATGCAGGAGCGGCTATCGCTGCAACAGCGCAATTCCGTGGAGGATAAATGCGTGGGTCTTGGCTGAAACACTTTGCACAGGCAGCAGGGTGCTCCACCAACCGGCACGGACCCCGTAATAGCGCACAGTGAGGAAGCCTGCCACAACCGCACCCACCATGAGTACGATGGCTCCCGCCCAGCGGAGCCGCATCTCCGCGGCTTCGCGCCGTGCCATGCGGACTCTTCCAACATTGGAGGCGAATTCTGCCCAGCCCGCGTCGGGTTCGCTCGCAACTCCGGACTCGGCCGAGGCTTTCACAAATCGCTCGGTCCAGTTCTGTACATCCTCTAGACCCACTGCACCGACGTAGCCGCGCACAATTCCTTTGCTCAGAATTCCGCCAGGAAGCAGCCGAAATCTGTCTTGCTCCAGCGCAACCAGGTGGCGCTGGCTGATCTTTGTAACCTCGGTGATGTCTTCTAGCGCGATCCCGCGGGATAATCGTTCAGCGCGTAGATCTTCTCCGAAACTGCCCATAAGTAACCAACGGAAGGAATTAGCCTTCTTGGATTTCCACAACCACAATAAACCTCGAATATCGCAGAGTCAAAACTTTTCGAGGTCTTCCCCTTTATTTTCACGAACCTGAAGTAACCAGACCGCCCTAACCGCTGTTGTCGAACTTAACAACGGAAATTGGCCCTTGAAATGATCTCCGGAACCTCAGTAACTCAGCCGAATGACTCGCATTCAGGAGGAACGCCCATATTTACCAGCAACTTCTTGCCAGCCACGCCGCTACTGGTAGGCTTGAAACGAGGGTATCAGAAAGCGCACTCCTTGGCATCAATACCCCTTCCACAAGATGAACAAACTCGTGTTTGCCAACCTCCTGCATCGGCCCCTTCGCTCGATCATCAGCGTTCTCGCGGTGGCGATTGAAGTCGTCATGATTCTCTCCATCGTTGCCATCTTCATGGGCATGCTCGACGACCAGAAGGAGCGAACCAACGGGATCGGCGCCGACCTCGTGGTTGCTCCGTCGAACGCGAGCTTCATGAACGGAGTCAGCGGGGCTGTCATTCCCATCCGGCTGGCAGATTTCCTGCATAAGTTGCCCCACGTGACGGTCGCCGCGCCTGTTATTTCGAACTTCTCGATGTCCGGCAATGTCGAGATCCTCTATGGAATCGACTTCGAGAGTTTCAATGCCCTGAAGCCGTTTGTGTTCCTTTCGGGCGGCCCCTTCAAGGGTCCCTACGATGTCATCATCGACGACGTTTTTCCCACGCTGCAAAGGGGCGCGAGGTCGGCGACTCGATCACGATGTTCGACCGGCCTTTTCGCATTTGCGGAATTGTCGAAAGCGGCAAGGGCGGACGCAAGTTGATTCCGATTGACACCATGGGCGAACGGACTGGCGCTGACGGCAAGGCTTCGGTGATCTACTTGAAGGCCGACAATCCCGCCAACGACAGCCTCATCGTCGACGAGATCCATGCCACCAGGGGACTGGGAAATTACAAAGTGCAGACCATGGCAGACCTGATCTCGCTGTACACGCCATCGCGTTTCCCGGGCTTCGATCTTGCGCTCAACGTGATCATCTCCATTGCGTTCATCGTTGGATTCCTGGTGATCTTCCAGTCCATGTATACCGCGGTGCTCGAGCGTACCCGTGAGATTGGCATTCTCAAGTCGTTGGGTTCGTCCAAGCTGACCATCGTGAGCGTTGTGCTTCGCGAAACCGCCGTGATCGCAATCGCAGGGGTCATCCTGGGCATCGTCTCGACCTACGGCGTGCATGGCCTCCTCAGCGTCAAGTATCCGACGTTCGCTTTCGAATTGACGGGCCTATGGATCGGCCGCGGTGCCCTGATCGCCTTTGCCGGCGCGCTGATCGGCGCACTCTATCCCGCCTGGATGGCGGCGCGCAAGGATCCCATCGACGCACTGGCGTACGAGTAGATTGTCTGCCGCATGGATGAAAACTAGCCCCTTCAAGTTTCGCGCATTTTGAACGAGCCAGGGTGAATGGGAGAGCAACCGGGATGTGGTCCGCGTCCCGGCGCCCCCTACCCCGTGTGAGGGTTACGTATGCCACCCCCCTACCCCGTAGTAGGAGTCACACGTGCAGTGATAACCAGCGTGTACCAAACTCCGCGCAGACTGCAGAACATTGCGCAAGCCGGTGCAGACGCTCCCAACCGCGCGGTGCACGCAGTCTAATGCGAGCCAGCCTCATTCCTCGCAAATTCCCACCAACACCCGTGTTCCCCAACACACGCCGCCTCGAACACAAGGCTCGCTCTATTGCGCAACCCGTATGAACACTGGTGATGGCCAATACAATTGTTCCACGTGGAACAATTCTGGAGCGTAGACAATCGAAGCGCCTTTGCCACGCGAAGCCATTGCCTGGACGGCCTGTCCTCCAGGCCAACCCTCCCGATATACTCAGAGACAACTCACCTCTCCTTATCCATTTCTGCAGCATTCAGTTCTCCGGAGAAAAGCATTTGCCGACTGAGACAAAGCGCTGGCTCGGTGCTGTCTGGGTGGGCCTCATTTGCGGCTTTGCGATCCTGCATGCGCTTCACCTGGGCGCCGATTTTCCCAATCACTCGCCCTGGATGCACGACTGGGCAAAATACACCGATGAGGGCTGGTATGGAAACGCCGCGATACGCGCGCATCTGTCCGGTCACTGGTATGTCGCGCATGATTTCAATCCGGCCGTGGCGCTGCCAGTCTGGCCATTCTTGGAATGGCTTCTCTTCTTCTTGACCGGCGTTTCGGCAGAGGCGGCGCGCGGACTCGCTGTCGCTTTCTTTTTCGCCAACCTGGTCCTGAGCTACATCCTGTTGCGCAAGACGGGGACACGTGGAGAAGGTTTGCTTGCCCTGACGCTGTTAGTGACCAGCCCTTTTCTTTATTGCTTCAGTCGACTTGCGATCCTGGAACCACTGCTGACGACGCTGTCGCTCCTGGCGCTGAACCTTGCGGTCAGGACTGCGGAGCACAAGCGGCCGGTCTTGCGTTCTGTGGCCATCGGCGTCCTGTTCACGCTGATGATGCTCACCAAGACAACAGCTATTTTTCTCCTGCCCGCGCTGGCGTGGGCGATGCTGCTGCCTTTGCGCGGGGACCGCAGGCTCGCTCTTCGCTGCGTAGTTGCGGCGGCGGGGACGATTGCCGCAACTTATGGGATATGGATGGCATTGGTCGTACGCTCAGGATTGTTTCCTGATTACAAATATCTGTTCTACATCAACAACTATCCCAAGCCGGCAGCGAGGGATTGGCTGTTGATGAGCCTGTGGTGGTCGTTTCATGGGGGGCTGTGGGTCGACCACATTCTCATTCCTCTTGCGGGAGTGATCTTTGTCGGCGCGCTCGTCGGAGGCCGATCGGCGCGGGGCCGCGGTCTTCTCATGGATCCGATCTTCGGCGCGTCCGTCGCCGCCGTAGCCGGGTACATCTTCTTCATGACCATGCAGAATCACCCCCAACCCCGGTATTTTGCCGTGGTGGCGATCTTCTGTGTTTTTGTGGTGGCGCGGGGTGCGGCGGCACTTTTGAAAGAGACGGGCGGCCTGCGGCAACTTGGATGGGGCGTAATCGCTTTGGCTTCGATCGCTGTGATCGTCAACGCATCGTGGACACTCAGCTACGCGTGGCATCCGGAGTACACGCTGGTGCCGGCGGCACAAGGGCTCGCACGATACATCGATCAGCATCCGAACGGAAAACGTCTGCTGGTGGGAACCAGCGGCGACGAGATTACGCTGATCGCCCATGTGCCGAGCCTGTGCGACGACTTCGGCACCGTACCGCTCCACGACAAGATTGCGATCTACCAGCCGGGCTGGTTTGCCACCTGGAACGACCTTGATCCAGGAACACTGGCTGACCTGCACACGCATTATTCCCTGGAGCAGGCCGCCACATTTCGAGCGATGGATGATCCAGAGCGCAACCGTCTCGTGCTCTTCAAGCTGCATCCGTTGTCGAATGGCCGGGTCCGCGACCAGGTTGATCAGAACCTGCAAATCCAATTGCCCGAGGACAAGTTCGATATTCCAATCGAATGACGATGCCTCGATCGGGGTTCTCTTCATCTGCTGAGCCGGATCGCGAGTTGCACGACGCGCGGATCGGTGAAGGTGCTGGTGATGCTGCCGAACGCAGCGGAACCGAAGCTGCCGTTGGGTTGCGCAAACTCCGGCGTATTGAAGATGTCGAAGACCTCTGCGCGGAATTCCAACTCTGACTCTCCTATGATTTTGGTGTGCTTCACCAGCGCAAAATCCACGTCGCGATAGGCAGGTCCGCGCGCGGGGTTGCGCGAAGCCGTGCCTATGACGAACTGCGGCGCCGTGGCGAATGCGGCTGCGTTGATAAAGTGCGCAGGCGTGCGTTGATCAGGGGACAGGTTGGGCTTGCCGACTAAATTGGGCCTCTGCAGAGCGAATCCGGCGAAAGAATTGTTGTTCGTGGCTTGGGTGATCGTGACCGGCATCCCCGATTGTAGGGACAGGATTGAGTTCAGCTGCCAGCCGCCGAGCAGTACGTCCGCGAATCCAGAGGAAGCGAAGGAATGGCCGCGGCCGACAGGCAGATCGTAGAGCGCGCTCAACGACGTGACGTTGGGCATGTCGCCACTTGACGCATCGCGCTCGAGCCACGGACGGAAGGTATCGGCCGCAATGAGGCTGCTCGAATTGGGGGAAGAGAGCACGGTAGTCGAGAAGACGGAGGACGCGTCGTCAATGAGCCGCGAGTGTGTGTAGGCAAAAAGAACGGAGAGTCCGTGGTCCAGCCGCTGCTCGACTTTTACTTCCCCGGCGTTGTAGTTGGTCTCGCCGCTGTTGTTGCGGTAGGTGGCTACATTCAGGAAGCGCGGATACGGCTTGAGAAGTTGGGCAGCGGTCGTCGTTTTGCCGCCGATGGAACTCGAAATCGGCAACTCGCCATAGTAAGGATTGGGAACCTTGGCGAGAAGCGGCGTGCCTTCCGCGAGCTGGCCCGCAGTGAGCTGATTCAAATTCGAGTCGGGGATACCAACATGCAC
The DNA here is from genome assembly GCA_963781125.1 of uncultured Acidobacteriaceae bacterium. GTDB lineage: Bacteria > Acidobacteriota > Terriglobia > Terriglobales > Acidobacteriaceae > Telmatobacter. The sequence continues at coordinate 116,641 of CAWAEE010000014.1, forward strand.
AATGTGCGAACCGACATACGCGACTTCAACGGAGAGATTGCGCGTGAGTTCACGCTGCAGGGCCAGGTTCCATTGCTGCACGTACCCTGAGCCCGCAGCGCGGTTGGCCGTGTAGACGCTCTGTCCCAGGCCCGCGTCGGGGGTGAGAGGAATGGGCGCAACCGAGGGACCGGCGGAAAGGGCGAATGCGGCGTTCACACTGTCCTGCGTTTTCTGCTGGACGTTTTGAATGAACGGAAACTGCGGCGTAGTGAACGGAGTGGTGATGCCTGACTGATCGATAAAAACGATGCCGAAGCCCGTGCGCACAACCGTCTTCGGCGTGATGAGGTAGTTGAATCCGATGCGCGGTGCGACGTTGTCGACGTGCAGTTCGCGGGCACTGCGGGAAAACCCGTCGACGCCGAGATAGTCGAGTTGCTGTGTCGCAAGATTGAAGACGGCGCCTTGATTGTTTTTCTCCGTCGATGGAAAGTGCAGAGTCCACCGGGCGCCGATGTTCGCCGTGAGCCGGTCAGTGACCTTCCAGTCGTCCTGCACGAAATATTCTTCGATGTGATCGCGTGGCCGGATTTTGCTCTCTTGCAGGTCGATCTGGAAAGTATCGACCTGGCCGAGCAGGAAACTGGCGATGGCATTGCCGCTGTTGGTGACCCCTGCTGATCGGTGCCGGTCGTAGTGAAGGCGAATGAGCCTGTCGGATTGGGCGGCGAGACGGCGTTCAGTTGATACCAGCGCAGGTCCCCGCCGGCTTTGAAGCGCGTGGCGGCCTCGCGTGAAGACAACGGTATCGACAGCCTGCCACACTGCCGTCTGGTATTGCGAAAAGGTGCTGGCCGAAGGACCAAGCTGCTGAAAGCCGGTGAACGTGAACAGCGGAAGTGCATTGTTGAAGGCAGCATTGGTTGGAATTCCGGGGATGCCCAGTGCACTGGAGGCCGTGTCGCTCAAGCGTCGCGCCTGCGATGGTATTGCCACGCCGCGTGTAGCCAGCGCGGAAATCATTGAGCAGATGCGGTGAGAAGGTGTGCGTCTCATTGAAGACGGCCTGTTGGCCAAGCACATTCGAGAGGCCCGCGACGCCACCGGTGCCGATCACTGCACCGGTGATTGCGCCGCTCCCATCGGGAAGGGGAGCAACCGGCTGCTCGACTTCGTTGTAGTAGGAATAGCGGCCGAACGCGCGATCCATGGTGCGAAATGCGCCGTCGATACGGAAATCAAACTGGCTCTGGTGGTCGGCATCGTTGGCGGTGCGCGTGTAGTTGTTGGCGGCGGCGTTGAGGTTGGTGGGCGTAGGAAAGCGTGCGAGGAGGGCCACTGCCGCGGGATCGAAGGGAACATTGATGACGTCCTTCGGAAATTCCTGGCGAACATAGGCGCCATTGGTGAACGTGGTCGTATTCGGATTGTAGATTTTGGAGACGCCGGTGAAGATGCCCTGGCGCTCATTGAGCGTGGGAATTGTCGAGATGCGGGTGACGCCGATCAACTGGCGGACGCCCTGATAATCGCCGAAGAAGAAGAGGCGATCATGCAGAATGGGGCCGCCGAGCGACGCGCCATAGAGATTGCGCCGGTATTCCGGCTTGGGGCCGGTGGTCGAGAAATAATTTCGTGCGTTCAGATCTTCGTTGCGGAAGAATTCGAAGAGGCTTCCGTGAAACGCGTTCGACCCGGCGCGAGTGGACACATTCACCACCCCGCCGTTGAAGCGTCCGAACTCGGCAGGCACGTTGTTTGATTCGACGGTAAATTCCTGGATGTCGTCGAGGATGGGAAAGAAGACAACCTGGCCCGGTTCGGGCTGCAATGCCGAGATGCCATCGAACAGATATTCATTGGTGCGCGGACGGCCTCCGTTGATGCGCGGCAGGACGGTGCCCGGAGGCAGTTCGACGCCGGGAGCGAGCGTGGCTAGCTGCACGAAATTCCGCGTGTTGAGCGGCATGGCCGCGATGGTCGGCGCTGGGATGTTGGTTTCGATATTGCTGGTGGCGGCCTGCAGCAGCGGAGCATCGTCGGTGACCGTAATGGTTTGCCGTTGTGCACCAACGGTGAGAGTCAGGTCGGCTGTGACGGTCTGTCCCGTCACCACGGTGACGCCCGATCCGATTGAGCCGTTCGAAGCCTGTAGCCGAAACCTCAAGGCGATACGAACCAGGATTCAGGTTGATAAAGACGTAGTTTCCCGAGCTGGTGGAGACCGTCGTCTGGCTCACGTTGGTTGAAGTTTCAATGAGATGGATTGTTGCATTGGCTACGCCGGCTCCCGATCGATCGAGAACACTTCCGGTGAGTTCGCCCGCAATTTGAGCGGAGGCGGGAAGAATGCTGACTGAGAAAATCAAAACCGATAGAAGAACAAAGCGGGGAAGTCGCATGCACTGGGTCTCCGAAATTTGAAACACGGGCCGTCCGCCAGAAAGATGGCGGGTGATTTCACGAGTGGGGTGTACCGGAGGGCGAGCAGCTGGCCCCTGGGGAAGCGGGGGAACAGCCAACGAATCAATACGAATCTATATCAATTTTGTCGACAAAGTCAACGATTCCAAGGCGATGGGAGCCGATCCAGGGCTGGAAGCGGTTCGAGGAAGGGGAATGCACCTTCGGGGGTGTGCAATATGCCAGGTCCACTAAGGCCGGGCGATCATGACTTCGGTGGCTTTGATAAGCGCGAAGGCCTCGTCGCCGGGCTTCAGGGCGAGTTCGTGGGCGGCATCGGCGGTGATGATGGCGGTGACGCGCTGGCCGCCGACCGCGAGTACAACTTTGGCGAGCAGGCCATCGATGACGACTTCGACAACTGTTCCCAACAATTGATTGCGCCCGCTGATGCGGGGCGATGGGCCTTTCGCGGAGGCGGGCAGAAACTCATCCAGCGACTCAAGCGGGATGCGGTGATGCCCGCCGGGAGTCTTGACGGTGCGAATGCGGCCGGCGAGGATCCAGTGCTTCAGCGCGGGATAGCTGATGCCGAGTTTCGCGGCGGCTTCGCGGGGGGTGAGCAACGGCGGCGACTTCATGGAAGCGGAGAATCTCCTTCGCAAGTACTGTATACGGCCTCGGTGTGCTTGGGGATAGTAAGTTGTGCATTCATAGGGGACCGATGCGGTTGGAGGGCCTGTGACTGCAATCACTCGACAGTGTTGGACCCGGATGATAGGCTTCCCGTGACTTTTTCAGGGCTTTTTTGAGGCCGCGATTCTTCGAAACCATTCTGAATACGGCTTCAAACCACATCGCTGGGAGGACAATGTGACTGCAACGGATTCGGTGTATTTTTTTCTCGGCGTGAGCATTTTTTCGCTCTTCATCGCCTTTCTATTCGCGCGCCAAGTGAGCGGCGCTATGGCATTTCTGAAGCGGCAGTACAAGACCGTGGTGGCCCTCCTGGGGCTGCTGCTTCCCACATTCGCTTATGCGCAGCCGGAACACGCGGGCGGGGGCGAAGCCAACCTGGTGTTGCCGGATTTGTCGAGCGTGAGTTTCTTCGGCATGAACGGACATGCCCTGCTGATGATCGGATTGCTCTTCTGCGTCGGCGGCCTGTTGTTCGGCCTCGCCATCTTTGTGCAGTTGAAGAACTGCGCCGGTCCATCGCAGCATGCTCGAGATCTCCGAGCTGATCTACGAAACCTGCAAAACCTATCTGATCACGCAGGGCAAGTTCATTATGCTGCTCTGGGTTTTCATCGCGGTCATCATTTCGATGTACTTCGGATGGCTGGCGCCGGTACCCGGAAAATCGATTGCAGTCACGTTGCCCATCATTCTGTTGTTTTCGCTGGTCGGCATCGCGGGCAGCTACGGCGTGGCGTGGTTCGGAATCCGCGTCAACACCTTTGCCAACTCACGCACCGCGTTTGCCGGATTGCGCGGCAAACCATATCCGATCATGGCGATTCCGCTGAAGGCCGGCATGAGCATCGGCATGTTGCTGATCTCGGTCGAACTGCTCATCATGCTCTTCATCCTTCTGTTCATCCCGCGCGATTATGCGGGCCCCTGCTTCATCGGCTTCGCCATCGGCGAAAGCCTTGGCGCCGCAGCCCTGCGTATCGCCGGCGGCATCTTCACCAAGATCGCCGACATCGGCGCCGACCTGATGAAGATCGTCTTCAAGATCAAGGAAGACGATGCCCGCAACCCTGGCGTCATCGCCGACTGCACGGGCGACAACGCGGGCGACTCGGTTGGCCCCAGCGCCGACGGCTTTGAAACCTACGGCGTCACCGGCGTGGCCCTCATCACCTTCATCCTGCTGGCAGTCAAGGATCCCACCATCCAGGCGCAATTGCTGGTATGGATCTTCGTCATGCGCGTGGGAATGCTGCTCTCCAGCGCAGGTGCCTACTTCCTCAATACCGCCATCGCCAGCGCGAAGTACAAAGACGCCGACGAAATGGACTTCGAGACGCCCCTGACCTCGCTGGTATGGATCACGTCCATCGTCTCCATCATCCTCACCTACATCGTCTCGTACTGCATGCTCCCCAATCTCATGGCGACGGAACGCTCTGGTGGAAGCTGGCTTCCATCATCTCGTGCGGAACCCTGGCGGGCGCGCTCATTCCTGAATTGGTCAAGGTCTTCACTTCAACCAAATCCACCCACGTCAAAGAAGTCGTCAAGTCCGCGCAGGAAGGCGGAGCTTCGCTGGGAATCCTGTCGGGATTCGTGGCCGGCAATTTCTCGGCCTACTGGCTTGGACTGAGCATGGTCGCTCTCATGGGACTGGGCTATTACTTCAGCCTGGGCATCCCGGATTTGCAGAACAATCCGGCGGGCATGATGCTGGCTCCAGCCGTCTTCGCCTTTGGCCTCGTGGCCTTCGGCTTCCTGGGCATGGGCCCGGTCACCATTGCCGTCGATTCTTACGGCCCGGTGACCGACAATGCTCAATCCGTCTACGAGTTGTCGCTGATCGAAGATGTTCCCAACATCGAAGCTGAGTTGAAGAAGGACTTCGGCATCGACGCGAAGTTCGAACGCGCAAAACACCTGCTCGAAGCCAACGATGGAGCCGGCAATACCTTCAAGGCTACGGCAAAGCCGGTGCTCATCGGCACTGCCGTCGTCGGCGCAACCACCATGACCTTCTCGATCATCATGGCCCTCACCCACGGACTGACAGATAACGTGGCCAAGCTCTCCCTGCTGCACGCGCCCTTCATGCTCGGGCTGATCTGCGGTGGAGCAGTGATCTTCTGGTTCGCGGGCGCTTCCACACAGGCGGTCTCCACCGGCGCTTACCGCGCGGTCGAGTTCATCAAGGCAAACATCCACCTGGAAGGCGCGGAGAAAGCGTCGGTCGCCGACAGCAAGAAGGTCGTTGAGATCTGCACAAAGTACGCGCAGAAGGGCATGTTCAACATCTTCCTCGCCGTCTTCTTCTCGACCCTTGCGTTCGCGTTCATGGAGCCGTTCTTGTTTATCGGCTACCTGTTCTCGATTGCGATCTTCGGTCTGTACGAGGCCATCTTCATGGCGAATGCCGGCGGCGCCTGGGACAATGCCAAGAAGATCGTAGAGGTCGACATGAAACAGAAAGGCACACCTCTGCACGACGCAACCGTCATCGGAGACACCGTCGGCGATCCGTTCAAAGACACGTCGTCGGTGGCCATGAACCCGATCATCAAGTTCACCACGTTGTTCGGATTGCTTGCTGTCGAGCTTGCGGTGACGCTGACTGCGAACAATCCGCTGCTCACACACCTGCTGGCCGTCGCATTCTTCCTGGTGTCGGTATTCTTCGTGCACAAATCGTTCTACGGCATGAGGATTGACTCCAAGCAAAGCAACTGATCCGATTTTGTAAAACGAAGGGAACGTCGCCTGAAAATGGGCGGCGTTTTCTTTGCACGTTAGGGTGGTGTCCGCGTTCCACTGCCTCGTGCGTGATTGTTCCCTCGTTTCCAGCGCCGGTTAGATGACCGTAATTATTGAAGTAGTTAATGGCCTGGCGGATATTACCGTGGGGCCGTTTTTGCTTGTCGCGCCACAGACTTGAGCGTCGGCAAACTGCTACGATGGCTTCGAAATTCATTCCAATGCGTGCATTCCCCTGGTGTGATTCATTGCGCCAGGGAGGTTCATGTGGGACGGGCTCATGCGGGTTCTGATGTTTCTTCATACTGCCTTGGTTTTGATTGTGGGTGCGGCGTCGGTTGAGGGCTTCGCGCAGAAGTTTCAGGAACCAACCAAAGAAGAACTGGAGATGACGACGGATCCCAAGGCTCCAGGGGCACCCGCGGTTTTTCTGTATCGCGAAGAGGTGGCCGATAATGCCAGCCACTTTATCAGCGAGTACGCGCGCATCAAGGTCCTGACGGAGCTCGGCAAGGAGTGGGCCACAGTTGAAGTGCCCTATGCAGGAGGCGGAACTCCGCCGATTATTACAGGCCGGACGATCCATGCCGATGGGACGGTGATTCCGCTCACAGGAAGAGCCGAAGATCTCCTGGTCACAAAGAGCTTCAAGCGACATCTGAGAGCCCGCGTGTTCAATTTGCCGAGCGTCGCGGTCGGCAGCATCCTTGAATACAAATGGACTTTGCCGATTGGAGAGGGATCAGTCGGCGGAGTGACCAGCGACATGCAGGAGTTCATGAACTCCGCACTGGCCAGTGAGATTCCTTTCTGGGATGTCCAGCAAGACATCTTCATTCACAAGGAGCGTTTCTACTACAACCCATTGGGCGACCTCGAGAAGAATGTCATCGGGAATCAAGCAATCATTCATTACAACGCCGATGGAGAGCTCGCAAGCTACCTCCTCTATTCGGCCCGCTTACCTGCCGGAGTCAAGGTACAGGTGAGTCCAAAGCCTGACTACACGTTGGAGACGCAGGATGTGCCCGCGTTTTCGCACGAGGAAAATGCTCTGCCAGAATCGGGTCGACGCTATGCCGTAAGCTTTTATTACACTCCTTATCTTGCTGCGGATATCTATTGGGTGGATGAGGGCAAACGCTGGTCAAAAGAGATCGACCATGCTGCTGAACCTCACCGGAAATCAAAACAGCGGCAGCACAGATCACAGCCGGCGCGGCAAGCGATGATGAGAAGGCACGCAAACTTTATGACGCCGTGCAGGCATTAAAGAACACTTCTTTTCCGTCTGAGGGCCGAGCTACCCAACGCAACCAATCGGACAATCGCCTTACTGCCGAGCAAGTCTGGAGCGACAAGGGCGGAACACGCAACGAAATTGCGTTGCTCTATCTTGCCTTGGCACGCGCTACTGGCCTGCAGGCAAGCGCGATGAGCGTGGCCGATCGAGATCGACGCGTCTTCGATCCGGGATATCTGTCACTTGATCAACTTGCGGTCACCTTGGTTGTGTTGCGCATTAACGGCAACGATGTCTTTGTCGATCCGGGCGAGAAGCTGCTTCCCTTGGCCAATTGCGCTGGTCTCATATGCTCTGTGGCGGACTTTTACAGACTGCTAATGGTGTAAGCCATAGTGCCGTCACACCACCGAACAACACAAAGGACGCGATCGCAGCCCATACAGCGGATCTGATGGTCGATGCGCGGGGCGGCATGACAGGCACTGTTAAGGTGCTGATGAACGGGCCCGAGGCTCTGCATTGGCGGCAGCTTAACTTGACCGACGACGCGGGAGCGGTGAAGAGCCAGATCGGCGAATCGCTGCAAAGGTTGCTCCCGCAGGGAATGGGCGCCGAGATCGTGAATGTACAAGGACTCGAGACATCGGCGGGGTATCTCTCGGTGACAGCGAAGGTCTCTGGCTCGGTGGGGACTTTGACGGCCAAGCATCTACGGTTCCCGGCCTTCTTTTTTCGACGGGCGCAAGTCCTCACTTCATTTCTGAGGAGAGTCGCGAATCGCCGATCGACCTGCACTTTGCCGAGCAGGTGATCGATGATGTCGTCTATCACCTGCCAGCGGGCTACTCGGTTGAGAGCGCTCCGCAGGCGGCCCAGTTGCCGTGGCCGGACCATGCGGTTCTGGTTGTGAAGTCACAATTGGGACCCGGCACCATCGACATCAAGCACATCTTCGCGCGCGCGTTCGTGCTGCTCGATCCGAAGGAGTATCCAGCCCTGCGCGACTACTACCAGAAGATCGCGGTCAAACGATCAGCAGCAAGTGGTGCTGGTTCCTGGCGAGTGGCAACAGCAGGGAACTGAGGCGGCCGGAATCAACCTTCAAGTGCGTGGGGCCAATCGCGATCAGAATGATCGGTACCCGATTGTCCACAACTCCCACAGGCAACGCCGGATTTGCACCTGTTTTGCTTCTTGTTCGCTCTTCTTGAGGGGCATAGGCTGGTTTGGTTGAAGGGCATTTCGCTCGGCGCGACTTTTGCACTGGATTTTGGGCAAATTCAGATTCCCGAAACCCGCGTCCGATAAGGCTGTTTGCGCTTTCCACAGCAAAATTGGCCGTGTTTTTCGAGTCAGGCGAGATTTTGCAAGCGGGTACTGGAAGTGCGAAGAAAATACCAGATATTGTGGTTTGCTGTTGACTTGCCCCACAGACAGCGGTATTTTTTCATCTACGGTTGTGAACGGACTGTAAAGAAAACCCAGCGGATGGGCTCCCAGTCCAATCCGTCTGAGGGCCGGAGAATTTGCGGCTTATCTCTCTCTAGCCCCGTTTTCCCGTGCGTTGCCAAGAATTCCCCCGAACCAGGGCTTTGTGCGCTGGCGGAGGCAGGGTTTTTTACACGATTTTGCTGACTGAGAGGATCTCTTAATGAACGAAACTCATCTTCAAACCTCCGCCGCATCCCACCAGTCTGGGACCGGCCCTGCAGCCAGCGTGAGGGGCTGAAGATCGCCCGGCGTTTCTCGCGCGAAGGCGTTTCCCCTTATGACGAAGTGCAGTGGGAGAAGCGTACGGCGCTGATCACCGACAACAAGGGCAACACGATTTTTGAACAAAAGGACGTCGAGGTGCCGATTGGACTGGTCGATGACGGCGACCAATATTGTGGCTTCGAAGTACCTGCATGGTCAGATCGGAACACCGGAGCGCGAAACGGGTGTGCGGCAGTTGGTGGCCGCGTGGCGGAGACGATTCGCGATTGGGGGATTGCGGGAGGATATTTCGCTTCGGCGCAGGAAGCTGCGGTTTTCCATGACGAGCTGGCGGTTATGCTGCTCACGCAGAGGGTGGCGTTCAACTCGCCGGTCTGGTTCAACGTGGGCTGCGATCGGCTGGAGCCGGATGCGGACGGACAGAACTGGCACTGGGATGCGCCTTCGGGCGGCGTGGTCTTTTCGCGGCACGGGCTATCGGAATCCGCAGTGCTCCGCCTGCTTCATCAATGCGGTGGATGATTCGTTGGATTCGATCCTGACGCTCGCCAAGACCGAAGGCATGCTCTTCAAGTGGGGATCGGGCACAGGAACGAATCTGTCGACCATTCGCGGTTCGCATGGAACTGTTGTCGGGCGGCGGTCAGGCGTCGGGCCCGCTGAGCTTCATGCGCGGCTTCGACGCATTCGCCGGCGTGATCAAGTCCGGCGGAAAGACGCGCCGCGCGGCCAAGATGGTCATCCTGAATGTGGACCATCCAGACATCATTGATTTCATCGACTGCAAGGCGAAGGAAGAGGCGAAGGCTTTCACGCTGATCAAGGCGGGCTACGACGGTTCGGGCCCGGACTCGGAAGCCTATTCGTCGATCTTCTTCCAGAACGCCAACAACTCGGTGCGCGTGAGCGACGAGTTTATGCGCGCCTACGAGAGCGATGGCGAGTTCACGACCTATACGGTGAAGGGTCACGAGCCGGTCAAGACCTATAAGGCGCGCGACATCATGCACAAGATTGCCGAGGCTACGTGGCTGTGCGGCGATCCGGGCATGCAGTTCGACACCACGATCAATCGCTGGCACACGAGCAAGAACACGGCGCGCATCAACGCTTCGAATCCCTGCTCGGAGTACATGTTCCTCGACAACTCGGCGTGCAACCTGGCGAGTTTCAACCTGCTGAAGTTCGTCACGCCGTCGGGCACGTTCGATATCACCGCGTATCGGCATGCGATTTCCGTGGTGATCACGGCGATGGAGATTCTGGTGGATAACTCCGGATATCCGACGGAATCGATCGCAAAGAACTCGCATGATTATCGGCCGCTGGGCCTTGGCTACGCGAACCTGGGCGCGCTGCTGATGGCGTTCGGGCTGCCCGTACGACTCGGCTGCGGGACGCGATCTGGCCGCGGCACTGACGGCGATCATGTGCGGCCAGGCGTATCTGCAATCGTCGATGATTGCGGCGCAGTGCCCGCCGCTGGCTTCGGCGACTCCGCTGACGGCGCGCGTGGAGCGGAACGGCGGCGCCTGCCCGGGTTTCTACGTCAACCGCGAGCCGTTTCTGGACGTGATTCGGATGCACCGCGCCGAAGTGAACAACATCGGCAAATCGCGTCAGAGCGGTGAGCCGTTCATCGGTGCCGCAGTTGGATGCGCTGATCGAGGCCAGCCGCGAGTGCTGGGACATGGCGCTTGATCTTCGGCGAGCGCTACGGCTATCGCAACTCGCAGACCACGGTGCTGGCGCCCACGGGCACCATCGGCTTCATGATGGACTGCGACACGACAGGAATTGAGCCGGACCTCGCGCTCGTGAAGTACAAGAAGCTGGTGGGCGGCGGCATGATCAAGATCGTGAATAACACGGTGCCGGCAGCGCTCTTCAAGCTGGGCTACGACAACGACGCGGTGAACGCCATCGTCAGCTACATTGACGCTACGGGCACCATCGAAGGCGCGCCGGGCATCAAGCCGGAGCATCTGGCGTGTGTTCGATTGCAGCTTCAAACCGTCGAAGGGTACGCGCTCGATTCACTACATGGGCCACATCAAGATGATGGCGGCGGCGCAACCCTTCTTGTCGGGCGCCATTTCAAAGACAGTCAACCTGCCGCACGAAGCAACCGTGGAAGACGTGGCGGAGGCTTACGCGGAGAGCTGGCGCCAGGGCATCAAGGCGGTGGCCATTTATCGCGATGGTTCCAAGGGCACGCAACCACTAAACACGAGCCTCGATGCGAAGCGCGAGCCATCGGCACTGGATGCCGCAGGCAGCCGGATTCTCTCGCAGCTGGCGACCGGACACGCTGCTGCGGAGAGCGATGTGAAGACGCTCGAAGCCAAGATCGGCGAGAGGCTCGAAGTGACCGCGAAGCAGGTGATCGCCGCTGCGACTACGTTCCAGAAGGCAATGGAAGAGATTGCCGGAGCGGCGGGGCTGCCTTTGCTGAGTTCCGCGATGGGCGTTGAGGCAACACGAGAGCCGGCGCAGGATTTGAATGCGCCGCCTCGCGCGGTGCGGCATCGTTTGCCGGCGGAACGCGCTTCGGTAACGCACAAGTTTTCGATCGCTGGGCACGAGGGGTACATCACCGTGGGCTTGTATCCCACCGGCCAGCCGGGCGAGATCTTCATCAAGATGGCAAAGGAAGGTTCGACGGTTTCGGGCCTGATGGATGCCTTCGCCACTTCGATCTCACTGGCCTTGCAACATGGAGTGCCGCTCCGCGTGTTGTGCGAGAAGTTTGCGCATACGCGTTTTGAGCCTTCAGGCTGGACAGGGAACGAACAGATTGGTTATGCGAAGAGCTTGATGGATTACATCTTCCGCTGGCTCAATCTGCGGTTTCTCTCCGGCGAGCAGCTGACGTTGTTTGCTGGGCTGGCGCCGCAGGCTGCCCCGCTGCCGGCTTCGCCAACGATCTTGCCGGAAACGGAGACTGAGATCGAGGGGATCAGCCAGGGACAACTCGAAAGGCTCGCTACGGAGGTAGCGCGCAAGCTGAGTCCCGGAGGCATGGGGACCACGTCTGCGCCGAGCGGCGGCATTGCGCCTGAGAGCAGTGCCTCTTCTGCACCAGCGGTGACGCCCTCGCACGGGCCGGTGATGCAGGACCGCGGAATCTATCATGCGGCCGACGCAATGCGCGGCATGTACGAGATGGGCGATGCCCCAAGCTGCTCGACTTGCGGCGCCATCATGGTCCGCAACGGCAGCTGCTACCGCTGCATGAGCTGCGGATCGACGAGCGGTTGTTCCTAGCCCCGGTCTCAAAGGCCGGATTCATCAATATCCAACCAATTCAATCGCTTCATTTGGGACTCGGCTTATTGCCGGGTCCCATTTTCATTTGCATATGGAATCGCACGCTGGATTGGCAAGAAAACATTTACTCATATCGAGAATTCGAGATATTGTAGGCCCGGACTGTTGGCATCAGGCTCGACACTACCGGCCAATAGACACGGGACTTCGGAGGGCTTTTGGCTTTCTGTGTCCAATCGAGAAAACGTTTTTCCATTGCCAGCCTCGAGTGTCTTCGAATAATATGACCTCCCATGCGTGTCCGTCTCCTCGCAATCGCCCTGTTTTCGTGCTTCGCGCCGCTTCCTGCATTGATTTGCCAACAGGCCACGCTGACCGTCCATGTGGATCAGCCGACCGCAAAGGTGAGCCCGATGCTTTACGGGTTGATGACGGAGGAGATTAATTTCTCTTACGACGGCGGGCTCTATGCCGAGTTGATCCGCGACCGTACGGTGGGCCCCGGACGCCGCCCGCTCTTTCACTGGACGCAGATCGCTCGCGGCAACTCGATGGTCGAGATTGCAGTGGACGATCACACCGGTCCGAGCGAGGCGCTCCCACGCAGCATGAAAGTGAGCGTAACGGCTGCAACCGACTCGGCGCCGGCAGGGGTGCAAAACGATGGCTACTGGGGTATTCCGGTACGTCCGCGCACCACCTATGAAGGATCCTTCTATGCCAAAACCGATGGCGATGGAGCTCCGGTAACCGTCAGCCTGGTGAACGATGAGACGGGCGCGACCGCGGCCAGCGCGACGGTGGCAGGACTCACCAACGAATGGAAGCAGTTCCACTTCACGTTGAAAACCGGCCAGGTCGCGGTCTCGGCCAACAATCATTTCCTGCTCACCGTTGCAAAGCCGGCGACGATCTGGTTTGATCTCGTCTCCCTCTTTCCGCCGACCTATCACGATCGCGCGAATGGAAATCGCATCGACATCATGGAAAAGATGGCCGCGATGCATCCGCAGTTTCTGCGCTTGCCTGGGGGCAATTACCTCGAGGGAGATCACATTGCGGAGCGGTACGAATGGAAGAAGACGATTGGCCCGCTCGTGGATCGGCCCACGCATTCCAGCCCCTGGCGGTATCGTTCCTCCGACGGAATGGGGCTGCTGGAGTTTATGGAATGGTGCGAAGACCTGAAGATCGAGTCTGTGCTGGCAGTGTATGCCGGTTACTCGATGATGCAGGAACACGTGGAGCCTGGTCCTGCTCTCGATCCCTACATCGAGGACGCGCTCGATGAAATCGAATACGTGAGCGGAGGCGCCGACACGAAATGGGGCGCGGAGCGAGTCAAGGATGGCCACCCCGCTCCTTTTCCATTGCACTATGTCGAGATCGGAAACGAAGACTGGTTCGACCGGTCGGGGTCCTATGACGGCCGCTACGCGCAGTATTACAAAGCGATCAAACAGAAATACCCGGACCTTCAGCTGATTGCGACGGCGCCGATTAAGAGTGTGAAGCCAGATGTCCTCGACGAGCACTTTTATATGTCGGCCGAGAAGTCACTTTCCGATGCAAATCACTATGACAAAACTGACCGCAATGGACCGAAGATCTTTGTCGGCGAATGGGCCACACGCGAGGGCGAACCTACGCCAAACCTCCAAGCCGCGTTGGGCGACGCCGCGTGGATGACCGGCATGGAGCGGAACAGCGATATCGTCATCATGTCCAGTTACGCGCCGCTTTTCGTCAACGTGAACCCAGGTGGCATGCAGTGGGAATCCGATTTGATCGGGTACGATGCGCTTTCGAGTTATGGCTCGCCGAGTTATTGGGCTCAAGTGATATTCGCCGGTCATCTGGGCACTGAGGTGGTCGCGGCAGATCTTGCGAATGTGGGTCCGCGTGTCTACACGTCTGTGACGCGCGATGAAAAGGAACGCAAGCTCTTCATCAAAATCGTGAATGCGAATTCAGACGCAAAGCGCCTCGCGATCGATCTCGAGGGTTTGGCCAGCGTAAAGCACGAAGCTGCCCTGACGACCCTCAGCGGCAATTCGCCGGACGCAACGAACTCCATTACTCATCCCGAGAACATTGTGCCGGTCAAGCGCCAGATTGAGTTGAGAGGCCCCAAGTTCGAACATCAGTTCGATCCTTACTCAATCACCGTCCTGGATCTGAGCTACTAGAATCAAGTGGTGCGCAACTGCATGCCGCAAAGCAACACCGGTCAACTTTCCCGGCGGATCTTCATCTTGTTGCTTGTCACTTTTCTCTGTGGCGCGCAGAGGACGAAGGAGCAAGTACCAAGCGCGCCTCCTCAGAGGCCAACACTGCAAGCTGCTTCTGACAAGACTGCGGAGAGTTATCCCGAATTAGTGGACATTACCGCCTCCACCGGCATTCAATTCGAACACTATTCAAGCCCAGACCAGAAATTCATCGTCGAGTCGATGAGCGGCGGAGTCGCACTTATCGACTACGATCGCGACGGCTGGCCCGATATCTACTTCACCAACGCGCAGAGCGTCGATATGGCGCTCCACGGCCAGAAAGCAAGAAGTGCGCTCTTCCACAACAATCGCGACGGAACATTTACCGATGCGACGGATAAGGCAGGTGTGGGGTATCCCTGTTGGGCGATGGGCGCCGTCGTCGGCGATTACAACAATGATGGCTGGCCGGATCTGCTGGTCACTTGCTTTGGTGGAGTCGTCCTTTATCGCAACAACGGCGATGGCACATTTACGGATGTGACGAAAGAGGCGGGGTTGACCGGCGATCACATGTGGGCCACTGGCGCGGCTTTTGGAGACTACGACAACGACGGCTGGGCCGATCTTTTCGTATCGCACTACGTGGATTTCGATTTGAAGAATATGGCCGCTTTTGGTTCGAGTGATACTTGCAAATACATGGGCATCGACGTGCAATGCGGGCCGCGCGGCCTGAGAGGTTCTCCTGACAACCTCTACCATAACAATCGCGATGGTACCTTCACCGATGTTTCCAAAAAAGCGGGAGTGTCGGACGAAGAGCACCGATTTGGGCTGACATCTATCTGGTCCGATTTCGATAACTCGGGTAAGCTCGATCTTTTTGTCACCAATGATGGTCAGCCAAATTATCTCTACCAGGGGAATGGCAAAGGCGCCTTCGAGGAGATTGGTTTCGCATCCGGGGTGGGATTGAGCGAAAGCGGCGCGCGACAGGCCAATATGGGAATCGCCATGGGGGATTATCTGCACACGGGCCGGATGTCCGTCCTTATTTCGCATTTCGACAATGAATACGCCGCGTTCTATCGCAATGACGGCGCAATGAATTTTACGGATGTGGCAGCGCCGTCGGGAATCGGGCGCGGGACGCGCGGCTATGTGGGTTGGGGCGACGCATTTGTCGATTTCGACAACGACGGCTGGCAAGACATATTCATTGTCAATGGGCACGTCTATCCGCAGGTGGATCAAATGCGATCGGACCTTCATTACCTTGAGCCGAAGCTCTTATTCCAGAATCTCCGCAATGGCAGGTTCAAAGACATCAGCAAAGACGCAGGGACGGCGATCCAGATTCCACAGGTGAGCCGTGGCATGGCGATCGGCGACCTTTTCAACGATGGCAAGCTCGAAGCAGTCATCGAGAATCTGAAGGGACAGCCGACGATTCTGCGCCCCGAAAGCAAGGCAGAGAACCACTGGATAAGCTTTCAACTCGAAGGCATCAAGAGCAATCGCCTCGCTCTCAATGCGCGTGTGCGGGCCACAGCCGGCGATCTCATTCAACTTGGCGAAGTATTCAGCGGGGGCAGCTACCTATCGCAACACGATCTTCGCATCCACTTCGGCCTGGGAGCCCACGATCAGCTCGACAAAGCCGAAATCATCTGGCCGAGCGGCAAGGTTGAAACCTTGACCAATCTTGATTGCCGACCGATTCTACTCCGTGCGCGAAGGGGCAGGCGTGGTTGCATCGAATCCGCCGGGATTCGGCTCGTCAAAGAAGCAGTGAAGCGATCTTTGCGATGGGAGTCCAGAACGGAGAACTCACCTCTTATTGCTTCGTTGCCGGTGGCTCGGAATGCGCGGGCTCGGGACTGCCTTAGCTTGTGCCTGATGCAGCTTGCTGAAAACCGACTGGTCGGCAGCCTTTTGCAAGCTGCGCGTCTTGCGAATTCGACCTTCGCTTCTTCGTTTTTGCCCATCGACTTATAGAACCGCGCCAGCCGCCAATGTACATTCTGGTCGTTCAGGATTCAGCTTCTCGGCGATCTTCAGTTCCCGCAACGCATCGTCGCGGCGGCCTGCATCGCTCGTACAGGATGCCTGAGATCAAGATGCGCCAATTCAATCTTGGGATCAATGCGAATCGCCTTCTCGAGCAACGGTCGGAGCAGCTTCGGGGCGGCTCAGCTGGATGTCGCAATCTGCAAGATAGGTCAGCGCCTGGGCGTGTTGCCAGGGTTGTTGTCGAGTTCCGCTTGAAATTCCTTCGCCGCTTCATCGAACTGCAACAGGCCCCATAGCAGATAGCCCAAACCAAAGTGCACATTGGGCTCTTTGGGATCGGCCTTCACCGCGGCGCGGAATTGCTGCGCCGCGCCAGGCTTGTCCTTCATCTCATCCAGGGCTTCGCCGGCGAGCATATCCGCTTCAGCCGAATCGGCATTCAGCGTCACGATCTCGTGATAGACATCAAGCACGCATTGATACTGTTTCGACCAGAGGCAGCTCTGCGCCAGCGTCAGACGAAAAGGCAGATTCTGTGGATCGGCGGCGGTGGCTTGCTTCAGATAGGGAACCGCCGCTGCATACTCACCGAGGCCATAGTGCGCGAGACCGATCAGCGTCGCCAGTCGCAGAGCTTCCGGGGAGGATTGCGGCTTCGTTCTTGAGAAGGACTCGAAGGTCTCGGATCGCCTCTTTGAATTCGCCACCCTTGAAGAGCGACAGGCCAAGATTGAGCCGCAATCCGGGCATGGCCGGATTCAGCGCCAATGCCTTGCGATAGAACGGTCACCGCACTCTTTGTAATGCTCCTGGTGCGCTTCAAGAAGACCCAGATGCGCGTAAGGCTTCGGCAGTCCGTCGGGATGATCCTTCAAGACAGCTGCGCCATGCCGCCTCGGCTTCTGAACATGTTCACCCTGCTGTTCAAGAGCAGAGGCCGTCTGGCGTCTGAGTCTGTCTCGCGATGCGCTGCACATCTGCCGCAGGCTGAACCAGCAGCCACGCAATCGCCATGATCAGGCCGAGAACATCGCAGTCGCGCAGTCAGCTTCACTCACATCTCCCTTGGCATTGTCGCTTGCTCGACATTGCGCGCAACCGCTCGCATCTCGATGCTGCGAGAAAAAGAAAGGGCGCGGCAGAACAAACTCTGCCGCGCCAGGAAGTGGAGACGCACAAATCAGAAGATGAACTTGCCGCCTAGCTGCAGCGTACGCGGGACCGTAGTCGTTAGTGACCGCGCCAAAGTTCCCGTCATGGTAGTTCGTATCCACGCCCTTGGGATTGAGTGTGGTTGAAGGTATTGAAGGACTCGAAGCGCAGTTCGATCCTCGGTCCTTCGTGCGAGGTGAGTGGAATGGCCTTGAACAGCGAGAAATTCCAGTTGAGGATGCCCAGGCCCCACAACCGAGTCTCTTCCAGCGTTGCCGAAGCCCTGATTCGGTCCGCCGTCCCACGGAGCGACCGGATCGGCAAACGAACTCGGTGCTGAACCATGCGCCGACCTTCTTCGGATAGCGTGACTGATGCCACCTGGTTCGGACGGTTGGTGAAGCCAGCAGCCCAGACCGAGAACGTCGGGGCCGGTATAGGTGATGAACTGCGGCAGCACCAGACTCCGCAGCCGTGATGCCGGAGATCGCCCAGCCTCCGAGGACCTCGCGAGCCGACAGATTCGAGCTCTTCGTGAACCACGGAAGGGCGTAAACGTAGCTCACATTGAAGATGTGGCGCCGGTCGAAACCCCGTGTCCGATCCGTCGATCGTAGTTCGCGTTGAACGGGTTGGAGAGCCCGTTGAGATCGTTGACTACGTCGCTGATGTTGTGCGACCAGGTGTAGGCAACCTGGGTGGTGAGCCCATGGCGGTTTTCCACGCGGATGCCTGCCTGCAGCGAGTTGTAGTTGAAGTTGGTCTCGTTTTCTTCCTGGTTGATCTAGCGAACCCGGGAAAGATTCGATAGAGGTTTGCATTGGCGGAGCCGTTAGCAACGCTCGGTGGTCATACGGATGGGTCGCAGTAGATCGGTGTCGACAAAGGCAGGGTATTGATCTGGCGGTCATTGTTCTGGTCCCAGCCGACCGAACCGACATACTGCACGACTGCAACAACCGATGGCGCAAGCTCGCGCTGGAAGCCCAAGCTAAAGTCCGCGGTTCCCGGAGGTGGATAGTTGTACTTGATGTTGGTCAGGCTCGACGGGAAGTGTCTGCGCGGTTGTGGCCCCAGTCAGGGCACTGGTGTTGGGGTTGGAGAAGTAAACGTTGGTGGCCGAGGGCTGATAGGCGAAAGGCGGATTCAAGGCGGCGTTGTAGACATCGTTGCCCTGGACGCGCTCAAAGAACATTCCAAAGCCACCCCGAAGCACGGTCTTTCCGTTCCCGTAAGATCGTAGGCAAAGCCAATTCTCGGCTGCCAAGTGTCGTAGTAGTTTTGAACGTTTCCACGCGGGAACCCACCGACTCCCGCTTCCCTGATGCCATTGAGATAGAACTGCTCGCTGCCGGTTGGAATGAAGGTGGAGAGCGAAGATGGGAGCAGAGTGCCGTCCGCTGGATTGACAGGATTGCCCAGCGAAGCGTCGTAGTCCGCCGGCACGAAATTGGAAAACTGGTTGTAGCGCTCAAAGGCATGCGGCAATCCGTCATAAGCGCAGTCCGAGGTTGAGAGTCAAACTCGGCGTGACATGCCAGTCGTCGTTGACATAGAAGCCGTAGTTGTTGTTGACCCAGTGCTTGCCTGCCAGAAATTGCAAGTTGGGTAAAGCTGGAGGCGTCGCCAAGCAGGAAATTGACATACGAGTCGCCGGAAAAGTTGCTCGAGTTGAAGGCTGCGGTTCCCTGCGTGTTGGCCTGCAGCTGCTGGTTCTTGTAGTCGTGCAGCCAGCTGAAGCCGAATTTAAATTGGTGCCGGCCTTTGGTCCAGGAGAGATCGTCGCGATACTCGAAGCCTTCGTAACCGTTCTTCCAGGGATAGTAGACTCGGGCTCCAGGTCACATTCAGCGGCGAGCCCTGCAGATCGATTTCCGGCATGTCGCTGACCGGCGTTGTCTGCAACCGGGAAGAAGCTGGTTGCCGTCCACCCGCTGGGCAGCTTGAAGGAACCTGCCGGCGCCGGCGATCGGCGTGAGGGTGATTTTGTTGCCGCTGTAAAGGAAGGCGGTTTCGTTCAGCAGGTTGGGTGAATAGGTCTGGGTCAGTTTGATGACCGCCGTATAGGAAGGATTGGTCATGGCCGTGCCGACAGTCGGATAGGTGCTGTCGCCCCACAGTGGCGGGAAGATAGTTTTGCGTCAGCGTGTCGTGAAGGTAGTGACCCATCAACTGGTACTTGCTGTTGATGGCGTGGTCGATGCGCACGACGTCTTCACGGATATTGTTCCGGCTGCGGAATGGACGCGATGTACTGCGTGCCATTGTTGAAGTTTGGCTTCGGGAAAGTTCCCGCGTTCACTTCAAGAACTGCATTCGGGTCGATAGGTTGGCGGGAATCACGTTCCCAGGGAATGGCATTTCCGGGAATCAGACCGTCAGCCGCGTAGAGCGCCAGTTTGGCGGGATCAGTTGTTTTCGGAACGCAAGGGCCCTGTACGCCTGCGTTGCATACCGTGTTGGTTGCGGCCTCATTGAAGGGCGTGTAGGCGAGACTTTGCCCAGCCGTCGGAAAGTTGTTGGCCAGGATCGTGTTCGCGACCGAAGGGCGCGCTGCCCTGGATCAGCTTGCGCCATTCTTCATTCCAGAAGAAGAATGTCCGGTTGCGATTGGCGTTGTACACATGCGGAATCCAAAGGGGTCCGCCGATGTTGCCGCCTGGTTCGTTCAGCTTGAACTCGGATACGGATTTGCTGAAGTAGTCGCCGCGTCGTAGTCCGTGTTACGGTTGAACTCATAGAGTTCTCCGTGAAAGTCGTGCGTGCCGGACTTCAGCACCATGAGGATGGTTCCGCCGGAACCGATGCCGTAATCCGGACTGTAATTGCTGTCGAGAGTCTGGAACTGGGCGATCGCATCCTGCGAAGGAAGGTTCATGAAGCAGCCGCCGCAGCCGCGGTCGTTCTGTTCGGCTCCATCAATCATGTAGATGTTGTGAGTTTGACGGGCTCCATTGAAGCTGATGCCGTTCGAAGATGTCAGAGCATTGACACCGCCGAACTGCGGCAGATTGTTGGATACTCCCAGGCCCAGCGCCGCAAGGGAAGTGATATTGCGTCCATTGGTTGAAAGCTCTGAAACCTGCTGGCCGCTGATCAGAGTGCTGACTTCGCTGGTCTCTGTCTGGACTTGCAGCGAGTCTGCTTCCACTGGACGCTCTGCGATTGACTTCCAACTGACAGGGCGATGTTTTCTTCAAGAGTGGCAGCAACGTTCACCACGATGTCGGTCTTGGAGTATTTCTGGAATCCCTGCGCCGATGCGGAGAGGGTGTAGGAGCCGACACCGACGTTGGCGAACCGATACGCGCCTGCGGCATTCGAGACCGCTTGCCGCTCTTGACTGGTAGCCGGATTCGTAAGAGTGATCTGCGCGTTAGGAACCAAAGCTCCAGAGGAGTCTTGCACGGTTCCGTTGATCGTGGCATTGTCCTGTGCCCATGCGGCTGGCATCATCATCAGGACCACAAAGAGGAACGCGAATCGCACAACAACCGATCCTCGCGGCGACCCATCGGGTCTCCTTGCAGCCCAGAACTTCGATATCAAGGGGTGAGTCATAGTTTGCCTCCTGAGCAAACGCTTACTTGATTTGTCGAACATTTTCCATCGCCGTACTGTTTTTGTCTTTTCCTGGTTTTCTACGGAAATGGAAGCATTGGTGCGGCCAAATTGGCGCGATCAATCGTGCAATCGCCAGACCCGGCCGTCAGGCTTTCACGAACGAAATGATCCTCCTCGTTTGCCTCTTTCGCAAGAATGCGGATTTCTTCTGGAGCTTGAACACCAACAATCGCAGACTCGGGTCAGTTTTGAGCCCGAGCCTTAGGGAATCCGGCTCTTTTCTCTAAATCGACGCACGAAATAACGAAAAGTTGTTACACGTTGCGTGACTTGAGTGAATTAGGGTCATGGATTGCGAGGAAATACGCATGCCTTCTTCGCAATGCTGGTCCTGTTGCCGCACTCCCTGGGACCTCGCGGGTGACCGAAACCCAAATGGTCTTGATCCCGCGAGTACCGTTCTGTTCCAAACCTGCGCTCTAGGAGTGTTGCGAGGCTTAGACATTTTGCCTGCGCGAAACAGATTTGAACACACTCCAGCAATCGTTTTCTTCAGCCACAGAGTTTTACGCTCCCGAAGCTCGTTTGTCAATGGGAAAGATCGAACCGGATCGGAGCGGTGCTCGGCATCAGGCAGTGCCTTGGAAAATCCCTTTACTTACACGATTGAGCTGCATTGCAGAGGCCCGACGTTCACTGTCGCTGGGCTCTGGGTAATCGGTTTCCCGAGCCCTTGACCTCGATGTACGGGCAGTTGTATGAATTTGGCCCTTCCAGGTTCTCAGGTCGCGCAGCCCCGCGTTTCATGTCCTATGATCCGGTTAGGACGATCCGCGCGAATTTCCATGGTACGTAGAGGTTTGGATGCAAATGGCGCAGGCATGCGCAAATCGAAGATTCCTGTTTGTCAACATTGTTTAGTTATCTTCACTCCATGTGAAATCTGATGCTCACAAGTCGCTGTTGCAATTCGTCCGCTACATTCTTGTGGGCGGATTCAACACGGTTTTCGGCTACGGCGTATTCGCACTCTTGAACTGGTCCTTCACTGGGTTTGGTTCGTACAGTTATATGTACGCGGCACTTCTCGGCAGTTTAATCAGCATTACTGTGGCGTTTCTGGGATATAAGTGGTTCGTCTTCCGCACGCGCGGGAACTACCTGCGTGAATGGATACGCTGTTTAGGCGTCTACGGCAGCAGCGCGCTCATCGGCTTGGTGGGACTTCCCATTCTGGTTCCCATTCTTCGACCCCATCTGCGCAAGCCCGCCCAGTCTTCTTACATTGCTGCGGCAATGTTGACCGTGGTTACCGTGATATTCAGCTTCATAGGCCACAGGAACATTTCTTTTCGACGGGAACTGACAGGTGAGGAAGCCAAAATCCGGTCGGGGACACCCGACTCCTGAAAGTTCGGATACGTGCCGTTAATCTGAATAGCTCAGACTTCCGCGCGGACCAGCAGGCAAGTGATGTTGTCGTGTCCCCCGGCTGTTTTGGCCGCCTCGACAAGTCCGGAGCATAGTTCTTCGAGCGGCACGTCCCTCGAGAGCAGCGAGGCAATGACTTGATCGGAAATCTCCCGCGTCAGTCCATCGGTGCAGAGCAGGAACATGTCCTGCGGTTCAGCGTCCATCTCAAACACATCGGGAGTGACCTGGCCCTGCGTGCCCAATGCCCTCGTAATGACGTTCTTGTAAGGAGAACGCAAAGCCTCGGAGCGGGTCATCCGGCCCAGCCTGACCTGCTCTTCCACCAGGGAGTGATCGAGGGTCAGCAGTTTCAAGCTCCCGTCGCGCAACCGATAACAACGGCTATCGCCGATGTTCAGCACCCAGACGCGATTCTCTTTAGTCGCGAGCGCGACCAGCGTCGTGCCCATCCCGCAAAGCCGTTTATTTTCCTGAGCACGGGAGAAGATGGCATCGTTGGCCGCGAGAATTGCCTCTTCGACTTTGCCGGGCATGGGTGCGGAGCCGTTTTGACGGTGTCCCGCAAGCAAATGGAGAACTTCGTCCACCGCGACGGAGCTCGCGATTTCGCCGGCAGCAGCGCCGCCCATTCCGTCGCAAACTAAGTAGATTCCATCTTCGACGGAAAATCCAAACGCATCCTCGTTGGAAGGGCGCTTTCGACCGCGGTCCGAAACTGCCGCAGCCACGTAATGGAGAACCGCTGTGGCCAAGCAAAAATCTCCCGCAGCCCAGTTTACATGGGACCGCGCTGAAAACACGCCGCCGGCCCGTGCCTATGGCTTTGACGCAGAGGTTTCGCGGGGAGTTGGCGAGGTTGTGGGCAGTTCGTAGATCTGGATGGCGCCTGCATTCAGAATGGCGACGCGCCTTCCGGAGGGCGAGAACGCTATGTTGCCTCCGGCATCGAGCACAGGATTTGCCTGTGCCTTTAGCAACAGCTTACCCGTAGCCGAATCATAGACTTCCACCAATTGACCCTTGATGTCCTCGATGTCCAGGGGACGCGCAAAGTCCTCCACAGAATGGTCGAGCGTCAAGGTTTCGCGAGCCAGGCGCGATCCGTCAGGAGCCGTGATCAGGAGGGGCCAGATCTGGGTCGATGGCGATGCTGCTTCCCAGAGCTTTTGGCCTTCGGTCGACAACGCGATCAGGCGCCGTCCGTTTTGGAAGACGCACGTGTTGACCACCACTTCAGTCCGCGAAACAAATTCGACCGGGGGCTGACAGGACGAATCCAGTTTTCCCAGGACCTTGCTGCCGCCGCTGAAGAATTTCAGATTCAGAACCCACTCGCGCCCACTTCCGCGGAGTGTTTCTACGTAGGCGGAGGAGTCGATCGGCAAATGTACCGCGGCGCGTACATGGCTCACCAGCATCACCTGGCCGGAGCGGCGCTCCAGAATCCGCAGAACGATTTCGCGACGCTCATCCCCATTCTGCTCATCGGTCGTGACATCGGCCTCCGCGGTTGAAGGGCTGAGCACCTGCCCATTCTGCGGCTTCACAGCGGAAGGTTCTAGTGAATTGGTCACAAGAAACTGCTGAGTGGGATCCATATCCATCGAAAGCAACGGACCTGGAAACTGCAGCAGGGGGCGCAGCTCAAGCTTGGCGTCTCCCTCTTTAAGGGTGTCTTCATCGCGCAGAAGAAAGTGGCCATCGTGGAGCATCCACAAATAGCGTTCATGGTCGTGAAGCGTCCACAGAGCCTCGGTTTCGAGTGTTCCCTGGGGCAATGTCAGAACTTCCGCGCGTATCTGACGCTCCTCATCCCCAGTACTTGCTCGATGGATCAGCCCCGGGGCGCGGAATGTAAACAGAAGCTTGTCTTCATCGAGGAAATCAAGCGAGACGAGGCTTTCGCGCTGGCCTTCGTAATAGGGTCCAGGAGAATAGAAACCGAGCGGCTCGACCGGAATCGAGAATGCGGGAGGCTGGGAGGCAGAGGACCCTTTCTTCTGCGCAGCGTCATCGGCGGCGGGTTTGCGATGGTGTAGCAACGACAGCCCGGCGGCTGCGGAACGATGGGGCCACGCCCACGATGCCAAAACCGCAAAGGCAAGGCCCGCGCGCAACCAATTTCCGGCCTTCCCCAACCCCTTCGCCATCAATGAATATTCTCTCCGATCCAGGAGGTTTTGAGCAGTGATGCCGGCGCTTCCTCGTATGCGACAGTAAACATAGAGATGACAAGCACGATCAAATCAGCGCGACGCACTGCCTTTCTGGGTTACGGCGCCTGTGCGCTTGCAGGAACTTTGTGGGGCACAGGCTTCTTTTTCGGCAGGATCGCGCTCAACGAGATGAGCGTCGAATCGATGGTGCTGTACCGGTTTCTTTTCGCCTCTCTGGGCATGCTGCCGGTAGCGTTGATGCACCGAGTGCGCCTTTCTGGAAGCGAAATCCGCCTGCTCCTCATCTCTGCGTTCTTCGGCGTTCCCGTTCAATTCCTGATTCAGTTTCACGGTCTCGCCTTGACGACGGTGAGCCATGCATCGTTGATGGTCGGTTCGATGCCTGTGCTGTTGGGCGTGGCTGCTGCGCTCTTTGCGGGCGAGCGGCTCGACAGCCTCGGCTGGGGAGCGCTGGTGGCCTCGACGGTGGGAGCCGCGCTCATTGTTCTCGGTGGCCATAGGGGCCATGCTACGCAGGGCGGGCCATCGCTGGAGGGGGATTTGCTGGTAGTGCTCTCCCTTTGTACTGCTCTGGCTTGGATTCTGCTCAGCAAAAAACTGATGCTCACCCATAGCCCGCCTGTGGTCAGCGCCTACACCGTCCTCTGCGGGACTCTGATGCTGATCATCTACATCCTGGGCCCGCTGCTTGCCAATCCCTGGCTTGCAGAGAAGGTTCAACCACCCCCTTTCGCTCGAGTCAGTCCAACAGCCTGGGCCGCGCTTGCCATTGGCGGCCTGGCATGCACGGCGACGACGACCTTTCTGTGGAACTGGGGCATTCACCATGTTCCGGCGTCGCGTGCCGGTGTCTTCCTCAATATTGAGCCGGCCCTTGGATCCGTTCTTGGACGTCAAGTTGCTCGGCGAGCACCTGGGACCTTTTGCATGGGCCGGAGGAGGCCTCATTCTGGTGGCGGCGATTGTTTTGACGACCCGAGGGAACGAGATTCAGCCCGAAATAGTCCTCGAATAGCCCTTTCGTTCGGTTATGAGACCAAGGTCGCAAATCGAACCCACCGAAGCGGTATTGCTGGCCGCATGCTCCCGATAAAGAATCAAGTAGTCAAGAGAGGGATCTGTGACAAGCGTTGCTACACATCGCAGCGAGGTCGTCGGTGTTCAGGCGATGGACGACCAGCATGGAATCCTGATGGATACGCTCAACGCGCTTCGGCAGCAGCTGGCGCGCGGAAACGGCAGCGCCCGGCTCATCGAGCAAATGGCGCGGCTGATTGAGTTCACAGATATGCACTTCGGCTGCGAAGAGAGCCTCCTGCGCCGCTACGGATTCCCTGGCCTTGAACAACACCATGCCGCACATCAGCGCCTGATGAAAGCAAATCCGGCAGGCTGTCGAGTCGTGCGGATCGTGGCGACGATGCCGAACTCCATCGAACACTCGGATTCGTCCGTGGGCAGTATATGGAGCACGTCGAAGGTCTCGATCGCGAATACAGCCGATGGCTCAACGACCGCGGCGTCTACTAAAGCCGTTCATTCTTCTGTTCCGCATGGCTAAACACCAAGTTGCACTCGGTATCCCTCCATCGGGCTATTCAATTCCTGCGGAAAGCTGCCGATGATTCTAGTGCCGGGATCCTCTGGCGGGCGAGGACATATGGCACTCCTGCACATGGAATGAGAAATTCTCGGTCGGCGTGCAGGTCGATCGACGCAGCAGCACAAGGTGCTCATAGAAACCTTGAACGAACTGCACCGAGCCATGCACGAAGAGCGAAGCCACGAGAGTTCGACCGAGATCCCTTGCCGCGAATCTACTCGCCTACACGCGCAATCATTACGTTCGGCGGAAGAGCAGATGCTGGCCAACGCCGATTACCCGGAATTGACGCAGCATCAAGCGCTGCACCGTGAGTTGCTGCAAGAAGCTGCAGGGATATCTGGCGAGCTTCGAGCGAGGCGAGAGTGCGATGATCGTCGAGTTTCTCTATGTTCCTGCGAGACTGGTTCACAAATCACATTCTGAAAGTGGATCGGGGCTATCAGGCGTGGCTCGCCGAGCATGGGCGCCCTCGCTGGTTGCAGCCGCGGCATAGCCATACCGCAGGTCATACCTCGAACGATAAGCTGAGACTGAAGCAAAAAGCGGCGCCGGTTTCGGTTCCGAAGAAAGATCGTAGATCAGCCGTTCCAGAACGATCCGCTTGTCGGGCGGCGAGGAGCGCAATTCCAGGTCGGCGCGGGCAATCAGGCGAAGGGCACGCGTCAGTTCCCGGCGGCTCTTGTAGCGGCGCGCCTGCCGAATCAGCTCGTCGGCGGCAAAGGGCGGCATGCGAAAGCCTTGCCACAGCGCCTGCCAGATCGCCCGTGAATCGCGCACATTCTTCTCCAGGATCACCAGCATCTGACGGAACGTCCGCGCCATCATGTAGAGATGTCCGATCGCGGCATCCTCGCCGGCATCCGAGCTGTTCAGCAGCCCCTGCAACAGCGCCAAGGCGCGGGCGCGGTTGCGCAAGCTGATGGCATCCGTCAGTTCGTACAATGAGCGCTGCTTGGCGGCAAGCACCATCGTCTCCACATCGCCCGAGCGTGATGCGGCCGCGGCCCGACGTATAGAGCAACAGCTTTTCAAGCTCCGAAGAGATCAGCATCATGTCGGCGCCCAGGGCGTCGACCAGCTCACGCGCGGCGTCCGGCTCCATGCGCGTACTCTGACTCCTGCGCCGTTGCCACCACCCATCGCATCGCGTCGTCATCGCTCACGCGGGCCAGTTCCACGATGCCGCAATGTTCGCCCAGCGTCTCGGTGAGCCGCTCGAAGCGATTCTTGTCTTCCATCTCCATGCGGCGCGCATCGCTTGAAATCCGCAGAAAGTCGGCGACAAAGATCAGCAGCGCCTGAGGATTGGGTGAACGGAAGTAGCGATCGAGCGCTGCGAATTCCTCTTTCTTGGCGCCGCGTGTGTAGAGCAGTCGTACGTTGCGTACGAAGACCACCTGAAAAGGCGCCATCAACGACGGAGTTTGGGCGCGATCGAGCACTTCAAAGATCGTGCTTGAGGCAAGATCTAAATCAGAAAGGCAAAAGTCTCGGAGGTCTGGCGGAACAAACGCCTTCAACACCGCGGCACGGCAGCGATCCAGGAGGAAAACTTCGTCGCCAGCCAGGACATAGCCGGGACGCAACGGGCCCGTTGCCCGCTGCCGCGGCCTCAATCTCCGCGACAAATCGGCCCATGGCGCTGAATCCCGCACCCCAGCGCGAGCGCTGCTCATCGAACGCTCCGCGTGGTCACTCGACTGCGATCCGTCACTGCCGGAACATGCGGCTCCAGAATACCTCCGCGGTGATCTCGACGGACAATCTCGAGGCAACCAAGTTCGTGCATCCGCTGTGCTTGCACCCGCAACCTCACGAAGCGCGAAGGGGTAACCGAATTTATACGGGGTTAACTAAAGAGTAAGTAATGCTGGTTACCCGCGGATTCACTGTGTACTCTCGTAATACCTTTGTGTTTTTCCACTGCAAAGAAAGGTTTGAAATTCCATTGCGGTGCGCAGAACTCGAGGCTAGACTGAATCCAGCCTGAGGTTATTTGGCTATCAATATTCCCTCCCCCTCATGGCCCAAGGCGGCGCGGCGATATTCTTCGTAGCGCCGCCTTTTTACGTCTACAACCCTTCCAGCACATCGGCCACCAAGCGCCCGCGCAAAATCGCGCGAGAGCCTTTGGATGGCCGCCGGGCTCTCGTCGAAATACACCGGCAGATCGGTTGTCGACTGGTATTGCTGGCGAAAAACATAGTTCTTGTTTTCGTAGAGAACCTGGCCATCTCTGCCGGTCAGCTTCACGGCAACCACCAACGTGACCAGATAGCTGGACGACTGTTGCGTCGACGTGTTGTACGTCAATGGAGCCACCGTCTCCTGCAGGATCGTCCCATGCAGCACCACATCCGGATCGTTGCTGGCATCGGGTGTGACGCGCAAGCGCGAGCGTGCGGCAAACTCCCGAATCACCGCCTCGGTCATCACCGTTTCGGTGTGGTACGTATCGGTGCGGGTGGCAAAGACGGGCACGGCCAGCGTGTGCGCTTCGGGCGGCAGGTGAGTGGCCGCTCCCAGCGTGTGATAACCGCATCCGGTGAGAGCCGGCAGGCCGAGAGCAAACAAGAAGAAGGCACGCACGCGCATGAACCCATCTTATTGCAAGCCCCACGGACGCTCGCGCTACACCCAGGCCGTCGGCCATCATGCCGAGACCTTCCGGCGGCAATTTGAGTCCATCCGATCGGTTGTCGAAAATAGAGCGCATTCAATTGCTCGGAGTCGCAAAGCTCGATCGCGTGAAATCCCGCGTCGCGCAATTCGGCCTCCAATTCTTCCGGCGTAAAGAAGAGCTGGAACGGCTCGCCGGCCGCGGCCACTCGCGCCGCCAGACGCTTCAAATGCCTTGCGGCGCTGCGGGCCCAGGGATTCGGGCGACAGCGCGTAGTCGAAGCAGACGCCGCTTCCAGCCGGCAGTCGCGCGATCGCCTGCAATGTGGCCCGAAATGCCTCGCGCGTCAGATAGGGAACCACACCCAGCCATCCGAAAAAGGCCGCGCATGCCCAAGATCGAATCCCGCATCCGACCAGTCCGTCGGCCAGCGTTCTGTGCTCAAAATCAAGCGGAACAAAGGTGAGGCTGTGCGGCAACGGAATCGGCGGCCTCCGCGAGCAGCGCGCGCTTCCACTCCTGTGTGGCGGGAAAATCCACCTCGAAGACCCGCAGCTTTGGAAACGGATTGCGATAGGCAAAGGTGTCGAGCCCCGCACCCAGCACCACATATTGCGTCGACCCCGGATGCGACCGCCTCGGCCAGCTGGTCTTCCGCATAGCGGCTCCGCGCTGCCATGAACGCACGGAAAGCCCGCGCGACCGGGCTCATCTCGCGCGTCCCGATCGAACGTGAAGTGGCGACCCAGCAGCGGCACCGCAATGGGATCCGACGAGCACGCAGGGCTGGTCCAGAACCTGGTGCGCGGCGCGCCGCATGGCCACGCGAAGGGCAGTTTTGCTGGCGCGGCCAGTCTCCATGCAAATCGAGTGTAGCCTGCCTCGCCGGAGTGCTTTCCGCGTACCATGGGGCACATGAGCTGGATTGGATGGGCAATTCTTTCCGCCATCTTCGCTGCCGCCACCGCGCTGCTGGCCAAGGTCGGCGTGGCGCATGTGGACTCAAACCTGGCCACGGCCATTCGCACCAGCGTCGTGGTCGTCTTCGCCTGGGGCATCGCGCTGGCTCTCGGCAAACACGGCGAGATCCGTTTGCTCGACCGCCGTACCGTGCTCTTCCTCGCGCTCTCGGGTCTGGCCACCGGCCTTTCGTGGCTGTGCTATTTCCGCGCGCTGCAACTGGTCCCGCGTCGCGCGTTGCGCCGCTGGACAAGCTCAGCGTGCCGCTGGTGATGGTCTTCGCGTGGCTGCTGCTGGGCGAAAAGCTGACCGCGCCTGCCCTGCTCGGCGGCGTACTCATCACTGCGGGAGCCATCGTCATGGTGCTCGGCTGAGCGCTCCTTCTCGCCGAGCGCTTCCCTATACTGAACAGAGCCTGCGCATCTCGGAAAGGAGTTGCTTGACGAACCGTGTCCAACCCGAGCCCCGACCTGCCAGTGCGCCGTATCGTCCTCACCGGCTTCATGGGCTCCGGCAAAACCACCGTCGGCCCGCTCGTGGCGACACGCCTTGGCTGGCAATTTGTGGATGTGGACGACGTGATCGAGGCCGAAGCCGGCTGCCACCATTGCCGAGCTCTTCGCCCGCCACGGCGAGGCCGCCTTTCGCGACCGCGAGCACGCCACAATCGCCCGTCTGGCCGCAGGAGACGGACTGGTGCTCGCTCTCGGCGGCGGCGCCATCGAACGGCCGGAAACCCGCAGATCTGCTGCTCGCCACGCCCGGCACGTTGCTGGTTCATCTTGAAGTCGAGCTGGCCACGACGCTGGCCCGCTGCCGGGGCACCGAACATGCGCGCCCCGTCCTTGCCGATCAGGCCAACCTCGCCAGCCGCTACAGCGCCGCCTTCCGCTCTACCGCACCGCCCACGTCTCCATCCCGGTGGACCGACTGACTCCGGAGCAGGTTGCGACTGGCGATTGTGGCCGCACGGGCTTCTAGGACTCCTGCCCTGCAGTCGACGGTTCCTCTTGTTATCATCGAAACAGGCGCATCGCTACGACCTGCTCTCCGGCCATTTCCATGACTTCCGCTTCCCAGGCCGCCAGTCCCGTACACGCTCCCCGCTGCCCGAACGAAGTGCGGTGAGTCGCATGCGAGGCATGCGCCGCGTGCCGGCACCACCGCGACGCTGATCCACGATTTCCGCGAACTGTTCAAGGTGCGCGTGACCGGCATGGTGCTGGTGACCGGATGGGCGGGCTTTTACCTCGGCTCCATGCAGTCCGGCATCTCCACCTGCAGCGCGGCCTGCTCGACACGCTTGTCGGCATCGGCCTCGTCTCCGCCGGCGCCGGCGCACTCAATCAGGCTCTCGAGCGCTCCACGGACGCGCGCATGGTCCGCACCGCCGATCGTCCGCTGCCCTCGGGCCGCATCTCGCTGGCGCAGGGAATCCTCGCCGGCATCGGCGCGCTCGCGCTTTCGGATGCCTGTTGGCTGCTGCTGCACACCAACCTGCTCACCGTCTCGCTCGCGCTGCTGACAGCATTCACCTATGTGGCCGTCTACACGCCGCTGAAGCGCGTCACTACGCTGGCCACATTCATCGGCGCATTTCCCGGCGCCATGGGCCCGCTGCTCGGCTGGACTGCGGCGCGCGGGCGCATCGAATGGCCGGCCGTCGCGCTCTTCGCCATCCTCTTCGTCTGGCAGTTCCCGCACTTCATGGCCATCGCCTGGCTCTATCGCACGACTACGCCCGCGCCGGAATCCGCATGTTGCCCGTCGTGCAGCCCGACGGCTGGTCCACCGTGGTCGAAGCGCTCTTCTACGCCGTGCTGATGATTCCGGTCAGCCTGGCGCCCTGGTGGCTTGGTCTTGCCGGGCCGGTCTATGCCGTGATCGCAGTGGCGCTGGGATTTTTTTATCTCGGCTACACCATTCGCTTCAGCCGCATCCTGCGCACATCCTCCGAAACCGAGAGCCGCATGCTGGCGCGCGATCTGCTCAAGGTCAGCGTGATTTACCTGCCCTCTGCTGCTCACCACGCTCATGCTCTGCGCCATCGCAAAGCACTAGGCGAATCATGACCACCATCGCTCCCGCGTCGAATCCGAAATCGAGCACGCGCCCGGCAATTGCGGCAATCCTTGTCATCAGCGCCGCGGCTTCGCTGTTTCTGTTCTGGCTCATCTACATCCATCCCGCCGCGGCAGCCAGCACCGAATACGCATTCCTGCCGGCGCTCAACGCCGTCCTCAACGGTCTCGCCGCCACGGCGCTGCTCATCGGCTACACGTTCATTCGCGCGCGCCGCATCGCAGCCCATCGCGCATCGATGATCACGGCTTTTGTCTTTTCCACGCTGTTTCTTGATCAGCTACATCCTGCATCACGCGCTGCACGGCGATGTCCGCTACCCGGTCCACGCCGCCTTCCGCACTTTCTATCTCTGCCTGCTGGCCAGCCACATCGTCCTGGCCGTCGTTGCGCTGCCCCTGGTGCTGGTTACGTTTTTCTTTTCGCTCTCGGGCCGCATTCCCGCAGCACCGCAAAGTCGCCCGCTGGACGTTTCCGCTCTGGCTCTACGTCTCCGTCACCGGCGTCATCACCTACGTGATGCTTCGCCTGGCGCAAGGATCGTGAACGTCATGTCCGCGCAAGGCCCGAGGGCCCGGCACGTCTCGACTCGTCCGAACGATGGAACACGCCAACTGCTGCAATGGGGCGGCTCAATGGTCGGCGCGGGTTTTCTGGCGGCCTTGCTGCTGGAGACCGTGCTGGGCGGCTTTTCCCGCACCGGCGCCAGCACCAACACCGGCTGGTTCGCGCTCATCGTCGCGCTCATGTGCATCCCGTTCGGCGGCTTGCTGCTCGCGCTCGGCATGGCCAAGTGGTTGCGGAATCGTTCGCTCGCACGGCGAGGCTGAAAGTCGGCTTTCCCCTCTCGGGAAGGATGCCGGGGCTAATTTGAGATCTCACGATCCTCATTCAGCTGGATCTTTTGTGCCTAAACGACTTGCCGGCAAACGCGAGCCAAACTAATGTGGCATTTACACTTTTGCGATTTTGGTCGATAAAGAGCCTAGAGGTTTGCGTTCCCTTGCCGGAACCAGGTTCTTCGATGAAGAGTGTGCTTGCTGTCGTCCTGATGGCTTTTGGTTGGGCCTCCGTTGTCAATGCATCGGTGCCCAGCACACTGACGACTCTGCGTGCCGTTCACGAATTGAGCCACGAAGAAGCTGCGAAAGGGCTTGCCGTAGCCTTCGAAGCCACTGTTACCTACTACAGCGCTAAAGACGTCGACATGTTCGTTCAAGACGAAGATAAAGCTGTCTACGTGCAGTTTACGAGAGGGGCCAACCTCGCTCCCGGAGACCGGGTACTGGTGGAAGGTCATGCGCGCGATAGTTTCCGCCCGGACGTGGTGGGCGATCGCATCACACTTTTGCAACACGGCAAGTTACCCGAGCCAGTCCGTGCCACTTTCGACGAGATGATCCGCGCCCGGCTGGATTGTATGCGGGTGAAGGTGCGCGGCGTGGTCCGCAGCGCCGACATGGTGACGGAAGACGGCTCACACATCATCAAGATTCATATGGTAGTGGACGGCGGGTATGTGGATGGCCTTGTGGTGAGTGACGAGGGGCGCGCGCTAGGTGACCTTCTTGACGCCGAAGTTGAGGTGACCGCGGACGTGGCCGGCAGCTTCGACAGCAAGATGCAATTGACGGGAATTCTGCTCGAGATTCCCAGGTTGTCCGACATTCAAATCGTGAAAGGCGCGCGCTCCAGCCCGTGGACGCTTCCTGTCATCCCCATGGACCAGATTCTTTCTGTCTATCACGTGGGCGATCGGACACAGAGGGTCCGCGTACACGGGATCATCACTTACTACCAGCCCGGAGCGGCTGTCGTGCTTCAGGACGGCGCACGGAGCATTTGGGTTTCGACGCACACGCATGAGCTCTTGCAGCTTGGGGACGAAGCCGATGCGATCGGGTTTCCCGAATCGCGCGATCACATGCTGACGCTGGTCGATAGCGAAATCCAGGACAACCATATTTCGGCGCCGGTGAAGCCTCAACAGGCCACATGGCAGGAGCTGGGTTTCTGGAGCCCCAACAATCTGAGTGGACACCAGAATGACCTGGTGTCGATCGAAGGTCAGGTCACGACCGAAGCCCGGTTGGCAACGCAGGACGAGTACGTCCTTGTATCCGGCGGGAAGATGCTCACGGCGATCTATCATCACCCACCCGGCGAAACCACACTCTCGCCCATGAAGCGGATCCCGCTTGGTTCGAAGATCAGGGTGACCGGCATCTGCACCATGTTGGATACGAGCTCGGTGAATCCGGGAGGGCAGTCGTCGTTCAATATTTTGCTGCGCTCCTTCGACGATATTGCGGTGGTTGCCCGGCCCTCGCTGTTGAATGTGCGCACTCTGTTGATCCTGGTTGGCTTTCTAACCGGCGTGGTATTGATTGTGGGTGCCAGGGGTTGGTCGCTCGACCGCAAGGTACAGAGGCAGGCTGTGGCGATGGCGGCGCGTATCGAGAGAGAAGCGAATCTCGAGCGGCACCGCAGTGCGATCCTCGAGGACATTCACGGAAAGCGTTCCCTGGATGAGATTCTTCACGAAATAACGAACATGGTTTCGTTGCGGCTCGACGGCGCGCCTTGCTGGTGCCGAACTGTCGATGGATCCCAAGCAGGGAATCGCCCGATCGACCTGACAAACATGCGGGTGGTTCGCGAACAGGTACCTGTCCGTTCGGTATCGCCGCTCGCCGAAATCTTTGTTGCCCTCGAGGCAAGTTCTGTGCGGGGTCCCGCGGAGTCCGAGATCGTTTCGATGGCCGCAGGGCTTGCATTTCTGGCCATCGAATCCAAGCGCGTTTATTCCGACCTGCTCCACCGCTCGGAGTTCGATCTGCTCACCGGACTTCACAATCGCTTCTCCTTCGAAAGACGCGTACGAACGGCCCTGGAGGAAGCGCGCGAGCGAAATGGAATCTACGGATTGATCTATATCGATC
Source organism: uncultured Acidobacteriaceae bacterium (assembly GCA_963781125.1). GTDB lineage: Bacteria > Acidobacteriota > Terriglobia > Terriglobales > Acidobacteriaceae > Telmatobacter. The sequence continues at coordinate 151,474 of CAWAEE010000014.1, forward strand.
TCGATCAATTCAAATCAGTCAATGACAGCTATGGCCACCGCGTGGGGGACATCTATCTGCAGGAAGCTTCGCTACGAATGAAGCGTCAGCTTCGCAACGTGGACTTGCTGGCGCGCCACGGCGGAGACGAGTTCATCGCATTCATCCCTGGGGTTCGCAGCAAGACCGATGTAGAGGATGTAGCCGAACGCATCAAGCGGTGTTTTGACGAGCCGTTCTCTCTGGAAGACTACTCTTTCAAAGGTTCGGCCAGCGTTGGGATTGCGATGTATCCAGCGGATGGCGACAATATGGACTGCTTGCTGAGTACCGCCGATGCCGAGATGTATGTCGCCAAACATACACGAAGTGAAACGGATCGCGAAGTTGGACTCAAGAGATCCTGATTGTGGGATTGAATTCGTTGATGCACCCTTGTGCAAATCTCTAAAACTTGTGGGCCGGGGCAGAAGTAAGGACGGCCCAACCTGATCCAGCCAGGCCACTCCCTCAGTTAGCCCCTACCCTGAAGATGAATAACGCAGCCCTCGGTGCGTGCATTGCCCCGATATCGCCAGTAGAGGGCTTACTCTCTCGTGTTAGCTGTACCTCAGTCTCGTCCCGCGGCTTCCACTTGACATCCAAGTGACAACCATGTTCACTTGAATGCCAAGTGAAGAAAATGCCCATCCAGATCCTGCAAGGCACTCTCGACCTCATGATCCTCCGCACCCTGGCCACCATGGGTCCGCAGCATGCCTATGGCATCGCCAACAGGCTCCAGCAGGTCTCAGAAGACGCCTTGAATCTTAACCAGGGCACCATTTATCCGGCTCTCGTCCGGATTGAACAGCACGGCTGGACTCGTGGTTCCTGGGGCAAGACGGAAAACAATCGCGAAGCGAAGTATTACACCATCACCAAGGCGGGGTTGAAGGCGCTCGACGAAGGAAACCGAACGCTGGCGCCAGATGGCCGGCGTGGTTGAAAAGCTGCTCGCAGAGGAACAGTAACCATGGCGCATTGGAGAAGAATCGTCGCCAAGCTCCGCAATCTCCTCGCCAACAAGCACGCCGAAGAGGATCTTGCGCGCGAAGTCGCATCGCATCTCACCCTCCTCGCCGACGATTCGAACGCCGTGGGATGTCACCTGAAGAAGCACGGCTCGCCGCGCGGCGCGCTTACGGCGGCGTGGAGCAGGCAAAACAGGCACATCGCGACGAACGCTCTCTGTTATGGATTGAACAAACTATGCAGGACCTGCGCTATGGCCTGCGCACATTGAGCAAGAGTCCCGGCTTCACCATAACCGCAGTGCTCACGCTCGCACTCGGCATCGGCGCATGCACAGCCATCTTCAGCCTGGTGAACGCGGTGCTGATTCGATCGCTACCGTACGGAGATCCAGAGCGCCTGGTTTATCTGTTTTCGCCGAATCCGAGCCTCAAGATTCCTGCGGAGGTCATCTGCCCCAGCTACGGGGATTTTTACGATCTGAAGCGCGAGGCCAAGTCCTACGCGGATATGAGCAACTTCGAACAAGCTCAATTCAGCGTGGCACAGCAGGGCACAACGCAGCGTATCGGTGGCGCGCGGGTTGACGAGGACTTTTTCTCAACCCTGCAATCGATGCCCGAACTTGGCCGCACTTTTGCCGGGGAAGACAATCTGCCGGCACATGCGAAAGTTGCCGTAATCAGCCATTCGCTTTGGGTCTCAATGTTCGGAGCAAGACCGGACGTGCTGAACCGCTCCATTCAGCTGGACGGTGCGAATTATCAGATCGTCGGAGTGATGCCGCCGGAGTTTGAGTATCCCTTCAAGTCCGATCTTCCCTATGGAGATTCTCATATCAAATCCACGCAGATCTGGGTGCCTCTTGCGCTCAGCCCACAAGCCAGAACTTCCCGAGGCATTGGGAACAATGTTTCGTTGGCACGGCTCCGTTCCGGTGTGTCGATTCATCAGGCGCAGGCGGAGATGTCCGGCATCATGGCACGGCTTGATAAGCAATACGCGGCTGATCCGAGAGATGCTGGTCTTCCCCGCGAATGGGGCGCGCTGGTCGAGAGTTTCACCGGGATCTCCATTGGGCCCGTTCGTCCGCTGATGCGGTTGCTGCTGGCTGCGGTTGGCCTGGTGTTGCTGATTGCCTGCGGGAATGTGGCCAATCTTGCTGCTGGCGCGTGCCGCCGAAAGGGCCCGCGAACTGGGTGTACGCGCCGCCCTGGGCGCGGGCCGCGGCCGCATGGTCCGGCAGTTGTTGACCGAATCGATGCTGGTTGGCGTTGGCGGATGTGCGGTGGGCATTGTGCTGGCAGTGTTCTTTCTCCGATTGCTGCCGAAGCTCGATCCCGGAAATATTCCGCGGCTGAATGAAGCGTCTCTTGATGCACGAGTGTTTCTGGTTGCCATCGGTGTGTCGCTTTTGACGAGTTTGCTGGCGGGATTGATGCCTGCGATCGGCGCTTCACGGATGGAGTTGACGGAGTTTCTGAAATCGCACGCCATGCGCGGAAGATCCGCTGGGCACAGCCGCTTGCAGAGCGCGTTGATTGTTGCGCAGACGGCAATGGTGGTGGTGCTGCTGGCGGGAGCCGGGCTGCTGATCCGCAGCTATATCAATGTTGAGTCAGTGGACACGGGGTTTACCCGGTCTGCGGTGACGTTCCATGTGAGCCTGGACCAGAGCCACATCGCAGCCAGAGAAACAAGGTCACTTCTACAAAGAGCTCATTAGGAAGCTCGAGGCGTTGCCCGGTGTGCAGGCCGCTGGAGGCGTCAGCAATCTTCCGCTGTCCAATTCAGAGAGTCTGGGTATTCTGTGGGTCGAAGGATTTCCGAACAAGGATTTTCAACAGACAGAAGGCACGCGGTGTCACGCCGCATTACTTCAAAGCCATGGAGATTCCGCTGATTGCCGGACGCTACTTTACCGAGGCAGATGCGACCCCCTACGGTCCGACCATCATCAATCAGAAATTTGCGGCGACGTATTTCCCGAATCGCAACCCGATTGGGGGACGAATCAGTACGGATGAGAAGCATGCACACTGGTCGACAGTCGTCGGTGTAGTTGCTGATGTTCGGCACGTGAGTCTTGAGGAAGAGCCCCAACCGCAGATGTACGGCACGAGTTACGATTTCGGCGACGAGTCTGTCGCCGTGCAGTCGACGCTTCCTGCCGGCAACAGTTGAGAACGAGATTCGCGCCACCCTGAAGTCCATCGACCCGAATATTGCCGCGACAGATATTCATACGATGGGAGATATGATTTCGATCGCCACCGCGCGGCGGCGTTTTCAGACCTCACTCCTCACAGTGTTTGCCGGGATTGCGTTGATTATGGCGCTGGTGGGATTGTCGGGGTTGATGAGGTTCTCAGTGAATCGGCGCACGCGCGAGGTGGGTATACGCATGGCACTGGGGGCAGAGCGGCGCGATGTGTTGCTGCTCATCCTGAGAAACGCCTCGGTGCTGGTGGTTTGGGGGCTGGGTCTGGGACTCGCGTGCACATGGATCGCAACGCGACTGCTCAAGTCATTTCTGTTTGGCGTGGCCGAGCATGATCCATTCACTATCGTGACGGTTTCGGTGCTGCTGACGGTGTGCGGCCTTATGGCGGCGTTTGTGCCTGCACGGCGCGCGGCCTCCATCGATCCCATGCAGGCGTTGCGGACAGAGTAGAAAGACCCTGCATGGGTCAGGGCAACGAGAGCCGGCAAAAGCATTGCTAGGGAGTCACCGTCCAACCGTCAGTTACTCCTAGTAAATGACGGATAGGCGACAATCCTCCCACGATCCTTTCAATGACCGGATCCACATTGTTCGCGAAGGCCGAGTTCTGACGGTGGCATCACCTCGCCGAACTCACTTGCGCCGTAACTGCTGGCTCCAAAGGCGTGGTTGGTCTCATACCAGAACTCTGGCCGATGCGCTCCACGCAAAAATTCCTAAGTCACGCGATTGAACTGCGCTGCGAGTTTCTTCATTTCGGCATTTTCGCGAATCACTTCACCAGCCTCTCGACTGTGTAAAGCTATCTCAGCGGCGATGGAGCGACCGAGAATTCGCTTATCGATATTGCCGAACGGCCCAGGCACGAGGCTTCCCAACCAACCGACCCAGGCCGGGGTATGCGCATTGCCGACAATGATGCCGGGGCGGAAGATGGCGAGGCGGGTAAAACCTATTTTGCGCACGGTGTCTTCCTTCATGCCCATTACTCGCGCATAACGAAACCGGCTGCGGGCTGTGCTTCCGACCGCAGAAAGCAGGCAGAACTGGGCGACACCGGCGGCCTGGCAGCCACGCGCAAAGGCACCCACGACGCCGAGTTCAAGTCGTTGTAATTCTTCTTCGCTCCAGCGGCTCGATCCAGAACCGACACCCACACAGCTCACGGCGCTCATGGGACCTTGGCTCAGAACTTCGCGGGCAACGGCGGCACTGCGTTCGGCAAAGTCAGCGGCGCCTGTATCGAGGACGACGCTGCGTACCCGCGATCTCGCCGCAATAGGCTTTCTGGTGACCATCACAACTTCCCGGCATTCCGGAATTGCCAGCAGCTCCGCGACAGCTGCACCACCGACTTGGCCGGTACCGCCGAGAATCATTGCGGCGAAATTCTGCTTCATCAATAGAACCTCTGCTCAGGTGAGGATGCGACAGCTCCGTTCACCCCAGAGGGAAGGATAGCCCAGGATCAGGCTCCGCGATGCTTACGAGCTCGACATCTTGGTACTTAGTCTCAGTTCTAAATTGAGCCAGGCGGTGACGTCAGCCGGCGATTTTCCGATCTTCGCTGCAAGCTGCTCTATGCAGTACACCGATTCTGTGGCATTCAATGGCAGGCGGTCACGATCAGTAGATAAGCTTGAGTGACAATTGAATCTGCCGCGAAGTGCCGGCCGTCTTGGAAATTTCGCCGAAACCAGATCCAGTCAGGATGTTCGAGGGAAGCCCCATGTTGACGATGTTGAACAGATTGAAGAATTCTCCGCGGAACTGGACGTCCATGCGTTCCGCGCCCGAGGATCTCCTTCCGAAGGGCGTGTCCTTGATCATTGCGAAGTCGTAATCGTAGTAGGCAGGTCCGCGGAAAGTGTCGCGTCCGAGAGTGCCGAAGCGTCCCTGGTTCGGTCCCGTGCCGCCGGCGATGTGAATCGGGAATATTGAAATATGTGCTGGCGTTGGCCGCTCCCATCCCAAAGTAGTCCTGCCGGTTCGTGCGCGCCGTGGACAACTTCGGCACGGCAATCTGATCCGGACGGTCGACGCCGTTCGCACCCGCTCCCGTCTGCTGTATCCCCGAGTAAACCGTGAACGGAGCGCCGGAGGAGATGGAAGAGATGGAGAGCAGTTCCCATCCATAGGTGAAGCTTGCGCGGAACAGCGCTCAAGAAGCTCGCGCTCTCCATATGCAGGTCCTGCGCCACACTCAGTCCAAAATTGTGCGTCGCGTCAAAGGCCGAGGGTCCCTTCTCTGCGCGAAGATTGAACGGGTCCTGTGACGCTCCTGAGGTAGTAGCGCCTGTTGAACCCGTACCACTCAACACCATCGAAGTAGTGTCGATCGACTTACCCCACGTGTACGACGCCTGAATGCCGGGTCCGCCGTGACCCACGGTACCGAATAGCGAAGCCTGCAGCGCGTTGTAGTTGGAGTGCACATCATTGGTCATCACGTTCATCACCCCAAAGCCGCCGGTTACGTCGCCCGCGGAGTTGAATTGCGTGTAGGGTGCGAACTCAGGGGTAGCGCCGGGATAGGCGTTCGGAAAAGAGATGCGCGGAAGCTTCTGAGCCTCAGTTCCCACGTAGCCCAGGTCCGCGGTCAGGTTGGCGATCTTGCGCTCGAGGCCCAGTGTCCAGGTGTAGAGTGTGCCATTGCCAAACTTGGCATCGATCCCGGAGAGGTTCAGAGAACTCACCGCACCCGAGGAAGTCACGTTGGCCAAATCCTTCTCGTAGCGGTCCACGTCCATCGGCGTGTTGGCAGGAATATTCTTCGCTCCCTTCGCCAGAATGTCATTGCCGCTCAGATCGTAGGCAATGGGCAACATCGATGGGGTGATCGTGAACCCATACGCAAGTGGCGCGCTCGATGAGGATTGACGCCGCGGGCTGATCGAGAAAGGTGTAGAACCAGTGAGCATGTTGTCCTGCCAGATATTAGGCGGTATTACCATCACCGCTCCACCTGCATGCGCGGTAAAGTTCTTAAGCGGCGCCCAGGAGATTTGTACCCTGGGGCCCCATCCATTCCAGGTGGTTGAATATCCGGGCTGAGGGTTGACAACATAGTCCAAGGTTCCATTCAGTGTGCGGAAGGAGCCAGTGCGATGTGCACGCTCGGTGATCGGGGTGTAGTACTCCCAGCGGACACCGTAGTCCAGCGTCAGTTTTGGCGTGACCTTCCAAGTGTCTTCGACATAGGCGTTGTAATCGCTGCGGTTGATGGCAGCCGGACCGATGTGTGCACCACCTGAAACTCCTGGAGGCGCAACGGCTACGATATAGGCAAATGGCGAACCTGAGAGCAAACCAGAGAGCGTATCCGGTAGAGGATCACCTACGTTGATGTTGTGCTGTGCCACTCGCGGACGCGATCGCTTCCGTTGCGTAGGCGGTACCGCCGCCGAAATCGTACTCCCCGTTCGGTGGAATACCGAAATAGGTGGTGTCCACATTCTTCCTGACCTCGAAGCCCGCTTTCAGAGTGTGTTGTCCGGCGGTATAGCTGATGTTCTCCTGCTCCTGGAACAGATTGCCGTAGGCCTGCATCACTGATCCGCCGGCGCTGTTGAAGGCTTCGAAGAGACCGTCTTCAAACTTCACCGCGGGGTCCGTGTGAATCGGGGGTAGGAAAGCCAGGGGTGGATCGGGTGATCGAGAGCGAGGACTCCAGCACAAGCTTTGGCGTGAACGTCGTCGTGAGTGTGCCGACGACGTTGCGCTGCCGATCGAGGTACTCGACGGCAAAGGCGGGATCGATCGCTGTCTGATCCGGATTTGTCGTCGGTCCCGTCAGGTTGTCCATCGTGAAGCGCGCGAAGAACTGGTTCTTTGTTGAAAGCTTGTGGTCGATGCGCAACGAGAACTGGTCGGCGTTGGTGGTCACCTTCGAAGCGGTCGCATAGGTATTCGCACCGAAGGAACCCGTAGGAAATTGGGCAGCGGATATCGGGCCAGTATCGCAGCAATGGATGGGTTCACCGGCAATGGCAAGCGAATCTGTTGATCCGTCGGGAAAACTCACCGTGTCGGAGACGATATTTGAGCCTCCTGAAGGCCGTTGTGCAGCGGTGGGTATCGGCATGACCTGAGTTGTGCCCAGCACCTGGCGGAAGCCCTGGTACTCAGTAAAGTAGAAGGTGCGCTTACGTCCGTCATAGAGATGAGGGATGTAGACGGGACCGCCATTGGTGAATCCGAATTCGTTACGACGGAACGGGGGAATGCGTCCCGGGTATGCAGGCGTCGAATGATCGAAGAAATTGCGCGCGTCAAACGCCGAGTTGCGCACGAACTCAAAAAACGAGCCGTGGAAGCCAGCCGCTCCAGAGCGAGTGATGATGTTTGTGAAACCCGACGCCCCACGACCGATATCAGCCGGCATCCAACCCGAACTCGATTGCAGTTCCTGAATGGCGTCTACGTTGAAGTTCGGCATGATACTGCCACCCATCTCCGGATCGCTGATGTCCGCACCATCCATGGAAAATGTCGCCTCCACCCCGCGTTGGCCGTTGATTGCAAACTGCTGGGTGAAATTCGTCGCGCCGTTCGTATCGGTCATCGTGCCGGCGGCCAGGAGCAACAAAGTACTGAAGTCACGGCCGTTCAGAGGGAGGGAACTCACTGCCTGGCCGGAAAGTGCTTCACCGCCCGTCGCACCCGTGCCCTGCTGCGCCGCGACAGTGATTTCGCCGCGGCTCGACAACGTGATCACAACAGGCGGAGCATCGGGGGCCAGAGTAATCGCCTGGGCATAGGTAGCGGTCTTGCCCTTGGCGATGATTGCGAGCCTGTATTGCCCGCCACGTAGTGCGGAAAGCGTAAAGCTTCCGTCGGCACCAGTGTTGGCTTCGGCCGTGGCCGCACCCGTCAGCTTCACTTTGGCATCTGCGATCGGCGCGCCAGCACTGTCGCGCAAAATACCATGCCAGCCAAAAGCGGCTTGCTCCTGCGCAAGGAGTGATGTTGCGAACACCAATCCAAGTGTCAGGAGTGGGCCTGCAGAACGTACGAGCCTCTTCAATATCGATATCATCGTGCCTCTCCTGCCTGTCCGGAAACCTTCACTGTCGCCCGCTTGATCCCGTAACGACGGCCCAGCCAGGAGCGGACGGGTTCGTCGTAATACTTCAAGACCAGCCATGCGACAAAAATCACGAATGGAATAAGTAGAAAAATCAATGTCAGCTTGACATTCAGGCTGGGATGCCTTGTCCACGAGTAGCCCGCAAGCACGTATACGAAGGGAATGTGGGTGATGTAGAGCGGATAGGACAGGTGGCCGCTGAACTTGCAAAGCCTGATCATTCCGGCGCCAGCGTCAGAGTGTGCGCCGCAGAGGAGGATGAGCGGAAAGAGGAAGAGCACGCACGCCGCGTCGTAAAGCCCGTTCAGCGAGCATTCGCCAACCTTGGGGAAGACGGGCATCTGGAAGCACACGATAAGCACGATCGAAAGCCAGAGGAGTCCGATTTTAGGGATTCGAATCCGATCGTGAACTCGATAGAGCCAGAGTCCCATCACGAACGAGACCGTCAAGCGAAGAGGCGCCATCCAGATCTTCGGATAATCCCAGCCTCCATCCAGCGATCCCTTTGCGTTGGCGGTCCAAATAAGCAGGAGCCCGGAGAGGCCGCAGATCATCGCAAGGGTGAGCGCGCGCAGCCGGCGAAGAATCAAAGCGTAGGCGATGTTTCCCAGGTATTCCTGCATCAGAGACCACGCCGGTCCATTGAGTGCCTGCGATTCGTTATGCCTTCCACCGACCGGAGGCGATGGCAGCAGCAGCAAGGACGTGACGTACGCGAGCAACAGCATTGCGGCGTTCGTGTGGTTGACCGCCTTACTGAAGGGATCCAAGAGGTATCCGAGAAGCCCCAGAGTGGCTCCGATCAGAACCAGTGGATGAAGGCGGATGAGACGAATGCGGAAAAATTGGAGGACCGACATCCGCGTCCATCTGTCATCGTATGCATACGCGACCACAAACCCGGACAGCGCGAAAAAGAAGTCAACTGCCAGGTAAGCGTGATGCACCAGAGCGAATGGTCCCCGGAACCCAAACGAGTAATTGAAGACGTGGAAGATCACGATCAGAAATGCAGCACTGCCTCGCAGTCCATCCAGCACTTCAAAATGCTGTTTTCCGCTACTGGTGTGGTCGACAACGACGGGAACATTCATGACTCAGATCACTCCACAGCTGGGGCTCAGCGTTGTACTCCCGCGCGTCTTGCTGGAATACAGATTCAGAGAGACAGTTCGTCGCACGGACTCAGCGAACCGCGAAAGTCCCTGTCAACGGCGTATTGTCCGACGATCCACCGGCGAAGACTTGATAATCCCCCGGTGTCATATTCCAGGCATTCTTCTCTTCGTCGAATGTCTTCAATACGCGCTCGTCGATCGGAACAGAAACTATTTTCGATTCGCCCGGCGCAAGTGCGACCCGTGTCCATCCCACCAGCCGCCTGTAAGGCTCGTCTGCACTCGATGGAAGCTGCCCGTACACCTCAGCAATTTCGATCCCGGGGCGTTTTCCAGTGTTCTTGACAGTGAAGCGCGCAGTCTTCGTGCCTGCGTCGACGCTCAGGCCGGAGTATGCGTAGGTCGTGTAAGACAAACCGAAGCCGAAGGCAAACAGCGGTTTCTTGTGCTGCTCTTCGAACCACTTGTAACCGATTGCTGCACCTTCGTCGTAGTGGACGGCGTAGCCCGTGTGAGCAGAAGCGTTCGAAGAAGGAGCTCCGTTGTCCGCGACATCTCCGGCGTGAGCCTGACTCTCAGCAGGAATTTTCGGAGGCTCTGGGTGGGGAAGATCCGCTTCGCTCCTCGTGAAAGTTAGCGGGAGCTTCCCGGAAGGATTGACATCCCCCACAAGTATGTCCGCCAACGCCTTGTGTCCCGAGCTGCCGGCGTACCAAGCCTCGACGACCCCGGCCACCTTGTCGATCCAAGGCATCGTCACAGCAGTTCCGGTCTCCAGCACGACGATGGTGTGCGGATTCGCCGACGCTACCTGCTCGATCAACGCATCCTGATTGTCTGGAAGCGAGAGGCTCGGCAGGTCCATATCTTCAGATTCCCACTGATACGCAAAGACAATCGCTAAATCGGCGCTTTTTGCCAAGCTCGCTGCCGACTTCGCATCCGTTCCCGGATCGAAGTCAATCTTCGTGTTCGGCAGTTTCGCCTGAAGCGCTTTCAAAGGAGAGGTCGGGAACCAGACGGGTTTCTGCCAGATTGTCGCGCCTTTGCCCGGAGGCATGATGGCATTGCCGCCCGGCGGATCTACCTGCGCTGATCCTCCGCCGGAAATCATCCCGACGTCAGCGTGGCCGCCAATGATCGCAATGCTGTGAATCTTCGACGGCACAATCGGAAGTACTGTCGGACTATTCTTCAGTAGAACGATGCTCTTTTCTTCCACATGTCGCGCGACTTCGAATCCCTTCTCCACATCGACGACGCTCTTCTGAGGCGGGTCGTCGACGATGCCTGACAGAAATTCAGCGTAGAGAACTCTCCGCGCATGGTCGTCAATTTCCGACATTGGCACTCTTCCGGCTTCCACTGCTTCTTTTAGCTTCGGACCAAAGAAGTCTGCCATCGGTTGTTCCTGATCGAGACCTGCGGCAGACGCCTTCTCTGTGCTGTGAGTTCCTCCCCAGTCGGAGATAACGAATCCTTTGAAGCCCCAATCTTTCTCGAGTACGTCGTGAAGCGTGTACGGGTTCTCGCAACCGAAGTCACCATTGATCCGGTTGTAGGAACACATCACTGCGCCGGGATTCGCGATGGAGATGGCGATATGGAAGGCGAGCAGATCGGACTCCTGCATCGCTCGCTTCGAGATGACCGCATTCACAAAGAAGCGTCCCGTCTCCTGGTCGTTCATCACGTAGTGCTTGATGTCGCCGACGACATGCTGTTCCTGCTCGCACTTCATCAGGCTGCCGACCACGGTACCGGCGAGGAGCGGATCTTCGCCTGCATATTCAAAGTTGCGCCCATTACGCGGTTCGCGGGCCAGATCGACTCCTCCTCCCAGAGTCATGTTGAATCCTTGCGCCCGCAGTTCTTTGCCGATCACGGTTCCAAATTCGCAAGCTGAGTCCGGATCCCAGCTCGCTGTAGCGCCCAGACTCGATGGCATTGCCGTCGAATATCTACCGTTTGCGCCGCTGTCTCTCACTCCATAGCCCGCATCAGAGATAACCAAAGGCGGGATGCCGAGGCGATTTACACCCTCCACGTATCCCGCACCACCGTTGGTAAGGTTTGACAGTGGCATTTGCCACTGCGGCGCGTGGGCCATGCCATTCCCATGGAGTAGCGCGAGCTTTTCGTCGAGAGTGAGCTGTTTCAGAACCAGGTCGGCCCGCTCCTCCGGGGAAAGGCTGGGATTCATCCACGGCCGGTCATTGTTCTGAGCCGCTGCGATGGATGCTGCAGAGATGAGCGCGAGGGCCGCAATAACGGTGAGAAGAAGGTAAGAACCAGACTTGCAATTCTGCATGTGTCTCCAAAAACTCTTCACCCGAGGGTGATGAAAGAGTTAGTTACTCTCAATTGGCTACATAAACGCTATTCAGCGGTGTGCCGGGCACCGCCAGAACTCATCGCGACGCAGCTGCGCCGTTTTCAAAGACGAATTTGGCATTCCTGGTGTGAAGTTCGACCAGGTACGTAACGCCATTTACGACCGAAGTGACCACACCGGCTCTGTCTTCCTTTCCCTCGACCACAAGGGCTGGAACTGTAACGGTTTTCTTGTCATCCGTCTTGATGGTCAACTGCACTCGGGATCCTGAGGTCGTGCTCCAGGTCACTTCGCATATTCCGCGGGGTAGCTCAACGTTTCTCGCCCGAACATCGGAACTCAGGTAAAACGTCTGCGAGTTCTTCGCGGCCATGAGCGTGACCGAGGACAAGATGAATAAAAGGGCGAACCCAAGCACGCGCCTCATAGAAAGCCTCCTTCCGTCCATTGCGGAAATCCTGTGGACTTCCGACGTAGTCAGGCTAGGCGCAGCTTATGCAGTTTTTTAAGGTGCATCGTGCATCAGACAGAACAAGAGAACGATAAATATCGCATTTACAAGAGGATAGATCTCAACTGGTGCCAGGTTTGTGGGGATGTATGATACAGGCTTCTGAGGGTGAAACGATTCACCACGTCTCGACAGCGATGACCGTTGGCGGACCCGGATGGCCATCAATGACATTCGCTTCTATGACGGCTTCTAGATTTAGCTGGTCCCAGTTCTTCGGAGCCTTTTGCAGCATCGCATCCAGGTACGCCGGATTTGCAACGACCTCGCTTGCTGCTTCGGTTCCTTCCCCCAGGATGCCGGCCAGGACGATGACGGGCTCGCCGGTAACCGTGTCATGAAGTCGGGCGACGATGGCGTAGTCGCGCGCGAGACTCTTGCCTGGAACCTGCCATTGAAGTGTCCAGATCTTTTTAGGCGTACTCTTGCGATCCACTACCTCGCGGACGTGATTGTCATATTCAAACCCCATCGGTAAATCCTGCGTGATGCGCATCGTCCAAGGATTATCGAATGCGCCAATCAGGACGAATGGACCTTCTCGCAATTGAGCAAAGCCAGTATCCGAAGCGGATAACAGGCGAAATTGGCCATTCTTCGGAACGAGAGGCACAAGGGATCGGGCGAGGGTGATGACATCGTAGGTATTTAGACTGCCACCTTCTGAGGCAGGGTACGGCCGGCTTTGGAGATCCACAGAGTCGGTAGGTGCGCCAAGACAATACGTAACTCGGCTCGAAGTTGCGGTAATCGGCTGCCAAAACCGCGACATGTTCGAGGGTTCACCGGCAACTGGTGCTTGGCTCGGAAGTTTCACGCGACTAACGCTAAATCCGATCAGCGCGGCGACGAGCAATGCAATGGCAATCGAAACCCAGTGGCGGGTCAGGAGTCGTGAATGCGCCTGTTCGGCCTTTGCCTCTGTGAGCGATTGGAAAACAGAATCCTTCGGCAGTGACTCCACTCTCTCGGCCGCTGAAGGCTCCGCCGCGAAGTCCATAGGCGAGACGACTGGCTCCCGGAAAGTCGGAACATAGGAGCCGATCGGCAGTTCGATGACCAATTCCCCGGCGTGATCAGGGTTGTAATAGTATTGGCTGAGCCTTTTCCGAACCTCGGCTGCTGCCGTGCGAACCACCGGATCCAGATTGACATCGTAGACGTGTTCGCGCCCAAAAGCCTCGATGCCAATGGTCCTTTCCTTCAATTCGCTCGCATTGCCAAGAAGCGTTTGCTCGACAGCGTAGGTGAGCAACACCGGGTATCGCTTGCTGTTCGTGAACAATGGGTGCGCAACGAGCCGCCTCAGTTGCTCGCGAACCAGTGCTGGATCGGGCCCAAACTGCACACCGTTCTGTCCATTCGCAGAATGTGACGAAGACGCCATATCAAACGACCGTTGAAGAACTGTTCCGCCACGTCCTGGCAATCTCCGGAGCTGAAACGTTTTAGCACGGGCCTCAGCGGGAGACCAAGACTGCAGCAACACACAATCATTTCATACACAAGGTGCTGTCGTCATTTGTCCCGAATCGCCCGGCCGCTCCACTGAAGGCGGCGGGCCCTCTCTGGTGCGAACTCGCCTACTGTGAGGAACCGAGAGCCGCCAACAGTCGGTGAACACTGGATTTTGCGGTGGTTCTCCCCATCCGCTTATACTTTTCGTTAGAGAGTCTGGGGAGAAAGAATGTTCCCGACCGATTTTGCCGCAAGCTCTCGCGCCCCTAAGGTTTAAAGAACTGCGACGTCAGATTTTGGCATCGCGAGATTTTGGCCGAGCTTGACGCGAAGTTTTGGCACGGGACACGAAAAATTGGCAGTGAACAAGGGAACAAGGAGAGATCGAACATGGCGAAATCGGTGAACAAAGTCATTCTTCTGGGCAACGTGGGCAAAGACCCCGAAATGCGCTCGACGGGTGGTGGCACTCTGGTGGCCAACTTCACCCTCGCCACAAGCGATCGCCAAAAAGATCCGCAGGGGAACTGGCAAGACCGTACCGAGTGGCACAACCTGGTCGCCTTCACGCGGCTCGCCGAAATCGTGCGCGATTACGTCAAGAAAGGCTCCAAGCTCTACGTCGAGGGCAAGATTCAAACTCGCAGCTGGGATGACAAGGAAACAGGCGCCAAGCGTTACCGCACGGAAATTATCGTGAATGACATTTCGTTGCTGTCCGGCCGTGAGGAAGGCGGTTCCGGAGGCTACAGCCGCGGTTCCACTGCCTCCAACGCACCGGCAAACTTCGATCAGCGCGCGCCTGCCGGAAACGACGAGTACGCGCAACAGGCGGAGATCTCCGACGACGATATCCCCTTTTGACGTCGTTCTGCAAAACATAACGAACGATGATCTCGCGCCCTCACCGAATCAGAGGGTATGGAATCGGCGATGAGGTTTCGTGTCGATCGAGTGCTTCGAGCCACATGCGAATGCTTTGCCGCAGCGACTCGACGTCGACGCCTCCATAAGCAACTGGGAATCGATCGAGTCGCCGGAGCGCCCCGTTTAACAGAGACGCGCTGCCGATAAAGTTTTTGCGCTGCAGATGGTGAAACGCAGCCGCCACTTGAATCAACGCCTGCAGGAATGTCTTCTCCGGCTCTTCAGACTTGAGCCAGATCGCTTCCCAGTGCTCGTGAGCGTTGAAGAACTCTTGGTTGCAGTAGCAGCGAAGGCCTTCGGCGAGGCCACTGGCAGTCCAATCAAGGGGCATGGCTTACACATTATCGTTCAGCGGACGGCATTTTATGGCAAATCCGAAGAACGGGTGCCAGAACAAAACACGTTGGGAAGAGCCGTGCAACCAGAAGAGCCCACGACGGCGTCCGTGGAGCGGGATAGCGCCTAAGCCAAAAGCCAAAGACCGATAAGGCGCCCGCGGGCGCCTTATCGTAATCTCGCTTTGACATGCGCGTCTTAGCGGTGTCCTCCGGGATGACCACCTCCGCGATAACCTGGCAGGGCGTGTTCACCCCCACCGTCGTGACCGGGATTGCCTATGTGGCCGCGCCCATCCCGGGCCTCGTTTCCGCGGAAGTGGTTGAACGCCTCTGCACCATGTTCCGGCAGTGGTCCATGGTACCCGTGATGAGGATCGTAGCGGTTGTCGACATGACCGTAAAAACCCGGATGTCCGTGAAACCACGGTCCGGCTCCGATAAAGACCCCACCAAGGAACCAATCGGGGCCATAGTACCCGTAGGGTGCGCAGTCATAGGGAGCGTAATCGAAGTACCCATAAGGGCACACGGGCGCGACCCCGATGCTGACACCTATCTGAGCAGGCGCCCCGGAGGAAGAACTGAACAACGCCACGGTTAGAGCTGAGAGAGCAAGGACTTTACCGAGCGACATAATTTCTCCTTTGATTCCTTTAGAGCCGCAATCGACGGCAGTGGTTGTCTCTGGAACGCACCCAGAATTGAAGAGATGCGCAAGAATTTGTGCTTTCAGGGCCTCGAAATCTGGAACCTTTGTCATGGTCGAAGCGTATCGACGTCCAACGAGTCATCCGGCAAATTACGGGTATGCCGGCGTCAACGGCAGTCAGACTCAAAATTAAACTGCAGAGGTCTGTGGAATGTCCACTCTTTCAAGTGATTTTCCGCGCAGTCCAAGCGCCCGATTGACGATGGTTCTGGGGCTGGCTCTTGGCTGCATCATTGCGGCAGCCCCTGGGCTCGCTGAGGATGGAGTGCAAGCGGGGCAGCAAAGTATGCCTGGAGACGGCATGGCGAATGGTGGAATGGCCCACATGGCCGGACACATGTTTATGACCGCGCTCAGGCCGATAAAGCCGGAAGATCAGCAAAAGGCAGAGGCAATCGTGGCAGCGGCGAAAGAGGCCATGGCCCCCTACCAGGATTACCGCAAGGCACTCGCTGATGGGTATGAAATCTTTTTGCCCAATATTCCTCAACCGCAATATCACTTTACGAAGTACGAATATGGACGCGAAGCAAGGTCGCACTTCGATTCGCTGAAACCAACCTCGCTCCTCTACAAGAAAACGTCGGACGGAGGATACAAGCTGGTTGGAGCAATGTATACCGACCGCGTAGATGCCAGCGAGGACGAGCTGAACGATCGAATTCCACTAAGCATCGCACGCTGGCACCAACACACCAATTTCTGCAAAGCGCCCGCTGGAGAAAAGGCCGCTTACTTCGGTGCCGATGCGAAATTTGGCTTGCTGGGCTCCATCACAAATCGAGAATCCTGTGAGGCGGCAGGGGGCGAGTTCTTCCCGCATATCTTCGGATGGATGGTCCACGTGTACCCGTATGAGAATGATCCGAAGAAGATCTGGTCAACGGAGGATGACGACCAGGGACACGACAATATGGATCACTCCATGATGCCGGGGATGAAGATGAACCAGTGAGGAGAAGGGAATTGCGATTCAGACTTCGTCGCCACTTATAGAGCTGGTCACGATCAACAGGGGGGGCGCTGGTAACCCAGCCCCATCAAATCCAAGGCCATCGACGATCCGATCGCCAAAGGGACTCTTTTCGAATGCAGAAGACCAAGCTGGTCGGGGCGGAGGGATTCGAACCCCCGACCCTCTGCTCCCAAAGCAGATGCGCTACCAGACTGCGCTACGCCCCGACGCTTCTCTTGATTGTATCGCGAACGGATTCTATCCCGAATCCCTGCCGCCCTACTCTCACTGCTTGATCATCCACGCCAGAAGCCACACAATGAGCACCACTGGAATGGCAAAAATGAGACCGAGCGACGCCGCAAGCAGGAGCAAAAAAGTCCAGTCGCGCCACGTATGGCGTCGCGGCTCGCCGAGGTGGCGGCGCATCAGCTGGTAGTTGCGGCGGTTCGCCTTCCAGGCAATATCGAAGATGTCACCGAGGAAGGGAACTGACCCAACAAGGACACCGATCCCGATATTGGCGGCCATCCGAATCAGCGTCACATAGGGTACGCCTCGTATCCAGGCGGCCAGTGGGATGATAAGGGACAACAGTCCCGCGACAACATCGCCCAGGCCTGGAACAAGGCCGATGATTCCATCGAGTCCAAACCGGATATTCGTGCCCGGTACGCGAAAGGCTTCGTCCAGCAAAATCTCCAGTCGCTGAAGTGTCTGGTCGCGAAAAATCCAGGCTCCCTTCGCCCAGCGTTCCGGCTCGAGCACCACTGGGTTCATTCGCAGGAGCGGCTCATTTTTTCGGGTTGGATCGGCGCCAAATAGGGGCATGGGAGCGATGTCCTCGCGGGGTCTCGGTATCTGATTCGATGCTACAATCGAAAGGGTATTACGGCGGCTATAGTTCAGCGGCAGAACGCCTGACTGTGGCTCAGGATGTCGTGGGTTCGATCCCCACTAGCCGCCCCACTGGATTTGCCGCCCTCGGTCGCTTCAATCAGTTTCTCTCCGTGCGTAACCCGCCCTTTCAAGTCGATCCATTCAGGCCGCGGCTCCGAGCAACCTCACTCGGACAAAACGCGACCCTGTCTCCAACGCGCTCGTCCGTATCACAACAGCAGATTGGGGACCTTGACGAATGAGTGCGGATGCGGCTTCCAACATTGCACGCAGGGACTTCTTAAAGCTGGCGAGTGCGGCCACCGCTTGCGGACTCGCCCCGGTCAGTCTCGCCGCAGGGACAAACCGTATCTGTCTGATCCTGGATCCGGAAAATCCGACCGCGTCGAGCGCCCCTGTGAAGCGCGCCGCAGAGAAACTTCGCCAGGCCCTCGCATCGAAAGGAGTCGGCTGTCGAATGGAGCAGGCTGCGGAAGCTGCCCCCGGCTCCTCCCTTTGCGTTATCGTTGCTTCACCGGAATCGCAGCTCGCTCGAGCATTTTCTGACGGCTCGGCTCTCACGGTACCTGAGAGCCTACGTCTGTCGCCTGGAAAAGTCAGCGGAGTTCCGGCAATTCTGATCTCAGCCGCCGACGCACGCGGTTTCATCTATGGGTTGCTCGAACTCGCCGAGCGGGTGCATTTCAATGCCGATCCTCTCGCGGCCCTGCAGTTGAAGCATGTCATCGAGGAGAAGCCAGCGAATGAAGTGCGTTCCGTAAGCCGCTATTTCTGTTCCGAGATGGAAGACAAGCCCTGGTACTACGACAAGGACTTCTGGACCGGCTACCTGGACATGCTCGTCGCCGCACGCTTCAATCGCTTCACCTTTTCCTATGGGCTCGAATACGACTTCCCCAGAGGCGTCACCGATGACTACCTCCATCTCCCTTATCCGTACTTGATTGATGTGCCCGGCTATCCCGCTGTGCGCGTCCTGCAGCTCGCGGCTCCCGATGGTACAAGGCTCGCCATGCCAGTCGAAATCAGCAAGGCGGAGCGGGACGAGAACTTCGAGATGCTGCGGTCTATCGCCACGGAAACAGGAGCTCGCGGACTTCATTTTCAGCTCGGCATCTGGACCCACGCCTATCAATGGACAGACAGTCCGAATGCCTACCACCACATTGAAGGCCTGACCCCGGAGACCCACGCGCGTTACTGTCGCGATGCCCTCGCCATCATTCTGAAAGAGTGCCCGGAGATCCAGGGGCTGACGATGCGTGTTCACGGCGAGAGCGGAATTCCCGAAGGAAGCTACCCCTTCTGGAAAACGCTCTTCGAAGCAATCTCCGGATGTGGTCGCACAATCGAAATCGATATGCACGCGAAGGGTGTCAATCAGACGATGATCGATATCGCGGCTGCCACTGGCATGCCCGTCAAGCTGGGAGCGAAATATTCAGCTGAACACCAGAGCCTCGGCTATCACCAGGCAGACATACGCGCCCTTGAAATTCCTCACGGAAATCTGACACAGACGGAGTCAGCCCTCTTCAGCCTGAGCAGCGGCTCGCGCTCTTTCACCCGATATGGCTATGGCGACTTTCTTCATCAAGACGCTCCCTATAAAGTGCTCTTCCGTTTATGGCCTGGAACCCAGCGGCACCTTCTTTCCGCGGATCCGGAGATGGCAGCGGGTTATGCGCGCACGGCCAGCTTCTGCGGCGCGGCCGGTCTCGATCTGATGGAACCTTTGACCTTCAAAGGTCGAGAAGGCTCAGGAACTCCTGGAGGTCGCTGCGCCTATGCGGACACCTCCTTGAATCCCAAAGCCGATTGGCAGAAATACGAGTACTACTATCGCGTCTGGGGGCGGAAACTCTACAACCCGGATGCCGAGCCTGACACATGGCAACGCTATCTGCGCGCGGAGTTCGGTCCCGGTGCGGATGCAGTGGAAACTTCGCTTGCCTCGAGCAGCCGCATTCTCCCTTTGCTGACATCGGCGCATCTTGATTCGGCAAGCAACCACGATCTCTGGTACGAACTGCCGACCAATATGCCCATCGTGCTTGGTAGCGAACCATCGCCCTATGGAGATACTCCGGCGCCAAAATGTTTCGCCACCGTGAGCCCTTTGGACCCGCAGATGTTTTCCACGGTGCGCGAATCTGCAAACGCCTTGTTGGCGGGCGAATCCAGCGGAAAATATTCTCCCATCGAAGTGGCGCAATGGATTGAAGACTGCACGGGCACATCGAGCAAGGCACTCAATGCTGCGCGCCGAACCACGCGATCGCAATCGTCGCCGGAATTCTGTCGCGTCGAAGAGGACGTGCTCATCCAGATCGGGCTCGGCAATTTCTTTGCCCATAAACTACGCAGTGCCGTGCTCTTTGAGATCTATCGGCAAACCGGAAACGCGGAATCGGGAACGCTCGCGCTCGCACACTACCAGCAGGCCCGGGACGCATGGGCTGCCATGGCGCAGCGCGCTGGCCGCGTCTACGTCTCCGACATCTCCTACGGTTCTGTTCCGAAACGGCGCGGCCATTGGAGCGATCGGTTGCCGGGCATCGATACAGACCTCGCGGCTATGCAGGGCCAACTGCAATCCGCGCCCGCTCCAACGGCGTCTACACAGAATGCGTCCATTGCAATGCAGGTAGCAAACGGTCGCCCGAAGCGTCCGAACGCATCGTGCGCGCATCGCCAGCCAGACAATTTCCAGCCCGGGCAGCCCCTCTCTGTTTCTCTTGAAGTATCGCCGTCTCCCGGCGCCATTTCTCCAACGGCCGTGCGTCTTTTTTATCGGCATGTCGACCAAGCGGAACGCTGGACGTCAGCGGAGATGAGCCTCGAAGACGGTCGTTCCACGGGAACCATCCCTGCCGAGTACACCCAATCGGAGTACCCGCTGCAGTATTACTTCGAACTGCAGGACGGAAAGGCAGCGGCCTGGATGTATCCGGGTTTCAATAAGACATTTTCGAATCAGCCATATTTTGCCGTTAGCAGAAAGAGCGTGTGAGTCACGCACTTCGCATCGGCCTATACTTCGAGCCTGAGTCGCCCCGAGGGTAGTTTCTGCGAAAACGGAGGTTACACTTCAGGCTCCTGTGACATTAAATATCTTGTTGACGCATCGTCGCGATGCGCTTCGAACGACCGTTTTTCAATCACTGCATTCGCATCGAGACTCCCACGCTATGATCTGCAGAGGAAACCCCGCACGCGGCGGATGGACATTGACTCATGGGAGAAGTAGATGGTTCGCGAGTCTGTACTGGCAGTGAGCTCCATGTTCTTTTGCATGGCAGGAGTGTTGCCGTTGCACGCGCAGAAGGCGTCCTCGATTCCAGAGGAGATTGAGTGGACTTGGGAGGTCCGCCCGGTCAAGCCGGATATGAATCTACCCAACGTGCTGCTGCTGGGCGACTCCATTACGCGCAATTACTTTCCTGAAGTGAAGAAAGACCTGGCGGGAATGGCAAACGTCTATTTGATGGCGAGCTCGACCTGCGTAGGAGATCCACGACTCCCCGGCCAGATTGCGGAATTTGGCGTCATGGAGCATGTGCAGTTTGCAGTGGTGCATTTCAACAATGGGATGCATGGTTGGGAATACAGCGAAGCCGAGTACGAGAAGGCCTTCCCGGCGTTTTTGCGCTCGGTGCAAAGGCTTACGGGTTCTCATGCAAAGCTGATCTGGGCCACCACAACGCCGGTGCGCAATGACGCAACGGGAGGCGCGACGAATCCTCGCATTGATGCGCGCAACGCAATCGCCAACGCATTGGTGATCGCAGAAGGCATCGTAATCGACGATCAGCATGCCCTCATGGAGAAGCACACGAACCTTCATCGGGATGCGATGCATTTTGACGACGCGGGTGCAACGCTCCAGGGCGACCATGCGGCTGAATTCGTGCGGAATGCACTGCGGTCCGCACGCTAGAACCGGGTGTCCTGCCTTTTCTACAGGTGAAGCTACTATCTCACTGATGATAGAGTGGTTGCCGGGTGCCATTCCCCGGTCGATTCACGGGAATCCAGTGACGTCATGAATCGGCCCAAGCATTTATCGAGGAGGCAGTCGTGAGAGTGTCGAGACGAGAATTTTCCAAGGCTTGTGCCCTGGCGGCAACCGAGGTA
The DNA here is from genome assembly GCA_963781125.1 of uncultured Acidobacteriaceae bacterium. Lineage (GTDB taxonomy): Bacteria > Acidobacteriota > Terriglobia > Terriglobales > Acidobacteriaceae > Telmatobacter. Next base: position 173,171 of record CAWAEE010000014.1, read on the forward strand.
GCGTTCGGCGCGGGCCGCAGAACGCTGGCCCAGGTGCAAGGCGAATACTACCAGATGGCCCCAAAGCATCCCCTACCTTCCATTCAGGATACGGAGACACCCGAGCAAAAAAACGAGCGCATGAAGTGGTTCCGCGAGGCGCGCTTTGGAATGTTCATCCACTGGGGCTTGTATGCGATTCCCGCGGGGCGCTGGGAAGGGAAAGAGATTTCTGGGATCGGCGAGTGGATCATGAATTCAGCGTCAATCCCGGTGGCGCAATACAAGGCACTGGCCTCGCAATTCAATCCAACTCAATTCAGCGCGGAAGCCATTGTCAGCCTCGCAAAGAACGCCGGCATGAAATACATCGTGATCACTTCGAAGCACCACGATGGCTTCGCCATGTTTAATTCCAAGGCAAACCCGTTCAACATTGCGGATGCGACACCGTTCAAACGCGATCCCTTGAAGGAACTGGCGGCGGAGTGTCGGCGGCAGGAAATCAAGTTCGGTTTCTACTACTCGCAGGACCAGGACTGGACGGCGCCGGGAGGAGCAGCCTACAAGCGCGATGACCACAAACCGCCCACCTATCATTGGGACTCTGCGCAGGACGGGAATTTTCAAGAGTATCTCGAATCGAAGGCTATTCCGCAGATTCGAGAACTGCTGAGCAATTACGGAGAATATCCCTCGATCCTATGGTTTGATACGCCGACGAAGGACATGACTCCGGGACTGGCCGGCAAAATTGTCTCGGTGCTGAACGACCATCCGAAACTGATCTGGAACAACCGCCTCGGAGGCGGATACAACGGCGACACCGAGACTCCGGAACAATACATTCCAGCCCACGGATATCCGGGCCGCGACTGGGAATCATGCATGACGATGAACGACACCTGGGGATTCAAACAGGACGATACCAACTTCAAGAGTACGGAAACACTGCTTCGTAACCTGATCGATATTGCCAGCAAGGGCGGAAACTACCTGCTGAATATCGGTCCGATGGCCACGGGCGAAGTGCCACGTGCGGAAGCGGAGAGATTGCAGGAGATGGGCAAATGGCTCACGATCAATGGCGAATCAATCTACGCAACGCAGCCCACGCTGTTCGGTGCGGAGGCGGGCGAGTTCTCAGCCACGGAAAAGGACAAGAACGGCAGCCCGAAATTCATTCCGAGTTGGAAGTGGCGATCAACAACAGCGCCCGGTAGACTCTACATCCATTTTTTCGAATGGCCCGGGACCACGTTTCACCTGGAGAAGGCGCCGCAAGAAGTTACGAGCGCATACTTGCTCGCGGACAGTTCCCGGCAGCCGCTCAAGGTCACAAAGAGTGGCGGCGGTGTCGATGTGTCACTCCCGGCGCAGCCTCTCGACCCCATTGCCACTGTGCTGGTGCTGAAGACCGCGTAGCGGCTACACCAAGTGCGCTGAGAGCGGACCCGCGGTCCTTGACCGCAAAACCAAGTAGTAGACGCGATTTGATTCCATGCAGGCAAAAACGCTTCCAGACACGGTATCTCTCTCGCGGCTAAGACGGTGAAGAGCCCGCATTCTCCCAGGGTTGGCGGCGACCAAGACGATTGCCATTCTTGACTACAGCGAAGCAATGCGTATGTTTGTTGCAACCAACCACGGCTACAACTTTGGTCCGGCGCACCAGCAGAGCTTTATGCAATGGGAGGGAGTCGAAGGCGCAGCGCGCATGACCATTGGTGTGAACCTCGACTACCCGACAGGCAAGCCGGACACTGTGGAATACGCAACTCGCACCGTGCAGCATGACACATGGATTCCAGTGCCGATCGGCGGCAACAACTTTCCCGCCGGTTTTATCAACTCCATGAGCGCCTTACAAGCGTATGTAGATGGGACGGGTCCTCTCCCGTCCTCTTCTTTTGAGGACGCATATCAGACAATGGAACTGGTCGAAGCGCTCTACCAGTCGAGTGGGCAGGGGGCAACTCCAGTTTCACTCAAGCACTAGCGTTCAATGCCTGTTGGACTCGGAAGTCGCTATATCATTGCGGCAAGGAGGATCGGTGAAGAGATACGGGATGGTCATTGGGCTAAGACCCGAATACGAAAAGGCGTACTGCGGCGCCCATCGGGCGGTTCCGGCTGAAGTTCTTCGCACAATCCGCGCATGCAATATCCGTAACTACTCGATCTTTCTCAGAAACAATGTCCTCCATAGCTATTTCGAATACACGGGAACTGATTTTGCGGCGGATATGGCGAAGATGGCTTCAGATGAGGCCACGCAGCAGTGGTGGAGCAAGGTGGGCCCCATGCAGGAACCTTTCGCTGACCGAAATCCCGGTGAATGGTGGGCCGCCGCGGAAGAAGTCTTTCACCTCGATTGACACTGGGCTATTTCCCGCCGACCTCGCGAGAAATCTCGCGACTCGCCTCTTGAATATGACGGCGCACGTCCTTCGGAGTGATGTGGTCCTTGATGCATCGAATGAACGGGACTGACAATGCGGCGACGGCATAACCCTGCTCGTCGAAGACGGGCGAGCTGAAATTGATGACCCCGCTGACCTGGTAGCTCTCTCTCTTCGAACCCGGTTTTGCGTATGCAGGCCAAGTGCCGGTCGAGATCTGTGGCGACTTTGCGGCGATTCGTCCGCTGCCACTCACGCACAGCCCACTCTCGCACTTCGGGCCTCTGAAACGCCAGAATCGCATGGCCGGTGGCCGCGTCCATAAGGTCCACGCTGGAACCGGCCTACGCGGTACCGCCCACCGTCGACGCCCATCCAGGAGTTCAAAATCGTATCGCACTCCGACAGCGCCGAATACGCTCCGTTTCCCATGCCGAGCATACTCACTCGGCCCCGGCGTGAAGGCATCGACGCCCTCCAGAAGCTGCAACCCAAGAACGCTCCCCAAAGTGGCTATGACGACTAAGGGCTGACTGGATATTGTGAGTACCCATCGACCTCATGAATAGTGAGTAGGTTCGGAAAGGGATCGTGGTTTGCCTTATCAAAATTCCGACCAATGACCCGGTCGATATTCACACAAGCATTTTGGGGCTCGGTTTCTCGACCCTGAAGTGATTGGGATCTCATTCAGGTCAGGCAAATCTTCACAACGGCTCCGCGAGCTCTTCCGAATAGCACCGAAAACACGAGTGCATTCGACCCAGAATGCGCCATCTTAATCGCGTTCGAGCTGTAAGTACGACAGCAAATTGAAATCATTTCGAAAAGGATGGCCACAATGAATAAAGGAAGCAGCAGGATACAAATCCTGTTGGGATTTCTCATGCTGGCATGCGTGTCAGTTTGGGCGCAAGCCAACTCCGAACTTACAGGGATCGTCACCGATCAGACCGGAGCCGTGGTTCCGGATGCAAAGATCGTTGTGACCGATCCCGCAACCGGGTATTCAAAATCCACAATCAGCGGGGGAACCGGTTTGTACGACATCTCCGGTCTGAACCCTGCCAACTACAACATGAAGGTCACGGCCAAGGGCTTCGAATCTTTCGCGCAGAACGGCATCGTGGTGAACGTTTCGTCGGTTGCTCGCGCGGACGTCAAGCTGACGGTCGGCGCCGAAACACAGACCGTAACCGTAGAGGCGGACGCTCTTGCGGTGCAGGCCGACTCCAACGTGGTCAGCACCCTCATCAGTTCAGAGCAGATCAGTCAGATCGCAACTGAGAACCGCAACTTCGCTGCACTCGCGGCTCTTGGTCTAGGTGTCAGCTCCGCCCTGCCCGACAGCAACACGCCGACCTCGGTAGCGTCCAACTTCACCATCAGCGTGAACGGTCTTCGTCGAAAACCACAACATCTGGCTGATCGACGGTGGCGAAGCCGATGACCGCGGCGGCGCTGGCGGGATGGACATCATGCCTTCGCAGGACGCCATCGCGGAGTTCACGATGATGACCTCGAACTATCCGCCAGACTATGGTATTTCTTCCGGCGCCACGATGAGCCTTTCGCTCAAGAGCGGCACACAGAAATTCCACGGCGAAGCGTATGAGTTCAACCGCAACACTGACTACGACGCCAACAACTACTTCAACAAATTGACCACTCCCATAACTCCGGCCACATCGACCCACTACAACATTTTTGGATTCAACGTGGGTGGACCTGTGTTCATTCCCAAGGTGTACAACCAGAGCAAGCAGAAGACATTCTTTTTCGTGAACGAAGAATGGCGCAAAATCTTGACCGGCGCGGGCACGAACGAACAGCCCACGATCGATCCTGCCGACATTCCGAAGTCTGGCCAGAACCTGACTTATGTGGCGCCTTTATTTGCGCCGACGACTGCGCTGGTTGTTCCCAAGGTAGGCGATCCGGCATTCAACGCGAAATTGGCAGCGAATGGGCTGACCCCCGGAAAGCCATTTCCGAACAACACCATTCCGTCCAATTTGTTCGATTCGAATGCGGTGCTTTATCTGAATGCGGGAATTCTGCCTCCAGCCAACGTCGCCGGTCAGGACAAGAACATCACCAACGTCTCGAACCCGATTGACGTCCTTGACACCGTGGTGCGCATCGACCACAAGTTTAACGACAAGTGGACGATTCTCGGCCACTACATGGAAGACAGGGTGACCCAGGGCTACGCCTCTCCCGAACTAGGTTGGTTGTGGGCAAGCTACAACACGGTCACCAGTGAGCTGTCGAACCCGTCGAATTCTGCTGCGATCAAGCTCAGCGGAACAATCAATCCCAACCTGCTTGTCGAGGCAAGCATTAACTACGACGGCAACGTCATCAACATCCTCGACAGTAAGCTGGCCGACCTGCCTGCGGGATGGAACTTGAAGTCGTTCTTCAACACCGGCAATCCGTATCTACCCGGTGTGCAAGGTTTCGGCAATCCGTACGGAACCGCAGAGGACATTGGATCTGCGCCATGGCATAATGCCGCCCGCGATTATGAGCCGAAGGTGGACATCTCGTACACCATGGGCAGGCACGCCATGAAGTACGGCTTCAGCTATCAACCACTACACCAAGAACCAGCAGCTGTTCGGCGATGCCGAGGGCAATGTCGGTCAAGGCCAGCTCACCAACGACGGCCTCATGGACCTGCTCCTTGGGCTATCTGCGATCGTATAACCAGTACCAGGCTGTTCCGGTTCGTCACTACGTCAACAACACCCCTTCAGCCTATGCGCTGGACAACTGGCACGTGACGCCGCGCCTGACCCTGCAGCTTGGTCTCCGCTATGATGCACTGCCCCACGCATGGGAGCGCAGCAATGCGGTTGCGAACTTCGATCCGGCGCTTTATCTTGTCAGCGAAACCCCACTATGGAACTCGGATGGTTCGCTCAACCCCAACGGTCCCGGATTCCAGACGTTCAACGGCGTTCCGTTCTACGTCAATGGCATGGGTCTTGCGGGACAGAACGGCTTCCCGCGCGGCCTTGTCGGGAACGACTACAACACACTGCAGCCTCGCGTTGGCTTCTCTGAGGACCTCTTCGGTAACGGCAAGACCGTTCTCCGCGGCGGCTTCGGAACCTTCTTCGAGCGCATGCAGGGCAACGACATCTACAACGCTGCGACGGCTCCGCCGTTTGCCTTCAACCCCCAGGCGAACAACGTCTACTTCTCCGATCCGAGCACGAGCTGGGTGACAGGGCAGACAGCCTCCACGCCATTCTTTGCTTCGGGCGGATGGAAGAACCTTGCGCAAAGCTACAAGGCGCCTGCCGTTGCTCAGTTCAGCTTCGGTATTCAGCATGAGTTGAAGCCGTCGATGATCTGGGTTGTCCAGTACGTTGGCAACCTGGCATGGCATCAGAACATCGAGCGCGACATGAACAACTATCCGCTGACAACGGACCTTTCCGTCCGCTGCGATGCGGCGACGGACGGCAGCGACAAGTATCCCGGCGATGGCTGCCCGTGCAACGGGACGACGCCTGCTAACCTTTCCAACGGAAACATCTACCGCACCTATCAGGGATATGCGCAGATCGAGCAGGAAGAAAACACCACCAACGGCAGCTACAACGGCTTCCAGACTGGTCTGCGTCTGCAGAACAAGTGGGGCCTGAGCGGCGAAATCGATTACACCTACTCGCACGAGATCGATCTGACCAGCTCGGACCTCACGCCCGTCAGCAACCCATTCAACGTGAAGTATGACAAGGCCTCGGGCAACCTGGACCGCCGTCAGATGCTGAACGCCAACTACGTTTACAACCTGCCGTTCTTTGCCAAAGGCCGCGGACTGGCGAAGTCACTCCTTGGCGGTTGGGAAATCGCTGGAACCTTCATCGACGAAACCGGCCTTCCAGGTAACGGAGCACTCAACTATTTCGGTCCCGGTATGTCGATCAGCTACGACCCTGTCGGTCTGGGCGGCGCGGGCGCCGGGTACACTGACCGCCCGAACTTGAGCGGCAAGGTGACCTATCCGAAGACGGTCAAGCAATGGTTCAACACGGCGCAGTTCTCGGCTCCGATTCCGGTATGGCTGGGCGGCCCCAATCAGGGCTTCGGCAATGCCTCGAGAGACTCGATTGTCGGGCCGGGTCGTGTGAACTTCACAACCTCGCTCTATAAGTCGTTCGCTATGACCGAGCGCGCGCACTTCGAGCTTCGCTTTGAGTCGTTCAACACGTTCAACCATACCGAGCTAAACAGCTTCAACGACACACTCGGTAACGGCCTGTTTGGCCAGATCACCAGCACGTGGGATCCACGTAACCTCGAGCTGGGCGGCAAGTTCGTCTTCTAGAGGTCACACTCTCTCACCTCGATGGGGCCGGCTTTGCCGGCCCCATTGCGCTCTGGGGCGGACCGTGGGCATTGGCACTCAACGCGGCTCCAGCAGCCGGTGTTGCAAGCATGAACAAATGATCCAGCGTGTACTGGGATCGGCACTCCCGCTCTTGTTCCTTGAGCCGGATTGCATCATGCGCCCAAGTGCAGTTTTAGTCTGATTTTCAGAAACACCCACAAGAGACAATGGGATTCGAGAGGCCGGTTAAGACGCTGGGCGTCTCAATCCATCCGGGAATCCATCAGGGAATTGTGCCCAGAAAAATGCGACAGGTAAAGGGAGGCTCGACCTGTCGCTACAAGGCTTACAAACCGGTCCGTTGACTATTTCGATCTTCAGTCTGAGGGATCAACCGGTTAGTCTCCATGCCCACTTGAAGTTCTTCTGACATAACCACTAAACTCGGTGTATGGGCCTTCGAGCTGCTCACACCTCGCCACTGCTGAGTGTCGACCGTGGGCTTTCAATTCCATTGCACAAACAGGTATACGATGGCTATCGAAATGCCATCTTGCGAGGAGATCTTCGTCCCGGACAGGAAGTCCCTTCGAGCCGCATGTGCGCCATTGAGCTGGGCATCTCGCGATTCCCGGCTCTTCATGCCTACGCGCAGCTGATCGCTGAAGGCTATTTCGAGACGCGAGTCGGATCAGGAACGTTCGTTGCACGCCACTTTCCCGAACAACTCATTGCTCTCTCCCGGCCGTCCGAGACCGCTCCATCGGGCGTGCGAAGAGTAGCAAAGCGCGGTTCGCTCTATCCGCCGTATGCAAACGAGACGCACAATGGAGGGTGGGGGGCATTCGGCGTCCACCAGCCGACCCTCGATGAGTTTCCATTCCAAATTTGGTCAAGCTTGGTCACGCGTCATAGCCGGAACCCTCGAGCGAGCGTTCTCCACAATGTCAACCCCTTCGGCTCAGAAAGGTTCCGCGAGCAAATCTGCTTCTATTTGCGAACCGCGCGTGCAGTCAAATGTGATCCAAGCCAGATCATGGTGGTTTCCGGGTCGCAGCAGGCGTTAGACATCACAACACGCGTTCTCCTCGATCCGGGCGATTCTGTTCTTGTTGAAGAGCCGGGCTACAGTCTGGAACGGACGGTACTCACGGCTGCCGGTTGCCGGCTCAACCCTGTGCCTGTCGATCAAGAAGGCATGAAAGTGGCCCAAGCGATACGCAGATATCCTGCCGCGCGCGCTGCCTTCGTCACTCCATCTCACCAATTCCCGCTGGGTTCAACGATGAGCGCAACGAGGCGTCTCCTTCTGTTGAACTGGGCTCAGCGGTCCGGAAGGTGGATCGTTGAAGACGATTATGACAGCGAGTATCGCTTTGATGCGCAGCCCATTGCCTCGTTGCAAGGCCTCGACGCCAATTCGCGCGTAATCTACATTGGAACATTCAGCAAGGTCTTGCTTCCATCGCTTCGCATCGGCTATATCGTCATCCCGCGCGATCTTCTTGAGCGATTCGCGTCTGTTCGCTTCGCACTGGACATCTTCCCTTCGTATCTGTTCCAGGAAGTTCTGGCCGACTTCATGGGGCTAGGCCACTTCGGAAGACATATCCGCAAAATGCGCCAAATCTACAGCGGCCGCAGGACGGTCTTGATCGAATCCCTTCAACGAGTGTTTGGTGATCACTTGGAAATCCACGGAGCTGCGGCCGGAATGCACGTTACTGTGACTCTGCCGTCGCGATTTGACGACCGCGAGATTGCGGTGCGCGCAGCGCGCGAGCGCCTTTGGCTCTGGCCTCTCTCTCCGTGCTATGTCGGCAAGGAGCGCAAACAAGGGTTCGTCCTGGGGTACGGAAGCACGCCAGAGAGTCAGATTCACGCTGCTGTAGAGCGCTTCCATTCGATTGTGATGGCATAGTTGTTTCGTCGCATTCCACGAGGGGACCAACGAGAGGAGAGCGCGCAAACTCTCCAACCATTTCTGTTCACTCGTACCATCCGACGAGTGCAGCTCTAATCCGGTCCACGTTGTATGCCAATGGGGAACGGACTTTCTCCCTCTTCGAGAATCCATTCGTAATTCTGATTTGCGCCAGAAGAACGCCAGGCCGCAGGAGTCCGGGTCTTTATCCAATCCAGCGGCTCGCTGCCCGGTGTTTTGACGCAACGCTCGAAGGCTTCGCGAATGAAATCTTTCTGTTCCGGGCCGACCGCCCTTGGATCGGGTGAAATCAGAAGTACGGTTCCGCTGCTTGCCACAGCCTGCAACCACTGGCGGCTCATGGACCAAGGCAGATCGGGAGTCATCGCGACGCAGTCGGCATCGATTGAATAGAAAGTCTTGTGCTGTGGCCCGCGAAAAGCCAGCGTATTCACGCCGGTCCGGCGTGTCCTCTCCCATTCCTTGCCGCTCACGTCGTCACCGATGCGTGACGCATCGAACAGCCCCACCGAAAGATGGCCTACCGTGTTGCACCCCAGGATGACGCGGTCTTCCCCGCAGGTTGCGCGGAGTTGTCGATACAACATCGTTACGATCTCAGCGTTGGTAAGCGTGCGATCACTGAAGTGCCAATTGCCCCGCGTCGGAGAAGCACCCATCTGGCTTCCCCATTGCCCGAACAATTCGTAGGTGGTGAAGTCGTGTTTGATCAATTCAAATCCCCACGTGCACGCTTCGGCTGCTACAGACGCGATTGCGTGAAGTGCCTCTGGAATGGTTGGATCGTAGGCTAAAGGCGCCCGCTCGCTTCTGATTCCCTCCCACCGAGAGTCCGGGAGCAGCAGATTCCTCGGAGTCTTGAGGGCCGCACGCAAGGGCCGAATCCATAAGCCGGGAATTACATTGCGGTCGCGTATTCCAGATGCGAGCCCGGGGAGGCTCGGAAATCGGGAGGGATCTTGATAGCCATCGTCGATTACCGTGAACGGCTTGATGCCGCCGGCGGGCGCAAGGGATGACATGAGATCGGCGTCGCGCAAGATACCATCGTGAGTGTTTTGCCCGTAGGCGTAGTACCAATCGTTGCTCCCATAGAGGACGTCGATCTGTTTTGTGCCACGTCTGGCAGGTACCGCTATGCCTTGTGCCATTGCGTGGCATAAACGTCGCGTTACGGCGAAGGCATTTTCCTCGGCATCTCCCATGCATTGCACGATGGTTGCGGCTTCCAGCCGGCGAGTCCCGAGCGATATGCCATTCCCCCCATTGCGCACATCAAGCCATAGCGAGATGCCGGATGCATCGACTTGCCAGAAGGCAAAGGAAGCAGCTCCCGTTTTGACTCCCGCACCGGAAGTTCTCCCTTGTGAGTGCAGCAGAGCGTACCAGGGCAACACACGCTCTGCCTGCAGCGGTCGCCATTCCAAGTCTCCATAGCTGCGCTCCCACGCGTCCCCGAGTACAAGTACATCTTCGGCCAGGCGGCACTTCCAGCGAAGTTGTATGCGCTGGACCGGCACTGCGGGTGCTTCAATCGCGACTACGGCTTGCTGTGGCCCGGTTGCAAAATCCACTTGTACATTTGCGGAGCGATGACTTGCCGTCCAGGTGCTTCCGGTTCTCGAGAGCCTGTGGCGCTGAGCTTCTGACTCGCCGATCGTTGCGACAACCAAGTCGGGCTGCCCCAGCACTGGAAGGCTGAGGTCACCGGGTACAGTGACGGGGCGAATGCTCTCCGATTGCTGCGTCCAGGAAGGCGCTGGAACCAGCAACGCCGCGACTGAAGGCACGCTTTGCAAGACGCTCCTGCGCGTGACGGCTTTCAACGGCTCAGACATTTCGATCTCGGGTGATCGGTCCTGCGCTCAATACTCTTCTTCTCGTCCAATGGGCGGACTCCAGGGAATCAATGCAATCTTAATGGGTCGAAGGGTATGTCCGCTAATTCTTGCTCGCTATAGACGTTCAGAATGCGTTGAGGACGATCCGGTCGAGCGCAGGTGCAAAGCCGGTCGCATTTGAGAAGTGGCGGAAGCTTATGTGCAACGGATGATGGCACGATTTGCTCTGACAGCTTACGACAACTGGGAGAAAAAACCTGCCGCTCTCAGTCGCACACGGCGCAGAAGTTCTTCTACTGCCAAGAAGAAAAAGAAGTGACGAGAAAATCACTTTCCGACTCTCAGCTCCTGACAGGTGGACGGCGATCCGACCGCAGATCCCTTGCCGCCACCGCCACAGTTACTCCGCGGAGTTCATTGCCGGGTGTCCCTCGCTCATCGACGGCGGAACGTCCTCTGATGCGCTGCCCCAATCGGTATTCGGTCTCTCTCCCATTTCCAGAACCAGCATGCCGCCGTTCGCGATGGCCGAATGCGGGAACCACGCCTGGTTGAGGGGCTTGCCGTTCAACCGCGCGGACTGGATGTACTTGTTGCGCACCGAGACGTTGTTTGCCAGAATCGTGAAAAGCTTCCCATTGCCGAGCCGAATTGCGCTCTTTGCGAAGAGTGGACTTCCGATCTCATAGACCGGCGAGCCTGGGCACACGGGGTAGAATCCCAACGCGCTGAAGACGTACCACGACGAAGTCTCTCCGCCATCATCGTCACCGGGTATACCCGTCGGGCCGTCTCCGTACCACAGGTCCATGATTTGTCGTAACCGGCGCTGCGCCTTCCAGGGCTGCCCTGAAAAGTCGTAGAGATAAGGAATATGAAAGCTGGGCTCATTACCCTGCGCATACTGGCCAACAAGTCCTGTGGCATCCGGAAACTGGTCGAGGAAATGGAATTTTGGGGTGTCGTACTGCTCTACGAAAAGTTGATCCAGTTTTGCATTGAAAGCTTCCCGGCCGCCCAAAAGGTGGATGAGTCCCGCAACATCGTACTGAACTCCAAATGTGTAGAGCCAGGAATTGACCTCGGTGAAGTAATCTCTCCCTCCTTGTCCGCCGCCCAATTTGGGATCGAAGTGTTCTACCCACCTTCCCTCGGCGTCTTTCGGAGCCATGAAGCCTATGTCGGCATTAAAAAGGTTCCGGTAGTTAAGTGCTAACTTGCCGAAGTACGCGGCATCTTGTTGTTTGCCCAGAGCTTTGGCGAGCTGAGCCGACACACCAGTCGTCATAGCTATTTTCAATGGTTACGGAGACCGCTTGTCGGCGCTCTGGGGTTACCTGTGGAACTGCTTCGCTCTGTCCCCAGTCCAGCGCCGGGAAGAAACCTTTATCGAAATACACACGGTCCAGGCTTGTGAGCGGCCCACGGCTCCAGGGAAGCATGGTTGCTTCCGTGGCGTTTTTTCGAATGGCTGTATATGCTTCCTCGGCATCGAAGTCACGGTAGCCCTTCGCATAAACATCCAGAATGAATGCTGCTGAATGATGGCCGATCATGACCGCCTGCTCGCCGGCCACGGAAGGAAACGATGGGAGCCAGCCGCTCTGCTCATACATGCGGAGATAAGAGCGGACCATATCCTCCTGTCTCCGTGAATTCAGCAGAAGTTGTAACGGGTGAAGGGAACGGTAGGTATCCCACAGTCCGTCGTCCACATAGAAGTCATGACCGTCCGCGTCATGCACTGCGTGATCGTAGCCGCTGAAATACTTTCCATCCTCAGTAATATCGGTCATGCGGCCGAGAGAACGGTAAAATGCCGTATAGAAGATAGTGCGCTGGCGTTCCGTTCCCCCAGTTATTTCGATGCCCCCTAAGGCATCGTTCCAAATGGCGCGCGTCTCCGACTTCACGCGATCGAAGGTCCACTTGGGAATCTCGCTCTCCAGGTTTTTGCGCGCCTGTTCCGTGCTGACGTAGGAGATGCCAACGCGCACTTCGATCTGTTCGCCTGCCGTAGTAGCAATATCCGTAGCAATTCCGATGTTGTCGCCCGTTTGCGCCGCGGCATGGGAAAGAATATTCATTTTCCAGGTCTGATAGGACTTAAGCGGTCGCGAAAACTTCGCATAAAAATACTCCCGAGTTTCCTTTTCCGTGTCGGACGTTTTCCCGACGGTGCCTACAATTCTCTGACTGCCTTGTACGGCGTCGTCTCCAATCACTTCGAGATTCGCACCGTCTCCAGTGCTAATGATGAGATGGGCCTGCGGGCTAGAGGGAAATGTAAACCGATAATAAGCGGCCTTCTCGGTTGCCGTGAATTCCGCCCTTATCCTCCACGTTTGTAGATCAGCTTCGTAGTAGTAAGGTGACGCAGTCTCAAAATCGTGGTCAAAATCCGACGCATTCATTGCGGGCCGGGTCCCGACTTTGCCAACCGAGGCCATTAGTGTCGCAGCACCTATGGGAAAACCGTATATTTTGTCCGCGAGATACCTGTCGGTGATTCCAGGAGTTGTGACGGGTGCGAGCCGCATCATTCCATGAGGCCGCTGGACGTAGGGAAGAGTAGGGGTGAGGAGTTGCCCGATCCCGCCGATGTTAGGAGACACATAGTCAACCGGCTCCTTCTGTCGGTGCACTTGGGCGTTGGTTGTACCACCTGGAAGGACCGCCAGGACTAACATCGCAGCAAGCGTTTTCATTTATCTCTCGTTTCTCTTAGTCTCTTTTTGGCGGATGGTGAGCAGAATTTGCATGTCGCCCATGGCTGAACATCTCTGTTACCGGCTGAGATCAAACTTGGTCGCCAGGGAGGCTTGCGAAGATCCGCCGACCCAGAGCGTGTAAGTTCCCGGCTCGACGGCCCATTTGTTTTCTGTGTTCCATACGGCGAGCTGGTCCTGTGGGATACGAAAAATAACATTCTTCGTTTCGTGTGAATTGAGGACTATTCGAGAGAACCCCTTCAGCGAGCGTTCGGGAGTTTCGACGCTCCCGACGTCTTGTCGCACATACAGTTGAGCCACCTCTTCGCCTCGTCGATCGCCCTCGTTGGTCACATCGACCGTCACCACAATCTCTCCATCTCTTCCGGGTGCTGGGGGGTGCACGACTAGATGGTCGTACCGAAACGAGGTGTAGCTTAGTCCGAATCCGAAGGGGAACAGCGGAGCACCGTCATCGTCCACGTATTTATGGGTTCGCGACGGGTCGAAGTTATAGAAGTCCGGCAACTGCCCTACGCTGCGAGGAAAGGTGATCGTGAGACGGCCAGCCGGATTGTTGTCGCCAAAGAGAGTCTCTGCAATCGCTCGGCCGCCGAATTCTCCTGGATACCAAGCTTCGAGAATCGCGGGGACGTGCTCTTTCGCCCAGCCGATCGTTAATGGGCGCCCATTCTCCAGGACCAGGATCACAGGTTTTCCAGCATCAACCACAGCCTCGAGGAGTTGTTCCTGGTTGCCGGGCAAATTAAGATCGGAACGGTCAAATCCCTCCCCTGAGATGCCCTGCCATTCTCCTAAGCCAAGAATGACCACGTCCGCAGCTTTTGCCTTGGCAGTAGCAGCCGCGATGTCCTTGCCGTTATCGAATTCGACAGTTGTCTGAGGAACCAATGCGCGGATGCCGGCCAGCATACTGATGTGCGCACCGTTCGATTCATTTTCATAGTCGCCGTATCGCGCAACATCGGCGTTCGGGCCGATCACGGCGATCCTCTTAATCGATTTCGATAGCGGCAAGAGATGACCGTCGTTCTTCAGTAAGGTCATAGACTGGCGTGCCGCTTCAAGCGATACGTCAAGATGCTCTTGCGACCGATATGCACGGGCTTTCAGACCGGGATCAGTCATCGGGTGATCGAAGAGACCCAACGCAAACTTCACACGAAGAATCGACCCAACGGCCCGATCTAATTCAACCTGCGACAGCGAGCCCTCGCGCATGCAATCTTTGAGCGCCTTCTGAAACACTTCGTGCTCGAAATCGTAGAACTGCATATCGACGCCGGACTTAATGGCCAGGCAGACAGCCGCCTCGGGCGTGGTGGCAACGTGGTGCACAGTGTAGAGGCGCTGAATCGCTCCCAGATCGGAGAGTACAAATCCGCGAAATCCCCACTCCTCACGCAGTATGTTCTTAAGGAGGAATGGGTCGGCCGTGATTGGGATGCCGTCGATTTCGTGATAGGCGGCCATGACTCCCATCGCCTTCCCATCCCGAATCGCCGGTTCGAACGACTTGAGCATGACAGAGCGCAACTCGCGCTCGCCGATATGCACTGGCGATGTATTTGTGCCGCCTTCTGGAGAACCATGGCCCGCGAAATGCTTCGGCTCGCTCACTACGCTATGGTCGCTGTCCAGAGATTTTCCCTGTGCCCCCCGCACATAGGCCAATCCGAGTTGGCCCGTGAGATAGGGGTCCTCGCCGTAGTCCTCCTCGACGCGCCCCCAACGCGGCTCGCGTGCTAAGTCCACGACGGGCGCAAGGATCATGCCCACCCCGGTCGCACGTGCCTCAGCCGCGATGGCTGCGCCTACGCTTTGGACAAGCCCCGGATTCCACGTGGCCGAAAGCCCAATCGGAATTGGAAACACCGTCCCGGTATCGAATCCGTGCAATCCCTCTTCGATAAAAAGCGCCGGAATATCGAGGCGATTGTGTGCGAGGACCCACGCCTGAATGGCGTTTGCCTGTTCCGGTGTCGGATTCAAGTCGTGGATTGCGCCGACGCCGAGGTCACCCCATAAGGCCTGCGCTTTGTCCGGAAGAAAATGGGCTGTGGCAGCCGCGTGAGTTTCATCCGTGTGCACATCCACTAACGCCGTTGCCCCGGAATAGAGGTCAAGTTGCCGCACCTTCTCTTCCAGAGTCATTCGACTCACTAGATCTCTGAGACGCTGCTCGATGGGCGCATTTGCCTGCTTGTACAGGGCCGCCTTCGAGCCTGTTGCCGAAACCTTCTCTTGTGTCCAAGCGGGCCGGGAACATGCGGCAAACGCCAGCCACGCGGTGAGCAGCATGGGAATTGCGAGCGAAAGGCGGGGCAGAAAGCACACTTCCACTTTTTCCGCCTGGCCCATGTTGTGTCCAGGCATCGTCGAGAGGGGATTGGGCCCGCGAGAGAATGACCGCTTCACTCGCTTGTTCGATTCTGAGGTGGCATCAGGTACCAAGATTGCATGTCCATTCCGAATGCAATTCCTTTTCACTTCGTCCCAATTCCCTAAAGTTCTTTCCAGAAAGAACCACAGTAAGGGATTGTTGGAGAAGCAGCAAGGTTAGCGGGGTTCTCAATACTATTGCAACTATATGAAAATACGCAGCTTCTTTTGAAGCATTTCACCTAACAGTAGATACCTTCAGAAAAAGATGTGCGAACCGCGGGCGATCGGCCAGACCTGCTTTGATTCGCTGGTGGCCGCGTGGAGGACGAACGAACTTAGCGTTGAGGTACACTTGGACGATCGTCGGATTCTGCATGACCTAAGAAGTGCCAAATGTGGACAATTGGTTGAGGGAGTGCCAGAATCGTAGTCGCACGCTCCCGATATGCAATCACCCTCGTCCACTGATTCCCGGATCGCAGAAATCGCAAAAATCGCCGAAAATAAGGGCGGTCTTGCGTCTCTCCAACAGCACCTTAAGGAAGTGATCGAAGGCGATGTGTTTAAGGGAAGCCATCGCAGCGGTCAATTTCTCAAGTACATCGTAGATCAAGCAATTGCCGGCCGATTCGACTCTCTTAAGGAGCGGCTGATCGGGATGGAGTTGTTTGGACGTTCCGCTTCCTACGATACGGGCGACGACGCAATCGTCCGTGTCACGGCCAGTGATGTGCGCAAGCGATTGCTACAACATTACGGGCGATACGGCGCAGCATCTGGAATTCGCATCAACCTCCCTTCGGGATCGTACATACCGGAGATCGTGCGCGACACGCACGGAGAAATGGCCCTGCCCGAGGTGGTTGTGGCGCACCGGGAGGTTACGGTAAAGCCCCTCGTTTCGGGAGATCACGAGTCCGCGCCAAATTCCGAAGAGTCAATTGTCGCCTTTCCTGTTTTACCCCAGGTCGAATCAACATCCCCCATGATCGCTAACTGGCGTCTTCTGTCGCTCTTCGGGATTCTCATCGTGGGACTGAACCTCGCGCTCTGGGGCCTCTTTTGGAACCGCTCATCCCCCACTGAAGCTCAACACACTTCCTCGCTTCCCTGGTCCGCGCTCTTTGGTTCGTCCCACGCCACGGAACTGATCACCAGCGATCCAAACATTGCGGAGATTCAAGGCATCACGGGCAGCCAGGTTTCTGTCTCCGATTACGCCAATCACATTTATGTCCCGGTGCCCAACAAACTCACGCCCGAACAAAGCTATTTCTGCAGGGATGTCCTGCGCGGGGATAATTCGGCCGGGGTCGATGCGCCCATTGTCGCAAAAGTGGCTGCGTTAGCTCAGATCAATTCAAAAACCATAAGAGTCCGTGCGGCCCGCAGCATTCAATTGGCAGACTTGAAGTCCGATAGTAACTTCATTTTTCTAGGGAGTCCGCGTTCCGATCCATGGTTTTCCCTTTTCAGCGACCAGTTGGATTTTCGGTTTGTATTCGACAAGAGCGCCCGATCGGAATATATCCGAAACTTCCATCCGCACCCCAATGAGCAACCGCAATACGTGCCGACTGCTCCAGGTTGGGGCACCGGTGATTCATATGCCATCCTGGCTTTGGTCAAGAATCCTGACCAGGGCGGACAGGTTCTCCTCCTGGCCGGGGCGAACGCGGAGGGCACCGAGGCTGCGGGAAAATTTGCTACTGACTTGCCTCGACTGTCCACTGAACTGCGTAACTGCGGCATCACTCCTTCTGGTTCTCCTCAACATTTCGAGGTTTTGTTGCATCTGAACACCATGGCCGGCACTCCGAATCACATCGATGTGGTGGCATGCCATGTTTTGTCCGACGTGACTGCTCACTGATCACTCGGTCCGCAGGTTGCCTAATTCCTTAAATTCTGTACTTCGACGGCATCCACGATGGGCCTTGAGGCCGGCGTTGTTGCGATGATGATGCGTCCGGAAAAAGCTTCAGGCTCTCTCCTCGAGTGCTAAATCAGATATCTCCGCAGAGCTTTCCCGTCACCGCTACGTTGGACGGTCGCCCCGTTGCGTTCGAAGCATCCTGAGGCTCTGTTCGTTCCATTCCGTGCAATTTTGAGAAGACCAACCTCGACAGAGCGTCTCATGTCGCTACCGTTAATTCTGCGCAGGGGATGCCCGATGCGTGTTTTCAGTGAGATACGGATGCGTTAGAGACCCTTTCTAACGTTGCGGGAACGGACAATGCAGGGCGTAGGGTGGTAGTCGCATTAGGAATCAGCTGAAAGAGTTTTCTGTCGGTTGAAAATGCCCTACGGGAAACGGAGCGGGTTTCCGCGGAACCATGAACTGCGCGTGACAAATTCCGTCTTCGATTTCCGAGAAGAGCGGGTGTGAGGCCCAATCGGATCGGAAGACGCGAGCGAAAGTGCAAACTTGCCGAGCGAACTCGAATCAGCACTTTGGTTCGATTCGACGACTGGTAAGCACTTCTCTCTGCGGGCCGGTCGATCCCCGCCAAACTACTACTGCACTTCATGAGAGGCCAGAGAGGTCAAATGACACAAGAAACAAGTTGGATCAAGTACTTGAAATTGAGTCTGACGTCGATTGCGCTTTGCTGCGCGAGCGTGTTCTGTTTCGCACAAAGCGACCGCGGCAGTGTGTCCGGAATTGTCACCGATCCGACCGGCTCCGGAATCATCGGCGCCAGAGTGACCGTCACCAATACCGCAATGGGCACGCAAAACTCTACCGTGACAACGGGCGTGGGAGAATACACCATTCCTGAATTGCCTGCAGGCGTCTATTCGGTGACGGTCGTTGCACCCGGCTTCTCGACCCTGGTCCGCAACGGAATCACAGTCTCGGTTGCAGAGACGGCACGTGTCGACCTGAAACTGGGTGTTGGGCAAGGCACGACGACGGTTACGGTAACGGCAGATGCTCCACTGCTGCAAACCGATAGCCCACAGAACAATATCGAAGTCTCCACAACCGACATGAATGAGCTTCCGTTCAACGTCGCCGGTATCGGATCTGTGCGCGACCCCATGAGTTTCGCCGCGTTGGCGCCGGGAACCATCGTGGGCGGGTGGAACGATATCCACATAAGCGGCTCGCCGGGTACGACGTACCGCGTCTTTATGGACGGCCTGGACGACACTTCGGCGGTCAAGGGCGCCATCTCCGATGAAAACCAGCCCTCGGTGGAATCGCTCGCCTCACAATCCCTCCTGGTGAACAACTATGCGGCGGAATTTGGTCAGTCTGCCGGCGGAATTTTCAACTACACCTCGAAATCCGGCAGCAACAGGTTGCACGGGACGGCCTTCAACTACCTTGAGAATGAAGATCTGGATGCAGGGCAGCCGTTCAACTACACGACGCCTACAAGCAACCAGAAGATTACCCCGGTTCAGCGGCAGCTTGATTTTGGCGGCTCTTTAGGTGGGCCAGTGGTGATTCCTCACCTCTACGACGGCCACAACAAGACCTTCTTCTTCTTCGCTTACGAGGAATACCACAATACGCAAACCCTCAACCAGGGACTCATTACAGTTCCCACGACAGCCTATCGCAATGGCGATCTGAGCTCTCTCTTGCAGGGTCCCATAGTAGATTCGAATGGTGTGCCGATTCTGGATTGCCTGGGCCGCCAAATGATCAACGGCGCAGTGTACGACCCGAAGACAACCAGGACGGCAACCTGCACCGATGGTTCGACCGCAACGGTCCGTGATCCGTTCCCAAACAATTTTATCGGCGCGCCCAGCACCTGGGATCCGGTGGCGCAGAAGGTTCTTCCCTATATACCTACTCCATCGGGGGCCACTGCAAACGCGCTGAACAACAACTACCCAAATGAACAGCCGAACAACAAATACCAGTACTTGACGAGCATCAAAATCGATCACAATATCGGTCAGACATGGCACCTCTCGGGATATTACATCGCCGAACAATCGAACAAGGACAACGCGGCTGACGGCATCAACGGCACCGCAGCCCAGACCCGGTGGAACACAACCCCCGCCCCGCAGGTGTATCTCAATGCGGACTATACTGCCACGCCGAGGCTCGTGCTCCACGCCGGATTCGACTATACGAGCCACAACGCCGCGCAGGATTCGTTCGTGCAAAACTTCGATTTGACTTCTCTTGGATTGAACACATCGGCAAATATGCCGGGCGGCGCAGCCAAAACTTTCCCGATCATCCACGGCCTGCAAACCAACCGTCAGAACGTTCCTCAGCTGGGGAACAACAACGCTCCGTTTATCGACCACAACTGGGCTCCCACTGGATCCGCGACCTGGGTCCACGGCGATCATACGTTCAAATTTGGCGGCGATCTCCGTCATCAGGTCTTTGGCACGCACAACGACCCATCGGCCGGAAATTACGGCTTCGATCCAAGTCAGACGTCTTTGCCGTCCTCCCAGGGAAATTTCCCCAGTGGCGCCAGCCTCGGCGACGGCTTCGCGAGCTTCGCTCTTGGGCAATTGAGCAGCGGAAATATCGGAAACGACAACATTCAATGGTTTCACCGCGTAGAAGGCGGGATCTACGCGCAGGACACATGGAAGCTCACGCACAAAATCACGGTGGATTACGGACTGCGCTGGGATTGGGAACAGATGCAGCACGAACAGCACAACCGGGAAACCCAATTCAGTCCGACCGTCCCGAATCCTTCGGCTGGCGGCCTGCTAGGTGGAACCGAATACGAGGGGTATGGGACAGGGCGTTGCAACTGCATCTACGAGAACTTCTATCCCTGGTCGATTCAGCCTCGCCTCGGCATTAACTATCAACTGGATGCGAAGACCGTGCTCCATGCGGGGGCAGGCATGTACTCCGGCCAGCAGCTCTTCATGAATGAGATCAACTACAGCAACCAGGGATTTGGCTTCAACCAGGTGAACATTACCAGTCCTTCGTTTGGCCTTCCCGCCGGCCAGTTTTCCAATGGTGTACCTTACTCCCCTGCGGCTCTGACAGCCGTTAACTTCGACCCAGGCGCCTACCCGAATGTGGGCCAAACCAACTCACCTCCAAATTTCACGGTTCCAAACAACGGTCGTCCGTCTCGCTTTGTGCAATTAACCGTTGGCTTTGAACGTGAGATCGTCAAGGATTTGTCGGTTGAGGCAAATTTCATTGACAACCGCGGTGTCTGGCTTGAATCCGATGGGCTGAAGGTCATCAACCAGCTTCCTGTACCGGTGATTGCGCAACACGGTTTGGACGTGACCAACCCGGCTGATCAGGACCTTCTACTGCAACCGATCTCATCTCCCAGCGTGGCGGCGAGAGGTTTCGCAGCCCCGTACTCCACCTTCCCGTCGGGTGCGACTTTGGCTCAGGCATTACGGCCATTCCCGCAATTTGGCAATATAGGCGACCAATACGAGCGCGATGGCAATACCTGGTACGACGCGCTTCAAGTCAAGGTCACCAAACGGATCGGCGGCGGATTGTCGGGCGGCCTCGGTTATGCCTGGTCGAAGGATCTGGGTACGGCGGATGCGCCCGCCAACACGAGTCACCAGGCGACTTACACCACGGCGACATTTATTCAGGATCCCACCCGGTCGCCCAAGAGCCAAAAATCCTATTTGTCCATCGACCAGCCGCAGATGATCAACTTCTACTTCAATTATGAGGTGCCGAGATTCCGCTTTGCGCAAAGTGGCTGGAAGGCCGCATTGTTTGCGGGTTGGACAACCGATGGCATCTTCCATTATCAGAGCGGATTCCCGCTACTGGTGCCGAACGCGCAGACCCCGTTCACCTTGGATAAGGTGACCTTTCCCTCGGGCAATAACACGAATACTGTTTTTGCAAATCGGGTTCCGGGCCAGAAGCTCTTCTTGCATGGTCTCAATGATCACAGCGGTAACCATTACACCACGTTCTTTCTCAACCCGGCCGCGTGGGCAAATCCCACACCCGGGACCTACTCCACTTCAAAGCCGTACTACGGGGATTACCGTAACGCGAGACAGCCCGCCGAACAATTGGGCTTTGGCAAGGCCTTTACGTTCAGGGAGAGCGTGCAATTCTCGCTCCGCGCGGATTTCTTCAATGTCTTTAACCGTTGGGTCTATCCCAACCTGAACAATATGCAAAATTTTTCCCAGGCTGCTCAATATAACGGCGACGGAAGCATCGCCAACGGATTCGGTTACCTGGGGAACAGCATCTCCGGCGCGGGCGGAAACTTTGCTCCGAGAAGTGGAGAATTTGTCGCGAGAATCCAGTTCTAAGCGCCAGTCCCGCTGAAACTCAAGCGAACAGGCCAGATGAATTCATCTGGCCTGTTCGCTTGCAAGGGCGGCTTCTTTGCAACGGGCAACCACGGCCATCGGCACCCAGGAATGGATGGCGTCTTGCACAATCCGAGTCTCTCAAGCGTTCCAAAGATTCTCAAAATGCAATGGAGGAGGACAACAAGATTTCATTTCAAGAAAGGGAGAACTGCCGCGCAGAAGACTCCCAGCAGCACGACTGTGTCTCTGGAGAGGAATGAAGTTGACCATGACGCGACGTGATTTTGTGACAGGCTTGGCGGCTCTAGGCGCAGGAACTTTGAACTCCCGCGCGTTGCCAATAGCGCGGAATTCCTTCGAGGATGCACGGATCGATTCGGAGAAACTTTCAGAGCAATATTTCGAGACATGGACAGCCGAGAAAACGGGAATAAGCTGGAGGCACGACAACGCAATCTCGACCATCCGCTACTTGCCTGAATCCATGGGCCCGGGAGTCGCTATCTTCGACTACGACAATGACGGCTGGATGGATCTGTATTTTGTAAACAGCGGTCCGGCGGATTTCTTTCAACCCACAAAGCCTCTGCGCAATGCTTTGTACCACAACAACCGGGACGGCACCTTTACCGATGTGACGGAAAAGGCAGGCGTGGCGGGAAGGGATTTCGGCATCGGAGTTGCCGCCGCGGACTACGACGGAGATGGATGGACCGATCTTCTCGTAACAACGTATGGGCGGATGATTCTCTACCACAACAACCATGACGGAACATTTACGGATGTGACCCAAGCGGCGGGTCTGGATGAGCCGGGCCTGTTCACCAGCGCCGTCTGGTTTGATTCTGACAATAACGGCATGCTCGACTTGTTTGTCTGTCACTTCGTAAAGTACAACAAGTCGCTGGAACGTGATTGCAGCACAAACGGGGTTCGTCACTATTGCTATCCCAAGACCTTCGAACCATGGCCGAGCCGTCTCTACAAGAACAATGGCAAAGGAACCTTCACCGACATCAGCGCCTCTTCCGGGATTGGGCAGTATTTGGGAAAGGGCTTTGGCGTTGTCGCGACGGACATCAACAATGATGGGCTGATGGACCTGTTTGTCGCCAATGATTCCGTTTGCAACTTCCTCTACTTGAACAAGGGAGGCGGCAAGTTTGAAGAAATTGGTTTCCAGGCTGGGGTGGCGTATAGCGCGGATGGTGCGGCTCGCTCTGGCATGGGCGTGGATGCGAGTGACTACGATGGGGACGGGCGACAAGATCTCTTCGTCGCGAACATCAGCCGGGAACACTATTCTCTATACCGCAATGCTGGAGACAATACATTTCAGGATGTAGCCGGACCGACGGGAATCGGCATGGCGACGATGCTGGACGCCGGCTGGGGCTGCCGTTTTGTCGATTTCGATCTGGATGGCCGGCTGGATTTGATTTTGGCCAATGGTCATCCAGACGACCTGATCGAATCGATCACCAACAGCTTGCACTATCGAGAGCCGCTCTTGCTGTTTCACAACAATGGCAATGGGTTTGATAACGTCAGCGGCGCGGGTGGTCCAGCCTTCAAAGAGTCGTATCCCGCCCGTGGACTTGCCGTGGGCGATCTCGACAATGATGGGCGTGTGGATGTGGTCATAGGGGTGAGTGGCGAGGCTCCCCTGATCTTGCACAATATCGTTCGGAACGCGAATCATTGGATCGGACTGAATCTTGTCGGGCTGGCGGTTGGCGCCAGGATCACCTGGTCGGCCAACGGTGTCGAGCGCGGCATCTTCAAGCGAGGCGGCGGAAGCTATCTCTCTTCCTGCGATCCACGCGATGTGTTGGGCCTTGGGCCGGCTGAATATGCCGACTGGATTCAGGTTCAATGGCCCGCGGCCATTCGACGCACGGACCGTTTCGAACATGTGCGCGCTGGCAAGTACTACTCTCTGGCGCCGGGAGGCAAGCTTCGATGATCTGGCTTCTCGCACTCCAACTCGCCGTCGGCCCAGAGCAACACTACGAGAACGCAAAGCAGGATTTCGCGCAGCGGAGATTCTCCGAGGCTGTGAGCGAAGTGAATATAGCTCTGCATGAAAGCCCGTACATGGTTCCAGCCTTGGTCCTCAAGGCCCGGCTGGCCGCCTTTGCGCATCGTCCGGATGTTGCCAAAAGCTGTCTGATCACGGCCATTACTGCGGATCCAACATCAGAAGAAGCGCAATTCTTCCTTGGAGTGTTTTTCTACAATCAAAACGATTTCAAATTGGCGATCTCGCCGCTTCAGACAGCTCAAACGCTTTCTCCCAAGAGCCCCCTCCCGGTGTTCTATCTTGCGATGACCCACGAAGCTCTCGGTGATGCGAGCCAAGCGTCGAATCTCTATCAGCAGGCTGAGAATCTCTCTCTGCAAAAATCGCCGCAAAGTGCATCGATTCTCGTTGCCTACGGAAGGTTCCTGCTTTCACTGGGCCGGAGCCAGGACAGCATTGAAAAAGATCGACGGGCCATTGAGGAGGATCCCGAGTCCCGCGAGGCGCACTATGAATTGGCAAAGGGATTGGAATATGAGGGAAATTTCAAGAACGCCGCACTCGAAGGAGAGCGAGCCCTGGCTCTGCCGGAGTTCAGCACCAGCGACACCCAGATTCATTTTCTCCTGGCAAGACTTTATATGAAGTTGAAACAACCCGATTTGGCGAAGGCTCACCTGGAGAAATTCCAAGCGGCGCCGCAGACCACACTCCGGTGAGGCCCTCGTGCTATGAACATCCCTTGCAAAGGCACGCGATGAACTCTGGAATAAAGTGCCACCGAGCCAACGAAGTGACGATGACTAATTTTTGCGGGTCAAGAGAATCAAGAAATATGTGCACATGGAAAGGATGTCGTCATGAGCGGGAAGAATCCGGGGCTTCCGTCCCGACGCGATCTGTTCGGAATGGGCTCGGCAGCAGGGGCATTGGCGTTGATTGCGAGTCCGGACTATGGGCAGAGCGTGGGGACGAAAGGTCGCTACGAATCCAAGGAAGAGAATGTGCGGACTTTCGGCGCCATCGGCGATGCGGTCAGCGATGATAGCGCAGCATTTCAGCGTGCCCTCGATACGGTCAGCCGCATTGGGGGCGGGGTTGTGTACGCACCCCCTGGATGCTACCTATTCAAGAGTGAACTCAACATTCCCGAAGGAGTTCACTTGCGCGGATCGTACCTGTGTGTTCCGTCGCACACCGGCTTGCGCGACCGCGGGCAGAGCAAGCCGGGCGATGACGGAACGGCGCTCTATGTCGTCGGCGGCAAGGGCAGGGAAGAGGGCAAGCCGTTCCTGACATTGAACACCAATAGTTCCGTCAGTGGATTGAGCATCTACTATCCCGAACAGAACCCGGATGCGGAGCCGATTCGCTATCCGTGGACCATCGCTATGCGGGGGAAAAACCCTGCTGCATTTGATTTGGAACTGCTCAACCCTTATCAGGGAATCGACGCCAGTAGCAACGAGCGGCACAACCTGAGAAACATTACCGGGCAGCCCTTGCGTCGGGGCATCTGGGTGGATGCGATCTACGACATTGGCCGTATCGAGAACATTCACTTCAATCCGTGGTGGCACTCCAGCGGCAAGGCGTACAAGTGGCAAATGGAAAATGGTGAAGCATTCATCTTCGCCCGCGCCGATTGGGAGTATGTGCTGAACACCTTCTGCTTCGGTTACAAGGTCGGGTACAAGTTCGTATCTTCGGGCACGGGGGAATGCAACGGAAACTTCCTTGGCATCGGCGCGGATGATTGCAATCGTGCAGTTCTTGTGGAACAAAGCGCAGAGTATGGATTGCTGATCGCGAATGCGGAGTTCACTTCGTTTCATGGCGAGGATCCGACCATGGTGGAAGTGCGCGCAACGAATCGAGGAGTCGTTCGCATCAACAACAGCGCCTTCTGGGGACCGTGCAATCAAGTCGCCAAGATCGGCGGTGTCGGCACGGTTGGCTTCAGTGATTGCACGTTCGTGCAGTGGGGTGCCGAAGGGGAGCGTGCCGCAATCCAGGCGAGCGGCGGCCGCGTTCTGATTCGCGGTTGCGAATTCCGTCAGAAAAAGCCGCACATCTCGTTGGGCGACGCGGTAGATTGCGCAGTGGTCACGGGCAACGTATTTGCCGGCCCTGCGCGTATCGAATACTCTTCGCGCGAAACCATTCAGGTCGGATTGAATGCGGCTTCCGCATAGTGGCAGGCTTCGAAGGTACCTGCTGCATGCAATAGCCTGCAACGATCTACGGGAATGGGTGGTATTTAGGTCAAATGTGCTACCGTAGAATCTGCAACTTATAGGCGGCAAAAGAGGTTCAAGAGACCGATCCCACGAGCCGCCCTGGGGATCTACGGACCCGACAGCCGAACTTCCGTGATCATCGATATTAGCGACAATACAGTAGAAAGAACTGCACTTGCTCCGCCGCCGGAGTGGCTTTATTCGTTCGTCCCCCGACGCGGCCTGAGCAACGCACACCTTCAGACGCTTGTAGGCAACTACTTTCCGCGTCCGATCTTTCGTGTTGTCTCTCAGGCGGAGACGGTCGAGGTGGATCCCTCTGACGGAAGCCGCGTCTTGTGTCATTGTTCGTGGCAGCTCGAGGCGGTTCGCGCTGCGTGCCTGACCGTTGTGTTGGTGCACGGCCTTGAGGGCTCGTCCGATTCTCAATACATCCAGGGCCTGGCTGCGCGCGCATGGGATGCAGGATGCAACGTCATCCGCATGAACATGCGCAACTGCGGAGACACGGATCATCTCACCACCACCTTGTATCACTCGGGGCTTTCGGGCGATGTAGGTGCTGTGATCGAGCACTTCACCAAGATTCACGGATTAAGCCAGGTGGCTCTTGTCGGTTATTCGATGGGCGGCAACCTGGTGATCAAGTTAGCCGGAGAATGGGGCAATCGCGCTCCGCTTTGTGCGGTTGCGGCCGTCTGCCCTGCGGTCGATTTGGCTGCCGGTTCCGACGCTCTGCATGAGCCGGTCAACCGCGGCTACGAATGGCATTTCTTGCGCGGACTCAAACGGCGTTACCGGCGAAAGGCCGCTCTCTACCCAAACATTTACGACACGCGTGGACTTGATCCGATACGATCCGTTCGCCAGTTCGATGACAAGATCGTCGCTCGCTATTGCGGCTTTCGCGATGCGGATGATTATTATTACCGTGCTGCAGGCGCGCGCGTCGTCGATCGAATCGCCGTCCCCACACTCATTCTGCACGCTCTCGACGATCCATTCATCCGGCTACTGCCCGAGACTCGAACGGAGATTCTGGCCAACCCGAATATTACGCTGGTCGAGACACGGCACGGTGGCCATTGCGCCTTTCTCTGTGGCGATCGCGGGGATGAGATTCATTGGGCCGAGGCCACTGTGACGCGCTACCTGCTGCATGTGTCCGGCGAACGCAGTGGAAGCTGATTGGGAGATCGAACTCGGCGGCGATGCCCCCGTCATCGATGTTTGCTGGTCCGGTTTTGTCGATCTGCGACAGAGCCCGGAGAAGGCCTGCGATCTGGCGGAGGTGCTTCAGCTCCCCGCGCTCGCCCCTGCATTGCTGCGTCTCAATTCTTCTGAGTCTCTGCTCTACACCGCGAAGTGCGATGTCTGGCAAGTTGCAGAGATCGATCCACTCGAGTTCGACGCACCGCAGGAAACGCCCGCGCAGGCAATGGTCATTTATGTGGATCTGGTACCTTGTGCGCCACAACTTTGGTCCCATCACGACAGGGCGATTGCGTGGTGCCGGGCACTCTGTACCTGCCTCCGGAATGCGCCACTGCGCTGCTCTCGCGTCGATCTTGTCATCCGGCGTGCGAGAAGAACGCCAGAGCTGGAGGATAAAATCGGAATCACGGCTTACCTCGCGGCGTGTGGTCCCACCGTCGAGGCCGCTCGTGCACAGCTTGAATCGCTGTTAGCTATCTTCGCGGATTCCATTGCGACGGAGACGCGCGATTCTCCGCGTTCGAAGCTACAATAAGAGTGCGTGGGCGAGTAGCTCAATTGGATAGAGCACCGGCCTTCTAAGCCGGGGGTTGTGGGTTCAAGCCCCGCCTCGCCTACCACTGATTTCAATGGGTTGCCGAATCGGCAACCCCTTTTTGCTTTGATTTTAGGTGCGACTGTGGGGATTCTGTGGGGGCCCTCGAAAGACCTGCGAGGAGAAAGTTCTTCGATGGCTTCCTGATTGGCCTGGGATGTTGAATCCGCCCAGTGACGCGGCTCATCCAAAACGTGCCATGTGGTCCTGTTCTCCCGTGTCCGCTGTACGGAGCCTTCTTCTCGTTCTACTGTTTCTGCCGGGACTAAGAGCCTATGCGGATTTGACCCTCTTGATTGAAGCTCCAATCAACTTTCTAGGTCACGTGAGCTCGACTGGACATGCAGCGCTCCTGGTCGACGGTTTGTGCTCGGATGACCATATCAGCTTGCGGTTGTGTCAGCCGGGCGAAGATGGGGCAGTCGTTAGTCGATACAAGGGGATTGATGGATATGACTGGTTGGCGATGCCTCCGGGACCTTACCTGTTCGCGGTGGATTCCGCAGACGAAATTCCTCGCACAGCCACCGTCGCTTCGGTCAATCGTCTGCGCGCGGAATACAGGAAGGAACATCCCCGCAGCTTCGAACAAGATCCTCGGGAAGATGGATGGGTTCAGCTCCTCGGCGCATCTTATCGCCGACGGATCATCTGCATTCGAGTGCATACAACGTCAGAGCAGGATGCGCGCTTGATGCAGTGGTTGAATCGCCGACCTGACCGGACGCACTTCAACTTTTTTTTCTCGAACTGCGCAGATTTCACACGGCAAATGCTAAATGTGCTCTTCCCCGGCGCGATCCATCGCGATCTTCTTTTCGACTTCGGCATGACGACGCCGAAGCAACTGGAGGCGGGTCTGCATCATTACGCAACGCGGCATCCGGAGCTGGGCTTTGAGGTCTACGAGCTTCCTCAGGTGCCCGGGAACATCCCTCGCAGTGGGCGTCTCTATGGAGTAACAGAGTCGTTCGTGAAATCGAAACCCTATCTGCTCCCGGCAGCGGTCCTTGATCCCTTCGGCATTGGTAGCGTCGCAGCGCTCGGGATTGCGGATCACAGGTATAAGGTGAAAGCGACTACGAGAGTTGAGGCCGGTTTCTTCTTTCGCGCACAGAACACCGTCGTGGCGGGTCGGTAGCGATCGCTTCGCGAACATTCCGCTTGGCCGGAAGGCAATTCGCACGCCGAGTTTCAGCCGAAAAATCCGGCGTCCCTAGATTCGCGAACCGTGTTGATACCCTCGCGAATAAGCCTCGCGGTACTGCTTAACATACTGCTCCCTGGTCATCCCCTCGTGGGCGCCGTGCTCTGGTGGCATTTGGAAATGATCTTTTTCTTGTGCGGTAAAGGTATCCCCATGGTTGCGATCGTGGCGGCCTTCAGTCCAACCATCGTGATAGCCCCAGCGAGCCGCATATGCCGGTGCCCCTTGAGAGTCATGATAATAAAGGCCGTAGCCCGGATCTGGCAAAGGCAGGGGCTCGTGTCCTGAAGTACCCGATTGAGCTATAGCGCAGATACAACACGCGCTCAGAAACACGACGGTTAAAGTCGCGGCGGCTTTCGTTCGTAGGCTCTTTGCCAATCTCGTCTTTCCGCTCGGTGATTGATTGTTCGTAAAGGGAATCATTGTCATGAAGTAACTCCTCATGCTTCGACTAGGCAACACCTAGCACGTGGTCATAAACCGCTTCTACTTTTCGTGCCGTCATTTGAATTGTGAACTGCGAAAGAGCTCGTTCGCGGCCTCGAGCGCCCATCTCTTTTGCAATGAGAGGATTTTTTAGAAGGAACTTAATAGCATTTGCCATCGCAACCGCATCTCCCATTGGAACCAGCAAGCCCGTAACCCCATCTTCGACTATCTCGGGAACACCGCCGCCGTTAGTGGCAACCACTGGTTTTTGTTCGGCCATTCCTTCGATGATTACCTGGCCGAATGGCTCACCAGAAGTAGATGCATGAACCACGATATCCAGCTGGGCAATGCGCCGTGAGACATTTTCGACAAATCCGACGAATTCGATAACCTCAACAACACCCAGCCGTTCGCACAGTTCGTGAAGTTGTTGTTCGTACTCTCGTTCCGCAAACAGTGGTGCCCCGATGATCTGAAACTTCACACTCGGAAATTCCGCATGGAGTAACGATGCAGCTTCAATAAAAATGTGCTGTCCCTTCCATGGACTGATACGGCCAATAAGTCCTATATAGATTTCTTTTTCTTGGGAATCCTTGGGGACGCGACCATCGATTTCACAACCGTCGTGTACCACATCAGTAAACACGGAGGTATCGATTCCCGATGCAATTGCCAATCCGGTGCGTTTGCCCATTAGATGGAGAGTGCCCAGCGTTGCGGTCGAATTGGCAATAACGAAATCCGGTACGGTCCGACACAAAAAACGAAAAACTTTCACGACGGGTAATGGCAGATAGTCAGTCTCAATTCTGTCCCTCACGTGCCAGATGACTGGAATTCCCGCGAATCTCCCTGCAATTCCTCCAATCACATCCGACTTAAGAGAATTTGTGTGCACGATCTCAATTTGCGCCCATTTTGCGAAGCGTGTAACCATGAAGACGTGACGTAGCGTCACCCACGCAGACTTGAATTTCAACAGCGACTTCCATCCCAGACTATCCTTCCCGATCTTTGCAACGCGGGACTCAAGCTTCAGCACGTGCGTCTCGGCATAAGGGCGAATCCTTTCAACCAGTGGACCGTCAGCAAAAAGCAGGACGATTGGTGCTACTTTCCTGGAATCAATATTCCGAACAAGATTGAGAAGGGCGATCTCTCCGCCGCCGATCTCCGCCGTATGATCAATGTAGAGCACCCTTCGAATCTTCTGCTTCTCGATATTTTGCATCAGCCTCACATCTCCTTTAAGATGCGCCGCATCTCATTCATGATGACGCAAATCTCAGTCCACGTTGTCTTTTCGTTTCTTGACTTTCCGTGCGAGCTTACAGAAAGCTCGTGACAACTTCGAGTTCTCATGCTATTAATCTAAGTGAGCAGTTTGGCTCGCAACTGTCCTTCAACATAGCATCGTGAAGCGGCAGTCAGACAATATCAGCCGACCAACCCCATCGGCTTTCAATTTTTCCTCAGTACGCACGGAATCAAAAAAGGTTCCTCTCTGAACGACAGTTGGTTTTTCTGCGTCAGTCGTGAAGATCGATCGAATCAGTTTTCTTTGGTGCGATTGCGGATATCCAAGTAGTTGCCTGTAAACAACACAATTATCTCTATCGCGTATGGTGCGTCCCGACCGCGGTGAGAATGTGTCCTTGACCTCGTGTTTGCATCTTTAAAACCCGGAGGATCAAGCGATGTTGGGCCCAAGCCATCAAATTACTTCGCATTCACGGAGCAGCCGCCCAATGGCAGGTACCGAAACATTTTTTATGCCTTCTGAAGGATTAACAAAAAGACCGATTATCGGAGAAATAGACGAAATGCATGCTTTATCAGCAGATGTCGCCAGAGTGCAGCCTACGCGTGTTTTCGCCGAGGCATTCTTTCGTCATCGCGTCATATTCACTTCAGTTTTCCTTAGTGTCCTTTTGTTAACCCTCCTGGTTACCATCGTCTCAAAGAACCGCTTCTCGTCAGAGACTAAGTTCTTGCTTGAGAACAATCGCAGCAATGCGGTCATCACCGCCGATCGAAATTCGACTGCCACGGTGGAACAAGTTACCGAACAGCAGGTCAATTCAGAACTCGAAATTCTCGGTAGCGATGATGTCGTCGGTTCGATCGCCGATCCCGGCTGGAAACAATTAAAGCCATCGGAACAAGTTGGCGATGCACTCAAGGCGCACGAGTTACGTTTAGCGAGATTCCGTAAAAATCTCAAAATTCAGCCTGGACGAAAATCCAACATCATCACTGTTACTTACTCCGCTTTGTCGCCCGTAGAAGCGACAGCTACGCTAGGGCAGTTATCGAACGCTTATCTCTCTCATCGGAAGCTGCTGTCTCGCCCCTATGGGACCTTTAAATTTTTCAATGAAGAAGCCAATCGCTATCGTGATATTTGGGAGAAGGCGAACAGCCAGATGAACGACTTCCAGAAGGAACATCAGGTCGTTTCTGTTCCGCAGAAAGAGGAGATGCTGAGTAAGACCATCGCCGCTGATGAAGAAGACCTGCGCGGGAATCAGGCAGAACTGTCTGAGATGGATGGGCGGCTTCACGCGAGCGCTGCTGCCGAGAATGAAGTTCCAAAACGACATCAGACTGTGAGCCGCGTTCTCAGTGGTCAGACGTCCACCGAGCAATTGAGAGCGCTACTCGTGCAGTTACAAAACAAGCGCGCCGAGTTGCTTACACGGTATCAGCCAACTGACCGGCTCGTAACCGAAGTCGATAAGCAAATTGGAAATACGGCCACCTCGTTGAGTGCCTTGGTGGCCCAACGCGGTGTTGAGGACACAACGGATGTCAACCCCGCATGGCAACAGGTGCAGAGTTCACTCGTTGAGAATCGCATCGAGAAGAATGCGCTGGGTGCGAAGTCTGCCAAGCTTACTGAAAATATTGCCGATCTTCGCGGACAGCTCAAGGATCTGGAGAGCCTTGAGGTCCCTTTCAATGCGCTGGAGGAATCAGTCGACCAGGCTCGAAGCAATTTTGAGCTTTTTTCAGAGAAACGCGACCAGGCCCAAATCGAAGATGCGATGGACGAGCAAAAAATTATCAATGTAGGAATCGCAGAGAGCCCCACATCGACGTTCCATCCCTCATCGCCGCGCCCCGTTCTCAACGCGGCAATCGGCCTGTTGTCAGCAATTTTCCTCGCGGCCGGTGCGGTCTACATGGCGGAGATGGCGCGAAGCACATTCGCGACCCCGCACGAACTTGAATCCTTTTCTCAATTTCCTGTATTGGCCACAGTACCGGTGGCATCACGCCGATTGGACCGAAACCATAGGCGCATGGGCTCCCAGGTTCCCTCGATTCTCGCGGCAGATGCTACGCTCCCGGCTAAGATTGCGGTTTCGGCGATGCATAACTTCGATAGTCCGAACCACGCTTGACTCCGACAGCGCATACGTAAGCGCAGACGGCACAGGAGCTTCGCATCGTGATCTCAATGACGCAAGACGTAGTTACATCGTCGTTCCAAGGAATTATCTATAAAGTGTTCCAGGAGGGTTTGGCGGCAAACCCCGACCGTGGGATCGCCATTGCGTTCGTTGCCGCCCATCCCGGGGCAGGAACTACGTTTCTCGCGACGCGTCTGACAGATGCCTTGCAAAGGGGATCCGTTGAACCTGCCGTCTTGTTGGACTGCCGGAGTGTGGCCACTCCTTACGATGACGCATTTTATGTGCCGAATGAAAAGTCTCAAGAATCAGATTCTGAAACTTCCGCATCTGGTTTGGCTTTGCCGCGCGGAGACTGGCGCGCCAACAGGAGCTATAGAAAGCAATTCCTTGACATGCTGCGCGACCGTTTCAGCTACATCTTGCTTGATTGCCCCTCTCTGAAAGAGAGCAAAGACATCCTCGGTCTCACCAGACTCGTCGACGGCTTTGTCCTGGTGGTCGAGGCCAACAAAACCTCAAAGGGACAGCTTGCTCATCTTGAACGCACTATCGGGAATGCCGGAGGAAAGATTCTCGGCTCCCTGCTGAATAAGCGTACGTATCCGGTTCCAGGCTGGCTCGCCTGACCGTTCGTACAAGGAGGTAACGAATGCTTTCAAAAAAATATCTCAGTTTACTTTTGCTGCTAGCCGGTGCGTTGCGCCTGCCCCTCATGGCGCAGCCGGAACTGCGCGAACGGCCTCGTTATCTGCTGCGGCCGGGAGACATCGTGCAGCTGCAATATCGACTCACACCGGAGTTCAATCAATCCGTGACGGTCCAGCCCGATGGTTATATCAGTATTAACGTCGGAGGCGAGATTCAGGTTTCGGGCCTCAACATGACGCAAGCGCATGATCTCATCGTCGCGAAAGAAAGCTCTCGGCTGAAGGACCCGGAATTGACCCTCGTTCTTGAGGAATTCACTCGCCCCTATGTCGTCGTCGCCGGCGAAGTTTCAAAACCGGGACAGATTGAGATTCGCGACCAGATGTCGGCGCTCTCCGCCATCATGATGGCCGGTGGTTTCACCAATGGGGCAAAATCGGGGCAGGTAATCGTATTTCGGAAGTTCAACGATAGTCTTGCGGAAGTTCGTCAGTTGAATTTGACGCGAGTGACTAAGACTCCGCAGCTTGAGCACGATTTGGCGTTGCAGCCTGGTGACATTGTGTACGTTCCCCATGATCGGATCTCGAGGCTTCAGCACTATATGCAATTAACGAATCTCGGCTTCTATGCGAGCCCCACCGACTTTGCGAAGTAGGCGTTTCGTCTTTCGACGATTCGCTTCGTAGATGCTCGAATCTCCAGGAGGTCCAGGCTTGGCAACAACAACAGTGTCAGCATCGGCGGCGTTCGCACAGTCTGCTGCGACTAAGCTGTTGATTATCGGCGTGAATGCCGCGACCGGAATTGTCTCGGCGCGAGCACTCGCTCCGGCCGGAAGAGGAGAGCTCAGCGCGATGATCCTCTCCTATAGCTTTCTTGCGTCTGCCTTGACTCTTGGCTTGCCGAGTGCGCTGACTTATCAACTCCGAAAGAAGCCGGAAGAATCATCGGACCTGCTGGGAGCCGGGATTCTTCTTTGCATGCTGATAAGCACCCTTTCAGCAATCGCGGGATATTTCCTACTGCCATTTTGGATTCCCCAATATTCGCCGACAGTCTTGTTCTTCGCACGCATTTTCCTTCTGAATACACCGATCGCACTGTTTTTCGTCGTTGGACGCGCGGCGATTGAGAGCAGAGGCGGATTCCGCGTATCCAATCTATCTCTCATCGGCCCCCCTCTCGCCACCCTCGTCGGCCTCGTGTCGCTCAAGCTTGCAGGAATGCTCACGCCGGTCTCGGCTGCGTGGTGCTACGTTCTTCCCGGCTTGCCGGTGTTCTTGTGGATGTTCGCGCATATTCAACGCATGTTCGCGCCTCGCCTTCATTCTTTACTGGAATCGGCGCGCCTGCTCTCCTCCTACGGAATTCGCAGCTACGGAATAGATCTTTGCGGCACCATGTCGCTCTATGTCGATCAGGCTCTTGTCGTGCGCCTCTTGACACCGGATCTCATGGGAATCTACGTGGTGGCGTTGAGTCTTTCTCGGCTGTTAAACGCCTTTCACACATCCGTTGTGATGGTGCTCTTTCCTCGGGCAGTCTCCAGGCCACCTCTTGAGATCATCGCGATGACCGGACGCGCAGTACGTGTCACCACCGCGCTCACCGCGATCTGCGGGCTCGGAATTGTCCTTGCCGGGCCAAAGCTTTTAGTGCTTCTTTATGGCGCCGACTATCGAGGTGCCACAACCATCCTGCGAATTCTTGTCCTTGAGGTAGTGCTCACAGGAGCAACGCAGGTGTTGTCGCAAGCGTTCATGGCCCTGGGGCGTCCCGGTGTAATCACTACGCTCCAGGCCATCGGCCTCTCTTTGACAATTCCATTGATGTTGATTCTGATTCCGAGATTAGGACTTACGGGTGCCGCGCTCGCGCTGCTTATCTCAACATGTGCACGGCTTACATTCGTCTTGGCTAGTTTCCCACTCATGCTGAAATTGCCCGTGCCCGATCTATTGGTACGGAGAGAGGATATTGCGAAGATAAGTCAACAAGTTGGTCGCTGGCTGTCGGTTCGCCGCGCTGCGGAAGCGACTAACGAGATCTGACCGCTGTAATGAGAAATGTGCGCCGATTGTCGATCGTTGGCGCGCACGTAGTTCCAACGCACGTACGAACCCCCCATTTGTACCGCGGAGCGCCTATGTCGATTCGTCGTTCAATTCTTAACGTACCATCCGGATTGGATGGTATTTTCGCACTCGCAATTCTGGTATCAGTCGTCTGCTACGCCAATCATCAATCAGTTCTGCAGAGCGGCCTCACCGGCTTTGTAGGGATTCGAATCACATTACTGAATGCTATTTTTTCTCTCGTCTTTGTAGTCCTTTGGCAAAAGTGCTTCCGAATCATCGGCCTCTATCGTTCGGATTTGGCGGACGCGGCATCCGTGTTGCTGCGCCTCACAACTGCATGCACGGTGATGACTGGCTTTGTGGCAACATATCTGAAGTTGAGGGCGGCCACTGAACCGATCCGGCTGATTACAGTTGAGTTCTTTGTTATTGCTTTTTGCTATGAACTGGTTCGTGTGCTCTTAACCAACCCTCAAACGTGGCAACCTAAAGAGCCGGCCCTGGTGATTATCCTCGGCAGCGGTCCACGCGCGAGCAAAGCCTGGAGAGAACTGAGAGTCGGCTATCACGGTAGAAAGAAACTACTGGGCTTCTTTGATGACCGGGATCAAGCGGAAATGGCGCCGGATATTGCTACCAGGTATCTCGGGCCACTCGACGAGTTATCAGAATATTTGCTCAAAAATGTTGTAGACGAACTCATTGTGGCCACTCCCTTGCGCTCCTGCTATGACATGACGCAGCGAGCTGTTTCACTTGCGGAGGCTGCCGGAGTCAGGGTGTCCTGTCTCAATGAGATATTCAATCTTTCGCTCGGCTCGCGGATGCGCCGGCGCGCGTCTCTTTTCGTCGAACTCGTCCCCGCAGACCAGGCGAGCCTGACGGCGGAGAAGATCAAGCGCTTAGTCGATCTATTTGGCGCGACTCTAGCGCTCATTTTGACGGCGCCCATTTTTCTTGCTGCGGCAATTGCGGTCAAGGTGACCAGCCCGGGCCCAGTCTTTTTTGTCCAGGAGAGATATGGCTTCGGCCGTCGTCGTTTTTCCATGTTGAAGTT
This sequence comes from uncultured Acidobacteriaceae bacterium, assembly GCA_963781125.1. Classification (GTDB taxonomy): domain Bacteria; phylum Acidobacteriota; class Terriglobia; order Terriglobales; family Acidobacteriaceae; genus Telmatobacter. The sequence continues at coordinate 209,993 of CAWAEE010000014.1, forward strand.
TCGCAGCATGGTTCAGGATGCGCCAGAACTTATGGCGAAGCTTGAAGCGCAGAACGAGGCTCGCGGTCCGATTTTCAAGATGGCGAACGATCCAAGGGTCACCGCCGTTGGACGCTTCTTACGCCGCAGTTCGATTGATGAGCTGCCACAGCTTCTGAATGTAATCAAGGGGGATATGTCCCTCGTCGGACCTCGTCCGATGAGTGTTCGGGATGTCTCGCTTTTCACTGAAGCTCAATTGATGCGCAGATTCAGCGTGCGCCCCGGCATCACTGGAAGCTGGCAGGTGTCGGCACGTTCCAGTCTCGATTTCGATCAATGGGTCTTGCTCGATTGTTCGTACATCGAAAATTGGTCGCTCGCATTAGACCTCAGCATTCTGGCTCGAACGATTCCTGCGGTTCTGAAAAGATCGGGCGCCGTCTAAAGGTAAGAGGAGATTTCATGCGTACTGCCGTTGTTCACGACTATTTCACTCAATTGGGAGGGGCGGAGCTCGTCGCGCAGGAACTGGTGCGGATGCTGCCATCGGCAGATTTGTACTCGACTGTCGCCCTCCCGGAATGCATGCCCGCGGAACTGAAGAATGTTCCTGTTCATACTTCATGGATGCAGCGTCTCCCGAGATTGAGGGATTACTATCGGCTATATTTTCTACTTTATCCTTTCGGCGTTAGTTCGCTCGATCTGTCGAAGTATGATCTTGTCATTTCCAGTTCTTCGGGTTATGCAAAAGGGGTGCGTACAAATCGGGACGCAATCCACGTTTGTTATTGCCACACTCCGATGCGCTGGGCGTGGAGTTTCGACAGCTATTCGGCCCGCGAATCCATGGGTCCGCTCAAACGCGCGCTTTTTCCCCATTTGATTCGCTTCTTGCGCGAGTGGGACACGGGTGCGTCGCGTCAGCCGGACCACTTCGTTGCCAACTCGAAGACTGTGGCGAAGAGGATTGAGCGATCGTATGGCCGGACAGCGGAAGTGATTCATCCTCCGATTGACCTTCATCGTTTTCGGCCTTGCCATGAGCAGGAAGATTATTACATTGTGCTTTCAAGGCTCGTCTCTTACAAGAACATTGACTTGGCCGTGAGAGCCTGCACAGATCTGAATCGGAGATTGCTGGTTATCGGAGGCGGCCCAGATCGCGACCGCTTGAAGTCGTTTGCGGGACCGAGCGTGACCTTCCTCGGAAGGCTCTCGGATGCGGAGGTAGAGCACTATGCCTCTCGCTGTAGGGCACTCCTCTTTACTGGCGAGGAGGACTTTGGCATGGCGCCGCTTGAGATCGCTGCGGCCGGCCGTCCAACGATCGCTTACCGCGCGGGCGGCGCTGTTGAAACCATCCTCGAGAACATCACAGGCGTTTTCTTCGACAAGCAGACGCCAGCTGATTTAGCCGCAGCCATTCTGCGTTTCGAAAAAATGGATTGGCATGCCGAAGTTCTTTCGGCACATGCGAGCAAATTTGGCATCGACGTATTTCAGAACGCCTTTCGGCGCTTTCTCAACCGGGTAGGATGCGCGGTTGAGGAGCACGAAATGCCGGCAATCCTTGCTTCTGCCAGCCGTCCACTCGCAGTGTCTCTAAAGGATGTCGACGGGAGGCTACCGGCATGAGTACGATCGTTGGCTTGGCGACGAACGGAATCGATCGCTCGATTCGTCCCAAGTCAGTCGAGACTCCGGCGAGGTCAGCATTTCTGGTTTGGTTTGCGGCCATCGGCGGTTCACTGGCTCTAGCCGTACTTTTCGTTGCCCACCAGGGCACGCTTCTGAGAATTGCGGTGCCTGCTGTCGCAACCGCGATTGCTGCGGCCCTGTATTTTCGCCGTCCTATCGGCTACATCCACTTCACGCTATGGACATGGTTCGTGACGCCGTTGATCCGTCGCGTCATCGACTGGCGTTTCGGCTTCGAGGAACAGAGTCTTGTACTGCTCGCACCCTTCGTGGTGACTGCGATCGCAGGACTTACGATACTCCGGGAAAGCCGCCGAGCCAGAGAACTCCAGTTAACCCCCTATCTGTTATGTGGGGCAGGTATCTTGTACGGATTCTTAGTTGGGATCATCCGATGGGAACTTCACTCTTCTGCGGCTGAGTCTCTTGGATCGATCGTCTACGGCCTCTTCGTATGGATGGCCCCTTTACTCTTCGGATTGCATCTCCATCTGCGTTGGCAAAGTTATGAAGCCCAAAAATCCGCAATCTTAAACAGCTTCAAATGGGGTGTTCTGATCCTCGGAGCCTATGGCATTTATCAATATGCTGCTCCCCCGGCATGGGACTGTGCCTGGCTCGAGGGCCTGCCCGGCGGATATGAGACCAACTCCTTCGGCCGGCCGTTTCCTTATGAGATTCGCGTTTGGAGCACATTGAATTCTCCAGGCACTTTTGCGGCAATGATGCTTCCCGGTCTTGTCCTGCTTACGCTAACCAAGTCTAAAATCAAGCCCCTCGTCGCGGCGGCGGGCTTCGGCGCATTTCTACTCTCGCTTGTGAGGACGGGCTGGCTCGCCTGGATCCTTGCCATGTTCCTGCTGGGAATTTCACAGCGCTCGGCAATTCTCCGGAAATTTCTCCTTCTCCTTCTCCTCCTGCCTCTCTGCCTCATTCCGGTTTTCTTTATACCCCAGTTTCAGCAAACCATCGAAGACCGCGTCGGCACGATGACAGACCTCGACCATGACGGAAGTCTGAACGACCGAAAGAGGATGTATGAGGTCGTGACATCGGAGTTATTGAATGAGCCGTCGGGAGTGGGGTTGCTCAATGGTAGTACCTTCAGTGTCGATGACATGCCGCTCGACAGCGGCCTGATTCAAACGACACTTATGCTGGGTTTAATTGGCACGGCACTCTATGCGGCGGGAATACTGACGTGCATCGCCGGTATGGTTCGCCGTCGCAATTGGCGTGAAGGCCCGACCGATGAGTTTGCAGGCGCTTGTCGAGTGATTTTTCTTGTCATGATTGTTGAACTTGTCGGAAGCAACGTGTTCGTCAACTTTTTTGGTTGTATGCTATGGGCGTTTTACGGTCTCTGGGCGGGCTCGAAAGCGTTTGCCGAGCAGACCAATCCTCGTGCGCAGACTTCCGGGTTTCAACTGCGGCAGATGATTCCGAATTCTTCCGTCGCCCTTCAAAGCTCACTGCAAGACTAACTATGGGACGAACTCTGAACATATTCATTCTTCATGCCTCAGACATGCTCACGGACTGCAGGCCTCATGGAGACGGTCTCATGGCGAACGCATTCATTCGCAACCTCGCTGAGCGGGGCCACCATCTTCATGTCGCGGTCAGTGATAGCGAGTTGAAAGAGCCCTACAGCAGCAATGTAACGCTCCATAGAATCGACACAGGTAAGAAAACAACAGGATTACTCGCCCGGGTTCGTTTCGCCCTCGGTGCTCACCGCACGTTGAAACGGTTGGTTCGTCGGGGAGTCGTGGATATAGTGCATCAGCTGAATCCAGTGGTCACGGGCATAAGTCTCCCGTGTTGGAATTGCTCGCGGCCCGTCGTCCTTGGGCCGTATGTTCCGGATTGGCCATTAATCCTCTATAACGGCCGATTGGAACCCCCAAGGGCAATTGATCGATGGAAAATTCGATTGAAGCGAGAGATCGTGCAACTCCAGCATCGGATTGCGAGTGCCATCATTCTGTCCACGCCCGCGGCGCTCGATAAGATTCGCAATCGGTCTGGCTACAAAAACAAGGTCCATGTCATTCCCTACGGCGTCGACATAGAAGCTTTTTCCATGTCGCCTATGCCGGCGGAGAAAGTGATTCTTTTTGTCGGATCCCTTATGCAACATAAGGGAGTGTTTGTCTTACTTGAAGCGTTTCGGCAGGTACTTAGGATCTTCCCTGACTGTAGGCTTGTGCTCGCAGGCATTGGGTCCGAGGCAGAGAAAGCGAAGAGCGTCGCAGCAACCTATGACAACCCGGAGAGCGTAGAGTTTCTCGGTCCCATCGCGCACGAAGATCTGCCCCGCGTGATGCGCCGAGGCTCAATCGTTTGCATACCGTCATTCGGCGAGGCCTTCGGATTGGTGGCTCTTGAAGCCATGGCCTGCGGCCGGCCGGTCGTAGGTACTGAGGCGTCAGGACTCGCCTATCTCATCGCAGAACAGGGTGGACACAAGGTCCCGGTGGGCGACGCAGACAAACTTGCCCAGAGCCTGATTGCCATTCTCAGTGATCCAGTCAAGGCACGCGCAATGGGAGAATTCAACCGCTCCCTGGCCGAAAGCCAATACGCATGGCCGCGTGTGATCCACAAGTTGGAAGAGGCATATGCCGATGCCTTGGCTCGTTATGAAGGAGGAAAGTTCAGTGTCTAATCGACGGCTTCGCGTGCTCTCAGTTGCCCACTCAGCCCACGGTAGGGGTTCAAGTCGCCTTCGTTATCGACCCCTCTCAAAGGATGATTCGATTGAGCTATTGCTGGCTATCCCCGAACGCTGGAAGGAGTCCGGTCGAGTTACCCACGCCGCGCCTCCCGATTCCACAATCGACATCCGTGCGTATCCCATCCAGTTACCGTGGGTAAGAGGCGCAAAGTGGTACTTACACTGGTATCCGGGTCTGTCAAAAATGATGCGGGAGTTTGAGCCGGATGTGATTCATCTCTGGGAGGAACCCTGGGCTGCTGTATCGTTGCATGCTGCGCTGCTGCGCAATCGGTTGATGCCGCGTGCAGCTCTCATCCTCGAGACCGAACAAAACATCCTTCGTAAGCTGCCGCCGCCGTTTGAGCGCATTCGTCGTTTCACACTCAGGCAAACCGACTGGCTCGTCTCGCGCAATCGAGAAGCCATTGACGTGAGCCGCGCCTGCGGTTATAGCGGGGGATCGACGATTGTTGAGTATTGCTTCGATGCGAGCCAATTTCGTCCGCAACGCGAAACCGATGTCGAAGCGCCTGAGAATTTGCCCCTTCGTCTCGGCTACGTCGGCCGCATCATTCGCGAGAAAGGTCTCTTCACGGTTCTTGACGCTTTGTTGCTCTCTAAGTCGAACGTCAAGCTGGAACTGCTGGGCGATGGAGCGGATCGCGCTAGTCTGATGAATAAAGTGCACGATCTAGGTTTAGAAGACCGGGTGAAGATCCTTCCTTCTGGGTCAGCCGATCAGGTTGCGCGCTTCATGGCTTCGATTGACGTACTCGTCTTGATGTCGGAGACCACACGCACATGGAAGGAGCAGTTTGGGCGAGTGATCATTGAAGCACAGGCTTGCGGAGCTCCAGTGATCGGCTCAACCTCCGGCAACATTCCATTCGTAGTCTCCGACGGCGGATGGATTGTCGAGGAAGGGAATGCGACGAAGCTTGCCCACTTAATCGACGAGCTTGCGGACAACCGCGATCTCGTACGTGACGCACGACAGCGCGCCCTTCGAAACGTACAGCGATTCACGGAGTCGGTCGTCGCAGCCTCGCTTCTCGGTGCTTGGCGTCAGGCTTCCGATCACCGACAGTCAGTATGTCAGACTGCACCTTGTCTCGCTGGATCCAGCGCGTAACCTCGGATCGCCTCCGCGCAGTGCACCAAAGCTGAACATCGCCGCTCGAGCTATTTGAGATGAAGCACGACAATTCGATCGGACACCATCAAAGGAATGTTCGCGCCTGGCTTGATCTTTTTCGTACTTGGTGAGCCATCCTCGCCAAATTGAATTACTTCTGCCGTCGCGAAGGTGTGCCGCGAAGCAAGCGTGACTTCGATCGGCGTCGAGGGGGTCGCCTGTTTTTTGTTCACGTCGTAGTTCTGAGCTTCAATCCAAATCGCAAGGTAGTAAGACCCATCGCGTTTCGCCGCCAGCATGTGATGAACATTTGCAGGCGCCCCATCGAGCGTGAAATCGAAATCCCGCAAGGCAAACGCTGGTCCCGGGTCGGCGAACAACGCGATCATACCCTTCAACGCGGTATATGCAGGTTTCGGCGAACCATCGACGTGCGCCAGTCCGAAATACCCCTCGTTGCTTTTGGCGGTGGTGTTCTCATCGATCAGTTCATAAAAATAGGTCCGCTTGATTCCATGGAGCATCTGCTCCAGCACGAGCCGCGGCACGTACTCTCCCTCGATCTGTTCCGGAATGCTGTCGTGACCCGCGTCGGTGTAGTACCCGGTTTCGGTCGTCATCATGGGTTTACCCGGCCAAGCGGAAGAAGCCAGATTCATATTAAAGGCGATGCTTCCATAGCCATTAGCGCCCCAGCCGCCCGTTCCAGGATTGCGTCCCGCAAAATAGTTGTGCAAGTTGGCAAAGTCAAAATCGGAACTTGTCCCTGAGAGTAGGGCAAAGTCCGGCGGCCGGACCACGGAGGGACCGATAACTGGATACCGAGCTGTCTCCGGATCGGATTTCACAGCATGGTAGAGCCGTGGCATAAATGCATTGATCGTCTGCGCCCAATTGGCATTTCGGCCGTTATCAAATTCGTTGGGCGCTTCGTACCCTTCGAATGCTCCCGGCACACGCCTGGGCCAGTTCACAAGAACTGCATCACTCTCCGCTGGGTTGGTGATGAAAATGCAACGGATTCCGAGCTTGCCCAAGGCAATATGCCTGTCGTAGTAGGCTTGCCAGGTCGTATCAATAAGGCCGTCGCGTGTGTGCCGTACGCCAAGATTCTTCAGAAGGCTTTCGATGAGCGGGAAGTTTCCATAGACCGTATCGCCGAAGTGTAGATGGATGTTAACGCCAATGCTATCCACCACCGAATCGGCCGCGATCGGTGATTCACAACTACCCGATTGGCAATAGTACCCTGAAAACAGAACTGCAACGAATAGGGTGATGAGAATCGGATTGAATATTGTCGTCCGTCGAATGTATCTTCCATCTCTCTTATGGAATCGATAAGTCATAGTTCGATGATACCAATCCTCGCTGCAATTGTTGACTAAGTGGAAGGTGTTATCAATCGAAGGTGAATTGACCTTACCGGTCGCGATGGGCGAGCCAAGCCGGGGCTGAAGGTCCACTGTGAATGACTTGCCTATCGGTGGGGATTTGTTGCGGCAATCCGACATTGGCGGTCAAACATAGGTTGAAGCCTGCCTCAGCTTCAAGCATCCTCGCGCTCAATTGTGTCGTGGTCGATTCCGTTTGTTGGCAGAAACACTTCAAAGGTTGTTCCGCTGCAGCCGGCGCGTTCGGAAGAGCGAAACCGAATCGTTCCGCCATGCTTGAGGACCAGGGATTTTGAGACCCATAGTCCGAGGCCGGAGCCCTTAAGGTCCTTCGTCGTAAAAAACGGATCGAACATCTTTCTCTGTACATGCGCGGGAATCCCGCATCCTCGATCGTGAATCGAAACGCGAACGCCTTCTCGATCATCGCGATGAATCTCTTTGACGCGAATTGCAACTGCTGTTTCCGGCGCAGAGGCTTCTGCGGCATTCCGCACCAGGTTGCCGAAAACCTGGCTCAGTTGTCCTGGAAATCCATAGATCGACGATGTCGGCTTCCTGTCGTAAACCAACCTAACCCGTCGCGAGGCGGCCGTCCTTTCAAAAAGCGCAACGATATCCGCGACCAGGTTTCCTATGTCAATAGCGACAGGAACCTGGGTATCGCGATGAAAGGAGAGTGACTGCTTAGTGATTCGCGCGATTCGTGCCAATTCAACATCTGCGTGACGGAGAAGGTCCTGGACGTCGTCGATCGAGCCAGATCTCCCCGCGAGGTAGATGAGATTGGTGAGAGCCTCAAGAGGATTGTTGATCTCGTGCGCGATCGCATTTGCCAGCTTCCCGGTCGCAGCGAGTTTCTCGGCCGTCCGAAGAGCATATTCGGCGAGTTTGCGATCGGTGAAGTCGGTCAGGATGAGAATCTTTTCTCCCGTACCTTCCGCACTGACTTTACTCACCGAAAGTTGAAGGGTCTTTCCTTCGATCGCAAATTCGGCGCTATGCCGCCGATGCCCATTCAGTTGGAATGGTGCATCGGTTCCAAGTAATTGTCGAAACAAACCGGTCGCGTCGTCGCCCGTCTTTGGTTGGAACATAGAACCACAGATCTCGGCAAATGCATTGTTCCACCGAAGCAAATGGTTGCTGGCATCGACCACCGCAAGTCCCTCACCGAGCGCGTCAAACGTCGATTGCCACTGCTCGGCCGACTGGCGTGCCATGCTCTCGGCATTGCGAAGGCGGAGCAGGGAACGGACGGTTGCTACCAGAACAAGGCGATCGATCGGGTGGGTCAGATATCCATCGGCGCCTCCATCGAGGGCGCGCACCCGGTCTTCACTCGAAACGAAAGACGCAGAAATCTGCAACACAGAGACGGAAGCCGTCCGCGGGTCCTTCTTGATGTGCTGACATACCTCGTAACCTGACATATCCGGCAAGTGCACGTCCAGAATCAGCAGGTCTGGCAAGCTCTGCGCCATTTCAAGCGCGCGGGCGCCACTGTTAGCCTGTGTGCAATCAAAGCCTGCAGCGGCAAGAACGCGGCACAAAACGTAGCGGTTTTCTTCACGGTCATCGGCGATCAGGATGCGCGGACGTTTGCCGTCAGGCATCCTGCTCTCGAACGACGATTTCAGGAGCAAGTCCAACCGATTTTACCCAATCCAGGAATGGTTGCGCCGAAAGGCGGCTAGTCACATCTTCCTTACGAACGATTTTGGCACGCAAAGACTCCAACTGCGTCTTCTCAACGTCAGAGAGCACCTTAGAGGTATAGATAAGCACCGGTAGCCTTTCGGTTGCCGGGCGTGCCCTCAATTCTCGCAGAATTTCGAATCCGCTCATATCCGGCATCAGCAGGTCGAGGATGAGCGCGTCCGGCAGGCTTTCGTGCAGCGACTTCATCGCCTCGGCCCCGTTGGCGGCCTCCTGAATGTCCAGCCAGGGTTGATTCAGCAGGTCCCGCAGGATGTAGCGCGATACCTCGTTGTCGTCGACGATAAGCAGCCGCCGGGTGCCGGTCTGCACCGTCAGCCGCCGCAGCTCGCCAAGCAACACATCTTTCTCTAAGGGTTTGGGAAGAAATAGGTTAGCGCCCCACTGCCATCGCGGTCGCAGGGTCGTTGAGCGCACTCGTAACAATCACGGGAAGCTGCGGCAATTTCTCCCGCAGCCGGGCGATGAAATCCCACGACTGATCATCTCCGATATATATATCCGCGACCACTGCGGTTGGCGTGTGCCGGGCGGTCCAGACTTCTGCCTGCGCAACGGTCAGCGCCAGGATTGGTTGAAATTCTGAATTGCGCAGAAACGACTCGAACCGGTGTGCGGTCTCTTCGTCATCCTCGAGAAACAGGACCGGCGCACGATGAAATTCCGGAGTTGGCAGCGGTGTCGCACCCTCCTGCGTGGCCGACTCTCCCACATAGACTGGCGGAATCTTCACAAAAAATGTCGAGCCTTTCCCCAGGTCGCTCTCGAGCCAGATCTTTCCTCCCAGCAGCATTGCCAGGTTCCGGCAAAGCGGAAGCCCAAGGCCCGTGCCGCGATGCCGATCCTGCAGAGGATTTTCAACTGGCTGAATTCCATGAAGATCGTTTCGTGGTGTTCCGGTGCGATCCCGATTCCCGTATCGGCGACCGTGAAAAGCACATCTTGCTTCTCCGACAGGCTTGCCGAAACCGCACCTGCCCCTTGGGAGTGAACTTCAGCGCATTGGAAATCAGGTTCCTCAGAATCTGCGAAACCTTTCCTTCGTCCGGTAGAAGCGGCGCAAGCTCGGCCGCGTCCTCAAATACCAGGTCGACCGAGTTGTTGTCTGCCAGCAGCGGCTTCAACATCCCCTTCAGCGCGCTGAACAGCTCATGCACTTCGAACCGCTTCGGCCGAATCCGAATTTTTCCGGCCTCGACCTTCGCCAGATCGAGAAGGTCGTTCACCATCTCCTGCAGATCGCGCGCCGAAGATTCGATATAGCGCACCTGCTTCATCTGTTCGCGCGTCAGATCGCCATCCAGCTTGTCCATCAGCAATCGCGCCAGCGAGACGATCGAATTCAGCGGCGTCCGGAACTCGTGCGAGACATTCGATAGAAATTTGGTTTTCAGCTCCGAGGCCCGCCGCAAATAATCGGCGCGCTCATCCAGCTCCGCATACAGTGCCACGACTCCGCGATTCGTATCTTCCAGTTCGCGGTTCAGCAGTTCCAGCTCTTCCTGCCGCGCACGCAACTCCTGCAATGTCTTCAGCAGTTCCTGGTTCTGCCTTTCAATCTCCTCATACGGACTGTCGGGAGTCCGATCCTGCATTTTGCGATTGAGAGCGTCACGCTGTGCGCGGTGTCCAAGTCGTAAAGTGGTGCGGAATGCGCTTGGCCATGCGGACCGTGGTGCCGGTCGGCTCGGCTGCGATCTCAAACTCATCCATCAAGCGCTTCGTGCCGACAATCCCCATCCCCAGCCCGGTCGACGACCGATATCGTCCTTCCAGAATTTCGTCCAGATTCGAGATTCCCGGGCCCGATCCGATATCGTCACTTCCAGCCGTTGCGGCGGCTCCAGTTCCAGCGCAAACGTGACCTTCCCATTGCGTGCATAGCGAAACGCATTGCGCGCCATCTCAGAGGTCGCAGTCGCGAGACGAATCTGGTCCTGATTATCGAGGCCCAGCTCCGCCGCCACTTCGCGTGCCCGTTGCCGCGCCTGCACCACATCACGTTCGGTTGTCAGCGCGATACGAACAATTGGCTCAGACATCAGTTCACGCAGCCTTGACCACGACAACGCTGGCATCATCGCGCTGTCGTCTAAAATCGCGAAGCAGTGCCGCCGCCGATCACCGCCGGGTGACGTGTGACCAGACCCGCATACGCTGAAAGATCCCACTTCGATTGGACGCCATCCGAATGCAGTACCAGCACGCGCGTCCTTTGGCCAATCGCAGCGGAATTCCTGGATCCTCGACATAGTCATTCCGAGAGTGCCATTGTGCGACACGAAGCTGCGCGACGCACCGGCGCTGAACAGCGAACAGTAGATGTTTCCGACCCCCGCAAAGATCAGGATTTGCTCCTTGGGACGGATCTCCGCAATCGCGGCAACGGCCCCACGCGTCTTGCGCAGCGCGTCGTGGACATACTGTAGAATCTGGCCCGGCGCGAGTTCCGCCCGCTGCTGAAAGGTTGCGACCGCTTCTTTCGCTGCCTCCGCGGCCTCCCAACCATGGCCGAGACCATCGGCCAGAAGTGTCAGCGTTCGTCCCTCGGCCGAGTAGGAACTCCACGCATCGCCGCAGAAACGTTCCCCCGGATAAGGCAGCGCGATCCCCGCGATCTGCAGCGCGTCGGCCCGCTGTTCCTGCCCCAGCTCCAGCATGACGATCGTGCCCGCCTTGCTGGTAAAGATCTCCAGCGCCGTCGCGATTCTCTTCATCGCGCCCAAGCCGCCGCCCATCGTCCCGGCCGTCGAATAGCCATCACCCATCGCACGTGTCACGTCTGCGATCCCGGGGCCTTTGTCCATCGCCAGGATGCGCGCCATCGGTCCGCTGCCGTTCATTTGTCCCGACCACCACCACTTGTCCGCCGCCGCCATGGACGAGTACGTTGCGCGAAGCTTCAGTGGCCAGCAGCGCGAGTTCCCCCGCTCGCGTTTCGTCAAACCGGAGCCGCTGCGCCGCAAACAGCGCGGTGCGGCGCACCTCGCCGACTGAACTGGCGTCGGTGATCGGAATCCATTCCGTGAAGGCTATTTCCATCGAGCAACAGTGACCTTCGTGCCTTTACCCACTTCTGTTTCGATGCTGAATTCGTTCACGAGGCGTTTGCTGCCTCCCAAGCCCAGTCCCATCCCCGATCCGGACGTGAATCCGTCCTTCAGACGCCAGCTCGATGTCGGGGATTCCCGGACCCTGGTCTTCAAAAATCAGGCGCAATCCCGATTTCGCCGCGACGTTGACGACCTCGATCGTCATCGAGCCGCCTTTGCCGTGGTCCAGCGCATTGCGCGCCAGTTCGCTCGCTGCGGTCACCAGCTTGGTTTGGTCCACCAGGCTGAAGCGCAACTCCACCGCCCATTGCCTCACCTTTTGCCGGGCAAGCACAACGTCATTCGAGGTCTTCAGTGGGAGAACTTCACGCTTCAGTACGCTCATCACTTGATCCAAAGTTCAGCTGCGGCCGCCCCAAACAGCAGTTCCATTCCCGCTTCCACGCTCAGTGCCGTCCGAACCCCGGGAAGTGACATTCCCAACTCAACCAGCGTGATGGCTACCGCCGGCTGCATCCCCACCACCACTGTCTCCGCCCCCAGCACGCGCGACATCGCCGCAATGTTCGCCAGCATCCGTCCGATGAACGAATCCACAATCTCCAGTGAAGAAATATCGATGAGCACTCCCGTCGATCCCCATTCGGAGATACGCTGCGTGACATCATCCTGCAGTTGCATGGCAAGTTTGTCGTGCATGTCCACCTGGATCGTGATCAGCAGCAACGTCCCCATGCGCAGAACAGGAATCCGTTCCATTTATTCCTCCCGCTTTGTGAGAAAGTTGCTGATCGGGCTCACCGGTGGCTGAAGAAAGCCGCGTCACCGTGCGGCCGCTTCGCTGCAATGCCAGTGCGAACGCATCCGACAACTTCGCCTTGGTCATCACGTCTTCCAGGTTGATGCCCAGGTGCACGATCGTCTGCGCAATCTGCGGCCGTACTCCGCTGATGATGCACTCGGCGCCCATCAGCCGCGCTGCCGTGATGGTCTTCAGCAGATGCTGCGCCACAAGCGTGTCCACCGTGGGAACACCCGTGATGTCGATAATTGCGAACTTGGAATTGGTCGCGACAACCGTCTGCAGCAGGTTTTCCATCACAACCTGCGTCCGCGCGCTATCGAGCGTGCCGATGATCGGCAATGCAAGGATTCCATCCCAAAGCTTCACAACCGGCGTCGAAAGCTCGAGCAGTTCCTGTTGCTGGCGCGAGATCAGTTCCTCTCTTGCAGCCAGAAAGGCTTCCGTGGTCAACAGGGCCAGTCGGTCAAGCAACTCCGTTGCTGTCCATGATCGTGTCCAGCAACTTGTCCTGGTTCTTGCCGAGCTCTTCTCGAATGGATGCAAACAATGGCTGCTTCAGCGACAGCACAAACGTCGCCACCTCCACAGAGGAGAATCCCTGCCGCGCGCGTGAGGCCGAAATGTCCTGCAGCAGTTCTCGAGCGGTATTCCAGCCGGTTGTCGTAACATCGGTCGGGCCGCTCGTTTTCAAGCCTTGAACAATCGCGCCGAGCAACGTGCGGCACTGTTCGTCGAGCTCCGCTTTGCCCATCAGATCTGCACGCTGCACCGATTTCGACATGTCCCGGATCCACTCCGCGCGAATCCTGTCTTCATTCTTGGAGATGATCTCCGCTAATTCATTCATTGAATTCTCCGCGAGCCTCTTTCAAAGCTCCTTATGATGAAGCCTGCAATTCAAAAGTGTCCCGGGGTCGGGGACAAATTCGGTGATGTCGAGGGGGGCCCAAAATACGAAGGTAGGATCGAGCGTGCGTTGCAGAACTTGCCTGGGTCGGATTATTCGGAGCCCGTCTGCTTTTCTAGTTTTCCAAGAGCGTCCCGAAAAGCGGCAGCTCCCTCCCATTTGCCAACGAAGCAATTCACCTTGAATAGATTACACATCCCGCGTTGCTCTTCGCCCAGCACCGACCAGACAATCAGAGGGATCTTCGACAGGGCGGGAGTACTGTGCCAAAACCTTAACAGCTCATATCCACTGTCGTAGCCGAGGTCTAAATCCAGCACAATGCCGTCGGGCAGTGGGCCTTGTCCCGCAAGTCCTCTTTCGAGATAGGATTTCGCCGCGTCGAGAGTGGTCCGCGCCTCGACCTCAGAAATTCCAACCGAGCGGGCAGCGTCCGCCGCAATCTGGATATCCTTTGGCTCGTTTTCTATCACCAACAAGCGCTTCAACGGCTGCACGCAAGACTCCACGAGAGAAAGTATGAAGTGTCAGCAGTGTAACCCACACATTTCACTCGGTAAAGGGCGCTTCCAAAGAATTGATAGAGCAAGGGTTAGCGTGTGATCCAGATCACAAAGCGCTGGGAAGACTTGAACCCGATACCTCCAGGACTGGAACCCAACCCCACCAATCTCGGGGAAGAATGGGCTGCGACACTGAATAATCCACCCACCGTTTTCCTCACTTGCCAGCATGCGCGATGCTCGTCAGATCCTGGTTCCGATCGATTCTGCTCAGTCGATACATCAGGATCGCATCGCGCTTGGTGTTGATCGGTTGCGCGGAGAGATCGATGGTTTCGCCTGGGGCATGCGCGCCCTCTCCGGTTGCGCCAATGCCCGCCAATCCCGGAATGATATCCGCAACAAAAGAGATGTCCCCAGCACCCCGCTTCATGGGGTCCAGCTCCGGCATGGTTCCGAATCCGAGACTTGAATTCACCTGATTCAGAATGCCCAGCAGGGCCCGGCTCTGAGCCGTGGGCGCCATCGCAGGGTACCCTTCGCCGAACTCGATTGTCGCGCCGGTCTTCGCGAGATGTTGCGCCACGATGGCCTGCATCTTTCTCTCGACGCGCTGGGTCTGCTCATTCGACAACGTGCGAATGTCCCCACTTGCATAAGCGGTTGGCGCGATCACATTGTCTTTGCCCGTGGCAGTGCCATTGTCCCCGGTTGCGTCAACCGAGAGGCTGGTCCCGCCAAGCACCATGCCGACGTTGTATGTCAGGTAGGGTTCTGGAAGCTGGGTGCGAAACGCATCGAGAATGCGCGTCAATTCGTAGATCGCTCCATAGCCTTTGCCTTCCGAAAAAATTCCGGAGGAGTGCCCGGTTTCCCCTGTAGTTTTGATATGCCACGTGATCGAACTGCGCCGGCTCACGCTGCCATAGAAGACGCCTTCCTGCCGCGGAGTGCCCTCAAACTCCAGTGCCACATCGCTGTGTCGCGCGGCCGCAATCATATCCCGTCGCGAAATGCTGGCCGGCTCCCCGTGTGCTTCTTCATCGCCGCTGAGCACAATAGTGATTTCAGTTTGCTTCAGGGCATCGGCGGCCTGTAGCGCCTTGAGCGCAAAAATCATGTCCACCAGGCCACCCTTCATATCGTTCGTGCCTGGCCCGGTGCCGATGTTGCCTTTCACCGTGTAACTCTGGAACGGACTGCTCTTCTCGAACACGGTGTCCATGTGCCCGATGAGCAACATACGCTTGCCGCACTTGCCCGTCTCAGCACACGGATGCTCCGCCACCAGCACGCCCGCGCGCTCAACTTCGTCCATTGGAATCCACCGGACATTGAAGCGGAGATCCTTGATCTCCTCTGTGAGAATGGAACCCACGGCGCGCACGCCAGCAAGATTGTGTGTGCCGCTATTGATGCTCACCAGTTTTTCGAGCAGCGCATTCGATGCCTGTTCATTGGCGTCTACGGAGGCCACGATGGCCCTTTCCGCCGTCGAAAGCGGTTGCGCCGTTTGCGCCATCAGCGGAAGACAGGACCCAAAAACGAAGACAAATGGGAGGAGTGAGCGCGTTTCCATTTCTCGTGAGAATAGCAGGAAGGACGGGACGATCGGGCTCAGCCAGATGCTGCGTCCCGCAGGTCATTTCTCGCGGCAGGACCGCCACATTGGCGCCAGGAAATGCGGGGCCTCCAAAATCATGCGGCCGGGGAAAAATTCTCCCCGGCCGCAGTTTCACTGATGTTCTGGTTGATCGTCGTCAGACCGTGTTGGGCACCAGCCGCGCCGCCGTAAAACGGTTGGCAATGGACTGGAAGATCCCCTGCAGATTCAAGTTGGGATTACTGCCCGACGTGCAGGCCCCCCCGCCTTGGGAAGCAGTGGCGTCAGAGTAGAAGTCGGACGCGTTGCTGGCTGCTGCCAGCATCTCCGCACAGGGCGTGATGCTTGGGCTTGAATCGGTCCCGCAATCGGATGTATTGGCCGAAGAGCCGTACGCAACCGTGTACACCGTCATCCCCAAGGTCTGGGTCGCATATTGGCCGGCCGCCACGGTCTGCCGGCATTGATCGTTCTTTGACGGATACGTTGAGCCCGTACCGAACCCCGAGCCAAATTTGGTCGAACTCGCCTCGCCGTCGGAAAGCAGGATGATGGCGCTCTTGGATCCTGGATTGGCTGCCTGTTCTGCTTGCAGGGCAGTCATCGCGGCGTACATTGCGCCGGCAATGTAAGTCCCGTCGCCGCCCGGAGCCTGCAGGCCGCCGCAATTTGCTCCCCGTATTGGCCCCACTCGCAATGCCGAGGGCCGACCCCGTCGCGATTCCCCCATTTTGCTGGTTGTTGGTGCTGTAATTGTCCTCGAAATTCGTCACCTGGTAGGTCGCCGAGGTACCGCTGGGGGCGGTCCAGGTTGTGTTGCTCGCCCCAGGGATTGCAGGTGCGGAATACGACGGAATGTTCGGGTTGGTCGTGGGGCAGCTTGTGTCGTCGCTCGCCTGATTCGCCTGAATATTCGGGAAAGTGAACAGGCTTACCTGGTCATACCCGCTGAGACAGTTGGACGAAGTGCTTCCCGTCGAGCAGGGCGAGAGCGATTGCAGCAAGGTCTGCATTCCCTGCAGCGAACAATAGAGTCGTGTATTACCGCAGTTCGTATCGTTATCCTGGCTATTCATCGACGAAGTCGTGTCCAGAACGACGGCCAGATTCAGCGCCTGGTTCGCTCCGCTCTGCATCGCCGCGGTCGAGGTTACACTCACGGGGATTGTCGAGGGGGTACGGTTGCCGAAGACTTTCAGCGCTTGGATGAAGTACATCGGTACCTGGGCGGTCTGCGTCACCTGGATGACATTGTCACCCGTTGCAGAGGCCGTGCATGGTACCTGAACGTAGACGGAATTCGTGACACAGGTCAGCGTTGGCGTGGCCAAGGTGACATTCGGCACATTGTAATCGGCATTTGCCCCGGCCCCAGAGGTGGTTCCCGCGCCTGTAATCAATGAACTGTAGGCCTTCACTTGGTTGCCAACCGTCGTGGATGTGGCCCCGGACAGCGTCATCGCATAGGCTCCTGCGAGCGTCGCCGAATCGGTTGAAGCCTGCAATGCGCGGTAGACCACGTAAGCGTGGCTAAGGTCGATCGTCAAACCGGCCATGCCTAGAAAGAGGACCATCAGCAGTGCCATCCATGGGAGAACCTGTCCTCTCTGATCCTTGAACGTACGGTTCAGAAGAGAATTTCTAACGTTGCTCATTGGACAACCTCCGTGACTTGGGAGGCGACGCTGCAACTGGTGTAGTGCATCCCGTAGACCCCGAGGGAGCACGTGTAGGTCGCCTGGATTTGTGCGGTTCCGCCCGCCACCATGTTTACATTCGCATTGCCGGACGAGCCGGGGCAGGTCGTGGTGCCGCTGCCGTAACCGGTTCCATTCAGTGTGTAGGTCAGAGTCAGTTTCGATCGCGTCAGGCCGGGCGCCGCTGCGTAGATTGCGCTTGTCGCAGTGGAGCAGGGATTTGTATCGCCGCGGTCCGTCGCCAGCAGGTGACCTGCGTTGCTGACTGCCTCTGCCAACTGCAACTTCTGATACAGAGCAATCGAGAAGGAAAAGATGCCCGTCATCACCGCCATCACAATCGGCAGCGTTACGGCCATCTCCACGAGCGCTCCGCCCTCGGAATCGGTTCCGAAGAGGCCACGAAGACGCGCGACAAGGGACCGCCTCTTGCTCGATACGCCCTTGAACCTCTTAGAAGGTTTTGGCGAATGGACTTCCTGTTTTTGCGCTTGGTCGCAGCAAAGAATCTTCATACTTTTTGGCACTCCACTGTCTGAACGTCAATCTGGCGAAGGCCACTGGGGTCGCTACTCGCGCAACTGGTTGACCTGCAAATCTGAAGTCAGTTGGGTAAAGACTGCGGTATCCGGATGCCTTCGCTGTTTGATGAAGGTTACCTTAAGTTGGTGGAGTAATCCAGAAATGAAGTACTGATCCGCTGTTTATTTTCATTACTTTGGGGCATTAAAGTAACTTCTATTTGATCGGCCAGGGTGATTACTGTTGTTCTCTGTCAATATAAGTTCATTATTTTAAATAATATGCGATAAGCGACAACGCGCATGGGTTGCCGCGCCGAACGGATTGAGTGCTTGTCCCTGGATCGGGCAAGTGCGGTGCAGGCAACCCGGTCGAGGCTGGCTCCAGCAACAAACGCGCGCCAATACGCAAGCAAAGTGGTTTCGGGCAAACGAAGCGGCCGGGAAGAGGTCTCCCCGGCCGCGTCAGTTCTCAACTTCACTGCTTTCCTAGCTGCCTGCAACCACCGAATTGGGTATCAGCCGCGCCTTCAGGAAAGTTGCCCCGATATTTTTGAAGATCCCATTCAGCCCAACACCAGAGGTGTCAGGTGCAATGCACCCGTTGGGATCTTCTGACGCGGAAGCGTCCGAGTAAAAGGTTTGCAGAGAGCTGGCCGCGTTCGCCATTTCAGTGCATGGCGAAATCACGTTTGCTACATTTTTTCCTTTGACGACAGATGTATCGGTCGTGCATTGCGACGCGTCCGATGAAGCCCCATAGGCAATCGTGTACACCGTGATCCCTAAGCTTGTTGCGTATTTTCCCGCATCGACGGTCTGCTGGCACTGGTTCACAGTGGAGGGATACGCCACAACCTGCGCTGTGTTCGGACTGGTGGGAGGCTTCTGTGCGGTGCTCTTGAAGGTTGAATCAAATGCCGACGAATTCGCGCCGCCGTCGGAAAGCAGAATCAGCGCGCTGGTGGAATTTGAGTTTGCGGCCTGTTGGGCTTGGAGAGAGGTAATCGCCGCGTACATGGCGGCCGCAATGTAGGTTCCATCCCCGCCCGGGGCCTGCAGGCCTTTGCAACCCGAAGTCGTATTGGCTCCGGCAGCAATGCCGAGAGGAGAGTTGGTGCTAATCCCGCTGTTTGCCACATCCCCCTGGCTGTAGTCGTCTTCGTAACCGGTGACTTGGTAGGTTGACGTCGTGCCCGTCGTCACCTGGGACCAGGATGTGTTCGTCATCGAAGGGATCGGGACATAGGAATATGCCGGGATATTGGGATTGTTCGAGGGGCAGGTCGTATCGTCCGTGTAATCCTGCGCCTGAATATTCGGGAAAGTGAACAGGCTCACTTGGTCGTACGCACCCAGGCAATGCCCCGACGAGCTTCCAGCCGTGCAGGGGGACAGAATGGTCAGCAGGTTCCGCAGACCCTGCAATGCGCAATAAATCTCCGTATTTCCGCAATTCACATCCGTGTCCTGACTTTTCATCGATGCCGTGGTATCGAGAACTACGGCTATATTGACAGCCGGACTGGGACCGGAATTGACGGCTGCGCTCGATGTCGCATTCAGCGTAAGTGTTTTGGCCGAATTGACGCCGAACGCAGAGAGCGCCACGATGAAATAGGTCGGAATCGTCGCTGTTTGCGTTACCTGGATGACATTGTTCCCTGCGGGTACCGCCCCACAGCTCACCGCCACAATCGGGCCCGTGGGTACACATTTCAATTCTGGGTCTGTTGAAACAGTAGGCAAATTCGGCGTCGCGTTCCCACCCGCAGGGCAATTGGCAGTTCCCGCAGTATTCGAGCTATACGCGCATGCCGTGCTCTTCGACGAAGCGGGAGTCGCGCCGGACTGTGTCATCGCATAGGCGCCGGCCAACGCGGCCGAATCGGTTGAAGCCTGCAGTTCGCGGTAGCACACGTAGGCGCGTCCCAAGTCGACTGTCAAACCTGCCATCCCGAGAAACAAAACCATCAGCAGGGCCATCCAGGGCAGAACCTGTCCACTTTGATCCTTCGTGAACCGGGAGACGAACCGAGGCAGAAAAGAATTCCAAAATTTGGTCATTGGACAATCTCCGTAATCTGCGATGCGAGAGTGATCGTCGAGTATTGGTTTTGATAGACCCCGAGATTGGTTGAATAAGTGGCCCCAACCGTCACGCTTTCTCCCTCTGCAGCCGCAAAAGTGGGGCTTGGATCAGTGGCCGCACTGCCGGGGCACGATGTCGGCAGAGCAGTCCCATTGAGCGTAAGGGTGACCACAATCGGATTGCCTGTAAGGCCCGGCGCACCATTGTTGACGGCGTTGATCGCGCTTGCACACGGATCGTGATCTCCGCGAGCGACGGCGAGATAGTGCCCTGCATTACTGACCGCTTCCGCCAGCTGCACCTTTTGATAGAGCGCCATTGAAAACGAGAAGATGCCGGTCATGATCAGCATGACCAGCGGCAAGGTCACCGCAATTTCAACAATTGCGCCGCCTTCGGAATCCGAAATCAAAAAACCGCGAACACGAGAAACCAAGGAATGCTTCATTTGGGGATCTCCACAAAATCTCTTGAAGGGAATTGGACGCTCTCTTCGTGTGGCGTTCATTCAAGTCCTCTAAATCAAACCTTCAATCGCTGTATCACTCCGAATTTTGGAGCGCAAAAACCCGTCGTTTCCCGGAGGCAAGTCGACCCCGACTGCACCCGGCAAACCTTGAATTGATCAATCTCGATAGGGGCTACGAGAAACTTAGAGTAGTTCAGCCCAACTACCGTCTCAATCCCTTATTGGTTTGAAGTAAGGGGGTTTGTGGTAACGGGCTTGTGATTACCAATCCAACAAGTTAAGTCCTTTGTTATTTGCGGAATCCGCTTCGATTTCTTGGTCGTTACCCTACCCAATGGCAAACATTCCCGGGAGTTGCCCCCTGAAACCCCAGTCCCTTCATCCATTTGCGAGCCCATCCCAATTTTCCTCAAACGTTGCTGCCAGTCGTATCCGGCCGCGTGTATGATGCGGGGCGCCGCGCTCCCTGAGCAACATCCGCGCGGAAACGCATTTCCAGAAGAAGGCTGAGCCAGTCCAACGCGGCGAGCTGCTGCGATTCGACGGCTCCCAGAGTTTGTGAATTTCGAATATTCGCCCTTCTCTCTGAAACTGCTCACACCCCCCCTGGAGGAACTCGCAATGGCGACATTGACTGCAGTACATCCGGGAAAGCTCAGCGACCAGGTGAGCTTTCGCCCGCGCTATGGCAACTACATTGGCGGCAAGTGGGTCGAGCCCGCTTCCGGCCAGTATTTCGAAAACGTCACACCCGTCACCGGCAAAACCTTCTGCGAGATTCCGCGCTCGAACGCCCAGGACATCGAGCGCGCCCTCGATGCCGCACACGCGGCCCGCGAAAACTGGGGCCACACCAGTCCCACCCAACGCGCCATCATCCTGAACCAGATCGCGCAGCGCATGGAGGACAACCTCGACATCCTCGCGCTCGCCGAAACCTGGGACAACGGCAAGCCCATTCGCGAAACCACCGCAGCCGACCTGCCTCTGGCCATCGATCACTGGCGCTACTTCGCCGGCTGCATCCGCGCGCAGGAAGGCACCATCTCCGAAATCGATCGCGACACCGTCGCCTATCACTTCCACGAGCCGCTGGGCGTCGTGGGCCAGATCATTCCCTGGAACTTCCCGATTCTGATGGCGACCTGGAAGCTCGCGCCCGCCCTGGCCGCAGGAAACTGCGTCGTCCTCAAGCCGGCAGAGCAGACACCCGCCAGCATTCTCGTCTGGGCTGAACTGGTCGGCGACCTGCTGCCTCCCGGCGTCCTCAACATCGTCAACGGCTTCGGCCTCGAAGCAGGCAAGCCTCTCGCCTCGAGCTCGCGCGTCGCCAAAATCGCCTTCACCGGCGAAACCACCACCGGCCGCCTCATCATGCAGTACGCCAGCCAGAACCTGATTCCGGTCACCCTCGAGCTCGGCGGCAAATCGCCCAACATCTTCTTCGCCGACGTCTGCCAGGAAGACGACGACTTCTTCGACAAGGCCATCGAAGGCTTCGTCATGTTCGCGCTCAACCAGGGCGAAGTCTGCACCTGTCCCAGCCGCGCGCTCATTCAGGAAAGCATCTACGACAAATTCATGGAGCGGGCGCTGAAGCGTGTTGCCGCCATCAAGCAGGCCAACCCGCTCGAATCCGACACCATGATCGGCGCGCAGGTCTCCAACGAGCAGCTCGAAAAAATTCTCAGCTACATCGACATCGGCCACAAAGAAGGAGCCGAGCTACTCGCCGGCGGCAAACGCGCCCAACTCGGCGGCGAACTCGATGGCGGCTATTACGTGCAGCCCACCGTCTTCAAGGGCCACAACCGCATGCGCATCTTCCAGGAAGAAATCTTCGGACCGGTCGTCTCCGTCACCACGTTCAAGAACGAGTCCGACGCGCTCGAAATCGCCAACGACACGCTCTACGGACTGGGCGCAGGCCTGTGGAGCCGCGATGCTAATCGCTGCTATCGCCTCGGCCGCGGCATCCAGGCTGGCCGCGTGTGGATCAACTGCTACCACGCCTATCCCGCGCACGCTGCCTTCGGCGGATACAAGCAATCCGGCATCGGCCGCGAAACCCACAGCATGATGCTCGACCACTATCAGCAGACCAAGAATCTGCTGGTGAGCTACAGCCCGAAGAAGCTCGGCTTCTTCTAAGCATGCGCTGCTTGATCCAGCACGAAAATGGGTGCCCCAGGTCCAAGCTCCGCTTGGGCTGGGAAAGCACGAACCTCCGGAGGGAGCAGGGGCCTTCAGGCCCCTGAATCCCGCTCCGTAACAAGCTGGGGCTTTAGCCCCGGACAGAGGACGAAATCATGTCCGAGCTACCCAAACAGGTCCTCGCCACCGATCTCGCCATCCACCTCATCCGCGTCCTGCGCGAGAAGCACGGTCCTCTCATGTTCCACCAGTCAGGGGGCTGCTGCGACGGCAGCTCCCCGATGTGCTATCCGCGCGGCGAATTCATCATCGGCGACTCGGATGTGCAGTTGGGCGAGGTGGACGGCGAGCCGTTCTACATGAGCCACAGCCAGTTCGAATACTGGAAGCACACGCAGCTCACCCTCGACGTCGTTCCGGGCCGCGGCGGCATGTTTTCGCTCGATGGACCCGAAGGTGTCCGCTTCCTCATCCGCTCGCGCGTCTTTGACGACGTAGAGATTGGCGAACTGCGCGCGGCGGGACGAATCTAAGCAATTCCGCGCGCCCCTTCCAATCTCCTCTGCCACCGGCATCTAAACTTGAATGCGTCCATCTATCATTATCGGGGAGAGCATCTCGAGTGAAAGAAGCTGTCATCGTTTCGGCCGTCCGCACGCCGGTCGGAAAATTCCAAGGCTCGCTGCAATCGTTCTCCGCGCCGCAGACTGGGCGCGCTCGTGGTCCGCGAAGCCTTGCGCCGCGCCAGGGTTAACGGAAGCTTCAGGGGCGGCAGCGACCTCGGGTGAAGTTGATCCACTCAAGCGAGAATTCGTTGACGAGTGCATCATGGGCTGCGTCCTGCAGGCCGGCCTCGGCCAGAACCCTGCCCGTCAGGCTGCCATCTACGCCGGCATCCCGCCCGAAGCCAGCGCCCTCACCGTGAATCAGGTCTGCGGCTCGGGTCTTCGCGCCGTCGCGCTCGCCGCCCAGGCCATCCAGACAGGCGACGCGGAAATCATCGTCGCCGGCGGCATGGAGTCGATGACCAACGCGCCCTATCTGCTCCCGCAGGCCCGCTCCGGCTATCGCATGGGCAACGGCACTCTCGTCGACTCGATGATCCACGACGGCCTGTGGGACGCATACAACGACTTCCACATGGGCACAGCCGCGGAGATGGTCGCTGCAGAATACGGCATCACCCGCGAAGAGCAGGACGCCTTCGCCGCCGAATCGCACAGTCGCGCCGCCGCTGCCACAACGCCAGGACGCATTCCGCGACGAGATTCTGCCCGTCGAGATTCCGCCCGCAAAAAAAGGAGCGCTCCGTCACCCACTTTTCGACGCCGACGAATCGATCCGTCCCGAAACCACCGTGGAAATTCTTGCCCGACTCAAGCCAGCTTTCAAAGAAGGTGGCACGGTCACTGCAGGCAACGCTCCCGGCATCAGCGACGGAGCCGCAGCGCTGGTTGTCATGAGCGCCGAGCGGGCAAGGGAACTGGGCCTCAAGCCGATGGCCGTCATCCGCGCTCAGGCCACCAGCGGCCGCGAGCCGGAGTGGTTCAGCCTCGCGCCCATCGATGCCGTGCGCAAGGTCGCTGCGAAGGCCGGACTGGCCCTCTCCGAGATCGACCTCTTCGAACTGAACGAGGCTTTCAGCGTGCAGGCGCTGGCCGTCAATCGCGAACTCGGCCTCGATCCGGCGAAGGTCAACGTCCATGGCGGCGCGGTCGCCATCGGGCATCCCATCGGCGCCAGCGGCGCGCGTGTGCTCGTCACGCTGCTCCATGCCATGCAGCGCTACGGCAAGACCGAGGGATCGCCGCGCTCTGCCTCGGCGGTGGCAATGCGGTCGCTCTGGCGGTCGAACGGGTCTGGGCCATCATCCAACCGGCTTTCACATGCCATTGGAACTGTCCGATATCGAACAGTCGCCCCTGCAACCGGTCAATTCTAGCCCGAATCACTGACGCCGATTTGTCACAATTAAGTTCTTTATTTTTCAGCACGCGCTGCAGCCTTCTTTTGGCATGGCAAGTGCTCCCTCCTGGCTGACATGGATATCGCCCGCCCAGACTTAAGCAGAAAAAGAAGCGCCAGATGTTCGTGTAGGCTGGCGTCGCGGTGGTCGTCATTGCGATTGCTGTGGTAATTGTTGCCCGGCTCAAGCCGGCCGCACCGCCGGTTGATCGCTCCGCCATCTGGACGGACACGGTGAAACGCGGACCGATGATTCGCCAGGTGCGCGGGTCGACAGGCACCCTGGTTCCGCGCGAAGACAGCATCCAGCTCATTCCGGCGCAGACCGACGCCACCGTGGTGCGCATTCGCGTCTTGCCCGGCGCCAAGGTCACGCCCGACACGCATCCTGCTCGATCTCGCCGATCCGCAGCTCGAACCAGCAGCTGCTCAGCGCGAAGCTGGCGCTGCAGCAGGCGCGAGGCCGACTACAAGAGCCTGCAGGCGACGCTGCAAAGCACGCTGATGGACAAGAAAACTACCGCTGCGCAGATCGACGCCGACTATGCAACCGACAAAACGGCAGGCCGAGACCGACGCGCAGCTCTGCAAGCTGGGCGTGATCTCCGGCCTCGTCTGCGGCGCTTCCAAGAACAAATTCGAGCAGCTCGCAGCAGCAGAAGAAGATCTCCATGGAGCAGCTCGACGTGAACGAGAAGGCCATCGAGGTGCAGCTTGCTTCGGCGCAGTCCAAGATCGATCAGGCCAAGACCCTCGTCGACCTCTATCGAGAAGCAGACAGCGGCGCTCGAAGTGAGGGCCGGCATCGCCGGCCAGGTGGCCCAGCTGCCGGTCGGCCCGTCCGGGCCGATGCAGGTGGGCACCCACGTGCCCGCCGGAACACCGGTGGCCGAAGTGATTCAGCTCAACAAGCTGAAGGCCGCGCTGCAGATCGCCGAAACCCAGGCGCACGACATCCAGATCGGCCAGCCCGCCTCCATCGACACCCACAACGGCGATCGTTCCCGGCCATGTCTCGCGCATTGATCCGACTGTATTGAACGGAACGCGCACCGTTGACGTAGAGCTCGATGGGCCGCTGCCGCCGGGTGCGGTTCCCGGACTTGAGCGTGGACGGAACCATCGATCTGGAACGCATGACGGACGTGCTCAGGTGGGCCGGCCGGCGCTTGGGCAACGAGAATTCGACGCTGAGCCTGTTCAAGGTCGATCCGGACGGCAAGAGGTGCCGTGCGCGTGCCGGTGAAAGTGGGCCGCGCATCGGTCAACGAGATCCAGGTGCTCGAAGGGCTGAAGGAAGGCGACACTGTGATTCTTTCCGACATGTCGCGTTACGACAACGTCGATCGCATCCGGCTGGAGTAGCCGGCATCGACTCCATGCACGCTCGGAAGCTTAAGAACTACGAACTGAGAACTTTGAACTGCGTACTACGAACTACGTACCACTGAACTTCGAACTGACACGAGGGGGACTGGATGGCAAACGACAAGCTGATTGAAATTGAAGATCTCACCAAGGTCTTCTACACCGACGAAGTGGAGACGCACGCGCTCTCCGGCATTCACCTCACCATCTCGCGCGGCGAGTACGTGGCCATGTCCGGTCCTTCGGGCTGCGGCAAGTCCACGCTGCTCTCCATTCTGGGCCTGCTCGACACGCCGACCGGCGGCCGCTATCTGCTCAACAACAAGCCGGTTGAGAACCTGAGCTTCAGCGAGCGCTCGCGCATCCGCAACCAGGAGATCGGCTTCATCTTCCAGAGCTTCAATCTCATCGGCGACCTCACCGTCGAAGAGAACGTCGAGCTGCCGCTGACCTATCGCGCCGGCATGCCTTCGGCCGAGCGCAAGAAGCGCGTGAAGGAAGCTCTCGAGCGCGTCAACATGGCGCACCGCATGCGGCACTATCCCGCCCAGCTCTCCGGCGGTCAGCAGCAGCGTGTCGCCGTGGCCCGCGCCTTGGCCGGTTCGCCCTCCATCCTGCTGGCCGACGAGCCTACCGGCAACCTGGACTCGAAGAACGGCGAAGCCGTGATGCATCTGCTCGCCGACCTGCATCGCGAAGGCTCGACCATCTGCATGGTGACGCACGATCCGCGCTTCGCCAAGCATGCGCAGCGCGAAGTGCATCTGTTCGACGGAAAGGTGGTTTCGGAGGACGAGCTCAAGAAGCTGACAGAAGAAGTGGAGGCGTAAAGAACGAGCTCCGAGAACAGTGCGCACGGCGGAGAGGCTTGGCGCACTCGTTTCATTCGCTCGGTTCTGAGCCGCTCAAGTTGGCGTGGCCGATGGATCGATCGCGCGGTTGACCGCGCATTTTCGAATCCGCGCGTCCACTGCCAAGGCGCTAGCGGGTGAGGCTGTCATCCAAAAGAATAGGTCCGGAGCATCCGGCCAGATAGCACCTTCCATTGAATCCATGCAGGCGTTTCGGAGCGAATTGCTCATCTTCCTTTTTGGCCTGGTAGCGGAGAAAAATCGCAATGAGTCAACTCTTTCAGGATATTCGCTACGCTCTGCGCCAACTGCGCAAGTCGCCGGGCTTCACCCTGACCGCGGTGATCACGCTCGCGCTCGGCATCGGCGCGAATACCGCGATCTTTACGCTGGTGCAAGGCATTCTGCTGCGCTCTTTGCCGGTGTCTGATCCGTCCCAGCTCTATCGCATCGGCGACACGGACGATTGCTGCGTCAACGGCGGGTTTCAACAGCAAAGTCGGCGACTTCTCCATCTTCTCCTACGATCTTTACCAGGTGATGCGCAACGCCGCTCCGGAATTCGAACAGCTCGCCGCCGTGCAGGCAGGCCAGAACAGCTACTACATGCGACGCGGCGAAACCGAGCCGCGCAATCTCCGCATCGAGTATGTCACCGGCAACTACTTCTCAACTCTCGGCATCTCCGCATATCACGGGCCGCCCTCTCGCAGCCAATGACGACAAGCCCGGTGCCCCGCCCGTCGTTGAGTTGAGCTACGCCTCCTGGCAGAGCGACTTCGCCGGAGACTCCGTCGATCGTCGGCTCCACCATCTTTATTCAGACACATCCCTTTACCGTTGCCGGCATCGCGCCTCCCGGCTTCTTCGGCGATCGCGTCACCGACCGGCCGGCGGCCGTGTGGATTCCGCTCAACAACGAGCCGATCATCGAAGGTACGAATTCCATCCTTCATCACGCCGACACCAACTGGCTCTATCCCATCGGCCGCTTGCGTCCCGGTGCCAGTGTCGCCGCTGCTCAATTCCAAGCTCTCCGCGGCGTTGCGGCAGTTCCTCTACACGCGCCCCATCTACATCGAATACGGCGCGCAATCTGAAATCCCCAAACAGCATGTCGTTCTCTCGCCGGGCGGCGGTGGCATTCAGAATCTGCAGCAGGAGACCCAACAGGGCCTGACCATGCTGATGATTCTCTCCACCGTCGTGCTGCTCATCGCCTGCGCCAACATCGCCAATCTGCTGCTTGGCGCGGGGCACGTCTCGCCGCGCCGATGTTGCCGTGCGCATGGCCATGGGCGCAGCACGCACTCGTCTGGTACGCCAGATGTTTACCGAGAGCGTGCTGCTCGCCTGCATCGGCGGCCTTGCGGGCCTCGCGGTGGCCTATGCTCGGATCGCAGCACCATCCTCGCCCTCGCATTTCCCGACGCACGCAACCTTCCCATTCAGGCCAGCCCCTCGCTACCCATCCTTGGATTTGCATTCCTCGTCTCGCTCGTGACCGGCATCCTCTTCGGCATCGCTCCGGCATGGTTGTCCTCGCATGCGCAACCGGCAGAAGTGCTGCGCGGCGTCAATCGCTCCACCCGCGACCGGTCTTCCTTGCCGCAAAAGGCTCTGGTCGTTTTTCAGGCCGCGCTCTCGGTCGTCCTGCTTGCCGGCGCCATTCTCATGACGCGCTCCCTGGGCAATCTTCAACATCAGAATTTCGGCATCCAGACTGAGAACCGCTACGTCTTCCATCTCGATCCCGCAGGCGCCGGATACACAGTCGACCGTCTGCCCGGCCTCTATCGTCAATCCAGGATCGCTTCTCTGCGTTGCCCGGCGTGGCCTCTGTTTCGCTCGCCATGTACAGTCCGCTGGAAGGCGACAACTGGAGCGAGGGCGTCTTTGTCCAGGGCCATCCCTTGCCTCGGCCGAACGACGAAAGCTGGGCCACCTGGGATCGCGTGAGTCCAAGCTTCCTTGACACCATCGGCGTGCCTGTTCTGCGCGGCCGCGGAATCACCGAGCAGGACACTGCGTCAACTCAGCCCGTTGCCGTCGTCAATCAGTCCTTCGTCAAACGCTTCTTCCCCAAGGAAGACCCCATCGGCAAACACTTCGGCGTCGATGCGCCCACAGTATTCAGGAGCGTTCGAAATCGTTGGCGTGATTCCAGACTTCAAGATGAACGATCCGCGCGCGGAGGCGCATCGCCTCTTCCTGCGACCGTTGCCCCAGCACTTCACCGGATACACCGACGAGGCCGACGTCACCGGCGAAACACGTTCGATGTTCATCGACGCAGTCATCCTCCGCTTCAAAGGCCCGCAGCAGGACGTCGAACAGACGGTGCATCGCACCCTGGCTTCAATCGATCCCAATCTCACCATCACCAACCTCCGTCCATACGATGCGCAGGTGGCCGACAACTTCAATCAGGAACGCCTGATTGCGCAGCTCAGCACTCTGTTTGGTGTTCTCGCGCTCATCCTCGCCTGCGTCGGGCTCTACGGCGTCATGTCCTACTATCGTCGCCCGCCGCACCGGGGAGATCGGCATCCGCATGGCTCTTGGAGCGACACGCTCCAGCGTCGTGCTCATGGTCCTGCGCGTGAGGTCTGGCAGATTCTTATCGGTCTTGCGCTCGGAATTCCCGCATCGCTCTATGCCGGGTATCTGATGAAGAGCCTGCTCTACGGTGTGGGCAGCTTACGATCCGATTGCGCTCTGCCGGCGCGCCGTTGATGCTTGTTCTCTGCGCCGCTGCCGCTGCCATCGTCCCAGCGCGCCGCGCCGCAACCATCGAGCCCATGCAGGCCTGCGGACAGAGTAAGGAGAGACCGAGATGAACGCGTTCTTTCACGACATTCGCTTCGCGCTGCGCCAGTTGCGCAAGTCTCCGGGTTTCACGCTCACCGCCGTGCTTACGCTGGCTCTCGGCATCGGTGCTCTCACCACCGTCGCCACCTGGACGAACGCCGTCCTCTTCAATCCATGGCCCCAGGTCGACGCGACGCGCGCAGCCTGCGCTTCATTTCGAGCAACGGTTCTCGGCAGTAACGGCTATTCGGTCCACTACGATCAGCACCAGTTCGTGCGACATCAGGCGCATTCCTTCAGCGACGCGGCCGTGTTCACACTCACCACGCTGAATCTGAATCGCCCCGGCGCCCAACCGCAAGCGATCAACGGCGGCGTTGTCTCCGCCAACTACTTTCATCTGCTTGGCGTGAAGCCGCAGCTCGGCCAATTCTTTCAAGCCAATGCCGACGACCGTGCCTACGGCGCGCACGATGAAGTCGTACTCTCCGACGCTCTCTGGCGCGACCGCTTTGGCGCAGACCCCAACTCGATCGGCCGCACAGTCTCCATCAATCTTCACACCTTCACCGTCGATTGGCGTGCGCTCCGGCGGTTTTGCAGGCATCTTCGGCGGTCTTGCTGAGGCGGCATGGGTTCCTCTTTCGTCGTTGCGCGACTTGTCCGCCGACGCTCCGCCCGATCCGCTCGTCCATTACGGACTTCAGGAAGTCGTTCGCCTTCGTCCCGGCGTTAGTGATGCAGCCGCCGCAGCGGAACTGCACACTCTGGCGCATGCTTTTCGCTGCCAACCAGAAAGACAGCCAGATACAACGGCTGGGATCTTAACCTCGGCGACTCCGCGCACTTCCAGCGCGGCCTGTTTTATACCGTTGGCGAACAGCTTCCGGTGCTGCTTGGCGCCTCGGGGCTGCTGATGGTGCTCGTCTGCATCAACATCGCGTCCTTGCTCGGCCAGCACGCGGCGCGGCGCAGGCGCGAAGTTGCCATCCGCACCGCCCTCGGCGCAAAGCCTGCACGCGATTGCATCGCAGATCCTCGTCGGAAACCGGGATACTCGCGATCGCTGGTGCTCTTGCGGGCTGGGGCGCAAGTATCGTCTTGTCCCGCGCGCTCTACGTCCTCTTGCCGAACTTCGGAATGCCATTGGTCTTCAATCTGCACAGCGATCCGCGCAT
Organism: uncultured Acidobacteriaceae bacterium; assembly: GCA_963781125.1. Taxonomy (GTDB): domain Bacteria; phylum Acidobacteriota; class Terriglobia; order Terriglobales; family Acidobacteriaceae; genus Telmatobacter. The sequence continues at coordinate 240,623 of CAWAEE010000014.1, forward strand.
TCTTGCTCTTCACGGCCACGGTCGCTGCTGCGGTCACCCTGCTGTGCGGCATGTATCCTTTGCGCCAATCTCTGCGCGTCTCTCAACAAGAAGCCCTGCATGAGGGTGGCGCCGCCGTTGCAGGCGCCGCCCGTAGCCGGCTCGGCCAGCGACTCCTGATCGGTTTGCAGCTTGGCATCTGTTTCGTTGTTCTCGTCGGTTGCGGTCTTCTCACGCGAACTGCGCTCAATATCTTCAATCGCGATACCGGCTTCGATCGCACCAACACCCTTACGGCCTTCATCGATCTCTCGCGTTCTGGATACAACGAGCAGCGCGCACAGGCATTTCACGCGGCCCTTCTCGACCGGCTCCGCAACGCCCCGGGAGTTGCTTCGGCCACGCTGACCACGCACTTGCCCATGGGCGACGAGGGTTCCGGCAACACGCAGGAGTTCAGCGTGCCCGGCTATGTCCCCCGCAGGAATGAAGAGATGGCGGTGGTGACGGACTTCGAAGGTCCCGGACTTCTTCCACACCATGGGCATTCTCCTCCAGCAAGGCCGCGATTTCGACGTCCATGACAATGCGACATCAGGCGACGTCGCCATCGTCAATGAGACCATGGCGCGCCACTACTGGCCCAAGTCCAGCGCCATCGGCGGCAGCGTGATCGTGGACAAGCGCCCGCGCCGCATCGTTGGCATCGTGCACGACTATGCGTACCACACCCCTGACAACACCGATCCCTCGCCGGTCCTCTACCTGCCCTTGGCGCAAGGCACTTCAGGCTACGGCTACGTCATTGTCGCGGTGCGCTCGCGCACCACAGCCTCCGCGGTCGTATCTCAGCTGCGTCAGGCGGTGAGCGCTCTCGATCCGGGCTTGCCGCTCGAAAACGTACGCACACTCGAGGAGGTCACCGGCGAGCAATATCAAATGTCCCGCATTCCCGCCGAATTGCTTGGCGTCTATGCGTTGTCCAGCGTCTTTGTCGCGATGATGGGCCTCTATGCAGTCACTGGCGTATTCCGTGATCGAACGCCATCGCGAGTTTGCTCTGCGCATCGCACTCGGGTCTACGCGCGGCGGCATCTTCCGTCTCGTTCTCAAAGGCGCCACCAGCGTCGTGCTGGTGGGACTGGTGACGGGTGGGCTCGGATCCATTGCGGCCGTGCGCCTCTTGCGTTCCATGCTGTTTGGCGTCGTCGCGTTTGACCCCCTCAGCTATTGCGCGGCGGCTGTTCTTCTCTTGCTCACTGTCCTTGTCTCAGGAGTGGTTCCCGCACGCCGCGCAGCCATCATTCAGCCCATGCAAGCATTACGCAACGAATAGGTAAGGAGGAAAGAGATGAGCTCCGTAGCCCGCGATCTTCGTTTTGCATTGCGCCAGTTGCGTAAAGCACCCGGCTTTACGCTGACGGCGGTGCTCACGCTCGCGCTTGGCATTGGCGCCAGCTCGGCCATCTTCTGCCTCATCGACGGACTGTGGCTTCATCCCATGCCGGTGCCTCATTCTGACCGGCTCACGCGGATCTTTGCCACCGCCCCTGACTCTCAGGATGGTTTGTTCTCTTACACCGAATACCAGTCAATTGCCGGTCGCGCTTCTGCCTTTCATGGGGAATCCGCTGGCGTGGTCGCCCTGGGCGGTCGTGGCAGCCTCATGCCGAATCCCGATGGCACTTCCACGCTGCTGCTCAACAATGTCGTTTCCAGTAATTTCTTCAGCACCCTCGGCGTGCGCCCATTCCTGGGCCGCATTTTCACTGCCCAGGATGCGAACCGGCTGCGCACACATCCAGGCCTGCTCCTCGGTTACCGTTGCTGGCAACGCAACTTCGGCGCCGATCCCAAAATCGTTGGCCGTCAAATCCCGCTGCGTCACGGCAAAGATCGCATCAACCAGATCGATATCTGGGGCGTGTTGCCGCCCGACTTTCGTGACGTGGATCCCAACAGTGACCGCGATCTCTGGATTCCTGCCGAAACCTGGGCCGCCACTGTCGATCCTGGGCAACTTGCTTCGACACTCGCGCTGGTTCAATCTGATCGGCCGTCTCGCGCCAGGCGCAACAGTCGCGCAAGCCAACGATCAGGTCGCATCCATTACACAGGCTCTCGCGGCGGCCGATCCCACCAACAGTCGCGGCCGCAGCGCGCGTGCCATCACTGACCTCAGTTATCGCATGAAAAATGCCGGCACGACCGGCCTCGTCCTCTTCGCCATCGTTGCCGGTGTAGTGCTGCTCTGCACGGTCAACGTCGCTCATCTTCTCCTCGCGCGCGCCCTCGGTCGAGGCGCCGAGGTCGCTTTGCGCCTCTCGCTCGGCGCGACTCGCTGGGACGTTGGCCGTCAGCTCCTGATCGAAAACCTCATGCTTTGTGCGTTCGGATGGGTCTGCCGGTCTCGGCGTCGCCGCTGGTCTTGCCGCTCTGCTGCCGCGCCTCCTCGTGTAATGAACCCGCCATGCTCGTTTCGTTGGGTGCGCCGGCCCATTTCCAACTGGATTGGCGCGTCTTCTTCCTCGCAGGTCTGCTCGCCCTCATCACCATGCTCCTGCTCGCATTGGTTCCGCTGGCGCAGGTGGCAAGGCCGCAGCTCGTTCCGGCCCTTCGATCGGCCTCCTCGCAGCGCACCGAGGATCGCAATCCCGCGGCCCGTCGCGTCGCTGTCTGGCTCCAGATCGGGATCTCCTTTGCGTTGCTCGTTTCTACAGGGGCACTGGTGCAAAGCTTCCTGAACACGCGCACACAATCCATAGGCCTCACGCGCAATCAGGTCCTCGTTGCCTTCACGCAGGATCCGGACACTGCCATCCGCGATACCGTACTGACGAACCTGCGCGCACTGCCCGGCGTGCGCAGCGTGGCCTATGGTATTCGTTCTCCGCTCATGCCCTCTGAGGGCGGCATTGCAGAGAAAGTCTTGCTCCCCAGCCATCCCGAGTTGCGCGATCCGGTGGATATCAAATTCAACGCAGTGAGCCCGGGTTTCCTCGATGTGACAGGAACGCATGTCGTTCGCGGTCGCGGCTTCACTGAAGCCGACAATGCCGATGGGCCTGTCACCGTACTGATCAATCGCACCATGGCGCAAAAATACTGGCCCGGTCAGGACCCAGTGGGCCAGGTGGTGCGCTTACCCGACGGCCATGTGGACGCGCGCGTGGCACGGCGTCACAGAAGACGCACCCATCAGCCAGATCGGCGAGATGCCCGAGCCTTATCTCTACATCCCGTTCCAGCAGTACCAGGCCCACCTGTCGAACATGGGCGAGATCACCTTCGTGATCGAAACCCGCCAGAACGCAATGGCCATGGCGCAAGAGTGCGCGCCAGGTCTTCATCCACGTCAATCCGTTGCTCGATCCGATGTTCATTACCTCGCTTCCCGAACTCATTCGTTATTCGGCGGGCAACTATCAGATGATGGCCGAACTGGTCAGCGCCCTCGGCATTCATCGGACTGTTCCTCACCGTCGTTGGCTTGTACGGATTCCTCGCCTTCCGCGTGGCACAACGGCGCCGCGAGATCGGAATCCGCATGGCCTTGGGTGCATCGCGCGAGGCGACGGCTCTTCTGGTCGTGCGCGATACGGTGAAGATGGCTGCCATCGGACTCGCGATCGGTTTCCTATTGGCCATGGCCGCCACGCGCCTCGAAACCTCCGTCCTCTTCGGCGTGCGTCCCCTTGACCCGCTGTCGCTGCTTGCAGCATTCTCCTTGCTGGCCGTCGCTACGCTGGGCGCAAGTTGGTTGCCGGCTCGCCGCGCCGCTTCCATCGAGCCTATGCAAGCACTGAGGTCCGAATAGCCATGAGACAAAACACACGCACCGGAGAGGATTCGCGATGAATCTGCTGGCCCAAAACATTCGCTTCGCGTTGCGCCAGTTGCGCAAGTCGCCCGGCTTTACGCTCACCGTCGATTGTCACTCTCGCGCTCGGCATCGGCGCCAACGCCGCGGTCTTCACGCTCTTCGATCAGGTGCTGCTGCGCATGCTGCCCGTCCAGCGTCCGGCCGAACTGGTGCGCTTCGAATGGACCGGCTCATTCTCCGGCTCCATGAGCAGCTTCGGCGGCGACTCGGAAAATCACTTCAATTACTTTTCCTATCCCATGTACAAGGACCTGCGCGACCAAAACCAGGTCTTCCAGGGGATCCTCGCTGCCGACAAGAGCCAGCGTCGGCGTCTCCTGGCACAACCAGGCCGAGAACGAAGACGCGGAAGTCGTCACCGGCAATTACTTTCAATTGCTTGGACTCAAGCCCACGCTGGGCCGCCTCTTCACGCAGCAGGACGATACGGCCAAGAACGCAAACTTCGTCGCGGTGCTCAGCTACAACTACTGGAGAACCCGTTTCGGCGCGGCCCGAGACGTCGTCGGCCAAACTGTCCTGATCAACGGTCATCCATTCACCGTCCTCGGCGTCGCTCCGCAGAACTTCGATTCTGCCATCGGCGGCTATCGCCCCGGCATCTTCGTTCCCATCAGCATGGTCGAGATTGTCATGCCGTGGCGGGCTCCGTTGAATGACCTCAACAATCACCAGTCCGTCTGGCTCACGCTGGTTGCGCGCCTCAAGCCCGGCGTCACGCCGCAACAGGCCGAGGCCAGCCTCGGCGCCGCTTTGGCACTCGCTGCGCGCGCTATGAGCTCGCTCTCTACAAGTCGCGAAGCCCGCGCTTCAGCAAGCGCTTCGTCGACGAGTCGCATCTCAAAGTCGTCGACGACTCCAAGGGCTTCTCACCCGATCGCACGAACCTCCAAAAGCCGCTCATCATCCTGATGAGCATGGCCGGTCTGCTGGTCGTTCTCTGCGCCATCAACGTGGCCACTCTACTGCTGCTGCGCGCCGCGGCCCGCGCCCGCGAAATGTCCATGCGCTACGCGCTCGGCGCAAAGCGCAGCCGCATCGTCGCGCAACTGCTTGTCGAAGGCGGATTGCTCGGACTGGCCGGAGCGGCCGCGGGCCTGGCGATTGCGCCCATCGTTGCCGCCACTCTGGTTCGCCTCATGACCAGCTCCGATCCCGGGAGCGAGCCATATTCCGCCTCCATCGACACGCGCGTCCTGCTCTTCACCCTCGTGCTCTCGGTCGCTGGCCACATTGGTCTTCAGCATCGCACCTGTCTTCCATTTCCTGCGCCCCGACCTCGCCAATGCGCTGCGGCAAAATGCAGGCACCGCTTCAAAGAGCTCGCAGCGATTCCGCAAATTCGCCGTCGGCGTGCAGATTGCGCTGAGCGTTCATGTTGCTCGGCGGAGCGGGCTTGTTCGTCCGCACGCTCGACAAACTTCGCCAGCAGAACGTCGGCTTCCAGACCGCCCAACTCGACACCTTCTCGCTCGATCCCACCACCTCAGGCTACGGCGAAGACCGCACACCGCAAATCGTCACGAACGCGCTCGACGCCCTGCGCCGCATTCCTGGCGTCGTTTCTGCGGCCGCGACCACCGATCCGGAATTGACCGGCGACAACAAGCATCCAATTTCTCCATCCAGGGATATAAGCCGGCTGAAGAAGAAAACATGAATTCGAGGTGCCGCTCATCACGCCCGGCTACTTCATGACTTTGCGTCAGCCGATTCTGGCGGGCCGGGAATTCACAGCCGCCGACGTGCAAGGGCCAGCCCAGGGTTGCAGTGGTCAACCTTGCCTTTGCCAAGCGCTTCTATGGTTCGCCGCAAAACGCCATCGGCCGCGCCATCGCAGAGGGCGGCGGCGACGGATGTCAAGTACGACACCACCATCGTCGGCGTCGTCGGCGACATCAAGCACACCGATATGCGCACGCAATTGGGGCCAGCCGTCTACAGGCCCTATCTTCAGGAGAAGCACCCGACGGGGGTCACGGTTTACGTGCAGACCACACAGTCGCCCGAGACCTTCGCGCCCGCGATCCGCCAGACCATCCATCAGCTCGATCCGACACTGGTCGTCGATGGCCTGCGCACCATGGAAGAGCAGATCGATCGCAGCGCATCTCCGATGAGCGCGCGCTGGCATTTCTCGCCATCGGTTTCTCCGTGCTGGCCATGATTCTGGCGGCCGTCGGACTCTATGGCGTGCTGGCCTACTCCACGGAACAGCGCACCCGCGAAATCGGCGTGCGCCTGGCGCTTGGCGCACGCGCGCTCACAGGTTGTCTTTCTCGTTGCGCAGCGAAATGCTCATCATCGCGTCCGTCGCTACGGTTATTGCGTTGCCGTCCACAGTAGCGTTGGCGCGTTTATTCTCGAAGCCAGCTTTATGGCGTCTCCGCGTTCGATCCCATCACGCTCATTGCAGCGGTGCTCATCACCGCGTTCATGGTCGCGCTGGCCGCGGCTCTTCCCGCGCGCCGAGCCGCTGCGGTTGAACCCATGCGGGCGTTGCGTACAGAGTAAGGTCGAATAAGAAAGTTTGGATTTGGAGATTGGAGTAATCATCATGATCGAACTGAAGAATATCGAACGCAGTTACAGAACTGGCCACACCGAAACCTGGGTGCTGCGCCGCGTTGGGCTCACCATTCGTGAAGGCGAATTCGTCACCGTCATGGGTCCGTCAGGGGCAGGGAAGTCGTCGCTGCTGAATGTCCTCGCCCTGCTCGACGACGGTTGGCTCGGCGAATACTGGTTTGACGAGACCCCCGCGCACAAGCTCAATCGCAAGCAGCGCGCCGATCTCGCGCGCCAGCGCATCGGCATGGTCTTCCAGAGCTATCACCTGCTCGACGACCTCACCGTCGCCGAAAACATCGACCTGCCGCTCTCCTACAAGAACCTCCCTTCGAAGGAACGCGGCCGGCATGGTCGCCGACATCCTTGACCGCTTCCAGATCGTCGCCAAGAAAGATCTGTTTCCCAATCAGCTCTCCGGCGGCCAGCAGCAACTGGTCGGTATCGCGCGCGCCGTGGTCCACGCGCCTTCGCTGCTCCTTGCCGACGAGCCGACCGGCAATCTCCATTCCACGCAGGCACGCGAGATCATGGAGCTTTTCCGCGAACTCAACCGCCAGGGCACGACGATTGTTCAGGTGACGCACTCGGAAGAGAACGCCCGCTACGGATCGCGCATCCTCGAACTGCGCGACGGCTGGCTCACGCGCGACGAAGCGTGCCGCAGGACAATTCCGCGGAGGTCGGCGCCCAGTGAATTTTTCTCAGGGGAAATACAAAGTGAACGTTCTGAAAATTCGCACTCGTATCCAATCTGTTGCCGCGATTCTCTTGCTGCAGGTCAATATGGCTTTCGCCGGCGAGCCTGCGCAAGCGCAAGCTGCACCAGCCGCCGCTCCCGCCACGGCACAAGATACGCCGGCGAGCTCGCAAACCACGCAGCCCTCGCCGGAGGCCCCTGCGCCGCCGACAAACGGCACAACGGCAGCTCCAGCGACGCTGGCACAAACCATGCAGCAACAGCAGCAGACGTCGTTCGATCCGCAGCATGTGTTTTACGTGCCGCTGCCGCATTCACGAAATCCGCTCGCGCCGTACAGGCCCAGTACCGTGCCTCAGCTTGATCTCTCCAATTCGCCGCGCCTGCAGAATCTCATTCGCGATGGCAAACTCTACATTTCTTTGCGGGACGCGATCGCGCTGGCCATTGAGGACAACCTCGACTTAGCATCGTTCCGCTACAACCTGCCCACAGCACTCACCGATCTCGCTCGCACTAAGGCTGGTTACTCGGCCCTCGGCGTCAACACCAGCGTTACCAGCCCGCAGGGCGCGTCCTCAGGGTCCGGGCTTGCCGGCGGCGGGGGAGTCTCTTCCTCCGGAGCCGGGGCAGCCGGCGCTGGTGGTCTGGTGACATCCACCCTCGGTGAGGGCACCTTTGTGAATCCCTTTGACCCCATAGTCACGGTCAAAGGCTATGTCGATCACACCAAAACCCAGGAACTGAATACGGTTCTTGTTGGCGTCCCTCTTCTCGAGAACAACACGATCGGCTACACCACGCAGATCACGGAATATTTTCCTTCCGGTACAGGCATTCAGTGGGCCATCAATGGGCTGCGTCAAACGTCGAACAGCCCACTCAACATCGTGGATCCGCAAATTCAGCTGTTCTGGCAGGCAGTGGTCACCCAGCCCCTGCTGGCTGGTTTTGGTTTCGGCACGAACGAGAGATATATTCGCATCGCAAAGAGGAACCTCCAGATCACTGACTACGCATTCAAGGCGCAGGTCATAGCCACGGTTACTGGAGTCGAGGACATCTATTGGGACCTCGTGAACGCCTACCAGAACGAGCAGATCGAAGAGCGTTCCCTCGGCTTCGCGAACCAAACTCTCTCCGACGATCAAAAACAGCTCCAGCTCCAGGCCATCCCGGCCCTGCAAGTGATGACCGATCAGTCCGCCGTTGCCGCCGCGGAGGGCAATCTTACCGTCTCGCGTGCGAATCTGCGAGCCGCTGAATTGAACCTGAAGAACGCGCTCACCAAGGCCGACGATCCGGCCATCGACGAAATGCCGGTGATTCCCCTGGATACCAAAGGCGCGCCGGATCCAAACGAAACCAAGTCCATTCAAGATCTCATTGCCGAGGCCGAGAAGAACCGCCCCGATGTTGCCCAGGACCAGATCGGCATGCAAATCGCTCGGGAGAATCTGAAAGCCATCAACAACTCCTTGTTGCCTTCGCTCAACGCCTACGGCTCGTTTAGCGGAACTGGACTCGGCGGTCCGCTGAACCCGAATTGCAACCAAAACGAAGGCCCTGGCTACTGCTCCAGCACCCTTCCCAGCGGCACACCTGGCGTCCTGAAAGATGCCTTCAACTACTCGGCGCCCGAATACCAGGTCGGCTTCACTCTCAATATCACGATTCGCAACCGCCAGGCCAAGGCCGATCAGTTCCGCGCTGTCCTCGCGTTTCGCCAAAGCCAGATCGCCTACGAGCAGCAAAAGAAGAACATTCTGTTCGATGTCCGGGACTCGAGATTTGCCCTTGAGCAGGCGCAAGCCAGTGTCGACGCCGCGCTGAAGGCCCGCGATCTGGCACAGAAAACCTTCGACATCGTCAAGCAGGAACAGGTGCTCGGCGCCAAATCCAGCGTAGACACATTGAATGCTGAAAGCGCCCTTGCCGTGGCTGAGTCCGCTCTCGACGTTGCAGCGACTAACTACGAAAAGAAAAAGGTCGACATCGACCGTGCCATCGGAGAAACCCTCGATCGCACCGGCGTCTCCATCGACGATGCGAAATCAGGCGTGGTGACGCGTGCACCGTAGAATCAAAAGAAGCGCATGGGCCCCGAACGCGCTGTACCCGGGCCCTCGACTACGGAATCTCAACCGGCGACGCCCGGTCCGGTATTGCGGTGGCGGCGAGGTCACGAAACACGCGATCGATGAAAACAAATGACAGACTCTCGCAAGCCAGCCAAGATCCGCGTTCTCGTCGCCGATGATCAGCCGCACATCCTCGAAGCCGTCGAGTTGTTGCTTCAGCCGCAGGGCATTCATGTCGACACCGCCCGCTCGCCGCAGCTTATGCTCGAAGCGCTCGGGCAAAGCGACTACGACGTCCTTCTCATCGACCTGAATTACACCCGCGACACCACCTCCGGCAAGGAGGGCCTCGATCTTCTCGCGCGTCTCCAGGAGATCGATCCGCGCATGCCCGTCATCGTGATGACCGCCTGGGGCAACATCGATCTCGCCGTCGAAAGCATCAAGCGCGGCGCGCGCGACTTCATTCAGAAGCCGTGGGAAAACGATCGGCTCATTTCGCTCATCCGCGTCCATGCCGAACTGCATCAGGCCCTGCGCCGCGCGCGCCAGCTTGAACTGGAGAACCGCCTGCTTCGCGCCGAAGGCATGCCCGAGTTCATTGCCGGCGCGCCCAACATGCAGCCGGTCCTTGAGCTCATCGCGCAAGTCGGCCCCTCCGACGCCAACGTTCTCATCACCGGCGAGCACGGCACGGGCAAGGAGATTGTCGCCAAGCTGCTCCACGCCGCATCGCCGCGCGCCCGCATGGCGTTCGTCGCCGTCAACGCCGGCGGATTGCCGGAAGGCACATTCGAAAGCGAGATATTCGGCCATGTGAAAGGCGCGTTCACCGACGCCCGCACCGATCGTGTCGGCCGTTTCGAACTCGCCAACGGCGGCACACTTTTTCTCGACGAAATCGCCAACGTCCCGATCCGCCAGCAGGCCAAGCTGCTCCGCGTGCTTGAAACCGGCGAACTCGAGCGCGTGGGTTCCTCCCAAACCCGCCGCGTCGACGTGCGCGTGCTCTCGGCCACCAACGCGCAGCTGCAAGAAGAAGCGGCTGCCGGCAATTTTCGTGAAGACCTTCTCTTCCGCATCAATACCGTGGAGATCCATCTGCCCGCGTTGCGCGACCGGCGCGAAGATATTCCGCTCCTCGCCATGCATTTTCTCAAAGGAATCGTACCCGCTACCGCAAGCAAGTCGCCGGCTTTTCTGCCGCGGCCATGCAGCAGATGATGCAATACCAATGGCCGGGGAATGTGCGCGAACTCGAGCACACCATCGAGCGGGCCGTGTTGCTTTGCCGCGGTGAGGAGATTGAGCCTCCAATCTCGCTGTAGCCGCTGCGCGTTCGAATTCCCCTTCTTTTGACAACATGAGCATCGACGAGGTCGAGTCTCTTCTCATCCGCAAGGTACTGCGCCGCTGCGACGGCAACATCTCTCAGGCTTCCGAAGCTCTCGGACTCAGCCGCGCCGCCCTCTATCGCCGCATCGAAAAATATGGCCTATGAAAGCGAGCTGAGGACACGGCGCAACCGCAGGCGCCGCCGCTCGGCGGTACGCCGGGCGTGGTTCTATTGCCTGCTCCTTTCGCTCCCCACCCTGATCTTTGCTTCGATTCTTCTTTACCAGCACAACGTCTCCGCCGCGCCCGCAATTCTGGTTGCAGCCTGCCTCCTCATTTACCTGCTCTTCATCGCCGCCACCATGATCGAAAGCCTGGTTCGCCCCCTGCAAACGCTCTCCAACGTAGTTTCGTCCTTGCGTGAAGGCGACTATTCCTTTCGCGCCCGCGGAGCCGGCTCGCACGACGCGCTCGGCGAGTTAGCCGCGGAGATCAATGCCCTCGCTGACCTTTTGCAGCGCCAGCGCGTGCGCTCTCTCGAGGCAACTGCGTTGCTGGCCCGCATTCTTGAAGTGATGCATTCGCCGATCTATGCCTTCGATCGCGAAAATGTACTCCAGCTTGTCAATGAAGCCGGAGTCCAGTTGCTCGGCATGCCGCATGCCCGCTGCTTCGGCCGCACCGCCCGTGAACTGGGCCTGGAAGGCCTGCTCGCGGCGCCCGATCAGAGCATTCACTCGTTCGGTTCCAAGCCCAACCGCTGGTTGCTGCGCAAAGCCGCCTTCCGCCAGGATGGCGCGCCGCATCCTTCTGCTCCTCGCCGACGTCAGCCGCCCCCATCAGGCCGTGGATCAGTGATGGCGCCCGGGCTGATGTCAGCATGCCCGCCCAGGCGTGGCTGGAAGAGCATCACGCGTACCTGCAGCTGCTGATGGAGCTCGCCGCCAGCGGCCGGGCGGACTTCGACGTGGTGCACAACAACTGCCTGCACCACCTGCCCATCGCGATGGCGCGCCTGGTGCCCGTCCCGATGATCTCCACGTTGCATACGCCGCCGACCCCGTGGCTGGAGTCGGCAGTGCAGGCGGGCCCATGCCCGGTGATCTTCACCGCGGTGAGCAGGAGCACCTCGCGTGCCTGGCGGCACGCGATCCCGGCGATCCGGGTCATCCGCAATGGCGTTGACCTCGATAAGTGGAGACCGGGGCCGGGCGGCGGCCCCCCGCTGTGGTCGGGACGGCTGGTGCCGGAGAAGGGCGCTGACCTGGCGATCCAGGCCGCGCGCCGGGCCGGGCAGCCGCTGGACCTCGTCGGTCCCATCGCTGACCCCCGCTACTTCGCCGCCCGCGTCGAGCCGCTGCTCGGCGGCGGCGTGCGCTACCGCGGCCACCTCACCCACGATCAGCTGGCTGTGCTGCTAGGCCGTGCCAGTGCTTGCCTGGTGACCCCCCGCTGGGACGAGCCGTACGGCCTCGTCGCGGCGGAGGCGCTGGCCTGCGGGACGCCGGTATGCGGGTTCGCCCGCGGCGCGCTGCCGGAGCTGCTCGACGAGCAGTGCGCCGTGCTGGTCGAGCCGAACGATGTCGAGGCGCTTGCCGCGGGATTGCTCGCGGCGGCGCGCCTGCCGCGAGCCGCTGCCCGCGCGCACGCTGCCGCGCGCTGCTCGCAGGACCAGATGATCGAGCAGTACGAGGATCTCTACCGCGAGGCCGCTGCGTGATCGGCTACTACATCCACCACCACGGCCGAGGGCACCTGGAGATGGCCCGGTGCATCGCCGCCCGGCTAACCGGCGACGTCACCGGGCTGTCCTCACTCGCCCGCCCGGCGGGCTGGCCCGGCCAGTGGCTCAGGCTTCCGCGCGATGACGCCGGCGAGGCGGCGATCGAGCCGGCCGCCCACGGCCAGCTGCACTGGGCGCCGCTCGGTGACCGGGCCTGCGTGACCGGATGGCCGCGATCGCCGGGTGGATCCAGCGCGCCGCGCCCTCGGTCATCGTCGTCGACGTCTCTGTCGAGGTCACCGCGCTCGCCCGGCTGATGGGCGTGCCGGTGGTCAGCGTGGTGCTGCCCGGCCGGCGCGGCGACCCCGCGCATCGTCTCGGCCACGCGCTCGCTGAGGCCCTAATCGCGCCGTGGCCCGCGTCCCTGCCCGGGGTCCTGCTGGACGGCGCCGGCCCGGAGGCTGACAAGATCCGGCACGTGGGCGCGTTCTCCCGATTCGACGGGCGCGCGCCTGAGCCTGGCCCCGCCAGCCGCGGCGGCGCGCTTTCAGTGGTCGTGCTGTCCGGCAGCGGCGGATCCGAGGTGACCGGGCGCCACCTTCGCCGGGCCGCCGCCGCTACCCCCGGCTGGGCGTGGACCATTCTCGGCGGGACGGCCGGCCGGTGGGCCGAGGATCCCTGGCCGGCGCTGTGCCGGGCCGACGTCGTGATCACCCACGGCGGGCTGAACGCCGTCGCCGAGGTCGCCGCCGCCAGAAAGCCCGCTGTCGTCGTGCCGCAGGACAGGCCGCACGGCGAGCAGCGGGCGACCGCCCGCGCGCTGGCACGGGCCGGCCTTGCCGTCATCGCCGACCCCTGGCCGCAAGACGCAGCGCTGGCCCTCCTTGCTGCGCGCTGCCCGTGAGCTGGGCGGCGCCCGCTGGGCAGCCTGGTCCACCGGGAACGGGGGCACAAGACGCGGCGCAGATCATCGAGTCCATCGGCGCGCACCAGCCCGGACGGGGACAGCCGGTGCGCTGCGCGGTCATAACGCCGGTCGCCGGGCAGGCACCCGCATCTACGGCTGCAACGGCAAGGACTGCTCGCCGGCGTGCAACTGCCCGACCAGCACTTCGTCGTGGCGATGAACGACCGCTCCGCCCGCGAGGTGCTCGACAGCCAGGCGCCCCGGCCCGATGTCATCGAGATGCCGTGCGCGCCGGGACGGCTCCCGCTCGCCCGGGCGCGGAACGCCGGCGCCCAGCGGGCCCTGAGCGACGGCGCGGACCTGCTGATATTCCTCGACGTCGACTGCGTGCCCGGTCCGCTGCTGGTGCAGCGCTACCTCCAGCACGCAGCTTTCGAGCAACGTCCCGCCCTGCTGTGCGGCCCTGTCTCCTACCTGCCGCCCCCGCCGCCAGCCGGCTATCGGCTGTCCTGCCTGGCTGCGCTGGGACGCCCGCACCCGGCCCGGCCGGTGCCACCCGAGACAGGCACGCTGACCGGCGGCGACCACACCCTGTTCTGGTCCTTGTCCTTCGCCGTGCGGGCGACGCTGTGGCGCGAGCTCGGCGGCTTCTGCGAGCAGTACAGCGGCTACGGCGGCGAGGACACCGACTTCGGCCAGCTCGCGGCCAGCCGGGGTGTCGACCTGACCTGGGTCGGCGGCGCCTGGGCCTACCACCAGCACCACCCCAGCCCCGACCCGCCCGTGCAGCACCTCCACGACATCATCCGCAACGCGGCAGTCTTCCACCGCCGGTGGGGCTGGTGGCCGATGAGCGGCTGGCTGCACGAATTCGAGCGGCGCGGCCTCATCGCGTTCGAACACCGAACCCAGACCTGGCGCACCACCAG
>CAWAEE010000015.1:0-331760 GCA_963781125.1 uncultured Acidobacteriaceae bacterium
CCAAACTCCTTTGGCAATTTCACGGCTTCGGCGGATCCTGCTGAATCTTCAGCACCAGGCAGGTGACGAACTTGTCGCCTGTGACAAGCATCTGGTGCGGCAGTCTGGCCGGCACATGAGCCACATCGCCCGCCCGCAAATCCTGGCGGACACCCCCCTCGACCGATGATCCGCGAATTTCCCCAGGCGCGACCGTCTTGGCATCGGCGATGGTGCCGCCGGTGACCAGCGCCGCGTGGCCTTCGATGACGAAGAACAGATCCGCAAAGTTTTCGTGCAACTCCGCGCCGCCGTTGCGGCTCCGCACCAGCAAATGAATCGCGTGCTGCGGATATTCCTTGAGAACTTCGCCCGCTGAGCCATCGCCGTGCTTGGCCAGCTTGCGTAGATAGGCTGCGCGCTCCAGAAGAACCGGCGAGGACAAATGATCGAGAACATCGTCGCGGCGTTTTTGCTTGCCTTTGGGAGGCGCCGGGAGCTCTTTCTCGACAGGTAGCAGTTCCTTGAGGATTGTTTTCGAAAAGTCATCCATACGATTGGCTCCAATTCTATTTTACGGCGAACGCTATCGGGGTTTCGTGCTCGGCCAGCTCTCGCGCCCGCTTGAAGATGGCGAGGAACATAGGGCGCGTGAGCCGGCCCGTATTGGTGTTTTGCAAAGAGGGATGGAAGCTGGAAAGGACGTGAAGGCCGCCGGGCAGTGTGTATTCGGCGCCATGGCGAAACGCATAGCCAGAGCGGGAAGACAGGATGCCTGCGCGTTGAGCATGCGCGAGCAGTCCCTCGAAAGCGATGCGGCCGAGACAGACGATGACGCGGAGGTTGCGAAGAAGGCGGAGTTCCTCGTCCAGCCATGGCGCGCAGTTGCGCTGCTCTTCAGGGGTGGGTTTGTTGTCCGGCGGCGCGCAGCGGACCACCGCACTGATCCACAGATCGGTGAGTTGCATGCCATCGTTGCGTGATGTGGCGCGGTCCTGCGAAGCGAACCCCGCTTCATGGAGCACCGGATAGAGAAAATCTCCAGACCCATCGCCGGTGAATGGGCGACCGGTGCGGTTCGATCCGTGTGCGCCGGGAGCGAGACCCAGCGCGAGGATGCGCGCGTTGGGATCGCCGAAGGAGGGAACAGGCCGGCCCCAGTATTCCCAATCCATGTACGCGCGGCGGCGGATGCGCGCCACATCGGCGCAGTGGCTCCGCAACCGCTCGCAGCGATCGCAGGCAATGATGCGAGCATTGAGAGTTTCCAGCTTGGCGCTCGAGGACGGCATAATGTGATTTTATTGGATGGAGGGATGCGCGTTGGATTTCGCTCCAAGTTCATGCGTGAGTCTGCAAACGGGGGCGGAACATCTCATAGTCATCTCGACCGTCCGGAGAGCATCTTGCCTGGAACAATCGAAGCCTTATTTGTCGGTGGACCGAAACTGCTGCAGGACGATCGGGGCGAGTGGACATCCTCGATAGCGCGCGATCGCGTGCACAGACCGATCCGGCTCTCCGCACTAGGTATCGACGGCGATAAGGTAGCGCAGCCCTCTCACGGTGGTCCCGACGCTGCGGCCTGTGTGCACCTGGCGGAGCACTACGTTTTTTGGCGCGAGCGTTACGGGGTCCACCTGACGCACGGCTATCTCGGCGAAAACCTGCTGTTGGACGGCATCGAAGAATCCGCAATTTGCGCTGGCGATATTGTGCAGATTGGCTCGACACTGGTGCAGGTGTCGGGCCCCCGCGTTCCATGTGAAAATCAGGCGCGCCGCGTGGGCCGTACCGATTGGGTGAAGTTAACCATTCGCGAAAACCGCACGGGCTTTTACCTGCGAGTGCTTGAGGCTGGTGTAGTCCAGCAAGGAGCGCCCTGGGAGTTGCAGGAGCGATTGAATGATCACGCTTCGATTCCGGCAATCAATCGTTGCCTCTACTTGGAATTTGATCCGGGTCTTGCCAGCGAGTTCGCTGAGATGCCAGGCTTGGCCGAATGGTGGAAAGATCAATTCCGTGAGAAACTCTCACGAACGGAGAGACACTGGAGCGAGGATATTCTTCTTTGACAATCGATCCTTTCACCCGTTCGAAGGGAAAATGGAGCAGCCTCAAACCGAAATGCGGCCGGGCGTAACCTGGCTTCTTAACCCCATGGAGACGATGCGATGAAATCTGCGAAATTATTGCTGCTTGCCGGCGATTTTGTTGAGGACTACGAAATCATGGTTCCTTTCCAGGCCCTGCAGATGGTCGGACACACGGTCGACGCGGTTTGTCCCGGCAAGAAAAAGGGAGAGCAGGTGCGGACGGCAATTCACGATTTTGAGGGGGATCAGACCTACTCAGAAAAGCGAGGGCACAACTTCACCCTGAATGCGACATTCGATGAAGTGAAGCCGGCCGACTACGATGCGTTGGTGATTCCGGGCGGTCGTGCGCCGGAGTATCTGCGGCTGAATGCACAGGTGCTCGATGTGATTCGGCATTTCGATAAGGCGGGGAAGCCGATCGCCGCCCTCTGCCACGGCCCGCAATTGTTGGCGGCCGCAGGCGTGCTGAAGGGCCGCAAGCTGAATGCGTATCCGGCATGCGCGCCGGAAGTTGAACTTGCTGGTGGCACCTTTGTAAAACTCGATTTCAGCGAAGCATTCGTCGATGGAAACCTGGTGACAGGGCCGGCATGGACCGCGCATCCGGCATGGCTGGCGAAGTTTCTGGATGTGCTGGAAGCGCACCTGGCGAATAAGGCTGCGTAGGGATCCGTCGCGCGCTCATTCATTCGCAGGAGTTCGCAGGGATCTCCCTGACCGCGCGCACCTCGCGCAGCGGCTGTCCTGTTGCTGCGGTAAGCTCCTGTTGAATCTCCGCAACGATCGAGAGCGCGATGGCGGCAGGCGTGTCCGCCCCAAGATCGAGGCCGGTGGGAGCGTGCATTTGCGCGAGCCAGCGGTCGATTCGGTCCCCGGTCACGGGCAAATGCAGCAGGCGCGCCGCTTCCGCCAGAAGTTCTCGCGTGCGGCGCTGCGGACCAAGAACGCCAAGATAAACCCGCGGCACATCGAGCGCGAGCAATGACGCGAGAATACGCGAGTCCTGATCGAAGCTGTGGGTCATGACGACCGCCGCGTCCGAGGAGCGCAGAGAGAAATTCTGCGGTGCGTCTCCGGGCAAATCAAAGACGGGCAGAACGCGCGGGTCATCGACGGTGGGGAAGCGCTCCCGCGTGGCGAGATGCGAGCGCCCATCCGCAACGGAAACGAACCATCCCAGCGTTTGTGCCAATTGGACAAGCGGCTTGGCGTCATCGCCTGCACCGAAAACCCAGAGACCCGGACGCGGCGCAAGGTAGTCCGCAAGAACACGCGCCAACCCACCATCGAACGGAACGGATTGTTCGAACGATGTGCGATTGTCCAGCGCGAGACGGGCAAGGTCCTTCAACGCATCGGCGTTCGATCCCGAATCCCCACTCTCGACAGGAGAGAATCCTTGTGCGTCCTCGCAGGCAGGTTCTGTCGCGCCCGCAATAGCCCTCAATCCGAGAGATGGACCGTCGAGAACCGTCGCGATAGCCAAAGCCGAGCGAGCTTTGAACGCGCTCTCTAAAGCCATCAACAATGGCGCTGCTGTGAGGCGCCTCTCGAGCAGAAGAAACACGACGCCACCACATCCGGAACCGTAGGGCCGCTCGTCCTCATCGTCGACACTGGAGTAGCGCTCAACGACGGGCCCCGCAGCGGTGAGCCACCAGGCGCGGCGGGCCACTTCAGCTTCAAGGCATCCACCGCTTACGGTGCCGGCACGGCGGCCATCCTGCCCAAGCAACATGCGTGCGCCCGGTTTGCGATAGCTGGATCCCTCGACCGCGATAACCGTGGCGAGAACATAATCCACCCCTGCGGCTTCAAGCTCGCGCCAGAGAGCCAGGATTTGTCCGAGATCGGTCATTCACTCCTAATTCGCGCAAGTCGTGCCGTTAAACTCCAACCATCTTCGATTGCAACAAGTGTTCAATGCGCACCGGCAACTCGCGGACGCGCACGCCCGTGGCGTGATACACGGCTGCGGTAATCGCCGGTGCAACGCCTGCAAGTCCGATTTCACCCACGCCGCGCGCACCATATTCGCCCATGGCCGGATCGGGATAATCAAGGAAGGTTACGTCGATAGCAGGAGAATCGGCGCACGTAGCCATCAGGTAATCGGCCATGCTGCCGTTGATGGGCTGACCTGAGCGCTGATCGTGGATGGTCTCTTCAAGCAGGCCCATGCCGACGCCCATCACCACAGCGCCCGCAATCTGATTGGCTGCAGCGCGCGGGTTGATGATGCGTCCGGCGTCGATCACGGTGACCACGCGACTCACGCGAAGGCGCGCAATCTCCGGCTCCCAATCCACCTCGACAAACTGCGCGCCATAGGAATGCAGCGAGACGCCTTTGGCCTTCGGGTCTTCCCACGTCGGCTGCGTTTTTCCTTCGGCGCTCAGTCCGTTGAGGCGCGCCATCTTCAGAAGCTCGGCGAAATGGATTCCATTGTCAGGATTCTGATCCTTTCCATGGAGGCGTCCTTTCGTGAAGGCGACGTTCTCGACCTTGGCATTTTGAAACGGCGAACCTTCAGTGGCTGCAGCAAGTTTTTGCAGCTTCTTGATGGCGCCATCGGCACCTGCGGCGATCGCATTCAGCACCGAGCCCGTGACCATCGATCCGCCGGACATCGGACCGTCGGGCAGGGCGCTGTCACCAAGAATCACATCGATGCGTTCGAAAGGGATGCCGGTCTTTTCGCTGAGAACTTGCGCAAAGATGGTATAGGTTCCGGTACCGATGTCCTGCGTCGCGGCAGCGAACGCACAGCCGGCCATTGGCACAAAACTCGACCGAAGCCGTGCAGGGCAGCCGCAGGGCAACCCAGCTTGCGCCAGCCAGGCCCCAGCCGAGAATCTTGCCATCGCGGCGCATCGAACCGATGGCTGCCGTGCGCTTGTCCCAGCCGAACTTTTTCGCTCCGACTTCGAAACACTCCTTCAGGTGACGCGAAGAAAAAGGCGTATTGTTGCTCTCGTCCTTTTCCGCATCGTTGATGAGTCGCAGCTGCAACGGATCCATGTTCAACTGCTCAGCCAATTCGTTCATACCGGCTTCGAGCGCATACAAGCCCAGGCACCGCGCCCGGTCCGCGCATGTACATCGGTGCGCCCACGTGGCGGCGCACCATCCCGCTGGTGACCTCGAGGTTCGCCACACTGTAGAGATAGGGCGTCGCCTCACCGCAGCCTTCGTTGAAGTCGTCCAGCTGTGAGGTGACATTGAGATAGTCGTGGCGCAGAGCCAACAGCTTGCCGTCTTTTCCTGCACCGAGCTTGATGTGCTGCTCAGTGCGTGGACGGTAGCCGACCGCGGAAAACATCATGCGCCGATTGAGGCTCAGTTTCACTGGGCGATTGAGCTGGCGCGCGGCGACTGCAGCCATCGCAGTGTGCGGCCATGGAAAGAGCTTGCCGCCGAAGCCAGAACCGAGAAAGCGCGTGACGACGCGGACATTTTCAACGGGCAGGCCAAGCACCTGCGCCATCACGACGCGATGATTCACGACGCCCTGCGAGGTCTCGTAGAGCGTCACGCGGTCACCGTCCCAAACAGCCACGGAGGCGTGCAATTCAATCGGATTGTGCGTTTCACTGGGAGTAGATGTAGGTCTGGTCGATCTTGACCGGAGCCGAAGCGAAGGCCGCATCAGGATCGCCGCGCTTGGAAACAGACTTGCGCTTTCCCGTGTAGTCGTCGAGGCTCGCGCGTACATTCGCTGCTTGCGGTTCGTATTCCACTTTTACAGCAGCCGCGCCGGCGGTGGCCTGCTCCAGAGTTTCCGCGATCACCACCGCGACGTGCTGACCCCAATGCCGAACGACATCATCTTCGAACGCCGAGCGAACTTCGCTGTTGGTCGCGTTGTCGTCGCCGGGAACCGTGCGGTAGAGCGGGCCGATATTTCCGTGATGCAGCACCAGCAGCACGCCAGGCATCTGTTCCGCTGCGCTGGTGTCGAGCTGGCGAATGCGCCCGCTTGCGATGGACGCAAACACGGGCACGGCGTGGACCATGCGGTCGAAGTGAAAGTCAGCCGCGTATTCGGCAGCGCCGGTGGTCTTCAACGGTCCGTCAATGCGTGGTGTTGCCGTGCCAATGATTGAATCGGTCGTGCTCATGCTTACCTTTCTTGCGAATCGCGCTTCTTGCGGCGATTGGGCGCCGTACTTCTCTTCAGACCTCGAGCACCTTCGACTGCAGCAGATCCTCAATCCGAATCGGCAATTCGCGCACGCGAACGCCGGTGGCGTGGTACACGGCCGAAGCAATGGCCGGCGCTACGCCTGCCATGCCGATTTCGCCGATGCCGCGCGCGCCATACTCATTCACGATCAGGTCAGGATAGTCGAGGAAAGTCACGTCGAGATCGGGCAGATCGGCGCACGTGGCGAACAAGATAGTCCGCGAAATTGCCGTTGATGGGCTGGCCGAAGTGCTTGTCGTAATGCGTCTCCTCAAACAGAGACATGCCCACGCCCATCACCGCTGCGCCGAGAATCTGGTTCGCGCCGGCCTTCTTGTTGATGATGCGTCCGCAATCGAAGATGGAGAAAATGCGGCTCACGCGCAGGTGGGCAATCTCCGGCTCCCATTCCACTTCGGCAAAATGCGCGCCGTAGGAATGCAGCGAGTATTTCTGCGCCTTGGGATCTTCGAAGGAAGGAAACGTGCGGCCTGTCGCGGACATGCCGCTCAGATTCGCCAGCTTGAGCACTTCTTCAAACGGCAAGCCATTCGCTGTCAGATCGGCGCCGGAGTGCAGTGCCACACCTACGACCTGCGGCTGCTGGTCTTTTGCAACCACGCGGCCCTCGGCGATGGTGAGCGAGTCTGGATGCGCGCCATGAAAGGGCGAACCGGGCGTTTGCGCAGCAATGTTGAGCAGGCGTGTCACTGCCTGGTTCACAGCCGCGGTGGCCGCGGGCAGAATGGCGCTGGTCACCATGGAACCGCCGGAGGTCGGCCCATCCGGAAGCGACGAATCCCCGAGGAAGACATCGATGCGGTCCAGAGGCACGCCGGTCTTCGCGTGAGCTACCTGCGCAAAAAGCGTGTAGGTGCCGGTGCCGATATCCTGCGTCGCGCAGCGTACGCAAACACGGCCGTTGGGGCAGAACTCAAAGGACGCGGTGCAGGGAATGCGCGCCGCCGACCACGATGCGGCGCCGACGCCCCATGCCAATGAACTTGCCATTGCGGCGCATCGAGCCTACTTCGGGCGTGCGCTGCTTCCAGCCGATCTTTTCGGCGCCGACTTGGTAGCACTCCTTCAAATGGCGCGAGGAAAAGGGAAGATTCTTGCCTTCGTCGCGCTCGGCATCGTTCTTGTGACGCAGCTCGAGAGGATCCATCTTGAGCTTGATGGCTAACTCGTCGATCGCGGACTCGAGCGCGAACAGGCCAGGTACAGCGCCAGGACCGCGCATCGGAGCAGGCGCGCCCACATTGCGACGCACCATCGCCAGTGGTGACTTCGAGATTCGGGCAGCTGTAAATGAACGGCGTCTGCTCGCCGCAATGCTCCACAAAGTCGTCGAGCTGTGAGGTCTCTGTGTAGAAGTCGTGCCGGATCGCCGTGAGCTTGCCGTCCTGCGTGGCGCCCAGCCGAATGCGTTGCTGCGTGCGCGGACGATGGCCGACATTGGAAAACATCATGCGCCGATCGACGCTCAGCTTCACCGGCCGGTTCAACTGGCGCGCCGCCGCAGCCGCGAGCGTTGCCTGCGGCCACGGAGAAAGCTTGCCGCCGAAACCGGAGCCGATAAACCGCGAAATGATGCGGACGTTTTCGCGCGGCACGCCGAGAACCTCAGACATCACCGTCCGAAAACTGACGACCCCCTGCGAACTGTCGTAGAGGGTCACGTTCTCGCCATCCCACACCGCGACCGTTCCGTGCATCTCCATCGGGTTGTGTGTTTCTACCGGCGTGGAGTAGGTTTGATCGATCACCACCGGCGCCGACGTCAGGGCCTGATCGGGATCGCCGCGTTTCCAACTGCTTTCGCGCTTGCCGTCAAAGTCCGACACTCAGGTCAGTGCGCACGTCAGGCGGTTCAACCTCGTAGTCCGCGTGAACGGCAGATGCCGCCGCTCTTGCCTGTTCCAACGTCTCCGCCACCACCACTGCGATGTACTGGCCCCAGTAGTAGATCTTCTCGTCCTCAAACGGAGCGCGCGACTCGGCCATCGCTCCATCTTGCTGGCGCGGGAATGTGCGGAAGACGTTCTGAATGTTGCCGTGATGCAGGACGAGCAGTACGCCGGGCATCTTTTCGGCGGCAGCTGACATCCAGCGAGCGAATGCGCCCTTTCCCGATGGTGCTTTGCACGGCAACGGCATGCACGAGATTTGGGAAGTCATGATCGACCGCGTAACGCGCAGTGCCGGTCGTCTTCAATGGGCCATCGATGCGAGGCACGGCTGCGCCAATAATGTTGGCTGCCGTGGGGAAGTGTTTCGCGTCGCCATGTGAATCTCCTTAAGTTCGATCGTCAGCGGTTATTTCCAGTTAAACGAGACTGCTGGTGGACTCATCTCGATCTATGCGGTTGCGAGTCTTCAGCGTACGGACTAGGCAGCGCTTTGCCAGTTCAACCTTGAATGCGTTGTCGGTGCGCGGCTTTGCCGCGGCCAGCGCAGCTTCGGCCGCTTTGCGGAACGTTGCAGCATCGGCCGGCTTGCCCAGTCAGCGCGGCTTCGGCCTCGTGCGAGCGCCACGGCTTGGTGCCCACCCCGCCCATCGCCACGCGCACATAGCGAATGTGTCCGCCCTCGACCTTGGCGACCACAGCCGCCGACGAGAGCGCAAATTCGTAGCTGGCGCGATCGCGCAGCTTGAGATACACCGACTTCGATCCTTCAATCGGCTTAGGCAGGTCAACATAGGTGACCAATTCGCCGGGCGCGAGAGCGTTCTCGATATTGGGCGTATCACCGGGCAGCTTGTGAAACTCGGCAAAGGGAATCGTCCGCTTTCCCTTCGGTCCTTCTACATGAATCACGGCCTCCAGAGCAGCCATCGCCACGCACATGTCCGATGGATGAGTCGCGATGCAATGCTCGCTGGTTCCTAGAATTGCGTGCGTCCGGTGAAATCCTTCGAGCGCCGCGCAGCCCGTGCCCGGCGTGCGCTTGTTGCATCCGTAGCCGCCAGGCGTTCCCGCGCTGGGCTCGCGGAAATAGGCGCACCGCGTGCGCTGCAGCAGGTTGCCGCCCGTGGTTGCCATGTTGCGCAGTTGCGGCGAAGCCCCGGAAAGAAGCGCCTGCGACAGCACCGCGTATTTCTCCTTCACGTCGGCGTTCCAGGCCAGGTCGGAATTCCGCACCAGCGCGCCAATGCGCAGGCCGCCGTCCGGCAGCGGTTCTATCTTGTCCAAAGGCAGCAGATTGATATCGACCAGCGCCGGAGGCTGCTCGACGCTGAGCTTCATCAGGTCGACGAGCGTGGTGCCCCCGGCAATGAACTTACCTGCCGATGCGCCGGCCAGTGCCTTATCGACGCTCGATGCCTTGACGTAGTTAAAGGTCTGCATGGTTCGTCCTCCTCCGTCAGGCTTGCGCCCGTACGCGTTTCACCGCGGCAACAATGTTGGTGTAGGCGCCGCAGCGGCAGATGTTGCCGGCCATGGCGTGCTTGATGTCTTCGTCGCTGGGTCCGATCGGCTCCTTCAGCAGCGCAACCGCGCTCATGATCTGGCCGCTGGTGCAGTAGCCGCACTGGTAGCCGTCGTGCTCCACAAACGCCGCTTGCATGGCATGCAGGTTGTCGGGCTGCCCAATCCCTTCGATCGTGGTGATTTCATCGCCCTCATGCATCACCGCGAAAGAGAGGCAGCTGTTCACGCGGCGGCCATTCACATGGACGGTGCAAGCGCCGCACTGGCCGTGATCGCAGCCCTTTTTTGTGCCGGTGAGATGGATCCGCTCGCGCAGCGTGTCGAGCAGCGTGGCGCGCGTGTCGAGGCCGCGCAGCGTGTAGTCCTTGCCATTGATGCGGAGAGAAACACGTCGTGGTTCCTGCGGCGTCGGTGGTCTCGTCGGCTGCGGGAGCAATCACTGGAGCAGCCGCTGCCAGCGGTGCGGCGCCAGCTAGAAGCCCCGTCGCGCCAATGCCGGAGAGGAACGACCGCCGGCTGAACCGTCCGCCACTCGCCGCAGAATCGGGCGCAGGCAACGGTTCCAGCTCCACCGTCTGCTGGTCGGGAGCCAGTTCCTTTTGAGGCGATTGGGCGCGCAGGTGCTTGAGATGCAGAGGAAGCGTATCTGCCACAGGGACCTCCTCGGGACGAATCCCGTGCCGCCATCCTACCCGAGTTCTCACAAGGGCAGGAAGAGGCTTTTACGGGAAACCAAGAATCGTTCCCGTCGAGTGAAAAGACCGGATCGAAACGTGGAGAATCGTCACAATCCGGCAGAGCGGTTATTCCGTGGCCTGTTTCAAGAATCGGGGAACAGGCCGGCAGGCCCTGAACAAGAAACCCGGAGAACTCAAACGTTGACCAGTGCCTTCATCCCGGCATGTACCGGTCGCCCGGATACGGCATCCGGGGGAAAGATTTCTCGCAAAGAGTTTACGCACTTCTGCAGGCAAGCGTGAAATCTACTGCCGCCGCATTTTCTTCAAGGATACTTCCGGCGCTTCGTTCCCGGTATCGGAACAATATCCTCGCCCTGCGCCAGAACCCACGCCAGCGCAAGTTGACTGGGTGTCATGCCCGCAGCCTCCGCATACTGCCTCACCTTGGCAACCAGTTCAAGGTTGTGCTGGAAGTTCTCGCCCTGAAAACGGGGACTGTTGCGGCGATAATCGTCCGGGTCGAAATCCTCCGGGCTCTTGATGGCGCCGGTCAGGAATCCACGACCCAGCGGACTGTACGCCACAAACCCAATGCCGAGGCGACGGCAGGTGGGCAGAATCTCCGGCTCCGGATCCCGCGTCCAAAGCGAATATTCGGTCTGCAGCGCGGTGATGGCATGGATACGATGCGCGCGCTCGATCGTGGCCGGCGCAGCCTCCGAGAGGCCAAGGTAGCGGACTTTGCCTTCCTCGATCAGCCGCGCCATGGCCCCCACGGTCTCTTCAATCGGAGTCTTCGGGTCGACGCGATGCTGGTAATAGAGATCGATGGTCTCGATGCCCAGCCGCTGCAGGCTGCCTTCGACCGACTTGCGCACGTAGGCGGGGCTGCCATCGACGCCCCGGCGCGTTGGATCGGCGGGGTCGCGCACGATGCCGAACTTCGTCGCGACGAAGAAGCGATTCCGCCGCCCTTTGAGCGCCTTGCCCACCAGGATTTCGTTCTTGTGCGGGCCGTAAACATCCGAGGTGTCGAGGAAATCGATCCCCAGTTCGAGAGCGCGATCAATCGTGGCCAGCGATT
Organism: uncultured Acidobacteriaceae bacterium; assembly: GCA_963781125.1. Lineage (GTDB taxonomy): Bacteria > Acidobacteriota > Terriglobia > Terriglobales > Acidobacteriaceae > Telmatobacter. The sequence continues at coordinate 11,466 of CAWAEE010000015.1, forward strand.
CCTGGTCGTCGCGGCCACCATAGAACTCGCTCATGCCCATGCAGCCCAGGCCAATGGCCGAGACCGCGGGGCCATGCGAGCCCAACCTGCGGGTCTTCATGGTTGCTACCTCTGAGTTTGTTTGATGCTCGTCAGCCGACGGGCTGCAAGCGTGCGATCGACTTCCGGCTCGGCCAGGTCCGGGTTGGTGACACGAATGCGCTCTTCGATCATCTTGTAGTTGGCGATCTTGTGTGTCAGGAGCGCGTGGGCCCGCTGCAATTCGACAATCTGTGCGGCGATGCCGGCCTGGTGGTCTTCGAGAATCTTGCGCCGCTCGAGCGACGTGGCATCGCCCTGTTCGCGCAGCTCGGCATACCGTTGCATTTCGCGAATCGGCATGCTGGTTGCCCGCATGCAATGCAGAAAGTGCAGCCAGGCCTCGTCGGCCTCGGAATAGCGCCTGTGACCGTTGCGCGCGCGTCCTACCGGCTGGATCAGCCCCACGCGCTCATAGTAGCGAAGCGTGTGCGCGGTCATTCCGCACCGCTCTGCCATGCTTCGGATGGTGTATCCCGCGTTCTGCATAACATCACCGTACAACTTAAAGCGCGCTCGAAGTCAAGCACTCCGCGGGCTTCCAAAGCCGAACACATCGCGCAGGCAATCAAGAGCCAGCAGGCGCAGGAAAGCTGATAGCCATAACTGCTGCATCTTCAACAACATGTTGAAGACGTCGCGATCCAGCAACCGGGATTTGCTTAACAATTCTTAAGAAAGAAACGGGGCCAAAATCGGCGCCAATACGGGATCAATTGAGCCCACTCGGTCCCGTATGATCGAACCGGGAAGGGCAGTCGGGTGAGACGATCGTGACCGGGGACGCAGGGACGCAGAAAGGCGCCGATACCGAGCTGTACAGACGGATGCTGGCCGTGGCTCTCGAGGAGGCGCAGCTGGGTCGTGCCGAAGGCGGCATTCCGATCGGGGCCGCGCTTTTTAAGCGCACGGCGAATTGGTCAGCCGCGGGCACAACCGGCGCGTGCAGCAGAGCGATCCCAGCATCCATGGCGAGACGGATGCGTTTCGCCGCGCGGGCCGCCAGCGCAGCTATCGCGACATGGTCATGGTGACAACGCTGGCCCCGTGCTGGTATTGCAGCGGACTGGTGCGCCAGTTCCGGATCGGTACGCTCGTGGTGGGCGAGAGCCGCACATTTGCCGGCGGACTGGACTGGCTGCGCGAGAATGGCGTTGAAGTAATCGACTTGGACGACAGCGCGTGCCGCGAACTTCTAGAAGGCTTCATCGCCGAGCACCCCGAAATCTGGAACGAAGACATCGGGGAAGAGTAGGTGGATCGAGAAATTCCGAGCAGGTGGATGGTTTAAAGGGACTTGGCTTCACAGCCTGCGGAGAAAGCTCGATGCAGAGAGGCGGGGGTTCCGTAGGCTGCGGAAAAAGTCGTCGAGAAATCTGTTTTGAAAGGGCACGAGTTTACTCGTGCCGATAAGTCGATTAATTTGACGTCGGCTTTAGCCGCAGAGGGACGTATTTCACCATTCTTCTCGGAACCGTTGACTTTTCCCGCAGCCTATTTCACCCCTGAGGGGAACGCGGCATGCAATCGACCTCGTTCGGAGAATCCTCCGGCACCAGCGCTCGAACTCCCGATCATGTACAGTGGTTCTGACTCGGAGGGACAATGCAACGACGGAAATTTCTCGCGGCTTCTCTAGCGTCTTCGGCTGCGGCCATGTTGGGGGGAACAAAGATGCGTGCCGAACATACACGCGAGTTTTATCAGCTGCGCCGGTACTTTTTACAAAGTGGCCCGCAACAGAAGCTGACAGAAACCTATTTGAGCAGCGCGCTGATTCCGGCCCTGGCGCGCTTGGGCATGGGACCGGTAGGCGCCTTCCGCGTCGACATCGGACCCGAGACGCCGACCTACGATGTGCTGATTCCGGCCTCGGATCTCGCCGCGCTCGCCGAGGTGGACCTGCACCTGGCGCAGGATGCTGAATTTCTGAAAGCGGCAGACCCCTTCTGGAGTGCGCCCGCCATTGCTCCGGCCTTTCAGCGTGTGGAGTATTCGCTGCTCTCGGCATTTGAAGGCTGGCCGAAACTGACCCCGCCTCCCTCATCGGCCACCAAAACGAAGCGGATTTTCCAGCTCCGCACCTACGAGAGCCCAAGCTACAAAGACCACGTGGTCAAGGTGCAGATGTTCCACTCCGGCGAATTCGAGATTTTCGCCAAAGCCGGATTCCACATGGTCTTCTTCGGCGACACGCTCGCTGGTCCGCGCATGCCAAACTTGACCTACATGCTGAGCTTTGCTGACAGCGCAGAGTTGGACGCGAAGTGGGATATCTTCCGCAACGATCCGGATTGGAAGAAGCTTTCAGCCGACCCCCGCTTCGCCTACGAGGCGATTGTCTCCAATATCACCAACCTGATCCTGAGCCCGCTGGAAGCTTCGCAAATCTAGGGAAGCCTCGGGTTAATCCTCTTCCTTGAAAAGGCACGGCTTTCAACGCTACGAAAGAATTCCCTCACGGCTACGAAAGAATTCCCTCACGCGCTTTGTAACAGGGCACGACTCAAACGGCCATTGAGAACATTTAAGTTACTGATTCTGCATTATCCCAAATGTCCTAGAAAGCCACCAAATCCAAATCGTTAGCACAAACTAGCACAGAATCGGCAAGATACGCGCCAAGTCAAATCTTGGCTGAAACTTCCCAATCGGCGACAAACCGCTCGCAACGTACCAACAGCCATCTGGAATCTGAGATAATCGGCTGAATCCGCTCAAAAACGTAGCTTGGGAGAGTATTACCATGATCGATCTTGCCTCGCCCTCAATTGCTTCTGAGCCTGTGTACCTAGAATTATCCTTTAGGCGCCTAATGTGCATTTGGTGGGCATATTTCTGGCGACACATGCTCTATGGTGGCCCTGTTGTCATCATTGTCGGATTCCTCGAAGGATTAGCTGGGCTGGGAGGAAGACACCTGTTGTTATCTTTGAGCGCCGTTGTGGTAATGGCTGCAGTGTCAATGGTTGTTTTGGGAGTTGTCCTACATAAACAATTTCGCCATTTTTCTATTCGGATTGTGGCGTCTCCACGCTAGAGCACCTCTGCCTGAAAAAATCGCCGATGCACTCATTCACGGCATTCCGGGAGAGTCACCGGCAAACCGTCTCCAATCCGGTTTCCGGCCCTCCCCGGCATGCGGCAGCCTGCCAAACGGGGGTTGGGGAAGGTTAGGCGACCACTCGGGAACTAGCGCGGATCGAGCCGCGTATTCATTGCAGGAACGGTCGCTTGCCGCAGGTCGACGATTCTATGTAATGGCACAAACTTACCCGACCCGATTCCCCAAATGGCTTCGGCTGACACTAGCTGTCCTCGCTGGATTCGGTGCGGCATTTGGCTGCATCATGTACATCGCGAACGGAGTTGTAGTCGGTGACCTGTGGGGTATCCCCGGACGCGAACACAGCATCGCTATCGCACAGCATCAGGCCAGAATCGGCCTTCTCTCATGCGTTATTCTCCAGTTCGGCGTGGCTGGAGCAACATTTAGCTTCATGGACGGGGAGAGCTATCTCGCCGCACGTGTTGTTTGGGCTGTGGTTATTTCTTTTGTGGTATCTCTGCTGTGCGGCATTGCAATTCTGCTTTGCATGAGAGTTGTTCACTGATTCGGAGCATTCCTTGAAAGCGGCGGCTGATCGCGTTCCGGGTGAGTAACCGTCCATGCGGAAATTTCGGCTGAACCAAACCTGTTCGAGACGATCCAAGAGATCACCCATAGCACAGAATCAGCACAAGAATTTCCGACCGTTCTGTCTGCCCCTGAATCTGAAGGGGTTCTGGACACCGCTTTGTGTCAGGGCACGACTTTAGTCGTGCCGAAAACAAACGACAAAGGGAGGGCTTTAGCCCTTGCGGGAGTTTTGGTCGAAACCTAGACTTGTTCGGAGCTTCTTCGAAGGCATTACGGAACAAACTTCAACGAATACGCCGTCGTTAGGTCAATCGGCCCATGCAGAATCCCCAGCGACTTCAGTTGTTCGTAGCTGGTCTGCCACCGCGCAGCCGTCATCCGTCCGGTCTGCGCACTGCTCGGGTCGCCCCCGGTGATAAATCCGCCGTCCCGCAAGGTCTGCGCCGTGTAAGCCTCCTGCGCCGGATTCAACGCGGGATTCAGCTTGAGCAGATACGCATTCGTTGGGCCAGGGTTGCGCAGATATTCCTGCCAGCCGCGAATGCTGGCGCGCACAAACTTGGCTACGACATCCGGATGCTGCGCGACAAAGTCGTGCGTCGTGAACTGAACGCGGTAAGGATCGTAGCCGGATGAACTGATGAGAAGGGTGCGGACATCGGCGCCGGCCTGCTTGGCGAAAAACGGCTCGCTGGTGATAAAGATCTGCTGGACGTAGTTGGGATCGGCGAGGAAGTTGGCGATCGAGAGCGTGGATGGAATCTGGCGCACGTTGTGCAGGTTGTAGCGGGAGATGACGTATTTGAGCCAGGTGGCGCCTGTCTGTGCGGCGATGGTGTGGCCTTCAAGGTCCTTGAAGTCGTGGATTGGTGAATGCTTGTGCACCATCATGGCCTGTGGGTCGTGCTGCATGGTGGCAGCGACGGCGATCAGCGGCAGGCCGTTTGAATCCCACTCGAGAATCTGGTCGCTGGAGCCGAGGCCGAAGTCTGCTTTGCCCGTCGAGACCAGTTGGGCCACGCTGCCATATTGCGGCAGGGGCAGAAGGGTCACGTCGAGGCCTTCGGCCTTGTAGTAGCCCTCGAGCGCTGGCGGTGAAGAAGCCGCCATGCTCTGGTTGCGGATACCAGTCGAGCTGCAGGCGGACAGGAGTAAGGCCGTTGGCAGCGGCGGACTCATGGGTCTTGACAGCCCGCCAAGCGTAAAGGCAAACACAGCGACAAGAATGAATGCGGAGAAAGAAAGACAGCGGCTTTGTCTCAATCTTGACCTCGCCAGTAGCAGGGATTCCTTGCAATGGAACGTATCACGACGCGGGAGTCGGAACTGCGATCTCTCGTCGTGCGCCGAGTTGCGCGGCGAGCTGCAGCAGAGCTTCATCATTGCCGCGAGCCGCGGCCAGTTGCATGCCTCCGGCTTTACAGGGGATGGTGACGACCGGCACGCCGGCGAGGCTGAAAGGCGTGGTGTAGCGCAGCAGACGCGCGCGCGTCTTGCTGTGATCGGCGCCGACCGCGAGGCGGGCAACGGGCGTGGCGGGCATCAGAAGCAGTTCATGCGCAGCGAAAAGTTCGTCGATGCGCGCATTGAAGTCGGCATGACGCTGCGCGGAGCGCGGCCATCTCGGCCTCGCTGATCCGCGATCCCCACTCCAGTCGTTCGCGAATGGACCGGCTGAAACTGATCGAAGTGGCCGGCGTGGATGCGCGCCGCCTCCCACGCCTGGATGGGCGCAAAGATCTCGAAAGAATCAGCCCACCAGGCAGGATCGAACTCGAGCTTCCGGAGGCCGAGCGATTCAAGCTCGGCGGCAGCCGCATGCAGGCAGCCGACGATCTCCGGTTCGCAATCGTGGAGAAAACTTGTCGTCGATGACGGCGAAGCGCGTGAAGCGGCGTGTGCGGTTCGACGTGTGCAGGCGCGAAGAGGCTGGCCCAGCAGCGGCGCGTCTTCGAGATCGCGAAAGAGCCAGCCCATGGTGTCGAACGATTGGGCCAGATGCGCGCCGCCGCGCCAGTCGCCGCGGCCGAGCGACGCGCGATAGCCGGCCAGACCGCACAGAGCGCGCGGGCGCGCGGACGGAGCCGCCGGTGTCGGTGCCAATCGCAGCGACGGCCGAGCCCTCCAGCACGCTGGCCGCGGCGCCGCGAAGATGACCCGCCGGTGAGTGCCGCCGCGTCGCCGGGCTGCACGCAATCGCCGAACTCGGGATTCTCGCCGGTGATGCCGTAGGCCAGCGGATGAAGATGCGTCTTGCCGGTGATGACCGCGCCGGCCGCGCGCAGCCGCTCCACCAGCCAGGAATCGCGCGTCGCAATGCCATTCAGATCGCGATAGAAGCGCACGCCGCAACTGGTGGGCGCGCCGGCCAGGTCGAAGCAGTCCTTTACTGAGATGGGCAAACCCCAAAGCGCATCGCGGCCATCGCCAAACGGTCCGCCCGCTGCCGCGCGGCATCGCTTCGACACGCGCCGCTTCCGCCAGGGTCCACGCGGCATCCTGCCAGAGATACGTATTGCTGTCCCGCATTCCGATTGGCGCAATGCCAGAGCCTGCTCGGCCAGTTCTGGGGGCCGGATGCTGCCCTCCGCGAGAGCGGCGCGAAGGCTGCGGATCGTCCATGGGAGCGCAGTCATAGAGAGATTGTAGGTGCTGATTCCAGTCACCGGATGCGCCACGAGAGATGTCCGCATAAAGACCGCATAAGTAAGGCCTTTTTGTGCGCCTGCTCCCTCGAGACGGCATGCTAAGTTCGAGTATGGGAGTTGCTTCGATGGCTGCACGCACTTCGACCGAAGCGGCCGTTACGCAATTCGAACGTGGACACGGAGCGCATGACGGCGCTCATCGCGTTTACGGCGCGATCGCTGCGCACCGAGCGCCCGCGCCCTTTCGGCGCATCGATCGTTCACACGAAATCCGGCAAGATGCTGCTGCGCGCACTGAACAACGTGGCCGCAGGAGTTCGATCCCAGCGCGCACGCCGAAGTGCGCGCCATCCGCCTGGCGACCAAGCGGCTCAAGCAGCTTTCACTGGCCGGCTACACGCTCTACACCACCTGCGAGCCGTGCCCCATGTGCATGAGCACGGCGCTGTGGGCTGGCCTCGATCGCGTGGTGTACGGCGCGACCATTGAAGACGCGAACCACCATTGCAACCAGATTCAGATTCCCGCGACGGAAGTGGCCGCGCGCAGCGACATGAGCTGCGTCGTGGAGGGCCCGGTGCTGCGCGACGAATGCTATGCTCTGTTTACCCACCCGCACATGCTGCGGGCGTTTCGTCTCTGGTCGACCCGCAAGCGCAAATGATGGACCACACGCAAGCGCTTTTTGCTCAAGAGGTCTCTTCCCATGCATGAACGGACTTGCAGCAGGATTGTCTGAAATGGTCGCCGATCGCTGCGCGCGTGTTGACCGCGCCGGCGGTGCTCGAGCGGCTTGTCGCACGACTTCTACTGGTATTCGCCGGTTCTGCGGCCCAAGCTTGGCAAGCAAAAACGGCGACGTTGCGGTGCAGCCGGTGAACGTGGACGAGGTGCTGGCGGTGCTGCGCTTCGCCGGCCGGCACGAGATTCCCGTGACGGTGCGCGGCGCGGGCACGGGCAACTACGGGCAGTGCGTTCCGCTTGAAGGCGGCATCGTGCTCGATCTCTCGCTGATGGACAAGCTCGAGGAGATTACGCCCGGACGGCGTCGCCGTTTGCCAGCCCGGACTGCGCCTGGGCGCGCTTGGAAACCGAAGCGCGCAAGCAGGGCTGGGAACTGCGCATGTATCCATCCACGCTGGTGAAGGCATCCGTCGGCGGATTTCTCGCCGGCGGCTCGGGCGGCATCGGCTCGGTAACGCACGGCGGCCTGCGCGACTTCGACACGGTGCGCGCATTTGAGGTGGTCACCATGGAAGACGAGCCGCGCGTGGTGCTGCACGAGGGCGCGGCGGTGCACGAGATTCTGCATGCGTGGGGAACCAACGGCGTTCTCACGCGCATCTGGTTTGCGCTCGCGCCGGCCGTAGCAGTGGACGCAATGCACCGCAGTGTTCGACACCTACGAGCAGGCATTTGCGATTTACGGAATCGATTGCAACGGATCGAGCCTGGACCAAGCGGCTGGCGACAGTCTTCGAGTGGCCGATTCCTTCGTTCTTCACGCCCGTCAAGAAGCTTGTCGCGCGACGGAAAATCGCTGGCGCTGATCATGATTGCAACCGCGCAGGTGGACGCTTTGACCGCCGCGGCGAAAGCGGCCGGCGGCGAAGTGACGTTTACGGGCGCGTACGATGGGCCGCGCACGCAGCCGCTGCTGAGCGATTACACCTGGAACCACACCACGCTCTGGGCCATGAAGGCCGATCCGGCATACACCTATTTGCAATGCGGATTTTCGCCGACCGAATGCCGCGAGCAATTCCGCATGCTTCGCGAGCGCTACGGCAGCGAGATTCTGTTCCACATCGAGTTCATGAAGAACGGCGAGGGCGTCGTGATTCCCGGCGCGATTCCCGTCGTGCGCTTCACGACCGAAGAGCGACTGAACGACATGATCGCGTATTGCCGGTCAATCGGCGTGTTTGTTGCAAATCCGCATGTGAACTACCTGGAAGACGGCGGCCGCTTTCGCGCCGACAATATTCAACTCAGGGCGAAGCAGAAGTACGATCCGCGCGGCCTGCTGAATCCCGGCAAGATGATCAGCTTTCACAAAGCAGGCGGTCGCGCCGTGAAAACCTGGATCCCCGACGCGCGCAACTTCGCCTACCTCACTTGGAAGCAGGTGGACGCACTGCCGCGCGAGACCACGCTGCTGGTGCTGCCCACGGCGGCGATCGAGCAGCACGGCCATCATCTGCCGCTCGCGACCGACACGCTGATCAACAATCTGCTGCTGGGCAAGGCGCTGCAACTGGTGCCGGCCGACTTGCCGATCTATGCGCTGCCGCCGGTTTGCTATGGCAAGAGCAACGAGCATCTTGGATTTCCGGGAACGCTTTCGGTGAGCGCGCAGACATTTCTCGCAGTCGTACGCGATCTGGGCGCGAGCATCGCAGCCAGCGGCTTCAAGAAGGTGGTCCTCTACAACACGCACGGCGGCAACACATCGCTGGTGGATGTGCTGGCGCGCGATCTGCGCGCGGAGTTTGGGCTGCGGACCTTCTCGCTCTTCGGTTCGCCAGGCGCGACATTTGAAGGCGTGAGCGAGCAGGAGCGCACGTACGGCTTTCATGCCGGCGAAATCGAGACGGCATATCTGCTGCACGCGAACGCCTGAGCTGGTGCATCCGGACGAATACACGACGAACTACATTGCGCGCGTCGATGAGCCGGAGTTGCTCAAGCCCGAAGGCTCGTCGGCAAACTTCGCATGGCTCACGCAGAGACATTGCGCCGAGCGGCGTGCTGGGCGATCCAACCGCGGCCACTGCGGAGAATGGCGAGCGATGGGCCGAATGAAGCGGCGGCGCGCATCGCCGAGATTCTGGTCGCGATGTACAACTTCGAGCCGAGGCACGGGGCCTGAATGATGCCACTCATCGATTGCGGCAACGGCGTTCGCCTCGAGCGCGGTGTTGCGTGCCGGCTCAGCGACGGTGTCACGCTCGTTTCCGATCACTACTATCCTGCAGGCGAAGGGCCTTGGCCCACGCTGCTGATGCGCCAGCCCTACGGGCGCGACATCGCTTCGACGGTCGTCTACGCGCATCCGGTTTGGTTCGCGCGGCACGGATATCACGTTGTCATTCAGGATGTGCGCGGGCGCGGCGGATCGAGCGGCGAGTTCTATCCGTTTCGCCACGAAGGCCGCGACGGCGCGGAGACGATCGCGTGGCTGCGCGCGCATCCGGCCTGCAACGGCCGCATCGGCATGTACGGATTCTCGTACCAGGGCGCGACGCAATTGCTGGCCGCGGCGGAGCAGCCAGAGGGACTCCAATGCATCGCGCCGCACATGACGGCGGCCGATCTTTATCACGGCTGGTTCTATCATCAGGGCGCGCTGCGGCTGAGTTCAGCGCTCGGCTGGGGCATCCAGATGCTGCGCGAAGATGCGCGGCGCAGGGGCTTGCGCGAGGCCAGCGACAAGCTTGGAAGCCGCGTGGGCCAACATTCGCGCGCAGGCCGCGCACGTTCCGTATGCGGAGCATCCGGCAATCGCCGATCCCGCTTTGCCCGGCTATGTGCGCGACTGGTTTGCGCATCGCGAGCCCGGCGAGTATTGGACCGCGCAGGACATCAGCACGCGCATCGATCGCATATCAGAGTTCCGGCGCTGCACATCGCTGGCTGGTTCGACACCTATCTCGAGGGCTCCATCGCAGGCTATCTTGCGTTGCGCAAGGGCGCCGGCACGCGAGTTTGCGCGCGAGAATCAATATCTGATTGCCGGCCCGTGGGTGCACATTCCCTGGGGAGATCGCGTCGGCGATGCGAACTTCGGCGAGGCTGCAAATCTCAACACCGACGAGATCCTGCTCCGCTGGTTCAATCATTGGCTGAAGGATACCTCCGAATTCTCGATCGAAGCCGCGCGTCCGCTATTTTCGCCTGGGCACCAACGACTGGCGCGGCGCGCACGACTGGAATGAGGAGACGAATTCACGCTCTATCTGCACAGTGCGGGCAATGCCAATTCGCGCAAGGGCGACGGCCGTCTCTCTCCTGAACGCGCCGGAGAGCGAAGAGCCGCGCGATGTGTTTGTCTACGACCCGGAGGTGCCGGTGATGGCGCCCGGCGGGCCGCAGGCGCTGAGCGGCCCGTTCGATCAGGCCGCTCTCGAGATGGGGAACAACCTGCTCGTCTACACGTCCGAGCCGGTCGCAGCAACCAACGGAGATCTTCGGCCAGCCGCGCAGTCAAGCTCTATGCAGCTACATCGGCCGCGCACGCGGATCTTATTGCGAAGCTCGTGCGCGTCACAGCGAACGGCCGCGCGGAGTTCCTGTGCATCGGCATCGCGCGCAGCTCCTGGCTCTTTCGCGACAGCGGCTATGCAGCCGATCAGGTCCACGCGTGGGAGTTCACGCTGGAGCCGATCGCATTTGTGCTTGCGCCCGGCGAGCGCCTGCGCCTGGAGATCGCGAGTTCCGCCTTTCCGCTCTATGATCGCAATCCATCGACCGATATGCCGCCGCAACTTGCGGACAACTGGAACTGGGCGCGCTCGACGCAGCAGGTCCTGCACACGGCGGAGCATCCCTCGGCGCTCTATCTTCCCGTCAAAGGAGATCCCGGATGGTGAGCACGAGCCGTGAACGCGTTCCTGAGATTGCACTGCAGCGGCGTCACCAAGCGTTTCGGAATGCCGCAGTGGCGCTGCAAGACATTTCGCTGACCGTGGAACGCGGCGAGTTCGTGACGTTTCTTGGGCCGTCGGGCTGCGGCAAATCGACGCTGCTGAAGCTCGTCTCGGGCCTCAGCCCCGTAAGCGAGGGCACGGTGCAGGTGAACGGCATGACGCCGGAGAATGCGCGCGAGATGATGAGCTTCATCTTTCAGGATGCGACACTGCTTGCCATGGCGAACGGTGGAACAGAACGTCGGCCTGGGTCTCGAACTCGAATATGCCGCGCGCGACCTCCGCAAGGAGCGCGTCGCGCAAATGCTCGAACTGGTGGGCCTGGGCCATGTGGCGCAGCGCTATCCGCGGCAGCTTTCCGGCGGCATGAAGATGCGCGTCTCGATTGCGCGCGCGCTGGTGAGCCGGCCGCGCATTCTGCTGATGGACGAACCCTTTGCCGCGCTCGATGAGATGACGCGCGACCGCCTGAACGAGGAACTGCTGCGGCTGTACGCCGAGCAGAAATGGACCGTGCTCTTCGTCACGCATTCGGTGGCCGAGGCGGTGTTTCTCTCCTCGCGCATCGTGATTCTGGCTGCGCATCCGGGGCGCATCGCGCACGAGATGCGAAGTGACTTTGCCGTGGCCGCGCACCGCCGAGACACGCGAGTCGAGCGCATTCGAAGAGATGGTCATGCACACGTCGCGGCTGCTGCGGGGAGTGTTCGACGGCATGAAGCGGCAAGGACTGCTCGCGCTCAACAGCGTCGTCGTGTTCCTCTGCCTGCTTGGACTGTGGCAGGCTGTGGTGTGGCTCAATCATCTGCCGCCGTACATTCTTCCCGGGCCCATAGCTGGTGGCGCAGGCGCTGCACGATCGCTACCCGTCGCTGCTGAATTCGCTCTGGATCACGACCGAGGAAGCAGCGGGCGGGTTGGTCGGCAAGCATTGTTGTCGGGCGTGGCGACAGCCATGATCTTCGCGCAATGGCGCTGGCTGCGGCAGACGCTCTATCCCTACACGATTCTGCTGCAGACGGTGCCGATCGTGGCCATCGCGCCGCTGATCATCAATTGGGTTGGCGCGGGGATCTTCGCCGTGACGGTCGTGACATTCATCATTTGCCTCGCGCCGATCATCGCCAACACCACGCAGGGGCTGGTCAGCGTGGAAGAGAACCTGATTCACCTATTCGTGATGCACAAGGCCACGCCGGCACAAATCCTGTTCAAGCTGCGGCTGCCGCAACGCCATGCCGAACCTCTTTACGGGGATTCGCATCTCGGCGGGCATCAGCGTGATCGGCGGCATTACAGGCGAACTGTTTGCGGGATCGACGCGCGTGGGCGAGGGCGGCCTGGGCTATGCGATCATTTACGCGAGCAATCAGATGGAGACGAGCTATCTGTTCGCGCTGGTGTTTGCGGCCACGGTGCTGGGGTTCAGCTTCTTTTTCATCGTGATGTTTCTGGAGTGGCTGGTTCTGCACAACTGGCATGAGTCGAGCAGGCCGCAGACCGCAGAATAGGAGGCGCGTGAACGATGTTGCGCATGGAATCGGAAACGGGCTGGTGGCTCATCAAGCATCCCGATCACGCGGAACTGGCCGGCGCTTTCGCCGCGGCCTGGGGCAACGCGCAATTTCGCAAGCCGGAGCCGCGGCAGCGCGTGCTGCTGGGCATTGCGCGCCACGACGATGGATGGGCAGCGCGCGATGCGCATCCGGTGATCACGCGGCAGGGCAAGCCATCGGCATTTTCAATCGAATTGGTGGGCAAGTATTCGGCATTTGAAGAGATCGATATCGAAGACTATCTTGCCGTGCGCGATCGGGCCGTGCGCATCATCGCGGAGAAGGATCCCTATGCGGCCTGCTGATCTCGATGCATACCTACAATCTGCTGACCGCCCATGCTGACCGCTCGACAATTGCGCCCGAGGGGCTTCGTGCTGCTCGATGCCTTCCTCGATAACCAGCGCCGATTTCAAGACGAATTGCGCGCGGCGATTCGAGAAGATCCGTCCCTGGCACCCTGCGCGCAAGAGGATCAGACGATCATGGAGCATTTTCGCCTGTTGCAGGCCTGCGACAATCTCTCGCTGCTTGCCTGTGTGGCGTATGCATCACCGGCGCATCTGCTGCATCCGCTGCCGCTGAATGATGGCGGAACGGCCGAAGTGCAGGTGGTCCCATTGGGTCCGCGGCATTTCCGATTGACTCCGTGGCCTTTCGAAGAACAGGAGCTGCAGTTTCAATTTTCCGGCTCGCCATGTGGAAGGCAAGATCTTCAGTCGTCCGCGGAGCTGGATGCAGCGTTTCGCAGCCGCAGAGCAGCGGACATTGACGGTAACCCTGACAGTATAGTCTCGAATGCGATGCTTGAGTCAACTTAGCAAGAGAAAGGGCGGCTCCGATGGGAGCCGCCCTTTCTGTTGCACAGCTTCAGATCAGAAGCTGAAGGCAAGCGACATCTGAATCTGCCGCGGGCTGCCGATGGTGTGGGTCACGATTCCCAGTCCGCCTGGGCAGTTATAGAAGCTGCTGTTTGTCTGTGAGCCGTCGGCCGCGCAACCCGTCGGAGCCGGCGTTGTGCCCGCTTCGGGAAATGCATTGTAGTACTGGTTCTGCGAAACCTCGTTGCCCGGAACGTCGAAGCTGGTGGTATTGGTCAGGTTGTAGACATCGAAGGTGTACTTGAGAGTTGTACTTTTCCTTGAGGTTGAGGACTTTTTCGAGCGAAGCGTCGGCGCGCTTCTGAAAGCCTGCCGGAAGATGTTGCGTTGGCCGGTCGTGAAGCCGGTTTCAAATGGATCGGAAGAGGGGATCGCGCCGCCAAGCCCGCCCGCCGGCAGAAGGGGCAAGGTGAAGCACGCTGGGTCCAGGCGCCGGTTTTCCCGGTGGACTGGGGTCCACGCGCCGGAGTGCTCCGGTAATGGCCTTCTTCGCGGTGCATCCGTGGCGCCAGCGGAACGATGGGGTTGGTGATGCCGTCCGCGGTGGAGTAGTAGATGCTGCCGACTGCGCCGGAGAAGTCGATGACGCTGTAGGGCTGGCCGCTCTGCAGAACCTCAGGCCCATCAGCGACCACCCGTTGACGAACTTGCACCGTCCAGCGAGACTCTTGCGTGCGAAGTCGGGAACCCGGAAGACATAGTTCAAATTGAGCACATGCGTGCGATCGAAGTCGGCTGAGCCATAGGCCTCGCGCAGGTTGAGCGGGTTATTTCCGTTGTAGAAGAGGCCCAGGCCGCTCTGTTCATCGAGTGCGTGCGAGTAGGTGTAGGAGGCGCCGACTTGCATGCCGTGGCTCATGCGCTTGTCGACGTGAACCTGCAGCGCGTTGTAGGCATCGACGCCGGCCGCGACATAGGAGATCGACTCGGCCGCGTATCCAATGTAGGGAACGCGCAGGTCGACGTTGCCGCCTTCGTAGTTGGCAAGATACGGCGAGCCGTCGTCGAGAACGGCCCCGCCGACGTTATAGCCATAGCTGTAGTTCTGCTGGAAGGGCCGCCTGCCAGTGTTGGGTTGGAAGGCGACGCGATGTTCGGTTGATTGAAGGGAACCGGAATGACCTGATGCCGGCCGCAGATTTCCCACATAGCCTATTTCGATGGCGACGTCGTTCCGCGGCTGCCACTGGAAATCGAGGGTGTAGTTCATCGTGTACGGCAGCTTGTTGGTCCGGTCATAGACACCGAGCGAAATCGGCTGGCCGAAGTCGTTCACAATCGTGCTGGCATTCGGCAGGTAGTTGTTCAGGTCGGAAGCTTTTGGATTGTTGGGCGGCGCCAGCAGCGCAGTGCCATAGGGGTTTTCGAGGTTGCCTTGCTGCGTCCGTTCCGCCGCAGGTCGGGATGTAGCCCTCATAGAGGTACTGTGTTGCAACCGGGACAGCTCGACGCATTCACGAAGGGGAGCTGCTGATTCACGCCGAAGGGTCCGCCGGTGACAGTGCCGATGGCATAGCCGGGCGAGAAGTAGCTGAACAGTTCGCCGCGGTCGTAGTACATGCCGCCGCCCGCGCGAACGACCACCTTGTTGTGGAAGAACCCCGGCTGCCAGGCAGCGCCGATGCGAGGAGCAATGCCCCACTGGCGGCCGGTCAGCGTTGTTGGACTGACGCCCTTGGTTCCGTTGGAATTGTTGCCGGCGATGACCAGGCCGGAGTTCTCGATGGTGTCGGAGCCGACGTCGTAGCTGTAGAGGCTCGGATCGAAGTTGAAGATGCGTCCATATTTTTCTGTCAGGCCGCCATCCCAGTCATAGCGAACACCCGCGGTCAGCGAGAGGCTCGGAGTGATCTGCCACTTATCCTGCAAATACGTGCCAAGCTGGTTGGCGCGGTAGTAGCGGCTGGCGTCGCCTTGCAGGAACGAGCTGACGTAGAAGCCCGTTGCCGAACTTCCCGGCGTGACAAATCCCTGGACCATCTGGCTGAAGTCGTCCGTTGCAATGGTGCCGGTGCCGGTGCGCTTGTCGATCGTGTTGAGCTGCGTGTAGCTATAGCTGGCGCCAAAGCTCAGGGTGTGCTTGCCCAGCATCCAGATCGCATTGCCCGAGGGCGACCAGCGGTTCTGGAAGACGCCGGTGTTCGGAGCCTGGCCTTCCGCGTTCGGTCCGATGTTGAGAATCGCCGTGGGCTCACCGGCTGGCTGGTTATCGCCCAGCACGTTATAGACTGGAGACGCCCGGGAAATACTTTGACCCGAACATGTTGATCGAGGCCGTTCCTGCCGCGCCACCGGGGATCGAGTCGGGCCCGAAGGGCTGCTGGTTGGCGCCCCAGATTTTCTCGCGGATGAAGCCAAAGGTTTCTGTTGTGCTCAGGTTCGTTTTCACAATGTAGGTGTTGTTGATGGAAAAGACCTGCGCGCCGGAATCAAGATGCTCGTCGAACCCGGCACGCTCGAGTAGGAGTAGGGAGCGACAGCCGGATCGTGCTGGTAGAAGTATTTGAGCGCCAGCGTGTCTTTGGAGGTGGCGTTGTAGTCCAGATCGGCTACCGCCATGTCTGCCGTGAATCGACCGGTGCCAGGAAGAAATGCGTTGTCGATATGCGCGGGCGAAGGGGCGGCGCCGCCTAAGGCGTCATTGGGGATCAGCCACTTTCCGGGTTCGCCGGGAAGCGCAGGCGAGTTGAACAGGGCCAGTGCGGTCGGATCGATATTGGCGGCCGTGAGCGGGGGGCATCCAAAGTCAGCTTGATCGGCCGGGTGCAGAACGAGTTGTTGGTCACGGTGGCTAATGCATCCGGCCGAGCGGTCGTCGGTCAGGCCAACCGGCACATCGAGGACGGAGTCGCCGATCTCCTGGTCGGACACATGGATGTGCTGATAGGAGAGGAATGCGAACAGCTTGTCTTTGATGATGGGCCCGCCGAGAGTGCCCCCGGCCGTGTAGCGGTGCAACTGCGGCACCTTGTCATTCGCGGGAATATCGTCGTCCTGGTTGAAGAAGAATGGAGCGGCGTTCAGCCAGTCGGTGCCGCGGTGATAGTAAGCGCCGCCGTGAAAGTTATTCGTTCCCGACGCGGTGCTCATATCGATGTGCGCGCCGGACGTCGAGCCCTGCGTCGCGTCATACATCGAAGCATTCACGCGGACTTCGGAAAGCGTTTCGGGAGCAGGCGTGGGGATCGCGTTGCCGATGGAGAGATAGACGGAGGCAAGCGTTTGAATCACGCCGCCCGCGCCGTCGCTCGACGAAACGCCTGTGCTGTTGATGACGCGTGCCGAAGGGACCTGGCTGGTGCTCTTGCCGTTGAATAGGTTGCTGGCGTCTACGCCATTCAGAAGGAAGCTGTTCGATGTGTCGCGCTGGCCGTTGGACCAGATGGGCGCATTCCCCAGACCGGAGTTCGCGCCGGTGCCACCGGACAATTCTGCGTTGACGCCTGCAGACTGCATCGCGAGCCCCGTGAAACTGCCCGTCGCCAGGGGAACGGTATCGATCTGCGACTTGTCCATGACATAGCCGTTGGTCGTGTCGACGGCATTCATCAGCGGAGTCGCGTCGACTTCGATCGTCTGCCCTGCAGCTGCCGCCACCTTCAGTTGGACATTCAGCGTCGCGGTGCGGTTTCCCTGCACGGTGATATGCGGCGTCTTCTGCGTACTCGAATCCTGTAGCCGCGTAAGTCACCGTGTACGAGCCGATGGGCAGATTGACAAAGGAATACGTGCCGGCGCCATTGGTGGTCGTCGTGCGCGTCAACGCGGTCTGTTCATCGACAAGCGTCACCGTAGCACTTGGGATCACGCTGCCCGATGGATCAGTCACGTCGCCGGTGATGCCGCCAAGCGTCTGCTGTGCCAAAAGAGCTGAACTGCACAGCGCAGCGGCCGCCACGAAGGTCAGCAGCCGGGGAAGCAGAGAGAAAACGATCTCATGGAATACCTCAAGGAAACGGCCTCGGAAATAGAAAGTTCCCACGGAGGTTTTTTGAAATCTCAAAAAACACTCGGTTGGGCAATAGCTCTGAAGTTCTGGGTCCCGTAAAAAAAGAGGAAAGGCGAAGCTGCCCTGCATCAGGCGAAGTAGCTTCTTTTCAGGTTCGGTGCGACCTGTGGTGTACCAAAAGGATAATTGCTAAGAAATAAATTTCATCTAAAGATTTTCCGCATTCGCTGGGCGGAAATGGCGGCGTGCAATTCAAGCGGGAAGAAGCGAAACATGCGCCTGGACGATGCGCCAGCCCTGCGGGAAAGCGGACCCAGACCTGGCTTTGCCGGCCACGCAGCGATTGTCGAGCCGGTTACGCGTTCAAATTCCAGCGTAATACTTGCAAAATCGTGGCCGAAACTCACGATATCGAGTCGCTTGACGGTGCGCGCCAGGTTCGCAGCCGGCCGCGACTTCCGGAAGGCTTCCAGCTCTTCGGGACCATAAAGATTTTCGGTCACCCCGAATCGCATGACCTTTGGCCCGTCCCAGAACATTTCGACCAGTTTTTCCACATCATTTGCCACAAGCGCCTGTTCGTACTGCGGGTAGAGCGCCTCGAGTTCTGCGACGACTTCAGGATCGTTGATCGTCATCGGAGAGGAAAAAGCTCCTCGCGGGCAGGATCTGTTTGCTGAGCGCTCCGCTGATGGTATACACCGGTTCGTTGACCACCTGGCTCAGCCGCAGTCTGAGCGCGACACTGCAAAGCAGGTACGCATGCACTTCGCTGAATCCCCAGCGGCTCACCAGCAGGTCGATCATGCGAAGCGTCGCGGCCCGCGCTGTCTCGGCGAGGTCGGTTCCCGATTCGACGACGACCCAAGCGTCGCTGGTCGAGTCGGCGCGCGGTTCTCTCACTGGCTTCGACAATCGGGCCGGCGAGCGGCTGATGCTTGTGCAGATGGAAGCGCAGCGTCACATCGAGCGGGCACTCGATGCCGTTGATGCAGACTTCGCCATCGCCCTGCGCTGCATGTCCATCGCCGCAACTGAACAATGCGCCCGCGTTATAGACAGGCAAGATAGAGCGTGGATCCCGCGCAAAGTTCGCGCACATCGAGATTGCCGCCGAACGGGCCCGGCGGGCGCGTGCGGAACGCTCCGTCTTCGGCGCGCGCCACTCCCATCACGCCGAGAAAGGGTCGCACCGGCACAACCGCGGGCTCAAGGGATCGCGTTTGCTCGCCTTCGAGCAGCCAGTGAAAGAGATAGGGCTCGTGGAAGCGATCTTTGAGAAAGCCAAGGCCCTCGACAACGCTGGTCCAGCCCCAGCCCGCATGGCGCGTGGCCAAAACGTCGATTTGCAGTACATCGCCGGGCTCCGCGCCTTCAATCCAGATGGGCCCGGTGAGTGCATGAATGCGCGTGCGATCGATGCGAAGATACTCCGCAACGGTCGTTCCCGGGCGCGACTTGTCCGCCGCTCGCATCGACGCATTCGATCTGCACCTCGTCTCCCGGTTCGATGCGCAGGCGAGGCTTTAACGAGCGGTCCCACACCGAGTGCGTGGGCTCGGCGGAGAGAACGTGCTCGCTCATGGTTCCTTCACTCGCACCGTCATTTGCACTTCGACCAAAGCGTTGCGCGGCAGCGCGCTCACGCCCACAGCCGCGCGCACATGCCGGCCGGCCTCTCCGAAGACGCGCACCAGCAGATCGGAGGCCCCATTGATCACTGCGGGCGAATCGGCGAATCCCGGCGCTGCGTTCACGTAGCCGTTCACGGTGAGCACTTCGGCGACGGAGTCGAGCGAGCCCAGTTCGCGCTTGAGCACGGCGAGTTGCGTGAGCGCGCAGGCCCGCGCCGCCGCGTAGCCGTCCTCGATGCTGCGGTCCGCGCCGGCCGTTCCCGTGATCACCCCGTCCGCGCCCGTCGAGATAACGCCGGAGAGATAAACGATCGCGCCCACGCGTTTCGCAGAAACATAATTGCCGCCCGGCGCCGGCAGTTGCGGCAGAGCCAATCCAAGCGCGGCAAGGTTCTCTTCAGGACGAAGGACAGCGGCCATTTGCATTCGAATGTAGCATGCGCACGGGAGTTTTTCTTGGGATTTGCCGCCGCTGCCACGGTAGCATGAGCCATGCCGAAATTAGACCGGAAGTGGGCAATGCCGTCTGGCACAATCTTGAGGCCCGTTCTCGCGGAGGGCCCCAGTGATCACCCGAACCGCCAAAACTCTGCTGCTCGCGGGCATCGCACTCTTCTACACGCTCGTCGTCTTCAACAACCTCACTGACTTCGATTCGAACTATCAATTCGTCCACCACGTGCTGTCCATGGATTCGACATTTCCGGGCAATCACGGCATGTGGCGCGCGCTGCCCTCGCCGGCAATGCAACTCGCCTTCTATCTCTCCATCATTGCGTGGGAAATCGTCACCATGATTTTGCTGTGGTGGGGCGTCGCAAATCTGCTGCGCGCCTTGCGTCGAAACGCTGCATCATTCCAATCGGCAAAGCGCATTCCCGTGATGGCGCTGACCCTCTCGATGCTCATGTGGCTTGTCGCTTTTCTCTCCGTCGGCGCGGAGTGGTTCCTGATGTGGCAATCGCATACATGGAACGGCCAGGAACCGGCGTTTCGCATGTTCGCGGTAGTGGGGCTTGTGCTGCTGATTCTCCTGCAGCCAGAGACCGAGACACAGCCTTAGGTCCCCGACCGCATGTCTCGAACCTCTCCGTGCCCCATCCTTCCGCCTTTTTTCTGGCGAAAGGGTGGGAAACCATGAACCCCAAACTGCGCATTCTCGAGATCAGAGCTCTCTGGCTTCACCTTGTTGCGTTCGCTGCCTTTTCACGGCGGAGCGCATGCCACGCAATGCCGACCCCGATGTACCCGAGATAGATAAACGGAATGCGTGCGTGAAGTGCATCCGCCGTAGAACGTACATCGAAGACGGCAATCAAAATCAGAACCACCACGGTGAGAACACTGACCGCGGCCACCACGTGCGAATGCTGGCCCATGGCGCGCCGCGCAAAAGGCAGCGCGAGAGCAACGAGCGCATACGCGGTGAGAAAGCCGAAGACAGAAAGCGAACCGAGCAGGTCGTACATGTCGGAGCCCGTAAACGCGCGCCACTCCATGGCCAGCGTGGCCGCCAGCATCAGCCCGGCAGACAAGGCAATCGCCGTTCCAGGCGTGCCATGTTTCTTGCTGGTGCGTTCGAAGATGCCAGGAAGCAGGCGGCCATGCGCCATCCGCATCAGTACACGCGCCGCCGCAGTTGTACAGGCAAGAACGCAGGCGAACATGCTGATCAGCGCGCCGAAATCAATCGCGACGCCAAGCGGAGCGATGCCCGGCGATCTCGGCCAAGTGATGCAATGGGCTGGTTGATTCGCTCAGCTTTCCCGATTGGCCGCGAAACCCCAGCACCTCGGAGTAAGAACACAGCATGAAGAACACGCCGGCGAGAATCGCGCATTGGAGCACGGCGCGTGGAATCGTGTGCAGCGGATTGCGCGCCTCGCCCCCAAGCGTGGTCGCGCTCTCAAAGCCGACGAAGCTGAACATGGAGAGCACCAGCGCCGGTCCAAAAGCGGAGAACGAAGCGCCCTTCAGGTGAAGCTGATCGATGTCGATGTGCAGGCCAAACTGAATCGGCATGATCGCCAGCACCAGGACGATCAGGCTGACAGACCCGACTTCAATCCAGAGCATCAGTTCCGCCGAAAGTTTCACGTCGCGATAGGCGATGAACCCCGCCGCCGCGCACACCACCGCGAGCGTAATCATGCCCGGCGGCGCCCAGTGAAAAAACTGCAGCGCAAGAAGGTTCGTATAGTAGAGCGCGCCGCCTGCTACGGACGCGCCAGTTGCAAGATACGCCAGCAGCAGCCCCCAGGCCGCGACTACTCCGAAAAACGGCGGCAGCGTGTCCGCGGTGTAGCTGTAGAGCGAACCTGGTGAGGCAGAAAGCTTGGCGAAGCGGCTGATGCAGAAACCGACCAGCAGCGTCGTGGCCGTCGCTAGTAGATAGACAAACCACGTGGCATTCCCGGCAAGCGCGAAGACCAGCGGAATCGTCAGCGACGGCGACGTGGAAGGGGCCACTGCAGAGACTGATTGCGCAAGTGTTTCGATGGGGCCGAGGACCCCCGCATGCAGGCCATAGCTCTCGGCAGAGCCATTCGGGGTGTACACTTCGCCTGCCGTACTCGCATGGTCGGTCACGGGTCTGCCTTCCGCAGCTTGATTGTTTCCTGGTTGACCTAGTCTTGAACGAGGTCGAACCCCGGCGTCAAGGATTGCGCGATACACTACAGCCAATGTCAGTAGCCGCCATCATCCTTGCCGCGGGCCCGAGCAGTCGCCTTGGACAGCCGAAACAACTTGTCGGTTTCGGCGGAGAATCCTTGCTGGAACGCGCTCTGCGTCTGGCCAAAGAAGCGGAGGCTTCGCCGGTGCTGGTGGTGCTGGGTGCCAATTTTGCCCCGATCTGCGCATCCATTCCGTTTGATCGGGCGATTCCGGTGTTCAACGACAAATGGGAACAAGGCATTTCGACTTCGATCCACGCGGGCCTCAGCGAGGCGGACGTACGCGCCCCTCAGTCTTCGGGCGCATTGGTCATGCCCTGCGATCAGCCTCGTCTTTCATCGGGACATCTTCGCGCTCTACTTGAGTCGTTCACCGCGCAGGACAAACCCACGATCGTCGCCTCGGCTTACGCCGGAATCCACGGCATCCCGGCAGTGTTTCCGCGCAGTGTGTATGGCAAACTCCACGCATTGCACGGCGACAAAGGTGCGCGCGCGTTGCTGGCCAAGCCGCCTTGCCCGCTCATTGCTCTTCCGTTTGAAGGTGGCGAAGTGGACATCGACCTGCCTTCCGATCTTGCTCACCTTAACTAAGTCTTCGACCGCTTGTTTATGTACCATCTTCCGTGCCCCACCTTTCTGTCTTCCTGAGCGGAGCGTAGCGAAGTCGAAGGACCTGCTTTTCAACTCCCTGGCGAAAGGGGGAAAGCATGAACCCAAAAATGCGAAATCACGTGGTCAGAGACCGAGCCGTTTACCGTTCGATCGTGGCCTCTATATACCCATGCGGCTCGTCGATGGGCACAAAGATGTGGTTCGGATTCTCCTGGCCAAAGGGGCTCAGGTCTGCAAGCAGGTGATGCAGATTCGGCATCGTGAGCGTGATGCGCGCGATCTCCGGAGCCGCATGCAGCGCGGCTTTGCCCATATCGAACAGTGTGTGCTGCACGCTCATGCTGTCGTGCGCGGCAAATTCCTTCAGCAGCGCAGCGATGATCCGCGCGCGAACGCTGGCATAATCCGGCGCCAGTGGACGCATAGTCCCACGTGACCGTCGCGCATGTGCCGAATATGCGATCGGTGGCCGGCTTGAGCGTGGTCAGCTTGTCCTTGATGTATCCCGTAAACGCCGACTTCGTCGTCTTGAGAATTGTCAGGCCGTCCACGCCGGAGGTCACCGACCAGGCGCCATCCTTTTCCCGCGACGGCAACCACGGTTTGCAACTCAGGACCACCGAGCTTGAATGTCGTTGGATCGGCGATCCCATCGACGATCAGGCGTTCCCACGACTTCTCCCCGACTTCAATACGGACCTTCGCGACTTGCGGATTGTTGCTAAGCAGGTAGTCGCCCAGCTCCTTCGCGAATTCTTCGATGGTCGCTGCCTTCGACTCGCGAGCGACGGAGTAGACCGTGTTCTTCATCGTGTCGGTGGGCAGAATTTTGCTGTTGTCCGCTTCGGTGAAGCTGGTTTCGAAATCCCCGTGCAGCAGCACTTGCACGGTCCACTCGTTAAAGTCGTGGTGGTCCCCGTGCCGCGTGATGCGCGACAGCCGCACACGCGATTTGCCGTACCGATTCTCGCCCAGTCGCGCCATGTCTAGCTTCCTCGATAGGTCGTGTAGCTGTTATCGCTCAACAAGCAGCGGGAGATGATAGTGTGCCTGGCCATCGCACGTCGAACGTGATCGAAATCTCCGGATAAATGCTGGTGCGGCCGTTGCTCTTCAGGTAGGAGCCCGTGAGAAACGTGAGTCGATAAATCCCAGCGTCCGCATCCGCGGCCAGATCGCGGCAACGGCCATCCCCATCCGTGACTCCGGCAGCAAGATTGATCCATCCCTCACCCTGCCTGGCGTCAAGGCGGATCTCAATTCCTGCAGCCGGCTTGCCCAACACCGCGTCCAGCACGTGCGTCGTAATCTTGCTCATTGCATCAACCACTTTCCCAAACGAATCTGCAGAATCTGCCTCTGCTGTTCGGCGGCTTCGCGCAATTCGGTTTCTCGGTCGCTGGCCAGCCGCCGTTTGCAGGATAGCCAGCATCTCGTCCGCACTCTTTCCCGTGGCGCAGACGATGTAAGTGAAGCCGAACCGCTCTTCATAGCGCGCATTGCCTGCCGCCAATTCAGAAAGAATACCCTCAGTCGCCGCAGTCGGCAGAGGATTGCTCCTGTCGCGACCACGCGACCGATTGTGCCGAAGCATGCGCTGCCTTGCGCTCGCCGATCCGCGGATGGCAGGCGAATGCCTCGAGCCAATCCGCCTCTTGCATCTCGCTCCAGACGCGGTCTGCCGCTTCACTCAATTCCACGATGCTCGCGAACGGCCGCTGCTCGACCATGGCTGCTGCCCATCGCTTCGCGCCGCAGCACGCGATCATTGCAGCGAGCGCATCATCGGCGTCGGCACCGTTCCACTCGGCCAGAACCCGATTCATTGCCGCGGTCCTTTCGTTTTCAGACCCGTCAGAAACTCTTCGAGCAGATTTGCGGCGACACACTTCCGGTATTCGGCAGTGGAGCGAATGTCGTCGATGGGCACGACTTCGGCAAGCAACGCATTCCGTCGCCGCTCGAACGATCGCTGGGGTAATAACCTGGCCGCACACCGCATCTTCCGCTCGATAAAGCCGCGCAGGAAAGGCCGCAAGGCTCGCCGCAGCCAATCGAATCTCGCGCACTGAACCGTCCTCAACAAGAGCGGTTCCGGCCAGCGCCACTTTGGAGATCGCCATGGCGCGACGCGTGCCAACCTTGCGCAAGTACTGGCGATGTTGGGCAAATCGCCGCGGAAGATGGATCGCATAGACAAGTTCATCGTTTGCCGAGAACGGTCTCTTTGTAGCCGGTATGAAATTCGGAATAAGGGACACGGCGCTTGCCGCGCACCGAAACCAGCTCGATCTCCGCGTCATAGACCAGCAGCGCCGGCGAAGAATCGGCAGCCGGCGAACCGTTCACGAGATTTCCGCCGACAGTCGCGCGGCTCTGGTTGGCAATCGACCCAATCCAGCTCGCAGCCTTGGCGAGAAGCGGGAAATCATCAGCAACGGCGCTGCTCCCGCGCAGATCGCGAAATGTGGTGCACGCGCCAATGGCCATCGAATCCGATGTTGTCTCGATGAAGCGAAGCGTCGCGAATTCCCCACAGACTGATGAGCCTCTTTGCATTCAGCCTGCCCGCGGCATGCGCCACCATCAATTCGGTGCCGCCCGCTATCGGGGTCCATTCGCCCGGCGCGCGTGCAAGCAAATCGAGTGCAGCATCCAGGCTGCCGGGAGCGATCAATTCATGCGCTTCGGCATTACCGCGCATGAGCTTTCGCGCGCCACTGGTACGTCGGTTTGCGCTGCGGCGGAGAGAACCGAATCGAAAATGCGCTTGAATCCGGTGCAACGGCAGAGATTGCCGGCCAAGCCTTCGCGTATTTCCGCCATGGTCGGATCGTGGATTCTGTGCCAGCAGATGCGTCGCCGCCATCAGCATGCCCGGAGTGCAGATGCCGCATTGTGCGCCGCCGCAATGGAGAAACGCCTGTTGCAGCGGATGTAATTCGCCATCGCATGCCAGCCCCTCGACGGTTTGGATCCTCGCACCTTGCGCCTGAAGCACCGGCACCAGACAGCTGTTCACCAACTCGCCATTCATGCGCACCGAGCAGGAACCGCACTCGCCTTCGCCACAGCCTTCCTTCGTTCCGGTCAGATGCAGGTCTTCGCGCAGCACGTCAAGCAGTCGCTTCATCGGCGGCGCATGCACCTTGCGCGTCTCGCCGTTGACAACGAATTCGATTGCGGGCCAACTCGCCGCTCATACCGCGGCCGCCTCTTCCACCGGCTGACGAGCGGCCAGCCGCTGAAACAAATCTTCGGGCAACAGTGGAATCGAAGTGAACGAAACTGCCGATTGCATCGCGAATCGCATTCAGAATCGCGGGCGCCGGGCCGTCATGCGGCAGTTCGCCAATGCCCTTCGCGCCATACCCGCCGTGGCTGAAGGGAATCTCCTCGAAGTACACATGAATCGGCGGCACATCTTCGGCCGTCGGCATGATGTAGTTGGTCATCTGGTTGTTGGCCATGTGGCCGTTCTGCAGAAGCACTTTTTCATAGAGCGCGTAGCCGATGCCTTGCGCGATGCCGCCTTCAATCTGTCCGCCGGCCAGCACAGGATTCAGCACGCGGCCAACTTCCTGCACGGCCCAGAAATCTTCCACTTCAGCCGAGTAGGTCACGGTGTCGACTGCCACCTGCGCCACCTGAATCGACCACGCATAAGCGGGATAGGCTTCGCCGCGATACTTCTGATCGTCCCAGAAAATGCCCGGCGGCGCCTCGTAGCGGCAAAGCGAGACCACTTCGCCCTTCGCTGCGCGGTAGCGTTCGCATGCCGCAAAAAAGTCGTCGCTTGTGAAGACTGTCCGCCAATCCGGCGTGCTCGCGCAGCAGCTCAACCAACTGCAGGCAGGCGCGCTCGATCAGCCTGCCGACGACCATTGACGTGCGCGACGCAACGGTGGGGCCGCTGTTCGGAACAATGCCCGTATCCGGCGGCGCCATCACCACGTCGTCATAATCGAGCCCGATCGCTTCGGCTGCAATTTGCGTGAGCACGGTATTGGTGCCCTGGCCAAACTCGGTGCTCGATACCAGCACGCGCACTTTGCCTTCCTGGGTCACGTCGATTCCCGCCAGCGAATTCAGAGTTCCGCTCGCCGGATCCGGTAAATCCAGACCCATGATAGAAGGCGGCGATTCCCATCCCGCGCTTCACAGGATTGGTCCGATTCTCTTGCGCGAACCGTGCTCGCTTTGCGTAGTAGTCGCTCTCGGCCAGGGCGCGATCCAGCAGCTGATCGAGAATGACCGGCTCGCGCATCACTTGTTCGGTCGCCGTCGTGTCGCCATCGTGAAGAAAGTTGCGCCGCCGCAGTTCAACAGGATCGATGCCGATCGCTGCGGCAATCTCGTCCATGTGCCGCTCAATGGCGAAGATCGCCTGCGGCGCACCAAACCCGCGAAATGCGCCGTAGGGCACAGTGTTCGTGGCCCACGCGCCGCGATCGCACGCGCACGTTGGGGCACACGTACGGTCCCGGCGAATGCAGCGTCGCGCGCGAAAGCACAGTCGACGAAAGCGTCGAATATGCGCCGCCATCCGTGGCAATTTCAATATCCATCGCCAGCAATTTGCCGTCCGCATCGAGCGCCGTGCGATGCCGCACCCGCGACGGATGCCGCTTGGTCGTGGCGGCCAGATCTTCCATGCGGTCGTAAACCATCTTCACCGGATGGCCGCTCTTCATCGCCAGCAACGCCGCATGCGCAGCGAGCGTCGACGGATAATCTTCTTTGCCGCCAAACGCTCCGCCGGTCTCCGTCTGAATCACGCGGACCTTATCTTCAGGCAAATCGAAAACCGCGAGCAACGACTTGTGCACGTAGTAAGGGCATTGCAGCGAGCCCCAGACCGTAACGCCGCCTTCAGCGCTGTACTCAGCGATGACGCCGTTGTTTTCGATGTAGAGATGTTCCTGCGCGCCGGTCCGATACTCGCCCTCGACGATGTGTGCGGCGCCAGCCCACGCCGAATCCACGTCGCCTTTCTCCAGCAGAAAACTCTTCAGCAAGTTGTCGGCGCCCCAGACAATCACGTCCTGGCGCTCGCTCTCTTCGATTGTGAAGACAGGCGGCAGCGGATCGTATTCAATTTTCACCGCGGCCGCGGCCTCTCGCGCCTTGCGCTTGTCGGGATGGGCCAGCAGAACGATCGGCTTCATCGCAGTGATTCACTTTGCCGTCGGCAAGGCAAGGCTGATCGGCAAAAATCAGGTGAATGTGATTGTGCCCGGGAATGTCGGCTGCGGTGACAATCGCGAATTCGCTCCAGTCGATGGTGCGATCGAAGCCGATGGAGCGAATCAATCCGCGTGGAATGCGTGCTGCGAACGGTTGCCCCGTACCACATGCCCTCGCGCTCAATGTCGTCCACATAGCGGGCGCGGCCCAGCAGCTTATCAACCCCTTCCTTCCGGGGGACGGGGGAGCCAACGATGCGGGTTTTCGCATGCGCGCTCATGGTCGGGAAAGCCGCAATTCGGCGTACAGGTTGAGGGATAGCATACAACGAAGCCGCCTGGAAGCAAAGCGAGCACCGGCCACTTCAACTGGCGAGTGGGCCAGCGTCCGCGACAGCACGTGAACGCCGGAGCCAATCCACTCGGGCGATGCGTATTCGTCGGGCCGATGGCTCACGCCGCCGCGGCAGGGAATGAAGAGCATGGCGATGGGCGCGATGCGCGCCATGAACAGCGAATCGTGGTAGGCACGGCTCACCATTTTCTTGTACGTCTTGCCCGCAGCCACAGCCGACTCTTCGAGGCCGCACAGATCGCGGATCGCACGTGGCCGGCGGATCGGCGTTCACCAGTTCCGTCGTGATGGCGACGCCGCGGCGGCTCGCAACCTCGTCGCATGCTGCGTGAAGAGCATGCGAGCACGCGGTCGCGCCGTGCGCCATCGATATCGCGAACGTCGGTCTCAAGCCGCACGCGCGACGGAATGCTGTTGACCGCTCCGGGAAATACTTCGCAAACGCCCACCGTGGCCACCGTATCGATTGCGCCGCGTGGATTTCGCTGCCGCTTCGAGCGCAAGAATCAACTCCGCCGCGGCGGTCAAGGCGTCCTTGCGGCCCGGCATCAGTTTGCCGCCGGCGTGCCCGCCTTCGCCTTCAATAATCACGCGCAGGCTGGCCGGCGCGGCAATGTGTGTCACCAGGCCGACGTCGATGCCTTCCTGCTCGAGCAGCGGCCCTGTTCGATATGCAGCTCGATGAATTGGTGGAACCGCCCTTCCGGCACCGCGACCGATTCGAGCGCGCCCTGTGAATCCAGCTGCGGTTCGCAACTCCTCCAGGCCGCGTCCTTCCTTGTCGCGCAGCGTCCGTGCCTGTGCAGGCGTGAGCACACTGGCCATCATCCGGCTGCCCAGGCAGCCGATGCCGAATCGCGTCGGTTCCTCGGCGGTGAAGATCACGAGCTCGATGGAGCGCCGCGGCTTGAATCCGAGCTGCTGCAGAACGCGAATCGCTTCAAGCCCGCCAAGCACGCCCACGCATCCGTCATAGAGACCCGCGTTGGGAATCGCATCAATGTGCGAACCGGTGCCAATCGGCGCAAGCTCCGGTTCGCTGCCTTGCCATCGCGCAAAGGTGTTGCCGATCGCGTCCTCAGGCACCGAAAGTCCCGCATGCGCGCAGAGACCCTTCACATACGCACGCGCGCGCAGGTCCGCCTCGCTGAATACAACGCGCGTGACCACCGGAGGCTCGGCTTCCGAAATTGTGGCGAGAGTCTTTAACTCCGCAAGAAGACCATCAATGCTGAGTGCAGGGCGAGTTGTTGCCATGGCTCACGCTCCCAGTGGATGTCTGCGCCAGTCTTTGTAGATGAGGTATTTCGCGGGTCGCTTGCCGAGCGCGCCGAACCACTGCGGACAATAGGCGCCATCCAGATAAAGTCGCCGGCTTCGACGGGATACCACGAGTCGCCCAGCTTGTAGATTCCGCCGCCTTCAAGCATCAGCAGGCCGTGTTCCATCACGTGGATCTCGACCATGCTCAGCGCCGCGCCGGGATCGTAGGTCATGGTGTTCACGGCGAAATCGTAAGCTGGTCCATCGGGCATCAGTGACCGCACCCGCAATGATTCGTCGCCCATCAGCGCGACAGGAGCGACCGACGCTTCGTTGCCCACGACGACTTGCGGCGCCGCTGCGCCAGGTTCCGCCGCATAAGGCTTCTCGATCATTGCGGCGCGGGCTTTGCCCACTGAGCGCGCGGTGTGCGAAGTGCCTTGCGGCAGATAGGCGAACCCTCCCGCGGAGAGAACGTGCTTGCGCCCGCTCGCCGTCAACTCCAGCTCGCCGTCGATTACATAGAGGAAACGCTGTGCAGGTGCGGGTCCCAGCGTGCCGCCCGCCGCAAACTCGGCAGTCATCTGCGTAAAGCGCGCGCCCAGTTGCGGCGCGGCGTGAACGATGAATTCCACATTCTCCGCGCCGGGCAGTGGCGTGCGAATAAACGTGTCCGGCGTTTGCAGCAGATGGTCCGTCTTCAGGCTGCTTCGGGTTGCTCCCAGATGATGCAAGGTCGACCTCTGATAGGAAGGATCGCGACTGCGTTGTTCGATTCTAGCGAATCTCGGCTGCAAGGCGCTCCAGAAAGACACTGCATCACTCGCAGCGCTGCCTCCACATCTTCGTCGCGCACCGTCTCCGCAGGGTTATGGCTGATGCCGCCAGGACTGCGCAGAAAGAGCATCGCCGTGGGCATCCGAGCCGCCATCACCATCGCGTCGTGTCCGGCCCCGCTGTGCATCTGCTTGGGCGGAAGCCCGGTCGCTTCCATCGCGTCCACCAGATAGGCGGTCAATCGTTCGTCCATGGAAACGGCCGGTTGATCCATCTGGGCAGTGCATTGCACCGCGAGCCTGCGTCGGTCCGCAATCGCATTGGCAGACTCAATCAAGGCGTTGCCTGAGCCAAGCCTGACCGCATCATGCGGATGGCGCGCATCGAGGGTCATCACGGCGGTCCCTGCAACGACATTGGTAGCGTTGGGCGAAACTTCGATTTTGCCAACAGTTGCTACAAGGCCCTCAGTTCCTTTGGCCAGTTTTTCCACGGCAGCGATCCACTCGGCGGCGCCGGCAAGAGCATCACGGCGGAGATTCATCGGAGTGGTGCCCGCATGGTTCGCTTGCCCCGCAAACTCAAGCGTGAGCCGCGATTGGCCCACGATGCCCGTAACCGCGGCAACGCTCAGATTCTCAGCTTCCAGCACGGGTCCCTGCTCGATATGAATTTCGACAAAGCCAAGTGCGCTTTCATCGACCGCAGACTCGGCAATGCGCGTCGGGTCGAGGCCGAAGGCACGGATTGCACCTTCAAGCGTGACGCCTTCCGCATCTTTGAGCGCAAGCAGAGCCGGATCGAAGCGCCCAGCTACCGCGCGGCTGCCAAGGAACGGCACACCGAATCGCACCCCTTCTTCCTCAGAGAACGCGATGACTTCAATTGCCAGCGGAAGATGCAATTCCCGCGCGAGATCGACACATTCAAGTGCCAACGCAACCCCGAGAACACCGTCGAAGGCCCCGGCATCGGGGACCGTATCAATGTGCGACCCAAGGATCAGCCGTTTGTCCCGCGCACCCTCCGGATGGAAGAGCCCGCGCAGATTTCCGGCGTCGTCCAAGTGCACCGCCATGCCCAGCGACTCCATGCGCGTTCGTAAATGCGCATGGACTTCGTGGGTTGGGGGCGTCAGAAAGCGGCGCGTAATACGGCCCGGTTCCTCGGTCATGGCCGCGATCAGTTGGCATTCCGAGAGAGCGCGGAGAGCGCGATCCTTCATCGGCGCACCAACTCGCGGCCACGCGGTTCGCCAACGAACCCGCCATTCTGAAAAACAGGTTCCCCGCGCATCCACGTTTCTCTGACGCGCCCGCGCAATTTTGTGCCAAGGTAAGGCGAAAGCTTGTGGCGAAACTGCAAATGCTCCTCCGCGACAGTCCACTTGGCATCCGGATCAAAGACCACAAAGTCCGCATCCGCTCCCGGAGCCAGCGCGCCTTTTTTCCCTTCGAGCCCCGCAAGTCGCGCCGGTCCAGCTCCCATCCACTCGCGCAATCCTCTCCAAGGGCAGACCCCTCTCATGCATGCCGGTCCACAGAATCGGCAGCGCGAGACCGAGGCTCGCAATTCCACCCCAAGCCTGGTCCCAGCGCCCTTCGTCGCGGCGTTTCATCGCCGGCGGGCAAGGGGAGTGGTCGGTCACCACGAAGTCAATAACGCCTTCTCCAAGCGCCTTCCACAAGGCCTCGCGATTTTCCCGACCGCGAATCGGCGGAGCGCATTTGAACTCCGTCGCTCCGTCGGGAATCTCCTCTGCGCAAAAGTGCAAGTACTGCGTGCAAGTTTCCACGGTGATGGGCACCCCACGCCTGCGCGCCTCAGCAAGCTGCGGCAACGCCTGCGCGCTCGAAAGATGCACAATGTGGATCGGCGTTTGAAATTCCTCTGCCAGGCGAATGAGAAGCGCAATGGCTTCCACTTCCGCCCCATCGGGACGAGACGCAAGATACGTCGCATACCTGCGCCAATCCGCGCCCGTTTGATTGAGTCGTTCCGTCGCGTCGTTTACCGGTCCCGCCACCTCGGCATGCGCCAGCAATGGCAATCCCGACCCACGCAGTTCTTCAAGTGCCGCGCGCAAGTCGTTTTCATCCACCCAGGCAAACCCATCGATTCCGGAGTGGATGAGAAAGCATTTGAACCCCGCCACACCCGCGTTCCCTAAGGCTTTCAGCGATTCTGTATTCCCGCGCACGACTCCGCCCCACGCGGCCCAATCCACCCACGTTTTCCCCTGAGCCGCAGCGCGCTTGGCTTCAAGAGCTTCGACGTTGACAGTGTCCGGCACACAATTCAGCGGCATGTCGACCAGCGTCGTAACGCCCCCGGCCGCCGCGGCCCGCGTGGCAGTCCAGAATCCTTCCCACTCCGTGCGTCCGGGCTCATTGATGTGAACATGAGAATCGACCAGGCCGGGCAGCAGCACGGCATCGCCAAAATCGTGCAAGTCAGCCGCCGGGAGATCGTCCCTCCCCGGCCTGATCTCCGCGATACGTCCCTCTTCCACCACGAGTGTCGCGGCCCTCAGCCCCTGCTCTGTCAGTACCCGGGTTGACCGAAAGGCCTGTGCCATACTGTCTTTAACTTTCGCTCTCGGAAACTCGGAAGAGCCGATTCTTCATGTCCAGCCTACCAAATCCAGAGTTCCTTCGACGGGCCATCGCACTCGCAACAGAGAATGTCGTCACCGGCAAAGGTGGCCCGTTTGCTGCCGTAATCGTGCGCGCTGGCCAGGTCGTGGGCGAAGGGGCGAACTCGGTCACCGCAAGCAATGATCCAACGGCTCACGGCGAAGTCAATGCCATCCGCGCCGCATGCAAAGCACTAGGTACTTTTACCCTGGCCGGCTGTGCACTTTACACCAGCTGCGAACCGTGCCCTATGTGCCTTGCCGCCGCGTACTGGGCGCGCCTCGACGCTATTTATTTCGGTTGCAGCGCCGCCGACGCCGCACGGGCCGGGTTCGACGACGCCTTCCTCTATGCCGAATTCCGCAAAGACGCGCCCGAACGCAAATTACCTTCGACGCAACTACTCGGCGACGAAGCGTGGGCCAGCTTCGCCGCATGGATCGAATCCCCAAACAAGATCGATTACTGAAGGCCGACCCCCACCGCAGGCTGAATCCCGCTGCTTGCTGACCAGGCAGTAAGCGGCTCCTCGCCTCAAGCCTCGCCGAAACCATGTCAACTCTTCGCTCACGCAGAACAAACCAATTGCCCATCCCACGTTGCATGCTTTAACGTCAAAGACTCATAAGCTTCTTGTGGGAGTAGGCGCTCAATGCCCCGATTGGTCCGTTGTTCCATCATCCAGGCCTCGAATGCCCTGCCGGCCACGGAACCGCTGGCAGCGCAGAAGAAAGCCATGATCGAGAAGCATCTCGGCCTCGTCCGGCAAGCCGCCAAAGCCGGCGCGCAGATCGTCTGTCTCCAGGAGATATTCAACGGCCCATACTTTTGTGCCGAGCAATCCGTCAAATGGTATGAGACCACGGAAAGCGTTCCCGACGGACCCACCGTGACCCTCATGCGCTCTCTCGCCAAAGAACTAGGCATCGCCATGGTGGTGCCGGTCTACGAAGTCGAGCAGGAAGGAATTTTTTACAACACCGCCGCGGTCATTCAGAACGACGGCTCCTATCTGGGGAAATATCGCAAGACGCATATCCCGCACGTCGCCCCGGGTTTCTGGGAGAAGTTTTATTTCCGGCCAGGCAATCTTGGGTATCCGGTTTTTGATCTGGGCTTCGCCAAAATCGGCGTGTACATCTGCTATGACCGTCATTTTCCCGAGGGCGCGCGTTGCCTGGGATTGAACGGAGCCGAAATCGTGTTTAACCCATCGGCCACGGTTGCAGGGCTCAGCGAGTACCTGTGGAAGTTAGAGCAACCGGCGCATGCAGCGGCGAATGGCTATTTCATCGCGGCGATCAATCGCGTCGGCACAGAGCCTCCGTGGAATATCGGCGAGTTTTATGGATCGAGCTACTTCGCCAATCCACGCGGCCAGATCGTCGCGCAGGCTTCGCGGGACAAAGACGAAGTTCTGACGACCGATTTGGATCTCGACGAAATCGCCGATGTGCGGCGCACATGGCAATTCTTTCGCGACCGCAGGCCCGATCAATACGGGCCGCTGGTCGCTTCGTAAGCAGTTTCAGAGTCGGACTGCTCGGCATTTTGACGAAACACAATGAGGACGAGATCGCAGAGGAACGGATGAGCACCACAACTTTACCGGACGATCCACAACTGCGTGAGCGCTTCACCGAGCTCAAGCCGCCGCTGACTCCGCAGGCTGCAACGATCGAGGCCAATCGATGCCTCTATTGTTTCGATGCGCCTTGCACCGTCGCCTGCCCCACGCACATCGACGTTCCCGGATTCATCAAGCGCATCGCCTCAGGCAATTTGCGCGGATCGGCCTCCCGTATTCTCGACGCGAATATTCTAGGCGGCAGTTGTTCTCGCGCCTGTCCCGTCGACATACTCTGCGAAGGCGCGTGCGTGATGCATAAACAGGGCCGTCATCCCATCCGAATTGGTCAGTTGCAGCGCCATGCCATCGACGCCTTCCACGATGCGGGTGGAGATGTGCAGACTGCGCCGCGCGGGTCGCGCTATGTGCGCGTAGCCTGCATTGGCGCTGGCCCCGCGTCGCTGGCATGCGCTGCCGAGCTGTGCCGCCAGGGTGCCAGGGCGACCATCGTCGAGCGCCGCGCTTTGCCGGGAGGCCTCAATACCTATGGCATAGCCGAGTACAAGTTGCGGGCTTCCGAGAGCCTGCGCGAAATTGAGATGATTCGCCGCATGGGCGTTGAGTTTCGCTTCGGAGCGGGGATCGAGACTGCTGAAGATCTCAAGGAATTGGAAGCGGAATTTGACTTCATCTTTCTCGGTCTCGGCCTGGGTGCAATGCAGCAGTTGAATATTCCCGGCGAAGAATCCGAAGGCGTAATGAACGCGCTCGAACTGATTGCCGGATACAAGACAGGCCGCATTCGCGAATTGGCGGGAACCGTGGTTGTAGTTGGCGCGGGAAACACTGCGATCGATGCCGCCAACGCGGCGCGCCGCTTGGGCGCGGAGACAGTCTATCTGCTCTATCGCCGCGGGGAGCGCGATATACCCGCATTCGAATCCGAATACGAACACTCCAAAGTGGAGGGCGTGCAGTTTCTTTGGCGACGCCAGCCCATGGCCATTCGTGCCGACGCGCACGGTGTTCTTCTTCTCGACACGGTTCAGGTGCGGGAGGTCGACACGGACGTTGGTGCCGATTCCGGATTCCAAATTCACCATCGCTTGTCATCTCGTCGTGCCCGCCATTGGCCAGTCGCCGATTACGAACCTGATGCGCGATTTCTGCCGGATTGATGTGCGCGAAGGCAAGATCGTAATCGACAGCGAGACGGGACAAACGCGCAATCCGCGGTATTTTGCCGGAGGCGATTGCACCAACGGCGGCAGGGAAGTCGTGGATGCGGTGGCCGACGGCAAGCGCTCGGCCCTGGCCATGTTGAAGATCGCGGAGGCCATGTATGCCTGACATTCGCGTGCGAGGATTTGCTGGCAGTATCAACTCGCCCAATCCCTTCTGGCTTGCCTCTGCGCCGCCTACCAATTGCGGCGAACAGATCATGCGCGCCTTTGACGCAGGCTGGGGCGGCGCGGTTTGGAAGACCATCGGCGAACCGGTCACCAATGTCAGCTCGCGTTATTCGGCAACGGATTGGAATGGCCTGCGCATCATGGGCTTCAACAATATCGAGCTCATCAGCGACCGTAGCTGTCGAAACCAATCTGCGCGAAATGGCCGAAGTCAAGAAGCGCTATCCCCATCATGCGGTCATTGCGTCGCTGATGGTGGCATCGACGCGCGAAGCCTGGCACGAGATTGTGAAGCGCGCCGAGGATGCAGGCGCTGACGGCCTCGAATTGAACTTCGGCTGCCCGCATGGCATGAGCGAGCGTGGCATGGGTTCTGCGGTCGGTCAGGTTCCCGAATATGCCGAAATGATCACCGCGTGGGTCAAGGAGAAAGCGCGAACGCCGGTGTTGGTGAAGCTGACGCCAAACATCACAGATATTCGCACCGTGGCGCGCGCGGCAAAACGCGGCGGCGCAGACGGTCTTTCGGCCATCAACACCATCAATTCGATTACCGGCATCGATCTGGACACCTTGGTGCCGCGGCCGAATGTGGATGGCAAGAGTTCGCACGGAGGCTATTGCGGACCGGCCGTCAAGCCGATCGCGTTGAACATGGTGCAGCAGGTCATGGCCGATCCCGAGTCGGCGCTTCCACTTTCCGGCATCGGGGGCATTGAGACGTGGCGCGACGCGGCAGAGTTCATGCTGCTCGGCTGCGGAACCGTGCAGGTGTGCACCGCTGTGATGCATTACGGCTATCGCATTGTCGAGGACATGGCTGAGGGCCTCGAAAGCTGGATGCGCTCCAAGAAGTTCGATCGCATCGAGGATTTTCGCGGGCTTTCCCTCAATCGCGTCACAGAGTGGAAGCACCTCAATCTCAACTACAAGATCGTTGCGCGCATCGACGAGTCGAAATGCATCGGCTGCGATCTTTGCCACATTGCCTGCTGGGACGGCGCACACCAATGCATTCATCTCGATCGCGTCACCGGGCCCGTGAATGGGCATGTCGAATTGCACCCCACTCCTGCGGAAAATGAGGCCCGCAGCCGCGCGTCAATCACCGTGACGCCGGTGACACGCAAAGAGCGTGCCGCTGCCGGTGCCACGCATGGACCGTACATGACGCCGATTGAGCGCATTCCGCGCGTGGACGAAACCGAATGCGTAGGCTGCAATCTTTGCGCGCTCGTCTGCCCCGTCGACCAGTGCATCACCATGGTTCGCGTCGATTCCGGTGTCGCCGGACTGGAGACGCATGCGGATGCGAGACGCACCGTCGTGAGACCTGGGTTCGTGCCATGCTGCGCGTCCTGGCAAAGCGAGCGCGAAATCGATCGTTGCGCACGATGGCAGACACGAATCAACCTCTGCCGCTATTCGCATCCGCACTCCGCAAGTGCTGCTCATGATCGAATGATCCAACTCATGTCGACCCTCATCCAAAACGGAACCATCGTCAACGCCGACTGCCACCGTGCGCGCCGACTGCTCATCGACGGCGGCATCATCAAGGAAGTCCGCCCCGGCATTCCAGCGAACTCCGTGCAGACCGTCGTTGATGCCACGGGCCTGCTGCTGCTGCCCGGCGGCATCGATGCGCACACGCATCTCGACATGCCCTTCGGCGGCACCAATTCGGCAGACGATTTCCTCACCGGCACGCGCGCCGCAGCCATCGGCGGGACGACAACCATTGTCGATTTCGCCATCCAGGCGCGCGGAACCAAGATGCGCACTGCGCTCGACACCTGGTGGAAGAAGGCCGAGGGCAAAGCCTGCATCGATTACGGCCTGCACATGATCGTCACGGATCTTGGCGATGCCGGCCTTGAGGACATGGACGACATGGTGCGCGAAGGCGTGGCCAGTTTCAAGTTGTTCATGGCCTATCCCAATGTGCTCATGGTCGACGATGCGACCATTTTCAAAGCGATGCGCCAGACGGCGAAGAACGGCGCGCTGATCTGCATGCACGCGGAGAACGGTTCGGTCATTGACGTGATCGTGCAGCAGGCGCTGGCCGAAGGAAAGACTGCGCCGATCTATCACGCGCTGACACGGCCCACACGCGCGGAGGCCGAGGCCGTGCATCGCGCGATCGCGTTGGCCGAGATGGCCGGCGTTCCCGTCTACATCGTGCATCTTTCGAGCGAAGACGCGCTCAATCAGGTCCGCGAGGCCCGCGATCGCGGCCTTGCCCGCCTTCGCCGAAACCTGCCCGCAATATCTGTTGCTCTCGCTCGAAGACGTGGCGGACAAAGGCTGGGAGGGCGCGAAGTACGTTTTTACGCCGCCGCTGCGCGAGAAGAAGAATCAGCCCAAACTCTGGGAAGGTCTGCGCAAGGACAATCTGCAGGTCGTCTCCACGGACCATTGTCCCTTCTGCTTCGAAGATCAAAAGGCGCTCGGCAAAGACGACTTCACCAAAATCCCCAACGGAGGTCCCGGGCATCGAGAATCGCCTGCAGCTTCTTCATCACCATGGCGTGGGCAAGGGCAATTTCTCCCTCCAGCGCTTCGTTGAACTCGTTTCGACCGCGCCGGCGCGCATCTTCGGCATGTATCCGAAAAAAGGCGTGCTCGCAGCCGGTAGTGATGCGGACATTGTTCTATGGGATCCAATCGCTGCGCATACCATCAGTGCCGCAACGCACCATATGCGCGTCGACTACTCCATGTTTGAAGGATTCAAGGTGCGTGGCAATGCGCGCGACGTCTATTCGCACGGCGAATTGATTGTTTCGAAAGGCGAGTTCATCGGCAAGCCCGGCCGCGGCCAATACCTGCGGCGCGCAGCGCGCGGCGGCGCCTGGAAATAATCATTCAATCTTTGTGCGCTTCTCGCTAGATTAAAAAGATCGTTGTCATCCTGAGCGGAGCGCGTTCGGGGCCCCACGAAGTGGGGTAAGCCTAGCGAAGGATCTGCTTCTCGCGATTTTGCACGAGCAAATGTCTCCAAGGAGCGCCCAGTTTGAGCGTCAGTCGATCCATCCTTATCCAATCAGGACCTCCTTCCCACCACGCCCGCACAGCGCACATGGACGATGTACAACTACATCGCTCTCTGGTTTTCCATGTCTATGGAGATCACTACATACCAGCTCGCGTCGTCGCTCATCGCCAAAGGAATGGATTGGAAGCAGGCCGTCGGCACGGTGCTTCTCGGCAACCTCATCGTGCTTGTTCCCATGCTGCTGAATGCGCATGCGGGCGCGAAATACGGCATTCCGTTTCCGGTTTTCATTCGCGCGCCATTCGGCGTGCGCGGCGCAAACCTGCCTGCGCATTCTCCGCGCCATCGTGGCCTGCGGTTGGTTCGGCATCCAGTCATGGATCGGCGGCACAGCGATTCACTCCATGCTCGCGGTCATCTGGCCTGCCGCGGCGGATGCGCCGGGCGTGCTCTGGGCATGCTTCCTGGGCTTCTGGCTCTTGAATATGATCGTCGTCTGGCGCGGCGTCGAATCGATTCGTCACTTGCAGGCATTCGGCGCGCCCTTCATGTTCATCATGGCGGCGCTGCTGTTGATCTGGGTGCGCATCAAGGCGGGCAGCTTCGGCACCATGCTTTCGACGCCAAGCCAGTTTCACTCGACTGGCGAATTTCTCGCCGTGTTTTTCCCGTCACTCACCGCGATGGTCGGCTACTGGGCCACACTCGCGCTGAACATTCCCGACTTCACGCGCTACTCCAAATCGCAATCCGCGCAGTCGTGGGGACAGGCCTTTGGCTTGCCTGTCGCGATGACGCTCTACACATTCGTCGGCATCTCCGTCACATCTGCTTCGACGGTGTTATTCGGGCATCCCATCTGGAATCCGATTCTGCTCATCGGCGCGTTTCATCAGCCTGTTGTGGCGTTCATTGCCCTCATTGCAATTCTGATCGCAACGCTGAATGTAAACATCGGCGCCAATGTTGTTTCGCCTTCGAATGATTTCTCGAATCTTTATCCACGCCTCATCAGCTTTCGCACCGGCGGCCTCATCACCGGTTTTCTGGGACTGGCGATGTGTCCCTGGAAGCTGCTTGCTACCCCCGATGCGTACATCTTCGGCTGGCTGGTCGGCTATTCGGGATTGCTCGGTCCGGTCGCCGGCATCATGGTTTCCGACTACTTTTTCATTCGCAAGACGGAACTTGATGTGAACTCCCTCTATCATCGCGAGGGCATTTATCACTACACGAAGGGCATCAATCCGCGCGCGATTTTTTCGTTGGCCGTGGGAGTGTTAGTGGCTCTGGTAGGTCTGGCGGTCAAGCCGCTGCATTTTCTCTATGACTATGCGTGGTTCGTTGGCTTCTTCACGGCGGGAATCGTTTATGTTGCGTTGATGCGGTTCGCGGCGCCGGTGAACACTGGTTCCATCGATCGGGCGATTGCAGAGTCCGAAGCATCGTAACGCAAGTTTGCAAATCAGCCAGCCGACCTGTTCCGCGCTTCGAAATTGTTCCACGTGGAACAATTTGACTGGCCGTCCAGGCAATGGCTTCGCGTATCTAGGAGCTTCGTTGGTTACTTCAAATTGTTCCACGTGGAACAATTGTGTTGATGGGTACATCTCTCACGCATGAATTGCGAAGAGTTCCTGCGTTCTCTGCTAGGATGTGCGATTCACGCGGAGCGCGCCCAATTCTCGCTGTTGCACGATTCCAGAGGCACGGGGGGTAGGGGTGCAGGCTTCTCCCACCCGGGGGGTGGTTCCTGGACTTCTAACCCCTACCCCCCTGGGGAGGCAGAGGAAGCGAGGATGTTCGTTTGCGCTTTCGTTCTTTTCCGAATCCCGAATCCCGAGTCCCGAGTCCCGAATCCAGAACCTTAGGGAGCGTTCGCGTACGCGAAGTTTCGCGGCGCCTTGAATTGAGCGCAGGTCAGAAGAGAATGCGCATCTCCGAAATCAGGTTGTGGTTGTAGGTGTGGAAGCCCGATGTCGCTACCTGCATGCCCGTATCAAAGATGAGAAATGGATGTGCCGGCTGCCAATCCTTGCGCCGCACGACGTAGAAAGCGACCGGTGTCACGAAGTTCTGCATCTTGCCGTCGTGCGAGCCAGCAAAGTAGAACGTCGCGTTGTTCTCCACTTCGAACCACACGTGCTTGGTAGCATGCATCTGTATGAGCTCGTTCCAGGCAATCGTCCGCCCCTGTGTGGCGATCTTGCCAGTCGGCATCACGCCACCGAGAGAGCTAATCATGTCGTAGTGCTTCTTGAAGGCCGAGCCGGCCACCAGTGTCGGACAAAATGCATCGGTCAGCGCGCCGTTCTTATGGCTTCCCGTGGCGAAGGTGTGGCTCAGCATCGCCGCCACGACAAAGTTGCCGTGCTCCGCGTTGCCCGACGCAAGGCGAACCTTGCCCATTGCCGACATATCGCCAAATCCATCCACGGCGCTGCTGTTGTGCTGGACGTACGGGGGAGGGATTCCATCGAACTCAAAGCGATGGAAGGCAATGATGCCGGCCCCGCGCGCATTGCCATAGTTCACCGTCTGGGTTCCTGCGGGCGTGTACTGGTTTGAAAACGACAGCTTCGCATACTGCACCAACCGCGGGTCTGGAGCGACCAAGGGTGTAATGAGGGCCGGCTGCAGTGCAGCCATCTCGGCGTTATGGGCGGCGAAGCGGGTCACGAACGGCTGCGGCGCTGCCGGCTCGCGATTACGCACCACAAAGTGTTCCGGAGCGGGCTGCTGCGCAGTGAGAGAAAGCCCCGCTGCCACCAGCATTGGGATTCCCGCCAGCACCGCAAAAGATCGAGTGGTTCTCATAT
Organism: uncultured Acidobacteriaceae bacterium; assembly: GCA_963781125.1. Classification (GTDB taxonomy): domain Bacteria; phylum Acidobacteriota; class Terriglobia; order Terriglobales; family Acidobacteriaceae; genus Telmatobacter. Next base: position 52,810 of record CAWAEE010000015.1, read on the forward strand.
GGACCGTGTCCTCTTTTTAGCGACTCGCGCGACCTTGCGCAGTGACTTATGGCACTTCAACTGGTTTGCCCAGGCCGGCCTTCATCGGCTCCCATCGCTTTTCGGACTCATCGGCGGTTCTCGCCGCGGCTTTATACTGCGTCCCATGGAAAGAACCCGGGCCATCTCCCTTTTCGGTGCTTTCGTATTGCTGACAATTCCCGGTCCTGCTCAGAACAACTCGTCGTGGCAGATGGAATCCTCCGGCACCACCGCGAGCCTGCGTGGAATTGATTCAGTGAATGGCGCGGTGGTCTGGGCGAGCGGAACGGACGGGACTGTTCTCAAGACAGTCGATGGCGGAACCCATTGGGTGAAGTGCGCTGTGCCGGATGCGAGAAGGATGGCGCGACTTTGGATTTTCGCGGAGTGCAGGCGTGGGATGCGCAGACCGCGCTTGTAATGGCGTCGGGGTCGGGGCGAAGAGCCGGTTGTATAAGACGACAGATGGGTGCCGGACGTGGGCGCTACTGTTCGCGAATCCGGATACGCCCGCCGGTTTTTTTGACAGCTTCTGGTTGAATGGGGCGCGTGGCATCTTACTTGGCGATCCGGTGCGCGAACAGTTCGTGGTTTTTCTCACCGAGAACAGCGGCAAGACCTGGAAACGCGACGAGCACGGCGGGCTGTCGATCCACGGGCGCTCGCTTGCGGCGTTTGCTGCCAGCAATCGCTCGATTGGCGTCGGAAATGGGCTGTTTACGCGGGCGTTCGTGACGGGAGGGAAGAGCGGCTCGGTTTTTTTCAGCCGGCCTTTCACAAGGCAGGAGGAGCAACACGGGATGATCGACCGGCTGGTGCGTAAAGAGTCTCCCTGGAAATCGAGTCCGATTCCCGTTGCTTCCGGGAGCGACAGCGCTGGTGCCTTTGCGGTTGCTTATCGTTATCCGGTCACGATTGGGGTGTGCGCGGAGTGCACGTTTAATGACAACTCCCTTTTTGTGGCGGTGGGTGGGGACTACAACAAACCAAACGAGTCGGCCGTCGACCGCGGCGTGGTCAGCGGACGGGGGAGTGCAATGGACTGCGGCGGAGACTCCGCCGCACGGCTATCGTTCGGCTGTCGAATGGTCGGACGCGCTTCGTGTTTGGGTTGCGGTTGGGAGCAATGGCTCAGACATCAGCCGGGATGATGGGAAGACGTGGCGGCCGCTCGAGAACGGGAGCTGGAATGCATTGTCGCTGCCGTTTGTGGTCGGACCGAATGGGAGGATCGCGAAGCTGAATGCTGCGGGGATTCCGGCGCGCTGAGTCTGTAGTTGATTGGTGTTGAGTGGTTTCCCACCCTTTCCGCAGAAAGAAGCGGAAAGGATGGGGCACGGAGTTTGTTCTTGTTCCGACGTCCTTGATTTGGCGGTTTGGGCTTCGGTGGTTCTCTGCCAAATCCACGGCGGGACGAGGACCGGGAACAGAGAGTGCCAGGAAACTTCCGTGCCCTGTCCTTGCGCCTTTTCTCTGGCGCAAGGGTGAGATAGCACGATCCTCGCGCATACACTGTTTTCTGCGATCCTCTCGGAGAGCAAGGAAACATCGTGCCTGAAGGTCTCAAAAGGCTCCCTTGTTCCGGTCAGTCGCATTTCATTACATTCAGTTGTTATCACCGTCTTCCCCTGCTGGCGCAGATGCACATGGAAGAGGCGTTCCTTCTTGCTCTTGAGGAGACGCGGCGACGGTTCGAGACGCGGATCTTCGGCTATGTTGTCATGCCGGAACATGTTCACCTCCTGCTGAGTGAGCCCGGCGATGGCAGGCTTCCGAGGGCGATTCAACTGCTGAAGACGAAGGTTGCCCTTGCGGCGCGAAGGCAAGGACGGCGCGTGGCGGGCGGGCCTCCTTTCTGGCAGGCGCGCTGTTTCGATCACAATGTGCGGAACCACGAAGGATTTGTGACACAACTTCGCTACATCCATCGGAACCCGGTCAAACGCGGGTTGTGCGCCAAACCTCAGGATTGGCCCTGGTCAAGCTTTAATGCGTGGGCCTTGGGGATGATGGGGATCGTGGAGGTTGAGTCGGAGATGTGTGTGTTAAGTCGAGAAGCGGGCCGACGGGATTGAGAGATGTGGTTTCCCACCCTTTCGCCAGGAAGAAGGCGAAAGGATGGGGCACGGAGTGTTTAGTGGCCCGGTCCTATACCGTAACCAAAAAGTTAAGAAGACTGCCAGCACGCTTCCGGCAATTTGGTCCCCGTTTTGCAGAGTGCCTTTGACGAGCGCGATAGAATGGATTAACCGGATGAATCAAACCATTCCAGCGGCTGCCAGCCAGGCATCCCGCACCCAGCGGGAGCCGGACGCGCGGGCGCCCCTGGTATGTGTAAAGAACCTGGAAAAAACCTACCGAACCGCACGCGGCACGCTCACTCTCTTCCAAGGATTGAACTTAGAGGTGCTCCCAGGCGAGCTGGTGGCCATTGTGGGTCAATCCGGTGCGGGCAAAAGTACCCTATTGCACATCCTCGGTGCTCTTGATCGTGCCACCACAGGAACGGTACACTGCGCCTCAACCAACGTAGCGAGTCTTGGCCAGCGGGAGGCGGCAGCCTTTCGAAACCGCGAGATCGGCTACGTTTGGCAGTTTCACTATCTATTGCCGGAGTTTACCGCTCTGGAGAACGTGGCTATGCCGCTGCTGGCGCGCGGACAAACAAGACGCGAATCGCTGGCTGTTGCATCTAATTGGCTTAGAGAGGTCGATCTGGAAGACCGCAGCGACCATCGGCCCGGGGAGCTTATCCGGCGGCGAGCAACAGCGAGTGGCATTGGCGCGCGCGCTGGTGGGCATCCCGCGGCTGCTGTTGGCCGATGAGCCAACAGGCGATCTGGACGAAACAACGGCAGGCCGGGTGTTTGACCTGTTGGAACGGTTGCATGTTTCCCACGGGCTCACTTCGATTGTGGTGACGCACAACATGGAACTGGCCGCGCGATGTACGCGGACTCTGCGCCTGGAGAGCGGGCGCCTTACCGGTTTGGGGCAACCACCGCGAGCTGGGCTGAACCCCGAAAACGCGTGACAGATGTCGCAGCGTTTCGGGTGATTCGGGAGTCTGATACGTAAGGGGTCTTTGACGGGAAACTGGCCCGTCCAGGAGCTGACGAGGTTCGGATGGTAGTCGTCGGTGGGCAAAAAGGGCCGAAGACGTTCGGACGGAAGGCAGGTCCGGAACCATCCAAAAGAGCTGTTCGGGGCATGCAAGGGGTTTTCAATCGGGGCCTCCGGCGGCGACTTTTACTGAAGGGCGCGTGCGGGTTGGGCTGAAGCCGAAGCGGGGTCCCAAGCGACAGGTCTTCGTCGATGGGGTGCTGCATCGGACGGCTACTCCTTACCGAGAGCCTGCTGCAAGGGAGAATAAAATGTTCGAACGCTATACGGAAAAGGCACGGCGCGTGATCTTTTTCGCGCGGTATGAGGCTAGCCAGTTTGGTTCGCCGTATATCGAGACCGAGCACCTGTTGCTTGGCCTTTTGCGCGAGGACAAGGCGTTAACCAACCGTTTTCTGCGCTCGCACGCATCGGTCGAGTCGATTCGCAAACAGATCGAGGCACATACCACCATTCGCGAGAAAGTGTCGACCAGCGTGGACTTGCCGCTGTCGAACGAATGCAAGCGGGTGTTGGCTTATGCGGCGGAAGAAGCGGAGCGCCTGGGACACAAGCACATTGGGACCGAGCACCTGCTGCTTGGCCTGTTGCGCGAAGAGAAGTGCTTCGCCTCGGAGATTCTGCAGGAGCGCGGCCTGAAGCTGGCGCAGATTCGCGACGAGCTGGCGCGGGTGACGCAGGAGAAGGCTCCGCAGCAACAGCGCCAACGCGAGTCGAGCTTGCTGGCGGAGTTCAGCCGCGACCTGACGCAGGCGGCGATGGATGGGCAGCTTGATCCGCTGGTAGGCCGGGATAGTGAACTCGAGCGCGTGGTCCAGATTCTGTGCCGGCGCACGAAGAACAACCCCGTGCTGATCGGCGAGCCGGGCGTGGGCAAGACAGCGATCGTCGAGGGGCTTGCGCAGCGCATCGCCGATGGCGAAGTGCCGAGCTTCCTCGCGGACAAGCGAGTTCTGGGGTTGGACCTCTCGCTGATTGTGGCCGGAACCAAGTATCGCGGTCAGTTTGAAGAGCGGCTCAAGACGATCATGAAGGAGCTGATGGAGAACCAAAACTCCATCATCTTTATCGACGAGCTGCACACCTTGGTGGGCGCGGGTTCGGCGGAAGGTTCGCTCGACGCGGCCAACATTTTGAAGCCGGCTCTTTCGCGCGGTGAGATTCAGTGCATTGGCGCGACGACACCGGCGGAGTACCGCAAGTCGATCGAGAAGGATCGTTCGCTTGAACGGCGCTTCCAGGCAGTGAAGGTGCCGCCGCCGAATGAAGCCGACGCAATCAAGATAATCAACGGCATCAAGGATCGCTATGAGAAGTTCCACGCGGTCAGCTACACCGATGCTGCAGTGGAGTTCGCGGTGTCGCATTCGAATCGCTATATTCCGGATCGCTTCCTTCCCGACAAGGCGATCGACTTGATCGACGAGGCCGGTGCACGCGTGAAGCTGCGCCAGACCTCGCTGCCCGAAGAGATCACCGAGGTGCAGAAGCGCATCAAGTTCATCGTGCACCGCATGGATTCGGCGATCGCGAATCACGAATTCGAGAAGGCGCGGTTCTACTCCGATGAGGAACGCAAAGAGCGCGAAAATCTACGTGCTCTGCGCGACAAGTATCACCTCGATGATTCGGCGGCAGGCATTGTGGGCCGCGAAGATATCGAGGACGTGGTCAGCCGCTGGACGGGCGTTCCGGTAACCAGCATCAAGGAAGAAGAGACGCAGAAGCTCCTGCGTGTGGAAGAAGAACTCCACAAGCGGGTCATTTCTCAGGAGAAGGCCATCAGCGCGCTGGCGCAGAGCAATTCGGCGTTCGCGTGCGGGTCTCAAGTCTCCGCACCGTCCGATCGGCAGTTTCCTGTTCCTTGGACCAACGGGTGTGGGCAAAACCGAAATGGCGCGTACCTTGGCGAATTTCCTGTTCGGTTCAGACAAGGCGCTGATCCGCTTCGACATGTCGGAGTTCATGGAAAAGCACTCGGTCTCGAAGCTGATTGGTTCGCCTCCGGGATACGTGGGCTACGAGGAAGGCGGTCAGCTGACGGAACGCGTCAAGCGCTCGCCGTACTCGGTGGTTCTGCTGGACGAAGTGGAAAAGGCGCACCCCGACGTGTTCAACCTGCTGCTGCAGGTGTTTGAAGATGGCCAATTGACCGATGGACTGGGCAACACCGTCGACTTCAAGAACACCATCCTCATTATGACGTCGAACATTGGCGCGCGGCACCTGATGAAAAAGCAGGGCCTCGGCTTCCAGAGCGATCGCGACGACCTGGTCAGCGAAAAGATCGAAGAGCTGGTCAAGAACGAGGTGAAGAAAACCTTCAACCCCGAGTTCCTGAACCGTCTTGACGAAGTGATCCTGTTCCAGTCGCTGAACGATGCCGACCTGATCCAGATCGTTGAGCTGCTGGTGCAGCAGCTGAACCTCAACCTGGCGCAGAAAGCCATCACCATCTCGGTCACCGACGACGCCAAGAAATGGATTCTCGATAAGACGTTGGTCGACCGCAGCTATGGGGCTCGTCCATTGCGCCGGGCACTGCAGCGCTACGTCGAGGATCCGTTGTCAGAGGCCTTGATCGCGGGGCACATTACGGCCCGGCCTGCGTTCCTCGAGGTCTACCTTGATGCCAACCAGCTCTTCTATCGCCCGGTGAGTGCCGATGAGACCGGCGACAGAAGAAAAGGCGGCTGGCATTCTGCTGTTCAGCGCCTAACCTCATTCACGCATGAAAAAAGCCCCCGGTTCGCCGGGGGCTTTTTTCATTTCATAAGTATGCTCAGGACTCTTCGCGTTCCGGTTCCCAGGGGTCAACCGGCAGGCGGTCAAGACGGTCTTCTAGATCGCGTCGTCGTTCTTGTTCGCGGCGCTTCTCCTGCTCCTCACGCTCTTCGCGTCCGTCTGCCATGGCTGCCTCTATCCCATTCTAAGGATCGGTCAGGGCTTTTTCATCTCTGGACGATTGCCGGCAGCATAGGGAAGTCGGTATTTTCGCAATCAAGAGAATTCGAGGTGTGGGTGTATGAAGAACCTTTTTGAGCCAGCGACTGTAAACGAGATCACGGACCGAATTGCCCGCCTCAGGCCTGACAGCGAACGGCAGTGGGGCAAAATGCATGTGGCGCAGATGCTGGCGCATTGCTCCGCGGCGATAGGGATGGCGGAGGGCAAAGTGACTCCGCCGCGAATCTTGCTAGGAAGACTGCTGGGACCGTTGGCCAAGAAATCACTTATCGTGAAGGGCGAGCCGATGCGCCGAAACTCAATGACGGAGAAGAGCGTGCTGGTGACGGACGAGCGGGATTTCATGGTGGAGCGGGAACGGCTGCGTGAGTCGATTAGCCGCTTTGCGTCGGGTGGCCCCGGGATATGCACGAAGCACCCACACTTCTTTTTCGGCCCCCTGACCCCAGCGGAATGGGCTGCGTTGATGTATCAGCACCTCGACCATCATCTACGCCAGTTCGGAGCCTAAGCCCGCAAGCGGACTCGTCGCAAGCGACTCATCCTCTCCAGGGAGTCGCTCGGCGATGTGCTTTACGAGCCGCGCTCGATGCGGCTGGTCACGAGATCCGCACTACTCGTTGCGTAGCGCAATCATCGGCTCCACGTTGGCGGCGCGGTGCACCGGCGCCACCGACGCTACCAGCGCCGCCAGCGCAAGCAATACCGTGGCGCCCGCCAGCATCGTCGGGTCCCACGGCTGCACACCGTACAACTGGTCTTTCATCAGCTTCCCGGCGAGGATGGCCAATGGAATCCCGAGGCCCAGGCCGATGCCGATCTGCCAGAACGCGCCGCGCAATACCATCGTGATCACGTGTCTGCGGTCGGCACCGAGAGCCATGCGCAGTCCGATCTCGTTGGTGCGTTGCTCCACCGTGTAGGCCATCACGCCGTAGAGCCCAACTGCTGCGAGCATAAGACCAAGGAGTCCGAAGAGACTGGTCAGCGTCGCAATCATATTCTGTTGCTGAAAGTCGGCGCTGACGACCTTGCCATACGGGTCGACGCCATCGACAACCAGGCTTGAGTCGACGCCGGCGATCGCTTTGCGCACTTTTTCTTCCATTCCCGGAGGATCGCCCGGCGCCCAGATCACAATGTGGTAGAGGTAGTGCGACCACTTCTCGCCGGTTGTCCAGATCGGATCGTCGAAATTCGCCGTCTGCGTCTCCGAGACCCAATACATCGGCCCGACAGGCTCCTTGTAGTCGTCGGTCATATAACGGATGTCTTTCACCACGCCGACGATTTGATAGGTGGAGGCGTACCGGAGCCGGTTTGGACCGAAATGCTGGCCAATCGGATTCTGGCCTTTGAAAAACCGCTTCGCAAAAGCCTCGTTCACAACCGCAACATTGGGCGTCGCCGCGGTATCGTCTTCAGTGAATGGCCGGCCCATCAGCATCTTGGCGCCGATGATTTCGAAGAACCCAGGCATCACCCGCGCCCAGCCTGCGCCCGTGTTTTCTTTGGGTCCCGGCTCGGGCCTGCCCTGAATGCGCACTCCATCGTTCCAGCTATCGCCGGTCATCGGCGCGTACAGCGCAGGAACCGCCATGCGCACTCCCGGAATCTCTCGCAGGCTGTCGTCGATTCGCCGGAACAACTGCTCCATCTGCTCTGGCTTGTCATTGCCGAGGGTCGGATTGATCCACGCGATGTAACGCCCCTGCGTATCGAAGCCGAAGTCCTGGTGCTCCAGGTTACGCAGGCTCTGCGCCAGCAGGGCCGCGGCCGAAAGCAGCACCAAAGACATTGCAGCCTGTGCGATCACGAGCGACTTCTGCGCCCAGGAGCGCCGGCCGCCTACCGCGCGGTTTGCGCCGCGCAGTGCTTCCACTGGATCGGCATGCGAAGTCATCCACGCCGGAGCGGTCCCGAAGATCATCCCCGTCAGAATTGAAACACCCAGCGTAAACAGCAGCACCGGCAACGCGGGCGTCGGGCTGACCGGGACATAGTTGTTGGGCCCGCCGATCTGGAAGGCCAGATACAAAATCAGGCGGGTTCCGCCATACGCTACGGCAATTCCAAATGCGCCGCCAATCAACGCCAGCAGGACGCTCTCGACCAGAGCCCTGCGCATCAGCCGGAGCCGCGAAGCCCCCAGCGCGACGCGGACCGAGATCTGTGCCCGGCTCTTCAATCCGCGCGCCAGCATCAGATTCGCCAGGTTGCCACAAGCGACCAGCAGCACGCATCCGGCCGCGATCAACAGCAGCTTGAGTCCTTCCTGGTATTGGTCCCGCATCGCCGCGACGCCCCCGCCGCCGGGGGACAAGTGAAGCGTCTGCTGTTGCCAGAGCTGTTTTTCGCCCGGCTCCATGTCCGCTACATGGCTCGCCAGCCAGTTGTGGAACTCCACGCGGACCTTGGCATCGAGCGCTTGCGGATTGACTCCCGGGCGGACTCTGCCCAGCAGATCAAGATAGTTTTCGTTAGCGCGCTTGGGCCGCGCCACATCGGTGGCAAGAACGAATTCCGATGTGATCGGAATCCAGATGTCCGGCATGCCCCAGCCGGCGAGCTTCGCGCCGTAAAACCCCGGCGGCGTCACCCCGATGACGGTAAACGCGTGGCCGTTGATCTGAAAATTGCTGCCCACCACCGAAGGATCGGCGCCGTACTTGCTCTCCCACACGCGGTAGCTCATCACCGCAACCAGCGGCGCGCCTTGCTGGTCGTCGGCGTCGGTCATCAGGCGGCCCATCCACGGCTGCACACCCAGGGTGCGGAAAAAATTCCCCGACACGTACTGGCCGTTGCGCGTGTCCGCGGGCGCCTGCGATCCGCCGCGCCGCACGCCCAGCGGCGCATTACCGGCCTGTAGCGCCGCCAGGTCGGCGAACTCCGGCGTATGTTCGCGGAAGTTCTTGTAGGCTTCCCAGGAAAAGAGCGAAAAGTCGCCATCGCTGCCCTGAACGTATCCGCCCCAGTTGCAGCAGCGGATCCTGTCCCCAATCCGCCACAGTTCCTCGGGCTTCGTCACCGGCAGCGACTTCAACATCACCTGGTGCACCAGCGTGAAGATCGCGGTGGTCGCTCCGATGCCCAGAGCCAAGGTGATGACAACCGTCGCCGTAAATCCAGGCGCTTTCCGCAATTGCCGTAGCGCGTCCCGCAGGTCTGCCAGCATTTGTACTCTCCTCTGGGCCAGGTGTGATCGGAGATTCTGTTACTGCTCGTCGCATTCGTGAGAGCACGCCGTTCGCCGTTTTCGAGGGACTGGCAACCTCAAAACAAGGGTTTTGTGTAGAGTAGCGGGGATTCCCCTGTCCGAAATCAAAATCCAGCGTTCGGAATCGGACAGTAAAAAGAAGCAAAGAGGTGAGCTCTACAGGACCTATGCCGATCCTGCGTCGTAACTCGTCCATCAAGCATAGGTTGCTACCACGGAGATCACTGTTATGTCATCGGCCTGCCCGAAGCGGAGGGCGGCCTCGGCGATGGTATTTGCGGCACAGGAACTCAAGGTGGCAGTGCGCTCGAAGCCGAAAAGTTCGCCGTGATTTGGTCGCTTCAGGAAAACAGGAACGGCCACGGTTCGTCTGCGATACTGACATCCGAATGCTGAAGGCACTGCTGAGGCAACTCTCCAGCAACAATCTGGCAGTGCGACAATTCCCCACTTAACCTCAGGAGATCGTCATGATTACTTTGAAGGATGCGCGAAAGATGATTGCAGCCGCGGAAAACAAGGCAGCTGAGATTGGCCAACCAATGAACATTGCGGTGGCGGACGCGGGTGGAAATCTGATTGCCCATGTGCGTATGGATGGAGCGTGGCTTGGCAGTATCGACATCTCGATCAAGAAGGCGTATACCTCGCGAGCCTTCGACATCTCGACCAAAGATTTGGCCGAGCACTCTCAGTCGGGTGGCCAGTTCTTTGGGATTCACGCGTCGAATGACGGCCGGATCATGATCTTCGCGGGCGGCATTCCCTTGAAACGCGATGGAAAGGTAATTGGCGCGATTGGCGTAAGCGGCGGCTCAGGCGAACAGGACCATGCGGTCGCCGAGGCAGGCGCAGCAGCGTTCGCCGGCTGATGTCAGGTCGGCAGAGAGTAAAAAGTGGTGTTGCCTCAGCGCGCGGTGACTCATCCTCAAACGGATTTTGGCTTCAATTCCGCATTCTCGGTAGATAGGTCCTCGCAAACGCCCTTTTGCGTCACAAGATGTTTTCGCCGCCACTTCCAACCGCAGAGCCTACCCATGGCTGGTTCGGCTAAACCACAAATCGGTTAAATCACGAATCGAGGAACGAGCCTCGGATCCGTCGCTCCCATTCCGATTTGAATGAGATGGATCTGCTCGCGGAAAAATGCTTCCAGCACTCGTAAGGTCTCCGTCGGGGTTCCGACGGTGAACTTCTCGAAGTCATGAATCAAGTGCATTTGATCGTGATAGCCGAACTCGTGTGAGACGTCGGTCCATGACTTCGTGACGGACCGTGCTTTGCAATCGAGCGCCGCTTGAAAGCGAACGATCCTCGCATACAACTTCGGCCGCATACCGAACCTGGCACCGAACTCGCGCTCGAGCTGGCGTTGACTGATTCCCGCATTCCGAGCCAGATCGGGAATCCGGACCCGACCCTGGCTTGCGAGAACTCGGTAGGTCGCAATCGCAATCCGGTCCACGCTCAACGCGTCGGGAATCATTCTCGACAGAAACGCATCCGCGGCTTTCACCCGCGACTCGAAGGAATCGCAATCGCTCAGACGCTCTTGAAGCTCTGCAATCGGCCTTCCAAGTACTGAATGCGCGTCGTATGTTCGGTCTGTCAACTCCTTCAGCGCGATCGAAAAAAGATCCTCCAGGCCGGCCGGCTGAAACATGATCACAAACGATTGAAAGCTTCCCTGCAAACGGAGTTGGGCATGCGGCCGTGTCTGCATGCCCACCACGACCGCGCCTGGGGTCGTTTCTTCCATCGACGACCCGGAATAGAGAACCTTGAAACGGTCTCCGAAGATGAACTCAAGCATCGCCGCGGCCCGGGCCGGCACCGGATGAACAAACAGAGGGTCGCGCAGCTGCAGTTCGCGTTGCGTGTAGAACTGCACGTAACGCTGCAGACACTGCGCGGGCTTGTGGAAGTCGATCGAGAACATTGGGATCTCTGGAACGCAGGACGGGAGCGAACAGTATAGTGCGCGCGGGATGCGGCGTCGACGCTTATTAAAGGCGCTTTATGCGGCGCAGTGCCCGGGCTCCCGTGCGTGACGAATTTTTACTATTGGCGCCTCGACTCTCCGAAGTAGGATGCCACTCAATCGACCTCATGTCTGGCATCCGCAGAGTGAGCAAGGAGGCGTCCGTGGGCACAGTGCCGTCCGCGTTGGAAAGCTCATTCTCCGCCAAGCCTCAACGGGAATGGTTTTATCCCAGCATGGCCGTCTTCGCCATGCTGTTCTGCATCGCTGCTTTCGGCCCGTCCGTAGCGTACACTGCAGCGCGCCCAGGCCCCCTCTCGGGCATGCTGGCGGTGCATGGAATCATCTATTTCACCTGGCTCCTGATCTTCTGCGCGCAAGCGATCTTGGTGAAGGCCGGAAAGCTGGCCCTACATCGCCGTCTTGGGACGTTATCGGCGATTGTGGCTGCGGTGATGGTTGTGCAGGGCTACCAAACCACCATCGCGATGGCGCGACGCGGTTTTGACGTCAGCGGTGACCTCGCGATTCAATCCGATCCGCTCGCAGCAACTGCGTTTCCGTTGCTCGACATCGCCATGTTTGCCGGGCTGGTTGTCGCCGCATACCTCTATCGGCGTCGCCCTGCAATTCACAAGCGGCTTATGCTACTCGCCATCTTCGGCGGACTCATGCCTGCCCCCATCGCTCATCTTACGGGCCATTTTGGATTCTTCCGCGATAAGCCAATCCTCACCCCGGTCATCGTCGGGGCTTTCCTTGCGGTGAGCGCAATCCATGACCGGATTGCCACGCGCCGTATCCACCCTGTTTCCCTTTGGGTTGCTCTCGTCCTCTTCGCTCTGGATAACTTTTGCGCTGCTGTCGTTCTACCAAGTGCCGCTTGGCATTTGTTTGCCTCCAGGCTTGTACGGTGATTGCCCATAGATAGAAGGGATTGCTCTACAGCCTCGAGATTCCGCAACCAAACATCGCTTTATTTGAATGGCCGCCAACAACCCAAAGTGCCGAAACCGGTCCGCATCGATCCGTCCTGATAAACGCCCCGTGCGTGGAAAGATGTTTCCACCGCACTCCTCTTAAGCCCTTGCGGCTCAGGGATGTGCACCCAGAGACCCGGGTGGGAGGGTCCCCCTCTCCTCGGGGGTGCCGTGGTGGCGGGTCGGACAGCTGGAATCCGGGTGGATTCTGGGGTGACTTCCGAGAGTCGCGCGCACGGACATGGTTCTGCCGGGATGCTATAAAGAAATGCCATGAATCCCACTGATCCCGGCGACCTTGAAGGGGAAGTAGGGGAACTGCGCGCGCGTGTGCAGCGGCTTGAGGAAGCACTCTACCGGCAGGGAATTCTTTCCGAACGATGGCAGGCGACCCTGCCCCTCGAGGACCGTCCGTCCGTAGTGGCCGTACGGACGGAGTCGGTTGCGACGTCCGTTGCGAGCGCGGCTCCCGTGTTCACGGGCCCGGTTCCTCCGGCTTCGGCGGTTCCGGCACCAAGCAATGCGCCGAACTTCAGTTCTCTTCCATTGGAATCGACGAAGACCGAGCGGTCGCTGGAAACCCGCATTGGCTCGCAGTGGTTCAATCGCATCGGCATCCTCGCCATCCTCATCGGCATGGCCTGGTTTCTCAAACTGGCCATCGACAATCATTGGATCGGTCCGCTGGGCCGCGTCCTGATTGGTTTGGTTGCCGGCGCCGCACTCATCGCCTGGTCTGAGCGTTTTCGCGCGCACGGGTACGCGGCATTTTCTTATTCACTCAAATCCGTTGGCAGCGGTGTCCTCTATCTGTCGTTGTGGGCGGCGTTCTCTCTCTTTCACCTGATTCCGGGATCGGTCGCGTTTGCGGCCATGATCGCGGTCACGGCCTTCAACGGATTTCTTTCGTGGGTTCAGGATTCTGAATTGCTGGCGCTCTACGCCATCGCCGGCGGCTTTGGCACGCCGCTGCTGGTGTCGACGGGCGAGAATCATGAGACCGCGTTATTCAGCTACATGCTGCTGCTGAACCTCACGGTGCTGATCCTGGTTGCGCTCAAGCCGTGGTCGCGCCTGCTCTTCGGAGCCTTTGCTGGAACCGTGTTCTACGCGGTCGGATGGAGTTCCAGCTTTTATTCAGCCGATCAGATCGGCACAACCGCATTTTTCTTTGGGTGTTTCTTCCTCCTTTTCGCCGCGGCGCCGCGCATTGTGTGCATCGATCAGAGGTTCGGATCGACCGATGCAGCGGTGAATACCTCGGCCTGGGACAGGCTGGCGACCATTGTTCTTCCCATCCTGAATGCGTCGCTGGGATTTCTGGCGTTCTATTGTCTGCTGGAATCGAAACATCTTGAATCGGCTGAGCCGTGGCTCGCCGTCGTCTTTGCGGGGTTTTATCTTTTGGTTCTTAGGCTGCCGGCCAGCGGGCGCTGGCATGCGAGCCCCGTCCTGCTTTCTGAATTGCACCTTGCTGCCGCCGTCGTGTTTCTCACGATTGCGATCCCGCTGAAAGCCTCGGGCCGCTGGCTGACCATCGGCTGGTTCGCGGAAGGCGTGGCGCTGCTCTGGGTGGGGAGCCGCACGCGCTCGACGCTTCTACGTGTGCTGGCGCTTTTCTGTTTGGCGCTTGCGCTGGTGGCACTGGTGACGGTGAGCCCCACAGCTTCAAACACGCTGATTTTCAATGCGCGCTTCGCGACCTATCTTGTCGGCATCGCGGCCTTTGCTTTTGCGGCCTGGATCGCACAAAAATGCGCCGCGGAAGAGAGCGATGTTCAATTCCCGTGGACGAAGATTACCGCGTTGGCAGCTCTTATTATGAATGGCCTCATTCTGCTTGCGGCCGCTCTCGAGATCCACGCTTATTGGTGGGGGCAGCCGTGGCATGGGGAATACGGGCTCTACGGCGCTCATCGCATGTACGCCCAGTTCAGTTACTCCGCGCTCTTCATGGTGTTTGGCGCTATTTTGCTCGCACTGGGATTTTCAAGGAATTCATCTTTCCTGCGCTGGCAGGCGCTGGTACTGCTTGCGCTGTCGATCGGAAAAGTCTTCCTGGTGGACGTGAGCGAACTCAGCCAGGGTTATCGTATCCTCAGCTTTCTGGGTCTGGGCGCATTGCTGCTCGGCGTCAGTTTTGTGTATCAACGCGACTGGTTCAATCTGCGTGGCGGCAAGGGGCAGACCCAATGAAGCTGCTCACTGCGCTTCTGTTGCTCGCTGCTGCGGTCGATCCCACGCCAGAGATCCGGTACTTCAACTACCAGCGGACTGTCGAACCTCCGACAGGCGCATCCGGCCAGACTTGCGCTGTTCTCGATACGCAGACCTTTGTGCATGCATCCCCGGGGTTGGCGGATTTGCGTCTCTACCGGGACGCATCGGAAGTGCCCTATGTGATCCACAGCGAGGCGCAGCATCTGCCGGCTCCTCGATCCATTTCACCCCTCAACCGTGGTCGGCGCAATGGAAGAACGGTTTTCGACGCGGACATGCCGGAAGGGGAATACAGCGATCTGCATCTCAACGTGACCGGAGAGAATTTTCTGGCTACCGTAACCGTGTCCGGCAGCCAGAGTGAAACGGGTGCAGCAACTCGGATCGGTACTTATACCATTTTCGATTTCACAGGTCAGAAGCTTGGCCGCAGCACAGTTCTCCATTTCCCCAAGTCGAATTTCCGCGTACTTCACTTTGAAATCGCCGGACCTATCGAGCCCGATCACGTCGAGGGCATTTCCGCAGCACCCGCGCCCTTGAGCGAACCGAAATACCTGACAGTCAGCGACGCGGTTCATTTTGTGCGGAAGGGGCGCGACTCGGTAGCGGAGGTGACGGTTCCCGCGCACGTGCCGGTAGATCGCATTGTGTTTGTGCCGCCGGCGGAGCCTGTCAATTTCAGCCGGGACGTGAGCATTGAGGTGGCCGAGGTGCCGTCGGAAAAAGACGAGACCGCCGAGCGGCTGCCCCCTCCGACCTCCGGCTATGGCAACCTGTTGCGCATCCATCGCGTGCAGGAGGGACATCTCATCAACGAAGAACGCCTGGTCGTGGATCCGCCACAAGTGTTTCTTGATGCTCCGGAGAAATGGACGATCACTGTTGTCAATGGCGACGATGCTCCGCTCCGTTTCACAAGCGTTCGACTTGAGATGGTGGAGCGCAATCTGTGTTTTGAGGCTGCCGCCCACGCGAGTTATGTTCTCTACTACGGCGATAAGGCGCTGGTCTCTCCGCGCTACGACTACTCTGCGTGGTTCGCTCCGCAGGCGGGCGCGGCCGCGGCTGTACTCGGACCGGAGCAGATCAATCCCGGTTACGAGCAGCGTCCCGATCAACGGCCGTTCACTGAAAAACATCCAGCATTGCTATGGTTGGCGCTGATCGTGGTGATCCTGCTGCTGGGTTTCATTGCAGTGCGTTCGGCGAAGCGCGTGGAACCTCCCGCGCAAATGCCGTAGCATAATTGGAACAGTTCAGCATTCGGCTGGTACAGGCCCCGAGGTCCCATATGAGCGATGTAGTTGTCAGTCCTGAATTGACGGCCGAGCAGATCTCCAAACTTACGCGCGAAACGAACTACGGCACGTGGCGTTTTCAGAAAACCTGGAAGCCGCTGTACATTGCCGATGCCGAGGGCTGCTGGATTACGGACGGCGCAGGCAAGCGCTATCTCGATTTCAGTGCGCAGTTGATGTGCGTCAACCTGGGCCACAAGAATCCGCGCGTGGTGGAAGCCATTGCAGAGCAAGCGCGGGAGTTGGCCTATGTTGCTCCGGGCTACGCAACTGCGGCACGCGCGAAGTTGAGCGCGAAGTTGCTGGAAGTTCTGCCGGCGGGGCTGGAGAAGTTCTTCTTCGCGACCAGCGGCACCGAGGCTAACGAGGCGGCATTCAAGATTGCACGTATGTACACGGGCAAGACGAAGATCATCTCGCGCTATCGTTCGTACCACGGTTCGACGATGGGCTCGATTGCGGCAACCGGCGACCCGCGCCGCTGGGCGATGGAGCCGGCAGGCAAGGGCGGTGGCGTTGTGTTTGCGCCGGAGACGAACTGCTACGACTGCCCGATCAAGCATACCTATCCCGGCTGCAATGTCGCCTGTGCTGATTACATCGAGCACATGATCCGGAATGAGAGCGACGTGGCGGCGATTATTCTCGAACCGGTGGTGGGAACGAACGGAGTGCTCATTCCTCCTCCAGAGTATCTTCCGCGCCTGCGCGAGATCTGCGACCGCCATGGCGTGCTGATGATTGCCGATGAAGTGATGGCGGGGTGGGGTCGCACCGGCAAGTGGTTTGCAGTCGATCACTGGGATGTGAAGCCCGACATCCTGGTCACGGCCAAAGGGATCACTTCGGCGTATGTGCCGTTGGGCTTGTGCGCCACGACCAAGAAGATTGCCGACTATTTTGAGGAACATTATTTTTCGCACGGCCACACGTATGAGGCGCATCCGATCACGCTGGGACCGGCTGCGGCGACCATTGAAGAGATGCAGAGGCTGAAGCTGGTGGAGCGCGCGGCGGAGCTGGAGCCTTATGTGCGCGAGAAGCTGGAAGGGCTGAAGGAGAAGCACCCCTCGATCGGCGATGTGCGAGGCCTCGGCCTGTTTTTCGCCGTCGAATTAGTCAAGGACCGGAAGACGAAAGAGCCGTTCAACACCATGCGGGACAAGGTCGAGGGCAAGCCGCTTGTGGTCGATCAGATTGCGGCGAAGATGATGGCCGATGGGGTGGCGCAGCAAGCCTGGGTGAGTCATTTTGTCATTGCGCCGCCGCTGATTGTGACCAAGGAAGAGCTTGACTTCGGCATCGATGCTCTGGATCGGCATCTGGGTATTGCGGACGCGCTGGTGGCGCAGGGTTGTTCCTAGGAATAGGGTAGAATAGGGAGAAGGAAGAGCCGAGATTGAATTCACTGACGGTGAAGGAGTGATTCACTTCATCTACGTGAGCGCGGATGCGATCAAAACCCTGACTCCCGGACCTTGAGCCCTGAAATCTGGCCTCAGTCGAACACCACTGTCTTGTTGCCGTAGCAGAGAAGGCGCCGGTCGAGGTGCCAGCGGACAGCTCGCGACAAAACGAGACGCTCAAGATCGCGGCCGCGTGCGACGAGATCGTCGACCTGGTCGCGATGCGAGATGCGCGCCACATCCTGCTCGATGATCGGGCCGTCGTCGAGAACTTCGGTTACATAATGGCTGGTTGCGCCAATGAGCTTGACTCCGCGCGCGTGGGCGGCATGGTAGGGACGTGCGCCGGTGAAGGCGGGCAAAAACGAGTGATGCACGTTGATGATTGCGGCCGGGTAGTGCGCAACAAAGTCGGGCGAAAGAATCTGCATATAGCGCGCCAGAACTACCAGGTCGACGGTGTTTTGCTCGAGAAGCTGAAGTTGGCGTGCCTCGACTTCGCCCCGCGTCGCCGCTATGACCGGGAAATATTCAAACGGAATGCCATAGAAGCCGGCCAGGTTTTCAACTTCACGATGATTCGAGACGATGACCGGAATCTCGCAGTCCAGTTCACCGGTGCGCCAGCGGTGGAGCAGGTCAGCCATGCAATGAAGGTACTGCGAACAAAAAAGCGCGATGCGCGGGCGCTTGGAAGTCGCGCTCAATTTCCAGCGCATGTCGAGTTCCGCGGCCAGGGGAGCAAACGCTCGTTCGAACGCCACGAGATCGAATCCGGAATTGCCTGCGCCGTTCAGGCCCCATTCGACGCGCATGAAGAACAAGCCCAACTCGTGGTCCTGGTGCTGGTCGGCGTGCAGGATGTTCGCGCCGTGCTGGTAAAGAAGCCCGGCAACGCGGGCGACCAGTCCTTTACGGTCGGGACAATCGATGAGAAGAACGGCGGAGTCTTTCATGCCATTTCAGATTAAGCGATCGAGTCGGGTCTTTCGGTATTCGACTTCCTGAGGCTTGTGCGTGCGCTTGAGATTGGCGTTGTCAAAGAGTTGGAACGCTGGTCTGTCTGGATGCGCGGGCTGGGGCGTTCAGCTGCTGGCGCAGGCTATTGGCAAGATCGGCCACCAGGCGTAGTTTGTCGGCGATGCCGCTGGGCATTTCCCCCGCGGAGAGCGCCAGCTGAGAATGCAGGAGCAATCCGGCGACAGTCGTCTTGACTTCGGCTTCGATTGCGACAGCCGCAGCCTTGTGAGCGAGTGCCTGTTCGCGTTCGCGGCGATGCAGGGCCGCGCGGATCTCCCGAATGATTCTGGCTGCGCCCGAGAGAGCGAAGTTGATCTGCAACGGAATCGCCAGTCCCGCATGCTCCCAGATCGCTTCTGCG
The DNA here is from genome assembly GCA_963781125.1 of uncultured Acidobacteriaceae bacterium. Lineage (GTDB taxonomy): Bacteria > Acidobacteriota > Terriglobia > Terriglobales > Acidobacteriaceae > Telmatobacter. The sequence continues at coordinate 71,410 of CAWAEE010000015.1, forward strand.
GCCGCGGGGTCACACTGGGCAAGCGACTCGTCCAGAATGACCACGCCGTACTCCTGCTTGCGCAGGGCCGCCAAGGCAGTCTTTCGCCCTTCTGCAATTTCGACCGCAACACCAAGCTGCTCCGCGACAACCGCTGCACAATTGCGTGCTCCTTCAATTCCCGTAACTATCAAGATGTTCATTTTGGTTCTCCTTGTTCGCGTCTGAGGCCACAGTTGTCTTCAAGTTTTCGGTCATGGCAACGAAAAACGCTTCGGCAGTTCGTGTCTGCATGAAGGGCTGCTCGTCATCGCGTTGCTGCTTGTCCGAATGGACTACGCGTGTACCGGGTCCGCGATGCCGTACTCTTTCAGCTTGCGGTACAAGGTGGTTTTGCCGATGCCCAGCAGTTTCGCCGCTTTCAGTTTGTCTCCATCCAGCACGCGAATGGCGTCGAGAATTGCCTGGCGTTCGAGCACGGCAATGGACTTGACCTGGACCGCGGCGCTGGGCTCTTCCGATTTGCCGGGCGCCGCTGTCGTGCGCCGCGCCGCCAGGCCTTCCTGCTTCAGTTGTGTGGGAAGATCGCCGAGGCCGACGACTCCGCAGGTTGAGAAGGCACAACCGTGTTCCACGGCATTCTCGAGCTCGCGCACGTTGCCGGGCCATTCGTGTTGCATCATCGTGCGCAGAGCGTCGTCGCTCAGCGTGAACTTCTTCCCGCTCTGGTGGCTGATGCGTTCGAGGAAATGAGCAGTGAGGGGCAGGATGTCTTCGCGGCGCGTGCGCAAGGGTGGCAAACGAAGATTGACGACGTTGAGCCGGTAAAAGAGATCTTTGCGGAAGGTTCCGTTTTCGACCATGCCTGCCAGGTCCCGGTTGGTGGCGGCCAGGATACGCGCCTTAATTGGTACGGTATGATTTGCCCCGACGGGGCGTACCTCTTTTTCCTGCAGGGCACGAAGAAGCTTGGCCTGCAGATCGAGTGGAAGCTCGCCAATCTCGTCGAGGAAGACGGTCCCGGATTCCGCGGAGACCAGAAGGCCGTCTTTGGAGCGATTGGCTCCGGTGAATGCGCCTTTGATGTGTCCGAAGAGTTCGCTCTCGATCAATGTGGGCACGAGGGAGCCGCAGTCGACTGGCAGGAAGGGCTTTTCGGAGTTTGGTCCGCTGGTATGAATGGTTCGGGCGACTAACTCTTTGCCGGTCCCACTCTCGCCCAGGATCAGGACGGGATGAGTGCTTTCGGCAACCTTGGAGAGAATGCGGTAGAGCTTCTCCATGGCAACCGAATGGCCGATCATGGACCCGAATCCAGAGACCGGGTGCAAGCTTTCGCGTAACACACGCGCGCCCGCGAATGAAGAAAAGGTCGTGGCGGCGCGTTCGAGGACAGTCGAAAGATCGTCCACCGCGAATGGTTTCACCAGGTAGTCCGAAGCTCCGAGACGCATCGCGTCAATGACGGAGTTCAAGGTCGCGGAGGTCGTCATTCCGACGATGACCACCTGGGGACAGAGGGTTCGGATCTCGGAAACGAGCTCCAGGCATTCCGCATCGCCCGGAGGCACGTTCAAGAGAAGAATGTCGACGAGGTGCCGGCAGGCGAGAGTCCGCGCAGCTTGCCGGTCGCCGGTGCTTTCGGCGGCATAGCCGAGAGTTCTGGCAACCTCTTCGCACGCGCTTCGGATGGTTGAATTGTCATCGACGACGAGTACACGTACCTTGGGCGAGGGTTCCATAAATTTAGGTGTAGGGTCCATTACTCTTGAATAAAGAACTGTTTGAAGCATTGTATGTACCCCTCTGGTCGTTGGTATGTGGGATTGATCACCGATGATCGACGCTGTTTCGAAACCGGCCTTTCAGCCGAGCACAGGCAGTTCGATCTGGAAGCAGGCTCCGCGCGGATCGCGGTTGGCGGCGCGAATCTTTCCCCCCGCCGACTCGACAATTGACCTCGTAATGGAGAGGCCGAGACCGCGATGCTCCGCTTGCCAATTCTGGCCTGCACATCCAGTTTTCGAGCGGGTTGTGTAGCCGCTTTCGAAGATCTTTTCCAGCGCCGGGGGCGGAATTCCGAATCCGTTGTCCTCAAAGTTCAAGAGGAGTTTCTCATCGCGCCCGGGACCGGATGGGCACTCGCGAAGAATCATCTGAATTCTTCCGCCATCGGGCATTGCATCGATTGCGTTCTTGACGAGGTTGACCAGTACGCGTGTCAGGTCTTCACTGTTGAGGCGAACCGGGTGCGCGCCGCCTACGGAATCTACAGTGACCGTGATGGAGGGGCCGGCTAAGGCGGCCAGGAGGTTTCGATTCATTTGCAGCTCCCAGGCCAGATCGCCGATGAGTTTGGGAGGCAGCTCGTCCCAGTACTTCGTCGCCTTCGACTTGTTGGCCGTTTCCTCCAGCAAGGTTGCGGTCGACTCAATTTGTGCCGTGTCGCTGTAGGGCGACGTGGTCGCGTTTTCCGCACCACCCAAGTCCATGAGCCGCTCGACAAGATGTCGGCTTGCTGCAGCCACCATTTTCAATTCGGTGCCATAGTGCTGATGAGTCGCCGTGAGAACGCCCGGCTCGCCTAACAGATCGCAATAGAGTCCCAGGGCGGCCACCATATTCCGGGCTTCGTGCGCCACTTCTGCCAGGTTCGCCCCTGCAATGGCTTGCGGATTGATAGCGAGCAACGCTGCTTCCTCACGGGTAGGCTTGCTTGCTCCGAACGTTTTTTGATTTGTCTGTTCCATTTCCAAACGCATCCTTTCTTGGCTCGTCTTGGTCTTGGCTCGTCTTTTCTCGCCAATCGTCTGCGCCGATCCCATGGTTTGGAATGGTTGCAGTTGGTTGATTCCCGCGCTGGCGATGGTGTTGCGAAACTGTCCTCTTCTAATACACGCGGCGTGCCAAAGCAGGACAATTTGCTATGTGATTGAAGAAGCGAGGATTAGGAATTTCGCGCGAAGTTCGGCAACGGTTAGGGACTCGGGAAAGGGTTTCAAATTGGAACTCGGGAAGCGGCTGCAGCGAAGGAGACGTTTAGATTCAGGGCGTTATCGGCATTCCCGATTTTGAGCGGCAGGATCCGCGAATTCCCATGGCGGGACGAACGAGATCTGTCCTCGAATTCTGGCTTGGCGGGGTGTGGTTTCTCTGTCCCGTACAATCCCCCTATGCAGTCGACTGCTTCTACTTCCTTCTTTCGTCCCGGTGGCCGAGCGGCCAGCGAGATGCGTCCACTCACATTCGCGCCGGGCTTTGTGCAAACTGCGGAGGGTTCAGTCCTGGTTTCGTTCGGCAACACGCGGGTACTGACGAACGCGACGATTGAGCCGGGGGTTCCGGGATGGCTGCGCAACTCGGGCCGCGGCTGGGTCACGGCGGAGTATGCGATGCTGCCTCGTTCCACGGTGAGCCGTACACCGCGGGAAAGTGAGCGCGGCAAAATCGGAGGACGCACGCACGAGATTCAGACGGCTGATCGGCCGGAGCTTGCGCTCCGTGGTTGACATGCAGGCACTCGGTGAGCGGACGGTGATCCTCGATTGCGACGTGATCCAGGCCGATGGAGGCACACGCACTGCGGCGATCACAGGCGCGGCGGTTGCTCTGGCCATCGCGCTCAAGGCGCTGGTCGCTGCCGGGGCGCTGAAACAGTCGCCGATGAAGCAGCTGGTTGCCGCAACGTCAGTGGGGATTGTGGACGGTACGACGCTGCTCGATCTCTGCTATGAAGAGGACTCGCAGGCGGAAGTGGACATGAATGTGGTGATGACGGCGGATGGGGGCCTGGTGGAGACGCAGGCGACAGCGGAGAAGGGAAGCTTTTCACGCAGCGAGTTGAATGGGCTTCTCGATCTGGCGGAGGCAGGATTGAAAGATATTTTTGCGGCGCAGCGGGCGGTGCTGGACATCTAGTTCGCTTTTGGAAGCATCGTGCGCGCGAAGCGGATGACAACAAATGCGCTCGACGCGCGATGGGGATCGATCCGGTTCAATCCTGTCTGCAACCCGGTACACCTACTCGGATTCTGCTGTAGCGCTGAAGCGGGCCAACCTTGCTGGTCGATCGCATCGGCGGTACCCTTGCGTCATGCGACCTCTTCGGTATTCCATTAACGTCACATTGGACGGGTGCTGCGATCATCGTGCAATGATCCCGGACGAAGACTTGCATCGTAACGCGGTTAAGAACCTCGAACAAGCCGATGCCCTCCTCTTTGGCCGGGTGACCTACGAAATGATGGAGGCGGCGTTCCGGCCAACGGCACGGGCGGTAACCAGGCCTGATTGGATGGAACCCTTCGCTCGAACGATCGATGCGGCGAAGAAGTATGTCGTGTCGAGCACCCTGGACCTGGTCGATTGGAATGCGGAGCTCGTGCGCGGGGATCTGGGGAAGGCCGTTCAGCGGCTCAAGCAAGAGCCGGGTAAGGGACTGCTCGTGGGAGGCGTGAAGCTCCCGCTGGCGTTGGCGGAGCTGGGATTGATCGATGAGTACGAGTTCGTGGTGCAGCCAAGATTAGTTGGCCACGGGCCGACGTTGTTCGCCGGGCTATCGAAGCAGGTCGACTTGAGGCTCGTGAGCCGGCTGGAGTTTGGCTCGGGGGCGGTGGCGATGCGGTATGAGCCGAGAAGATAGCCATTGGGCTTGTTAGCGATCCGATTCAATCCTGTGTGCAATCACTGGGCGCCCGAGGCCCTATCGAGTTCCGCATAGATTCAGGTACGGTCCCTCTCTTTCCGCAATGGCTTTCCCGAGCCAGCATACCGCGCATCTAAGTTGGAGGCCGTTCGCGGGGCCGCGTTTATGGAGTTCATTCAAAGCGAAAGATGACCCGCCTGGCGGATCGCTCTGATCTGCCATTCACAGGAGATTCAAGATGTCATCCAGGTTATTGCTTATCAGCTGCCTGATCGCGATGTTTTGCGTGCCGGCTTCGTGGGGAAGCCAGGTGAATAGCGAAGTCAACATCGGTGTGTCCCCTCCTGTTCTTCCAGTTCTGCCAGTCGCCCATGTCTATGTAGCCAGTACACCCGCAAACAGCGGCAGCAATCAGATTGAAGGATTCGCCGCAGGCCTCGACGGCCGACTCACTCCAATCCTCAACTCGCCTTATTCATTCGACGATACGGTTCTGTCTGTCAGTGGGATGAAACTCTTCGCCGTCAATCGGACAACGCCTGCAATTGATTCCTACTCGATTGGACTCAATGGCGCGTTGACTTATTTGACGTCGACAGATTATGCGCAATACAATCCCGCGGATTGCGGGTCGGCGGGTTGGCTGTTTCCCGATCGCACCGGCGCGGACCTGTACGCGATGGAATTCGAAGGTGATTGCGCGAACAACACCTATCAGTCGTTCGCTACCGAGAAAGCTACGGGCGGCTTGAAGTATCTTGGCAACGCCAACGGAGGCGCGGGATCGTTCTTCGGTATCTATCTTCCGGCTTCGTTCCTGGGTAATAACCTTTACGCGTACGAAGCAACGAATAACTCCTGTCTGTATTACGAGGTATGGGGATTCAAGCGCAGCAGCAACGGTTTGCTGACTTCAGCCAACAGTACCACCACTCTGCCGGCTCCTCCCGACGGCTACCGGATTTATATTCCCGCCCAGCTGGCCACCGATCCGACCAACCACGTGGCGATGGCGCTGTGGGCCGCCAATCCTCCTGGATGTTCGACTCTCACTCCGCAGATCGGGGCTTTCACTGCGGATGCCGACGGCAACCTGACGACAACCAATAGCAGTGCCAACATGCCCAGCACATCCGTTACGGGGGTGAACGACATGAAGATTTCTCCCTTGGGCAATCTGCTGGCGGTGGGAGGAACCGGCGGACTGCAGATTTTCCATTTCAACGGAGCGCAGCCGGTGACAGAGTTCACCGGCTTACTGACGACAGACACCATCAATCAAATGTTCTGGGACAATGCGAATCATTTGTACGCGATCAGCCAGGCGGCCAGCAAGCTGTATGTCTTTAGCGTTACCGGGGCCGCGTATCATGAGGCGCCGGGCTCACCCTACACGATCAACCAGCCACTGTCCCTAGCGGTTCGAGCAGGCTGAAGTCAGGTTTTCCGGCGGTTCAATCGGACCGCCGGTAAACCTTCACTCAAACTGAAGCTTTAGAACTGAGAGATCAGGTCGGAGTACGATGCGTTCTTTACGTGGCATTGGCCGACTGCGTGTCCAAACTCATTTTCGGTCACGTCCATCACGTATCCGGAGATGGGGCCAACTGTGACGCGGGAGCCGGCACTGCTGCCTTTGTACTGATGTTCCTGGTCGTCGGCTTCCCAACGCCATTTCAAATCAAGACAAGCCTGCTGCCGTTGAAGGATGACATTGGTCATCGCGGTCATCTGATGCCGTTCTGCCTGGCATCGCAGCGCGAATTCTGTTCCGCAGGCAAGCAGAGCTGCGATCACGAAGAGGGCTATCGCCTCGGAATACTTTTTGAGCCAATGCAACACTCGCTACCACCGCTGAAAATGAGGAAGATTGGGGTGACCACAGTATAGCGGCAGTCTGGCTTTTTGCGCGAGAAGTAAAAGGATGAGGCCGGCGAGGGAAGATCGCTGCGCATATGAGAAGGATTGAATCGGTGCCGTTGCTCCTCAAGTTCCACGGCACCGGCCTGCGGGCGCGCGGAACCCGCCGGATCAGTTTGCGTTTGTCACGGGCAATTCGATGCTGCTGGCAGCGCCGGGTTCGTGATACACCCGCTGCGTGGCTTTCATGTAGTCCTCGGGCTTGGCCCAGAAAATATTCGGGACGAAGGTCTGGGGGTTGCGGTCGTAGAGTGGGAACCAGCTCGATTGAATCTGCACCATGATGCGATGGCCGGGCAGGAAAACATGATTGGTGGGCGGCAGGGCGAAGCGGTAGGGTAGCGGCTTGTTCGACTCGATAGCCTTGGGCGCGGAAAAGCTCTCTCGATAACGGCCGCGGAAGATGTCCATTGCGATGGCGAGTTGATAGCCGCCAAGCTCGGGATGATCGCCGACCTGATCGGGATAGACATCGATGAGCTTGACCACCCAGTCGGAATCCGTACCGGTGGTCGAGGCAATGAGATTAGCGATGGGCTGGCCGGTGATGTGGAGCGGCTCGGTCAAAACGTCAGACGTGTAGGTGAGTACGTCGGTGCGGCCCGAGGCTTCGCGCTGGTCGTCGACGAGCCATTCGGCCCAGGTGAGCGGCGGATCGTAGCCGATGGGCTGGCTGGGCCGGGCGCGGTAGGGAACGGGGTGAGCGGGGTCGGAGACATATGAATCAGAATCAGCGGAGCCAGCGGTGCCCGGTCCCGGCGGCGTAAAAGCGAGCTTGAATCCCGGCTCGAGATAGAGCGGTCTGGTTGCTGGCGCGACTGGCCACGCCTGCAGAGTCTGCCAGCGATTGATTCCGGTTTCGTAGATGGTGACCGGCGCGACTTCGATCGGCGGCGCGTCGTCTTTCAGGTAGTGATCGAGGAACGGCCGCAGCACGTTCTGCCGAAACCATGTGCCGGTGTCGGAGCCGAAACGGATCGTTCCGAGCGACGCGGCATCTTCGATTTCCTGGCCGTGGTGCCATGGGCCCAGCACCATGAAGACCTTGTCGTTGCTGGGGTCGAGGGGCTTGATGGCTTTGTAGACTGCGGGCGTGCCGTAGATGTCTTCCTGGTCCCAAAGGCTGTGCACGAGCATTGTCGGCACCTTAATCCCTTCGTGCTTGAAGTCGTCGGCCAGAACTTTATCGACCGCCTGGTCGCTCCAGAACGCGTCGTACGCAGGGTGCTCAAGAATCTTTTTCCAAAAGCCTATCTGCTCGAGGCCATGCTTGCGGCCCAGTTCGCCCGCCGAGACGGCGCTCATGTATTCGTCGTAGTCATCGAAGTGCGCGGTCCACCATTTGTTGTTGGCGTTGTTGTCGCGGGTGCCTTCCTGCTCGTAGATGTAAGGCATGTTTTGTTCGCGGAAAGCGCCGTTATGAAACCAGTCATCGCCCATCCAGCCGTCGACCATGGGATTCATCGGTACGGCTGCCTTGAGCGCAGGATGCGGGTTGACGAGTGCCATCAACGGCAGGAAACCGTCGTAGGAGATGCCGAGGATACCGACCTTGCGGTTGGTCTCCGGGATATTTTTGATGAGCCAGTCGATGGTGTCGTAGGTGTCGGTGGCTTCGTCGACGGGCGTGGGATTCTGCGGCCCATGGATGGGCCGGTTCATCACGTAGTCGCCCTCGGAGCCGTATTTGCCGCGGATATCCTCGACGACGCGAATATAGCCGCCCTCAACGATGACGTCGGTGGCGTTGTCATAACCGTAAAGCGTGGGCCCGAGATGCGCGCTGGGAATGTGCGTGGTGAGCTGATCGGCGCTGTAGGGGGTGCGCGTGAGCAGGATCGGCGCGTGGTTCGCGCCTTTGGGCACCAGGATGACGGTGTGCAGCCGGACGCCGTCGCGCATCGGGATCATGGCTTCGCGGCGGGTGTAATCGAAGGTCGCCGTGGCGGTTTGCAGCTCCTGCGGCGTCTCGCTAGGGTAATTGGGATAGAGCGGCTTGGCGGGCTCGTTCTGTGCGAGGGCAGCGAGACACGATGCGGCAAAGGGGAAGACGGCGACAGCGGCGCGAAAGCTGTGCATGCTGTGGACCTTTCGGAAGAAGACGAGTCACTGCAATTGCAGAGTAACGCGCCGGAGTGCGTGAGACAACGGCGCGCGACTTCAGCATCTTCGATTACGCGCAAACATTCACGCATCTTTTCGCTGGCGCGGCGAATCACAACCAGCGGAAGGCCGTGCATAAGCGCGGCGGAGTATTGTGCCAACGCGGGAATCCGCGAGAAAACGGAGTGTTTCCCTGATGCCCAACGATGCAAGTTTGCGCCAACACCTGATTAGCCTGCTCACCAAGGGCAACGCCCACGCGACGTTCGATGCGGCCATCAAGAATCTGCCGGAGGAACTGCGCGGCAAACGGCCCAAGGGCGCGGAGTACTCGCCGTGGCAATTGCTGGAGCATTTGCGTATTGCGCAGTGCGGACATTCTGGAGTTTTCGCGGGATGCGAAGCACAAATCGCCGAAGTGGCCCGATGAGTATTGGCCGGCAAGAGCCTGTGCCCCCGGACGAGAAGGCTTGGGACAAGAGTGTGCGCGCCTTTCGCAAGGACCTGAAGGCGATGTGTGAGCTGGTGGCGGACGAGAAGACGGATTTGTTTGCCAAGATTCCGCATGGAGACGGGCAGACGATTCTGCGCGAGGCGCTGCTGACAGCGGATCACAATGCGTATCACGTTGGGCAGCTGGTGCTGGTGCGGAAGCTGCTCGGGGCGTGGAAGGGATAAGACAGGGAATAGGGAGTAGGCGCAGCATAGACGAAGCTTCGCGCCAACCCTGCTCCCTATTCCCTACTCCCTACCGCAGGGCCGCTGCCAGCAGAAGAGTGGCGGCCAGGCCCACGACGGAGAGCACGGTCTCGAGCACGGTCCAGGTGGCGAAGGTCTCCTTCATTTCCAGATTGAAGAAGGACTGAATCATCCAGAAGCCGGGGTCGTTGACTTGCGAGAAGACGAGCGAGCCGGTCCCGGTGGCGAGCACCAGCAATTCGGGGCGCACGCCGAGGTGGCTGACCATGGGCGCGAGCACACCGGAGGCGACGGCCATGGCTACCGTTGCCGATCCCATGGAGACGCGCACCACGGCGGCGAGCAGCCAGGCCAGCAGCAGCGGCGGCATGTGCGCCCGCAAGGCGAGCGCGATGGTGGCTTGTGCGGCGCCGGAATCGCGCAGGATCGCCGCTCAGTCCTCCTGCTGCAGCCAGGATCATGAGTACGTTGGCGATGGGCTCGAAGGATTCCGAGGTGAGCTTGCGCAGCAACTCGCGGCCGTGATGGCGGCCGGTCTGGATACGAGGGCCGAGCGAGACGAGCGCAGCCAGCACGGCGATCAGGAGCGCGACGTCGGGGCTGCCGATGAAGCGGAGAACGCGGTTGACGGAGCTCGCCGGGAGCCGCGAGCGAGTCGGCCCAGCTGCCGAGAAAGATGAGCGCGATCGGCAGCAGGATAGCGCATGCTGCGCGGATGGGACCGGCTGGTTTGGGTAGAGGCTCTACGGGTTGGGGCATCTCGTTCTCCCACCCTTTCCGCAGAAGAAAGCGGAAAGGACGGGGCAGGGGAGGTCTGAGGTGCAATTGGCTGAGTGACGCTCGGATCCGAGACTTCGAACAGCGTTGGCTCTTCGGAATCCGCGTACGCGGCGATGCGTTTCTTCCAGAAGAAACGCGTGAGGACCCACTCGAGCACCGGTCCGGCCATGATGCCCGCGGGAATGCCGACCATGACGCCCCAGACGATGGTGCGGCCTAGGTCTGCGTGATATTGCGTGGCGGCGAGCATCGCTGCCGGATGCGGTGGAATCGTGCCGTGCACGATGGAGAGTCCGGCCAGCATGGGCAAGCCAACGAGAATCGGCGGACGATGACTGCGCCGGGCCGCGGCAGCGATGATGGGCATCATCAGCACCAGGCCGACCTCGAAGAATACGGGCATGCCGACGAGGATGCCGAGGCCGAGAAGCGCCCACGGCAGTCCTTTTTCGCCGCAACTCTCGACGAGTGCGCTGCCCAACGCGGTTGCGCCGCCGGAACTGGCGAGCAGCCGGCCGAGAATCGCGCCGAGGCCGAGCACGATGCGCGATGTGGCCCATCAGGCCGCCGACTCCCGCAGTAAACGAGACCGGAACCTGTGCCAGTGGCATGCCCGCAGCGATGCCAAGGGCGAAGGCCGAGACGGCGAGAGCAAGGGCGGGATGGAGGCGAACGCGTGCGATCAAGAACAGCAGAAGCAGGACGGTTCCCGCGGCACAGGCGAGCAGGAACCAGCTGGAGGGGATCGCGAGCGCCGGAGTGCACGGACGGATTATTCCATATTCAGGCTTCGTTCGGGCGGGGGTCGCTGATGTGCGCTGGCGCACACTTCGACGCAATGACGCTTCTGCTACCATAAGGACGATCGCAGTTCCCGCAACCTCACGGTGAATGCACCTCCCAAAGGGTCCAAAAGGGGCCCGAGTAGACCGGAAACGGGCTCGGCGGCGGGATTCAGGACACGGATTCAGAACGCGAGATTCAGGGCGAAGGAGAGTTGATATGCCTCTAGTTTCCATGCGGCAGCTTCTCGACGAGGCCGCCAAGGGCGGATACGGCGTCGGCGCATTCAACGTCAACGATATGGAACAGATTCAGGCCATTATGATTGCGGCGAAGGAGACCAAGTCGCCGGTCATTGTGCAGGCCAGCCGCGGCGCGCGTGCTTTTGCGGAGGATCTCTACCTGTTCCGCCTGATTCAGGCCGCCGCCGAGTTGAATCCCGGGGATTCCGATTGCGATGCACCAGGACCACGGCAACAGCTTTGAAACCTGCAAGAGCGCCATCGAACTGGGTTATACCAGCGTGATGATGGACGGTTCGCTGAAGGAAGACGGCAAGACGCCGTCGACGTTTGAAGAGAACGTAGACGTAACCCGAAAGGTAGTTGATTATGCGCACGAGCGCGGCGTAACGGTCGAAGGCGAGATTGGCGTGCTGGGCGGCGATTGAAGACGGCCACGGCGCGGGCGGAACGGGCCTGGAACATGTGACAGATCCTGACCAGGCAGTGGAGTTTGCAGAGCGTACCGGGGTCGACGCGCTGGCAATTGCCATCGGCACGAGCCATGGCGCCTACAAATTCAACAAGAAGCCGGATGGCTCGGTGCTGAAGATGGACGTGCTGATCCAGATTCACAAGCGGCTGCCGCACACGCACCTGGTGATGCACGGCAGTTCATCGGTGCCCAAGGACTTGCAGGACATCATCAACAAGTACGGCGGCAAGCTGAAGGAGACCTGGGGCGTGCCGGTCGAAGAGATTCAACTCGGCATCAAGAACGGCGTGCGCAAGATCAACGTCGACACGGACAATCGGCTTGCCATTACGGGCGCCATCCGCAAGGTGTTCGCGGAGACTCCGGACAAGTTCGATCCGCGCGATTACATGAAGCCGGCGCGCGAGGCGATGGCGAAAGTTGTTGCGCAGCGCATGACGCAGTTCGGCCAGGCTGGTCATGCTGGTGACTACACGCCGATCCCGATTACGGAGATGGCGAAGGGCTATGCGAGCGGTAAGCTCGACACGAGGCCTTCGCTGGTGGGCGCCAAGTAGGCTCGAGTCCGAGGCAATTGAAAAGGCCGTTCCGAATCCGGAGCGGCCTTTTTGTTTGCCTTGACTGGGGGAGGGTTATCGATCGCGTGCCTGATTCATTTATGCGAGCCGCCTCCACTGCTCCCGCCACCGGACGAACCAGCACTGGAGCCGGAGCTAGCGGAGCTCGAACCGCCGCCACCTCCTCCGTGCGATCCGCCACCGCTGGAGCCGGAGCTGCCGCCACCGTGGGAAGCGCCGCCGCTCGAACCGCCGTGATAGCCGCCGCCAAATCCTCCTCCGTGATTACCGCCCCCATTGAACCCCCCGGCATGATTCTGCAGATCGCCGCCGCGATTGCCTATGGGCGTCATCACGGCCACCGAGTGTCCGCTGCGCACCACATCGTGCGCCATCATGAAGCTCTGCGACTTGGCGCTGAACAGGATGGGTGTGCCGGGAGCCTTGATCGGCGAACCCTTGGCGGCAGCAAGGTCCTTCATGGAATGGGCTTCCATGTGCGGTTCGGCGACGTGCGGCAGCATCGCAAGCGTAGTCGTCCGGAACTCTTTTGGAGTGTCTTTCATCAATGAGATCGAATGCGGGTTGCCGAATTGCAACCGTTCGATCGAATGCCCGTTTTTGGAGTTCACGGCAAGCGCGGGGGCAATGCGGTTTACCGGCAAATGGTTCTTTACATCGCGTGGATGCGTCGGGATAACGGCCATTGCATTGCCGTATTTGACCCAGTGCAGCGGAGGGTGGTGATGACAGCGGCCGGCGACCCACACATATCGGTTGTCGTTGTAGATCCAGCTTCCCGCGTGGCACACGGCCCAGGCCCACGGCTGGATTTGGTATTGAGCGGACGCAGGAACCACACCTCCCCGAAACATCGCGCGCATTTGGCCCGGAATGCACGGGAAGAAGGCATCGAAGTCGGAGTATTGCGGAGGCGGACCCGAGGCCGCAGGCGGTCCAATAAAGCGGATGTTTCGCGTGGGTGTCGAGCTTTGCGCCGACGAAGTCTCGGCCACTGCGCGTGAAGCAATCTCTGATTGTTCCGGGGCGGTCTCACGCTCTGCTGGGACAGCTGCTTGTGTTTGGCTGGCCGCGCCTGGTGTGGGGGCCCAGCAAGTGCCGTAGGGCTCGCACGGGAAGAACTTTCCCTGGCCGGCAAGATCGGCGAGACCGGGGATGGGAGCGTTCAGGCCCGAAGCCTTCAACGCTTCGGCGGTGGCCTGTTCGCGCGCTGCCGTTCGATCTGCCACCCAGCGATCCCAACTGCCAAAGTCCGGCGGGTGAGTCGGTCCTGCATCCATAATCCGGTAATTGTCCTTGAAGTAGAGAGTGTGGCCAGGTGTCAATTCCTCGTGGCCCAAGCCAAGGCCGCTCATCACGCCAAGCGTGCCGCCGCCCATGGGCGTAAACGCCATCCCATCGGTGTAACTGCTGATCCTGAAGTATGCGGACTGCGGATACTTCGTGACCACGTTGTCGGTGGGCGTTCGCAAGATGAACTTCTCGCCTGCCACGTTGGGATGCACATGGAGCGTCACGGTGCCAGACAACAATGCCATATCGGTATTCGGAATGCCGGCGGTCGAGCTGAGATCGTTGACAGTGAGGACCGAGTTGGGAGCGAGATAGAGCGTGGATGCGTCTTCGAGTTCGATCTCGGCGCGGCCCTCGCCGGTGACGACGCTGTATCCCGATTCGAGGGGAAGGTTGCTGGTTGCCACCTCCCAGTCGCCATCTTTGTGATGCTTCTCTTCAACGCCACTCTGAATGCGCACATCGCCGTCGACAAAGCTGAGGCGCGCAATCTGCGGAAAGATCGTATCGGTGTGATGCTCACCCATGATGAACAGCGCGCCCTGCTTCAGCTTTTCAGAGGAGTCCTCGCCGTTGAGAATCTGATCGATTTCAGCGAGGGCTTTTTTTTCGTCGTGCTGCATGAGCGAGGCCAGCGCCAGCAGCTTCAGATCGTCGCTTTGCACTGCCTGGGGCTGAACCGGCTGGCCATTTTTGGCGTGAATCTCGATCTCCAGTGCGCCGCAATCTTCGATCCAACTGCTGCCGGAGTGTTCGTGCCGCAGCGCGCTGCAGGTTTCAAGCGGCCGTGAACGGTTGGCCCTGCTTGTTTTCGGCATAGGCCTTCCAATAAAGGGCGCCATCCGCATGTGTTCCACCCTGGGATGCAATGCGCGAAAAAATTTCCACGGCGTCGGCCCAACGGCTGTTATTGATCGCGCGTTCGCCATCGGCATACGCATTGTCATCAGGAGCGGCTGCCGGCGCCAGGATCGGCCCCCAACGCAATGGGGTCGCTGCCGGAGAGGAGGTCCTGTCCATGTGCGATCTGGGCGGCGCACACTATGTACGCGCCTGCCGAAACGGAAAGAATGAGAGTGAGAACCGCGGCATTCGATTTCATGCGATTCCTCCTTTGAGGTGAAGGTTGCTGCTGCGTGGTGGCTGGGAATCCGGGAACGCAGGACACGAACTTCAAAGAGCAGGCCATCTTTGTTCATCTCGAGCCTGCAGCCTGGAGATGGCATCGGCGTTCAATCCGCCCGGCTGATTGGCAAGTCCGGTCAGAAGCTCATTCAGATGGTCCAGAGCCTTGGTCAGCGCGGGGTCGCCGCTGGCCTCGGCTTCCTGGCGGCATTTGCGATTGGCGGCCAGCAGGCTGCGGGCTTCGTCGCGCAGCGGCAGCTGCGAGCTGCGTGTCGTCGGCATTGGCGTGCTTGAGCTGCACCAGCAGCCGCTCGGAGCGGTCGAGATGATCGCTCAGCACCACCACGACAACGCGTTGCTGGGCAGGGGATGCGGGGTGGGAGCGATGGGGGGCGGCGGTTGCCGATGTTCCCAAAGACGGCCGGCGTAGAAAGCGGCCGACAATCAAAAGAACACAGGTTGCAGCGGCGCTCAAGCCGACCCACACGGGCTGCCGGAACCATGGCCGCTTCGATCCGGCCCGCAGGTGGCTGGCGTGAGCAGGCAATGGTCGGAGATGGAAGTCCACACCTCTACTCCGTAGCTTTCCGGGCGGGCTGGCGGATCAACGGACTTTCATCTCGGCGAGATCGGCCTGCAATGTTTCATATGTCCGGGCGCAATCCGTGCAAGTATCCAGATGGCGCGCGGCTTCTGGGCCGTCATCGCTCGAATAATAGAGTTCGATCAGTTCTTCTTCGCTCAAATGAATTCATGTCCTCACCTTCAACAGTGCGAGCCGCTGTCGCAATTTGTGAACGGCGCGATAGACGGCTTGTTTCGCCGCATTGGGTGCAATCTCAAGCACGGCCGCAATCTCTTCCATCGAGCAATCTTCCATGTGCCGCAGCGTGAATGCTGTTCGCTCCAGCGGCGTAAGACTGTGCATGGCCGACTCCCGGAATGCACCGATTTCTCCGCTCAGCAGCATCTGTTCCGGACTGGGTGCGCGATCCGGAACCTGCATCGTTTCTGAATCTGCCTCGGCATGGACGTTTGACCGATCGTTCTTGTCGGCAACGCGACGACTGATCCTGTCGAGCGCGCAGCGAACGGCGATCCGGTAGATCCACGTGCCGAAGTTCGAACGGGATTCGAAGCTTTCCAGCTTGCGATATCCGCGCATGAACGCATCCTGCACCACTTCTTCGGCGTCGGCCTCATTGCCGGTGATGCGATAGGCCACGCGAAAAACGCTGCGGCTATGGTGTGCGACCAACGCTCCGTAGGCTTCTTTGTCTCCGGAGAGAACTGCCCGGATCGTTGCGTGGTCGTTCTTGCCCATGCACACCATTAGACAGCAGGTTGTCTGCGGCGGTTAGGGAAAGATAGGACTGCGCGCCGAGGGGACGTTTCCTATCTCGCAAGAGGTGCGGAAGGCCTGTCTGCAAATCGTCCTGCCGAATCCGCGTCCTGTTCAATTCCCGTCCTGCTGAATCCAGGGCGAGGTGAAGCCATTAGCCGTCAGGATGATGTTGACGCAAAACCTTTTGCTGGCTTACCGCGTCGCCGTCACCCGCTTTTCAGGCTGGCAAAGACCATGGTCGATGCAATGGTCAAGCCTCCCAGGAAGCGGAAGGCGAGGTGGATGCCGTGAATCATCTCCACGGGCACCGAGGAGGCTCCATTGGGAACGAAGAAAGCCGTAGTGAGGCCGGCGGTCGCAACTCCAAAGCTGATGGACATTTGCTGCATGGTGCTCGCGATCGAGCTGGCGCTGCTCGAATCGTGCTCGGCGATGTCGGAATACACGAGCGTATTCATGCTGGTGTACTGGAGCGAGGTGAATCCACCGTAGAGAAATGCGAGGAGCACGATCAGCCAGACTGGTGTTCGCTGATCGATGGTGGAAAACAGCGCAAGAAGCACCCCAATGATGATTGTGTTCGAAATGAGGACGCCTCGATAACCGACCAGACCGAGCAAACGGCGCAGGACAGCTTTGATGCTCATGGCGCCCGAGAGCCTGCGGCATGATGAGAAGTCCCGATTGAATGGGCGTGAAGTCGAGACCGGTTTGGTAGAGAAGCGGCAGAAGAAATGGGACGCCGCCGATGCCGAGCCGCGTGAAGAAGCTGCCATTCACAGCGGTGCGAAATGTGCGGATGCTGAACAGGCGGAGCTGGAGCAAAGGGAACTGGAGGCTTTTCGCGTGCAGCCAATAGCCAATGAGCAGGGCAAACGAAAGAACAAGCATGCTGGTGATCTCGCGGCTGCTGAGCGCATGTTCGCCGAACACTTCGAGCACATAGGACAGGAGCGCAATACCGGAGCCGAAGAGGATGAGGCCGACGATGTCGAGAGGATGAGTCTCTTCTTCGCGGTAGTCGGGCAGATGCAGATAGACCATGACCAGGCCGATGAGGCCAATGGGAATATTGAGAAAGAAAATGACGCGCCAATGGAAGTAACCGACGATGAGGCCGCCGGCGATGGGTCCGAGCATGGGAGCCACAAGCGCGGGGATGGAAACGAAGCTCATGATGCGAATCAGGTCTGACTTGGGGAAGGTCCGAACAAGAGTGAGCCGGCCGACAGGCACCATCATCGCTCCGCCCATGCCTTGCAGAACGCGGAACGCGACGAGCAGATGAATGTTGACGGAGAGTCCGCAGAGGAGCGAGCCGAGCGTGAAGAGGCCGATTGCCGAGGAGAAGACGCGGCGCGTTCCGAAGCGGTCCGCCATCCAGCCGCTGATGGGAATGAAGACAGCGAGACTCAACGTGTAGCTCGCCAGAACGGCCTTCATGCTGAGGGGGGCGACGTGGAGAGCTTCGGACACAGCGGGGACGGCGGTATTGAGAATGGTGGTGTCGAGCGACTCCATGAAAAACGCGACCGCGACGAGCCAGGGGAGCAGGCGCTTACTCGCGTCGGAAGGAGCCGGGGATTGGGAAGCAGTGCTTGGGGAAGTGGGTGCGTTCATCGGCGTTGCGCATTGGAAAGCGCGGGTTTGAACTGCGCGAACCCTATGATACGCGTTGGAAGAACCGCGATGAATCAAGTGCGATCGCCGGTCGACTAGGCTGGTTGCATAAATACGGTCCGGCCAGCGAGGGAGCGCCCGCAGGGGCTAAAGCCCCTTGATTTATGCGGCTTCTGCGGCACGACTGAAGTCGTGCCCTGTTACAAAACCATTTCTGCAACCAACTCTAGACAGCGAACTGGCTTGTTGCGCCGACAATGCGCGAATTGGCGACTTCATCTTTCTCGTCGGCCCGCTCGAGCAGCCAGTAGTTGAAGCCGTCGACGATGGCCATCAGCGCGGCCTGGTTCATGTCGCTGCTCACGCCTGCGGTGATCCACGGCTCGTATCCGTCGGCATGGAAGCTGACGGTCACGCGCACATACGCAGCCGAGTCGTGTGCCGAGACATCGAGCGCGGTGACGCTGAAGGTGCCGAGGCGCATCTGCGTGAGCGCGGGATACCACTTTTCCAGTTCATGGCGCATCGCCTTGGTCAGCGCGTCCACAGGTCCGGCGCCTTCGGCGCGCGTGGTCGTCACAGTGGAGTCGCCGACCGAGAGCGTCATGAAAGCCTGGACGAAGCGATTGCCGATTTCGTCGGACTCGTCGAACACGCGCCAGCTGCGAATGCTGAAGCGATTGGGCAGCGTGCCGAGAACCCGCATGCAGGCCAGGCGGAACGAGATCTCGCTGGCCGTGAATCCGCCGCCCTCAATCATGGCTTGGTTGGCGTCGATGAGGGCCTGCGCCTGTGCCGAATCGAGCGGAATGCCGAGCGCTTCGGAGAGCAGAATGACGTTGGCTTTGCCGGATTGGCGGTTGACGCCGATGGTCGGGTTGGCGCCGACCCGCGGCGGGATCGCACCAAAGATAAGCGCCCGGATTCTTGCGCTCGCTGCTGCCGTGCATGCCGGCCCAGGTGCCAAACGCGCCGGGTCCTACGATGGGAGCGCCGTGCGGCGGCTCGAGGCCGAAGGCCGCATAGGCGGAGTGCGCAAGGCTGGTGAGCCCGCTCAATGATTCGGGCGGGACGAACTTCGCTTCGCCGCGCAGCTGCATGCCGCCGATCACAGTGGTGAGGTTCACGTTGCCGCAACGCTCGCCGGTGCCGAGCAGCGTGCCCTGCACCTGGACGGCTCCGGCGAGAATGGCGGCACGCGTGTTGGCAACGCCAAGGCCGCGATCGGTATGCCCGTGAAATCCGAAGCGCGCCCTGGGAAATTGCGTGCGTCAAGCCGCCGATCACATCGGCCACTTCTTCAGGACTGGCGCCGCCGGTGGTGTCGCAGACAACGATGCGGCTCACGTCCTGGCGGACGCACTGCTCGGTGAGTTGATGGAAATAGTCGAGGCTGCGCGCATGGAAATCGGGGTCGCAAGCAATGCCGTTTTCGCGGCGGCCGCAGTTGGCATCCATCGCGTGCTCAAAGTCGACGATGACTTCGAGGCCGTTGTCCTGCAGGCACTCGATGGTCTCCCACGCCATGCGGAGATTTTCTTCCGGCGTGGTTTCGAGAGATTTCGCCACATCGAGCAGCCGCGATTTGACGACAACGACGGCAACGGGAACCCGCCGCTTGTGGCGAACGATGAATTGCACGTCGGGCCATTCCTGGACTTTCGTGCCGCGGCCACGCGTGCGTCCGAAGAGCGCGAGCTTCATCGCGCCGGTGTCGACCGAAGCGAGAGCGCTGGTCAGGTCTTCAACAAACTGGTTGGCGCCGGCGAAGCCGATCTCCGCAAAGTGCACGCCAAAGGCGCCCATGCGCTGCAGACAGCAATACGGCGTTGGGCACGGAGATTTCGAGATTCGGCTGCTGCAGCCCGTCGCGAAGGCTGGTGTCGAACAGCTCGATTCTTCCTGGTGCAGGTTCGTTCATCAATGCATATCACCGATTTGCGGAGAAGCGGTTGGCAGGCCGCATGTCGCGAAATGATTCGAACCTTCATGATATCCCGAATGCGTGATTGCAGGCGCGAGCTGGTCTCGCGCGATTGGCCGTTTCGTCACATTGCGGGCGCTATCGATGGTTCGCGGGCAGGTACATGGAGCGCCGCCGAGTTCCTGGTCCTTGTATTGCAATTGATAGAGCTTCCAATAGAGGCCTCGCTGCGCCAGCAGTTCCTGGTGCGAACCCATCTCACGCAGCTGCCCTTTGTGCATCACCAGGATCGTTTCGGCGCGCTGCACAGTGGAGAGACGATGCGCAATCAGCACGCTGGTGCGGCCTTCAACCATGCGCTCGAGTGCGCCGCGGATGCGCAGCTCCGTATCGGTGTCGACGCTCGAGGTGGCTTCGTCGAGGATGAGGATGTGCGGATTGTAGGCCAGCGCGCGGGCGAAGTTGATGAGCTGTTTCTGACCCGTGGAAAGCGAATTGCCGCGCTCGCGCACCGGTTCGTCGAACCCGCCTGGCAGGCTATCGATGAAGTCGAGCACGTTGACGTCGCGCGCCGCTCGGCGCAGGTCCTCTTCGGTGATCGCGTCGTTGCCGAGACGAATGTTCTCGGCGATCGTGCCGGTAAAGAGAAAGGGATCCTGGAGCACGACGGCAAAGTGCTGGCGCAGCTTGGTCAGGTCCTGCTCGCGCAGGTCAACGCCGTCGACAAGAATCTGGCCGGCGGTCACGTCGTAGAAGCGCATCATCAGGCTGGTGAGGGTCGTTTTGCCCGCGCCGGTGTGGCCGACGATGGCGATGGTCTGGCCTGGCTCGATCGTGAAGCTGACATCTTTGAGAATCCACTCGATGTCGTTGATCGCCGCGAGCTGCAGGGCCGGGATTGGACGACAATGGCGGCGCGATCGACTTCGGCCTGTTGCTCCGGCTTGAGTTTCTGATAGGTGAACCAGACGTGGCGAAATTCGATGCGGTTGCTGCCGTCGCCTGTGCGCGGGTTCGACAGGGCTGACGATTTCGGGCGCGGTGTCGAGCAGCTTGAAGATGCGCTCGCAGGCGGCCATGGCGGCTTGCAGGATGTTGTACTTGTCGCTCAGGTCCTGAATCGGCCGCCAGAACCGCTGCGAATACATATTGAAGCTGGCCAGCATGCCGATGGTGACGGAGCCGGAGAGCACGCCGAATCCGCCGCGCCAGATCACAAGGGCAATGGCGATGGCGGAAAGCAATTCGACTGCCGGATAGTAGAGCGCGTAGGCAAAGATCGTGTCTTTGAACGCGATCATGTGGAGGCGATTGACCGCTTCAAAGTCGTTGTAGGCACGCTGTTCGCGATTGAAGAGCTGCACCACGCGCATGCCGCTGACGTGTTCCTGGGTAAAGCTGTTGATGCGCGCGATGGCGGCGCGGACGCGGCGGTAGCTCTCGCGCACACTGATGCGAAAGAGGCGCGTCACGACCAGAATGAGGGGCAGGACGGAAAAGGCCAGCAGGGCGAGCCACCAGTTGATGCTCAGCATCACGATGGCCATGATCGAAAGGGTGAAGAAGTCGTCGACGATGGCGAGGATGCCGCCGGTGAACATTTCATTGATGGCATCGACGTCGGAGGTGAGGCGCGTGACGAGCCGGCCGACGGCATGCGTATCGAAGAAGCCGACGTGCATCCGCTGCATGTGGCGGAAGATATCGCGGCGCAGGTCGAACATGATTTTCTGGCCGGTCCACTGCATCAGGTAGGTCTGGATGAATTCAAAAAGGTAGGCGGAAATCTGCAAAACAAGATAGATCCCGGCAAGCTGGGTGATGCCGTGCCTGGGGTCGGTGCTGAGATGGCGCGTGAGCCAGTCTGCGGCGCCGAAGCCGTGCGCAGTGGGGGTGAGGCCATGACCGGAATTCGTTCCTGAAGGGAAGTAGTGGTCGATGCCCACCATGACCAGAAAGGGGCCGGAAACATCGCTGAGAGATTTGAGCGTGACGGCGACCGAGGAGACCGCGGCCTGCCACCAGTACGGCAGCAGATAGCGGCCGAGACGCCGCATGAGGCGCGAGTCGTAGACCTTGCCGACCGGATCTTCGTCGGGCTTGAGCTGGTCCCGCTTGCGGGCGTCGTTCTTGGCCGGGTTGGTGGTTTTGGGGTTCTTCTCTGCCTGGTCCGCCATCGGTCCCGTCGGGCTTTCTTTTCTATTGTACGGGCAGCGCGATGCGTGCGGCGAGCGCAGTCAACTGGTTCGGATGGCCGCAACAATTCTTGCGTTTGCCGCTTGACCTGTCTACAACTAGAGGGTTCACAGTGGAGTTGGACGATGTTGACGGTAACCAAACTCGCCCGGCGTTGCGGTGTAAGCCGCACCGCCTTGTTGTACTACGAATCGATCGGTTTGATGCCCCCGCCGCAGCGCAGCGGCGGCAACTATCGCAATTACGCCGAGGCGGATATGCGACGTTTGCTTCAGATTCGCGCCTATCGCAACGCGGGCCTGAAACTTGAAGACATTCGCGCAATTCTCAACACTAATTCGGATCGGCCTGGCCGTGGAGCGGCCGGAGTCCTGAAGCGGCGGCTGCTCGAGCTGGACGCCGAAATCGGGACGCTGCGGGCGCACCAGCAGGCAATCCTGAAACTTCTGGAGCATAACGCGCTCAGAAAGGCCAAGATGATCACCAAGGAGAAATGGGTTTCCATCATGAAGGCATGCGGGCTCAGCAGAGATCAGATGAATCGCTGGCATGGTGAATTCGAACGTTCCGCGCCGGAGGAACACCAGGAATTTCTGGAGTTCCTGCACATTCCGGCGGCGGAGATCAAAACCATTCGCACCCAGAGCCGAACCGGCGTCTAGTACGGAAGCTCTCGCCAGAGGGCGCGAGGGTCCTCGTGCTCCTCTGCAGAGGCGGATTTTCTCGTCCTGCTAGACTCGAAATCGTGGGCTTCCGGCAATTCCTGGGCAACACGGCGACGGTGACGCACCTGCGCGAATCGATCGCGGCGGGGCGATTTCCGCAGTCGATGATCCTGGCCGGGCCGAAGGGCGCGGGCAAGTACACGCTGGCTCTGATGCTGGCGCGTGCGGTGAACTGCCTGGAGCCGACCGAAACGGACGGGCTGCCGGATTATTGCGGCCATTGCCGGAATTGCGAGCGCATCGGAGAATGCAGCGAATCTCGACGAACGCGTGGCCGAAGCTGTCGCTGCGCGCGAGGACATGCGCGATGCGGATAAACGCGAAACGCGCATCCTCGTTCAAACGCATCCCGATGTGCTGATTGTGCCGCCTGATCCGCCGCAGCTTTTGATCAAGATGGGCCAGGTGCGGCAGGTGATTCATGTGGCGTATTATCGGCCACCGGTGGAAGCGCGCCGCACATTCACGATCTTCACGTCGTCAGCCTTCATGAAAGAAGCAGCCAACAGCCTGCTGAAAGTGCTGGAAGAGCCGCCGGCGCACACGTCGCTGATCTTGCTGACTGAGAATCCGCAGGAACTGCTGCCGACGATTCGTTCGCGGGCAACGGTCTACAGGCTGGGTGCGCTGCCGGCGGCCGAATTGGAGTCGTTGCTTGCCGAGCGCCGGCCGGAGCTGAAGCCGCAGGAGCGGGCGCTGGTTGCGCGTCTGGCGGAAGGAGCGGTGGGCCGCGCGTTCACCCTCGATTTGGAGACTTATCTGGCCAGCCGGCAGGACGCGCTGATCGTGTTGAAGACGGCGCTGAAGGAGCCGGACTATTCGCAGCTCTTTCGGTCACGGAGACATATCGCGCGGGAGCGGACGGGCAGGAGAAGACGGTCGGCTTGCTGCGCGCTTTGGGCAGCCTTGTGGAGGACCTGCTCCTGATGGTGGCCGGCACGCCGGCACTGGTGCGCAATGTGGATATTCAGCGGAGCTGGAACGGATGGCGCAGGGGCTGACCGTCGACTGGATTGATGGCGCGGCCGGGCGCTGGTGCAGGTGGAGCAGGGAATGCGACGTAACCTGCTTCGATCGCTCTCGTTGGACGCGATGGCCGTGAGCCTGGCCGAGCGCTGAACGTCAGCTGCCGGAGGAAAAAGCAACCTGTGACCATTGCGCGGGCATCTTTTCGGGTAGAATCAGGCAAACCCTTAGACCGGTAGCGGGCTGAACAGGGACTCCCTGGGTGTGGCGCTCGTGTCTGTGCGGTTGAAGAGCCTTGGAAACGCGCATCTGAGTGGTAGCTGGGGCTCCGCTGAAGGATTGGAGCGGCAACCGCGCAGGGTGGGCGTCTTCTTTTTTTGATCTGGCAGTTTTTTAGGTATCGGGCCTCACGCAAACAAGGAGGATCGTAACCATGAACACTCAAGCCGCACTGACCGGAATTGAAAACGGGCCGAAAGCGCCGATTGCCTCCTCCGCTCCGGAATGGAAGGAGAGCACCGCTGCCATTTCACTTTACGCATCATCGGGATGGAAGATGAGGGTGGACAGCGGCAGGCCGAGCTTTTTTATCTGCAGAAGCAGATCCAATCGCAAACGCCCATGGTGATTGTGCTGGCGGACGGCGAACACATGGAAGGCTGCATCGAGTGGTACGATCGCCGGACGCTGAAAGTGCGAGGGCGCGACAAGGTGCTGATTTACAAATCGGCGATCAAATATATGTATAAAGTTGGCGAGAACGGGCAATAACGCGCGATGTGGGCTTGCGGAAATCGTCTTCCGTGCGCAAGCATGCTCACTTCAGTGAGCGGCTTTGAAGAGGCGATCACGGATTGCAGACGCCGAGACCCTCCGCGGGCGGCAGCGGACAAACGATGACCGAGCAGCCTTGAGCGTCGAGCGCGCGCAGTCCCGCGTAGAGATTATGCGCCAGTTCTTCAGGTGCGGTCCAGTGTCCCCAGGAAAAGACAATTCCGGTAGGGTGGGATGCGAGCAGTCCGCCGATGGAGAATCTCGACGGGCAGCAGGAAACCCAGGCGCTCCGATGCGTGGCGGGCGGCTTCCTCTGCGATCCGGCTGGCCAATGCGGCGAGAGGAGCCATCGACCAGAACCAGGCGGGCGCGGGGCGCATAGTGGCGCAATGCCAACGCCGGGCGAAGGAAGCGGCTTCTCACGGGTGCTCGCAGGCTGCATCGGGGCGGGTGTCGTAGAAATCCACAGGACCGGCGACGGCGCGGATTTGCTCGGCCGTGATGGCGCCGGGCCGATAGATCATCATCGGGGACTGGTTGGGGTCGAGCACGGTCGATTCCACGCCGTGCAAGGTTGGACCTGCATCGAGAACTGCATCGATCCGGCCATCGAGATCGTCGAGCACATGGGCTGCGGTCGTGGGGCTGATGTGGCCAAAGACATTGGCGCTGGGAGCGGCGATTGGGACGCCGGCCTGCTGAATGAGCTCGAAGGCGACAGGGTGCGCCGGCATGCGCACGCCCACCAACGGGCGACCGGCAGTGACGGCGTCGGGAACTGCAGCGGAACGGGGAAGCAACAGCGTCAGCGGGCCGGGCCAGAAGTCCTGCGATGAGGCCGCGCGTGGGGCCGGAGATCGCTGTCACGAGTGTGTCGAGCATCGGATTGTCCGGCACCGGGCCGGCGATGTGAACGATGATCGGGTCCCACGAGGGACGCTGTTTTGCCTCAAAGATGCGGGCTACTGCGGCAGCATCGAGAGCATTGGCGCCGAGTCCATAGACAGTTTCAGTCGGGAATGCGACCAGTCCGCCGTTGCGCAGAATATCGGCTGCCTGCGCGATGGCACGCCGCGATTCTGGACGATCGAGATGTGCGGGGTCCACTGAAAGGCGGAGGGTCTTCACAGATCTATTGTCGCTTGTCCGCTGCCGTATACTCACTTCTTAACGATGGCGATCGAGACCGAGATCAAATTCCGTATAGACGACCCGGCAGGACTGGCGGAGCGGCTTGAAAAAGCAGGATTCCGCCTGGAGACTCCGCGCGAATTTGAAAGCAACGTGCTCTATGACACGCCGGATCGAGCGATGCGCGCACGCACGGAGATTCTGCGCATTCGGCACTACGGCGAGCGTTGGGTGGTGACTCACAAGCGGCTGCCGGACGCGGGTCCCGGCGAGGACCGGCACAAGCACCGGATCGAGACCGAAACGACTGTGGGCGACGGCGATGTTCTCGCGGGGATTTTTCGAATCGCTTGGGCTGGTCGCGGTGTTCCGTTATGAAAAATGGCGTTCGGAGTGGAGCGACGGGGAAGGTCATTGCGTGGTTGACGAGACGCCCATCGGCAACTTTGCCGAGCTCGAAGGCTCCGCTGCAGTGGATCGATGGGGCGGCCGCGCGGCTCGGGGTCGACCCCACGGAATATTTGACGCTGAGCTACGGCCGGCTTTTCGATCTGTGGCGCGAGCAGCAACACTCGCCGGCGCAGGATCTGACGTTTGCGGCCATTGCGGCCAGCGGTTGTTCGAACTGAGGCCTCTGCCGATGTCCGCGGGGTAAATGCCTAGTGCGAGACTCATCGGCTCTTGAACATCTGCCGCATTTCCCTCCGAATAAAGTCGTTTCTCTCTGCGCCGATACTCTTCCCATGCGGCCTCCTAGAGTCGCGGAATGAAGGGAAGGATTGAATGAAGATTGGACTGGAGAAAAGGATGCGGCTCGCGTTGCGGCGGTCCGGAGCCATCGCGATCGCGCTGGCATTTGTGTTTGTGATCGGCGGCAGAGCGGCGGAGGAGCGGGCGATCAAGTCGCGTGTCGCTCCGGTTTATCCGGAGATTGCCAAACGCATGCGGATCAGCCGGAGTGGTGAAACTGGAAGTCACGGTTGACGCGGACGGCAAAGTTACGGATGTGAAGGCTCTGAGCGGCAATCAGCATGTTGTGTCCGGCGGCGGAAGATGCAGTGCGCAAATGGAAATTCGCGCCGGGTCCGGCGACATCGGCTGGTGGACCTGGACATCAATTTTGAGATGGGTCAGGTAAGCCGATTCGCTATGCATAAATCTGCGTTCTGCGAACCGGCTGTCGCAGCCTTATTTTTCGACGCCGTGGCATTTTTTGTATTTCTTGCCTGAACCGCAGGGGCAGGGATCATTGCGGCCGACTTTCTCACCGGCGTGGCGTTGTGTCGGTGCGCTCGACTCGCCTGCGCCGGCGCGGCTGGCCACGGCGAGTTCACGCTGTTTCTTGCGGTGGAATTCCTTCTCGAGGGCGTCGATGGTCGTGGACGGCTGGCGCGCAGGCATGGCGATCTCGCGTGGCTGCGCGCCGTGGCCATTTCCATTGATCGGCTGCGCTGCACTCGCGACCGGAGGCGCCGGAGGAACAGCGCGGCGGGGCTCAGGCGCGGCATTGATCGGCTGGCCGTCGGGACCGAGAATCTGCATGCGGAAGAGGAAGCGGACGGTGTCTTCCTGGAACTTCAGCATCATGGCCTCGAACATGTCGAAGGACTCGCGCTTGTAGGCGACGAGCGGATCCTGCTGTGCATAACCGCGCAGGCCGATGCCTTCTTTAAGATGGTCCATCGAGAGCAGGTGGTCTTTCCACAAGCCGTCGATGACGCTGAGCATGACCATCCGCTCGTGCTGGCGCATGGTTTCGGCGCCAAGGATTCTCTCTTTGCCCTCGTAATTCTCTTTGAGCTTTTCAAAAATGGCGTCGCCCAGTTCGTGCCGCGAGAGCTCCTGTGCGTTGACGCCGGCGGCGGAAAGGCTCAATCCGAAATGGCCGATGAGCTTTTCTTCAAGGCCCTTGATGTTCCATTGATCGGGGCGCACGTTTTCGCCGGCGAATTCATCGAGCAGTCCGCTCAGGATGCCGCCGACGTAATCTTCCAGAATTAACTCGCGCTGTTCGACGCCTTCGAGCAGCTGGCGGCGCAAGCCGTAGACGGCCTCGCGCTGCTTGTTCATCACGTCGTCGTACTCGAGCAGGTGTTTGCGCGATTCGAAGTTCTGCGACTTCGACGGCTTTTTGCGCGCCCTCGATGCGTTTCGAGATCATGCGTGACTCGATGGGCACGCCTTCTTCCATGCCCAGCCGCTCCAGCAGCGTGCTGACCCACTGCTTGGCGAAGATGCGCATCAGGTCATCTTCAAGGGACAGATAGAAGCGCGATGCACCGGGGTCGCCTTGGCGGCCGGCACGGCCGCGCAGCTGGTTGTCGATGCGCCGCGATTCGTGCCGCTCGGTACCGAGAATGAAGAGCCCGCCTGCAGCAATCACATCTTCGTGATCCTGTTTCGCGGCCGCAGCGTGCACCTGGTTCACTTCGGCCCAATCCGGTTCAGAGACTTCGAATTCCTGGCCCTGATAGTAGAAGCGCAGAAAACCTTTCGGCGCGGATGGATTGATGGCGCCTTCGGCGACGCTGATGGCGCGCGCACGGCCCTTCTTCACCAATTCCTGGCGCGTCATGAAGTCGGCGTTGCCGCCGAGCAGAATGTCGGTGCCGCGGCCGGCCATGTTGGTCGAAATGGTGACCATCCCAAGTCGGCCCGCCTGCGCGACGATCTCCGCTTCGCGTTCGTGGAACTTCGCGTTCAGCACGACGTGCCGCACGCCTTTGCGCTGGAGGATTCCCGAGAGCAGCTCGCTCTTCTCGATCGACGTGGTGCCGACGAGCACCGGCTGCTTCTTTTCGTGCAATTCGGCGATCTCATCCGCGACCGCTTTATATTTTTCCTTCGTGGTGCGGAACACGACATCGGAATTCTCGAGGCGCAGCATCGGCTTGTTGGTGGGAATCACGACGATTTCGAGTTTGTAGATCTTCTCGAACTCGGCGGCTTCGGTCTCGGCCGTGCCCGTCATGCCGCTCAGCTTCTTGATAGAGGCGAAAGTAATTCTGGAAGGTGATGGTCGCGAGCGTCTGGTCTTCCTTGCGGATGTTGACGCCTTCTTTGGCTTCGATCGACTGATGCAGCCCGTCGCTCCAGCGGCGGCCCGGCATCAGGCGGCCAGTGAAGGTATCGACAATAATGACTTCGCCGTCCTTGACCACATAGTCCACGTCGCGTTTGTAGAGCGCGTGGGCCTTGATCCCCGTCTCGACGTAGTGCTTCAGATCCCAGTTTTCCGCGTCGGCAATGTTGTCGATGCCAAGAGCTTTCTCAATCGTGATCCAGCCATCGTCGGTGACGCCGATGGTCCGGTGCTTTTCATCGACGACATAATCGCCGGAGAAATACTTTTCGCCTTCGCCCAGTTGGATGCCAAGCTCGTGCCTGCCGCTTGTGATCGAGCGATTCGACCTCTTCGCCGAGCTGGAGCTTGGGAATGATCTTGCGGACGCGGGCATACTTGTCGGTTGTCTGATCGGTGGGTCCGGAGATGATGAGCGGAGTGCGTGCTTCGTCGATGAGGATCGAATCCACTTCGTCGACGATGGCGTAATAGTGGCCCCGCTGCACGCAATCGGTGATGTCGAACTTCATGTTGTCGCGCAGGTAGTCGAAGCCGAATTCGTTGTTGGTGCCGTAGGTGATGTCGGCGGCATAGGCGGCTCGGCGCTGGTTGTCATCGAGGTCGTGGACGATGACACCCACGGTGAGACCGAGGAACTCGTAAATCTTGCCCATCCACTCGGCATCGCGCTTGGCCAGGTAGTCGTTGACCGTGACAACGTGAACTCCGCGGCCGGCGAGGGCATTGAGGTAGCAGGCGAGGGTGGCGACGAGGGTTTTGCCTTCGCCGGTTTTCATTTCGGCGATCTTGCCCTGATGCAGCACCATGCCGCCGATGAGCTGCACATCGAAGTGGCGCATCTGCACCGCGCGCCAGCCAGCCTCGCGGACCACGGCAAAAGCCTCGGGAAGAATTTCATCAAGCGCTGCGCGTTCGGCTGTCTTGATTGCCTCGGCATCGGTGATGCCTTCGAGCTTGTGCGGCGATGCGCGCGCGGAACTCGGCGGTCTTGGCGCGTAGTTCTTCGTCGGAGAGCTTCTGTATCTCCGGCTCAAGGGCATTGATGATGTCCACAACGGGCAGCAGGCGCTTGATGACGCGCTCATTGGCGGTGCCGAATACTTTGGTGAGAGCCTTATCGAAAAACACGTGAATCTCCATCTACAAGTTTAACTGCGATCGCGAAAAGTGAGTCCGAGGCCTGCGGCAACTTAGGTTGCCAAAGCCTTCATGATTGCAATCGAGAGGAACTAAACGAGCGAAGGCGGAGGACG
Organism: uncultured Acidobacteriaceae bacterium; assembly: GCA_963781125.1. Classification (GTDB taxonomy): domain Bacteria; phylum Acidobacteriota; class Terriglobia; order Terriglobales; family Acidobacteriaceae; genus Telmatobacter. Next base: position 101,051 of record CAWAEE010000015.1, read on the forward strand.
CTGGAACGAGAAGGGAAGTGCGGGAGCAGAGGGCACGCGGCCGAGAGAAAGAACGGACCGATACGAGACGAGATTGAGCGGAGCAACAAGTCCGATGAAAAGGACGGGAAGGATTGCCTCCCAGGCGCCGGAATCGACACCGTGTCCACCCGAAGCGAAAAGCAACGCTCCTTTGGCTTGCCGAATGGAGCGACGCTCAAAGCGACGCGGCATCCCTGTTGAAGCGTGGGCCGCTGCGCCTTGGTGCCCGGCCAGAAACTCGAGGACGGGATTTGCGTAGGCCGTCGCAACCTGGTATCCGGCCTGCGCGCGCGCGAGCGTGGCGACTGCCATGGCAGCGACCGCCAGCCAGATCCACGCGTTCCTCTGTCGAGATGCAGGCATCATCAGGTCCTGTCTCTTATTGTGCCATATTTATGGTTGCGCAAGCTGTGCACAGGGGGTGCGAAGGCTGGATTTGATGAGACTGGTCTCGGTGGAGTGGAGGCGGTTTAAAGGCTTTATCTGACGGCTGAATCAGGCGGTGACATGGTTTGCAGAGACTAGTCGCTCGGAGACAGCCTCCACAATCTGCTCGTGAACCTCGTCGATGCTGAGGTTGCCCTCGATCAGGACGACGCGATCGGGTTCGCGATTGTGCGATCTCGCGATACTTGAGCCAGACGCGGCGGAAGAAGGCTTCCTGCTCCTGTTCGAAGCGGCCTTCGTCTGCGCCGTTCTGCGCAGCGGTGCGATCGTTGCGACGGCGGGCGCGTTCGAGGCTGGCCGTGAGCGAGGGCAGCAAGAGCAGGGTGAGATCCGGCTGCAGATCGCCGCAGATCAGCCGGTGCAACTCGAGCACGACTGCCGAGCCAATCTCGCGGCCGCCGCCCTGGTAGGCCTCGGTTGAATCGGTGAAGCGATCGCAAAGCACGATCTTGCCGGCGGCGAGCGCAGGCTCGATCACTTCAGCAATGCATTGGGCACGGTCGGCAAACATCAGCGCCATCTCTGCCCTGGGCGCAATCGGCGTTGAACCGGAATCGAGCAGCAGGGCGCGGACGCGGTCGCCGGTCGCTGTCCCGCCGGGCTGCCGCGTGACCACGGGGTTCAGGTCGCGTTTCTGCATCCACGCGGCCAGCCGCTTGATCTGGGTCGTTTTGCCAGAGCCATCGAGGCCTTCGAGTGTGATGAACAGTCCGCGCGGCATGGCGAGAGTCTACCACCGCCTTTCGTAAGGAGACGGCACTGCTGCAATTGTGCTACAAACAGATGATTTTCGAAGTAACCGGACCGCGGAAGATCGCGTTCCATGGAGTCGTAAACACGGTGAAAACTCAGACCCTCCCTCGCATGGCACTTTGCGGCTGCCTGGCCGCGATTTTATTTTCAGCCCCAAAAGCAAGCGCACAGAATCTGACACTCGAAGGACAAACCGGCGGCTTTATTACACCCACGGCTTACGTGGTCTACACCGCTAAAGACAAATTCTTTTCGCATCCGGCCCTCGGTTATCACTTCATCGATGCTTCAAACGTGATCGGCAACATTCACACCTTCAGCATTGCAGAGGGATTCGCGAATCGCGCCGAGGTTGGCTACACGCGCAGTGAACACACCGAGGGCAACAGCGCGGCCTTCAGCAGCCTGTGGCACTACGCCGGCATGAATATCTTCAGCGGCAAAGTTGTGGCGATCAAGGACGGTCAATTCGGGCCGTGGACACCGGGCATCGGCGCGGGGTTCGTGGTGAGAACCGGCGATAAATTCGTGAGCGGAGCTCTGAACCAGGAATTTACCGGGTCCTTGAAGAGCTACACCAACGAGGATTTGTACGTCGCGGCGACCAAAACCTGGCTGCATCCGCCTGTGCCGTTTCTCATCAATTTCGGCTGGAAGGCAACCAACGCATCCATCTATGGAATCGGCGGCCAGGCAACGCGTTTTGGCGGAAGGCTGTTCGGCGGACTCGGCATTCCGCTGCCGGCGCCGTTCCACACCGCCATTGTGCCTGCCATCGGATTCACGCAGGAGCCTCCGCAAGTGAAGAACCTGGGGGCAATTCTGGTGGGCGGGTCGGCGCATATTCCCACCACGATGGACTACGCCGTCCGCGTGACGCAGAAGGAAAATCCTCATTTCGCGTTCGATATCGGCGTGGGTCATGTGGCCGGAACGATTGGCCAGACACCTGTGCTGGTTGGGGGAGTTCCGGTGGCGCTGGTCCCGGTGAATCTCGAGGCGAACCACGTATTCGGGATGGGGCTGAGTCTGCGGTACTAGAAACCTGTCGAATCTGCTCTGCATCGGCCCTATTTCTGGAATCCAAGGAATATGTTGCCAATGCATCACAAACAAAAGAAATAACGGGCCGTGACGCACGTTGAAGTGAACCCAAAGTAACAACTTTCGTGGCAACTTCACATGGCAACCGGGGTTCAAACTGGAGTAGTCTAACCGCGCAATCGTTGCGCGTCTTGGATCGATTCAGCCCTTGTTTTTTGCGGAGAGAAATCCGCAAGCAAGAGGGCCAGCAAGTATCTGGAGGTTTTCGATGCGACTCTTTCGTTCTGCGCGTTGGATTTTGATGACGCTTTTGCTCTCCCTCGTTCCGTGCATCTTCGTATGCCGGTGTGTTTATCAGTGTCGGATTTGCCCCGCCGGTCTTGCCGGTATACGAGCAGCCCCCGTGCCCTGAGCCCGGCCTGATGTGGACTCCCGGCTACTGGGCGTACGGTGAGGACGGCTACTACTGGGTTCCTGGCGCATGGGTGCCTGCGCCGTATGAGGGCGCTCTGTGGACCCCTGGCTACTGGGGCTGGTCGAGCGGCCTGTATGTTTGGCATGGTGGCTATTGGGGACCGCACGTTGGCTACTACGGCGGCGTGAACTACGGCTTCGGCTACATGGGCGTCGGTTTTGCCGGCGGCATGTGGCGCGGCCACGATTTTGTCTATAACACCGCGGTGGTCCACGTGAATGCAAGGTTCGTCCACACCACCTACGTTGATCGCACCATCGTAGAGCACAACACAATCGTGAACGACCGGCACGTTGCCTTCAGCGGCGGACCCGGCGGTATTCGTCATGACCCAGCGCCCCAAGAGCGCATGGCAATGAACGAGCATCACCTGGCACCGACATCATTCCAGTCCCAACACATGAATGGGGCGATGAACGACCACAATTCGTATTTCAAGGCGAATGGCGGACATCCGCAGAATCTGGCGGTTGCGAGGCCACTTCCGGCAGAGAACCATGCCGGGCCTTCGCTCAATAACAATCGCGGCGCGACGCCGGGCAACAACCACGTGGGACCTACGCAATCGTTAGGTGCGCAGTCTCATTCAATGAACCAGAATCAATATCACCCGGCCCCGCAGAACAATCAGTACCATGCTGCGCCGCAGAGCCAGTACCGACCTGCGACGCCGAATCAATATCACCCTGCACCGCAGAGCCAGCCGCAGTACCACGCGCCGCAGGGTCAGCCGCACAACGAGTCGCGTCCTGCGCCGCAGTCGCGTCCGCAATCGCAGCCGCATGATTCGCATGACCATGGAAAGGGTCGATAAGAGTTTCGATCTGCTCCGAGCGCAAGGCCCGCGGTTCGCCGCGGGCCTTGTTGCGTCAGGCGGAAGCCGGCTCCATGCCTGCGATCTCCACTTCAATTCCGCCGTAGTCGGGATGATCGTTTTCGCGAATGCGGTAGGCAAGATCGATGCGGCTGCCTTCGTGCAGGCCGAGTTCGGCAGCGCGGAAAGCCATATCCCAGCCGACAGCGCGTATCGCGCCGAAGCTGACACCGTGCGGCGCGGAAGGGCTCGCGCTTTGCGCCAGATCGAGGCGAATGTGGCGTTCCTTCATCACGCGGAGTGGAGACGATCAGGCGGGCGTTGCGCGCCACAAAGACAGGCTCGGGATTGCCGTGGCCGAGCGGTTCGAGCTTGCGTAGCCAGCCGGCCAGCACCGGTGTGATGCGATCGAGCGGAAGCTCGGCATGAATATGCAGGAGGCGCTCGCGGCTCGCGTGGCAGCCAGCTTTTCGGCCGCATAGCAGCGCAGACGCTGCTTCAATTCCGGCAGCGCTGTGGCGGGCAGAGCAAATCCAACCGCAAACGCATGGCCGCCAAAGCGCGTGAACAGATCGGCGCAGGTTTCGATGGCTTCGAGCAGCGGGAAGCCGTCGACCGAGCGGCCCGAGCCGTGCGCAATGCCGTCTTCGACGCAAATCACGATCGCCGGTTTGGCCGTGCGCTCCACGACGCGCGAGGCAAGGATGCCGATGACGCCGCGATGCCAGCCATCGCCATCGAGCACAAGAAGGCGCTCGGCGGCCAGTTCGGCTTCAGTCGGCCAGGCGCGTTTCGATGGTCTTCAAGCACGAACGCTTCGGTGTCGCGTCGTTCGCGATTCAGGCGTTCGAGCTTCGCGGCGAGTTCCTGCGCGCGGCCGAGGTCGCGCGTGGTAAAGAGTTCGATCACCTCGGAGGCCACATCCATGCGGCCCGCGGCGTTGATGCGTGGCGCCAGGCGAAATGCGACGTCGAAGCCGGTGAGCTGTTTCGTGGCCGGATCGAGCGCTGCGGCGGCGAAGAGCGCTCGCAGGCCGACGCCGACGGGCCGCGCAGTTCGCGAAGGCCGAGCGCGGCAATGGTGCGATTTTCTCCGCGCAGTGGAACCGCATCGGCGATGGTGGCGATGGCCGCCATTTTGAGAAAGCTGGGCAGCGTCTTCTCGCGGGTGCGGATGGGGTCGTGGCGCTCAAGCAAGGCCTGGGCCAGCTTGAGCGCGATGGCCGCGCCGCAAAGCGATTTCTCGGGGTAGCAGCAGCCCGGCTGATTGGGATTGAGAATGGCGAGCGCCTGCGGCACCGCTGTCGTGCGCGTCGGGCAAGTGGTGGTCGGTGACGATCAGGTCCAGGCCAAGCCGTTGCGCTGTTTCGGCTTCAGCAAAGGCTCGCATGCCGGTGTCGACCGTGATGACCAGGCGAACACCGTCGGCATAGGCCGCCTCAAGCACGCTCGACTGCATGCCCGTAGCCCTCGCGGATGCGGTGCGGCACATGAAAACGGACTACACCGCCGAGCATCTCGATCGCGGTCTTCAGCAGGACCACGGCGGTGGTGCCGTCCACATCGTAGTCGCCGTAGAGCAGGACCGGCTCGCGATGGGCAATGGCTTGCTCGAGCCGCTCGACAGCCGCAGCCATGCCGAGCATCAGAACGGGATCGTGCAGATGCGCGGCTTCAGGGTTCAAAAATATGAAGGCTTCGTCGGGTTGGGTGATGCCGCGGGCGACCAGCAGCTCGGCCAGCACCTGCGGCAGACGGGCTGCCTTGGCCAGCGACGTCTGCTTCTTGGGATGGGGCGTCTGCGATGATCCAACGTTGGCGGGGTCCGCGACGCGACCGTGGCTCCGCGTTGCTCGGCGTACTGTTGCGTACCCACCCGCTCTACTCGTCCTCGTCGTCGTGATGATGTTCGTCGATCACGATGTCGTGGAAGTTCTCGATGTCTTCGAGCAGCGACTGAAATCGCTCATACCATTCGGTGGTGGTTTCGTGCAGAAAAGCCATGCCCTGATAGACGAACCCAAGCTGGATGTAACCCACCATGCCGGCAGTATTTGCGCAGCCACTGGGCTTCGACCAGCTCCGTGGCCTCTTCATCGGGGAAGTTCATCTCCCCGGCTTCTTCAATCAGCGATTCGAGCTCTTCGCGCTCCAGAGTCATTTCGCTGAAGGTGATGAAAGGTGCGCCGACATGCTTGGCCATCTCCACGAAGTCTTTCCAGGCGTCGGGATTGCCCTGGCTCTCCCAGAGGATGGACGGAATGTCCTCGGTGACATAGCCGGGCAGGCGGTGCAAGCCGTGCCCTTCGATAAAGGCCACCATGTCGTCTTTCAGCGAAAGCAGATTGTCCGAGCTCATAGTCAAGCACACATTCTCTCAGATGCAGGCGGGTTGCTCGGCACAATTGTGGAAAGCTGTTGCAGCAGGGTTTGGCAAATGCGGCTGGAAGCCTTAGTCTGGAGACAGTCGATTCCCAGGAGGATTCGCCGCTTGCCCGTATTCGACCATCACGTCTTTGTCTGCCATAACATGCGTCCGGAAGGCGCGCCGCGCCCGTCGTGCACCAGCGACGGCAAGAGCGAATTGCACACCCAGTTGCAGCAGTTGGCCAAGGCCGCAGGGCTTGGCGGCGACGCGTGCGCATCAACAAGTCAGGCTGCCTGGACCAGTGCGAACATGGGCCGACGGTGGTGGTTTATCCGGAGGCAGTCTGGTACGGCAATGTGCGACCCGAGGATGCGGCGGAGATCGTGAATGAGCACCTGGTGGGTGGGCGGCCAGTGGAGCGGCTTGCGCATCGCCGACGAGTGCCTGAACACGAAGACCTGCCCGCATCGAAGCTGAAAATGCCTGAATTCGGCACACGTCGTCCAGTGGGCCGCGTTGATTTTGAAGTTTGCGCACTTTTCGTTGATCGCCGCCGAAGCTGAGCCGATAAGCAAAGCGCGGAGGACTCCGATGAATCGTGCAATCTGCTTATGCGCGCTTGCATCTGCGCTGGGTGCTGCGGATCTTGCCTGGGCGGGGGCCCCCGAGACTGGAGCGCCAATAGTTTCCGGCGTCTCCTTTGTCCAATTCAACGCGATCGTGGGATCCGCATTTCCGGCAGGCTCAATCATCCTCTGCAAAGCGGCGCTCGTTTCCAGTTCGAATGAATCCAGTGCAGGAGAAAGCCAACACCGCCGAACGCCCCTTGGCGAGGCGACCATTGCGAGGACGCTGCGCGGTTCGACCGCCGAATGCGCCCTTGAGATTCCATTTTCGTGGACTGGCAATTGGGGACGAAGCGAGATCGCCGTGCACTATGAAATCGATGCGATCAGCCGCCCAGGCGCAGTGCCTGTGGTTCTGGCCAGGGGCGCGGAGACGGGACTTCGGATTGCCCAATCGCCGGCAGCGAGTTTTGTGCGCATCCGCGTGGATGGGGTTCGCTGAACACGGCGCCGTGCGCAACCCAAACAATCGCTCTCAGGCCATTTGCCCGATCGATTGGACTCTCATGACGACGGTGTACACCCGGCGGTCCAATGCGGTATTCTCTTAACTTAACCCATGATTTTTTCGCGTGAATACATTGGGTATCTGGCCCGCCGCACGGTCAAGCACCTCATCGACGCCAAACTGATCTCCACCAGCAATCTGAAGGGGACGGAGGCGCGCGTCACCGAAGGCCTGATCGAGGAGCTCTCTCTCGAAGATCGCATCAACGAGGAGGTGCGCGTCATTCTCGACGCTTACTCCGACGAGATGCGCAAGAGCGGCGCGCAATATGCGGAGATGTTCAAGAAGGTGAAAACCGAGCTTGCGAAGAAATACAAGGCGGTGCTATGAGGGTCAGCCGCGATAAGCTCAACAAGTTGGCACACACAGTGGCGGATACGCTGGCCGAGATTGACGAGGTAGGTTTCAACGAGGACCGCAACACCATCCGCCAGGAAGCGCGCAAGGCACTTGAAACGCTGCTCACCCAGGAAGCGGGCATCGACACCGCGGCGCGGCTCAAAATTGCATCACAGCGGAAGATCATCCTCGAAGGTTCCCAGGAGTGGGACATTCTCTATCGCAAGTACTACAACGACGAGGTGCGGAAGCTGGGAATTTAGGCGGATTCGTGCCGGTTGCGCCTTTTGGCATGCCATCGGATATTTGTTACATTAAGCAAGTGGTTCGCTGCGGCGAACCATCCCCTTCAGTTGTGGCGCTATCGTCTAGGGGTTAGGACGTGAGATTCTCAATCTTAAAACACGGGTTCGATTCCCGTTAGCGCTACCAGTCAATCTCTGCAAAAGCCCGCCATCTGCGGGCTTTGCTTTGCCTGCCAGGTGTCCTCTGGAGGCTATTTCAAACTCAACCTATCCCAATTGTTTCCGGTAACATAGGAATCTGGTTCCCACTATACCGGGGGATAGGTGACCAATGTGTGATAACTCAAATCGATTGTTTGGGAGATGATAAAAACCGCAGCGGACATTCGAGCGCAGGCTCCAGTAGGAATCCTTCTCAAGAGTCGCTCTGTATAGGTTCGGGCCAAAAAAATAGTCGGGCAAGGAGATAGACGAGATGCACGAACTAATGCTCAAAGTACATTTCAAGCTCCGTTCCCTGATCGAACGGGAAGAGGGTCAGGATCTGGTCGAGTATGCCCTCGTTGTGGCGCTGATGGCATTCGGCTGCGTGGCCGCAATGCAGAGCCTTGCATCGGGAATCAACCTGGCGTTCAACTCGGTCAGCAGTGACATCGGCGCCAGCCTGTAACTCCAGTTGCTTTTGAAGCCTTGGTGCAGCGCAGAGGTCTTAACGCCGATTCCCCGTCGGCCCGCGTTGGTACTTGTCAGGCAGATTGCTACATAGCTAGAATGCGGCATGGCTCCAGAGGCGAAGCTTTCGCACACGGCCGCGATGATCCTGCAAGCGATCGCCAGCGGGTGCGTCTACGGATTCAGCATCATGGAGATGACGGGGCTGCCCAGCGGCACCGTGTATCCCGCGATGCGGCGCCTGGAACGCGATGAGCTGATCAGCTCCCGCTGGGAACGGCAAGCCATTGCCGATGCGGAGCAGAGGCCGGCCCGCAAATACTACAAGTTGACTTCGGCTGGCCGGGCAACGCTGGAAGCGTCCCGCAAACGATATCCCTTGCTCGAACGCATGATTCCGTCGGAGGAGGCCAAGTCTCTATGAACTCCGCACTTCAGTCGATATTCGGCGGGATGAATCGAGGCCTCCTGCGTTGTGCTTCCATGCTGGTGCCACGACGGCAGAGAGCCGAATGGCTGCGCGAATGGAGCGCGGAACTGTGGCACCTGAGGCGGTCGTGTCCTGTTGTCGGATTCAGCTGGAGGTCCGAGCAAACGGTGGCCGCCTTCAGTCTTGGGGCCTTTCAGGATGCGTTTTGCGTCCGGCATCTTTGCCGTCAAAAAGCAGAGATCGGATCGTCGCATCATGGATCAGCTCAAGAGTGTGTGCTTTGGCTGGGCGGTTTGTTGGGCGTGAGTTACATCTTTGCCTGCGTCTTGCCTGGTGTTTCGATGGAGAGCCATCCATCGCACTATCAGCTCAACTCCGGGCTGGTTTTGCTGCAAAGCGAGCTCTTTACCGACAGTTCTGCGGCAACCATCAAGGGACAGCAATTTCTCGACCTGAAGGCATCCCGGCAGAGGGGCATTGACGGGCTGGCGTTTTATCGGATGGCAAAGGAAACCGTGTCGACCGGCCTCGATGCCAAATCAAATTGGCGCGTAGCGCACGCAAGTTTGAGCCTGTTCGCATTGCTTGGCGCGTCCGCCTCTTTTCCCGGAGCGTCAAGCGAGCCTGCGGGTGGCGTGCCGGCTGTTGTTCTCAGCGACGAGTTGTGGAAGCGGGAATTCGGCGGGAATCCGAAGGTGATTGGCAGCGTGGTGCGCGTGGGACGAAACACTGCAAAGGTGCTCGGTGTGCTGCCGAGAGGGGCTTGGAGGCTGCCGGGTAGGGCGGACGCGTGGCTCCTTCAGCCAGACGCGCAGATTCCTCGAGGTGCGGTGGGCTATGTTCTGGCCCGCCTCACGCACTTCGGCCAATCCGAGATGTACGACGATCGTGTGCACATCAATGGCTTTGTTCCAGACGACCCGGACCAGGATCTTTGGGGTGTATCTTTTGGCGAGCGCACGCGGGGTCCGTGGACGATTTTCAGATTTGCGATTTTTCTTGCCTTTCTTGCCCTGCCCGCCATCACGTCGGTATCGCTAGGCGAATCCTGCTTCAGTTCCCACAGGCCGTCGCTCATAAAAAACCTCTATCGCTGGATTTTCCTTGCCGCGAAGATTGCGCTGCTTCTCTCGATTACCTATTTTGCCTCGCTCGATCTGTCGTACTGGAATGCAACCGGGTATTCGGAGTTCTCTGAGTACGCCCAGCTTGCCTCGTCCTTCTTCATCTGCCTGTTTGGGATGCGATGGATTTTGCTTGATCAGCGCGAACGATGCCCTGTGTGCCTCAGGCGCGTGACTCATCCGGCCCAGGTCGGGCAGGCATCGCGCACATTCCTCGCATGGAACGGGACGGAACTGATCTGCACCAGCGGCCATACATTACTTCATGTGCCCGGGCTGCCCACAAGCTGGTTCGGCACCCAGCGTTGGATGTATCTCGATACTTCGTGGAAGTTTCTCTTTGCGGGCACCGGTGCTGGATAAGGATCGGGTCGCATCTGTTCCGAAACCGTCCTACTGAATGCCACGAAAGTTGCAAATTGCCGCTGATTTTGCGATGCGGCGGGGTGGTAGCATGTGTGGACGGTGCCGTGAATTACCCATACTTTACAAGCGGGCTTGCGCCATTTCGTGACTATTTAGTGCAGGGAATACAAGGAACGGATTACAAGCAATTCGAGCATCTTCCGGCCCCTGAAAGTGTCCGCGGAATGATCGCGTATGGAAGCAAAAAAATACACTATACAAAACCAGACGCGAGATACCCCGGTCAGCACGGGCGTCACGGCAATCAACTCCACGCTTGAGCCCTTAGCGGCGCTAAGGGTGATGGTGGAGGGACTTGAATCTGACAATCAAGCGGGCCTTTGGCTGACGCATGTCACCGTCATTCCGATGGTGCCGCGGATTTCTCCGTTCGACCTGGTTTATCTCGATAAAGACAATCGAGTGGTGGAGCGGGTTGAACTGCTTCCGGCCACTGAGATTCCACGATTCAAGAAACCGTCGGCGAGCGTGCTAGTTTTGCCGTTTCGCACCATATCGTCGTCGAAGATCGAACCCGGCGATCAGTTGGCCGTTCAAGAGGTCCCGGAAGGGGACGCGCAAGGAGCCGAAGAGAAAGAGATCGAAGTTGCGGCACCTGCTGTTGCGCGTGTTCCCGCTCAGGCTTCGTTGTCGTCCATTAAGCCTGCCGCTCGAGAACCATTGCGCGCGATCCAGTCGCGGAAAAAGCATCAAGCGGAAGAGAAGCAGAATGATGCTGCGTCGGTGCTTGCGCGCGCGCTGGCTGTGCAGGAAGAGAAACCAGAATCTTCAGAGGAAATCGAAGCTCCGGTTCAAGAGGTTGTCACGCCGGTTGCAGAAGTCGTAACGCCGATCTTCGGTTCATGGTTCCGCATGGAACGCGAAGCGGACCAGCAACGGCAATCGCAACCCGAGCAGGAGACGGTTCCGATCGAAGCGGCCGAACCAGAAGCTGTCGCGGAAGTGTCTCGGTCCGTTCCATTCGTGGACGAGCCTCGAGAGATGGTGCATTGGACTAAATTCATGCCTTCTCCCGATGCTGTGGTCTCCGAGATCGCTGACCTGCGTATTGCAGAGACTCTCACCACCCAGGAAGCTCCTCGCATCGCTGACGCGGAGCAAGCGTGGGAATCGTCCCTGCCGGCTCAAGAAACAGCTCATCGAATTTCAGTGGGGCCCTCGGTAACCCATCACCTCATACACCTCGAACCGGCGAGGCTACGACGCGACGAGGCACAGGGTCCGCCCGATGAGCAAGAGAAGAAGCCGCTGGTCGGCAGATTTCTTCGCTGGCTCTACCCAAGTCTCTACGACCAGAATCGCCGCGGGGCAGAGCGGCGTCCGTCGCCGGGATTGGTGGCTTACGAGCTTTCCGGCGATGCGGGGCGCATGCACGAAGTGGACAACATTAGCTCGACCGGAATTTATCTGCGGACAAAAGGGCGGTGGGAGCCGGGTGCGCTGGTATCGCTCACTCTGCAACGGAGCGGGCCACCGGAAAACAATCCGCAGCAGCGGATCGACTTTGAGGCGGGAGCTGTTCGTGCCGGGGACGATGGCGTCGGATTGACGTTTGTTCTGCCGGAAGGCATGGATTTGAGGCTGTGGGAAAGCCCGGAAAGAACAGGAGTGTACGAAGCCGAACCCGACAGCGTGGTGCGCGAGCTTCGCATGGCGAGGGCGCTCGCGTTCCTGCGGCGCATCTGCCCTCCAGCAGCCGAAGAGATTAAGGAAATGATGCATAAAACTCTCAGCAGCGTGAGAGTCGCGAACGCGGTGGAGATCGCGTTCAAAGCCGAAAGACTCCTGGTGAATCAACCAAATGCCTACAGCATGGTGGCGCACCCCGATCTGATGGTCCGCATTCTCGAGCACGGAACCTGGGTCGATGTGGAATGGATTCAGGAACTCTGGGCAGGTCTTCTGGCCTCGTCCTGCACCTTCGAAGGCCAGGATGAATCGAACCTGGTATTCATCAACCTGCTGAGCCGGATGGCGCCGCTTCCTACGCAGATTCTCACCGCAGCTTGCGCTAAGGCGACAAAGGCTATTTCGGAAAGTACGGCGGTCTCTCCTTACCTGCTGGCATTTTCCGCCGAAGAGATGGCCAAGATCACGCGATCCAACAACCTTACGAAGATCTATCGTTCCATCGCGGAGTTGTCGGAACTTGGTCTGCTTGAAAAGGGCCCGAAGGCTTCATCGTCTGCGAATCCTGAAACCAGCAAAGCCAAGCCGACTCACCTGGGCCTGCAAATGTACGCACGCTGCCAGGGAATTCGTGGAGCGGCCTAAGCATTCGGCTGCTCCACACCAGTCATGTCCGACGCCAGTCAATCAAGAGCGATGCCGCAGCCATCTCCTGCATATTCAGTAGGCGCGGCGGCTTCAGAATTTCAAGAAGAAAAAATCGCACGGCGAACGCAATTTTGCAGTACGATGTCGGAATAATTTGCAATCAATCGCGGTTTGCCGGATGTATTGTCCGCTGGATGCGGAGGACTGCGCCGTAGAACGCACAGCGTCGACGCTGAAAGTCTGCGTCGATCTGTCGATGTGCGTTCGCTGCTGGTTGCGCAAGGTGGTGTTATGCCGACTCCTTACCCTTGCATTCGCAGCTCGATGCTGGCACTCTGCCTCTGCGTGCCGATCGCCGGGGTTGCATTGGGCGAAGACTTCAGCGAGTTGCAACGGCGGGCAGCCACCGGGAATTCAGACGCACAGTTTCGCATGGGGCTTGAGTATGCTGTTGGCCAAAGAGTGCCGCTGGATTTGGAGCAGGCCGCTCATTGGTACCGCAAAGCTGCCGGCCATGGAAACGCACTGGCGCAATTTAACCTCGGCATCGCGTACCACAATGGATTGGGCGTCGCGCGCGACGAGGCGGAATCGGTGCGCTGGTTTCGCAAGGCCGCGGATCAAGGAAATAGAGACGCAGAGTTCCTGGTTGCGCGGGCCTACGATACCGGGCGAGGAGTAGAAAAGGACAAAGCGAAAGCGGTTCTTTGGTACACCAGGTCCGACGCAGGGGTGGGGAATCCGGCGGCGCAGTATCGCCTCGGCGAGATCTATGGGTACGGGGACGGCGTTCCTAAAGACGCAGCGGAGGCAATGCGGTGGTACCGCAAAGCTGGAGAAAATGGAAACGCGGCGGCGCAGTGCCGCCTCGGTGCGGCCTACCTTCTCGGTATGGGAGTTCCACAAGACAATGCACAGGCGGCCGCTTGGCTTCGCAAAGCCGCAGCACAGGGCATCATCTCCGCCCAGTACCAGCTGGGATCGATGTACCAGGCAGGAGAGGGCGTGCCGCAGGATTACGCGGAAGCATACTTCTGGTTCAATCTGGCATCGGACGCCGAAAAGGAGCCCGCCCGGCAAGAGGAAATTGTCGCTCAGCGCGATGCTGCCGCGTTCAATCTGCCGGAGGATGTGCGGGCACAAACGCGAGAGCGTGTGCGCCGTTGGAACGCGGAGCATTCCCCGGAGCCGAGGGCGGAATAGAGATTCTCAGGTTCTTTCGTCTTCCCAGATACCCCTGCAGGCAACTCCTTCCTCGTTTTTTCTTCGCCATCGAGATCGTTCTGTTTTCTACTGGAATATGTCTAGTTTCTACTGGAGCGTGTATGGGAAAAAGCTCCATGCCTCCCGGGAGTCAACGGTTGCGCGCCGAACGCGTCTAATGGACTGAAAGTGTATCTGGCGAAAATGCTAAATCCGACGTTCTCTCATTTCGTGGTCGCATTTGCTCTTGTCTCTTTACCGTTGGCAGGTGCGGCACAGCAACCCGCGGCGCAGCAGCCGGCCAACGACCAGCCGGTGACCACGCTGCATGTACAGGCGCGTGAGGTGCTGCTCCCGGTTACGGTGCGCGACAAGCACGGCGCCCTGGTGACCACCCTGCAAAAGGGCGATTTCTCGTTAAGCGAGGATGGCCGTCCGCAGGTGATCAAGAGCTTGATGCACCAGACGGACCTGCCATTTAACGCGGGCCTGTTGGTCGATACCAGCCGCAGCGTCTCGGGCGCGATGGACAGCGAGCGCAAGGCTGCGGACAAGTTTGTGGACCAGATGCTGCCGGGAGAGAAGGGGAGTGCCGATCCCCCAGGCGCCAAATCTTCATCAGCGGCGCCTGCAGATGCGGCAGCTTCAGGAAAAGACCAGGCGTTCCTGCTCCACTTTGACCGCGAGGTCGAATTGCTGCAGGATTTCACTGCATCGCGCGACAAACTGCATCACGAGATCGACGAGATGGGCCCGTCTTCGCGGTCGCAGAACGACAGCCAGGGGCCAGAGACCACGGGAGACGATCGCGACCGGCAGAGGAGCAGCGGGCGCGGTGGAACGCAACTCTACGATGCCATCTTTCTTGCGTCGGACGAGTTGATGAAGCCGAAGGATGGCAGGAAGGCGCTGGTGGTTTTCTCTGACGGTGTGGATCGCGGCAGCAAGGAGTCACTGAACGAATCCCTCGAAGCGGCGGAACACGCGGACGTCACCATCTACACCATCTACTTCAAAGGCGAACAGGAACGCGGAGAGAATAACGGCTTCCCTGGTGGGCGGCGCGGCGGCATGGGGGGTGGCTGGCCCGGTGGAGGTGGCGGTGGCTATCCCGGTGGAGGCGGCGGCTATCCTGGCGGCGGGCGCAGGGGCGGCTCCAGCGAACCACAGGTCGATGGCAAGAAGATCATGGAGAAGATCGCCACGCAGACCGGCGGGAGATATTTCGAGGCAAAGAAGAAGGACAACCTGGAAGAGATTTACGCCCAGATTGCCGAGGAGCTACGCGGCCAGTACCTGTTGACGTACACGCCCGACAAGGTGGACACCGACGGCGGCTATCACAAGGTGGCGCTCAAGACGAATAAAGACGACTTCAGCGTGCTGACGCGCGAAGGGTACTATGCTCCGGGGGGCGACAGCTCAAAGTAGGCCTCGGCGGGCTGTTTTCAACTTGCCATTTGCAGCATGTTGTTCGGATCTCTTGCCGGGGATTCGCCTTTCGGCGATTCGACCACAAGTGAGTCTGTGACGGGCACATTTGCGACAGCAGGCTTTTGACCTTCCTCTTCGGTGACAACGTAGAAGCGGCACAGGTCGGCCTGGCCAAACGATGTAGTGAGGGCAACGTCGGAAGCATCGCGGCCCGTAGCCATGAGAACGCGGCCAATCCGCGGCGTATTGTGGCGGGCATCAAACGTCCACCAGCGGTGGTCGAGGAACACCTCGAACCAGGCACTGAAGTCCATCGGTCCGCCCGCGGGCACGCCAATATCGCCAAGGTAGCCGGTTGCATAGCGCGCAGGAATGTTGAGGGCTCGGCAGAACGTAACCGCCAAGTGCTGGAAGTCGCGGCAGACGCCGACACGTTCGGTGAACACATCCATCGCTGTTTTGGTGGGACGAGCGGACGCGTAGTCGAACCGGACCTTTTCATGGACCCAGCTGCAAATCGCTTGCACGCGTTGCCATCCGGGCGGCGTGTTGCCAAACAGTTCGAATGCTGTGTTTGAAAACCGGTCGACCTCGCAGTAACGGCTGTTCAGCAGATATGTCAGTACCTCGTCCGGCAGGTCGCCAACCGGGCTTTCGCGAGCAGACAACTTGACGGGATCAGGTTGGCCGGGATCGAGGACGAGCGTCGAGCCGGTGAGGCGTAGTTTTCCCGCTGGGGCGACCAATCGCGTGCAGCGGTTTCCGAAGCTATCGAAATAGTTGGATACGAGCAGTTCGGGCTCGGTGCGCACCTCGTCCGGTTCCTGCAGATCGAACGATCGGGATGGATGCACGTTGAGCATGGCGAGCATGGCTACTTCGGCGGGCAGGTTAAATTCAATGTCGTATCCAACGCGGATCAGCATGTTTTTGTAAACCTCGGACGTGAAGGAAGGCCGGCCTGCACCGATTCGAACGGAGCAGACGCCGTTGCAGAGGAAGACGGCCCTTTTATTGGATGCAGGATTTACGGACGCGACTGACGAAGAGGCGGTATCGCGGAGTTTGGCATCTGCAGGCCCGACTCGGACCGGATTCTACGCTTTGCATGTGAAAATGCAGCGAGGGCGCGGCCAATTGGCCGCGCCCTCGTCGTTCGAAATTGCCTGCCATCCAAAACTCGTGTTCAGCGGCATTTTCTTAAGGGAAAATGCCACTGAACATGAGCAGCTTCGGCGTGCAGCATTTGTGGACCGCTGTCACCGGTTGGTTGATCAGTTCGTGCCGGTGTGCAAGTCTGGCCCCGTTTGCTGTTCCTGGAGTGCCGCCTGCGCAGCTGCAAGCCTCGCGGTCAACAACCGGAAGGGCGAGCAGGATACGTAGTTGAGCCCGATCTTGTGGCAGAACTTGACGGATTCTGGATCGCCGCCATGCTCGCCGCAGATGCCCACCTTGAGCGTCGGGCGCGTGTTGCGTCCCTTGGCCGTGGCCATCTTCACCAGTTGCCCCACACCCGCCTGATCGAGGGTGGCGAAAGGATCCTGTTTGAAGATGCCGTACTTCAAGTAGGCCGGCAGGAAGTTGTTGATGTCGTCGCGCGAGATACCGAACGTGGTCTGGGTCAGATCGTTGGTGCCGAAGCTGAAAAACTCGGCGTCTTCCGCGATTTGATCGGCGGTGAGGGCCGCGCGCGGCAGCTCGATCATCGTGCCTACCATGTAATCGACCTTGGTGCCCTTTGCAGCGAAGACTTCGCCGGCGACACGGCGGACGATGGCGGACTGATTGCGCATCTCCTCGATGGAGCCGATGAGCGGGACCATGATTTCGAGATGCGGATCGCCGCCCTTTTTCTTGACGATGACCGCAGCCTCGAAGATGGCTTGCACCTGCATCTCGGTGATCTCGGGGAACGCGATGCCGAGACGGCAGCCGCGCAGACCGAGCATGGGGTTCTGCTCATGCAGCTCTTCGACGCGCGCCAGGAGCGGACGCAACTCCTTGAGCTTGGGCGAGCGGGGCTTGGTGTCTTCGAGGTGTTTGATCTCGACCAGCAGATCTTCCCGCTTGGGCAGGAACTCGTGCAACGGCGGATCGAGCAGGCGAATCGTGACCGGCAGCGACTCCATGCTCTTGAAGAGGCCAACGAAGTCGGCGCGCTGCATGGGCAATAGTTTCTTGAGCGCTGCGCGGCGATCCTTCTCGTTGTCGGCAAGGATCATGGTGCGCATGTGTTCGATGCGATCTTCGGCAAAGAACATGTGTTCGGTGCGGCAAAGGCCGATGCCTTCCGCGCCGAATGTGCGAGCCTGTTTTGCGTCGCGCGGAATGTCAGCATTGGCGCGAATCTTGAGCCGACGGACCGGGTCGACCCAGCTCATGAACTTCACCAGATCTGGATCGTCGGGCTGCGCATCCAGGGTTTTGAGCTTGCCCGCGATGACGCGGCCGGTAGTGCCGTCGAGTGAGATCCAGTCGCCCTGTTTGTACGTGTGACCCTTGACGCGCAGTTCCTTCTTGGCTTCGTCGACCGTGCAGTCGCCGGCGCCGGCCACGCAGCATTTGCCCATGCCGCGGGTGACGACAGCTGCGTGCGAGGTCATACCGCCGCGCGAGGTGAGGATGCCGGAAGCGACCTCCATACCCGCGATGTCCTCTGGCGTGGTTTCGCCGCGGACGAGGATCACGGATTTGTAGGTGCCGTTGGTATAGAACTTCACGGCGTCTTCTGCGGTGAAGACGATCTGTCCCACAGCCGCGCCGGGAGAGGCCGGCAGACCGGTAGCGAGGACTTCGATCTTCTCGCCCTTTTCGACGAGCCGCGGAACCAGGAAGTCGTACAACTGGTTCGGCTCGACGCGGAAGATGGCTTCTTCCTGCGTGATCAGGCCTTCGCGCACCATGTCAATGGCGACGCGCACAGCAGCCAGTCCGGTGCGTTTGCCGTTGCGCGTTTGCAGCATGTAGAGCTTGCCATCCTGGATGGTGAACTCAAAATCCTGCATGTCGCGGTAGTGCTTTTCCATCTTCCAGGTAATGGCCTTGAGATGGTCGTAGACCTTGGGCATGGCGCGTTCGAGCTCGCTGATCGAGAGCGGCGTGCGTACGCCCGAGACGACATCCTCGCCTTGCGCGTTCATCAGGTACTCGCCGAAGAAGACGTGCTCGCCGGTGGCGGGATTGCGCGTGAACCCGACGCCGGTGCCGGAGTTCTCACCGAGGTTGCCGTAGACCATGGCTTGCACGTTGACGGCTGTGCCTAGCCAGTCGTCGATGTGATTGATGCGGCGATAGGTCTTGGCGCGATCGTTCTGCCAGCTGCGGAACACGGCATCGCGGGCGGCAACAAGTTGCTCGAGCGGTCTCTGCGGAAATTCCTTGCCCGTCTCTTTTTTCACCAGCTTCTTGTATTCGACGATGATGCTTTTGAGCGCCGCGGGTGTGAGCTCGTAATCGAACTTGACCTTTTCGCGATGTTTCACGCCGTCGAAGATATGCTCGAACTTCTTCTTGGGAACATCGAGGACCACGTCGCCGAACATCTGGATCAGGCGACGATACGAGTCATAAGCGAAGCGGGGGTTGTTGCTGAGCTTGGCCAGTGTTTCGACGGCCTGATCGTTCAGACCCAGATTCAGAATGGTGTCCATCATGCCGGGCATCGAGAACTTGGCGCCAGAGCGGACGGAAACGAGGAGCGGATTTTCGCCTGCTCCGAGCTTCTGGCCCTGCAATCTCTCGAGCCGTTCCAGAGCGGCGAACATTTCCTTGTCGATGGCGGGACTGAGGGCGCCGCGCATATATTCGCGACAGGCTTCGGTCTGGATCGTGAACCCGGGAGGGACGGGGAGACCCGCATTTGTCATTTCAGCGAGGCCGGCGCCTTTGCCGCCCAGCACATCCTTCATGCGGCCGTTGCCGTCCGCTTTGCCGTCGCCGAAGAAGTAAACGTACTTGGTTGGTGCTGCCTTTGAGGTTGAACCTGCCTTGTCGGCAAGTTGCGGATCCAGTACTGCCTGCGCCATGAAATGAAGCCTCCGATGTAGGATGTTCAGCCCCGGCAACCAAAGAAGTTGCAGAAGCCCGGTATTCCGCAAAGACGGCGCCCATGAAAGGGTGGCGGTACGTTGGCTCGGTTCATTCCTGCATTTTCGAAATCGGCGGAGACCTTTTGAAAGCCTTCCAAGGTGCTTTTTCTTGATGAAAAAGCCACTGGAATGCGTGGTTTCGGCCAACAGCAATTCCGAAAATGTTGCCGCGGGAAGTTCGGATAAAAAACCAAGCGCGAACAGTCACTCGGACACTTGACTGCGCCCTGCAGAATCACACGATTCGTAATAACAAATAGCGCCGCAAGTATACACTTGCCTGTGCCTTACATCACAGCCCTTGGGAGACGCGCTGAAATTGATTGGGTTTTCATTCCCCCTACGCGAAAAGGCGTAAGGCCGTTCAAAATCAACAAGTCTATTCTAGCGGTTGCTCTTCGCATTCGAGCCACGTTTCGAAGAACGGATCTCCTTTTCCAACTCGGCCCGTAGATCGAACGGAGCCTTCGGGTCCGATTTGTCCAGGATGTCCCAGATGCGCCATTGGCCACCGACAGAGACCAGCGTCATCTCAAGTGAGCGAAGATCCCGGTCGGTCCCCGCCTGCGGTGCAAAGAGCGCAAACGAGACCGCAGCCTTCGCGCGTCCGTCACTCAGCGGTTGAAGGTCAATCTTAAGATTCCAGATTCCATCCCAATCCTGGCAGCTGCAGATCGGGTCGCCGTCCAGCACCCCCACCTCATCCGGTCCCAGGGCTTTTTGGTCCGCGTGAAACAGGGCGATCAGCGAAGGGTCGAACACGCCTCGGGCCTTGGGGCCGGTGAAGTCAATCCCCGAACCATGATGCGCATATTGCTTATAGACCGAGTCGAGAAATTGCCTCGCCGAATTCGCATCCTCTCCGCAGGCCGGAACGGCCGATGAGGCGCCGGCCATGACGATCCAAAAGGTCAATCGAGTATTCCAGGAAAATAGAGAGAGAACGCGCACAGAAATCGCTCACTTTCAGAAATCAGGGAGGGAAAGATCAGGAGCGATTCTACGCGGTGGTTCGACCAAAACTCGGATGCCTCGTAAAAGTGTTTGCTTGTCAACAACGCGAGCAGTCGGAGAATTCTGCACGACCCGCACCGCCGCCGCGCAGATTCGCTAGAGCGGCGAATTTACGCAGCGGGTTGTGCAAAGCAGGGTTCGGGTTGCGGGCAGGGGACCGCATTGCGAGAAATCAGAATGCGGTCCAATCCCACCAGCGCAAGAATTTCCGCCACGCGTGTGGAGGCATTCACCACGGAGAAATTATTCCCCGCAGCGCAGGCGCATCCGTAGAGTGAAATAAGCGCGGCGATGCCAGCGGCATCGATGCGTTCGACGTGCATCAGGTCGAGAGTGACGCTCTGCCTGCGCACGAGCGGTGTCAACCGTGTGACGATGTCCTGTTCCTGGCCGCGCACCAGCTCGTGCAGGTCGCCCGGCGCGATGAGCAGAGTAGCTTCGGTTTGAGAAAGAATGACGTTCATAAGTACCTCCTCTGGATGCCGGCAGCCTCCGGGGTTCAAGGGGGAGGGAGCTACCGAAATCGGTTCTTGCCTGACCTTGAAATTGCACCCGGCCTGCCAAACTCGCTTGTCTCGGAATATGCTGATATCACAGCGGATGCGAGCGATGCGTCCAAACTGGTTTGCGGTTGCGAGTGTCCGTATTCGGCCCTGGCGTCCACTATCGAACATGTTGCAGATTAGTACGCACGGGGCGTGGAGAAGTTCCATTGTCTGTTGACGAATTAGGCACCGGGGTTGAGAAAACGATTACTGGTCTTACAGCCGACCAGGCACGCGCATTTGCGCTTGACGCAGGGTTCAGCGAGGCCGGGTTGGTCGTGCTTCCGTACGCGGATGAGGCGCGCAATGCGACACGATTCGCGCAGTGGGTAAAAGCTGGACGTGCCGGTTCCATGTCTTATTTGACTCGCATGGACGAGGCTGGGAAACAATTTGTTCGTGCGAAGGTTGGTACGCCGTTTCCGTGGGCGCGCTCAGCGATTGTTTGCCTTGCGAACTATAACTCCGCTGCGCCGCGGTCGACCGCGCCAGCGGCTCCAGCATCGGGATGGATTGCGCGCTATGCCTGGTCGAGCCGTGTGGATGCGAGCGGGGTGCGACGGCCTTCGGATTATCACAAGGTGTTGAAGAAACGGTTACAGGCACTCGAGGCGCGGCTGCACCAGGAATTCGGCGTATTCGAAGCGCGGGCTTATGTGGATACCGGACCGCTCGTGGAGCGATCGCTGGCGACAGCGGCCGGGCTTGGCTGGACGGGGAAGAACACGTGTCTCATCCATCCCAAGCTTGGGTCCTTTGGATTTTTGGGAGTGTTGCTGACCAGCCTCGAATCTGATCAAAAAAGTAAAACACTGGAAGTGCCCGACAGATGCGGGAGCTGCCGCCGCTGCATCGAAGCGTGCCCGACTGACGCACTGATCGCGCCTTACCAGATGGACGCGACAAAGTGCATCGCTTATCTGACCATTGAGCACAAGGGACCCATTGCTCCGGAGCTGATGGAAGGCATGGGGCGGCAGGTCTTCGGGTGTGACATCTGCCAGGATGTTTGCCCATGGAATCGGAAAGCGCCGATCAGCTTCGATGCGGAGCTGGAACCGCGCACGGAGCTTGTAAATCCGGCGCTGGAGGGTTTGGCTGCGATGGACGAGCAGGCTTTCGAGCGGACGTTGAACGGCTCGCCCGTGCGGCGTGCAGGGTTCGCGGGCCTGCAGCGCAATATCGCCATTGCCATGGCGAACAGCGGCGCAACTGAGTTTGCGCCGCGCCTGCGCGAGTGGGCCAGCGCGGCAGACGAAGGCTTGCGCGCGGCGGCCCAATGGGGCCTGAAGAAGCTCAACTTGTAAGTGGGTCCGACGGAAAAAATGGAAACTCGAAACCCAGGCAACGCCGGGCCTTTTCAAGGCCTGGCAAAAGTTAAATCAGGAAGCGCGCATTACGTTGGCCGCGCTCAGGCCTTTGGGGCCTTGCTGGCACTCGAACTCGACAGCCTCGCCCTCATTCAGGGTCTTATAACCCTCTTCCTGAATCGCGGAAAAATGGACAAAGACATCCTCTCCGCTTGACCGTTGAATGAAGCCGTAGCCCTTCGCTCCGTTAAACCACTTCACAACACCCTGCTCCTTCATTGAGTCACTCCTTCTCGTGTGATCGGCACAACGCTCGCCCGCGTCGCGTTAGAAAACGCTTGGCGTATCGGAAAGGCTCAAAGTCCAGAGACGTCGCGAGCCGCCCACGCACCATTGAAACCGTGCGCTGAGGCAGCTCGATGGCCTACCGAATTTGAGGTTGTGCTCGCCAAGTACCAAAACATCCAAGTCGAACGGCCTTCCATTCCATTGCTTCGAACCAGCGTGCCTCCCGGCGCGCGTGCTCAAGTTATGGCAGGAAACGGGTTAGGATGCAAGGGGAAAATGGGTGTTACCAGGCCTCGAACTATGAACCTTCGTCACGGTTGCCGAGAGCGGAATGCATCTATCCTTAAGGAGAACTGAGCCAATGCAGCGAGGTAGGGTGGTCGCCGTGTTTGCCCCTAAGTTTGGAGAAGGAATATCTACGTGGGAGACGTCTCAGATGCCGGTACTCTCGGCGGAACTGTAATCCAACCCGTATGCGCTGAAGCGCCAGCTCCGCCGGTTACCCAATCCAAGTGGTTCAGGCTGCGGCGAAGCTGCGAGCCGGTGTTGAGCTACCTGCTCGACAGCGAAGTGCACACCTACGCCTTCAGCGTGGCGGCGAATGCGATCATTTCGTTCATCCCGTTTATCGTGTTGCTCTACACATTGTCGCGTTCGATGTTTCATTCGGCAATGATGGTGGAAGTGGTAGGCAAGATGGTGCACTACTTTATGCCATCGAATCAGGACTGGGTGGCTGCCAGCCTTGCGAATGCTGCCAGCCGGCAAGGGGTGCAGTGGATATCCGTGGTCATGATTTTGATTTCTTGTACGGGAATCTTTCTGCCGCTTGAGGTGGCGCTGAACCAGGCATGGGGTGTGAGCAAGAGCCGGAACTATCTCTTCAACCAATTGGTCGCGTTCGGGCTGGCGATTCTGATGGTGGGGTTGGCGATCGTCAGCATTCTGCTAAGCACGTGGCAGCGGCAGATCCTCGGCGTGCTGTTCTTTCATCACACCGACAATTTGTTCTTCGAGGGCGTCAGCTATCTATGGCTCGCGCTTTCCACCGGAGTGGCGTCCATTCTGTTCTTTTTCTCGATCTACTGGATACTTCCCAATCGCAGGATTCCGGCGCGCCATGTGCTGCGGACTTCCGTAGTGACCGGGATTATCTGGCTGCTCGCCAAGAACATCTATGTCGCGGTGTTGCCGCACCTGGACCTGAAGGCACTCTACGGTCCGTTTTACGTATCGGTGGGATTGCTCTTCTGGGCGTATGTTTCGGGTCTAATCCTGTTTGCCGGAGCGCAGTTCAGCGTGACGCGGTTCAACGGAGAGAAGTGAACCTGGGGACAGTTTAGGGCAGCTTGAACGCCTTCACCGCAATGGCGTTGGGGCTGCGGCCTGCCGGCAGCATGGTGAACAGTGAATGCGACGCTGTGCGCACGACGGCCACGTCTCCCGAGCGGGCATCCACCACAAAGAGCAGATGACCAGACGCCGAGAAGGCCAGCGCCGAGGGCCCGTCGCCCACGTGAACGGAGCCTGCGCGTTTGCCGTCGTCGATAGCGTAGATCGTGACTTCCTGCGAACGCAGGTTGCCGACGTAGAGCAGGGCATTGTCGGCGGAGACCAGTCCGCGCACTGGATCTGCACCCATCAGGTAAGCGCCAAGCACGTCGTCCGTTCCCGTGATCACTTCGGAGATGGAATCGCTGAGTGAGTTTGAGACGAAGATTTCGCCGCCATCGGGCTTGAGCGCGAGCTGTACAGGCTGGCGGCCCACATCGAGCAGGGATTCGACTCGATCGGGACGTGGCGGGCGAGCATCGCCATGCGCGAGCACGATGGCCAGAACCTGATGGCCGCCGGAACAGGCTGCGAAGGCTTTGGACGAATCGGGGAGAATCACCACGTCGTTCGCGCCGGGGCAGCCTTCGAAGACTGCACGCACCTGCCGCGTCGAGGAGTCGACAAGGCTCACCGAGTTGCCGCGGCGGTTGGCAATCGCAAGCGTCATCCCGTCAGGAGAAACGCGCACCGCAGCCGGCTCTTCGCCGGTACCGATGACGGCGATTTCGCGGCGTGCTTTCAGGTCGATGACCGAAACGCTGTTTGAAGCTGAGTTAGCGACGTACGCCAGCTTGTCGTCGGGATCGAGCGCGATGGAGACCGGCTGTTTGTGCAACGGAATCGTCATTGCGACTGTGTTGTTTTCGGTGTTGATGATGGAGATCGATCCCTGCCCACCGGAGGCGCCGGAGTTGACGACATAGACTTCGTTGCGCGTGGCGCTCGGGGCGACCGCAACGGGATTTTGCCCTACCTGCAGTTCGCGGTCGAGGCGTACGTTCACGACGTCATAGACGGAGACGGTGCCGCTTCCTCCGTTCGTGACGTAGGCATATTCGCGATAGTTGGCGGGATATTGGGGAAAATCGTGCGGGCGGCAGCCGGCAATAACGATCAGCGAGACAACGGCAATGAAGCACAGCAAGCCGCGTCGTCGTTTCCCCCTGAGTGTCTGCTTAGCGGGCCTTGGCGACATGCGTGTCCGCCGAACTGGCCTCGATGTGCAAGCCGCGGGGCAGGCTACGATGCACCACCGGTGCGATCTGTTCCAGCTCGTTCATCATGTGGGCGAATTGGTTGGGGTAGATAGATTGCGCGCCATCGGAAAGGGCCTTGTCGGGCTGGTGATGCACCTCCACCAGAATGCCGTCGGCGCCCGCTGCAACTGCGGCGCGGGCCATGGGCAGAACACTGTCGCGCTTGCCTGTGCCATGGCTGGGATCGACAAGAATGGGCAAATGGCTCAGTCGCTGTACGGCCGGAACGATGCTGAGGTCGAGAGTGTTGCGTGTGTGATCGGCAAAGGTGCGGACGCCGCGCTCGCACAGGATGACGTCGTAGTTGCCCTCGCTCATGATGTACTCGGCGGCCATCAGGAATTCATCAAGCGTCGCACTCAGGCCGCGTTTCAGCAGGACCGGCTTGCGCAAGCGGCCTGCATGCTTGAGCAACGAAAAGTTCTGCATATTGCGTGCGCCGATCTGGATGACGTCGGCCCACTCGGCGACCAGTTCGAGTGTCTCGTTGTCGATGGCTTCCGTGACGATGCGCAGTCCGAATTTGTCCCTGATCTCGGCCATGATTTTCAAGGCATCGATACCCAGGCCCTGAAAGGCGTACGGCGATGTGCGGGGCTTATACGCGCCACCGCGAAAGAACTGCGCGCCTGAAGCGGTTACTTGTTCTGCCACAGCGAATGCCTGCTCGCGGCTTTCGATGGAACAGGGCCCCGCGATCACGGCGAGATTGCGACCACCGATGGACGCGTCTGTACCGGAAAAACGAATGACGGTGTCTTCTTCCTTCACGTCGCGGCTGGCAAGCTTGTAGGGTTTGCTGACACGGATGACGTCCGCCACGCCGGAAAGATCTTCAAAGTTGCCGCGGTCGATTTCGCCGGGGTTTCCGGTGATGCCGATGGCGGTACGCTGCGCGCCTGGCAGCGGATGGGCGCGAAAGCCCATTTGTTCGATATGGTCGCAGACCGCCTGGATCTCTTCCTGCGTTGCCTGCGTTTTCATGACGACTAACATTTCTAGCCCCTCAAAACGTCATTTTACGGCAATTGATGGTGTTGAGCTGATCGTTTACCGTGGAAGCGCCTAGCTCAAATGCTTGGTCCGGCGCTCCGCATTGCGCTTTTCCGCGCGCCATTTCAGACCCAGCCAGGCAAGATATCCGAGCTGCAGAACCCAGGTGACGGTGTACGCGGCGATAACAAACTGGTGATCGAGAATCGCTGCCTGATTCATCCTTGTCTTAGCTCCTCAGATATTCGCCGCCAGCGCTTCTTCGGCTTCTTCGGTTGCGTAGTGCTGATGTCTGCGTTCGACGTTGTAACGCAGGATGAGGACGAAGATGCCCCACATCATCCACGCGAGCATGTTCCACAAGAACGGCCCGACCATGGATTTGTCCATGCCTGAACCCTGTGCGCCGCCAAAAACAGGTGCGGGGTGCTGCGTGCGCCACCAGCGATTTGACATGTATACGATGGGCACATCGAGCGCGCCAAAGATACCGAGCACAGCGGCGAGCGTCTGCACCTGCGGCCCGGCTGCGAAACGGCGCAGCAGCAGGTAGCTGACGTAGATGAGCCAAAGCACAAGCGTAGTGGTCAGGCGAGCGTCCCAGGTCCACCAGATGCCCCAGGCGCGGCGGCCCCAGAGCGGCCCGGTGGTGAGGACCACGGTGCAGAAGACGACGCCGACTTCCGCTCCGGCCAGCGCCCATGCGTCCGCAACTTGCGCCCACTCTGGATGGCTATGGCGATAGGCAAGATAGCCGATCGAGCCAAGCAGCGAGACCGCGAAGAACAGGAACGCAACGGACGCCGAAGGCACGTGGTAGAAGATGATGCGGAAGATCTCGCCCTGCATCGCGTCGGTTGGCGCAACATAGATGGCCTGATAGAAGCCCCAGATCATCATCGCAATGGTAACGGCGGCGTAAAGGCCAATGGCGAGTTTCTTCATACGTAGACCCTGAATTGGACTGTTATCAGTGTACGACTACTCGGAAAGGTCGGTCTTCGTAGCAGGAGGGGAGAGTTTGCCCGTTCCGCCGCATACCTGGCACTCTTCAAATAAAGGCGTCTCGCTGTCCCAGTCGATGGGGTGGACATTTATTCCGCGAGACCGACACGCCTCGCAAAATTGAAACCCCAAATGCTTCGTACGATAGAAATCCACCGAGGAAGATAGCCTTCCCGCTTTATGCTCCTGCTCACGCCACTCTCGAATTTTCAGAATATTGAAAACGGTGCCAACCAAGCCGAAAGGTTCATTCGCAAAGGGTTTCGACTTTGCGATTTGCTGCCATGGTTTGCCACGAGATTCCATTTCAACTCTTTCGCCAACCCTTCGCGGTTTCTGCTTGTTTAGCCTGGTCTTGAGATCCAAATTCTCAGAGCTCAAGACGGCAAAAACCCCGGATAGTCGGTCCGGGGTTTTTGCAATGGATATTTGCCAGTAAGTGAAACGTCGCCTGAGAAACTAGCTAGAGTATACGCCGGGTCGACTGTCCGATCAACGTCAGAGGCAGATTCCATTTCATCTGCATCTCTCCGATCCCAAAACGGAGCGGAATCAGGGCGGTCGTTAGGAGCATCTCAGAAGGCCGGTCGTAGGCGAGCGGAGGGCAGGAGAATTGAACTCCCAGAGCTGACTAGGCCCCGCGACCGTTTCTCAAGCGGCGTCCAGTACCTACTGGAAATACCCTCCAGACGCTGATGCCCGAGATTAGATCACTCTAACAATTGTGAAGGCAAAACCAGCGTGTCCCCAATCACGAGTGTTGTGAGAGAAAACGCATGTCATTCCGCGTGAAAGATCACATCAAACAGCAGCAGGCTCACCGTCGTGAAAATGATGTCGTAACCGACCAGCAGTTTGATCCAGAGCGACGGATCGCTTTCGCCGGTGAGGATCGATCCAGTGGCCACCACCATCGCCAGTAGAGCAGGGAGAAAGATCGGAAACAGAATCAGCGGCAGCAGCAGTTCGCGGTTGCGGCTGCGGATGGCGAGCGCCGCGAAGAATGTTCCGTTGGCCACCAGGGCCCACGTGCCGAGCGGCAGCACAAGCGCCAGCAGCCACGGATCGCCTTCGATGTGCAGGTTGTACATGACGAGGAACACCGGCGCCAGAGCGATCTGCACGATGGTGACAAACAGAAAGTTGGCTAGAACCTTGGCCAAGAAAAGCTCGGCTCCGGGAGCGGGCGCCATGCGCTGCGCGTCTAGAACTTGATGGCGAATCTCGCGGGCCCAGGCCTGGTTCAGCGCGCTGACCGAGGCAAACATCGTCGCAACGCAGAGCACGCCGCCGGCAATGTCGCGGGCAAAGGCCCCGCGCGGATCGAAGGAAATGGAAAACAGAACGACAACCAGCAACGCGAAGAACAGCATCGAGTTGATGGCGTCTTTCGAGCGCCACTCGATGCGCAGGTCTTTCACCAGATGGGTCCAGAGGGCGCTGGTCATTTGTGGCCCTCGGTTGCGGCTGACTTGATCAGGTCGGCGGTCTGGACTTCTACATCGAGTGCCTGGGCCGCGCGCAGGTAGTCGTCCGGGCTGAGGATGAGCTGGGTTCCACGGGCTCCGGCAGAGACGCTGATCTTGTCGAAGAGGATGGCGGTTTCGTCGATGTAGACAGGAAACGGCTTCCTCGATCCGAAGAGGGTGACGCCTCCGCGAATGTACCCGGTGAGTGGCTGCACGTCTTTCAGCGGAGCCATCTCGGCTTTGCGCAGTCCCGCAGCGCGCGCGAGTTTCTTGAAATCGAGTTCCGCGTCGCCGGGAATCACGGCAAATCGGTAAATATTCGGCCCGCCCGTGGTGAGCAGAGTTTTGAATACTTGTTCCGCAGGCATGCCGATCTTTTTCGCGACCGTGATCGCCGACAAATCTTCAAGGTCCACTTCATACTCGCGCAGCTCGAACGGAATGCCGAGGCTCTCAAGGAAGCGCGCGCCGTTGGTCTTCATCGCGTCGGCGCCCCCGGTTCGAACGACGCGACGCGGCCTGCCTTTAGTGCCAACACCCAATCCGCAATCGGGGCGGCGGCATCGCGCTGATGGGTCGTGATGACAATGGTGCGATTGCCCTGGCGAAAGCCTGCCAGCAACTCGACCATTTGCTGCACGCTCTCCACGTCCATGTTGGAGAAGGGCTCGTCGAGCAGAAGCAGCTCAGGAATCGGCAATAACACGCGCGCGAGCGACGTGCGTTGCCGCATCCCCTGCGAGTATTGACCGAACGGCCGCTGCAGGTCAGGATCAAGGCCCACCTGACGCAGTGCTTTCGCCGGCGACAAGCACTGTTGTCCTGGATACAAGCTCGCAAAGTAGCGGAGATTCTCCTGTGCCGTCAGCTCGTCGTAAAGCATAGGTGCGTGGCTCATGTAGCCGATCCGCGCGCGGGCATCGTGTGGTTCCTGATCGCCGAAGACCTTCACGGTCCCGTGGGTTGGGCGCAGCAATCCAGCCAGGATCCGGAGCAGAGTTGACTTTCCCGCCCCGTTTTCGCCGATCAGAACGTAGCAGCGGCCCGGCTCCAGGTCGACTGAAACCTTGCGCAGCGCGGCAAACGACCCAAAAAGTTTGGAAACTTGATCGAGACGGGCACAAAGTGGGCGGGTGAGGAGGGTCGAGCTATCGGCCTCCGGGGCGAGGGGCATGCGATTATTCGGCGGCTGCCGGGTGATCGGAACTCGCCTTTGTTGTTGCGGACGCCGTGGCAGCGTGGGGATTGACCGGGGAGGCGGAAGGCTTGGCTGGCATGCCTCCGGGCTGGCCCGGTGCGGGCGCGTATTTGCTGGCGCACTTGGCTTGCAATTCCGAAGCATGGAAGACGCCATCGCGTCCGAATGTGCCGGCGGCTAACGCCTGGGCATCGTCCTTAAAAGTATCTGGCGGGGGCTCCGAACCTTTGTAGTTCACTACGAGAGAGCGGCCCGTCGCAGCCTTTGGCGAATGGCTTTCGAACTCATTCAGGACAAACGTGACATGGGTGCCGCTTTGCTCAATCGAGCCGGGCTTTACGAAGCCTTCCACGCGCAAATTGCTCTTGTAGGCCTTGTCGCCCATGCCGCCCAGCTCGGCGACGGTGACGTAGTAGCTCTTGCTGGAGCCGTAGCCTGAGTATGCCAGCCAGGCGATGGTGCCGAGAATGACGCCGACCGCAATGCCAATCCGGAGCGAGTTGGAGGATTTCTTCATGTTCAAGCTTAACGATACGAGCGGAAGGGGGCCGGGTCAATGATTTGGCATAACTTGGGTGATTTGGATCACAAATTTGGGCGCCCGAACTCGGTTCTCCAAAGTATTGCCTTCCGCGGTGTTAACGGGCGGATTCAAGGGTTTGCGCGGCGCGGTCGAGCGCCTGGGTCAGCACGGAGAGCTGCTGGCTGCCCCTTGCTGCGTCCTTGGCGTCGATGGCCTCATTCACGCCGGGGATGACGACCGCAGAGTAGCCGGTGAATTCGCCGGGAGCATAGATGGTGTGCTTATACCAGGGCCGGTTCGGTAATCCCTGCGGCGAAAGCAGTGCAGTTTCGGCTGCGCGAAGGGCCCGGTTCAGCTTGACCGGGTCGGCGGGCGGAGCGGCCTGCGCGGCATGCGCCTTGCCTGCCGCAGCGGTTAGCCGGGCGGCGGCAGCCAACGCTGGGCCGAAGTCCATGGAGCCGAGTCCGGCGTCGCTTGCCTTGCGCTTGGCGGTGTCGAGATAAGAGGTAATTTCGCGCGCATAGGCGGGGTAATCGTATGGAAGCACGTCGGCGTCCGCCATGCGAAGAGACTCGAGGCCAAAGACGCGCGCCATTTCCTGCAGGTAAACAAATTTTGGATCCGCATTCATGACGAACCAGGCAAAGTCGTCGAATGTGGAGTGGTAAACGCCGTACGGCCCAGAGGAGCCGACATCCGTCGAAGGTACGCCTGCGTGTTGCAGAAAGGGCGTGAAGTCGGAGCCCGAACCCAGATCGGCGACCCGCACTTCTTCGCCCTGTTGCAGCGGTGCGTTCGAGGTGCGGTGTTCGTCTCCCTTGTCGTGGTTGAGCCGCCACTGCTGATAGACCGTGCCCGCCACGGGACTGGGAACCGACTTCGTGATATCGCGGACAAACTGTTTCAGAGACGGAACCGCAGACGCGTTGAAATCGGGTCCGGCAACGCCAACGTCGGTGTTGAAGTAGGCGACAGCGTGGTCCATCGTCTCCGCATTTTGCTCTACCCATTCTGTTGAGCCAATCAGTCCCTCTTCCTCGGCATCCCAGCTGCAAAAGAGGATGGTTCGTTTTGGTTTCCATCCTTCCTTCAACAGCGTGCCGATGCCATGGACAGCCTCAAGCATGGCCGCGGTGCCACTGTTGGGATCGACCGCGCCATAAACCCAGGCATCGCGATGATTGCCATTGACGACCCATTCGTCGGGGTACTCCGCGCCCTTGATTTTGCCGAGGACATCCCAAATCGTTCGACGCTGGTAGTCCTGCTGCGAAACCAGATGGACCTTCACGCCACCGGGTCCGAGATGGTAGCGAAACGGGAGCGCACCCTGCCAGCCTTGCGGCACGCCGGGTCCCTTGAGCGCCTGCAGAATGGGAGCTGCATCGTGGTAGCTGATGGGAACGGAGACGATGTGCGGCTGATTGCCATCAGGGTTGATGCGAGAGGAATCGGGCAAATCGGGAGTTGAGGCAACGCCGGGTGTTTCAGGGTCGCCCGGATACTTGAACAGATATTGCACCGATCCGCGTTGCACTCCTGTTTCAGGGCGCCAGGGTCCTATGGGGTAGGCATCGCCTTTGAAGTAGCCGTCGTCTTGCGGGTCGGAGTAGATGAGCACTCCGGCGGCGCCGCGCTGCTCGGCGAGATAGACCTTGACGCCGCGAAAATTTGCGCCGTAGCGTGTGACAACGATCTTGCCGTGCAGGTCGATGTGCTGTGCCGCGAGCTGATCGAAGTCTTCGAGGCGGCCGTAGTTGGCGTACACCGCTTCGCCGGTCACATCTCCCGAACCGGAAGAGCCGTTGAAAGGCATGACAACGCGAGGATCGTCTTGACCGGGATCGTTCTGCACGTGCTCGGGTGTGGGTCCGCTCATCAGAGGTTTGCCCTCTGCGTCGAAGGCTTCCACTCGCACCACTTTGGGATGATTCAGAAGCACGCGATAGGGAACGATCTCGGTGTCAAGTCCCGCGGCGCGAAATTTCTCGGCGACATATTCGGCGGTTTTGTGGTCTTCAGGAGAGGCTGCAATGTGCGGTTCGGCTGTAAGGATCTTCAACTCTTCGCCGGCCAATTTGGGGCTGGGCACATCGAGGAATTTGGCTTCGATCGCAGCCTCTTTGGAGAAGTCCGCATAACCGAATGCAGAGGGGGCCGCGGCCTGCGCGGAGGAGCGGGGCGCGTGCTGGCCGGGAACCAGCGCGAGCAATAGAAGGAGCGCAGAGGATTTGCGAATGAGCATCTAATAGACCCTTCGTAGGGTGCTTGTGCGGTGGGGATCGTCGGAGGACAGATGCGAACGGTTTCGCCGCATTTCACCTCAGCTTACACTAGGAAAGCGGGGGGCGATTTCTGGGCGAAGAGCGGAGGCCAAACGATGAATGGATGCGTACTGTGCAGCAAGAGTCCGCTCTCGGAGCAATGGATTCCCCGAGCGCGCGCGAGACGAAGCTGCCGCAGATGGCACGCGCCCTGCGCAATCCCAACTTCCGGCTTTTCTGGAGCGGCAATTTTCTCTCCAACATCGGCACCTGGATGCAGAATGTGGCGCAGGGCTGGCTCGTTCTTCTTCTAACGAACTCGGCGTTCTGGCTCGGGGTGGTTGGATTTGCGGGATCGATTCCGTTTCTGATTTTCACCCTCTTTGGCGGTGTGATTGCCGATCGGGTGGACAAGCGGCGCCTGTTGCTGGTGACACAGACCGTCATGATGATGCTGGCGTTCCTGCTGGCGGCGCTGGCATGGTTCAAGGTCATTACCGTTTGGGAAGTCGCGGCGATCGCATTTATGAATGGCGTGGCCATGTCGATGAATGCGCCCAGTTATCAGGCGATGGTACCGCGGCTGGTTAAGCGCGAGGACCTGACGAACGCGATCGCGTTGAACTCGGCGCAATTCAATATGTCGCGCATTCTTGGGCCAACGCTGGGCGGCTATGCCATGGTGGTCTTTGGTGTGGCAGGGAATTTTTTTCTGAACGGTGTGAGCTTTCTCGCCGTGCTGTGGGCACTCACGCATATTGAATACCCAGACGAGAAGCCGGCCCGGCACGAGAGCATGTGGGCGAGCCTGCGTGGCGGATTCGCCTATCTGCACGAGAACAAGCAGATGCTGATGCTGATGTGGATGACCGTGGCGGCGAGCCTGTTTGGGATTCCGTTTCTCACCTTCATTCCATACTTTGCCAAAGTGCAGTTGAATGCGGGCGAGAGCGGACTTGGGTGGCTGCTGGCAGCTTCCGGATTCGGCGCTGTCCTTGGCGCGATGACGGTGGCAATTGCTGGCATGATCCGGCATCGGGGACGCGTGTTGACCGTTGCAGGAGTGATTTTTTTTCTGGCCATCATCGGATTCAGCGAATCGCGCAGCTTTGCGCTCTCGGAGTGTCTGGCATTCTTCGAAGGCTATTGCGGGATCATGATGATTTCCTGCTTCAATGTGTCGATTCAGCACCTGTCGTCGGACGAGATGCGCGGGCGGGTGATGAGCATCTATGCGACGAGCTTTTTGGGGCTGCCGCCGCTGGGCGCTTTGCTGGCCGGCGAACTTTCGCGGCACATTCCTACCGGCCATGCGTTGGCAATGATGGCCGGGACGGCGCTGCTGTGCTTCGTCGGTTTCTTTGCCTTCTCGCGACCACTGCGCGAACTGGATTAGTTGGCTCCGAATCCGGGCTCTATGCGACCGCTTGTGTGCAGTGAGCGCACCGCTTCGCCGCCAGTGGGATCTCGCTCAAGCACTCCGGGCAGGACTTCGTGGAGGGCGGCGCTTCGGGCATAGGCTTCTTGAACCGCGCCATGAGCGAATTGACCGGGAGAACAATTGCGAAGTACACCACGCCAGCGACAATCGCGAACGACACAACGGCATTGAAGAAGTTTCCGATCTTGATTGCGCCTCCACCGACGTGCAGGATCACGCTGCTGAAGTCGGGCTTGCCGATGGTGGCCGCAATCAGCGGATTCAGGACATCGCCGACCAGCGACGTCACAATGGCATTGAAGGCCGCGCCAATAATAACCGCGACTGCAAGGTCTACGACGTTTCCGCGAAGAATAAAGTCACGAAATCCCTTGAACATGTCTTCCTCCGGCAGGTGACTTGTCAACCACACGGCAATCTTTTGCCGGCCCGTCCTGCGTACAGACATGCTACAGGGCGTTGGAAGGGGAGGGTATCCAAAAAGAAGCGGGATCAGAATTCCCGCTTATGGATAGGCGACAAGGAACACGATCATTGCCAGGATCATGAGATCGGCGTAGAGAAGCAGCAGGACACCGCCGTGGTAGAGGCTCCACTTGCGCTGCAGGCAGCGCGCAATCTCTGCCATACCCCATGCGGCGATAAGAAGAACAAGAACCTGCCAGCGAGAGCCACGAAGGTTCTCAATGTGAGGAAACCCCGCCAACAAAAGGCTGGCAATAAATGCGCCCAGCGAGAGCACGATGCCGCGCATGAGTGATTTTTGCCGAAGGTGGACGAAGGCGAGGCGGTGCCGCACAATTCCTTACTGTAGACGGTTGTGCTTAGAGGTGTTCTCCAATTTGCACGGCATTTTGATCGTCGTACAACGCGACTTTTCTTGATGAAAAGCCGGTTAGCCGAGGGGACTTCGCTCCTGCACCGGCTCTACCGGGTGACTAGTTCGATCTCGCGAAGTGACTCAACGTACGGTGCTCGCAGCACGCCCCGCTCGGTAATGATGGCGGTAACGTACTTTGCCGGTGTGACGTCGAAAGCCGGATTGCAGATGCCGACACCATGCGGCGTGAGCTGTTTGCCGCCGTGATGCGTGACCTCAATGGCGTTGCGCTCTTCGATAGGGATTGCGTCGCCGGTGGGGGTCGCCGTGTCGATCGTGGACCACGGAGCCGCGCAATAAAAAGGGATGCCATGTTCCTTCGCGAGAATGGCGACGTTGTAAGTGCCAATCTTGTTGGCGAAGTCGCCGTTGGCGGCGATGCGGTCCGCGCCTACCACCACAGCCTGGATGCGACCGGCGCGCATCAGGCTCGCGGCCATATTGTCGCAGATCACGGTGGTTCGAATCCCATCGGCCATCAGTTCCCACGCGGTGAGGCGCGCACCTTGCAGAAAGGGCCGCGTCTCGTCCGCATAAACGTGAATGCGCTTGCCTTGCTCGACCGCGGAGCGGATCACGCCGAGGGCGGTTCCATAGCCGCAGGTGGCCAGCGCGCCCGCGTTGCAGTGGGTCAAGACGCCGCCTTCTTGCGGTAAGAGCTCCCCGCCGAATGCGCCCAAGGTTTTACAGGCGGCAATATCCTCTTCGTACATGGCGTGGGCTTCGGCCAAAAGCCTTTCTTGAATGATCCCAAGAGCAGCGCCTGAGCCGGCCAGGCTCTTGAAGAGCCGCTTCATCCGGTCGATGGCCCAGAAGAGATTTACAGCCGTTGGGCGTGTGCCAGCAAGCCGATCGCAGATACGGTAGAACTCTTCGGCAAATTGCTGCGCGGTCGTAGCCTTGGTGTTCTTTGCGCCGAGCGCGATGCCGTATGCTGCGGAAACGCCGATTGCTGGTGCGCCGCGCACGACCATCGTGACAATCACGTCTGCCACTTGTTCATAGGTCGTCGCGAGAACGTAGCTCTCTTCAAGGGGAAGTTTGGTCTGATCGATGAAACGGACACCTTCCGGGGTCCAGGCGAGTGTAGGAATCATGCATTTCTAGTTTAGCCGGTAATCTTGTCCAATGGTCCTGCCCCGCGCAGTGGCAGCCGTGAAAACATTTACAAAAACTACTGGACGCCCCTCCACCCACCTCCGTACATTGGAACATTGGATTCCGTAATTCCAGCGTGCCTTCGGTCTAACTCGTAGCGGCTTTCGAGCCGCCTGATCCGGAAGCCGCGGTCGTGCAAGGAGCAGTCTTGAAACTCACGTCGGTCGATTGGCTGATCATGCTGTTGTATTTCGTCTTTGTGCTGGGCATCGGCTTTGCCCTGAAGCGCTACATGAAGACGAGCAAAGACTTCTTCCAGGCTGGCCGCGCGTTGCCGGCATGGATCTGCGGCCTGGCATTCATCAGTGCCAACCTCGGGGCGCAGGAAGTGATCGGCATGGGTGCGTCGGGTGCGAAGTACGGCCTCGAGACAGCCCATTTTTACGGCATCGGCGCAATTCCCGCCATGATCTTCGTTGGCATTTTCATGATGCCCTTCTACTACGGCTCGAAAGCGCGTTCGGTCCCGGAGTTCTTGCGCCTGCGCTTCGATGAGAAGACTCGCGCGCTGAATGCCTGCTCGTTCGCGGTGATGACCGTCTTTAGTTCCGGCATTTCGATGTATGCCATGGCGCGGCTCATCCAGGCGTTGCACGTATTCGATGGACTGTTCAGGACGCTCGGCTGGGCGCCTGGAGGCATCTTCACGTTTTCGATCGTGCTGTCGGCAGTCATCGTGCTTCTCTATATTTTTCTCGGCGGACTCACCAGTGCCATTTACAACGAAGTGCTGCAATTCTTCCTCATCATCGCGGGATTTTTGCCCCTGGTTCTGTTGGGGCTGAAGAATATCGGGGGGTGGGCGGGGCTGAAAGCCTCATTGCCTGTGGCCTACATGCACGAGTGGAAGGGTGTGATGCACTCGAATACCAACCCGATGGGCATCGAGATCATTGGGATCGGCATGGGATTGGGCTTCGTGCTCGGGTCCGGATACTGGTGCACGGACTTTCTGGTGATTCAAACGGCAATGGCTTCGAAAGACATGGAGTCGGCGCGGCGGGTTCCGTTGATCGCGGCGATCCCCAAAATGTTTTTCCCGTTTCTTGTGATTCTGCCGGGACTGCTGGCGATCGGGCTGCCCACGCCGCACACGACCACCACGGTTCGCACGGAGAATGGGGTGATCTACCACGAGACGAATGTGGTCTCAGCCCAGGTGGAAGAGGGCAAGGGGCTGGTTCCAGCAAAAATCAATCCGGTGACCGGGCAGGCGATGCTCGATGCCAGTGGACACCCTTTGCTCGACTACGACATGGCCACCCCAAATATGCTGTTGCACTATTTTCCGACGGGCATTCTTGGCCTCGGCCTGACCGCGCTGTTGGCCAGCTTTATGAGCGGCATGGCAGGCAACGTGACCGCCTTCAATACCGTGTTCACCTACGACCTCTATCAGTCCTACATTCACAAGGGCGGCAGCGATCGGCATTACATGGCGGTGGGCCGATGGGCGACGGTGGGCGGCATTTTATTGTCGATTGCCACGGCCTATGCCGCGATCAATTTCAACAACATCATGGATACGCTGCAACTGGTCTTCTCCTTCGTGAATGCGCCGTTGTTCGCTACATTCCTGCTCGGAATGTTCTGGAAACGGGCAACTGGGCATGGCGCTTTTGTGGGTTTGATTTCGGGTACGGCGGCGGCCATGTTGCATCATGGGCTGACACTTCCTATCGAGGCACATCCTGGAATTCACGGCGGATGGCTCACTGTGGTGCATCATTACCCCAGTGACATGGCGCAGAACTTCTGGGGAGCCATCTTCGCCTTCAGCACCAACTTCATTATCACCGTGGTTGTAAGTTTGTTTACCAAGCCACACCCTGAGTCGGAATTGGTGGGCCTGGTTCACTCGCTCACACCCAAACCGCCGCGCGCGCACAACCGGTGGTGGAAGAGCCCCGAAGCTCTGGCCGTCGCCATCCTGCTGTGCGCCGTTGCGCTGAACATCTTTTTCGCCTGAGGATCAGGAGAGGAAATGCAGAGGAACAGGAAAGCGACAAGGAACGGCAAAAAGGAAAAGATACGATGAGTCTCGATCTACGCATCCCCATGGGTCTGATGTTCACCCTGACCGGGCTGATTCTCACAGGCTTCGGCATCGCCACCAATGGCAACGCGGACCTCTACGCGAAGAGTCTTGGCATCAATGTCAACCTCGGGTGGGGACTGGTGTTGCTCGCGTTCGGTCTCACCATGTTTTTGCTCGGCCGGCGTGGACAAAAACGCCTTGCTGCCCAGCCTCCGCAACTCGAGGAGGGTCCCCCGCATCGCGGACACTGATCGCAAGCCACTTCTCTCATAGTGCGGTATAAGGGCCGTCTTTACGGCTTCGTCGTTACACTGAGAGAGAGCGATGAAGCGAAAGATTGAGCATTACGAAATCGTCCGCAAGCTGGGCGCTGGCGGCAGCGGCGTTGTGTACCTGGCCAACGATACGCTGCTGCAGCGCCCTGTCGTGCTGAAGATTCTGCGCGCCGGTTTGCTCTCAGCGCAGCAAATGCGCACCACGGTGCTGCGTGAGGCGCGCCTGGCGTCCGCGATCGAACATCCCAACGTCTGCGCGATTTACGAAGTTGGCGAGGCCGGCGACGAAGGCTACATCGTCATGCAGTATGTGCCCGGCCAGTCGATCGATCAACTGATCGCGCGCGGACCGGCCACACCTCAATTGCTGTTATCGGTCGGCATCCAGATCGCGGATGGTCTGCAGGCTGCGCATGCGCTGGGTATCTTTCATCGCGACCTGAAACCGCAGAACGTGATGCTGACCGAAGGCGGGCTCGTCAAGATACTCGATTTTGGCCTTGCACGCCGCCTCCAGCCGGAGGAAGCGGATTTCGACCCGAGCAAACCTGCGTTGGCGAAGGACGCGTCGATGGCCGCAACGTACACTGCGCGCGGCGGGACGATCCGCTACATGGCGCCGGAGCAGTTTGTTACGGGCCAATCGAGCGTGCAATCCGACGTTTGGGCATTGGGCGTGATTCTGTATGAGTTGGCGAGCGGGCGCCACCCGTTTACAAGGCCGGACGCCGAGGATTTTCAGGCGATTCGCGCCATTCAGTTTTCCAATCCGCCCGACCTCAGTGAAATCGATCCGACGATACCGAACGAGTTGAAAAGCGTCATTGCGACTTGCCTCGAAAAGAATCCCGGCGCGCGTTACAACACAGCCGCCGAAGTGCGCGAGGCACTGAAGACCATCATGAAGGCGCTGCAGATCGAGACCGGGATTATTCCTGGCGATGCGGCGGCTATTCTGCCTACAACCAGCGCGGAGGCCGAAAAGCGCAATACGGGCATCCTCTCCATGCTGGCCGAGCGATTCCGCGAATCGGCGAGCGAACGCGCTGCCCAGAATTCTCTTGTCGTGTTGCCGTTCACGAATCTCGGGGCGACCGACGTGGCTCCGCTCTATGGATATGCGCTGGCCGATGCGATTGCTGCGCGTTTGGCGCGCATTCCATCGCTCATCGTGCGCCCGTCGAGCACGCTGATGTCGCTTCCCATTGCGCAGATGGATCCTCTTTCAGTCGGCCAGCGATTGCTGGTTTCGTTTGTGCTGGCAGGAAGTTTTGTGCGCTCGGAACTCGGCTTCGACCTCAATTGGCAGTTGCTCGATGTGGCATCGCAGAGTGTGCGTGCGGGCGGGGCAATCCAGGTGGCCTCGCTCGACCTGATCGCGGTGCAGACCGAGATTTCGAATGAAGTGTTTGCGGCATTGCATGGATTGAGCGGCGCCGACAGAATTGAAACCGCGAATGCCGATGCGCCGCGTGCGGTGGCTCGCGATGCATCGCTGGCTGGCCCGGTGAGCGAGGAGTACCTGCAAGCGCGTGCGCTGCTGAGTTCATTCATGGTTCGAACCGGTGCGCGATCGGATCTTGACCGTGCGTGCGCTTTGTTTGAAAGCGTGACCCAGAAGGATCCAAGGTTCGCGGCCGCATGGAGCGGGCTTGGCATTGCCGAGCTGCAATATGTGCGCCACGGCTTCGGCGGGCAGATTCACGTGATGCATGCGCGTCGCGCACTCGAGGAGGCGCTTCGCCTTGATCCGGGGGCAACCGAGGCCAATCTCTATCGCATTTATATGCTGCTCTCGCGCGGCGAGAAGGAATCGGCGCGTCATGGGATTGCAAACCTGCTTGCTTCAGGGCCAAACGACTGGAACGTGCACATGGTGGCGGGCCTCGCACTGCGTGGCGACGGCATGTACGACGAGGCGCTGCAGCAATTCAGCAGAGCGTTCAAGCTGAATCCGGCTAATGCGGCGATCCTCTACAACCATCGGGCTCGTGTGTATCACTATCAAAATCAAATTGAACTGGCGGGGGATGAACTGGAGAAGGGCCTTGCACTCGAGCCGCGTCATCCGTTGCTGCGCACTTCGGCGGGCTATCAGCAAATGCGCATGGGCCATCTGACCGAAGCGATTGAGATTCTTGAGGGCGTAATCCGCGACGACGAGCTGATGCGCATCGCCGTGCCGACACTTGCACTGTGCTACGTGCAAGCAGGAGATCGTGCCCTAGCTGCGACACTGCTGAAGGACGACACGTTGGCGGCCGCCGAAGCAGACAGCGAGATGGCCTACCGGCTGGCGACTTATTTTGCCGTTGAGGGCGACTCCAGTGAGGCGCTGCACTGGCTGCGCCGCGCCATCTATCTTGGCAACGAAAATTATCCGTGGTTCCAGAAAAATCCGGCGTGGAACAATCTGCGTACGAATTCGGATTTCGAGCGCATCCTTGAGGACCTGAAGCGAAGCTTCCGCAGAAACCAGAAGACGTGGAAGCGGCTGTTGGAGCAAGTGCCACCGGAGGCCGAGTAGTTAAAATGCATCGTGCCTTTGCGGCCTGCACGATAAACTAGCGCACATGTTTCTTGAGCCCGCGATAGAAGCGGATTATCCGGCGATCATCGATTTGATCAACGTTGCCTTTCGTGCCACTGGTCCCACGGCAAGCTGGAACATTGAGGCAGGCGTGATCGAAGGCCAGCGCATGAACGATTCCCTGCTCAGAGAAGACCTGGCGGCAAAGCCCGCGGCGAATCTACTCGTTTATCGCGATCCTGCGGACAAATGCGTCCTGGGAACGGTGTGGCTCGATCCGGGCGACGACGGTGTCTGGTATCTTGGCCTGCTTACGATCAGCCCTGCATTGCAAAAGCAAAAGCTAGGTCGCACCTTGTTGTCCGCGGCCGAAGATTTCGCGAAAGTACATGGCGCGTGCCGTATCCGCATGACCGTTGTCAACGTCCGCGATACGCTGATTGCCTGGTACCAACGGCGAGGCTATGCGCTGACCGGTGAGACGAAACCTTTCCCA
The DNA here is from genome assembly GCA_963781125.1 of uncultured Acidobacteriaceae bacterium. Taxonomy (GTDB): domain Bacteria; phylum Acidobacteriota; class Terriglobia; order Terriglobales; family Acidobacteriaceae; genus Telmatobacter. The sequence goes on from CAWAEE010000015.1 coordinate 142,362, forward strand.
TATGAGGACAAGCGATTCGGCACGCCTCTTCGCGATGATCTCTATTTCGTGGTGCTCGAGAAGCCTGTCTAGTCTTCCGAATTTCCCAGAACTTGCACACCAGTCCAGCTCTGGGAATCCGGTGATGAGCCGTAGCGGGCTATTTCAGATTGACAACAGCCTTCAGCGGCAGAGTCTTGCGACGACCCGCCGACAAGGATCAGTGTAGTCGCCCGGAACCAGCGTCCAGCCGTCCTTGGCTTCATCGAAGATCGACAGATATTTTGGATCGATGTCGACGCTCACGGTCTGCTTTGCTTTCGCATCGAGCTTTACCTTCGTGAAGCCCACCAGTCGCTTGAACGGCTCGCCCGCAGCATCCGGCAAGCATGGCGTAGACTTCCGCGATCTCCGATCCCCCGCGCTGCCGGTGTTGGTGACGGTGAAAGTCGCCTTGACAGTGTCGCCGGGTCGACGACTTGCAGGCCTGAATAGCTGTAGGTGGTGTAGGAGAGCCCGAAGCCGAAGGGAAACAGCACAGGCTTCTTCTCGGCGTCGTACCACTTGTAGCCAACCTTCACGCCTTCGTCGTATGTGACCTGGAACGGCGGCAATCCCTTGGCCCATTGCTCGCGATAACCGGTCCGGAGAAGTGCTCCGACTCCGGTGGCGGCTTGGTGAGCGTGGGGTGTGGCAGATCGTCGTCGCTCTTGGGAAAAGTGTTGGGCAGTTTGCCGCTGGGGTTCACCGACCCGAAGAGCACATTGCCGACAGCGTTGGCCCCATCGCTGCCCGCGAACCATGCTTCGAGAATTGCTGCCGGCGCGTTGACCCAGGGCATGGTGACCGGATTGCCCGTTTCGAGCACGACAATCGTGTGCGGATTGGCTGCTGCCACCGCTGCGATCACCTCGTCCTGCTGATGCGGCAAGGTGAGATCTGGCAAGTCCATGCCTTCGCTTGCCCACTGATAGGCAAAGACGATGGCGACGTCGGCGCCTTTCGCGGCCGCTGCAGCAGCGGCCGGGTCGGTGCCGGGATCGTACTTGACGGTGGCTTGGGTGCGCGCTCCTGGATCGCTTTGAGCGGCGAAGTAGGGAACCAGATCTCTTCCAGCCAGTGCGTCGCGCCTTTGCCCGGATGGCATGATGGCGTTTCCGCCGATCGGATCGACCTGCGCCGAGCCGCCGCCGGAGATCATGCCCACATCGGAGTGCGAGCCGATGACCGCGATGGTGTGCAGCCGCGCGGCATTCAGAGGCAGAACGCGCATGCTCGTTCTTCAGCAGCACGATGCCGCTCTCTTCGATCTTGCGCGCAGTTTCAAATCCGGCAAATGGATCGATGACGCTGCGCTGGCGCGGATAGTCGATGACGCCCACGGCAAACATCGAGCGCAGGATGCGGTGCACATGCTCGTCCAGTTCTGCGGTGGGAATCGTGCCTGCTTCGACGGCCGCCTTGTAATTTGTCGCTGAAGAAGAAGTCTGCCCGGCTCTTCATTGTCGAGACCGGCGGCCGAGGCTTTCTCGGTGCATGTGCGTCCCGCCCCAGTCGGACAAAACAAATCCGGGGAACTTCCAGTCTTTCTTCAGAACATCGTTCAGCAGATACTCGTTCTCGCAGGCGAAGTCGCCATTCACGCGGTTATACGAGCACATGACGGCCGCTGGATTGCCCTTGGCGACGCCGATCTCGAAGGCCAGCAGGTCGCTTTCGCGCATGGCGCGCTTGCCGATGTTGATGTTGACCGCGTTGCGTCCGCTCTCCTGGTCGTTCAGCGCGTAGTGCTTGATGTCGCCAATGACGTGCGCCGACTGCGTGCCTTCAATCAGCTTGGCAACCAGCGTTCCGGCTAGCACCGGGTCTTCGCCCAAGATATTCAAATGTGCGTCCGTTGCGCGGGTCGCGGGTGAGATTCGTCCCGCCGCCGAGCGACATGTTGAAGCCCTGCGCGCGCAGTTCGCGCCCGATCAGCGCGCCGTATTCAAACGCTGCATCTGGGTCCCAGCTTGCCGCCGCGGCGACATTGGCCGGCAATGCGGTTGAATAGCGTCCGTTGACGCCGCTGGAACGCACGCCGTAAGCTGCATCGCTCATGTCGATTCCGGGGATACCCAGCCGTGGAACTCCGACCGCGTAGCCCACTCCACGATTCGACGGCGCATTCTCCGGCGTCACAGGCTCATCGGTGGGCATGCCGACGCCATGCAGCAAGCGCAACTTTCTCGTCGAGCGTCATCTCTTTCAGACACCAGGTCGGCGCGCTCGTCGGGCGAGAGGCTCGGCGTTCATCCAGGGGCCGGGGGGCGGTGACTGGCTGCTGAGGGCGCTGGGCGTTGAGCATGGCCAGGAAGCCAAAGCGACAACCAGAAAGGCAACAAGAGAGCCGGAAGGGCGACGGCAAATACAGCCTCGATCAAACGCTCCAGCAGAGAAAAGCCATGCTATCAACAGGTGCGTTGAAAGGGCAAGGCCAGAACCTCAAGACGGTTTTTTAGGCCGGGTACGATATGTATCCTAGCTCAGCGCTCTTCCACTATGGCCAAGATCCCAGGCCCTAGTTCGATCTCCTGGCCATGTGCCGGGGCCTTGCCATCCAGCAAATTGGTACCGTCTCCATACCCATAATTGAACTTCACGTTGTCGCCGAGTAGTTGAAGTAGTAGTGAACCGTTGCCCATCGCGATTGACGCCGTGCTGCACATGAGGCGCGTGCGGAAGCTGCTGGTCGGGGCCGGTGAGGCCAGCTCGTCGATCTAGCGTTCGCTTCAGCAGCGCGGTCTGCAACGTGTCCGAGAGATAGGTACCCTCATACAAGAGCGTGCCGGAGCCGAACTGGTTTTCGGTGATCGCCGGCCATTTTCCGAAGAACGGATGGTCATAGTACGCAGTGGCTTTGGCATGATCGGGCATCAGGAACTCAGCCCAGAACTGGACTTTGTTGGCGTCGCCGCATGGAATGGATCGTCTTTGAGCGCCAGCGGGTGTTCCAGGTTTGAGAACTCCTGGTAGCTGAAGCCTGCGGCCTCGCGCAGCGGTCCGGGCGCACGGACCCAGCGAACCGCGGAGTTCTCGTTGGCGAATCCGCTCTTGAACGTCATGATCACATGGCCGCCATTTTTCACATAATCCGAGATTCGCTGCAGCAGCGCATCATCGGCGATATAGAGGAGCGGGAACGATCAGCAGCTTGTAGTCGGAGAAGTCGGCGTGGTCAGGGAAGACAAAGTCCGAGCCAACATTCAGGTCATAGAGTGATGTGGTGCATTTGCTGCACCAGCGACGCGTAGCCATCGGGTTCGCCAGTCCAGCTCCTGCCGGCACACCGCCGCCATAGGGCATGAAGCTGATCGCGTTCGCCGAATCACGGCTCCACAGAATCGCCACGTCGTTGTGAATCTTCAAGCCGACGAGCTTCGCGCCGACCTTCTCCAGCTCGTGCGCGGTGCGGCTCATCTCGGCGTACTCGCGATTGGGTTCGAGATCGTGCGAGAGGATGCCTTTCCAGTACGTCTCCTGGTTGGCGGCAATCGATGCCCAGTGCCAGTACTCGACCATGTTGGCGCCGTTGGCGAGATAGGTGTAGACATCCTCGCGCAGCTGTCCGTCATAGGGCGGGAACTGGCTCTGCGAGGTCCATCCAATGGTCTGCGCGTTGGTTTCAGTCACCAGAAAGTTCGTGTGCTTCAGCGAACGGCTGAAATCGCTCTGTAAGGATCTGAAAGCGATCCGTCGTAGTGGTCCTGCGTGCCGTGGTAGATGTTATCGGCGACGATATCGAGCGAATCCGCAACGGCTTCTTCGTTCACGTCCCGCCTCATCATGCCGCCGTAGTCGGTCGTGACGAATTGGCGGGCCCCGGCGCATTCGCGGACCAGCCCAGCCTGCCAGTGCAGAAAATCAGTCACCCGCATCTGGCTCCAGCGCGTCCACTCAAGTTTGTACCCTGTCGAAATGGTCCCATCGCGTTTCGGAAGGTCTTCCCAGGTGTGCAGGTTCTCGCCCCAATAGTTAAGGAACCATGCCTTGCTCAAAGCTTCGGGGGTAACGAACTTTTTCTCCAGATAGTGCTGGAAGCCGATGAAGACATCGGGATTGGCCGCCTCGTAGCTCGATGTCTCGTTGTCGAGCTGCCAACCGATCACGGTCGGGTTGTCTTTGTAGTGCGCAACAATATGCCGGATCAGCCGCTCGGCATAGAAACGATAGGCCGGCGAGTCCGTGTCCATATTCTGGCGGAGGCCATAGGTGCTCGAGACCGGTTTGCCGCCGAACATCCCGGGCGGGATGCGATCGGCGAAGATCTCCGGATGCTGGTGCGCCATCCATGCGGGGATCGAGTAGGTCGGCGTTCCGAGGATAACCTTGATGCCGGCCTTGCCCATCGCGTCGACAATGCGATCCATCCACGCATAGTCGAACTTGCCGTCTTCAGGCTCCCACAGGCTCCATGTCGATTCGCCCATGCGCACCACATTCAGGCCCGCGGCCTTCATCAGGGCGACGTCCTTTTCAAGCCTCTCGGCCTGGGCAGTCGGCGTGTCCTGCGGCATGTACTCGTTGTAGTACGCCGCACCGTAGAGCACGGTCGGGAAGCTTAGATCCGGATCGCGGGTTGTGCTTGAGGGTTGTTGCGCGTTGGCCACACCCAACAGAGTGAGGAGCAGTAGGTCTACGAAGAAAAGAAAACGCCTGGAGCCTGAGGGGCATAGTCCCGTCCCTTTCAAAAAAAGCGGAAGGACTATCAGAACACTTCTACTGGAAGGTGATCAAGACAACTTCGGGATGGGTGCCGACGCGCATCGGCGGTCCCCAGGTTCCAGCCCCGCTCGAGGTGATCACCTGCAGGCTGCCGAACCGTTGATGGCCGTAGGTGAATTTGCCAAACGCGCGGCGCGTAATCCATGAGAAAGGGAAGACCTGGCCGCCATGCGTGTGTCCGCTCAACTGCAGGCTCACCCCGGCCTGCTCCACGATCGGAAGCCGTGTCGGGACATGCTGCAGCAGGATCGACGCGGCTCCATCGTGAGCCGTTGTCCCATGAGAAAGTGGCGCAGGCGCATCGGATAGTTCGACGCCTCGTAGGGAACACCGAGGATCTGCAGGCCGTCCATGTCGACGCACTCGCTGTCGAGGACATGAAAACCACGAGCCTTGAGCGCTTCCGCATAGTGCGTGGCCCCGCCGAACTCCTCATGATTGCCCGACACGAAGAAGACGCCCAGAGGCGGTGTAAGGCCGAACAGTGGCGCGGCAATTTGCTCCGGATCTGCCTTCGTGCCGTCGTAGAGGTCGCCGGGGATGAAGATAATATCGGGATTCAGGCGCTGGGCAAGCGTGGAAAGCCGTCTCGCAAAGCGAATGCCGTTGATGTTGCCGAGGTGAATATCGCTGATGAGCGAAAGCCGTTCGTCCGCGCCACGACTCAGGCAGGTTCGCCAGGCGGACAGCGACGCGGCGAAGCCGGATGAAGCGGGCATTCAAGATTCCATAAACGACTGCTCCAATCGCCGCTGAAAGAGGGCGGTGGCCATCGCAGGGCCGCGCCTGCGAGACGGACTGTCCCGGTCAGAGCGAAGCGGAGCACGAAGTCGATGATCCATGCAAGGCATGCTGAGCAGAGGAAGAAATTGAGCAGCCCAAGCCAGAAGTGCGGCGATCTGGTAGATAAAAGCGACGAGCCAATTTGTGAATCGAAAACCAAGTAGCGCGCCAATCATGAAAATCACGGAAAGCCCAATGAGCGTGGACTTTCAGCGCGAGTGGCGCTCGGGCTGAGGGGCCACCAGAATGCGGTCCAGGTGAAATAGAGGAACCAATGAGCAAGACAAAGAAAAGCCTGGACAATCAAAATGCCCAGAATCGGCCACGCTTTCAATCCGTTAGTCCTCTTTTCCATTCTGTCATGCGCCAGGGCCAGAGCCATGCCGCGTGCCGGATCTCGTGAAAGAATTGATGGATGACGGCCATGGCAGCCAGCGACAAACTCGGACTATACATTTCGATTCCGTTTTGCCGCTCAAAGTGCACCTATTGCAACTTCGCCTCAGGGGTCTATCCAGCAAGCGAACACGCGCGCTATGTTGACCGCCTGATCGAGGAACTTGAAAGCATGCGGACCGTGGGCGGAGCAATGGGTGTCGACCTGCCGCGGCCGTCGACACGGTCTATCTGGGCGGCGGGACGCCGAGCCTGCTGGAGCCGGAACTGATCGCAAAACTGTTTGCCGCAATGCGGGCCGAATTTAACGTTGAGAGCACGGATGTGGAGATCACGGTCGAGTGCGCACCGGGTCAGCTTGGTGACGAGAACGTTGGAAGCACTGTGCAGGCCGGGCGTGAACCGCGTGAGCCTCGGCGTGCAGTCGTTCATCGATCGCGAAGCGCAGGTGAGCGGGCGGCTCCACAGCGCGAGACCATGGTCCTCGAACGATCTGCGCCGGCTGCGGCGGCAGGAATTGCCAATCTGAATATCGATCTGATCGCGGGGCTTGCCGGGCAGACGCTCGCTTCGTGGGACGAGTCGTTGGCGGTGCTCATCGAGACTGAAGTGCCTCATGCCAGCGTCTACATGCTCGAAGTGGATGAGGACTCGCGGCTGGGCAGGGAGATGCTTGCCGGAGGCGCGCGCTACCACGCGGAGCTTGGTTCCCACAGACGACACGATCGCGCAGATGTACGAGACGGCGATTCGAGCAGCTTGAAAAGGCGGGCTTGCAGCAATATGAGATCTCGAATTTCGCGGAGGCGCGGATTTCAGTCGCGGCACAATCTGCGCTACTGGGAGCGGCGGCCTTACCTGGGGGTTGGACTTGACGCGTCCTCGGCCCTGCGTGCGAAGGATGCAAGATCGAGCCGGGAACGACGGTGCGGACCCCGTACATCCTGCGATCGAAGACGACAGAAGATTTGAAGGACTATCTCTCGCGGTCCGCAGGCAGGCAGAGATGGCCTGGCTCTCGCCGGAGCGGCAGCAGGAAGAAGCATGGTTTCTGGGGTTGCGGCTGAACGGAGGCGTGAAGCTGGCGAGCTCTCAAGCAGGAGTTTGGGGGGGGCGCGATGGAGCGGGCGCTCGCTGTTGTGAGGCGGTTGGCGGAGTCCGGCCTGGTGGTTTCGGACGGGAAATCGGTGCGTCTCACTGCACGGGGGCGCATGGTTTCAAACGATGTGTTTCAGGAGTTTCTGTTTGCGGCTGAGCCTGCGAGCGATCTGGAGGCAACGGCCGCAATTTGAATTTGACCGGCCGTCAAAATGCCGACGGACGATCGCTTGCATTCAGGACAGGAAACCGATCGGATCCATTTGCGGGTCCGGCGTTCGAACAAAGCACTGAATCGATTCCGGTCCGGATTCTTGGCTCTGCGCAATGCCATTTCGGCTTCGCGCGCGACCACAAGGGGCGAGCGGCCCTGGCTTGAAGCAATGCCAAAACAGGCCGACAACCGGAGCGATTCGCCAAGCGATGGGATGGGTTGCGCGAAGACATCCATGCGTAGGCGTTCGGCGAGCAAATTTGCGTTGACTGTGCTGCAGCCCGGCAAAATCAGTTGGAATTCATGATCGCCGCTTCTTCCGAACGTGTCATAACTTCGCAGGAGTCGGCTGCTTCTCTCAACGACCGTGCGCAACAAGCCATCGCAGGCTTGGGAACCCAATCGCGACTCCCAGTGGTTGAAATCGTCAATTTCAAAGAGGACAAGACTCAGTGGGTTTCTCAGCCGTTGTGCCCGGTCGGTTTCGCGAAACAACGTAGAGAGTAGAGCTGAGCGATTGCAGAGGCCGGTCAGCGGGTCAGTTTGCGTATTTCCTTGCACCGCTTCGCGCAAATGTTCGAGTTCGCGCAACCGGTCGCAGGTTCGAAGGACAAAATCGAGGCGAAGACGCCAATGAGGATTTGCCTGAGCGCGCGGAATGACGTCGTCAAGGACACCTTCAGCCAGACGCCGATACCACTCCTCGGGAATTATGTCCGCGAGAAGGACAATGGGATAGGTGTGGGCTGCTGTCGATGCGTGTGCGGCCGCAATCAACTGGCCGATTTCTGTCTGTGGCAACTCCGCATCGAGCAACGCCAGCCTTGGCGACGGGGATGCCACCATGGCGGCCAATGCGGTTTTCGCGGAATCGGCAACCTCTATGCGCGCACCTGTCAGGGCGAGTACGGGTTGCAGGCTGGTGAGAAGAGCCGGATCGCGGGAAGCGACCAGGATATTGGGCATGATTTCTGCGAGCATCCAGAATTCCTTCGACAACGGATGCATCGGCAAAAACTGGAAGATATTCAGTGATTTGAGTTAGTCGACGAAATCTACCTGAGGCTTGATTGGGATAATGCCGCGCTCGTGGCCCTCATCGAGTAGCTTGCGAATAGCATTGCGCCCGTCGACGCCATAGTCGAGCGTTCGGTCGTTCACATACATGCTGACAAAGCGGTTCGCCAACGTGGAATCAAGGTCGCGCGCAAATTGCATTGCGTATTCAAGCGCCTGTTCCCGATGATCGAGTGCATGCTGGATGCTGTCGCGCAAGGCTTTCGAAATAATTCTGTGTTGCTCGGCGCCCAACGAGCGGCGAATCGCATTGCCGCCGAGAGGAAGCACAAGGCCCGTGGTTTCACGCCACCAGGCACCCAGGTCGAGCACGCGATAGAGCCCGCTGGATGAGTAGGTCAGCTGACCTTCATGAATAATGAGTCCCGCTTCAAACTTTCCAGAGAGAATGCCGGGAATGATCTGGTCGAAGGCCACCGTTTCGGTCTCAATCGCGGGGTTGAAGATTTTCAGTGCCAGAAAAGCGGTCGTCAGCTGACCTGGAATGGCGATGCGGAAGCGAGTCAGATCGGCTGCGGCCAGAGGGCGATTCGAGACGATCATCGGCCCGTAACCTTCGCCCACACTCCCTCCGCATCCCATGAGCGTGTAGTTTTTCTGAATGTAGGGGTAGGCGTGAAAACTGATGGCAGTGACGTCGAAGAAGGCCTCGTCCTGTGCCTTCCGATTCAAAGTCTCGATGTCAGACAGCGTGTGCGAAAAACGATAGCCGGGAACTCGAACCTTATTCGTCGCGAGGCCGTAAAACATAAACGCATCGTCGGAATCCGGACTGTGTGCGATGGAAATATCGGTCACGGTTTGCGCGTTGGCCACTGCTGAAGTCTCATTACTCACAAGGCACCAAGGTCCTTTCGACTAAATACGGCAGAACAACTCATTGCAATCATTGTTGTTGACGACGGATGCGCTGCCAGCCAGCCGCAATGCCGGCGGCGGCTGCAACTTTCAGAGCATCGCCAGGCACAAACGCCAGCAAGCCAGCGGAGATTGCTGGCCATACCATCGTGTGACTGCCGACAGCGAGCCACGCGGCGCCCGAGGCCAGGATCAGCAGATCGCCCAAGGCTGCGCTGACAAGGGCCATTGAAAACCCGCGCCCCGTACGCCGCCAGAGAAACGAAATGACGCCAACCGCCACGGGATAGGCCAAGAGGTAACCGCCCGTTGGACCAAGCAGGTGCGCCACGCCCCCGATGGGGGATGGGGCGAAGACGGGCAAACCGGCAGCACCCTCGACCAGATAGGCGACGACGGTTCCCACGGCCATGCGCGGCGACAACAGAAGGCCCAGCAGCAGTACACCGAAGGGCTGGAGGGACAGCGGTACCGGGGTAAAGCCGAGCGGCACCGAGACGTGTGCGCAAATCGCGAGCAGCAGGCTGCCGGCAATTACAATTCCGGCGGCGCGCAGCCATGTGGGCGCGGCGGTCCATGTGGCCGATGGAGAGATCGGCGAAGAGATTTCCTTGTGCATTCGATCCCCTACGGTTCTGATTCCAGATCTGCTTCTTCGCTGGCCGGAGTGGGTCGCGCCGGCCCCTTGTCGCGTAGCCTGGCGTGTTGAAGCCAGATGTGACGCGCCACTCCTCCTGCAGCAAGCAGGAGCGCACCAAGCGAAACAAGAAGGGCAATCACTAACCAATGCATGACTGCGAAAGCCCAGAATACCAGATGGTCCGAAATGCGGTTCGGCGGCCCATAGGATATCGGGGCAACGTCTATGCTTTGCTCAAACTTGCCATGAGCCAGTCGAGATATCCCGCACTGCCTGCGTCGACTCCGAGCACCAGGAACTCGGGCGTGTCATAGGTGTGCAGGGCGTGGATTCGCGCTTCGAGGTCGGGCAACTGCTCGGCGCCGGTTTTAATCAAAAGCATCGTTTCGGTGGAATCCTCGACCTTGCCTTGCCATCGGTAGATCGATCGGACCGCGGGGATCAACGTGACGCACGCGGCGAGCTGTTCCTCCACCAGAGTGCGAGCCAGGTTCGCGGCTTCTTCAGGATCCGCGGCAGTGGTCAAAACGATGCGAGCAAGCAGGGGGACATCCGGCATGATTCCCATCCGACCTCAGTGTAAAGTGCACGCCGTCCAAGGCGTGCGTCATTCGGACGGAAACTTGCCGACTCGGCTCCGGTGTTGCAGTATGTTCCTTGCGGCTGGCGAACCCGCTGCGCGGAGACAAACGATGAGCAAGGGCATAAAGTTCGGTACTTCCGGTTGGAGAGCCATCGTGGCGGACGAGTTTACCGTGGCCAACATTCGCCTCGCCGTCGCTGGCATTGCCGCGTACGTCAAGACGCAGCCCCAGCCGCATCGTGTGCTGGTGGGCCGCGACCCGCGCTTTCTGGGCGACAGCTTTGTTGCGGAGGCCGCCGGTGTGCTTTCCGCCGCTGGGGTCACACCGATCGTGATTCCGAAGCCGGCGCCGACGCCTGCCATCGCGTATGCAGTGCGACAGATGAAGACCTCGGGGGCAATCAACTTCACCGCATCGCACAATCCGCCCGAATATAACGGGATCAAGTTTTCGACGCATGACGGCGCACCCGCATTGCCTGAGGTGACGAAGCAGATTGAAGCGGCAATTGCCGCAAGGCCGGCCGACGCGCCCATCGCAAAATCGGAGGCGCCCGCGGGAGGATTTGAGACGACCGATGTGAAGCCGGAATTTCTCAAGCGGCTGGCCGAGCTTGTGGATCTGAAAGCGATTGCGAAGTCCGGCATCAAGGTGGTCTTCGACCCGTTCTGGGGCGCGGGCCGCGGTTACAGTTGCCACGTTCTTCGCCAAGCCGGTGTGACAGTGGAGACCGTTCACGATTACCGTGATGTGCTCTTCGGCGGACACGCGCCCGAGCCGGACGACCACTTGCTGGGGGATTGCAAGGCGAAGATGAAAGAGGTTGGCGCAAAGATCGGCATCGCGACCGATGGCGATGCGGATCGCTTCGGCATTGTGGATGAAGACGGCACATTCATCCAGCCCAACTACATCATCGCGCTGCTGTTCGATTATCTTGTGGAGACGCGCGGATGGAAGAATGGTGTGGCCAAGAGTGTTGCCACCACCAACCTGATCAATGCACTGGCCGAACATCATAAGGTGCCGCTTTACGAGACGCCGGTGGGATTCAAATACATCGGCGAGCTGATTATTGCCGACAAAATCGCAATCGGGGGCGAGGAGTCGGCAGGGCTGACAATTCGCGGGCATGTTCCCGAAAAAGACGGCATTATCGCCGGGCTCCTGGTGACCGAGATGGTGGCCGTGCGCGGCACGAGTCTGGGCACGCAGTTACGTAAGTTATTTGCCCAGGTAGGTTCCTTCTACCCTGTTCGCGAGAACTTCCGCTTGACCCCTGACCGCATGGCCGCGTTCACTGAGAAGCTGAAGACCGATCCAACCGAGCTAAGTGGACGAAAAGTTGCCGGCGTCGTACGCACCGATGGACTGAAGCTGATTTTGGGTGACGGATCGTGGGTGTGCTACCGGCTTTCTGGCACGGAGCCGGTGGTTCGGGCTTATACCGAAGCACGCAGCGAACAGGACATGGAGTCGCTGAGTGCCGCGGCTAAAAATTTTGTCTTAGCCTAGACGTATATCGAGGATCAATGCAGGAAGGCAGAACAGAATCCGCGGGACACAGCGAGATAAAGTTTGACCTGTTGCGCGAGCGGGCGCTCGACGCGGCGCAATCCGTGTGGCGCCCCGCAGGAACCACCATTGCGATTGCATTGATCCTGCTTTTCGGATGGGGCGTGGTGAATGGGAAGCACGGGCTTTCAGCTTGGCAGCAGCAGCGCGCAAGAGACCATGAACTTCGCCAGGAGATTCAGGATCTTCAACAGGAAAACGCGCGGCTGCACGATCATGTGGAACGGCTGAAATCCGACAGCAATGCGATTGAGCATGAGGCGCGTCAACAACTGCACTATGCCAGGCCGGGCGAGGTCATCTACACGCTGCCCGCGCAGCCGCGAACGCAGAGTCAGTCGACCGCAAGCAGTAAATAACCAGTCGATCAAGCGCGTTCGTGCAGCGCACTTTTTCCTAATGCTGCCTTGGATTGTACGGGCGGCTTTGCAGCGCGGGAGAACCACGACACACCGGCACCTACCAACGGGGCCAGATCTCCCAAAGCAGAAATGCTCAGTCGCATAGGCGTCCCCTGCAATTCTCCTTGCGCGGCGGGCAGAAAAAGATCCGCTGAACGTGAGATACCTCCACCAAGGACGACCACTTCAGGAGCGAAGTCCCGCAGGAGGCTGCGCAATACACGGCCCAGATTGCGGCCAAAGTCCTGAAAGACTTCGACGGCAGCCGGGTCCTGCGCGGCACCCTCCGCAATCTCCGCCACTTCTCGCTCTCGACCAGTGGACTCGAGGTAACCCTGCTTGATAAATCGCGTGGAGATCAGGTCCTCGACGATTCCGCCTTCAAAAGGCACGTTCCAGATTTCGCCGCCCGGAGGAATACCTGCGCCGCCGGTTTGGAGTTGTCCATCGATAGCAAATCCCGAGCCGATGCCCGTCCCCAACGTGATGCCGACGACTCGCGAAACGCCGCGCGCCGCGCCTGCGCCAATTTCGCCAAGAAGATATGCCGCTGCATCATTCAGAAATCGCACCTGCTCGTCTTGCCATCCGAATCTCTCGGCGAGCTCGCGGCGAACGTCGACGCCATAAAGATAGGGCATCTTGTGGCGCATCCAACTCACGCCCTCTGCATAATCGAACGGCCCTGGCATGGCTAGCCCCGCTCCGTCGACGCGCTGCAAATCGGGCGCCACCTGCGCCGCAAGATGGCTCAGCACACCGAGGAACGCATCGGTCGATTGTTCGTCGGGTTGAGCGGATTTTGAAACGGGACCCAGAACGAAACTGGATTCGGCGCACACGGCCGCAGAAATATGACTTCCCCCAATGTCATAGACAAGGACACACCGACCGTCGATCGTGGCCACACCTGCCTCCGCAGCTGGGGAATGTGGCTATTCTATTCGCTTCAATCGGCGTTCACATCACTCGCAAGTGGGAGCAACTCAAAAGTCCACGTGTGCCCGCACTGACCCAACCCAGGCGGGACCGCGATCGCGGTTATAGCCTGGGTCACCGATGTGCTGCACATCGACCGCGTAGAACATGCCGCGCCAGGCGTGCCAGTTGTAGTAGCTCTCGACGATATTTTCACGACCGTAGTTCAAATTGCCGTCGCCAAGCAGAAAGCCAAGTCCCCCTAGCTTCAGATACTCCTGGTGATCGGCTTTAATAGCGTTGGATACAAATGCGACGCCGACCTTGTCAACCGGACGGCGCCAGCGGCTTCCAGCGTAGTCCGCTCCCGCTTCGACGGTCTGGTCGACCTCCGTGTAGGCGAAGGATTCATGCTGTCCTTCGTTCCATCCGAAGCGCCCGAAGACGCGTAGATTTTCGGTCAATTCCTGCTCGGTGTTATAACCAAACCCATATTTGAGCGCGCCAAAATGCTCGTGCAGGGTGATCGTCGGCGCTGTTACGCCAAAGGTAGCGGTGTCAGACCCATTCAGAAAATCCTGCACGGCCTCCCGGTAGGTTCCCATGTGAGCCCGGTTGCCATAAAACAGGAGACGCGTCACGCCCTTGTGCTCGCGCACAAAACTATGGCGCAACTCGAACTCGCCGTTTTGCCCATGCGCCCGGCTGAAGGCCCAATCCATGTCGATGCCGTTGGCCACCGTGGGCATTGCAAAAATCCCATAGCGCAGGCTCCAGGTCTGGTCGTCGTATTCGGCCATGGCGCCCACCGTATATCCACGCGTGTCAGCGGCATAGTCCCAAGCGCCATTGTTGTCTGCGGTCCAATTCATGAACTGGAGGTGACTGTCGGAGCCCGGACCATTGACATCGAAAAAATCGGGTAGGGTCATCTTGCCGATGCGGAACTCCACACGGCGCGAGGGCACGGTTGGCGCGGGCGAAAAAAATCCCGGCTGCTGGCTCGTGGTCTTTGGGGACAGACCGATCACTTGATGAATCTGATAACGCGCCAGGTAGGGAGTGGAACCCAGGTTGGGGTTGCGTACTACGTCAAGATTCGTGAATCCGGCAAGGCCCAATGCCTCGCTCAGGCCCCGTCCCCCGGCAGACTCCAGGTCAAGGATCAGGTCGGTGTTGTAGCGACTGGAGCGGTTGCGGCGCAGCGCCGTGTAGAGCGTGCCAACGAGCGAAGTCCTGTATTCTGCCGAATTGCGAAAGCTGTTTGGTCCCTCATAGGGTGAGTGAAAAGGAAGCCGGCCCTGGAAGATGATGTTGGCCTGCCCGGAGAGCCAATAGATGCTGTCTTCAGGATGGGGAGCCATGGCGACCGCGGGAGCCTCCTGCGACTCTCGTCCCGCCGGACCGGGGTCTGCTGCCACATCTTGTGCAACTTGGATTTCTTCCCCTATTGCCCAGGCCGACGCAGCCAGATTCGGGGCCGCTGCGGGGGGAGTCTGCGGCTCGGGCGCGGAAGGGAACTGGACTGCGAGATCGATTCCCTTCGCATCGAATTTGACCGGAGCCTGCGCCCAGACCGAATTTGCCGCCGCAAGCAGTGCGGCGACTGCGAACTCGCAAACCGGGTTCAGTCTTTGAGCTGCAAGCTTCTGAAGTAACATATTCTTCCTGGCGCGTTGGGGAGAAGCCGGAGGATACAATAGGCGAAGCCATACCCCCATTGGGTAGATAGTATACCCCGGGTGGGTATTGTCAAGAGGAGATATCCCGATGTCGCATCACGAGCGGGAAACGATCAAGCTGCTGCAGCGCGTGCGCAAACTTCGTGGACAGTTGGATGCCGTGGAGAGGACGCTCACGTCGAACGACGATTGCGGAGACCAGTTGATGCTGCTGGCCGCGGTACGCGGAGGCGTGAATAGCCTGATGGCCGAGGTGCTCGAAACGCACATTCGATTTCACCTGGCGGACGGAGCCAAAGAGCAGATTGCACCCGAACTGGCCGAGGACCTGATCGACCTGGTGCGTGCCTATCTCAAGTAAGTTCATGGCAGACCGCGTTGCGGCGGCTCCGATTATGGTATCGGCCGAGCTGAGCGAACATTGTTAACGTTGTGTTGATTCGGTGCTCGGGCGGGCCATGCGAATCAACACATCGCGTTACGCTCTTCCGGCGAACTCGCGCGTCTCGGTCAAGACCTTTACCCTCTCCCCTTCTTTAATAAAAAACGGCACGCGGATTTCAAGGCCGGTCTCCAGCTTTGCGGGCTTGGTCACCGCGCCGCTCGCTGTGTCGCCTCGCACGCCCGGCTCGGTATAAGCCACGGCCAGCTCCACCTGCGTGGGCAACTGCAGCCCGATCGGGTTGCCATTGAATTTGTCGACGCGGATGATTGCGCCTTCGAGCAGGAAATCAAGGGCATCGCCGAGCTTATCGCTGGAGAGCGTGATGGTGTCGAAGGTGACTTGATCGAGGAAGTGCGAACCTTCGCCATCCGAATAGAGATAGGATGCCTCGACGGTTTCGAGATCCGGTTCCTTGAATTTTTCGCCGGCCTTGAAGGTTTTGTCGAAAACGGCGCGCGTGAGCAGGTTGCGCATTTTGAGGCGGACAAGAGTCTGGCCTCCGCGCGCGGTAGGGGTCGAAACATCCACGTCCATACAGTAGTAGGGGGCGTTTTCAAATTCGAAGTACATCTTGCGCTTGATGTCGATGGCGTCGAGAAGTGCGGGCATGAATTAATTTTAAGATCCCCGCCCGGGTTGTTGTTCTGTTTGCAATCGGTATCGCTGGAATCCTCTCGGATTGCCACCTTTTCAAAAATTCCGGTCACTTTCCTGTTGCTTTCCCAAAGGAAGTGCAGCATACTCCCTGTTGGAAACCCAAAGGTCGAATCGATGAGCGAAAAACCGGATGTTCTGCAGGGAACCTTGGCGCTGATGGTCCTGAAAACGCTTGACGTGCTGGGCCCTCAGCACGGCTATGGAATCGCCCGTCGCATCGAGCAGATCAGCGGAGACCTGCTCGCTTTGAACCAGGGCACCCTGTATCCGCTTCTGCTCAAACTGGAGCATGAAGGCGCGATCGAGTCCGAGTGGGGCGCTTCTGAAAACAATCGCCGCGCGCGTTTCTACCGGCTGACACGCGCCGGACACAAGCAGTTGCAGGCGGAAACCCGCGACTGGGAGCAAACGGCCGCAATCATCGCGAGGTTCTTCGAGGTCAAAGCGGAGGATTTGTCATGAAATTCCTGATGCGCTTTTTCGTGCGGCTGTCGAACTTCGTAGCGGGCCGTCGGGCCGATCGGCGTTTGCGCGAAGAGATGGAAGAGCACCTGGCTCTGCAGTTCGAGGAGAATCTTCGTGCAGGCATGCCCGCGTTGGAGGCGCGCCGGCAGGCCGTGCTCAAATTCGGCGCAGCAGAGAAGATTCGCGAGGAGTACCACGCGGAGCAGAGCCTGCCGTTCATCGAGAACCTCTTGCGTGACCTGCGCTACGCTCTCCGCCAGCTTGCAAATTCCCCGGGGTTTGCCGCCATCGCGATTCTCACCATGGCCCTGGGCATCGGGGCCACGACCGCGATTTACAGTGTTGTCGATGCCACACTGCTTCACCCATTGCCCTACCCGCAACCGGAGCAATTGGTACGCATCGTGGACGATCTTCCCGGCGTGGGCGCGCGCGATATTGGCCTCTCCGTACCCGAGTGGAAGGACTTTCAGCGCTCCGGAATCTTCCAATACGTATCGGTTGAAGGGTCTGGATCAATAAACCTCACCGGCTCGTCTCAGCCCGCGCGCATCATTTTTAAACCGGTCGCACCGAGTTATTTTGCCGTACTCGGAGCGAAGCCAGAGTTGGGACGCCTGTTCAATCCGGACGATCAAACGCCCGGCTTCAACCTGGAAGTGGTCATAAGTGACGGGTTGTGGAAGCGCGACTTCAGTGCGGATCCGCAGATTATCGGCAAAAGTTTGCGGCTCGATAACGATGTGTACAAGGTCGTCGGAGTGCTGCCGGCAAGTTTTCACGATCAGGGTCGGACCCTTGATGAAAGGAACACGGAACTGTGGGCTGCAGCCGGTTTTTCGGCTCCGCCGACCCCGCTCCCCTTACGCAGTTCACGCTTTGTTCCGGGAGCGATCGCCCGTCTGAGCCCAGGATTGACAATTGCTGCGGCACAGAGCCAGATGGATGCGCTCGTGGCCTCTTTGCAAAAGCAATTTCCCGCGGATTATCCCCCCGAAAATGCCTGGAGCGTGCGCCTGGTGCCGCTCAGCGAAACCGTAGTTGGGAATGTTCGTGAGCCACTCATGCTGCTCCTCGGCGCCGTGGGTTTGGTTTTGCTGATCGGATGCGTGAATGTTGCCAATCTTCTGCTTGCGCGAGCTACTGCTCGAGGCCGCGAGATGGCTATTCGCCAGGCACTTGGAGCAGCGAGAATGCGACTCGTCAGGCAACTGCTCACCGAGAGCCTGCTCCTCTCCGTGCTTGGCGGGATCGCAGGTTTGGGAATTCTCTTCTGCACCAGGAAGGTTCTCCTGCAGATGGTTCCCGCGACCCTGCCGCGACTCAACGACATTTCGATCAGCTGGGGCGTTTTATTTTTCGCGCTTGGCGTCTCCGTACTCGCGGGCGCTTTCTTCGGCCTCGCTCCTGCCCTGCAGGCAGGGCGGCTCGACCCGAGTCATATGCTCCGGCAGGAAGGTCGCGGTTCGAAGGGATCCAGAAACCAGACACGCACCCGCAGCATACTGGTCGTCACCGAATTTGCTCTCTCGTTGGTGCTCATGATTGCTGCCGGCCTTCTGCTGCGCAGTTTCTGGGATCTGTACAAAGTGCGCCTCGGATTCGATCCGGAGAACGTCATGGCCGTGCGTATGTGGCTCCCGGTCCCCAACGATCCAACCACTGACGTCTATGGAACCGCTGCCAAGGAGGCGCCCTTCATTCGCGAGATGCTGCGCCGCGGCCAATCGCTGCCAGGAGTGAAGGAAATCGCTGTCGGAAGCCTTGAATCGATTCCGTTGAATCACGACCACAGATTATTCACGCCGATCCTGGAGGGCAGCGTCCTGCGCAGCAGCCAGTCGCGTCGGGTCGAAGGCTCAAGCGTGACACCGGAGTATTTTCATTTACTCGGAATCCCGGCGCTTCGAGGCCGTTTGTTCAACGAGAACGACAACGAGAAGGCGCCACAAGTTGCCGTGATCAACGAAGCATTTGCGCGGAGGGGTTGGCCCAATGATGACCCGATCGGCAAACATTTTAAAGTCACTCCTACGGCGACTTCGTGGATTACGGTGACCGGCGTTGTGCCTGATGCCCGCACCGAATCGCTCGAGGACGCGAGCATTCCGCAAATCTATCTCAGTGCTTATCAGCGACGGGATAAAGAGCTGGCCATCTTTCTACGTGGAAGGCTCGATCGGGCCGCTCTTCCGGAGCAGGTGCGCGAAATGGTTCAGTCCATCGATCCGGAACTGCCCGTCTTCGGTGCGCAAATGCTCCCCGATGTTGTATCCGGTTCACTGGCGCAGCGGCGCTTCTCGATGGAGATGGTTTTGCTTTTCGCTTTGACCGCCTTGTTGCTCGCAGGAATCGGAATCTACGGAACGATCTCCTATGTCGTCGGTGAGCGCACCCGCGATATCGGTGTGCGCATCGCGCTCGGTGCGCAGCGGAGCAGCATTCTGCAAATGGTTCTGCGCCAGGGACTCGAACTCGCCGTTGCCGGTGCGACCCTGGGGCTTCTGGGTTCGCTGGTTGTTTCGCACCTCATGGCGCGGCTTCTCTATGGCGTTTCGCCCAACGATCCGGTCACTTTCGCCGGCGTCACTCTTGTGCTGACCGCCGTTGCGCTGGCGGCTTGTTATATCCCCGCACGACGCGCGATGCGTGTCGATCCCATTGTTGCGCTTCGGAATGAATAGAGCGCACTGAGTTCCTTCGAGGGATCTGTGAATCGCAGGCAGGGTCTAAGCGGCGGGGGCGCGCATGGCTTCGAGGGCGGCGGTCAGATCGGTGGCCAGGGCTTGCTGCGTCTCAGAGGTGAGCTTCGTGCCTTGGCTCGTTAAATAAAAAACATCAATCGCTGTTTCGCCCTCCGTGTCGATGAGCGCGACCTCGATGTTGCACAGATGTGTGCTGAGGGTGAGCGCGATCTGGCGCAAGAGGCCGGCAATGTCCTGGGCGACGACTTGTAACAGCGTCGAGTGGCTCGAGGACTCGTTGTCGAACTGCAGGCGCGTCGTCACCTCGACCTTGATGTTGCTTGGGCTGTTGAGGTGGCTGCGCGATTCCAGCATCTGCTTCACAGGCACCTTCTGCGCTACGACGTCGTGCAGATACGCGAGGAAGCGGTCCTTCTCGCTGGGGTTCAGCTCAATGGTGCGAAAAACGTCGGTGAACTGAAAGCTGTCGACCACCACGCCTCCTTCGTTCGAGAAGGCGCCCGCCTTGACGATGTTCATGCCCCACGCAGCCAGCGCGCCTGCCACGTCGGCGAATAGACGCGTACGATCACGCACGATCACGGTGAGGTCGAAGAGCTGGCGATGCGGGCGAAGGTCGAGCTGGACCGGGTCCTCATCAAGCTTGGCGGCGAGCTGAAAATGATCGCGGATGACTTCGGGGAGGCGGGTCTGCAGATAGCGTTGCGGCAAGCCTTCGAGGAAGTGCTTCAGGTCGCCATACTGACCCGGCGGCACCATCGCTCGGATACGGTTCAACAGCGTCGGATCAATGGCAGCATGATAGCGGACTTCATCCACGCTCCGGTCCATGAAGTTGGCCGTAGCCATGTAGAACTGCCAGAGGTTTTCGGCCTTCCATGGCGTCAGTGCTTCTGGATTGACGGCCTTGATGTCCGCGTAGGTCATCAGCGTGAGCATCTTCAGAAGGCTTGGACTGCCGATTTTTTCGGCAAAGGCGCGCACATTTTCAACGTCGAAGATGTCGCGGCGCATGCCGTTGGACATCTCCAAATGGAAGCGGATCAGTTTGAGAATGGATTCGCGTTCCTCGGCATCGAAATCGAGGCGCGCGAGAAAGCTGTCAGCGAGCTCGACGCTCTGGACGGTATGTTCGCCGCTGCGGCGGCCTTTGCCGGTGTCATGAAGCAATAACGCCAGCATGAAAAGATCGAGCCGATCGACTTCCGGTAACAGCTGCGCAAGGCGGTGTTCCCAGTCGTGGGTGGGCTGACGCAGACTGTGCACGTTGTCGATGGCGAGGAAGGTATGCTCGTCGACGGTGTAACGGTGATAGCTGTCGCGGATGACGAGAGCGTCGATGCCGTGAAATTCAGGGATGAGCATTTCCAGCACGCCGAGCGCGTGCATCGTACGCAGAGCATGCGCCGCGTGCGGACCCAGCAGTACCTCGCGTAACGCGTTCCACAAATACGGGCCTTCCGGGATGTGGATGGCGAGCGCGGGAAGGGCATCGGTGATTCGGTCCTCGGCGGCCTGTGAGAGCGCATAGCCGTGGGTGGCCATTAACGAGAAGATGCGCAGGATGGCGGCGGTGTCAGAGAATTGCGCACCAGGAAGAATGTCGATGCGTCCCTGGTCGAGGATGAAGTCCGTGCCCGCGATGGGAGTGCGGCGGCGGCGGAATTGACGATAAAAACTGACCGGTGCGGGTAGATGTTCCATGAGGAGCGCGGCGCGGCGATAGATGATGCGTGCATGGCGATAGTAGGTGCGCATCCAGTAGGCGGGGTCTGCGGTGCCGCGTGTCTCGAGGCCGATCGAGTTGGCCGCGGCTTCGTCTTGCGATTGCCAGTCGAGCGTGTTGTCGTCGCGGCCATGGCGGAAGTGGAGGAAGCAGCGCGCAGCAGCAAGAAAATCGAACGCGGCTTCCGCATCGCCGCGCGCGCTCTGGAACACTCCACCCCGTTGCCGCGGCCATTCCTTTGTCTCTTTCAGGTGGAATAGAAGTGCGAACCAGACGGCGAGATGGTAGTCGCGCAGACCGCCCGGACAATCTTTGAGATTCGGTTCGAGGTGAAAAATCGTGTTGCCGAACTTAGCGTGCCGGGCACGGGCAACTTCGCCCAATTTCTGGGTGATGGTGTTCCACTCACTCAAAACCAGGCCCGGGAGCACGGTTTGATGGAGCTGCTGATAGAGCGGGAATTGGCCGGCGAGAAAGCGACGGTCGAGAGTGGCGAGGGTGAATTCGAGGTTATCGGGATCGAATCGGGCAATTTCTTTTACGGTTCGCGAACTTGGGCTGGCGCGCAGACCGATGTCCCACATCCCTTGAATGATGCCCCGGACCGCTTCCCGGGCTTGCTCTTCGGTCTTTTCGTCGGCGAAGGCGAAAAGCACGTCGATGTCGGAGAAGGGGAAGAGATCTTTGCGTCCGTATCCGCCCAGAGCCAGGAGTGAAATATTGGGTGGCGTTTGTCCAGCGAAGGCCCGGCGCCACATTTCGATTAGAATCCGGTCGACTACGGCGGAGCGGCGTCGAATCGCGGCCGTTCCATCCCCAGTGCGCTCGCAGGTTTGGCGCACGAGCGCCATTTCGCGAAGATACTGGTCCCGTAGGTCGTCAACCGCCAAAGCGACTGGAGTCATGTGAAATGTGGGTGGTTCGGCGAAGCCAAAAAGAATGTTTTAACAGAATACTAAAGATTCAAGGCGCGAGAGGGGCAGATATGGTCTCAGAGACTAGAAATCAGGCCGAGCTTGGTTGGAAGTGCGGCGGAGAAGCCGTGAATCACATTTGAAAGTCGGATGCCAAGGCAATTTCGCACCAGTCTCGTCAGGGCTCGTGCCTGGCCTCTGAAATCGGAAGGTCCTTCGTTCGTGTGGCCTGCGCGACTACAGCGCCGACTCGCCGCGCTCGTCGTTGCGGATCCGGATGGCCTCGTCGATCCGGCTGACAAAGATCTTTCCATCGCCGATGCGGCCAGTGCGCGCCGCACTGATGATGGCCTGAATTGCGCTTTCCTTCAGATCCTCGGTGATCACAAGCTCGATCTTGACCTTGGGAAGAAGGTCAACCGTGTACTCGCGGCCGCGGTAGAACTCGGTATGGCCCTTCTGGCGGCCGTGGCCGCGGGCTTCAAGAATGGTCATACCCTCGATGCCGGCTTCGAGCAGGGCATCCTTTACTGCGTCCAGCTTCGAGGGCTGGAGAACCGCTTCGATCTTGAGCATTTTGCAGAAGCCTCGTTACACAATTTTTGGAAAGCGATCTACCAACATTGTTTCCAAAAATGCTTATGACAGCCTATCAGTCCGAGCGGCTGTGTGGGCTGACGGGGTAAAAACTTTTCAACAGAAGATAAACAAACTGTTTACGAATTGAGATCGTACCCCTCTTCACCATGTTGGGAGAGATCGAGGCCGGCAGATTCTTCTTCTGCCGAGACGCGCAGCCCAATCACCTTGTCGACGACGAACAGGAGCACAAATGTGCCTACGATGGAGATGCCCCAGGCAACGGCAACGCCGGCCGCCTGGTTGAGAACCTGGCCCCAGTGGCCGTCCATCGCCCCGGTGGGGACGCCTTTCCCAAAGGCCGCATTGATCGCGCTGGTGGCGAAGAAGCCGGTCAGAAGTGCGCCTAAAGTGCCACCAGCTCCATGCACACCGAAGGCGTCGAGAGAGTCGTCATAGCCCAGGCGGCTCTTGACTTCGAAAACCATGAACGAACAGAAAGCCCCGGCCACAACGCCGATGAGCAACGCAGAGAAGGGCTGTACGAAACCGGAAGCCGGTGTAATCGCAACCAGGCCGGCAACAGCTCCCGAGATGGCTCCCAGAGCTGTTGGCTTGCCGTTGTGGATCCACTCGGCGATGGTCCAGCCCAGGGCCGCTGCGGCAGCTGCGAAATGCGTGTTGACGAAGGCACTGGTGGCCAGCGGGCCGGAGTTGAGTGCGCTGCCTGCGTTGAATCCAAACCATCCTACCCAAAGAAGACACGCGCCGATAAAGCTGAGAACCATGGAGTGCGGCGGCATGTTGGTGTGGGGGTACCCCAGACGCTTGCCCAGATAAATTGCGGTGACGAGTGCCGAGACGCCTGAGGTGACATGGACCACGGTGCCGCCGGCGAAATCAAGACTGGGAATTCGTCCGCCATTGGCATTCAGCAGGCCACCCACACCCCAAACCATGTGGGCCATCGGACTATAGACGAGCAGTGACCAGAGAGAGAGAAACACGGCCATGGCGCTGAACTTCATCCGCTCGGCGAAAGCGCCTGTGATCAGTGCCGGCGTGATGATGGCGAACATGAGCTGGTAAACCATGTAGGTCTGTTCGGGAATCGTTGCCGCATAGTCTGTGTTGGGCGTCAAGCCAACGCCGCGCAGAAATGCGTGTTCGAATCCTCCGATGAATGCGTTGCCGTGGCCAAAAGCGAGCGAGTAGCCAAGGACGGCCCAAAGAATCGTGACCAATCCCATCATGGCGAAGCTCTGCATCATGGTGCCGAGAATGTTCTTGCGGCGAACAAGGCCGCCGTAAAAGAGTGCGAGGCCGGGCCCGGTCATGAGCAATACAAGCGCGGCGGACACCAGCATCCAGGCGTTGTCGGCATTCATCTGCGCGTTTTGAATGGACTGCTGGAGAGCGGCGATTTGAGCTTGCGTTGCGGGTGCCGTTGCAGGTCCCTGCGCCGAAGCTAGAACCGGAAAGACGAACATCGTGAATAAGAACAGCAGCTTGCGACAACGACTCATTTTTTACTTCGCTCCGAATTTATTTCGTTTCGAATCAGCCCGCGGGCGAATGCGGGAAGATAGAAAATCAAATCGTGCCGCAGAGAGGAATCCGGACGATGCGTTCGCCGCAAACCTGCCGCAAACAAAACCGAACATTTGAGATCTATCGCGCATGCGCGACGGGCGGTGTCTCCCTGCATCAATTTGGTGAACATTGGAGAATAGCGCACGGGGTTGGACCTGCACATGAGGATTTCATGGTATTAACAAGGTTCTTAGCCCTGCACTCGTGGGGAGTTTGTCGAATCGGTTCCTGACCGTTGCATGCTTGTCTCTGAGCGATTTGGAGTTATAGTAGTTGCATGGCGGCAACGCAAGAGCGCGATCGCTACATGTTCGGTGCATTGGAGAGCAGTGCGCAGAATCGCGCCAAGCTCAAGGAAGTCAACTACGGCTTTGAGCAGCCCGAAGGGGTTCTTCTTACCTCGCTCGACTTCGCTGTGAACTGGGTTCGCAAGAGCTCCGTTTGGCCCGTCACTTTCGGCCTGGCATGCTGTGCTATCGAGATGATGTCGATGGGTGCATCGCGTTTTGACATTGCTCGATTCGGCGCCGAGGTCTTTCGCCCGTCTCCGCGTCAGGCTGACCTGATGATTATTGCCGGCCGGGTTTCCCAAAAAATGGCGCCTGTGATCCGGCGGCTCTACGATCAAATGCCGGAGCCAAAATGGGTTATTTCGATGGGCGCCTGCGCCACTTCCGGTGGCGTCTTCAACAATTACGCAATCGTTCAGGGAGTGAATCAGGTCATCCCGGTGGACGTGTATGTGCCCGGATGTCCACCTCGTCCTGAGCAACTCCTGTACGCAATTACGCTGCTTCAAGAGAAGATTCAACGCGAACCACGCAGTTTGCTGAAAACCCTCAACGCCGAGTAAGCCCTTGGATTCCGGGGAAGCTAGGCTCTCAAAGCTGCTGAGCACAGGGAAGGTTCTGGGGAAATTTGGATCCCGAAAGCTCTCGTGTTTGGGGGAGTGTCAGTGGTGGCAACTTGCTCAAAAAGTGTCCCCTCAGACTCTCCTCTATGGTACGCTTACCGGTGTCGTCTCAACAGTTTCCGTACCACCTTCAGTGAGCAAATTTGACCAGACCTGAAAGCGGATTCAGTGAGCAGATTTGACTAAGCGGGAAACAGAGCAAGTCAATCGCTGTCCCCCAATGACAAAACCAGATTGATTGCGGAGGAAAACCAGAATGTACTTGCAAAAATTGAAATCCCTGAGCCGGACGCTAGCGATCACGTGCCTTGCGTTCACCCCGATCGCATTGGCAGCCCAGGATGCCCCCACACCCGCACCCAAGGCCAACCAGGGCGATTATGCGTCGCGCTGGGATATCTTCGCCGGATACAGCTACCTTGCCCCCCATGGAACAGTGAACGTTCCGCAAGCAAATGGAACGACGATTCCTTATAACTACAACGCCGTGAATCTCGGCGGTTTGTTCAGCGCTGCCTACTACTTCAACAAGTACGTGGGTGCGCAGGCCGAAGTCGGCTTCCACGAGTGGGGCGACGCGGATCCAAATGGAAGCAATAACGGCACCCACGGCAACGACGACGGGTTTACGACTGCCTCCGGCGGCATCATCTTCCGCTATCCAACAGAAGACATCACTCCCTTCGTCCATGGGCTGGTTGGTGGAGCCCTGATCAACGGACCCGATAAGAACCCGAATACCTGGGGCCCCGATCTCACTGTGGGCGGCGGCATGGACTATGCCACGCCGTTCTTCAACCACCATCTCGCGATCCGTATTTTCCAGGCGGACTACTCGTACATGCATGCGGACTTCGGGCCTGGCGTCCAGGGTGGACGCGCCAACATCAATGCAGCCCGTTTGAGCGGCGGCTTGGTGTTTCACGCAGGCTCGATTGCACCTCCGCCACCGCCGACAATCGCCTGCTCAGCTAGCCCGGCCACAGTCTTTCCCGGCGATCCAGTCACTGTGACGGCGACTGCTTCGGGCCTCAACCCGAAGGAAAACGCCATCTATACCTGGGGCGGCGACGGCGTGACCGGGAACGGCACAACGGCCACGGTCGCCACCGGCTCATTGGCTCCTGGAAGCTATACCGTGAAGTGCGGTGTGAAAGAAGGCAAGCCCGGCAGGGAAGGTCTGAAGCCGTGGCAGGTTGCGGACGCATCGACCACCTTTACCGTGAAGGATTTTGAGCCGCCGACCATCAGCTGCTCCGCGGATCCAAGCACGATCAAGCCGGGTGATACTGCGACGTTGACCGCGACGGCCGTCAGCCCGCAAAACCGCCCGCTGACCTATAGCTTTAATGCCACGGCTGGCACCGTAACTCCGTCCGGCTCCACGGCAACATACAACTCCACCGGAGCGCCGAGCGGAACTGTCGATGTTACCTGCAACGTGGCTGACGACAAGGGCCACACCGCTACTTCGACCGCAACGCTGACGATTCTTCCTCCGCCTCCACCGCCGGGACCCTCGCCGGAACAAATCCGCCTCGAAGCGCGCCTGGCGCTCCACAGTATCTTCTTCGCGACTGCTCAGCCTCGTGCGGAGCATCCGGAGGGAGGCCTTGTGCCGAGCCAGCAGCAAACATTGACCACACTGGCGTCGGATTTCAAGAGCTACCTCGCCATCAAGCCCGATGCTCACCTGATGCTTACCGGGCACGCCGACCCGCGTGGATCGGTTGAATACAACCAGGCCCTCACGGAACGCCGTGTCAATCGCGCGAAGGCCTTCCTGGTAGAACAGGGAGTTCCCGACAATGCGCTCGAGACGCGCGCCGTGGGTAAGGAACAACAACTCTCGGTTGACCAGGTGAAGGCGCTGGTGAGCGAGAATACTGAACTGAGCGATGCGGACAAGAAGAAGGTTCTACACAGATTGGGCGTCATTGTCCTGGCGCAAAATCGTCGTGTGGACGTCACCTTAACCAACACGGGCCAACAATCGGTGCAACTGTATCCGTTCAACGCCGCCGATTCGATGACACTCCTGAGTGAAAAGGCCCCAACACCCAGAAAGAAAGCTGCTCCAAAGAAGCCGTAGACGTGAAAGACTCGCCTACGAAAATGGAAATGAAGTAAATCAGCAGGGGGGGCGAAACATCGCTCCCCCTGAAGCACGGATGGCTCTATTTGTTCGGCTTGTTTACGAAGGAGAATCAAATGCAATTGCGCGGATTGAAGACTCTTTGTCTGGTTCTAGTTGCGGCGAGTTTTACCCTCGTGCCGATGGGATGCAAAAAGCAACCACCGATCACCCTCTCGGCCCAGGCGGCTCCGCCTGCGGTATTTCCGGGCGAGCCCGTCACGGTCACAGCGACCGCCGGATCGCTTTCAACCAAGAAGAACAACAGTGTGGTTTACAGTTGGTCGGGACAGGGTGTGAACGGCAATGGTGCCACGGCCAACGTTGCCACTGACTCGCTGGCGCCGGGCGCGTACACGGTAAAAGCGGAAGTGAAGGAAGGCAAGAAGGGCAAAGAAGGCCTGAAGCCGGGCCAAACGGCCGACGCCACTGCCGACTTCACGGTGAAGGATTTCGAGCCGCCGACAATCAGCTGCTCGGTGAGCCCAACCACGATCAAGCCGGGTGACACGGCCACGGTTACAGCCACCGGCGCAAGCCCGCAAAATCGGCCCTTGACCTACAGCTACTCGGCTGCATCAGGCTCTGTGAACGGCACCGGCACGACCGCAGAATTTAACTCAACGGGCGCGCCAACCGGCTCGGTCGATATCACCTGCAAAGTGTCCGACGACAAGACCCACATGGCGACCGCCACCGCGACGGTGACGATTGTTGCACCTCCACCGCCTCCGCAACCGCATGCGCAGGCGCTTTGTGGTCTTTCGTTTGATACCGACAAGAGACGTCCGACGCGTGTGAACAACGAAGCCAAGGCTTGCCTTGACGAAGTTGCTCTCGATCTGCAGAAGCAGGCTGACGCGAAGGTCGTAATCGTTGGCGAATCCGATGCCAAGGAGAAAGCGAAGACCGAGAAGGAAGCCAAGTATGCGGCCAAGCACAAGCGCGCGAAGGTAATGGACTCTGCCGCGCAGCGTGGAGTCAATGCCAAGGCTTATCTCGTGGAGGAGAAGGGGATCGATGCTTCTCGCGTGAGCGTGGCAACCGGCACTG
Source organism: uncultured Acidobacteriaceae bacterium (assembly GCA_963781125.1). GTDB lineage: Bacteria > Acidobacteriota > Terriglobia > Terriglobales > Acidobacteriaceae > Telmatobacter. The sequence continues at coordinate 170,515 of CAWAEE010000015.1, forward strand.
AAGACGGCCAAAAGATAGAGACCTACCTGGTGCCTGCAGGGGCGAATTTCGGCTCCGATGTTCAGGGAACCACGCCGGTAGATGAGTCCGCGGTGAAGGCTGAGGCACGGAAAGAACGGCATCATCGCTAGGTCCGGCGAAAGCGGGGAATTCATGCCGGCCGGGTATGGCTTGTTAAGCGATACTCGGCCGTCAACCCTGGGACCACCCTTGCAAAGGGTTCGCAAGCAGGGCAGAAATGATTCCTCTGTGACTTTTGGGGGTTGACCGGTATTCCGGTCAGCCTCTTTCATTTTATGAGAGCTATTTTCTTAGAGCTGTTCCATTTTCGGGTGCTGTCTTAGTGATGAGTCACGCATTGAAATCCCTTGGGAGCCGTTCGTCGTGCAAGTGCGGCTCATTTCTATTGATCGCGTTGTTCGTGATCGCGGATGCTCTTGGCCAATCGGCGCCGTTGCCTTGGAGTGCGGTTGGTCCCGAAGGTGGAGATGCCCGATCCATTGCTGCCATTCCAGGCGATTCAGCGCACCTGTTTCTCGGCACCACGAACAGCTGGATTTATGAATCCACCGATGGTGGGGTCAGCTGGCATCGTCTGGCGAAGCTTGAGTCGATCGACGACCTGGTGATCGATACTATCGAGGTTGATGCAGCGAACCGGGCCACACTTTATGCCGCCGCCTGGACGCTCGATCATCCCGGCGGCGGCTTGTGGGTAAGCCACGATGCCGGCAAGACCTGGGCCGAATCTTCTGGATTACGCGGTCAATCGATTCGCGCCTTCGTGCAGGCTCGTTCGGCCCCGGGAATGTTTTTTGCGGGAACTCTGGAAGGCGTCTTTCGTAGCGCCGACAGCGGTGCCACGTGGGAGCAGATCAGTCCCAAAGGCAGCCTCGAGATTCACGAGATTGAGTCGTTAGCCGTCGATCCTGCAAATCCTGACATCGTGTATGCGGGCACATGGCATCTCCCGTGGAAGACGACGGATGGCGGCAACAACTGGCACACCATCAAGAAGGGCATGATTGACGATTCCGACGTCTTCTCGATCATCGTCGATCCCGAAAAGCCAAGGGTCGTCTACGCCAGCGCGTGCAGCGGAATTTACAAGAGTGACAATGGAGGCGAGCTGTTTCGCAAGATTCAGGGGATCCCAGCGACCGCGCGCAGAACCCGTGTCTTGCGTCAGGACCCAGAGCAGAGCGATGTGTTGTACGCCGGAACCACCGAGGGGCTCTATAAGACAACTGACGCCGGCAAAACCTTCAAGCGCATGACTGGACCGGATGTGATTGTGAACGACGTGCACATCGATTCCGCCGATCCTTCGCACGTCTTGCTGGCAACGGACCGAGGCGGCGTTCTGGCGAGCCAAGACGGATTCGAGACGTTCGAGCCCGCGAACGCGGGGATATCCGAGCGCAAGGTTGACGCACTGCTGGTGGACAATCGCAATCCGGAACGCATCTATGCCGGGGTCGTGAACGACAAGGCATACGGCAGCGTCTTCGTCTCCAACGGTAGCAAGGTCCAATGGAAGCAGGTGGCCGACGGGCTCGATGGGCGCGACGTGTTTGCTCTCGCGCAGTCGCCGGAAGGTACAGTCCTGGCCGGGACAAATAGCGGCATTTTCGCGCTGGAGCCAGATGCGGCCGCCTGGCAACCGAGGAACCTGATCGCATACGCTCCCGCCAAGCCGAAGGCAGATACGGCGGTTCAAACACGCGTTGCCGGAAAAAAGCGCGTGCATACGAAACCGAATGTCATCGACAAGGCGCGTACAAACGATCCGTCGCACGCGATCGACGGGCGTGTCTTTGCACTCGACCTTTCCGGCGACGCATGGCTTGCTTCGACAGCTGGCGGGATTTATACCAGCAAAGACAAGGGCGCAACCTGGCAGGGTGGGCCGGTGATGGGTGTCGCCGGGTATCTTTCCATTTCTGCGCATGGTTCGCTCATGGCCGCGGCTCGGCCAGATGCGGTGGTGATTTCCCAGGACGCCGGTCAAAACTGGTGGCCTGTGGGAATTCCCATCGCGCTCACGCGCATCCATCGGGTTGCATTTTCTCCTGACGGGACGCTGTGGATCGGGGGACGCGAGGGCGTTTACTTCACGCGAGACAAAGGGAAGTCCTGGATGTGGGTTCATCGGCTTCCGCTGGTCGACATCGACGATCTTTACTTCGACGCTCAACTGGACAAGGTATTGGTCAGCTCGCGCGGCAGCGACTTTGTGTATGGAATCGATGCGAAATCGCTGGATTGGAAGTGGTGGCAGACCGGATACAGACTTTCCGCGGTGCGGGCTGCAGGGGGACGCCTGCTGGCGGCTTCGCTCGAAGACGGTGTCTTGCTTGAACCGCGCACGGATGGGCCCGAAATCGGCCAACGGTAGGGCAGTTCTCCAGTACACGTGTTCATTCCGATCTTGCGCAAGGAGTCTCTTTCCTAGGGAAAAGCCACGCGGCGTTCGCGGTTCCGGCGGTGGGTCATTGGAGAGCCGTTGGAGTCCCGCCTGCCGATGTTGCGAAAATTCGGTATCATCAAGGCATGCAGGCTGAGCCCGTCGGTCCTCGTTCAAACGCTGCCTTCCGGACGTACGATCCGCGCCTTCAGCCAATCGCTGCCAAGGTGCTGGCACAGGAGCGGCTCGGTTTTGATGATGGCCTTGCGCTCTATGCATCGTCCGATGTGTTGGCGGTCGGGTGGCTCGCGAACCATGTGCGCGAGCGGCTCCACGGCGACGTCACTTATTTCAACGTCAATCGCCATATCAATCCGACCAACGTATGTGTGGCGGCCTGCAAGCTCTGCGCTTTCGGCCGAAAAAAAGGGGACCCTGCCGGTTACACCATGGCATTGGAAGAAGCATGGGAGACGGCGGCCTCCGGCTACTCCGAAGCGGTAACGGAATTTCACATCGTCGGCGGATTGCATCCCGACTTGCCGCTCGAGTATTTTCTCGACCTGGTGCGGGGCCTGAAGGAGCGCTTCCCAAAGGTGCACATCAAGGCCTTCACCATGGTGGAGATTGCCTTCCTGGCTCGTCGGGCCAAGCTAACGGTTGAGCAGACACTGATCAAGCTGCGCGAGGCCGGAGTGGATTCGATGCCCGGCGGCGGTGCGGAAATCTTCTCCGCGCGCGTGCGTTCTATCATCTGTGATCACAAGATCGATGGCGAAGAATGGATTGAGACAGCGCGGCTTGCGCATAAGCTCGGCTTCCGGTCGAATGCAACCATGCTCTACGGCCACATAGAAAACAACGAAGACCGCGTGGATCACCTGCTGAAGTTGCGCGCGTTGCAAGACGAAACGGGCGGCTTTCAGACCTTCATTCCGCTCGCGTTCCATCCGGAAAACACGCCGCTCGATCACTTGCCGGTGACCACGGGACTCACCGACATTCGTCAGATCGCTGTAGGTCGCCTGCTGCTCGATAATTTCTCGCACATCAAGGCCTACTGGCAGATGCTGACTCCCAAGATCGCGCAGATCGCGCTCCGGTTTGGCGCCGATGATCTGGACGGCACTGTGATCGAAGAGAAAATCTATCACGATGCCGGTGCGACTACTCCTCAAGGTATGACCCGCAAGGACCTCTGCCGCTTGATCACCGAGGCTGGCCGGGTGCCCGTAGAACGAGATACGTTGTACCACGCCGTAACGCGCAGCGAAGACACCTTTACAGTGGCGGTCTGATCCGGCAGGAAGAGACGAACGCGATGATCGAGTTTGGTCCTGCGGCATTGATAGGACTCTGCATCGGATTCTTCTGGGGAATCGGATGCTCTCTCGCCATCCTCTATTCCATCTATCTTGGCGGCTATCGCAAAGCGGTCGAAGACTCGCTCGCGCCAAAGAAGTCGAAGCGCTTTAACGAGACCCTCGCGAAGATACGCTCCCGCCTTGTCAAAGACTCCTGACTAAATCTGATACTCACGAGAATGTTTCACCCTGTCATAGCACGTTAGGCTTAACCGATGGGTGCTTTTCGATTCCATCGATTTGGCCCACATGTCAAAGGATGCAACACTCACCTGCCTCGAAACCGAATGCTATAATAGAGCTCGCGGACATACAACCGGTAATTATAGGCTGCCCAATACACCGGGAGCGCCGTAGAAGAAGTGAAGCGATCCCGACCGAATATTCCCGTGAGTCTGAACAGTGATTTATCGCTGCAATTCAACCTAGCAACGAAGCCTCCTTTTCGGCACGAGCCAGGGGACTTAGCTACAAGATCGAACGTTGTGTAGGTGACACCATCAGGTTGACTGACAAGGCTATATAAAGGCGCATTCGATTGCGGCTCTCAATAATTGTCAATATCCAAGACTTAGATGGGACTTACCAAAAACATCTTTGAGAGTGTCTCGGAGCAACACCCTTAGTGTCTGAAATGCTCGAGTTGCGAGATAGAATGAGCCAAATTCAAAATGTCAATAAGTGACAAGGTACATTTCATGTCTCGAAGGCATTCGAGGCTACGGCTTTCTACTGGTCTTTTGCGCCCACTACTTTTGGCCATATCAGTTGACGCCTCCCGGCACTGTCCGTTCAGGTCCTCGGGGACTTCAGTCGATTGCCATTCTTTACAGTCCCGGCTTTTTTCGTATTGTCCGGATATTTGATCGGCGGCATTCTATATGACACCCGGACAGGGAAGGATATTCCAAGGTCTTCTATTGTCGCCGAATTCTCCGGGTATTTCCTCGTCTACTATATGACTTTGCTGGCGATCGTTGTTTCGCCGTATTCCATGGATATTTTTCCCAACTATCATTTCTGGAGTTCATTTTCTCTATATCCATAATCTATTTCCTAGCTATACGCGTCGCAACAACGGACTAGTGAGGATTGGTTCATTTCTGGTCTCTGGCCGTGGAGGAACAATTCTACTTGCTTTGGCCGCTTGTGTGTGGTTTTTTCCCGGTCGGCGAAAACTCCTCGGATTCGCGAGCCTGCTCATCGTATGTAGCTGCGGCTTCCGCCTCGTGGCTCCGCTCTTTTCGTGGCGCCGCTAGAACCGGTCTTTCACTTCACTCGAAGTGTCGACGCGATTTTGTTAGGAGTCTTACTGGCGCTCATCCGCCATGATGTATTTTTGATCGAATCAAACCTCTTGCGAAATGGATTGTACTCTGCTGGCGTCGCAACCACGATCATCCTCGCCTTCTGCAAAGAGAAGGGATGGGCGAAGAACATATTGTGGCATTGAGATATTGGTTCCTCTGGCGAACTTTACAGCGGTTGCGATCATCATCTCTGTCATGGAAGAAAACAGTTTGCTGAACAGAGCCTGCAGCCAGCGATGGATATGTTGGCTTGGGAGCCTGAGTTACAGCCTATACGTCTTTCATTTCACTTTTCACGATTTCTTCATGGACTCCTGGTCGCTCGACTTTGCAATACATGCGGCGCCCGTTTGCGTTCGTCACGTCAGCAGCGCTTGCATTGCCACGACACTTTCACTATCCTACTTGAGTTACCGCTTCATCGAAGGGCCGATCATAAACCTGAAACGGCACTTGAAATATGGTTCGACGAAACCGCTCGTCGGCTTCGCGCGAGGTGGGTGAACGAGTTCTCGTCGCCACAGGCGATTAGCGCTACTGCCGCACGACCGCTCCATTTTTCATTACAAAGCTGACGTGCTCCACCACACTGATGTCATCGAGCGGATTTCCGGGAACAGCGACGACGTCTGCATAGTAACCCTGCTTTAGTTCGCCGATCTGTCCCTCCCAACCCAGCAATTTCGCGCCGTTGATCATGTCAGCCCGAAGTACGGCCAGCGGACTCATCCCGAATTGCGCCATGAGTGTAAGTTCGCGCCCTTGCGTGCCATGCGGGAACGGCCCCACGTCGGAGCCGACGGCGAACGGAACTCCCGCCGCAACTTGTTTCTTGAACTCATGGATCTTGTAGTCGAGTAGCGTCGCCTCGCTCGCTGCTTCCGCGGCCGAAGATCGGTGGTGCGCAAAGTAATCGAAAATAGTAAAAGTAGGCACCGCAAAGATACCCTTTTCGCGCATCAGGCGGATGGTTTCGTCGCTGAGCTGCGTGGCATGGTCGATGGAGGCTACGCCCGCCTGTGCCGCATAAAGTGTTCCTGGCTCACCCATGGCATGCACGCCGACCGTAGTACCCAGGCGCCGTGCTTCTTCGACCGCGGCAGTCAGCTGCGACGCCGTGTATTGATACGGCGTGTGGAGGATGCCACCGATCATGCGGTCCGGGCCAGTTTCGTAAATCTTCGCGAAGTCCGATCCCTCTTTGTGCTGTTCGCGCATCACCTCGATCATCTGTTCTGAAGAATTGGCGTAGTCGGCATTCGAGAGCACGTGCTGGGCCGGGTTGTAGCGGTTCGCGTCTTCGTGACCGCCAAGAATGTCAATGGCATTGCCGCTGATGCGCATGCGTGGACCGGGGATGAGGCCTGTGTCGATCGCAGTGCGGATCGCTGTGTCGGCAGAGCCGGCGCCTTCCGTGCCCATGTCGCGCTCGGCGGTGAATCCGGCAAGAAGATCTGCCTTGGCCGCCTGCTCGGCCAGAATTACGCGCCAGGGAACAGATTCCTCCACCGTCTGCAAATCCTCAGCCCCTGGATGCAAAAAGAGATGCACATGCGCGTCGATAAGTCCGGGCAACAGCGTCGTGTCACCGAGGTCGATGATGCGTGCGCCCTGCGGATGCTCGACCGCAGATCCAACCGCGCGGATTCGATCTCCTTCAACGAGGATTTCGCCTGGCCGGAGCAGGGTCCCAGTGTCCACTTGAAGCAGTCGCGCCGCGTGCAGCACGATCGACGCTGACTCCTGCGACTGTGCCAGAACAAAGTCGATCGACGGATTCAAAATCAGCGTGAAGGCAAGGATTTTACGGAAGGTGAAGAGAGGATGTGGCCGCATGATTACGACTATGCCGCTGTCGCCCACGAGTTGTCGATGGACAATTGTAGGGCTTATTCAAATTCATGAGTAAAACCGCTGAGACGCTAATTGTCGATCGAAGTCGAACTCCGTGTTTGGTCAGAACCTGCGCACGGCAGATGCAGGACGAAAGCGGCGCCCTTCAACCCATCGATCGCCCCCGGTGGACGGACATGGATTCTGCCTCCATGCCGGCCCACGATCTCCTTCGCAACCCACAAACCCAAACCGGTGCCCACATCCTGTTTGGTGGTGAAGAACGGATCGAAGGTGCGATCCATCAGTTCGGGGGCGATGCCCGGGCCGTCATCTTCAATGAGCACTTCTGCGACTCTGCCATGATTCGTCTTCGAATCGCGGCATCGGATCGCGATCTTGCCCTTGTGCGGTACCGCATCAATTGCATTGGCGATGAGGTTGGCAATCACCTGCTTAAGTTCTCCGGCCACGCCCCAAACTGGAGGACAGTTGCCTGCGGAGAAGTCGAGTTGGATTTCTTTTGATTTCACTTTGTTTGAATAAAGCCGGAGAATCGGTTCAATGATCGTTCGAATCTCGATTTCCGCGAGCGTGTTGGACTCACGGTAAAACCCAAGCGTTTGGCGGGTAATGTGCGCCACCCGCTCCAACTTCGCGATGAGGAGAAGAACTAACAGCGAGAAGCCAGTGATTACGCTGAATCTTTGGAGAAGTGCATTCATAAAATGAAGGTTCGATCATTGGGACCATTCACTTGAGATCAGCGTTCGTAGAATCCCGGGGTGTTCGTTTCTTCACATGTAGCCGCATAGAGACTACTTCGTCCACCGATGCCGAGTGCGCTATCGCGCTGGGCAGGATGGACACTTCAAAAGGATGTGGCCTCCATTCCGCCAGAATTCGGCGCGCTTGACTGAAGAGAATAGCGCCACAATTATTGAACGAAGAGCATCAGTCGTCCACAGAAAGCTACATGCTCGCCCATCGTACTTGGCGGCTTCGGTCAGGTCAAGACGGGTTCGTTGCAACATGTTGCGGGCCAGCGCAGCAACCGCGACTGAGCCGGTGCTCTCTCACTCTGAGGCCCACGACCTCTCCCACGATGGTAAAATCCGGCGATTGATCGCGCATGGACTGAGACAGGGAGCAGGATCTGACCAATCGAACGAAATCCGATGTGCGCACAGTCCTCGGACTGGATATTGGGGGCACAAAGACGGCATGTGTCGAGGGCACCGCCCAGGGTGAAATACTCCAGCGGGTTGAGATTCCAACGCATGCAACAGAACCGTTTTTGAGCACGTTTCCCCTGATTGCGCGGCAGGTCCGTGAGTTGATCCACACCGCACAGAATTCCGGTCGCACGATCGCCGCGATCAGTGTTTCCGTCGGAGGACCGCTCAAGATCGATGAAGGAGTCTTGATCAATCCCCCTCATTTGCCCGGCTGGCATCATGTGGCCTTGAAGAAGAGCCTGATGCAGGAATTCCCAAAGATCCCGATTTTGATCGAGCACGACGGCAATGCCGGAGCCCTGGCAGAGTTTCGCTTTGGCGTGGGAAACAGACGGCGTGGTCTGAAGCATCTTGTTTTTCTAACGTTCGGCACCGGCGTGGGCGCTGGGTTCATCCTCAACGGAGAGATTCTTCGCGGAGCGAGCGACACCGCCGGGGAAGTAGGTCATTGGCGCCTGGCCGAAGATGGACCGCTCGGATTTGGAAAGAAGGGTTCGTGGGAGTCGTTCGCCTCGGGGGCGGGGTTGGTCGAACTTGCCGCACAGATGTTTCCCCGTCGATGGACTTCGGCGATGCCCATTCGCGAGCTAGTCGACGAAATGCTTGCGGACGATGTGGAAGCGCTGCTGGTTGCCGCAGAGGCGGGCAAGTGGATGGGCCGAGGCCTGGCCTTGTTGATCGATGCGTTGAATCCGCAAGTGATCGTTTTGGGCTCGCTGGGCGTGGCGCTGGGTGAGCGGGTGCTGGGGCCTGCGCGCAAAGTGATTGCGGAAGAAGCTCTTCCCCAGGCCGCTGCCGCATGCGAGTTGCTGCCATCGGTGCTGGGAAAGCGAATCGGCGACGTGGCGGCGCTGATGGCAGCACTCACGGATCGCTCAATTCGAGATGTGCTGGAGGCGGGCTCGTGAAAAGCCGGCATGCGCCAGTTGTGACAAGGCGAAAATGACACTTGCCGCTCCGGATTCCGGATGACTCGTCGAGTTCTTGTAAGTTAGTTACGGATATGTGTAGGGCTTGTTACCTGTGACTGCAGTTAGCAAGTTACTTTACTGGGTGACCTATTGCGGCCGTTCGTGATTTGGTCATTCATCGCGCAGCGCTTGTGAATCGGGCAGTTCGCACATAGATACATTTCGCAAATCAACCCAGTTTTTCACAGCCTTTAGATAACTCGGTCACTGAACGAAGTCGACCCCGTGGTACTATCGCACCGAGGTTAAAACAAATGTCCACTAACACCTACGATAGTGCCTTTGAACAGGCCAGCAATGATCGTGTCGAGGTCCGTGTCGCAATCGAGAAGCTTCTTACGCGCGGTGAAATGCTCGACAAGCTTCTGGAATGCCTCGCGCCATTTGTCTCAAGTCCAAAGGCGGTCGGCGAATCGGAAGCTGTTCACGAAGGCCATGAGCACCATTCACATGAAGGGCAATCTCACGAGAACCCTGTTCACCACGAAGGATAATGTCGATTCGGTTTGCGTCCGACCTCGATCATCAGGTCCGGGCGACGGATCGCGCGAGCGACGAGAGCCTGCTAGCCCCGTATCAGGAAATGCTCCGGGGTAAGAACAGCGAGCATCGGATTTACATTTCCATCGAGGTCCCCCCTCGAAGGTCTTTCAATAGGCTGCGATTCCGGTGAGGTGCTGGCCGAGAATCAGAGCGTGAATGTCATGCGTTCCCTCGTACGTCTTCACAGATTCCAGATTCATCATGTGGCGCATGATCGGGTAGTCCTCCGTGATCCCGTTGGCGCCCAGGATGTCACGTGCCATCCGCGCCGTTTCGAGAGCCATCCAAACATTGTTGCGTTTGGCCATTGAAATGTGCTCGTGGCCTACTGAACCGGCGTCCTTCATCCGTCCGACATGCAGTGACAACAGCTGTGCTTTCGAGATCTCGCTTGCCATCCAAACCAGTTTTTCCTGGATCAGTTGGTGACTGGCGATCGGCTGTCCGTGAAACTGCTTCCGAGTTTTTGCATATTGTAGAGCCGTGTCATAGCAAGCCATGGCTGCACCGATCGCTCCCCAACCGATTCCGTAGCGCGCCTGGTTCAGGCACATGAGCGGACTCTTCAAACCGCCGGAACCCGGCAGCAGATTGGCAGCCGGAACGCGGACGTCCTCGAGAGAGAGTCCGCTGGTGATGGAAGCGCGCAGCGACCACTTGCCGTGAACCTCGTGCGCTTTGAAACCGGGCCGGTCGGTCTCGACCAGGAATCCGCGGACTTTCCCATCTTCGTTCTCCACTTTGGCCCAGATGACGGCTACATCCGCGATGTTCCCCGACGTGATCCACATCTTCTCGCCGTTGAGAATGTACTCATCTTGCGATTTGCGGGCGGTAGTGGTCATGCCGCCCGGATTGGAGCCAAAGCCCGGTTCTGTGAGTCCGAAGCATCCAAGTTTTTCTCCCTTCGCAAGTGCAGGCAGCCACGTGTTCTTCTGTTCGTCCGATCCGAAGGTGTAGATGGGATACATGACGAGCGCGGACTGCACACTGACAAAGCTGCGAAACCCCGAGTCGCCGCGCTCGAGCTCCTGCATCACCAGTCCGTATTCGACGTTGGACATGCCGGCGCATCCATAGCCCTCGAGATTCGCACCGAAGAAGCCGAGCTCACCCATGACGGGGACAAGCTCCCGCGGAAAGCGCTCAGTACGAAAGCACTCTTCGATGATCGGGATGAGATTGTCCTCAACGAACTCGCGGGCTGTGCGACGCACCAGCAGTTCGTCTTCGCTGAAGGATTTATCGAGATGAAGAAAATCAAAGCCTTGGAACTTGAAGCCCATGCATGCACCCGCCGTTCCTGTGAGATTTGAAACTGAAGGGTAGCAGAAGGGCAAGGAGCGTGGGAATAGAGCGGGTTGAGTGCAACTGCTGTCGCGGATCGCCTACTGGCTGTTGGCGGCATCCTCGCCGTAGGTTCGATACGGTTCCGGCTCGGTGCTCGTCGGCATGTCGGCTAGTGTCTTCAGATCGGCCTGCACCTGCGCCCATTTGGCCGGGTCCTTCCTGGTGGCAATTGGCGCGTCGGGGTCAGCGTAATACGCCTGAATCTCTCTTTTAATCCCCGGCGGAATTGGCTGCGTCGGCTCTTGTACAAGCTGATGCAGAAGCTGCGCAAAAGTAGAATCAGTCAGCCGGTAGCCGCCGGGTTGCACCACGCGGCCTGTGTCGAGATCACGATTTGGCAACGGATGTCTTGGATCATCGGACCGCAGAAGTAAGTCAGGACTTGTTGCAGCTAGCATGGGAAGCAGCGCAGCCGGCATGGGAGAAGCGTGGCCATCCGCCGCGTTCGCGCCCGGTGGGGTGAATCGCTGAAGGACTCTCCGCAGAATCGTGAGGGAGACCACAAGGCTGTGCATGTAATCCCCTTCTGTCGCTGTCGTCGGGCCCTTCACAGAAACCAGCCTGAGCGGACCGATCTTCGGCAACACAATCAACAAGCCTGCCAACGCATACGTTTGGAATCCAGCCTTGCGACGGTACGCGTCCCAATTATTCTCCTGGTTCAAAGCGGCGGTTTCGGCCACGATCTCGGCGAACTCGGGAGTATCGGGCTCCGGCGGCTCATGCCGGCGATGGAGGAGCGTAACTGCGTAGGCAATGCGGGGAATGAATGTCCGCGTAGCAAAGCGGTACTCGCGAACGTTGAAGCGGCGTCCCCGTCTCGAAGTGAAGTCTTCTTTCAATCCGTAAGTTTGGTAGTAGGCAAGAGCGAGCTGCTTGATCGGAACCTGAAGGCCGATGTGGCGCAGGAAACGCAGTGGCGCCAGCCGGCGATGAGCGATCTCATCGATGTCGTAAGCGAACTCGGTCTGCACATGCTGGTGTTGGCCTTCGGCGTAATTCACCACGGGCCCGTATTTTGCGCCAAGCTTTGGAAACTCGATCGGCACAGCGCGATTCGTTGCCAAAGCGTGACCCACCGAGTCGCCGATGTAATGAGACAGCGCTCCCACCGCAAAGGCGAGTTCGTCCGCATTCTGCGCATTGCGAAAGAGACTGACGATAAAGTCGCCGGTGCGCACGTAATGGGTCAAGTCAGAGAACGAGGCGTCGCCAAAGGGATAGTAGCCGATGTCCTGGATCACGCATCCGCCATAGGCGTAAGCCCGGGCCTCGTCGAGTTGGGCCGGCGTCAGATTTGGATAATGACTGAGCAGAAGCGGGACAATCGAATTTTTCCACGTAAGATCGATCAGCTGTTCGTGCGTCAGCAGCGAATAGGCGGTTGCCTGTCTCTGCCATGCGATCAGCATGACGAGCGATAAGAGTAGGATTTTTTGCAATCGCTTCATGCTCATCGCGCACTCTTCAAATTCGTTGGCAGGGCCGCCGTTTTATGCAAGAAACTCCCGGACAAATGGGTCCTGACTGCCGATCAGCTCAGCAAGCGATCCGTCAAAGATGAGCCGACCTTCCGAGAGCATGAGGAATGTTGTTTTGGAATCGGTCTGACCCTCAGGCAAGGGAACCATCTGACCAGAGTTCGGGTCGAATCGATGGGTACACATGGTGAATGCATCTTGAAGGCGGTGCGTCACCAGGAGCGAAGGAGTCCGATAGACGTCGCGCTGCTTGATGATGAGTTCAATGATCGTGGTAGAGGTTACGGGATCGAGTCCCCCAGTCGGCGAATCGTAAAGCAACAGATCCGGTTTATGAATAAGAGCGCGCGCAATCGCGACACGCCGTCGCATGCCGCCCGAAAGACTCGTTGGATACAGATCGAACGTCTGTTCCAACTCGACAAAGCGTAGGGCTTCGCGCACGCGCACGTCTATTTCGTTGTCAGGAATGAGCTCCTGAATCAACTGGTAGGCAACATTATCGCGCACCGTCAGCGAATCGAACAGAGCCCCCTCTTGAAAGACCATTCCTATACGCGTTCTCAGAGGAAAAAGCATTTCCTCCTTCATGCGTGAGATGTCTTCTCCAAAAAGAAAGATGCTGCCCGCGTCCGGACTCAGCAAACCGTTAGCAAGCTTCAACAGCACACTCTTGCCCACTCCGGTTGGCCCGAGCAGAATCCGGGTCTCGCCCGGAGCTACAGAAAAGGTGATGTCTTGGAGAACCGGTGGACCGTCAAAGGAAAGCGTGACGCCAGAAAACGTCAGCACCGGGCCTGTCTCCGCCTTGGGAGCGGGTTCATGCACGAGGTGAGTCGATGGGGAACTCAGTTCCATGAGGCAAAGACATTCAGCAGGAATCGGGTAATAAAGAAATCGACAAAGATGATGAGAACGGATGCCGTGACAACCGCCTGGATGGTCGACCGGCCCACCCCTTGCGTGCCTCCCGTGGTTCTCATGCCATAGAAGCAGCCTACCGACGAAAGGATGTAGCCAAAGAAGATGGGTTTCATCAACCCCTGGACGATGTCGGGGAGGCGGAGGTGCTCCCAGGCCATGTTGAGATACTGTGTGCCGTCCTGATGATTCAGGAAAACCGTAACGATTCCACCGCCGAGGATGCCAAAGGCATCGGACACGATGGTCAGGAAAAAGAGCATCGCAATGGTAGAGAATATGCGCGGAGTCACGAGCTTTCGGATAGGATCAACACCAAGCGCACGCATTGCGTCGATTTGCTCGGTTACCACCATCGAGCCGAGTTCGCTGGCCATCGAGGAGGCGTTCCGGCCGGAAACCATGACCCCGGTAAGTACGGGACCCAGCTCCATAATCATTGTTTTGCTGACAAATTGGCCGGTAACCGCCGTCGCGCCGAACGCGGAGAGCGTGGCCGCCGATTGCAGCGCAAGCACACCGCCGGTGGAAATGCCGGAGAGCACGACGATGGAAAGTGAGCCCACGCCAATGATGTCCGCTTGAATGAGAAAATCAGTCCAGTAGACAGGTGGGCGGAAAACGTTCATAAGCGCCCGGTAGGCGAACAGGGAGTAATCCTGTACGGTCAGCACGATTTCTTTGACAGTGTTGTCGATTGTCTCGAACGCCATTTGTTTACCGGACAATGAGATGCGAGGGGGAAGATGCCCGTTTCTCTTTCCACAGAATAGCGCATGGTGCGTCAATCTTCCGCCCGATTGGATGAGCAAAGTGCAATAGAGGGAAGACAATAGGCGCGGCGACCGGACTCAGATCGATTGGATCGCTGTATACCGAAGAATGGAAGACAGTTAGAGTTGGGACTTAGAATGGCACTGTTCTTGTTGCAGCTGTCTCGTGCATCTAAGTCTTGAGAGAGGGTCATTATGCATTCATTTCGCCTGCGCCTGATCCTTGTGCTCGTCGCATGCGTGACTGCAGTTTCTGTCGCCTCTACTTATTTTGAGGTTTTGGCGCATAAGCATTTCTTGCGAGAGGATTTAGAGCGCCGCTCCAAATGGATGGGCGTTGGCCTGCAGCCCTACCTCGAGCAAACACTGGTCTCAGGAAATACCGCCGCGCTGCCCTCGCTTCTTACTTCCTCAAAGGCGCGGACCGGGGTTCTGGGGCTGGCCGTGGTCAATCCACAAGGCCAGTTTCTGGCCTATGCCGGGCCCTCCGACCTTCTCCAGGCTTTGCCCCATCCGCTGGTTGAAAAGTCCTTGCGTAAGGGCTCAGAGGAGTCGGCCTTTGGGCATTCGAGCAGTATGCAGTGGCTCGAGGAGACGTTCCCCCTGCACAACGGGAACGAGCTTGAAGGGGCCCTGGTTCTTGTAGCCGACGCGAGCTATATCCGCAGCGAAGGCTATGACATTTGGCGCCGGAGTTTTTGGCGCATCGTGGAGTTGGTTCTTCTCATCGCCGCTGTCACCTTTGTCATGGTGCGTTGGTTCTTGATGCGTCCTTTGACGCGCGTGGCTGAGCGGTTGCGCCGGCTGCGCAGTGGACATCCGGATGGACCGCCGGATGCGGGCACTCGAGAATTCAGCATGTTCACTCCTCTGGCCCGTGAAGTGGAGACGCTGGCGGAGAGTCTCGTGGCCGCGCGGGCCGCAGCCGAAGCAGAAGCGCGTCTGCGCGTCGCCGGCGACAAGATGTGGACGGCAGAGCGCCTCGCAGTCCATATGCGCGAGCAATCGGGTTCCGGCCGCATTTTTGTGGTCTCGAATCGCGAGCCTTATATGCACGTCCGAAAAGGCCGCGAGATCGTGTGCGAAGTGCCTCCCAGCGGCCTGGTCACCGCGATTGAGCCGGTGCTGCGTGCCTGTGACGGTGTATGGGTGGCCAGCGGCAGCGGGAGCGCGGACAAGGAAACCGTGGATGATTTCGACCGCTTGCGCGTCCCACCGGACGATCCACGCTACACTTTGCGCCGCGTCTGGCTATCGCCGGAAGAGGAGTCGCGCTATTACGACGGCTTTGCCAATGAAGGTCTATGGCCTCTGTGCCACAACGCGCATACCAGCCCCATCTTCCGGCCGGCCGACTGGGAGAGCTATCAGCGCGTCAACGAGCGTTTCGCTACGGCGCTTCTGGAGGAAATGGAAGGCAGCATTGAGCCCATCGTGTTTGTGCAGGATTACCACTTCGCTCTCTTGCCTCGCCTTGTAAAAGCTGCGCGGCCCGATGCCCGCGTCGCGATTTTCTGGCATATTCCCTGGCCGAACCCCGAGGCCTTCGGAATCTGTCCCTGGCAAGCAGAAATTCTGGATGGATTGCTGGGTGCGGATCTGATCGGCTTTCACATTCCGCTGCATTGCAATAACTTTCTTTCGGCTGTGGATCGGGTTTTCGAAGCACGGACGGACCGCGAACACGCAACCGTCAGCCGGCAAGGCCACATCACCACGGTGCGGCCCTATCCAATCAGCGTGGCTTTCACGGGGTCGGCGTCCGGTCCCATCAGCGTGGATGGTCCCGATGAAGAGGCGGCCCGCGACGCTGCGCGCAACCACTTGCTTCGCGAATTTGGCGTTCGCGCGGAGAGCCTCGCCGTTGGGGTCGATCGCCTTGATTACACCAAGGGCATTGTCCAGCGGTTGCTCGCCCTGGAACATTTGCTCGAAATACACCCATGGCATTGGGAGCGGCTGACCCTGGTACAGATTGCGTCGCCAAGCCGCACACGCATTCCCGCATATGAAGAATTACATCGCCGCGTCAATGAAGAAGTGGCGCGCATCAATCAGCGCTTCCAGACTGCGCGCTGGAAGCCGATCGTCCTGATCGAGAGACAGGCGGATCATCAGGAAATCGAACGCTGGTATCGCGCTGCGAATCTTTGCGTGATCACTTCGCTTCACGACGGCATGAATCTTGTGGCCAAGGAGTTTGTGGCTGCGCGCGACGACGAAGACGGCGTGCTGATCCTCAGCAAATTCACGGGCGCCGCCGTGGAACTCCGCGATGCGCTGGTGGTAAATCCCTACGACATTGCCGGGGTCGCGGAAGCAATGCACCGCGGCCTGGAAATGGACCGGGCGGAGCGCCGCGACCGCATGCAACGGATGCGCCGCCAGGTGATGGAGAACAACATCTACCGTTGGGCTGCAAATGTACTCGGAGCGCTGCGCGAGATACGCCTGGAAGATAATACCGGCGCGGAGACACCTGCATCGAGTGCGATTGCGATCGTTCCCTCGGAACCCGCACAACGTAGACTGGCGTAAATCAAAGCAAGCGAGACCGAGCGTTGAATCGTCAATCGGCAAGAAAACTTCGAGAATTCTTTTCTGCATTTCCCGGTACGTCGAGCTCTCTCCTGCTGCTGGATTACGATGGCACGTTGGCAGGGTTTCGTATCGATCGCTTCAAAGCCCGCCCATGGGCGCAGGTGCGCGAGTTGCTGGGTCGCATCCAAAACCAGAAGAAAACGCGGATCGCTGTCGTTACCGGGCGGCCGGCAGGGGAGATTCCGCCCATGCTCGCACTCGATCCTGCGCCGGAAGTCTGGGGATTGCACGGTGCGGAACGGCTTTATCCCGACGGACGGCGCGAACTCGAGGTGCAGGCGCCGACGGTGCGGCAAGCTCTCCGCAATCTTCGCACGCGCTTGAAGCGCGACTCGTTCGGCGGCCTCTTTGAGGACAAACCCAATGCTGCCGTGATCCATTGGCGCGGTCGCTCCCTGGAGCAGGCGCGTGAGATTGAACGGCGCACGCGGGAGACGTTTGAGCCGCTGGCCAAGCTGGATGGCCTCCGGTTGCTGAAGTTTGAGGCTGGCCTTGAGTTGCGCGCGGGACGCGACAAAGGCGGCGCGGTGCGCGAAATCATCCGCGAGTCTGAGGATCGTGCACCCGTGACATATCTCGGCGACGACCTGACCGACGAAGCCGCATTCGAGGCAATCAACGAGGCGAAGGCGCCGCATCTGAGTGTGCTGGTGCGCCGAGCACCGCGCAAGACTGCGGCCGACGTGTGGCTCAAACCTCCGGAAGAATTGCGGGAATTTCTGCGGATGTGGCTTAAGGCGGGAAGTTGACCGACTGTTCGAAGTGATTCGCTACTCGCGTCCCCGCTTGCGAATCTCGATGTTCAGACGCTTGATCTTCTGGTTCAGCGTAGAGAGCGGAATGCGGAACTGCTCGGCGGCGTCGGTCTGGTTGCCGTTACAGCGCTCCAGCTTTTCAATGATAATGCGGCGCTCAATGTCTTCGAGGATATCGAAGAGCGAGGCGTTCGGGTTGTGTTCGAGCAGCGCGTCCTGAAAACTGCGGCCTGTAATGTGTCCCGGCAAAAGGTCCGAGCCGATCACCGATCCCGAGGAAAGTACCACTCCGCGCTCGATCGAATTTTCCAGCTCGCGCACATTTCCTGGCCACTCGTAATCCACCAGTGCGCGCATCGCGTCGGAAGACAGCCTGCGCGGCGAAAGTCCGTTCTCATTGGCGTAGAAATCCAGGAAATGCTGCACCAGCAGCGGAATGTCCTCGCGCCGCGCCCGCAACGGCGGCAAATCGACGGTGATGACGTTCAGCCGGTAGAAAAGATCTTCGCGGAAGCGTCCATCGCGCACAGCCTGGCGCAGATCGATGTTGGTGGCCGCCAGGATGCGCACATCCACCTGAATTTCCTGAATGCCGCCCAGGTGCATGAATCGCTTGTCCTGCAGGACGCGCAGAATCTTGGCCTGCGTGTCCATCCCCATGGTCGCAATCTCATCGAGAAAGAGGGTGCCGCCGTTGGCGACTTCAAACAGACCCTTCTTGGAAGCGACCGCCGAAGTGAAGGCTCCCTTGACGTGCCCAAAGAGCGTTGACTCCAGCAGCTCCGATGGCATGGCCCCCGTGTTGATGGGCACAAAGGGCTTGTCGCGACGCGGCGAGTTGGCGTGAATCGCCTTCGCGATAATCTCCTTGCCGGTGCCGCTCTCGCCCTGAATCAACACAGTCGATCGGCTGGGAGCAACCTGCGCAATCAGGTCGAAAACGCGCAGCATTATTTCGCTTTTGCCCACAATGTTCGAGAAGCTGTAGCGCTGCTTGAGCGTGCGCTTGAGTTGCAGGTTTTCTTCTTCGGCGCGATGGCGCGCTACGGCCGAGCGAATGTCGGCCATCAGCTTTTCGTTGTCCCACGGCTTCTGGACAAAATTTTCCGCGCCGGCGCGAACGGCCTCGACAACATTGTCCACGGTGCCGTAGGCGGTAATCATGATGACCGGTGTTTCCGGCTGACGTTCCTTGATCTGCGGCAGCAACTCTAGTCCGCTCTGGCCGGGCAGCGCCAGGTCGAGCAGAACGAGATCGAAATTCTCGACCTCCAGAATGCGCAGTCCCTGCTCGCCGTCCATCGCGGTGCGCACTCCGTATCCCTCGAGCGTGAGTAGCACTTCGAGAGATTCGCGAATACCTGCTTCATCGTCGATCACGAGGATGCTCGCGCTGTTCGCGATTGCGGAAAGCGCCGGAGCTGATACAGATAAATTGAACGGCTGATCGACCTCAGACATTTACGGTCTTCCTTAACAGGGGGAACTCAAGATGAAAAGTTGTTCCGGCGCCTACCGCGCTTTCTACGTGAATTTTTCCGGCGTGCTCCTGAATGATGCCGTACGAAACTGAGAGACCAAGTCCCGTCCCCCGCCGTTCCCCTGGCTTGGGCATTGTCTTGGTGGTAAAAAACGGGTCGTAAATTCGTTTCAGATTCTCGGGTGCGATTCCGGAACCCGAGTCTGCAATGATCGCTTCGACGTGCCCATTTGCGAGCGTCGCTACGCGTAACCGGCCACCTCCCGGCATCGCTTCTTTGGCGTTCAGCAGCAGGTTCAGGAAGACCTGTTGCAGCTTCCCGGGATTACCGTGAATTGCGGGCAACTTCTCCGCCAATTCGATGTCCAATTCGACCCCTGCTGTCTTGAATTGATGCTCCAGCAGCGAAAGCGTGTCGCGAATCACTTGATTCAAATTGGTCTCGCGAAACTCCGTTGTGGATGTGCGCGAAAAATTCAGCAGGCCGTTGGCGATCTCCGACGCGCGGAAACTTTGCTGCGTAATCTTTTCGAGCACGGGGCCGAGCCGCGCATCGCCGCGCATTTGTTTTGACAGCAACTGCGAATAGGAAGAGATCACGGCCAACGGCGTGTTGATTTCGTGCGCTACTCCCGCTGCCAGTAAGCCGATTGAACTCAACTTGTCGGCCTGCGCAAGCTGCGTTTCGAGCGAAACCCGTTCCGTGATGTCATCAACCAAAACGATGCGGCCCACCACAACAAAGTCACGCGACAGCAGGGGCGCGATCGCGATGTTGGCCACCCGCTGCTCGCCGGCTCGCGTGATCAACGGAAACTTATAGAGATTGTGAACGCCCGCTTCGTTCCGCGACCGATCCAGGGCCTCGACGAATTCCGGCGGAAACACAGCGCTAAGCTCCTGGCCGATGGCCTCGGCACGGCTCAACGCATACATGGCTTCCATCTGCGCATTCCAGCTCTCGATGCGGTCGTCCAGGTCGAGCGCAAGAATACCGACGTTGATGGATTCAACGATATTCTCGTTGAACTCCTTCAGCCGCTCGAACTCGCTGATCTTTTCCCCGAGCTGCGCATAGAGGCTGGCGTTCTGCAATGCAATGCCGATGTAGCTGGCGAGCGATTCGAGCAGTTCCACGTCCTCGCTCGAAAGGAAATCGCCGCCCACCGTGCGGCCCAATCCGATGACCGCAATCGTGCGCGTAGCCGCGCTGTCCTGCACACGGCAGGGCAGATAGTAGTTCAGGTCGAGCAGTGCGGCGGTCTCACGCTGGCTCTCAGACAAGTGCAGTGCCTGCTGCGCATTTTCGAGGAAGATGTGCGAATGGTCTGAAGCTTTATCAAAATCAAGAAAGCTGAGGTCCAGAAGGCCTGACTGGCGCGGATTGGGCGCAGCACGCACTTCGGCGGGCAATCCGTGGCAGGCTGCAAGCCGCAGTGTGCCGGGGTCCGCTGTTAAGAACACAGCAACACGGGAAACCTGCAACGTAGATGGGAGCCGCTCCACAATGGATTCGAGCAACGCCCGCAAATTCGTTTCCGAATTGAGGCCACGTCCGAACTCAACGAGAGCTTTGCGATAGTCGTAGCGCTGGCGGTCAAACGCGCGATCGACCCATCCTTGAATGCGGCGCTTCAGCGGATCGAAGACCGCGGCGGTGACGAGAATCGCAACTACCAGCGCCCATTCGCGCATCGTCTCCGGCAAGCGCTGGTGAACCACATCGGCAATGATGGCGATGACGCCAAAGTAGCCGCCGAGGATCAGGCCCGTCGCCAGCGTGTATGCCACGCCCCGCTTGAAAATCAGGTCAGTATCCATCAGCCGGTAGCGTACGATGGCCCAGGCGAACGTCAGCGGCAGAAAGACCAGAGACAAACCCGCCAGCTTGGTCAGCAAGCTGGGCATGCGCACATCCAGCAGGAACGGGATGGCGTAGAGCAGCGTAAAGGGCAGCACGGCCAGCAGCGCACCGCGCCACAGCCACTTCAGTTGCTGGCGTTGCAACGGCGTATTGGAACGCAGGTAGCTGTTCAGGAAAAGAACGGAAGCCAACACATAAAACGTGGCATCGTACCCGGTACCAGCCTGGTCGAGCCGATGCTTTAGGAGGCCTGTTGCTTCCCAGCGATTGATCGCCATGAGCCAAAGCCCGAAGAGGGCAATGCCGGGCGCGTACACCAGGGGCAAAAGCAGGCGGCGACGGACGTTCTTGAGCCGTTCCTCTGGAAAGCTCAGCGCAAAGTGCAGGAAAAGGGCCGGCTGCAACGACTCTGCGATTACGTTGCTCCAAAAGACGGTCTTGTCGAGCCAATCCCATTCGCCAGTGTATTTCAGAGCATTCAGCGCGAAGGAGACGAGGCAAAAGAGATAAAAGTGAGTCGCGCGCGGAGCGGTCCAGCGGCGGAACAAGACGTAGACGCCGATCGAAAGGTAGATGAGGCCAATCAGACGCAAGGCCTGCTGCACGCTGCGGTCAGGGGGCTCGGGGATGACAACGACCGGGGAGTCGAGCTGGATGCCGTCACGCGTGATTGTGTATTCAGCCTTGGTGTAAACGCCGTTCCGATACAGCTCCCGTTCAAAACCCGAAAGGTGGACTACCGGGGCATCGTTGACGGCAGTCAGTAAATCTCCCGGATGAATGCCCGCGCGTTGGCCGGGACTGTCAGGCACAACCTTCTGTGCCTCCAGCCCTGCGCCTGACGCTGCTTCACTCCACCAAACCCCGTCGTCCGGCTGCTGAAACTGGCGTTCTTGCCTCAGATTCAATACGGCGAGCAGCACCAGGCCGACCGTGGCTACGGCCAGCAGTGTCGCCTGCAGTCGGTTGAAGAGATTCGTCTCCATTTCAGGAGCACCCTCAGAACAGGATTGAAAGATGCACGTCAGTTGCCACGAGGAGAGAGTTTCTCCATCAATTCAAGCTTATCCTTAACCAATTGAGAAGATGCAACATATCGACGAAATTCCGTAAGAAAGGTCAACCTGCATTTTAACCATCCAATGTGGAAAATACAGAAAAATATAGAGTTCCTATGCAAAAAAGTATTCACCTACCATAAACAGTAGTGCCTTTGAGCGCAAGAGTTTGGGATGCGACTCCTCTTAAAACACTTTCAAATTGCTTCAATCGATCAGCGTTTGTGAGGCTCGTTGGAACGCTGTTCGTCCTGGCCGTAGGTCGCGTTCGGACCGTGCTTGCGGAGATAGTGGTGCTCGCTCACGTGCGACGGAATCTCCTTGGCGGAGTGGCTGAGCAAGACGGTTCGGAAGGCCAGCCGAGCGATGTACTCGAGCACATCGGCATGCTCCACTGCTTCGGCGGGGGTCTTGCCCCAGGCGAAAGGAGCGTGGCCGGCAACAAGCACACCCGGCACAGCGACAGGGTCAAGTTTGCCAGATCGAAAACGGCGAACGATGACCGAGCCGGTATTGCGTACGTAGCCTCCCGCGACTTCTTCGGCGGTCAGCGGCTCGGTCACGGGGACTGATCCATGAAAGTAGTCCGCGTGGGTTGTTCCGAAGCAGGGAATTGGGCGACAAGCTTGCGCCCAGGAGGTTGCAAATTCCGAATGAGTATGGACGATGCCGCCCAGCTGCGGGAATTCGCGGTAGAGCAGAGTATGCGTATCCAGATCGCTCGATGGCCGAAGCGATCCTTCGACGATCTTCCCGTCAAGATCGGTGACAACCAGGTCATTCGGAGTAAGTTCGGCGTAGTCGACGCCGCTGGGCTTGATGACGACAAGCGGCTTTGCGCCGGAGCGATCGATCCCGCTGGCGTTCCCAAAGGTATGGGGAGCCAGGCCTCGGCGCGCAATTTCGCGGTTGGCCTGAAGGACCTGTTCACGAAGCGAATCAAGCGACATACAGATTTCCTGCCTTGCTCGGAAAGCGTTTTCTGTCCCAGTTTAACAAGCCGAAAAGAGTTTGAGAAACAGCCAGCATCGGCGGATTCCATTATTATGGGCGCCGAAGCCGGCGCGAAGAACAGCGGTCGCCAAAGAGGAGGCTGCTGGACCCATACGAGACAAGAAAGGCGCAAATGAATCGACGTAAATTTGTAAAGCTCGCCGCATTCGCTCCGTTGGCATTCGAAGTCGCGCCACTTCCCATGCAGTCGCAGAACAGCGCACAGAGCACAGGATCGACAGAGCCGAATTCATCGGGTTGGCTATTCGATCGTTTTCAGTTGACCCTCAATCGCGTTGTGCACGGGGACTCGCCGGCCTATACCGAGGCATTCGTATTAGCCGATGTGCGGCCCACCCCGGAACGCAGGTTCACCGAGTACAGCGGCGACGTTTCCGGGCGCTACCTTGGCGCATTGGCCACGGCAGCGCAGGTTTACGGAATCGAAGTTCCCGGCCTCGATGCTCTGGTCGCCCAGGTAATCGAATTGCAAAAGCCCGATGGCTACTTTGGAAGCGCGTTTCATTACGAAAAGCCGACAGACGCAGACATGGCGCTGCTCTGGGGCAATGGCCGGCTGCTCGTAGGATTGCTCGAGTATTACGAGTGGAAGAAGTCGGCGAGGGTGTTGGCCGCCTGCACGCGCATCGGTGACTTTCTTGTGCGAGTCGGCCCGCTCATGCTGTCGGCGGAGATCCGCGACGCATTCGGCGCGCAGCATTTTGCATCGAGCTACATCTGCTGGACACAGCAGACCGAGGGCCTCGCCAACCTGTATCGCGTCACGCATGACCCCCGCTATCGCAAGCTCGCCGAAGACATCGCGGTCGTAATCGAACGGCGCCCGGGAGACCATGTGCATGGCTATCTGACCAGTTTGCGTGGAATCATGGACCTCTATGAGACCACGGGAGACCCACAGTGGTTGCGCCAATGTGAAGCGGCCTGGCTGGATATTACGGCGTCGCAGGATCTGCTCCTCACAGGCGGGGTTCCCGAGGGCTGGAGCCCTAACAACCACCGAACCGAAGGATGCGGCGAAGCCGACTGGGTTCGGCTCAACCTTGCCCTTTGGCGAGCGACCACCGACCCGAAATATCTCGACCTGGCGGAGCGCGCCATCTTCAACGAGCTGGCCTTCAATCAGTTTGAAACCGGAGATTTTGGACACCGAGTCTACACCGAAACCGGTCTGCCCGCGGCCGGCGCGGTACGCGCGTGGTGGTGCTGCACACTGCATGGATTGCGTTGTTTTCCAGACATCCACGAGAACGTGTTCTGCAGCAAGCATGGAGCGCTCCAATACGATCTGCCTCTCGACGCTCGAATCAAATCAACTGTTCTTTCGGCGGTTGCCGAATCCAGCCTCGCCCAGGACGGCTCTGTGCGTATCACGATCACGGACTCCAGAAAAGGTGCTTCGCTTCTGGCCATTCGCAGGCCGAATTGGGCGAAACATATTGAGGTCCGGCTGAATGGAAGTGGCATTGAACTTCACGAGTCCGATGGCTACGTCAGCCTCGACCGGCAATGGGAAGCCGGCGATACGGTCGAATTGAAATTTGCGATGGAACTGCGATCTGCGCACACCGTCGACGATCGACTTGCGTTCTCGTTCGGCCCCTGGCTCCTCGGCGCGGCCGCGGCCGACAATCCTGTCTACTTCAATGAACTCACGGCACAAAACAAGTTGCTGGGCCAGAATCCTTCCAATCCTCCGGCGGCTTCACGCGTGGCCCGGTCCTTCTCGGTGCCCTTGGCTGCAAGGACCCTTCGCTATGCGCAGGCCGAATATCCAGATCAACCGGCAAAGGTCGAATTACACGCAATCGCAGAGCAGACCGGCCAACCCACAACCTCGTGGGAGCTGCGTTTCCTGACCGCATCCACTTAGCGGGGGTACTCCGCGGGTCGGAAATCCGCCGGTCCCTGTAAACTTGGCTCCAATGCGGGCGTCTACTCAAGTGATGGCAGCCTGCACCATACTCGACCAGATAACCATGGCTACGGCGGACGAACAAGCCGCGCAAGAGTTCTCGAGCGTTGTCGCGAGCCACCGTTCCCAAATCTTCCGATTTCTCCTTGCATCCACGCGGGATGTGGATCTGGCCGAGACTTTGACCCAGGAGTGCTTCCTCAAGGCGCATCGCAACTGGTCGAACTTTCGCGGCGACTCCAGCGCAATGACCTGGTTGATGCGCATTGCGATCAACCTGCAGAAGGATCACTGGCGCAACCGGCGCATGCAGTTCTGGCGGCAGACGCGCACCAACTCGGTCGATCTCGACGAAGCGAGCGAATGGTTGCCGAGCGGTGAGAGTTCGCAAGAGCAGAAACTGCTGGCGCGCGAAAGAGTGGGGCAGGTCTGGACAGCTGTCGAAGGGCTAAGTGAAAGGCAGCGCACCGTCTTTTTGCTGCGCTACGTGGAAGAATTGGAACTTGCTGAAATTGCGCAAACCACAGGTTTGAGCGAGGGGACAGTGAAAGCGCATCTGTCCCGCGCTTTGGGCAGGGTGCGCGCGGAATTGGGAGGGAAGCGATGAACTGGAAACCAAAGTTGACGAAGCGGGCCGAAGAGCCGGCGGATCTTGAAGCGCTCGATCCAGCACTGAAGCAGGCATTGGGAGACTTCAAGGCCAGCGTGCGCGGATGGAGCGATGCAGCCTACAATCGGCCGCGCACGGCGCAGAGCATGGTTGTGCGCAGGTCATGGCGGCTCGCCGCTGGCTGGAGTCTGGCGGCTGTGTTGCTGGCTGGAACCGTGTCGGGCGGATTCTACGAACACCACAAGCTGGTGGTTGCCGCGCAGATTGCAGCGGCGCAAAAAGCGGAGCAGGAACGGCAGGCTGCCGCGCAGCGCGCCCGCGACGAAGCCCAGCATGAGGACGACATTCTTGCCAGCGTGGACAAGGACATATCGCGTGAGGTCCCAAGCGCGATGGAGCCGCTGGCTCAATTGGACGATGAAGGCGAATCAAGATAATCGCAAAGATCATTGGAACGAGGGGGAAGGGGAAAAATGAAGGGTTCGATTACAGGGCGGTTGGGATTGGCAATTGGAGCACTGTTGATGACGGGAATGGCGATGGCGCAGGGTCCCGGAATGGGCGCAGGTGCCATGGGCGGCGGTCCGATGGGGGCGCCCGGACAGGGAATGGACGGCCACCGGCCTCCGTTTGAACGAGCCTTCGGCGGTCGCGGAATCGAAGGCCGATGGTGGAACAACCCACGCATCGTGGATCGGCTCAAGTTGACCGACGACCAGCGCAAGCAATTCGATCAGATTCTGTTGCAGCATCGCGAGACGCTGATCGATTTGCACGCCAACCTCGAAAAAGCCGAGTTGGCGCTGGAGCCGCTCGTGCGCAACGATCAGCCCAACGAATCAGCAATTCTTGCGCAGATCGACAAGGTGGCACAGGCACGCGCGGAATTGGAAAAGGCGAACGCGCGTTATCTTCTGGCACTGCGCAGCAAACTGACGCCGGACCAGTGGAAGATGGTGCAGCAGTTCCGCGAGAACCGCGAACAGATGCGCGGCAACTGGGGACCCGGAGGCCGTGATCGCGACGGACGAGGTCCTGGTGGCCCCGGTGGACGCGGGCCCGATGGTCGCAGTCCTGATGGACGCGGCCCCGGTGGCGGGAACGGCCCGAATGCGGCGCCTCCTGCTCCAGGAGCGCAAGGCATGCTCGATGAGGACGGCGCTCCGGCTGGCTCACCCCAAGAGCCCGCTCCTGGCGCAGGCCTTCCACAGTAACTGGAGATTTGCGTAAGAGGTTTTGGCAGAGAGCAACTGCGGTTGTAGTCAACACCGATGGCGGCGAGAGGCGATCCTCTTGCCGCCGTTTTTTTGGGGGGAATAGATGAAACAGGTCAGCATCGACGACCCGGAAGTCGGGCATGCAAGCCGGAATCCTGTCCCGAAAACAGACGGCGAGTTGAATTGTTTTGAAGCATGGATTGGCGCAAATTGGAACAGCTATTGATTCGAATCAGGGCAGGAGTGAATTGAGCTGGAGCAAATGGGCAAAATGCCGGTTCCAAGAAAATGACTAAAGTTCTCGGGAGCCGATCCGATGAAAGGTGCAGATGCGAATGACGCCTACCGGGGAAACGGTAGACCTGGTGAAAGCAAAGAAACACCGGGGCAAAGGCGCTCAAATCGGCATCGGAATCGGAGTGTTCTCCCATGGCCCTCGGTGTCTTGAATAATCTGTCAGCAATCTACGCAGAGAACAATCTCAATAACACGAACAGCAGCCTGCAGACGGTTCTGCAACAGTTGTCGTCCGGCTCAAAAATCAATTCGGGGGCTGACGATGCCGCCGGTCTCTCGCTGGTGAACGGACTCGCAGCCAACTCAGCAGCATTAACCCAGTCGACTACCAACGTCGCCGAAGGCGTGGGGCTTCTCCAGGTGGCCGACGGTGCCCTCGCGCAAGTGACGAACCTGCTTAACCGTGCCGTGACGCTGTCCACAGAGGCATCGAACGGTACCCTCAACGCGGCGCAGGAAAGCGCAGCGAACCAGGAATATCAATCGATTCTTGCCGAAATCACCAACATCGGTTCGACCACCACCTACAACCAGCAACAAGTATTCAATGGCGCCAACGTCGCAATTTACACCGGCGACTCTTCCACGACGGGTTCTTCGGTCGACGAGCTGAACATTCACGCGCTGTCGGCGTCCTGCGTGGGCGACTCCAACGGCCTGATGTCGTATACCAACGGGCAGGCGAACGTATTCCTCAACCTTTCAAGTGGCTCCGCCAATGCGGCGGCCAGCGACGCCCTTGGGGGCGGATTAAGCGGCTCGACAACCATCAACGTGACCTACCTCGTGAAGGGCTCCAATGGCGCTCAAAGCACCGCGACGACGTCGATTTCGGTGGGCGGATCTACCAACTATGCCAACACTGCGAGCGGATTGATCAGCGCGATCAACAATGCAGGGCTAGGCTTGACCGCCAACTTCGCCACCCAGGCGCAGGCTGGGGTTACTGGCGGTGGAACCGAAACGGGTATTGAGATTTCGGGAGAATCATTTTCAGCCGGCGTTGACCCAAGTACGGCAAGCACAGGTGGCACCTTGAATCCGACTGGGATCCCCGCCAGCCAACTTCTCACCCAGGGCCAGACCGTGACCGTAAAGGTGGGAAATCAGACCGCGGCGATCGTACCGATCACCACCTCGGTGGACACACTTCAGGAACTGGCTGCCCAGATTAACACGCACGTGGGCGGCACCGCCGGGCTGGCCACGGCTACCGTTGTCACCAATGGCGATGGGACACAGAGCCTTTCGTTGGCGGATACTGCGGGAGGTGGAGCCCTCAATGTAACCACCACATCGGGCGTCGGCGCAGCCGCCCCTGTCTTCACTGCTTCCACAGTACCCACAAATTCACCTACCTTCAGCGCCGGTACCGCTGTATTTGGAAATCCAGCGACTCCACCCACGCAAAGCTCCGTCACGATCGGTGTGGGCGGAACGAATGCCGGCGGCGATAAGTTGGCAGTCGGCGGCAGCATCACCATCCAAAATGGCGGTCCTGGGATTTCAAAGACCTTTGTCGTTGGAGCGGGAGCGGATGGCACGCCGCCTGGGACCTACTACACAGGCAATTACGGAGGCAACACGCTCACTAATTTAGCGGCAGCGATCACCTCTGTCGCAGCTCTCGATGTCACCGCTACGGCTGACCCTGGCGGCACGGGCATCGTTGTAAAGGCCAACCACGCGCTTAGCACTGAAAACGTGACGGTGACCGGCGCCAACACCTTGTATAACGCGAACAATGTTTTGGGCCTCTATATCCCGGCGGATGGCGGGGTCGCCAGTGTCGGCACGCCCCAGATCACGGCGCTGGATCCGGGTTCGATTCTTGCCGCACAGGATGATGTGCTCAACACGGGCGGCTCCATCACTCTCACCAATGCAACCGGAGCCACCACGTTCACTGCGACGGCGGGCCAAACCTATGCCGATCTCGCGCTTCAGATCGACAGCAGCAATATGGGAGTCACGGCACAATGGAGTAGTGCAAACCACGCCTTGCTGTTGACCTCGACCGGCAATGGGATCAATCCCGTCGTTGCAAGCGCCAATACACTGACAGACACCACACACGGAGCCGCTGTGGCCGTCGACAATGCCAACGCCGGTTATCAGGCTGGAACGCCCGGGAGCCCTGCGACCTATAGCACCGCCGTATTGCAACTCACAAATGGCGGCGCCATAAACGATGCCACTGCCACTCTCACCGG
The DNA here is from genome assembly GCA_963781125.1 of uncultured Acidobacteriaceae bacterium. Taxonomy (GTDB): domain Bacteria; phylum Acidobacteriota; class Terriglobia; order Terriglobales; family Acidobacteriaceae; genus Telmatobacter. The sequence goes on from CAWAEE010000015.1 coordinate 199,730, forward strand.
ACAAATTGAGATCCAGAACGGTGCCGGCTCCCCGTACACCTTCGTTATGGGTGTCGGCGTGGATAATCCTGGAACCCAAACGTACTATACGGGCTCAAGTTCAGTGAGCAGCCTGGTAAACAAGATCAGCAGCGTTGCCGCACTCGGTGTAACGGCCACTGCACCTGGCGGCGGAACAGGCGGCATCTATCTGCAGGCAACGACCGCCGGCGCCGGCCACTTGATCACTACACCGGGAGTAACCACTCTGGCGAGCGCAGTCGCTGAGAATGCCAGCGCTTCAGTGGGTGGCGTTACGCCCGTGGCAGGCAACGTTTCAACCCTTTCGGTCCTTGCCTCCGGTGGCTCCGTCAGCACCAGCGATCTGCTGGCTGCCGGCGGCACCATCACGTTCACCAACGGCGGAATAACGAACACATTCGTCATCGGGGCCGGGACCGACAACACTCCTGCTGGAACCTACTACACCGCTAATTCCGGAGATGGCAGCAACACGCTTGCCAACCTGGCGACCACCATATCGGCCGATACTGCTCTCGGCGTCACAGCGCAGGCGAACACCGCCGGACTGGCGTTGACTTCGACTGCATTTGAAGGGAATCCAGGCATTGTCTTGAACTCCAATACGCTGGCCGACGCAACAGAGGGAAGCTATTCAAAGATCACCTTGGGTTCATTCGCCAGTGAAACCGATACCTTGTCCGGTTCTATCGACTTCACCGTCAATGGTACGTCGCAACCAGTTGCCACAACATCAGGGGAGACGGTAAATGGCCTGATCTCCTACATCAATCAACATACCGTTGCCCTTGGCGTTTCGGCGGTGTGGGTGCCTGGCAGTAACGGATATGGGAGCGTGGAACTGACCTCGAACACCATTGGTTCCGCTGGACTGATCAGCGGTGCGGCATCAACCATCACGGATACCGCAGCCACTGCGAATCTAAGCTACACTTCTGCGAGCCCCTATAGTTTAGGGCTTTCCGGTACCGTGGCCGATTCAATCACCTCGCAAGGCGCGGCTGGGTTCGTCTCTGACACAAATGCGTCAAGCGGGCTGGCGACAATGCGCTATTCCGATAGCGCCGGCGAATCACTGAGCGGCACCGATTTGTTGAACCAGACCGATGCGGAGGCCGCGCTAACCGGTCTGAACATTGCCATCACCGATGCGGCAGCGATGGACGGGTACATCGGCGCACAGATCAACACCCTCAACTCGATCAGCCAGGTGATGAGCACGCAGAAAGAGAACGTAGTGTCGGCGCAGAATGCCATTCAGGCTACCGACTACGCCTCGGCTACTTCGAACATGTCGAAGTACGAAATTCTCTCGCAAACCGGCATTGCTGCGTTGGCGCAGGCCAACAGCGTGCAACAGGAAGTGACCAAGCTCTTGCAGTAGGGTTCTTCGCGGTCATGAGTTTTTGAGTAAACGCAAGATTGAAAGACTTCGAGACAACCCAGGGACAGGGCGGCGGCAAGGAGACAATCCTTGCCGCCCTTTTCTTTGCCGCCGCAAAGCTACTTTGGCAGCTCCTGCGTTCCCGTGACCGTGAATTCTGCTTCCGCTTTTGCGTGCGTTTCTTCCGGTTGAGCGCTGCCAACACTCAGCGTGTACTTGCCAGGAAGAATTGAGCGATTCCCCTGCGCGTCGACACTTGATAGAGATCGTGGATCGATCTCCAGAGCGACTTCTTTGCTTGCTCCGGCCGCGATTGTTACGCGCCTGAATCCAACCAGCGAGTGAATTGGCCCGTCGGATTGTGGCGTCTTCAAATATGCCTCGGCCACTTCATCGCCGCCGACGGAACTGCTGTTTGTGATCGTGACCGTTGCAGTCAGAGGCTCGCCGGCCTTCAGCGTGTCAGATGACAACTTCACTGCGCCGTATTTGAACGTGGAGTAGCTGAGTCCATACCCGAATCCCCACAGCGGCTTCCCTGTGTAGTAGCGGTATGTCCGGCCTTTCAGTGCGTAATCGGTGAACGCCGGCAACCCATCAAGCCCGGCATAGAAGGTCACGGGCAAACGCCCTGCGGGGTTGTTGATGCCTTCGAGCGTCTGCCGGATTGCAGTACCACCTTCGACGCCCGGATACCACGCTTCAAGAATGGCGGCCGCATGTTCATTCGCCCAATTCAGAGCGACCGCGCTGCCGCTCTGCAACACGACAACGAGCGGCTTTCCGGTTGCGGCCAGCGCTTCCAGCAGCTTTTGTTGCGGCGCGGGCAGATCGAGACTCGTGCGGTCGCCGCCGTCAAAGCCGTCGATCTTGATACTCATCTCCTCGCCTTCGAGTTGCGGCGACAATCCAACAAACGCCAGCATGATGTCGGACTCCTTCGCGCGCGCCACGGCTTCGTCCAACTGCGCCTGTGCGGGCGCTTCCCACTTCAGAGTCACGCCTCCGCCGGCCCGATCACCCGAGTGCGAGTACTCCAGAACAAAATCGTGCGGATTGCTGTCGGTAAAATCGACTGAGATTGATGGGACCTTCGGGAAATCCATGATCGGTGGTGCAGTGGGCGATGCGCCGGGAGCTGCCTTGAAGTTGCCCATCGCGGAGAGGTCGTGCCCTTCGCGCAGCGGGCCCTCGCCGATCACTTTTCCATCGAGCAGCAGTCGATACGATTCCTTCGGCGAATAAGGAAAACTGTCGCCAGTCTCCAGAGAAAATACGTAGTGGCCCGGTGCAGGCGCGGTGAGCGAGCCCGACCAACGCACGGAGTAGTTCGTGGTTTGAATCTCGGGAACCGGCGCGCCGTTTTCCCAATCTGTCTGGACAAGGGGCTCATTACTCACCGCAACGGGGCGCCCCGTCCAATCGGGTGTCGCGAAAAACTCTGTCTTCAGGCCGGTTTTCGAGCCGAATGCAGTTCGAGGAACAGGTACACCCACACCGGCCGCCAAGGTTGCCCCTTGTGCATACTCGACTCGACTGCCGAATCCATTCAGCAGGCCTTCGAGCGGCGTGATCGGTTTGACCGGCGCTCCCACGTAGTTGCCTAGAATCGAAGGCAGAAGATCCGCGGTTGGTCCAATCACGGCGATGTGCTGCTGTGCACCCTTGAGCGGCAGCACGCCGTTGTTCTTCAGCAGAACAATGCTCTCCTCGGCGGCTTTGAGCGCGGTCGACCGATGCGCAACCGAAGCAGCATCAGAAAACGGGACCTTATCCAGAGCATTCGATCCTTGCGGATCAAACAGCCCCAGCTGCATGCGCGCCGTGTAGAGCCGCTCCGCCGCTTGGGTCACCAAAGCTTCCGACACCAGCCCCTCGTGCACAGCCTCACCCAGCGAATTGAATCCCGGCGTCCAGATACTGCAAGAGAGATCAGTTCCCGCTTCGAGCGACAGGGCCGCCGCATGCGTGATGTCCGTGGTTTTTTTGTGTCCCTGATACACATCCACAATCGCGCCGCAATCGGAGACGACAAATCCCTTGAAGCCCCATGCATCGCGCAGATGTTCTTTCAGCAGCATCTTGTTCGTGCACGCCGGCCATTCATCGATCGAGTTGTAGGCGCACATCACCGACTGCACGTGGCCCTCGGTCACAGTCGCGCGAAATGCGGGCAGATACGTCTCTTCGAGGTCGCGCGCGCTCGGATCGACATTGAATCCATGGCGTAAAGTCTCCGGCCCCGAGTGCACCGCAAAATGTTTGCTTGTTGCGACCGCACGTAGATGATTCAGGTCCGGACCCTGGACACCCGAAATAAACGCGACGCCCAAACGCGAAGTCAAATACGGATCTTCGCCATAGGTCTCCTGGCCCCGCCCCCAGCGCGGGTCGCGAAAAATGTTGATGTTCGGCGACCAGAACGTCAGTCCATAAAAGATACGATGATTGCCCTCCCGCTGCGCCTCGTTGTACTTCGCCCGCGCTTCGTCGGAGATCACATTGCCCATGCTCTGCACGATCTGGGGATCCCACGTTGCGCCCATGCCGATGGCTTGCGGAAAGACTGTGGAGTAGCCCGCGCGCGCGATGCCATGCAGAGCTTCGTTCCAAGTCTGATAGTCCGGAATGCCGAGTCGCGGAATCGCCGTCGCCCAGTCCTCCAGTTGATTCACCTTTTCCTCCAAAGTCATGCGGCCGACAAGGTCGTGCGCACGCTCCTGCGGAGAAAGATGGGTATCGAGGTAAGCGGGCTGTTGGGCCGAAGCCAGAGCGGCGAAAAATGCAAGCACGACCGGCAACCCAAAAAAGCGCCAAAGGGCCATGGGATCGTTCCTCCTGAAGCTTGACCCGTCGCATGGCTGCCCGAACGCGACCAAAAAATTGGAGGCGCACGCGACACATCCCACGGGAGGGCAGGCTCGCAGAAACTCTACAAGGGTTGGGCTGCTCTTGGCTAGGTTTATCGCTTTACTAGGGCAAAATGCACGTGCCGCGGAGGAGGCTAATCCTTCGGCTTGATGGCGTAGGTCAGTCCCATCGTGAATTGAAACGAATTTCGCTTCGTGGGCGGCAAAGAGGACGGCGGATCGTTCAAATACGAGTCGTTCGTTCCCAGCGAGAAACTGAGATTCTTGTAAGTCGGAAACGCAAAAGTGTCTGTTTCCATGGCCGAGTAGGCGCGTTCATTGTTGTAGGCCGGAATAAACGAGACCCCTTGCGTATACGTCAGCAGCTTAGTGTGAAGGATGTACGTCGCCGCAAAGGTTGAGCCGATCAAATCTTGTTCAGTGCCGGATGTGCCGGTAATGAACTCCTGCTTCTCGTACTGAACCGTTCCTTTCAGATCGCCTTCCTGTTTCGGCGTTTTGAGTACAGTCCATCCGAAGCCGCCTCCATAAATCTGTTGCAGGTTCAGATCCTGGGAGAAGTTGTGATCGAACGCCGTTTGCACCAGTGCATAGACCCGCGGTGAAAAATACTCATCGCGCTCGGCGTCTGCATGGTAGATTGCGGATTTTGTCGAGGATGCCGGCACCAACGTCGGCGTCGTGGCCGGTGGCACCGCCGGCACCGTATATCCAGGCTCCGTGATCTTTCCAAACGAGCCCGTAAAGTCCATAGAGGTCCGGTTACGCGGATCGAGCCAGCTTACCGTCGGGATCGCGCGCACCAGCCCAATCGCACCCGATACCGTGTATTGATTCTGCGTTGCCGACACCAGCGTAGCTCCGGCTGTTGCTGCACCTTCCCAGCCGGAGAAGAAGCTCGGATTATGATGCAGGTCTTGATCGAGTGTTGCAGCGTCCATGATGTAGAGCGCGCTTTTCACTGGAATTGGCGCGAGAGGTCCACCCGTTTCCTGTTGCACAGTCACGGCCTGGTTCTCCACATCCACCGTTCCTGTCGGAATTGTTCCTGCACTCCTCCGACCACTCGGTTTCAGGTTCTTTTGGAGCACGGCGAGTTTCTGGGTCGAGTGCAGCTCCTTTACCTTGTCCCAGCTGATCGAAACGTCACCCAGCGGGTCACTGTGAAAGGTCAGCTTTCCCTGGATGGAACTGACGAACTTGCCGTGCAACGTGTCGCCATTACTGAGCACAAGCACGTCGGGATCAGGTTTAGGCGCGGGGCTCGTTTGCGCCGCGCCTATGAGTGCCGCGCCCGTCAGTGTCGCACCGGTCATAAGCGCCAACAGCCAAACCCGCCTAGCCGTTCGCGGGCTCCAAACCGGAGACGTAGAAAAGAAAAATCGCAGGGTCATGGGGGAATGATCCTTATCAAAGATTTTGAAAGGCCTGATGACAGCTCAAGCGGCCCTAGCAGCGATAGTAACAAGACGTGACCCGCCACGCATCTGTACTCTCCACGGTTTGCAGGGCCCGGGCACAGTCTGTAGGATGATGTGGATTTAAGGGACACGGCTCAAGGGGCTCAGAACGATGCGACCGAATTTCAACCTGATGAAGGCCACTCTCACCGGAGCGCTCGGTGGCCTGCTTTTCGGCTTTGACACAGTCGTTATCTCCGGCATCATCGACGCGGTTGTGCGCCTCTACCACCTAAGCGACTACGGCAAAGGCTGGACCGTGGCCATCGCGCTCATCGGGACTGTGGTCGGCTCGTTTAGTGCCGGCGTCGTGGGGCATAAATTGGGCAGCCGCGAAACGCTGCGCCTCACCGCTGTTCTCTATTTGCTCTCGGCCTTCGGTAGCGCCCTTGCGTGGAATTGGCCCTCGTTGATGGTTTTTCGATTTATTGGAGGGCTCGGCATTGGCGCATCTTCGGTGCTCGGTCCCGTCTACATCGCCGAGCTCGCGCCCGCCAAGTGGCGCGGACGTCTGGTCGGGGCGTTTCAGTTCAACGTCGTTTTCGGCATCCTCGTTGCTTACACTTCCAATTACCTCATCCGGCTTCTGCATCTCGGCGCAGCAGAATGGCGCTGGCAGGTGGGCGTTGCGGCTCTTCCCGCCGCTATTTTCCTCGCCCTGCTGTTTGGCATCCCCCGTAGCCCGCGCTGGTCGGCTTCGCGCGACCGCATTGATGAAGCTCTTGAAGTCCTCAAGTCGATGGGGGAACAAAATCCCGAGGGCGAGCTGGCCGACATCCGTGCCGCGCTGGCCGAAGAACATGCATCGGCACGCGAGCCCGTCTTCCGTTGGAAGTACCGTTATCCGCTTTTTCTCGCCATCACCATCGGCGCATTCAATCAGCTCGCCGGCATCAACGCGATTCTCTACTACCTGAACGATATTTTTGCTGCCGCCGGTTTCAGCCAGCTCTCGGGCGACCAGCAGGCCATCGCCATCGGCCTGACCAATCTCGTCTTCACCATCGTCGGCATGAGCGTGATCGACAAGATCGGTCGCAAGACGCTGCTGCTCATCGGCGCCGCCGGTACGGCAAGCTGCCTCGCCGGCGTCGCGTGGATCTTCTCCACCAACTCGCATCAGGGCATGCTCGTCTGGCTCCTGATCGTCTATATCGGTTTCTTCGCACTCTCGCAGGGCGCCGTCATCTGGGTCTACATCGGCGAAGTTTTCCCCAATCACGTCCGCTCGAAAGGGCAGGGCGTTGGGAACGCCAGCCACTGGACCATGAACACCATCATCGCGCTCGAATTCCCCGTGCTGGCAGCGAGCATCGGCCGTGGCGCGCCATTCATCTTTTTCGCCGTCATGACCGCAATCCAGTTCCTGGTGGTGTTGTTCACCTATCCGGAAACAAAGGGGCAGACCCTGGAGCAACTGCAGCGCAAGCTTGTGGCAGCTGACTAGCCTCGGGATTGATTCACCCAATCAACCGCATGGCGCATATGGACTTCGGATGCGGTCAGCTGCCTCCGGCCGAGCCTCCATTGATCTTTGCTGCATTGATCTGTGATTGATGTCACGAACCCCGTGCCCAGCCTCGCCCAAAATAGAGCTTGCAGAATGTTCCAGGCGGAAGCCGAGACACCGGCCGTCGCCGGGTTTCATTGATCGCGCCCACGGGGAATGGTTATGGTGCAGCAAACAATGCCTGTTGCCGAGAAGAGAAGGGAAGTCGCCCAAGGCGCAACTGAGACGCCGCGTATTGCGCAGGCAGAAGATATCTCTCGCTCAGGGCCGGCTCGCTCCGACGAAGCCGATCGACTGCGTGCCGAAATCATCGCCGTCGGCCAGAAGCTTTGGGAGCGCAGCTACGTCGACGGGAATGGAGGCAACATCAGCGTGCGCCTCGGCGCGCACTCTGTGCTCTGCACGCCGACCATGATGAGCAAGCGCGACATTCAGCCCGCGGACATCTGCCTCTGTGATCTCGAGGGCAACATGCTGGCCGGCAGCGGGCCACGCACCAGTGAACTTCTTCTGCATCTCGCAATCTACAAGGCCAATCCACGTGCTCAAGCTGTCGTCCACTGCCATCCGCCACATGCCACGGCCTTCGCAATCACCGGCACAACTCCTCCTATCGGCTTGATACCCGAGTACGAAATCTTCATCGGCCCTTCCGCCGTCGCACGCTACGAGACTCCAGGAACCCAGGCCTTCGCCGAAACGGTATTGCCCTTCATCCAGGACCACAACACCATTCTGCTTTCGAACCACGGCATTGTCTGCTGGGCCGATACCGTCGCGCACGCAGAATGGCTGGTCGAAATCTTCGAGAACTATTGCAAGACCTACCTGATCGCGCTCCAGATCGGCAAACCCCTCAAGTTTCTTCCCGATGCAAAGATCGAGGAGATTCTCGCGCTCAAGCGCCGCATGGGCCTTCCTGATGCCCGCATGGCGCCGCTCGAGAGCCACAAGTAACCACCGGCTCTCTGGTTGCGTAAGGCAAAAACAAACATCGTGCTATACTTAGCTTGCGCTCAGTGATTTGGTCGTGAGCGGCGGTTTGCCCCTCTTAAGGCAATTCAGCCTGGCACAGATTTCCCCAAGCCCCTACAGCGTAACCACGAGTCTCCCGTTGACTGGGAGTGTCCCAGCCATGTTTCGGGAGTGTGGTGCCCGTCGGCAGTGGCCGACAGGCAAGCAAGTAGCGTGTGGCAGTTCCGGGCTGCGGTCGTTCTCCCCTTGAATGTCCGTTGGTCAGTCCCAGGGACGTATTTGGTTCTCCCTTACGCATAGATCGATAGGCAGGCTCGCGCTGATTTTGCGCGAATCTCAAGTCCGGTTCCGTTTGCAGGCCTCACGGAAAACAGAGGCTCCGGGACCCAACAGGAAACGATTTAATTTTGAATACACAGTTTTCGCAATTTACACTTTCGGCCGCCCTTCAGGCGCGGCTCGACGCCAACAAGTTTGTAACCCCCACTCCGGTGCAGGCTGGAGCGATTCCGCCCGCGCTCGAAGGCCGGGATGTGCTGGCCACCGCCCAGACCGGCACCGGCAAGACCCTCAGCTTCTTGATTCCGATTGTGGAAATGCTTCAAAAGACTCCCGAACGGAACGCCGCGCAGGCACTGATCCTTTTGCCCACGCGCGAGCTCGCGATGCAGGTCGAGGCGGCATTCAAGGCCATTCGTTCGCATCATCTCCAGACCGCGGCCCTGGTGGTCGGAGGCATGCAGGAGCGCCCGCAACTCGACGCGATTCGGCGCGGAGCGCGCGTCATTGTTGCCACGCCGGGTCGGCTCGAGGACTTTCTCAAGCGCCGTCTGGTCCGCCTCGATCAGGTCAAGATTCTCGTTCTCGACGAAGTGGATCGCATGCTGGATATGGGCTTTCAGCCCGCTATCGCGCGCATCGCGGCTACGTTGTCCGCTGATCGCCAAACCCTCTGCTACTCCGCCACGCTCGAGGGCGCTGTCAAGGAAGTCGCGCGCAAGTATCTCAAGAATCCCGCCCGCATTGAGATCGGCTCGATCCTCAAGCCCGCCGAAAATGTGGAGCTCCGCACCTTTGAAGTGGAGCAGAACAACAAGCAGGAGCTCTTGGAGCACCTTCTGGGCGCGGAGCAAGGCAGCTTTCTGGTCTTCGTCCGCACCAAGCATGGCGCAGATCGCGTTGCGCGGAGGCTCACTCGTTCCGGTTGGTCAGCCACACAGATTCATGGTGACCGCTCGCAGTCGCAACGGAACTCGGCGCTGCGCAGCTTCAAAGAGGGACACCACCGCGTGCTGGTTGCTACCGACGTAGCTGCCCGCGGCATCGACGTGGCGAACGTGGCCCACGTGGTCAACTACGACCTGCCTAAGGTCGCCGAAGACTTCGTCCATCGTGTGGGACGGACCGGTCGCGCCTCGGCGCACGGAGTTGCTTCCACCTTTGCCGTCGCAGCCGAACGCGGCGAGCTGCGCAAAATTGAGCGCACGCTCTCGATCCAGATGAAACGCTTCCGGGTGCACTCGATGAAGGAAAACGCAGCCTGAAGACAAACTGAACTGAGATGCAACGACACAGGGCCGGGGAGGTCAATTGACCTCCCCGGCCTTCGTTGTCTTTTTGAGTCATCCTGCCGGAACAGCACTGGCGACGTCGGCATTTTTGCCCTTTGCGATGCCGCTGCGCGTCGCGTAGAGGTACCAGGCAAGCCACGCTGGTGTCGTCCACATGTAATACCACGAAGTGATCCCAAGATTCGCAAAAAGCTCGATCAGCGCGACTGCCCCGAAAACCGCAATTGGAATCCACGAACGCCGCGCGTCCATTGCACGATAGAAGCCAGCCAGCACTGCTGGCAGCAGAACCGCTTCATCCATCAGCCACGCATACGGCGCGCACACAAGCGAAATCAACAGCACGAGCAGACCCTGGTCCATCCAGTCCCATCGTTCGCGCCTTGTCCAGAAATACCCCATCGCCCATGCGCTTGCGACCATGCTTGGCAGGTATTGCAGCCAAACTGCTTTTGGCGCAATGAGAAAACGCAGCTCCGAGCTCAACGTGGGTAATGGAATTAGGAATAATCGCGTGGAGCGCATCAGATCGAAGTATTCAAACCAGACCTGGTGATCGAGGAGCAGAGTGAGTCCACAGGATGTAATGAGTGTGAAGAGGAATCCCACAATCAGAATGTATTTTCTCTTGTAGATCGTCCAAAGCAGAAGCGCGGCCATGAACGGCAAGAACAAATGGGGCTTCAACGCGCAAGGCAACAGCACAGCCCCTGCAAGAAACGGTCTCGCATCGCACAGAAAAATAAAGAGAACGATCCCGCAGAGCATGAAGATGCCCAGTTGGCCCGCCTGCAGAGAAGCCAGTGCGGGAGCAAAAGCGAAACCCAGCAAATGGTACCGGGAATCCGGTTTGCCCAGGACGATCCATAAAACCCAGATGGAGCAAGCCAGGCAGCCGAGTTGTGCAAGCGACCAGAGAATGAGCCCCGTTTTCGCGCTCACGAAGCCTAGAGGCGCCAGCAACGCAAGAGCCACAGGCGGACTCACCGAAGCTTTTGGATCCTGTCCTTCAAGTCCGGCTGTCTGTTCGATTCTAAGAATCGCCTCGAGGCTATAGGGATTGGCATGGCCCACAAGGAGTCGTCCGGCGGCCCAATACTGGATGTAATCTCTTTCCGTCGCGCTTTTGTTGGTCAAGCCGATCGAGTAGATGGCGCAGACCAGCAAAGCGCCGCCGAGGACGATGCAGGCAGCGGCAACTTTGCGGCCGGAGCCCTGTTTCATAAATTACTCAAGGCTCTGGCCGGCGTGGACGTCTGTTGTAGTTCAGGCTGTGTGCCGCGCTTCCTGGTCCCATAGAGATAGCAAGCGAGCCATGCCGGGCTGGTCCATAGAAAAAACCACGTTGTGATCTTCACTCCACTTGCGAGTTCGGCCAGCGCGACTGCCGCGGCCAGAGCGATCGGCAACGGAGATCGATTGTTTTCGCTGGCGCACATCGCTGCTGTCAGCACTGCGGGCAAGAGCACTGATTCGTCTGTGAACCATGCATACGGCGCACAAAGCACCGAAACCAGGAGCACAAGCAGTCCCTGGTCCATCCAATCCCAACGATTGCGTCGAGTCCAGAAGTACCAGAGTGCCCATCCGCAGCCGATCGCCAGCGGGACGAAGCGCGGCCATTCCGCGTTCCATGCGACCAGCATTCGAAACGCCACACCCAGCGTCGGAGTGTAGCGGTCCTGCAGGGTCGCCGATCGAGTCATCGCAAAATAGTGCGTCCATATTGCGGGATCGAAGAACAACGTCAGCGCACTACTTGCCGCCGCGATCGAGACGGCTCCCGCGAGCAATGCGTAGGCCCGGTTGAACCCGGCCCAGAAAATCAGCACGAGAACAAACAATACGAACAAGTGCGGCTTCAGCATGCAAGGCAGCAGAGCTGCTCCGGCAAGGAACGGCCTCGTCCGAATGAAGTAGAGAAACAACACGACGCTGAGCAGGAGAAAAACCCCAAGTTGCCCAGCCTGAAGGGACGCAATCGCCGGCGCGAAGACGAAGCCGAAAAGGTGTAGCCGCGTCGGTGGACGCCCATGCAGCAGCCAAAGAATTCTCAACGCCAACGCCAAGGCGGCAAACTGCGTCATGGTCCAGACAAAGAGTCCTGCCTTCACACTGAATTCGCCGAGCGGCAGGAGCAGGAGCAACGCCACGGGTGGGCTGGGGGTCAGCCTGGCCTCATCGCCGTCATAGCCCACGCTCTTCTCGAGTTGGAGCACGGTCTGGAGATCGTAGGGGTTCGCATGCCGCACCAGCTGCTGGCCTGCTACCCAGAAACCAATGAAGTCGCTCGCGGTGGGATTGATGCCCTGCAGGCTCAGCGCGTAGGAGCCCGCAATCGCCAGAAAGCCAGCCAGCACAATGCCGCAGGCCGCGGCGATTCGCCAGTAACTCGTCGGACGCGGAGCAGGACGGGTCTCCGCAGGATCCATCGGGGCATCAGCGTGCTTCTGTCCGGCACTTTCCCCGACGATTGCCATGGCCCCAATGTATACGGGAAGTGGACAGCTATCCAGTTACCGATGTGGAACCTAGGGCGGCCAAACCGGGCTGAACCCGGGGTGGAATTGATCCTGGCCGGCCGCGTCTTTGCGTTGACTCTGCCTTTTAATTCGGTTATTCTGGATTCCTTGCGCGGTGTTGTGCCTGGGGTCTGTGTGTGCTCAACCTGACCCTTCTGGTAAGTCCTTTTTAAAGAGAGGTCTTCTCGGAACAGGCCGCCGGTCGCTGGACAATCATTCGTCGGACGAGTCCAGTCGAGCCAGAGCCCCTTCGAGGGCCAGCTCCCCGCAATCCTCACGCGAACAGATTTGTTTGGCAGTGGGTGGAATCAGGCCCTGCGCTTTTGCGCGGGCACCAGCGCTTTGCGCGAGATTTTTTGCGGCCGATTGATGCGGCCGGATAGTTTTTCAAAGGCAGGAAGAAAATGTCGACCTTTGTTCCAAGCGGCAAGAATATTGACCGCAAATGGTATGTGGTAGATGCCCAGGGGCAGACGCTCGGGCGGCTGGCCACGAAGGCTGCCAGTGTACTCAGCGGCAAACTGAACCCCAAATATGTGCCGTACATCGACATGGGCGACCACGTCATCGTGATCAACGCGGCCAAGGTCCGCCTCACCGGCCTCAAGGCCCAGAGCAAACTTTATCGCCGCTACACCGGTTTCCCCGGCGGTCTGCGTGAGGAGTCGTTTACGCGCCTCATCAACCGCAGGCCCGAGAAGGTTCTGGAAGAAGCAATCAAAGGCATGCTGCCCAAGACCAAGCTGGGCCGCGCCATGGCAACGAAGTTGAAGGTCTATCGCGACGACAAGCATCCCCACGCGGCGCAACAGCCGGTGGCAATGGAAATTGCGTAAGATCAACCGCTAGCTGCTGGCTTTTAGCCGCTGGCTTTGAAAATTGCGAATTGGGTTTTACGGCTTTTAGCTAGAGGCTAGAAGCTAGAGGCTAGGAGCTTAAAGAAGAATGGCAGATTTGGTTCAATACTACGGGACAGGCCGCCGCAAGTCGGCGATCGCCCGCGTCTTTCTGCGCCCCGGTACGGGCGAGTGGAAGGTCAACGGAAAAGCATTCGAAGAATATTTTGTCACCGAGCAGCAGCGTGTCAGTGCCAAGCGCACCCTGGTCGTTGCCGAGCTGGCGGGCAGCTTTGATGTGCTCACGACTGTTTCTTCCGGCGGTGTGTCTTCGCAGGCAGATGCCGTCAAGTTGGGCGTGGCCCGTGCCTTGATCGTGTTCAACCCTGAGCTGCGCAAGATGCTCAAGGCCGAAGGTCTCCTGACGCGCGACGCGCGACAGAAAGAACGCAAGAAGTACGGGCAGAAGGGCGCCCGCAAGCGGTTCCAGTTCTCGAAGAGATAGATGTCAGATCACAGGTTACAGATTGCAGTTTTTCCAAGCCAGAAACGTTCACTGCAATCTGTCATCTGTCATCTGTAATCTCGGTTTCAAATCCCCGCGCAAGCGGGTTCAATCCGGGCACCACGCCGTATCCGCCCGGATGCAATCCACGAAGGAGGCCCATTGGCCACGATCACAATGAAGGAGCTGCTCGAAGCGGGTGTTCACTTCGGGCATCAGACCAAGCGCTGGAATCCCAAGATGAAGGATTATATCTTCGGCGAGCGCAACGGGATCTACATCATCGACCTGCAAAAGACGCTCAAGCTCTTCAAGGACGCGTCGAAGTTCGTAACCGAACTGTGCGCCAGTGGCAAGACGATTCTCTTCGTCGGCACCAAGCGCCAAGCACAGGACGCCGTCGCCGAAGAGGCAAACCGCGCTGGAATGCCGTACATCAATCAGCGCTGGCTGGGCGGCCTGCTCACCAACTGGGTGACGGTGCAGAAATCGGTGAAGCGCCTTCAGGAACTCGACGACATGGCCACGGACGGCCGGTACGAGCTGCTGACCAAGAAGGAAGTGATCAAGCTGGAGCGGGAGCGCAAGCACCTCCAAGCCAACCTGGCCGGTATCAAGGCCATGAAGCGCCTGCCCGACGCCCTCTTCGTTGTCGACTCCAACAACGAGGCGATCGCCGTGAAGGAAGCCCGCAAGCTGGGCATCCCCGTTGTCGCTGTGGTCGATACCAACTGCGACCCCACGGTGGTTGACTACGTGATTCCAGGCAACGACGACGCGCTGCGCGCCATTCGCCTCTTCACTTCGAAAATTGCCGACTCGGCTGCCGAGGGCGTGAACCTGGTGGGCGACAAGGCATTTGCCGAAGTAGTGCCCACGGCCCTGCCCGATGAAGTCGTAGCTGTCGAAGCAGCGGCGGTGGAAGAAGTCGACCTCGAAGCGGCACTGGGCGGTGGCATTCGCAAGGCTCCAGCCGCAGTAGCAGCGCTGGATGAGGCAGAAGTAGCGGAAGGCTTTTAATCATTTCTGCGCATGAAAATGCGCATACTGAGACAAGCGTGGCCGCCAGAATTTGGTCCACGCTTTTCTTATGGCACCTGCGGTGCGGCTAACTGTGCTTCGCACCATTCGTCGTAGTTGTCATCCTGAAGCGCAGCGTCTTTTGAAAAACCGCTCGTGATGGGGAACGACTTCGAAGCGAGCAATGAATCGGACGCTTTGTAACAACGCACGACTTCAGTCGTGCCGAACCGACCCGGAAGAAATGGGGCTTTAGCCCCTGACAAACTGCAACCTATATCCGCTGCGCTGCTTTTAAGACGCATCGTAGCGATTGAAAGAAGCGAGATGACGACAGTGGCTGACAAGATTGATGCAAAATTGGTAAAGGATCTCCGCGAGAAATCCGGCGCGCCCATGGGCGACTGCCTCAAGGCCCTGCAAGAGGCCAAGGGGAACATCGAAGACGCATTCGTTGTTCTAAGGAAGCGCGGTATGGCATCGGCACAGAAGAAGGCGGCCCGCACCACCAACGAAGGCGCGGTGGGCACTTACATCCATGCCGGCGGCAAAATCGGCGTGCTCCTCGAAGTCAACTGCGAGAGCGACTTCGTGGCCCGCACCGAGGACTTCCAGGAGCTGCTCAAAGACATCGCGATGCACATCGCGGCGAGCGATCCGCGCTACATCAAGCCCGAAGACGTCACCACTGAAGATTTGGAGCGCGAGAAGGAAATCTATCGCGCGCAGGCTGCCGCTACCGGCAAGCCCGCACCGGTCATCGAGAAGATCGTCGACGGCAAGATGGCGAAGTTCTACGAAGAGGTCTGTCTGCTCGAGCAACCCTTCATCAAGGACCAGGCCATCTCCGTCAAGGAACTCATCGCGCAGAAAGTCGGCAAGCTCGGCGAGAACCTCACCGTGCGTCGCTTTGCCCGCTTCAAGGTAGGCGCCCCCGAGTGGACCGTGGCCCAGACCAAGGCAGTGGAGCCCGCAGGCGAATAGCTTCGCGATCCAGCCCAAACCATACGAAGGCCCGGAGCATCCGCTCCGGGCCTTCTATTTTGCTGGTGGTCTCAATTACATGGGGAGAGACGATAGGAACGCTCGCGCGGTTTCCGCATCCATAGGTCAGAGTATCCAGCAAGCTTTCCGTGGTCGACATCTGTCTCTACGCCGAGGCCAGTATCGGTGAATCGTTCGGGAGGGGAGACGATTCGCCGATTGCCAGACGTTCGATCGTCACCACCGTGATGTCGTCGGCCTGGCCAAAATGGACAGCTGCCTCCACGATGGAGGCGGCAGACTGGGTGGAAATTGCTTTGGCCCGATCGAAGCCGAACAGTTCACCTTTCTGGTTCTGGGCTTCGACGACACCGTCGGAGTAGAAAGTGAGGCGACCGCCAGTCCGGAGTTCGAAGCGCGTGGCTTCGTATCGTCCGCCCCCATCAATTCCGAGGGGCAACGCACCAGTGAGTTCGATCTCCCGCCCATCAAGGTAAGGGGATAAGTGGCCGGCGTTCGCAATGGTGACCTGGCCGTTGCCCGTGATGTGGGCAGCCAGTGCCGTAGCGAACCCGCCGCTGGTGCGCCCGACCAGGCGCTCGTGGAGTCTGCGAAGCGTGAGAACCGGGTCCTGTGTGTCTTCGGCCGTTGCGCGAATGGAGCCAACAAGCATGGAGACCAGCATGGCGGCGGGAAGGCCCTTGCCGGCAACGTCGCCTATCACGATGAGAAGGCCGCCACCGGCTGGCAGGATTTGAAAGAAATCGCCTCCAACTTGCCGGGCGGGCTGATAGACGGATTCAACTGTATATCCGGGGAAGGACTCACCCTGCTCAGGCAGTATGAGTTGCTGTACCTGACGGGCCGCCGCCATTTCACCTTCCAGCAAAGCCATTTCCGTATGAACCCGAACATGGCGTCGACCTTCGCTAATGGATACATAAAGGAAGCCTGTGTACCCCAGACAAACCGCAACAATGATCGCGACGCCATCGAAGGCGAGCCGGTCGTGCAGGCGATCCATCTCCGCGGCTCCTCTCTGAACAGATTGCGCCGCGTCCGGGAGCCAATGTCCCAGGAAGCCCATGACCACAAACTGCGCGGCGAAAAGTGGCAGAACCCCTTTCCAGAACTGGCCCTTCAGAGTGATGCCTGTGGCGGCATAGGCGACAGCGAATAGTCCAGAAAGCAGGACTGACACCCCGTACCGGAGTGGAGGCTGGTGCCCCATGTCCATAATGTCGGTCACAAACCCGAAAGTCGTGAAGACAAAAAATACGGCTAACAGAAAAACAAGAATGGACCTTGGGGGTGTGGTTTGCCATGGGTTCACGCCATTCATTGAATCCGGAGCAACCTCTCAGATCTCGAAAACGGGACCCTGGTCCAGCGGTCTCACCTGTTCCCGGCACCTTGGGTGAAAGTTTACGCTGTTTCAGAGATCGATGCCCAACCAGCGCGTCGCTCTCTTACGGCGCCATTCCTCGGCGCAAGTACGCGGCGAGCCATCGAACAAAAAGTCCATCGATTCTCTAGGCAAGCCCCCGCAAAGCAGCTAAGAACTGCCATGAGGAGAGTCGCAGGAAGGTCGCTTTGGAGGTCACTGGCCGTATGCGATACTCAAAAGGCATGTATAAGCGGATTGTTCTCAAGCTATCCGGCGAGGCGCTCGCGGGACCCAAACAGTTTGGCCTCGATGCCGACAAAGTCTCCGAAATTACCGCCGAACTGGCAGAAGTTCACGCGATGGGTGTCGAAATCGGCATCGTAGTAGGCGGCGGTAACTTTTTTCGCGGCGTGGCCCAGCAGGCGAAGGAGATGGACCGCGTGGCTGCCGACAACATGGGCATGCTTTCCACGGTTATCAATGCCATTGCGCTCCAGGACGCCCTTGAGGCCCGCGACGTGCAGTGCCGTGTGATGTCGGCCGTCTTCATGAATCAGATTGCCGAGCCCTATATTCGCCGTCGCGCCGTGCGTCACCTCGAGAAAGGACGCGTGGTGGTTTTTGCAGCCGGCATCGGCAACCCCTTCTTCTCGACCGACACGGCCGCGAGCCTGCGCGCCATGGAGATCAAGGCCGATGTGTTGTTGAAGGGCACCAAGGTCGAAGGCGTCTACAACGCCGATCCGGTCCTGTTCAAAGATGCGGTGAAATACGACGAGATCACCTATATGGAGATCCTGAGGCAGGGCCTGAAGGTGATGGACCTGACCGCCGTCAGTCTCTGCAAGGACAACAACCTGCCCATGATCATCTTCAATATGAACCAGCCGGGAAATATTCGACGCGTGGTCGCAGGCGAGAAGGTTGGTTCGCTGGTGACCGCCTGAAATCCAGTTTTCGGTAATCAGTTCTCGGTGTCACTTTCAGAGCGGCCGCGCAGCTACTCTCCAAGGATGGACTGCGCCAGTCGGGGAGTCGTCTAAACGTTAGTGGAGAGTCCGAAGCCAGCCCCGCTAAAAGCCTTGACCGGTCTGCGCTGCTTCGCGGCCATCAACATCGTTCTCTTTCACTTTTCCAATCCTCAGTGGTTTGGCTGGTTCGCGCCCGTCGTCAATGCGGGCTACGCCTCGGTGAGTTACTTCATCCTGCTCTCCGGTTTTGTCATGGCGTATAACTACTCGGCGCGCGCGCGCGCGGGCCAGTTCGACACCATCCGCTATTACAAGGCGCGCTTCACGCGGCTCTATCCCATCTATCTCCTGAGCCTGCTGCTGGCCTGGCGCGTGTTGCCGCAAGAGTGGGCTTCGCACACGCATGGCATGTTCTGGGCGGGCATCGTCCTGGCGCCGTTGTTACTCCAGGGATGGATTCCCGAGATTGCCACGTTCTTGAACACTCCTGCGTGGACCATGTCTGCCGAGTCGTTTTATTACGTGATTTTTCCCTGGATGGCGCGATGGAAGAACCCTGAAAGAATCAGGGACCACGTTTGGAAGCTAAGCGGCATTTGGTTCCTGGGTCTCATTCCGGGAACGCTGTACATTCTTTTCAAGCCCGACGGCATTGCACACCCCGACCGATTTAGCTACGGCCCCTGGCTCCAGGCTCTGAAGTACACGCCCCTGCCGCACCTGGCGAGTTTCACGTTTGGTGTGCTGCTTGCCGGGCTCGACGCTGTGATGCCAAGGCCAGGCTTTCTCCGGTTCTTTCTCGGTGCCTTTGGATTTGTGGCGTTGTTCGGCATTTTGTCTTCTGGCGTGATGCCCTATCCGCTGCTACACGACGGATTGCTCATGCCGCTCTTCGGCTGCATCATTCTGGGGCTTGCCGGAGAGAATCCGCTGGCCTACACAATCGGGGCTCGACCTTTGGTGTTTGTCGGAGAAGCAAGTTACTGCCTCTATCTGCTCCACTTCAACATGTGGAATCTGATTCACGACACGCATGTTCTCGATAGGGTTGGCTTAAGCCGTTTCGACCCTTGGATTAGCTACTTCTTGCTCATCGTGATGGCTCTGCTGGCTCTCTATTTCATCGAGAAGCCGATGCAACGGCAGTTGCGAAAGTGGATGCGAGCATAAGGACAACGGATCGCCGCAAGCTGCGCGGCGAACTGTGCCAGAAGTCCGCAGAGACAAAAGGCCCAGCCATTCTTTGGCTGGGCCTCTTTTGCGAAGTACCGACGCTACGGCGTAACAGTCTGTGTGGAGT
Organism: uncultured Acidobacteriaceae bacterium; assembly: GCA_963781125.1. GTDB lineage: Bacteria > Acidobacteriota > Terriglobia > Terriglobales > Acidobacteriaceae > Telmatobacter. The sequence goes on from CAWAEE010000015.1 coordinate 219,046, forward strand.
GGTTGCCGTGCGGAACAATCGCGATGGCAGTGGGCTTCTGGTCCGAGGGATAAGGAGTGGCCTGTGCCGGCGTCAAGTTGCCTGCGTTGGGATCCAGGCGGAATCCGGAGACCGAGTTGCCGAGGAAGTTAGCTGTGTAGACGAACCTGCCCAGAGCCGGGTCGACTGCAATCGAAAGGGGTTCGGTATCAGACGAATTGATGGCGGATCCCGTGGGATTGACTGCGGCGGCCGGCGTCCCTGTTGAGAGATCGATAACGTAGGCTGAAACCGACGAATCGAGGGCATTGGCAACATACATGAATTTGCCGCGGGGATCGATCGTAACCGCTTGAGGCTCATTGCCAGTCCGGAAAGGTCCGTTGATCAGAAAGTTCAAAGTACTGCCCGATTGAATTCCGTAACCAATCAACTGGTTCGAAGCGAAGTCAGTGACATACAGAAAGCGGTCGGTCGGGTCGGACACAAGAGCCGAGGGCTTGACCCCTGCCTGGTACGGGCTGCCATTCGCCGGCGAAAGTGCGCCGCCCGAGCCGATTGCAAAACCAAACACCCAGCCTGGATGCGCCGTGCTCGTCGTCGTTCCTCCTGGGTTATAGGCAGACTGATCGTAGGCCGTGGCGTACACGGCGTTGCCTTGCACAACGTTGTTGTTGGCCAACACGGTTACGCCGGTGGGAACCATCGCATCGGTGGTGAATCCCGGGACCTGCAAGGCGATTTGCGCAGTAGCCGAGCCGATTGTGCCGGATGAAAGCGCGTACTCGGTCAACGTAGCCGTTGTAGTCCCGGAAACAACATAGAGATAGGTGCTTGCCGTACTCACTGCGAGCGCAACCGGGGTATCGCTCAAAGTAACCGTGTCCTTCGCCGTGAGGACGCCGTTCGACGCGATCTCAAAGTGAACAACCGTGTTGTTTCCCGCATTGGCGACATACAGATTGGTGTAATCGGACGTGACTGCCATGGCCACCGGTCCCACGCCTCCGGCAGAGACTGTTGGGGCGCCCTTGCGCAGCGCGCCCGATTGCGAGTCCGCGGCAAAGGTATCGATTTGTCCATTGGGATTTGTCGCGCTGGCCGCGGAACTGGCCACGAATACATAGTCAATGGTGACGAGCTGGCAGGCAGTCAAAAAAGTGGCCACTGAGAGGCCGATGATAGAGACCAGAAAGAGTTGACTCAAGCCGCCCAAGCGACGAAAACCTGCCGCTTGAGATCCCGTTAAGCCACCCCGGCGACCAAGACCTGTCCCTGGGGACCCCGTCAAACCACCCCAGCGACTAAGACCTGTCGCTGGGGACCCCGTTAATTTGCTGAACTTCATGCGCTTCCTTCGTAGTGGGCCATGCACGTCATGCCCGGGAATTTCTGTTTTCGGTGCCCCGTAGCATTGTAAAAGCCGCTTACGGGGTGTTCCTAAGTCACCTGAAATCGAGTTACCGCCGCAACTACGTCTTTGGTTTTCCATGCGGAATTGCTGCAACCGCCGTGGGATTTGCATTCGCCCCATAGGGCGATTGCTGTGAGTTCAGCAAAGCGCCGGTCGTGGCATTCATCTGGAAGCCTGTTACGGAGTTGCCGAGAAAGTCTGCCGTGTAAATGTACTCGTTCAACGATGGATCGATCCCGATTGCAACCGGCTGTGTGCCGGTCGTGTATACACCGAGCGAAGTGAGAACGCCGCCGTTCGACGAATAAACCGTTAGATTCGAGTCCAGGGAATTGGCCACGAAAACATGATTTCCTGACGCATCCGCAACCACTGCCGCGGGTGCGTTGCCGGTAGGAAACGGGCTTCCGCCGACGGGGGTCAGGATTCCTGCGTTCGCCGAATAGGCAAGGACATTGTTATTGGCAGAATCGGTCACATAAATCACGCTGCCACCAGGAGCACTCGCAATCGACGATGGATTGGCAGTGAGCGCTCCGGCTGGGAGGGGCACGGTGAAGGGTACTCCTCCATTGAGAGCCGTGAGTGTTCCGTCGGAATTCACCGCAAAACCGAAGATGTAGCCAGTATCTTCCGGTCCGGATACTGCTGCAGGCGATGCGTTAAATGCAGCAGCAGTTGGGTCGAATGCCGTTACATAGACATAAGCGCCGGAGGCTGCCGTCGCAATTGCAGTCGGAGTCAATACGTCTGTAGGTCTCGATGGCAGGGCGAGCGGCCAATAACTGGCGCTGATGCCTGCATTCACCGCTGGAGATCCCAGCACATCGTTGGTGCCAATGGGAAACACCGCAACCGAACCCGAGCATGGTGCGGCTGTCGAGCAGGTTGGCAGCGGCTGATATGTGTCCGCCAAAAAGAGGAACTTGCCCGCGGTTGCTACCGCCAGGGGAAATACTCCCGGCGTGTTCACGGTGTTTTGCGGATAGACTTTTCCGTCCGTGCCGATCGCGAACTGCACAATCGTGTTATCGTCCTCGTTCACCACATAGAGGGTCGTGTTATCGGGCGACGTCGCTTCAGCCACCGGATTACGGCCTCCCGATGGGAAAGGAGAAGTGGGAATGTGGCGCATGAAGCCGGATTCGGTGTTGACTTCGAAGACATCTATCTCGCCATAGTTATCGGGACCCGCGGCTTTCGCACTCGTCACGTAGACGAAATCAGCCGTAAGTGTCCCGCAGGCAGTTAGAGATCCGGCTGCCAGCAGGCTCACTGCGGAGGCCAGCACCAGCTGGCTCGACCTGTTCAACATCATGCGCATCTTTCGTTCGCGGAGCGGAAACTCGCTCCAGAATCTCGGTTGAAGTTTGAGTCAATTTCGGCGATTGCAAAAGCCGCATTTGCAATTCCGCTAAAGTCTTTCAGGAATCCGGATTCTCCGGAATCAAGGGCAGAAGCAATTCGAGTCACAAATATCCTGCCCATGATCTCCAATGCATCAACTCGTGCGTCCTGTGACAATGCACCATGCTGCGGGACCGCTCAACGGGTATGTCTTGTTGGCCGAACCCTGCAGGTCTCTCAGGACGCCGGTGTTCTGGTCGATGGTGCGGCCAGTCATCGTTGAGTCGTTGAAATTCGCCGTGTAAAGGTACTGGTTCGAGGGATCCTCCAGCAAGCACTGTGGTCCGGCTCCGGTGCCCCATGGGCTGCCGGAGATTTCGCTCAGCTGGTGGGTCGACGGATCGAGCACATAGCCGGTGATGCCGCTCTGCGAATTCGTATTGTTGGTGTTGTTGCCCTGATTGGCCACATACACCCACTTGCCTTTGCTTTCCAGCACAAGAGCGACCGGATTGGACTGGGTGACGTCGTCAGGAACCGCACCGCCAGTCTGCTGCTGCAACGCGCCGTTGGTTCCCACGGTGAAGGGCAGAAGCTGCCCGGTGGCGCCGGGTGCGATGGCCTGAACCTGGGTACCTTCATTGTCGAGTACGTACACAACACCCCCAGCGCTCACAATGGCGGTACCTTGTGCGATATTCAGCGGCTGTGCGCTGTTTTGGTTGATGGTGAGCTGTCCAGTCGCTGAGCTGTACGTGTACGGGAAGACCGAATCACCGGTGGCGGGCGTTCCGCTCAGCGTGAGGATGTAGCTCGAAGAGAGCACAAAGTCGATGGGACCCGCGGGAACGGGGAAGTACGGCAAGGGCTGTCCGCTGGCGGAAGTCACCTGCGCGTTCACGACCAGCGTCAGGCGCCCGGTATTGGGGTCGACCCTGAACGCCGTGATGTCGCCGCAGGAAGTAACTCCGGCACCGAGTGCCAGTGTGCAGGACGCGCTGTTGGGGGCGATTTGATCCAGAACGTAGATGAAGTTGCCGGCTGTGTCAGCAAAAAGACGGATGGGATTGATGCCCTGCGTGAAAAAGGTCTCCTGCGTCGAAAGAACCCCATTGCCGCCAATCGAAAATTGCGTGATGTTGGCTCCCGAACACTGGTCAGCCAGCGTGCAGTCTGCCGTTCCAGCCGAGTTCTTGCCGCGATTCAGGACATAAATGAAGCGGCCCCCGGTAAGTAAGACTGCTCGGCCCGGATTGGTTCCACCTGAACCGATGGGTAACCCATGGATGGGGGTTAGCAATCCTTTGTTGTGATCGATTTTGAAGCCGCTGACGATCCCGCTATTGCTGGAGCCTGCATTGGTTGTGCCCGTGACGTACAAATAACCGACTGAATAACTCTGGACGCAAGACGTAATTCCCAGGATGATGCCGGCAGAGATGGCAATCATCAGAAGGGTCTTGCCGAATTTCGTAAACTTCATGCGATTCCTTCATCCTGGTTCGGCTAGGCCGCCAAGTTGTCTGGTTCCTCAGCAAAGCTGGGTTGGGATGGGTCCCTGCTGCATTGTAAAAGGCCGAGGCACATTGTGCCTAGCTTGGCCCTCGATTCGAATCCCCGGCGCCATCAAACTCGTCGTCCCATGCCTCGCTTTGGGTCCTGTCCTTGCGGTGTTCCGAGAGCAACGAGCAGTGCATTTCTTTTCTGACGCAGTTGTCTGTTTGACGCCGCATAAGCAGCAAACGTCAACGCAGAACGGACGGGAACAAGCGGAATTCCTGCTGATTACGTTGGCCTTGAGAACATCGTGCGGACAATCGCCCCGAAGGCGCAGGTGCACTGCGCGACTCCGGGGCAGTCGGTTGAATTACCAGACGCGGCAGGATTTCTCCGGGTACATCGGCTGTCCCTTGGTACAGCCAAAGGCCTTGCCGAATTCGTCGAAGTTCTGCACCGACCCGTTCACCCGCCACTTGCCCGGCGAGTGAGGATCAGTCAGCGCCAATTGACGCGCAACCTGCTCGGTGTGGTTCTGGCACCATACCTGGGCAAATCCAATAAAGTACCGTTGCGACTCCGTGTAGCCGTCGATTTTCTCGTTGATTGTCTTGCCTTCCGACGCAAGCGTGTCCAGCAAGGCCATGTAGGCAATGCGCAGGCCGCCGTTGTCGGCTGTGTTTTCGCCCAGCGTCAGCTTGCCGTTAAGGTTCTGCGCCGCAACTTCGCCATGTGCCGGAGCCGCCTCAAACCCGCTGTATTCGTCGGCGACGCAATCGGTGCGCTCCGTGAATTGCTTTCGATCTTCAGCCGTCTGCCACTCACGCAGATCGCCCTTGCCGTCGTATTTCGACCCTTGGTCGTCGAAGCCATGCGTCATCTCGTGGCCAATCACCACGCCAATGCCGCCAAAGTTCACTGCAGGATCGATCTTGAAATCGAAAAACGGCGGCTGCAGAATGCCGGCCGGGAAATTGATGTCGTTCATTGACGGATCGTAGTAGGCGTTGACAGTAGGCGGCGTCATGCCCCATTCCTTCTCGTCCACGGGCTTGCCCAGGTGGCTCAAATCCCACTGCATTTCGAAGACGGCACTCCGCTGCACGTTGCCGATCAGATCGTTCCGATCGACTTTCAAGCCGGCATAGCTACGCCACTTTTCCGGATAGCCGATCTTGTTGCGGAACATCGCCAGCTTTTCTTCGGCGGCTTTCTTGGTTTCATCCCCCATCCATGGCAGGGTCTTGATGTCGTCGCCCAGGGACTTTTCGAGGGCCGCGACCAGCTTATCCATGCTCTCCTTGGCCGCGGGCGGAAAATTCTGCTTCACCCAGTCCTGGCCTACTGCTTCGCCCAGGGCGCGATCGGTCAAGGCCGTGCACTGTTTCCAGCGGGGCTGCGGCACCTGCTGGCCCGCCAGAGTCTTGCCAAAGAAGGCGAAATTCTCATCGAAGAAGGCCTTCGGAAGGTTGGTTGCCGATCCGTGGATCACGTGCCAGCGGAAATAGGACTTCCACGTATCGATGGGTTCACTTGCGGTCAATTCATTGACCGCTTTGAAGAAGTTTGGCGTGGCAACATTGAGCGTGTCGAAATGGCCCGCCTTCACATCGGTGAAGTAGACGCTGAAATCGAAATCGGGCGCCAGCTTCTGAAAATCGGCCACCGTGTAGATGTGGTAGTGATTCTCCGGCTGCCGCAAGTCCGTGCGGCTGGTGGAGGCCTTGGCGAGCGCGGTCTCAATCTCCATCACGGCGGCGGCTTCTTTCGCGGCCAATTCAGGGCTGTCACCGGCCAGCGTGAACATTTTGGTCACGTGGTCGACATACTGCTTGCGGATCTGCTGGAAGCGTGGGTTATCCACGATGTAGTAGTCACGATCCGGCAGGGAGAGACCACCCTGTGAGATTTGGATGATCTGCTTGGTCGAGTCCTTTTCATCTTGTCCCACACCAAAGCGAAAGAGCGGCGCAGGCGCTCCCTCCTGTTCCAGGTCACCCATGATGGTGGCAATCTTGTGCGGATCACTGAGGCCTGCGACCTGCTGCATCGCAGCGTCGAGTGGCGAGAGACCCTTCTGCTCCACAACGTCGGTGTTGAAGCACGCGGCATAGAAGTCTCCGTATTGCTTCTCCAGTGGAGTCTTCGGGTTTTTCGCGGCAATATCGAGTTCCTGCCAGAGCAGGTAACGGTTGCGTTCCTGCAGGAGTGAGAAGGAGCGTACCCAGCGGACCTGGTCCGATGGAATTGGGCTGCTCTTCAACCAATTGCCGCAGGCGTATTGGTAAAAGTCCTTGCATGGGTCGGCAGTTGTGTCCATTGCCGAGGCGTCGAAACTCTTGATGGTCGCCGGGGGGACAGGCTTTTCGTTGTCTGTCGCAGTCGTCGAAGGCGCTTGCGCCATGGCGCTTCCTGCTGCAAAAAGCAGGACCAAAACAAGGCTCAATTGCTTCATGGGTGTCCTCGAGGAGGGTCCGCAGGCCAAGCCATCGGCGGCTATAGCATTTTCGGAACTGCCGTCGACCGAAAGCACGCACTCAAGTGGCTTTTTTCTTCACCGGGGCCCCCGGCGACAGGTCTTCGTCGCTGGGGTGGAAGTAAAAGCTACCGTTCACTGCCTTCAAAAAGTCTACGTGTGTTCCGAAAATGCTCTAGCAGGCCGGCAACGGGCCCGAAAGGAACCTGGCGCAGCCTATTTGGTATAGGTTGCAATGCCTAGCAGGCTATCACGCAGGGGGTTCCAATCAGCGCGTGGGGAGTGACGAACCCCGGCCACACCGGGACGGATGAACGGGGCCAGATGGGTCAGGTCTGGGAAACGTACACCGCCCGCTTTCGGATGGGCCGAAGCCCTAAAGCGCCGATGTCATGGACTGGGCCCATCCCATGGCGTTCGAGAAGGCTTCCGCAATAGCCTCCTCGGGCAGGGCAAGCTGATCGCAGGCTCGGACGACCGCGCCCCAGGCGCCATATTCAAGAGCCCAGATGAGACGGTACAAGGGAAGCAAAGGGCCTGCATTGTCCAGGAGCATCGCCGTGGAACCGGCATCCAATCGTAGTCCGTCGATCACCAGGCTCATTGGAATTTGCAGAATGGCGTCCATCAACGAAAGCAGCCCGACCAGGAAGAGGTCGGCCGGTCCGTGTTCCACGCTGTTTTGAACCAGCTCGCCAAACCGGGCGCGGACCAGTGCCGCGAGAATGAGGTCGGAAGGCCGGTCGCCCGATAGCTCGAATGCGCCAGCGAGACGGCACCAGCGGCGGAGTTCATTTTCTCCGAGGATCGTGAGCGCCTGATGGACAGATCGAACCTCCCCGCGAATGCCGAAAATCGAGGAGTTCAAATATCGAAGCAGACGAAAATAGAGGGCTGCGTCTTTTTTGATGAGGTTTTCAATTTCGTCCCATTGCATTTCGGGCCTCGAGACAGCCTGCAGCAGACGCAGATAGGTGACTCGATTCGCGGGTACCGCTCGCGTGCGGATCATTTCAGGTTTGCGAAAGAAATAACCCTTGAAGTAGTGAAAACCCGCTTTCTGCGCGTATTCGAATTCTTCCCGTGTCTCAACGTTTTCCGCAAGCAGACCAAGGCTCTGGTTGCCGTACGTTTTGGTGACGCGCAGGATGTCTTCCCACGAGACCTGCTTGATATCCACCACGAGGAAATCGGCAAGATTGACGATCGATTCACGCGGATCCCAGGCCGTGAACTCGTCCAACGCAAGTTTGTAGCCGGCGGCCTTCAGCGCCCGGCAGGCATCTTCCACTGCGCCATCCGGAAGCACCTCGCGCCCAATCTGCGCCACCACTTTATTCGCCGGAAGAAACGTGAGGTACTTCTCCAGAAGAACGTCTCGCGTGCATTGAATGAAGGCCAGCCGGTTGTCGCACAGTACGTTCAATCCCAGCAGACTCGACATCTCGATTGCAGCACGGCTTGCTCCCTCAGACTCTTTCCAGGCGAAGTGACTCACCACGTCCGTTCGAAACGTCAATTTATAGCCAATCACCGTCTCATCCGCGGCAAGAATCGGTTGCCGCGTTGCATAGCGCACCGATCTCGCTTCGTCTTCGCTGGAATCGTCGCCCATGGCCATTCTCTCGAACTCATCATCGGCAATTTAGCCAGACACGAGAGTTTCCAACCCCTGCGGGCCGCGGCACGGCGCTCCTCGAAGCTTCTTTACATCCCGACCGCCGCCCTGCCACACTAGGGAGTGGACACCCAGACAATCGTTATTCTCGATTTCGGCTCGCAGTATACGCAGCTGATCGCACGGCGCATTCGCGAACAGAATGTCTTCTCCGTGGTCTTGCCCTGTACCGCGCCCCTCGCCGAAATTCAGTCCTACAAGCCAATCGGCATCATTCTCTCCGGCGGTCCCTCGTCGGTCTACGACGCCGATGCACCAGCCGCAGACCCGGGGCTGCTCAAGCTCGATGCACCGATGCTGGGAATCTGCTATGGGCTTCACTTCATCGTCCACCACATGGGCGGCAAGGTGCGCACTGCGCCCAAACGCGAATACGGCCACGCCGATGTAGCGATTGAAGACAGAAGCTCGCAGTTGTTTGCGGGATTGCCCGAGTCCATGCACGTGTGGATGAGCCACGGCGATGAAGCCCTCGAACTCCCCGCCGGCTTTCACCGCACGGCCGCGACGTCTAATGCGTTAGCAGGGATCGAGAATGCGGAGCGCCGCATCTGGGCTGTTCAGTTTCACCCCGAAGTCCATCACACGCCGTTGGGGAAGGACCTGCTCAAGAATTTCGTCTTTGCCATCTGCCTCGCGCGAGGGGATTGGACGCCGGCGCACTTTATCGAGTCCACGGTTGCTTCGATTCGCCAGAAGGTCGGCAAGGGCCACGTGATTTGCGGGCTCTCCGGTGGCGTGGACTCATCGGTGGCGGCGGTACTGGTGCACAAGGCCATCGGGAGCCAGCTCACGTGCATCTTCGTGAACAACGGGGTTCTGCGCAAAAACGAATTCGTCAGCGTGCAGAAAAATCTGCGCGACAAGTTGGGACTCAACTTGGTCGCCGTCGATGCAACACAACGGTTTCTCGCGAAACTGGCCGGCATCACCGATCCCGAAACCAAGCGAAAAATTATTGGTGCGGAGTTCATCGCTGTGTTCGACGACGAAGCAACCCGCATCGCAAAAGAGACCGGCGGGGTGGACTGGCTGGTGCAGGGAACTCTTTATCCCGATGTCATCGAGTCAAGTAGCGTGAAAGGACCCAGCCAGACGATCAAGAGCCACCACAACGTCGGCGGCCTGCCCGAATTGATGAAATTGAAATTGATTGAGCCTCTGCGCGACCTCTTCAAAGATGAAGTACGGCGCATTGGCCGCGACCTTGCGATGCCGGAAGACATTCTTGGCCGCCAGCCATTTCCAGGTCCGGGGCTGGCCGTGCGCATTCTGGGCGAAGTCACACCGGAGCGTATCGCGCTGTTGCAGGAGGCCGACGACATCGTCGTAACCGAGATCAAGGCAGCCGGACTCTACCACAAAATCTGGCAGAGTTTTGCCGTGTTGCTGCCGGTGATGAGCGTAGGCGTGATGGGCGATCAGCGCACCTACGCCTACACAGCAGCCGTTCGTGCGGTTCACTCTGAGGATGGAATGACCGCCGACTGGGCTCCGCTGCCGCACGATGTGCTCAAACGTATCTCAAGCCGCATCGTGAACGAGGTGCGCGGCATCAATCGCGTGGTCTACGACATTACCTCAAAACCCCCCGGCACCATCGAGTGGGAGTGATTTGCCATCAAGGCGGACGCGACTTCGTCGCCACTCGTGCGCAACGCGGGCCTATCAACGAGACCGGCGGAGCAGATCCGAGAAGCCTCGGATCATCGGGCAGATGAACTTTGGATCAACCCCACTGGCTTTCCGAGGAATGCAAAGCCGACCAGAATGACTCCCATTCCCGCACCGAGGTAAACAGCCGACACTAGAAGCACTCGTTTCAAGGGCGCATTCCCGGCGGCATCGCCGAAGATCTCGGTTGCCAGTGCGGCGGAGCCGATGGCAACACCGAGGAGCGCAGCGGCTCCCCATCGAAGCCACGGACTGAACCTTTGGCCATGCTTCGCCACTGCGGGTGGATCCAGGAGAGCCTCGCCCGGGACAAGTGCGAGGGCAAGAGCGGCCTGGGGTGCGGCGATCAGCACGAAGCCCAGAATAATCGCCATGAAGTGAAGAGCTACGGACTGGATCACGTCTTCGGGGAAGAACGCCAGCATGGCAGTGGAAATCAGTACCGCGATCAGAGCCCTTCTCCATTGCCGGGCAGACACGGATGATTGAGCTGGAAAGATCGACCTCTGGATCAGAATGAGAACCGCGATCGTGAGTGTCGCCAATCCGGCCTCGAGCGCAAGCAACTCTCCAGCGGCCGCTTTGCCGGCCCACAACGGCAGGTGCCGCGCCATGGCGACACCGTCGGCGCCCAGCGTTACCAATACACCCAGGGGCACTGCCATCTGCGTTCGTGCGAGAAAGGTCTCGCGTAGCGGGGTGGGCAGTCCGGCTCCATAGGGCCAAAAGGCGCGCACGAGAGACAGAAGAGCCAGCAACGCGGAGACGATCACGCAGAACGAACCGATGGCGTCGTACGGATCGTCGCCGAATGGAATGATGGCCGCGAGCGGCGGACTGTGCTTGGTGAACATGAAGAACCAGTAGTAGGCGCCGGACAGCGCGAGAACGGCGACAGCATTGACCCTGAGTGCGATCTTCATGTCTCCTCCCAAGGCGAGTGCTGCATTTGGCCAAGCGAGCGCCCAATGACAAGTCTGCGCCCCTATTGCCCCTCCGGCGTCAGCGCCTCGTATGCTCAGGCGACTCGTCTTACACGATACGAAAGCGCTCGTTCAATCGCCCGCTGTCTGCGGGCGCAAGGCGGCCACTTCGCGGGTCAGTGCGTCGAGCTTCGCGATCAGGTCGGTATGCCGCTTGTCTTCGAGAGAGGGCTCGAATGGCTCCACATAGAAGCTGCCGTTCGGCTCCAACTGGCAACGGCGCACCTGATGCACGTGCTCAAAGCCCTGCTTGTGAATTACGGCAACCAACTCTTCGCGGGTTAACGACTCGCGTTCCAGCGCCTTAACATCGATTTGTCCGTTCCGAACGAGAATGGCCGCGCGACCCTCAAGCACGCGCGTGAGCCGCGGCGAACGGAACAGCACACGCACCACAAGCCAGTTAATCGCGAGGAGGCTGAAAGCGCCGATGACGCCGCCGGTCACGGAGTTGTCGTCGCCAATGATGGCGTTCTGCACCGTGTTCGAGAGCGACAGCAGGACAACCAGGTCGAACGGGTTCAGCTGCGCCAGCTCGCGTTTCCCGAACAGCCGCAAAAGCAGAACCAATACGAGGTAAACGATGACGGGGCGAAGCAGCTTCTCCAGAAGCGGAAGCGGCAGCTGAAACATGTGATCGAAGACTTGCGGGAGCGCCATGATCCCGAGAATAGTGCATTTCTGGAATACACGTAGACCTTTTGAAGACCGGGAAAGATGAATTTCTCTTAAGGACAAATTCACTTGAGCGGCGTAACCGGGGCCAGAGCAATTCCGACAATGCTCTCGCCAGATCAGCGTTTCTGCTCGAGTGCCAGGGTCAGGTCGACCAAATGCGTGTTGTCATTCGGGTGCAGGAAGTACCTGCAGTTGGCGCCGGAAAACACCCGCTCCAGCGCCGGATTGACGTCGTGCGTGGCAAAGAAGCTGAGAATCAAGCCCTCATTGAAGGTCGCTCCGGCTGGGATCTTCCACGCGGCCACCATCATGGCGCGCAGATCGTCGGTCACGTTGTCGATCGTGAGCGCGCCCATCGTGTAAACCTGGCCAGGGTCGACCGAGACAACATAGCTGACCGTCTTCCCAGCGTGGTCGATGGTGGGAGTCGGTTCCACCTTCGCTTTGATGTATCCGCGGTTGTGGTACTGGCGCTCGATAAATTTCCAGTTCTGGCGGAGGGATGAGTCGTCGGCAAAATCGCCGACGTGCAGGGATGACTGGTGATCGAATTCCGCCTGCGTGACCAGGAGCCCTGGAGCCAGTTGGATGCCGGACAGTTTGAATTGCGCACCGGGAAGGATCGACACCCGCAAGGGAACGCGAATCGCATTGGAGGATACGGTTGTCTTCACGGCGGCGCTTGCATGGATTGCGGGCTCCAGATAGCCCTGGTTGCGGTAATAGGCGTCTAGATCAGTTTCAATCTGCTTGATGCTTCCCTCGGCGTCGTACGCTGCCCCTGGAAACTTTGCGAGGATCGCGGAAACCTTGGGATCGAGCATGACAATCGTTCCTTCGGTTCCGATTTCGCCGACCAGCACGGGTGGCGCGGTGATCGAGAAATTCACGGCCTCGGCCTTGCTGGCCGATCCATTTCTGAAGAGCATTGCTGCAACCGTAGCCTTGATGCCCTGCGCTGCGAGCATCTCCTCCAGCGCACTGCGTACACTTTCCGTGAGTCCGCCCCGCTCCGGAACCAATCCGTGATAGAGAGGGAACTGCCGATGCAGTTTCTCGTCCAGATCTTTACCGCCGACGATTGGTAGATTCTGGAGCCGGATCGGAAGCATCCCCGATGCGGGCGTCAGTTGAAACGTCAGGTCCTGCCCATCGAATTTGAAGGACACCGCCGAGAACACACCGGAGTCGAGAAGCTTCTGCGCCTGGTTATTCATCTCCGCGTAGGAGAGGTCTGCATCGGCTTTCAGATCCGCCGCACTCAGCAGTTCCGTATCGGAGTAATCCGGAGCCCCGGTGAATTTTACCGATTTGGGTTGGAAGCTTTGGCCCACAGTCGGCAAAGCCGCGCAGACAAGCGCGAGGACGGCCGTTGGCAGGGCAAGAGAGCGTTGCATCGTGGGGTCAGATTAGCAAAGCAGAGATGCACGCCAACGAAATTCGTGGCCCTTCTTCAGACCAAAGTAAGCTTGCGGTGCGCGACTGCGATTCTCAAATCGTCCCTACTTGCGCAGCTGATAGTTCGCGTAAATCGCAATGAACAGTGAGTGGCGCACCAAGTATGCAATTCAACTGTTTTCACCGTCGGCTTCAATTTCGCACAGGTGATTACACGCGCAATCGTTCCGGCTTCAGTCACTTTTCTCCGGCTAGCGCATAATCCTTGTATTCCGAGGTAAACAGAGTGCGTCTGGTGGTGTAGGTTCCTGCCCCGGAGTCGCCGTGAGGAACCACCAGAGTGTTTACAAAGGTCTTCACCGGCACAACCAGCATTTTGTTATTCAATTGGACGGGCCCGAAATCAATACGTGTATCCAGTTCGTGAACTACGTCCGATGGTTTCAATTCGGCCTCGGTAATCATGCGCAACACGATTCCAGAATCGGGGTCGATGAAGAACTCTCCGTGATAGGCGGCAACGGTTTTGAAATCGTGCCAGTCGGTTTTGGTTTGAAAATTTCCCGCAACACCGCCGCCGCTCGCCCCACCGCCTAGTGTGGATGCAGTCGTGGCCGTATAAAAGGTTGCGATTCCGGCCTGGTTCACGTTAGGAAAGCAACAGACGTTCACGTCCACATGGGATTTCTTCCGGGGTACAACGAATGAAAACACGGCAACCGGTTTGCCGTTGATCAACTCCCACCGCAGCCAGCGGACGCTCTCTGCACTCTCTGCTTCCTTAAACACGTCGGCAAGATTCGGGTCCGGCTCTTTCAGGACGATCATCTTGTTCGCGCCCCAGGGTGTCGTGTCTTTTTCCGACGGCCACTTCTCGACTCCGCGAATGCTTGTGATCAGAGCTTCAGAGGAATTGATGTAGTGGACGAAGGAGGCGGGATTCGAGAAGCCCGCGGAGACAACCACGTCTGTAGCTCCGCCTTGTAAGCCGGAACCCGGGGCAACCGCTTCGAAGTTGTCCTGAAAACGCAAGGTAGTTTTGGTGGCAGTCAAGTTGGCCAGCCGAGCGTAGGTTCCGCTTACATAGCCCGTCGCTTTTTGAAGGATAGTCTTCTGAGTGGACGCATCTGGAGCCGCCGTCGAAGGCAAATCGGATGCGGGCGGAATAAGATCGGCGCTTCGTGCCTCAAGCACGTAAATCTGCTCGGTCGACAGAGGGCCGGGGACGTAACTCACCAGACTATTCATCGCCGGGCGGGTAAGCTCCTGGCTCAACTCCACCTGTTTGAGCGCAGTTCCGATCTCCGAATCGGACTTCTTCTCCTGCTGCATCGCGCGCAGCAAGTCTTCCAGTTGTCCTACCGTAATCTTTCTGGCGCACCAACCGGGCGTGACCGCGAAGAATAGAATGAGAGCACAAGCGATCCGGGTCATTTCTGTAATTCTAATAGAGGTGGCGCGGCGAGTCTGTGATGCCCGTCGCCGCGCCTTTTTCCTAGTTTCCGGAGGCGGGTTGATAGTCCTTGTACTCCGAGGTGAACAGCGTTCGCCGGATAGAGAACCGACCCGCTGCTCCCGAATCGCCGTTCGGGACGACTTCAGTATTGATGATGGTTTTGATCGGCAGAACCATCATCTTGCCACCTACCGTCACCGGACCGTAGTCGATCCGCTCGTCGACCTGGTGCACGACTTCAGTCGGTTTCAAATCCGCTACCGTGATCATCCGCACCACGATGCCCGAGTCCGGATCAACAAAGAACTCGCCATGATAGGGCACCGACGCTTTGTAGTCATTCCAGTTGGTATTCGTCTGGAAATTGCCTTTTGCGCCACCACCTCCACTTCCGCGCGCCGAGCCCGCTGACGCCGATTGGAAGGTGGCAACCCCGGTTTGGCTCACATCTGGGAAGCAGCAGACATTCACCGCAAAATGGGCCTTTTTCTTGGGAACATCGAAAGCGTAAACAGCCGCCTGCTTGCCGTTCACTGTTTCCCAACGCAGCCACTTGATGTCCCCAGCCTCTTGCGCTTCCTGAAAGACAGTGGTGAGGCTGGGATCGGGCTCTTGCAAAGCGATCATCTTGTTTGCACCCCAGGGGGTCTTGTCTTTTGCAGACGGCATCTTCTCCGCCCCGTGGTCGTTTACAACCTGCGCATCGGTGGAATTGATGTAGTGAATAAACTGGTAGGGGCTCACAAAGCCCGATCCCAGTCGACACGTCCGACGCGCTACCGTGCATTCCTGAACTTGGCGCTGCCGCTTCCACGTTGTCCTGGAAACGGATAGTGGTTTTTGTTGCTGACAACGCCGGCAATTGCTCCATAATTCTTGCTCACGTAGTCGGCAGTCTTGTCGAGCATCGCCTTTTGCGCGGCAGCATCCGGCGCCGCTGCGGTTGGTATGTCCGACGCTGGCGGCGACAACAGTGGCGCTCCGTGCTTCGAGCACATAGATCTGCTCCGTTGAAAGCGGTCCGGGCACATCCGCAATGAGGCTATTCATCGTGTCTGCGTGTCAGTTGCTCGCTCAGCTCCAGTTGCTTAAGAGCGTTCGCCACGTCAGCGTCGCTCTTATTGTCGCTTGTGCATCGTGGCCAGTGTGGTCCTTCAGCTCTGCTACCGTGACTTTCTTGGCGCACCATGCCGGCGTTGCCGCCAGGGCCAAGACCAAAACCAGTCCCCACTTCTTCATCGATTCCTCCCTCGGTAACTCCTCGGCGCACTCATTCTACGGCGAAGATCGTTCCTGTTTCGGTGATTTAGAAATTCCCAACTCATCGTCATTGTCCGCCGCTCATCGCGGAGGCCGGAATGGTGACTGAGCCCATACGCCCCGAATTTTCGTCGACAACAAGCACACGCAGCGAAGCCATGCCCGGTTTCGCTCCGACAAAATGTTCGAATGGGACGCCCTTTGGCATCAATTTCTCGTAGGTGGCCGACTTGAGCCTCAAGCCCAGCGTTTGTCCCTCCATACGCGCATGCAGTCCAGCGTCGTCGCGTTGAATGAAAAAGATATCCAGTTTGTCCATCCAGCGGCCGGCTTGCTGTTGCAGGCCGAGATCTGCCGCGGCGATATTCACCTTCACGTTGGCGCCGTTATTCTCGGCGGAAACACTCGCGGTACATGCCGATCTCACTCACGTCCATCGGCCGCCACACCGCCTGCTGAAAACGCTCCTCGCAGAGTAGAAGGCTCTTTTTCAAACAAGTATCCGGTGCGGTAGCTCAAATTGAGTCCGTGTCTTCCCGTCAGCTTGAGGTTGATCGTGTGGTACTGGCCATCCGCGGGTCCTTGCGGCGAGAAACTCAGCATATAGGTGGCGTGCTCGTCGGCCACGATACCGTTCAGTTGCGCGCGTCAGATCGCCGGATCGCCGGATGACGCGGCCGCCAGTGGCCGCAGCTACTTGCCGCACCGGTCCCTGCACAGGATGCAGGTCCTGGCTCATCGCGGCGTCGATGCGGCCCGGACCAGTGCTCCGCGATGTCAGTTTGCGCCGCCTGCCCAGGCTTGCTGCTTCTCCGGCAGCTGGCGTCAACTCCACATTCTGATGTTGCAGGTCCGCAGTAACCCCGCCGCCTTCGAGCTGCGACACATCGAAGGGATAGACCGCAGCGTGCGCTTCGATTCATCGCTTCCTGCGCGCGAAGGGCAAATCCGCCGAGGTCCTTGGGGCTCTTGTCGATGCCTACCGCCTGGTCCCGCCAGTCAGCCAGCACATTGTCGCTCGAAACCCAAACAACCTTCTTCGGCCCGGGAATCGAAGAGAGATGACGCGCGACCTGAACAAGAATAATGAAGGACGAGCGTGCCGGGTTGTCGCCCATCGTCAGCAACTGCGGATCGACCGGCTGCTCCGCATCGGGAACATCCGCGTGGTTTCCGTTCACCGAATTCAAATCGGCAACGTTGTGCACTTCGTCAAAATGCTGCCGATTACGCGTCTCCTCGTCCTGCGCCTCCGCAGCGGATTGTGCGGTTGGCATGAACTTCTGCATCCGTGCGATCAGCGCAGCATGATCCGCCGTCACTTCTGTGAGCACATGGAAGCCAAGGCCATTCATCGTATAAAGACCAACGCGTTCGCCCGGCGCGAGAGAACCCAGAAATTTGAGAATCTGTGCGCGCGCATAGCTCAGGTCGTTCCAGGCGATGTGGCTTTCATCAATCACCAGGATCGTCGACCCGGCTTCCGAAGCAGGGGACGCGGCCGATGTTCCGGTGAGATCCGGAGCGCGGTTCGCGAAGCTTGCGTCCTCTGGCTCGGGCGCGTTCTCAGCCGTGGATGAGGTCGGATTCGCCGGTACGGGGCAGAGGATTCGGCCGCCAACCCGAAGGAACGAATTTCCTGCTTACGGCCGTTGTCGTAAATCTCAAGGTCCCCGGCTTTCAGATCGGTGACCGGGTGACCCTTCTTGTCATAGGCCACCAGTCCAACGTCAACCAGGCGCGAAGTGACTTTGAGCGAATAGCCGTCTTCAGAAGATTCGGGCGCGTTCACTGGCTGATCGGGCACGCCGGTCGCTGCGCTCATGCTGACTTCGGGAATCGCAGGTTCCGCAGGGGGCGCTGGAGGGGCCGCCGGCGGCTGAACAATCGGTTGGCTTGCCGCCGCGACACTTGCAGTCTGCGTCTCAGTCTGCCCAGGACCGGCGGGCGAGGGCGCCTTGGCTTCTGCGTCGGCCGATGCACTCACGGTGGTTGCAGCCTCTGGACTCGGAGCCGTTGTTGCAGACTTTGGATCCGAAGTTTCTCCCGGAGAATTCGGAGCGGATGCGCCGTTTGTTGCCGTGTCGGTGAGGATGCGCGCCGTTGAGCCCAACCGGTGGTAATTGACAAAACTGGTTTCGTTGATCAGCAGGATTGGCTCGTTTGCGCCCTTGTTCAATGGGCTCTGCCAGGCTTCGCCATCCCCCACGCCATTCACCGTCATCGTCTTTGTATTGCCTGCGCCCCCCATCCACGCCTGCTCCAGGGAGATGGCAATACTTCGAAGCGGGCAGATGAATTGCCGATCGCCAATGCTGACCGCGCCGTATTCCACCATCGTTTCGGCGCGCAACAGCGGGTCCTCGTGGCTCAATTCCGCTGCAATCGTGATGCGCAAGACGGTTCCCGTGCCGGGGTCAATGAAGATCCTGCCGTGGTAGCCCGGAGTTTCAACGAACGTGTGAAGATTGACCGAGTTTGCCTTGTAGGGAGACGGCCCCTGGGTTTGCCCGCGCGTTCCATAGGCAACACGGGGACCGCCAATGGATTTGGAGTCGCTGGTGCAACAGTAGCTGACCGCGTAGTGGGAGGCCTCTTTCGGCACCTGGTACTCATACACTGCGGCCAAGCGGGTCCCAATCTCTTCCCAGTGTTTGAATTCGACTTTGTGCTTCGCCATATCGGCCAGCACGACCGTCAGTTCCGGCCCGAATTCGCCCCAACTATGCAGGCCGAGTTCCGGGGAAGACTTGGCGTTCGAAGCTGCCGATTCCGAGGTCGGGTCCTGGACCTCCTTGCCCTCGCGAAAGGTGACCTCGCGGCTCGACGTCCCGACCGGCTGCAAGCCTACCCTGACCGGCCAATCCCCTTTGGTCAGCACATGAGGGGCATCGTCAAACCGGTGGGTCATTCGCGTCACAAAGAAGTTCGGGAGGCGCGTCCAGGTCTCCACCGAATAGGCCCGGGCAGCCTCAAGCATTTGCTGCTGCATGGCCGCATCGGGGTACGCCGTGGCCGGTAGCTCACTGGCAGGAGGATCGAGAAAGACCGATTGATCCGAAAGAAGCTGCAGGGCAAGAGCCGTCCTCGGTCCAAGCTTATGGAGTGCGGCAAAATGGACGAGTGTCCGTCCCGTGAGTTGCTCGGTCATCTCCAACTCGCCGACCTGGCGCGCAATATCGAGGTCGGCGCGATGCGCATCTTCGTCTGCGGCGACAACTTCCTCAAGCTGGGCCACAGTCATGCGGTGGGCGCCGAAAGCGGGCAGAGCGATCGCTGCGATCGAAAGAAGAGCAATGGAACGAGCAGCAATCGAACCTGCAAGGATCAACCTTCGCATCTAACCAACTCGATCTGTTTCCGGATGTACTGCTAGATTGACGTTGGCCGTAGCCTGAATGGCGACGAAAATATCCCCCAAATGCCCGCTGATGCGTTTGACTTGCCAAACGGTCGCAAAGGCATGGGGACTTGCACAGGAAACTCTACACAGCACACGCAACACTCGACAATCGGCTTGTAGTAACACTCTTCCGTCCAATTTCAATACCATGCCGTCTTTATCTTGAAAGAGCCGGCATTCTGCTAGAGTGTGACTTGCCGGCCAGACAGTGCGACCGACCAAAATTTGCCGGCAATGCGCGCACGAAATGGCTAGATTCGGACTATTTCGAAAGGCAGAAGCAGGCCCCAGCCCCTCCACCGGCGATTCGGTTTTCGCCGCGCTTTCTCCTTTTCGCATTGAGCCCAGGTTTGTCGCGCGAGTTTGGGGCTCCAGCGAGCTTCGTCCCTGGTACGACTGGCCTGTCGAAGACCCCAAGGAAAAACGGCCGCCCGGCTCGAGTCAGCCAGCCGGGGAACCGGTTGGCGAAGTCTGGCTCACCGGGGATGACTGCCTGGTTGCGACCGGCCCCCACACGGGCAAAGCCTTGGCCAGTCTTTTTATTGAGGAGCCTGACGCGCTGCTCGGCAAGCATGTGCCCTCGACGGATTCCCCACTTCTAATTAAAGTGATCTTCGCCCGCGAGAAGCTCAGTGTGCAGGTACATCCTGATGATCAGTTGGCGCAGAGGTATGGCCAGCCGCGCGGCAAGACAGAGTGCTGGTATGCATTGGCAGCCGAACCAGGGGCCCAGGTCGCCGCAGGGCTCAAGCCCGGTGTGACCCTGGACCTCGTCCGATCCGGCATTCACGACGGGACGCTCGAAAACAGCCTCCAGGTCTTGCCTATCTCCGCGGGCGATATGGTTTTGGTGGATGCGGGGACCATCCACGCGATTTGGCCGGGATCGGTATTGCTCGAGACCCAACAGAACTGCGACTTGACCTACCGCATGTTCGACTACGGGCGTCCACGCGAATTGCATGTCGAGAAGGGGCTCGAGGCCACACGCCTCGTAACCCGCGCCGGGAAGGTTCCGCCAAAAACCCTCGCCGACCGAATCGTCCTGATCGACGAGGCGTACTTCTGTGTGGAACGAATTCCGTTCACCACCAGCAGGGCAAGCACAGCACTGCCGGGCGCGGACGAGGCGACACCCGGCCTTTCCTACCTTTTTGCTGCGGCAGGCTCCGGGCGACTCACCAGCCCCAGCTTCAGCCCGATCGATTTGCCCCCGCGAGGCATCATCGCCGTACCGGCTTCGTCGCCCATCTTTGCAGTACTCGATCTCGGCGGTCTCGACCTGATCCGCATCTCGCCCCGCTGGCCCAAAACCTCGCCTAAAAAGTAATCGCTACGGTCTCGGCGGCCCCATCGGCTTCTCGTGGATTACCATCCACGACGTGCCAAACTTATCGCGGAATTGGCCGAACTTTGTTGCGAAGAAGGTTTCCTGCATCGGCATGAAGACTTCGCCGCCGTCGGTGAGAATCTTGTAAATACGCTCGGCCTCGGCGTCGCTCTCAACACTCATGCAGATGTAGACGCTGCGCATAGGCTGAAAGCGGTCGGGCGGTACATCGCTGGCCATCAGTTCGGTGCCGCCGATGGTCAGGTTTGCGTGCAGGACTTTGCCCTTCATTTGCGTGGCGATATCCGATTGACCAGGCATCTGGTCGTAGGTCATGATCATGCCGATCTTGCCACCGAGATGTGTTTCATAAAAGCGCAAGGCTTCGGCGCAGTTGCCGCCATAGTTCAGATAGGTGCGGACATTCATCGAGAGATTTTCCTCCTTGGGGATTCGTTGGGTTTCTGAAAGGGCGGAATCAGCGGCGTCGTGTCGCGCTGCTTCCAACGTCGATAGGTTTCGTCCAACACGGCTTGCCGATTCTGTTCCATCTCCTCGATAAAGCTGCAAGGTGCAGCGGTATCCTCATGGCGCGCCGCCCAAATCAACAACTCCAGCATCATGGGCGCGAGCGCGATGCCTTTCGGCGTGAGCCGGTAGTGAATGCTTCGGCCATCCAGGGCTGCCGGTTCGGCCGAGATGATTCCGTGAGCCGTTAACTTACGCAAGCGGCTCGCGAGAACGTTGGTTGCAATGCCTTCACCCGCATTTTGAAATTCACGGAACGTGCGGTAGCCGCGCACCATCAGGTCGCGAATAATCAGCAGCGACCAACGGTCGCCGAATTGCTCCAGCGAGACGCAAACAGGGCATCCCGAGCGGGGCTTGCTGGCTCGTTTTCTTGCCACGAAAAGCACCCTACACATTTCGCTTGCAATCTGCAATCTATTTGTGCTTACATCGGAGCTTGCTGGTCCCCGGATCCTGCTCGCTGCAAGTACAGGGATTTCGGTGGGCCGCGAATTCCCCAAAACTCGGGTGGTTTTCATGGGCATTTTCGAAGGCGCATCCCGGATAACGCCATTTCTCTGGTTCGACTCAAACGCTGAGGAAGCAGTCGCGTTCTATCTCTCCGTTTTCAAGAATTCGCGTCTCATCGACAAATTTGTGCGAAACATCGACGATCCCAGCGGCCCGAAAGGCTCCGTCCTCACGATGGGTTTTGAACTGGACGGGCTGCATTTCACTGCACTCAATGGAGGACCGTCCCACAAGTTCAACGAGGCCATCTCCCTTGTCGTCCGTTGCGACAATCAGGAGGAAATGGATTACTACTGGTCGAAACTCACAGACGGTGGCAACGAAATTCAGTGCGGCTGGTTCAAGGATAAGTTCGGACTGTGCTGGCAGATCGTTCCCGCGCGCATCGCAGACTGGATCAAGCATCCCAAGGCGAATGCAGGCCATGATGCAAATGAAGAAGCTCGACATCGCCGAACTTGAGCGCGCTGCCCGATCGTGAGCGCGGGTCCGCACGCCTCCAGTGTTAGCATCAAACCTGACCGATGCAAACAAAAAAACTGAAAATTATCCCCCTGGGCGGGCTGGGCGAGTTCGGCATGAACTGCCTCGCGCTTCGCTGGGAAGACGACATTATCGTGATCGACGCGGGCCTGATGTTTCCGGAGTCGGAGCTGCTGGGCGTCGATATCGTCGTTCCCGACATCACCTACCTGATTGAGAACAAGGAGCACGTCCGCGCCATCATTCTCACCCACGGGCACGAGGACCACATCGGCGGCCTGCCGTGGATTCTGAGCGAGCTCAAGGTTCCGGTCTACGCCACCGAGTTCACGCTGGCCTACGTTGAAGGCAAGCTCGAAGAGCACCAACTGCTCGACGAGACCGAGCTGATCGAGATCACGCCGAAGGAGAAATTCACGATCGGGCCGTTCACCATCGAGCCGATCCGCGTGACGCATTCGCTGGTCGATTGCGTGGCGCTGGCCATCGAGACGCCGGTCGGCGTCGTCATCCACACCGGCGACTTCAAGATCGATCTCTCGCCGCTCGACGACAAAGCCATTCGACCTGCACACCTTTGCCGAGTACGGCAAGCGCGGCGTGCTGGCGCTGCTTGCAGGACTCGACCAACGTGGAGCGCTCCGGCTACACGCCCAGCGAAGCCGCTGTGCGTCCGCGCCTCGACGAGATTTTTTCGCGCACCAAGAAGAAGCTCTTCTTCAGCTGCTTCTCGTCGTCGATCTACCGCATCCGCATCGCCATGGAACTGGCGCGCGCGCATGGGCGCAAGGTCGCCGTCATCGGCCGCTCGATGATGGAGAGCACTGAGATCGCGCAGGACCTGGGCTACATCGACATTCCGCCGGGCCTGGTGATCAATCCCGGCCAGATGCGCGACTACCCGCCCGAGCAGTTGATGGTGCTGATCAGCGGCACGCAGGGCGAGCCGATGAGCGCGCTGAGCCGCGCCGCGGTGGACAACCACAAGCACGCGCACATCGATCCCGGCGACACCGTGGTGCTGAGCTCGCGCATCATTCCCGGCAACGAAAAGGGCATCTTCCGCGTCATCGACCACCTGTTCCGCCGCGATGCGAACGTGATTTACGACGACGGCGCAACACGGACTGATCCACGTGAGCGGCCACGGCAGCCAGGAAGAGATGCGGCTGCTCATCAACCTGGTGCGGCCCAAGTTCTTCATCCCGGTGCACGGCGACTATCGCTACCTGCGGCGCCACGCGCAGATGGCCATGGAGACCGGCGCCGTGGAGCACGCCATCGTGATTGGAAGACGGCGACGTGCTGGAGCTGGACAAGGACGACGCGCGCAAGAAGGACAAGGTCACGGCGGGGCGCATCCTGATCGATTCCGGCTCATCGATCGATGTGGTCGAAGATCTGGTCATCCGCGACCGGCGCATCCTGTGCGAAGACGGCATCGTGCTGGCGGTGCTGGCCATCAACAAGCGCACCGGCAAGGTGGAGCGCGCGCCGGAGGTGATGATGCGCGGCTTTGGCGGCGCGGATATCACCGAAGACGCCGCGCGGTGGTGCTGAAGACGCTGGAAGGGCTGACCGCCGAACAGAAATCCGACTACGGCATGGTGAAGGAAAAAGTGCGCGTCGAACTGAAGCGGCTGATCCAGAAGACCACCGGCCGCCGGCCGATGATCATGCCGGTGATTCTGGAGATTTAAGAATCGCGCTTTGAGGGATTACCCAACCCGGGCAAGAATAGATCGCTCGAGGGCGTTGAAGCGCGGACCCTTAGCGATAGACTTCACGCCGATTGCCGATCTGCAAGACCAAGACAATCAGTTTTCTATCCTGAATATCGCAGAGGACGCGGAAGTCGCCCACTCGGTAGCGCCAGAGATCGCCCAACGAGCCCTTCAGCGTCTTTCCTAGTTCGCGCGGATCGTCGCTTGGAGCTACGCGCTCATCCATGAATTCCACGATGCGCCGGGCAGACGGTTTGTCGAGTTTGCGGAGCTGCTTTCTCGCGGTCTCGGCATACTCAATTGTCCAAGCCAAGATCTTTCCTTACTACAGCCGCGGAGTGCACCTTCTCCTTGCCCTTGCGGACCCGTTCCCGCGTCTCGGCGGCCAGATAGTAATCCTCCATGTCAGCGATGCCGCCTGCAATGATCTCCCGCAGATAGAATGCCTTTGATCGCCCCGTCTTCGCAGCCAACCGATCCAACCGATTTGAGATCTCTGGCGCAAGCCTGATCGAAGTAGGCACAATCCCCTCCAGTGAATACATGTATTCATTGTATCGCATCCCTGGATGTGTCTGAGGTTCTCAGGGGATTGCCATCTCCAAGAAACGGAGACGAGCTAAGACCTGTCGCCGTTGAGGTTTATCGGTGAGCGGGCGCTCTTACGTCACCATCGAGGTCCTGTTCTAAATCGACTCTGTTATCTGTGATCCATAAGACAATCGCCAGCGCAACTAATGTTCCGAGCAGCATCCCATTAACCGACCAGAATGAACGGAGAGCCGGGACAGCACTCCTCAGTTTGTAATTCGCAATTACAAAGAGATTGAGCCCAAGGAACAATATACCCAGCATTCCCAGCCCAATCTTGATGACCTTTGGCCAAAGGTTTCTTGGCAATACGACGCGGAGAAGGATAGCAGCGGACGTTCCCGCCAATAGACTCCCGACGAAAGAGAAGGCACCAATTCCTAACACCGGGGTGAGGATATTGATATATCGGAAACCGCAAAGATCCAATGCCCCATAGCAGAGCCCGGCTAGGCCTGCGGCGGTAAATGTTCGCTGTTGCCTGCCTCGAAAGCTTCCGCCCGGTATTAGAGAACCTATAAAACACAGCGAGCTTCCCAGGAAAATTGTTGACATGGTGATCTTGCCGAATGGGCTCATGCCTTTCCACTTGATGTGCAGAACGCGCTGAGCATACTCGTCGCCCTGATCGGCTGCCTTTTGGTACCAGCGAACGGCCTCGGCGTAATCCTGCGGCACCCCTCGGCCGTAGTAATACATGTTGCCGAGGTTGTATTGAGCGCTCGCGTAACTCTGTTCAACGGCCTTGCGGTACCAGCGGAGAGCCTCGGCGTAGTCCTGAGGCGCTCCCTGACCCTGCTCATACATGAGGGCGAGGCTGTTTTGACCCATCGCGTCGCCCTGGTCCGCAGCTTTGCGGTACCAGCGAAGTGCCTCAGTGTAGTCCTGGGATACTCCCAAGCCATACAGGTACATATAGCCGAGGCCGTCCTCGCCACCTGGGTATCCTTGTTCGGCAGCTTTGCGACGCCAGCGAAGAGCTTCGCTGTAATCCTGCGGCACACCTTGTCCGTGGGAGTACATGTATGCCAGTTCGGACTCAGCCTTTGCGTCCCCCTTGTCGGCACGCACGCGGCATGTCCTGGCATCCTCGGCGAACTTCTTTTCAGTCGCTTTTGTCTTTTGGACCTGCCACGCAATTGCTACCGCACAGATTAGAGCAACACATGCTGCTGCCGTTGCAGGTTTCCAAGTTGGAGTTTCGGGCCACTGGAGGATTGTAACGCCAGATTCTTGCGCGAACGTTGACTGTAAAATCGCCGCATGCATCGGTCTATCCTTGATGCTGGGGCCCACATCTCCATGACCACGCTGACTGAGTCGCTTATCTCCATTGCCGAAATCCGCGAAGCCGCAGCGCGCATCGCCGGCATCGCCATCAAGACGCCGCTGATCCGCGCGCCCTTTCCCGGCTGTATGCCGGCGAAGTCTGGCTCAAAGCCGAAAGCCTGCAGCCCATCGGCGCCTTCAAAATCCGCGGCGCGGCCAACAAAATCCTGCAACTCACTCCCGAAGAAATCGCGCCGCGGAGTCATCACCTACTCCAGCGGCAACCACGCGCAGGGCGTGGCCTATGCGGCGCGCGCGGTCGGAGCAAAAGCAGTGATCGTGATGCCGTCGAATGCTCCGGCCATCAAGCGCGCCGCCACCCTGGCGCTCGGCGCGGAAGTGGTCGACGTGGGTACCGCTTCGAGCGAACGCCTGGCCATCGCCGAAGAACTGGTGCGCGAACACGGCTACATCGTCATTCCGCCCTACGACGACGAACAGATCATCGCAGGGCAGGCGAACCTGCGGCCTCGAAATCGTCGAGCAGTTACCCGACGTGGACCTGGTGCTTTCGCCAGTCTCCGGCGGTGGCCTGCTCAGCGGAGTAGCCGCAGCCGTCAAGCAGCTCCAGCCCTCGGCGAAGGTCTTTGGCGTCGAGCCGGAGCTCGCCGGCGATACCGCAGAGAGCTTTCGCACCGGCAAAATCGTCGAGTGGCCCGCAGAACTGACCAGCCGCACCATCGCCGACGGCCTGCGCACGCAGAGCGTCGGCGTGCGCAACTTCGCGCATATCCAGGCCTTCGTCGACGGCATCATCACCGTCACCGAAGCCGAGATTCGCGCCGCCATGCGCGCGATCGTCGCCACCGCCCGCCTGGTTCCCGAGCCCAGCGGAGCCGTTGCCGCCGCCGCCCTGCTCTTTCACGCCGATGAGTTGCCTCCGTATCGCAAGGCGGTGGCCATCGTCAGCGGCGGCAATGTCGCCCTGGACGATGCTGGCCCAGGTGCTTACTGAAACTGCCTCGTAACGTCGTTGAACTATGATCTTTTCAGCGATGAAGTTTCGAAATCCCACCTTCAAAACAGTTGTGACCGCCGCTCTCCTGGTCTGCGTGGCCGATGCGGCGCCTACGCCGACAAAAAGAAGGACCAGCTGGTGAAGCCGATGGCCGGCCCGCGCGCCACGGCCCTGCGCGTGACCTGGCTCTACATCTCGCCCGACAAGACCGCCCAGAAGGTGGATCGCGTGCAGGTCGGCCGCGAGATGGTCGTCGCCGAAAAAAGCGGCCCATGGATGCGCGTCTACGCCAATACCGACATTGAAGAAGAGCACACCAGCGATCAGCCGATCTTCGGCGCCAGCGAAACACCGCCACCCATCTCCGGCTGGATGGAGGCCAAAGGCGTGGTTGTCGAGGACACTCCCAACGGCGATCGGTATCTGATGGGCGCGGCGGCCAACCAGGAGGCCGAGGCCAACGATCCGCGAGGCCCGGCCAACGCGGCCCGCAGCGCGCACCTGCTCTATCGGCGCCTGGCCGAGATGTTCCCCAATTCGCCTTTGGCTCCCGAGGCCGCCTGGCGGGCCGCGGATATTCTGTGGCAGATTCAGAAAAGCGACTTCGGTGCGCTGCCTTCGGCCAAGGAGCGCGATCCGTACATGCGCAACCAGATGGACGAGGACAATCTAAAGAAGGTCGTCAAACTCTATCCCCATACGCGCCAGGCCGACCTGGCAGACTACGACCTGATCGACAACAAGCTCTGCGGCGATTGGCAGGGCTCGACAAAGTGCCCGGAAAAGGAAGTCGGAAATCTTCGAGAAGTACGCGGCCGAGCATCCCGACAGCCCGCGCGCTGCAAAGGCGCTCTACGAAGCCGCCTATCGCCAGGCGGTGCTGGCGGACATGTATGGCGCCGACGGCAACGACAAGAAGCAGGACGAAGCGCACAATCATGCGCGCGACCTGGCGGCGAAGTTGAAGGACAAGTTTCCCCAGTCGGATTACACGTGGCGGGCGGCGGCTCTGGTGTACAAACTGGATCAGGGCGTACCCGTTTACGGCATCGACCGCGACTAAACGCAGCTGAAGTTTATGCCGCAGCCAAGGCAATCGAGAGCTGCACTCCGGAGGCTTTTTGAACGTATACATTCAGTCTGTTCTTGCTGGGCATCGTCGAAGGCTTGACCGAGTTTTTGCCGGTCAGTTCCACGGCGCATCTCCGCATCACCGAAGCGCTGATGCACATCCCGCTCGATGATGCGTACTGGAAGATGTACACCATCGTGATCCAGGCCGGCGCCATCTTTGCCTTGCTGCTTGCTCTACCTCGAGCGCATCGTCGAGTTCCTTCACTCCTTTCCCAAGGGCGAAAGCGGCGACCGCACCTGGCTGACCATCCCATTTCGCTGACGTTTTTCGCCTTCGTCTGCACTTCGATCCCGGCTCTCGCTTTGAAGAAGTGGAGCGACAGGAACCTTGGCAGCCTCACCGTGATCGCCATCGCGATGCTCGTCGGCGGCATCGTGATGTGGGTCGTCGATGTGTGGGCGAGCCGCTACGAGCCGACCACCAACCACGTGGAAGAGATGGGCCTTGGCCAGGCGATCTGGATCGGACTTTGCCAGTCGCTCTCGGCGATCTTTCCCGGCGTCTCCCGCTCCATGTCGACCATCGCTTCGGGCCAGATGGCTGGGCTTGAGCCGGCCGACCGCGCTCGAATTCAGCTTCCTGCTTTCCATCCCCACCATGCTCGCCGCTACCGGCTACGACCTGATCAAAGAGATGCATGCCAGCAAGGTCGCGGGGGCTGTCGGGGACGCAGCCGCACATGTGACGATGAACGGCCAGCGCTGGATCGTGCTGGCGATCGGCTTTGTCATCTCGTTCATCGTGGCCCTCGGCGTGGTCGAGTGGTTCCTGGCCTGGGTGCGTAAGCATGGCTTCGCCGTCTTCGCGATCTACCGCATCATTGTGGGTACTTTTTTGCTGATCTGGGGTCGCAAGTTCATCGGAGTGTAGTGTTCGACGGATCCATGGACTGATACCTGGGCCGGACGGGGGTAGGCATCATGGTTCCTCCCGCTTTGTTTTGCCGTGAATCGGCCTCCACGACCCGGATAATAAAAACTGCTCTGGGATTCATCCGTCCGGACTGACGGCATGCCTGTGACTGCATAGCAGCGGCCCGCGGACCGGAGACATCCCTTCATGAAGGCCATACCGATTTCTCTTTCGCCGACGCGTAGCCGCGCCCTGAACATGTTTCTTGGGCTCGTGCTGGCGCTGGTGTCGATCCTCCTTTTCCTCTCCCTCGTTACATATCACCCGGCCGATCCATCGCATCGATACGGCTGCCGATACGGCGCTCTCCCCAGGCGTGCAGAACTGGATCGGCCTCTTCGGCGCCGGGCTCAGCGATCTCGCCCTCCAATTCCTTGGCCTCACTGCATTCCTGCTGCCTCTTGTGGATGGGGGGCCTCGGCTGGGGCTGGATGCGGTCGCGCTCCGGCGGCTCGGTTTGGCTGCGTTGCCTGGGAAGCGTTCTCGCCGTCTTATTTACTCCGGCCGTTTTTGGCCTGCTGCCTTGGCACTGGCGCTGGCTGCATGCCTTGCCGGTCGAAGGCGTGATCGGCCGCCTCATCGCCAGCTCCCTGGTGGTCTACCTCAATATTCAAGGCGCATGGCTGGTGGCTGCCGCACTGGCGGGAGCGGGCATCTACTTCGCTTTTGCGGTCAGCTTCTGGGCCATCAAACAGATGGCGGATGACCGCTGGGCCCAGTTGATGGCATGGAACGACCGATGGAGCAACTGGCGCGAGGAGCGTGCCGAAGAGAAGGCTGAGCGAGAGGCCGCGCGCGCCGAACAACAATCCCCCGGGCCAGACCAGCGGCTTTTCTCCGGGTCGATTCCGCTGTCCGCGGATGAGCCTCAGGAACGACCGGCAAAACGGCCCTTCCGTCTTGGATTTCTGTTCGGCCGGAAAGACAGAACGGAAGCTCCAGACCCGATCGACGAGATCCCGACCTTCCAAAGAGCAGCGGCACAGCCTATCGATGCTCAAACTCCTGAGAAACCTCAGCGTCGGCCGAGCATTTGGGAGCGGTCAGCAACGCGAAACGGCGCCTGCGGCGGCAGGTCCCGTCCCGGTGCCAGCTCCGACGCCCGCTCCTGCTGCGCCGGAATCCGTCGCGATAAAGCCTGATCGACCGGTTGCGCGAGCTGCAACCGCTCTCCGCCCGCTCCAGAGCCGTCGGCGTGGCGTGATCGCCATCCATGAGCGCGCCGATGCGGACGTCCGCACCGTAACCGTAGCGCCGAAAAACGTGAGCGGCTTTAAGCTGCCCGCAAGCACACTGCTCAATGCCGGCATGGGACCGCAAGCCGTGCGCGAAGACGAACTGCGCGAAGAAGCGCGTGTCCTCGTGGAGAAGTGCGGCGAGTTCGATGTGCGCGGCCAGGTGGTGCAGATCAATCCCGGGCCCATGGTCACGACGTATGAGTTCAAGCCCGAAGCCGGCGTGAAATACAGCCGCGTTACCGGCCTGGCCGAAGACCTCTGCCTCGCGATGCGTGCCGAGAGCATCCTGATCGAGCGCATGGCCGGCAAGAGCACGGTCGGCATCCAGGTGCCGAACCATGAGCGCGAGACCATCCATCTGCGCGATGTGCTCGAGTCGGAAACATTCTCAAGGCCAAGTCGCGCCTCACCCTGGCGATGGGCAAAGACATCAACGGCCGCATCGTCACAGCCGATCTGGCCTCGATGCCCCACGTCCTCATCGCCGGTTCCACGGGATCGGGCAAATCGGTGGCCATCAATGCCATGATCATGAGCCTGCTCTTCCGCACCACGCCAAATCACGTCCGGCTCATCCTGGTCGATCCCAAGCGCGTTGAACTCGGCATGTACGAAGGGATTCCGCATCTCTTCACGCCGATCATCACCGAGCCCAAGCTGGCGGCCAACGCTCTGCGCAACGCCGTGCGCGAAATGGAGCGCCGCCTGAAACTGCTGGCCAGCCGCAGCGTGCGCAATATCGACCAGTACAACAAGCTCTTTGAAGGCTCCATGCCCTCGCTCTTCGATGAAGGCGAAGCGGAAGAGCCGCTGCCCTACATCGTCATCATCATCGACGAACTCGCCGACCTGATGATGCTCGACCGTGCCAACGTTGAAGAATCCATCACCCGTCTGGCCCAGATGGCGCGTGCCGTGGGCATTCACCTGATCCTCGCAACCCAGCGGCCCAGCGTCGACGTAATTACCGGCCTCATCAAGGCCAACGTTCCCACCCGCATCAGCTTCAGGCTGGCCACCAAAGTGGATTCACGCACGATCCTCGATACCAACGGCGCTGAGGCTCTTCTTGGACGCGGCGACATGCTCTTTCTGCCGCCCGGTACCAGCCGATTGATGCGGCTGCATGCTCCCTACGTAAGCGAAAAGGAGACGGCCGCCGTCGTGGCTTTCTGGAAGGAACAAGGCGCTGCACAATACGCCGAAGGATTCCTCGAGTCTCCAAAAGATGAACGCACGAACGTGGAGGGATCGAACAGTGACCCCGAAGAAAACGACCCCATGTTCGACGATGCAGTGCGGCTGGTCTTCGAATTCGGCAAGGCATCTACATCGCTGCTGCAACGCCGCCTGCGCATCGGCTACGGCCGCGCGGCGCACTTGATCGATCTGATGGAGCGGGATGGACTGGTTGGTCCTGCAGATGGTTCCCGACCACGGGAATTGCTGAAGGCGCCGGGATGGCTGCACGAGGTTTCGATGTCCGATGAATAAGCGGCAGTTGTTCCTCGACGCGGAAAGACGGATCTGATGCTGGGAATTGGTGGAGATCGCAGTTATCCGACGGTGTTGCTGATCGATGACGACATGATTAGCCGCGAGGTGATCGCGACCATTCTCACCCTGAATGGATACACTCTCCACACCGCGGAAGATGGCGCCGGCTCGGTCAAGATTTTGGATGACGGAAAATGCCTGCCCCAGGTGATTCTCGTCGATGTGCAGATGCAAGGGCTCAACGGAGTCCCGTTGGTGAAGGAATTACGATCCCGCAGCCAAGCGGCCATTTACGCTATCAGCGGAAGCCTCCTGCCCGAAGAACTGGAAACCGTCGTTGATGGCTTTCTTCAGAAGCCTTTCAGCCCTGACTCCCTTCAGAAGCTCCTGGATGCGCAAAATCTCAAATCGTCGTCGCCATCGGAGTTGAGATCCGACGAGCCCGTGGTGAGTGCGAAGATTCTGAGCCAGTTCCGGCAGATGATGCCGGAACCGACCGTCCGCGAGGTCTACGTTGCGGTGGTGACGGACCTGAAGAAGCGAATCACGGCATTGGACGCGGCGATTGCCAAAAAAGATGTTACCGAAGTTCGTCGCATCGGACACACAATCAAGGGCGGTTGCGGCATGGCCGGAGCCCGCCAGGCTGCGCGTTTAGGCGGCTTGCTTGAGGCGGAGAGTGACGAATTGAATAACTCCGCAGCCATCCGACTTGAATTGAAGCTGGCCCAGGAAAATCTGGAGCGTATGCTTGAGGTAGAATTTCCGGCATAGGGAATGAGTCGCATTGCGGCGCGTAAAACGACTGGTGGTTGGTTCGTGTAGATTGGTTTCTGCACGATAGGGCTGCCGACAAGGTCCCGGGAGGGTCCCGCTAGAGTGGAAGGGCTAACACGAATCATATTGGCGGATGACCATCCTGTAGTCAGGATCGGTGTGCGCAACATGCTCACCGCGGAAGAAGGTTTCGATGTCGTCGGCGAGGCCGATGACGGCGATGAAGCGATTACGCAGACCCTTGAACTTCAGCCGGATATTCTTCTTCTCGACGTGGCGATGCCGCGACTGCCGGGCCTCGAGGCCATGCGCGCCATCATGAAGGGCTCGCCCTCGGTCAAGATCCTGCTCCTGACTTCCACCATCACTACGCAACAGATCATCGAGGCACTTCACATCGGCGCCCGTGGCATCGTGTTGAAAGATGCGCTGGCTGGCCACCTGAAGACCGCCATCCGCACCGTTTGCTCGGGCGATTATTGGATCGGTGGCAAGCGCGTCGTAAATCTCGTTTCTGCGCTGCACGATCTGATGCAGCAGGCGACTCCGCCGCAGCAAAAGACATACGGGCTCACTCCGCGCGAGCTCGAAGTGGTCGGATGCATTGTCGAAGGATGCAGTAACCGCGATATCGCCAAGCAGTTCACTCTTAGCGAAGAGACAGTCAAGCGCCACTTGTCGAATATCTTCGACAAGACCGGCGTTTCCACGCGTCTTGAGCTGGCCCTTTTCGCCATCGCCCACCATTTGGTGACTCCGCAGTAGCGCCGCCCCTGACTCTCTCACGCAGGTGCGTGGCGTATCTCGCAAATCAGGAAAGAAACTGTTTTTCGAGTCGGTCGAGCATTCCATCCGTTGCATCACACACGCCCGTATGGACGGGCGATGGCTGGATGATGGTGCTGCGTGGCGAAACCAGCCAGTGGAAGCGTTCACGCTGCGAAAGCTGCGCAATGGGGCCCGCGGAAGGGTCACCCTCACAAATGCGCACAACTGCCTCGAGATGCTCGCGGACCAGTTCGAGGTCGACTTCAGGCCAGAGTGCACTTAGGCGATCCGGATCCAGATGGATACGCGCGGCGAGATAGCGCTTTTCGAGACAGAACACAACCACTCCCGCGTTCACGAACTCCTGCCGTTCTACGCGAGGCACGACGCGCAGGATCGCGTAATCAAACGATGCGGGCACGTGCATGCGCTGCCTCCTGCTCAAAGATGTGCGACGCCTCGAGCCGGCGGCTAAGGAAGGCGAGATAATCCGCCCGCCGATCTGCCGCACTCAGACCTCCCGGAATGCTTTCGAGCCAATCGTCTGGAACCTCGCCGACAATTGCTGCCAGCAGCGCGGGTGTGAGCTTCTCGCGCGCGATGGCTGCAGCCTCCTTGATTTCCGACGCCCACGGTAGCAGGATGTGATGCTGGATTTCGACGAAGGGCGACTCGACCTTTGTATGCATGCTTGCCCAATCGTGGTGGACGAAGAGCGCGGCGCCGTGGTCAATCAGGTAGAGATTGCGATGCCAGACTAGCAGGTTTGCGTTTTTGGGCGTGCGGTCAACATTCAGAGTGAAAGCGTCGAACCAGACCGCCAGGGACGCCTCCGCGGGCCGGGCCGCGTCGCGGGCGGCCGGGTCGAACATGGCTGACCCGGGCAAATAGTCGAGCGCGAGATTGAGGCCGGTGCTGGCCCTGAGCAGCTGGCGAATCTCATAGTCGGGCTCGTTCCGACCGAGAGAAGCGTCGATTTCGATGAAGACAATCTCCGGCACGCGGAGGCCGAGAGCACGGCCTATTTCTCCAGCCACCAACTCTGCAATCAGCGCAAGAATTCCTTGTCCAGCGCCTCTGAATTTGACAACGTAGAGCCCGAGATCGTCGGCCTCGACAATGGCAGGCAAAGAGCCGCCTTCACGCAGGGGCAGCACATAACGCGTCGCATGGGTGGTTCGCAGCACAGAAGAATCAGTGTAATTGGCAACCCTGATGTGACTGAAAGCTGCGAAAACTCTCTACCCTCGGGAATAATTTTGAGGCGCTCCAGTTAGATAAGGAGGGAGCAACAATCAGTCCGCGATGGATGCAGCTTCAGGCGGGGAAGGGAGCGGTTGTTTCAGCATTTCTCAATCCTGCCGGTGCAAGGGGTCCACTCACGCAACCGCGCTTTGACTGTGGAGCACGCGGCGACCTTCCTCCCCTGAGATACACTGTTCAGGCTGTGGCCGACAATGCTGGCGATTTCGGGTCGTTCGAAGATCTGGCGATGCCTCACTTCGCCAGGCTTTACAACCTCGCGTGTTGGCTGACCCATGACACCATCGCGGCGGAAGATCTGGTGCAGGAAACCTACATGAAAGCGCTGCGAGGCTTTGGCTCTTTCCAGCAGGGGACCAACTTCCGCGCCTGGATGTACAGAATTCTGCGCAACACTTTCTTGACTTCGAAGACTGGGTTAAAAGCGGCCGCCACCGTCGACATCGACGATGAATCATCGTTTGAGCCGGCGACGGAGGAGAGCCCGGAGTCGATTCTTCTGGCGCGCGCGCAAGCGGAAACGATTCAGCAAGCGCTCGAGTCTTTGCCGGTGCATTTCCGCGAGATCATCCTGCTCTGCGATTTGGAAGAGATGAGCTACCAGGAAATCGGACTGGCGTTGGGGATACCGATGGGCACCGTGATGTCGCGCCTCTCTCGCGCACGCAAAGCGATGCGAACTCTGCTGGTCGCGAGAAAGGAGGTGTCACAGCAATGATCTGCGAAAGGTGGCGAGATCAATTCGATGCGTACGTGGATGATGCAAATGCCGGGCACGGGCCAGGCGAAGCCGCGGGCCTGGAATTCGAGAGCCTGGAAGAACACCTCCGTTCCTGCCCCGGGTGCGCGGCTGAAGCGCTCAACCGCATGCAATTGAAGCGCGCAACGCGGGCTGCGGCCGCACGGTATGTTCCGACACCCGCTTTCCGGCTGCGCGTTGAAAAAAGAATGCAAGCCGATCGCAAGCCTACGTGGGGATGGACTTGGCTACCGACTTTGGCTGGCGCGGCAGCCGTGATGCTTCTGATTGCCGTCTCCACCTTGGTCTGGGTGCGGCACGCGGATCATGAAGCTGCCATTGCACAATTGCTCGACATGCATGTAGCCACCCTGGCCAGCTCCAACCCGGTCGATGTCGTTTCAACAGACCGGCACACGGTCAAACCGTGGTTTCAAGGAAAGCTGCCGTTTACTTTTAACCTTCCTGAACTCCAGGGCTCTCTGTACAAACTGCTCGGTGGAAAGCTCGTCTACTTCCATCACAGTCCGACCGCGCAACTCGTGTTCGAACTGCGCAAACATGAGCTCTCCGTCTTTATTACGCAAGAAAACCAGCAGCCCGTGTTTTCAGGAACGGGCAAATTCGATACGCGCGAGAAAGGCTTTAGCGTGGAAAGCTGGAGCATGGATGGCCTTCGTTATGTCGTTGTCAGCGACGCTGGCCCCACCGAAGTCCGTGCGCTGGGAGATTTGCTCAAGGGCGCCGCCCGGCAATAGCGCGTCCTCACTTGGCCACGCATAATCTAGTTGCGAGGAGTTTGTTTGATGAAAATTGGATTCCTGGGCCTGGGAGCGATGGGCACACCGATGGCTCTGCGCCTCATCGCTGCGGGCCACGAGCTGTCCGTATGGAACCGGACGGAGGGACGCACCAAGCCGTTGCTTCGCGAAGGCGCAATTGCCGCCGCGACTCCTGCGGAGGCCGAACTCGGCACCGACGCGGTCATTACCATGCTCTTTGATGACGAAGCCAACGAACAGGTGCTCTTCGGCCCTAACGGGCTGCTGGACGCGTTGGAGCCTGGCGCACTTCACATCTCCTCGAGCACCATCAGTGTGGCTCTCAGCGAGCGCCTCACTGCAGAACACGTGCGACGCGGCATCGACTTTGTCGCCGCTCCTGTCTTCGGCCGTCCCAATGTGGCCGCCGAGGGACGCCTGTGGATCGTCGCGGCCGGCACGGACGCCGCGATCCAGCGTGCGCGCCCGGTGCTGGAGCCACTTTCCCGCGGAATTTCCGTGATCGGCAGCGAACCCCGCCAGGCTCATGCGCTCAAACTCGGCGGAAATTTTCTGATCAGCGCCATGATCCACTCTCTCGGTGAGGCATTCGTCTATGCGGAATCGCAGGGCATTCAGCCCGCCGTCTTCCTTGAAGCGGTGAACAGCGCGCTGTTTCAGTCGCCTTTCTATGCCGCGTACAGCAACGTAATGCTGCATCCTCCTGAGCACGCCGGGGCAACCATTGCGTTGGGGACGAAGGATCTGCGCCTGTTGCGAGAAGCAGCTGCCAGCCGAAAGATTCGCTTGAGCCTGGCCGACACTCTTGCCGAAGTCTTCGCCCAGGCGCAGGAAGCCGGCTTAGGGAACGAGGATTGGGCGGTCGGTCAGTATCGCATGGCTCAACGTCGAGCCTCATTAGGCTAATCCAGCCGCTTGGCGTGAATCGCGACTTTCGTGCCCAGGGTCACTTGAGTAGCCAGCGTCACTTGATGGGAACCCGCAGTTCGTTAGGATAGTGCCATGAGCCTCAAGGGAAAGATTGTCTTCATAACGGGAGCCAGCGCCGGCATTGGTGCGGCTACGGCACTGGCTTTTGCATCCGAAGGCGCGCGGCTGTTGCTCGCTGCGCGTCGCGCCGGCAAGTTGGCAGAGGTGGCCTCAAAAGCGCTTGAAAGCGGCGCCGCCGCTGTCCATTCCATCGACCTGGATGTGCGGGACCACCGTGCCGTGCAACAAGCGATCGACGACTTGCCTTCAGAATGGGCCGAGATCGACGTCCTGGTAAACAACGCCGGGCTCAGCCGTGGCCTGGACAAACTCTATATGGGCAGGATTCAGGACTGGGAAGAAATGATCGACACCAACGTCAAGGGCCTGCTCTACGTGACGCGCGCCGTAGTGCCCGGCATGGTGGTTCGCGGTCGTGGCCATGTCATCAACCTGGGCTCAACCGCTGGCGAGATTACCTATCCCAATGGGGCAGTCTATTGCGCGACCAAGGCGGCCGAGCGTTCGATTAACGATGGGCTGCGCATGGATGTTTTGGGGACACCCGTGCGCGTGACCAGCGTGGACCCCGGAATGGTGGAAACCGATTTCAGTCTTGTGCGCTTTCACGGCGACAGCGAACGTGCCGCAAAAGTCTATAAGGGAGTCAAGCCGCTCACGGCAGAAGATGTCGCCGACGTAATCGTCTGGGCCGCGGGCCGTCCCGCGCACGTGAACATTGCGCGCGTCACGCTCACGCCAGTGCAGCAGGCCAATTCGCTCCTGTTTCACCGCGAAGCATAATGCTGCGGATTCGTCCTTACAGATGGGCTATCCCAGCGTCGAGAGCTGTGATTCGATTTCTTTGAGGGCCGCTTCGAGAGCGGAGCGGCGTCCGGGATTCGAAGTGCGCTGCGAAAGAATGCTTTCCCGCTGCAGGTTGAGGGACTGCTTACGGCGTTCGCGCTGAGCACGTTCCTGTTCGGCGAGCCGTCGCTGCTCTTCACTCACATAGCCGTTCTCAGCCCTCACCGCCGCCTGCTCCGAGGCAATCGCCATCTGTTCCTCCACCGATTTACTTTCCCATCCACGAGCCATATCTTCATTCTACGGGCGACGAGCGTGTTTGCGTCCCGCAGAATGGCTTGCAACTGATTTCCTTTCATGGAGTGTGTCTCGTGCGTGTATGGCAGATTTCCAGCTTTGGCATTGATTCCTTAGAGTTTGCAGAGCGGCCCGAGCGTGTGCCCGGACCCGGCGAAGCAAGGATCAGAATTCGCGCGGTTTCGTTCAATTATCGCGATCTGATGATGGTGAAGGGCCTCTACAACCCCAAAATGAAGTTGCCACGTATTCCTTGTTCCGACGGTGCCGGCGAAGTGATCGCCGTCGGGGAGGGGGTATCTGCGTGGAAGCCGGGCGACCGCGTGGCCGGAATTTTTATGCAGAATTGGGTCGAAGGCGCCCCCACCCCAGCCAAGACCAAAGGCGCCTTAGGCGGCGACATCGACGGCGTGCTCGCAGATTCCGTGATCTTGAGCGAAGCCGGGCTCGTCGCCATCCCCGCACATCTGAGTTTCGAGGAAGCCGCTACTTTGCCCTGCGCCGCCGTCACTGCCTGGAATGCTCTCGCTGCGGCGAACCTCAAGGCGGGAGCGACCGTCCTCGTGCAAGGTACCGGGGGCGTCTCAATCTTCGCCCTTCAATTCGCGCGGTTGATGGGAATGCGAGTTCTGGGCACATCAAGCAGCAACGAAAAGCTTGAACGCGCATTCAATCTCGGACTTCACGCCGGAGTCAATTATCGCGTCACACCAGAATGGGATCGATGGGTGCTCGATCAGACCGGAGGCGAGGGCGTCGATCTGGTCGTGGAGGTCGGCGGAATCGGCACCTTGCCGCAGTCTCTGCGCGCTGTGCGAATGGGCGGCACCATTGCTCAAATTGGCATTCTCTCCGGGCCGGGAGAGCAACTTCCGCTCCCGCTGATTCTTCACAAGCAGGCTCGCATCCGGGGAATCTATGTTGGTTCGCGGCATGACTTCGAAACCATGAATGCGGGCATCGCGCTTGCGGCTCTGCGACCAGTGGTCGAAAGTTCTTCCTGGATGCAGGCGCGAGACGTACTACGGAGAATGGAGACCGGATCTCACTTCGGCAAACTAGCGGTGACAGTGGATTGATCTTGGTCGATTGCTTCGGGGCTTGTTCACCACTCCATCCTTTCGCCTGAAATTGATTCAGACGAAAGGATGGAGTGGTGTCTTTCAGATAGTGCCTTAAGGCTTGGGCCCCGGTTTGGGGACTTGGTTAGGAATTTGTTGTTGAATGCTTGTCCGGCTTCACCTCAAGCTCATTCACGACTTGCTGCACATTGGGGACGTGTTTCGCGAGGGTTCCAGCTTCCTTCTTTTGGGCCGCGGTTTTCACAGTGCCCTTGAGGACCAGGGTCCCGTTCTTTGCGGAACACCGAATGCTTTGGTCGTTCAGGTTCACGTGCGCTTTGATTGAAGCTTTGAAGTTATCTTCGATCGCGCTGTCCAGGTCGGACGAGACTGCCCGCGCCTGACTCACATCCGGGGGACGGACGCCGATCTCGTCTGCGATCGTGTAGTCCGGAGCGGCTTGCTTTGCCAGGTTCTCCGCCTGGGTTTTTAAGTCTTGCGAAGGCAGGTTTCCGGTCAGGGTGATCACACCCTTCTCACGATCCTGCGATACGTCGACCGCTTTGAGATTGTTGCTGTTCAGAGAGTTCGTTACCGCCGACTTCTCATCCGGATGTGTTGCGCTTTGGCAGCCCGCAAATACCAAGGTCGCGGCGAGAATCGCCGCCGAGCTGAAGACACAGGGACAACTTGCTGAACGCCTGTAATTCATTTCGAACCTCCGTCACTTGATCGTTCACTCACCGGATGTGTGATGTGGACGAAATGAATGTGGTTGTCTGTTGTGAGCGCGTGTCAGAAGTAAGGTTGCAACTTATAACAAATTGTTGCACTCCTCTAGTGAACTTATGCAGCCGCTTTCTCCCGTTCTGCGAGTTCAAGAAAGAACTGCTGCAAACTGCGTGGTGCGCGCCCGAGGATTGCTTCGAGCACGACGGAATTTCCTCCCGGAAATCCGAATTCGTCATAGTCGACATACATACGCTTGAGCCCGTCACGCAACGGGCCAGCAGGAATTTGGGACTTATCTGCCCATTCATCGAAGGACGGATCACAGGCTTCCACAGCATGGCCGAGTGTCGTTGTCATCAGAAGGGTAAGTTCGATTCGGTTCATCATGCCGGGCGCGCTCAATTCGTAAGTGCCATAGTCCAGTTTGTCGCTCGTAAGCGCCAGTGCGGCTACCTCCGCGACATCGCGATAATCTACATAAGAAACCCTCATCTGCCTCGAATAGGGCAACGAAAACTTTCCTTCGTTGATCACTTCGTTCCAGCCATTTTCGATGGTCTGCATGAACATGGTCGGCTGCAGAACCGTAAAGATCATCCCCGACTCGTAAATGGCTTCTTCAACGGGCAACTTTGCCGCGTGGTTGGAGAGTTTCGAAAGAGAAGGGTGAATAACACCGGAGAACACAAACTTCGTGACACCGGCGTCTTCCGCGGCCTTCACCATCGCGAGGCCCATGTCCGCTTCATTCGGCGCAAAAGCCGGATTGATGTGAAACACGCCATCGGTTCCCGCCGCTGCGGCGCTCAGCGTACTCGCATCTTCAAGGTTGCCGATCGCCGTTTCATCGACGCCCAGTTCGCTCGCCACGCGCGCACTGTCCTCGTTGCGCACCAGCGCACGTACTACTGCGCCCCTCTTCTTCAATTCGGGCAACACAAGACCGGCATATCGGCCAGTCGCCCCAACCATCAGAATCTTCATTTGCGGCCTCTGAACCGTGCGTCAATTGCTGCGTTTACTAGAGATAGGACGCCGCGCAGGCCGCTGCGGATGTCTGGGCAGAAATGGATTGTCCTGGAATTCGCCCGGGTGCTGAGGAGAAGCGCCTATCGCAGTTCAACTTGCGAGAAGACGGGTATAGATTGCGAGGGTCTCGGCATTGAAGCAGACAAAGTGGACCACGGAGACTCCGCTGCTTTCGGCGTACTCTTCCACTGTCCGAATCGCAATCCGTGCCGCAGCTTCGGGTGGAAACCGATAAACACCGGTGCTGATAGCTGGAAACGCAATCGAAGACACTTTGTGCTCTCGCGCCAATTCCATGCAACGCCGATAGCAGCTGGCGAGCAGTTCATCTTCGCCGCGGCTTCCGCCATGCCACACAGGGCCCACGGCATGAAAAACCCACTTTGCCGGCAATCGATATCCCGGAGTCGCTTTGGCATCGCCTGTCGCGCACCCGCGGAGTTTTTCGCAAGCCGCAAGTAATTCGGGACCTGCGGCGCGATGGATGGCGCCATCGACACCTCCGCCCCCCAGAAGCGAAGAATTTGCAGCATTCACGATCGCGTCGTCTTCAATCTTGGTAATGTCCCCTTCAACCGCAACCAGTCGCGCCATCGAACCGATCCCTCGATCTTGCTTTGAGGAATATAACCCCCAGGGCGCTGGAATTGAAATCTTGAATCGTCGCCACACTCGATCCAGAAACTCCTGGAAAGACGAACGGCCAATCGCCGCAAGGAACGATTACTGGACGATGTACATCACGGATGTGCTGGCCATGGAAATCGAGTTCTTTTGGACAAACGGCAGATTCACTGGAAACACATAACTCACTTTGATCTGTATGCGGCTTCCCGGGTTTTGATTGCCATCGGGAAACGTGGTCGTCGGCGTGATGGTTCCGTTCCCAAGATTCGGATATGCGAGTTGTGCAACGAAGCTATTGATACTGGAGACGGAAGCAGTGCAGGAGGCGCTCGATGAAGTCACGCAGGTCGCTCCGCGAACGATCCCGTAGCGAGTGCCTTCGCGTGCACGCTCTGAGATCATGCAAAAGGAATAGAACGCGAGGCAGATTTCAATCATCGTGAATAGAAATGCGGCCACCAGCGGAAATGTGATCGCCATTTCCACGATCGCTTGTCCCTCCTGGCGGTGGCACCTAGACTGTTCGTTCCGGATTTCTAACCTCCGAGGAGTTCCTAGATCCCCGCGCAGGCGGCGAATCATTGCCATGAGTCCCGCCTGGATCGACCTCGATTCCCACCTTTGTGAAGTTTGTTTAGCCACCACTACTCCTGCACTTCCATCACTGAGAACCCCTTCAGTGTCCATGTCCGCGGAAGGCCCGGGACCCCGATAGGCGACTTCACAGCCGCGCTGGAGGCGACCTGAACAAACTGCAAGTAATGATTGGTCGCATTCGCCGGGCACGCCGCGCTGGCCGCGCTTTGCGTCGGATATTGAGTGCCTCCCAATGAGGCGGAACACGCATAGTAGGTCGTCGACGTAACGGTCAGATTGCCGCCTAAGTCCGTCGCTTCGCTCTGAGCTGCATCGCGAATGCCGGCGCTATCTCCCGCGAACGTGGAACTCATCATCCCGTAGACGGCGCCCGCATGCGCCGCATTCGAAATTTCGATGGAATCGTAGATGAGAAATGCCACCTCGGTGGTCCCAAGCATCATTGGAGCTGCGAAGAATGAAAGCGTAAGCGCAAGCTCAATGGAAGCGTTGCCCGCCTTTGCACGAAGACCCATTCGCGCCGTATGAAAGCCAGTTTTGCCCAGGCATCGAAGGTGTGAAATCGCTCTTTTCAAGATGTTTCCTCTTTCACTCAACTAATTTCGCGACCGATAAATTCAGTGTTCCCAGGCTGGGCATTGCATAGCTGTTGAGCACAGCGCCGCCCGCCATCGAGAGCGTCTGGGCGACAAAATCCATCGTCAGGTTCGTTCCGGTCCCGTTGTTCAATGTGACGGCGGCATTTGGAGCGTAGACCAGCCCGGAGAAATTTGAGCTCGATCCACCCTGGATCGTCACCGAGTTTCCCATCGCATAAAACAAGGTTTGTGGAACGTTATTTACGGTCGGCGCGGATAAGTTGGATGTAACTCCATTCGCGATGTTGATGGCGCCTCCGACATAGAAGACAACGCCGTTCCCCGTAAGGGGCGAACCTCCACCCGTCGTGAAATTTCCCTGGATGTAATAGATATACCCGGGGCTGAAGGTGACAGAGCTGGATTGGCTGGTGTCCAGGCTCGTATAGCAGACCATGCCACCGGAGGTCGTCTCGTTCGCAAGCGGAAGTGTATACGCTCCGCTGTAAGTGGGAGCAACCCAACCCTGAATGGGATTGCTGTAGCACGGCAAGCCGTTCGGGAGCGTCGGTGGCGTGACACTTGGATTGCACGCCGTGGTTATTCCCTGAATTACCTTCGTGGTCGACGAGATCGTCCCGTTGTTATTTACGTTATTTGAATTATTCCAGGTGTTTGACACCGTACCCAGGGAGAGCGCATTCAGGTTCGCGCTTCCCACAATGCCGACCGCATTGTTGCTGCTTGAATCCACGGTGACGCCGCAATTCGGCGCGTTGATCCCCGCATTGTTGCTCATATTGAGGCCTTGCCCGGTGGCCGCTTCAATGCACATGCAGGTTGGGCTGGTTAATCCTCCTCCGGCCACGGCACGCGCCGACACATTCAGCAGGGAGTCGGAGTGATTGAACGCCCCGAGAAAGAAAGTGGGGAACGGCTTTGAGACGACTGCCTGGATATAGGAAGGGGAGCCCGCGTAATTTCCGGTGGCCGGTGTCGAAAGGAGGACGCTCGCCGGATTGGCGCTGAGCGTGGTATCGAACCCGTTCAGTTTTGCAATCGCGATTGCGACGTT
Organism: uncultured Acidobacteriaceae bacterium; assembly: GCA_963781125.1. GTDB lineage: Bacteria > Acidobacteriota > Terriglobia > Terriglobales > Acidobacteriaceae > Telmatobacter. Next base: position 262,628 of record CAWAEE010000015.1, read on the forward strand.
TTGTTCATTGGATGGGTTGCCAGAGCTGGCTTCTTCAGCCGCGGCAACGGCCGCAGCATCGGCCGCATTCTGCGCCATCCTTTTTTCGTGGAACAAAAGACCAACATCGAGCCCCAGCCCCATGAATCCGAGCAGGAAGATCCCAATAAAGACCACGATAAGCATCGTGGATTGTCCAGATTCCTCTCGAATCAGCCGGGAAAAGAGCGCGCTCGCGGGTCGCGAAGTGAATTCTCTAAAGAACAATCGGGATCGATGCGCGTCTGGTGTCTTCTTGAGGTAACTAAACCAAGGTTTTCTAAGGTAACTACAAAACGTGCAGTAGTACATGCCGCAAAGGTTACCTTTGTGGGATATGGCTGTCAAGTTCCAATAGATTCAGGAATTTATGTCCCAAAATGGGAATGCCTGTGTATTGGAGTGACGATTGCCGTCGAACCTTGGAAACTCTGGGGAGGTTTCATCAGCCGTCAACAGACTCGGCCGACTGTCATTTACCCTTGAGTTTGGAGTCCAGCGATCGACCGTGGCATTCCTAAGTTGAATCGAGCGGAAACATTTGAGGATTCCCCACCAAGTCCCGAAGAATCACCGTATTTCCGGTGCAGCTCAAACGAACGGGCGAAGCCGTCTCTTGCGGCTTTCCGTGGCCGCATTGGCCTGCGCGCTCGTTCTTCTGGCCGGTTGCGGAGGTGTCGCGGTGACCGCGAACCCGGCAAACGATGTATTCGTTCTTTCGCCGGCCACCAATCAGATCGACACCAATTGCACAGGCTGTAATTCAATCAACGCGAGGGGCGCTTCCGTCCATCAGTTCACGGCAACGCTCAACAGCGGCGGCGCTGCGGACGTCGCATGGTCCGTATCCGGCGGCGATCCGAACGCCGGAGCCGGCGCCATCACAAAGAACGGCCAGTATTCTCCTCCCGGCTATCTAACCACCGATCGCGTCCAGGTTGCGGTGACAGCAACCCTCAAAAGCGATGCAGCCGTCAAAGCAACCTCCGTGTTGACATTGACGCCCGGTTTTCTCCAACCGCTCACGCCGGAGAATGTGGCTCTCGCGGCGAATGATTCAGTCACCATTGCCGGCGTCCTGGCTGAAGCCGGCGGCGGAACGGGCATCCACTTCGCTCTTGCAGATTCACCCACGGGAACGGGCGCAGGGATGGGCTCTTTGGGTCTTCCGATTTGCCAGCGAATTGAGCGAGCCTTCACTTCCTGCTCCATCACCTACACGGCGCCTTCCACCGTGCAGGCCACCGGCGTCACGTACGTAGTGGCGACTGCCGGCGATTCGTCGGCGAAGACGGAGGCCGCCGTCCTTCTGAACACGGCGGGGGTCACCAGCAATCCAGCCGGTCATCAAACGGTATTTGCGAACCCCATGCTGTTAGGCAGCTCCGGTGGCAATAACAACGATTTCGATGCGCGCGGCAATACGATTGTGGACTGCTGCAGCGGGACGTTGGGGGCGCTCATCCAGGACGAGAACGGCAAGCAATATCTGCTGAGCAATAACCACGTGCTGGCACGCAGCGACCATGCGTCCGTCGGAGATGCGATCGTGCAACCCGGCCTGATCGACAATAACTGCACACCAAACGGCGAGGGTGGTGGTATACAGTCGGTCGCCGCGCTCACAGGATGGCTTCCGCTGAATTCAAAATCGACGAATGCCGATGCAGCCATCGCCGAAGTTGGTTCGCACACTGTCGATCCGCTGGGCAGCATCCAGGAACTCGGCGCGCGCCAAACGGACGGCACCCTTGCAGCCGCTCCGCTTGGCACCTCGTCGACAAATGGTAAGGGCGAAACCGCGACACTGGCCCTGCGCGTCGCAAAGAGCGGCCGCACAACCGGTCTTACCTGCGGCAGTGTTTCCGCCATCAACGTAGACGTACTGGTCGACTACTACAAGGACTGCGCTGAGACTCAGCCCTACCTGACCAAGACATTCACAAATCAAGTGGGAGTCAGTGGCAACCGTTTGAGTGATGCGGGCGATTCCGGAGCTGTTCTCGTCGACTCCGACAGCGCCGAACCCGTTGGCCTCTATTTCGCCGGTGGAACCGACGCTTCGGGCGTGGGGCAGGGAATGGCCAACCCCGTGAACGACGTGTTAAGCGAACTGAGCACGCAGGTCGGCGATCGCGGGAACTACACATTCGTGGGCGGCGCGGATCATCCGGTGAGCTGTCTCAGCTATGGCGACAACACAATCTCGGCCGCGCAATCGCATCCCCTCACGGACGAAGAAACGGTTCGCGCGCAAAACGGGCTCAACGCCGCGCGCCCGCTGGTGAACCCGGCTGCCGGAATTCTCGGCGTTGCTCTTGGGAAAAGCAGCGACCATCCAGGCGAGGCTGCCGTAATCTTTTACGTTGCTGAAATTGTGCGGGCCGCAGTGCCGGCGACAGTCGGCGGCTTGCGCACCCTCGTGATTCCCACATCCGCGCATGCAGTCGCATTCGGATCGGCGCCCACAGCAGTCTCCATCGCCGATGTTCCCACTCTGCCGTCTGCAATCCTCAATCAGGCTGTGTCCATCAAACAGCAGGTCGCCCACGGCCTCATGCGCCAGAACCCGGCGTTCTTCGGTGTCGGCGTCGGGCAAAGCTTCGACAATCCGCGTGAGGCGGCACTTGTCATTTACGTCGATCGCAAACAGATCCCAGCAGATCTTCTGCAAACCGTCGATGGACTCCGAACCCGCTACGTTGTGATGGATCGCTTGCACGTCACTAGATCCTTTGCTGTTCCGTTTGTGCCCAAGGGTCACTGCATGCCCCATCCAGTGCCGGCGGCTCCGGATTCCTTTAATCCGTCGAAGGCTCTCAGACCCAGGAGCCTTGGCCTGTTCTGACCTTGGCCCATTCTTACTGGCCTTGTTCCGAGAGCATCTTACCCTGAATAGGGACGCGCCAATGCACCGACCTCGCTTCATCCTCACTGTCGTTATTGCAGCTTCGATCGTCAGCGTATCTGCATCTCCGCAAGCGGCTCCGCCCGTGATCTGCGGATATGTCTTCCCGCAAAATGGAGCTCTGCAGCCAGGCCAGATCCATCCTGGAGGAATGACGCGGATGAATTACGCCTTCGCCGCCATTCAGCACGGCCGCATGGTGGTCGCTTCTGCGGACGATGCAACGAACCTCGCTCAGTTGATCGTTCTCCGTAAGCAGAACCCATCGCTCCGCATTCTGATCTCAGTGGGCGGATGGAGCGGTTCCACCGCGTTCTCCGACGTAGCACTGACACCTCAAAGTAGAGCCGCCTTCATTCAAAGCGCTCTGGAGCTCCTGAAGTCCTATGACCTTGACGGCCTCGATGTGGACTGGGAGTATCCCGGTTTGCCGGGAGCAGGGAATCGATTCAGAAAAGAGGACAGGCGGAACTTCACCCTCCTGCTGAAGGAGCTGCGCGAGCGCTTTACCAACGCGTCTGCGCAGACCCACAGGCATCTGCTTCTGACCATCGCCGCAGGGGCATTCGACGACTACATCTCCCACACTGAGATGGCGCAGGTCCAGAAGTACGTCGACGCCATCAATCTCATGGCATTCGACTACTACGAGGCTGGTGTCGACGCGGCAACAGGCAATCACGCGCCGTTGTTCACCGATCCGGCCGACCCGAAGAAGGACTCAGCAGACGCGACCGTGCGGGCTTTTGAAGCGGCCGGCGTGCCCGCTGCGAAGATCATCCTCGGCGTCCCCTTTTACGGACGCATGTGGCAAAAGGTGCCCAACGTAAATCACGGCCTGTTCCAACCGGGGAAGCCAGCACCAAACGGCGAGCCCTCTTATAGCGTGATCAAGGCGACGATGCTCGATCATGGCTTCACGCGTTACTGGGACGCGAAGTCAAACGCGCCTTACCTCTACAGCGCCGAGAAGCAGATTTTTCTATCGTACGAAGATCCAGAGTCGCTCGCGGCCAAAGGAAACTATGTCCTGACCCACAAACTGGGCGGCATCATGTTCTGGAGCTACTTCAATGATCCATCTGGCGAGTTCCTGGGAGCCATCGACCAGTCCCTCCGCAAATCGAATGCCGGACAGACAACGCGCTAGTCAGCTCTTAGGCCGCTTGTTCATCTATCACCTTCCGTGCCCCATCCTTTCGCTTTTTTCCTGGCGAAAGGGTGGGAAAGCGAGGACTCCGAAGTACGAAATCCCGCGGTCAGAGACAAGTAGACAACTCAATCGCTCTCCCCTCCCATGGATGCAGGCCTATTCATGCGGGAAACGAACGCCGATCTGCTTTCGAGCAGCTTCAAGCAGCCGCGCCATGCCCCGTGAAAGCGCATGCGTGATCACGGGGCTTTCCCGCTTTCCCCAGCGAATCAAACCGCAGAAATGATCGGTCTCGTAGTTGAATCCAGTTGATTGGAACGGCGCCTCAAGCTCGACCGTTCGCCCATCCACATAGCGAACAGTTGCCCGCGCAGGATTCCACCAGTTTTCGTGGATAGTGACATACCCTCGCTCGCCGCATAGCAGCGCATCGCCGCGGCTCAGCAGATCGAGACCAGTATGCAGTTGCGCCATCCCACCCACATGTTCAGTCTGGAAAAGCGCAAAATTGTCGACCCCGCTCGGGCTGAGTCTCCCCATCGTTTGCACGCGCCTCAGCGGACCCAGCCAGTCGAGCGCAAGAAATGCTTCGTACGGGCCGATTCCCATAATCCCGCCACCTCCAAGCTCGCGGAAGTGCAACGGGTAGTCCGGCGAGAGCGTCGCATCTGCGTGGCCTGCGCGGACGAATCCGACATTCCCAATGGGATCGACTCCGAGATGTTCGCGCAATCGTTTGTACAAAGGAAAGAAAGGTGGCTTCATCGCCTCCATAAACAACCGGTCATGTCGAACGGCAGCCTTGAGGATTTTCTTCAGCTGCCGCTCATTCAGCGCAGCGGGTTTCTCACACATCACGTGTTTGCCCGCGGCCAGTGCGCGAATGCAAAGTTCGGCGTGGGTGTCGGGATGGGTCGCCACATAAATGGCGTCCACGCCGGCTTCCAAAAGCTGGTCGTACGAATCGCAGACGGTGTCGACCCGGAAGCGTTTTGCGAAGGTCTGCGTCTTCTCCGGGTTCCTGCCCCAGACAGCAGTAAGCCAGGTCCCGAGGACGGCATCCAGGCCCTCGGCAAAACGTGCCCCCGCGCGGCCGGGACCGGCCACGCCCCAACGGATCAATTGCAATTTGGCCTGGTTTGTTTCGAGCGGATCCGCGGGCAGGCTCATCGCGCCGAAGGCTCCGCTGGTTTCGGTTCACACAGATGGATTTTGTTGCCAAACGGATCAAGCAGGTTCAGTTGCTCGGTTCCCCAGAAGGTCTCCGCGATTCCCGGCCGCCAATACCGATAATTCTTCGCCGTGATCTCCCCATGCAATTCACGTACGCCTTCAAAGTCCACCTGGAACGAGCATCCTGGCGAGCCATCGCCGGAGTGTTCCGTCAGGTGCAGAACAAGGCCATCGCGGGAAACCTGCATGTAAAGCGGCGCATTGTCGTCAAATCGATGTTCCCAATCGAGGTGAAAACCGAGATAGTCGAGATAAAACTCGCGGGCCTTTTCCACGGAAAAGATGCGCAAGATGGGTATGACTCTGCCGGCACGCTGAACCATAAGGTCTACCGTAGCAACTCCTCGAGGGCCGTGCTCAGGTCGGTCTTGTCATCCCGATACTTCACGATCACCGGCGCATAGAGGCTGAGTCCCCATTCCCGTCCCTTGCCCTTCGAAACGGCGCGCGACCCCGGAACCACGACCGCGTTCGCGGGAATGATGAGCGGCTGTGTTTCGCTCGCCCTGAGAACGGTTCCGTTGACCAGATCGAACACGGGAGTTCCACGCGTCAGAATCGTCCCAGCCGCGAGAACAGCCCCCCTTGCGCACGATGGTCCCCTCGTAGACACCCGTATTACCGCCCACCAGCACATCGTCTTCAATCACCACGGGGCTGGCGTTAATCGGTTCCAGGACGCCCCCGATCTGGGCCGCCGCGCTCAGGTGGACCCGTTTGCCGATCTGCGCGCACGATCCTACCAGGGCATGCGAATCGACCATGGTGCCCTCATCCACCCACGCGCCGGCGTTGATATACATGGGCGGCATGCAGACCACTCCCCGCGCCACGTACGAGCCTGCTCGGATCGAAGAGCCGCCCGGAACCAAACGCACTCCGTCGGCAACTGCGAAGCGACGAGTCGGGTAGGTCTCCTTGTCCACATAAGAGAAGACCGGTCCCGGAATATCCTGGAGTGCGCCAATGCGGAAGCCGAGCAGAATCCCTTGCTTCACCCACGCATTCACGCTCCAGCCCACAGGGTTGGACTCATCAGGAGATGCGGCCCGCACCTCGCCTCGTTCAAGCGCAGCGCGAAGCTCGAGGAAAACCTCCATCGCGGAGGCGTCGCCCACTGCAGACGATCCGGCGGAAAAGTGCCGTTGGATCGCCTTTTCTAAATCTCTTGTCGTCATTTCTTCCTGAGTCTATCAACGACAGGCCCCATCAAGATTCCCCGGGCCTCGATCCGCCCGCCGAAAAACGGGCGAAGCAGGAGAGGGCTCTTTTGCCGCCGACGCGTCCGTTGTTTCCGGGAAGGGCTCTGTCCCCATGAACTCAGTAAGTCGATTTAGTTTTCGGGGAAGCTGGAAAGGATGATACGAGCTACATTGCAGTAATCGTTTACAGAAACGCCAACAGCAAAGCTGTATAACTATTCTCTAACTTCTTGGACGCTTACGACCTTACGCAGAGCTTCAGCCACAGCGTCGGATTCGCCGGCGAAGCTTCTATGCGACCGAATGCGCAGTTACCTTTCCCTTGGACTGCGGAGCCGGCGGGACGACCCGAAGCCTGAACGAGTTCTTGCCCGCGGGGATCATCGCCAGGGGAAGCGGACCCCTTCCGGGCATCCGCATTCAGATGCTTGGATTCAAGCCAGGCGCAAAGTCGGGGATCGAAGATTTCCGGTTGATCTTGCCAGAAATCCGGCGACAGATCGCATTGGATCTGGAGATGATCCAGTTGCAATTCAACAAAGGAGACTCCGCGCGAGAAATAGCGCTGAACGTTGGTAGTGCCAACGTTTAATCCCGTAACTCCACGGCCCTTGCTCTGCGTTTTGACTACCATATGCCTGCTCTCAAGGTTTGGAATGTTTGCGCTCAAGGTTTGGAATGATGTCAGTTTAGGGAGCTCGGTTGCCAGAAGTCATTCGGGAACTCGAAATTCCGAATGAGCGATTCCCGTTTCGAAACTCTCGAAACCGAAATACCGATTTGGCTTGATCGTGCGCCGCTTTTGGTTCCCTGTCAAGGACGACGCGAATAAATCCAAATAAAATTGATGTACTTTGCTTGTGATGCAAACACATCAAAATAAGTTTGCCGGAATTTTGCAAGCTTACGGAAGTCATTGAGAGGATGCAGAGGGCCTCTAATCACATCTAACTCTCCCGTTGGATTCGCAAACGGTCGAAAGTTATTAACGTTTACATTCTCTCTATGGTCAAACTAAGTGCTTCGGCCACCTCTTCTTGCTGCTCCATTGTGATCCGGTTGAAAAATGGCAGCGCCAAGCGTGCACGGCGCGACCCTCTCGGTGACCGAAAGATTCGCCGCTCCTGAACTCGGATGGTTTCGCCACGCCGCCTGCTGGTGAATGGGGGCGAAGTATCGTCCCGTGGCAATCCCTTGCTTCCCCAGCGCCGCCTGCACTCGATCTCGAAATCCAGAATCTTCCGGCGAGCCCGGACAGTTCGGCGTGCAGCCGAACGACATAAACGAACCAACTGATGGAAAGCCGAGGCAGCGCGACGGGAGGTAATTCCAGCGCGGAAATTGTTTCAAGCAGGGATTGGTAGCGCTCGGCGACGGCGCGGCGCATCGCAAGAATTTCGTCGATTCGGCCAAGCTGCGCGCGTCCCAGCGCGGCCGCCAACTCGGAGAGCCGGTAGTTGTAGCCGATTTCAGCATGTTCAAACCAGCTTGCAAGCAGGATCGCGCTCCGCCTCCTGCAGCACATTGCAGGCGCGCGAGTGGCCCGGCCTTGATTGCGCAGGCTGCGAAGCCGATCCGCCAAGTCTCGATCGCGCACCAGCACGCACCCGCCCTCGCCGGTAGTGATCTGCTTATTGGGATAAAAGCCAAGGATGGCCAGGTCGCCGAAGCTCCCCGCCTTGCGCGAATCGTACTCAGCCCCGATCGCTTCGCAGGCGTCTTCCAGAAGCGCAAGATTGTGACGTCGCGCGATCTCCTGAATCCGGTCCATTTCCGCAGGAACTCCGAACGTGTGCACCACCAGAATCGCGCGCGTCCGAGGAGTAATCGCCTGCTTCCACCAGCGCGGGATCGAGATTGAGAGTGACCGGATCAATGTCCACGAAGACAGGCGTTGCGCGGACCTGGAGCACAGCGTTTGCCACCGCGATAAACGCAAAGGAGGGCACGATCACTTCGCAACCCTCGCCGATCCCAGAGCAAGAAGAGCCAGGTGAAGCCCGGCAGTCCCGGAGCTGACGGCCACGGCATCGGGCATCGAGTGGTAGGTGGCAACAGCCTGCTCGAAGGCCTCAAGCTCCGGACCCAGACTCAACCGGTCGGTGCGCAGCACGGCAGTCACGGCGTCGATCTCTGCGCTTGTAATGTCGGGTGCAGAGAGCGGGATGCGGATTGTCATGCAAACTCCAGGCCGTCCGGAATCGGAGCAGGCTGCTTGATCAGCAAGCCCTCGAGCGGGACCGTGGCCAGAACATGGGCAATCAGTGGCAGCCGCGGTGCCGTCTCCGTAAGGATTCGTCATCCCGCGCAGTCCTGCGCGAAATGCAGGATCGAGCGCCCGAGTCAAAGCAGTGCAAATCGCGCTCGTATCGGCCGGCGCATCGAGGACGTTGCGGGCGCGCTCGCGGCCCTGCTGACGCATACCCACATTCACCACGGGCAGCGCAAACGAAGCCGCCTCCATGATGCCGCTGGACGAGTTGCCGACCATCCCATCCGCCTGTCCCAGCAAGCTCCAATAGGTCACGGCATCCAGGTTGACGAAAGATGTGGGTGTCGGGCGCGGGTCGCGGCCAGGGCGCGCGTGCGCTCAATCAGTGCATGGCTGCCCGCGTCGGTATTGGGATAGACAAACAGAATCTGTCCCCGAACTCTGTGCCAGCGCGGCAAACAGGGCGTCGGCTTCCGCATTGGTATCCCGCAGAATCGTAACCGGGTGCCATGCCGCGATCAGGGAGGGCGACGCGAGCCGCATTCCAAGCCGCGCCTCGAGCGATTCGCACGATCCAGCAGCTTTGACCGGCTCAAATGATCGAGAGAGGGCGCGCCGGCGCGATGAACCCTCCACGGCTCTTCCCCCATGGCCGATGACCCGGCGCCGCGCCGTCTCCGTGGACGTGAAATGCACATGGGCCAACTTCGTCAGGGCGTTGCGTACCTGGTCATCGATGGCGCCCTGGCTCACTTCGCCGCCTTCGATATGGGCGACGGGAATGCGCAGCGCCAGTGCCGTCGCGGCGGGAGCCAGCATCTCATAACGATCGGCAATCAGCAGCAGAAGATCGGGCCTCCAGGCAGTCAGCGCATCCGCCAGGCTCAGAATCGCCAGGCCGATCGTCTTCGCCATGCCCGTATCGGTATCGGAACTCAGCAAGCACTCAATCCGGGCCTGGATGGTAAACCCATCGCGCTCGATCTCATGGATCGTCGTCCCGAACGCGGGCGACAGATGCGGCCCCAGCGCAATTACACCCAGTTCAATCTCGGGGTGTACCTGGAGCTCGCGAAGCGGCCAGCAAAGATGGCTATAGTCGGCGCGGGAGGTGGTGACCACACCGATGCGTCTGCGCTTCGACGCCTCACTCATGGGGTCACTCGCGAAGAGCTTCGCTGCGCAACAGCCAATAAAGCGGCACTCGGAGTGTAGTCGGGAACGAGAGAACGCAGGCAGCCAATCGCCGCAGGCAAATCGCGCGCCTGCACGGCGTGCTCCAATGCATCGAGATCGCGATTGAACATCGGCGCGCCCGTCGATCGCGAGCAAATCGAGAACAGCCCCTGCGTCCTCGCCGGAACCGCGCTCTCGTCCGACGACCAGAGTTTCTCCAATTCCTTGTCCCCCGGGCGAGGCTCAGTGAATTCGATGGAGACCTCGCGCTCTGGAGCGAGCGCCCGAGCCATGAACCGTGCCAGATCTGTGATGAATTGCGGCGACCGCAGGTCCGGTGTGAGAAGAATCGGCCGATCCGGCTCCGCGCACGCAGCCATCAACAGGTCGGCGGCCTCTTCAAGCGTGAGGAAATATCGGCGAGCCGCGGGATCGGTAACGATGAGCGGTCCTCCCCCGGCAATCTGGTGCGCAAATGCCTCGGCGACACTGTTGCTCGACGAAAGCACGTTGCCAAGTCGCAGAACCGTCCCACCGGCTCCGAGCACGATGCCTTCCGCGATCCGCTTGGTCGCTCCCATCACGGATTTCGGTTCAACGGCCTTGTCGGTGGAAAGCAACACTACGCGCGCTCCGTGCTTGGCCGCCGCAGACACGAGCGTCCTTGTGCCCAAGATGTTGTTTTCGACCGCCGCCAGCGGGTGCTCCTCGAGTAGCGGCACATGCTTGAATGCGGCAGCATGAAAGACGATACTCGGCGCGGAATGCGCGAAAAGCTCGTCGAGCAGATACGCATCCTGGATTCTGCCGAGAACGCAGTTGGGCGGTTGCGATGGTGCCCCAGCCAAAGCGGCTTGAAGCGCGAACACGCCGCTCTCGGAAGATTCAAGCAGCACCAGCCCCCGCGGTGCGATGCCGGCCAGCCGAAGGGCAAGGGCAGAGCCGATAGACCCGCCAGCGCCCGTGACAAGAATGCGCTCCTGCCGAAGTTCGTCGAAGACTTTCGTTGTGGGCTGGGGCAGGCGCGGCCTTCCCAAAAAGGCGCGCCAATCGATGCTTTGAAGGCATGAGGTCACAGGAGAAGTATAAATTGGTGGAACCTCTCGCTCGACGTCGGCAGCGCCCTCAACTGGGCCAGTCCAATGCAGGGCAACTCCGAATAGCCTTCTTGCGAAACGAGCAATCTATCGAGTCAGATCGGGACTCAATCGATTCGCGCAATCCACAAGTTGATACCAGGGCGCATGAAAACTACCGGGATGCAGGCTGAGGCAGACCTGGTCTCCAATTGCGAACGTTCCATAGACACTCGACGAAACGCTCACGCGGTCAGGAGATACCTTCGGTCCCCACGGCGATAACTCGAGATAGTACGACGTGGAGCGTCCGCGCGAAATGTGTTTGCCGATCACTTCCGCAGAGTAGGTCGTGGCTGGTGCATGATCCGCAATCGTATCGGCCAGCATCCCGAATCCGAAACCATAGAGCCCCGCGAAGAAAAGAAGCGCCATGAGCTTTCCCTGTCGCGAAGGTTGGTTTTGGCACGCGAGATAGAACGCGACAAAATAAACAAGGCCCACCGGCACGGTGATCAGCATCAGTAGTTCGATGGAGACAAAGTGGAGCCCGCTGCAAGACAAAATAAGACCGATGCCCGCCACGATCAGCACGAAGCTCAACTCGCCACGGGGATCGGCTTTCGGCTTGAAGATGGCATAAAGCAAAGGCGACCGCTGCAACAGGAAGTAAGCCGCGACCGGAGCGACTACCAGGAGCGTGAAAGCCGGCACACGGAGAATCGGCGACCCGAACGCCAGTGCCGCTGCAGCCGCACCGCTCACGATCGTTAGGAAAATGCTCCAGGTTTTTGCGTTGGCTAATTTCGCCAGGCGCTCATCCGGGGTCGCGCCCAACTCCTGCTCGTGCGAAATCTGGTCCAGTAAGGCATCGCGCTCGCGCTTGTCCAGGTCGGTCACTTGCTGGAACCAGGCGCGATAATCATCATCTGTGTTGAAAGAGTTCGAGATCGTGATCGCGCTACCGCCATCTTTTAAGTAGAGCTTCGTATACGATCCGTTTCGCGAACTGAACGTCCGAAATCCTTCGATCTCCTTTAGGTCGGCGGCGCGTTCTCGAACAACGCCGCGCACCTCGATACGCGTTCCATCGATGATCAGGCGCGCGCGCAGAGGCCAAACCCACATGTACCCCCCGAATACCCAAAAGAAGATTGGCGCGATGAATGAGATTGCCCCGGCAGACCCAGAAGAGGACTCCGTCGAACCCACAGTGATGGCGAAAACGACGAACAGACTGCCCAGGAGAAGATACAGTCCCTTCTGCCAGCCTCGCATCGTGTATTCATGACGGCCCGCTGGTGGGAACGAATTCATCTTTCATCTCCGTTTTCCGCTTTTGTATCACAGCCTTTGCCGAAGCGCTTATTTGACGTGGATAAAACGGCTCTTAGGTTTGAAGCCATCGACGCCCCTGCTCGCATACACTGAATGGTTCCCTCAGACTCAAGGGCTCCAGCGGCCCAATCGGTTCGGAGAAAACATTGAGGAAGATTTTTATGCAAATCGGCAGGCTCGTTCCGCTGACCCTGCTGGTCGTTTCCGCGACGATTCGCGGCAGCGGAAACCCACATCGACACGCAAGCCATTCAGCTGAACAACAAGGGTGTCGCCCTTATGGGCCAGCAGTTCACTGACCGCGCCGCCGCCAGCTTTGCCGACGCGTTCAAGCAAGATCCAAAGATGGCGCAGGCCGCCATCAACGAAGGCATCGCGCTCATGACGCTGCAGAAACTCGACGAGGCCAAGAAGGCCTTCAAAGCGGCACTCGCGCTCGACCCGGACAATCCGCAGGCCTGGTACAACCTCGGCCTTGCGCAGCACGCAGACAACGAGATCGACGCCGCGCTCGCCAGCTTTCAGCAGGCCGTCAAATTCGATCCGCGCGATGCAGATTCCTACTACTTCGAGGGCGTCTGCTACGGCGAGCTGAAGCAGTTCGACAAGCAGATCGAAGTTCTCAAGCAGGCGCTCGCCATCCAACCGCTGCACGCTTCGTCTGAGTTCGCAATGGCGCGCGCGCTGCAGCGCACCGGCCACACGCCCGAAGCCAAGGAGCACTTCAAGCTCTTCCAGCACCTCACCAGCACCAAGATCTCCGCCGCCATCGGCCTGGCCTACGGCGAGCAGGGCCACTACTCGACAGTCACACCGGTCGAAGAGCCGCAGGCCCGCGAGCGCGAGATGATTCCGGTGCACCTCGAACTGCAACCGATGGTCGCCGAACGAGAACACCGGCACAGAAACCGGCGGAGCCTGCATGATCGACGTCACCGGCTCAGGCCAGATGGACCTCGTGCTGATGCAATCCGGCCCGCAGGCCATTCGCGTGCTGCATCGACCGCGCCGACGGCACGCTTTGAAGACTTGGACGCTGCAGCTGCCGGCCTCAAAGCCTCGGGCCACGCCGTCGCCTGCGCCGTGGGCGACTACGACGGCGACGGGCTCAACGATCTTGCCGTCGCCCTCGACGACAAGCGTGCTGCTCTTCCGCAATCTCGGCAAAGGCAAGTTTCAGGACGTGACCGCCGAAGCCGGCCTCGCGCCGCGCAACCATCCCACCGGCATCACCTTTGTCGACTACGACCACGATGGCGATCTCGATCTGTTCCTCACCGGCGAACCGCTCAAAGCCGGCGACGCGCCCAATGTCCTGTGGCGCAACAACGGCAACAAGACCTTCACCGAGTGGACCGAGCCGACGGGCCTTGGCGGCAGCGGCAAAACAGCCGCCGCAATTCTCACCGACTTCAACAACGATCGCGCCGTCGATCTCGCAGTCACCGGCGATGGTCCGCGCCCGATCCTCTACGTGAATCCGCGCGAAGGGAAATATCCCACCCAGCCGCTGTACGACGAGAAGCTGCCTGCCAACGCACAGGCATCGCCGTCCTCGACTTCAACAAAGACGGCTGGATGGACATCGCCGTCACGCACGCGGGCGCGCCCGGGCCTGACGCTGTGGCGCAACGTCGACGGCCCGACGACAATCGGGCCGCCGCTTCGAGCGCGTCGACTCTGCCGCTTCACGATGCACTGCGCGGCTGGGGCGTCACGCCCATCGACATCGACAACGACGGCTGGATCGATCTCGCAGCAATCGTCGAAACCAGCCGCCGGCCCGCAGGTGCGCGTCTTCCGCAATCGCGGCGACGGCAGCTTTGAAGACGTGAGCCACGCTCTCGGCCTCGACGCAATCAAGCTCGAATGCGCCGCGCGGCCTCATTGCCGCCGATGTGGACGGCGACGGCGCGCCCGATCTGATCGTGACCCAGCTCAATGCGCCGCCCGTGCTGCTGCGCAATGTGGGCGCAAACAAGAATCACTTCGTGCGCCTCGATCTGACCGGCTTCGCCGACAACAAGACCGCGCATCGGCGCAAAGGTCGAAGTCTTCGCCAACGGCCAGTGGCAGAAGTGGGAACTGGCCGGCGCATCGGGCTACCAGACGCAGGCGCCGCCGCAGATTCTCGTCGGCCTGGGCAAAGCGGAGGGCATCGACCTGCTCCGCATTCTCTGGCCCACCGGCGTCCTGCAGGACGAGATCGATCTGCCGCACACGCAGGTGATCGCCATGAAAGAGGCCGATCGCCGCGGCAGCTCCTGCCCGGTCCTCTTCGCATGGGACGGCCACAAATACAGCTTCGTCACCGACGTGATCGGCGCGGCGGTCGTGGGCCACTGGTTCACGCCCACGCGCCGCAACATTCCCAACCCCGGCGAGTGGATCAAGGTCGACGGCGACCAGCTCGCCATCGTCAATGGCAAGCTGAGCCTGCGCTTCATCGAGCCGATGGAAGAGGTCAACTACATCGACCAGTTGCGCCTCGTTGCCGTCGATCATCCCGAGAACGTCGAAGTCAATCCCGACGAGCGCTTCCTCGACGATCCGCCATTTGCCTCGGGCCGCGTGGTCGCATCTGCAAGGCGCGCACCTGCCCGTCGGCGCGTGGGATGGCGAAGGCCGCGATGTGCTCGACACGTTAAGCCGGCGCGATCATCAATTCGCCAGCGGATTCACGCCGCTCGCCCTACGACGGCTTCGCCAATCTGCACGCGCTCACGCTCGACCTGGGCCCGCTCGACGCGCAATCCCCGCTGCGGCTGCTGATGACCGGCTACGTGAACTACTTCAGCGCGACCTCGCTCTATGCCGCATGGCAGGCCGGCGTCAAGCCGATCTCGCCTTACGTCGAAGCGCAACTGCCCGATGGCACCTGGCAGCGCATTCCCGGCGAAGCCGGATTTCCCGCGGGCCTGGAGCGCACCATCGTCGTCGACCTCACCGGCAAGCTGCCCGCAGGCGCACGCCGCATCCGGCTGGTGACGAATCTCGAAATCTACTGGGACCAGGTGCTCATCGACAACGCGCCCGAAGCCGCAGTCGCGCGCGACCGAAATTCCGCTGGCCCACGCCACGGAGCATTTCCGCGGCTACCCGACGCAGATTGAAGGCGCGAGCCCCGGCGATCTCGACTACGACTACGATCGCGTCAGCCTCACCGGGCCCTTCCAGCATCAGCGCGGCAACTACACGCGCTTCGGCGACGTGACTGCGCTCGTCAAGGGCATCGACGATCGCTTTGCCATCTTCGGCAGCGGCGAAGAGATTGCAGCGGAGTTCGACGCGACGCGACTTGCCCGCGCTGCCCGCCGCATTGGAAGCGCGACTACTTCTTCTACGCCAACGGCTACGTGAAAGACATGGATTGGTGGGATGCCTCGCCGTTCACCGTGGCGCAGCTGCCATTCCACCGGCATGAGCCACATATCCTTATCCAGAACCAGAAAAATATCCCGACGATGCCGCTGCGCTGGACTATCAGTTGAACTGGAACGACCGCTTCGATTCAGGCGAGCCGGTGCGCTCCTACCGCTTCAACTATCAGGTTGCTGCCATCCACCCCGACAGACGACGCATGCGCCGGCAATCTCCGGCAGCCAAGCCATGAACGACATCGTGCTGCAGCCGGCCGTGCAGCAGCTTGAACTGCTGCGCGCCGGCGAGATCTCCGTCGCCGAACTGGCCGAAGCGCACATCGCGCAGATCGAGCGGCTCAATCCGCAACTGAATGCCTTCGCCGACTTCGATGCGGAACGCGTCCGCGCACAGGCGCGACGCCTCGATGCGCCTCGAAAGATCGCACGCGGCCCGCTGCACGGCCTGCCCGTCACGGTCAAGTCGTCCATCGCGACCGCCGGCTACAAATGCGAAATCGGCAGCCTGCTGCAACAAGGGAGATGTCCCGCGCGAAGATGCGGTCGTGGTCGCGCGCCTGCGCGCAGCGGGAGCATTGATTCTGGGCACCACCAATTGCCCCGAATTCCTGATGGCCTACGAGACCGACAATCTGCTCCACGGCCGCACCGCCAATCCATGGGATCTCGACCGCTCGCCCGGCGGATCCAGCGGCGGCGAATCGGCGGCCATCGCCGCAGGAATGTCCGCGCGCGGCCTCGGCTCCGACAGCGGCGGATCGGTGCGCGTGCCCGCGCACTTCACCGGCATCTGCTCGCTCAAGCCGACACCGGGCCGCATTCCCGGCCGCGGCCATCTGCCGCCATGCGTGGGGCCATTTTCCATTCTCGGCGCAATCGGCCCCATGGCGCGCACCATCGCCGATGTTGCGCTGCTGCTTCCGCACGCTGAGCGGCCAGGACCCGCACGATCCCGCCAGCCCGCCCGTTCACTCTGCGCGAGCCAAGCCTCGATGAACTGCGCACCATCACCATCGGATTCTTCGAAGACGACGGCCTCGTTCCCGTGACGCCCGAAACGCGCGCCGCGGTGCACGCGGCGGCACAGGCATTGCGCGAAGCCGGCTTTCGCGTCGAGCCTTTCCGCCCGCGCACCCTGGAGCAACTGCGCAAGTTGTGGTGGAAGTTCTTCGTGCAGTGCGGCGCCATGTTCTACGAGCCCGCGATTCGCCGGCAAGCGCGACCAGCTCAGCCCCATCTTCAAGGAGTTTCTTCGGATCGCCGAGGCTCTGCCGCCCGCTCACCGCGACGGAGTTGCTCAATGCCTGGGCCGAACTCGACCTGCTGCGCGCGAAAACACTCGAGGAGATGAGCGCATTTCCCGTCCTGCTTTGCCCGGTCGCCAGCATTCCCGCATTTCGCCACGGCGAACGCAAGTGGACCATCGAAGGCGCGACCGTTGAATATCTCGATGCAGTGCGGCACACGCAGTGGTTCAACGTGCTTGGCCGCGCCCGCGGCGGTGGTTCCCGTCGGCCGCTCGCCTGAGGGCTTGCCGATCGGCGTGCAGATTGTCGCGCGGCCGTTTGAGGACGAGGTCGCTCTTGGCATCGCGGCCATCGTCGACGCGGCATTCGGCTACCGTCCGCCTCCCATGGCACTTGCTTCCTAGTCCTACCCAAGTCAAGTTCATCCGTCACAGACAAATGTTCATTGCCGCCGCTAAAAACGCAGTGACAGGTGCGGTGCGTCAACATACACCGCATCTCCACCTTTGGATGGAGGCGTGCGGATGAGCGATCGCGATAGTCTGACGCTTCCCCATTATGGAGGCGGACCGGAGCGCAGAGTGCGCGAAAGTTGGCAAGAACGATTTGCCGAAACCCCTGATGTCCTGAAGAATTCGCGGCACAGGCAAACATTGTGCCGGTGCTCGATTTCGAAATCGGCGGGGACGAATTCATCACCATGGCTGGGCCGTGCTCGGTTGAGACCGAGGCCCAGCTTCTGGCCACCGCGCAACATGTCTGCCGCTCGCGGCGCGCGCATCCTTCGCGGAGGCGCCTTCAAGCCCCGCAGTTCTCCCTACGCATTTCAAGGTCACGGCCTGGAAGGCCTCAAGATGCTGGATCGCGCGCGCGCAGCGACCGGCCTCGCCATCGTCACTGAGGTGATGTCGGAGGGCGATGTTCCGCTGGTCGCCGAGTACGCCGACATCCTGCAGATCGGCTCGCGCAGCATGGAGAATTACTCGCTGCTCGAAGCCGCGGCGCGCTCCGGCCGTCCGATCCTGCTGAAGCGCGGCATGGTGGCGACGGTTGCCGATCTGCTTCGTTCGGCGCAGGTCATTCTCGACAACGGCAATCCCAACGTCATTCTCTGCGAGCGCGGCATCCGCACCTTCGAAACCGCGACGCGCAACACCTTCGACGTCGCGGCAATCGCGCTGCTGAAGCAGATCTCGCATCTGCCCGTCATCGCCGATCCAAGCCACGCCGCCGGGCATCGCGAACTGGTGCCGGCGCTGGCCCGCATCGCCGTGGCCGCCGGCGCCGACGGCCTGCTCGTTGAAGTGCACCCCGATCCCGACCACGCCTGGAGCGACGGCGAGCAGTCGCTCGACTTCGCCGAATTCGACGACATGATGGCTTCGCTCGATCCCTATATCGCGCTGCGCGGCAATGCGCTCCGACAGGCCATCCGGCCTCGCTCGATGGAGGCAGTGGGATGAAGTTCCGGGCCACGGCATTTCACGTTTCAGCCTGCGTTGCGACCGCTTTTCCTCCTCTGCGGCTTCGGCCCTGATCCGCACGGACGAAATTGGCACGGACTTCATCGTGACCGCGGCGCCCGCTTACGAACCGCTCGCGGCGTTGCGCGGGCAGGAGCGTTTTCCCCACGGCGCTCAATTGCTGCTGGTTCATGAGGGAAAGTCGGAACCGCTCGTCGCCGGACTTCGCGGCCACCGCCGACGCCAACGTCTCCTTCGATGGCAAAAATGTGCTGTTCGCCGGCAAGAAGAATGCCGCGCGATCCCTGGCAGATTTGGGAACTGACGCTCGCCGATCAGTCCACTGCGGCAACGTCACGTCGGGCAACGACCGACGCGATGCGCCCGCTCTATCTGCCCGGCGGACGGTTCGTTTACGCCCAGCGCACGCCCACTGGCTTTCAGTTGAATTCGGCTTCGATCGATCCTTCCACTGCGCACAGCGAGCCCGCAAGTGGACCGCGAGACGTTGCCCCTGACCTATCGCAGCGCCAATGCAATCCCTACCGACGTATCTGGCCGACGGCCGCATTCTGTTTGAATCCGGCTTTCCGCTCGGCTCCGGCATCGACACCGGAAATGTATCTGGTCTACTCCGACGGCTCCGGCGTCGAGTCCTACCGCTGCGATCACGGCGTGGCCCGCTGGGGCGGCAACAATTGGCTTCCGGCGACATGGTCTTCACGCACGGCTCCTCGCTCGCGCGCTTCACTTCGCCGCTCGCGCACGAAGAGCGCATCGCTGGCGCCGCGCGCCGAATTCGCCGGCGCGATTGCTGAGACCGAATCGGCATGCGTGGCTGGTGAGCGCGCGGACCGCCGTCGGAAAACCATTACGCCATCAAGCTCTGGAAGCCGGGCGACGGCGACGCTGCAACCCATCCTGGCCGAATCCGCGAATGACCTGGTCGAGCCAGTTCTGGTCGCGCCGCGCACCACGCCCAAGCGTCATCCCTCCGCGCTGCATCCCTGGGACTACGCCAATCTGCTGGCCCTCGATGCGCGCCTTTCGCGCGATGGAGCATCTGAAGGGCGCTCCCGCATCCGTGCGTCTCGAAACCGAAGGATGCGCATGGACATGCAATCGTCGCTCGGCACGGCGCCGGTCGAGCAGGACGGTTCCTTCTTCGTGAAGGTTCCCGGCGACCGACCCATTCGCTTCGCTCTGCTCGACGCGCAAGGGCGTCGTTCTGCGCCAGGAGCACGGCTGGTTCTGGGCTCGCGGCGGCGAGCAGCGCATTTGCGTCGGCTGCCACACCGGACCCGAGCGCGCGTCGGAAAATCGCGTGCCCGCCGTGCTGCTGCGCTCCACGACGCCCGTCGATCTGACCGTAGTCCGTCTGGCGCAAACAGCGACGAACTCCGTCGGGAGGCCGCTGAGATGAATCGCCTCATCGTCGCTTCTTCGCGCTTGCAGTCATCGTTCGCGGCACCTGGCCGAATAAGTGCGCAAACATAGCTCGGCAGCGCCCACAGCAGCCTGGCGGCACAGCTCTCCGCACCCGGTCACCGCAGGCCGCACCGCAGGTCGCCGTCAATCCGTTTTGAAGACGCCACCGACGAAGTCCGGCATCGACTACGTGCACAGCTTCGGCTCGGCCCAGCTGGGCTCGCTGCTCGAAGGCACGGGCGCAGGCTGCGTCTGGTTCGACTACAACAACTCCGGCCTGCCCTCTCTCTACGTCGTCAACGGCCGCCCGCTCGACGACTCGATGCATCCGCATCCGCTGAAGGTGAAGCCGAATCCCGCGCCGCACAATCATCTCTATCGCAACGACGGCAACGGCCACTTCACCGATGTCACCGACAAGGCCGGCCTCAATCCCGATATGTACGGCATGGCCGTGGCCGCGGCCGACTACGACAACGACGGTCAACGTCGATCTGCTCGTCACCGGCTACGGCAAGACGATCCTCTATCACAACGACGGCAACGGCCACTTTACCGACGTCACCGAAAAGGCCGGCATCAAGGTCGACGGCTGGGCCATCAGTTCCACCTGGCTCGACTACGACAAGGACGGCTGCCTCGATCTCTTCGTCGGCCGCTACGTCAAGTTCGATCCCAAGTATCGCGCCTACTACGCCGCCGACAACTATCCCGGCCCGCTCGACTACGAAGGCGAAACCAACAAGCTCTTCCACAACAACTGCGACGGCACCTTTACCGACGTGACCGAAAAGTCGGGCATCGGCGCTTACGTCGGCCGCACCATGGGCGTCACCGCGGCCGACTTCGACAGCGACGGCTGGGACGACATCTACGTCGCCAACGACCGCACCGAAAACTTCCTCTTCCACAACAAGCACGATGGAACATTCGAAGAGATCGGCAACGACACCGGCACTGCCTTCGGGCAGAACGGCGAATCCACATCGTCCATGGGCCCGGTCTTCGCCGACTTCGAAGGCCGCGGCGTGCTCGACCTATGGGTCACCGACGGCCACTACAACCGCCTCCTGCGTAACACAGGGCAAGTCGAGTCTTCGACGACATCGGCGCGACCAACGGCGTCTCGCAGGCCAACGCGCAGTACGTGAGCTGGGGCACCGGCATCTACGACTTCGACAACGACGGCCTGCTCGACATCCTCATCTTCCACGGCGGGCTCATTCACCTCATTCCGCAGGAGCACACGCTTATTTCGCGGCCTGGGCAACGACCAATTCGAAGATGTCTCGCGCGATGCCGGCCCGGTGCTGAGCGAGCGCACCGTGGCCCGCGGCGCCTGCTTTGCCGACTACGACAACGACGGCAAGGTCGACGCGTTTCTGGTGAATCTCGGCGCCAAAGGCACGCTGCTCCACAACGTCTCAACCAACACCGGCCATTGGCTCGCGATCAAGCTCAAAGGAACAAAGAGCAATCGCGATGGCATCGGCGCGCGTGTCGAAGTGTTCGCCGGAGGCAAGCGATGGACAGCGGAGCGCGTCGCCGGCTCAGGCTATCTCTCGCAGAACGAGGGCCGCCTGCACTTCGGCCTCGGCGCGGCAACCAGCGTCGACAAGATCGTCGTGCACTGGCCCAGCGGCCGCGAGCAGACCCTCGGCAAAGCAGGATGTCGATCGCGTCAGCTGACCGTCGAGGAGCCGAAATGATCGGCTGCTTCCAGAAGCCAAGTGACCGGCGTCGACCGCAGTGCCTCTGCCTGCTCGGCGTTGCGTCGTTCTGCGCCGCACTGTGGACCAGTGGCACCCGCGCGCGCCGACATCAGCGGACAGCGGCACCGGAAGAACCGGCGAAGCTGCTCACCTACGCCTCGCCGCTCGAAATGCTGTTTTCGCCCGATGGCGCGCGGCTCTTATGTGCTCTGCCAGGGCAGCGAAGAGGTCCGGGTGCTCGATGCGCGCGACTTACGAGACCATCAAGAACATCGCCGTCGGCCACATTCCGCGCGGCTTCTCGCTCTCGCCCGACGGCACGCGCCTCTTCGTCAGCCAACTCCTGGGACGACACGCTCTCGGTGATCGATACAGCCGCTCGCTCGAAGTCGTCGCCACCTGGCCTGTTGCCGCCGAGCCCTCCAGCGTCGTCGAAGATCGCGAAGGCAAACACCTCTTCGTGGCCAACCGCATCAGCAACGATGTAGCCGTGCTCGACGCGCAGACCGGCGAAGAAGAGAAGCGCCTCGCAGCCGGGCGCGGCGCCAGCTACATCACGCCTTCGCCCGATGGCAACCGGCTCTACGTCACGCATGTCTATCCCAATCCCGCGCCCCAGCGCAGCCGCACCCGAGTCGGAGATCACCGTCATCGATACGGCGCGCGCCGTCGTAGTCGATCGCATTCCGCTGCACGGCATTGCCCGCGTCTTTCACATGGCTTTCTCCGCCGATGGCCACCTGGGCGCTGCCGCAGGACTCCATCCCAAGAACCTGATTCCCCTGGCGCACCTCGAACACGGCGGCGCATTCGCCGACACGCTCACCCTCTTCGGCGCCGACATCGGCAAAGAGCCGATCGAAGTTCCGCTCGACGAACTGGAGCGCTATGCCGCACGCCCTTTTGGCGTCGCCATTGCGCCCGACAAATCGCGCATCTACGTCACCACCGGCGGCTCGGAGATCGTGACCGTCATCGATGTCCCGCGCTTGCTTCGCTTTCGTCCGCACGCACAAGCCGCCCTTTGCCCAGGATCTCTCCGCAAGCGCCAATTACGTCGTCGCGCGCATCGCCGTCGGACACGATCCGCGCGGCCTGGCCTTCTCCGGCGACGGCACACAGGCTGCTCGTCGCCAACCGGCTCGACGACACCATCAGCGTGATCGACACGCGCACCAATCGCGTGACCTCCACCATTCCGCTGGAAGGCCCAAAGCGCATCTCCGTTCTGCGCCGCGGCGAGCAGACCTTCTACACCGCGCGCTACTCCTTCCAGGGCCAGATCGGCTGCGCCAACTGCCACATCGATTCCACCTTCGACGGCCTGACATGGGACCTCGAACCGGACGGCTTTGGCCGCGACATCGTCGACAACAAGCTCCATCGAAGATACTCAAAGGCACCGAGCCCTACAAGTGGAACGGCGGCAATCCGAACATGCCCACCGAATGCGGACCGCGCACGGAAAAATATTTCTGGCGCTCGGAGAACTACGACGACCTCACGCTGACCGATCTGGTCGATCTACATTCGCAGCCTGCCTCCTCGCGCCCAATCGCTGGCGTGCAGGCCAACGGCGAACTCACCCCGGCGCAGGAGCGCGGCAAGGCGATCTTCGAACGCGCGACGACAAATTCGGCAAGCCGATCGCCGAGACAAACCGCTGCTCCTACTGCCACAGCGGCCTCAAGGGCACGAGTCAGAAATCCTTCGACGTGGGCACGCGCAAACTCACCGACAACACGGGCATGCTCGACACGCCGCAGCTGACCAACATCGCGCTCACCGCGCCCTATCTGCACGACGGCTCGGCGGCCACGCTGGAAGAGATCTGGACAATCTTCAACCCGGACGACAAGCACGGCCGCACCAACGATCTGACAAAGATGAACTGAACGACCTGATCGAGTACTTGAGGACGCGATGAAGACAAAGTTTACCTTCGCAATCGTTGCAGCCGCGGCCCTTGTTGTATCCGTCCCACTCAGCAATGGCAGCGTCCTCATCGCACTCCTTCGTCGAAATCCGCCGCAGCCAGCATGAGCACGAATGGCGCGACAGCGCGGTTGGCCCCACCGCAGGTGCGCGCGGTTTCGCTTCGAAAACTTCACCACTGCCAACGGCCTGCCCGACGATCACGTCTACTCGGTGCTGGTCGATGGCGACCGCATCTGGGCCGGAACCGACAACGGCCTCGGCCTCTACGAAAACGGCAAATGGAAGACCTTCACCACCAAGGATGGCCTGGCGCATCGCGCCGTGCTGTCGCTTGCGCTGGACAAGCGCACCGGCGACGTCTGGGCCGGCACCATGGGCGGACTGAGCCGCATCTCCGGCGGCCGCATCGACACCTTCACGCAACTCAATTCCGGGTCTGAGCAACGATGTGGTCTACGGCGTCTCCGTCGAAGGCGAAAACGTGTGGGTCGCCACAGCCGCCGGCGCCTGCCGCCTCGACCTGCACACCGGCCAGTGGTCGCTCTACAACGAGCGCAATACGCCGATGGTCGAGATCTGGGTCTACGGCGTCTCGGCCACGCCCGACAAGGTCTACTACGCCGTGTGGGGCAGCGGCGTTCTCGAGTACGACCAGAAGACAAAGGTCTGGGATAAGTACGACGATCCCGACGGCGAAAACGAGATGGTGCTCTTCAAGGATCAGGGACTGATCCACGAAATCGTCACCTCGGTCAGCTATGTCGACAACGTCGTGTGGGCCGCAACCTACTTCGGCGACAGCCGCTACGACGGCCGCTACTGGCACAACTTCCTCACCAAAGACAGCGGGCTGCCTTCGAACTTCACCAACTTCGTCAAAGGCGTCGACGCCAACCGCGCCTGGTTCTGCACAGACAAAGGCCTGGCCTACTACGACGGCGCGAACTGGGCCGTCTATCGCCCGTCGCTCACAACCGGCAAGCCGGAGATGACCGTGCGCGATGCGCAGGGCCACGTCACGTCGAGTGCCCGTGACCACCGCGCCCGCGCACAACTACATCCTCGGCATCGACTTTCAAGGCGACGACATCTGGGTCGCCACCGCCAAGGGCCTGAGCCACGGAATTCTTCAACGCAGAAAAATAAGGAGACCCATCATGAACGCAATTGCAGAAATTCTGGAGACCATCGCCCACGCGCCCATCGAAAAGCGCGCCATGACCAACCACGGCGTGCTGAACGAAGCCTATGCCTACGCCAAGCCCAGCTCGTTCTCGCGCGGCATGCGCATCGACCTCAACGGCCTGACCATCCTGCTCATCTCCGGCACCGCCTCGATCGACGAAGAGCGGCAAGAGCGTTCACATCGGCGACTTTCGCGCGCAGATGCGGCGCACCCTCGACAACATCACCGGCCTGCTCGCAGAGCGAGGGCTGCACCTGGCACGACATCGTGCGCACCAGTTGCTACCTGCGCGACATCGACCGCGACTACGACGCCTTCAACGAAGAGCGCACCGCATTCTTCAAGGAGCAGGGACTCGATCCGCTGCCCGCGTCCACTGGCATCCAGGCCAAGCTGTGCCGCCCCGAATTGCTGGTCGAAATCGAAGCGATCGCCATGTTCCGCACCGACAAGGCCAACGGCAATAAGGAGCAGTGAAGATGCGCAAAAGATGGTCGACCATCACGGCATGCTTGCTGGCCGGCGGAGCTGTCACCATCTTCGCTGCGCAAGCGCATGAAGAGCCTCTAACTGGACGCGCGCACGTGTGCGCGTGCGGCGCGCATCCGCCGGGTCCACCGCCCGATCGAACCGTGCAGCCCTATGCGGGCGAGCCCGCGGACATGAGTCCCTACGCCAAGTTCGCCGCGCCCTACGACCTCAACTACATTCATCCCAATATCTACACCGGCGCGGCCGCGATATTCCCGAGCCCAAGAACCTCACCGAGGTGCGCATCGGCTTCTTCGGCCCCATCGAGCACACGCCCGATCAGATTCTTCGGCCTGCGCATGCTGCACGGCGCGCAGCTGGCGATCGAAGAGGCCAATGCGCGTGGCGGCTACGGCGGCAAGCCTTTCCGGCTCATGCTCCACAACGACTACGACAACTGGCAGGCCAAGGCGGTCTATGGCGACGATCGCCCGACCGACCCAACCATCTGGGGCTCGGCCTCGAATGAAGCCGTCAAAGATGGTCTACGACGACGAGGACTGGGCGATCTTCGGCTCCATCAGTTCCGAGTCGACGCACATCGTTTTGCGCGTCGCGCTCAAGGCCGAGATTCCCATCGTCAACTCGGCCTCCACCGATCCCACAATTCCCGAGACCTACATCCCCTGGTACTTTACCGACCTGCAGGACGACCGCGTGCAATGCCTCACGCTGGCGCGGCGCATCTACACTGAACTCGGCCTGAAGCGTGTCGCGCTCCTGCGCGTCAACAACCGCTACGGCCGTTTTGGCGTCCCCAAGTTTCGCGATGCTCGCGCCGCCTTGGCCATCCCGTCGTGATCGAGCAGAAGTTCATGCCCGGCGACACGGATTTCACGCGGGAGCTGAAAATCATTCAGGACTCGCGCGCCGACGCCATCGTGCTTTGGGCCGATGAAGCCGAGGCTGCGGGCATTCTGAAGCAGATGCGCGCCCTGGGCATGAAGCAGCGCGTCTTCGGCTCGCTATCGCACACTGGGCCCTGAGCTTGCTGGCCGAGGCGGGACCTGCCGCTGAAGGCTTCGAGGCCGTCTTTCCCTACGATCCCAACGCGCAACGATCCGCGCTGGCTCGATTTCAACGGCGCTTCGAAGCACGCTTCCACGAGAAGCCCGAGCAGTTTGCCTCGCTGGCCTATCGACGCCATGAATGCGCTGCTCGATTCCATCTGCAAAGCCGGCCTGAATCGCGCCCGCATCCACGACGCGCTCGCCGACATTGCAGGTCTACGACGGCGTCACCGGGCACATGGTCTTCGATCCCAATCAGAAGAATGTCGCGCCGATGTTCCTCGGCACTGTGCACAACGGCGCCATCACCTACCGGGTGGCGAAGATGGAGAAGGACAGCCGCGCTGCCAACGCTGCAGAACCGCCGATACTGCAGACCGGTCGCCGTATGCGCGCGTCGGCGAAGAGGGTGTCAGCTATTCCGGCCCCGCGCGTCCCGATGATGCCCGCACGGCCCTCTCCGCATCGTTCTCTTCGGTCCGCACGCGGACCAGATTGCAGACTCGCCTGAGATGCAAGCTCGATTGCAGCAGGCATCCTCCGAAGGCCGATACTGGGAAATCGTTCCCGTGGCAAGCGACCAGAACTGGGGCGCCGCTTCAACCCAACTCGTCCACGCGCTATGGGATCGAACACGCCCTCGCCATCGTCGCCCTGGATCGCGATGCCGCGCACCTTTCCGAGCAACTGGCGCTCAAGGCATTCGTTCCCGTGGTCGCCTTCAGCGATGACAAAACCCTCACCTCCACCAACGTCCCCTGGATCTTCCGTCTTCCTTCGAACACGAGCCGGATGTGGCGTTCCTGCTGGTTCAATCCGTTGTCGTTCACTGCGGTCCAAACCCAGCGCGATTGCGGGATGCTCTGGCCTCGGGCGAGCAATTCCTGGGCGTCGCCTTCGCATCGACAGGAGAGCCGAAGGCTCAGTAAGAAGGCGCGCCTCGATCGCCCTCTGAAAATCCACAACTGCCAAGGGCCAAAAAAGCAGGAAGGGCAGCCCCCGCATCGGGGCTGCCCTTCCTGTTCGTATGCTTCCGGTGATGTTTGTCGATCACGGCAGGTAGTAGCGGAACGAGGTCCAGAACATGTTGTCGATGCCCTTGGCCCCGATTCCCGAAGCTGCCCGACCAGCCTTCGCGCACCGCATAGCCGTACTGGATGCTCTGACGCAGACGGCCCCGGTCGCCCTTGTAAATGTCATACCAGTAGCCGCCCGTGATCTCCTGCACGTCGCGCGCTTGCGCGCCGCAGGACCCGCCAGGCGCGTAGCCAGTCGAAGCACCACCGTTGTAGCCGGGATTGCTGGTGGTGGTGCAGCCCGAGTTCGAAAGCAGCCGCGAGCCATAACCCACTGCGGAATTGCCCGGTGCACCCCAGTGGCCGCCCCATTTGCCGCCGGCGGCAATGGCTGCAGCCGTGGCGGCGGTGACGCAGGTGGTTTCGTGGCTCCGGTCGGTGTATAGCAGAAGTCAGCCGTCGGCGCGCCGAGTGAAGTCGTCGCTCCGGCAACACCCCAATCGTCGCGGCTGGCATAGTCGCCGCCGTAGTTCGCCCAAATCAGCAGGCGAGGAGTGGGGTTGGCTTCAACCGTGATCAAGCCCGAAGCGTTGTGAAGAGGAGAGAATCCACCCCAGCTGGTCGTGGTCAGGTCAGCCAGAGTGGAGTCGCCGTAGCGGCCGAGGCCCGTTCCGTACATGCCCTTCGCGCCAACGGTGAGCGCCTTGGTGATCGGTACGCGGAAACTGGCTCCGCCGCCGCCCATCGAAGAACTGTTTGCAAATGAACCGGCTGACCGTAAGAGCCGGAGCAACGGCTGCGCCCGTGGCAACGTCCGTCAGGCCGCCGTACAGGTTGCTGTCGGTCGTTTCACCGGGATAGACCGTCTCATGCGCAAAGCGGCCGATGCCGAAGATTTCGTAGTGGCCCCATCCCGGATCGAGCGCGATCTTCGCGATGATGTCCGGCGCCTGGTTGAACGAGAGGTTTGCAACGTTTGCGCATCCGTTCACCGTCTTGTAGACGGGCACAGCCACATGGATTGTGTTGCCGGCCGAATCCGTTTCCGCCTGGTCGGTATAGTTCACGATCGACGTCGCGGGCGTGCAGGCGCTGATTGCTGCGTTGTAGTTGCCGCCGTTGTTGCCGTGCGCTGCCAATCACCGCATACGGAGTGTTGCCGGCCAGCGACGCCGTGTAAAGGATCTGCGGATTCTCAGCCGCGATGCCGAATGCCGCTTTGTTGCAGGTCTTGGTCACGCGGAAGCCATACTGGCGTGTCCAAACAAAGCCCGTAACGTAGTTCGGGTCTATCGTCTGCGGCGTCAGGATGTCGCCCGAGAGGTTCGAGATGCCCTTCTTGTCTTCCGTTGCCAGCGACCACAACTGGCCGCCGGTGAACGCCCAGTGGTTATTGGTCTCTGCCTGAGCCCAGACCACGCGCTGGCGGAGCACGTAGCTGTTGGACTGGTTGTTGTTGGACGAGATGCCGGTGCCCAGCCAGTCAGCCTCATAGTAGCCGCGCAACGTGCCCCAGTTGGTCTTGCCTTCTGCCATCAGGGTGACACGCGATTGCCGCGCGCTTCCGTAGAACTCACTCAGCGAATAGGCGTCGGCGTGCTCGTAAGGGATGGCATTGAAAGCCGTCGGAATATCGCCGCCAGTCGCCTTGGTGCGGTACACAGTTTCACCCGCTGCGTAGCCGCCCGGCGTAATCGTGATTCCCTTGTAGTGGAGCGTGCTCGGGTTGTTGATCGCCTTCTTGATGTGGCGTTTCGTCAGAGACCGTGGTTGCCAGCGAAACCGCATTGGCCTGCAGGTCCGTCACCGTGCTCTTCAGCGTCGATACCGCTGCCGCGTTATCGGTTGTAGCCTGCTGCTGTGCCGTGGCGTCTGCTTCTGCCTTGGCCGCCGCCGCCTGCGCATCTGCTGCCGCCTGCTGCGCCTGCTTTAACTGTTGATCCTTCGTAGCCAGGTCGGTCTTCAAGCTGTCGATCTGGCCTTGCAATTCCTGGCGTAGGGACTGAATCTGATCTTCGACCGTTGGCTTCGGTGGCTGCTTCTTGATGACATGTTTCTTTGGGGGCGCAGGGGGGTCGCCGGCGTAGGCATACGAGCCGACAAGACTGGCTGCCAGAATTGCAGCGGCAACCGTATTAAGTCTCAATTTCATTGGGCCTCTCTTTTTCCTCTTCATCAGTTGATTCGTGCAGTCTTCACCGACCGCGTGATCGCTCTGATCGGCACGAATGCGTCTACCCATTAAACCTTCGAATGGAATCCGAACGGCCGCGAGAAGTGGCATGCAAAAGCTAGTTTTCGCTTGGCCGTATCTGTTTGAAAGGCTCGCAGACTTTGATGAATATTTGACTAATTCACATATTTTTAACAGAGCGGCTTCTTCAACAAAGCGAAGTAAATGGAAGTTGAATTCATCCCTTGTTCATAGAGAGATTCGATGTCGATGTGCACGCCTGGAGCTCACGCGGCGCACATCCCGGATGGGCACCACGCCGCACTTACTTTGCGCTGCTGGCACTAAGTAGGTTGGCCAGGATGCGGTAAGCTCCTGGGACTAACTCCGGAAGCTGGCGATATAAGGCGAACGCAACATAGATATAAGTGCCCTTGCCCGGATGTGCGACAAGAAGCCCGCCCGCGCTGAGGATCCTGACCCGCATCGGCGGTCTCCGTCAGTGCGGTGTATCCGGGGTCCCAGGTATCCAGAAAGGAATGACCGCGCTCTTCGACCCATCCGTCAAAATCTTCCGGTGTGATTGCATTCGGCCAGTTAAGCAGTCGATTCGAAGGATCCAACAGTTTCACCGGGGCCTGTTCATCCACCACGCGTTCGGCCATCCGCCCCATGGCCAGCGGCAGCGGGGCAGGGAAGTTGGTGCTCTGATACTGAACAATCAGCGTTCCCCCCTGCCGCACAAATTCATCGAGCCGCGATTGCGCAGCAGCCAGTTCCGGCCGCACTGAGTAAGCCCGAATACCAATGACAATCACGTTCCAAGCGGATAGGTCGGCCGCTCGCAACTTCCTCTGCGTCGAGTAAGTGCGGCGTCACGCCTAAACCCTCGATAGCGTCCGGCACCAGATCGCCGGTACCCATCACATAGCCGATGCGCAATCCCGGCGCCAGCTTCACATCCACTTTGCGGGTGCGCAGCGCCGCAGGCTTGATACTGGTTATAAGGTCGCAACCCGGCATAACCCAGGCTTCGCCAGCCGGTCTCGTACGTTCGGCCGTTGCTGTGCGCCACAGCTTGTACAGAAAATCCGCCGGATTCGGTTGCCGCCGGAGTCACCGAAAACAAAATCGGTTCCGTATCTCCCGCACTGGTCCGATGAAACTTGGCTTCGGCCGGTTCTGCCCGCCAACCCGCCGGCAATTTCAGTTCAACCGTCCCATCGGCGGCAGACTGTGTGTGCACCGTGACTCGCACCGGCAACGCGCTTCCGTCGAGCGGCAAAATGCGAGCTTCCGGTTCAACGCGCACTCCAATCGCCGGCGTCACAACCAGCGGCTCATAAATGCCGCCGGGGCCCGTCACGCGCTGCAGCGTCTGCACCACCCGGCCGAGACGGATCGGCACGCCCTCAAAGGAGAACTCCGCCCACGCCGCCAGCGGCCACGGCGCAAACGACCGCTCGCGCCATGCCGGATTCGAGATGTCGTAGTACGGCTGCTCGATCGACGGCCGCGTAAAGAAGGGCTTTGTCGATTCAGCATTGTCAGGAACCTTGAGGTTGAAAATCGCGTCGGAGACCTGGCCTTTTCCCGCCGTGCTGATCGCCTCTCCCTGTACCCACGGCTCGCTGGTCTGACTTTCAAACCACGTCTTCACCAGACGTGCATCCGATGCGGCGCTCGACGTATGCACGTGGACCTTGAACTGCTCGCCGGCAGAAACACTGCGCGGCGTTTCATCGGCCGAACTGCCACGGAATCCCCCGGTCTGCGCGGACGATCTCATTCGTTCGATAGGCAATAAAGTCCAGCCCGAG
Organism: uncultured Acidobacteriaceae bacterium; assembly: GCA_963781125.1. Lineage (GTDB taxonomy): Bacteria > Acidobacteriota > Terriglobia > Terriglobales > Acidobacteriaceae > Telmatobacter. Next base: position 293,848 of record CAWAEE010000015.1, read on the forward strand.
AAGTTCCGCCAGTGCGGCTTGGAATTGCCCAATCTTCGCGTCGAGTTCAAACAGCAGGCTCGCTTTTGCCTGCGCGCTCGAGTTCGCTGCCGGCGACTTTTTCCCTGAGATCCAGCGTCTGTCGATAAATCGCCGCGACTTTGTGCGCAGCGGCTGCATCCTGTTTGCACGGGCACTCGGATTCGAGCTGCTTGAGCGATTCGTCGATCGCCGCCAGCCCGTGCGTCAGCCACTCGGGCGTCTTGCCGCGGTGCGAGGCCCGCGAGTCCCGCAATACTCGTATCGATTCTGACCTTGCTGTTGTGGTAAAGATCGTCGTCGCTCGTGTTCTCACGCGCCGCCGTCTTCGCGGCCGGCGCAACCGCCCACAGATGATAGCTCGTGCTCGACGGCCCGCTCAGCGCCGGATTGGCTCCGCCATTCTGCGACTTCTGCTCGCCCCATCCCTCGCGCGCAATCTGCACATAACTGCGGCCCAGCGTCGAATCGTGCGTACCCACTGGGATCGTCACATCGCTCGAGGGCACACCGGAGATCCATTCGCCCGTGACGTAGTTGTGAAACTTCGCCGGCGCCCATTTGCCGGTCGCGTAGTCGAACATGCCCTTCTCGGTAACCGGCGCGAAAGGAACCATCGAGTACACCGCGAGCGGTTGCCATGGCTGCAGGCCTTCCTTCAGCTGCTCGGGAAACACGTTCGGATCGGCGGCGGCCTTGAATACCTCCTGCGCAATCTCGCCCGAAACCTGGTGCTGCCCGTGCCCGTCGGTGATGCCGCCGACAAAAGTGGAGACGATGATCTGCGGCCGCTCGCGCCGCACCGCAAGCACCGCGTCGTACAGCACGCGGTCGTGACCCCAGCGCGCAAACGATTCCTCCTGCGTCTTCGAGAAACCAAAGTCCGCTTCCGTGCCCCATAGTTGTTTGGCGCCGTAGAACTCGCCGGCCTTGAGCAGTTCGTTGGTGCGAATGATGCCCAGCGCGTCATCGGTGTCAGCCGACATCGCATTCTGGCCGCCCTCGCCGCGCGTCAGCGTGAACAGTGTGGCACGCACCCCCAAACCACGCGACAGATAGGTCAGCAGCGCGCCATCCTCATCATCTGGATGGGCCACAATCATCATCAGGCTGGCCGTCGTGCCCAGCCGTTTCAGTGCTTGCTCCAGGGCTGCTCCACCGCGATCTTCTGCCAGAGGCAGCGCAAGGGCCGTGGGCTCAGTCGCGGGAAGATCGCGCGCCGCGCCGCGGCTCCGTTGCCCGCCTTCTTCTCGTTGAGCCCCGTCTTGTTGAGCCAGGTCTTGTTGAGCCCGGAGGCAAAGCGGTCTCACTCCCGCGAAAATCAGGCTCGTTGCAACTGCCAGGATGCTTACGCGATGAACTCTCTCGACAAAGGACATGGTCCTCGCCAGTGTACAATCCGCCAGAGTAGCGTCCAAAGATCGAACCTGCCATTGATCCCTTCCTCAACCAGCGCCGACGCAACACCGTCCCTCGAACGGCGCATCGGTCTGCGCTCCGCCGTTCTCTTCAACATGCTCGAGATGATCGGCGTGGGCCCGTTCATCACTCTGCCCACTGGTCATCGCCGCCGCGGGCTATCGGCTTTCCGTGGGCGCATGGCTGCTGGGCGCAGGCATCGCCGTGGCCGACGGCCTGGTCTGGGCTGAACTGGGCGCAGCCTTTCCGCGCGCCGGCGGATCGTATGCGTTTCTGCGCGAAATCTACGGACCCGACCGCGCAGGCAACTGGCTCAGCTTTCTCTACGTCTGGCAGTTGAGCTTTTCTGCGCCGCTCTCCATCGCCTCCGGCTGCATCGGGCTTTCGAGCTTCCTGGCCTGGTTCTGGCCGGGGCTCGATACCGCGCCAATCGCCGCCTTACCGGCTCTCCACTATTCAAACTTCGCGGCCGCGGGCGCATGCCTTCTCGTGACCGCGCTGCTCTATCGCAATCTCAGTTCCGTCACGCGTCTTGCATGGGTTCTGTTCGCCGGAGTCATGGCGGCGATGGCGGGAGTCATCGCATCGGGCTTTGCGCATACGGTCACATCGGGAGACTGGCACATGCCCGCTTCGCCCGGTCAGTCGATGGGGTTGGCCGTCGGAGGACTCGCGCAGGCCACGCTGATCGCCACCTACGACTACTGGGGCTACTACAACATCACGTTTCTCGGCAGCGAGGTGCGCCAGCCCGAGCGCACCATTCCGCGCGCCATTCTGCTTTCTGTCCTGTTCGTTTCCGCGTTGTACGTCGCCATGAATCTGGCCGCGCTGCCCTGCTGTGCGCGATGCGGCAAATGCTGCAGCCCAATCCACCGCGCCGCTGCACCTGCAGCTCGTCGCCGATATCGCAGGCTCGGCCTTCGGCGTCTGGGCCGGCACGACTCATGGCCGCGCTCATCATGTGGACCGCCTTCGCTTCCGTGTTTTCGCTTCTGCTGGGCTACTCGCGCGTGCCCTTCGCAGCCGCACGCGACGGCAACTACTTTCGTGTGCTGTCCGCTGTTCATCCGCGCCACGGCATTCCGCACCGCTCGCTCGTGGCGCTGGGACTCGTCGCCTCAGCGTTCTGCTTCTTCTCGCTGCAGCAGGTCATTACCATGCTGGTCATCACGCGCATCCTGCTGCAGTTTTTTCTCCAGCAGATCGGCGTAATGCTCTTGCGCGTGCAGCGGCCCGAGCTCCCACGCCCCTTCCGCATTCCCTTCTATCCGATTCCGCCGCTCGCGGCAATCGCCGGCTTTCTCTTCATTCTTGTGAATCGCAGGAATGCGACAGAAGGGCTGGCGGTCGCCGCAGGCATTGGCATCTCCGGAACGTTGATTTACCTCGTTCGCGCGAGAAGGCTGCGCCAATGGCCCTTTGCGGGCCAGTCCTGACCGCGCAGACTGGCCTTCCAGGCATCGCTTTGCCTGCTACCAACGATAGACCGAGAGTTCGTCCAGGTAGACATTCCCCCAAGTGGTGCCACTGCTGTTTCCGTCGACTTGGAAATTGGTAACGATCGCGGGAGCCCAGCCCAGTGCGTATCCGGAGAAGACTGTAAAGTTCAAATCCTGCTCGTTGCCATCAAGCCACACCGAGTGGTAAGTGACCCAACCGGACTCGTCGTGCGAATAGTAAATCTGCACGTGATGCCACTGGTTCGCTCCCCAGCTATGCACGTCGCACGGAGCATAGGAGTGCAACCAGGTGTCGTTCGGGCTGGTAGGAGAACCGCCGTTTACCGCGTAATCCCATCGCTGAATCCAACTGTCGCATTGGAAGCCCATGACGACGGTCTGCCCATTGGGCATCGTCTGGTCCAGATCGAACTCGAGATTGGAGAAGCCAGCTGCGGAACCCGCGATGTAGACCCAGGTGTCGTAGAAGAAATTCTGCGATGTATTGTTATCGTCGAACTGAACTGAGTAACGCTGCCCGCCGAAATCATTGAACTGATTCGCAAAGAGCCTGGCCGTTCCAGTCAGCGAAGGCGAACTCGTAAGGCTCATGGTGCCGCTTGAAGAACCGGTCGTTCCGCCGTCATGAATGGTGATCCAGCTTCCCAGCGCCTGGATGCTGCTGACCTCTACCGCGTTCGACGGGATGACAGAGCCGGCGCCCGACGGACTGGCCGCAGGCGTAGCGTCAACATCAATGGAGACGTCGGTCACACAGACCGCTCCCGCTCCATTCCATACCTTCACATGCAGGGTATGCCAGCCGCTGGGCGCGGCAACCGGGCCATTGATGTACTGTACCGGCCAGCTCGATGTGTTCCCGCTGTTATCCAGCGAGTAGCCCACCGCGGTCACAGGTTGCGACGAGCAGGTGCTGGCATTCATATCGAGGGTGAACGGAGAAGATACTTGCTGGCCATTCGTGGGGCTGGTGATGTTCGTCTGTGCGAGAGCGGGGATCACTACGGTGGCAAGCGTCATGCAGGCGCAGGAGAGATTCCAAATCAACTTCATCGAGAATTCCTTTAAAGAGAAATAGGTGCTGCTTGAACAGGGCTTGCGCATGCTCGTGAACCACAGCAAGCCGTTGAGCGAACAAGTGTCACCGACGCCCTTAAGGCAGGGCCCGGGGACTCCACTCCCTTGAACTCTCGAAAGGGAGCGACGGAATCTTGAAAAGTTCAGTTGGGTTGATCTGAGCCTGAGACGTTGTACACGTCCGCTGCGTACTTCTCAGCAAACCTCTCTAGTGAAGGGCTTCCGACGAAAGATGGAATCGGAGGGCTCTATTTTTTCGGGTAAAGCGTCGAGCATCCTTCAACCAGGGCGCGGGGAATGTTGATCCGGAAAGTACGCGCGGAACACAGTCCCTCGAGAGTGGTGCAAGTCTGACCGATGAAAAACCAGTCGTGTAGTTTACTGAGAGAATTGTCCCACGCGGCAGGGCACGGGTACAACGCGGTGTTGCCCGATGCAGAGCAAGTCATATTGACATCACTTGATTGACTTTTCACGACATCGTCGCTCTACAAGTCCGCTTTTGCATCGACGAGTTGGGCGTTTGTAGGTAGGAGTTTTCCCTCTAACTGCGAGACAAATCTTGCTTTGTGCCTAGGCTAGTTGAGGAACATGGTGCGGTAGAGAGTATCGCGCTGCACAGGCTTGAAGCCCGCATCGCGAATGATCCGCCGCAGCTCTTCCTCAGTCGTGCAGTTCGAAGTGCCCGCGGCTCTCACCACATTCTCTTCCAGCATCACCGAACCCACATCGTTGCCGCCGAAGTGCAGCCCCAGCTCAAGAACCTTGAGCCCCTGCGTCACCCAGCTCGCCTGCACGTTCTCAATATTGTCGAGATAGAGCCGCGCGATCGCAAGCACCTTTAAATACTCAACAGACGTTGCTTCATCCCAGCCGCGTCCGCCTAGCGCCGTGTTTCCCGGCTGAAAACTCCACGGAATAAATGCCGTGAATCCGCCGGTCTCTTCCTGCAGTTTGCGCACAACGTCAAAATGATTGATGCGCTGGTCGAATGTCTCGCCCACCCCAAACATCATGGTCGCCGTGGTGCGCATGCCAAGCTGGTGCGCCGTGCGATGTACGTTAACCCAATCCTCGGTGCGGCACTTGAGCCGCGCAATCCGAAACCGCACATCGTCGTCGAGAATCTCCGCGCCCCCACCTGGGATCGAATCGAGCCCCGCATCCCTCAGCCGTGCAATCGTGTCGCGCACGCTGAGTTTCGAATACTCCGCAATCGCCAACACCTCGGAGGCCGACAAGCAATGCAGCCAGATCTGCGGGAACCGTTGCTTGATCCCCGTAAACAAACGCTCGAACCAGTCAATCTTCAAATCGGGATGAATCCCGCCCTGCATCAGCACACCGGTTCCGCCCATCTCCACCGTCTCGGCAATCTTCTCGTGGATCTTTTCAAAGTCCAGGATGTACCCTTCGCTGGCCTTGGGTCCTTTCAGCGGCCGATAGAAGGCGCAGAAGGTGCAATACTCCGTGCAGAAATTGGTGTAGTTGATATTGCGATCGATGATGTAAGTGACCACGCCCTCGGGGTGCAGGCGTTGCCGCACAGCGTCGGCCTCAAATCCAAGCCCGATCAGGTCAGGAGATTCAAAGTACTCGAGCGCCTGTTGGCGAGTCAACGTCATGATTGAATTCTATCAACAATAGAAACACCGGCGGCTCAAGCGCGTGAGTGCATCATTTTGTCCGTTTCGAGCGGAACAGAAACAACCCCCGATTTTGCACCGGGTCCTTGCGCGTACGGGAAAGATTCCGCTTTGTCGAAATGCCGCTGAATAAAACCAGGAAATCCCAGAACGCGCGGACACGCTCCATCAATTCTCGCCAGGTCATTCGGAACTCCCTTTGGGCCTCAAATCTAAAAATCGATCAGTCGCGTCTTCAGCCGATTACCGCAGCAACGCGGAAGCCGCCCAAAGTGCCGGAGCCTGGCCATGAAAGTCCCCCGTCCGCCGATGCCGAGCCAGGTAATACGGCAGATCGTTTTTCTTGCCCGTACCTTCGCAAACATTGGTGACGTCGTTGTTCTGGTCGATATAGCCGACAACCGCAATCCATGCTCGTCGCGCCGCAGGGCCGTACGTCGCCGCATCGAGCCAGCCATTCTTCACCCCGGTGATCATGGCAAACGTGAACATCGCAGAACTCGAAGTCTCGGGCCACGCTTCGTCATGATCGATCAGTTCGCGCCACATCCCATCCTTTCCCTGGTATTTCAGCAGCCCCGCCATCATCAGGCGGTAGCCTTCCAGAATGCGCGCCCGCTGCGGATGGTCGTTCGGCAAATCGCGCAGCATCTCCGCCATCCCGGCCGCAAACCAGCCATCGCCGCGGGCCCAGAAAAACGGCACATCCGGCGCGTGAAAGAAAAGTCCATTGGGCTGTTGCAGCTTGTCGAGATATGCCACCATCTCCTTCGCATCGCGATCCAGATACATCCGATCCCGAGTGGCTCGATACGCCTCCAACTGCAGCATCGTCAACATGTACATGTCATCGACCCAGAAGCGCGTTTCGCCGGAAAGCCCATCCGGCTGCGGGTTTTCCCACTGCCGGTCCGCCCAGTATTTGCCCTCCGTCAAGTACTTCTGATCTTTCGTCTGGATCGAGATCTCAAGCGGGACAATCCCAAAAATCGAGTCGTCGACATGATGGCGTAGGGGCCTGTGGTCCGCTTCCGCTCCGCCGGGCATCAACGGTTCGAACTTATGAATCAGTTCGCTCCTCAGCGCCTCATCCTGTGTGAGCTGGGCGAAAGTCAGCGCGCCGTACCAGGTATCCGCCTCTGAATAGTGGATTGTCTTCGAGTACTGATGCGGGCTGGTGACAAAATGCTCAGCGAGACGCTTGCCTACCTCTTGTGGCGAAGTTCCCTGCGGCCAATTTGAGAAGAGATCGTTGTCCTGGGCAACCACTGGCGCGGTCGCTCCAATTGTAAGTACTGCCGAAATTGCCACGAAAAGTGCTTTCCTCATGCAATGGCTCCAACTCACTCTGTCGAAATATCTACTCCTGGCGATGATGAGCCCGAGGCCTCGTCCGCGAAGCTTATTTGCCGGATTGGCTCTTAGGTGCAGGCACATGGTCAGGGCGCGGCTTCTTCTCCGGGCTCGAAACACCCAAGCTCATGAGGAAAAACTTTAATCCCTTGCGCAACGAACTCGCTACCCCCATGATTACGCTCTCCTCATCTCACTCGCTACTGGTCCACCGGACTATTCGGTGCAGAGGCAGCATGTCCTGTCGTAGCCGGCACGCTCGGTGCAGGTACGGTTGCAACCGCTTCCCCATGCAGAATGTTCAGCGCGGCCGGCGGCAACGGCTTGTCGGCGTTGGCCAGCAGTACGCTCACTTGCCACATCTCCGTATTGGTTAGCTGCGTTTTGAAGTCGGGCATCCCGGTCAGCCGGATTCCGTTGGCGACCTTCCAGTACGTCTCGCCGGGAGGATCATCGCTCACCCCAACCACAGTGCCCGAGTGATGCTTCTCCCAAAGTGGCGGCGCGCTCGGATACATGTTTTCGCCGATTGCCGCAGGCCTTCCGTGATAACCATGGCATACCGCGCATTTCTCGCTGTAAACGTGCGCGCCGGCGATGAATGTCTGTTCGTTCGCGTCGACGGGAGGGTGCGCGATCATCTCGCGGTCAATCCGCGAGTGCAATCCAATGCTTGTAATTTGCCCTTCGTTCGGTAAGGGTGGGTCGGCCACGGCGACCGGCACTTTGCCGTAGTAAAGCCACACAAGCCCTGCAAGCGGCACCAGAAGAATGCCCAGAATGATGCCAAAGAAGATGCGAACCATGAGACCCCGCCTCCGTTGCCCTTCATCCTAGTGCATTTGCTCGTGAGGATGTAGTCAAGCTATTGACTTCTTTCTAAATAAACAAAGATTCGCTGGACATCGCGTCACTGATTTGGCACTGTTGGCCCTTTGGCACTGTTGGCTCGCAATTCAATTCGCTCGCCCATCAATTCGCTCATCGATAAGCTGATCGCCCCTACCGATAGGAGAGTCTTCCATGCTCGATCACTCCAAAATGAAGCTGGGCCGCAAGGCCATCAAGACCGACACGCGCACCTTAAAGCTCGCCAACTATCTACAGGCGGCCCTTCCGCCTCCGCCACCCTCTGCCGACTGGACCAAAGGCATTACCGGCTGGGGCGAGATGCTCAACGATCAACTCGGCGATTGCACCATCGCCGGCGCAGGCCACGCCATCCAGGTCTGGACCGCCAACAAAGGCAGCATTGTCACCGTGCCCGATTCCACAATCGAAGCAATGTATGCGAAATGGGACGGCTATGTCCCCGGCGATGCGAGCACCGACACGGGCGGGGTGGAACTCGATGTTCTGAACGATTGGCGGCAGCAGGGACTCGGAGGCCATACACTCGTTGCGTTCGCCGACCCCGCGTACACAAACATGGTTGAGATTCGTCAATCGATCGCGCTGTTCGGGGGCGTCTACATCGGCCTGGCACTTCCCCTCACCGCACAAAATCAGGACGTGTGGGATGTGGTTGCCAATGGCGGCACGAACGCCGAAGAAGGCAGTTGGGGCGGTCACTGTGTCTATGTGCCTAAATACGATGACAGTGGGCTCACCTGCATCACCTGGGGCCAGCTGAAGACCATGACCATCGCCTTTTGGAACAAGTATTGCGACGAAGCGCACACGTTGCTCGGCCAGGACTGGCTGTCCGCCAAAGGCTCTCCAGCCGGCTTCGACATGGCGCAGTTGCAGGCAGATTTAAGCGCAATCAAGTAGCTCCGGTAGAACCCATCTGCTCTGTCCCGCGTCCAAACCCCAGCGGCTCCACCCACAACGCCACCCCCAGATGGTTTAATACCTACTGGGGGAGCGCTTTCCGAACGGGTGCTTCCGTACTAGTCGTGGAGGTATCCCGAAAGCGATGTATTCTTTCCGCCGTCTTGCTCTTTTGCTGGCGCTAGGTTTGCCGGCTGTGCACGTTCTTCAGGCCCAAGACTCAAATGCGAGCAGCACTCCCGCGGCCCAGGAATCAAGCTCCATCAATATCGCCGCAGCCCAGGAACCTGCGAGCCCGAACCCCGCGACCGCAAACCCTGCAAGCCCAAATCCGGACCAGCAGACCACGGCGTCCGAAAACCAGGGCCAGGTTAGCGTGCAGGCCCGCATCCGTGCGCGCCGCGAACAGCGTCGCGCCCAGGCCATCCACGACACCTATTCGCATCTTTACGAGGCCTTCGTCGGCGGCGGCTATCTGCGTTTCAAGCCCGGCCCGAACCTGCAACGTGCCACGATGTACTCGTGGGACGCAGCGATCACGCGCTACTATGGCGAGCGTCTCGGCATCACGGTCGACGGCCGAGGCTATTACGGCACGGCGTATGTTGGCCTGAATCCATCCGCGATCACCCGCCCGGCCATCAGCCAATATGGCGTTCTGGCAGGGCCCACTTATCGCTATTTACCTGCGGCCGCGCTACTCCCTCAGTGCCCATGCATTGGGAGGAGTCGCTCTCGGCAATTTTTCCAGTGACACCAGCGGCTTTGGCACCACAGTCCTCGGTCTTTATCCCGACTCCACCACGCTACGCAATCAACGGCGGCCATCATCGGCGAAACGAATGTGACTCCAACCCTCTCTTTGCGTCTGTCGGGCGATTATTACGGCACGGGCTTCGGTTCGACGATGCAGAACAGCTTCGGCTTCACCTACGGCTTCGTCTACCGCTTCGGAAAGCAGTGAAAGACAGTTCAAAGTTCGCAGTTCTAAGTTCGTAGTTCTTCGCGGTCAGCGGTGAGGTTGAGTCGGCCTGAGACTGTGAACTAAGAACTCTGAACTACGAACTAAGAACTCTGAACTGCTCTGAAGAACTGCTATTTGTGTGCCGCGTAATCTCCGGCTCCCAGCAAGTGCAGCGAAATATACGGTTCATCGCCCACCACCCAGCTGTCATGGCCGGGCTCGATGAAGAAAACATCCCCCGCCTTCATCTCGACGACGCGCCCATCGTCCATCGCGGCCGTGGCGCATCCGGCGATCACCATCCCCACGTGTTCCACATCGCAACTCGCCTTGCCCAGGCGCGCGTCCCACATGCACGGACCAGCGCCAGCCGGGCTCATACGTCGCGCGCCCAATCGTCATGCCCCCGATGTGAATCAATTCGAACTTGCCTTTCTCGAAAACCCGCACCTCATCCGGCCGTTCAAATCGCTTGAGAACCACTTCGTACATCGTTGACCTCCAGGGGACAGTTCGGAGTTCAGAGTTCTAAGTTCAGAGCTGGACCGAGCCGCTACCCGCAGTTTTGAGTTGGCGGAGTTTCACCGGGATCGCTGTGAACTTAGAACTCGGAACTCAGAACTCGGAACTGCTCGAACTCGTGAACTCCGAACTAAGAACTGCTTTACTGAACTGCTCCACTGCCTCAACTCTCAATGAGCGAACACTGATCACTGTTCACACTGCCTCACTGCAGTATCGGAATCCCCGCAATCCTCTGCTGCCACTCCGCGGGCCCCGTCTGGTGCACGCTCGTCCCCTTGGAGTCCACGGCCACCGTCACCGGCATGTCGCGCACATCGAATTCGTAGATCGCCTCCATGCCCAGGTCCTCAAAAGCCATCAGCCGCGATCCATGAATCGCCTTCGCCACCAGGTACGCAGCGCCGCCCACCGCCATCAGATAGACCGCGCCGAATTCGCGAATCGCGTCGATCGCCACCGGACCGCGCTCAGCCTTGCCCACCATGCCCAGCAGTCCCGTCTCGGCCAGCATCTGCCGCGTGAACTTGTCCATGCGCGTCGCCGTCGTGGGTCCGGCCGGCCCCACCACTTCTTCGCGCACCGGATCCACCGGCCCAACGTAATAGATAAACCGGTCGCGGAAATCGACCGGCAGTTTCTCGCCGCGGTTCAGCATGTCGGTCATGCGCTTGTGCGCCGCGTCGCGCCCCGTCAGCAGCTTGCCGGTCAGCAGCAGCACTTCGCCCGGCTTCCACGTCGCGGCCTCTCGCACGCGTCACGGTGTCGAGATTCACGCGCCGCGCGCCACTCACGTCATAGGTCAGCTTCGGCCAGTCTTCGAGGTTCGGCGGATCGAGATACACCGGCCCCGATCCATCCAGCACAATGTGCGCATGCCGCGTCGCCGCGCAGTTGGGAATCATCGCCACCGGCAGGTTGGCCGCATGCGCCGGCGTGTCCAGCACCTTCACATCCAGCACCGTCGTCAGCCCGCCCAGTCCCTGCGCGCCAATGCCCAGCCGGTTCACCTTGTCGTAGAGTTCGACGCGCAATTTCTCGGCGGTAGTCTTTGCGGGCCCCGCGCGATCAGTTCCTGAATGTCGATCGGGTCCATCAGCGATTGCTTGGCCAGCAGCATCGCCTTCTCCGCCGTGCCGCCAATGCCGATGCCCAGCATGCCCGGCGGGCACCATCCCGCGCCCATCGTAGGAACGGTCTTCAGCACCCACTCCACCACCGAGTCCGAAGGATTCAGCATCGCGAATTTCGACTTCGCTTCCGACCCGCCGCCCTTGGCCGCAACCGTCACCTCGACCGTCGATCCGCGCACCAGCTCCACAGTGACCGCGGCCGGCGTGTTGTCTTTGGTATTGGTCCGCTTGCCCGCCGGATCGGCCAGCAACGAAGCGCGCAGCTTGTTGTCGGGATCGAGATACGCCCGCCGCACGCCTTCGTCCACCATCTCCTGCAGGTCGAGCAGCTTCTCGCCCGGCGCAGGCCTCGAAGCGCACATCCATGCCCACCTTCACAAACGCATTCACAATCCCCGTGTCCTGGCAGATGGGCCGATGGCCCTCGGCGCACATGCGGCTGTTGATCAGGATCTGCGCCATGGCATCGCGCGCCGCCGGCGATTGCTCGCGCTCATAAGCTTTGGCCAGCGAAGTGATGTAGTCCACCGGATGGTAGTAGCTGATGTACTGCAGCGCGCCCGCAACGCTGGCGATAAAATCTTCCTGCCGAATGACGGTCATTTCGCGAAGCTCCCTCGAATATCGGTCGCTTCTAGGGTAAAGGATGCGACACGTACCAGGCGCATCGCTTCAATCGCGATTAGGAATCGTCGATGAGCCGCCCTCCCGGCAGCATCCGCTCGTGCAGAATTCGCCCGATGAACACGCCCTTTTTCTTCGCCCGATAGAAGATGACGTGCTTCTGGTGCTCCATGCGCCGATACCCCGGCCGAACCATCGCGCAAGGCCGGCCCATCGCAGGAGTCCGCGCGAGTTGCTCGAAACACGCTTCCAGGCTATCGAGATAGCGATATGCCTGTTCCACGCCCCAGGTATCCACCGTGTAATCGGCAATTTCGATCAGATCGAGACGAGCCCGCCGCGAGAGCCGGTACTCAGGCACCGTCACCCAGCACCAGAGCGCGCCTGCGAATGCGCTCGCGCACCTCGCCGATCACATCCCCCGTGGCTGTCCCGCTCTCCTCGCCCGCTCGCACAGCGGCACGAATGGCCTCCAACCTGGCTCTATCTTCCAATTCGCCCTGCTCGAGCGCCCGCAGTCCCGCACGCAGCACTTCGCTTGCATTGGCGTACTGGCCGCTTTGGATTTTGGCATCCACAAAGCGATCCATCCTGGGAGTCAAGTTGATATTGCGCGTCGGCATGGTTTCTCTTTGTCAATGCTAGCCAAGTTGGCAATAATTGGCAATCAGGCCAGTTGAAAATCCTGCGCACGATTGACAGGTCAGGATGCAGGCAAGTAACAACTCAGCCTTCCACCGCCGACCGCAAATCCGTATGCCCAAAATCATCGCCCTTGAAAAGAATGGGCTCTCTCTTCGCCCGCGCCAACGCATAACTGAAGCAGTCGCCGAAATTCAAATTCGCAGGGTGCCCGCTGCCCCGCCCATAGTCGCGATAAGCCTCTCGGGCGATTGAGGCTTGCTCAACCGTCACAGGCTCGATTTCAATGCTGAATCGGTCGAGCAGATCGTCGATCTCCCGGCTTAAGGCTGGATCGCGGCGGCTGTCGATGACAATGGCGAGCTCAAGATAGCTGGCAACAGAAAGTCGCAGCTCTTCGGCTTCATCCAGAATCTTCTCGAAAACTGAATGTTCCGGTTCCTGCCGCAGAATCGCGACCAGCGCCGAAGGATCAACGATCAAGAGGGAGTCCTGTCTCTTTATCGAAGAGAAGATCTCCGATCTTGTCAGAGGATGGCAAATCTTTCAGCAGGGGAGCTGTCCGCTTCGTCAGCTCTTCCAACCACTCCATCCGCCCCTCGCACTTTTTCGCCTTCTCTTCCCGCTCCAGCTTTTCCTGCAAGGCAATCGTCACCGCGCGAGTGACATTCTCGCCCGTCTTTCGAGCCAATTCTTTGGCGAGTCGCTCGGTTTCCGGGTTCTTGAGACTTAGGGCCACAGATTTCTACCTTTCTACCATTATCTTCTACCATTCTACCATAAGGTCAACCAGCATCCTCCCATGGCCGAAAGATTCAGCTCCAATTCAGCTCCACCCGTCCGTGCCCTAATCTAAAGGGTATGAACGACTACTCGGCAGACGCCCTCCCGCCCGAATCCCCCCATACCATCCCCGAGCTGGACGGCAAAGGGGCCGCAGATCCAGTCTTCGACCTCCTCGTGGTGGGCGCCGGACCCACGGGGCTCGCGTGTGCCATCGAAGCCCAAAAGGCGGGCTTCCGTGCGGCTCTCGTCGACAAAGGCTGCGTGTGCAATTCGCTCTATCACTACCCCTCGCACATGACCTTCTTCACAACCTCGGAACTGCTCGAGATCGGCGACATCCCTTTTCCCAGCCCCAACGCCAAGCCCACCCGCAACGAAGCCCTGGAGTACTACCGCCAGGTCGCGGCCTTTTACAAGCTCGACGTGCGCCAGTATCAGCGCGTCGGGCGCGTCACCGGGGCGGACGGCGCTTTCAGCGTCCACACCGTCGACCGCTTCGGCCGCGCCGGCGTCTTGCACGCGCGCAAGCTCGCCATCTCTACCGGCTACTACGATCTGCCCAATGTGATGGGAATTCCCGGAGAGGAGCTCAGCAAGGTTCATCACTACTACGACGATCCGCATCCTTACTTCGGACTGGATGTCGTCGTCATCGGTGGCAAGAATTCAGCCGCAATCTCCGCGCTTGAGATGTGGCGTCACGGCGCTCGCGTCACGCTTGTCTATCGCGGCGATGGGGTGCAACCCCACGTCAAGTACTGGATCAAGCCCGATATCGAAAACCGCATCAAGAATGGCGAAATCAAAGCGTACTTTCGATCGCACGTCGTCGAGATCACCCCGACGCGGTGAAGCTCGAGACACCCGGATGGCCCGGTGACTCTGAAGAACGACTTCGTCTTCGCGATGACCGGCTATCATCCCGATTTCGCTTTTCTCGAGAACTTCGGCGTCCAGTTTTCCGGTCCCGATAAGTTGCCCGTATGCGACCCGAAAACCCTGGAAAGCAACGTGCCGGCATTTACCTGGCCGGCGTCATCGTTGCCGGCTCGCGTACCAACGAGATCTTCATTGAGAACGGCCGGTTCCACGGGCGCCAAATCGCCCAGGCGCTTCTCTCGAAACTTCGCTGATCGTCCCCAATCCTCATTCGTAACTCCTCAATTTAGACGCCATTTAACCTCCGTGCCGCATCTCAAGGACCAGGAGCGATCCCTGTTACTTCGGGCGGAACTTTTCCCCGCAAGCCGGGTTCAATCCGAATGACAGGCTTGGCGCTTTCTCGTCTAATGAAAGCAGCCAAAGCCGTAATTGATTTGCAGGAGATCAACGATGAATGGGCCATTGTTCAAGCGAGTGATTGCACGCTCTGTGGCGTGGGCAGCCGCTGCCGCTTTGTGCGGCATAATTGCGCTGGCTCAGGACGCGGCACCCGCAGCCGGACAACGCACCGACGGGCAGATCGAGATGGACGTGGTGCACGCGCTCGACGCGTCGCAGGCGTTGAAAAACGATCTGATCACCGCCGCGACCATTCAGAGCCAGGTCACTTTGTCTGGCACGGTTTCGACCGAGGCTTCGAAGAAGCTGGCGGAGTCGATCGTCACGGGTGTTCCCGGTGTCACCGGTGTGAAGAACAATCTGAAGGTCGGCAACCCCGCCAATGATCCGAATGCGCAAGGTGCGCAGAACGCGGACAACGACGACTCCGAATGCGCAGGACATGGCCAACAACCAGCCAGGCGGCCTCCCCCGGCGGCCGCGCCTGCTCCGGATTACGGCCAGAATGCGCCGCCCAGAATGCTCCGCAAGACAATCAGCAAGCAATCCGCACGTCTCCGCCGGCTACGGACAGGCTGGCCCTCCTCCGCCGGCCTATGGCCAGCCCGGGCTATGGCCAACCCGGCTATGGTCAGCCTGGATACGGCCAACCCGGCTATGGCCAGGCGCCTCCGCCTCCTGGCTACAGTCCCGATCCGGACTACGGACAGGCTCCGCCTCCGCCCTATCGTCCCGGCTATGCACCCGCTCCGCAGCAGCCCGCTTATAGGTTCGCCAAGGGGCCTGTGACGATTCCGCAGGGCACACTCATCCAGCTGCGCACCAGCGAGCCGGTCGACAGCAAGAGAGCGCAAAGGCGGCGAGCCGGTCCAGTTCACGGTGATCCAGGATGTGACCTTCGGCGGCGTGCTGGCCATTCCGCGCGGCGCCACGGTGCACGGCGTCATCGCGGACGCCAAGAACGTCGGCTCGGGCACTCTGACCGGCAGCTCCGAACTGGCGCTGCAACTGACGTCGCTCGATCTCGGCGGACAGACCTATCCGCTGCAGTCGGACCTCTTCAAGGTGAAGGCGCCCGGTAAGGGCGGACGCACAGCGGGCAACATCGTCGGCGGTGCGTTGATCGGTGCTCTCATCGGCGGCGCGGCTGGTGGCGGCGGTGGTGCAGCCATCGGCGCGGCAGCCGGCGGCACGGTAGGAACAGCCGCTTCGGCAGCCGAGCTCCGGACCGCGTGCCTGGATTCCCGCCGAAGCGCTGGTCACGTTCCATCTCGCCGCGCCGGTCACAGTCAATCCCGTCGACCCGCAGGAAGCAGCGCGCCTGGCGCAAGGCCTCTATCCGGGCGGACCGAAGCTCTATCGTCGCGGCTACTATGGGCGTCCCGGCGTACCCGTATCCCTACTACTACGCGCCGGTGTACTACCGCCCGTACTACTATCTCGGGCGGCTACTACTACTGGCGTTAAACGTGAAGAGCGGCACGAACGAAAGCGGGCATCCCGCCAAGGATGCCCGCTTTGCTTTTGCGTCCGGCCTTTCATAGGCGTGTTGCATCCGCTCCCGGCGCTCGCTCGAGCCTGCACGCGCTCGTCTATAATGGACAGAGAATCGCGTCGAGCGAGATTGACGCGTCTTGTGAATGATCCTCGTGCTCCCAGAACCCGGCATCGATGCCGCGGATGGGACGACTTCTGAGCACGCGCACAGAGAGTAGAAGGCTCAAGTCCATCCATGATTCGTTTCCTGCAAAAAGATAACCGCCTCACCAAGGCACTTGTTCGTCGTCATCATCGCGCGCGGCCTCCGTTTCGATGGTGGTTTACCTGATCCCCGGGCTCACGGGCCAAAGCGCGTCCAGCGCCGACACGTTTGCCGTCGTCTATCCGCACTGGTACAGCCGCTTCTTCTCCGGCGGGCGAGGTCATCAGCCAGCAGAAGGTTGCGCAGCTGGCCACCCAGCGGGTGCAGCAGCAGTATCCGCAGTACGCCGGCAATCCGATGATCATGAACATGATCGAGCCGCAGGTCGGCCAGCAGCTTGTCCAGCAGCAGATCCTGCTGGATGAGGCGGAGCAACTGGGCATCCACGTCACCGATGCCGACGTTCGCCAGTATCTGCAGACCGGGCCTCCGGGCCAGGTGCTGTTTCCCAACGGCAAGTTCATCGGGCAGGACAAGTATGCCGCGCTGATTCAGAGCCGCTTCGACATTACGGTCGCGGACTTTGAAGACAGCGTGAAGCACGACATCGCCATGCGGCGCCTGGAGTCGCTGATCACCGCCGGCGTGACCGTCAGCGACAAGGAAGTGCGCGACCTCTATCGCAAGAACAACATCAAGATCAAGTTCGACTACGCGGTGATCTCTTCCGACGATCTGGGCAAGCAGATCAATCCTTCCGATGCCGACCTGGAAGCGTTCTTCAAGAAGAATGCGGCGCGCTATGCGACGGCAGTTCCCGAAGCAGCGCACGATCACCTACTTCGCGTTCACGCCCGAACGATGTGCCGGGCGGCGTGCAGCAGCCCACGCAGCAGGAGATTCAGCAGTACTACACCGCGCACCAGTCTGAATACTCCGTGCCGGAGCAGGCCCGCGCGCGCCACATCCTCATCAAGGTCGATCAGGGCGCCGACGCCAAGACCGATGCCGCCGCCAAGGCCAAGGCCGAGGCGCTTCTCAAGCAGATTCAGGGCGGCGCCAACTTTGCCGACCTGGCCAAGAAGAACTCCGACGATCCGGGCAGCAAGGATTCAGGCGGCGAGCTCGGCTTTGCGCAGCGCGGCACGATGGTGCCCGAGTTCGACAACGCCATCTTCACGCAGAAGATCGGCGACACGAAGATCATGAAGACGCAATATCGGCTATCACATCGTGCAGGTGGAAGAGCGCCAGCACGCGCACACGCAATCGCTGAACGAGGTGCTGCCGACCATCCAGGCCACACTGATCCGCCAGAAGTCCACCGCCGCGCAGCAGAGCTACGCGCAAGCGCTGACTTCGGAGGCCATCAAGAACGGCCTGCGAGAAGACCGCGGCCGCACACCATCTGCAGCTGGTCACCACGCCGCCGGTCGCCGCGCAGGGCACCATTGCCGGACTGCCCGACAGCGCGGCGCTGCTCGCCAAGGCATTCCAATCCAAGCAGGGCGATCCGGCGCAGTCGGCGCCCACCGGCGAAGGCTACGCGATCTTCCAGGTCACCGGCATCACGGCGGCCCATGCGCCGACCTTCGCCGACTGGAAGAGCCACGTCCTCGACGACTATCGTGCCGAGCAGCTGCCTGCCTTGCTGCGCCAGAAGACCGACGGACCTGGCCACCCAGGCGCACGCCACGAACGACCTTGCCAAGGCCGCGAAGGCAGTGGGCGCGACTGTCAAGACCAGCGATCTGGTTGGCGAAACCGGCCAGGTTCCGCAACTGGGCGAGGTGGGACAGGTGGCTCCGCAGCTCTTCGACCTGGCTCCCGGCAACATCAGCGGGCCGATCAACGCAGGCCGCACCGGCGTGGTCGCCAAGATTGTCGACAAACAGGAACCCAGCGCCGACGACATCGCCAAGAACTTCGACCAGGCGCGCGATCAGCTGCTCGACCAGCGCCGCGGCGAGGCGTTCCAGGTCTTCGCCAGCAACATCATCGACGACTACAAGAAGCACAAGCGCGTGCTCTTTAACGCCAAGGCCTCAAAACCCAGCAAGTACCAGGCGAATAAATCTTCACATTTGCACAACACAGGGCCCGCATCCAACCCTGGATGCGGGCCTTTCGCTTTACCTGCGTAAGCATCGGCGATCCGATACACTATCGGCTCACCTGCTCCTTCGCGGAGATAATTCAGATATGCAATTCCAGCGTTCGTCCGGAGTCCTGCTGCATATCAGCTCGTTGCCTTCCTACGGCGGCATCGGCGACCTTGGTCCCGCCGCACACGAGTTCGTCGCCTTTCTTGCCAGCTGCCAAACAGCATGTCTGGCAGGTTCTGCCGCTTTGTCCCACGGGCTACGGCAACTCGCCCTATGCAGGCTCGTCGGCATTCGCCGGCAATCCCTTCCTCGATCAGCCTCGAATTCCTCGCCGACTGGGGATGGATCGACGGCAACCGCATCGCCGGACTCGCGGGCCGCAGCGGCTACGTCGATTTCAACGACGTCGAGCAACGCAAGCTGCCGCTGCTCTATGAGGCCGCCGCAAATTTTCTCGATCGCGGTCCGCGCGACGCGAAGCTCGCCGACAGTGGCAGCAGTTTGCCGAGTTTTGCCGCGCCGAGGAGAGCTGGCTCGCCGACTACGCCTCTATGCCGAGCTGCGTCGCCAGATACAACACCGGCGCATGGACCGAGTGGCCCGAGCCGCTGCGCCGCCGCGACCCGAAGCCCTCGCCGAGGCATCCGCCGCAGCATGCCCGCGCACTCGCTCAGGAGCAGGCGCTGCAATTTGCTTTCTCCGTGCAGTGGAATCAGCTCCGCGATCTCGCCGCGCGAAGCGGCAATTCGCATCCTCGGCGACGTCGCCATTTTCGTGAACATGGATTCGTCCGACGTGTGGGTGCATCCCGAAATCTTCGAACTGGACGACGAACTCAAGCCGATCCGCGTCGCCGGCGTGCCGCCCGACTACTTCTCTGCCACCGGGCCAGCGCTGGGGCAATCCGCTCTATCGCTGGGACGTGCTCCAGCACCGCGGATTCGACTGGTGGGTGCATCGCATTCGCCGCGCACGCCAGCTCTACGACATCGTGCGCCTCGATCACTTCCGCGGCTTCGAGGCCTACTGGTCGATTCCCGCAAGCGACGACACGGCAGTCAATGGCGAATGGGTCAAGGCGCCCGGTCTCGCGCTGTTCCAGTCTCTCGAAGGCGCTCTTGGCCCGCTGCCGCTGGTCGCCGAGGACCTGGGCCTCATCACTCCGGAAGTGGAAGCGCTCCGCCAGCAACTCGGCATGCCCGGCATGAAAGTCATTCAGTTCGGATTCAGCGACAAGGGCGCGCACATCCACTTGCCGCACCGCTACACAACCGACACCGTCGCCTACACCGGCACGCACGACAACGACACGACGCAGGGCTGGTGGAAATCGACCGGCAAAGTCGAGCGCGCCGCCGTCGAAGCTTACGTCGGCGACATCGATGAGCGTCCCACCTGGCCGCTCATCCGCGCCGTGGCTTCCAGCGTCGCGGAGATGGCCGTCGTCCCCGCGCAGGATCTGCTCGAACTCGGCTCAGAGGCCCGCATGAACACGCCGGCCGTTGCAGCCGGCAACTGGAGCTGGCGCGCTCCCGAGGGCAGCTGGACGCCGGAGTTGGCCGAGCGTCTGGCCGCAATCGTCGAAGTGACCGATCGTGACAACGATCCGCTAAGCGATCCCGAAAAAAGCATCTGAAACAATCTACGGACGGCACTCTTCAATTGATCCTCTATCGCCGACCCGCCACGAAAATGGGTGCGCCAGGTCTCGATTTTGAGACCTGGGAAAGCACGAACCTAAAGACACAGCGCAGTCAGGGCCCCTTTCCGAACAACCGCTTTCATGTCTCGCCGATGCCTCGCCTCTTTGTCGCGTACCAGCCAAACTTGCTATGCTGGCCCCAGATGGATATCGCGGCGATTCAAACCCACGGACTGGCTCGGCGCTTCGGCGACCTGACTGCCGTGGAGAACGTCACGCTGCACCGTTGCGCAAGGCCAGTTCTTCGGCTTTCTCGGGCCAAATGGCGCCGGCAAATCCACCACCATCAAGATGCTCACCGGCCTGCTCGAGCCAAGTGCCGGGCACGATTGAAATTCTCGGTCAGCCCTTCAGCTCAACAGCGCTCGAACTGAAGCGCCAGATCGGCGTCGTACCCGAAGGAATGGCTCTGCTCGGCCGCCTCACCGCTCCGGAATACCTGCGCTTCGTCGGCCGCATGTACGGGCTCGATCGTGCAACCGTCGAGCGCCGCACGGAAGAATTGCTGGAATTCATGCAGCTCGCCAACGAGCGCCGCAAAATGGTCACCGACTTCTCGCACGGGATGCAGAAGAAGCTCGCGCTCGCTGCGGCCGTGATCCACGGGCCCAAGGTTCTTTTTCTCGATGAGCCCTTCGAGGGCGTCGACGCCATTGCTGCCGGCATGCTCAAGACCATGCTCCAGGGCATGATTCAGCGCGGAGCCACCATCTTTCTCACCACTCACGTGCTTGAAATCGTCGAGCGCCTCTGCAGCCACGTGGCCATCATTCATCAGGGAAGGCTCGTGGCCAACGGTTCGATTGAGGCTCTTCGCGCTGGCGTGGCATCCACCCTTCCCGGCGCTGCGGGCGATCAACGGCTCACCCTCGAAGAGATTTTCCTTTCCATCGTGGGAGCAGGCGGCGGGGAGCCGGTGCAGGAACTTTCATGGCTGACCTGAGCGAACCGTTCGATACCGGGCTCATGCGCTGGCAGGGTCGGGGCCATTCAACCGCCTGGCCCGCGCGCAATATGCCGCGCTGGTCGCCATGCGCGACGCGAATTTTCGTGAACAGCTTTCGCACCAACGCCGGCGCCTTCGAGTTCGGCGCGCGCACAGTCTCGCTCGTCATCTACAGCTTGTTCGGACTCGCCCTGGGCGCAGGCGCGGGCTCCGTCAGCGTATACGCTGCGTCTCTCATCATCGATTTCAGACTCTGGCCATCGAATTCTGGGTCATCTCTCGTTCTCTGGCAGGCAATCGCCGTCGCCCTTGTGTCCTTCCAGGAGCAATTCGATTTGGGCAGCCTGTTGCGCTTCCCGGTGAACTTCGGTTCATTCTTCCTGCTTCATCTGATCTTCGGTCTCGTCGATGCCTCTACGTTGGCCGGCGGTCTGGCCTGCGTGGGCCTGCTGGCCGGAATCTCTCTCGCACGTCCCGATCTGTTCGCTGCAACTGCGCTGGCATTGCTGGTATTTGCGGCCTTCAACATCCTTCTGGTCAGAGCCATCCTTGCCTGGATCGATCGTTGGCTTGCCAAAAGGCGATCCCGAGAAATCATCAGCGCAGTATTTCTGCTTTCGATGCTGAGCCTGCAATTGTTGAATCCGGCTCTTCGCGATGACCGCGGTTCATGCGCACAGGCACCACATCAATGCGCCCACAACAACTGAATTGCGCCCCTGGGTGAATGCGATCGTCGTAGCGCCAGGTATGGCTGCCTCCGGGCCTCGCATCCGCCGTGGTGCGAGATGCCGATGCGCATGATCCAACCGCCGGTCGCCGCGTCGATGAGCATCCTTGGAGTCTACCTGCTGGCCGCCGGCGGTTTGCTCGGGCTTCGACTTCGTGCCGAATACCGTGGAGAAAGCCTCGGAGAAGCGCCGAGTGCCCGTAAAAATGAAAGACGCGAAGCCACGTGGCGGCTTCTCAGGCTCGGGCCCGATCTCTGCGGAAATAGAAAAGGAGCTTCGCAGTCTTTCTCCGCTCCATGCCGCAACTCTATGCGGTCTTTGTTCCCATGATCATGGTGGTCATCATCGGCAGCCTCTTCCGCAACGGAGCGACCGCGATTGCGCATCCATTCCGCCTGGCAATCCCGGTATGCGTGGCCTACGGCCTGCTCGGATTCACGCAGCTCATCTATAACAATCTCGGCTCCGAGGGGAAGGGAATTCAGATGCTGTTCTTGTTTCCCGTTCCTGTGCGCACGGTGCTGCTTGCCAAAAATCTGTTCCACGCGGTCACTGTACGTCATCGTCGCCATCGTCTCAGGCGTCCTGGCAAGTCTGCGCATCGGCAGGCCCGACTTCGAGGTGATAGCGGCGACCATCGGATGGCTCGCATTTGCATTGCCCGCCAACCTCGCGGCAGGCAACGTCATTTCGATCACAATGGCCTACCGCGTCAATCTGGGAAGAATCGGCCGGCAGTCCGGTTCGCAAGCCAACGCGCTTCTCAGCATGCTGATTCAAACATCGATTCTGGGCATCGGTGTCGGCATCATCAGTCTGTGTGCAATTTTCGATCGACTGTGGCTGGCTGCACCCGTGCTGTTCGCGCTCGCCGGTGTTACCAGTCTCGCCTGGCTCCTGGTGCTGCGCAATGCGGACGCAATGGCAAATAAGCGCCGGGATACTCTAATCGCAAGGCTGGTCAAGACCGAGTAACGCAAGAAGGCCACTCAGCGCTTATCAGGATTTTCCCTAAAGCCCTCGGCTCGCTCGAAACTCACGCACAACTTCTGCCGGATCGCGATGCTGGCCATCAATCGCTTCATTCATCGCCGCGCATATCATCCGCGCGGATGCGTCCCGCAAGCGCATCGAGCGCGTTCTGAATTTGCGGCCATCGCTGCAAGGCCTCTTTGCGGATCAGGGGCACAGCCTGGTAAGGCGGAAAATAGTGCCGGTCGTCGTCCAGCACCGTCAGCCCGAATGCCTGAATGGGACCGTCCGTCGAGTTGCCCGCAATCATATCTACCTGGCGCGCGTTCAGCGCCCGATACAGCAAGCCGAGTTCCATGGTGCGCGGCGGATCAGCGAAACGCAGGCCATACGCGGCGCTCAAACCTGGAAGTCCATCAGGCCTCTGCTCAAATTCGTAGCCGACCCCAAGCCGCCATTGCGGCGTGTACTGTGCTGCCTGGCTCAAAGTGGACAAATGAAAGCGCTGCGCATCTTCTCCGCGAATCACCATGGCGAAAGTGTTTTCAAATCCCAGCGGCGCACCCACGCCGATGTCATACTTGGCGCCATAGAGGCGTCGAACCGTCGCCAGCACTGATTGCGGATCGCGATCCAGAGGCTGCTTCAAAATGGCCGTCAGCGCAGTGCCCGTGTACTCCACATAGCCATCGATGCGCCCTGCACCAGCGCCTGGTGGCAAATGTAGCTTCCCGCGAGATAGAACCGCCGCTCAACTTTCAAGTTCGATTTGGCTTCAATCTCCTGCGCCAGCAAGTTCGCCAAGTACGACCTGCTCGGTAAAGTTCTTCGCACCGATGACGGGATGGTCCGGCCGGGCGGCGCACACGACAGCAGCAATATGCAGAGCAAACACGCCGCCGCGAGAAGCAGCGCACCGCCTCATCGCGCGGAAACCTTGAACCTGCGTTCAAGCAGCCCCAACGCTCCATCCGCCGCAAGCGCCAGCAACGCCGCCGGCACTGCGCCTGCCAGCACCAGCCGATTATCGACCGACGCAACACCTCGAAAAATCAGCTCGCCCAGTCCACCCGCGCCCACCGCCGCCGCAATCGTCGCAATCCCGATGCACGTTACCGTCGCCGTCCGCAGTCCCGCAAGAATGAACGAAGCAGCCAGCGGCAGTTCAACCTTGAAGAGCCGTTGCGAACCGGTGAGTCCCAAAGCCTGCGCCACTTCAATCACCGATGGATCGATGCCGCGAATGCCCGCGTACGTATTGCGCAAGATGGGAAGCAATGCATAAGCCGTCAGTGCGAAAATCGCGATCCGCGCCGCGCGCTCCCCAAGCCACGGCAAGCGGCAGCAGAAATCCAAACATCGCGAGCGAGGGAATAGTCTGCAGGATATTCGTTACGCCGATAATCGGCTTCGCCCACCGTGGCGCACGTGTCAGCCAGATTCCGGTCGGCACCGCAATCATCGTCGCAAACACCATGGCCGCCGCAGTCAGCCACACATGTTCCGCCGTCAGCGTGGCGATCTCTTCGCCGTATTGTGAGAGAAACCCGACGCTCATCTTCGAGTCACCTGGCGCGCGCTTCGCTCTCCGCGCCGAAAGGCCGCACGTAATCCTGCACATCCGACAGATCCGATCGCAGAAACTCCTCTGGCTCGAGACGGGCGACCAGCTTGCCTTCGCTCAGCAGCGCAATCTGGTCGCCAAGATAGAGTGCCTCGTCGAGATCGTGCGTCACCAGCAGGACAGTCTTCTTCAAACCACCCAGCAGATCGCGCAGCATATCCTGCATCTCGCCGCGAGTCAGAGGATCAAGCGCGCCAAAAGGCTCGTCCATCAGCAGGATTTTCGGGTCGGCGGCCAAAGCCCGCGCGAGTCCCACGCGCTGGCGCTGGCCTCCCGAGAGTTGGTGCGGAAACCGATGCGCGAAGCTCGCTGGATCGAGACCCACGGCCAGCAGCAACTCATGGCTTCGGCGTACCCGCTCAACCCGCGCGCAGCCCTCGGCCTCCAGCACCACACCAGCATTGCGTTCGATCGTGAAATGCGGAAACAGCCCCGTTTCCTGAATCACATAGCCAATGCTGCGGCGAAGAGCGATCAGGTCCGCGTTGCGAATCGACTCTCCATTCACCAACACTTCGCCGCCCGTCGGCAAAACCATGCGGTTCACGGTCCGCAGCAGAGTGGTCTTTCCCGATCCGCTGCGCCCCAGCAATACGGTCGTGGTTCCCGCTTCGACCGACAGCGAAATGTCTGCGAGCAATCGCTTCCCTTGCGGGGTCGCAACCGTGATTGCCCGAAACTCAATCGCTGCGCTCATGTCAATCCCATCAGTGTACGGCAGGGATATAAGGCGCCCTCGCGATCCTCGGGCACATGGAG
Organism: uncultured Acidobacteriaceae bacterium; assembly: GCA_963781125.1. Lineage (GTDB taxonomy): Bacteria > Acidobacteriota > Terriglobia > Terriglobales > Acidobacteriaceae > Telmatobacter. Next base: position 319,030 of record CAWAEE010000015.1, read on the forward strand.
CATCCTCGATGCCGTCCCGACTCATCTAAACTGATGATCAGTTACACCCGCTCGGGCCCCTTGCGGAACGCTCTTTTGCTCCGCCGAAAACGCCGAGCCTTACAACCGCTGCGACGACTACACCATCAGGCACATGAAGCGTGCACTCCCAAGGAACGATGGAAAGACACGAAATGCGACGCGTACCGCGGTCCACTTACCGTCTGCAGTTGCACGCAGGCTTCACGTTTGACGACGCCATCCGCGTGGCCGGCTATCTGAAAGACCTGGGCGTCTCCCATATCTACACTTCACCCTATCTCCAGGCCGCGCCGGGCAGCATGCACGGCTATAACGTCGTCGACCACGAAAAGGTGAATCAGGAACTCGGCGGCGAAGAAGGTCACCGGCGCTTCTGCGCGCGCTTAAAAGAACTGGGAATTGGCCAGGTCCTTGATATTGTGCCCAACCACATGGCCACCGGCCCTGAGAACCGCTATTGGTGGGACGTTCTCGAAAATGGACCATCGAGCCGATTTGCCACGTGGTTCGATATCGATTGGCACTCCGCCGAAGTCAAATTACAAAACAAGGTTCTGATTCCGGTCCTCGGCGATCAGTACGGGCGCGTCTTGAGCGCAAATCAATTCAAAATCGAGCACCAGTCCGGCCTCTTCAGCGTCCATTACATCGAGAACCAGTTTCCCCTTGCGCCTCGATCCCTCGCCGTCCCCTTATCGAAAGCAGCGCAGTATGCCGACAATGCAAAATTGAGTTTCATCGCCGACAGCCTCGCCCGGCTTCCAGTCCCCGAGCCGGCAGATCGTGAACTCATTCTGTCGCGCCATCGCGACAAGACCGTAATCTACGAACTGCTGCGGCGCCTTCTGCGCAGAGCAGCCAGAGATTTCAGACGCCATTGCGCGAGCAGTCGACGATTTGAATCGCGACCACGATGCGCTCGACGAAGTCCTCAACCTGCAGCACTATCGATTGGCCTATTGGCGTACCGCCGACCAGGAACTTGGTTATCGCCGGTTCTTCGATATCAATACATTGATCGGGTTGCGCGTCGAGCGTCCCGATGTCTTCGATGCCACCCATCAGCGCATTCTCCATTGGCTCAACGATGCAGTCCTCGACGGTATCCGCGTGGATCATCCTGACGGTCTGCGCGATCCTCAGCAATACTTCGAACGCTTGCGTCGCCGAGCGCCCGATGTTTGGGTCATCGCCGAAAAAATCTTGCAACCGGGAGAATCCCTTCGTGCCGAATGGCCTATTGAAGGCACCACCGGCTACGAATTCCTGAACGTTTGCAATCAACTCATGATGCGGCCCGACGGGCTCCAGGATCTCACCGGGATCTATCACGCTTTCATCAATGAAGCTCTCGAATTTGGATCTCTTGCCCGCAACATGAAACTGAATGTCGAGAGAGAAACGCTGGGCAGCGACGTCAATCGCTTGACCAGCCTCTTCGTCGAAGTCTGCGAGAACAACAGGGATCGCCGCGACTACACGCGCGCTGAGATTCGCCGCGCCCTCCGCGAGATCGCTTCCTGCTTCACCCTCTACAGAACCTATGTCGTGCCGTCGCGCGATCAGGTGACGGACGAAGACCGCAACGAAATCGACCAGGCCGTAGCCGCTGCCAAACTTGGCAGGCCCGACCTCGATCCTGGCCTGATGGACTTCATCGGAGACGTCCTCGCCCTGCGTGCTCGCGGAGAGCTTGAGGCCGAGTTCCTCCTGCGCTTCCAGCAATTCACTTCGCCGGTCATGGCGAAGGGCCTCGAGGATACAACCTTCTATTGCTTCAACCGGATGATCGGACTGAACGAAGTGGGCGGCTCACCCGATCGCAATGGCCTCACGCTCGCCGAGTTCCACCAGTACTGCGCGAAGATGCAAGCCGAACACCCACTGACCATGACGACGCTCTCGACGCACGATACCAAGCGCGCCGACGATGTGAGGGCGCGCCTCGCCGTGATAACCGAACTGCCTGCGCGCTGGAGATCGGCTGTCAGTCGATGGTCCCGCCGGAACGCGCAATTCAAAACGGGCAATTATCCTGATCGAAACACGGAATACTTCTTCTATCAAACCCTGGTCGGGACTTGGCCCATCTCCGCCGAGCGAATGACCGCCTACATGGAAAAGGCTGCGCGCGAGGCGAAGCAGCATACAAGTTGGACACAACAGAACAAGGAATTTGAAGACGCGCTAAAAAACTTCGTGGAGCGCACCTTAGCCTCGGCGGAGTTCATCGCGGAAATTGAAACCTTCGTTGGACTCCTGTTAATGCCGGGAAGGATCAATAGTTTGGCGCAAACGCTGTTGAAATTTACCGCTCCCGGCGTGCCCGATACTTATCAGGGAAGCGAATTATGGGACCTTCGCTTGGTCGACCCCGACAATCGCGGCCCAGTGGATTATGAAAGCCGCTCAGTGATGCTCGCCGAGTTGAAGTCCGGACTTGCCGTTGAAGAAATCATGAGGAGAATCGACGACGGGCTCCCGAAACTGTGGCTCGTTCATTGCGCGCTAAAACTACGTCAGGAAAGACCCGAATGGTTTGGCAAGTGCGCGCACTACGCGCCCCTCGAGGTCTCTGGTCCAAAAGCGGAGCACGTTATTGCCTATATTCGTGGCCAGAATGTAATCACGTGCGCTCCCCGTTGGAGTGCAACGCTGGGCGGCCGCTGGGGCTCCACGTCCGTTGATCTTCCCGAAGGACGCTGGAAGAATGTCCTCACTCAGGAAGAAGTCGAACGGAGGTTCGATGCGGATCGAGACGCTTCTCAAGCGCTTTCCCGTTGCGCTCCTCACTAAGCAAGCGGAGTGAAAGATGCATAGGTTTGATCTCTGGGCGCCTTTCGCCAAGTCTGTCGCAGTGAAAGCGAATGGCACAACTTTCCGATGACGCGCGTAGGGGAGCGCGGCTGGTGGCATGCAGAAGTTGCGCATGCCGGCGCCGGAACCGATTACGGCTACCTCCTCGACGACGACCCTACGACCTACCCCGATCCGCGATCGCATTGGCAGCCGGAGGGTGTGCACGGTCTTTCGCAGCTCTATGACCAGCATGCCTTCCCATGGACGGACGCGAAGTTTCAGGCGAAGCCGTTGGCCGCGGCCATCGTCTATGAGTTGCATGTTGGCACGTTCACCGAGCAGGGCACTCTCGATTCCGCAATCGAAAGGCTCGATCACCTCGTCGACCTCGGTATCACCCATATCGAGCTGATGCCAGTTGCCTCGTTTTCCGGCGAATTCGGCTGGGGCTACGATGGCGTCGCGCTCTTCTCCGTTCATGAGCCCTACGGCGGTCCGGATGCGTTGAAGCGCTTTGTGAATGCCGCGCATGAAAAAGGACTCGCCGTTCTTCTCGATGTGGTATACAACCACTTCGGTCCGGTCGGAAACTACACTGGCAAATTCGGCCCGTATCTCACCAATGCGCACAAGACCCCCTGGGGCGGCGCTGTGAATCTTGAAGGTGCCGGATCCCACGAAGTCAGACGCTTCTTTTGCGACAATGCGTTGATGTGGATGCGCGATTACCACATCGATGGATTGCGGCTCGACGCAGTCCATGCCTTCATGGATCGTTCGGCAAACCACTTTCTTGAGCAGCTTGCCATGGAAACAGAAACCATGGCCGCAACGCTCAGTCGTCGCCTCGTGCTGATCGCCGAAAGCGATCTGAACGACCCTCGCCTCGTCACACCGCGCGAAGCCTTTGGATTGGGTATGAATGCGCAGTGGAGCGACGATTTTCACCACGCGCTCTTCACCATTCTCAATCGTGAAAAGGAAGCCGGCTATTATTCCGACTTCGGCACACTCGCCCATCTCGCCAAGGCAATTGAGCAGACGTTCGTCTATGACGGCATCTACTCAAACTACCGCCGCCGCGTGCACGGGAGGCCGGCCATCGAATGTGTCGCAACATCGTTTCGTCGTCTTCATTCAAAACCACGATCAAATCGGCAATCGCGCCACAGGAGACCGCATCCAGTCACGTTGTCGGGCATAGCTCGCGCCAAAGTCGCCGCCGCCCTCGTCCTCGCCGGTCCGTTTGTCCCTATGCTTTTCCAAGGCGAGGAATGGGCCGCAACGTCTCCCTTTCAGTACTTCGCCAATCACGAAGATCCCGAGATGGCCCGGGCTGTTTCCGAGGGACGGAAGGTGGAGTTTGAAGCATTCGGCTGGCCGCCTGAATCAATTCCGGATCCCGAAGCGCGCGAAACATTCGTTCGCTCAAAATTGAATTGGAACGAAGTGGGGCAATCCGAACATGCTGAGATGCTCGCCTGGCACCGGAACCTGATTCGAGTGCGCCGGGCTACTGCCTGTTTGAACAACGGAGAGCCGCGCAACGCACGCGTCAGCTATAACCAGCAGGAAATGTGGCTGCGCATGGATCGCGGTTCCATCGCGGTCCTCTGCAATCTAGCCGAATCAGGGCAGTCTCTTCCGTTGCCCTCATCGAGCGAGCTCGTCCTCGCCTCCAGCAGCGAAATTCGCATCGAAGACGACAAAATCACCTTGCCGCCCGATACGGTCGCAATCCTCAGAATGAACCGCGCCGCCGGCGACGATTGAAGCGGCAATAATTCTTCCCAACGCCAGCAGCTTCACCCGCCTACTTGATCTCCACCTGATCAAGCTGGAATTGGAACTTCCCCGGCCGTTGCGCATCAATGAAGCCGAGTCCCGTAAGATCGCTTCCGTCGGTATCGAAAGCAGAGAAGGGAAATGAATACCGCTTCCACTCCGATCCCGCGGTGAACGGTGTCATCGCCGGCAGTTCACCCGATTGCCCCGAGCGTGCTTCCGTCAGCACGACCAGCGTATAGGTACTCCCATCGCCTTTGGCCCAAAAGCTGATCGTGTTCTTCTTCGACAAATTCGCGGGCTGCATCGGTCCCGCTCCAGGCGAATAAAGCAGTCCCGCCCACGCGAACGGCGAGCCCCGCAACCACTTCGCCGCTCACCTGCAACGCGCCCTTCGTGCCATCGGCGCCCGGTTGTACAACCTCCATCGACGAAGTCGATTTTCCGCCGCCCATCGTTCCATCCCCGGCCGCCATCCACGATCCGTAATTTGCCGAGACCTTCAGATCATCAAATGTGCTCACCACGCCCGACTCGGAACCCGCTGGAGGAGCAGGCGGAGCGGGCCTTCCCGTTTCTCCATGTGTGCCCGCGACAGTCAATTTCACCGTGCTCGTCTTGTCCGAGCTCGGCCCCACCATCAAATCAAACACACCTGGTTCCACCACCCGATGCATGTCCACGTTCAAGATCGACAAGCATCTCCGGCGTGATTGCGAATTCAACAGTCCGCTTCTCTCCCGGCTTCAGCGTGACGCGTTCAAAGCCCTTCAACTGCATCACCGGTTGTGTTACGGATGCGATGCGCTGGTGAATGTAGAGCTGCGGCACTTCATCGCCCTCGCGCGCGCCCGTATTCGTCACGTCCACGCTGACCTTCGCCGAGTCCCCCGGTCAGAATCTGCGCCGGCCCCACACGCAGGTTGTCGAATTTGAACGTGGTGTAGCTCAACCCGTAGCCAAAGGCGAACAGCGGTTGCCTCGTCGAAAACTCATAGCTTCGATTGTCCGAAGGCTTGTGATTGTAGAAATCAGGCAGATCGCCGACCGAATGCGGAAATGTAATCGGCAGCTTTCCACCGGGATTCACATCGCCGAACAGGACATCGGCCGCAGCCGGCCCGCCTTCCTCGCCGAGATACCATCCCTCAAGAATCGCCGGAACCTTTTCGGCAATATAGTTGATCGAGAGCGGCCGTCCGTTGATGAGCAACACCACCGTCGGCTTCCCGGTCTCGACCACAGCTTTCACCAAGTCGTTTTGCGCGCCGAGCAAATCCAGCGAATCCCGATCGCCGCGATGGGTCTCTGCCCATGCCTCGCGATTCGTGCTTTCGTTTTCGCCCACGACTAAAATGGCGACATCGGCCTTCTTCGCCGCCTCAACCGCCTCTTTGATCGAATCCTGCTGTGTCTTCGGATCGACGAGTTCAACCCCGTCCGCCCACCATCCGCGGAAGCCCTCCGGTGCCGTGGTGATCTTGCAGCCCTTCGCGTAGAGAACTGTTGCCTTGGTACCGACGTGTGCGCGAATCCCGTCCAGAACGCTGATGCCAAACCCTGGATCGCGGCTATAGCCGCCCAGATGCACATCGGCCGCATTCGGCCCAATCACCGCAATTGTCTTCAGCTTTGCCAGGTCCAGCGGCAGAAGATTGTTTTCGTTCTTCAGCAGCACAATCACTTTCCGTGCCGCCTCCAGCGCGATCTGTTTGTGTTCCGGGCTGTTGTTGACGTGCTCCGCGTAATCCGGATCGACAAGCGGATGGTCAAACAGTCCCAGCCGGAATTTCGTCGCCAGAATTCGCGACGCCGCAAGGTCCACTTCGCTCTCCGGCACAATTCCTTGCTTCACCTGCTCCACAAGCGTGCTGTAGACCGTCCCTTCAGATAGGTCGTAATCCACGCCCGCAGCCAGCCCCTGTCGCGCGGCATCGGCATTGTTATAGGCCACATGGTGCGTGCCCACCAGCATCTGCAATCCATCGCCGTCCGACGTGATGTACCCCGTGAAACCCCACTCCTGCCGCAACACCTTGTCCAGCAGCCAGTGGTTAATGTGGCTGGGAACTCCGTCAATCTCGTTGTACGAGGCCATCACGCTTCCTGCGTGCGCTTCTTGCACCGCGGCTTGAAACGGCACCAGAAAGTTCTCGCGAATGATGCGCTCGGAATAGTTGCCGGGCGCAGTATTCGTGCCACCCTCCGGCTGTCCATGCACGGCAAAATGTTTTGCGGTCGCCAGCACGTGATGGCGATCGATCATGAAGCCATCGCCTTGCAATCCCTCGATGGCCGCGACGCCGATCCGCGAGGCGAGAAACGGATCCTCGCCGTAGGTCTCTTCCGTGCGTCCCCAGCGCGGATCGCGTGCAATGTCGAGCACTGGAGAAAACACCTGGCCCGCTCCGCGCGACCCCGCCTCATCCCCCACCGCCGTAAACACCTGCTTCACCAGCGCCGGATCCCATGTGCTGGCAAGCCCCAGCGCCTGCGGAAAGCTCGTGCTCCCATACTCCATGTATCCATGCAGCGCCTCACCCAGAAACATCGCTGGAATGCCCAGACGCGTCTTCTCGCGCAAATAGCGTTGCACTCCATTGCGCAGAATAGCCGCATCACGCGGAGTGAACTTCAATTCCGGGCCCCATTCCCCGCTGAGTGTTTTGCGCGCTGTCTCATCGGTGTAGGTTCCGGTCGGGTCGATCACGCTTACATGCGCATCCCATCCACCCGTCAATTGGTACACCTTTTCTTCGAGCGTCATCCGCGGCAGCAGATCGGCTACCCGGTCCTCAACCGGCAGGCTCGCGTCCTTGTATTTCGGCGTTCCCGCTTGTGCACTCGCTTTTTCTTGCGCACGTGTCGCGACATTCAACGTCAAGGCACTCATCAGAACAATAAACAGACAGGAGATTCGCTTTGGATCGGTCATGGTTCGTGCAGGGCCCTGCAGTCCTTCCTTTGATCGGCGGTTCATTCTAGTCGAACTACGTATTCCGTGCCGTGACGGTTCAAATCCAATCCAAGGCCACGATCAAATCGCCCCCGAAACCGTGAGAACTGTTACTCGCCCCCCAAAATTCCGCTACTCCCCACCGGCACGACTCGCTCGAGCCTGAGAAAATGAAGAGATAGCCCGTTCCGGGCGAGAGCCATTGAGGGAAAGCCTGCGTTGCGTCGAGTCGCGCTGATCTACAATCCGCAATCCGGCCAACATTCCGCGCAGCGCGCAAAATCTCTTCAACGCGCTCTTGAGTTGCTCCGCGAAGCGGGCATCGATGCCGAAGCATTGGAGACCGATGCCCCTGGAAGTGCTAAAACGCTGGCCAAGGCCGCCATGCGCAACGGGTACGATTCGATCCTCGCCTGCGGTGGCGACGGCACCGTCCACGAAGTGCTGCAATGCCTGGTCGGAACCGACGTGGCCCTCGGCGTAGTGCCGCTGGGCACAGCCAACGCCCTCGCACAGGATCTTGGGCTTGGCACGTCGCCCGTGAACGCCGTGCGCAAACTTCTCACGGCCACGCCGACGAAAATCCCCGTAGGTCGCATCTTCTATCACAACAAGAATGGCGTCGAATGCTCCTCCTATTTCACCGTTGCTGCCGGCATCGGTGCCGATGCTTTGCTCATGGCCAGCCTCGATGCAGGGCTCAAGCGCCGTTTCGGCTACGCACTCTACATGGTCGAGGCCACACGCATCTGGGCTACCAATCCGTTCCCACTCTTCAGCGCAGCCTTTTCACTCAACGGGACTGGCGAGCCTCATAAGGCAGATATTTCGCAGCTGCTCGCAGTGCGTGTTCGCTCCTTTGGCGGAGCGCTGGGGATGCTCGCCCCTGGCGCCACCTTGCGCAAGGACACTCTGAAGCTCATTACATTCAATACGCGGAATCGCTTCCACTATCTTCGGTTCCTTTTGGCGGTCATCGCGGGACGTCACACCTTTTCAAAGCATGTCGGTTTGATTGAAGCAACCGCGGTCGACTGCTGCGCTCGCAGCGGTTCCAAGGCCCAAATCTATGTGGAGGCCGATGGAGAGGTGCTCGGTGCGCTGCCGGCCCGCATGGAAATCGCGCCGCAGATGCTCACGCTCCTCATTCCTCCGGATGCTCAACCCTAGGCCTCTGACCTCTTGTACTTGTGCATATCCGTGCCCCATCTTTGCTGTCATCCCGAGCGGAGCGCAGCGAAGTCGAAGGCCCCGCAGTTGCTCTTGAGCAATGTTGTAACCACCACGACCATGGGTGTCCAGAGCCTGCCCTGAGCGTAGCCTAAGTGTCTCGCTTCTGAGACATGGGAAAGCAACGAACCCAAACTAACCTCGGTCATCCTGAGCAGCGTCGGCCATCAAGGAAGTGAAGGTCTTTCGCCGCATCGATCGCAACCAAAAACTGGGATCGAGCCTGCACGCCGTCTCGATCGCGACCATCGTCAAACGGGCAGCACAGTGCTCATGCACAGGAGCAGGACCATGCCTGAAACGCGACTCGTGCAAAGATGCGTCCCGAAAAGTGGAGAGCTGCTCAGACGGAAAATAGTCAGGAACTTCGCCGAGCCGTCCCGCCATCGCGCTTCCGGTCTGAGTCGCCGGGCCCTGAAAAGGGACTACGAATTCCCCGAGAGAGAAACCTCCGCCTTTTTGAGCAATATCGTGTGGCAGAGAATCCTCTCCGGTTCCTTTCGGATCTAATTCCCGCGAATTCGCCGGGAAATGTGCCAAATGTCTGAGTCATGTCTATAAGCTATTGATTATCTGGACTCGATGGCGGAGAGGGTGAGATTCGAACTCACGAAACCTTTCGGTTCGCCGGTTTTCAAGACCGGTGCATTCAACCGCTCTGCCACCTCTCCGTGGACCCGATTATAGCGAAAAAAGGCGGCACACTGCCCGCCCATTCTTGTCCAGGTATATTACAAATTCGGAGTATGTTTCTTTTGCTTGATGCGCCGATTGGAGTCCTTCGAGGCGTAATCTCTCTTCCGCCTTGAGCTTCAGAAGTCCGGCGTCGAGGAGTCCATACTTTCCTTTCGGCGTGTTTGCAATATAAACATAGGCGTACCTCCAGGATGCATTAACTACGCCTCCAATTCCTTGTGTTTAGCGATCGCTTCTGCAACTTGCTTAGTCCATGCTCTCCTCCGGCTGCCCTTGAAATCCGCATTTCAACGAAAAGCCACGGCTCACCGCCGGTTTCTTACAGGCGGCGTGGCTTGGCTTCGGGTTTTCCAGGGGGAGGGATAATTCGCGCGTTTTCCGAAGTTGATCTACTCGATCGTGGCGCGAAAAATCCGGTCTGCTCACATTTGTATATTCAGAAAACGATGCACCCCTCTCCGACGTGCGTGGAGGCGTTTTTGCAATTTCGCGGTTATCGATTGCGAAATAGGAGTCCACGATTTAGGGTCATCCCATTGCTATCTGAGCAATCCGACACGAAGCGGCTTCCCTGGCAGGAGCGGGCATCACGGCCACAGAAAATATCCCGCCGGACTGAGAGAACGCCGGCGGGAAAAGGGGACGGGATGTTGCTTTTATTTCGCATCTCGGGCGAATATGAGACACACTCTATCGCGACCTGGAAAATCGGATCTGCTCACTTTTATACATTTAGAAAAAAGTCTCCCGCCGTTGTTGCCTCCGGCGGGAGAAAGGTCCTTGGTCCGATTTCGCGTCTCTCGTCTGCGAAATTAAGACAGACTATAGCTCGCATTGAATGATCGGTCTGGTCAATTTGGAACATCCGCAACAAAGTCGCTTATTCACCCGAACACAAAAGTAGCTGAGAGGGCACTTCGAGGGGAATCCCCGAGATCGTTCGGCAGCATCGGAATTCTCCATCCACGCCTTTCGTGAAATCGGCGTATACATATTCTCCCATCAACCTCACGCGGCCGAGCCCAAGGATTCCCGAGAGCACATTGATGCTCTTCTTTTCAACATGCGGCGGACACGCTCTGTCATTCAATATCAAATCTGGCGAGGCTCAAGCAAAAGAATGCCATCTCGATCGAAATGACCGAGCGAAAGCGAACCCATTGAAAACACATCGCATGCCGGGAAAAGGGTGTTACAACTGGAGTGCATGGCCAAACGAGCCAAATCGGGGGCAGACCCACAGCCGGGACAGCCCATCAGCCTCGGACACTCGGAGAGTACCTGAATCTGTCTCCGGCCACCATTTCTCTCGTGCTCAACAATGCTCCTGGGGTACGCTCGATTCCGCAGGAGACGCGCGACAGAGTCACTGAAGCAGCAGCGAAGTTCGACTACCGGCCAAGCTTTTTTGCCCGATCGCTGCGCAAGCGCCAAACCTTTACCGTGGGCGTGCTGGTCCCGGAACTCAGCGACAACTACGCAACCGAAGTACTGGCTGGCGTGGAGGAGTTTCTCATTGAGGAGGGGTACTTTTACCTTACGGCGAGCCACCGCCGCAAACCCGACCTGATCGAAGAATACCCGCGCCTGCTCATGGACCGCTCCGTAGAAGGGTTCATCCTCATCGACACGATCCTTGAGAAGAGCCTGAGCCTGCCGGTGGTTGTCGTAGCCGGACATCGCAAAATCGAAGGAACGACCAACGTGGTGCTCGACCAGCGGCGTGCCGCGGAGCTTGCCTTGCGCCACCTCTACCAGCTGGGTCACCGCAAAATTGCATTCATGCGCGGCGGCAGTCACAGCTCCGACGCCGACGAGCGATGGGAGTGCCTCATGGCGGTGGCTCGGGAACTGAAGCTTGGCGGTTCCGGCGGAAATGACCGTGCAATCAAGCTTCGAGTTTCGACGCCGGAGATGGGCTTTGGCCTCCAATGAACTGTTGCAGCGCGGCGCCGAATTCACCGCCATGGTCTGCTACAACGACGTGTCCGCAATCGGGGCAATCCGAGCTGTCGGACCACGGTCTGCATGTGCCGGCAGACGTTTCGGTGGTTGGCTTCGACGATATTCAGGGCGCGGCATTCCATAATCCGAGCCTGACCACGATTCGCCAGCCGCTGACGCAGATGGGCAAAGTGGCGGCGCGCATTCTGCTGCAGCGGATTCGCGGACAGGCGACTTTCCCCGATGTGGTGCCGATTCTGCCAGAGCTTGTGATTCGCGAGTCGACCTGCCCGCCTAATCCAAAACGGCTGCCCGCTCCAAGCGGAGTTGAAACTGGAATGCGGTCGGACGCCCGGCATTCCTCGGCGCAAACACTGACGGTCCTGCACCCGGTTTTCCTGCTTACTGGAGTTCTGCATGCCATCGGTGGGCCACTGCTGCCATCCGTGGCGTCGGCATTTCATCTGAACGACAGCCAATCGGGCTTTCTGTTTCTCCTGTATTTTGCCGGAAGTTCCTTGGCGCTCTGCTCTGCATCGGGAGATCGTTCGCATTGTCGCGGTCGGTTTCGTCGCGATTGTGCTCTCCTGTCTGGCGGTCGCGATCGTTCCTTGGCCGATTCTATTAGTAGTTTTTCTGCTTCTCGGAATAAGCGTTGGTCTTCCGATGTCCGCCGTCAGCTTGTTTGTCGGGAGAAGCTTTCCCCAGCGATCCGCGTCCGTGCTGGCCTTTCTCAATATGAGCTGGAGTGCCGGCGCTCTGATTGCTCCCCTGTTGGCCGCCTCTATCCTGGTACACCATACCTTTCGCATGGCGTATCTTCTTCTTGCTGCGGCCTCAGCGATGGCTGTCTTCGTTTGCCAGGAGACCCGGCCGTTTGGGGTGCCCCCAGCAATCTTGAAGCTGCGGTTGGACAGTTCTTCTGGCTATGTGCAAGCCTGGTGCGGGACCTCCTATCGCCGTCAGTTGATAGCGGAAGTCACTATTGAGCGCCTCGAACCACCCCGGCATTTGGAACTGTCGCGGCACCCATGCTGTCGAGGTCAATGACGCCGTCAAAGAGATTCTTCCGCTCCGAAGACTCGATCGAGTTGTGCGCGAGATATCTGTTGCTCGGGTCTTGCGGGTGATCTATGAGGATGGCGCTCGACCAGGAAGACGACAGTTGCCCGTTGATTCGAACTGGGCCGTAGATATCGGCTGCGAGAACGCTTGTGCCCAGATAGACCTGAAAGTTGTTGTGCCAGTTTCTCTCGGAAACGCCAATGTTGCCGCCGGTACCAGAAAGGCCATATCCTCC
>CAWAEE010000016.1:0-741116 GCA_963781125.1 uncultured Acidobacteriaceae bacterium
GGGGGTGGTCTGCGTCTTAACATTTCAGGCGACCGCCAAAGGGCAGAGCGGCATCAGCATTACACGGGCAGGCGCCATGAACAGCGCCGGCAAGCCGCTGGATGCACAAACCTCGCAAACCACGATCGTTGTGCAGTAGGAGCATCGAAGGAATGACGGATCGGCGGCCAATCCGGAGGAATTCGGAGCGCGGCCTGACGCTGGTTGAGTTGATCGTGACCGTGGCGATTTTGTCGATTCTTGCGTCGGCGGCTATCCCCATTGCGCGCTTCAAGGTCAAGCGGGACAAGGAACGCGAACTGCGCCGGGACCTGTGGGAGATGCGCGATGCCATCGACCATTACAAGGACGCCGCGGACAAAGGCGCATCCAGACCAAGGTCGACAGCCAGAACTATCCGCCCGATCTTGAGACGCTGGTCAATGGAGTCGATATACAGGGCAAAAAGGTCAAGTTTCTGCGCCGCATTCCTGTCGATCCGATGACCGGAAAAGCCGAGTGGGGATTGCACTCGATGCAGGACGATCCCAAGTCGGACTCCTATGGCGGTCAGAGCGTCTTCGACGTGTATTCAAAGTCGACAGGAACGGCACTGGACGGCACCAAATACTCCGATTGGTAGAGTTATCGCTTGTCGGGCCAGATCGACGTGGATGTAGGAGAATAGAGGTACAGATGCGCAGCAAGGAAAACGGGAAGCGGGCTTCACGCTGATGGAGCTGATGATCGTGATGATGATCATCGGCATCCTGACGACGCTTGCCATCCCGAGTTTCAAGGCGCGATCAGATCTGCGCAGGAAGCCGTGCTCAAGGAAGACTTGCGCGTAATGCGTTCTGCCATCGATTCCTACACCATGGACAAACAGAAAGCGCCGCAATCGCTCGACGACCTGGTGCAGGATGGGTATCTCAAGGCCATCCCCGAAGATCCAATGACCAAATCGCGTGAAACGTGGGACACGGATATCAGCGATTCTCTGCACATCGCTGGACCAGACTGATCCAGGCATCGATGACGTGCACTCCGGGTCGCAGGAGACAGGATCCGACGGGCAGCCTTATTCTGCATGGTAGTCGCGAGGGAACAGAATGGCTCGTAGAACGATTGGGTTGCTTCTGCTTGGGTGGCTGGTGGCGCTGAGTGGCGCGCTTCATGCTGAACCCACCAAGACCATCATCCTCAAGGTATTCGACGGTAAGACGGGGCGCGCTGTGATGCCGACAGGCTACCAGGTGCGCGTCGATCACGAGACGATGTTGCACCCGGATTGGGTGAAGCAGAATGACGATGGCACTGCGGAGCTGACGATTCCCGCCGACACGCACGAGTTGGCGCTTCATCTCGCCTATAACAGCTCCATGGATATTTACGTCAACTGCGACAAGGACAAGAACGCGTTCGGCGACGTGTGGTACCTGGTTCCAGAGATTATGTCGAAGGGGTTCGTCACCGCGAACGGATGTGCGAAGCCCAAGGTAAGCGAAAAATTCAAAACCACCGCCCTGCCCGGTGAACTCATCCTGTTTGTGCGCGAGAAGAATATGATGGAGCGCAATAAGGACTGACGCGCCAAGGTTGCGCCGACGCCACGGCGTGTGGAGAATCTCCAACTAGTGTCTAACCCGGCACCCGCAAATACAGAGTCGTTGCAGCTTGAGTCCTTCTGTCTCTATCGCGTGCTCATGCGCGATGTAAAGGGCGATCACGATGCAGAGCTAGACCTGGGCGGCAAATTTCTGTACGCGGGCGCGCTGGACGGCTGCAGCCGCGCGATGGTGATCGCAGGGAATGTGGCGGGCTGTGCAACGCTTGCTGTCGCTGAAGACTCGGCGGTACAAAAGCTGGCGATGCGCGATGGCGTGGTTGATTTCGTCGTCACATCGCTGGACGAAGCCCTGCGGATTCTCAAGAACGAAATACGCAAGCGGAATGCGGTGGCCGTGAGTGTTACCGGCGAGCCCGATGCAGTGGAGCGCGAGATGTTGGCGCGCGGCGTCCTTCCCGACCTGCTTTTTGCCGGCCAGCGCGAGGGAGCGCGGCAGGTATGCCACTTCGGGCCGAGTGAGCAGGAAGTGCACCTTGATACGCCGGATACGGGCGTTGCCACGATCAGCTGGCAAGTGGAGCAGGCTCCTGCGCAGTGGATGCCGCGGCTTGATGCGATTGCCATCGAGTGTCTTCGAGAGGACAGGCCGGCATCTCGCTGGATCCGCGTTGGTCCGCGATATTTCGGGCGCATGGCGCAAGGGCAGAGAGCGCTTTACTGCGATGGGCTACCTGCGAGCGAAATCGTCCGACGTTTCGGAGATGCGGTTGAGAGCGGTGGGATTGGAACGAAGGTTTCTATGAGCCTTCGTATTGGCGGGGAGGCGAAGGATTTTCAATTCGTGCCCGCGGTAGGGTCCTAGCTGTTCGCGGACACCGAGAAACAAAAGCAGATTCTTCGCTCACCACCCCCAAACTGAAAAACGTTTGGGGCCCCGTTCGCTCAGAATGACACCTCCTACAACACTCAGGCTGACACTTCTTATGTCGCTGAGGATGACACCGCATATTTTGGGAAGAATGTCAGACTCAGGACAGGAGCCTAGCCTGGTTCGACAGCGCTTGTGGCTTCGATGCGGTTCCAGAGATCCTTGATGCCGGCGCCGGTCTTGGCCGAGACGGGAAGCACTTCGTCGAGTTCAAAGGCGTTTTTGATGGCAAGCAGATTGCGGGTGCGCGCGTTGCCGCTGAGACGGTCTACCTTGGTTGCGACTACCAGAAATTCGCGACCAGCGTGACGGAGCCAGTCGACGAGCTTTCCATCGTTCGGCTGCGGAGGAATATTGGAGTCTACGAGGCAGACGCAGAGTTTGAGTGTCTCGCGCTCGGCAAGATACGGATCGATAAACTTCGGCCATTCGGCGGAGATGGATTTTGAGATTTTGGCGTAGCCGTAGCCGGGAAGGTCTGCGAAAACGAGTTGTGCCTGTTGTCGCGGGTTAAGCAAAGCGAAGAAATTGATGGCGCGCGTGCGTCCCGGGGTCTGCGAGACTTTCGCGGCCTTCTCGCCCACCAATGCGTTCAACAGGCTGGATTTGCCGACGTTGGAGCGACCCAGGAACGCGATCTCCGGCACCGTTGGAGCGGGGAACTGGGCCGCGTCGAGTGCGGAAAGCAGGAATTGCGTGGTGTAGCGCATTGAAGGCATGCAAATCTCATTCGCGGAGGCCTCAAGAAGTGCGGCCACGCATTTTCTTGAGGATACAGGATCAAGACTGAGATGCCGCAGGTGTGGCACTTGCTGTGGGCTCAGTGTGCCCGTGCGAAAAGTAATGTGGCGTGACGAATGAACACAAAAACCAAATACGCAACGAACTCAACCTGCTCTATACTGCATTCACTTCTCATCAATTTATTTGGAGTCAACGTGCATACACTCGTTGCCATTTGTCTATTGGCCGCGACTGCGAACGGTCCGGTTGTCCACACCATCAACCTCGAGGAGCCGCCTGTCACGCAGCCCGCGCTCGTAAAGATTCCCAAGGGCCCGAACAGCCTTACTCTCTATAACGTGAAAGGCGAGAGAGTCGCCGCGTGCGAGAAGAAGGGCGATGCGTTCTCGAACTGCAAGGTGGAGCCGGGATTCACGTTCGATGATGTGATGAATGCCTGGGTGCACGCGTTCGAGGATATTCAGGGCAAGTAGGGCAGCCGGCCAGACAAGAGGCCGGGGCTAAAGCCCGGTGGCTCAATAGCTGCTGTTCGTGGGGCTGAAGCCCCACGCTCCCTCCGGACTACAAAGACCGAAGTTTCTCTGCCGTGCCCTGATGCGTAACGGATAGGAACCGGAAGCTCTCGTCGGCCATTTATTGGCGCGAAACCTGGCCGCCTACGACATCCTGCGGCGGCACGGCCGTAAGGACTTCCGTCGCCTCGGGTATCGGTGCGGGCAGAGGGCTTTCAAGCGCCAGTGCCAACACTTCATCCATCGTGTCTACAAAATGGAGCTTCATCGAGTTCTTGATGTTGTCGGGTAATTCGGCAACATCTTTCTCGTTGGCCTTGGGCAGGATGGTTTCGAAGATGCCTGCGCGCAGGGCTGCCAGCAGCTTTTCTTTCAAGCCGCCGATAGGAAGAACTTTGCCGCGCAGCGTGATTTCGCCGGTCATGGCGACGTCGCGCCTGACGGGAATCTTGGCGAGCGCGCTTGCGAGCGCGGTGGCCATGGTGATGCCTGCGGAAGGGCCGTCCTTGGGGATGGCGCCCTCGGGAACATGCAGGTGGATGTCAACGTTGCGATAAAACTCACGGCTTAGGCCGAGAGCCTGTGCGCGACCACGAATGTACGCCAGCGCTGCCTGAGCCGACTCCTGCATGACGTCGCCGAGCTGGCCGGTGATGGTGAGCTTGCCTTTTCCGTCGAGCACTGTGACTTCGGTGGTGAGGATGCTACCGCCGACTTCGGTCCATGCGAGGCCGGTCACGAGGCCGACTTCGCTCTTCTCGTGGACTTCGGAGTCGCGGAAGCGCGCCACGCCGAGGAATTCGCTGATGCTCGCTGCAGTGATTTCTTCCTTGTGCTTTGCACCCTTCTTCACAACGCGCCGTGCAACCTTGCGGCAGACGTTGCCGATTTCGCGCTCGAGGTTACGGACTCCAGCTTCGCGGGTGTAGTTGCGGATGATTTCGAGAATGGCATCATCGCTGAAGACGACGTTCTTATCGTTCAAGCCGGTTTGCTCGCGCTGCTTCTTCACCAGGTATTGCTTGGCGATTTCGAGTTTCTCCTGCTCGGTGTAGCCCTGCAGGCGGAGTACTTCCATGCGATCCTGCAGCGGAGCGGGGACGGTGTGCAGCACATTGGCAGTGGCTACAAAAAGGACCTGCGAGAGGTCGTAATCCACGTCGAGGTAGTGATCCTGGAAAGTTGTGTTCTGCTCGGGGTCGAGGACTTCAAGCAGAGCCGAGGCTGGATCGCCGCGGAAGTCCGAAGCCATCTTGTCGACTTCGTCGAGCAGGAAGACGGGGTTCTTGGTGCCGGCGCGCTTCATGTGCTGGATGATCTGGCCGGGCAGTGCGCCGATGTAGGTGCGGCGATGGCCGCGAATCTCGGCTTCGTCGCGAACGCCGCCCAGCGAGAGGCGGACGAATTTGCGGCCGGTAGCCTTGGCGATGGACATGCCGAGTGACGTCTTGCCGACTCCGGGAGGTCCGACGAAGCAGAGGATCGAGCCTTTCGGATTCTTGACGAGCTGACGGACCGCAAGGAATTCAAGGATGCGCTCCTTGATTTTTTCGAGGCCGTAGTGGTCTTCGTTCAGTACTTTTTCCGCGAAGTCGATGGAGCGTGTTTCTTTGGATTTTTTCTTCCACGGCACTGCGAGCAGCCAGTCAATGTAGTTGCGGCTCACCGTGGACTCGGCCGACATGGGCGGCATGGCCTCGAGCTTCTTGAGTTCCTGAATCGCCTTCTCGAGCGTTTCCTTTGGCATGCCAGCGGCTTCGATCTTCTTGCGCAGTTCGTCGAATTCGCTTTTTTCGCCGCGGCCGAGTTCCTTCTGGATGGCCTTGATCTTTTCGTTGAGGTAGTACTCTTTTTGCGCACGCTCCATCTGGCGCTTAACGCGCGATTGGATGTTGCGGTCAAGATCGAGTTTCTCGATTTCAATGTCGAGCACGTCAGCGATGCGCGCGAGGCGGGCGGCAGGATCGAAGATGCCGAGTAGTTCCTGCTTTTCCTCGATGCCCATCTGCAGGTTCGCGGCGATGGTATCGGAGAGTTTCGCCGGCTCATCCATGCGAACTGTCGCAATGATGGTTTCGTAGTTGAGTGACTGCTGGAGTTTCACATACTGCTCGAACAACGTGGTGACGCGCTGCATCAGTTGTTCAACGGCCGGCGTCATTTCAAAATCGGTCTTGCCGGTGCGCACAGTGGCGACGAAGAATCCATCCTTGTCGTTGACTTCAGTCGATTTTGCACGTTCGACGCCTTCGACCAGCACCTTGATGTTGCCGTCGGGCATTTTGACGCTCTGGACGATATTGCAGATGGAGCCGACCTGATAGATCTCCTTGGCCTTTGGCTCATCTATGGAGGCGTCGTGCTGCGTAGCGAGAAATATTTTGCGATCGCCGTTGAGCGCTTCTTCAAGAGCGCGCACGCTGGAGAGACGGCCGACGACAAAAGGCGTCATCATGTAAGGGAAAATCACCATGTCCCGAATGGGCATCATGGGAAGTTTGCGCGGTTCGCTCTTGTCTTTTGAAGAAGTCATAAAAGCACCATGGGTGTTAGACGCGGGACGATGTCATGGGACTCAGGTATCCAGCGCGCCTTGTTGGGATTGTACAGCGGTTTGGGCAGGCGGAGGGCACACGAATGCCTGAAGACTCAAAGGTCACATCGGCCGATTGACGTGACCTTTGACAATACGAAAGTCAGTTGCGTGTAAGGGAAGTGGCGGCTCGCGGGTGATATCAATTTGCTGTCGGGATCTTTGTCGCATCATCCACGACGACTACAGCAACGTGATCCATTCGGCTTTCAATCTTCAGGCCAAGCTGATCTTCCAGGGCTCTTTTCCACGCTGTAAAGATGTCGGTTCCCAACTCTGGGCGCTGGTCCACGCTGAAGTCGTAGATGCCTTGCAGACCTGTCTTGTCGAGGACGGGGATCGCGGGGCCGCCGGCTTTCACGGGAACACCGGGCTCTTCCGGCGCGGGCATCGAGAATTGAACAGCAAGAAGATCGGCGAACTGGCGCATGTCGCCGCGGAAGCGAAATCCAGGGCCCGGCGAGGGAGCACCTGCATCCTGGACTGGCTTGATTTTCGGGCCGTCCTTGCCGACTTCCAATTCATACACGCGCATCATTTTGCTTTCGCTGTGTTGTTTCAAGCTGAAGCGGTCGATGAGAAGCGCGCGCAGCATCGGCTGCATCTGTTCCTTGGTCGCGCCCTCGAAAGCGCGTGCGGCAATGTCGTATTCATTATGGTCGAGCCACGGCGGTCCGACGATCTGCTTCATCTGGCAGTGCCATGCTTCCGCCACGAGACGTCTGAGTGTGACGTTCTTTCCATTGAAGCCGGCAGGTGAATAGGCTATCTGGTTGTTGTAGTCGGGCCCGACTTCGTGCTCGCTGGGCCTGACCGAGGCCGCTTCGAACGAGGATGGCTGCTGCTGCGACCGTGCGAATGCGGCGGTCAGAAAGATGAGAAGAATCGTGGGGCGGCGCAAAAGCATGCGATTCACCATATGCGCTGAATGTTGCAATTGCAAATTGATTGCATGCGAAGCGGGGGCGCGAGCAAAGAACAGTTTTAGGCCTCAAGATTATTGAGGTAAGTCTGGAGCCCAAAAAGCAGATTCTTCGCTCACCACCCCCGAACTGAGATACGTTCGGGGCCCCGTTCACTCAGAATGACACAGCCTGATGTCACTGAGAATGACGCCGCCTGTGTCGCTCAGAATGACTCCGCTTGATGTTTGAAAGGTGCCGCTGAGAGGACGCCGAGGACAGAAGCAGATTCTTCGCTCACCACCCCCGAACCTACCCCAAAGAGCTCAATCGCTCTTTGGGGCCCCTGGTGCGTTCGGGGTCCCGTTCGCTCAGAATGACACCCAAGCTAAAACTCAAAGGTCACATCGCCGGGGCGATGTGACCTTGGTATGCGAAAGCTAGTTGTGCAACGATGCTTAGCCGGCTTTCTCGAGCAAGCAGAGCGATAGATCGCGGCGCTCGACCATGTCTTTGGTGATCTCGAGGTCGCGGACCTTCTTATTGCTGGGCAGGTGATACATCAGGTCGAGCATCAGCTCTTCAAGGATCATGCGCAGGCCGCGCGCGCCGACCTTGCGGGCAAGCGCTTCGCGCGCAATGGCGCCGATCGCGTCCTGCGTGAAGTGGAGGCGAACATTCTCATATTCGAGCAGGCGCTGGTACTGCTTGACGATCGCGTTGCGTGGTTTGGTGAGGATTTCGACGAGAGCCGCTTCATCGAGTTCATCGAGAATGCCCATCACGGGCAAGCGGCCGACAAATTCGGGAATCAATCCGTACTTGATGAGGTCTTGCGGCTCGGTCTTGCGGAGCAACTCGGTATCGCGATGCGAACGCGATGTTGCTGCATCGGCCTCGGCGTCCACAGCCTTGAAGCCGAGAGCCTTTTTGCCGATGCGACGGCCAACAACACGCTCGAGGCCCACGAAGGCCCCACCGCAGATGAACAGGATATTGGTGGTGTCGACAGCGGTGAACTCCTGGTGCGGATGCTTGCGTCCACCTTGTGGTGGGACATTGGCAACCGTGCCTTCGAGGATCTTGAGCAATGCCTGCTGCACGCCTTCGCCGGAGACATCGCGGGTGATGGAGGGGTTCTCGTCCTTGCGGCCGATTTTGTCGATTTCGTCGATGTAGATGATGCCTTGCTGGGCGCGGGTGACATCGCCATCGGCGGCCTGCAAAAGCTTGAGGATGATGTTCTCGACGTCTTCGCCGACGTAGCCGGCTTCAGTGAGTGTGGTGGCGTCAACGATGGCGAAGGGAACGTCGAGCATCTTGGCCAGGGTGTGCGCCAGAAGCGTCTTGCCGGAGCCAGTGGGGCCAATGAGCAGGATGTTCGATTTCGCGAGTTCGACTTCGTTGTTGCGCATGCGATTCATCTGCACGCGCTTGTAGTGGTTGTAGACGGCGACGGCAAGCTTTTTCTTGGTCTGATCCTGGCCGATGACGTAGTCGTCGAGGAAGCTTTTGACCTCCTGCGGCTTGGGCAGGTGGCCGGCGGCATTTGCAGGATGCGTGGCATCTCCGCGGTCGTCCTCAAGGATGGAGTTACAGACAGCGACGCACTCATCGCATATATATGCTCGTGGGTAGTCGCTGGGCGACGAGATCAACTTCGCTACAGCGTCCTGCGATTTGTGGCAGAACGAGCACCGCAGCGCTTCTTCAGGTCCCGTGCGCGTTTTCATTTTTTTGCTCCCTTTGGACTGGCCTTTTCAAAAATGACTTACAGAGTGTGCGGCCGCTTATGTGCGCGGCCTATCAATGATTTCGTCGATGATGCCGTATTCCTTCGCTTGTGCCGAATTCATGATGAAATCGCGTTCCACGTCGCGTTCAATGCGGTCGAGCGGCTGACCGGTGTGCTTCGCCATCAGGATATTGGTGATCTCGCGGATGCGGAGGATTTCGCGTGCATGAATATCGATATCCGTTGCCTGGCCGCTTAGCCCGCCCATCGATGGCTGATGAATGAGAATGCGCGCGTTTGGCAGCGCAAACCGCTTGCCCTTTGTTCCGGCGAGCAACAGGAATGCACCCATGCTGGCCGCCTGACCAATGCAGTATGTCACGACATTGTTGCGAATGAACTGCATTGTGTCGTAGATTGCCAACCCGGCAGTAATGGAACCTCCGGGGGAGTTGATGTAGAGCTGGACGTCCTTCTCCGGATCTTCGCCCGAGAGAAACAGCATTTGAGCAACGATAAGATTGGCTACCTGATCATCGATCGGCGTGCCGAGGAAAATGATGTTATCGCGAAGCAGACGGGAGTAGATGTCGTAGGCGCGCTCGCCGCGACTCGTCTGCTCAACCACCATGGGAACCAGTGCCATTCGAGTTTTTTCCCTCGCGGGGTTATTGCCCCGTCCTATTTGATGGCCGTGGAGCCCGGGGTGGTGCAAGTTCCGGTCAGCACGGCGGTTTCGCCAACTCAACGACTACGCGGGCAATCTTTCGTACAGCAGACTTGCGGTTTTTTCGCGTTTCAATTGTTCCCGGATTCTAGCTAGCCCGCCGTCGTCAGTCAAACGCTGGCGGAGGGTCTCGTACGGCTCGCGGGACTGGATTGCTGCCAATTGTATCTCCCTGTCCAACTCTTCGTCTGTGACCGTAACACCTTCTTTTTCAGCGATCCGGTCCATCAGAAGGTGGGCTTTGACCTCGGCCACGGCGGAGTCGCGCTGTGCGCCCCGGAGGCGGCCGAAATCGAGTTTGCGCATCTGCTCAGGGTTCATTCCCTGGGCAGCAAGGGCGCGCAGGCCCCGCTCCAAACGGGCGTCAATCTGGTCTTGCACAAGGCTTTCCGGTACAGCGAACTGGTACTTATTGACCAGTTCGGCGAACAGACGGTCCTTGGTTTCGGCTTCAACGCTGCGGCGCTTGCGGTTGGCCATGTGTTCGCGGACACGGGACTGTAGATCGTCCAAACTTTCGTAATTGCCGACTTCCTTTGCGAAGTCGTCGCTCAATTCGGGAAGTGTCCGTTTTTTGATAGCTTTAACGGCGACGTCGTAGGCGACGGTTTTGCCCTGGAGTTTGGCTTCAGGGTAGTCCGCCGGGTAGATGACTTCGGCTTTCAGTTCCTGCCCAGCTTTGGCGCCGCGGAGAACCTGGGTGAATGCCTCTACGGTATCCTTGCCGCCAACCTCAACGAGGGAATCTTCACCGGTGATAGGCGCAGCTTCCGCATCCTCGGTCATAAGGCCGGTGTAGGAAATCTCGGCCCAGTCGCCGTCGACGATGACGCGGTCTTCTTCGACGGGCTCAACGACCGCGCGGGACTCCCGCAACTGGGTCATTTCGTGGGCAAATTCTTCGTCGGTCACCTCGACAGAAGGCTTCTCGACGACAACCTGCTCGTAGCCTTCGATGGAGAAATCAGGCAGGTACTCGAAGACAGCCCTGACGTGAAGCGGCTGGCCCTCATCCACTGTCAGTTCGGTTACCTGGGGCTGACCGACGGGGCGGATGTTGAGTTCGCGAACGCCTTTGCTGAAGCGGTCTGGGAGCAGGCCGTCGATGACATCTTTGCGGATCTCATTGGCGAAGCGACGGCGGACTACGGCCTCTGGCACCTTGCCCGGGCGGAAGCCGGGAAGCTTGGCATATTTTTGATAGTTGCGAACGACATTGCGGAAGGCTTTGGACACTTCCTCTGCCGGGACATCCAGCACCAGTTCGCGGGTGCAATCGGGATTGAGGACAGGCCCATGTTGATGTTCGTGGTTATGGTCGTGTTCGTGATCGTGGCCTTCGTGGCCGTGCGATTCTTCGGGTGTACCGGATGCGGGGTTGGTTTCGAGAGTGTCAGCGGTGCTCAACGTTGTACCTTCCGGGCGCGACAGGCGCCAAATGTTGCTGCTACAGCGGGCTGTCGCCAGACGGTCACAGCGCCGCGTGGCGGGGATAATGCCCCAATTCATGGTAAGAGGGTTTGCGAGGGCGGTCAAACGGACCAGGTCGGAAGGGTTGCCTGGCGGACCGGAGAAGACACGTTACTGCTCAGACACCTCTGGTTTGCGGACGTATAGCAGGAAACGGGGGTGGGCAGCGCCGCACCGGGAGTAGTGCAAACGAGCCTCGTCGAGGCTTAATTCGCCGTTTACGGTGTTCCGGACGTCGGAGGCATCGGCATCCTCCTGTCCATCGTCCTCCCACCAGCACACCGGACATAAGGCAAGCGTGCTTGGCGCCTCGAGAGTCCTGTACCCGCAGCAAGGGCATCGAAAACGAATCGGTGCCGTCCCCATGTCAGGATTGACGGGTTTCGGGGGGCGCCGGTTTACAGATTCGATGTCGAAGGGTGCCGTCCAACTGACGGCGGGGCCACGGCGTCGGTCAATTCGAAGTATCTGGCGAAGTATCTGGCGAAGTATCGGGCCGGGTCACGAGGCCGTGGGCTGTAGAATCGGGGCCGCAGGAGGAATTCGAACTTGATGCGCGCTCCAGGTTTTCGCAGGTCATTTGTGTTCATCTCAATGTTGATGGTCTCGATGTATTTTGCCGTTTCTGTGGGTGCCCGGGCTGATGAAGCGAAACCGCTGACAGTCGCTATCGTGGGCCTTGAGCACGGCCATGTAGAGGGCTTTCTGTCGCAGCTGCCGAAGCACACGGATGTGCAACTGGTGGGAATCGCCGACGCACATGCGGAGTTGTGGCAGAAGTACGGCAAGAAGTATTCGCTGCCGGACACGCTGTTTTACAAGAGCGAAGCCAACATGATCGAGAAGACCCGACCGCAGGCCGTGCTGGTGTATACATCGATCGGCGAGCACCGCCATGCCATCGAAATTGCCGCGCAATATGGCGTGTCGGTGATGGTCGAGAAGCCGCTGACGATTTCTCTTGAGGACGCGGTCGCCATTCGTCGCGTCGCGCGGGATCACAAGATCCAGGTTCTGGTGAATTACGAGACTACGTGGTACACGAGCAACAGGGCTGCCTACGACGAAGTCCGCGAGGGACGCATTGGGGAGATTCGGCGCGTAGTGGTTCATGACGGGCACCAGGGGCCAAAGGAAATCAACGTGCCGCCGGAGTTTCTGAGCTGGCTTACCGATCCACAACAGAATGGGGCCGGCGCACTTTATGACTTCGGCTGCTATGGCGTGGACCTGATGACGTGGCTGATGCACGGCGAGACGCCGCAGACGGTGACGGCGGTGGTGAATCACGACAAACCGCAAATTTATCCGAAGGTCGACGACGACTCGACCATCACCCTGCAGTATCCGCATGCGCAGGCCGTCATCATGGGATCGTGGAACTGGCCGTTCGCGCGCAAGGACATGGAGGTTTATGGCGCGACAGGTTATGCCATCACGGTTGCTGCCGACCAGATTCGGATTCGGCATGAGCATGATGCTGCGGAGCAAATGACCACGGCTCCGTCGCTGCCTGCACGGGAGCGGGACTCGCTCTCGTATCTCTCGGCGGTACTGCGCGGGGAGATTGTGCCCAAAGGCGATCTGACGGCGCTCGATACGAATGTGATCGTGATGCAGATTCTGGATGCGGCGCGCGAGTCGGCGCGGACGGGACGCACTGTGAAGTTAAACAAGCTTGGCGATTAGGGTGTTGAGGTACTCGGACCCGGGATATCGGGCTATTGTTCGGACAACCGTGAGTCGGCCGTGCGTGAGCATCGCACGGCCAACTAATTCCTATATCGTCATGCTGCGAACTGCACTCCGAGCACGGTGATATCGTCTTCCTGTCCGAACAGTTGTACCTGCTCCACGATCGCCGCCGCATGTTGGCCGCTGATTGCTCGGGCGCGGTCGAACCCGAAGAGTTCTTTCGCCAGATTCATCGCTTCCACCACCCCATCCGTCATGAACATCAGCTTGTCGCCCGGCTTCAGCGCGATGGTGTGCGCGCCGTATTCCGCATCGTCGGCGACTCCCAACGGCAGCGAGCCTTCGATATTGAGCTCCTTGCTATTCAAATATGGCGGCAGGTGCCCGGCATTCGCAATCTTCATCTCTCCGCCGGAGTCGAGGACTGCGACGACACAGGTAGCGAAATGGCCTCCGGAACGCCCGATCATGCGGCGGTTCAGCGTTGCAAGCATTAATGCCGGATCGAAGCTGTGTTCGGCCTGATTGCGGATCGCGCCCACCAGCACGGCAACCAGCATGGCGGCGCTCACGCCTTTGCCGGAGACATCGCCGATGACCACCAGCAGGCTGCCGTCGGGTTTCGAGAGAGTCTGAAAGAAGTCTCCACCGACGGTCTGCGCGGGGCGGTACTCTGTCTCGACCGTGTACGCGGGCGAGTCGAGGGCCTCCGGAACCAGCACGCGCTGCTGCAATTGCTGAGCCTGCTCCATATCCTTTTTGGCCGCCTGGCGTGTCAGGGACTCACGTACCTGCGTCCGCATAAAACGACGCAGCGCCAGCGCGCCCACGACCACGACCATCAGCATGAAAACGACGTCGCTGATATTGATGCCAAGACCGAAGGGGAAGAACTGGTTGGGAATGTCGAAAGTGTTGACGAGATACCCGCCGAAGGCGCCGTACATGCCCAGCACAATGGGAAATGCCGCCGATAGAGCTTCGGCACGGTCGCGGCGAAAGCCCTCTACAAGGATCACGATTCCGAGCAATTGGTACGGAACAAGAACCCAGACTGACGCGGTATAGAACCAGTGCAGTGCAGATTGCGGCACAATCGTCCAGCCAAGATACGGCGATTGCGCGCACAACTGAAGCAGAGTGATGACCGCAGCCAGCAGCCATGCCGAGCGGGGGATCCAGCGTTTTTCGTGCAGCCCGAACCAGTGCCACCAGAACATGGTCCACAACGGCAGGACAAGGACGCTTCGCCAAGTATCTTGTGCAATGCTCGCCACAGTGGTCAGGGCTGTGAGCACAACCCAGAAATTGGTGATTACGGCCCATACCAGCGCAACCAAGAGCCACAACCAAGCCCGTTCCTGTTTGTTGTAGAGCCACGCCCACAGCGCCAGGGGCGCCGCCAGCAGAAAGAGGAAAGCCCTCAGCAAAGTTCCAAATTGACCATGCATCATCGCGTCCCTGTCCGCTGTCTGCAGCAGTTGCACGGTGGAGGCCAGTCCAAGTGCGGGCGGCCCATGCAACCCGCCGACATCGGGATTGCTGAAGATCGTGACGGGGCTCATGTAAAGGCGCACTGCGAGATCGATATTGCCATCCGGCCCGGGCGCCGGGAGCGGGAAAGCGAAGGATTCGGTGTAGTACAGGGTGACGTGATTTTCGGAAAAGGCGCCAAACTGGCCCACAAATTGTCCGTTGGCGTAGATCTGGTAGACGTCATCCACATTGGGGGGCATTTTCAGCCACAAGGCCTGGCCTGCATCGTTTACGCGCACGCGCAGCCGGTACCATGCATAGCCGCTCAGCTCTGGATAACCTCTCCGCGTCCAACCCGGTACGTAGCCCGAGATGCCTTGCATCAGATCAACGTCTCCGGCCTGCGGCGTGAGGTCCATCTTCGCCCATCGTGAGTCGTCAAATCCTGGCTGTGCCCACATCGGCGCGCCGTTCACCCAGGGAGAATCGCCCGGCTGGAATTTCCACGGGCCGGTCAGCGCAACCGCCGAGTCGCTCAGCGTGATGGTCTCCGCTGGAAGATTTGGAGGGTTCGTTGGAGTTTTGATTTGGGCCTGCGAAAAAGCCAAGGCAGACAGGGGAAGCATTGCGAGCAGCAACCCAAGTTCTTTCATTCTTGGGAGGGTACCATCGGGGCGCAAGCAGAGGCTACGGCAATCTGGACGCCTCCACGATCATGCGGATGCGAAGTATGATTTCGGCGCGCTTGATGGTGTGGGTCAGCTGCCGGTGCCAGGCAGCGTCGCGCCACACACCCACGAATTGAGGGCTGCCGAAGTTGCTGCTGACGATGGCAAGCCATTCGAGGGTTGAAGTCGCACGGCGGACGCCGATTGCGCAGTCAGATTATTCTTCTCCGGATTCGAGACAAGGATAGTCCCGGATTTTGGCATTGGAGGAGAACGGCTGGTTCGGCAACGGTTCAGATTAGATGTGCAACCGTATGGTTGCTTGATGTTCTATTCGCCAAGATGGCGGCGGAGATCTTCGGGGTGGCTGGTGTGGGAGTAGGCTGTGTCGCGGGAGATGCGTTGACTGCGCACCAGTTCGGCAAGGGACTGTTCGATCGTCTGCATGCCATCGGAGCGGCCGGTTTCAATGTTGGCCCTGAGCTGATGATCATCTCCGCGGCGAATCAGGTTGCGGATTCCAATCGTGGCCATGAGGATCTCAACGGCGGGGTATCGATCGATTCCGTTGATGGCAGGCACGAGCCGCTGATGAATGACAGCCAGCAGGGCAAGTGAGAGCTGACGCCGCATCTGGGATTGAAAGCCTGCGGGGAAGATGTCGAGGATCCGGGAGACGGTCTGGGCGGCGTCGTTGGTGTGCAGCGAAGTGAGGACCAGGTGGCCGGTTTCAGCGGCGGTGAGCGCGGCGGCCATGGTTTCGCTGTCGCGCATCTCGCCGATGAGGATGACATCGGGATCCTGGCGCAGGACGGCGCGGACTGCCTGGGCAAATCCGGGCGTATCGGAACCTACTTCGATCTGCTCCACCAGCGAATGCAGATTCGGCTGCCGAAATTCGATTGGGTCCTCGATGGTGATGATGTGGTCGCGGCGGGTGCTGTTGATGGTGTTGATCAGGGCTGCCATGGTGGAGGTCTTGCCGCAGCCTGTGGCGCCTGTGAGGAGGATCAGTCCCTGACGGCGCTCGGCGAGGGCGGAGAGCGACTGCGGGAGATGGAGTGACTCGAGCGTGGGGATCTCCCTGGGGAGAATGCGTATCGAGGCTGCAATGGTTCCACGCTGGAAGTGGACGTTGGCGCGGAATCTTCCCGCGGATCTGCGTTCGAAGCAGAAATCCAGGCACTTTTGGCGATTCAGCTCTTCGAGCCGGGGCGGCGAGAGCAAGGGAGTTAACAGAACCCAGATGTCGTCGACTGTGAGCTCGCCGCCCGGGAGTGATTTGAGCGCACCGTTGACGCGGAGTGTCGGGGCCGACCCGTTGACCAGAATGATGTCAGACGCGTTCAAGGCAAGGGCTTCTGACAGAAGATGGTCGATAAGCTCCAGGCTTTCTGGGCCCGTTGGAGCGAATGACGGAACGGCGGTCGGCGATGATGAATCTCTTTGCATACGGAATGATGAAGCGCTCTGCGAAGACAGAGTTGCTTGTATGACGCGTTCGGCGGGGATTTCGCTTCGTTTGGGGCGAGATCGAAGACGAAAGCCCGGGTTTCAGATCTCCCGGTCTTTCGAGTGTAGGCCCTAGCCGGCTGCG
Source organism: uncultured Acidobacteriaceae bacterium (assembly GCA_963781125.1). Lineage (GTDB taxonomy): Bacteria > Acidobacteriota > Terriglobia > Terriglobales > Acidobacteriaceae > Telmatobacter. Next base: position 16,597 of record CAWAEE010000016.1, read on the forward strand.
GAAAACTGGTCCCTGGTGAGATCGACAATCCGCAGGGGCTCAAGCCCGTTCCTATCTACTGCTCGTACGGCACGACTGAAGTCGTGCCCTGACACTTCTTGCTGCTTGCGCTAAGCAGCAAGAAGGTCGGTTTCTGAAGTTCGCTACGGGATAAAGAGCTTGAGGCGCACGTGCCACTTGGTGCTTTGGCCGGGTTTCAGCGTGACCATGCCGGTATCCATGGAGCCCCATTCTTTGCCAAAAGGATCGGCGAAGTTGTACTGATCTTCGACGGCTACGAAGTTCTTGTCAGGTGGCGCGTAGGCCTGGATGGTCTTGATTTCGGGGGAGACGCCTTCGATCCGGACGCCGTATTTGGCTGCGGGATCGGAGATGTTCACCTGGACGACGCCGTTCTTCCAGTCGAGTTGGCTCCAGTTGTCGTCGTAGAAATTCTTGTAGAGCGGCTGGCCGGCGCGTAGGTCATATTGACCGGTGACGGGCACGAGCTTGCCTGTGGGAAAGACGTTGTCGTAGCTGTCGACGGTGGCCAGCATGGAAGCGGGGATCTGGAGCCGGGCCTGGGTGCGATCGCCGGAAGGGAAGTTGAAGTAGGGATGCCATCCGATGGCGATCGGCTCGGGGTCAGTGCCTACGTTGCGGGCGTCGATCATGGCATCGACGGCATCGGCCGTAATGCTGATAGTGAAGTGCAAATCGGTCTTTGAGAACCAGTGGCCCCCAAAGTCGCCGGCATGAATTACGCCTGTGACTTGCTTGCCGCCGGGGATCGCTTTTTCCGCGACGTTATCTGTTTTGGCTTTCAGGATGAGGCCGTGCATGGCGTGGTGTTCGGCGCCGGCGAGTTTACCTGCATTGTTGGCGGGCAGCGTGATGGTTTTTCCCTGCCATTCGGTAGTCAGGGTCTTGCCGTCTGCGGAGAGTTTTCCGCGAATGCGATTGGGATAGGGCACGAGGAAGGCTGATCCAAGGCGATATCCGTAATCGCCGTTGGCGTTGTCGGTCTCATCGAGCAGCTTCTTGGCGGCTTCGACGTCAGGAGAGGCAAGAACGTCGACGTTTCCGCGTCCTGGAAAATTGGCGGTAATCTGCAGCAACTCCATGCCGCGGCCAGGCATGACGGTAATGCTGGTGAATTCGGGCTTCGTTTTGCTGGAAGCGGGGCGGGAGAGGGTGACGATTTTCTGGCCGCCGATTTCAGGTGCGGACTGGGCTTGACTGCTCATCACTAAACAGCTTGCCACAGCAGCCGGAAAAACGAAGGAAAGCACGGAGGCGCGAAGAAGAGGCTTCATCTGAATCCATCCCTGAAAACGCATTCGGATTTTCCGAAATGCTTTATGTTCGAGCCATTTGCCGGCGCGTGAAAGCGTATTCCGGAAGCGGCATCATTCTACGACATGCGCCCGGGGAGGGGCTGGAAATGAGTAGCCGGTGCGCCGGAGTCTCGGGCGCGAAAGGATGTTTGCCGAGAGACGATTGCCCATTCGAAACCGGGATGCCGAGGTGCATTAACCGACAAGACTCCGAGTTATTAAGTGGAAGCGGCTCACCGCGACCATGTCTTGTCCCAGAAAAGTAACTATCGTCGATACGAATTGGTCATATTGCGTCGCGCGCAATTAAGGGTACAATTCGTCCCAATCAGTCCTTCTTCAATACGCCCAGAGCAGGAGTCACCTGCCTTGGCGTGTGCCCGGTCTCGCCACCCACGTTTTGCTTCTTCGGGGTTAATACCCCGAGAAAGGCTCACGGTCAGGAAAATGCTCCCCCTGCATAGGTTTGCTCTTCGTTGCTTTGCCCTGGTATGTCTCTCCGTAGCTTTGCCTAATGCGCATGACACCGCGCTCGCGCAGAGCAGCGCATCAAAACCGTTGATTGTCGAGAAGGTCAACGAGAGTCAATTGGTGAAGCTGGAAGGCAACACGCCTCCGGCGGCAATCGCGCAGAACGACCGGGGCCGAGTTAGTCCCGCTATGCCCATGACGGACCTGATCCTGGTGTTGCGCCGCAGCCCTGAGCAGCAGGCTGCGTTTGATGATTTTGTTGCAAGCCAGTACGACGCCACCTCGCCGAATTTCCATCATTGGCTTGCGCCCGAGGAGGTTGGAGAGAAATTCGGGCCTGCTTCTGCGGATATCGGGACTGTTTCTTCGTGGCTGTCGAGTCATGGATTTTCGGTCGACGAAGTTTCGAAGGATCGCATGACGATCCGTTTCAGCGGAAGCGCGGCCCAGGTGGAGGAGACGTTCCACACCGAGATTCACAACCTGGTGGTGAAGGGCGAACTGCACATTTCGAACATGAGCGATCCGCAGATTCCCATGGCGCTGGAGCCGGTGGTGCTGGGGCCGAAGGCGCTGCACAACTTTACTCCGAGGCCGCTGCATCGGACAGGAAGTTCTGTCACGCTGAACCGGGAAACGGGTAAGTGGGAACGGGTTCCAGTGGGGAATGCGACAAGCGCGAGCCCACGGCCGGAAATGGGTTTTGGCTGCGGAACAAATTGCCAGGTTGAGGATGTAGCGCCGTACGATTTCGCGGCTATCTATAACGTGCTTCCGCTGTGGAATAGCTCAATCGACGGCACGGGTCAGACCATTGCAATTGCAGGAAGAAGTGATGTGAGAGCTGCGGATGTGGCCACATTTCGCAGCGCTTTTGGGCTGCCCGTACTGAAGACAGGGCAATTCAAGGTGATTAACAACGGTACGGATCCAGGGTTCTGCACGACGCTCTCGGGGCTTTGCACGCTTGACGACCAGGTTGAGAATGCGCTGGATGTGGAGTGGTCGAGCGCGGTAGCGACGGGCGCAACGATTGACCTGGTGGTTACGGAGCAGACAACCACGAATGACGCGATCTTCCAGTCGGCGCAGTACGTCATTCAAAACGTGTCAACTCTTGGCGCGACGATTCTCAATGTGAGCTACGGTCAGTGCGAATTGTTTCTGGGGACAAGCGGAAATACCGCATACAACGGTTTGTGGCAAAGTGCCGCCACGCAAGGAATCGCCGTGTTTGTGGCTACGGGCGATTCCGGCTCTCCTTCGTGCGACCAGGGTGGCGACGCTTCCGGCACTCCTTACGGAGCGACGTTCGGCTTGAGTGTAAGCGGAATTGCGTCAACCCAGTACAACACCGCGGTGGGCGGGACCGACTTGAACTGGGGTTCGACAGCGGCGCCCTATTGGAACAGCACCAATAGTGGCACCAACGGCTCGTCGGCGAAGGGCTATATTCCCGAAGTTCCGTGGAATGATACCTGCACGAATCCAATCATTGTCTCGATCCTTAATGGCGAACTCGGCAAGAGTCTCTCAGCGAACCAGCTGTGCGATGAAATCGCAACTCACGTGATCACGTCGGGCAACGAGCAAGCTCTGCTTGATCTTGTGGATACCATTGGCGGCAGTGGCGGCGCAAGCAATTGCACCGTGAACAGCACTACATCGACGACCGCGCTCCCAGATCCGACAAGTTGTTCGGGCGGATATGCCAAGCCAAGCTGGCAGACCGGGGTGACCGGCATTCCAACGGACGGCAAACGCGACATTCCCGACGTTTCATTTTTCGCGGGGAATGGATTTCTCGGGAACGGCCTACCTGATCTGCGTCTCTGACACCGGAACATGTGTCGCTTCGGCGACGTCGACCACGGAGCCCAGCGGGGAAGAGGTTGGTGGAACCTCAGTCGCTTCTCCGGCGATGGCTGGAGTAATGGCGCTGATCAATCAGAAAGCCGGGACACCGCAGGGCAATCCGAATTCGCAGCTTTATAAACTGGCCGGGACAACAAACCTATGCGAGCTGCTCTACCGAAACGGTTACCTCGTCGTCGAGTAGTTGCTACTTCAACGACATCGACACGGGAACAATTGCGATGCCATGCGCTGCCAACTCACCGAATTGTACGTTGGCTGCAACCGGAAACGCCTATGGTGAATTGACTGGTTTTGCGGCGGGAACGGGGTATGACGAGGCTACGGGACTAGGCTCGCTGAATGTGGCGAACGTAGTGAACGCGTGGCTTTCCTCGACTGGTACGGCAACGGCGACGGTGGCTGTAGCGGCTACGCCCGGCACCATCAGCGTGGACCAGACTACAAGCGTGACTGCGACGGTGACTGGCGCGAGTGGAACGCCAACGGGGAAGGTCTATCTTTCTGGCGCAGGATATATATCGGGGAGCAGCACCCTGGTCAGCGGGAGCTTTACTTTTACGATCCCGGCGAACAGTTTGAATGGTGGAACGGATACTCTGACTGCGCATTATAGCGGCGATCCAACATATGCACCGGCGACCGGCACTGTCAGCGTTACGGTGAACAAGCTTACACCGAGTGTTGCGGTGGTTGCGAGTCCCACTACGGTGAATGCAACGATCAAGAACGTGAATGTCTCTGTTGCCATTACTGGCGCGGGACTGACACCGACGGGAACCGTGCAATTGAGCGGTGGCGGATATACGTCCACAGCATGCACGCTTGCGGCCGGTGACTGCACGATTACCGTGCCTTCGAATAAGCTGAGCAACGGTTCCGACACTCTTACTGTGACGTATAGCGGCGACGCGAGCTATGTTACCGCGACTGGGTCAGCGACGGTGACGGTGAGCGCGTATACGCCGACGGTGACGGTGACTCCATCGACAGGTACCATTGCGAAGGCATCCAGCTTGACGGTAGTGGTAGCCGTGACCGGGACCAACGGAACAGCTACCGGTTCAGTGCAATTGAGTGGAGGCGGGTACACTTCGGCGTTGACTACACTCACCGGAGGGAGCGCAACGATCACGATCCCCGGCGGGAACCTGAGCGGAGGAGCTGACACGCTGACCGCGAACTACTCCGGCGACACCACCTACTTCTCTACGACTGGAACGGCGATCGTGACAGTCACGGTTCCAACACCAACCGTGACGGTTACGCCGGCGGATACCAGCATCGATGCGGGACAAACGCTCAACGTGACCGTTGCGGTGGCAGGCACGGGAAGTCCGACGCCAACCGGGACGGTGACGCTTTCAGGAGGTGGTTATACTGCTTCGGCACAGACGCTTGCTTCGGGCAGCGCTACGATCTCCATTCCAGCAAACAGCCTGAGTGTCGGGACAGACAGCCTGAACGTCTCCTACAGCGGTGACGGCAACTACACGGCCGTTACGGGTTCGGCCAATGTGACGGTGGCGGCATCTGCCTATGCACTTGCTGGAACTGCTCCGGCTGCAGTAAGCCCAGGCACCAGCGCGACCTCGACGGTCAGCGTGAGCTCAAGCACCTTCTATACCGGGACGGTGACGCTTACATGCGCGCTGACTACGAGCCCGGCGGGGGCTTCTCATGTTCCAGGTTGTTCAGTGTCGGGCGGAGGAAACATCGTGGTGAACGCGGGCACGCCCGGTGGGACGGGGACAGTGACCGTGACCACGACTGCAGCGACGTCATCGTCAATGAATAAGCCGCACATTGGCGCGTGGAATGAAGCAGAAGGTGGAGCTGTACTGGCCCTGCTGATGCTGTTCGGAATTCCGGCTCGGCGTCGCGGATGGCGCGCGATGCTTGGCGCGGTTGTTCTGCTGGCAACGCTGGGGAGTCTGGCAGCTTGCGGGGGCGGTGGAGGCAGCTCAAGCACCAATGGCGGTGGGAGCGGAAGTGGAACCCCCGGGACGACGGCAGGCAGCTACACATTCACCGTCACTGGAACCGGGAACGATCCCGCCAAAACGAAGGTGACTACCACTTTCACTTTGACGGTCAACTGATTTCGTTATTCGTTCGGCGCATTGGCCCTCCCTGCGGGGAGGGCCAATTTGTCTTCGAGGGCATTTGCGGTGTGATTGGAATCGAGCGCTACTTCGACGAGTAGATTGCGCAGCCGCAGCGGATAGAATCGGAGAAGGCGCAACGCCATTTCTGGTTCGCACAGGAAAGTGGAACTAAGCAATCGATGAAATCCTTGTTGCTGGAAGAATACGGGAAGTTAGCCATTACGGAACTGCCGCGGCCGGAGCCTGGCGAGCAGGAAGTGCTGGTGCGCGTAGCGGCCTGTGGAATCTGCGGCAGTGATGTGCACGGGTACGATGGCTCGTCGGGACGACGCATTCCTCCATTGGTAATGGGACATGAAGCTGCCGGAGTCATCGTTTCGGTTGGCGCCGGGTGTTTCGGCATACAAGCCCGGCGATCGCGTCACCTTCGATTCGACTGTCTATTGCGGGCAGTGTGTGCTATTGCCGTCGCGGCGATGTGAATCTCTGCGACGGGCGGCAGGTGATCGGCGTTTCGTGCGGCGAGTATCGCCGGAACGGAGCGTTCGCCGAATATATCGCGGTGCCCGAGCGCATTCTCTATCGTTTGCCGAGCAGGATGTCATTTCCCGAGGCGGCGATGCTGGAAGCGACTTCGGTGGCGATCCACGCCGTGAAAATGAGCGGGGTGAAGAAGGGCGACACGACGCTGGTGGTTGGCGCGGGAATGATCGGCCTGCTGACCATGCAGGCACTGCGCGCGGCGGGAGTGGGACGAGTGATGATCGCGGACATCGACGAAACGCGGCTTACGCTTGGCGAACTGCTGGGCGCCGACGAAGCGCTGCGCGGCACCGGCGAAGAGATTGCCAAGGCCGTGCTGGAGCGGACGGGCGGTGTAGGGTGCAGACGCCGTGTTTGATGCGGTAGGCCGCGCCAAGACGGTTGCCGAATCGATTGACAGCGTACGCAAGGGTGGCACGGTGACGCTGATCGGGAACATCGTGCCGGAGGTCAGGCTGCCGCTGCAAAAAGTGGTTTCGCGGCAGATCCGGATCCAGGGAACTGCGGCTTCGGCGGGCGAATATCCGCAAGCGATTGAACTGATTTCGAGTGGGCGCATCCAGGTGCGGCCACTTATCACGGCGGTAGCGCCACTGGAAGAGGGCCCAAGCTGGTTTGAGCGCCTGCACGCGCAAGAGCCGAACCTGATGAAGATAGTCTTGTCTCCGATGGAGGAAGCGCGCTGAAGATCGCGCGCAGCGAGGCTGCACTGTGACGGATTCGCTTTTCGATCTAACGGGCCAGGTTGCGATTGTGACGGGAACCAGCCGCGGACTGGGGCAGTATTTTGCGCGGGCGCTTGCGAAGGCGGGCGCAGACCTGGTGCTGACGAGCCGGAACCGCGATTCGCTGAACGAATTTGAAACTGAAGATTAAGAGTCTTGGACGGCGCTGCGTCGCCCTTGATCTTGATGTGCGCGAACCCGCCAGTATCGAGCGCATGGTGAGCGAAGCGACTGCGGCGTTCGGTCAGATTCATATCCTGGTGAATAATGCGGGATGCAACGTGCGCAAGCCGGCTCTTGACGTTACGTGGGACGACTGGAACCTGGTGCTCGATACGAATCTGCGGGGCAGCTTTTTTGTTGCACAGGCAGTTGCGCGCGGCATGATCGAACACGGTTACGGGCGCATCATCAACATCGGGTCGGTGACCAGCGTCTTCGGCTTTGCGGGACTGGCGCCTTACTGCGCGAGCCGCGGCGGGATTCGGCAACTGACGATGAGCCTTGCGGACGACTGGGGCCGGCACGGGGTTACAGTGAACTGCCTCGCTCCCGGTTGGTTCAAGACGGAACAGAACAAGGTGTTGTACGAGGATCCGGAGTGGGTGGAGTACCTGACGGACCGGATTCCGGTGAAGCGTGCGGGGCTTCCGCATGATCTTGATGGCGCGGTCGTATTCCTGGCGTCGGAGGCGAGCCGCTACATCACGGGCAGACGCTGCTGGTGGATGGTGGGATTTCGACCGGCGCTACGCGGGCTACGGTTGCGCGCAAATAGGATCCCTAGTGTGGTCAGGTTGAAGTGCCTTAAAAAAGCAGAGAAGCCAAAAAGCAGATCTTCCCTCACCACCCCCAAACTGAATTACGTTTGGGGCCCCGTTCACTCAGAATGACACAGCGATTTTCGGGGAGAATTTCGGCGCGAAATATTAGCCTGTCGTATCCGTGGCTTTGAATGCAACGGCTTGCGGTTCGGTCGTCTGGCTGGAGGCTTCTGACGCTGACATGGTGTGTCCCGTGGATTTGCGCACAACGAGTCTCGGATAGACGGTGATTGCCTTGGGCTGCGGATGCGGGATCTGGTTGCGGATAAGAGAGAGCAGGGTGTTGGCCGCCACCTGGCCCATGCTGCGCAGCGGTTGATGAATGGTTGTTAAAGCCGGATGGTGCATCGACGCGGCCATGATGTCATCAAAGCCAAGAACCGAGATGTCTTTCGGGACGCGCAGGCCTGCCTCGCGCAAAGCGGAGATCGCGCCGATGGCGGTGACGTCGTTGAAGGCGAAGATTGCAGTGAATGGGTTTTTGCGATTGCAGAAGCTGGCGGGTCATTTCCTGTCCGGGAGCAGGACCAGGCTCGGGACTTTGCAGCTGAACTACGAGGCGGTCGTCGATCTCAAGCTGAAGATCGCGTGCTGCCTGCACGATGGCCTTCCAGCGCAAGACCGTGTCGGAACTGAATGCCTGGCCCTTGATGAATGCGATCAGCTTGTGGCCAAGCGATTTCAAATGCGCAAGGGCGAGATGCGCGGCCTGGTCGTGGTCAAGCTCGATATTGATGACGCCATCACGCCGATCGTGACCGGAGATCGAAACAACCGGAACCGGTAGATCTTCGTTCATGGGAGAGTCGACGGCGATGATACCTTCGACGGATCGCGAGAGCATCATACGCGGATAGCCTTCGAGCAGATCGGCCCGATGACGATGGCTGGCAACGAAGTAAAAGAAGCCGTCTTTGAGTAACTCGTCTTCGATGCCGCTAATGACCGTGGTCGAGTAGCCTTCGCTGATTTCCGGGACGATGACGCCGATGGTGTAAGTGCGCTTCTGGCGCAGGCCGCGCGCCATGGTGTTGGCGACGTAGCCGTTGAGGGCGGCGGCATGCAGCACCCGCTGCTGGGTTTCCTCGGCGATGCGGTGCGCTGTCGCTTCTCCATTAATGATGCGGGAGACCGTGGACTGCGAGAGCTCGAGCATGGCAGCGAGCTCTTTCAGCGTGATCGGCTTGATGGGTGCTTTCGCCACGTCATTCTGCTCCCGGAATCGTCTTTTATGCAATCATGCGGTTGCGTGGAACCCGGCGCGCTGCATCGCAGCGGTCGCTTCAGGATTGCGCATGAATGTGTTCCAAACCAGGCCCGTACGGAGGTTCTCTGCCATCAGCACCGAGATTCCCTGATCGATGCCGAGCACGTCGGTGTCATACCAGTTCGCGGCCGGATGAAAGGCGTCGACAAACCCATAGCGTCCCCACGCCTGTTTGCCCCACTTATCGCGCATGGCGCGTTGAACTGAGATGCAGTCGACGGGCACGAAGGGAAGCGAACCCGCAGAAGCATTGGGCACGACGGTTCCGTCCAGTGGGCCCTGCGGCGGCGGCCCTCCCCAGGCCGTGTAGCCGCCCTGGTAGTCGGAAGCGGACACGCCCCAGTAGTCTTCGTTGTACCACTTGGGATAGGAAAGGCAGAATGCCTTGTGTGCTCGAGTTGCGGTTACGGAATTGTCAAAGTAATTGGAGTACGTCGTCGCGCTTGTTACGGAAATCGAACCATGCGTGCGAGTACTGATGCGTGAAGATCGGATCATTGCCGCTGATGTAAGTTGAATCCGTTGTAGTGAATGACGGGGCGGGTCCAGTTTTTCCAATACTCGCCGCCAACCGGATGCGTAGGCGAGCCGATGGCGAGGAGATAGATCATCATGAGTTCGCAGAAATGTTCCCAGCGAGCATCGAGAAAGCCTTGATCGGGGTGCCAGCCCATTGAGAATGTTTTGCCGCCGTTCAGCATCCACGGCCAATCGACGCGTTCGTAAATCTGGCTGGCGAGAGATTTGATTTTCGGATCGTCGAAGTACGCTCGCGCGGTGAGGACGCCACAGAGCAGCAGGGAAGTGTCGATGGAGGAAAGCTCGACGCCTTTGACGCGTTCGCCTGTCTCGATGTCGGTGAAGTGATAGAAGAAGCCGTGGACCTCAGGGAATTTGTTCAGATGCCAATCAAGCGTGGTTCGAACACGCTCGACGATCTGAGCGTGAGGCAGGTAGCCGCGCTTGTCGGCGATGCACAATGCGGTCAGGCCGAAGCCAGTCGCGGCAATGCTGGCCATGCGGCGCGGGTCGCGGCTGCCGTTGAGGTCGTTGCGAGCCCGATCGAGTACCTGGCCGGTCTTCGTCGCTACCCTGCTCCCAGAAGAAGAGACAGCCCTGGCGTCCGAGATCGTCGAGGAACGCTTCATCGCCGCTTTTCGGTTGCCACGAACCGGCAGCGAAGAGATTCGAAGGCAGGAGGGCGCATCCGCCAGCTGCGGCAAGTGATTGCAAAACCTTGCGACGTGTTGTGAATGGTGCCGGCGCATCGTGATTCAAGATAGTCCTCCTGATCTGCTCAAGATGGATGTTCGCGGTGATATTGGCTTTATGTGCGCAATCGATTGCGCACGGCCAATTCTTATCATCCGCAGATTTACGTCGTCAAGATTTTTCGTAAAGCGCGCGTGACTGGCGCACGCATTTACAGGCGACACCATCCTCACGGATCAATCATCCGCTCAGCAGAACCGAGCTACTTCCGCCTGCTGTTGAGGGCATTCAGCTTGGACTTCAGCTGTTCGAGCTTTTGTCCGGCCTCGCTGAGCTTACCCTGCGCGGTGAGTCGTTGATAGTCATCGAAATCCTTGGCGGCGCCCTGGATGAGCGCGTTGAGATCATCTGGCTTTCCCGACGAGTTTGCTGCCGACGGAGCCCCTGCGGGCTGCGGAGTTGCATTTGATTCCGCCGTAAGGCTTGAGACTTCTCCTCCGAAGAGCGAACGGAGTGCGGCTTCGAATGTCGAACCATAGGCGAGACGATCCTGCAGAGCCAGCACAACGAGGCGCAACTCCGGCATGGGGCTGCGCTCGGCCTGGAGGTAGATGGGCTCTGCGTAGATAAGAGCCTTGCCGCATGGGATGACGATCAGCGTGCCGCGGCGCACATGCGAACCCTGCTGATTCCAGAGCGTGAGCTGCCCGGAGAGTTGCGCATTTTGATCGATGCGCGCTTCTATCTGGAGCGGGCCGTCGACAAGACGCGTCTTGGGAAAGTCATAGACGACGGATTTGCCATATTGTGCGCCATCGCTTCGACCGGCGATCCATCCAATGAGATTATTGCGATTCGAAGGCGTGAATGGCAGGATCTCGATGAACTCGGTCGAGGACTCACCGGGGAGCTTCATCAGAACGAAGTTGGGGTCCATCGGTTGCGTGGCCTGGTCGCCGGAAGAAGTCATACCGACTTCGGAGGCGACGGTCCACAGATCTTCGCGGTTATAAAAGACGACCGGATCTGTCATGTGATAGAGGCCATAGGCAGCGGCCTGCAGGCGCAGCAATAACTCGGGATAGCGCACATGCCGGCGAAGGTCGGGGGGCATGGCTGATGCATCTTTGAAAAGCTGCGGGAAGATGTTTCGGTAAGCAGTGATGAGGGGATCGCCGGGATCGAAGACGTAGAAAGTGGTGGATCCGCTGTAGGCGTCGATCACTACCTTTACGCTGTTCCGCATGTAATTGATCTGGTCGTTGCCGAGGCCGTAATGCGTGGAGTAGGGGTAGCTGTCAGTCGTCGTAAACGCATCGAGCATCCACGAGAGCCTGCCGTCATCGCCGACCACAATATACGGGATCGGAATCATAGGTGAGAAACGGGGCGAGAGCTCTTACGCGTTCCAGAACATTCCGTCTCATCAGCAGCCGGCTCTGCGCGTCGATGTCGTCGCTAAAGGGGAGCTTTGTGAGGTCATCGCGATCGAAAGCGATCAGGAGCCGACGCAGGAACGATCCCAACTCGATGCCGCCAGTGCCTTCATACGACGTCATGCTGTTGGTTTCGCCCTGGGGGTAGTCGAACTCCTTCTGACGCGTTTTGACGTAGACATCCGTGTTGGTGAGCTCGCCGAAGTAAATCTCGGGACGCTTGACCTGGATCGACGGGACCGTACTTTGGATGGGCATATTGCTCAACATCAATGTAGGCAGGCCCTCTGACGTGAACCCGTTGACGGGATTCATAGTGATTCCGTAGCCGTGGGTGTAAATGAGTTTCTCGTTGATCCAATTGCGGCTGCTCTCGGGGAGCTTTTCGATGTTCAACTCACGCGCTGCCAACATGACCTGGCGTTCTTCGCCGTTGATCTCGTATCGGTCGATGTCGATGTCGGGAAAGTCGTAGTAAGTGCGGATTTCCTGGATCTGGCGCAGAGTATCCTGCAGCGCGTGCCAATCCCACAGACGGATGTTCTGCAGCGTGGCTTGATTGTTTGCCGCATCGGCGGCTTCAACGGTGACGTCGGCCGGGAACTCATGTTGAGCAACCTGGTCGAGATTGAATGCCTGGCGCGTGAACTGAATGTTGTGCCCGATGAATGGCTGCTCGCGAACCAGTTCGTTGGGCTTGACGATGAAGCTGCTCATATACCAGGAACTGATCTGCAGGATTAGAAAGCAGGCTACGGCCGGCACCGGGGACAGGAAAAGACGGCCCATGCGTGGCCGCAGAAACACGTTCGTTGCGGCAATGCCGGCTCCCAGAATGAGCGCGGCGCAGGTGACCAGCAATCCACCGAGGATAAGATGATCGTCGGTGTAGGTTACGCCGCTGAATACAGTGTGATCGTCGAGGATTGTGTCGAAGCGACCCAGCCAGGTACGCATCGCAACGACGACCAGGAGAAAAGCGATGGCAGCGGAGAGCGCGCGCAAGGGACGCGGGGAAGAGCCATAAGCACCTTCGCGGAAGAGTTGCGAACCGCCCGTGAACAGAATGAAGAGCCCGGCGATCGCGCAAGCCAGAATGGCAACCATCAGGAGCCATCCGAAGAGAAAATGCAGCACCGGCAATGTAAAGAAATAAAAGCTGAGGCTTTTGCCAAAGATGGGATCGCGGGGCCCGTTTGTGGACGCTCCAGCAAACCAGTAGAGAGCGAATCGAGTCCACTCATTCATGAAACTTGCGCCAGCCAGCAGCGCAATGAACGCCGATGCGATCAGGCCACCGACCTTCAGGACGGGATCGACGGGGAGCTCGAATGTGCGGCTGCCGAGGACGATGGTTCCGGCGTTGTGCAGTTCGTCACGGCATGCGTGTCTAAGTGTTGAGAACCACGCAAACAGAATCAGAAACGTCAGGACAAACGGGATGAGGAAAGCAATCCACTTGAAATCGAGCGTTCTCCAAAAAACCTGGGAGTATTCGAGGGATGAAAACCAGAGCGAATCGACGTAGTAGGAAATCGCGGTGCGTGCACTGAAAAGGACGATGAGAACAGCTAGGACGATCCAAAGGTAGGCGCGGCGGGGCTTGATAGGCGGATCTTCTCGAATTGGGTATACGACGCGTTCGTGGATCACGCTCACCAGCTTTCGCCGGGAGATTATTCGTCAATATCCGGCATGCGCAATTGTAAGGCTAACGGGGCGAGGAGGTTGTGAGAGGTGATATCTGAGAGGCGGACGGGTGCTCTCACGCTGGATTCGTGTTGAACGCCAAGGTCCGGTCGGCATCAGCAGGCGGCGAGGAGCGAAAACGGCGGAATTTAACGAACTGAAGAATTTACTCACAATTCCTGGTGGTATGCTTGGGACTTCCCCGGCCGGGGCTAGATCCCCGGACTGTCGAAACAACTCACCATAAAGGAGAAGGTCATGGGCATACTTGAAGAAGCTGCTGGAGCGTTTGCCGCCGTTGAGGGCGTGAAAAAACTCGATCCCAATGCAGGAATTATTACGGAGGGCGTCGCGGCCGTGGCGGGCTTCGAAGGCACAGAAGCCATTACCAACTTCATCGAAAAGAAGGAAGAATCCAAGGACCAACAGGGATAGTAATGTCCCCGAAGGGATAAGCTTCCTTTGCAATGGATTTCATCTTCCCGCTTTTCCTCGGCCCAAACGAGGGAAAGCGGGAAGAGGACCAGACGTTAATCTGTCTACCTCTGGATTGCGAATTTCCCCTGCCGCAGTTGTATTGAAATTCATTTCACACTTCATCTGGTTGTCGCTAACTGCTCACCAGTTTGGCTCTTGACTGCAGTCAACCGTCCCGCGCGTAAATCTCGCCGCTTCATCAACAGGAAAAAGACAGGCACGAGGATCAGGACGTGAATGGTCGATGTGATCATTCCGCCAAGGATTGGCGCCGCGATCGGCTTCATCACATCGGAGCCAATGCCCGATTCCCAGAGAATGGGGGCCAGGCTCAGAACCACCGCGGTGACGGTCATGAGCTTGGGACGCAGACGCTGGACGGCGCCTTCGATGGTGGCCTTTTCGAGGTCGTCCTCGGTGACGGGTCCACCGCTCTTGAGACGATGCTCCAGAGCTTCGTGAAGATACACCACCATCACGACGCCCGTTTCCACGGCGATTCCGAAGAGAGCGATGTAGCCGACCCAGACCGCAACGCTGAAGTTGTACCCGAGAGCCCACTGCAGCAACAAGCCGCCGGACATTGCGTAGAGCGTGGGGAAAATCAGGATCGCTGCCTCCGCTACTGATTTGAAAACGAGGTACAGCAGAAGAAAGATCACGACGAAGACAACTGGCAGGATGATCAAGAGTCGCTGTCGGGCGCGGACTTCAAATTCGTATTCGCCGGCCCAGTGCCACGTATAACCTGCCGGAAGCGCGACGTTCTTTTCAAGCAGACGCGTCGCTCGATCAACGTAGCCGCCATAGTCGTTGGTCTTGAGGTTCAAATACACGTACCCGGTCAGCGCGCCGTCTTCGTCTCGGATCATCGCCGGACCGCGTGAGAACGATACGCGCGCGACTGTGCTGATCGGAATCTGCTCGCCGGTTGGGGTGGGGATGAGAGCTCTGCCGATTGCCTGAGGGCTGTCGCGAAAATCGTGCTGATAGCGCACGGCAATGGGAATGCGTTGACGGCCTTCAACATTTTCGGCGATGTTGGCTCCGCCGATTTCGGAATTGATGACGCGCTGGACGTCGCCTACGGTCAATCCATAACGTGCGGCCACCTGGCGATTTACTTCAATGTTGAGATAGAACCCCTGCGACACGCGCTCAGCAAATACGGCGCTGGTATCGGACATGCCCGACAGAGCCTGCTGCATCTGGGCGCCAATGTCCTGGATGCGCGCGAGATCGGGCCCCTGGAGCTTGATGCCCACTGCCGTCTTGATGCCAGTGAGTTCCATGTCGAGGCGATTTTGTACGGGCATGGTCCAGGTGTTGGTGAGTCCGGGAAATTGCAGCTTCTCGTCCATATCATGGATGAGTTTTTCGTATGTCATGCCGGGACGCCACTGCGCGTGCGCCTTCAACATGATGGTGGTGTCGTACATATCGAGCGGTGCGTTGTCGGTAGCGCTGTCGGATCGGCCAACGGTACCGAAGACGGTTTCGACTTCAGGGAATGACTTGATGACTCGATCCTGCTGCTGCATGAGCGTGACTGCTTGCGTGATGGAGATTCCCGGCAGTGCGCTGGGCATGTACAGCGATGAACCTTCATAGAGTGCGGGCATGAACTGGCTGCCAAGGCGGAAATAGAGCGGAATCGTCGCTGCGAGAAACGCGAGATTCAGGATCACTACAAGCTTCCAATTCCTGAGGCACCAGCGCAAGACGGGCAAATAGATGGCTTGGGTGATGCGCGCGGCGGGGTTTTGCGATTCGGGCCGAAGCTTTCCGCGAAGGCAGAGCGGCATCAGCGCAGGAACCAGCGTGATGGAGAGAAGGGAAGAAAAGACGAGGGCCAGAGTCTTTGTCCAGGCGAGAGGGCGAAACATGCGGCCCTCCTGCGCCTCAAGGAGAAAGACCGGTAGGAACGACACAACAATGATGACGAGCGAATAGAAGAGAGCGGGGCCGACCTGTTGCGCTGCGCCGACGAGGATACGGTGGCGTTCTTCACCGCTTGGCGTATCGGTGCGTTCGGCGAGATGACGATATCCGTTTTCGACCATGACGATGGCCGCGTCGATCAGCACACCGATTGCGAGTGCAAGGCCGCCGAGCGACATGATGTTCGAACTGACGTGCAGGTAGTACATGGGAATGAACGCCGCGACGACGGCGATGGGCAATGTGAGAATGGGCACCAGCGCGGAACGAAAGTGAAAGAGGAACGCGATGCTGACGAAGCTGACGATGATGGCTTCAAGAATCAAGTCCCGCTTGAGCGTGTGGATCGATTCATTGATGAGCCAAGACCGGTCGTAGCCAGTGTCGATTTCGACGCCAGGAGGCAATGACGGGGCAAGTTCGCGAAAACGTTGCTTCACGCCCTTGATGACGTCGAGCGCATTCATGCCGTCTCGCATGACTACGATGCCGCCCACGGTTTCGCCTTGCCCCTCCCAGTCGGCCGCGCCACGCCGCACATCGGGCCCGAACGAAACAGTGCCCAGATCACGGACTAAAACCGGTGTGCCATTTTTAGTTGCAACGGGCACATTCTCGAGATCGGAGAGGGTGCGCACGTAGCCCATTCCGCGAATCATGTATTCGGCGCCGCCCATCTCGAGAACATCGCCGCCGACTTCGTTGGTGCTCTGGCGTACCTTGTCGATCACCATGGATGCCGGAATGCCATAGGAGAAGAGCTTGTTCGGATCGAGGTTCACCTGGTACTGGCGCACAAATCCACCGATGCTCGCTACTTCTGCCACGCCCGGAACGGTCTGAAGCTGATAGCGAAGATACCAATCCTGCAGGGCACGCAGGTCTGCAAGGCTGCGGGTGTGGGTGCGATCGACGAGCGCGTACTCATATACCCAGCCGGCTCCCGTTGCATCGGGACCGATGGCCGGATGGGCGTCTGCGGGCAGTTTTCCCGCAATCTGCTGGAGATATTCTGTTACGCGCGAACGCGCCCAATAGAGATCCGTGCCATCCTGGAAGACCACGAAGACGTAAGAGTCGCCGAACATCGTTTGTGCGCGCACATTGCGCACGCGAGGCGCGGAGAGTAGCGCAGTCACGATGGGGTACGTCACCTGGTCTTCGATGACGCTGGGCGGCTCGCCGGCCCACTGGGTGTGAATGATAACCTGCACATCGCTGATGTCGGGTAGCGCATCAAGCGGCACGTGCGACATGCACCAGATACCGGCGACCGCAAGCAGAATCGCGGCTGTGATTACCAGGAAGGGATTGCGTGCGCACCAGGCGATGGTTCGGGCGATCATTACATGCCTCCCGTCGCGCTCACGCTGAACTGCTTTGTCGCAATCGTCGTGCCGGCGCGCTGAACCGCGATGTTCACCTGCCAGGTTCCACCTACGTCGAGATGTATTGGCGATTCATAATTGCCGTTGGTTTTTTCGGTGAGAGATGCGGAAGCATGTTGTGCAGCCATACCCATGGCGGGCATGGCAGGCATGAAGAAAGTTACGGTTGCCTGCACTCCGCTTACGGGCTTCCCGTCGGGGCCGGTTAAACGTACGCGTACGGTATTCGCGCCTTTTCGCGGCGGATTGGGATCGGTGATGAAGTCAATCTGCAATTGAGAGGCTGGAGCTTGCGGATTGGTCCCCGCTTGTTGTGATGCTGGCGTGAGACTACCCATTGTGCTTTGCAACTGAGCATCAGAATCAACCAGAAAATTGGCGGAACTGACAATGCGATCGCCAGCTTTGAGCCCTTTGAGTACCACAACGGAGCCATCGAGCGTGGGGCCGGTTTCAATCTCGCGGGGTTCCAACGAACCTTGTCCGCGATCGATGAACGCGATCTGGCGCGCGCCCGACTGTAGAACACCGGAAGTGGGAATGACGAGTTGACGGCCCAGTGGAGCGGCGAGATCGACGTTGACGTACATGCCCGGCTTTAATGCAACCCCAGGGTTGCTCATGACGAGGCGCACGCGAACGGTACGCGTGGTGAGATCGACATCCGGAAGGATTTGATCGATGCGGCTCCTGAATTTACGTCCAGGGTACGCGTCGACCGAAACCTGGGCGCGGTCTCCTGGCTTTAGACGGCCAATCTCCGACTGAGCCACGTTGGCATAGACCCATACGGTGGAAAGATCGGCGATGGTGTAGAGCTTTGTCTCGGGCTGTACGTATGCGTTGGGCAGAGCGTTGCGCTCGATGACGTAGCCAGAGGCAGGCGATTCGATTGTGATTTCGCGGTTCGCGGTACCGTTGGCATCGAGGTGCGTGATTTCCGCTTCGGGTATGTCGAAGCGGCGCAGACGCTCGGCGGCGGCCTGCAGAAGCCAGTTACTTTCATCCGCAGGCATGCCGTGCATATGCTCCGCGACGGATTTCTGGTTCTTTTTGGCCAGCAGGTATTCCTGCTCGGTGCTGACAAGGTCGGGACTGTAGATGGTGAAAAGATTCTGTCCCTTGCGCACGTATTGATATGTCGCATTCGCAAAGACATTGCGAATCCATCCGGGAAAGCGCGTCTGGACATACGAGATCCGCTGCTCATCGATTGCGACGCTACCCGGTGCCTGAAGTTCATCGCTTACTTCTTTCATTTGCGCGATCGCGGTTGTGACGCCGATTTCCTGCATGCGCTGCGGAGACATTTGAATGGGTGTGAGCGCGGGCTCCTCCGGGTTGGTGGGTTCACCTTTTGCGCCGCCGCCGTTTTGTGCAGGGGCTTCGGGGCCGCGCGCCACTACTGGGCCGGCGTCAGGCTGCGATGTGGCCGGCGTCCAACGACGCCATAGGACATACGTGAGAGCGGAGGCAAGACATACACACAGAAGGGCGCTCACGGCAAGTGCGTTCTTTATGGATTTTTCGGTCATTTCGAACCCTCCTGCGCAGTTAGTGGCGCGCCTACGGCCATCTCAAGGTCGGCCATCTTCATGTTGAAATCCGCAAGCGCATCAACCGACGCCAGGTCGACATCCACCACGGTCATCTGGCTGTCGAGCAGATCAAGGAACGAGGTCTGGTCGTTCTCATAGGCCACGATTGCGGCGTGAAGAGTTTGATCTGCCTGTGGTTTCAACGAGTCCTGGTAGACACGTGCCAGGCGCTGTGCCGCGCGAGCCTCGGCCAGGGATTCTTCAATCTGACCAAGGGCCTCGGCTTTGATGGCGGTGATTTCAGCGCTGTTTTCTGAAATGGATGCGGCGGCCTCTCTGACTTCGGCGGTGTGTTTGCCGCGATTGAGCCAGGGCAAGGTCATGGAGCCTTCAACCATGTAGTTGTTGCGGGGATTTTGACCGGAGGGCATGAGCATATAGCCAGCGGATACGTTGAAATCAGGAACCATCGCTCTTTGGGCAAGAGCTTCCTCTTTGCGGCTTTTAGTTTCAGCCGTCAAGGCCGCCGCGAGATCTGGGCGCGACTGCATCGCGGACGACACGAGTGCGTCAAGAGTCGGCAGCGGAGCGTCGACGGCGTAGTCGCCTTGAACTTCGATCGGAGTTTCGGGCTGCCGCCCCATTAGCGTATTGAGGCGGGCACGCGCCACTTCTGCATCGCGATCAAACCGGATCATGTGCTCGGCAAGACGCGTAAGGGCGAGCTGTGCTTTGAGGATTTCGACCTGCGGGATCTTTCCTACGCTGTACTTGATGCGCGCGGCTTCAATCGCCTGCTGCGCGATGCCCACGTGTTGATCGTGGATGCGAATCTCATCCTGCGCATGGAGCATATCGAAGAAGGCTTTGCGTACATTCCCGTGCACATGCAGGCGGGCCTGCTCCACTTCGTCCCTGGCCAGATCGACATCGGACCGGGCAATGGATGTGCGAACTCCGCGCTTGCCGCGGCCGGGAAAGGATTGCCCGAGCATGAACATGTTCTGCGCGCTGTTGTAGTCATAGGGGCGCGTCAGCGGGACCTGCCATCCGCGATACATGGCTTGCGGATCGTCGAGCGCGCCAGCCAACGGGACGTGCGCTTCGGCTGCCACGACTTTTCGGGCAGCAAGAGCGATTTCAGGATTCTCGGCGAGCGCAGTGCGTTCCACTTGGTCCAACGTGAGCGCGGGGCCGGTTGTGGTGATGGCATGTGTGGTGCCGATCAATGTGCTCAAGTCGCTAATCGAACTTGCACCGTTGGCGGTCTGTGCGTTGCAGAAAGGCAACATGAGCGCAAGGCTGAACGCACCTATCCATAAATTTTGAATCTTCATCTCTCCCTCAATGGCCGGACGAGTTCCGGCCAGGTCATTCGCACCGGCACACTGCGCCGGGCACACGAATCCTGACTGCGGACGGAAGGGAGATTTCCTAGATTCTGAGGATCGAAGAACGGCCGGAGGGGGGTGGTGAGGCGGGCGGCGTTTCGCCGGATGGAGCAAAAGCGGAGCCATTCACTGCAGCAGGCATCAGAATGGCAGGGGCGACGACGTGAGCCAACACGCCGTTACTTTCCGGCTGGGACGCCAGCGCGGGAGGCATGTTTGTGTCGGTCGCACGCATCTTGCAGCAGGAGTCTGCCATCGTCATCGACGATCCGCAATTGTCCATCATTTGCTGACAGCATGCAGAGTGGCGCGCGGTCGCGAGACAGGCGAGGCTGGGGAGTGCCGCCGATAGCAGCATGATCGCCAACAAGAACCAAGCGCCTTTTCTATTCACTCGCACCGTGTAAACCTGCCCTATCTATGAATATGGTATCTGCTTGGCTCAGATGGCGGTGATTTGAATCACACGTCGATTGCGATAACTTCGGGGGAATGGGGCGAAAGGCCTGCCAAATCTCTGAATAGCCAGTGATTAAATCGAGGTGTTTGTGGTCGAAACTGGCGGCGTTCGCGATGAATGCAGGACTTTTCGTTGAAGTACGGCCTATCTGGTGGCTGGACGGGGAGAAATCGAGGCGAGGAGTTCTGGAACCGGGTGAACAGGTGAATGGCGTAGAAAAACGGCGGAGTACTTTACTAGTCCTCCGCCGTTTCTCTATGTTTTCCTATTTCGTTACCACATCGAAACTGTGAGGTTGTCCACGTATGCGGTAACCGTACCACTTCCAACGCCGTCAATTTGGAACTGCGTATTGACGACCGGAGCCCATCCAAGGTCGGCTCCCACAAACGCCGAGACGTTCAACGGAACCTCAACACCGTCGAGCCAGATGGCGTGGTAGGTGGCGGTACCGGTGCTATTGCGAGAGATGCTTGCCTGAACGTGGTGCCACTTATTGATCGACCAACTCCGTGGGTTGCAATGAGTGCCGCTCTTGCCGACCCAGGACGGCCTCGGACTACTGGCCGTTCCCTTATTGACGTTGTAGTCCCATAAGCCAGAGTAGCCATCGCACTGGAAACCAATCAGCGCCGTCTTGCCGTCCAGCATTACCTGGTTCACATCGAACTCCAGGTTGGCAATCTTGCTCGACGAACTCGTGAGATACACCCATGAGTCGTAGAAGAGGTTTTCTGCGCTGACATTGTCAGAGAATGATTTCGAAAACCGTTCGTCCGCACTACCTGAGAACGATGTCACGAACCTTCGTGTGCTTCCATAAAGTGATGGAGAACTGACGATCGCCGTTGAACCGCTGGATGAACCGGGCCCTCCCGTATCATGCGCAGCTGCCCAGCTGCTTAATGCCTGAATATGGCTGACGACGTCAGCAGACGAGGGAATGACGGAGTCGCTACTCGAACTGCTCGAACCGCCTGATGTGACGGTGATGGCGATGGATGTGACGCAAGAGGCTCCGTTCTGACCCCACGCTTTGACATGCAGGGTGTGCCCGCCGGTAGAAGATGAAATCGATTGATCAATAGATTGACCTTTAATGACGGTAGTATCCGAACTGCTATCGAATGAATAGCCCATTGTAACGACACTGGATGACGAGCATGTGGATGCTGAGGCGTTTAACGTAAAAGGTGATGAGACATCGGTGTTGCTGGCAGGACTGTTGACGGTTATACCAGCGAAGGCGGGTAATGTCATGGTGAGGGCAAAAACGGAGGCGAGGGTGAGGTTTCGAGCAAGATTCATCGAGTTTCCTTTTTAGGTTGCATTTTTCTGCGTGGCTCCAGGATGCTCGTCCACCTGGAAGGCCGAAAGGTTTTCAATTGTTGGCGGGTTTGTCTGAGATGCGTGCGCACAGCGCCGACTTCGAACTACTCAGCAACCTCTGATCACGATGTCGCGGTGCACAGTCGCTTTCGACTGCGCTGCCGAACTGGATTCGGCCTAATCTGAGATCCTTGGTGAGACTTAATGGTTACGCCGACGTTAAACGTTCTCTTGCGTGTCGACGTCACTTGGATTTTGATGGGGCCCCAGGCAACCTTTTGCAATGTTCTCTAGGAATACTTTCACAAGTTATTGCATCCGACAACGAAGATATTGAAGATTTTTTGTGCAAAATTGACTTTTTCGTGCATCTCGGAAGGAATTACCTGCAGCGTGCAAAAAGTCCCTAGCGATCGCGTAAAAATTAGCCACTAAATAAGGTAACGGTACCGCACCGGCAGGAAATCAGATCTCCGGGTCGTATTGAGGAAACCGCCAGAGGATCTTTGCGCTAACCTTTCGTTCTTTTGAGGAACGTATGGTGCACGTCTGTCTTCTGGCGGTCTCTTAGTAGTACGGACTTACCACCTGGAGATGGTGAATTTATCGAGGTAAAGTGTTGCTGAACCGTCCGCGTGGGGTTCACCATCAACCTGGAAGTTGGCGATGAGAACGCCGGCAGCCCAGCCAAGTCGGAAATCTGAATTGACCGTCTTGTTGATTGCTGTTTCAACACCGTCAAGCCACACGGAGTGATAGGTGACATTGCCGGAGCTGTCGCGTGAGTAACTAATCTGCACGTGGTGCCACGCATTGGGTGTCCAGTTGGCGGGATTGCATGGAGCGGTGGAATGGATCCATTTCACTACCGGCGCGGTTGGAGTTCCCGCATTCGAACTGTAGTCCCACGTGTTCGAATCACCGGCGCACTGGAAGGCGTAGATAACGGTATCGCCATTGGGGATAACCTGGTTGTTATCCATCTCAAGGTTACCGATCTTGGTGCCTTCCTCAATGTAGACTTCTGCGTCATAAACGAAATTCATCGGCGCAGAGTCCTTTGCGTAGGTGAGAGAGTAGAGTTCGCCACCGCCGTCTGCATAAGTGGTGTCAAACCGTTCCGCCAGCCCGCTCAGCGAAGGGTCAGCAACCTCCGTCATTACCCCGGTCGATGTGCCAGGCGTCGCCGGATCGTGTTTGATCCTCCAATTGGACATTGACTGGATGCCCGTTACCTTGATCGCGGTTGAAGGGATAGATGGTCCGGAGGTAGAAGTCGAAGAGGCAATCGAGTAGTCTGCGCGCGCGATGCCGCTGTTTGCATAACCCGAAGCTGCCGCCAGTGCCTGGACAGTCATCGAATTCGAGATCAGGATCGGGCCAGCGTACATGGGCGATGATGTCGAAGGGCCGGAACCATCGAGTGTATAGTGAATCGCGGAACCCGCAGTAACATCGGAGAGAGATACATATTGCTTAGTTGTATATTGACCTGGCGCCAGCGAGAACCTCGGCGTGGCGACAGCGGGCGACGACGATGTCCCGACTTTGATTGCGAGGAGAACTTGATCCGCGGCGTTCTGGCCCCAGCACTTCACGTGCAATGTGTGCGTGCCGGCGCTCGCAGAGACAGACGCGCTGAATGAAGTCGGCTCGATAACTACAGGACCGCTATCGATCGAATAGCCCATGGAAACGGCCGGCACTGATGCGCATGTTCTTGTGTTAGCAACCAGGCTGAATGGCGAACTCAGCGTCGCGCCATTTGCAGGACTCGCGACAGTGATACTGGAAGTTGCTGAAGTGGGAGTCGCCGCGACAACGGTAATGTTGTAAAGCAGTTGGGCATTTACCTGCTTCCCCCAGCATTTCACATGCAGAATGTGTGATCCGGGGCTGGCAACGACCGAGGCACTGAAAGATGTTGGTTCAATGGTTGCCGTGTTGGAATCGATCGAGTACCCCATCGAGACAGCGGGGACTCCGCCGCACGTGCTTGTGCTTGCCACCAACTTGAAGGGTGAAGTTAGCACTGCACCGTTGGAAGGCGTGACGACTGTAATGGCTGATGCCGATATTGATGATGCGGCTAATGCTAAAACTGCGAAAAAGTAAGTCTTCATGATCATTCCTCAGGATGGCGAGCACTCGTGACGGCACTGCGATACTCGGTTTGCAGCTCATCGCGGAATCTGTGAGTGGAAAAAACGAATTGGTATAGACGCGAAATAGCTGCGCCCGATGGATCACAGAGTTTGAGGAAATAACCATCGGTGAGAACCGCCTCACCATGGAAGGCCGCACAATTGCGCACTTTGAGGCCGGCATTCGTCCCATTCTCGACCGCGATCCGGATGGATTGCCCATTCTGCGGATGCTCGCCGATCTTCTTTGAAGACTGAGCCACATTGATTGCGCCCTACCCAACGTCGACGTGCATGTCGTCGGGTAACCCTCCACAGAACTCGAAGCGCTGAACGTCGCGATGTGCCGTGTAGGGGTAAATAAGGTGAATTATTTGAATGTCAGTATAGGAGGGGAATAGTTGTGAAATGGTGACCCATATCACAAGCCGCATTACTTAGGTTATGCCGACTATTGCGGTCGGATAACTCCTTCATCTGCAATCGCCAAACGAACGAAAACCTTGGTTACGCCAGCTCATTTTGAGGAGTTCAATGAGCCGACGTTACCAAGGTTCAATGTTTACCGGTCGTATGGTGCGTCTTCCGTTTGTTTACTGCACCGTCACGGAGACATTCGTGGTTGATTGCATAGAACCGCTGGTGCCGGTAATTGTGACCGTATAGGCTCCGGCCGTTGTGCCTCCGGTGACCTGGGTTGTGGTCGGCGATTTGCTGACGCCGCAACCGCTGACTACAGCAGCCAATGTCGCCACCAACAGCAATCCAAACATCGCCTGCCAATTGCGGCGGCGGAAGGGAAGCCATAGGAAGAGGATGGCCGCAAGCGTTCCTTCACCTAATCTGACGAATGGACGCCGCTGGTAATGGAGCGCCGCTGTCGAGGCCCCTGTGGTAATGATGGTGAGTTTGGCGGTCGCGGCCTGGGTGCCGGAGATGGCGCCAGGCTGGGATACTGAGCATGTGGGTGGATAGACAGCGCTCGCCGGACTGCTGGTGATTGCGCACGAGAGAGACACGCTTCCGGTAAATCCGCCGGCCGGAGTGACAGTGATGGTTGAAGACGCTGTCCCGCCTGCCGCGATGGCCGGTATTGAACCACCAGTCAAAGTGAAGGACGGCTGGGCTGTTACCACTTGAATCACATATGCTGCGCTGACAGCGTTGCTGTTGCCGACCGTTGGACTGATCGCGACGCTGTTGATTGTTTCGGACGAACCGACAGCAATGGGGCCCGAATACGCATTCGACGAAGCGGTTGGAGTGGAGCCATCGGTGGTGTAGTAAATCTTGGCGTCAGATGTAGCGCTGCTGAGCGAAACGTTCTGCGCTGCAGCGTAGGTGCCCGCCGGCGGCGCGAACACGGGAGGCACAGATTGCGGGCTGTAGGTCCAGCTAAGAAGTGCCTGAGTTGCTGAAAGTCCACCGGTGCTTCCCGTGAAGCCAACGTAGGCCGTGTTGCCACCAACAACCTGGGGAATGTTAATCGCTTGCGAAGTCGTAAAGGTGTCGTTGTTAGTAAGGTCGAGAAGGTTCAGCGTAAGAGTCGTTCCATCATAGGTTATCGTCGCCTGAATCCTGTCGCCGCTCGCTAACTGGATCCCGCTCGGACTTATATCTATGCTGGGAATTACCGGTGGTTGGCCATCGGTATACACGCCTGTAGAATCGCTTCCTTCATTCTGGAAGTTATAGAAGTTGAACTTGACTGCGACACTCGACTGAATGTCCTGATAACCGAGACCTGCGGAGTTTCCACCGAGGGCTGTGACTCCCATGTTCTGGATTGTGAAGGTGAAACCATTCGCTTGCGCATTCGATAACTGGAACTGGAAAGTGGTGGTGAAGGCTTGTATGTTGATCGGAACGTTCCAGAAGACGCTTCCCGCCTGTGACAAACCACCGTTGGTTAAATCAAGATGCGCGTTATTGTCGCTAGCAGTACTGCCATTCAACGTCAGACCTGCGGTTGAAGAGAAACCGCTCTCGAAGTTAATCGAAGCTACACCGGTCTGGATCTCATACGCTGCGGTGCCGACATTACTGTTCTGCAAAGTTGGATCGATTGCGACAGCGTTGATTGTTTCCGAAACTGAAACCTGGATCGGGCCGGTATACAGGGTCGAGGAGGCGGACGGCGAGCTGCCGTCGGTGGTGTAGTAAATCTTGGCGTTTGCGTCCGCGTCCGTAAGGGTTACCGTTTGCGCGGTCGGATAGTTTCCGGCAGCCGGAGCGAACGTGATCGGAGGTGCCTGGCTTGTGAACGTAAAGGTCGCGCTGGATACGCTGCTTGGGTTATACCCCGTTGCGGTCGCGATTGCGTTGAGGGTTGTATCGGTGCTGATGGTAATTGGCGCCGTGTACGGTGTTGAAGTGGGTGTCGGCGTAGATCCGTCGAGGGTAAAGAAGATGCTCGCCGACGGAGTTGAACTTGAAATCTGAACGCTCTGGCTTGTGGTAAAGGCACCGCCATTGGGATTGATGACTGGCGCCGCAGTGTTGGCCGTCGCATTGAGAAGCCCGTACACGTCTACTTCCCCATGCGCTGCGACGTAGACTTTTCCGTTAGTCACTACCGGGACTGAAAACTTGTTGGCGGGCCCGGCCGAGTCGCGCGTAGCGTTTGTGTCGCTTTCATAAAAAACATCGGAAAGATCGGTGGCGTCGAAGGCGTACAACACGGCAGCGCCGTTGGTGTTGAACTGGTCAGCCCGTACCGCCCATGCGATGCCGTCTTGCGTTCCATTGGAAGAGATTGAGAAAGTAGGTCCGGGGAAATTTGAAGTGAAGGTCGACTGACTGTCGGGCTTGGTGTCCATTACGCCGTTAATAATCTTGAACTGCATACCGGCGTTAGGTGTGCCGGGGTTGTCGCCGCCAGCCCACACATATACATTCTCATTCCAGTAGGCGGCCGTGCCCCAGAAGCCCTGGCCTTGCGGCACTACGTCGGAGATGTCCTGCAGTGCATTGGTGTTGGACGAAACGCCGGATGCAAGACCGCCAAGATTATCGCGGTTCAACACCGTGATTCGGCCTTCCTTGCCTGCGGTGATCAGCATGTGCGGATAGGAACCTGGCTGGTCAGGCAACATCAACGCGCCACCGGCACCCTGATCCCAGTCTTCAGTATTAAGTGTCAGGTAGTTGAAAGAAGTAAAGGAGTCAGTGGGTGTGAGCGCTCCGTTTGCAAGATTGAATGCTATAACGCTTTGGCCGAAATCGGTGCTGGAGTTAAATGGTGGCTTGGATCGCGCGCCGTTGCCGGTTACCACGAACATGCGGCCGCCAGGGATGCTTGTATCGATAGGCAATCCTGCTCCCGAGCCCCACAGGCCCCCGCCGATGTCGTTCGGCGTAAGACAAAGCGCCGCGGACTGCTGCAGTGTGGTCGCGTTGTACGCAAACAGCCATCCATGCCAATTGTTATCGTCGCCATGCGCCGCATAGCCAAAATAAACATACCCGTTGTAATAGTTCAACGCGGTGCGCTGATTCTGCCACAGCGGACTAAAGGTAATCTGCCCACCCGAACTGCCTGCCCCTGCGCCCGCCGCAGTCGCTGTAATATTCGCTGGGCTGTTGGCCTGTTCCGCACCGTTAACGATGTTGATGGCATGAAAGCGAGAAAAATATACGCCGTTTTCTTTCGTATTTGCGACAACGTACATCGTGTTCGTTGCAAGGTTTATCACCGGTGTGCCTGTGATCCCAACTGTGGGCGCAACGTCGGGCGATCCGGTATCAGCGTAGGGTATTGCAGTTGCTCCGGCTCCGGCTCCATAGGCAGCGGTAAGCAGGCTAATTTGCCAGATAGGTTTCGCATTTGCTCCGCTGTGCGAATCCGCATCGAAGGCGTAGATCGAATCATTTTCCGTCGCAACAAAGACCACGTTGTGGACCAGGCCGTCACTCATCTTCAGCGCTGGAACATACAGCGGCTGTGCGTACACTGTACTGTCCACCGGAAGAGAGAACAATTTCCCGAAGGATTGTGTATTCACGTTGGTCGGAGTGAGTGCAGTTTCCTGCGTGTTCTGGCCGGCGCCCGTCAGGTCGTAGCGCCAGGTCAGCACTGGAACAGGCGTTGGTGTTTGAGCCGTAAGGCACGTCAGAGACGTGCACACGAAGGCGATTGCCAGTATTCGATGGAATGTCGTCGACCGCCTGGCAAAATATTTTGTACAGAGAGAAATCCTGGAAGCAACAGGAGACAGGCGAACCCGTTGAGTCATACAGACGCACCTTTACTGAAGATAGACTGAACACCAATCCGCCTGGAAAAATGTCGGCGGACCAACAGCAATGCCGCTGATCGCGGGCTAGAATTGCCAGGCACTGAGATGACTTAGTGATCGACTCGCGCGTGATGAACGCGGGAACACAGCACTGGTGCTCTTCGTTTCACTTCTCTGTTTTGCCAAATGATTGACACTACCGTGTGAGAGCAAAGTGGAGTCTTCTCGAAAGGTCATGCTCCCCATTCCAAAGGGAGCTAGTCGTAAGATGGTTGTCCCCGCGATGCGGTTGCTTTTGATCCTGTATCGACTTTTAAACCGGTCTTCCGGCAGAATAGCCGTTATGCAATTAATTGGATCGATCAAAACGTCTAGTCGCGCTTGCGGCGTGCTGGCACTTCGCCTCTTTTCGGCTCAGGGTTGGTCGTTGCTGCGAATGTGGATCATTTTCGTGGCAGTAGCGGGCGCGCAGAGCATGCCGAAAAGTCCGTTGGGCATAGCCTGGCAAGTCAAGGGGCTATGGCGTCTCGATGGCGGGGCAAATCCAATTCAGACGGGAGATACGATCAAGCCGGGGTCACTTCTTTGGCCGATAGAGGGATCTCCTGAACATTCAGTAACGGTCCTCCTTCCTGACGGTCAGCGCATTCTCTACGAATGCTTTCTTGCCGCTGACTGCAGCCGTGGCTTCCGGGTGCCGCCCCTCTACCGCAAACCCGACCCGCAGGCCGCCGGCGTTCTATGGCGCATTCACGCAGTCCTGGCAACACCTAGCCGGGAGCCCGAGGTCGCGCTTCGCAATGGAGGTCCCCTGCCGCGGGACGAAGCTGTAACGTTGCTCGATGCGCAGTCTCGATGCGAAGTCACCGGCCTGGTGTCGGCTCTCTCCGATGGTCATTACACCTATACGGTGCGCGCTTTCGGCCATTCTGGCACGCCTGGACTTCGCAAAACACTCGAGAAAAGAGGGGCGTCCGTGATCTTTGAGATCCCGTCGCCCGGATTGTACGACGTTATCGTTACTGATTCTCTCAATACGCCGCGTGTCGATCTCCTGATCGCCGCAGTGAAGCGGCCGAAGGCCGCGAACCTGCAAGCATCGTTCCGCGATGCCAAAGTGCTGCTAAAGGACTGGAATGACGATTTTCAGGGATGGCCCATTCACGACTTCCAGAGAACCTATCTGGAAGCTTTGATTCTGGGCATCAACCCTCAAATCCCGCGCGCACTCTCCGTCACTACGAACGTCCAAAGGAGCCGTCCGGGAGTGGTTGCAGAACCCGTCTTTATTCCCGGCCCCGGAGTGCTGCGAGGTGATACCGCCGTGACATTGCGCTGCGATACGCCGGGCGCAACGATCCACTTCACGACCGACAATTCGCAGCCCTTCACGTCCTCGGCGGTATACAGATCCCCGATCATGGTGAAGGGAACCGCATTGACAATCAAGGCATTCGCTACCGCGAACGGCAAGGATCAAAGCGCCGTCGTCACCGGAATATTCAGGATTGGAGAGTAAGCTGGGCACGCCGGCAGGCAACCAGATCTTCCCTTCCGAACATCGAACTAAGTGCATCGAAGTGTGATCTTGGCTCGGTCATCGGAGGGAAGCGGGTTCACGCGTTTCTCGATTCTTTCACGACAACTGCATAGGGGATGAGAGAGCCTTGAAATCTGATTTTCCAGGCTCAGCCTCGAAGTGTGTGCACATGGAGAACGATTTGTTGGATAACCGCATGATAAGGGCCCTTTCGATTCGTGTTTTCACGAGCATCCTCTTTTTGGGGATCGTTGGTTGCGGCACCTTTAATCAGAGCAGTCCGCCTCAGGCAGCTACAGTAAATATCGCCGCCTCACCCACGTCGATCACTGTTGGAAGTTCAACAACTTTGACCGTCAGCGCGACATACGCGTTGAGCATTCAGATCACGGGTTCTGACGGGACTTCGTACAAGCTTGCCGCAAGTGGTGGAACGCAGAGTGTGAGTCCCAAGACCACTACGACATATACAGCAACTGCGACCGGATCTACCGGGAATGTAACCGCTGCGGTTACCGTGACGGTAAGTGCCGCCTCTAATCCGCCGCCCACCGTGGCTATCAGTGCAAGTTCCACCTCCATCTCTGCTGGAAGTTCTTCGATTCTGACGGTTACCGCCGCGAATGCAACTCAAGTTGTCATCACCGGATCGGACGGAAGCACTTACACTCTGCAGGCAACTGGAGGCACGCAGGCTGTAAGTCCGGCATCCACGACAACCTACACGGCTTCCGCCTCAGGTGCGGGCGGAAAAGCTTCAGCGGGCGTGACGGTCACTGTCACATCAAACCCAGCTCCAACCGTACAAATCAGCGCCAAGCCTGCCACTATCGCGTCCGGGCAGTCGTCCACGCTGACCGTTACAGCGGTGAATGCGACGCAAGTCACCCTATCTGGAAGCGACGGTTCTGCCTACACGCTTGTGTCCAGCGGAGGAACGCAAGCAGTGAGTCCGTCGGTGACGACAACATACACTGCCAATGCGACGGGGCCGGGTGGAACTGCCACGGCCACGACGACGGTGACAGTATCCGCGAATCCTGCGCCGACCGTGACCATCTCGGCAAATCCGGCAACCGTGGTTACCGGCAATTCGTCCACACTGACTGTGACTGCGACGAACGCAACGTCGGTTGCGATCAGTGGAACTGATGGAAGTGCATATACGTTGGCGGCCACAGGTGGAACGCAAGCAGTGACACCGTCGGCGACGACAACATACACCGCTACAGCGACCGGAACCGCGGGTAATGCGACCGCAGCCACGACGGTTACTGTGACGCCGACGGGAAGCGTTCAATCCATCGACCATGTCATCTTCATGCTCCAGGAGAATCATTCGTTCGATAACTATTTTGGAATGCTAAACCCCTACCGGGTAGCCAATAAGTGGAACGTCGGGGATGATGGTGTTACCTATCAAGTAGACGGCATCGATGACAAGCTAACGACGATCAGCAATATGGACGATGAAGGCACGGCGTTTCCACTATTCAAGTTCACCAGCACTTGTGTCGACGACGAATCATCTGACTGGTTGTCAAGCTACGGCGACGTAAACCGGTATAACTTCCTCGCGACGCGACCTATTCAGATGAGTGGCTTTGTTCACAACGGCGAAGGTTTTGCCAAGAGCTGCTCCTCGAGCGGAGGTAGCTGTTCCGGTGCCTTCACTGACCTGACCGGCGAGCGGTCCATGGGTTACTATGACCAGGATTTCCTGAACTACTACTACTACATGGCTTCACAATTCGCGGTTTCAGACCGTTGGTTTTCGCCGATCGCGAGCAAGAGTGTCCCCAACCGCCTGGCTACATTCACGGGAGGTACGACGCAAGGTCTCGTGAAGGATCCGGGTGGGAATGATCATCTTCCGCAACTCGACATCAATAACATTTTTCAGGAGCTTGATCAGGCGAACGTCAGCTGGAAGATCTACTACACCGTCACCCAGGGACTCTGTCTCAATGATGATGACTGTCTTTCTTCGGGTGGCAGTGCGTATCCTGCCATTCACTTCTCTAACTTGACTTACTCGTTCCGCTATATCTACCAGACCTGCCGCGGGCGTGGCCTGCACAGCCCCCACCCAGCCATCGAGCGTTGTGGGTGACTCGTCGAATTCCTTCTGCATTGATCCGACCCACATCGCGCCGATATCGAACTACTTCACGGATCTGACGAGTGGTAATCTTGCCAGCTTTGTTTTCATTGAAGCGGGTTACGGCAATAATGACGAACATCCTGGCTCTGGACAGTCGGTTCTGCTCGGTCAGGCCCAGGTCTCGAATATCGTGAACTCGCTAATGGCTAGCAGCGAATGGAAAGACTCGGTCTTCTTCTTGAGTTATGACGAAGGTGGTGGACCCTACGATCACGTTCCGCCGGTGCCGGGCCACTCAAACGATTTCACCGATGCGTCATTGGGAACGATCCCGGATATCTCGCAGATAGCAGTCAATCCCGATAGCTATTTCCCATGTCTACCAACGGGCGGGACGCCCACACTCCATTGCGACCTTGTATCGACGGATCCGGGAGCCAATCCCGGGGACGCCGCTGCTCTCCAGGGATTCAGTGCGCAACTCGGCTTCCGCGTGCCCAATATCGTGATCTCACCATTCACACGGCGCCACTATGTCTCCCACATTCCCATGGACCACACGGGCGTGATCAAATTTGTCGAGAACCGATTTGTCGGGAGTTCCGCGCAACTGACACCACATGATGGCGCGCAGCCAAACCTCCTCGACTTTTTCGACTTCAACAACGTTCCGTGGGCAACGCCGCCCTCACCGCCCGCTCCTGTTACTGCCCAATCCTTGGGTCACGATCCGTGTACGCCGGCAAGTTTTGGTCCATGAATTGGCGACGTAGGCGATCCGCACCATCTCTGCCGAACAAAAGATTTGGGCTACAAAATCTTCACGTTGCGGGATCCTATCTGTTCCAGGATCGGAGTCCCGCGTTTGACAGGCGCGCTCGTGATACCGTTCACTTCCGCACCGTCTACGTCGTCGAAGATGACTGCCGGGCGCGCTTCTCCCGCGGTGGCAGTGAAGACGAGATCTTTCAGGTGCAGGTTTTGGGCGTGGCGAACATACAGTCCCGTCGCCGGCAGCATGCCGAACATGCGCGCCTCAGGATAGGCAC
Source organism: uncultured Acidobacteriaceae bacterium (assembly GCA_963781125.1). GTDB lineage: Bacteria > Acidobacteriota > Terriglobia > Terriglobales > Acidobacteriaceae > Telmatobacter. Next base: position 49,662 of record CAWAEE010000016.1, read on the forward strand.
TTTCTTTTTCCGGTACTGAGCGGCTGATCGATTCAGCTCGTACAGGAAGCACATTCTGGACGTGGATGTGCGAGAGCGTTACGTCCTGGACATTCATGCCCCGCAGCCCGGTGATTGAGCTCGCCAGCAGCGCCTCGGTGGCTTGAACGTTTTCGATATTCACGTTCCGAATGCCGTGTTGCGGATTATCGTGCGAACGCTTGCGGTTTTCCAGGCGAATAAAGATGGCCGTGCGAGCCCGCTCCATCTGGATTCCGCTGACCTCGACACCGTCGATCCAGCCTCCGTCCACGACTTCAAGGGCAATGCCGGAAATGACACGCTCTGAGAAAGGAACGGGGCCGTTACGCACTATGGAATTAGAGAATTTGATGTTTTCAAAGCCGCCCTCTGAAGAGGTACCGAGTTTGAATCCGTTGCAACAAGTTGTGAGCGTGCAATTGGTGACTTCGATGTTCTTGAGGAGCCGCGGTTCAGGTCCGAAAGGGTTTTCGCTTTTCAGGCAGATCGCGTCGTCGCCTGTATCGATTATGCAATCGGTGATCAGCACGTTCTGACATCCGCAGATATCCATTCCGTCGGTGTTGGGGCCAACGGTCGGATTCTTGATGTTTACGTTACGATACTCGACGTCGTCAGAGTTCACAGCTCTCAGGGTCCATCCCGGAGCGTTCTCAATGTGGACACCATTGATCTTCAATCGTCGACAGTTGACGAACTCGAGCATGGGACTCGGACGCCCGCTATGCTTGGGCGCCAGGGAATGCGAGGCAACATCGGCCCACTCTTCCTCGGGTGGCAAAGATGCACGGCCGGAGGGCTCCCAGAAGCTGGGTCCCTGCCCGTCAATTCTTCCCGGACCAGTCAGGGTCACGTCGTCAGCGTCCTGCGCAAAGATCAGGTGCCGCGGATTGTTGCCAGGAGAATTTGGTGATCCGTGCTCGGCGTTATAGTCGTTGATCGACGTGCTGCCAAGAAGCGTTGAGCCTAATTGCAGGTTTAACGTCACCCTGCTCTTGAGCTCGATTCTGCCGGTGAGAAAAGTACCCGCCGGCACGTTCACAGTTCCGCCGCCGGAGTGGAAGATGTCGTCGATCGCGCGCTGAATGGCCCGTGTGTTCAGCGTTCTGCCATCGGGATTGGCTCCGTATTCCAGAATGCTTTTTGACGCCTGCGCTGGCTGCGAAAAGCCGTGGCGGGCAGCCGAGACCGCGCCCATGGCGAACGGCAGAGTGGAGAGGAAGTGTCTTCTCAGCATGGGAGCCCCTGCGCTTAGATTCTGTCCGAACCTTCTCGGGATGTAAGTTGCATCGCCAACCTTGATATACTTTCTCATGTTCGCGAAGCGCTAGAGCCTGCGGCTGGCTAGCAAATCGGATAGTTTGGCAGGACGCATTCTGTGTCTATTCGATCTTTAACAGGCGGGAGTAGTTCAGTGGTAGAACGTCAGCTTCCCAAAATGGATAATCTTAGTACTTTCAATAACTTACAGAAACACTAAATAGCCGAAACGAATCCTAGAGAGTCAAAAACAACTTTACAATGGCTTCTAAAGTGGTGTTTCCCCTTTATTCATGCGGGTTTCAGCACGACACCATATTTGACACCATAGAGCGATAGGCGGTTCGGCGTGAGAATGGATTTGGAAAATTCTGACGTTCTAGCCTTCCGATTTCAGTGCAAAGAATGAGCTTGGTGCACGACTTGTCCTGAAAGGCGACTATTCGGCCAAGTGACGACAAGGACTTGCCTTCGATGAGCGCGTCGACCTTCTGTTATCACTAAACAAGCATCTGGTATCGGCATTCTCGATGAACTCAATCCAGCTTCGTTGGACCACTCTAAAATGCCCCCATCTTGAGGTCCGCGACCCTATGCTAGCCTTATCGCCTTTTCCTGCAAGAACTCCTTCCAGCTTTCTGGCAATGCTTCCAAGCCGAGAGCCTTCGCACCCGACGAAGATCCTCGTTGTCATATTCCTTCGCGATGTATAAGTCGGTGATCTCGGAGACGGAAATCGAGTCTGGATGATGACGGAGCACGCTGATTTCATCTCCCGCACCAACTTCGCCCTCGCGCGTGACCGCCAAGTAGAATCCCGTACGCCGGCTTGCAAGAAACCGCTTTACCATATCATCCGATTCGAATCGGATGCCAAGCTTGTAACACGGGAGTCGCGGCTGGCTGACGACAACTTCAGCGGAGCCTATAGAGAATTGGTCGCCGATATTGACGGAGTCCTCGCTCAGGCCCTCAGTCGTAAAATTCTCGCCGAAAGCGCCCATGGGGAGTGCGTGACCTGGCAGTTCCGCCTTCCAGTATTCGTAGTGCTCAATGGGTAGCAATAGACAGCTTTGTCCTTGCCTCCGTGCACAGTTAGATCAGATTGTCGGTCCCCATCCAGATTGAGTGTCCGCAGCGAAACGCGGCCGCTGGTCACGTCTTTATAGATCGATGTGATTACATTCGTCCCGTGCCAGACGACTTCTCGTGGCAATCCGCAGTTAACAGATACCAGTTTCATACCAGTTCTTCAATTGGATCACGATCGAAGGCTCTGATCCCCATCTGATCGGCTTGCAGAGGCCGGAGTTTGGCTGCCATCCTCACCAGGTCGGCGACGGAGCCAGCCTTCATTTTTTGCATGACTTGTCCGCGGTGTCCTTTGACTGTGATTTCGCTGATGCCCAGCTCTCCGCCGACCTGCTTATTCAACAAGCCGGAGACCACCAGCGCCATCACTTGCCGTTCCCGAGGAGTGAGTAACCCAAGGCGGTTCTGAAGATTGTGCATCTCCATTCCCCGATCAAGGGCCATACGGCTGCGCTCGAGGCTGTGGCGGATTGCGCCGAGCAACAAGTCATTGCTGCATGGCTTCACCAGAAAATCGATCGCTCCGGCCTTGATCACTTGTACCGCTGTCGGAATATCTGCACAACCAGAAATCACGATAATTGACATCTCGGGGCGCGTCCGAGCGATTCGTTTCTGGATTTCCAGGCAATTTGAGTACGAAGAATTGTGTGCGAGGATCAGGCAGGTGGGGACAAGGGACCGAGGCCACATGAGAAGTTCTCTAGCTGATTCGAAGGTTTGGGGACACCAACCTTGGGAACGAATCAACAGTTCTAGCGATTTTCGAATAATGATGTCGTCGTCAACTACGAAAACGGTGGGCGCGGTGGGCGACGCGGTTCGCGAGTTGAAGTCGCGGCTGAGTACATTTATTGGTCCAAATGCACTTCCCCGAGGAATGGCAATTGTTGCTGCTGAGGTCATATTTCCGCTCCTTTAGCTAGCTAGCGTTGATGTCCCCTGTATTCGATCAAAAAGGCCCTGCGAATCGACAACGGTGAAGACTGCAAATTGCCATCGCCGATTGAAAAACATTGACCCGTGAGCCTAGTGTCAAACAACTTGAACTACGGCCGCAACGGTAAATGGTTGAATTGTGTCATCTACTAAGGTCGATCAGAAATCTCCCAATTTGACGGGAATCGGGAGATGGGTTGTCTCTTACATCGCCATATGTTTTCTGCCGAAAAGACGGGCATCAAGGGACCATGCCCCGGCCCGATCATTGCTGCCGTTGCACCAAGCGTCGCCAAGACAATCGAAATCCATGGGTCACCGGGTCGGGAAACGGCGACCCAGATTTCGATGACGGCGATCAAGGTTCCGACTACTGGGGTCCAGAGGCCGGCAAGAAGAAGTATGCCAGCAAAGGAAGCAATCAGCTGAGGAATCATCGATGTCGAAAACGACACGCCTATAAGCTCGAAGACTCCGAGGCGAACGAGCAGGATGGTCGTCAGCATCCGCTGAAGCAGCAGACCCAACCCCGGCCAACCGTTGGCGAAAGTTGAAAACAGTCGCTGCATAACTCCCTCAGACATGATCGTAAGAGAGTTGCAAGGTCAGGAAAACGCCCTAAAGTCGAACGAATTCCTACTTTTGGCTAGTACCCAGAGCGATAATGCCACGCTCCAGCCCAATGGTGACTGCGTGCGCTCGATCGTTGGCGCCGAGTTTGGACAGAATGTTTGTCACGCGGCTCTTAACCGTCGCTTCGCTGATTGAGAGCCTGTCTGCAATCTGTTTGTTTCCGTTGCCTGCAGCGATCAACTTCAGCACGTCGATTTCCCGTTCCGTCAGCGCGTCATCGGTGGAATGGATGGCTAACTCCGCAGCGACATCCGGAGGAATCCGCTTGTGTCCTGCGTGTACAGCCCGGATCGTAGTCAGGAGTTCCTCGTGCACATTTCCCTTTAGGATGTAAGCTTTTGCGCCTGCTCGAAGAGCGCGTAGCACTCGCATGTCGCCGCTATACGTCGTTAAAACGATAATTCTAGCCTCGGTGAATTCCTCTCGGATGGCGTGAATGGCATCAAGACCGTCAACCTTCGGCATCTGAAGGTCCATCAAGGTCACATCTGGCCTGTGAATTCGGAAAGCATCGACTGCCTCTTTCCCATTCGAGGCCTCTGCGACCAACTTCATGTCCGGTTCGGCATTCACCAATGCGACAATGCCCTTCCGAAGAAGGGGATGGTCATCTGCGGTCAGAATTCGAATCAGGTTATGGTCGCTGTGCATGATTTCTCACTTTGCGAATTAGTTTTGACACCAAACTGTCCTGCGGGGTCTCGTAAGCGATAGAGGCAGGCACCGCCACCTGAACTTCAGTGCCAGCCCCGGCCTCACTCCAAAAATCGACCTGGGCTCCGATTCGTTCGGTACGTTCACGGATCCCGCGCAGTCCCCAATGACCAGCGCTTCCGCCCTCTTTCAGCACGTTGGGATCGATGCCTTTTCCATCATCGCGAATACGAAGGCGAAACATTTCGTCCCCATATCGAACCTCTACCTCGATTCGATGTGCCTGTGCGTGCTGGTACGCGTTTCTCAGAAGCTCGACAGCTATCCGGCAAACCTCGTCCTGTGTAGTCAGAGACAAGGTACGACCTTCGCCCTCCTCGATCAAGTCGAACTTTGGAGGCTCGCGGTCTCCGTTTCCAGCGTGCGCGAATTCTTGACTGTAGCTTTCATAATTCGGCAAGATTCCCCGCTGCGACTGGCTCTGAGCGCAGTCCTTGAATCGCATCACGGCTCTCCGCGAGCGCCTCTTTGGTGTCGCTGATTGCTTCATCGAGGGACCTCATTGCCTCGTCGGGGCGTCGCGACATCAGGTTGCGAACTGCCTGAAATTGAAACATGAGTCCCATGCAAGGTTTGCAGCAAAGTATCGTGTAGATCGCGTGCGATGCGTGTTCGCTCATCCACGCGTGCCTGCAGTGTTACGTTGAATTGCCGCTCAAGTTGTTTGAGACGAAGTTGATAGAGTGCCCAAAGTAACAAGAGAAAGAGCCCAATGTAGAGGGCTTGAAACCATCTTGTCTGAAACCATGCTGGCGCGATGCTAAGCTCCGTCAGACGGACTCGCTGCGCACAATATGCCGGCGTTTTCCCGACCTTGGCAGCGATCTGCTCGATGCTGTACTTCGGGTCTTCCAAGTTCAGCAGGGCCTTGAAACCCTGCGCTTCCTCCAGCGGGTGTGCCATCCGAACTTCTTTTCGATTCCAAGTTCTTGTGCCCTGGGTCGGATGTACTTGCGCAAGATCGCCGTTCCCACAGTACGGCTGTAAGCGGCGACGGCGGCAGTTGCTTGCGAAAACCCAATCACGGGGTTTGCGGTAGCGTTCATGTTCCTTCCATTTCTCCAGGGCCTCGACTATGACGGGATGAATTGGAACGGGCTTCTGCGAGGATTCGGTTTTGCACGGCCCCCACAACTCCGCACACAATCGAGCGCGTCACGTTCATCGTTGCTTGGTGTGAAATTGATGTCAGACCACTTCAATCCAAACAATTCACTCTGACGCAAGCCGGTGGAGGCGGCGAGAGCGAGCCGCCCAACTAGAATAAGGAGAACACTACTTTGCGGCGGCAGGGTACAAAGTTTGCTCGGCCTCGGCCAGATGGTCGAGGAGGATTTAGAGGTGCTGCTGGGTGAGGCCGGGCATGGGAAAGGCGTATCACCGGGGGTGTGCAGATTCTCGAGGCCTTTTCCCGCTAGGGAGCGATGATGGAATCTCTACCCGCCGGCTTAGCGCGAGCGAACTGGGTTTGTGTCGCCGGAATCGGTCGTGAGATGCCCTCGCTCAAAGGGACAGCAATCACGGCCATAACAACCGGAAATAGCAAAGCCCAAAGTCTGAAGTGAACTTCAAGCAATCCACCCCCAGTACAACCGGCAACGAAACCCGCAATAGCTGGCAAGGTCATCTGGATCCGGCGCCGCGCCTGGGCCGCTTCCTCCGGCGGGACATTGCGACGCACCAGAGTTACGAGGTCGATGGTTAACAGAACAGTGTCCGTGGTGAGGACCGCGGTCGTAGGAAAGCCCGGCAGATCGAGTTTGACGAGTGCATTTTGAGTTGCCATTGCTGCAACCCCAAGCATCCCCACAGACGCTGCAACTGCGCCACCGGGTTTACTGAAAGGACCAAGTGCGACAGAAAGTGCGAGAAATCCAGTCAGAAGCGCCGCGTGCAAAATTAACAATGCTCGCAAAGTCCGCTGCTTCGGTTTGTCTCTTGAAACCCAAACAACGGTTGCCAATGCGGCGATGAAAACCGGAACTGCCATCAGCGGTCCTATTCGGCCAAAACCACCGGTCGTGTAGTGGGCGACCAGAATTACGATGTTTCCCGTAACATGTGCGATAAACAGCCCGCCGAGCGCAAGGAATCCAATGACATCGATCGCACCCGCCGTCACGCTCAAGACGGCCACAAGCAGCCAGTTGAATGCATTCTGTGGAGGTTGCCCTGGGACAAGGCCAACAACATTGGGCTTGAAGAGTCGATGAATATCAGGTGCCAGGTGTCCAGGTCGAGTTGCAAAATCAGGAACTGCGGTGCGTTCGACCGTCGAGCCTGTTTCGACCTCCCGCAAACGCGACATCAGTTCTGCCATCGCTCGTTCTCCTTGATAGAAACTGTCCGTCCAGAGGCGCTCTCGCCGCGATCAGCGAGAGATGCAAAGCTGATTCGTCCCTTGTATCTTCATAAACTTATTTACTAGCGAAGCGATCTCATCTGCCTTGGTATCCAGCGCGAAGTGTCCCGCATCGAGCACGTAGACCTCCGCATTCGGTACATCCTTGCGGTAGCGTTCGGGTTCGCCCGGATCGAACGAGAGATCGTGCTTGCCCCAGAGAACCAAAAGCTTTGGCTGCGTCTTCTGCATCCACGCCTGCCACTTTGGATAGGCATCGACGTTCGTGCGGTAGTCGTAGAAGAGATCGCTTTGAATCTGCGCCTGCCCCGGCGCGTTCAGAAATGCGTACTCATCGGTCCAAAGATCCGGGTCATAGAGCTCAACGTTCGGATCGTCTCCGACATGGCGCGTCTTCGTGGTTGCCAGCGACAGCAGGTTTTTGCGCAACGCTTCTTCATTAGCGGCCCGGTCCGCCCAGAATGCCCGCCGCGTCGCCCAGTTCGCCCCGAGGCCTTCGTTGTGAGCGACCGCATCCTGAACGATGAGAGCCTGCACCCGCTCCGGATGTGCCAATGCCATGCGAAAGCCAACCGGCCCGCCGTAGTCCTGCATGTAGAGCGTGTAGTGCGACAAACCCAGCGCCTGCGTGAAGTCCGTCCATCACAGAGGCGATGTGGTCGAAGGTGTAAGTCGAACTGCTTCGGATCGGGCCAGTCGCTATGTCCGAAGCCCGGATAGTCGGGCGCAACCAGATGGTAGTTGTCTGCAAGCCGCGTCAGCAGCGGCTGAAACATCCGCGACGACGACGGAAGACCGTGCAGCAAAAGAATCGTGGGAGCGTCTTTCGGTCCCGCTTCTCTGTAGAAGATGGAGAGTCCATCGACCTTCACTGTGCGATAAAACACCTGCTGTTCCATTGCTCTCGTCCTTTTTCTGGGCATCCATGCCCAAGATGTGATGGCGAGCACGAGCGCAAAGGTCGCCAGCCGAGTACCGAACGAATCGAATTTCGGCGTTTGCATTCATGCTCCAGAGTTCTACTTCTTGCCCGCTACGGTCTGCGACTTCGAAGATGACATCGAGTTCGATCGGCATCCCCAGCGGAAGGCTGGCGACACCGATCACCAGACGAACCGACATCTTCTCGATGCCAAAGATATCTCGAAACAGGTCCGAGACAGCGTCCGCGACTCTGGGCTGGTCGAAGAAGTCCCCGGAAGTTGCCATGAACACACCGAGCCGAACAACGCGAGTCACTCGATCGAGTGAGCCCAAATGCTTTTTCGCTGCGGCAAGAGCGCCCAAAGCCGCAGTGTAGGCGGCATCTCGTCCGGCCTCGACATCGAGTTCTTTCCCAAGCCGGCCAACATACTTCGGCTTGTGGTCGACAACCGGGAGCATCCCGCTAAGGAAGAGCAGGTTGCCCGTCTGTACCGTCTCAACGTAAGTGCCAAACGGCGTCGGGCGCGGCTGGGAGCTGAATGCCAAGATCCTGCAGCCGGCGATCTGCGCCGCCCGGCTGCGAACCTTTACCGCTTACCATCGGCCTACGTGCGCACCGCCGTCCACGTGCAGCACCTCCCCGGTGACGTGACGAGCTTCCGTCAGATAGATCGACAGCCTCAGCGATGTCCTTCGCGCTCGGAGATCGTGCCCATCGGTGAAAGGGTCTTCATGAAGTCCTTCGGAGTCTTCTCGTGCAGAGGGGTGTCGACAACGCCAGGCGCGACCGCGTTGAAGCGGATGTTGTTTTTCGCGTATTCGCTCGCAAGGCTGAGGGTAATCGCGTCAAGTCCGCCCTTGGTGATCATCGGAATCGACGCCGGAACGCCCGCGATCGGGTTATCGGCCAGCGCTGCCGTGATGGTTGTCACGCTGCCGCCGGTGCCTTGCGACAGCATCTGCTTGACTGCGAGCTGGGTGATAAAGATGAATCCTTCCAGGTTGGTGGAGACGAAACTGCGAAAATCGTCGGCGGTGTAGTCCGTGAAGGGCTTGACCGAGAAGATGCCGGCATTATTGACAACATGGTCGATCGAGCCGAACTTGGCCATCGCGGTCTGAGCGACCTTCTCAGCCGTTGCTGCCTGGCCGATGTCTCCATCGACGAGTGCGAGGTTCGGTGACGGCGCGAAGCCGGCTTTGGAAACGCTGCGCGAGGTTGCAACGACGTTATAACCGCGATCCAGAAAGGCCTGGACAATGGCTGCTCCGATGCCTTGCGAGGCGCCGGTTACGATGACTGTCTTGTCGTTTACCATAAACAACTCCTCTTGGCGTCCATCGCCCAAACCCGATTTGATCGGGCGCCATAAAGCAATTAAGCCAGAAACGTACAGTCAAATCTATTGGACGATGGGTTGGTCGATACCTTGGTATCGGTCAAGGTGACCAAAGGTGTCGACGATCTTTATCCAAGTTTCTAGTTACCGGATAATGTTTCTTTGGATAGTTTCGCGTCCACCGCGGGCTAACTCATCAAGCTTTTGCGGCTCGCGCACCAACCTGGCTCGACTGTTTGATACCAAAGCATCGATCACGACCTTCGTCCAATTGATTCGTCTCCCAGCTTGTGGCTTAATCGCATCCGTGAAGCGCATATCCTAAAGAATTCCCGGCGTATAGCGTGATCATAGTAACTCCATGAACCATTCGTATTGGGAGATGTTATGGCTACTCATCAGCGTCAAGAGCCTGTCGCTCAAACACATGCCGAAGTCGTTGTGCCGCTCGAACAACGTTCGAAAAACCCATCAACTGAGAGAGCTCGGCACGAACAATGGGAGCGGAGAATCGAGGAAGACTGGCAGATGCACTTAGAGACTTTGCAACAGTGCATCTGCGAGCTTCTCATCAAGAATCAACGCTTAAGGATGGAACTGATGGTGGCAGCTGACACAAAGCGAAAATAATGCCTAGCTCTATTGATGTGCTTCTCGCACTTCGGCAACTCGGACAAATTGGCTCCTCAGGGTGATACGAAATCCTAGGGATTGCTTTCACATTCTTCAAGCCGAGCTTTACGGGTATCAGCAGACGAAGCGGTGCTCCATGATCAATGGGAAAGGGTTGACCATTGAAGTGTGTGGCGAGCAGTACGCTGGTGATGCCGCGCGATGCTGACCGCATTCTCCCCATCTCTGCGACTGGACTACGCTCCGCCAAGATCATCCAGGGTGCTCGTCAACTGACCATCACAGACGGTCCGCATTGCATCCCGTGAACGCACACGGAGGAAGTAAATGCTGAATCTATGGAGCTTTCTGGGCGAGTAGCAACGCAACTCACAGAAAGGACCGCGTAGGCTACGCGCCGTGCGGCCGAGCAAGGTCAACCATTGCGGAGGAACTTGCATCCAACGACATTTTGCGAAGTACATCACATTGCTGCTGCGGCGTTAGGAAACACCTTCCGGCAAATGAGAGTGAGAGATGAGCGGTGTACGAGTACTGGTCGGAACGCGTAAGGGTGCATTCGTTCTGACTTCCGATGCAACGCGCGAACAGTGGGAGGTTAGTGGCCCCCATTTTAGCGGCTGGGAGATATTCCACGTGAAGGGATCCCCCGCTGACACAGAGCGGCTTTATGTCTCGCAGTACAGCGCCTGGTTTGGGCAATTGATACAGCGCTCCAATGACGGTGGGAAAACTTGGGAGCCAGTCGGCAATAAAATCCTGTATGACGGCGTCCCGGGAACGCATGAGTGGTACGATGGCACGCCGCATCCCTGGGAATTCAAGCGAGTCTGGCATCTCGAACCATCACTGAGTGATCCAGACATGATTTACGCCGGTGTTGAAGACGCTGCGTTATTCCGCTCAAGTGATGGTGGCCTCACGTGGCAGGAATTGTCTGGGTTGCGCGGTCACGGCTCGGCAGCGCGCTGGCTTCCTGGCGCCGGTGGATTGTCCCTGCACAGTGTCCTTTTGCATCCGACCGAGCCTAAGCGGATATTCGTAGCCATCTCCGCCGCGGGTGTATTCCGTACGGACGATGCGGGTGAGACGTGGCGCTCGATGAACCGTGGACTCAAATCCCCATACATCCCGGACCCAAATGCGGAGGTTGGCCACTGCGTTCACCAGATCTCGATGCACCGCTCGGGACAGGGCGCACTGTTCATGCAGAAGCACTGGGACGTCATGCGCAGTGACGACGGCGGTGAATCGTGGCACGAGATCAGCGGGAATCTGCCGACCGACTTCGGGTACACGATCGCAGTTCACGCACACGAACCGGACACTGTCTACGTCGTCCCTATCACGAGTGACTCCGAGCACGTTCCACCGGATGGAAGGCTGCGCGTGTACAGAAGCCGCACAGGCGGATACGAGTGGGAAGCGCTTACAGAAGGTTTGCCGCAACGCAACTGCTTTGTCAATGTATTGCTCGATGCCATGGCCGTGGATTCACTCGATTCGTGTGGCGTCTACTTCGGCACCACCGGTGGCCAGGTGTACGTCTCTGCAGATGGCGGAGACAAGTGGGCGCTCATTGTCCGAGATCTTCCGGCTGTGTTATCCGTCGAGGTCCAGACACTGTCATGATTAGAGTAATACTGCCGCCCCATCTGCGAAGGCTGGCATGCGTTCACGGTGAGGTTGAGTTGGAGGTTGCGACCCCGGTCACTCAACGCTCGGTCGTCGACGCGCTCGAGGGTAAGTATCCGATGCTGCGTGGCACGATCCGTGACCATGTTACGCAGCAGCGGAGACCATTCTTGCGGTTCTTCGCCTGCGAGCAGAATCTGACTCTTGAGTCGCCGGACGCCCCCCTTCCCAATGCCGTCGCGACGGGACTCGAACCGCTTCTCATCCTGGGGGCCATTGCCGGCGGGTAGAAGGCGGGTTTCGTTGCGACTTCATGCATCATCGGAAAGTGATGTCACGTACTCGCTAATCTCGGAGGAATCCATGACTCCTTCCCAACAGCGCAAGCACAAGGGCCGCATCCTGGTTATTCACGACGGCCAAGCAAGTCTCAATCCGCTCTGCACTATTCTGACGGAAGACGGCTATGCCGTGGACGAACGGTCACTCGATCTGGGGTCGCAGTTGCGGTCCGTCAAAGACGCGCTCCCCGATCTGGTGCTGGTGGACGTGAGGAAGCCGGGCACGGAGGGCTACCAAGTATGTGCGATTTTGAAGAGCGACCCAACTACGCGGGCGATTCCGGTGATCTTCATCAGCTCGATAGACCGTCCGATGCATTGGGCGAAAACAGCGGCCAGCGGCGCTGTCGATTATGTGACCGCACCCTTCGATGCTGAAGAGGTCTTGTGGCGGATCGAAACTCATATCCGCCTGCGCTGCTTCCAGGAGAATCTGAAATCCGTGGCTTGCAACCAAGGTGCGCAGCCGGTTGTGCCCAACGAGGACGTCGAGAGGGCGCTTCGAGAGGTACAGAACTTGACCCGAGTAACCAGCAACAAACATGCGGAAGAAAAAATGCGTCAAGCCGCAAGGGAGCTGAAAAAGGCTGAAGTCGCTCTTCGGACCAGCGAGCGCGAACTTGGGTTTATTGTCAACGAGATGCCTGCGCTTTTAGCTTCCGCTCGCCCAGACGGCTACGCAGATTTCTTTAATCTGCGTTGGGTCGACTACACGGGTCTCCCTGCGGAACAGTTGGAGGGCTGGGGTTGGGCAGATCCGCTTCATCCTGAAGACGCCGAGGGGCTTCTCAAGATTTGGCGATCGTCACTAGCTTCTGGCGCGCCGCTGGAAGCGGAAGCGCGCATGCTTCGTTTCGATGGTACATATCGCTGGCTCTTGTTTCGCGCGAACGCGTTGCGCGACGAATCGGGGAACATCGTCAAATGGTACGGAACAAGCACAGACATTGACGACCTGAAACGTGTCGAGGAAAAGGCGCGTCGCAGTGAGGCAAGGAAGACGGCAATCCTTGACTCGGCACTCGACAGTATTGTCACAATCGACCACGAAGGCTGCATCACTGAGTTCAATCCGGCAGCGGAGCGTACCTTCGGCTACCGCGAGGACGAAGTGATAGGCAAACGAATGGCCGATGTCATCATTCCTCAGCCACTCAGAGAACAACATCGGCAGGGCTTGGCACATTACCTAGCCACGGGCGAGGCGAGGGTACTCGGGAAGCGCGTCGAGATGACGGCAGTGCGTGCCAACGGGAGTGAATTCCCGATCGAACTCGGAATCACTCGCGCTCCATTGGACGGGCCGCCGTCGTTTACCGGGTTCATACGCGACCTTACCGAGTCCAAACTGGCGGAAGAACAACTGCGGCGGAGCGACCTCAATCTGCGCCAGATGACGGAAACTATACCGGAGATGCTATGGAGCGCGGAACCGGATGGAACAATCGATTACTGCAATGCTCGCGTTCTCGATTACACCGGCTTCTCAGCTGAAAAGATACTGGGCAACGGTTGGAAGGATATTGTTCATCCGGACGACGTCGAGCAGGCCGGCCGAGAGTGGATATCCTGCGTAGCGACGGGAGCCCCATATCGAGTCGAGGTTCGCACGTTCCACGCTGCAGATCAAATCTACCGATGGTGCGTAACGACAGCACTTCCGTTGCGCGACCGACAAGGGCGCATCGTGAAGTGGCACGGCACAATTGTGGATATGCACGATTGGAAGCAAGCGCAGGACCAGCTACGCACGACGCAAGCGCAGCTTGCTCATATGACGCGCGTGATGACGATGGGGCAACTTACAGCATCAATCGCACACGAAGTCAATCAGCCGCTTTCAGGTATCATCACCAACGCTGGCACCTGTCTGCTGATGCTGGACTCCGATCCTCCCGATATTGAAGTCGCGCGCGAAACTGTTCTGCGCGTCCTTCGGGATGGCGACCGGGCATCCGAAGTGATAAAGCGCTTGCGCGCCCTGTTTAGCAACAAGGAAGTCACGGCTGGATCAGTCGATCTGAACGAGGCGACACAGGAAGTGATTGCGCTCTCATTGAGTGAACTTCAGCGGAATCAAGTGTTGCTGAGAACTGACTTTGACAACGACGTGCCGCTTATCACGGGCGATCGTGTGCAGCTTCAGCAGGTCATTCTGAACCTGCTCCTAAACGCATCTGATGCAATGAGCGCGGTCCAGGATCGTCCAAGGCATTTGCAGATCAGAACCGAACGGGAGGGATGCGACCGCGTGCGCCTGGCGGTGCAAGATGTGGGAGTCGGTTTCGACCCTGACGCAATAAACAAACTCTTCCAAGCATTCTACACAACGAAGAACGGCGGGATGGGAATGGGATTATCCATTAGTCGCTCCATTATCGAGAGTCATTACGGGCGCCTATGGGCAACACGGAACGATGGACCTGGGGCCACGTTTTGCTTCTCGCTTCCATGCCGGCAAGAGGGTGGAAGCGTGGCTTCCGACAGCGCCATATAACGCTGCGCCGACGCGATAACCCGTCCAATTGCAAGATTGTGAGGGTTTTAATGCAGAGTTGCTACTCTACCTTGTACCAAAGACCAATAGACGCTTGCAGCTTGAGCGGCGCATGCTTGTCTCATGGAGTGCTGCTTAGAACGGTCCGAACGGGTTCTGGTGGCACTCGGACAGCTGTTGGATGCAATATGCGGAAAGTTCTGGAAAAAACCATGAAAGATCAACGTCTTCTCGTGTCGATCGTTGATGATGACCAATCTGTGCGCGAATCGCTCCCCACCTTACTCGGAGCGTTCGGCTTTGCAGCCTGTGTGTTCTCTTCAGGGGAAGAGTTTCTCGGATCCGGCTACGTCGACAAGACCCGATGCCTCATCCTTGACATCGCCATGCCCGGAATGACAGGACCGGACCTCCAACAGGAATTGAAAAATCGCGGGAAAGTAATTCCGATCGTCTTTATCACCGCGCATGGAGACGAGGCGATTCGCACAAGACTGCTCAAAAGGGGTGCGGTAGAGTGTCTGTTCAAGCCATTTAGCCAAACGTCCCTGCGTGAAGCGCTGAATGCCGAATTAGAAAGGATTGAGGGTCGCATATGAGTGCAGTCAGTCTACCCGGGCGATCGATGCCATCACCCAGCTCCACTCCATCAATCGTGTTCATCGTTGATGATGACATCTCAGTGCGCGAGTCGCTAGAGTTGCTGATCGGCTCTCAGGGCTGGCAGGCCGAAACATTCGAGTCAGCAAAAGAATTCCTTGACCGCACAAGAGTCCTTGTTCCAAGTTGCCTCATACTCGACGTATCTCTTCCGGGCCTCAACGGTCTTGAACTGCAGAAGCGCGTCGCCGTCGAACGGACCGAGATGCCGATCATCTTTATCACGGGTCATGGCGATGTGCCCATGAGCGTCGAAGCCATGAAGGCGGGCGCTGTCGAGTTTTTGACCAAGCCGCTCAGCAAGGATGTGTTGTTGAGCGCCATTCGCAACGCCTTGGATCGGAGCCGCACAGCTCTGACCGACAAGGCTGAGATGCAAACTCTGCGTGACCGCTATGCATCGCTAACGCCTCGCGAACGTGAGGTCATGACGTTGGTGATCTCCGGCCTGCTAAATAAACAAGTGGGTGGAGAACTTGGCATCTGCGAGAACACGGTAAAGTTTCATCGAGCACAGGCTATTCAAAAAATGAAAGCCGACTCTCTCGCAGATTTGGTGAGAATGGCCGCGAGGCTCGGGCCTACAGGGGCGCCCAAAAGCTAGCACAGCAATTCCTCTTGAATCTCTCTGTCTTCCGCGCAGCCTATAGGCTTTTCTATTGGCTAATGATCTCGATTCGTTGAGGCAAATCTCCTTTGCAATCCCGACGAGGCATTTTGGCCCTGAAAGGCGAAGCCAAGTTCGCTGCGCCGACCCAACGAAGGTAGCGTAGGTACCTTCGTCCAATTGTTTTGCTTCGACGCTGCTGGTTTAATGGCGAATGTCGATGGAACGCAACATTTGAGGAATGCTTCATGTCACACAAGAAAACAGCAAAGCTGGGCATTGGGGCGCGTCTAGTCGAGGGCTTCCTGAAAGATGGTTATAGCCTGGTGGCAGCCTTTCTGAGTGTCACTCGATCACTGACCGCTACGGAGTGCCCGACCTTGTGGACGGCGGCATTCGCAACTACCAGACCACCAGCCGGGCCGAGCGATCGGAGCCTTGAGGTGCACAATTCTGCCACGAACTCGGCGAAGTCGGCGAGCCACGTGAGCCCGGTACGGCATTCAATCAGTGGAGTCAGCTATGTCAGCATTGGTGACATCTCATTTCAGCGAAGAGCACTGTAGGGAACGCAGACATGATCAAATAATAGGCGACAGCCCCGTTCTCAAATCAGTGCTCGAAAAGGTCGAATGCGTGGCTTCGACAGATGCCACAGTGCTAGTCCTCGGCGAAACGGGAACGGGCAAGGAGCTGATCGCGCATGCTATTCACAATCTCAGTTCACGGTGCGAACGCCCATTCATCAAATTGAACTGTGCGGCGATCCCTTTTGACCTACTGGAGAGCGAACTGTTTGGACACGAGAAAGGCGCATTCACGGGTGCTATAGCCCAAAAGATCGGCCGCTTCGAGATGGCCGACAAAGGCACGCTGTTTCTGGACGAAATCGGAGATATACCGCTCGGATTACAACCCAAGTTGCTGCGAGTTTTACAGGAGCAGGAGTTCGAACGCGTTGGGAGCGGACAAACGCATAAGCTGAATGTCCGACTTGTAGCTGCCACACACCGGAACCTTGAGGACATGGTAAAGCGCAATGAGTTTCGTAGCGACCTTTATTATCGTCTGAATGTATTCCCGGTCGAGCTGCCGCCATTACGTGAGCGGCGAGAAGATATTATGCCGTTGATGACGCATTTTGTGGATATGTATTGCCGGAAAATGCGCAAGACTATTGAGCACATTCCGTCCGAAACCGTTTCTGCTTTCATCTCTTACTCATGGCCTGGGAACATCCGTGAGCTTCAGAACCTAGTCGAACGCGCGGTAATTCTGTCCAATGATGAGGTACTTCATAATCCCCTTCGCAAGGCAGAAGTGCGGTCCGTCACGTCGTTTTCTGGCAGGTTGCGGGACTCCGAACGCGCGCTGATCGTGGATATCTTGGAATCGGTGGGATGGGTGATCGCCGGAACTAATGGCGCCGCAGCCAAGATGGGCGTGGCGAGGACGACTTTGCTGGCAAGAATGAAAAGGCTGGGCATTTCGAAGAGGGAGAGGTTTGGAATCGGCGCCGAACCACGATCCACTTCGACTCCGGTCATGCAATCTCAGCAGCAGGCGTGACCCTGGCAAAATCCTGCTTCAGCAGATAAAACGAAACAGCGAGCAGTACTATGTCTTTCAGAAGAAAGACGACGTTCCCGGCCATCGCGAGAAACCCGCCCAGCGGGCCGGCCCTTGCCATCGGGCGTGAATGGGACGATCGTGGCGCTCCCAGCTTCTTGTACCTGAAGTCGGCGAGCAGAAGCGCTCCAAAAGACCATTAGGAAACGACGATGAGGCATATCGATCCCCTTATGCCGAAAACCGAAGACAGAAGATCCACAAACGGTCGAAAGGATTCGTGGATCTTATGTCGAAGAGTGGCTACAGAGTGAAATTTTCTTTAGTCGTTCCGAGACTCTTGAGGTAATCCTGGAGTGTTTGAGGTAACGCCTCGAACCATTCTTTTTCCTCTCCAGGCTCCGGGAGGACATTGCCATACTCGATCATGTCGGTGGGATCGAGATTGCACAGGTAGACCCAAATCGAACCTTTGCTGACTGCGGTAATTCGGCTCACATCCTCCATGATCTGACGCATCAGCGTCTTCCGTTGCTCCTTGGTTCTTCCGGCTCTGATGTCGCCCCGAATCCAGACGTGACCACCGGTCATTTCTCCGCCGAGGAATCGATCATTTGGCTGCTTTTCTTCGAATTCTACCTGCACGAAGAATGGCGGTGCACCGGTCACCTGACTATGGTTGCGAGAGATCGCATCGGCGATCGCTTTCTTTTGATCATTGTTAAATGAACGTGCGGGAACTGAACAGACATATGTCGGCATGACATCTCCTTGGGTGAGTGCAATTCACTAAGCTGCGACCAATGACCACGGGCCGTTTGTTTACGACCGTCGCCATTGGCGAACGGCATGGGTTGCACTCCTTTTGCCATTCGCGGGAGATCCCGTCGCGATTGTGCCTCGCTTTTCATTGCAGAACGTCGATGGCCAGCGCAGTGTTCATTGAGCGTTCTGCCAGCATTAGCAGCAACTGCGATTCCAAACCTCCGATCGAGTGCGCAGGGACTGACAGAAACAACAAGCGGCAGAATTTAGAGAAGTTCATTTGGAACTTGTCGCATGCACCCACATGGACAGGCAGAGTACTAGAGGCACTGCAGTTTGACTGGACATTTTGTATGACAATTCGTCACCCGATTTATCTTCACGGTGATAATCACACGCAGAACAGCCGCTCAGCATGCGAATACGTTTCTATGACGCGAAACTCGCTTTGGCATTCCAGATGCAAGTGACTAAGTGGGAGGTGCGATATGTCAGACACGAGAGAAGCAACCGTCTCGGAAGCACCGCAAGGTCGGTCCGGCCCCTTCTGGATGGAGTGGATACCAATGAGATCTGTAGTCCGTCCGTCGGCTCAGGAGTTCTGAGTTATTAGGTTCCTTAGGAGTGAACCAAACACTTCTGGCTCAATCACAAAAGTGTGGGATCCACGAGCAAGGTGGACAACAGCGAACCAGCGATCGGACACGCGAGCATTCATCAAGGCGGCTTCGGTCGAATGAGAGGAGTACGTTGATGCCTGACAAACCGAACATTCTCTTAGTGCATGGCGCATGGGGTGACGCTTCACATTGGCGGCACGTCATTCCTCGCCTGCATGGAAAAGGCTATCGAGTCTTCGCAGTGCAAAACCCTCTTACCTCGTTGGCCGACGATATCGACCGAACCAGCAAACTGGCTGCTGCTCAGGACGCTCCGACTCTACTAGTCGGCCATGCGTATGGTTGTGCAGTCATTACAGGAGCCGGACTCACGCCAAATGTCATTGGCCTCGTCTATCTGGCAGGACCCGCTCTCGATGAGGGAGAGACCCTCAAGAGTCTTTGGGCGCGGCGAGCACCACCTGAAGGGGCGGCTAATATCCGTGAGGACAAGTATGGCTTTTTATGGATCGACGTCGAGAAGTTTCACGAGACTTTCTGTCACGATCTCGAAGACCGAACAGAATCGCTAGTGTGGGCCCTTACGCAGAAGCCGACAGCGGCACGTTGCTTCGAAGAGCAATCGGGAGCACCGGCGTGGAGAGTGAAACCTAGTTGGTATCAAATCTCGACCGAGGACCGGTTGATTCCTTCGGAGACCGAAAAGTGGATGGCGGAGCGAATCAACGCGAGGAAGACGATCACGTTGCAAACGAGCCACGCTTCGGTGGCAACTCACCCTGATGAGATCGTACAACTAATCGAGGAGGCCAGTAATGCCATCGTCGCGAATGCGGCCAGTGTCCGCTAGGAATCGGATGTGCTCGTATGAAACGCACCACAGTTCCATTGCACGCTGTAATCCAAAGACGAAGAAAGGAATAGTTCAATGTCAAATATTGCTGAGGTTTCCACAGACGTCAAAACAATCGTAGGTGAGCGACTTGAGTATCCTTCCAGTCCGAATCCAGTAATCTCCTCGAGCATCCTGACCATAGCGCCGGGAACGGTCACGCCGTGGATGACACACCCAGTTCAGCCGTACCTTTACGTACTTGAAGGGACGCTGACCGTTGAGTTCGCCGCCGATGGGTCGCGTCAGTCTTTCAAGGCTGGCGAGGCGCTCTTGCAGACGAGGACTCACTGGCATCGCGGCCGTAACGACGGCACAACGGTTGTTCGTTTCCTGAGTGTGTTCGTAGGGGCGAAGGACGTGCCGACTATTCTGAATCCGCCCAGCGGCAAGATCGTAGAGGAATCAAATGCCCACCCGTATGTGGCGAGCAAAGCTCCGCCCGTTTCCGCCAAGTAGGGACGGATGCAGACGAATAGAAAATGCCCCAATGCGATGCGGACAGCCGGATGTGATCTCTTCCTGAAGAAGATCAATAGAACGCTGGCATGGTGTCCCGCACCGCATCGCGGTTGAGCGGGAAGTGGATGGACTTCCGAGGGTAGGCCTAGGCAAGGCGAAGGGAAAGGAACTAAGCACCTACTTAGTCCGCCGTCAGGCCGGCCACCACGCAGATAGGATGAGGCGGCTTCGGCATCCACGATCAGCAGAGGGCCGGCGCCATGGAAGTTAAGCGTGCATCCGCGGTTATACCGAGATAGAGACGATCCTTTTGGATCAGGTTCTCATTGTTTGTGTGACGGACCCAGAAGAGGAACAATATGCAGTATCTAAGAAACAACGACGTTGGTTTGGCTTATGAGGATACCGGCACAGTCTTGCCTCCCTTGGTCCTTGTCCATGGATGTGGGTTGGATCACGCCTCATTGACAAACTAAACACTATTCTTCAGCGGGTCGCATCGATTCATTTCAGTGGACCTTCGCGGGCACGGCGAGAGCGATGCCCCGCATCAGGATTACACCATGGCCACCTTCGCCGATGACCTCGCGTGGCTCTGTACCAAACTTGCACTCGTAAAACCTACTGTCGTCGGACATAGCATGGGAGGTAACGTCGCGTTGGAGTTGGCGGCTAGATATCCAGGACTTCTTTGTTCCATTGTGATGATCGATTCGGTCATGTTTACACCACAAGCCCTGCTCGATACTCTGCCGCCTCTGTTTGCTGAGATGCTGGCAGGGCCGCATTATCTTGATGCTTATCGGCAGCTGCTCTCAACATTATGCCTACCAGCAGATACGCAGTCCTCACAATTGATCGCAGCCTTAGACGTTCCGAAACACGTCTTGGCCTCAGCCCTCCCCAATCACACGACAAACTATGATCCCACCGGAGTTGCTACTGCCTGTCATGTGCCAATCGCGTACATTTTCTCAATTATGCCGTTCCTCGATCTGGCCCACTTTCAGCGCCTCACGCCGCAGCTTGTCTCTGCTCGCACGTTAGGATCAGGCCACTTCTCCCCAGTCGAGATACCGGACCAAATCAATGCCATGATCGCGCGGTTTCTCAAGGTTCAATGAAGTAAATGGCTCGGAAAATCAATACAATGACCGGCGATTTCGCGATGCCTTCATTTTTTGCATCACTGCTTAACTTGAGCGTTAGGTGCAAGTAGCGGAAATATCGCTCTGCGCGGTCAGGTCCGATGCGCGAGCGCTTTCAGCACGGCTTGCGGACGGATTGGCAGATGACGGACGCGCGCACCCGTGGCGGCGAAGATCGCATTTCCAATCGCCGGTGCGACCGGCGTCCCCGGCTCGCCAAGCCCAACCGGGGCTTCCGTGCTCGGGAGAAACTCGACTTCGACTTCGGGTACGTCGGCCATGCGCAGCAAGCTATAGGTGTCGAGGTTCGTATCCTTTGGCTGGCCGTTGACGAACTCCGATCCCTCATGCAGGGCCATGCTCAATCCCCACAACGCGGCGCCCTCCACCTGGGCCTCGGCGCTGTCGGGATGAATGATCGTGCCGGCGTCAATCACCAGAGTCAGCTTCTCGACGGTGACGTGGCCGTTGGTGCGGTCGACGCGCACGCGAGCGGCGCAGGCTACCCAGGTGGGCATTCGCCGTTCCTGGCCGAACGTCGTTGCGATGCCGAGCCCGACATCTTTCGGCAGTCGGCTTGCCCCATCCCGCCTTCTCCGCCACGCGGGCGAGCACAGCCGCCTGGCGGTGCGCGCCGCCCACGGAGTTCGGCGCCGATCCCGCATTTCGGCCGGCGCCATCGAGCATGCGCAGCCGAAACTCGACCGGATCGACGCCAGCCGCGTGCGCCGCCTCGTCCATGAAACTTTCGACGCGCCCAGTTGATCCAGCCCGCCCCGACGGATCGCAGGCAGCCGGGCCGGAAGGTCTGTTCGGCCAGATCGTTGCGCAGCGCGCGAACCCGCTGTGCTCCCACCGTGTACCAGTGGTCGGCGCCCTGAGATCGCGAACGGGTCGTACGGAACGCCGTTGACGCCCTTCGGCATGAAAAATGGAGCCATGACAGCGGTCGGCCACCCCGCCGCCGCGTGATGATCCATCGCCGTCACGCGGCCGCCATCTCCCCAGGCCATGCGCAGCACCTGCGTCGAAGGGGATCGCGGACAGTCGAAGCGCATGTCGTCCGCGCGCGTGCAAACCATCTTGACCGGCTTGCCGATCGCCTTCGCGGCCAGCGCCGCGGCACCGCGTAGTCACCGTCCAGCCGGCGTCCGAATCCCCCGCCAAGCAGATAGCTGCGCATCACGATCTTGTCCTGGCTGCGGCCCAGCGCCTTGGCTAGCACCGGAAGGATCAGCGTCTGCCATTGATTCCCGGTATGAATCTCGAAAATGCCGTCCTTCTCGAACGCCAGCGCATTGACTGGTTCCAGCGCGAAATGCATCACGGTGCTCGTGGTGTAGGTTCGCTCGATCTTCTGCTTCGCCGAAGCGAGCGCCGCGTCGACGCCCGGGTCGTCGACCAGCAGCGAGCCTCCCTTTGCGATCCGCGATCAGCTCGGCTGCGCGGTTCTGGATATCCCGCTTCGGAAACGAGTCGCCGCCTTGCCCGAACTCCACGTCACCTTACCAGATCGGCAGCCCGGTTAGCGGCGATGAAGCTGTCCGCGAACACCATGACCCAGCCCGGGCACGGTGCCCGACGGATCCTCCAGCGCGATGCTCTTCAGATAGCCGGGCACTCGCTTCGCCGCCGAATCATCAATCGAGACCACCTTGGAGTCGTATCGCGTTGGCGGAATTTTCGGACGCGCGTAGACCATCCCCTCCACCACTGCGTCCATGCCGTAGCGCGCCTTTGCCGTTGACCTTCGACGGAATATCCACCGCCAGCGTATCCCGCCCGATCAGACGGCGTTGTCCGGCGCCTTGATCGGAATTTTTTCGAGTTGCTCCGGCGTGAACGTTCGCCGCAGATCGCCGCGTGCCACGATGTCGCCGTACAGGATCGATCTCCCTCCGGCGTGCACCGCGCCATTGCGAGCCGTACACGCTTGCGGAGGAACGCCGAGCAGTCTCGCGCCTTCCTCGATCAGAGCAATGCGGCCCGCGGCGCCTGCACGGCTGAGCACCGGGAAACTCTGCCATACCGACCAACTGCCGCCCGTGATCATCATGCCCCACTTGGGAGTCGGAATCGACGGTGACGATCCGCACTTTGCTCCAGTCGGCCTCCAACTCTTCGGCCACAATCCGGGCGAGCGCGGTGCCCACATGCTGGCCCATCTCGGCGCGAATAATGTTGATCGTCACGGTGCCGCTGGGATCGATGCCATACCAGATAGTCGGCTCGAACAGTTCGCTCGGCGCTACGGGGCGGCGGCGCTCGGCGACAGATCATGGCTCGGGCGACGGCGTATCCCAGCATGACGCCCGCCCCCATCATCGTGATCAGGAAATCGCGGCGCGACGGCTCGGAAGCTCGACCGGAGTCCGTGAGCAGACAAACTAATCATGAGCCACTTCTCCTCTCATTCTCGCGGCCGCGAGCTTGATGGCTTTGCGTATCCGAACGTAGGTCATGCAGCGGCAGACGCTCCCGGCCATCACCGCGTTAATGTCGCGGTCGGTGGGATTCGGGTAGTCCTTCAGCAGCGTGGCTGCCTGCATGATCTGTCCTGGCTGGCAGTAACCGCATTGTGGAACCTGCAGCTCGAGCCAGGCGGTTTGCAGCGGATGTCTTGCCTTCCGGGTCGAGCCCCTCGATCGTCGTGACTGTCGGCGCCGGCGACTGCGCGACCGGGGTGATGCAGGATCGCGTCGCGCGTCCCTCTACGTGCACCGTGCAGGCGCCGCAGAACCAATGCCGCAACCGAATTTGGTTCCCGTGAGACCCAGCTCGTCGCGGATCACCCAGAGCAACGGCGCGTCATCCGGACTGTGGACGGAAACAGTACGGCCATTGAGATTGAAAGTGGTCATGATCGCATCGCTCCTGTTCTGCTTCTTTCAGTGCGATGCCGCCGACTCCCGGCGGATGGCTGCGACCTTTTTTCCAGATCGGTCCAGGGCGGACATTTCGTGCGGGTGCGACGCAGATAGGCCGCGAGCCTGGCGATTTCGCTGTCGGTGAGCGACGCGCGTAAGCAGGCATCACCAGTCCCGGCGCACCTTCCGTGTCGCCGACACCGTTCAACACAACCTGAATGAAATTGGTCGGTTCGGACAGCGTGAGCGCGCTGTTGAGCGCCAGTTCTGGACGCGCGGAAAGCGGGACCGGCCCGCATTGTAGTGGCAGGCCATGCAGGCGAGGCATAGAGGTCGGCGTCGGCGTCGTACTCTTGGCCGCTCGCCGAGATCGGAAGTCGCGAGCGCCTTGCGCGTAGTCGCCTCGACGCCTGGCGCACGGGCGTCTGCGTGATCCATATCGCTGAAGTAGACGGCGATGGCGCGAACGTCGGAGTCCGGCACGACCGCAAGCGCCAGAGCATCGCGAATGACCGGAGTCATCGTGGCGCCGGTCGCACCGTGCAGCGGGCTGGTGCCGGTGCGCAGGATAGTGAACAAGTCTTCTTGCGTCCACGGAACCGGCGAGGGGTTGGCCTCGGTCAGCGCGGGCGCGATCCAGCCATCGACCACCGCGCCTGCGTAGGGGCGTCGCCTCTTCGCCGCCAAGCGGGTTGCGCGGAGTATGACAGCCTGAACAATCGGCCAGCGCCTCAGCCAGATAGGCTCCGCGATTCCATTCGTCGCTCCTGGATGTGTTGGCTCTGGAATCGTCCGCTCTTGAAAAAGAGAATCTTCCAGCCTTCCTGGAGAGCGCGGAGCTTAGGGGGAACGGAACCGTGTTGGCCGGCACGGTGCCGCTGACGCCGGCCGCGTCATCAAATAGGCATACAGCGCCTTGACGTCATCGTCCGACAGTTTGGTGTAAGCGTAGTAGGGGAACGCCGGAAAAAGATGGGACCCATCGCGAGCGACGCCTTCGCGCATGGCGCGGGTGAAAGCTTCCAGCGACCAAGTCCCGATGCCGGTTTTCGGGTCAGGAGTGATATTGGTGCCGTAAATGATCCCGAACGGCGTGTTTACTCCATATCCGCCAGCAAACAGTTGTCCGCCTGGCTCGGTATGACATGACGCGCAATGCCCAATCGCTGAAAGTGCTTCTCCCTTGGCCACCAGCTCGGGAGAAAAGCTTGATTGGCTCGGGCGCTCGATTGGAGTGATTGAGGGCCGCCACGCCAAGAGGAAGAAACACAATCCGAAGAAAGCTGCGAGGAAGACCCCGATCGCGACGCTGCGAATCATCGTCTGCTTCCTCCAATCGGCCCCGGAGTTGTTATCAGAACTCGATTTCATTTTCATTTGTTCACCAATTTGACTATCGCCGCAGCTCCCGAACTGATTGCCGGACCGCATGCGGCGAATTTCTATCTTGAAATCCAATTCAGCGAAGCCTTACACCGAGTCTGCTCATGTCGTGGCTCCTTTATGCCCATGCGGTAAAGCAAGTAAAACTCGACAGTTGATCCTCCTACTTTCGATTGGAAATCGTTTAAGGGACTTCTAAGATTTCTTGTTTCGCGGATCGTCTTTCGCGTTGATGTATTCAAGACCAAGCGGCCCAATCGCCGTTACTTGCGTGACGTACTCGCTGGACTTAGCCCAATGGAAATGGGGCGTATTGCCGGGCAGGACGATGACGCTACCGGGCGGGTATGCCTGCAGCTTATCGGGATCGAACTGGTCGCCCAGGCCGATGTAGAAAACTCCGGATATAACCGTATAGACGCGATCTTCCGGGTGGCTGTGTGGCATCAGCTTCACGCCGTGTGGAACTCGGACTCTGATCGTGTATGGCCCGGGCTTTGAAGGATGACCGACAATGGCGGCCAGAAGTACCGAAGGTGGGAATGCCGCGAAGGGCTCCCAGTTGACATCTTCGGAAAGCACTGATCTGAAAACATCTTCGTCCGGCTGGTGGGGTCGAGCCGTGCCTTTCGGTGCTTGCGTGACGGTTGCTTCTTTCGTATTTGACATATGGAACCTCCTGCTTGGACACCTGCATCTGCAGTGCCAAAGCGAATTTCGCGTCATAGAAACGTGTTCGCGTGCTGAGCGGCCATTCTCCGCGCGGCTATCACCGTTCAGCCAAGACGGGTGACGAATAGTCGTACAAAATGTCGAGTCAAACTGTAGTGCCTCCAGTACTGTGCTCGTCCACAGGGGTGCTCAGCTACATACGACAAGTTCCTAGAGAATTTCTCTAAATACCGCCGCTTGTTGTTTATGTCAGTTCCTGCGCACCTGTTCGGAGGTTTGGAATCGCAGTTGCTTCGGATGTTGGCAGAACGCTGAAATGAACAAGGCGCAGGCCATCGAAGTGCTGCATCGAAAAGCCCAGCCAAAGTCGTGGCGGGATTTCGAGCAGAAAAGGGAGGATGTATGTCAATCCAAACAAGCAGGAGCGCACTGACTTTTCTTGGGATCGGCGGACTTGTGATCGGTGTGATGCTGGGTGAATTGGGCCTGGTGCGGACAGCCGCCGCAGGGAGCGCGGAGACGACACAAACGAAGATTGCTCGTGCCTTATCTGCCGGCCCTGCGAATATCATTCAGGGTGCCACGGTAGCCGACGAGGATGGACACGGAGGGTTGACCGTGCTTCGCCCGGGAACGAATGGTTGGACCTGCATGCCTGGAAACGCATCAGGAATCGGCATGCCGGCGATGTGTGAAGATCAAGTAGCTATGCAGTGGAACAAGGACTTCGAGGAGCACAAGCCAAAGCCGACGACGACGGTGCCGGGCGTCGAATACATGCTGGCGGGGGCGACTCAACGAAGCGACTCGGATCCGTTTGACAAGACGAGCCCACCGATTAAGATCGGCCCGCACTGGATGATTCTCTGGCCCTTCGACCCGAAAACCTCTGGGTTGCCTACGATCCATAAACCAACTGGGGCATACATCATGTGGGCCGGATCGCCCTATGCGCACATCCACATCATGGGACGGCCGTAAACAAACGGCCTGCAGTCATTCGTCTCTACCTCCTTTCTCCTCGCGAAGATAGCTTCGCCGAATCGCATCCGAGTCAATCAAGAACGAGCAACGCACAATTTCACTAAGGAGAACTCATATGACCGTCGAAAAAATGTTGTACACCGCTACAGTCCAAACCCCAGTCGCTTGGAACTACGTCTCAATCAAGCGTCGGCTACTGCATCTCTTATTCGTCTCTTTGCTGGCCGGACAGGCAACTCCAAGTACAGTATGGGCCCAGGCGCCAGCACCATCACAATCCTCGCAAACAACTGCCTATCACTACACTGTCCCCCTCTCTCTGGCGCTTGAGGCGGCGACTGAGGCTGTCCGTGTGTGTGCCCAACACGGATATCTAGTTACCGCAACAGTTGTGGACATGGATGGAATACCGCAGGTAGCGCTTCGCGGCGACGGAGCCACCATCCATACAAGGGAATCGAGTTTCGATAAGGCGTACACGGTGGTCACGCTGGGGCCGATATTTGACTTCGATACGTCCGGCAAGTTTTTCGATCTGATGAAGACCAGTCCGTTTGCGCCGCGACTCTCAACAATGACTAATGTTATGGCGCTACCGGGCGCCGTTGCAGTGAAGTCAAAGAACGCCATTGTGGGCGCTCTGGGTGTGGGAGGGGCTCCTGGTGGAGACAAGGATGAAGTCTGTGCACAAGCTGGGGTGGCGAAAATTGCCGACCGGATTCCAAATTGACTATCGCCGAAATCCGGATTCCCCTTTAGCACGCGACGGATGAAGCGCGTGTCCGCCGTGCACTATCAATTTGGAGGACAGGACACCTGGAGATCAATTGTCTCGCGGTGCCGACACGTGGGTGGCCTAAATATTGCAATCATGAGGAGGAGATCTATGTCACATCATTATTCTGGTTCCGACTTTGGATTTCCACATGGAGAACGCATGAATCTGCCCGACGCACCGGTTGCGCGCGAAGGCTTCTTCGTAACGCATTTCTTCACCGTGAAGGATCAAGAAAAATCGAAGGACTTCTATGTCCGAATTCTTGGCGGGAAAGTAATCAATCCGGAGAATCCCTGCTATATCAAGTTGGTCAACTCCTGGATCGTCCTCAATTCTGGTGGCGGCCCGACGCACGACAAGCCCGAGGTCTCGCTCGAAACTCCTCAAGATCTCAACAGAGTGAACGCCTTCCTCAACCTACGAGTTGCCGACATCTGGTCCTGTTACAAACGATGGCGCGCCAAAGGAGCGTTCTTCCTCACCGAACCGCTCGACAATCGCGGCTGGGAATGGCGTTGTTACATGCGCGATCCCGATGGCTACCTTATCGAGATTGGCCAATACACTCAGATGGCGCTCGACCACTTCGAAAAGTATGCCTGTGGAATTGCCAGGCAGCAAGTGTAGCGAGGGACTTGTCTTAAGCGAATCCATTTTGCATCAGGCAGTTCTGACCTGAACGCCTCAAGATTCTACGCGTGCTCCTCAAAGCACGATTCCGCAGGCGCTTACCTTGCAGGATAAGTTCCACAACCGTTCACCGTCGCGCCCGGGGAGTAAAAGGAAGGATGCATGCGACCTGCTCATGGAATGCCGATCAAGACCAAAGAGGAAGCCACTGCGAAGCTGGCGCCCGGAATGAGTCGAATAGCGCGCTTTGAGCTAGAGATACCTAGTGGCTTCCATTGGCGAGCCAGCGTAACAAGATTCGCTCAAGTTGCCGGCTTATTAGTGCTAATCGCGGGTGTCCCCGCCTCTGCGCAAAGGACACAAACCATGGAAACTATGGTTCCGGCACAATCTACTTGCCCCGGTCCGGCCCCCACCTTTCCGCAAATGACATACGACGAAGACGATGGATATTACAGCAGCCCGGATTGTCGAACCAAATTACCGGACCGATTGAAAGTTATCCCGCTGCGCGGCGACAACGAAAGCTATTACCTTTCCTTCGGCGCATTCATTCGGGATCGCGGCGAATACTTTAGCAATCCAGATTGGGGAAGCGGCCCTGCGGGCAATGCCTATTTGATGCAGCGCTACTTTGTCGATACCGATCTGCACCTGGGTGAACGGCTCCGCTTCTTCGGCGAACTTTCAAGTAGCCTTGAGACCGGCAGGGACGGCGGCCCTCGTCCAGGCTTGGATGAGGAACAGCTGTACGTTCATCAGGGCTTTTTCGATCTTGGCCTTCGGCGCTCAGGCAAAGATGGTCTGACCTTACGAGCCGGGCGTCAAGAAGTATCATTCGGTTCGGGGAGTTTGGTTTCTACTCGCGATGGCCGGAATATCCGGCTCAGCTTGGATGGACTCCGGATCACGTGGTTGAGCGGTGTCTGGACTGTTGACGCGTTTGCCTTCAGGCCAGTCTTGGATAATGCGGGCAAATTCGACAATCCGCCGAATCACACAGCCGGTCTTTGGGGGATCTATGCGGTGAGACCGCTTCGCGTCCTGCCGCACGGAAATGTCGATCTCTACTACATGGGCCTCGACAACAAGACCGTGCCCTACGATGGTAAAGGAGTCGGGCGGGAGCAACGAGAAACAATCGGAACACGCCTGTGGGGAACTACCCCGCGATGGGACTATAACGACGAACTTATATTTCAGTGGGGCTGGTTTGGGGTCGACAATATCCGAGCATGGGGCGTTTCCACTGAGACAGGATACCGGATCGGCTCCGCTCCTCTAAGACCGAGGTTTGGCCTTCGCGCTGCGGCCTTCAGCGGTGACCAGAATCCATCGAGCCGAACTCTCGGCACGTTTGATTCGATGCACGAGGAAGGCCCTTACTACAGCTATGCGGAATTGTTCGCCAGGCGAAATCTGATAGCCTCTCAGCCATCCGCAGAACTCAATCTCACCGATACCATCTCACTGACGGCCAACCCAGCCTTTTATTGGCGGAAGAGTACGAGCGATGGCCTATACAGTGCTGGCAACGCCGTGCTGGTGCCCGGCCAGAAAAGCAGCGCGCGCTACATCGCGAGCCAGGCCTCAGTGCGGTTGAAATGGCAGATGAATCGGAACCTGACCTGGTTCTCGGAATATGCCCATTTTTTCCCCGGTGACTTCTTGAAACAGTCCACCCCAGGACGCAGCCTCAATTTTTGGACGGGATGGTTGGACATAAGGTTTTGACGAGGATCGACAATGGCAGTACCGCCAGTGCCCATGCCCATATATCCCGGCGTCGCAGGTCTGCTAGCTGGGCCCCCCCAGTCCAGTTCTGCTATTCGAAATTGAGTTTCTGGATTCCGGCGTAGATGCCTTTAATTGCACATTCGGCGGCCTCACAGTGACGAGCTCTTCCTTAGATAAGCAAGCAAAAACTCACTAAGGTTTGCCAAACAAGCTTCGACTTCAAAAGGAGATTCACCATGGAGCACCGGGAATCCAATGGAATATCACGACGCCGTTTTACATTGAGTGGACTTACAGCCGGGACCGCGCTGCTTGCACCGGGCGCATTGTTCTCGGAGAGCATTCAGCCCTTGTCGAGCAACTCATTCATGGCAGAGCTGCCGACAAGTAAGCCGGGGACAAACACCTCGTTCGGCTCGCTCAAGCAGATCGATGCCGGCCTCCTCAACGTCGGCTACGCCGAAGCCGGCCCCGCCGATGGCCCGGCCGTCATTCTTCTGCACGGCTGGCCCTACGACATTTACAGCTTTGTCGATGTCGCGCCGTTGCTGGCGTCGGCAGGCTACCGGGTGATCGTCCCCTATCTGCGCGGCTACGGCACCACGAGCTTTCTCTCCAGCGAAACGATGCGGAACGCCCAGCAGTCGGCCGTCGCCCTCGACATCATCGCTCTGATGGATGCGCTCAAGATCCAGACAGCTACCGTCGCCGGCTTTGACTGGGGCGCGCGCACGGCGGACGTCATGGCTGTGCTCTGGCCGGAACGCTGCAAGGCGATCGTTTCCGTCAGCGGCTATCTGATCAGCAGCCCGGCGGGCAACCAGGTGCCGTTGCCACCCGAGCCTGCGTTCCTGTTTTGGTACCAGTACTATTTCGCCACCCCAGTCGGCAAGGCCGGCTATGCGAAATACCTCGACCAGTTCAATAAGTTCATCTGGCACCAGGCTTCGCCAAAGTGGAATTTCGACGATGCCACGTACGACCGCACAGCAGCGTCCTTCAACAACCCCGACCACGTTGACATCGTGATGCACGACTATCGCTGGCGGCTTGGCCTGGCCGACGGCGAGCGGAAATATGACGACCTGGAAAAGCGGCTGGCCGCACTTCCTGCCATCACCGTGCCCACGATCACCATGGAAGGCGACGCCAACGGTGCAATCCACGCGCCCAGCACGGCGTATCGCGACAAGTTCTCCGGCAAGTATGACTACCGCCTCATCACCGGCGGCGTCGGCCACAACCTGCCGCAGGAAGCGCCGCAGGCCTTTGCCCAGGCCGTCATCGATGTGGACCATATCTGATTAATGCGGGCCTTGAGAGTCTTGCGGACTGCCGCGGATACCCAAACAGCAGATGATTTGCATGGCCTGGTCTGCGTCTATGGGGCAGATCGGCTCGGCATCGCAGTGTGAGCCTCGTCAGGATTGGGGGTAGGTTAACGAACAGGTCAAGCTTTGCTGACTGGATCTTCGAAACTGGTTCGACCTTGCGCAAACCGATACTTAAGGTCGACCGCCAATCGTTTAGTCACAAAACCCTTTAAGAGAAAGTGCAGGGAAGATGATTACGTAAGTTGACCGGCAGCGACACTTGCCCACGTGGAAAGCGAGACGCCGAGCCAGAATCAGGAGAGCACTGCTTTGCGGCGGCAGAGTGCAGTTAAGGACGTTCCGACGCCGTCGTATCAGGAATGTAATTCATTTGCCTAGCGATGAGTAAGCGATTGTGCGCTCACTGAGATGCGTCGCTTCCTCAGCGGAGCATCGTAGACCCCATCGTGTTTGACTTCGTAGATATGCATGATAGTATATATACATGAATGCGCAAGTACGCCTTTTCCAGGCCCTCGGCGACCCGGTACGTCTCCGCATTATCGAGTCGATGAAGTTCAAGGAGCACGCCGTTGGGGACATCTGCGAACGTGTGGACATTCACCAGTCGGGCGTGTCGCGGCACCTGCGCATTCTCACAGAGGCTGGCTTGGTGCAGATGCGCCCCGATGGACAAAAGCGTCTGTATTCCCTGCGCAAAGAAGCTTTCGACCAGCTTGAAGTCTGGGTGGCGGCATATCGCCGCCACTGGGAGGCGCGCCTCGACCGCTTGGGCGCCGCACTCGAGCGCCGCCAATCAGCTGTCAACACCGGTCCTCAGGAGAAACCATGAACCCCGTACCCGCAGACCAAAGGGCTCAGTTCTCAATCGAACGCACCTACACTGCTCCTATCCTTGATGTCTGGCAACTTTGGACTACCAAAGTCGGAATCGAATCCTGGTGGGGGCCGGAAGGGTTTGACGTTACCGTAACTTCGATCGATTTGAAGCCGGGTGGCCAGCTCGTATATTGGATGACGGCTACAGCCCCGCAGCAGGTCGCATTCATGAACCAACACGGCATGCCTCTCTCCACCGAGTGCAAAGTCACCTACATGGAAGTGAAGCCACCATCTCGCCTGGTCTATAAGACACTCACCGACTTCGTGCCTAACGTACCTCCTTACGAGGTAGTCACGGTCGTAGATTTGCAGTCAAACACCGGCGGCGTGAAGATCACCGTCACTTCCCAGGCCATGCATGACGATGTCTGGACGGAACGCGCACGCGCCGGCCATGAGAGCCAATTGCGCAAACTGGATGCGCTGATGTCCGCAAAAGACAAGACGGTGCGCTCGTGAAGCCCTGGATCCGCAGCGTCCTTGCGGTTGCTGCCGGCTTCGTCATCACGGCCGTCGCATCCACCGTGACCGATGCGATCATGCACGCTACCGGCACATTTCCGAGTTCGCCAGGGTCCATGTCCAATTCGCTGTTTGTCCTCGCTTCGGCCTATCGCGCGCTCTTCACCGTGGCTGGAGGTTTCGTGGCCGCACGGCTGGCGCCGGATAGGCCCATGCGACACGTCTGGATTCTTGCTGGAATTGGTCTTGTTGCGGGGCTCGCGGGCATGGTTTTCTACTTCGTCGTCGGTGGAGCACAACTCGGACCAGCATGGTATCCGGCACTGATCGCCATCGAAGCCATTCCCTGTGTGTGGTTCGGCGGCCGGCTGGCTTCCGGTGTCCACCGCCGCTGACGATCTGGCCCATGTCGAAAGCATGAATCCAATGACCGCCGCGTTGAGGATATTTAACAAGTGGAACCAAATGTTCGCACTGTCCACGCTCCGATTTGGAGTGGCCAGAAAGAAAGTACGCGGCGCTGGATACCGAGCTGGGGCACAGCGTTATTCTATCGAGCACGCCTCTCGGAGAGACACCGTTTGGGCGTACGGCATGCACGGCTTATCGCAATGTTGTAACCCCTTGTCGATTTCACTCTACCGCCGAAGGCCGCAACGCGACTAGGTTCTCACAATGAGCAATCAACTTAAGCAAAGGCGTTTGAGCAATCCAGCTTTGGCAATCGCAGTTGGTGGTTTGGTCGCAGGAGCGCTGGACCTGACACAGGCCATGATTTTATTCGGCAAGACGATTCCGCTGGCGATCGCCGCCGGGTTGCTGGGGTCGCCTGCGTTTCAGGGAGGGGCGGGGATCTATATTCTGGGAGTGTTGCTGCACTTCTTCATCGCCTGCTCCGCTGCGGCCATCTACTTCGCGGTCAGCCGGAAACTGAAATTCCTAACCCAATATCCTGTCTCCTGCGGTTTGTTCTTTGGTGGTGCGGTTGAGGTGGTGATGACCCTGGTTGTGCTGCCGCTTTCTGCTCTGCACGCAATGGGGCCCTACACCTACCACGACCTCGTTTCAGGATTTGTGGTCCACATGGTCGTTGTGGGGCTGCCGATCTCATTCAGTATGTGGCTGTTCGCGAGGCAACCAGAATGATTGCGACTCGACACGATTGCCATGAAGTCACATGATTCAAAATCCCAAAAGATCATTCTTGTTGGACGCGCGTGTCGATTTCGATTGGAGTCGGGCTCTTCCTTTTAGCTTTGGCGCTTTCGGCAGTCATTGGCGTTCATGTTGGCGATCATCAGAGGCAGAACTAGTCCGTAGCCACCGGTCATTTCAAAGATGATAAGCATCGAGGTCATGGGGGCACGAACGATTCCTGCGAAGACGGCGCCCATCCCGACCACTGCAAACGCGCCGATGGAGTCGGCGGGATGGTGGAAGACGATGACAACCAAGTAGCCCACCGCGCCTCCCAGCATCCCACCCATGAACAGCGACGGTGCAAAGATGCCGCCTGAACCGCCGCTGGAGTAAGAACTGACCGTGACGGCAAGCTTGAAGACGAAGTAGACGGCCATGGCGGTGGCCGTCATCTTGACAGTGAGTGCAAGGGGCAAGGTTTTGTAGGGGTCGCCAGCGATGCCGTTGAGGTGGAAGAGTGCGAGCGCCGCGACCGCCATGCTGCCTGTGGCTGCTCCGCCGATTGCCGGATACACCCAGCGCGGCACGCCGGTGAGCCGCCTAAACCAAGCACGAAGGCCAAGCAGTGAATCGGTAAATGCGACCGAGACAATGGCGCGAGCAGGCCGAGCACCGCATACCAGATCAGCGATGAGGAATTGGTGAGAGTGTAGTTGACCTGCACATGAAAGACGGGTTGGAGCCCAGAATTAAGTGTTCAACAACAGCTGCAATCGCGGTGGCGACAATGACGCCGGAGAGCATGCTCTGATCGAGGTCGCCGATCAGTTTCTCAAGGATGAACGTTACGGCGGCGATGGGCGCGTTAAGGCCGCGGCGATGCCCGCGGCCATGCTCACGGAAGCCATGCGGCGGGAGTTTTTGGGGCCGAGGCGGGCCAGCAAGCCGCTTAGCGAGTCGTTTCCGATGTAGGCCAGCGGTTTTTCGTGCACTTGAACCAAAGCCTATGGTAAACACAAGCCGTCTCGTTACTAATGCATTTCCCAATCAGGGCTCGGTGATTCAGGATGCGTTGGTTCGCTGTAAGTCTCTCCAAAAAAAGCAAAGAAAGCGGCCCTATCAGGGCCGCATCTTGTTGACTCGCTAGCCAGGTCCTATTTGGCGCTTGCCGGCGGCACAATGCCGTTCATCCGCAGGTACTCCACCATCTGACCATAGTGATCATTCCCGTGGGCCGCTGCAAAAGCCGCAATCGTAGTCCGCGTGCTGAACCCGTCGATTGGCTTGATGGCGACAAATGCATTTTCTGTCGTGATGGTTGCAATCGCCTTGTGGGCGTAAACGAACGATGCTTCCAGTGCAGCCACCGCCTCGTCCTTCGTCGTAATGGAGCCGATTGCCTTCAAGTCGCGGTCAGGCTTAATGTCGCTCCAGCCGAAAAAGAAGTAGTTCGCCTGCGCCAGGTGCGTCACCTGTGCCACAAAGGTGCGCACGGTATCGAACTGCGTCGTCTGGCCCGCAGCAAAGATGCCTTGGGCCGGCGCAAAACTGTACTTATCGGCTGGCATAGCCTTCGCCGCGCCCACTACTTGGAACTCCATCATGGAGAGCAAACCGTCCATCGCTTTCGCGGGGTCTTCCTTTGCACCCACCGGCGGCGACGGCGGGAGCTCAGTCATCTGCGCCCGCATCTGCATCCCGCCACTCACCATCAAAGCAACTGCAAGAATCAGAGCACGAATACGCATTGTCTATCCTCGATCCAAGTTCGTTTGAAGAGCGACCCTAGCTTACCAGACTTTCTGGCCGCCGTTCGGTGAGGAGGTCTCCTGCTGCTTTGAATACCGTCAACCACCGCCTTTGTGGAAACACTTCGGAGAGCTTTGGCTTGACTCCTAAAGCCTGGAATGATCTCACCGGAGAGGATGGCAGTTGACCGGGAAGTTGCCCCAAACCCAGGTCACATGCGGTTTGTCCACCGCCCTCCCCGCGACCGGCCTAGGTTCGCACTTGCAACTCGAATCGAGCTCTTTTGGACCGGCTGAGGGTTTGATCAACAATCCGTTCCGACCGTTCTGTAATCCAGTTCGTCGGAGCATTTCACCGCCTAGTCATAATCCACTTTTCGTAGTCATCATGTGTGGCGCAGACTGCCTACTGATGAAGGTGACACATGAAGAGAAGCATGCTATTGCTACTTGCCGCCGCAGTTTCCTTTGGTGGTTCTTCCCTTCGGGCGCAACGAGAGGATGCGACTCCATTCCCTAAGGAATTCCGGAAGTGGGCTCACGTCAAGAGCGTGCTGGTCGGGCCCCAAAGTGCTGCCTTTGTTTCCGAAGGGGGAATCCACCACATTTACGCAAACGAGAAAGCCCTTGAAGGCTATGAGACCGGCAAGTTTCCTGATGGCTCAATGATTGTCTATGATTTGCTCGAAACCAAGGAGGTTGCAGGCAACATCATAGAGGGGCCAACGCGCCGGGTTGATGTCATGGTTAAGCAGAGCGAACTCTTTCGCACAACAGCCGGCTGGAGATTTATGAGTTTCCCGGGTGGCAACCCGACTGATGGAAAGTTAACGGTCGAGCGACAAGCCGCCTGTGCAGCCTGCCACGCCAAGCGAAATGACCACGATTCCGTTTTCAGTGAATTCCGCAAATGAAACTGACGTTACATGCGAGCTTTCCTCAGTTGCCTCCCGTTTGTCCTCCGCAAATGTCGCTTATTGGAGATAAGAACACGTGATCCTACGACCAATTCGAGTGTGTAATATTCAAGAGTTTGTGCCCCTCTACCCCGAGTAAAGCTAGATATGTCTCGAACGGAAGCTGGCGTCAAAGCCACAATCCCACTGGTGTGCGCAATGCCCCGCACGAGCCGAGCGGTGGCGGCACGCGCGGAAAGTAGAAAGTGCGATGCAAGGAAACATGAGAGCCGATTACAATCGCTCATCCAAGGTGTCTCCCCATGCCGCGACGTGGATCGCGCAAAGGAGTTTTTCACAAAGCTCGGGTGGCGAGTCGACAACGATATCGTCAATGGCGCTGATTTTCGCGCCGTTCAGCTAACCCCGCCGGGTTCGGCGGCCTCGGTCACCTTTGGCAAAGGAGTTACGGATGCCAAGCCCGCTCATTCCGTGGCGGGCTCATCGTTTCAGATATCCTGGCGGCTCACAAGCGTATCGTGGTCAGCGGTATCGAGGCGACCGAGGTCTTCCAGGGCTCGCCGTTCTCTCCGGAGGCGCGCATCAGCGGTCATCGCTGCCTTTGCCACTTCAGCTCGACCAGAGCACGTGAGGCCCGATATCCGGCGGATCTTCAAGCGCAATATCTTGGACAGTCTCGGGTGAGCAAACGCTGGGCTTCAAGGCAAGCCATTCCAAGCGCTGCGTGAGCAGTTCGAGGAATATAGAGCTCCCTTGACGAGCAATGCCTGAAGAAAAACGAATATTAGCTTGGCACGGAGTGCGTTCGTCTCCGGGAGGAAAAACGAAAACGGGAAGCAGTCGAAAAGCTGATCAGGTCCGCCGGTAGCGCAGGTACAGATACCCAGCCCTTTCCTTGACGCTGAGCATTTGAAGCCATGGCGCAGAATCCGGCACGAACTGCACTCCTTGCACAACCGCCGGTCGAATTACATCGCCCTTACGGCCCGCGATCTGCGGCGACAGTGTCAGGAAGAGTTCGTCTATAGCTCCCGCCGCAAGAAATTGTCCAAAGAGTGTAGGCCCGCCCTCGTGGAGAAGCGTCTTCACCCCAAAATGTGACCGCAGCAACTGCAGGATTGCCGGCGGAGCGATGCCGTCACTCTTCGAACTCAAAGCATGTATCTCAACGGAGCCTAAAGTGGTAGCGCCCCGGCGTGTGAGTTCATCTCTCCCCGTCGAGGTTGTGATCACTATTGTTTGTACGCTTGGTGTTCGGAAAATCGCTCTCTCCAAATCCAGTCTGCCACTCCCACTAACGACCACGAGGAGGGGATATTCCGGTTTATGCTGTGAGTCGACTCGGTATTCCGCGTATAAATGCTTCGCATCGGGGTAACTGTCTTGAGGAGTCCAAAGGCTTTTGATCCCAACGTCGCGTACGGTTTGAGCTCCGACAATCACAGCATCAGCAGAGGCTCGTAACAGGCCCATGATGAAGCGGTCCGCCGGGTCAGAATTAGTGATCGTTGAGCCGCCAGACTTACCTTCAATCTCGTAGCTGACGACCCCATCAAGGGTGGAAGCAAAATTCGCGAAAACGAAGGGGCGCGAGGCGGGCGATGTACGAAAGTGCAGATCCCCGTCATAAAGCTCTCTCAGTTCCCGCGGGAGTGCCGGTTCCGTGTACTCCTTATCGCAATCGATCAGAGTGCGTACGAGTCCCATTTGCCACCCTTCTGGAAGCCCCGCGGTGGGCGAAGCAACCTTGTGACCAGAGTTCGATTTGCACCTGGTTGTCGGCAAACTTGCAATCGTAAACCGGCATCCGGCGCAAAACCTCCCTTTCGATTCCCCTACCGATCATCCGTCAAGCGCTGAGTCCGCATGACACCCGGGCCGAGCGTTAACCGTACCGGATATCTTAATCGTTGGCGCACGACCGTCGCGCAATGGACCAACAGCCCGCTTTCAGGTCGCTTGCACACAGCTTGATTTCACGTGGGAAGCGACCTCGCAATTGAGTTACGGCGCCCATGATGCTAGCAGGGTCATCAAAGACGCCGTATGAAATAGGAAGAATTGCTCGGCGGCATGCCGGTCTGACGGAGCGTTCCTCATTGTCATTCGTATCTTACTGGGGCGGAGTGTGGCCGATGAACTTGTCAGCCCAAAGAATGAAGTACTTCATGTTCGGCGCGTCCGTGTGACCTCCGTCGTGTTGGCGCCATGCAAGTTGGCCATCGAGAAGGCCTTGGTTCACCGATGGCATCTTCGCGGTGTGAGCATCCCCTTCGACATCCAACCCCTTTGCCCCAAGGAGCGCGAAGACACGGCTCGCATCGACAGTGGCCATGAAGCTGCCTTCGTGGTCGAGCCATTTTGCATCACCTTTCCCGGGAATACCGTAGCTGATAAAAGTAAGGCGCGGCGCGCAAAGGGCGATAAGCTCGTTTGAATCGACTGGAAGATCGCCAGGAGTCTTGCTGCCGAACGTAGCTTCTGAGGCGCCGTATTTCATGAAATTGCCAGCCATCCAGTAGTACTCGCCCCCCGTCAGACTTTCTACTGCCTCACCAAAGTTACGGCGCAACAGTGTGGCTCCGCCCTTACCCGAGGAGCCAACCAGAACCATCGCGAATCGCTGGTCGAACGCCATGGTAACTAGCGCAGCTTTGCCGTAGCGCGACACGCCTTCGATTCCAACATGCTCGGCATCGATTGCTGGATCGGTTTCTAGATAATCGAGTCCGCGGCTCGCTCCCCATGCCCAGGCGCGCAATGCGCCCCAATCCTCCGGCTTGCGGGGCTGTCCCTTGTTCACCAGCCCGATAATGCCATGCGTGATGCCCGCTCCATCATCGGCCTGCACGCTGGCCGGATCGAACAGAACGAACCCCCAGCCGGCGGCAACCAGCTGCCAGGTGTTGGGCAGATCGCCATCTTCATTCAATTGAGGAAACTGAAACGGAGTCGCCTTGACCGGCTGCCAGGCTGGATGCTTTGCGAACACGTTCTTGAGTGATGGGTCCTGTCGTACAAGCAGTGCCTTCCATGCCGCGTTAATCTTGTCAAATTCTTCGCCAGATGGCTCGTTCGGCGCCGGGAAGCCGGCTCGGCCAAACATCATCAATGCAGGCACAGGCCCCTTGGCATTCGCAGGGATAACAAGCGTCATATGGATGCGAACTCCGAATGCCGGATAGGACGAGTCCACCTCGCCAATCAGATCTTTGGCGATAACGGGCGTGAAGCCGATCATCTCGCGATCCACGCCGGTCACGCTCCACCTGACCTTCGGTACATGAATGGGAATTCGCCCATATACATACTTTGAGAACATCTCCACAAGTTCAGGTCTGCGCTTGATCCCACCATGTCGTCGCCGTTGTCACCCTTTGGCCATCATTTAAGGTGAGCGGGTCTGGAATGTTGGGGAACGGATTGGCCTGCGACTCATCGTAATTAGCGTGGTTGGGTGCATTCTCATTCCCGCTCGGCCCTGGACGCAGCGCCCGAATGCCAAGTTGATCCATCATGTTCTGGCGATCCTGATCGGCAGTAAACGTCACCCGGGTCTGTGTTGCGGACGTTTGCGCGCAAGCGGATCTGCAAACAGGGCAGGCGCCGACGATGGAAATGGCCAATGCAAAGTATCGAAACGAAAGAAGCACGGAAACACTCCATGGTGATATGCTTTTTGCGTTTAGGGAAAAAAGCGATTTACTTAGAGCGATTCATGGTAAACCGTCCCATATGAAACTAGCATGGAAATTCTTAGCGGTCGTTGGCCTGATTGTGATTTCGGGCAGCAGCATGGCGCAGGCCGGCATTCAACCCGCCGCCAAACAAGAGGTGTGGGTAGTTAGCTGGGGTGCTTCACAGCAGGTCCCTGAACCACAGAACGCAATTCCGACTGATGATCTGCGCGATGCCACGGTTCGTCAGATTCTTCACCTCTCTGTCGGCGGCCCTGCGCTCAGGTTGCACCTCTCAAATGCATTCGGAACGGAGGCGCTGCGTTTCACGTCCGTCCATGTCGCGCGGCCACTTTCACCTGCATCTCCGGCAATTGATGGAACGAGCGATCGACCGTTGACTTTCGCTGGAAACACCGATGTGACAATTCCCCCTGGCGCGGAGTTCATCTCAGACGCGTTGGAATTTCCGGTGGCGCCGTTATCAAATCTGGCTGTGACGTTTCATCTGAAATCGCCGCCCACCGAAGAAACGGGCCATCCCGGCTCGCGGGCGACATCCTATTACGTTCATGGAGACGCAGTGAGCGCAGCGAGCCTCACGGAACCGAAGCAGGTGGACCACTGGTACCAGGTTTCGGAGATAGACGTACAAGCTGTGCCCGGCGCCGGAGCAGTGGTGGCGCTCGGGGATTCCATCACCGACGGGCATGGCGCCACGACAAACGGCAATGACCGTTGGACGGATGTTCTGGCGCAACGACTGCAAGGCTCGCCGAGCACGCGAAATATAGGAATATCGAACCAGGGAATCGGCGGTAACCACCTGCTTACAGATGGACTGGGGCCAAATGTCCTGGCACGATTCGATCGGGATGTGCTGGCCCCGGCGAATGTGCGATGGGTCGTCGTATTTGAGGGCGTGAACGATTTAGGTGGGCTCGCTCGAAACGGAGAAGTGTCTCCGGCAGAACATGCCGCCCTGGTGCTGAGACTGCTGTCGGCGTACAGCCAGGTCATTACACGCGCCCATGCGCACGGTTTGCGCGTCTACGGAGCGACAATCACTCCCTATGTAGGATCGAATTACTATCATCCCGGTCCATTGAGTGAATCGGACCGTCAAGCCGTGAATCAATGGATTCGCAGCCCGGGGCATTTCGATGCGGTAATCGATTTCGATGCCATTGTGCGCGATCCCCAGCATCCCGACCAGCTACTGCCGATCTACGATTGTGGCGATCACCTCCATCTTTCTCCCACGGGTTACAAGGCGATGGGAACAGCGATCTCACTTGATCTTTTTGCAAGGTAATTGCCTGAATTCACGCTTCCTACTCGAGGATGCCAGCGGGGAGGGAAGCAACTCAATTGCGAGTCGCTTCGATGACAACCTGACGACGCGCTTTCACGTCGCGCATCGGCGGCTGGCCGAAGAAGCGGCTGTACTCCCGGTTGAACTGGCTCGCACTTTCATAGCCGACCTCGAAGGCGGCGCTGGCGGCATCCAGACCTTCATTGAGCATGCGTTCCCTGGCGACATGCAGTCGAAGCTGCTTCTGATATTGCAGAGGGCTCATCGCGGTCAGTGATCGGAATTGATGATGCAATGTCGATACGCCCATCCGTGCCATGGTCGCGAGTTCCTCAACACGCAGGGGCTTAGCGTAGTTCATCCTGAGCCATTCGACCGCCTTTGCCGTCCTGTGGCTTTGCTCGCCAAGCGTGGCGATGGCGCGGAGATGCTTTCCCTGCGGACTGCGAAGCAATCGGAAGACAATTTCCCGCTGGATCAAGCCGCAGAGAAATGGAATGTCCTGCGGCGTGTCCAGAAGGTCCACGAGCCGCGAACATGCGTCGAGGAGTTCGAGCGAAGTGACGCCGACGGCCATGCCGCGGGCGTCAGCAGATTCCTCGCGCAGATGAAACTCCTGCTGAGAGAGAATCTCCCGGACCGCCGGCATTTCGAGTTTGAGCAGCAAGCCGAGCATTGGCTCTTTTTCTGTGGCCGCGATCACCTGGCTGACAACGGGAAGATCGACAGAGGTCAGGAGGAAGTTCGAGCC
Source organism: uncultured Acidobacteriaceae bacterium (assembly GCA_963781125.1). Classification (GTDB taxonomy): domain Bacteria; phylum Acidobacteriota; class Terriglobia; order Terriglobales; family Acidobacteriaceae; genus Telmatobacter. The sequence goes on from CAWAEE010000016.1 coordinate 92,053, forward strand.
GTCGCATATGTAGGTCGTCTTGCCGACGTTGATTCGCTTCTTTCCCTGCACAAAGACAACCAGGCTGGGTTCGTAAGCAGCCGAGGTGCAAGCGGTGGTTACGGAGCGGCGGTAGAGGCGCAGGCCTGGTATTTCAGTGAGCGTGTCTCCTTCCACAACGGCACGATCAGCAATCTTGCGGGCCAGCTCTGTCCGCATCGCAACCACGCTTCGATCTGCGGTCGCTTTGTTGCGTTTCGACCCTCTTCACCCGCTTGACTCCTTCAAAACCAAGTTAACTCTGAATTCACGAAACTCGTGCACAAAAATGCATGCATCGACAGGAATAGGCAATAGATTGGCAGGATCAGGATACCGCTCGAAGGCTACTTTTTCGTAGTCTGATTTACGGGCGAGTTGTTCGCCATCTGCCGAGGAGGTTGAGGTAACTCTCATGTACAAGGCAAAAGCTTATTCCGTTGCCAGCGCGACATCGCCGTTTGCTTCCACCACGATCGCGCGGCGCGATCCCACCGAGCACGACGTTCAGATCGAGATTCTCTTCTGCGGCATCTGCCACTCCGATCTCCACCAGGCCCGCAATGAGTGGAGGGAAGTCATGCCCACCGTCTATCCCTGCGTTCCCGGCCATGAGATCGTCGGTCGCGTCACCAAGGTTGGCTCCGCTGTGACCAAATTCAAGCCCGGCGATCTCGCCGCAGTCGGTTGCCTGGTGGACTCCGACGGCACATGCCCCGAGTGCAAGGCCGGCTTCGAGCAGTTCTGCCCGAACATGATCCTCACCTACAACTTTCCCGACAAGCACACCGGGGGCGTCACGTATGGTGGGTACTCCGACAGCATTGTCGTCACCGAGCGCTTTGTGCTCCGCGTTCCGTCGAATCTCGATCTTGCTGGAGCCGCGCCTCTTCTCTGTGCCGGAATCACCACCTACTCGCCGATGCGGCACTGGGGCGTGACCAAGGGCAAGAAGGTCGGTGTCGTCGGTCTAGGCGGACTCGGCCACATGGGCGTCAAGTTCGCGCATGCTTTCGGAGCGCACGCCGTGGTGTTTACCACTTCTCCCGGCAAGAAGGACGACGCGCTCCGCCTCGGAGCCGATGAGGTCGTGATCTCCCGCAACGCCGACGAGATGGCCAAGCACGCCGGCAGCTTCGACTTCATCCTCGACGCCGTCGCCGCCGAACACGACATCAATGCCTACATCCAGCTGCTTCGCCGCGACGGCAACATCACCATGGTGGGGGCACCGGAAAAGCCGCTGCCCGTCTCTGTTTTCGGCCTCATCTTCGGACGCCGAAGCCTCTCGGGTTCTCCCATCGGCGGCCTCGCCGAAACCCAGGAGATGCTCGACTTCTGCGGCAAGCACAACATCACATCGCGACGTCGAGGTCATCCCGATCCAGAAGGTCAACGAAGCTTACGAGCGACTGCTCAAGTCGGATGTGAAGTACCGATTCTCCATCGATATGGCTTCGCTCAAATCCGAGTAAACGTTAAACGACGCTGTCTCGCTTCGCTCCAACATTCGTCATTTCGAGAACGACTTTAGAGAATCACAGGAGAAACAATGCAAAAGCGCAAATTGGGAAAAAGCAATCTGGAAGTATCGGCTCTTGGGCTCGGATGCATGGGAATGAGCTTTTCCTACAAACCATTCCCGGAAAAGATAGCTTCGATCGCGCTGCTCCACGCGGCAGTCGAGCGCGGCGTCACCTTCTTCGACACCGCGGAGGTCTACGGCCCGTTCAACAACGAAGAACTCGTAGGCGAGGCCCTCGCGCCGTTCCGCGGACAAGTGGTCATCGCCACCAAGTTCGGATTCGACATCAATCCCGACGGAAGCCATGGCGCAAAGGGTCTCGACAGCAGCCCTGAGCGTATTCGCAAGGTGGCCGAGGCGTCCCTCAAGCGCCTCGGCATCGATGCCATCGATCTGTTCTATCAGCACCGCGTCGATCCCAAGGTGCCCATCGAAGACGTGGCCGGAGCGCGTCAAGGACCTGATCCAGCAGGGCAAGGTCAAGCATTTCGGTATGTCGGAGGCCGGCGCGAAGACCATCCGCCGCGCCCACGCCGTGCAGCCGGTTACAGCCCTGCAGAGCGAATATTCGCTCTGGTACCGGAAGCCCGAGGAAGAGATCATTCCCACTCTCGAAGAGCTCGGCATCGGCTTCGTTCCCTTCAGCCCGCTCGGCAAAGGCTTCCTGACCGGAAAGATCGACGAGAGCAGGACTTTCGACAAAACTGACATCCGCAGCAGCATTCCGCGTTTCACGACGGAGGCTCGCAAGGCAAATCAGGCGCTTGTCGATCTGCTCGGGAAGATCGGCAAGAGAAGAGCGCGACGCCTGCGCAGATCGCGCTGGCGTGGCTGCTGGCGCAGAAGCCGTGGATTGTTCCCATCCCCGGCACGACGAAGATTGCATCGCCTGGAAGAGAACATCGGAGCCGTTGCGATCGAGCTTACGCCCGACGATCTTCGAGCAGATCGAAGAGTGCTGCATCGAAGATCAAGGTGGAAGGCGCGCGGTATCCGGAGCATCTTGAGAAAATGACCGGCCTCTGAGGGGTTAATCGAGGCGCTCACTGGAATAGGAGAGAAGAAAGCAATGGAGATCAAGCGAGTCGGCTCACAGCCTTCAGGGAAGGGGTCCGGCGGACTACTTCACCGGCATGGTGCGGGTCGACATGCTGTTTGACGCGCCCGATCCCGCGCGCGTCGTCGGCGCCAGCGTTACTTTCGAGCCCGGCGCGCGCACTGCATGGCACACGCACCCGCTCGGCCAGACACTCATCGTCGCTTCTGGGTGCGGCCGGGCGCAGCGCTGGGGCGGCCCTATCGAGGAGATCCGGCCGGGTGACGTCATCTGGTTTGCGCCGGGAGAAAAACATTGGCACGGAGCCAGTCCAACGACAGCGATGACACACTTCGCGATCCAGGAAAAGCTCAACGGTAAAACCGTCGATTGGATGGAGCAGGTGAGCGACGAGCAATATGGGGGGTAGTCCGTCAGGTGTACGTTGTCAGCTTTCGAATCGGGGGTTGTTTCCTGCATTTGGAGGTCTCTCGTCGGCTTGGGAGGCGAGATTGTAGCTTCAAATAGCCTCGTGTTCTCTTACTTCGCCTGACTCACTCGGCAATCGCACTCTCGAAGCGCTCATCGTGGACCGTTGCTGCACCTCCCCCGAGCCTGTTGCGACTTCTCTTGTTGAATCGATCGAGGTAGAGATAGATGACCGGCGTGACATATAAAGTAAGGGACTGCGAAAGAAGAAGCCCTCCGACGACTGCGATACCCAGCGGACGCCGTGCCTCGCCGCCTTCGCCGTTACCCAGCGCGATTGGGATCGCTCCCAGCAAAGCGGCCATGGTCGTCATCATGATCGGACGAAATCGTTGCAGACATCCCAGAAAGACCGCCGACTCAGGATTCAAGTGGTTGTCACGTTCAGCCTGGATTGCGAAATCGACGATCATGATCGCGTTCTTCTTGACGATGCCAATCAACAAAATGACCCCGAGAAATGAATAGAGATTGAGGTCCTGGCCAAACAAAAGGAGCGTAAGCAACGCCCCAATAGCCGCCGATGGCAAGCCGGACAGAATGGTCAGGGGATGAATGAAGCTCTCGTAAAGTACACCTAGAACGAGATAGATGACCATGACCGCGATCAGAAGCAGAATTCCCAAGCCCCTTAGAGAACTCTGAAATTGGGCGGCTGTTCCTTGAAAGGTAAGGGGCAGCGTTGCAGGCATTCCTATTTCCTCAGCAGCGCGCCGAATCAGTCTGGTTGCGGAGTCCAGGGAGACACCGCGCTTCAAATCGAATTGAAATGTCACCGCAGGAAACTGCCCGAGGTGGTTGATGCTCAGCGGGGCTACGGTCTGGGTCAGACGGGTGACCGCAGACAGTGGAACGAGGCGTCCCGTGCTTGATCGTAGATATAGATTTCCCAATGCTTCAGGATCGCGCTGATCTTGTTTGTTCACTTCGAGGATGACATCCTGCTGCTCTGACCCTACCGTGATCGTGCTCGCACGCCGATTGCCAAATGCGTCATAGAGTGTATTGGCGATGTTCGCAGGATCAACGTAAAGCGACATTGCGAGATCTCGGCGGATATCGACGTTCACACGGGGAGCGCTCATTTCGAGATCGCTCGAAACATTGTCCAATTCCGGCAGAGATTGCAACTTCGCCTTCAATAGGGGAGCCCACCGGTATAAATCATCAGCATTGGGTCCTTCTAATGCGGCGGAGTATTGAGACCGGCTTTCATTCTGTCCGAGGCTCAGATAGTCTCCCTGGCGCAGATAAACATTCAGTCCTGGAATTCGATTCAATTGCTTCTGCAGCTCAGCCATGATGACCTGAACATTTGGCCGATGGCGATTGTCGACCAGATTGACCCAGAACCAACCCGAGTTCTGCGACTCGACCCCGGACAAATTGCTTTCCATCCACGGCATTTTCGCGAGAATCGCATTTACCTGCTCGCCATAGGCAATCATCTGCGCGAATGAGTTGTCCTGCGAGGCTTCCAGACGACCGCTAAAGGCGCCAACATCTACGGGCGGCATGAAGCTCTTCGGCATCTCTACAAACAGAATAATCGTCAGCGCAGTCATGGCGATGCTCGCGCCGAGGGTCGCGCGTTTGTGTCGCAGGACCACGTTCAGCGAATGCCGATATCCGCTCTCCATCGCTGTATAGAGTCGTTCGGAGCGCATCTGGAACCAATTTTGTGTGCGCCTCCGCGAAGTTAGGAATCGACTGCACAGCATTGGGGTCAAGGTAAGCGCCGTAAGACCGGAAAGCAGAATTGACACTGAAATCGTGACGGCGAATTCACGCAGAAGCCGTCCCAGGACCCCATTGAGAAAGAGAATGGGGATGAAGACGGCGACCAGAGAAACGGTCATCGAGACAATCGTGAAACCCACCTCGCTCGCTCCGTCGAGAGCTGCCTCCAGGCGAGTCTTGCCAATCTCCCGATGACGCACAATGTTTTCGATCATCACAATGGCGTCATCGACAATGAACCCAACTGACAGCGTGATGCCCATCATGGAGAACATATCCACGGAATAACCCAGCAGCCTCATGGCAATGAACGAGCCGAGGATCGATACTGGGATGGTCGCACTCGCGATGAGCGTAGAGGATGTCGTACCCAGGAACGCAAAAATTACGAACACCACGAGGCCGATCGTGATCAACAGAGTTCTGTTTACCTCTGCGATGGATTCACGTACGATATCGGCGCTATCTGCGACCTTTCCGAAAGAAACGCCGGGAGGCATCGCGTTGCGCAGCGAACGAATTACATCTTTTACCTGGTCGGCAACTTTCACCGTGTTCGTGCCAGGTTGCTTTCGCACCGCGATGATGACGCTAAGCCGACCGTTGATCCAGAAGGTGCTCTTGTCATCCCGGGAACTATCGAAGACGTCCGCGACCTGATTCAGCCGTAAGGGCACGCCGTCCCTATAGGTCACAATGAGTTGCGAGAATTGCTCTGCAGTTGTGAGCTGGCTGTTCGCCTGTAGCGAATAATCACGGGCATCGCCGTACAACGTACCCGAAGGAAGATTCGCGCTGTTGCTTGCGAGCGCCGTTCGAATCTGCTCCAAATCCAGCCCGTAAGCCGCAAGCTTTGCCGGATCGACCCGGACCCGAATGGCAGGATGGGAAGGCCCCCAGACCGGAACCTGGGATACTCCGTTCACCATTGCGATTCTCTTCGCGAAGACCTCCTCCGCATAACTGGCGAAGTCGCGGAGTGACATGGTGGTGGAAGACATCTCCAGCCATATGATTGGGTCGGCTGCGGGATTCTCCTTGGAGTACGACGGTGGAGAAGGCATGCTCGCCGGTAAAGACCCTGCCGACCGCGCGATAGCGGCCTGCACGTCTTGCGCAGCAGCGTCGATACTGCGGTTCAGATCAAACTGAAGCACAATATTTGTCTCGCCTGTCTGGCTCGACGATGTCATGTTCGCGATGCCCGGGATGAGCGAGAATTCACTTTCCAACGGCGTAGCCACCGTAGAGGCCATCACATCAGGATTCGCGCCGGGGAGATCCGCATGCACTCGAATCGTCGGATATTCAACTTCCGGCAGATTACTCACCGGCAGCGAGAAATAGCAGAGAAGACCAAACCCCGCGATCGCCCCAATCATGAGCGTCGTGGCGATCGCGCGGCGAACGAAGAACTTCAGTGAATCTCATCGTCGAGTTTCCTCTAGGAATCTCTGGACAGCCGCTCGACTATGGGACGGACTGACTGTTGCCGTCCACGGCTTCGCCGGACGCTCCGCGCGTTGAGCCCAGGAGAGAGACCTGCGCATCCGCTGTGAGTCGAAGCTGCCCTTCCGTGACGACCAGATCACCGGGATGGCTGCCGCTTCCAATCACGGCCAGCTCAGGCCCGTTCTCCGGGATATATGTGCGTATCACGGTCACGGGTGTCATGCTGGCACGGCCCGACCGCAAAAGCCAGATGTATTTGCCATTGATTCCTTCCTGAACAGAAGCATTCGGGATCACCGTTCGTGACGGGTCGGTGCGCAGACGAAGACGAACATGAACAAATTCTCCTGGCCAAAGTGCGCCATCGCCGTTCGGGAAGATCGCCTTCAGGCGAATTGTTCCTGTCGCAGAATCCACGGCATTGTCGATGAAGGCGAGACGACCTTCCTTCGAAAAGTCGTCGCCATAACTCACTTCGACACTCAATGGCCCATGCGCATTTAGGTGCTGAACTTCGGGGAGCGCCTGTTCGGGAATGCCAAATGTGACATCGATCGGGGTCATCTGCAGTAAGGTAACTAGCGTCGTACCGTTGTCTCCCACCATGTTGCCAGCCTTGATCATGGCGGCGCCTGCTCGCCCAGTGATGGGGGCAACCACTTTGGTGAAGCTCAACTGCAACTCAGTTGCAGTCAGACGCGCTTCGTCAGCCTTTCGGGATGCGGTCGCGGCTACAACGGCTGCTTGGTCGGAGTGCAGTCCAGCATTCGCTGTGTCGCGCGACTGTCACAAGTTGGTCTACCCGTTGGCCCGAAATCACTCCCAACTTTCCAAGCTGCAGAGCCGTCTCTGCCTCTGAATCGCTCTGTCTCCGCGATGCGGCGTCTCGCGCCACAACTGCGCGCGCCTGTTCTTCCACTGCTGCATCGCGAGCGAGTTCGGCACGCTGTTGAGCGGCTTGACGTTCTAGCGCATCCCGATCGATGGTGAAGAGCAGCTGTCCTTTGGTGACGGTTTCCCCTCCTGAAATGCAACTCGCTCAACCTGCCCAACGATGCGCGACTTGACCTCCACGGTGTCGATCGCCTCGACAGTCCCGACAGCCGCGATTTCCAGCGGGACATCCAGCATTACGGCAAGAACAGCCCGCACGGGCACAACCTCGCCGTTGTCGGCGTTCGTCTTTGCGGAGACGCGGGAACAGGATGTCAATGCGAGAGACATTCCCGCCAACATGACAATCAGCCCGGAGTTTGACATCAAGCTCACATCGACCTCTTGCCCATAATCCCGTAAGGTCGGAAAGAGAAATATCGATATGCAGGAAAAGACGTAAACCATGCAGGAAGCGGCATAGTTCGTAGGACAAAGGGAATCGTTGGACTTGGTTGCGAGATTACGCCGAAGTTACCGTGATGTCGATGCCACATCCCGCGTTCGGAGACATTTGTCCTTAATATATTGCAATGGAGTTAGCGCGAGACGCCGACTCCGGCTCGCTATGGGTCCGGATCAAACAGTCAACTCGCGGCTCTGTTCTTTCAATGCAGATTGAGTCGAAATCTCCTTCGCCGGTGTCCTACCCAGCTGGCCCTTACGCAATTCTCTCCGCTTCATAAGAAAGAAGAAGACCGGAACAAGAATCAGCACGTGAACGGTTGAAGTGATCATGCCGCCGACGATGGGTGCGGCGATTGGCTTCATCACGTCCGATCCGATGCCGGATTCCCAGAGAATGGGAGCGAGACTCAAAATCACTGCGGTCACGGTCATGAGCTTGGGGCGAAGGCGCTGTACCGCACCGTCGATTGCGGCTTGCTCCAGAGCCGCTTCCGTCATAGGGGCGTCTTGCGCGAGGCGATGCTCGAGCGCCTCATGCAGATAGACAACCATGACGACGCCGGTCTCAACGGCGATGCCGAAAAGCGCGATGTAGCCGACCCATACGGCTACGCTGAAGTTGTACCCGAGGAGCCATTGCAGCAGGAGGCCGCCCGACAAGGCGTAGACGGTGGGGAAGATCAGGACGGCCGCTTCCGCGGCGGATTTGAAGACGAGATAGAGCAGCAGAAAAATCACGAAGAAAACAATGGGCAGGATGATACGAAGGCGCTCCTTCGCGCGCAGTTCGAACTCGTATTCGCCTGCCCAGCGCCACGTGTAACCGGCCGGCAGCTTAATCTTTTGTGGCATCAGCCGATTTGCGCGATCCACAAATCCTCCGTAGTCGTTTGTCTTCAAATCGAGATACACGTAACCCGTGAGCGCGCCATCTTCGTCGCGAATCATGGCGGGGCCGCGGGAATAGTAGACCCGCGCAACTTCACTCACCGGAATCTGCTCCCCGGACGGGGTTGGAATCAGCGCTTTCGAAAGCGCATCGGAGGTGCTTCGGAAATCGTGTTGGTAGCGGACAGAAATTGGAAAACGCTCGCGCCCTTCGATGTTCTGAGCGATATCCGCTCCGCCGATTTCGGAAGTGACCACACGCTGGACGTCGGCAACGCTCAATCCGTAGCGCGCGGCTTCCGGACGGTTGACGTCTACGTTCAGATAAAAGCCTTGAGAAACTCGCTCGGCGAAGACAGAACTTGTCTCCGGCATGGCGGAGAGAACTTGTTGCATTCGTTCTCCCAGATCCTGAATGCGATTGAGATCGGGGCCCTCGATCTTAATGCCGATAGCTGTCTTGATTCCGGTCAACTCCATGTCGAGACGATTTTCAACCGGCATTGTCCAGGTGTTGGTCAGGCCCGGAAATTGCAGCTTCGCGTCCATCTCCTGGATCAGCTTGTCGTAGGTCATGCCCGGTCGCCATTGCTCACGCGGTTTCAGCATGATCGTTGTGTCGTACATATCGAGCGGGCGCGTTGTCGGTGGCGCTGTCGGATCGGCCGACGGTTCCGAAAACCGTTGCGACCTCTGGGAATGAGCGGATGATGCGGTCCTGCTGCTGCATGAGTGCGACCGCCTGGGTGATCGAGATGCCGGGGAACGCGGTCGGCATATATAAAGACGAACCTTCATAAAGCGCAGGCATGAATTGATTGCCAATGCGGAAGGCGAGAGGAATGGTGGCAACGAGGAAGACGAGATTAAGAGCGACGACGATCTTCCAATGACGCAGGGACCAGCGCAGGACGGGTAGATAGATCGCTTGGGTGATGCGCGCGGCGGGATTCTGCGATTCGGGGCGAAGCTTTCCGCGTAGAAACAGCGGCATCAGGGCGGGGACAAGCGTGATCGAAAGCAAGGACGAAAAAATCAGCGCCAGCGTCTTGGTCCATGCAAGGGGACGGAACATGCGGCCCTCCTGCGCCTCAAGCAGGAAGACGGGGAGAAACGAAACAACGATGATGATGAGCGAATAGAACAGAGCCGGCCCCACCTGCTGCGCGGCGCCTACAAGAATGCCTCGTCTTTCGCGGCCCGTTAGACGCGTGATGTCGTCGCGTTCGGCTAGATGACGGTATCCGTTCTCGACCATCACAATGGCAGCATCGATTAGTACGCCAATCGCGAGTGCGAGGCCCCCGAGCGACATGATGTTCGAACTGACGTGAAGGTAGTGCATGGGAATGAATGCTCCGAGAACCGCGATGGGCAACGTAAGGATCGGAACGAGCGCGGAGCGGAAATGGAAGAGAAAGACGATGCACACGATGCTGACAATGATTGCTTCGAGAATGAGATCGCGCTTAAGCGTGTGGATGGATTGATCGATAAGCCATGAGCGGTCATACCCCGTCACGATCTCGACACCGGGCGGCAGCGACGGCGCAATCTGCTTTAGCTTTGCTTTCACGTCGTTGATGACGTCTAGGGCATTCATACCGTAGCGCATCACGACAATGCCGCCAACAGTTTCGCCGTTGCCTTGCCATTCCGCGGCGCCGCGTCGAATTTCAGGGCCCAACGTCACGGTGCCGAGATTGCGCACCAGCACGGAGGTTCCGTTCTTCGTAGCGACCGGAACATTCTCGAGATCGGTAATGGAGTGCAGGTAGCCGAGGCCGCGAATCATGTATTCCGCTCCGCCCGCCTCAAGCACGTCGCCCCCGACTTCATTGGTGCTTTGGCGCACGCGATCGATCACAGTCGAAGCGGAGATTCCATAGGAGAAAAGTCTGTTCGGGTCGAGATTGACCTGATACTGGCGTACGAATCCACCAATGCTCGCGACCTCCGCCACGCCGCCGACGGTCTCAAGTTGGTAGCGGAGATACCAGTCCTGTAACGCGCGTAGGTCTGCCAGGCTGCGGGTGTGGCTGCGGTCAACGATTGCGTACTCGTAAACCCAGCCTGCGCCGGTTGCATCGGGGCCGATGGCGGGATGAACATCTGCCGGAAGGCGGCCTGAGATCTGCTGGAGGTATTCGTTCACGCGCGAGCGCGCCCAGTAGATATCGGTGCCATCCTCGAAGATGACGAAGACACACGAGTCACCGAACATGGTTTGCGCGCGCACGCTTTTGACATGCGGAGCTGACAGCAAAGACGTGACGATGGGATAGGTGACCTGATCTTCGACCACATCCGGAGGCTCTCCCGCCCACTCGGTGTGGATGATGACCTGTACATCGCTGATGTCGGGGAGTGCGTCGAGAGGCACGTTGTGAAGCGACCAAACGCCCGCTACCGTGAGAAGAATGGCTCCGGCGAAAACGATGAATGGATTGTGAGCGCACCACGCAATGATTTTCGAAATCATCACATACCTCCTGTTGCAGAGAGGCTGAGTTGCTTCGTAGCGAGGATCTGGCCGCTGCGCTGCACGGTAACAGTCACTTGCCAGGTGCCTCCCGACTCCAATTTGAGCGAGCCCTCATAGAGACTTTGTCCCTTATCTTGAAGAGTTGCTTCAGAGTGCTGAGCCGCCATCCCCATGGCCGGCATCGCTGCCATAAAGAAGGTTACGGAGACCTCAGCGCCGATAACAGGCTTTCCATCCGCACCGGTCAATTTGACTTGGACCGTATTCGCACCTTTGCGCGGAGGCGACGGCTGCGTCGACAACTCAATTCGCGGCTGCGCGGCCGGGTCGACAAAGGCATTTGCTTTCGAAGGATGCGAAGCGAACGATCCCATTGCCACCTGAAGCTGGGCCTCGGAATCAACCAGGAAATTCGCCGAGCTGACAATGCGCTCACCAGCCCGCAATCCCTTGAGAACGACGAGAGAATCGTCCAGTTGTGGACCGACCTCAATTTCGCGCGGTTCAAGATTGCCTTGTCCGTGATCGACGAAGGCCACATTCCGCGAGCCGGCCTGCAACACACCAGACGCGGGAATCATCAACTGGCGGCCGAGGGGGACGGAGATGCCGACATTGACATACATGCCGGGCTTGAGTGCGACGCCTGGATTGCGGAAGACGAGACGGACCTTCGCAGTGCGCGTTGCGGGATCGACTTGCGGAAGAATCTGATCGATTCTGCCTGTGAAGTTGCGTCCCGGATAAGCATCGACCGTAACCTGCGCAGGGTTGCCGGGCTTGAGGCGGCCGACATCGTTCTGGAAGACATTGGCATACACCCACACTGTGGAGAGATCGGCAATGGTATAGAGCTTCATGTCTGGTTGAACGTAGGTGTTGGGCAGGGCATTGCGCTCGGTGATGTAGCCTGATGCTGGTGAGTTGACCGGAATCTCGCGCTGGACCTGGCCTGTCTGCTTCAGTGTCGCGATGGCGACAGGAGAAACGTCGAATTGCCGCAGACGTTCCTCGGCAGCCTGCAACAGCCAGTCGCTTTCCTCCGCAGCGGTTCCGTGCATGTCGGTTGCGAATGCATTTTGATTTCTCTTTGCGAGAAGATACTCCTGCTCCGTGCTGACCAGCTCAGGGCTGTAGATGGTGAACAGCCGTTGACCCTTGCTGACATATTGATAGGTTGCGTTGGCGGAGACATTCTGAATCCATCCAGCGAAGCGGGTTTGCACATACGAGAGTCGCTGCTCGTCGATGTCCACGTTGCCGGGCACGTGCAATTCATCGGTCACGTTTTTCAGCTCGGCTTCCGCCATGGTGACGCCAATCTCCTGGAGCCGTGTTGGCGAGATCTGCACTGGGGTGAGCGCTGGTTCGGAACCCGCGGGTAAAGCTGCGGGTGAGGGAACTGCGCCGCCGATAGCTTCGGGCCCGCGTGCGACCACTGGATCGTTCGCGTCCGAGGAGGCTGCGTGTGCCGGTGCATTTCGATGCAGGAGAAGGTAAGCAACAGCCACAGCCAGCAATACACAGAGCGCGCCAGCCAGGAAGAATGCACGTTGATAAGGACGTTGAATCATTTCTTTTCCTCCGGGGCGGCGAATTGCTGTTCGATTGGAACGCCGACAGCCATTTCGAGGTCGGCTATCCGAGCGCTAAAGTCTCCCATTGCCTGCCGCCACGAGAGATCGATATCGATCACGGTCATCTGGCTATCGAGCAGGTCAAGCAGTTCGGTCTGATTGTTCTCGTAAGCGATGACGGCCGCGTGAAGAGTAGCGTCTGCTTGCGGCCGAAGCGAGCTTTGATAAATGGCTGCGAGCCGCTGTGCAGCGCGGGCATCCGCGAGCGCCTCCTCGATCTGCCCGAAGGCCTCATTGCGCATCGCGGCCAGTTCGGCCTCTTCGTCCGTCACGTTGGCCGCGGCTTCTGCAATGTCTGCGTCGTGCTTGCGATGATTCAGCCAAGGGAGGCTAACGGCGCCCTCGATCATGTAGTTGTTGCGCGGGTCGGAGCCGGACGGCATCAGCATATAGCCAGCTGACACGGTGAAATCAGGAACGTATGCCTTCTTCGCCAGCGCCCGCTCCTGGCGAGATTTGTCTGCGGCGATTTGTGCGCCAAGAAGATCGGGTCGGGATTGCAGAGCGAGTTTTTCGAGATCTTGCGTCGATGGAAGCGCCTGATCGACTTGAAAATCGCCGCGCAGGCTGATTAGCAGGGTGGGATCGCGTCCAAGCAGCGTGTTCAGATGTGCCCGCGCCACGCTGGCGTCGTGATCGAATCGAATCATATGCTCGGCCAGGCGTGTAAGTGCGAGTTGCGCTTTCAACATGTCCTGCTGCGGCACTTTGCCGGTCGTGTACTTGATTCGCGCAGCTTCAATGGCCTGGCGGGCAATAGCCACATGCTGATCGTGGATGTGCAGCTCGTCCTGCGCTAGCAGCAGGTCGTAAAACGCCTTGCGAACCTCGACTCGCACGCGCAATTGCGTCGTCTGGAGCGCTGCTTTCTCGGCTTGGACGCCGGTCTTCGCGATGCCGGTCTCCAGTCCGCGCTTGCCGGGGCCTGGAAGCGCCTGCGAAATCATAAGCATGTTTTGCGCGGCGTTGTAGTCCCAGGGATGTTTGAGTGGCACTTGCCAGCCGCGATACATGAATTGCGGGTCGTCCAGTGCTCCCGCCGCAGGAATGTGGGCCTCCGCCATGGCGACGCGCCGAGCCGCCACGTGAATTTCGGGATTCTCTTCGAGGGCGATGCGTTCGGCTTCGTCAAGGGTCAGTTCGCGTGCAGGCGGACCAGGTAAGGCGCGATCTGCAATAAGAACATCAAAGCCGGCCACGTCGATGGGCTCCGCGTTGAAACTGGATAGCGCAGTGCCAGGGGCGGGGGATGCTTGCGCACGGCTCAGGCTCACCGGAACGCAGAGCGGCACAAGGAAAATTGCTGCAAGAAGAGTCTTCATTACTCCCTCAAATCGGTAGGGCGATCACGGGTCGATCGAGCGTCCGGCGCCGAAAGTGCGCAAAGACACACGAAACCACCAACAGCCAACAGAGATTGAGAGAGCTCTAGATGCGTAGGATGGGTAAACTGCCGGGCAGATTAAACGGAGGCGACGTCTCGGCGAGCCTCTGGAAGAAGGATGTCTGAGAGTTTGTTGCGGGTTTTACCAAAAGAAGGGAATCGAATGCCAGGTCGAGGGACCGCGCGGCTGATGCGACTGTTGCGGGGGTGCCAGGATCCGACTGGTGCGCCTGGCAGCAGGCAGTTCCCGACTTTGCCGTTGAACCGCAATGCTGCGTCATCCCGTGGCAGCAGCCGTGCTGCGCGGCAGGCAGGAGACAGGCGAGAGTCGGAGTGGCGGCCCAAAGGACCACAACTGCCAAAAGTACGATTGCGCCTCTCCCGCTTCTCTGCATGATCTATTCTCTCATCGATTCAATATCATGATTGATCGGGGATGCTCGATTCGACGGTGATCCAGATCACACGGTTTTCTTAGAGCGCTGTCGATTCGCGCGCTTTGAATATCGGAGCATCCGCTATACCTATAGTTAACTTTAATTTTTGGCTGGAGCCGCTTCAAAATGGATATAGCTAAGAGATGGAGCCGCCCCGCAGTCTCGCTCGGTTGCCCCGTAGTCTCGCTCGGTTTATGAAGGAGGCATGAATAATTTCCTTGCATTCTATTCCTACAGGGGATACTTGGACATCCCCTGTAGGATTGCTCCCGCGCTGCCTGTGCGTTAGCGGCTTGCCTGCGCATCCCCGAAATAACGCGAGACTGCATGAAGGAAGGGAACCGCGACTTCTGGCGGCGCCACCGATCCATGCAGAATCTGGTTGAACGGATGGGCCCCACCGTAGATCTGGTCAGTGTCCTCTCTGTTCTGACTCACGGAGATTCCGTTGAGATCGATGCCGGCAAACACTCCGTGGCTGCGCGACCAGGTCAGCAGTTCAGCTCTCATGCTCAAATCAGTCGAAGCCTGAGCGTCGCGTCCTACCGGGCCAGCCGCCGCAGACGCATCGCCACCGATCTTGAACTTGTCGTGCAGCAGGTCCTGAAATCCCTTCTCGTTGATGGCGACGAGCACCAAGTCCGTGCCCTGCCCCCCAGCCTGAAAACCAAACGAACCACCCGCCATCCGAATAAATACAGGGGCACTCCACCCAGCGCCTGTGCGACAGGTAACGACGCCCTGCCCGTATTCCGCGCCGAGAATAAACGCACCTTTCACCAGCCCCGGAACTACGCCCACACAAACCGCCTTCCGGGCAATGCCGTCGGGAACAGACTTGTCCGGCACCGACATAATCTCGTCGAGTGTTGTTTTCGCCGCATTCAGTCGAGCATCCAGCTTGTGCACATCTTCCGCGGCACGCGCTGTGAGCGACACTCCCGCCATTACCAGCAATACGCCAACCAGCTTCTTCATGAAATTCCTCCTATTTCGTGAACAGCAGCTTGTCGACGGCAAATCACCGCGAGCCCGCTGCCTTACTCCATGTGATCCGATGCAGTTCTTCAGGCGGAAGTTGACCCGTGCACCGCCAAAACGCTCTCACTGTGTGAAGTCTGCGATACCGTCCCGATGAACCACCACTAGAAGTGGGATGCCAATATGAGCTCAGACGAGGCTCAAGGCCAGAATATTAAGAGCAGAAGATATTCGGGAACGTCGAGGGCAGGTGGAGAGAATCAGATTCCTTCATAAGCGACGTTTGCAGAAGCTGTAGGCTACAGAAAACCTCGCGCTGGGAATCCCATCCACGCCAACCGGCAACGCAGGCGAGGGCGCTCTTTCGTTCATGACAAGCGCCACGGCGCCGCGCAGGCGCGCGGCGTCAGGTTCATCGGCCCTGCCCAGCAGTGGTTTCTGGATGGATCATGAGTCAGGTCCCAACGATGTCCTCGAACTCCCGGATTGCACGTTGAAATGGTGATCGCGCGGAAGGCCCAGGAGCGTAACGTCGAAGTCACGCTCTACCTCAACCACGAGGCGCGGGCATGGGCCGGTCCTCTCGATGATTGTTGGGTAGAAGTCTCTTTGTAGGCGGGCGTGTGCGTATCAGGACAAGGCGGCGCGCACGACTTGGAGCCATGGCGGCAAGTGTTGACGGTTCCTGCTGGTCTTATCGGGACCCTCCCCTCAGTCTTCCCGAGTCTTGGTGTTTTCCTTCTTCGCGTCCCCAGTCTCTTTAGCTTCATCAGAACCGGTGGAATCGGCGGAATCGATCGTCCCCAGCGAATCGTTCCAGAGCGCGCTCTTAACTTCGGCGGCGGTAAACGTGGGCGGCTTCGTTTTCTCTGTCATGTGACATTTCCTTTGGAATCGATTGGATGCCCGAACACAGGTGTCACGCTGATCAAAACTGACCACAGCATACTGTCTGAATCTGTTGCATCAAGCAGTCACGTCCAGCTGTCGTAGGAAGGCTACAATCAACCGTAGTTTAGGAAAGCATTTGCCCTCCATTTTCGTGGTGATTGTGGTTCAAATTGTAAATTTCATGCTGGACCCGTGGAATTAGTTGGTCGCGTGCTGACGTAGGGACGCCAAACCTAACATACGTTCTGCCCCTATTGCGACCTTCTCTCTTGAGATTAGTTTTTTGCATCGTGTTCTATCACCTAACGATGATCGTTGAGCTCGCCCTAAGTCTCCGCGGTCTCGTATGAATCCGTCGAGAAGAGTCATTTAAATCGACCGCACAGCGAATGATCCGCCGAAGAGTTTGAGGGCCCCAGCATGGTAGTAGGGATGAAATCTGCAAACGTTGACGTATCGCCGCCATCCGGGCAGGTGTGACGGTAAGCATTATTTTTCACAACACAAGTGGTGGCGATGTTCGGTTTGGCCCAAGCCGGACGTCGGAAAGAGGAGTTCACAGATATGAATCGTACCCGCAAGATCGCTGTCGCAGTCTCATTCGGATTGTTGGTTTTGTGCGTTGCCGGCAGCTTTATGACAAGGGGCGTTATGGAGCACCTTCCTTTTCTGCATGGGCAAAGAGCAGGCTGGGCCGGAACGGAAGTCCCGCGGGGAATCGTGGACCAGCGGCCTTGGGCGACGGCGGAAGCACTGGCTGAACTGGCCGTATCAGCGGAGGAGCGAGAATTCGCGCGAGAAGCCGAGAGGCTTGCCGATCATGAGGTAGATCAAGCATTCGCCCAATCACTGCGGCAGGCAAATCTGGAGGTAAGGCAGTTAACAGGAGAGTCCCTGAAGTTGCAGCAACGGGTCACTGAGCTGCAGCAGACAGTCAAGGAAGATCAGGCGCGGGTCGCGGCTTTGTCGGCAAAGTCCAGTGGCGCCGCTCCTGTGGGTGGCGTCGATGGAGCGACGCAGAACGATCTCGAGATTGCCAAGGCGCAGTTGGGTCTCGATCTGAACGAGTTGCAGGATTCAATGGAAGACCTCGCGCGGGAGAGTGGGGACCAGCGCATAAAGATTCAACAGGAGCTGGCAGCGCGCGAGGCCGCGATGAAGAAGTACGACGCCGCGCAGGCGGCTGCGGATCAGGGGCAAACCGCCGTAGTTGTGGCGGAGCAATACAAGACCCTGGCCGGACAGATTTCGGCGTGGCGGGCACAGCGAACGCGGAGTCAACTGATCGATCAAGCTGGACAACTTGCAAAGGCCGACGTTGCTGCTCTCACAGCAGATCATGTCCGGTTGGAGGCAGAGGCCAAGCAATCCGCATCAATCGCTGCGCAACCGAAAGCTGTCGGAGGGCCAATTCCCAGCAAGGTTGATCAGCTCCAGCGAATGGCAGAACAACGGCTCATTTTGAGCATCGTCTCTGACCGATTGGGAGCCCAACAGCAGCTCGCGGCGCTCTACGTCCGCTGGGGCAAACAGGTGGAACTGCAACACAAGATTGTTTTGCACCTGATGCTCCAGTCGCTGACTTTGATTGCAGTGATTTTCCTGTTGACCGTGCTGGCTGGATGGATCCTGGAGCTGACGTTGGAAAGAATGTCGCGCGACCGGCGGCAAAGGGAGACGTTTCGAACCATTCTGAACTTGGGCACACAGCTCGTTGGACTGCTACTGGTACTCCTGGTGATCTTCGGAACTCCCGCCCAGATGCCGACGATTTTAGGATTGGCTACAGCCGGGTTGACGGTGGTATTCCAGGACTTCATACTCGCCTTCTGCGGATGGTTTGTCCTGATGGGTCGGAATGGAATAAAAGTGGGGGACTGGGTAGAAATTGATGGGGTGGGAGGGGAGGTCGTCGCGGTCGGGTTGTTCCGAACCTGGCTGCTTGAGACGGGCAACTGGACGGCCAATGGACATCCCACCGGACGCAGAGTTTCGTTCTTGAATGGCTTTGCAATTCGTGGAAAGTACTTCAACTTTTCGACTTCGGGGCAGTGGATGTGGGATGAGATCAAAGTGAGCATTCCGCCGGGTGCCCGTTCGTATCCTCTAATCGAGAAGATTCGCGAAACAACGATCAAGGCAACTGAAGCAGACGCAAAGATGGCGGAAGAAGAGTGGAAGCGGGTCACTCACGAGGTGGGGTCGCCGCAATTTAGTGCTGCCCCTTCCGTCGATATGCGACCGGCGGGAGCGGGCGTGGATATCGTGGTGCGATACGTCACGCGGGCCGGAGTGCGGTTGGAGACGAGGAATCGATTGTTTGGAGCGGTTGTGGAACTGATGCGGGAGGAAAGGGAAGTACTTGAAAAAGGTGAGGCGACGTTGTGATCTTAAAGCGACGTTCCAGCATTGCATGCCGGACGCACACGAGCATCCAACCGCTCTACAACTGAGCAATGTCCGAATATTCAATGAATAAAGTGGGCCCAGTAGCAGTAGTCGATTCTGAATTGTGTGGCCAGCCCAAGTTAACCCATCTTTTCAGTTGCTGGCGGAGAGAGTGGGATTCGAACCCACGTTAGAGTTTCCCCTAAACACGCTTTCCAAGCGTGCGCCTTCAACCACTCGGCCATCTCTCCTGGGGGAGTTACCAACATTGAATTTACCATACCGAGTGTGATCAATTTGACCTAACCGACGGTTCCTTTTGTCTTGACAAATCTGCTATCCGCAGCGCGATGAAATCGTTTACTTTTTGAGGGCTTCTGGTTTATAGTTGCGCGTTGTCCACCCCATTGCCGAATTCCGCAGTCTGCAAAAAAGTAGTCACAGAGAACCGAAAGAGGGTCCAATGTCTGGTTTTTCCCGTCGCGAACTGCTGAGTTCCGGATTGGCGTTATCTGGTGCCTCTCTCTTGGCGCGGTCCACATGGGCCCGCACCGCAGAATTGATAGCCCGCGCTCCGGACGCTGCGTCCATCAAGACTTCATCCGCCATCGCACCGCGCGAGCATCTGCTCTTTGATTTCGGATGGAAGTTTACGTTTGGACACGGAACGGACCCGACCCGCGATCTGGGGTTTGGCTATGGACAGGGAGATTTTGCGAAAACCGGCGACTTCGAATTCTCCAAGGCCAAATTTGACGACTCAAAGTGGCGCACCCTCAATCTGCCCCACGACTGGGCCGTCGAGCTGCCCTTTGTTCACGACGATGAACAGATGTCTCATGGGTACAAACCATTGGGTCGACGCTATCCCGATACGAGCGTTGGGTGGTATCGGCGCGAATTCGACGTTTCTGCATCCGATCAAGGCCGACGAGTCTCTGTCGAATTCGACGGCGCGTTTCGCGATGTACTCGTCTTCGTCAACGGTTGTTTCGTGGGTCGCAACAACAATGGCTACGCACCTTTTCAGTTCGACATATCAGACTTCCTCGAACTGGGCGCCAAGAATTACATCGTCGCTCGCGTTGACGCCAGTTTCGGCGACGGGTGGTTCTATGAGGGCGCTGGCATCTATCGCCATGTATGGCTCACGAAGACTGATGCCCTGCACCTCGGCAAATGGGACAGTACCGTGCGCTCCTCGCTGAGTGGCACCAACGCAACGCTCACGCTTGGCACAGTTGTTTTGAACGAAGGCAAGGAATCCGAAAACGCGAAAGTGAGCTGGCAGATTGTCGACGCAACTGGAAGGCCAGTAGCCACCGTGGAGGCTCCCGCGAAATCTGTTCCCGTCGACGGAGCCGTCCCCTTCACCGCAACGGCAACACTGGACAGCCCTGCCCTCTGGTCTGTCGATGAGCCCAATCTCTACTCCGCGATCGTGACCGTTTCATCCGGGGCTACGCCTCGAGACGGCGAGCGCATAAACTTCGGGATTCGAACCGCCATGTTCGATGCGGAAAAAGGCTTCTTCCTGAATGGCAAGCCGATGAAGATCCAGGGAACCTGCAACCATCAAGATCATGCCGGTGTGGGAGCTGCGCTCCCAGATCGCCTACAGGCATATCGAATTGGCGTGCTCAAATCGATGGGATGCAATTCCGTTCGCACCTCGCATAACATGCCAACCCCGGAATGGGTCGAAGCAT
Source organism: uncultured Acidobacteriaceae bacterium (assembly GCA_963781125.1). Lineage (GTDB taxonomy): Bacteria > Acidobacteriota > Terriglobia > Terriglobales > Acidobacteriaceae > Telmatobacter. Next base: position 112,454 of record CAWAEE010000016.1, read on the forward strand.
GCGATCGCCTGGGAATGACGATGATGTGCGAGACGCGGCAGATGAGTTCGAATCCGGAAGGTCTGGCACAACTCGAAAACATGGTAAAGCGCTATCGGAACTCGCCTTCCATTATCATCTGGTCGATTGGCAACGAGGAGTTTACCCTGCAGAACGAGGAGGCCGAGGAAGGCGCGAAGATAGCGACGGCCATGACAAGCCGGTGCCATGAGCTCGATCCGACACGCGTTGTTTCTGCCGCCGTAAATGGAAACAACCAAAAAGGTGTTTCGCTCGGACTGGATATCATCGGCTTCAATTACAACCTGAAAATGCCCGACGAATACCATAAGCAGAACCCACAGAAGAGCGCTGTTTGGTTCCGAGACTTCCAGCGCCATTTCGACCCGGGGTACATATTCAACTGACCCGTTGCGCAACACTGTCAATGCTTACGATGGGGTCGTTTCCTGGGGTGAAACAGCGGAAGAGTGGTGGACCTTCTACGGAACACGGGAATGGGAAGCGGGCGGCTATGCATGGACCGGCTTCGACTATCGAGGCGAGCCGACGCCCTATGGTTGGCCTTCAATCAATTCACAGTTCGGCATCGTCGACATGTGTGGATTTCCCAAGGACACGTTCTACTACTACAAAGCCTGGTGGGGTAAGGAACCGGCGCTTCACATGTTTCCTCACTGGAACTTTGAGGGCAGGGAAGGCGAGGAGATTCCGGTTTGGGTTTACTCGAACCTCGATGAGGTTGAGCTGTTCCTCAACGGCAACAGTCTCGGAAGCCAGAAGGTCCCGCGCCTTGGTCATGTGCAATGGAAGGTGAAGTTCCAAAAGGGAGCAATCGAGGCCCGCGGCTCAAAAGACGGAAAAGTCGTCCTCACGGAGAAGCGCGAGACCACGGGGCCGACGGTGGCCATTCGCTTGACGGCCGACCGCACCGAGATCAGCGCCAACGGCGAAGACGTGGCAATTCTCAAGGTCGAAGCCCTCGACAACGAAGGCCGTCCCGTTCCAACTGCCTCCAATCTCATCAGCTTCAAAGTTTCAGATGAGGGTACACTCATCGGCGTCGGCAACGGTGATCCCAATTGCCAGGAGAGCGACAAGGATCCCAAGCGCTCGCTTTTCAATGGGCTTGCTCAGGTCATTCTCCAGTCGACCAAACGACCCGGCGAAATTCGGATCGAGGCAGTGAAGGAAGGGTGGGATGGTCCCGAGTTGACGCCGGCAAAGCTCGTGATTACCACAAAAATCGCGGGGTCTTCGGCCTTCCGTTCCAGTGACACGCCGGATTGTGTAGCAGCACGGAAGCGGAGAGCCGATCGAGGTTATCATTGCCCTCATGAGCAAAAAGATTCGTTGGGGAGTTCTGAGCACCGCTTCAATTGGCGTACGTAAAGTTCTTCCTGCCATGCAAAAAGGCGAGTACTCTTCGGTCGTTGCAATTGCATCACGAAACCTTGGAAAGGCCAAGGACACGGCGGCCAAGCTTGGCATTCCCACGGCGTACGGTTCCTACGAAGAACTCATTGCCGATCCGTCATGTGGACGCCATCTACAATCCACTTCCCAATCAACTTCACGTTCCCTGGACAATCAAGGCCGCTGAGGCGGGCAAGCATGTACTCTGCGAAAAGCCAATCAGCCTCACGGCTGCAGAAGCCGAATCGCTCTTGAGAGTTCGCGAGCGCACGAGCGTCAAGATCGGTGAAGCCTTCATGATTCGCAGTCACCCGCAATGGCTGCGCACCAAGGCGCTTATTGATGAAGGTCGAATCGGCGAATTGCGCTGCGTCATGGGCTGCTTCAGCTACTTCAACGTTGATCCAGCCAACATCCGCAATCACGTGGAATCCGGTGGCGGCGCGCTCTACGACATCGGCTGCTACTGCATTCAGGCGTCACGTTACGCATTTGGCGCGGAGCCTATCCGCGTCGTCGGCTGCATCGATCGTGATCCCAAAATGCGCACGGACCGACTGACTTCCGCGATCCTCGAATTTCAGGGCGGCCAAGCGATTTTCACTTGCGGCACGCAGCTTGTGCCATACCAGCGCGTCCAGTTTCTTGGGACCAGGGGACGCATCGAAATTGAAATCCCATTTAACGCGCCAATCGATCGCCCCACGCGGATCGTCGTTGATGGAGGGGATTTATTCGGGGCCGACCGAGTCACAGAGGAATTCCCGATATGCGATCAATACACCCTGCAGGGCGATCAGTTCTCGAAAGCAATCCTGGAGGACACAGAGGTCCCTGTCCCACTTGAAGAGGCTATACGCAATATGAAGGTCATTGAAGCGATCTTTCGCTCCGCTGAGTCTGGTCTTTGGGAAGCTATCGCTTGACGAGCACAGATCGCAAGACTAGCAGTTATCTCAACGAACTCCCATTAGTGCTGCATGGTGTAATTCGCATTCGACACTTTCGCTCCCACCTGCGCAGGAGTCGGCAACTGGCTCCGATCCCATCCTCCGCCGAGTGCCTGAACCAGTTGTACTGCCGAAAGCATCTCCTCAACCTGAAGGGAATTCAGTGTGACCTGGTTGCCAAGCAGAGAGGTCTGCGCGGTGACGACGTCGACATACGGATCCACGCCGCTGTTGTACCGTTGCATCTCGAGGTCGAGAAATTCTTGCGAAGATTTAACCGCCTCCTGCTGCCGAAGAATTTGCTGCGAATAAACCCGAGTCCCTGCCATGGCATCTTCAACCTGCTGAAAAGCGGTTAGAACTGTCTGGCGGTAGGTCGCAAGATCCGCGTTGTAGATCGCTTCGTATTGGTGCAGCTGCGCGCGGTACAGCCCACCATCGAAGATAGTTTGCGCAGCGGAGGGACCAATCGACCAAAACCGGCTTGGCCAATCAAACAGATGCTTCAGGGTCGAGCTTTCGAATCCACCGCCTGCGGAGATCGTTACCTGCGGAAAGAATGCGCCATACCCGATTCCGATCGTCGAATTGGCAGCTGCCAATGTGCGCTCGGCCGCAGCCACGTCTGGTCTGCGTTCAGCAAGTTGCGACGGCACCCCCGTTGGAATCGCGGGTGGAACGTAGAGCATTGGTTTCACTGGAACGGAGAAATCGCTGGCAACTTTACCCAGTAACATGGCCATAGCATGTTCGTACTGAGCGCGCGAAAGCCCTACGTTCACAGCGGAAGCTTGCGCGGAGTTGAGCGTCGCTTTGGCCTCAACCACGGAAATGTAATCTCCGGTGCCTGTATCGAACGCACCTTGCGCCGAATCAAGAGCTTTCTGATCTGCTGCCACCGTGTCATTCAGGATTCTCTGCAGCATGTCCTGGCCGCGAATCTCAAAGTAATATTGGGCAAGACTGGCTTGCTCGGTAAGCTTTTCGAGCTCGAGATCGGCAGCACTCGCCTGCGAGGTATATTGGGCCTCATGCACCTCATTGCGAATCTTTCCCCAGAGATCTGGCGTCCACGAGACGTCAATCGGCGCCGACCAAAGCGTCGAGGCCTGGCCAGTATTGGCCTGTGTTGAATTGCGAAGATTCGACGACGATCGCGAGCGGCTCCATGCCGGATTAGCGGTGACAGTCGGCCAATACTGCGCACGCGCTTCAGCAATTAGCGCACGCGCCTCCATAAAGTTTTGAAACGATACCTTAATATTTTGGTTGTTGATATTGAGCTGGTTCTCAAGGTCGTTTAATTCCGGCTCGTTGAAGATTTCCCACCAATTGCCACGGATCATCGCCTCTTGCGGACTGGCAACCTTCCAGCCGTCCGCATCCTGGAAATTGATCGGCGACTCCTTGTAGTTCGGGGCGCTGACCGCAGGCGGAACCGGGGCATGGTAGGGTGGCCCCACGCGGCAGCCGGACATCAGGCTGATCAAGACCATGCCACCAGTGATTGCGGCAAAAAGTGCGATCGTTCTTGGAGTGGATGGGTTCATACTCTCTCTCGTATTACGTCGTGGCCCGTGCAGCTTCAGGATTCGCTATTTCATTCGATCGGCCTAAAGCCCGAAGGCGCAGGCGGTCCATGGCCAGGTAAACAACGGGCGTGGTGTACAGCGTCAACAATTGGCTCAGCAACAAACCTCCGACGATCGTGATTCCCAAAGGCCTGCGTAATTCCGATCCTGTACCTGTACCGAAGGCCAATGGCAAGGCCCCGCAAATTGCGGCTGTGGTCGTCATCATGATGGGCCGGAAGCGGAGCATGCAGGCTTCAAAGATTGCATCGTAGGTGCTCTTGCCCTCGTTGCGTTCCGCCATAAGCGCGAAGTCGATCATCATGATCGCATTCTTTTTGACGATGCCAATGAGCAGTATGATACCGATAATGGAAATGACGTTGAGATCGATCTGGAAGAGCATAAGTGCCAGCATGGCGCCCACGCTCGCCGAGGGAAGCGTGGAGATAATTGTGAGCGGATGGATTAAGCTCTCGTAGAGAATGCCGAGCACTATAAAGACCGCCAGTAGAGCTGTGATGACGAGATACTTCTCGGTGGCCAACGATTGCTGGTAGGCTTCGGCCGTCCCGGCAAAAAACCCGTGAATCGTGGAAGGCATGCCTAGGCTGGCTTCCATGCGCGACACCTCGAGCGTTGCGTCGCTGAGCGACATTCCATTGGCCATATTGAACGAGACGGTGACAGATGGAAACAATCCCGTGTGATTGACCTGAAGGGGGGTTGTGCTGGTCTGGGGCTTCATTACACTGAAGAGCGGAGATACAGTATTGAGCCCGGCCCGCGTTGAACTGGTAGAAGAGGACGGTGGTTTGAAATAAATATTGTTCAGCTGCGAGGGATTCTGCCAGTACTGCGGGGCCACTTCCATCACAACGTAGTACTGATTGAGCTGGGTGTAAATGACAGAGACTTCCGATTGTCCGAATGCACTGTAGAGTGACTGGTCCAGGGATTGCGCAGTCTGTCCCAACCGCGCAGCCGTGACGCGGTCGTAGGTAAGCAACTCCTGCAGCCCTCCATTCTGCTGGTCGGTATTCACATCCAGCAAGCCCGGCAGTTTTTTCATGTTGGCCAGCAGGATGGGACCCCAATGAAACAGATCAGCGACATTATCGGCCTGAATCGTGTACTGATAGAGCGCTGCGCTGCTTCTGCCGCCAATGCGCAAATCCTGAGCGGGCTGCATGAATGCGGAAGCGATTGGAAGCCGATTCATCTTGGGCCGCAGCCGATTGATTACATCCATTGCAGAAACTCTGCGTTCCTTCCCAAGCGGCTTCAGAGCGATGTAAATGAAGCCCCCATTGCTAGAACCCTGCCCTCCTGTATACGCATTTACATGGGCCACGGCAGGGTCAGCCTTGATGATGCCGACCAGGGTTTCCACGGAGAAATTCATAAAAGGGAACGACGCGTCTTGCGGCCCTTGAACCATGCCGACCGCAGCTCCCGTGTCCTGCTGCGGGAAGAAGCCCTTCGGAATGCGAACAATGACAACAAGGTTTAGCGCGATCGTCAGCCCAAGCACAATGAGGATCAACACCGGATTATCGAGCGCCCAGGCAAGAGAATACCGGTAGATCCTGAGCATCCCGTTAAAGAAGCTTTCGCTGGTGCGGTAGAACCAGTTGTGCCGTTCGCCTTCTTTATGCGGCTTTAACAAGTGGGCGCACATCATGGGCGTGGTGGTCAGCGAGACCACCATGGATACGACAATGGCCGTCGAAAGCGTGATGGCGAACTCGCGAAAAAGGCGCCCGACAATACCACCCATCATGATGATGGGAATAAAAACAGCGATCAGCGACATGCTGATTGAAAAAACGGTGAACCCAATTTCCTTAGCCCCGAGCAGAGCAGCAGAAAACGAGTCCATTCCAGATTCCATATGACGCGTGATGTTTTCCATCACTACAATGGCGTCGTCGACGACAAAGCCGGTTGCGATTGTGACCGCCATCAGCGAAAGGTTGTCCAGGCTGTAATCGAGCAGATACATCACCGCGAAGGTCCCAATCAGGGAGACCGGCACAGCAACGCTTGGAATCAACGTGGCGCGCGGGCTGCGCAAAAAGATGAAGACCACTAAGACAACCAGAATGACGGAGCCGATCAGGGTGCGTTCCACGTTTTGGACCGATGCACGGATCGTCGTCGTGCGATCCAACACGATGGTTGTCTTGATGCCATTCGGGAGCACGGCTTCAAGAAACGGAAGCTGTGCCGTAATGCGATCGACAGTTTCAATGATGTTGGCGCCCGGCTGCCGGAAAATGATAATGAAGATCGCGCGTGTCCCGTCCATATAGCCGGCGGTCCGAATATTCTGTGTGGAGTCGACGACGTCTGCGACATCCGATAAGCGAATCGCCGACCCGTTATGGTAGCCGACAATCAAAGGCCTGTACTCGTCGGCTTTCGAAATCTGATCGTTGGTGATGATATCGGCGGTCATCGTTCCATCGGAAAGCTGTCCGCGCGGTTCGTGCGAATTCTGCAGGCTGAGGATCGACTGAACCGAACCCAGCGTGAGACCGAAGCTCTCAAGCTTCTTGGGGTCGACCTCGACACGCACCGAGGGCGTTGCCCCACCGCCTACGCCCACCTGTCCTACCCCTTGAATCTGCGAGAGCTTTTGCTCCAGGATCGTCGAAGCAAGATCGTAGACCTTCGTGACATCGTACTTGTCCGACGTCAGTCCCAGAATCATGATGGGCGAATCCGCCGGATTCACCTTGCGATACGAGGGATTCGAGGGGAGATTGATCGGCAGATAGGTCCGCGCTCCATTGATCGCGGCTTCCACGTCTCGCGCGGCGCCATCGATGTTGCGGCTCAAATCGAATTGCAGCGTTACGTTGGTGCCGCCAAGCGAACTCGATGATGTCATCTCCGTGATGCCGGCAATGTGGCTGAATTGCCGCTCCAGAGGAGTGGCCACCGAAGCGGCCATGATCTGCGCGCTTGCTCCCGGAAGGCTGGCGGAGACACTGATGGTTGGGAAATCGACCTGAGGCAGCGGAGAAACCGGAAGCACCGTGAAGGCAATCGCCCCCGCGATGGCGATCGCTATGGTGAGCAGCGTGGTGCCGATCGGCCGCCTGATAAATGGAGAAGATAAACTCATGCGCGTCCCGCAGTCGCCTGCTCATCCCCCTTCGCCAGGTGCGACGGTCTGTGGCCGGTGATCCGCTCACCGAGTCTGTCGAAGAAGATGTAGATGACGGGAGTCGTGTAAAGCGTCAGAATCTGGCTAAGCAAAAGTCCACCGACCATCGCAATGCCAAGCGGACGGCGCAACTCCGATCCAAGCCCTGTGCCGACCGCGAGCGGGATGCCGCCCAGCAGCGCCGCCATGGTCGTCATCATGATGGGACGGAAACGCAGAAGGCTGGCTTCGTAGATTGCATCGGTCGACGACTTGCCATGCTCGCGTTCCGCTTCCAGCGCAAAGTCGACGATCATGATGCCATTCTTCTTTACGATGCCGATCAGCAGGATGATTCCGATAATGGCCACAACCGAAAGATCCTGCCGGCAGATGATTAACGCGAGCAGAGCGCCAACACCCGCGGATGGCAGCGTGGAGAGGATCGTAATCGGATGAATGAAGCTTTCATACAGTACGCCAAGGACGATGTAGACCGTGACCAGGGCAGCCAGGATGAGAAGAGCTTCGTTAGAAAGGGAATTCTTGAAGGAAGCAGCAGTTCCTTGAAAGTCGGCTTGGAGGCTCGGTGGAAAATTCAGCTTTTTGGCCACTTTGTCGATGTCCGTGATTGCCGTTCCCAGGGAGGCGTTGGGCGCCAGATTGAACGACACAGTGACTGAAGGGAACTGCCCCTGGTGGTTGATTGAGAGAGCTTCAGTGATGGGCGAAGCCTGGGTGAACGCGCTCAGGGGGATCGCGTTCGCGCTGGTCGCGTTCGTTGCGGTGTTCGGCGTGCTCCCCGCCGTTGTTCCGCCATTCTGGGAAGAGCCGCCCGACGATGTGACGCCTCCAATTGCCGAGGCCGGCTTCGTGAGGACAGCCGAAGACGGCGTGTATTTGACCGATGTGGTAAGCGCATTGGAGCCGGCCGACGCCGATGCCGAAGCGGAAAAAGACGTTGCCGCGCCTGTGCCGCTGGCTCCGGAAGATGCGTTGCCCTGGATGTACAAGTTGCCCGAGCTTGGCGGGATTCTTGCTGCCATTCCGGCGCCGTCTCGAGAATGACGTGATACTGGTTCAGCTGCGTATAGAGGGTATTGATCTCTCGTTGGCCAAAAGCATCGTAGAGTGTGTTGTCGATGGTGGTCGGGGCGACACCCAATCGGGAAGCAGTCACGCGATCGATCATCAGCGAGATTGCGCGCGCTCCCATCTGCTGATCGGTCGCGACATCTTCCAGTGCGGGCAACTTCTTCAACTCGGCGACGAACTTACCGGTCCACTCATTCAGCTCGTCGGTGTCAGGATCTTCGAGCGTGTACTGATATTGCGTACGGCTGACGCGATCGTCCACGGTGATGTCCTGCACCGGCTGCATGTAGATCTGAATTCCCGAAACCTGTTGAAGGTGATTCTGCAATCGGCGAATCACGTCGGAAGCGCTCATGTGGCGCTCGTCAAGGGGTTTCAGGTTGATCGAGATCCGCCCGCTATTCAGCGTCGTGTTGATGCCGTCGGCTCCGATGAACGATGAAATGCTTTCGACTGCGGGATCCTCAAGGATGACCCGCGCGAGTTCCTGCTGCCGCGCGCCATGTCAGCGTAGGAGATCGACTGGGATGCCTGGGTGATGCCTTGAATTACGCCGGTGTCCTGCACAGGGAAAAAGCCTTTGGGAATCAAAATGTAGAGAATGACGGTCAGAACGAGCGTAGCCGCGGCAATCAGTAGCGTAATGGTTTGATAGCGTAGAACGACCTTCAACGTTCGCCCGTAAAAGGCGATCATGTTCGTGAACATTTTTTCCGAAGCGTGATAGAAGCGGGTCTGCTGTTCCTCCGGCGTGTGCCGCAGAATGCGCGCACACATCATCGGCGTGAGCGTCAGCGAGACCACGGCGGAGATCACGATGGTGACAGCCAGCGTGACGGCGAACTCGCGGAAGAGCCTTCCCACCACGTCGCCCATGAAGAGCAGGGGAATCAGCACGGCAATCAGCGAGACAGTCAGCGAAACGATCGTGAACCCGATCTGTCCCGCGCCCTTCAGCGCTGCTTCCAGCGGAGCCATGCCCTCTTCGAGGTAGCGCGAGATGTTCTCGATCATCACGATCGCGTCGTCGACTACGAAACCGGTCGAAATGGTCAGCGCCATGAGCGACAGGTTGTCAAGGCTGTAGCCGAGCAGATACATCACACCAAACGTGCCGACCAGCGAGAGCGGAACGGCAATGCTGGGAATGACGGTGGCGCGGAGGCTGCGCAGGAAGAGGAAAATGACCATGACAACCAGCGCAATCGTCAGCATCAGCTCGAACTCAACATCGTTCACCGAGGACTGAATGCTGGTGGTCATGTCGGTCATGGTCGTGACCTGAATCGATGCGGGAAGATTGGCCTCGAGCTGCGGCAGGATCGCGCGGATTCTCTTGACGACGGTAATGGTGTTGGCGCCCGGCTGGCGCTGGATGTTCAGGATGACGGCCGGGCGTCTGGTTCATCCAGGCCGCCTGCCGGGTGTTCTCAACGCCATTGACAACGTTGGCGACATCCCTCACGAAGACCGGCGCGCCGTTGCTGTATGAGATCACGACGTTCTTGTATCCGTTGGCTTCGGTGATCTGGTCGTTCGCGTCGATCTGATAATCCTGGCGCGGGCCATCGAAGTTGCCTTTGGCCGAATTCACGCTGGCCTGGGTGATCGCAGTGCGAACGTCCTCCATGTTGAGCCCGTAGGAGGAGAGCTGGACAGGGTTGACCTGGATGCGGACCGCGGGCTTTTGTCCGCCGCTGATGCTCACCAGGCCGACGCCGCTCAACTGCGAGATGCGCGGGGCAAGGCGCGTATCGACCAGGTCCTCGACCTGCGAGAGCGGCATCGTGGGCGAGGAGATGGCCAGCGTCAGAACCGGTGCATCGGCCGGGTTGGTCTTGTTATAGACCGGCGGCGTTGGCAGATCGGAAGGCAGGAAGCTCTGTCCACCGTTGATTGCCGACTGCACTTCTTCTTCGGCGACGTCGAGGTTCAGCGAGAGATTGAACTGCAGCACGATGACCGACACGCCGCCGGCGCTGGTCGATGTCATCTGACTCAGGCCCTGCATCTGGCCGAACTGCCGCTCCAGCGGAGCGGTCACCGTGGTGGCCATCACGTCCGGGCTGGCGCCGGGATAGAAGGTGAGAACCTGGATGGTCGGGTAGTCGACCTCAGGCAGCGCCGAGATCGGCAACTGAAAGAAGGCGACGATTCCCACCAGAAGAATCGCTGCCATCAGCAACGCTGTCGCAACAGGCCGCAGAATAAATTGCCGGGACGGATTCATGGAACATCGCTCTCCGCCGAGTCGGAAGCGGAGGGCAGCTTCACCTTGGATACGCGTGATCTGCGAGCCGTTCTGCAGTTTCTCAAAGCTGCTGTTGGCCACCACGTCGCCCGGGTTGAATTCCCTGAACCGCAGTGTTGCCCTTGTCGGAATTTCCGACCTTGACCGTCCGCATCGTGGCCTTGTTGTTGGCGATCAAATAAACAAAATCGGTGCTTCCGTTGTGCTGGATAGCCGAGGATGGAATCAGCGTCTGGTTCGTCAGAGTGTTCACCAGCAGACGCGTGTTCACAAACTGATTGGCGAAGAGTGTTCCGTCCTTGATTGTCAAATTCGGCGCGCAGCTTGACGGTGCCCGAAGTTGTGTCGATCTGGTTGTCGATTGTGGTCAGCTTGCCCGTAGCCAGAAGCTTCTGCTGGGTCCGGTCATAGGCCTCGACTTTGAGCTGTTTGCCGCCCTTTGAGTGCTGCAGAACCTCGCGGCAGGTTGTCTTCGCCGAGCGTGAAAATAACGGTGATCGGCTGCTCTTGCGTGACCACCACGAGAGTGGTCGTCGAATTGGCTGTGACCAGGTTGCCGGGGTCGACAAGTCGCAGACCGACGCGGCCCGAGATGGGAGACGTGATGTGGCAGTAATCCACCTGAACTTGGTCGTACTGCACCGTGCCTTCATCGTTCTTGACCGTGCCCTGGTCCTGGAGCACGAGCTTTTCCTGGTCTTCGAGCGTCTGGCGCGGGATGGCGTTTTTTGCCCAGGCCTGCTTGTAGCGATCCAGATCCATCTGCGCCTCGGCGAGCGGGTTCTGATCGCGCTCCAGCAGGCCTTGCGCCTGCGCCAACTGGGCAGCGTAGGGACGAGCATCGATGTCGATCAGCGGGTCGCCTTTGCGGACGTATTGTCCTTCGCGGTAATGCACGGCCGTAATAACGCCGGTGACTTGGGCCGTGATGGAGTCGGTGTATAACGGGCGTAACCGTACCGATCGCGTCCAGATAGACACCGATCGTTCCGGATTGAGCCGTCGCGATGGTGACAGGCACCGGGCCCGTCATCATCCGGCGACCGCCGCCCGTTGCGGCTGCCTGGCTCTTACTGTGCTGGCTGATCGCCCAATAAAACAGGAGTCCGAAGAGAAGTAGAACGACTGCCCAGATCCAGCGATGACGTCGGTGCGTTGCTGGTTCTGAATTGTCCTGGGCAGGCTGTCTCGTCGGAGAAACTTGCGATGCGGAAGGTTGCTGGTCCATTTTCTCTCGTCTGTTCCCAACCCTGCGGGCGATGCCTAATTTCGCGCCCGACCAGGTTTCTTGCTTGAAAACCGTGCTTTAAAGCAATTCGTCTTCACTAAACGTACAACCTCGGACATCCAGCTCTCAAGAAAACGAAATGCGCCAAATTCCGGTGCGTGCGAAGGCAGAAACTAATTGAAGGCGGATTTGCTCCACAACAGAGGCCGTACAGGCATCAACTCGACTCTCTATAGGACGAGAGAAAAGCGCAGATAGTCGCAATCCGGACCATGTATTCGGTGGCTGTACACCCATGCAGGAGTTGCGCTTATGGCATGTTAATCATTCTTTAAAGAGGCCTTTGAAACTTCGAGGAGCTCGAACCCAAAATTCTCCCACCTGATGGTTCTAAGCATTCTCGGCAACGCATGGCCGCACTCGACATTCGTTGTTCTTCGATTTTTCTTGAATGATCGACCGACTGCACAGCCGATGAGGCAAGAGCTGCTTTGAGCCCTTCGTTCTTCCGGCCCACCGCATACACAGACAAAGCTGCACCAAAGTCGACCCTGGCCATTCCAGTTTCTCCTCAAAACCGATCGCCAACTGTGTTCTCTGAACCGTGTACAGAGAGCAACACCCCCGGATGTCCTCGCATCACAGGGACAAGTACGCAACGGAGCTTCACTTCGTCCAGTCCTCAGTTTTGAAGTTCAGGGGACAGCGTGAAACTCATGAGCTAAAAGCGTGCAGACATTCTTTTATGTGAACGAACCGCGCCCGCTTCCGCTCGCAAATCGAGTCAACCAGCCATGCAGAAAGTCGTAGTCCGCGCGTGCATCATTCTCAAATTTTGTAGCTGCTTCTGTTTCGCTGAAAATCGCCACTGGCGAGTTTGAAAGAGGTGCGGAAGATGATCTCGGGATTCTCTCAGATTTCGGCGAGTCTACTCGCAAGCTCTCCAGAGGTAATTGCCGAATCGCTGGCATCGAAAGAGACGTTTCCCGACGGTCCCGCCATTGGAATGAGAATGCTCACCTTCTATATTTCTTACGGAGGGAAGCACCTGAGCATCTCCCGGCGCCGTAATCTAGAGCGCGCCAAAAAGCTGCTCGCAGCTCGTATGGAGCGAATGCTGAAGGACGAACGGCGGCAAGCCGCGTAGTTTCGCTGCAAGGTGCCAGGCAGGGGCTCCCGGCTGAATCTGCCATCCGCCTTCCGTCTCATTGCGTGGTGACCCCGGGAAGACTCGAACTTCCGACACGCAGTTTAGGAAACTGCTGCTCTATCCACCTGAGCTACGGGGCCACATTCAGACTCATTCGCGAACCTGGTTTGGCTCACGACCCATTAAATCTCGTCTGAGGGACCTGGCGACTGAACAGGGATGAAACCTCAGCCGCTCCAGTCCCAAACCTATATTAGCGTTTAACAGCCTCGGTCCGGTATGCCATCATCCGCCTGTCCTTCGTCGGAATGCTTCTTATGCGGAAGAAAACATGATTCGAGTTGCGAAACAGTGACTGACTACCGAGATCATTTTGACTTCACCCCGCGGTCCATTTATAACGATTGATGGTATGAAAGTCTGTTTCATGCCATCACTGCTGCTCGAGTTCGCGAGCAGCACGCTTCATCACGGCAATCGTCAGGATGCTCGGGAAGGCGGTGAAACTCCGCCACTGCCCCGCAACTGTGAGCGCCCCTGCCTCATCAGCCGTCGTATCGGCCGAGGCAGGAAGCCAGTTTGGTCACTTCCGCGTCATTCGAGGTGCGCCAAGTAGCCACTGGAGGTCCGCCCTTTGGGCTGGCTCTGGGAAGGTTCTGGCAAAGGTGCAAGTCAGGAGACCGGTCCTCGGCGCCCATAACCCGCTTGCGTTCCGAGGGGAACGGAGGAGCTTCCATGACTTTTTCCAGCCATTGGTTCAACATGTTTGCGCGACGTATTTTTGTCGCCTTTTTCTTGCTCGCCGGTACCGTTGTCCAGGCCGCCGAAATTCACGGCGTAGTGGCCGATGCTTCAGGGGCCAAAATTTCCGGAGCGAAAGTGGTTCTCCTTCGCAACGGCAGGCCTGTCACTGCTGGAGTTTCTGGCGCAGACGGCAGTTTTCAAATCACTACCGGCGACCAGGGGCGCTTTTATCTCGTAATCTCAGCCACGGGCTTTCGACAGCTGGAGACGCCGAACTTCTATGCGGGCCAGTTCGACAATGTCGAGCAAAATCTTGTCCTCGAACCTTCGTGGGTTCGCGAATCGATCGTAGTCACGGCCAATGGAACACCCACACCTGAGCCACAGACGGGCGCCGCCATTTCGGTGTTAGGACCGTCGGATCTCGCTGGGCGCACGGATATGGTCAGCTCTTTGCGCCTGATGCCGGGTACCTCTGTCATACAGACTGGACAGCTGGGCGCACAGGCGTCGCTGTTCATTCGTGGCGGGGATTCCGATGCAAACAAGGTTCTCCTCGACGGAGTTAGCGCAGGCGATCTCGGCGGGCGCTTCGATTTTGGACCCCTTGCAACGACAGCCATCGAGCGCACGGAGGTCTACCGTGGCCCGGATTCGAGCCTCTACGGTGCCGATGCTGAAAGCGGCGTTGTTAGCCTCACCACCCCCCACGGCACCACCAGCTTTCCTTCCTTCCTGTTTCATGGGGACGCAGGCAATTTCCTCACCTCCAATGAGGATCTTGAAGTAGCCGGCGCGCACAACAAGTTCGACTATCTTGGAGAATTCAGCTGGTTGCAGACAAACAACAATCTTCCTTTGGACGAATTTCATGTTGCCACCGCCGCGGGCGAATCTCGGATGGCAGCCGAACGGATCAACGCAAATTCGAGGAACCCTCCACTATGGTGTCGACGCCACGGGCGTACCGGGACCTTGGCGCTTTTATCAAGTCGCGAACAACGCCACCCAAAAAGATCAGGATCTTTTCGATCAGCGCCTCGATCGAAAATCAAACGACCGCGTCTTTCCATAACGCAGTGCGCTACGGCGCTCACGCGTAAGCGCGAACAATATCACCTTTGGTCCCAAAATGGTTCGGGGCTTTTCGATCAATTTGGTGACAGCTTCGGCGATCCAGTCACAATTACCGGCGCCAACGGCTATTCGGTCTCCGGACCCGCGCTTCTGGATTTTGCCGGTACTTATCCGCAAGAAACCCAGCTCGTCTCAAATCGCGACCAGCTCGTCTATCAGGGGGACTACACCGTAACTCCGCATTTGGCTGCGCAAATCGGATTTCAGTTTGAAGATGAACGTGGATCCGAGCCCGGAAGCACATTCTATGCGCCTGTCGAACGAACGAACTATGACTATCGCGCTGCGGTCCACGGAGACTTCAAGACGCGATTCTTCTACACGCTGGGTGGCGATCTGGAGCGCTACTCGCTTTTCGGAACGCAAACCACTCCGCGCGCGGGCGTCTCGTTTTATGCCATGAAGCCGCACAAGGGCATTTTCAGTGGTACGCGCATACTCTTCAACTATGGCGACGCGGTGCGAGAGCCTTCGCTCACCGACCAGTTTTATTCGCTCTACAGCTTCCTCGAATCAAACGGCGGACAATCTACGGTCCAGCAACTCGGCATCAAGCCGCTTTCTGCCCCACAGCGCGCACTTACGAAGGTGGAGTCGAACAGGCGTTTTTGAGTCAGCGTCTCATCTTTCGCGCCAGCTTTTTCCATAACGAGTTTGGGCGCCAGATTGAATATGTCGGACTGGATCTGATTCCTGAATTGCTGCCCAACCTGACGCCGGCCGAGCAAAATCAATTGGAGCAGTTTCTGCAGGCCAATGGTGCCTACGAACAGAGCCTGAATACCGAGGCATACCGTGCTCTTGGCGTCGAAGCGACCGTCGAAGGCGGCATCGGCCGCAGCATCTTTCTGCGCGGGGGGTACACCTACCTGGATGCGGTCATCCAGCGCTCATTCACCAACAGCGATGTCGCGCTGCTCGGGCCGCTCCCGACTTACAATGGCATTCCGATCGGCTCAGATTCGCCGCTCCAGGGCGCACGCCCGTTCCGCCGTCCGCCCCACACTGGATTCTTCACCGCGACCTATTCCGCCAAAAAGCTGACGATATTGTTCACGTCCGCATTTGTCAGCCGATCGGACGATTCCGATTTCCTAGGGGGCTACGATATCAACGGAGGCAACAGTCTGCTTCTGCCCAATCGCAACCTCGATCCCGGTTTCGCGAAACTTGATATCGGCGCGAGTTATCAACTCTTGACGTGGCTCGGCGTCTATGGACAGGCTGAGAATCTAACGGACAACCAGCGACATTGCGCCTATCGGGTATCGTCAGCTTGCCAGCAACTCTCCGCGCCGGCGTTCGCATCCAGTGGGGCAAGGGAAGCGGGCGCTAATTCCCTTTCTAGATTGCCATCCGTCATTCCAGGATGAACCTATAGGCGGGATCTTATTTTGATTCCCGCCTTGCGCCAATTTGTAGTCCGCAATCTTAGATCCAGTGCGTTGCCGAAGAAACCTGCAGCGAACAAGATTCCCCCCTCTTTTTCCACAACGCCGCCCCCGTAAATTTGATCGTCAAAAAAGATTTTCCTTGGAAAATTGCGGCTCGTTGCCACAAACTATTCTCACTCCGATCTTTTACTCTTCATCGTTTCCGGCCACGTTCACGTCGATCTGAAAGACATCGGGGTGGTTGCAGCCTCAAAGACGCCATCTCTCAACGTCAAGCACCAAAGCCAGGGTGTCACTTTTGAGGAGAATCATGAATCGACTTTTTTGGAGGAGTGTCGCACAGTACGGTCTGTTACTGACGACCGTCATCGTTTTTTCCGGTATCTGCCGAGCGCAGCAAACCCTCGGTTCGCTCAACGGCACGGTCGTGGATCCATCGGGCGCCGCGGTTCCCGGAGCAACGGTGACGGCGACCAACGCCGCCATCAAGTTTCTGCGACCACGACGACCCAAGACACTGGATTTTACCAGATCTTCAATCTGCCCATTGGCACCTACTCGGTGAAAGTAACCCACCCGGGTTTTGAAACCACACAACTCAACAGTGTTCCCGTTCAGGAGGCGCGCGCAACCACGGTAAATGCCACACTGAAGATCGGACAGGTTTCAGAATCGGTCACGGTCACTTCGACTCCGCTGCTCAATGCCACCGATACCACCAACGGCTACACACTCGACTCCGCGCAGATCGACCTGACGCCGCTTGCGACAGGCAGCTTCACCCAGGTCGCGGTGCTTTCGCCGGGCGTGAACGCGGAATTGCTGTCGAACCTCGATTCGAATGCGGGCATTGGGCAACCAGCCGATCTGGGCCAACGGCCAGCGCGACACGTCCAACACCTTCCAGGTGAATGGCGTCGACTCCACGAACCTGTTCAACGGCAAGAGTTCGAGCGGCGACTCTTCGCAGCGGTACAACTTCAACATCGGCAGCGCGCCCACCGCGGGTGGATCGTTTTCCGTCGGCACTTCGGTCTATGGATCGAACGGCAACAGCCTGCCTTCTCCTCCGCCGGAGTTCATGCAGGAGCTGCGCGTGAATGCGTCGATGTATGACGCGCAGCAGGGCGCGACGAGCGGAGCGCAGATCGACGTCAACACCAGCACCGGCACCAATAACTGGCACGGCCAGCTTTACGGCGCATACGCCAACAATCTGACTGAATGCTTCGCCCTTCTTCTTCAATCAGGCCTATCAACTGACACCAGCAGGGAATTGGCGTGTTTCCGCAAGTCGCTGGTCAACCCCTGGCTTCGTCGCTGCGACCGCTGGAATCACCGTCGGGTGGTCCGCTCAAGACGAACAAGCTCTTCTTGTTCGTCGCCTACCAGCGCAGCGTCAATGAAGATCAGGCAACCGGCGTCTCGGAGCTCAACCTGCCCAGCGGTTTGACGGATGATCGTTCGGTCACAGGTTTGCTGAATGCCGATGCCTCGTGGGGTTGTACCTCCAAATGCGCAACCGCATCCAGCATCGATCCGGTTGCGGTCGCAATCATGCAGGCCAAGCTGCCCAACGGGCAGTATCTGATTCCTTCGGCTCAATCGAGCGCGGCCTATAACCCGAATTTGCCAAACGTGTACCTGATCGGAACCTCCCGCTTGAGAACCGGATCAGGCCACGATCTCGCTCGACTACGATGCAACCAAGAAGGATCGCGTGTCGGCGAAGTACTTCTACCAGAACGCGCCGGTGACCCGTCCCTTTGGCTTCTCGAATACGGTTGGTTTCCCGGTGACCGCGCACAACGGCGCGCAGGTCTTTTCGCTTGGCAACACCATCGCCATCGGTCCGAGGCTGAACTGGGAGCAGCGTCTCGGATTTGTCCGCATGGGCACGTTCAGCAACTACAAGCAGACGTTTGCCGGGGGCAACCTGGGCGTTGGCGGCGGCGCAACCCGATAACCTGGTCGCCAACCTGCTACCTGGACTGCAGATCAACAACTTTGCCGACAACGACACGTATGCACCTCGTCTTTACCTTGGCCCGGCCGGAGTGCCCGGCGCATTCGTGGATATGGGCTACTACCAGAACCGCGTGAACCCCTCGACGAACGTGATCTTCACGGCAGGCAAGCACACCATCGTCGCCGGTGGCGGCTACAGCTACACGCAATTGAATATCACCAATAACCGCACCGGTCATGCGCAGGTGGTGGTCAGCGGATTTGACAGTTTCCTGCAGGGCGCAGGTGACACAGCTCCAGCGTTGTGGAGAGTATCGATCCGACCACGCACCGCAACAACGCCGATCGCTACTATCGCACCAATGAAATCAACGGCTATGTGCAGGACAAGTGGCAGGCCCTGACCAACCTCAGCATCACCGCCGGCGTTCGTTACGACTACCACGGCGGCATGACGGAAAAGTATGGCGACATGTTCAACTTCGATCCGACGCTGTACAACGTGACCGGGACCGACCACGACCGGATTTACCGTGAACAATGCCGGATTCGTCATCGCCGGAAACAACAAGCAGAACCCGACGAAGGGCGTTTCCGCCTCAACCCTGGATGGGCGCCAATGGGGCATTTCACCCCGCGTCGGCTTTGCGTGGTCTCCCAAGGCCCACCACGGCAATCTTGTGATCAGTGGCGGCGGCGGGCCTCTACTACGACCGAGGGGAGCTGTTCACCTATCTCTCGCAGCCCGCCGGCAGTTCGATCGGCGGTCCTTTTGGCGTGACCGAATCCTCGCCGTTGGTGAGTCTCGCCAACGGCAATTCCGATTCGGGTCTGACGCTGGAGAACCCCATGGGAGACCTGGCGTTCTCGCCGGCTCCAGCGGGCAGCTATGTTCCGCCAAGTTCAAACCCGGGCGTTATCACGCAGGCGTTGCAGGCACAGTTGAACCAGATGACCGGAGCGCCCGCTTCTGGGTATTACGCGCAATATGGCAAGAACTGCAGCGGCCTGCAAGCCCAGGAAGGGTACTTCCTCTGCACCACGCCGCTGAACTTCGGTATCTACGACAAGAGACAACGTGCTGCCGTACACAATCAACTACACCCTGAACGTGCAATGGCAGCCGGCCAGCACCCTTGCAATCTCCGTCGGATTTACAGGCAACGCGCGGCCGTCATTCGGTGATCCCGATTCCGATCAATGAGCCGGGCATCGCGACGCCGACCAATCCGATCTGGGGCGAGACTTCATGCTATGGCATGGAGGTCATGAACCAGAACAGAGGATAGCGGTCCGCCCGACTACGACTATCTCCCGATTGCGGTTGAGCCCTGGGCCACGTTTGACGCCGGCAATACGGACTTCAGAACGCCGTACGTCGGGTTCAGCCCGAATGCTGCGGACTTCAAGACCGTGGGTGTTTCGGCCTATGATGCCCTGGAAGCGCACGTGGAGAAGCGGCTTTCGCATCACTTCCAGCTTGGCGGCAGCTACACCTGGAGCCATTCGCTCGATGAACAGAGCGACATCGGCCTGTTCTTTACCGGCGACAACCCGAATCGGCTGCGCGATTCATGGGCCTCTTCGGACTTCGACCGTACACATGTGTTTACGCGCCAACTTCCAGGTGGATGTGCCCAACGCGACGCAAGGAGCACAACGTTGCCTCCTACTTCACCAACGACTGGCACTTGACTGGAATCGGAATCTTGCAGAGCGGCGAGCCGTGGTCGCTGTACGAGTTCTACGGCGCGGTGGGCAGCATCAATTTCGGCAACTTTCCGACGTTGATGAACCCCGTTCTCGGCATCAAGGATCCGACGCATCCGAAGTCGGCGCTTGACCGGCAACTCGGGATGGTTCCGCGCTTCGGGCGGAAGCTACATCCCGTACGTCGATCCGTCGCAGATCGCCATCAGCTACCTGCAGCCGGGCACCAACGGCATTCCGGTTTCCACGGGCACACGATCCGTCGGATATCTACCAGACGGCTTTCAATGTGGGGCAGCGCAATATCTTCCGGCAGGATGCTCAGAAGCGTCTTGATCTTTCCGTGCGCAAGGGCTTCAGAGATCACCGAAAAGATCAGGCGTCAGTACGAACTCAACGTCTTCAACCTGACCAACACAACCAGCCCCGACATTCCGCAGGACCAGGCGCAGATTCGCCAGAACAACGGATGCTCGGCCACTGCGATCACTGCCTTTGGCGGCGGTAACAATTGCGGCCATTACCGCAGCTTCCTCGGTTATGGCCAGATTGTGACGTCGGCCAATCCAACGGATCAACAGACGGCCTTGGCCAACCTGGATCAGGTGCCGTTCGCAACCGGAACGGGAAAGTCGACGCAGCTTCCCTTGACGCTGGCCAACGGCGACTCCTACTGCAACCCCAATCTCTACATTTCGGGTACAACCATCTGCCCGAACAACGCCGCCAACTTCGGCTCGGTGACGGGAACAATCGGCGGTTCCCGGGCTTTCACGATGGGGATTCCACATCACCTACTAACTATTAAGACGATCACTGCCGAAACTCAGAGCGGGAGCCTTCCGGGCTCCCGCTCTTGATTTTGCTCAGACTGGGCGTGACGGCCGAAACCAACGTATCCTCCACAACCGAGACAGAAGAGGAAGCTAGCTCAGCTTTGAAAGTGGGTAGACAACTCAAGCAAACTTCTGACTTTCAAAGCGCAAATTCATAATTTCAAAGAAGAAATTGCACTATTTTCGTTGCTATTGTTGCAGATCTTGGATTAGATTTTGTTAACTTTTCCACAGGTCAACAATATCCAGAGGTGCTCAATGGTTTGTCCCAAATGTGAATCGGAGCTGTCTCTCGACGATTCCGGCCGAGATCCGGCTCTATCGCAAAGCGCCCCGAACGCTCAGCCACCCCCCGATGACGCCATCGCCCGACATTCAGGTATGTCTGGATTGCGGCTGGTCTGAGTTCTCGATACCCACGGCTTGGCTCTCGGCGGGCTGGTTGCGCCCCCTGCGGCCGCAACCGGTCGCAGAGTGCATCCTCAGGCATCGGAATCGAATGTAAGAGCGATAGCTTCGTGAATGAACGGGACGTCGCCGTAGTTTGGAAAAAGACACGCTCCCAACAATGGGCGTTACATTGCTATGTCAGAATCGATGTGCAATCAACAAAAAGCCCCCAGCCGAAGCTGAGGGCTTTTGATTTGCCGACGCCGCAGGCGTAGGGCCCCACCGCGGGTGGTTAGTACATGCCGTCCATGCCGCCGCCGTGGCCGCCGCCTGCCGGAGCAGCCTTGGGCTCAGGAATCTCGACCACCAGTGCTTCGGTGGTGAGCAGGAGACCGGCGATCGAAGCCGCATTCTGCAGCGCCGTGCGGGTCACCTTGGTGGGGTCGATGACGCCGGCCTTCACCAGGTCCTCGAACATGCCGGTCGCCGCGTTGTAGCCGAAGTGCTGGTCCTTCGACTCGAGAACCTTGGCCACCACCACCGCGCCCTCTTCGCCGGCATTGGCGACGATCTGGCGAAGCGGCTCTTCGAGCGAGCGGAGCACGATCTGTGCGCCGATCTTCTCGTCGCCTTCGAGCGTCTTGATCAGCTCTTGACCGCAGGCATGGCACGAACCAGGGCCACGCCGCCGCCGGGGACGATGCCTTCCTCGACTGCCGCGCGGGTTGCATGCAGCGCGTCTTCAACGCGAGCCTTCTTCTCCTTCAGCTCGGTCTCGGTCGCCGCGCCGACCTTGATGATGGCAACGCCGCCCACCAGCTTGGCCAGCCGCTCCTGCAGCTTTTCCTTGTCGTAGTCGGAGGTGGTCTTCTCGATCTGCGAGCGGATTTCCTTCACGCGGCCTTCGATGTCGGTCGACTTGCCGGAGCCGTCAACGATCGTGGTGTTGTCCTTGTCGATGGTGATGCGCTTCGCCTTGCCCAGATCCTCGAGCTTCACGCCTTCCAGCTTGATGCCCAGGTCTTCGGTGATGGCCTTGCCGCCGGTGAGGATCGGCGATGTCGCCCAGAATTGCCTTGCGACGATCGCCAAATCCAGGAGCCTTGACGGCAGCCACGTTCAGCGTGCCGCGCAGCTTGTTCACAACCAGGGTTGCCAGGGCCTCGCCTTCAACATCCTCGGCAATGATCAGGAGCGGCTTGCCGCCACGCGCAACCTGCTCGAGCAAGGGAAGCAGATCCTTCATCGCGCTGATCTTCTTTTCGTAGATCAGGATGTAGGGATCGTCGAGAACCACTTCCAGCCGCTCTGCGTCGGTCACGAAGTAGGGGCTCAGATAGCCGCGGTCGAACTGCATGCCGTCCACTGTCTCGAGGCCGGTGTGCATGGTCTTCGACTCTTCGATGGTGATGACGCCGTCCTTGCCCACAACCTTCACTGCGTGCGCAATAATGTCGCCGATTTCCTGGTCGCCGTTGGCCGAAATCGCGCCAACCTGGGCCACGGAACCCTCGTCCACAGGCTTCGACAGCTTGCCCAGAGCGCCGCCCTCGGTCCACTTGCCGTCCTTGTCGCGGGTGCCGATGATCGCGGTCACGGCCTTCTCGATGCCGCGCTTCAGAGCCGTCGGATTCGCGCCGGCCGCCACCGTCTTCACGCCTTCGCGGAAGATGGACTGCGCCAACACGGTCGCAGTCGTGGTTCCGTCGCCGGCCACGTCGCTGGTCTTCGAGGCAACCTCACGCACCAGTTGCGCGCCCACGTTCTCCAGCGGGTCCTTCAGGTCGATTTCCTTGGCCACCGTCACGCCGTCCTTGGTGATGGTGGGCGAGCCGAACTTCTTCTCGATCACAACGTTCCGGCCCTTGGGCCCGAGCGTCGCCTTCACAGCGTCTGCGAGCATGTTCACGCCGCGCAGAATCGCCTGACGGGAATCTTCACCGTGCAAAATTTGCTTTGCCATTCTCAACTCTCCTTAGTTCACAGTTCTTGGTTCGTAGTTCACAGTTCGGAGCCTCAGTCACTCAGTTCTCAGTCGCCAGTGTCACCAAGCTCACAAAGGCTGTGAACTATGAACTGCGAACTGCAAACTCGCGCGCTGCGCGCCTACTTCTTCACGATGCCGAGGACTTCTTCCTCACGCATGATCAGGAACTCTTCGCCGTCGATCTTGATTTCGGTGCCCGAGTACTTGCCGAAGAGGATCTTGTCGCCCGCCTTGACATCGAGAGGGAATACCTTGCCTTCGTCGTTCGACTTGCCCTTGCCTACGGAGATCACTTCGCCTTCCTGGGGCTTTTCCTTGGCGCTGTCGGGGATGATGATGCCACCACGAACCGTTTCGCCCTCTTCCAGACGGCGGACGAGGATCCGGTCATGGAGCGGGGTGAAGGTCGTCGTTACTGATGTTGCTGCCATAGCTTCGCTTCTCCTTCAGGCGCGGGCAGGGTTAAGCCCAGCCGCGGATTTCTGGTGTTTGGTTTGGGAAATGGTGCCGAATCTCCGGCGCGTAACTCCGCTCAGATGAGGGGGCCACGTGGTTCGGCAGTCCAGCCGGCGGCTTGCTAGCAGTCCCGCCTTCCAATTGCTAAAGATAGGCAATCCATATAGGAATTGTCAAGCGGAAAAGATGAAGATTGAGTGAATCTGACTCACATCTTCACAGCCCGAGAATGTCACCCTCGCCCGACCGTCCAGATGCACCCGTAATTGCTCGGGACCACGATCGTCTGCGCCGCTCCTGCCACAACGCCATTCAGATTCTGTTGTCCCTCAATCTGTTCGACGTAATTTCCGCCGGTCGGGAAAGCAAAGCTCGTCGACTGCTGCTGGTCGGTGAAGTTGACCACAACAAGACTGAAAGTATTGCCAAGTTGCCGGGAAAACGCCAGCAGGCCTTTGGAATTGAAGGCTCCGAAATCGTTGTAGAAATAGTGCTGACCATCCGTGAACTGCGCTCCGCTGCGTCGGATCTTTGTCAGCTTGCGCACCAGGCGAATCATTGGTTGACCATCGTTGTCATAGAAATAATTCCAGCGCACCGGTCGATAAACCATCACGCGTCCATACCCTGAGTCGGGAATCCAGTAGTTTTCGCAGAACTCCTGCCCCTCAGCGAGAAGTGGAGTTCCCTTCGCCGTCAGCAGTGCAATCAGATAGGGCTGCACCTTCGGCCACTTCCCGTCGCGATTGCCTTGTTGAAGAAGCACATCGGCCGGATCGTTGTCGATCTGGACTGTGCCGAACTTGCAGATGAAGCGCTGATGGTCATGGTTCTCGATGTACTGGAGGCCAGTCTTGGGCAGCGTGTCGCCGTTCGTCGTCACCGACTCCGGATATCCGTTGAGCCCGAGTTGCAGTCCCAGTTGCGCAATCGCGCCGGCACTGCCAGCCGCACAACTCGCAGCCGCCCCGAGCGTGCCATCCTGCCAAGTCCCGGTCGAGTAGCTGCTGTTCAGAACCTGCGGAGGATTTGGTAAATATTCCGCGATCTGGATCAGGTTGATATTGCCGGCCGCGTCGAAAAACCGCTGATAGTGATCCGTCGCGCCAGCCTTGGATTTTACGTATTGATAGGTGGAATACACGAGGTCGGCGTAACCCGATCCTGTCGCTCCATCCCAGTATTCCGGCACATCGTCAAACCGGAATCCGTCCACGTGAAACGTGTCGAGCCAGAACTGGTTCACCGAGTAGTAATAGTCTTGCGTGAGCCGTTTCGAGAAGTCATTCAAAGTGCCGTAATCCCCACTGCCTCCATTGAATGGATTCGCCAGGTCGCCTTGTAAAGCGCCATAAAGCTGAGCGTACGCAAAGTCGCCGCCCGTGTGGCCGTAAACCGAGTCAACAATGACGGCGATACCTTTCTGATGACAGGCATCCACGAATTCCTGGAAGTCCGAGGTTTTCCCAAATCGCTCTGCGATACAGAAATAACCGATCGGATCGTATCCCCAATCGATGGTGCTCAAGACGTTCGAAAGTGGCATGACCTCGATGCAGTTGATGCCCAGATCCGCCAGATAAGGAACCTCACGAATCGTGCGCGCGAGATCCTCGCGAAACTCGCTGATCATCAATTCGTAAATGATTGCGTCCTTTAGCGGCGGCGTCTTCCATTGATTTTCGTTGGCCGAAAATGTGTACCCCACGCTGCCAACCGTGATCGCTGAAAGCCGTCCCACACCCACTTCGCGCGAGAACGGATCGATGATGAAATCGATATCGCCGCGTGTGGGGCTGTGAATCAGATACCGATAGACATAGCGTCCAGTTTGCCCGAATGCGGAAGATCCTGGCGGTGGTGCCGCCGTGTTCAGATCGATCTGGCCGGACCAGCAATCGCCATAAATGGCATCGATGGAGTGCTCCTGCGGAACCAGCGCCGGCGGGGCGGCCTGCAGATACTGATCCGTCTCGTGAATGATCTTCACCGAAACGGAGTATCCCTTCGCTGCGTCCACTCCGGGCAGGAAAACTCCAAACTGGATCACCTTGGGCGACACTTCTTGCGCGCCCAGTTTTGTCATGGGGAGATAATTCATCGGGGCCTCCGGGAAGAGCGTGGACCCTACCCAACCGGTCAGCCACTATAACGCGATAATCGCGCCGAGCCCTTCTGGCATCTGTTGAAATCCCGAGGAACAGGCTTATTTGCAAGAGACGACTATCGTGTCTGCTGGATCAAAACTGAACGAGATAACGCCGTACCGCATGCGGGAGCGGCGAAGTTTTGGCTCCAGCCAGAGTCGCAGCAAACAAACAGACCGCAACGAAACCCGCGAAAGAAATATTTAGTCTTCTCTCTTGTTTACATTGTTCTTCTTCGCGTCGCCCGTTTCCTTTTCCGGATCGGAGCCAGTCGAATCCGCGACATCAATGGTTCCCAGTGAGTCATTTACTACACCATCATCCGCTTTCGGGTTAGTTTCCACAAATCCACCAAGTTGCGTATGCGTCGGCTTCGTTTTGGCAGCCATGAGACCTCCAAAGCCCTTGGATGCGTCTCACGTTCGACGCGCCGGAACGGCGCAATGACTCGGTGGATGTGAATCGCAGAGACCGACGGAAATGCTGCAGCAATTGAATGAGAAGAGACGAAGTGAATGAGACAAATGGCGGAGAGGGGGAGATTCGAACTCCCGATAGCCTTTCGACTATGCCTGATTTCGAGTCAGGTGCATTCAACCGGGCTCTGCCACCTCTCCGACTTCTAAGCTGCATTGAATCTGGCGATTCGCAAGTGCAGTCCCAGCTCCTCCATTGTAACCGACACCGATTGTTGGGCGGATTTTGTAGGAATGCCGGGCCTCTCCACCAAGTCGGGAATGAGCTGGCCTCGATTTCAGCCCCTCATGTTTCTCGATCATATTTACTTGAACGGTGCCTGGAAGGTGCAGCCGGCCCATAGGCGTTTCTTTCGCGGTCCTTTTCGCATCTCCCGCGCTCCGTCGTAGCGGCAATCGGGGAGGTCGCTGCGGATGGCCAAGGTCGATATCCCCCTTGCGTACCGACCCCGTTTAGGCCTTACTCCAACCACCCGGCACCAAACGGCTTTCGACGAATGGTGCGCATCCAAGACTCTGAGTGCAATTTGTCCGTTCAAAAACCGAAGAACGCGCCCCCGATGGCGCAAAGTTCCCAAGGCACGGCATGCTGGGTGACGGTTCCCGGAGACCAGTTGTGCGGCATTGCAGGCAACGCCCGGCTCCCGTCTCAGGAACGGCTGAGCAGGCAGGCCTTGACGAACCTACCCCTCCTGCTCCCTCATAGTGATACTTTGACGTTGGCCAGATTACACTTCTTCGAACATGCCGAACCAAGCGCCATTTCTTCCAGTACGGCATGAGATTCGCAATTGGCATCGAAAGTCTGGAGCGCGGGTTACATGATGGAATTCCATATTTCGCGAGCGGCACGGGAACGCTATCGGTTTGCGGATTCGCTGTTTTCTTTTAACGGCAACGTCGTCTTTGCCAACCTCGCCGCATGCCGTACCTTCGCCCATCAGATGAATCAAGTTCGCGATTCGGCCAAATTTCCCGACCGCGCCGTACATGCGGGTCAGCTGTTCGCCATGGGCTTGATCGACGAGGCCAGCCATGTCGTCATGGCGCAATATCGCAAAAAATTCGACCCCGAAGTGATGACTGCGGCCCTGGATTGGTTTTCTGCCCAGGTGGGCTCCGCTGAGGTCGACAAGCTTCTCCTCACCTTTGTCGAGCATTTTCCAGGTCGGCAGTGTCATGCGCGGCCAGGAAACCCCTCAACAATGGCTGACCGGAAGCACCGACGGCATGCCCCACCGCGCCGTCGCTCTCGAAGAACTCCTGCTCCTCTGGACCGCCAATCGCAACGAAGCCTTCAAGCCCTTCGACGAGCTCTTCGAAGAAAAAAGCCTTGCCGAGAAGACCGTCTACCGGCAAGTCACGAAGGAACTGCCTAAGTATTTCGCGACTCGTCCGCTGATCCCGCTCGAGGGCAAGGGCCAGGTAAGCCTGATCGACCTTTTGCGCGCTCCGGCAACAGGCGCCCCGCGGTCCCTGAGCGAACAGATCTCTCTGATCCGAAGACTTTGGAAATCGCTTCTTGGCGATAGCATGGATCGCTTTCTGATGATTGCCGGCGAAATCCTGCGCGAAGAAGAACTGGCCGTCTGGATGCAGTTCAATCCCGATGCCGGCCGTGCGCGCGCAGCGGCAGAAGAGGCTGCACGCCTTCGTCGCGAGCGCGGTGAGCAGCAATGGCCGTCGATCGTCAGCCAGTCCGACGTGCCGGTTTTTGGCGACCCCGCTTATGAGTACGAGAAGTTCAGCGCCGATACCGCGTGGATGCCAAGTACGGTTCTGATTGCCAAGAGCACCTATGTGTGGCTGGCGCAGCTAAGCAAACAATACCGCCGCCACATCAGCCGACTCGACGAAATTCCCTGACGAGGAACTGGCCACCCTGGCGCGTCGCGGTCTCAACTCACTCTGGCTCATTGGCGTCTGGGAGCGCAGCCGGGCCTCGAAGACCATCAAGCTGCTCTGCGGCAATTCCGACGCCGTGGCATCGGCCTATTCGCTCTTCGATTACCGAATCGCCGACGACCTGGGCGGGGAACGCGCCTATATCAACCTTCGCGATCGCGCCTATCATCATGGCATTCGGCTGGCCAGCGACATGGTTCCCAATCACATGGGCATCGATTCACCTTGGGTCGTCGAGCATCCCGGAATGGTTCATTGCGCGCCCCGAGCCGCCCTATCCCGCCTACACTTTTGAAGGCCCCGATCTATCCAGCGACGGCCGCGTCGAAATCAAAATCGAAGACCATTACTTTACCCAAACTGATGCCGCTGTAGTCTTCCGTCGCCGCGACAAAGCCTCCGGCGAAACCCGCTTCATTTATCACGGCAACGATGGCACAAGCTTTCCATGGAATGACACCGCCCAGTTGGACTACCTGAACCCGGCCGTCCGCGAGCAGGTCATCCAGACCATTCTTCACGTTGCCCGCTTGTTTCCCGTCATTCGCTTCGACGCAGCAATGACGCTCGCCAAGCGCCATTTCCATCGACTGTGGTTTCCGGGTCCCGGCTCCAGCGGAGCCATTCCTTCACGCGCCGAATACAGCATGAGCGACGAGGAGTTCAACCGCATCATGCCTCAGGAATTCTGGCGCGAAGTCGTCGACCGCGTCGCCGCGGAGGTTCCCGGCACACTGCTGCTCGCCGAAGCTTTCTGGCTCATGGAAGGCTACTTCGTTCGCACGCTCGGCATGCATCGCGTCTACAACAGCGCCTTCATGAACATGATGCGCGATGAAGAAAACGCCAAGTATCGTTCGGTCATCAAGAACACCCTCGAATTCGATCCCGACATCATGAAGCGCTACGTCAACTTCATGAGCAATCCCGACGAACGCACCGCCATAGACCAATTCGGCACCGGCGACAAATGTTTCGGCGTCGCAGTTCTTATGTCCACCTTGCCCGGACTCCCCATGTTCGGTCACGGCCAGGTAGAAGGCTTCACCGAAAAATACGGTATGGAATACCAGCGCCCGCGCTACGATGAGACCCCCAATCCCTGGCTCGTCGAGCGCCACGAGCGCGAAATCGCGCCTCTGCTTAAGAAGCGCTGGCTCTTTGCCGAAAGCAGTAACTTCCTTCTCTACGATTTCTTCGAGCCATCGGGTTCAGTCGACGAAAATGTCTTTGCCTATTCCAACCGCAACGGCGATGAGCGCGCCGTCGTCATCTATAACAATCGCTTTGGCACGGCGCATGGGACGATCGATTTCTCCGCCGCCTACGCCGACAAGTCAACGTCGCAACTTCGGCAGCGACGCTTGCGCGAGGGCTTGGACCTCACTGGCGATCCCGGCGTGATTCTCGCCTGGAGAGATTCGCTTTCCGGATTGCGAATACTCTGCGGCGCGCCAACGTGCTCGCTGAACGTGGCCTCACGTTCGATCTTCACGCCTACCAGTCGCACGTCTTTCTCGGTTGGCACGAACTGCGTGCAACAGCAGAAAAGCCCTGGGACCGGTTATGCGATCAACTCAACGGCCGCGGCGTCCCCAACCTCGATGACGCTCTCGTCCTGATGGAGTTGAAGCCTGTCCACGATGCACTGCACGCCCTGCTCGATCCCGAGCTCGTGCGACAACTCGCCGATTTCGCAGAGCATCCCCCCGTCTCAGTGTCGGTCGACCGGAAGACGACTCGCGAACGAGCCGAATTCATCGAGTCCGCCTGGACGCGCTGCGAGGCATTCTTTGTGGCGGCGCAGGAAGGCTACCGGGCGTTTGCAGGCAGGGACGACAGCCCAAATCAAAAGACTACAAGCACGGAATTGCTCGGCCCTGGTTTCCGCGATTGCATCCGTGCAACCATGCGGATTCCTACAGTTGAAGCATTCTTCCCCTTGCCATGGCCGGCGGCGGCTCGGCGTGTGCTACCCAGTTCAAGTCCCGAACACGCCGCGACCGCTCTCTGGGGACCCGTCTTCGCATGGTGCGTAATCGATTGCCTGTCATCCTCCATCGACGCTAACCATCCAAAGCGTGCCGCGCTTGAGCTTTTTGATCGCCTGCGACTGCGCGAGCCGATGGCGCATGCGTTTAGCGCTTTGGGCATGGACGGTCAAGAAGCGTGGCGCGCCGCCGCCCGCATCAAGGTACTGCTGATCTCGCGCTCCGAAGCGGAAGAATCGAAGTCCCTGCTTCCAACCCCATCCGCAAAGAACGCTCCGGCCTCTGCGACACAAGAAGCGGTCGGATCGCAAAAAAACTCCGACAAGGCGTCCGCGTTACCGACCGAAAAACGGCTGCAATCTTCCGGCGAGGAGAAGAAATCCTCCTTCTTCGCTCATACCCTGTGGCGCGACTCCGACGTGCGCTGGCTGACAGGGATCCACCAGGCCGAAGGGCATGATTACCTCGTGCAAGAGCCCTTTGAGGAACTGCTCTGGTGGCTCCAACTGCCCGCTCTCCTCAAGCTCGCGAACGAATCCATGCCCAATAAAACAGCAGCTTCGGCAATCAGCGATTTAGTCCAGGAAGCCTTGACCGAGGTGGCTGCCGCTGGGTACCGGGCAGATCGGCTACTCGCGTTTGATCGGCGCAATCGGAATAGAGACGCTGCCGCTGCAACCGAGAGGGAGCCCGGGGCAAGCAACTACGAGCCTCCTCGTTCTGCTGCAGCATCGCCGTCGGAACCAAAGATCAGGCCGCCGCTCGAGCCCGCAGGTTCAAAAAAGGAATAGTCCACCGGGTTGTGGCGCTTTTTAATCAGCTCGCTAAGGAAGTCGTTTTGCGGGGCAAGATCAAACCCGAACGTGTGGTCGCCGCCAGGCTGAAGGGATGGCAGAGAAGATAGATCCATAGTTTCCGCGGTTCGTCGGATGCGTGGTCCAGGCTCTGGAAGGCAAAACTTCGGAACCATGTGCGGCCTCGCCTTTGGACAACGTGACCGCACAATCGCCGTACCGCATGACAAATGGTGAATTATTTTCGACCTGATCACTCAGTCATCGTCGCCGTCATCATCCCAGTCATCATCGTGCACCGGGCGCAAGTTGTGCTTGTAGACCTCTCTGCCGATAGCCAGCCCGAGCACCGCTCCTGCGTCCTGGTCGGTTCGAAAATGGATACCGCCATAAACGCGAGCGTCGCTGATGTCGTTGGTAATCTCCCTGAACGAGGTGTATTGCAGGACAATGGTGGGCGCGGCGGGGTTCGACAGTGTGATCGAATGTCCACCTTCGCCGTAGAGACGCCTCATGACCGCAGCTGCTGCGTTTGCTGCGGCGCCGTGGTTTGAGGGATAGCTCGGGAAGCATGGGGTCACGATGAAGGGCACGAAGTTCGGATCGCCTTCGGTTTTCCGGTTGCCGTCCGTGTCGCCTGCGTGGATCGCGGTTTCAGGGCGCCAGAAGTTGTAGTGATATTTATTGAAGAACGTAGCGACCAGGCTGTCGCTGATCGCAATATTGATCAGGGCAAAAGCCCGGGCATTCTCTGACAGCGTACGCCTCTGTTCCTGTGCGATCTGCCTTGCGGCCTGATTGAATGCCTGGGTTGGCGAAGTGGCCGCGTAGTAGGTCGCGACTTCTGACCGATCGGGAGGCCGCTCGGTGCTGTCGATGCTTCCCACCGCCATCACCTCGTTGTAGGTCTTGGCGTATTCGTCGCTCCTGAGGGCCGGCGGGGGACCGAGGAGAAAGTCCTTCGCGCTTCGGATACCGAACGGGGTTATGTTCTGCCATTGAAAGGCGATTCCCGATGCGACTCCATTCACAATCGGGCAACTCGCTGTAGCCTGCCATTCGCCTGGAACTGCCGGGCCGGGTGTCTTGAATTGCGCCGGCGACGAGCCGTCGTTGGAACGAAGGGCGATCATGGTGGCGGCTGCGACCTCGCCCGTTGCGATGCCGTCAGTCTTGGCCTTACCGTCCGGTATCGACGCCAGCGAGGTCGCGAGGGAAGCGTCGAGCGTGGACTTGCTGTTCAAGAAAAAGGTGACGAGCACCCGATAGGCAGCCTGGATGGCAGCTGCATCGGCGGAGGCGCCACGAGGCGCGTCGATGTTCCCAACATATGATCGATAGTCGCCAGTGACGGCGTTGACGGCTTCAAAGACAGCCAGTTGCACGATCGCCGCATCTCGCGCCTGGGCGAACGGGTTCTGGCCATTCGCGACGGCTGTATTTACCGCTATTGCGTTCCAGTCCAGGACGGGATCGGCTTTTGCGACGACAGGCCCGAACACCAGAGTCGCCATCAACATGCATAGACCAAAAGCCTTTATCCTCGCGCCACCACGCATCCTCTTCATTGTGCTTCCTCCTGATTTCCCACTCGCTTCGGCGAGTGGTAAGCGACATTGTTGCGGCAGCGGGCGCGAAAGTCGTTGTTTTCCGGCTATGCTTTTGTGAGGGTTTCCTGAGGTTTCTGTGGACAGCTATGCCGAGCTATCGTTTCCTGGATTTTGAGCTGAGTGAGGGAGAGTTTTTCCTCAGCCGCAGCGGACAGCGCGTCGCACTGGAACCAAAGGCCTTGCGTGTCCTGACGTTGTTGGTCAGGCGGGCAGGACACCTGGTGGACAAACGAGAACTGCTGGAAAGCGTCTGGCCTGATAGCTTCGTCGAGGAGAATACGCTCACCCGAACGATCACGATTCTGAGGCGGGAACTGGGAGACAGCAGCAGGGATTCGAAGATCATCGAAACTGTGCCCACCCGGGGATACCGGTTCATCGCGCCCGTCACCGCTCTCGAGGAAGAAGACCGGACGACTGCCCCCAACTCCGAAGCATTGACCGTCCCCATGAACGGACAGAGCATCGGCTCGGAATCCAGCCTCCCGTCACAGCCCCCAGGGCTTCGCCCGCTGGGCGAGCAGCACGATCAAACACAGGCTGCAGAAATCGTTCGTGGGCAGACGAATTGGCATGCCGGCAAGTGGCTTCTTGCCCGCAGGTGGCTTCTTCTTGGAGCAGCGTCTTTCCTTGTACTGGTCGCAGGCACAACGTACATCCTCACCCGGAGCGGCCCGGCTGATGCGAAACCTCCCAAAATCACCTCCCTCGCCGTATTGCCTCTGAAGAACCTTTCCGGCGATCCTGGGCAGGAATATTTAGCCGACGGCATGACCGAGGAAGTGATTGGACGTCTAGCGATGATCCGAGGCCTCCGTATTATTTCCCGCACATCGGTGATGCAATTCAAGGACACCCATCTCTCGGCGCCGGAGATCGCTCACCAACTCGGGGTGGATGCTCTCGTCGAGGGATCTGTGATTCGGGAGGGCAACCGGATCCGGGTGCACGCACAGTTAATTCGTGGGTCAACCGACGAGCACTTCTGGTCCGAGTCCTACGACCGGGAACTCGGTAACGCCCTCACTTTGGAAAGCGACGTAGCACAATCCATCGCCCAAAAAGTGGAGGTTACTGTCACCGGCGAAGAGCGCGCCAGGCTTGTCACCGCCCGCTCTGTTTCGCCCGAAGTATATGAGAGCTATCTCAAGGGTTTGGCCGCCGAAGGCAACAGCAGAGCTGAGGTCGAAAGAAAGATTGCCTGGTTTGACGAAGCGATCAGGAAGGATCCGACATTCGCGCCGTCCTACGTTGGCCTGGCCGGCGCCTACACGAACCTCGGCACAGTCTTTGTCGGCGCTCCCCCCGCTGAAACGCGTCCAAAGGTGATAAGCGCGGCGCAAAAGGCGCTCGAGTTAGATCCCGGTCTTGCCGACGCACACGTTGAACTGGCCAGCATCTACATGAGGCAGTGGAAGTGGGCCGAGGCCGAGGCTGAGTACAGGCGCGCCCTCGATTTAAATCCGAACGACGCTGTCGCGCACGAAGGATTCTCTGACTGGCTGCTGTGCCACGGACGTACGGAGGAGGCGCTGGCGTGGGCCCGCCGCGCCCGCGACCTTGACCCTCTCGGAACTTCCGGCCATGCCATCGGGTGGACTCTGTTCAACGCACATCGCTATGACGAGGCGATACGCGAGTTCCGAGATGTTCTGACGGTAAGACCGGACGACAGATTGCCCCTCTGGCCTCTTGGATGGGCGCTTATTGGCAACCATCAAGCCGAAAAGGCAATCCCTGAGTTGGAGGAGGCGGTTTCTGTTACGAACAGGAGCCCAGGGGTGATCAGTGCGCTGATCTGGGCGTATGCCCACACCGGACGACGAGCAGATGCACTTCGGCTCCTTGGAGAACTGAAAAAACGCCAGCAGACTGGCTACGTTCCTGCCGGTGCCTTTGTGCATGCTTATTTGGGGCTCGGCGACAACGATGAGGCATTTACGTGGTTTGAACGAGCCTACCGGGAACAATCCAATATTTTGATCTACATCAAGGTCTTCCCGTTGTACGATCCTCTGCGCGGCGATCCGCGCTTTCAGGATTTGGTGCGCCGCGTCGGGCTGGACTGACGCTAGCGGCTGGTTGGAAGTCGGGGCATCATTTTCCTTAGCGCTCTAGCTATCTTCCAACGTTGCGAGCGGCCTTTGCGTTGCAGGACGGCGATGCAGCAAATGCGATCGAGGAGCTGCAGATCTGGCG
Source organism: uncultured Acidobacteriaceae bacterium (assembly GCA_963781125.1). Classification (GTDB taxonomy): domain Bacteria; phylum Acidobacteriota; class Terriglobia; order Terriglobales; family Acidobacteriaceae; genus Telmatobacter. The sequence continues at coordinate 147,013 of CAWAEE010000016.1, forward strand.
CGACTTCACAAGAGTATTTGCGCCCGCCGAATATATCTTCGGTTGACAAACTGAACTAAACCGTTCAGTATTGAATCCTCCCGGAGGATTCCCATGATCCGCGTCCAAAATCTCGTCAAAACCTTCGGCACTTTCACCGCTGTCGACGATGTCTCCTTCGACGTTGCCTCAGGAGAAATCTTCGCCTTCCTCGGACCAAACGGGGCAGGGAAGACGACTACCATCAAAATGCTCACTACGCTGCTGAAGCCCACCAGCGGCGAGATCGAGCTCGACGGCCTCAACCCCCAGACACACCAGAACCAGGCCCGCCAGCGTTTCGGCATCGTCTTTCAGGATCCCAGCCTGGACGGCGATCTTACCGCTTGGGAGAACATGGAAATCCATGGCGTGCTCTATCATGTGCCCCACAAAGTTCGCCGCCAACGATCGGAAGAACTGCTCAAGCTCTTTGAGCTGTGGGATCGCCGTGACGATCAGGTCAAGAAATTCTCAGGCGGCATGAAACGCCGACTCGAAATCGCCCGCGGCTTCCTCCATACGCCGAAAATCCTCTTCCTCGACGAACCAACGCTGGGCTTGGACCCGCAAAGCCGCAACCAGCTCTGGACGCACGTAAAATCCGTAAACGAATCGGAGCGCGTGACGGTCTTCCTCACTACCCACTACATGGATGAAGCGGATCGCGTCGCCCATCGCGTCGGTGTCATCGACCACGGCAAGCTTGTGGCGCAGGGAACACCGAAAGCCATCAAAGAACAAACCGGCACCGAGACGCTCGAAGAGGCATTTCTGAAGCTAACCGGTTCAACCATTCGCGACGAAAGTGCGAATTCAGCGGATCAAATGAGACAGTTTGCAAAGATGTGGAGTGGAGGCAGGCGATGAGCGCAATCTATATTCTCTGGCTGCGTGAGCTAAAGCGCTACACGCGTTCAAGGGCGCAGATCGTGGCGTCCCTGGGTCAACCGATGTTGTATCTCCTCGTGCTGGGCTTCGGCCTCGGGCCGGTATTTAAGCGCGCTGGCAATGGCGACTATTTTCAGTTCATTGCACCCGGGGTCATCGGCATGTCCGTACTGTTCTCGTCAATCTTTTCGGGGCTTGGTCTTCTTTGGGATCGCCAATTCGGCTTTCTCAAAGAAACACTCGTTGCGCCGGTATCGCGTATGCAGATCATGATCGGCCGCACGTTGGGCGGAGCCACGGTGGCCTGCATCCAGGGCCTCTTGGTGATGGTCATCTGTCTCGTCGCAGGCTTTCGGCCGGCTCACTTCTCCGCTATCCCCCTTGCCCTCGGATTCATGGTGCTCATAGCGGTTCTTTTCGCCGCACTCGGTATGGCCATCGGCTCCGGCCTCCAGGACATGCAGGGATTTCAGCTCATCATGAACTTCCTTGTCTTGCCCATTTACTTTCTCTCCGGCGCGATGTTTCCGCTGAATGATACGAAAAGCGTTCTCAAATACATCACGCGCGCCGATCCTCTCTCCTACGGCATCGATGGGATGCGGAACGTGCTTGGCGCGTCCAACTCCGCCTTCGATCCACGGCTTGACTTGATCGTGCTGGTGATTGTGGGCGCGATCTTTCTGGTCTTCGGTGCGTACCGGTTCTCTAAGATAGAAATTTAACAATGGCAAGAGCCCGCAGTTCCGCTGCCCATGAAAAAGTCCTGAACGCCGCGCTCGCTCTCTTCAGTGAGCGCGGCATTGAGGCAACCAGCATGGACTCGATCGCCGCAGCCTCCGCGGTCAGCAAGGCCACCATCTACAACCACTGGGCCGACAAGGAAGCACTGTTGCTCGAAGTGATGTTGTGGGTCAACGGCCTCACCGGGGATCCGGAGGACGTTGACACCGGTGACCTGCAGCAGGACTTGACCACGGTACTCACGCGAAAGCCGCCCGACAAATTCGAAGTGGCACGGGATCGCATGATGCCATCTCTGATTTCCTACTCGGCGCTGCACCCGGAGTTCGGCAAAGCATGGCGACATCGAGTGATGGAGCCGCCTCGCCAATGTATCCGGAACATTCTGCATCGCGGCATCGAGCGCGGCCAACTACCTCGCGACCTCCATATCGATTCAGCGATCGCCTTGCTGCTGGGACCTATGCTCTACGCGCACATATTTCAACGCGAGCAGAAACCGAAGTCGCTGGACCTCGGTCCGTTGACCGCCCAGGCGTTCTGGCGCGCCCACCACCAGGCCCGTCAGCAGCACATCAAAAAAGCCGGAATTAAAAAGCCATCACGAAAAAAGTAGTTCAGCTCGCCCGAAGACTTGGTTCCAACGCGAAGGAGCTGGCTCTAGTGCCGTAGCCTGGTGATCTTCTGGTCAAGCCCATGAATTTGGGGCCCGGAGTTTCGTTTTTGGACCGGGAAAACCAGAAATCTACGCGGTCACGGCGCTCGCTCTTGATCGCTTATTCTTGTGCTATCTCCGTGCCCCATCCTTTCGCCTTTTTTCTGGCGAAAGGGTGGGAAAGCACGAATCCAAAGTGCGGAATCACGTCCAAGGTGCGGAGTCCCGCGGTCAAAGAACTAGAATCCCGTGGGTCGTTCACCGGCAACACCGAAAGCTCTCTCCAATGCCAACCCCGCCTGCCCTACAGTTCCCTCATCAAACAAACGCCCGATCAGCGTCACTCCATGTGGTACTCGACGCGGAGGGGAAAACTTCGGCAGCGGATGCTCTGGATCGGGCGCCCAGTCGCTGCGCGCTTCTGACACTTCCACAAATCCCGCCCGCAAGGTGAGAGAAGGGTAGCCCGTGAAGTTGCCAATCACCAGCATCTCATCGCGCAATGAAGGCACGAGCAACAGGTCAACTTCAGAAAAGATGCGTGCCATCTCCTGCGCCACTTTGCGGCGAAACCGGTCCGTCTGCACAAAATCCACCGCGGACAAAAATCGCGACTGGCGAAACGCGTTGGGCCACGCATCGGGTACCTGCGCTTTCAGCTCATCCACCCGATGACTCAGCGTCAGTTCTTCGAAGGCTGCTGCCGACTCTGCAAACAGAATCACGTTGAGCGAGTCGTAAGGCCAGTCGGGAAGCGCAACTTCTACGGTCTTCATCCCCAGTTTCCGCACGATCTCAAGTGCCCCCCGATCCACATCGGTAGCCGGGCTCTCTTTCATCCACGCCGGAAAATAGCCAACCCGCAGTCCCTCTAAGTTTGCATTCGCGTCGAATGCGAGCGCGCTCGGGACGCTTGCCAGGTCGCCTGCATCCGGCCCGGAGATCGCCTGCAGGACCAGCATCGTGTCTTCCACGCTGCGCGCCATCGGCCCAAGCTTGTCGAGCGACCAGCACAACGTCATCGCACCGGTGCGCGGTACACGTCCAAAGGTCGGCCGCAATCCGGTCACGCCGCAGCGCATCGAAGGGCTCACGATGCTGCCCTCGGTTTCACTCCCAATAGCAAACCCTACCAATCCCGCCGCAGTCGCCGCTCCCGGACCGGCACTCGATCCCGACGCGCCCTCTTCCAGCAGCCACGGATTCATCGTTTGGCCGCCAAACCAGATGTCATTCAGCGCCAGTGCACCCATACTCAACTTCGCCAGCAATACAGCGCCCGCTGCATTCAGCCTCGCAGCCACCGCTCCGTCTACTGCTGGGACACGATCCTTGAACGGCTCCGCCCCATAGGTCGTCGGAATCCCGGCCGTATCCAGCAGGTCCTTCGCGCCCCACGGAATTCCATGCAGCGGTCCGCGATAGTGCCCAGCCGCAATCTCCGCGTCCGCTTTTCGAGCCTGTTCAAGAGCATGTTCCCGTGCCAACGTGATCACACACCGCAGCTTCGGATCGAACCGCTCGATCCGGCGAATGTAGATCTGCGTCAGGCGCTCCGACGAAAGCTCGCGTCGCTCGATCCATCGTGAAAGCTGCGCAACGGAGGCATAGGCAATGTCAGCCTCATCGCCGCGGTAGCTGCACATGCGCCTCGGCACTGCGCTCAAACCGGTCGGCTGTGGGCATGCCGCGCACGATTCCCGGCAGCGAAGGATTCCATTGCGTCGCGGGCGCTATCGTTGCCTCAAGCTCCACCTTGCGCGGGCCCACACGCCGTTCATAAAGCGGAGCCATCTGCATGCGCCAGTTTTTGGCGGCCTCTTCAAGATCGGCAGCCGTCATCTCCACTTCTGCCAGCTTCTGCGCCTCCCTGAAGGTTGCGGCCGACACCTCCGGTCCCACCGGCGGGGCAGTTCCAAATGCCGGCGGAGCGCCAGGTGTTGCCGTTTGGCTTTGCGCATCGGGCGTTTGCGCGGGAACCACCCCTGCCAGTAAACCTAAAGACCCAAGGGCAACAAACTCTCTTCGTGAAGTAGGCATGATTCCTCTCGACTTCATCCCAGGACAACTCGGTTTGGAGCAGACTAGGGAAAATATACTATTGGGTTCTTCCCATTCGACTTCCGGCTCACGATTTGTCGCAACTGGCCGAGACCCGTAGAATCACCTTTGTGTGCCCGGCAGGGAATCAGGAAGCAGTATCCCGCAGGGCGCGCATCAGGTACCGATGAGCGAACACGCGACAGCAAGTTCCCAGCCGGCTGAGCCAGTCTCGCCTGCCTGGAGCAGAATCGAGAGGGCGCGCCATCCCCAGCGGCCGTATCCCATGGATTTTATCGAGCGGATCTTTACAGATTTCAGCGAGATTCACGGGGATCGCGCCTTTGGCGACGACGAAGCCATCGCTTGCGGCATGGCCCGGCTCGGCGAGGACGAGGTTCTCGTGATCGGCAACCGCAAGGGCGGCAGCACAAAGGAACGCGTCCGCCGCAACTTCGGCATGCCGCATCCCGAGGGCTATCGCAAGGCTCTGCGCTGCATGAAAATTGCCGAGAAATTCGGCCGCCCCGTCATCAGCTTGATCGATCTTCCGGGAGCTTATCCCGGTCTTGGCGCCGAAGAGCGCGGCCAGGCGGAAGCTATCGCGCGCAACATCCGCGAGATGTCTCGGCTGCGCGTGCCGACCATCTCCGTCATCAGCGGCGAAGGTGGTTCGGGTGGCGCGCTCGCCCTTGGCCGTCAGCGATCGCGTGCTGATCCTTGAGAATGCGCTCTACTTCGTCATCACGCCGGAATCATGCGCAGCCATCATGTGGCGCGATGCCTCAAACAAGCAGCTGGCGGCAGAAGCCATGCGCATCTCGGCGCCCGAAGTTGCTGCGCTCGGCTGCGTGGACGAGATCGTCCAGGAGCCCCCCGGTGGCGCGCACACCGACCACGAGGCGGGCGCCGGAGTGCTTGGCACTGTCTTGCAGAAGCATCTTGCCGAATTGAAGGCGATTCCCATCGACGAGCCTCGTGGCCGCACGCCAGGAAAAGTTCCGCAAGATCGCGCAGTTCTACACGGAAGGTTAGGTTTGGTGGTTCAACGCTTCGGCAAAACGGCCGACGACTTGTTCCTCCGCGCCGTCCCCATCATGACTCGACGCATTGCGATACACCCTGCTTTCACTGGGAGCCTCCTATGAGCTCGCTTGCTCCTCTTCGGTGGACGGACGCGCGCTTACCTCGAGTTCATCGCTGCGGTCGATCTACTACTTTCTGGCGCGATCCCTGGCCCGGCGCAGCGCTTTCGATCTGGCCAACGATGCGTGGTTACCCCTCGCCGAACAGGCCATCCTTCTCCTGGTCCTTCTCCTCGGCTTCGCCGCATTCGGTCGCGTCTTCGACCGGCAAAAACATCCAATCTCTGAGCAAGGGTTGCCCTTGCGGCCTGGCTGGCAGACAGAAGCGGGTCTGGGAATGGCCGTCGGCTGGGGCGCCGCCGTTGCCTGCGTCTTGCCTCTCACGGTCTTTGGCGGCATCGCAATCGTTCTTACCACGCAACGTTCCGCGTGGGGATGGTTCTTGGCCGATGCGTTCTTCTTTGCGATCGCGGCAATGGTGGAAGAAGTCGCGTTCCGCGGCTACGGATTCCAGCGATTCGCGCATGTCGTCGGTCCGGTCGGCGCAGCCCTCGGCTTTGCCGCATTTTATGGCGGATTGCTCGCCGCTTTCAGCCCGGCTCCAGCAAAGTCAGCATCGCCGTTTCCGTCGTGTTCAGCCTGTTCCTTTCCACCGCGTATCTGCGCACCCGCGCCCTGTGGCTCAGCTGGGGATTGAACTTTGCCTGGAAGGCCAGCCGCGCGCTCATCTTCGGTCTCGCCGTCGGCGGAGTCAGCAGCCACTCCTCCGTGGTCGAGGGCGACCCGATGGGACCATTCTGGCTCACCGGCGGCGGCTATGGCCTCGACGGCAGTTGGGTGCCTTCTTCGTCTTGCTTGCCGCGTTTCCGGTGGTCTACCGCGATCACTCGCGATCTGGATTTCCGCTACAACGCCCCGGTCATCGTTCCCGGCGGCGTTCCCGTCGATCTGGATGCGGCCGCGCGCCGCCAGCACGAGGCTGCCATGGGCCCGGCTGAACCATCCGCCCCGCCCCTGGTGCAGATCCTTCCCGTGCCACGCCTCCCGCATCCAACGAGGTTGGACAACGTTTCGACCAACGAGCAAGACGCGCCTCGCTGACGCACCACCAGGGTTATTGCATCTCGGCCAGTTCCTCACTCGCCGTGCCGGTTCGAAACAAATTTGACCATTGTGCTTGAACGGAACTATCGTTTGGGCAATGCTTGAAGCAAGATCCATGGGAGGTTCCCATGAAAAGGTCTGTTCCCGCGCAGTAGCGGTCCGGGACCCGCCAGCCCACAGAGTCGCTCAAGATCATTCAGCAAATTTCTGCGTGCTTTCTTCGCTTGCATTTTCGCCGGATGCTGGATTCGCCGCGTCTGCTTCTGCCCAGGTCGATCACCATCGACACGACCGGCAGGGCCACGACCAACCCCGGCCAGGCCGGCACCGTCGACCGCCGCTACAGGCAGATCGAACCCACCAATATCGCTTTGCCGTCGACCGCAGCTCGACCCCAAAACACGCCTCGAACTGATCCGCTTTCTTCAAGTCGGACCAGGGCTTCGCCATGCGCCCGTTTCCGCGCGGCCACAAAGGCCTGACACTGGTGGCCAACGGCAAGCTGGAGCCGGCGGGAGAAGCTTATCTTTCGATGGTCACCGCCAATGGACTGTCCGCCAAGCCCGGCGATCGTCTCGTCATCACCGATATCAAGATCGACCACTCCAAGATCATCTTCGAACTAAATGGCGGACCGGACGCAAAGCATCGATTTCTGCGCCACGTCCAGATCGGAGCCGGGGACCCGACATGTCCCCTGTCGTCCAGCAGGACGACGGGCAGGAGCCAGTTGGCGCCCGCCTCACACTCGCGTTTAAAGACACATTCCGGAGCTCACCGGCAAACAGGTCGAGGCGTTGCTCGCGCCACTGATCTCGTTTGAAGTGAAAACGCCCATCCAGGCTTCACCGACACGCTGCCGCCCAAGCTGAAGGAGGCAATTCTGGACCACCATGTGCTGGTCGGCATGAGCACCGACATGGTGCTGTTTGCCAAGGGGCAGCCGCAGAACAAGATCCGCGAAATGGATGGCCAGATGCCGTTTGAGGAGTGGATCTACGGCAAGTCCGCCCAGCGACATCGAGTTCGTTCGCATCAACGGCAATCGCGTGATCCGCGTGGAGGTCGCCAAGATCGGCAAAACCGCCGTAGATCTTTACCAAGGATGAAGTCGAAGGGATGATGCGCACCGACGGCACTCCGCTGACTCCAGGCGACCCGCCGGGACGCACACCGTGCAAGATGGGCGATGTGAGCGCGATCCGGATACCCAGGCGCCCGCGCCGCCGCCCAGCCTGCGCAAACCCGGAGAGACTAATCCCTGCCGACGACGGCAAAGACAGCCGGGTGGACGTGATGAAGCCGGTCCAGTTCCCCAAGCAGGCGCCGGACGACGAGCCGAACGCGCGTCCCAATGGTCCAACCGACTCCGCATCGTCTTCCGCGCCAGCCGGCGTCGCAGACCGCCGGCGCCTCCGGCGAATACGCAGGCTGCCGCCAGGCCGATGCCTCGCAAGCCCACACCGGCCAAGCCGCAACCAGCCACGTGCGAACGCCACCGCCCCAATGACGATGTCGACCGATGTTCGGGTAAACTGAGAGGAGCGAGTCTCGCTTCCTCCCGGCATCACCGTCACATGAGGCAAGTTTCTGACCGCGCCGTTGAAGCCGCGCGCAGACTAGTTTGCGCGTGTGAGCAGAGACACTCTACGAAGGAGAAACACCCAACCATGGCCAAAATCGCCAAAACAGGTGATCGCAAGAAGGTAATGGACACGACGAAGTCGACCGACTGTCCCAAGTGCAGCAAACCCACGCGCATCGTCAAGCGCGTAAAAGACCGCGAACGCGGCATTCCGGGCGGAGTCTATATCTCGTGCTCTGCGTGCGATTTCTACGAGAAACTTTAAGCGTAGCTTAAATCTCTTCATGACGTACGCGAGGCTCGGCAATTTGCCGGGCCCTTTGCATTTGACGCTTCAGGACGCATTAAGGCGCTGCTTTGCGCAGACCCGCAGCATCTCCTGCAGAATCGCGATCGGCCGCGCCAGCCGGATCCGGAGCCTGCGTGATCGGCCGTCCCACGACCAGGTAGCTCGCGCCTTGACGCAGTGCATCGGCAGGCGTGGCGATGCGTTTCTGGTCGCCCGATCTCCGCTCCCGCCGGTCGAATCCCAGGAATCACCAGCACAGCCTCGGGTCCCGCCAACTGCTCGCAACAGGCCGCACCTCCTGCGGTGAGCAGACAAATCCGCGAATCCCTGCTTCAGACCCACCTTGGCCAGCCGCTCCACCTGTTCCGGCAGCCCGTCGCTTAGGCCAACGGCGCTCAGTTGGCTCGGCGTCCATGCTCGTCAGCACCGTCACCGCCAGCAACTCCGGCGGATTGGCTACTCCTCCAGCGCCTCCCGCGCCGCCGCCAGCATCGCCGGGCCGCCGAGGGCATGCACGGTCATCATGCGAACGCCCAGGCGGCCGCTGAACGCACCGCCCCAGCCACGGTGTTGGGAATATCGTGAAATTTCAGATCGAGGAAGACCGAGTGCCCCCGCGACGTCAGTACATCGAGGATTGCAGGACCCGCTTGGACGAAAAGCTCCAGGCCGACTTTGAACCAGCGGCAGCGGCTCTCGAGTCGGTCGATCAAGCTCAATCGCGGCGTTCGCAGAGGGTACATCGAGCGCAACGATGAGCCGTTTGCGGGCTTCATCTTCCGGATCCAAGGCTGCTTGTCTGGGATGCCGCGACGAAGGATTCAGCTGTTCCGGGTTGGACATACTTGAATCCTATCCGAATTCGCTCTTCCGTCGCGGCCTTCTTCAAGCCTGCTACAAGCTTGTCGGCAAAAGTGGCCTGTTCCGCTGGTTCCGCCATGGGCAAAAATCGTCGCAGATAAGCGAAAGGGTCCTCGGCGGCCGCCATCTGGCGCAGATGATACTTCCACACGTCCGGCTTGATCGTTCGCCGCGTGAACGGCTTTCGCGTCACCTGGACAACTTCGCCCCTTCGATTGACGCGAGGATACGTGATCGAAGGAACGATGAAACTGATGCGTGCCCCTGTCCGCCAATAGTGACGCGCGAAGTCATGAGAAAAGAGCAGAGCATAGTAGCGGCTTTCCGTGGAAAGCAGTTCAGAGCCTGTTCGGCTCCCGGCCAGGTCGGATGAACATGCACCTGGAACCAGCTCCGGAACTCAAATCCATTAAACTGGGCTTGATTCAGTAACAGCCGCAGCAACTCTTTGCGATGATTCATCAACGATTCCTTTTGGCGCCGGTGTTAAGTTCGAGCGGCCGGCAGCTTCAACCGAGGCAAGGGGGACCCGCCCTTCTACGAGTGAAGAGGGTTCTAATCTGCAAAACGTCAAATGCGTGCCATTTTCCTTTTTGGCGTTCGGATATTTTTGCGCTTCCTTTGGATTTGGTTATTTCGAAGCGCGGCGTTGCGAACGGATCAGGTCGGGTAAATGACGGATTGATGAAGAGCAGACGCTGGAGTCTGAAAATCGCGACAGCCCTTCTTTATCTGATTGCCAACACGGCAGCGTGGGCAGCCGGCGGCACACACCAATCCACTGAACCTTGACCCGCTCGGTTCGCGAAGCCTACGTCCACTTTTACAACCTGGATTTTCCTGGCGCCGTGGATCGCTTCGAACGCTTTCACGCCCGGCACCCGGGCGATCCGCAGGCCACTGCATTGCTTTTGAACGCAGAGATTTTCAAGGAGCTTTACAGCCTCGATCTGCTCGATACCACCTTCTACGCCAACGACGGCTTCCTGACTGGGCGCCACGCAACGCAAGAGGACCCTAAGGCGCGCGATCGTATCTTCGCCCTCGCCGATGAAGCCGTGCAGGAAGCCGACTGGCGCATTGGCAGGAATTCCAATGACATCGATGCTCTTTTCGCCCGGGGATGGGCGCGCAGCCTGCGCTGCGCCTATATGGCGATGGTCGAACGCGCGTTTGGCGCCGGTTTTCGATTGGCTACCAAGGCTAGAGACGACGAAACCCGCGTACTGCAGATCGATCCCGACTATGTGGACGCCAAGTTGGTTGTCGGCGTTTACGAGTACGTCGTCGGAGCCTTGCCCTGGCCTTTCAAGTTCCTGATCGGGTTTGCGGGCGTCACCGGCTCAAAAAGCCGCGGCCTCGAAATGCTTTATGACGATGCCAATCGCGGCGTTCTCACCAGCGTGGAAGCCCGGACCGTGATCGCTCTGTTCTTGCGTCGCGAAGGACATTATCAGGAAGCAATCAAGGTGGCCCAAAGCCTGAAATCCCAGTACCCGCATGACTACCTCTTCTGCCTCGAAGAGGCCAATCTCCTCAAGGACTCCGGCGCTGGTATTGGCGCCGTCAATGCCTATCGGCAGATTCTGGCAGACAGCGCCAAACCGAACTATTTCTCCCAGGCACGCCTCGAATTGGCCTATTTTGCTCTTGGCGACGCTCTCAGAGGGCAGCGTCACTATGGCGAGGCGGCCCAGGCTTACGAACAGGCTGCCGCCACAATAAAAATCGGACTGGAACTCAAGATCAGGTCGTTCCTCGCTGCAGGAGAGTGCCGCGATTTGAGCGGTGAGCGCCAGAAAGCGTTAGCGGATTATCAGGCAGCGATCGCAGCTGGCCCCAAAACGTCACGGGCCGATACAGCCAGAAAACTCCTGCAGAGTCCCTACCGCGGAAACTGAGTTCTACCGGCGCTTCGCGCGGCATGATTGAGCCGATGTCCGCCCTCGGCGCGAATAGCCTCGGTACTGCCGCTCGGTCGATCGAGAACGCTCGACGCCCGAGTCACCCATAGAGGGACAGTACAGGGGGTTCTTTGGCTGTGCATGACGGGCCTTGGATACTACTTTCTTGTTGGTTCCGTCCCGAAGCCTGAGCCTCAGAAGAAGATTTTGCCGATTCCCCTCCGAACCGGTTCTCACCAATTGTCGAACCAATGCGCGATGAGTTACCAATGTTGCAAAGGATCGGGCTCAGCGAATGTTGAAGATGCCGACAATTCGTGATTCGACTGTTCGTAGATGCACAGGAATCCTGTTGTTCGTTGGGCTGGTGAGCCTCGTCCCTCAACTTCCTGCCCAGGACAGAAGTTGCAGAATGCAATCGGATCAGGTTTCAGCTGCGGTCTGGGGCCAGATCTCTGCACCTCCTGGCGGTATTACCGTGGCTTTTTACGACGATGCTGCGAGCTTTGTCGGACTGAATCACGTCTATGCAGATTCCCAGAATCTGACTCACCGCTGGCGAAGCTTTATCCCTTGGATGTCGTCCGGCATTGTCAGCGTTTTTCCATTCAACAGAGCGATTCAATCTCCGGCCAGTCGTATGCCGCTCTTTTATGTGAGCCATATAGCAGCTGCGTTGGACGCTTCGCAGCCTACTGCCCAGTGGGTCCACCTGGTGCGAGCAATTGCGAAGCGCAACGCAAGGGTGGTTCAGATTACCTCGGGGTGGTCTACCTTCAGCTTTCACCCGGGATTTACCGCACGCGAAGAGATTCCGCTAAGGTTCCAGGTCCTCTCGAGCGCTGTTTACACGATCCAACCGGAGAAGCCTCTCGATAACGGCGAATACCTTGTGATCTTCGGACCATCCGCACTGAGCGGGTTTGAATTCCAGATCGCGTGTTCGGGCGCCCATCGCGACTGACTACAGGAAGCAGCATAGTACGCTCGCCCTCCGGCCGTACTACTTCGCCAACTCCCAGCGGGAACCACGGCGCCAGGTTCTGCGTATGTTTACCCTGAAACGGACTTGATAGGATGGGGAAGTCGGCATGAACTTCTATTGCTATCGTTGCGGGACGAATTTACCGGCAGGCGCGCGATTCTGCTCGAGTTGTGGCACTGTCGTGTCGGCCACTGCGCCAACACCAGGCAGGCCGCTCGTGCGTCCCATGATCGGTCGCCAAATCGCGGGAGTATGCATCGGGCTCGCACAGGCCAACGGCTGGGACGTCAGCATTGTGCGCGTTGTCGCCGTCGTCGGATTCTTCTTCACGGGTGGTCTGGTCGCTGTCGGCTATCTAGCCGGATGGATCGGCATTCCGGAGGAACCGATCACCGCGCCCAGCGTCTACCCGCCCCGCATATAACAGCATATGAATTGAACACCCTCAGCCTTTGCTATAAGAGAGCAGAGGGTTCACGGTGAATCAGTCGTATATCGCAGGCGGGGCGCGTCTCCACTATCTCGACGACGCAGGAGGTGGCGTTCCGGTCATCTTTCTTCATCCAACTCCTCTCGACCACTTTTACTGGCTTCCTCTAATCAACCATCTCAGCAACGTGCGCGCCATCATTCCCGATCTGCGCGGACACGGCGCCTCGGAATTGGGAACAGATTTGCCTATCGGAGGCTTTTCGCGCGTGCCCGACGCGCCGACGCTTACGATGGCGCATCTGGCCTCCGACATCGTCGGTCTCCTCGATCATCTGGCGCTTCATGAAGCAGTCTTCGTCGGCTGTTCCATTGGCGGCTACGTCATGCTGGAACTCTGGCGCCGTATTCCGGAACGCATGCGCGGCCTGGCCTTCGTCTGTTCCAAGCCGCAGCCAGATGCCGAAGCCAACTTCATAAAACGTGTCGACACCATCGTCAGAGCCCGGGCCGGAAGCAGGGAAGAACTCTTCGATGGAATGACCCAGGCTTCGATCGGTGCCTCCGCGCGCACCCAACATCCCTCGATTGTGCCCGAGCTTCGATCGCGCATGGTTCTCTCGTCGGAGGCGATCGTTGCCGTCCAGGCCGGTCTTGCCGCGCGTCCCGATTCCGTTCCCACAGTCACCACGATCCGCGTCCCGGTTTTCGGAGTCTCAGGCGGCGAAGATTTCGCCGTTTCTCCCGTGGAGATGGAAGCCTTGAGCGCTGCGCCCGGAGGTTGTGAGCTTCATACACTCGCCGACGCAGGGCACTTTGCGGCCTACGAGCAGCCCGAAAGAGTTTCAGAACTGCTCGCTCCTTGGCTCCGTCAATTTGGCGTTTGAGGCTCACCGCCGCGCATCGGGCATCGAAGTTGCGCGTAAGTGCGATAGGCTCAGAACAACGACTTGTTCCTGGAAGCTCATTTGACTACGGCCATTGGATCGTCCCGTCCCTTTCATCACCCGCATCCCAAAAGCGCCCTCTACTGCGGCAAAGTTTCTCTCGAAACCCTGGCTCGTAAATTTGGTACGCCTCTTTACGTTTATTCCGCGGACCAGATCCTCGAGCGCTTGCAGCTTTTTCAGCAGGCATTCGCCGGACGCGATCACCTTGTCTGCTATGCGGTCAAGGCCAACTCCTCGCTCGCGATTCTCAAGCTGCTGGCGGAAAGGGGCGCTGGATTTGATATCGTCTCCGGCGGCGAACTGGAGCGCGTGCTCGCTGCCGCTCCCAAGGCCATCAACCGGGTTGTATTCTCCGGCGTCGGAAAAACAACGGCAGAGATCGATCAGGCTCTTCGCGCAGGAATCCTTCAATTCAACGTAGAGAGCGAAGCGGAACTTGAGCTTCTCGCCGCGCGTGCGCGAAAGCTCAAGACGAAAGCCCGATTTGCGCTCCGCGTCAATCCAGATGTCTTCGCCGAAACACATCCATACATTTCCACGGGTTTGCGCGAACACAAGTTCGGCATCGACATTCGGCAGGCGCTCGCGAATCTACAAGAGTGCCGCGGGCAATCGCTGGCTCGAGGCGCACGGCGTCAGCGTTCATATCGGCTCGCAGATCCGCTCCGCCGATCCCTTCGGCGCAGCGATGGACCGAGTCAACAAACTGGTGCGCCAGCTGCGCAGGCTCCGGAATCGAGATTCGCGCGGTAGACGCTGGAGGCGGTCTGGGCATCGACTATCATGGCGGCGGATTCGACGCTGCCGCGAAAGTGCATGAATATGCTGCGGCACTCGATCAAGCGCTCGAAGGATTCACGGGCCGCTTGCTGCTTGAGCCAGGACGTTTCCTCGTCGCGCAGGCGGGCGCGCTCGTCGCTCGCGTGCTGCACGTCAAGCGCAACGGCACAAAGACCTTCGTCATTACGGACGCCGCCATGAACGATCTGATTCGCCCCGCGCTCTATCAGGCTTATCACGAGATCGTTCCCGTCAGACCGCGTGCCGGCAAGGCGCGCGTCGTCGATGTTGTGGGGCCGGTCTGCGAAACAGGCGACTTCTTCGCTCGCGATCGCATATTGAAGCCGCTCCTAGCCGGGCGACCTGGTTGCGCTTCTCGATGCCGGCGCGTACGGAATGGCGCAGAGTTCCAACTACAACTCGCGTCCTCGAGCGGCTGAAGTGCTGGTTGAAGGCACGAAGGCCCGACTCATTCGCCGTCGCGAGACGATGGCTGATCTGCTTGCGCCTGAATTGATTGGTAGACAAAAACTGATTTTGTACTTCAAGAGAGATCGGTGCAACTCGCGCACGATCCCAGTCCGTCCTGTTAACGTATTCCGCGGAGGATTTTCTGATGCAAATTCGTACGAAGACTGCGTGTGCCTTGACAATAGCCAGCGCTGGCTCTTGGGTTTTCCATGACTTCTCATGCCGATCCACTCAAAGTGAAGACCGAACAGGGCAAGGTGCAAGGCAAGACGATCAACAACGGCAAAGTGAATGCGTTTCTCGGCCTGCCCTATGCGGCGCCGCCAGTGGGCGATCTGCGCTGGAAAGCGCCTGAGCCGCCGGCCAAGTGGAAGGGCACGCGCGACGCGACAAAATTCGGCGCCCATTGCGCGCAGGGCCGCGTTTTCGACGACATGATCTTTCAGGACAGCGGTCCGAGCGAAGATTGCCTCTTCCTGAACGTCTATGTCGCCCGCCGATACGACACGACAAGAGCAAGCTGCCGGTCATGTTCTGGATTCATGGCGGCGGCTACGCTGGCGGCGGCAGTTCGGAGCCGCGTCACAATGGCGATTTTCTGCCCCTGAAAGGGCGTGGTCCTGGTCACCATCAACTACCGTCTCGGCGTCTTCGGTTTCCTGGTCACAGACGAACTGGCCAAGGAAGGCAATGGCGCGGCAGGGAACTATGGTTTGCTGGACATGGTTGCCGCGCTGCATTGGGTCAATGCCAACATCAAGAATTTCGGTGGCGATCCTGGCAATGTGACCATCTTTGGCGAAAGTGCCGGCTCATTCGCAGTGAGCACGCTGATGGCTTCGCCGCTTGGCGCAAGGTCTGTTTGAAAAAGCAATCGGCGAGAGCGGGGCCGCATTTCCAGGCGGCGTGGCGCTCGGCGGCGACACGGTTGCGGAGCGCGCAAAGGCCGACGGCGCATGGATGGAATCGATTGGCGCCAAGTCGCTCAAGGACCTCCGCGCAATGCCAACCGACCAGCTTCTCGAAGCGGCGAAGAAGAAAACTCCGGGCGGTTTTCCTCCGGTCGTCGACGGCCGGCTGCTCACCGAACCAGTTCCCGACACATATGCGGCAGGCAAACAGGCCCATGTGCCTCTGCTGGCCGGCTGGAATGCGGATGAAGGGAGTTTCTTTGCCATGCGGGGCATGACCGCAACGCAATGGAACGCAATGGCCGGCGGGCTTTTCAAAGAGCGCTCCGCGGCATTCTTGAAGCTCTATCCTGGCGGACAGCGATACGCAAGCGCTTCGCTCAGCAATCGATTACGGCAGCGACAACTTCATCGCGCTCGGCACATGGAAATGGCTTGAAGCACAGAAAAAGACCGGCGAATCGCCTGTCTATCGCTACCACTTCGAACTCGCTGCGACGCCTAGCAAGTTTCACCCTGGAACATTTGCCTTCCACTCCGATGACATCGAGTACGTTTTCGGAACGCTCGACACACGGCCCGGCTGGTCGGTTCGCCCGGAAGATCGGAAGCTGAGCGACGAGATGATGAGCTACTGGACGAACTTTGCGAAGACCGGGGATCCGAATGGACCGGGGCTGCCATCCTGGCCCAAGCTTGGTGCTGACGACGCGTTGATTCATCTCAACGACCCAATCACCGCGGGTCCGGACACACTCCGCGCGCGCTATGAGTTCCTACTTGAGGGAATTCCGCCGATGCGATTTTGAAAAGGCCAAGCAGTTCCGATGCAGGAAAGGCCACCGTCAGGTGGCCTTTCCTGTTTTGCGCTTAGGAGATGCGACGATTACCTGGGAAGAATCAGCGGTCGGTTCCGGCCGCAGCAGCAAATCCAGCGGCTTGGTTTGCAGGGATCGTTGAAACAGGGGGCGGTTCCGCGAACGACGACGGTCCTGGCATTGATCGCCGAGGAGTAATCTGCGCCCAAGGCCCAGCTTTTTGAGTGCGCGCGAGTCGGGCATCAGTTTGGTCTGCCAGCCTTGGTCGGCCTGGTACTTCTGCATGGCCGCTTGGGTTGTCGCATCCCACTGCCCATTCGCATCGCCGGTCAGGTAGTGCTCGCGAATCAGCGCCTGTTGAATCTCCGTAACGCGCGCTGGGTCAATCGCTTTCTGTCCATGCAGAACATGACTTTTTCTCGAAGCGTTCCTGGACCGGGTGGCCTCTGTGGCTACGCGAAGTCTTCGTGAGGTGCGCGTGACTGCTGCTCGGAGAGACTTTATGCACACGAGAGGCAAGTGCTGGAACGGCAACCAAGGCCGAAGATAAAAATAAGGCCAGGCTTGCTCGGAATGAAAGCATGCTGGTTTCCCTCTCAGAATTAGGCTTTCCGGAACAGCTTTTCCGGAATTCTATCGGAACTTACAATTCTAAGCAAATCAAAACTCGTTTCACATGAAGAAAATACAGGGCTTCTCTCAAACGTAACTTGAATGTCCTAAAGTCCTTGCTTTCTTCATTTACCTCTGCCATTTGGCCTTCTCAAGTCATTGTGGAGATTATGCTTACGGGCAGGGAGGCGAAATCTGCCCCCCGCTCCCTGCCGTTTTGGCGGCTATTGCAACGTGCCCCCGATGTAGTTGATCCCATCGCCGGGACGCCGCGGATCCACCACTTCAAATACCACATCGTCGCCCGTCTTCAGCTTGCTTACCACGGCATCGTATTGTGCCTTTGTTGCCGTCGACTGCTTGTTGATCCGGATGATCACCAATCCGGGCTCGAGCCCTTGCAGATCAGCAAAAGAGCCCGTCCGAACCGACTGAATTACCATGCCCTGGGCGTGGAGGCGGCCACTTACCGCCGGCGGCGCTTCTCGGACCACAATTCCAAGCTTGCTTTCTCCCAGCATCGCCTTCCTGGTCGGGGGCTGCGTTCGTTTGAGGATTGTTCAGCTCAGCAAATACCTTGTCGCGATCGCCCACGGTGACCGTGGCATCGGTTGGTTTGCCATCGCGAATAAAGCCGAGCCGGATGCTGGAGCCGGGTTTGCGGCTTGCGATCTCATTGACCAGATCGTCGCCATCCTTGATTGGCCTGCCATCCACTGGGTGATGATGTCGCCCGGTTTGAGGCCGGCTTTATCGGCGGGGCCACCGGGTTGGACCTGCTGCACCAGGACACCCGTTTTGAATCCGTAGATGCGATTGACCGCGCCCGACAGATTAGGCCGGAACTGGATGCCGATAGATCCGCGGGTCACTTTGTGGCTCGGGCTGACGAGGTCGTTGTAGACCGAAACGACGGTGTTGGAGGGCATGGCAAAACCGATGCCCTGGTAGCCGGCCGATTGCGTGTAGATCGCCGTGTTGACGCCTATTACTTCGCCATTCATGTTCAACAGCGGTCCGCCGGAATTGCCGGGATTGATCGCCGCGTCGGTCTGGATGAAATGCTGAAACTGGCCGGGAGCGCCCTGATCGATGGTGCGGTTCTTGGCGGAGATGATACCCGCGGTAACGGTCTGCGCCAGCGCGAAGGGGCTGCCGATGGCCTCGACCCAGTCGCCGACCTCTGCGGTGTCGGAGTTGCCCAGTTTCACAGTGGGCAATGCGGCGTTGGTGTCAATTTTGATCACCGCGAGATCGGTAGCTTTGTCCGTTCCGATCACGCGCGCCGGCCGTCCCAGGTCCTGGGTGTCAGGATCAGTAGAAAGCTTAACGTAGATTTTGTCGGCCTTCTCAATGACATGATTGTTCGTGATGATGTATCCCTTGGCATCGACGATGAACCCTGAACCAAGCGATTCACGCACCTGTCCATCATCCCCGCCGCCGTCCTGATCGGGAATCTGCCCACCAAAGAAGCGGTTGAAGAAGTTTTGGAAATCATCTGATCCTGGACCTTGACCCTGTCCTTGGCCTTGGCCTTGTCCCTGACCGTTCTGATCGCCGTTTTGATCGTCATCGCCGCCATTGGGGTTTTGGGGCATCTGCTGCAAGCCGTGCGGATTCCGACGGCGGTTCGTCGACTGCTTTGGAAGCGTCTCAGTGTTGATATTGACGACGGCTGGACCCACTTCTTTGGCAATCCGGACGAATTCATTCGGTGGTACCGACGAATTCACCACGTGAAGGGGCGTGGCGTCCGTACTCTCGTTTTGCTTTTCCTGTCCACGCACACCATGCGCGACAAATGAGCCGCCCACAATGGCGGCCGAAAGAGTGGCAAGCACGACAAAAGTTGAAGCGAGACGGCGGGCGCGCAGCCGTTCGAAGAGCGATTTCATGAGTTCGATAACCTCGTATTGCGTGTCAGCCTCGGTGGCTGGAACGTTCAATCCACGTTTTTACAGTATAGCTACTCGTAGGAAAGCCGGAGTGAACGTGCCAATCTGCTGCGACCTCGGCCGGCGGATTGAGATGTTTCTCGAGCGAGGGATTCCATGTTGACGGGAAACGTCGACGTCAGAGGATTAGACGCAAATTGCGAGCAAAGAGTCGTTCAGGCTCCGTGCTAACATCCGGCATGGAATTCCGGCAGAGATACAAAGAACTTATCGCTATTTTGGTGGTGGCGGCGAGCGCTTCCATGCTTGCGGGGCAGAATCCCCCCTCGAGCGGTCCTCCAAGCATCATGGACCGGCTGAACGCCATGATGGCGGGAGGCAAGAGTGCCTGGACGCCCAAGCAGGTGGCCACGATGGAGCGCCTGCGCGACGCTGCGATGAAGGACCAATATGCGCTGGATGAGCTTCATCACCTGACAGACAACATCGGCCCGCGGCTAAGCGGCTCTCCACAGGCGCAGCAATCCGTGGACTATCGTCGCCAACGAGATGCGCGCGCTCGGCGCCGACGTCACGCTTGAAAAGGCGACGGTGCCCCATTGGGTGCGTGGCGAGGAGAGGGCCGAGTTGATCTCCTGGGCCGGCCAGACACCCGGCACGACACAGAAAATTGTACTTACGGCGCTGGGTGGAAGCGTAGCCACACCACCGGAGGGAATTTCCGCGGAAGTCGTAGTTGTGGATAACTGGCAGCAACTCCATGCCTTGCCGCCCGACGCGGTCCAGGGCAAGATTCTCCTCTTCAATCACAAGTTCGACAAAGAACTCGCCGCGCAGGGTGACGGCCTCAATGCCTATGTGGGTGGAGTGGTCTATCGCGGTGCGGGACCAATTGCTGCCGCAGCTGCCGGCGCGGTTGCCGTGTTAGTCCGTTCGGTAGGTGGTGCGGATTTCCGGTTGCCGCATACGGGAATGACGCAGTATGCGCCGGGCGTGCCGAAAATTCCAGCGGCCGCGGTGACTGCCGAAGACGCCGATCTGTTGAAAGATCTCACCAATCAAGGGCCAGTGAAGTTGCACCTTACCCTGACGCCAGAAACGTTGCCCGATGCGCCGAGCTTCAATGTGATCGCCGATTGGAAGGGAACCGAACATCCGGAACAGGTTGTCGTGGTGTCTGGCCATTTGGATTCTTGGGATCTGGGCACAGGAGCAATCGACGATGGCGCTGGGGTGGTGGTTTCGATGCAGGCTGTTCATCTGCTCAAGGAACTTGATATTCATCCAAAACGGACGGTTCGGTTTGTCGCGTGGATGAGCGAAGAGGAAGGTTCCGAAGGCGCAGCCGCCTACCTGGTGGATCACAACGATGGAATCTCGAATCACATCGGCGCCATCGAGTCGGACCTCGGTGCGGATCATCCTGCCGGAATCTATTACGCGGGAAAGAGCGAACTGGGCCAATGGCTGCGGCCCGTTGCGCAGGTATTGGATGCAATTGGCGCGGAGACGCTGGTAAGCACGCCTGAAACCGGCGAAGATATAGCCGGCTTGACGGCCAAGGGCGTACCGAGTTTTGCGCCCGTGCAGGACAGCCGATTCTATTTCAATTATCACCACACCGCCGCCGATACGTTCGACAAGATCGATCCGAAGCATCTGAACGAAAACGCCGCGGTGATGACGGTTCTGGCGTATGCGTTGGCCGACTCGCCAGAACCGGCTCCGCGTTAGCTAGGCTGGTCATTTGGAATCGCAGGTTTCGGCTCTGTTGCGTTGTCGATTGCTGCCAATCGGTTTAGAAATTCTTGCTGGGCGGGATGGATTTTTGCCTGCGCCAGCGGCAGAGTGAACCACGCGGCGCGGTCGACTTCAGGAAAGTCCTGTTTCTTTCCGGATTTTGGCGGCCATTCAATCGAAAACGAGTTGCTGCGAATTGCGTCCGCATCGCAGTCTCCTTCCACAGCCCATGCCGTGATGACCTTGCCGGAGCTCAGCTTGATTTCAGACAGCGAAGATAATTCGCCCATTGCCGGCGCGAATCCGGTTTCTTCTTGGAATTCTCTTTTTGCGGCCGCCAGCGGATCCTCCCCGGCCACATATTCTCCCTTGGGAATTGACCATGCGCCGAGGTCCTTCTTCCACCAGTAAGGCCCGCCGGGATGAACGAGAAAAACCTCGAGGTCGCCGTTGCGCCGGCGATAGAGCAGAATTCCAGCGCTCAACTTGTGCATCGATCCGGTCTCCTCACTTGACGGCGGGCTGATCTTATTGGCGCTGCACCTCATGCTTCGTGGGCAGACGGGACATGAGGTTGCGGAACCAATTCGGTTAATGCTATTCCAGAAAGAATCAGCAATGCACCTACAGCTGGCCTCATTCCTAGGCGCTCGCCGGTGAAAAGAAACGATGCGATCCAGGCAAACACCGGCTCCATCGTTAAGAGCAGGGCAATGTGCGTCGAAGGCAGAATCGACTGTGCCCAGCTCTGGATTGAGAATGCGGCGGCAGTGGCGAGAGCCGACGCGATCCCAAGTGCGACCAGCAGTCTGGGCGTAAAGTGAATCTGCGGATGCTCGATCAATGGCAGGCTGACGGCCATGAATAATGTGCAGAAGCCTACCTGCAAAAGCGCCAATGGTTGAAACGAAATGCGAGGCGACACGTGGCTCAGCGCAATGCAGTGAAACGCAAAGCCAATCGCGCAGCCAAAGGTGAGCACATCTCCAAAATTGATGGACGAGAAGTCGGGAAGCATGGCCACGATTCCGCCGAGTGCTGCTTCGTGGCCACGTGCCTGCACGCTGGCTGGCGCTGTCAACAGCAGAATTCCCGCGAACGCGAGGGCAGCGCCTGCGTACGCATTCCAACGCGGCGGACGTGCACTGGGCGGGCGGAGCGCCGGCACGGATGAGAAGAGCGGCACCAGTACCACCACAAGCCCGGTGATGAACGCCGACTTCGACGGTGTTGTCCTAACCAGTCCAATGGTTTGGAATTGATACCCCATCGCCAGGAAGAAGCCGACCACCGCGCCCGCTGCCAGATGACTTCGACGAATGCCTCGCCACGAACGGTGATAGGCAACAGCGAGTAATCCAAAAGCTAGCGACATGCGCACGAGGTTGAAAGCCGCGGGGGTGGAGTCGGCCAGCGCCGATTTGATCACGACAAAGGTCGAACCCCACACCGCAACGACAAACAGCATGAGGAGATAGGCGCGGAGCTTCATAGCTTTCGATTCTGTTTTTGAAGCGTCAGAAGGCCTTCAAATTGGCGGGGTCACTTTCCTTGGGTGTTCGCGTAGGACTGTTTGCCCGCAACAAAGGTCTCGAGAACATTTGTCCCCAGGATCGCAGCCGCGTCCACTCTGTAGAGATCGCGATCCACGAGGACAAAGTCGGCATCGTAGCCGGGTACGAGTTTTCCTTTGTGTTTCTCTGCAAACTCTGCGTAGGCCGAACCCTGCGTATATGCATGGAGAGCCTGTCCACGCGTTATTTTGTTTTCCGGGTAGTAGGTTTTTGTTCCGCTCTCGTTCATACGTGTAACAGCGGCATAGAGGCCGCGAAAGGGTGTCACAGGCTCGACTGGATAGTCGGTCCCGAATGCCAGCGGAACGCCCGCATCAAGAAATGCATTCCACGCATAGGAATATGAGGCGCGCGCGGGTCCCAGGCGATCTTCGGCCCAGTTCATGTCAGTAAGAAGATGGTTGGGCTGCATGGAAGCGATGACGCCGAGACCTTTGAAGCGCGGAATATCGGCAGGATCGACGACTTGCGCATGTTCGATTCGGTTACGCGCCGTCGTCGAAATTCCTGGCTGCGCATAAGCATCGAGTGCCATCGCAGCTGCCTTATCGCCGATGGCATGGAATCCAAGCTGAAACCCGGCCTTTGCCCGTTCGATCGCCATGGCGTTCAGTTGCGCCTGCGTGTACTGCGGCAGGCCGGAATTATTTGGATCGTCAGAGAACGGCGCTTTCATTGCAGCGGTCCGCGATCCAAGCGATCCATCCATGAATCCTTTCAGAAATCCCGTGTGCAGCATCGGATCGTTCAGGTCATGATGCGCACGCATTTTGATCAATTCCGGAAGCGGGTCCTTGAAAGGCAGCCACTCCGTGATGCGGATCTTGAGAGCGCCTTCCTTTTCCAACTCTTCGAACACAAGAAAGTCCTGCCAATCACTGAAATCCTGCACGCTCGTAATACCGTGCGAAACAGCATCGGCGATAGCCAATTCGTCACCGCGCCGGCGCTCCTCGCCCGTCGGCGGTGGAATGACCCTGTAGACGAGGCCCTGTGCGGATTCCCGTAGAATGCCGGTCGGTTCGCCATTCGCATCAAGATCGATCGCTCCGCCCTGCGGCGGCTTGGTTGCGCCTGTCACGCCGGCTGCCTTGAGCGCTGCAGTATTCGCGACGGAAATGTGGCCGTCAATGCGATCGAGAAATGCGGGATGATCTCCCGTAACTTTGTCGAGATCCTGCCGAGTCGGCAGCGTTTTATTTGCCCACAACGTGTGGTCCCAGTTGCCGCCCGTTAGCCAGTGGCCTGCGGGAGCAGCATCGGCAAAGACCTTCAATTTGGCCAGCATTGCATCAAGGGATTTGACCCCCGTGAGGTCGACATTGAGCTTGGTTTGTCCCGCTCCACCCAGATGAGTGTGTGCGTCGTTGAAGCCGGGAAAGACGAATACCCCGGTCTTGTTGGCTTCGAGGTCACGAAGCACGGTCTTCGGTCCGGCGAGGCGTTTGATTTCTGCGGTCGCCCCGATCGCGACGATCTTGCCATCACCGATGGCCATCGCTTGAACGGTTTGCGCATTGTCTTCTGCGAAACCGACCCCGGTGTAAATGACGCCGTTGAAAAAAATGATCTCAGGCGGTTCGGTGGTTTTTGCGTTCTTAGCTTCGGATGTTTCCGGAGCGCCTTGGGATGGGGTTGAGGCCTGTGCGAGCCGCCACGGAATCGATGCAATCAATGCGGCAAGCAGAAGGGAAGTGGCACGCATGGGCGGAGTCTACCAGAAGAACGCTACTGTTCAGCCGCCCATTCTGCGATGGCAAGAGTGAGAAGCAGTGCTCTGCGCAAACCGAGTTCACGATTCTTGTCGTTGTACCACTCCGCCACAGTGTGTGCGCCACCGCCGTCGCCTCCGGCGCCCATGGAGAGAGCCGGAATCCCCCGAGCGATTGGAACATTGGCGTCCGTCGAGCCGAGGCGAAGGTCGGTACGAATTCCAAGATGCCGGTCAACCGAACGCAAAGTTTCAAGCATCGGCGAATCGGCGGCTAGATGCGCGGCGGGGCGGTCTCCAATCTTCTTGATCGAAAACCTGAGTGGCCCTCGACTACGGCCACGGAGTGTCGCGGCAATTTCATTGGCGCGATTCACTGCATCTTCGACGGCGCGATGAAGGGCCACTTCGAGACGTATGAGTTCACTGGCGCTTGTAGAACGAAAATCAATCGAGGCAGCCGCGCGCTCCGGAATGGAATTCACGCTGGTGCCGCCGTGAATGGTACCGATGTTGAGAGTAGTCCGCGGTTCGTCGGGAAGCTGGGTTTCGCCAATAATGGCAAGTGCCGATGCGAGAGCGGCTATCGGATTGGGCGTGCCTGCATCCGTAAAGCTATGGCCGCCGGGACCACTGATTGCAACTTCAAATCGCAAGCTGCCGAGTGCCTGGGTGACCGCCGAGTCTGCTCCGGCGCCGTCAAGAACAATGTGGGCAGCCACGCGGCTCGCCAGAACGGATTCATTATAAAAATGACGAATGCCTCGAAGGTCGCCTTCGCCTTCCTCGCCTACATTCCCGATCACGATCAGAGGCACAGGCAATTCAATCTCCGCATGGATGAGCGCATGCGCAAGCGCCAGCATGCCCGCTACGCCTGCCCCGTTATCGGAGGCACCTGGTGCTTCCAGGCGAAGACATCCGTCGGTTTCGACCACCCTCGCGTTGATTGGTGTATCGGCCGGGAAAACCGTATCAAGGTGCGCGGAGAGCACGACGACCGGACCGCTGCTCTCTGCCGGAAGGTGAGTGGCCGGCACAACTCCAATCACATTGCCAGTGCCGTCGGTGACAACTTCGGAGAGACCCGTCTTAATAAAGCATTCGGAGATCCATGCGGAACGTGCCTCTTCGCCAAATGGCGGCGCGGGTATGTCGACAAGCCTCTTCTGCCAATCCATGATGGTGCGAGGATTGTTGTGCATCCACGCGAATGCGGCATGCACCTGCCGCCGCGCAGCAAGCGCAGTCACCTTCGAGAAGGCCGTACTGCGAGAGAAGAGCACCATACGGGTGCTTTCAGGGTAGCAGGACAACTGACCACTGCCTTGCGTGAACTTTATCCTCGGGTTGAGGATGAGCGTTACGATAGCCCGTCATACTCGACTGAATGCAGAAAGAGTCCCCGCGCCGGCGCCGTCGGACCGGCTGCAGAGCGGGCGCGGGCAGCAAGAATTGCCGGAACGGCTTCAGTCTTGAGATGGCCGCGACCGACATCGAGCATGGTGCCGACAAGATTGCGCACCATGTGATGGAGGAAGCCATTCCCCCGGATGCGATAGATGAGCAGATCGCCGCCTTCGGCTGCTTGCCTTGTCCAGTTCGAAGAGAAGATCGTGCGGATAGTCGAAGGCTTCAGGTCCGGGTCTGTAGATCGCCCGTCAGACGCGCTCTGTTGTCGCGTGGTCGAGTCGGGATCTGTCGCTGCGAAACTCAGGAAATCGTGCTCGCCTACAAAACGCTGAGCGGCCGATTCAAGGTTGTCGAGATCCAAAGGCCAAGGGAAGTCGTAAACATAGCGGGCGGCAAACGGCGAACAAATGTCTTCGCCTCCCGGTTTCGCAAGCCTCACGCGATATTCATAAGTTTTTGCGACCGCGGAGTGACGAGCATGAAATGTATTTGGTACAGAATCCGCCTTCAGTATCCGGATTGATTCGGGCAAAGTGCGATTCAGGGCGCGCCGAAGGTTTTCCGCAGGAATCGGCGCGCGCAAGGCAAAGCTCGCCACTTGTGCCAGAGCGTGTACGCCGGCGTCGGTTCGCCCTGAGCCCTGTGGTAAAGGGGCCTCGCCGGTGACGCGACCGAGCGCATCCTGCAGCTCGCCTTGGATGGTTCGCTCGCCTGGCTGAACCTGCCAGCCGCGAAAGTCCGTCCCGTCATAGGCGAGGGTCAGCTTCCAAGTGAGCAAATCTGCCGCAAGTTGATCGGAATCAGGCATGGGTATCAATCTGGATAACAGGGTAATTGACCAGAATGGGCCCAGAAGTTAACTCGAGCTCTGCGATATACTCAGCTTTCACGAACAATTCTTATCTGGGACGTATTGAACTTCGAGGATCCGGGCAAGGGAACGAATCGTTGACCGCGCGCGTATTGCCTGAAAGTGAGCCTATTTGACAGCCGCACCAGTCAAATCGCGGCCGGAAGCCTCACAAAGTGAGTCCGGAGAAGTTCTCCGGACGTCTTGAAAAATGGCACCCCACATGCCCCAGCAACTCGTGGAGAGGAATCATGCATTCGTTCGATATAGGTGTGTTTGAAAAGCAGGATGTGGTAGTGCGGCAAAAAAAGAAGAAATCAGGAAGTCCACTGCGTGCGTTTGCGGCAACATTTCTAACTTTGGCCGCCTGTGTGCCCTCTGGATTTGCGCAACAGGCGCCCACGGCGACGCCAAGTAAAGCCGCCTCCGATCTGCCGCCGGCTCCCGTACCGACGCAGACAGAACCCTTGACCCTGCGCCAGTCAGCACGCGATTTTTCCAAGCCCGCCGGTGGCCTGCTCGGCGATCCAATCAATATGTATCGGCCCACAACGATTGCCAAAGCGGATTTCAATAATTCGGTTCGACTGCAGGAATTGGTGAAGGATGGCAAGATCTATCTGAGCCTTTCCGATGCCATTGCCTTAGCACTTGAGAACAACTACGACATCGCCATCGATCGGTATTACCTCGACATCGCCGATACCGATATTCTGCGTGCCAAGGCCGGCTCGGCTCTGCGCGGCGTTGGCGCGACGGTTCTCGAGAACACGCAGGGTGGCACATCGCAAACACTCAGCGCGAGTGGTGCGCCTGGCACGGTCAGCGGTGCCACCACCGGTAGCGCAGGCATTGTGTCTCACTACGACGGCGTTGGTCCGGCTCCGGAGAATCGCGATCCCGTCATAGGCGGCGCGTTGCAATTCGACCAGCAGGAATCGCCACAAACCAGCTCGTTCTCTCCCCGCGCTTTCACCAACACAAATACGTACAACTTTACCTATGCACAGGGATTTGTCACCGGCACAGCGCTGAGTCTTAGCTGGAACAACAGCCGCACCACGACAACGAATTTCTTCAGCTCATATAGCCCACAGATCTTATCGAGCTTCAATGCCAAGGTGACCCAGCACTTGCTGCAGGGTGCGGGCATCTGGGTGAACAACCGCTTCATTTATGAAGCCATTCTCGATCGCCGCATCACCGACTCCACATTCCGCCAGCAGATTCTCACGACCGTGAATCAGGTGGAGAATATCTACTGGGTCGTGGTCAGCGCCTACGAGGATGTGCAGGCCAAGGAGCGTGCGCTCGAGCAGAGCACGAAGCTCGACAGCGATACCCGCAAGCAGCTCGATATCGGCACGATGGCGCCGCTCGACGTGGTGAAGGCCGACTCGACCGTGGCCACCGATAAACAGGCGCTCATCAGTTCGCAAAGCAACTTGAACTACCAGCAGCTCGTTTTGAAACAGGCGATCGCGCGCAACCTGAACGATCCAGCGCTGGTGGCGGCGCCGATCATTCCCACCGATCGCGTCAACCTTGACCCGCTGCCGGAAGAGAAGCAGACTCCAGATGAGCTCGCGCAGGTTGCGTTCAAGAATCGTCCGGAACTCGAGCAGGCGGTACTCTCGATCAAGAAAGACGAAATCACATTGCGCGGTGCGCGTCAAAATCTGCTGCCTACGCTCGATGTGTACGGCTACTACGGCGCGCAGGGCGATTGGCGGCGCATTTCAACCCGGCATCCTGCCAGCTAGCGATAGCTTTCGGCGAACCGTGCACACCGTTCGCCTCCAGCGGCTACTCGCGACGCGCTGGGCAACCTTGTCAACAGCAGTTCGCCCGACAAGGGCATCGGGTTCAACTTCCAGATCCCGATCCGCAACCGCACCGCCCAGGCCGATCAGGCACGCTCGCTGATCGAATACCGCCAGGCTGAGATGCACCTGGAGCAGCTCTACACGCAGATCCGCATGCAGGTGGTCGCGCAGCAGTAT
This sequence comes from uncultured Acidobacteriaceae bacterium, assembly GCA_963781125.1. Lineage (GTDB taxonomy): Bacteria > Acidobacteriota > Terriglobia > Terriglobales > Acidobacteriaceae > Telmatobacter. Next base: position 175,334 of record CAWAEE010000016.1, read on the forward strand.
GCGCTCGCCAACGATCGGGCGCAGGTGCAGGCTTCGATTGCGGCGGAGGACTATGCGCGACAGAGTCTGGACGCGGAACAGAAGAAGCTGCAGCCTGGGTGCTTCGACCACTGCAAATGTGCTGCTGCAGCAGCGCAATCTGGCCAATGCGGAAAATAGCCGGATCACGGCCAACCTGACGTACGCCAAGGACCGTGCGCTGCTGTATCAGGTGCTGGCGTCGACGCTGCAGCACTATGGCATCAACATGAATGATGCGGCAACCGGCAAGGTGGGATCGGCGCCGGTGATTCCTGGGCTGCAGCCAGCTGCGAACACGACTGTTGCCCCGACGGCGCCCCCGGCGAGCAATTAAGTCAGCTAGCGTTTAGTTGCGTACATTGAACGGCCCGACTCCTCTCAGAGCTGGGCCGTCTTTCTGCGGGTCACGGAGGATCGAGATTCATCGGCGCCACTCGAACGAGACCCGTCTCTATCGATCGGCGACGCGGTCCAGCAAATCGAAGAACTCAGGAAAACTGATGGCGGCGGATTCCGCGCCCTGGATCAGGGTATCTCCTTCTGCGCGAAGAGCCGCTACGCTGAAGGCCATGGCGATCCGATGGTCGCCGCCAGAATCGATGGACGCCCCATGCAGGGTCTGCCCGCCCGGCACATCCAGGCCATCCTCGAATTCCGTCACCTCTGCGCCCATCGCGCGAAGATTCTGCGCAACAAGCGCGATCCGATCGGATTCTTTTACGCGTAGTTCTTTAGCGTCGCGGATGCGGATGCCGCCGGAAGTATACGGAGCGATGGCAGCCAGCACAGGTAACTCGTCGATCAGCTGCGCCGAAAGGGCGCCGCTGATCTCCGTCGATCTCAACCCCTCAGGTGGGGAGGTGATCTGCACGGTGCCGACCAACTCGGAATGTTTCTCCTCGAGATCGAGCACCGCGATATGTGCGCCAAGAGTGGTCAGAACGTCGAGCAGCGCAGCGCGCGTGGGATTAAGTCCCAATCCGTCGAGCACCAGCGACGAGCCGGGAAATATCGCTGCAGCGCAAAGAAAGAACGCGGCGGAAGATAGATCGCCGGGGACCGCGGCCTCAATGCCGTGCAACTTCTGTGGGCCCGTGATCGAGACCGAATCGATCGCCCGCTCAACTTTGGCGCCAAACGCGCGCAAAGCCAGCTCGCTGTGGTCGCGGGTGCGCACCGACTCGCGCACTGCCGTCGTGCCTGTGGTCTGCAGTCCCGCGAGCAGCAGGCAGTTTTCACCTGGGCGCTGGGAACAGGCGTAGTGTAGTCGATCGCCTGGAGCGGCGTTCCTTCGATTTTGATCGGCGCATGGCCGTCGGTGAGTGTCAGTCGTGCGCCCATGGCTTCAAGGGGCTTGCGAACGCGTTCCATCGGCCTGCGCGAAAGGGAGGCGTCGCCTACCAAAGTGAAATTGCCCTGCTGCGGAGCAAGCAGGCCGGAAATCATGCGCATCGTTGAGCCGGAGTTGCCGCAGTCGAGGGGGCGTTCTGCGGGCGTCACACGGCCCCCCACACCTGTGATTTCAACGGAGCCATCGTCTAGTGTGCGCACCCGTGCGCCAAGAGCCTGCATGCACGCGAGAGTCGAAGCGCAATCCGCGCCGGTTGAGAAGTTGCTAAAGCGCGATGTTCCCTCGGCAAACGCGGCCAGCATGCCGTAGCGGTGGCTGATGGATTTGTCGCCGGGCAGGCGAAGGCTTCCCAGAATATTTTGCGCGGGGCGAATGAGGCGTTCTTGCGTTGCGGTGTGACAAAAGGCGCTCCGAAATGAATATCTTTTCCAGTCTATCGGAAGACTGCGGAACATTGGCCAACGAATGGACGGCCAGATGCTTTTGCTACCGCACCTTCAGCACGATGATCGTCTCATCGTCGAAGCGGTCCTTCCCGTCCTGGAATCGCGTCACATCGGCCATGATCGCGTCGGCAATCTGGCTTGCGGACTGGTCGGGGTTCGCGCAGAGAATGCTCGACAGCCGCTCTGAACCGTACATTTCGTTTTGTGCATTTTCTGCGTCGAGAATTCCGTCGGAGACGAAGACGAGGACGTCGCCCGGCTGCGTCACGACGCTGAACTCGTCATAAGTGACATCGGGGAAGAGCCCGAGCGGAAAACCCTCGGCCTTGATCGTCAGCGACTGGCCCTCTCTGCAAAAAATAGGTTGGACCGCGCCTGAATTCGCCACCTGCAACGTCCGGTTCTCGTCGTTCCATAGTGCGAAGAGCATCGTCACATATTGCGATTCGAGTTTGCGCTCCTGCAGCGCATCGTTCAGCATGCAGAGCATCTGCGCCGCCTTTGGCCGTTGAATCGCCGCGGACCGCATGATGCCGCTGACCAGCGCCGCAAAGAGTGCGGCGGGGGCAGCCTTGCCGCTGACGTCTCCGAGCACAATTGCCGTTTGTCCGGGCTCGTACTCAACGAAGTCATAGAGATCGCCGCCAATGGTGCGTGCCGGGAGAAACCGCACCGCCAGATCGGCATGGGATTGCTCGGGCGGAGCCGTCGGAAGCAGCCGGAGTTGCACTTCCCGCGCCATCGCAATGTCGCGTTCCAGTTGCCGCTCCTGGCGTCTCACGGCCTGGTAGAGGCGCGCATTCTCGATGGCAATGGCGACTTGTGCGGCCATGGTGGTCAAAGCGCGCTCGTGGTCTTCGTTGAAGAATCCAGGCCGCGTATGTTCCAGGTCGAGCACGCCGATGATGCGTCCCTTGTGAAATAGCGGCACAATCAGCTCTGAGCGCGTCTCGGGGTTCATGGGCAGATAGCGCTGATCTTTGCGCACATCCGGCACATTGATCGGGCGCCATTCGCGCACCGCCGCGCCCACCAGCCCGCTGGTGATCGGGATGCGGCGCAGGGGCGCATGGGCATAGCCGAAGCGCCACGCGTAGCGCGTAATCAGCGTCTCTCCCTTGTCGTCGAGCAGCATGATGCTGAACATCTGGTAATCGATCAGCCGGCGCAGCAGTTGGCCGATGCGCGCCAGCAGGGGATCGAGTTCGAGAATCGATGTCAGCTCGGCCGAAATCTCATTCAGCACTGTCAGCGTCTGCGCCTGCCGTGAAACGCGCGCATAGAGGCGGGCATTTTCAATTGCCTGTGCGATGCGCGAAGCGGTAAGGGTGAGCAGGTGCAGATGTTCGGGCCTGAAGTACCCCGTCTGCTCGCTCTCGAGATCCATCACGCCGATGAGCCGGTTCTTAGCGATCAGCGGCACAGCTAGTTCCGAGCGCACTTCGGGATTCGCGGAGATGTAGTTTTCGTCCGTCGACACATCGTTGAGCAAGATCGCTTGGCGCGTCAGAGCGACCTGTCCAACGACGCCCTTGCCAATGGGAAAGCGCATGCGCTCAACTTCCGGGCTGTGCCCAATCTGAAAGCGCATGCGGAGGTCGTGGGTGCGGTCGTTCAGAAGCAAGATCGCAAAGATCCGGTAGTGAATGATGGCCTGGACCAACTCCGAGGTGCGGCGAAGGAGGGTTTGCAGATCGAGAGTGGTGTTGAGCGCGTCGGCCATCTGGACCAGGTAAGTAAGGTCGGCCGTCTCCACGCGCACGTTGGCTGGATCGAGATGCGCGTGTGGGTTTTCTGCATCCGCAGGGCGATAGTCGCCTTCGTATTCGGGCTCTTCACGCGGAGTTGTCGGAGTGGTTGACATGAACGTAGAAGGGAATGATACCGCAGGAGGGAACGAACAGGGTTCATGGAATAGGGAACGACGAGAAGCATCTCTGCCGCGCGTGTCGATGATCGATGGAGCGATCGGCGGATTGTCGAGCAGATTAGATCATGAATGCCCAAAGATCACCCGGATCACTCGTGACAACGGACAGAATTCTGATCCCTGTTCCTCGATCCCTGTTGTGTCTATTCCGCCCCCATCTCGCGAACAATTGCCACAGAGGACGATGCGCCAATCCGATTGGCACCCGCTTCAAGCATAGTGTGTACGTCGGTGAGCTTTCGAATGCCGCCTGAAGCTTTCACGCCGCAACGGCCTCCCGCCACGCCACGCAGAAGAGCCACATCGGCTGCGGTGGCACCGCCCGATGCGAAGCCGGTGGAGGTCTTGAGGAAATCTGCGCCTCCTTGGATAGCGAGTTCCGCGCCGCGAAGTTTTTCTTCCACCGTCAACAGCGCCGTTTCCAGAATCACCTTGAGCAGAGCGCCGTGATGATGGGCTACCGTCGCAGCGGCGTGCACAGCATGTTGGACGGCGTGGTGGTTTCCACTCTTAAGTTGCCCAATGGGGACGACCATATCCAGCTCGCGGACGCCCATCCGGGCCAACGCAGCGGATTCCTGGCGCAATGTGGAGACAAGTGAAGCGCCAAGCGGAAAACCGATGACTACACCGACGGGAATTCCCGTACCGGAAAGCATGCCAACCGCCGTGGCCGCCCAGATCGGATTCACCATGGCACATGCAAAACGATAGCGAACAACTTCATCGCACAAAACTTCTACCTGTTCGCGGGTTGCGTCTGGTTTCAAAAGCGTGTGGTCGATGACCGCCGCCAACGTCTGCCAGTTCGTCATTGCTTGGCGCGTGAACCCGGGAGCATCAAAGCTTCCGTGATCGAATTCAAGATCAGCCTCGCCAATCGGCGTAATAACAGACATAGTGCCTTTTCCCATGGGCTGGCTCCTTTCTAGGTTCGCCAGAGAGTCTCCGGGACATGAGTATAGTGCTTACCGAACCGCCGGCCAAGTAACAGGATCACCAGTTACCGACGCGACATTTCTTTTGCTTCGCTTGGGTGATTTACTCGATGTCCATTCGCTTGATAAGCCCACCTGCAAACCGATACTCATGATGAACTGTTGTGTCGAGCAGAACGAAGCCATTCAGATCCCGGACAACTTGATGCACTTCGACAATCAGCCGGCCCGCTTCATCAGCTTCGATGCTCACCGGGTCGACGTGCGGGTCCAGGATCGCCCATTGGCGGGTCCAGTAGTCGCGGACACCACCACGTCCATGGACGTGGCCGCCCTCCATTCCGTTCGCCCATTCGACTTCAGGATGCAGACGCTCCAGGACGGCTTCTATGTTCCGTGCATTGAAATCTCGATAAGCGGAGGTCAGCAACGGCGCTCCTCGATTCAGATTTGCTGGTCCCGGGCATCCTGTCTCAGTCTGAAGTCTATTCCGGATGGTTGGGGGACATGAGGCAAATGTCCGGGAGGTTGCGATAACGTTCCGCGTAATCCATTCCATATCCGATAACGAACAGGTTGGGGATGGAGAAGCCGACGTAGTCCGCATCGATCCGTTCAATTCTTCGCGAAGGCTTGTCGAGCAAGGTCGCAATCCGCAAGGTTTTGGGGTGATGCTGAAGAAGAATCTTGCGCAGATAGGCAAGCGTGAGGCCAGTGTCGAGAAGTGAGAGGGGCGACGCGCAAGATTCTTCTTCAGCATCACCCCAAAACCGCGAATGCGACCTTGCTCGACAAGCCCTCGCGGAAGAATAGAACGCATCGATGCGCTACGTTGGCTCTCCATCCCCACCTGTTTGTTATCGGCTATGGAATGGACTACGCGGAACGCTATCGTACTCCCGGACATTGTCATGTCCCCAACCATCCGGAATAGGGAGACGAGCTGGATGACTGGGAGCACGCATGAGGAGCGCGGTGCTGGCCTCCGCTTATCGAGATCAATGCACGGAATATGGAAGCCGTCCTGGCCTGCCTGCATCCTGGGGTCGATGGGCGAACGGATGGAAGGGGGCCGCGGACGGGGGGACCGCGACACGGACCCGCAGGGCGACCGGCCCGCCCGCCGGGGCGAGGGCGAACGGAATGGAAGGCGGGCACGCCAGGACGTGCGGGTCCAGGATCGCCCATTGACGGGTCCAGTAGTCGCGGACACCACCACGTCCATGGACGTGCCCGCCTTCCATTCCGTTCGCCCATTCGACCCCAGGATGCAGGCAGGCCAGGACGGCTTCCATATTCCGTGCATTGAATTCTCGATAAGCGGAGGCCAGCAACCGGCGCTCCTCGATTAGATTTGTGGTCCCAGTCATCCAGCTCGTCTCCCTATTCCGGATGGTTGGGAGACATGAGACAAATGTCCGGGAGATTACGATAGCGTTCCGCGTAGTCCATTCCATAGCCGATAACAAACAGGTTGGGGATGGAGAAGCCAACGTAGTCCGCATCGATGCGTTCTATTCTTCGCGAGGGCTTGTCGAGCAAGGTCGCAATTCGCAAGGTTTTGGGGTGATGCTGAAGAAGAATCTTGCGCAGATAGGCGAGCGTGAGGCCAGTGTCGAGAATGTCTTCGACCAGCAAGACGTTCTTTCCTTCAATCGGCTCATCTAGATCCTTGATTAATTTCACTGCACCGGAAGAACGTTGCCCTTTGCCGTAACTGGATACCGCGACAAAATCGAAAGTCGTGTCAACCTGAACGGCTCGCGCCAGGTCCGAAAGAAAAATGGCGGCCCCTTTCAGCACCCCGACCATCACTGCCTTTTCCCCGTTCAGATCGCGCGTGATCTGGGCTCCCATTTCAGCCACCCGCTCTGCGATCTGCTGATGTGTGTAGAGGATCTCAAGCCCCTGATAGGTGATGGTTGACATGCCCTTAGTATCTCGCGAATCCGCACTTTACGGTTGCGCCGGCCTGTGAAAATTGTCTGAAGCATGACGTCGATCCCTTCGCTTCGGCTGACGTTTATACTCAAGAGAGATGATTCCGTACCTCCATTTTTGGAGCTTCAATCTGCCTACCTTTGGCCTGATGTTGTGGCTGGCCGCAGTGGCAGGCGCGTGGGTCATGCACGCTTCGTTTCGACGAGCAGGCCTCGACGCAGACGCGGTCGGTATTGTGGCAGTTGCCGTAGTGGCTGGCATTGTTGGTGCCAAGGTGTGGCATGTCTTAGACACGCCTTCCGAGTTCCGCGAAATCGGCTGGCGAGTGTTGTGGGATCAGGCAGGCTTTGCCTGGTTCGGAGGCCTCACCTTCGGAATTGCGGCGCTGATTTTTCAAGGTTGGCGAGCCCGCATTGGCGCATTGCGAATCCTCGATTTGGCCTCACCGTCAGCGGCGATCGGTTACGGAATCGGCCGCATCGGTTGTTTTCTCTCGGGAGATGGATGCTATGGGATCCCCACGAATTTACCGTGGGGCATGAGCTTTCCGAACGGTCTCGAGCCCACACTGGTCCGCGTTCACCCAACGCCGCTTTATGAGCTCGCGGCCGGGTTGTTGATCGGTTGGTGGCTCTGGAAACGGGGCGGGACGCCAAAACCTGCTGGAAGGATTCTAGGCGAATACCTTGTTCTTACTGGAATAGCTCGATTCTTAGTTGAATTTATACGTCGTAATCCAAAGATTTTATTTGACTTGTCAAATGCCCAACTTGCTAGCGCAGGTTCAGTCGTCGTTGGGTTTGCCCTGATTTTGTGGACCGCGACGCGTCAGGTTCCCGCACCGGAACAAAGTACTCATGCAGTGGAAAAAATCGCGTGAACCGCGTTTCGCTCAATCCAGAAACGATCTAATCTTCGGCGCGCGAAGACTCCCCAGCCAGCCCGCTAAGCTCTCCACCAGGAACGATTCCTGGAGTTGTGCCATACGCCGTATAGAGCTTCGAAGATTCCCGGCTGCGTCGTTCCCGCTTGATCTGCCTCCAGCATGTCCAAACGCGGTCGCCATCTGAACCTTCCATGGGAAGTATGTTGAAGAACGCGAAGCAGAGATTCGCAAGTCCGAGCTTCGGAGAGAGCGGCCACAACGCAAGCAAAGCCAAATTGGTCAAAGGACCAGCTAGCGAGACGATCAGGTTCTTGGCCGGTGGTCCGGCTTCGCGCACAGTGTAGAGACCCTTCCAAGTCAGGCCGATTGCTTTAATTTTGATCCCAACTAACGGTGCCGCCACAATGTGGCCAGCCTCATGAAACGCCATCGCTATGATTCCGAGAAGTAAACCTTGAAAAAAGGGGAAGAGCCACGCGAGCACCTGCATTGAACCTCCCGTTCAACTGGTTAGATGCACATACTACTCTCTTCTCCGCGGAAAGAGGGAACCGAAAGGGCATGCGACCACTGTAACTCCAAGCAGGTTACCAGTTGGGGAACGGTGGTTCCGCTTGGGCCATGTTTTCGGCTTAAAACGCTGAGGCTATAGACGCTTTATGTAGGCCAAAGCCTCATTGAGTTGCGGAAATAGCCGCTCCTCGGCCTTAAACGCGGAGGAATGGACGCAGCGACGCAAGCCGCGCATTTTGACGGGATGCTTGAGGTGGAGCATTTCGTGATAAAGCAGGTATTCGATCGCGTAGCGTGGGCTCGAGGGCCGATCGAATACGCGGCTCACCACGATGGTGTTGTGGGCGGCGTCGTAATGACCGAGGGAGCGCCGCGCCAGATTCTCACTCCACGTGAGCTCAGGGCGGCCCAGAAGACCCCCAAAGAATCTGAAATTGAGTGTGTCAAAGACTTCCTCAAGATTGTAGAAGCGGCCTTCCGGGCCCGAGAAGCGCTTCGTGCCGCGAGCGTGCCGAATCAGTTCTGTCTGCCGTGTGACGGCTGCACTGGATGCAAACCGTTTGAAGCGTAGATTTTGACTGGCATCGATCGGCTTGCGGTAAAGCTTTGCCAACAAGATGTGAGCAATCGAGCGCAGGACACTTTCCGGAGCTCCTTCTAGAAGATCGGAAAGGCTGACCAGGATGCGGCCTTCCCGAAGCCGAATCGTGGTATTGAGGGAAGTGAAACGGCGAAAGCGTACGACGATGGGCGGCATAGGCGCCCGGGAACGAATCGCTCGGTACTCCTCTTGGAAGATGGTCTGAAAATTGGCGATCACCAGAATGGAGGTTAGCACGAATAACCCGTTCATCAGGGGCCGAGGGACTTATTTGGGCTCAGCGCGCTCCTGCCCCTTTTCATCCTTGTGAAGATTGAAATAATCCGTCTGCTCTTTGAGCATTTGTGTAATCTGGTCAGCCAGATCCTTGCCACTATCAATGGCCTCTTTTCGAGAAAGGTCAAATCCCGGCTCGCTTGGCAAACCACGCAAAACATCCACCCAATGCGGAGTGGATTCGCTCAAAGATTTCAGAGATTTTCGAAGGTCCGCCTTCCGCTCGGCATACTGATCGAGATTCGAACCGAGTTCGTCCATCAGCGCGGTCAAGTCCTGCAGTTCATCGTCCATACGCTTCGAGCGAGCCCCGGAATGAATTCTGGGAATTAATCCCTTGATCGAGTCAACCCGCTCCTGCAGGAATTTGGTATAGAGCTTAACGCGCTCATCTGGATCGACGCCGGCTTCACGGATCTGCTCAATCTGAGGTTCTGTGAGCGGCTGGCGCTGCTCTTTTTGCGCTTCTGCCGACGCAATCAGCAATGGCGAAACACAGAGCAACAGCAAGAGACTTGGCGCGCGCATCCTTGAACTCCTGACCCAGTTCATTCAAGCACAATTCCATGACCGGGCAAAAGGTGGGAGTTCCCAATGCGCAAAAAACTGCTGGGATTTCACGGGGAGCGAGAGAGACTACTTCTTGAAGACCTGCAGCATGGCTTCATTTTCGGCCCGATTCACCTGCGCCAGTGTCTGCGCGACGAGCGGCCGATCTTCGAAACTACTGGAATGAAGCATTTCATTCAGTCGAAACGCGGTATGCCGAAGAAGAATTTCAGCGTTTTTGAGCCGCTTGTTGTCATCGGACACCGAGAGGTGCACTCTGTGCGCGACTTCCTGGACCTGTTTCAGAAGGTCGCTGGCTTTGTCGACATTGCCCGCCGCATACTGGCGCACACTGAATTCGGTCATTTGGTGGATCAGCTCAGCATAGAGAAAACACTGCTCGCGCGGTTGAGCCTGCGGGATTTTTGCCTCCAGCGCAGAAATGCTCTCCTGATCGGGAATTTTTTCGTCCGGAGTGTACGCGCGAGCCTGTATTGCGATCGCCGGAAGGAGGATGAGAACCGCCAACGAGATCTGAGCGCGCATGAGGAACGAACCTCCGCTGGTGCGGAAAACCCCGAGCGGCTCAACCATGGTCGGCCGCCCTGCCCCACGCCGTAACAATAGGAGCAATTCAGGAGAACATGCAAGGAAAAACGAAAGTCCCTCTGGTTACTACCTAGTCGCCGCGACGCTTTCCTGGGAATTGAAATGTGGAAAACCTGTCCCTTGAATCATCTAATACATCAGTTTTTCCTTTTGAGCAAAATTGGCCACTATTGATTCTTTCTTTCCAGCAGGAGAAGCCTTTGTTTTGCTTGCCATTCCTGATCCGGAAACTTGCCTCCGGCCGATTCGAGGAAGCGATGGTAGTAAGCAGTGGCCTGAACTTTCTCGTGCATCGTGTCGTACGATGTTGCCCAGAGAAAGTAGGTTGACGGGACCTCTGGCAGAAACTTTGACCGCATCGTAAGCGCGTGTAATGCGACAGCGGGTTGACCTGTTTTTGAGGCGGAAAAGGCGAGCCCACTCCAGGCATCGCCGTCAGAGGGATTCACGCGTGTAGCTCTAGAGAACACGGCCAGAGCTTCACTGTATTTGAGCAGCCGAATCAGATTCTGGCCATGGGCGACGAGCAGGTCGCTGTCATCTGGTTGCGAGGCTAGAAGCGTTGTGTACAGTTTGTCGGAACCGGCAGCATCACCAGCCTGTGCCTCCACGTCGGCAAGCATATGGGCGATGGCAGCGTCCTGCGGGTGCTGCCACGTAGATCTTCTGCAACAGAGGAAGTGCTTCAGCCTTATCTTGGGCAGCAAGGACCGTGGCAAGTTGGACATTCAATGTCGGATCGCCCGGTGCTTTTGCGATGGCGGCGCGTAGCACTGTCTCCGCTTCCGAAAATTCCTTGCGCACAATCAGCACGTGCGCTAGACCGGCGTTCGCCGGTTCCGATCCAGGATCTTTTGTCAGCAGCCTGCGATACGCGGCCTCTGCCTCCACTGTCTGGCCTGCGGATTCAGCCAGGCTCGCGGCGAGCAGGGTGTCGGCTGGTGTTTCCGGAGAGAGTTTGAGCGCTTCCAACAAATCTGTTGAAGCTTGTCTCGCATCCCCGGGATCGTCGGGTCTGGGCTTGTCGATCTCAGCCAACGCACGCCACGCCCGTGCTTTGAGGGCTGCGCCTGCTTCTCCAGGATCAAGTGTCGTCGCAGCCTGAAACTCCGGACGAGCATCGGTCAGCTTGCCTTGCCGCGCCAACAATAGCCCAAGCGACAGATGCGCTTCAAAGGATTTCGGATCGGCTTCGGTAGCTCGGCGATAGAAGACGGCGGCGGCGTCAACCCGGCCCTCTGCGTCGGCGGCATAACCAGCGTCAAAGAGTGCGCGAGCGTCGTTTGGATGGGTAGTGAGCCAAGCGTCGAGTTTTGTTTCAGCTGTCTTCCAGTCCGACTTGCCTATGGCGGCTTCTGCATCCGCAACCTGTCGGGAGACCGAAGGGTCCGATGTATTCTTGTCGACTGCCGTCGGAGGGGCAGGGCCTTCCTTCAGGCTTGACTGACTTGAAGCCTGCGAACTTGAAGCCTGGGCAGTCGAGTTCAAACAGACACTGGAAATTAAAAGATTCGTCAACAGAAAGAGGGCAGTGCGAACCACGAGATACCTCAACGTCATTTTAGTCTGCAGTCCGCATCATGCAGATCTTTGCGATCTACCCAAACATATTCCATGTCGAACCAGCCCAAGCGTTTGACTCGAATAGAAGACAGACGTTGCGTTTTGCGTGATCGAAGAACCGTCGCAATGAATCGTCGCAACCGCGAGCGGACGCAACCGTGAAGCCAGTTAGGTCTCCCCGAATTAGAGACGAGAAAAGCGCGGACCATGCGGTGCACAAGGATGCGAAAACGAAACAGGAATTTGATCAAAACAACTCAGTGCTCTCGAAGTAAGAATCGTAAGAGACGCTGAAACAACGAGATTCGGCGCCTCCGTTTGTTTCCGACCGGATAGTAACCAGGAAGCATGATGACCAAACTGTTACAAAATCAGTCTTCAAAGTAACCCAGATATTCACCACAATGGGGAATGGAATTCAGCTCTCGATTCAATTAACCTAGATTTCAGTGAGGCTGGGATTTCGGCAGGGAAGGTACCCCAACAGGAAGCGGTTTTTCCTCAGGTTTTTGAGAGCCCCGAAACAACTTTTTCGCCTCGAGGCCCATCAACCCTGTTAGGGATCGGCGAACGGAGCGCAAGCTCCCTCGCCAAATGCCAATCGAGTTCCTCCAAATAGGTGAAACGATGACTTCCCCAATGCTGCAATATATTCCGTTGACTTCGGCTTATCTTTGCCAGGATTGCGATTGCGTTGGAAATTCCGCGACACGTTGCCCAGCGTGCGCGTCTTCTGCCTTGTTGGGTCTGGCCTGTGTCCTGAATCGCAACGAAGTCGAGACCGAGATGCCGATGGCCAGCTTGGCCTACGTCGGCGCATCTCGCGCTCCTGCTCTCGCAGCTTAGGTTAATTTCACTCAAAGCCTTTTGCCAAACCGACCACTTCGGTGCGCGAGGGAGTCGTGTCCCCTCCGCATCGGCATCGGTCAAGCGGGGCTATGTGGAAATCACCTTTGCTTCCGACAGGAGCGCTTCTCCGAGACCGAGAAGACGCCGCGAACGATCTGCGCGCCCTATAATAAAAAATGGATGTTTGCGTCCCGCGCTCCTCTAAGGGGACAGGGACGCGGCTGACAGATTTCCTCCCGGTGTCTTTCCGTTGACTTCATCGAACGATGCAATCGTGATCCGCGGTGCGCGGACCCACAATCTGAAGAATCTCTCCTGCGAAATTCCTCACGGCAAGCTGACGGTGATCAGCGGCGTTTCGGGGTCAGGCAAATCCTCGCTCGCATTCGACACCATCTACGCCGAGGGCCAGCGACGGTACGTGGAATCGCTTTCGGCGTACGCGCGGCAGTTTCTGGAACGCATCGAGAAGCCGGATGTAGATGAGATTGACGGATTGGCGCCGGCGATCGCCATTAAGCAAAAAAATACGACGCGCAATCCCCGTTCGACGGTGGCGACGGCCACGGAGATCTACGACTATCTCCGCCTGTTGTATGCGCGATGCGGCGAGGTGCATTGCATCCATTGCGATGGCCTGGTGAAGCGAGACTCAATCGACGAAGTGGCCGAGGCAATCCTGGCGTTAGGTGAAGGGGTCCGCCTGAACGCGTTGTTTCCGGTGCGCCATGAGGAGCCGGCAGCAGAGCCGGCCAAACCTGCCAATCGAACGACAAAAACCGGCGCGAAGACAGCCAGCGAGAACGACCACCGCTGAGCCAATCAGCGACGAGATGAAGGCGCGGTTGACGGAGTTGAGATCATCCGGGTTTAACCGTCTTTATCAAAATGGCCAGATCTTCGAGTTCTCGTCTCCAGAGTCTCTCCTTGACCTCGATTTTGATCAGCCTCTCTTTGTGCTCGTCGACAGAATCGTGGTGAATGCGGAGAACCGCGCAAGGATTGTCGACGCGGCCGAGATCGCTTATCGCGAAGCGGGAGAGGTGATCTTCGAAGAGGTTCCGCGCGAAGAGACTCATGAGCGGCGCCGGCACAGCTTCTCGGGCGATTACAGGTGCACAAAATGCCATCGCGTGGGGAAGGAACCTGAGCCGCGCCTTTTCAGCTTTAACAACCCTTTTGGTGCGTGTCCGCGTTGCCAGGGCTTCGGCAACACGGTGGACTACGACCTGAATCTGGTGATCCCGGATAAGGGACTGAGCCTTAACGACGGTGCCATCGACCCTTGGAATCGGCCGAAATATCGTCCCTGGTTCACCGACCTTAAGAAGCATGCCGCGGAACTTCATATTCCGATGGATGTGCCCTGGCGTGAACTGCCGGAACCGGTGCGTGAGACGGTGCTCCGAGGCAACGGAAGCTTTGTTGGCGTGCATGGGTTCTTCGCCCAGATGGAACGCAAGAAATACAAGTTGCACGTCCGCGTGATGCTAAGCAAATATCGAGGCTACGCTGAGTGCCCCGATTGTCGAGGGCAGAGGCTTCGTGCAGAAGCGCGCGCGGTGCGCCTGAATGGGCTGAATATTTGTCAGGCGACAGCCCTGACCATCGCCAAGGCGAAGGAGTTATTTTCGACGCTCCAACTCTCGCCGATGCAGGAAGAAATTGCTGGACCGATTCTGGATGAAGTCAGGCAGCGGCTGACTTTTCTGGATGCCGTCGGGCTGGAATACCTGACGTTGGATCGATTGGCTTCGACATTATCAGGCGGCGAGGCGCAACGAATTCAACTGGCGACGTCGCTCGGTTCGCGGCTCGTGGGCGCGCTCTACGTTCTGGATGAGCCATCGATCGGGCTGCACACGCGGGATACAGAGCGGCTGATCCGGATCTTGAAGGAGCTACGCGACCTGGGCAACACGATTGTGGTTGTGGAGCACGATGCCGACGTATTGCGCGCTGCCGACCATCTGCTGGACCTGGGACCGGGAGCGGGAGAATTTGGCGGCAAGTTGCTGGCGGAGGGTGTACTGGCGGAAATTGAGGCGAATCCGAGTTCGCTGACAGGGCGATATCTGTCGGGCAAGATTTCAATTCCGGTCCCGACACGGCGCCGCGCACCGGGACGCGAACGGCTGGTGTTGCGGGGAGCCGAGGCAAACAATCTGCATGGGCTCGACGTGGAGATTCCACTCGGCATGCTGGTGGCCATCACGGGCGTCTCAGGCTCGGGAAAATCGACGCTGGTGCATCAGGTGTTATATCGCGCCGTGGCTCGAGCGCTTGGGGCAGACCGATGGTAGGCGACCCTGTGGGCGTTTTCAAGTCGTTGACGGGCGTCGAGCGGCTGAACGATGTGGTGCTGGTGGATCAGACGCCGATCGGGCGAACGCCGCGGTCGAATCCGATTACGTATATCAAAGGCTTCGATCTGATCCGCGAACTGTTCGCATCGCAGCCTGAGGCCAAGAGGCTGTCGCTGACGCCAGGGCATTTTTCGTTCAACGTGCCGGGCGGCCGGTGCAATACCTGCGAAGGCGACGGCACGGTCACCGTGGAGATGCAGTTCCTGGCGGACGTGGAGTTGCCCTGCGAGGATTGCAACGGCACGCGCTACCAGACCAAGAGTGCTTGAAGTGCAGTACAAGGGCAAGAATATTCACGAAGTGCTGCAGATGACGGTGAAAGAAGCGCTTCGTTTCTTCGCCGGGCAAACACGGCTGCTCGAAAAGCTTGCGGTGCTGGATGAAGTGGGGCTGGGATATCTTGCGGCTTGGGCAATCGGCAACGACGCTGTCGGGCGGCGAGGCGCAGCGCGTGAAACTGGCTGCCCATCTGGCGCAGGTGCGTTCAGCGAATGCCAATGCGAAGCCTTCGCAGGCCAGCCGCGTGCTGTACATTCTGGACGAGCCGACGACTGGGCTGCACTTTGACGATGTGTCGAAGCTGCTGACGGCTTTTCGCAAGCTGATCGACGGCGGCGGTTCGTTGATCGTGATCGAGCACAACCTCGACGTGATCAAGAGCGCGGACTGGGTGATCGACCTGGGCCCGGAAGGCGGCGAAGGCGGCGGCAAAATTGTGGCTGAAGGAACGCCGGAAGAAATTGCCGGCGAACTTGCATTCGCACACGGGTAAGTGGCTGGCGAAGGTGCTATAGAGTCTTCCGGCTTGCCGTCGCGCAGGCGCCGAATGCCAAGCGGATTTGCGTCCTGGAGTTCGGCGGCAGCATCGCCTGCGGGAATCCCTGAAAGCAGACCGGGCGCGCAAAGCGGTAAATGGCCAGGCTGCCGACCGACGTGAAACGCGGATCTGAGGTGGATGGATAAGGCCCGCCATGAACCATGGCGTGGGAGACTTCAACGCCGGTAGGGAATCCGTTGAAGATGAGCCGACCGGCCTTTTGTTCGAGAATCTGAATCAATTCGCGATTGGCGGCGAGATCGTCTTCATCGCCAAGAATGGTCGCGGTCAGATGGCCATCGAGGGCGCGGGCGGCGCGCAGATAGTCCTGCGTGTTGTCGCAACGTACGAGCAGCGTGTCCGGGCCGAAGATCTCATCTGCCAGAGACGGGTTTGTCGAGCAGCTCGTCGAGGCTCGCGGCGAAGAGCTTGGCTGTAGCGGTATGGGCAGTTGTCGGTCTTGGCCTCGGCAGCCTCAGCCGCTAGCTGCGGTTCGCCGAGCCCTGTCCTTGTCGCGCGCGACATATTCGCGGGCGATACCCGCCGTGAGCAACGTGTAGGGTTCTGCCTGAGCGACGTGCCTCTTGAGTTCAGCTAAGAATGCTTCCGTTTCGCTGGATTCAGACAACGAGAACAATGCCGGGCTTGGTGCAGAACTGGCCGGCGCCGAGTGTGAAAGATCCGAAGAGACTCGTAGCGAGCGCGGCTGGACCTTTGCGCAATGCGCCGGGAAGAACGAAGACCGGGTTGCCGCTGGACATCTCAGTAAAGCAGGGAATCGGATCGGGTCGGGCGGCCGCAAGGTCCATGAGGGCCCGGCCTCCACGGAGCGAGCCGGTGAAGGCGACAGCGCGAACGAGCGGATGTTTGACGAGGGCCGTGCCTGCTTCGACGCCCGCATCGAAAAGCAGCGAGAAGACTCCCGGATGCAGACCTTCGGCGGCAACGGCCTCGGCGATGATCTGGCCAGCTAGCTCGCTGGTTCCGGGATGGGCCGGGTGAGCCTTGACGATGACCGGACAGCCGGCAGCCAAGGCCGAAGCCGTATCCCCGCCCGCGACCGAGAATGCCAGTGGAAAGTTGCTGGCGCCGAAGACGACGACCGGGCCGAGCGGGCGCAGCATCGAGCGAATATCGGGGCGCGGCAGCGGTTGGCGGTCGGGCAAGCGCCGGATCGATGCGGGCATTGACCCACGAGCCTTCTTCAACCACGCCGGCAAAAAGCCGCAATTGACCCGAGGTGCGGCCGACTTCGCCAAGGAGGCGTGGCATGGGCAGCGCAGTCTCAAGATGCGCACGCTCGGCGAGCTCCTCGCGATGCGCATCGAAACCGTCGGCGACACGGCGGAGGAAAGCCGCCTTGGCTTTGCCGGTGGCTTGCGAATACGTTGTGAAGGCTGCAGCTGCCAGCTGAGCGGCTTCCTCGATTTCGGCGCGCGAGTGGCCGAGAAGAAGGCGGTTCCAGCGCGGCTCCGGTTTGCGGGTTAGCCGCTTGAAAACTCTTGCCGTCCCGTGTGCCGCGGCGGCCGCCAATGAGAGATTGTCCTGAAAGTTCCATCAATTGAATTATCCCGCATTCGGCAGGTGCGCGTCTCCGACGCGGTTGCCGACTGCATTGGGAACACTCTGAGTGATCATTCGGCGATCACAGGATTCGAAAGCGAGCCAAGCCCCTCAACCGTGACGGTGACGGTTTCGCCCGATTTCAGCCAGCGTTTTGGCGTGCGACCGAGTCCAACGCCCGCAGGCGTGCCCGTGGAGATGATGTCGCCGGGAAGCAAAGGCGTGATCGACGACAGGTATTCGATCAGCTCAGGAATTCCAAAGATGAGTTCGCGCGTATTCGAGTTTTGCAGGATTTCGCCGTCAATGGTGAGGCTGATAGCGAGTTGATGAGGGTCGTCGATTTCGTCGGCGGTAACGATTGCGGGACCGAGCGGGCAGAAGGTCGGGAAGCTCTTGCTCATGGACCATTGCGACGTGGCGAACTGTACGTCGCGCGCGCTGACGTCGTTGACGATGGTGTAGCCGTAGACGTGTTCGCGCCAAGCCGAAGCTGGAATACGATAGCCGCCTTTGCCGATGACAAAAGCGAACTCAGCCTCGTAGTCGGGCTGGGTGGAGTTCTTGGGCAGCACGATTGGCTCGCCGGGCCCGATGATGGCGGTGGTGAGCTTGAAGAAAACGACGGGCGTAGTTGGGATCGCCATGCCGGATTCTTTGGCGTGGTCTCGGTAATTGAGGCCGATGGCAAAGACGCGCGGCGGATTTGAAATCGGGGCATGGAGTCGGACATCGCTCAAACGTGATGCGTCGGGCCGTCAGGGACCGTGTTCAGGCCTGATGCAATCACGCGCCAGTGTGTCGGTCGCGGTTGGACGTAGAGAGATCGATAACGGTGCCGTCTTCAAGCAATGCGCCGGGGCGAATTCGGCTCAGACCTGGAAAAGGAAACGAGCTTCATATGTCCTCGCTCTCCGCTTATCAAGCGAACGGTTTCAATTTAGGCAGCAGTCCAGCCGCCATCGATGTTGAATAGCGAGCCGGTGATGAAAGCGGCTTCGTCTGAGGCAAGGTAGCGCACCATCGATGCGATTTCCTCCGGCTGGCCCAGACGGCCGATGGGCTGGCGGGCGCGCAGTTCAGCGCGGACCTCATCTTTGTTGTCTTTGTGGAATTTCTCAAGATAGCCCTCGACAAACGGCGTTTCGACGGTGCCTGGGCAGATCGCGTTCACGCGCAGGGTCTTTGGGTATTCGACGGCGAGTTGGCGCGTCATGGCGATCACTGCCCCCTTGGTGGTGCAGTAGGCGAACCGTTGTTTGATTCCCACCAGACCGGCGACGGATGCAATGTTGACGATGGTGCCGGTGCGGCCGCCTTCAGATCCGGCGGCAAGAAGAAGGGGCAAGAAACGCGCGCGTGACTAGATAGACTGCGCGAACATTGACATTGAGCAGGCGGTCGAAGTCTGCAGGCTCAGTGGCTTCAATCGAGCCCACATGGCCGATGCCCGCGTTATTGACCAGAATGTCGAGGCGGCGCACCTGCGCCAATGCCGCGGCGATGGAGTCTGGGACTCGTCACATCAAGCGGAATTGCCTGTGCCGAGCCGACGGACGCGGCGAGCGCTTCGGCAGCGGACGCATTGATATCGGCGATCCAGACAAAAGCGCCCGCGCGCGTCAATTCCTTAACGGTCGCTTCGCCGATTCCGCTGGCGCCGCCTGTCACAAGCGCATGACGGCCTTCAAGGCAAAACGGCTGCGTGGCCGAAACATTTCGCTTAGAGCTCATGGAAATTCAATTCCTTTGATGTCAATTGCGCATTACGCTGCTTCCAGAATACCGAGAGACGCCTCCCGCGGTAAGGGCACTCGTCACGATGGCATCAATGATTGGGGCAAAATGCCGCCATGGCCAATCCGGGATCGGCAGTTCGCTCTGCGACGGCTGCAAATCTTCGCGTACATCCAAATACATGCCTTCGGCCAGCCAGTCGGTGACGAGGGGTGCGACATCGAAACTTTCATCGCGAAGGCCTCCCTACAATTCGTGGATTCCCAGTGGAGCCTGCGCATGGAAGCATACGCTTCCTCGAAGAGCCGAGCTTCTTCTTCGGCGCGTTCCCAAAATCCTTGTAGTTGCGGAGTGCAATGCGAAGCGTGATCAACGGATATACGCCCGCATTTCGGAAGGGTATAAACCGTTTTATTCGGGCAGCCGAAGTATATCGCGCCGCCGCCTAAATGCGTAATACTGGATAGAAAGAGAAGAGGGAGATTCGATTGGCGTTGTTGCACGAGGACAGGCTATTCCCGTCAGACGAGGGGACGCGCGCGATTGCACGCAGGCTTTATTCCCAGATCCGAAGATTGCCCATCGTGAGCCCGCACGGACATACGCAGGCTTCATGGTTTTCGCGCAACGAACCATTTGCAGATCCCGTTGCGCTGTTCGTCCAGCCGGACCATTACATTTTCCGGATGCTTTACAGCCAGGGAATCTCGCTTGAACAACTTGAAATCGGCAAACCGAAGATTGATGAACCGCGCAAAGTGTGGCGAATTTTTGCGAAAAACTATTATCTTTTTCGCGGAACGCCGACGCGGTTGTGGTTGGATTATGCTTTTCAGGAATCTTTCGGTCTGACAAAACAACTATCGCCGTCGACAGCTGACGAATATTACGATCAGATCAAGGCCAAATTGGCGACGCCGGAATTTCTGCCCCGATCGCTGTATGAACAATTCCAATCGAAGTGCTCTCTACGACCGATTCGCCTCTCGATTCCCTGGGCGAGCATCAGGCGATTCGCGCATCAGGCTGGGAAGGAAGAATTCTTCCGACATTTCGCCCCGACCCGGTAGTCGATCCGAGTTTTCCGGGATTTAAAAAAGGAATTGAGACGCTGGGCGCCTTGACGGGGGAAGACACGACATCCTGGCGAGGTTATCTCCGGGCGCTGGCTGCGCGGCGCCAGTTTTTCAAATCACTGGGCGCGACGGCGACCGACCATGGGCATCCCACGGCGCAAACTGCTGACCTGAATGAACGACACGCAGAGGAGTTATTTGCCGCTGTACTTGGCGTACGAGCTGACGAAGGACAACAGGAACTTTTTCGTGCGCAGATGTTGACGGAGATGGCACGCATTGAGCCTTGAGGATGGACTTGTGATGCAGATCCATCCGGGATCGGTCCGCAATCACAACACGCGGCTGTTCGAACGCTACGGAAGGGACATGGGGGGAGACATCCCGCGACCGACCGACTACGTCAACGGGCTGCGGAGTTTGCTGAACCGATTTGGAAACGAATCGAAACTGACGATCATTCTTTTTACATTGGACGAGACTGCCTATAGCAGGGAGTTGGCGCCGCTGGCTGGACATTATCCTTGTCTGCGGCTCGGACCGCCGTGGTGGTTTCACGATAGCCCCGAGGGGATGCAGCGCTTCCGCGAACAGGTAACAGAAACCGCTGGGTTCTACAACACAGTGGGATTCAACGACGACACACGCGCGCTGTTATCGATTCCAGCGCGACACGATGTCGCCCGGCGCATGGATGCAGGTTTCCTTGCCAAGCTGGTGGCTGAACATCGCCTCGATGAAGATGGAGCGGTGGAGCTGGCTCAAGAGCTGACCGTTGGGCTGGTGCGGAAGGCCTACAAGTTGTAGGTCGACACGTTCAAGGTCATTGCCTTTGTCTATATGGGGGGAACAAGAACTACGCGCCCGACTGCGCCTTACTGCGAAAATCTGCAAATACCTTCAAATAAGCGCGAGCCGCCTCTGTGATTGTTTCTGGATGGCCCTCATCGATGGCGGCGAGATTGACCAAATCACTACCGATGCCTAGGGCGCGGGCTCCTGCTTTCAAAAAGCTTTCCGCGGTCTCGAGCGTAACACCGCCGGTAGGGATGACCTTCAAGTGTGGGAAGGGTGCCAACAGAGCCCTGAGGTAGCCGGGGCCACCAACTGCGGAACAAGGAAAAATCTTCACATAGTCAGCGCCGGCATCCCACGCTGTAATCGCTTCGGTGGGCGTGAGCGCGCCCGGAATCGACACTTTCTTGTTGCTCCTGGTTGCAGCAATCACTTCCATATGCAGGCTGGGGCTCACAACGAATTCTGCACCTGCCTCAATCGTCGCTTCAGCCTGCGCAGCAGTGGTTACCGTACCCGCTCCGAGTAGAAGCCTCGCGCCATACTCTTTCTTCAATTCCTTCAGCAAATGAACAGCACCAGGAACAGTCATCGTGACTTCGACCACGGTGATGCCTCCTGCAATCATGGCCTCCACAACGGCATGCGCCTGAGCCGAGGATTTGGCGCGCAGCACTGGGATGAGTCCGACGCGTTCGATGGTTTGCTTGGTCTCTTCAGACATAACTTCCTTTATCGAGCGATACGGGCAGAGCCGCCTTTCATGGCGCGTTCGACTTCCGTCAATGTGACCATACTTGTATCGCCGGGTGTGGTCATGGCAAGAGCGCCGTGGGCAACGCCGCAACGAACCGCCCATTCGATCGGCTTACCCGCGAGAAAGCCATAGATCAGGCCGGAGGCGAAACTATCGCCGCCGCCGACGCGATCAAGGATATCGATGTCCCTCTGCGGCACGTGGACGATCTTGTCCCGATACAGTGCAATGGCGCCCCATCCGTTGCGCGATGCGGAATGCGCAGTACGTAAAGTGCTGGCGATGAGTTTCAAATTCGGATAGGCCGACGCGACTTCCCGGAGCATCGCTTCATAGCCCGCGATGGGCAACTCTTTGAAATCTTCACTCACGCCTTTGATCTCGACCCCGAGCATTGCGGTGAAGTCCTCCTCATTGCCCAGAAGCAAGTCGACCTTGCGTACGAGTTCCCGATTCACCTCCTGCGCTTTGGCCTTGCCCCCAATGGACTTCCAGAGCGAATCGCGATAGTTCAAGTCGTAGGAGACCGGGGTGCCATGGCGACGGGCGGCATCCATTGCCTCGTCCGCCACAATTGCTGTTGTTTCAGACAAGGCGGCGAAGATGCCACCCGTGTGGAACCAACACGCTCCGTCGTCATCGCCAAAGATCATTTCCCAATCAAAGTCGCCCGACTTGACCTTGCTGATGGCCGTGTGGCCTCGATCGGAGCAGCCCGATGCGGCACGGAGGCCGAATCCGCGCTCAGTAAAGTTGAGTCCATTACGCACGGTGCGTCCCACGCCGTCAAAACTGGCCCATTGGAGCAGGGAAGTATCTACTCCGCCTTGAAGAATGCAATCCTCGACGAGCCGGCCGACGGGGTTATCAGCGAGTGCAGTGGCAATTGCCGTTCGGAGACCGAAACACCGACGGAGACCGCGAGCCACGTTGTACTCTCCGCCGCCCTCCCATACCTGGAACTGGCGGGTTGTGTGTGTGCGTCCTTCTCCGGGATCGAGACGCAGCATCACTTCGCCCAGGCTTAGGCAATCCCAGCGTCGCGCCGCATCGGGAATCGTGATCGGTTCCATAGGTGTAGAGTGAATCGCTCAATCACACTGTATCTCATCTCGCTTACGGATGAGATGGTCCGGAGTGCCCCGGAGCGGGACGTGAAATGCGGCTCGGATGATAGAGTTTTGGGGCGGGCGCAAGGGTAGCGACGATGCGCGTATAAACCGGGTAAGATGGCGGGGAACAAAAATAAAGGAAGAATTCATGACCAAGGATCTCTTCGATCTGCAGGGAAAGGTCGCGGTAGTGACCGGGGGAACAACCGGACTTGGATACGCAATTGCAATCGGTCTTGCCGAGGCTGGTGCGGATGTCGTGCCAAGTTCTCGGCGACTGGAGCAGGTTAAGAAGGTTGCCGGTGAGATCGAGGCGCTCGGTCGGCGTTCCCTGCGGACCACGAGCGATGTGCAAAGCCGGGATTCTCTGCAAGCGCTTCACGATGCCGTGCTGAAGGAATTCGGCAAGGTTGACATTCTTGTCAATGCAGCGGGTGTTACAGCGAAGGCGGCCACGCTCGACGCCGATGAGGCAGAATGGTCGCGAGTGATCGATACCAATTTGACCGGTACCCTGCGCGCTTGCCAGATCTTTGGCGCAACCATGGTTCGCGCGGGCTACGGGCGAATCGTGAACATTGCTTCGTTGACATCGTTTGTAGCATTTTATCGAGTGGCCGCTTACGCTGCCAGCAAAGCCGCGGTGGCATCACTTACAAAATCGCTTGCAGTGGAACTGGCGCAATCCGGTGTGTGTGTGAATGCAATCGCCCCCGGAGTTTTCCCTACACCTTTGAATGCATCGCTGATTCAGGGCACCCCACGCGGCGAAGAGTTGGTCCTGCGCACCCCGATGCGGCGATTTGGAGAAGCAAAAGAGGTCGCCGGTGCTGCAATTTTTCTGGCATCGGAAGCGGCTTCCTTCGTGACTGGAGAAATCATTGTGGTTGACGGCGGCTTCCTGGCAAGCGGAGTAAATCAGTAACTGGAAAATTAAGCCGCGTCGGCCGGAGAAGGGAATTCCGCACCGCTGCAGGGTCCTAGACCGAGAACCGAATGCAATGAAAATCACGAAGGCCTACGTCAACATCACTTCGCCAGGACGGAATTTCGTAACCCTCAAAGTTGAAACCGATGAGGGCATCTATGGCTTGGGCGACGGAACACTCAACGGGCGCGAGCTCGCAGTCGCGAGTTATCTGACTGATCACGTGATCCCCTGCATTCTTGGGCGCGACCCTTTCCAAACTGAGGACATCTGGCAGTATCTCTACCGCGGTCCCTATTGGCGCCGCGGACCGGTAACCATGGCTGCCATTGGTGCAGTTGATATTGCGCTGTGGGATATCAAGGGAAAAGCGCTGAACACGCCTGTCTATAACCTTCTTGGCGGGAAAAGCCGCGAAGGCGTGATGGTCTATGCACATGCCAATGGGAAGGACACGGATCACGCTATCGAAGACGTTGCCCGGCACCAGGAAATGGGCTACAAGGCAATTCGTGTGCAGAGCGGCATTCCGGGCCTGGCCAGCACCTATGGCGTCACCAAAACTCCGGGGCGCTACGAACCGGCGGAACGTGGGTTGCCTACAGAATACGAATGGGCCACGGAACCTTATCTTGCGCCATGTCCCCAACTTATTTCCAAAGGTGCGCGAAACCTTCGGCGAGGAGTTACACCTGCTCCATGACTGCCACCATCGCCTCACGCCCGATCGAGGCCGGCCGCTTGGGAAGAGAGCTCGAGCCATTTCACTTATTCTGGATTGAAGATCCGACGCCGGCCGAGTTACAGGAAGGTTTTCGAGTGATTCGCGAGCACACCACTACACCTATCGCAGTAGGCGAAGTTTTCAACTCGATTTGGGACGCACACGATCTAATTCGGAACCAATGGATCGACTACATCCGCATGACTCTGGTGCACGGCGGCGGCATTACGCATCTGAAGAAGGTTGCCGATTTCGCGGAGCTCTATCACGTGCGGACCGGTTGCCACGGTGCCACGGATCTTTCCCCAGTATGCATGGCCGCTGCATTGCATTTTGATACAGCGATTCATAACTTCGGTATCCAGGAACATATGCCCCATACAGAGGAAACGGACGCCGTGTTCCCTCATCAGTACACTTTTGCAAATGGCCTGATGTTTCCGGGCGACGGGCCTGGACTCGGCGTCGATCTTGATGAATCGTTAGCGGCAAAATATCCGTATCAACGAGCGTATCTGCCTGTGAACCGCAAGCTGGATGGAACTCTGACTGACTGGTAGCTATGGCTAAATCGGCCCCAGAAATGGACTATCGGGTTGACCCAGCGGCGCTGCCGGGGCGCTGGACGATTTGTTCTATGCTCTTCGTGGCGACGACCATCAACTACGTGGATCGCCAAGTCCTGTCGATCCTGAAGCCCGTGCTTGCGGGGAGTGTGCTCCATCTTCAGCCGCTGTTGCCAGGTTGGCCTACAGTCGAAGCATCCATCAACCTGACTGACGTCCAATATGGCAATATTCTTGCCGCTTTCCAAATAGCCTATGCGCTCGGAGTGGTGTTTGCCGGCCGCCTAGTCGATCGCGTGGGTTGCCGCAGAGGATACCCGATTGTGACTGGGCTGTGGAGTTTGGCGGCGATGGGCCACGCTCTCGTGAATTCTGTCTCGGGATTTGCGATCGCGCGATTTTTCCTGGGACTTGGAGAGAGTGGCAACTTTCCGGCGGCTGTCAAAGCAACGGCCGAGTGGTTCCCTCCGAAAGAACGCGCGTTGGCAACAGGATTGTTCAACTCTGGGGCGAGCGTCGGCGCGATTCTTGCTCCTCTTGCCGTACCCTGGGTGGCGTTGCACTTCGGCTGGCGCGCATCGTTTCTCGTTACCGGATTCTTCAGCGCCGCGTGGATCGTGTGGTGGTCAATTAAATATCGAACGCCACTGGTGAAGAGCCCGCCAACGATCGCCGCGCAGACTCCCGAAGCCTCTCCGCCAATCGCATGGTGGACACTGCTGCGCTATAAGCAGGCGTGGGGCTTTATGCTCGGCAAGTTTCTTACCGACCCGGTATGGTGGTTCTTCTTATTCTGGCTTCCCCAGTATTTCAATTCTCGTTTCAAGCTGGATCTTTCACACCTGGGGCTACCCTTGGTGGTGGTCTACGTGTGCTCGACAGTCGGCAGCGTTTTTGGGGGGTGGCTTCCGCGCGGTTTCACACACCTTGGGATGCCCCTCAAGACCGCGCGGCTTACGGCGATGCTGACCTGCGCGTGTCTCGTTGTGCCCATCGTAGTTGCAGGTGGACTCCACTCTGTCTGGCTTGCGGTGGGCCTGTTAAGCCTTGCAGCCGCGGCGCACCAAGGATGGTCGGCCAATATTTTTACAACGGCTTCCGATATGTTCCCAGCACGGTTTGTTGGAACGGTAGTGAGTTTCGGCCAGGTTGCCGGAGCGCTGGGCGGTGCAATTTTTCAGCCTGTTTGCGGGCATATTCTCCAGCTCACGCATAGCTTCGTACCGCTGTTCCTCTATTCTGGGGCTGCTTATCTCGTCGCGCTCTTGCTACTGAGAACGCTGGCTCCGGGGCTGAAGCAAGCATTGCCTGGCGATTGAACCATCATGACAGAAGTGAATCGAAGCGCGGTGATCGGGCTCATTCGGCTCTTTGTCTCGTTGCAACTGCTGGTTTTTCTTCCCGCTTGGACTCTGTATTACTGGCAGGGTTGGGTCTGCCTGCTTGTCTTTTTCACCTCAGCTGTCGGGATTACGGTCTATCTGGCGAAGAACAACCCTGCCTTGTTGGCGCGCAGAGTGAAGGCTGGAGCAAAGGCCGAAACCGAAGAGACTCAGAAGATAATCCAGATCTTCGCTGCGGTCACGTTTGCTTCGTTGTTTGTCCTCTCTGCGGTGGACCATCGCTTCGGGTGGTCCCGGGTGCCACTTGCTTTGGAAATCACCGGCAACTTTCTCGTCGCGCTCGGGTTCGCCTTTGTCTTTTGGGTATTCAAAGTGAATTCTTTCACCTCGGGAGTGATCGAAGTTGCACCTGATCAGCAAGTGATTACTTCCGGGCCATATGCGATTGTGCGTCATCCCATGTACCTTGGGTCGTTGGTGATGTTGCTCGGAATTCCCCTCAGTCTCGGCTCTTTGTGGGGACTGCTTACAATGATCTTTATGGCCGCAGTAATCATCCTGCGTCTCCTCGATGAAGAGCGGTTCCTTGCGAAGAACCTGACAGGATATGGTGCATACGTGAGGCGCGTGCACTACCGTCTGGTGCCCTTTATTTGGTAGTGGAAATCAAGGAAGGAAGAGATATGGCGGTGGCGCGTAAATTGCGCATGGGAATGGTTGGCGGTGGGCCGGGAGCCTTTATTGGCCCAGTGCATCGGATCGCCGCGGAACTGGACGGAAGGATCGAGCTAGTCGCCGGGGCCTTTTCACAGTCAGCCGAGAGGTCGCGCGCAGCCGGCGAATCCTACAAGATCGATCCGGCCAGAGCCTATGCAAACTACCGCGAAATGTTGGACGCGGAACGACGCCGGCCCGATCCGATCGACTTCGTTGCGATCGTCACGCCGAATCATCTTCATTTGCCAGTAGCCACGGCGGCAATGCAGACCGGATATCCGGTGATGAGCGACAAGCCGGCGACAGCTACCTACTCCGAGGTTGTCGCGCTTGAGAAGGTGGTCGCCGAGTCGGGGCTGCCTTATGGCCTGACCCATACGTATGCTGGGTATCCCCTCGTTCGTGAAGCACGAGAGATTTGTGCGAACGGAGCGCTCGGCAAAATCCGCAAAGTTGCCGTGGAGTACTTGCAGGGATGGTTAAGTCAACCGATTGAGACGACAGGACAGAAGCAAGCTGCCTGGCGCTCCGATCCCTCGCTGAGCGGGCCCGGTGGCTGTATTGGCGATATTGGCGTGCACGCTTTCCACCTCGTGGAATATGTAACCGGTCTCAAGGTCACTGAGCTGAATGCGACCCTGCTTTCGGTGATCGCAGGAAGACGTGTCGACGACGACTGCACGGCTTTGCTGCGTCTCGATAACGGAGCCAGTGGAGTCCTGATGACGTCTCAGATCGCGGCGGGTGAAGGCAACGGGCTCCGTCTGCGCGTATATGGCGAGGCGGGTTCATTGGATTGGAAACAGGAGGACCCGAACCGGCTCCGGCTGAAGTGGCAAAATGGTCCGGAAGAGATTCGCCACGCATCAGGAAGCTACCTCGGCAAGGATGCGCGCGCGGCAACTCGATTGCCGGGAGGACATCCGGAGGGCTATCTCGAGGCCTTTGCAGTGCTCTACCGTGAATTTGCCGATGGCTTGGAGGCGTGGAAGGCGGACCAGTCTGTTCCGTTGCCTCCGACACTGCCGGGCATCTTGGCAGCGGTGCGCGGGATGCGATTTATTGACCGTGCCATCGAAAGTAGTCAACAGAAAAGCTGGATTGAATTTTAGCGTCCGATTTAGACGCACAGGGGAAATAAAATGAAAACGATTAAAGGACCAGCAATCTTCCTGGCACAATTTGCCGACGACAATGCGCCATTCAACTCCCTGGAGGGGTTAGCGGTTTGGGCCGCGAAACTGGGATTCGTGGGTGTGCAAATTCCTACATGGGATCAACGGCTATTTGATTTGAAGGCAGCCGCGGAGAGCCAGGACTATTGCGACGAGATTCTTGGAGTGCTCAACGACGCTGGGGTTGCGCTGACCGAATTGTCAACCCATCTGCAAGGTCAGCTCATAGCCAGCCATTCAGCCTATGACGTGCTGCTGGAGGGATTTGCTCCGCGTGAACTGGCCGGAAATCCCAAGGAGAGCCAAGCGTGGGCTGTGCAGCAACTGGAATGGGCGGCAAAAGCGAGCCGGAATCTGGGGCTGAACGCGCACGCAACGTTTTCCGGTGCACTGGCGTGGCCTTTCTTCTACCCGTGGCCCCAGCGTCCCGCCGGACTCATTGAAGAAGCATTTCAGGAATTGGGACGAAGGTGGCTTCCAATTCTGAACGACTTCGACGACGTGGGAGTGGACGTTTGCTTCGAGCTACACCCTGGCGAAGACCTGCACGATGGCGTCACGTATGAACGCTTCCTCGCTCAAGTGAATGACCACAAGCGCGCTAACATTCTTTACGACCCCAGTCACATGGTCCTCCAGCAGTTGGACTACCTCGAGTTTCTCGATATTTATCATGAGCGCGTGCGTGCCTTCCATGTGAAGGACGCCGAATTCCGGCCGAACGGCAGAAGCGGTGTCTATGGCGGATATCAGGATTGGATTAACCGGCCGGGGCGGTTCCGCTCACTGGGAGACGGACAGGTAGATTTTCGATCAATCTTCAGCAAAATGGCGCAATACGACTTTCCAGGCTGGGCGGTACTCGAATGGGAGTGTTGTCTGAAGCATCCGAAGGCAGGCGCTACAGAAGGAGCGACCTTCATTCGCGAACGCATTATTCACGTCACCGACCGCGCGTTCGACGACTTTGCTGGATCCGGCGCTGACGAAGAAAAAAATCGGAGGATTCTAGGCCTCGAGCCTCCGCCGGAAATCCCGTCGGAATGGTCTCGTTGAGTAGAAAAGGTCTCGAGGACTGAAATCAGGATGTTGTAAGATCCGAAAGACAAAGGATACAAGAATTCAGCGTCGATGAGCGCGCCTCTTTGTCACCGTAACCAGCTTCCCATTCACCGCATATTTCCGGCGTTCGACCGGCGAAGACAGCACCAGGCTCGTGACGGGATTGCCGTAGGGCAAAAGGGCTTCGATCAATGCCTCGAGGTCAGCCATGCTTGTCGTGGTCACCTTCAAAAGCAGATCGTCGCCTCCGGTGAGGTGGTGGCATTCGCGGACTTCTTCGAGTGTCTGCACATAATCGAGGAGGCGATGATACTGCTGACCACCGCAGCTCATCCGGATAAAGGCCAACACATCGAGGCCCAGCGCTTCGCGGTCGACTTCCACGGTGTAACCGTGAACGATCCCCAATTCTTCCATTTGCTTCAGCCGTTCCGCAGTAGCGGTTGGGGACAGACCAACGCGGCGTCCCAACTCTGCGAGGCTTAGGCGGGCGTTGGCTTGCAATTCTTCAAGAAGCTTTCTGCCGTAGGAATCCATCAATGCCGCCGAATCCATTGCCATAGTGAAGCAGTATAGAGGATTCGAGTGCGGAATCTGAATAGGGCAATCCAATCCACCTGTACCGCATCGCCGCGCAGTTCTATCATCGGGCTCATGGGAGCCTTAATTCTCGATGGGCAGCCGCTCACGCTGGCGGAGATCGAGTCTGTTGCACTCGCAAGCGGTCCGGTGTCGGTTGCTCACTCTGCGCTGTCGCGCGCGCGAGCAAGCCGCGCCTGCATTGAAAAGATTCTGGCTACCGGTGAAACCGTCTACGGGGTGAACACGGGCTTCGGAAAGCTGTCCGATGTTCGCATCGCCCCAGACAAACTGGCTGAGTTGCAAGTCAACCTTGTGCGCAGTCACGCAGGAGGTGTTGGGAACCCGCTGAGTGAGGCGGAATCGCGTGCCATGCTTTTGCTGCGTGCCAACGTACTGGCTAAGGGATTCAGCGGCGTCCGTCCAGTTTTGCTGGAATTGCTGATCGAACTGCTCAATGCAGGGGTGCACCCTGTCATTCCGGAAAAGGGCTCCGTCGGAGCGAGCGGAGACCTCGCGCCCCTGGCGCATTTGGCGCTGGTCCTGATCGGGGAAGGCGAAGCCTTCTATCGCGGAGATCGAATTGGCGGCGGCGAAGCTTTGCGTCGGGCTGGGCTGCAGCCTTTGCAGCTAAGCGCCAAAGAAGGCCTCGCGTTGCTCAATGGAACCCAGGCGATGACCGCGGTCGGCGCTCTCGCTGATCGCGCGCGCACAGCGAGTGGTGCGGCTGGCTGATTTAGCTGGAGCCATGTCGCTGGAGGCTTTGATGGGCACACCGACTGCATTCGACGAACGCATTCACTTGGCTCGTCCGCATGCCGGACAGGTGGCCAGCGCCGCGCATTTGGTCAGGCTACTTGAGGGCTCGGAAATTCGCGAATCGCATCGCGAGCATGATCCTCGCGTGCAAGATGCTTACTGTCTGCGTTGTATGCCGCAGGTTCACGGGGCCGTTCGCGACGTCTTGGCGCACATAGCTGGAGTGCTCGAAATCGAAACTGGATCGGCCACGGACAATCCGCTGATCTTCCCCGAAACATTCACCGAAGGCGGCAACCTCGGAGTAGTGCTGTCGGGAGGGAACTTCCACGGCGCCCCATTGGCCTATGCATTCGACTACGCATGTCTGGCGTTAACCGACCTCTGCGGCATTACGGAAAGACGCGTCGACCGGTTACTCAATCCGGATATCAATGAGGGACTGCCTGCATTTCTCTCCAGTGACCCAGGCCTGTCGTCCGGGTTCATGATCGCGCAGATAGTGGCCGCGGCGCTTATTAACGAGTGCCAGGTGCTCTCGCATCCGTCTTCGACGGGTAACATTCCAACCGACGGCGGCAAAGAAGATCACGTGTCGATGGGCATGACCGGAGCTTTGAAGCTGCGCCAGATTGTCGAGCATGCAGAACGCATTCTTGCCATTGAACTCATGTGTGCAGCGCAGGGACTTGAGTACCGCAAGCCCCTGCGGCCAAGCAAAGAGATCGAACGCGCCCATCGGGCCGTGCGGGACATCATCCCTCGTCTCGAAAAAGATCGAGTCCTTGCACCCGACATCGATGCGCTTTCCGCAGCGATCAAAGCGGGGCAGTTCGACGCGTGGTGCGACTGAAGGTGGCGATTTTAATACGCCGATCAGAGGAGGCAGATAGTCAGCGCATGCGGCACATGTAGGATGGAGGACGAGCACAGGGGGTCACAAGGTGAAGCTCTATCGCACGGCTGACGGATGCGTGGTCGAGGAAGAGAATGAATTTTATTGGCTTGGCGGGATCCCCATAGATTTTCTTCTGGCTCGAGAGGATCTGCCGGAATACCTTTCGGAATTCATTCAAACAATCGCGCCTTCTGGCGAGTTGCCTCCGTCAGAGATTCTTGCCCCAATCGGTCATCAGGAGGTTTGGGCGGCCGGGGTGACTTACTTTCGTAGCCGCGGCGCGCGCATGGAAGAAGCGAAAGACGCGGGCGGCGGTGATTTTTACGATCGCGTGTACTCGGCCGAGCGGCCGGAACTCTTTTTCAAATCGACGGCGAGCCGCACAGTAGGCTCGGGCGGCAAAGTGCGAATTCGCACCGACGCAAGTTGGTCTGTCCCCGAGCCGGAATTGACGCTCGTGGTGAGCCCCAAGGGAAGAATTACTGGCTACACGATTGGCAACGACATGAGCTCTCGCGATATTGAAGGCGAGAATCCGCTCTACCTCCCGCAAGCGAAGGTTTACAACGGCAGTTGCGCGCTCGGACCGGGCATATTGGTAAGTGAGAGCCCGTTGCCACATGCAACTGAGATCCAACTGGAGATCGATCGACAGGGCCGCATCGAATTTTCGGGCTCAGTTGCGCTCACGGAGTTGAAGCGCGATCCCAAAACACTCGTTGAATATCTGCTCCGCGACAACTCATTCCCGAGCGGCTTTTTTCTGATGACGGGAACAGGCATCGTGCCGCCCAGCTCGTTTACTCTGGCAAGTGGCGACAGGATCCGCATCACGATTGAGCCGATCGGAACGCTTGAGAATGAGGTTGCCTGAAGAGGTTAGTGATCCTCTACACTAGATGCTTTTTCAAGAACGCCAACGCTCGGCCGCGCGCGAGCGCCGCGGCCTGCGGGTTGTAACTGGCGCGCATGTCGCAGTTAAAACCGTGTCCGGCGCTCTCATACCAGTAAATCTCAACTTCAGGATGCGCAGCGCCTACTGCTTCTACCTGCTCGACGGGAATGTGCGTGTCCAGTTTGCCAAAATGCAATTGAACAGGTACCTTGGGCGTTTCTGCCGCGAAATTTCCGATGCGTCCAGCATAGTACCCGACTGTGGCATCAGGATGCAGTCGTGTTGCGCTGAGCCATGCCAGTAGGCCACCAAAGCAATAACCGATTACGCCCACCTTCTTGCCGGTTTCTTTACGAGCGAACGCGAGAGCAGCATCGACATCTGCAAGTGCTTTTACGATGTCCATCTTTTGCAGCAGCGCCATACCTTTCTTTGCCGTCTTCTCCTTCATAGGAGAGCTCAACGCCTCTTTCCACTCGGTCGAAGAGAGCTGGAGCCACGGCAAAGAAGCCATCCTTCGCATAGCTGTCGACAATCGAGCGAATGTGCCGATTCACCCCAAAAATTTCCTGAACTACGACCAATCCCGCAATAGGGTCTTCCGAAGACCTCGCAACGTCGGCGCTTAATTCATGGCCATCGACAGCTTGGATCGTCACTGTTTCGCCCATAATTCTCCCTCTTCCAAAGATAGACGTTCTGCTCACAGCTTATTGGCGCGGCTAGTTCGCGTCGCGCACACACCGGAAGCCAATGCCGCCGGACCGATCGTAGGAGGGCGCCATCAGGAGCAATTTGCTATGTTCGTCATTGCGATAAGCCTGGGGGAAATACCAGATGGAGCCCTGAGGCTGGTAGTATTCGCCTCCGCGCACGATGGCCGCACGCGTGTGTTCGTCGACGAATTCATCGGTCCATTGCCAGACATTGCCCACCATATCCATCACGCCGTATGGGCTGGCACCGAGAGGATGCGCATCCACTGGATCGGGCCCACGCATCGAACGGGACGTATCCGCAATCGGCTCGGCATCCGCATTCCAAATATCGCCCCATGGAAATACACGGCCCTCGTACACCTTGTGCGGCCATTTGCCACTCCCACTCATGCGGCAGGCGTTTGCCCGACCATTGTGCAAAGGCGCGCGCATCCTCGAGCGAAACCCAGGTAACAGGGCGATTCTCCCAACCTCGTGGATAGGTTCCGTTCTTCCAATCGCGCAAGAAATTCAATGAATCGCGTGGCGACATAGTGCGCCGCATCGACAAACTGCTTGAACTGCGCATTCGTCACGGGGAACTTATCGATATGAAACGGCTTGATCTGCATTGCATGTTCATGAAATCGGCGCGGCGAGTCCTCCCACGGGTATTGCACATCTACGCCGGGGTCGGTACCTCCTTCAATTTCAGTGCCATGTACTTTGAAAACAAAAGCGCCGCCTGGAATGAGAACCATGCCCGGTGGAGCTTCCTTCGCTGGCGCGGTCGACGGCATGTCGACGATTTTCTGCGGTAAAACGGTCCTCTCGTGCGAAAAACTTGCGAGCGGTTTGCCATTCATTGAAGACATGCGCTGCATCAGGTTCTTCGCCGCGTCACTGGGTTCGCCAGGCGTCGCCAAGACGGCTCCGTAGCCCTCTGCCTCAATGGAGAAATTGAGCACTGCTGTGGACCCATCGATTTCGGGCTTGAGTTCCGTCCCATGATAGAGGTCGAAGTAACGCATACCCGGCGTGAGCGGCACATCCATCTGCCGGCCGTCGATGTTGTATTCAGTCCGATTGACGATGGTCCAGACGGTCTCATGGTCGAGCGGCCAGCGACTCGCGTATACGCCATAGTTGTGCATGGGATAGAGTGGCTCCCATTCTTTGCTCACCAGGAAGGGCGCAATCCCGCGCTCGAGGGTCGCAACCCGTCGGGTTGCTTCGGCATCGTGCGAGGTGATGCCGTTCCAGATACCCCAGATGTCCTCCCAGCTTTCCCATCCAATGCCGTTGAAGAATGCGAATTGCAAGTCGTTGGTTTTGTCCTTAGCCCAGCGATCGCTGATGTTGACCATGTGCCGGGTCTCGAGCCATTTGAAGCGATCAACCATGGGAATGAATGGGAAAGTGTATTGTCCCCACGTCATCACATTCCAGCTCACCGCTTCATCGCTCGGACTACCCTCAGGCTCAAATGCCAGCGGATGGCCGATTTTCTCCGCCGCCAACGAGAATCCCAACGGCACGCCGTCCTGCGTATCGCCGTTGATTCCATCCGCGTCAATCTGCTTCATCAATTCTGCGATCGCTTCTGGCCATGGCTTACCAGGTTCATGTGTTCCCTCGTCCCACATCATCATGGGGAAGAGCACGCGCACGCCGCGGCGATGAAAATCGGCGACCATCTGGCGAACGCCCTCAACGCCGCCTGGCATCGACTCCACCATTTCCAGTTGATTGCGGTCGTCTATTCCCATGTTCGGATAGGTGGCCCACACCAGAACCGCATCGATGCCACCGTAGCGCTGTTCAGATCGTCCAGGTAGCGATCAACCGTATAGCTCCCGGCGACGGGATCGTAGAAGTATCGATCCTGCACCATCATTTGCGGTTGGATAAAGCTCGATTGGGTCCAGCGGAGGGCGGGCAAGTCATAGCGCGATGGATCATAGGCGATCGCGAATGCGGCGCTCATTCCGCCAATGCTGCAGGTCCGCAAGCCATCGCTCGTGCGTGAACGGCCGGACAGATGAGCTGATTGCCTTCCCACGCATTGTGCAGGCTCATGCATACTGGAGCAGGGATCTGCTGGCCACGCGCAGGGATACTGCGTGTCCTGTGCCACTCGCAAGCACGGTCATCGACACCGACAGCGATTCCCAAGCAGACTTCCCGAAACATTTCGATGTCTCTCCTCGGTTCGATTGCAGCTGGAGTGGCAGGAGTGCGAAGCTATTTGCCTTCGTTGAGCTAGAAATGTCTCCACCTCCGCCCTCGTTGGCATGGAAGCCTGCGCCCCGTGCCGCGTGACGGAGATGGCTGCGGCCGCGGAAGCGAACCGCGCCGCCGTCCAAGGATCATTGCCTTCGAGCAACGCGACTGCGAAGGCGCCGTTGAAGCAGTCGCCGGCGGCCACTGTATCGACAGCTTCGACGCGGAAGGGCCTGCACCCACTTCGCCTCTCCGTCCGCGATGGCCACATAAGCGCCCTCCGAGCCGCGTTTCAGCACCACTCCCTGCAATCCCGTCGCTAAAAGGCTTTTCGCTGCGTCCTCGGGCGAAGACGCTGTTCCCGGCGTAAAGAGTTGCCTCCGTTTCGTTCGGTGTGAACCACGCAACTTGCGTCCATACGGATTCTGGCAGGTCTGCTGCCGGCGCAGGATCGAGCATCACTGGAACCCCAGCGTCCGCACACACCGCGAGCGTGTGGCTCACTGTTTCAAGAGGCAGTTCCAGTTGGCACAGAACCATCCCAGCAGAGCGAATGAGATCTGCCCGCGTGTCGATCATCGTGGGAGTCATTTTCCCGTTAGCGCCTGGGATCGACCACAATGCTGTTTTCTCCATTCGATGCGACGAGAATCGGCGCCACGCCTGAAGGTCCTTCGAACTGTGCGACGGCTTCGACTCGGACACCGGCAGCTCTTAAATTCTCAAGCAACGCCTGCCCAAAGACATCCTCTCCGACGGCACCCACCATATGGACCGGATAGCCGAGACGAGCGATCGCCACAGCCTGGTTTGCGCCCTTTCCGCCAGGCGTTGAGGTGAAGTCCGTACCGATAAGCGTTTGGCCTGCCAGAGGGATACTGGGGGTGCTCGCGACGAGATCCATGTTGATACTGCCCACAACGACGACGGGCTTTTTTTCGGGCATCATTTCATAGGTCCCATGTCTAGTAGAGGGGCGCGAGGGCAATGGCTCCAAGCCCCAGCAGGAAGAAGACAAACATGAACACCAGATAGCGTCTGGCGACAGGCGGAGAACCGGCAAACTCGTGCCACACAAAGACGCCCCAGCATGCCGAGATCATGGTTGCACCTTGCCCGATCGAATAGGAGACGGCTGGTCCAACCTTGTGTGCTCCAGACCCCAGAAAATTCGCGACCGCGCCAGCACACCAGATCATTCCGCCAAGGATGCCCGCAAAATGCCACCGCCACAAGGCAACCCAGTAGCCCGATCCGTGCACGCGTGTCTTGCCATCGAGCGGCTTCCACATAAGAAACAAATTCGCCGGCACGGTGGAGAGAAGCACGCCGACTGAGAAGAACAGGGCGATTGCGTAGGGGCCGGGGCCTGGATTTCCACGCTGCCCGTGCATGGCCTCTGCCACAAGCGGGTAGAAACTTCCCATCAAGACACCCGCCACGAGACTCAACACGATCCCGCGTGTCGATGTGGACTTGGCACGTCTCTCGCGGGCGCGATAGGCTGCCGCATCCAGCACGATGGCCACTGCTACGAGAGCCACCCCGCCAAACAGCAAAATTGGATTCGCCTTCGGATTGACCAGGTAGCTCCAAATTGAACCAACAACGAGCGCAAGCCCGATCCCCACCGGAAATGCCACTGCCAGGCCGGCAATGTCAATAGCGGCCACTAGAAGTAGATTCGCGATGTTGAAGATCACTCCTCCAAGGGCAGCCATTTTCATGGATTCCAGAGGAGTCTGAACGATGTCGCTCAAGAAGGGGGGCCCCGCAGACCCGTAACTGCCGGCAGTCATGCCGAGCAGCAGGGCCCCGAGAACAACACCGATGGCGTAATCCCAATAAAAGAGCTGGAATCGATATCCCGGGCAAATCTTCAGCGTGTTAGCCCACGATCCCCAACAGATCATGCTCAGCAGCATCAAGAACAGCGCGGCATGATACGTCTCAGGAAGAAGCATTCCTGTTGCCCCCAGTACGCAGACGTTGAGTGATATCGAGGGAACCATAGCGTTTTCCCCCACCCCAACGCAAATGATAAAACCGCGAACTCCGCGGAGCTGGCTCGGAGGCAGGGAAACCGAACCTATTGCTTTGCAGCTTTCACGGCCTCAGTTAACGCCGGAACCACCTCGAATAGGTCGCCAACAATTCCGTAATCGGCGATCTCGAAGATAGGCGCATCGGGATCTTTGTTGATCGCGACAACGCATTGCGACCCTTTCATGCCGACGAGGTGCTGAATGGCTCCGGAAATTCCAACTGCCAGATAAAGCTTGGGGGAAACGGTCTGGCCCGAACTACCGACCTGGCGCTCGATCGGCAACCACCCGCTGTCGCAGATAGGGCGCGACGCAGCCAGCTCGGCGCCCAGTGCAGCCGCGAGTTCCTGTACGATCGGAAGATTTTCCGCTTCCTTGATGCCTCGGCCTACACTCACAATGAATTGCGCCGAACTTAGGTCAACTGTCTGCCCAGAGCCGCGGAACGGCGGACTTGGCTTCGTGCGAATCTGTGTCGGCTCGATCTTGGGAGTGAACGCCTCAATACTCACCGGAGAAGACTCTGACTGATCCGTGCGGAATGCTCCCGACTGCACCGAGATAAAACATGTGCCCGTGCCGGAAGGTCGGTACGCGCCGTTCAGACGTCCTTGCATCAGCTGACGAACAAAAA
This sequence comes from uncultured Acidobacteriaceae bacterium, assembly GCA_963781125.1. Lineage (GTDB taxonomy): Bacteria > Acidobacteriota > Terriglobia > Terriglobales > Acidobacteriaceae > Telmatobacter. The sequence continues at coordinate 213,276 of CAWAEE010000016.1, forward strand.
CTGGGCCGGCGGCAATTCCAGTCACATCGCCGATCAGAACCTGGCCAAGTCTCGCTGCAAGCGCCGGTGCATAATCGCGCACCTGATAGGTATGGGGAAACACGGCATACTGTGGTTGCTCAGCGCCGAAAAATTGCTCCAGCGCCAGAGTAAAAGCGTCAGAGGCATATTCGGCTAGCAATGCATGCTCGAGCAACACGACTCTTGCAACCATCTTGCTCGCAATTTCGGCGCCCAAAGACTCTGATTTAGCTCCCGGCAGGACGGCATTCACAGGCAAACCTGTTTGCTTGGCAAGCGCGTGGCCCGCCGCAACAGCCTCCCAACTCATGCGTCCAATGCGCCCGTTCCGTTCTTCCAACACGACCCATATGCCGCTCATAGAATCCTCGCATCAAACTTGAGCTTCTCCACCAACGCCGTTGCCGCTTCCTTTGGTGAACCGCTCAAAATCTGCGTTGACTTTTGCTTTTGAGGTGCCGAAATCTGTTCGAGAACCACAACGGGCGGCGTAACCGGTCCCAGCTCCTGGGAGATCACGCGGCGAATCTCTTTGGTTTTAGCTTTCTTGATTCCCATGAGCGTGGCATAGCGAAGCTTATTACCGCCTGACTGGATGGTGAGAACAGCGGGTAGCGGTAATTCGATCGTCTGGAACCAGCCCTCCTCGAGTTCACGTTTCACCGTGATACCGGCTTCGGTCTTCTCGACATGAAGAATGAGCGAGGCATGCGGCAATCCGAGCAACTCAGCCAGTATTACGCCGGTTTGCCCATAGCCGAGGTCGTCCGATTGCAGCCCCGTCAAGGTCAGGTCGGGATTCTCCCGAGCGATAGCGGCCGATAGCAGCCGAGCTACGCCGAGTGCGTCCCGTTGGTTGAGATCGTCGCAGTCGATATGAATAGCGCGATCGGCGCCCTTGGCAAGCGCTTCCCGAATCGTTGAACCTACACGCTCCGGGCCCGCGCTGACCACAACGACTTCGCCGCCGTGCTTTTCCTTCAACTGAAGCGCTTCTTCAAGAGCGTAGGCGTCGGACTCGTTCAGAGCCCATTGCAGATCGCCTTCTTCGATCCATTTTCCGGTCGATTCGATATGCACCTGTGCGTCGCGTTCGGGAACTTGTTTAATGGCAACAATGATCTTCATAGGGTAGAGCTCTCATTTATCTTACGTTGGCGTCCTCCGGCTTCGCCCCGGGCAGATTGCGCGCGGTCAACTGGGCGATATCGAGCAACTGCGGTGCACTTCCACCCTTTGTGGCCAGCGCATCGCGAAACATGGTGTTGCAAAATGGGCAAGCAGTACCAATGGTGGAGGCGCCGGTCGCCACCAATTCCTCAGCGCGAACATGGCTTACCCGCTCGCCCTTCTCCTCACCGAGAAAAGCAAGCCCTCCCCCCGCGCCGCAGCAAAAGCTTCTCTCGTGCGATCGCGGTGCCTCAAGAAGCTGACCCTCATTCGAGACGACCGCACGCGGCTCTTCGTAGATATTCCGATAGCGTCCCAGGTAACAAGGATCGTGGTAAACGATCTTTTCACGGCTTTGTACAGTGGGCAGTTGACCAAGATGACGAGCCAGAAACTCGCTATGATGCTCGATTTCAGGCGGCGTACCGTATTCCTTCCAATCTTCCTGGATCGTTCGCACGCAATGAGGACAAATCGAAACTAGCTTCTTCACTTTGGCCTGTGCCATCGTCTCCAGATTGCCCTGAGCCAGTTGCTGGTAGACGAGATCGTTTCCAAGTCGTCGCACCGGATCGCCAGTGCATTTTTCCTTGCGCAGCACGCCATAACTGGTGCCCAGATACTTCATCACCCGAACGAAATCGGCCACAATCTCGCGGCCTTTGGGATCGTATCCCCCCATGCAGCCAAGCCAGAGGCAATACTCCTGCGAACCATCGAAATAGGGAAGCTCCTGCTTCTGGATAAATTTGTCGCGTTCGGTCGTGCTCATTCCAAGTGCATTCGACCCGCGCTCAAGAGCTAGAAAAAGTTTCGCACCGTGATCGTCCTCCCACGCTCCAGTGTTGACGGCGCCTCGCCGCAAACCGATAAGGATAGGAAGATGTTCGATGCCGACAGGGCATTGAAACTCGCAGGCGCCGCATGTCGTGCATTCGAACGCAGCTTCCTGTGAGTTGTATTTGCCCAGGAGCGGCTCGGCGGAGCTGGGCCCGCAATCGTTCAGGTAGCTGCGAAGCCCAAGAATAATTTCCTTCGGGTTGAGCAGCTTGCCTGTGTTGGCGGCAGGGCAGTGTTCGGTACAGCGGCCACATTCCACGCAGGAATAGGCCTGAAGGCTCACGAGCCGAGTCAAGTCCGTGCCTGCGACGAGACCGAAGTCTTCATCGCCTGCCAAGGGCGGAATATGGCTGAACCCTCCGCGAGAAAGAAACACAGTGGCCGGACTGAGCACCAGGTGAAGATGCTTGGTGTGCGGGATAATCGGCAGGAAAACGAGGAGCGTAATGCTATGAACCCACCAAAGCAGTCGCGCTGTGGTGCTCGTATCCGCTACGAAAAACGCGGCGAGATAGGTGGCCATTAAGAGAAAGATCAACAGGGCAATAAAACCAGACTCCCACGAGAGCTTGCCGCCCAGCCAGCGCGGCCGCACTAGAAATCGTCGGACAAAAAGGGCAAATATACCGATTGCGCACGCTACCGCAAACACTGCCGCGAAATAAAAATACAAGCGGCCAAACCAGCCGGACGGATCAAGGAAACCAAGACCGAGACCGACGGCGCAATGGTTCAGCGTCACGAAGGCAAACGCGCAAAAGCCCCAGAACACAAAAGCGTGAGCCAAGCCTGGCAAAGGCCGCTGGCGAATGACCTTGGCCTGGAAAAGCACTTCCCAAACGAAATCCCAGACGCGCCTACTTAACGGAGAAAGTCGAAAATCAGCGTCTTTCTTCGAGGCAAGAATCTTCTTGAGAATAGGACCAAAACGACGCCAGAAAAGAAGGGTAGAACTCACCGCGAGCACGGTGAAGAGCGACTTTTCCTGAAATGTAAAGTGCTGCGGCTCGGCCAGCGTAGGGAGAAAGGAAATCATAGTCTCGAACGAAGCAACAATACATGATCCGGGGCCGGGGCGTCCCGCGAAGCGTGCCAACCTACCCTCTAAGCGAATCGCCTGAAGGGGCAATCCTGCAAAAAATACAGCCGACAGGCCGATGGCTCTCGGCGTATACTCCGGGAGCCCAGGAGGGGCAGTGTATGCGCATGCTTTTAAAGGCCACCATGCCGGTGGAAATGGGAAATGCGGCAGCTCGAAACGGGACTCTCGGAACTAAGATTCAGCAGATACTGGCCGACCTGAAACCTGAAGCCGCCTACTTCACAGAAGACGGCGGTCAACGAACTGCCTACATCTTTTTTGATATGAAGGAATCGAGCCAGTTGCCCGCTGTAGCCGAACCATGGTTCCTGGCGTTCAACGCGAGCCTCACCGTTCGTCCGGCGATGACGCCGCAGGATCTCGCCGATGGCTTGCCCGGAATCAAAAGCGCGGTAGAAAAATACGGCAAGGCATAGCCCTGGTCAAAGCACCCTCCCGCGTTTGCGGGTCCATCATCTCGTCCTATCCCCCACGAGATCACTTCATCCCACCTCGAACTCAGCACCGCACAATTTTCGGAGAATCGATGCCCTTGGTGGCGTTGCGGGTGTCCACGACCAGGCGCGCCTGTTCAACAATTGCGTGGTAATCGTAGCTGGAATGGTCCGTGACGATGACAACGGCATCGTATTGCCCGAGGTCATCGAGCGGGGTGTTCTTCATGTTGAGAGCGTAATGGCGGCCCTGCCCGACGGAAGGGAAGAAGGGATCGTTGTAGGCGACCGTTGCGCCCTTTTCGCGAAGCAATTCGATGATGGTGAGCGATGGGGATTCGCGCAGATCGTCTATATCGCGTTTGTAAGCCAAGCCGAGGACCAGCACCTTCGATCCGTTGATGGATTTGCAGGCTCGATTCAGACCCTCGGCAAGCTGATCGATAACGAACCGGGGCATGTTGATATTGATTTCGCCCGCTAGTTCGATGAACCGGGTGCGAAAATCAAATTGGCGCGCCTTCCATGATAGGTAGAAGGGGTCAATCGGGATACAGTGACCGCCAAGCCCCGGGCCTGGATAAAACGCCTGGAAACCAAAGGGCTTGGTTTTCGCCGCATCGATGACCTCATGAATGTCGATGCCCATGCGCATGCAAAGCTGTTTGAGCTCGTTCACCAGGGCGATGTTGACGCAGCGGTAGATGTTCTCGAGCAGCTTGGTCATTTCGGCGACCGATGGGCTGCTGACTGGAACCACGCGCCGAAAGATCGCCCCATAAAGTGCTCCGGCAAGTTCAGACGCAACCGACCCACACCCTCCTACAACCTTGGGAATGTCCTGGCGGGCGACCACGTCGTTCCCAGGGTCTTCGCGCTCCGGCGAAAACGCGACGTGAATCCCTCGGTGCTCCTCGTTGCGAGCGACTTTCAGGCCGTGTGGATTGCCGTTCTCGAGCAAAGGCACGACAAGTTCTTCTGTCGTGCCCGGGTACGTCGTACTTTCGAGAACGATCAGTTGGCCATCATGAATATTCGGCGCAATAGCTTCAACCGTGCTCGTCACAAAACTCAGATCGGGCTCATGATATTCATTGAGAGGCGTTGGAACGCAGATGATCACGACGTCCATCTGCTCGATTTCAGAGTAGTCTGCCGTTGCCTTGAATCCGCTTTTTTGAGCTTGCTGAATCATCTCGGGCAGAATGCGAACGATGTAAGAACTGCCTGCGTTGAGCGTGGCCACCTTATCGATCGCGATATCAAATCCAGTGACTCTAAATCGCTCATCACTGAACAACAGGGCCAGAGGTAAGCCCACATAGCCCATGCCGACAATCCCCACGCGAGCTTGCCGCGTTTCGATCTTTCGTTTTAGCTCTTCCAGCGAACTGACGACTGCAGTGGTCATAGCCCAAATTCTATGACATCGGATTGTCGCAAGAAGCGGCGCCGAGACACAGCGCTCCGAAATCGGGTCCTGTATCCTGTCGGTTGTTGTCCGCATAGTTATGTGACAAGGGTGGTCGGACAGCGGAGGAAGAAAGTGGCGAAGTACCTGGTCACAGGCGCGGCAGGGTTCATTGGGCGTTCGATTGCGGCGGAACTCATCAAGCGCGGTGAGAGTGTGCGTGGCATTGACAATTTCATCACCGGGAAGAGGGCGAACTTGGTCGGCCTGGAGGCGATGGAGTTCTTCGAAGGTGATTTGTCTGACCCGGCGGCCTGCGCGCGCGCATGTGGGGGCGTCGAGATCGTATTTCACGAGGCTGCGCTCGCGAGCGTGCCGCGTTCGGTGGCCGATCCGGTGGGGACGAATCTGCATTGCGTGACTGCAACCCTGAATTTGCTGGTCGGGGCGCGCGAGGCCGGTGTTCGGCGGGTAATCTATGCGGGGTCGTCGTCAGCATATGGCGACACGCCAACACTACCAAAGTCCGAAGATATGCTGCCCAATCCGATTTCGCCTTACGCAGTAGCAAAGCTTGCCGGTGAACATTACATGCGCGCCTTTGCGCGCGTGTATGGGCTTGAAACCGTGGTGCTGCGCTACTTCAATGTCTTCGGACCCTACCAGGATCCCACATCGCACTATTCCGGCGTGATGGCGCTCTTCTGCCGCAAAATGCTGGCGGGAGAACAGCCAACAATTTACGGAGACGGCGAACAGAGCCGCGACTTTACTTATATCGATAACGTCGTGCACGCCAATTTGCTGGCGTCGGAAGCCCCGGCGGCAAAAGTAAGTGGACAAGTCCTGAACACGGCGACTGGAAAGAAAATAAGCCTCAACGATATCTTCAGATTATTGCGTGAAATTACTGGATATAAAGGAGAAGCATCTTACGCTTCTCCGCGCACAGGCGACATTCGTGATTCCCTGGCGGATATTCAGTTGGCTGGGAGATTGCTCGGTTACAAGCCGATTGTCGATTTCCCGGAAGGGCTGCGCAGAACGGTTGATTGGTACCGAACGAGCGCGGCCAAAGCTTGAGAGCGCGTGCCGTTACCTGAGGTCCGACGGGCAGCCCTCTCATGTGACACTTCTCACGGTGATTTCAAGACAAATTGCTGAGACTAGGGAAAGTCCTTCGCAGGGGCCCTTCGGCAAGTTGCAGGAGAATCGCCTTTCGGAGAGTCTGGAAGGGATCCCGATCGTTGCCCGACCTGCCAGCCGCACAGCGCATCCGATCCAAACTTGCGAAGCGTAAGAGGTCCAAGCCGCTCAGGGAATCCATTGCAGACTGTTGTCGACCACCGCGAAGTCTCGTTGACATCTTTTCACGCTTTGTTCGAATCTCTTTTCCGGCATTGGCGGTTCGCACTCTGTCTGTTCGGTGGGCTCTCGATCGCGTGCGTCCTCTACTGCCTGATAGCCCCGAACGACTATGAAGCCTGCGCCACGATCGCGCTCCGCTCCTCGCCCGCCACAGCTTTCAACCTCGGCGGGGCCCCTGGAACCAACTCGACTGCATTCGCGTCAGACCAGACGCAACTGGAAACGCTGGCTGACGTTTTTCGCAGTGACCAGTTGGCATGGGCTGTCATCGCAGATCAAACGCTCTACCTGGCCCCAGGGTTTGCCGGAAAGTTCGGAATAAAATTTCCAGGATTTCGCGTGGAAGAGCCGGCACCGGATGCGCAGGCTTATCTGCTGGAGCGCTTTCAGGAGCGATTGAACGTTAGAACCGTGCCGCGCACGCTCATCCTGCAAATCCGCTTCCGATCAAGGAATCCTGCGTTGTCGACGTCTGTGGTCAACGGGATGATTCGTGTTTACAACCAACAGGAAGCTGCGGCACGACGAAGGAACACGGAAGAGGCGGCTGCTTCGCTTTCTGACCAGTTGAACTCGCTGAAGTCGCGCGCGGCCGACGAAGACAGGCGGCTGACAGAGTTTCAGCAGCGTCACGGGCTCCTCGACACGCCCGAAACGCTCGCGAACGGTCAGCCCCGTGAGCTGCTGCACAACGCAGCACTTGCCGAGGTCGACGATCTAGGCCGAGAACTCGACGCGGCGACGGCCGAACGGATTCTCCGCGAAGCGGAATATCGAGCGGCCATGCGAGGGAACCCGGAATTGATTGTAGCGTCCGATCCACGCCTGCAGCAGGAGACTGCAGGCTTTCCAAGCGCGCTCTTACAGCGACTCCATGTCCATCGGAGCGACCTCGAACAGGAAGAAAGCCAGCTCAGCACCGAACATGGGTCGAATTTTCCACGCGTCGTAGAAATTCGCGCGCAGCTGCAGGATGTGGACAAGCAACTTGCCGTCGAGGATGCGCGCCTCTTGAAACGATTCCTGGAGGCTTGGAAGACCGCGGTTGATCGAGAGTTGCTCCTGCGCCAGAGCCTTGCAAACAGCACCAGCGAAGGAATGAAGCTGAACGCTGCAGCTTTCCAGTACGCCGCGATGCGCCAACAAGCGAACTCGAGCCACGAGCTTTACACACGAATTGAAGAAAAGATGGAGGAAGCCGCACTGACGGGCGCCATTCGCAGCCCGAATATCGAGGTGGTTGACTACGCCCGCACACCGGTGAAACCCGTAGCCCCGGATTTACCCCTGTACCTGGCGATCACCATGTTCGTCGGGTTCTGGCTCGCAGTGGCAGGTGCGCTTCTGCTTGATTCGCGAAACCCGGCGGTCAAACGTGCGGTTGTGCTAGCCATGTTGGCCCTCCTTCTGTCATGCCCGAAAGGACAAGCACAAGCTCCAACGCCAAGCACTTCCGGCCTTCCCACGGGTGTCGCCCGCATTCCGCAGTCGAGCGAGGCAAAAAGTCGGCCGAACCCCAAGGAGGCGCCCGTGGTCTGGAGCGGTGCAGCAAGTCAAACCGGCATCCCACCAGGCACGCCCTCATTAGCCCCTTCGCAGATCAATGCCCCGCTCGGCCCCGGAGACATCGTCATCGTGAGCGAATTCCACACGCCCGAATTTCGCACCACAGCGCGTGTGGGCGAGGACGGTACGTTAGCTCTGCCGCTCGTCGGCGAGGTGCAGGTCAATGGCATGGACGATCGTGCCGCCGCACGCGCGATAGAAGCTGCGCTCGTCGACTCCGGAATGCTTCTGCATCCTCAGGTCACCGTCATCGTTACCGAGTACGCGGGCTTGGATGTCAGCATATTGGGCGAGGTCGTCCGCCCGGGTGTGTATCCGTTTGCCGCCCATCATCGAATGTTCGACCTCATTGCAGAAGCATCTGGGCTGGCGCCGGGAGCGGGAGGGTTAGTCACCATTACCCATCGGAGCGATGGCAATACCCCTGTGGCCGTGATTCTGAATCCGACAGGCAATGCAAAAGCTGACGGAAATCCCGAACTTGAACCGGGAGATACAGTGCAGATAAGCCGCGCTGGATTGGTCTATGTCGTGGGCGATGTGATGCGGCCCGGTGGCTTTCCTGTCGATCCCGTGCAGCAGATGACCGTTGTGCAGGCTCTCACTCTGGCATGGGGCCCAACGCAGAATGCGGCCCTGACAAAGGCGCTCCTGATTCGAGAGCAATCGGGCGGTCGAACGGTCACCTCTCTCAACCTGAAACGGCTGCTGCGCGGCCAGGATCCTGACCTTCCTATTCAAGATCGCGACATCCTCTTTGTCCCGGATTCCGCCACGAAAAATCTTTGGAATCGAACCATCGAATCCGTAGTGCAATCAGCGGCAGGCGTGAGCATTTATGCGGGTCTGGTTTACTCCCAGAGGTTTTAGTTATGCGCCAGGCCGCCAGGGTTTTGTTGCTGATTTATGTGTTCACGATTCCATGGGAATACTCGCTGGACCTCGGGGCGCCGTTCGGCAACATTGCACGCATCGTCGGGCTCCTGCTGCTGACAGTGACGGTTTATGTGGTGTTGCTGGCGGGCAAAATACACACGCCAGATCCTCTGCAATGGCTCGTTCTCGCAATGTACTTGTGGTTAACGTGTACATACTTCTGGACAATTGAACCCATTGTCGCAGCGGCTAAGTTGCGCGGCTATGCGCAGGAGATGATGGTCGTTTGGTTCCTGTGGGAATTCATCGCAGACCACCACGCCCTGCGCGATATCTTGCGAATGTGGCTTGCAGGTTCGTGGGTGTTAGCCGCGCTCACGATTGCGGATTTTTCCTTCGCCCACGCCACGGCTGCAGGGCAGGTGCGCTTCGCAGCTGTGGGTCATGACCCCAACGACGTTGCACGTTTCCTAGATTTGGGGTTTCCTGTTGCGGCGTTGCTTCTGGACTGGGAGCCGCAGTGGCCTGGTCGAGTGCTGGCCATCGGTTACATTCCGCTCGGAGTTGCAGCTGTACTGCTCACCGCATCGCGAGGAGGTTTCCTGGCCGCTCTGGTAGCGATGATTGGCTGCGGAGCTGTGCTGTACCGCAAGCATTTTCGCCTGGTGCTGTTCGGATTCTTCGCGCTTCCAATAGTTCCCGCCGCCGTTTGGTTTCTTGCTCCGCACGAAACACTCATGCGTCTTGCAACAATTGGCGGTCAACTGCAAGGTGGCGACATGAACCAGCGACTGAACATATGGGAAGCCGGCTGGCGTGCCTTTGCCAGGGCGCCATTCCTGGGTCACGGTGTGGGTTCCTTCGTACGCGTGGCTGGACTTGCGTCCATCGATACGGCGCACAATACAGGGCTTTCGCTTCTGGTCGAAACCGGAATCTTCGGCTTCTCACTGGCATTCGCGATTCTGGCTGTGTCAATTCAGTCTGCTCTGCGAATGCACGGGACGTCTCGAACGTCTCTGCTGACATTGATATCGGTTTGGATGGTCTCTTCCATGGTTGGGTCGGTACTGGAAAGCCGAACTACATGGCTTATGTTCGGCATGATCGCATTGGCCGCTCGACTCACATTCCAGCAAGGGAAGCGCGTCCCGACCATGTCTCCTTCGACAAAAAGAGTTCCGGACGATGCGGCGATTGTCCGCGCTCGATAGAGTACGCAAAATGGGAGCCAATTCAATCGCATTCTCGGCCCGCAACGTCAATCGCCGCATTCTGAGCGCAGCGGTGACGGTAACGGCCGCGGGAGTGGTTGTGAAGCTCGCCGCAGTCCTCAAGGAAGTCACAGTTGCAGGTATCTATGGTCGATCGGATTCCATGGATGCATACCTCGCCGCGCTTCTCGTTCCCGGTCTCTTGGTCAATTTAATCGCCGAATCGATGAACCAAGCTCTAACCCCAACGCTCATTCGGGTGAGGGAAACCCAGAACCACGCGCGTGCACAGGAATTGCTGTCGAACGCAATGCTTTGGTCATGCGGGCTTCTGATTATCGTCTCGACCTCAATGGCTCTCTGTGCACGAGGCATCTTTTCTCTGACAGCCTCGCATTTCGAGCCGGAGAAGATGAACCTCGCGGTCCATCTTTTCTATGGGCTGCTACCGATAGTGCTTCTGACAGGCATTGCATCCAATTGTGCGGCCGTCCTCAATACGATTGAGTGCTTTGCTGCCCCGGCACTTGTTCCGCTGACAACTTCATTGGCAATCATAGGATGTGCGCTGGTCCTTGGTGCGCAGATCGGTATCTGGGCGATCGTCTGCGGCACTCTGGCAGGAGCACTGATTCAAGCAATCTGGATGGGCTGGTTGACCAACCAAGGCGGATACAGGATTCGTCTGCGTTGGTACGGAATGAATGCGGCAACACGCGAGGTGGCGCACCAGTATGGCCCGGTGTTGTTGAGCAGCGTGGTGGCGTCGGGCGGCCTTTTGGTAGACCAATCGATGGCTGCCATGCTCCCGCCTGGCAGCGTTTCCGCACTGGCATATGCCACGCGGTTTGTTAGCGTTGCTGTGGCTCTCCTGTCTGGCACGGTTTCATCGGCCTTAACGCCGTACCTTTCCAGCATGGTCGCCCAGAAAGATTGGAGCGGATGCCGCCAAACAATTCGTAGCTGGACTCGAGTCATGGCTCTCGTCTCGATTCCAATTACGGCAATTTTGATCGCCGGTTCACACTTTCTTGTTCGCATTGCACTGCAGCATGGGAGGTTTCGGTCGGACGACACCGCCGCCGTCACGCAGGTGATGGTAATGTCCGCGATTCAAATTCCATTCTTCGTGTGTAGCCGCGTGCCATATCGCCTCATCCTCGCCATGCGTCGCACCGATCTGATCCTCTATTGTGGCCTTCTGAATCTGGTTCTCGACATTGTTCTGAATCTTGTCCTGATGCCCCGATTCGGAGTCGCTGGAATCGCGTTGTCCACTTCGTTGTGGTGCGTCGCCACTTTCATCTTCCTTGCGTACTGGTCGCAGAAACTTCTCAGTGCGCAATCCAGGAGTTCACTTTGATTCCGCGTCCTGCACAATACCTGCTTCGATTTGACGACTTTTGCCCGACCATGGGGACCGGACGGTGGACCGCTTTCGAACAGCTCATCGGCGAATTCGGTATACAGCCGATTCTGGCAGTCGTTCCTGAAAACTTGGACCCGGAGTTGATAATCGAAAACCCCGCACCAGATTTCTGGGTGCGTATGCGCTCAATGGAGGCCGCTGGGTGCACAATTGCGTTGCACGGCTACAGGCACCTATGTACGTCGAGCGGACGCAGCCTGATTCCACGGCATCGATTTTCGGAATTCGCTGGTGTCGCCGAAGAGACGCAACGCGAGTGGATTCACAGAGGGCTCGAGATTCTTCGCAGTCACCAGCTTAATCCGCGACTTTGGGTGGCTCCACGTCATGGATTCGATTGCAGCACTTTGAAGGCATTGCAATCCGAAGGAATCTTCCATATCTCCGACGGCTTTGCGCGTGCCGCTTGCGTCAGGGCCGGTATGACGTGGATTCCTCAACAACTTTGGGCCCCAGCCGCGAAATCGAGCGGCCTTTGGACGATCTGCATTCATAGCAACAATGCCAGCGCAGACGATCTGGAAAGACTCAGTGCATTCTTGCGAAGACACGCTCGACAATTTAGTTCTTTTGATCGTGTGATAACGGAGCACCAGTTAGAGTCGGTCTCCGCGTTCGAGAAAACCTACGAAATCGCAGCCCTTTGGCGATCCGTTCTTTCGCGCCGAATGAAGCGTTTTTGCCCCCGAATTGATCGGTGAAGAGCTCACGTTTCCCCGAGTTGCTTCCACTGCGACACTCCACGCCGACCCCGAAGGATCTCTGCGTAGAGCACTTCCCATCGATCGAGTATGCACTCCAGGTCGTATCGCTGCTTGACCAACTCCCGCGCGCAGTTACCCATGGTATGCCGAACTTCCTTTGGCATTTGCATAAGGCGATTCATCGCAGCTGTTATACCCTCGACATCTCCCGGAGGGGCGAGCAGCCCGGTGCGATCACGCAATACAATTTCCCTGGTGCCTGCCACGTCTGTCGCCACGGCCGGCAAGCCACACGCGGCTGCCTCAAGAAGTCCCATCGGCAGCCCTTCCCAGAGAGACGAAAGCACAAACCCGTCAGCGGCCTGTACCCACCGCCGGACGTTGCTTGCGAATCCAAGAAAGTTCACTCGATCCGCGATGCCGAGTTCCGTTGTGAGAGTACGGAGCGACAATTCAAGAGACCCTCCCCCGACGATCGCGAGCCGCGCCGGTTCCCGAATCAAAACGAATGCGCGGAGCAGAGTTCGATAGTCTTTCACAGGCTCAAGCCTGCCGGTGGCCAGCCACAGAAACTCGTCTGTCACGCTGAGCTCATTGCGAACTGTCTCGCGCATCGATCGGTCGGGCCGCCACGCGAGCGTATCAACTCCATTTGGCAGTACGAGGATGTGATCCTCTGAAACCATGCGCGCGCAAAGATAAGCCTCTGCTGCCGCGCCGCTTACCGCGGTCACCCGGTCAGCCAGCCAATCGCTGACCCGATAGCCAAACTGGCGGCCCTTCGCGCCGATCGCGGAGGTGTGTATCGTGTCCACGACAACGCAGCCCGGAGCAAGCAGCCTCGACCAGCGAGCGAACCACGCTGCGTGGGGCAGGTGCGCGTGCACCACGTCTGGTTTGTTGCGCACAAGCCAGCGGTTGAAGCGCCACCAGCCCAGGGGATCGGCGAGTCCTCTACGCATGCGCAGGCTGAGGAACCCTACACCGGCCATGGAAAGCTCTTCTGGCAGAACACCGCCCATTCCCGACAGCGCGACAACAGTGACTCGCCAATTCCGCCGCGCCAGGCCTTTTGCAAGAAGAAGAACCTGCCGCTCCGCGCCGCCTAGCCAATCGATGGTCGGAATGAGAAGGGCAATGCGGTTCAAGCATGTCTCTTTCGTGGACGTGCATTGAGGAGTTCTTCGTATGCCGGGATAGCTTGTTCGAGCCTGAACTTTTCAATCCATGGATGAGCAAATCGTTCCCCGGGACGAATTGTTTCGAGCGCCGCGGTTAACGCTGCGGCCAGCGCTTCGGCTGAGATTTCGCGTGCAAGCCAGACTCCAGGTTTGCCATTTAACAACTCAACGAGTCCAGGGGATGCTGGAACGGCAACGATGGGCAACCCGCCCGCAGCGGCCTCCAGCAACACGTTCGGTACACCCTCATAACGCGAAGAAGTCACGATCAGGGATGCCCCCGGAAAGTGAGTCGCGGGGCTCTCAACTTGTCCGAGGAATCGCACTGCCTCGTTCAATTCCACGGTTTCGCACAAAGCCTCGAGTTTCGCCTTCTCTGGACCGGCGCCTGCAATGGCCAAATCCGCAGTCGGAAATCGCAGTCTCACTTCGACGAAGGCTTTCAAGAGCAGGTCAAATCCCTTTTCCCTCGATAAACGCCCGACTGCGAGTAGATGAGGGCCTTGATCGGTCCAACCATCAGTCGGACCTTTTGAAAGTGAGCGGATCACTTCTATGTCGATCGGGTTGGGGAGAACGGAGAGAGAGTCGAGCGGAATGCCAGTGAATTCGGAAACCTCCTGGGCCATCGACTGCGATTGGCAAATGATCCCATCCGCGCAGCGATAAAGTGTGCGGTGGAGTTCGTGTAGAACTCTGGACGAAGTCGGGATGGCAAGCGTCGCCGCGACAGGTCCGTTTTGGCGAACAAAGATCTTTGTCTTACTGGGAAGAAATGGACGCAACAAAAGCACGAGGAGATTCAGGTACGAGATTCCCGACAGGATCACGCCAGGACGCAAACTCCAAATCAGCAAGAATAATCGGAGTGCGCCCCGCCGAACTCGTTTGGCTCCGAGTGAGTGCACGATCACGTGATTTGGCAAAGGAGCATATCCGATGTCGGATTGCGTGACGAGGCAGAGATGAATCTCATATTTCTCGCCTGGAAGATGCCGCGCCAGTAATTCAGTTACGCGTTCAGCGCCGCCGCCTCCGAGATGCGGAATCAATAGAAGTATCGTGGAGCGCTTAGACATGGATCGGTGTATATCCCACACTGTAGAGGATTCGTTGACCGAGACGAAGTGACTGTCCGCACACGCGATAGTGTTCCAAAATGCTACATTTATTTGATTTCGCTTAGAAACATAGTCCTATATCTCGATCTCCCTGGTATCTGCCCGAGGGTGAGCCCTTTGAAACTATTCAATAAAGAGCAAATATCGACAATTAAAGCCCACTCATTGGAAAATCGCGCAACCCACATCGTTGTCGGAATTACGAGCCCGCAAACATGCCTCGTGCTTGGCGGCCGTCTTCGTGCGCTGCGTGAAGCTGGTTTTCGGGTGACCCTGGTCGCCAGCCCGGGAGACCGACTCGATCGCACAGGGGAAAGTGAGGGAATCGATACATTCGATGTTCCCATGGCGAGATCTGTGGCGCCGTTTTCTGACGTATTGTCGTTTTTTCGCCTGTGGTACCTACTCATTAGGCTTCGACCCGATGTCGTTGAGTTCAGCACACCGAAAGCAGGGCTCCTTGGAATGCTGGCTGCCGTGCTTTCCGGGGTTCGTCACAGGGTTTACCTCTTGCGCGGACTGAGGCTTGAATCCGCAACGGGGTTCAAACGAAAACTCTTGCTTCGGGTCGAGCGGATGGCTGCAGCCTGCGCGCATGTTGTTGTTTGTGTCAGTCCGAGCCTCCACACGATGTCACTCGCACTTGGTCTTGCCCCGCCCGCCAAACTGCAAATGCTGGGTTCGGGAAGCAGCAAAGGCGTGGACACTGAGCATTTTCGTCCTGGAAGGAACGACAAACGTCGAAGGTTCGGCGTGCCAGGGGATGCAAAGGTAATTGGCTTTGTGGGTCGTTTCACTCGCGACAAAGGAATTCCGGCCCTCATTGAGGCATTCGAGCGAGTCCTGCAAGTGATGCCGAAATCCTATCTCCTGATGGTAGGCTGGTTCGACGATGGCGATGACGCCCTTGACTTGAATATCCGCAATCGAATTGCCATGCATTCTCACATCGTATGCACGGGCTTTGTGGAAGATACTGCGCCGTACTATCGAGCCATGGACTTGTTGATCTTGCCGACAATGCGGGAAGGCTTTCCGAATGCAGTCCTCGAAGCATCGGCAACTGGAATTCCTGTGATAACAACCCGGACTACCGGTGCATGCGATTCAGTCGTCGATAGCGTTACGGGCTTGATTGTCCCCGGCAATCCGGAATCGATCTGCGAAGCGACGGTCAATCTGCTCCAGGACCCGCAGAAATCCAAACGCATGGGGTCGGCGGGGCGTGCCTGGGTCCTTCAGCACTTTACGGACCAGCGCATCTTCAGCCTCACGACCTCGTTCTACAAAAGCCTGCTCAGGCCAAGTGTCGTCGCAGTCTCTGGAGACGAACCGGCTATGGATTTGGCAATGCGCTTGCGGTAACCGGCGGCGTGATCTGAACGTCTGCGGGAGGCCTCAATGTGTGCGCAGCAGCCTCCGATGCATGCAGAATCTTGTTCGGCACAATCCCAAGAATCAACGTGGCTGCTGCCGCAAACAGAAGAGCGGCGGCCACGGCGACACCCACTGGCGTTGAGTGATCCGATGTTCCCAGACTTTGCTCCGAAGGACGCTGCGCGGATGCAAACGCCAGGCGCAGGTAATAGGCGGCCGCAATCCCTGAGTTGAGCAGACCAATAATGGCCAGCCAGACTGCCTCTCCGCCTACCGCCGCTGAAAAAGAGTAGAACTTGCCAAAGAATCCGCCCGTGAATGGAATGCCCACCAGCGACAGGAGAAAGAAAATCAACAGGCAACCCAAAACCGGCGAGCGGTAGATCAACCCGCGGAAGTCCTCGATCAGCGGAAGTCTTTCGTCATAACCGCTCACGATTGTCACAACGGCAAAGATCCCGACATTCATTGCGGCGTACGCAGCAATGTAGAAACTGGCGGCGGCGATGCCGCTGCTGCCTAGACCTGCAAAGGCCGCCAGCAAATAGCCGGCATGTGCGATGGACGAATAGGCCAGCATGCGCTTGACGTTTTGCTGACGGAGCGCGGCAAGATTGCCCACGGTCATGGAGAGAACGGCAACGATCCAGAGGACAGGCGCCCAGATCGAGTGCAGGGTAGGGAACTCCTCGTACAAGACGCGCAATAACAAGGCAAAAGCGGCTGCCTTCGGTGCCGTAGACAAGAGGGCGACCACGGGAGTTGGAGCGCCTTCGTATACGTCCGGCGTCCACACATGAAACGGTGCTGCAGAAACCTTGAAGAGGATGCCGACGAGCATGAGGCAAAGCGACGCCAGGACGAGCGGCAGATTCGGCACGTTCGGCATGGGCGCAAGAGCGTGCGCGATCTCGTAAATCTGCGTGGTTCCCGTTGCCCCAAAGATGAGGGCAATTCCGTAAAGCAGAAAAGCTGTAGCGAATGAGCCAAGAAGGAAATACTTGATGGCCGCTTCGGGGCCCCGGCCCGTTTGCTTGCGGTAGCCAGCGAGAATGTAAGTGGCGATGGAAGAGATTTCCAGTGCAATAAAGACAACCAGCAACTCCACCGCGCTGGTAAGCAGGCACATGCCCACCGCTCCAAAGACAACGAGCGCGTAATACTCGCCTTGATGATGGCTGTCTTCAGGAAGAGTGTCCAGGGCAAGTAGAAGCGCAACGAGTACGATCCCGCAAATCAATACATGGAAAAAGACCGTGAAGGGACTGGTTTCAACCGTACCGTAGAAACCCGTTCCCACTGGAAGAGAAAGCTGCCAAAGACTGGCCCAGAGAGCCACCGTGGTTCCCAGAGCCGCAAGCCATCCAAGTGTGCGGCGGGGCCAGCCCGGCGGCAGCGATGCATCGATGAGCATGATCAGTACGCCAGTCAAGGTCAGGATGATCTCGGGGAGAATGCGGAAAGAGTCTCCAGGATTCATGGCTGGTCTCCGCAGGCGCCGCGGCCGACAAGCTTGCTGGCAGCGAGGTGGCGGAACCCTTCAGGGCAGGCGATCCAGCACGATTCTCGATGGTATTGATCCAGAACGACGGTACGATGCCCATCACCAGCATGAGCACGGCGAAGGGCCAGAGGATTGCGAGCTCGCCGAAGCGAAGATCAGGTGCAGGATTTGGAGGATGCCATCTGGCTTTCAGGTCCGTAGAACAGACGCTGAATCAACCAGAGCATGTAAGCCGCACTGAGAATCACCCCAAGCGTTGCGACAACGGCCCACCCGCGGCTCACTCCTGAAAACGTGCTCGAAAGAATGAGGAATTCGCCGACAAACCCATTGAGCATGGGCAGTCCGATCATGGCCAGCGACGCGATGACAAAGAGCGTCGCTGTCTGTGGAACCTTGCTGGCGAGCCCCCCGTACGCCGCGATCTGACTCGTGAGGTAGCGAATCTCGAGAGCGCCAAAGAGTACAAAGAGCGCCGCATCGATCAATTCATTGTTGAGAATCTGGTAGATTGCCCCATCCCAACCAGCAAAAGTGAATCCATAGATCCCTAGCACGATCAGACTCAGATGGCCCAAAGCCGCGAAGGCAAGCAGGCGCCAGAAATCTCGCTGTACCAACGCCAGGCAAGCGCCATAAAGAATACCGATGACCGCGAGAGCAATGAGAATCGGCGCAATTTGGCGCGCTTGCACTGGGAAAAGCCCAACGTGGAACCGCAGCATCGAGTAGAGGCCCAGCTTACCGGCGACCACCATCGCCATCGCCACGGGCGCTTCGTTGAATGTGTCTGCCAGCCAGCCATGAAGCGGGAAGACCGGCACCTTGACCGCAAAGGCAAAAAGAAACGCCAGTGCCATCCAGTAGAGAGGCGCTCAGGCAAAGCGCCCTGCGCGATGTACGATCTGCAACTCGGCGAAGTTGAAAGTACCCGTCCTCGCATAGAGCCAGAGGATAGCCACAAGCAACGGCGCCGACGGAATAAATGTGAAAAGGAAGAATTTGGTCGCCGCCTTGGGACCGTCTTTGCGGCCATACATAGCAATGAGAATCGCCATAGGCACAAGCGAAAGTTCCCAGAAGCCGTAATACACCATGAGATCGAGCGAAATAAAAACGCCCAGCATGGCCGTCTGTTGCACGAGAAAGAGCGAGTAAAAAGTCTTGCGGCCTTCCTTGATCGCGTTCCAACTGGCCACAACGCCCGCGGGAGCAAGCAGGCCGACAAGAACAACGAGCCAGAGACTCAGGCCATCCACTCCCACGTGATAAAAAATGGCGGGACTCTCAATCCACGGCCGATTAATTTCAAACTGAAATCCGCTCTGACCGTGTACAAAATGCGCTGGAAGATGCAGCGTGAAAGCAAACGTGACCAGCGAGGTACATAGAGCAATCCACGCCGCAAGCTTGCCGCGGTCCGGTAGAAGCGCCACGAGCACCGCACCGGCAAGCGGGGTCAAAAGAATCAGCGTAAGGATTGAATCGTTCATCAATGGCCCGCCATTCCAACGTGAAGGCCAAACCCAGCCAGAATTGAAGTCCACGGCATCAGCACAAACAGCAGCAACGCCGCTGCTCCCAGCGCAAGCCATGCAGCATAGGAACGAAGATTGCCCGACTGCCAGCGTTGCAGAATGGCTCCCGCAAGGGTCGCGATGCCCCCGAGAAGCCAAGCGGCGCCGCCGAGAATCGCAACATCGACAACCCAATCAAGAATGAACTTTGACAACACCAACACCGGCTTTACGAAAAGAAAGTTATAGATCTCGTCCACATAATATTTGTGAACCAGCACGTTGTAGGTACCCGCAAACGAAGTCGCGAGCTTCTCCGCGCTCTCCGATCGCTCACTGTAGAAGCGGTGCGCAACGTACCATCCAATCGCGCCGGCGAGAACCGCAAGGGCGCTCATACCCCATTCAAGGCCGGCGGAGCCAGCTTCAGTGTTGTGCACGCCAAGTGTCGGAGCAAGGAATCGACCGAACGGTCCCAGATTCTCGCCGAACCCGATCCAGCCTCCAACCACAGAAAGTATCGCCAGGATGACCAACGGTCCAGTCATGGATGCAGGGCTCTCGTGCGGATGCACATCGGGACTGCGCATCTCACCCCAAAACGTCAGATACCACAGCCGGAACATATAAAACGCAGTGAGCGCTGCGGTGACCAGCCCGACGAACCACAAAACTTTTCCCAAACCACCGGAGACGAATGCCGCATAGAGAATCGCGTCCTTTGAAAAGAAGGCCGCGAAAAACGGGAACCCCGCAATCGCCAACACCGCCGCGGTCATCGTCCAGATAGGTGACCGGCATACGCTTGCGTAGGCCGCCCATCTTCCGCATGTCCTGCTCGCCGCCCAGCCCGTGAATCACCGAACCAGCCGCAAGGAACAACAGCGCCTTGAAAAATGCGTGTGTCATCAGGTGGAAGATGGCAGCTGAATACGCTGCGACACCGCACCCCAGAAACATGTACCCAAGCTGCGAAACCGTGGAGTAGGCCAGGACCCGCTTGATGTCGTTCTGCACCAGACCAATGGTCGCGGCAAAAAGTGCGGTCGCGGCGCCCACAATGGCGACCACACTCAAGCGCGAAGGGCGACCGATCGAAAATGAAATGCGTCACGAGCAATCATGTAAACGCCCGCCGTCACCATCGTTGCCGCGTGGATCAGCGCGGACACGGGCGTCGGGCCTTCCATCGCGTCGGGAAGCCAGACGTAAAGCGGAAGCTGCGCACTCTTGCCAGTAGCGCCCACTAGCAGGCAGAGCGCAATCGCTGTCAGGACGCCGCCGGTCCAAGCGGGGTTTGCAGCGAGCTTCGAAGCAATTTCGCTGAAGCTCAGCGTGCCAAAGTACGCCAGCAGGCAAAAACATTCCAATCAGGAATCCAAAGTCGCCAATGCGGTTCACGACGAAGGCCTTCTTGCCCGCGTCCGCAGCCGACGTCTTCTGGAACCAGAAGCCGATCAGCAGATACGACGCCAGACCCACGCCCTCCCATCCCACAAACATCAGCAGGGCATTGCCGGCCAGCACCAGCACCGTCATGAAGAACAGGAACAGGTTCAGATACGCGAAGTACCGCCAGTATCCATCTTCGTGTTCCATGTAGCCGACGGAATAAATGTGGATGAGAAAGCCCACGCCCGTGATGATCAGCAGCATCACCAGCGAAAGCTGATCGAGCACGAAGCTGAAGTCGGCATGCAGCAAGCCCGCATTGATCCAGTTGCCGTAGTTCTCAACGTGCGGCAGCGAAATGTTTCGTAACCGGGTCCAGGGCGGCACAGATACGCATCTCACGCTAGTGACGATGAACGCCGCATTGAGCACAACGCCAAACGCACCCAGCGGAGCCAGCAGCGCGATCGCCGTCACCAGCGCCTTTGGCAGCTTGCGCCCCAGAATTCCGTTCAGCACAAATCCCGCAAAGGGCAGTAGCGGAATCAGCCATAAATGGAGAGAACCGTTCATAGTTTCATCAAGTCGATTCGGTCGACGGCCAGCGTGGCGCGGGCGCGGAAAACAGCAATGATGATGGCGAGACCAACCGCTGCCTCAGCCGCAGCAACCATCATGACGAAGAAGACAAAAATCTGACCTTTCACCGCATGCCATTGGTGGGCGAAGGTGACAAAGGAGAGATTCACGGCGTTGAGCATCAACTCGATCGACATGAAGACCGTGATCAGGTTGCGCTTGATCAGGAAGCCCACAATTCCCAGCGTAGAACAGGACCGCACTCAGCAACAGATACCAGGTGAGCGGAACATCCTGTTGCATCAATTGAGCGAAACTCGGAGTTCATTCGCCTGGCGTCCTTTCTCCGTCACCAGATCTGGCCAGAGCCACCGAGCCGAGGATCGCGATAAGGATGAGCACCGAGGTGACTTCAAACGGAAGAAGCAACTTCGTGAAGAGCACGGTACTCAGCTCTTGTGTCGATGTGATCCCGTCGCGCATCGCAGCGGTGCCGAGGCCCTGCGTATGAAGGATCACTGTTGCGGCCACAGCAAGAAGCGCGACCACTGCAGGAAAACCGACAACGATCGCCGCCCGGCTGCCGAGCGTTCGCTCTTCGCGGCCTGCATTCAGCAGCATCACCACAAAGGTGAAGAGCACCATGATGGCGCCTGCATAGACGATCACCTGCGCCGCGGCCAGGAATTCCGCGCCCAGCAGGAGATAGAGCACTGCGAGCGAGGTCATCACCACAATCAGCGAAAGGGCGCTGTTGATGGGATGAGTCTGGACGAGAAGATTAACGGCTCCGGCCAGGCAGAACCCCGCAAACACGATGAAGAGGATCAGGTGCATCGTTCGATCACTTATACGCGAGCCACAGGCTCGTGGCGACAATGTTGAGGATGGCAAGCGGCATCAGATAGCACCATCCGAAGTTCATCAGTTGGTCATAGCGAAAGCGGGGCAGCGTCCCGCGCACCCAGACATACAGAAACAGAAAGCTGAAGACTTTGAGCACAAACCAGAAGATCGGCAGACAGCGCGAGAACCAGAATATTCCGTGGCAAGGGAATCAGGTTGCCGAAGGGGCTAGTCCATCCGCCGAGAAACAAGCAGCGTGGCCACGCAGCCTACCGTGATCATGTTGCGCGTATTCCGCCATGAAGAACATGGCGAACTTCATCGAGCTGTATTCGGTGTGATAGCCGGCCGTAAGTTCGCTCTCGGCTTCCGGAAGGTCGAAAGGCGAACGATTTGTTTCAGCATACGCCGCCATCAGGTAAATGAAGAACGCAACAAATTGGAATCCGCCGAAGAGATTCCAGGTACAGGATGCCCTTGCTCGCCTGGCTCTCGCACGATTTCGCGAAGATTGAGCGATCCGGCTCGCAGAACAACGCCGACAAGCGAAAGGCCCAGCGCCAGTTCGTAGCTGATGAGTTGCGCCGAAGACCGAAGCGAGCCAAGCAGGGAATACTTGTTGTTCGACGACCAGCCCGATAAGCGCAATGCCGTAGACGCCGATCGACGTGATGCCGAGGATGACAAGAAGCCGATATTGATGTCGGAGATTTCAAAGAAGTGAAACCCGCCGGGGCCAGTCACACCTGGCGAGCCAAACGGTACCACAGCGATCGAGATCAGCGCGCAGCCGAGCGCGATAACAGGAGAAACTAAATAAAGCGGCCGATAGACTGCGCTCGGAACCAGGTCTTCTTTCAGAAAAAGCTTGGCTCCATCCACCAATGGCTGCAAGAGTCCGAATGGGCCGACGCGACTGGGTCCCCAGCGATTCTGAATCCGCCCTACCAGCTTGCGTTCAAGCAGCACCGTGTAAGCGACGCTCATCAGCAGCACCACCGTCACCACGATGACCTTGAGCAAGCTCCACAGAAAGAACTGCAAAATCGTCACAAGCCTTCAGCCTCTCTAACGCAATGACTCAAGATCAATCTGCTACTGCTGCAGCAGGTGCCGCATTCTGGTGTTGCTCAAGTTCGACCAAGGCCGGGCTATACCGCCCCAGTGTTCCCGAAGTGAAGAGTCCGTCGTGAGCGGGAATGATTGCACCGGATCCGCTTAACGCGGAGACCGGGACAAATCCAGGCTCGGTTGGCACATCGTTGCCCCCGAAAAGATTGAGACGATCGAGCTTGTATCCCGGAACAAGCCGCTCGATTTCATCGAGCACGGCGAGCGGGTCGAATGGGCTCAACTTCGGTTCAAGTCCATTGGCAGGCAAGCCACACGGCATGTCTGTCTGCTTCGCCCGATTGCGCCCCGCGCGACTGCCCAAGATCCGCGGTCACTCCGCCGCTTTGCCGAAGGGCACCAGCTTCTTCACGTCCACCCCCATGGAGTCGGCAAGACGAACCAGTATCTCAAAGTCGGGCTTCACACCGGCATGGTCGGCAGCCTTCTTTGCCATTTGCAGGTCGCCAAAGGTATTTGTCACCGTGCCGGTCTTCTCGTAGAGGCTGGCTGCCGGAAAGACAACATCCGCCAGCGCCGCCGTCTCTGTCAGGAAAAGGTCCTGCACGACAACGAAGGTGTTCTTCAACGCTCGGATCGACGCCGGCCCCCGCAGCCGCCGGATTCGCACCAACCACGAGGAGCGCCGCAAGCCCGCCCGCGAGCATCTCGGACTTGCGTCTTTCCCGGTGTCCCGGGCATCCCCGCATATTCGGCCGCGAAAGCGCCGCTCGACGCAAATAGCCGCATATCCCGGCAGAAGATCCGGCAAAAGCCCCATGTCGGCCGCGCCTCGCGAATTGGCATGATCGCCGAGATACGCGAATCGCACACCTGCACGTCCCAGACCCCACTTCACCAGGGCATCCAGCTCGCTGCCGCTGAACTCCGAACCTGCGACGACCACAAGCGATTCTTCGCCCAGCAATGGCTTCTCGAAACGCCGCATCCTTGAGCGTCGAATCGTCGCCGGCGAGGAAAGAGGCGATCTTCCCGTAACCGCCTGCGGGCAACCGCAACGTCGCTTTCGCTTGGCGCTCCAGCTTGATCCGCTCCGTATGCGCGATGTAGAGCCGTGCCTTGTTCAAACGAACATTCGTGCGGATCTCCCACGCGAGCAACGGATGCTCTTCCGTGGGGTTCCCGCCGACCAGCAGAATCGCCGGCGCGTTCCCAACATCGCGCAAACCGGCTGCGCGGTGCTCGTGTCCAGCCATGCGCTCGCGCAAACGCCACATAGTCCGCGGTCCGCTCGTGATCGATATTGTTCGTCTGGAGGATTGTTCGCGCAAACTTCTGCAACAGATAATTCTCTTCGTTTGTCGTGGTGTTTGAGCCAATAACTCCGATGGACGCGCCGCCCTGCTGTCGCGAATTTCCTTGAGCTTGTTGCCCGCGAAGCGCAGAGCATATTCCCAGGTCGCAGGCTCGAGCTTGCCCTGTGCGTTGCGCACCAGCGGCTTCGTCAACCGATCGGGACTCTCCACAAAGTCGAACCCGAACCGTCCCTTCGCGCAAAGAAAGTCACCGTTGATGCCGCTCTTGTCGCGGTTATCGGCGCGTACGATTTCCGATCCGTCATTCGACTGCCGCACGCCCAGCGTTACCTTGCATCCATCGCCGCAATGCGTGCAAACGGTGGAGACGTGATTCATCTCCCAGGGCCGGGTCTTGTAGCGATAGCTGCCGCTGGTCAGTGCGCCCACCGGGCATACATCGATGCACATGCCGCACTGTTCGCAATCCAGCTGGTTGCCGTCCGGCCGTCCCAGTAGTTCGGCGCGATCACGGAACTGGCTCCGCGGTTCTGCACGCCCAGCGCCCAAACATCCATGCCTTCGCCGCACATGCGAACGCAGCGGTAACAGAGGATACAGCGCGGGCGGTCATAAAACACCGCAGGCGACCATTGCTGCTCGTCGCGGTGATGCTTCGCCTCGGTGTAAAGGCTCTCGCCGGCACCATACTTGAAGGTCATGTCCTGCAATTCGCACTCGCCGCCCGCATCGCACACCGGGCAGTCCAGCGGATGATTTCCCAGCAGCAACTCGATCGTCGCCTTGCGCGCCTGCGCAATTTCCGCCGACTCGGTGACAAAAACCTGACCCTCGGCGACGGTCGTCGTGCACGCCGTCTGCAGCTTCGGCACCTTCTCCTGCCGCACCACGCACATGCGGCAAGCGGCCTGCAAGCTGAGCCCAGGGTAATAGCAGAAGGCAGGAATCTCGATGCCCGCTTTGCGGCAGGCTTCAATCAGCAGCGTCCCCGCGGGCGCCGTCAGCTTCTTTCCATCGACTGTGAATGTTACGTCTGCCATTCGTCTCCAGGGTCCCTATACCACTGCCAATTCGACATGTTTCGCGAACGGGCACGGCTTCCCGTCCAGGTGCTCTTCAAATTCCTTGCGGAACTTCTTCACAAATCCAAGCGTGGGCATCGCCGCCGCGTCGCCCAGCGGGCAAAAGGTGCGGCCCATCATGTTGTCCGCCAGATACTGAATATTGTCGATGTCCTTCGCCGTCCCGAACCCCGCATGAAACCGTGTCAGCGACTTCTTGAGCCAGTCCGTTCCTTCGCGACACGGGATGCACCACCCGCAGGACTCGTGCTGATAGAAGCTGATCGTGCGCAGCGCAAACTCGACCATGCAGGTCTGGTCGTCGATCACCACCACGCCGCCCGAGCCCAAGCATCGAGCCTGCCTTGCCCACCTGGTCGAAGTCCATGCCCAGGTTCTCGATCTCTTCCGGCAGCAACACCGGCGTTGACGATCCGCCCGGGACCACGGCTTTCAACTTCCGTCCGCCGCGCACGCCGCCGCCCACTTCATAAATCATCTTCTTCAGGTTGTAGCCCATCGGCAGCTCATAGACGCCCGGCCGCTCGATGTGCCCGCTCAGCCCGAACAGCCGCGTCCCGCCATTGCGCGGAGTGCCCACCGCCGCAAACGCTTCGCCGCCCATCGTAATCACATGCGGGCACCGTCGCAATGGTCTCGGCATTGTTGATCACCGTAGGGCCGCCATAGAGTCCAACAACGGCAGGGAAGGGAGGCTTGATGCGCGGAACGCCGCGCTTTGCCCTTCGAGCGATTCCATCAGCGCCGACTCTTCGCCCACTTCATACGCGCCCGCGCCCGTCTGCGTGATGATCTGGAATTCCGTATCCGATCCGAAAATATTCTTGCCCAGAAAGCCCTTCGCGTACGCATCCGCAACTGCCTTCTCCACGATTTCGAGCAGATAGCGATACTCGCCGCGCAGATAGATAAAGCCCACCTTCGAGCCGATCGCCAGTCCCGCAATGATCGTTCCTTCAATCACCGCATGCGGATCGTGCAAAAAAATCAGGTGATCCTTGCACGTGCCCGGTTCGCTCTCGTCGCCATTCACCAGAACATACTTTGGCTTTGCGCTCTGCTTCGGTACAAACGACCACTTCATGCCCGTCGGGAAGCCCGCGCCGCCGCGTCCGCGCAGGTTCGAGGCCTTCATCTCGTTGATGATCCAGTCAGGCCCCTGCGCGAGGCACTTCTTCGCTGCCTCGTAGCCACCCAGCTCGATGTATTTATCGATCTCCGCTGCGCCCTGCCCGAAGCGCCGCGTCACAATCTTCACTTCATCGGGATGGGAAACGAGCCTAGGCATTTTGCCCTCCTTGTCTTGCACTTGGCTCCGATACCGAGCGAGAATGTCCGGGCACATGATCGGGACTCAGATCGTCGTGGAAAGTCGTAGTTGACCTGGATGGCCGGAGCCCAGCAGCACGCGCCGATGCACTCCACTTCTTCAAGCGAGAACACGCCGTCCTTGGGTGACGCCTTTGTGCCCAATGCCCAGCTCTTCCTGGAAGCGGTCAAACAGATCGTAGGCGCCGCGCAGCATGCAGCTGATGTTGGTGCACACCTGCACGTTGTATTTGCCCACCGGCTTGAAGCGCAGCATGGAGTAGTAGGTGGCCACGTTGCGCACGTCGAGCTCCGTGATGCCGATGCCGCTCTGCTACCTCGGCAATCACCGCATCGGACAAGATAGCCCACCTCGTCCTGCGCGTAAAGCAGCATCGGAACCAGCGCCGACCGCTTCACCGGATACTTCTTCACCAGCGCATCGAAACGCGCCGCAAGCTGCGGCGAGAAGAGGGTCATCGATCTCGCTGCTCATTGCATCAACTCCCGCGCCCAGGCCTCGGCGGCCATATCCATCTCTTCTTCGCCCCCACCCGCATCTTGCCTCGATCGCAATGTCCCGGCTTCCGTCAATTCAAGAACTCCGCTCTGTCCATTGTCGCGCAGCCAATTCACCCGTTCGCCGGTTCGCCGCAAATCCAGCCACCTATCGCCGTGGCGCACCGTGATTCGTTCTTCGCCCAACTCCACGGTGGCTTGCCGGTCCCCATTCAATCCATGCGCCGCCGTGTAGCTGCGCAGCAGGGAAGCTAGCGACACCCAAAGCTCCGAATAGAGTCTGTCATCCACTCGCGATCAATCCTCATCGGTCCCTTCGAGTGCCCGCAAAGCGACGTCGCCTCGGTGTCTATTCCCTGGTCCCCGTTCCCTAATCCCTGCCACTTACCGGTCAATCTCCCCAAGCACAATATCAATCGACCCGATCACCGCCACCACATCGGCCAGCATCCGTCCCTTGCACATGGTCTCCAGCGCCTGCAAACTCGCAAACCCCGGATACCGCATGTGCACCCGATACGGCTTCGCCGTCCCATCCGACACCACGTAATAGCCCATCTGTCCGTGCCCCGATTCAATCCCCTGATACACCTCGCCCGCCGGAACGTTGAAACCCTCCGTCACAATCTTGAAGTGATGGATCAGGGCCTCCATCTGCGTCTTCATCTTCTCGCGGTCCGGCAGCACAATCTTCGGCGCATCGGCCTTCACCGGACCCTCCGGCATCCCATCCAGCGCCTGCTGCACAATCTTCACGCTCTCGCGCATCTCGCGCAGCCGCACTTCATACCGCGCCCAGCAATCACATCCCGTAGAAACCGGCACCTCGAACTGAAATTTCTCGTAGCTCGAATACGGCATGTCCCGCCGCAAATCGAAATCAATCCCGGATGCCCGCATCGTCGGCCCGGTCATCGCCAGCGCAATCGCGTCTTCGGCCGAAAACATGCCCACGCCTATCAGCCGATTGCGAAAGATCGGATTTCCGGTCAGCAGGTTCGAATACTCGTCAATCTTTTCCGGCAGCGTCTTGATGAACGCCTGCACGCGATCAAGCAGTCCCAGCGGCGGCTCCATCGCCAGGCCCGCCAATGCGGAAGTAGCTGGTCATCATCCGCTGCCCGGCCACTTCTTCAAAGATGCGCAGAATGTCTTCGCGTTCGCGGAATGTGTAAAGAAACACCGTCAGCGCGCCAATATCCATGGCATGCGTGCCCAGCCAGATCAGGTGCGAGTTCAGCCGCGTCAGCTCCGTGAACATCACCCGCAGCCACTGCGCGCGCTCCGGAATCTCCAGCTGCAGCAGCTTCTCCACCGCCAGGCAATAGCACAGGTTGTTGGCCATCGGCCCGAGGTAGTCGACGCGATCCGTCAGCGGGACAACTTGCTGGTAGAACTTTGCCTCGCAGGTCTTTTCAATCCCCGTGTGCAGGTATCCGATCTCGGGATAGAGCCGCACGATAATTTCGCCGTCCACCTCCAGCACCAGCCGCAGAACCCCATGCGTCGACGGATGCTGCGGTCCCATATTCAGGACCATGTGCTGGTCTTTCGCGCCCTCCGCCACCGGCGCTTCGAGGATCGGCGTTCCCACGTCGAAGTCGGCCATCAGAGCACGTCTCCTGTCGTCCACTTCGTTCGACATCTCGATGCTGTGTCATCCTGAGAACCCGCGAGCCTGGGGCCACTCGAACGACGCCAGTCATTTGCGGGGTGGCGCAGCCGGGGGAAGCGAAGGATCTGCTTTTCCGCGTCTCGTGCATCCAAATCTACCCAACAGAAGAACATCAGCGGTAGCCCTCCACCGGGTAGTCCTTGCGCAACGGATGACCAACCCACTCCTCCGGCATCAGGATGCGACGCAGATTGGGGTGTCCTTCAAAACGCACACCGAACAGATCGAAGACTTCGCGCTCGTAATAATTCGCACCTGGCCAGATCGGGGTAATCGAATCCACCGCCGGATCATCGCCGCTCACCATCGCGCGCAGACGAATCCGTTCCTTATAGGCGTGCGACAGGATGTGATAGCTGAGTTGGAACCGAGGCTCGGAGGGATACCAGTCCACCGCGGTCATGTCTTCGAAAGCGTTGTAGCCCGCGCTCCGAGCGTGCTGAGTGCCGCGCAGATATGCGTCCGGCGCAACCATCAACGTCAGTTCTTCTCGGTCAAACCGGGCATCCAGTAGAGCCTCCCATTCCAGGCCAGGACGGCTTTCATAGCGGGATGCTCCGGGAGACCTTCGAGGACTTCGGCGCGGTTGGCCAAGGTCTTTTTGAGAACCTCAGCCATAGTTAAAGATCCGCCTTGTCCAGGCTCCAATTCAGGATGCCTTTGCGCACGATGTAGTAGAGACCGACCGCAACGAATCCCAGATAAACGACCATCTCCCAGAAACCGAACAGCCTGTTTCCGGTGATCTGAGGAAGCTGGCGATAGATGACCGCCCATGGCATCATGAAGACAGCTTCCACGTCGAACAGGATGAACAGCATCGCCACCATGTAAAACCGCACGCTGAAACGTCCCCGCGCGTCGCCCACCGGCTCAATGCCGCATTCATAGGCGCCCAGCTTGGCCTTGGTGTTGCGATGGCGTCCGATGAAGCGGGATGCAAACACCATCACGGCCGCAAGCCCAAAAGCGACGATGATCTGCATCAACAACGGAAGGTACTGCCAATGGTAGGGAATCATCTCAACCTTACTTGAAAAGTCGTTGGAGAGTTAACGTGGAGACGCGCCCGCCACCCCACCGTGACGCGAAGACCGCTGGTTTGAGATTAGGTTTTCGGCCTCATCCCGTCAAGGCAACGAGCCGGCTCACTTGTCTGCCCGAAACACGTGCCTGCCGGCATCGAACTTGAGGCACCGCCTGATCGGACCATCAGCGCATGCCCATGGTGGCGAAATGAACGATCACTTCGCACTGAACGCGCCCGACCTGAGGACCGCGTCCACTATGAAGGCTAACCATCAAATGCGCGACGATGCAACTTTTGACTGCCGTTATAGTTGGACTCGGGTCAAACAACTATTGTCCGACTGCCAGCACTGCCAGAAGAACCATCCAGGCCAGTCCCATCGTGTGCCAATACCAGGCCGTGGCATCCACGGCGATCTGGCGCAACTCCACCCGCTTGAAGAAGCTCATCGCGCAGAGACACACAAGTAAGGCAGCAAGCCCCACGATGAGGTGAGCAGCGTGCAGACCTGTAATGATGTAGAAGAAGTAGCTCGCCGGCGTCGACCAGCGATCGAAAGCAAATCCCTGCGCCGTCAGCTGGCGCCAAGCCGTCCATTGTCCCGCAAGGAAAAGGCCGCCCAGCGCGAGTGTTCCGCCAACCCAGGGCAGGGTGCGGTGGAGAGCCGGACGCCCGAGGCCGAGCCATTCTTCCAGCACATCAAATTCTCGGAAGATGTTATGGCGGGCGAACTCCATCGTCAGGCTGCTCAAAACCAGAACCGCAGTGTTGAGAAAGATGATGGGTGGTAAGAGGATGGGATGCCAGTCGCCAATCTGTTCGTGGGAGCGAGGATCCATGTGCGTACCCGCTTGTCGCGCAAAGAAAAGCACAACAAGCATGGCAAAGAACATCATGTCACCGGCAAGGCCGAAGAAAACAAAGAACCGAATGCGATGAAGCAGTTCGCGCGGGCCGCTGCGCTCATTCCGCCAGTCGTCGTCACCACCTCCGCCACCGCCGCCGGTCGGGCGCCGGTCAACAGGAGGTTTGCCGCCGATTCCTGGTTCTTTCCGTTCCGTTTCCGCCGGGGAGTGCGTAAAGGTCGCGGGCATGCGCAGTCCTCTGTGAAAATGAGCATACTCTCACTTTGGCTTGGACGCATTTCTAAAGAATGGGTTGTTTCATTTGTAGGAAATCGCTTTTTTCTGGAAAGACGAAGATCTCTCATTTTCGAGCCGCTTCGATCACGACATCGACAAATGCCTTGTGTACACGCCGGTCGCCTGAGAGCTCGGGATGAAAGGTGGCGGCCATGATATTTCCCTGCCTCACCAGGGCGGCAGAGCCCTCGTCGTTGTGCCAGGACTTCGACAGCCGGACCGACCTCTACAATGCGGGGAGCACGAATGAAGACCATCTCAAGCGGGCCGCCGGGCAGCGAAGTCTCGGCAAGCAAGATGGTGGAATCGATCTGGCGTCCGTAGGCATTGCGTTCAACCACCGCATCGAGGACTCCCAGGCTGCGTTGTGCCGGGTGGCGAACCTCGCGTGCAAGCAGAATTGCCCCGGCGCAGGTTCCGAAGACCGGGTGGGTAATGCAAAAGTTTCTCAGGGAATCAAGAAATTGATGCCTCTCAAGGAACTTGAGCATCGTAGTGGATTCTCCACCGGGCAAAACGAGCCCATCGAGATTGGCCAGCTCTGTGCGGTTTGCGCACTTCGATCGGATCCGCACCAACTTCGGTAAGAGCATCCGCATGAGCCGCATAATCCCCTTGGATTGCCAGCACGCCGATGCGTGGGCGCGGGTTGTCGCTCAATTCTTGGTTCTCCTGTTTTTGATTCGTGCTTCTGGCTCGAGGCAAGAGGTCCTGATCTATTCGAGGTCGATTCATGTGCAAAACAATGCCAAGCTCGTCGGCCTCCCGAAGGCAGCTGTCCTTACCAGCCCCGCGTCTGGAGTAGCTGAGACTCCTCGATTGCAGCGGCGGCAAGCCCCTTCATCGTGCCTGTCACCTGTTCGCTGGCTAAAGCCAGGGTTTTCGGATCGTTAAAGTGAGTTGTCGCGATGACGATGGCCTTGGCGCGAGAAACAGCTTCTTCGCGTTCCTTGGAATCGTGTTCGACGTCAAGCGGGGTAGCCCGCTCCTTCATGAAGATTCCCGATCCGACAAATATGGCCTCTGCTCCGAGTTGCATCATCAGAGCCGCATCGGCAGGCGTCGCGATCCCGCCGGCGGAGAAATTTGGCACCGGCAACTTGCCGCTCTGCGCAACCATCCGCACCAGCTCGTAGGGTGCCTGGAGATCTTTGGCCGCAGCGTAGAGCTCCTGTTCTGAAAGAACAGTAA
The DNA here is from genome assembly GCA_963781125.1 of uncultured Acidobacteriaceae bacterium. GTDB lineage: Bacteria > Acidobacteriota > Terriglobia > Terriglobales > Acidobacteriaceae > Telmatobacter. Next base: position 245,262 of record CAWAEE010000016.1, read on the forward strand.
GAGCCTTCATCTCCTTCACAATTTGCCGCATGTGCTGTACCGCATGGACTACGTCGCCAGTGCCAGCTTCTCCTTTGGTGCGAATCATGGCCGCGCCTTCGGCGATGCGGCGAAGAGCTTCGCCGAGGTTCCGCGCTCCGCAGACAAAAGGCGTAGTGAAAGCGTGCTTATCGATGTGGTGCGCCTCGTCCGCCGGCGTCAGAACTTCGCTTTCATCGATAAAATCCACTCCCAGCTCCTGCAAAATCTGCGCTTCAGCGAAGTGACCGATACGGGCCTTCGCCATAACAGGGATCGAAACCGTCTCCATAATCTGCTTGATGAGCTTGGGATTGGCCATGCGCGCAACGCCGCCCTCGGCGCGAATCATGGCGGGAACGCGTTCGAGGGCCATCACTGAAGTGGCACCGGCTTCTTCGGCGATGCGGGCCTGCTCCACGTTCATCACGTCCATGATGACGCCGCCCTTCAGCATTTCCGCCAAACCGATTTTCAGACGCAGGCTGGTGCTCCCAAGACTTTTATTTCCATTCATTTCTGCCATTCGATCGACCTCGCTCAAGAGTTCTCGCGAGGCGAGTAAATCCCGCTCAATCGCATCCGTTGATCACCTATTAAGTGTAGCAGTGATAGTGCGCGGGTGTAATTGAGCTGGACAGGATCGGACAGTGCGCTTCGTAATTGCCAAATGCATCGATCGCGCCTCCGGCTGCGTGTTGGCGCTAGGACTCGACTTCATCGTGATGGGTGCGCCGAGACTCATGCCCAAAGTGAGGCAGCCTGCTCACCGGGGTGATCAAAGCGTAGGCTCGGTGGGCTGGGGCGCCGATCATCGAGAATCAATCTTTGGCGTACGAAGATGCAGCTCACCAGCACACAGACCAATCTGATGCAGGCCGATGTCGTCACAAGTGGCTACACAGCTTTCGCTTGCGGAGACGCAGCAAACGGCGCTGGAAGACGTGATTTCGCAGCTGGGTTCGGGAAGCCTGTTCCAAAAGCTTTCGTAGCTTCATTTTTGGATTTCGTCCGTACGTCTCACTGAAGCTGCGCTCAATCTATACTCAAAACAAGAGGAAACGATTTGTTCGCGCCCTTTCGGTTCATTTGGAATGCTACCCGTGGCCATCGCCTCGCACCGTGGCGCAGCGAGTTCCTTCGCTGGCGTGTCGAGACATATTCAGGGAAGCCTGCCGAAACGCTTCATGCCAAGGACGTACTGAGTTTTCTCTGGAGTTCGCGGTGGGAGTTGATGAGCTTCCTCGCATGGACATCCCACCTTGATAAAGAGGTGCGGAAGCGTGGTTGAAGAGCGCGCTTTTCCCGGTCAAGGCTGCTTGAAACGGCTTCATCAAACGCCTAAGAGCCGCTGTATTGGGTCAAGTCCCCTTTATCTCATTTGGGCGTTCCTCTTCTTATTCGTTCATTTTCAGATGGCCGGTGCGCAGCAGCTGCCTCCGCCCGAGCCTCCTCGTCCGATACCTGGCTCGGAAGAACCTGCGGCCACACTGCGAATAACGACCAATGAGGTGCTCGTTCCCACTCTGGTCGAAAAGAAAGACCGCGGTATCCTCTATGGGCTTAAACAATCGGACTTTATCCTCGAAGATAATGGGGTTCCGCAAAAAATTCGGGTGCAGGAGGAGATGGATACAACGCCGGTGGCACTGGTGGTGGCCGTTGAGCAGGGGGGCGTGAGTGCTCTGGAATTTGGCAAGGTCGCCAAGCTTGGACCGCTGCTCGATCTCTTTCTTTCGGACCAACGGAGCCAGGCTGCCCTCATGGGATTCGACTCCAAACCGCATCTTCTTCGCGACTACACGCATTCCAGCGATGACATGAATGACGCGCTTGAGCACCTTCAGCCAGGTGATGGAGGCGCTGCGATTCTCGACACGATCAGTTCGGCGGTTGATTTATTGGAGACACAACCGAAGGAATTCAGGCGCGTGCTTCTGTTGATCAGCGAAGAACGTGATCACGGCAGCAAACACACCAGGCCCGTCCAGTTGATCCAGAAGATTGGTCGCTCGAATGTTCTGGTTTTGAGCGTCTCTTTTTCGCCGTCCCGCGCGGAATTCCTTCATGATGTGAAGGACTCGGGCGAGGATCGAACCATGAATATGGTATCGACACTTGTCATGGCCGTGAAGGCGTTCAAGAAGAACGTGGCCAAGGAAATCGCAGACGAGAGCGGCGGGGAATACACAACCTTTACGGGTGACAAACGGTTTGAACAGCGCGTGGTTGATGCGGCAAAACACGTACGCAACCGGTATCTGATTACCTTCAGTCCGTCGGACCCGAGCCCCGGATTGCACACTATCCGTGTAAGAACGACGCAGGACTACGGGGCGCGCATCGTGGCCAGAGCCAACTACTGGTTCGAACAGAAACAATGAATTCAACGCTCCGCGAGGTCATGGGTTTGGCCCCGGCGCGGGAGCCCGATCGAATGGCATTGAAGGCCCGTTCATGGTAATCTCACTTTAGACACTTGAGAGTGGACTGAGAACGCAAGAGGAGTAACACACGCCGTGCTGGCGACCGCAAAGAAAACCACCCTGATTGAACGCTTCCGCACCCACGAGACGGATACCGGTTCGCCGGAAGTCCAGATCGCGATTCTGAGTGAGCGGATTGGCGAGCTGACCGAGCACTTCAAGACACACAAGAAGGACCATGCTTCTCGCCGTGGTCTGCTCATGCTGGTCAGTAAGAGACGCCGTCTGCTGGACTACCTGAAGACGCACGATTCAGACCGCTATCGCGACGTCATCGGCAAGCTCGGACTCCGGAAGTAACAAGAAAGCAAACATTGAACCGGAAGCGCCCAGACCGAAGCATGGTCACGGCCCCCGTTCTACACAGAACACGGGGCCATGGTGTACCTGACGAATCCCATCCGCTGCAACGGCGGAGGGGCTGCTTTGCGTTGTGTGTCGCCTCAAACTGCGGCACTCGTGAGCGCCTAAGAACTCAGAATCAAGAGCGCCCATCACGGGAATTTGAATCCCGTGGCCTGACGCTCCCCATGGCATTTCTTCTTCAAGTTTCCCAAGTGAACAAAACGAAACGAGGACTCTATGTCTACGAAGCATGAAGTAGCTGTCGAGCTTGCTGGCGGCAAGCGGCTGGTTTTTGAGACTGGCCGCATCGCAAAGCAGGCATCCGGCTCGGCCCTAGTCACTACGGGCGAAACCGTTGTGCTAGCCACTGCTGTGGCCTCCCCGGACCCCAGGGAAGGCATCGATTTCTTTCCCCTGACCGTGGATTATCGTGAGTACACCTACGCCGGTGGTCGAATCCCCGGGGGGTTCATCAAACGCGAAGGCCGGCCTAGTGAGAAGGAGATTCTGACTGCGCGTCAAATCGACCGCCCCATCCGTCCGCTGTTCCCCGACGGGTTCCGCAATGAGACGCAAGTGATTGCCCTAGTCTTTTCGGCTGATAAAGAGAACGATCCAGACGTGGTTGCGATTAATGCCGCGTCGGCAGCTCTGGCGCTGTCAGACATTCCCTTTAGCGCGACTGTGGGCGCAGTGCGAGTGGGCCGGATCGACGGCGAATTCATTATCAATCCGACGTATGCCGAGCGCGCCTCCACCACTGTGAACATCATGGTTGTGGGCCACAAAGACGGCATCGTGATGATCGAGTCGGGCGCCAAAGAAGAAACAGAAGACGTGATATTGGCGGCCATCGAATTTGCTCACATCGAGATCAAGAAGATTGTTGCTGCGATTGAAGAGCTGGTCTCCAAAGCTGGCAAACCCAAGCGGGCTTTCACCGCGCCCGAGTTCGACGAGGCTTATTTCGCAGAACTCAATGCCAAGGTTGGCGATCGTCTGAAAGACGCGCAAGACACGAAGAAGTATGGCAAAACTGAGAGCTACGGCTTGATCAAGAAGATCAAGGATGAACTCGCTGCCGGCCTTCCCGCAGACGATCCGACCGCGAAGAAGAAGCTTGGCACGTACTACGAACATCTCATCGAGAAGCTCTTCCGGGAGCAGGTTACGAAGGAGCGCATTCGGCCCGATCGCCGCGCCTTCGACGAAATTCGCGCCATCTCAATCGAAACTCGCGTTCTGCCTCGTACCCATGGTTCGGCGCTGTTCACCCGTGGTGAAACGCAGGCCCTGGTTACGTGCACGCTGGGAACCAACGATGACGGCCAGCGCCTGGAGAGCTACGAAGGCGAGCAGCGGAAGAATTTCATGCTCCACTACAATTTTCCGCCGTTCAGCGTCGGCGAAACCGGCCGTATGACGGGCGTGGGACGACGCGAGATCGGACACGGCGCACTGGCTGAACGTGCGATTTCGGCAGTTCTCCCAAGTGTGGACGAATCGCCTTATTCGATTCGCGTGGTCTCCGACATTCTGGAATCCAACGGCTCGTCGTCGATGGCGTCTGTCTGCGGAGCAAGCCTGGCCCTCTTCGATGCGGGCATTCCTCTCAAGGGAGCAGTCGCCGGCGTTGCGATGGGGTTGGTCAAGGAGGGTGACGATTACGCCATTCTCACGGATATTGCCGGAGCGGAAGATCATTACGGTGACATGGACTTTAAGGTCGCCGGCACCCGAAAGGGAATCACCGCTCTGCAGATGGATATCAAGATTGGCGGATTGACCCGCGAGATTCTGCAGCAGGCCATGGATCAGGCGAAGCGCGGCCGGCTCTTTTTGCTCGATAAGATGGATGAGGCTCTTGCCGGGCCCCATCAGGAGCGCTCGCAGTACGCTCCCCGCATCGAGACAGTCATGATCCCCACCGACAAAATCCGGGATCTGATTGGAAAAGGTGGCGCCACGATTCGTGGAATTGTCGAACAAACCGGCGCCAAAATCGACGTCGACGATACCGGCAGGGTGAGCGTTGCCTCGAGTGACGCCGACGGCTTGAAAAAGGCCCTGGCGATGATCAGCGACATCACAGCAGTTCCGGAGATCGGCAAGACGTACCTCGGTAAAGTAGTCCGGCTGGCGGAATTTGGCGCATTTGTCGAACTATTTCCCGGCACCGATGGCTTGCTCCACATCTCTGAAATCGCAGAGCACCGGGTGAAGGAAGTCAAGGACGAGCTTCGTGAAGGCGATCAGGTGATGGTCAAGGTTCTGGCCATTGAAGGGAACCGAATCAAGCTTAGCCGCAAAGCCCTCATCAAAGAGCAACGTGCAAAGTTAGCCCAAAGTGCTCCAGCTGGGGAGACGGAAGAAGCCCCTTCGGATTCTCCTGTCGCAGCACCCCCCGCGCGGCCGCGCAATGAATTCGACGAGCGCCAGCCGCAGTCGAACCAAAGCACAATCCTCATCGAGGGTGGAGACGACTTCGACGAGGAGGAAGGCGAAGAGATCGATGAAGAGAACGAGCCAAACTTTAATCGCGTGGAAGGTGCCCCGGTTGCAGTGGGCGCCGCACCAACCGGTGGCGCGCGTCCACCAGCCGGCGCCAATAATCGGCGGCGGCGGCGGCGGCGCGGTGGCCGTGGCCCCGGCGGCGGTCAGAGCTAGAGGCTTTCGTTCATCGACACTCACTAGAAAGGCCCGAGCGAATCTGCTCGGGCCTTTCTGCCTTTAAGGGTCTGCGTCCATCGCTCACACAAGATTCGTTTTCTGTGCAGCTGACGAGCTTACCTAAATCTCTTTCGGTTTAGGCGCTATAGCGCTCAGACGCCGCGCGAAGGTCCGGCTGGACCAGTTCGCTGACAACTTGCTGCGGAAGAATCTTGCCGGGCGCGGGGCTCTGGCTGCTTCCGCGAGCAAAATTCTTCTCGTCGTACATTCGTAGATCGGCGGCAATGCAGAGAGATTCCATCTCTGCGCCGTCATCCGGGTAAATGGCAACGCCGATGCTGGCGCCGACGCGGATTGTCCGCCCCTCTACGGTGAGTGGCTGATTCAGATTCTGCAACAGGGCCTGAGCAACCTGGCGGGCACTCTCGGCGCTGGCTGTGTCCTCCAGAATGACCGAAAATTCATCGCCTCCCGTTCGCGCGACTGTGTCGCAATTGCGAACGCGCCCCAGGAAGAGTGCACCGACCTGTTGCAGCAAAAGGTCGCCGGCGTGATGACCTAGCGTGTCATTTACTTGCTTGAAGTGATCCAAATCAATCACAAGCAACGCCGCCTTGCTGCTCGAACGGCGCGCGCGTTCCAACGCAATTGTCAGTCGATCCTGAAAAAGGCGCCGATTCGGGAGTCCCGTCAGCTCGTCGTGCAGAGCAAGATACTTGTTGTGCTCCAGCTGCTCCTCAAGCAACAAAAGAATCATGCCGACCGCCACTACATATTTCGGCAGGTTCCATACTTCACTTTCAATCTGGGCCTTTGGATAAAAGGCCTCCATGCACGGGGCAACGACGAAGACGAAAGCCCATGTCAAGAACCCCGCGATGGTGATAAAGGCTCCTGTGCTCGCTCGATGATAGGTAAACCAGAAATGGACGCAACAGACAAAATAGACGGTGAAGAGGACGCCATTCAATGCGAGATCGCCGCCATTGCCCGGCCGATGCTGCACGAGCAATAGGAAAATCGAAAGTGAACCGTAGAGGACGACGATCGTCCAGCGCAGAATGTGTTGAAATTTGCGTACTGTGAGCAAAGCCACGACCAGTGGTATGCCGCCGAACAATGCCGCAGCAGGCGTCAGGGCCCAGTCAGAGGACGGGCTTGCATTGATGAGGCAGATGTAAAGCGTATTCGTAGCCAGAAGCGAGGCAAGCATCCACTTGCTGGACGGCTCCTGGCGATAGGGGATCGCTGCATAAGAAAAGAGGACGCCGGCTGCAGTCAGCGATGCCAGTCCAATGTCTCCCGCGAGAGTGCCAATGATGCCTGGAGATGCCAGGAACATGAACGCGGCAAAATGCAGCGCGATCAGCAGCCAGGCAGTAAGCCACAATCTGGAGTTCGGCGTTTGGCCGCGGCGGGCGACGGATGCGAAAGCGCAAGTTAGGAGTGCGACAGCGGCCAGATCCGGTAGTTTGGTCCAATCCAACACGTTCACCCCGCGGCAGCCTATAGCGAGTCTGGAATTGCCGTACTCCTAAACCACTGCCGTTGAGTGGCTTGTTCCTTGCGAGCCCCGCGACAAGACATCGTCAACCAGGGTGGAAGTAAGGACCACCTCGCACAATGCCTGAAACGGCACGTGAATTGGGGGAGCTGCATTAGGTCGCTTCGATCAGTTTAAGGTTGGTAGGGGGGGCCTTCGGTATAGCTCTTTTGTGCCAACGCTCAGGTTTGACAAACTTGTGTAACTGTGGAATCCCCACATCGCCATTGGCCGTAATTGATTGGATGACCTTTTTCGAATTTGCGTAATGTCAGCTAAGTCCTACACTAAACTCGCCTTGATGGCTGCCAGTCTCTACATCGTCGTCGAAGGAGAAGACCCGGGATTTGACACCTTCGTGAACGGCCGTTCACTGGCTCGCAACGAGGAAGCTTTAGGCCGATTGGCCGCGACTTTGCGCGTGACTCCACTCCTCGAGTTTTTCTCCGCCGATGAGAACTCCATGGCGCTCCTCCTGGAGCAGGGAACCGGAAAGCCCGAATGGGCTCAGAACCTTCCCCAGCCCCAGTGGTACTCGCCCGCAGACGGTCTGACAACTGTCCGCGCTCTGATCGATTTTCTGGCAGGAGCTCCCGGCACCATCGGCTCCGAAACTTTACCGGTTTTGTCGGAACTCAGAGAGTACGAACGGGTGCTCGCGAAAACAGCAGATTATGGCCTCCGCTGGCACCTGGCAGCAAGCTGGCGTTGACATTTCACCAATGCAATTTAGTCTGCAAACGCCTCAGCTTCCCTGACAGGGAACACATTTCCCAAACGCTGAATCTGTGCGCCTAAACCTTGGAGCTTTTCCTCGATCCGCTCATATCCACGATCCATGTGGTAAACCCGGTCCAGGATCGATTCGCCATCGGCCACGAGCGCTGCCAGCACGAGCGACGCCGATGCACGCAGGTCCGAGCACATCACTGCAGCGGAGCTCAGCTTCGCAGGACCGCGCACCGTCGCTGTGCGGCCGTCCACTTTGATGTTAGCTCCCATGCGAACCAGCTCCTGCACATGCATGAATCGGTTTTCGAAGATATTCTCCTTCACGAGGCTCACGCCATCGGCCTGCGTCGCCAGCGCCATGTACTGGGCCTGCATGTCGGTTGGAAACCCCGGATACTCTTCCGTTGAAATATCCGCGGCTTTGAGATGCCCCTCAGAGCGCACGCGTATGGCATCTGGGCCGGCAACTTCGATCCTGGCGCCAACTTCTTCTAATTTGGCGATCACTGCTCGCAGATGCTCGGGATTGCAATCTGCAACTGTCAAATCCCCCCCAGTGATGGCACCGGCTACGAGAAAAGTCCCAGCCTCAATGCGATCGGGATTGATGCGGTAAATCGCGCCATGCAGGTCGGTCACGCCTTGCACGTGAATGGTAGAAGTCCCGGCCCCTTCGATCTTGGCGCCCATGGCCAAAAGCAAGGCCGCCAGGTCCGTTACTTCAGGCTCGCGTGCGCAGTTCTCCATCACCGTTTCGCCGTCGGCGAGCACCGCAGCCATCAGAAGATCTTCCGTGCCAGTCACGGTGATCTTGTCGAACACCAGGTGCGCACCTCTTAGGTGTTCGGCCCTGGCCTCAAGATACCCATGTTCTTGAATGATCGTTGCACCCATCTTTTCGAGGCCTTTGATATGCAGATCGATCGGGCGACCGCCGATAGCGCATCCACCGGGCACGGCCACACGCGCCATACCTGCTCGCGCCACAAGCGGCCCCAGAACGAGAGAACTGGCACGCATCGTTTTCACAATTTCATATTTCGCTACCGGGTCCGAAAGATTGCGGCAGCAGATCGTCGTGCGATGGTCGTTCGCACCAGAACCAAGTTCGACTTCAGCGCCCATCGAAGACAGAAGACGCCGCTCGGTTTGAATGTCGCGCACTTGGGGAATGTTCTCGAGGGTGACCTCGTCTTCTGTCAGAATCGCCGCCGCCATGCAGGGCAGCGCAGAGTTCTTGGCCCCGGAAATGCGAACAGTACCTACAAGGGGATTCCCGCCGCGAATTACAAATCTGTCCATGAAAGAAAACAACTCCTGGCCTTTTAGTTTAAGACCCGGCGGACATGGTGCGGGGACATCGAGCGGCCCACGGAATATCAGGAGCCAACCGAGTCGGAATTACTGATGTTTACAGTTCGAGAACGTTGTCTTCAATGGCCAGACGCACGTTGCCATCGGATTTGGCCAGCCTGCGAACCGCTTCCGGCTTATCGACCTTGGCTTTCAGCATCACGAGCGCGACGGGCACACTGCGTCCCGCACTTTTGATGGTATCCACAGCCGTCGGTCTATCGATGTTGCATGCGCACATCAAGATGCGAATGCCTCGTTCGACCAGCTTTGAATTCTGCATGTGTACGTTAACCATCAGGTTCTCGTACACGTAGCCCAACCGTGTCATGGCGCCTGTGGTGATCATGTTGAGCACCATTTTCTGAGCGGTACCGGCCTTCATGCGCGTGGAACCGGAGACGACCTCAGGACCGACTTCGGCGACAATGGCCAAATCGGCTGCAGCTTCCAGCGGCGTGCCATGGTTACAGGTAACGGCCGCGGTACGAGCGCCGCGCGCGCGGGCATATGCCACCGCGGCAACCACATAAGGAGTCCGCCCTGAAGCAGAAAGCCCGACCACTACGTCTTTGCGGGTCGGGCGGCGGCGGGCGATATCACGTTGTCCAAGCTCTTCTGAGTCCTCGTTGACCTCGACGGCCGAGGCCAGTGCCTTGGGGCCGCCGGCCATGATGTACTGGACTTGTCCCGGAGCCGTGGAGTAGGTAGGAGGACATTCCGACGAGTCAAGCGCGGCGATGCGACCACTCGAACCTGCGCCGACATAGATCAACCGGCCGCCGTCGCGTAGACTTCGCGCAACCTGGTCGATGACCTGGGCGATTTCAGGAATCGCCTTTTTGACTGCCGCTGCAACCTTCGCATCTTCATGGTTGATGATGCGAGCGATTTCAACTGCAGATTTGGTGTCAAAACCTTGAGATGCCTCGTTCTGGCTCTCCGTAATCAGATGCTGAAGTAAGGAGGCTGGATCGATCTTTGCCTCTTCTTTCTTATGCGCTTCAGCTACATCCTGCGTCGTCGTGCTGGTAAGCATCGAGTCTGTCCCCAACTTCATATTGTATCTCTAATTTGCGCAAGTCCATAACACAAATTAGTGACGCTCTAAGTTCGAGTCTGCAACTATTTACCGGCAAGCTTCGATCACGAAATACAACAAAATGCGGGGGTTGCGTAGGGAATACAGGAGCGGCAAGCTTCATCCGTAAATCGATTTCAGTGCTTCCCGTACGGCATCGTGAAAGGCAGGGCGCACCTGGCGAATCAATTGGCTTTCGCGATCGGGCCAAGTGCGATTGGTTAGCAGAACAACCGCAACTCCCTTGTCAAGATCGATCCAAAGTGAGCAACCGCTGAAGCCGAGGTGTCCAATCGAGCGTTCCGAAAAGTAGTGGCCAGCAGAGGAATTTCCGGAAGGTGTGTCCCATCCGAGGGCGCGCGAACTACCCTCGGGTCCCTGGCGTTTGGCGAATTCGTCCACGATCGGTTTCGAGAACAATGGTTCGGCGAGCCCAGCAGCGTTTTCGCCAACTCGCCCAGCGTTGAGAATCCCGCCGGCAAAGCCCAGCAAGTCCGGTACATTCGAGAAAACTCCCGCGTGTCCGGCTACTCCCTTGAGCGCCCAGGCATTCTCGTCCTGCACTTCGCCCTGAATTCTTCGATGGCGCAGCGCAGAGTCTTCCTCTGTTGGAGGAATGAGTGAGCGCAAACCTGGCGGAGGATTGAAACCCGTCGCGGTGAGTTGAAGCGGATCGAATATCTCCCTCTGCGCCCATGTCGCCAGCGATTCACGAGTCAGCACTTCAAGCGCTTTGCCCAACAGGATGAATCCTGGATCGGAATACTCGGCACGCGTTCCCGGTTCGGCTTCAAGAGGCAATTGCAGACAGGCGCGCAACAAACCGTCAGGAGTTGTCGTCGTTCGAAAGAGCTCTACATAGCCGGGCAGCCCTGAGTTATGGGCTAGAAGATGCCGAATGGTGACACTGCGAGCTCGCTCGCCGGACGACCGCCCTACAACGAAGCCGGGGAGTAGTTCACCAAGCGGTGTGTCCAGGTCAAGGATTCCGCGTTGCGCCAGCAGCATTGCGGACGCCGTCGTAGCCACGACTTTCGTGATGCTGGCAACGTCGTAGACGGTTTCCGCGGTGACGGTGAACGCGTCGCTATCGTAGGTTGATCGCCCAAGTGCGTCCTGAAGCACAACCCTGCCATCTGCAAAGATGCCGAAGGCACACCCTGGAAACGCCCGCGCAGCCATCGCATCTTTGAGAATCGAATACGCGGGCGCAAAGTGGCTGTTCGATGGGATAGTGGAGGCACCGGCAGTGATCTCTTCGGTCTTCATCCTTGTCTGCATCGTAACTCCAAATTCGCACGAATTGCGGCGATTCGAAGCATTTTGTCGTCAACCATTCCGTTGGGCTACCCTTGGATGCGACCCATGCGTCTATCTCGGTATGGGGTTCACAGGAGGAACACATGCGTTTGCTGCGCGAAGCGATGTCCATTGGAATTGCGCTGGGACTCGTAATCGGGGCCTCAGGATCCGCCACCGCGCAAACGCCGGAGTCGCCGCAGTCGACACCCGGAAGGCAGGCGGAATCGCCGTCAGCCGCAAATTCGAACTCCACTCCTGACAAGAGTTCTGATTCACCGTTGCAGGCTGCGCCAACCGCGCCACAGACCTCGGCGCCTGAAAAGAAAATTTATACGGTTCCCGCTGGCACGAAGGTTCTGCTGCAGCTTCGCAGCGCTATCAATACGAAAAGCGCCCGGGTTGGCGACGGAGTTTACCTTGCCTCTACCTTCCCGGTGGTCGTCGGAAACCGGGTCATGATTCCGGCGGGCGTGTATGTGCAGGGCGTCGTCGATCGCGTGGAGCGGGCTGGTCGCGTGAAAGGGAAAGCGCAGCTCGACATGCACTTTACCTCCATCATCTTCCCGAACGGTTCGGTTGTGGAGATTCCAGGAGTTGTGAACAGTTTGCCTGGCGCTCGAAAGCAACAAGTCAAAGACGATGGCGAAGGAACCATTGAGCAGGACAGCGATAAGGGCCGAAACGCGAGTAAGACCGCCGAAATTGCCATTCCTACAGGCGGAACGGTCGGCTCCATCGGCGGGCTCGGCTCAGGCCACCCGATTGCCGGCGGAATCGCTGGTGTGGGCGCGGGTCTCGCAGCAGTCGGCATTGTCTCCTTGTTTACACGGGGCGCCGATGTCAATATTGAAAGTGGATCGCAGGTGGAGATGGTATTGCAGCGGCCATTGCTTCTTGAGGAAGAGAACCTAGCCGGGGTGGGCGCTCCGGGTGGCGCTCCAAATCTGGTTCCCGCTGCAAACCAGCCGAGGCCTGTGGACAAACCCAATCGCGCGCGCGTTCTTTGCCCGCCTGGAGGTCTCGGCTGCGAGTAAGATTAAGGCAACTGCGAATACACTGATAGAGATGGAATCGCGTTCTGAAGACACCCTCGATTTGCAACCCTCCCACGTTGTTGCGCCGGAGACATTTCCGGCGATAGGCGCTGTTGTCGTGCCCGCGGCAAGGTCCGGCGGCATCGGGCTGTGGATACGCGACCTCCTTATTTCAGCTGGCATCTCCATTTTGATCATTACGTTTCTTTATCAGCCGGTTCGGGTAGAGGGAACCAGCATGCTTCCCCGACTCGAAGATCATGATCGTTTGTTCATTAACAAATTCGTCTACCATATCGAGTCCATTCAACGCGGGGATGTCGTTGTCTTCCACTACCCGCGCGATCCGGAAAAGAGCTATATCAAGCGCGTGATCGGCTTGCCGGGTGATCGTATCTGGATAGACCGAGGCAGCGTTTGGGTGAACGGCGTAGCTTTAGGTGAGAACTACGTTCCCGAGCGGTACCGCGATTCGCGGTCGATGGCGGAAATGGTGGTTCCCGACGACAGCTACTTCATGATGGGAGATCACCGTTCCATCTCGTCAGACAGCCGCGAGTTTGGACCTGTAGAACGGGACCTGATTTACGGCAAGGCCGTTTTTGTGTACTGGCCGGCAAGAGATGTGGGCGTCGTGCACTAAGCGAGTTCTCCCTATCTCCCTCGTTTGATCTGCATTCAAATCAGAGCGAGCGAAAAATGCAACCGGTTATTCACAGCCGTCGGCGTTACGCAATTCTTCCTGGACCTGAAAGCTGCTAAAATCGATTGAATCCACTCCTCGGAGAGGCAATGCAGGCAATTCTTGCGCTCGAAGACGGGCGCATCTTCCACGGCCAAGGCCATGGCGCACCTGGCGAATGCCAGGGTGAAGTTGTTTTTAATACCTCCCTCACCGGTTACCAGGAAATCGCCACCGATCCTTCCTATGCCGGGCAAATCGTCGTTCTCACGAATCCCCAGATTGGCAACTACGGGACCAACCAAGCGGATAACGAGGCGGCGAAGCCGTATATCGAGGGCCTGATCGTCCGCGAGTTCTCCGTCGTCAGCTCCAACTGGCGGTCGGAGCAGGTGACCGACGAGTATATGGAGCGCTATGCGGTTCCTGTGCTCGCTGAAATCGATACCCGCGCCTTGGTGCGGCATCTGCGCACCCACGGCGTTATGCGCGGCGTGATTTCGACAAAAGAACTCGAATCCGGAAGTGCTGGTGCAACGCGCACGGAACATTCGAAAAATGGATGGGACAGACCTGGCACGTGTTGTGTCGACCAAAGCCGCCTATCACTTCGATTCAACCGACAGCAGGAACCAGACCGGGGATCCTCTGCTTGCCAGACTCTCTCGTCCAAAACGAGAGAGAACGGAAGCTCCACCACGTTGTCGCGTACGACTTTGGCATCAAACAGAACATTCTGCGCATGCTCACCCGCGAAGGCTGCCGGGTCACCGTTGTTCCTGCGGAAACCACGGCGGACGATGTGCTCGCACTAAAGCCCGATGGCGTGTTCCTTTCCAACGGCCCCGGCGATCCAGAACCTGTCGGCTACGCCGTCAAGGCGATTCGCGACATGATGGGCCGCGTACCCGTCTTCGGCATCTGTCTCGGCCACCAGCTCTGTGGGCTCGCGCTGGGGGGGCGCACCTACAAGCTGAAATTCGGCCACCACGGCGGAAACCATCCCGTCCGCAACAATCTCACCGGCAAGGTCGAGATTACGGCGCACAATCACAACTTCGCCGTGGATCCGGACTCGATCAACGCCAATGACGTGGAACTCACCCACGTCGACCTGAACGATCAGACACTTGAAGGTCTGCGTCACAGAACCATGCCGCTGTTCAGCGTTCAGTATCACCCGGAGGCGGCGCCTGGGCCTCACGATTCGCACTATCTATTCCGCGACTTCCGCAATTTGATGGAGGAATGGAAGGGATGAGACGAACACCAAAAACGACTCCGAATTTCGCAAAGGCAGCGGGGCCCAGGCTCCGCTGTTTTTTGAGCGCAACAAAAGCGAAAGACGCCGAGCGAACTTCGCTAGAAAAAACTTGCGATTGAGAAGCCACCGAAGAATAAGAGCGACAAATGCCACGTAGAAATGACATTCAGAAAATCCTGGTGATCGGCTCCGGGCCGATTGTGATCGGCCAATCGGCGGAGTTCGACTACTCTGGCACGCAAGCCTGCAAAGCTCTCAGGCAGGAAGGCTACGAGGTCGTGCTGGTCAACTCGAACCCGGCGACAATCATGACCGATCCCGAACTCGCCGACCGCACCTATATCGAGCCGCTCACGCGCGAATATGTTGAAGAAATCATTCGCATCGAATCCGAAATGCTCGGCCCGGGAGCAGGAAAATTTGCGCTTTTGCCGACAGTCGGCGGCCAGACAGCCTTGAATCTCGCCGTCGACCTCGCCGACGCCGGTATCCTCGACCGTTACAATGTCGAACTCATCGGGGCCAAGCTCGAAGCCATCAAGAAGGCCGAAGATCGCTTGCTGTTCAAAGACGCGATGATTCGCATCGGACTGGAAGTTTCAAAATCCGCCTTGGTCAATAATCTTCGAGACGGTCTCGACTTCGCCGGCAAGCTCGGCTTCCCGGTGCTCATTCGCCCGAGCTTTACGCTGGGCGGTTCGGGCGGCGGCATTGCCTACAACCGCGAAGAGTTGATGGAGATTCTGGCTCGCGGATTGGACCTGTCTCCCGTACATGAATGTCTGATCGAAGAGAGCGTGCTCGGTTGGAAGGAATACGAACTCGAGGTGATGCGCGACCTGGCAGACAACGTCATCATCATTTGCTCGATTGAAAACTTTGATCCGATGGGGGTGCACACCGGCGACTCCATTACTGTCGCGCCGGCGCAAACGCTCACCGATCGCGAATACCAGAAAATGCGCGACGCCGCCATTGCCGTCATGCGCGAAATCGGAGTCGAAACCGGTGGATCGAACGTGCAGTTCGCTATCAATCCCGTCGACGGTCGCATGACCGTGATTGAGATGAATCCACGTGTCTCGCGCTCCTCTGCGCTCGCGTCAAAGGCTACCGGTTTCCCGATTGCCAAGATCGCTGCGAAACTCGCCGTCGGCTACACGCTCGACGAGATCCCGAATGACATTACGCGCAAGACGCCGGCCTGCTTCGAGCCGACTATCGACTATGTCGTCGTCAAGATTCCCAAGTGGCAGTTCGAAAAGTTTCCTGGAGCCGACGACACCTTGGGGCCGCAGATGAAGTCCGTTGGCGAAGTCATGGCCATCGGCCGCACCTTTAAGGAAGCGCTGATGAAGGCCTGGCGCGCGCTTGAAACGGGAAAGAAGACGGGAGCAGAAATCCTGGAACCGCGCCGACTGACCCAGATGCTCGTTACGCCTCGACCAGAGCGTCTTGGTTACATTCGCTTTGCATTCGAGCGCGGAATGAGCGTACGCGAAGTGGCTCGCTACACGGGCATGGACCCCTGGTTCCTCTTCCAGATGCGCGAGATCACGCTGGCCCAGATGGCTCTCGCACAAACTGGCCCGAAAGATATTAGCACCGAGCAACTTCGGCGCCTTAAGCGCCTCGGGCTCAGCGATGAGCGCATCGCCACGGAATGGAAGCTTGAGGGCCACGAAGGCATAAAGCAGGTGAGGGAACTGCGCGAAAGCAAAGGGATCAAGCCGGTCTTCAAGCTGGTCGACACTTGCGCTGCCGAGTTTGAATCGATGACCCCGTACCTCTACTCGACATACGACGAGGAAGATGAAGCACCGCCGACACAAACACAGAAGATCATCATTCTCGGCTCAGGCCCGAATCGCATCGGCCAGGGCATCGAATTCGATTACTGCTGCTGCCATGCCGCGTTTGCGCTCAAGGATGATGGCTACGAAACCATCATGGTCAACTGCAATCCAGAGACGGTGTCTACCGATTACGACACCAGCGATCGGCTCTATTTTGAACCGCTGACGCTCGAGGACGTGCTGGCCGTCTACAACCATGAGGCGCAGTCCGGCGCAGAGATTGGTGTGATCGTCCAGTTTGGGGGGCAGACACCGTTGAACCTTGCCCAGCGCCTGCGCGCCGCCGGTGTGCCCATCATTGGCACATCACCCGAGTCGATCGATCTTGCCGAAGACCGAAAGCAGTTTGGCAAGCTTCTCGAGGACCTCAAGATTCCGCAGCCAGCCGGAGGCACTGCAACGAGCGTCGAGCAAGCGTTGGCTGTTGCGGAGCGCATCGGCTATCCGGTTCTTGTCCGGCCCAGCTATGTTCTCGGCGGGCGCGCCATGGTCATCGCCTACGACGCCGCGTCGGTGGCGCAATACATGCGTGAAGCGGTGGAGTACTCGCAGGAGCGCCCTGTACTCGTCGATCATTTTCTCGAGGATGCTCTCGAAGTCGATGTCGATGCCCTCTGCGATTCTGAGGATGTTGTCATCGCCGGCATCATGCAGCACATTGAAGAGGCCGGGATTCATTCAGGCGACAGCTCGTGCGTGCTCCCGGCGGTCAGCATCCGCGAGGAGACACTCGAGACGTTGCGCAAGTACACGCGCAAGCTGGCTCTCGCCCTCAAGGTGGTCGGTTTGGTCAACTTGCAGTTTGCGATTCAGCGCGACGGAGACGGACAAGATCATGTCTTTGTCATCGAGGTGAATCCACGTGCCTCGCGTACAGTGCCGTACGTCTCGAAGGCGACGGGGATCCCACTCGCGAAAATCGCTTCGCGGCTTATGACGGGGCGCAAATTGCGAGAGTTGCTGCCGGAACAACTCGCCGACGGAAGAGACCTCGAAACGGGCTCGCATTATTACGTGAAGTCTCCTGTTTTCCCCTGGTCCAAATTTGCGGGTGTGGACACGGTTCTCGGCCCGGAGATGAAATCCACCGGCGAGGTGATGGGTGTGGCCGCAACCTTCGGCGAGGCATTCGCGAAAGCCCAGCTTTCCGCCGGACAGGTCTTGCCGACGACGGGAACGGTATTTTTCAGCGTCAATGACCATGACAAGCCGGCCGCAATTGATTTGGCTCGCCGTTACGTTCATCTTGGTTTCCGTCTTGTTGCCACAGAGGGCACGGCGAATGTTCTGGAACACGCGGGACTTATTGTCGAACGCGTCTTCAAGGTCAAAGAAGGTCGGCCGAATGTCGTCGACCTGATCAAGGGCGATCGCATTCAACTCATCATCAACACGCCTCGCGGACAGGAAACGATCTTCGACGAGAAGGCCATCCGACGCGCTGCTGTGCTGGCGCGCGTTCCCACAATCACGACGGTTGCCGCGGCACAGGCTGCCGTGGAGGGAATTGCTGCTATGCAACGCCACCACACAACGGTCTTCGCCCTGCAGCAACTCCATGCTTCCTTTGGACCAACGGCCAGAACGATTCCAGTTTGATGTCGATTGCCCCGTCTCTCTGTCGATTCGCAGGCCTCCGGGACATAAAATAGTCACATGCTGATTGAAGGGCCTTTCGCCGCCGTCACCACGCCGTTCTATCCAGACGAGCGCGTGTATTTCCGGAAGATCGAAGCCAATATGGCGCATTACTCGCGCAGCCCGTTGGCGGGCATGGTGGTGTTAGGATCCACTGGCGAAGCGGTTACCCTTGATGACGCGGAAACGCGCGACGTATTGCGCACCGCGGCCGAAGCAACTTCTCCTGAAAAAGTCCTGATTGCCGGAGTCGGGCGGGAGAGCTTGAAGTCCACCATTCTACTGACAGAAGCAGCAGCGGAATTTCAGTACGACGCGGTCCTGGTTCGCACCCCGATCTACTATTCTCCGCAAGTCTCGTACGAATCGGTGCTGACTTACTTTCATGCCGTCGCAGATCGATCGCCTCTGCCCGTCCTGCTCTACCACATTCCCAAGTTTGTTCCATACCCGATGCCGGTCGAGCTCGTGGCGGAATTGGCGCAACATCCTAACATCATCGGGATCAAGGATTCGGCCGGCGATCTTGAACGCATCAAAGCAACGATCGCCGCCACCCGCAAAGCGCCGCGGAGAGCCGTGACTGTAACCAGTATTTTCGAAGCAGTGACAGCTCGGATGCTGAAGCCATCCGCGACCGAGCTGGCGCAGGCCACATTCGTCGCTGCGGGAGATCTGGCCGGAGGCATTGCACTCGCTGCTGCTCCGCCGAGGGAGTCAATGAAGACGCGAAGTAAGGAAGTCGGCTTTCAGGTGCTCACGGGCTCGGCTTCCATCATCCTGGAGTCTTTGGAGGCGGGAGCCTCGGGCGCAATCCTCGGCTTTGCCGCGTGTGCCCCACAGGCTTTCCATGAGGTCTACGTGGCGTGGAAAGACCACGACCTGAAACTGGCGGCGGAAAAGCAGCAACGCATTGCGGGCCCGGCCAAGCGCATCGTGGGCGATCTTGGAATTAGTGGCATCAAATACGCCTGCGACTTTAATGGCTACTATGGCGGGCGTCCGCGCCTGCCTCTCCTTCCGCTTTCTGCAGAACAGAAGCGGGAGATCGAAAGCCTTTTGGCCAATCTCCGCAACTGATCCTCCGATTGTTTGCGAAGGAACTCAGATTCAAAAATCGTGGTGACGGTCGATAAGAAGAGCGTTGGTCTCCGCAGTATCTCGGATTCGCGACGTCTCGGCTTTCGGGTTGGCAGCCTCGGTTTTCGCGCGGACCTTCGCAACCGTGAGCCAGTTGTCCTTGTGCGGATTCGCGGGAATCCAGGGCGGAAGAGGCATCCGAAGATAACCGCCGAGAGCCTCCGCGTACCCTTCATAGAGTGCTCGCATTTCTCGAAGCCGCTCAAATGAGGCGCCGTCGCGACAGACGCTCACCCCACTCTGACAAAGCAGGTTGTACAACTCCTCGTACCTCTCCGGTGGAAGCCTGTCCGGCGCTTGATTCAGCGGGGCGAGCGAAAATATCTGCGCCAGATCAACCATTGCATGGCGAGCCATCGCAAAGGTCAGCTGCGCCTGTCGCGCTTCATGGCCGCGAACGCCAGCAATCAGCAAAGCCGATGTATCCAGAATTGCCGTCAGGGCGCTAATCCAACTCTGGTTGGTATGCTGCGACCTGAAGTAGCAGAGAAGCGGATAGGAGATGTGGCTCTCCAGCAATTCTGCCGACCAGCGCTCCCATTCAACCAGCAAAAGGGATAACGCTTGTTCCGCGCCTTCATAGGAATGACGGCGAAGTAACTCGGAAGCTGTTGGTGGAGATCCGGCACGCGCGTCCAGGAGGGCAATGCTGACTTCGCGACGCGAGAATGCGCTGTAGAGCACCGGAAAATAGCCCATTACCACAGCGAGAAAACCGAACCCCGTGCCAGCCTCGAGGATCGTGAGCTCACGGGTCCAGAGGTTACTTGGCGTCACGTCGCCCAATCCAAGCGTAAAAATCGTGGTCCCGCTGACGTACAAATCTGAACGAAATCCAGGTTTCAGCATTGCGTCGTTGAACGGGCTTCCGAGGGAATAGAAAATCAGCGCAAAGCCAAACACCATGCCAGCTGCCCAAACTATAAGGAGAAAAATCAGTGAGAGCGGTCCATAGTAGCTGAAGACAGATTCTCGCTTGCGTGGATCGTGCAGAAGCGACGTCAAAAAGACCCATGGTTTCCAGGTCAGCAGATAGAAGATGCGGGTGATGCGAAACCGTCCGGTTGCTCGCCGTGGGAGGATAATGGTCTTGAATGCATCCATCAGCACCGCGATGATGCAGCCGATCCCAGCGAGCAACGTAACAATTTGCATCGAATACCCCTCCCACGTGAATCCACCGAGTTAGGTCCGCTGGGCCTGTCCTTGTATCCTAGCCGAACCAGGGGCGTTGAGACGGCAGTCCATGAGTGAACTCGGCAAAGCGGTTCTCGGAATTGGGCTATTTCTGGCCTTGCTCGGAGCCTTTCTGCTGCTTGCATCCCGCATCGGGCTCCATTTAGGGAAACTCCCAGGAGACATTTCCTACAGGGGAAAGAACTTCTCTGTGTTTGCTCCTCTGGGCACGTCGATCCTGATCAGTCTTGTCTTGTCGGCCTTCTTCTACGTGATTTCGCGCTTCCGCCGCTAAACAAATGCAAATTCGCCAGGGTGTCGGGGCGGACAATAAAGGGCGAGGCACTCTTTCGCTGTAATCCACAGCGCCGCTTTAAGAAACTTTCACGACGTTGCGATAGTCTTAACGTTTTGTTGGGATATTTTGCACGGGAATCGCAAGCACGTAAATGAGGGCAGGGAAGACGCGCCTCGATCGACTTTTCCTCGATCGCGCGCAACAGAGGAGATCGATATGACGACAGTCGTCGAAAAGACCACAAAGAGCCCAAGTATCCGTTCATTCACCAGGCGTGACGCCTATAAGGCTTTGCAAGCTCATTACAAACAGATCCGAACGAGGCACCTGCGGGAGCTTTTTGCCGAGGACCCAGGACGCGGAGAGCGCATGACGGCCGAGGCAATTGGCCTTTTCTTCGACTACTCGAAGAACCGCATCTACCGACGAAACCCTACAATTGCTTCTCAAGCTTGCCGAAGAGTCAGGCCTCAGACAACGCATCGACGCGATGTTTCGAGGCGACAAGATCAATGTCACCGAGAAACGGGCGGTTCTCCACGTCGCCTTGCGCGCGCCGAAGGGCACCTCGATACTCGTCGATCGGAAGGACGTCGTGCCCGAAGTTCATGCCGTACTCGACAGGATGGCTGCTTTCTCGAAGCGGGTTCGGAGCGGCGACTGGACAGGATACACGGGCAAGAGGATCCGCAACGTAATCAATATCGGAATTGGAGGCTCGGATCTCGGGCCGGTCATGGCTTATGAAGCACTGAAACACTACAGCGACCGCGACATGACGTTCCGGTTCGTTTCCAACGTGGATGGAACCGACTTTGCCGAGGCTACGCGCGACCTGGACGCTGAGGAGACACTTTTCATTATCTCGTCAAAGACCTTTACGACTTTGGAGACGATGACGAATGCACACACGGCGCGCGTTTGGGCACTCGAGACATTGAAACACTCTGCCGCCATCGCCAAGCACTTTGTTGCCGTGTCGACGAATGCCGCAGAAGTTGGAGAAGTTTGGAATCGACACCGCCAATATGTTCGGCTTTTGGGATTGGGTTGGCGGGCGCTACTCCATGGACTCAGCAATCGGCCTTTCGACCATGCTGGCTATCGGTCCGGAGAATTTCCAAGCCATGTTGAAGCGGCTTCCACCAGATGGACGAGCACTTCCGCACCACGCCCTTCGAGCGCAATTTGCCTGTGCTGTTGGGGCTGTTGGGCATCTGGTACGCCGATTTTTTCGGCGCTCAAACAGTCGCAGTACTGCCTTACGAACAATATCTCAAGCGCTTTCCCGCATACCTGCAGCAATTGACCATGGAGAGCAATGGCAAGCACGTCACCCTCAAAGGCACTGAGGTCCACTATGCGACTGGTCCAATCTATTGGGGCGAGCCCGGGACCAACGGTCAGCACTCTTTCTATCAGCTGATCCATCAAGGCACCAACCTGATCCCGTGTGACTTTATTGCGTTTCGAAGAGCCTGAACAATCTGGGCCGTCACCATGACATGCTGATCGCGAATGTTTTCGCCCAGACCGAGGCCCTGGCATTCGGCAAAACGCCCGAACAGGTCAAGAGCGAGGGCACGCCAGACTGGCTTGTACCGCATCGCGTCTTCGAGGGAAACCGCCCTTCGAATACGATCCTTGCTGATCGGCTCACTCCGGAAGTGCTGGGCAAGCTTGTCGCTCTCTATGAACACAGCGTTTTTACGCAAGGAACGATCTGGCAGATCAACTCTTTTGATCAATGGGGCGTCGAACTAGGTAAGGCGCTTGCCCAGCGCATCATTCCGGAACTCGAAAATCCGACTGCACCAACATTGAATCACGACAGTTCAACCAACAACCTCATCAAGCGTTACAGGAGAGAGAAGGAGGGCGCATGAGTCCGCGTGGATACGATCGACCTCTCTATATTCTTCCGTT
Source organism: uncultured Acidobacteriaceae bacterium (assembly GCA_963781125.1). GTDB lineage: Bacteria > Acidobacteriota > Terriglobia > Terriglobales > Acidobacteriaceae > Telmatobacter. Next base: position 267,806 of record CAWAEE010000016.1, read on the forward strand.
CGATCACCGGGGCTCGTTTGAGACCAAAATGTTCGGCTGGCATGAACCTCTCTCAGCGGACCAGACCGCACAAATTGCAACTGCAAAGCAGGTGATCTATGACGGATTCAAAGCAGCCATAGCTGGCGGAGTACCGAAGGAAGATGCCGCGATACTGGTCGATGAGCAGTTCGGCGCCGCGATTCTTCGCGACGCCAAAGCGCAGGGCTATCACATTGCTTGTCCGGCCGAGAAAAGCGGGCAAGAGGAATTCGACTTCGAATACGGAGAAGAGTTCGCGGCTCACATCGAAGCCTTCCATCCGACCTTCTGCAAGGTTCTCGTGCGCTACAACCCCGAGGGTGACCCAGCTCTCAACCGCCGCCAGGCAGAGCGACTCCAAAAGCTGTCATCCGTACTTGCAATCGACGAACCGAAGTCGCTTCATGTTTGAGCTGTTAGTACCGCCCGAGAAGGCTCAACTCGACAGACTGAATGGCGACAAGAAGGCATATGACCTGGAAGTTCGGCCGCGGCTCATGGTTCAGACGATACGCGAATTGCAGGATGCGCGGGTCGAGCCGGACATCTGGAAGATCGAAGGGTTGGACCGTCATGAAGATTGCGAGAAGGTCGTTGCTTCAGCGCGGCGCGACGGAAGGGAAAAGGTCGGCTGCATTATTCTGGGCCGCGGAGAAGATGAGGAGCAGGTCAGAAAATGGCTCACCGTTGCCGCAAGCGTCGAGGGGTTCATCGGCTTCGCCGTAGGGCGGACGGACTTCTGGGATCCGCTGGTTGCCTGGCGCAGCGGGAAGACCACGCGCGATGCCGCAGTTGCGGAGATCGCCCGGCACTATCGTGAGTTTGTCGACACCTTTCAGAGCGTCTCGCGGGGTGTGACGAAGTGAGGCAGGGAAGAGCTCTTCCAACATCCGGCTCATTCTTACCATTGCACAATTGACCAGCTGATAGTGCGTGGTACAACTCCACTCGTCAAGCTAATGTGCCAGTTTCCCGAACTGTAAGAAATGCCTGAAGGGGCGAGTCCAGTTACTCCGCTCGCACCGAGCAATTGTGCGCCCCCTTTCGGATCAATCACGAACACTGCCGACCCACCAAGCGTGCTATCGCGAATGTGGAGGAGTCCACTGAAATCTTGGCTGCCGGTCAGGTCGGTGGCTCTGTTAAGAGCGGGGACTGTGAGCGTCGCGCGACTCGCAAGCTGTGCAACGTTTGTCTCGACGGCGCCGGCGGAAACAAGCCTCCCGTTCTGGTCCTCGCTGGCTTCGAGAAAGACATGTGTGAGGCCGCTCGAATCCGGCACAAAATCATGCGAGCCATTGTCGAAATTGTTGCCAATAGTGAGATGGCTCAGGGCATGCGATGTGGCGGTGTAAATCGTGTGGCCACCTACTGCATTCAGGTAATTTCCTTCGTACCTGCCGGTCGTAAGCACCGCATCGTTATAGATGCAATTCTTTGTGCCTTGCATGAGCGTATCGTGGATAGAAAAAGCCTGGGCATAGGTGCCAGTGAGCCTGACGTCTGCACCGTTAGTATCCGAGCCCCAAGTGCAATTGCCTTCGAAATAGCTTCCATTTGTAATCTCTCCTTGGCCGAGACCCGTCGCATACAGCCCGGCGCAATTCGAGAGCGTTCCAGACTGGCCGTTGTATTCGACATTTACATGATCGAAGTCAATGGCGAGAGAGGGATTCGCGTTGGTATTGTTCCAATAGATGCCATAGTTCCGACTTTCGGCGAAGCGGCTATCCCTGAAGGATATGAAGTTTACAACGGCCGATGTAGACGAATAGAGACCGTCGTTTTGAGCACCTTCGGATACGACATTTTGAAAGGTCGTCCAAATTGTCCGTCCGAGAATGCTGATGTTGTTGCGCATCCCTACAATGTAGAGATTGCGGAACTGATGCCGATCATTCGGCTGCCCGATCGCATTGTTCCCCTCAATGACGATGCCATCGGCTCCCACAAAGCCGACTTGGTTGTTTATCGACAGATCGGAAAGAGTGACGTGATTGATGCCGATCGAACCCTTCGACATGGCATTGATCGCGATTACGGGCGACCCATCCACTGCTGGCTTTAATACTGTGCAATCCCGTCCGCCACCCCGGATTGTTGTGTCAGAGTTGTTGATGGTCATATTTACGAAGTAGGTTCCGCATGGGAGGTAAATCTCATGCGTTCCAGCCGCCGCATCCACAGCCGCCTGCAGGTCAGAATGTGCGATGTCCGCATTCAGACAGGGAATCGCCGTGTTTGGATTGCAAGGCGTCTGAGCCACAGCTATCTGGGTGCTGACCGTAGCGCCCGGGAACAGTTTGGCATGAACGGTATTGTCCGCATTCTGCGCTGCAAAGTAACTGGAAATCGCAAACAGAGATGCCAATAGGATCAGGGTGCGTTTTCTCCTCATTTCTCCTCACAGGTGGGTCAGTAGACAGTGCATGACCGCGCCAACAGGCCAACCGTATCCTTAAAAAACCTTATCCCACCATCCAGTGCGGTAATCCTTTAAGTGTCAATGAGAGAATGTGACGAGGCAACAGGGTGAAGAGGAGGCGCGATGAAGGCGACACAGGAACTCCATGATCTCGGGCAAAGCTTGTGGCTCGACAACATTACGCGTGACTTGCTGGACAACGGAACGCTTAAGCGCTATGTCGATGAGTTTTCCATCACTGGGCTTACGTCGAATCCAACCATCTTTGAGCACGCCATCTCAAAGAGCAAATCCTATGACGCGGAGATCGGCCGCCTTTTGTCCACGGGTCTTTCAGGCGAGGAGTTGTTCTTTGAACTAGCCTTGCAGGACCTGATTCGTGCCGCCGACCTTTTCGCCCAGGTTCACGAGCGTACGGCAGGAAATGATGGCTTTGTTTCGCTTGAGGTGTCACCTCTTCTTGCCTACGACGCCAAGGGGTCGGTAGTTGCAGCCACTAGGTTGCACAAGAAAGCCAATCGTCCGAACCTTTTCATCAAGATTCCGGGCACGAAGGAAGGAAATCCCGCGATCGAAGAAGCAATCGCAGATGGTGTGGCCATCAACGTAACGCTTCTATTCTCTCGTGAGCACTACCTGGCGTCGGCTGACGCGTATATGCGCGGGCTGGAACGCCGTATTGCAGCGGGCCTCAGCCCCGATGTTCGTTCGGTAGCCTCGGTCTTCCTGAGTCGATGGGACGGCGCAACGATGGACAAAGTCCCCGACCAACTACGGGACAGGCTCGGCATCGCCATCGGCCAGCAGACCTACAAGGCCTACCGCGATATTCTGGCCTCGGATCGCTGGCAGCGTCTGGCCAACTTTGGCGCGCGGCCGCAGAGGCTCTTGTTTGCCAGTACCGGCACCAAAGATCCAAAGGCTTCTGACGTTCTTTATATTGCCGCTCTAGCCGCGCCAAACACGATCGACACCATGCCTGAAAAGACTCTTCTGGCCTTCGCGGATCATGGCAAACTGGCTGGAACTCTTCCGCGCGATGGAGGAGACTGTGAGACCGTTCTTAACAATTTTCGAAAGGCGGGAATTGATCTCGACCAGCTTGCGGCCAACCTGCAATCGCAAGGTGCCAAGTCCTTCGATGAATCGTGGCAAAATCTGCTTGACGCGATCGAGTCCAAGGGCAAGGAGTTGCAGCACGCTCCTTAAGTAAGAAGGCCCTGATGATTTGTGCTTTTGGGTGCGCCTGAGTGCGATAGCCTGACCCACAGTTGATGCTCTCTCATCGCTACTTAGCCTGGGACGACACGAACCCGGACGGGCGCGTCAGCCGGAGGCGTGCGGCAATACTTACTAATTCTGCGAGGGATTCAGCTTTCATCTTTCGCATCATGCTGCCGCGATGTGCTTTAACTGTAATCTCGCTGATCCCCAGTTCGCTGCCAACCTGTTTATTCGGCAAGCCAACAACCACTAACGCCATCACTTCGCGTTCGCGAGCGGTGAGGCACGAGTACCGGGCCTTCAAAGCCCGGATCTCTGTGGAGCGGTCAAGTAATGCCTTGCTGCGTACCAGGGCATTGCGAATGGCATTCAGCAGAATTTCGTCACTGAACGGTTTGGTCAGGAACTCTACAGCTCCCGCCTTCATCGCCTGCACGGTCATGGGAATATCTCCGTGGCCTGTGATGAAGATAATCGGCATCTCATGCCGTTCCACCGCAATACGTTTCTGCAGATCGAGACCATTGAGTCCGGGAAGAGAAATGTCCAGTACCAGGCAACTTGGAACAGTTACGGGTGGACGGCTGAGAAATTCCTGCGCGGAAACGAACGTCTCCACGTCGAGGCCCTCATGGCGAAGCAAGAGTTCGAGCGATTCGCGAACAGAGATGTCGTCATCGACGACAAGAACAATTGACGGGCTCTCTGCCATGGGCAAGGCCCTCACCTCAAAACCATGCTGCACTCGCATGCGTCATTCTATACCTGCGACAAAATTCCAGGAGACAACGATCATTTGACCTGAAGCGCGGAATTCAGCGCCTCGAGCATCGCAGCATCACTGAACGGCTTGATCAAACATGCGATCGCACCTTGCTCGATAAGCCGCGACCGTAACGTTTCGTCTCGATGCCCGGTGATGAAAATAATGGGGATCTTGATCTTGCGACGATTCAATTCTTCTTGGAGTTCGGGCCCGCACATTCCCGGCATGGCAACGTCGAGGATCAAACATTTGCTTCGCGAGATTCCATCCTTCGCAAGGAACTCCTCAGCAGAAGAGAATGTCTGAGACGCAAAACCGAACAATCCTTGAGGAGATCTGGCAGCGATTCGCGGACCGATTCATCATCGTCGACGATTGACACAAGTGACTGTGGATTCATCATGGAGATCTCAGTCCGCTTCTAAAAACACCTATCCCCAGCGTTGCCGCTGCATAGGTTCGCTCCAACGCTGCTTGAGGAGGTCAATGTGCATCTTCGAAAGTGCCGCTTACACCACTCCGGGCTGCAGATCAACAATGGGGCCGAGTTCGTCTCTATGGAATCCCCTTGGCGTGCTCCAAAAGCCATCATCTGCTTCTGTGAGGGGCAGCGTCCATTGTACTTAGGTATTGGTAGGCCTTCAGGCGGCCAACGGCACCACATAGTTCCAATCTGATCTGTACGAAAGTATTGATCGACGCTTTTGTCCAATGGCATCGCTTCTGCACTTCGGGCTCCCGATCCTGTTGACTTCGGATAAAATACACGTCACGGGATTTGTGCACCGCAAAGACAAGCGACGCGAAGAATACTGCGTTCGCGAATCTCACCTCTGGCGCAGTCTGTAAATAACACGGTGCAGCCACAACCGGATCTTGTCAGGTCACGCATCGAACGCCGCGCACATCACGTGCGTCACCGGTTGGTCGCTCTTGCGAATGATCAATGCGGAAGTTGCCCATCTCCTTCAATCGATACCTTTGTCCAATGGACTCGCCAAGACTTTTCTGGCGTAATTGGAACACTGCGGCGCATTCGAATAAGCCGCAGCAAAACGTTGCAGGGTGCGTCAGAAAGAATACTCGAATAGCGCATGAGGAGCACGCTGATGAGAGCCGCGTCGATTCGTAAAGGAAGTGTCATGGCTAGTCAGAAACGTCGAGAGCATTTCGCTCAAACGAATTCGGGAGCTACTTCGCCTGAGCGGAGGAGCAGGCCGTTCATTGAAAGACATGGCCATGAAGAATGGAAGCAGAGAATCGAAGAGGATTGGCAAAACCACTTAGAGACACTGCGGCAGTGTATGCGCGAGCTTGGTCGCAAGAATCAACAGCTAAGAATGGCGCTCACGACGGCGAACGAGCCAGAACGGGGATACGGAGATGCCATCAACTTTTAAGGCAATCGAGGCAATTCTCGCACTTCTGCAGCTTGCATCGATGATCGTACTCTCTGTTGGTTCACTTCGACGCAGACATTGGCTCGTCCCACCCTCTGGGCAAGCACCTCCCGCGCAGCGCGGGTTTCGAGTTTGATTGCCGCTTCTGACGCGGACGCTGCCGGTCGACGTTTTGAATTGGAACTCGTCAAGCGTGGCCGGCTAAGTCGAGATTGAGTCTGGAAATCTGCAGGTTTAGCGGTCGAGGCGTTGCAAGGCGTTGCCCTTGTGCATGGCGAGATGATCGGTTTTATCGCTTTTAATCTCGTACTGCGGATCGTCCTCGCTCGCATGATGGATATAGCCCTTGTAGTTCACGTCTGCCGTGTGCACCCGCGCGATGTGACCGGTAACCCGGCCAGCTTCGGAATCCCAGGCCACATGGTCGCCAACTTTGAAGGCCTGCGTCATGAGCTCATGTTATTCCATCTCTTGGACACGAGTGCTGCCGTACTGGCATGAGGAGAAGCGCGGAGAGAGCGTCTTTCGATATCTGGCAAACCGGAATTTAAGGATTGTAAAGATGCTCTTTTCATGGAGGAATTCGATAGATCAATGCCAATGGTCATGCATTCCCGGAGGTGTACTCATTGGTAGATGCTCAGCGCAACCACAGGCTATTAATTTTGCCGGGTCGATTTCAGAACGGCGACGCGGTTACAATCGAAAGCGGTGAAGGGTATCGGATTCCTGGCGACTCGAGATATGAGTCGCCTCGATTCAACGAAGTGGGTCCGGTTACTGAACTGCTAGAGGTCACGTCAAGAATTAATCCTATGAACGAAGCCAGCCGCGAAGCACAATTGCCAGTTGCTCAACCTATTCTGTCGCCGTTGACACGTGCTGCGATCTTTCTGATTGTATGCATCAAACCAAATCCAGAGAGCTATGCAGCCTTGCGCTCGCTGTGTGCCGATTTGGCGGGACTTGTTCGAGCTGTGGAGTTCCGTGACATTGAGGCTGGATTTACGTGTATTGCTGGATTCGGTTCGAGTGCCTGGGACCAACTTTTCGGAAAACCTCGACCGGCTGAGCTTCACCCGTTTCGTGAGATTCGATCGGACGAACGGCACGCCGTCTCCACCCCGGGCGATGTGCTCTTTCATGTCCGCGCCAAGCGAATGGACATGTGTTTTGAGCTGGTCACCCACATCATGGAGCGGATACGAGATGCAGTTTCTGTTGTCGATGAGGTGCATGGCTTCCGCTACTTCGATGACCGCGACGTCATTGGATTTGTAGACGGAACCGAAAACCCGCGGGGCGGAGATGCCTATGAGGCGGCGCTTGTCGGTCAGGAAGACGCCCAGTTCCGGGGCGGAAGCTACGTCATTATTCAGAAATACCTGCACGACATGGAAAGGTGGAATGCCCTTTCTACCGAGCGGCAGGAACTCATCATAGGGCGTAAGAAGCTTTCTGACATTGAACTGGACGATTCGGTCAAACCAACTTCGGCCCACAATGCTCTTACGACCATCGTCGAGAACGGCAGAGAGGTCAAGATTCTAAGGGACAACATGCCATTCGGCAGGCCGGGTTACGGGGAGTTCGGAACGTATTTCATCGGTTTCAGTCGCTCGCCAAGAACAATCGAACAGATGCTTGAAAACATGTTCGTCGGGCGACCGCCGGGGAACTATGATCGGCTCCTGGATTTCAGTAGAGCAGTCACAGGTAATCTGTTCTTTGCTCCGTCCGCAACTTTGCTTGACAATCTGGATACCGAAGAACCCGCAACAGATTCAACCACCGCCGCATCGGAGCGTGACCGGACGTCATCCTCCCCTGTGCGCGATACATCACTCGGAATAGGATCGCTAAAGGGAGCCAGGAATGAATAATCTCCATAGGAAACTAGCGCCGATTTCAGACGCGGCGTGGGAACAGATCGAGGAAGAAACAACGCGAACGATCAAGGGCTACCTCGCCGGCAGACGCGTTGTCGACGTTCCAACCCCGGGCGGAATTGCCTTTCCGGGAGTGGCGACCGGCCACCTGGTACCCACTTCTCCACCCACAGAGGGCATTACTGCGAACATTCATGAAGTCAAGTCTCTGGTTCAATTGAGGGTGCCTTTGGAATTGTCGCGGCAAGCGATTGACGATGTCGAGCGCGGAGCGGAAGATTCCAATTGGCAACCCGCAAAGGACGCAGCCAAGACCCTCGCGTTCGCTGAGGACCGCGCGATTTTCGACGGATATCACGCGGCGAGCATTCAGGGTATTCGTGAGAGCACCAGCAACCCGATCAAGGCTCTTCCAGAGGACGTCCGCAATTATCCAGATGCCGTTGCCGAGGCTCTGAACCAGTTGCGCCTCGCGGGCGTCAGTGGACCATATGCCGTCCTGCTGGGAGCAGCCGAATATACGGGGCTTGCGGAAACCCGCGATGATGGCTACCCGGTCCTGGAACATGTTAAGCGAATCATCGATGGCAACATCGTGCTGGCCCAGGCGATTCGCGGCGCCTTTGTGCTCACGACGCGAGGCGGTGATTTCGAGCTGAACATCGGGCAGGATGTTTCCATCGGCTACCTCAGTCACACGGACACGGTCGTTCGCCTTTATCTGCAAGAGACCTTCACTTTTCGAGTTTTGACGAGCGAGGCATCGGTGGCTCTTTCGCCGTCTTCCTAGCGACCTGGAAAATCAGCGCCAGGACGGTGCTTCGTGCCAGAGAATGAACGGAGCCTCAAGCGGCACCAAGGCTCCTGCGTGCTGCGGAACGAGGCGCGGCGTGTAGTCAGCAACCGGGCGATTTGCCGGAACAGAAGCACTGTAGGTGAAGGCACCTGTCGCTCCCACCAGGCGTTCGCCACGATTCATCGCTTGCGTGATTGGATCCCCGTCTTTCCGCGCCTCCGCGTAGAGTTCCACTCTTAAGGCATCGGGGTCGATGTCATCAAAAAGAACCTGGACGTGAAATAAGAATTGCTCGCCCTGTTGTTCGACTGTCGCTGAGCCGAATCGCAGCGCGGACCAATGCTTCGCCAGGTCGGCCTGCCAGGTGGCGAGATCGGCTCCCACTGAGCCTCCATTCTCGGCGCGTTGGCGAAAAGCTGTTGCCGCCGAGAGATAGTGTTCTTCGGTATATTGGCGGACTGCGCGATTGGTCGAAAAGGCTGGGGTTAAGCGGGCCATGCTTTCGCGCATGCGGCCAACCCAGCCGCGTGGAATTCCATGCTCGTCGCGAGCGTAGAACTCCGGGATCACCTCTTTTTCGAGCAGTGCATAAAGAGTCTCAGCTTCAGCCGCGTCCCAAGAAGGATCGTCTCCATGTTCGCGCCCATCTCCGATCGCCCAGCCTACTTCGGGGGAATACGCCTCCGCCCACCAGCCATCGAGTTCCGAAAGATTCAATCCGCCGTTCACCAGTACCTTCATGCCGCTTGTGCCGCTCGCTTCCCATGGCCGTCGTGGAGTGTTCACCCAGACGTCCACGCCCTGCACCAGATGCTCCGCCATGAGAACGTCGTAATCCGAAAGGAAGACCACGCTGGATCGAACTTCAGGGCGGCGAAGAAACTCAAACCACTGCCGGATCATATCTTGCCCCGCCATATCCGCGGGATGAGCCTTGCCTGCAAGGACGAGTTGAACAGGGCGTTCTTGATTCGTCAGGATGTTGATAAGCCGTGCCGGATCGTGCAGGAGAAGGTTCGGGCGTTTGTAGGTGGCAAAGCGACGGGCAAATCCCAAAGTCAAAATCTTGTCATCCAGTATCAGTGCGGCTTGAGCAACGTCCTCCGACGACGCTCCTCGATCCGCCAATTGACGGCCATAAAGTCTTCGGACGTACGCAACGAGAGTCTTGCGGTTCTCTGCGCGGAGTTGCCAGAGGTCGGCATCGTTGGTGGCACGAATATCTTTTTCTGCGTCCGCCAGCGTTCCGTGCCAGCATTTCTTTCCGCAGGAGACTTCCCACAAGCGGTCTGCTTCTGCAGAGTCCCAAGAAGGTGTGTGCACTCCGTTGGTCACGTGCGTTACCGGCACCTCTGTTTCGGGCCACCTGGGAAAGAGGGGCTGGAAAAGTTGCCGGCTTACTTGACCGTGCAATTTGCTGACGCCGTTGACAGCGCCGCTACCGCGGATTGCTAGATAGGCCATATTGAACGGTTCGGACGAGTCCTGGCGATCGCGCCGTCCCAACGCCAAAAGCTCGTCAACCGGAATCGACAGTTTCTCCTCCGCATACTTGCTGAGATATCGCTCGATCAAGCTGGGAGCGAAACGGTCAAAGCCCGCCTCCACGGCTGTATGGGTCGTGAATAGGTTGCCGGCACGCGTGACATTCAGCGCGACGTCGAATGGCTTGCCATTGTCTTCCATGTAAGAACGCGCACGTTCCAGCACCGCGAATGCGGCGTGACCTTCATTGAGATGGCAGACCTCGGGCTGCAGTCCCAAGGCTCGCAGGAGCCGCCAGCCCGCGATCCCGAGGACTAACTCCTGTCTCAAACGCAACTCCGGACCACCTCCGTAGAGTTCGGTTGTGATGCCCCGGTAAGCCGGAGGGTTCGCGGGATCGTTGGTATCGAGCAAATACAATTTGGCGCGGCCTACCTGTGCTTGCCAGATTCTGATCCACAACTTAAAACCAGGCAGAGCTAAAGCGAGGCGCATCCATTCGCCGTTGGATTCGCGTACCGGCTGAATCGGAAGCTGGCCGGGATCATTGAAGGGGTACAAAGCTTCCTGATGGCCCTGTGCGTCGATTTCCTGTCGAAAATAGCCTTGTTGGTAGAGCAAACCAACTGCGGTTACCGGGACGCCCAGGTTACTTGCGGCTTTGAGCTGATCGCCGGCAACGTTGCCGAGTCCGCCAGAATAAATTGGCAGCGCCTCGCTCAGCATGAACTCCATCGAGAAATACGCGATTGTCGACACGCCCGAATTCGGATGCGCCTTTTGAAACCACGTCTCCGACGCTTCGGCTTCCGTCTTCTCGCGGTGGAGATCAGCCAAGAGCTTTTGAAATCCGGGGTCGGAGCTGATAGTTTGCAGTTTTTCCCGGGAAACAGTTTGGAGAAGAACCCAAGGATTGTGGGTGAGTTCCCAAAGTTCAGGATCGAGTTGCTCCCACAGCTGGTCCGCCGAGTGATTGAACGACCATCTAAGGTCTAATGCCAAGTCGGCAAGAGCACCTGAAATGGCTGTATCGAGGGGACGATCGACGTCTGTAGGACTGCTCATAAGCGAACTCCTCTCATGGCTCTATTGGCTCAGGACACCCGGGCGCCGTGGGTCAGCGTTGCTGAAACAATGGTCTGGGCTTCTTGCTGGATCTGTCTTAAATGGTCCTGACCGAGGAAACTCTCAGCGTAAATCTTGTAGATTTCCTCAGTGCCCGAAGGACGTGCTGCAAACCAACCGTCCTTGGCGATCACTTTGATCCCTCCAATTGGATTCCCGTCTCCCGGAGCGGTTGTCAGAATTTTCTCGATCGGCTGACCGGCAACTTCTGTCGCGCGAATGTCGGATGGAGACAATTTTGCCAGAGCGGCTTTTTGTTCGGTTGTAGCGGAAGCATCGATGCGTTCGTAGACGGGATCACCCAACTCGCGGGCAAGCTCGCGATAAATCTCACCTGGATCTTTGCCCGTGCGCGCCGTAATTTCCGCTGAGAGCAAACACGGGATAATTCCGTCCTTATCGGTGGTCCATACGCCGCCGTCGTGCCGAAGAAAGGAGGCGCCGGCGCTCTCCTCGCCGCCGAAACCCAAGCGTCCGGCGAGCAATCCATCCACAAAAAACTTAAAACCCACTGGGACTTCATAAAGCCGTCGCCCCAGGCGAGCGCTGACACGATCGATCATGCTGCTGCTCACAACGGTCTTGCCCACGGCGATGTCCTGACTCCAATTGGGCCGGTTCGCGAACAAATAGTTGACGCACACCGAAAGATAGTGATTTGGAGGCAGCAACCCGCTCTCCTTGGTCACGATACCGTGGCGATCGTGATCGGTGTCGCTGGCAAACGCAATATCGAACTTGTCTTTCAATGCAATGAGTCTCTGCATCGCATAAGGTGAGGAAGGATCCATGCGAATCTTTCCGTCCCAATCCACGCTCATGAAGCGAAATGTTGGATCGACAGATTTGTTTACGATTGTCAGATCGAGACCATACTGCTCGGCAATCCTTGGCCAATAATCGATCCCTGCTCCCCCGAGGGGATCGACCCCAAGCTTGATCTTCGAGTCGCGCACCGCATTCATGTCGACGACACTGTTGAGATCGCCCACATAGTTGCTCAAAAAGTCGTGTTTGTGCGTAGTGGATGCACGCAGCGCTTTCGAAAACAGGTTGCGCTGAACGCCGTCGAGGCTGCGCTCGAGAAAATCATTGGCCTTCGCTTCAATCCACGAAGTCACGCTCGAATCCGCCGGTCCTCCATGCGGAGGATCGTATTTGAAGCCCCCGTCATCGGGAGGGTTGTGAGACGGCGTAATTACTATGCCGTCGGCAAGCCCTGATCTTCGTGCGCGGTTGTAAAGCAGAATCGCGTGTGAGACGGCCGGGGTCGGGGTGTAGGGTGTGCCTTCGGAGATCATTACTTCGACGTTGTTCGCCGCAAGCACCTCCAGCGCGCTCCCAAACGCCGGCTCGGACAGCGCATGAGTATCCATCCCCAGAAACAGCGGCCCATCGATGTTCTGGAGTTTGCGGTAATCGCAAATCGCCTGAGTGATAGCCAGAATATGCCACTCGTTGAACGCTACGTCAAAGGCAGATCCACGATGACCGGACGTACCGAAAGCAACCCGCTGTTTGGGTTCGCTCGGATCGGGCCGTAACTCGTAATAGGATGTGATGAGTTTTGGGACGTTCACAAGAATGGAAGGGTCGGCCGGCTTCCCAGCAGCAGGACTAATTGTCACGCAGCACCTCGTTACTATCCGTCAAGAGAATTGCGCTTGATCTTGGTTCGAGCCGAAAACCGATTTGGCCCTGCAGGGAAGGCTCTTTCCCCGGGTCACAGAGATCGTCAGGGGCGGTTCGGGAAGTATCAACCGCCAGACGCCAGATCTTGCCGGCCGGCAACCCGGGAAGGGCATAATCGACCGATCTGTTGTCGGCGTTAAACAGGAGGAACAAATCGGGTTCCGTCTGCCCCAGAATCCGACACGCGAAGGATTTCTGCGATTGGTTCGCCCAGTCGGGAGGGGCGCCGTTTGGTGCGAACCACTCGATGTCTGCATCCGTGTAGAAATTCTCTCTTCGCAAAACAGGATGCGCATGGCGAAAGGCGATCATTCCCCGAGTGAAGCGGTAGATCTCTTTGTGCTTTTCGAGCAGGCTCCAATCAAACCAGCTCACTTCGTTATCCTGGCAGTAGGCATTGTTATTGCCACGCTGCGTTCGGCGAAACTCATCGCCGCCGAGCAACATGGGAACCCCGCGAGAGACAAACAGGGTTAACAGAAAATTCTTAATCAAACGGATCCGGATGCTCTCGACAGCTGGATCCTGGCTGGGCCCTTCCACGCCGCAATTGTCACTGTAGTTGGCATCGCTTCCATCCCGGCTGAACTCGCCATTTTCGTCATTGTGCTTCTGCTTGTAACTCACCAGGTCGTTCAATGTGAAGCCGTCATGACAGGTAACGAAGTTGAGGCTGCTGTCGGGGCCCTTGCCTGAGCTTTGATACAAATCCGAGCTTCCACAGATTCGGCTCGCGAACGATCCGATGCCCGTGTCGCCAAGCCAGAAGCGGCGCACATCGTCACGGAAACGGCCGTTCCATTCCGTCCAACGCTTGGTGGAAAAATTTCCCACCTGATAGGCGCCGCCCGCGTCCCAAGCTTCCGCGATGATCTTCACGTCACGCAATATGGGGTCCTCGGCAATTTCCTCGAGAAGCGGAGCGTTGCGGAGAACGTTCCCATGCTCATCTCGGCCCAGCACCGAGGCAAGGTCGAATCGAAATCCGTCCACATGCATGTGCATGACCCAGTAACGGAGCACATTCCTGACGAGTTCCCGCACGACAGGATGATTTGCATTCAGCGTATTGCCAACCCCGGAAAAGTTCTTGTAGTATCGGCACCCGTTCTCCTGCAACATATAGAAGATTGAGTTCTCAAGACCACGCAGAGAAAACGTGGGTCCCAATTCATCCCCCTCGGCCGAGTGGTTCAACACGACATCCAGGATCACTTCAATCCTTGCGCGGTGAAAAGCCTTGACCATCTCTCGGAACTCCAGGATCTGTTGACAGCGCGGTCCCTCAAAGCTGTAGGACTGCTTGGGCGCGAAAAAGGCGACGGGATCGTAGCCCCAGTAGTTCTTGAGTTTCTCTCCCGTGATTGGATTCATCCGATTGGATTCGTTTTCATTAAATTCAAGTACAGGCATCAACTCGATGCCCGTCACTCCCAGGTTTTGGAGATACGGGATCTTTTCGGTCAAGCCAGCGAAGGTCCCGGGACGCGCAACTCTCGAATTCGGATGAATTGTGAAACCGCGAACATGTGTCTCGTAGATAACTGTGTCGGAGGCGGGATGCTTTGGAGGCGAATCCATCTCCCAGTCGAAGCGGTCGTCGGTAAAGATGCACTTCGGCGTGGTGGCTGCGTTATCAAGAGTCGAAAAGCTCAAGTCCTTCAGGCCGCTCGATGAATCGTAGCCGCGCGCGGCTGGAAAATCCCAGTTCTCGACCCCGGCAAGTGCTCTTGCATACGGATCCAAAAGAAGCCTATGGGCGTTGAAGCGGTGGCCCGCTTCGGGCTGATACGGCCCCTCGACGCGATATCCGTAGAGTTGGCCTCCGGGAACGCCTCGGACCCACACGTGCCAGACGTCGCCGGTCCGATGGCGCACCGGATCCAAGTCGATAATTCTGCTCGGAGAAGAGTCGTCGGCATTCCGATAAAATTCCAGACGAACGCCAGTTGCGTTGCGGCTGAACAGAACAAAATTGACTCCGCTTCCTGCTTGGTGGGCGCCGCCAATCGGGAGGGGATTACCCGCCTGAACGTCGTCCACTTCCATCGTTGCTGCGACGTTCGTCAGATTCTGCTCTGCCGCCGGTTCATTCGTCGACATAGTTCTCCATCGTCATGTGTCAGCCCTTGGCACTGGCCTTCTTGTCCCACCCGTGGAAACGCGAAAAGTCACCCGCCTTCCAGGCCTCACGGAGTCCAGGAGTGCCGAGATCCCAGTCCGGACGGATCTCGCTCGTCGCGATACGGAGATCACGCCAAAGATCGATGACCGATGGCCGCCCCCAGAACCAGTACCCGTTATAGATGCTGTAAATCACGCGGCCCGGCTTGAGCACGAGCGTATACGGGATCATCGGATTATTCTCGGGGTCGGTGTACTCCTGGATGTCGAGATCCTTCTGAATGATTCGGCCGGGGTCCGAAAGGAACGGCCACTGGGCTCCGACGGACGCACGGAATTCCTGAAGAGTGTGGTGATCGTCGGTGGCAATCGTAACGATCTGGGTGTAGGCCACCGCGATCTTCGGGTAGAACGCGGCGAGCTCCAAATGCTGCTGGTGCTCCTTGGGGCAATAGTGGCCGCGCGCAAGCGTGAGGATGAGCGGATCATCGCCCTGCAGCTCGCTGAGTTTACGCGTTGTGCCCGTGTGATCGGGCAGCGCGTAGTCGGGGAAAATCCCTCCGGGCACGATATCAGAACGCATGATAGGACTCCTCCCTTGAGTCCGCTGGCTATCTCAGAGATCCACAGTGACACCCGCGCTGGGCTGGGAACAGCATACGAGAATGTTCCCAGGAGCGGGCCTCTCCAATGGCTCAGGGTTATAAGTAATCGATCCGCCAATCAGACCGGTCATGCAGGTATAACAGACGCCCGACCGGCACGACCATCTGACCGGAATGTCGCACGCTTCCGCCAGTTCAAGCAAACTGCCGAATTTCGGATCCCAAGCGAGTCATACCGTTCCACGTCACGTCGCATGGAAGACCGACGTTTACTGAAAGCGACCGGGGCATTCCTACCTCGTCGAAATCCCGCATCTGTTATTTGCCTAGTGCCCGTTTGTGCCATGTCGCAAATAACTGGCCGGCACACGGCTGGAACGATATTGAATTGTCTCGCGACTACCATCGACGCGTCGGAGCGGCACCATCGACGTGGAGAATCTCTCCGCTCACATGACCGGCCTGCACCAGGTAAACAACGGCATCGACAATATCCTTTACCGTCGCCTTTTTCATGGCCGGCTGCAACGTCGAGTCGTTGGGATCATTCCGATGCATTGCCGTATCCACGACGCCCGGTGCTACGGCATTGAAGCGGATACCGTCATTCGCGTACTCGACTGCGAGATTCTCGGTCGCTGCATTCAGGCCACCCTTTGTCATCATCGAAATGGAGCCATTTACGCCGGCTATTGGCCGATCGGCAAGCGCCGCAGTGATGGTGATGACGCAACCCGATTCTTGCTTCAACATCTCTCTCACAGCTCGTTGAGTGATCAAGAAGAACCCGAGCAAATTCGTGGAGATAAGTGCGTCAAAGTCATTGGCATTGAAGTCGGTAAATGGCTTGGTAAGGAAGATGCCCGCGACATTCACAAGGACATCAACGGTTCCAAAGTTGTTGATTGCTGCTTCCACGGTATGATCAGCAGTTTGCTGCCCGGCGATATCGCCATCGACGAGAACCAGTCCCGCCGCGCTCGTCAGCTTTCGACTCGCGTCTCGAGCGGTCGCGACGACATTATAACCCTCCACCAGAAACCGTTCGACTAAACCCGCGCCAATACCGCCCGATGCTCCGGTGATGATTGCTGTCTGTTTCCCTGACATACATAGCCTCTCGTTTAAAGGTGCGAAGCCAATATCACAGTTGCGTCAGGCCCTTTCACAGCGACTGAAAAGGTTGCGACCAACGCGGGATAGCCGGCCGGTCTTTCGGATCCGGCCTCTGTAGGCGATGGCGAACCCATCGACCTATGTGGTGTGACCAGAAGTCGGGAACTTCACGGCAAATCCTTCGTTTGCTCAGGCGGCCACCAGTTGCGCAGATCGGGTCTTGTGCGGCGCGCCAACATAAGGGAACGAGGCGAGCAGGTCTGTGTGGGGTCCCACGTTATCTCCCGTAACCTTGCCGTTGGTAAGAATGGAAAGAAAAACATCAATGGCGTCGTCGGTGAGCATACGCCCGTTGGCCGGATAAGACGCCGGCTTGCTGGGATCGTAAGGGAGGATGTCCGGCAGTAGAACCCCGGCCGCTCGCCTTGCTGCCTCCGGAGTATAGCCGCCCGTGTGCTCCAGCGAGTGCGCGAAGACCGCGATGAAACGGGCATCGTCCGCCGGTTGCCCAGCCTGGTAGGCAGGTCCCTCATCACCGGGAAGGAATACAGATTGCGAGGCTAGCGCACCCCGGTCCGCCTGGACCCATTTGCCACCCGCACCGTTCACGGTGCGATGCCACAGGCCCAACTTTCCAGAGCCTAGCGCAGCGTTCGGCACTTCCAGCACGATGCTGCACACGTCCTTATCGGCGAAGAAATCGTCACCGGTGAACTTTAGATTGTTCAGCGCACCCATCGTATCGAAGAAGAAGGGATCGCTCCGCCAGCCGGCGAAGAAGCGGTAGTCTCCGGTCTGCGTCACGTGCGCCTCGCTTGCAGTTGAGACTGGGGCTCCTTCCATGATGGTCTGCCCGTCGTCGCCTATGCCGACAGAATGCTCGCCTTCAACGCGGCGCAGTGTTGCAGTCTGGTCCCCGTTCTTATCCGCGGTGAAGCGTACCCGGTACGCGATATCGGCAACGAGATCACCGTCGGCATCGATCTTGATCTCGTAGACCGCTTCCGTCGCAAAGGGAACTTCCGTCGTGGGTCCGGCTGGGCTCAGACCGACGGATGGATGTACATTCATAATCAGGATTGACTTGCCCGCCTCACCGGGCTTGGGGAAAGCGTACAGGTCAGTAAGGTCGAGCCGGGCGTCCGCGTGGGGAAAGCCAAAGTCCGGACCGGAGTAATGATGTGACATATTATTTTCCCCTTATGTTCCTCGAAGTTGCACCCATTGATCTATCTCTCGAGACGTTTGCTGAAACTCTCTTACGCAATCCATGTTGTCGCGTTTGGTTTTGGAAGGGACCCGCACGCCTGGCACCGTCCTCTCGCTAACAGGTTAACGGAGCGATCGAAACACAGCCCGAATCTCACGGTGAACAGCTTCGGCTGTCCCGACGCCGTGAAGAATCCACCTTTCTGCATTCAACCAGAGAGAGCGCGTCTATTCCTTTCTGTTCTAGTTTGCGGCATCAAGGTACATAACGAGTAAAGACAAGGTCGGTCCCTTTGGCGCTTTCGTGGCAGGGGAAGCAGCTTTTCATAGACGCCGCGTCGGCAGGTTTGCCGTCTACGAAAGTTGCGAACCCCCAGTCGCCGGTTGCGGCGTACTTTTTTGAGTCCTTCACCATAAACTGAATGTTCGTGGGGGCGCCGGGAACGAAGGATTGAGCCTGGCCAAAGACTTTGTTGTTTTCCTCCGATGCGACGTTACGGTAATGCAAAGCAGCAATGATCGTGCCGTCCGGGAAGGGAAGCTTCCCCCCACGATAGGCTTTGATCGCTACATCGTTGCCCAGCACGGCACCTAAACTGTTGAGGTTGCCTGCTTCATGGGCCGAGGAAATCCACCTCCAGTCGCGGTACCCATGAGGGATTTCGGTAACGTAGGGTGCGGCGGGTTGCCCATCCGCTTGACCTGGGGTAGGCGCAAGGAGGGTGACAACGCCGGCCATTGTTGCAACTGCAACCAGGAAGAATGTGAAGCGTCTCATCATGGTTCCTCCGTTCAATATGCCTCGATGAATGAAACAAATCAGCAGCCGGCGTTGAGAAGCAGATGCCTAGGCGGCTTTCTTTGCGGCAGCGAGTAAGTTCAAAAGATTTTGAGCAGCGACGGTCGAGGACGCCGGATTCTGTCCGGTAACGAGACGACCATCAACGATAGACAACGGCTGCCAATTTGCGAGCTTCTCAAAGGTGGCTCCTAGTCGCAGCAACTCATCCTCGACCAGAAAAGGCACAACATGAGTGAGCTGCATCTCTTCCTCCTCTCCATTCGTAAAACCGGTCACATGCTTTCCCTTCACAAGCGGCACGCCCTGGTAGGTCACATGACGAAGCACGCCGGGCGAATGGCAGACCAGGGCGATCGGCTTACCGGAACTGTAGAAGGACTCGAGTAGAGCGATGGAATCGGCGCTCTCTGCGAGATCCCACATGGGGCCGTGTCCGCCTGGATAGAACACCGTGTCGAAGTTTTCCGATTTCATGTCGCCAAGCTTGACCGTCTGGGAAAGCGCTTTTTGTGCAGCCTGGTCCTGTTTGAACCGTGTCATGGCAGGCGTTTGATTTGCCGGTAAGTCGCTCTTCGGATCGAGAGGTGGTTGCCCACCCTTCGGGGAGGCGAGGGTCAGCTCTACCCCGGCATCGCGGAAAACAAAATAAGGGGCTGCGAATTCTTCAAGCCAGAAGCCAGTTTTGCGCCCAGTGCTGCCAAGTGTGTCGTGCGAGGTCAGCACCATCAGTATTTTCATGATTCTTCTCCTGTTCCTGGTTGTGGGCATTCCGATTGATTTCGTCGACCAAGTCATCACAACAAAAGCCCCGAGTACAAGCAATTGGACGATGGTATCGTCGATACTTTGGTATTGGCTCTCCTGTTTGTGGGCGCTTGCTTGATCGCGGCTGCTGTGGTCAGTGCGCTACGGCAGGCGCCCAAGTGTAAGGGCATACCAACCGCAGCAGTCTTTCCAAGCGGCGCTGATATCAAAACCGACTCCCTTGAGAAGGCTTCGAATGCCTTCGTCAGTGAACTTATAACTGTTCTCGGTATGTATGGTTTCGCATGGCATCAGGTGAATATCAAGGTCCAAATCCTCGATAAATACATCTTGCTGCCGTGTGCTCTCGAGGTGCATCTCGATCCGAGACTCGATAGAATTCCAAAGCACGCGATGACGAAAGCGAGTGGCGTCAAAGTTTGCTCCAAGTTCCCGATTGAGGCGATGCAAGATGTTCAGGTTGAATGCCGCGGTGACCCCTTCGCTGTCGTCATACGCGGCCAAAAGCGTGGGTTCCTCTTTCACCATGTCTGTACCGAGCAGTAGAGCGTCCCCGGCTTGCAGTTGAAAACGCAAATGTCGCAGAATGAGTCTTGCTTCTTGAGGCGAAAAGTTGCCGATACTTGTGCCGATGTAGAGTGCGAGCGTGGTGCCGTCGAAGGGTTCAAGTTGGAGCGGGTGAGTTACGTAGTTCTGGACGATCGGCTGTATGCGCACTTCTGGCAGCGCACACGCAACGTTTTGGCACGCCAGCTCGAGAGCGTTGGAGCAGACATCGACTGGTACGTAAGAAACGTCGTCCGAAGAGCGCAAAGCTGCCTCGAGCAGAATACGAGTCTTCGAGGCAGTACCGGCACCTAACTCCAGAAGGCGCAGTGGCAACGATCGACGGCTGTGAGTTCCAGCAATGATCGCATCCGCATTTCCCGCCAAGATGGCTCTTTCTGTGCGGGTCGGATAGTACTCGGGAACTGTTGTGATGCGCTCAAAGAGACACGAGCCCTCTTCGTCATAAAACATCCAGGGTGAGAGCGAGCGAGGCCTGGCCATCAAGCCGTGCCGAACCTCACAAATCAGCGCTTCGCGTACATCCGCTGATGCGAGAGGCTTGAGGTCAACTGTTTGAAGGTAGGTTGCCATGTATATGAATCCTTTCAGGAGCCATAGCGTCCTTCTGAGGAGTTTTGGTTTCGCACCGACCTGGATTGATTCGTATGCGCTAGGTGCATAAAACCAGAGGCGTCAAAGCGAGGCAATTGGACGATGGTATTGGCGATACGTTTGTATCAGCTTCCGAACCGCTTTGGTCGCCGCCGTTGTTCTTACCTTTTACGCAGACGGCCCTAGTTTGGCGAGGATGATCGGCAGGTATTCTGCCACCGTCGGATGAATGTGCATGGCGCGCCGGATCACTGTATATGGCGCCTTCGCATACATCACGTCCAGCAGAACGTGAATCACCTCATCGCCTCCGACTCCAAGAATCGCGGCTCCCAGAATCTGCTTCGTTTCTGAATCGACAGAGATTTTGATGAAACCTTGCGTCTCACCTTTTTCGTAGGCCCGGCTCACTTGATCCATCGGATATCTCGCGGCCAGCGCGCGACGTCCGGATTTCTGTATCTCTGTCTCCGTCATGCCGCATCGCCCCAGCGGCGGATCAATGTATAGCGCGTAAGCCTGGATCCGGTCCGAGACCCGGCGATGGTCAGCGTTGAAGAGATTGTCCGCAACGATCTCGTAGTCGTTATAGGAAGTATGCGTAAAGGCCCCGCGGCCGTTGCAGTCCCCCAGTGCCCAGATGCCAGGCACGTTTGTTTGCAGTTGGTCATCAACGATTATGTAGCCGCGGTGGTCGGTGGCAACACCGGCCGAATCCAGTCCGAGATCACTCGTGTTGGGAATTCGCCCCACGGCTAGAAGGACGTGCGTGCCTACGACTTCAGGCGGACCTTCTTCGCATGTGAGGCCGACTGTGACACCTCCATCGCGTTTCGCCAGTGAGATACATTTGGCATTCAGCC
The DNA here is from genome assembly GCA_963781125.1 of uncultured Acidobacteriaceae bacterium. Classification (GTDB taxonomy): domain Bacteria; phylum Acidobacteriota; class Terriglobia; order Terriglobales; family Acidobacteriaceae; genus Telmatobacter. Next base: position 289,274 of record CAWAEE010000016.1, read on the forward strand.
GGACGTTTATGCCCTCGGCCTCCAGGATTTCGCGCACAGCTTCGGAAACGTCTTCGTCCTCCCGTCCAATCAGACGCGGTCCCATTTCCACGATCGTGACTTCGCTCCCCAAGCGGCGATAGATCTGGGCGAACTCCAGTCCAACATAACTTCCGCCGACGATGATGAAATGCCCGGGCAAAAAATCGACGTCCATCAGCGATGAGTTGGTGAGAAATGGGACGTCGTGAACCCCCGGCATGTCTGGAACCCGAGCACGCGCGCCAACGTTGATGAAGATCTTGTCAGCCTGCAGGGCTTCACCGTTGACCACGACAGTGTTCGGCGACTGAAAACGGGCCTGGCCCTGGATGACCGTACAATTTGTCGTTCTCCGGAGCCACTCCTCCACTCCTTTGCTAGACCTTGCGGAGGCTGCATCTTTGCGGGCTTTGACCCGCTTCATATCGACGTGCATGTCTCCCACGGAGAAACCATATTCTGCGCCTCGGCGGGCAACATGGATCGCATAGGCACTCGCAACGAGCGTCTTTGTCGGGGTGCATCCCGTATTCACGCATGTGCCGCCAAATTTATCGCGCTCGATGATAGCGACGGTTTTGCCGGCACCCGCAAACCGCGCTGCCATCGGTGGGCCCGCCTGACCCGTCCCGATAATGATTGCGTCGAAGTGCCTTATCGTAGCGGTCAACGTGCCCCCTCTACGTGGATCTTGCCGTCTTTGGCTGCCTCGTCGGGGGGCTTGCCGTTCTGGCGCGCGACAATGTAGGCGGCATACCAGCTCGACCAGTGGTGCTTCGGAGCGGTAGGTTCATACTCGCCGTGGCGCTTCTCGGCTTCCTGCAAGAGCTCGGTCAACATTGCCACATCTAAGTTACCAAGTCCTCGACCGGGCAGCCGGGTCGTGACCTCCTGAAACAGCCACCCGTTGCCGTCGGGATCATAAAAAGTGGCGAACGAGCCGTAGGTGGCATTTTCAGGTGCCGGCCCGCTGATGCGACCGCTCCCGTCGATTTTGAACTGAGCGCCTGGCATTCCGGGGTGGAACACCTCGCTCACCTCAATGCCACGCGCGACAAGATCTTTGCGCGCGGCTGCAACATCGGAGACTACCAGGTAGAGGCTCTGGGCAGATCCGGGCGCTGCCGATGTCATCTTCGTACCAAACTGAACCGAGCACCCTGAGCCGGGAGGCGTGAATTGAACAACGCGGAAGCCGTTATCGAAAGGGAAGTCGGCGTCGAGGCGCCACCCGAGTTGGGTGTAGAACTTCTTCGAACGATCGACATCCGCGACCGGGATGACGATTACCTCGAGTTTCGTGTCCACACTCTGGGCGTTAGCGCGGCTGCTGGGGTTACCACTCGGAAACACACTTAGAACTGGCATATTTTCTCCCTATCCCTCACACAGACCGTGGCAGGTTCTTAGAAACAAGACGGCCCCTCCTGGCATTCCTCCCACCAGCCTCACCCCAATGGCGACGACGATCTATCGGAGGGTCGTATCAATCAATGCCGAAGTATTGACCAGACACGGCAGCCTGAGAGACCCCAAACGGACATCCAAGCGTTGAAACCCGCATCCCATCCGGACCAAGCGTTAACCGTATGTGAGGTCTGTGCTCTGTCCGACCTCGATGATATAGCCGTCAGGATCGCGGATGTAGCAGCGTACCTCGCCGTACTTCGGGATTGGCTCCGTGATGAACTCCGCACCTCGACTTTTCCATAATTCATAGCACGCTCGAATATCCGCAACGCGGAAATTCATAAAGCTGTTGATGTGATTCGGGTCGGGGACGCTGAGCGTTACCGTTGGCTTATCCGGGGTCGGGCCGCCTCCAACGTTCAGAATCATCCAGATATTCGCGAGCTGCAGGTACCCAGGCGCGTTGCCGTCACCGAGGCTTAGAATGCGGGCGTCAAAGACCTTTTCGTAGTAGCGGGCCGATCGCTCGACGTCGGCAACGGTGAGAAAATGCGCGATGCTAATCCCTTCTCGCGGGGGCATCTCATAGCTTTTTTGCTCGACTTGTACGCTGCTCATTGACGACTCCAATTCAAGCAAACCCTGTTCACTCGCCTTTTTCCGATTCTTTCGTATTCATGCTACCGATCAGGCCTGCGGGAATCCGAACATCAACCACGACTGATTCGCTACCCAATGCGGGTATAGCTCCGTCATCTGATCGAACAACTCCTGGTCGGAGGTCGCGGTTTTCTGCACCCGATCGAAGTCTTCCAGGTAACGCTTGGTTTCCCAGATCGTCGAAGGGGAGTCAGGCGCGCCAGGCTTCTTGTGACCGGCGACAACAATCGCCGGGTTCAGCGCCGCTAACCGGTCCAGCGCCGCGATCCAATTCTTTCGGGTCTCCGGCGTCGTGTCGCCGACGTACATGCGGCACTGGTTGTACACGACGTCGCCCGCAACGATCAGGCCTATCGATGGAACGTGTAGAGACGTCGAATCGGGACTATCGGTACGACCCTGCTCGATGATGCGCAATTCGTGGCCCTCAAGCATAAAGGTGCCGCCCTCATAGGGCTCAGGCGAAACTAACTTCGTCGGCACTTGCCCAGGAAACAATTGGCGGGCGAATTGGCTCAGCGGAGGAACAAACGACGACTGCATCGCCTCCACCGTCTTTGGCGTTGCTATCGCCCGAGCGCTTGGGAAACGGTCGAGGAGGACGCTCAGACCGTAGAAGTGGTCGAAATGGCTGTGCGTTATATAGATGGTCTGCAGGTTGCGATTGTGCAATGCAACCCAATCCGCGAGAGCCTCCGCCTCCGCCACTGTCCCCATCGCGTCCACTAGTACCGCGTCGTGCTCGCCGAAGATCAAGGTCGACGTGATCGGGTCAAAGCCGAGCGGCTCGCCGAAGGGCTTTGGCCGCTCGCCGACCATAGCCTTCCCCGGGGCGGTAAACACGTTCACACCGAGCGTGCTCGAAGCGACGGGCGCGGGCACACGCGCCGTCTCTTTCAATCCATTTGCGCCGTCCATTTGGTGCTCCTTCCGATGACAGGGCCGGTCATGCTCCAGGCAAGATTGGCAGAAGCGCGGCGACGAGTCTATTGGACGAACGTATCGACTTACACAAAAAATGCGGATCGGACGCATGGACACAGCGGTGCCTGCGTTGCTTCACAGGACCCAATTCCAAGGTATCGCCGATACCATCGTCCAATTGATTCGCTGGAGCGCCGAGGGTGTAATCGCTTCAGCGCGGGCGACTCGGTCGGAAGAGCGGCGGCTGGAAGGCGGCTTGTCGCCGTGTGGCCGGCTTGCTCTTGTGCACATGCTGAAAATGAGCTCGCTCTATAACCAGATATTCCCAGAAGGGATGGCAAAGACATGCCGGATGCGACCTGGAGACCTCACGAGAAACACGGACAGCTAACCAAGCAGAGCGATTTACCCAACAGCGTCTATGCATTTCCGAAGCAGCGTAAAGAGCCACTGACCGACGCAGAACATGTGCGTAACGCGGTCGCGCGATTCGATCAAGTCATCGACGTCTCCGATGCCGACCGTGCCTTGGCGTTCGCGAATATCGAGAAAGCAGCACGCTATTACAACGTCAACCTCGCGGAAACTTCATGGCACGACCTGGGCATTCATCCTCAAGAGAACCGCAGAGCCTCAGCCGCCAAAGGCGATGTGACGCGCGAACGCCGATTGCAAAGCGAAGAACACCAGTGAAAGAGCCGGCCGCCAGAGGAAGTAATGGCACAAGTCCCGTCAACTCCCAACCAACCAGAGGAACCCTGAATAGGAGACAGAATCATGACGGACACAAACGCGGTAATCGCAGTGTATGACAACCACTCCGCAGCGGAAGACGCGGTGAAGGAACTTCAGAAGTCGGGCTTCGACATGAAGAAGTTGTCGGTAGTGGGGAAGGATTATCACACGGAGGAGCAAGTCGTTGGCTATTACAACGCGGGAGACCGCATGAAGTATTGGGGAAAGTGGGGCGCTTTCTGGGGCGGATTCTGGGGCTTGCTGTTTGGAGCCGCATTCTTCTGGGTGCCCGCAATAGGCCCCGTGCTGGTTGGCGGTCCGTTGGTGGCTTGGATCGTCGCGGGCCTGGAGGACGCGGTGGTAGTCGGCGGTTTGAGTGCTATCGGTGCCGGTCTGTTCAGCATAGGCATACCGAAAGACAGCATCATAACCTACGAGACCGCCATTAGGGCCGGCAAGTACCTGGTGATTGCCCATGGAACTTCCGCCGAGGCGGCCACAGGCCAGAGATGTTTTGGGCAGATTGAAAGCAACCGATGTGACCGACCATATTCTCGACCCTGCCGTGCAAGCGGTGACTCGCTGAACGCATCGTGAGGTGGGGGTCGGACCGCTTGTGGATCGATCCCCCAACCTCACGCGACTTCATGCGGAACCATCGTTGTGACCTCTCGCTCTGCAATCCACGAATAGTTTTAACGCTCTATCGCTGCGGACTGATGCGCTTCTGCGGAGGGTCTTCTGGATAGATCAGCTGTCCCTTCCTCGTCTTCAGAAATGGGGTCAGAAGATGTCTTCCGGCAAGGGTACGGCTCATAATATCCCGCACCATCCACCCCTTCTTCGTCAACGCATCACCGATTAGGGACCGATGGCAGCGCCACGGCACAGCTTCAGCGCACATGATCGCAGTGTCTCTCTCATTCGCGACATCCATGAGTGATTCCAATCCTTCTGAAAACTCTGCGGTTGCCATGTAGTCCGCAAAACCTCGGAATGAAGTATTTCGCCAACCTAGATTAGGCGAGTCCTTCCTTGCATGGCGTAGTCCACCGAGCTCTTTGATGTGTTGATAGCCTATATCGATTTGCTTAAGAGAATGCTCCAGCAGATCGGCATTAAACTGAGGATTGTGGCGCGACCGTGGTATCGATCTGATATCCACAATTTGTCTGACGCCATGGGCGCGTAATACGTCCACAAAGTCGTCGATCGATCGCGTCGAATGACCAACCGTAAAGATGCGCGGTCTTTTCATATCGCCACGCCCTCTCTGTATCGTTCGCCATGCCTATCCCGGCCACTTCCAGTTTCGAATTTCTTCTTTGTCGATGCCTTCGGCGTGAGCGTAGTTAATGCTCGCGATGATCTGACCCTTCAGCCATTCCTTGACGTGGGCTCCGACGGAATGCAGACGCGGGACACGATCGATGACGTCAATTGCCAAATTGAAGCGGTCGATCTGATTGAGAATCGCAAGTTCGAGCGGAGTGTTGATGCTGCCCTTTTCCTTGTACCCGCGTACATGTATGTTGTCGTGATTCTTGCGCCGGTAACTAAGTTTGTGAATGAGCGAAGCATAGGAATGGAAGTTGAAGATCACCGGTTTGTCGGTGGTAAACAGAGAATCGAAGTCCCGGTCGGAGAGCCCATGGGGATGTTCGGTCTCCGGCATGAGGCGGAAAAGATCCACAACATTGACGAATCGTATCTTCAAATCGGGGAAGTGCTCCTTCAAGATTGCGACCGCCGCAAGGGACTCCATAGTCGGGATGTCGCCGGCACAAGCCATCACGGCGTCGGGCTCTTCACCGTTGTCGCTGGACGCCCAGTCCCAGATGCCGATGCCCTTGGTGCAGTGGGTGACTGCATCTTCCATGGTGAGGTACTGAAGATGCTCCTGCTTATCCGCGACGATGACGTTCACGTAATCCCGCGACCGAAGGCAGTGATCCGTCACACTGAGCAGGCAGTTTGCGTCCGGCGGTAAGTAGATTCGCACGACATCGGGACTCTTGTTGGTGACCACGTCGAGAAATCCCGGATCCTGGTGCGTAAAGCCGTTGTGATCCTGCCGCCACACCAGAGATGTAATGAGGAGGTTGATCGAAGGCACAGGTGCTCGCCAATCGAGCTCCTTCTTGGACTTCTCCAGCCATTTGGCGTGCTGGTTGAACATGGAATCAATGATGTGGATGAAGGCTTCATAACTTGAGAAGAACCCGTGGCGGCCAGTCAGAACGTAACCTTCAAACCAGCCTTCGAGCGTGTGCTCGCTCAACATTTCCATCACGCGCCCGGAGACATCGAGTTCGCCGCCGTCGGCGTCTTCTGGCTTGAATTCGGCCAACCAGGTTTTCTTTGAGGCGGCGTAGATGGCTGTGAGCTTGTTGGACGCAGTCTCGTCGGGTCCAAACACGCGGAAGGAACTCATGTTACGGCGCATCACTTCGGCCAGAAAGTGTCCGAGCACGTCGGTGGGCAGCGCGTCGGCTGCACCCGGCGCTTTGACCTCGACGGCGTAGTCGCGAAAGTCCGGCAGTTCGAGCTCTTTTCGCAGCAGTCCGCCGTTTGCGTGAGGATTGGCGGAGATACGGCGCGGCCCGGAAGGTGCAAGATCCTGCAGTTCTGCTATGAGCCTTCCGTCGGCGTCGAATAACTCTTCGGGCTTGTAGCTGCGCAGCCAGTCTTCGACAAGGTTCAGATGCTTCTCATTCGTGGCCGGGTCGGACACGGGGACCTGGTGCGCCCGCCACGAACCCTCCACTTTGTGGCCGTCTACGATTTTCGGTCCTGTCCATCCCTTGGGAGAGCGAAGTACGATCATGGGCCAGCGGGGGCGCGTGGCATCGCCGGTTGAGCGGGCGTGCTGCTGGATCGAGCGAATTTCCAGGATGCATTGCTCCAGGGTCGAAGCCATTTGTCTGATGCATCGCAGACGGGTCATCGCCCTCGACGAAATAAGGTTTGTGGCCGTATCCGATCAGCAACGCCTCCAGTTCTTCGTGCGGAATGCGCGCAAGGACCGTGGGATTCGCGATCTTGTAGCCGTTGAGGTGCAACACCGGCAGGACAGCCCCATCGCGAATGGGATTCAGGAACTTATTCGAATGCCAGGAGGTGGCAAGCGGACCGGTTTCGGCCTCGCCGTCTCCCACAGTGACGGCAACGATGAGGTCAGGATTGTCGAAAGCGGCTCCGTACGCATGAGAGATGGAATAGCCCAGCTCGCCGCCTTCGTGAATCGAACCGGGCGTTTCCGGCGTGCAGTGCGAGCCGATCCCGCCGGGAAACGAAAACTGCTGGAAGAACTTGAGCAGGCCGGCTTCGTCACGACTCTTGTCGGGATAGATCTCGGAATAGTAGCCTTCAAGGTAGCAGTTGGCCAGCGTGGCCGGCGCGCCGTGACCCGGGCCCGCGATGTACATGACATTCAGGTCATATTTCTTGATGAGACGGTTCAGATGAATCCAAATCAAAGACTGTCCCGGATCCGACCCCCAATGACCAAGAAGTCGATTCTTGATGTGCTCCGGCCTCAAGGGCTCGCGAAGCAGAGGATTCGCGCGGAGATAGATCATTCCTGCCGCTAAATAATTGCAGGCATGCCAGTAAGCATCGATCTTTCGCAGCTCGTCGGGGGTAAGCGGCGCCAGGATGTCAGCCGAAACTTCAGTTGTGCTAGCCATTCTGTTCTCCGACAACTCAAGACTTCGCCATCTGGGAGGATGACCTGCTTTGCAGCATAGCCCTATGATGCCGCGGGCTTACCAAAAAGCTTATGAATTTCGGATTCTCCCGACTCTTTTGCGGCTGCACCGACTGCGAAGGTGTCGGCCGATACCATCGTCCAATAGATTCTTCACCTCACTTCTGGCCTAATAGCAAATAATGCGAACGTGGGCATGGGCCTTCCAGCTCACGGCGGGCGATGGGGATGTGTGCCCTCTTTCTAAAGCTCTCGAAGAGAGGCGAATCTGGGCGTTGGGGCGAGCAGGTAGTGGAAATGCCACAGTGCGCGATCTCGGTTTTTCATCTAACTTTTACTGATGCTTGTTTGCCCAACTTGGAGATGAGTCATGAAAGCAATTGTTGTCCACGAATATGGCGGTCCTGAAGTACTGAAGTTCGAGGAGTACCCTGATCCGGTTCCGGGTCCGGGCGAAGTGCTGGTGCGGGTCGCCGCCGCGAGCGTGAATCCGATCGACTACAAGCGGCGTGCTGGATTGACGAAGGATTTTTATCCCATCCACGTTCCCGGGCCTCATAGGAGTCGATATGGCGGGGACCGTGGTGAAGGTTGGACCGGGAGTGGAAGACTTTACTGCCGGCAACCAGGTGTTCGCAATGGCGGACAACACGTACGCCGAACTCTGCGTGGTGAAAGCGGACGTTCTGGCGGATATTCCCGAGGGCCTTGATTTGATCGAGGCGGCGGCGCTGCCGCTGGTGACGACGACCGGCAACCAGCTCCTTTCAGCTACGGGAATCAAAGCGGGCCAGACGGTTATGGTCGTAGGTGCTGTAGGAAATGTCGGGCGTTCGGCGGTATTCACTGCGAAGGAGCGCGGGGCGACTGTGATCGCAGGGGTTTTGAAGAGGCAGATGGATGAGGCGAAGACTGTTGGCGCGGATCAGGTGGTCGCAACCGACGACGACACCGCGATTGCGAATCTTCCGCCGCTCGATGCGGTTGCGGATACGGTCGGCGGAAGAACCGCCGAGAAGCTGATCGCCAAGGTCAAGCCGGGAGGAGTGTTTGCTTCGGTTGCCGGAGCACCGCAGAACGCCGCGAAGTACCCATCTGTAAAGGTGGTGTTCGTCTTCTCGAAATTCGACAGGGAAACGCTCCAGTTCATGGCCGAAGCGGTGCGAGATGGCAAGCTGGTAATCCCGATCGGCCGGAAAATGCCGCTCAGTGAAGCGGCCGAGGCTCACGCAGCGGCAGAAAAGGGTGGTATCGGGAAGATCTTGCTGGTGCCTTGAACTCTTTGCTGGAGCATGCAACGTCTGAAGGAAAATCGAAATGAAGAAAAATCACCGTGGAATTAATCCCGCTTCGAGGCCTGAGTCTGTGGCGGATCCTCGAGCATCTTCAAGGTGAGAAGGAATTAGCCGTGAAAGCAGCCAGAATTCATAGCTTCGGGCCGCCCGACGTCGTAGTGGTCGAGGATGTGCCGGTGCCGTCGCCGGGCCCCGGCGAAGTTCTGGTGCGCGTAATGGCCGCAGGCGTCGCTCCCTGGGACGCGATCATCCGTGAGGGCAAGAGCAAGGTCAGCCCGCAACCTCCGCTCACCCTCGGCTCGGACTTCTCCGGTGTCGTCGAGAAGGTGGGCCCCGGCGTTACGGACTTCGCGCCGGCCGACGAAGTCTATGGCGTCACCAACCCGCAGTTCTGCGGCGCCCAGGCCGAGTTCGCCGTGGCCACGGCCGGGATGGTCGCTCCGCAAACCGCAATCGCTGAATCACGTAGAAGCAGCATCGGCTCCCGTCATTGCGGTGACCGCCTGGCAAATGCTCTTCCAGTATGCACAGGCGATGCGCGGACAAACGGTAATGGTCGTCGGAGCCGCCGGGAACGTCGGGGCCTACGCCGTACAAATGGCCTTAGACGCCGGGATCCAGGTCGTTGCCATCGCCCACCTCGACGACGAGAAGCCTGCTCCGTTCATTGGGCGTGAAATCCATCATCGACTCGAGCAAGCCCGCATTCGAGCAGGACCTCCCGCAGGTGGATGCCATCCTCGACACGGTCGGGGGCAGTACGTTTCAACGCTGCGTCGCTGCGTTGAAACCCGGAGGCAAACTGGTCACCGTCGGTCTCCACGCAGCCGCTGCCAGCAGGGGCCATTTTCTTCTACGCTGAGGTGACCACCGCGCGCCTGCAGACGCTCACAGCATTGTTTGACGCGGGCAGAATCACAGCACGTGTGGGCTCAATCCTGCCGCTTTCGGGGGCGCGCCAGGCGCAGGACATGCTTGCGGGCGCACCCCACAAGTGCGGCAAGATCATCCTGCTGATCGAGGCGTCCGCAGCAGAACCGATCTGCTGGACAGGGCGCGGCGACGGATGCAGTCGGCGGAACAACCGTCGAGAAGTCGATCGCGCAGGGGCCGGACATGGAACGTCTAAAGGAAAAATCGAAATGAAGAAAAATCAGCGCGGAATCAATTCCGCTTCGAAGCCAAGTGGCGACGGATGTGTCGAATGCCTAGCGTCGCCGAAAGGTTGGTGGTTTCATCTCCGCCGGTGTGCAGAGTGCGGGCACATCGGATGCTGTGACAGTTCTCCGAGTCAACATGCATCAAAGCATGCCGCGGCGACGGGGCATCCGATCATCGCCAGCTTTGAGCCGGGTGAGGATTGGTTCTTCGATTACGAGAAGCAGGCGATGGTCAAGGGTGTGGAGTTGCTTCCGCCGCATTCGCATCCAGGAAATCAGCCCACTCCTGGACCAGCAGGAAGGGTGCCCGTCGACTGGGAATCGCTCCTAAACTAGCTTGCCGTCATAGGCCGGCTGCGGATGAAGCCCTTCTTTTAGTCCGCAGGCGTTTCGGGCTGCCTCCGATTCTTCTTCGACAGGAGGCACTACATGGATCTACCCAACGCGCCGGTTTCACACCAAGGCTTCTCGCAACTCACTTCTTCACCGTGAAGGACCAGGAAAAATCCGCCAGAGATTCGCAGGCTCAATGCACGAAGAGAGTCGCTCTCAGTGGGAGGCGCGCAATCGAAAGGCCCAATAATTGATCAGTTCAGCTGAATTACAGCGTGTCGCCGCATTTTCTGGACTGTGCCGGAGGACCAGGTTGAGTGGTTTCTGAGCCACGCACATGAGGTTTTTCTCCATGCCGGAGAGACCTTCGTACGACAGGGCGATCCAGCAGATTGGATGTTCATTTTTCTTGAGGGCCTCTTCCAGTGGAGAGGGGAATTTGGCGGTGACACTGTCTCACTTCCGGCGCAAGCGGGTGAGATCAGTGGGGTGTTTCCTTTCTCCAGAATGAAACGGTTTACCGTGGCAGGACGGGCCGTGACGGATGGCCGTCTCGTCAGATTTCCGGCCGCCGCTCTTTCCAGAACTTGATTCAGAGAATGCCGGAACTGACGACAAGATTAGTCGCCATGATGTCCGACAGAATTCGTGAAGGAACCCGAATCGAGCAGCAACGTGACCGTTTAGTCTCACTGGGAAAATTGTCAGCTGGGCTTGCTCACGAATTGAATAATCCGGCATCCGCCGCCAAGCGGGCGAGCGATCAAATGCGCAACACGCTGGCAAGATTGCGAAACGCAAACTCCGAATTGTGGCGGTGTCCGCTCGAAGACTCGGACAGAGCAAAAATTGAAGAAGTTGAAGCCTCACTGCTGCAATCAGAGCCCCTCCCATTAGATGGGCTCGCTCTCAGCGACCTGGAAGAAACTCTGGAGTCGATCGTGCGGAGTTACGGCTACGCTGATCCATGGGAGCTATCGGCTGGGTTGGCAAAGGCCAATATGCCTCCGGACGACACTCAGCTCTTTACTGAATCAGCTCGATACTGGCACGGCTCGGGCTGCGCTGATGCGAATCGCCGCTTCTGCAGAATTGTCGGCTCTTCTAAGGACAATCGAGAACTGTACAGCCCGGATATCGAATCTGGTTCGGACAATCAAGGAATATACCCACATGGACCAGGGGCCAGTTCAGAATGTTGATCTCGCGCGAAGCCTGGAAACGACGCTCGGACACGTTGGCCCACAGTCTGCAAACGGGAATAACGGTACGGCGTTCACTATGAATCGGTCCCGCTCCTGGTTAACACAGTGGGAACCGAGTTGAATCAAGTCTGGACCAACATCATCGAAAACGCCATAGATGCCATGCAGGGCGAGGGTGAACTGTCGGATGCGAACCTTCCGCGAGGATCACTTTGTCGGTGGTTGAAATTGGCGATAACGGACCCGGAATTCCTCGCGAGATAAGGCCCTATATTTTCGATCCGTTTTTCACGACCAAGGGCGTTGGTGAAGGAACGGGCCTCGGGCTGAACACCGCACAAATCAATTATCAGAAAGCTCGGCGGCAATATTCAAGTCACTTCAAAGCCGGGTGATACCCGCTTTCAGGTACGGCTTCCATGGGCAGACGCATCTGGATACGATGCCTCTGGTTCGTAGAAGGCATTCAGGAGCGCCAAGGCGATCTCACGTAAATCGAGCGTGTGATCTTGAGCGAAGATTTCCGGATGAAGTGGGGCTGGCAGATATCGCCGGGCTATATTTCCGCCAGGGCGCGATGCACAAGATGGATCGAGATCGCACCTTCGCCAACGGCTGACGCAACTCGCTTTACGTTTCCAGAGCGGATGTCGCCGACTGCGTAAACTGCGGGCAAGCTCGTCTCAAGCATCTGCGGCGGCCGGCCCAGAGGCCACTTTCGTGGGGCGTCTGCCAGAACCGGATCCAAGTCCCGTCCTGTAAGAATGAAGCCCTGCTGATCCAGGGCGACACAGCCACGCAACCAGTCACTGTGCGGTGACGCGCCCGCCATCACGAAAACGTGCCGGATCTCGCGCGTCGATCTCTCTCCCGACGACCGGTCGAGCCAGGTGACGCGTTCCAGGTGCGAATCGCCCTCTAATGACTGAAGTTCAGCTTCCAGATGCATCTCAATCACCGGATGCTTCGTAATTCTCTGGGTCAGATAGCGCGACATCGTCTCCGAAAGGGTCTTTCCGCGAACCAGCATGTAGACCTTGTGGGCAGTCTCTGCCAGGAAAACTGCTGCTTGCCCGGCCGAATTGCCGCCGCCAATGACGATGACCTCATCGCCCCCGCAGAGTTGCGATTCCATGAATGTGGCCGCGTAATAGACTCCATTCCCTTCGAACTTCTTCAGGTTGGCGATGTTCGGCTTGTTGTATTGCGCTCCAGCGGCGATGATGATGCTGCGAGCCCGCAGAATGGTGCCATTCTCCAGCGTGAGCTGGTATGGCCTCTGATCGCAGTTAAGCTGGACTACTCGTTGCCCCACCAACATTTGAGCGCCGAATTTTTCTGCCTGGACAACGGCGCGGCCCGTGAGCTCCAGGCCGGAGATGCCGGTAGGGAAACCAATGTAGTTCTCTATCTTCGAGCTCGAGCCAGCTTGTCCACCGGGAAAGTCGGCTTCGATCACGACGGCGTCTAAGCCTTCAGAAGCGGCGTAAACCGCCGCCGCCAATCCGGCCGGGCCAGCGCCCACGATGGCCACATCACGAATGCGTGATTCATCGACCGTGCCCGCGAATCCCAGACATTGAGCCAACTGCTGCGTAGTGGGATTGCGCAGCACGGCCTTTCCGCTGCAAATCACAACCGGTATTTCGTCGATCTTCAGGTTAAAACGATCGAGCAGCTCCTGGGCGGTCGTGTCACTGTCAAGGTCGATATAGGTGTGCGGATATCCGTTGCGGGTGAGAAACTCGCGCAAGCGCAGCGTGTTAGCCGAGTGACGCGATCCCAGGATAACCACATCGCCCATGCCTTCCGCGATGAGCGTGAGGCGCCGCTGGATGAAGGCGCGCATGAAAATATCGCTGAGTTCGGCATCTCTTGCGATGAGCGCGTGCAAGGCATCCGCACTCACTTCAAGGAATTCTCCTGGCTCGGCAACACGCCCGCGCGAGAGAGAGCCGGCTCCGGAGATCATGACCATTTCTCCCGAGAAACCTCCCGGACCGATACGTCACAAATACGTGCTCGCCGGAGAGCCGGGTCATGACAATCTCGAGCTTTCCTGAGAGTACAACAAAGCAGGAAATTCCTGGCTCACCCGGCTCAAACAGGATCTCTCCGGCCCGAACTGTTCTCGCAGTGCCGTACGGCCGTATGCGGTCGATCTGGGTGGGGGTCAGGATAGGGAAGGCCTGGGCCTGCCGGTCTGGTGCGATTATCGATGGCAGCATTGACTCCTTCCTTCGCGTGCCTTCCTGCCGATCGCCGATCCCGTGTCCATGGTCATGTGTATCATTTGATTCCCGCCGGGAGTCTGTTAATTACTGCCGCTCCTGCTCCGCTCACGACTTCGTCCTGGGAATCCGTGCCTCCAGAACTACCGATGGCGCCGATAATCACGCCCTTGTCGATCAGTGGAATACCGCCTCGAGACGCAATCACCCCATCGAATGCGAGCAGATAGTTGAGATGCATAAGTTGAATACCATCCTCGAAGACCTTCGTTGGCCGACGAAAAGTGACGGCTGCTCGCGCCTTGTGCTCCGCAATCTGAATGGAGGCGAGCATCGCGCCGTCCATCCGCTGGAATGCAACTAAGTTACCACCGGAATCGGCGACTGCGACGTTCATTTTCCAATTCCGCCTTTTAGCTTCTGTCACAGCGGCTTGAATCACCGTCTGGGCTTGCTCTAGCGATATCGCTGGTCCATACGGCACGTCGAATGGTATTTCGTCTGGGATGAGATCAAGGGGATTCGATGTACGCGTTGCTTCGATGGCAATTTCCGCTATGTTGCTTGACATAGTGTTCCTCCATGAGGCTACAAAGTTATCTTCAAAAACATTTCCAAGATGCACACCCCACGCTCGCGGAAGCACCGATCAGTTGCTGCATGAGTTTCTTCCCTCCTCGCGGAGTTTGGAGAACGCATCGCACGCCAGCTTAGCGCGCGATTTCGCCGAGGTAGTATCCGAGTCGATTTTCGATATCCCCCGGCTTGTGGAATCCGCGCGCAATCAGCGCCTTGATCCCCTCCTGGGCGGCGGGTCGCCCAAGCGAACCGATGCACGCATCCCACCCGGCACCGAGCTCGACATCCGGCGGCAGACTGGTGTTTACGAGGCGCTTCGTCTGGGCAATTGCCCATTTGTCGAACCTGGAGATCCGCGTCGCGAGCGCTTCTACAAACACATCGAGATCGGCATCCGGCAGGGCACGATTGATGTAGCCGTAGGCCTCAGCCTGGTCTGCCTTGATGTCTTCTGAGGTCAAAAGCACCTCGAGCGCGCGATTTCGGCCAATGAGCCGCGGAAGCCTCGCCATGGGGCCGCCACCGGCAACCATCCCCACGCCCACCTCCCATTGCGAAATGATCGCCTTCTCGCGACTGGCAAAACTCATGTCGCAGGCCAGCGTGATCTCGCTGCCGTTGCCGGTCGCGCGACCGCGAATGAGCGCAATGGAGACCACCGGTAGGTGGGTCAGACGTACGAGAAAGTCCGGCCATGGCGGCAAGCCAGTGGGGCCATCGGACAGTGACGTCAGGTCTTCAAGCTTCGCCATGAAATCGGAGTGATTCAGGAAGTAGTCGTCGACCGCGCTGTCGAAGACCACGACCCTGACATGTTCGTCGGTCTCGAGCGTGTTCATGACTTCTTGAAACTGCTTGACCATTTCGGGGCCCATGACGTTGATCGGCGGGTTGTCGATCGTGACACGCCAATAAGCGGGCGACCGTCGGGTGATACGAACCTGTGCAGATTTCGAAGATGCGTTCTTCTCTGTGAGTTTGGCGGGTGCGCTTAAAGTTGCCATAGGATTTTCCTCCGTGTTTGCTCGTTCGAAAACCGGTTGACTGGTGTCGACACTAGCCATCCGCCCTTCGCAGTTCACTCCGTGACGCTTTAGCCATTGGGCCAGAACAAAATGGGTCGCGCAATTGGACAATGGTATCGACGATACTTTCGTATCGACTATGGGGTTCTCGGCCAACGAAATGGCTGTTGCTGTATTTCATGGCGGACACTCTGATTATTTCGACACTGGACATTCGGGGTATTGCAGGGTCGCCCTCGCCGCTCGCTGTGATCTCGGGCGACTTTGCAGGGGCCTCATCATCAGGCTGGTGTTCGATTCAATTAAAATCCCCGTCTTGGCGCGCCCGGCATATCGTAGAGATCGAGCCCTGACCGATTTACAAATTTCGTTCTGCGAGTCCGGCGCAAGCATGGAAGATCAGGATTGAATAGCGAATGATGATGCCCATCAAATCTCCGTGTGAGGAATCGGCAGCCCGCGTCGCTCCGGGCGCAGTCCAGCCATGCAGAGGGCCCTGGGTTTTGATTGCGACGATTCTCGCTTCCAGCATGGCATTTATCGACGGGACAGTCGTCAACGTAGCATTGCCCGCTTTGCAGACTGCTCTTCATGCATCGGCGACGGACATTCAATGGGTGGTCGAGTCCTACGCTCTTCTGCTTGCATCGCTGCTGCTGTTGGGCGGTTCTCTTGGCGATCTCTATGGCCGCCGCAGAATCTTCCTCTCCGGCGTACTCCTGTTTGCAATTGGATCGTCCTGGTGCGGCCTCGCCTCCTCAATCACTTCCCTCATCGTCGCGCGCGGACTTCAAGGGATAGGAGCGGCGCTTCTCGTCCCGGGAAGCCTGGCCATTATCAGCGCCTCTTACACAGAGGACGAGCGCGGGCGGGCCATCGGCACCTGGTCTGGCTTCACGGCGATCACTGCGGCTATCGGGCCGGTTCTGGGCGGATGGCTGGTGGAAAATGCGTCGTGGCGTTGGGTCTTCTTCATCAATCTTCCAATCGCGGTCATCGTAATTCTGCTTTCGCTTTGGCGGGTCCCGGAGAGCCGTGACGAAGCAGCAAGCAAGAGTCTCGATTGGCAGGGCGCCGCGCTCGCTACCCTCGGCCTTGGAGCGATTACTTACGCTCTCATCGATGATTCGTCCGCGACGCCAGGACGCAGAGAAATCATTTGGGTCTTGGGCCTGGCGGGTGTGGGCGCGCTGCTTTGCTTCCTTATCGTAGAATCACGTTCGCCGGCTCCGATGGTCTCTTTGCATCTTTTCCGGTCCAGAGACTTTTCCGGGGCCAACCTGCTCACGTTCCTGCTCTACGCGCCGCTTGGCGGCATTTTATTTTTCTTTCCCCTTGATCTCATTCAAGTCCAGCATTACTCCGCAACACAGGCCGGAGCCGCACTGCTTCCGATGATCCTGCTGATATTCGTACTCTCCCGCTGGTCCGGAGGCCTGGTGGCTCGATACGGCGCGAGGCTGCCGCTTACGGTTGGATCGCTCGTCGCGGCGTCAGGCTTCGCGCTCTTTCTGAGGCCGGGGATCGGTGGCTCATACTGGAGCACCTTCTTCCCGGCGGTGGCTGTTCTGGGTATCGGTATGGCGATCAGCGTCGCCCCGCTTACGACGGCGGTGATGGAATCGGTTCCTTCCAGAGAGGCCGGCGTCGCCTCCGGAGTCAATAACGCCGTGTCGCGTATCGCCGGACTGCTGGCCGTCGCAGTCTTTGGTCTCGTCCTCTCAGCCGGATTCAACCGCACGCTCAGCCGAAGCCTCGCGCAGATGCAACTCTCTCCCTCCGTGCGCCAGAGCGCCGAAATGCAGCGATCGAAACTGGCCGGCGCTCAAATCAGCGAACTACCCTTAAAGCACGCCTTCGATGAAGCGTTTCGTTTCCGGATACCGCGACGTGATCTGGATCTCTGTCGGAATGGCTCTTCTGAGCGCATTGAGCGCTCAGATGATCCAATCGAAGAAACGCGTGGTGGGCGCCAGCAATTGAATACGAACCCGGCAGCACGATTTGCGATTAAGATAGTGCAATCCGCGCAGGGGAGAGGACGAGTCATGAGTTTTTCGGCGACAGCGAATTTTGTCGGTAGCGGCGTTCTTGGCGTCGGCGGCGATTCGTCTGGCTCGGATTAGATGGGATCGATCCTCTTGCCTGTCGTGAGGCGCGACAGGGCCGCAGCATCAAGCGATATGCGGTTACCTCCGCGTAGTGTGCGTATGCGGCGATCGCAGTGTGATCGTCCTTGAAACTTCTGGAGCAGCAGCAGACACCGGCCATTCCTCTATGCACACCTGGATGAAGGCTCGTTTGAAGTATGGAGGCGAAGTCGTGACCGAATCTTCCCCGGCGCAAAATGATCCCTCCTTTGAGGGCTCAAATCCACAAGGCTCCGTCCTCGATTTGAGCGAACAAAAGCAACGGGAATCGGCGCGTCTCTACAGCGACGAGAAGTATCGCCTTCTGGTAGAGACGGCCAGCGATGCCATTGTAAGCATTGATGACAAAGGGATGATAGTGTTTGCCAACCCCGCCATCGCGACGGTGTTTGGCTACGAGCCAACCGAAGTGATGGGGAAACCCTTAAAGCTCTTAATGCCTGAACACATGCGGAAGGTGCACGAGGGCGGTTTCACAAGGTATTTGGCTACCGGTCAGCGGCACATAAATTGGCAAGGCACCGAATTAACTGCACTTCGCAAAAATGGCGAGGAGTTTCCTGTAGAAATCTCATTCGGCGAGCTAATTAGGGATGGCCATAAAATATTTACAGGCTTTCTCCGTGACATTAGCAAGAGAAAGCAGGCTGAGATAGCGCTGCGTGCGGCGATGGATGAGCGAACGCGCATAAGTGCATTCAGAGAGGAAATCGGAATAGTTCTCTCGCATCAAGAGGATTTGAAAGGCATCCTGCACAACTGTGCCGGCGCAGTCGTTCGGCATCTCGATGCTGCTTTTGCCCGTATCTGGACACTCGGCGGCGACGGCCGCGAACTGGAGTTGCAAGCAAGTGCGGGAATGTACACACATCTTGATGGACCGCACAGTCGGATTTCCGTGGGACAGCACAAAATCGGTCTGATAGCTCAAGAAAGGAAACCGCATTTAACAAACGACGCCCAGAACGATCCCCGCGTTAGTGACAAGGACTGGGCACGGCGGGAAAACATTATCGCTTTTGCCGGTTATCCGCTGGTTCTTGAGGACAGACTCGTGGGCGTCATGGGCATGTTTTCGCAGAATCCGCTTACCGAAAGTACGCTCGAGGCGCTCTCGTTTGCCGCCGGCATCATCGCGCAGGGCATTGAACGAAGGCGGGCGGAAGAAGCTTTGCGGCGCAGCGAGGCTTTCCTTGCGGAAGGCCAACGTCTCGGTCAAATCGGGAGCTATTCCTGGCGGGTTGAGACAGACGAAATCAAGTGGTCAAACGAACTCTATCGCATCTACGAGCTTGAGATCGGCGTGCCTGTGACGCTTGAACTGATCCGTACTCGCGTTCATCCGCAAGATCTCAGTTTGTATGAAAAAATGGTCGAAAAGGCACGAAATGGCCGCAGCGACTTTGAATGGCAGTTCCGCTTGCTGATGTCTGACCAATCGATCAAGCATCTGCATTCTGTCGCTCATGCAACCCGCGACCAGGATGGACAACTGGAGTACATCGCCGTCGTCCAGGATGTTACCGAACGCCGACAATCGGAAGAGGCGCTCGACAAGTCCCGATCGGAGCTTGCTCAGATGTCCAAGCTCACAAATATGGGCGAAATGGCGGCGTCCATTGCCCACGAGGTGAATCAGCCTTTAACTGCGGTAACAAATAACGGCAATGCCTGTCTTAGGCTGCTCGCCAATCACAAGCTTGAACCGGACGTGCTCCGCAGGGCACTCGAGGAAATCGTTGCGGATGGCACACGCGCAAGCGCCGTGATTGCGCGGATTCGCGCCTTCCTGAAGAAGAAGCCCGCTGAGATGAGTGAAGTCGACTTGAATGAGGTAATTCATGAGACGGTCGCCTTGGCCGGCCGCGAGCTTTTTGAAAATGGTGTCCGAATCGAGTGTCAGCTAACGCAACCGCTTCCTCTGGTATTGGCGGACCGGGTACAGATGCAGCAAGTTCTATTGAATCTGATCATGAATGCCGTCGAGGCAATGGCAGCCAACGACGACCAAGCTCGACTGATTCACATTGGATTCCCGAGTCGATGAGTCCCGGCGATGTGCTGGTTAGCAGTGCGCGACATGGGTGCCGGTCTTGGTTCGGAACCAAATCGACTCTTCACTCCCTTCTATACAACAAAAGACGAACGGCATGGGGATGGGCTTATCCATCAGCCGCTCGCTTGTCGAAGCACATGGCGGGCGTCTATGGGCCAGGCCCAATTCGCCTCGGGGAGCCGATTTTAGCTTCACATTGCCAGTCGCCGGCCGGTAGTTCTCCAATGACAAGCGTGACCGGTACTTCCACCGTCTTTGTTGTCGATGACGATTCATCGGTGCGTTCGTCGCTCAAATTCCTGATCGGCACGGTGGGTCTCCGGGTTGAATGCTTTGAATCGACTGACGACTTCCTGCAAAGGGGCCTTCCGGATTCGACCAGTTGCCTTGTTCTGGATGTCAGGCTGCGTGGCTCAAGCGGGCTCGATTTTCAGCGTGAACTTGCTGTCAGAAACATCCACATCCCCATCATCTTCATTACTGGATACGGCGATATCCCAATGAGCGTCGGCGCGATGAAAGGCGGCGCAATCGAATTTCTAACCAAGCCGTTCCGTGATCAGGAACTGTTGGATGCCGTCCGCATCGCACTGGAGAAAGATCGCGCCAGACGCGAGCAGGGAAGAGAAGCTGAAGGAAATTCAACAGCGATTCGACTTGTTGAGCCCTCGAGAACAGGAGGTGATGTCAATGGTCGTCTCCGGTATGCTCAACAAGCAGATCGCGGGCGCGCTCGGTACCGCTGAAAATACCGTGAAAGTTCATCGAAGCCGCGCGATGGAGAAGATGCAGGCGCAATCACTTGCAGACCTCGTGAGAATGATTGAGAAGATAAAGGACCGCCCGGAAAAAGCCGTGTAAACGAAGTGATTACAGGAATTCCACGTTCTGTGACGGAAGGTCTACCAAAGCCCAATAGATTTCAGTTGGCCCCGGCAATACCCTGACGGTAGGGAGTATCGCAAGTGGCAAAGAATCTGATTTCGATCGTGGACGATGATGAGTCCATTCGGAGGACCACCAAGCTACTCATCGAGTCGTTTGGTCTTCAAGCGGCGGTTTTTGATTCTGCCGAGGCCTTGCTCAGTTCGGGCGAGCTAAAAGACACCGCATGTCTCGTTTTAGACATTCAGATGCCGGGCATGAATGGATTAGAGCTTCAAAGCCGCCTGGTCTCTCTCGGCTTCACAGTCCCGATCGTTTTCATTACCGCATTCGACGACGAAAAATCCCGCGGGCGGGCGATGAGAGCCGGGGCTGCTGCATTCCTTAGCAAGCCATTCAGCGATGAACAACTGTTGCAAACTGTTCGTTCGGCCTTGGCAGAGGAGACGACGACCCCGAAGCTCATCTTGATCGTCGACGATGATGAGTCCATCCGTAGAACCACGCGGTTGCTCATTGAGTCCTATGGGTTTCGGGCGGAGGTCTTCGAATCTGCCGAGGACTTTCTGAAAAGCGACGACCTGAAGAGAGCATCGTGCCTCATCGTCGACGTGCAGATGTCCGGGATGGACGGCTTGCAGCTTCAAAGCCGGCTGGCTGCGACGGGTCGCAGCATTCCCACTATCTTCATCACCGCTTACGATAGTAAAGAATACCAACGCAGGGCAATGCAGGCTGGCGCCGTTGCATTCCTGGGCAAGCCCTTCAGTGACGAGCAACTTCTTCAAACCATTCGATCAGCACTGGAGATCGACAGAGACAACACGAAGACGACACAGCGATAAGATCACATTCCCCGGCATCGTATCGCACGGCGCTCCGTTTTGAGATGGAGCTGTTCCAAGGAGAGGTCGCTATGGAGAATAATTTCTCGCACGTTGTCGATGCGCTTCCCGGCATGGTGTGGACCGCGCTTCCGGATGGAAAGATTGATTTCGTCAACCGCCGCTGGTGCGAATATATCGGCGTTAAGTCTGACGAAGCCAGCTGTCTAAGTTGGAAATCAACTATCTACCCTGAGGATCTGGCTCGGTTCCTCGAGGGTTGGCGGTGCATCCTTTCTTCAGGCGAACCCGGTGAAATGGAAGTGCGCCTTCGCCGTTTCGATGGGGACTACCGCACCTTCCTCGTTTCCAGCAATCCAATGCGTGACGATGGAGGACAGATCGTTCGGTGGTTCGCGATGAACACGGATATCGAGGACCTCAGGTGCGCCGAAGATGCGTTGCGGCGCAGCGAAGAATTTCTTGCGCAAGGCCAGCGACTGAACCTGACCGGTACCTTTACCTGGAATCTGGGAACAGACGAAATTACGTTCTCGGAACAGCTTTATCGCATCTTTGAGCTTGATCCGCATCTGCCTCTGACGTTTGAGCGCATTCGTACCCGGGTCCACCCGGAAGACATCCCATTGTGGACGGAGAGCAGGGAATTGGCGGAAAGAGACAACAATGACCATGATTACGATTACGAAATCCGTCTGCGAATGCCTGACGGTCGAATTAAGTACCTGCGAACAAAATCCTACGGGATTCGGCAAAGTACCGGGCGATTGGAGCACATTGGCGCAATCCAGGATGTGACAGAGCACCGGCTTGCCGAATACGCGCTCAGCAAACTGCGCTCGGAACTCGCCCATATGTCGAGGGTTACGACCCTGGGGACTTTGACGGCGTCGATTGCGCACGAAGTCGATCAACCGCTTGCAGGCATTATGACCAATGCCGGTACCTGTCTGCGCATGCTAGCCAGTGATCCTCCCGACATCGACGGTGCTTGCACAACCGCGCGGCGCATAATTCGCGATGGCAACCGCGCGTCCGAGGTAGTCGCGCGACTGCGCACGCTCTTCACCAAGAAGGGAACAACCATCGAACCAATTGACATAAATGAGGCGACACTGGAGATCATTGCGCTCTCACTGAGTGAGCTTCAGCGAGATCGGGTGATTCTACGGCAGGAACTCGCGGACGATCTCCCGCTGGTTGCGGGCGATCGCGTCCAGCTTCAACAGGTCATCCTCAATCTTCTCCGGAACGCCTCAGACGCAATGAGTGGGGTTAACGATCGCTCAAGGGAACTGATCATCAGAACCGAAAGAGACCAAGGCGATTACGTACGCCTGACCGTAAAGGATTCGGGTGTGGGTATCACACCGGAAGACGCGGAGAGAGTCTTTGACGCTTTCTACACCACCAAGCTTGACGGAATGGGGATGGGCTTATCCGTCAGCCGTTCCATTATTGAGAGTCATCATGGCAAATTATGGGCCATTCCAAACGATGGTCCGGGGGCCAACTTTTCATTTTCCTTACCCCGTATACCAGAGGGTATTTCGGATGCCCAGAATCTCGAATTCATTAGAATGCCTGGCGAGACGGACACAATAAAACTTCGTGAGAATCGATGGGCGACCTGTATTGGTAGTAGATGACTACGAGTCGGTGCAAGAGTCGATCGAGGACCATTGGTTGATCGAGTAATACCAAGGTCTTGGCGACACCATCGTCTAATGGACTTTCCCCTACGTGTCTGACTTAATGGCTGTGACGGGGCGCGAGATGACCGATTGACGAGAACTGATTGACAATCGTCCACTGCAAAAAAAGCGATAGCCGCTCTCGAATCGTGAATGCGCAGCGAGATACCCGGTTGCGATGAGCGAACTGGGGCAGTAGTTTTTATCAACGGAGGGGAGCTCCTTAGGATGAATCAACCTATGCGTCACGATCATGAAGAACTTCTCAAGGGTCTCGTCGATGGTAAACTGCCTCGAAATCTGAGCTGGAGATCGGTTACTGATTTGATTGGCCAGATCGGCGAGGTACAACCACACGGAAACGACGAGTTTATCTTTGCGGTCGGCTCACAAAGATGTTTCTTCAAGCGCCCAAGCGCCCACAATCTCGCGGTAGAGGAGATATCTCGACTGCGTCGGTTTCTGAAAGAAGCTGGCGCCCTTGGGATACCCAGCAAGGCATACAAAATCGGGCGAATGGCCGTGGCCGTCGACCATCATGTTGCTCACATCTACTACGATCTCGGCGGTAGACGGCCCGAAGCAGAAGTTACTGTCAAACCGTATGATCCCTTTGGCTTCCAGCATCATTTGATCCACCGCAAGGAAGCTCATTACAAGGGTGATCGTGTCCCCGAGGAGGACTCCTACTTCGAGGAGATCGCCATGCACCTCGTTCATGCAGAAGAGATCATTCTCATCGGACATGGGACGGGGAAAAGCAGCGCCGTGGGGTTCCTCTCTGAGTATCTAAAAGCCCGTCACCCGGAGGAGTTTCAGCGAATCGTCGCCGCCGAAAAGGTGGACCTCTCGGCTTTGACTGAGCCGCAGATTGAGGAGATCGCCAAGAGGTATATTGGAGCCGCCGTTTAAGGCCCCTTGAACTCAACTCTGAAGCTTGCGCTGCGCCAGCTGGTCGAGAATATGCCAACGTCCGATAACAGATATTCTGTATAGTTGATCAAAGGGTGGAGGAAACAAAGCGAATTCGCCGCACTTCAGGGGTTCTCTCTTCCCTGCGTCTACATCTTGTAGCGGCCCATATCCTCGTCATTCAACCCTTCGAGCCAGCCACGCAGTTGCTCGGCCGTGGGGCCTTCAGCAGGCCCGGACGTATTCAGTTTGGCCGATTGCATCACCTGCTCCGACACATAGATTGGACAGTCCGCGCGCAGCGCCAGCGCGATGGCGTCCGACGGGCGCGCATCCACCGTGATCGGCTCGTTATCCTGGCGCATCCACAGGATTGCAAAGAACGTGTCATCTCTAAGTTCTGTAATCACAACCTTCTCAAGCGTCCCATTCAAGTGACGGATGAGATTTCTTGTCAGATCATGCGTCATGGGTCGCGGAGCGGCCAACTTTTCTATCTCGATCGCGATCGCATTCGCTTCAAAGATCCCTACCCAAATCGGCATGACCGTATCGGATGCAACGTCTTTCAGAACCACTATGGGCATATTCGTCGCTGGGTCCATCATCAGTCCGCGAATCCGAACTTCAACGTCCATGGGTGCCCTCCTGCGCCGCTCTATTCTTAGACGGCCTCGCCAACGAGACTGTTGGGAAAAGCCGCCGTGATCTTTACTTGCACATAGCTCCCAGGCGCAGGTGCAATCGGATGTAAGCTGGTAAAGTTCACCGGCTTATTTTGGCTGCTGCGACCGGCAACCTGACCACGCGCCGAATTCTGACCTTCAACCATTACTTCCAGAATTTGCCCTATTTGCATGGAATAATTAGTTCTCTGAATCTCTCGTTGCCTATCCAGCAGTACTTGAAGCCTGTTTGCTTTTTCGCTTTCCTGGATCGAATCAATCATCGTGAGAGCGGGAGTATTCGGCCTTGCCGAATATTTAAAACCGAACACGCAATCGTACTGGACCTCCTGCAAAAGATCCATCGTCTCAATAAAGTCTTCCGCCGTCTCGCCCGGAAAGCCTACAATAATATCTGTCGAAAGTGAAATCGGCCTTTTCGCGGCCCTGATCCAGCTGATTCGTTCCAGGTACCAATCGCGCGTGTATTCCCGGGCCATCATCTTCAGCACGCGAGACGAGCCCGACTGAACCGGCAGATGCACGTGATCGCAGAGTGTAGGAACGGCATCGATCGCCTCCACGATGTCTCGTGTAAAGTCGCGTGGGTGGCTGGTCGTGAAACGGACCCGGCGAATTCCCTTCACTTGACCCACTTCTGACAGCAGTTCCGCGAAACTCGACTTCCCTTCTGGGTCCCGGTAGCTATTCACGTTCTGGCCCAGCAGCTGAATCTCGGTATATCCCTGATCGGCGATCCGTCGCGCTTCCGCAAGCACAGAGGACGATACCCGGCTCCGTTCCTTGCCGCGCGTGTACGGAACGACGCAATACGAACAGAACTTGTCGCACCCTTCAATGATGGTGATATAGCCGCGATACGGATTTTGCCGAGCAGTGAATTCTGTCTCGAAGGTCTCGTCGGTCTGGCGATCGTCGAGTCCGGTGATGCGCGATTCACCCGATTCCAGGCGGGAAAGCATCTCAGGCAATTTCCGGTAGGACGCGGAACCGGACACCAGCGATACATACGGGGCGCGGTCGAATATCTTTTCGCCTTCTTGCTGTGCGACACAACCAAGCACGCCAAACCGCTTTCCGGCTTTGTGCAGCTTCTTGTAATCGTTGAGGCGGTTGAAGACCTTCTGTTCGGCCTTATCGCGGATCGAGCAGGTGTTGTATAGAATCAGGCCAGCTTCCAGCTCCGATTCAACTTGCCGATATCCCAGCTGCTGGAGCGTTCCGATGACCTTCTCAGAGTCATGAGCGTTCATCTGGCAGCCGAACGTCTCAAGATAGAAGGTTTTTTCGGTCGCCATAACAACCCTGAGTATAGAGCATGGAGAGAATTCTTCGGAATCGCGCGACCGGACGGCCACACACAGTACCGTTCATTTGCGAACATTCGCTGCCGAAAGTGAACGATTTCAGTCGGCAAAACCGAGATCTGCTGCACAAAACCAAGGAGTTAGCTGGATGTGCTTGGCCATTCGCGTGCAACTACCGGGATGTAGTCTCCCTGGGGACAATCGCCCGCACTCATGATGGCAGGTCCCCTCTTTTTTCCCTTGGGTCGCTTCGATTTCATCAACCGGTGAGTCTCCCGAATGAAGACTTACCGACACACCACCAGATTCGAGCCGGCGCTACCGATCCAACTGAACCGTGATATGTGGCCACGGGAGGATTTGATGAGAACACTGCTTCAGGATCTGCACTATTCGTTCCGCCAACTCGTCAAGTTGCCGGGATTCACTCTCACCGCGGTAGTTTCGCTAGCACTCGGCATCGGCGCCACCACGGCGGTCTTCAGTGTGGTCTATGCAATTCTGATGGACCCATATCCCTACAAAGCGCCAGACCGAATGGTCCACATGCGTCTGCTTACTGCAAAGGGGGAGAGCGTGGATTCGGTGTGACCGGCACGCAGTGGCAACAGCTGCGCAAATCCCCTGTCGTTGAAGACACTTTTCTTGAAGACGATTGGAACCTCACCGTCACGGGCAATGATCTGCCAGAAGACGTTCAAGCCGTGTATCTCAGCTCGAATGGCTTCAACTTCTTCGGTGTCCCGACGGCATTCGGGCGCGGGCTTGCAGCCCTCCGATGCGAACGACGGCCAAGATCCGCAGCCTGTCGTCGTGCTGGGCTACAAGTTCTGGCAGCGCCACTTCAAGGCGGACCCGACAGTCGTTGGCAAGACCATGCAGATGGTCCGGAAGAACTACACCATCGTCGGCGTTGCAGCTTCGCGCTTCACCTGGGGCGACGCGGATGTCTATCTGCCGCTTAAGGTGACGCAGGATCAAGTCCGCAGTTACTACGCGGGCGTCCGCCTGCAAACCTGGCGTAACCCACGCGCAGGCGGATGCGGCACTGCAACCACTCATCACTGAATTTGCAAGAGAAACGCCGACGCACTTCCCTCACGAGCAACTTCGTCTGCATGTGGTAGGGTCTCAACGAGGACTTCATCAAGCAGCTCGGTGGGACGCTCTACCTGCTGTTTGGCGCAGTTGCTTTGCTGCTCCTCATCGGTTGCGGTAATGTCTCGATCCTGCAGCTTGCGCGCGCTACAAGCCGGCAGCACGAATTCGCCGTGCGCGCGGCGATCGGCGCCAGCCGCCAGCGCATTATTCGCCAACTTCTCACCGAGGCGCTCTTGCTCTCGATCACAGGAGCCGCAATCGG
Organism: uncultured Acidobacteriaceae bacterium; assembly: GCA_963781125.1. Taxonomy (GTDB): domain Bacteria; phylum Acidobacteriota; class Terriglobia; order Terriglobales; family Acidobacteriaceae; genus Telmatobacter. The sequence goes on from CAWAEE010000016.1 coordinate 316,459, forward strand.
TCTGGTGCTCGCCTACAAGACCCTTGACGTCATCGTCGCTAACCTGCCCGAGTATTCTTTCCCCCATGAAGCGGCAATTCAGATCAATCTGCCTGTCCTGATCTTTTGCATCGCGGTTGCCGTCACAACGGGGGTTCTCTTCGGTCTGTGGCCGGCGTTGCAGCTGTCGCGGCCTGAAGTCAGCCAGGTCATGCAATCGAACACCCGCAAAACAACCAGCGGCGTGAGCGGGCGAAGGGTGCACAATGCGCTGATCGCCTCGCAGATCGCGCTCACCTTACTGATGCTCGCTGGAGCAGGCGCGGCAATTGAGGGTTTCCTTCGCGTGGCGCACAGAGACCTCGGATACGATCCGCACAACGTCATGTCGGTTGGAATCCCAATCCATGACGGCACCTACAAGACCTGGCCGGAACGCGCGGCCTACTTCGAGAAGCTCCACGCCGCGGTGGCGTCTGTTCCTGGCGTTTCGATGACAGCGGTATCGAGCAATGCCACGCCTCCCGCCAATGGCTTCCAGACCAAGTTCGAGATTGTCGGAAAGCCATCAGGCGAAGATCAGACTCTGCGCGTTCAATATCGTCAGCCCGTCGTATTTCACGGTTCTGAGAATTCCGCTTCTGCAGGGGCGCATCTGGGATGAAGTCGGAGAATCATCGCGGCGCCGCCGTCGTGGTCATTAATCAGACTCTGTCCAAGCGCTATTTTCCGAATGGCGATGCGGTTGGTCACACAATCCGGTTGCCCGAGGTCAAGGAACAGGCCCCCTTCTTTCTTCTGGCGCCGGGACACGAGAATGGCGCGCTCATCGTAGGAGTCGTTGCCGACAAACTCAACGACGGGCTTGCAAAGCCGGTTCTTCCCGAGGCCTTCGCTCCTTACACTTTTGCAATGGGCATGTACACTCAGATCCTGGTCCGCTCCGAAGTTCCGCCGCTTACGCTGCTTCACGCGATCCGGATGAAGGTGAACTCGGTCGATCACGATCAGCAGACCGACGGCGACGTCCGCGACCTGGAACATTGGATCACCCGCACACCGGAGTGGGCCCGAGGGCAGCTCGTCGCATGGCTCTTTGGCGCATTCGCCGGGTTGGCACTTGCGCTGGCCGCTGTAGGACTCTACAGCGTCGTCTCTTACACCGTCGTGCAACGCACAAACGAGTTCGGAATTCGCATTGCGCTGGGGGCGCAGCGAAGTCATGTTCTCCGCATCGTTTTCCGTTCCATGGCGGCCAGCGTTGGCGGTGGCGTCCTCGTGGGCATCGCGCTCACGTTTGCCTTGAACAAAGTGCTGGCAAGCTGGGCTGCCGAAAGTTCGCGCGATCCGCTTCTGTTGCTGGCTTCCGCGCTTGTGCTCGCATCGGTTGCGGCGCTGGCATGCACAGTTCCGGCACGTCGCGCTGCCGGGCTCGACCCAATGAAGGCAATTCGCTACGAATGAAGCGATGATCTTCGCTTCGGCCTCATCCGGCTTCTAGCGCAGCCCCGTATGCAGGTACGCGATAAGCGCAGCCATCTGCTTCGTCGGTAAAGCGTCCGGCAAACGAGGGCATCATCCCCTTGCCCGACAAGACCACGCGCTTTACCTCTGGATCGGTTGCCGGCGCGCCACTCGGGAAAACGTGGCCGCGTGAATACATGGATGCAAATCGGGCGGGACCTTCTTCAGAGCCAGGTCGTTGTCTTCGTGGCAATGCGCGCATCGCACAGAGTAGAGAGTGCTTCCCTTCCGCTTCTTGAGGTGTCAGCGGCGGAACACGATGACATCCGGCGACTGGGTAACTGAAGCCGACCGCGACTCCAAGGAACAAAATGATTCCGCTACCGAAGATCCAACCTTGCCGGTCTTCATCGCTGCCCATTGGCCGGAATCCCCTTCTGCGAGGCATCCTAAAGCTTTCGCCATCCGTACGCCACTTCTTCCAAAATGGCGCCGCCAATATCGATTCGTTTGCTCGCAACCTGCTTCCCGCCAAGATGCTCATAGAAGCGTGCGGCTGGATTTTCCTTCAATACCCAAAGCGCCATTCCCGACATACCCAGCCTCTAGTAGCGAGGCTACGAGGGCTTGGAATAAGCCGCGCCCGGCTCCCATCCCCTGAGTTTCGCGCAAGAGATAGATCGCGTATATCTCTGCATCATAAGAATCGAGCGCTTCTCTCAACCTTCCTCCGCACGCAAAACCAAAAACACTTGCCTCTCCCTCTGCGATGAACATTCGCGCATCTTCGGCCGCAAGCATTCTTCCCCACATCTCTGCACGATCATCAATACTGAGCGCGGCCAAAAACTCGTCGGGAACGATCCCCGCATACGTGCTCCTCCAGCTGCTGACGTGTACGCTCGCAATCGCGCGCGCATCCGCCACCTCTGCCCTCCGAATTCGGAATTCCATGAGCACGAATCTACCACGGACCGCACTCGCCCATAGGCCACCTCCGATATGCTGGACGAATGAACCTCCCGACACTCGCCCAAATTGAAGAGGCGCAGGCGATCGTTTATCGCTACATGCTTCCTACTCCTCAGTACACTTGGCCGCTGCTCAATCAACGGCTTGGCACCGAGGCCTGGATCAAGCACGAGAACCACACCCCGGTGGGCGCCTTCAAACTCCGCGGAGCACTTGTTTACATTGAATGGCTCAAACAGACGCAACCCGGGCTCGCCGGAGTTGTCGCAGCCACGCGTGGCAATCACGGACAGGGAGTTGGCATGGCTGCGGGGCTCATTGGAGTGAAGGCTGTCATCGTCGTTCCCCACGGCAACAGTCCGGAAAAGAACCGCGCCATGCAGGCGCAAGGGGTCGAACTGGTGGAACATGGCCACGACTTCCAGGAGTCGCTCGAGTTCGCGTGTACTCTGGCAACCGAGCGGGGCTTTGCCATGGTCGATTCATTTCACGAGCGACTGGTGATGGGAACCGCCACCTATGCCCTTGAGTTCTTCAAGGGTGCGCCGCCTCTGGATGCGATTTACGTTCCCATTGGGCTCGGATCATCCATCTGCGGCGTTGCCGCAGCGCGCAACGCTTTGGGGATCAAGACGGAGATTGTCGGTGTGGTCTCCGCACAATCACCCTCCTATGCGCTGAGTTTCTCCCAGCACAAGATCGTCGAAGCGCCGGCTGCTACATTGATCGCCGATGGTCTCGCCTGCCGCAAACCAAATCCGTCCGCTATGGAAAGTATCTGGAACAACGTTGCTCGTATCGTTGAGGTTTCCGATGCTGAGATCGTCGACGCAATGCGCGTGTATTACCAGGACACCCACAATCTCGCCGAGGGCGCCGCCGCAGCCGCGCTTGCCGCATCAATCCGTCAGGCTTCAATTCTGGGCGGGCGACGCATTGGACTAGTTCTCACCGGCGCTAACGTGGATGCAGCTGTCTTTGCAAAGATCCTCACTGGGGATTTCACACTATGACGGAGCCAGACATCGAGAACCTCACTCCATTTGCCCATTCCGCGCAGAACCGATGCTTCGGTTGCGGACAGGCCAACTCAAGCGGTCTGAAATTGGAATTCCTCCTCGCGCCCGATCACACCGTCGTATGCCCGGCGACCATCTCCGATCAATTCGAGGGTCCTCACGGTTTTCTGCACGGCGGCATCATCGCTACGCTTCTCGATGAGTCGATGAGCAAAGCAGTTCGCGCCAGGGGCCTCACTGCCATGACACGCCACATGGAGATCGACTACCGCCGCCCTGTTCCGTCGGGCGCCTCGATCAGGATCGAAGGAAAAATCGTGCGCAGCGACGGCCGCAAACACTGGGCGGAGGCCCGCATTCTCGATAGCGAAGGAACCGCATTGGCTCAGGGCAAAGGACTCTTCGTCGAAGTCAATGCTCGATAACGTTCCCGATTCAACGAATGACGACCCGGAGCCGCACAAGCCGGTGACAGAAGAGAAGAACGCTGATCGCATGAATGTGCGCCCGAGGCAAAGCCGTTCGCACAACTTTTCGGTTCGACAACTGGCCCACCGGCTGGATTAGTGGATCATATTGATCGTCTCCTGCGTTACGGTATCGAAGGTCGTCACAGCTTTGGAATTCGCTTCGAACGCGCGTTGCGCAACAATCAGATTGGAAAATTCCTGCGAGATGTTGACGTTGGAGGCTTCCGTCTCGCCCCCTTCAATTGTGCCGCGCCCGCCCGTGCCGGCCACTCCCATCGACGCACCGCCCGAGGAACTGGTGGTCTTATAGTCGTCCGATCCAACACTTGACAGGCCTTGTTGGTTGTTTACCGTGGCCACCGCCAACTGACCAACGGCTTGATTTTGGCCGTTGGAATAAATTCCTGTAATGGTGCCGTCGGAGCCAATGGTAAAAGTATTAAATTCGCCTGCCGCGTATCCGTTCTGGTTTTGCGCAGATTGACTCGAAGAAGCCGAGTTTTGGCTGAGACTGCTGGTGCCATTTGTGCCGAACAAATTCCAGGTCATGTCGATCGGAGCCGCTCCGTCGGCAAGGCCGCCAAATGTAATTCCACTTATGTCTGCCGCCGGGCTTATAAGGTTACCGCTGGAGTCAAACGTCAGTGTCCCGCTTGCTCCGGCCGACGCCGCCGCGTCTTGGATCACACTGCCACCGGTTGCGGTCGCGCCAGTGATCGACAATACATTTCCGGTGGGGGTCAGCGTAACGCCCGTAATTCCGACCGCCTCCAATTGGGCGTAAAGGCCGGTAGCAGGGATCGCCGGTACCAGAGGGGGACCCGGTATGGCCGGGACTGTTGCGGCTCCGACATATGTGGCCAATGATTCTCCCGGCGTGGGAGCGAGAACAGCAGTTGTCGCCGTCCCACCTCCCGCGGTAGGACCGGAGATTTCCAGGTTCGTTGCAGGATCGACCGTCGCCCCAACCCCAAAGCTGTAACTTACCGTGTTAGCAACTGAAGTATCCGCCGTCAAGGTCTCAGGCAATACGATGTTATAGGTCCACGTGTTGGGTGTGGTTGGGGTACTGATATTTTTATAAGTCACCGAGGCATCGAAGCTATTGCCAAGCGAGTCGAAGACCTTCTCGGTGCTAGTCGTTGTTCCACCCGTCGGTGTGGTGGACTGTAGATTCTGAGTGATGCTGAAGGTCGTTGTTGCAAACGGCTTCATGACTTGCCCGGTGGGAATGTTGATATCCGATACCGTGCCACTGGAGTTGACTAGGCCATTCGTCGCGGCATAGCCCATGACGGCTTGGCCTCCCGCGCTCTCAAGCGTCCCCTTGTCACTGACTGTAAAATTACCGTCCCGCGTCAGGAGCTGCTCCCCTCCGCCTCCATCCAACACAAAAAAACCCGTTCCATTGATCGCAGCATCGGAGTAGACGCCGCTGGTAATGTTTCCGGTTGTGAAATCGGTGCTGTTGGATGCAACCTGCACGCCAGTTCCCACCTGAATCGGATTTCCCGACCCGGAAGTACCGAGATTCTGCGACAGAAGGTCGCTGAACGTTGTCGTTTGCGCCTTGTATCCTGTGGTGTTCATGTTGGCAAGATTGTTGGCAATGGTATTCAGTGCCGTCGAATCTGCGTTTAGACCGCTCAGAGGGATATCAAAACTTGGCATCTTAAATCTCCTAATTGTCTTTCGTTCATACGGGCCTTCGTGGCCACTGTCGAGAATTCGTCTTCCGAAGTTCTATCCACGATTCGTCGGAGGACTCACACGGTCCCTAGTGTGCGCCTAGCGATTGGGCGACCCGTTGCGCCGCAGGATTTGTATTTGGGATGCTTAGATTCCCGGGTGCACGTAAGACACCAGAATTCTGCGGTATCAAATGGTTTGCGGTTGCCGTGACTCCCAAAGCTACCGCGTTCTCGGAAGTCGACTTCGAAGGCAATGTGGACCCCGCGACCGAGACACGCTCGTTTCCGCCGCTGCCACCACTCGAGCCCGGGGTGCCAGTCGTGTTGCCTAAGCCCCCCGTTGCAGAGGAGAGCGTCTGGTTGATACTAATGAGCTGCTCCAGGCTGTTCACGTTCACCAGTTGATTAATGTATTCGTTGGGATCGGTGTTCGCCGTGGGATCCTGATTTTGCATTTCGGTCACGAGCAGACTAAGAAAGTCGTTCGCCGAAATCGTGGCCGAATTGGTGCTCGAACTGCCATTCGCCCCGCTTGTTGAACTATCCATCGCGGTGACACCCGCAAGCGCTCCGTCTGCAGCATGATTCCAAATTCCCGTTACTGTTCCCATTTCTCCTCCCCCATGTCCACTGCGTTTCCTGTAACACTGGACCATCTGTCGCTCAGACGACTTCGTGACTCTGCCATTTGCCTCAGGCGATCACCGAAATGTATTTGCCTTCGGTCCCGCCGTAGACCAGCATCGAGTCAGCCGCGTCGCGGCTTTCGCCCAATTTCGCTTCAGTTCCGAAAGGAAGAGCAGCGGCGTCGCTTCCCCCCTCGCGTTCCTGGCCTTGATGACCCTCTTGACCATTTCTGTGTCCCGCGTCTGGACTTCCAGAATGTTCTGTATTTCTTTCCCCCCAAAAACTTTCTGGCGATGCCATGGTCAAGGTCTGAACCGGACTGTGATGCTCGGTGAGATAGGTGCTCAGATTCGTCATGTTGCCACTTAATGCCTGACTTGCACCCGCAGAGCTCGGCACCACAGCCGCGTGCACGCCACCGGCATCGACTTGTGCACGGACTCCCACCCATCCGAGTGTCGGATCCTTAAAACCAGCTTCCGCTTTGATCCCGCCAGTGTGGATCCAGACCGGAGCGGCCCCACCGTTCTCCGCATCCAACGCAGCGAAAGTTTCTTGAGCGTTAAATCTGACAGGAATTGGCCTGGACGAACTCGCATCCGATGAAGCGATGGAAGCGGCATGGTTGTTGATCGGCATTCCCATCGCCTCCTTCGCGATACTCGATGCGGACGGTTGTTGCGACACGAGACCTGGCTGACTCGAATGCAAGTGAGATGCACGATCACCTACAGAATTCGCCTGTGTTGCGTGTCCAACACTCGATGCCGGCTTACCGAACCCAAGCGAATCGGCGGAAAACAACGTTGAGACTCGTGGCCCGGGTAGAATTGTGTTCTTGACCGAGACTGGGTCCGGAGGGCCGGCCGTTGAAACTGCACCCAAAGGGCCCACCGGTCTCTGTGAAAGGCTGGCATCCTGCGAAGTGGATCGTTGGCTATGAACGTGACGGCTGAATTGATCCACGCGACCAGGAGATTGCTCGCCGCGCGCCAGACGATTCTCCGCGTCATCTTCCTTGCTTGCATTCAACCCACTGATCGATAGTCCGTTGGAATCAATTGCAGAGTCTGACGACAATTCCTTTTCCTCGGAACACGCTGCTATTTCTTCCGGATTCGCAACAGGGGAAGCAGGGTCCACCTTACCCGGGTCGGCAGTTCCCTTCCAAGAGAAATTCCCGGCACCATCGTGTGGCTCTGCCGCCGAAATTTCGGAAGAACCTTTGTCGCCAGGGTCTGGCCCTGCGGCAAGGATTCCGCGAGCGTCACCGCGGCCATCGTCTGACTGCGCAATTTGTTTTTCTGAAAAACCTCTCTCGCTATCGCCAAGCGCCATCGCTGCTGGTTTCGAGGAGTCTTCGTGCTCTTTGCGTGGCTCCGTGGCCCCAGTTTTCAACGCACCATGATCACCTGGCATAGTCGGTGTCGATGGGACCTCTGCCTCTGGTTTTTCGATCCGGCTTCCAATTTCGGAGTTGCCGTTCGATCTCTGGATTCTTCTGGAAATCGCAAGATCAGCAGAAGTGGCGTTGGCATAGGATTCCGGAGCTTCGATCTTCCTCCCCACGGGAGCGTTGGCCTGTGCGGGAAGGACGGGCCCGGCGATGATGGATAGCTCTGATGCCGCTGGGAGAATCGCGGTCTTTTCCCGCGGGGTTCTGGACTCTGGGTGACGATGGGACCCCACAGGGACCGACTTTTCCCAATTGGACTTCATCTGCGCTTTTTCTTCAGTTTTGGTTTTGGGCACAGCATGCTCAACCTGCGGAGCCGCAGAATCATCGGTTTTAAGCTGCTGGCGGGGAATTCCCTTCGAAGTTAGGACAGCTTGAAAGCTCACCGTGACATCTGCAGCCCGCGAAGGCAAAGTGGTCGACAAATCTCCAGCCCATCTTGCATCCTGACCGCGGCTCCACGATAGGTCGAGGGCAGGAGTCTGTTGCCGGTTGCTACTGGCGATCACTTCGAGCCCGACTGCGTTGTTCATACTTCTTCTATCAGCAGGCATCCCGCCAAAAACGTTCGCAAGTCTCTTAGAACATTGTCAGAATTGGAACTGGGCCTCCGGTTTCAGAAACGGTTGGCGATTTGGGTCTCACTACTTCTAAAGTTTATGGAAGAATCCTACGATTGACCCTGGAAATGGAATTCGTGGCGGTTCGCCAATTTGGTGTGGCCAATCGACCGATCATTGCATGCGAGACCTGAACCATTCATCGATTTCCTGTTGGCTTCGTCGAAGGCCTTCTCGAATATCTTTTTCGTTAGTTTTCCCAATAAGTGTCTCGACTTGCCGTCGCCCCATACGCGAGGAGAGATAATTCTCGCGATCCTCCGTCACCTGTTTTTCGGCGGTAACAATTCTCTCGCACAAGACATCTTTCAGGAGATGCGCGCCGCGCACTTCTTCCAAACCCGCGAGCCGGTCGTACAACTCGCCCGACCCTACACTGTGTGTGATCAATGCCCTTCCTCTTCGTGCTCGATCGGCCGCCAATTGCAATGCCTTTCGCAGTCGAGTTCTTTCATTGATAGCACTCGTGAGAGCCACCCGGTATTGTTCCTCTTCAAGCTCTCGAACGCCCAATAGCCTTTTTAGTGCACGAGATACGGGCATGGATTAAATCTCCTGTGCGAGAGCGTCGAGGCGCCGCACGCTGTCCACCAGAGTCGCGACCTCGTTTGAGCCTTGGGTCATGAATCCGCGCATCGCTTCGCGCGCTCGCAAGGCACGATCTAACTCCAAATCCGCGCCAGGCTTGTACGCGCCGATTCGCACCAGGTCTTCCGAGCGAGCATAGATCGCCATCAGGCGTCGGAAAAATGATGCATGTTCCCGGTGAACGCCGTCCGTCACGGCGGGCATGAGCCGGCTGATTGAATCGAGAACGTCTATAGGCGGATACCAACCTTCCGCCGCGAGGGGACGAGAGAGCACGATATGACCGTCCAAAAACGAGCGAACCGCGTCTACAAGTGGGTCCTGCTGATCGTCTCCTTCCATCAGCACTGTGTAAAAAGCCGTGATTGAGCCGACGCGAAAGTTTCCCGTCCTTTCGACGAGTTTCGCTAACCGTGTGAAAACCGACGGAGTGTAGCCTTTTGCGGTGGGCGGTTCCCCGGCAGCCAGCCCGATCTCTCGCGCCGCCATTGCAAATCGCGTCAGCGAATCAAGCACTAAAAGCACATGTTTCCCTTCTGTGGCAAAATACTCAGCCAATGCTGTCGGATGCAAGAGCAGCTCGCATTCGCATGACCGGCGATTGGTCGGAAGTTGAGACGACCACAATCGATCGAGCCCGGCCCTCCACTCCAAGCGAATCCTCCAGAAACTCGCCGACTTCGCGACCACGCTCCCCTACCAATCCCACAATCGTTACATCGGCCTCGGTATTCCGGGTCATCATGCCGATCAGAGTGCTCTTCCCTACACCGGAGCCTCCAAAAATTCCCACGCGCTGTCCTCGGCCTACGGTCAGCAAGCCATCGAGTGACACGAATTCCCGTGCTCAAAGCGGTTCGGATCGGCACACGATCGAGCGGTGAACGAACTCGGTTATCGAGAGCAAGCGGCCTAAGTCCGCGCGGCAAGGGACCCCGGTCTATCGGGTTTCCCGCAGAATTGAGGACGCGTCCCATAAGAGCCTTGCCGGCTTCAATCACCGGATACACTCCCAACGCCGCAACCGAATCTCCATATCGGATGCCGTCGGTACTCTCAACCGGCATGCACAATACATTTGAACCTCGAAATCCGATCACCTCGGCCAAATGCTGCTGTCCAACTCGGTCGAGAATTTCACAACATTCTCCGACGGCGGCCAGTCGGGCCTGACCGACTCGATGGTTTGGCCGACAGATTCGACCACGTGCCGCGCCAGCGCCACGGCTGTCCACGTCGCAGGTGCGACATATAGCGGTTCAAGAGGGCAGTCATCGAGCCCTGTCTCGAAACATCGGAATTGGCTCGCAGCGGTGAAGTTCAGGTTCCGAAATCCGATCGGCGATGGCGCGTACGATCGAAGAAACCTCGTTCGATTTCTCGCAATTGAACGCAAATCCCAAGATCAACGGAACCTAATCTGGGTCTTGATGACACAATCACCCAGTTGCATCCCATCGCCCGCAAGAACATCGGGCTTTAGCGGCAGGTTCGGTAGATGCGCGATTGCTTCGGTCCACAAATCGATTCCGTTGCCGGAACATGTAAACGTACTTTGGTAGTATTCGGAGTTGGCCCAGGGCGATGCGCACGGCGCCTGTCAATAGCAGCGGATCCATCAGAGATTCACGACGGAGAATTCGCGCTGCCGCTGCCAACGGCCAATTCGACCACTTCATGCTCGACTTCATGAAAGTAAAGTTCTCGTTCTGCGGCGAACTTCTCAGCAGTGAGACGATCTGTTCCTTGTGCCGCCTTTCCTCTGCCAAACGCACAACATCGTGTGCTTCGCGTTCCACCTTGCGTCCCTCTTCGCATCCCTGCCGCCGTCCGAGTTCGAACCTCTGCTGCGACTCCGCATCGTTTGCCTGCCGTGTCTGTAAAGGATTTCTATTCTCAGGAACTGCTTCAGCGATCGCACATGTTCGACCGCTTCCGGCTTCCCCGTGTATTTCTTTCAGGTCACTCCAAGAGGGTGGAGACGCGTCGGGTTCCGAGCCAGCTAGATAGGTATAGGTTTCAACCACGACACCTGCTTCACGAGGCATTGCCCGCTCCCTTTCAAGGAGAAACAAGGCAGAACTAAATATTCTGAAACCTTAAGGGATGCTCAAGCAAGCATCTCTTCGCCTGTTTCGAGCTTCAGAACTACCTTACCTTCTGCCTCCAGCCGTCGCGCCAGGTTGAGGATCTCCTGTTGCGCCTGCGCTACTTCACGCGAGCGAACCGGTCCCAGGACCTCCATGTCTTCTTTCAACATCTCTACAGCTCTTGAACTCATTGCCTTGAATATCTGCGCCCTCAGGTCTTCGTTGGCTCCGCGCAACGCCATCGCGAGTTGCCGCTTGTCGACGCCCGATACAATCTCGCGAATGGTGGTCGGCGGTACTGTGATCAGGTCCTCAAATGTGAACATCAAATTGCGAATGCTCAAGGCCAGCTCAGGCTGCCCCTCCTCGATCGTCTCGAGAATTTTCTTCGATTCTTCGGCGTTCAATCGGTTCAGCAGGTCTGCAACAGCCTTGAATCCGGAGTAGCTCTTACGCGCCGTGTCCCCCATACTCTCGAGACGCCGGTGGAGAATATGCGCCACTTTCTGCGCCATCTCCGGTGAAAATTGGCGCATTTCCGCCAAGCGTTGGATCGAAACTACTTTGTGATCTTCACTCAAATTGTCCAGCACCATGGATGCCCGCTTAGGATCCAGATGCGCCAGCACAAGTGCAATGGTCTGCGGGTGCTCGCCGTCCAAAAGTTTGCCCAATTGCTGCGGATCGGTTCTTTGCAGTTTCGCGAGATTGCCTTGCGCAGCTTCCTGCGAGCGGCGTACGAGCGTCAGCAGATCGTCGGCACGCTCCTTGCCGAAGGTCTCCACGAGCAGGCGGCTGGCGTAGTCGAGTCCTCCATGAACCATGAAGTTCTGAGTCTCGAGCAGTTCCCAGAATTCCTCGAGAATTTCACCCGATATATCCGCGGTGATCCCGCGCAAATCCGCCAGCTCTTCCGTGATTCGCTGTACATCAGCTTCTGGCAAGACACGAAGAATTTCCTTCGCCGTTTCCTCGCCGATCGCTACTAGCAGGACAGCCGCTTTGCGCGCGCCACTCATCGTTGTCGCTTGACGTCGCTTTCCTGTTCCGGTATCGCTTCCCTGCTGAGCCATAGATCAATTGCCTTGGGCTTTCTTTCCCTAGGGCGCTATCTTTCTTCTCCGTGCCGCCTATCTAGGCGCCCGCTAATCGGAGTGAATCCAGCTCTGCAACAGACGCGAACTCTGCGTCGGCTCGCGCTTCAGGTGACCCGTCACCTGCTCGAAGATCTCTTGTGCCCGTATCCGTTCGGGGTCCATCGGCGGCGGCTCAGGCGTGGGAAGCACGGATGGAGTCGAGTTCTCTGCTCGCAACTCTTCGCGCGGATTCTTGGCTCGGGTATTGGCCGGCTCCCCGCGCGCCGATCGAGAAAGTTTGAGCGCTGGACGAACGCCAAAGGCTAACACCACCAGCAACCCGAGGAGAGACGCAACGTATTTGATGAGCACAGGCGAGCTCTCTGCGGTCGCCAGTATTTGATTCGCAGCGGAGACCGACGGTTGAACACGATTCTCATCGAAGGAGAGGTCCTCGACGGTCAGCACATCGCCACGACTTGCATCGAATCCTACGGCAGCCTGGGCGAGCGCCGTGAGATTCCGAACTGCGTCCGGCGGCCACGGCTGCCACTGCGCGGCGGACTTCTTGGTAGCAACGCTCATCAGCCGATCATTCACAACAATCGCGGCAGTCATACGCCGCACGCGGCCGGGATTCTGGACCACGTGACGTACGGATTTCGACACCCCGTACGTGCCAGCCTCCGACTTCGAAGATTCAGGGGGAATCGTTTGCTTTGGGTACACAGGCAGCGCCTGAGAGTTTGGGGCATTGGAGGCTGTCCCGGGAACCCCTGCGGCTAAGGGCTGGGTTCCACTCGTCTGTTCCGTTCGCTGCATCGACAACGTCGCCGTCTGATCTGGATCGTAGGTCTCCTCGGTCTCTTCGGTAGCGGACTGATCGTAATCGAGCGAGACGGATGCACGCACATTGCCTGCGCCCGTCACTGGTTCCAATGTGGCGACCAGCTTCTCCTCGAGAGCCTGTTCGGCACCCAGCAACAACGCTTCCGGCGTCTTCGGCCCCAGTGGAAGATGACCGGCAGCATCCACCAGCACCACGCGATCAGGGCTGAGGCCATCCACCGCAGAAGCGACCAGGTTCCGAATGGCGTCTGCTTCTCCCTCTGCCAGCGAGACGTGCCGCAGTTTCAAAACAACGGATCCTTTTGCGGGACGCTCTTCTTCGCGGAACAAAGACTCGTGGGGCAAAACGAGATGGACACGCGCGGAGTTGACATCGGCCAGTGTAGCCACCGTGTGCTCCAGTTCCCCTTCGAGGGCGCGTTGATAGTTCACCTGTTCATCGAATTCCGACCCTACCCAGTTCGGTTTATCGAATAGCTCAAAACCCATCCTTCCACTCTTCACGCCGCCTTTTGCCGCCGTTGCCAATCTTGCCTTGTCCAGCATCGGCGCCGGCACCAGGATTACTGTGCCGTTCGCCGCTACATCGAACGGAATCTGCGCTTGTGTCAGAGTCTGGCCCGTTTGTCGCGCATCTTCGGGGTCGAGACCGGCGTAGAGTGTCCGCCAGTCGGTGCGCAGTCCATACCAGAAGATCCCTCCCGTCAATATCGCAAGCAGCGATGCGCTCACCAGGGACCACCGGCGTTGCGCCGGCTGCATAGATGCCCAATGCAAAAGGCCTCGCGTCCAGAAAGTAGAAAGGCGGGAGCTTAACTGGCCTGCACCCCCAACTGCGGACGAGGTCTTTTCCAGTTGTCCCAATCCTGCCGCCATGATTGTCCCGTCTGCTTGCCGTTAGAATTGCATTCCCATTACGCTCTGGTATGCCTGCATTGCCTTGTTGCGAACCGAAAGAGCAAGTTCAAATCCCATTTCGGCCTTTTGGGTAGCGATGATCGCTTGATGAACATCCACTCCGGAACCGGCAATCAATCCATCCACTGCGGTGCGTGCCTGACTCTCAAGCGTCTGGATGTCTCCGACGGCTTCGCCGAACAGTTTGCCGAACGGCGCCGAACCGTCGCTTCCCTTACTTGACGATGGCAGGCCTTGTGCAATTCCGCCCAAATTCGATGCGATGGAAGTTATTGCTATCGGTGCACTCATGGCATCCGTCCTTTATCTGGCCCTCGCATTTTTCCGCCTCCGTGTTCGCTTACGTTTTGGCAATTTCTAGCGCGGAAACGATCATGCCCTTTTCCGCCTGGACGGCTGAGCCATTGAGACCGTACGCACGGGTTGCGCCCATCAGGTCGACCATCTCCGTAAGCGGATTCATGTTCGGGTAAGAGACATATCCGTCCGGCCCGGCGTCCGGATGACCAGGGTCATAGCGCTTCAGCGGATCTGAAGGGTCTTCGACGACGCCCGCAATGTGCACTCCGGGGGTTAGAGAGCTGTCTGACCGGAGCGACGACCAATTGGCCGCTCCGGATAAAGGTAGCCGTTCCGCAGCGTCGTTCATTGAGTTGAGAAATCCGGAACCCCCTTGGTCCGATGCGAACACTACCATCTTTCTGCGATACGGGCCGCCCGATTCTGTCTTTGTAGTCTCGGCGTTTGCCATGTTTGCGGCAACCACCTCGGCGCGCATGCGCTCCGCCTGCATGGCCGATCCAGATGTTTGCATCAGTCCAAAGAGGTTCATCTCGTTCCTCCGTTTCATGGCATGGTGAGACTACTTGCTGTCGGCATGTATCGCGTCCATCACTCGCTGGAACTCTACATGCAAAAGGGCCACGCCTGTCTTGAACTTGAGTTGCGCTTCGGCGAGATTCAAGCTTTCACGATCCATTGAAACGTCATTTCCGTCTGGACGTGCGATGAGCCCATCGACCCTCTTCACGCGCACATCGCGGGCACCGTTTCCCTGATTCACACCATTGAGCGCCTCTCGCATCTCCTTCTCGAAATCCATCCCGAGCGTCCGATAGCCGGGTGTGTCGATGTTGGCCATGTTGGCGGCAGTCAATTTCGCTTCGCTTGCGGCCAGATCCAAATATCGTGCGATTTGTTCGCTTGTTCGCGTTTCAATTTGCATTCCAACCGCCCTTGCGCCTTCACATGTGCCCAGTCCCGGGGCAATTTCTGACTCAATAGAAAAAATGCCAGTCAATTCACCGCAGTGCCAAAATCGATCTCCTGCGATGTCAGGACAGGGGCGTCGCCTGCGAGGATAGCGGCGCGTTCCAGCACATGCTCCAACTCGCGTACGTTGCCCGGCCAGGTATGACCTGCCAGCTTGGCCAATGCTGTCGAGTCGACCTGCTTCAGAGGCATCTCGCGACCCATTTGATCGAGAAAATGGGCGACGAAGCGGGGGAGATCCTCGAGGTGATCTCCGAGTGCCGGAGTGCGTATCAGAAAAACCGCAAGACGGTAGTAGAGATCGGGGCGAAAGGCACCCGTCTGCGTCTGCTGGGACAGCCGCTGATGCGTTGCGGCTACTATGCGCACATCCACCTTCAGCATCTCATTGTCGCCGACACGTTGCAGTTCTCCACTCTCGACAAAGCGAAGAAGCTTTGCTTGCAGAGAGAGCGGCATCTCGCCAATTTCATCTAGAAACAATGTTCCGCCGTCGGCTGCCTCAATTCGCCCCACCCGACCCTGGACGGCCCCGGTAAAAGCACCTCGTGTGTGGCCAAATAATTCGGCCTCCAGAAGTGCTTCCGGAATAGCAGCGCAGTTGATTGCCACGAAAGGTTTGCGGTTCCGTGTCGAAAGTCGGTGCAGCGCTTCGGCAACTAGTTCCTTGCCTGAGCCTGTGGGCCCTTCGATCAAGACTGGCGTCGAGCGCGCTGCTACCAATCGGATGCGTCTGCTGACTTCCAGCATGCAGGGCGCTTCTCCCACAAATTCGGGAAGCCTGTCGCCGGCATTCGCCAGCTTTCGTTCTTCCGCGGGAGATCTCTTCTCGTTGGTTGCCGAAGCAGGGAGTACCAGCTGCGCGATTTCTGTCTTGGATCTTACAGGCTCGTTTGTAACAAATCCGGCCGGGCAGCCATCGGCGCCTTCAACTCGCACGCGAGATGTAACACGTGTCACCGGCACTTCCTGCGGGAAGTCGGGAGCCACCGTCCACGCGGGTCCATCGATCTCCTGACTGCGTCGCAGCGCGTAGAGCAATTCCTGCCGATGAGGTCCATGCGGCCCGTCCTCCGACAGCGTTCCGTCCGCACTAAGCAGGACCACTCCGGGAAAAGAATTCCTGAATTCTTTGAGAAATTCTGTGCAACTGAGATCAGGAAGCCAGGAATCGACGATGACAGCTTCAGGGACCGCCGCTGCAGCTTGAGTCCAGGCATCTGCTCCACCCGAAGCTTCTCGCACCTGCCAGCGGAGACCTGTAAGGATCTCGTTCAGCCGTTGACGAAAGCTGCTATCGGCGCTTGCGACCAGCGCGGTGCGCGGCCTCATTCGTGTTGAATTGGGAACAACCGAAACTGGACAAACCTGCATGTCAACTCTCCTTTAGCTCACGCCGATATTTATTGAAATCTAGGGCCTCAAGCAGTTACGGATTGAGGTGCGGCATTGTCGAAGTCAGAGTGGCGTCGGCAACGACCGCAAACTCTGACTCGCCTTCGCCAGGGACCATGTAGCCCTGACCGCGCACGGTGCGAATTAATTGCCCCGGAGTAGGATCATGCGAGCTTGCGACGTAGATAGTTCACGTACACATCCACGATGTTGGTGGTCTGCGTGGGTTCCATCTTCCACACGGAATCGAGGAGTTCGACTCTAGAAACGCAATGACCGCGATTGAGCAAAAGATTCTCCAGCAAAGAAAATTCTTTATTTGTAAGCTCGATCGAGTGGCCGCTTCGACTTACGGAGTGGTCTAAGCGGCTGACCTCCAGATCTCCTGCCCGCAAGAGGAGTCGTGTCTCGCGCTTTCGGCGAAGCAACGCTCGCACCCGCGCTCGCAGTTCGTGCAGACTGAATGGCTTTACCATCAGGTCATCGGCACCGCGATCTAGGCACCGCACCCGCGTGTCCACCTCCTGACGCGCAGTCAATACCAACACAGGCAGATCCGTATCCATCCTTCGAACCTCGTTCAGAACCTGCTCTCCATCCTTCACCGGCATGTTCAGATCGAGAATTGTCAGGTCCGGCAGATCTTCGCGGAATGCATCGACCGCCGCCGCTCCGTCTAATGCCAGGCGAACTCGATAGCCGTCCGCCTCGAGACCGCGGCTCAGGAACATCCCAAGCGCTCTGTCGTCCTCGGCAACCAATAACTTCATCTTGGCCCTTCTTTGCAGCGGAGGCTTAATTGAACTCTCGCTCTTTTCGCCGCTTGAGTTAGCCCGTCACTAACCTGCGGCTCTCTCCACATTGCGACCGGGACACAGAGAACTCAAGCCTGATCAAGAAAAAGACAGGACGCAAATTCCGTAAATGGGAGAGAAGCAGCATCAGTTCTAAAATGGCACCTCGCGAATTATTTCGCAGCCATCTTTCGTCCAATTCCTCTGGCAATCAAAACTCTGCATGCGTGAACTAGATCGAACTGGGCTGTGGCCTTGTCACGACACAGAAGGTCAAAGTGAAAACAGTGACTCTTGCCCGTTTTGGTTCTTCAAGAATGAAAAAGGCCGAGAAAATCTCTTTCAGTTCGCTTTTTGTTCGCTATAATTCGCCCATGGCCGTCACTCGCAGGCAAAAAGAAATTCTGGATTTCCTCGAGTCATTTGTCGCCCGCAATGGCTATTCCCCTTCTTTTGAAGAGATTGCGCGAGGAATGAGCCTAAAGAGCCTGGCGACCGTCCACAAGCACATCACCAATCTTGAAAAGAAAGGCTTGCTCGATCGCGTCCACAACCGCAGCCGCTCGATCGACGTTCTGCCGCCGGGCGCGCGCACCCGCTCGACCGACCGGCTCCCTCTCGTTGGGCGGATTGCTGCTGGGTTGCCGGTCGAAGCTACTGAGACGCTGGAGAGCATCTCTCTTCACGATGTGGTCGGCAATCGTGATGTTTTCGCTCTTGAAGTCCGCGGCGACTCCATGCGCGACGAACACATCATCAATGGCGATTACGTCCTGGTTGAGCGGACACGCACGGCCCGGCAGGGCGAGATCGTCGTGGCTCTGGTGCACGGAGCCGAGACCACACTGAAGCGTTTCTATTCTGAAGGCCAGGTCGTTCGGCTGCAGCCTGCCAACATCGAGATGGAGCCAATCTACGTTCCAGCCGCACATGTTGCCATTCAAGGCCGCGTGCTGGGTGTCCTGCGCAAATATCGTTGATATTGCAGGATTCGAGACCAAAAAAGAGGCCCGGCCTTTTGCCGGCCCTCTCTCAGATCTATCGCACTCGATTGGTTCTCTATGCCAAGAGGCGCTGCACCTTTTCCTCGATCACGTTCTGAGGAACGTAACCCACCACCTGATCGGCGACTTTGCCGCCCTTGAAAAACAGCAGCGTTGGAATGCCGCGGATGCCATAGCGCGAAGGCGTCGCGCCATTCTCATCCACATTCATCTTTGTCACTTTCAGCTTGCCCGTGTAGGCCGTGGCCACGCTATCGACCATCGGCGCAATCGCTCGACATGGTCCGCACCAGACCGCCCAAAAATCCACTAGGACCGGCTGCTCACTGCGCAGCACTTCCTGATCGAATGTTGCATCGCTCACTTCCATAACTCCCAAGCCCGCCATGATCCTCCTTGCACCGCTGTCCAATTAGTTTAATCGAACGCGCCACATAACTAAGATGCGCAAGCTGCTCAAACGTCGCAAGTCGGGCCGTTCGCCATGCAGCAGCTAACACAGTTGTTCGGACGAGCAACGGAGATTCTCTGAATAAACTCCCGAGATCAGACCTGATCCGCAAAGCGCCGCAAGGGCTCGCTGCTATGATCCCTTCCTAACTTCATCTTTGCGCAAATAGAAGCGCCCGGATCCCAGTAAAGGATCACGGGCGCTAGAGCAGCCCTCCCCCAGAACTGCCCACGCAGCGAATGTAGGTGTTCCAAGGCCGAATAGCAAGCAAACTTAGGTAATGCAAGGAGTAATCACCGACAGGTGATTAACAAAAGAGGCAACTGAACGCGGGCCGGAATTATTCTTACGATAACTCCCCTAGTCACCGCTGAATGAGTCATCTTTCTTGGAATAGAAGATAGCTCGCAGTCATGCCACGGCGTGTCCGAGCAACTGAGACTGCTCCGCGCAGTTCAAAGCTGCAAACATGGAGCTCTGGCTCCTCCAGGCCCCTTACAGCCTTGTAGATAGCTGTCGATGCCGCTCCTAGATTCTGTGCCCCATCGACCACGACAAGCATCGCAGGGCCCGCTCCACTCAGCGCTGCGCCAAGTATGCCATGGTCGCCGGCCAACGGCAGAATTCGCGACAACAACGGGCAGATCGACTCCCTGATAGGGCTGATGAATCCGGTCGCTCATCGCGACACGCAACAGGTCGCCTCGCGCCTGGGCAGAATGCCAGGCCAAGCAGACACTGACTGGATGTTTGCCACCACATCCGATCGTGAATAGGAATCAGGAAGAACCGCGCGCGCTTTGCTCGTCGCGAGCGGCATCGACGGCAGCGCGACAATCGCACGCCATTCCGAAGGCGGAGAAACGCGCGCGGCGTGCACCGTCCTGCCTTCGCACGCGGCGGCGACAAATCCGCCTAGCCAGCAGGCCGCGACATTGTCAGGATGACCTTCGAGCGCGCTGGCCTCTTCGAGGATTTGATCCGAGCTCCATCCGAGCTGACCAAAATGAACGGCCAAGGCGATCTCCAGCAAGTCTGCCAGCGGCCGACGAGCCGCAGCCCATTCCCAGCGGGATGCCATTCGCCATTTGTAAAGCGAGTGGAATCACTGGCCTCCCATTCTCCGCGAGCAGCTTGCGATAAACGCCAAGGATGAGGTTGTCTTCGAGCTGCGAACAACGCACGGCATCGCGTCCCGTCGCATGAATCGAGAATTCCTCTGCCGGCTCTGCATCGATCTCGAGGATAAAAATCGAGCGCCACGGCCGCCGCGTCGAACCCGGACCCAAGATTTGCCGATGTAGCGGGAAGCCGCAGCCGAAGGCTCTCGCCGCTCCTAGTCGCGGAAGTCGTCATCCGGCATTTCCCCTCATTGCCGCCAGCACGGCGGCCGGGTTCGCCTCCACGGCAAATGCATTGCGCCGCAGTCCATCGATTTCCGCTTCGTGGCCGGCAATCTCCTGTTCTTTAAGCAGAGTTCCGCGGTGAAAGTCGATCGTGTAGTCGGCATCCTTCA
Source organism: uncultured Acidobacteriaceae bacterium (assembly GCA_963781125.1). Lineage (GTDB taxonomy): Bacteria > Acidobacteriota > Terriglobia > Terriglobales > Acidobacteriaceae > Telmatobacter. The sequence continues at coordinate 336,710 of CAWAEE010000016.1, forward strand.
GCGTATGTCCGGTGAGAACAAGCACCACCGTCTCACCGGCACTTACTTTGCCCTCGGCGCGCAGCTTTTTCAGTCCCGCAAGCGTGACTGCCGAGGCCGGTTCGCAACCAAGTCCCTCAGCCCCGAGTTCTGCCTTCGCAATCGCGATCTCCGTCTCCGTCACATCGAGGCACCAGCCATCCGTGTCCTGAATCACGCGCACGGCTTTGCGCCACGAAGCAGGATTTCCAATGCGAATCGCTGATGCGCGCGTGTGCGCTTCAACCGGCTCCAACTCGCTTCCATGGCTTGCCGCAAAGCTGCGCACCAGCGGATTGGCGCCCTCAGCCTGGATCACCGAAATGCGCGGCATCCGCGCGACCAGACCAAGCTCTTGCAATTCGCGAAATCCCTTGCCCAGCGCCGAGCTATTGGCCAGATTGCCGCCGGGAACAATCAGGTGATCGGGAACATTCCAGTCGAGCGCCTCGGCGATCTCGAACGCCGGCGTCTTTTGTCCCTCAAGCCGATAGGGATTCACCGAGTTCAGCAGGTAGATCGGCTCGTGGCGCACAATCTCCGCCAGCACCTTCACGCAGCCGTCGAAATCGGTCTTGAGCTGGCAGGTGACGGCCCCATAGTCCATCGCCTGCGATAGTTTGCCCCACGCGATTTTTCCTTCCGGAATCAGCACCAGGCTGCGCAATCCCGCGCGGGCTGCGTACGCGGCCATCGCTGCCGACGTGTTTCCCGTCGACGCGCATGCCACCCACTCGAAGCCTCGCTCTTTTGCCACACTCAATGCCGCCGTCATGCCTGTGTCTTTGAAGGATCCCGTCGGATTCATTCCCTGGTGCTTGGCGAACAGCTGGTCGATCCCCAAACTGCGTGGCTGCACGGGGCAAAGGGTAGAGCGGCGTGTTCCCTTCCCGCAGGGTTACGGCATTGCCGAAATTCTCCAGAATCGGCAGCAGTTCCCGGAATCGCCAGACACCCGATTGGTCAAGCGCCTCAGACGAGCAGCGGCGCTCTCGCCAAAGCCACTTCAACGCACCGGGGTTCGGCCTGTTGGTTCCCTGTCGCAGACTCCATCCCGGGTATTCCACCTCGAAAAGGTCGCCGCATTGCGCACACCGAAAATCCGGTTGCGCTTCTGACCCGGCGATGCGCTCGCCACATCCGAAGCAGCGTAACTGATGCAGATTGTCGTTCATCGCTTGGTGTTAGCCTACCAGCGTGAGACGATTTTTGCTTGCACCGGCGGCATGGAGACCTTGCAACGCGCAGGTTTCTTTTTCGCTTTGATCGGTGTGCTCGGCATTCCGCCCCTTCTCGCGCAGACCCCGCTGCGCATGCCGCTGCTGCCGACCTCGAACCGGTGCTTGCCGCCGATCCTTGAACAATTCCAGCAGGCCACCGGCATTCATGCCGAAGCCACTTATCAGGCCTCGGCCATGCTTGACGACACAGATTCAGAACGGCGCTCCCTTCGATCTCTTCCTGTCGGCCGATTTGAGCTACCCAAAGCGCCTGATCGATGCGGGCCTGGCCGATGCAGCAGGTTCAGGTGATTCCTCGACGCCAATCACTTATGCCAAAGGAACGCTCGTCCTGTGGAGCTCGCAAGGATTCCCATCTGCCTCTGCCGTCGCTCGATCTCTTGCGCAGTCCTCTTTTGAAACGTCTTGCATCGCCAATCCGGATCGCGCACCCTACGGCCGTGCCGCCGTGGCTGCTCTGACCAGCCTCAAGCTCTACGAGCAACTCAAGCCGCGCATCGTAACCGCGGAAAACATCGCGCAGGCCGCGCAGTTTGTCGATTCAGGCAATGCCGATGCGGGACTTATCTCGCTCACGTCAGCACTCACGCCCCGACTCGGCTCGCAGCGGTGTCTACTTCGTCATTCCGCGCGATCTCTACCCGCCAATCGAGCAAGGCGCAGTCATCGTGAGCAAAACAAGCCAGCGCGCGGCGGTCCACAAGCTTCTCGACTTCCTGCTCTCTCCGCCGGTGCAGGCCCAGCTTGCCAAGAGCGGCCTCACGCCGGTGAAATGAGGGTCCGCTGAACGATGGATTGGCAAGCGCTCGCCCTCACGCTCGGCTCGCACAGTAACCACGGCAATCCTGCTCGTCCTGTCCGTTCCTCTAGCAGCACTGCTGGTCCTCGGCCGCAGCCGCTGGCTCGCGGTTCTCGAGGCCCTGGCAGCACTGCCGCTTCGTTTTGCCGCCGACCGTGCTCGGCTTCTTTCTTCTGGTTCTTCTCGGTCCGCGCACAGCCATCGGCCGAGGGATCACTGCTCTTCTCGGCCATCCACTCGCCTTTTCCTTCTCCGGCCTGGTCGTTGGCTCGGTCATCTACAGCCTGCCTTTTGCCGTGCAGCCTCTCGTGGCCGGCTTCCGGCGTCGAGCCCGCACTGGTCGACGCTGCGCGTCTGCTCGGCGCCAGTCCCATGCGCATCGTCTTCACCCTGCTGGTTCCCCTGGCGCGTCGATCGCTGCTCGCTGCCGCCGTGCTGAGCTTTCTGCACACCGTCGGTGAGTTTGGCGTGGTTCTCATGCTCGGCGGCGATATTCCCGGCGCCACGCGCACCCTGTCGATCCTGCTCTACAACCAGGTGGAGAATTTCGACTACGCGGCCGCAAGCCGCACCGCCGCGATTCTCCTTGCTCTCAGCGTTGCGGCATTGGCAGCAATCTATGGCGGCAACCGGACACGGGGAGGTCCGCCGTGCTTGAGTTCTCCCTTGAAGCGCAGCCGTGGCAGCTTTCATCTTCACGTCGAGTGCCGCTTCGCTTCCGAGTGGACCGTGATCTTCGGTCCTTCAGGCGCAGGCAAGAGCACGCTCCTGCGTTTGCTCGCCGGCCTCGATCTACCTGATCGAGGCCAGCATCGCGCTCGACGGCCACGTGCTCACTGACTCCACGCGCCGAATTCACGAGAAGCCAGGTCATCGCAAGACCGCATTGGTTGCGCAGCAGCCCGCACTCTTCCCTCACATGAGTGTCGCGGCCAATGTTGCCTACGGACTCTCCGGCCTCAACCAGAGCCAACGCACCGAGCGCGTTGAGGAAATGCTCGCGCTGGTCGATGCGGCAAATCTGGCACACCGTCACCCCCAGGAGCTTTCCGGTGGGGAAGCCCAGCGAGTCGCCCTGGCCCGCGCGCTCGCCCCGTTGCCTCGATTGCTGTTGCTGGACGAGCCTTTCTCTGCACTCGACGGAGCGGCAAGCGATGCACTTCTCTTGCGTCTGCAGGCCTGGCTTCGCGAGCGTCATGTGCAGACCGTCCTGGTCACACACGATGCAACGGACGCATATGCATCCGGCGCAGAAGTTGCTCTGCTGCGAGAAGGTCGCGTAGTCGCCATCGGCCCTGCCGAAGTTGCGCTCCGCGCCGAACGCCAGCGGATCATGGAACGCTTGGGAAAAACCCTCGAGAGCCACTAGGATCGATCCGTTCCGAATCCCAGCAGAACCGGCTCCTTCTCGAGGTGAACGCCAAAGCGGGTTTCAACCAGCGATGCGATCTCATCGGCCAGCGCTAGAATCTCTGCTGCTTTAGCTCCGCCGCGATTGATCAGCGCCAGGGTGTGCCGCGACGAGATTCCAGTCGCTCCTCTCGCGTATCCCTTCGCGAATCCCGCCTGTTCAATCAGCCATGCTGCCGATAGTTTTCACGTGACCTGAGATTTTCATCCCGCCCGGAAAACACGGCGGTTCCTTCCCGACTGCAGCCGCAATTTGCCGAACTCGCTCCTCACCTACCACCGGATTTTTGAAGAAACTTCCCGCGCTGCGGCAGTCCGGATCGCCCTCGACCAGCAGCATTCCTTTCGACCGGCGAATGCGCCGCACCGCATCCGCGACTTCGCTCAGGCTTGCATTGGGTCGTGCCCGAAAACTCCCTTTGCAAATCGGCATAACGCAGAGTCGGTGCTCCGCCCGGAATCAAGCCGATAGTCGACGCGCGTGACAACGTAGCGCCCCCGGTCCTCTGTATTGAATCGGCTGCGACGATACGCAAATCCGCATTCCGCGTTGGAGAACTCGACGAATGCGCCCGTCTGCAGATCGAACGCGCGCACCTTACAGATATTCGAAGCAACTTCCTGCCCATAGGCGCCGACATTCTGAACCGGCGTGCCGCCCACAGTTCCGGGAATGCCGGCCAGGCATTCGAGGCCCGCGCAATCGGTCCCTCGACACTTCGCTGCACGAAAGCATCCCAATCCTCGCCGGCGGCCACTTGATAACAGGCCGCGATCCTGATCTTCGTTCCGATTCGATTCCTCGCAAGCCCAATCTGCAGCACCATGCCCAGCGAACCCGGCGTCCGCAACCAGCAGATTGCTGCCCCCGCCCAGCACAAAAAGAGGCACTCCGCGCTCCCGCGCCCAGACGGCAGCCTCGGCAATATCGTCTTCGCTCCTGGCCTCGGCAAACCAGCGCGCCGGTCCCCCGATGCCAAACGTCGTGAACGGCGCAAGCGCCTTGTTTTCTTCCACACGCATTTCTTCTCAAGGCTACACCTGCACCTTCGGATAAAATGGATTAGAGCAACTTTCCCAGCCGGAGGCATTCATGTATCCAGAACTGATGGTGATTCCCATGCGCGAAGAGCTTGTGCGCGCCGGAATCAAAGAAACCCGCACCGCCGAGGAAGTGGACGCGGCATTGGCCCAGCCCGGCACAACCATGTTGGTCGTGAATTCGATTTGCGGATGTGCTGCGGGCAAGATGCGCCCCGGCGTTCGCCTGGCGCTGGCCAACGCGGCCAACCAGCCCGACCAGAGCATCACCGTTTTTGCCGGCCAGGATCGCGAAGCCACCGAACGCGCTCGCAGCTACTTTGACGGCAATCCGCCCACTTCTCCCGCCATCGCAATTCTGCGCGACGGCAAGCTGGTCTACCTGATGCAGCGCTTCGTCATCGAGCAAGCCACCGCGCAGCAGATCGCCGGCGAGCTCGTCCGGGCCTTCGACGAGTTCTGCGCCAAGACGACTGCATGACACAAATGCTTCCTGCGCGAGCAGAACGGCCTCCCGCGGGAGGCCGTTTTCTCAGTTTTAGATCCGCCAAGCAGCTTCAATCCCCTTCCGGCGCAATCGCCAGCGCCTGCACCTTGCTGTGCTTGAGCGAATAGCCGAAGTAAATCAACAGTCCGACAAGGAGCCAGCCGATCATCACCTTCCAGGTGATCATGCGCGAGCCGCGTCATCAGAAAAAGTGCGGAGAGAATCCCGAGAATCGGCACCAGCGGCACAAGCGGCGTCTTGAATGGGCGCTGCATCTCCGGATGCCGCACGCGCAACACCCATACGCCTGCGCTCACGATGGTGAAGGCCAGCAGAGTCCCGATATTGACCAGTTCCGAAAGACGCTCGATGTGCAGGAACGCGGGCATGATCGCCGCAAACGAGCCGAAGACGATCGTGGTGATCCACGGCGTGCGGAACTTCGGGTGCACGGCCGATGCCCACTTCGGCAGCAGTCCATCTTTCGACATCGAGTAGAAGACGCGCGTCTGGCCCAGAAGCATGACCAGCATCACCGTGGCCAGGCCAAACACTGCGCCGATCTTGACCAGCAGGGCGATCCCCAGCTGACGCCCGTCGCATCAATCGCAAGCGCCACTGGCGCCGACACGTTCAGCGTCTTGTAGCTCACCAGGCCAGTGAGCACCAGCGACACAAGGATGTAGAGGATGGTGCAGACGACAAGCGAACCGAGAATGCCGATCGGCATATCGCGCTTGGGGTTCTTGGCTTCCTGCGCGGCGGTCGATACGGCATCGAAGCCGATATAGGCAAAGAAAATCGATGCGGCTGCCGTTGGAATGCCGACCCAGCCGAAGTTGCCGTGTCCGTCAGGAGGTGGGATGAAAGGATGCCAGTTCGCCTTCGCCACTTCGGGATGCTGAAAGAGAAAGTAACCGCCGACGACCAGGAAGACCCCGACGATGGAGACTTTAATGATGACGACCGCCGAGTTGAAGTTGGCCGACTCCTTGATGCCGATCACGAGAATCGTTGTGATGACCACGACAATGCAGACCGCAATCAGGTTGAAGAATCCCGTGGCATGCGGCAAGCCCGCATCGCTGACGCCCGGCGGAAGAGACATCAGCTGAAGCCATTGGTCGTGGTAGAAAACCAAGGTAGTTCCGGTGGTCGCAGTGAGTTGCGGGGGAATGTAGATGTGGAACTGCTGCAGAAGGCTGTTGAAGTAGCCCGCCCAACCCGAAGCGACAGTGGACGCGCCAAATGCGTACTCGAGACAGAGGTCCCAGCCAATGATCCACGCCACTAACTCGCCGAGCGTGGCGTAGCCGTACGTGTAGGCCGAGCCGGCGATGGGAATGATCGAGGCAAACTCCGCATAGCACAGCCCCGCAAATCGCGCAGGTCAATCCGGCCAGCACAAAGCTCAGAGCCACAGCCGGTCCTGCATGCAGCGCAGCAGCCTGTCCGGTGAGAGTAAAGATGCCGGCTCCGATGACGGCGCCAATGCCCAGCGTGATCAGGTTCAATGCGCCGAGTGAGCGTTTCAGGGTGTGTTCGCCCTCTTCGCACGCCTCTTGCGTCAGCATGGACATCGGTTTGATACGAAGCAGCCTGGACATGAATGAGGGACATCCTCCTCAGGAGATTGAGATTGCGAATCTGAAACCAATGCGCGCGCGGAATGACGCGACCAGAAGAGATAGACCGGAATCCCGAGCAGGACGAGCACCAGGCCCGGCCACGTGTACTGCGGCTTGTACCGCAATAATACGATACAAATCCACGAAGCCATCACGATGTAGAGCGCCGGCAGCACCGGATAGCCCAGCGCTTTGTAGGGCCGCGGCGCATCGGGCTGTTTGAAGCGCAACACAAAGAGCCCAGCAATGGTGAGGATGTAGAAAACCAGCACCGCAAAAATGATGTAGTCGAGCAACTGGCTGTACGATCCCGAAGACACACAGCAGCGCCGTCCACGCCGCCTGCACCAGGAGACCCGCGGCCGGCGTGCGATAGCGCGGATGCAGCTTGCCGACCGACTTGAAGAAGAGCCCATCCTGGCTCATCGCGTAGTACACGCGCGCCCCCGCCAGCGACATGCCATTCGCGCAGCCGAATGTGGAAACAAGAATCGCAGCCGCCATCATGTACGCGCCACCGGCGTGAAAGATGACTTCCAGCGCCGCCGTGCCTACGCGATCCTCCGACGCATACTGCAGTCCGCGCGCGAGCGCCGTGGTTCCGTGCGGATCGCCGTGCATCGGCAGCACCAGAAGATAAGCCAGCGATCGCGAGAAAATACACAGTCAGCACGAAACCCGACGCCCAGGATCAGCGAGAGTGGAATGTTTCGCCGCGGATTCTTCACTTCCCCGGCTGTAAACGTGATGTTGTTCCACGCATCGGCCGAAAACAACGACCCGACCTGCACCACCGCAAGAATCACGAGCACATTCACGAGCACAATCGGGCCGCCCACGCCCACCTGCACCGGATGCAACGAGCTCCAGCCCGCGTTCTTCCAGAACTCGCTCAGACCCGCACCAAAATTGGCATTCCATGCCGTCGCGTTGCGCCCCACCGTAAATGCCAACACGACCAGAGCTGCCAGTGAGAGCGCCTTCGCCGAAGTGAATACGTTCTGAATCAGTGCACCAAGCTTCACGCCGAACACATTCACCACTGCCAGAAAAATGACAACAACCATTCCCGCCAGGTTGGCGGTGTTGACGCCAATATCCATGTTGCCCAGCACCATCGGTCCGACCTGGAATCGCGGGCACGTGCGCGATGTGCCACAGCCAATGCGTGGTCGACACGGACGGAAAAAACACGCCGAGAAACTTGCCGAATGCCACGCAGACCGCCGCAATCGTGCCTGTCTGGATCACGAGGAAAAGCGTCCAGCCATAGAGAAAGCCCCAGAGCGGCCCCAGCGATTCCCGCAGATAGACATATTGCCCGCCCGCCTTGGGCATCATCGCCGCCAGCTCGCCGTAGCTGAGCGCGCCGATCATGGTCATCACGCCGGTCACCACCCACGCGGCAAGAAAGAGCGCCGGAGAGTTGGTGCCGCGCGCAATATCCGCATCGACAAGAAAAATGCCGGACCCAATCATGGACCCGGCAACGATCGCGGTCGAACTGAATAGTCCGAGGCTTTGCACCATTCCAGGTGCATCCGTGGATGCGGCAGCTTTCCTTTGAGGTATGGGGTTAGTGGTCGTCACCTTGCACGGTTTTACCGGAAATATATGAGAATGTCTCCTCTTTTTTGCCTGCTCAGGGGAGGAAACCGCGATCTCAACCGAACGCCGCCATCCACCGTCGAAACTCGGCCACGGGGTCTGCCGTGCGGAAGATGGCCGCAGAAACAGCCACGCTATTCGCACCCGCAGCAAGAATTGCACCCGCGGTTTCCAACGTGACGCCGCCGACGCCCACCAGCACAACGTCGGGGCCAGCCTGCTCCCGCAACCGCAGCACGCCCTCCGGCCCGATGCTTGCCTTGGTTGTCTGTTTCGTCGTCGTTGAATAGACAGGGCCGATTGAAAGATAATCCGCCGGTTCGTCAAGAACTCCGGGCACGAGTGCATCGCTGCCGCCAAACGTGCCTACGATGCGGCCGGGCCCAAGCAGCCGGCGCGCCTCAGCAGGCGTCATATCTCCGGCATCAACGTGAACGCCATCAAACCCAGTCTGTTCAACCAAATCAACTCGATCATCAAGGATTAACTTGATGCTTTTTGCCGGCATTGCGGCGCGCAAGACCACCGCGTCTGCCAGAATTTCGGCCCCGCTTCCAGTTTTGTTCCGGTATTCCATCAGCGTCATTCCCGCAGCGGCCAGTGACGCACCCAGGGCCTTCAGGAAGCCGGCCCGTTCGACAGCGGGGATAAACGAGGAATCCAGGATGGGATAGATCTTCGGAAAAGCAAAACCCATGTCTTCAGACTAGAGGAGTGGGCTGCCGTGCGTCTCAAAACAGATCGATCCATCCTGGCTTCCAGTCAATTCACATCTCGTCCGCCGAGGGCCCGTACATTCCGGGCACCTTCTGGCCCAGCAGCCGCAGATAGACACCCAACTGCGCGCGATGGTGGACAAGGTGACTCAAAACCCAGGTTCGCCAAACATTGTATTTCGAATCGTCAATCCAAACCTGATCACCGGCGACGAACTTCCAGTTCGAATCCCACTTTTCTGGCGTCATCTTCGAAAGCGCACTCTTGGCCTCCGAAACTTGTTTGTCGAAGCGCTCCAGCAGAGCTGCCTTCGTTGCTGGATCTGTCGGAGAATCCCCGGGTTTCCAATCCATCCGGTCCACGGTGAGGGTATGCACCGCCCAGTCGCCCGCGGTGTCGGACACATGAGCTGCCAGGCGTCCGAGACTCATCGATTTTTCGTGGGGTTTCCAGCCAAAGTCAGCGTTCCCCGGAATCGCGTCCAGAGTTTTACGCGTGCTCGCGCTCTCGCGCTCATATTCAGCGACCAATTCTTTTTGAAAGTCCATTCGGCAACCTCCAAGTTGCGAAGCCAGCATACCCGAAATGGATGTGAAAAGGCGAAGAAAAAGCGATAATCGGTGGGGTATGGGGATACCCCCTCCCCTCGATTCGTGCTAAAGATCTCTGCCCATTGGACTTAGCTTTATCAATAACTTACGTTAACTTCAATCGAATCAATCGCTTATGGAGAAAGATCTCTCGGCAAAGGACTTAGCAATTTTTCGCCGTTTGGCACGCAGCTTTCGTGCTTTGGCCTAGCGTCTATTGTGCGCTGGGAGGCGGTAATTCTCTGCAACGAAGGCGGCAGATCTGAGCCACTTCTTGTCGCCCATGCGGCTTTCGACATTCGGGATCGGACGCCGAACTCGTGAATGAAAGTAAGAAATCTGGCGCAGATGGCGTTTTCGGGGACTAATCCTCGGAGCGGGACTCAACGCACGGTGAACGGCCGATCCATTGGAGATTTTGGGCCGTCCGGGGCGAACCCCAGTTCATCGCGATGAACGGGGCACAGCCCTGAGTGCCGGCTTTGGAATCTGAATGGGCCACCTGCCTGACGCCAGAATTATCTTTGCCTCCGGTAAGTCGCCGTAAAATCCATATCCATGAAGAAGCCGGAAGAATTCACGCCCGCTATTGCGGCGTGCCTTCAAAACGCGGAAAAGATGATCGCTGCGGCGAAAGCTTGCGCCCAGCCGGGCAGCTACCATCTCGCGTTCCATATGGCGACCATGGCTCTCGAGGAAATCGGCAAATCGTCGATGATTTTCCTCGATGCACTGGATCGGAAACCGGTGCTTCCCGGCGAAGAAAACAGATCGCCGCTCAAGTGGGTTGAAGACCATGAACGCAAGCTATTCTGGGCCATTTGGGTTCCTAGCCGGGAAAGCCTCGAGAGTGGCAAACAATTCCCGCTGCCATGGATTTTGCGCGCGGAATCCACAAGGATCGGCTTGAAACGCTGTACGTTGACCCGGACAATCTGGCGCGACCGACAATTTCTCAGCAGCGGGCCGAAAGCATCATCGCCGCGGCGGAACCCGACTGAACATGGAGCGGCTGAGTTCACGGCGATGGTGAAGGATTTCCTCCAGATCGCCGACCACATGATTGCGAACAAAATGGCGCCGCGCGCGCTCACCCTCGACGACGTAATTCGCGCGAAGATGGTCTTCGATGTCTATATTCGCCTGAAGGCACAACGCGCCTACATGGAAGAAGTCGCGAAGATGAAGGGCGCGAAACCAGCGATACCGATTGACGCGATCGAATCCGTGGACAAATCCTAGAGCGTTGTTTGCAGGCGGGTGGCGCCCGTCCCGGTGAGATCTCTCCAGACCATGCTGAGGGTGCCCCCGGTCCCTCGCCTTTGGGGACCGGGGATGGAAGCACCGCGCCCGCGCCCACCTCCCTGTTGGGGTATTGTCGCGGTATATGAAAGGCCAATGCATCCGTTATCAGCAAACGGGGGAGTTTCACTTCCTCACCTTCAGCAGTTTCCGTCGTCAACCCTACCTGTCGACGGTCGCGACGATGGAGCTCTTTGAGGATGCGTTGGAGCGGGTTCGGCTGCGTTCTCTCTTTGCGGTTGCTGGTTACGTGGTCATGCCGGAGCACGTGCATCTGTTAGTCAATGAGCCAGGGCGCGGGCTTTTATCCAGAACCGTTCAGGCCCTCAAGCTGTCGGTTTCGATGCGCAGCCGCGTAAGACCCTTTTGGCAAGCGCATTATTACGATTTCAACGTGTCATCGCACCAGAAGTTCGTGGAGAAGTTGCGCTATATTCATCGGAATCCGGTGAAGCGCGGCCTCGTTACCAGGCCCGAGGAGTGGCTCTGGTCAAGTTATCGCCACTATCAAACGGGCATGCACGGTACCGTAGAAATCGAATCGAAATGGACGGCCCGCGAGAGAGGCTGGCAACTGCCTGAGTGGATGCGCAACAGACAGCGCGATTCCCCTTCCCCGGTCCCCAAAGGCGAGGGACCGGGGGCACCCTCAACTTGATAGTGCGCGGTATGAGACCAGGGTCACCCGCCACAGGTCAACTAACGCGCCAACGCAAACGCGATGTAGGCTCCGCCAACCGGCGATTTGGGATCGCGCCCACCACTTGAAACTGTCACCACATACTGTCGCCCGTCGATCATGTAGGTCGAAGGCGTCGCCATGCCGGCGAATGGTAGCTCAAACTCCCACAGCAGTTTGCCGCTGCGTGTGTCGAAGGCGTGGAATTTCCTGTCGTACACAGTGGCCCCGATAAACAGCACCCCGCCCGCCGTCACAATGGGACCGCCATAATTTTCAGTGCCCGTACCCTTCATGCCCTGTTTCACCAAATCCGGATATTCGCCGAAAGGAATCTTCCACAGGAAGTTACCCGTTTTCAGGTCAATCGCGTTGAGTGTGCCCCAAGGGGGCGCGATCGCCGGATAGCCGTCCGGATCGAGGAATTTTCGATAGCCAGTGAAAGTGTAGCGGTCTTCACCCTCTGTCTCAGGTTCGGCCTGTTCGCTCTCGTGGACCCCGAGGTAACGCAGCAGCGCTTGCAGTTCCGCTCCTTCGATCTCCGGCATCGGAGGCATTCTACCTTTGCCTTTTTGAATCATCTCAGTCGTCTGCGATTTCGAAAGTCGAGCTCCCAAACCAACGAGCATCGGGAACGACGGCGAAATTCCTTCGCGCTGATCGCCGTGGCAGATGGCGCAACGGTCGCGATAGACCGTTGCGCCAACCGCATCAGCCCCTTCCTGCGATGGCGCAGAAACCGAGTTCATCTCGGTCTTCGATCCGACGGTGCTGCCAGTGTGCAGGAACTCAAGCAGCGCATGCAGACGCGCGGCCTCGATGTTGGGGAAGGAGGGCATGCGGCCAGTTCCCGCGTGAATCGTGTCGATGATTTTCTGTTGCGTCAACCTCTGGTCGACGCCGATCAGCGACGGGAATGCAGGCGGGGAACCACTGCGATTGATGCCGTGACAAATTGCGCATTGTTTGCGATACACCTCTTCGCCGGGGCTACCTCCATTCGAAGGAGGAACCAGTCCACCAAGCCACGCCATTTCGTTCTCGTTGACAAAGAGGATCTTCGAAACCGGATCGACCGCAGGGCCACCCCACTCGCCGCCCCCATCGAACCCCGGAAAGACGACCGTCAACTTGCCCATGGTCATGGGATAAAACTGACCACCACTCCGTGCCTCGCGAAACGTTCTCAACGCCCAGGCATGCGCTTCCGGAGTGCGCGTCGTGAGCATGTCTTCGGTCAACTCTTGCCGTTCGGCAAAGGGTTTGGGCCAGTCCGGCAGGGGCTGCGTCGGCGCGGTCACTTCGCCGGGAACCGTGCTCGCCGGATACGCACGTTCATGAACAGGAAAGAGCGGCTCGCCGGTCAGACGGTCAAACACATAGAGCGAGCCCTGCTTCGTTGTTTGTGCCAGTCCTTCGATAAGCTTGCCATTGCGCTTGAGATTGAAGAGCGCAGGAGGCGAAGGAAAATCGCGGTCCCAGATGTCGTGATGTACGCCCTGAAAATGCCAGAGCAATTTCCCGGTTCCTGCATTGAGCGCGAGAAGCGTGTTGGCATAGAGATCGTCGCCCACGCGATCTCCACCATAAAAATCCATGACCGCCGAGCCCGTCGGCGCGTAGAGAATCCCGCGCTCCGCATCGAGCGACATCCCCGCCCAGTTATTCGCCGCACCCGCCGTCTTCCATGCATCTTTTGGCCACGTCTCGTAGCCCGGTTCTCCGGGCAGCGGAATTGTATGGAAGGTCCAACGTAGTTGGCCGGTGTGCACGTCATAGGCGCGAATGTATCCCGGCGGCGCAGGGTGCGTTTCCGGATTGCGGCCTCCGACAATGATCAGATCCTTGTAGATGATTCCCGGTGTGGTCAGTGCGACCGACTGCGTCTCATAGTCGCGGCCCAGATCCTTGCGCAGATCAATGCGGCCCTTTTCACCGAAAGATGCAATCGGATTGCCGGTTTCCGCATCGAGGCAATAGAGAAAGTTCATCACTCCGGCAAAGAGGCGCTTTTCCTTCCCGTCAGTCCAATACGCCATGCCGCGTGCAGGCTGTGTACCGCTGATCCCTGGGTCGAACTTCCATTTGAGTTGCCCCGTGGCGGCATCGAGCGCGATCACCTTCTGTGTCGGTGTATAGCCGTATAGCGTGCGCCCCACGATCAGCGGATTGGTCTGCATCCCGCCGGTTTCACCCGTATCGAAGCGCCATGCCAGTTGAAGCTTGTGAACGTTCGCGCGGTTGATCTGCGCAAGCTTTGAGTAATGGTCGCCGTCCTTGCCGCCGTTGTAGGCAGGCCAATCGACGCTCTTCTGTCCGTTAGCAACCGCTCCTGACGCCAAGCAAAGCACCGTGGCAATTGCGGCGACTAAAGATCGGCTCAACTTAGTGATGCGACTATCCCACATATTTAATCGGCTGCCCGCTCTCCATCGGGGTGCAATTGTCGGTGGCTTTGCAGAACCAAGCGATTGTTACACAGCCACGCTTCGGCCGGAAAACGCGGACGGATCCGAGATGGGGCACTTCCTGATCGGACGTCGATCGCAAGTTACGCAGAGCAGGCGATGCGAATTGCTGGCGTTGTCATTGTGACTGTAGCCCTCAATCCCGCGCGCTTCGATTCAGCTCTTCAGAGACGATGTTGTAACTTCCGTAGTCGATGACGAGCAATGCAGTACCGCCGATGCGGACCTTGGTCTCGCTACGGCTCAGCCGTGGCAACCAGAAATCTCCGGTTTTCGTGCTTGTATAGCGAATGAGTGTCCGGGAAATCCAGAACGACGGACTCCTGGCTGGTCCCGCTTCGATCTTCGCAACTGCAAAGTCTGTCGCATCCACCCATATCTTGCCGCGATACAGAAATTTGCTCTCCTTCAGCGGCTCTACATTCAGAATGTAGCTCGGACGGTCATTCAGATTCTCGCTCCCAACCAACTGGAACCTGTAATTTGCCGGTGTCAGGGCGGTGGCTCCTTTGTCCTGGGAGGCCTCTTTCTCGCTGTCGACCGCCCTCTTCAGAACTTTCTCGCAGAGAAGCTTCGATCCGCTTTGCGACACAATGCGAAAGCTCTTTCCCGAGGCAATATCAAAGCTAACCTCGACTTCCATTTGCCCTTCAATGGCAGTCGCGAATCCGTGATACTCCGCCCGATAATGTCGAATCGCCTGGTAGTGCCTCAGCGATTTCGCCTGACTCTCGTTGTGGTGCTCCATCCGCTCCACAATCTGCGCCACGGACAAGCTTGCCTGGGCGGGAGTCTGCCCACGAGCAAGGGAACCAACGGCCACGGTCGAAAGCAGCACCGCTGCGCAAAAAGCGTCTCTTCTTTGCAGGAAGCCCATGAAGCATCCTATCGGTGCGCACCCAATCGTCCGCAATTCTTGCGACACAGCATGAATAATCCAGCCGTGCGAATCGTTACTCCGATTGCTTCGCCAAAAACCGCTCCATGAACTTGGTGTCGAACTTCCCTTCGCGGAAATCTTCGTCCTGAAAGATTCCCTGATGCAGTGAGATCGAGGTCTCGATTCCCTGCACTACGAACTGACTCAATGCACGCTCCATGCGCGCCATGGCTTCGGCTCGATCGACGCCGTACGCAATGAGCTTGGCGATCAATGAATCGTAATAAGGCGGCACTACGCCTTCGGCGTATTGCGCTGTATCCACGCGCATGCCATTGCCGCCGGGCACATTGAACGCCGTGATCTTTCCCGCGGATGGCGTAAATTTCTGTGGATGCTCGGCATTGATGCGGCATTCGATGGCGTGGCCGCGAATTTCAAGCTTCGCCGGAAGAATAGCTTCCAGCCGTTCGCCGGCTGCGATGCGCAACTGCGCCTTCACCAGATCGATCCCGGTGATGGACTCGGTCACCGGATGTTCCACCTGGATACGCGTGTTCATCTCGATGAAGTAGAGCATGCCATCTTCGTCCATCAGGAATTCGACCGTACCCGCGTTCTGGTAGCCGATGTGGGTAAGGCAGCGGCACAGTGTGCGGCCAATCTCCTCGCGCATCTGCGGCGTGACCTGGAGCGATGGTGCTTCCTCAATCAGTTTCTGGTGCCGGCGCTGGATGGAGCATTCGCGCTCGAAAAGCGAAACCACGTTGCCGTGCTCATCGGCGAGGATCTGAAATTCGATATGGCGCGGCTGCTCGATGAATTTCTCCATGTAGAGTTCGCCGTTGCCGAAAGCGTTGGCTGCCTCAGTAAACGCGGCATGAAAAAGATTCGGCAGTTCCTCATCCGTGCGCACGATACGCATGCCGCGGCCACCGCCGCCTGCCTTGGCCTTCAGGATGACGGGATAGCCGACTTTGCCGGCCCACTCCTGCGCTTCTTCGGCGGTGGAGATCACTCCATCGGATCCTGGCAGAATCGGCACCTTGGCCTCCTTCATCGCCTGGCGTGCCTTTTCTTTTTCGCCCATCAGGCGCGTCACTTCAGGCGGCGGGCCGATGAACTTGATGTTCGAAGCGCGGCAGACTTCCGCGAAATTGGCATTCTCGCTCAGCAGCCCATAGCCGGGATGGATCGCGTCCACATTGGCAATTTCGGCGGCCGAGATGACCGCGGGCACATTAAGATAGCTGTCGGCCGGGCGCGGCGGGCCAATGCAGATCGCTTCATCGGCAAAGCGAACGTGGAGTGAATTGCGGTCGGCCTCGCTGTAGACGGCGACCGTGCGGATGCCGAGTTCCCGGCAAGCATTCAAAACCCGCAGCGCAATTTCACCGCGATTGGCAACTAGAACCTTACGAAACATTCAAGACCTTTTGAAAAGCAGCGGAGTTAGTCTGGTTTGCGGGGTGAGCCCGGCTATGCCGTGCGGATGGAAAAAAGCGGTTGTCCAAACTCGATGGGCTGGCCATTCGAGACAAGGCATTTGACGATTTCGCCTGCGGCATCTGCCTCAATCTCATTCATCAGCTTCATGGCCTCGACAATGCAGATGACCTGGCCCTTTTCCACGTGGTCGCCGGGAGTGACAAAAGCTGGAGCGCCCGGAGACGGCGAACCGTAAAACGTGCCGACGATCGGCGATTTGACGATGTGCAGTTCTTCAACCGGCTCGGGAGAGGAGGGCGGTACCTGCGTCGTTGATGAAGCGAGGCGCCTGTGCGTGGACAGGGCTGGCCGCCGGGGCAGAGGCCAGCAAGCGGGCCAGATCGGACAATCCCGCCGGCGAACCTTCCGGCTGGTTGAATTTGAGCCGGATCTTGAGATCGCCTCGGTCCAGATCGAATTCGGCAACCTGATACTGCTTCAGGAACTCGATCAGTTCTTTCAGATCCTGGATGTCTTGTGGTTTCATTCGTTCCTTGTCTCTCCGCGCTTGCCGGCGAGATAAATTTTCAAAGCTCGATCAGGGCTTTGGGTGCGGGAGTCAGCACCTGCCCTCCGGTCCGGGTTACTGCCACCATATCCTCAATGCGAATGCCGAACTGGCCTGGCAGATAAACTCCAGGCTCAATCGTGACAACCATGCCGGCCGCCAGCCTCGTTGTCTGTCCGCGCCAATCCGCGGCAATTCGTGAATCTCCAGCCCCACTCCATGTCCGGTGGAATGGGAAAATGCTTCAGCCAAACCCGCCCTGCGCAGCACGCCGCGAGCTGCCTCGTCCACATCCCCGCAGCTTGCGCCATCGCTCACAGCGGCTACTGCGGCTTCCTGCGCTTCGAGCACTGCCTGGTATGTTTCGCGCTCTTTTGCATTCGGCTTTCCCAAGGTGCACGGTCCGCGTCATATCCGAGCAATAACCCTCACGGATTATACCGAAGTCGAGAGTCAGAAACCCTCTCCGCGGCAGCAGGCTCGCTGTGGCTCTTCCGTGGGGAAGCGCCGAACGCACGCCCGAGGCGACGATGGTCTCAAACGACATGCCCTCGGCGCCCAGCAGCCGCGCCTGGTGCTCCAGCTCCGCAGCCACTTCAAATTCCGCGAGGCCTGGCCGGATGAAGCCCAGGATGTGCTCGAAGAGCTTGCAACCCATCAGCGCCGCTTCGCTCAGGATGCGCAGTTCGTCTTCGTCCTTCACCCAGCGCAGCGGCTCAACGAGCGGGGCCGCCAGCGGAGTGAGAAAAGTGCGGCGCAGACGCGACGGCAGCGCGGCGCGCAGGCGCGCCAGATCGGCCACAGTGGTCGCGTGCGGATCGAATCCGGCGAACTCCACCCCGGCTGCGCCGCCAGCCACGCGACGGCATTTGCCGCCGGTGAGCTGGCGACGATCTGCACCTTCGCGCCGCTGACTTCTTCGGCTGCCTGCGTCGTATAGCGGCCATCGGTGAACAGCCGCGCGGCGCGGCGCGTGATGGCCAGCGCGGCACTGGAGCCAGTAAATCCGCAGAGATAGCGAAGGTCGGGGAGGTGGGTGACCAGGAGGCCGTGAAGGCCCGCACGCGTCATGCGGCGGCGCAGTTGCCCGATGCGGCGAAAGTGGTCCATCGGGAAAGGATAAATGAACGATCAGCGATCGGGAAGTGATCAGGGTCAGAACATCAGCTACCACGCCGGTGCGACGCCTTGAAAGTCAGATACTGGGCTATTTACAGCGCCGGCCGCACCGGCTTCTTCTGGTGCGGGTCGACTCCGCGTCGGCGGCGTGGAGATCCGACTGGCGGTCCATCCATTCGTCGAGCCGCGAGCGCTTGAAGCGCCAGCGGTTGCCCAGCTTGAACGCGGGCACAAAGCCCTCCGAGGCGTATTTGTAGAGCGTGTCGGGCGAGATGCCAAGGTAGTCCGAGGCCTGGCGAATATCCATGACCTCGCGCACTTCAGGAACGAGCAGGTTGGAACGGGCAGCGGCGTTGCGCATAATTTCCCTCCCTGAAGGCAGAATGCCCCAGGGTGAATTCCGGCAGGCAGCCGGTACTCTTGTATATAACGCGGTTTCACCTGTCGGTTCAAGGATTTTCAGGAAGTTACAGGAAATTCATAGGCTTTCAGGTCACATCGTTGTAACCGTGGGCCCCGCCCAAGCCGTCTCAACCCAGCCGGTGGGGTGGCGCAAGTCTGATCGAGCGCAAGACGTTGTGCTGTTGAACCGGAAGATGCGTGGTCAGACCGACGCCATCGAGTGCCTGTGGAAAACCTGGGCCAAAAGCAAAATCCCTCGCCCGGTGAGGGCGAGGGACTTGTAGAACCGAACGGCTAATTCTGGTCGTCGCGGCGGTGCAGCGTCGGACGGTCGTCGCCGTTCCCAGTTGCCGTCGCTGGCCTGGGTGTTGCCGTTGGGTCATCGGGAGCGGTGCTGGCGCGGCGCAGCGACGGCTTCTTCCCATCCTTGGTGTCGGTCAGCCGGCGCTTGTTCTCGATGCGCGCCAGCCGAGCCTTCACGTCGTCAAACTCCGAAGTGGTCACCGTGTACTCGTCCTTGGCCGGCAGAATGCGCGCAATCTCCTCCTGCGAGTGCAGAATGCGATCGGGCGTCTGCGGATGGTCGGAGAACGCCTTGGCAACCAGCCCGGGCTTGCGTTTCTCCAGGGCCTGAATCTTCTCAAAGAAGCTGATGAAGGCCTGTGGATCGTAGCCGGCGCGGTACATGTACTGCACGCCCAGATAGTCGGCCTGCGCCTCGAAGTCGCGCGAGAACTGCAGGAAGGTCATCGGCACGGCAAGCGATGCTGCCTCGTAGATGCCGTAGCCGGTCCAGCCGCCGATAAAGATCAGCGGAATGGTGCCGAGCTGCGCGTAGTTCATGCGCGTCATTTCGCGAGCCGCATGGTGGGCGCAAACGTGGGCCGTCTCATGAGCCATCACGCCGGCCAGTTCCGCTTCCTCGTCTGCATTCAGAATCAGGCCCGAATTGACGTAGAAGAATCCGCCCGGCAGCGCCATGGCGTTGATTTCGTCCGAATCGATGACCTTGATCGTGAACGGAACCTTGCAGTCGGAGTTCTTGACGATGTTCTGGCCGACGCGGTTCACGTATTCCGTCACCACCGGATCGGTGATGAACCGTGTGCTCTTTTCGATCTGGTCGGCGTACATCTTGCCCATCTTGATCTCGGTATCGGTGGAGTACCAGTTGCCCATGCCGCGCTGGCGCCGATATCGCGATTGCCCACTGCGTTCACGTCTTCGATGCTGCCCGGCTTGACCTTGATCTGCCTGGCTGCCGGGTTCGACCACCTTGTCGGGGTCGACGTCCTTCGCAGCCACGTCTCCCTTCACCGGCGTCGGTTCCCGGAGCTGGGTCATTCTTCGAATTCTTGTCTTTCTTCGAGTCCTTGGTGGAAGGTGGTGCCGGGGGTGTATCGCCAGCTACCGGGCTCGGTTCCAGGTGCAGGTTGTGCCGCAGGCGGGTTCGCGGGAGCGTTGGCCGGAGTCTGTTGCGCCTGGGGAGCGCTCGCCGGAGCCGGTGTCGTGGCCGTCGGAGCGGGCTGGGCGGTTGGATCGGTCGGCGCACTCGGCTGAGCCGCCGGTGAACTGGATGGAGCGTTCCCTGCTCCGGATTGGGACGTAGATTGCGCGCACAATGTGGTGGCGACTGCCAATGCCAGCCCTGCCAGCACGCCAGCCTTGAGCCCGTTGAAAGCTGCTCTCATGTTGAATCCTCCGGCCCGTTCAGCGTCCCCCGTGGGAATTTTCGCTTCGCTCGATCTGTTAGACGTTAGTATCCTCCCGGACGGGAGCGAAACGGAAGAGGAAATCGGTCAATCGGCATGTTTCTGCAACGATCGACACTCGGGAATGATGTTTTGCCAACCCCGTTCGCCTGGTCCCAATTCTTTTGGGTGTGGCTGCCGAGTCAATTAGAGTGGAGTTCGCATGGAGAATGGGGAGGATACGTGGGCCGGCGATTTCTGACGGTGGCCATTCTGGCCGTGTGCGGAGCGGTGCAGGTCTGTGCCCAGCCGTCTCAGAAACCCCCAGGCCCGCTGGGCGAGATCCTGGCTCCTCATCGTCATTCCCGACCTGCCCCGGCCAATGGCCCGCGTGTTGCGGACGTTCCTTTGGATGCAACCAACCTTGGCGCGCCGCTTGTCCTAGACAAGAATTGGCGCGTTGGAGTGACCGCCGATCCGGCCGCGGAGTCGCCCAATTTCGATGACTCCACATGGGATGTGCGCGACGCGAAAGGGGTCATTGCCGACGTTCCGGACGAGGACCACCCGGCTGGAAGCCCAGCGAGCGAAGCGATGGATGCCCCCGACAACCTGCCCGCGGGGCACAAGAGGCCGTTCGCCTGGTTCCGCATTCATCTGAAGCTTGCACCCAATCACGGTCCGGTTGCACTGCTGATCGAACTTCCCGTTACACAGAACACGAACATGACAGTTGGCGCGTCGGGACCCGGCCTGGATGTTTTCGCAAACGGTCGCAGGATTCAGCCGGAAGGACCTCATGGCGACGCGATATTCAGATACCAGGAAATCTCTCGCATCTACGACCTCGGCGTTGACCCCAATGCAACCGACCTCACGTTGGCGGTCCGAACCCTCTACGTCCCATTTGGCTACTACGCATACACCTCCTTTTTTTCCAAGCGCGCCTTTCGCATCGGCAACCCGGAGGAACTGCAACGCTCATGGGACCTTTGGTTCATGCATAGCCTCTTCGAGCGGTTGCCGCGACTCGTCAATGCGATCCTGCTGACGGTCCTTGCGCTCTTCCTGCTGGCCCTCTATTTCACGCAGAAGGGACATGTCGAATACCTCTGGCTTGCGTTGCACGAGCTCGCGCAGGCTCCCATCGGCTTCATCGACCTGGCAGGCAGTCTGGCGCGGATCGACCAGACTCTGGTACGCGGCCCTGGTTTTGGAGTTGGTGGGGATTTCAGCTTATCTCTACTTCGAATTTCTGGTGGCCTTCCTGTCGCTGCGCGAACGATGGACAATCAAGGCGCTTCGCTGGACTTCGCCGGTACTCGGTGGAGTGGGTCCGGCTCTGTTCCTGTTAGGCGGCCATGGTTGGCTTGTTGTGGCAACCCTGATTGTCGTCGGTCTGGGCAGCGTCCTGTGGATGATTGGATGGTCGCTGTTCATCTTCGTCACCCTGATTGCCTCAACCATTCGCAGGAATTTTGAAGCCGGTCTGCTGCTCATTCCCCTCGTCCTCACCATCATTGGCATCGCCGAGCCAATCATGACCAGCATCCTGAGTGACTCAGAGGGTCATCCCTACCGCTCACCCCTCACCATCCAGGCGGGACCGGTTCCGATTCACTTTGCCTCGATCGCCGACTTCACAGGGCTGCTGGCGATTGTGCTCATCATCTTCGTCCGCTTTCTGCGCATCCAGCATGAACGCGAACACGCCCAGAGCGAGCTTGCCGCCGCGCGGAGCGTGCAGGAGTTGATGATTCCCCGCGAGAAGCTGGAAACGCCGGGCTACGAAGTTGACTCTGTCTACAACCCAGCGAACGAGGTGGGCGGGGATTTCTTCCACATCCAGCCCGCGAGTGACGGCAGCCTGCTGGTCGTAATCGGTGACGTGGCCGGCCATGGACTCGTGGCAGCGATGAACGTCTCAATGCTGATGGGCGCCCTGCGACGCATTCCAGAGCGAAGTCCGGCGAAGATTCTGGAGTCGCTCAATCGGGTGCTCTCAGGAAGTGACAGCCTGACCACATGCCAGGCGATCTGGTTCGGAAAAGACGGCGAGTTGGTGATCTCCAGCGCCGGACATCTGTTTCCCTACTTGAATAGCCAGGAGATCATTTTGCCTGGTGGGCTCCCGTTGGGCGCGGTGCCCGAGGTCAGTTACGACGAAGTGCGGTTGTACCTCCACCCCGGCGACCGGCTGCTTCTCCTGTCTGACGGTGTGGTTGAAGCCCGCCGACCCACGGGCGAGCTCTTCGGCTTCGACCGCGTGCACAACCTGAGCAATCAAACGGCGTTTTACATCGCCGACGCGGCGAAGGGATTCGGGCAGGAAGACGACATCACCGTGCTGACCATACGGCGGCTGGCCGAAGCACTGGCGGCTTGAGTTGCGCTCATCGTTCTAAAACGGCTTGCCCTTGAACAGAAAGAAGAGCTCAATCAGCAGGATCAGAACCACAGTCACTTCGAGCAAGAATGCGCGGCTCTGGTTGAATTGCTCCACCATGTCGTGGTAAAGGTCCTCCGCCGTCTTCAGTTTCTGCGCGACCAGGTCTTTATAGTCGGGCACGCCGACTTTGGCCGCAGCCAGCTTGTAGAGACGCGCAGCAAACATATCGCTCAGAAACTTGATGGCATTGTCTGCGCGCTCGGTCAGCTCGGCCACATCGAGCAGCACGGTATGCAGGTTGGTCGCGGAGCTGCGCGAGGCCCCAGCGCGCAAAGAAGCCCCTCTTCTGACCGAGGCGGTCGTAAACGCTGTCCAGAATGCCGGTCAGCAACTCGTCATAATGGCGAAACTCCAGCAGCTGCGAGTTCGCATATTCGAGAAGCTGAATGGATGTCTCCGCGCCCGCCGTGCTGTCGTAGAAAAAGGCGGCGTTCCATCCGATCACGGCCACATCGCCGGCATAGTAGCTGACCTGCGACTGCAGAACCTCTCGCGTTTCGCCGTATCCGATAGACAGGAGCCGATCACCGCGGACGACCTGCGCGATTTGCAGCTCCGTGATCGCGCGCAAGCTCGGCAGCGATCGGGCACCCCGCTGCCTCGCGCACATGAAAGATGAAGTAGTCCTCGCTGAGCCACGCTGGTACGGCTTGACCATCGCGCTCTTCACGTGCTCCAGCTTCTGCCGACGATGGGTTCGACACGCGAAGCGAAATCAATGTCCCATACCCAGCGGCTGGCGAGATTGCACGAGGCTGCTCCCAGTCTCCTGAGAACGGAAGCTGGTAGATCACGCTGGCGACGCCGTAGTCGTAGTACTTCACTTCCCCTTCAAGGCGCTCACCGGTTTCGAGAGCGAGCGGTTCGAGCGGACCGACACCGGCGGCCTTTGATACCGGACATAGGCCGGCGCCGCATGCTTCATGCTCGGCTGCTGCTACGGTGCGCGCGTTGATCGGCCTGCTGCAGCAGGTCGAGGCGGAGTTCTTCGCAGACGTCGAACTGAATGAGGATCGAGCATCGATCCGCTCGACCAACGACGAGCCTCTGCGTTGTAGAAGGCAGTGGTTGACATCGTACTCAGGCATGGTACCGCGAATGCGGCTCACCCGGCGATGCACTTCGGCCGGAATCTTTCACCCGAGTTAAATACAACAGGATCAGGCGGAAACCGCATCGTAGCCGGTATGAGCCGAACGTTGCTGCCAGGAAAGCCCTACCCTCTGGGCGCTACCGCTCTTAAAAAGGGAACCAATTTTGCGCATCTTCTCTGAAGCCGCCACCCGCGTGGATGTGTGCCTCTTCGATGCCGACGGCAATCAGACCGACTGCGTACGCTCTACGAGAGCGCACCGCGTTCGTGTGGCACGGATTCATTCGCGACATCAAGCCGGGCCAGCTCTATGGCTATCGCGTCGACGGGCCATGGGAGCCGGAAACGGGGCATCGCTTCAACTTCAACAAGCTTCTCGTCGATCCGTACGCCAAGGCGATTTCCGGTCAAGTTGACTGGAAGGCGCCGATATTTCCTTACGACTTGACAGTCCGGCGATCCGCTGAAAATGGACACGCAGGACAGCGCCGCGGGCGTTCCGAAGTCCGTGGTCATCGATGGAAGATTCGACTGGGAGCGACGATTGCCCGCCCGACACTCCGCTGCCCGATTCGGTGATCTACGAAGTGCACGTCAAAGGATTCAGCAAGCGCAATCCTGCGGTCCCTGAGAGTCTGCGCGGCACCTACGCAGGGCTCGCGCATCCGGCGAGCATCGAGTACTTGAAGAACCTCGGCATCACGGCGGTCGAGTTGCTTGCCCATCCACCACTTCATCGATGAAGGACATCTGGTCGACAAAGGCCTGACCGACTATTGGGGCTACAACACGCTCGGCTACTTCGCGCCCATGTCGCGCTATTGCGCGTGCGGCGATCGCGGCGGACAGGTCTGGCGAGTTCAAGCAGATGGTCAAGGCGCTTCACGCGGCGGGCATCGAGGTGATTCTCGACGTGGTCTACAACCACACGTGCGAAGGCAACCATCTGGGGCCGGTGCTGAGCTGGAAGGGAGTGTGCAACACGACCTATTACCGGCTGGTCGAAGACAAGCCGCAGTTCTACATGGACTACACCGGCACCGGCAACACTTTGAACGTGCGCAATCCGCAGGTGCTGAAGATGATCATGGATTCGCTGCGCTATTGGGTCACGGAGATGCATGTCGATGGCTTCCGCTTCGACCTGGCGGCGACGCTGGCGCGCGAACTGCACGATGTGAGCAAGCTGTCTTCGTTCTTCGACACGATCCACCAGGACCCGACGCTCGCGGAAGTGAAGCTGATTGCTGAGCCCTGGGATGTGGGCGATGGCGGCTACCAGGTCGGCCAGTTCCCTGTTCTGTGGGCCGAATGGAACGGCAAATATCGCGACACCGTGCGGCGCTTCTGGAAGGGCGACGGAGGCCAGCTCTCGGATTTCGCCTACCGGCTGACGGGATCAAGCGATCTCTACCAATTCGACGGGCGAAAGCCGTATGCAAGCATCAATTTTGTGACCGCGCATGATGGATTCACGCTCTGCGACCTTGTGAGCTACAACCAGAAGCACAACGAAGCCAACGGGACGACAACAAGGACGGCACCGACAACAACGACTCGTGGAACATGGGCGCCGAGGGCCCGACCGACGATCCCGCAATCAATAGAATGCGCGAGCGCCAGATGCGCAATTTTCTCGCGACTCTGATGCTTTCGCAAGGCGTGCCTATGATTGACCGGCGGCGATGAAGTCGGGCGCTCGCAGCGAGGCAATAACAACTGCTATTGCCAGGACAACGAGCTGACCTGGTTCGATTGGAACCTCGACGAATCACGCATGCGACTGCGTGAATTCACCTGCAAATTGATAAAGCTTCGCCTGTCCCACCCGAATCTGCATCGCCGCAAATTCTTTCAGGATCGCGAGATTCGAAAGAAGGGCGATGGATCCCTCGTCCGCGTCGTCAAGGACATTGCGTGGTTCAATCCCGACGGGAACGAAGTTTCCGACGAGGCGTGGAGCGCCGAATGGAGCCGCGCCATTGCCCTGCTGCTGAACGGGCAGACATTGCAGGTTTCAAATGACGATGGCGAGTGGATCATCGACGACAGCTTTCTTCTTCTCGTGAATGCCGCGCATGAAGGAGTCGAATTCACCCTGCCCCCGTCTCCGTGTGGCAATCGCCTGGTCTCAGGTGATTCGACACCGAGAATATCGAGGACCCGTTCGTGCAACTACGGTGGGCGAGAAAGTCATCCTCGGCGGCAGATCACTCAAGCTGCTGAGTGATGGGCTCCGGTGAGAGCCGAAGTGCGGCTCGACCTTGATGCGACCTTCGCATTTGGAATGCGATCGACGGGGAACTACAACCGATCTCATAGATGCTAATGAGCCAAACAGAGCAAGTATGGGTCCCAACCACGGTCCCACGAGGTCAGCGAGTCAACGAATCCGGCTTATGAGACTGGATTTGAAACGGGTCCAGGCTAGCCGAGGTGGGGTGCATGAAGAACTGGAATCCGCGGCAGGCGTTATTCCAAACCATGCCCATTCGCTCGTTCGTCACCTTTTGCCTTGCCGTCGCCTTCACATTCGCGGCGATCGGTGTCGTCAATGACCTGTTCGACCTTGAGCATTCAGACATTCGGCACCTCGTGCTCAGAGTCTTAACTACTGCTGGCTTTGCTGTGTTGTGGGTGTTGGTTCTCTACAGACGCATGCCGAAATTACTGATCTTGCTCGCGGTTGCCCAAGCCGCCTGGCTTTTCGTTTCTGCAAGCATGATGCCTCCGCCGAACCATACCTTCACTGCGAATGACTGGCGTACGAATGTGGATTTACACGGGCTGCTGCTCATCGTATTGATCCTGTTCAGCTATGGCTGGTTCGGTACCTTCTTCCAGTTTGAGGGCAAGCGTTATTTCGCTGCGCATACTGAAATCGAACTGGCCTCCCGGATCCAGAAGCAATTAGTTCCGCCTATCCGACTCAAAGAAGGAAATATCGAAGTATATGGCTTCTCTATTCCAAGCGGAGCCGTGGGCGGCGATCTACTCGACGTAGTCAAGGGAGATGGATTTGCGTGCGCCTACGTTGCGGATGTGGCAGGTCATGGAGTGGCTGCTGGCGTGCTCATGAGCATGGTCAAGACGGCTGTCCGAATGCACTTCATGTCGAAACCGCCAAGCGGGCAAGGGCTGCTCGAAGCTCTGAACAATACCCTGATCGAACTGACCGAGACCTCTGCGTACTCCACATTCGCATATCTTCTAATCTCACAGGAGCCAAAGATCACCTACTCCGTTGCCGCTCATCCTTCGATCTATCATTTTCAAAAAAGTAGCGGCGCGCTCATGCGCCATCTGGTCGAAAACTTTCCCGTCGCGATGTTCGCCAACACGCAATTCGAGACGGCATTCTTCGATTTTCTTCCAGGCGATCTCATCGCCATCGTGACCGATGGACTCACTGAAGTGTTCGATCGAAAAGGCAATGAGCTCGGAGAGCTCTATATTGAAGATACGTTGACACGGTTTGGGGATCGGCCTCTCACTGAAATCGCGGAGCGAATCTTCAAGTCGGCTAAAGAGTTTGGGAAGGTTCTGGACGATCAGACTCTGCTTCTGGTGCGTCGAAGCGCCTCTTAGCAACCCCCGAGCCTGGCAAGGTTGTGGGCAAACCGTCCGGGCTTCACTGCACAGACATCGCGCCTTCTGCATTCTTTCGGAACGCGAAAAGCCCCATCCTGACGGATGAGGCTTTGGATTTGCTGAGGCGGCAGTTGGCCCCACCGCAGATGGTGCTTAGTCGTAATATTCGAGGCCCAAGTGCGTAATTAGGTCGGCGCCCATAATATGGCGTAACGTGTTCTTCAGCTTCATCGACTGAATAAACAAGTCATGCTCGGGATAGAGGCCTTCGCGTGTCTGCGGCGATTTTAGATAGAAACTGAGCCACTCCTGAATACCGATAGACTGCAACTCCGGCGTGCGTTTGGCCAAGTCGAGAAAAAGTACCAGGTCGAGCGCAATAGGTGCGGCGAGGATGGAATCGCGGCAAAGGAAATCGACCTTGATCTGCATTGGATAGCCGAGCCACCCGAAGATGTCGATGTTATCCCAGCCCTCTTTATTGTCGCCGCGCGGAGGATAATAGTTGATGCGGACTTTGTGAAAGATGTTCTTGTAAAGATCGGGATAGAGCTCTGGCTGAAAAATGTATTCGAGCGAGCCGAGCTTCGATTCTTCTTTCGTCTTGAACGATTCAGGGTCGTCCAGCACTTCCCCGTCGCGGTTGCCGAGAATGTTTGTGGAGTACCAGCCCGACACACCGAGCAGACGCGCTTTGAAAGCCGGTGCCAAGACCGTCTTCATGAAGGTCTGCCCGGTTTTGAAATCCTTACCGCAGATCGGCGCCGAGTTTTTCTTCGATAACTCGATCATGGCGGGAAGGTCGACGGTCAGGTTGGGTGCGCCATTGGCGAAGGGAACACCTTCACTCAGCGCGGCATACGCATAGATTTGCGAAGGCGCAATGCCGATGTCGTCACTTTCGAGTCCCTTTTCAAATGCCTCGATCGACGCGTGGACTTGAGTCGGCTCCAGAAAAATCTCCGTTGAGCCGCACCAGATCATCACCACGCGATCAACCGTTTTCTTGAAAGCCTGAATGTCGGCCCGCACCTGATCAGCAAGATCGCGTTTGTTCTTCCCCTTCTTGACGTGCGTGCCGTGCAGACGCTTCACATAGTACTGGTCAAACACGGCAGGCAACGGCTTGATGGTTTCGAGAAAAGGCTTCAGCTGCTCGACCAGGTCTTTGTCGAGCACCTTGGCGTGCGCCGCGGATTCGTAGACGTTGTCCTCAAAAATGTCCCACCCAGTGAAAACCAGATCGTTCAATTGCGCAATCGGCACATACTCGCGAATCAAGGGTGAATTGTTGTCTGTGCGCTTGCCCAGTCGAATGGTGCCCATCTGTGTAAGTGAACCGATCGGTTTCGCGATCCCGCGCCGAACTGCTTCAACGCCCGCAATGAACGTAGTGGCAACAGCGCCGAGTCCGACCACCATCACTCCAAGCTTGCCCGTTGCAGGAGTGATCTTTTCCGCGGCGGTCTTCGGCCCGCCTTGTTGCTCATTCCCCATTGTTCTTCCTAACCTTCCTTCTGATTGCTTGGAGTTCCAGATGAACCCGCAAGATTGTATTCCTGGGACGAATCAGTGTACGCCCTGCAGAGACTTCAATCCTCTTGCGGGCCGAGCGCGGACCCCGCCCGCCGCACGCGCTGAATATGGGACCAGACAAACCATATGACAGCGGCCAGCAGCCCGATTTCGACTGCGAGATGGAGACGGTGAAAAGCCTGTTCGAAACGCGGATCGGTGTGCCACCGTTCACCGAGCTTCATTCCCGTGTAGGCAATTGCGAAGCACCATGGCCAGGACCCGATAAATGTGTAGATGTGAAAGCGGAGTTGCGGCATCTTTGCGATGCCCGCCGGGAAAGCGATGAACGTGCGTACGATTGGCATCAGTCGCGCCACAAGGACGGTGATGGAGCCATATTTCTGGAAGAAGTACGTCATCCGGTCCAGATCGTGATGGCTCATCAGGACCCAGCGGCCATAGCGCTCGACCAGCGGCCTTCCCCCTTTAGCGCCGATCCAATAGGCAATCACCGAGCCGAGATTGCAACCCACGGCTCCGGCCGTTGCAACCCAAAACAGATTGAAGCGGCCGAGATAGACGAGGTACCCGGCGAAGGGCAGGATGATTTCGGAGGGCAGAGGAATGCAGGCTGACTCGATGCCCATCAGCGCGACAATGCCAGCGTAACCGCCCATGTCGATGACGTGCGTGATGAACTGCATAAGTGCTGCAAGAATTCGTTCGCTCATGGGCAAACTCAAGTATATAGGCCAATGGCTGAGGCATTCCGGCGTCGCTTCTCGACCAAGCCAGGAAAGCTTTCGGATATCAGGGAGGAGAGCTCCCTTTTGCTACGATGAGGGGTGTTCCCAAGAAGGCAAGAGGTGATTCCGTTGGCTGATTTTCCCCCTGTTCCGCTGACATTGGAAGGTTCTGCGGTGCTGCACCAGTTCTTCCGCTTCGACTGGGCCAAGTGGAAGTCCTCCGACGAAGGCGAACGCGCCCGCATTACGGGCGAGGCGATGGCGGCGTTGAAGAAGCTCGAACGTTCGAGCGCCGATGGGCCGGTGCGGACAGCGCTGTACTCGCAGCTCGGGCACAAGGGCGACTTGATGCTGGTGCATTTTCGCGAATCCCTCGAGGCGCTGAATCAAGTGGAATTGGACCTGGCGCAAACGGCGCTCCACGACTTTCTGGAGCAGCGGCACTCGTATGTGTCGGTCGTCGAGCTGGGGCTCTACGAGTCGAGCCGCAAGACGTACGAGTCCGCGGCGGAGAAGGGTCTTGCGGCCCATTCGCCAGAGTGGAATGCGGAGATCGCCGCATCGCTGCAACGCGCTGCAGACGCAATGAAGCCACGCATCTTTCCCTCCGTGCCGGAGGCGAAGTATCTTTGCTTCTACCCGATGGATCGCAAGCGCGGTGAACAGGTGAACTGGTATACGGTTCCCTTTCCCGAGCGGCAGCGCATGATGCATGAGCACGGTCTGATCGGTCGTCGTTATGGCGACGTTGTGAAGCAAATCATCACCGGATCGATCGGCATGGATGACTGGGAATGGGGAGTTGATCTTTTTGCCGATGATCCAGTCGTTTTCAAGAAGCTGATCTACGAGATGCGTTTCGACGAAGTCAGCGCAGTCTACGCTCTGTTTGGGCAGTTTTTTATCGGCGTGCGCTTGCCAGTCGAGAAGCTCGGCGGTTGGCTGGAGGGAAAGCTGTAACAGAGGAGAAGGCATTTTGCACATGCACGCATTTTGGTCGCCGGCGAGGCGACGCCGACCGAATAGACGCGACCGTCATCGAGTCTGAGGTGGAAAAGGCTCTTCGAAAGCTTTTCAAGGACTCAAAGCCGAAATAGATGTGCAGCGCCGTCTGATTCTAAAGCCGTAACCAATGCGGCCAATCTTCACGCTGCATCCAGAATGAGCCGCTTTCCGAGAGCGCGCATTGCAGCGTCGATCCGGTCGATCTTGGTGGCGTGTCTGAGGTCCGTTAGCCGATTCACTTCCTGCTTCGTTGTTCCAATCCGCCGTGCCAACTCAATTGGGCGGACCTTCTGGCGCAACATCTCATTGAGCAGGAGAACCTTCGCCGCGACGCTCACGGGTAACTCCACGACCGCCTGACCGCGTTTGGGTCGAGAGGGCGGAGGAACCCGGCGCTGATCTTCAAAATAAAAATCCAATGCCACTTTGAGCGCTTCTTTCGCCATTTCGAGCGCATGGGGGCGATTGTTACCCTGGGTAATTGCCTCGGGTACGTCCGGGAATGTGACGAGGATGAACTTTCCGTCCTTCCGAAGGTTTACGGGATAGCCGCGCATCGGATCACTCCTTGTCCTTGAGATCGCGTTGTTTCTTGATCGTTTCAATGAGTCCCTTGCCCAGTTCCTTGCAGTGAATGGGCAGAATCGACTGACGGCCGTTATAGAAGAGCTTGAGATGCGATCCCTTCTGGTCTCCGAAGGTCACACCCTTCTTTGCCAACCAGCGCCTAAACTCGGAACTCTTCATGGATTCAAGGTACACATTTTTGTTTACCGTGGCAAATTCCATGGCACAAATGGCTTCTTTCGGGTGGCAACGTTCCTGCGAGGTCACGGGCGGCGAGATGGGTCAGAGCAGTTCCACAATTCACGTGCCCTCTTCAGTTCCGCGAGAGGTGGCATTTTCTTAAGGAAAATGCCACTCGGCGGCGGTGGCTTCGGGTACAGCAATTGTGGAACTGCTGTAGCATGAATCTCAATCGAGAAAAAGATGCCCACGACTGCAAAACCTGCCCGCAAAACCGCCTCAAAAGAGACGGTGCCCAAGACTTCAACCAGAAAGCCAACCCGTGCGACGGGCGGGGATCTCGGGCCGGAGCGCATTGCTGCGATACTCAAGGCGCTCGACGAAGCCTATCCCGATGCGGTGTGCGCGTTGACGCATCGCACGCCCTGGGAGTTGCTGGTGGCGACCATTCTTTCCGCGCAGTGTACGGATGTGCGCGTGAATATGGTGACTCCGGAATTATTCAAACGCTTCCCTACTCCCGCAGGAATGGCCAAGGCGAAGCTGCCGGAACTTGAAAACCTGATTCGCACCACTGGCTTCTTTCACAACAAAGCGAAGTCGATTCAGGGAGCGGCGAAAAGGATTACCGAGGAATTCGGCGGCAAGGTGCCCGAAACGCTGGCCGAGTTGATCACTGTACCCGGCGCGGCGCGGAAGACGGCCAACGTGGTGCTCGGCGTGAGCTTTGGCAAAGCCGAAGGCGTGGTCGTGGATACGCATGTTTTTCGCATTGCGCACCGGCTCGGCCTGACAAAGTCAGACACCGCGGAAAAGGTGGAACAAGACCTGATGCACATTCTTCCGCAGGATCGCTGGATCAGTTTTTCGCACCAGGTGATTCATCATGGGCGGCAGGTCTGCATCGCGCGCAACCCCAAGTGCGACAAGTGCAATCTTGAGCAGCTTTGCCACTCCAAAGACAAGACATGGCGCAGTTAATGGGAGCCAGTTCTAGCAAGTCAACGCAAAGCCTGCACGACGGCAGCGATGAGGCCCGCGATATCGTGGGGATCGGCCTCTGCTGCTGGAGCCCATCCGCGTGCTTGCAGCGTTTGCGTCGTGATAGGCCCAATGGAAACAGCACGAACGCCCTTCAGCGGAAATGGCATTCCGCCAGCCTCGGCGGCGTGGGCCAGGTGCGTGACGCTGGATGAGCTTGTGAAGGTTGCCGCATCGAAACCGCGCGCGTAGGCGTGACGCAGCTGATGGGGCGCGGCTTCCGGCATCACGTTCTGGTAGGCGTCGACCACATCGACGCTCGCGCCGGCCGAGCGCAGTGCATCGGGAATGACGTCGCGCGCGACAGCGGCACGGGCGAGAAGAACTCGCTTGCCTGCGATCTGGTTTTGCAAGCTGGCGACAAGGCTCTCGGCTACCTAAGCCTCAGGTACGACGTTAACGCGGAAGCCTGAATGCCGCGCCGCTTCAGCGGTTGCCTGCCCAACAGCGGCTACGTTCAAATGTTCGGCACTGGCTGGATTCACGCCAAACCTCTGGCAACGAAGGCTCACTTCCCGCAGAGTATTTGTGCTGGTGAAAATCAGCCAGTCGTAATTGCGTCCAGATTGCGCAGCGCGATATCCAGAGGCGCATACGATTTCGGGCGGGCGAATCTCGAGGACAGGGACCTCAACCGGAAGTGCGCCAAGAGCGCGCAGGCCGTCGCTGAGTTTAGGAGCTTGCGACGCTCCGCGCGTTACGAGCACGCGGCGATTGGCGAGCGGCAGGGGCGTCATCTTGCCACTCCGCCGATGGCCTCCAGTAAGGGGCCTGCTCCTGCCTCGATCAGCTTTTTTGCGGCGACACGGCCGAGAACCTCGGGGTCGCTGCCTGAGCGCGGGGCGCGCGATGGAGGATGCGTATCGCTTCTCCGCTTTCTGGAGCGGCGACGACGGCGAAGACTTCGTCCCATCGGCCATCGAGAACTCCATCCCTGGATCCCGGAACCACGCGGCAATGAACGCCGATGGGCACCTGGCAGCCGCCGCCGAGAGCGGCCAAAGCCGCACGCTCCGCCGTCACCGCGAAACGCGTGTCGGCGATCGTCGAGGAAAGGCGAGAGCAGCGATCGTCTTTTTGATCGCCTTTGCGCGTCTCGATGCCGAGCGCGCCCTGGCCTGCTGCGGGACAGAAATCGGCGGGGTCGAGCCGCTCGCGAATCCACTCGGTTTTTTCGAGGCGATCGAGCCCGGCGGCTGCGAGCAGGATGGCATCCACCTGGCCTTCGCCTAGTTTGCGCAGGCGCGTGTCGACGTTGCCGCGAAACTCGACCGCGACAATGTCGGGACGGAGAGCTTTCAATTGCGCGCGACGACGCTGGCTGCTGGTGCCAACCTTTGCGCCTTCGGGAAGAGCTGACAAACTCTGAGTAATTTACGGAGACGAAGACATCGCGCGGATCAACGCGAGGCGGCGTGGCGGCCAGTACGAAGAGCTCCGGCAACTCAGTAGGCAGGTCTTTGAGGGAGTGCACGGCGAGGTCGATCGTGCCTGCATCGAGAGCTTCTTCGATTTCTTTGGTGAACATACCCTTTGAGCCGACTTGTGCGAAGGTGACTTCCTGCAGGCGGTCACCGGTGGTCTTGATGATCTGGATGTCGACGGTGTGGTGTTTCGCACGCAGAAGAGCCGCGATGTGATTGGCTTGCCATAAAGCCAGCTGCGAGCCGCGGCTGCCGATGCGGAGATTCATTTGCGACCTGCTGCGCTAATTTCGTTTTCTCGGCGCTCCGCGCTTGGGGATTCTTCAAAAGGCGTGGCAGGTTCTGCAGACGGGGACGGGATTTCGGTCAGGTTCGACGGAGTATCAGCCACTGTTGGCAGCGACCACGCATCGCAGAGCGCTTCGACACGCGTAGCATCATTTTCGCGGGCCGCTTGTTTGAGTGCCTGCATCGGCACATGCAGAAATTTGTTGACGAGTCCACGGGTGAGAGCTTCGACTGCGGCGATCTGCTCCTCGCTGAGCGTCCCGAGCTTTGCGTGCATGCGCTTGAGCTCGGCAAGACGCATCTCCTCGGCCTGGCGCTGGAGAGTGACGATGGCAGGGGCGACATTGACGGTGCGACGGCGCTGGTGGAAGCGCTCGACCTCGGCGGCGATGAGGGCCTCGGCGTCCCCTGCCTGACGACCGCGTTCTTCCAAATGCGCGGCGGCCACTTGTTGCAGATCGTCGATGTCGTAAACAAAAATGCCTTCGATCTGGTTGACCGCGGGCTCGACGTCGCGCGGCACGGCAATGTCGATGAAAAACATGGGCCGGTTGCGGCGACGATGCATGAAAGCCTGGCCATGTTCGCGGCGGAAGATGGGGTGCGGCGCGCCGGTGGAGCTGATCACGATGTCGGCTTCGCTGGCTGCGTCGTAGAGCGCGTCGAACGGAATCACGCGGCCATTGAAGGGTTCCGCGAGCTGGCGGGCCCGCTCCTGGGTGCGATTGGTAACGAGGATTGCGCCCGCCCCCTGCTGGACGAGATGGCGTGCGGCGAGCTCGGACATTTTGCCCGCGCCAACCAGGAAGACAGTGCGGCCATTGAGAGAGCCAAAGATTTTTCGCGCCAGTTCGACCGCGACCGAGGCGATAGAGACGGAGTTCGAGCCGATTTCTGTTTCGGAACGGACGCGCTTGGCTGCGGCGAAAGTGCTTTGAAGGAGATGTTCAAGCTGGCCGCCGATCGTTCCGCTGCTGCGGGCAACGCGCGAAGGCCTCCTTCACCTGGCCAAGAATCTGCGGCTCGCCAACGACCATGGAGTCGAGGCTTGCTGCCACGCGGAAGAGATGACGGACCGCGTCCTGGTCGTAGTGGCGATAGATGTGGGGCGCGAGGAGCGCAGGATCGAGACCGAACTGGCGATGGAGGAAGCTGGCAAGATCGGTGTCGGTCGAGGCATTATTGGGCGACTCGATATTTGGAGAATCGAGGACGGCGAGCAGTTCGACACGGTTGCAAGTCGAGACGATCATGCATTCGGAAACGCCGGGTACATCGGCCAAAGCGCGGGTGGTTTCAGGTAGTTCTTCGCGCGAGATGGCGATGCGCTCACGCAGCTCGATGGGCGCGGTCTTGTGGTTAATCCCGATGAGAGCGAGTGTCATGGGGCACCGAACCTGTGGACGTGACTGACGAGGTTGGCGGCCCAGACGGCCAGCATGACGACTAGGACTGCGCCAGAGAGGTAGGCGGCACGGCGGCCGCGAAGCCCGGCGGATTGGCGCAGGAAGAGAAGAAGCACGTACAGCCCCCACATCGCAAAAGAGGCGAGGACTTTGGGATCGAGGAAATAAGCAGCACCAAGCGCGGTCTCCTGCACCAGCACGGCCCCGAGCAGCAGGCCGACGGTCATGCAGGGGAATCCGAACAAAAGCATGGCGTGCGCAATGCGCTCGAGGGTGTCGAGGGGTGGCAGCCAATCGAGCGGAGCCCACCAGGAGTCATTCCCCGCCTTCTTTTTGGCCTTGAGGCGGCGTTCCTGCGCCAGATAGAGGACGGAGGCGAGCAGGCTGAATCCGAGGGCCGCATAGGCTGCGAGCAGCGCAGAGATGTGGGCGACGAGCCAGCTGGTGCGTACCCCCTGCGACGGAAACGTGTAGGGGGTAAGGCCCAGCGCAGGCACGAAAACCAGAAAGAAAGTCACGGGTAACGCGAAGATTCCAAGGGAGATGGCGTCGTAGAGCCACCAAGCGAGAAAGAACAGCCCCGCGACCGCAAACCCGAGAAGCGATTCGACCTCGCGTGCGCCAACCGGCACCAGGCGGTGGGCTGCGGCGAGCATTTCGACGGCTGAAACGAAGTGAAAGAAGAAGGCCAGACCGCCGAGATGCACGCAGATTTTCCGCCAGCGCTCGATGGAGTAAAGAACGGCGGGGAAAATCGCGACACTTGCCGCAGCGTAGAGGATCGCCGCGACTCTGAGCCAAAGCAGATGCATGCCGTACTCAATCCTAAGGCCTTATGCACCAGTATACTGTGATCCAAATCACCAGTTTGGCGCGCGTCGCGGCGGGTCCGGGTTCACTTTCTGATGCTGCTGACTGTTCTTATTTCTTTGAAGCGACGAAGGTGGAAGTGCGGTCCGTAAGCTTGTTCGATGCGACCACCGTCATTGTCTTTCCGTTCGCCGAAACCGTCATTTTGTCGACTTCAACCACCTGGCCACCGCGCTTGTCGGTTTCTTCGATCGTGTGCGCATCAATTTTTTTGATCGAAACCGTGTCGGTCGTGTAACTACCCTTGTAGGGAGCGTCGGTACCGTCGAGCTTGGCAGTGTAACTTTCGCCGGTGGGTTCGGTCATTGTGATTTCATCGCCGTTGGTCTTGAAGGTCGTGTCGAGCCCGTTGTCGCTTTCCTTGATCTTGTCGATCTGCCAGGAACCGGATGTCGCCTGCACTCCGGAAGGTGCTGGACCGACAAGCTTCGCTGTGACTTCAGTGGTGATCGGCTGGTCGCTGTTCATCGGGTGGGAAGTCGTCTTGACGGTCAGAGCCTTGCCATCCGCCGAGACCGCACGGGTCTGTTCGTAGACCACTTTGCCCGCTTTCTTGGTTGTCACGGAGATCGTCTTGGGATCCACTTCGGCCACACTGACGGTGTCATACGACTGGCCGGTCACGGGCTGGTCGGTACCATCAGCTTTCACATCGTAGGTTGGGTTACAACTGACGCAGTGGTACCAGCCCTGACTTAGATAAAAGACATTCGGCTTGGGCGAGATTTTGGCCTGCGCGATGTTCGTATGCCAGGTACCGTCAAATGCGGATTGGGCAGGCGCGGCCGAGGCCGCACACAGGGCTGCGAGAAGAAACAGGGCGCAGGCGACAGAATGCTGAGTTTTGTTCATTGGAAGACTTCCTCCGCGGGAATCGGTTTTGGGTGTCTGAGTGGGGATTTGCGATAAGAATCGTCGGTCTTTTTGACCGCAGCGATTGTACATGGAGTTAGCAGACTTTGGGGGCATTTCCAGTATCGACCGATCAGGCTGAAACAGGGAGCGGAGGAGCACTCTGCCCGTTTTGCTCGATCCTGGAGTTTTTTGTTGAAAGCGCTTGCCGCGCATACACCCAGAGATAAAAGACTCCCATGATGAGCAGGCTAAGAGGGACGGGAAAATCCCATACTGCAGTCAGGAAACGGCCGTTCGGGCCCGCCGTGGACCAATGCATGTGATTCACGAAAGCAAGAAAGGCAACCCATGGGAGATCGCCATTCAACACAAATGCGGTGGTAGTGACCAGGAGTGCTATCCACCCGCGCGCGCCACGCCTGGCCCAAAGGAGGGCGCAAGCGGGGACAGCGAGCAGAATGAGTTTGGCATCGTATTGGCGGTGATACACAGGGAGCATGGAAAACGCCGCGATGGAAGCGAGCGCAAACCAGGTTGTCGACGGCGAGGGTCGCGACCGCAGCGTGATGAACACCCATACGATGAGGAACGGAATACAGATGAGATAGCTCGCCAGGTCATAAACGTGGGGATCGGGCCAGAAGAAGCTAGTGATGGTTTGAAGGTTTGTGAGCACCAACGCGCCATGGCCGGCGCTGGGATCGTTCATGCCGCCGCGGCCGTTGAAGATCTGCAGAGTGGAGGCGATCGCACGGGGCCAATGGGGTGAAATATAGGTGACCCACAGCGCGATTGGCAAGCTAAAGGACGCGAATAGGACGACCGTTTGCAGAGCGCGACGGCGAAAGATTCCGCCAGCCAGCAAGAAGAAAAGCCAGATGAATCCTGTGTCGTGCGGCTTGAAGGCGAGGCTTGCAGCAAGGCATAGAACGCCCGCGAAAACGAACCTCTCGCGCACAAAGCACCAGGCCGCGATGACGCAAAGAGGCACCACGAATCCAGCGGGGTTGCCGAAGTAGAGGACGGATCCGCTGTTGGCCAGGCAAAAGCCGACCAGGCTGCCAGCCACCACAGGGGCGTCGTGGGCGGCTATGGAAGCCATGAGAAATGCGGCGAGAATAAAGCTGCACGCGATGAGAAGACACCACAGCACCTGCGCCAGTTCAAACGGCAGCAATGCAAGCGGGATGGTGAACGCGAATGCCGAAGGCGGATAGATGTTGCGCGTGATGACAGGGAGGTTGCGCTCGGAAACAGGCCAGCGCTCCACTCTTTGCGCATAGAGCCGCGCGATATCGGCTTCGCTATACGGGTCGCAGTGTCGGAGGAGACATTCGCCGCTGTAGTATGCGGTTCGAAAATCGAGTAGCGGAACACGATTGAAAGTCATCAGGACGATGCCCAGCAGGAGAAAACACGCCGTTCCCAACAGCATCAGGTAAAGCCCGTCTTTGCGCGCCGCCGTCGTCATCGTTCAAAGGGTAATCGCTGGACGGTTCCGATGGCCGCAGAAATCGCTCGGCCGTGGTTCCTTAGTGGTTACGGGCAGAGCGGGCCCGGTGCGGCGCCGAAGTTGCGGCACCGGCATTCCACAGGCTGGATAAACCAGGCGCGCGGAGCTCCGGAACAAAGGGTTAATCTGGAATCCAACGTGATTCGAGAAGACATGAAAACGGGCCCTGAGTTGATTCCCCCTCCCGCTGCGGGCTCGGCGGAAATGGCGTTACCGTGTTCGCCGGCGGACACCGCGGACGACGGCCCAACGACGATGAACCGTTCCGGCGAAAAGCCTCCAGAACTTACGCCGTTTATGCGCCAGTGGTCGGCGGCGAAGCAGCAGAATCCCGATGCCCTGCTGTTTTTTCGCATGGGGGATTTTTACGAGCTCTTCTATGACGATGCGGTGGTGGCTAGCCGAGAGCTGCAACTGACGCTGACGGCGCGAGATCGCGAGCGGCAGGTGCCCATGTGCGGCGTGCCCTACCACTCCGTCGAGAGCTATCTGACGCGCCTGTTGCGGAATGGGTTCCGCATCGCCATCTGCGATCAGATGGAGGATCCTAAGCTCACGAAGAAAATTGTCCGCCGCGAGGTGACGCGGGTGCTGTCGCCGGGAACGGCGCTTGATCCCTGCCCTGGGACAGGAACGAGAACAATTTTCTGGCGGCATACTTTGAGAGCTGGGCCCAAAGACAAGCGCGGTGGCGGGCTCGTGTCTGCGCATTGCTCTGCTCGATGTGTCGACGGGAGACTTTCAGGACTGCCGAGTTTCAGGGCTCGGCGGCACGGCAACAAGCGATCGGACGAAATCCTGATGTCGGGCGCGAGCGAAGTGTTGCTGGCGACGAGTGCGGAGTCTCCAGCAGCATTGGAACGAATCGCGGCGCGCACGCGCGTTGACGACTGGGTATGGACGCGCGATTTCGCGGTTCCTCTGGTGGAGCGGCAACTGAAGGTGAAGTCGCTCGAAGGGTTTTGGGCTGGTTGGCCACGAGGCCGCGGCCATTGCGGCAGGGGCCGTGCTGCACTATGTACGCACGACGCAGAAGAACGAGGCGCTGCATATTGATTCGCTGCGATTCCAGGAGCATTCGACTGCGCTCGAGTTGGACCAGGTGACGGTGCGGAATCTGGAACTGGTCGAACCGCTGTTCGCAGGGCAGGATCCTCGCGCGACGCTCTTTCACACGTTGGACGAATGCAAAACACCGATGGGCAAGCGGCTGTTGCGGGCGACGATTCTTCGCCCGTTGATTGACGCGCAGATTCTCGAAGCACGCTATGAGGCTGTCGCCGAGGCGCATGGCGATTTGCTGAAACGCGAAGAGATGCGGCGCGCATTTTCCGGGATTCTGGATCTGGAGCGGCTTCTCGCGCGCTTGAGTCTTGACTCGGCAGGGCCGCGCGATGTGCGCGCGTTGGCCGCGAGCCTGGCGCGGCTGCCGGGGTTGAAAGCGGCACTCGGAGCGTTTGCTGCGCCCTTGTGGCGCGAGCTGTTGGCGAGGCTGGACGCACTCGAAGACGTAACGGTGCGGATCGCAGCTACGCTGGTGGCCGAGCCTCCGCTTGACGATGGCCGATGGCGGAGCGATCGCGGCCGGCGTCGACGCCGAATTGGATGAACTGCGCACGATTTCAACGACAGGACGGCAGCAGATCGCGGCCATTGAGGAGCGCGAACGCAAGCGAACTGGGATTGGTTCGCTAAAGGTCCGCTATAACTCGGTCTTCGGGTATTACATCGAAATTACGAAGGCCAATCAGGCGTTAGCTCCGGCGGACTACGAGCGCAAGCAGACACTGGTGAATGCGGAGCGGTTTACGACCCCGGAGCTGAAAGAGTATGAGCGAAAGATCCTGACGGCGCACGACCGGTCGATCGAAATCGAGAAACGCATTTTTGCGGAATTGCGAAAGTTTGTTCTCGACGCGGCGGGAAGAATTCGACGCTCGTCCGCTGTTGTCGCCGAAGCCGACCTGTTGGCGAACTTTGCGCATCTGGCGGCAGGACGCCGCTATGTGCGGCCCCGGCTGACCGAAGAACCAGTGCATGGAGGCGGTCGCAGCGCGGCATCCGGTGATCGAGCAATGGATGGAAGTCACGCGCGAAGGCCGATTCATTGCCAACGATATTTATCTGGATTCTGGAGACAGCGGGGCCGAGCCTGCTACTGATCACGGGACCGAACATGGGCGGCAAGAGCACGTATCTGCGCCAAGCGGCGATGCTGGTTTTGATGGCGCAGATGGGATGCTTTGTCCCCGCGGAAAGCCTGCGGCTTGGGTTGGTGGACCGTATTTATACGCGCATTGGGGCCAGCGATAATGTGGCGCGAGGTCGGTCGACGTTCATGGTTGAGATGACCGAGACCGCGACCATTTTGAATACCGCGACCAAGCGGTCGCTGATTCTGCTGGATGAAATGGGACGCGGAACGGCCACGTTTGACGGGCTGAGTCTCGCATGGGCGACGGTCGAATATCTGCATGCGGAGACGGGCGCTCGGACGTTGTTCGCGACGCACTATCACGAGCTGACTATGCTGGCGGAGAAACTGAAGCGCGTGCGAAACCTGCGCGTGGGCGTGAAAGAGGCGGCGGCTGGAATCGTTTTTCTGCATACGATTGAGCCGGGCGCCGCGAGCAAGAGCTATGGCATCGAAGTGGCCAAACTGGCTGGCCTGCCCGCGGCCGTGATCGAACGGGCAAAGCATGTGCTGCGGCAACATGAAAAGCAGGAACGCCAGAGCGTGCAGGCAGAGACGGACGCCGAGCCGATGCAGCTGACGATTTTCACTCCGCTCTCGCAACGCATCGTGGACCGCATCGAAGCTGTGGATGTGAATGCGCTGACGCCGTTGCAGGCGCTGAACCTGCTGGAGGAACTGCAGCAGGAATTGAAAGAACCAGAGAATAGGTAGTTGGCATCAGGGACAATGAGGGAACTGGCAGCACGATGAAGACGGAATTGCGCCACGCTGCGGGAAGCTTGCTTGGTGGTGGGGCTGGGCGGCGCAGAGCTGACCGGATTGGAGCGCGCATGGCTGCGGCTGGTGCGGCCCGGCGGCGTGATTCTGTTCAAGCGCAACATTGTGGATGCCACCCAGACGCGGGCGCTGCTGGATGAGGCGACCGGTCTGGGCGCGCCGCATGCGGTGCGATGCGTTGACGTCGAAGGCGGCACCGTGAACCGGCTGCGCGATGCGCTCGCACCGTTGCCCTCTGCACAGGCCGTCGGAGCGGTTGTCAAGAAGACGAAAAAGGCCGACATGGGCGCGAGAGCACGGCGAACTGATTGCCCGCGCCGTGAAGGCATTCGGGTTCAATACGACGCTGGCGCCGGTGGTCGATCTGGCGTTGCCCGAATCGACGGAAGTGCTGGGGTCGCGGCCGCCGGGCGCAGATGCTGCGGACGTGGTGACGTATGCGCGTGCTTTCCTTGAAGGACTCGCCGAGGCACGGAATCGTGGGTTGCGGAAAGCATTTTCCAGGGCTGGGCGGTGCGTCCGGCGATACACATTTTGTAACGCCGGAGATCCCGCGCACTTGGGAGCAGCTTTGGAACGAAGACGTGGTTCCCTACCGCGAACTGCACGCGGCGATGCCGATGGTGATGATGAATCACGCGGCTTATCCCGTACGCCCCGAGCAAGAACGTGCCGGCGAGCGCATCGCCATTTTGGATCACCACCGTGCTGCGCAAGCGAATCGGCTATCGCGGCATCATTCTCTCCGACGATCTCGAGATGGGCGGGATCCTCAAGTTCCTGCCGGTGGATGAAGCGGCGGTCGAGGCGGTGCGAGCGGGGAGCGATCTGCTGGAAATTTGTCATAGCGCGGAGCTGATCCTGCGCAGCTACGAGGCGTTGATTGCCGAAGGCGAACGTTCGGCAGCGTTTCGCACACTGCTGCTTGCGAGGGCGCGCGAAACGGCACGGAAGCAGAAGCGGTTTTATGCTCGCGGGCGTCGCGCGCGAATTGACAGCCAAACAACTTCAATCCTCCGGGAACGGATCCTGCGATTCGGGGAACGAGTGACTGCAACGACCGCAGCAGTAGACGCGATCGCTCCGCGCGCGATATCGCCGGCGGAGACGTCATGAAACCGCAGCGCGATGATCGTGGCCGGCGTCATGAGCGGGACATCCGCCGATGGGATCGATGTGGCCGTTGTCGCGAATCGCAGCCGGAAAGCTGCGACCGAAGCTCACGCTGCTGGCGCATGAGGGATTTCCCTACCCTGCTGCCCTGCGGCGCGCGGTGCTGGCGGCGATGAATGCATCCACAACTTCCACGGCGGAGTTGGCGCGATTGAACTGGCGGCTGGGACTTGCGTACGCGGAAGCAGTAACTGCCACGGCGAAACGGCATCGCCTCAAGCTGGAGCTCGTCGGATGCCACGGGCAGACTCTGTATCACCAGGCGCACGCACGAGACCTATGCGGGCAGGAAATTCGCCTGCACGTGGCAGGCAGGCGAGGCAGCGGCGATCGCAGCGGCTTTGCAGGTGTCCCGTTGTCTCGAATTTTCGGCCGGCGGACATGTTTGCCGGCGGACAGGGTGCGCCTTTGGTTCCGTTGCTCGACTATCGTATTGTTTTCAGATGCGAAGCGCGGACGGGTGCTGCAGAACATCGGCGGCATTGCGAACCTGACGGCGATTCCTGCGAGAGGTGGCAGCCGATAAGCTGATCGCCTTTGACACCGGGCCAGGCAACATGGTGATGGATGCGCTGGCGCAGGAGCTTTTCGGCAAGGCGTTCGATCGCAATGGCGCGATCGCTGCACGGGGCGCGGTGCTGACGCAGGTGCTCGAGAGATGCTGAAGGATGCGTATTTCAAGCAGAAGCCGCCCCGCACAGCGGGACGCGAGCAGTTTGGACGCGAGTATGCGGCGAGCTTTTTGGAAATGTGCAAGCGGCATGCGAAGAATCCGGAAGATGCGCTGGCTACGGCAACTGCGTTGACGGCGGAGAGCATTGCCGGAAGCTATGCGCAGTTCGTTCGCCCAAAGATGAAAGGCATCCCTGTCGACTACATCGTTTCTGGCGGTGGGGCGCGCAATGCCACGCTGATGGCGATGCTGTCGCGATGGCTGGAGCCGATGGGTTGCCGGGTGATGGCTATTGAAAGGTTTGGCATGCCTGCAGAAGCAAAGGAAGCGGCGGCTTTCGCGCTGCTGGCGTGGAAAACGTGGCATCGGCTGCCCGGCAATGTTCCCGCGGCGACGGGAGCAAAGCGCGCCGGTGATTCTGGGACAGGTGACTTATGTATAAGATTGATCGGCGGCCCTCGCGGGTCTCCCACCCTT
Organism: uncultured Acidobacteriaceae bacterium; assembly: GCA_963781125.1. Classification (GTDB taxonomy): domain Bacteria; phylum Acidobacteriota; class Terriglobia; order Terriglobales; family Acidobacteriaceae; genus Telmatobacter. The sequence continues at coordinate 380,629 of CAWAEE010000016.1, forward strand.
TCGCCAAAGAGAATGTGAACCTCTGGTACACGGACACATTGGTGGTGTACAACCGCCGGCTAAAAAGTCTGCACCCTACGGCTGCTGGCAGCTCTACGTTTCTGGAATCCTCGGAACTGGCGCACTGAAGTCGCCCAGGGCATTCAATAAAGTAGGCACGAGTCCAGGGATGAGAAATTGCCGATCACCTGACCCATATGCGAATTCATGAATTGCGGCAAGAACGATCGCGGGCTCAACCTTTTGACCCGCTGATTCGTCTACCGAAATAAGGAGATCCGCCCCGGGGGTGGGTCGTTCAATGTCCAGAGAGAGATAAGGTGTATGACCGGTAAGACATTTATTCAGCAGCCTGCGCGAAAGGCAACGTGGGCGGGCGTGCTCATGCTCGCGCTTGCAGGTCAAATTGCTCTGGCCCAAGCAGCGGCGGGACGATTTGTGGGTACGATCACGGCCATCAACGGCGACACCTTAACCGTAAAGGCCGACTCGGGCGAGATGCGGCAGGTGGAAGTTACCTCCACGGCGGCGTTGAAGCGCGTTGAGCCGGGACAGAAAGATCTGAGCGCTGCCGCGACGATTCAACTGGGCGATCTGGCTACCGGCGACCGCGTCCTGGTCAGACTCGATCCCACTGCTTCGGGGGATATCCCCCAGGCGGCGCAGATCATCACCATCAAGCAGACAGACGTTGCAGAAAAGCAGCAACAGGATCGCGAGGCATGGGCGCGGAGTGGCGTCGGAGGGCTGGTCAAGAGCGTCGATCCTGCGGCGGGCGTCATTATTTTGACGACTGGCTCTGGTGCAACGATGAAAATCGTCAAGATGCACGTGACTACTTCAACGGTGCTAAGGCGGTATGCACCTGCCTCGGTGCGCTACGACCTGGCTCAGCCTGGTCCCATCGATGCGATCCAACCGGGCGACCAATTACGTGCCCGCGGCACAAAAAATGCCGACGGCACAGAGATCGACGCTGCCGAAATAGTCTCGGGAAGTTTCAGAAATATTTCAGGAACAATTGCTTCACTGGATGCTTCCAGTTCGAGTTTCTCAGTGAAAGATCTGCTCGACAAAAAAGCAAGTCACGATTCACATCACTCCCGATGCGCAGATGCACGCGCTGCCGGAAATGATGGCGCGAGCCTTGGCTGCTCGATTGAAGGGCACAGCACCGGGCGCAGGCGGAGCCTCACCTACGCTGCCCCGGGCGCGGTGGACAGCGTAGCTGGGGCGCCGGCAATGGTCCAGGGAACGGACAAGGCGGCGGACAAGCTCGAGGCGGCGATATGCAGCAGGTCTTGAATCGCACGCCTGTGATTCATTTCGCCGACCTGAAGAAGGGCGATGCGGTGATGGTGGTCTCCACTGCTGGAGGCTCTGAAGTCACAGCCATCACATTGCTGACCGGCGTCGAGCCATTGCTTGAGGCGCCGGAGGCAAGCCGCAATCTGCTCTCAAACTGGAGCATGGGTTCGGGCGGCGGAGGCGAAGCTGAAGCTCAGTAGGGTCAAACGGAAACTGGCTGACAATTTGCCGTGGAGAAGTTGTATTTGCGATTTCATAAATTCTTTTTCCTTTTGACTGGTTGGATCTTTGCGTTGGCATCGATCCTCGCTGCCAGCGGACAAACTGCCAATCCGCCGGGTTCGACGCCGCAGACACCGACAGCGGCGCAAGCGCCCACAACAGCAACATTGCATGGACACGTGGCAGATCCTTCCGGTGCATTGATTCCGGGCGCGCAGGTCACGATTGCCAACTCGGCCGGCGTGCCCGTGAAAACGATGAAGGCCGACGCAAGCGGCGCTTACGATGTGCGTGGGCTCGCGCCCGGAAGCTATTTCGTGCAGGTATCCTTTGCGGGATTTGCACCATTCCAATCGCAGGCGATTCAGTTGGCCGCCGGCCAGGTAAAGCGGGTTGACGTCGCAATGGCCATCGAGGCTGAGCAGCAGAACGTCGTGGTGACCGACGAATCGCCCACGGTCAACGTGGAAGCCAGCGGCAACGCCAATGCTGTTGTGATCAAGGGCAAGGATCTCGATGCGCTTTCCGACGATCCCGATGAGTTATCGAACGAGCTGCAGGCGCTGGCAGGACCGTCGGCCGGCCCGAATGGCGGGCAGATTTACATTGATGGCTTTACCGGCGGACAACTGCCCCCGAAGTCGGCGATCCGCGAGATTCGCATCAATCAGAATCCGTTTTCCGCGGAGTTCGACAAGCTCGGCTATGGGCGCATCGAGATTCTCACCAAGCCCGGCACCGACAAGCTCCATGGGCAGTTCTTCGCGATGGGCAACGACAACGTCGTTCAACACCGGCAATCCTTTCACGCAGAATATTCCTTCCTACGACAGCTACCAGTTCAACGGCACCTGAGCGGAGCATTGTCGAAGTGGGCATCGTTCTTCTTCAGCGCGCAGCAACGCAACACTTCGGACGCGTACATCTACACGGCTAGTCTATCCGCTCAGGTACCATTCGAGACTGGCAGGGGCTGTACAGTCCACGCAGTGCGCACCAACATTGCGCCGCGCATCGATTTGCAGCTCGGACAGAAGAATACACTGACTGTCCGCTACCAGTTCTGGCGCGACAGCGAGAGCGGGGTGCTGGGCGCGACGACTAGTTGCCGTCGCAAGCCACGGCATCCACATCGTACGAGAACACGCTGCAGGTCAGCGATGCCGAAGTGATCAACGATCACATCGTGAATGAGACGCGCTTCCAATATCTGCGCGACACGGGGACGGACACCTCGGTGAGCACGGCGCCGCAGATCCAGGTTCCGAGCAGACTTCGTCAGTGGCGGTTCATCGAGCCAATTCTCTGAACGACCATCAGGATCACTACGAGTTGTGGAACGAGACCACCATGTCAGTCGGAGCGCAGGCGCTTAAGTTTGGTACGCGGCTGCGCGATACGCGAGCCAACGACGAACTCAAATTCAACGGAACTTCAAATTTCAACGCAGAACAGTTATCAGACTGCTCTGACCAGCCTGGCACGGGCAGATCCTGAATCAGGCGCAGACGACCCAACAAGCTGACCTACACGACCGGTCCACTTCCGGCGATTGCCAACGTATTCGACGCCGCGCTCTTCCTGCAGGACGACTGGAAGGTGAATCGCTTTCTGACTGTTTCCGGCGGTATTCGCTGGGAGTCGCAGAACCACATCGCCGACCACAACGACTGGGCGCCGCGCGTCGGCCTTTGCCTATGCTCTCGACGGACACAAAAAAGGCGCACAGCCCAAGACGGTACTGCGCGGCGGCTACGGGATCTTCTATGACCGCTTCGCTCTGGCGAACCTGCTGACTGCGGCGCGGCAGAGCGGGGCTGTCAATAGCCAGAAGCAGATCACCATCACAAACCCGACGTGTTTTAATGCGACCAGCTTGAGCAGCATCGATCTCGCGACCTGCGGAACACCCACTTCAGAGCTCGAACACGATCGTGCAGATTGCGCCGAGTTATCGCTCCCCGTATACGCAGCAGATCGGGGCAAGCATCGAACGCCAACTGACCAAGACAACGACGCTGACTGTGACCTATCTGCACTCTTTTGGCGTGCACCAGCTGGTGACACGCGACTCGAATGCTTACTTGCCCGGCACGTATCAATATGGAAGCGCCACACTGACGGGCGTGCGGCCCAATTCGACTCTCGGAATCGTCAATCAGTTCTTTCCCGAGGCCGTCTTCAAGCAGAACCAGGTAATCGTGAATGTGAACGCGCGCATCAAGCCCAAGTTCAGCGTGTTTGGCTTCTACAACTTGACCAACGCCAACACCGATGGCGGCGCAGGATCGACGTTTCCAACTCCTACAACCTCAGCCAGGATTACGGGCGCGCGGCTTTTGCATCGCACCAACATGGTATTCATGATGGCGAACTACACCGGGCCATGGGCGATTCGCTTCAATCCATTTCTGATTGCGCAGTCCGGCAGGCCGTACAACATCGTGACCGACGAACGATCTGACCGGCGACAACTTCTTCAACAACGGCCGCGGCTGTGGACAGCTCCCTGTGCGCCGGCCAGTCCACACGCTACGCACCCACATCCTTCGGTTGCCTCGACACAGACGCCGGCGGACAACTACACACCCATCGGTATGAATCTCGGTAACGGCCCGGCCGCGGTTGCACGTGAATCTGCGTCTGAGCCGCTCCTTTGGAATTGGACCGAAGATTGAGTCCTCCGGCAATTCGCAACAAGGCGGCGGTCCCGGCGGTCCCGGCGGACCAGGCGGTGGCCGAGGCGGCGGCGGTGGCGGAGGTGGCGGCCCGGCGGCGGTCTTGGTCCAGGCGGTCTCAGCGGCGGAGGCGGCCGCACCGCGCGGCATGTTTGGCGGCGGAGCCACGGGCCGGAAGTACAGCCTGACACTTCAGTGCCAGGCATTGAATCTGTTCAACAATATCGACTACGGCACACCGTCGGGCACCGTGATTCCGACTCGCTCCGATACGGACGCAAACGACGACGCACACCGGGCGACGCTTTCGGCCAGTCGACTAAGCCTGGCCAACGGAATCTTCGCTTCGCCCACGAGCTCGGCGGCGCGGCGAATCTTTTTCAGGCGGAGTTTTCGTTCTGAAAGAGCGGTTCTGATTGTTCAGGTTTGAGAAATGGAAGTCAAGATGGGCCGAGGCAATCGCTTCGGCCCTTGCCCTTGAGTTCTACTGACCGCCACGGCGTGTTGCAGGAGCGGAGTGCTGCAAAGGCATCGGTGAGCGAGACGACTCGCAGCTGCGCCTTCAGTGCGTCGGAGATGCGCCGCGCTGGTCACAGTGATCTCGCCTGTCTCGCCCGGCAGCAGGTCGAAGTAGTTATCGGAGACTTTTACATCGAGGTCCCCAAAGGAGAGATAGACGCTGCGCGCCAGCACGGGCGACGTAATACGAATCCTGTACTGCCGTTTGCGCCTGTGGTCTCGACTGTGAGATGCGCTGGCTTCAGATGAACCTCCTTTGCTGGCGCCAGGTAGGTGAGATTGCGCGAAAGTTGCGCTGCTTCCGGTCAAGCTCGGCGACAACAAAGACGCGCGGAAGTGTCGGCCCCGCCTGCCTGCGCGAGTTTCGCCAGCGGCCAGTCGAGATAGACCTTGCTGGCAAGCGGATCACGCTCACATCGTGCGTTGTCTTCAAGCAGAACCTTGCCGTCGAAGTCCATCAGGCGCACGCGCAGCGTGGCCGGCTGCGCGGCGGTCTTGTCGGAGACGATGTAGACCTTGCAGCGAGCCGTCTTCAACGTGCGGCGAGACCAGGATGGGCGCATAGAAGCGGCGCGCGTAGTATTGCAGCGCCTTCCAGCGGCCGTAGTAGTCGATGCTGGACCAGGAGGCGACAGGCCAGCAGTCGTTCAGCTGCCAGAAGATCGAGCCCATCGTCTCGGGGCGGCTGCGGCGAAAGTGCTCCGCGCCAATCTTGATTCCCTCCGCCTGCAGCACCTGACTCACATAGAGAAAGCTCGGCAAAATCCTTCGGCTCCGGATAATCCTTGAGCAGATAGTCGTGGATGATCGCGTTGCCTTCATTGTTCTTCTGGTGGGCAAGCATCACCGGCGTGAAGATGTCGGCGCGATCTTCGGGCTGCGTGAATGCTTCGATCGTGTTCATCTCCGGAAACGACTGGAATCCGTATTCGGTCACAAAGCGCGAGTGGTGCGTTTCGTAGGTCGAGAACGGCACGCGGCCATGCCACACATCCCACAGGTGCGCGTCGCCGCTCTGGTATTTGTCGCTGAGGGCTTCGTAGTCCGAGCTCGGCGAACTGGGCCAGTAGGGCGTCTCGGCATCGAGCCGCGCAACGACGCGATTCAGGATGCCGCTGAATTCGGTGAGATAGTCCTGCCACATCTGGAACTTCACTTCGAGCGGCAGCTTGTCGCGCGGCGCTCCAGTTCAAGGCCGCTTCGGTCTCGTTGTTGCCGCACCACACCACGATGCTGGGATGATTGCGCAGGCGGCGGACCTGATCCTCGGCTTCGGCTTCGATGTTGAGTTTGAAGTCGTATGTGCCGGGCTGCCAGTCGTTGCCGAACATGAAGTCCTGCCAGACCATGATGCCGAGTTCGTCGCAGATCTGATAGAACTCGTCGCGTCTCGTAGTAGCCGCCGCCCCAGTGGCGAATCATGTTCATGTTGGCGTCGCGCGCGGACTCCAGAATGCGGCGATAGTCGGCCGTCGTAACGCGATTGGGAAAGCTGTCGAAGGGAATGACGTCCGCGCCTTTGGCAAAGACCGGAATGCCATTCACGACCAGCTCGAAGCAGCGGCCCCACTGATCGAGATGGCGATCGAAGGACGATCGAGCGAAGGCCTGTCTTCGCTTGTTCGTTTGTCGGCGGTCTGCCCTGCTGCTGACGATGCGCGCAGTGAATTCGTAGAGCGGCTGGTCGCCATAGCCCGCCGGATACCAAAGCTTCGGCTGGCGAATTTCGACGGGAATATCGATGACGTTCGGCCGGCGTGGAGCGCGACGGCCGATCTGAAGCGTGTCGGAGCCGGTGCCGCCTGGTCGGAATACTGCACGCTGATCTGTGCCGGGCCGTCCGACGAGGCCTCGACTTCGACTTCCGCATCGGCGTGGGCGACATCCTTGCTCACATCGCGCTGCCGGATCGCGAAGTCGGCGATGCGCACTTTGTCCCATGCTTCGATGCGCACCGGGCGCCAGATGCCGCTGGTGACGAAGCGCGGCCCCCAGTCCCATCCATACTCATAGGCGGCTTTGCGGATGTAGGTCTTCGGTTCGGTCTTGGTGCGCGGCTGCCACGGATCGCGTGGCTGCGACCACTTGCGCGGCCTTGATGGGCGATGGAAACACGACGCGCAGCAGGTTCTTGCCGGCGTGCAGGTGGCTCTTCGCCGGCACTCGCCAGATGCGAAACAGTCGTCGGCACTCGAGCACCTGCGTGCCGTTCAAATAGACCTGCGCGGCGGCATCGAGGCCATCGAACACCAGGTCGACATTGGAGCGCGCGAGCAATGCTGCGGTTACGTCGAAGGTATCACGATACTCCCAGCTCGCATTCTCGATCCACTGCAACTTGGATTCGTTATCGCGAAAGAACGGATCATCGATCTTCTTGTTGGCAAGCAGATCGAGATGAACATCGCCGGGAACGGTGGCCGGCAGCCAGCCGGTCTCGGCATCCTGCGGGTTCGGGGTGATCTGACGGAACTTGCCAGTCATGATCCAGTGCCAACGCAGCATTTTGTGCGCGGACAGCTTGTAGTGTGCTGGATTGCGCTTGCGCCACGAAAGAGACCAGGCTCAAGGTGGTCGTTGCCAAGGCAACGCACACGACATTTCCGCGAATTGTTCGATGCATCGCACTTCCTCCAGGCCTTCCGCAAAGGACAAAATGAAGTGCGGAGGGCGGCGACAAATTTCGTTGATAAGGTTATCACGCGAGATTTCAAGCCTCGTATGGCCAAGCTCATGAACAGAGCGAACGGTAAAACGCTTCCCACTCTGGAAATCGAATCGCGCTGTTGAAGTGCTTGACAACGCGTGCCCGCGCTTCGCGGCCAAGCGCCCTACGCGCTTGCATTCGTTTGTTCCATCAAGTTGAGCATCGCTCCCGCCAAACGCTCCGCGCTTCTTGGAGGAACGATGGCCCCCGCCGCGTCGAGCAGTTCGCGCACGCCGCCAACGTCGGTCGCGACAACAGGCTTTTCCATGGCCATGGCTTCGCCAACTACAAGCGGCATCCCTTCCCACGCCGAGGAGAGAACGAATCCGTCTGCGGCATCGAGCAGCGCAGGCATATCGCGGCTGAGGCCCAGGCGACGTACGCGTTCCATGGTGCCCTTGCGAACCGCAAAGGCTGTGTAGCGAGTCTTCCGCGGTGAATTGCCTGAATCCGATCCGGCAATCCAAAGCTGGGTTTCGGGATGAACGACCCAAACCTCGGAGAAGGCCTTCAACAGATTCACAAAGCCCTTTGCGGACACCATGCGGCCTGCCGCGAGCCAGATGAAATCGTCGCCGGCTTCGAACTTTTCTCTTGTCTCTATCGCCTCTCGCTCGACTGGGCGCGAAGGCAGCGGTATCAAACGCATTCGTTATGACGACGCATTTGTGAGTAGGAACAGCGTGGTTTTCGATGGCATGCTGTGCGACAGCCTGGCTAACGGCCGTGGTGCGCAACGAAAGAGAGTCCGTCAGGCGATAGGCAAGCATGCGCAGCCGACCGCCTTCGTAGACGTTGTGCATCGTGGAAACCACATGCGCCGGGGTCAGTACCTTAAGCAACCGCGCCAACAGATTGGCAGGATAGGTATGGCTGTGCACCAGATCGGGTCGAAACATTTTGAGAAAGCGCCGGGCGCGCACCAAGCCGACGAAGACGCTTGTCGGAGATTTGCACATGTCGAGGTGCACGACATCAAGGCGGGTCGACCACTCTTCCGTCTGGCGCGGGCGAAGAACGATGAGCGCAATCGTGTGCCCACGCGCAGCCATCCACTCGGCCAGTGCGATCGTTTGGCGTTCCGCTCCGCCCATGCCTAGCGACGTGAGCATGTATACGATGCGCATGGTCCCTGAATTCTGCACTAGAGTCGGACGATGATAGCGCGCAAATTCAGTTCTTAATGTGTCCTTCGACACGACGCAGCAAGAGCGTATCCAGCGCGATTGCGCCTGGGCCGAGAATCAGAATCAGCAGCGCCGCAAACCAATAGGTGTAGGGCGTCGCGCCATAGAAATCGCTCGGATTGGAAAGAATGTGGGAGAAGTTGACGCGGTCGTCCGGCACGCTGAGATAGGCCATGGTCATATTGACAAAGAGCACCAGCGACGTGAGGCGCGACAGAATGCCAAGTGCGAAAAGGATTCCACCAAAGAATTCGATGGATGCGCAGGCGAGCGCCGTCATGTGCGGCGCGGGCAGATTGAGGCTGGTGAAAAAGCTCGGTCACTTTGTCGAGATGCGTCAGCTTGCCCCAGCCGTCCTGCGCAAACTGCCATCCCCAATAGAGACGGATCGCCAGCAGCAGCGGGCTTTGCAAGCCGTCGCTGCGACCCCGGCAAAGCCCAGGTATGCATTTTTCAAATCAGCCACAAGCTTCATCGCTTGCTTTCCTGTGCCTTGACTTCCTCTTTTTCGATGAGCGATTCCAGGTCCGGGGCGCAGATCCAGCCCAACTCCGCCCAGCGCCGAACCACTGTTGAACCAACCTGCGCGCCGCTGGGCTTGCGCGACACGCGAGCCGATGAAGCCGGACTCAAGCGCATCGGCGAGACGCAAGGCCCTGGCGAATCGCGGCAAGCGTGAGAAACTCTTCGCGTTTCAACCGCAGATAGTAGACAGAATTGTCGACACGATGAGCTGCGACCCAGGTGGGCCGGGGTCGCAATCGCGGCAGCTCTACGGGCGTTGCGTCCTCGTCGTCGTGGCTCACGCCTGCCTCAGTCGTCTGGCGCTTCTCGCGCTTGTGCAAACCGAGCACGAGGTCGTCGGCCGGATAGTCGAGGGCGATCAAGATCAGAGTGCGGCTGCAGAGCAAGGCGCGATCCGGCGTTCAAGGTGGCGATCTGGTCGAGAGTCAGCGGTGTGCGCTCCGCGTTGTCGAAAGCCTCAATAAAGGCCCATTCGATCCGAGTGACATCGAGTGCCAGGCGATGGCGCCGACCGGTTGCCTGGGGGTTCGCGACAAGCCACTCGGCCAGTTTCGAGCCGAGATTGCGCAGCGTGAACGAGCGGCTGGGATGCGCCGTGAGATAGGCAATGGAGAGGGCTTCAAATGCGCGCGCTCCCACGACAGCGCGCAGAGCGGGAAAATCCTCGGCCAGTGCGCCCAGAACGCGAAACCAATATTGCCGGTTATAGATTTCGAGGCGCTCGAAGGAGTTGAGCTTGCTGTTGGGCGCGATGAACGATGCCGCCACTTCGGTCATGTCGCGGCCATCCGCTGAAACTGCGCGCATGTCTTCATCGGGCGTGAGCGGCTGCATCACGGCCGCGGCCATTTCGCGCTGCAGTTCGGCAAGAGACATGGAGGGCGCGTTCATTTCGCCACCTCCGCTAGTTCTCCGGCGTGCTGGTGAAGATAGCGTTCGGCTTTCTTTGCTTCGGCGTGGACTTCATCGAAGCTGGGAATGTGGTCGTCCCACTCGAGCAGCGTGGGCGTTGGCCCGCAACGCTCAATGGCGCGCGCGTAGAGCTGCCACACCGGATCGATCACCGGATGGTCGTGCGTGTCGAGAATGTATTTCTCATACCGCGAATGGCCGGCAATGTGAATCTGCGCGACGCGATGCGCGGGGACGGCATTCACATAATCCATCGGATCGAATTCGTGATTCACCGAGGAAACGTAGATGTTGTTCACGTCGAGCAGAATGCCGCAGTCGGCGCGCTCGACGACTTCGTTCAGGAACTCCCACTCCGTCATCTGGGAGCCAGTGAAGGCTGCATATGAACTTACATTCTCGACGGCGACAGGGATCTCGAGGAAGTCCTGCACGTTGCGCACGCGCTCGACGGTGCGCTCGACTGCCTCCCATGTATAGGGCAGCGGCAGCAGGTCGTGCGTATAGGTGCCGTCGACGGAGCCCCAGCAGAGGTGATCGCTGAGCCAGGGAGTATTTGTCCGGCGGACGAGCTGTTTCAGCCGGCGCAGGTGTTCGGGATCGGGCGCGGTCACCGAACCGAAGTACATCGACACGCCGTGCTGCACGACGCGGTACTGCTCGAGAATCTGGTCGAGGACGGCGAGCGGGCGGCCCGCATCGATCATGAAATTCTCAGAGATGATCTCGAACCAGTCGACGACAGGCTTGCGCGAAAAGATGTGCTGGTAATGCGGAATCCGCAGGCCGATGCCGATGCCGTGATCCGAATACGCATTGAAACGATTGCCAGGCATGAAGGACGGTTCTCGTGAATGAGTTTCAGTCTGGAGCTCTTGGTTCCCAGTTCGCGGCTCATAAAAGTGACGAGCGGGCTGCGAGCAGTGACGAACGGCGAGCGATGAACGAGCATGAATGAAGTGGGACCGGCTGCGGAGGGGTACTGCCTGCATGAAGCTTCCGCCGCCGATCCCGGGGAAGTTAGACCAGCTTCGGCATCTTGGAGCCGTCGGTTGCGCAGCCGCCCTTGCCCTTGCAGCTGTTCTTGCCTTTGCAGCCGTTGTCGCTCGACTTGCAGCCGCCCTGGCCTTTGCAGTCGTTCTTGCCTTTACAGGAGTGCTTGGTAGTGTCCTGGCTGGTATAGCGCAGGCCGGCCTTGGCCGCCTTGGCCGAGGTGCCCTTTGCCGTTGTTCCCGGTGTTGCCGCGTGGGCCGCAACGGTTCCGCCGATCAGACCGGAGAGAGCTGCGGAAAGCAGCAGAGCATTGAATTGGTTCTTCATTTTGATTGACCTCGCTTGGGGTTTGGGGCGGAGGAGCTCCGCCGTTTGCGGCGATGCGGGAAGGACTGACGAACGATCCCGCACTTTCCGTGGCACGCACACTTGGAGTGGCTGCACGGGCGAAAGGTTACAGCGAAAAGGCCACGAGTGAAAATGAATTTCTTTCGCTCCGGACCCTCTACCGGATGAACGGGCCTCGACGGCAATTGGATTGGCTGGGATATCCCCAGGTTGCCCTGGGGTTCTTGTTTGGCCCGCGGGCCGCTAGAATCGGCCTCAGGGGTTCTTGGTTGGCTCAAGGTCCCGGCACTTTAAGCTGTTTGAGCCTATCACGCGAACAGAGGGCTCGGAGGTAGCCGGTGGATTCGAGGAGATGGAGCGCCATCGGCGGGGCAAGCCTGTTCGTGGCTATCGCGCAAAGCCTGTGCACTGCTGTCCTGACCATTAGCGGCATTCGCGTGGCGATCGGGCTGTCGGCCCTGGCAGCGGCCAGCGGTATTTATGCACCGGCGAAGGGATTTCATCAGGACGCCATCCGCATTCCCATGCTGATCCTGGCCACGGTGGGGGCGGTGGTGAATCTGGCCGTGCTGGCCTGGATCCGGCACCTGCGTTCACGACCGTCCGCACAATGGCGCAGGCGGGAGTTGAGCTCGAAGGAAAAGCGAAGCGAAAAACTGCAAGTAGCGATGGCGATTTTGACCTTGATCCTGGTGGGACTCGAAACCTGGACCCATCCCATGGTGCATCGGACCGGGCCGCCGCCCGATGCGGTCTTGCTCCACCCGCATTCGTAGACAGAGGATTTGGAACCATCGGTATTTACTAACTGTGACCCTATCTCTTAACCGGCCCGTCCCAGTTCCCTGTCGATTCGCTCGTGCAACCGCTGGCTGAATCCGGCGGGAAGTTCGAAGACCCGGTCATCGGCCATCAGCACCACCACATTGCGGGTCGAGTCCAGGACCGCGGAGCAGATTTCGCACGTCTCAAGATGCTTGTCGATCTCGGCGCGCAGAGCCGCGTCCACATCTCCCTCGATGTAGGCGGAGATGTGCTGCCAAACGTGTTTGCAGTCGATCCTCATGCGCGCCCCCAAAAGAAGCCTTTGCGTTTGGGTGCAAACGCTTTCAATTGCGGAGCCAGCTCCCTTTGCAGCATCGCGCGCGCCCGGTGCAGCCTGACTTTGACCGCACCTTCGCTGATGCCCAGGGCGGCTGCTGTTTCGCGGATATCCAACTCTTCGATGTCTCGGAGGAGCACAATGTTACGGTAAATCTCTGGCAATCCCTCGATCGCCTTGCGCAGGATGTCGCCCAACTCCTTCTGTTCCAGAGCTGCGGTTGGCATCTCGCGCCAGCTGGTCAGGATGGCCGGGCGTATAGTCGCCCGTCTGTTCGTCGGTAGTCAGCGTCGAGCGACTCTTCGCGGCGGGTTCCCAGCTTGCGCAGCCGGCCCAAGCCCTCATTGCGTGCGATCGACAGCACCCAGGTCCGAAACTGCGCGTCCCCGCGGAAATGATGCAGGTTCAGGTACACCTTGATGACCGTTTCCTGCGCCGCGTCTTCGGCTTCGGCTTCGTTTTTCAGTAGAGAGAAAAGCAGCAGATAAATCGAACGTTCACAGGGGCGAATCAGGTCGTGAAAGAGCTGCTTCTCGCCGGCCAGAATCCGGCGGATGCATTCGGCCTCGAGTTCTGAATTCGATGCCGGCATATTGCTTTCGAAGTAAATAGGTCGATCCGGTCTCGTCATGAAGACTGCCCTCACGAATATATCGCGTAGGTCTTTGTGGACTGTCACGCAACTTAAAGTATTAGTTGAAACATCTGCTTAAGTTTTACGTTCTAAATGGAATCCTTATGCAAAATTGCTCAAATGGGCGGTACAATCTCCGCACGAGGAAACCCCATGGCAGGAGATATTCAGCTTACTTGCAGCGACTGCGGGCAGGACTTTACCTTCACCGCTGCAGATCAGGCGTTCTTTCAGGAACGCGGTTATTCGACACCAAAACGCTGCAAGCCATGCCGAATGGCAAAGAAAAACGACCAGGGGGGTTCCGGCGGCGGCTATCGTTCGGCTCCTGCACAGGGTACGCCTGTCATCTGCTCGGGCTGCGGCCAGCCAACGACTGTTCCTTTTGAGCCACGAGGCGACCGGCCCGTATTTTGCCGGGATTGCTATCAGGCTCGCAAGGGCAGTGGTGGAGGTGGTGGCGGCGCTGCCCGCGGACGCGGACGGTACTAGGATTCGGCCTCTTCCCTGTGTTCACAATAGATTCGGGCCCGCGCGCGAGGAGCAACGGCCACGCGGACCCGAGCAGTGTAAGGCAGGACCATTCCGACAACTTAAACCGCTGGGGCGGATTTCCCGCTCCAGTATTCAGACGGCTATGAAGAGCTCCGCCCGGATCGCCGCACTCTTCGCGTTAGCGATTGGAGCCCAGCTGAACGCCTGTCCAGCCCCCGTGGTCGAGGCCTCGCCGCACGGATGTATTCTGCGTATTCGTGCGGACGGTTTGCGCAACGCAAAGGGCGTCGTTGGTGTAGTGCTCTTCACATCTCCTGCGGGATGGCCCGAGGACGTCTCGAAGTCGTTTCGGCACGATGCGGCCTCGATTGCCGATGGCGAAAGAAATGCCACAGTTGAATTCAAAGACATCCCCCCGGGCGATTACGGTGTCGTCGCACTCCACGATGAAAACGGAAACATGAAGCTCGACAAGAACATGTTTGGAATTCCCAAAGAAGGATTTGGCTTCGCCAACAATCCGCCCGTCGGCTTCGGCCCGCCAGCCTTTCGAAGAGCTCTTCTCCATGTTGCCTGTCCCTCGACGGAAGGAGAGATTCACATCATTTACAAGTGAGTTACCCCTTTGTGATTAGATTTCGAGATACTCGATAGAGCGGTTTCCAGTTTGCTGTAATGGAACCAGAGCAGCCAACCGGCTTTTACTGAAAAAAGCCACATTTTACTGCGTCTGAGGCTCCACGTGAACTGGAGAACAGCTCTAGACACCGCGCACGAACGACGGATACACTTTCGCTTAAAGTACTTCCCTTTACCAATTCAGGACGAAATTGCGGGGCGTCGACTGATTTACGGCCACACATCGGTCTGCGAACACTCTCAGGCCCCAGAGCTCCTTCTATGAACCTGATCGTTTTGTCCGCGGGTTTCGTCTTCGGCCTCTCCTGGCCGGCTTTCTCTATCAATGGATCGGCGCGTTGCGCGATCGCCGCCGCTTCACAGGCGAAGGGCGGTGGGTCGACATCGGCGCCGGTCGAAGGCTTTACTTGCTCGAAAAAGGCGCGGGCGGCCCCACGGTGATTTTTGAATCCGGAATCGCGGCCACCAACCTGAATTGGTTCCACATTCAGGAAGCCGTGTCGTGCTTCTCCGCAACCGTGTCTTACGATCGCGGCAGTCTTGGCTGGAGTAGTACGTGCCGCACCGCACGAACCCCAGCGAATATCGCCACTGAATTGCATTCAATGCTGCAGCGCGCAGGCATCAAGCCGCCGTACGTGCTCGTGGGACACTCCTTCGGCGGGCTGGTGATGCGTCGCTTTGCGCTATCGCATCCCGATGAAGTGGCCAGCCTCGTGCTGGTCGATCCCATGCGTTGCGAGGAGTGGCCCCCGCTGAACCCAAGCCAGCAGGCGGCGGTCGATCGAGGGAATCGGCTCTCCACTTATGCCATTCCAATTGCGCGAGTGGGGGTGGCGCGGCTTGCCATGACTTCCCTGTTTTGTCGGTCGGGGCGCTTGTCGCGATGGCTCGAGGGAGCAAGCGGGAATGGCGCCCAACATGTACTCGGTCGCGTGCGCCAGGAGATCGGAAAGATGCCGCGGGAGGTTTGGCCCATCGTGGCCGCACATTGGTCGCGCCCAGCCTTCTATGCGGGCATGCGACAGCATGTGAGATCCGTTCCCGACTCGGTGCGCGAGATGGTCAAGGCGGAGCCCATTCGCTCCATTCCAGTGCTGGTGCTCACGCCCGACAAATCGACGCCGCTATCAGAAGAATGCCTGCGTCAGATCGGCGAGAATGTGCGGCAGGCGATCGTGCCGCAGAGTGGGCACTGGATTCATCTCGATCAGCCTGATCGAGTGATCGATTCGATCCGCGCCGTGGTCGAGTCAGCCTGTGCGCAACCCGTACCTGTCCTGCGCTGATTTACGGCTTCTCGCCTGCGGTGAATGTCGTCCACGGACCGGCCTTCATGTCGTGCAGAATCGGCTTCTGCCAGGCGAACTCGGGATGCGCAGCCAGAAACGGCTGCAGCCAGGAAATCTTCTCCGCACGGATGCCCCGCCCTGCCGGTGAAGCTCAGTTTCGCCGCCATGTCCGAGTCCATCACTTTGCCCGTCACCGCGCCACCTGGATCATAGGGCGCGTCGCCCCACACTTTTTCGCCCACCGGCGATGTATCCTCATGCCCGCACAGGCTGCGCTTGCCGGCATCGATCTTGTGCTCATAGCTGTCGTAGTGGTCGGAGAGATAGGCCTCGGCCAGCGCGGTATCCAGCTTGCCGTAGTGCTCCTTCACGAACTGCTCTGCGCGAATGTGCCGCGCATTCATCGAGCTCTCCGGATTGTTCGGATTGAATCCCGGCGTGTCGTCGCGAATCAGCGCCGGATCCGCGGCAAAATTCGACGAAACAAAATAGCCATCCTTCTTCTTCGTCAGAGGCGTTTGGTGCAGGCCCAGCTCCAGGTAGCCAATCTCGCCGGTCTTGCGGTCGCCAATCAGCCACGAATTCGCATAGCCGCCGTTGTTGCCCTCGCGCATGATGGCGGCGTATTCATCGATCGACGTCGCATACTGCATCGCCTTGCGCGAGCGTTCGAACTCTGGAATTCCATTCACGTCGAAGCCCTTCGCCATCGGCAGCGTGGTCTCCGTAATCATCAGGCCGGCCGCGTTCACGCCAAAGTCGTCCTGGCTCGTGATCACGCCTGGGAGCCCGTCCATGAGGATGTGCTGTCCGCTGGCGGGCACAATATCGAAGACCACCGTCCAGCGCTCGCCCTCCGCGTAGGAGGACCAGTTGCTGTGCGCGATCACAATTTTTCCGTCTTTGGTCGCCGAGCCCGTCGCAATAAAGGCGCTGCATTTTCCCGGCGCGACCGCTGCCGGCGGATTTGGCTTGCCCTCTGCCTTGTTCAGCCGTCGGCAGGTAGTAATTGCTCAATTCAATGTCGCCGTTCAGCGCCACAATGTCCCACAGATCCAGCTTCGATCCCTGCGCCTGCAGGCCCTTCGACGATGCCCTTCAACTCCGCCTGATATTCGGGATCGATGTGCGGCCATAGGACAGTTTGTGCCGCATCGCGAAAGAAACTCCATGGACGCTTGTCTTCGTTGCGGCGCAGTCACCATGTAGACGTGCACGTTGTCTTCGATCTCGCGCGCCAGCAGATAGCCATGCTGAAAGCCGACCTGCTCCGGCGTGCCTTCCAGATGCACATACGTCCATCCGCCCTCGTTGAATTTGTAGGCGCCGTTGAGACGAGCATCAGGCGTCTGACCCGCGGAAGGAGCGGCGGTGGCTGCGCCGTCCGGATTAGTGGCACGGACGAGCGGTGGCGCGGCAACAAGCGCCAAGGAGAACAGGCAGACATACCAAGCGCGAGGAAGTCGAAAAAGTACCAAGGTTGCCCTCCGGAATGCCCTGAACATATCACGGAGGGTTTGGCGGGACGAAAGGCAATCGCCTTGATCGGAACGAACTAACGCTTCTTTGCACCCTTGGGCGCGGGTTTCTTCGGCGCAGGCTTGGTCGCTTTGACCACGGGCGCGGGCTTCTTTTTCACCGGTACTGCTTTCCGGCGCATGCTTCACCGGGGCTTTGGCCTTCGCCTTCGTCGCGACTTTGGCGGACGGTTTGGCCGCAGGTTTAGTGACGGCTTTCTTGGCAGCTGGCTTCTGAACTAGCACATGCTTGGTGGGCTTCGCAGGAGCCGGCGCAGGCACCGCCTTCTTTGCATCGGAGCCGGCTGCGGCTTTGCTTTAAGTGTTGGAGCCGCCGGCTTGGATGCGGGCACCGGACTCGCCGTGACCGCCTTGACGGCAGACTTCAGCTCCGGTTTGGAAGAGACCTTTTCCGCGGGAGCCGACTTAGGCGCGGCTGGCTTCGCAGCTTCCTTCACTGACTTTGGCGCAGCGGGTTGCGCTGCCCCCTTCACGGCTTTCGGAGGTGCGGCGCCTTTCTTGCCGCGTTTGCCCGCGGGCTCCGGCTGGTCTTCGTCTTCTGCCTCATCTTCGTCTTCTTCGGCCTCGACGTCGTCACCCAGTTCCGCTTCCATCTCCAACTTCGGAATGCCGAGGTCGATCTCTTCGTCGTCCCCGCCGATGTCGTCGATGTCGGCCTCTTCTTCCGCCTGCCTCGTCCTCATCCTCAAAGGAGCGCTCCTTGACCTTCGCCTCGGCACCACGCTTGGCACGCGAACGCTTGATCGTGATCTGCGGGGGCGGCGCCGGCGGAGAGAACGGCTCGAGGAAGGCGCGCGTCTCTTCGGGCGTTGTCAGGTGCCCGTCAATCAGCTCAAGGAAAATCTTGTGGACAATTTCGTTGTATGTCGGCAGGTCAGGAGTGATCCGCATCTCCTGCATCAGCGCGTGTGGAATGCGCTGCTGCGCTTCCGGCCAGACTTTCAGGAACTGCTCGTAGCGTTCCTTTACCGCTGCCGATGTCGCAGTAAATCCAAGCCAGAGAACTGCTTTCGGGTCATAGCTCTGAAAAGCTTGAAGCTTGCCGAAGGCGTCAGGTTTGGCTTCGCCAGCAGCACCTTTGAAAATCCGGCGGCCAGCGAGTCCAGGCTATTCCACTCCTCGACGAAGCCCGGGCGAAGCAAGAGCTTCTTCAGCGCAGCCAGATCCTTCGAGGGCAAGCTTGGCGGTCAGCAACTGCATCTGCGCTGCGGACATGTCGGGATGGACGCCCTGCATCTGCAGTTCGGCACTGCCAGATCATGCAGCGCTTTCAGCTTCTCTTCGTCGGCCTTGGCTGCCGTCCAAGCCGGGAATAGAGACCTTCATCCAGCCTTCGGCTTCCAGCGCCGCGAGCACCTTCAGCCCGTCGTCTTCGTGGCCGATCTGCTCCAGTTCGTAGCTGCGCGCGTGCGCCGAAAGATGCTCGATGACTCCCTCTTCTTTCGCATTGTCATAGCGCGACTGAGTGCGCGGATCGAGATCCCAGCCCAGCCGCGTGCGATAGCGCGTGGCCCGGATCAGAAGCGCAGGTTCTTCGAGAAAGCCGTAGTTCGAAACCAGCCGCAGGGTGCGCGCTTCAATGTCCGCGGCGCCATTCAGAGGGTCCATCAGCAGGCCGTACGAGCCCTCGTTGAGCGAGATGGCCATGGCGTTCGCGGTAAAATCGCGACGGCGCAGATCTTCCTGGATGGAAGCCGCGTGAAACACCGGCTTGCCCGGCTTGGGGTATTCGGTCGCGGTGCGTGCTGACCAGATCCACGCGAACGTGCCGGGAAAACAAAGATAGAGGGTGCGCGAGGCCTCGTCTTCTCCCCAGAGTTTGCCGCCAAGCTTTCTCAATTGGTTTCTTTAGCTTGAGAGCATTTCCATGAACTGCCACTTCAAGATCGCGAACGGCATGGCCGCTGGTCAGGTCCCGGACGGCGTCGCCGGTGAGAAAAAGGATGATTCCGGCCTCGCGCGCCACCTCGCGCAGCTGGTGGAGGGCATGCCTCTGATCGGCCGACAGCCGGTTTTCAAGAAGGTAAATGTAGTCGGGCATTCCGTCCTTCTGCTTCCGTCCCTCGCCCAAACGACCCAAATGCCTGATGCAGTTACGCTTACAGAGCGCAACGGCAGAGGTTGCAAACCAGTACCTTAACACAAATGACACCTGTTGGCTAGAGACGATCTGCACTGGAAATGCTGCTTTTCGCCTCGCAGCAAGAGCTCCGATCATGCGACAATCCAGGGGATGGCCTCGCAGCGTAAACCCGTGATTGTGCGGAAGTTCTCCCGCGACTGGGTGGCGGGCTACGCCGGCGCGCTGTTTCGGCCAGGACTCTGCCTGCCCTTGAGATTCTCGACCTGGCTGGAAAAGTCGTCTACGATCGACTGGGAGACCGTGAAATGGGTCTGCTATGTGCGCGATTTCCCTCCGCCGAGCAGACGCAATCCGGAGCGGCTGCTCCAGAAGAAGTTCACAGTCCAGGCCACGCGCTTCCGGGCTCTGGCTGCGCATGACGTTGACCGATGGCGATGAACTGGAGGGGCTGGCCGCCAACGACCGCTCGCTGGTCGACGGCGCCGGCCTGCTGCTGACGCCTCCCGACACCCGGTCGAATACGCAGCGGATCTATGTGCCGCGCGGAGCGATCCAGACCCTGGAAGTGGTGAGCCTGATCGGGGCGGGACGCGGCAAGCGCGGGCCATGCGGCCAGCGCATTGCGCAGCCGGAGCTGTTTCCCAGCGAACCCGAGCGGGAGTAGATGCGATCAAGATTGGATCAACCTCGGTCCGGTACAATCTCCTCGATGAAACTTGGCGAGCTGGCAACGCCGGTTAGGCGCCGAACTGCGCGGCGACGCAGAGGTGGAAGTCACTGGCGTCAAAGGGATTGAGGAGGCCGGACCCACAGAAATCACCTTCGTCGCCAATCCTCGCTATACGGGCCTGGCGCGCAGACACAGGCTGCAGCCGTCCTGGTTGAACCGGAGTTCCCGGAGATCTCCACTGCCACTCTGCGCATCAAGAATCCCTACCATGCGTTCTCCCGGGCGCTGGGCATGTTCTACCAGCCGCCCGCCTACCCTGCAGGCATCCATCCGACGGCCGTCATCGATCCAACCGCAGAAATTGGCGCAAGGGGCGCACATCGGCGCCTACGTCGTGGTCGGGCCGGGTGTTCGACTCGGCGCACACGCTACCCTGCTGCCCCACGTGGTTCTCTACCCCGGCGTGCAGGCGGGCGACTCATTTCTTTGCCCATGCCCACGCCGTGGTGCGCGAAGGATGTGTCCTCGGCGATCACGTGACCCTCGAAAACGGGGCAATCGTGGGTGCCGACGGATTCGGCTTTTCGAAAAACGAAAAGGGCGAATGGGAAAAGATTCCCCAGTCGGGTCCGGTCCGGCTGGGCAACCGCGTGGACGTGCAGGCCAATGCCTGCATCGACCGGGCGACCGTCGGCGCAACCGAGATCGGCGACGGAACGAAGGTCGACAATCTGGTCCAGGTTGGCCACGGCTCCAAGGTGGGCAAGGACACGCTGCTTTGCGCGCAAACCGGACTGGCCGGATCGTCGGTCGTCGGCAACAACGTCATCCTTGCGGGGCAAACCGGCATTGCGGGGCATTGCACCGTGGGCGATGGCGTGATTCTGACCGCTCAGTCTGCCGTGAGCCACGATGTGCCGGCCGGGAAGATGATCTCCGGCTCGCCCGGATTCGACAATCGGGTCTGGCTGCGCGCCGTCGCGATCTTTCAGCGGCTTCCGGAGATCTTGAAGCGGCTGGATCGAGTGGAAAAGAGGGTGGCTGCGCAGGATGCGGCACCGCGGGCGAACGGAGACGAAGCGTGAAAAGGCGCGTTTCTTGGCTCTGCGATAAATTCTTTGCTTGTTCTTGGATTTCTTTGCGGCTGCCATTCGTATCAGATCGACGCGACCGTCGAGAATCGAACCGGAGCAGCGATCGAATTGCTGGAGGTCGATTATCCGAGCGCCAGTTTTGGCGCCGATGCACTCGCCGCCGGGGCCGATTTCCACTACCGCTTCCAGGTGCGCGGCAGCGGCCCCATCAAGGTGCAATACACCGAGAGCGGCAGCCACAAGGTTAGGCAGATGACCGGTCCGGAAGTCTTTGAGCGCCAGGAAGGCCGGTTGGAGATCATTTTGCTGCCGGAGGGAAAAGCCGAGTTTCATCCCCAGCTGAGTCCCCGACAGTAAAGGGACAGTGCCCCTGCAATTCCGTCATGAAGATTGGACTCGGATTCCCGCTATAACCCCCAAAGTATGATCGGTCAGGGAGCAGAAGCCATGGTCACGCGTCAACCCAAGGCTCAAACTCAACCAGGTCGTTCAGCCGTCCGCATCTTTGCCGCGAACGAGCGACTGAACCAGATTCTCATTGAGCGTCTTGAGCCAGCCGCCTGGGACGCCAAACCGCCCGGGAGAGTCCGCACCATCGCGGCGATCTTCACGCACATGCACAATGTCCGGACCAAGTGGATCAGGCTCACCGCTCCGCACCTGAAGGTTCCCAGCCAACTCAATCGCACGCACTGCACGCCGCAACAGGCCCGTGCCGCACTGGCCGAGAGTGGCACTCGTTGCGCGGAGATGCTGGCAGAAGCCCTCGATGGAAGTGGTCGCATCGAGAAGTTTGTGAGAGATGGCTGGGCCCGGCCATGGCCGATTGGCGTGGAGATGCTGTGCTACATGCTCGCTCACGAAGCCCACCATCGCGGGCAGATCTGCATGCTCGCACATCAGCTCGGATCTCCGATCCCGAAGGGTGTGATGGCCGGGCTTTGGAATTGGGAGAAGCTCTGGAATGAAAACGGGTCCGTGGCTGGCCCAGGCCGTGATTCTTGAGGCTCCGCTCTAGTGAACCATGCTCTGAAACAGTGTCGACTTGAGCAGGTTATCGAAGTCTGAGTCGGACGACTGGAAGTGGACCGAAAGCAGTCCGGAATTCGAAGAGATATCCGTGGCGGCGAGCGCAGATTTCTCCGCATCCGACCGCTCATCTTGCGATAGAGCACTGCCGCATTCAGAAGCGAAGAGACGGTCGCGGCCGCAAAGTTGTCGCCGGTAGAGATGGTGAGATCGAACCGCACCCCGTGCTGGAAGTTCATCGTGTACCACGATCCCACCAGGCGCTTGCGGACTGAATCGTAGTCGGCGACCGAACCGGCTTCGCCCAGGACCTGGCGCATCATGCGTCTCCGTACCCTTCTGGTCAAGAATGCTCCAGAGCGGTTCGGATTCGACGGATTCATCGCATCCATAATCGGACTGTTGGTCAGCATGCTCGGTCCCAGACCATCGCGCACATCCAGCGCATGCTTGACGGCTTCGGAACTGCCGAAGACCATGGTCGAGGGGTCGATGAAGCAGAGCACCATGCCGGTCTTCCCCATCGGGAAAGACACGGTTGGTGCGGACCACGGTGGGCGCACCTTCTGCTTGCGGAAATTGGCAACCATGTCCTCGACGGCGAACTGGCCCTGCGCAACGCCCACAGTCTCCAGCTGATCGCCCGTCCGCCGGAACGCGGTAAAGCGCGAACGCCAGGCTGTCGACATCGTGATTGTCGTTGATGCCGGACTTCTGAAGAGCCTCGTCGAATTGCTTGAGGTCGGGGGGCATGACGCGCTCTTTCAGCTGCATGGCCGAATCGGAGTTCTGCATGGCCCGATAGTCCACAACCACCAGTTGCTGCAAATCATGCGGAATTGCGCCGCGCGCATCGCCTGACAGCTGGGCCGCAAACGCGGCGAGCGTCAAGGCTAACGCTGTAGCCGCAATCGAAACTCGAAATAGAAACCTGAACACGAACATCCTCCGGGAATCGTTGAGCGCGAATCGGGCAAGTCGAACCGTGCAGTTTTCTAATCTGCCATCGTTCCTACCACTGGAACTCTCACCGTCTGACGCGCGAAAGCACCGAATCGTCAGCCGGTTTTCGAATTCCCGATGCAGCCGTTTGATCCGCCGCAGGCGGAACGCATCAACATTCCTTCTATGGTCATTTTACTCTCCGGCAAATTTTCGGAGCGCTCTGCCGTTGACCGAGAGGGTTACTTTTCTCCAGGCCAGTCGAGCGGAGATTCAAGCCGGCTTTCCAGAATCTTGGTGCGCGGATCGAACCCAATTAATTGACGCATCCATTCGCTTTCCCGCTCACAGGCCGCCTCGGGAATCAGCCCGATGACCTCGCCCTCGACCGGCGCCGCCTTGTGCCGAAGCGCCAGCCGCGACGACGGTGCGAAAGACCTGCGAGACCGGCGTCGCCTGAAAGTCGCGTGATGTTCATCGAGAGCTGCGCCCGCCCATGCGCCAGGACGCCCATGGCCTTCACGCCCTTCAGTCCGCCGGATGCTGCGCGGATCTCGCGGGCGATGGCCCGCACCATGGCCACGTCGGCGGAATCGAAATAAATGTTGTAGGCGACCAGGAACTTGCGCGCCCCCACGGCACAGGCTCCGGCCGTGGGATGCAGCCCGGGCCCGCCCAGATCGGGCCGGCGAGCTGCTTCTTTGCGCACGGTGTCCCGCAGCCCCTCGAACTGCGCCGCGGCGCACGTCTTCGAGATTGGCGCGGTCGGGCCGCGCCGCCGCCGCTTCGTAGAAGTAAACGGGAACGCCGAACCGCCGCCAGATCTCCAGGCCCGCCTGCCGCGCCAGCAGGACGCATTGCTCCAGCTTGATGCCGGAGATGGGCACAAATGGAATCACGTCCGCCGCACCGATGCGCGGATGGACGCCTTCCTGGCGGGTCAGGTCGATCAGTTCCGCGGCCTTGCCTGCTCCGCGCACAGCCGACTTCGACCACCGCCGCAGGCGTCCCGGCAATGGTGACGACGGAGCGGTTGTGATCGGCATCCATCGACCAGTCGAGCAGGTGCACTCCCTCCACGCGCATCGCGGCCACAATGGCCTCGACGCGCTTGGCGTCCCTGCCCTCAGAGAAGTTGGGAACGCATTCGACGACTGGGTCTTGTCCTGGTCATTTCCAGAACGTATACCCCACCTGTATCTGGATGCTGGCATTCACGCCGGGATTGCGGTCGCCCAGCGAAGCCGACGAAATGTGCACCGCATTCACGCCCAGATCGATCGAGCGCCTGGGACGCAGGAAGTAGTGCATGCCGATGCCGCCCTGCGGCGAAAAATTCCACACCGATGTGCCGCCCGGCAGTGCCGTGCGGCACAAGCACGTCCGGCGGAAATTTATGCGTGGTGTAGATCAGCCCGCCCGCCGCCTGAAACCACGGCTGAATGCGCCGCGACTTGGTGAGGAAGTTCCAGCGGAAGATCACCGGCGTCAGGCTCAAGCCCGATGTAAGTGCCGCCGCCGATCGGCTGCGTATAGACAGCTGCCCTGGTAGACGAAATGTCTGCTCATGCGGCAGCGGGCGTGTATGCCTGCCACAGCGGCATGATGTTGCCGCCGAACTCGAACTGGCCGCTGAAGATGCCCGCGTGCAGGACCGGAGTCAGCGGCTTTGCCCAGCTGCACGCCGCCCCACAGAAGAACTTGAAATCGGAGCGGTCGCCCACGCCTTTGCCCCAGTTGACAAACGGCCCGTATTCCCAGCTTCGGGCGTTGCGGACTTCGGCAACGGGATTCTCGGCGGTGTCGTCGAATCGGCCGCTGCTGACTTGCGGCGATTGGGCAACGGCGAATCAGCCGGAGGCAACAGGAGCGGCCATCAAGCACAAACAAGAAAAGCTTCGCACTTCGAGTCAAACTTCTTCCCTTCTCTGAATCGATATCTCAATTCTCACAAAAAAGGCCGCCCCAACCGGGCGGCCTCTCGGAGTCGTTACCGTCGAGCAAGCTCAGCCGGCGACCTGTTCCATCTGTTCGGCGTCCATATCGAAGTTCGAATAGACATTCTGCGTGTCGTCGAAGTCTTCCAGCGCCTCCAGCAGCCGAATCATCTGGTCCGCGGCCGCGTCCTTCGAGCTTGGTATACGTCGAGGCGACCATGGTCACTTCGCTCATCACGGTCGGAATCCCCGCGGCCTTGACCGCATGCAAGCACCGCCTCATACGACGCCGGGTCGGTGATGATCTCCCAGGTATCGCCTTCGTCGTTCAGGTCCTCGCCGCCGTGCTCGAGCACAATGTCCATCAGCTGTCTCTTCGCTGGCCGCGGACTTCTCGACGGCGATGAGGCCCTTCTTCGAGAACATGAAGCGCACCGAGCCCGTCTCGCCCAGGTTGCCGCCGTTCTTCGAGAACGCATGGCGGATCTCGCTGACCGTGCGGTTGCGGTTGTCGGTGGTCGACGTCGACGATGATGGCGACGCCGCCCGGGCCATAGCCCTCGAAGGTGATCTCTTCGTAGCTGACGCCTTCCAGTTCGCCGGTGCCGCGCTGGATGGCGCGCTTGATGTTGTCCTGCGGCATGTTTTCCGCCTTGGCCGCCAGAACCGCCGTGCGCAGCCGGGCATTGCTGTCAGGGTTGCCGCCCGCCCTTGGCGGCGACGGCGATTTCCTTGATCAGGCGGGTGAAAATCTTGCCGCGCTTGGCATCCAGCGCGCCCTTCTTGTGCTTGATTGTGGCCCATTTCGAGTGGCCGGACATGGGAACCTCAGTGATAGTGAAAATGCAGGCGCGTACAGGCGCGCCTGCCCTTGTGAGTATATCACCGGGAAGCCTGGGCCATCTGCGAGCCAGGTGGTTGTAAATTGGGCTGTAGATTGGAGGAGCAGCCCATTGCCGCTATGCATTTTTGGAGATTGCAGTCGACCGCAAACATCACAGCAAACGACCGCTCGTCCTGCCAATCCAAACCAGGGTCCCAAGGAGCGCCTTTTGAAGCCCACTTTCTCTTCTCTTTATCCTTCTCGTTGCCGCGCTCGTGCGCCAACGCCCAGGGCAACTACGAGATCCAGGTATACGGCTCGGAGACGCAGGCCCCGCGCAGCACGATGGTCGAGCTGCACTCGAATTTCACGGCCGACGGCCAGCGCCGTTTCATCGACGGAGTTGATCGCCAACCAATCACGCCGAACATGAAACCATCGAAATCACGCAGGGACTGACCAACTGGTCCGAGCTTGGCTTTTACATCTTCACCAGCGAGCAGAGCGGCACCGGCGTGCAATGGGTCGGCGACCACATCCGGCCGCGTGTCCGCGTTCCCGAGAACTGGCACTGGCCGGTGGGTGTGAGCCTATCGATGGAGATCGGCTACCAGCGCGCCTTCTTCTCGCGCGACACATGGACGTGGGAGATTCGGCCGATCGTGGACAAGCAGATAGGGCCCTGGTACTTCGCAGTCAACCCGGCCCTGGAACGCACCTGGCACGGACCGGATGTCGATCTCGGTCTCGATTTTTCGCCCGCCGTGAAGATCAGCTACAACTTCACCAAGAAGTCAGCGGAGGACTCGAGTACTACGCTGACTACGGCAGCATCACGAACATCGCCAGCCTGCACAACCAGCAGCAGCAGATCTTTCCTGCGATCGATCTCAATGTCTCGCCGAAGTGGGAGATCAATTTCGGCGTCGGCATCGGACCAACCGCGGCGACCGATCACTGGATCGTCAAGGGCATCCTCGGCCGGCGTTTCGACTGGGGCAGGCAGAACAAGACTCAATAGCCGTCCCATCGGCCGGCGCCACACCCCGCCTACCAGACTCGGCAGGCATTGGCCGGCATCATCGCCTGCCCGGGCTTGCACCCGAAGGCCTCTCCGAACTCCGGCATGTTCTGCACCACACCGTCATGCGGAACTGCCGCGGGGAATGCGGGTCGGTCTGCACCTGAAGCCGGACTTGTTCCGGCCGGATGATGCCGCACCAGCTCTGCCCATGCGCCAGGAAGAATTGCTGGACCGGCGTATAGCCATCCTGCTTTGCATGACAGGTCGATTCCTTCCGCTTGGCGTCTTCGAGAAACGCCATGTACGCCAGCCGGAGCCCGCCGTTGTCTGCCGTGTTCTCGCCCAGTGTCAACTTGCCGTTGACCTTCACGTCATCCACAGCGGTGAAGTTGCCATATTCTTTCACTTCGCAGTCCGTCATATGCGTCGAATTTCTTCTTGTCGTCCGCCGTCCACCAGTCGGAAAGATTGCCGTTGCCATCGAATTGGCTGCCCTGGTCGTCAAATCCGTGAGTCAGTTCGTGCCCCACGATCCCGCCGATGTGTCCATAATTTTCTGCGTCCGTCGCATGCGGATCGTAAAGGGGTGCCTGCAAAATGCCAGCAGGAAAATTAATGTCGTTCATCGAAGGGTTGTAGTACGCATCGACGGTTGGCGGAGACATGCCCCACTCGCCGCGGTCGACCGCATTGCCGATCTTGGCCAGTTGGCGATGGTTTTCGAACTCGACCGCTCGCTGCATTGTTGCCGAACGCGTCGCCGCGTACGATCGTCAGCGCGGAATAATCGCGCCAATGATCGGGATATCCAATCTTGTTGGCGACCATGTGCAGCTTGGCTTTGGCCTTGATCTTTGTCTCGGCGACTCATCCAGGTCAAGCGTGTCGATCTCGCTGATCCATCGAGTCTTCGATGTCATGTACCATCTGCACCGTGAAAGCCTTGTCGGCCGCGGAAACTGCGAAGAGACATACACCTGGCCGAGCGCTTCACCCAGCGCGTTATCGGTGGCTGGACGCACCGCTTCCATCGCACCTGCTGAACCGGGGTGCCCCGCAGCTTATGACTGTAAAAGTCGAAATTCTCCAGCGTCCATCGCCTTGGGCATCGCATAGCCGGGGATCGAGTTGATAAGCTGCCAGCGCAGATAGACCTTGATCGTCTCGAGGTCGGTCGATTCGAGCAGCGGCTCCAGTCCCTTGAAGAAGTCGGGATTCGCAACATTGAGATCGGTCAACGCAGGCGTGCCTGCGGCCGAAAAGAACTGCCGCCAGTCAATGGCAGGAGCCAGCTCGCGAAAGCTGCTCGATCGACTCGAGGTGATAGATCTTGTTCGGATCGCGCTGCGATGTAACGTCGATCGAAACTTTGGCAAGCGACGGTCTCGAGATCCATGATTTTTTGTGCGTCGGCAGATGCTTTATCGTCGGGCTCGCCTGCCAGCGTAAGCATCTTGGCAACGTGTGAAACATATTGCTTACGGGTGGTCTCGGCCGCATCGCCTGTGCGCAGATAATAGTCGCGCTCCGGAAGCCCCAGGCCACCTTGATCGACAATGGCAATTTGTTTCCGCGCATCCTTGTAGTCCTGTTGCTCGCCAAAACTGAGAAAGGCATTTGCGTTGATCAACTGGAAATGCGCGAGCAGGTCTGTCAGCTGCTTTTTTGTCGTTGATGGCTGCGATGCGATCCAGTTCCGGCTGCAGCGGACTTCAGGCCCTCGGCGTGAATAGCATCCTCATTCATGCAGGTGGCGTAGAAGTCGCCGATCTTCTGCTCATTTGCGGTGCGCTTGGATCGTCGACAGCAACCTTATCGAGCAGTCGTGCAGTACCTGTTCCGTGTAGTCGAAGACGAGGCTCCCGTTCCGTAGCCGGACTTGTCTGCCGGAATGGGATGGAGCTTGGCGAAATTGCCGCAGGCATAGGCGGCGAAATCCACGCAGGGATCGGCCGTGGCATCGATCAATGATTTGTCGAGTCCGGGGATGAGCTCAACCTTCTCACTGATTGTGGCGGTTTGAGCGAGACTGGTGCCAGTGGCCGCTGCAAGAGATATTCCAAGGCAAACCACAATCCCAAAGCTGCGATGAAATCGATTCATTCCGGGCCTCCTGCCTGATGCGGTAACGAACAAACTGGGGGGACTAGCAAGGATACAGTCGCAGGGTATTCTACGAAAATCTTCGGGAACCCCACGAGAAATTGTCGAGCATATTGCGCAACCTTGTGACGAACCGCGATAGAGGTGGGACGAATGCCGCAGGGCGCCAACGCTTAAAGGGCCAACGTCATGCTCTCGGTCCTCGACAAGCATAATTCGAGCAAACTATTCTCTGACTCCCTCGTGGCAGTTGTTTCGTGTAGCAACGCAAAATGCCCGCGAGACGCTCAGGACACCACAACACTCGGGCACACGCTACGCGACAAAACCTTCTTGGAAACCTGGCTGGAAGATCTCTACAGCAGATCGCCGCCTCCACCGCCATTATCGAAGCCGCCCCCGTTGTCGAAGCCCGACCCGTCGTCTACATTGGAATCATCTAAGCCCGAGTTATCAGCGTTGTTCGTATCGATCTCGTTGCGGTCGTCGCCCGTCGTCTCGTAGCTGGCGTCGGTAAGTTGCGCACCCGACTGATCGGCCGACTCATGGAAGTGTCGCTCGCCTCCTTGCTCCAAGCCGTGATGTTCCCCGCCCTGCGCATTGGGGTCGTCGTAGTAATTGTTGACAACGGTTTCTTCTACAGGTCGATCGAAACCGCCGCCCATCCCCGGACCCATGCCAAAGCCGCCACCACCCCAGCCGTAGCCCGGATGGCCGCCGAGCCCGTGCAACACAGCTTCAACGCCTTCGAAGGCGAGAGCACCAGCCGCCACTCCGGCGGCAGTTTGCATCGCACCGCGCAGAAAGCTCGGCGGTCCTCCGGAAACAGGAACATACTGAGGTGGTTGATACGGCGGCTGCGCGAATTGTGATGGGGCGGCAGCCTGCGTGTACTGCGGCTGCGTGAATTGGGGGTTGACCGGCTGATAAGCGGGCTGCGGCGGCTCTGGATCGCGATGGCCGAGCAAGCTGCCGAGAAAGCTGGTGGCATGCGCCGGTTGCCTTGCCTGCTGCGTCTGTTGCTGCAACTGCGTCACTTGGGCTTTGGCCTGCTCGAGTGCGATGTTCTGCACGAGCACGGTCTGCGCAAGGATATAAAGCGCATCCGGATTCGGACCGAGCGAACCGTTCAGAAGCGCTTCCGCATCGGGGTCCTTTTCCTGCAATTGTGTCTGGTTTACTCGCTCAACGAGCGCGTTAAGAAGCTGTTCTTCCTGGGGAGTCACTGCAATAACCTCCGGCGGCCGGCAAATTGCAACGTCAATGCCGCTTTCTCAGAATGAGACGCGATCAAGCTTGCAAGGTTGCGTCGCCGGAGATCAATACGCAGGTTAACGAAGAACAGTTCCGAGGGGCTCGACATGACCGCCCACGAGCTCAAACGCGCGCACGGCTTCCTTCCGCACCGTGAGCCGTTCGATCAGGTCGTAGCGGACTTCGTATCCGCGTCCCGGTGTGTCCGGAATGGCAATTTCGCCCTCCGCCGACACCGTGACCTCGGGTTCGATAATGTCTTCTTTCCAGTAGCGCGCCGAAGCCGACACATCGCCCGGCAGTGTGAAGTTTTCGAGTGTAGACAAGGCGATGTTGTGCGACCGGCCAATTCCCGACTCCAGCATCCCGCCGCACCAGACCGGAATTCCGCGCTCCTGGGCCGCATTGTGCACGGCGATGGCTTCGGAGAAACCGCCGACGCGTCCCAGTTTGATGTTAATGATCCTGCAGGACTCCATCTCGATAGCAGCCAATGCATCGCGCCTATTCCGAATTGATTCGTCGAGGCAGATGGGCGTCTCGAGCTGCCGTTGCAGCATGGAGTGGTAATAGAAATCATCGTGCCAAAGCGGCTGCTCGATCATGAGGAGGTCAAATTGGTCGAAGCTGACGATATGGTCCGCATCGCGAAGCTTGTATGCCGAGTTCGCATCGCAGCTCAGCGTGATCCCGGGCCAGCGATTACGAACGCGCTCGAAGACCTCCACATCCCAACCTGGTTTGCATTTCAGCTTGATCCGTTGATAACCGGACGCCAGTTCTCTTTCGATGATTGCGAGCAACTCGGGAATTGAGGACTGAATGCCGAGCGACACGCCGCACGGAATTGTTTCGCGCACGCCGCCAAGAAGGACCGAGATTGACAGGCCTTCGCGCTGCGCCTCCAGATCCCAGATGGCATTCTCAAGTGCAGCCTTCGCCATCTGATTGCCGCGGACGCGCTTGAATATACGCGGGCAGTCCCCGCCATGTTCGGGGATCTCGGCAGCAAGCATCGGACCGAGCTCGTTGACCAGTACTTGCCAGGCTGTGTCGGTGGTCTCGTCCGAAAAAAACGGGCGTTCACCCGCTGTGCATTCGCCCCAGCCTGTCAGGCCTTCCGACCTGACCTCAGCGAGCAAAATTCTGCGTTCGGATGTGACACCGAAACTGGTTTCAAATGGACGCACGAGGGGAAGCCGCAATTCGCGAAAAATGATTCCATCGATTCTCATAAAAATTGAGTTCCTTGAGATTTCAGCAATGAATTGGAGGTTGTTTCAATCAAGTTCAAGGCCTGAGCGTGATGATTGGTCTTCAATTCATCTCCGTCTGAGTAGGGGAACCCAGTTCGAAGACTCCGTTACCTTCCGCGTCGCGCACAAATCCAAGCACGGCCAGTCCGCGGCGAAATGATTCTTGAAACTTGCGGCGATTTCCCAACTGTACTGCCATGGCGCGCTCCCGGTCTAACTCGGATGCTTTCCATTGGTAGATAGATGCTGGAACAAGGATGCGTTCCTGAATTGCGAATGCGGCTTTGGGTTTTCTTTCAAGAGTTGCCACTACTCGAGGTGAGCTGAGATGCCACTCTGCCACCAAACGATCAGTGGGCAGTCCTCCTTGCAACCGACTTGAGGATACACCATAGAAATTCACGTGGTAGCAACGAACCATCGCTCCCAGCTTGTGGATATTTAAATAAGCGTTCTTGATCTCCAATGGATCAAAGGTCCATTCCATCAGGTGAATGTTCCGAGTAAGGGCTTCAAGTCGCTGCTGCAGCTTGAGTTGTGCACCGAGACCTCGGTTGCGATACGAATCGCGCACTGCCAGCATGTGCGAGTGCAAATAAGAACGAGGTTCGCCGTTCCCGGTTTTGACCCCCGGCAAAGACATGGCGAAACCAACCAGCGATTCGGGGCTCCCGTTCGGCAAAGCGCCGGGTAGCTCTGTATCAAAAGCCCCAATCACTTGACCGCCAATTTTCTGTCCGACAAGAAATGCCTTGCGCGGAATCACGTCGCTGTCGTCGTAGCCCCACGTCTCAATTTGAAGCTGGACGCAAGCCTCGAGTTCATCGAAGCCCGAGCAGTTGCGAATCAGGATCATGATTCGGGCACCGCTGCATCTGTCGCAGATGAAACGTCCTTCGACGTCGATGCCAGCTTTCGTTTGGCTCCTGCCCACAGCGCTTCAAGCTCCGCAGGACCCAATTCCTCAAGCGGTCGAGCAGACGCCAACTCCATCTCACGGAAGCGTTGGCGAAAACGAAGATTGCATCCGCGCAAAGCCATCTCTGCATCCACACCCAGGTGCCGGCCAAGGTTAACGACGGTGAAAAGTAAGTCGCCCAGTTCGGCTTCCACGGCTTCGCGATGCGACGAGTCGTCCGGAATCTGCTCGGCACGAACCGCTTCTGCTTCGAGTTCCGCCGTTTCTTCGGTGAGCTTTGGAAGCAAGTCGCGCCAATCGGGCCAATCGAATCCCGACTTCGCCGCTTTCGATCCCAGCTTCGCGGCTTCGGCAAGCGCCGGCATGGCGCGCTGCACAGAATCAAGTCGAGAAGCTCCGGAAGAGTCCGCTGCATGCAATGCTTCTGCGGCTTTGATCTCGTCCCAGTTGCGCAACACACCATCAGCCGAGCCGGCGACGGCAACGTCGACGTTCGCTTCATTGCCGGCGGCACGCGAGGCTTCTTCTCCAAACACGTGTGGATGACGCCGAATCAACTTCCGATTCAGATGGTCGAGCACCTCGGCGATGGTGAAATGGCCTTCATTGGCGGCCATCTCGGCGTAGAACAGCACCTGCAACAACAGGTCTCCGAGTTCTTCTGCAAGATGAGGGAAATCGCGTCGCTCAATCGCGTCGAAGACTTCGTAGGTTTCCTCGAGTGTGTATTTGCGAATCGTGTCAAAGGATTGTTCGCGATCCCAGGGGCATCCCCCAGGGGCCCGTAAACGAGCCATGACAGCGGCCAACTGCTCAAAAAGAGCCGCGGCCCGCGCCGGATCGGTTGAGAGTGCGAGGCTGCGAGTGTTGGAAGGAGATTGTGGACTGTCTGCGTCTCGTGCAACGTCCATCCCTTCCAGTTTAAACCCGGCCCACCGACGCAGGTTCGCATCGTGCAACCGCCATCCGACTGAACTCCGTAGTACCTCATCGGATGCTTAACGCGAATGACGAGCAAAACGACACAACATTTTCGCATCATAGGATGCAATAGTTGAATCTCCTTCGGTCTAGGCCCTCCCCCCATGATTCGCTTTTTAGGAACAGTTTTCTCAGTACTGGCCGGCATTGCCTTCGGCAGCTTTATGAACGTCTGTCTCAGCCGCGGGTTCGCAGGCGAGAGCGTGATCAATCCGCGCTCGCGTTGCCGCAGCTGCGAGACGGTTCCTGCTTGGTGGGAGAATCTGCCATTGATGAGTTGGCTCGCCCTCGGCGGGCGCTGCCAGCACTGCAATGCGCGAACTAGTTGGCGCTACCCGCTGGTTGAACTGTCCGTTGGCGCCATCTGGGGTCTTCTTGCCTGGCGCCTGATGGATCTGATCATCAATACGCGCTATGGGTTCGCTCTTCCCTACTTGAATCTCGAATACACCGCCGGCATCATGATCTTCTGCTGGACACTCGTGGGAATAGCCACACTGGATGCGAGGCATTTCAACCTTTCCGATCTCGTGACTCTGCCCGGCGTGGCCATCGGCGTTGTGTTCTACATTCTTACTTCGGAACAGATGGTATGGTCTTTTGTCACTGAATCAACACCTTTTAAAGAGGTCGGCAAGCGCTTGCTCGCGGTGCTTGCGGCCGGCGGGCTGGTCATGCTCATCCGGTGGGTCTACTGGCTCATCCGGCGGCAGAAAATCCTGGGTCTCGGCGAAGCCAACCTGATGGCCATGCTCGCGGCTTGGCTGGGTCTGCCTGGAGCGCTGCTGGCGTTCGGAATCGGCGTGCTCCTCGGCACTGCGATGACTGTGTCCTACCTTGCCGTGCGCGCAGCTGGGCGAAATCCCGACAGATGGCAGTTGCCGGAGCTATCTCTGGGCACGTTCGTCTGCACCGGCGGAATCGTCAGTTGTCTCTGGGGACCGCAGATCCTCTCCGAGTACATGCGCTGGTCGGGTCAATACTGAGTCCATCTCTGATTTCTTCGCTTCGACGGAGCACTGGTCGCATGCGCCGGTTTGGCTTCAGATGAATTGGCCTTGCGGCCTCGCCAAGCGTCGACGCAACTCTTCGCGTCTTAAGGCTCGTATACTCAAACCCGCACATGATTCGCATCCTAGGCACGCTATTTGCTGGGTTGGTCGGGCTGGCCTTCGGCAGCTTTCTGAACGTCTGCCTGAGCCGCTGGCCTGCGGGCGAGAGCGTTGTCCGGCCGCGTTCGCACTGCCGCAGTTGCGGTCGAACTTTAACGTGGTGGGAGAATGTGCCTCTGTTGAGCTGGTTGGCCCTCCGCGGACACTGCCGAACATGCCACGCCCGAATCAGTTGGCGTTCTCCACTCGTGGAGCTGGGGGTGGGAGCGTTATGGGCAATCATCGCCTGGCAGTTCTTTGCACGCGGTCCCGAAACTCCGCCCGATATTTTGGTCTCTTACAGCCCATTGTTCCTCCTCCAAACGGCAATCACCGTCGGTGGAATGATGGTGCTGACGTGGATGCTGGTAGGCTTGGCTGCTCTCGATGCGGAGCACCTTTGGCTGCCGGACATCGTGACCTTGCCTGGGATTGTACTCGGCATCGTCGTGAGCTTAGTGCGTGGAGGTCCCCTTCTCGCGACATCTTTCCCACCGCCGTCCGCGCTCAATCAACTTCTTCGGCTTGCTTTCTCGATGGTGATTGCCGCTGGGCTCGTCCTGCTCATCCGTTGGATCTACTGGCTCGTGCGGCGACGCGAAGGAATCGGCCTCGGTGACGCGAAGCTGATGGCCATGCTCGCGGCCTGGCTCGGTCTGCCAGGCGCGCTCCTGGCCTTTGCAATAGGCGTGATATTCGGTGCTGCTTTTGGGATCGTACTTCTCTTAGGTCCCCGTTTCCGCTCGACCGAAGATACTACTGCGCTGACAAAGTTGCCTCTCGGCACATTTCTCAGCATTGGCGGAATCATCAGCAGCCTTTGGGGCCAGCCGATCCTCGCAATCTATCTGCGTTGGTCTGGACTGTCCTGATGCCCTAAGGATGCGCTTGCGCATTCGCCGAAACAGCCTTGGCGTTAGCCACCTCTGGCTCTTTCAGGATCTTCTTTGCTTCTTTGCCGTGCTTGCTGTCCGGGTCGTACTCCATCACCTTGAGGTAATTTGCCTTCGCGCCGGCGTAGTCGCCGACATGACGCTTGGCCTCGGCCAATCCCCAATAGACGTCGGGGTTTTCCGGGTCAAGCACCATCGCGGACTCGAACCGCGAAAGCGCAGCTTTCCAATTTTTCTGGTCGAGATAGTAGCTGCCCACTGTCTCGTCTTCCTTGGGACTGTCGTGCGGCATCCCGTCATCCTCGCCGGCCTTCAGCTTTCCATGCTTACCCGTCGGGCTAGTATCCGGAGGCGGTTTGAGCAGATTGTCCAGGCCCGCGCTGCTCGAACTTGAACCGGAATCCTCCCCGGATGGTGCCGCATCGTCAGGGCTCTTGACTGGATCGCCGTCTCCCCCAGGCAACGGAACGCTACTGCCGTAGTCGGTTGTATCCGGTGCAGGCGTGCCGGGCGAGTCAGCGGACGGCAAGACAGGCACAGTGTTCGTATCGTCAGGGAATGGATTCGCCTGTTGCGCGCCCTTCGGCCTCTGGTCGTTGGGAGGCTGTGCCGATCCGCTGGACGACGCGGGGCTCTGCTGCGGCGGGGGATTCTGCGGAGCTTGCGCAGCAAGCCGGATTGACATGGCCCCGCAGCAACAGGCGCATGCCAACGCGGCGAAAAGGATCCGATTCACCCGATATTGCGTGTGCTGCTTCATCGACCCTTCAATGGTAGGATGCGAAGCATGGTGCGCTCAAGTCGCACCCTTCTCGCATGGGACTCATCATCCGATCATCCGCCATTCATGCCGCCGGTTGCTACGCCACCACGTCCATTCGCAAAGGTGCCCGGGTTGCCGAATACACCGGTCCGCGTTTGACGAAGGTGCAAGCGGATGCCGCCTACGACGAACAGCCCATCACCTACCTTTTTGGACTCGGCGACGGCTCGATCGTGATCGACGGGCACTGCATGGCGATGTTCATTAACCACAGTTGTGACCCGAATTGCGAAACTCACGAAGAAAAGGGACGCGTATGGATCAAGGCTATCCGGAAAATCGAACCGGGTGAGGAGATCACATACGATTACTGCCTCTACGATGGCGACGAGGACGAGGCAGCCTGTAACTGCGGTGCAAGAAAATGTCGTGGAACCATGTATTCGCGCGAAGAAGTCCGCCGGCGCAAGCGATTGGCGGAAAGGGCTGCCCTTCGCAACACCGGCTCGAGCCCCACGAAGAAGAGGGCTAAGACGAAAAGGTTGAGGCCCAAATAGCGCGCGAATGCCAGGGCGGATCAGGCCACGCGACCCGATCCGTGCGACAGAAGATTGCCCAGGCGCGAATGGTAACTCCGGCTCATGGACAGCTTGTGTCCGTTCACAAGATGCACCACGAAGTCGCCCTGTGATTCCGTGCGCACTTCCTTTACAAATTGCAGATTCACAATCGCCGAACGGTGAACGCGCAGAAACATCTGTGGGTCCAGCTTCTGTTCGAGGCCAGTCATCGTCTCGCGCAGCAGGTGCGTTTCCTTGTCCGTGCAGATGCGAACATAGTTTTCTTCCGCGCCGATCCAGCGAATGTCGGTTACGGGGAGAAAGAGAATGCGCCCACGTGATTTGAAAACGATGCGGGCCGTATAGGGCTCACGGCCGTGGGTCCTGGGTTGATGAGGTCTCGTACCCTTGTCCTTTGTCGCAACGCGATCCAAGGCCCTTTGTACTGCGGAATGCAGGCGTTCCGGAGTAAAAGGCTTGAGAAGATAGTCGACGGCGCGCAGATCAAAGGCACGTAATGCGTAGTGATCGTAGGCCGTAGTGAAAATGATGTGCGGCATTTCGATCTGCGGATCGGCAGATAACGCGTCGATCAGCTCGATCCCGTTCATTCCGGGCAGGCGTACATCCAGAAAAACCAGCTGCGGCCAGCTCGCCTTGATGAACTCAAGGGCCTCTGAAGCGGAGGCTGCCTCACCCACAACCTGAATCTCTGTTTCATCCCGTAGCAGTCGCCGCAATTTGCGTCTCGCCAGCACTTCATCATCAATAATCAGTGTTTGAATCACTTGGACCTCTCGATCGCTTTTCGCGAGTATTCCTGATTAAGACCACGAACAGTTGGGAAACCTGTGCTCTTTCATCCGCAAACACCATGCCATTGAAAAGGCCGCGGTTGAATTGCGGAATCAATGGTTTACGCGTCGCCGGGGCCAATCCGGAACTCTGCGTGTGTCCAATTTCAAGATCGACTGTTCGAAACCGGACACTTATCGCGCATCCGCACCTGCTTGTCTTTCCAATTCGGCCGCTGGTCACTGTCCGACGGATTCTGAATTTCATAGGCTGCACTGGACATTGCTCAGCTTCCACGACTGAACAGCAAACGTCAGCGGTAATTCGTATCCCTGATTCCGCCACTCGTCCCTGAATACGTCTTTTCGTACGGCCCGGTTCCACCCTTCATAATTCAGTGCGGCCGCGACACCGAATCGCCGCAATCCTTCCCGGTTTTTGTCGACATTCTGAAATTGCTCCCTCAATGAAGACCGCTCGTCACGCGAAACCTCGATCTGTCACTTCGCCATCTTCCTGCACCTGATTGGAGGGACAGATGCACCCTCCGGATCGGAGTTCCAACTCCCCCGGAGTGATCATGAACAGAGTGAGTCGTTGGATCGTTGAGTTATCTCTCGCGGTTGCGTTTTGTTTTGGAGCCCAAAGCAGCTTCAGTCAGGGAATTGTGACCGGCTCGATTGACGGAAGTGTTCAAGATCCGAGCTCCGCGGTCGTTCAAGGCGCCACCATTACGGCGGTGCAGGTAGGAACGAACTCCAACTTCAAGACCGGCACCGGTGCTGCCGGCGCGTTTCAGCTACCGGGATTGCCCGTTGGCAAATACGTGGTCACGGCAGAGGCCCCCGGCTTTGTTGCCATGCGCGTTGAGAACGTCATCGTGCAGTCCGGAACTGCCACGCCGCTGGGCGCCCTGACCCTCAAGATCGGCGCATCCGAGGCCGTCACGGTTGAAGCTGCCTCTGCAATCCTGCAGCCCGATTCCGTCCAGATCAGTCAGGAATTCGACACCGAGAAAACCCAGAACCTTCCCATCGGAAACGGGTT
Organism: uncultured Acidobacteriaceae bacterium; assembly: GCA_963781125.1. GTDB lineage: Bacteria > Acidobacteriota > Terriglobia > Terriglobales > Acidobacteriaceae > Telmatobacter. The sequence goes on from CAWAEE010000016.1 coordinate 419,052, forward strand.
CGACTTAGTCGCGCTCTTGACCCCAGGTGTTGCGCCTTCTGGAGGCAACGTCTTTACCAATAACAACGGTGCCGAGTTCTCGACGAATGGAATTCGTGATCGCGACAACAATTTCCAACTTGATGGTCAGGCCAACAACGACACAAATATCGGCGGTCCCAACGTCTTTTTCGGAAATGCCGACGCGATTGCCGAGGTCCAGGTGATCACCGCGGAGAGCGCCGAATATGGACGCAACAGCGGTGCGGTCGTCAACTACATCACGAAGGCGGGCACCAACCAGTACCACGGATCGGGCTACGAATTCTACAACGGCAGCTGGGCTGACTCGCTCGCCAACCAGGAAAAGAGTCCCGTCCTGGGTTATTGCCCGCCCGGCGTGGACCCTTCGACCGGTTGCCTGCAGCCCGTCGTTCCCCGCTATGTCGATAACCGATGGGGCGGCACTGCGGGTGGTCCAATCAAGCGAGACCGCCTCTGGTTTTTCGGCTCGGGTAACTTCGAACACCTGCGAACAGGGGCCGCTCCATCCTCGTCTGCGCCATTTGTCACCCCCACGCCCAACGGAATCTCTGAGCTGCAAGCTGCATTTCCAAATAATGCATCTGTTGGCGCGCTCGCCGCGATCGGGCCAGCGACCATAAAAACCGGCAACCTCAGCTTCGGTACACCCACTGACATCGATGTGCTTGGAGTCCCGATTGAATTTGCAACCGCCCGGCGTACCGTTCCGTCGCCCTTCAATGACACGGAAGGCATGGGCCGCATCGATTATCAGCTCTCCTCGAAAGACCGCATCTTTGGCCGCTATATCTACCAGAAATCGTTCTATTACAACTACAACTATTTCACGCCAACAGAAGACGTCACCGGCAGCTTTGTGAACGTCGGTGGCGTAAGCCACTTTGCCGGCGCCGATTGGAGTCACACGTTCAATGACCGCTTCCTGAACCAGGTTCGCTATAGCTATTCGCATGCCACCAGCACCTTCGGGGGCGGAGGCTTCTCCGATTGCACCACCACCAACATCCTCGCCGGATGCCCAATTCGTGCCACGTTTGCCGATTCCACAGATCTTTCGATCGGTCAACTCAATAACTTCTGGCCGCAAGGAAGACTCGTCGAGAGCTCGCAAATCCAGGACAACGCCACCTGGCAGGCCGGCAGGCACAGCATCAAATTCGGAGGCGAATTCGACCACTTCCCTGAAACGGACTACGGCATCCCGAACATCAACGGCCTTTTCACGTTCGCAAGTTTTGGAGATTTCATCCAAAGCAATCCGGAGCTGACAAATTATGCGGAAGGACCTTCGACTTACCCGCTGACGTATAACGCGGGCGCGCTCTATTTCCAGGACGATTACAAGGCAACGCCGACCCTCACCCTGTCCGCAGGACTTCGGTACGAGATCCAAAGCGAGCCCATCAACGGCCTTCATGACCTCACCGTCAAGCGTGAATCCGATCCATCCACTGCGTTCTGGGATACAACGTTGCCGCTCAGCCTGCGCACCGTTCAATCGTTGCCGATCGTAAAACATAACCTCGGTCCTGTCGTCGGCTTCGCGTGGCAGCCGCTTGCGCATGGTCGCAGCGAGACGGTGGTCCGCGGCGGATTCCATATCGGTTATGACTCGACATTCAACAATCCTTTCTCGAACATTGCGCAAAGCACGCCAACCGTGAACTCGGTCGATTTGCAAAGCTGCACTGCATGTATCCCTTCCGACGGGTCTGCGGCCAGCTTGCGCGGCATCATCAATCCCCAGGTGCCACTCGGCGGCAATCCCGGTTTCAGCGCCGAACAAAATACCGATCCAAACCTGCACAATCCTTACGCCGAACAGTGGACGCTTGGAGTGCAGCAGGCCTTCACACTTCATGTTGTCGGCGAAGTCCGGTATGTAGGAAACCATGGCGTTGGGCAGTTTGAGGTGCGCAATGGCAACCCGGCGTTGAGTCCACTCATTGCTGCTGGCTTTCAGAACCTGATTCCCGGAGGCCTGACGCCATGCACTACGGCAAACTCACCAGGCGCAACAGCGGGCTATGCGGATTGCAACCGCACCAATCTGATCACTCTTGGGAACACCGGCTTCTCCAACTACAACGGGCTGCAATCGCGCTTGTCCATCGAACACTGGCACGGCGTCACGGCCGGCCTGAGTTACACGTGGAGCAAGGACATCGATAACATCTCCGAAATTTATTCAACAGGAACCGGTGGAAACACAAATGCATTCGCTCAGAGCCCGTTCGATCTGACCAATGCGGAGCGCGGTGTGAGCGGCCTCGATTATCCGCAGCTTACCTCGGTGTATTTGCTCTTCGAGGTGCCTGTTTTTCGCAATCAAAACGCGCTCGCGGGGAGGCTGTTAGGAGGATGGCAAATTAATCCCGTGTGGCGCTTTGCAAGCGGTCAACCATACACGGTTACCGAGAATCCCGCTTCGGATCGACTTCTTTGCGACCCGACCCAGGATACCGAGACCGGCGCCGGCACGACCTGCCGGCCTATCCTTACCTCCCGCAGCGCGCCGATTTACACCGTGGGCCAATGCACAAATCCAGCCGCAGGCGATTGCGGCTTAGTGGACTTTTACACTGGAAGCCCCATCTCCAGAGAAAATGTCCACTGGATCGTCAACGATGATGCGTCCGCCGCTTACTTCGGCACTCCCTTTGCGGGCGTTGGAAGAAACCAACAACGCGGAGACACGATCAACAACGCCAATCTGGCTATCCTGAAGGATTTCAAGATCAACGAGCGCGTCACGTTCGAGGCTCGCGGCACCGCGTACAACGTGCTCAATCGCCAATATCGCGGAACACCCGGCGTCAACATCGACTTCGGCAATTATCCCGAGGCCGGCGGCTCATTCGCCAATACGCTGTTCAATCCTGATGGTGGGGCACAAACCAATACCGTCTTCTCTGGAACAGACCGCAGGCGCATCGAAGTAGGTGGCAAGATCCGGTTCTAACTCTGAGCCGTCGATCCGGTGATGCCAACCCGCAACGAAGCATCGATGAAGGCCGGCCCAGCAAGCCGGCCTTCGTATGTAGACCGTAAGCTCACAATTCTTCTCCTCGCAAAGAAATCTGAATTTGTGACGAACGGCTGCGTTCAAAGGACGAGGCGTTCTCCACGTCAGTTATGCCGGCGATGGGGAGCGACGAAGCTCGTCCTTCAGCGGGAACCACGCGATAACCTCCGCGTAGTGAATCAAGTCTAGAAAGATCATCGACGTCTCTTCGGCATTTCCCTGGGCTTGAAAGTGAAACAGTCTCCAACGCGGGGTGTCCTATGATGATCCTTCCGCTCGATCGCTTGAGAAGCGCAGTAATTCCTGCCGTGTTCGGCGCGGCCTTTCTGTTGGCCATGAATGCGCCGTCCGCCAAAGCGTCAGATGCCGACGTTCCACAAAGCCAGACCAGAGCCGAAGGAGGCTCCATCCAGCACGAGATCGAGATGGCGGCAGCATACCTCACAGGCCATGGCGTGCAGAGGGATGAGAAACAGGCCGCCTATTGGTATCAGAAAGCCGCTGAAGCTGGCGATCCTGAAGCGCAAAAGGAAATTGGCTACTTTTATCAAATCGGGCTCGGTGTTCCCATCGATCCCGTGCGCGCCTTTCACTGGTATCAGCTTTCCGCCGCCGGGGGCTTGCCCAGTGGGAAAGTGGACCTTGGCGTGGCCTATGTTTGGGGCATCGGCGTTCCCAAAAATACGTCTCTCGCGATGCAGCTCTTTCGTGAAGCGGCAGAAAAAGGGAGCGGCGTGGGCGCATGCTATCTGGGCGACATGTTTTTCTTCGGGATCGGCGTCAAACAGGACCTGGCGGTCGCGCAACACTGGTTCGAGATTGGGACCAAGCTACACGAACCGAGAGCCTCCTTCCGGCTTGGTTCCCTGCTGTCGACCGGCGAAGATCATGCAAAGGACTTCCCCAAGGCAGCCGACATCTTACGCAAGTCCGCTGATGAAGGATATGTCCCCGCGATGCATGCGTTGGGCCTGCTGCTGGCCAATCATCCGGATCTCGCCAAGTCCACTGCCGAAGCGGTCACCCTGCTGACGCAAGCGGCCGAGGCGGGCAACTGGAAATCTTCTGCGACTCTCGGCGTGCTGGCACGGGACGGGAATGAAGTGCCCAAAGACGACAAGAGCGCTTACTATCATTTTCAAGTCGCAAAACTGCAAGGTGGAGAGGCAGCCCGCCAACTTCTCCAGAACGATCTACGGATTCAGGCAGAAAGGTTGGGGGTAACCGAGGCAGCGCAGATCGATCGCGAAGCCGACGCATGGTTTCAACAACATCGCCAGGCGCTTGAATTCGTCTACAAGGGTGGCGACAATTGGAAGCGCTTCCCCGCCTTCGCACTCGCAGTTCCGGCAGAAGGTTTCTACGCGGGCAAACTAATTCCGACACAACCCTACTCGCCCATCGGGCAAAGCGTGGAATCGATCAGGAGATGAACACGACGTGAGAGAAAGTCGAGGACACTATACCGAGCCCAATGGGTAGCGAAAGTACCCGAACCGAGCCGGGTTTCATGCATCCGGCGATCTTTATCGGCACGTACAGTCTCGTAGGAGCTCTCTTCGCCCTGCAGGAGTGGATATTTATGCGCCGCTGGGCGTACCAGTGGAACTATCACTTCCAGGCCATCATTACCTTCGCTGAGTTCATCGTTTCTTATTTTTTCTGGGGCGCCATTTGCTGGATCGTTTGGTGTTTCTTTCGGCCGTCAATTCAAGGCGCCAATCTCTTTCGCATCCTCACGCACTTTGTCCCACTGAGTATCGTCGCCTGCGTGCTGCAGGAAATGACCTGGGTTTTCATGTTCCCGTTGCTTCCGCTTAACCGGCCCCACATGCCCTATTGGGAGCGGCTTGAATTCAACCTGGAAGGCGATATCTGCAGCAGCATGGTTGTCTTCTGGAGCGCATTCTTTCTCTTCCGCGGGATAGGTTATTACCAGAACTTTCGCGAACAGGAGAAGACAGCCGCTCAATTGGAGGTCCAGCTCGTGAGCGCCAAGATGGAGGCGCTACGCATGCAGTTGAATCCCCACTTTCTCTTCAATACGATGAACAGCATTTCAAGCTTGATGCGCTTCGATATCGAAGCCGCGGACATCATGCTGGAGCAGCTGAGCAGCTTGTTGCGCATCACCCTTGAACGTGGGAACGTTCAGCTCATTCCCCTTCACGACGAAATCGAATTTATCGAGGTCTATCTCGCGATGCAGGGCCGGCGATATGCCGGTCGGATTCGGGACAGCGTTACAGTCGATCCGGAGCTGCACGATGCCCTGGTTCCGGCCATGTTCCTGCAGCCTATCGTGGAGAATGCATTCGCACACGGGTTGTCGAAGGTCGAAGCCAATGGAATTCTTTCAATCGACGTACAACGGGTCGGCAAACAGATGCGAATTCGCGTTCTCAACAGCGGCGCGGGCTTGACGAGCTCCAAAGCCGCAGAGAGCCGACGGTCGCGGCGTCGGGCTTGCGAATGTCAAGAGCCGTTTGCAATTGCACTATGGCGCCGATTGGTCGTTCTCGCTCTCTGAGGCCGACCCGGCCCACGTTCAAGTCACCATTCTTCTCCCGCTCCAGTTTGCGGAACAAGAAACAGAGTCCCTGGCAAAGTTCGGTGTGTGATGATAAGCGCAATCTTGGCTGATGATGAAGTCTTGGCGAGGCAAAAACTACGGCAGCTCCTTCGCGAGGAGCAGGACATCGAAATCGTTGGCGAATGCGCCAGCGCATCCGAAACCATTCAGCTCGTCAATGCGACGAATCCCGCACTCCTCTTTCTCGACATCCGCATGCCCGATATGGATGGCTTTGACGTCCTCGGCGCGCTCTCAGTTCGACCGGACCTGGAGTTGCCCGCGGTGGTCTTCACCACTGCGTACGATCACTATGCCGTTCGCGCTTTCGAAATTCACGCCATCGATTACCTTCTCAAGCCATTCACTTCGGAGAGGCTGCATTCTGCAGTGCAACGGGTGCGCGAGCGGATTGCGGGCCATTCGCACGACGGCGCGGATGAGCCTGCTCAACTGACGGGCAACTCCTACACCACGCGGATCGTCTTCAAATCCAGAGGCCGTATTCTCTTCTTGCCGGTAAGCGATATTCGCTGGATTAGCGCCGAAGAGAACTACGTGCGCATTTGCACCGGATCAGAATCGCACTTACTTCGCGAGACGATGGCTCGGCTCGAAAAACGGCTCGATCCGCAGATGTTTCTACGGGTACACCGCTCTTCGATCGTAAACCTGCAGTTCTTGAAAGAAGTTCGCAGCGAAGCCGACGGTGAATCGACAGTTGTGTTGACGAGTGGCGAAAAGATTCCCATGAGCCGGAGTTATCGATCCCGGATGCAAAACCTGCTCCATCGCTGATCCTTCCGTTTTTGGGAAGATCTTCCTTCCTTCCGCTCCTCCGTAGACACTGAATTCAGATACTCGACCGAATGAGCATTCAGCCCGTCCCTTGCTGCCGCTGTTCGTCCCGGAATACGCAAATTCGGAGCCAAGCCACGCAAAATTCCGGACTTTCATAGCAGCGCGACTCATCAAAAGTTAATGCAATGTCAACGTGATTCTATTGCTCATCGAAGCCTGGTTTTTCGTCCCAGAAAATCCGAGGCCGTCACAAATCCATGCGAACCCGCTCACTCGGAGAACGAAATGCACTCCAAAGAGCGATGAGCGCAACGACTCTGTTCCCGCCCCAGTCAAGCTTCCGCGGAACCCGCGAAACAAACCCACGCCCAAATGTTCATGAGCGGCAAATCGCGATGCGCACGACACTGAGAGCGGACAAGCGCAGAATCTTCGACGCTCTCACGCTTCCCGAGTACCGGGAAACATGGCTCTGTCTCCCTTGCAGCCATAGTAATTGCCGCACGACTGCCTCGCAGACCGGCAGCCACTTTCGCTTCGATCACTATGTGGCCGGCGCGCTTGATCTCAGCATTACCGGTTGTTACCAGGCGTGCCGTCGCAGCAAAATGTCATTCACCTGGCACCGAACCGAGGCCCGATCCCAAGCCCGAACATTCGTCGGAATCCATTGTGCAGATTCGCCTTTATGGCGAGTTTGCCAGCACTGCCCTTTGCTTGACTCACTCGGGATACTTCTCCACGGATGAGTACGCCTGGCACTCCGACATGTGGCAATTGTCGCTCGACAAACTTCAGTCCCTGTTCTGATTCCGAATCCACAAACGCGGCAGCACGGCTGCGACGCGAACGCTGCGCGCACACACCCCGTGATACAGCACTCGCCCAATCGCGATTGACCCCATCCTGGGTTTGCCCATCCTGGTTTTACCCATCCTGGGTTTGTATGATCGACTGCGTCAGGATCGCGTCAGGGGTCGCGCAGTCCAATGCGAGTGGGAATCATTGGCACGGGAGCCATTGCGGGCAAGCACGCACAGGTCTATCGCAACATCGGCTACCAGGTCCTGCTGTGTACGGATCGGACCGATGCGCGCGGCCGATCGTTCGCCCAAACCACAGGCGCGAAATTCGTTGCGACACCAACGGAGGTTTGCTCTCATCCTGACATCGATTACGTCGACGTATGCACCTTCCCTGCTTATCGCCTCGCCGCCGTCGAACTCTGCGCACGGTTTCACAAGCATGTTCTCGTGCAGAAGCCGATGGCGATCGATCTCGAAACTGCCCGCCAGATGATCTCGGTTGCAAACAAAGCCGGCATTCAATTGGGGGTCGTGAGCCAGCATCGATTCGACGACTCGATTCTCTTCCTGAAATCCGCCATTGAAGCAGGCAGGCTGGGCAGAATCCTGCAGGCCGACGCCTACGTAAAGTGGTTTCGCTCCACGGAGTATTATGTCCGCGCAGGGAAAGGAAAATGGGAAGTTGAAGGCGGTGGCGCACTGATCAGCCAGGCGATTCACCAGGTCGATCTGCTGTTGCACTTGATCGGCCCGGTTGATGAAGTAACGGGCCATTGGCAGCTTGGAACACTCCACAAGATCGAATCCGACGACCTGCTCTGCGCCTTGCTGCACTATGCTTCGGGAGCAACCGGCGTCTTGCAGGCTTCCACCGCACTTTGGCCCGGCTACTCCGAACGGCTCGAAATTCACGGCACCAAAGGAACTGCCGTCGTCACTGGAGACCAGCTGACGAGCTGGGACGTCCAGAGCGACTCAGGCGATCTCGCACCTGTCGCGGCGCGAAGTGCCTCCGGCGCATCCGATCCCATGGCTATTTCACTGACTCCCTTCGAGCGTCAATTCACTGACTTTGGCGAAGCCTGCAGAACGGGCCGAGCTCCCGCCTGTTCTGGAATCGACGGCTTCCGCGCTCTTCAGCTTGTGCGCGGCGTCTACACTTCGTGCGCCGAAAGACGAAGAGTTCAAATTGAACCTGAGTCGTTTTCTCGCGCTGACATAAGCGACCGACAACCCGGATGCCTGACACCGGGGTACCGTTCTACAATCACTGCGAACGGATCGACGGCAAGATTCGAATGGGCTCAAGCACTATCTTCGAATCGAACGAATCGCCGACAACTTTGACTCGTCCCTGGAGAAAAATCCTGATGAACAGCAGATCTTTTGACCGGCGCAACTTTTTGCGGCAAGCCGGCACCTTTGGTTCGATCGCAATGATGGCGGGCCTTCCCCAAGGCTCCGCAGCCTTCAACCCAGAGACAGGAAGCGCAGTAGAAGATGCTGTGCAAGCAGAAGATTCGAACGAGAAGCCGAAGTATCACATTAAGTTCGCCGTGTGCGGCATGAGCCATGACCACATCTACGGCATGGTTGGCGCAGTCGAGCGCGGCGGCGGTGAGCTGGTGGCGGCCTGGGGCGGCGAACCTGACAAGCTTGCAGCCTTCACCAAGCGCTATCCCAATGTGAAGATCGTCAAGACGCAGGATGAGATCATTGACGATCCTTCGATCCAGCTTGTCCTCAGCTCGCAAATCGCCAATGAACGCGCGCCCCTCGGCATCCGTGTCATGCGGCATGGCAAGGATTACTTGTCCGATAAGCCCGGCATCACAACGCTCGAGCAACTTGCCGAAGTGCGCAAGACCATCGCAGAAACCAAACGCATCTACGCAATCATGTACAGCGAGCGGCTTGAGGTAAAGGCCGCGGTCTATGCCGGCAAGCTCGTGCAGCAGGGCGCCATCGGCAAAGTGATCCAGACCATTAACATTGCTCCCCACCAGATCGTCCAGGGACACGGCGACGCCGGCGGCGGCACCGGCCGGCCGGATTGGTTCTGGAATCCCGAACAATACGGCGGAATCCTTTGCGACATCGGCTCGCACCAGGTAGATCAGTTTCTTTTCTACACCGGTTCAAAGCAAGCCGAGGTAGTGGAATCGCAGATTGCCAACGTGCGCCATCCCGATCATCCGCGCTTTCAGGATTTCGGCGACATGGTTCTGCGCGGCGATCGCGGCCTTGGCTATGTTCGCCTTGACTGGTTCACGCCCGACGGCCTTGGAACCTGGGGCGATGGCCGACTTTTCATCCTCGGCACGGATGGCTACATCGAAGTCCGCAAATACACCAATGTGGCCGTCAGCAAGCAGGGCAACAACCTTTTCATCGTCGACAAGAACCAGGCACGTTACATCGACTGCAACCAGATGCCGCTGCCGTTTGGTTCGGAGTTTGTCGCCGACATCGTGAATCGAACCCATGTTGCGCAGGATCAGGACCAGTGCCTCCTCGCCGCCGAACTCGTGATCAAGGCGCAGAACAACGCGAAGTTCGTAACCCTGAAAGATAGAGAGATTCTACCTAAACATTCCTCGAGACGGAGCCTATGCAGATTTCCAGACGAGATGCGGTGATCGGATTGCTGGCGTTGCCGGCAGCTTTGAGCGCGATGGCCGAACCAGCAAACCGAGCCAGCCTGATTCTGGGTCCCACCGTTTTCAAGTGGGAAGACATGAAGCCGATCAAAACCGCGACCGGCGAAGTGCGCTCGCTCTGCAAAGCGCCCACAGCGACGGTGGATCAGCTTGAGATGCATGTGTCCACGTTGAATCCGGGCCTGGCATCGCACCCTCCCCATCGCCACGTGAACGAGGAGCTGATCATCCTGCGCGAAGGCGAATGCGAGACTTTGTCCAATGGCAACTGGATCAAGGTCGACCCCGGCTCAGTGGTCTTCAACGCCTCCAATAGCCTGCACGGGTTCCGCAACGTGGGCACTGTGCCCGCCATTTACCACGTCATCAACTGGAGCCCCAATAAAGACATTGCAACGAAACGGACGGCCTGAATCTGCATCGATTTCCGCACCGGCGCTTCCCCGCCCCGGAACGTTACAATCGCACCTGAGCCGTCTGTAATCCGCAGCGGCCAAGGGAGCGGAACGACTACATGGGTTATCAGGTTCTGGCCAGAAAATATCGTCCGCAGCGCTTTGCCGACGTGGCCGGCCAGGACCACGTCACGCGCACCCTGCTGAATGCGCTCACCCAGAACCGCATCGCCCACGGCTACATTTTTTCCGGCCATCGCGGCATCGGCAAAACCACCATCGCGCGCATTCTGGCGCAGGCGCTGAACTGCCGCAGGGAGATCGGAAGCCCGGAACGCCCGACGCCCGAGCCGTGCGGTGATCTGCGATTCCTGCATCGAGATTCGCCAGGGCAACGCCGTCGACGTGATCGAGATCGACGCGGCCACCAATCGCGGCATCGACGAGATTCGCGAACTGCGCGACGCGGCCGCTATGCACCGGCGCGCGACCGCTACAAGATCTACATTCTCGACGAAGCGCACCAGATCACCGAAGCGGCCTTCAATGCGCTGCTGAAGACACTGGAAGAGCCGCCCGCGCACGTCATCTTCATGATGGCGACGACCGAGCCGGAGAACATTCCGCAGACGATCCGCTCGCGCTGCCAGCACTTCAGCTTTCACGCGGTCAAGTTCGACGACATCCTGGCGCAGTTGAAGATGATCGCAACGCAGGAGCAGGTGGAGGCCGAAGAAGCTGCCCTTGCTCTGCTGGCCGAGGCCGGCGACGGCTCGATGCGCGATGCGCTTTCCATCATGGACCAGGCGATCGCGTCGGCGCCCTGCGATGAAAGAACCGCCCTGTCCTTTCGACGGCGCAGATTCGCGAGTTGATGGGCGCGGTGCCGAATGCGGTCTTCGAGCGCCTGCTTGAGGCGGTAGCCGCCGGCCAAAGCGCCGAGTTGATGGAGCAGTTGAACGTGCTGCTGAACGCCGGCCATAGCCCTCGTCGCTGGCGCGCCAGATGGTGCGCTACCTGCGCAACGCGCTGATGGCCAAGCTGGGCGGCGAGCAGACAGAGCTGCTGCAGATCTCCGCCGACGAGCGGGCGCGCGCAGCGCGCACGGCCCTGCTGTTCACCGAAGAAGAGTTGACGCGCAATCTGCAGATCGTGCTGCGCACTTTCGACGATCTGAATTACCGCCAGGAGCAGCGCTTTCATCTTGAACTGGGCCTGCTCAAGCTGATTCACGCGCAACGCCTGCTGCCGCTTGAAGAGCTGCTGAGCGGGGTCGCGGGCGGCGCCGGGGCACGCGGGATACCGGCCGCTCCCTCCACAACGCCAAGACCGGTGGCCTCCGCGCCGCGGCAATCTGCCTCACCGCACGCGTGCCGGGACAGTAGCGGCTGCGGCGCCCACTTTGTCGCCCCACGGCGCCGTCGGCAGCCACGGCACCCAGCCGGCCATTAAGCAGAGTGCCGCAGCTGTCGAGCCGGTCGTTGAAAGCATCGGCGCGCGCATCGGCTCCGCCGCGCGAGTCTGTGCCGTTTCCAGTTGCCTCCGGTCCCAGCCACAGTGCTGGATTTGTCGAAACCCTCACCGAAGGCGCGCTTGCGAAAGCACCACAAGAATGGCGGAGTTCAAACTCCGCCGCCTCCGTCAGCCACCACTCCGCCGAGGCAGCGCGCGAGTGCGATCTGCGCCGCGCTCACCGGCGGGCGGTCACGTGTCTGCCTCGCAGTTGCTCGGCGCCGGCGCGTGGACCATCGACGGCGCAAGCCTGCGCATCGAAGTTGCCGGCATGGGCAAGAAGATGCTGAGCCTCACCGTGAACGCCGCAGCCGAAAAGATCATTCGCCAGGAATTGCAGCGGCTGGGCGCATCCTCGCGATTCCTGGTCGTGCCCGGGCGCAGCGAACGGCGGCGCGCCCGCGGCCATGCCCGCACCGTTCGCAGGCAGCGTGCAGGAGGAGGCTCTCAAGAATCCTCTCGTGCAGCGGGCAAAAGAAATCTTCAGTGCCGAAGTTCGCAGCGTGGTCGATCTGCGCGTCAAATAGCAATCGGCAGGAGGCCCGCAAGGAGGCAGAATGATCAACCCGCTCAAGATTCCCGAGATGCTTTCACAGGCCAACCAGATGCAGGAGGAGATGCAGCGCAAGCTCGACCAGACTGTGGTGGAAGGGACCGCGGGCGGCGGCGCGGTCACCGCAACCATGAACGGCAAGAAAGCAGCTGCTGAAGATTCACATCGAGCCCTCGGCGGTGGTCAGCCTGACCGGCGGACAGCCCGATGTGGAGATGCTCGAAGACCTGGTCGTGGCCGCCGTGAACGATGCCGGACGCAAAGCAGACGAGGCCATTCAATCCAGCGTGCAAGGGATGCTGGGCGGCCTCAAGATTCCAGGACTCACATGAGAAGAGCGTTTCACAGAGATGCGAGGCTTGGCGTGATGAGCACGGATATGAATCGCAGAAGCTTTTTGCAGCTGGGGGCAATTGCGGGCGCCGCATCGGTACTGCCGCGCTGGATAAATGCCCAGTCTCCAGGCGCTTCCCGACCGGGTTCTACAGGGCCGTGCCGCCTCGCTGAACAAACCGATCGCAACCACGAAGCTCTACGACAACGTCTATCTGCTGCTGCAAGGAGTCGGCGGCAACATGGTTCTCCAGACCGGCTCCGACGGCAACATTCTCATCGATTCCAACTTTTCTACCGCCGTGCCAAAGATTCGCGAGGCAATCGCGACTGTCAGCACAGACGCTCCCGGCACGCTCATCAACACGCATTGGCACTACGACCATACCGACGGCAACGAGGGCATGCATGCCGCGGGATTCACCATCTTTGCCCATCGGAACACACGCGAGCGCATGTCCACCGCCCAGACCATTCCCTTCTTCCATATCACCATGCCGGCCTCTCCGGCCGGCGCGCTGCCATCCATCACCTTCGACGACTCCATGCACCTCTGGCACAACGGCGACTCGCTCGATCTGGTCCATTTCGATCCGGCGCACACCGACACCGACATCTACATTCACTTCCACAACGCCAACGTTTTGCATGTCGGCGACATCTGGTTCAACGGCATGTACCCCTTCATCGACGAGAGCCACGCGGGGGCAGCATCGGCGGCATGATCCATGCAAGCAGAGAAGGCGCTTTCCGTCGCCGGACTGAAAGCACGAAGATCATTCCCGGCCACGGTCCGCTGGGGTCGAAAGCAGACCTCCAGAAATATCGCGACATGCTTTCCGCTATTCGCGACAAGGTCGCCACGCTCAAGGCCTCCGGGGCCAGTGAGCAGGAAGCCATCGCCAAAAAGCCGACAGCGGACTTCGATCCCGTCTGGAGCAAAGGCTTCTTCGTCAACGGCGACGTCTTTACCGGACTTGTGTACCGGACTTTATATAGGAGGCACCCGCGGTGTCACGCTATGCCGAGCCAATGGCGCGGCTGATTGAAGAATTAAAGAAACTCCCCGGGGTCGGGACAAAATCCGCTCAGCGGTACGCCTTCCACATTCTGCGCTCGACGGACGAAGATGCAGCCGCGCTGGCCGAGGCCGTGCGCGGACTCAAGGCGAGCCTGCGCCTGTGCTCCATCTGCAACAACATTACCGATGTCGATCCGTGCGCCTATTGCGCCAGCCCCACGCGCAATCAGCGCCTGGTCTGCGTGGTTGAAGAGCCGACGAACATCGAGTCGGTGGAGCGCACGCGCGGCTACAACGGCGTGTACCACGTGCTGCACGGAACGCTTTCGCCGCTGCATGGGATTGGGCCGGACCAACTGCGCAGCGAAGACTCTGGTGCAGCGCGCCGAGCGAGGCGAGATCGACGAGGTCATCCTTGCCACCAGCCCCACGCTGGAGGGCGAGGCAACGGCCAGCTGGCTGGCTGGAACTCTGCGACGGTCCCGGTGCGGCTCACGCGCATCGCCACCGGCGTGCCGGCGGGCAGCGATATCGAGTATGCCGACGAGGTCACCATGGCGCGCGCGATCGAAGGCCGCCGCGAGCTATGAGCGCCGTGGAATCCGCATCCACGGCTTAGGCCTGCAGTCTGCTTAACAGATCCTGCGGATGAACCGGCTTGGCCAGGATTTCGAACTCGTAGCCCTTGGCCCGCGCCTTTTCCAACAGATCCGCCGTGGCAGCCTGTCCGGAAAAGAGCAGGATCTTGATCTTGGGAAGAATCGCTCGAATCATGATGGCCGCATCAATGCCATTCAGATCGGCCATGATGACGTCGGTGATGAGCATGTCCGGAGTAAAGGTGGACGCCATCTCCACCGCCTTCTCGCCGGAATAAACAGCGCGCGCATCGAAGCCGCTCTGGTTAAGGATCATCGCCAGCGTATCGGCAATGACACGTTCATCGTCGACAACGAGAACTTTGGGTTTGACACGATTTTCGTGCATACTCTCCTAGACGCTGAATGCTGGCTTGTGCGATTGTCGCTGCTTCGTTAAGTCACGTCGCTGTATGCGGCTGGGAAGGGTCTCAGGAAACGAACCACTGTTCGCAACTCTCCTTTCGTTAATGATACGCTCTGTCCGGCGCCAGCACCGCGTTCGTTCCGACTGGATCTGCACGCGGTCTCAGGCAACTGTACGATGTCGCGCCCGGAATGGCGTTGTCCGGTCGACGCCTGAGTCGAAAACTGTCATAAAACCGCCTCGATGCTGAAACAGGCAAGCTCAGCGGCATCTCACCCGATTCATCTGCCAGAAACCCGGCAATCATAGACTTGCAACACAAACCGCATCCGCGTTGTGCGGACCTCGAACCGGAGACCTTTGCATGCAGGAAACGGCCATCCAGAATCCCAGCGGAAGGCGTGAAGACCGACGCGATCATCCGCGCCGAACAGATCGAGAAGTACTACGCCCAGCCCAGCGAGAACCGCATTCAGGTCATCTCGGCGACCGATTTGAGCATCGTTCCCGGCGAGATTGTCGCCCTGCTGGGTCCGTCCGGCTCGGGCAAATCGACCATGCTGCGCATGCTCACCGGGCTTTCCACGGCCCTCGGCCGGGCAGGTC
This sequence comes from uncultured Acidobacteriaceae bacterium, assembly GCA_963781125.1. Classification (GTDB taxonomy): domain Bacteria; phylum Acidobacteriota; class Terriglobia; order Terriglobales; family Acidobacteriaceae; genus Telmatobacter. The sequence continues at coordinate 434,365 of CAWAEE010000016.1, forward strand.
TACTGGCACGAGAAACCCATCGCCGACGCCGAAATCAACGTCTCGATCGTCTTCCAGAGCTTTGCGCTCTTTCCCTGGCTGACCGTGCTTGAAAACGTCGAAGCGCCCCTGCAGGCCCGCGGCGTGCCTCCGGACGAGCGCCGCGAGCGCAGCATGAAGATGCTCGACACCGTCGGCCTGGACGGATTCGAAGCGGCCTATCCCAAAGGAGCTCTCCGGCGGCATGCGGCAGCGGGTCGGCTTTGCCCGCGCGCTGGTCGTCGAGCCCGAAGTGCTCTTCATGGACGAGCCCTTCTCCGCTCTCGACGTGCTGACCGCCGAGAACCTGCGCAGCGAACTGCTCGAGCTGTGGGCAAAGAAGACCATGCCCACGCAAGTCCGTCTTCATCGTGACCCACAACATCGAGGAAGCCGTGCTGCTGGCCGACCGCATCATCGTGCTGGGACGCAATCCCGGCCACATCCGCACCGATTTCCGCGTCCAGCTCGCGCAGCCGCGCGATCGCAAATCGGAGCCCTTCACGCAGCTGGTGGACTACATCTACAAGGTGCTGACCCGGCCCGACGTCGCGCCCGACCGAGGCGCCCGATCATCAGCATCCCGGCCCGCGCCCGCGCGATCAGCGCCAGATGCACTACCAGATGCTGCCCCATGCGCGGCCCGGCGGCATCGCCGGACTGCTCGAACTGCTGCTCGACAAGGGCGGCCGCGACGACATCTACCGCCTCGCCGACGATCTCGCCTTCGAGATCGACGATCTGCTGCCCATCGTGGACGCCGCGCAGTTGCTGGGCTTCCTCAAAGTCGAGGAAGGCGACGCGTCCATCACCGAAGCGGGCGCCGAGTTTGCCAACTCCGAAATTCTGCGCCAGAAGGAGCTCTTCCGCGATGCGGCCATCGAGAACGTGCTGCTGCTGCGGCAGATCCGCCGCGCGCTCGAATCCAAGAGCGACCACACCGTGCCCGAAGAGTTCTTCCTCGACATGCTCGACGAGCAATTCAGCGAAGAAGAGTCGCAGCGCCAGATGGAAACCGCCGATCAACTGGGGCCGCTACGCCGAGCTGTTCGACTTCGATGCCGCGCGCCGCCGCTTCGTGATGCCCGATGCGCTTGAAGAAGAGATCGCCGCCAGCGAGGAAGACCGAGTGAAGCTGCCACCCTCTCGCCGTACGCTGGTCACCGCTCGCACCTGGCCCTTCTTCATCGACGTCGGGGTCGCGCGCCTGCGCGCTCGCTGTCTTCTTTGCCGTCGTCAGCACCGGCGACGTACTGGCTGGGCAAGCCCGATTCCCGTGGTGCCCATCTCGCACTCCATCGGCGCGCTGCCGGCTTATGCCTTCTACTCCATCGTGCGCATCGGCATCGCCTACCTGCTGAGCCTGACCTTCGCCGTCAGCTACGGCTACATGGCCGCCTACAACCCGCGCATCGAGGCGTGGATGATCGCCGTGCTCGACATCCTGCAGTCGATTCCCGTGCTCAGTTTCCTGCCGCCCGTCGTGCTGGCCATGGTCGCGCTCATTCCCGGCCATCAGATGGGCATCGAGATGGGCGTCGTCCTGCTCATCTTCACCGGCCAGGTGTGGAATCTCGCCTTCAGCTTTTACTCCTCGCTGAAGAGCATTCCGCGCGAGATGCTTGAAGCTTCGCGCATCTATCGCTACTCGGCCTGGCAGCGTTTCTGGCAGCTCGAAATGCCCTATGCCACCATCGGCCTGGTCTGGAACTCCATCGTCTCGGTCGCCGGCGGCTGGTTCGCCCTGATGGCTTGCGAGATGTTCACCATGGGCGACCGCAACTTCCAGCTGCCTGGCCTGGGCAGCTATCTGCAGACCGCCGCGGATTCCGGCGATGTCCGCGCGCTCGTGGCCGGATTCGCGGTCGTCATCCTGATCGTTGTGGCCACCGATCAGCTGGTCTGGCGGCCGCTGATTGCCTGGAGCGACAAGTTCAAATTCGAGCAGGTGGAGTCGGCCGACCGCGTGACTTCGCCGATCCTTGAGTCTGCTGCGGCGCTCGACTCTCTTCAGCTGCCTTCCCGGCCGCTCTGGTCCCGCATCGAGGAGCCAATCTATCGCCGTTTCGCACGCACGCAAGAGTGCCGCAGGTTGTGCATCCGCTCGATGAGGAGCCTTCGCGCAAGGCAGCATCCCCGGCGCTCTGGACGCTCGGCCGTCGTGGCCCTGACCGTACGTCGGCTGGGGAGCCCTGCAGGCGGTGCTGATGCTCCGCACGGTCACCTGGCCGGAGTTGCAACTGCTGCTCGAAGGCGCCGGCGCCACGTTTCTGCGCGTCAATGCCGCGCTGCTCATCTCTGCCGTCGTGGACGATTCCCGTTGGCGTGGCCATCGGCTTCAATCCCAAGCTGGCGCGCTTCATTCAGCCGGTCGCGCAGATTCTGGCTTCGGTCCCGGCCACGGCGTTCTTTCCCATCCTGCTCATTGGTCTGGTCAAGATCGGCGGCGGTCTGGGCATTGGCTCGATCGCCCTCATGCTGCTCGGCACGCAGTGGTACATCCTGTTCAACGTGATTGCCGGCGCCATGTCGATTCCTTCGGACCTGCGCGAGGTTACGTCGCTTTTCCACTTCACTCGCTGGCAGCGCTGGACCAGGCTGATTCTTCCCGGCATCTTTCCCTACCTCATTACCGGCATGGTCACGGCATCGGGCGGCGCCTGGAACGCGTCGGTCTTCGCGGAGTATTCCCGCATGCCCGACCGCACGCTGCAGACCATCGGCCTCGGCGCGCAGATCGATGCGGCCACCGACAGCGGCCGTTTCCCCATCCTGCTGCTGGCCACGATTTTCATCTCGCTGATGGTGGTTACCATGAATCGACTGGTTTGGCGAAGGCTCTACCGGCTGGCGGAAACGCGGTATAAACTCGAAGGCTAAGGCGGTTCCCCAATGGGTGTAGAGCGAAATTGATGCTGCCAAGTGGCCTTTCTCAAGAAATGCCACTCGGCAGAATGTTGAACTCCACGAAATTGGGGAACTGCCCTAGCAGAGCAAGCAGGCCGATTCAGGCCTGCATCTGAGAGTGACGAATGATCCGAGTGGGGCTGGTGGGTTTTGGCATGGCAGGGCGTGTCTTTCATGCGCCTCTCATCTCTTCCGTCGAAGGACTGGAACTCGCAGCCGTTGTCGAACGCACAACAGACAATGCTGCGCAACGTTATCCCGGGCATCACAACCTATCGCAGCTGGATGAATTGCTGGCGGACGCATCCATCAAATTGGTGGTCGTCGCCACTCCGAATGCCACGCATTACGAAGTCGCCTTGCAAGCGCTCTCGAAGCCGCCAAGAACGTCGTCGTCGACAAGCCAATGGCCACTTCGTCTGCGCAAATCGCTGAGTTGATGCAATTGGCGGGCGGCATCGGCTTCAAGTTCATCCCGTTTCATAATCGCCGCTGGGACGGCGATTTCCTGACAATTCAAAATGTGCTTCGTGAAAAGTCTCTCGGTCAGCTTGTCCACTTTGCAATCCACTTTGGACCGCTGGCGTCCCGGCGTCTCTTCCCGCGGGTGGAAGGAAGAACCGGAACAAGGCGGCATCCTCCTCGACCTCGGCACTCACCTCGTCGATCAGGCGCTCACTCTCTTTGGCCTGCCGGGCTCCATCGGCGCCGAAGTGCTTCGCGAACGGGATGGGGAAGGCGCGAACGATTCGTTCACGATACGACTCCATTACCTCACCGGCGCTGCGGTCACATTGAGCGCAAACTCTCTTTCATCACTGGCCCGTCCTCGCTTTCATCTTCGCGGCACCAAGGGCAACTACTGGAAGTGGGGACTCGACATCGCAAGAAGAAGCACTGACCAAAATCACGCGCATTGACGTCGCCCGAATGGGGCAAGGAGCCACCCGATCATTGGGGCACCCTCTGCGTGGACACAGAGGGCAGCACGGTGACGAGGCCCGTCGAGCCCGTTCCCGGCGATTATCGGCTCTTCTACGCCGGAGTGCGCGATGCCCTGCTGGGCAACGGAAACCCTCCAGTAAGAGCCATCGATGCGTGGCGCACCGCGCGTGTTCTTGAATGGGCGCTGGAGAGTTCAAAGACCCACCGCGACGTCGAATGCGACTGGAGTATCGAGCCGAGTTAGTCGAGAAATATGATATTTGAGCTAGAAAGCTATATGATAGTGAGTCTTCTTACTTAAGGATAACTCTGTTCCTCGCAGAAGACCGGATCGAGGTGTTTATGGGCCCTAACGACTGCTTGGTTCTCACGTCGGCTCGTTCATTCAAAACTACTTCTCTGTTAATTACTTTGGCAATACTTCTAATCCTCACAGGCGCGGGGATGATGCTGGGTTGTGGAACAGGGGGAAGTGGTACTAAACAACAGCAGAGCGTTCCGCCTTCCGGTCTGTCTTATGACAACCGTGGATTGGCAGTGATGAACTCGCCTATCAGCAACGACGTTCCTAACGTAACAGGCGTTGTAACCTCGTACACGGTCAGCCCCGCACTCCCAGCAGGCTTGAGCATCAGCAGTTCCACCGGGACGATCTCCGGCACTCCGACTGCTTTGACGGCCGGGACATCCTACAATGTGAGCGCATCTAACAGCGCCGGCTCTACGTCAGCGACAATAAAAATCTCCGTTGCCGCACCACTGCAACCGCCTACCGCCCTCCTTTACCCGCAAGCTGCAATTACAACTTTTGTGGGAGTTTCGATAACTCCAGACATTCCCGGCGGCTCAGGTGGTGCGATCAGTTCCTATACCGTCAGCCCCGCCCTTCCTCCGGGCTTGAATCTTAATAGCTCTACAGGTGTGATTTCTGGAATTCCGACCGCCGCCGCGGCAAGTACGACTTATGTCGTGAAAGGTTCCAACTCGGCGGGCAGAGTAACTGCATCGGTAAATCCGACCATTACAGTCAACGCGGCGCTCAGTGTCTTGTTACAGCTAGGTAATCAATACGGAATTAGCTCGCTTCAGTTCGCAAACTCCAGCATTCTTAGCGAGGGTGGCGGCCTATGGACCCTGTGGGATTACACCTCCGGCGCGATCCTGGCCAGCGGCAATGACGGAGTTCCCGGACAAGACTTTCCGGGCCAGGCCCAGATGGCGGGAACGACCGTTGCGATTGGCATCAGCGGCGGGGTTGAGGTTTTGTCGTCCGCGGATGGTCATATGCTCAGCACAATCGCTTCTCCTGGATACGGGATAGAACTGGGCACGACATCACTGCTCCAGGACGACTCTAATTGGCAGCTAGCCTCCGACGGCAGCTATATCGTCTACGAAACCCAATCGGGCCTCTACGTCTATTCGCCAGGCGGAAATCTGCTCTGTTCGCAACCTGGAAATTACAGGAATCAAGGAACGTGGGCCATCTTTGCGGCTCCAGGCCAGGTGCAGGTCGCCAACGGTCCATCCGGCACCAACACCGTTCAGGTGATCTCCGTACCAAGTGGCGGATCCACCGTTAGCGCGGCGCCATACCAGGGAATGTTCGCCGGCTGGTTCACAGACGGCGGTCACTTCCTCACAACCCAGGGCGGTATCGTCTGGACCTACTCCAGTTCCGGCGTCGAGCAGTCGTCCGTTCAGCTGGCCATTCCATCCGGGGGCCTGGCCGAGTTTCCATTGCCTAATTTGGGCGGAACGGGTAACTGGATTTGGACCTTCGGATATAATTCCTCTTCCCAGTTCGCGTTGAACATCTATCCCATCGGCAGCACAACTCCGGCGTTGACCGACGCGAGCGCTGACATGGCCGGATTTGCCGTTTCTGGAGCCACTCTCGCCGTCCTCCCTTTCTACCAAACCGTGAGCATCATCGACCTGTCGGGAACAACTCCTGTGAAGACCGATTACGCCGTCCCGCCACCAATTAACCACGCTTTCGCCCAGGAATATCCGGTGGTGCCGTTCGCGGCGGTCTCCAGCACCAAGTGGATAGCAGGAATCGACGGCTCTGGTGCTGGACCCATGTCGGGTCTGATCCTCGACGGGGCCACCCTGTCAGGGAACACTCCTCGCTACATTGGCAATGGAGCCGCCTTGAGCATCGCCGGAAGCGATAACAACGTCGCAATTGCCACCGGAAACGGACAGATATCCTACTTCGATCCCGCCGACGCAACACCGTTGGGGTCCGTAGCTCTAATTTCTAACAAAGTTGAACTTTCTACGGATGGGAGCGTGCTCGCCGCGTCGTCTCAGGATTACTCCCTGCTCAACATCTATTCGCTTCCTTCCGGAACCGTCAGCAATAGTCTCACCTACTCTTCCCAATCCGCTCCGGGAGTCCTGACTGATTTCACTCTGTCCGGTTCGGCCACGACACTCGGGCAGATCGAGGATTATCAACCGAATAATCAGGTGAACAACTACACATTGCAAGTTACTCCCATTTCAGGAAGCCCGGCCATCTTCTCTGTGACGCCGCAATATCCATATGGCTCCATCCTTCTTTCGCCGGACGGAACATTGGCCGCAGTGACCACCTGCACCTCGAACGCAGTACTTGAGTGCCCTGGAACCGGCGCTGTCTCCATCTACCAGAACGGTCAACCGATCGCCGCCGTTTCGGGTTCTGCGGTCGGTTGGATCGATAATGGCCGGTTGCTGGTAAATAACTACGGGCTCCCGGGAGATGCGGAGACCCCGGAATATATAGGCGCAACGATCTATAGTCCGACAGGAACTTCACTGGCAACCCCGCCTTTACCGGCATTGCAAAGTATTCAGCCGGTAGACTCCGACACGGTCTACGCTCCGTCCAAGAATGTAATCTACTGACTCACAACCGGTAAGGCGACTTGGACGAGCTCTTATCCGCCAGACTCCGGCAATCCTAATGGTTCGTACTGGATTGGCGCAGTCTCCGGTCAGTACGTCATATACGAGTGGAATGATCGAATAATCGCGGTCAACTATTGATCGTTGTTGCACAACCGAATCGCCGGCCCATCATGGGTCGCCGATCGGCGTTATTGCCATCAGTTTCGTTTCTCTGTCGACCACAAGACACTCAAATTCGCCTTACGCTTCCCTCTGCTTCCGATTTCTTATCCAATCCTTGCAACACTCGCAGCTGAATGCGACTAAGTCAGCGAGCCCCGAAAAACCATCCCCTATTCCCTGTTCCCAGTTCCCGGCACCTTCTCCACCAACGGCACCCAGAATCGAAACATCGTTCCCTCTGCGGGTGAACTCGAAACTTCGATCCCTCCGCCATGGGCGGCCAGGATCGCGCGCGTAATCGCCAGGCCCATCCCGGTGCCTTTCCCCTTGCCTGCGCTCTTCTTGCCGCGATAAAACTTCTCGAAGATCAGCGGCAGATCCAGCGCATCGATGCCGGGACCGTTGTCTTCCACGCTGAACTCAAGCCTGTCTCCGGCGCGGCGGCTGCGCAACGCGATGCGGCTGCCCGGCGGGCAATAGCGCGCCGCATTCTCGAGCAGATGGCGAGCACGCGGCCCAGCAGATGCGGATCGAACCACACGGGGTCGTCGGGCTCCTCCACATCGATGACCACGTGATGCGAGGCGAGCACTGCCTGCGACTCCTCCACTGCCTGTTCCAGAAGCGCGCGTGTGACTGTGGCTCGGCGTGAACCTGCACCACGTTGGCATCGATCTCGGCCATCTCGACCGCTTCGCCGATCAGCGCATCCAGCCGCGAGCTCTCTTCGTCCACGATGGCCACCAGATCCAGCTGCGCCGCCTCATCCAGTCCTTCTCCCTGCAGCAGGGTTGTTGCCGCCGCGCGAATCGACGTCAGCGGCGTGCGCAGCTCGTGCGTCATCGAGTCGATCAGTGCGGTGCGCAGCCGTTCGCCCTCGCGTGCGGCCTCAAGCCGCGCCGATGCCTCAATCGCAACTGCCCGCGTCAGCGCGATGGCCACCTGCGCGGTCATGGCTGTGGCCACCTCGCGCGAAAGCGTCGCCGGCCGCCAGCCCAATGCCCCCACCGGCCGCATCCCCACCACCAGCGGCATCGCAGTAAAGTCTCCTGGTAAGGCATGCGTGGGTTGCAGCCCCATGCTCACGGCACTCAGGCTTGCCTGAATGCTCATCGGTAGCTCGGAAGTCGAAGAAAAAAACAGGTCCTCGTCGCGGGAATACAGAACCACGCCTTCCAGCGCGAAGATGCGGTCAATAATCCTCGGCAGTTCGCGGATCAGGCTCGCGGCATCTTCGTAAAGCATCATCTCCTGGCTCAACAGCGTAGAGGCGCTCCACATCTTCGCGGCGCTGCTCTGCCTGCAGTGCCTGGCTTCGTGCCCGTTCGGCCACGCGGCCCGCCACCAGCGAGCTGGCCAGAAACGAAAGCATCGCGACCCATTCCTGCCCCCCGGCAAGGCGAAGCGTGTGAAAAGGGGGCAGAAAGAAATAGTCGAAACAGAGCGCGCAGAGAACCGCGCTAAACAGCGAAACGACAATTCCCGCCTGGGTCGCAGTCCACACCACCAGCACCAGAAAGACCAATCCCGCCGTCGGTCGAGCCGGCGCCGAGCCAGACCAGCAGCGCCGTGGCAAAACCAGCTGCAAGCGTGGCGCCCAGCCAGCGTACGGCGGCTCCCAGGTTGAAATTCAGCTCCATCGTCGTCTCCATCGGAATCATACTGGCGCAGGCTGATGATGTAATCTTCCGCTGAAAGAAGAAAGACATGCCTGGAAGAATTCTGGTGATCGACGACGAGCCGCAGATCACGCGCGTGCTGCGCGCCGCGCTCTCCGCGCAGGGCTACGACGTGCGCACCGCCAACGATCCCGAGGAGGGATTGCAGAGTCTTTCGCGAGTGGCCGCCCGACCTGGTCATAACCGACCTGATGATGCCGGGCATGAGCGGCGTGGAAGTTTGCCGCGCCATTCGCGCCACCGCGTCGACCCCGATGCTGGTGCTCTCGGTCCGCGATCATGAGCGCTCCAAGGTGGAGGCGCTCGACGCCGGCGCGGACGACTACGTCACCAAGCCCTTCAGCATTCAGGAACTGCTGGCCCGCGTGCGTGCCCACCTGCGCCGTGCTCCCGAGCGCACCACCGCCGCAATCGAAGCAGGCGACTTTGTGGTCGACGCGAAGGCGCACTCCATCACCGTGCAGGGCAAACCAGTCCACCTGACCCCCAAGGAATTCGATCTGCTGCTGCATCTGGCCCGCAATGCCGGCAAGGTGATGACCCACCGCGCTCTGCTCACCGCGGTCTGGGGCGCGCAATCGGCCCATCAGCCCGAATATCTGCGCGTGTTTCGTGGGCCAGTTGCGCAAGAAACTTGAAAACGAAACCGGCCGCCAGTACATCCAGACCGAGCCGTGGGTGGGCTACCGGTTTATTCCCGAGGGCTGGCTCGGCAACGAAGAGATAAAGCCACGATTCCGCGCTGACAAAACGCTTTAGCGGCGTCTTTATTTTTTCCTTATAACTCCCTTCTGCTCCCGCAACACCGCCTCAGCCAGAATCTGTTTTGGGCATCCGATTGTCCGTCGTCTTTGGCGCGCCAATCTGCGATCTGGGCTCGAAACAGAGGTATCGGAATGCAAGATCTGACGATGGTTTTTTTCACAGTTGTTTTCTTCGTCTTGGCGTTTCTCTACGTCAAGGCATGCCAGAAGTTGAGGTAGACCGATGGATCTCGATCACTGCAGTCGCACTCATTCTTTCCATTCTGCTGCTGGCCTACCTCACCATCTCCTTGCTCTTTCCGGAGAAATTCTGAATGACCGCCAATGGCTGGTTGCAATTTGCCATCTACTCCATCGTTCTGATCCTGACCGTCCGCCCGGTCGGCATCTATCTGGCGCGCGTCTTCGAGGGCGAGCGCACCTGGCTCGATCCCCTTCTTCGGCCCATCGAGCGGCTCATCTACAGGCTCTGCGGCGTAAATGCCGACCAAGAGATGAACTGGCGCGAATACGCATTCGCCATGCTGGGCTTCTCGGCCGTCAGCATGGTGCTGACCTACGCGCATCGAGCGCCTGCAGGCCGTTCTGCCCTGGAACCCGCAGCAGCTGGCCGCTGTCGGCACCGATCTCGCCTGGAACACCGCTGCCAGTTTCACCACCAACACCAACTGGCAGTTCTACACGCCTGAAGCCACGATGAGCTATCTCACCGAGATGGTTGGTCTGGCGACGCACAATTTCTTCTCCGCGGCGGTGGGCATCGTGGTTGCCGTGGCGCTCATTCGCGGCATCAAGCGGACGAGTTCCGGCACCATCGGCAACTTCTGGGTCGATACGACGCGCACGTTGCTTTACATCCTGCTGCCGGCATCGTTCATCTACGCGCTGCTTGCTGGTCGCGCAGGGCGTTCCGCAAAACCTGCACGCCTACACCGTTGCGCACACCCTGGAAGGCCAGATCACAGACCATCGGACAAGGACCCGTGGCTTCGCAGGAAGCCATCAAGATGCTGGGCACCAATGGCGGCGGATTCTTCAACGCCAACAGCGCGCATCCCGTACGAGAATCCGACGCCGTTTTCAAACTTCCTTCAGATCCTCTCCATCTTCATCATTCCCGCCGGCCTCACCTACACCCTGGGCCGCATGACCGGGTCTCCCGGGCACGGATGGGCGGTCTTTGCAGCGATGTTCATCTTGTTCGCGGCCGGATTCACGGCACGTCTACTGGGCCGAGGCGCATCCCCATCCACTGATTCACGGTGCGCAGCAGTCCGTCACCGCGACTGCGCCCGGCGGCAACATGGAAGGCAAGGAAGTCCGCAACGGCATCGCCGAGACCGCGCTGTTCGCCACCATCACCACCGACGCCAGTTGCGGCGCGGTCAACGGCATGCACGACAGCTTTACTCCGCTGGGCGGCATGATTCCCCTCACCAACATCATGCTCGGCGAAGTGATCTTCGGCGGTGTTGGCGCCGGGCCTCTACGGCATGCTTGATCTTCGTCGTGCAGGCGGTCTTCATCGCAGGCCTCATGGTGGGCCGCACACCGGAGTACCTGGGCAAGAAGATCGAATCCTACGACGTGAAGATGGCGATGCTTTACGTGCTCATCTTTCCGCTCATCATCCTTTCGTTCACCGCTATCTTCGTGCTCTCGCCCAACGTCGGGCTCGCCACAACCAACAACCCCGGTCCGCACGGGCTCAGCGAAATTCTTTACGCATTCACCTCTGGCGCCGGCAACAACGGCTCGGCTTTCGCCGGCCTCGGCCCCAACTGGTGGTACAACATCGCGATTGGGCTGGGACATGCTCATCGGGCGTTTCCTCATGATGATTCCTGTGCTGGCACTGGCCGGCAACCTGGCGCATGAAGAAGAGCGTTCCGCCCTCGCCCGGCACATTCCCGGTCAACACGCCGCTCTTCACTGTGCTGCTGGTCAGCGTGGTCCTCATCCTCGGCGCACTTACCTTCTTCCCGGCGCTGAGCCTGGGTCCGATCCTCGAGCACCTGCTGCTCAAAGCAGGCCAGCTTTTCTAAATGACTGCGTACGGGAGCAACGAGACAGACACGCCATGGCAGAAAAAACGAAGTCTTTGGAACACGCAAATCATCATCCAGGCGCTTGCTGGATTCGGTGCGCAAGCTGGATCCGCGCTGGATGGTCAAGAATCCGGTGATGTTTGTCGTGGAAGTGGGCAGCGTGCTCACTACCGCGCTGCTCATTGACAACACGGTGCAATCATCGCGCCGGGTTCGCGTTCAATCTCCAGATCACGCTCTGGCTCTGGTTCACGGTCTTGTTCGCCAACTTTGCCGAGGCCATGGCCGAAGGCCGCGGCAAGGCTCAGGCCGACACGCTGCGCAAGGCCAAGGGCGAAACCATCGCCAAGCGCTACATGGCCAACGGCGGCTTTGAAGACGTCGCCAGCGGCCTTCTGCGCGCGGGCGATGTCATCTACGTCGAGGCTGGCAACTACATCGCCGGCGACGGCGAAGTCATCGAAGGCGTGGCCTCGGTGGACGAATCGGCCATCACCGGCGAGTCCGCTCCAGTGATTCGCGAAGCCGGCGGCGATCGCTCGGCTGTCACCGGCGGCACCAAAGTTCTCTCCGACTGGATCAAGGTGCGCATCACCTCCAATCCCGGCGAAACATTCCTCGATCGCATGATCGCTCTGGTCGAAGGCGCAACGCGCCAGAAGACGCCCAACGAGATCGCGCTGAGCATTCTGCTTTCCGGTCTCACCATCGTCTTTCTGCTCGCCGTGGTCACGTTGCAGCCATTCGCCATCTACTCCAAAGCGCCGCAAACAGTCTTCGTGCTGGTGTCGCTGCTGGTCTGCCTGATTCCCACCACCATCGGCGGCCTGCTTTCGGCCATCGGCATCGCCGGCATGGATCGGCTGGTCCAATACAACGTGCTGGCCATGAGCGGCCGCGCCGTCGAAGCTGCCGGCGACGTCAATACCTTGCTGCTCGACAAGACCGGCACCATCACCCTCGGCAATCGCCAGGCCACCGAGTTTCGCCCCGCGCCTGACGTCACCGCGGAGCGCCTGGCCGATGCGGCGCAACTCGTCATCGCTCTCCGACGAAACGCCCGAAGGCCGCTCGATCGTCGTGCTCGCCAAGGAGAAGTACAACCTGCGTGGCCGCGATCTCGGCGGCATTCACGCGGAGTTTGTTCCCTTCACCGCGCAGACCCGCATGAGCGGCGTCAATCTGCCCGGCGTGCGCATTCGCAAAGGCTCCGTCGATGCCATCGCCCGCTTCCTCGAAGACCAGGGCTCGTCGCTGCCCAAAAAGGTGCGCGACAACGTAGAAGAGATCGCACGCGCTCGGCGGAACTCCGCTGGTCGTCGCCGAAAATGCTACTGCGCTCGGCGTCATTTACCTCAAAGACATCGTCAAGGGCGGCCTGAAAGATCGCCTCGCTCGCCTCCGCGCCATGGGCATTCGCACCATCATGATCACCGGCGACAATCCGCTGACCGCCGCTGTCATCGCGCGCGAAGCCGGCGTCGACGACTTTCTCGCCGAAGCCAAGCCCAAAGACAAGATGGACCTGATCAAGCGCGAGCAGGGCAAGGGCAAGCTGGTCGCGATGACCGGCGATGGCACCAACGACGCGCCCGCGCTGGCGCAGGCCGACGTAGGCGTGGCCATGAACTCCGGCACGCAGGCCGCAAAAGAAGCCGGCAACATGGTCGACCTCGACTCGAATCCCACCAAGCTCATCGAGATTGTCGAGATCGGCAAACAATTGCTGATGACGCGCGGCGCGCTGACCACATTTTCCATCGCCAACGACGTGGCCAAATACTTCGCCATCATTCCCGCCATGTTTGCCGGCGCATTCCCGGTGCTGAACGCGCTCAACATCATGTATCTGCACTCGCCGCAGTCGGCCATTCTTTCCGCGGTGATCTTCAACGCGATCATCATCGTGGCGCTCATTCCGCTGGCGCTCAAGGGCGTGAAGTACGAGCCCAAGGCCGCCGAAGTTCTGCTGCGCAATAACCTGCTGATCTACGGCGTCGGCGGCGTCATCGTGCCCGTTCATCGGCATCAAGGCCATCGACATGTTGATCGTCGCGCTGCACCTGGCCTAAGCGTTTGCGCTGGATCGGAGAAGGAGAACTCGAATGCATTCCACATCCACATTACCGGTTGCTGCAGTCACACAGACAGCGACGGTCAAGCATTCACTTTGGGGAACTTCGATTCGCTTCACGCTCCTCGCGACGATCCTCTGCGGCCTCGCCTATCCGCTGCTCGTCACCGGCATCGCTCGGTCCTCTTTCCGCACCAGGCCGCGGGCAGCCTCATTCTCAAAGATGGCCAGGTCATCGGCTCGGAACTGCTGGCGCAGAGCTTCACTTCCGATCGCTACTTCCATCCCCGCCCCTCGGCTGCGGGCAATGGCTACGACGCGACGTCTTCCGGCGGCTCGAACCTCGCCCAGTCCAATGCCAAGCTCGTGCAGCGCATCCAGGGCGACATCGACAAGCTGACCGCGGCAGAATCCCGGCAAGCCCGTGCCCATCGATCTGGTCACCACCTCCGGCTCCGGCCTCGATCCCGACATCACGCCCGACGCCGCCTTCTATCAGGCTCCGCGCGTCGCCAAGGCCCGCGGCCTCAGCGAAGATCAGGTACGCCAGCTCATCCAGCAGCACATTACCGGTCGTCAACTCGGCCTGCTCGGCGAGCCGCGCGTCAACGTGCTCGCGCTGAATCTCGACCTCGACAAGCTTCGAAATAGGTCTCAGAGTTGGCTTCCCCTGGAAATGGGGAGGGCGGAATCCTTCCCTCTCCTCTCTTTTCACGTGCCGCTCCGCATCGGTGGCCACAGCGTGCTCGCAATGTCGACATGCCACGCCTCCCAAATCACACGTAGCCATACACGTTTCCGGCTTAGCTCCTGCTGAGCCGGAGAACCGTTCATGCGAGCATCCCTCTTCATCACCTGCTACAACGACACGCTCTTCCCTGAGACGGGCCGAGCGGTGGTGCGCCTGCTTGAACGGCTGGGTGTTGCACTCGAGTTCAATCCCGGCCAAACCTGCTGCGGCCAGATGCACGCCAACACCGGCTTCCGCGCCGAAGCCTTCTCCCAGGCCAAGCGCTTCGTGCGCCTCTATCAGGACGCCGAAGCCGTCGTCATTCCTTCCACCTCCTGCGTGGCCATGATTCGCGATCAATATCCCGGCCTGTTTGCAGGAACTGGGCAACGAAGACCTCCGCAAGGAATTCGCGGCCCTGCTGCCGCGCGTCTACGAACTGAGCGAGTTCCTCATCGACGAGCTGGGCGTCGATGATGTCGGCGCCTATTTTCCCCACCGCGTCACCTACCACGCCAGTTGTCACGGCCTGCGCGCATTGCATGTCGGCGACCGGCCCTTTCGGCTGCTCGCGAAGGTGCGCGGTCTCGAGCTGGTTCCGCTCGAGAATCTCGACCGCTGTTGCGGCTTCGGTGGAACCTTCTCGATCAAGAATGCCGAAGTGTCGTCGGCCATGCTTTCGGAAAAGCTGCACGACGTGCTCTCCACGCGAGCCGAATATTGCACCGCCCTCGACAATAGTTGCCTGATGCATCTTGGCGGCGCCTTGCACCGCGAGTTCGCAGCCGACGCGCACCATTCACATGGCACAGATTCTGGCCAGCACACGAAGCCAGGCCGGACGGAGGAAATCGCATGACGCCAGGTCGTCCTCGATCCGCGCATCGCGCCGCCGTTTCCCAGGCAGCCCTGCCTATTCTGCGCAATACGCAACTGCGCAAAAATGTGGCCCACGCCACCGACGTGATCCAGGCCAAGCGCGCACGCCTCGTGGCTGAAAAGACACGATTGGCAGGAACTGCGCACGGCTGCCGCAGCCATCAAGGATGAGTCACTCGGCCACCTCGATCAATATCTGGTCGAATTCGAGGACCGCTGCACCGCGGCGGGCGGTAGGCCATGTCCACTGGGCCTCGGACGCAGCCGAGGCACGCCGCATCATCGTCGAAATTCTCCGCAAGGAAGGCACCGAAGTCATCAAGATCAAGACCATGACCTCGGCCGAGATTCAACTGAATCCCGCGCTTGAGGCCGCTGGCGTCAAGGCCGTTGAGACCGATCTGGCCGAGATGATTCTGCAACTGGGCGACGATGAACCCTCCCACATCGTCGTTCCCGCGCTCCACGTGAATCGCAGCCAGGTGCGCGAAATCTTTGCGCGCACGCATGGGCCTCAAGGATCTGATCCGACGATCCCCAGGCGCTCACCGCTGCCGCCCGCACCTATCTGCGCAACGAAGTTCCTCAGCGTCGACGCAGCCATCTGCGGAGCTAACTTTCTGGTCGCTGAAACGGGCGCCGTCGCCATCGTCGAGTCCGAAGGCAACGGCCGCATGTGCCTCACGCTGCCCGCGCACGTTGATTGCTCTGGCAGGAATCGAAAAGGTCATCCCCACATTTCGCGACCTCGAAGTGATGCTGCAGGTGCTGGCGCGCTCGGCAACCGGCGAGCGGATGAATCCCTACACGTCGCTGTGGACCGGCGTCACTCCCGGCGATGGGCCGCAGAATTTTCACGTCGTGCTGCTCGACAATGGCCGCTCGTCGATTCTCGCGCGAGCCATACTGAACGCCAGACGCTGCGATGCATCCGTTGCGGCGCCTGCCAGAACACATGCCCGGTCTATCGCCAGACCGGCGGTCACGCCTACGGCTCGGTTTACGGCGGCCCCATCGGCGCCATCCTCACACCGCAGCTCATGCACATGGACCACGCGCAATCGCTGCCCTATGCATCATCGCTTGTGCGGCGCCTGCTACGAAGTGTGCCCAGTCAAGATCAATATTCCTGAAGTGCTGATCGAGCTGCGCGCGCAGGTCGTCGATCAGGAGCGCAAACGAGCCGCCCGCGCCTTCGATCCGATGTATCTCGGCATGCGAGTTGCGAACAGCCTCTTCGCCAGCGCCTGGCGCTTTCCGCCTCGCGCAGCGCCTCGGCCGCATCGCCCTGCGTCCATTCACCCGCAAAGATGGCTGGATTCACGCCTTGCCGAGCCTCGGTGCCCGATGGACAATGACCCGCGATCTGCGCGGCATGCCCGATCAGACCTTTCGCGAGTGGTGGGCGGCGCGCCCAAAGGACAAAGCCATGAGCGACGCGCGCCAACAGATTCTCGATCGAATTCGCCGCGCGAAGTCCGGCGGTTCCGTTGCAGAGTATTCTGATATGCCGCGTAACTACATCCATCATGGCAGCCTTGACGGAAGTGCGCGCCTGCACTTCATGGTCGAGCGCCTGCAGCGAATACGACGCCGAAGTTGTCGAGTGCGAGCCCAGAAGATCTTCCGTCGCCTGCATCGCCGATCGCCTTCATCGAGCGGCAAGCGCAAATTCGTCGCACCCCCGGGCCTGCCCAGCCGAATGGCTCGTCGCCGGCTTCGATTGGAAGATTGATCACAGACCTCACCCACGCCGAAATAGAAGACGTGCGATGGGGTCGTCACTGCGTCTTTCGCGGGCGTGGCCGACTCGGGAACCATCGTGCTTCACCACTCAGCCAGCGAAGGCCGTCGCATCCTCACGCTTCTTCCCGACTGGCATCTCTGCATCCTGCGCACCAGCCAGATCGTCGAAACGTTGCCCGAATACTTTGCGATGTTGCCCGCAGCCACCCGCGCTCGCCACCTATATCTCCGGCCCCAGCGCCACCGCCGACATCGAAATGACGCGCATCAAGGGCGTGCACGGTCCGCGCTTCCTCCATGTGATCCTCGTTCACGACGAAGCCTTGATTTTAAGGAATCGATTGCAGCGACTCGGCCGCTCGCAACGCCAACCCCGCGCCACCGAAGTAAATTCGTTTCCGCTGCGAATCCGGTCCTCGCCGAACCGCGTCGCAAAAATCCGCCGTACCGCAGGGACAAACGAGCTGCCCCCGGTCAGAAATACGCGGTCCACATCGCGCGGATCGGTGCCCGTACCTCCGCAACAGCGAATCCACACAGCTCTCGATAGTTTGCAAGTTCCTCCGCGTATCCATCGACTTCGAATTCGCTGCGCTTCACTGGGATGCGCAGATCCAATCCTGCGTCGTGAAACCGAAACTCCGCATCCTCGCTGCGCGAAAGCTCAAACTTAACCTGCTGCACTGCCTGGTGCAGCTGATAGCCGAGATCCTCTTCCACAATCGCAATTAACGCTTGGATCTTCTCCGGCTCCAATGCCCGGATTCGCGCGCTCCTCAGAATCTCCCGCACGTTGTTGGTTCGGAGAAATGAGAGATAGTGCCAGCGCTCAAGATTGGCATAGATCCAGGCCGGGACCGCGGGCAGGAGCTTGTTCAGCGAGCGCGCTTCGGAGTTCGATCCCAACGCCGGCGAAACGAGCTTGCGCACGATGCGTGCATCAAAAGCATCTCCGGCCAGGCCGATGCCGCCATTGCCCACCAGATCGTTCGGTGTGCGTCCCCGACGTCGCACGCCAGGGCCCACACGCAGCAGAGAGAAATCGCTTGTGCCACCGCCGAAATCCCCAATCAGAATCAACTCATCGTGATCCAGCGTTGACTCGTAGGAGTATGCCGCGGCGACCGGTTCCATTTCGAACTCAACGCGCTCAACTCCGGCCAGCGCAAAAGCCTCGCGCAACCGGGCCAACGCAAAGTCATCGTCCTCGTCAGATCTCCGAGCCAACGAATCGCACGGGCCGCCCGACCATCGCATACGCGATTGGGCGCCCGAACTGTCGCTCTGCGGCTTTACGCAAATCGCTCAACAGACCGCGAAATCACTTCTTCCAGCTTGTGCCGTCGTCCGAAGATTTCAGTGCCGGTAAGTGTTCTGCTGGACAGGTGCGACTTGAGCGACTGGATCAGACGCCCTTTTTCGTCCGCCTTGAGATAGTGTTCGATGGCAGCCGGGCCCGTGAGCCCATGCGACCGTTTCACTCCGCTCGCCGACTTGACCTGCTCGAAATACAAAACCGACCGATACGACTCGGTCGGTGTGCCACGGAATGTGAAGGATGCTAGATCTATCCCTGCACCCTCACTCACCCGCGCTACCGAACTATTCGTTGTCCCAAAATCGATCCCAATCGCGTCAACCTGCACGTCTTGAGCTTTCTCCGTCTGTTTTCTCAAAGCGCATCAGCTCATCACCTGCACAGTTCCCTTGCCCACCAACTCTTCGACGCGCTCGACCCAGCCGCGGTCCGCGGCCACACTCATCTGTTCCGGCTCCAGAATCACCTCGTACTCGCCCTTCTTCTGCAAGATGCAGCATCACCTTGCCCGGCCCCGGCGCCGCATCGGCCGCCGACTTCAGCGCCGCCATCATCTCTTCCGTCGCACGATCGAGATTGATCGCGAATCCGAATCCCGCTCGGCAGTTTCACCTGCACCTCTTCCAGCGCCTGAATCGAGCTGACCGACAGCTTCGGCGCCGAATCTTCATCGCCCGAAAGCGTTCCGCGAATCAGCACCGGCGCTTCGATCTTCAGTTGCTCCGCCAGCTTCTCGTAGTCCCGCGGAAACGCAATCAGTTCGATCTTGCCCGTTGCGTCTTCGAGAATCGCCTGCGCATAGAGCTTTCCTTCGCGTCGCGTCTTCTGCACGCGCAGCCCCTGCATGATGCCCGCGACCTGAATCTCATCCGCCGGATCCGAATCCTTGCCCCAGCGCCGCTCCGGCGGCTTGCGCTCCAGCGCCTCCGCCACCGAGATCACGCCCGGCAGATTGCGCAGCTTCTCCGCATACTTGTCCAGCGGATGCCCGGAGACAAAGAATCCCAGCACCTCTTTCTCATTCGCCAGCCGCTCGCCCTCTTCCCAATCCGCCGCACGCGGCAGCTCGTCGCCGCCATGTCCATGCGCGGGAGCCTCATTGAACAACCCAAACAGTCCCGTCTGCCCCTGCGCCTCATCGCGCTGCGCCTTCTGCGCGCGCTCCATCGCCTTGTCGACGGCCGCCATCAGCGGCCCGCGCTTGCCCAGCGAATCGAGCGCGCCGGCCTTGATCAGCGACTCAATCACCCGCTTGTTCATCACCCGCAGGTCGACCTTCTCGCAGAACTCCCAGAAGCTCCTGAACCGTCCGCCCAGTTCTTCGCGCGCCTTCTTGATCGACTCAATCGCGTTGCCGCCGACGTTCTTCACCGCGGCCAGCCCAAACCGAATCGCCTCGCCGTGCGGCGTAAACTGCGCGCCCGAAACCTGCACATCCGGCGGCTCCACGCTGATGCCCATCTCCTTGCATTCCTGGATGTACTTGACGACGTTCTCTGGCTTCGACGTTTCCGAAGTCAGCAGCGCCGCCATGAACTCCACCGGATAATGCGTCTTCAAATAGGCCGTCTGATAGGCCACCAGCGCATACGCCGCCGAGTGCGATTTGTTGAATCCGTATCCTGAGAACTTCGCCATCAGGTCGAAGATTTCGCCCACCGGCGCCTTCGGATGCCCCAGCGCCGCCGCGCCACTGCATGAAGCGATCGCGCTGCTCGGCCATCGCCTTGCGGATCCTTCTTTCCCATCGCGCGCCGCAGCAGATCGGCCTCGCCCAGGCGAGTAGCTCGCCAGCACGTTGGCGATCCGCATCACCTGTTCCTGGTAGACAATCACCCCCAGCGAATCTTTCAGAATCGCCTCGAGCTCCGGCAGCAGGTACTCCACCTTGCTGCCGACCCCACTTGCGCTCGATGAAGTCGTCGATCATGTCCATCGGCCCCGGCCGATAGAGCGCATTCAGCGCCGTCAACTCCTCCACCGTATCCGGCTTGTAGCGCCGCAAAATGTCCCGCATCCCGCTCGACTCAAACTGAAAAATCCCCGACGTCAGCGCCGTGTGAAATACCTTCTTGAATGTCTCCGGATCGTCGAGCGGAATCATCTCGATGTCCAGCTTCTCCCCGCGCGTCTGCTCGATCAGCTTCACGCAATCGTCGATCACCGTCAGCGTCGCGAGGCCCAGGAAGTCCATCTTCAGCAGGCCCATCTTTTCGACGGCCTTCATGTCATAGGCGGTCACGATTTCGTCGTTCTTCGTCCTGTTCAGCGGCACAAGCTCCGTCAGCGGACGCGGCGCAATCACCACCGCCGATGCATGCACCCCGGCCCCGCGCACCAGCCCTTCCAGCTTCTTCGCCGTATCGATCAGCTCGCGGATCTGCTTGTCGTTGTCATAGGCCTTGCGCAAATCGGGCAACTCTTCGAGCGCCTTGTCGATCGTCATCCCCACCGTCGGCGGCACCAGCTTGGCGATGCGGTCTACATCGCCGTAGGGCATATCCATCGCGCGTCCGCAGTCCTTGATCGAGGCCTTCGCCGCCATGGTGTTGAAGGTGATGATCTGCGCCACCTGCTCGCGTCCGTACTTGCGCGTCACGTAGTCGATCACTTCGCCGCGCCGGTTCATGCAGAAGTCCACGTCGATATCCGGCATCGTCACGCGCTCGGGATTCAGGAACCGCTCGAAGAGCAGCACGTTCTGCATCGGATCGATATTCGTAATCTCCATCGCATAGGCCACCAGCGATCCCGTCGCCGATCCGCGCCCCGGTCCCACGGGAATGCCATGATCGCGCGCGTACTTGATGAAGTCCCACACAATCAGGAAGTAGCCCGAGTACTTCATCTGCTTGATGATGCCGATCTCGTACTGGAGCCGCGCCTCATACTCCTGCAGTTGTCGAGCGTCCGCACGCCGCGCAGTTCCAGCTGTCGCACCGCGGTGTCGAGCCGCTTCCTTAACCCTTCGCGGCACACCTGCTCAAAGTAGCTGTCGATCGTGTGTCCGCGGGCACGGCAAACTCCGGGAACGGATTGTCCACTGCATGCAGTTTCAGCTTGCAGCGCTCGGCAATCTCCATCGTCCGCGACATCACGCCGGGAGAATCAGGAAACAGCCGCGCCATCTCATCGGCGGTCTTCACAAAAAACTGGTCGGAGTCGAACCGGAAACGGTCCGCGTCGTGAATCTTCGCGCCCGTCTGCACGCAGAGCATCACGTCGTGCGCATGCGAGTCTTCGCCGCACAGGTAGTGCGAGTCGTTGGTCAGCACGAGCGGAATCTCCAGCTCCTTCTCCAGCCGGAACAGATCGGCCTGGATCTTCTTCTCCTGCTCCAGCCCCTGGTCCTGAATTTCCAGATAGAAATTACTTCGCCCGAAGATGTCCTGGTACTGCTGGGCGACTGATTTGGCCTTGTCATAGTGGCCCGCGCATCAGCTCTTCGCACAGCTCGCCGCTCAGGCAGCCGGAAAACCCGATCAGGCCTTTCGAATTTTCAGCCAGATATTTCTTGCTCACGCGCGGCTTGCGATAGAACCCATGCAGGCTCGCCTCGCTCGTCAGCCGGATCAGGTTGCGGTATCCCTCTTCGTTCTCCGCCAGCACCAGCAGGTGGTTGTACTGGTCGTTAGGCGTCTCGGCGCGATGGTCCTCGGCCTTGCACACGTAAAGCTCGCACCCCAGGATCGGCTTGATGCCCTTCGCCTTCGCCGCATTGAAGAAGTGCACCGCCCCGTAGATATTCCCGTGGTCGGTCATCGCGACAGACTTCTGCCCCAGCGCCGCCACGCGGTCCACAAGCTTGTGGACGTCGCACGCGCCATCCAGCAGCGAGTATTCGGTATGCAAATGCAGATGAGTAAATTCAGCCATGGCTAGATTGATTTTAAGCGGCCAGCGCATTCGCCACGCCCGAATACAATCGCAATTGGAGGAATTGCGCGCCTCTCGTGGATCTTATTGAGCGCGGTGATCTAAGAAGGATGGAATATCCCGAGCGCCTTGAGTAACTCCCACGATTTCCACACGCTTGTTCCGGACACGGTACAGGATCTAGTATGTCTCCACCGGCCAGAACAGAATGGCATGCTTGGTTAGATCCGGTCGCTTGTGCCCTATCCCTGAGTTGCGCGCCAGCGTTGTAAAGGTAGTGAAGAGTTTCGATACTCCAACGGTCAGCGGCATCGATGCTATCCTGCGCAATGTACTCCCATATTTCATTCAGGTCCCGCTCTGCCCCAACGCCGAGGACATACTGCTTCACGCTGCGCGCCTTTTCCGCTCGCGGGACTTCTGTCGCAATCGTGTCCGAGCGGCGGCTGAATCCACGGTTTCGCCGCGTTCCAGAGAGTTCAATCGGGACCCGAGCTCGCGATTGAAAGCAGCCAGCTGTGCCGAGCGATTCCGCTCGTGCTCTTCGAGCAACCGCAGGGCCTCGCGCACCACTTCGCTGGCCGAGGTATACCGCCCCGATTCCACTTTTGCAGCAACGAACTTGTCCAGTGCAGGAGTCAGCGAAACATTCACGGGAGAAATCCTCCTGCTTTCGATGTTCATCGGAATAACAAGCTTTGTCAATCTTTGTTACCTATAAAGGCCATCCCATATCTTCAGCCTTCCCTTCATGAATGAGGGAGGGCGGCGGGTGGCCCACCCCTGCTCAGTTCCACCCCCTCCCAGGCACAAGCCCCGGGTTCCCATCCTTGACGCCAGTCTTATCGCGGTAAGGGTAGGAGACCGTCGACCCCGTTTGGTACTTATCTCCACGCCGCAATCCACAATACAGCGGCACAACCTCGGCGCCTTAGACGTCGTATCAGAGGACGCCCCCTACTTCTTCCCCCAGAAATCCGGCGAAGAGCTGATCCACGAATCGGGCACGTAGCTGAGTTCCGCATCGAAAGCGAAGAGGTCGCTCTCGGAGGACTCGACAGCAGCGTCCAGCCCCTTCATGAGGGTTTGAAGCTGCTCTTCGCCCACGGCATCGTTGAATTTCTTGTCGCCGCTGACCATCGCGTCCACGACGGCGAGCGATTCCATGGGAGTGACGAGGATATACACGTTGTCGCTGCCGACACCGTACATCTTCTGGAACATCGCCCATCGCGCGTCCGGAATCGCCGATTGATAGGCCTTGACGAAGAGCTTCGCCAGGCGCCGAAAGTCCGCATCATGGCCCGAGCGGACGTGAAAAAGCAGAATCCGCATGAAGCGCATCTTGGAGAGATCAACATTGGGGTTGAGGCTCAGCTCCTTCTCGTAGGAGTAGATGCTGTCGTGCTCGCTCGCCACAAGCGGTGCCTGCCCGGCCTCCGATGTTTTCAGCGCATCCAACGCTTTTGGCATCGCAAAGGTTTCTTCGTGTCCCTTCTGCAAATCGGCGAACGAATCGAAGCCATGCAGGTAAAGCACGTGGTTCGCACCGGTAATGCCCCACATGCCGACGAAGTGATCTGGAGCTTTAGCCTCGCGCATCGCCTGCGCCTCTTCCCCTTGCGATTTCGCATAGGCGAAGGATGTGTTGGGTTTCAACTCGTCGTTCTCGAGGAAGAGATATTTGCTGGGGCCCTGGGCCTGTCCGGCTTCATGCTGGGCGAAGGCCGCAGTTGCCGGGGTGAGTGTGAGAGTTGCAACGAATAGACAGAAAGGGGCTGTCGCGCGAACGTGAAACCTCATGGGTGCTTGTCTCCTGGGTTCGATTTGCGGGGAGGCTCAAGCATACTCTCGCAATCGCAGGCGCGGGGAAACCTTTCCGGCATCAGCGTCTTCCTTCCTCCGTTGAGCGCGAAATTGACGCCGGGGGGTTGCGGGGGTCCGCGAGAAGGTTCTGCCTCGCTGAGCAGAAACCAACGAGGGGCACAGACCGTAACATCCTCGCCAGCCCAAGCGGAGCGAAGAATATGCCTGAGCATTGCGGATCAATTCCCGTCTTTCGCTCACAATGGAGAGTTGGGCTGCGACTGCAAGGAGGGCTCCTCGCGAGGCTAACTCCAGTGCTGAGACGACTCTGCGGATAAGTCCAATTCTGAGAGGACTTTGGAAAGATCTCTCGTCGCTAAGCTCATGAAACTAAGGAATTTCCGCACAGAGTCCGTGGGGGAGGGCTGACCACAAGAATAGGTGTAGGGAACGTCTCACATTACCTCCGGGAAGCACCGGTCAGCCTCGGTTCGGCATTTCCTTCAGACCCCACGTAGACTCAGAAGAACATCTACATATAGAGGCGTATAGAGGCAACGGATATGAGCAAGTCCAGGGGCACCGGTATAGCTATAGCAATTTGTTGTTTAGCGTGCTGCATTGGCTCGGTCTCCGCGCAGAAGCTGGATGCGACCGTACTCTACCGCCAGAACAGCGACTCGGATTACAGCGCCTTGATCCCCGGCTACTCCAACCCGGCCAGCCCGGACTGCGCCGCCGACCTCGCCAATGCCGCTTGCGACGACTCAGCGCGTGCGACGGGTAACGTTTCGGCCTCGCAGCCCTTCGCCTACTACGTCACTGGCACCACGCTGTCTCTGCTGTTACCCGACGGCAAGATCGCCGTGGTCAACTGCATCAACAAGTATTCGTCCAAAGGGACCTACATCCTGCGCCGTAATTGCGGCATGCCTCTCGTGGAACATGTCCAGGCGGAGTTCAAAGGCAGTATGGCGAAACTCGAGTGGCCCGTCGGCCCCGAAGGCGCGAAAATCGAATCGGAAAAATACAAGGTCGTTGCCATGCTCGACAAACGGTAATCGAAGCCAGCCGCCGGTTCTGTGCCGCAGTTCGCAATGTGTAAATCTTTTCAGTTGACCTTCGCATGGCTCTGGTACGTTGTCTGCGGAGGAAATTTGCATGAATCTTCGCAAGCTAACTTTGGGCACAGCCTTTTCCCTCGCACTCGTCGCCGGTGGCGTCACCGTTGCCCAGAACGTCAATCCCCACCGACACCCCAACCTGGCTGCCGCGCAACGCCTCATCGATCAAGCCATCGGCCGCGTTGACGCTGCCCAGCAGGCCAACGAATTTGATATGGGCGGTCACGCCGCCAAGGCAAAAGATCTCCTTGCACGGGCCAACGAGGAAATCAAGGCCGCGGCCATGGAAGCCAACGAACATCGCCACTAGTCCTCTACTCGTTGCAGATGGGTGGCGCCGCTGCGGGTGGGCCCTGACGCCGCCCTTGAACTCAGCTTGAATTGGGGCGCTCCAGGTCTCTGTGTCGAGGCTTGGAAAAGCATCAACGCTAAATCCGTCCCGCAATCAAGGTGGCAAGATCTTCCAATTGCCGGTCGGTGTGATCGCCAAGACTGAGGAAGAAGCGAACATTTCCCTTGCGCGCATGCAGCCCGTGTCGCGGATCGAAATACGTCTCATCTCCGACGCCTGCGACGGGCGTTGGTGGACTATAAAACATCTTCAATTTCGCAAACAAGTCCGTCGCCTCTGCGGCTGAAGTATCGAAATAGATCCGGAACAGAAGTTCGCCACTCCCGTTCGAAGCGCGATAATGGCAGTCTGTTCCCTGCACTGTATTCGCATAGGGTCGCGGAGCCACGCTCTTTTCCGGTGCGCCAAAGGTTTGTCCCACGCTCTTGCTCACCTCAGCCGCAGTGAGCAGCGAGCAAGGGTCTGCCGGAGCAGTGGCTGCCCTCACCCTCGGAACCATCGCCGCCGCTCCCACTAATACGGCGGCAAACAGTAATGCTTTTCCAAACCGAGCCATACGCTAACCTCCTGGCGCCCCAGCAAACATTCCCATTTTCGGCGTCCCGGAAATGTCCGCGATTCTACCTTGCTCCGTGATGCCCGCGCCAAGAAAAAAAACCACCCGCCACCCCTGTTAAATTATTGCCATGCTTTCCAATCGTTCCGTGCCTCCGTGCACCGTCATTCCCGTCCTCATCTATCCCGACCCTGGCGTCGCAGCGGATTGGCTCTGCGCCGCCTTTGGATTCACGGTGCGCCTCCGAATCGCTAATCACAGAATCCAAATGCGGGCCGGCGGCGGATGTATAACGATCGCCGAAGGCAACATCACCCCCAACAACTCGCACATCGTTCAGATTCGCATTGACGACGCCAATGCGCACTGCGAGCGGGCCCGCCAGCACGGCGCAAAAATCCTGACGGAGCCCGTCGACCATGTCTACGGCGAGCGCCAATATAACGCGGAGGACTTCGCCGGTCACCGATGGGATTTTACCCAGACCATCGCCGACGTTGCTCCCGAAGAGTGGGGCGGCACTCCGGTCGATCTATAGCAAGTAGCCCGACTTTCCTTAGTGCGGCTTGAACGTCTTTCCCGTCTCAATCAGCGTCTTCAGCCGCGACAAGATGCGCGGCCACCCATCCGCACAGAAATCGTAATTGGGATCGTCCTCCGCCCACTCATCATGCGTGACCACGACCTTGGTCGCCTCAGTCTCCGACGTTAGCTCCACTGTTGCACGTGAGAATCGTTCGCTCTGGCTCGTCGCAAACGTGTACTGCAGAACCTTCGGAGCATCGGCGCGCAAAACCTTTCCGTGGACATATGGAATGATCTTCCCGTCTTTCCCGGGACCGAGCCAGGCAATCTCTCCGCCAGGCTTGAAATCGGCCTGGAGTTCCGCTCCCATAAAAATCACGCGGTTCGAATCTTGCGAAGTGAACCCCTCCCAAACTTTCTGGGGAGCGGCGGCAAAGTAAAAGGTGTAGGTCAGGGGCAATCGATCGGCCATCATTCCTCCTGCAATCTCTCGCTTCAACTCTATAGCTAGAGAGCCAAGCACAGAAAAGCGCAAAAAGCCAATAAAACTGCGAATGTCGTTAAACGTACCTAACTTTCACATTCTCAAAAGCCTCGTCGCTCATGGATTCAAAACCGTGCAAACAAGAGAAACCTAAGACTCCATCGAGATTTCCAGAGACAACTCCAACCAACCTCGCACCATGATTCGTGCAACAAAGCAATATAGAGGGCAATTATGGGTTCCATTCACACGATGAGGAGACTCTCAATGATCGAAGTGGGCCAGGAAGTTACCGTGATCAACGAAAAAGGCGTCGCCTACAATGGCTTCGTCATGGCGACCGCAACCAGTGTCGACGGCACCAAAGCCTATAAGGTCGCAATCGACGGCAACGGATTGCAGCAGCTTGGGCAGTGGCACAAGGCCTGCGACGTTTTCGTTCTCGATCCGCCCACGCCTCCTCGCGATGAGCCCATCCAGATAAATCAGATGAAGAGTTTCCTGCGCCACTAGGCGCCCCCGCGCCAAACTGCCTCTGCAATTTCATCATCGCGTCGCGAGCCAAAACTGAGCGACGCTGTTGTAAATCCCTAGTCCGATTTCCCTGCTCTCTTCCCCGTCAATCGACTCTTCGCATCAGGCTATACTTACGCCAAGCCTATGCAGACCCGCACCTTGCTCGCTCTGTTCGCGTCCCTTCTTGCAATTCCTGCCATGTTGCTCGCTCAGACTTCGACCCAGACCTCTCAAGTATCCCCGGCCACCAAAATGAGTTCAAAAAATCAAACCCCGGAAGGGGTGCAGAAGTCCGCCATCGTCATCGATACCCACGCCGACACGCCGCAGCGCTTCGTCGATGAGAATTTCGATCTCGGCGATCCGCTCAACGGCGGCAACTTCAACCTGGAATCGGCTCGAAAGGGCAATCTGGGCGCGGAGTTCTTCTCCATCTGGGTTGACCCCGCTGCTCAACAAGGGCCACTTCGCGCGGCGCACGCTCATCCTCATCGACTCAGTCAAGCAGCAGGTGGCCAAACATCCGGACCAGATGATGTTCGTTACCTCGCCCGAAGGCATTGAACTGGCGCATCGCGAACACAAACTCGCCGCGCTGATGGGCATCGAGGGCGGTCACTCGATCGAGGATTCGCTTGCCCTGCTGCGCCAGTACTACGCGCTCGGCGTGCGCTACATGACGCTGACCTGGTCGAATTCCAACGGCTGGGCCGACAGCTCCGGCGACGTCGACGACACGAGCGTGCCGCACACCAAGGAAGGCCTCACCGAATTCGGCAAGGATGTGGTCTACGAGATGAATCGCCTCGGCATGATGGTGGATATTTCGCACGTCTCCGACCGCACCTTCTATCGCACTCTGGTCATCACCCGCGCACCCGTCATCGCTTCGCACTCATCCGCGCGAGCGCTTTGCGATGCGCCGCGCAATATGACCGACGACATGCTGCGCGCCGTGGCGAATTCCGGCGGGCCCAACTCCAAGGGCGGCGTGGTGCAGGTCAACTTTTACTCCGGGTTTCTTTCGCAGGCCTATCGCGATACGCAGAAAGCCATCAAGCCTGAAATGGACAAGGCTGTCCAGGAGCTGAAAGACAAGTACAAGGCCGAAGGCAAAGAAGCCCCCGACGCTGAAATCTCGAAGCTGCAACGCCAGTTTGCCGATCGCATTCCGCGCCCGCCGCTTTCGGTGCTCATCGACCACATCGACCACATCGCAAAAGTTGCCGGGGTGGATCACGTCGGCTTGGGTTCGGATTTCGATGGCGTCAGCGGCCAGTTGCCCGAGGGCCTCGACTCCCCCGCCGACCTGCCGAAGATCACGGCAGCGCTGATGGAGCGCGGCTATTCCGCCGAAGATTGCCGCAAGATTCTCGGCGGCAACCTGCTCCGCGTCTTCCGCGAAGTCGAGCAGGTAAGCAAGCAACTGCAGGCCGAAAGCCGGCCCCGCATCACTGAGAAGCAGCCGTTCGATAAGCCTCAGAAATAGCGTCGCCGTGAGTTCCGGGAGATGCGCGATATGCGGTCGTGGATTCGCCCGATACGGCGCAGTTCGTCAAAACCGGCCGCGGGCTCTCCGTCATATCTTCGCGCATCAGTCGCAGCCGGTAGTCACCGATCGATGCACAGAAATCACATTTCTAGCCACAGTTCGTCTCGTCAACATCTATACTGACCGTTCGAACTATCCCCGTCTGGAGATTTCACATGCGTTGCTGTCGTTGCGTGGTCCTCTGCGTTGTCTCAGCCGCCCTGCTGCAGTTGCCTGTTGCAATTCACGCCACAGATGACACGCTCGGCGACAAAAGCATCCGCCGCGGAAAAGACGCCGGCCCCGCCGCCCGCAGACGTTACAACGCAAGGTTCCGTGGATGTGGAGGGACAGCACATTCTCTACACGGCCATTGTCGGAACCATCACCGTCGGCGCCAATGACACCCAGGATGCGCAACTTGGAATGGACGGAAAGCCGCAGCCCGGCAGCGAACTTGCGCTCTCCGAACCAAAGGAATCCGAAGGATGCGCCGCCGGTTGCCCGCATGTTCTTACGTGGCATATTTCAAGAAGGACGCGAAGGCCGAGGAGCGGCCGATCACCTTCTTTTACAACGGCGGCCCGGGCAGTTCCACCGTGTGGCTGCACATGGGATCGCTCGGTCCCAAGCACGTGGTCACTGCGGGCGATCAGCACCTGCCCGCCGCTCCCTACAAGCTGGTCGACAATGCGAATTCCCTGCTCGACGTCAGCGACCTGGTCTTCATCGACATGCCGGGCACAGGCTTTGGCCGCCTCATCGGCAAGGATGCCGCAAAGGCTTTCTGGGGCGTGGATGAGGACGCCGACGCCTTTGCCCGCTTCATCGCCCGCTTCATCACCAAGTACAACCGCTGGAACTCGCCCAAGTTCATCTTCGGCGAGAGCTACGGGACCACGCGCTCGGCCGTGCTGGCGAAAATTCTCGAAGAGAAGAAATCGATCGACCTGAACGGCGTGATTCTGCTTTCGCAGATCTTCAACTTCACCACCGACATCGACGGCGCCAAGACCAATCCCGGCGTCGACTTGCCTTACGTGCTCGCTTTGCCCACTTTCGCCGCCACGGCCTGGTACCACAAGAAGCTGCCGCAGCAGCCGGCGGCGCTCGAGCCGTTCCTGAAAGAGGTGGAGGAATTCGCGCATGGGCCCTTACTCGCACGCGTTGGCGCAGGGAACAGACCTGCCCGACGCCGAAAAGCAGTCCGTTGCGGAGAAGATGCACGACTACACCGGCCTGCCTGTCGCGTACCTGCTCAAGGCCAATCTGCGCGTGAGCGGCGGCGAGTTCGAAAAGACTTTTCAGGATGAGACAGACCTGACCACTGGGCGCTCGACACGCGCTTCTCCGGGCCCACCATCAATCCGTTGAGCGAAAACGCGGATTACGATCCGCAAAGCGCGGCCATTTCTTCGGCCTACGTTTCGCTCTTCAACGACTACATGCGGCGCGATCTGAAGTACGGCGAAGGCCAGACCTATTTGCCCGACATTCCGGAGTCGGACGGTGGCGAATGGAATTTCAAGCACGCACGGCAACCTCATCGGTCTGAATGTCTCGAGCGATCTGGCCGAAGCGATGAAGACCAACCCTCGCCTCAAGGTGATGGTGAACGGCGGCTACTACGACCTGGCCACGCCCTTCTTCGGCGCAGAATACGAAGAGAAGCATCTGCCGATTCCGCAATCGCTGGCGAAGAACATCGAGTATGACTGGTACGAGTCCGGCCACATGGTCTACGTGCGCGACGAGTGCCTCAAGCAGCTGCACGACCGCGTGGCTGCCTTCATCAAGAGCGCGTCAAACCGGCGAATGATAGATTCTGATCCCTGGCCTCAAACCCCGGCTGGCGGATTCCAGGCCGCGGTGGCCTGAGCCGCCTTGTATAGTAGCTCCAAATGAATCGCCTCGCCCTGGCCCTGCTCTTCTTCGCTCCCGTTGCCTTCGCCCAGTCGTTTTCCAGTCAGCTTTCCCGAGCCAGTTAAGTGCGCAGCCCCTCGATGGCCGTTTGCTGCTGGTTCTTTCGACCGACCCCAGCGATGAGCCGCGCAACCAGATCGACGATTCGCCGCGATCGCAAATCGTCTTTGGCGTCACAGTCGATGGCTGGCAGCCGGACCATCCTCAACGGTGTCGACGGCACAGCCTGGGGCTATCCCGTTCGGAGCCTGAAAGACCTGCCGCCCGGCGACTACTTCGTGCAGGCGGTCCTCAACAAATACGAAACCTTTCATCGCGCCGACGGCAAGAACCTCAAGCTGCACATGGACCAGGGCGAAGGCCAGCATTGGAATAGCTCGCCGGGCAATCTCTATTCAAAACCTGTCAAGATTCACGTGGGAGCGGATACCGACAACTATCCCATCGCGCTCAGCGAAGTCATTCCACCTATCGTCACCCCCGCCGACACCAAATACGTACGGCACATCCACATTCAAAGCCAGGTACTGACAAAATTCTGGGGACGGCCCATGTTCCTGAGCGCCATCGTTCTTGTCCCCGAGGGATTCGACGACCACCCCAATGCGCATTTTCCGCTGATGATCTTTCACGATCACTTTGTAACCGACTTCGATGACTTCCGCACCACTCCACCCGATCCGAATCTGAAGCCCGACTACAGCGAGCGCTTTCATCTCGCAGGCTACAACCGCATTCAGCAGGAGGAAGCCTACAAGTTTTATCAGCGATGGATCTCGCCTGGTTTTCCGCGTGTGCTGATCGTGAAGATGCAGCACGCCAATCCGTACTACGACGATTCCTATGCGGTGGACTCAGCCAACGTCGGCCCCTATGGCGAGGCCATCGAGAATGAGCTGATTCCCGCCATCGAAAAGCAATTTCGCGCAATCGGCCAGGGCTGGGCACGGTTCGTCTATGGCGGGTCGACCGGCGGTTGGGAAGCTTTGGCAGTCCAGGTCCTCTATCCCGATCACTACAACGGCGCCTTCGCGGCATGCCCCGATCCGATCGATTTTCACGCCTTCACCAACATCGATCTCTACGACGACGACAACGCCTTCTACCTCACCGGCGCACACAAACGCGTGGCGCAACCCGCCATGCGCGACTACCTGGGCCACACGTTCATCACCACGGAAGAAATCAATGCCTACGAGTTGGCTCTCGGCGATCATGGGCGCAGCGGTGAGCAATTTGATATCTGGCAGGCTGTCTACGGCCCAGTCGGTGAAGATGGTTATCCCAAGCCGATTTTCGATAAGGTCACCGGGCAAATCGATCATTCCGTCGCCGAGTATTGGCGCCAGCACTACGACCTGGAAGCAATGCTGGAACGCGATTGGGCGAAGTTGGGACCAAAGCTCGCAGGCAAGATTCACATCTACGTCGGTTCAGACGATACTTATTTTCTGAACGACGCCGTCTATCGCATGCAGGATTTTCTCGACTCCACGAAGAATCCGCCCTACGGCGGCGAAGTGACCTACGGCCCGCGCGCCGAGCACTGCTGGAATGGCGACCCAACACTGCCGAACGCCTATTCGCGCCTCCATTACAACACGCAGTATTTGCCCAAGATCCTCGATCGTATCCAGAAGAACAGCGCCACCGGGAGCGGACCTGACAAGCTGGCGGTATTGAAACTCAGGCGTTAAGCCCATCCACGCCGTGTGCCTCAGCTGGCAAGCACGCTGTGCTGCGCGTCCACTTCCTGGGCGCGGTCAAGGGCGGCCTGAATGTTAGGCACGATATTCTCGTGGCCCACATGGGCGATAAAGCGAGGTTGTTGCAACAGCTGGGAAGGCTGCTCCATGGCGCCGCAGAGAATCAAGTTTCGCCCGGAGTCGCGCAGCCGTCGAGCAAAAGTTTCGATCGCGTGAATCCCCGTCGCATCGACCGCCGTCATGTTGCGCAGGCGCAGGATCACCACCGGCGCGAATGCCTCGAGATTCGCGGTGGCTTCGACGAGTTTCTCTGTCGTCCCAAACAGAAATGGTCCGTGGATGCGTAGCAGGGTGACATAGGGAGGGATGATGCGGCCTTGCAGTGTATGCGGCAGGCCGTCGCGAATGTAATCCTCAGTGACCGGCGAGACCGTGGTGGTTTCGGCGATGCGATAGATATAGACCAGCGCCGCCAGAGCCATGCCGACGCTAACCGCTACCGTCAAATCAGCAAAGACGGTAAGCGCAAAGGTGACCAGCCAGACCGCGATGGCGGTGAAACCCATCTGCAGAATGCCACCGATTTCGCGCCACTCACCCATGTTGTACGCGACGACAAAGAGCACCGCAGCCAGCGCGGTGAGCGGAATGTAACTCGCCAGCGGGGCAGCAACGAGCAGAATCACAAGGAGCGTGAGAGCGTGCACCATGCCCGAAACCGGTGACCGCGCGCCGGAACGAATGTTGGTCGCGGTGCGCGCAATTGCGCCGGTGGCGGGAATGCCTCCGAAGACCGGTGAGACAATGTTGGCGATACCCTGGGCAACCAACTCCACGTTTGGATTGTGCCGATCTCCCGTCATGCCGTCCGCCACTACAGCGGAAAGCATGCTCTCCAACGCTGCCAGCAACGCTACGGTGAAGGCCGAAGGAATCAGGGGCAGAATGTGTTCGGCGTGAAAGTCGGGGATCGCGAATGGCGGTAGGCCCTGCGGAATCCCGCCGAAGCGGGTGCCGATGGTTTCGACAGGCAGATGAAACAGGACGCTGACACCGGTACAAACCAAAACAGCGACGATGGAGCCCGGCACACGTTTCGTGAGCCGCGGCATTCCGAGCATAATTGCCAACGTTCCCGCGCCCAGCATCAGCGCAGGTGCATTCAGACTGCGCGGAATGGGCGATCAGCATCTTCATGCGCAGCAGGAACTCACTCGGGAACCGCCCCGATGCGCAAGCCGAAGAAATCTTTGATCTGCGTGGACGCGATCAGCACTGCGATGCCGTTCGTGAATCCAATGACGACGGGCCGAGGGATGAAACGCACAGCCGACCCGAGGCCGGTCAGTCCCATCACCAGCAGGATGACCCCCGCCATGAGCGTGACCATGGCCAGGCCGCTCATGCCAAAACGCGCTACGATTCCGGCAACGATCACCACGAACGCGCCGGTAGGTCCGCCGATTTGGGTACGCGAGCCGCCCAAAGCAGAGATCAGAAACCCGGCGACGACCGCCGTATAGAGCCCCGCCTGCGGCGTGACCCCGGATGCGATGCCAAAAGCCATCGCAAGTGGCAGCGCGACGAGTCCCACCGTGATTCCGGCGAGCAAATCGTGTAGAAATGCCTGCCGCGAATACGAACGCAGAGCGAGAACTGCTTTCGGCAGGTTTGGATTGCTGACTGACATTGAGACTTATTTCAATTTTACTTCCAACTAAGACTCTCCTGGCGACTTGCGTCTGCGCAATCAGTCGGAGGTACCGTTCTTAACCTGTTTTCGATAGATGTATGCTCCCCGGCCGGGTGCATAGTAGTTCTCCTCATCGCCAGCGCGCACGAAAGCCATAGGTTTCGTAAAGGCGAATCGCGGCCCAATTCTCGACATCGACGTGGAGCCAGATAGTCGAAGCTCCGGCCGCCAGCGCGGAACCTTCCATATGCTTCAGCAGTTCACGGCCCGACGCCCTGCCCGCGCATCTCCGGGAAGGACTTCAATCGTCTGGATATACGCGCTTATCTCATGGATCGCCTGCGTCCATTCGACGATGGCGAAACCCGCCAATGCTCCATCGTCTTCGGCCACCCAGGTCGCCGCATTCTGCGCCTGCACAAGCCACCGCATGTACCGGCGACCGAACGTCATCGGCGGTTGAAAGCAGACTTCTTCGATGCCATAGACGGCCTCAAAGTCTTCCGGCTTGTAAAGGCGATAGTTCAATTTAGTTTTGTAAACACGGCGCCAGATCGAGAAATGCAATGAAAGCGAAAAGAGCCACCCTCCGCGAGAGGATGGCTCTGATTGTATGCAGCGCGCCTAGACCTTGGCTTCAAGGTCGCGAATCACGCTGAAGAACCGCTCATCCAGGCGTCGATTCGTGGCAATGGCTTCCTTGATGGTGATGTCCGTGATGTCCAGGCCCTTCAGAACCGCAATCCGGCCCCATTTCTTCTGGTGCACCATGTCGATCGCATGCAGACCATAACGCTGGCCGAGCAAACGATCGTACGCGGTCGGCACACCGCCTCGTTGCGTGTGCCCCAGGTTGACAGAGCGCGTCTCGAAGCCCGTCTTCTTCTCGATCAGGTCGGCAAGTGCTTCTCCGATTCCGGAAAGGCGCGCATGGCCAAAAGAATCGACTTCGGTCGAACCCGTCACCTGGCCCACCTCGGGCAAATGGCAGCCCTCTGCCACAACCACAACGCCGTAGTGCTTGCCATGATCGTAGTTGTACTTCAGCAGCGCGCAGACATGGTCGATGTCGATTTCGAGCTCCGGAACCAGGACAACATGAGCCCCGCCAGCCGTTCCCGACGCGTAGGCAATCCATCCGGCATCGCGTCCCATCACTTCAACCACGATCACGCGATTGTGCGAGTCGGCAGTGGTGTGAATCCGGTCGATGGCCTCGGTGGCAATCGATACGGCGGTGTCGAAGCCGAAGGTCGCGTCGGTGCCGCTGATGTCGTTGTCGA
This sequence comes from uncultured Acidobacteriaceae bacterium, assembly GCA_963781125.1. Classification (GTDB taxonomy): domain Bacteria; phylum Acidobacteriota; class Terriglobia; order Terriglobales; family Acidobacteriaceae; genus Telmatobacter. The sequence continues at coordinate 469,911 of CAWAEE010000016.1, forward strand.
TGGTCTTGGGAACGCCCACACTCGGCACGCCATTCTCGCTCAAGAACAGAGTAACCGATTGCGTGTCATCGCCGCCGAGAGCGATCAGCGCGTCAATCTTGTTGAGCTTCAGAACCTCTTGCACCTTCTCGATGCCGCCCGGAATCTTCTTCACGTTGGTTCGCGAAGAATGAAGGATGGTGCCGCCCTTCAGCTGGATCCCATCCGTGTTTTCGAGAGTGAGCGGAATCCAATTGTTGTCAAGTACGCCACGCCAGCCATTGAGAAATCCGATGAACTCGTCGCCGTAAGTCTGAATTCCCTTTCGAACGGCAGCGTAAATCACCGCATTCAAGCCGGGGCAATCGCCGCCACCGGTCAACAAAGCAACTCGCATGCAAATTCTCCTGATCGAATTGGCCCGGCTCCCGAAGGCCGGCCGGGAGTCACTCCCTGGCTGCGGAACCGCAGACTAGCGCCGCCGGACCCGCGACCTTAACCAGTGTACTCCGCTCCTGTAAAGCAGAATCGTGATAGCCCTCACTTCAAAGGGTCTGATCGACAGACTTGAATCCACGGTTTCCGATCGATGGCAGATTTCCTTTCTGGAATCCTGCGCTGGAATGCTTCAATAAGGTATGCCCGGCACTGGAGCTCTGTTATTGCTGGTTTTCGCCAGCCTGGTCGTAGTCCTGCTCCTGGTGCTTCTTCAATTGACCCGCCTGGGCTTCCTCATTCGCTCCACAATTCCCGACCGGCCCCGCCGCCGCATGTTTATTGCATCGGTTTCTTTCCTGATTACGTTCATCGGGGTGCGGCTTCTGGTCAGCCTGGTCATTCATCAGCACGGGCCATTTGAGTGGGTCATGGTGCGCGGCCGACACATCCATCATCTTGTCTGGGGCATACTCATCCTGCTTCTGGTTGGCTATGGATGGCTGCTCGATCTGGGCCGCTCGCACTCGCCCATGTCCATTTTTCTCAGCCGCCTGATGTCGGTGAGTTATGGTGTCGGCGCTGCCCTTACGCTCGATGAATTTGCTCTCTGGCTCAATCTGGAACCTGACGCTTACTGGTCCAGCGCCGGTCGTCTCAACATCGACGCCGTCATTCTGTTTGGAGGAATCCTCGCGATGGGCGCCTGGGGAGCACCCTTCTTTCGCGGCCTCCAGATCATGTGGACCAAGCGCGTGCTGTTGCGCCGCGAGCTGAGCCACACCACCCCGCCTATTCGGCGCGTGCGGTTGCTTCGTCGGCGTAGAGTGCGGCGACCTCCGCCGCGTATTTCTGAGTAAGGACCCGCCGCTTCAGCTTCATGGACGGCGTAAGCTCCCCCGATTCCTGCGACCATTCATCTGCCACCAGCCGGAATCGCTTGATCGTCTCGAAGTTGGCAAGCGCTCCGTTCACTCCCCGCACAATTTCGCGTAGACCGCAACGATGCGGCTGTCGGCCACAAGCTCGGAGCGATTTTGCGCAGCGATTCCCTCGCGCTTCGCCAATTCCTCCAGTGCTGCGAAATTCGGCGAGATGAGTGCCGAGATAAACTTGTGTTTGTCTCCCACCAGCGCCGCCTGGGCGACCAGCACGCTGTTCTTCAGCTTGTTTTCGATCGGCTGCGGCGCCACGAGCTTGCCCCCTGAGGTTTTCAGCAACTCCTTTTTACGGTCGGTAATGTATAGAAACCTGTCCTGATCAAGGTGCGCAATATCGCCGGTCCGGAACCATCCCCCTGCGTCGAAACATTCCGCATTGGCTTCCGGCTTTTGCCAATACCCCGCAAATACCGATGGGCCCCGAACGAGGAGTTCTCCGTCCTCCGCAAACTTCAGTTCGATGTTCGGCAGCGGCTTTCCCACTGCACCCATCCGTTGATTCAAAGGAGAGTTGAGCGCGATCACCGGCGATGTTTCGGTCAGGCCGTAGCCCTCCCATACAGGGATGCCGACATCGGCAAACCATTTTGCGGTGTCGATGCCCAGAGGTGCTCCGCCCGAAACGAAATAGCGCACCCGACCGCCGAAGGCTTCACGCACCTTTGCGTAGACGAGCTTACTGGCCAGTTTCCATCGCATGGACGAGGGCTTTTTCCCCGCATAGACGGTTCCACGATGTCCCGCACCCACCCCCAGAGCCCATGCGAGAATCCTCTTCTTCACCGGCGAAACCGAGGACTTCTGCTCTACCGCCTGGCGAATTTTCTCGTAGACCCGTGGAACCCCCACAATGACGGTAGGGTGCACTTCGCGCATTGCCTGCGGAAGCTTATCGAATTGCGAGCAATACGCAACCTGCGCTCCGCAACCGTACATGACGTAATCCAGCGCGCGTGCGGTGATATGCGAGAGAGGCAGAAACGAAATGCAGGCGTCCGTCGAATTGAAGTCGAATTCGGCTGCGGCAAAATTCTGGTTGGCCGCAATGTTGCCGTGCGTCAGCATCACTCCCTTGGGCTCACCGGTTGTCCCCGATGTGTAAATCAGCGTGGCCAGGTCCTTCGGTTCCGCGGACCGAACCAGTGCGTCGAAAGTGGGATTGCGCTCGCTCTCCGGCGCATCCGCACCCGCCAGCACTTCGCTGAACGGGATCGCACCCTCCGGCGCCATCGCTGAATCCATCATGACGATCCGCTCGAGTGATGTTCGGCCTTTTACGGCATGCAGCTTGTCGAACTGCTGTCGCGTCGATACCACCGCAATGCGGCAGCCCGCGTCCTGCAGCAGCTGGGCAATCTGCTCGCCGGTCAGGGTGGGATAAATAGGCACATCAACCGCTCCGATTGCCAGGGTCGCAAAGTCAGTAATCGCCCACTCCCAGCGGTTTTCGCTGATCAGCGCAATGCGGTCGCCCTTCCGTGCGCCCCAATCCAGAAAAGTTTGAGCCAGTTTGCGGACCCGCTGGTAGATCTGGTTCGACGAGATGGGCTGCCATTGGCCAAACTCGTCTTGCCAAAGCACAGCCCGGCGATTGCCTGCAGAGGCAACACGAATAAAAAGGTCGTTCACGGTGGAGAGCGGCGCGGAAGCTGTCATGTTTTGCAGTACAAGGACCCCGGCTAATCTGCCAACACAGGTCAAACGAGAGTGTAACAGCGCCAATGCAGGAACAAGGTCGCTCATTTCCAAAGTAACGAGCCTTCTATAATCCCGATGTAAATTCTTTGTCATCAAAGGCGCATGATCGATTGTTGTATTCAGCCCGAAACAAAAGTGGCATTCCGCCGCGCCCCTTTCCTTGCTATAAAACATTGACGAGCAAGCGACATATCAGGAAAACCATTCGCTTCCCAGTCCGGGTTCCCCTCATGCTCCATCGATCCACGACTGTCGGCCCCAATCAACCCGATCCCGACCTGCTCCATCGACTCTTTTTCATTCAGCAGGTTTGTCTCGCTCTCATTATTCAAATCGCAGTCGTTGCCCTTTGCGCTCACCCGTTCGCCCCGATTGGGAACCTGCTGCCGGCCAGCTTGACCGAGATGCATGTTTCGTTCGCCTTGGCGGCTCTTTTCGCGGCTCTGAGCCTGTTCTTCTCTGACCTGGATCGTTCCGCGCGCTGGCAACGTTTCAGCCGGGTCTTCGCCGTCCTTACAGCGACAGCCGCCCTCGGCTCATTTTTCGATCGAGCCCATCCGGTCTCATCAGGACTGGCCAGGGCCGTTGCTGCGCATTCCGAGTCATTGCATCACGACAGCGCTCACATCGTTACCGGGATTGCCTTGATCCTGATTTCAGTTGCCCTGCTCCTGATCCGTGCCGTAACGCCGATCGCCGGCCGCATCGCTGACCTGGCAACTTCCTTCCTGTGTCGTGCTGGCGTTGATCCTGTTATCGGAATTTTTCTTTGGCTTGTTCCATGTCCCCGGTTCATCGACCGACGGGCTCACTTCCCCGGCAGCTCTGGCATGCCTCGCGATGTTGACCATCGTGATTGTCCTGCGTCGAGCCGAACGTGGAGCATTTTCGATCTTCCTCGGCTCCGGCATCGGTGGCAAGATCGCCAGGTCTCTTACACCGGTCCTATTAGTTCTGCCGTTTCTGCGCGAGGCCGGCCGGGCCCGCCTGGTCAGTGCGCAGCTGCTTCCCGCACCCTATTTAACGGCGATCCTGGCTTCCGTGGCCACGGCCGTTTCTTTCATCCTTCTGCTGTATCTTGTGGCGCGCATCAACAAGATGGAGACAGAAATCCACGACCTCACCTTGCGCGATGAACTGACTGGGCTGTACAACATGCGCGGCTTCAATCTTCTTGCCGGCCAATCGCTGCGTCTCGCCCAACGAGCCGAGGCCCCTTTTTCCGTCTTGTTCATCGACCTCGATAACCTGAAACGGATCAATGATGAGCTTGGACACACCGTAGGCTCGGCGACGCTCTCTGAAACAGCACGACTCCTCGATTCCACATTCCGCGATGCCGACGTAATCGCCCGCATCGGTGGTGACGAATTCGTGGTGGCCGGCCAGTTCGACCCAGTGGCCGTCGCGGCATCAGCTCAGCGCTTGCAGCAATCGGCAGCCGCACGATTCTCCGATCCGTCAGGGCGCTTTCCTCTCAGCCTCAGCATCGGCTACGCCACCTCGTCGGACATCCGTTTCGATTCCCTCAAGGAACTCGTCGCACAGGCAGATCTGGCCATGTACGAGAAGAAACGTCGCAAGAAAGTCGCCGTAGGCTAAACAGGCTCCAGGCCATCGACCGCATGTCGAAGACTATTTTCCGTGCTCCATCCTTTTGCCTTCTTCCTGGCGAAAGGGTGGGAAACCCCAAATCTCGACCCATCCCTGAAGAATTGTCATCCTGAGCGGAGCACGCCTGGGGCCCCACGAAGCGGGGTAAGCGTAGCGAAGGATCTGCTTCTCATCGTTTGTATCGGGATGCGACTGCATCCATGCCGCAATTCATGCCTGCGCGCAGGGAGTCATGCGCACAAACTTCTTCGCTTCGCGTTCCCAGTTTGCAAGCAGCCAATGCGCACGCGTGCTGGCCGTCTTCGAAGCATGCAGCTCAACCAGTTCTCGAATCGATTGCCGCGCCGTGTGGTCGAGTTCTCCATAGGATTCCGGCAACAGAAATGCCTTGTGGTAGAGATTCGCTTCGAGGAAGCTTCCGTCTTCGTCGTAGATCCACGCCAAGCCACCCGTCATCCCGGCGCCGAAGTTGATACCGGTTGTGCCCAGCACCACCGCCAGTCCGCCGGTCATGTATTCGCAGCCATGATCGCCCACGCCCTCGACAATCGCCAGCGCCCCCGAATTCCGTACCGCAAAGCGCTCGCCCGCACGGCCTGCCGCAAAGAGCCATCCGCCGGTCGCTCCATAGAGCGCAACATTTCCCAGCAGCGTATGCTTTTCGCTCTCCCGCGCCGCGCGCCCCTGGCCGCGCAATCACCAGTTCGCCGCCGCAAAGTCCCTTGCCGACAAAATCGTTCGCCAATCCTTCCAGCTGCAGAGTCATCCCCGAAGCCGCAAAGGCGCCAAACGACTGCCCTGCGATCCCCTTCAACGTGAACGTGAGATTCGAGCCAGTCGTCGTCGGATTCTGTGTGCGGAACAGCGCAAGCTGTCCGGCAAGACGAGCGCCCAGGGTGCGATCCTCGTTCGAAACACGCGACGCGACGTGGTACGGAATTCCAGCCTTGTACGCTTCAAGCGCGGGCTCGACCCAGGCATCGTCGATCGGCGGATGCGGTTCCGGACGGTCGTTGCGTCCGCCCTGCCACCGCACCGGCCCCCCGGTCTCCGCGGCGATAGCCGTTGCCGCAAGCAGTGGTTTCAGATCCAGGCCCGCATCCCATCGCACCTGCTCCAGCAGATCGGTGCGTCCCGTTGCTTCGGCGAGCGACGGCAAACCGAGCGTCGCCAGCAACTGCCGCACATCCTCCGCAAGCTCGTCGAAGAACCGGACCAGGTGCTCCGGTTTGCCGCGAAATTTTGCGCGCAACTCCGGCCGCTGCGTCGCAATTCCGGTAGGACAGGTGTTCAAGTGGCACTGCCGCGCCATGTCGCATCCCAGCGCGACCAGCACGGCAGTACCGAAAGCAAACTCGTCCGCGCCCAGCAGCGCCGCCATCACAATGTCGCGCGCCGTGCGCAAACCACCATCCGTCCGCAGCCGCACGCGTCCGCGCAGTCCATTGTGGATCAGCACCTGCTGCGCTTCGGCCAGACCCAAGCTCCCACGGATTGCCCGCATACTTGATGCTCGACAGCGGCGATGCGCCGGTGCCGCCCGATTGGCCCGCAATCACGATGTAGTCCGCATACGCCTTGGCCACGCCTGCCGCGATGGTGCCCACGCCGCAGCCGGAGACAAGCTTCACGCCGACGGCCGCCTTCGGGTTCACGCGCTTCAGATCCCAAATCAGCTGCGCCAGATCTTCAATCGAATAGATGTCGTGGTGCGGCGGCGGCGAAATCAGCTGCATGCCCGGCTGCGCGTGGCGCAGGCGCGCAATCAGCTCCGTCACCTTGTGGCCCGGCAGCTGTCCGCCCTCGCCCGGCTTCGCCCCTTGCGCAATCTTGATCTCCAACTCTTCGGCATGGGCCAGGTACTCGGCGGTCACGCCAAAGCGCGCGCTGGCCACCTGTTTGATCTTGTTGTTCAGCAGCGAAGGCGCACCGTCTATCGGCGCATAGACCGCGGGATCCTCGCCGCCTTCTCCAGTATTCGAACGCGCGCCCAGCAGATTCATCGCCTGCGTAATCGTCTGGTGCGCCTCAGGCGAAAGCGATCCGAACGACATCGCGCTGGCGATGAAGGTCTTCGTGATATTCCCCGCCGCCTCCACTTGATCGAGAGCGAGTTCCGGCCCTGCCGGGCGAATCTCCAGCAGATCGCGCAGATTCGACGGAGCCGTCTCAGCCACTTGCGTCGTAAAGCTCGAAAACGGAGTCAGTGCCAGTGCCGCTCCCTGCTTGGTTGAACCCACAACTGATTGCAGCGCGCGCACAGTCTGCGGCTGCCAACCATGCGACTCAGCCTCGTCGGCCTTCCGGAAACGAATAAACCCGTAGTCCGGCAACTCCCGCACCTGCGTCGCCGAAACAACAGCAGCATCGCCGTCTGTCGGTTCTTCCGGAGCAATCTGCTCGAGCCAGAGATCGCGCACATAGCGCCTCAATCTCGTTGAACCCGAAACCGCCAATCGGCGCCGGTACACCCGGCGAAGCACTTGTCCACAACAGCGGACGAAATCCCGATGGCGTCGAACAGATGCGCCGCGCAATAGCTGTCCAGCACACTGATGCCCATCTTCGACATCACCTTGGCCAGGCCCAAGTTCGAGCGCGTGCAGCAGGTTCTCTTCGCCTTTTTCCGGATTCAGGCCGCGCGCCGTCTCCAGCGCCAGCCACGGACACACCGCCCCGGCGCCCAAGCCAAGCAACACCGCGACATGATGAATCTCGCGGCAATCGCCGGCTTCCGCAGCAAGACCCACCTCGGCGCGCACCCCGGCCCGCGTCAGGGCCATATGCACCGCGCCCGCCGCCATGGCCATCGGAATCGGAATCGCTTCAGGCGACGCGTCGCGATCCGAAAGAATCAGTAGCGATGCGCCGGTCGCCACCAGATCGACCGCACGTCGCGCCAGGATGTCCACCGCAATTTCCAGCGTCGTGTCCGGCGAATAGAGGCACTTCAGCACCGCATGCGGCAGCTTCTCGGCTTGCCCATGATGCGCATGCCGAAGCGCATGCATCTGGCCGAGCGTGAGAATCGGCGAGCGCAGCGAAAGTCCCGGCAGCGGTTCGCGCAATTCAAAAAGATGCGGCCACGGACCCAGCCGCGTGTGCATCTGCAGCACCACCGTCTCGCGCAAGCGGATCGATCGGCGGATTGGTCACCTGCGCAAATCGCTGCCGGAAAAATGCGTAGAGCGGACGCGGCGCATGGGCCAGCGGCGCTATGGCCGTATCGTCGCCCATCGACCATACGGCATCTTTGCCCTCCGCTGCCATCGGCTGCAGAATCATGCGCACGTCTTCGCGCGTGAACCCAAACCGACGCTGCAGGCGATTCAGCTCTGCCGCCTCGAGCGGAGCCGGCGTCTCATCGGAATCCTCAAGCGGCGTGTCGAGCTGGATCAGGTCCTGGTAGTGCCGCTTCGTGTCGTAGATCCGCAGAATCTCATCGTTCTCAAAGAAGCGATTGAAATCGAGATCGGCGACGATCATCTGGCCGGGGCCGAGACGCCCGCTGTGCACAATGCGCGCCGGATCCATGTCGACCAGGCCCGCTTCAGAGCCGGCAACCACGAGACCCTGATCATCCAGCGCAAAACGGCACGGGCGCAATCCATTGCGATCGAGAATCGCTCCCACCTGCCGGCCGTCGGTGAAAGCCAGCGCCGCGGGGCCGTCCCATGGCTCAATGCAGTCGCCGCAGTATTGCAGGAACGACGACCTGTTCCCGGGGTTCGCCGGAGGCACCAACATCCGCATCGCCTCACCGACCGTGCGGCCGTTGTGCGCCAGCAATTCCACAATCTCATCGAGCGAGGTCGAGTCCGAGCCGCCCTCGCGTCAGCACCGGGTGCAGGTCCAGCGGCATCGTCGCCGCGCGCGCTTCCATATTCGAGCGGTTGCCCCAGATCGTGTTGATCTCGCCGTTATGTGCCAGGGTGCGGAACGGCTGCGCTCGGTCCCACGACGGCAAAACATTGGTTGCATACCGCTGATGAAAGAGCGCGATTGCGGTTTTGAACTCAGGATCGGCCAGGTCGGGATAAAAATCCGCAAGCAGCCGTCCCGCGCACAGCGCCTTGTAGACCATCGTGGCGGAAGAAATGCGTCGCGACATATCCGGGCAGACCCGACCGCTCAAATTGCTTGCGCGCCAAAAACAGCCGTCGATTGAATCCCGCGGGTTCGTCGGATGGTGATCAGCAGGTGCCAGATCGCGGGCCGGGTCGAATTGGCAATCTCGCCCAAGACTTCAGGCCGCACCGGTACCGGCGCGCCACAACAATGCTTCCAGTCCCTGCGCGTTCAGTGCGGATTCAATTTCGACTGCGCGATTCCCGCATCTTCGCCGGAAAGGAAAATCACGCCGACGCCCAGCGGCTTCCAGTCCGGCAGAATCACGCCGGTCTGCGCCAGCAGCCATGCGCGGGGAATCACGACAGTAACCCCGACGCCGTCGCTCGATTTTCCGTCTGCAGCCACCGCCCCGCGATGCTCCAGCCGCGCCAGGGCCGTAAGAGCGTGCTTCAGAATTTCATGGGAAGGCTCGGCTGAAAGCCGTGCAACAAAGCCCACGCCGCAGGAATCAAAGTCGAAACGTGGATCGACGAGGCTGTTTTCCAGATGAGACGGGCATATGCCGGCGGCCATGGCTTCCTGGCCGCTCCACCGGGGCAGCATGCGTAGGCGGGGATGAAGGACGAGCGGGGAAGCCCATGAACCAATATACGACCTTTGCGGATAAATTTCCGCTCCCAGCGCCATCTTTTTGCGGGTACGCAGGCAGGATTGACCCTCGCTGAGGAAGTCTCCAGCCAACGCGGTTCCGGTCTCGTCGGGGGATCTGCGCCGCCCGTTCGATTCCGGCTTGAATCCTAAATTGTGCGGAAAAAGACGAGAAAGCCGCTTGCATAGTTATACACAACGGTTGTATATTTATGCAAGCGCGGCCGCAGAACTGCAGCCGCGCTTTCGCTTTGTCCGAAAAGTGCTATGAAGGTTCAAAGACACAATGCGATTCGCGAGCTGATCGGCCATTCTCTCGTGGCCAACCAGGACGAGTTGCGCCGCAAGCTGCGTCGCCGCGGCTTTGACGTCACCCAGGCCACGCTCTCGCGCGACATCCACGAGCTGCGCCTGTCCAAAGGCCCCGGCGGCTATTCCCTGCCCAACGGACACAGCAATGGCAACTCCAGTGCGGTCGCTGTCGAGGACGACGACACACCGCCCTCCGTCGCTGAAATGATCGAAAGCTTCGGCTTGCGCGTGAAGCAGGCCATGAACCAGGTCGTCGTGAGCACCGTTATGGGTGGCGCGCAGCCGGTGGCCGCGGCTCTCGACTACGAAGGTTGGCCCGAAGTCGTCGGCACCATCGCCGGCGACGACACAGTGCTCGTCATCTGTCCCGATCAGCGCAAAGCCGCCGAAGTCGAGTCCCGGCTAAGGACGATGTTGGAGTCATGACAAGCGAAAGTTCAAACTGCGGTTGTCGGTGTGACGGGCTACGCGGGCGCCGAACTGGCCCGGCTGCTGCTGCACCATCCGCGCCTCAAAGGCACGCCGCCGGTCTTTGCGGGACGTGTCGACGCCGAGGATGCGGCGCGCGGCGGCATTCCGCTCATCGAAATTCATCCCCAGCTCGCCGACAACAATGGCGCCGGAACGCTGAAGCTCCAGCCGTTTTCCTGGGAGCTGCTCGCCGACCGCGGCGTCAAGGTTCTGTTTCTCGCCACGCCGCACGAGCAGTCGCGCGAATGGGTGCCTGAGGCTCTGGCGCACGGCCTGCGCGTCATCGATCTCAGCGGCGCATGGCGCTTGAACGAAGCAGCCAATCGCGCCGTCTATGCCTTCGAGGACGACGGCTCTCCGGTTGCAGCCGCGATTCAGGCGCAGGCCGTCTACGGAATGCCTGAACTGCATCGCGCCCAGATCGCCGGCGCGCATCTCGTCGCCAACCCCGGCTGCTACGCCACCTCCGTGATTCTCGCCCTGCGTCCGCTGGTCGCCGCCGGACTCGTCGATCTCATCGCACGGCATCGTCGCCGACTCAAAGAGCGGCGTGAGCGGCGCGGGCAAAGCGCCCACCGCGAAAACGCACTACATGTATGCGGCCGACAATCTCTCCGCCTACGGCGTCTTTTCGCATCGCCACACCGGCGAGATGCTCGAGCAGATCGGCATCAGCAGCAGATGAAATCGTCTTTACGCCGCATCTGCTGCCGATTCCGCGCGGAATTCTCTCCACCATCTACGTGCAGTTCCGCGAGCCGCAGACGCGCGAAGCCGTCACGCAAATTTATCATCAATTCTTTTGCCGAGCAGCCCGATGGTGCGGCTCTACGACAACGCGCTGCCGCAGATTCAATATTCGGTGCGGACCAACTACGCCGACATCGGCTTCCAATTGTCCGCCGATGGCCGCCGCGCGGTCATCGTCAGTTGTCTCGACAATCTGCTGAAAGGTGCATCCGGACAGGCCGTGCAGAATCTGAACGTGATGCTGGGCTACGGCGAAGCCGAGGGGCTCGAATGAAGTCCGAAGCGGAGGGGCTCGAATGAAGTATGTCGTCAAACTCGGCGGAGCGGGCCTCGAAAATCCCGCGCTTCTATGAAGGCTGCGTCCGCGCCATCGCCGAACTTGTGCGCGACGGCAACCAGGTTGCCGTAGTGCACGGCGGCGGCGTGCAGCTGACCCGCACGCTGAAAGCACTCGGCAAGCAGAGCGAATTCATCGCCGGCCTGCGCGTCACCGATGCGGAAACGCGCGACGTGGCCCTGATGGTGCTCGCCGGCAAAGTGAACAAGGGCTTGGTCGCCGCGCTCGGCGCACTCGGTCAGCCCGCAGTCGGCCTGTCCGGCGGCGACGGCCTGCTCTTTCGCGCGCGCAAGAAGCGCACCGCACCCGACCTCGGCTTTGTCGGCGAAATTGCCGCGAGCGATCCGCGCTGGATCGAGGCCATCTGGCAGCTCAACGGCGTGCCCGTCATTTCGTCCATGGCCCTCGGCTTCGATGGCGAGTACTACAACATCAATGCCGACGAAATGGCCGCGGCCTGCGCCATCGCCTGCCACGCCGACGCGCTCGTCTTTCTCACCGACGTTCCCGGCGTCAAAGGATCTGACGGCGAAGTGCTGCGCTGGCTCTCCATCGATCAGATCGCCGAGATGGCCAAGAGCGCCATCATTTCCGGCGGCATGTTGCCCAAAGCTCAGCGCCTGCCGTGAAGCTCTATTGAACGGCGTCAAGCGCGTAAGAATTCTGCCCGCCGAAGCTGCCGCTTCCCTGCCCGACCTGTGCAGCTCGCGCGTAGCCCACGGCACCGAAGTGATGGTGGCCTAGCGGTCCGCAGGACAGAATCGGACTCAGGAGGAAAAGAAGTGACCAAGCTCGATCAAATTCGCGCCGCGGAAGAACGGCTGCTGCTCTCGACCTATGAGCGCAACCCGATTCTCTTTGTCCGCGGCGAGGGCGTTCACCTCATCGACGAGAACGGCGACCGCTACCTCGATCTGCTCAGCGGCATCGGCGTCAATGCGCTCGGCTACGCCCATCCCGCGATTGAAGAACGCCATCGCCCGCCAGAGCCGCGCGCTCATTCACACCTCGAACCTCTTCTATCACGAAGGCCAGGCCGAACTCGCCTTGCGCCTCACCGAGCGCACCGGCCTCGACCGCGTCTTCTTCGCCAACACCGGCACCGAAGCCTGGGAAGGCGCGCTGAAGCTGGCGCGCGCCCACGCCGGCTTGCTGCGCAGCGAAGGCAAGAACATCGGCACCAAGTTTCTCGCGCTCGAGCAGAGCTTCCACGGCCGCACCTTCGGCTCCGTGTCGACAACCTACAAGGCGAAGTATCGCGAGCCCTTCGGCCCCGTCGTTCCCGGCGTCGAGTTCGTCCGCTTCAACGACGTCGCCGATCTGCGCGCAAAGTTTTCCAACGAAGTCTGCGCCATTCTCGTCGAAGCCATCCAGGGCGAAGGCGGCATTCGTCCGCTGTCGCAGGAGTTCTTCGCCGAAGCGCGCGCCCTCGCCAGTTCCACCGGCGCATTGCTCATCGTGGATGAGATTCAGGCCGGCATGGGCCGCACCGGCAAGTGGTGCGCCTACCAGCACTACGGCATTCAGCCCGATGTGACCACGCTGGCCAAGCCGCTTGCCGGCGGCATTCCTCTCGGCGCAGTGCTCTGCACCGAAGAAGCCGCGCGCGCCATTCACGCCGGCATGCACGGCACCACATTTGGCGGCGGACCGCTGGCCTGCGCCGTCGCCATCGCCGTCATCGATGCGATCGAGAAGGAGAACCTGCTCGCAAATGCAACCGAAGTCGGCGACTACTTCCAGGCGCAGCTTCGCTCGCTCGCCTCGCGGCATGACGCCATCATCGATGTGCGCGGCAAGGGCCTGATGCTCGCCGCCGAACTCGATTCGGCCGATCTCGCCAAGCTGACCGTGGCCGAGATGCTCAAGCGCCACATCCTGATCAACTGCACCAGCGACACCGTGCTGCGCTTCCTGCCGCCTTACATTCTCGAGCGCGAGCATGTCGACAGGCCATCGCGGCGCTGGACGAAATCTTCACCGAACACGCATCGCACGCCGCAACGCAATCCGCAGCCCCATCCGCAGGAGGACACAACCGTGGCTAGCAGAGCAACCATCGAACATCGGGAGCCGCCGATTCCCGTTGCAGAAAGATCCCGACATTCTGGCCGCCGCCGCGCGGCTGGCCGGCGAGGACATGTGCTCCATCGCCGATCTTTCCAGCGGCGAAGTGCGCGCCATTCTCAAGCTCGGCCACGACGTCAAGCGCAATCCGCGCGAGTATCGCCACGCCCTCGACGCCAAGCAGATGGTGCTGATGTTTGAGAAGGCCAGCCTGCGCACGCGCCTGAGCTTCGAGACCGGCATCAACACCATGGGCGGCAACGCGATCTTTGTCGACCAGACCAACTCGCCGCTCGGCGAGCGCGAGTCCATCTCCGACGTCGCGCGCAATGTGGAGCGCTGGGTCGACGTGATCGTGCTGCGCACCTACGCGCACGACACCATCACCGAGATGGCCGCCAACTCGCGCGTGCCGGTCATCAATGCGCTCTCCGATTTCGAGCATCCCTGCCAGGCGCTGGCCGACTTCATGACCCTCGAGGAGCACTTCGGCACCGTCGGCGGGCCTGAACTTTACCTACGTCGGCGACGGCAACAACGTCTGCCACTCGCTGATGCTCACCGGCGCGCAACTGGGCGCCAATGTCACCATCGCCACGCCGCGCGGCTACTCGCCCGACATCGAAATCGTCACCATCGCGCGCGAAATCGCCCAGGCAAATGACTGCGAACTGCGCCTGCTGCAGGACCCGCAGGCTGCCGTCGAAGGCGCCGATGCGGTCTACACCGATGTGTGCGTCAGCATGGGCTTCGAGCACGAATCCACCAAGCGCGCGCCCATCTTCCGGCCCTTCCAGGTGAACGAAGCGCTGATGCAGAAGGCCGCATCGCACGCGGTCTTCATGCATTGCCTGCCCGCGCGCCGCAACGACGAAGTCACCGACGCGGTCATCGACGGCCCGCAGTCCATCGTCTTCGACCAGGCCGAAAACCGCCTGCACGCGCAGAAGGCGTTGCTGCTGCTGCTGCTCGGCGGCCTGGCGAATGTGCAGAGTTTTCAGCTGCTAGCTTCATAGCTCTTGCATCGCAGATTCGCGATCCGGTTCTCAGACTAAGGAATCTGGCTAGCAGCTAGAAGCTGCGAACTAGAAGCTGTCAATTCAGAGGTTTCGAAGCATGTCCGTAATTCTCGAATCCCTGCCCGTCGGCCAGAAGGTCGGCATTGCCTTCTCCGGCGGGCTCGACACCTCCGCCGCCCTGCACTGGATGAAGCAGAAGGGCGCCATCCCTTACGCCTACACGGCCAATCTCGGCCAGCCCGACGAAACCGACTACGAAGCCATCCCGCGCGCGGCCCTCGAATACGGCGCCGAAAAGGCCCGCCTCATCGACTGCCGCGGCCCGCTCGTTCGCGAAGGCATCGCCGCGCTCCAGGCCGGCGCCTTCCACATCACCACTGCCGGCGTCCCCTACTTCAACACCACTCCCATCGGCCGCGCCGTCACCGGCACCATGCTGGTCGCCGCCATGAAGGAGGACGACGTCCACATCTGGGGCGACGGCTCCACTTTCAAAGGCAACGACATCGAGCGCTTCTACCGCTACGGCCTGCTCGTCAATCCCGGCCTCAAGATCTACAAGCCCTGGCTCGACGCCGCTTTCATCGACGAGCTCGGCGGCCGCGCCGAGATGTCCGCCTTCATGCAGCAGCGCCGGCTTCGCCTACAAGATGTCCGCCGAGAAGGCCTACTCCACCGACTCCAACATCCTCGGCGCAACCCACGAAGCCAAAGACCTGGAGCATCTTTCTACTTCCATCAAAATCGTCGCTCCCATCATGGGCGCGGCCTCCTGGCGCGACGATGTCGAAATCCAGCGCGAACAGGTCGCCGTCCGCTTTGAAGAGGGCTTTCCCGTCGCGCTCAACGGCCGCCAATTCGACGACCCCGTCGAGCTGCTTCTCGAAGCCAATCGCATCGGCGGCCGCCACGGCCTCGGCATGTCCGACCAGATTGAGAACCGCATCATCGAAGCCAAAAGTCCCGCGGCATCTACGAGGCGCCCGGCCTCGCCCTGCTCTTCATCGCCTACGAGCGCCTCATCACCGGCATTCACAACGAGGACACCATCGAGCAGTACCGCGACAATGGCCGCAAGCTCGGCCGCCTGCTCTATCAGGGCCGCTGGTTCGACTCCCAGGCCATCATGCTCCGCGAATCCGCCCAGCGCTGGGTCGCCAAGCCCATCACCGGCGAAGTCACCCTCGAGCTGCGCCGCGGCAACGACTACTCCATCCTCAACACCGAGTCGCCCAACCTCACCTTCCATCCCGAGCGCCTCAGCATGGAGAAGACCGAATCCACCTTCTCCCCGCGCGACCGCATCGGCCAGCTCACCATGCGCAATCTCGACATCACCGACACCCGCGACAAGCTCCTCACCTACGCCCAAGCCGGCCTCCTCACGCTCAGCAAAGGCAGCGAAATGCCCCAACTCAACAGCGGCCTCAAGCAGAGATAGGCAACGAGCAATGACCGGATAGCACTGAGGAACGGCTAGCAATGTCCAACGAACAACAATCCGTGAAGATGTGGTCCGGCCGCTTTCGCGAGCCGCTCGATCGCAGAGTTCGAAGCGTGGCAGCGCTCCATCGTCTTTGACTGGCGGCTTCTCGACGCAAGAGGTCGCCGCCAGCAAGGCGCATGCGTCTGCTCTCTGTCGCCGCCGGCATCCTGACCGACGATGAAACAGCGGAGATCCGCGCGGCGCTGGACGCCATCGCCGCCGACTCATGCATCCGAAGCCGGCAAGGCGCAGGTGCGCAATCATCCGACCGCCGAAGACATTCATCACTTCGTCGAATTGTCTCTGGTCGAGCGCGTCGGCTCGCTTGGCCTCAAGCTGCACACCGGCCGCAGCCGCAACGAGCAGATCGCCACCGACCTGCGCCTTTACGTGCGCGAGCAGATCGAGCTCGTCATCGAATCGCTCGCCGCCTGGGCCGAAGCGCTTGTCGAGCAGGCGCGCGCCGCCGGCGATGCCGTGATGCCGAGCTACACGCACCTGCAGCGCGCCGAGCCGGTGCTCGTTGCGCACTGGCTGCTGGCTTACGTTGAGATGATTCTGCGCGACGCGTCGCGTCTGCGCGATTGCGCGGCGCGCCTGAACTATTGCCCGCTCGGTTCGGGCGCAGTTGCCGGCGCAACGCTCGCGCTCGATCGCACCATCGCTGCGCGCGAGCTCGGATTCACCGCGCCAACCGCCAACTCCATGGATGCCACCAGCGATCGCGACTTCATTCTCGAGTATCTGCAGGCGCTCACCTTTGTCGGCTTGCACCTGAGCCGGTTCGCCGAAGAGATCACGCTGTTCGCCACCGCGGAGTTCGGATTCGTTGTGCTTGCCCGAAGCATTTTCGACCGGATCGAGCGCGATGCCGCAGAAGAAGAATCCCGATCTGACCGAGCTGATCCGCGCCAAGGTGGGCCGCATCCACGGCGCTGCGCAGGCCGTCACGCTGCAGTTGAAAGGCCTGCCGCTGGCCTACAATAAAGACATGCAGGAGACGCAGGAGCCGGCATTTTCAGTTGAGTTTGTGCCGCAGATGCTGGCGCTCGTTGCGCGCTTCACCGCCGCGCTCCAGTTCAATTTCGAGCGCATGCGCGAGCCGCGTCCAGTCGGGCTATCTGAATGCGATGGCCGCGGCCACTTATCTCGTGCACAAGGGCGTTCCCTTCCGCACCGCGCACGAAAAGATCGGCAACGCCGTGCGATTCGCCCTTGAAAAGGGCGTCGAACTGGGCGATCTGACACTCGACGAATTGCGCCAGTTCGGCGCGGAGTTCGGCGAAGATTTCTTCGCTGCCGTCACGCTCGACGCAACGCTCGATTGCCACGATGTGATCGGAGGAACCGCGCGCGACCGCGTGCGCGCAGGCACTGGACGAGCGCATCGGCGCGCGTCGCAATCCCTTACGCA
Source organism: uncultured Acidobacteriaceae bacterium (assembly GCA_963781125.1). Classification (GTDB taxonomy): domain Bacteria; phylum Acidobacteriota; class Terriglobia; order Terriglobales; family Acidobacteriaceae; genus Telmatobacter. The sequence goes on from CAWAEE010000016.1 coordinate 487,153, forward strand.
GGAGGCCGTCCATGCTGGTGCGTAAGGCGCTGCTGCAGGACGCCTCCAACATCTACGACCTGGTGAATTCGCTCTCCGGCGACGGCACGCTGCTGAAGCGCGCCTTCGCCGAGATCTGCGAAAACATTCGCGACTTCACCGTCGCCGAATCCGACGGCGGCGTGTTTCTCGGCTGCGGCGCGCTGCATCTTTACGGCCCGCATCTCTCCGAAGTGCGCTCCATCGTCGTGAAGCCCGAAGCCAAGGGCCAGGGCGCCGGCGGACGCATTCTCGGCGCGCTGATCGAAGAAGCCGAAGAGCACGGCATCCAGTCCGTCTGCCTGTTCACGCGCATTCCCGACTTCTTTTTCAAGTTTGGATTCCGCACCGTGGAAGACAAGTCGGAGCTGCCGGACAAGATCTTCAAGGATTGCCAGATCTGCCCGCGCCTGCATCGCTGCGACGAAGTGGCGATGGTGCGCGGGCGCATTCCGCGCATGTCGATCCTCGGGCCGCGCCACGAAGCGCAGGAACTGGTGCGCCTGTCCGGCTGAGGGACGCGCTCGTCCAGACGATACCTTCGCTCGGCCAGAATGTTGCGACTAGCGACCGCGTGACACTATTTCGCGCGCTCACGAAATTGTTCCACGTGGAACAATTGTGCGATGGCACACCGCATCGTTCAGCGTTTTGCAGATTATTTCGACGAACTGTGATCCGCGAACTTGGGACGCTGCGCGCGCAGCGTCCACAAAGTGCGAAGCAGCGCTGAAGACGACTACGCCAAATGCTGCGAGGACGGGCTTGGTTCTGAGCGTCTCGAACAATCGTGGATGCGACGGTCCTGCAGTAGCCGAGTCGGCGCAGGTTCTCCAGTTGAGCATCGAGAAGGTAGTCAGATAGCCGACCGCGACGATGGCGTGCAGACGCGACTTCGAGCTTCGGACGCTTTGACGAAAAGAAAGATGAAAAAACTCGCAACAGGAAACACGACAGTAAAGCGTCGAGACCAGCGTGTCGATGCGGAAGTCGATGCCATAGACGCCCCAGAGCCCATGAAGCGACACGAACAGACTGCAAACACCAGCAGCGGTTCGCAGACGCGATCCACAGCAATTCGCGCATTTCAAATCATTTTCCTTTCAGCCTCTAACCATTCTTCGTTGGCGCGACCCTGCCTCCGAGCTTAAGCTCGACATGGCTCGTCGGCTGACACTCCTGGACGAGCTCGCCTGAAAGCTCCGACTAGCTCCTGCTCCTCCGATTTCTGAGCATCGCGGCGGCGACGACGGCCTGGCCATAGCTTAGCCCGCCGTCGCCGGGACTCACCTGCCGATGCTGAAAGACTTCAAATCCTTCCGCCTCGAGACCCACTGCGCAGCAGTCGCGCCAAGCGCCGGTTGTGCATGCATCCGCCGCTCATCGCGACCTGGTGAATGCCGGTGCAATGCCCGCGCGCGAGCGCAGCCTCGACAAATGCGTCGAGCGACTCCAGCGTGAAAGCGCGCTGCGATGCGCGGCCTTGCTGACTCCCCGCGCGCAGGTCGGCCAACAATTCGGTCCATAAGCGTCGCAACGGCGAATCTGCAGCGGTTCGCGCCGTCATCCCAATCGCCGTCTGTCAATTCGCAGGTATAGCCAGACTCGCGTCTGGCTCGTCCACCGCGATCCCTTCGAGCTCAATCGCGGCCTGCGCTTCGTAGTCGACTGTGCGCCGCGCGAGCACGACCGCCGCGACGGCATCGAAGAGCCGTCCGCAGCTCGAAGTGAGAGGCGTGTTCAGACCTCGTTCGATCATGCGCCGCATCAGCGCGAGTTCTTTTGGCGCGGCTCCGAGGATTCGGCGATAGCTGGATCGTTCAGATCGATTCCTGCCGCATGAAGGTGGCCGAGAGCCATCCGCCACGGCTCGCGAATCGCAGCTTCGCCGCCCGGCATCGGGACGTATTCGAGATGGGCGAAGCGTTCGAACTCGCGATCGAGGCCGGCAGATCAGCACTTCCCCGCCCCAGATCTTGCCGTCGGTTCCGTAGCCGGTGCCATCGAGGCTGAGGCCGATGACCGGACCGTTCGAGCTCGATGCTCGGCCATGCATCCGGCAATATGTGCGTGATGGTGCTGGACTGCAACCACCGGGATCCCTCTGGCAGCTGCCCAATCATTTGCCCACGATGAGGAGAGATAGCCGGGGTGCAAGTCGCGCACGACCACCTCCGGCTCGATTTCAAAGGTGCGCATCAGGTGCGCGAGCGACTCCTGAAAGAACTCGAGACCGGTCAGGTTTTCCGAGATCGCCGAGATGCTGGCTTTGATAGGCGAAGCGTCCCCGCGCCAGCGTGAACACATTCTTGAGGTGGCCGCCAACGGCGAGCAGCGGCGGCACTTCAAAGGCGAGTTCGATGCCGAGAGGCACATACCCGCGCGCGCGGCGAATGAACTGAGGAGCGCCATCGACCAGCGCGATCACAGAATCGTCGCAGCGCTGCAGAATCTCGCGGTCGTGCATCAGGAAAGCGTCAGCAATGTTGCCCAGGCGTGTGCGCGCTTCGTCGTTGTCGATCGCGATGGGTTCTTCGCTCAGGTTGGCGGAGGTCATCACCAGCGCTCCCACGCGCGGGTCGGCAAAGAGACAGATGCTGCAAGCGGCGCATAGGGCAGAAAGATGCCAAGCCACGGAATGCCAGGCGCGACCCGGGGTGCGATTCCGTTGTTCTCGCGAGCTCGCGACCAAGACGATCGGATGGGCGGGCGTCTGCAACTGCGCTTCCTCCTCCGGTGTTAGGCAGACAAGTGCACGGGCTGCCTCGATATCGCGCACCATGACGGCGAGCGGCTTGCCGTAGCGATGTTTGCGCTCGCGCAGACGCTGCACGGCGGTCGGAATTGGTCGCGTCGACACTCAGATGAAAGCCGCCGATGCCTTTGATGGCCGACGATTTCGCCGGCGAGCAGGCGTTCGATCGTTGACGGCGACGGGGTCGTTGGCAGGAATGGGTGAGCCGTCGGGCGCTTCCAGCCAAAGACGCGGGCCGCAGTCCCAGCAGGCATTGGGCTGGGCGTGGAAGCGGCGATTCGAGCGGATCGTCGTATTCGGCCTGGCAGGCCGCGCACATCGTGAACTTCGCCATCGAGGTCTGCGGCCGGTCATAGGGGATGCGGCGCGTGATGGTGAAGCGCGGGCCGCAGTTGGTGCAGTTGGGGAATGGGTAGCGATAGCGGCGGTCGCGGGGTCGAGCAGCTCGCGCAGGCAGTCAGCGCAGGTCGCGGCGTCGGCGGGGATGCCGGTGCGACCTGGCCTTTGACCTGGCTGGAAATAATCCGGAAATCCGTTTCGCCGGTCGGCGCCAGCGGACGGACAGTCACGGAATCGATGCGCGCCAGCGGCGGTGCTCTGCGACGCAGGCGCGGCAAGAAAGGCGTCGATTGTTGCAGCGGACCTTCGATCTCGATGGTGACGCCGTCGGTATCGTTGCCGATGGAGCCGGCGAGCCCTTCTTCGGTGGCGAGGCGGTAGACAAAGGGGCGGAAGCCGACGCCCTGGACAACGCCGCGACACGCGGGCTTCGTACCTTTCTCGTTTTGGATGGCTTTCTTCGTTCAAGATCAGCGCCGTTGCAGTCAACGAATAGAGTATGCGGTCTCACGGGGTGCCTATGCGCGTCTACAGGGATTTGGAAGGGCTGGGAAGAGTTGCCATGAACGCGAGGCAGATTTCGCGCAGGATGGCAACATGATGCAATGAAGATTGGAGATAGGACACTTTGGTGATTCGGCTCATGCGACGATTTGCAGCGAGGATGCGCGCAATCTTCTTCCTGACGGTGTGGCTCGGCAGTGCGCCGGCGGTTGGCTCAGCAGCTCGACCAGGCAGCAGTGATCCGCGGTGTGGACGCGGCGGTGCTTGCGCGAGTGAATCGCATTGCCGGGTACACGGTGACGGAGCACTATGCAGTGTACCACGGACAAGACGAAACGCATTCCGTCGCCGAGATGACCGTGAAGACGACCTATCGGAAGGAGACGGGCAAGAGTTATGCGATGCTCTCCTCGCAGGGTGGTTCGGCGATCATTCGCCGGCTGGGTCTCGATCCCATCTTGAAAACGAGAAAGACATCAATGCCCGGCAACGTGGAGCACTCCTGGATCACTTCGGCCAACTACGACATGACGTTGAAGCCGGGGACCCAGATGATGGATGGGCGCGAGTGCCTGGTCCTTGCGATCAACCGCAGGAGGAAGGCGCCCAACCTGATCGTCGGGACTCTGTGGGTGGATGCGAAGGACTACACGATCGTGCGCCTGGAAGGGGTGGCCTCGAAGGCGCCATCAATCTTTGCGGGGTCGACGCACATGATGCGGCAGTATGCCAACGTGGACGGGTTTTCGATGGCCACACATGCGCGGGCCGAGTCGACCACGTTTCTCTATGGCAAAACCGTCGTGACGATCGACTACACGGGCTACGATATTGAGGTGCGGCCTGGTTCGTGACGGCGAGCGTCTCGAACTGTATTCGCGCCTCCAGCTCGATGGTCGCCCATTCCGCGGCATGATCCTGGTGATGGATGCCACCCCAATTGGACCTGACCTGCTCTATACTGGGCTGCGTGACGCCGTTCTCGGTGACTGGAAACTCGATGCCGCGCTTGGCTCCTGCCTAGTACTGGGGCTGCGCCACGGCTTCGACTACGATCACCTGGCGGCGATCACCGATATCACAGCCGTGCAGCGCAACTGGTGGAGCGGCCTGCGCCTGGGGATGACCTACGCGCTGGGACACGCCTTCACCGTGGCCGCGCTGGGCATTGCGGTGCTTGAACTGCACATGGGTCTGCCCGAAGGACTGGATCACTGGACGGAGCGGCTGATCGGCCTCACGCTGATCGTGCTGGGAATCGGCGTGGTCGCTGGAATTCTGCGCAAGGATGCACATGGCCACGGCACAGCCGCATCGAGAGCCGGCTGGCGATCGCCATCAATGGCGATGCTTGTGGCTGGCGTGGCGGGTGCGTGCGAATTGGAATCCCGCGGCGCCGCGGCCGGAACGCTTCCAGTGGATGTACACCGGCAAGTCGGTCTTCCTGATCGGCGTGTTGCATGGAGTGGGCGCGGAGACGCCGAGCCAACTTGCGCTGTTCTTCCTGACCGCGAACCTGGGCGGGACGTCGCGTGGGATGTTGGGTCTGGCGGCATTTGCGGTTGGCCTGGTGGCGATGAATGCGCTGATGACGGCGTCGATGGGCGGAGCGTTCCGGGCTACCGGACATCACCCGCGCTTCTATCACGCAATTGCCTGGACCGGAGCGATCTACAGCTGCGTGATCGGGCTGATCTTCCTGCTGGGAATCTCGGACAAACTGCCTGCGCTTAGGCTAGACACGTGCGGTTCACAGCGCGGCACCTGCAGTGCGGCCAAGCGCATTCGGCAGCCACTCAGGCTTGATCGGACATGAAGGACTGAAGCCGGCAGTCTTTCGGACGAGCGGTCGCTGCACTAGCCTGATCGCTGCAATCTTGGGAGCGCCGGAGCATTTGCCTCGCCGGCCTTTTCCTCATCAATTGCCTTGAACATCTCCTCTTCTTGCTATGAAATGAAACGAGTTGGGAGCGGCTACTGCGCCATGGCGTGCTCGGCGCGAGCGAGCAGGTCAGGTCCTGCTTATCGACGATCGGAGGCCTTTTGCGGTGAGGCGTGCGCGGATTTCAGGCTCGGTCGAGAGTGTCGGAATCGGGCGCGGACCTTCACATAGTCGATGGCTTGGCGCGCGCCCATCTTCGCCGTCGTGCCGGGCGAGGCCGGCGAGACCTGTGCTGGCTTTGCGCGCCCAACCGACAACGAACTGGCCGGTGCGCGGCCGTCCGCCAGCCGGATCCCAGACTTCGAATGAGGCTGTCGGGCTGGCCGGCATTGTCCGGTCGCATGGGCCGCGTGGCATAGCCGTCAGGCCCCATGGGCAGGCCGATTTGCGGGATCGTGCTTGTCGCCGATGGCGAACAGGACCGTGTCGACGTCGAGGGTGGCGGTGGCGTCGGTGGTGCGGGCGGAGGTGCTGCCGTCGGTCTTGAGGACGAGGTCGTTTTCGGCAACGACCATCTGGGTGACGCGGCCTTCGGCGTTGGCCACGAAGGATTTTGGCGAAGACAGGAAGCGGAACGAGAGGTGCGGTGGAACCGGGGTGAATTCCGGATCGCGAGATGCGGGAAATGCTGGGCGATGATCTTCTCGGGCGAAACGTCCTGATTGGCCTGGGCGCAGCGGGCTTTCACGCGCTCGAGTTCGGCGACCAGGCGGGCGCGAGATGTGGGGCTCGACGTGCTCGATTTCCTTCTTGTCGAATTTGACTTCGAGAGGGGCCGCGGCGGGCGACGATGACGACGCTCTCGGTGTACTTTGCGGGCTTGTCGAGAAGCAGCCAGCGTGCGACGTCGATGGCTACGTTGCCGACGCCGATGACGGCGATGCGCTTGTGCGCCGAGAAATCGCGCGGAACGTGGGATTCGAGCTGGTTGTAGTTGTAGACGAAGTCCTTGGAGGCGTAAACGCCTTTGGCATTCTCGCCGGGCAGGCCGAGCTTTTTGGCGCCCTGGGCGCCGGAAGCAAAGACAATGGCGGCGGGACGAAAGGCTTCAAGGTCGGCGAGGGAAAGATCGTAGGCCGCGCCGATCTGCACGTGGCCGAAGTAGTGGACATTGGCAGAGCGAGGGTCTGATCGAATTGCTTGCGCAGTCCGGACTTCATCTTGGTCTTGAGGGGATAGATGCCGTACTGGGCCAGGCCGCCCGGGCCGGATATCCCGATTGAAGATAAAGGTTTCATATCCTGCGAGCGCGATCTGGCGCGCGGCAAACATGCCCGCCGGCCCTGCCCCCACGACGAACACACCCTTCATTCCGATCCCCCTGCCACTTAATGACCGACGTTCGGTGATGCTGTGCCGTCGAGGCTCGCCCCATGCGACAGAATCGGGGAGCAGCATCTCTCCACCTGATGGCAATTATCGCAGCCGGTGCAATCGAAACAGCGTGAGCCTCGTCACTAAGGTCCGCAATGCGGGAATGGGGGCCTGTGCTTAGGATCGGCCGGGAACGTTGGGGAAGGTCGCTGCGAGGAGGCGCGACTGGGTGGCTTGATGCACGGCGCTGTTCCGGCGAGAGCACTCAAGGTCTCCGGGTGCCATAGCGTGGGATGCGATTTCGCCCCAAGTGATGGTTGTCACCAAGTACTCGCGGGCTCTCCTTTTAGAACTACACTTGACGCACCGCGAAATGCAGACAATCGTGCAACTCCGATCTGTCTGCCAAATGGAGGAACCGTGCCAGCCTTCACCCCTCCGCCGCTGCCAAGCGACGACAAACGATGGAAGATCGTGAACGGCACCATGCGCAAGAACGGCTTTGCCCGTCACGCGCTGATTGAAACGCTGCACACGGTGCAATCTTCGTTCGGCTTTCTGGACGACGATGCGATCCGTTTTGTGGCCCAGTCGCTGCGCGTGCCGCTGAGCCAGGCTTACGGCGTGGTGACGTTCTACCACTACTTCAGCCTCAAGCCGCCGGGCAAGCACACCATGACGATCTGCACCGGAACGGCCTGCTACATCAAGGGCACCGACAAGCTGGTGGCTGCGGCGGAAAAGCATCTGGGCATCTGCCAGGGCCAGACCACGAAGGACGGCCAGATCAGCCTGATGACGGCTCGTTGCGTGGGCGCCTGCGGCCGCGCGCCGGTGGTGCTGACCGATGGCGAACTGCAGGGCCAGATGAACGGCGAACAGATGCTCGCAGCAACTGGAAAGGTGGGCCGTGGAATGACCATCGAAGAGCTGGAACAGATCGCCGAAACCGTCGCGCGCGGAGAATGCGAAGTACGACCACGAGATCAACGTCTGCATGGGCACTGGCTGCCTGAGCCAGCACTCGGACAAGCTGAAAGATGCGCTGGCGAAGGCGGTTGAGGCGCTCGGGCAAGAAAGCGTTGGTGCGCCGCACCGGCTGCATGGGATTGTGCGCCGCGGGCCCGCTGGTGCTTGGTCGATCCCGAGGAGACGCTCTATCAGCACGTGAAAGCGAGCGACGCGGAGAAGCTGTTGCGGCAAGCCTGGGCGGGGAGCCCGTGGCCGAGCTGCAATGCAACCTGCGCGAGCACTTCGATCAGCAGGTGCACGTCGTGCTGGAGAACTCCGGCCACATCGATCCGGAAAAGATCGACGACTACATCGCGCGCGACGGCTACAAGGCGCTGCTGAAGGCGCTGACCGAGATGACCCCCAACGGCGTGATCCAGCAGATCACCGAAAGCGGGCTGCGCGGACGCGGCGGCGGCGGGCTATCCCACCGGCCTGAAGTGGGGCACGGTGGCCAAGGCAGGCGGCGACTTGAAGTACGTGATCTGCAACGGCGACGAGGGCGACCCCGGCGCCTTCATGGATCGCAGCGTTCTGGAGAGCGATCCGCAGCGCGTGATCGAAGGGCATGGCGATTGCGGCCTATGCGGTGGGCGCGAGCAAGGGCTACATCTATGTGCGCGCCGAGTATCCGCTGGCCGTAGCGCGGCTGACCAATTGTTTGCGCGAGGCGCGGCGGCGCGGCCTGCTGGGCAACAACATCTGCAACACGCCGTTCAATTTCGATGTCGAGATTCGACTCGGCGCGGGCGCGTTTGTCTGCGGCGAAGAGACGGCTCTGATTGCCTCGATCGAAGGCAAGCGCGGCACGCCCAAGCCGCGGCCGCCTTATCCGGCGGTGAGCGGGCTGTGGGGCAAGCCGACCCTGATCAATAACGTCGAGACCTTCGCCAACATCGCGCCCATCATTCGCAAAGGCGGCAAGTGGTTTGCGAGCATGGGCTCGGAGAGAAGCAAGGGCACCAAGGTCTTCGCGCTGACCGGCAAGATCACCAACACCGGCCTGGTCGAAGTGCCGATGGGCATCAGCTCTGCGCGAGATCATCGAGGGCATCGGCGGCGGCGTGCCGGATGGGCACACCTTCAAGGCGGTGCAAACCGGCGGACCTTCGGGCGGCTGCCTTCCTGCCGAGATGCTGGACATCGGCGTCAGCTACGATGCGCTGCTGAAGGTGGGCTCGATGATGGGCTCGGGCGGCATGATCGTGATGGACGATACCTCCTGCATGGTCAATGTCGCGCGCTTCTTCATCGAGTTCTGCATGACTGAGTCGTGCGGCAAGTGCATTCCATGCCGCGCGGGCACCGCGCAGATGCACGCTGCTGCTCACCCGCATCTGCAACGGCAAGGGAACCATGGACGACCTCGACCTGCTGGTGGATCTGTGCGCCACGGTGAAAGAAACCAGCCTGTGCGGCCTGGGGCAGACGGCGCCCAACCCGGTGCTGAGCACGCTGAAGTATTTCAAGCAACGAATACATCGACCACATCGTGCATAAGCGCTGCCCGGCCGGCGTGTGCAATATAGAAGCGCCGGTGGCCGCTGAAGCTGCTGTGGAGGTGATGGCATGAGCGCCGTTGCCGTCGATGTAAAAACGCTTGTCATCGACGGTCAGGAAGTGAGCGCCCGCGCGGGCCAGACCATCCTTGAAGTGGCGCGCGAAAACAACATCGAGATTCCCACGCTCTGCCATCTCGACGGCCTCAGCGATGTGGGCGCATGCCGGCTGTGCCTGGTGGAGATCAAGGGCAACAACAAGCTGTTCCCGGCCTGCGTAACCAGCGTCTATGAAGGGATGGAAGTCACCACGGTGACCGAGCGTCTGCAGAAGCACCGCCGGACGATTCTCGAGATGCTGTTCGCCGAGCGCAATCACATCTGCTCGGTCTGCGTGGCCAACGGGCACTGCGAGTTGCAGACTCTCGGCCAGCAGCAAGGCGTGACGCATGTGCGGCTGCCTTATCGCAATCCGGAACTGCCCGTCGATGCATCGCACGAGCGGTTCACTCTGGACCACAATCGCTGCATCCTGTGCACGCGCTGCGTGCGCGTCTGCGCGGAGATTGAAGGCGCGCACGTGTGGGACGTGATGGGCCGCGGCATTGACTCGATGATCATCTCCGATCTTCACGAGGAATGGGGAAAATCAAGTTGCACGCGCTGCGGCAAGTGCGTGCAGGTGTGTCCCACGGGCGCGCTATTCGATAAGAGCAAGGTCGGTTCCGATCATCCGAAGTATCCCGATTTTCTGCCGTACCTGAACCTGATGAGGGAGGCGCAATGAGCAAACTGAAACTGGCAACGGTGTGGCTCGACGGCTGTTCCGGCTGCCACATGTCTTTCCTCGATATGGATGAGCGGCTGATCGAGCTGGCGGCACTGGTGGATGTGGTTTACAGCCCGATCGTGGACACGAAAGTGTTTCCTGACGAAGTGGACATCGCGCTCGTCGAGGGCGCGGTGGCTTCTGTCGATGACGAAAAGAAGATCAAGAAGATTCGCGCCCATTCGAAACTTCTGGTCGCGATGGGCGACTGCGCGGTCGCCGGGCAATGTGCCGTCGATGCGCAATCCCATCGGACCCGAAGCGATTCTCGACCGCGCCTACAAAGAAAATGCCGACTTGCAGCAGCAGATTCCCTGTGTCGTTGTGCCCAAGCTGCTCGCGCGTCGTGCGCCCGATCCACGAGTTTGTGAAGGTGGATGTGTTCCTGCCCGGATGCCCGCCCTCGGCCGATACCTTTCATGCAGCGCTGACTGCGCTGGTCACCGGTGAGCCGCTGGATGTTCCAGCCCTCACGCGTTTTGGAGCTTAGAAAGCGGAGCCTGTCTATGAGCCAGACCATCACCATCGATCCCGTCACACGCCTGGAAGGCCACGGCAAAATCACCATTCACCTGAACGACCAGGGCGAAGTGGAGAACGCGAACTTTCACGTGACCCAGGTGCGTGGCTTCGAGAAATTCTCCGAGGGCCGGCCGTTTTACGAGATGCCGAGCCTGATGGCGCGCATCTGCGGCATCTGCCCTGTCTCGCATCTGATCGCCTCGGCAAAGGCCTGCGAAGCCATCATGTCGGTGCGGATTCCGCATACCGCGGCGCAATTGCGGCGCATGCTGAACCTCGCGCAGATGGTGCAGTCGCATGCGCTCAGCTTCTTCTATCTGTCGTCGCCCGATCTGCTGCTCGGCATGGAGTCGGACCCGCAAATGCGGCATATCTTTGGCGTGGTGGGCGCGAAGCCGGAACTGGGGCGCGCTGGAATCGCCCTGCGCCGCTTCGGCCAGCACATCATCGAGCTGCTGGGCAACAAGCGGATTCATCCGGGATGGGTGGTGCCCGGGGGCGTCACGGAACCGCTGGCCGCCGCCAAGCGCGATGAAATTCTCGGAATGATTCCCGAGGCCTATGCCAACATCAAGCTCGCGCTGACCTGGTACAAGCAGATTGCCGAAACCTTCGCTCCCGAGATCGAGGTCTTCGCGAACTTCGCCTCCCTTTACATGGGCCTCATCAATGAGGACGAGTCGATCGAGTTTACCGACGGCGCGCTGCGGCTGATCGACGCACGCGGCGAGATTATCGCGGATGGCATCACTGCGAATCAGTTCCCGGAGTTAATCGGCGAAGCCGTCGAGCCTTACAGCTACACGAAGTTTGCTTACTACAAACCGCTCGGCTATCCCGAAGGTAGCTATCGCGTGGGACCGCTGGCACGGCTTAACATCGTGAAGAGCATGGGCACGCCGATGGCCGACGGCGAACTCAGCTTGTTCAAGCAGATCTCGGACGACGGTCCGGTGCAGAGCTCCTTCTACTATCATTACGCGCGGCTGATCGACATTCTGTACGGGATCGAAAAGATCGAGCGCATTCTTACCGATCCGCTCATCCTCGACAAACATGTGCGGGCGACCGCCGGCGTCAACCGACTGGAGGGCGCAGGCCAAGCCGAGGCGCCGCGCGGCACCCTGCATCATCACTACAAGGTGGATGAGAACGGACTGATCACGTGGGCGAACCTGGTGATTGCGACCGGCCAGAACAACAACGCGATGAACAAGGGCGTGTTGCAGGCGGCAAAGCACTACGTGAAAGACGGCAAGTTCACCGAGGGTATTTTGAATCGTGTCGAAGCGGTGGTGCGGACGTTTGACCCCTGCCTGAGCTGCTCGACCCATGCGTTTGGGCAGATGCCGTTGGTGATTTCGCTTGTCTCCGCCGAGGGCGAGGTTGTGGATCGGGTCATTCGTTAGCGTAACTTTGAACCTATGAATTTAAAGCCGGCCCGGTGCCTCATTCTCGCTTGTGGCAATACGCTGCGCGAGGATGATGGCGTCGGGCCTTGGCTTGCTGCGTGGGCTGAAGAGCGGTTCGCGACACAGCCCGGTGTGTGTGTGCTTGCGCGGCAGCAATGGACGCCGGACCTCGCGCAGGATATTTCCGAGGCGGGGTCGGTGGTCTTTATCGACTGCGTTGTGAATGCTGTCGCTGGTGAAGTGAAGATTGCGCCGGTTGAGCCGGCCGCAGTTGAGTCTGGCCCGGCGACGCATCATGTGGGAGCGGCGGAGCTGCTTTCACTCAGCAAAGAACTCTATAACAAGTCACCTCGCGCTTCCCTGCTGCTGACGGTTGGGGCCGGATCGCTGGAGTTGCGCGAAGGATTCAGTGAGGCCGTTCAGGCCGCGCTGCCCGATGCTTGCGCGCAGTTGGAAACGACTGTGTTTAGGATGATCGCGGATTCTGCCAGTCAGCGAGCATAGCCTGCCAGCTTGATGCAGTAGGCATAGTCTCCCACGAGATGTTCTGGCAGCTTTATGCTCAGGCTTCTGCCCGTTTGCGTATATTGGAGCGGTTTCGGGTCGCCAAGAAGCGTGATAGAGCTGAACGATCGAGTACCAATCTCAAGACTGAGCGACTCCGCCTTTGGCTTGCCAAGAATTGTCACGTACAGGTCGTCGCTCTTGCGGGTGAAGCGAAGATCGTCCCCTTGAGCACTCTTTCCAATTGCGTCCGTCCACGGTGTGGTGTCGTAGATTGCTTCTCCGTTCTGCTGGAGCCATGCACCGAGAGCTTTCAGGCGCTCCATTTGGACGGGTGGAATGGTGCCGTTCGCCTCGGGGCCAACATCGAGCAGTAGATTGCCGTTCTTGCTGACGATGTCGACGAGCAGAGCGATCAGTTCGGCGGGGGCGATGGTTTCATTTTCTCCTTCTGCCCGGTTGTAGCCGAAGGAACGGCCGAGGCCGCGGCACTCTTCCCACTTCTTTTCGCTGATGTGATCGAGCTTTGCGTATTCGGGCGACGTAAAGTCGGCGTGCTTGATGCCGAAGCGGTCGTCGATGACGCCGTCGGGCACGGCGTTGTAGTAATCTGCCTCGACGCCGAGCGCGTCGCCGGTCTTCGGCCAGTCAATGTCGTTCCAGAGAACCGATGGATGGTAGCGTTCGATCAGTTCGTGGATCTGGGCGTTGGCGTATTTTCCGTAGGCTTCGGTTTCGGGTTTTACGGTCTCGTAGTCGGTGTTGGTGAGGATGGGGCCGGTGTTGAAGGTCCAGTCGTAGCCTCCGGAATAGTAAAGGCCCATCTTCATGCCCTCAGCGCGGACAGCCTTGGAGAGGTCGCCCACGATATCGCGCTCGGCGTGGAGTTGGCTCGGCTTCAAACTCGGGTTTGGATTAGGCGTTGTACTGGGCCAGAGAGTGAATCCTTCATGGTGCTTGCTCGTCAGCACGACGTAGCGCGCGCCTGCAGCTTTGAAAATCGCGGCCATTGCGTCGGGGTTCCAGGTTTTTGATTCGCGATTGAACGGCGGCGCGAAGTCGTAGTAGCCGAAGTCCGCGCCGAAATGTTCGCGATGATAGGCGGCGGTGGGCGAGCCGGGCACGCGCATTGTGTTCAGGTACCACTCGGCGTAGGGATCGTATTTGATGTAGTCGTTTGACGAGAAGTCGTGATCGGGGTGGTTCAGCGGCGCCCAGCCTGGGACGGAATAGAGGCCCCAGTGGATGAAGATTCCGAGCTTTGCGCCGGCGTACCAGTCGGGCAGAGGATGGCGGTCGAGCGACTCCAGTGTGGGCTCGTATTTCGCGGGAGCCTGTGCGGGAGACGCGGCTCCGACGACGATGTGTGCGGCGGCGATTAGGGCGGCAACGCGGTTCGCGTTCATTTGTGGCCTCGGATAGAAGACCCACGCATGATACGGGAGCGGGGTGGCGCTCTTCAGCTCCCGGTACCGGACCCGAGCTGTCTTGAGCCGGTTCCTGATCTGTTCGGGCTGTCCCTTTCGAGTTCTCGGCGAGGCCGTACCCCCTCCCCCACGTTCTTGGGGAAATATCTGATTCTATTCGGTTTAGGATTATCAGTAACTTGCGATAACCCGTTTAGAGCGAATGGGTTGCGGCTAAATATCTCTGCCAGTTCAAGTTAGCACTGGCCCCTTCGATTTGTTCGACTTAGCTAGGGCTAGCTGTCCAGGGGACGTTCGCGCAAAGCGCGAACAAGAGCACGTGCCTGGGACTGTCTCCTCGGCGAGTTTAGTTTTTTGGGTTTAGATTCAGGGTAATGGAATTGGGGAATTTATGCGCAATCTCATTCGACCTATGAAGGGCCTGGGAAAGGGATGTTTGCCGAGTAGTACTTGACGAATAGTCACGACTCCGGAACCAGTGGCGACAGTACGTCCACAAACGCGTTCGGGAACATACGCTCGAGGCGTGGTGTCTCAATAATTAGCAATAACGTCATGGAAGGGAATGAAATGCGCGGAAGATTCTTAATCGCTGTATTACTCGTGATTTCGTCTGGGAGCGTTGCGCAGGAAAATGCGCCGAAGCCAAGAGTCAGTGATGCTCCGCTTACGAGCGAACAGATCGCCGTTTACCGCGCTGTGCTGGCGGTTTACCTGAAAGGATCAGACCGTGTTCCGAATCTGGCGAACATCACCCAACCACTTGACGGGGCCGACATTGCATGTTTGAGAGGGTTGAACGTGGAAGTTGCGAAGAGATCAGCGTCCGTCATTCACAGAATCGGTCTGTCGCTCGTGGCCGATAAGAGAGTCGTCTTGGTTGATCCTGATCGCCAGCAGGAGACAATCAAGGAAAACGATCCGCAAAACCTGATGAAGAAGGCCATTGACGACCGTCAGAAGATCACTGAGGGGCAGCTGGATCGGTCAATCAAGAGCGCTTTTGATAGTGGCCTCTTTACATTGTCGGAGATCGTTTTCGATAAGGAACACCTTCACGCAGTGGTGAGCTATAGCTTTGTATGTGGGGGAACGGCAATACTCTGGTTCTCAAAAGGGTCGGCGACAGCTGGAACGTGACAAAGAGATGTGGGGGCTGGGTTTCCTAGACGGGTCATGGGTTTAACCGGAAATAAGCAAGTGAGCAACACCCGAGAGCACTGTTATAGAGGATGACGCGGGCGGGATGGAGGCGTGCTTTCCCACCCAAGCAGAGCTTGGATGGGGCACCCATCATCGTGCTGTTCCCATCATCGTACTGATCATCGTACCGATTGATGCGTTGGCAGATGGCCCACTCACCGATACATCCACCCACCTGAGCTTCGAGATAAGTAGGTCTGTGCCCCATTCATCGCGGTTTTATCGCGATGAGTGGGCCGCGAGTTCTTGCCGTCCACTCCGACTCGATCTCAACCATTCCTCGAATTCCGGTAGCGTAGTGGTTGAAGCTGCTCCATCGATACTGCTCGGGCGATGCGACCAATCCCCTTTTTACTGGGTTTCGATGGATATATCGGATCACTTCGGACCGGGCTGTTTCCCCATGGATGTTCGCGTCAAAATAACGGTCCTGCCAGAACTGCCGGCGATTGCCTCGCAGTTTGCGTGAAGTGATCTGCTTGAGCGCCTTCAGAAACTGCGACAACAGGATCAGCGGCGGCTCGTTGATCAGCAAGTGGATATGTTCAGGCATCAGGACGTAAGCATAGACCCTGGCCTGATGACGCGACCGAGTCTGTTCCAGAACCAACTCAAAGCTTTCCTTGGTTGCCGGCGCTTCAAGGAACGGAAGACGGTGGAAGCAACTGAACGTAATGAAGTGAAGGGCCTCGGCTTTCTGGAACCGCTTCAGGCCGTAGGGCATGGTCCTATCGTAACTCCGCTGGGGCCTTGCCGAGGACCCGCTCATCGCGATAAAGCCGCGATGAACGGGGCACAGCTCCCGTATCAGGATAAGTGGGCAACCTGCCAATTGAGACACCGCATTTAGAAGGCGGCTACGGTTTGGCGCAGGCTATAGGAGCTTAGCGTCTTGATGTAGTTGCCGCGGTCGAAGGGCGAGGTGTCGGGGACGGAGCGGCGGCTTAAGCAGCCGCGCGTTTCCCAAAGCGATGTGTATTCGCGCTTCTCCAACCAATACTGCATGTCAGAGAGAACGCGGCCGATGTGTTCGATGCCGTGAATGTGGAGCGCCGAGGCCATCATGGTCATGTTGGCTCCGGCCATGATGCTCTTCAGAACGTCTTCGGCGGAATGAACGCCGCCTGTGATGGCAAGATCGATGTTGAGATGGCCATACAGGATCGCTGCCCAGTGAAGGCGCGGCAGCAGTTCGGATGGCGTGGAAAAGTGCAGCGTGGGTCGCACTTCAAGAGTTTCGATATCGAAATCAGGCTGGTAAAAGCGATTGAAAAGGACGACGCCACGTGCGCCAACGTCTTGAAGCCGTGCGACGAGATGCGGGATGCTGGTGAACGACTGGGAAAGTTTGACGGAGACCGGGACTTTGACCTCCTGGCATACGCGCTCGACGAGTTCGAGAACCTGCAGTTCGATTTCATTCGAAGTCTGGCTGCTATCCGTTGCCAGGGCGTAGGTGTTCAATTCGATGGCATCGGCACCGGCCGATTCCATCTCCTTGGCGAAGCGCACCCAGCCGCCTACAGTATTGCCGTTCAAACTTGCGATGATGGGGATCTTGACTGCTGCTTTGGCCCGCCGCAGGTGCTCGAGATAGACCTCCTGCGTCATGCGGTAGTCGCTCTGGTCGGGCAGGTAGTCGAGTGACTCGGCGAAAGATTCGGTGCCGCGCGAAAGATCTTCGTCCAATGCGCGCGATTCGAGAGCGAGCTGCTCCTCAAAGAGCGAGGTGAGGACAATCGCGGACGCACCCACGTCCTCAATGCGGCGAATATTGTCGAGCGACTCGGAGAGCGGGGTAGAGGACACGACGATGGGTCCGTTCAGTTTGAGCCCAAGGTAGCGAGTTGAGAAGTCAATCATTTTGTACCTCCGGCAGGCTTTCCTGCCAACTGCTCCTCGGGCGTTTCCGCGGGAGCGATGTTCGGTGTATCGCCACGGCCCGCCATGGCTGCGCGCGCCGAGTAGACGCGCCATTGGCGCTCTACATCGTCCTGCGCTTCTTTCAGCAACAACGCAGCCTGCTCTGGATTGCCGCGCGCAAGCATGGTGTAGCGCGCCTCGCGATAGGCATAGTCCTTGAGCCGAATCGAGGGGGCCTTGGAGTCGAGCTGGAATGGGTTCTTGCCTTCTGCGCGCAGAGCCGGGTTGTAGCGCATGAGAGGCCAGTAACCCGACTGCACGGCGAGTTTTTGTTGCTCGAGGCCGTGCACGAGATCGTAGCCGTGAGCAATGCAACTTGAGTAAGCGATGATGATCGACGGACCGTCATGCGCCTCGGCCTCCTGGAATGCCTTGATGACGTGGGTGTCGTTGCCGCCCATCGCGACCTGCGCAACATAGACGTAGCCGTAGCTGACGGCTTCCATGGCGAGGTCTTTTCTGCTGCTGGTCTTGCCGCTGGCCGCGAACTTGGCGACGGCGCCGCGCGGGGTGGCCTTGGATGCCTGGCCGCCGGTGTTGGAGTAGACCTCGGTATCGAGAACGAGGATATTGACGTTTTTGCCTGAGCCAAGAACGTGGTCGAGACCGCCGAAGCCGATGTCGAAGGCCCAGCCGTCGCCGCCGAGAATCCAGACGCTCTTGCGGACAAGGTTGTCGGCAATTGCAAGCAGGTTTCGCGCGTCGGATGAATCAATGGCAAGGAGTTGCTTCTTCAGATCTTCGACGCGTTCGCGTTGCGCATTCATCTCCGCTTCGGTTTTCTGCGGTGCGTGGAGAAGCGAGGCCGCAAAGTCCGGACCTAGGGTCGAGGCGAGGCGCGTGACGAGGGTTTCAGCGAAATCCTTTTGCTGATCGAGGGCTGTGCGCATGCCGAAGCCGAATTCTGCATTGTCCTCGAAGAGCGAGTTGGCCCATGTCGGTCCGCGGCCTTGGGCGTTGGAACTATAGGGTGTGGTGGGCAGGTTGCCGCCGTAGATGGATGAGCAGCCGGTAGCGTTGGCGATGTAGAGGCGATCGCCGAAGAGTTGAGTGAGCAGCTTGATGTAGGGTGTCTCGCCGCAGCCAGCGCAGGCACCGGAGAACTCGAAGAGCGGTTGAAGAAGCTGGAGATCTTTTACTTGTCCATGCGAAAGCTTGCTGCGATCAACTTCAGGCAGCGAGAGGAAGAAGTCCCAGTTCTCGCGTTCGGGTTCGCGCAGCGGAGCCTGCGGCGCCATGTTGATGGCCTTGTGGCTGGCGTCGCTCTTGCTCTTGACCGGGCAAACCTCGACGCAGACCGCGCAGCCAGTGCAATCTTCAGGAGCGACCTGCAGCGTGTAGCGATCCTGCTCCATGCCCTTCCACTTGGGCTTGGCCCATTGGAAGGTGGCCGGAGATTTGTCGCCTAGATCGGCGCTGTAGACCTTGGAGCGGATGACGGCGTGCGGGCAAACCATGACGCATTTGCCGCACTGGATGCAGAGATCCTTGTCCCACACCGGAATGAATTGCGCGATGTTGCGCTTCTCCCATTGCGTGGTGCCGGTGGGGAATGCGCCGCCGGCGGGGATGGCGCTGACGGGAAGCAGATCGCCCTGGCCTGCGGCGATTTTGCCGAGAACGTCGTGCACGAATTTTGGCGCTTTGCCGGAGATGACGCCGACGATGTCGAAGTCGGACTCTGCGGTTGTGGGCAGCGCGACTTTTTCGAGGTGAGCGAGAGCGTGGTCAACGGCCGCAAAGTTTTTCTGGACGACGGCTTCGCCGCGCTTGCCATAGGTTTTTTTGATGGCCTTCTTGATCTGCTCGATGGCTTCTTCGCGCGGCAATACGCCGCTGATGGCAAAGAAGCAGGTCTGCATGATGGTGTTAATGCGCGTGCCCATGCCGGCTTCGCGGGCCACCTTGTAGCCGTCGATCACATAGAACTCAATCTTCTTTGCGATCATCTCCCGCTGCATGGTTTTGGGCAGCTTGTCCCAGACCTCCGCAGCCGAGTGCGGGCGAGTTGAGCAGGAAGACCGCGCCCGGAATGGCAGCTTCGAGCACATTCATCTTCTCGAGGAAGCTGAAGTTGTGGCAGGCGATGAAGCTGGCGCGCGTGATCAGGTAGGTCGAGTGAATCGGCTTGGGACCGAAGCGCAGGTGCGAGGTAGTCATCGAGCCGGACTTCTTCGAGTCATAGACGAAGTAGCCTTGCGCGAAGTTGGGCGTCTCGGTGCCAATGATCTTGATGGAGTTTTTGTTTGCGCCCACGGTGCCGTCGGAGCCGAGGCCGTAGAAGAGGGCGCGGACGGTCTTCGGATCTTCGGTGGAGAACGCGGGATCGTAGGTCAGGCTGGTGTGGCTGATGTCGTCGTCGATGCCGATGGTGAAGTGATTTTTCGGCGTGGCTTTGGCCAACTCGTCGTAGATGCCCTTGACCATGGCGGGCGTGAATTCTTTCGACGAGAGGCCGTAGCGACCGCCGATAACGGTTGGTTTGCCGAACGGAAGAGTCGCCGAGTTTTCGGAGAGAATCGTGACCAGATCCTGATAGAGAGGCTCACCGGCTGCGCCAGGTTCCTTGCAGCGGTCGAGAACCGCGATGGACTTGACGGTCGCGGGCAGTGCGGCGAGGAAGGCGTTGGCGTCGAGAGGGCGATAGAGGCGGACTTTGAGGAGGCCAAGCTTTTCACCCTTGCTGTTGAGCGCGTCGAGAGCTTCTTCGGCAGCTTCCGCGCCGGAGCCCATGATGACGATGACGCGCTCGGCGTCTGGTGCGCCCACGTAATCAAACAGGTGATATTGGCGGCCTGTCACTGCCGCAAAGCGATTCATGACGGACTGGACGATTCCCGGGACGGCGGCGTGGATCGGGGTGCAGGCTTCGCGCGCCTGGAAGAAGACGTCGGGATTCTGAGCGGTTCCGCGAATGATGGGGCGGTCGGGGCTGAGCGCAGCCTGGCGGAACTGGATGATGTATTTGTCGTCGAGAAGCGCTCGAATGGTTTCGTCGGAAATGGGCAGGATCTTGCCGACTTCGTGCGAGGTGCGGAAGCCATCGAAGAAATGAATGAAGGGAATGCGCGATTCGAGTGTGGCGATCTGCGCAACGAGCGCCATGTCGGCGACTTCCTGCACGGAATTGGACGCGAGCATGGCCCAGCCCGTGGAGCGGCACGCCATGACGTCGGAGTGATCGCCGAAGATGGAGAGGGCATGCGTGGCCAGAGTGCGGGCCGTGACGTGCATGGTGGCCGGGGTGAGTTCGCCGGCAATCTTGTACATGTTGGGGATCATCAGCAGGAGGCCCTGCGACGCAGTGAACGTGGTGGCAAAAGCGCCTGCCTGTAAGGCGCCATGAAGCGCACCCGCGGCTCCGCCTTCGCTCTGCAACTCTTCAACGATGGGCAGTGCGCCCCAGATATTTTTCTTTCCTTCGGAGCGCCACTGATCGGCCCACTCGGCCATGGGCGACGAAGGGGTAATGGGGTAGATCGCGACTACTTCGGAAAGTCGATAGGCGACAGAGGCCGCAGCCTCGTTCCCGTCCAGAATCACCATTTTCTGTTCACTCATGCGTAATGCTCCACAGCGCGGCCAGAGGAGAAAACCCGCTACCCGAAGTCTCGTCGCTGGGGGTGCGCGCGGCTGTGATGCCAGACACACGGAGAAATCATCGATTCACGATGTGGTATGAAATGGCGGATTGCGGAGACGGCTGGCCTCGTGTAAAACAGGCGATTGTTTTCGAGCGCCGGGCTACGAATGGCTGGCCTTCTGCGAAGATCGAAGACGAGAATGGGTCGCATGAACATCGACGCATCGACGCCGGTCGTTGGCCGTGACGATCTGGAGGCATTGCTTGCCGCGGTCGTCTCCAACGTTGTCGATCCGCGGGCAGGGATCTTCGGGCCGCGCTCCATTAGCTGGCGGATCAATCGCGAAGCGGCACTGTTTCTCGGCGCAGGACGCGCAGCCCTGCTGCAACTTGCGCATCCATGGGTCGCGACGGCGCTCGCACAGCATTCGTCGCTGATGTCGAATCCGATTGCGCGCTTTCACAAAACGTTTCGGATTGTGTTCACGATGATCTTCGGATCGGCGGCGCAGGCGTTCGCAGCCTCGCGTTCTTTGCATCAGTTGCACACGCGGATTCGTGGCGAGCTGCCTTCGGCGGTTGCGGGCTACACGCAAGGTTCGCACTACGAGGCAAATCACATTCCGGCTTTGATATGGGTGTATGCCACTCTCATCGAGTCGGCGGTACTGGCATATGAGTGGGTGCTGCCGCCGTTGAGCAATGTGGAGCGCGAAGAGTATTACGCGGAGAGCAAAGTGCTGGCGGGACTGTTCGGTATTCCAACGGCGGCGCTTCCCGCAAACTGGGTTTCATTCGAGACATATGTTGACGAGATGTGCGCGTCGAGTGCCCTCGGCGTGGACTCATTGTCGCGGTCAATGGCACACAGGATTCTGTCCGGCGCTGGTTCGTGGATCCATCCTCCGCATTGGTATCGTGCGCTGACGACGGAGTGGATGCCAGAGCGGTTCCGCGAGGAGTTTGGACTGGAGTTTGGTGCGGCTGAAAAGCGGGCAGTCGCGGGAGCGCATCGCTGGCTGCCGCGTGTCCATCGATCACTTCCCTCTTCGATGCGATTTACGGGTCCGTATCATGAGGCGCGCGCACGGCTGACGGGGTTTGGGCCAGGAATGCTGGCGCGGGCGAGCAACCGATTCTGGATTGGCGAGACGAAAATGCCGTTTGGAGAGTAGGCGTGCTCGCGGCTTGCGTGTCGGAGAGTTATCGAATGGGTAGCTGCGGATAGGCGCTCACTCGGCCGGACGGAGAAATGCTGGCAGTGAGCCAGCCAGGACGCCGGCAAGCGACGGCTGTCCTGGCTTTCCCATGCATTTCCCGGGGAGTCGATCGACAATTGATCGAACGACCGTGTGAATAGCGAGTCTCTCCCCACAGTTCCGGATGTGCTCATTACGGAAGCAGGGGACGCCGATTTGAGAACGACCCTAAATGGGTTAGAGAGCGCCATAGGTGGCTTCCTAAACAGAGCTGGTGCTGCGCCGCAAGAAGTGAAAAACAAATGAAATCAAGGCGAGCACAAGCAAGATATGAATTAAGAACCCGGCCGTGTGGAACATTACGAATCCACCTAGCCACAAGACAACCAACAGAATTCCGATGCCCAAGAACATTGACTTCTCCTTGTCCGCGTTTTTATTTGTGTGACTCCCGACTGCGCGACCCGGGGAGCCATCTCATCATTTGAGATGTCCGCTCTTAGTTAGGTTGCCCGTCAACTTATTAAGACTTGAGCGTCGCCGCGAAGATGAAATACACAGAGTCCCGATCTACACTCATTTGAAGGTTCGGAAGTAGATCCGGTTTGTCCGGTTTCACACGCCCGCAGTGGACGAACGAAACAACTCTTCGATTCTCTCAATCAGAATTTCCGGGTGCACGGGTTTGGGGAGAATCTCAAAAAGATGCCCGGCTCTTTCCGCATCGGCGAGCAATTCGCTCGTTGCGGGCTGTCCAGACGAAAGCAAGACCCTGCAGTGAGGGCAATTCCGTCTAAGTTGGACGGCGAGTTCTATCCCATTCATGTTCGGCATCATCACATCGGTCAGGAGCAGCTCGGGAGAAATAGTCCGTGCCGCACTCAGAGCATCGAGGGGATCGACAAACGAGCGGGCGTCAAACCCGTAGCTCATCAAAATCAACTCGAGGGTCGAAGCTATGATATTTTCGTCATCGACAACGAAAGCTATTCGTTTGATGGCCGTCAAAGTGTCCTACCGTTAGAAACGGAGAATAGTCGATCCATCTTCGCAATAAATCCTATCCAGACCATAGTGCGTGGGCCGATTCAATCCATTTCTTCGTCGTCGGCCAGGGGGAGTCGAACGATTTCTGTATCGCTCGGCATAGCCTCGTTCGCAACTTCGATAGCCCGGACAAGTTCGAGCTTTGCAATGCGGCCAACGAGGATTCTCTTGAGTTCTGCCGATGCTTCAAGATCCCGGTTTGCGTCAGGCGTTTGCTCAACCTTTTGCAGGGCAACCTTCAGCATGTCCAAGTTGTTTGACGGCATCTCGTCCCACCTTACGGTCTCAGATGCCAACGTCGTGATTGAGGAGGTCTATTTGAGGAACCGCTCTTGGAGCCCGAGGCTGATCGTGGCAAATTTGGACGCTATTCCTCGACCAACAATGTTGACGCTATTGGCCGATACGGAACCACAGCCTACTTTGCTTTGAGGAAGCCTGCCACGAGCGCTTCCCATTCGGCTTCGAGGTCTGGCCGATGAAAGACACGGCCTGCGCGCGCATACCAGTAGTCGGCATTCGACGCCGCGCCTTCCTTGCGATGCAGATAGGCATGCACAGCCATTCCTTGCTGCGTCTCCAGTTCGTCGACCAGCTCATGGGCCTGCGCCCATTCCCCCTTCGCGTCCCACCACAATGCGGCCAGAGGAAGGCTCAAATCGGGCGGAGGAAACTGTTGGGCCAAGCTCTCGCGAAAACCTTTTACGTCCATAACATCTCCATCCCATAGACGGGCGGACCGGACGGATGTGTCACCCGATTGAATCCGTCTCAATGAGTGATCCAAGTCACATCCTGAATGCGCAACCATCTTTAAAAATAGTGCGACGTCCGATGACGGAAGTATAGGGCGGTCGACGGTGAAAGAAGGCGGCAGGGAGAAGCCAGCTTGCCGGTTTTCTGGGGGGTCAGGTCATGGCTCATTGGAGTGCGGTAGCGATTTTGCGCATGGTTTGCAACTCAGACCGAAATGGTCGTATACTGAATTCCGACTATTCCGGTCGTAGTTTAAGGGTATTGCCTTTTCGGCGGCCCTCGGGAGTCCGGCGGTTGAGCGTGCTGAGCGAATTGCACATTGGCGAGAGCGGGGTTCTGGTGGCACTCGACCTGCCCGAATCCGTGCAGAACCACTTGATGCATATGGGCTTTGTCCCCGATGCGCAGGTGACTGCGCTGCGCCGCGCCCCGGCTGGCGATCCGACGGTCTACGGCATTGACGGCATGGAGATTGCGCTGCGCATCGAAACGGCGAAAGCGATTCGTGTCCGCACCGGCGCAGCCACGGATCTTCACAGAACAAGACGGCAAGACGGCTCGCCGAGGCCGCGCGATGAATGCCTGCTGCGAGACGCCGGCCTTTGATCCGCCGGTTGCGTCCACTCGCCGAAGGCGCGTTCCGGACGGTTGTCCTGATCGGCCCGCCGAACTCCGGCAAATCCACACTCTTCAACCGGCTGACCGGCCTGCGGCAGAAAGTCGCCAACTATCCCGGCGTGACCGTCGAGCAGCGCATGGGGCTGATGGCGGGCGTGGGCCGCGACGATCTGACGCTGATCGATCTGCCCGGTGTTTACTCGCTTACACCCTATTCAGAAGATGCGCGCGTTGCGGTCGACGTGCTGAAGGGCAAGATGCCCGGCACGCCCAAGCCGGACGCGGTTCTGCTGGTTCTCGATTCGCTGCACCTGACCCGGCAGTTGATGCTGGCCGCGCCGGTGCTGGCGCTGGGCTTGCCGACACTGGTGCTGCTGAACATGAGCGACCTGATGGAGTCGCGCGGCGGCGAGATTGACACATTGAAACTGGCGCGTGAACTGGGCGCGCCGGTGGCGCAGATCAGCGCCGTCATCGGCACCGGCCTGGATGCCGTTCCGCTCTTCCTGAATCAGTGTGCAGTCCGGCAGGCGGCGACAGAAGGTGGAACAGCGCCTGACCCTGCCGGTGCTGGGCAATGCCGCAAGCACGCACACCTGGGCCGCGCAGGTGAGCCGCCGCACCGGCTATCGCGCGCCGCTTTCGGCGGAGAGCAGCCGCAAGCTCGACAATGTTCTGCTGCATCGCATCTGGGGACCGCTGCTGTTTCTGGTGGTGGTGGTCGGCGTGTTTGAAGTGGTCTTCTCAATCGGCCAGCCGCTTTCGGATGGTTTCGGCGATGTGCTGGCGCGCGCCGGCAATCTGGTGCGCCCGCTTGCTGCCGGCAGGCTGGATTCAATCGCTCGTTCTGGACGGCGCGTGGAAGGGCATCTCGTCGGTTTTGGTTTTCCTGCCCCAGATCCTGCTGCTGTTCCTTTTCATCGGAGTTCTCGAGGACTCCGGTTACCTGGCGCGCGCCGCGCTGATTGCCGACCGCGTGATGCGCACCATCGGGCTGAATGGCAAGGCATTTATCCCGCTGCTTTCGGCATATGCCTGCGCGGTGCCGGCCATCATGGCAACGCGCACCATCGAAAACAAGCGCGACCGCCTGGCGACGATTCTGGTGACGCCGTTCATGACCTGCTCGGCGCGGCTGCCGGTGTACATGCTGCTCATCGCGGCGTTCATTCCCAATACCTTTTATCCTGCACGGATTTCTCGGACTGCGCACGCTGGTGATGCTGGGCCTTTATGTGGCAGGATTTGTGGCTGCGATGACCACGGCGCGGCTCTGAAGAGCTCCATCCTGAAATCGAGCGAAACGCCGTTCATTCTGGAACTGCCGCAGTATCGGATGCCCACCCTGCGCTCGCTTGCCATGCGGCTGGTGGATCGCGCGCGCATCTTCTTGAAGAATGCGGGAACCGTGATTCTGGTGGTCACGCTGGCGCTCTGGGTGCTGGCGCACATTCCGCCGATTCATACTAGGCAACTGGTACGTGGGCGGCGCCGGAACTGGCCGACAGCATGATCGGACGGCTGGGCCACTTCATCGAGCCGGTGATTGCGCCGCTGGGGTTCAACTGGAAGATCGGCATCGGCCTGCTCTCGAGCGTGCTGGCGCGCGAAGTGATGGTGAGCACCATGGGCACTCTCTACGGCGCCGATCCTGCGACGCAGTCGATGCACTTGCAGACCGCACTGCACCACGACATGACGCTGGGCGGCGCGCTGGCGCTGATGATCTTCTTCGCGTTCGCCATGCAGTGCACCTCGACCATGGCGGTGGTGCAGCGCGAGACCAACAGCTGGAAGTGGCCGGCGTTTCAGTTCGTCTACATGCTGGTGCTGGCGTATGGCGCGGCATTCGCGGTGAACTACATCACGACTGCGCTGATCGGCTAAACCTTCGCACAAGCAGCAACCCGCTCATTCCAGAATCAAAACATTGCGGCTGAACTTTGAGCCAGCTAGAAACGCCATCCCCTTGTCCATAGAGACGAGGATGCCGTTGCGTCTTACCGCAAGTCCCAGCAGGTAGGCATCGGTGATCTGCCGGTGGCCGAAGACGCGTTCCCGAAAAGGTGCAGCGAGTTCCGCCCAGCCCCATGAAACCGCCCAATAACGATAGCCGGGATGACCGACGAGGCTCGCAAGCACTGCAGATGCTTCCTCAACTGTGATATTTCCGATGACGGGATTCACCAGGGCTCGTAGAAGGCCAGCCTCCGAAAACGCGCACATTCCCCAGTCGCGTCCTTCTGTCTTGAACCAGTGCACGGCTTTCCTGTGATGCAGATGCTCTTCTTCAACCAGAGCCACGAGAACGTTCACATCCAGCAGAAATCCTGACACGTTCAGTCATCCTCTTCCAGAGCTGCATTCACCATCTCCGGAGTAATGGTCCGTCCGCGAGAAGCAACGACGAGAAGCCCATTGGGCCTCCTCACGAGTCGCGGCGAAGGGGAGTCGGAAGGCTGTACATTCTGCCCCTTGCGTACCAGTTCGCCGATCGCAGTTCCGAGCGTGACTCCTCTTCCCTTGGCGTAAAGAGACGCCACCTCGTAAACATCGGGGTCGAGATTGACTGTGGTTCTCATAAGTCTATTGTGCACCAACATCCACTATGGTGCAATACTTATCTATTGATGCTGCTAATATTCTACGCATCATATTTACACATGATGCTCGCTCAGAAACAAAAAAAGGCGCAACGGCCAAAACAATTGCGCCTTTTCTGTTTCTGCGGCTTGGTGGTTAGAAGAGGAACTTCCCTCCGAACTGCATCACGCGCGGATCATACGTGCTCGTGACTTGTCCGAATTTCGAGTCCGTATACCCGGTGTCGATGTTGTTGAACTCGGTGTGATTGAAGGTATTGAAGGACTCGAAACGAATTTCGAAATGCGGACCTTCATGCGAAGTGAGCGGAATGCTCTTGAACAGGGAGATATTCCAGTTGAAGAGTCCCGGACCGACAATCGCATCCTTCCCTGCACTGCCGAAGCCCTGGTTAGCTCCGCCGGCCCATGGAGCCGTAGGAGGTGCGAAAGCGCCAGTGTTGAACCATTGCTGCTGGGTCTTCGGACCGCCTGCCGTGCCGACCAGATTGGGCCGGTTGAGCGTGCCGCCACCCAGACCGAGTGTGTCCGTTGAGTAGGTCACGTTCACAGGAGAACCCGCTTCTGCGACAGTGACGCCGGAGACTTCCCATCCGCCCAGGACTTCATGTTCGAGGAGATTGGCGCCAGACTTGAAGAACGGCAACTGGTAATCGTAGTTGGCGCTCAAGATGTGCCGCCGATCGAGCACACCAGCCCCGCGATCGTACTTGAGGTTGAATGGATCGGAGACTCCGCCGCTGGAACCGGAGATGTTGGTCGAGCCGAGATCGCCGCTCTGGATGTCGATCTCGTGCGACCACGTGTAAGAAAGCTGGGCGGTGAGCCCATGCTTGTTTTCCACGCGCAATCCCGCCTGAAGCGAGTTGTAGTTGCTGTTGGTCGCACTTTCAACCTGGTTGATGCCGGCATAGCCCGGGAAAAGTCGGTAGGCGTTGGGAGGCGTGCCGCTGGCTACCGATTCGCGATCTGTGAGATCGGCAAGCGGCAAGGTGTTAATGGCGCGCTGATCAGATTGGTTCCAACCCGTCGAGCCGACATACTGAATCACGCCGACAATCGCGGGGGCCAACTCCTGTTGGATTCCAAGGCTGAACTGCGCCGTGGCAGGATTGGGATAGTAATAATCAAGATCCGTGAGCCCGGCGGGAACGGTTGGCGGTCCTGGAGGGGCAGGCACGCCGTTCACCGTGGTGGTCGGCGTGGAGAAATAGACGTCGTTGGCCGCCGGATGGAAGGCGAACGGCGGGTTTGTGGCAGCCCCGTAGATATCGTTCCCTTGGACTCGCTCGAAAAACAGTCCACCGCCTCCGCGCAGGACTGTCTTTCCATTTCCGTAGAGATCGAGCGCGAAACCGATGCGCGGTTGGACTGTCATGTAGCTGTTGCTGACGACGCCGCGGGGAAAACCGCCAGTACCGGCAAATTCAATTCCATTGAGGTAGTAAGGAACCGCGGCGCCTGGTGGTTGGCTGAAGCCCGGCCCGGAAGGATTCAGGTTCCCTGCGCCGTTCGGTGCCTGCGCGTTGGCTGCGGAGAAATCTGACGGCACAAAGTTAGACACGAGGTTGTTCTTTTCGTAGACATGTGGCAGCCCGTCGTAGCGGACGCCCAGATTCAACGTCAGTCGGGGCAGAATGTGCCAGTTGTCCATTCCGTAGCCCGAGTATGTGTTGTTGATCCAGTGATTCGTGTTCAGACTCTGCAATTGTTGATAGGAGTCCGAGAAGCCGAGCAGGAAGTTCAGGTAAGAATCACCCGAGAAGTCCGTGCCGAACGAATAGTCGCCTTGCGTGTCAGCCTGCAGCTGCTGATTCTTGTCGACGCGCATATAGGAGAAGCCGAACTTGAAATTGTGCAGACCGCGATTCCACGAGAGATCGTCGCGAATCTGATAATCGAGAAACGCGTTGTGCCATGGCGTGTAGTTCGTTGTCCAGGTGGTATTCAGAGGTCCGCCAAAACCAATCTGCGGCAAGCGATTGTCCGCATTGTTTCCAGAAAAGAACCCTGTCGCGCTCCACCCGGAAGGCTGGGCATAGATTCCATACGGCGTCATATTGATGGTGTTTCCGTTCACATCGAACGCGGTTTCATTCAACAAGGACGGAGACAGAGTCTGCGTCAGCTTGATGACGCCCGACCAGGACGGATTGGCAAACACATCGCCGACGGTGTCGTAGCTGTCGCCGCTCCACTGCGTGGGGATAATCGTCTGCGACATCTGGTCGTGGATCCAGTGGCCCATCAGATGCATTTTGCTGTTGATGTCGTGATCGATGCGGACCACATCTTCACGCACGTCGGTTGGCTGTTTGGGGGAGGCCACGTATTGCGGATTTGAAGCCGTCCCTGTATTCGGCATCGGAATCGCGCCGGTGTTCATGAAGAGAACCGCGTTCGGATCGAGCAAGTTTGCAGGGATCACATTGCCCGGAAATGCTCCCCCGGGTGTGAGACCGTCTGCGGCGTAGGTTGCCAGTTTCGCCGGGTCTGACGTTTTGGGAACGCAGGGGGCTGCGACACCCGCGTTGCAAACTCCAGAGGGCAACGCGCTGGCTGCGAGCTCGTTGAAGGGCTGATAGGCGAGTGGTGATCCAGCTGTAGGAAAGTCGGCTGCGGGTGCGGTACTGGCAGGCGAAGGATTCACACCCTGAATGAAGCGGCGCCATTCTTCGCTCTCGAAGAAGAAGGTCTTGCTGCGGCTCTTGGGATAGATCCCCGGAATAAAAACCGGACCGCCAATATCTCCACCGAAGATGTTCAAACGAAGTTCTGGAGTGGGGGTGTCTGACTGCTTCGCAAAGAAATAATCTGCGTCGAAGTCGTCGTTGCGATTGAACTCCCATAAGCCGCCATGGAACTGCTTGGTGCCGGACTTAATGACCATGGTGACGGTGCCGCCCGAGCTGATGCCGTAATCGGGACTGTAATTACTGCTGAGTGTCTGGAATTCACCGAGAACATCCATCGAAGGCATCAGATCGAATTTGCCGCCGCTGCCGCGATCGTAAGCTTCGCCGCCATCGATCAGCCAATCGTTGTGGTCTGGACGCATGCCATTGAAGCTGAGGCCAAACCCGCTGCCCTGTGCGGTGACTCCGTTAAAGGAGGGAAGGTTGTTGGAGACGCCCGTGCCCAATGTCGTCAGCGAAACCATGTTTCTGCCGTTGGTGGCAAGCTGCGTCATTTGCTGGCCGGTGATCAGGTTGCTCACCTCGTTGGTTTCGGTTTGCAGGTGCAGTGTGTCTGCTTCGACGGTCACGGTTTGTGTTCCTGCACCCACCTGCAGGACGGCATTCTCCTGGACGGTCTGGGCCACGTTCATCACGATATTGGACCGTTGAAAGCTGTTGAATCCCTCCGCCTCGACTTTCATGTTGTAGGTGCCGTGATTCAGGCCCGAGAAGTCAAAGAGTCCGGCTCCGTTGCTGGTTACGGTGCGTGCCTCGCCGGTGGCGACATTGCTGATGGTCACTTTGGCGTTGGGGATAACGGCGCCGGTTGGATCGGTGACGGTTCCGCTCAGTTCAGCATTTTCCTGCGCTTGGCCTATCGAGACACACAGGAGTATGGCCAGCGCCAGACCAAGAATCGATTTGGAAATCGATTTGGCAAACTTCATTTGATCCTCCAAAAACTGATTTATCGCTATGGTTCGGGTGGGCCGCTCTCTTCTGGAGCGGTCAAAGCGAACAAAAAGGGACCGCACGCGCGGCGCGCGGCCGCACGTCGACCCGCCGATACGCGTGCCCGCGACGGGTCTCTCATCAACAAGGTTGTTATCCGCTTATTTCGTGAGCTGGAAGTGCATCTGACATAAAAAAAGGAGTGCGTCGAACATAAAAAAGGGAAAAGCGAGCCACGGCGCGGATATGCCGCTTTCTCACCGGGTACACCGGTGCGAGTTCAAATCTCCTTTGTGAGGGTGGAGGCTGAACCCACATTGGCGCGACGCACCAATGCTGAACGCGGGCCCAAACAGGCGCGGTAAAAGCTCGCTTGTTCCGTGGTCAGGAGGCCAGCATACACCCAGATCAATTGCCATCGTTGCCACGATCTGTGACATTGGACGCATCCAGTTTCCTCAAGGTTTCACCCCTTTTTCATCCCGGACAAAAAGGTTTCCGTGGGAGTTTTAGTTCGAGCAAAGTTGAGCTTGAAGTTTGTCCGGGGTTGACGAATCTGCGGGCGAGTCACGGTTCTCGATGTCGATTCCAGCCCGGCCAGAGTGTCAACCCGAATATGAGAAAATGAAGAAGTCGAAGCCTTCGGGATCGTGGCTCTCCGCGCGTCCCAAAACTGCTTTCATTTTTGGATATTTGGATCCGGCCTGTGAAGCCGAGAAGTCACTGCGGCCCGCTGCCGGGAATGGGAACGAATGATCAGCGTCAGCAATGTCACCATGCGTTATGGCTCGAAGGTGCTCTTCGAAGAGGTGAGCACTACCTTTACTCCGGGCCGCCGCTACGGATTGACGGGGCCGAATGGCTCCGGCAAGTCCACCTTTATGAAGATTCTGACCGGCGACCTGGAGCCGCAGAAAGGCACGGTCGTGCGCCCGCGCAAGCTCGGCGTACTACGCCAGGATCAGTTTGCCTTCGACAAGTATCGCGTCATCGACACGGTGATCATGGGGAATGCCCCTCTATGGGCCGCTCTCGAAGAGCGCGACCGCATCTACGAAAAGCCGGAGATGACGGATGACGATGGCATGCGCCTCGGCGAACTGGAAGGCGTAATCGGCGACGAAGACGGCTACGGCGCGGAGAGCGATGCCGCCGTGTTGCTGCAGGGACTGGACATCGCCGATGAATTGCACGAGCGCAAGATGGGCGAGTTGCAGGGTGGGCAGAAGGTCCGCGTGCTGCTGGCGCAGGCTCTCTTCGGCAAGCCCCAGGCGCTGATGCTCGACGAGCCGACGAACTATCTCGATCTGGATTCGATCCATTGGCTACAGGATTTCCTGCTGAATTATGACGGAACTCTGATCGCGATTTCGCATGACCGGCATTTTCTGAACAGCGTCACGACGCACACGGCTGACATCGATTACGAGACGATCATTATCTATACCGGCGGCTACGACGACATGGTGATGGCGAAGACGCAGGTTCGTTCGACACTGGAGTCGCAGAATGCGCAGCGCGAAAAGAAGATTGCGCAATTGAACGAATTCATCGCGCGGTTTGCCGCCGGCACGCGTTCGTCGCAGGTGACGAGCCGTCGTAAGGAAGTGGAGCGGCTGCAGACGAACGATCTCGCGCGGTCGAATATTCAGCGGCCGTTTATAAAATTTGACCAGGTGCGACCGAGTGGACGGCATGTGCTGGAGTTCAAGGGATTGCGCAAGAGCTATGACGACCTGAAGGTCCTCGACGGCTTCACTGCCAATCTGCTGCGCGGAGAAAAGATTTGCCTCATGGGACGCAACGGCGCGGGCAAATCGACGCTGCTGAAGAGCCTCCTGGCGAACTATCCGGGGCTGGCCGACCCGCAGTTCACGCTCGATTCAGGGAATGTTTTCTGGGGGCATGAGGCACAGGTTGGTTATTTTCCGCAGGACGTAGGCGCGACTATCGAGCACGGCCTCACAGTGGCCGAGTGGCTGCATCGCTGGGATCCTGCCGCCCACATGGAAGATATTCGCGGCATTCTTGGCCAGATGCTTTTTAGCGGCGAAGAAGGCGCCAAGCCGACGAAGGCGCTCTCGGGCGGCGAACAGGCACGGCTCGTTTTCTGCAAATTGATTTTGACCAAGCCGAATATTCTGATCTTCGATGAACCGACCAACCACCTCGACCTCGAAGCGATTAACGCGCTCAATATCGCGCTGCAACGCTACGAGGGCACCGTGCTTCTGGTAACACACGATCACGATTTGATCGATGAAGTGGCGACGCGGTTGTGGAATTTTCACGAAGGCGGGATCGAGGATTTCCAGGGGCCCTATTCGGAGTGGAAGGGCAAGCACAACTAGGACTGGCCGTCCAGGCAGCAGCGGCCTGACGGCCGCAAATGCCCCTCCTTACGTGCTTTGAGAAACTGCACCCACCTCGTTAGGCGCCGAACTGCCGGAGATGATAATCCATGTGTCGGTAGCCTAAGCGCTGCCACTCGGCATCGCCATGCAACCGAAGATGGCGTGCTCGCGCCACTCGAAGATCTCATGCTTTCCCGCCGTCATTTTAAGCCGGCGCCGAGGTTACTGAAGCTCTGGCTGCCTGGTGCTCTGTCGCTTTTTCAAATTGACGCAGGCCGGGTTTCAGGATGTAATTGAAACCAGCGGTGATGGAGTTCACCCTACGGCGAGGCTTTTGCTTTGCCGTCAACCGCTGCCCCTTCCCATCGGTGGGACAGCTGATGACTCCTGACAGGAATCCTGTCGGCGAGTCACGTCCCGGCGCGATCCCTGTACAAAATTCAGGCAAGACGAATGTTGGAGCCCAGTTCTCTGTCGTTGGATTGGCCCGCCTTCCGTTCGGCGTTGCCGGTGAAAGAGCGAGGGATGCGACTTGCAGAAATACTTGTTGATTGCCGTGGGAGGCGCCTTGGGATCGATGGCGCGCTATTGGGTTGGGGCCACCATTGGGAGCCGGATGGGCGTCCGTTTCCCCTATGGAACGCTGGCGGTGAACCTGACAGCCTGTCTGGTGATCGGGTTCACAATCACCTGGCTCGGCGAGCGCGTGGAGTTCAATCCCGCATGGCGGTTCCTGATCGCAGTGGGTTTTGTTGGCGCGTACAGCACCTTCTCGACGTATGAATGGGAGACGCTGGCGACGCTGCGCTCGGGAGCATTTGCAATGGCGGCACTGTATTCATTGGGCAGCGTGATCCTGGGGCTGGGCGCGACCTGGTGCGGCGCGGCCCTGGCGGAAATCCTATAGGAGTTTCGGCGCGCTTGCATCCGGGACCGTTCTGGGGCGACACTTGGTGTTCGATCCCCGTTGCTCGCGAAGCGCGATGCCCCTCGCGAAGCGCCGCTCTTCGACGAATGACGCGTGGCTGAAAGGAATTGCCATGCTGACCACTGGCAAAGCCATCAAGGTAACTGTCTATCTGAGCGACGGCGCCAAACACAAAGGCGTCCCGGTTTATACAACTGTCCTCGATTTTCTTTACAAGAACGGCGTTGCCGGCGCCACGGTGTGCAAAGGTGTGGCCGGGTTCGGCCTTGGTCATCGTATCCACGCAGCCCATATCCTAGAGCTATCGGACCACTTGCCGATTAAGCTCGAGTTCATCGATTCGAGCGAGAAGGTCGAGAGCATTTTGCCTCAGCTGCAGGAGCGCTGCGGGTGCGGGCTCATCGAAGTGCAGGAGACCTCGGTGATTGTTCCGGTTCGGCAGTGAGTTTCGACGAGACGCTTCGAGCGGGCCGCAAGCGTGTCAACGTGCGGATGTGAAGGGGGAGGCCGGCAGATCCTCCGCGTTGAACAGATTGCATTGCGGGCTGTTGGCCCAGCCGTAGCGGACAGAAATGGGCTCGGGCACCGATGGGCTCGAAGCAACCACTGTCTCGCCCTCAATTTTCGCCGCAGCTGGAACAAATTTTCCGTCCGCTCCTGCGACCTCAAAGCCAGTGACCTCGCCGCCTTTAGCGGTGAGTCCTTTGGCGTGATCAAACCAGACGCGGATCGATGCGCCTTCCGGCGTGGCCTGACGGAAATCGGGGCCGTAGTATTCAACAGATTCGCCATACGTAAGAGCGCGGGCGGCGCGGGCCATGCGCAGTGCCCACGTCGACTTTGTCCGTGGGATGCACGTCGTCGGGGTTGCCGATGTCGATGGTGACCGCCATCGCGGTGTTGCGCATTTCGAGTGTGCGACGCTGCTGTTCGCGGAGAGCCGCCCAGTCTTCCGCGGGCGTGGATTTGAAATTAGAGATCTGCACGTAGAGAAACGGAAAATCGCCGATCGCCCACTCGCGGCGCCAGTCCTCAATCAGTGCGCGAAAGATGTGGTTGTAAAGCGGCGCGCGCTCGAGGGCGCTGTTGCTTTCGCCCTGGTACCAGAGCACGCCGCGAATCGGAAACGGCGTGAGGGGCGCGATCATGCCGTTCCACAGCAGTCCTGGTCCCCAGCTGGCGAGCGGCGGATGCCACCGGAACTGCGGAATGGGCTGGCCGGCGGCCTTGGCTTCGTCCCGTTGACGCTGTTCGTCTTTCTCCTCGAACGCGTCCAGGGCTCCGTGGTCGGTCATTTTGCCGCGCGAAATGAAGAGCGGCGCGAGCGAAGCGTCTTCGCCGAGAGCAGTCAGGCGCACCCATGATTCGGCCACCGTGCCGCCCCAGGTGGAATCGATGACGCCGACCGGGACGTGCTCGCGCTTCTCGATATCGCGCGCGAAATACCACGCGACGGCGGAGAAATCTTTCGCGGTTTCAGGCGCTGGAGACCGTCCATCCGTCCGTATCGAGATCGGTCTCGGCATATTCGGAGGCGCGCTTCTTCACCATGAGCAGACGAATGCGCGGGTTGGCGGCATGGGGCAGATCCTGCGCTGCAGTGGCCGCACGGCTCATCGGAAATTCCATGTTGGATTGACCCGATGCGAGCCAGACATCGCCGACCAGAACATCGTCGAGGACGATGGGCGGCTCTGCCGAGGCGCTGCTGCCCGCCTCAGCGACGGCGCCTGCGAACAGTCAGCTGAAAGGGCCCGCCTGCGGCTCCGGGCGCGAGATAGAGGCTCCACTGGCCCAGGCGGTCGGCGTGCGCGTTCCGCGATTCGCCGCGGAACGTCACGGTGACTCCTTCGTTGGGCGTGGCAATGCCCCAGACGTGGACAGGAAGATCGCGCTGGACGACCATGTGAGAGCCAAGAACTTTAGGAAGAGAAATTTGCGCGAACAAACTTGAAGTTGGCATCAAAGAAAGAAGGGCCAACGGGGCAAGAAAGAAGAACGGGCGCAGTTTCAAGGTAGGCCTCACGAAGCAGATTCCCCGACAGCTTCCAATCGCGATGTAGGACGAAATTGCCGGAAGGAGAACGTTATCAGAGCCGGCGCGCTGGAGTCAGCAAACCCTGTGAAAGGGAAGAGGAACCGAATCTGCAAGGAAAACATTTTCGCCAGGATTGGGGTCGAAGTGTAGAGATCGCCGAGAGCGGTTGCGGATGTTGTGAACTGATGTTCGCGATGCGCAGTTGGTTGGATATGTCGCCGCAGACAAGAATCCGAGGTAACAGAATCCGACGTAACGAGGATGACCGTTATCCGAAATAGCGTACACCGGATGAATCAGGATTCCGTCATACTAAGAGTGGGAACGACGATTCGACCAGGAGACAAATGCTTCTATGCGATCCCTCCGCACAGTTGCGTTCGCTCTCATGGCCTTGGCGCTTTTGTCGCTCGATAGTGCGCGCTGCCATGCCCAAGCCGCCTTGCTGATGGAGGAGCCGTACGGCTTCTTCGGCACCGTCAATCCCACGGGGCATACCGCGATTTATTTCGAACACATTTGCGCCGAGACTCCCGTGAAGCTGCGCCGCTGCCGAGCCGGGCGAAATGGGAGCCGTGGTTTCGCGTTATCAGGGAATCAATCACTACGATTGGGTCGCAATCCCGCTGATTCCGTATCTCTATTCGGTCGAGGATCCGGAGTCCGTTCCAGCCCATGTAGATCGCGCGATGGTGAATCGGATGCGCGACCGATATCACGAACAGCATTTGCTGAGTCTGGGCGACGATGTGCCGGCAGGCAACTTGTTGCATGGCGGCTGGACGGAGTTGATGGGCGTGGCCTACGAGCGCAGGATCTACGCATTCCGTTTCGAAACCACTGAAGAACAGGATGACGCATTCATCGCGAAGATGAACGACGGGAAAAACCAGTCGCATTTTCAATTGCTGTTCAGGAACTGCTCCGACTTTGCGCGTGTGGTGTTGAACGAATATTTTCCAGGGACTTTCAAGCGCAGCATTTTTCCCGACGCGGGAATGACGACGCCGAAGCAGATCACTTATAAGTTGGTGCGCTACGGACAGAAGCACCCGGACGCCGAAGTGAGCGTGTTGGAGATTCCGCAGATTCCGGGGTACCGGCATTTGAGCCGATCGAACAAGAGCATCTCTGAGTCGTTGATTACGACGGCGTATGCGATTCCGATTGCGGTGTTCAATCCATACCTGGCGGGCGGACTTTTCGTGGACTACCTGGTGCGCGGGCGTTACCACCTTGATCCCCAAACACCCCGCGATGGTGGAGCCCGAACGATCTGGCGGCGTTGACAGACTCCGGTGAGCACGAGCAGAATCCGGAAAGCGCGCATAACCAGGCCACACGCGCCGCTGGGAACGGCTTTGCGGAGACGCCGGCCCCCTCAGCCCATTCCGGCCTGAAGGAATTGACGTCCGCGCATGAGTGATCACCGCAGAGTCTCAAAAGCCACGGCAGATTCGATCCCCCCTTTCACTTCTTTCTTGCTCCGATTCTGCTTGCCAACCTGGTGATCTCGATTGTGGGCCTGGTGCATCGGCAGTGACTTCTTCCATTGGTGGATTTTCGTGCTTTCGTTCGCGGCGATCGTCTTCCTTTTCAGGCTGCGCTCCTATCCGCTGAAGGTGCAGGACCGGGTGATCCGGCTGGAAGAGACGGCTGCGGCTGCAGGCGCTGGCTCCGGCGGAGTGGCATGCGCAGATATACCGGCTTACTGAGGATCAGCTCATCGGACTTCGTTTCGCAAGCGACGATGAAGTGGTGGAACTGGCCAAGCAGGCGCTTGAGCACAATCTGACTCGCAAGCAGATCAAGGAGCGGATCAAGAGTTGGCGCGCCGACGAGTGGCGGGTGTGAGGACTGGCCGTCCAGGCAATCAGCTTCGCGTGGCTTAGCCAAGGCAGTGCCGAGGCTGCTTCTATCAGGCGGGACCGATGAGTTTCAGGTAGTCGGGCTCGTCGGCGATGGTCTGGTAGCGGAAGCCTCGTACGATTTTGCGTTCCTTCAGGAAGAACACGCCCGGCATTTGATGTCCGTCTTCCTGAATGCGGCCGATTCCGTATTTGCGCAAGGCGCCCGAAAGCCAGCCTTTCCAGACCTTCAGACTCAGAAGATTCAGATAAGGGTTCATGCGCGATAAAGCGAAGACCGGGTGCTGGTAGAGGGAGGCGTCGGGGTTGCCGACGCGCTCGACGGTGGAAAGCTGGTAGTAGTCGAAATAGAGCTTGGCGCGTTCGGGCGTGCCGAGATGGACGAAGACTGGTTGCGCGCCCCGGGCTGCAATCTGAGCCCGAATCTTGGCGACCTGATCGAGCGCCTGCCGGCAAAAAGCACATCCGAAGTGGCGAAGGAAGATCAGCAGGACCGGAGACTGATCGACGACTTCGAGGAGCGAGCGGCCCGACTCCGTTCGATACTCGCGCAGGACAGCGACAAGCTGCTCTTGCTCGGCGAGTTGTGCGGTTGAGGTGCAACGTGGTTTGGATCTCCCTTGCGAAGGTCGGGCCGGGACAGGCTGACCGAATCCGCGGTCTCTGCACGGCTCGGTCAGGTTAACCCATTTGCGGACGAATGCGGGGCTAAACTGTGAACGCTCGGCGGCCCGCATTGGATGGAGGAGGACTGGCAATATTCATGAGACGGCCGTACAGGACCGATTGGCTGCGTATCGAAGCATCTCTTCGGCAAATCGTCCAGCCTCAAAGCCCTGAGATGCAGATCCTTCGCCCCGCTAACCCCATGAACGACTTCGTCGTTCATGGGCCCCAGACGCGCGGGTTCTCAGGATGATACTTCGTTGATGACGAATGTGATGGAGACCAGGCGATCGCTAGTGATTTCCGGATCCGCTGCGGGATTTCGATGGATCCTCGGGCAGGGACTCGGTGTCGAGCGCGTGCTCGTGCTTGTAGTGCTCGACGGGCATCTTGCCATCCCACCACGCCCAGTTCATCGGATAGACATCGGGATCGAAGAAGACCTGGTAGAAGTGCCAGACCACGATGGCCAGCGTGGCGAGGATGGCCTCGTAGTAGTGGATCGCCGTGGCGACATCGACCCACCAGCGTGCGAACAGGTCGCCGACCCAGACCTTGGCCCAGATCATGATGCCGGTGAGGCCCATCAGCGCCGTGCCCCAGACCAGCGCCCAGTACTCGGCTTTTTCGGCGTAGTTGAAGCGGCCGAACTGCGGCTTCTGCTTGCTCAGGCCAAGGTAGTAGAGCATCGTCTCCCAGCGCATCGAAGGCATCTTTGGGACGCGGGGCGAGATCGCGAATC
This sequence comes from uncultured Acidobacteriaceae bacterium, assembly GCA_963781125.1. Taxonomy (GTDB): domain Bacteria; phylum Acidobacteriota; class Terriglobia; order Terriglobales; family Acidobacteriaceae; genus Telmatobacter. The sequence goes on from CAWAEE010000016.1 coordinate 526,386, forward strand.
AGCCGGCGGCCCTCGCGCGCAGGCGGCGAGATAGAAGACGTGATAGATGCCGGCGGCGATGAGCACCACGCCGGCAACGCGATGGACGATGCTGCGCAGATGTTCGCCCATGCCCAGCAATTCGGCAAACCAGGAGTCGGGGAATTTGAGCGCAAAGCCGGTGATGACGAGAACGATGAAACTGGTGAGCAGAATCAGGTGCTGCCAGCGCTGGTTCATCGTCATGCGCGTCATCATCGGGTTCTGCATGCTGCGGCGCGCGACGGCCTTGCTGCGCCAGATGATGGCGTTGTGCAGGAACATGCCGCCGATGACGAGCAAGATGAGAGCAATGTAGATCGATGCGCACCCAGCGCACGGCACGGAGCCGATGTCTTTGGGGTGGACGCCGTCTTCAAGGTGCACGCGGGTGAGGATGAATTTCTGCGTGACGCCCTTGTGGCATTTGCCGCAGGTGGCGTCGAGATTGGCGTGATTGATGGTGGAGCGCGGATCGCTCGATGGGCAGAATGTTGTGCACGCCGTGGCAGCTGGAGCAGTTGGCGGCGACCACGGAACCGCCTTCCATCGCGAGGCCGTGATAGCTGTCCATGTAGGTGGAGACGCGGTTGCCGGGAACGCCGAACTCCTGCGAGAGGCGCACGCCCTCATGGCAGCGGGCGCAGGTATCGCGAGAAAGATTCTGCTCGGCGACGGGCGAGTTGGGATCGTTGTGCGCCTTGATGGAGTGGATGCCGTGGCAGTCGGTGCAGACAGGCGCAAGGCTGTTGCCGCGCGCGATGGCCTGGCCGTGGATGCTGGCGTTGAAGGTCTGCTGGATCTGTGCTGTGGCATTTGCCGCAGGTCGCGGGCACGTTGAATTTGTAGATGGGCGACTTGGCGTCGTTGGCGGCGAGAATCTCGTGCGAGCCGTGGCAATCGGTGCAGACGGCGGCCTTGGTCGAGCCTTTCTCGATGGCGCGACCATGCACGCTCTGCTGGTAGGAGACGAAAGGCTGCGCGCTCTCGCCGTTCGACTCCATCAGAAATTTCTGCCCGTGGCATCTTCCGCAGGTAGCGGGAATGTTGGCATGTGCGACGGGTGATTTGGGATCGTCGGCAGCCGACAATCTGGTGCGCTTCGCCGTGGCAGTCGGCGCAGGTGGCCGCGGGCGCGCCCGTGGCCGTGGGTTTGGCGTGGAGGCTGTGCGAGTATGCCAGCTGCGCGTCGCTGTGGCAATCGGCGCAGGCGATCTTCTTCGGGGGCGTTCGTGGGCCAGGCTCTTGACGTCCTTGTGGCAATCGACGCAGGTGAACATGCTGCCGTGGATGGAGTGCTTGAGCTTGGTCGCCGTCGACGAAGAGGCTGACGGTCTTGCCGTTATCTCCGTCGGTCAGGGTCGTGTCGGAGTGGCAGGTGAGGCAGTCCTCGTTTTTTGGCTTTTGCTCGGAGTGGGCCGCCCCAGACCAGACGAGTAAGCAAAGGGCCAGCGTTGCCCCGAGTATCTTTCTGGCAAGGATCACTCTTCAGAAGAGTCTTTTGCCGGAATTCCCGCTGTGATTCAAGTCACAAGCAGGGACCGACTGGATCACACCGCGCACAACCCAGGCAAACAAGACTCGCTCATCGGCCTTTTTCCACACAGTACAACTGCACCTTCGCGCGGACTCTGTTGACACAAGGTACACTTGCGCTCTCCCCGAAATACGATTCACCGGAGGTTCGAATGACACGCTTCAGATTTGCTCCAGGAATACTCCTGGTTCTTACGACACTCTTTGCCCCTGCCCTTACTCTTGCAGCGTCTGCATCGAGCGATAAGGATGCGATTGCCGCGTCGATCGAACGAGAGCGGAAGGCATTCGAAGCCCACGATGTGGACGGCGTGATGGCCAGTTACGCGCCGGGCGATCAGCTGTTCGTCTTCGATCTGGTTCCACCGCGGGAGTACCCGAGCTGGGATGCCTACAAGAAGGACTGGCAGGAACTGTTCGCGCAGTTTCCTGGCCCCATCCACAACACGAACTCCGAGGTGAGCATCACCGTGGACGGATCGACGGCATACAGCCACTACATTAGCGCCGGGATGATGACGGCGAAGGATGGGACAACTTCCGAGTTGACCGTGCGGATCACGGATGTGTACCGGAAGATTGGCGGCAAGTGACTGATCGTGCTCGAGCATGTTTCGGTGCCTGTGGATCTGGCGACGGGCAAACCGGATTTGCTGTCAAAGCCGTAGGGACTGGCCGTCCAGGCAACTGCTTCGCGTGCCTACCGAAACATGAGACATTATGGCGATTGATTCGCGTGCGGAGAACCTACGCCGCGATGCAATCGCACAAGGACTGCTGTGTCTCGCGTTCATTTTCCGCTGATTTGATTGTGTTAGCGTATTGAACGGGAGTTTACGAAAAGCATCATGTCAGCCGATCACTGCATTTATCAAGCATCACTATCGTCATTTCAATGCCGCGGCGCTGGTGGACGCGGCGGAAGCCTACAACAAGCTGCTGGCCGAGGGCGGCAAGATGTTCGTCACCATCGGCGGCGCGATGAGCACGGCCGAGCTGGGGCTGTCGCTGGCCGAGATGATTCGCCAGGACAAGGTTCACGGCATCTGCTGCACGGGCGCGAATCTCGAAGAGGACGTCTTCAATCTGGTGGCGCACGATTTTTACGAGCGCGTTCCCCACTATCGCGATCTGACCCCGGCCGACGAAGCGAAGCTGCTCGCGCGGCACATGAACCGCGTGACCGATACCTGCATCCCCGAGATGGAAGCGATGCGGCGCATCGAGAACGAAGTGCTGAAGGAGTGGGTGCGCGCCGACCAGGCCGGCGAGCGCTTCTTCCCGCACCAGTTCATGTACAAGATTCTGCTTTCGGGCGACTTGAAGAAGAGCTACCAGATCGATCCGAAGAACAGCTGGCTGCTGGCCGCGGCCGAGAAGAATCTGCCCATGTTTGTGCCGGGCTGGGAAGACTCGACGCTGGGCAATATGTATGCCGGCCACTGCATCACGCGGCGACGTGAAGAAAGTGCACACCGTGCGCACCGGCATTGAGTACATGATGGAGCTGGCCGAGTGGTACACGAACACGACGGCCAAGACGCCGCTGGGATTTTTCCAGATTGCGGGCGGCATCGCCGGCGATTTTCCGATTTGCGTGGTGCCGATGCTGCACCAGGACTTGCAGCGCGAGCATGTGCCGCTGTGGGCGTACTTTTGCCAGATCTCGGATTCGACGACGAGCTATGGGTCGTACTCGGGCGCGGTGCCGAACGAGAAGATCACGTGGGGCAAGCTGGGCGAGAAGACGCCGAAGTTCATCATCGAGAGCGACGCGTCGATTGTGGCGCCGCTGATGTTCGCCTACGTGCTGGGGTGGTAAGCACCTGCGGTGCGGCCAACTGGCGCTCACGCGCCCAACGGTCCTTCGCATCCGATTCGTTCGGGGTGAAAATCAATCTCGCGTTCGTGCTTCCCTGGTCTCAGAAGCGAGACCTGGGGCGCCCATTTCATGCTGATTGAAGAATCGCGAAAGTAAACCGCGGGTCCTTCGACTTCCCCTTCACTACGCTCAGGTTCGCTCAGGATCGCATCGTTTTTTGAGCGCGAGTTAGTTGTCTGGCATCACGACGAAGGGACCGGTGATTGCCCCACCTTCAGCGCTGGCAAACGCTGCCTGACCGATGGAGGGCAAGCGCTTCTCCGCCATACCGGCCCTGCCAGTTCCGGCATGGGCTTGGCGCGGAAGAGCTTCTTGCACTGGTGTGCCGTCCACCGCGCCCAGCTCTTCGACTTTTTGCGGCGCGCGCTGTCGGTGGAGATGCCGGTGCCCGCGTACATCTGCCGGTAGAGCTTGGAGAGAAAGATGAATCCGAGCCGGGCGCGCAGAGTGGGCGTGCAGGCCGACCGTTCCCAGATGGCTCCCCAGGTGTAGAACCTGTCCCACACTTTTTGCGTGCGCTCGCGAATTTCGTCGGAGCTCATGGTGGGATGCGGCGTAAACATCTTGGGCCGAACCTCGGTGGGAATCAGCCAGTAGCGCGTGATGGGCACATCGCCGACCATCATGGGATCTTTGGCCTGTTCTTTTTCCCAGCGGCCAAAATCGACGGTGCCGGGAAACGGCGTCATCATGACAAATTGCGCGAAGGTCACGCCGGCCTTGAGCGCCATCTCGACCGTGGCGTCGAAGGTGGCGGGCTTGTCGGTGGGCAGGCCGAAGATGAACGAGCCGAGCACGTGAACGCCGTGCTGCTTGAAGGTCTGCAACTGGTTGGCGAGCGCTTCGCCGGAGTAGTTCCAGTCCTTGAAGACCGCCTTCAGGCCTTCGGGCGTGACGGCCTCGACGCCGACCAGCGCGCCCTTGATGTTGGCCTTGCGCATGGCGTCGAGATAGTTGCCGTCTTCGCCGGCTTCCATGGTGATCTGCGTAAAGAACACCATGTCTTTGGGCAGCTTGGCCAGCTCTTCCATCAGCTGGAAGCGCTCGTTGCGGATGGCCGTGAGTTCTTCGAGCTTGGCCGTGATTGTTTTGCTCGCGGGCCAGGCGCAGATCGGTAAAGGTGACGGGATAGAAGTTGTCGTCGGCCAGCGCGATGAAGCGAAAACCGAGGCGGCGCAGGGCGATGATTTCGTCGATCACGCTCTGATGATTGCGCTGCCGCGGCTTCTGCCCATCGGTGCGCCAGACGCTGCAGAAGGAGCAGTGCTTGGGGCAGCCGCGAATGGTTTGCACCGAGGCCCACATGTATTTCTCGGGGTCCATCAGGTCCCAGCGCGCGGGCAGGAATTCGCTGCCTTCGATGCGCCCGCCTTCGTAGATTCGCTCGGGCTTGCCGGCGAGGCAATCGGTGACGACTTTGCCCCAGGCGATGATCGCCATCGCCTTTGACGACGGCGTGGGCTTCGCCGCGCTCGAGCGCTTCTTCAGGAAACAGCGTGGCGTGAATGCCGCCGTAGACGACCCACGCGCCGCGGCTGCGCGCCATCCGGCCCACTTGGTAGCCGCGCAGAGCGTTGCCGGTGTGGACGCTGATGCCGACAATGTCGCCGGGCTGAATGGACTCCGGGACGATCTGCTCGAGAGATTCATCGACGAGGATGGGATCGCCGGCCGCTTGTGGCGTGGCGGCGGCAAGAACAAACAGCCAGCGCGGCGTGATGACCGCCGTTCCAAAAGAATTGTCGCTTGGGTTGACCAGATGAACGCTCATGGAATCCAATCTTTGCTCGCGAATTTAGTGGCCCAGAGAGCGTCTCGATAATCGGAGGCATCTATTGCGGTGTGTGGATCCGCACGATTTCCGTTGGCGGACATCCCGCCGGAGATTTCCCTTAGACTGTTTGGCCAATCTTACAGGCTTCTTTGATTTAAAGATGTTCAATATTGACCATACGCTAGCGAACTGGTCTTTCCGGGGCAAACTTGAGCGGCGTCAGCCTCGATGATACGCGATAACCGGATCGAGTCTTCGGGAACCACAACCGCTGGGTAAATCAGCGCTGGTGCACCTATGGACTGTCGTATACATGCAGGTTCGCCTTCACCGCGCGCAGGGAAACGAACGATGAAGGCGAGACCGGCCATGGACAATTACTGATCGATGCGGCCGGCAATCATGTTGAAGCCGGATCCGGTAAAGAAGACGAGGCCGCGCACGCGCACGCTGTCTCCATTCTTGACGCTGGCCAGGTTATGAAGGTTAGTTCCCTGCTGCCAGAAGACGGTCACCTGGGATTGGCCGGACAGCATGGCAAATGCCGAGTCGGCCGGGATGGTGAGGGTGAAAGTGACAGGGCCGGCGGTCGTGGGTCCGGTCAAGCCGGAGACGGTTCCGCTCAGCGCCTGCTGTTGCAACTCAACTTTTTTGGCGCTGAGACTTCCAGCGTTCATCGAGTTATCGCTATCGATCTCGACGCTCTGGCCCGCGTGGAGGGTGGCGGCATCGAAGGGGAAATCTGGAGAGGAAGGCAGCCCGCCGATGCCGTTGGTATCGATGTCGCCTTCTTGCACTTTGTACTGCGCGTGACTCACGTCCGCGGTCACCATGCTGCCCACATTGCTGTCGTCCATCCCTGATCCCATCGCGTGATCGACGACGAGCGTCACTTGCGTGGCAGGGTTGCCGACGACCTGGGTGATCAATCCATCGCCTTCGGCTCCATGTTGGTCTTCGACGCCTTCAATCTTCTTAGCGTAGAGGGTGCCATCAGGTTCCGTAACGCCATCGACGGACACCATGGCCTGAAGGGCTAAGGTAGCGCCATCTTCGAACTTGGTGTTGGTATCGGTCGTGAAGTCGAGTGCAACGCCCGTCTGATCGACCGTCAACGTAAAGGAAGAGCCGTTGACTGCGGTGATGACACCAGTGGTGTCCTCCAACTCGCCGTTGTCATTGTTCTGCGTGCCCACAGGAGCGACAGGCGAAGAGCTGACGTTGAAAGAGGAAGACGACAGGTTAATGCCGGTAACGCTGCCCTGGGCGTCGAACGTCAACGCATTCGCGACATTCAAGTCGAAGTTGAGAACGGAGGAAGTCGGACCGATGGTGAGCGGCGGGTTCAAGCTGATGGTGAGCGTCTGATTGAACGCGGGCTCGATCTTCTGCAGTGTGCCGGTGTTGTCGAGGAATGTAATTTCGGGATTCGCAACCGTGATGGATGCGCTTGTGTAATCGCCTTGAGGCACTTTAAGAATGGAAAGCATTTCACTGGTCCCAGATAAATGCGTCAATTCAATGCGGCGTGTCCCTGAAAGCACCGTGACGGCAGCGCCGTTTGCGGGCATGAGGGTGATGGGGCCAATGGTGACTTCGAATGAGACAACTCGATTGGCGGGAGCGTCTCCGATTTTCACTTGCATGGTGGTTTGGGAGCCTGCAGGCGCCGCGGATTGGCTGCTGTTCATTGACATTGACCCCGAGCAGGCGGCGATCCCGAGGGCGGCGGCGAGAGCCAACAGGGAGGCCAGTGCGCGGTTGCGGGAGGAGGGAGAGGATTGAAGAGACATGGTCGAGCTCCTTGAATCGAAGGCGCAAGCACTCTCGCCGGTCGTAGAGACTTTAGTAACGGCGGGATGCAGGCTGCCTGGGTTCGATTACTGCAGGAACGGTAGGTCAAAGATCGGCAGGGAATGTCACGTCGCTGTCAATTCGAAGTCATCTCTCCGCTGCAGGAAAGGTGCAAGTCGCGAGACGCGGGAAAGAATTCCGTGACAGTTGGTACAAATGTTCTTTGGGTAAGCGCGATCTAGAGTTGGTGGCACAAATGGCTTTGTAACAGGACACGACCGGGGTACCCACCCAGTGGGTGGGTCGCGTGCCGCAGAAGCCGCATAAATCAAGGGGCTTTAGCCCCTGCGGGCGCTCCCTCGGTGGCCAGACTGTATTTGTGCAACTAGCTCCAGACACTTGCTGTCAACGCGCTCCGAAGGAGCCTGGCGAAGTTAGGTGGTCGGGCGTCCTGTGCAGCCCTAAACGCGGCTGCATTCCGGCACTGGAATCGGAACCTGTTCCACGATCTCCAGTCCAAAGCCCTCCAGATGCCGGAATGTGCATAGGAGTATTCGACAGCAGGCGAATGCGCTGAATGCCCAGGTCAGAAAGAATCTGGCCGCCCAGGCCGATGGCGCGCAGAATGCGCCCGGTGCGGGCCTGCGAGCCTTCGCGCGCGCGCAACTCCTGGTGCAGAATGAGCGTGAAGCCGCTCGTCTCCGGGCGCAATAGGCCGGAATGACCGCGCCGCCCGGCTCGAATGCGCTCGGATCGGGACATCGGGCGTGCGATCGATCTCAAAGCCGCGCGAGGTGTTGTGCAGGTAGAGCAATCACGCCGCAGCCCTTCCTCGGCAATCATGCGCATCGACTCATCGAGGATCTCGCGGCAGTGGCAGTCGGCGGCAAACACGTCGCCCGCCGTGCAGCGCGTGTGAACCCGCACCAGAACAGCGTGCGAGCACGGCGGCCGCGAGTGCTGCCATCGTGCGTCGTCACGCACATCCCCTGGAGCGGGCCCGTCGTGAAATGCCGGGCAGCCCGGGCAGAGATCGCCGCGCACCAGCGCGATGTGGCTTTCGCCGCCGTTTACTTCGCTCTCATAAGCAATCATGCGGAATTCGCCGTAGCGGGTCTGAATGAGGCGTTTCGCCGGCGCGCACAATATAGCGCTCATGGCGCAGCCGGTAGCGGATCAGCTCGGCCACGGTCAGAATCAGCAGCCCGTGCTCCCGGCAGAACGGGATCAGGTCCGGAATGCGCGCCATCTCGCCGTCGTCGCGCATGATCTCGCAGATCACGCCGGACGGATTCAGCCCCGCCATCCGCGCCAGGTCCACTGAGGCCTCGGTCTGCCCCGCGCGCACCAGCACGCCGCCTCGCCGCGCGCGCAGCGGAAAGATGTGGCCCGGCCGAGCCAGATCGCGTATAGGTGCATTTCGGATCGATGGCCGTGCGGATGGTATGCGCCCGGTCCGCCGCCGAGATGCCGGTCGTGACCCCCTCCCGCGCCTCGATGGTCTCGGTAAAGGCGGTGCCAAAGCGCGACGAGTTCTGCTGCGTCATGGGAAACAGGCGCAGATGGTCGGCGCGCTCCTCGGTCAGCGTCAGGCAGATGAGGCCGCGGCCGTAACGGGCCATGAAGTTGATGGCCTCCGGCGTCACGTGCTCGGCGGCCAGGGTCAGGTCGCCCTCGTTCTCGCGGTCCTCGTCGTCCACGACGACCACCATGCGGCCGGCGCGAATCTCCGCCAGCGCTCCGGGAACATCGGTGAACGGTGGTTCGATGCGTGCGGATAGTCTCTGGCATAGCTATGCCTTATTCTGAACGATTGAAGCCGGGACAGCAAAGGCGGGATCCGCAATGGCTAAAAGCAGAGCCCAGAAAGTAATCGAGACGTCCCTGCAATGTGGAAGCGCTGGACCAAAAGCAAAAGCGCCGCCCGAAGGCGGCGCTTTTTGACCTGACCGAGAAAACCCTACAACGTCGATTCGATCTCAAAGCCCCAGGCCTCGAGGAGTGCCTCCGGGATGTACTTTGAGTTCTTGTTCCGGCGAGCCCACTCCCGAAGGCGGGTAGACCGGATGTACTGATCCGGGGTGAGTTTGAACTCCTTCACGATCTGCTCAAAGGAGGTTACGGTAGGCACAACCGGCCCTATGGGCTCCGGTTTGCCCCAATTCGGATTTCCACGACGCTTTGCCATTGTTTTTGTTGTCCTTAAGAAAGGAGTGATTTGTTGAAACATCCTCGGACGGCGGCTGGGGACCCTCTCGGTCCAGAGGAACGCTGATGGTCCTATTTTAAGGATTTTTTCTCCAAAAATCAATAGTAAATCGATGTTTTTGAGGCAATTAAGATCAGAATTGTGATTGCAGAAGAATATCTGCCTATATGATTGGGCAATATAGCCTTATCAGACAAGTTACCGCATTCTGGACAGCACAAATGATCGCAGAAGTTGTGCAAAAGTGGCTGGCATACACCGAGCCATGCAACGATTACTCCTATGACAACAACCTGGCGGACTTTCGCACTCGGATTGGTCGCCCTGATCGCAAGCTTGGTCGCGAGCCTGACCCCTTGCGAGGCAGTCGAGCTGAAGGTGGGCCGCGACGCCCTGCAGCGCACCCTGCGGCAGCAGCTTTTCAGCGGTCCCGACGGGCGCTATTTCCTCAAGGGTAATCCTCAGTCAGCCTGCTGGGTATATGCCGACGACGCGCAGTTGAGTTTTGTGCAGGACCGGATCGTGGTCAAGATCAAAACCCACGCACGGCTGGGACAGCCCGTTCACGGAGCCTGCCTTGGCATCTCGCTCGCGCCAATCTCTGAGGTTTCGCTGGAGCCCTATGGCGAGGGTGAGACCATCGGATTCCGCGATGCCCAAATGATCAAGGTGAGCGATCGAAGGGAACTTAATTTTCTGCTGGCGCCGTTTCTCAGCCACCAGGTGCCGTCCAGCATGAAAGTAAATGCGGCAGAGCTGCTGAGGAAAGCGTTGGAGGGCTCGACCGCAACTTCCGGCTACAAAGTGTCTTTGGACAAGCTCAAGATTCACTCCATACAAATTCAGGGCGACGACCTCGTGGTGGATGCCGATGGGGACATCAGCGTGAAATAACGCTCATCCCGCGCGGTGTTCTCCGGTCGAAACGGTTGGATGAAATGCGGCTGATCCGGCAAGCCTTCCCGTCGAAGAGGGAAAGACGATCGCACGTTCTTGCACGATCGACCCGTTTGGAGTGTCGGCGCAAAGACGAATGACACGACCACAAACCGGCTTTCTCGGGATGGTAGCGTAGAACACATATGACATCCCCTACTGCCGCAGTGCTAGGCGAAATCGGATTGCCGGTCCCGCTTCGCGAGTTGGCGGCGAAAACCTGGGACGTCATCGTCGTCGGCGCAGGCCACAACGGCCTGGCTTGTGCGGCCTATCTTGCGCGGGCCGGCCAGCAGGTCCTGGTGATCGAGAGCCGCGCACGCGTTGGCGGGGCCTGCACAATCGAAGAGCCCTTCCCCGGCGTGCGCATGTCTCCGTGCGCCTATCTTGCCGGGCTCCTGCATCCCCTGGTGGTCGAAGAACTGGAACTGCCGCGGCGCGGATTCCGTTGGACGCCCGCGGTGAACGGGCTCTTTGTTCCCTTCCTCGATGGCACCAGCGTCCAGCTTTGGGACGACGACGAGCGATGCGTGGAAGAAGTACGCGCGCTTGCCCCCGGCGATGTGGATGGGTTCCGCGCCATGAGCGATGTGATCCGGCGGCTGCGCGATGCGCTGCGGCCACCCAGTTCCAAGAGCAGTAACGAGCCTGGGCGAGAGCACGATATTTCTGCCCGAGATCTCTGGATCGGCGACGCGCCCACGCGCGAGCAGATCGAAGAACGGCTTGGGAACGACGACGGAAGCGCGCTCAGTGCTCTTCGACTGGTCGATGGCGGAGTTTGTCGAGCGCTATCTGCGCGACGAGCGGCTGCAGGTGGCGTATCTCGGCCAGGGAGTGATCGGCACCAACGCCAGCCCATTCGACAAGGGCACCGCTTCGATTCGCTTTCATCATGCATCGGGCCGTCTGGGCGGCATGCCCGGCATGTGGGGCTACGTGCAGGGCGGCATGGGGATGGTCTCGTTCTATTTCTGCGACGCCGCGCGCGAGGCCGGTGCAACCGTAGTCTCGGGCGTGCCCGTGGCCCAGATTTTGCCCGGCGAAGGAGTGCTGCTCGAAGGCGGCGAGCGCATTGCAGCGCGCACGATCGTGTCGAATGCCGATCCGCGCGCGACGCTGCGATTGCTCGGCGGTCGCGCCGATGCCGCCTGGCGCAAAAAGGTCGAGCAGACCCCGATCGAGGGCTGCACCGTGAAGCTCAATGTGCATCTGCGCGAGCTGCCCAACTTCACGGCGCGGCCCGGCACCCACGAACCCCACCACTACGGCCAGATCAACGCGCCGCTGACGAAGGACGAGTGGAAGGCCGGATATGCTGCGGCGCGGCGCGGCGAATTGCCCGAGCACCTGTGGTGCGAGCTGTATTTTCAGAGCGTGCACGATGGCTCGGTTGCCCCTCGAGGCACGCACACCATGAGCGTTTTTGCGCAGTATGTGCCCTACAAGTTTGCCCACGGCACTTGGGACGAGCGGCGCGACGAAGTGCGCAGGCTGGCCCTCAATTCCCTTGCCCGCTTCTGCTCCAACATCGACAGCGCTGTGATCGACGCGCAGGTGCTGGGTCCGCCGGACATCGAGAAGAAAGTGGGGCTCACGGGCGGACATATTTTTCAGGGCGAGTGCCTGCCGCCTTACATGTGGGCCAATCGGCTCTCCGCGCGCACCCCGATGGCGGGCTTCTATCTTTGCGGCGCGTGCACGCATCCCGGCGGCAGCGTGATCGGCATCAACGGGCGCAATGCGGCGATGGCAGTGCTCAGGGACATGGCCGATCGCTAAAACACAATGCCGAATGGGCTGCACACGGAACCGAGCTTACACAGACCTCGCCTGCCATTGAAGCGGGCAAAACTGCGCGAGCAAGGCGAAGTCCCTCGCGTTGGTGGAGATCACCTGAATGCCGTTGCGTGCGGCGCTTGTGGCTATGAGGGCGTCGTTGGTGAGACGCGCTCTTCCTATCTTCTCGTATCCGTACATCTGAGCGATTGCGGCGAGAATGTGGCCAGTGAAGGACCAGTCGCTAAGGCTTGGCACGAGAACGCGATTTGCTTTGGCGAAATCGCGCTCGAGCTTTTCGAGCACTCTCCGATCAGCCGGATTGGAGCCCGCGTACAGCTCCTCGAGCACAACCGAACTTAGCCACAAGGGAGATTCCCTGGCCCACCTTTGCAGGACAACGGTCGAATCGCCACCGGAGCGCAGCCCGGTGATATAGACAGAGGAGTCGAACAGGATGGGCATTCGCTACTGCGACAAGCTTCCGAACGCGTCTCGGATGCGAATCCCGCTTTTGAAGAATCGCTGATTGGCTTCGGCTGTCCTGCGATTGCGGGCGGCCTCCGAAATGACGAGATCGAGAGCGCGCACAATGGTTTCGGTTTCTGTGGAGGCTCCAAGAGCTTTTTGCGCAAGTGCAATCTGCGCTTGATTGAGTCTGATGTTTTTGCGAACAGCGGAAGTCCTTGCGGCTGCCATGATGCGCTCCTTTGAATAGAGTACGCCATGTCTGTATAGAACACAATATTATCTGTACACCGTATCCGACTGCCTGGGCTCGAAATCCTAAGAAGTTCCGATTGTTTGATCTGGGCCACTCTGCTATCCTCCGCCGTACATGCCCGCCGCGTCCTCACTCGGAAAAGTTCCGGCACTCAAGCGAGGCATCCGGTTCCGCGACCTCGTTCTTTTCTACGTGGTGAGCGGCCTCAGCGTGCGCTGGACTGCGACAGCGGCGGCCGCCGGGCCGAGCATCCTGGTGGTATGGATCGCGGCACTCACTTGCTTCTTTGTGCCGCTCGCGGCAAGCGTGATGGAGCTTTCTTCGCGCCTCCCCGACGAAGGCGGACTTTATGTGTGGACCCGCGAGGCGTTCGGCGACTTTTCCGGATTCATTGCGGCGTGGACATACTGGATGAGCAATCTTCCTTATTTTTCCGGCGTCCTCTATTTCGGCGCGGCTTCGGCCTTGTTCGCCTTTGGAGCGCGCGGAAGAATGCTGGGGGCCACTCCGTGTTATTACCTTGCCTTTTCCATCTTCTGGCTCGGCGCGATCACCTCTTGAACATTCGCGGCGTGGATGCGGGGAAATGGCTGAATAATGTGAGCTCGCTCGGCGGATTGATTCCGATGGCGGTTATTTTGGTGCTCGCAACGGTATCGTACCTGGCGATTTGGACCGGCGATCAAGTATCCGCTGGCCAGTTTTGCGCCGCACTGGACACTCGATAACGCAGTCTTCTGGTCCAGCGTTTTTTTTGCGTTCGGCGGGACTGGAATCGGCCTCGGCGATGGCGGCGAAATCGAGAATCCGCGACGAGTCGATTCCGTGGGCAATTCTAGTGGGCGGGGCGATTCTGGCCTTTGCTTATATCGGAGGAACGGGGGCGCTGCTGGTGGCGCTTCCGCCGCGATGCAGTGGGCGGCCCGGATGGTTTTGTGAACGGTATCCGCGTGCTAAGCACCCGCCTTGGAGTCGAAGGTCTGCTGGCGCCGGTGGCGTTGCTGGTGGGGCTGAACGCGGTGGGGGGTGCAGCGGCGTATCTTTCGTCCACTTCGCGCCTGCCTTTTGTCGCCGGGCATCGATCATTACCTGCCCTCTGCCTTCGGAAGGATTCATCCACGGTATCGCACGCCATGGGTCGCGATCGGCGTGTATGGGTTGGCACGGGGTCGCTGGTGGCCTTGCTTGGGCAAGCAGGCACGACGGTACGCAGCGCTTATGACGTGCTTGTCGCCATGGGGATCATCTCGTATTTCCTTCCCTACCTGTTTCTTGTTTGCCGCGACGATCAAGCTGCAGGGACAGCTGGCTGGTCCAGAAGTAGGCGCGTTCCCGGTGGAAAGCCGGTGGCGATTCTTCTTGCATCGGTGGGTCTGGCTAGCACTGCGCTCACCATCGTTCTCTCTGCGTTTCCCGCGCATGACGACCCCAACAAGCCGCTCGCAGTTGCAAAGGTCGTGGGCGGCACGATCGTCCTGGTAGGAGCGGGTGTGGCGGTCTTTCTGCTGGAACGGCGGAGAGCGCGAACACGCGCGCTGCTGTAGAGGAAAACTGGAGCGGCTGAGGGGCATTTAAGAAAGGCCGCCTCGCACGATGCCAGGAAACTCCGCGTGATTGAGAAGCCACCTTAGTCCGAACGGCGCAGACGCACCACTTCGCGCCGGACCGGCTTTGGCGCCAAAAAGTCTACATGCGATGGCGTCACTTCGTTCCCGGCGATGAAGACACGCGGTTGCGCGGCCGCAGCAATGAAGTAAGCAATCTCACGGTAGTCGTCGAATTCATGGATCGCAAAGTCGGCTTCCTTGCCCGGCTCGAGAGAACCGAGACTGTTGCCGAGATCGAGGCTCTACGCTGCGTTGATCGTAGCCGCTGTCAGGGCTTCCGCCGGCGACAATCCCATCTGCAGGCATGCAAGGGACAGCATCATCGGCATGGAAGCAATCGGCGAGGACCCGGGATTAAAATCGGTGGCCAGGACAATCGCAAGGCCGGCCTCAATCATCTTTCGCGCGGGCGGGTACTGCGTGCGTCCGAGCGCGAACACGGAACCCGGGAGCAGCACCGGTTGCACTCCAGCCGTGCAAAGCTGGCGCAAAGTTTCGTCGGTCACCGTCTCAAGATGGTCTGCGGTCGCCGCGCCAAGCTCCGCTGCAAGAGCTGCGCCAGTCCCGGACCGGAACTGCTCGGCATGAATGCGCAGGCGCAAGCCATGCTGCTTGGCTGCAACCAGAACCCTGCGCGTCTCGGCCACAGTGAAGGCGTGGTCATCGCAGAAGGCATCGCAGTATCGCGCCAGGCCTTCGGCCGCGACTTCGGGAATCAACTCGTCGGCAACCCAGCCAACGTAGTCTGCGCGTCGCTCGGCAAACTCCGGCGGAATGGTGTGGGCCGCAAGCAAAGTGGGGACGACGCGCGCGGGTCCTTCCGAATCGACTTGCGCGATGACCTGGAGCATGCGCATTTCGGTGGCGCGGTCGAGGCCGTAACCCGACTTGGCCTCGATGGTGGTGGTTCCGGAGCGAAGCATCCAGTCGCGATGTTTGCGTGTCGCGGCGAGCAGTTCGTCTTCGCTGGCCGCACGCGTGGCTGCAACGGTGCGCAGTATCCCCCCGCCCGCAGCAGCGATTTGCTGATACGTGGCTCCGGCGATGCGTTGCTCGAACTCCGCCGCACGATTGCCCGCAAAAACCAGGTGCGTGTGCGCATCGACGAATCCCGGAGTGACACATTTGCCACCGGCGTCGATCACCACGGCGTGGGGCGGGATGTCGGGCAGTAGTTTGACGTACGGTGCAGCAGCCTCAACACGCCCCTCTTCGATCAGCAGTGCGGCGTCTTGGATCAATCCAAGTTCGCGCAATTCTGCGCCGACGCGCGGACGCGGCGGTCCGGCCAAAGTCACTAACTGTCCGATGTTGACGATTGCGATGGTCATAGAAGTCAGTAGGGTTGGCGATCCAACGAGTCGCACCGTTTCGGAGCCAGCTGATCTAGCAAAACAAAGGTCAATCCTTCGGATACAGAGACCGGCGCGGGAACATTTTTTGCTCGACCTCGTATCCTTCAATCTTCTTGTCTGGAATGTACCAAGTCGAGGGTCGTCTCGGATCGTATTGGATTTCAATTGTGTGTTTAATCATTTTCTTAGCCATTGACTCGCCTTCTTCGTGCCCATCTGTGAAAAGAGTAAATCGCCCGGAATAATTCTCGCCGGCAACTGCGTATGAGAATGCGAAGCAAGGCAGATCGATTTCATTTTTATTATCCAGATCCATCGTTTCGATCGCGGCAGAGTGAATGGTGGCCAAGACCTTTGGCCAGCTTCGAGTGCGCCTCTGGAGCAGCTTAGACAGACCAAGCCCCACGAGTGCAACGATAAGGAGCGTCCCTGATGCGAACAGCTTAGCTTCTGATGTTCGAGCATTCATGCCTACTTCCCCGCCATCGGAATGTGAATGCCCTTTTTCGCGCGCGGTCTGCCGGGCGAGATCGTAGCCCGCATCGGCGTGGCGCGCAACGCCGATGCCCGGGTCGTTATTCAGCACGCGCTCGATGCGGCGGGCGGCATTGTCGGTGCCGTCAGCCACCGTCACCTGGCCCGCATGCAGCGAGTAGCCCATGCCCACGCCGCCGCCATGATGGAAGCTGACCCACGCTTGCGCCCGATGCCGTATTCAGCAGCGCATTCAGAATCGGCCAATCGGCAACCGCGTCGGAACCGTCGAGCATCTTTTCCGTTTCACGATAGGGGCTGGCGACCGATCCCGTATCGAGATGGTCGCGGCCAATGGCGATGGGCGCGGAGATTTCGCCCTTGCGCACCAGCTCGTTGATCGCCAGGCCCATCTTCGCGCGCTCGCCGTAGCCGAGCCAGCAGATGCGCGCCGGCAGTCCCTGAAAGGCAAAGCGGCCCCGCGCGAGTTTCAACCAGCGCGTCAGAATCTCGTTTTCAGGAAAGAGCTCCAGCGCCAATTCATCGGTGCGGTCGATGTCCTTTGGGATCGCCCGAAAGACGCGACCCAGCGAAACGGCCCCGCGCCGGTGCAAAAGAGCGGGCGAATGTATTCCGGCACAAAACCGGGAATCAAGAAAGCATCGGCGCAGCCGGCATCGAAGGCGAAGCGGCGAATGTTGTTGCCGTAGTCGAAGGCCACGGCGCCCGCTCGCTGCAGGGCGAGCATGGCGTTCACGTGAACGACCATCGAAGCAGTCGAACGGCGCACATATTCTTCCGGATCGCGCTGGCGCAGTTCCGTCGCCTGGCTCAGCGTCAGCCCCTGCGGGACATAGCCATTCAGCGGATCGTGGGCGCTGGTCTGGTCGGTCACCACATCCACATGCACGCCGCGGCGCACAATCTCCGGCAGCACATCGGCGCAGTTGCCGACCAGACCGACCGAAAGGGCGCGGCCTTCGCGGCGCGCCGCTTCGCAAAGCGCCAGCGCCTCGTCCAGATCCTCGGTCAGCGTGTCGCAATAGCGCGTGTCAACACGGCGCTCGAATGCGCGATCGGTCGACATCGATGGCCAGAACGACGCCGCCATTCAGCGTGACGGACAACGGCTGCGCTCCGCCCATGCCGCCCACGCCGCCGGTCACCACCAGCTTGCCTTTCAAAGAGCCAGATCCGCCGGAATGGGCAAAGTGCCGATCGGCGAGCGCGGCAAAGGTCTGAAACGTGCCCTGCAGAATGCCCTGCGTCCCGATGTAGATCCAGCTGCCGGCCGTCATCTGGCCGTACATCATCAGGCCTTTGCGATCGAGCTCGTGAAAGTGCTCCCAGTTCGCCCATTTGCCCACGAGGTTGGAGTTGGCGATGATCACGCGCGGCGCCATGTCGTGCGTGGGAAAGACGCCGACGGGCTTGCCGGATTGGACCAGCAGCGTTTCTTCGTTGCCCAGGTTCTCCAGCTCGCGCACGATGGCGTGAAAGCACTCCCAGTTGCGCGCGGCCTTGCCGATGCCGCCGTAGACGACGAGGTCGGAAGGACGTTCGGCCACTTCGGGGTCGAGGTTGTTCATCAGGCAGCGGAGGGCGGCTTCCTGCTGCCAGCCTTTGCAGCGGAGCTGGTTGCCGCGGGGGGCGCGAATGGAGGGGGTGGCAAGGGTCATCGAGGGTTCCTGCATCTGACGATATCGCCCGAGGGGTTTAGTAGACCAGCCGGAGTGTGCGAATCAGCCCCGCCTTGAGAGATCTGGGGCGGCCGCGCCCATTCTGACCCCTGGTACTTCCCGTTTGACCAGTCCGATAGGAAGTAATGTGGTTCCCGAGCGATTCGGCGGATTCTCCCTTAACCCTGGGAGCAAAACTGCCGATACTAGATGACAGGAGGAGAGCTCCGTGATCGGTTTCTGCGTGGGAATTCTTTTGAACGTCGTCGTCCAACCCAATATTTGCCTTCTGCTGCTGCTCCTTGCTTCGACTCTTCTGGTGTACGTTTCTGACAGGCGCCGGAAATCGAGGGAGGCGAGCATTCGGGAACTTGAGGCTTTGTTTGCGCTGCGCGACGTGCGCAGCTCGGTTTGTAGGGGATGAACTCAGGGCTCGAAAAGTGGCCGGTAAATTAATTCTGAGTGTCTCGCATGACGCGAGTCGGACCCACAAGCATCGAAAGGGATATGAAGCGTGATTTTTCTCGGGACTATTGCTCTGCTCTGTCCTGGTTGGCTGCAACCAGACAAATCCAAGCCCTGAAACCATTCGCCAGGACACGGCGAAGGCGACCAGCGAAGCTGTAACCGATACGAAGGCCGTCGCCAAAGGCGTTGCGGACGGCCTGAAGCAACAGAAGGACTCGAAGGGCGCGGTCGACATCAACAAAGCCTCGGCCGGACGACCTTCAGACCCTGCCGGGCATCGATGCAGTGCACGCTCGAAAGATCATCGACGGAAGGCCCTATGACGATCCAAGCGACCTGGTGAAGAAGCGGCGTCATCTCTGGGACGGAGTACGACCGGATCTCGGACAAGTGGTGACGCAGTAAGGTGTCGCTCGAAGTCCTCACGATCGAGCGCCGGCATTAGGCGTTCGCAGCTGCCTCGGTTGCGAGGCCCGACGGCTGGTCGTTATCCTTCTCTCGTGCCTACCACTCTTGTTGAATGTGTTCCAAATTTCTCTGAAGGCCGCGATGCCGCCAAAGTCGATGCGATCGTCGAGGCGATGAAGATTCCCGGCGTCTATCTTCTCGACCGGGAGATGGACTCCGACCACAACCGCTGCGTGATTACGCTGGTTGGCGAGCGCGAGGCGATTCAGGAAGCCGCCATTCGCGGCGTTGGCAAGGCCGCCGAACTGATCGATCTGACCAAGCACCAGGGCGCGCACCCGCGCATGGGCGCCGCCGATGTGATTCCCTTCATCCCCATTGACGGCGTCACGATCGAAGACTGCGTCGCGATGGCCAAGCACGTCGGCGCTGAGATCGCCAAGCGCTTTCAGATTCCCGTTTATCTTTACGAGGCCGCTGCGACCACGCCCGAACGGCAGAATCTCGAAAACATCCGTCGCGGCCAGTTTGAAGGGATTCGCGACGAGATCGCGACGAATCCCGCGCGCAAGCCGGATTTCGGCGAGCCGCGCGTGCATCCGACAGCGGGCGCAACGGTGGTGGGCGCGCGCAAAGCCCTGATCGCCTACAACGTCTTTCTGAACACGCCAGACGTCGATATCGCCAAGAAAATCGCCAAGGCCGTGCGCTTTTCTACCGGCGGCCTGCGCTTCGTGAAGGGCGCGGGATTCCTGGTGCGCGGACTGGCGCAGGTCTCGATGAACCTGACCGATTTCGAGCAGACGCCGATTCATCGCGTCTTCGAATTTGTGAAGCGCGAAGCTGCGCGCTACGGTGTCGTGCCCGTCTCGAGCGAGATTGTCGGCCTGATTCCCAAGCTGGCGCTGGAGCAGGCGGCGGAGTGGTTCCTGCAGGTGGAGAATTTCGATTCTTCGCTGATCCTGGAGAATCGTCTGGCCGCGGTGATGAGCGGCAAGATGGCGATGTGGGCGGACTGCGCGCGGGCATTGAGCCATTTATCGAGCAGCTGGCCGCTCCGACGGCGACTCCGGGAGGCGGCAGCGCGGCGGCAGCCAGCGGCGCGATGGCCGCGGGGCTGGCGGGCATGGTGGCG
Source organism: uncultured Acidobacteriaceae bacterium (assembly GCA_963781125.1). Taxonomy (GTDB): domain Bacteria; phylum Acidobacteriota; class Terriglobia; order Terriglobales; family Acidobacteriaceae; genus Telmatobacter. The sequence continues at coordinate 546,164 of CAWAEE010000016.1, forward strand.
GGCATGTCGCGCGGCAAGAAGGCCTATGTGCAATATGAGAGCCAGCTCAGCGAAGCGATTGCCCGGCTCGCGCATGCTGCGCGAAGAGCTGAAGGCCGCCATCGACGCGCGACGCGGAGTCCTACAACGTGGTGATGAAGGCGTACAAGGCGGCCAAGGAATCGCCCGATGGCGGCACGGCTGATCGCGGCCGCGCTGCGGCAGGCGACGAGCGTGCCGTTTGGCGTGGCCGAAAGAGCGGTCGAGGTGCGGCCGGATCGCAGAACGAGCTGAAGCCGATCACGAATCCCAACATGGATTCCGATCTGACGACCGCCATCGCGTTGGCGAACGCGGCGCATTCGAAGGTGCGCTGGCCAATGTGCAGATCAATCTGGATTCGCTCGAGCACGGAGTCGGCCGAGGACGCGGCCTTTGTGCGGACGACAGACGCGTCAGACTGCGTCGGATGCGTTCGACAGCGAACAGGCGCAGATGAGTACCGAGTCGTTCGAGTTCCCATGGCACGGCGAGGGATTATGCTGTTGGGCAACACAAAAATAGCTCCCTTGAGGTGCTGAGTGCAGAAAGACAGGAGTTTTCCTGTTTGTTGTACTTGTAGTTTTGTTTTTAGCCGCAACATCACAAGCGAATGCAACCGGCGAGGCCCAGCAGAAATCGGGCTTTGTCCGGCTGGACCGGGTCACCGCTTCCCGGCCAATCCCCAACGGAATTGAAATCCGCTCCGGCTCCGCCGTGATGCAGATCACGGCGCTGCGCGACGACGTGGTGCGCGTGCGCGTGGGGCCGGCCGGCCAGCTGCCCGAAGATGCTTCGTGGGCTGTGCTGCCTGCCTCGCGCACTGCTTCCGTTGCCGTGACGCCGGAGATCGAGTGGATCCGCGGTCGGCTTCAAGACAGCCAAGCTTCACGTCTCGGTCCGCAAGGATCCGCTCGAGATCACGCGTGACCGACATGGAGGGGCACGTCATCGCCGAGCAGCTTCCGGGCAGGCCGATCGAGTACAACGGCGCGGCATTTCGCGTGTACATGAAGTCGCCCGCGGACGAGCACTACTTCGGCCTCGGCGACAAGCCCGGCCCGCTCGACCGCCGCAACGAGGCGTTCACCGACTGGAATACCGATGCCTTCGGCTGGCAGGAGTCGACCGACCCGATCTACAAATCGATTCCCTACTTCATGACATTTCGCAAGGGCATTGCGGCCGGGATTTTTCTCGACAACACGTGGCGCGCCAGCTTCGAATTCAACAAGGAATATCGCGACGGCTATTCGTTCGGATCCGAAGGCGGACCGCTGGATTTCTACGTTCTCTATGGTCCCGAGCCGAAGACGGTGGTCGAGACGTGGGCCTGGCTCGCCGGGACCGACGCCGTTGCCGCCCCTGTGGTCGCTGGGCTACCAGCAGTCGCGCTACAGCTACTATCCCGAGGCGGAAGTGCGGCGCATCGCGGACAAGCTGCGCAGCGAGCACATTCCCGCGGACGTGATCTGGCTGGACATCGACTATCAGCTCAAGAATCGGCCGTTCACCGTGGACCCGGAGCGGTTTCCGCACTTCGACCAGATGATCAAGGATCTGAAGGCGGAGCATCTGCGCACCGTGGTGATCACCGACCTGCACATCGCCGACCTGCCGAACGCCGGCTACAAGCCCTACGACGAGGGCGCGGCCGGCGATCACTTCGTCAAGAATCCCGACGGGTCGACTTATGTCGGCGTGGTGTGGCCGGGCAAGGCTGTCTTTCCCGACTTCACGCAGAAGGCCTCGCGCGACTGGTGGGGCACGCTCTACGCCGATTTCGTGGACAAAGGCGTGGCCGGCTTCTGGAACGACATGAATGAGCCGGCCGTCTTCCAGGTTGCCGTCGAAGACGATGCCCGACGATGTGCAGCATCGCATCGAGGAGCCGGGATTCACGACGCGCACCGCGAGCCATCTCGAGATTCACAACGTCTTCGGCATGCAAAACACGCGCGGCACCTTTGAAGGCCTGCTGAAGCTGCAGCCGAACGTGCGGCCCTTTGTGATGACGCGCGCCAGCTATGCCGGCGGCCATCGCTACGCCGTAACGTGGACCGGAGACAATTCAAGCAACTGGAGCCATCTGCGCCAGACCGTGCCGCAACTGCTCAATCTGGGCCTCAGCGGCTTTGCCATGGCCGGCGCGGACGTGGGCGGATTTGCCGGCTCGCCGCAGCCGGAGTTGCTGACGCGCTGGCTTGAGGTCGCGGCGTTTCAGCCCATCGATCGCGACCACACCGCCATCGGCACCAAGCCGCAGGAGCCATGGGAGAACGGCACGCCGGAAGACGTGAACCTGCGCCGCCGCTACATCGAAGAGCGCTACCGGCTGCTTCCCTATCTCTACACGACCGCCGAGGAGATGAGCCGCACGGGGCTGCCGATCAAGCGGCCGCTCTTTCTGGAGTTTCCCAACGGCGCGGTCGATGGCCAGCCGCTCGACCTCAGCAACAGCGGAGCATTTCTGCTGGGACCGGATCTGCTCGTCGCGCAGAGTCCCTTTCCCGATGAGGTGGACGACTACACCGTGGGCCTGCCGCCCGTGGGCTGGTACGACTACTGGACCGGCGCGCGCGTCGATGCGAGCACCGGGCGAAAGGCGATCGACAACACTGCGGTCGTGCAGCCTGAGGTGCGCATTCATCGCACCCTCGATACGCTGCCGGTGTTTGTGCGCGCCGGCGCGATCGTGCCCGAGCAGCCGCTGGTGCAGAGCACAGACGAGAAGCCGCAAGGCCCGCTCACGCTGCGCGTCTACCCGCCGACAGCAATCGGCAACGACTGCGGCGGCAGCCTCTACCTGGACGACGGCGTCAGCTACGACTTCAAGAAAGGCGCAGTTCCTGCGCGTGAAGTTCACCTGCCGGCTCAGCGCGCAAGGAATCGTCGTGACCGTAGCTCCGCGCAGAGGGAAAATTCGCGCCCTGGTGGCGGCAGCTTTCGGTCGAGGTCTACGGCGCGACGCAAGCCGGCGGCCAGACGCAACCGCATCTGCAATCGACGGCTCCAATGCCGCGACCGGTTTCGACCGGCTTCGACACCGAGCATCACCGCATCACGGCGCTGGTTCCGGATGACGGCAAGGGGCTGGAGCTGCAGCTGACATACTGAAGGCGTGTTCAGCGCCGAGAGACCAACGGCCGCGGCAGTTGAGGCGCGGCTTGGATCAGGCCTTGATCGTTTGTCTCGCCAAGCTGATACCCTAGAGTCATGAAATTCGGCGTTCTGGTCTTCCCCGGCTCCAATTGCGACCACGACACCTACAACGTGATCGCCGAAATCGCCCACCAGCCGGTCACTTTTCTCTGGCACGATTCCGAAGACCTGCAAGGCGTGGACGCGGTCCTGGTTCCCGGCGGGTTTGCCTACGGCGACTATCTGCGCACCGGCGCCATCGCGCGCTTTTCGCCGGTCATGCAGGCCGTGAAGCGGTTTGCCGACAGCGGCGGACTGGTGCTTGGCATCTGCAACGGATTTCAGATCCTGACCGAATCCGGACTGCTGCCCGGCGCGCTGATGCGCAACGCCGGCCTGAAGTACATCTGCAAGCAGGTGCATCTGCGCGTGGAAACGACCAACAGCCCATTCACCAATCAACTGACGAAGGGCGAGGTCCTGCAGATTCCAATCGGGCACATGGAAGGCAATTATTTCTGCACGCCCGAGGACTTGCACCGGCTCGAAGCGGAGGACCGCATTGCTTTCCGCTATGCGACGCCGACGGGCGAGATAACGAGTGAGGCGAACCCCAACGGCTCGCTGAGCAATATCGCCGGAATTCTCAATGAGAAGCGCAATGTACTGGGCATGATGCCGCATCCGGATCGCTCGAGCGAGAAGTTGCTCGGTTCCGCCGATGGCTGGAAGATCTTTGCATCGATGATCGAGGCGCTGGCCGTGCGATGAAGTCATCGGCGCACTCACAAGAAAACGAAGCGCGATGATCGATATCCATTCACACCTCATCTACGGCGTAGACGACGGATCTCCCGACTTCGAGACTTCGCTCGAGATGGCGCGGAAAGCCGCGGCCGAAGGCGTGACCCACATCGTTTGCTCGCCGCATGCGAGCAATGAATATCCCTATCAGGAAGACCTCATCCATGAGCGCTTCGCCGAGTTGCGCGAAAGACTGAGCGGCGTTGTGGAGTTGAGCCTCGGCTGCGATTTCCATATGAACGCCGCCAATATTCGGGATGCCTTGGCGAACCCGTTGCGCTACTCGATCGATGGCAAGGGATACCTGCTGATCGAGTTTCCCGACATGATAATCCCACCGCAGCTGAGCGATGCCATGAAGCAGTTGCAGGCCGCGGGATACACCCTCATCATCACCCATCCGGAGCGGAATTCGGCGTTGCAGCGCAATCCTGAATTGCTGGCCGAGTGGATGCGTGACGGGATGCCTTGTCCAGGTAACCTCCGCCTCCTTTATGGGCGCTTCGGCAACACGGCCGAGGCGTTTGCCAATGCCCTGCTCGACCGCAACTGGATCCACTTTCTGGCCACCGACGCGCATCATCCCGAGCTGGCGCCCGCCGCATCTGCGCAAAGGCTATGAGTACGTGGTGCAGCAGGCGGAGCGGAGACTGCGGAGCGGCTCTTCGTCACCAATCCACGCGCCGCGGTGGACGGAGCAGACGTGGCCGGTGCAGCCAGAACCAGTCGGCTTACTGTGAGAATGTGCCGCTCACGTTCGACAAGAAAGCATTTGCGCGAAAAAAAGCCTTGCGGGAAAAGGAAGAGAAAAAGAGAGCGAAGAAGGCAGCGGGCGTGCCGGAGAAATCTGGCTTTTGGAGCCGCCTGTTTTCACGCTGAAAGTCCAAAGCAACTGCGTTTTTGCATTCAGCGCCAGGGATCTTACAGGCCCAGCCCGCCGTCCACAGTCAGCATCTGGCCGGTCACAAATCCGGAATTCGCGGCAAAAAATAAAACCGCCTCGGCAACATCGGCCGCGGAGCCGTTGCGCCGCATAGGGGTCTTTGCCGCGAAACGTGCGCTGGTCATCTGCGGTAGCGTTCACCGAGATCGATCCATCCCGGCGCAACGCAATTCACACTGACTTCGGGAGCGAAGGCCTTGGCCATGGTCTGCGTGAGCATGTGCAGCGCGGCCTTTGACGCGCAGTAGTGCCCGTGCTCCCGCCCACGCGCGTATGCCTCCCAGCGAACCGATATTGACGATTCTGCCGTGGGCCGCGCGCAGATGCGGCGAGCGCCTCCCGCGCGACCAGAAATGGGCCGCGCGTGTTGGTCTCGAAGACCGTGTCCCATTGCTCCAGCGTGATCTGATCGAGCGGAACCGACGCATACACAGCGGCGTTGTTCACCAGGATGTCGATGTGCCCGTGAAATGCAGCCGTCGCCGCGATCGCGGCGCGAACCGAGGCTTCCGAGCGCACGTCGCAATAAACAGCCTGCGCACGGCGCCCCAGAGCCTCGATCTGCTGCACCGTCTGTTTCGCATCCGACTCGGATTCGCGGAAGGTAATGGTGAGATCTGCGCCTGCCCGTGCAAGCTCAAGAGCGATCGCGCGGCCGATGCGCCGCGCGCCCCCCGTGACCAGCGCCGATTTTCCGTGCAGGGCGAGAGTTGGCATGGCTACGATTTGCGGGAGTGATTGGCTCGTGTCCGCTGACCTCGCCAGTGTAAACCTACTGTGGCTGCGGCTGGCTTGAATCGGGCTTTGTATCGGACTCGTTCGCGGACTCGGCCGGCTGATCCTTGGACGCATTGGGAGATCCACTTTGCGTCCCATCTTTCTTGCTCGAGTCCTTGGTCGCGGCGTCCTTCTTCGGGTCTGCAGGCTTGTCCTTCACTGCACCGTCTTTGGAATTCGCCGCCTCTGGATGATTGTCGTAGATGGAGTATTGCTGGCCGGGCCGCTTCAGTTTCACTTCGAAAGTCATCTCGGGCTTGTCGATCGTGTAGTCGCCACCAAAGGTTTGGTAGCCCTTCGCGAACACCTGCAACAGGACCTTCGATCCCGTCGGCAGCACGTCGATGCTGGCTTTCCCGTCCTCATTGGTCTTCAACTCCATGTTGCCCTTGTCGCCTTCCATCTGGAAGATGACGGCGGCATTCTCGATGGGCTTGCCGTCCTCATTGCGCAGGATGGTCACCTCGATGCGCGAGGTCGGCGGCGGAGCCTTGTATTTGCGCCCTCGATGCGGAGTCGAATCCTGTGCGAAAAGGGTAAGGCCGACGGACAGTCCGAAGACCATTGCGGATGCGAGAAATGGACGGAAACGGCGAAAATCCATGATTCTTTATTGTACCCGTTTGTGCAGGTCACCGACGAGGCCCTCGGACTCATCAGCCGAAGTGGAATGGGTTCACGCGGGACCGGCAAGCGATCCAGGCTATACCCGGGAATGCTCTCATTCGCAATGATTTCCGGCAAAAGTCTCGGAAAAGGTAAACTAGAGGTGAGGTCGATATGCCGGAAATCCAACGCAGGAAGACACCCACGGTCAAGATCGGGCACGTTCGCGTGGGCTGGGAAGTCCCGGTCGTCGTGCAGTCGATGACCAACACCGACACCGCGGACATTGCGGGCACGATTGAGCAGGTGGCGGCTCTGGCTCTTGCAGGCTCTGAGATCGTGCGCGTCACGGTGAACAACGAAGAGGCTGCCGCAGCCGTTCCGCATATCGTCGAAGGCCTCGACAAGCGCGGTCTCCGCGTCCCCATCGTCGGCGACTTCCATTACAACGGCCACCTGCTGCTGAAGAAGTTCCCGGCCACTGCGAAGGCTCTCGCCAAGTACCGCATCAATCCCGGCAATGCGTCCATTGGCAAAAAAGATAACGACAATTTTCAGGTGATGGTGGAGTGCGCCGTCGAGAACCAGAAGCCGGTGCGCATCGGCGTCAACTGGGGTTCGCTGGACCAGGCTCTCCTGACCCGCATGATGGACGAGAACAGCCGTCGCCCCGATCCTCTGCCCGCGCGCGAAGTGATGATGGAAGCGATGGTGGTGAGCGCGCTCGAATCGGCAAAGGCTGCCGAGCACTACGGACTTGGCCACGACATGATCATCCTGTCGGCAAAAGTCTCAGGTGTTCGCGATCTGATCGATGTTTACCCCAACCTGGCAGCGCGCTGCGACTACCCGCTGCATCTCGGACTTACCGAAGCCGGCATGGGCACCAAGGGCGTGATCGCGTCGACGGCCGGCCTCGCTCCCCTGCTCCTCGCCGGCATTGGCGACACCATCCGCGTAAGCCTGACGCCGAAACCCGGCGGCGACCGCACAGAAGAAGTGCAGGCCGCGCAGCAGATTCTGCAGTCACTCTCGATCCGAAGCTTTATGCCCCAGGTGACAAGTTGCCCCGGGTGCGGCCGTACCACAAGCACCTATTTCCAGGAACTCGCCGAGCAGATTCAGACCTACCTGCGCACCTCCATGCCCGAATGGCGCAAGAAGTACGCCGGCGTGGAAGAGCTGAAGCTAGCTGTCATGGGCTGCGTGGTGAATGGCCCCGGCGAATCGAAGCATGCCAACCTCGGCATCAGCCTGCCGGGCACATTCGAAGAACCCAAGGCCCCCGTGTATGTCGACGGCAAGCTCTACACAACTCTCCGCGGCGACACCATCGTGGCGGAGTTCAAGCAGATTCTGGACAAGTATGTCGAGAGCCACTACGGCCAGGGCGCCAAGAATCAGGAGTTGGTGGGGACAAGGTAGAATTCGCTTTCTCCTGGAACTCGACCCTCACTGCACCTTGCGCAATGAACCGCAGTGCCGAATCAGGACAAAAATCTGAGTTAATCCATCGACCCGCGCGGGCCGGGACGTATGGACCTACGGCACCTATTCTTGTCAGAGCAATTGGCGTATTCTCAATCCCAATTCCCCAGAAAAGAACGGCGATGCGGCGAATTGCCTTGCTGCTTGCTCTTTGGCCTGCGATGGGTTTTGCCTGGAGCACAAAGTCCTGTGTGCCTACCACGCAGGCTCAGAATTACCTCAACAAAGACATTTGCATTTCAGCGCATATCTATGAAGTGGTGCAACTTCCAGACGGAACAAGATTCCTGGACGTGTGTCCACCCGACACACCCGATGCGGAATGCCGGTTCACCATCATGAGTCTCCGGCAGGATCGCGGCAATGTGGGAGAGCTCGACAAGTTCCGCGAAAAGGACGTGCATATCCGCGGAATTGTGGAGCCGATGCATGGGAGAACGGGAATGGCTCTGAGTCATGCGCGGCAGTTTTATGGAGGGCCGCCAAAGTTCAAGCCCAACCCGCGGCTTTTGCACGGATTCCAGGGAGATGCGGAACGTCCGGCGGTGGATGATCCGGAAATGCGCCCGCACGGTGGGCACCGAGCCTTCATGAACTCGCGCGACCAGGAATCGCGCCAGGCACGATAGTCAAAGCTCCAAAGTGTCGGATCGGCTATTGACGTGCCGGTTCTAGGCGACGAGTTACAAAATGCTCGCGGTCTCCGGCGAGGGCTTTACCGCGACTACGGGACGACGACTTTGCGGCCTCATCATCCCAAATCCGACGCGAAAAATCCCATATGCCAGCAATACTCCAAACGCCATCGAACCCACAGCCGCACACACCAACATAAACAAATTCAATAAGTCCGCCATAAATCTCTCTTCAGTCTACTGCACAAGATTCGCAACATTCTTACATATCTTTTTGATCTGCATGGACCTACGCGATGATGTCAGGCACCAATCTTGCGATTCTCTCAGAAAAACCGCCGCGTTGACCCTTGTTTCTATTGCCAAATAGAATACCTCTGGGGTGTTGCAATCCGGTGAAGCAGTTCTCCGGCAATCTAACACCAAAGTTTTTTCATGTACGGTCGCCTCCTGCGGTCCCAAAAAGGCATTTATCGCCGAAACTGAACGAATCCCCAAAAGCAGGCGTAGGGGAGGATGTTTCCAGAGCCCTGCAGCTCAGGATTTGCCTGTCCGTTGTTACCCGACCATGTCTATCACTCACATCTCGGTGCGCGGGGCGCGCCAGCACAATCTGCGCGACATCAACGTGCGCATCCCCCGCAACACGCTCACGGTGGTCACCGGTCTCTCCGGCTCCGGCAAGAGCTCGCTCGCCTTCGACACCATCTACGCCGAGGGCCAGCGCCGCTACGTCGAGACGCTTTCCGCCTACGCGCGCCAGTTTCTCGACCAGATCGAGCGGCCCGACGTCGACTCCATCGAAGGCCTCAGCCCGGCCATCTCCATCGAGCAGAAGACCACCAGCCGCAGCCCCCGCTCCACCGTCGGCACCATCACCGAGATCTACGACTACCTGCGCCTGCTCTACGCCTCGGTGGGCACGCCCCACTGCCCCAACTGCGGCCGACCCATCGCCCGCCAGACCGCCGACCAGATCGTCCAGCGCATCCTGGAGCTTGGCCACGGCGAACGCGTCACCGTCATGGCGCCCATCGTCCGCGGCCGCAAAGGCGAGTTCAAAGATCTGCTCGATCAGCTCGATCAGCAGGGCTTCCGCGCCCGCGTCGACGGCGAAATGAGCGATCTCTCCGAGCCGCCCGCGCTCGACAGGCGCAAGAACCACACCATCGAAGCCGTCGTCGACCGCATCCTGCTCAAGCGCGAATCCGGAGCCCGCAGACCGCGACCGGCCAAGACTCTCACCCGAAAAGCGCCTCGAAGGCGCCGTCACCAAGGCTCTGCAGCTGGCCAATGGCCTGGTCCTGGTCGCGTTGTCCGGCAGTACAGGGCAAAAGCCCGACGAGCAGCTGTTCTCCTCCTCCATGGCCTGCCCCGACTGCGGCCTCGACGTGCCCAAGCTCGAGCCGCGCAGCTTCTCCTTCAACTCCACCTTCGGCGCCTGCCCCGAGTGCCACGGCCTCGGCTCGCTCTACGACCTCGACCCCGCCAAGGTCATCACCGACTGGTCAAAGCCGCTGCTCGATGGCGGCCTTGGCCCCGGCTCCGCCTCGCAATATCTGCTCAAGCTCATCCATCTCGCCGCCGACCGCTACAAGATCGACCTCAAACTCCCCTTCGAAGATCTGCCTCCCAAGCAGCAGCACATCCTCGTCTACGGACCACCCAAAGGCGAAGCCCCGCGCACCGGCTTCCACGGCATCCTCGCCTATCTGCGCGACACCATCGACGAGGCCCGCAGCGAAGGCTATCGCGAGTACATGATGAACTTCATGTCCGCCACGCCCTGCCCCGTCTGCCGCGGCAAGCGCCTGCGCCCCGAATCGCTCGCCGTCAAAATCGGCGGCCTCTCCATCGCCGACTTCACCGCCCTCCCGCTCAATCGCGCGCTCTCCGCCGCCATCAATCTCACATTCACGGCGCGCGAAGCTCTGGTCGCCGAGCGCATCCGCCGCGAAATCGCCGAGCGCCTGGAATTCCTCTGCGCCGTCGGCCTCAGCTATCTCTCGCTCGACCGCAACGCCGCCACGCTCTCCGGCGGCGAGGGCCAGCGCATCCGCCTCGCCACGCAGATCGGCTCGCGCCTCCGCGGCGTGCTCTACGTTCTCGACGAGCCCTCCATCGGCCTGCATCAGCGCGACAACAACCGCCTCATCCAGGCCCTCGAACAGCTGCGCGACCTCGGCAACACCGTCCTCGTCGTCGAGCACGACGAAGACACCATCCGCCACGCCGACTATGTGCTCGATCTCGGCCCCGGCGCGGGCCGGCTCGGCGGCCATGTCGTCGCCGAAGGCACTCCCGAACAGATCATGGCCTGCCCCAGTTCGCTCACCGGCCGCTATCTCTCCGGAGCCACGGCATGCTCCATCGCGCCAAGCCGCGCCCGCTCACCGGCAAGTGGCTCACCGTCACCGGCGCGCGCGAACACAATCTGCAGGACATCAACATCCGCATTCCGCTCGGCGTCATGACCGTCGTCACCGGCGTCAGCGGCAGCGGCAAAAGCACCCTCATCAACGACATTCTCTACCGCTCGCTCGCCAAAAATCTCTACGGCTCGCGCGAAGAACCCGGCGCGCACGAGTCCCTCACCGGCGCAGGACCAGATCGACAAGGTCATCCGCATCGACCAGTCCCCCATCGGCCGCACGCCGCGCTCCAATCCCGCCACCTACACCCAGGTCTTCTCGCCCATCCGCGACCTTTTCGCCATGCTGCCCGAAGCGCGCGAGCGCGGCTACAAGCCCGGCCGCTTCAGCTTCAACGTCACCGGAGGCCGATGCGAGGCCTGCCAGGGCGACGGCCAGCGCCGCATCGAAATGAACTTCATGCCCGACGTCTACGTGCAGTGCGAAGTCTGCAACGGACGCCGCTACAACCAGGAAACGCTCGCCGTAAAATTCCACGGCCACTCCATCGCCGACATTCTCGACCTCACCATCGAAGACGCGCTCCCCGTGCTCGCCGACGTGCCGCAGGTGCGCCAGAAGCTGCAAACCCTCGTCGATGTCGGCCTCGGCTACGTCCACCTCGGCCAGAGCGCGACCACCCTTAGCGGCGGCGAGGCGCAGCGCATGAAGCTGGCCCGCGAGCTCTCCAAGCGCCAGACCGGCCGCACTCTCTATCTGCTCGACGAGCCCACCACCGGCCTGCACTTCGACGACGTGCGCAAGCTCCTCGAAGTCCTCCACCGCCTCACCGACCTCGGCAACTCCGTCATCATCATCGAGCACAACCTCGACGTCATCCGCAACGCCGACTGGATCCTCGATCTCGGCCCCGAAGGCGGCGAAGACGGCGGCCGCATCGTCGGCGCAGGCCGCCCCGCAAAAATCGCCCGCACGCCCGGCTCCTACACCGGCCAGTTCCTCACCCGCTACTACGCCTCCCACAATGGCCACCTGGAGCCCATCGACGACACCGCTGCAATGCTGGCAATCGAAGATAGCCCTGCGACTAGCTCTGCTTCGAGTGAAAGTCGCCCTGATCGGCCCGCGCGGAACGGAGGAAGCAGGAGCCTTCAGGCCACTGAAAACGCGGCGCAAGCCACCGAGGGCTTTAGCCCCGGAAAAAACAGCAAAGCATCAGCGAATAAAAAATCTGTCATCCTGAGCAACCGAAGCGCAGCGCAGGGAGTCGCAGGACCTGCGGTTGCTTCTAGCAAGGCCTCAATCAGCAGGACCCTCAGCGCCACAGACCTCACTTCTGAGACCAACGCATCGACCCCCAAGAACGGAAAGCCGACAAAGACCACCCGCAAGAAGAAGCCGGTGGCCTCATGAGCGATCTTCCCGAGGAACTCCCCGGAGCCCTTGTCCCGCCCGACAACGAAGCCTCTCCGGAAGACCTGCGTCCCCTTCCCGTCCCTCAGGAGTCCGTCCTGGTTCAGCCCGAGAAATCCGTTCTGCCCGACGGCCCATTCTGCCGCTTGCCGGAGCGCGAGCCCGATCTGCTCTTCCAGAGCTTCACTCGTCCCATCGCCCCTCCGCAAGAGCGCATTCCGCATATGGGACACATCGGCATCCTCATTCTGCTTGCGCTGGGCTGTCTCGCGGTCGCAGCCCTGCTCGCGCGCGCAGCAGTCTCGTATCACTTCTTCGGCGTCACCAGCATTTCCGAGGCCGCCACTGAAATCCATTACACACTGGGCACCGAAGCAATCTTCTATCTGCTCACCTTGTGTTGCAGCGTGCTTCTGTTTCCCCTCCTTTGGCACCGAAATTTTTTCGACGCACTGCAATGGCACGCGGACCACGCCCGCAAGTACGTCGGTTACCTTCTCGGCGCAGCCGGGGTCTGTTTCGTTCTCGCCATGTTCGATGGCATCCTCATGCCCGGACCCGCCGACGCTCCCATCGACCGCATCTTCCGTACTCCCGGCGCCGCATGGATTCTCTTTGCCTTCGGCGTGACCCTGGCTCCCTTTTTCGAAGAGCTGGCCTTTCGCGGATTCCTGCTTCCTGCCCTCTCCACCGCATTTGATTGGATCGCCGAGAAAGCCACCGGCGAATCGCCCCATCCCCTCGATCCGTACGGCAATCCTCAATGGTCGATGCCGGCCATGATGGTCGCAGCCATCATTACCAGCATCCTCTTCGCGGCCCTGCACGCAGATCAGACTGGCTACTCGCTCGGACCCTTCCTGCTCCTTGTCCTCGTCAGCCTCGTGCTCTGCGGCGTGCGCCTGGCACTGCGCTCCCTCGCCGCCAGTGTCCTGGTCCATGCCACCTATAACTTCCTGCTCTTCTCGTTCATGTTTTTCGGAACCAGCGGCTTCCGCCACCTCGAAAACATGTAGGGACTTGCCGTCCAGGCAATAGCTTCGGGTGGCCGGATGATATGCGCGTCCAAGGCGCTGCCACGAAGAGTCATTTTTAACTGGCGCGAGCGGCGATCTCCACCACAACCTTCCCTTCGGAGCCGGGCTCAACCATTGTGTGCGCCCCTTCAATCTCTGAGGTAGTGAAGCGCTTCTGGTTCAGCAATGGCCTCAGCTTGCCTTCTTCCGCCAGGCGAGCCACCCTGGCAAGAATTTCTCCGTGGTGCGCACGTCCGTTGCCGGTCAACAACGGCAGCAGCGTAAATACGCCTGAGTAGGTGGCCCCGCGAAACGAGAGAGGCGCCAGCGAGTGGGTACCCCAGCCGAGGCTGCTCAACACATGACCGGTATACCGGCGCACCGCCTTGAAAGAATCATCCAGCGTGGCGCCGCCAACTGTGTCATAGACGATGTCGAAACCGTCCCCATGCGTGAAGGTATCAACATATTCCTCAACAGAAACAGAACGATAGTCGATCGGAATGGCGCCGAACGCTTCCACAACATGTCTCTTGCTTGGAGAGACTGTTGCAAAAACCTCCGCGCCAAAAGCAAGCGCGACTTGGACTGCAAGATGCCCAACTCCGCCCGCACCAGCATGAATCAGCACTTTCTGCCCTGCGTGCACGTGTGCACGGTTGACCAGCCCTTCCCATGCTGTAATCGTGCTCAGCGGAAGGGCCGCCGCCTCGCGCATGGAGAGATTCTTGGGCGCGCGCGCCAGCAGATCCGCATCGACCACAATAAACTCCGCCAACGTGCCTTGCAGGCCGCCGACACCGCCCGCCAATCCGAAGACTCCGTCGCCGGCCTTGAACGTCGCAACCCCGGTTCCCACTTCTTCGACCGTGCCGGCCATATCCAGCCCGAGCACCGCAGGCAGTGGCTGTTTCGCGTGCTCGGCCTTGCCCGCGCGGATCTTTGTGTCGAGAGGATTCACACCGCTTGCGGCGATGCGCACCAAAACCTCGCGACTGCGCGGTGTTGGACGAATTTGCTCGACCTCCACAAACGGTCCATCGGGTTTTTCAACCATCCAGACTTTTTGTTGCATCGAATTTTTCCTTGCGGGACTTGTCCAGTTATTTGAAAAGGATGTCTTGGGCTACCTGGCCTTCAAAGGCACGGATGAAAACAATCCAACCAACCCTTCAAGCAGGGTCGGGTGAGTGATCACCGCATCGCGCAAAGCTGTGTAGGGTAATCCGGCAAGCATCGCGATCTGCACCGCTCCCATGATCTCTCCGCCACCAACACCAAAAACTGTAAAGCCGAGAATACGATCGCTTTCCATGTCGATCAGCGCTTTCATAAAGCCTCGCGTCTCCGACAGCGTACGCGTGCGCAAATCGAACTTCATTGGGAACTTGGCCACACGATACGGAATCCCCTTGGCTCTGGCCCCCGTTTCATTCAGGCCGATGCGCGCCAGTTCCGGATCTGTAAACATGCAGAAGGGCACTTGCCGTCCGGTGGTGACTCGATGCCGCCCAGAAAGATCGTCGCGCACCACCCGAAAATCGTCGAAAGAAACGTGCGTGAAATGCGGGCTTCCCGCACAGTCGCCGATCGCCCAAACATCAGGCGCGGTGGTGCGCAACCTCTCATCCACCTTGATATATCCTCGATCTGTCAATTCCACTCCAGCCAATTCCAAACCAATGCCGGCGGTGTTCGGTGTGCGCCCGGAGGAAACCAGAAAATCGGTGCATTCGAGCATCCTCTTCGATCCTGAATGCAGCAGATGCAGCCGCACTGACTCGCCCGACAGGCCTTCAACGGCTTCGACGCGAGTATTCAGGCGCAGGTCGATTCCTTCGTCTCGAAAAAGGCTGGCAAGTGCCTCGCACACATCTTCGTCTTCATGATGCGCGAGAGATTTATTGCGATCGATCACTGTAACGCGACTGCCTAAGCGTCGAAAAGCCTGGGCGAGTTCCAGCCCCACATAACCGCCGCCGAGCACTAGCAGGTGCTCCGGAATGTGGTCGAGTTCGAGGGCTTCGACATGCGTGAGAGGTTTCGCTTCTGCCAGCCCCGGAATTTCTGGCAAAGTAGCATGGGTTCCGGTTCCGATGACGACCTTTTCTCCGCAAATCACACGCGCCCGCCCGTCGGGAAGCTCAACATCAAAGGTCTTGGGGCCCGTAAAACGTGCCGATCCGATCAGTAGTTCTGCTCCGCTGGATTTGAAGTTGTCCATGTGCATATCGACCAGGCCTGCGACCATCAAACGCTTGCGCTCGCGCACCGCCCGCATGTCAATCCGCACGCTCTCTTTCGAGATACCGAACTCTTCGCTGCGATAGAAATAGGATGCCACTTTGGCACTGTGAATGATGTTCTTGCTTGGAAGGCACGCAATGTTCGGACACGAGCCACCGATATATTTCCGCTCGATCACGAGGACCCGCTTGCCTTGTTTGGCCATCGTCCAAGCCAGGTACTTGCCACCTTCGCCACTGCCGAGAACGACAATCTCATACTCTTCGGGCACTCCGGATGCGACTGATCCTGCGCCTTCCATAAGCTCTCCCTTCTTTCGAATTTGGAATTGATCGAGTCGCCGGATGAGTCAGAAGGATTTGCGGGCGAGAAATTCCCTCATTGTTTCGGCGATCGTTTCCACATGCGTCTCGAGGGCAAAGTGCCCGGTATCCAGGAATCGAACTTCGGCCTCGGGGATGTCGCGTCGAAATGCCTCCGCCCCCGCCGGAATGAAATACGGATCGTGCTCGCCCCATATTGCAAGCAGTGGTGGCTTCGACTTTCGAAAATATTCGTGAAATTTCGGATAAAGCTTCACATTGTTCGCGTAGTCGAGAAACAGGTCGAGTTGAATCTCCGCGTTGCCCGGCCGCGCCAGCAGGGCCGCGTCCAGCGTGTACCCTTCTGGCGCAATCTCATACTTGTTCGGTATACCCGAGTGATACTCACGGCGCATCCCCTCTGCGGTGAGCGCCTTCCTGATCGCGTCGCGATTTTCCGGGGTCGGCTCCCGCCAATACCGTTGAATCGGAGCCCATGCGTCGCCCAGGCCTTCTTCGTAGGCGTTGCCGTTCTGCGAAACAATCGCCGCGACACGCTCCGGCCGCATCATGGCCAGGCGAAATCCCGTTGGCGCACCATAGTCGAAGACGTACAAGGCGTAGCGCTTCAATTGCAGCGCATCGGTGAACGCCAGCACCGTATTTGCCATTGCATCGAACGTGTATGTGTACCCGCGCGTCTCAAGAACTTCGGTGAACCCGAATCCTGGGAGGTCAGGTGCAATCACCCGGAAGCGATCGGCAAGACGCGGGATCAATTCACGAAATTGAAAGGAAGATGTGGGAAACCCATGAAGCAGGAGTACCACCGGCGCGTCCTGTCGGCCGGCCTCCCTGTAAAAGACGTTGACCCCATCCGCATGGATACGATGGATCGCAGTGAGCGGCACACGCAAGCTCTCGGCCATAGCCTCACCCTCAATTTGAGTTGGTCACTACATGACTCGACAACCATATCACCGAAGGGAAAGACGTCGCTGAATGTGGCAAGGAGTTGAGAGCCCGTGGCGACTCCCAATTTATAAGAGAGGAGAATTCAATGTCCAATTGATTTGCCGTGACCTTTCTCGGCGGCACTCTCGGCTAATCCTCGCGACCCTTGCTGCCGAGCTTTGCTCACTCGGCTGACTTCACGAGCATGCGCAGCGCTCTCGCCGGCGGGGCTCAAAGCTACAATCTCCTTGATGACCGAACCAACTTACGCACAGCACCTTCTCTCTCTCCTCGCGCGCACCAGCTTCCGCCTCGGCCAGTTCAAGCTTTCCTCCGGAGGCACCAGCGACTATTACATCGATTGCCGCACCACGACGCTGCACGCCGAAGGGGGTCGTCTCACCGGACACGCCATCCTCGAGCTGCTGGAAGCGAATCACATCGACGCCGATGCCGTCGGTGGACTCACCATGGGCGCCGACCCAATCGTCTCCAATGTAGCTACTGCCAGCGCCCAACGCGCCTTGTCTGGTTCCGCGCAGTCTCATGCAGCAGGAGCGCCGCTGCTGCATGGCTTTCTTGTCCGCAAAGCCGAAAAGGCCCACGGCACCGGTCGTCGCATCGAAGGATTCTGCCGGGAAGGCGCGCGCGTCGTGATCGTGGACGACGTCTGCACCACCGGCGCCTCGACCATCAACGCCATCGAGGCCGCAAACGAGGCCGGCATGAAAGTTGTCGCCGTCGTCTGCATCGTGGAGCGCGAGGAAGCCAACGGCCGTCCCGCCGTCGAAAGTGCAGCGCACGGCGCTCCTTTTCTGCGTCTGTTCTCCGCCAACGACGTCCGCGCCGAACACGTCAAGCAACCGCATTCAGGAAATCAATAAATATCCTTCCCTGCGCACAAAGCAAAAGGCCATCCGTTTCCGGATGGCCTTTTGAGACAAACGTATTTGTGTCGCCTTAGTTGCCCGAGCCCGAAGGTGCGGGATTTGCTGGAGCGGTCTGTTGATCGCCGCCCATGTTCGACAAAAGCTGAATCTGCACGCGGCGGTTCTGCTTGCGGCCATCAGCGGTCTTGTTATCGGCAACGGCGTTGTCCTTGCCAATGCCGATCAGGTAGAAGCGATGCGCGGGAATGTTGTACTTCGCGGCCAGGTACTGCACCACAGCATCGGCACGGCGCTGGCTCAGATCGTAGTTGTACTGCGCTGGTCCAGTCGAGTCGGTCCCGCCGGTGACTTCAAGGATGTAGCTCTTTGCAGAGCTCAGCTGCCCAGCGAAGCTGTCGAGCTGATCCTTGTCATCCTTGGACAGTACTGCCTTGTCGAAGCCAAAATTCACCGTCGCGTTGGCGAGCGGCTTGTAGTTGTCGAGGCCCTTCACCACGCTATCGAGGGAGTCAGCGCGATGCACCGCATCGTTGGCTGCAGTCTCAGCATCGCCTGCCGCCTTCGTGGCGCCCTGTGCATTCTGAGTCGCGGAGTCAGCCGCACCCTGCGCTTGCTTGATGCCGGCCTGCGCACGATCGTCTGTTTCGTGAATCGCCCGGCCATTCGCCGCCGTCTTATCTTCCAGCTGTCCGGTGTGTTCCACAATCGGAGCTGTCTGGGTCTTCACCCAGTTCTTGCTCGCGCAACCTGTGACACCCGCAACCGCCATCGCAGTCGTTGCCATCCAAAGGCCAAATCGGTAGTTTGCCATCGCTCTTTCCTCCCGCCGCCCTTATCTGGTTTTAACCACACCACGGGCGGAGATGTTCCTTCTAATCATTCTGTTAGTTGCATCTACCAAGCCAAACGTTGTCGAACATCGCAAATAATTGAATTCATATCAGTTAAATCACTCCTCGAAGCGTCATGGATGCTTGAGAAGAGTGTAATTTTTACATCCAAGAGTAAGGATTGCCGATACAAGTCCAGTCATAAGCGGTACTTCCGGCAACCGGATATTCTTAACCTTGGCCTGTTACCGGCCGTTTTCACATGGATCTTCAAGAGAAAATCCGAACGTTGCCCACCCAGCCCGGCGTGTATCTCTACAAAAACGCTGAAGGCGAAGTGATCTATGTGGGCAAGGCAAAGAGCCTTCGCGCGCGCGTTCGATCGTACCTGCTTGAAGCCTCCCAGGCCAATGCGAAGACCGGCTCCTTGATGCGCGAGGCCGTTGACATCGATTACATCCTGGTTGCCAATGAGCACGAGGCACTGGCGCTCGAAAACAATCTCATCAAGCAACGCAAGCCGCGTTTCAACATCCTGCTCCGCGACGACAAAACCTATCCGTACGTGAAGCTGACCCTCGCCGACCGATTTCCCAAAGTCTTCGTCACGCGGCGGCTGCGCAAAGATGGTTCGGCATATTACGGGCCCTACTTCCCCGGCAATCTCGCCTATCGCGTCGTGGAATTGATTCATCGCAGTTTTCTGCTGCCGAGCTGCAAAGTCGATCTCGCGCGCTTTCATCCGCGCGCGTGCCTGCAGTACTACATTCATCGCTGCCTCGGTCCCTGCGTCGAGGGATTCACGACGGCCGAAGCCTACGCGCAGGCGGTCCGCGATGCACAACTGTTTCTCGAAGGCCGTCACACGGAGCTGGAGCGTTCTCTCACGGCGCGCATGGCGGAGGCTGCCGAAGCCGAGCAATTTGAAGCTGCGGCCCGCCTGCGCGACCAGCTTTCCACCGTGCACCAGCTCCAGGAAAAACAACGCATCGCTACGACGGAACAGGGCGACGATGCGGATGTCTTCGGCTACCACTTCGAAGACGGCAGCCTCGCCGTCAATCTCTTTCACATGCGCGCTGGCAAGATCGTTGACCGCCGCGAATTCTTCTGGGAGGATTTGCCGGACCTGTTGGAGCCCGACGAATCGGATGAGACCCAGACGCCGCCCGGCGCAAGTCTCGATGACCGAAGTCCCCATATCGTCGACGACTCATCCACGATTGAGAACTGTCATCCTGAGCGGAGCATGGTTGGGGCCCCGCAAATGCGTCAGCGTTTGCGGGGTAAGCGCAGCGAAGGATCTGCTTCTCAGGACGTCTCAAACAGCACCCAGACTTCGGACCCTGAGGCAACACAACAGGAGCCGCACCAGGTCCTCGGCGCCCTCGTGAAGCAGCTTTACATCGACCAGCAATACGTTCCGCGCACGATCCTTGTGCCAGTCGATTTCGACGACCGGGAAACGCTGGCCGCATTGCTGACCGAACGTACTGGGCATCGCATCGAGATCATCGTTCCCCAGCGGGGAGAGAAACGTTCGCTTGTCGATCTCGCCGCGCAAAATGCGAAGCAATCGTACACACAGCGCTTCCGCGTGCTCGAACCTTCGCGCAAAGCCATTCAAGAAGCGCTCGCCGACGCCCTCATGCTTCCGGAGCTGCCGCGGCGCATCGAGTGCTTCGACATCTCGCATATTCAGGGCGCGGAAACCGTTGCTTCGCTGGTGGTATGGGAGGACGGCAAGATGAACAAGTCAGCCTATCGCAAATTCAAGGTGATGACGGTACTTGGCGTGGATGACTTCGCTTCCATGCGGGAGGTCGTCACGCGCCGCTACAAGCGCATCCGCGACACCAGAAATGTTGACGAGTCATCGCTCGTTCAGGACTGTCATCCTGAGCAACCCCGAGAGAAACGAGGGGGAGTCGAAGGACCTGCGGCTGCTTCTCAGGATGCCTCGAACCGCACAAACTCGGGTGCCCCATCCTTGTCGACAGCCTCACCGTCGACAAGGGTGGAAAACAACGATGCTCCGCAAGTCTTGTATCAGGGCACGACTTCAGTCGTGCCGAAGAGCCAGCAAGCGAAAGCCGGGGCTTTAGCCCCTGAGGGAAAGAGCAAAGAACCCACCACCATGCCGTCTCTCGTCCTGATCGATGGCGGGCTCGGCCAATTGCACGCCGCAGCGGAGGCACTGGAGTCGCTCGGCATCACATCGCAGCCCCTCGCCTCCATCGCCAAGAAGGAAGAGGTGATTTACCTCTACGGCAACGAAGACGAGCCCGTTGTGCTCGACCGCCGCAGCCCAGTGCTGCATCTGGTGCAGCTCATTCGCGACGAGAGCCACCGCTTCGCCGTCGGCTATCACAGGCAGCGCCGCGCCATGCGCGACCGAGACTCAGAGTTGCTGAACATTCCCGGAGTTGGCGCGCAAACGCGGCAGCGGCTGCTAACCCATTTCGGCAGCCTGCGCGACGTACAGCAGGCAACGGCGGAATCGCTGGCCGCCGTGGTACCCCGGAAAACGGCAGAGACCATCTGGCGGCATATTCATGATGCGCAGCCGACGCCATCGAGCTGACGCGCGTGGAACGGCGGGTGGCTCTCGTCTCATACCACGCATGACCGGGTTGAGGGTGCCCCGGTCCCTCGCCGTTGGGGACCGGGGAGGTCGGTCAGGCGGAATAGGCACCGCGCACCCGCTTGGGCAGTTGTCGGGCAGGCTCTTGGAATACTCTTCAAGTTGCCGTGATTTAAACCTTCTTCTCCGTCGCAACCCGACTAGCGGCCTATCTTGCTCACACCGCTGCGTGCTGGCCAACGGCAAACTTCGCGCTGCATGTGGGGCAGTCGTGCACCTTGCCGTCGCCTATCGTGATGACCACGGTTCCGCACACGGGGCACTTCCCTCTGTGCTCACCCATGCCGAAGAGTGGCCCGGCGAGCGGCGCCAGGATGCCCAATAGAATGATGGGCACACCGAGAAACACACCCCAGCCGGTCAAGCTGATCATGATGCCGGCGGCGATGAGAATAGGCGCTGCGATCAACCCGTAGAGCAATCCGCCGAACGCGCCGCGCGCCGGCACGTGCTCGTGTGGTGCTGCATAATTCTGCGTTTCATGGGGAACTGCTGTCCCGCAATGAGGGCAGAAGATCCAGAGAGGCGTGAGGGATGTCGCGCATTTCGAACAGTGAGCGTCCATAGGAATACCGCTCCTCGTCGGTCGAAAGCAGCCGGATCAGAACATGGCCGAGAAGTGCAGTGTCGTGTCTCGGCGGGGATTGAGTCGTCTGCAGCCCAAGAGTCTACCCCTAAGGAATCTCCCAGCCCGTGACCAGCATCACGTCTCTGGCAGTCCAAGGGACAGTCGATCCCGCGACTGGATCGGAGGCCGACGAACAGGCAACCGCCCGCATTCAATTTGGTTCCTATGATTCGAGCGCACCGGGTCCCAGAGACACGGCGTTCATCAAGGGGCGGGGGCGCTGGGTTTTCGCGATTTCCCTGGCTCGCTGGTGACGAAGGAGAATCGCACTGGCAGTCACCAGACTCTGCCCCGCAAAAGCAGTGGACAGTTAACAGTGAACAGTGCCCAGGTCCGGAAGGCCCTGGCTCGAGCATAGGGGCCGTGCTACGCTCACATCACCCCATGAGCCAGGGCGCCATTTCACCTCCACAACAGACAGCAGCCGATTTGCCGCGCGTTCTCGGCGCGAGCCAGGCAACGGCCATCGTCGTAGGCACCATCATCGGGAGCGGCATTTTTCTCGTGCCCAGCGAGATGATGCGCGATACCGGCTCATCCTCCCTCGTGTATCTTGCGTGGATCGTCGGCGGGCTCTTGTCTCTGTTCGGCGCGATGACGTACGCGGAGTTGGGCGCCATGCTCCCCTATGCGGGCGGCGAGTATGTCTACCTGCGCGGCGCGTACGGCGACACCACGGCCTTCCTCTATATGTGGACGTGGTTCGCGGTGGCCAAGCCCGCGTCAATCGCGGCTGTCACCAGCGGCCTGGCGCGTACCCTCGGAGTTTTTCCGGCATTTCATTGGCTGACCGCGCATGTTCCCGGCCTGCCACTGCTCTGGTCGCAGGTATTCGCCATCGGCGTTACCTGGTTTATGACAGGGCTGAACTATCTCGGCATCAAGAAAGCTGGAGATTTCCAGCTCGTCTTCACCGTTCTCAAAGGCATTCTCATCCTGATTGTCGCAGCGCTTTGTTTTGCCTCGGCCTCTGGCTCGTGGGCCAACTTCTCTACAGGTCTGCCGCATGCCGTGGGCGGATTTGGCGGCTTCATGCTCGCACTCATCGCCACGCTGTGGGCGTATGACGGATGGAATGACCTGACCATGGTTGCCGGAGAAGTACGACATCCCGAACGCAGCCTGCCTATCGCGCTCATCGGCGGCCTGTTCATCGTCGGCGTTTTGTTCATGGCTACGAACGCGGCCATTCAATACATTTTGCCCGCCGCGCAGATCGCAGCCAGCGAACGCCCCGCTGTTGCCGCTCTGTCTATCGTCGCCGGACCCAGTGGTGCGGGATTTGTGGCCGCTGCCATGGCTCTCAGCATCTTCGTCACGCTGAATGGAACGGTCATGTCGGGCGCCCGCGTTCCGTTTGCTGCTGCGCGCGACCGGCTTTTCTTCAAGCAGTTTGCGCACATCCATCCGCGTTTCCAGTCGCCCTCAACTTCTCTCATTGTGCAGGGAATTCTCTCGACGATCCTGCTGCTGTTCCTCAGCCAGTTTCAACAGCACTTCGAATTGGCTGTCTTCGCAGAGTGGCTCTTCTACATGCTGACGACGACCACAATCTTTTATTACCGCCGCAAACGGCCTGACCTCGCCCGTCCTTATCGCGTGTGGGGTTATCCAGTGCTGCCGGGAATTTTTGTCTTGTGTGCCGCGGCTGTTCTTGTCTGGAGCTTCGCGGGGAACCTCGAAGGCTCACTGATTGGAACTGCGCTGATCCTGCTCGGCCTTCCGGTTCTGTGGATCGTGCGCAAACGATACGGGACTTCGGTTCCCATGGAGCAGAGCCACCTCGGCTAATTCGCGCGTGAACCTCCCGAGTGCTCCTGCCTAAAACGGGGCCTTTTCAAACGACGTGATGAAATGAATCCCTGACACAATCAGTCCGTTGAGTCGTTCGTCGTTTGTCAGAAAGAGATCGCATCCGGCGTGGCCCGCCGTCGCCAGATGAATCGCATCGGGCGGCTTGATTTTCTTGTCGATGCGAATTCGCGCGAATGCTTCTGCCGCCTCCTCCACAAATGGCAACACGGTAACGCCAGGTCCCCGAAAGATGCCTCGATATTTTTGTGCCAGCCCATGATCGCCATTCCGCAACGGCAGAACCAGCATCTCCCCCACAGTCATTACCGATGTGAGCACTTCATCACGTCGCGCTGAGAAAGCACGCAGCAAATGCTTCGCTCGCGCCGCGCGCGTCCCGGTTCCTTCTGCCAGATAAATGAAGAAATTCGTGTCCAGAAATATCCGGCTCATTCCCATCCCTCGCGCAACTTACGCACGAATTCATCCGGGTCGACGTTCTTCCAATGCTGCTTACCCAGGCCTTCCAGTTCAAACAGCGTTTCCAGCCACCGCTCCGCCGGTTCGGATGCATCGGTCGAAGCTTGGGAAGGCGCCTGACCCTCCAGCGATCTCTTGGCCCCTCGGCTTCTCGGCCCCTGCACGAATCTCCTCCTCGCCCACTCAAGCAGTTGAAGATAGCGCGGCGGAAGCTCCTCAGAATCTGGAAAGATCTTCCCCGTCCTCCCTTCATGCGCCTCATCGCCAGGCAAAAACAAGCGCCGTGTGTGTTTGCCCGTAGCAAACAGCATGCGATGTCTCGCCGGATTCGGCGCCCGATTTGCGACACAGTGCTGCGAAGCATGGACGCTCACTCCAGAGCGCATTTCGCCAGCCATATTCTCCCGCGCAGCCCGGTTCACAATTTCCTGAATCATGAAATCAGGACGCTCCGGATGTTCGCGATGGAGTAGCGCCGTAGCTATAAACACTTCTGTCGCGCATGTCACCTCGCTGGATCCGGCGGTTGTCATTCACGTACTCCTTCCGATTCCATCATTTACTATTTTGTGTCATTTGTCAATCCTCATTCAAAATCGTCACATTCCTCTGGAGGACACATGTGGCGGCGCCCCTCGCTCGTCACATCTCGGCATCGCATCCAGCCGTCCATTCATCTGAACCCTATGCCCGCGATCGAGCTGCTCAACAATCCCATCTGGAATTCCCTCTCCTCGGCACATAACAATCTGGCGCTGGGCAACGGGCTGGCGAAGTGTTATCCAGCGGAGATCGGTCCGCTGAGCGGGCTTGCCGAGCAGACGCCGTCTGCATACGAAGCTTTGCGTGCGCTGGCCGGATCGGGCGGAGTGCAGGTCCTGTTTCTCGATGAGCCGCCAGTGCCGCGGTCTGGATGGGCGATGATCCGTGGCGGATTACTGACACAGATGATCTATGCAGCTTCTTCGCCGACGCTGCAGCCTGCGACAGCGGACCCCTCGATGCGGCTTCTCACACCGAGCGATGTTCCGGCGATGGTGGAGTTGGCGAAGTTGACCGAACCGGGTCCCTTTCGCAATCGCACCCATGAGCTGGGCGTATTCTTCGGCATTTTTGAGGACGGGCGACTCGTCTCAATGGCCGGCCAGCGCATGCGCGTTCCAGGGTTCGTTGAGGTCAGCGCCGTCTGCACGCATCCCGATGCGCGCGGGCGCGGCTATGCTCGCACGCTGATGTCGGCTGTCATGGCGAATATCCTGAACGACGGCGGAATTCCCTTTCTGCATTCATTCGCCGACAATCACGCAGCAATCCGCGTGTATGAGGCGCTTGGATTCACGCATCGGCAACACTTTCATCTGGCGGTGTTGAAAAACGAAGCCTGATCGCAAGTCAACGAAACCGGCCAAAACCTTCGAGCGCACGTTTGCCGGGGCCGAGCCCGCCCGTTGCGGTCGTCTACCATCGTGATTGTCGATGACAAAGAAACCCAAGCTCGGTCAGAATTTCCTTCATGATGCGCAAGCCGTCCAGCGGATTGTCGCGGCGCTGGGAGACTGTTCCCGTGAAACGGTCGTCGAAATCGGACCGGGCCAAGGCGCGTTGACGCACGCTTTAGCCCCGCGAGTCGGGAACTTGATTGCCATCGAATTGGACCAAAAGCTCGCCTCGCAACTACGCGCCGAGTTTTCTTCCGAGAGCCTCACGGTAGTAAAGCAGGATGTGCTCGAATTCGACTTTGCCTCCATTCCTGTCGAAGATGGCAAGCGCCTTGCGGTTGTCGGAAATCTTCCCTACTACATCACCTCGCCGATCCTGTTGAAGCTTGCAGCAAGCCATTCCGCGCTCGATCGCGCCATATTGATGATGCAGCGCGAGGTGGCCGACCGCGTTGTCGCCGAGCCTGGATCGCGTGATTACGGCTTGTTGTCGGTCACTGTGCAGATGTATGGGCCGATCGAAAAGCTCTTCACCCTGCCACCGGAGGCGTTCTCACCGCCGCCTCAGGTGCACTCCAGCGTGGTCCGCTGGCGCTTTGCACCCCGGTTCAGTTCCCTTGGAGTCGACGAGGCCGGCTTTCTGCCCTTCGTCCGTCAGGCATTTGCCCAGAAGCGGAAAACTCTGGCAAATAATCTGCGAGCTGCGGGGATGGCGCCGGAGATTGTGACTCAGGCGCTGACACGCGCGGGCATCCAGCCGCAATCCCGAGCAGAAGCTTTGCCGATCGAAGCGTTGGCGGAAATCTGGAAGAAGCTTCAACAGAAGTAAAGCCTCTTCACTCGCTCCCTCTCAGTCCCTTAAAAAAGAAAAGGCCGCAGGAGACCTTCGTCGTCCTGCGACCCACTTGAACGTGCATTCAACTTATCGGTGTGCTCCGCCGCTTCCACCTCCACCACCGTGCGGCGCACCACCCCCACCCGAGGGATGGCCGCCTGAAGGAGCGCTATACGAGGGCCGGCTCGGCGCAGAATAGCTCGGCGCGGAGTAACGCGGTTGGGGAGCGTTGTAGTTGCCGTAATGTGTCGCCGGGCGATAGGCGCTCGACGGAGGAGGCATGCCCACACGTCCACCCGATCCTTGCGCGATACCATAACGGACGCCGGGATTGGGCGCGCCATTACTGACAGACCCGCGATTCATTCCACCCGAGGATTGCCCGCTCACGAACTGACCGCCGTAGACGGGTCGCGACGACACCGGCCTCAGCGGTTGCACCGTGTTCCCCGCAATAGTGGCTGGCGCATTGCGGACATGTACCGGAACGCCGCCGAGCCCACTCGGCCCATTCTGCACGCGATTCACCGCGACTACGGGATACGGCTGATATCGACCGCCTAGCCGAATCGGATTGCCGCCTCCCGGGCGAGGTCCTCCAATCGGCCGATGCGGTGGACGATAACGAACCGGTCTAGGTCCTAAGATTGAATCCCCAACCCGCCACCACCCCACCAGGGAACACCGAGACCGGGAGCCCATCCCCAGCCAAAGCCGTCATAGTAGCCCCACGTTCCAGAGGCGTAAGGCATGTAACCCCACGGCTCGCAGGAAACCCAGATGTAGCCAAAGCGCGGGGTCCACATCCAGCTGCCGCAGCCATAGGGATCCCAGCTCGCAGACTCCGCTTCATACGGCGACCAGACGTAGCCCTGGCCCGGCACGTTATACCAGTTGCCGTTCGCGTCGAGATCGCTCCACGCGGGGTTGTTGTTATTGGGAAGAGTGTTTGTCGCCGCCGTCCGATCCGCTTCCTGCGCCGTCAGCGCCTGGTCGCGATCGGAGTTCCAGGTATCCCAGGAATCGGGCTCGATGGTCTCGCGACAATACATAATTTCCCGAGTCGGCGCCGTTCAGTTTCGCGCTTTCGCCGCCATGCAGATCCACTGCGAGCGAGCTGCCGCCGTCCACATGAACATTGCCCGAAAACACGGCAACTTCTCCAGGCGGATAGTCCAGGTTGACGCGAAGAACCGTAAAGCCGCTTGCCGTAGCCGCGCTGTCACCAAAGCGAACACGGATCTGGTTCGTCGGCGCGTTGCCCTGGATCTCAAAGTAGCCGAGTCCGCTATTCAGCAGCAGTCCGTCTCGTATTCCCCTGCTGGCTCAGCGTACCGAGTGTCAGCGAGCTATTAGGCGAAATGCGCGCTACGCTGCCATCTTCGAACTGGATCTCTGCGCGCCCGTCGTCGGCGGTCGAGATTTGGGTGCCTTCAAACAGAGGCGTGTTCGGCAAGGCCGGTGACGCCAGGACCATGGTTTCCCTGCGAGAGCTGCACCTGCCCATCGACGCTGCTCAACCGCACCGCTCGAGCGGCGGGGGCGCCCTGTCCATCCGGCGAGTGCTCCGGGCGGTACATCTGGGCCGCCACCCAAGGCCCCAACGTCAGAATTCCCGCTGCAATGACACCCAACCCGAATTGCCCTACCCGTCGCCTTCTCAAAGTGCCCGAAGTGCCGTTCATGGAGCCCACCCTTTCCCTAGGTCTACGCGATGGGCGCGCCTGACAAGGGGCCAACATAGATTGGACACCGAAAACACGATGAAAGTCGCGTCAAATCTGTTGCCAATGTCCTTTATTTGACGAATCTGGCAAGCAAAAGGCGTGCTCGGCGGCGTCACACGCTCCATGACAGCGGGGTCGTCCTTCAGCTTCGTCAGAATCCCCTGGATAGCACACATCTGCTGCAATCGCCCATCGGCCGAAGCTTCTTTCAGGAATCCCATTTCTTTGTCGAGACCCAGAGGATCGTGCTGCAGCAGGAGTTCCAGCCGAGCCCCCTCGATAATGGTCGACGCGACGGCAACAAGCGACTCGCCAAGAGACTGGATATCTTTGTTTTTCGAATAGTTGAATTCGCAGCTTCCATCGCCGTCAGGGCCGGAATAGCTCATCTTCTTCCAACCCTGAAAGGCCACTTTGAGATGACTCTCGCATCCCTCATTCAGCAAGTTGTGATGGCGAATTGTATCGAAAACACGATCGGCGAATTCCTGGCTCAATTGCACATCGCGGTCGACCGCGGGAGGCTCGAATCACCTGCGTCCGCGCCGCCGTCATGGCCCCCGTTTCGGTGTGGAAATGCGCACTCCCATCGGCGTGAAGCACCAGCGTCCATTGCGCAGGGGTCAGTCCTGGATTGGAGAAATCGACCTTGAGGACTGAACTGCGATCTCCTTGCGCCGGCAGCGTTGCAACCGCCAACGCCAACGCGAGACAGAACCACTTCATTGCACCGCCCCCTGCTGCGACGAACCTTGATGCAACATTGTTTGCGCCGTATGAATGTGGCAAATGGCGATCGCCAACGCATCTGCGGCATCCGGCGGCTCGGGAAGCTCGTCCAGCTGCAGCAGCCGTGCCACCATAAACTGCACTTGGTTCTTCTTGGCGAGCCCGTAGCCCACCACACTTGATTTGATACGTAACGGCGCGTATTCGGCAACTGGCGCGCCGTACGTCGCAGCGGCCAGCAGCGCCACTCCCCGCACCTGGCCCAGCTTCAATGCGGACTTGGCATTCACGGAGTAGAAGACTCCCTCTACTGCGACAACCTCTGGCTGCCAGCGCTCGAGCTCCTCTGTCAGCTCGCGAAAGACCTGGGCCAGCCGCTCGGGAAGAGGTTTCGCTTTTGCCAGACGAATGGCGCCCAGCGCGCAGCACACAAGCCGGACCTCACGCGCGGACTCACACGTTTCCACGACGCCGAACCCCGTTATCTCAGTTCCGCAATCAATCCCGAAGACGCGCATCCGTCCCTGAGTTTACCGCAGGGAAGCTCGTGCTTCCATCCATCGATCGATGGTTCGGCCGCGATGAACCTTTGAGTGCAATCAACGAAGGCTTTGTGTCAGGGCACGACTTCAGTCGTGCCGTCGACTGGGAGCTCGGGCTTTAGCCCCTGAGTTTTTTCTTTGCCAGATAGGTATAGCAATAGGGATATTTCTCTGCTGAATCGACCAGTCCTGCTTTTACAGGATTTTGAGCGATATATTCTCGATGTTGCAGGAAGCTTTGCGCATCTTTGATCCTGACGTCGGAAAAACCAGGTTGCCACACTTCTCCGCCATACCCAAATTCCTTTTTGAGGCGATACGAAAATCCGCCTTTGATCAATTGCATGGCTTTCTCAATAGTCATTCTGTTATTGACTTCAATCAGAAGATGCACGTGGTTTGGCATGACTACAAAATCATGCAATTTGAATTTCCCTGCTGCGATGTACGAACGTAGCACATCTATCAAAAGCAAGGCATTCCGTTCCGACTGCAACAAGCTCTTTGCCATGCAAGTCTTGGTAGTGGTGAAAAATATGCGCTCAGAACCGAGAATTCCTTCTGAAGCAGCATTCCGTGCCGGTCTTGCCATGGCGGGGGCTAAAGCCCAATCCCTTTTCGCTGACTTTGCGGCACGACTAAAGTCATGCCCTGACACAAAGCAATACCAGAAATTCGGGATAGTTTTCCGCTGTCATTACCTTGTAGAAAGAAAAAATCTCAGGCCGCTGCCAGTGAACTGTTGGGGTTGGAGTGCAACCCCCTCAACCTACTGATTCCTTATTGGGCTCTATGGGCACGTTGTGCATGATAGGCGGGACCGTAGCACAAACTAGCACAAAACCGAGACAGCCTATTTTGCCAATTGAGGGACTGCTTATTGTTCAAGGTGCCGGAACCCAGGAGAGACGTAGGCCAGACGTGATCGATTTCCCAGCCGCAATTCTACGGGCCGTGCTTCGGCGCGTGAGATCGCTGGAGATGACACGACGTTACGCGAACTGTTGGTGACGGCGGATTTGCAGGCGTCCATGAGCGGGTGAGCGTGTTATCACGCTGAATCTACAAATAAGGCACGAGTTTTCCACGTATGCACAAAATGCACAACAACATCCACAATCGCGATGTGCCTACAATTGGAAATGAGCCGGAAGTCCACTGATCACTGATCACCGTTCCCTGTTCCCTGTTCCCTGTTCCCTCTTCACTGTTCCCTGTCCAAACGCAACAACGGCCTGAGATCGCGTCTCAGGCCGCTGCCGGTGAACTGTTGGGATTGGACTAAGGCCATCGCGCTTGAAGCGATTGCCAGTGGCCCGGCGGAAAGATCGCCGCGGGGGCTTACATGGGGCTTGGGGCGCGATGCCCTAGGCCTCAGTCACCTCACGTAACCAACTACTGGAACAATCTTTTTGCATAGGCTGGATCATCCTCCTTTCCCGTGTAGCCCCAAATTAAACCGGCGAGCCCGAGGAGTCAAGTTTCACGAAGGACCAGAACAAGTCGCGTTTTGAAAGGAAGCGGCTTCACGGGTTGCCGAAACTCATGCACAGCCGGCTTTGTAACAGGGCATGGCTTCAGTCATGCCGCCAGGGTCTTGGAAACAACACCGGGCTTTTGCCGCTGAGGGATGTTTTGAACCCTGCGCAGAGCTACCTTAAGACCACGAAATCTCGCTGCACTCAAATCATCACCGCCGATTCTTCTTCTTGTTCTCAAGGCGGATCCAGTATTGGAATTCGTCCGCATACAATTCCCCGTTCAAGTCTGCGACACGCCCCGCGAGCCGCGCCTGCGCGTCGGCGATAGCCTTGTTGTAGAGCGCCGGCCCGATCTCTTCGAGAAAGAAATTCAGCAGCAGCCCCGCGGGCAATTCTCCAATCGGCTCCGGCATCTCTTCCCGGAAATATCGCTGAATCGATGCGACAGCTTCGACTCGCGCCTGCTTTGAAAGTTCGATCGTCATCATGATCCCTCATGATACTGTCCACGTAGACCGCGCACGGTTTCTCTCTTTCTCTGTTTTCCTGTCTCTCAGTTTCTCTGTCCACTGCCCACTGTTCCCTGTTCACTATCTTTTTCCCTTGACACGCTCTCCTTGGTTCGTGCTAACTTACCGTTAGTTGGAGCTTACCGTTCGTGGATACTTACCTACAAGCCGGATTGGACGCCTTGGGCGATGCGACGCGGATGGCGATCTTTCAGAAGCTGTCCAGTGGCCCTCTGGCCGTGAACGAGCTGGCACGCACCCTGCCCGTCAGCCGGCCCGCGGTATCGCAGCACCTCAAGGTGCTGAAGGATGCTGGACTGGTTCTTGACAACAAGGCTGGCACCCGCCGGCTCTATCAGCTGAATCCTGAAGGCGTGGCGCGGCTGCGCGCGCACTTCGATCAAATGTGGACGAAAGCAATGAGCAATTTTCAGGCAGTAGCCGAAAAATCACCTACAGGAGACAAGCATGGCAAACCCAGTGGCCGAAGCCGTCGTACGTAAAACCGTGCGCGTGAATGCCTCGATTGAGCGCGCATTCTCAGTGTTCGTCGAGCAGATGGAAACGTGGTGGCCGGCGACCCATCACCTCGGAAAGACCCCGTTCGAAGCGATTTTCGTGGAGCCTCGCGTGGGCGGCCGCTGGTACGAGCGCAATGTTGAAGGTGCGCAGTGCGATTGGGGCACGGTTCTGAAGTGGGACCCGCCGCACCGCGTGAGTTTCTCGTGGCATCTTGGCCCCAAACACGACCAGCCGGATTGGGTTTGCGATCCCGACATGGCCAAGGCGAGCGAAGTCGAGATTCGTTTCACCGCGGAGGGACCGTCGACAACGCTGGTCGAGTTGGAGCACAGCAAGTTGGAACGGCACGGCGAAGGTTACGAGCAATTGCGTGAGCTATTCGACGGTCCTGGCGCGTGGCAAGGGATTCTGGAACTCTTCGCCAGGAAGATCGCGGAATAACAGACGACGAGAGGTATGCAATGAAGCCTGTAATCTTTCTGCGTGTGGCGTCGGTTCTGACGTTGATCCACGCAGTGCTGCACACGATTGGCGGCGTCTTCGGGCACATCGATCCGGGCGCCGCCTCCGTGGCCGTCGAAGCAATGAAGGTCAACACATTCCCGCTGATGGGGCACACGCGCAGTTTCTGGGATTTCTACAGGGGCATGGGCATTGGCGTTTCGATTTCGCTGACTGTGGAGGGCGTAGCCTTCTGGCTTCTCGGCTCGCTGGCCAGACACGATGCAGCGCGGCTGCGGCCTATCCTGGCGACATTTACCGTCGGCTACCTGGCCCTGTCGGTGAATTCGTACACGTACTTTTTTCTGGGTCCGGTGATCGCCGAGATTCTGATTGCGGCATGCCTGCTCTTCGCCATCTCTACGGCGAAGACGCAGGCTGAAGCCTAGAGAGTCAGCCGATTGAGCGGCGCGGGGCGACGATCCGTTCTTCCAATAGCACGGTCACGGTATCGCCGGCCTCTTTGCCGATGTTCCGACGAATGTCCTCTTTGACCGGAAGTTTGTGCGTCCCGTTGCCCAGCGCCATGAACGAACTTTGAAACGGAACGCCGTCGATTTTACCTCGCACCTTCACCAGGCCGCGTGTGCCAAAGAACTCAACCGAAGCGGGCCACACCACATACGTCCAGCCACCTTTGGCGGAACTCTTCTGCAGGGCGGCCGTGAATCGCTTGTTCAACATCGACCGTTACGCCAGCGCGAGGTTCAGATTGTCGATGGCTTCGTCGATTTCCTGCGTGCTCTTGAATCCAACCGTCACACAATCCACGCCGGCGTTCTTGAATGCAAAGCGCATTGCCGCCTGCCGGTCGCTGTGCTGCGTAAACGTCCCATCGCCGCAGAGCTTCATGCTGACGACGCCCATGCCGTCGCCCTTGACCTGCTTGACGTGCGCGACCACCTCCGGCACGATGCCGAGGTTGTCGTCGTCGGGAACGGGGCCATCCATACGCGTGCCCTTGTGGTTCATGCGGATCATGGCGACTTCAAGCCATTTGTTGCCGGGCATCTGACGAAGAGCGGGCAGGCCGTGCACCGAGGCTCCTCGCGAGCGAATGGTCTTTTTCTGCTGCGCCTCGAGAATGCCGTCCTGCCAGCGAGCAGTTTCGGCGACCCAGCTGTCGGTGTGCTGCCAGTGGAGCAGCATGATGTCGAAGTATTCGGTCCGCGAAATGCGACGCATCTCGTCGAAACGCACATGGGGATCGACGCCCTCGTCGGTCGTCACCTTGTTCATCAGCACGTAGCTCTCGCGCGGGTAAGGCTTGAGGGCCTCGCCGAGCATGGCGGGAGTCGTGTACGACTCCGCTGTTTCAAAGAAGCGGATGCCCCGCTCATAGCGCATAGGCAACCAGCTTGCTGAACTCCTGCTGGCCCAAAGCGGACTGCACATGGCCATTGTTGCTGCCGGTGCCAAAGGCCAGCCGCGTAACCTGCACGCCCGACTTGCCGAGGGTGACCATGTCCGTCGCGGTAGGCTTTGCGGCGTGCAACGGCAGGGTTCCGACGCTGGCAATGGTTCCAGCGGCAATTCCGGTTTTCAGGAATTCTCGTCTTGAGTAAGGGCTCATGGGACCTCCGACAGGCGGCGGGAAGGACGGCCTGATGCGGGAATGTTACCACGGCGCCAAATGTGTTGGCATCAAGCCAAATCGATTTTTTCTATCGATCCAGTTCGTTCGACACACTCGAAGTACGGCACGAAGTTGGCGCGACGGCGGTATTTACCAGCTATGCAGCCACTCCTCGTCGCGGCCGATGCGCACGGGCGTATTGAAAAGGTCGCTGAGCCGCGGCGCGGTGAGGAATTCGGCGCGCGGACCGTCCCCGACAATCCGGCCTCCGCGCATCAGGATGACCCGCTCAATCTCGGGAAGGATGTCGCCCAGGTGATGCGTCACAAGGACCAGTCCGGTGCCTTCGGCGGCAAGACGGCGCAAGGTATCGCGAAGTTCGCGCTGCGCGGCCAGATCAAGAGCATTCGATGGTTCATCGAGGAGCAACTGGCGTGGCCGGTGGACCAGGGCGCGGGCAATGAGGATGCGGCGCTTTTCGCCGGCTGACATTTCTCCCACAAGCTGCGCGGCCAGATGCGAGGCTTCGATGCGTGCCAGGGCTTCGGCGGCGCGGTCGCGCATTTCCTCGGTGACATGCAGATTGGGCCATAGGGTCGACGCGGAGAAAAAGCCGGCGATCACAGCATCGAGGCCGGTGGTCACGGCGGTGCGCTCGCCCGGCAGATCGGCGCCGACGACGCCGAAATGCTTCCGCAACTGGGTCAGGTCCCAGCGATCGCGGCCAAAGATGCGCGACCCGCATCCCCGGCTGGACGATGGGATAGATCTGGCAGGTAATGGTCAGGATCAGCGTGGACTTGCCGCATCCGTTGGGGCCAAGGATGGCGACATGCTCGCCGGCGCGAATGGTGAGGTTCACGTCGTGGAGAACGATGCGATCGCCGCGCGCGACGTTAACATTCCGCAGTTCGAGAAACTGATTTTGATCGATCGAGGCAACGATATCGCCCGTGTTCTCTGTGAGGCTATCCACATTTGTTAGATTAAATGGGTCCACTCCATGACCGACCCTTCACGATTTCTCATTCCTCAAGGCTTCAAGTTTGGCGCCACCAAGGCAGGGCTGAAACAGAGCGGCCGCACCGATTTTGCATTGATCGTGGCCGACACGCCCGCCAGCGCCGCCGCGGCGTTCACGTGGCAATCGCGTGAGCGCCGCGCCGCTGCAGGTGGACAAAGAGAACTTGCGCGCGACCGGCGGACACGTGCGCGTCGTCGCCATCAACGCGGGCAACGCCAACTGCGCCGCGGGCCAGGCGGGGCTCGATGCTGCGCGCGCGACATGCGCCGCGGCAGCGGAGAGCTTTCGGCTGCAAACCGGAAGAGGTCTTCCCTTCCTCGACCGGGATCATCGGCGTGCCTTTGCCGGCGGAAAAACTGATCGCGGCGCTGCCGGAACTGGCTGCGCGCCTGGGCTCGGATGGCGAGCACTTTCAGCAGGTGGCTCAGGCGATCATCACCACCGACAAAGTGGAGAAGACGGCGTTCCTCGATTTCACGTTTGTGGACGAGAAAGACGTGCAAGCGCCGGTGCGCATCGCCGGTGTGTGCAAAGGCTCGGGGATGATTCACCCGCAGCTGGTTCCGCATGCCACGATGCTGGTGTACATCCTGACCGACGCGGCGATCGAGCCGGCCATGCTCGACCGTTATCTGCGCGACGCCATCGAAGTCAGCTTCAATCGCATTTCGGTGGACGGCGATACCTCGACGAACGACACGGTTCTGCTCCTGGCCTCGGGCGCGAGCGGCGTCGATCTCGGCACGCAGCATTGCCTGCCTTTCGCGGAAGGACTGAAATACGTCTGCAAGTCCCTCGCCCGCCAGATCGTGGCGGACGGAGAAGGCGTGACGCACGTCGTGGAACTTCAAATCAACGGAGCGGCCAGCGATGCAGATGCGCTGCGCATCGCCAAATCCATCGCCCATTCGCCGCTGGTAAAGACCGCATGGGCGGGTTCCGATCCCAACTGGGGACGGCTGGTTGCTGCCATCGGCTACTCCGGCGCGCAGATCGACCCGGAACGCATCGACATCTGGTTTGGCGACCAGCCGGTATGCTGCGACGGCGGACGCGCGCCGGAATTCGACGAAGCAGCGGCGCATGCTTATTTGAAGCAGCCGGAGTTTTCTATTCGCATCCAACTGAACCAAGGCGCGGGTACGTGCGACTTTCTGACGACGGACCTAACCAACGAGTACGTGCACATCAACGCGGACTATTCGACGTAGGCGGGCCAACGAATTGATTTCTCGCGAAAAGCTGATGCAGCTGTATGCGGCGATGGTGAAATCCCGCATGATCGCAGAGCGAACCGCCGAATTGGCGCGACAAGGGAAACTCCCAGACAATTGGGGATTCGGAATCGGCAGCGAAGCAACGCTCGCCGGAGTCACGGCGGATTTGCGCCCCGACGATACGGTGAGCGCGCTGGGCAATCGGCTGCTTCGGTCCTGATCGATGGAATCGTATTGGAGAGTGTTCTTGGGCCGGTCTCCACGCCTCTCAACGGTTCACGGCGTTCCCCTAGCGGCCAAAGTGAGAACTTGTTAACAGGGAGAAACGGGCACTCCGCGCCCGCGCCTTTGACCCGCTCTTCAAACATCGATTTGAGCGCTGCCACCGAAGCCGCCCGGACGCATAAAACCAAAAACGATGGCCGGATTGCCCTCGCCTACTTCATGAACCCTGTCGCCTCGGCCGTTCCAGGCAAGCAACTGCAGTTCGTCGAGTCGCCACAACTTGCCCATCGTTCTGCTTTGTCACTTCGGGTCAGTAGAACGTCACGAGTCGTTCCTTTCACCAAGCGCAAAAGTGAAGGACGCCTCCGAAGCGCTGGCATTTGGTGTCGCGCGCATCGCGGTGGACGCACGAGACGTGCTGGCGGTGTATCGCGTGGCAAGCGAATCGATCTCTCGCGCAAGGCAGAGACGCGGCCCCACACTCATTGAGTGCTTCGATTACGGCTTGCCCGCACCCCTGGGAAGCCCCGTCGCCGAGCGCAGGCCATCCGTCATCGCGGATCCGTTGCGTGGGATGGAGTCGCATCTCGGCAAAAAGAGGCTATTGACTGCCGCGCTGAAGCAGCAAATCGAGACCCAATTCTGCAGGGAAATTGATGCGGCTACAGCACACTTGATGAATTAGGCGGCGGCTATTCGATTGCACGTCTTGCCTGATTCTGCGCCACGAAAGCTACTTCGCCCTCGGATGCGTGGCGTCGTAAACGCGCTCGACCTGCGCATTCGTGAGCTGCGTGTACCGCTGCGTAGTGGAGAGGCGCTCGTGGCCAAGCAATTCCTGGATGGCCCGCAGATCGGCGCCCTCTTCAAGAAGGTGGGTGCCGAACGCATGGCGCAGCGTATGCGGGTGCACATCCGACGAGAGCCCGTGCAAAATGGCAATGCGCTTGACGATGCGTCCCACACTGCGCGTCGTGAGCCGCGCTGTGCCGCCAGGCTTGTCGAGTCCGCGCATGCGCAGGTTCAAAAGAAGCGCAGGCGTAGAAACAGCGACGCAGCCCTCGATCGCAGCCAATCGCAGCGGTGCGTTCGGCAATGTAAGCACGAAGTGCCACGGCCGCCGCTTCACCCAGTGGAACATAGCGCTGCTTTTGACCTTTGCCACGGACCAGGATCGCCTCGTTGGCCCAATGAATGTCTTCGAGGTTAAGCCCGGTGAGCTCAGCGTTGCGGATGCCACAGCCATAAAGCAACTCGACGATTGCTTTGTCGCGCGCGGGCCAACTGACGGCATCATCCCCGACCGAATCGACGACGCGATTTAGCTGCTCGATGGAAGGAACGCGCGGTAGGTGTTTCGGCAGGCGCGGCGTGGAGACCAGTGAGGCCACGTTCTGCGCGACATGGTCCCCACGTGCAAGCCACTTGAACCAGCTTCGGACGGCCGCCAGGGCGCGCGCCGCAGAGGCTTTCGAGAGTCCTCGATCATAGAGCGTGCTCAGAAACGCGCGGATGTGCGTGTGCTCGATCCGGTCGACAGCTCGGATGGTGCGATGGCTCTTGGCCATGTACGCCGCGAAACCATGGAGTTCGCGCCGATACGCCCGCATCGTGTGTGTCGAAGCGCCCCGCTCATTGGCCAAGACGGCTAGATACGCATTGACCAGCACGTCAATTGAGGGGTGTGGGGCTGAGTGTGTGTGGTGCACGACATGGCGACGCGATCATGCGGGTTCCTTGGACGGCCGCGAATAAACGAGCATGAGCTTGGCCCTCGTCTCTTTCTTTTCGCCGATGGATTCAGGAACCTGCTCGGGAACAGATTCCGAAGCACTCGGTTTTACAATGCCGCGCGGATGGTGGCTGCGATGTACGGCTTTGAGCCGTCCGAGTGCGAGGTGCGTGTAGACCTGGGTGGTGGAAATATCGGCGTGCCCCAGGAGAATCTGCACACTGCGCAGATCGGCGCCATGCTCAACCATGTGGGTGGCACAGCTGTGTCGCAGTTTGTGGGGGCTGGCTGCCTTGTCAGCTGCTTTTACCATGTGCCAGATCCACTGGCGGGCGAGCGGCATCCCGCGCAGCGACAGAAAGAGGCCCGCTGCTTCCGGCAGCGTGCCGCGGGATTTGCGCCTCGAACTGATGCGCGCCAGGTGCGGGCGGCCCTCCCGCAGGTATTCCTCGAGCGCCTCAATTGCGGAGCGGCCCAGCGGAACGATGCGCTCCTTGTCTCCTTTGCCGCGCACCTGCACGCGCCCCGCGTCAAGCATCAAGTCGCCGGTTGAAAGACCGGTCACTTCAGAGACGCGAAGCCCTCCAGCGTAAAGCAGTTCAAGAATGGCGCGGTCGCGAAGTGCCGTGGCGCGCGCCTTGGGATGCGATACGGCCAAGGCGGCGCGCTCCAGCATTTCGGACACTTCGGCCTCGGCCAGAGACTTGGGCAAGACCTTCCAGGCCTTAGGGGATTCCACGTTCACGGTGGGGTCAAGATGGATGCGCTTGTCAAGAAGCAGCCACTTGTAAAAACCTCGCAGGCAACTGAGTTTGCGGGCAGCAGAACGGGAATCGACACTGTGCGAGCGCAGGTGCTCAAGAAAACCACCGACATCCTCCTTCGCCACAGTCAGAAGGGTTCGATTGCGCTTTTCCAGGAATTCGGCAAAGGTGCTCAGATCGCTCTCATAGGCTTCGCAGGTCAGGGGCCGAAGCCCTTTCTCCACGCGCAGGTACACCTGATAATCCTTTAGAAGGGCGAGATTGTTTAGGGAGCCCATCCTTCGATTATCGGCGTCGAGCAGGATGCATCGAGACGTGCCCGGAACGATCGAACCACGTTCATCACGGAATCAAAGTCGGCAACGGATTAAATGCGGCTAAATCCGTCAACTTGCAGGGATTCCGCGACAGAACCCCATGTTCTTTGCAAAACGTTTACGTGCAAAGACAAGCCCGTTAGAAGACAATAAAGGTGGACATTGCTTGGCGTTAGCGAGGAAAGCTTGACAGCGACTGGGATTCAAATAACCAAATGGAGCGTCCGGGAGTTCGAACAGCTGGTACTGGACAGCAAGCCGCGCGTAGCTGTTTTCGATTGCGATGGAACGATCTGGAGCGGCGATTCAGGCTACGGATTCATGATTTGGACCATTGAGCAGGGGCTGGTTTCGCGCTCGACAACCGATTGGATTGACACGCGCCACCGCGCCTACCTGGCCGGGCAGGTGACCGAGCTGCAGATCTGCGGCGAGATGGTGCAGATGTACTCCGGCCTGCACGAGCAGGAGCTGCGCGAGGCGGCAGCTCGCTATGTAACCGAATTCGTGCGGCCGCGTGTGTTTTCAGAGATCGAATCGTTGCTCGGATTGCTGCGTAGCAATGGTGTGGAATTGTGGGCCGTGAGTTCGACAAACAAGTGGGTGGTCAGCGAAGGCG
The DNA here is from genome assembly GCA_963781125.1 of uncultured Acidobacteriaceae bacterium. Classification (GTDB taxonomy): domain Bacteria; phylum Acidobacteriota; class Terriglobia; order Terriglobales; family Acidobacteriaceae; genus Telmatobacter. Next base: position 585,905 of record CAWAEE010000016.1, read on the forward strand.
TCCGCGCGCTTGGCATTCCAGAAAACCGTGTTCTTGCCGCCGAAGTTTCGGTTAACCAGGGCATCATTGGCAGCGATCTCGTTGACGTTCCCACCGATGAAGGCAAAGCAGCGGCGCTCAAGCGGGTTGGACTCTCTCGCCCGGATGCCGTTTTTGGCAACTCCATCCACGACCTTGCCATGCTGGAGATCGCAGAGAATGCTTTCCCGGTGAACCCCTCCCCAGCTCTGCTGGAGGCCGCGGCGAAAAATGGATGGGGCTACTTCCGCCCCGGGACGGCCGAGGGCGTAGAAGCGGCAGTGGCGGAGAGTAAGTATTGGTTGAATGTTTCTGGCCAAGTGACTGAACCCAGCAATTTTCCAGCGAGAAGCGATCCGTGATGCCCTGGCTGGTCCGCAGGTCATCTGGGGCGATTACACTGGAAACGTGGAAGACGGTCAGCCTCACTCCAGCTCGCGGCCTGCCGGACCTGCACTTCGCTTTGTTGCGGCCGCGTTGATAGTCAGGGCAGGCGAAGTTCTGATTTGCCAGCGACGTCCCGACCAGCCCATGGCCCTGCAATGGGAGTTTCCCGGGGGCAAGATCGAGGCTGGCGAAAGTCCCGAACAAGCCCTGGCCCGCGAACTCAACGAGGAACTTGGCATCACGGCTACCGTTGGCGGACGTGTGACCCACATCCGGCACAATTATCGTCACGGCGGCGCCGTGGACCTGCAATTCTTCGCCGTGCACGAATTCTCCGGTGAGTTGGAGAACCGGATTTTTCAGCAGTTCAAGTGGGTGCGCCTCGAAGACCTGCCGGCCTACGATTTTCTGGCTGCCGACCGCGGACCTGATCAAGGACTTGGCGGCGGGCAAGCTGCTGTAGAATTCGATTCCCATCAAATTCTCAACGAGCCGAACCACTGGGGATATCCGTGGTAGCGCCGGGCGCGAACAAAACTTGCCGTTCGAGACATAACGCTCGCGAGAGGCAACCTTCAGTGCCCGGGCATCAACCCCCACAGCATCACGAGCGTCATACCGATGACGATGAGGCTCGTGCTCCAGGCAATCACATTCCAGAGCCGGGAGTTCTTGTGATCGCCCATCAGGTCACGCCGATTGATGAGCAGCAGCATGAGAATGATGACCACCGGCAGCAGAACGCCGTTGAGCACCTGGGAGTAGATAGCGAATTTAACCAGGTGAGCATCCGGCAAGATGAGCACCGTGACCGCCCCGCCAGCGATCAGCAGCGTATAGAGCCAGTAGAAAAACGGCGCTTCCTTGAAGTTCTTGTCTACGCCGGATTCGAGCCCCAATCCTTCGCACACCGTGTAAGCCGTCGACAGCGGCAGAATCGAAGCCGCAAATAGAGACGCGTTAAACAGCCCGAACGCGAAGAGGATGAAGGCGTAATCACCGGCCAGCGGGCGCATGGCATCCGCCGCATCTGACGCCCATCTGGATGGCGCCCATTCCGTGGACGTAGAGAGTCGCCGCGCAGGCGACGATGATGAACCAGGCGACGATGTCGGTGAAGAAGCTGCCCACGATCACGTCAAGCCGCGAAGCCGCATAGTCCTTGACGCGAATTCCCTTCTCCACGATCGAGGACTGCAGGTAGAACTGCATCCACGGCGCAATGGTAGTGCCGACCACGCCGATCGCCATGTACATGTAGAGCTTGTCGCGCCAGACAGATTTTTCAGGAAGCTGAACGGTGGCCAGCAAGGCGTCGTGCCAACTCGGTTGCGAGAGCACGCCCGCAAAAATGTAGGCGATGTAGACGACCGACGCCACGAGAAAGATCTTCTCCGTGCTCTTATAGTCTGCCGCGGACCACCATGTACCACACCAGCGCAGCGCATAGGGGAACGGAGATGAACTTCGTAACGTGGAACAGTTGCAGCGATCCGGCGATGCCAATGAACTCGGCCACCACGTTGGTGTAGTTGACCACCACCAGCGCCACCATGACCAGGAAGGTAAGGCGCAGTCCGAACTCCTCGCGGATAAGGTCGCTCAGTCCCTTGCCGGTGACCACACCCATGCGGGCGCACATCTCCTGCACGACGATCAAGGAGATGGTGATGGGAATCATGGTCCACAGCAGCGAATAGCCGTACTGCGCGCCTGCCTGAGAGTAGGTGAGAATGCCGCCGGAGTCGTTGTCGACGTTGGCGGTAATGAATCCGGGACCGAGGACGGCCAAAAACAGAAGTATCCGGATTCGCCAACGTTTGAGCATGCCCGCGGTTCCTAAGGTGGGTTCATTTTTCTTTTCTTAGTGACCATAACAGGCGAGGGTGCGATGCGGGAAACTCGGTGCACTGCGGTGCAAACCTGGGAACATCACGGGGCAACTTGACAGCCACTGGAGCGCACAACTACAACACGCTTTCACGCGTTGATTTGAAATTAGGAGACCGCAATGCCAGCAAACGATACGAATCATCCGGCTCCAACGCGCCGACGTCTTCTTGGCGCGATTGCCTCCGTTGCCGGAGCATCCACACTTCTCGGCACTGCGGCGTCTTCCGCACAGGCGCCCGCAATGCCGGATGTACCAGCGCCCGAAGAATTGTTCGCCCCGGCTCGGCTACGCGACTACAAGGCGCGCCGCTCGTCGAGCTGGGATCGGACCGGAGGCAACGGCGATGCGGTCGCAGTGGATCCCGGCAAGGAGGCGACGCTCCTCGATGCAACCGGCGCTGGTGTGGTGACGCATCTCTGGTTCACCATCAACTCGCCGGATCCGATGCACCTGAAGAATCTGGTCCTGCGCGCCTGGTGGGATGGCGAAAACTCGCCCTCGATCGAAGCGCCGATCGGCGACTTTTTTGGGTTGGGACTGGGCGAGTACTACACCTATCAGTCGGCTTTATTGGTTGTAGCGCCGATAAAGGCGTTGAACGCGTACTTCAAAATGCCCTTCTCGAAATCGGCGCGCTTGACCGTGACCAATGAAGGAACAATCCGCACGGACGACCTGTATTTCGCCGTCGACTATGTCACGCTCCCAACTCTGCCCGACAATCTTGGCCGATTCCACGCGCAATATCGGCAAGCAGCTCCGTGCAAAGGCTGGACTGATAACTGGACGAACGAATACGCGCCCGACATTAATGGAAAGAAGAACCTGAACGGCGAAGGCAACTATGTGTTTATGGAGGCGACGGGGAAAGGTCATTTTGTCGGTGTGACGCACGCCGTTTTGCAAAATCAGGATCAATGGTTCGGCGAAGGCGATGACATGGTCTTTATCGATGGCGACACCATGCCTACCATCAACGGCACAGGGACCGAGGACTACTACAACGGTGCGTGGGATTTCGGTGGCAAGGAATTTGCCAACATGCACCAGGGAGCGCCCTACATGGTCGATCCGGAGCGGATCGGCGGGCGCTATTGCCTCTATCGCTGGCACACCGAAAGCCCTATCGCTTTCGAAAAGTCGATTCGCGTGACGATCGAGCACGGCCACGCCAATCATCGCTCCGACAATTTCTATTCGACCGCGTTCTGGTATCAGACTGAGCCGCACGCGGAGTACCCTGCCTTGCCTAAGCCACAAGATCGTGTCCCGAAGGTGCTCCGGGTCGGTGGAGCGGGCGCTGCGCCGGTGACAGGCAGCTGACCGATTCGCCATCCGAAACATCCTGGTCGAGACCGCTCCCTCCAGCTCTCTTGAAAAATACTGAAGTCTCCGCTTGACAATTTCGCAATGTGGCTTAATACTGAAGCTGCCACTTCAGTAATGGTGGAAATGGAGAGACGTCATGACAGAACCGAGAACAGTGCATAGCACCTTCGTGATTGAGCGCAACTATCCCCAACCACCGGAACGGGTGTATCCCGCCTTTGCGCAGCCTGCCCGCAAGCGCCGCTGGTATGCCGAGGGTGAACACGAGATCCAGGAATTCGAAATGGAATTTCGCGTGGGAGGCAGCGAACGGCTCCGCTACCGATTTAAGGAAGGTCATCCCCTTGCCGGCTCCGAAATTTTGAACGAGAGCACCTACCAGGACATCACGCCCGAGAAGCACATCGTGATGGCTTCGAAGATGTCTCTGAATGGAAAGCCTATCGTTGTGATGTTGGCGACGTTTGAGTTTCTACACGCTGGGACAGGGACGGACTTGATCCTTACTCATCAGGGAGCATTCATCGAGTGGCCGGGCGGGCCCCAAATGATCGAAGTAGGCTGGGGTACCCTGCTCGATCGCGTGGCGAAAGAGCTGTCGATCTAGCAGGCTCCTGAAAGGAACTCCTGATGAAGAGATCCTCTATCGACATGGATCGTATCGACATGGATCGCTTATTCCATGCACTGGGCGATCCCACGCGCCGCGCGATTCTCGACCGGCTCACCGAAAGGCCCATGTCCGTTTCGCAACTGGCAGAGCCTCTCGAGGTCACCCTCACCGCCGTTGCGCAACACCTGCAAGTCCTTGAGGAGGTCGGATTAGTGCACACGGAAAAACTGGGTCGCGTACGCACCTGCCGCATCGACGCCGCGGGATTTCAAGCTCTCGAACAATGGATTCGCGATCACCGCACGGCCTGGGAACGAAAGCTTGACCGACTCGGCCAGTTCCTCGCCGAGGAAGAGGAAAGCCGATAGCCGATGGGTTTGAGCTGCGCATTCCGGCGTGGGGGAAGCGCGGCCCAAGCGAAAGCTTGAAAGACTGCTTAGCATTTTGGGCGCTGACGGCTGTCGCCACCGAATGGCCCTATTGTGTGGTCAGCGAGAATGTCGCGGCATGTTGCAACGAACCGGATGTCGCTGTTACCGTCACTGTCGATGTGACCAGATTCTGTGTACGAACGGTGAAACTCGCGCATCCGGCCAGAAGGGTCAACCCGATGGCGCCGAGCATCAAGAGACAAAGAAGCGCCGGAGTTTTCCGTCTCCTCCAACCCATGCAGCAGAGAACGAGAGCGAGCGTTCCCCCAGGAACCGTCGTCTCCGTGTCGCGTTGACGCATGTCGCTATCCGGGGAACTGGCCACTGTCAAAGTCGTGCTCACCGCCGTCGAGCCGGATGGCGTTAACCCAGCGGGAGAGAATTTGCACGAGGTACCGCCCGGCAATCCCGAACAAGTAAGTTTCACCGGGGAATCGAATCCGTTCTGCGATTTGATACTGACAGTCGCCGACGCACTCTGGCCGGGCAGCACGGTGATTGTCTGCGGAGTCACCGCGAGCGAATAGTCCGCTGCAGGCAAACTGATCGTATAGCTTGCGAAACTGGAAGGGCTCTCGCTATACCCTGGGGCCATAGCGATTGCGCGGATGGTTTCGCTTTGCCCCACCGTAAGCGCACCCTTGTACTGTTTGGACTGCGCGGTCGGGGTCGAGTTATCGGTGGTGTAGTAGATCTGCGCTCCGGGAGTCAGATCGCCGAGGGCGACTGTCTGCGCGGATGTGTACGTACCGGCTGCAATAGAGAAAGTCGGAGGAGCCGCCACAGTTGGCTGCGTCGGAGACGGTGGCGCTGGCGGTGGAGGCGGAGGAGGAGGCTGCGGTGGCGCAGGCGACTCTAGATCCACAATCCGAATGGTCGTCACACAGCTATTTGCATTCAATACGTAGATAGATTGATTCGGTGTGCTTTCGCTGATGGTTCCATCGGAGTTGAAGCTGGCCACGGAAGCAACCGATTTGCTCGCCGGTAGCGTGAGCGTCAACTGTTGAGGTGTTTGCGGCGTGGCTTTCAGCGCGTTCACGTCGTAAATGGATCCATCGAGCCAGACGCTCAAATAAAAATCGCCGTTGCCTTTCTGAAGGAGCAGGCTCTCGACGCCGTTCATATCGCCGCTGAGCGAATAGTCAAGCGATCCCGGTGTGAATTGCGTATTGGCGTCTTTGAGGATCTGGAGCAGATTGCTGATCGCAGTAAAGGCCGGTTTCGGAGATAAGTCATAACGTAGCAGGCCATATCCCGTTTGTGCTCCGGCTGGATCGTCGATCAGCTCGTAAAAATAAGTTCGGGGAACGCCGTTCTTAAAGTAGTACAGGGCCATTCGTGGGGCATACGTGCCTGCTACTTTCTCCGGAACTTCGTTCTGTACCGGAGTATTTGTTGATTGGTAGCCCGTTTCGGTCGCATATGCCTGGAGGTTGGGACCGTATTCGTGAACCATATCCAGATTCCATGCAAGCGAGCCGTATGCATTTCCCTCCGCATCGTTGTCGCCCCAACCGGTCGTCTCCGGATTGCGCCCCCCGCTGTAGGAGTGCATGTTATCGAAATTCATGTACTGGGACACGTCGCCAAGCTTCGCAGCGTCGTTCGTCTGAATCAGCGATGGGCCCACCACGGTCAGTCCAAGATCCTCGCCGGCCTGTTTGATTAAAGGTAACTGCGCCAGCAGGGTGGATGCCCAGTCGTTGCCTCCGTTCGCGTCCCATTCGTTCGGAGGTTCAATGGCCTCGAGTCCCGGATACTGTTTGAGGCCGAACTCAAGCTCGGACAGGGTTTGACCGTTGGCCACGATCAACTCGGCTTTCATACCGTTCGCTGCCAACTGCGCATAGGTATGGGTGATCCACGACGGTGTGTTATCTCCCTGGGCGAACTCGCCATCGCGGAAGTGGTAGATCCCAGCCTGCTTCATCAAGTTGATCAGGTCTTGAAAATGAGGCTGGTATTGAAAATTGTCGTCGTAGTACCAGTGGGTATTTACACCCACGGAATTGTAGAAATCGTAGCTGCGGGCTGCCTGGACCTGAGCCCACACTCCGCTCGATGGAAGTAAAAGAACAAGTAGAATTTTCCAGGAGAAACTCATAATGGGGCCCTTGCCCTTTTTGGGCACCGTCGAGTCAAACTCGGCGGGGTGAAGAAATATAGAAAGCTTTAGTTATGCGCAGTATGACGCATGGGACATATCCGAAAGGGCAAATCTGCCCGCAAAAACGGCGCTGGGACGAACGAACGTAACCTTGCGGTCTGAAAATCTCTGAGCGGTTTCAGCGGGCCGGCGTGAGCGCGCTGCCTGCCAAGGACTTAGCCATCGGTGAGTCGAACAGGGTGAAGGAAATGAAAACCGAACTAGTCCGCAGCCAGGGACGAGCGGTTCGATGCGACCTCGCTGAGTAGAATTTCGACCACGTCGCGAGCTGAGTAGGCGAGCTGGCCGGGTGCAAGAAATTGCACGACCGAATTGAGGTCATCGCCTACGGTCACCAGGGCTGGCTCGGCAGTTCCATCTTTGCGTGTCTGTGCGTGACCAATGTTGGCCAGCAAAGCGTTGCACAGACACTTGCGACCGACAGTGTCTTCTACTTTGCCACCTTTAGAGAGGTAGTTGGCAACCGGTTCTGAGGCGCAACGATAGCCTATACCGCCATTTTCGGTGGCATAGGGCTCGCGCAGGTAGCCCAGGTCGCAGACTCGTTTGCGCGCCTGGTAGACGCCTTCGTCCGAAGAGGTTCCGTGCAACTGCGCGACTTTGAACGGAAAACCGGTCGGCGACGCGAGCGGATCTGTGAAAACTTCGCCTTTTCCGGCAGCCGCTTGCGCAATGAGGGTTCGCTTCAGATCGGGACGCAACCCGGACTCGTTGCTGAAGGCGAACGCCGTGCCCACTTGAATGCCGGCTGCGCCCTCGTTCAACGCCTCACGCAGCTTGCTCGGACTGCCCCACCCACCCGCCAGCCAGAACGGAACGCCCAAATCCCGCAAGCCGGCCAGGTCGACCTGATCGCGCACACCGTATATCGGTTCGCCCGTTGCGCTCAATTGCAGCTTGCCGCGCGGGGGTGCATTGTGCCCACCCGCCGTCGGGCTCTCGATCACCAGCCCATTGACCGGACCGCTCGCGCGACGCAGCATGGTCGCAGCCAGCGTGTTGGAAGAGACGATCGCCAGAAACTTGGGCCGCGAAAGCAAAGGCCGCGCGCCCTCGGTGTAGTCGGCGGGATCGAAGCGCATCATTGTGTCCTGATCCGCCGCGGCACCGGCAACGGAGAGCTTGTACTCTGCGGGACGACCGGCCGCGTAGGCATCGAGCACTCCGGGAATATGCAGCGGAATGCCCGCACCCATCAGCACATAGCCGACACCGGCCAGCATTGCACCGTAAATTGACGCGAGATGCGGAAGCTGGACCTTCTCAAGGAAATTGACGCCGACGGAATTCACGTGACCTTCGCGAGCTAGAAAGACCTCAACAAAGTTGGCAACCATGCAAAGCTCGACAAGCTTGCGGGGTTCCACCCGCTGATGCATGGGAACGGGCGTGTAGGACGTACCCTCTGCCTTGCCGCCGTCGACAAAATACTCCTGCCACACCCGGCGAGCCATCTCCGGAAACGGAAACGCGTTCAATCCGCGGCGCATGTTGCCGCCCTTATCGCCGTCCGCGAGACGGCGGGTGAAGAGCGAATCTAGAGCTGTGCCGGAAACGACGCCTAGCTGGCCGAGGCGCGAGACGGTATTCGCAAGGCGCCAATTCGACACACCCACGCCCATCCCGCCTTGAATTATTCTCGGAAGCTGGAGCATACGTGAATTGTTTCACAAAACCAGGATTTGGCCATTCTTTTCCTCAGCTTTTGGTCATACGTGTGTTCCACCGGCGATAAATGCCCGAAGACTATTCCCAAGGCGTCTCTTTGAAAGCCTGTTCCATGCCGGGATAAAAGGCCAGATAACAGCAAAGAAGCAGGTTAAATGTGAAGGCAACGATCATAGCCTGTTGAGAAGGCGGGGCTAAGGACGCGGGACTTCCAGAGGCTCGCTCGGCAATCACGTTAATCGCGATGGCGGCTGCGTTCACGCCCGACAGAAACATCGCCGCCCAGCGGGCGCGCCAGTCCCGAGTAAACCATCGCCATCCGACCATGGTGTAGAGGATCGCCAGCACGAAAAAGACAGCTTCTGCCGGAATCGGCGGCGGAACTGGATCGAAGTGCGTCGCCAGAAAGGCTGTGACCGTCGATCCAGGCGTAAGGCCGACAATCATCGCGAAGACAACATAAGACACCGCACGGAGAAAGCAGAACCAGGCGAATAACGTGATCAATAGCGGAACTTCAACCTTTGGGGTCCTCCTGATCGCCCGGGAACTCCTCTGGCCCAGCAACTCCTCGGGCATCCTCATCGGCGGGCGCACGATCCCTTTGATCTCTGGCGACATGACTCCTCCTGGTTCATCCTGCGGGCCAATCTTCAGGACCGAGGGCCGGCGGTTTGATACGTGATTGGGAAGTGCTCAGCTCGATTCGGGGTCTTCAATGAAGATTTACAGAGTTGCTTACGGCATCCCTCAAGTGTCTCCGCGAGTCTACAGCTTCTCACGAAGAAAGGCGATTACGTGGTCGGCATGAACGACGCCGACCATGCGGTTTTGAGAATCGACGACCGGCAGCGCGTGCAAATTGTATTTGTCGAAGATCTCCGCCAATTCGTCCTGGCGCATTTCGGCTGGGCAGGACAAAACGCGTGGTTCGGCAAGTACAGAGAGACGCGTGTCCGGTTGCGCCATCACCAGGCGGGCGAGCGGAATGGCTCCTCGGAGAACCCGCTTCTCATCGAGCAGGTAGATCTCCGTCACGCTCTCGGGGTCGCCGTCGAAGTTGCGCAGGGCCTGCACGGCGTTGGCGACAGTCGCGTTCACATTCACGGCGACGAAGTCAGTGGTCATGGCGCCGGCAGCGGATCTCTCGTCGAACTCAAGTAGTTCGGCAACTTCCTGCCGCTCTTCCGGCTCCATTTCTTCGAGAATCGCGTCAGACTGCTCCTCTGACAGTTCGGCGAGCAGGTCGGCCGCAGCGCCTGGATCCATTTCCTCGACAATATCGGCAATGCGTTCTTCGTCGAGTTTTTCGAGAAGGGATTTCTGTAGCTTCGGATCGACCTCCTCGAGAGTTTCTGCAGCAACTTCCTCATCGAGCGAGGTGAAGACAGCGTCTCGTTCGGCCGGAGCCAGGTCTTCAAGGATCTCCGCGAGGTCGGAGGGATGCATGTCGGCCAAGCGCTCGTGCTCGATGCGCAACTTCACGCGCCGCGCCGGATCTACCTCGATGACGTCGACAAAATGCCACGGAATACCCCGGTACCTGAACTTGCGCGAGAGCAATTCGAGCGTGGTCCGTGGCAACAAGCCTTTAAACACCCGGCGAAAGGCTCCGCGCAGCCCGACCTCAACTTCGGCAACCCGCAGCAGGCGCGCATCGCCCTGGGCCACCCATTCCAGATCGACATCATTGACGCGCACCACCTTGCGGCCATTGATGTCGATGATCTGGCGGTCAACCAGGTCCCTGTTGAAGGAAGAGAAAGTTGCCTTCATCTTTCAGCGGAACCAGCGCGCTGGCAGAGCGAATCTCCAGTGTGCCCGCAGGGGTTTCCATCACTTCCTGCGCGGGCACAATGGAGAGTCCTGCACGCGATTTCAGCACCAGGCCTGCCACTTTGCCCGCATCCGGCCCCGTTGCGACCGCAATATCCTTGAGGCGGCCGCGCAACTGCCCTCGCGCATCGGTCACCGGGATGCCGAGCAGCGCGGTCAGACTGACTCGTCCTGTGGCGCGGACTTGCATGAGGTGAGTTTAGACCGGTTGCGGCGTTTTCGCTTCTGGCGCATCGGAATGGATAACTTGAACGGGAGCGCCTTAAGTGTCCGCGGGTCTCGCGCTTGACACCAAGCTTCAGCCATGAAACTTCCAGCAAGGTTCCTCGGACGGTGCGGCGCTGCCTTCCCTGTTCCGGCAGAGGTGGAGAGAGGCCTTTGGAAAAACCACGAGCAGGTCGGTTGAGTTTTGCACTGAGCTCAACTATGGAGAGCGTGAGCGAGGTGGAAGCCGCCGCGGAGAAGTTCGCCGCCGAGGCCGGCCTCGACGAGGATGAGAGATTCAGAATCACCATGGCTGTGCGAGAAGCCGCCGTCAATGCTGTGCTGCACGGAAACGACTACGACCCGGCGCAAGCAGATCACTGTCAGCTTTGAAAACAACGGCAAGAGCCTGGTGATCAAGATCAGCCGACCAGGGCAAGGGACTGGATCCCGCCACCCTTCCCGATCCCCTGGCGCCTGAAAATCTTTTGCGCGGCACCGGCCGCGGCATCTTCCTCATCCGGTCTTTCATGGATGAGGTACACTTCCGACAACTGCATCCTGGGACCGAGTTGACGCTGGTAAAGCATCTGGCGCCGGCCAAAGAACCGACCTGAGCCACCTACACGCGCATTCTGGAGAGAGTTCCAAGAGCCCGTCCATTGTCCATTTCGATGGACGCCGTTCCACTCCATAGCCCGCGCAAAGGTGCTATAACCGTATCACCGAAAGAAGGAGGAATTTCCGTGGCACTAACAATTGCTTCCCGTGAAGTGGACGGCGTGACCGTTCTGGACTTAAGCGGGCGGATTACTCTCGGCGAAGGCAGTGTGCAGTTGCGCGAGGCCATTCGCGACCTGATCAGCAAAGGACAGAAGAACATCCTGCTCAACCTGGGCGATGTGAACTACATCGATAGCTCGGGGCTTGGCGAGCTGGTAAGCGCCTACACCACGTCGAAGAACCAGGGCGCGGCGTTGAAGCTGCTGAGCCTGACCAAGAAGGTCAAGGACGTGCTGCAGCTGACCAAGCTTTACACCGTCTTCGACATCTACGACGACGAGGCAAGCGCCATCGCATCGTTCAAGTAAGCCTCCAGGGGGGCGATTCGCTGCGGCCTCCGACCCGATTGAAAAGGCCATCCCGGCATGGGATGGCCTTTTTTGCGTGCCCGCATTGTTACTAAGAACTGCGAACTAAGAACTGTTCTCAGAACTTCACGCTCGGCACCTGCTGCGCCGCCGGGCTGGCCGTGAAGTAGCCGTTGTTCTGCTTGAATCCGGCCATGCCCGCCCAGATGCTGTTGGGGAACTGCAGCACAAAGGTGTTGTAGGTCTGCAGCGCATCGTTATAGCGTTTGCGGGCTACGCCGATGCGGTTCTCGGTTCCGGCCAGCTCGTCCTGCAGGCGCATGAACTGCTCGCTCGATCGCAGTTGCGGATAGTTCTCCGTCAAGCGCGAGCAGCCGTCCGAAGGCGGAATCCAGCTGGCCGTTGGCTGCGATCTTTGCTGCCGGGCCCTGCGCATTCAGCAGGCCGGCGCGGGCGTTGGCGATATCGCCGAAGACCGTGCTCTCTTCCTTGGTGAATCCCTTCACGGTCTCCACCAGGTTGGGAATCAGGTCGGCGCGCCGCTGCAGTTGCACATCCACCTCCGACCAGGCCGCCTTCACGTTCTGGTCATTGGCGACCATCTGGTTCCTGGCGCTCACATAGCTGCCAAACACCATGAGAGCCGGCCAGCAACAGCACACCAACAATTCCAAGGACAATCCAAAGTCCCTTCATAACGTTCCTTTTCTCCTCCGGCTCCCGGTAAGGAAGCCCCTTCAAAAAAAATCTCCAGTTACATATTCCCAATTCTGCGAGACCCTGTTCCGAATCCCTGTTCCCTGTTCTTCACCAGTCTCCCCCAGCCCCGCCGCCGCCAAAGCTGCCGCCGCCGAAGCCGCCAAATCCTCCGCCTCCGCCGCCACCACCGCCTCCGCCGCCAAACCGCCCCCACCGCCAAACCCGCTGCCCATCCAGGGACCTCCGCGAAAGCCGCCTCCGAAAAGGCCGGCGAAGAGCAGAAACCGCAGCAGCGCTGAATCCGCCGAAAAACAGGAAGATGAGGATGAACACGATGAAGGGGAAGATGCTCGAGTGCTGATGGACGCGCGGCTGGACAGCCTCCTGCGGTTCGTCCGTCAGGGTCACACCGGCGTCGGCGGCGATCACCTGCGCCACCTGGCCCACCGCCAGGGTCACCGCGCTGTCGTAGTCGCTGGCGCGCAGATACGGAACCATTGCCCGGCCCATGTCGCCGAGCTTCGCGTCGTTCAGAATGCCTTCGAGGCCGTACGCCACGTCAATGCGGTATTTGTGGTCGTCGACCGCCAGCAGCACCAGTACGCCGCGGTCCGTGCCCTTCTTGCCGATCTTCCAGCTGTCTTCGAGCTGGTTGGCCCAATCGGCCGCGTCGTCGCCGTCCAGATTGTGCACGGTGACAACGGCAAGCTTGCGCATTGGCTTTCGAGTGGTCAAGCTGGCTGCAGAGGCTATCGAGCTGCGCAACAGCCTGCGGCGAAAGCACATGGGCAAAGTCGCTGACGTAATCGGTGGGCTTGGGCAGGTCCTTGACCTGCTCTGCCCGAATGGCCGGAACGAGTGCGGGAAGATTGAAATGAGGAATCCCGCCAGCATCAACCGGCAGGTGAGCGCACGTGCGAAGCGAAATGCGGTCATCGCACTTTATTGTACGGGTCCGGGTGTCAGAAAGGTTCCCAGTGGCGGCTTGCTGTCGTCGGAGGATGGCTCTCGCCCGAGCGCGGAATCTGGGTCGCCGCAAACGCTACACTGAGAACGATATGACCGATCTAGCATTCCCCCTTTGCCACGCAAGACAGCACACAGAAACCAGCTTCACGGCCACACGCTTGTCGACGACTACGCCTGGCTGCGCGACAAGGAAAATCCCGAAGTCACCGCCTACCTCGAAGCCGAAAACACCTATGCCGAAGCAATGATGGCTCCACTGGCCGGCCTGCAGGAACAGCTCTACAACGAGATGCTGAGCCACATCAAGCAGACCGACGTTTCGGTTCCCTTCCGCGACGGCAGCTGGTGGTATTACACGCGCACCGAGGAGAGGCTGCAGTACTCGATTCATTGCCGGAAAAGAGGAGACGCGGCTCGGGGCCAGCTGCCGGACGCAACGGAAGCAAGTCATTCTCGACGGAAACAAGCTGGCGAAGGCCACTCGTTCTTTTCTGTCGGCGCCACCGACATCACCGACGACGGGCGCTGGCTGGCCTACACCACCGACACGACGGGGTTTCGCCAATACACCTGCACATCAAGGACCTTGAAACTGGCGAGACCTGCCCGGGACGGTGGAACGCGTGGGCTCGGTGGCGTGGGCGGCCGACAATCGGACGCTCTTCTACACCGTGGAGGACGAGGAGCAGAAGCGCCAGTACCAGCTGTATCGGCACGTGCTCGGCACGGAACACAGCGCCGACGTGCTCGTCTACCAGGACGACGACGAGCGCTTCAACGTGGGCGTCGGCCGCACGCGCGATGGCAAGTACCTGGTCCTTGAGTCGGCAAGCCACACGACGTCGGAATGCTGGACGCTCGCGGCCGACCATCCGGAAGACAAGTTCGCCTTGATTGCCGCGCGTGAAGACGAGCACGAATACTCTATCGACCATCGCAACGGCCTGTGGTTCATCCGCACCAATGACAAGGGCCGCAACTTCCGCCTCGTCACCGCTCCCGTCGAAACGCCGGGGCGCGAGCACTGGACAGAGCTGCATTCCGCATCGCGCGGACGTGATGCTTGAGGATGTGGATCTGTTCGCAGGCTTCTTTGTGGCGTGCGAGCGCGAGGACGGTTTGCCGCGATTGCGGCTGTGGCGTTCGCGGACCGAGGACCGGAGGCGAAACAGGCCAGCGAGATTGCATTTCCCGAGCCCGCCTACAGCGCGCATCCGCACATCAATCGCATCTTCGACACGACGACTTATCGGTACGGCTATCAGTCGCTGGTCACGCCGAGTTCGGTGTATGAGTACGACGTTGCCGGCGGCACTTCGACGCTGCTGAAGCAGGTTGAGATTCCCGGCGGATTCGATCGCACTCTCTATGCAAGCGAGCGCGTGCGCGCCACGGCGCCCGATGGCGTCGAGGTGCCGGTGTCGCTTGTGTACGCAAGGACACGCGCGAAGCCGGGCAAGAATCCGCTCTATGTCTACGGCTATGGGTCCTATGGGTACTCGCTGCCGCTGGGCTTCAATTCGAATCGCCTGAGCCTGCTCGATCGCGGCGTAGTGATGGCCTATGCGCACATTCGCGGCGGCGGCGACCTGGGCAAACCGTGGCACGACTGCGGCAAAATGCTCGTGAAGCGCAACACGTTCACGGACTTCATCGCGGCGGTCGAGCATTTGACGAAGGCGGGCTATGGCGATCCTGCAGCGCGTGGCAATTGAAGGCGGCTCGGCCGGCGGATTGCTCATGGGCGCCGTCGTGAACCTGCGACCGGATCTGTTTCGCGGTGGTGCTGTCGCATGTGCCCTTCGTCGATGTCATGAATACGATGCTTGATGCCTCTTTGCCACTGACGGTGCCCGAGTACGAGGAGTGGGGCAATCCGAACGAAGAGAGTATTTCAACTACATGCTGAGTTACTCGCCCTACGACAATTTGAAGGCGGCGAGTTATCCGGCGATGTTAGTCAAGACGTCACTCTATGACAGCCAGGTGATGTATTGGGAGCCCGCCAAGTACGTAGCGAAGCTGAGGACGCTCAAGACAGACGAGCGGCCCTTGCTGCTGGTGACCAACATGCAGGCCGGCCACGGAGGCGCGAGCGGGCGCTACGACTACTTGAAAGAGATTGCGTTCGATTATGCGTTCCTGCTGCGCGAGTTGGGTCTGATTCTAATTACTCAGAGTCAGCCGCGGCCAGACTTCGCAGGAGCCGTTGTAGCGCGAGCCGCGACTTGTGCGCCCACAAGCCCAGCCCCGGATTGGCGATGAAGAAAATATCTTCACCGTCGACACGGTTGTACCCGTGAGTTAGTTCGCGGGATCGTACCGCTTCAGCATCGTAGTTAAGATCGCCATACTTAAAGCCGACGCCTTCGATCTCTTCGCTTGGTCAAGATGGCCTGGGCACCAGGTGATGGTGAAGCGGCCCTCCGAAGACGCATGAATCAGATGCGCCGCTGCGCTCAGGTCCGACGCCAAATCGGGATTCGCTTTGACCGCGGTCGAGCGTCGCGGGAGTTCCGCGATAACCATATTTGCGAATCAGAGCCGTCGATGCCCTTGTCTTCGCCGAATTCCCTCACCGCCGGGCGCAAGAATGATGAGTTCCCCGCCGTCGGCAAGAGCCATGCGCGTGCGATACACGGCCTTGTTGCCGATCCACGTGGAGTGGAACTCATGCGGGTCAAGATAGACGACTGCTTTGCGGATCGGCTCGTCGACCATCTCGAAATTGACTTTGACGCTGAGCTCGGCGGCACGATGGAAGCACTCGATGTCGTCACCAATAAGAGCCCGCGCACGGCGAGACCGCCGGTCAGGCTTGCGGCCCACGACCGTTTGTACGTAGACAATGGGCAGGTCGCGCAGAAAGCGATCAGACGCGTAGTTGAGCACCGCGCGCACAGGATTGTCGGCGCGGCCCATGATGCGCTCCATGCCGTAGACCGCGCCTAGATAGTGACTGCGGTTGATGCCTTCCCGGCCGCCCGTGCCCACCAGAATGTTCTTGGTGTAGTTGGCCATCCCGATGACTTCATGCGGCACAACCTGGCCGATGGAGAGAATCAAGTCGAATCCTCCCTCGACAATGAGCCGATTCACCTGTGCGGGCCACGAGAAATCGAGCTTGCCTTCGGACCGCTCATGTATGAACGGCGCGGGAACTTCGCCGAGGGTGACAACATCGGTGCGCCAGTTGTGCACGCGAAATAGATCGTGCGGCATGTCGCCGAACATGTGATCGATTTGTGCGGGCTCCATCGGCGTGTGTGTCCCGATGGCGGGCAACACGGCCTGGAGGCGGTCCCGATAGTATTCCCAGACGAAGCGCGTAAGAGCCCCGGCTTGCGAATGCAGCCGCGTAATATCCGGCGGTACTGCGAGAACGCTCTTGCGCGGTCCAAGCTTCGCCAGTGACTCGATGAGCAGATTTTTCAATTCGTCCGCGGAGAAATCGGCGTCGACGGCACCCACGGCACAATAGAGGCTCATGCGCCTATCTTCGCCCCAACCCGAGGATGTTGTAAATCCCATGTCCCAACCCAGCTTGAAAATCGGCCAGGGCGCGGCGAGCGACCAGCCACAAAACGTCAGCCTGCCATAGACTCTCCTCGTATGCGGCTCTTCGTGGGAATTCCGCTCAGTTCCGAGGTTTGCGCCGGACTCGCCTCTGCTTTGGGGCCCGCCATTGACAACGTGGAGGGATGGCGCTGGGTCCCCGCAGAATCCTGGCACATCACTTTGCAGTTTCTGGGCAATACCACTCAGGAGAAATTCGAACTCATCTCAGCCCGACTCACCGCTATTCAATCTCCCGCCATTCCGATCCAAATCAACGGGCTTGATTTCTTTGAGCGCGCGGGCATCCTGTTTGCCGGTGCATCTCTCTGCCCTGAGATCTCCACGCTTCATCAAGAAGTGAGAGAAGCCGCAGCCCAATCCGGATTCACACCTGAGACGCGCGCTTTCCATCCGCATATCACGCTGGCCCGTGTGAAAGGAAAAGACCGTCATCGGACGCTCCGGGCTCTTCGAGAGCGCCTGCCTGCGCGGCCAGAATTTTCCCCTTTTTTGGCCGACGAGTTTCTGCTCTTCGAGAGCTTCCTCGGGCCAGCCGGCGCGTGTTACGAAATCCGGAAGCGCTTCGCCCTCACCCCTGTTTGAACTTCGGCCGAAACTACGGCGCACAGATGGGTTCTGCCGCGTGACGGTCCGCACAACGAAATTGGCGCTCCCCTGCATAGACTCCTGGTTGAATACCTCCCAAGTGCCGGGAACTGATGCGGACTCCGAGCATGCACGTCCCTCGCAAGAGCCCTGCACGTGGTCGATTCGATCCTGCTGTGAGAGCATGCGATGTCACTGAGAAAATGGCTCAATCACTCTTTCCTGACGAAGCGCCGGTTGGCAACGCGACGGCCCGCAGGCGGATTTTCTGCCTGCCATTGGACTGATTCAGGCGTACAGCACGACTTGATTCGGGACATCAGCGCGACGGGACTCTATTTGTTGACGCGGGAACGGTGGCGCCCTGGAACAACTGTCTCACTCACATTGCAACGAGCCGGACTGCACAGCGAAAACCTCGAACGCCAGATCACATTGCAGGCTCGCGCGGTACGGTGCGATGAGGCTGGCGTTGGTTTGGCGTTTGAAATTCCCCCTGGAATGGAGCAACAACTGTGGGTCAACCTGGTGGAGAGTTCAACCCGCGACGCAACTCCAGGCGACATCGTGGGCCCTTTCAAGCTTGCAAAGGCCCTCGCGTTCCTAAGCCGAATCAGCTTTCCTTCAGGAACCGCCATCCGGCAGGAAATTCGCACCACGTTGACCGGTCATCGGCTGTGGAACGCGATCGAAGTCGCCTTGCATGCGGAAAGTCTTTTAGCCTCCTGGCCCGATTGGGAGCAATTGCGCTGCTGCCCGCCTGTCCTCCTGCGCATTCTTCACGACGGGTCATGGGCCGACGAAGACTTGATGCAGCAATGCTGGGCGGGATTGTTGGCGACCGCGTGTACCGAAACTGGAGACGATGAATCCAACCGGGATCTCGTCGACATCTTTAGTCAACTTACGCCGACGCACGTCCGCCTCGTGACCGCGGCTTGCACCAATGCGACCAAGTTCTTGACTGAATCGGGCGTCGTCGCAGCACGAGAGCTCACCTGCACTACCGACGAAATCATGAAGCTGTCGGGCACGCGCGATCTGCTCCGGATGGGCCGTTCTCTCGAACATCTCTCCGAACTGGGCTTGCTGGAACAGCGATTCAAGACGTCGCTCTTTGTGCCTGTCGACGGGGTTAACATCACGCCAACACCCCTTGGGCTTGCTCTGAGTGCGCGCTGCCACGGCCACCACGGCGCTTCCGAGGCATTCTATGGCTTAAATTCCGCCGGCAGCGTCGTGGCCGTAGCCAGTTAGCGATCCGGAGTCGTCGTCATCCGATCCATTCGAGAGTGCCCGAAGAACCCTCGACAAACGAAGCCGGGCAGGCGGTTATCGTAACCGTGTAACCCTGCAAATGGTAACCCTTTTGAGGATGTGCGAGTCCCTCGAGCAGGGTTCCCTCCTACCTTAGAATCAGTGGCTTGCGGTGGGGTTTCGGCCCGTCCACCCAATGGTCCAAACGGTCACTTAGGAGTATCCTGGTCTCAAATTCCTTCTTGACCTCGATCCTTAGCGGTGAAAAACTGCGCCCAGTGGGTCTTGGCGTCCGAGCCTTCATCTTCCGATTTTTCAGATCGTTAGATCGTTTGCCGGAAGCCGCACTTGCAAGGCGTGGGTTTGAACGATTTGAGGTCGCAATCCCCCAAGGAACGCAGGTTTGAGTTAAGTTCGAAAGAGATCATCAAACCAAACCAGGGTGACGCGCCGGTGCAGGTCTGCTGCTGGCTGAACCTTTCAGGCGGGAAGCTCTGCTTGGTTGTGTGCTCTTCACAACGACGTTTTCTTCGTAAATGAGGAATTGTGGACACGAAGATCATTAATGCGTACCACGGCAAAAGCCAGAGACTCCTCAGCTCTGGCTTGGTCATCGTGGATGCGGCGCTTGAACCTTTGAAGGTTCTCAAGGTCCTGATGGAAGGACTGGGCCCCGACCGCAAAGCAGGACTGTGGCTGACCAACTTCAAAGGCGTGCCCGTTGCCCGGACACTCTCTCCATTCGATCTTATTTATCTGGACCAGGATTACGGCGTCGTTCACTGCGTGGAGATTTCCACGCAGGGGGAATACGAGCCATTTCGGGGTGACCCGGCAAGCGCGCTGGTTCTTCCGCCCAAAACGATTGTGGCGTCAAAAACCCGCGTCGGCGACAAGCTCATGTTTCGCACGGTCGACGAGCCAAAGACCAGCACGGAAGAGGAACCTGGACAAGCCACACCTGCACAGAACGGCTCTGGCCCGCAATCGACATCAGCCCAGCCGGCGACCACGCATTTCTTCAATTCGGCGTTTCCAGCCCCGCAGGTGGATAGTGGCGGATCGCCGCTCGACCAGTTTCTCGGGGCAAGGTCCGCACCTGCGAGAGGATCCGCGCCTTCCGGCACCGCAACCGCAGTGGCGGAAGCCCCGAGCACGCGTGCACCCGTCGCAAGCCCTTCGGGGCGGCTGACAAAGAGCGCGCGATCGATCCTGGAACAATCACCGGCCCTGCGGCCATCCCTGGATGCTGAATCTATTTCCGAAGCATTGGACGGCTCGCAGGTTTCAATCGTAATTGGGTCAGAGTCGCCGTCTTACGCCTCTCAAACTGCCGTCGAACGTGCAGCCTCCCCGCCCCGTGTCGTCCCAGCCTCGGTCAGGAATAGCTTCAACGGCGCACACGACTATGCCCAGGAATCACGCACCCCGAATACGACAATCTCAGGGCGACTTATGAGGGGCGTTCACCTGGCGCCGGAGATGCTTCCCGAGGTGCAGCCGGAACCTCCGATTCCCGAAGCCCCGGCAGCGATTGTCCCCAGGCGCCAGGCGGGTCCGAGTTCCAAAAAGCGGAGTGCAAATCCGGCCGAGTCTCCCGCAGCGGAACCCAAGGTCGGATCGCACGTGGAGCCCAGTTTGGGCACCGTCATCCCCATCACAGCGGCAGTCGCGCACGTCCCGCAGAGCGAGACCGTAGCGCCCCCGCCCATCCCGGCCGCGGCAGCCATGCCCCAAATGGCATCCTCGCCGGTTGCCGCGGCCGCACCCGTTTCTGTTCCGTCGGAACTGCCCACGCCTGCTCGCATTTCGCTGCCCACAGTCATTTCACCCCCGTCAGTCGCGTTAACCCCAGCTCCACGGCGGTCCCCGGCGGCGGATCCAGCGCCGATCAAAGAAATTGCGCCTCCTCCATCGCAGCAGAAGGCGCAGCCGACGGTCCTTCTCCCCAAGAAAGCGGCCGAGGGATCTCCGAAGACCGACATTCAGATCTCAACCGGCAAGAACGGCGCCGAGGCTCCTCGGAAGGCAAAGCCCACCTGGGACGTGCGGCTCCTGTATTTGCTGTTTCCGGAATTCGATCCTTCTCGACCGCCGGAAATTCGCATCCCGCGCATGGATCAGAAAAAGGAAGTGATCCCCGACGAAGACGAGACGCCATCGCGGAAACTGCAGTTCCTTTGCTGGCTCTACCCCAACCTGCGTCTTGACCGCGTCGAACAGAAGCGCAGCGAGGAACGCCGCGCTGTCCGCCTGCCTTTGCCGGGATTGGTCGCTTATTTCTTCACCGGCGGGTCCCCGCGGCCGCATCCGATTAAGGACATCAGCGTCACCGGATTCTACATGTGCACCGACGAGCGTTGGCTGCCGGGCACAATCATCCGCGTCACATTGCAAATGGTGGGTACAAGCGGCGAAGGCGGCCGAGAAACCATCACCGTGCACTCCAGGGTTGTTCGCTGGGGGGCCGATGGCGGAGGATTCGAGTTTGTCCTGCCCGGTTTTCTTGAACAATGAGTCTTGCTCCGGCTTGTAGAGCGGTTAGAAGACTACCGAAGTCCGCTTCGTCCTCCTCAAAAAGAAGCCGCCTGCTCGCCGGTTCAAGATTCCTCGCAAGATTCGTAGACTTTACATGATCACTGAGAATTCCGAATTTTTCCCTGGCCGCGATATGCTACCAGCAATGCTGGCCTGCGCTGGAGAGCGACGACGGGCACGGGGGAATTGAACACTTGCAAAACCTGATCGCATTGCACTTGCCTGGGCCGCGGCTCTTTCTCGCCTGTTGCCTCGCTCTTCTTGCAGACAAAATGGTGGCCCAATCGGCTCCAACCGACCCTGCGAACCCCGCCATTCACAAGACACACGGCCAAACTCCGAGCCAGCAGCAGATTCGCGCTCTTTTCGTCAGCGATATTCACTTCGAGCCATTCTGGGATCCAGACAAAGTGCCGCAACTGGCGAACTCGCCAGTCAGCCAATGGAAGACGATCCTTTCCGCGCCCGCTTCGCCCGGCCGGACGGAACGATTCACCGCGCTGCAACTCACTTGCACCTCAAGGGGCACCGATACGTCCTATACACTTTTCGATTCGAGCCTCCGTGCCATGGAGACCACTGCGCCGGACGCAAAATTCATTACGCTAAGCGGCGATCTGATCGCGCATCGCTTCTCCTGCAAATACAAAAGGCTCATGCCGCAATCGACCCCGGAGGAATACAGGCAATTTGTCGAGAAGTCCATCGAGTTCGTTCTCGACAGCTTGCGTACATCGTTTCCGGCTGCGCCCGTTTACACTGCGCTCGGGAACAACGATTCAGACTGCGACGACTACCAGCTTGACTCGAACAGCGACTTCCTTGCGCAGACGGGTACTCTGGTCACCGAGAGATTTCCGGTGTCTGAACAGAAGAGCGCTCAACTTACGTTCGCCGCCGAAGGCAACTACAACGTTTCCCTACCGGCCCCGTTGGAGCACGCGCATCTGCTCGTTCTGGATGACTCATTCATGTCGCGCAAGTACACCACCTGCTCCGGCAAACCGGATTCTGCGGGAGCAGACGCGCAAATCGACTGGCTTCGGCGAGCGCTCACCGAGGCGCGGCAAAGGAAGGAACGTGTCTGGGTGATGGGCCATATCCCTCCCGGTATCGATCCCTTTTCGACTGCGATCAAATTGCGCAATATTTGCGGTGGGAAAGCTCCTGACATGTTTCTCAATTCGAATGCGCTGCCGAGTCTCCTGGCCGAATTCGGCGATGTCGTCCAACTTGCAATCTTTGCGCACACGCATATGGACGAGATGCGCCTGCTGAAGCCTGAGGGCCAAGAAAAGCGCGCATCGCAACGCGGGGTCGCGGTCAAGATGATCCCGTCCATTTCGCCCATTGACGGGAATCCTCCATCCTTCACCGTCGCATTAGTCGATGTACCAAGCGCGAAACTCGACGACTTCCAGGTTTTCGCCTCGACCAACGACACAGGAATCGATACTGCCTGGAAAGAGGAGTACGACTTTGCAGAAGCCTACAAACAGAGCGACTTTTCCGCAGAATCCTTGGCCCGGCTCGTCGCAGGATTTCAAGCCGATGCTGACGCGTCGACCGACGCCAGCAAAACCTACCTGCGCAACTACTATGTACGCGACCGCTCTCTTGAGCTGAGATTGTTTTGGCCGCAGTATGTCTGCGCCGTCGCGACCTATAGCATCGATGCGTACAGAAACTGCCGGTGCTCCAAATCGAAAGAGTAAATCAGTTCGCCCACGATTCACCGCCCTGCCTATTGGTCGCATTCAATTTGCTTTCGATTGTTTGCGAACACCATCACATTGTTGTCTTCCTCTTCAAGCGCGTGCCCGCGGCAGGCCCTTCGCTTCCCGGCACCTCGCCGGTATAGTCTGTTGATCGGGCATCATTCAGAGTTGCTCGCGAGGTTGAAGTGGCTCAACAACAATATGTCGAGAGAGTTGTCGATCTGATCGATCCCGCTGCGAACCAGATCTTCGGACAGTCTATAGAAGAAGCGCGGAAATCTCTGTTCGCGACCGCGTTCCGATGAAATCGGGCGCATCGCGGGATCCTTCGCGCTGGTCGCAAACGAGGGCAAGACGGTGCGGATGGCGCGTTCGCTCGACCGGCCCATGCGCTATTTTCTTGCCAAGCAGCAGGCCGGCCCTCTGCTGATTGTTGCTTCGAGAATCGACACAATCCATGAATGGCTATGCCAAGCAGGGCCTGGGCGCGCAGTTTCATCCGAGCTACACCCGCATGGTGCCTGCGCATCACATCGTCGAGATTCAATTGGTGGGCTGCCCTGACCCGGATCCTGTCTACACGCGTTTTTTCACGCCCGAGATGGGCACGCTTCCAGCCGATCTGGATGCGATCGGACAACGCTACATTGAGCGCGCTCGCTGATGAGATTGCGCAGTGGCTCGATGCGATTCCGACCCAGGAGCCGATTGGCGTTTGCTTTTCCGGCGGCATCGACAGCGGCAGCGTCTTCCTGACTGCCTATCACGTCATGCTCAAGCGCGGCATGCATCCCGGCAGGCTGAAAGCCTTCATGCTCGATCTCGGCGATGGCCCTGATGTGCAGCAGGCGCGCTCCTTTCTGGCTTCTCTGGGGCTCGGACTGTTTCTTGAGCCGATTGAAGCCGATCGCGATGCACTCAATGTGCAAGAGACCATACGCATCGTCGAAGACTATAAGCCTCTCGATATCGAATCGGCCACCATGGCAGTCGCGCTCTGCCGCGGAATTCGCGAACGCTATCCGGAATGGAAGTTTCTGCTGGATGGCGATGGTGGCGACGAGAATCTGAAAGACTACCCCATCGAGCAGAATCCCGAACTCACGATTCGCAGTGTCATCAACAACCCGATGCTCTACCAGGAAGGTTGGGGCGTGGGCAAAATCAAACACTCGCTCACCTATAGCGGCGGCTTGAGCCGTTCCTATGCGCGTACCTACGCGCCCGCACATCATTTTGGGTTTCGTGGCCTCAGCCCCTACACGCGGCCGAGCGTGATCGCGATTGCCGAGGCAATTCCTTTCATCGAACTGACGGATTACAACGTCGACAAGCTTTACGAGCTCAAGGGCGAAGATCGTCGCGCGCGGAATTGCTGCCGTGACAGGAATGAAAATGCCGATCTATCCAAAGCGGCGCTTTCAGCACGGGGCTCTTCCTGAAGAAGCCTTGCGTCGCAGCCTTCCCTTTCAGGAGGCTGAATACCGCAGGCAATTCCTGTCGCTCTATCAGTGAGGACTCTTCTTGGACCTGCAATATCCCACGGAGCCAAGCGGCACGGACGGAATGGATTCTCGCGCAGCGGCCGCAGACGGGCGAACTCGATCCCGATACGCCCTACGCATTCTTCGTTGAGGAGGAATGTTCGCCAAGCGGCGAAGTCGTCCCTGTCGCGACCATCTTCCTGACCAACCGCGAGTGCCCCTGGCGTTGCGTCATGTGCGATCTGTGGAAGAACACTCTGAACGTACCGAAGTCGCACCCGGCTCCATTCCGCGCCAGATCGCCTACGCCCTGGAACGACTGCCACCCGCGCGCCAGGTGAAGCTTTACAACAGCGGCAGCTTCTTTGATGTGCAGGCGATTCCACGCGAAGATTATGCGGCGATCGCAGAACTCGTCGGGCAATTTGAGCGAACCATCGTTGAGTGCCATCCTGCCCTCGTCGGGCGGCGATGTTTCGAGTTTCGCGATCTCCTGCCGCATACCGCTCGAAGTTGCGATGGGGCTTGAAACCGCGCATCCCGAAGTACTGGAGCGGCTGAACAAGCGCATGACGCTGGAGCTCTTCGCCTCGTCTGCCGAAGTCTCTGCGTGCCCATGGTATCGAACTGCGCGCGTTTATTCTGGTGCAGCCGCCATTCATGAAGCCAGATGAATCTCTCCATTGGGCGCAGCGGTCCCTCGATTTTGCCTTCGACTGCGGTGCAACGGCGGCAAGCCTCATTCCGACAAGAGGCGGCAATGGCGCAATGGAGACGTTGGCAGCGTACCGGCGACTTCGTTCCTCCGCGACTCGCGCTGCTGGAAGTCCGCGGTCGAATACGGAATCGGTCTGCAACGCGGACGCGTGTTCTCCGATCTTTGGGATATTCGGCGCGCGGCGCCAGTCTGCGCACAATGTTTCCCGGCGCGGATCGAGCGTCTCGCAGCAATGAATCTTCAACAACGGGTGCTTGACGCCGTCGAATGCGCCCAGTGCGAGAGACAGAGTTGACCGATACCTACGACATTGCCATTGCCGGATCCGGGTTTGCAGGATCGTTGATGGCTATGATCGCAAAACGGCTCGGGTATTCCGTCGTGCTTCTCGAGCGGGGCCAGCATCCACGCGTCGTCATTGGAGAATCTTCAACGCCGCTGGCAAATCTTCTCGCTCGAGGAGCTGTGCCGTCGCTACGATCTGCCTGCGGTTGCGCCGCTCGCAAAATGGGGAAGCTGGCAACGAAACTATCCGCACATTGGATGCGGGCTTAAGCGTGGCTTCACGTTCTATCACCGCCGGCTCGACAAACCCGACGATCCGAACGCGTCCTGCGACAATCAACTCCTGGTTGCGGCGAGTCCTCACGACGAGATCGCGGACACGCATTGGTACCGAGCTGACTTCGACTCCTATTTTGTGGAACAAGCTCAGGAACTGGGCGTCGATTATCTCGACGAAGTGACAAGTTGATCAGATTGACCTTGGTCATGAAACGGGCGTCAGCCTCGGTGGTATGCGACGCGGCGCGACATTTTCGATGAGCGCACAGTTTCTGATCGATGCTACCGGTCCCCGAGGACTGCTCCACCACGCGCTCGGACTTACTGAGTCGACCGCTCCCGGACTATCCTGCAACGCAGGCTCTCTACAGCCACTTTTCCGGGGTCACGCGACCAGCTCCCCTCAGCGAAAGCGAATCGGCACCCTATCCGCCGGAAGACGCGGCAGTCCATCACGTCATGGATGGGGGATGGATTTGGGTGTTGCGCTTTAACAATGGCATCACCAGCGCGGGCATAGCGGCGAACGATAAGTTGGCTGCGCACCTTCGTCTCGATGAGGGTCAGAGCGCATGGCATCGCCTCTTGCGCAGAATCCCAACTTTACAGACTCAGTTCGCGTCCGCAAAGGCAGCACAGCCGTTTCGCCATTTGCCGCGGCTCTCGTTCCTCAGCAGTCGCGTTGCTGGCGCATAGGTGGGCCATGCTTCCCTCGGCAGCGGGCTTTGTTGACCCGCTTCTCTCTACTGGCTTTCCGCTCACGTTGCTGGGGATCGAACGATTGGCACGCATCCTCGAGTCGGGCCTCGACTCTCCGGAGTCTCCGATCCGATCTTGAGGCCTACGAGAGAAAGACCACAGACGAGCTTCTTGCAACGGCCCGTCTCATCGCTGCGCTCTACGCCAACATGCGCAATTTCGCGCTCTTCAAAAGCCTATGCCTGCTTTATTTTGCCGCGGCCAGCTACTCTGAAACCGCGAGGCGACTGGGTAAGCCTCACCTGGCTTCATCGTTTCTGCTCCATGACCACCCGCAGTTCGGGCCACGCAGCAAAGAACTGATCGAACGAGCGATGCATATCTCAGGAGGCGCAGAAACCGACCGACTCATGCGAAGACATCCTGCAAGCCATCGAGCCGATCGATGTGGCCGGATTGAGCAAACCGAACACGCGCAGCTGGTACCCCGTGGACGCGGCAGACCTGCTTGCTTCCTGCTCCAAGCTCGAATCAACGCCGACGAAATCGAGTCGCTGTTGCTGCGCTGCGGATTTCATCAGCCTCAACACACATCGCTGACCGCGTTTCATTCAACGCGGTCTGCGGCCCAGTCGCAGCAGCCACCCGAGAAGAGAATCGGCTGCGCTCGACACAATGCCCTTCCCTTCCTCCAAGCGTCAGGATCTGGTCGGGTTTGATGTCGCTGGAAGGATTCTTTCTTTCCGCTCGGCCACACGATCTGCAGACTCACAATCCAGTTGGCTCCCGGTTTTCCAAGTCCGAAGGTCAGCGGCAGCTCACTTTGCGACAGATAACTCGATCCGCCTTTAACCATCTGTGCAAGACGCTCCCCATTGTTAACGCACGACCGTCACTTTTGCCCCGATGCCATCGCGATTGGAACGCGTGCCGATCACCTTCACACGAAGCATGTCGTTCTGATTGCCGTTGTCATTGCGCAGCAACTTCGCGGGCCCATTATTGGTGGAGACGATCACATCCAGATCGCCATCATTGTCAAAGTCTCCATAGGCGGCGCCGCGCGCGACAATCGGCTGTTCAAGCGCAGTCCCGACCTTCTGCGACATATCTTCGAACTTTCCATTGCCTCGGTTGCGAAAGAGAAGCAGCGGTTCCGCATAATGAATCGTCGGCTGAATCACGCTGATGTCGTCGGCAACGTGGCCATTTGCCGCAAAGATATCCGGCAAGCCATCGAGATCGTAGTCAAAGAAGAACGTACCGAATGTAAGAGACCGCGCCGACGGGAGAGGCGATGCCCGAAGCGACGGACTGGTCCGAAAACAGGCCTGAGCCGTCGTTGTGATAAAGCGCCAGGCTCTCATTGGCGAAGTTTCCGATCAGGAGGCCCTGGCGCCCGGAGAGATCGTAATCGGCTGCGTCTACGCCCATGCCTGCGCGCGCTTTGCCGGCATCGCTGAAGGCAACGCCAGCAGAAAGCGCACTCTCAGTAAAAGTTCCATTGTGATTATTCCGGTACAGCTTGTTCGGTTGCGTGTCGTTTGCGACGAACAAATCGATCCACCCGTCATTGTCGAAATCCAAGAAGCGCAACGCCGAGCGATTTGCTCGATGGATCGTACAAGCCGGCCTTGCGCGTGACATCCTCAAACCTGCCGTTGCCCAGGTTGTGGAAGAGCGTTCCACTTTGGCCCTTGTAGAGTTCCGGAGTGCAATACGATTTGTTCTTCCCATCGAGCTGGCAGGTCTGATCGGTCGCGATGGACCAATCGACATAGTGCGAAACGAAGAGATCCAGTTTGCCATCGTTGTCGTAGTCGAACCAGACTGCCCCGGTCGAGAACCCACCGTCACGCACGCCGGCTTTGCGGGTCACATCGACAAATCTGCCGTTCCCTTCGTTATGAAAAAGGTGATTGCCATCGAGCGCAGTAATGTAAATGTCTTCGCGCCCATCGTTGTCGTAATCCCCCACGGCACAGCCCAGACCGTACATTTCAACTCCAAGGCCCGCTTCCTTCGTGACGTCCTTGAAGGTCCCGTTTCGTTCGTTGTGGTACAGCGCGGAATACGACTTCTTCGATGCATGCCCCGGCCAATCCATCGAATTTACAAGCAGAATATCCTGCCAGCCATCATTGTCGTAATCAAGCACGCACACGCCGCTCCCCATCGTTTCGGGCAGGTATTTCTGGCCAAAAGCCCCGCTGTTGTGCTTGAAGTGAATGCCCGCCTGCGCTGTGATGTCGGTAAAGCGAATCGGTCCCGATGGACGAGCCGACATTGAAGCGGTATCTGCCGGCTTTGCCGGTTGCATCGCGGAAGATGCCACTGGCGATGAAGGCTCGCCCGCGCGCGCGGGAGGACTGGAGGCCGGCTTGCAACCCGCAACGATGAGCAGTAAGCAGTACAGAAATAAGAATGAGGAAGATCTCAAATCGGTTCCTTGGATGCAGTACAGGCAGCTATGGCTGGGCAGGATTTGCCTGCACGATCGTTGTCGAAGCCCCCGACCGGAGTTCGGCGCGAGTTCATCCACATTTCAAATGCGAGCGCAATCGGGCCGACAAAGAAAAGCGCGTAGAGCGGAGCATAAATGCTCTGACCGAGCCTGAAGAACATTTCGACCAGCGCCACCAGAAAGGCAACCACACATTGGCCCCATTTGGATCGCACTGTCGTCTTCGGGTCGGTAATCATGAAAAAAATGAAGAGCTGATACTCCGGACCGGTAATCGGCGAAACTTCAGAGAGCCACGGATCGCCCGTGATCCAAGCGCGCACGACAGAGAACAAGAGAAAGGAAGCAACATAGACCGCACAAATGTGAAAGCGGCGAACGCGCCAGATGATCAGGGAGCCAAGTACCCAGATCACAGCCATGGCGCCAAGGTTGTTGCCCCATTGGATACTCAGTGTGGCGACGGCGTCGGACGCCAGAAAGAGCATGGCGCAAATGCCGAAGTTCGATGGATTGAAAAGGTGGCGTCCCTTCACGCGGAGCACGTATTTCGATGTGATTGCGAGCAGCGCGCAAACGAGCATAGGGCCAATAGCCCGGGGAGCGAAGCAGAATGCCGACGCTGATACCGGTAATGTAGGAACTGGCAAGGTTCGGCCATTTGTGCAGTCAGCAGACGGCCGAGGACGAGCTCGCAGGCCATGCTGGAAACAATCGCGAGAAGCGTCTTCTGATAGCTTTCCAGGATTCCGAACGATAGGTGTCCGACGAGCAGAATAAGCGTGATAAATATCGGCGGAAGATATCGGATTTCGACGGCTGAGAGACAGACGTCCAACCCGGAAGAGCGGATTTTGTCGTGGACTCCGCGAACTTGCGTTTCGATTGCGTCGTCGGCTGGCTCATTTCGGCTCCTCAATCGTATACAGCTTGTCCGGAACGAGCGAGTCAATCGTCTGCACCTTGCCGGATGGCCAGTGAATCACGGCTCCCTTTAGTATGCACGTTCTTCCCAAGTCCAAAGTGAAGCCGGCGATCATTCTGCGCAGAGAATCCGCTTCCGCCGGAGACTTCCTGAATCTGCTTTTGATCGTTCCATGCCAGCTCAACTTGCGCGCCAATCGCACTGCGATTGCTCCTGGTTCCTTTCA
Source organism: uncultured Acidobacteriaceae bacterium (assembly GCA_963781125.1). Taxonomy (GTDB): domain Bacteria; phylum Acidobacteriota; class Terriglobia; order Terriglobales; family Acidobacteriaceae; genus Telmatobacter. The sequence goes on from CAWAEE010000016.1 coordinate 615,971, forward strand.
GGTCGAATTCAATCCAGTGATTTCCCGGCGCTACCGTATTTCTATACAGGAGCAGCGGGCCCGCGCTGGTTGGCAACAACTGACATCGAGAACTCCGCGATTCCACAGGTCCGCCATAGCGACGGCACGTCCGTCATATGTATCCGTGACACCGACAGCCTGCGCTACATCGACAAACCTGCCGGCTCCGTCATTCAGCCATACATGCTTTTGCTGATAGCCGGAGAGGCTTCGGCCGTCCATCGCCGGCCAGTCTTTGGCGTCTCCGATGATCGAGGAATTTCCGCCCGCAATCTTCGTAAAGTCGTACCAATAGCTTCTTGGTGCGATCGAGCGAAACGTAGCCGTTCGTCAGGTAGAGATCGAGCGTGCCATCGTTGTTCAGGTCGCCGAATTGCGCGCCAAAACTCCAGCCTCCCAGTTCAACCCCCATATCCCGTGCCAGGTTTTCAAACGAAACCGTACTTGCCGGAGGCACCTTCTTTGGGAACCCACAGATTGTTCCCTTGAATCAGCGCGCCATTTTCAGAAATATTGGAGACATACACAGCGAAGTGTCCATCGTTGAGGATATCGCCGAAGGCCACATTCATTCCGCTCTTGGGAGCGAAGCCTACGCCCGACTGCTCGCCGGCCTCATGGAATCGCTTCCCATCGTTCAGATAGAGTTCCGACACCCCATAGTCGTTCGCAACAAAAAGGTCGGGGTGGCCAGTTCCCCGCAAATCGGCCGCGGATGCGGCAAGCGCCCAGCGCCGGCTGTTGATGCCAACCTTCGCGCTGATCTTCTTCAAATTTGCCATTGCCCAGGTTATGGAACAGGTATTTCCGTCCGCCGTTCTTCGCGTATTCAAAGCTGTCCGGCATCATGCGCGTGTTCTTCAGATGCCACAGGTCCACGTCTTCCGGATAATATCCGCCGACGAACAAATCAAGGAGCCCATCACCATCGTAGTCAAACCAGACTGCGGTGTTGGCGTTGATCCATGGCGGCAGCCCAGCCTTCTCGCTTACCCGCGTGAAGCCGTGTCCGTGATCGTTATGGAAGAGCTCCGGACGGCCCCACTTGATCAGAAAAAGGTCCTCGTACCCGTCATTGTCGTAGTCGCCCCATACCGCTCCCATCGAAACGCCTGTACCCGGTTGATTCACATCCGCAATGCCAAGCTCCTCGGCCACATCTTTGAACGTGCCATCGTGCATGTTTCGGTACAGATGATTTTTGCTGCCTTCTTTGCTGTTCGTCACGTAGATGTCCGGCCAACCATCGCGATCGAAATCAACAATGCTCACCGAAGCTCCCATCGAAGCCACCTCTGGCATGATCGGATTCAGCTTCGCATCCAGAGTGGGCGCCTGGTGAACGAAATCGATGCCGGCGGCGTGGGAGACTTCTTCGAGATAAGAAGCCATGGCGGGCAAGTGCTGCCTGCCGGTCGAGCGTAGTGTGCGCTGCTCAGGTGCGTTGCGCCAATCGCCAACGCATGACAGCAGGAGTTGCCAGTAATCCAACAAAGAAGATGCTCACAGCAATGCGAGCCCATGGAATTTGCTTCATTTGCTCTGCTTGCTCCTCAACGCATCTTCAAATATCTCAGGCGAAACGTAACGCGTCTGCCACGTCTGCCAATCCTCAGGATGATGCCGAACGACCCACTCGTCCTCAAGCCTACGTGGCGGTACGTCGTACACCTGCCGCGCGTGATAAGGATAGGGCAAAACCGTCGCCGAATATGTGGAGTTGTAGTCGCCGTCCTTGATCCACCCATCGCCCGCGAGCACGTAATCTCGCACATAGCCGGGAGCAGGCGGCGCGGGTTCTGCAAATCGGAGCGCCAGCTCATCGCCGGCATTCATGATCACGTAGCGATCGTCCGTCTGTGGCGAGCAGTTCACGCACATCCCCATAATGTGTGTAATAGCCGCTAAGATCGCGCCATATCTGCGTCGTCGCGGCGAGATGTTCATAATCCGGAATCTCCGGTGAAGAAGGATTCGCTTGGTGAATCACGGAATATCCGCGGTAGTGCAGATCCGCCGTCGCGGGAGCCAGCTGAGCGATTTTCAGCGGTGCGTTCGGCACACCTGCTGCCCATTCAATCGCATCCCAATAGACCTCGAGATTCGTGCGCAGGCGCAGTTTGTGCGCCAACCCTTCACGCGAAAAGTCCCGTCAGGTCGATGAGGCAAGTCTTGTTGCGTCCGGCTGGAAATCCAAGATTGCTCTGCGCCGTGCGCCAGCCGCCGTGTCCATCAGGAACTTCGAGACTCAGCGGACGCGGCGCGTCATGATGCCCCTGACCCATCGCGATATTGAGGGACGAGTCCGATGGATGCAACCACCCGGTCGCGATCAACCACAGCGGTCCGTTCGAAGGAACGTCCTGACCAAGATCGACCTCGACGTAATGATCGCGCGTGACTCCCTGGTACTGCCCGCGTCCGAAAGTGTCGAGATACCTGCCATCGACCGATCGAAGGATTTCGGTTACGTCCTTCCCATTGTCATCGACGGCGCGCGCAATCGGATGCGGCATTTCGACCGCAGTGACCGCAAGCTTCACCGGAGGTACAGCAAATCGCTCGTCCGTGAAGATTTCGGTTCCTGCAGGATGGTCAACGGTCATGAGCCGCAACGAATCGTAATAGTAGGTTTCCCAAAGCTCGCCCGTAATTCGAAGATCATAGAAACCGTTGCGTGGCGCGAGCTGGTCGACCGCCAATCTTGTACCACTCCTCGGTGGCTTCGACCCGCGCCGGGCCAATCGCATTGATGCGCAAGCCAATCGCGGAACCCCACGGGACCGTGTCTTTGACGAACTGCATTTCGCGACCGTTCCAGGCAAAAAGGAACGGACAGGAGCCTTTGAGCCGCTGTTCGGTCAGAATTGCCTGATCGGCTTTCAGTGCGAATTCGGCGCGAACGGAACCGTTGGGCCACACAATGCGCGCCACATCCGCGCCGTCCTGTTCGCCGAGTCCGAAGTGAAGCTCTGGACTTGTGATGGATTGCTTCTGCGGCAGAAGCCCGGAACGAATCTCAATCTCTCCGCCGATGCCGAATGAATTCACCCTTTGATCTCCGGTTGTCTGACGGGCGCGCGGCCGAATGGTTTGCCAGTGATAGCTCTTCGTTCCGTGGTTGATTTCCTCCGACGCCTGCCCCGACGCTGAAATTCCCAGGAGATCGAGGCGTCCGTTCGCCTCCAGATCGGCCGCCGCAATTGCGGAAGCTGGGGCAATGTTTTGCGCAATCTCGTAGAACTTCCCACTGCCGCCCTGCAGCCAAAGCACGGGCGCCTGCGCGGAGGATGCAGACGAGGCCAGCAGATCGATCGCACCATTGTTGTCGAAATCGCCGGTCTTGATCCGCAAGATCGGCACCGAGCAGATTGCTGGGAATTACAACTCCGGCCAAAATCGAAGTGGACCAGGTCCCGGCTTCACTCGTGATATTCATGGCAATCAGGGAGCCGTTCGCGTTTGCGACGAGAAGACAGAGTGGACCGGAGTGATCCACATCGGCCACAGCAATGGCCTTCACCGCGGCAGATCCCGTCGGGACAGCCACCTCGCCGAAGTTGCCGGAGCGTTCGATTAAGAAACACATGCAGATGGCCTGCGCCATCGATCAGCGCCGCATCGGGGTTGCCGTCGCCGTTGAAGTCAGCCCAGACAAACTGACGAATCCCGGAGATCCCGTGAAACGGATGAATCGCGAGAAACGTGCCGTCCCCATTGTTGCGCAGCACAACCGGAAGCCCACTTGCCTGCCCCATCACAATGTCGAGATCGCCATCAGCCTCGATGTCAACCGCCCATGCCCCGGTGTGCGCCGCGTTGACCACTGGGGCCGGCAGCTTCGTGGCTGCGGTCACATCCGTGAAGCGATCCGCTGCGTCTTGTCGGAAGAAACGAACTCCTCCCCCGCCGGCAAGTACCAGATCCGTCTTGAAATCGTAGTTGAAATCAAGCGGCAGAATACCTGTCGGGTGTAGGACCCGCCACGCTCTTTCCCCCGGGAAACGAGAGCTTCGCGCCCGTGGACAATCGAACTTCGCGTCCGTTCGCAACCGCAATCGCCGGCGCCCCATTTCCGTCCAGTGAGATGGCTCCAATCCAGTTCCAGCTGCCACCGGCAAATTGCGGCAGCGGTTGCCCTGCGAAGCTAAGTCCCAGGTCTGGCGAAGCAGGCGCGAACGCCGGTGTCTGCAGTCGTACAAAATGCGTGAAGGGCTGCGCCTCGTCGCCAGGCTGGGATTTCAACTGCGAAAGGCTCGTGCGAAACTCGGGAACGCGCATCAATACATTGCGCAGAAAAATCGATCGCGTCGCAGCTGCTCTGGGATCCGGCCCATTCGCTGCGGCCTTCAAGGCCTCAAGCTGCTGCTTCACCTCCGCCGGCCACCCGCTCGATTGTGTTTCGATACGACTGACAGCGCTCCGCAATGTAGCGGACCTCTCCGCGCTTCGCGGAGATGCGGCATAGCTCGAGAAGCGCTGCCAGATTGTTCGGTTCCGCACCCAACAACTGTTCCATCAGTTGCTGAAACTCCGCCTCGCTGTGTTCATCGCCCTGCCGCTCCACCTCGGACGCGAGGAGATAGATCGCGCGAAGGTCTCTCGGATTGCGTTTGACAGCCTCGCGCAAGTCGGCGATCGCCTGAGCGGAGTTGCCCCGATCGCTCTCCAGCAAACCTTGCAAGTAGTAGACCCGGTCATCTTCTTTATCCAATGAAAGAGCACGGTCGAACCGTTGCGCGGCCACATCGAAGTTCCTTTGCCGCAATGCCAGGATGCCCCAGTTCGCCCAGCCGGCTGGCTCTCCATGGACGAGGTTGGTCGCCTCTCCGAGCTTGGCGTCTGCACGTACATCGTCGCCGACCTGCAGCGCGGCCAATCCAACATAGAAAGCCGAAACAAAATCAGCGTAGGTCTGAGAAGAGGTGTCCGGAAGCCTTTCTCCTCTCCGACACCCGGCGAAAGCCAGCCAAGCAACCAGGAAAGGCGCAGTCCAGCGCCGGGTTCGGCAGCGCGTTCGACCGGTAAAACGCTGACGGGAAAGAAGTGCTGCCGAGGTTTTCATTGCATATTCATTCTGACGGGTGCAGCGCGTTACCTGCAATGACCACTTCTCTCGGCTCGCACAAGGGTTTCATCCACGAGCAATGGCCCAGTCGCTCGACTCAATCCAGATTCCGCTCAGATCAAGCAGCCAAAGCAATTCCGTGGACCTCAGTTCCCAACCATTCGAGCATGCGAACGATGGCAGGAGACTCGTCGTTCCGGTTGAGTTGGATATCCACCGTCCGATGGATGCCGTCGCGATTGGGTTCCGCTAGAGTGGATTGACTTTCCCCACTTCCCTTGTTGGAGCAGATTCTTGTCAAAAACAATCGCGACCTTGGTTCTACTTGCGGCCGGTGCAGGGACCACGCTCTTTGCGCAGGATAATTTCTTTTCCCAATGGGAAAAGCGCACCTCGCGAACGCAGTCGAAGCAGCCGTCTTGGTCAGTGCCCCTGGTATCGCCCTATCCCATGCTGATTCAGGTGCTGCGCGCCGATTTCACCCGCCAAGTGACTCCCGCACTTACTGAGACTTGGAACTTGGCGGAAGTCGCGGATTGAATCTGATTCCTGGATTCAACAGCGAGTTTGACTTCTACTATCCGCCGTACATTCAGCACAACGCCAAAGGCGCGAAGGATGGTTTTGGCGACGTCGGGTTCTTGTACAAGTACCGCATTCTCTCCGCCAACGAAAAAAATGGAAACTACATGCTGAGTGCGCAGCTCACGGCTACGATCCCCACCGGCAGCTATAGCAATGGCAGCACGGATGCGTCGGTATCGCCCACGCTTTTAGCCGGCAAAGGATTCGGACACTTCGATGTAATCTCTTGTTTAGGCGGTACCCTTCCCACCTTAGATACGGCGAAACTTGGCCGCTCGGTTGCCTGGAATACTACGGCCCAGTACCGCATTCACAAATACTTCTGGCCGGAAATTGAGGATAACGCCACGTTTTTTTACGGCGGGAAGAATGACGGCAAGATGCAGAACTTTGTCACGCCGGGAATCACATTCAGCAAATTCAAGTTTCATCCGAGCAACGAAACTAGCCGGCTCGGCATTGCGTTCGGCGGCGGGGAGCAAATCGCCACCTCAACGCTCCACACCTACAATCACAACCTCGTCCTTACTGCGCGCCTGCTCTTCTAGCGTCGCCATTCTTCCTCAGCGAACGCGGCCCGCGTTCTCGTGAGCGCATTGTTCTCAACGTGTGCTGCCTCCACCTTTCGATGGAGGCAGCCGCCCAACGAACTCGAATAGCATCCACCTTGAATCAGGCTTCCCCAAAACTTCCCCTCCCAAAGGAGATCCAACGGATGCGAGTACCCGTCTGGCTGCGTCCGGTTCTCTTTCTCGTCACGTTGCTGGTCATCTGGGAGATCTCTGTGCGCATGCATCCTGGCCTCATTCTTCCGGGACCTATCGCTGTGCTCGCCGGTTTGGAAGAACTCCTTCATCACGGCTTGTTGCTGAAGTATGTCGTCGCTTCGCTCTTTCGCGTTACTTGGGGATTTGTGCTGGCCGCTATCACCGCGATTCCTCTGGGACTTGCGCTCGGCTGGTACCGCCGCGGAGAAATGGCGTTCAATCCCCTCACCCAGATCTTCCGCCCCATCTCGCCCCTGGCCTGGATTCCGATCGCAATCCTTTGGTTCGGTGTGGGCGACTTATCATCGATCTTTCTCATTTTTGTAGGGTGCTTCTTCCCGCTTTTGCTCACCGCCATGAGCGCCGTCCACAACATACCAGCGGTCTATATCCATGCGGGCCGTAACTTCGGACTAAGCACCCCTGCTTTCGTAGCAAGAGTTCTGTATCCGGCAGTCATTCCGCAGCTACTGGTGGGAATGCGCATCACCCTCGGCGTTGCGTGGCTGGTGGTAGTCGCGGCCGAGATGATCGCCGTGAATTCCGGCCTCGGGTTTCTCATCGTCGATGCCCGCAACGCAGGCAACCGGTACGATCTGGTGCGTTGCGGGCATGGTCGTCATCGGCATCATCGGCCTCTTGCTCGATCTTGCAATGCGTTCGCTTGAGCAAATCAAGTCCTTTCGCTGGAGGTCGTCGGAAGACTAATGTCTCTTGCACAGACTGGGCGGGCGGCGACCGAAGAACGGCTACAAACTGCAAGCCAAGCAGCTCGGCATGGTCTATCATGCCGACGGCAAGAGCGTCGCTGCGCTCGAAGATATCAATCTCGACATCTCGGATGGTGAATTTATCTGCCTGGTCGGGCCCTCCGGATGCGGAAAATCGACGCTGTTGAATGCAATGGGAGGATTTCTCTCGCCCACCAGCGGTTCCGTCACGATCGATGGAGAAGCCGTGACAGGCCCCGATCAACGCCGCATCCTTGTCTTTCAGGAACGCGGGGTCTTTCCCTGGCTGACAGTCGAGGGCAACATCGGCTTTGGCCTGTCGAAGCTGTCCCGCACCGAACGGGAGAGTCGCATCGCCCACTACGTGCAGTTGGTCCGCCTGCAAGGATTCGAACATTCCTATCCTTCCGATCTTATCTGGCGGAATGAAACAACGCCTTCAGGTCGCCCGCGCTCTCGCGGTCAATCCCGACATTCTCTTTCTCGACGAGCCATTCGGCGCTTTGGATTCCATCACCCGCGTGATCATGCGCGGCGAGCTTCTCCGCATTTGGCAAACTGAAAGGCGCACCATCGTCTTTGTCACGCACGACATCGATGAAGCCGTGCAGCTCGCCGATCGAGTAGTCGTCCTCAGTTCGCGGCCGGCCCGGATTCAGGAGATCCTCAACGTCGATATTCCCCACCCCCGCAACATCAGTTCGCCACGATACCTTGAACTCCGCGATGAACTGCTCAAGCAGATCGGCTTGGCCTACGAGATATGAGTGAGCTCAAAAGCCCGCGCGCTTGGGAGAGATTCTTCTGGCCGATTGCAGCGGCTGCGTTGCTGCTTTGCTTCTGGCACTATTCCATCCTGGGTACGGGCACCAAGAGTCTTTCCCTCTCCCCTGGATGTCGAGAAAGGGATCGCAGAACTGTTGCACAAACACGTGCTGTGGGCAGATATCGCCGACTCTTTACGCCGTGTGGCAATTGGATACGGAGCAGCGGTTTTGATCGGCATCCCCCTGGGCCTATGCCTCGGCTGGTTTCCGGCCGCACACCAGGTAGTCAATCCACTGCTACAACTTCTGCGGCCCATCAGTCCCATTGCGTGGATTCCGGTCGCCATTATCTTTTTCGGCATCGGCGATCCCGCTGCAATCTTCCTGGTTTTTCTCGGAGCGTTCTTTCCCATCGTGGTCGCTGCCGTGGGAGGCGTGTCCGAGCGTGCCGCTCATCTTCAGGCGCGCCGGACGCAACTTCGGCTTGTCGAATTTCCAGCTGCTGCGCAAAATCGTCTTCCCCGCAGCCCTGCCGCAGATCCTTATCGGCTTGCGAATTGCATTGGGCATTGCGTGGCTGGTTGTCGTAGCGGGCGAAATGATCGCGGTCGACTCCGGCTTGGGTTATCTGGTCATCGACTCGCGCAATTCTGGCAAGCGCTACGACTTGGTTGTCGCCGCGATGCTCATGATCGGAGTCATAGGCCTCCTCCTCGATCTCGCTTTCAAGCGTCTCGAAAAGTTGAAATCCGTGCGCTGGGGGTTCCGGAATGCAACTTAGAACCAAGGCCATCCTGCTCGTGGTTGTGTGGCTGGTGCTCATCTCGGCCTTGCATTCATATCTCAACGTCAACTGGGCTGCCGTTCTCAACGACTATCGTCCGATCGAAAAACGCAAGATTATCGTCGCCTATCTCCCCGTCACCTGCCAGCTCACCTGCCCGGTCACCGATTACATCTCGAAGTATTCGACGTCAGGTGAAGAATTTCTTCCCAGAATGTTCCAGGGCTTCCCAGAGATGAAAGAAGCCCTCATCTCCAACCGTGTGCAGGCAGCCTTCATCGTCGCCCCCATGGCGCTTGCGCTCAAGGCTCAGGGAGTTCCAATCAAGGTTGTGTATCTCGGGCACCGTTATGGCAGTGCGGTCGTGGTGCGCAAAGATGGGCCTATCAAGACATTTGCGGATATGCGTGGCAAAACCATTGCAATTCCCAGTCGATTCTCCGATGAGCGCCTTCTTCTTTTCCGCGCCATGAAAATCTGGGGAATTCAACCCGAGCGAAATCAAGATGCTCGAAATGGCCCCGCCTGATGTCTCCGGCGCATTGGCGGCTCACGCCATCGATGCCTTCGTGATGGGCGAGCCGTTTCCATCGCAGGCGGAGATGGCTGGATATGGCCGGGTGCTCTTTCAGGCCCGTGAATACTGGCCCGATTACATGTCGTGCATCCTCGTCGTGCGCCAGGACCTGATTGATCGCCGGCCCGACATCGTGCAGGTGCTGGTCGACGGCATCGCGCGCTCGGGACTCTGGCTCGATACCAGCAAACCGCATCGCGAACAGGCCGCCGATTTTGTTGGCCGCTTCTACTACAACCAGAAACCTGCTCTGCTCCGCTGGGCGCTGACCAAGCCTCTCGACCGCGTCGTCTACAGTCCGCTCGCTCCCAGGAAAGCGGACTTCGACTTGGTGCGCGACATGATGATCGAAACCGGCGTTCTGAACAAGAAGCTCGAGTTCAGTGACTACGCCGACACCCGCTTTTCTGACAAGTCCAGCACCGAAACACCGTGGAGATACGAAGCAGCAACTGGCTCGGCCCAGTAACCTGTCCAAATCGCAATCGAAGAATCACGCCAGGAGAAACGATGTTCCGCAGACAATTCATCCAGCTCGTAGCACTCTCGAGTGCGGTCACGCTCAATCCAGTCGGGTCGATAGCAGCTGGCGCACGCACCACAGTGATCTTTCAGGTGAAGGGTTTCACTTGCGTCACTTGTGCCGTTGGACTCGATACCTTGCTCGGCAAAGAGAAAGGGATTGTCTCCAGCCGGTCGACCTATCCCGAAGGGAAAGTCTGCGTCGTCTTCGACCCGAACGAATCTCAGAGGAAACGATCCGGAAATTCATTGCAGAAATGGGCTTCTCTGTCGTCGGCAGCCATTCGGCCTGACGGGCGAAATCAACTCACTGGCTAAGAAGGACATTCACCTTGGAAAGCTATGTCGCATTGTCGCAGGAGCTGATTCAACAGCTCCGTCTCGAGCAGCCTCCTATCGCGATCTCATTCACAGACCGGCCACCCGAGGGAGTCGCGTCGTACATCGGCCAGGCTCCTGCAGGATGCCGGTTCTGGCAGGATGCCGCCACATCAACCTTCACCACTTCCGCCCGCGACCATGAACTGTGCGCCATCGGCGTGCATACTCACAATCTGCAAACATCGCCAGCGCAACAGAAGGACCTGACGGACGCGTTGAAGGTTTTTGCCGACCTTGGCTATGTTCGGCCCGAAGACGTGCCACAGATTCCGGTTCTAAAGAAGCAGTCGCAGCACGTCACCTACTCCCGCCTCGCCGAAGCACCGCTTCCTCCAGACGTTGTTATTTTGTTTGTCCGCGCGGACCAGACGCTGATCCTGACTGAAGCGACACAGCAACTCGAGAACGAGAATGCTCCTGCGATGGGTCGACCCGCATGCGCCGTTGTGGCGCAGGTGATGAATACTGGGCGCCCTGCGATGAGTCTCGGTTGCTGCGGGGCGCGCGCCTATCTCGACAATTTCGTCGAAACGACAGCGATCTTTGCGATTCCAGGCTCAAAGCTTACGCCTACGTCGAACGTATCCGCACTCTTGCAGCGCCAATGCGCTCTTGAGTCGGTTCCACCAGCTTCGCCGCACCGAAATCGCCGCGGGCAATCGCCCGAGCATCCAGGATTCCCTCACGGCGTTCGCCTCATCCCAACCATGAGAAGCTGGGCGGAGTTTTCAAATTCTGCCAGATGCTTCCTGAATGTGTGTTTGGAGACGCCTTCTCACACAAATGAAGTTCTTGGCTTCGAGACGCGCGCCAACTCGCCACAGCGTTGGCGTCTACCCTGCGCCGCATACGGGACGACGCATTCATTCGTCGCAAGTCGAACTCGGCTTCCCAATTAGCTTTGACAACTGCCACTTGTCTTTCATATGGTTTTCGAGCAGTAAATTGTTTCATTTGAGGAGTGCGAATCTTCGCTTGCCGCGAAGCCGGTTGGTCGCGCATGGATCCCGATTCGTTCGGTCGATCTGAGTTTCCAGTGAATTGAGAGGCAGCATGAGACAGATGCTTATGTACGGAATGATTTGGTGCGCATCTTTGAGTTTTGTAGCCTGGCCAGCCTTCGGTCAGGCACCTTCCGCGCCAGGGCCCATGGAATTGCTCGTCGATACCCTGCGAACTCCCCTGGGAATCGACGATCCCGCACCCAAGTTTTCCTGGCAGCTGCGCGACGGCGCGCGTGGCGCTCGCCAGACTGCCTACCAGGTACAGGTTGCCACTACGGCTGCTGGACTCACCGAAAACAAGATCGACATGTGGGACAGCGGCCACATCTCTTCTTCGCAGTCCTTGAACATTCGGTATCAAGGTTCCTCCCTTGCGCCCAACGAACGATATTTTTGGAGAGTTCTTGTCTGGGATTCTGCGGGCAAGCCTTACCATCCGAGCGAAGCCTCCTGGTGGGAGACGGGCCTGATGACACTTAGCGGCTGGCACGCCGCGTGGATCGGCTACGAAACCAAAGAGGAAGCTGCTGTGCGCAACGCCAACGCCGCATGGATTGCGAACCCTGATGCCAAAACGCTTGCGCCTGAGAAACTGCCGGAGGAGCATTTCGCCTACCGTGCCACAGCCACCATCGACGGAGCTGTACGCAATGCCACGTTGTACGCAACGTGTGAGGACACGGTTTCTGCATGGGTAAACGGCACCGAGGTTCTGAAGGCGAATCCTCTGCCGCCTTACAAACAAATGCCGTGGAAGAAATACGTGCGCGCAGATGTTACAAAACAGTTGTCCAACGGAGCCAATTCCCTCGCCCTTGAATGCGTGCATTACGTAGTGAATCCGAATGGCATGGCCTCCGAGGAGGCGCCTCCTCTCAGCGCGACCCTCTATGTCGAATTCGAAGACGGAAGAACCACGACCGTTGCGAGCGAAACTGCGTGGAAGTCCGCAATCCACGCGCCTGATGGCTGGCACGAAAAGAATTTCGACGACGCAGGATGGCAGGGCGCCGTCGCATGGAAATCCGAGCCGGGCCCCAATGCTGCGCCACTCGGTCATCCATGGATTCCTGATTCCGTAAAGTCATTGCGCAGTGGTTTCGACGTGAGCAAACAGATTAAATCAGCTCGACTTTATGCGACATCCATGGGCGCGTACGAGATGTTCCTGAACGGCAAGCGCGTAAGCGAAGATCTGCTCGCGCCTGGCTGGACCGATTATCGCGAGCGCGTCATGTACCAGACCTATGATGTGACCTCGATGCTGGCTACCGGCAGAAATGTAATCGCGGCGCTCTTAGCTCCTGGGTGGTATGCGACGCCGCTCGAATGGTTTCAGCAACCCAACAACTACGGTGATACGCCGCCTGCATTGCGAGCGCAGCTGCGCATCGAGTACACCGACGGCAGCGTGGAATGGGTCAATAGCAGCCCCGAGTGGCAGGCTTCCACATCGCCAGTTTTGCACTCCGAACTTTACGACGGCGAAACGCAGGATGCGCGCCAGGTCCAGCCCGGATGGAACACCGCCGACTTCGATGCGAACAACTGGCAACATGCAGTTGCGATTGAACCCAAGCCGGTTCCCATCGAAGCGCAGGATTACCCCGCAATTCGCGTCGAAACGACAGTCGCAGCAAAGTCTGTCACCGAACCGAAACCCGGTGTTTACGTGTTTGATTTCGGTCAGAACCTCGCGGGCATCGAACGCGTGCGCCTCCAAGGTCCGGCAGGCACCGATGTGCGCTTGCGCTTCGCGGAAATTCTGAATGATGACGGGACCCTCTACACCGACAACCTGCGCACCGCGAAAGTTACCGATCATTTCATCCTTGCCGGCAACGGCGTCGAGGAATTCACGCCTAAGTTCACATTTCACGGATTCCGTTATGCGGAGATCACCGGACTTCCGGCTGCTCCTGCAAAAGATGCCGTCGTTGCCTTGGTGCTTCACACGGCCGCGCCCTGGAATGCGAAGCTCAAGACCGGCAGCCCGATGATCGACAAACTGTGGAGCAATATTCTTTGGGGGCAACGTTCGAATTTTGTCGGCGTTCCCACGGACTGCCCGCAACGAGATGAGCGCCTGGGTTGGATGGCGGATGCGCAGGTCTTCTGGCGCACTGCGAGCTACAACATGGATCTTGCCGCTTTCACGCGCAAGTATGCAGGCGACATGCGTGGCACGCAGGCTGGCACTCCTTTTTATGGAATCTATGCGCCTGGAACCGTGCAGAGTGCCTCCGGCTCAGGCGCGGGATGGAGCGATGCAGGCGTCATTATTCCTTGGACATCCTGGCTGCAGACCGGCGACACCAGCGTCATTGAACAAAACTGGGACGCGATGCAAGAGTATCTCGAGGCCATTGAGGCTGCGAATCCCGACGGACTTTGGAAAGTCGACTCCGGAATTCCATTCGGCGACTGGCTCTCGCCCGAAGGCAGAACCGACCAGGTTCTCGTGGCAACCGCTTACTGGGCTTACGATGTTACGTTGATGCGCGAGATGGCACGCGCCACAGGTCGCGTTGCCGACGAACAAAAGTACGAAGACTTATTTGCGAAGATTCGCACAGCTTTCGAGCACCGCTTCGTACACGACGATGGCTTTATCGCCGGCGCCGACAACAGTCCGTCTCCGTTTGGCCAGATCAACAATCCAAACGCCAAAAGCAAGGGTGGAGATACGCAGACCGGCTATGTGCTGGCTCTGCATATGAATCTGCTGCCTGATTCGATTCGTCCCCTGGCCGTGCAAAAACTCGTGGCTAAAATCGAGGCCAACAAGGGCATGTTGGCTACCGGTTTTCTCGGCACGCCCTATCTTTTGGAAGAGCTGTCGAAGGCTGGCAAGACCGATCTCGCGTACAGGCTCTTGCTGAACACAAAGTATCCGTCGTGGGGTTACCTCGTGGAACACGGCGCTACAACGATGTGGGAGCGATGGAACGGCGATCAGATGAAAGACGACCCGAGCATGAACTCCTACAACCACTATGCCTATGGCGCGGTCGCCGATTGGCTCTACCGGTCTGCAGCCGGAGTGGACGCCACGCCGCTCGATTCCGGCTTCCACACCGTCCTTCTTCATCCCGTATTCAGCGCGCAATTGGGCTCTATCGATTTCGACTACGCCTCGGCCTACGGCCCGATTCATTCCGATTGGAAAGTCGAAGGCAAAACGGTGACATGGCACATCAGCCTGCCTGCGAACTCCACAGGGTGGCTGAGCGCCGATGCGGCCAAGTACAACTTGGACGGCGTTTCGCTCAGCCGGAGTCCAAAGGCCAAGGCGGCCTCTCTCGGTGGCGGTTCCGGCTTTGAGCTACCGGCGGGAAGTTACACCTTTCAGGCTGAGCTCTGAACGACTAACGGCTGAATAAACAGGGAGGTTAATTTCTTCGCAGCCGGTGGATAACTTTCGCTCTTTATTCGCCTATACTTGGTCGCATGTGGAACCTGCCCGCGTCCGGCGTTTGCGACTACACGGTTTGCTGCAAGGGCTGCGGCGAGAACATCCCTGCCCCAGTGCAGACGATGCCTGACACCTGGATCGTCGCCGATTGTCCCTTCTGCGGGGTGAGACGACGCTATCTACCGCCGGACATTTTCCGTGGGCGCCTGTCGTATCGACTCGGCAAAAAGCCTGCGCGATCCCAGAGGGAGCTCCCGCCATGGGCCTGATGCGACGCGCGGTTGCACGCGATGAACAGGAAGGGAGGAGACAAGATCGCTTCGCGTCCACATTGGTCATTGCGGCGAGCATCATTGCCGCTGTGCGGCTCGCGCGCGACGAAATCAGCGGGCCGTCGCCGAAGCTTACCTCCACGATTGCGGAGAGTCTGTCGCTGGCGCGGGCGATTCTCGAGAGAGTGGTGCGGTAGCTAATACTTCCTGTTTGCGCGCTATGCCGACGGACGGGAATTCTGGCAGCCCCAGATCAGGTAGCGATCGGCTGGACTCTGGCCTCGGCGAGGCGCTGGGCCCATTGGCGGACGGCTTCCGCGGCAAGAGGTTTTTCCCTGGCTCCGCATGCGGCCAGTTGCACAGCGAAGTTGCCCAGCGTCGAGCTTTCCGGATCGCCGATCTCGACCGGCAGACCGGTTCGCTCCGCAGTGAGCCGCGTCAACAACCGGTTCTGCGCGCCGCCTCCGAGGATATGAATCCGTTCCAACTTTTGGCCCAGCATCTGTTCAAGGTTGCTGATCGCTGCAACGTATCGGGCCGCGAGGCTCTCGAAGATCATGCGCGCAAACGCGGGCTCGCTACCGGCACAATCCTCAATCGTCGTGCAGCCGCACAACCGCAATTGTTCATTCAGGCGTACAGGCATGTCGTCATCCAGCAGCAACGAAGGCGCATCGACCGGCACAATGCCCGGACAGTCGCAGTGCGCGGCCTCAGCAATCAGCTTTTCAAGAGTCCACGGCCGTCCCGCCATGCGCCAGCTTTCAAGACACTGTTTCAGGATCCACATTCCATTCACGTTGGTGTGAAAGCAGAATCCGCCCCCCGCCGCGCCTTGATTGGTGAATCCAGCCCGCATCGCCTCCTTGGTCACGATCGGCTTTTCGATCAGCGTACCGACAAGCGACCATGTTCCCGAACAGATATAAGCCGTCTTGTCCAGCTTCGACGTGATTCCGGCGATCGCCGAAGCCGTGTCGTGACACGCGGGCACAATCAAGTCCACGTCGCGAAAGGCCTCAAGTTCAGCAAGGGGACTATTCAGTTTCCCGACGATCGTTCCGGTGGGCACGATAGGAGGAAGAGCGTGTCTCGAAAGGTTGAGGCTTTGCAGCAGATCCTCAGACCAGTTGCCGCTCTCAAGATCAACTAGACCTGAATGTGTTGCGTTGGTGTATTCAGCGACTCTGAGCCCACCGAGCCTGTAGAGCACATACTCGGGCAGGTTGATCCAAGGAGCCTGAGTATTTTCAGCGTAATCAGCCAGCAACTGGTACACGGTGTTGATGCGCAGCGGCTGTGCTCCGGTTTTACGAAACATCTCTTCTGGGGAGACCCGGCGGTCGGCCACTTCTTTCGAAGCGACATTTCTTTCATCGCGATAGCAAAATGGATTGGCCAATGCCCTGCCGTCTGCACCGAGCCGCACATAGTCCACCGCCCAGCCATCCACGGCGATCGAAGCGATCCCTTCCGGCGCCGCCTCTGCAGCCTTGCGGAGACCTTCCTCCAAACCCGAAAGAATCTTGTCGAACGGCCAACGCAAAGATCCGTCCACATGCACAGGCCCGTTGGGAATGCGATGAACAAGCTCGATCGCAGGCCGCCCCTCGCGCCATCGCAAGAGCGAGACCCGGCAACTCTCCGCACCTAAGTCAACGGCGACACGCGAGCGGTATACAGGCTCAACGGGCACCGCAGATTGAACCGATCGCTTGCCCGACGGTCTCACCGCAAGAACGCCTCGGGTAATCCGCCGTCAACGGGGATCAAATGGCCCGTGGTGCAGCGCGACCGTGGGCTGGCGAGAAACAGGATTGCCTCCGCGCAGTCCTCTGGATCGATCGGCGTGTGTGTCAGCGTCCGCTTTGCATAGAAGTTCGCCAGCAATCCGCGAAGCTCTTCGTCGTTCATCGAATCTTCGAACGCAATGCCGTACTTGGTCAGCGATGCCCGCACCCGATCGCGTGGAAACATCGTCGAGCCTTTGACCACAGTGGCCGGTGAAATGCCGTTGACTCGAACCTTGGGAGCAAGGCCCACTGCCAGTTCACGCACCAGGTGACTCAGAGCGGCTTTGCTCACGTCGTATGCCTCGCTGCCCCGTTTTGGCACAACGCGTTCGCTGAGCTTGTAAGCACAATGGAACTCTCGAGGCCCTGGGCCGAGAAGACTTTCGCCGCTTCATCGCAGAGCAAATAATTCGACGTCACATTCACATCGAGCGTCATGGCCCACTGGGCTTCCGTGATCACGCCGTCCGGCGACGAAGGAAACATCGCCGCGGTATTGATGAGGATGTCGACGCCGCCAAATGCGGCAATCGTCGCGTCGAGCGCATCGCCAATCGCATCGCGGCTACGGATATCGACCGCCGTCGATGCGACCGATTCTTTCGAGGTGATCTTCGACAATTCGTCCTTCACCGTTGCTGCCGCTGCGGTATCGCGGTCGGCAATCATCACGTGGGCGCCACGCGCAGCGGCGAGCAAAGCCACTTCACGGCCGATTCCGCTTCCTCCACCGACAACCAACGCAATGGACCGGCTCAACTCTTTTTCGGGCGGTTGACGCCGGATCTTGGCTTCTTCCATCGCCCAGTACTCAATGCGGAATGCTTCGCTCAGAGGCATCGCCACATAATTTGTGAAGACCTTGAATGTCGTGGGGTCCATACCTTGACCACACTGCGGCACCATGCTCGTTTTCGATCCTGAAACCGCTCCGTCTTCCAACAGACTCGCGCCTTCCATCACGTGAATCGCATTTGTGTAGAACTCACCCGTGATGCGCGCCTCGGTCTTCGACTTGCCAAAGCTGAACATGCCCAACCCAGGAATCAACACGATCGATGGGCTGGTGTCACGAAGAGCCGGAGAGTCCGGCAGTGCGTGCTCGTCGATAATAACGTCGATACTGCTCGCGATATTCGGCAAGCGACGCCTCGATCCGCGTCTTCAGCCCATTCACATCTTCGCCTTCGTTCCACGGCACAAAGAGCGGACGAATCTTGGTCCGGATAAAGTGATCGGGGCAGCTGGTCCCAAGGAAGGACAGATCTTTCGCGTGGGACGAATTTACAAAGCGGAGCACATCCTCTGCATCGCTGAAACTCGCGATCCAGCGACGTTGCACGCTGATGCGCCCGCGCAGAAACGGCAGGATCTCAATAGCAAGCTCTTTGCGATTCGGTCTTCCCTTCACGGCATCTCCGCCGAATCGACTTTCTCCCTTGCGTTTCCCGTGGTTTGCAATGAACTGACCCAGTTGATCGATCACGGTCAGCGTGTTTATGTAACACTCGCGCTGTGTTTCGCCCCAGGTAAAAAGGCCATGCGCTCCGAGCACAATCCCATCGCAGTCCGGGTTCTCTTCCACCGCACGCTTCATCATCAGGGCGAGCTCAAAGCCAGGGCGCTGCCACGGAATCCAAATCAACCTGTGATGAAACTCGCGGTTGAACTCCTCCATCTTGTCTTTGCCGTTGGCCGAGGCAGCCAACGCAATGCCCCAGTCGGGGTGAAGATGATCCACGTGAGGAAATGGAAGAAAGCCATGCAGCGGCGTATCAATCGATGCCGCCACAGGGTTGTTGCGGAAGGCGCAGACCGCGTACATCTCCACCATCGAATCTTCCGTTTCCTGCCCTTGGTAGAGATGTTCGAGCGCCAGCAGTTTCTCTTGGTAAAGCGTTGCGAATCCGGTGCGCTTGATGCTGCCCAAGTCGCCGCCGCTTCCCTTCACCCACAACACCTTCACGGTTTGCCCGGTGAGCGGATCAATTTCGTCGATCTTTGAACTTGTGTTTCCGCCGGCAAAGTTAGTGATGCGCAAGTCCGAGCCGAGAAGATTGGAGCGATAGCGCAACAGCTCCGGTTCATCCAGTTTGTCCGCCACGGCTGGATCCCAGCGATCTTGAAGAAACTTGAGCGAGGGTGAAGCGACGGCTGCGAGAGTCATAATGACCGCCTTGTTAGTCTGCAATCGGATTTACCCTACCACAGACGAAAAGCAATAGGGAATGTGTTTCTCACATGAATTCCGGGAGCACCAGGGAAGAACAGTCTTCCGAAAAAATCGATCTCTACCCTTTCGACCTGCCGCTGGCCTCTGCAAGCGTTTCCGGAGTCACGACATGATGCCGAACGTAGTTGTATGGCGGAACAATGTGTCCGCGAAGCAATGATATGCCCAATTGGATCAGGCGCGGCCCATAGGTCTCGGCGCCATGAGAAATGGAACCAATGATCGCGCTGGTTCCCTTGCGCATCTCGTCCAACACTTCGGGAATGCAGTCCTGTCCCACAATGGCGAAATCCTGTTCGCGACCCAATTGGCGTGCCGCATCTAGGACGCCGAGCGCGCTGGAGTCAGTGGAAGCAGCCACCAGAATCCTCTGGCCTTTGCGGTGCCGCAGAAACTCTGCAACAGCCATTAAGCTCGGCTGCCGCATTCCGCGGCCATCGAGGCGCAGATAGTGGTCCGACGGAATCTTGTCGAGCCGCTCGCGAATCCCTTCAAATGCGCCCGCAATTCTGCTCTGTACAAAGCTGCCGGCCTCTGAGAACCCAATCCCCAGCACCCAGTCCGCTGACCCCTTCCACTTGCTGGTGGCGTACTTGGCCAGCAGCACGCCGGCTTCATAGCCGACTTCAAAGTTGTCAACGCCGAAGTAGGTTGCGTTCGGATGAGGGACGTCGATGGCAACCAGCGGGATCTCGGCCTTCTTGAAGATGTGCGCCACATGCGGAGCGACGTGCTCCTCTACCTGAAACTCCAGCACCAGATCGACACGCTGGCGCACGAATTCTTCCGCATTCTTGATGGCCACATCCGGATCGTAGCGATTGTCCAGTTGCAGCAGTTCCACGCCCGCTGCTGCGGCTGCCGCCGTTACGCTCGCGCCCACAGCAACAGAGAACGGCATCTCAGCGCTCTGGGCGGCGAATCCGAAACGCAGTCTCTTCGGCCGCGAAACAAGGCGGTATTGTCCGCTCTGCCCTTGTGCCACATAGCCGCGATGGACGAGCGTCTTCAGAATCCGGTACACGCTGGTTTTGGAGATGTTGGTCTGCTGGTACACATCTTCCAGCGTGATCGGACCACCGGTCTGCTCCAGCAGTTCCAGAACATCGAGAGCCTTGGAAAGGATCGGAATCAGATACAGCCGCTTCAGCTTCGGTTTGGCCAACCTGCCGTTCCTCCGTGCGCTCGTGGCTGCCAGTTTGCTTGGACTGATCTCAATTCTAAGCGTACGAAGTGACGGGGGCCATCTTCCCGCCGCGCTCCGCGCTGATGCGCTGCACGTATCCACTCTCCGCCAGCGCTGCCAGAGGATCCTCAGGCAGTCCTCGCATCTTCCGCCACTCCCGCAGCAGCGGCCGCACATCGCCCCAGAACGCGCCGCGGAACAGCTCTTCGGCTGCCACCAGCTCGCATTGATCCTGCAGCCGTTCCAGCTTCTCGTGATCCACAAATGCAGCCTTCAGCCAAGCTCCTGCGCTGTCACAACGGTCTGCACCATCGCTTCCATCTTGCCTTTCAGGTTGTGGCTCTGGTCGATCATGAAAGCGATCTGCGACAACACCTTCCGCCCCGACAGCTGAATCTCATGAAAGATGCGGAAAATCTGATACGGATCAATCGAACCCAGCGTGAGATCGTCGTCTGCATAGCGGCGATCGTTAAAATGAAAGCCGCCCAGCATGCCGGTAGTGCAGCAGCCACGCCACAATCTGCTCGATATTCTGCGTCGCATAGTGATGCCCGGTATCCACCAGGACGCGGGCTTGCGGGCCGGCTTTCGCGCCAGGTGCGACGCCATGCCCCAGTCGGCAATATCGGTGTGATAAAACGCCGGCTCAAACGGCTTGTACTCGATCAGCAGCCGCTGATTGGGCGCCAGCTTCTTGTGCGTCTTCTGCAGCGCCTCTTCCAGCCATTCAATGCGCTTGCGGATGCTCTGCGTGCCGGGATAATTCGATCCATCCGGCAGCCACAGCGAGACGTCGCGCGATCCCAGCTTGCGCGCGATCGCAACCGAATCAAGCATATGCGCAATGGCCCGCTCGCGAATTTCTTCCGATGGATTGCACAGCGAACCGAACTTGAACTCCTGGTCCTGAAACAGATTGGGATTGATCGAGCCGGAAGCGACGCCATACTTGCTCTCCAGCTCATGCACTGTTTCCGCATCCGACGTTCCATTGGGCAAGTCCCAAAGCACGTGCAACGCAAGCGTCGGCGTGACGCCCGTCAGCTTGTGCACCTGGCCCGCGTCGCTGAATTTCTCTTCGAGCGTCGAGGCCGCCCCGGGCTGCAAGAACTTTCCAAATCGCGTGCCGGTATTGGCGAATCCCCACGAAGGAATCTCAATTTGAAAAGAATCCAGTGCCTCAAACGCCAATTGCTGGAGATCCGATTCTGATTTCATGGTTTCCCCACTTATCCGCGGATTCTCATTCGTCCTAATTCACACCGCGCATCGCTTTGCGAAATCATTTCTAGCTCAATGCTACCAATCCACGGCTGAGTTCCAGTGCCTCGATTGCCCTCACCGCCACACAGCTTCGCCGAGAAGCGTTCCAATGTTGCCCATTGGGGTCATGGAATCCGCATCCTAGCGCAGTCGAAGTGAGTTTGTCTAATGGAACTTTTTCCAATTGTTCGGGGTGCGTCCGAAACGGCCGACTCTGATTCACTCGACCGTCTCAGCCTCACCAGATGCCTTCAATTTCATCCCTGTTTCCTTCCACCAGCTTCATGGAAGTCACGAATTCTTCGAACGTTGGCCTGCCTATTAAAATGGAAAACCGATTTTCTCAGCTACTTTCTTGAAACCGAGATTCCGCCGCGCCAAACTCATCACATTTTTCAAATGAGAAACAAAATTCTACTTGACAATCATTATGGCGCATGGCTAGCCTCGCCGTGCATTTGGATTAGGCTCTTCTACCCTTCCGCAACTTTCAGAGTGGCGGCTACCCCGAGCATTCAAGCCGAGCCAATGCAAGCCAAATCGAGCACGAATTTCAGGAGGTTCAGGAGATGCGAATCGTTCGTATCACTCTTTGTTTGACGATGCTGCTGCTGATGACCGACAGGTTGTTCGCGCAGGCGGGCGCAACAGGCACGATTCTGGGGACCGTGACCGATAGCTCGGGCGCCATTATCCCCAACGTCAAAGTCACGGTAACAAACACCGCAACCAACATCTCCTTCCGGACAGTCACCAGTTCGGCAGGTGACTACTATGCTCCGTCCCTCAACCCCGGAACCTACACGGTTTCAGCAGGAGGCAAAGGGCTTTCAGAAGACGGTCACCACTAGCTTCACCCTGGCCGTTGATCAAAAGGTCCGCGTCGACTTGGCTCTGAAGCCCGGAGCCGTCACCGAGACACTCGAAGTGACAGCGCAGGCCGTGACCTGGATACGGACAGCGCCGACGCAGTCAACGCTGTTGAGCCAGCAGCAGGTGGAAGAGCTCCCGTTGAACGGGCGCAACTTCATGCAGTTGCTCCTGGTGAGCGCGGGCGCCGTCACCGTCGGCGGTGAGCAGGGCACGATGCGCCAGGGCGAAGGCAACGCCATCAGCATCAACGGCGGCCGGCCCGAGGGCAACAACTACACGCTGGACGGACTGGTCAACACCGACCAGGCACTCGTTACCCCGGCCGTAATTCTGTCGCAGGACGCGATCCAGGAATTCAAGGTTGAGAGCGGCACCTACTCCGCTGAGTACGGATTCTCCGCCAGCCAGATCAACATCGTCAGCAAGGGCGGCACCAACAAACTCCACGGGTCGATCTTTGAGTTCAACCGCAACAACGCGTACGACGCCAAGCCCTTCGCAACCGCGACCGATTACCAGGCTGCGACGGCCACCACGCTACCCGATTCTGCGGCAAAACCAGTTTGGATTTGTTGCCGACGGACCGGTCTACATTCCCAAGCTCTATGACGGCCGGAACAAGACCTTCTGGATGGCGAACTACGAAGGTTGGCGCATCAACAACGGCACCAATCTGTACGATTCGACGCCGAATCCAGCGACCTTGACAGGCGATTTCTCAGCCGAGACTTATCAAGCGCCCGCCGGTTCAGGATTGCCCGGTGGCCCGCTGCCGGCTTACGGAACTGCCGACTGCGCAACTCTGCTTAGCCTTGGGCACAACTGCATGCCGGTGGATCCGACCACGGGCGCGGCGTTCCCCGGGAACATAATTCCCTCCGCCGATATCACCAATCGATTGGCAAGCGTCGCCATTCAAAATGGCTATTTCCCGGCGCCAACTCTGGGCAACACGCAGCCTGAAGGCGTCACCAACTTCATCAAGTCCGCCGGCTTGCCGTTGACCACGAATCAGCAGACCTATCGCGGCGATCAGAACCTGGGTAAGTTAGGTTCGGTGTTCTTCCGCTACACCTACTCCAAATACCAGAATGCCTCGTATCTCAATTCTCAATCGTTGATTTACGGACTCGTGAACCAGTTCGAAACACAGAAAAACTGGGAAGTATCGCACACCATCAACATTGGCTCAGCCAACGTGAATAACTTCCGTTTCGGCCACCTTGACGCCCAGGCACCCCAGGGCGCGCCTGCGCCACCCGATACGGCAATCAGCGCGCTTGGTGAAACAGGAGTCTTTACCAAGTTCGCTGCTCTGCAGGCAACATGGCCCAGTCTTCAGCTGTCGCAATATTCGCTCTTCGGCGGACCGGTCAATTCGTACACCGGCTCAGACAATCCCTCATGGGAATATGCGGACGGGTTCACCTCGGTTCATGGAAAGCACACGATCGGACTTGGCATTGACTATCGCCGTTGGCGCTTGATTCGCAACCTCGACGACGATTTCTTTGGCGACTGGTCCTTCAGTGCCGCAGACTGTCCTGACGAATGGCACCAGCTGCCCCAACGCGACTGCTTTGTGCGGCACGGGCAACGCGACTGCGGACATGCTGCTGGGATACTACAGCGGCGCAGCGGGATATGTGCCGGGCCCCCTGAGCCCGACCGATCAGGCCGGCAACCCTCAGACTCACGTCTTCAGCTATTTCGCGCCCTACGCGGAAGACGATTGGAAGATAACTCAGAAGCTGACTCTGAACCTCGGCCTGCGCTGGGACTACCGTGCCGCAGCGTATGAGGCGTCGAACCATTTCTTCTGGCTCGACACCAAGAACCCGAACGGCGGCCTCTGCTACGCCGATCCGAAACTTTCGACCGACGGCGTGGCTCCGGGCGGACCTGCCGACGGCAGCGATCCCGTGCTGCGCTACTGCGGTTCCGTGCCCCATCCTGGCTCCAAGACGCCCTTCGCGCCGAGGTTCGGCTTTGCCTACCGTCTCAACGACAAGACCGTGGTGCGCGGAGGCTACGGCATCTTCTTCGACTCCTACGAGGGACGCGAAATCGACGACTCGGCGGATATCTATCCGTACAGTATTCGCAACAGCCTTAACCCCACGCAGGATTCGACGCTTACGAAGTTCGGCAACAATCTGTTCCCGAGTTACTCCACGCTGCGGCGTTCCCCCTCTCGACGCTTTCGTTCATCGCGGTGATCGAGTCGGAGAATCCGCTCAATCCTTACGTTCAGTCGTGGACAGGTTCAGTGGAGCGCGAGTTGGCAAGGAGCACAACCCTTGAAGTGAACTACATCGGAACCCATGCGGTTCATCTGCTTGACCGGCGCAACATTGCCCAACCCAACAGCATCTCTTCTGCCGACCTGCCCTTCTGCCAGGCGGATCCAACCGATGTAACTCACAATTGCCCGACCTCGAAACCGGTTGCCGTATCCGAACTTCACCGGCTTCTACATCAATAGCGACTTCCACGGCTACTCTCATTACAACGCGATGAACATCAAGTTCGAACATCGCGCGCGTGATCTGGCCGTGACATCGATCTACACCTGGGCGAACAGCAAGGACGATAAGTCGGCTGCAGCCGGAGTCGGGGCGACCGGCAGCGGTTATCAAGGGACGATGGACAACCACGATCCCTCGTTGGATTACGGCCCATCGGACTTCGATGTCGACCACCGGTTTGTGGCCAGCTATGTCTACCAACTTCCGTTCGGGCGTGGCAAGAGATTCGCGAGCGGAGTCAACCGCGTCGCCGATCTGGCAGTGGGCGGCTGGCAGGTTACGGGCATCACGACCTTCCAAACCGGATTCCCATTCAGCATCGGTGCAACGGATGCGTCAGGTCTGCTTGACACCCAGTTCCAGCGCGCGAACCTCACGTCGGGTTGCAAGGTTCATGACAACCTGACGGCCAAGTTCCAACGCCTGAACATGAGCTGCTTTACCCAACCCGCAATCGGTGTGTACGGCAACACTTCGCGCAACTTCCTGCGCCAGCCCGGCATTAACAACTGGGACATGGGCTTCGGCAAGGATTTCAATTTCGGCGAGCGCGCAAGGTTCGAACTGCACGTAGATACGTTCAATACCTTCAACCATCACCAGTACGCCTATGCGTGTCGGTGGCTTGGCCACCGGCGGGAACGGTGGAACCAGTTCCATTGACAACACGGTAGGCGATGCGCTCGCGGGAGAGATCACCTCTTCCGGTGTGTCTCGCGTCGTTCAACTCAGTGGAAAGATCACCTTCTGATCGGCAAACCACTGCTGCATCTCAACTCCGCCACGCCATTCAAGCGTGGCGGAGTTTTCTGTAATGGAGATACACTCAACCGATGAGGTGCAACCAATTCAGGCTGTGCTGGGTCCTTGCTTTGTGGGGCTGCCTGGCCTTTTCCGCGCCTGGTCAAACAGCCCGCGAAGATCAGGCGGCACGGTACGCCGCAGCAGGACAGCAAGCTCTTTCTGAGGGTCGCTACGCTGAGGCTCAAGCTAACTTCGAAAAGCTGGCGAAGCTAGCACCTCGGGTCGCCGAAGTGCACGCGACGCTGGCAGCGATTTACTTCAAGCAACGGGAATTTGAACTCGCAGTCCGGGAAGTTCGAACCGCACAGAAGCTCAAGCCGAGCCTTCCGCGGCTCGACAGCCTCCTCGGCCTTTCCTTATCCGAAATGGGCCAGTTCTCAGATGCTCTACCGCATCTTGAAAAAGGGTTCGAGGACTCATCGGACATCGACGGCAGGCGCATGTGCGGCTTGCAGTTGCTCCGCGCGTACACGGGGCTAGCCCGCGATTCTGACGCCGTTGAAACTGCCCTGATGCTCAACAAACTCTATCCGGACGATCCTGAGATCCTTTATCCACACCGGGCGCATTTACGGAAATTTCGCCTACGTGACCATGGAGAAATTGCACGACAAAGCGCCAAACTCGATCTGGATGCTGCAGGCTCAGGGCGAAGCCAACGAAAGCCAGAAGGACTACGATGCAGCGATCATTGCATTCAATCACGTCCTCACGATTGAACCCAACCGCCCAGGAATCCACTACCGGTTGGGCCGCGTTTACCTGGCTCGCTTTCACGAGTCACAAAGGCCCGAGGATCAGGATGCGGCCGCCCGCGAGTTTTCGGCCGAATTGGCCATTGATCAAGCAAACGGAAATGCCGGCTACGAGCTAGCAAACCTCGACGCCAGTCGCGGTAAACTCGACGACGCCATCCGGCAGTATCAGGCCGTGCTGGAGCGCTACCCTGACTTTGAAGAGGCGCTCGTGGGCCTGGGCGGCGTGTATCTCGAAAACCAGAAGCCGGCAGATGCAATTGCCTTGCTCGATCGTGCGACACGTTTGAAGCCTGAAGATGAAGTCGCCTGGTACAGGCTGGCTCAAGCCGATCGCGCGACCGGAAACAGGGCGGGACAGGCCGAGGCGATCGAGGCATTCACGCGCCTGCACTCCTCCACTCCTGTCACCCTGCGCAGGCCCGACGCAGCCGACGAAGTTACTCCGCAGCAACTCGGCAAAGACGCCGAGACAACAGCTCCGCAGTAACTACCCCCGCATCCCGTCTTGCCTGAATGGCGTTCACTCAACGATCAGCACATTTGCACAAACGGAATCTCCAACAGCCGGGCCAGCTTGCTGAGTTTCGCGCCCTGATATCCCACACCGACTGCACAATGATGTGCGGGACCTTGGGCATTCCATGCCTCGATGAACCTCTTTGCGCCGATCGAAAACCGATAGTGGCTATTCGTATTGCCGATGCGCAGCACTTCGCCTGGGACGCTTTCGCCTTCCGCTGCCAGCAGCTTGAAACCGCGCGCAGCGTCCTCCACGACGGAGAGCAGCGTTACAGGCCCATGTTTCACGCTCATCTCAACAGATAGCCCACGGCCGACTTTTCCATGATAACACTTCGAGAGGCCGCACCTTGGCCTTGCTTTCGGCGATTGCGATGTGCCCTGGCCCGTCGTGCCCCATCAACACCGTGTCCGCCTTCAGATCCAGTGCGTAGTATTCGGTGAACGACCCACCCGCTCCTAAGCAATCCATAATCTTCATCGCCAGCACGTTTTTCACTTCATACTCGCCTGCCACTGGAATTCCGCGCGCGGTGAGCAAGCGACGTCCCCAGGATGATCGAACTCATCGTGTCTTCATTCGGCCGCACACCGCTGCCCATGTAGTAATAGCCCAAGGATTGTAATTCGTGCGCCGCGACCTGTTGGTCGAGCGCGACGGAAGTGCGCGCCGCCCGCGCCAGCTCCTCTTGCGAGCAATCAGGCTGCACATCGAAGCAATTGATAAACTCCCTTACTCGCGCGGCTATCTGATCGTCGCTCACCTGTTCGCGCAGCGCGCTCAGCTCGTCTACCTCGAGATGTTCGATGTGGCTGCCAAATGTGATGGCCACCTGTGTAAGGTCCGTCTGAATATCCAGCATCCCGCTGTAATAGTGGCCCATCAGCCCGAGCCGATTTTCGCTCATTGATTTCTTCACCCGCGCAGCAGCCATCCACTCGCCTATCTCAGCCCAAACCACATCGTCCTTCAGCACACCGGTCACTTGATGGAAGGCGATTCCCGCGCGCAACAGCACGTTGGCAATTTCCGGTACTGGACATGCCGAACAAAAGGTGAGCCATTCTCCGGTCATCGCCGTCCGGTCCGGCAGTCGATTGAAGGCGGCGTAGTCGATGGATGGTTCCGGCTGCAGATTCAGGACCAGCACTGGAACCCGCGCACGCTGCACCATGGGCAGCACTGTGCTCGACAGCGCATAGGTCGTGACGTAGATGACGAGCAGGTCGATGTCTGCACGGTGGCAGGCATGCCCGGCCTCGCGCCCACGCTGCGGGGTGTCGACCAAGCCCAGGTTTTCAACACTCGCGCCGCACTTTTCCAGCCGTGCGGCCGCTTCGCGTACATAGGACTCCAGCCTTGCACGCAGGCCCTCAAACTGAGGCCAATAGGCATCGAGCCCAATGCCGCACAAGCCTACGCGCAGATTGGTTTCCGGCATCAATCGCTCCTGCTTCAATCCTGGCCGGTCTATTGAGCGCTGAGAACAGCGACTGCGAATGGCGCCAGTGTCAACTCGGTGCCGTCAGCCTTTCCCGCGCGCGGCTCGTCGTCGCCCGTGCTTTCATCCACTGTCAGCGATGTCGCGTTTTGTAACTCGGAACTCAGTGTGACAGTCTTTTCGAAGTTCGTCTTATTCACTAGCAATACTTTTTTCCCCTGCGAAGTAAGAAAGCCCTGCACCATCACTTGAGACGAATCTGACCCTTTGGCCGGCTTAGCGGCAACGAGCTTGTCGCCGGCATGAAAGTTATCCTTGATCAGTTTCAGCACCCAATAGCGAGCATTTGGCTTCCCGTTGTTGTAGTCGATCATCGACACGCTTGGGAATTGCGATGGATAACCCACCAATTGCGATTCGCCAATCACATCCACTCCCAGCTTCGTCAGTTCCACAAACAAGTATCCGTAGAGCGCCCCCGCCGCATTCCAATAACGATGTGGAATATGGTCGGGCAGCGGCTTCGAGGCGGCAATCTCCAAACCATCTGTCGGCAGGATCACACCCAGTTCATCTGTATCGATCTTTGTTTGCGGGGACAACCGATCGCGAATCGCAAGAATATAGCGCGTCGTGGCCAGAAATCCCTCGGCCTGGTTGAAGAAGGTATGCTGCCAGCCATCAAGAGATTCATCCATCGCCGGTGTCGCGTAAAAATGAAATGAAATGTAGTCCAGCGGAATGCCAGGCTTGTGGTTCTTCGGATTAAGAAAGTATTCGAATTGTTTCGGGTTGTTCCCCGGTGCAGCCAATGCGATTCCTACAAACTTTGTCTCCGGACTCGCCTTGTGAATCCCCTCGACGATCGCGTCGTAGCGCTTCGCGTAGTCTTCGGGAGTCGTGTTGTGCTCAAAGTCGACTTCGTTCAGCACTTCCCAATACGGAAACGTATAGTGGTTGCCGGACTCATGTCTCTTTCCGTTCTCATCGGTAAAACCGCCCTGCGTGTACCAACTCACGAGTCGGCCGAAGTAATCGCCCAACTCCTTGCCGGTCGGATCGCGTAGCTCAGTTCCTTGTGTGTAATCCCAAAACACCTGGTTTGGGTCATCGGGGTACTTTACGGGCTTATCACTCTTGAACATCCATGCGGGTATTGTGCTGAAATTGATAATCGTCGAGTGTCCCAGCGTCGCCGCCAGAAAGTCCTTCGTCACAGGGTCTATATAGGTGAAATCCCACGACGTCTTTTCCTTGGTCGGTGGTTCCAATTCTGCAACGGCAATTTTTGGGTACGGCAGCCATGGCACATAGCGCACGTAGTCCGCTCCCAACGCTTTCAGTGCGGAGAAAGACCCATCGTGGATCGGCGATCCAGGGTTGAGCATCGGATTTGTGACCACCTGCAAAGTCGGTGTCGACTTCGACACGATCACCGTCTTGTCCCAGTCGATGTCGACCTTAACTGGCGACTGCTGGGCGTTCGCCAGCAGCGCCGAAACGACTGCCGCCAGACAAAGTGCGAAAAGGCTGAAATAGCGAAGGGCAGGCCGCAGCACACTCACCTCCGGTTCAACTACGCCGTACGTCAATTTGTGCCCTCCCTAACAACGGCAACCGGTCCCAGCAGGCCCGATGGAAGTAGCGGCGAATTCGCTTTGTACGGTTTCACATCGGCAAAAGTGTATTTGGTCGCGCCGGGCTGTTCGTCTCCAATCAGCCGGTTGACCCAGGCATTGACTACCTTCACGCTGATTTCGTTCGCGCCCGGCTTCAGAGCGGAGGTCACGTCCACACGATAGGGCGCGTGCCACACCACTCTAAGGCTCTTCCCGTTGACCGTAACTTCGGCGAGATTTTTCACATCGCCAAGATCGATCCAGAGATGCGAGCCTTTTGTGAACCAATCAGCAGAAGCCTGGATCGCATTTGTATAAGTGCCCTCGCCGGAAAAGTATTTGATTCCCGGATCGGTGCTATCACTCCACGAGACAAGTGCATCGAGTGTCGCTGATTCCGGTGCGCCGCGGCCTGGCTGAAAACTCACCTTCCACGGTCCGCCCACGTCTGCCAACTTAGACTCAGCTACCTTCGGCAACTCGCGCGAAGTTTCTGTCGTTGCCTTGCGGAAAACAACAAACACCGTTCCCCAGGGCTCAAGATGAAGGGGTACCGTCGTGCGCCCGTCCGCGATCTTGTACGACACGGGCCTGGTTGTACCGGTCTCCGCATACCAAAGTTCCGGCTCCTTGCCACTCACGCGGAAAGTAGCCTCTGTCGTCGTCTCATGATCGCCGCGGTTGTCGACAAAATAGAGATCAGCGGCGGCCAGTTTGCGGTGCAGGAACTCGAGGCGCGTGTCAGACTCCGGCTTGGTGTAGTCAAAGTCGGGCAACACATTCAACTGCTTGAAGACCTGCCCCAGCTCTTGCCCCGCGTACACGGTGCCTTTGCCGACCTTATGCGTCCCGCTTCCGTCGCCAAACAACTCATCATTCAATTTGCGGAATTCCGCCTGGTCATCGGAAAGGCTGGGATCGTCGCTCGGCTTCGGCCCAGCAACAATCGCACCGTCTTCCACCAGCTTATGAATCGCGCGCAGCACTGGCAGCGACATATGTGCACTGTAAGGATCGAGACCAAGCACGCGATAACTAATGCCGCTCTTCGTCGCAATGCGCCCATTTGCTACCGTCAATTCGTGAATCAGCGCATCGGCATTCACATAGTCGAATCCGTAGCCCGCAGGCACTTCGGGCGACTTATGATCAAAGATTGCAGTCAGGTTCGAATCTTCGCCGTAGAAATAAATAAAGTCCGCGCCAAAACGTCCCTGCTGCAATAGGAAGCTCGTTCGCCCCAGATAATCGATCCAGGTGTGCGCTTCGAGTGCCCAGGTCTCGTTGCGGTTAAACCACTGTCCGAATGGTCCCAGCGTGAGTCCCGGCGCTTTGCCCACCAATGGTTGATGCGCCGACTCATGAATCACAAACCGGTTGATGCCGTTCAGGAACTCCTGATCGGCTGTCGGCTTCAATGTTGCCGGCGACCACGCCCACGGCGCTGCCGCCGCGGTCATCGACTCCGCGGCCGCCAGATTTTGCCCGTAGATATGCGCCACTGAAGCCGATTCTCGGTCGTCCGCGTTGTAGCCAAACTGCTCCTTATTGACTCCAGGCGTTTGCGTCCACATCGCGCTCATGGGGACTTCGTTGAATTTCTTTACTTCCATCCCATCGGCCACAAAAGCGCGTCCGCTTTCGTGTGACTCCCCGTAGTGCCCCATGTTCCACTCGTGCAGAGTCTCCTCCAACTGCCCATAGTGTTCATCCGCAATCAAGTCGCCAATGGTCTTGCGAAAATCCCACAAGAATCGGTCGCTCGCTTCAGCGCTGTCGACCACCTGCCCTGCCAGCACTGGCATCCATGGCACTGGATCATACCCGCGCCGCTTCTTAAACTGCTCGATCATGTGATCGGTCCAGTTTTGCGAACCGGCCTCCCAGCTGTCGTTGATCACATAGCGAATACCCCGTTTGCCCATAAAGTCCGCGCCAACGGTCTCTTTGTAGCTCTCGAGATATTTCTCCATGTACTGCTTCACGAAGCTTCTATCGAGCTTGTCCACCTCGAGGCCGGTCGCCTCCGCCGTTGCCGGATGGTTGGTAATTCCGAGCAGCGAGTAGCCGAAGCGCAGAATCACCCAGTCGCCCGGCAGGCGGCGTCCAGTCGAGCGTGCCATCGGGCAGCATCTTTGCGGTCAGGTCGATCACATCGGATTTAGCCACGGCCTCATTCGCCGCGACAGCAGGCGTTGCAAAGCCGTAAAGATCTCCCTCGGGGACAAACGCGGCCTTCTCCTCAAAATGGTTCACGCGCGCGCCGGGGTGCAAGACGACTTCGGCAACTTCATATTCGGTTGGAGTCGGAGGCAGCTTGATCCCCAGGGACGCGGGATCGATGCCCGCTGCCCATGCGGGAATCGGTGGAGGAGGGTTCCGCTTGAAGGTGACGCGAAAATACTTCGCAGTCACCACCGGGAACGAAATCGTATGTTCGGGAGACTCACCGCCGTCGAGTTTGGCGACCACTCGGAAGTTCTGCCCGTCGTCGCTGGCCTCAAGATTCTTCTCAGGAGCGGCGATCCCCGCCACCAGGGCTTCAATCCAGCCAGGATCCTTGGTGACAAATGTGATCGCACGTATCGTCTGCGGCTCCGCAAATTCGTATTGAATCCAGGAAACCTCGCCAACCGCCGGAATAGGAATTCCGGTCGTCTTCTCCAAATCTCCGTCCGTCAGCATTGCAAAATCGGGCGATCCGCCACTTGTCGTCATCTTCGGGTGCAGCGATTCGAGAGACACATCGCTGGACGCGCGGCGATAAGCCACAACGGCCGCATCGCTATAGAACTGCGGGATAGGCTTTGAGCCCTCCGGCGCAGACAATGCATCGTGAATGGAGAGATTCTGAAATGCGCCGGTGTTGGATGGAGGGTGAGCGAGCACGCCATGGAACGGCTTGCCACCTTCCACGACAGTTTCGCTCCACACATACTTCTTCATGCCTTCAGACGCCGGCACCCACGGACCGCCCGACTCGCTCCAGCCAGGAGAGCCGGCAATCGCCTCCTCCATTCCCAACTGGTCCGCCAAGGTGGTCGCGTATTTGAAAGCGTCTTTCCATTCCGGCGTCATGTACGCAAGGCGATGGTCGACCACCTGCGGAGTCGATAGCGCAGCATCAAAATTTTGGAATCCACCGAGACCCGCCTGATGCATCCACTCGAGATCGAGTTTGATCCCTTCCTTGGTGATGTTCCCGTTCATCCAGTGCCACCACACGCGCGGCCGCGCGCTCGCTGGCGGGTTCTCAAAGCCGCTCTTCAGCGTATCCCCTGCCGTTTGGCCCCACGCGGGCAAAGTCCCCGGAACTAGAATCACCACCGCAATCGGAATCAGTCTCTTCCATGCGCTCAACATGTCGCTATCCTCACCTGGCGTTTCATCGGAGTTCCCGTCTGCAAAAGAAAACGGGGATTCAGCACCTGACTTTTCAAATAGGCAGAGTACGGATCATCAGAACAGGAACGTGCGAAATATAGGTGCCCATATCGACGGTGTCAAGAGGAATAAATAATTTTCCTATTGAAATCGATGACGCACTGGGATCGACGTCTCTTCTTCCGGTGTCGCGATCACGACAGCCAGCAGACCCGCTATATTTATTGTTTCGCAAAGAGGAACAGGATGGCTGGTGCGCGGCGTCTCCCCATACGCGGTCTGTTGGTCTTCTGGTTGTTCCTGCTCAGCGCGGTTGCCTTCCTCGATCGAACCAACATCTCCATTGCTGGCGCGGTCATTCGCGACCAACTCGGCATCGACAACATTCACCTGGGATGGATCTTTAGTTCGTTTCTGCTGGGATATGCGGGATTCCAGGTCCTGGGGGGCTGGCTCGCCTGTCGTTTCGGACCCCGCCGCATTCTTGCCGCCGGAGTCTTGTGGTGGGGCGTCTTTTCCGCCCTTACAACCATTGCGAACCCGCGACTCTCCCACGCACTTTTCCTCTTGATCCTGGTCCGCTTCTCCCTCGGCGCCGGCGAGGCGGTCATGTACCCGTCATCCAATCAATTCGTTGCAAATTGGATTCCGGTTCCCGAACGAGGCAGAGCCAACGGCTGGATCTTCGCCGGCGTCGGGGCGGGTGCCGGACTCAGCATTCCAATCCTGACATGGATCATCAGCCGCTACGGTTGGCCGGCTTCCTTCTGGTTTAGTGCAGCGATTGGCATTGTCGTAGGTCTCGCTTGGTACGTCCTCGCCCGCGATAGGCCGGAACAGCATCCATTCGTCTCTCTTGAGGAGTTAAAGCTGATCCAGGCCACCCGATTGCCAGAAACTACAACCCGTTCCGATACGCCGGTTTCGTGGCGAGCGGCACTCTTCAACCGCAACGTCGCCGCGCTGACCCTGAGCTACTTCACCTTTGGCTACGTTGCGTGGATTTTCTTCAGCTGGTTCTTCATCTATCTCGCACAAGTTCGCCGCCTCGACCTCAAGGCCAACGCCTTCTTTTCGATGATTCCATTTCTAGCCATGACGGTCTGCTGCCTGACCGGCGGCATGGTAAGTGACGCACTCTCAAAACGGTTCGGAATGCGTGTTGGACGTTCCGGCATCGCCGCGTGCTCCCTCGCCTTGACTGCAATCTTTCTCGTGGTTGGTTCGCAAGTGCGGGGCCCCTACGCCGCGAGCATCATTCTTGCCGGAGGCGCCGGCGCTTTGTACTTGTCGCAGAGTTCCTTCTGGGCCGTGAGTGCGGACATCGCAGGCGAGCGCTCCGGAGTCGTCTCTGGCGTGATGAACATGGGATGCCAGATCGGCGGAGCCGTAACCGCTTCTCTTACGCCCTATCTGGCGAGCCGGTTTGGCTGGAATTCGGCCTTCTTTTTTGCCGCTGCGTTGACAACTGTGGGCGGCGCTTTGTGGCTGCTGGTCGACCCAGGCCGCTCCCAGTTCGATATCTGATCCAGAGAATTTGGCGCGCACACTGCGGGATTCAGGCTCATACTAATGGTGAATGTGCGGAGGTCCGCCGGAAATGAAACCGAATTGCTCTCGTAGAGACTTCCTGGGCGTCATGGGCATGGCAGCCGGCGCGGTCGTTGCGCGACCTCTCGTGGCTTCAACCCTTCAGACACCCACGAGCCGCGTCGCGATCGGCCAATGCCAGGAATACGATCGCCGCGTGGGCGAAGTGCTTTCCAGCATGTTCGATCAACTCGGCGGAATCGACAAACTGGTGCGAGGCAAAACCGTTTCCATCAAGCTCAACATGACTGGCCCTCCCAACGACAAACTGAACTCCATGCCCAACCAGATGACCCACTGGGTGCATCCGCAGGTCATCGGTTCGCTGGTTTCGCTGCTTGGCCAGGCGGGAGCGCGGCGCGTTCGCCTGCTCGAAAGCGCCCCCGTCGGGACCAAGCCGCTCGAGGAGTTCATGATCTCCGCGGGTTGGCAGCCGAAAGACTTTGCCAGCGCGGCCACGCGCGTTGAATTCGAGAACACCAACTTCCTGGGCAGCGGAAAGACGTATGCGCGCTTCATGGTTCCCGGCGGCGGCCTCATGTACGCTGGCTACGATCTCAATCATTCCTACCTCGACACCGATGTTTTCATTTCGCTCGCCAAGCTGAAGGAACACCGAACCGCCGGCGTCACGCTCTCAATGAAAAACTGCTTCGGCATCACGCCTTGCACCATTTACAGTACCGAGGCTCCGGAAGACGAGCCCAGCATTGTGCCGGTGGGATATCGGGCGCCGATGCACTCCGGATCGCGAGTACCTCCCAGGAGCGCGCCTCAGCCGGTTGCCGAGTCTAAAGATCCAGGTTTCCGTGTGCCGCGCATTACCGCCGACCTCGTCGCGGCGAGGCCGATTCATCTCGCAGTGATTGACGGCATCTACACCATGACCGGCGGCGAGCTGCCAAATCAGGAGAAAGGGTGGATTCACCAACCGGTGCATCCAGGCCTGCTGATTGCGGGAATGAACTGCGTTGCGACCGATGCAGTTGCCACCGCGACCATGGGCCTTGATCCGATGGCGGATCGCGGTAAGGCTCCCTTTGAAACCTGCGACAGCACGCTGCATCTTGCCGAACATCTCGGTGTCGGCACGCGTGACCTCAGCCGCATCGAGGTTGTCGGAACGCCGATTGCGAGAGCTCGTTTCCGCTTCCCGACCCTGACGGAACTGACGACCTAAACGCGCGAACTGCGCTGAAACATCGGCTCACTCGTCTCGTTTCGGATGTGCCCTACCGCGCCCCCAGCGTAAAATTGCCTCTTTGCGAGCGCAATGCAAATCTGCGCGCTCATCATAAAAGCTGGGAGCGGCCGATGGAACGTCGTAGTCTTCTCTATAGCTTCGCTGGTGCAGGAACACTCGCTCTGGCCCCCCGTATCTCTGCAGCCCAGGAGCAAGTCGCGCGTGCAACCCGGGCCTTGCCGACTCCTCGAATCAAAGACATCAGCGTCATCGAATGCGAGCCTCAAGGCGTGCGGCTGACCGTCGTAAAAATCACAACGGATCAGGACGGCCTCTACGGCTATGGCTGTGCCACCTTTACGCAGCGTGCGGACTTGGTAAGGCCCGCCGTCGAGAAATATCTCAAGCCGTTTCTTCTCGGCAAAACAACCGACCGGATCGAAGACATCTGGCAATCTTGCTACGACAGCTCGTATTGGAAGAACGGCCCAGTGCTGAACAACGCGATCAGCGGCATCGATCAGGCGCTTTGGGATATCAAGGGTCGCCAGGCAGGAATGCCGGTCTACCAACTCGCGGGCGGAAAATGCCGCGAGGCCGCCGACACGTACGCGCACGCCAGCGGAGCCGAGTTTGAAGAAGTTGTCGAGAACGCGAAGCAGTATCTGGCCCAGGGATTTCGCAATGTGCGCGTTCAAGTGGGCCTGCCCGGAATGGCCGGCTACGGCTCGCAACGCAAGGATGCGAACCGGCCAAAAGCACTCCATGACAAGCCCCTGTTCGATCCCGCCGCTCAATCGCGGCGCGCCCTGAAGCTTCTCGAGATTTGCCGTCGCGAACTCGGCGATGAGGTCGAGTTACTCCACGACATGCATGAACGCCTGACGCCGAATGAGGCCGTCGCAGTTCTGCAAAGAGGCCGAACAGTTTCGGATGTTCTTCCTCGAAGACCCACTTTCGCCTGAGGACCTGGGCTACTTCCGGCAAATCCGCCAGAATTGCGCAACGCCGATCGCCATGGGCGAACTCTTCAACAGCCCGCACGAATGGCAGCCACTGATCACGTGAGCAACTCATCGACTACATCCGCGTACATGTGTCGGAGGCCGGTGGATTCAGTCCGGCGCGCAAGATCGCGATTCTCGCCGAGCAGTTCGGTGTCAAAACAGCGTGGCACGGCCCTGGTGATGTCTCGCCGATCGGCCACATGGCAAACGTCACGCTTGATCTGGTCAGTTACAACTTCGGTATCCAGGAGTATTCGCCATTCAACGAACGCACGAAGGCAATCTTTCAAGGTTGCCCCGAGATGCGCGATGGCTACCTGTGGGTGAGCGAAAAGCCCGGCTGGGGTATCGAAATCGACGAGAAAGAGGCGGCCAAGGCGCCTTTTTCATCGAGCCCGCTCAACGGCGGATGGGGCGAAATTCGCCTGCGCGACGGCACCGTGATCAAGCAATAACCGCCGTCGAACAGAACTCGAGAAAATCTCAGCGCTGCAAGAAACGCCTTCGAGAATCAACTGAACAGCGCATCATCCCACGACTGCGCCTCGTCCCACATCGGCGTCGGCTCAAAGTATCCGGTGCCTGGCTTCAAATGACGCTTCAGCTCGTCGTCGTTGAGCGCAATGCCAAGGCCCGGCGTCTCGGGGACTTTGATGTAGCCCTTGTTGATAATCGGCTTTTCGATGCCCGTCACCAGGTCCTGCCAGAAAGGCACGTCAAGCGAATGGTTCTCCAGCGCAAGGAAATTGCGCGTGGCGGCAGCGCAATGCACATTCGCCATGCAACTGACAGGCGTACCGGCAAAGTGCATCGCCATCGGCACGCCATAGCGAAAAGCCATGTCGCCAATGCGATGCGTTTGCAGGATTCCGCCGGAAGTCGCGAGATCGGGATGGATCTTGTCGACTGCATGCTCGCTGCAAAGCGTCTCGAAATCTTCAAACTTGTATATGTCTTCGCCGGTCAGGATGGGCGTCGGGCTCGCCGCAGTAATCTCCTTCAGCAGATCCGTGTAGTACCAGGGAATCACGTCCTCCATCCATTCGAGATTGAACTTCTCGTAGGCCTTGCCGAGCCGGATCACCGACTTCACGCCGATGTGGCCCAGGTGATCCATCGAGAGCGGCATGTCGTAGCCGATGTTGTCCCGCACCGCGGCCACATACTCGCAGAGCCGATCGATGCCTTTGTCAGTCACTTCGGTTGCGATAAAGGGATGCGGTTGTTCGCGCAACTCCCACTTGTCCAAACCCGAAGGCTGCATCACCGTGCCCGGCATTCCTTCAAGGACATTGATGCCCAGATCCATCTTCATCCAGGTCAGGCCCATCGCCTTTCGCTCTTTGGCGCGACGTCCGTATTCCGCGGGGTCCTCAGACTCAGTGGTATCCGCATAGATGCGAATCTCATCGCGCCACTTTGCCGCCAAGCATCTGGTAGACCGGGATGTTGTAGACCTTGCCGGCAATATCCCATAGCGCCATCTCCACCGCGCATACTCCGCCGGCCTGGCGCGCGCCGCCGCCAAACTGCGCAATCTTCTGAAACAGGTAATCGATGCGCAGCGGGTTCTCGCCGAGAATGCGGCTCTTCAGCACCATCGCGTACTGCGGGCCGGCGATGTCGCGCACTTCGCCCAGCCCGTAGACGCCCTGGTTGGTGTCAATGCGAATCAGCACGCACGGGCTAGGTCCCGGCTTCACGATCACCGCGTAGCGCATATCGGTAATCTTCAGGCTCGACGGGCTCGAAGCGAGATTCACATTCTTGATTTCCGGCTCAGCTTCGGCGATCTGGCTGACGGCCCCGCCCGCGAGCAAGGCGAGTGAGGATTTGAGCAGGCTGCGGCGATTGAAGCGGGGCCCTGAGGAGTTCGACATTGCTCTGAGTCCTTCCCGGATCTGGAAATTTGCGAAGTCCCATCTTACTCCTGCGTCCGTCGCTCAAATCCGCGAATCACGGTGCTGCCGATGTGGACGGCTTGAGCCGCCATATGGAAGAATCCAGTGCCGTGGGCGACGCGCTCAATTGCGTTGCCCATACGGACCCCCAAGAGGTACTCAATCATGCCTTCCGGTTTCTCGCGTCGCAATCTACTTTTGCAAATGGGAGCAGCGGCATTGACGCCCGCGATCGTGCCGCTGGCCAGTGCGCAGCAGGGCGAAAAGCCGTGGTGGCTAGGCGATGGCATGCCGCAAGAAAGCGCAGCGACTCCCAAAATTGCGTGCGCCATCGACCTTCACAACGGTGTCACTGACGAGGCCATTCGAAGCGTGGTCCAAATCGGCGTCGCCACGTACTTTCCGGCGGACCGCCGATCCCCTGGTCGGCGGCCCAACTGCAACCCACGGTCGACAAACTCAGAGCGGGCGGACTGACTCTCGGTAACCTCATGATCGCCGGCTTTCCCCACACGCTCTACGGACGGCCCGGGCGCGACGAGGAGATCGACAAGATACGCCAGTCCATTCAGGCCGCAGGAAAGGTCGGCATTCCGGTCGTTGAATACAATTTCTATGCGCATCGCGCCATGGAAGGCTACTTCGAAGAAACGGGCCGCGGAGGCGCGGGCTTGACGGGAGTGGATTACGACCGCATGAAAGACCTTCCGCCGCTTGCCGACGAGGGGTCCCACACGCTCGATGAAATGTGGGCCAACATCACCTATTTTCTAAAGGCGGTCATTCCTGTTGCAGAGAGGGCCAACGTGCGGCTCGCGCTTCATCCCAACGATCCGCCCTTCCCGCTGAGCCGCGGATCCCAACAGATCATGGCCACACTCGACGGCTGGAAGCACCTGATTGAAATCGTGGACAGCCCCGCCAACGGCATCACGTTTGACTGCGGCGTAACCCAGGAAATGGGTGAAGATCCGGTAGCCGTGTGCCGCTACTTCGGCAGCCGCGACCGCATCAATCACATGCATTATCGCAATCCGCACGTGATGAAACCCTACGTGCAATACGACGAAGGTTTCATCGACGAAGGCGACGTGAACATGTTTGCGGTGATGCGTGAATTGGTCAGGGTGAAATATTCGCGCGAGCTGTATCCCGAACATCCGCGAGCCCTCGATTA
This sequence comes from uncultured Acidobacteriaceae bacterium, assembly GCA_963781125.1. Classification (GTDB taxonomy): domain Bacteria; phylum Acidobacteriota; class Terriglobia; order Terriglobales; family Acidobacteriaceae; genus Telmatobacter. The sequence goes on from CAWAEE010000016.1 coordinate 656,128, forward strand.
CGACCGGGCCCGTGGACCGATTCATGGCTATCCAGGAGGCGGAGGATACGCCGGCGATCTCTATGACATTGCCTACGCCAAGGCCATGCTGCAGGCGGCATTGGTAGTCGAGCGTGGCGGGTAATTTCCTCTAAGTGGGCGGCAAGTTAAGAAGCGGTCCATCCGTCATTCTTTTCGTTGTTTCGCGCCCGCCAGCAAAGCATCGAATTCGTTGCGCGGCATCTTCAGTTTCTCCGGATGTGCACTAATCCACTGAGCGAAAGCATCGTATTTCGCCGCCGTCCAGCCGCCCTCAAACTCTGCGCCGTTCTTCCCTTCCCGGTTCAGCTCGAAGTTATAGTCGTCCGTTAGCGAGGTAAATTCGGCGGCGCTGATTGCATCCTCGGCCAGAATCGCGGGAATGAACAAAACGCCTTCGGGTTTCGCCAGCACAAGGTCGCCGGGCAGTACGACCGCCCGTCCAATGCGAACTGGTACGTTGATTCCAGTCAGCTCCATATCCGCCCAGGCCGACGGATCGTAGCCGCGATAGAAGCCGTTGAAATCAGGAATTTCGCGGTTCTCCTCCTGATCGCGAATGCCCCCATCGAAAACAAAGCCGGTGTGCGTATGGGCAGCGACTGCGTTACCCAAATTCGAACCAATGAGCGTGCCTTCGATGATCTTTCCAAATCCGTCGGCCACATAAACGTCTCCGATTTGCAGTTCATTAATCGGCCAGCTATTCGTGCCACTCACCCGTCCCTCGGCGCTGCCCTCGGCCTGAATCGCCTTCTGCATATCCGGCCGCGTCGGCATGTACTGGGCCGTCAGCGCCCGCCCCGCGAACGGCTTATCGACGTGCAGCGCCTGCCAACCAGCTTCAAATTGATTCCGGTATCCGCGATTGCGCAGGTATTCCCATACATCTTCAATCGTCGCGTCCGTCGCGCGTCGCAGCAGAGAGGCCGGCAATTTGGGCCGACCATCTGTGAATCGATCGCCCTTCCATTCCGAGGTGTAGAACAGGATTTGTTCCCTCGTCATTTTCACTTGGGCGCGAAGCGGCGTGGCTGCCAAGACCGCCAAAAGCGCTAAAAGCAATCCAACCCCCTTCTTCATTCAGTTCCCCCTCGCGATATCGCGTTTCTGTTCGCGTGCCGACGCTCGAAGTCGCTCGCGCCGATTCTGCCTGAATCCTCTACCGTTCGATTCAAAAGCACAGCCATTGTAAAGCGCCAGTCGCCAATTCTAGTCGCGCCGACCCCAAATCATCGACATCCCCATCGAACGCTCCTGATGAAGAGTCGATTTGCTACACTCGGTTTTGCAGTTGGCGCTGAGAGGCGCACGCTGCAACGAACATTAGGACGATCGGGAGGCCACGACGAGATGAACGCGATCAATGAACTCTTGCGGACGATCGCACAATCCCCAATCCAGAAGCGCGCGATGACCAACCACGGTGTGCTCAATGAAGCATATGCGTATTCAAAGCCGAGCTCGTTCTCGCGGGGCATGCGGATCGACCTGAATGGGCTCACAATCCTGCTCATTTCGGGTACCGCATCCATCGACGAGAATGGCAATTCTGTACACGTCGGAGATTTTCGCGCGCAAATGCGAAGGACCCTCAACAACATCACCGGCCTTCTCAAGAGCGAGGGATGCACTTGGCACGACATCGTGCGCACCACCTGCTATTTGCGGGACATGGACCGCGACTATGAAGCCTTTAACGAAGAACGCACAGCGTTCTACAAAGAACAAGGCCTCGATCCTTTGCCGGCATCCACAGGCATCGAAGCCAAATTGTGCCGCCCTGAATTGCTGGTTGAGATCGAAGCCATCGCCATGTTCCTGACCGGCGAGCAGAGCGAGAAACGCTGACCGTCTCCATCTCCGACCCCATGAGAGCACGCGTACGAAAAGCTTGATAGAGCGGTGGGAAGAAGCGAGGGATCCTCTGCATCGGGCCGAGTGCTTTGGCAGTAAGCTCGCCAATCGATCCACCCCATCCCGGCTTATTACAGTGAGAATTATGTTTCGCTCTTGCCGGGCGAATCGCGCACGATCACTGTCGCCTTCCGAGTCGAAGAATCCAAACCTGGGATAGCTTTGCGGATGGAATGTGGAGAACCACGCTCACGGTTTGCGCGCAGATCGCGAAGAACCGGTCGACGAGATTCGGTACGATGACCTCAGAATTTGATGCGACCGCTGGTCCCGCAGCCCACGCGCCACTTCATTGGGGCGCTAATTGAGCGTCGCAATGGCGTCAAAAACGCGCCTCGGCGTCTCCTCACTCACCTTCACATTGCCGCTCAGGACCCGCGAAACCGGCATGGTTCCAACACCGGCTAGCTTGGCAACGTCGCTCATGCGGGAGGGCCGATTCATGGCGCTCATCTTCTCGCGCAGCCTTTCAGTCGAATGAAGTAACCCTCAATAAGTATTGTCAGCACCGCGAACCAACGAAGACCGCGAAAGAGCCCACGAGTTCCGTCGGCATTAAGCTTCAGTCACGCGGACCGTCGGGCAGATACTCATAGCTCACGAAAGCGATCTTGGCGCTGTCTGGCGACCACGATGGGACATTGATGGTTCCCTGCCCACCAAAAAGCTTCGCGAGCACGTGGACCGATTTGTCGGTCATTGACATCAGATTCAGCGCCACATCCTTGTCCGGGGGATGGCCGGTGACACCCTTCTCATAGGAGAGAAATACTATCCATTTGCCATCTGGAGAAATATGCGGAAACCAGTCGTTGGTGTCCTCGGTAATAACTTGTTCTTGACCGCTACCGTCGGCATGCATCCGCCAGATCTGCATGTGCCCGGTGCGTTCCGAGTTGAAGTAGATCCAGGCTCCGTCCGGCGAATATTCCGGGCCGTCGTCGAGGCCCGGCGCCGTAGTAAGCCTCTTCTCCTCCCCGCCACTCACGGCAATCGTGTAGATATCGAAGTTATCGCCGCGCTGTCCTGTGAATGCGAGCGTCGAACCGTCGGGTGACCACCCATGCCAATAAGAGGGCGCGTTGGTCGTGATCTGGTGCGGCGCCCCACCGGCAATCGGCAACGTATACACCATCGACTTTCCGGTCTGCGACGAGTCGCTGACAGCAAGCATCGTGGCGTCCGGCGAAATGCCGTGATCGTTGTTGCACCTCTTCTGGGCGCCAGTCTCGAGGCGCATGGGCTCCCCGCCGTTCACGGCCAAGCGATAGATCCCGCCCTCCTGGTTGAAAAGGAAATACGAACCATCGCGGGCCCAGTTAGGCGCCTCGAAGTGCGCCCGCGCCACGTAAGCCGCCCGCCTGTCGCCGGACGCAACCGGCACCGTCTCCAGCGTGCTGTAGAGAACAAGCTTCGCCTGGTCCACCGGCGCGAGTGTCTGCACTTTCACATCGGAGAAGACTGCCGTCTGAACATCATCCTTGTCGTGCGCGGATACGCCAAGGCCCACATAGAAATCTCCCCTGAGCGCCAGTTTCGTGGTCGCGCCGGCGGGATGAAGCTGCCCGTCTTTCCCCGCGACGAATGCATAGAAGGTGTCTCCGCGCTTCTCCAACCGTACGCGCTGAGGTGCGACGACATTCGTTTGCACCTCGCGCGTATCTGCGCCGGCCGCATCGCGAAACTGCAACGACGTGAGGCCATCTCCGTGCCGCGCAACGTCGACCGATGGCGAATTGCCGTCAAGGCTCTGCCGAATCATGAGAACCGCTTTGCGGTGGTTGTTGCCTTTATCGCCTTCAAACGAGATGTTCGCCGAGATCGCAACATCACCCGACATCTTCTTCCACACAAAGTGAAAGTCGTCTACGCCAAACCACATGTTCTCGCCGCTTCCGATCACTGTGTAATCGCCCTTCGCAGGATCGAAGTGCGCAGACCCAGCATGGAGCACAGTGCCCACATCGCTGTGATCCTCGAAAATGCCCAGCGGCTCCGGCTTCGACTGAGGCAACGCAACGGCAGAGCAAGTCAATGCCAGTATTCCGATAAAACGCAGCGTCCGACATTTGGAGCCCAATGAAGAGTTCATGGAGTGTTTTCCTCGTTCCTTCGCGCTCGACCCGCATTGCACTTCAAAATCAGCATGTTGGCTCAATTCGATGGGAACGATATCATCCAACTCTTACTTGCGTCAATCGATCAATTCTCTGTCCACGGGTAACTCAAGGCTCGCGCGCCCGGCGGCCATCAGCACAACCCCTCCAATGAGCGTATCGTTGAATCAGGACATCAGTTCCCCCTTCTCGCCTTCAGCAATCCAAGCTTCGCTCCAGACGAGCATCGTTCAAGTACGCAACCGAACGCCTGGAGCAACAATGCCTCTGATCAAAAAACGCGATGTAAAGAACTACTTTGCTGCCCGTCGTCACAGTGGAATCCATCTGCACCGGCCTGCGAGTCAACCCGATGCAACTGGTTTTTCGGGAGAGCAAACCGGGCGCGTAGATTCGAATCCCAGCGACTCGCCTGAGAAGGCGCTCAGCCACCCGTCATCTACCAGACTGGAAAACCCACCGACGAACAGTCAATCTGATGCAAACCACGGGGTCACGCTGGTTAAGCCGAAGAGCGCCCAAGAGTAAAGGGTTATTCGGTTTTTGTGCGCGACGAGCGTAGCCTACTGAAATGCTTGGATCCGGTCCAAGCAATCAGTCGCCGAGCCCTGCATGCGGATTGACAAGATTTCCTGCAACAGAACATTCAGACAGCTACGGCGAGATAGGCCATGGATCCCGATGAAGGAGAAGTTCCTGTTGAAAGGAAATTCAGAATGAACGTCGCGACAATGATCTGGCCAAACTGGCTACCGAGAGTGTTGTGGTTTCGACATAAATGCCCCCGCTGCAACTCCGTCAAATTCAAACCGGGCGAATTGCATCCGTTCGACGGACTTCTCGGCCTATTCGCACTCCGCCCCGTGCGATGTATGTTTTGTTGGCGGCGCTACCATTGGTTCTCTTTGCGAGGCGTGGAATGAACGTTGGTCACTACGACTCCGGTCCCACCTCGAATGATCTTCTGCGCAGCCTGATGAGGAAACACTCCGAGCCCGATCCGGACTATCAGATCATTGCCCAGAGCGCCGAGGAAGTACAGAACATCGAAAATGCGCCGGCCGTGAGCATGGGACCGTACTTATCCAATTCTGGACAAACGAGATTATTAACGACCATCAGTGTCTACAGTCTTCGCGGTAACTGCCGTCAGCAACTCCGGCTCCTTTATATGAATGCTGCGGCGGTTCGCGTCTGGGAAGAGATGGGGAAATCTGCCCGGATCATTGGGACGCAGGCTCGTCCGCCGCGTTCAGCTCTGCTAACCTATGGCGTCCCGTTCAGCAATTAGCAAGTCGACGGCCGCGCGAATCTGGTCAGAAGAAGCAATCGTCATAGCTCCTGAGTTAAGCGGTCTAGAAGTTAACGCAAGAAACCCTCGGGCGCCAATCCCCCGCGTCGTGCCCTAATCTCCCGACGTATCCACGGCAAAGCCAATTCAGGAAGATTAGAGTATAGAGGGTGCGCTCGATCAACCATCATCTTATGGTCGCCCGGCGCTCGATGTTTCTCGAAGCACGACCAATTCCTGGCGTTCCGGCAACTGAACGCCGGCCAGGTGGAGAGAAAATGCACGAATCGATTCATTGGCCGAAGCAATCTTTGCCTCCGCAGCGTGGTAATCGCAAGTTCTTTGTCCTTCTAGCGATCGTTGCATTCATCTTGTTTGGAAGCCGAACCATGCTCTCCTATTGGGTTGAACTGCTCTGGTTCCGGTCGCTCGGGTATGGCAGCGTGTTTGTCCGGCAGTTGGCTTTGCAATGGGGAATCTTCGCGGCTTTCGCGGCGGTCACCTTCTGCATCCTTTATGGGGTCTTCTCCCTTCTCAAGTGGGCACATCGGGACGAATTGCCGCTCGACCACACAATTGTTTTTGGAGGACGGGAAGTTAACCTGTCGGTCAGGCCATTCCTCCGCATACTCGCGTTGGGAGGTTCGCTTTTAATCGCCCTCATCACCGGCGGCGCCATGGCGTCAGAGTGGCCAACGCTGGCGCTATTTTGGTTCGCCCCCACCGCGGCCGGAACCGTAAATGACCCAATCTTCGGCAAGCCGCTGAACTTCTTTCTCTTCACGCTTCCTGCATGGAACCTTATTGGTGGATGGCTCCTCACCATCGCCGTGATCTCATGTTTGCTGGCTGGTTTGTTCGTCCTCATTGCCAGTGGATCACGGGCATTTGGCGAGCGCCGGGCCAACTATTTTCCATTGCCGTGGCGGGGAATCTCCATCGCAGTCGCCTTCCTTCTTTTCGTTGTTTCTTTCCGCACCTATCTTGCTAGGTTCGCTGAACTCTACGAGCACCACACAATTTTCGATGGCGTAACCTACACCGGCGCGCATGTGACCCTGACTGGAATGCTGGTTTCCTGCTTCGCCCTGCTGCTTGGCGGCTTAATCGCCGCGGGGAGCGCGGTATGGGCGCCGCGCGGCCGCTGGCTGATCGCAGCCATCGTTCCAGTCATAGTCAGTTATGTCGCATTTGGCATCATCGGGTGGTATGTGAATAGCTTTCTCGTCAAACCCAATGAGCTGGTTCGCGAGCGGCCTTACATCGCCAATAACATTGCGATGACGAGACAGGGTTTCGGACTTGACCGTTTCGTGCAGCGCGAGTTTCCGGCGGAGACCACAGTCGAGGCTGCCGAACCAGCCAACAACCAGGCCACGCTTCAAAATATTCGCCTATGGGACTGGCGTGCGCTTCAAGACACGCTACGCCAGATTCAGGAAATCCGCACTTATTACGACTTTCCCGACATCGACATCGATCGCTACGAAATTGACGGCAAGATGCGGGAGGTAATGCTCGCCGCCCGTGAGTTGAATGTTGACAAGCTTCCTGAAAGCAGCCGTAACTGGATCAACGAAAAACTGATTTACACCCACGGCTTCGGCATCACCATGAACCCTGTCAATGGATTCACACAAGAGGGCCTGCCCACTCTGATCCTGAGCAACATGCCGGTTCAGAGTACCGTGCCTGGCATGAGCGTCACTCGTCCCGAGATTTACTTTGGCGAGCTGACTGACACCGACGTCTATGTGAAGACTCGACAGCAGGAGTTCAACTATCCGCAAGGAGACACGAACAATCTCACTTCCTACCAGGGAAACGGTGGAATCGCCCTCGGTGGCTTTCTGCGGCGCATCCTGTTGGCTTTCGATCGCGGCGACTTGGCCAAATTGCCTTTTAGTGATGACGTGAACTCGCAAAGCCGCCTTCTGATGCGGAGGAATGTACGCGACCGCGCCGCAGCCCTGGCTCCGTTTCTTACTTTTGAACAGGATCCCTACATCGTGCTCGGAACTGACGGCCGTCTTTCGTGGATGATGGATGCATTCACAACATCGGACAACTATCCCTATGCGTCTCATTACGGCCTTGGCGGGCGATCGATTAATTACATGCGCAACAGCGTCAAAGCCGTGATCGATGCCTACGACGGCACGACGACCTTTTATGTCTTTGACTCGGAAGACCCGATTCTGGCTGCCTTTCGACGCGTATTTCCAAGCCTCTTCAAGGACGCAGCGGCAATGCCAGCCGACTTGCGCGTTCATCTGCGATACCCCGAGTCCTTACTCAAATTGCAAGCGGAGGTCTATGGTCTTTACCACATGACTGACCCGGAGGTTTTTTATAACCGCGAGGATCTGTGGACCGTCGCTAGCGAAGTCGGAATGGCCGATGGCGGCGAGCAAACCACGCAGGCGATGCAGCCGAATTTCGTTCTCATGAAACTGCCCGGAGAGGCAAGTGAAGAGTTTGTTGAGATCCTGCCGTTCACGCCTGCCAACCGCAACAATCTCATCGGGTGGATTGCCGGACGCAGCGATGGCACACACTACGGCACTTCGGTCGTATACGACTTTCCCAAAACCAAACTTGTTGACGGCCCGCTGCAGATTGAGGCGCGCATCGATCAAAATGCTCAACTCTCCGGTCAACTTACATTGTGGAATCAGCAAGGTTCGCACGTAAGGCGCGGAAGCCTGTTGGTCATTCCCTCCGGTCGCGCACTTCTCTACGCGGAGCCGATCTACCTGCAAGCCGAACGCAGTCCGATGCCCGAACTGCGCCTGGTTGTGCTTGCACTTCAGGATCGCCTCGCCTACGGCCCAACATTTGAGGCTGCGCTGACGTCCCTTTTCGCTGGAGGAACGTCGTCGCTGAACTCGAGCGAACCGGCTCGGCCGGTGGCTGAATCCATCTCTGCGAACCAGCCCAAGGACGACCTTCACAGCCTTATTGCAGATGCTGCCAAGGACCTGGAGGCTTATCAGCGGCTGACCGCAGAAGGCAAGCTGGGTGAGGCAGGAAAGAAGCTTGATGAGTTGAAGAGCGTGATCAACCGGCTAAGCACGTTGCAGCGATAGCTGACGGAAGATTTAGGAGAGGCCGCTTCCATTGGGGAATCTTCTCTCTGTTTCAATGAAACCAGGCGCAAGGCGCGCACCCAGTCACCCGCAATCGTTGAAATTGGCTTCTGCATTCTGTTGCGCTGCCAGCAGGTTATCGACGTGCCGCCTGGTTTGCTTTGCCACGTACATCGCCGCATCCGCAGCGTTCAACAAGGTATCCCTGGTTGTGCCGTCTTCGGGATAGAGGGCGACGCCTACACTTGCCGAACCACGCAGCAGGTTGCCATCCAATGGACACGGATCGTCGAAGCTCTTTTCAAGGCGCTCGGCGATTTCTTCGGCCTCTCTGCGACTGTGAATACTGGGTAGCAGTACCGCAAATTCGTCGCCACCGAGACGCGCCAGCATGTCGACAGTCCGGAGTTGCCGCTTCATGCGAATCGCCACTTCCTGTAAGTACTGGTCCCCGACTTGGTGACCATACACGTCGTTCACCTGCTTAAATTCGTTTAGGTCGATGTAGATCAATCCGAAGATACCTGCAGTTTCCCGCGCATGGACGATTTGCTGTTCCAGGTTGTTCTCCAGTGAGAACCGGTTGTGGATGTCGGTGAGCAAATCAAACTCGGAGCGCCGGCGCAGATCGGAGTAGAGTCGCCGTGTTTCAATGGCGAGCGTGGCCAGCCCGGCGGCCATCGAGAGGATCGCAGACTCTTCCTCGCTTGGTTTGGCGAGCGGATCAAATGCGGCATACACGGTGCCGAGCGGCGGCCCAGTGCGGGCTGGAATTGGTTCACTGACAATCCGGAAGGGAACCACGTTGGCCGGACAATTTCCAAGTTGCGCCCCATCGACGATCTGGCACCAGCATGGAGCGCCATGAAGCTTGAAAGAAACCAACTCGGTGATCTGCTCAACGACCTCCGCAAGAGGACGAGAACCGTTAATGTCTTCTAGAATTCTGCCACGTCGCCGCTCGGCGTAGGCCACTTCAGCGTTTTGATGGCGCACCTTGCGTTCCATTACCCAGGCCCTTGCACCCGCCGCCAATAGCAACACAAGCAATAAGCCAACGATCAAAACGAGGTTGCGAACGTTCAGCATCGACGGTTTGGCGATAACAGAAATATCATCGAAGGACCGAAGCAGTAGATTGAACGGTGCCTCTTCCCCCGGATTGATCGCATTGCTGTCGATCACTGTGCAAATGCCGGTAACATGGACGCGGGAGCCCTGCGCGATCCATCGCATCGGCGGAAGAATCGCAGACGAGCGCGGATGGCGGTAGATTGCGGTAAACAACCGGCCGTCGGAAGTGACTACGTATTCGTCCTGTGTGGCCTGGCGGACCGCAGTCACGATCTGACCATCGATGGAAACCAGGTCATTCTGATGCCCGTCGGGCTCGTTGCTGCTCCAGAAACCTAGTTGCCTCCAGGTCGTCGGCTGCGCCTTGATGGGGGCAAGGATGTGGCTATCCTGTACTTCACCGTCGGTCAGTGTCAGCAGACGATCATGCGCATCTGGAAAGCCGGTTCCATCCGCGAGATCGCCGATCTGGAGCGGCTCACGAGTATGGGTTGAAATCCAAAGGCTCTTCGACCCGTCCTGAAGCACGACGGCGGAGCCAGGCTGGTAGTATGTAATCGTTCCGTGGACCTGTACTCTCCGCGTGGATTCCTGGACGTGGTAACTGGAGAGAATCTGATCCATGGGCGTGATCGGAAGAGACCACAATCCCGTGCCGCCACGTTTGAGAACCTTAACATTCGCAAGTGAGGAAACGTAAAGCACGATTCCGGTCTCTTGCATTTTGTCGTCGAACTTTCCGGCCGCTGCTCCAGTGATCTCGACTTCGGAATCCAGCAGGCTTTTGAGCGCGCTTTCATGGGCATCGTCTAAGTACACCTCGATGTGACCGCCTTCCATGAGCAGCTGCAAAGAGGCACTTCGTATGGGGGCGCCCGGAGTCACAACGAGATCTGCGGTGCGGACCGTGGCTCGAACTGTCACGAGCCGCGAATCGTAGTGAGCACGGATTAGCTCATCGAATGTCACGGACACGGGTTTTGGTAGAGCGCCATGGTGAAGCAGGGTGATAGCGCTGGCCACCAAAAGCGGTCGAAAGCTTCCCTGCGTCTTCCCCTTGATGAAGATACGATCGCCCGGGAGAAATCCCATCGGCGCGGGAGGCCGCACGAAGAGAGCAACGTCTCCGTCTTGCACGAATAGCAGGCTCTCATACCCGCGTGAATAAACAACGGTGCCTTCGGCGGCTACCGGAACCGCTTGACTAGCCTCCGTGTTGCTGAGGAGGTGAACGGCTTGAAGCGATGTGAGAAGAACAGGCTCAGCAGCCTTAGCCGCCAACGGAAATGACGCCGCGGTTACAAGAGCTGCAACCAGGCTTCGAGCTACAATATTTCCAATAACGCGCACAACACAATCTCTATCGGCAGCGCGTATCCTTCGACGCTTCCAGGATCGTATCTGGTCGAGTACCTTTGTAATGTTACATTCGGAAATCTCACTTATCATCGAACTGCTCCAACTGTTGTGCCCTGTTGCACTCTTCTAACTCATTGGATCGAGAGCTGTGAGTTGCCGGTCCGCGAATCGTCGCGCTTCTGCTTATCTTCCTCAACCGATCCTAATTGAATATCGGATTTGATCTTAGATCCGCAATCCCTCTTTGGAGGGAGCCGGCGCAGTGGCCAAGCTTACTTTCGTGCCGGTCGCAATGCAGTGATCCAGGTCATCCATCTCGTGCAACTTGCGTGGAATTCAATTGTTCGGCTAATTGAACTTAACTAGACTGGCAAATTGGAGAAGCCTCGCGGTCCATAGCCTCGGGCTGTGTCACAACGGACGAGATACCTCCTGATTTAAGAATTACTTGCTTTGGGCTGACATCAATGACGATGTTACACACAATACCCGTGGCATCCCATTTCCCGCTTCTTATGGGGACACACTCTCGCGCGCTCAGATCCAATTTCGAGCAACCTCGATGACTATCTTCCTACAGCCGAGGACAACGTTCACGTCTCCAGCCTCCAATGTCTCATTGGCATTCTTAAAGACAATGGACACTTCCTACCTTACGGTTGCGGGCACAATGGTCATCGCATTTGCCGCCGCCGTTCTTATCACCATAAAACTGATGCAACGTTCCAATTCGAGCAAAACCGACGCATCGTCTTTTCCTCCGTCAGCCGTCCGAATTCTCGCGCTGCGAACCGCTGCAATCGCCGCCTGCATTATGGGCGTCTTTGAGTTGTTGAAGATGGCCGTATATCCCAGCATTACAATTTGGGCTTCCCATCTCGTTACCGTCATCATTGCCGCATTACTAGTCTCTATCGCCAGTTTCTCTGCTCTTAAGAAGCAGGAGCGGCTTCGCCTGGAGATGGCAATGAGCGAGGACCGTTATAGGTTACTATTCGAAAAAAGTCTGACGGGTGCATACCGAACCACTCTGGCCGGAACAATCTTGGATTGCAATGTCTCATTTTGTCGGATTTTCGGATATACATCTCGCGAGGAGCTAATCGGTCGTCCGATCAGTGCTGGCTACTTCAGTACTGCAGATCGAGTCCGATTCATTGAAAAACTGGTTGCAGACAAAAGTGTGACCAACTTCGAGCAGCGCCTCCGCCGTCAAGACGACAGTGTGGTCTGGGTTCTGAACAGCGCAATTCTGCTAACCTCTGACGACGGAACAGAATCGGTCATCAAGGGAACAGTCACCGACGTCAGCGACCTGAGAAAAGCAGAACAGGAACACCGCCGATTGGCGGCCATCGTGCGCTGCTCAGACGACGCCATCGTTTCATGTACAACAGAAGGCGAAATTGAAACGTGGAACGCCGGCGCAACGCGCATCTTTGGGCACAGTGCCGAGGAGGCGATCGGAAAACGCCTCGACATCTTGACTCCTGAGGGCCACCCGGATGAGTACCTGCAGATTCTCGAAAGAGTTAAGTCCGGACAAGAAGCAGGGGACATCGAGACGACTCGCGTAAGAAAAGACGGCACGCAGATTATGATCGCTCTCTCGGTCTCGCCTATTACGGACGCAGCCGGGAACGTCATCGGAGCCGCTGCCATCGCCAGGGATATTACGGACCGGAAACTGGCAGAAGAAAGACTCTTATTCAAGACCGCGCTACTCGAGGCGCAATCTGAGACAACGATCGAGGGGATCCTTGTCGTCGATGAGTCGGATCACATCGTCTTGACCAATAAACAATTCGGGCATCATTTTGGGGTCCCTGAAGAACTACTCATCGAAGCCAACGATCATCTTGTCCTTAAGTATGTGACCGACAAAGTCGAGAATGCGGACGCATTCCTTGAAAGAATCAAATATCTAAACAGCCATCCCGACGAAAAAAGCAGAGATGAATTCAGACTCAAGAATGGCAAGACCTTCGATAGGTACTCCGCTCCCCTCGTGGATCCGAACGGTCGTCGCAGAGGCCGAATCTGGTATTTTCGCGACATCACGGACCGCAAAGTCGCCGAAGAACGCATCCAGTTTCTCGCCTATTTCGATGCTTTGACGGGATTGCCAAATCGCTCCCTGATGAAGGATCGGCTACTAAAAGCATTGGCAGGCGCCCGTCGAAGAGGCGACAAAGTCGCGCTCTTGTCTCTGGATCTGGATCGATTCAAGCTCGTGAACGATTCACTCGGTCATGGAATCGGCGATCTCCTGCTAAAGGATGTCGCTGAGCGCCTCAAGGGGTGCACAAGGGAGCAAGACACCGTTGCAAAAGTCAATGGCGACGAATTCGTCATCGTCTTGAGCGGCGTAAAGGATGAGGCTGAGGTAGAGGTTGCGGCCGCGCGCATTACGGATGCTGTGGCCGGCAGATTTGCAGTCCAGGGACATTCCCTCAGCACGAGTTGCAGCGTTGGAATCAGCGTGTTCCCTCAGCATAGCGACGATTGCGATACCCTCATCCGGTATGCCGACCAAGCCATGTATCGCGCCAAGGAGAATGGACGAAACAGATTTCAATTCTTCAACGAAGACATGAACGTTCAAGTGATGGAGCGATTGGGCCTGGAAAATGATTTGCGGCTGGCTCTGGAAAGGCATGAATTCTTTCTCGTGTACCAGCCGCAGATGGGAATGATCAGCGGCGATGTCACGGGCGTTGAGGCGTTGATCCGCTGGCAGCACCCGACGTTAGGACTTGTTCCTCCAACCGAATTCATCGCAATCGCGGAAAACTGCGGACTGATCTTGCCCATCGGCGAATGGGTTCTCAGAACGGCTTGTGCCCAGGCCCATAAATGGCATAGCGATGGACTCCAGGCATTCCCGGTAGCAGTGAACGTCTCCGCGGTTCAGTTTCGCCAGGAAGGTTTCTGCCAACTCATCAGAAGAGTTCTTCATGAAACCGGCTTGCCACCGCAATTCCTGGAATTGGAGTTGACAGAGACCCTCCTTCTCTCAAACGCAGACGTAATGTTCTCGGTCCTGCAGGAATTGAAGGACATGGGAGTAAGGTTGGCAATTGACGACTTCGGCACGGGCTATTCGAGCCTCAGTTATCTTAAGCAGTTTCGAGTAAACAAACTCAAGATCGATCGCTCCTTTATTCGAGACATCGCAGTGGATTCCGACGACGCAGCCATCACAACCGCGATCATCAGTTTGGCAAAAAGCCTGAACCTGAAAGTCATTGCCGAGGGAGTCGAGAATGAAGCTCAAATGTCATTCTTGCGGAAACATCATTGTGACGAAATCCAGGGGTATTACTTTAGCAAACCCGTATCCCCTGTCGAAATAGCCGATAAATTGTTATTGGCGTCCGTCGCGTTGAGCAATGCTCCGACTGTCTGCCGTCCGGCTGCGAAGGTTCGCGCAACTCCGCGATCACGCGCACATTGAGTCCGGTTCGCGATCCATCCTATCGAGCGCGATGAGAGCGATAGGAATCAAGCCACGCTAACAAGTCATTCGGCGAGAGTGGACGGCTGAAGAAATAGCCCTGCGCGATGTCGCACCCATTCGCACGGAGAAACTCTAATTGCTCTCGAGTCTCGACTCCTTCTGCAACCACCTTCATGTCGAGTCCATGACCTATTTCTATAGTCTTTTGCACCATCACCCGGTTGCTGTCCGAACCATCCAAATTACTGACGAAGGATCGGTCGATTTTTAACTCCGTGGCGGGTATATTTTGAAGTTGTTGCATCATCGAGTAGCCAGTTCCGAAATCATCAATCGACAAATGCACACGCTTCATGCGAAGCCTCGCGAGTACATCGAGGGTGCGCGACGTCTCCTCAATCAAACCAGTCTCAGTAATTTCAAGGATCACTTTTTCGGCTGGCACACCGTGCCTTGCGATGAGTGAAGCCATCGAGTCTGGAAATTTAAGATCAGAAAGCGAAGAGACCGATACGTTTAATGACAGCGTAGGGGTAACGCCGCTCCCGTCCGCGAACCTGCTGATTTCAAGCAAGCCTCGGTTGGCGACAATCCAGCCGAGGCGGTCGATAAGTCCGAGTTGTTCAAGACGGAAGATAAAGTTGTCGGGGTAAATCAGACCGCGTTCTGGATGCTGCCACCGGACCAGTGCTTCCATGCCTACAATGTGCCCCGTGCCAATCTCGATCTGCGGCTGATAGTGAAGTACAAACTGTTCGAGCTCGATTGCATCGCGCAACTCCGCATCATCAACAATCACCGTCGAATTGGACGGGGAAACAGGGCCCGCTGAGGCTTGTCCGTGATTTTCGAGTATTTCTTCGAGTTCTGTCACTCGGAAAGGCTTTTGCAAATGGCCGACAGTCAAGAGCCCATGTGCCTGTGCCAGTTCCTGGGCTGCCTCCATGATGCGTTTACCTACCCCGCTGATCAGTACGATGTTTGCTTTGCACTTCTGCTTACCAAGCTGCCGCAACAACTCGACACCGTCCATTTCAGGCATGATCAGATCGATCATGATGAGGGTTGTTAAGGGCGTAAGTGCTGCAAGAAACGTTGTCGCGCTGGTCGTTGCCGTGCAACTCAATCCCCTTGCTTCCGCCGTGGCAGAGATAAGCTCGCAGATATCGCCATCGTCATCGATGGCTACGACGCTGCTGCGACTTGTCATCGCCCCTCCATGGCGGCGCTTACCATGGCGCCGAAGCCAGTTCGCTGATAAGGCTTATGCAACAAGGGCCCATCTACAAGAGACAACTTTCGCTCAGTCATGGCATCGGCGGGAAAACCGGAACAGTAAATCAGCTTGATTTGTGGCAGTCGCTGGCGCACCTTTGCCGCGAGTTCCACACCGTTCATGCCGCCCGGCATCATGATGTCCGTGACGATCAAGTCGATGTCCTGGTGTTGCTCGATCACTTCGAGTGCGCTGATACCATCTTGCGCCCGATAGGCCGTATAGCCCATCTCCATGAGATAGGCAGTAGCAATCTCGAGAAGATCCGGCTCATCATCGACGACGAGCACCTTGCCCACGAGTTTCGGAGATGCGTGCGCGAGAGGGACCACAGCATGCGATTCCGAGACCGGCTGCGCAAGTGGAAGATAGAGCGTCAGCGTTGTGCCAATGCCGGGTTCGCTGTAGATACGGACGGTTCCACCAGATTGCTTGACAAAGCCGTAAACCATGGCAAGGCCCAGGCCGGTTCCTTTGCCGCGCGGCTTTGTGGTAAAGAAGGGCTCGAAGACCCGTGACATTGTTTCCTTCGACATGCCGCACCCGGTATCCGACACTGCGATGCTGGCGTACCTACCAGGCTTCAACTCGCCCGCCAGTACGGGCGGATAGTTTTCTTCGAGGGTACACAGTTCCGTCGCGACGGAGATCGTGCCGCCATTGGGCATCGCATCCCGCGCGTTGACTGCCATATTGAGAAGCGCGCTTTCCAGACCGGCGGCATCGACAAGCACCGGCGGAATTGAGTTGTCTAAGTGCGTGGATATGTTAATGTCGGGACCGAGCGCGCCGGATAACTCGACCATGTTGTGGATGGACTGATGCAACTCTGTCGGAGCGGGTTTCAGTTCCACATTGCTACAGAAAGCAAGCAAGCGGCGAGTGAGATCGGCGCCCCGTGCGCCCGCCTTTTGCGCAGTCTGCACCCGTTTCAGCGCCGCTTCATTCCCGGCAACAAGGCGCTCGAGCAGATCGAGATTGCCAACCATCACGCCGAGAAGATTATTGAAATCGTGGGCGATGCCCCCGGTAAGTTGTCCAATCGCCTCCATCTTCTGGCTTTGTTGCAATTGCCGCTCCATTTGCTTCTTTTCGGTGATATTCCGCGCAATCTTGGAGGCCCCGATCACGTTCCCTTTCGCGTCTTTGATTGGCGAGATCGTCAGCGAGACGTTGACAAGTTCGCCATTCTTCTTGGCACGCACTGTCTCAAAATGATCTACGGTCTCACCCCGGCCAATGCGAAGCAGAATTTCATCTTCTTCGTGTTCACTGCCCGGTGGATGCAAATCCTTGACGGACCGGCCGACCATCTGCGCGGCCGTGTAGCCGAAAAGCTTTTCCGCGCCCCGGTTCCAGCTCGTTACGATGCCTGTTTCATTCTTCCCGATGATCGCGTCTTCCGAGGACTCGACGATGGCTGCAAGCCGGTTGCGCGCTTCATCGATTCGCCACCGCTCGGTGATGTCGCGATAAGTAACGATGATCTGGTCGGGGCCGCCGTGCGCGTCCTTCACAGGTGCCGCAGTGATCTCCCTGGCCCCCGTCTCCCCATCGGATTTTCGTCTATAAAGGATCTCGAAGTTTTGAACAAACTCACCGCGCAAAGCACGCACTGTTGGCCATTGTGCCGGCGGAAGAGGTTCTCCATTTGGCAGGAACGCTTCAAACTGCTCCACCACCTTCGAATATGCGTCTAGCTCCTCAGGAATGGAAAGCAATTGAACAGCCGCCTTGTTACAGAGAACCGTTTTTCCGTCTTTATCGAGAACCAGGATCCCCTCCGACATGTTGTCGAAGATCATCTGGAGTTGGGACTGACTCGTTTTCAATCGCTCCGCTTGTAGTGAGAATTGCCTGTCTAAGATCGACATCGTGAAAGCAATCCCAAGAATCAGGACGGTCACAAGGGCGATGCTCACGACGTTGAGGCTGGAGACATCTACCGCATGCGCCAGGCTTCCATTCATCGATGCAAGCGGCATGAAGCCCGCCGCAGACATGCCTACATAATGCATGGTTGGAATGGCCAGACCCATGGCGAGGGCACTACTGATTTTGCGCCTACTCCACTGGGCAACATGACCCCGGAGAGCAAACGTCAGCTCGAGCGCGACAAACGAAATTGCAATTGCCAAAACAATGGAGAGCCCGACAAGCCAAGGCGAATACATGCACATGGCCGGCAATCGCATAGCCTCCATGCCGATGTAATGCATGGCGGCAATTCCGCTGCCCATGAAGATGCCGCCGGCGATCATGCGTGCGCGAATTTTTGTAGGCCGGCTCACGGTGAAAAGCGCAACGCCGGCGGCCAGAATGGCAGCAATCAGAGAGAGCAGGACGGTGGGCCAGTCATACTTGACTGGAACAGGAAGGTGATAGGCCTCCATGCCGATGTAATGCATGGCCCAGATGCCGGTGCCCATGGCGAAAGCTCCGCCACATAGCCACACGACACGCGCATAGCCCCTCGAGGTCGTTACGCGGCCGGCGAGATCGAGAGCTGCATAGGCAGCCAGTACCGCGATAAATACCGAAAGAGCGACCAGACGGTAATCGTAGTAGCCACTTAAAGAAACGGATGTTGTCATAGACCCATGGAAAGAAGCAGGCCTTGGCTCGGAAAGCTTGCACGCTTTTCGTTGAGCTTTGTCCTAGGGAACGCTTCTCTGCCTTCGAAAGCGCTCCCCCGAACAATTCTGCGGTTTTCGGAGATCGCACTTCATGAACCATTACAGAAGCTCGAGATCAATATTGCGATAGCACGAACGGGTAACAAGCTACACGGGCGTAACGTTTCAGCGAATTGAGCTATTGGGGAGACGCGCCGCACGAGGGGGCAGGTGGCACCGCAACAGGGCAAGACCGTGCCCTGATGGCTGTTGTGCTCGTCGTAGGAAGGCGAAAAAGCGGCAGGCAATCACGGCTCACCGGATCGATTGGTGCTTGCTAAGCCGCGCGCACGAGCCAGCTTTTCATCGTGCTCGCGTCCACCAGACCTGCCTGTTGGAATTGCAGTCTGCCGTCCACGAACACCGCAAAGTTCGGAATGCCTTGGACGTTATAGCGTGCGGCAAGTTCCGGAGACTTCTCCGTATCCACCTTAAGTACCACGGCTTGGCCTGCCAGATCTCGCGCGACCTGGGCAACATGGGGCGCTGCCATTCGGCATGGGCCGCACCAGGCAGCCCAGAAGTCGACGAAGACTGGAACCTTGCTGTCGCGAACAACTTCGTCGAACTCCTCGGAGCTGACCTCAATGGGTTCAGCCATCGCTGGAAGCGCCGCTTTGCATGCGCCGCACCTTCCGGTATCTGCGAGGTGTTTCGCGGGAATTCGATTCGCCTTCCCGCACGATGGACAATTTCGGATGATGGCCATGGCGAACTCCTGAATTGAATTGCCGCCTCAACAGTATTTCGCACGCAGGGCGACCAAGCAAATCGCAGACAAATGCCCTGGCAATCCGCTTCCAAAAAGGAAGGGGAATCATCAGGACATCGGACGAGGGTACGAGTTCCGCCCGGGATCTACGCAAAAGCCGACACCCCGGCTCTCTCAAGCGAACTTCTTCAGATCCGGGTACCGCGCATAAATGCGTTCCTGATCGTCCCGGCCGAGATTCCCCAACCGGACTGGCTTGTCCTGAGGCCGAATTCCCTTCTGGTTCAGCACGTTCATCAAGCTCCACTCCCGCTGCAAAACTTCGGGTTCGCGAGCCGGCAAATCGTATCGAGTAAAGTCAATCACCATGGAAGGGTTATCAGTTGTCCAGTTTCTCAGCAGCCCCAGCCGAAACTCCTGGTTCATGAACCATTGGATTTCCAGTTCCTTTTCCGAACCTGGAGCCCCCGTCCCTCGCGCCTCGAACCGGTAATTGAGCGTTGAATTGTTTGGCGTGTGCTTTCGCCAATCCAGGCCGAACGCGCCTTCCGTCATCACTTGTGTATCGGGCCACCTCTCCTTGACAGCCTGCAACCACCATGCCAGGTCCTCATCGTGGCCGACCGATACCTCCCAGATTCCTGTCACCCAGCCAAATCCATTCAGAGCGTGGCCTTGGTCAAAGTGCATCGCCGTCGTGTCCATCATCTCCTTGCGGCCGACCTCTTTTCCGAGGTTGCCAACCGTCTCGATAGGGCCCACGCCCATCCGGCTGTTGAATCCGCCCTGAAAACCCTCGCGACGAGCCGTTAGAAAATCGCAGGTCCATCCGTCGAGACAAACACAGTCAATAAAATCCGTCGCACTTTGCGCCGGCTTGAGGTAGTGCTCGCGGCTCGGATAATAGGGATAGCAGATGCCGCCGTCGCCATCGCCGTTGTCGATGCCATGCTGGCTCCAAATCTGCCCCTGGCACACATGAATGCCCTCGTCATTGGCGAGATCGCGCTGGTTTTCAGCATCCATAAAGCCCGCCACCAGGCACTCGGGACGATACCCGTTCCCAACCAATGCGGAGATCAATCGGAACGCATCGCGAATTGTCTGGCGAATGTGTTCGCGCGTGTCGTACATGGGCGCGAAATAGCCGCCGGGAATGAAGGTAATCTCATCGCCATATCGTTCGTTATACGACGCAAGCAGGCGACGTGCGTCTTTGTATTCTTGGCGGGTATCCTTCAGAGCCAGCCAGCTGATCGCCCATGTCATTTTTCCATCCGGGCACCCGCGCGCAAAGGCGTCTCGCCGCGACCGGATATGGTCGACGCGATTGTCCGGGGCCTCATCCTCGCCGATCGAACGAGTCGGTGTCACTTCGATCTGGTTTACGACGCACCACCGAAACGTGTGTCAGGAACCGGCCCTGCAGAGCCGAAGACTGCGTGTCCAGGGCCAGAGCGCGATCCACTCCCCCAACAAACGGGAAAGCTGCTGCCGCCGTCATCCCATTCAAAACCTGCCGCCTGGTCCAGGAATCGCTCGTTCGCTTCATACCACACCGTTCTTCCGGAGCGAAAGGTGAAGAAAAGCACCCCGTCTCTCAGTTCAAGTTTGGGTTAGATCCCCTATAGAGATTATGACTCTTGGAGCCCGGCCGAGACGCGTATATCCGCCCGGATTGAGTCCGGACTTAAGCATGTCTTAAGTTTGCTTGGTTATTCTTAGATTTTCGCGGCTGGACCAAATACGGACACGCTTCCAACCGTTAATATCGGGGTGCATCCTTCACAGGATTCCGCTGCCCACTCTCTTACCGAAGGCTGTTCCATGCGCGTACTCGTGGTAGAAGACGAACTGAGACTGGCGGAGAATATTGCGACTGCCTTCCGGGAGGGACCTGGCTTTGCAGTGGACGTGTGCCACGACGGAGAAGATGCCCTCGACCTCGTCCAAGCCGCTGACTACGACTTGATCGTCCTCGACTTGATGATTCCGAAAGTTCCGGGCAAAGAGGTGCTTCGAACGCTTCGCATTCGAGACGGCGTGACGCCCGTCCTCATTTTGACTGCGGTTGCCGAGACCAGAAGCACGATCGATCTGTTGAACCTGGGCGCCGATGACTACATGACCAAACCATTCGACTTGGGAGAACTGATCGCCCGGGCGCGGGCACTCATCCGGCGGGGCAAAAACCTCAAGCAGACGTCATTGACAATCGGTGACGTCACCTTGAGCCAAACGGAACAGACAGTGAGTGTAAAAGGCCAGATGGTGGAGCTATCTCCAACTGAATATCGCGTTCTCGAATACATGATGCACCACCCGCGCAATGTCATTTCGAAACGCGAGTTGCTCGAACATCTTTACGACTTTACTTGGGAACATCATTCGAACGTAATCGAAGCACACGTCTCGAATCTACGCCGCAAATTGCGGAGCGCGACAGAATCGACGGTCATCGAGAACCTGCGTGGCCGCGGTTACCGGCTCAGTTCTTTTGATGAATCCGTCGCATGAAAACCAGATCACTTGTTCAACGCGCCACTTTTGCTGTTCTTGGAATTGAGTTGTTGTGCGCGCTCTGCTTCGCCGGAACAGCAATCTGGCACGAGAGGCGGGTACAGTTCAGAGCCCTCGATGTGAGTCTGCAGGGCCGCTCAGACTCGCTCATCGGAGCCGTACAGGATGCCGAAGATCCCGAAGACCGGGTGAAGATCGACCCCGAGGAGTTTTCCCCTCCTGCCACCGATGTCTATGCGGTCTATAGCGCCGACCATCGGCTGGTTGGCAGTTCCAATGCTCCGCCTTCAGCCGTAATCGCCCAGGGCCGCGATGGCATTCGCACCGTAACTTCGGGTGGGCACTACTTTCGTGTGTTGCAACGCCCGGCACTTCGCATCATCGATCGCGAAGAGAATGGCGGCATCGGGCTTCGCCGACCGGTTACCGTGATCTATGCAGTTCGCACGGATCACGTCTGGCATGGGGTCATGGAAGCCGCCCGCTTTAATGTCCTTTTGAGCCTCGCCCTCCTCCTGGTCACGGCGATTGTGCTTGTCGTCCTGCTGCAGAAGCTCTTGCACCCACTGAATGAACTCGCGGCCGAAGCGGGTTCGATCAGTGCCGCGTCGCTCCATTTCTCGCCACCGGATTCTGCACTTCAGGTGCGCGAGTTGCGGCCGCTGGCCGAGGCTTTGTTGCAAATGATCGCGCGCCTTCGACATGCCTTCGAGATGGAGCGGCGATTCATCAACGATGCCGCTCACGAATTGAAGACAGCGGTCGCAGTCGTGCGTTCAACCATTCAGGTGCTTTCGATGAAGACCCGGACCGTCGACGAATATCGGGTTGGCCTGGACCAGGTACTTTCCGATAACAGCCGTGTGGAGGAACTGGTTTCCCGCATGCTTACTCTTGCCCGATTCGAAGAGCGCTCACAGGCCCCATCCGACGCGATCGATCTCGGCACGCAGGTCAACGACTCGCTCCAAGACCTTTCAACTTATGCCGAATCGTGCGGTGTTTCTCTCAAGCCGCATCTGGAATCGGCGATCAAGGTTCGCCTCACGCCGGATTCAATCGAGGTCCTTGCTTCCAATCTGATCATGAACTCCCTACAGCACAGCTCTGCTGGATCAGAGGTTCTCGTGACGGTTCGCCTCAACCAATCCCAGGAGAAACAGGCGGCTCTTGAGGTCCGCGACTTCGGCTCGGGGATATCGGCGGAGAGTCTTCCCCATATCTTCGAACGATTCTTCCGGGAAGATCAGTCGCGTTCCCGCGAAACGGGCGGTGCCGGATTGGGACTCGCCATTTGCAAAAGCATCGTTGAGAATGCCGGCGGCACGATCGAGATTCACAGCGTCAAGGGCGAGGGAACGACGGTGACGGCTTTGTTTCCTTTGGCTTGATGCACCGTACGTTCCATGGTTTGACGGCGCCGGCTCGACGCCTGAATTCCCCTGACAAAATTGACTAATTCAACACAGCGGGAGCCTCGTGGCGCGTGAGAAGGAAATAAACTGCGGGCGTCACAACAAGGCTGAGAAACATGGAAATCAGCAATCCGCCGATGACCGCGATCGCCAGCGGCTGCAGCATTTGCGACCCGGCTCCCAGCGCAAGCGCCAACGGCAGCATTCCCGTGACCGCAGCCAGTGCCGTCATCAGGATAGGACGAAGCCGGCGCTGTGCGGCGTGCAGCATGGCTGTGCGCGCATCGGCGCCTTCGGCGCGATAGCGTTCGTCCGCATCCAGCAGCAGAATTCCATTTTTCGCTACGATCCCGATGACCATGATGAGACCCATGAAACTGGAGACGTTGAATGTAGTGCCCGTAATGAGCAGTGCACCCACAACGCCGGCGATCGAAAGGACCGACGAGGAGAGAATCGCAAGAGGCGCAGCGAAGTTGCGGAATTCCGTGAGCAACACTCCGAAAACGAGAACCAATGCCAGGATCAGAACACGGGCAAGTTCCGCGAAGGATTTCTGCTGTTCCTGATAGGTGCCACCATACTCCACGCGCACGCTGGAGGGCAGGTGCATTGCCTGCACACGCTGCTGCACGCGCTTCACCGCCGTTCCAAGATCCGTGCCTTCAAGACGTGCCGTGATCACCACGAGGCGTTGCAGGTTTTCGCGGCGGATCTCATTTTGCGGAGGTAGCTGGGTGATGGTGGTCATCGAGCCCAGCGACGCAGTATGGCCGGAACTGGAATTGAAAACCGTATTCTCGATCGTCTCGAGAGATTGGCGCGACTCGTCTCCCAGGCGCACGCGAATCGTGTAGGGTTTGCCATTGCTGATGAGCGGATTGGGGGCCTCCACTCCATCGAGAATTGACGTTGCGTCTTCGGCGACTTCCTGGGTAGTAAATCCAAGCCGCGTCGCCAGTTGAGGGTTGACTTCGAAGTCGGTCGCGGGGCCGCTGATGGTGTTGTCGATGCCGTTCTCGATGTCGACCACGCCTTGGACTCTTCCAATCTCGGTGGCCACACGCGGAGCGACATTCGACAAGAGCGCGGCGTCGGGCGAAAACAACTTGATCTGAATCGGCTCGGGCGCGTTCGACAAATCGCCGATGTTGTCCTGAAGCACCTGGGTAAACTCGACGTCCAGCTCCGGTTCCGTAGTCTTGATCTGGTGCCGCACATCGGCAATCACGTCATCGATCCCGCGGCTCCGTTTTTCTTTCAGCTTGACGGTGATGTCACCCGTATTGGCTTCTGTCACTGCGGCAAAGCCCATTTGCAGCCCGGTGCGACGGCTTGTGCTCTCTACTTCAGGAGTGGAGCGCAGAATCTTTTCGACACGATCAAGTACCTTTCCGGTGGATTCGAGCGAACTGCCAGCTGGCATGACGTAATCGAGAATGAAGCCTCCTTCGTCCATCTCCGGCAACAAGTCCGTGCCTAATCCATTGAAGGCGAAGTAGCTGAGCATGACCAGCAGAACACAACACAACCCTAGCCAAAGGGGTTTCCGGAGTGACCAATCAAGACCCGCGTGATGCCATTGAGTCAAACGACCCAAAAAGCGGCCTTGTGTATGTTCCGCAACGTGGGCGGAGTCGCCGCCAGATCCGGAATCCTCTGATCGCGCAGTGAGCAACAACATTGCCAGACCGGGAGTCCACGTGACTGCTAGCGCAAGCGACGTCAGCAGAGAGACAGCCATGGTGATGGCGAGCGCCCGGAAGAAGCTCCCCGTCACCCCCGTAACGGCAATCAAAGGAACAAAAACAACGACGGGCGTGATGGTGGAACCGATGAGCGGGCGCGAGATTTCAAGCAGCGCCTTGCGCACTGCCTCCACCCGGCTCTCTCCGGCGTCCCGATGAAGCACGATGTTCTCTACCACCACGATGGCATCATCGATCACCAGGCCGATTGCAGCGGCGAGGCCGCCCAGCGTCATGAGATTAAAACTTTGCCCCATGAGCCACAGCGCAAGAACTGTGACGGCAACAGTGACCGGAATAACCATGCCGGCAATGAGCGAAGAACGCCAATCGCGCAGAAATAAATAAAGGATGACGCAGGCGAGGAACAGACCGATAAGGATTGCGTCGCGCACGCTGGCGATGCTCTCGCGAACAATCTGGGATTGATCGTAAAAGGGCTCAAGCACGACACCAGGTGGCAGGCTTGCTCGCAAACGGGCCACTTCAATCGCCACTCCGTCCGCCACAGCGACTGTATTGCTCGATGGCTGGCGCGCGATGTTGAGAAGCACAGCGGGATGTCCATTCGCCGAGACATATGTGTACACGGGCTCTGGCGCCCGCACAACATCGGCCAGGTCACTCACACGCACCGGCGCTCCGCTGGCGGTCGTTTTCACGGTCAGTTGCCGCAGCCCTTCGATATCGTGAGCCTGAGAACCCACAAGGGCCAGCACGAGTTGATGGTTTTGCGAGTAGAGACCGGGAGAGTCGATCGTATTGGCCGCTCCGATCGCGTTCGCCAGGTCAAGCACCGTAATTCCCGAAGCCTGCAGGCGCGCAAGGTTAGGGACGACGTGATACTCGGGTACCTGGCCGCCCTGTACAGTTACGGTCGCCACCCCGTCCACGCGATTGAGCGGCGGCTTGAGAGTGTAGGTAGCGAGTTCCCATAGGTCGCTCTGCGATACCGAGCTGCTTGTGGTCGTCAGGCTGTACCCAAGAATTGGGAAGGTGGCGAAGGTGAGCCGATTGGTCGTGATCTTCGCCGTAGCCGGCAGTTCCTGCTGGACGCGGCTGATCGCGGAATTCACGAGTTCCAGTGTTTGAAACATGTCCACGGACCAATCGAAAAAGAGGCTCACTTCCGCGGAGCCGCGGCTGGTCGTAGAGCGCACGGTCTGCAGACCCGGGACAGAATTGACGGCATCCTCGATTGGCTTGGTGATGGTCACCTGCATCTGCTCTACAGGCATCACATCGTTGTCCACCCCAATCACGACGCGCGGAAAGTTGGTCTCTGGAAAAACGGCAATCGGTGTCTTGAAAAAGCCGAAGATGCCGACTGCAGTAAGGACCAAAGAGACAAACAGGATGGTGCGCAACCAGCGAGCCAGCCAGAAATTCTCATCTGGCTCCGGTGGATGGGAATCGGCAGACACTATTCCTTGCTCCCGCTTGCGGCCGCAGCATCATCCTTGCCGCCAACCTTGACCTTCGTGCCGTCATCCAGACCGTATCCACCTTCCGTGATCACCAAGTCCGCCGGCGACACGCCGCTGAGAATCTGGACCTTCTCGGTAGTATGCAAGCCGACCTTGACCGGGTGCTTGTGCGCCGCACCGTCGCTCCCAATCACCAGGACATTTGTCGAGCCATCGTCGGCGGGCAGAATCGCCCCGGCGAGGCAGTTGGATCGCGTTCTGAATTGTGGCTCCATGAATGAGGGCGTGAACAGGTGTACCAACTTTGTATCGCCCGCCAGGGTTAGCCAGCTTGAGCCAGAT
The DNA here is from genome assembly GCA_963781125.1 of uncultured Acidobacteriaceae bacterium. Taxonomy (GTDB): domain Bacteria; phylum Acidobacteriota; class Terriglobia; order Terriglobales; family Acidobacteriaceae; genus Telmatobacter. The sequence continues at coordinate 682,568 of CAWAEE010000016.1, forward strand.
CTCGACCGTGGTGGACCCGGGATCGAGCGCCGGACTCACCAGCGAGATCGTCGCAGGTTGGGGATCCTCAACACCTGGAATTTCGAGTTCCGCAGCGCCGCCAACTTTGAGCTTCTGGGCCGCCGCCTGCGAAATATGCAATTTTGCCAGCAGCGATGTTGTGTCCATCACTGTGATCAAAGGCGTTCCTGCAGCGGCTGTTTCGCCCGGAAAGAGTGGCCGGTCGGTGACCACGCCGTCGATGGGGCTGCGCAGGCTTGCGTAACTTACCTGGGCGTCTGCATTTTCAAACTTGCCTTGGGCTGATGAAAGCTGACCCTGGGCGGCATCGGTATTGGCCTTCTGGGTAGTCTTTTGCACGTTGGCCAGATGCTTCGTCGCCGTATCGAACGCGGCCTGCGCCTGGACCGCGGCCGCCACCGCGGTGTCCACATCGCGCCGCGCAATTGCGCCTTGCTCGAGCAGATGCTTACGCTCCTCCGCTGTGCGATTGGCAACATCCAAGTTGGCCTGGGCCTGGGCCAGATCGAGTTCCGCCTTCTGTACATCCTCGGGAATAGTCGCAAGCGTCGCAGTCGAATAAGCTGCCTTCGCCTGAGTCAGGTTTCCCTTGCTATCGAGTGCGGTGCCTCGAAGGTCGCGATCCTCGAGCGTGATAAGCAATTGGCCTTTGTGGACCCGCGCTCCGCGCTGCACCAGTTCCGACACGATCGGTGCGCTGATCCGTGGTGCGATCGCGGCCTGCGCAAGCGGATTGAGAATTGCGTCCGCGCCAATTTCTTCAGAGATGGGTCCGACGGCTGGATGTTCCGCCTGAACGGAGACGACTGGTTCGGGCGCCTCCTCCGACTTTTTGCATCCGCTGAGAGCCATGCCCACAAGGAGAAGCGGCGCGCATACAAGTGCGGCTTGTGCGTAAATCGTGCTACGAGACATGCCGTTAGAGCCTTCCTGTGAGCGTTTCAAGCTGGGCCAGTGCCAGCTCGTAACGGACCGATCCGTCCGCCCGCGCATTTTCTGCCGTAACCAAAGTGCCCTGCGCGTCGACCACTTCAAGGACAGAGCTTTCCCCATTCACATAGCGCAGGCTTGTTAGGCGCAAGGCTTCGCGCGCATCCGTCACACTTGCATCGAGCGAGGCGAGCTCCTGTCGAGCAACGTCTGCTTCGTTGTAGAACTCCGTCAGGTCGGCGAGCAGCCTTCGTTGTGCGGTTGTGAGCGCGACCCTGGTGGCTTCAGCGCGAATATGCGCTTCCTTCACTTTGCGCTCGGATGTAAGCCAGTCCCAGATCGGAATGTCAATGGTTGCGCTTGCGGAGTAGCCTCGATTGAGCGAGCCATCGGGGCCATGGCTAGCGACCTGTGGGGCATCGATGCCGTAGGTGTAGTTGAGGGCTAAGTCCGGTAGAAGACCAGCCCAAGCGTTCAACGACTCCGCTTGCCCGGCCTGCAACGTTGCAAGGGCACTGCGCACTTCCGGATTGTTGTCCCGAGCAGCCGCCTCAACCGCGCTGTGATCCGGGAGCGCTGGCGGGGCAGTCTCTTCGGCAATCGAGAATTTGGTCCCTGGATCCAGGTAAAGCAGAACGCCCAGTTCAAGCTGCGCTTTCTCGTTGGCCAACCCGGCTTCGGCCAGGTCGCGCTGGCGCTGCTGCTGACTCAGATGGGCTTTGATCACATCTGCATGTGCAGATTCTCCGCCGGCCTCGCGCTTTTCGGTGATGTCGACGAATCGGTTGGCCTCTTCGACTGCGCGTTGCGCAATCGCCAGCCGTCCCGCCCCGCCGCGAACGTTGTAATACAGGCCCACAACCGTGGACACGAGCCCCCGACGCGCGATTTCGAGTTCCGCGCGGGCGCGGGCGGCATTCGCATCGGCAAGATGGACCGCGGCAACTCCTGCGAGCCCGAAAGTTTCGTTGACAGTTCCCTGGCTTGTGTATTCGTGAACAGCGTTATTGGCGATGAAGACCGGCAGCGATTGGCTGAATCCGCCTTGTGAGGTGGCTCCTTTGGTGTGATTGGACTCTGTAAAGAGGTACTGATTGTGATAAGTCACCGAAGGAAGAAGCCCAGCCTTGGCGTCTTTGCTTTCCAGCGACGCGGCGCGGCTTTCTGCAAGAGCTCCTGCAAAGGAGGGTTCGTTCGCCTCCGCAAGCTTGATGGCGTCGTCCAGCGTAATTGTTGCGGTTGAGGTCGGTGACGGAGTCTGGCCTCTACCCGCAGCGAGCGCGAATCCTAGGACAAGAACCGCAATCGATCCCCAACAAGCGCAACGCATCCCTCTCACTATAAGTGACCTTCCTTAAGATTTGCTGAAGGACCGGGAGGGCTCGAGAGTCTCGGATGTCTGAGAAATGTCGCGCCGATTAGAAATAGCGGGCCAATCGCCACCGCGATTTCATCGTGCCTCACATAATTTAGGGGACATCCGCTTCATCGACTGTGGCGGCCGTAGGAATGATCGAATCCATCTTGGTGACTTCGAATAACTGCAGCACGCGAGGCGACAGTCCCGCAGCAACCATCCGGATGCCTCACAGTTGCACAAGTTCACTCGCCGGGCGCGGCAATCGGCAACTTAACCCGAAACTCCGTGCGGCCTTGCTTCGACTCAACCTCGATTGTTCCGTCATTATGGCGCACCAGGCGCCGGACAATATCGAGCCCAAGGCCCGTGCCTTGCCCCATCGGCTTCGTAGTAAAGAACGGGTCGAAAATCCGCGCTAAATCCTGCGCCGGAATGCCCGGCCCGTTGTCGACAACGCGGACAACAACTCGTTGATCCTCGCGGCTCGCCAGCACTTCGACGCGGCCCCCGGCACGTACCGCATCCAATGCGTTGTCGATCAGATTTCCCCATATCTGGTTCAGCTCGCCTGCAAATCCCCGCACGCGGGGCAGGTCGACTTGCAACTCCACGGATACTCCCACCGATTTCTCACGAGCCTTGGAATTAAGCACCGTCACCGTGTCGCCGAGGCTGGGTCCCAGATCCACCGACTGGGCCACCATCGCCTGGTCCATGTTCGTGAATCCTTTGACAGCCATCACCAGGCCGGAGATGCGCATGGACGCACCCTGAATCCCGGAGGCCAATCGACGAACAGCACAACCGGCGGCCGCCCACCGCAGAACCGCGTTCAAGGCTGATCCTGATACCGCTGCTGCAAGCTGATTGAGTGCTTCGAAAGTCACTTCGGTGTCGGCCAGCATCGCCGCGTTTGCGATGTCCATTCCATGCGCGGCAAGCCAATCGGCAATTGCCTCTTCGCGGTCCGACTGCTCGAGAGGGGATCGCACTCCATGCGGCACCTTGGCTAGGCAGGCGGCAAGAATCGCATCCACGGCTGCCAGTTGAGCGTCGCTCAGCTTAGCCGCGCCCAGCGCTCGCGTGGCCCTCTCTGTATCTTCCAGTCGGTCCTCGAGCAGCGAGGCGCTGCGTTCAATTGCTGACGCCGGATTGTTCAGCTCATGGGCCAACCCAGCCGACAGCTTGCCTAGCGAGATCATCTTCTCGTTATGCAACTCACTTGAAGTGAAAAGTCGCGCGCGATCGAGCATCGTGCGCACCAGGATGGAAGTGATCTCATAGCACTCGTGTGCCAACGAGCGAATGTGGGCTCGGTCGAGCGCCAGGATCTCCGTCGGTTCCTGGGCAATCGCATCCCCCGGCGGGCTCACCAGCCGTGAGTAGGGCAACACCCCGGACACATCGCCCGCCCGCCATTCAATCATCTTCTGCGGCCCATTGCCTCGGTCAACGGACAGCGTCACATGTCCAGAGAGCACAACATAGAGACCCTCAACTTGTACACCTTTGTGAGACAGCACTTCGCCGGCGCCAAGCCTGCGAAGAGACCCATGAGCGGCCAGCCACGCCAGTTCCTCCCGGGGTGCCGTGCCCAGTGTCTTGTGCTCTGTTAACCGATCAATGAGATCTCGTACTGTCTCGCTCAAGCGATTTGTCAGCCAGGGACTGGATTCTTGCTGAACTAAGGTACCAGATGAGGTGGCCTTTGTGGTCGGCCTATCGCAAGCCGATTGGGCGGTACGGCCCGTCTAACCGCCATCCGGAGAAAGGTAACGTAGCGGCTTGCAAATTGAATCAAATCTTCCCCGGGGAGTCTTTATGATGAAGAGAAAATCCAATCGCAAGAGCCGACGCCCAACTTTGCGACCACAGATTCTGAAAGATGAGAGGATCGGACGCAAAGGCATCGAGCCACCTGTGGCAATAACTGGTTGCCGCGCATGGATATGCAAGACCAGATCACTGGCACAACGATGGGAGGTCAGAAACATGGGAGATGACAAAGAGACCGGGCTGTACCCGACCGGCTCCGTTCGCGACCTCCCAATCCGAACATTGATCCTTGCCTTGGCGATGACCGCTGCAGGGCTCGCAGCGGCTTGGGGAGCCGAGCCCAGCCCAATTAATACGCTCCACGCAATCCATTCCTTGACGAAGGCTGATGCCCGCGCAGGATTGCCCGTCGCTTTCGAAGCCACGGTTACGTATTACTGGAACGACATCGACCTCTTCGTTCAGGAGGGAGGCGAGGCCATCTACGTCGAAACGAAGCCAAATCAGTCTCTGGTTCCCGGGGATCGGGTGTTGGTTCGAGGAAAGACGCGGGATAGCTTCACCCCGGATATACTCAGCAGCCAGGTAACTCTGCTTCATCATGGATCTCCGCCGAATGCGATCAGAGCGGACTTTGGACAACTTATCCGCGCTGAGCTCGATTGCATGCGGGTCACCGTCCGCGCCAAAGTCCGCAGTGCGGACACAGCGAACTTTGGGAACATGCATGGCATCTACCTCAAGTTGCTCATGGACGGTGGTTCAATTGACGCGACGGTCGTAGGGACCGATGCGAGCAGGGTCAAAGAATTGCTGGACTCCGATGTGGAAATTACTGGGGTTGTGTCCGGAAAATTCGACAGTAAGATGCAACTGATCGGCATCCTGCTGGAAGTTCCTTCGCTTTCCGACGTGAAAATTGTTGCGCACGCAAAGACAAGTCCGGAATCGCTTCCGATTACGCCCATGAAGGAGGTTCTCGCGAGTTCCTACGTGGAAGATCGTACGCGCCGGGTCAGAGTCCAGGGAACCATCACTTACTATCAGCCCGGGTCGGCCGCCGTGCTTCAGAACGGCACGGAGAGCCTCTGGATCTCGACCAGCAGCAGCGCTCCAATGCGGATCGGAGACGTAGCGGTAGCAACAGGCTTTCCGGACTCGCGAGAAGGATTCCTCGAGCTGTCCGACGCCGAAATTACAGACAGCAATTTCTACGAACCCGTTTCGCCCCAACCGGCGACATGGCGGCAATTGGCTACCTGGAACAGCGGCTACCCCGATGGTCATCAGAACGACTTGGTCTCATTCGAGGGTCAGGTGATGACCGCAGTCCGCGAGGACTCGCAGGATGAATTTGTCCTCTCCTACGGCGACAAGTTATTCACGGCGATTTTTCGCCATCCACCCTCGGACAGACCGCTTCCTGCGATGCGTCAGATTCCGATAGGAACCAAAATCCGCGTCACGGGCATCTGCATGGCAGCGCAAGCCAATTCCATCGCCACGGTCGAAACGGAAGTTCCCTTCTACATCCTGCTGCGCTCCTTCGAAGATATTGAGATCGTCGCAAAGCCCTCCTGGCTCAACGTTCGCAATCTCACCAGCTTGGTTGGATTGCTTCTTGCGTTGCTGTTAGCCGGCGGCGCCAGGGCGTGGGTCCTGGAGCGCAAGGTGCGGTACCAAAATGCCGAAACAGCCTACACAGAGCGCAGGCGCAGCCGCATTCTCGAGGATATAAACGGCTCCCGTCCCCTGGCTGAAATTATCGAGCAGATCACTGAACTTGTCTCCTTCAGACTGCAGGGCGTTCCCTGTTGGTGCCAGATCGCGGATGGAGCCAAACTCGGAAATTGTCCCTCGAACCTTGCTTCCTTCCGGATTGTTCAAGAGCAAATTCCAGGACACTCAGGAGCACCGCTCGGAACAATCTACGCCGCATTCGCTCCCTTCGCCAAAACACGCGCCGATGAATCCGAGACCCTCTCCGCGGCAGCAGGCCTGGCGAGTTTGGCCCTCGAAACGCGACGGCTTTATTCCGACCTGGTCCGTAGATCCGAGTTCGATTTGCTGACAGATATACACAACCGATTCTCCCTGGAGCGGTTTCTCAATCACCAAATTGATCTGGCACGGCAGAATGCAGGTATCTTTGGATTGGTCTACATCGATCTCAACGATTTCAAACGGGTCAACGACGTGTACGGCCACCAGGCGGGAGACTTGTATCTCCAGGACGTGACGATCCGCATGAAGCAACATCTTCGCTCCGACGACGTGCTCGCCCGACTGGGGGGCGACGAGTTCGCAGTGCTTCTGACGAAGGTTCACAACCGCGCTGAAGTCGAAGAGGTTGCTGGCCGGCTGGAGCGGAGCCTTGACAGTCCATTCGTCGCCCAGGGGTACGTCGTCCAAGGTTCGGCCAGCGTTGGGCTCGCTCTCTATCCCGAAGACGGTTTGACCAAAGATAGTCTCTTGAGCGCAGCCGATGCCGCGATGTATGTAAATAAACATATGCGCCGAGACATCAAAGGCATCTCGGGAGAAGACCATCCCGGAGTTGCACCTGAAGGTCGCTCATAGAAGCCACATAACTGCCCAACAACAATTCCAATCAGCGGTAGACGACATACCTCCCCGACTTGAAACGCATTCGCATCGGACTGCCTTGCGCGACGCTGTCAACGGGGCCAAGAGAATGCAAGGTTGCGCGATCCCCTACCTGCAAACGAGAATTCGAAGAGAGGCAGGTGTGAGATACGTGGTGAAACGGAGAACCACAATCGGCTTGATGTTGGTCGTGGCGAGTTGGAGTTTGACTTCCCGGTCGCAAGACGATCCCAGGCAGGCCGCGTTCTCGCTCGAACAGCAGGGCAAGACGACGGAGGCTGAAGCGGCGTGGAGCGCTTTGTCCAAAGCGCAGCCAACGAACCCCGAGCCGCTTGCCCATTTGGGCCTGCTCGAAGCACGGCAGGAGCACTATTCCGAGGCGGTCGCATCGTACCGCAAGGCGATGGCGCTTGATCCCGCTATGCCCCGCCTGCGTTTCAACCTGGGTCTTGCCTATTTCAAGGCAGGCGAATACAAGGATGCCCTCCAGCAGTTCAAGCCTCTGCTCAAAACGGATCAGCCGGACTCAGACGAAGCGCAACGGATCGCGATCCTGATTGGCATGTCTCACTATGGGCTTGCCGAATTCGCGGCGGCGAATCCCTACCTGAAGCAGGCCTCGGATCGCGACGCACAGAATCTTCCTCTGCTTCTGACGTTGGCGCACAGTTGTCTGCTGTCGCAACAATACCCGTGCGTCCTCGATGCGTTTCACCGGATCATGGCATTGAATGCGGAGTCCGCCGAAGCCCACATGCTGATGGGCGAAGCGCTGGACGAGATGAAGGATACCAACGGCGCGATCCGGGAACTTCGCGCCGCTGTCGCCGTCAATCCGGCGGAGCCCAACGTTCATTTCGCGCTGGGATACCTTTTGTGGACACAAGGTCATACCGAGGAGGCCGTTCACGAGTTTCAAGCCGAGCTCAGTAACATTCCCGGACACAACCAGGCCACGCTCTACCTGGCCGATTCGTATATTCAGATGAACCGCTATCAAGATGCCAGGCCGCTGCTGGAAGCGCTGGTGAAGATGAAGCCCCACCGGCTCGATGGGACATCGCGATCTCGGCATCGTTTACGCCGAGGCCGGTCGCAAGGAGGAAGCACTGGGCGAGTTTAAAGCCGCCATCAAGCTCAAGCCTGACGACGTCAATGCTCACTGGCGACTCGGCCGGCTCTACCGTTCGATGGGAAAGAGCGCCGAAGCAAAATCTGAATTTGAAAAGTCGAAGAGCCTGAACAAGACCGCCGACGACAGACTTCTCAAGGTGATGTCGCAGGTTCCTAACCAGAGCACAGCGCCCCAGGGCGCGGCTGCATTGCCGGCAGTCAAGTGATCGCCGGGCCCATCGACCCTTGCATCGGAGAGATGGCTGCATAAAGCAAAGGCCGGGGCTGTCGCCCTCGGCCTTTGTTTATGCGTGGTGATCCGTTATCGCTAGAAAGTCACCTTTGCGCCCAGTTGCAGGATACGCGGCTCGTGATCGGAGTTGACCGTTCCAAAGCTGGCTCCATCGCTGATGCTATTGTCGACGGTAAGGAAGTTGGGGTGGTTGAACACGTCGAAGGCCTCGGCGCGCAGTTGGATGTTGACACGCTCGAAGACCTTGTGTTCTTCGCCAGGGCCATGTCCCATTTCTGCATTCCCGGACCATAGAGCGAACCGCTGCTCGTGTTGCCGAAGGCACCGGCAGCGGCCTGGTACGAGGAGGTAGAGAACCACTGAGCCACTGTCTTGGTCATATGGACCGGAGCGATCTGATTCGGACGGGCAGCGATATGACCATCGGGATTGCCGATGCCTATGCCGCGAAGACCTTGTCCAGGCAGAGTAAGTGCTGGGTCGCAACGCCCAGTGCTTTGCAGAGTGGGACAGGCGAAAGGATCCGAAGCCTGAACCACGGAGAACGAGGTCCCGGAAAGCGCCGTCGTGATTCCGGAAAGTTCCCAGCCGCCCAGCAGCTTGCCTTCCAATCCACTCTGTCTCTTGAAGAAGGGCAGGTTATACACGTAGTTCACAATCAGGTTCTGCGGTTGATTGAAGCCCGACGGACCGTAATCCATCTTCATGTTGTAGGTGTCGGTGGTTCCGTACTGCGTATGCCGTTCAGAGCGCCGGCACGATCGACCGAGTTGGTGGTCAGGGACTTCGACCACGTATAGGCTGCGCCCACCGTCAGGCCTTTGGTGGAGCGATGTTGCACCGCGATCTGCAGCGAGTTGTAGTTGCTGGTAAAGACCGTGCCCTTGGCGTCGAAGTAGCTGTATCCCGCGTAGGGGCGCAGCGCGTTGACATCGACGTTGCCGGGGTTGGCCAGCCGGGATCCGATCGTGGGTTGGTTCATATCGAACTCGCCGATCAGGTGGCGCGCTTTGCCACCCACGTAAGCCACCGAAACAATGGTGCTGGGAAGAAGCTGGCGCTCGACGGTGAGGTTGTAGTCAGAGTAGCTCGGCACCTTAAAGGCAGGAGTGCCGGTGGTCCACAGAAGGTTCGGCCCGTAGTTCGTGGCGCCGGCCACGGCGAGAGGCTTATCGAAGTTGGTGTTGTTAACGGTAACGGACTGCACCTCTGGTGGATCGTAGAAGGCGCTCTGTTCGAAGATGCCGTTGAGCACACGATCGTAGAAGATGCCGAAGCCGCCACGGATAGACAGTCACTCCGTGGCCGTCCGGGTTATAGGCAAACCCGACACGCGGAGCGAAGTTGGCGCTGTAGGTAGGATCGATGGTCTTGCCGAAAGGCGAGCACTGGACCTGCGAGGAGTAGGTCTGCGCGGTTCTGCAGGCCTGGCCTTGCGGGAAGATGATGCCGTTGGCATAGGTGGCAGGAACCAGGTTGAAGCCGCCGACAGATCTGGCCGGGAACGAAGTTCCCGCTTGCCGGGTCGATCGTCGGCGCCAGCTGCGGGCTGTAAAGCGCTGGATCGAAGTTGGCCAGGATGTTGGCCTTGTCATTGGGCGACGGGAAGCTGCTCCAACGGAGGCCGAGGTTGAGTGTCAGTTTCTGGTTCAGCTTCCAGTCGTCCTGGATGTAGGCTTCGCTGTTGAAGTACTGGAGATCGGGAATGGTGTCCTTGTTCTGCTGGGTATACTGGACGACATTGCCCAGCAGGAAGTCGGCGAAGGGAACATCGCCGGTGTTGCCGGTGCCAAAGCTGAAGCTGGCTTCGCCGGCGACGGCATTTTCGCTCTTCAGCATCTGCTGCAGCTGGAAGCCGAAACGAAGGGTGTGCTTGCCGTAGGCCAGCGACAGATTGTCGAAGTAGCTGCGGTCGAGGTTGCGCTCTTTCCATGGGGTGGAACCCGGCGAAAAGCCCGTGATGCCGGTGATGTTGATTGCGGGAAGGCGGCCGTATGGATCGTTGAACTGCTCGGTGTTCGGTTGCAGTGCGCCGAGCGCGCTCGCCGAATTGGCAAACTGTGAGCCGATAAAGCTGGAGTGATAGGTGCCCTGAGCGTAGACGAATTCCAGCTCGTTCACGACCTTGGGCGAAATCGACCAGGTCAGGTTGCCGACTACGTTCTTGCCCGGCGAATCGACCGCAGCAGCCGCCGCGCCGGGATAGTTGTTGCCCGCCCAAAGGCCCATCGGCTCGGTGACCGGCATGACGTCGTTCATGCCGCGCGCATAAAAGTGAAGCTTGTCGTTGAAGTAGTGGTCGATGCGGACGATGTCGTTGCGATAGCTGGTCTCTGACGGAAGGTTGAGGGTCAGCTGTCCGCTGCTGTTTGCGTTCGGGGTGAAAAGGCCAGTCAGATAGACCTGCGCATTTTTGCTGAACGCGCTGGTCGGAATCGTGGATGTGTTTGTGGCGGGGTCATAGGTCGCCTGTGGATATTGGGCCGTGATATTGCCCGCAAACGTACCCTGAACTTCGCCCGTGGTTGGCGTCGTAATCGTCTGGCTGGAGGCCGCTGAGGTGATCTTGTGCCAGTCCTCCGACCAGAAGAAAAAGGTCTTGTTCTTGGATTCGTTGTAGACCTTGGGAATGTAGATCGGTCCGCCAATCGTAAAGCCGTAGACGTTGTGATGGTTCACGCCGGGTTCATTCGGCTGGCCATTCGCAATCTGGCTTTGCTTGTTGAGCCAGTCGTTGGCGTCGAACATCGGTGTTGCGGACGTACTCATAACCCTCACCGTGGAAGGTGCTGCCGCCGCTGCGCGTGGCTACCAGAACCTGGCCGCCGCCTGAGCGTCCGTAGCCGGCATCGTAGTTGCCTCTCTCCAGGGTGATCTCCTGAATGGCGTCCATGCTGGGTTCGTTGACAACTGTGCCGTTCGAGCCGGAGTCATTGATGTCGGCGCCATCGACCGTCCAGTTATTGGCCGTGGTGCGCGCGCCGTTGACTGAAATCGCCGATGCCCGAAGAGTTCGGTTCGTCGCCCAGCTGGTTGACAACACCGGGCTGCAGAGTAATCAGCTGCTCGAAGTTGCGGCTGTTGATCTCAAGTTCCTGGATCTGCACGCCTGAGATGGTGCCGGCCTGCCCGCTGGTCTCCGTGTCGACCGAAACCGGATTATCTTCGACCGTACACCGTCGTGTGAAGGGCCCCGGTCTTGACTTCAACATTGACGGCGTGTTTTTCAGCGACGTTCAGAACGATGTTGTTGGCCTTGTACGTCTCGAAAGCCTGTGGCGGTCACAGTGATCGAATAGGTTCCGGCGTGTCAGGTTCGTGGCGACGTAGTTGCCGCTGCCATCCGACTCCACAACGCGCGTTGCCCCGTTGACGCCGCCGAGCGCAATTGCAACCGACGCGTGAGGAATCACCGCACCGGACGAGTCTGTAACAACGCCGCTGAGCGTTGCCGAGAGTTCCTGTGCGCGCGCGCATCAGCGGACTGCACAGAAGCAGAATGGCGAACATGCAAAACAGCGCGCGGATTCCTCGGCTCAGACTTCTCTTTTCGAAAGAGCCATTGAATGCCGGCTTGCTGCATCGCGATCCAGACGAATAGTTCGAAGACCTCTCAAAGTGATTGACGATCATCGGGCGTCTCCTTGAAATCCAGTGGTAGTCGATGCGCTCGTTGGGCACCGATGGTTGATTTCTGAAGCCATGGAGCGGAAGAGTTGCAGGAAACGATCGCTCCGGATAGTCAAAGAGGCGTGGAACAGAAACAACCGACCGTATCGCAGCCTTTATTGAGCACGATGATGCTCGTTGCTTGAAAATTCCGCGATAGGCCGTTCTGTCTGCGCATCACAACCTTCCAAAAAAGTGGTTCAAATCAGGGTTAGCCTGGCCATCTTCATGCGCTGGGCCAAGTCTCCTCTCACTTGCGTCGCCTGGGAGAGAACGTGCAATCAAACTCGCCGGCTCGTGGGGCAACGCACAATACCAGGTGGCAAGAACATTAAGACAGGGTCAAGCCATTGGCAAGCAAAAAATGACCAAATGGAGACAAAATGATCAGATTTGTGGAAATTCTGTTCTCCCTGGCGCAACGGAGTGCTTGCCAACAGTAGTACAGATACCGCATAAGGATCCTATCAAGATCCGGAAGAGATACTCCCCTGTTCCATTGGCACGAGGCCGATATCATCTTTATATAATTGAATATAATAACAGATAATGCATTAAGCCTGATGTGGTTTCATTGGCTGGTTGATCTCACATTGGCAGAAAACACATACCTTTGGTTTGTGTCATTTTTGTCCTTGCTTCCGCCAAAATGCCCATACCTGATCAAAAGTTTGAGCAGTGGCTGGCGTTATGAGCAAATTTTTATGGACTCCGGCTAGCTTTGATATATGCTCAGAACGAAAGCGGGGACGACTTTACAGAACCCGATACGCCATCAGCCCATTTTTCGATACTTATTCAGCTATTCCAAGAACCCGATTGGCTCACGCCACCGGAAAGCATGTGTCCTTGCCATGAAAGTTCCTCTCTTTGAGCTGTGTGTCACCGACCTCGAGGCAGCACGCGCGGCCGAAAGCGGGGGTGCCGATCGAATCGAGCTTTGCTCCCAGCTTTCTGTCGGCGGAGTAACGCCGAGCATTGACCTGATGACGCAGACCATTGCAAGCACTTTCGATTCCTGTCTATGTGTTGATTCGTCCACGCCCGGAGAATTTCGTCTTCTCGTCGGCCGAGTTCGGCGAAATGAAGGTCAGATCGAGCAGGCGAAAGCCGCGGGAGCCGCTGGAGTGGCGAGTAGGCGTTCTCCTTCCGAATGGTCGCGTCGACGTGGAAAGGACTCGAGAGCTGGTGGCGCTGGCTAAACCCATGAAGGTCACTTTCCATCGGGCCTTTGACGAGACGCCTGATATGGCTGGAGCCCTGGAGGACGTAATCCGCTGCGGCGTCGATTGCTTCTTGACCTCGGGCGGCGAACCGGATGTGCTCGCTGGTGCCGAGTCGATTGCAAAGCTCCGCAAGCTCGCTCGTGGACGGCTGGATGTGATGGCTGGGGGTGGGTTGCAGTTGGCCAGCCTCGTCGAGGTTTTGCGTCGAACCGGAGTGTCTCATCTGCATGGGTCGTTGTCTCGCAGGTTGGCTGACCACAGTGATGGGGGCCTGCAACATAAGCGGGCGATTCTTTGCGCTCCGGCCCCGTGGTATTCGAGGCAGACGTGCACGAGGCAGTTCGCTTGCTGCATCGAGAGTTCGCGGCTAGGGAATTTGGGACGCAGGCTGCGCAATAAAAACGAGGCGATCCTATTCATCCAGCGTAGTGGCGGAAATTCCGGAGTCATCCGGAGTTGCGATCCGTTCGATGGCTTATACCCGAATCACACGAATGCCTTGACGTTCGAACGGGGCAATCGCCTCGACGGAAGCGCCCGTATCAGTAATCAATATATGGATATCTCCGGCAGGGCAGATGAATGCGGGGCTGACATTGCCAAGTTTGCTGGAATCGGCCGTGACATCACCTGTTTGGCCTGCTTGAGCATCTTGCGGTAAACCAACGCCTCGTCGGTTTCAAGGGTAGTCGCGCCGCGCTCCGCATCGAGGCCGGTCACGCTCAAAAACACTTTGTCCATGTAGACATTGTCCAGGAAAGTGAGAGCGGCATTGCCCGTGAGCGAAAACGACCAGGCCCATGGGACCACACCACCGGTAATATAGGTGCGTATCCCGGGCTGGTTGCAGAGTTCCATGCCAATATTGATCGCGTTGGTGACTACCTGAATTTTCTCGCGATGGCGCAGGCTGCGCCCAATATGCGTCGTCGTTGTGCCGGCCGTGAGGCCCACGGTCTCGTTGGGCAGGACCAGTTCGGCCGCAGCCAAGCCAATGCGGCGCTTCTCCGTCGCATGGCGCTGTTCACGCGCCAAAAAAGAGCTGTCAAAACGAAAGGGCTCGTAAAGCAAGGGTTCGACCAGCGTTGCGCCTCCGTGCGTACGCCGGATCAGCCCCCGGCCCTCGAGCCGCGCCAGATCGCGTCGAATGCTAGGTGCGGAGGATCCAGCGACATCGAGGATCTGCTCGAGAGTTGCGGTACCCGTCTGAAGAAGAAACTTGATGATCTTTTCGGAGCGCTGGTTCAGTGAGTCGGACATGCTGGCACCGATTCTATCCCCAGCACTGTGAAATGCAGAGTTCCTTTCTGCATTCTTCGAGGATTTTCCGATCATTTCTCCCCAAATATTCAAGAAGTTGATCCGTTTGTCCCTGAATGATCGCATTCAGACCCACTCCCGGCCGGGTCCGCAGGCTACTTCCCGAGGTCGAGTCGAAGCACTCCTCTCGAACTTTATGGCCATACTAACCTCCAAATCTCGCTCCCATTGCCGTACTCCAGCCGCATTCCGGCATGAAATCGCGCCGGGCAATCCCAGAAAGACAGGAGCCTCTCGGGGCGTGGCTTCCCTGCCCCTGAAACTCTGCCTCGCTCTTCATCCCGCGGACTGGGCGGACCTTGATCTCTATTTGCCGGCTTCCTTCGACGGGGTCGCAGTAAATTCACCTGAGACTCCAAAGGGCTGGACTTCCACGCTGCCCGCGATCTTCCCGGAATCATCGAGAGTGGCCGTGTAGGTGAGCGTCAATGGAGTGCCGTTGTATTCCGAGTCGTACTTCCACGTAACCTTGTTGCCATCCAGGCTGCCGGTGACTTGAACGTCCTTGTCGTTCGATTTGCAGCTGCCGGCGAGCTTGTCGTTGGTCTGGACAAATTTGCACTCCTGATCGCTCTCGCTTCCCGAGATGCTGTTGTGGACGGACCATTGGCCTGTAAGGTTCGGGGTTCCTGCGGCAAAAGCAGTAGGAGCAAACAGCAGAGCGGCGGATACGAGGAGTTTCTTCATGCTTCTTCACCTTTCGGGTTGGTTTAGGCTGAACGGTTGATCGTGCGACTTGCGGTTGAAACCTCCATGCAGGTCCGGCTGTTCTCCAGGCCGCGATGGAGCCGGCAAGCGATCGAAGCGGATACGGATGCTCTTTCGTCAAAACGACAGCGTCTGTTGCAGTGGAAGATTCTGCGAGGAACTCCCCACCCGGATCAGGTAATTTCCAGGTACGAGCTTCCATGAATCCGAAGCCTCGTCATAGACCGTGAGCCGATCGCGGCTTACCGGAACAGAGACCTGCTTCGACTCGCCGGGCGCGAGTTCAACACGAGTCCATCCGACTAAGCGCTTCGGCGGCTCGCCGGCCGCATCGGGTAATGACGCATAGACCTCGGCAGTTTCTGTGCCTCTACGCTTGCCTGTGTTCTTCACCGTAAAGGTGACCGTGGTGGAATCGCCTGGCGTGACCGAGATTCCAGAATAGGCAAATGTTGTGTAGGAGAGGCCGAAGCCGAACGGGAAGAGTACGGGCTTCTTTTCCGCGTCATACCACTTGTACCCCACCTTCAGACCTTCATCGTACGTCGCATCAAACGTGGGGCCCACTTTCATAAAGAGCGCGACCATAGAGGGGAAACCGGGGAGCTGCGGAGCCGGATGTTCCGCATCCGCTGCCGGCGGATCTACGTGCTTCGGATGCGGCAGATCCGCTTCACTCCTGGGGAACGTGAGCGGAAGCTTGCCCGACGGATTAACGTCGCCAAACAACACGTTGGCAATCGCTTCCGATCCGCGAATCCCCGGATACCACGCTTCGATGACGGCACTTACTTTGTCGATCCACGGCATCAGCACAGCGCCGCCCGTCTCCAGCACTACAATCGTGTGCGGATTCGCAGCAGCCACTGCTTCGATCAGCGCATCCTGTTTGTCCGGAAGCGAGAGATTCTGGAGGTCGATGCCCTCCGATTCATGCTGGACCGCAAACACGATCGCAACCTGAGACGATTTGGCAAGCGCTGCAGCCGACGCCGGGTCGGTCCCCGGATCGAATTCCACGCGAGCCTCCGGAGCTTTTTCGCGGATGCCGTTGAGGGGCGGCGAACGATGGTACACGGACATCATGAAGATTGCGAGCGGATTGTTCGCCAACTCTGGAGGTGGAGGAACGGCGTTGCCGCCAGCAGGGGAAACCTGCGATGATCCTCCTCCCGACATCACACCCACGTCTGCGTGCCCTCCAATCACCGCGATAGATTTCGTCGACGTTGCGCTCAACGGCAAGAGGTTGCGGTCATTCTTCAGCAGCACAGCTCCCTTCTCTTCCACCTTTTGCGCCACTTCAAAGCCTTTCATTACATCTGGAGATTGCGGCTGCCGAGGATTATCGACAATGCCAGAATCAAATTCCGTGCGAAGAATGCGGTGCACCATGTCGTTGAGCCTTGCCATCGGCACTTCCCCGCTCTCCACGGCCTTCTTCAATGGCTCGCCAAAGGAATCGTTGCCTGGCATTTCAATGTCGAGACCTGCCAACGCGGCCTTCACTGTGCTTTGTGTTGCGCCCCAATCGGAGACAACAAATCCCTTGAATCCGAAGTCCTTCTTCAGCACTTCGCCCAGTGTGTATTCGTTTTCGCAGGCATAGGTTCCGTTGATCTTGTTGTATGCGCACATCACCGCGCCCGCGCCTGAGTCTTTTAAAGCGATCTGAAACGCAAGAAGATCGCTCTCCCGCATGGCGCGCTTGTTGATTACCGAGTTGACCGTCGTATCGACCATCATCCTGGTCGTTGACGGCGAAGTGCTTCAGATCCGTGATGAGGTGAAGCGCCTTTTCCGCTTTCAGTTCCTGTCCTGCGAGCGTCCCGGCAAGCAACGGATCTTCGCCCTTGTATTCAAATGTCCGGCCATCCCGCGGCTCGCGAATCAGGTTGATACCCGAACCCAGCGACATATTGAATCCGAGCGATCGAAGTTCATTGCCGATCATCGTTCCTATCTCATACGAGAGTGCGGGGTCCCACGCCGCTGCCATCGCTTCTGCCGAAGGCAGTGCAGTCGCATAGCGGCCATTGATGCCGGCCCCGGAAATGCCCTCGACTGAATCGGACATCTGCAGATCGGGGATGCCCATGCGCGGAATTCCAGGAATGAAGCCGCCTGCCGAAATCGCCCGCGTTCCAGGCCCGGATTCCGGCGCCATGAACATGGCCTGCCAACCAAGACCGTGCACGAGCTGAATCTTCTCGTCCAGAGTCATTTCCTTGATCACCAGGTCGGCGCGCTGATCGGGCGAAAGGTTGGCATCGGACCATGGGTGGTGCTGAGGTTGCGACATTCCGGGGAACTGGGCATGCGCCCAAACGCCGGAGAATAGGACGGTCATCAGTAAGACCGAGTGTGTAAAGCGCTTTGTGGCCCTTGGTTCCATCATCATTTCAATTACCTTTCCCATTTCGTTGACATTTGTATTTGATCTTTTCTGAGAGCAAACCGATGTTAGTGCATTCCTTGCGAGCTTGCCATTTCTTCCGGCGAAGGTCTTTTCATCAGGAATGGCAGTGGAACCAGGAACGCAACAATCACACCAAGGACAAAGAACGCACTGATAAAGGCAAGCACATTCGCCTGCGCATCAACCAACTGCTGCAACTGAGCGAGCGAACGCTGGCCCGCTCCGGCAGCGCTGAGACCAGCGCGGATGGCGGACTGTTGCAGCCCAGCGAAATAGCGATCGAAGAAGATGTTGCCATGATGAAGGTGCGAGACGATGTCGACACGGCTGATCTGCCGGTGGCGCGTAAGAAAAGCCACCAGAAACGATGTGCCGACCGCACCGCCCAGATTGCGCGCAAAGTTGCTGATCCCTGAAACCTGGTTGTTATCTTCGGGTCGCATGCCCACGTAAGCGAGCGTGCTTATGGGAATGAAGATCAACGGCAGACCGATGACCTGGAAGATGCGCATCCAGACGACTGAGGTAAAGTCCACGTCCGGCGAAATGCGCATCATCCAGAACATGCTTGCCGAAGTCAGAAGGAAACCGAGGGCGATCACCTTGCGCGGGTCGAATTTGCTTCCCAGGATCCCAGCCACTGGCATCAGCAGCGCAAGTGCGATTCCCGCAGGGGACAGCGCCATCCCGGCGCGCTCCGCCGAGTATCCAAGCTGTAACTGAAGGAACTGCGGAATCAGAATCATTGATCCGTTCAGGACCACTCCAAGAGTGAAGTTGGAGAGTGTAGCAACCGCGAAGTTACGGTTTTTGAGCAGCTGAAGCTCAATGATCGGGTTCCGATGCCTCCATTCTCGCCAGACCATTGCGATCAGCGCGACTGCTGACAGCGCAGCAGATGTGCGGATGATGCCTGAATCGAACCATTCGAGTTGCTCGCCCTTATCCAGCACGTATTGCAGCAGTCCCACACCGACAACAATGGTGGTGATTCCGAGGTAGTCCATGTTTTGTCCGCTTCGATTCCGCGCTTCTAGAACATGGGGAGGATCATGCACAACTCGATGCGTCAGAAAAAGCGAGATGATCCCGATCGGAACGTTGATAAAGAAGATCCAGTGCCAGCTGAAGTTGTCGGTGATCCAGCCGCCAAGAGTCGGACCAACAGCAGGGGCGACGACGATCGCCATGCCGTAGATTGCGAAGCCCATGTTCCGCTGCTCAGGCCTGAAAGTATCAGCGAGGATCGCCTGTTCGGTCGGCCCCAGGCCTCCCCCACCAAGTCCTTGCATGACACGAAAAACAATGAGCATTGGGAGGCTTGCAGCGAAACCGCATAGCACAGAGCTCAACGTAAACAGGACCACGCAAGCCATGTAAAAACGCTTGCGGCCAACCCGCGTCGACAGCCAACCACTCATGGGCAGGATGACAGCGTTCGAGACAAGATAACTGCTTAGTACCCACGTGCTCTCATCCGCCGTCGCTCCAAGATTGCCGGCAATGTGGGGAAGAGCCACATTCGCAATCGAGGTATCAAGAACTTCCATGAACGTCGCCAAGGTCACTGTCATGGCGACGATCCATGGATTGAAACGGACTGGAATGGAACTTACCTGAGCCATACTTTGGTCTCGACCGACATTCCAGGGCGAAGGCGATCCAGGCTCTTCTGTTGCGCATCGAGGCGAATGCGCACAGGCATACGTTGAACCACCTTGATGTAGTTGCCAGTCGCATTCTCCGGTGGAAGAACACTGCTGCGAGCGCCGGTAATGGCAGGGACACTTTCAACCGTGCCGTCGAAGTCCTCTTTCAATGCATCGACATGGACCTTCGCGCGTTGGCCCGCATACATCCTGGACAGTTGCGTTTCTTTGAAATTCGCAGTAATCCAGGTGTCTCCAGTCGCGACGACCATCAAGAGAGGCTGAGCTTCGCTCACACGATTTCCAATTTCAGCACTGCGCTGCGTTACGATTCCGCGCACGGGCGAAACAATATGGCAAAAGCTGAGGTTGAGTTCTGCACGATTCAATTGCGCCGCTGCCGCCTCGACGTTTGCTTCCGCGCTGGCCAGATCGGCTACCCGGATTAAGACCTGGCGGGGCGCAGTACGCTCAGTCTGCTCGCGCCGCGCACCCTGCGCCTGGATCTCAGCCTTCCTTTGCTCGACAAGCTTCTCTGACGATGCCGACATTGGCTTTGGCCGCTGTGGCGCTCGCATCCGCGGAGCGAGCAGCCGCAAGCGCTCGATCGTAATCCTGACGAGAGATGGTGCCTGCCTGAAAGAGTTGCTCGTAGCGGATAAGCTCAGCATCATCACGAGAGCGAATCGCCTCTGCTTCAACCACCTTTGCCGACGCGCTTGCCAGATCCTGGGACGCCGCGGCGAAGGCGGCCTTGGCCTCTGCTACCTGCGCATCACCCGTAATCGCTGAAGCTGCGTTTTCTGCCTGGGTGATAGCGACCGAGGGCCGTTGTGCATTCAACTGCGCAACAGCCTGATCATATTGAGCCTTGGCCTGAGCGTACGCGACTTTCTGTTCGCTGGGGTCGAGATCCACCAGCGACTGACCCGCTTCAACGGTCTGGTTATCCGAAACATACACCACCGCTGTAGTGCCCGAGATACGCGAGCTCACCACGTGAAGGTGCCCATCCACCTGCGCGTCATCCGTGGACTCGTATCCCTCCGAATAAAGGGCCCATCCGGTCGCGATTCCCAATATCAGGAGAGCACAGAGGGCGGCGATCGCGATCCGCGTCGTCCTCGTCTCTTTTCCGGTGGCAGAGGGAACATCGAGCGTAGCAGCCTGTGGCATAATCAGAAAAGATACTGACCAGTCAGTTTTTTGTCAATGCAGAAAATCGTAGAAAATGTTCAAATGGGGAGTTGCCATGGAAGCGCTGAATAAACAACAACTTCGGATCAGAGAAACCCAGACCAGGCTCTTAGATGCCGCGGAAGAAGTGTTCGTGCGGGATGGATACGAAGGCGCCCAATTGGACGAGATCGCTGCCAAGGCCGGCAGAAGCAAGGGCGCAGTTTACACGCACTTCAAAAGCAAAGAAGATCTATTCCTTGCCCTCTACGAACGTCAGATCAGGTCGCACATCGCTCGCCTCCTCAATAGCCTCCAAAAGTGCGCAGATCGAAAACAAAGCCTGCATGCCTTTCGTGACTTTTATGTCGCACTTGTCAACGACAGAACCTGGCCAATCCTGACGCTCGAATTCAAGCTCTTCGCACTCCGCCATCCCGACTCGAAGGAACGGCTCCGGAAAGCCTTCGAAATGTCGAAGGCAACGAACGATGATGCGATCTATGTGCGCGTGTTCGGACACCTCACCAAGAATCAGAAATCAGACAACGATCTGGCCCTCTTGACATTGGGGCCGATTGTCTCGAGCTTGATACTTGAAAGCCACTTTGAACCGCAAAACCTCTCCGAAAAATTCCTCCGTCGGATTCTGGGCCGGATTTTCGACGCTCTGTTTCCAGTTCGTCCTTAGTTCCCGTAGGAAACCTCAAACGAAACGAAGCTACTCCCGCCAAGGCTCGAATCTGAGGGCGCAAATCAAAGTCAGAGATTTGCCGTCGTCGCGTGATCGAGTTGTCATGGGGCAAATGATGAACACTAGTCGAACTTCCGAAGCCAGATATCGCGCACTGAAATCTTGCATGGCTGGCTTTCGATTTCAAAGCCGATAAGTCCGGGTTGGTTATTGATTGAGTCACTATTGTCGTCGATGAAGACAGCCATCAGTTGGCCGTTCATGATATGCATCATCACCCCACCGCGCGCGATGACTTCGTAGTCATTCCATTCGTTCACCTTCACATAACCACCAAGCGCAGCCTTATCGCCGATATTGGCGATGAGACGATTCGTCTGCCCAGGTAGCGCCTGTGTGACTTGGCCGCGATAGGCGAGAATGCCCTGCATCGTGTTTTCGGAGTACCACTGCCCCGTATACGACGCAGTCTGTGCACTCACCGGGAACCAAAAGTCCGCCTGCGGGCCCGTCATCATGAACTTGAGGTCATACGGCGATTGGCCGGCGGGTTGCGGTCGTGTCCAGGGCACGCCGGTGACACTCCGGTATTGAATTCCGCCACCACCACCTTTTTCGATTTTCATTTGAAGCTTCAGGTCGAAATCGCGAGCTTTGTCGTCACGATAGACGATATAGTTGTTGCCCCTTGGCTTACCCTCGATCGTTTCTCCCACCATGACACCGTTATCAACACGCCAGATCGTGGGGTCTGCATCCCAACCGCTAAGACTCTTCGTGTCGAAGATCTGCTTGTATCCCGTGTGTTCGTCAAAATCGTACGGCGCTGGGTCATGAAACTTCGGCATGCCCACGAGTTTCTCGCCGTGCGAACCCGTCTCGGGCGGCCGCAGAGCCGGTGACTCCAGCGATGGGGGTACCGACTGCGCCGAGGAATTCGGAGGAACAAGGAAAAAGTTAAGGAAAACAATGGCGCGGCAAAACCGATCGACGAGGCGAGAACGAAGGACACCGGTACGACATGGACATGGATTGTCAGTCTCCCGATCAAGAAGATTTAGAACAGAAGGAGTCTAACGGGAATGCGGGGCGGTTGGCGACTGATTGCGTGAATCTCAACCTTAATTCTGCATCACCCTGTCAACGAACTCTCCATTGAGGTACCTCCGTGTAGCAGGCGGCGCGCGGCATCCTCGCATCTGGTCGAAACTGCTCAGACTCACATGATTCCGGGCGCTAGGCTCAGGAAAGGTTGGAGCAGGCAAGTGACGGCCCCAACGATTGTGAGGAGAGTACATGAACAAAATCAAGTTTCTCGCGTTAGCCGCTATTGCTGCAGCTGCCATTTCAGCCGGCGTCCCCAGGGCCTCGGCCCAGTTAAGCATCAACATTGGAGTCGCCCCGGAATGCCCATACGGCTACTATGACTATTCCCCTTACGGCTGTGCTCCCTATGGCTACTATGGTCCAGAGTGGTTTCATGGACGCGTCTTCGTTGGCGCCGGCCCATGGTTCCACGGATCTTCCAGATTTCACGGCCACGTGAATAACAGCTTCGATCCACAGCACGGCTATAACGGCCGTATGCCGGAAAAGGGCGAGAGAGCCGCAACCCGCGACAGAGCTCCCAGGCAGTTCAAGGGAAATGAAGTGCGCGACGGTCGCGGCCATGCTGGCCAGGACAACCGAGGCGGCAAAGACAAACGCTAACCGTGAACGGCCGGTCAATCGGTCGAGAAATCAGCATGCCGAAGCCGCTAAGGCGTGACGAACCTCATCTGAGGTCGACCCGCAAAACGGCTTCGGCATTTTAGTCTGCAAGAACCGCTGGTGTCCAATTGAAGTCAGTCCCACTGCAACATCGCCTTTACGCAGTCCGTGGATCTTCCACATGCAGGTTCGACGCAGGGGACCAGACCGATCGAAGAAAAGAAATGCTCACTCGAATCTGATCCTGACATTACACAGTTGCAATTCCAGCGCCGCTCGCATGAGAGCGCAAGGAAGCCGCGCCTAAATACGCCCGATAAGCAAAAGGACGACAACAATCAGCAGGATCAGACCTAGTCCCCCGGTTGGATAGTAGCCCCAGTTCCTGCTGTGCGACCACCGCGGCAGGGCGCCACAAAGCGCGAGCAGAAGAATCACAATCAAAATAGTTCCAAGCATGTTTCCATCTCTCTTTTCTAACCGCAAACTGGAATAGTCAGCATCCGCCGCGTCTCTCTCGAGCTCGCAGCGGATATGCGGTTGTGTTGGGTTACTGCGAGCTCCCTATCGTGACATTCGCCGGGTTTCCAATCGCATCGCCGGATACGACTAACTCCACTCTCCGGTTTTCTTGCCGACCGGCAGAGTGATCGTTCTAGGCAACTGGCTCACAATTAGCGAAGCCTTTAGCTGTGACTGAATTGGTTGCTGGTCAACGCCCGACGTGAAATTGCTTGAGATGGTCGAACAACCCATAGAGATTCCCGAGCCACACGACCAAAACGATGACAACCACGCCATTCAGAATCGACTTGATTTGCCCCTGCATCGGGATAAACCGGTTCACAAGCCACAACAAAAGCCCTACTGCGACTGGTGTCATGATGACCGTAGTAAGCGGCATAGAAACTCGATTTCGATTTCGCACTCATGCATCTTCATACATGCGCAGCCTGGCGGTCCCAAAGGCGCGCATGTCAGATCGACTTACCGAGGTTCTGGGACCCGGGGGGAGGAGAAGATAGTTTTTTCTTCTTCCCACTTAGTCTTTCAAATGAATCACGAGATGGCTGAGCTAGAGTGCTCACATCAGGTCAAGATGGAATCCCGACAATTATTGGAGTATCTAAGTGATAACAACGCGAGACGGCAGGTCCCGATCGCATCGCGGAGAGATAGTTAGACCACCGACAGACAACGAATCGACACCTGGTCCGACAGATCGCCCTCGAACGCACCATATCAGGACTAACTGGGTTCGGTAGGGTTATGCCATTTGCCGTTCGCGGCGATCAGCGCATCAGCCTGTTTCGGCCCCCAGCTGCCACGTTTGTACGGGCGAACCCGGGGAGGGTGCTTGAGGACCCGATCGACCACCGCCCATGCAGCTTCAACGGCATCTTCGCGAGTAAAGAGACCTCCGTCCCCTTGCATCGCGTCCCCCAAAAGCCGTTCGTAGGGGGTTTCTTCTCCCGGCTGTTGTTCCAGCAGATAAAGCTCTCGCTGCTGTCCGATAAATTCCTGCCCAGGGAGCTTGACGCGGGCGGCGATCGCGATCGCCGCATTGGGAGACAGCCGAAAACGCAGGTAATTAGCCTGGCCTTTGGATGCCGCTGCGTCGGCGAAAAGCGTTTGCGGTGGCGCCTTCAACTCCACAAGAATCTCGGTCGCGGTGTTAGGCAGGTATTTGCCGGAACGGAGATACCATGGCACTCCATCCCAGCGCCATGAGTCGATGAACAACCGCAACGCGCAATACGTCTCGACGTCGGAGTTCCTCGCCACATCCTTCTCCTGGCGATATCCGACGTATTGACCGCGTACCACATCGGCCGGTTCCAAAGACCGCATCGCCTTGAAGACCGTGGCTTTCTCAGTCTGCACAGCTCCGAAATGTCGGCCCGCGGGGGGCTCCATGGCAAGGAGCGCGACAATCTGGAAAAGATGATTCTGGATAACATCCCGCAAACAGCCGGCGGATTCGTAGAACGCTCCACGTGTTCCCACGCCGAAGCTCTCAGACAACGTAATCTGGACATTGGCCACGTAATTCCGATTCCAGATCGGTTCGAGGAACGAATTGGCAAAGCGGAAGTAGAGAATATTCATGATCGCTTCCTTCCCCAGGAAGTGATCGATGCGGAAGATCGAATCTTCGGGGAAGACTGCACGAGCCGCACGGTTAAGCGCACGGGCCGATGCCAGGTCTCGCCCGAACGGCTTCTCCACGATGACGCGCGCATCCTCGGCTAACTTTGCCGCACCCAGCCTCTTAATTACGGTCTCAAAGAGCGAAGGTGGGATGGCGAGGTAGTGCGCTGGGCGGCGCGCTTTCCCCAGCGCCTTCTTGATGGCCACGAAAGTACTGCCGTCGTTATAGTCGCCACTTACATATTTGAGCAGGGATAAAAGATGCTGGAAAGCCCGCTTATTATCGATTCCGCCCGATCGCTTGATGCTATCCGTCACCCGCCTTTGCAGACGCTCCAGACTCCACTTGGGAAAAGCAACGCCGATCACTGGAACATTGAGGTTTCCGCGTTTCACCATTGCATAGAGTGCGGGGAAGATCATCTTGTGTGCCAGATCGCCGGTCACGCCATAGACCACAAGAGCATCGGATTTTGAGGTGCCCATCAGGCGAACTCCTTCCTCTCGGCTGCCCTTTGTTTCGGGCCGCCGATTCTGAATCGTAATTCTGATCATAGCTGGTGAGGAAAGTCTGCCGGGCCCCGCAACTCTCTATTGTTTTTGAGTCGCCGCAGCGGCGGCCGGAAGGGGCTGGCTGGTACTTGCAATCGGTGCGCTCGCGGTGGGTGCTGGTTTGTCTGCCGGCATCTCCGTTCCTGTCGCGAAAACGAGAATTTGAATCGAGCCCCAGTCAGCATCAACGTTCGGGCCGGCCTCCTTTCCTAATCCCAGCGTCTTCAACAGGGAGTTATCGAATCCAAAGTTCCCAGCCAGATACTCGCGAATGACCATGGCCCTGGCTTCGGTGAGAACCGCGTCCTTCTGGGTATCGCCTTCCATGCCGGTGGAAGCCACGATAACTGCAACTCCAAATTGATTCTGCGCAAGAAAGTTGCCGGCGTCTTTGAGAGATTTCTGATTTTTCAGTTTTGCGGAATCGCGGCTATCGAAGAGCTGCTTGACTGCATAGCGTAAACGCCTTTACCGGGGTGCCTTGCGGAAGCCCGCCAATCGCGTTCGCGCCTAGATCGGCAGAGTCTTCATATCCGCGCTTCTTGAAATACCCGCTTAGCAGGAAGTTATGTTTCAGCGCTTCCATATTTTCCTGGAAGTCCGTCACTCCGGTCTGCGCCTGGAGCATCGTCGCATGCAGCGTGGTCGTAGTCTGTTCCAGGTCGCTGTAGAGTTGCTTGTCGTTCACCAACGCTCCCACAGTTCCCTGCCCCGAATCGATCTTGGCGCTCACCGAGTTCAGGTGCGCGGTCGCCATCGTTACGTTCTGGATGGCTTGCTGGCTGCTATCCAGAATGCCGTTTGTCTTCTTGAGCAGATCCGCCATTTCGAGCGGCGGCACACTTTGGATGGTCTCGCCGTTTCTCACGTCGGGCTGTCCTGCAGATCCAAATGAAATGGCCAGGAACTGATTGCCCAGCAAACCTTCGGTTTGGATGGAAGCCACCGAGTCCTGCTTGATAATCTCGTGCGTGGACTTGGCAAGCTCCATGACGACCGTTACCTCATCTCCTGGCTTCCTCGGCAACACGATCCCGGTCACGGTTCCGCTATGAACCCCGCCTACCTGCACGTCCGCGCCTTCAGCCAGGCCCACCACATTTTTGAACTGCGCCTTGAGTTGGTACGTGGAGCTGAACAGATATTCCTTGCTGCCGATAATGAAGACGCCCGTAGCCAGAACCGCCAGCGTTGCAACGATGAATGCACCTAACCGCGCCACTCTCGACATATGTCCCCCTACGAGTGCTTTAAGAATTCCTTCACGAACTCGATGTCGCTTTGTTGAAGATCGTCAAAGGTTCCCTCGATCACGACATTGCCTTCATTCAAAATGGCCAACCGGTTGGCAATCGTCTTGGCACTGTGCAGATTGTGCGTCACTACAACGGAGGCCATCTGTCGCTCCCGCTGGAGTTTCAGAATCAACTCGTTGATCTCCGCTGAGCTGATGGGGTCGAGGCCGGCTGTCGGCTCATCGAGCAGCAGAATCTCCGGCTCCAGTGCCAGCGCTCGCGCCAGGCCCACGCGCTTTTGCATTCCGCCCGAAATATCGGAAGGCATCTTCTCGAGGTTGCCTTCCATCCCCACTTCAGCCAGCAACTGGTTCACGCGGTCGGCCCGCTCGGACTTCGACATATCTCTGCGATGGTGTTCCAGAGGAAACGCGACATTTTCTCCGACGGTGAGCGAATCGTAGAGCGCCGCGTGCTGAAACAGGAAACCCATCTTCTTCCGGATTTCTCCCATCTGATCGAGAGCCAGGCCGGCAATGTCCTGGCCATGAATGCGAACCGAACCCGAGTCAGGTTTCTCAAGGCCGATGATCAGCCTCAGCAACACGCTCTTGCCTGTGCCGCTGCGTCCAAGCACGGCCAGGGTTTCTCCGCGGCTTACGCGCAGACTGATCCCGTTCAGGACCGTGTGGCTTCCGAAGGTCTTCCGCACATTCTCCACGGCGACGACCGGCGCAGCACCGTCTTGCCCGAGGCATTCTCTTGCTTCATCGCATTGTCATAAGCTGTGGCCATATTGGTTTCACGAGCCGTTCGAAACAACGGTTAAGGAAAGAAAACGAGAATGAATTTCACCAGCACAACATCGGCCAGGATAAGGAAGAGCGAGGCGAGCACGACCGAGTTGGTGGCCGCGCGGCCCACACCCGCAGCGCCTCCGGTCGTGCGCATTCCCTGAAAGCAGGCAATGAGCCCGATGATCAGCCCATACACTGCGGTCTTGAAGGTTGGGGGCAGGAAGGCATTGAAGGTGGCGCCATGAAAGCCGCTTTGAATGAACTGATGAAACGAGAGGGGCTCAACCAGGGCTTGCGCGAACCAGCCCGTCAGCAAGCCGCACGCGTCGGCAGCAAGGGTCAACAAGCGGCAGCATCAGAATGCAGGCCAGGATGCGCGTCGCGGCCAGGAGCCGGTAAGGGTTAATCGCGGAGGCCTCGATGGCATCGATCTGCTCGGTCACTTTCATCGACGCAAGTTCCGCGCCAATGCCGGCGCCCACGCGGCCGCTCACTACCAGTCCGGTAATGACCGGTCCCATCACCTGGATCACGGAGTAAACAAGAGTGGCGGGAAACATCGATTTTGCGCCGAATCGACTTAGACTGTAGCGCGCTTCGAGCGAGATGACAACGCCGATCGCGGCGCCTGCCAATGCGACCAGCGGCAAAGACTTCGACCCAACTTCGTCGAGCTGCCGAATCAACTCGCGCCATTCATAAGGGCGGAGTCACTGCTGCCTTGAGAACCTGCCAGGAAAAAATGCCAAGACTGCCGAACCACTCAAAGAAGCCGTTGTAAAGAATCCCGCAGCCAAGGCTCGCGAACAGAGCGCACTTCCACGGCCGGCTGCTCCTGAATTGGAGGGTTCGATGCCAACAGATGCCGTGAGTCCACGGTCGCTCAATGATTCGGGCCTGGGTCCGGTGAGCCGTGCGCATTGTTCAAGTGCATGCGCGAAAGCAACGAGTGCGGTCCGCTATAAAAGAACTCCAGCCCAATGTTGCCGCCTAGTTCCAAAAGCAAACTGTAGTTGCCCATCCGGAAACGCATCTTTGACTCCGAAACGGTTGGGGTACCAGCCATAGACGGCGGTCATTGAACCCGCATAAGGAGCAGCAAGCGCAGGAACAGAGAAGACGCGATGGCCGTCTTCGCCCTGGCGTCCAGTCAACGTCGAGATCGCGGCATGGCGCAACCGCGGGAGTACGCCCGTTGCATTCGCAGCGGTAGTACAAGGTATCTTCCCTGAACGCTTGCGCCAGCCCGTAACGCGTTGTAGTGCTGACAGTGGCGATTCCAAAGTCGGACCCAAATCGTCCTGCTGTAACCCTTGATCCCTTGGTTCCACTCTGGTGGCTGCATTGGTCCATTGATTGATGCCCGCGGCGATCGCGGCTCCCGCAATTGGGTACGGACCGAACGCGTCGAAGACGTAATTGTTCACCTTTGTGCGCTGCGTCGGCGGAACGTAAGTCAGGTCGCGTAGCCCTGCGGTCGTCCTTCCCGTGCTGTCTGGCGAGCCGTCCATGGAGGACAGCGCTTGCGATCTCGCCTGCACTGGAAGGCTCGACAAAATCGCGACCACCAAGAGCACGAACTTCAACGTGCGGATCCTCTTGTGAAGAGGCACCACGATCGAACGGCTCCATCGCCCATACCTCAGTTCACCCCGGTAGCCCTGCACGGATTGTCGCTCCGAAATTCCCATCAATGGCATCAACGGTCCTCCTTAGCTGGGGAACCGCCCTAGCTATGCCCTGAGAGATATTGTCAGAATGAGGATCATCGAGAATGGTCAAATCTGCTCGGAGCAGCCATGGACCTTCTTGAATTGGGCACATCCGGCAATCCTCCCGTCTATGTCTTCGTTCCCTTCATCTGTCCAAACCTGGATACCAGCAACCTCGATGCCAGCAGCCCGGACATGAACAAACCTGGACATGAGCAAAATTGAACAGACATCGGTTTTGACTACCGGTGATGATGGACAGAGATTGATCGTATTCACGATTGTTCTTTGGCAGACTGCCCAAGTGGCGCCTTTCTTCAGGAGCAACGCGACTTCGCTGCAGGCTCCAGCTCTCGACAGGAGCCGTGGCTTCCTCTCCAACCGCCTCACCTGCTGTCTTTGATCAACTGGCCGGCTTCCTAAGCACTCCCACAACACGGTGGCTGTTTCCCCGGTCGGAACAGTCGATCCAAACACAGTCTGCACCCAGGTGCCATTTTGACCAGTAGCAACATCATCACGGAAAGCACCACATTCGATTCCGCGACCTTTCTTGCAAACGCCGGACTTGGCCGGACAATTGTCGAGTTGAAGCCAAAGGAGACATTCTTTTGCCAGGGAGATGCGAGCGGACTCTGTGTTCTATCTGCAAAAGGGCCGCGCAAGGGTCACCGTCGTTTCGCAGAACGGCAAAGAGGCCACGATCACACTTCTATCCGCTGGCGATTTTGTTGGTGAAGAGTCTCTTGCCGCGATCGTTGGCGTTGCATATGGCCACCGCCACTGCCGTGAACACCTGCACGGCGCTCAAGATCAGCAGAAACGAAATGATTCGGGTGATGCATGACGAGCCCGCATTCGCCGACATTTTCCTCAAGTTCCTGCTGGCCCGCAGCATGCGAACCCAGGCCGATCTTGTCGATCAGCTTTTCAACTCCAGCGAAAAGCGCCTGGCGCGGATTCTTCTTTTGATGGCGGAATTCGGCAAGCCCGGCGAACCGGAAACCTTCATCCCGCCCATCACGCAGGAAACATTGGCGGATATGATCGGCACCACCCGGTCCCGTGTCAGCTTCTTCATGAATCGCTTTCGCAAGCTCGGCTTTATCAGCTACAACGGCCGCATCCAGGTGCATAAGTCGCTGCTCAATGTGGTCCTGCTCGATCAATTGCCCGACAACAACGCGCAAAAACCCGCCATTTCCAAAAATCCGTAGCCTGCCATCAAGCGGCTTTGGCGCTATGCGGCGGACTCTTTCTCTTGAGGCTTTTGAGCCTCCACGAGTTCGTCGAATATTGTCCGGAATTGAATCATCGCCGTGCGCAGCTCTTCGGTGCTGGCATCGGCTCGCCCTGGACGTACCGCGATGGCGTTGGCCTGGCGGTAGTCTTCTACCACGCGCGGGTAGCTCACCGATATATCCGCTGCGCGCTGGTCGAAGCTGCCCTTCGGATAGCCGCGCGCCGCGAGGAGCAAAGAGATGAGCTCGTCGGCTTCGGTAACCGCGGATTTAGGATGATCGACGAAACGGGCCTGCAACGCCTGCCAATCGGCCACAAACCGTTCTCGCTCATTCGCGCCGAGATTGCGGAGTTCCAGTGTCTTTACGCGAGTTTCACGATCGGCAAGTTTTGCTTCAGTTTTGCTCGATGATCCGTGCTTGAGAAGAGCGCGGTCGTACTCCGGGCCGAAACGCGCGCGGAATGCTCCGGTCCTGATCTTGCGATAACTAAGATATCCGACAAAGACGATGACAACAACGACTACCAGGACAACCCCGGCGATCATGAATTGGTCGTTCGTGAATTGATCGAGCACCGCATTCTCCTATGGACGTATTCTTCCACCGTAAAAGGCTGAAGGGGAGGACTTCTCGAGGGGGAGGGCCATATACGGGACAATCATGGACGGCATCTCCCGTGAATGCTGGTCATAACTGCTCACTTTCGGCGGGGAGCAGGGCCGACCACCGCGATCCATCGGGTGACCGCACCGTACACTGAAAGAATGCCGCCGATCCTGAATGCACAGAATCTCTCCAAACGATTCGGCGCCAAACCTTTATTTCAGGACATATTCTTCCCGGTCCACGAGGGTGATCGGATCGGTCTCATCGGACCGAATGGAGCCGGCAAGTCCACCCTGCTGGCCATACTTGCCGGCGAGCAGGAACCTGACACCGGCGAAGTCGCCTTCCGCAAGCGCGCCCGCGTTGGCTATGTGCGTCAGATTTCGGAATATGCGCCCAGAATCACGGTGCGCAGCGCAATCGAAGCGGCGATGGCCAATGGCGCCGTACCTGAGAATGAACGCGAACAGCGTTTGCGCGAGACGCTGGGTCGAGCCGGCTTTGCGGATTACGCAGGATCGACCGCCACGAGTATGGATGCCGACGCGGCCAGCCTCAGCGGAGGTTGGCGCAAGCGGTTGGCCATCGCCGAAGCCCTGGTCGTCAAACCGGACGTTTTGCTGCTCGACGAACCAACAAATCATCTTGACCTCGAAGGCATTGAGTGGCTGGAGGGCTTGCTCGAAGGGGCAAATTTCGCCTTCATCGTTGTCGCGCACGATCGCTATTTCCTTGAGAACGTCGCGACCGAAATCGTCGAGTTGAACCGCATGTACGTCGACGGCCTCTTACGCTTGAAGGGCAGCTATTCGAAGTTTCTCGAAGGCCGTGAGGCGTGGATGGAATCAGAGCAGCGCGCGCAGGAAGGCCTGCGCAATCGCGTCCGGACCGAGATTGAATGGCTCCGTCGCGGCCCTAAGGCCCGCGCCACCAAGGCCAAGGCGCGCATCGACAGCGCGCATGAGCTGATCGCGCGTCTCGAAGATTCCGAGACCCGTAGTCGCGTAGCGAACGCAGGAATCAACTTCGAAGCTACAAATCGACAGACCAAGCGTCTCATCGAACTGGACGGGGTCACAATCGAGCTGGGTGGCCGGGAAATCCTGCGCGGCGTCAGTTTCGGCCTGAACAACGGCATGAAACTTGGCTTGGTTGGCCCAAATGGATCGGGTAAAACAACGCTTTTGCGCGCAATGACCGGCGAGCTGCAGCCAAGTGCAGGAACCATAAGGCGTGCCGCGAAGCTGCGCATTGTCTATTTCTCCCAGATGCGTGAGATCGACAGCAGTCTCACCCTCCGCCGGGCCCTTGCGCCCGATTCCGATTCTGTTGTGTATCTGGATCGAGTTGTGCACGTCGCCAGCTATGCGGCAAGGTTCCTCTTCACCGGGGAGCAACTCAACCAGCCCGTCGAGCGGCTGAGTGGGGGTGAGCGCGCGCGTGTGTTAATCGCGCGGCTGATGCTGCAACCCGCCGACGTCCTCATCCTCGATGAGCCGACAAACGACCTCGACATTCCTACACTCGAGATTCTGGAAGAAGCGCTTCTGGATTTCTCCGGGGCGCTGGTGCTGGTGACCCATGACCGCTATCTGTTGGACCGCGTGACGAACTCTGTGGTTGGGTTGGATGGTCGCGGGAACGCCGAGCTGTTCGCGGACTACAGGCAGTGGGAGGAATGGCGAGCTGAGGACGGCGCATCGGGTGGCAAGAGACGCGATGCTGCCGATCTCAGTCGGGGGGACCAGATCGCTCCCGCGGCAGCCCGAAAGAAGAAGCTTTCCTACATGGAACAACGGGAGTACGACGGCATCGAAGCCCGCATCGAAGCGGCGGATGCCAGGCTGCAGGCATTGCACGAACGCGTCGATGATCCCGAGGTTGCGACCGATGCGAACGCACTGACGGAGACATTGGCGGAATTGGAATTGGCGCAGAAGGAGCATGACGCGATTTATGAACGTTGGGCCATACTTACTGAAAAGATAGGTGACTGATGAGCTTTTGAGTGAACCGCTGAGAAACGGCGCCAACCATCGATAACCATCGATCAGCTGCTGCACCTCGTTCCCGGCCTAGAATCTCGGCAACTGCGAAACATCCCATCCCCCGCCGACCGCTTTTACCAGGAGCACGCTGGCATCCATTCGGCGGCGTTGGATGTCGATGTCGTTTCTCTCGTTGACCAGGGCAATCGTCTGCGCTGTGATCACCTGAAGATAGTTGTCGACTCCTCCCTGGTACCGGTTCGTGAAAAGCTGGAGCGATTCTTCGGCCGACGCGGTAGCGCGATGCTGTTGTTCGGCCTCGTTTTCGAGAATGCGGAGAGCGGCAAGATTGTCTTCAACTTCCTGGAACGCACTAAGGGCCGTCTGACGATAAGTGGCCGCCGTGCCATCGTAGTTTGCTTGTGCCGCTTCTGACGTGGCGCGGCGCCGGCCGGCGTCGAAGAGCGTCTCGGAGAGTTGCGGGCCGACCGCCCACATGCGGCTCGGCCAGTTGAGCCAATTTGTCACGGTATTTCCCTGAAAACCAACCGCAGCTCCGATCACTAACGTCGGGAAGAACGCTGCTCGTGCAATCCCAATCTGCTCGTTCGCTTCGGCTACACGCCGCTCGCCAGCAGCGATGTCAGGCCGCCGTTCGAGCAGGACTGAAGGCACTCCCACCGGAATTGCTGGAATCTGGAGGTTTGTTTGGGTCGCCGGAGGCAGCGTGAACTTGGCGGGAGGCTGCCCAATCAAGGTTGCAATGGCGTGTTCAAACTGCGCGCGCGTCACGGTAACATCGGTATCCTGCACCTGGGCGGCCTCCAACTGGGTCCGAGCCTGAGCTACATCCGACTTTGGAGCCGCCCCGCCTTCGAATCGATTCTGCGTGAGTGTTACAGCGTCCGCATAGGCCTTCACCGTATCATCCAGCAACTGCTTTTGCGCATCGGCGCTGCGCAGTTCAAAGTAGTCTAAGGCCAGTTCTGCATGCAGGCTCAGGCTCGCCGTTTGCAGGTCGGCAGCGGTCGCCTGAGTTTCCTCACGCGACGCGTTCACCGTTCGGCGAACCCGCCCCCACAGATCGACCTCATAGGAAAGATCGAACGGCAGGTTAAAGTCTCCGCTGCCGTTGTTTGCCAGGGCCGAAGGAAAGTATGGCTGGTTCGCAGAGAATCTCTCGTTGCTCACGCCTGTCGCGGTCGAAATCGTCGGAAAGAGAGAGGCACGATTAAAGCGAATCATCGCCCGCGCCTCGCGCAGCCGTGCCTCTGCCACCTTCAGATTCTCATTGGCAGAAGTAACCTGCTCTTCCAGAGAGTTGAGTTGCGGATCGCCGAAGAGCTCCCACCAGTTGCCGCGTATGACGCCATCACTAGGCGTGGCGGCCTTCCATCCGCTGTTCGATTCAGTTGCGCCGGGCGCCTGCTCCTTGAACGCAGGAGCTAACGCAGCGGAGGGCTTCACGTATTTTGGCCCGACCATGCAGCCGGAAAACAGCAGGCTCATCAGGCCCAACGAAATTGGAGCAAATCGCGTCTTCATCTTGATCCATCCATGTTTCCAGTGCCCACACGAACGAGCGTTCCGCTTGTAAGAGAATCGGACGGGTTGACGATCACCTGGTCGGTCGGCTTGAGGCCGGCGAGGACCTCGACTGTCGATCCGTAATCACGGCCAATTCTGATGGGAACCAACTCGGCATGATTGTTGTGGACCACCCCGACGCGGAGTCCTTCCGAACGAAAGAGAAGTGTGTTCGCAGGAATGACAACCGACTCCGAAGCCGCATTCCCTGCTGCCGGAACACTCAAATGTACAAAAACAAATGCGCCCGTCTTGATGCGATCGCCGGGATTGTCCACGTCTACCTCGACATTCAACGTGCGCGACGCGAGGTCGATGGAGTCGGAGTTGCGAACGATCGTGCCCTGAAACGTCTCGTCGGCAAACTCATCGAGGGTGAGTTTCGCTTTGGCGCCGTTCAGCGCTGCCCTCGAATCTACCTCC
Source organism: uncultured Acidobacteriaceae bacterium (assembly GCA_963781125.1). GTDB lineage: Bacteria > Acidobacteriota > Terriglobia > Terriglobales > Acidobacteriaceae > Telmatobacter. The sequence continues at coordinate 717,494 of CAWAEE010000016.1, forward strand.
GGCACTGCCACAAAGACGCGCAGCTTGTTCACTGCGGCCATATGAAACAGCTCCCGCGGCGTTGTCGATGCGCCCGCATCAATGAGTGCCCCTATATCGGTATTTCTCGCGGTGATGACTCCCGCGAACGGAGCATAGATCTTCTCAAACGACTGCAATTGTTCCAGCCGATGCACATTGGCGGACATGGAATCGACCACCGCCTGCCTGGAGCTCAAATCGCTTACCGCCTGATCTGTCTCCTGCTTTGAAACGCTGTTGGTCTTCAGCAGATTCTGCCAGCGGGCCGCCGTGATTGCAGCAAGCTGTTCATTGGCCTGCGCGCTCTTGAGGTCTGCGCACGCTTGGTCCAGTTGCTGGTCAACCTCTGGCGTGTCGATCTCCGCCAGAAGCTGGCCGGCTTGCACGTGTGTTCCGATATCTACATACCAGCGCTTTAAATATCCATTTGTGCGTGCATAGATAGGTGTGTCGTTGAAGGGCTCGGTCGTACCCGGCAAGACGATCTGCTGAGCAGCGGCGCCGGCGTTGGGATGGGCAACACTGACGGTAGCAACAGCAGCAAGCTCCGTTGCAGTTCCTAGCCTGCTTTCTGCCAGGGCGCGCTCGCGGATGCCGGTGTAGATCACCACACCCAGCACCACGGCCGCTGCAGTTAACCCGAGCGCGACATAGCGGGACGGCGCCTTAGGTGCGGCGGCGCGGGTCTTTTGTGCTTCGTTCTGGAGCTCGGTGGAATTCGCCTCAGCGGTATTCATTGGTGCCTCCCGGGAATCGTTTGCGGCTAAACATGGATGGAGCGATCACTTGATTCGCCCGCCGGCTGCATCTTCGTGAACTTCGATCTCCCATGCAGAAGAGCGAACACAGCCGGCACAAAAATGAGGGTTGCCACGGTCGCGCACATCAGTCCGCCAACAACAGCGCGTCCTAGTGGAGCATTCTGCTCTCCGCCGTCGCCCAGTCCGAGCGCCATGGGAATCATGCCAATAATCATTGCCAGGGCCGTCATGATGACGGGACGAAAGCGCGTAGTTCCCGCCTCCAGAGCGGCGAGCATCGCGTCACCGTGATGCTGCAGCCTTTCCTTTGCGAACGCGATCACAAGAATGCTGTTCGCGGTGGCCACACCCATACACATAATTGCGCCCATCAGGGCCGGAACGCTGAGCGTCGTGTGGGTCACAAAGAGGAACAGCACAATACCGGCCAACGCAGCGGGCAGCGCGGTAATAATGATGAAGGGATCGAGCCACGACTGGAAATTGACCACGATCAACAGGTAGACCAGAATAATGGCGAAGGCGAGCCCGCCGAGCAATCCGGTATAGGATTTCCGCATCGTGCTGTACTGGCCCCGCACGGTGACAAAGCTTCCACGTGGAAGCAGATGGCGCTTCGCGTCGACTATGCGGCTTACGTCATTCCCAACCGCACCCAGGTCACTATTCTGTACCGCGGCGTAGATATCCACCACGCGACGAATGTTGTAGTGATTGATCGACCCCGGTTCGCTGGTTCTCTTGATCGATGCAACGTCGGCCAGAATGCCCGGACGGTGTGCGTTGGCTCCGCTGAGCGGAATGTTCTCCAGATCCTGGTCAGACTGAATATCGTATTGAGGAGTCTGAGTTACCAGGTTGTACGAAACCCCATTCTTGGGATTCAGGTAGAACATCGGCGCGACCTGAAAGCTTCCGCTCAGAGAGATCAGCATGCTGTTGGCTACATCGCGCTCCGTGTATCCAGCCTCGAGAGCTTTCGTTCGATCCACGTCAATATGCAGCTTGGGATAATCCGACTGCTGCTGAATCCGTAAATCGGCGATGCCTCGAACATGCGCCAGGTCTGCCATCATCTTTTCGGCTACACGCTGGTTGCCTGCAAGATCCGCGCCCTCGATCTGGACGTCAATTGGCGCGGGCAAACCGAAGTTAAGTGTCTGCGTGACAATATCAGCGGGAAGAAAATAGAACGTGGTCCCGGGGAACTGCCGAGGCAAGTCTGTGCGGAGCTTTCGTACATAGTCCTCCGTCGGATGATGTTTCTCTCGCAGTGAAACCAGGATGTCGGCATCTGCAGCGCCTGTAAGTCCGGAGCGGTTGTAGACATAATTGATCTGGCTGTAGGGCACGCCGATGTTATCGAGGATGTTATCCATTTCACGCGAAGGAATGGTTCGGCGAATCGAGCCTTCCACCTCATCCGCCAGACGAGCCGTTTCCTCGATGCGCGTTCCTGTCTTTGCGCGCAAATGCAACATGAACTGTCCGCTATCGGTATCGGGAAAGAAATCCTGCCCGAGAAACGGCACCAATGCAAAAACAAGTAGACAAACAATCAGAAACGTCGGCACAAACCTCGCGCGGACGCTGACCAACCAGCCGAGCAGTCCCGAGTAAGACCAGCGGATCCTCTCGAAGAGCCGATCGAACCGCTGCTGGAATCGCGCGAAGAGGCCTTTCGAAACCAGCTTGTTGTTGTGCGCTTTGAGCAGGTACATGGCCAGCGTTGGCACTAGAGATCGTGACAGCACATACGAGGCAAGCATTGCGAAGATGACCGCTTCAGCAAGTGGAACAAATAGATAGCGCGCCACGCCGCTCAAGAAGAACATGGGCAGAAACACGATGCAGATACACAACGTCGAGACCAGGGCTGGAACAGCGATCTGCGCGGCGCCTTCCAGGATTCCTTCGTGCAGGTCGGATCCCTCTTCAAAATGGCGCTCGATGTTTTCGATCGTGACGGTTGCGTCGTCGACCAGGATGCCGACCGCCAGGGCCAAACCACCCAGCGTCATGATGTTGATGGTTTGGTGCAGAAAGCTCAGGATAAGGACGGATGTCAGAATCGAAAGCGGGATAGAGATTGCAATGATGAGCGTGCTCCGCCAGCTTCCCAAAAACATCAGAATCATCAAGCCCGTGAGCGCGGCGGCAATAATCGCTTCGCGAATCACGCCATTGATCGAACCGCGTACAAAGATCGATTGATCCGCAAGAGGCTGAATCTTCAATTCTGGCGGAAGAGTCTGGGCCACCCGCGGCAGCAGGTTGCGAATGCCTTTGACCACATCAATCGTGGATGCGTCGCCTGCCTTGAGCACGGTGACCAGAGCGCCGCGACGGCCATCCTGGCGAACCACATTGATCTGGGGAGCAAAACCGTCGCTGACGGTCGCGACATCGCGGAGGTAGACGACGGCCCCGCCAACCGTCTTCACGGGAAGATTGTTGAACTCGTCGACGCTCTTCAGGTCGGCATTGAGATCGACATCGTACTCAAACGGTCCGATCTTCGCAGTGCCGCCCGGCAGAATAAGGTTCTCGTTGCCAAGCGCCGTCAGCACATCGTTCGGCGAGAGTCCCTTGGCCTGCAGAAGATTGGGATTGAGATTCACCATCACCTGGCGCGTCTTCCCGCCGAAAGGAAACGGAACCGATGCCCCCGGCACAGTCACCAACTGGGTACGCAGAAAGTTGAGCGCAATGTCGTTGAGCTGAGGCTCGGTCAGATTCTTTCCGGAAAGTGCAAGCTGAAGAATCGGAACCGTGGAGGCGTTGTAATTGAGAACCAACGGCGGCAGGGCGCCCGCCGGCAATTGGCGGAGAATACTCTGCGAAACAGCGGTAATCTGCGCATTCGCGCGATCGATGCTGGCGCCCGGCTGCAGGTAGATCTTCACGATCGCGGTTCCATTGATCGTCGTCGATTCGATGTGTTCGATGTTGTCCACGGTCGTCGTCAGAACGCGCTCGTAGACCGTCGTAATCCGGCCCTCCATCTCCTCCGGACTTAATCCGTTGTACGTCCAGGCGACGGCCACCACGGGAATGTCGATGCTCGGGAAGATATCGGTCGGCGTCCTGAGAATGACGATCGGACTGACGATGAGAATAAGAAGCGCAAGGACGATGAATGTGTAAGGTCGGGTTAATGCAATTTTGACGATCCACATTCTCGTGTCACCTCAATTTTCGCGGGGGAAGCCGCTGGACTCACTCGGTGCGCCATTTCCTATCCTGAACGTCTAGTATAGAAAGAGCACGACAACTTGGATTCGTGCCCGAGCTAGGAAGATTCAGAAATCGGGATCTCGTTAGGCTATGGGGTATTTCTGTTGAGCGCTGCCGCCTCGTTTGCCGGGCGGTGCTGATCGGATACTCCACCCGAGTCAGGTTGGGCGAATCGATCGAAGCGGGGAAACATCGATGTAGTCTAGTGATAAAGAATCTGCATCGCAAAGGCATGGTATATGGCGAAAGGCCGATCATCGGGGGGAAAGGATTTGCGTCGGTCTGCACCCGGGGAGACTAACGGGAGAAAAATCCTGCCAACAATAGTTCCAATTGTGGTCGCCACGTCAAAGACACGCGGCCGCCAACGCAGCGAGGAATCAGAAGACGCCATCCTCTGCGCGACGCTTCGGTTACTCAAAACCAAGCCATTGCGTGACATCTCCGTCGACGAGATCGCTCGTGAAGCGGGTGTCGGCAAGGCAACGATTTACAAATGGTGGCCCAGCAAAGCGTACGTTGCCCTCGACGCATTTTTGCGGAAGATGAATCGCATGGTGCCGAATCCCGATACCGGCTCTGCGGAAACGGATCTGAAAGAACAGATTCATTATCTGGCGACCTTTTACACAAGCCCCACCGGCCGGATATTCGGCCAGTTCCTGGCAGAGGCTCAGAGCGATCGCGACTTTGCACGTCTGCTCCGCGACCGCTTCATGAAACCGAGGCGGGAGATAGCCGGTGTCATCTTTGATCGCGCAGTGAACCGAGGCGAGATTGACCCTACGTTGGATCGAGATCTCGTCCTCGACCTGCTTTATGGTCCTGTAATGTATCGCCTGTTGATTGTGCAATCCCCATTCGGACGGGACAGAGTAGACGCTATGGTTTCAACTCTATTCCGCGGCTTGGGCAGCAGACGCTCGAAGAGACAAGTCGATGCGGGATGATGGATACGTTGCCATCCATGCCTTGTCGACGGACCAAATTGCCGTAACAGAATATAGGCATCCAGGTGGCCGGAAGCCGGCCCGCAGCAAACCCACCGAATGCAGATTCTGAAGCCGCCGACAATCGGAGGAGTCGGCCATCCAGCCCGGTAGATCCGAGGCAATCTGGGGCCGACGACCACAAATACATCTTCCGCGCAGTGGCGAGAATTGTATCCAAACTCGTATACTTCCTTATAAAGCCCAGCCTTTCGCGAAACTCCGGGCAGGCGCCGACGGCTTGTTTTCCGGCTTTGCGGAGGCTTGTGCAACACCGGGAAATCCACCACGATAATTGTCATGACCGGGAAACAGCTGCCTCTTCGATTGAATGTCGTCGACTCGCATACCGCGGGTGAGCCAACACGCTGCGTCTTGTCGGGTGGACCGCATCTCGGTTCCGGCCCACTTGCGGAAAGGCTGGAGTGTCTCCGTAGCGAATACGACGGCTATCGGCGAGCGATACTGTGCGAACCTCGGGGCTCCGATGTCGTTGTGGGTGCCTTGCTGGTCGAACCCTACGATCCTGCCTGCGATGCCGGAGTGATCTTCTTCAACAACGCTGGATATCTGGGAATGTGTGGGCATGGAATGATCGGCGTTGCCGCAACGCTGGCTTTTCTAGGCCGGATCGAACCCGGCCAGCACCTCATCGAGACACCGGTCGGCGCCGTCAACGTGCAACTGCACTCTGGCACCCGGGCCACTATTTGGAACGTTCCGTCGTATCGGTATCGCGCCGGTATCGTCGTGCAGGTTCCGGGGTTCGGCACCGTCTGCGGCGATGTGGCGTGGGGTGGCAATTGGTTCTTCCTCGTGCGGCAACACAACTTCCCAGCGGCTCACGATCTCACCCTCGCCCAGGTCGAAGCTCTCACAGCGTTCACGTGGGAGACTCGAGGGGCCTTGAAAGCTGCCGGCATCACGGGAGCCGACGGTGCGGAGATCGATCACATCGAGTTATTCGCCGACGCGCAGAACTCTTCGAACAATAGTCGAAATTTTGTGCTTTGCCCCGGCAAGGCCTATGACCGTTCGCCCTGTGGGACTGGAACGAGCGCGAAGATGGCATGTCTCGCCGCGGAAGGCTTTCTCAAGCCGGGTGAGCCCTGGCGGCAGGAAGGAATCTTGGGTACCATCTTCGAGGGCACCTTCCAATTCGAAAATGGGCAGCCGGGCACAGACCAGCGAGAAGGGCGCGGCGCAGAAGAACGCCGCATCATTCCCGTCATTACTGGCTCTGCCTATGTAACTGCCGAGTGCACGTTGATCTTCGACCCCGCGGATCCATTCAGGCTCGGAGTGCCGGAATGACCTTATCCGTCCCGCATGCCTACGATGTCGTCGTCGCAGGGGGCGGGATCGTTGGAGCAGCGTGCGCCCTGGCTTGTGCGCGAGCCGGCCTCCACGTGGCGCTCGTGGAGCGAGAGTTCCCAGGTTCCGGCGCGACGGCCGCCGGCATGGGGCACATTGTCGTCATGGATGACAGTGAAGCGCAGTTTTCCCTATCGCGGAGATCGCAGCAGTTATGGCAGGCCCTGAGTACGACTTTGCCGCCAAATGCAGAATACGAGACGTGTGGCACGATCTGGATTGCCGCCGACGAAGAGGAGCTGGCGGAAGCTGCGAGAAAAAGATCCTACCTTGGAGAGCGCGGAGTTCCGTGCCAATTGCTTTCGCGGCGCGAGTTAAACACTCTTGAGCCGAATTTGCGCTCGGACCTCGCGGGCGGATTGCTGGTTTCAGAAGATGCAGTGGTCTATCCGCCCGCCGCGGCGCTTCACCTTGCAAGAGAGTTGCAATCCCATGGTTCCGTCGTCATCCAGGGCCGCACTGTCAAGCACCTCGGCGATGGAGTGGCGCAACTCGACGATGGATCGAAGCTGATCGCGCCAAAGCTCGTCAATGCGATGGGAGCGGATGCCGCGATCTGTACGCCGGGTCTGCCCGTGAAAAAACGCAAAGGGCATTTGGCCATCACCGATCGATACCCTGAGTTCGTTCGTCATCAACTCGTGGAGCTCGGCTATCTCAAGAGTGCCCACTCGCTCACAACCGATTCGGTGGCCTTCAATGTCCAGCCGCGCCAAACCGGTCAGATTCTCATCGGTTCCTCGCGGCAGTACGGCAACGAGGATTCTCAAGTGAATCAAGAGATCCTTTCTGCCATGCTGCAGCGCGCCGAAACCTACATGCCGGGGATCGCGTCGCTGAGTGTGATCCGCGTGTGGACGGGATTCCGCGCCGCGACTCCCGACAAATTGCCACTGATCGGTCCCTTTCCCGGCGACCCGACGCTGTGGCTCGCCACAGGCCATGAGGGCCTGGGAATCACGACGTCCCTGGCAACAGCTGAATTACTGGCGTCTGCTTTCACGGGAACCGAACCACCCATCCCGCCGGAGCCTTTTCTCCCTTCGCGCTTTAAGAATGAGCCGACGCATCCAATCACACTATCTCAGGAGATGCCATGAACTGGACCGGCGTGATGCCTGCCATGACCACTGCGTTTCAACCTGATTTCAGCGTCGACCACGCCACGGTCGCGCGCCATGCGCGATGGCTGATTGAGAACGGCTGTAAGGGAATCATCTGTCTGGGTTCACTAGGCGAAGCCGCAACCCTTACCTTCACTGAAAAGGTGGATATTCTCAAGACCGTAACTGCGGCACTCGAAGGCAAAGCTCCGGTTGTATCCGCAATCTCCGCTCTTTCCACAGCCGAGGCCGTCGAACTCGCACGCGCAGCCAACGACGTAGGGTGCTCAGGACTGATGATCTTGCCCCCCTACGTCTACCAGGGCGATTGGCGTGAGAACAAGGCACACGTCGCGGCAATTCTCAGGGCCACTCCGTTGCCTGGGATGCTCTACAACAATCCTGTTGCCTACGGTACGGATTTTCTACCCGATCAAATTGCAGAATTGGCAGAAGAGTTTTCCAACTTGGCCGCGGTGAAAGAATCTTCGACCGACGTCCGGCGAGTCACTTCCATTCGTGCGTTGCTGGGAGATCGGCTTGCCCTTTTCGTCGGCGTTGACGACGCCATCGTGGAAGGCATCGCTGCGGGCGCGCAAGGATGGATCGCGGGACTGGTGAATGCATTGCCGCGCGAGTCTGTAGACTTGTTTAAGCTGGCAAGCGCCGGAAAATCAAAAGAGGCCTTTGAACTATATCGATGGTTCCTGCCGCTGCTGCGCATGGATACGGTCCCCAAATTCATCCAGCTTATCAAGCAGGTACAGCAGGAGGCCGGCATCGGCTCAGCACGCGTCCGTGCCCCCCGGCTTGAACTTACAGGGAACGAATTGCAGGAGGCACGCGAGATCTTCAAGCGCGCGGACTCGAAGCGGCCTGCAGTTGCCGTCCGCAGCACGCCGTTTGCCTAGCATTTTTAGTTCGGAGTTGGTATCGCACCACCCGGGAAGATTCCCGAGGCGGCTCTGCCTTACCAGTTCCCTCGCTCGCCGTACAGATCGATGACCTTGGCGAGTCTCTTGCAGCCATTCTCCCAGTTGGTGAACAGCGCGCGCTCCAATCGATCCGCGTCACCGGCAGAGAGCGCGGCGATGATCTCTTCGTGTTCCTGCACAGAGAGATGAAGCTCACCGATGATCGAGCTTGCATACAGACGCCAATAACGCTCCGTTTGCGGTTCGATCGCTCGGTGCAGCGACGTCAAACGCGGCCCCGATCCCGCGGTAAGCAGAAGCCGATGAAATTCGTGATCGAGATCGAAGATATCTGGGCCTTGACGGTCACGGTCGCGCGCAATCTTCGAAAGCTTCTCGTTGACACGTTTCAACCGCGTGGCCAACTCGTCACGGACCTTCTGCGGCAGAGCGGCAGCCCGGCGTCCGGACAATCCTTCCAGCCGGCCAATAATCGGATACAGTTCGTTGGCGTCTTCCTTGGTCAGTGGCGCCACGATCATGCGCGATTTGCTCGCATTCCGGTATTCGATGACGTAGCCTTCGCGGAGCAGCAGGTAAAGTGCGCCTCTCACCGGCGTGCGGCTCATGTTCAGGTGCTCGCACAGATCGCCTTCCACAATCCAGGTTCCGGGCGCCAGCTTTGCATGAACAATCAAATCGCGAATGCGCTCAACCGCTATGCCGACACTGGTTCCGTGCTCGGCCTTCGTCGAGCGTTTCTTCAAACTCTTGGCTGCCTTTGTTGTTAAAGGCACCATAATCGATCTGGTCTCCTGCCCACAAAGTGCCCCGGCCAGTCCAGCCATTGGACCGGCAACTCGAACACCCTGACCGTTCTGAATCCTTTCCAGCATACATTGTCCAGATCGCAATGAGCCCGCTTGTCCTCAACCAAGAAACGGCCGCGACCAATGACCAATCGAAGAACCCTCCGCCTGATTCCTTTGTCTCTGGATCAAGTGCATGCCTCCGAAAAATGAATTCGTTTTTCGCGCGCTCTGTCGCCGAAACGATCAGAGGTGAGCAGGCTCCGGAGAGTCTATCCTTGCGGCAACGGCAGAAACAGCAGCAGGAAAAATAGGTGGCCGCGTGTCCCCACACTTCCAGCCGAAGAGAACCTCGGCGGCCGCGCCGCAGATACGTCCCTGGCATGCTCCCATGCCACAGCGCGTGTGCAGTTTTGCTTCGCGCCACGAAGAACACTTCGTCAATTCCTGATGGAGAACGTCCTCGCACCGGCAAACCACGGTCTCCGCATCGGCAAGCATGCGCAATTCATCGCGCAAGGCGAATGCGCTGTCCAGCTGTTGAGCGAACCGCCGGTGCCGCTGAAGACGCCGCAGGTTCGCTCGAATTTTTGCATCGTTACCTGCGGCTGCCCACCCGGCAACCTGGCCCTCCAGCAGAGCTTTGTCGACACCACCAACCCCGGTCAATTCCCCAACGCAGGCGATTCCAGGAACAGAGCTCTCCTGGCGCTCATCGACAGCCACGCACCCTCCGTCGATACGGCATCCAAGAAGATGCGGAAGCTCCAGGTTGGGCACGAGATGAAAGCCGCAGGCCAGCCAGTCACACGCGACCATTCGCTCCTTGCGGCTATCCGAGATGAACACGCGCTCCACCTGCCCAGCCCCTTCAACCCGCGTCACCCAGGAGCCTGTGCGATAGGGGGCACGCTGCGTTTTTTGCCGATAGCGCGCGCCTTCGACCAACTTCTTCGGTTCTGCGGTGAGGCCGAGGCCAAATCGGAGGAGCCGCCCGAGCGGCGCCTGTTCGAAAATGCCGACGATCGTCGCGCCCGCATCGGAAAGTCCTGCAGCGATCGCCAGCAAAAGCGGGCCGGTGCCCGCAACTACTACGCGCTTTCCCCGTGGGTCCAGTCCAGATCGCACGAAGGCCTGCATTCCGCCGGCCCCCATGACCCCGGGCAATGTCCAACCCGGAAATGGCAGAAAGCGCTCGCGCGCGCCCGTAGCGATCACGAGACGCTTGAACTCGAGGTCACGGACTTCATCCTCACGCTCTACGCGGAGAACATGAGAACCGGGCTGGGCGGTCGCCTGCCAACCGAGCCACACCGTGCAGTTCGTTCTCTGCAAACGATCGATCCACGCGTGAAACTCTCGTCCATGCGAGAGGTGTGTGCCTCTCTCCGCCTGAGCCCCGCGCCAGATCTGACCGCCTGGCGCTCCGTTGTCGTCGAGCAGACAAACCAGCAGACCTGCTTCCGCAGCGACCACCGCAGCGGCGATTCCTCCGGGCCCCCCGCCGACAATGACCACATCGAACGACACCTTCATTCGGTCACGACTTTCATCCCGGGCGCACAGAGAATCTGGCAGGTTCTTCGATGGCCCATCCCATTCACTTGCGCGCGACACTCCATGCAAATCCCCATGCCGCAGAACGGCGCACGCAGTTCCTGCCGCACCGAACGGCGGCTGGCTTCGTTGGCCATCAGGAGAGCGGCCGCGACACTCGTACCCTCGTTGACTTCGATCGTGCGGCTATTAATCGAGATGGTGAATCGCTTAGCCATCAGCACTCTCGCGCCTATTCCGCGTAGCTCTCCCACGACGCAATCCTACGAGGCAGTACACCGGAATCCCGGCGATCACAATCGCAAAGCCGGGCCACGTTGTTGTCGGGCGGTAGAAAAATAGTATGAGCAACACCGTGCTCGCTCCCAACAGATACAGCGCGGGCACCACCGGATAGCCCCACGCGCGATACGGCCGCTCCGCATCCGGGCGTTTCCTTCGCAGACGAAACACCGCGGCGATCGTAAGGATGTAGAACACCAGCGCCGCTGAGATTACATAGTCGAGGAGGTTGCTATACAGATTCCCGAACTGCTTCGTTCCTGGATCAAAGGTGCGCGGAAGCACCAGAAAGATCGACCAGATTCCCTGGACGAGCAATGCCCAGCCTGGCACCTTCGCCTTATTGAGCCGCTGGCCGATCTGAAAGAACAGTCCATTGCGTGCCATGGCGTACGAAGCCCGCGCCCCAGCCAGCGTCAGTGCATTGGCCGTCCCGAAAGTAGAAACCATGATCGCCGCCGCCATGATTCCGGCGCCGAAGCGTGGAAAGACTAGCCGCACAACCGCCGTCGCAATCCGATCGTCGGCCACATGCTGCATCACCGAAATCGGCAACGAGCAGAGGTATGCGAGGTTGGCCAAAAGATAGAGAACGATGACCAGCGACGTACCAATCGCGAGGGAGAGGGGCAAGGTACGGCGTGGATCCTTGACCTCGGCGGCAACGAAAGTGATGTCGTGCCAGGAATCCGCTGAAAACAGAGATCCCGTCTGCGAGATGCAGATGGCGACAAACAGTCCGCTCGCAGTGGTGGCCATTAACCCATCGGCCAGCGACACTGAAGGACTCGCGTCCCACAGGTGATGAAAATTGGCGTGAATCGCCGTCGAATTTGCCGCGAACGTCAAGCCCAGAAAAATCAGGCCGAGTAGCGCCCCGGTCTTCGCTACCGTGAAAATGTTTTGAATGGCCCTTCCGTATTCCAGGCCCCGGCTGTTCGTGAACGTGAGCACAACGATCACACCAATCGCAAGCGCCTGTGCAGTCGACAACGAGACCGCGTAGTGGCTCGAGACCAACAGAGGCGAAATAACGTAGTGTGATTCGGAGATCGAGGGCCATAACACCCCCGTGAACCGGGCAAAGGCGACGGAAACCGCGGCAATCGTGCCGGTTTGGATCACCGTGCACAGTGTCCAGCCGTAGAGAAATCCCCAAAACGGCGAGTAGGCTTCGCGCAAATAAACGTACATGCCGCCGGCCCGCGGCATCATCGCTGCCAATTCGCCGTAGATGAGCGCCCCGCTCACCGTGAGCACGCCCGTCAAGACCCAGGCGGCGAGTATTCCCCCGGCGCTGCCGATTTGCCGCGACATCTCCGCAGACACGATGAAGATGCCCGAACCGATCATGACGCCGACCACCATCATGACCGAATCGAAGAGGCCCAGTCCGCGCTGAAACACGGGCGCAGTCGGCTCTAGAGACGCATCTTTGGAGATTGACATGGGCCAATCCTCCATCCTCAAAACAGAAAAATGATTGCAACAGAATGCTGGGTCGAATCGAATGCAATTTAGTATACAATTCGTTTCTGTTCACCAGACGCTGGTCTTGTGAGTCTTTTCTCCAAGCAGTCAGAACGACCGTTTGTCCAAGCCGATTTCGTGAAGGTGGAGACCGCATGCGGATGTTGAATAAACTCTGCTGGGCTTTCTGTGTATGGACGATCGTGAGCGGATCTGTCCACGACAGGTCTGCAGTTGAGGCGGAAAATCTGTCGAGTTCCCCGCGCATGCCGATCCTCATTCAGCAATTCACCGCCGATTCCGGAGCTCTCGCGGAATCGTATCGAGTCGAGATCTCTCCCGAACGATTCAACCGGTTCGAAAAGTTTTACTCCGACACCCTGGCAGAATTGACCGCAATCGTTTTCGATAAGCTCTCCCACGAAGATCAGATTGACTATCTTCTTCTCCGCAATCATGTCACCGCTCAGCAACATCGGCTGGCCATTCGTAAAGCGCAGATTGATGCCATGCTGCCCCTGCTACCCTTCGCCAAGACGGTTGAAGACCTGATGGGGACCATGCGGCAAAGACAACGCCCCGACGCTGAGAAAGATGCAGCCGATCTCTCTGCAATGGTGAAAGAAATTCAGGCGACGCGCGATCGGCTCTCCCCCAAACCGCAGAGTTCGGCGAGCGATCCGCAGAGTCCAAGCCCAAAGATCGATCCGGTTGTTGCGAATCGCGCTCTGAACGCGACCGACGAACTGATCTCCAACCTGCACGAATGGTACGGCCAGTACGATGGCTACGATCCCGTTTTCACCTGGTGGGTCGAACAGCCCTACAAGGAAGCCGACAAGGCCCTCCAGGATTACAAGGACTTTCTGAAAGAAAAGCTCATCGGCATCAAGCCCGACGACAAAACTACCATCATCGGCGATCCTGTGGGCCGCCGGGCCTTAATGAACGATCTGGCCGACGATACGATCCCATACACGCCCGAGGAACTCATTGCCATCGCGCAAACCGAATATGACTGGTGCATGCGCGAAATGCTTAAAGCCTCCCACGAAATGGGCTTTGGAGATAACTGGCATGCTGCCGTCGAAAAAGTGAAACAGATGCACGTCCCTCCGGGCGATCAGCCGGAATTGATTCGCAAGCTGGTCGTTGAAGGCAGCGACTTTGCAAAGGAACACAAGCTGGTCACGGTGCCTCCCCTCGCCGATGAAACGTGGCGGATGATCATGATGACCCCGGAGCGTCAATTGGTGAACCCCTTCTTCACCGGCGGAACGGAAATCAGCGTCTCCTATCCCACCAACACCATGACCTTCGATCAGCGGGAGATGAGCATGCGGGGCAACAACATTCCGTTTGCCCGCGCCACGGCTTTTCACGAAATGATCCCCGGACACTTCTTGCAGTTCTACATGGCAGCGCGTTATCGCTCCTACCGGTGCGTCTTCGAAACCCCGTTCTGGGTTGAGGGCAACGCGCTCTGGTGGGAGATGCTGTTTTGGGACAAGGGATTCGATCGCACCCCCGAGGAACGCATAGGCGCGCTCGTGTGGCGCATGCATCGCTCTGCCCGAATCATTTTCACGATGAACTTTCACCTTGGGCGCTGGACTCCCGCGCAATGCGTGCAATCCCTCATCGACAACGTTGGCTTTGAGCCCGACAACGCATCGGCCGAGGTGCGGCGTTCTTTTGACGGCTCGGTCGGGCCACTCTACCAAAGCGCCTACCTCCTCGGAGCTCTGCAGTTTCGCGCCTTGCATCAGGAACTTGTCGACTCGAATAAGATGACCGACAGCGAATTTCATGACGCCATCCTGCACGAGAACTTCATGCCGATCGAATTGCTGCGCGCTGACCTTGAAAATCAAAAGCTCACAAGAGACTTCAAGACAAGCTGGCAGTTTTACGGAGATCACCCGACGCATCCTTGACATTCGACATTGGCGGGCAACCAAAAATCGAGGGCACGCTCGTGCCTCTCAGCTTGATCACGGACGAGCGCTATTCCGTCTACCTGCAGCAGAGCGGACATCACCGAAGTCGATCGCCGGAGCGCATTAGAAGGATACGTGGTGAATCTCGTCTGCCAGTAGCTCGTACTGATCCGAAGCGATGTAGTCGACATGTGCCGCGATCGCTGCGCGCCAGCGAATACGCGCCACATCGAGCGCGCCAAAGTCGTAGTCGCGAAACCATCCGCGGCAACTGAGTTCCTGCTCGGTTGCACCATCCAGCGTGTAGAACCGTATCCACAAACCATTGGCATGTGCATGCTCCACGAGCGCACGTAATCGGTTCATCTTTTCCGGCGTCCACTCCCCGGCATGCTGCTGTCCGGCTGCTTCGACAACTTTCCACGGGTTGTTCCACCAGCGGCGGTAGTTGTTTGCCTTCTCGTTGTCGATTACCTCGGGCGGGGCTTGCGGGTCTTTGTCTCCGCTGTGGACCGCGCCGAAGTCCAGCACGCGATCGTCAGGCTGGAGCTGATCATAGAAAGCGGCCTGTTGCTCATCGGCCTCGCCCGAGAGAACAAGAATGGGTTTGATGTCCAAAGGCTGAACCACTGTGATGTCAGACGCCTTGGGCGCGGACGTGATCCACGCTTGATATTTGCGCAAAAGCACGAGGATTGCTGCGAGGTGCTCCGGCTTGTTGTCTTTGAAGTCGAGGTTCAACGTGATCAGCGGCCAGTCGCCGTGATCGCCCTCGCGCAGCGCCTTCTCAACAATCGGCCGGACGCGATCGAAGAAGTAGTGCTCCATGGTCGGTTCGTCTCCGCTGAGCGGTACCCCGTGCGTGACGACCGACCAGCTCTTGCCCGTCTTCGGATCCGTGTACCACGCCAGATCCTGCTCGATGGCAAGGGGCGTTCCCGCGGACAAAGCGCGATCGATCCGGTCGCTCCACCATTCGAAGTACGGATAGCAGTTATGCGCATCCATCAGCGTGCGCGAACCGGGCTCCGGCACTCTTTGTGCATGGGTAGCGGATGTGACGAGAGGAAACAGCAGGACGACGGCAAGCGCCGCGCAAAGAGAACGAGACATAGTCCCTTCCTTAGTGAGCAGGATGGATATAGATGGGGTTGGAGATCAGCATCAGGCTGCCGTTTGCATCGCGAACCTCCGCGCGGAGCCAATGATTTCCGCCGTCGCTTGTCCAGTTGAACGGCAGGGTCTCATTGCCGCTGCGGCTCGAGAGCGGTGTGAATGCGGGTGTCTCGCGGCCGTCCAGAAAAAGGTGAACCGTTGCGCGAGGGCAGGCTGACAAATGAACGCGGAAGGCGAGGACGTTGCCTGCAGCGGCTTGGATTGCGCTGCCCATTGCCGTCCACTTCGAATCTTCGCCGTTGCGTGCCTCTATATCGACGACTTTGTCGCGCGAGCCTGTCAGATCGACGAAGACGCGGCCACGCCGAATGCCGTCGAGAAGCGCAGCTACAGAGAGTTCGTTTGATTCAATGACCGTCGTTGGCCAGCCGATGGCGCCGGGCGCGCCCGCCTGTGCCGGTGCGTTGTGGTTATCGCTGCCGCCGAGGCCCGTCAGTTGAACTCCGGTGGCTAATTCGCGATCCCAGAAGTCGGTGCTGGAAAGATACATGCCCCCGCCATTGATCACTTCCACGCCCGTGAACAGGCTCATATCAATGGGGGCCTGTGGTTCCCAGGCGCAGCCCATGCAGATCTCTCCGTCCGGCGAGTCCGCATGATTGATCGAGGCGATTCCGCCTTTGGCGCGGACATCGCGCAGAATCGAATTGACGTCGCGGCCGCCCTTCTCAACCACGCGGTAGTCGATGGATTCTGTTACTCCAAAGATGTTGAAGTGGCCCCAGAAGGTGGTGATCTCACGCCCCGGGATAAGCAATAGTCGGTCGAAATACGGCTGCAGCTCGCGCAGGGCGTTGTACTGCGAGGTCGCGTTGTGATCCGTAATGGCGATGAAATCGAGCCCGCGTTGCGTCGCGGCCTGCGCGGTAACAAAGACCGGACAAGGAACTCGCTTGCCTGACTGGCTTGCGCAATTGCCATCGCTGTTGGCCGTATGCATGTGCAGATCGCCGCGATACCAGCGCATTCCTGTTTCGAGCGGCGCAGAGGTGAATCCCTCGTCCTCGGACGGGTCGTTGAAACGAATCTCAGCGCGGTAGGTGGATTCTTCGCCGGGGCGGATATTCGGAACGGAGATCAGCAGTCTCCACTGTCCGGCAGGGATCGCGCCCGGCAGATACGAGGGTGTAGCATCCGACTCGCCGATCGTGAAGTGGCTTTTGTTGCCGCCGCTGTTGCCGCGGAATCTTTCCGGGTCGGCGATTCCAACGTCAAGCGTGGTCTTTCTGTCTTTGCCCGTGTAGGAGAAGTCGACGCTGATGCGATGCGTTCCTGCAGGCACATCGAACGGGGCTTCGAGGTAGGTCTTGTTTTGCGAGCCCGACACCTTGCCTTCAAGAACAAGGTTAGGCCGCGTGGGTTGAGAGAAAAGGAATGGTGCAGCGAGTGCAAGCCACGCGATCTGCGCGAGAGTTTTTCCGAATCTCAAGAATTGTTTCCCGGTTGAAATGAGCCCGAGCCGCGTTCCTGCATCGCCACCCGGACTTTGATAAGTTTACCAATTCACGTCGATCGAACCGATTCTCAACGCCGCCAAACGATCCGAGGCCTCACTGCGGCCGTTCGAGACCCTTCTCCGCGCCACGAGCATCGAGTCGAACGAATTTCATTCTGGCTTCAGAACTTATACTCTCCGGAGGGACATCTCCTGGAGGCTCCCTTCTGATGCCGTTCCGTGCAACTCACCTTTCGCTCGTCGTTGCCGTGTTTACGTTTTTGTCCTCGGGGCTCGGGGAGGCGCAGACGGCTGGCGTCGCCTTGTATCCGGCCAATCGCGCTGTCGACATCAACCCGGACACTCATCTTGTCATCACTTTTCCGAGTCCTCCAACCATCGGCAAGTCCGGCCTGATCCGGATCTACGATGCTGGCGGCCACCACCTGGTCGACACGCTGGACCTCAGCATTCCTGCCTGCCCCGATCCATCCCGCCGCGTCGCGGCCCCACCTGCGACTGGAATCCCGCTTCCCGCTTCCATCCCTACTTCACCAACCACAACCACGCCCGCGGTTCGCATGACCCCCGCCGATCTGCATGACTATCAACTCACCACCATCGGCGGCCTTGACGATTTCCATTTTTATCCCATCATCGTTCACGACAACGCTGCAACGATCTATCCCCATAACCATGTCCTGCGCTACGGCCACAGGTACATCGTGCAGATCGATCGCGGCGTTCTGAATCCCGCCCTGGGTGGTTTTGCGGGCTTCACCACGGATAAGGCGTGGACCTTCAGGACGAAGAAGAGGGCACCACCGGCGGACGCGGCGCGCGTTGTCGTCGCTCCCGATGGCAGCGGAGACTTCAATACGGTGCAAGGGGCCATCGATTTCGTCCCAGATCATCCTCCTCATCGGGTCACCATCTTCATCAAGAACGGGACCTACGAGGAGATCGTCTTCTTCCGTAACAAGTCGAACCTCACTCTTCGCGGCGAGGACCGCGACAAGGTGCAGGTGGGCTACGCCAACAACACCGCGTTCAATCCGCCCCAGCCGGGCCCGAACCGCCGCTGCGCCTTCTCTGTGTACGACTCAGACAACATTCAGCTCGAGAGCTTCTCAGTCAGCAACTATGCATACGGTCAGGCCGAAGGCCTTCTCATCTTCGGCTCGAAAAACATTGTCAGCCACATGAATATCAAAGGCTCTGGCGATGCCCTGAATCTGCGCGGCGCGGTCTACCTCTCCGATAGCCGCATCATCGGTGACGGAGACACGATCCTTGGCGTGGGTCCAGCCTACTTCAACCATTGCGAGATTCAATCAATTGGGCCGTTCATGTGGATCCGCAACACCGAAGCGAACCACGGAAACGTCTTTGTCGACTGCACGTTTATTGCGCGTGAGCGACCTGCAACTAGACTGCAGACGACGGCCTCCACTGCGAGCTCGATGATGGAGACTCGCGCTCTCTCAACGCCGGTGCTTGCCCGCCTGCCCAATAATCACGGCCTCAATTATCCCTACGCCGAAGCTGTGCTGATCAACTGCCACCTGAAAGGAGTGCAGCCCGAGGGCTGGGGACCTATAGAAGCCGACACTGCAAATCTGCACCTTTGGGAGTTCAACAGCACCGACCCCGACGGCCATTCCATTGCCACGAACCAACGCCACGAAGCCTCAAAACAACTCACGATGCCGCAGGACGCGGAGACGATCGCCAACTACAGCAAGCCCGCCTTCGTCCTTGGTGGCTGGGCGCCCATCATCGACAAGTGAACTTAATCGCGGTCCACCAGAATAGTGTCTGCCTCACGCTGCGTCTGCCGGAGTACTTTCGATCAGATTCCAAGATTCAAGCAACTTGACCAACTGCTCGGGGGGAATGGGCCGGCTGAAATAATACCCTTGCGCTTCATCGCACTGATGAACTTTCAGAAACTCAAGCTGATCTTGCGTTTCTACACCCTCGGCGATGACCCTGAGATTCAGGCTGCGGCCCATGCTGATGATTGCCATGACAATGGCTGTTTCCCCCGAGATTGTAGTGATCTGCCGAACGAATGACTGGTCAATTTTGATTGCATCGAGGGGAAACTTTCGAAGATAACTCAAGCTTGAGTAACCTGTGCCGAAGTCATCGACAGCCACCCGGACTCCCCTTTCCCTCAAGGTCGACAGGATTGACGCCGTCAATTCGGCACGTTTCATGAGGACACTCTCGGTCAGTTCCAACTCCAGATATCTTGGATCCATGCCAGTTTCGCTGAAGATTACGAAAAGATCCTCCAGAAAGCCCTCGTTCCTGAACTGCGATGCAGAAACGTTTACCGCCATCGTCATCCTAGGCAGGCCTGCATTCACCCACGCACTTGCCTGCGCACAAGCTTCACGAAGGACCCAGGCTCCAATCGGCAGAATAAGACCACAGTCTTCGGCGACGGGAATAAACTGCCCCGGAGAAACCGATCCAAGTGTGGGATTGGTCCATCGTATTAAGGCTTCCACGCCGGTAATCACTCCCGTACCGATATTGATCTTCGGCTGGTAGTGCAGCGCAAACTCCTGCCGTTCCAAAGCGCGCCGGAGATGCTCCTCGATTAGTTGCCGCTCCACGGCCTGGGCATTCATGGCCGGTGTAAAGAACTGAAAGCTCTGGCGTCCATTTTCCTTTGCATGGTACATTGCTGTGTCCGCATTCTTGATAAGTGTCTCCGCATCGCGGCCATCGTCTGGATAGATACTGACACCAATACTCGCTGTAATGTGAAGATCATGCATCTCAATTGAGTTAGCGCCTGCGACCACCTGCAGCAGTCTTCTCGACATTGAGATAGCATCTTCGGGATGGTTTATCTCCGATATCAGGACGACAAATTCGTCGCCTCCCTGCCGGCTTACCGTGTCCGTGGCGCGCACGCATTGCACAAGGCGTTCTGCAAGCGATTGAAGAAGTTTGTCGCCTGTCGGATGGCCCAGGGAATCGTTTATGTGTTTGAAGCCATCCAGGTCCAGGAAGAGCACGGCAACCTGATTCTCGTGACGCTGTGCAAAGGCGATCGCCTGCCCAATCCTGTCATTCAGGAGTAATCGATTGGGCAAACCGGTCAGAGCATCGTGCTCGGCCGCATGAGTCATCTGCCGTGCCATCGTCCGCGCCGCATGGGCAAGCCGCACCAATTCTTCGTTCGAGCGGTTCAGCGCTTCAACTTTCTGCACCAGGTTCGCTTCTGCATTTTTGCGCGTTGCGATATCCCGGATCGCCGCTGTCACCAGCATCCCCTCGGTGCTTTCCAGGGGGCTCAACATGATTTCGATTGGGAACTCGCTTCTGTCTTTCCGCCGCCCATGAAGTTCGATTCCCGAGCCGATCTGTTGCGCAAGCGCCTCGGCTGCGGTCCGCGTGCCGTCCGCGATCAGCCGTTCTGCGAAGCCCTCCGGAATGATGTCCGTGACACTCTCACCCAAAAGCTCATCGCGCCGATATCCAAATTGCTTCTCCGCTTGGGCGTTTAACAGGACGATCTTTCCGTCCTGATTCACCACCACCATCCCATCCGGAGCAGCCTCCAACAGTCCGCGATATTTCGCTTCCATCTCCGCGAGAAACTGTTCGGCTGTTTTGCGCGCAGTGATGTCGCGGATCGCCGCTGTCACCAGCATCCCCTCGGCGCTCTCCAGGGGGCTCAACATGATTTCGATTGGGAACTCGCTTCTGTCTTTTCGCCGCCCATGAAGTTCGATTCCCGAGCCGATCTGTTGCGCAAACGCCTCGGCTGCGGTCCGCGTGCCGTCCGCGATCAGCCGTTCTGCGAAGCCCTCCGGAATGATGTCCGTGACACTCTCACCCAAAAGCTCATCGCGCCGATATCCGAATTGCTTCTCCGCTTGAGCGTTTAGCAGAACGATCTTTCCTTCCTTATCGACCACCACCATCCCATCCGGAGCAGCCTCCAGTAACCCTCGGTACTTTGCTTCCGATTCCTTGTGCTCACTTAGATCGCGACAGACCTCCGAGAATCCGCGCAAATTCCCAGCCCCATCCCGCAACGCAATCAAGGTAAGACTAGCCAGAAACTCCGAACCATCTCTCCGCACGCGCATCCCGAGCTCTTCGTAACGTCCCGTGGCGGCGGCAATTCGAAGCACCTCCTCCGGTCTGCCCCTCTTGATGTCTTCAGGAGGAAAGAAACACGAAAAACTGTGACCGATAATCTGTTCGCTTGTGTATCCCTTCATCCTCTTCGCGGCAACGCTCCAACTATCAACCAGGCCTCGCGGATCGAGCATAAAGATGGCGTAGTCCTGTATTCCGTCGAGCAGGGTCCTGTATTTTTCTTCACTAGCTCGCAGAGATTCCTCGGCCGCAGCGCGCATGTCGCTGTCACGGGACGCTATCCAACCGGCGATCCCTGCGATCAACATGCCGAACAGGGTTCCCACGATCAGCACGATCTTGGTCTGGCTCAAGTTCCGATCGACGGCCGCGAGGCGCACCTGCCGCAAGCGAGTTTCTTCGCTCTTCATTCCGCCGGCTAATGCTTCAAACTCCTGAATGCCCTGCCGACCCCGACCGGTCTCGAGAGCAGCTACGGCTGCTGCCTGACCTTCAGCCACCCGGAGGTGAATGATCGCATTGATTTGCTGATTGATTTCAGCTGCAAGTTGCGCGAGGACCGGGACTCGGCGTTGTTGAACCGGATTATCCACCGTCAGTTTCTGAAAAGCATCCTGATCCAGCTTCATCCTGATTACGTTGGCACGGTAAAGCTCAAGATCCGAATCCTTGCCTGTCAACACAAACTGAAGACAGCTGGCTTCGATCTTCTGCATGTCCAGGACCTGATCCTGGATATTCACCAAGACCTCGTGGGTGTGCCGGACCCACTGATCACTCTCATCCGAGATCACCATCCAGTGATAGGAGACAGCCCCCATCAGAAGCAGGGTCAACATCGCGAAGGCAAAAGCAAGGCGCACCTTCCGACTCAAGAAAGAACCCATCGTTATTCCGCCTGATTCTTGTTCGGATTAGTGTGACGGTGCTGCCATCGTGAGAAGGTTGAGATTTATAGGTCTAGCTCTCCAGTTCACCAAACCGTAAGAGCAATCGTGGACACGTATAACCAGCGCATCACAAGACGAGGAGTTAGGTCTGTACCGTTTTGCTCACGGTGATTCGCAACCCGGACAACGCTCTGAGCGACCTTCGTTGAGGCCACCATCGGCGACGATGGGATCTGGAAAACCCCAACAGAGGAAGATGTCCTTATGCGAGGGTAGGAATGGTGGGCAGTGAGGGACTCGAACCCCCGACATCCTGCTTGTAAGGCAGGCGCTCTAACCAACTGAGCTAACCGCCCACGTGCGGCGGGCGCCGTGCGGTCTAATTGTCATGATACCAGCGTCCAACTCCGGCGCGTCGCGCTCCAAGGTGCTGCCCCCCATTGGTAAACTTGCCCCGTGAGCCGTCTCATTGTGAACGCCGATGATTTCGGCCTGACCTCCGGAGTGAACCGGGCGATCGTCGAATTGCATCAAGCCGGTGTCCTCACCAGCACCACTCTCATGGCAAGAGCGCCGGCCACCGACGAAGCCGTCGCCCTGGCGCTTGCGAATCGGTCTCTAGGTGTGGGTTGCCACGTCGTGCTCGTGGATGGCCAGCCGGTTCTGCCGCCGCGTGAAGTCCAAACCCTCATCGATTCCCAAACCGGCTGCTTCCCTCCAAAGCTCACCACATTTCTTTCGCGTCTCTTCACGGGCCGCATCCGCCCTGCCGAAATCGAGGCGGAAGCCGCCGCGCAGATCGCACTCCTGCAGCGTCGCGGCTTGCACCTGACCCACATCGACACCCATAAGCACACACACATGTTTCCGCAGGTTCTGCGCCCGGTGTTGCGTGCCGCCGGTGCAGCCGGCATCCACGCCGTACGCAATCCCTTCGAGCCGGAATGGGCCGTCCGCGCATCGCCGCGTGCAACGCTCCTCCGCAGCGCTGAAGTCTTCGCACTGCGCCGGTTCGGACCCTACTTCCGCCAGATCCTCGCCCAGGAAGAATTCCGCACCTCGGACGGGACCATCGCAATCGCCGCCACCGGAGTCGTCAACACAGACACGGTGCGCGCGCTCCTCCAACAACTCCCGACGGGCACATGGGAACTGGTGACCCACCCCGGTTACAACGATGCCGACCTGGACAAGGTCCGCACGCGCCTCCGCGCGTCGCGCGAAATCGAGCGCGACGCCCTGCAAGCCATCAGAGAATTCCCAGCCGTAGCTCTCATCTCCTTCGAAAATCTGAATCAGGCGCCACTGCCTTCCAGAGTCGTGTAATCTCACTTCTGCATCTTCCCTTCCCCTCGAGACGTCAAACCCAACAGCGGTTCGACAATTCCTCTCTGCCGAAGCGGCTCATGCGAAGTGGCATTTTCCTTAGCCGGGGTCCCCACCGATGGGTCCTCGTCCGTAGGGTGGGTGAAAATGCCGTCCCGCACGAGTTTGAATTGGAACGTGGATTCTGCAACGGCACAAAGATACAATCAAT
>CAWAEE010000017.1:0-233347 GCA_963781125.1 uncultured Acidobacteriaceae bacterium
TCCGGCCCGTAAGGTAGCGAGTTTCGTCGCTACTTGCGCTGGTCGGTGTGCATGAAGTGCGCCGAGAAAATGAAGAGAGTGAGTTCCACGAGTCGGGTCAGCGCGCCGTTAATAGCACTGTCGTCAACTCGTCGCTCGTGAGCGGAAGCGGATTCGCCTGCATGCTGCTGGCCTTTGCTGCCTTCTCGACGATGCCCTGCAAATCGGTCTCGCCGATCCGAGAACGCCGCGTCCGGCCTCGGCATTTAGAGCGGCCCTATCGATGCACCCAGTAGAGACCTATATATAAGGATAGCGGCTGATAAGTTCGCCTTATCAGTTGTGAGCCCGACCCTCGATCCTGCCCACAGATTCACCTGTCGCCATTCGCCGGGCCAGACCTCTGGCCTCTGATAGTCGGAATTTCTCAGGCGTCATGTGTACAGCATTTCGGTCCATAAACAATTGGGACGATTTGGAGTACCGACTCATCCATGAGCTCACTCGACCTCCCATTTGTTTTCGAGTTTGATCAGCGAGTTAATCCCTTGCGCATCTTTGACGCCATGCTGCTGAAACCTGATATTGCATTTATCCATCTAATGGACGGTATTTTTCAATCGTAGTTTCTCCAGTCACGAAATTTCTATCGAGTGTCAGGGCATATCAAAAGAAGTTTTGAAGGGAAATTCTGTTGATGAAAGGTCAAATGAACCAAGGACATTTGTATTTAGGTAGTCCAGCTGAGCATCCATCGCCATTTTTTGACTTAGCCGTCATCGCTTGCACTTCGCCGTCATCGCATGCGACTGGAATCGTTCATGAATGGCATTCGGGTAAGGCTGATTGCATGATGCTTTCACCCAGATTTGTTGAGAAGCTTGCATTCTCCTTGGCTTTCAAGTGGTTCGAAAAGGGACTGCCGAATTTCCCGACAGAGAAACCTTCAATTCTTCAGCGAAACTGTGTCGCAGAGAATGCTCTCCAGTCCCTTTCCAACTTGAATATCTGCGAATTCGCCGGGAAATGAGCCAAATGTCTGAGTCATGTCTGTAAGTTATTGATTATCTGGACTCTATGGCGGAGAGGGTGAGATTCGAACTCACGAAACCTTTCGGTTCGCCGGTTTTCAAGACCGGTGCATTCAACCGCTCTGCCACCTCTCCGTGGACCCGATTATAGCGAAAAAAGGCGGCACACTGCCCGCCCATTCTTGTCCAGGTATATTACAAATTCGGAGTATGTTTCTTTTGCTTGATGCGCCGATTGGAGTCCTTCGAGGCGTAATCTCTCTTCCGCCTTGAGCTTCAGAAGTCCGGCGTCGAGGAGTCCATACTTTCCTTTCGGCGTGTTTGCAATATAAACATAGGCGTACCTCCAGGATGCATTAACTACGCCTCCAATTCCTTGTGTTTAGCGATCGCTTCTGCAACTTGCTTAGTCCATGCTCTCCTCCGGCTGCCCTTGAAATCCGCATTTCAACGAAAAGCCACGGCTCACCGCCGGTTTCTTACAGGCGGCGTGGCTTGGCTTCGGGTTTTCCAGGGGGAGGGATAATTCGCGCGTCTTCCGAAGTTGATCTACTCGATCGTGGCGCGAAAAATCCGGTCTGCTCACATTTGTATATTCAGAAAACGATGCACCCCTCTCCGACGTGCGTGGAGGCGTTTTTTGCAATTTCGCGGTTATCGATTGCGAAATAGGAGTCCACGATTTAGGGTCATCCCATTGCTATCTGAGCAATCCGACACGAAGCGGCTTCCCTGGCAGGAGCGGGCATCACGGCCACAGAAAATATCCCGCCGGACTGAGAGAACGCCGGCGGGAAAAGGGGACGGGATGTTGCTTTTATTTCGCATCTCGGGCGAATATGAGACACACTCTATCGCGACCTGGAAAATCGGATCTGCTCACTTTTATACATTTAGAAAAAAGTCTCCCGCCGTTGTTGCCTCCGGCGGGAGAAAGGTCCTTGGTCCGATTTCGCGTCTCTCGTCTGCGAAATTAAGACAGACTATAGCTCGCATTGAATGATCGGTCTGGTCAATTTGGAACATCCGCAACAAAGTCGCTTATTCACCCGAACACAAAAGTAGCTGAGAGGGCACTTCGAGGGAAATCCCCGAGATCGTTCGGCAGCATCGGAATTCTCCATCCACGCCTTTCGTGAAATCGGCGTATACATATTCTCCCATCAACCTCACGCGGCCGAGCCCAAGGATTCCCGAGAGCACATTGATGCTCTTCTTTTCAACATGCGGCGGACACGCTCTGTCATTCAATATCAAATCTGGCGAGGCTCAAGCAAAAGAATGCCATCTCGATCGAAATGACCGAGCGAAAGCGAACCCATTGAAAACACATCGCATGCCGGGAAAAGGGTGTTACAACTGGAGTGCATGGCCAAACGAGCCAAATCGGGTGCGGACCCGCAGCCTGGCCAGCCCATCAGTCTCGGACACTCGGAGACTACCTGAATTTGTCTCCGGCTACCATTTCTCTCGTACTCAACAACGCTCCGGGGGTACGCTCGATTCCGCAGGAGACTCGGGACAGGGTCACCGAAGCGGCAGCGAAGTTCGACTACCGGCCAAGCTTTTTTGCCCGATCGCTGCGCAAGCGCCAAACCTTCACCGTGGGTGTGCTCGTCCCGGAACTCAGCGACAACTACGCTACCGAAGTACTGGCCGGCGTGGAGGAGTTTCTCATTGAGGAGGGATACTTCTACCTTACGGCCAGCCACCGCCGCAAACCCGACCTGATCGAAGAATACCCGCGCCTGCTCATGGATCGCTCCGTAGAAGGGTTCATCCTCATCGACACTATCCTTGAAAAGAGTTTGAGCTTGCCTGTCGTTGTCGTTGCCGGACATCGCAAAATCGAAGGAACAACGAATGTCGTTCTCGATCAGCGGCGTGCCGCAGAGCTTGCTTTGCGTCATCTCTACCAACTCGGTCACCGCAAAATTGCATTCATGCGCGGCGGCAGTCACAGCTCTGATGCCGACGACCGTTGGAACTGCCTCATGGCCGTGGCTCGGGATCTAAAGCTTGCGTGCCTCCCGAATTGACCGTGCAACTCGAGCTTCGAGTTTCTACGCCGGAGTTGGGATTTGAGCCTGCCAATGAACTGATTCAGCGCGGCGCCGAATTTACTGCGATCGTTTGCTACAACGACGTTTCGGCAATCGGGGCAGTCCGAGCTTGTCGGGACCATGGTCTGCAGGTTCCAACCGACGTTTCGGTGGTTGGCTTCGACGATATTCAGGGTGCGGCATTCCATATTCCAAGCCTGACAACAATTCGCCAACCTCTCACGCAGATGGGAAAAGTGGCGGCGCGCATTCTGCTGCAGCGGATTCGCGGACAGGCGACTTTCCCGGATGTGGTGCCGATTCGCCCAGAACTTATCATTCGCGAGTCCACCTGCCCGCCTAACCCAAAACGCGCTGCCCGCTCCAAGCGGAGTTGAATCTGGAATGCGATCGGACGCCCGGCGTTCCTCGGCGCAGACACTGACCCTGCTGCACCCGGTTTTCCTGCTCACCGGAATTCTGCACGCCATTGGCGGTCCACTGCTGCCATCCGTTGCCTCGGCATTTCACCTGAACGATAGCCAATCGGGTTTGCTGTTTTTCTTGTATTTTGCCGGTAGTTCCTTGGGCGCTCTGCTCTGCATCGGGAGCTACGCGCGCATTGTCGCCGTCGGTTTCGTCGCGATTGTGCTCTCCTGTCTGGCGGTCGGCGATCGTTCCTTGGCCGATTCTATTAGTGGTTTTTCTGCTTCTCGGAATAAGCGTTGGTCTTCCGATGTCCGCCGTAAGCTTGTTTGTCGGGAGAAGCTTTCCCCAGCGATCCGCGTCCGTGCTGGCCTTTCTCAATATGAGCTGGAGTGCCGGCGCTCTGATTGCACCCCTGTTGGCCGCCTGTATCCTGGTGCACCATACCTTTCGCATGGCGTATCTGCTTCTTGCTGCGGCCTCAGCGATGGCCGTCTTCGTTTGCGTACGATTCCTCAGAGATGCTCCCGAACCTACAAGGTCTGGCCCGAATTTGCGGGGCGTCGGCAAATCTGCGCTTGATCGTTGCTTTCGCATTTGCCACGTTTCTCCAGGTGGGAATCGAAAACACTGCCGCAGCGTGGCTGCCGACTTATATGTTGCGGATCGCAGGCAGCGGGGCAGTATTTGCTGCCACTCTATCTACGCTCTATTGGGTTGGATTCCTCGTCTCGCGCGGATTTGCGGCTCTCGTTCTTCTTTATGTCAAGCCCGCTTTCGTTCTTTTCGCCAGCGTCATCGTTGCGCTTGGCGCGGCTGTGCTGCTGGTGATCGCGGCTTCAGTGTCCGTAGGAGGAATTGCCATGTTTCTACTCGGCTTCGCACTTGCGCCTGACTTATCCGCTGCTGATTGCTCAAAGCTTTTCGCGAGTGCGGCAAGTATCCGATACGCGGTGGATACTGGCCGCATCCGGTTTCGGGGGATCCGTACTGCCTTGGCTCACGGGATGGATCTCATCGCAGTCAGGAAGCATTCGCACAGGCATCGCTACAATTCCGGCAACCCTGGTTCTCATGTTCTTCTTGCTTCCGTTTCTTCTTCGAGCAAGTGTCCCGTCTGTCGCTGAAGAAAATAGGGGTTAGTCCCATGATTCGATCGGGCTGTGATCAAGTTAGAAGTCGATAAGCTGGATACTCCGCAATCACGGTTGCGGCAAAACCAGCACCTCAACGCCCGAAGCAGCATCCTTCTGCCGGAAAATGCGTTCGGTAGCATTTCTGAAACTGCGTCCGGTTGTCGCATAGGGAATGTCCGTAAAAGTCTGCGGGTTTCGATCGGTGAGCGGGAACCACGAGCTCTCAACTTGAATCATGATGCGATGGCCCGCCGCGAAACGTGTGGAACAGATCCGGCATGGTGAAGTTCAGGTCGGTTTCTTTGCCAGGGATCAGTGGTTCGGGCTTCTCCCAGCTATTGCGGAACTTAGCCCGGAACGGTTCGCCGCGCAACAATTCTTCGTATCCGCCCATGTGGATCGGTGGCGCGTCCAGTATGCGCTTGTTGCCGTGCGACATATCGCCCGGATCGGGATAGTCTTCGGGATACACATCGATGAGCTTCACATCGAAGTCGGAATCCGTGCCGGAACTTGCAATCTTCAACTTCGGCGAGATGGGTCCGGCGATCGTCACATCTTCTTCGAGTGGGTCAGTCTCATACACCAGCACGTCCGGTCGATAGCTGGCGAAGCGCTGATCGTCGACCATATAGCGCTGCGGCACGGTGTCTGTCGTGTAGCCCACAAATGGCACTGGGTGATTGGGATCGCTGACATATTCGTCAACGCCAGCGGACTCAGTCGGCGGATCGAAGCTGAGCTTTCCGCCGGCATGGAAATAGAGGGTCTCTGGGTGAAGCGGCTTTCGGCGGCCATGCATCGAATTTTCGCCAGACGTTGGTTCCAGTCTCAAAGACCACCGCTTTGGGCTGCGCCTCGCCTTTCCCTTTCAGATAATGCTCGAAGAAAGGGAACTGGATATTGGCTCGAAAGTACTCGCTGGTCTTCGAACCAAATTGAACATCTCCAAGGTGGCTGCCATCGCTTCTCGCCCAGCCGCCATGCACCCACGGACCTTCCACCAGGGTTGTCTGTGCCTCAGGATTGAATTTGTTGATCGCGTAGAAAGTCCGATAGGGGCCGCTCAAATCTTCGGCGTCGTACCAGCCGCCCACAACAAGCACGGCGCAATGCACATTCTTCATGTGGCGCGAAAGATCGCGCGCTTGCCAGTAAGAGTCATAGGTATCGTGCTTGAATTGGTCGTTAAACAGCCAATTCGATCCTTTCAGGTAGAGCTTGTCGAGATTCGAGATGTTACCCGCGGAGAGATAGAACTTGTAACTGTCCGGAGTCCCAAAATCGAATGGAACTGTAGTCGTTGGAGTCTGTGGCTCAGCTGCGGACGGAAGAACACATAGAATCCGAAGTTGGCCGAAAGCATGAAGGCTCCGCCATGATAGCCGTCATCCCCCATGAACAAGTCGGTCATGGGCGCCTGCGGACTGGCCGCTACCAAAGCCGGATGCGAATCGATGATCGACGCAGAAGTATAAAACCCAGGGTACGAAATTCCCCAGATGCCGACTTTGCCATTGTTGTTGGGCACATTCTTCAGCAGGAATTCGATAGTGTCGTAGGTATCGGACGCATCATCGACATCCTGCGGCGATTTCTTGTTGTCGATATGCGGCCGCATCTCGACGAACTCGCCCTCGCTCATCCAGCGCCCGCGCACATCCTGATACACGAAGATATATCCCGACTTTTCGAACTCCTCAGAGGGCCGAGATGCGGAGGGTACTGGTCCTCGCCATACGGGGCCACGTCGTAGGGCGTGCGGTCCATCAGAAACGGGTAGGGGCCACCCGCCGCATCCTTGGGAACGTAGACTGCCGTGAAAAGCCGCTTCCCGTCGCGCATCGGAATGCGGAACTCATATTTGGTGTAATGAGCGCGGATGGAGTCTTCGCCTGCCGGATTCGCCATTGGCTGCTGGGCGGTAGAAGTGGCAAGAGCAAACACGAAAGCAAGCCGAAGAAAGAACAGAGCGGCGAGATTCTGGGTCATTGTTCGCAGGAGATCTCCTGTGTGACCAGATTGCCAATGGATCCGAGAACCGCTGGGTGTCCACCGGCGCTTTCAGCACCGTCCGAATCTCCGGTTCCTGATTGTGCCTTTACGTCCACCGTGTTAAAAGCAAAGGAACAGGGAACAGACGGAGGGGCCAGCGTCGAGTGCGGGATTCAAACCCGAACCGCCGGGGTCCATTCGTCGCCAAGCCTCTGAATTTGCCGAGAAGGAAAACCTGATCTCCATGAGCGCCGGTCATCCAGCGGAAGTCGAGACGCTTTTCGGAGACTACCCGTTGGACCGCGCCTTCGACGAAATGCGGGAAGGCGACGGCAATGTGCGCCCTCACTATCAGGCGCTGGCCGAGACGCTGGCGGGGCTGCCGCACGATGAGTTGCAGCGATGTAAGCAGTCCGCAGAGCTTTCGTTCCTGACACAGGGCATCACCTTTACCGTCTACGGGCGCGAAGAGGGAACTGAACGTATTTTCCCCTATGACCTGGTGCCGCGCCTGGTCACTGCGCAAGAGTGGGACCGCATCGAACGCGGGCTGACGCAGCGCATCACCGCGCTCAATCTCTTTCTTCGAGATGTCTACTCCGACGCGAAAATCCTGAACGACCATGTTGTGCCCCGCGAGCTGGTCTACAGCTGCAAACATTACCGGCGCCAGATGCGCGGATTGCAGGTTCCGCGGAATGTTTACATCGCCGTGGTCGGTTCCGACCTGCTGCGCTTGAACACCGGCGAATTCGTTGTACTTGAAGATAATCTGCGCGTTCCCTCCGGGGTCAGCTACATGCTCACCAACCGGCGCGTGATGAAGCGGACCTTTCCGCAACTCTTCCACAGCTATGGCGTCCGTCCGATTGAGCACTATCCGCAACTTCTGTTGGCGACATTGCGCTCATTGGCGCCAGAAGGCCGGCCCGAGCCGAACATCGTTCTTCTCACGCCAGGCGTTTTCAATTCCGCATATTTCGAGCACACCTACCTCGCTCGCCAGATGGGCATCGACCTCGTCGAAGGCCGCGACCTGGTAACTCACGACAACATTGTTTACATGCGCACCACCGATGGGCTCAAGCGCGTCGACGTGATCTATCGACGCGTGGACGACGACTTCAGCGATCCCCTGGTCTTCCGCCCCGACTCGTCTCTCGGGTGCTCTGGGCTCTTCAATGCCTATCGTGCCGGAAACGTGACGGTCACGAACGCCTTTGGTACCGGCCTGGCCGATGACAAAGCGCTCTATGCTTACGTTCCGGACATCATCCGCTATTACTTGAGCGAAGATGCCATCCTGCCCAACGTCAAGACCTACCTGATGACAGAGCAGAAAGAACGACAGCATGTGTTGGCCAATCTCGACAAACTTGTGGTCAAGGCGGTGGGCGAGAGCGGCGGCTACGGAATGTTGATCGGGCCGCAATCAACAGCGCAGCAGCGCGAAGAGTTCGCGCGCCAGATTGAGGCCAATCCGCGCAACTATATTGCTCAGCCCACGCTCGATTTTTCGCGCGCTCCTTGCCTTATCGGCAATCAGTTGGAACCGCGGCATGTCGACCTGCGGCCCTACATTCTCTTTGGCGACAAAGTCAACATCGTACCAGGCGGATTGACGCGCGTGGCTCTTGAAAAAGGCTCGCTCGTGGTCAACTCGTCGCAAGGCGGCGGCAGCAAAGATACATGGGTTCTGGAATAGTAATCGGCATTCGAGTTCGGGAGAGTGCGACGATGCTTTCACGCGTTGCGGACAGTCTTTATTGGATGAGCCGCTACCTGGAACGGGCGGAGAACACCGTGCGTCAACTCGACGTGACGATGAACCTCATGCTCGATGCAGGCAGTTCGAGCGCTGAGACACGTTGGAAGCAACTCGTCGCTGCACTGGGAAGTCCGACTGGGCTCGAATGGAACGGCGACCTCGAAGCGATGGCTGGGAAACTCATCTTCGACACCCTCAATCACGCATCCAGTCACATACTCCGTGAATGCGGCCCGTGAGAACGCGCGCCAGGTCCGCGAGGAGATTTCAACCGAACAGTGGCAGCGGTTCAATCGCCTCTACCATCAGATGCACTCTGCTCAAGTGCAATCACAGTTTCGCGCCAACATCACGGACGCACTGAGTACGGTGGTCGATGGCATTCACTTGTTCAAAGGAGTAAGTGACACAACCATGATTCACGGTCAAGGTTGGCAGTTCATCCGGCTTGGCCGCTACTTGGAGCGCGCCTATGCAATTGCCACATTGCTTGAGGTGTACCAGCCGTGGCTGCCCAATCCTTCCGAACGCGAACACGGGGGCTACCAATATCTCGAGCAGGTGGGGTTGCTGCGATGCTGTACGGCTTTTGAGGCGTATTGCCAGGTGTATACGGCCGACGTAACCGCCGACCGCATTCTCGAGTTTCTGCTCCTCAATCGCGATTTCCCTCATGCAATTCGCTACTCCGTGGACGGTGTCCGCCATGCGGTGGAATCGGTCCAGCGCACCGGAGGGCGCCGTCCGCCGGAAGAGCTCAGCGCGGGTATCGGGAAGCTGCACGCCATGTTGAGCTACACGACGATCGGTGAAATTCTCTCTGGAGATACGGCGGCATTCCTGCATTCCATCCGCCAGCAATGCATGCGCATCCACGAACTCATGTACCGCTATTACATTCAGTATTCGATCCAATCCGCGCTGGCTACATAGGACAGGGGAAGAACGACGCGAACATGAATTTCTATTCCATCCGGCACCTCACGCGCTTCCGCTACTCGCAGCCCATCAGCGAGAGCATCATGGAGACGCGCATGCATCCGCGCTCAGATTCCAACCAGCATTGCCTCACTTTTTCGCTCTCCGTGAGTCCTCGTTGCCGCGTCTTCAGCTATCGGGACCACCAGGGGAACAACGTCCAGCACTTCGACATTCCTGGCGAGCACACCCAACTTGTCCTCATCGCCGAGTCCGTCGTCGAGCAGCAGCCTTTGCCCGATGTGCCAGCTTTCTTGCTCCCGATGCGTGGGGAGCTCTGGACGAACTGATCGAAGCCGGCGACTTACTGGGAAATGCTTCTTCCCAGCACCTTTGCCGTCGAGACTCCTGCGCTGACCCTGTTGGCTTCGCAACTCGGCGTAACCCGCCGCGACGATCCTCTGATGCTCGTCCACGAGATCAACCAGCGACTCTTCGACTACTTCGAATACGTTCCCCGGTCCACACGTGTCGATTCGCCCATCGACGATGCCATCGTGAGCGGCAAAGGGGTTTGCCAGGACTTTGCCCACACCATGATCGCGCTGCTGCGGCATGTCAGGATTCCCGCCCGCTACGTGTCCGGTTATCTTTATCGCAGCCGTGAAGACCACGACCGCTCGACCCCCGATGCGACCCATGCCTGGGTCGATGTCCTGCTGCCGCACCTGGGCTGGGTTGGATTCGACCCGACCAACAACCTGGTCGCCCATCACCGCCACATCCGCACCGCGGTCGGGCGGGATTATGCCGATGTCCCGCCAACCCACGGCATCTTCCGCGGAACGACGGACAGCGAGCTCTATGTCGCCGTCCACGTCGAGGCCAGCGACCTTCCGCCCGCACTCGACCGCAAGCTTCCCATCCCCGACGACTGGAGCGTACTGGTGGAACGCGCTCAACAGGCCCCTGAGCTCACCACGGCATTCATCGATCTGCAGCAAATGCAGCAACAGCAATAGATTGGGTCGCTCGCTCAGAGCTCTCATTTAATGGATTTCCGACGATGAATTTCAATTTTCTGTTGAATCTTTGGTAAATATCCAGCAATATGAAATGAATTCGGTTGAAATGCAGCCCCGCTGCTCGAGCTTCTCGGCAAGACGCACAACACAGCACCTTCCCTTTGCTCCAGATTTGGCCTCCCGATGCCTGCTGGAGATTTGAATACCAAGGCCCAAACTGCAGAGCAGCCACACAGCCTTCGGCGAAGCGCAAGACCTCTTCATCCGCAAGGCAAATACCTGAGCAAGACCTTTTGGAGGAACAGCCGTGAAACATTCCCTTTGGGGATGGGTGCTTTTTTGCACCCTTTCCACCGCGACCTTCGTCTTTGGCCAGAATGCAACCACCTCACTCCGCGGAGTTGTGAAAGATCCGACTGGCGCGGTCGTTGCGGGCGCTACCATCACTTTGACCGATAATTCCACCGGCAAGACGCTGAGCACAACGGCGAGCAGCACGGGTTTATATGAGTTCCCTCAGATCTTTCCGTCAAAGTACACCATCAAGGTGACGCTTCTGGCTTCGGCGAGCAGTCCAAGACAGCCGAACTGCTCGTAAATCAGCCTGCCAACATCGACTTCACGCTTACCGTGCAGTCGAGCTCGGTCACGGTGGACGTTTCGCGCTGCGGCGCAGACATTGAATGTCTCGGATGCTTCTCTTGGCAACTCCGCGGACAACGCCGAGATTCAGGCCCTCCCCAGCGAAACCCGCAACGTGCCCGACCTGCTTTCGCTGCAGCCGGGCGTCCTTTATCTTCCCTCTCAAACGATCGACTGACAGCCGCAGCGGCGCGGTGAACGGCGGCCGTTCCGACCAGGGCAACGTCACCATCGACGGCGTAGACGACAACGATCAGGTCAATGGCTTCGCCTTTACAGGCGTCTTGCGCGAGACGCAGGACTCAATCGAAGAATTCCGCGTGACCACCGGCGACGCCAATGCGGATGCGGGCCGCTCTTCCGGTGCGCAGGTCAGCATGGTCACCAAGTCGGGAACCAATAAGTTCCACGGCGCGGCGTACGAATACAATCGCCCGACAATTACCGTCGCCAACGATTGGTTCAACAAACAGGCCGAACTCGACAGCGGACTGCCGAACATTCCCGGCAAGCTCATCCGCAATATTTTCGGCGGTCGGCTTGGCGGGCCGATCCTGAAGGACAAACTCTTCTTCTTCGCCAACTACGAAGCAACGCGGAAAGCTGAAAACATGCAGGTAACGCGAACCACTCCGACCGCAAGCCTACCAAGCAGGCAAACTTCTGCTATCCGGACGAATCGGGGAACACGCAGATCATTTCGGCCGGCCAATTTGCCGCGCTGGACGCAGGATGCCAAATCTGCAATACGAGCCGCTTATCCGAACCCGCCCGGTCCGAATCCCAATGCGCTCGCCTATTTCAACTCGATGCCCGCAGCCAATGGCTCGACTCTCGGCGACGGCGGTTACAACGCAGGCTCCTATTCGTTCTCTTCTCCCAACCCCCAGCGGCTGAACACATCGATCGCAAGAATCGACTTTGTTCCATCTGACAAACATCGAATCTTTGTTCGCGGGAATCTTCAGAAAGATACCACGCGACGACGTAGGAGCAATTCCCGGGGCAGGGCCGCCCAGGTATATCACCGAGGACAATAGCAAGGGCATCACTGCCGGTGAAACCTGGTCCATCTCCCCAAACTTGATCAACGATATTCGCTATGGATTCATCCGCCAGGGATTCGCCAAGCGTGGCGTCGGCTCGGGGGACTATGTAGACTTCCGATTCCTCGACACGACCACCGCAGAAACCCGCACCACAATCACCAGCATCCCGGTCAACAACATCGTCGACAATCTGAGTTGGACCAAGGGCAAGCATACACTCCAGTTCGGTGGGAACTGGCGCTTGATTCACCAGAACCACGCTTCCGACCAGGATTCGTTCAACAGCGCGAGCACCAATCCGTATTGGCTCGGCGGCAATCCACCCGACCCTACCGACATTGGAAACCCTGAAGTGAATGGCGGTTTCGGCAACTCCTACGAGATTGCGTATGCGAACTTGGTTGGAACAGTTCCTCCGCTCACGAATATCTATCAACTACAAGCTCACCAGCGCCTCGGCGCGGACCGCTTCTCGCGGATGGACCGTTCTCAACCGCCATTTCAAATCCAATGAGTTCGAATGGTACGTGCAGGATGCATGGCGCGATGAAACCAAACCTCACGATCACCTTCGGCGTGCGTCACACCATCCTCCAAACTCCATATGAGACAAGCGGTCAGCAGGTGACGCCCACCATCGACACCCATACTTGGTTTCTGCAAAGAGAGGCGGCCGCACAGGCAGGTCAGATCTACGAGGCTGATCTGCACTTCCGCCCGCCGGCGCTTCTTACGGCAAGCCTGGATTCTGGCCAAAGTCGAAGGATAACTTTGCGCCTCGTTTGGCCATCGCCTATTCCCCCGATACCAAGACCTCGATTCGTGTCGGCGCCGGGATTTACTACGACCACTACGGCGAGGCGCTGGTCAATACCTTCGATCAGAATGGATCGTATGGAATGAATAACCAGGTTGAGCAATCCGGCCGGGCGTCTATGGAATAGAAGGCAACGCTAAGCACCCACCGTCGCCTCGCTTTATGGGCAGGTCGACTCTCCCGCCGATCGAGCATCGGCGGATCGCCATCAACACTGACTTTCCCCTATCCGCACCGCTGGGTAACTTCGCCATCACCTGGGGGCTCGACAGCAAGATCAAGACCCCGTATTCCGAAACATTTGACATCTCAGTCCAACGCGAACTTCCAGGCGGGTTCACGCTCGAAACCGCTTATGTCGGACGCTTGGCAGGCATCTCTTGCAGCAACTCGACTTAGCCGAGCCAGTGGACTATGTCGATCCGGCTGGCGGCGGCGACTACTATGCAGCGGGCAGTCAGTTATCGCACGACGTAGATTTGAACGGCGGGGACGGGTCAGCCACGTGTCGCCCCGATCCAGTACTTTGAAGATGTCTTCCCGTTCATGGCAGGCGTCGACTACGCAGGTGAAAGCGCGACGCAGGCAATCTACACCAACGAGTGGGCGCCTTATCGTGCGCAGTACGGCGCGACCACCTCTCTGTCCGATATCGATTTCTACTGCGGCTATGGCTGTCCCGCTGACTGGACATCGCATTTCTGGCAGGACCAGTTTTCATCGCTCTACGCCTTGTCGAGCATCGGCATGAGCTACTACAACGCGGGCCAGATCACCCTGCGTCATCCAACCAGCCATGGGCTCACGATGGACTTCAGCTATACCCTCTCGAAGTCCATCGACTTCGGTTCGGACACCGAGCGCAGCAACGAATTCGGTGACGAACGCGACAAATACCGGCTCATTCAGCGAAATCCTCAACACCTGGAAACCCTACCTGAACCGCGGCGTCTCCGATTTCGACACGCGTCACTTGATCACTGTCGATGCGGTGTACAGCTTGCCCTTCGGGCGCGGGAAAGGCATTCGCGCGGCGGGGTCCAATGCCGTTGCGCGATGCAATCATCGGCGGCTGGCAATTGTCCGGCATCAACCGGTGGTCAAGCGGATTGCCTTTCTCGTTGACCGAGCCTGGTTGGACAACCGACTGGCAGATCGAAAGCTTTGGCGTCGTCACTCAGCCCGTGAAGATGCGTCGTCACTTCGATCAGAATGGAAACCCGCAATTCTTCGACGATCCCGACGCCATCAACAATGGCGTCGCTACTGGTGGCTCCGATCCGCTTGCCGTATCCAGGTGAAGCCGGTCAGCGCAACAATTTCCGCGGCGACGGCTATTTCGACGTCGACACCGGCTTGAACAAGAGCTGGAGGATTCGCGAATATCGGAGCCTGAAGTTCGCCTGGGAGGTCTACAACGTCACCAACACCGTGCGCTTCGATCCGGCATTCGATTGGCGTCGGGTCTGACGGGCGGCAATCTCGGCGTCGCAAGCGCATTGCTCACTGATCCGCGCCGCATGCAGTTCAGCCTGCGGTTCGACTTCTAGACTGAGCTCAACGCTGAGACAACTGCGCCGGCGAATTCCGCAATTCGCCGGCGCTTTTCTTTGTATGGTGCAATCCGACGCGACCTGCTTCAGATGCGCCGGGAATTTCAATTCATCTTTCGCACCTCGGCAGCGATCCTGCGCAACTCCGGCAACACCGCACCCAGTGCCGCTGGTCCCGCATCGCGCTTACCCAGTGCGAAGTAAAGATCTCGATAATGCCGGTAGAGTTGCTCGTACACCAGCGCAGCTTTGGGATTCGGTTGCACCGTGCGCAGCGGCAGGCAAACAGCTGCCTGCGCTTCCTCAATCGTTTTGTAGGCGCCAGCCGCCAGCAGCGCAAAGATGCCCGAGCCGAGACTTGTCGGAATGCCGGCCGGCACCAGGACCGGCTTGTTCAACACATCCGCATAGACGCGATTCAGCACTTCATTCTTCTGCGGAATTCCCCCCGCATTGATGACGCGATCCACACGCACTCCATGTTCGGCCATGCGTTCCAGGATGATGCGCGTATGGAAGGCCGTGCCTTCGATAGCCGCAAACAATTCGTCCTGTGCGGTGTGCACAAGGTTCCACCCCAGCGTCACCCCGCCCAGCTCAGGATTCACCAGCACCGTGCGATCGCCATTGTCCCAGCTCAGCCGCAGCAACCCTGTTTGGCCAGCCTTGTATGCATCAAGCCCATCGGAAAGAGCGGCCACAGTGGTCTGCGCGCGACGCGCTATCGCGTCAAAAATATCTCCCGTTGCCGAGAGGCCAGCTTCGATCCCCGTGTAGTCCGGATGCACACTTCCAGGCACGACGCCGCAGACTCCGGGAACCAGTTGCGTCTCCCGCGCCATCGCGATGATGCATGTGGAAGTCCCCACCACGTTCACCACATCGCCCTCGCGAATATTCGAGCCAATCGCGTCCCAGTGTGCGTCGAACGCACCGACAGGAATCGGGATTCCTGCGCGCAGTCCAAGCTTCTCGTGCCCACTCCGGAGACAGATGCCCTGCCACCCGATCGCTGGTTCGATAGTCGCCGCCCATCTTCGCTCGCACGCCCGCAAAGAGAGGATCCACCGCAACTAGAAATTCTTCAGGCGGCAAGCCGTCCCACTTGGGATTCCACATCCATTTGTGGCCCATCGCGCAAACGCTTCGCTTCAACTGGTTCGCGCTGCGGATTCTGCTGAGCGTGGCCGCGACCATATCGCAGTGTTCGAGGGCAGTCACAAACTGTTTGCGTTTTTCTGGGTTGTGCCGCAGCCAATGAAGCAATTTGGCAAAGCCCCACTCGTGCGAATACACGCCACCGCACCAGTCAATTGCTTCCAGTCCCATGGCGTGCGCCTTGGCTGTAATCTCTTCCGCCTCGGCGTGAGCGCGATGGTCGCACCAGAGATAGTATTCATCCAGCGGTTCAAGGCCCTCTCCAACCGGGACCACGCTAGAACCGGTTGTATCGAGCGCGATCGCAGCGACGGAGCCTCCATCGACGCGCGTGGTGCTTAACGCCTCGCGCGTTGCCTTCACCAACGCGTCCATCTGTTCGGCGTGAGATTGCGTAGCAAAATCTGGATCTTCGCGCCGCCGGTGCAGGGCATAAGAAGCCGAAGCTGTCCCGATGGGCCCTTTTTCGCTGTCCACCAAGGTCACGCGCACACTCAACGTGCCGAAATCGACGCCCGCGACGATGGTCATGAAGAAGCCTCCAGTAAACGCTTACTTGCTCGAAAATAAGCCTACACCATTGAGCAGCAAATCGGACTGAGACTAAATCTGTCTTACCCGTGAACATTGCCTACTTCTTCGCTCCCGGCAGCATGCCTTTCAAAGCCGTCATGAGCCCGGGCTTCGATGCCATGGGCTTGGCGATAGGCGCCGAAGCCGATGGCGCGGTAGGCGAACTCTGCTGTTTCGCAATCGTTTGGGCCAGCCGTTTCCCTGCGCCGTTTGCTGCGGAAGAACAGCGGGGCCTTCGACCACTCTGGCCCCCTTCAATGCGGGTACGGGGCCCTCCAGGTTTTTTACCAGTATCGAAATCCGTCGATTCGATGGGTCGGTTGGATTGTTTTTTACGCGCAGGAATTGGTCGGCATACCCTCTTACTTGCGTGACTTGATCTGAACGAACGCCGTGCTGCTGCAGAAGCCTTCGAGCGGAGTTAGCACGATCGGCGGAAAGCTCCCAGTTGCTATAGTTGGCGTCATCGGAATACGGCGTAGCGTCCGTGTGGCCTTCGATCAGCAGGTTATTCGGCAAGGTCTTCAATTCTGATGCCAATAGCGACAACAACTCCTGCCCGTTGTCGCTGAGATGGGCGCTCCCGCTCTGATAGAACGTCCCGTTCTTGTCCTCCAACAACTCAATCCGTAACCCCTCGGGCGTAATCGTAATTTCAATCTGCTTCAGGAGCTTTTCCAGTTCCTTCCGGGCTTTGATCTCCTGTTCGAGTTTTTCCTTCAATTTTTGAAGGTTGTCATTCGCTGCCGTCGCTACCGTTTCGCCCGTACCGGTAAAGGTCGTGCCCATCAAGCTGCCCGTGCCCTTGGGATCATTGAAATATCCGGCCACTGCCTTCTTGATTTTGTCACTTGAGTTCATCAGCCAAAGTACGATGAAGAGCGACATCATGGCTGTAACAAAATCCGCATAGGCCACCTTCCAAGCGCCGCCGTGGTGGCCGCCGTGGCCGCTCTTTTTCTTGATCACGATGATCGGTTGAGCCTTGCTGGCTGCCATATTCGCGCGCTCTCCTGAGTGCCCGCCTAAGCTGCTGCCTCTTCTGCCGGAGCGGTCGACAGCCTGGTTCTTGCAACTCTTCTCCATCTCGTCGAAGCTCGGGCGCACATGCGAGGGAATCGCGCGACGACCCATTTCGATCGCAATCATCGGCGCTGAACCCTTCAGGAACGACAGCATCAACACCCGCAAGACATGCAAATAGCTGTTGTGGTCATCGGAAGTTTTGGTCATGTTGGCGGCCAGCGGACCCGCCACTCCATAGCACAGAAGGATGCCAAGAAACGTGCCCACCAGGGCCGCCGCTACTTTGTTGCCAATCTCCTCCGGTGGTCCCCCGAGCGCGCCCATGGTGATCACCACGCCCAGCACAGCCGCTACAATTCCCAGTCCCGGCAATGCATCCGCCACCGTCGACAATGCGCCGATGGGCAACGATGCTTCGTGGTGATGTACCTCCATATCGAGTTCCATCATCTGGTCCATGTCGAAAGGTTCAACACCGCCGGTGATCGCCATGCGCAGCGTGTCGCACACAAAATCGCACGCGTGAATGATCGCCAGGAACTGCGGGTAGTTCTTGAAGATTCCGCTTTCGGATGGTTTCTCGACATCCATCTCCACGCTCAGGAGCCCTTCTTTCCGCACCTTGTTCAGGAACTGATACATCATCTTCAGCGTGCTCAGATAACGATCCTTGTTGAACTTCGAGCCTCCCAAGACTCCTTTAAGCCCACCGAGGATGCCCTTCAGAATATGTACCGGGTTCGCCACCAGGAGCGTTCCCGTCGCTGCCCCGACGATAATCAACATCTCGGCCGGCTGGATGAGCACTTGGATATGCCCTTTCTCCATCAAGAATCCGCCGATAACCGCGCCAAAAACCAAGACAATTCCTACGATGGCGAACATGCCGACCTTTCTGGGGCGAGTGTGATGTGATTGCCGCCCTCATGAGATGCTTGCGAGCATTGCGGCTTGCGCCCGTTCGAACAGCTGGGTCAGAGTCTCGTTCTCGATTGCTTGCGCCGCGCCGATGCTGACCGTCAACGAGAGCCGGTCGCCCCACCAACGGAAATCGGAAGTCCGCGCAAGACCTGCCAGCACTTGTGCATGCGCTGCAAGTGAATTCGCCGAAGGTTCGTGCGAAAGAACCATAAAGTCGTCGTCTCCCCAGCGGCCCAGTTCCTCGGCGGGTCGGAGCCCATTGGTCAGGGTTCGTTCAATTCTTTCAATCATCGAGTCGCAGGCTCTCGCCCCATGCGTCTTGCGCAATTCGTGCGCCTGATCCACAGTGATCCACAACAAGCCCAGCGGCGTACCCCATTCAGTGAATTCATCAAATGCCGATTTAGCCTGTTCTTCAATCTCCGCCTGTGCGGCTTCGAGATTGGACTCCTCACAGCTTCTCCCCATGCGGCAACGTATCCAAACTCTCGGCGAGATGGAAAATGACCGCCGATCCGATACGCCCGCCCAGGGGGTCCCGCAGAATTACAGTTCGCCTCACCAACGGCAAATCCTGCCCACAACGGTGTTGTGTATGGATCAGGGCACCCCGTTCGGGCCGGTGTGCGGGCTGATCTTCCCTGTTTTCCGGAGGTCGTTCGAGCAGGAGGGGCTCCAGATATCCGGGAATCGTGCGCGTGACGGTCTCTATGCCTGGAAATCCGGTGATGTTTTCCGCTGCTTGATTCCAGAAGTTCACTTTGCCCTCGCGATCGAGCAATGCGAGGCCCTCCGGAAAACTCTCCAGCGCAGCTTCCATCAATTCGCTGCGATCAATCATCGCGCCCCTCCACTCCTTACATCGGCGCGGGGCGTTCTGACTTCATTCCCAATCAGTCATCTGGAGGGAGACGTTGAATTTCTTGAGGAAACGGCGCCAGGCGAAGAGCAAAACGCCCGCGGCTCGACGATCGCCGTCGTTGAAGAAGGACGTTTGAAGAAGGACGGATGACGTCGCAGAGACTTCATGACCGAATTCGACACAGCAGATCAACCCGAGTGATCTGCTGGCAGATCCGAAACCAAATTGAATTAGTGGACTTTGGCTTTGGGTTTTTCGAGTTCTTTCGTGCGTCCCGAGGGCAATCGAACGATGAACCTCGTCTTGCCGGGCTCCGTTTCGACTTCGATTTTGCCCCCGAATTTCTCAGTCACGATGCGATGCACGATATCAAGACCCAACCCAGTCCCGGAACCCTGAGGTTTGGTCGTAAAAAACGCGTCGAAGATGCGCGGCAACACTTCCGCAGGAATTCCATCGCCATGATCCGTGATGCTCACGGAGAGCCATCCAGGATCCGTTTCCGTCCAGGTCGCAATCTCGATGTGTCCCCCGGCAGGTGAAGCGTCGGCAGCATTGTCGATCAGGTTCGTCCACACCTGGCTCAATGCGGAACCGCGGGTCGAAAGCGTCGAAGGGGAAGCCTCAAAGAGCTTGTCTACATGGAGCTGCTTGATGCGCAGCTTGTGACCCAGAATCGTGAGCGTACTTTGCAGGCTGTCGTGCACATCCAATTCCTTTGTCGGAGATTTCTCGTCATAGGCAAACTTCTTCACCGCCATGGCGAGGTCAGAAATTCGCGAAATGCTGTCCTCGATGGAGCAAACAAGCGAAACACTGGAAACAAGTGCTTCGAGCCAATTGAGGGCGTCTGAAAATGCGCTGGCATCGAAATATTCCTTCGCGCAATCCAGTTCCTGCCGTTCAAAACCCATGCCGACAAGCACGGGCGCAATCGTGTAGGCATTCTCCACGCCTGCCGATGCCAGCCACTCGCCCATCTCTTCCTCGGCGTCGGATTGCGCAACGCTGCTCATCGCTGCAAGGCGGCAGCCGCTCAGAGTATGTTCCAGCAGCCCCTTCATGCACTCCAGTTGTTCAGGAGTCTTGGCGCGGCTGCCATTGCGAAGACTTAACTGTTGCAGGCGCATCAGGTTCTCGCGAAGCTGCGATGCTGAGCGTTTTGCAGCCGACCCGGGATTGTGCAACTCGTGCATGAGTCCCGCCGCCAGCGTTCCCAGCGAGATCAGTTTTTCGCGATGCAGAGCTTCGACCTGATACGCCTGAAGACGCTGTGCCATATCTGCCAGAATCACCGCGCGCGCTTCCGGGCAGCCGACAAGGATTTGCCAGAATTGCTCGACCGAGAAATCGGATCAGCAGCGAGTCTTCGGTTGCCGTCACGCGGAAAGACATGTGGGACTTGCCGGACAAGAGCGGCGCCTCGCCGAATCCGTCTCCCGCCCGTGCTCCGCCAACGACGGTTCGCGAGCCGTCGGCTTCCAGCCTCTCCGCGAGCATTTCGCCGCTCAAAACTACCCAGTAGAATATCGCCGGATCACCAGGCTCGGTAACAACTACGCCAGCCGGAACATGGATGCGATCCACCTGACCGATGCCTTTGAGAGCATCGAGGTTCGCATTTGCAAAAATGCGAGTTTGGCGCAAAGTCGCTGTCGCTTCGCTGAATGGAATTGATTGCGTCCCCGGTGGTTTTTCTATAGTGCCCATCTCTGCTTACGCTCTTCCCCCATTAGAATCCCGCCTCAGAATCCAGCCCTCAGAATCCAGCAAGGTACTGATGCGCGAACTGTACTGCAATCGAGCCTTCCCCAACCGCCGAAGCCACACGCTTGATGGAACCATGCCGGACATCTCCGGCAACAAATACTCCGGGAACGCTGGTCTCCAGCAGAAAGGGTTCGCGCTGTTCCCGCCAGCTTTCCGGCATCTTTCCGTCCCGGCGCAGGTCAGGTCCCGCCAAAACAAAGCCCTTTTCGTCCCGCAGAACCGACGGTGGCAGCCACTCCACGCCCGGCTCTGCACCTATAAATACAAATAGCGAAGTCGCTGGCACGCGATATTCCCCGTTTGGGCCATGCAGGCACAAGGCTTCAAGGTGCCCGTCCCCCTCCGCTTTCACGACCTGTGTCTCTGTCGC
The DNA here is from genome assembly GCA_963781125.1 of uncultured Acidobacteriaceae bacterium. Classification (GTDB taxonomy): domain Bacteria; phylum Acidobacteriota; class Terriglobia; order Terriglobales; family Acidobacteriaceae; genus Telmatobacter. Next base: position 21,062 of record CAWAEE010000017.1, read on the forward strand.
CACCCCAATATTCGATGTTTGTCTCGATCTCATCGATTAAGTATTTCGACATGCTCAGCGCCAGGCCCCGTCCCGCGGACCAGCATCGTTACCTTACCGGCAAACTTGGAGAAATGCAGCGCCGCCTGCCCGGCCGAGTTCGCCCCACCAACAACATAGACTTCCTCGTCCTTGCAGGATGCAGCCTCCACCAGGGCCGCGCCGTAATAGATGCCGCATCCCGTCAGCCTGTCTGCTCCCGGAATCGTGAGCCTGCGATATTGCACTCCCGGCGCCAGAAGCACCACATGACTGGATACTTCGCGTCCATCCGCCAGCTTCACAAACCTGTATTGCCCATCGATCCGCAGACCCGCCGCACGCTGGGTCAGGAACTCCGCTCCAAATCGCGTCGCCTGCATGTGCGCCCGGCGGCCCAGGTCCGCACCAGTCACGCCCGCCGGAAATCCAAGATAGTTCTCGATGCGCGACGTTGAACCCGCCTGACCGCCCGGCGCTTCCGGCTCAATAATCAAGGTTTTCAGGCCTTCGCTGGCGCCATAAACCGCCGCCGCCAAACCCGCAGGACCGGCTCCTACCACGGTCATGTCATAGAACTCCTGCGTCGCCTGTGTGCTCAGACCCACCCGCGCTGCCAGCACATCTGGGTCGGCGTCCGGCATCATCGTGCCGTCCGGGAAGAGCACCGCCGGAAGCTGCTCCGGCTTTAAATCCTTCTCCGCCAGCAGCTTGATGGCCTCGTCGTTGCCCGCAATATCGAGCCACCGATAGGGAACATGGTTGCGGGATAAGAACGTGCGCAGCCTGTGATCCTTGCAGCGACCACCGGTTTCCAATCACGCGCAGCCCTTCGAACGGGGGCCGGAATCCTGCCTTCCAGTCGTCCAGCAGATCATTCAGCACCGGGTACAGCTTTTCTTCCGGTGGATCCCACGGTTTATTCAGGTAGTAGTGGATGCGCGCGGAATTGATCGCCCGAATCGCGGCTTCCGTATCGGCATAGGCCGTCAGCAGCACACGGCGTGCATCCGGGTAGATCTCGCGCGCCCTCTCCAGAAAATCGACGCCCGTCAGCCCCGGCATCCGTTGGTCGCTCAGAATCAAAGCCACCGGCTCCGACGGGCTTTCACTTGGGTCAGCGTATCCAGCGCCGCTTGGCCGCTCGCTGCCCGCATCACGCGGTATTCGGCCCCGTATTGCCGGCGCAAGTCCTGGACAACAGCCTCCAGAACACTTACGTCGTCATCCACCGCCAATAAAATCGGCCTTGCCATATTCCCAGTTTAGGACCTCAAATTTCGATGAGACTTATTCCAATGAAAGAGTAGAGGCACTCCAGCAAATCAGCTCGCTAAGTGGCTCTTTTACCTGTGAGAAATGCCACATGGAAAGCCCTTGCAACTGTTTTTTCTCTCTTGTTCCGCTCTAAAAGTACCAGACTGAAACGAGCCAAGTCAGTAAATACGGATGCCCGTTGTCACGCCGGTTTCGCGTGACGGAATTCCAATTGGGCTGTAAGCTTGTTTCAGGCTTTTTCAGTCAGTGCTAGTAGTTTTTGTGTTGGACAGGTGACGAAAGGAATGTACCCTCGCTCCGATGTAACAGAACGAGACACTTCGAGAAGTTCTTCTTTTCGCCATTTCGCCTCCTGTCACAAAACGTGTATCTTAAGTTTCAATTGTGGAAATCAGGCCAGGTAAGGGTGCACAGCAGTTCCGGTCTGATCCCAAGTTCCACGACGGATGGTGCGTGAATCATGAATAAAGTGATCCTTGCCGACTCACAGGCAATCTTCCGGGCCGGAACAGCCAAGGTGCTGGCGATGGACGAGGACATGCGCATTATTGCTCAATGCACTGACCTCGACAGGATGATGCATGCCATTGCCACGTTCCCAGGTTCCATCGTCGTGCTCGCCGCTTCCCTGCGCCCCGACATGGTCCGTCTGCGTTCGCTGCTTGAGACAACCAGCAGCCGTGGCATCGTCATTGCCGAAAACAACGAAAGCGCCAGCGCATTTATGCAGCAGGGCTTTCGCGGCGTCGTATTCCGCAACGTAACTGGTCCCGCGCTCGTCGAATGCGTCCGCCGCGTCGCTGCGGGCGATACATGGACTCCTCCGCAGCTGATGATGCCCGAGTCTCCCGAAGAGGATCTCGTCGGCGCCCGCGTGCGCGACCGGCTCACGCCCAAAGAAATGCGGATCGTGGCCCTCATTGTTCAGGGCTGCAAGAATCGCGAGATCGCGCTTCGGCTCAAGACCACCGAGCAGGTCATCAAGAACTACCTTCGCTCCATCTACGACAAGACCGGCGTCAGCGACCGTCTCGAGTTGGCTCTCTTCACGATCCACCACCGCCAACTTGCACAGGCTGCGGCCGAGATGGGGAACAAGCTCGAAGCCGAGGAGCAAGCCGCCGCGCCGCCTGCCGTCGCCTGATTCAATTCTGCCGCTCGCCTTCTGCTATAGCTTTTCAGCGCACGCTCTTGCCTGGGTAAACAGCAGCAGGTAATCCGGGCCACCGGCCTTCGAGTCGGTGCCGCTCATATTGAATCCGCCAAAGGGATGTGCGCCGACCATTGCGCCAGTGCATTTGCGGTTCAGATAGAGATTGCCCACATGGAATTCCTGGCGAGCCATGTCAAGCCGCTCGCGATCATCCGTGTAGACCGCGCCGGTCAGGCCGTACTCGGTATTGTTCGCAACCTTCAGCCCTTCCTTAAAGTTCTCCACCTTGATCACCGCTAGAACCGGTCCGAAGATCTCTTCCTGCGCAATCACCGCATCGGGCGCGATGTCCGCGAAGACCGTCGGCTCGAGATAATATCCGCCGCCCTCCGTCACGATCGCATGGCCGCCTGCAACCAGCCGGCCTTCTTCTTTTCCCTTGGCGATGTAGCCCAGAATCGCGTCCATGGCCGCCTTGTTCACCACCGGGCCAAGATTGTGATTCTCTGCCGGATCGCCGACCGTCAATTTCGCGACGCGCTCCCGCAGCCCCTCGACGAAGGTGTCATAGACCGAAGCCTCCACAATGGCACGCGAACACGCCGAGCACTTCTGCCCGCTGAATCCGAAAGCCGACGCCACAACGCCTTCGATCGCTGCGTCCAACTCGGTATCGGCACACACAAGGATCGAATCCTTGCCGCCCATCTCCAGAATCGTTCGCTTGATCCAGATCTGTCCTGGCTGCGGTTTTGCCGCGCGCTCATGAATCTCCAGGCCGACCGATTTCGACCCGGTGAAAGCAATAAAACGGGTCTTGGGATGCTCTACAATCGCGTTTCCAAACGCCGCTCCCGAACCCGGGCAGAAGTTCACAACACCGCCCGGCATCCCCGCTTCTTCCAGCACTTCAATGAACTTTGCGGCAATCGTCGGTGAGTCGCTCGACGGCTTCAGGATCACCGTATTCCCCGTAACGATGGCCGCAGCCGTCATGCCAGCCATGATGGCAAACGGGAAATTCCACGGCGGAATCACTGCACCCACACCCAACGGGATGTAGTGCAGCTCATTCCTCTCGCCGGGAAGTTGAATCGGGGTTCTTGCATCCGCGAGACGCAGCGCCTCCCTCGCATAAAACTCAAGAAAGTCGATCGTTTCCCCAACGTCGGCGTCGGCCTCCGCCCAGTTCTTGCCAACTTCGTACGTAAGCCACGCGCAGAACTCGAATTTCCGCTTGCGAATAATCTCCGCCGCAGCAAGCAGCAGGGAAGTCCTCTCGTCGACGGTTGATCTCGACTCCAAAGCTCGAAAGCACGAAGTGCCGCCTGCATGGCTTGCTCGGCGTGCTCCGCCCCCGCCTTCTGGTGTACGCCAACCACCTGGCTGGGGCGTGACGGATCCAGCGAACGAATCTTGCCCTCCGTTTTCAACCGATGCCCCCCGATAATCAGGGGATATTCGCGGCCTAGTTGAGCGCCCACCAACTCCAAAGCCTCCTGCATTTTGCGACGATTCTCTGGAGTTTTGAAGTCGGTAAATGGCTCATTCTGAAAGGTCCCTTGTGGGGCACGGCGCAGTATCTCGGTGGGAAGGGGAACAGTTGCCATAGCCACTCTAGTGTAGTCGTTTTGTATCTGCGTTGCTGGCGCGCAGACAACGATTTTCACCGCACCAACTCTCCATGCAAAGTATCCATTTCATCCGCGAAACTAACCCCGGGAATCGGGGTCCAAATCTACTGCACCCTACCATGGCCGTTTTTGTGGGTGCCAAGGGAAGAGGGCAGTCGATCCAGAGTTCGCCAGACCCCGAGACTTGTCGGGCGCGCAAGGGCCGAACCCTAACCTCGCTGTTGGCGAGAGGAATTGGGCCACGAGAGGGAAAATGGAAGCCCGAAAAGATTTGCGCGTGATGCGCTTTACCCAGCTCCTCTGCAATGCGCCAGTCCTCCCCAAGACTGTGACTGTCAGTGTTAGCAGCGCGGCGAAAAGACTCCGTTACCCGATTGCGCTTGGAGCAGCAATGCTCATGCTCGGTCTCGCAGCGGGTCCGCTCTCGGCACAAGAGTATTGGCCTCCAGATGAACCGTCCCCCGGCGGACAGAACGCGGGTGTTCCGCAGCAGTACCCACCGGCGCAGCAATTTGCTTATCCTCAGTCCCAGTCCCCACAATCGGCTTACCAGCAGTATCCACAGCCCATCTACCAGGGACCGGCGCAACCGTACTCGCAACAAGGCTACGGGCAACAGTTAAGCGAGGTGCAAGCGCTCAATCCCGACGAGCTGACGCAATTGGTCGCGCCCATTGCCCTTTATCCTGACGCGTTAGTCGCGCAGATTCTTGCCGCGTCCACTTACCCGGCGCAGGTCTCTGCCGCCGACCAGTGGCTGAGATCCATGGGCAACGCCGCGCCCGAGCAAATTGCGGCTGGAGCCGACGCGCAAGTCCAGCTGGGATCCCAGCGTGAAAGCGCTCACAGCGTTTCCGCAAGTGCTCACGATGCTGGACCGCAATCTGCAGTGGACCACCAATCTCGGCAACGCCTATTACAACCAGCCACAAGACGTTCTGCAGACAATTCAGGTGATGCGCGAACGCGCAGAACAGGCCGGCAATCTGCAGAGCACACCGCAGGAGGAAGTGAGCGACAACCAGGGCGCCATTGATATCGCTCCAACCAATCCGCAGGTCGTCTATGTGCCCACCTATAACCCGTGGGGTGTCTACGGGCAGCCCGTCTCGCCCTACCCGGGTTTCTCTCTTATCGGGACGTTGGGATCGTTCTTCGGGTCATCGCCCGTTCAATTTGGCCTGAGTTTCGCGATGAATGCCTTCATGCATACGCCGTGGGGCTTTCTGGGCTGGGGCCTTGATTGGCTCGCGCACTCCGTTCTCTTCAACCACGGCAGCTACTACACCCACAGCTCGTCGGTAGCCGACTGGGGTTTTCCGCACGGCGGTCCTCGCGCCTATCCCGGCGTCCCGCAAATTGCTCGCGGGGGCTACGGTCCCTATGGTGGAGTTCGCGATGGCTACGCGCACACTTATCGGCCGTCCAGAACTCTATAGCCGGTCATACGAGCGATCATTCCAGCACCCCACGCAAAACTATGGCGATGCGCGCACTGCCGAAGGTTTCAATCGCGGATTCCCTCAACGCAGCGAGGCTCCCATGCGGCAGGCTTTGCCCCCGCAAGAGGCATATAACCGCTACCCGCAGTCCTTTGGAAGATCGCAGCAGTTTGAAAACCGTCAGCCCTTCAATGAATTTCAGGCATCCAGCTTACTCAGGCCGCCAGGAACAGTTCGGCCGGCAATCCTATGGCTCGGCGATTGTCGAACCAATCACGGGACGCCTACGCTCCCCGACAGGGGATGGGCTATGTCAGCCCTTCGCAGACGTACCGCATGCCTGAGAACAGCTATCGAGGGAGTAACGGCGGCAGAAACTACGACTCATTCCGCGGCGGCGAAGTCGCTCAATCGCCGCGGTCGGGCGGCTTCCACCTGTTCGGCGGGGCGCACAACTCCAACGGGTATGGCGGCAAGGCGCCGAAGGCATACAGCTACGGTGGTGGTCACTCCGGTTGGGGCGGTTCCGGCGGCTGGAAGGCTCCCAAGGAAAGCCATTTTGGCGGCGGCCACTCCGGCGGCGGTGGTCATTCCGGCGGGCACGAGCACTCCTCCGGCCGTCACCATTGAGGGCTTCAGTATTTGAATAACGGGCGATTGCAGGCAGCCGTGATGTAAGCGAGATTCTTTGCAGCTGGCTATCGCGTCTCTGTCAGCGCCTCGGTGTGCTTGCTCATCAGTGCCGTGCGTTCAAGCTTGTCCCAGTTGAATGGCTTGCCGTCGATCGCGCGCATCAGCGTCTTGAACAGCACAATCGAAAACACCTGCCGATACGCAAAACGCTGCAGCCAGATGTGGAACAGCAACCAGCCATCGCCTTTGTTGGCGGGATGCCGCCGCTCCAGGCTGAACGCCACTGCCGAGGTGACAAAGTCGATCAGCAGAAACGTGAGGAAGTAGGCCAGCAGCTTCATGAAGCTCGCCGCGGACGCCGCTTCTGGATGATAGTAGCGGTCAATAAAGTAGTGGACGATCCCAGCAAGAAACATCAGGTCGATGAAGGGCGAGACCAGCGGCAAAAACATCTGGAAGATCAGAATATTCGGCAGCGCGAAAAGTCCCATCGCCTTGTTGCGCACAAACGCCAGGCGATGCTTCCACACCGATTGCAGAATTCCGAAGGACCAGCGAAAGCGTTGACGCATCAGCCCGCTCGCATTAATGGGCGCTTCCGTGAAGGCGAGCGCGCGGTCCTCATAAACAACCTTGAACTTCTGTTCGAGCAGATTCATGGTGAGATCGGCATCTTCGGCTACCGTATTCAACGGATAGCAGCCGGCCTTCTTCACCGGTTCGGTCCGCCATGCGCCAATCGCGCCAGGGCACGACCGTGACCACGTTGAACAGGTCAAGCGCGCGCCGTTCGAAGTTCTGGCTCGTGATGTATTCGAGCGCCTGCCACCGTGTCCACAGATTGACCCGATTGCCCACCTTCGCATTGCCCGCAACGGCGCCCACGGCAGGGTCTTCGAAATGGGGAATGAGCTTGGCAATCGCATCGGCCGCAATCACCGTATCGGCATCGATGCCAACGTAGAACTCCTCGTCGAGACCATCGAGTGCGTAGTTGAGCGCGGCAGCCTTGCCGCCGTTGGCCTTGGTCAGAACCTGCACACGTCCAGCGGCGATTTCGTGCGCATAAGCCGCGCGCGCAACCTCAAATGTGTTGTCGGTGGAACCATCGTCGATCACGATGACGCGCAGATTCTCATAGTCGGAATGCAGCACTGAGCGGATGGTTCGAACGATGACCTTCTCCTCGTTGTAGGCAGGAATCAGCACGGCGATGCGCGGATTGAATCCTGGCGAGGCTTCGCGGTGCGGGCGGCGCAGCCGGTCGATGATGGCGAATACGCCGACCAGAATAAGCCGCGCGCTCATCAGGATGTCGCCGAGAAAAAAGACAAACACAATAAAGTTGCCGATGGCGGCCAGCGTCGAAAAAGCAATCGAGTCGGGAATCGCGCGCACATATTGCCAGAAGGTGAGTGGCGGCATCACCTCAGCCGGCGTCTTGCCCATCAGCGATGAAACGGATACGAATGTGTAGCCGTGCTCGCGTAGCGTCTTAATAAGCACGGGCAGTGCGGCCACTGTGACGGAACGATCGCCTCCACCGTCGTGCATCAGGATGACAGAACCCCGAAATTGCGGCTTCGTTTTCATCCGGTCCAGTTGTTCAAGGACCGACTGCGCAATCTCGGCCGGAGTTTTTCGAATGCGTTCGTCCCAGTCGTTCGTATCGATCTTGTTGCCGATGACGATGTACCCATCCTGCTGAATGCGCACAATCGGCGAAGCCTGGTCATCGGTGTCCGGCTCTTCATCCACATCATAGGGCGGACGGAAATAGTGCGGCTGCACGCCCAGCTTGCTTTCGAAGAGCCGCTCCGTCAGCTTCACCTCAAGACTCGAGCCGGTTCAGACGAGACTTCACTGATGTCGGGATGCGTATAGGTGTGGTTGCCGAGCTCGTGACCTTCGCGCAATTCGCGTTTCAATAAGCCAATATTCTCGAGAGCCTCTTCCCCGATGATCAGGAACGTACCCTTCACGTTTTCCTTCTTCAGGATGTCGAGTATGCGCGGTGTCCATTTGGGATCAGGCCCGTCATCAAACGAAAGCGCAACCTGGTTCGGATGGTAGCCGTAATACGAAATGGTGTACGTCTGCGGATAGACATCCATATGCTCGTCGATGATGAGCTTCTTGCGCGGATCAGGCTCGTCCGTGTCGATCTGCACCGTGCGCGTGTGCCGCGCTGCGGCAAACCGGTGACGCGCATGATGTCGCCTTCACCCTCGGTGTCGACGCTATGTCCGGGTTCAACCAGCCTAAGCGCCTCCAGCGACGCAGGGTTGCTGGGCTTGTCCCACACGTTCCACAGCGAGCTGTCTTCCGACCCCAGCCGCCAAAGTGCAAATGTTTGCAAGCCGAGCTGGCGCGCTGCCCGCATCTCGTTCAGCAGCGTTACCGCGTCGAGGAACCACACCACGTGGCGCTGATTGTTGTCTTCGTCAATGTAGTCGAAGTGGGGATTGAGCGAGTCGTAATCGAGATTCAGGTCGGCGTCCGCATCCGACGCCCGCTGCCACGCATCCGAGACAGGCAGATCGATCGTGTCGAGAACCTGCGGCTTCGGCTGCTTGTGGCCGCGCTTTGCTGCTGGCGGAATCGAGAGCGTCCAATCGTAGCCATAGTTGCCCAACGCGCAGATCAGTTTTTCCTTGGGCACCGACTTTAGCACTCGGGTCAGATTGGCGACGAACCAGTCCTGGCTGGCGATGGGCCCCGGATCGCTCGTCGCCTCGTGTTCGTCGTAATTCATAAGCACGATATCAGTCAGAGTTGTCGGCGATCTCCTTAAGCGTCTTGTCGTTGGTGCTGGACGCGACAGTGACGAAGAGCCGCAGATTGCGCGAGTGCAGGTCCGCGTACAGTTCATGGATAAATGCCATGTACGCCGGCGATGCATCATCCGACAGACTTTCAAAATCGAGCGAGAGGCCGCGATAGGAAGGGAAAGCTTCAAGGAAACGCAGAACCTGTTGGCGCAGGGCAGCCCGGTTCCCCGCATCCTTCAAAAGCTCGCCGACTTTAGTGTCCCAGTCCTGTGTATTCGAGTTGTAGTTGTTGACGTGCGGAAAAATCTCTGTGTCTTCTCGCGCCAGACTGGATGGTCCGCTTGATTCTGCCCAGATCGTCGGGATCGTGGACCGTCGTGCCGTCCAATACGGGATAAGCGCGATGGCTTTCGTTGTCGATCGCCAGCAGGGCGGGCTTCGACGAGTCAACATGCAGCCACTCGGGAAACAGCATGTCGATCTGGTGCACGTGCTGTTTGAACGAGGAATAACTGGCCTCGTCGTAGGGCACATAATAAGCGGCGCGCAAACCCTCGCCGCTGTTAAAGGGGATTTCGGAAGGTAAACGTGCCGTCTTGCGTCGTGCAGGCTTGACCGCTTTGGCGCCGCGCGGTGCAGTTGTACGGTCAGGCAGCGCCTTGTAATTGTGCCGGAACGCCGGCAGCAGCAACTCTGGCAAGGGCTGGCTGCGCAGTACATTGAAGATGAAGCCCGCAAGCACCAGCGTGCTGAGCACGGCCGTTGCATCAAAGATGCGCCGTAGCCGTTTCCAACGCTTTCGCTGGGGATCGAAAAAAATCTGTTTATCGGGCATGGTATGTTTCGTTTCTACGTTCGCAGCATTGAGGGAAACCGTCTAGGCTATACAGTACGAATCGTATGGAAGCTGCTTCTGTGAGTCAATCGAAGCGCCATAAGTCCAGCGGTTCTGGGCTTGCGCTCAAAAACGTCGATTGTCTCGGCGATCCTCGCAGGCGGCCTGCTGCGCTCTGGATGTTCCGTCACTTCTTCGAGACCAATGGGGACCCGCAGGTCTACGGGGACATCGCAAAGAATCTGCTCCTCCACGGACGATATGCGCTTACAGTTGGCTCGGGCCAGGCATTTCCGACGCTTGATCCGGCTGCCCGGTTATCCCGTATTCCTCGCCCTGTGTTTTCGACTCTTTGGGATCGGGAACTACACCGCGGTGGTCTGGGTGCAGATCGCGATGGAACTGGCGGGCTGCCTTTTCCTCGCAGATTTCGCACGCCGGATTGCTCCACCGGAACTCAAGACTGGCGCCATGCACGCAGCGCTATGGCTCGCCGCGCTTTGCCCCTTTACAGCAGTGTATGCGGCGAACCCGCTGACGGAGGGGCCAACGCTCTTTGTCCTGGCGCTTGCGCTTTGGTCGCGCGGCTCGTTTTCAGGAAGGCCCCGCCTGGGGATCTGCCCTCACGTTTACTTTTGCGGTGACCTTTGCCGCTTTACTTCGGCCCGATGGCGCGTTGGCCGCAATTGCTCTTGCGCCTGCATTGTTCCTTGGCCTGCGCAACGCCGCCCGCCCCACACCAACCCCGCGTCTGATTAGAATGGCCGTGGTTTGCGGATTACTGGCCCTTGCTCCATTCGCCGCATGGACATGGCGCAATGGACGGGTCTTCCACGTCTTTCAACCGCTGGCGCCGCGCTCGGCCACCGATCCGGGCGATCCGACTGACTCCGGGCTGGGATCGCTGGGTAAAGACCTGGTGCCTCGATTTTGTCTCCACCTACAACGTGGTTTGGAACGTACCGGGCGACGAACTCGACGTCTGCAAGACTGCCTAGCCGCGCTTTCGACTACTCCATCCCAGCACGGCGAGACCGCGGCGCTCGCCAGCGGAGTACAACAACAACGGCTACAACCTGACTCCACAGATCGACGCAGGATTCGCCCGTCTCGCCGCCGATCGGATCGCGGCGCATCCCCTGCGCTATTACGTCTGGCTCCCCCTGGGACGCGTCGCCGATATGTGGCTGCGACCGCGCGTCGAAAATCTGCCCATCGACCTGGACTGGTGGGTCTACGCGCACCATCACGTCGAGACACGCTTCAGCTGGGCCTATGCTGCTCTGAATGCGCTCTATCTATTGCTCGGTGTTGCGGGACTCTGCCTGCGCCCCCGCTTCTGGCGGCTGGATGCTGGCCTACATGCTTTTGCGCAGCGCTCTGCTGCTGACCGTCGTCCCGCCCGAGGCGCGTTACACGCTGGAGTGCTTTCCCATGCTGTTCGCGTTGGGTGGCGTCGCGCTCGCGCGTTTCTTTCGACCGCGAGTGGCCATCTGAAAAACAGAATCGCGAGGCCGCTACCGATCGACAAACTGCGTCTTGCTATCCGTCTTGAAAGTAAATGCGTCGGCTGGCAGTGGCAGATTGACCTTGATATTGGAATAAGTGCAGATGCGCGATTGTCCCTGGCCCTCGTCAAAGACCTGCTTCAGGCTCACCCCGCGCGTTGGATCGACCCAGATCGTCACTTTGGGCAAGTTCTTCCGCACCGTCGGGTCTTTGGCGACCAGGTCGAGTTTGTCGGTCTTTACTCCGCCAAGGGTCTCTGCGCCGGCGTATTTGATCTCCCATTTTTCGGCAAGTTCTTTGCCGCTGGCGCCGAATCCCAGCATCAGGTAGCCCTCGTACGCGCTGGCCTTATTGATCCTCGTCACTTGGTCGATCATCGGTTCGAACAACTGAAGGTGCCCGCCGGAATACGCGTAAACCTTCGGAACCGGCTTGCCGTTCACTTCGTTGATGTGGGCCGCCATCGAGAAGGTGGTGCCTTTCCTCTCGTAGTAGACGACGCCTTTTTGAACATCCGTATCCGGGATGGGGTCCGTCTGGATGGAGTCAAACTCGAAATCCGCGGCCGTGGTGCGGAAGTTTGCCGCGGCGACATCGAGCTGATGCAGCACGCTCTGCAAGTCCTCTGCGGCCAGCAATTCGCAACCAGGCAGCGCAAGAAAGACCAGTGCGGCCACGAACAATTTTCTTCGTCGAAACATATTCTTCCTTTGTGTCTTGGATGCGAGGACCCATCGGGTGGGCGTTCGCTCTTAGCGATGCGCCCAGATTCTCCAGATGAGATTGCCCTGGCCGTCGCTCGCGGTCTCCCACCGTTCCACAAAAACCGCATCACCGGTGACGGGCTCAATGGCCAGGCGCAGCGCCTTTTTCACTTCATTGTTCGATGCGCCGTCGGGAATATGCACATCCGAGGCCTGCACCGACACAATCACGTCGTGGTCCCCATCGCCGACAACCGTGATCGGATGCGCCGGTCCGGCGGCCTTCGATGGCTTGTCGCCGAAGTTCCAGAATTGCGGCGTAACAAAGATGAAAATGAGAATCAGCGACACCATCACGTCGTAGTGAACATTGCCGCGCGGATACGTCCAGTAGAAATAGCTTTTCAGAATTCTGTTCATACTGTCCTAGCGGTGATCCTTTCCAGGCCGCCCATGTAGGGCCGGAGCGCATCCGGAATCGCAACAGAGCCATCGGCTTGCTGATAGTTCTCGAGGATCGCCAGCCATGTGCGGCCCACGGCCAGCCCGCTGCCGTTCAGCGTGTGGACGAACTCGGTCTTGCCTTTGCCGCGCCGGCTTGAAGCGAATGTTGGCCCGCCGCGCCTGAAACGCCTCGAAGTTCGAGCACGAAGAGATTTCCCGATAAAGCTGCTGGCCCGGGAGCCAAACTTCGAGATCGAAGGTCTTCGCCGAAGAGAAACCAGTGTCGCCCGTGCACAACAGCATGCGGCGATAAGGGAGCTTCAGCGCTTCAAGAATCTCTTCTGCATTGCGCGTCAGCTTCTCGTGCTCGGCATCGGACTCCTCCGGCCGCGTAAACTTCACCAACTCCACCTTTTGAAACTGGTGCTGGCGAATGATGCCCGCGCGTATCTTTTCCCGCAGCTCCGGCCTCGGCGCGGAAACATGGCGTGTACGCCGTCAGCAAAATCGGCAGGCGCGCTTCGTCCAGAATCTCGTCGCGATAAAGATTGGTGACCGGAACTTCGGCGGTCGGAATCAGCCAGTGGTCGTTGTCCTTGAACTCGCCGCGCGCCACTGCCTCTGCATCCGCATCAGAACAGCGGAAAAGATCCTCGGCAAACTTCGGCAGTTGGCCCGTGCCAAACAGGCTTTTGCTGTTGACCATGAACGGCGGCAGCACTTCGGTATACCCGTGCTGCTCCGTGTGCATGTCGAGCATGAAGCCGATCAGCGCCCGCTCCAGCCGCGCCCCCGCGCCCATGTACACGGCAAACCGCGCCCCGCTCAGCTTGGCCGCACGTTCCAGGTCGAGAATGCCAAGCGCTTCGCCGAGTTCCCAATGCGGTTTCGGCCTCAAAATCGAAGTTCGGCTTTTCGCCCCAGCTCTTCACTGTGACGTTGTCGGCTTCGGACATGCCGGCGGGAACTTCATCGCGCGTCAGGTTTGGAATGCGCGCGAGCGAAAGCCGCATCTCCTCATCGAGCTCCGCCGCGGACTTGTCCAATTCTTCGAGCCGATCCTTCAGGGCCCGCGTCTCATCCATCACGGCGGTAGCGTCCTGGCCGGATTTCTTCAGCGCGCCTACCTTCTGGCTAAGCTCATTGCGGCGCGCCTTCAACTGCTCCGCTTGCGTAATGGCCTCGCGGCGGCGCAGATCGAGGGCTCGAAAATCGCCCAGCAAAGCGGCCGGGTCAGCCCCTCGCGCACGCAGTTTTTCTTCTACTTTTTCCAGGTTTCCCCGGACAAATCCCAAGTCGAGCATCTCTTCATCAGTTTACTCGACAGGGCACAGTATCTATTTGACCTCGGCTGGCCTTTGCGGCTTCTTCGCCTGCGGGCCCCGCAGCGAGCTGATCCTTCCAGCCGGGCAGGTTCTGGTCTCCGGTGATGAGGCGCGCACCACGCGTGAACGTGAAGTAAGTCCAGATCCACGCGGCAAACACCGAGATTCGGTTGCGGAAACCGATCAGAAAGAAAATGTGGACAGTAATCCAGGTGATCCACGCCAGGAACCCGCTCATGTGCGCCTTGAAGGGCCACTCCACTTTGGCCACGGCCGCCATGCGTCCAATGGTCGCCATGTCGCCTTTGTCAAAGTAGCGGAACGCCGGCCGCGTCTTGCCCTTGAGATCGGCAGCGATCATGCGCGCCAACATGGTCTCCCATCTGCATCGCAGGCTGCGCCACGCCCGGAACCTGCTGGCCATCCTGCTCGAAGTGCGCCAGGTCGCCGAGGACGAAGATCTCCGGCATGCCGGGAGGATTCAGTCGGTCGTCGACAAGAACGCAGCCACGTTTATCGACGGGCGCTCCAAGCATCTTGCCCAGCGGCGATGCCTGCACTCCCGCCGCCCACAAGGTCACCGCAGCATCAATGCGTTCTCCGCCAGCCTCCACCCATCCTGGGCCAACTCCCGTGACCTGCGTCCCGGTGTGCACTTCGACACCTAGATGTCTTCAGCTCTGCCTCTGCTTTGGCAGAAAGATCCGGCGGATAGGCCGCCAGAATGCGCGGCCCAGAGTCGAGCAGCAGACACCCTGGCTGTTGTCGGGTCGATATGGCGAAAATCATGCCGCATGTAAAGCTTGGCGATATCGCTGATGGCGCCAGCCAGCTCGACTCCCGTCGGCCCGCCGCCAATCACGACGAAGTTCAACGGCGGATGCCAGCCGCGTTCCTGCATTCTGGCGCTCCGCCAATTCAAAGGCCAGCAGCACGCGGCGGCGAATTTCGGTCGCGTCCTCGATCGATCTTGAGGCCGGGAGCCAGCGGCGCCCAGTTCTCATGGCCAAAGTAGGAGTGCGTTGCCCCGGTGGCCAGCACCAGGTAGTCGAATGGCAGCCGCGCGCCCGACCCGAGCGAAATCTCCCGCGCCGCTCGAGTCGATCGCGACAACTTCGTCCATCAGCACTTCCGTGTTGCTCTGGCGTCGCAGAATCGTCCGAATCGGCTGCGCGATGTCAGCCGGCGACAGCACCGCCAATGCCACCTGATAAAGCAGCGGCTGAAACGTGTGGTGGTTGCGCCGATCCACCAGCGTGACATCAACCGGCAGATGCGCCAACGCCTTGGCTGCATGCAGCCCGCCAAAGCCGCCACCCACGATCACGACCCGGGGGCAACGTCCATTCGCTCCAGAGGGGAGAGGCTTCGTCGTTTCGTGCAAGGTACCTCGCTTCCGCTTGTATGATGCTCCATCGGGTCCCAAAGTATCGGACCGCCCGGTTTGCACGAACCCCGCAAAAGGGTCCCGCCTTCGGCCCCCACTGGTATCCACTCACGCTGATCGTGCCGGCTCTGCCGACCGCATGGCTCGGTGGCATACTCCGTTCGCGGTGAAACACCATCGCCACCATGGCCCATCGCTGTTTCCCGCACGAAGGCTGTCCGCATCCGAGTGTCTCTGACCCGCTGATCACATTGAAGGTACCGACAAGCCACTCACCGGGCTCAGGGCTGCGAAAGTCGTGTCTCAGAGAGGTTTTCCTACAGGCACCCACGAGACCAGGCTCCCAGCAGACTCGGGATGTTACCTAAGTTCCTTCAGCGGACGTATTCTCCGGTAAAATATACCCTTATACGCAAGGTCGTTCACTGGAAATTGTGTTACCTCTGGCCGAAATAGTCCTTAACGATCGAGCCGCAACATCGGCATAGCTAGCCGGGTTTCCTTCAGGAGGACGTCATCGCCACAAGACTGCGATTAGGGGATCTGCTGGTTAGCGCAAAGTTCGTCACAGATGGCGACATTGCGAAAGCGCTCGTGCGCATGACCGATCACGGCGGCAGGCTCGGCGACAATCTCGTTGCCATCGGAGCTATCACCCAGGAAAAGCTCGATTCCTTCCTGCATCGCATCCCAACCGAGCCAGCCGATATCCGCGCCACGGGCATCGACGAAGTCGACCTGATGGGACTTCTGCTGAAACTCATTTATCGCGATCGACTCGAAACCACCCGTCAGTTCATCGACGCCATCAAGCTGCCCTATCACATCGTTCTCGATCTCATCCGCATGGCTGTCGAGCGCCAGTTGCTTCAAACCCTCGGTTCGCGCTATTCCGATAACCCGATCGACTTGAGCTACTCCTTCACGGAAGAAGGTCGGCGCTGGACCCTTGATGCCCTGACTCGCCTGCGCTACACCGGTCCTGCTCCAGTGACCCTCGAAGAGTTCAACTACCGGGTCAACATGCAGAAGCTCACCAACGAGCTCATCACCTTCGACCGCATTCGCAAGGTCATGAGCGATCTGACATTCGACGACAGCATCATCGAGCAGACCGGTCCAGCCTTGAACTCCGGTCGCGCCATTCTTCTCTACGGGCCGCCGGGCAACGGCAAAACTTCCACCGCTCTCCGGCTCAGCAGCGTCTTCCACGACGTAATCTACGTGCCCTATTCGATCATCGTGGAAGGCCAGATCATTCGTGTCCACGACCCCAGCATCCACGTCCAGCTCGATCCGCCCAAAGCCGAGGATGAGAATTCAATGTCGGTTGTTCGGCGCGAGGAATTCGATGCCCGCTGGGTGCCCTGCCGGCGTCCGTTCGTGGTTACAGGCGGCGAGCTCACGCTCGACATGCTTGACCTCCGCTACGACACGGTGGGCAACTACTACGAGGCGCCCCTGCACGTGAAAGCGCTGGGCGGTTGCTTCATCATTGACGACTTCGGTCGCCAACTCGTAAGTCCCACCCATCTGCTCAATCGCTGGATCGTCCCGCTCGAGAGCCGTGTCGACTATCTCAAGCTGCACACCGGCAAAAGCTTCAGCATTCCGTTCGAAGAGCTGATCATGTTCTCCACCAACCTCGAGCCTGAAGACCTGATGGATCCCGCTTTTCTGCGCCGTCTTCCTTACAAGATCGAGGTCGGCGCGCCAAGCCTTGAGAACTTCAAAACCATCTTCAAAAAGGAGAGCGAGAAGCAGGGGATGGTCCTCCCGGACGAAGTCTTCAACTCCATCGTGCGCAAACTCCGCGACGAGAAGGAGCTCGGTTTCGCTGCCTATCAGCCGAAGTTCATCATCGATCAGATCGTGGCGACATGCCGGTTCATGGGCCAACCCTCACATTTTGAGCCACGGTACATCGACTACGCGCTCGACAATCTTCGCGTCAAACGGAGCGTCGCCGCCAAGACAAGGCCACAATCACTACTACGGCCCGATCATCCCGACGACCATGGGCCCATCTCGATTCGCGACCTGGGAACCCGAACCTCAATTCATCGAACTCCGGCTGTCAAATTTCAGGATAAAAGTCGAAGAATGCATCGAGGCTCTGCTTAAGCTGGGTTTCGATCTGTTCGCGCGATCCCTCCAGCACGTGCATTGTTACGTGCGCCTCATGCCCATTTGCCAGCTTCAGCGTAGCGTCGTGAATCTCCGTCACTTCGCCCTCCGGCAGCAGTCGCATTCCATACACAAGAGTCAGATTCGCCATGTCCGTCATCTTTACATAGGATTGTGAAATTGTGGGAATCCCGTCCGAAACCGGCTCCTCGCACCAGCCGGACTGGCAGGCTTGCCCATCTACAATCGTCTAGGAAACCTCATGGCAGACACTCGCGATACCGTAATCCTTGGCTCCGGCTGCGCAGGCCTCACCGCGGCAATCTACACCGCGCGCGCCGGTTTGAATCCGCTCGTCCTTGAAGGCCACGAACCCGGCGGCCAGCTTTCGATCACCACTCTGGTGGAGAACTTTCCCGGATGGCCCGAAGGCATCCAGGGGCCGGAACTGATCGACAACATGAAGAAGCAGGCCATTCGCTTCGGCGCCACGTTCCAGCTGGCGCATCTCAACTCGGTCGACCTCAACGCGCACCCCTTCCAGTTGAACACGACTGCAGGCGATATTCATGCGCGCACACTGATCGTCGCCTCCGGCGCAAGCGCGCGCTGGCTCGGCCTTCCCAGCGAGCAGGCTCTCATCGGCCATGGCGTTTCAAGCTGCGCCACATGCGACGGCTTCTTCTTTCGCGGCAAACCCATCGCCGTGATCGGCGGGGGCGATTCGGCCATGGAAGAAGCGCTATTCCTCACCCGTTTTGCATCCAAGGTGACATTGCTTCACCGGCGCGAGGCCTTTCGTGCATCAAAGATCATGCTGGAGCGCGCCATCGCACACCCGAACATCGAGCTGCGCACCAACACGGTTGTCGATGAGGTGCTCGGCGTAGAAGACCTCGCCGTGAAAGGCCTGCGTCTGCGCGATGTGACCAACGGCGCCACCAGCGAGCTTGAAGTCGAAGGCATGTTTCTCGGTATCGGCCACGTACCCAACGCCAAGATGTTCACCGGCCAGCTCGACCTCGACGAAGAAGGCTACATTCGCACCCAGAACAACGTCTTCACCACGCATCACGGCGTTGAACTTCCCGGCATCTACGCTTGCGGCGATGTGCAGGACCGCCGCTATCGTCAGGCCATCACCGCCGCGGGTACCGGCTGCATGGCCGCGCTCGAAGTGGAAAAGTATCTCGAAGAGCACGGACGGTAAATGCCTGCCGTTGAAGGAGGACAGTGGCAAAGGTTTTTCCAGGCCGCTTCACAGCGCAATGCGACGAAGCTTTTGTCGTTTTCTTCATCGGCATGCGCGTGAATCGAATCTTCGACCTGCGCTGGCTGCGCGTCGCCCGGGCCATGCCTCCCATGCTGGCCGAACTCAAGCGAACTCCGGACCTTGGCCTGCTGCATTTTGAGCCGTTCCTCTACTGGCGCGGTGTCGGCATACTCCAGTACTGGCGCAGCTTTGAGCACTTGCACGCCTACGCGCATGCCCGGAATGCCAAGCACCTTCCCGCCTGGGCGGAGTTCAATCGCCGTATCGGTGCAGACGGCTCCGTGGGAATCTGGCATGAGACCTATCTCGTGGCCCGAGGACAGTTCGAGGCCATCTATGCCAACATGCCGCAATTTGGCCTGGCCCGTGCGACAGAACACGTGGGAGTCACCGGTCGCCTCGACAGCGCTCGCTCCCGCATCAGCCAATCGCAATGACGGCGCTTAAGGAAAACCTCGAAAAACTCGAAGAAGCAATCCAACAGGCCTGTCACCGCGCCGGCCGCGCTCGCAAGAACGTCGAGCTGATGGCCGTCTCCAAGACCTATCCGGCTTGGATCATTGCGGAATCCGCTGCGCTGGGCCTCAAAGTCTTCGGCGAAAATCGCGTCCAGGAATTCGCAGCCAAGGCTCCCGAATTAGCTCCGCTCCGCGTTGGGGGCGCCATGGCTGCTTCGGACACTCCCATCCTCGTGCACCTCATCGGCCATCTGCAATCGAACAAGGCTGCTCGCGCTGTCGAGATCTTTGACGCTATCGATTCGGTCGATTCTCTTCGCCTCGCGGAGCGCCTGAATGAGGCGGCAGGCAAACTCCATAAGCGGTTGCCCGTGCTGCTCGAGGTGAAGCTGAGCCCCGAAGAGACCAAGGCAGGACTGGACCCGGAGTCTGCTGAAACCGCTCAGCTTCTCGAAGGCCTTCCGGGCCTCCACCACCTGGAGGTTCGTGGCTTGATGACCATCGCCCCTTGGGGCGTGGCCGAAGACGTGACCCGCGCCTGCTTCCGCAGCCTGCGCGACGTGGCGCGACAAATGGGCCGCAGGGTACCCAAGACTGAACCTCGGCACGCTGTCGATGGGCATGAGCGGCGATTTTCTCCTGGCGATCGAAGAAGGCGCCACCCGCATCCGCATCGGCACAGCACTTTTCGGCAAGCGCGCGCCCTACACAGGTCCTCCGGAATAGGAGTACGCGTCCGGCGGATCGCGGGCCTGCGGGCCCGCCCGAGGGACCCCCCTCCCCTCGTTTTTCGGCTAAATATCTCTACCCATTGGACTTAGATTTATCAATAACTTACGACAACCTTAATCGAATCAATCGCTTATGGCGAAAGATTTCTCGGCAAAGGACTTAGCCGATTTCCGCCGTTCGCCGTCAGGTTTCGTGCTTTGGCCCAGCCTCGATTGTGCGCGGTGAGCTGGTAATTGTTCGCAACGGAGGCCGTGCGGCAACAATTGACAACAGAATTCGCTGGTGAGTCGAACGGTTTGCGTCAGGCGGCGCTTATCTCAACAAGCTTTTCTTCTCGGAGAGCTTTGACGTCACGCATCGGCGGCTGGCCGAAGAAGCGGCTGTATTCACGATTGAACTGGCTGACACTTTCGTATCCAACCTCAAATGCCACAGTCGAAGCGTCCAGAGCATCGATGAGCATGCGCCCTCTCGCCGCCTGCAACCGTAATTGCTTCTGATATTGAAGCGGACTCATATGGGTAAGGACACGGAAATGATGGTGCAGCGTCGACACACCCATGCCTGCAACCTCAGCCAGATGATCCACGCGTAGCGGTTTTGCATAGTTGTCCTTGATCCAGGAGATCGCCCTCGCCGTGCGATGGCTCTGATCTCCTGAAGTGGCAATTGCTCGCAGACGGGCTCCCGCGGGTCCGCACAGAAGCCGGTAAATGATCTCGCGCTGAATGAGACCACTCAGATAGGGAATATCCTGTGGATTCGCCAGCAGGTCCAGCAGCCGGCAGCATGCGCTCAGCAACTCGGCCGTGATCTCACCTGTCACCATGGCAGGGCTGTTGGAGACGGTGTCCCGCACGCGGAGTTCTTCCCGGTTGAGAAGCTCACGCACCACCGGCATTTCCAGCTTGATGGCCATCGCGAGAAGGGGCTTTGCTTCGCTGGCCTCGACCACCTGGCTGACGATCGGCAAGTCGATCGAGGTCAAAAGGAAGCGTGACTGGTCATAAACGAACTTCGTCTGGCCGAGATCGACGCGTTTGCTGCCCTGAGCAACGACGATCACGCTCGGCGTATAGGTTCCCGAGCAGGGCGCACTCGGCGCCGTCCTGCGCACCAGCATCAGCTCCGGAATCTGGGTGATTTGTTTCTCTGAAGAGCCGATGAACCAGGCAATTTTCTTCGCCAACTCGGCTCTTAAATCCTGGATCGGACGGGCCGCGGGAGGAGCGGCGAATGCCATTGCCATTTCTGCTCATTTCGTTTCCTCTCTTTCTTTCTAAGAATAGTCGTCCCGCTTGTGCCGGGCGATTGCAAAGACTCGCCATCAAGAGAATCAGGCAAAAGATCGGCAGAATCGGGATAACGGCCCGCGTCCGCTTCTCCCTACACTGCAGGAGGAGAGGAAATGATGCAAAAGCGAATTCTTGGGAAGAGCGGGTTAGAAGTATCAGCCCTCGGTCTTGGCTGCATGAGCATGAGTGCGGGCTACGGCCCGGCAGCTGACAAGGGCGAAATGATCAAATTGATTCGAGCCGCACACGACCTTGGCGTTACGCACTTTGATACTGCCGAAGCGTACGGGCCATTCGTGAATGAAGAGCTGGTGGGCGAAGCACTCCAGCCGATCCGCAACCAGGTAACGATCGCCACCAAGTTCGGCTTCGACATCGATCTTGAGACGGGCAAGCGCACGGGCGGAACCAACAGCCGGCCCGAACATGTGAAAGCAGTGGCAGACGCAAGCCTGAAGCGTTTGGGGTCCGATCATATCGACCTCTTCTATCAGCACCGCGTCGATCCTGAGGTGCCGATTGAGGACGTTGCAGGAGCCGTCAAGGAGTTGATTGCCGAGGGAAAGGTCACGCACTTCGGCATGTCGGAAGCAGCGGTTGAGACCATTCGTCGCGCCCACGCGGTGCAGCCAGTGACTGCGGTGCAGAGCGAGTACTCGCTTTTCTACCGAGGTCCGGAGGCTGAACTACTGCCGGCTCTGGAAGAGCTTGGTATCGGCTTCGTACCGTTCAGCCCTCTTGGCGCCGGGTTCCTGACGGGCAAGATCGACGAGAATACGAAGTTCGACCCTACCGACTTCCGGAACATGGTGCCGCGCTTCTCGCCCGAGGCGCGCAAGGCCAATATGGTTCTGGTCGAGCTGGTCGAGAGCGTCGCGGAACGCAAGGGCGCGACGCCTGCGCAAGTCGCTCTCGCCTGGCTGCTGGCGCAGAAGCCGTGGATCGTGCCGATCCCGGGAACGACCAAGCTGCACCGGCTGGAGGAGAATCTCGGCGCGGTGCATGTTGAGCTGACCGAGGCGGACCTCAAGGAGATCGACGAAACCTCCTCCAGTCTGAAACTCGAAGGAGCCCGCCTCCCTGAGGCCATGTTGAAAATGACCGGACTGTGAGAGCTGTCTTGCAGTGAGAAAAGGAAGAAGAACGTGGGAATCAATCGATCAGACTCGATGCGCCGACTGCGTCACAAGCCATTCCTGGCACTCTCTCTAATTACAGCCTGCGTAATGAATATGGCCAAGGCTCAGGAAATCGCCAACGGCAAGCCTGCAACGCCAGTGCTCGCGCCGAAGGTCATCAACATCTGGCCGGGCGTGGCGCCGGGTTCCGACCAATGGAAGCAAAAGGAGACCACGCTTTGTTCAGTGATGTCGAATTGGCAGCACCACCGAATAAAAAGCACCAGGGAGAAGATAAGACATGAGAACAAGACTTCTAATCATCGCATTGGCGGTGAGCTCTCTATTCATCTTCCAGCCTCAAGCACAAACAGCGGAATCAGGTTTCCCGAAAGGTGAACTGTCGACCGCAAAGAATCACACGGGGAAATATGGCTCAGTGAGCTGAATGTAGGAGACAGTACACTCGATCCTGGTATCGCGATGGCAACCTATGATGCCGGTGCAAAGCTGGATTGGCATATTCATCCAGGTGGTCAAGTTCTACTCATCACCGAAGGCACTGGCTATTATCAGGAAAAGGGAAAGCCGGTACGAATCGTTCACAAGGGAGACGTAATTAAATGCCTTCCGGGTGTCGAGCATTGGCACGGCGCATCACGAGGAAGCAGCTTTGCCTACATTGCTGTTACACCGACTCAAAAAGGAAAGACAATTTGGTTAGAGCCTGTCAGCGATGAAAACTATAACAGCGTGAAGTAAAAACTCTCCGGGCTCATCGAGGCCGAGAGCGTTATGAGACGCTATCGATATGTCGATGTGGTTTCTTACTCCCGTCGCACACATCGCACCCCTCATTACGTCTATACCTCTTAGAGGCGAATCAATGGCATCCTCCACCTTGCTCGCGCCGAGCACTGGCCGTTCCAGATTCAAAACCTTTCTTTGGCTCTCCCTTGGTCTCATTACGCTCTTTGTCTTCATTACTTCAGAAGTTCTTCTCGTTACCGATTACCCCATGTATCACGCCTATCGTCTGCAGGTGATCGCCGATCGCCAGCTTCTCATTCCCCATACACTTTGCGGCGTCTTCGCTCTTTTGGCCGGGCCTTTGCAGTTCTCGTCGCGCTTTCGCCAGCGTTACCTGAAATTCCATCGGGTGCTGGGTCGCATCTACGTTGTCAGCGTCTTTGTCGGTTCTTTCACCGGGATCGCCCTTGCCGCCGGCCGCCCCGGTTTGCCAGGAACCTCCATGCAGGCTGCGGCTTGGGTCGTTTGCACCACCGCGGCCTTCCTCACCGCGCGGAATCGCCAAATCGTGCAGCATCGCCAGTGGATGGCCCGTTCCTACGCCGTCACGTTTACCTTCGTCTCCAGCCGCGTGCTCAATCTCTGGCCCCGCTACTGGAGCCATCTTGGCGACTCGCTCTCGGCCGTCGGCGTCATTGCCTTCACTTTGGCTTCTCTCCTTCTCGTCGACCTCGGCCTCAACTGGCGCGAACTCACCACGCGCCGCGCCTGATCGATTACGGGTGCGCTCCACGGTGCAAAGATTGGACAAAGCAGGCCCTGGCTCACCATGGTCGTCCATGCCCCGTCAAACCCTTGCGTCGGTTCTGTGGATTTCAGATTGCACCGCCACGCGATTGCAGCATTGTTATGCAATACCCATCAGGAGCCGTACAATTCCAGCGTGTCGGATCCGAAGAAGGAGATTCCCGTTCGAGCTTCCAATTTAGATCGGATTCGTTTGCAAGACGAAGTTCTCATCCTCGGTGGTGGAGTGGCAGGCTGTGCCGCTTCAATCGCGCTCGCCCGCAAGGGACGAAGCGTCACGCTGATCGAACGCGAGCCCACACCGCGGCACAAGGTCTGCGGTGAGTTCCTGAGCGGTGAGGCCCTTGAGGACCTGCACGCGCTTGGCATCGACGTGGCCTCACTTGGCGCTGTGCCCATCCACCACGTTCGGCTCGCCGCTGCCCAGCGCGCCGCGGAAGCGCCGCTGCCTTTTCCCGCGGCCTCGCTCACGCGCAAGGCGCTTGATACTGCGCTCATCGCCGAAGCCGTTGCCGCAGGAGTTCGCGTGGAGCGCGGTCGCAGTGTGCAGGCGCTCGATCGCGCGGCCAGGAACATGTGGCAAGCGACGCTCGACGATGGCACAACGATTGAGGCTCCAAGTGTCTTTCTCGCCACAGGCAAGCACGATCTCCGCGGCTACGCGCGTCCGAAGGATCCGCAGCGGTGGGTCGCCTTCAAGATGTATTTTCGTTTGGCGCCCGCGCAGGCCGCTGAGCTCGCGCGCACCTCTGAGCTGATGCTCTATCCCGGAGGCTATGGGGGTATCCAGCCGGTGGAAGGCGGTATTGCCAACCTCTGCTGGGTGGTGCAACAGCGGTATCTGGCACGCGTGGGCAATCGCTGGGAGAATTTTCTCGTGAAGATGCAGCAGGACTGTCCACACCTCGCGATGAGGCTTGCCGGCGCGGAGCCGTTGCTGGCGAAGCCGATCGCCATCACTCATATTCCGTATGGGTACATTCGCCGCACCACGGAGAACGGGCTCTACTGCATCGGCGATCAGGCAGCCGTCATCCCCTCGTTCACCGGCGATGGCATCTCCATCGCGCTGCACACGGCACGTTGTGCTGTTGGTGCGTATGTTGCCGAAGAGCCGGCGCCGGTCTTCCAGGCTAAATCGCGGTCCGCACTGGTCACCCAGATGCGCCTTGCCGAGATCGCCGCCGACGGATTGAATAATTCACTCGCACGCGCGGTCTTGCCATTTTGCCTCAGGGTCTGGCCGGGCGTGATGCGGGTGACGGCGCGGCTGACACGCATCGCCCAGCACGCTTCTGTTGCCACCCATGCAGTGGCTACCTAAACCGCACCGTGGCGTTTTTCGAACAACTCTGAGTCTCCAAGACCTGTTCGTAGAGGTTCAATGAAACTCTTCGCAGTCCTCGTCCTCGCTGGCATCCTCGCCCCAGCCGCGCTCGCCCAGCATCAGACCTTCGTCGTCAATCCCGATGCCAGCGAGGTCAAGATGGCGCTCAACACAACCCACGAGGTCGTCGACGGAACTTTTCACGTGCAGTCGGGATCGATTGACTTTGACCGCGGCACTTCGAAGATGTCGGGTTCGGTGGTCGTCCTCGCAGGCAGCGGCAAGACCGGCAATGACAGTCGCGACAAAAAGATGAACAAGGACATCCTGAAGGTGGAACAGTACGCGACTGTGTCTTTTGAGCCGAAGACCTATAGCGGCGCCCTTGCTGCTTCAGGCGACTCGAATCTCCAGGTCACCGGAATCTTCACACTGCTGGGCACGCCGCACGGAATCACTGTGCCCCTGGTGGTTCATCTTGAGGCCGACCGCGCAACGGCCAAGGCTCATTTTGTGGTGCCGTACGTCCAATGGGGGCTCAAGAATCCGAGCTTTCTGGTTTGGAAAGCGGAGAACGATGTCGCGATCGACCTCAATCTTTTGGGGACGATTTCAAAGTAACTTGCGGTTGTCGGTCCGCCGGATTATGCTCCGGCCTTCGCATGCGAAATGAATAGGTTATGGCTAAAGTCCTCGGCGCGTGAGGGTTCATGCGCGACCCTTCAGTTTTGCTCAGATCGGGCCTTCTGCGGGCCGAGATCGACTCTATTGGGATCAGTCCAAGGGTAGCGGTGTTGAAGCAATACTTCGCATTGGTTCTAGACTGCGGAGAGGAATTGGGGAGAGACCTCGATGTTGCCCTCGCATTTTCTTCGCTGCGCATCCGCTGGCACCACTCTCGCCGTGCGCGCCCAGCCCGGCGCCAGGAAAACCGCGATCACCGGCATCTATGGCGAAGGCGCCACGGCTCAACTCAAGATCGCCGTGCACGCGCCGCCCGTCGAAGGTCGCGCCAACGAAGCGCTGATTGCTTTCCTGGCCGACACCTTCAGCTTGCCCAAAAGCTCCGTCGAGTTGATTTCCGGCCAGCTCGCGCGCAGCAAAGTCTTCCTGCTGCGCGGGGTCACGATGGATCAGGCGCAACGGGAACTCGCCGCATTCCTCCCTGACAAATAGAAAAAGACGCGAGTCGCCCCTTGCGAAGAATTTCAGCGCTTCAGCGCAGAATGAAAGGGTAGACGGAAGAGTAGCCAGCGCTAACCGGGACGGGTCTTGCACCTCCGCTCCCCGGGCCCCCCTACCCCCAATATTTGTATTTATCCACAGCGATTTTGCAGAACATTTCGCCCACCTGTAGATGAGACACCTGAGCCGCTGGCGGCCTTCAACGGCTCTTTGCGGCGAAGGCCGCAGCCAGCGCCTCTTCCGGCTCCGGCCGCACCCGAAAATCCGCATGCGCCTCGGCGAGGACGACGCGTCCGGTCGTGGACTCACTACGTATGTCGCGGGCAGAGGGAGGCGCCAGCTCTTCTCGCCATTCACGAACGGAATATTCACGAGGATCGAGAGGTAGTAGTCGCGGTGATACTCGGGCACCGTGTAGACCAGCCCGAACTGCTCGGCGACCAAGTTGTTCGGGTCCGTCAGCACCGGGAAGGGAAGTCCATGCTGGCCGGCCATGAAGTCGCTCTGCCGCTGGATCTGCGGCCCGATCGCGACCATCAGGACTCCGCGCTCGCGCAACTGTCCATAGAGATCGCGCCACGCCTCGAGCTCCGTCATGCAGTAAGGGCACCACCGCCCGCGAAAGAACTTGATCACCAGCGGACCCAGCGCCAAGCAGGTCCGCCGAGCGCACCACTTTGCCGTTGGAGTCCTTCAGCGCAAACTCCGGAGCCATCGCGCCGACAGGCAGGATCCGCTCTTCCATCCCGGTCGCAAACAGCTCCTCGACAGCGCGCTCGCCGACGGCCAGCCGCTCCGCCTGCACCAGGTTCCGCGTGTTGGCGGTGATCTCGTCGAGCTGGTCCTGAAGCGGGGTCATCGTCTGCACCCTACCGCCCGAACTTCTGCCGGCCGCCCAGACCCATGGCGCCCAGGCCGCCGCGCATCATGTTCTTCGCCAGGCCGCCTTTGCCCATCTGCTTGAACACCTTGCTCATCTGCGCGTACTGGCGCAGCAGCTGGTTCACGTCCTGCACGCTGGTGCCCGAGCCCGGCCGCGATGCGCTTGCGGCGCGAGCCCGAGATGATCTCGTGATTGCGGCGCTCATGCGGCGTCATCGAGTTGATGATCGCTTCGAGCCGCACGAATTGCTTCTCGTCCACCTGGCCCGCGGCCTGCTGCATGCCGGCAAACGGCCCGACCGAAGGCAGCATCTTCAAGATCGATTCCATCGATCCGAGCTTCTTGATCTGCTTCAACTGGTCGCGAAAATCTTCGAGCGTGAACCCATCGCCGAGCAGCGCCTTCTTCGCAAACTCCTCTGACTTTTTGCGGTCGAGCGTGGACTCGGCCTTCTCAATCAGCGACAGCATGTCGCCCATGCCGAGAATGCGCCCGACGATGCGATCGGGATGAAACGGCTCGAAGGCGTCCGGCTTTTCGCCCACGCCGATGAACTTGATCGGCTGCCCGGTCACGTGGCGAATCGAAAGCGCCGCGCCGCCGCGCGCATCGCCGTCCATCTTGGTCAGCACCACGCCGGTCAGTCCAAGCCGCGAATGAAAATCCTGCGCCGAGTTCACGGCGTCCTGGCCGGTCATGGCGTCGGCGACAAACAGAATCTCCTGCGGGTTGAGCAGCTTTTTCAGCCGCTCCATCTCGCCCATCAGGTCTTCGTCGATGTGCAGGCGGCCGGCGGTATCGACGATCAGCGTGTCGAAGCCGAAGTTGCGCGCCTCGCGCCGCGCCTCTGTGGCCAGCCGCTCGACCAGCGCCGAGCCGGGCGCCTCGCCCTTCAGGTCGCCTTCGTAGATCTTCGCGTCGATCGACTTGGCCACAACCTTCAACTGCTCGCGCGCCGCCGGGCGATAGACGTCGACCGAAACCAGCATGGGCCGATGGCCGCCCTTCTTCAGCCATGCTGCCAGCTTGCCGCTGGTCGTCGTTTTGCCCGAGCCCTGCAGCCCGGCCATCAGAATCACCGTCGGCGGCTGCGAAGCGAATTTGAAGCGCGCCGTGTCTTTGCCCGAGCAGCTCGATCAGCTCGTCGCGCACGATCTTGATGACCTGCTCGGAGGGCGAAAGCGCGGTCAGCACTTCGGTGCCGACGGCCTTGGCGCGAATGTGCTCGATCAGGTCGTTGACGACGTTGAGGTTGACGTCGGCTTCAAGCAGCGCCACGCGAATCTCGCGCAGCGCTTCGGCGATGTTCTCTTCGGTGAGCGTGCCCTGGCCGCGCAGATTCTTGAAGGCGCGCTGCAGTTTATCTGTAAGGTTCTCAAACATAGTTCAAATTCAAGTGTACCGTGTGCGCGATTCGGTCTCCGAACGCCGTAGCCGCGGTCCACAATCCGAACCTCCTCAGTCCGCCGGCTCAACCAGATACTGCTCCAGCTTGCCATCCGGATAGGTGTAGGTGGTCAGCCGCAGCTTTCTTGCCGGATACACGATCTCGAACGACGCGAAACGTCATGCCGCCGCGCAAGCGATTCGCGCGTCATGTGAAAGATCGGCGGCTCGCCCAGCGGCGCGAGGCTGCTCTTGAAATCCGCCATGGTCTGCGCCGAAAAGTAGTCGTTCAGATTGGGCGCCAGCAGGCTGCGGTCGATCTGCCCTTCTGCAGTCGCTGATAGATTGCGCGAGCGCCTGCTTCTCCGCGGGCGGTTCGATCGGGGATTGCCGGCCACAGTGCGCGCGCACAGCTGCGCGATCTCTTCTGCGCCGCTCGCCATGTGATTCGTTAGTACCGCTACGGCGACGCCGTCGTCGATCAGCACTTCGTTGTCCGAGACAAAACCGGTCACCTCGCCACTGTGCTCGATGGAGCGCGATGGCCGTTGCGCTCTGTCACTTCCACGCCAAGTCCGTAGTGCGTCCCATTGCCGTCCTTCAGCTTCACCTCGGTGAACATTTCTTTGTAGCTTTCGGGCTTCAGAATCGACCCGGGCGATCAGGCTCTCATCCCACAGCGCCAGGTCGTGCGGCGTCATCGCCAGTTCGCCCGCGGCAAACATCCAGCCCTCGTCCGCCATTCGGCACCGGGCGCAGCGGCCCGAGCGCGTTCCGCATATAGGGGGTGGCATCGGCGCGCGTCAGCTCTTGTCTCGTCGGTGTTCCAGGCACTGACTTCATACCCAGCGGACGAAAGATGTGTTCGCCCAGGAAGGCAAAGAGCTTTTCGCCGCTGACCTTCTCCACGATGAGACCCGGCAATCACATAATTCGTGTTCGAGTACTGCCACTGTGTGCCCGGCTCAAAGTCGAGCGGCTTCTTGGCCCAGGTATCGAGAATCTGCTGCGGCGTCACGGGCTCCATCTGCGACGTCATCAGGATAGTCCTCGGGCGCATAGTCCTGGTAGCCCGAAGTGTGCGAGAGGATCTCGCGGATCGTCACCTCGTTCCCGCGCGTCAGTCCCGGCACGTATTTGCCCACCGGGTCGTCGAGCGAGAGCTTGCCCTGTTCCTGCAGCAGGAGAATCGCCGTCGCACGAGAATTGCTTCGAGATCGACCCGATGGAATAGCGCATCGCGGGCGTTGCAGCGATCGGCGGATCGATGCTGCGCCAGGCCGTAGGCATGCGTGTAGACCAGCTTTCCTCCCTCGACCACGGCGATACTTGCCGAAGGAACTCCACGCAGTTCCAGCACCTGATTCGCGATCTGGTCGATGCGCTCGCGCAACGTGGATGCGATCGTGTCGACAGATGGCGAGGCAGGCTGTGCGGGGCCTTGTCCCCGCGCAGGAAAGACGAACAATGACGCCGTCAACAGCGTGCTACCGAAGAACACAGCGAGTGGATTTCACAGGAACGGATCTCCTTTGCGGTACCGTGGAGGCATCTCTCAACAGGATAATATTTCGACCGCCGCTGCTGTAGGCTGGTGCAGGGGAGGCCGATCTTCCCAGAAATTGGCGACAGAGGAGGAATAGGTGGATCGGCTCATCGAGGGACACAAGAAGTTTCTGGCGAAGGTCTTTCCCGCCGGCGAAGGAATTCCATCTGCTCGCCGATTCGCAGGCTCCGGAGTGTCTCTTTATCACTTGTTCCGATTCGCGCATTGTGCCCGACCTGATTCTCGGCACTGGGCCCGGCGATCTTTTCATTACGCGCAATGCAGGCAATGTCGTGCCCATTGCCGGCAACGATGTCGACGGCTGACGGCCACGATCGAATATGCAGTGGAAGTTCTCAAGGTGCAAGCACGCAATTGTCTGCGGCCACTCCGACTGCGGGGCCATGAAGGCGGCGCTTGACCGCAAGAGACTCGGAGCGTTGCCCAAGGCCAGCCGCTGGCTGCATCACGTGGAAGCCGCGTTCAGCCATCGACAGCCACTTGAATCCCGCCGAGGGGCCAATGCCGAACTCGCCGCGTTCATCCGCGGCAACGTCGTTGCGCAGCTGTAAGAACCTGCACGCCCAGCCATCCGTCGCCCACGCTCTGGTCGAGGGTCGCCTCACCGTGCACGGCTGGTACTACGACATTCTGACGGGACGCATCGAGCGCTACGACGAGCAGAGTGCGGAGATTCCTGCCGCTTGATCAACTCGAAAATTGATGGCGGCAAGAATGCCATGGCGTCGGGCATTGTGCGAGCGGTCATCGAAATAAGAACGGAGACGGCTATTCGCTGTCGGCGGCATTGCGCTCGAACGCGCTTACTGCTGCGGGTTGGAGACGCCTTGACTGCTCGCCGGGCCGGGCTGCGCGGCGACTCGGCGCAGTCTCCGATTGCGCTCCCGGCGCACTCTCCTTCAATGCCGATTGCCGAACCCGAAACCACCAGCTCACGCGCCGATTCTGCGCTCGTCCCGAGTTCGTCGAGTTATCGGCGATCGGATTGGTCTTTCCATAACCCTGGTTGCGGTGATGTTGGCGTCCGCGACGCTTTGCGCCACTAAGAAGTCGCGCACCGCATCGGCCCGCTGTTCCGAAAGCTTCTGGTTGTATTCATCGGTTCCGATGTTGTCCGTGTAGCCCTCCACCTGAAGCTTCAGATTCGGATAAGCGAGCAGGATCCCGGATACCTTGGCCAGCTTCACCTGCGCGTCCGGCTTCAGCGTGTATTTGTTGAAATCGAACAGCACATCCGACATGTTCACGATCAGGCCGCGCGCGGTTTCCGTGGTCTGCAGCACCTGGTTCAACTGCTGTCTTCAAGCCGTTCGCGCATCTGCTCGGTTTGCTGAGCTTGCCTGTTGCGCTGCCTGCTCGGCTGCCTGCTGCTCCGCGCGAGCTTTCTGCGCCCGCGCTTCTGCCTCGGCCGCCGCGGCTTCAGCCTGTGCGCGCTGGGCTGCCTGCTGGTCCGCTGCTGCCTGTGCCTGCTGAGCGGCTCGCTTGCGCTGCTTGCGCCGCCTGTTCGGCATCCTGGCGAGCCTTCAACTGTGCGGCATCGTCTTCGGCCTTGATCTTGCGGATCGTGATGATGCGCGCGTCTTCGGCCGACTGCACCGCTTCTCGCGCAAATGTAATGGTCTGCTTGCGATCGCTCTTGTTTGTGTCCAGGCCCTCCGCGTTTTGCAAGCGCAGTCTTCGCGGTCTTCATCGTGTCGCCGGCGTACTGTTCCGCGCCTGCGGCATCGGCGATCTGGACCGCATTCTCGGCTTCGTACAGTTCCAACGGAGAACGCTCATTGCGCGTGATCGGATGCAGCACTGCGTGGCGTCCTGCCGTTTCCGCATATGCTCCGCGCGGCAGCAGAGAATAGTGGGCGTTCACCTGCTCGATCACGCCCTGCGTCTTGTCCACGACAACATTCTGCGTCACGACCAGATCGCTCGGCATCGTGACGGCGAAGTAAGGTTCGGCGGTCACGATCAGGCCGAATGCCTGAAGGTTGGTCGTCACCGTCATCTCGTTCTTGTCTTTTGAACCGGTGGGCAACACTTCCCCGAGATTCACTGGGACGGCCTTCAGGCGAAATCGCCCAAAGCACATAGGTGAGATATTCGGGCCCGAAGCCATTCGGCGGGCGAAGAGCCCTCAAGATGCAGAGTTGATGGTCGTGCGCCCCGGTGCGGCGTCTACCTTGGCTTCACCCTTTGCCGCCGGCAACAGAGAGGTTCCTTCGAAGCCGATCTTGGTTGAGCCTTGGCGGTGGAAGTAGTTGATGGCGGGAATATCGCGCGCAACAACCTGGATTTTGTAAACGGGCACGCCGTCCTGTATTCCGCTGGGCCCGGTCGGGGCGAGTGTTGGGCGCGGGCGCCGTGTTGCGGTGGGGTTCATCTCCTGCGCACTTGCAAAGGCGGCCGCCGCAGCCAACAAGACAGCGGAAAATCCGAGTCTTCCAGAACTATTCATAAATCCCACTTCCAACAGCTGAATTGCGAATCGAAAAGGCACGCCAAACTGGCTGGAGATTTCGAGTTCCTGCGGGATGGATGCCCGACGCGTTAGAGGGGGAGAGTTGTACGCAATGTGGGGGTGCCTTTGGGGAACATCCCGGACTAAACCATTCAAAAGAAACAGCCACCGGGCATGGCAGTTAAAGCGCGGATTTCAGTGTGCTCCCGGTGGCGGAGCCGCATGCTTCGGCGGCTTTTTGAAGAGCCACACTGCCGACGCGCAGAAAAACGCCAGCAGCGCCGTCCAGCGAAAAACATCCACATAGGCCATCAGCGCCGACTGCTGCTGCATCAGGCCGTAGATCATCCCCATCGACCCCGGCCGCGCCTGCGCGCGGCCCACATGATGGCTCAAGATACGTCGACATCATCGCGGACTTCTGTTGCAGAACCGCACTCGACGCCGTGAGGTTCGCGCCGATCTCAGTCTGGTGCAGCGCGGCGCGGCGGATGATCGCCGTCGTCGCCATCGCAATCCCAATCGACCCGCCGATATTGCGCAGCATGTTGAACAGGCCCGTCGCGTTGCCCATCTCTTCGCGCGAAAGCGTCGCCGTGGTCATCGTCGCCAGCGGCACAAACACAAAGCTCAGCGCAAAGCCCGTGAGCATGATCGGGATGAGCAGCGTGTAGGGGCCAATGTCGAGGTTCACCATGCCAAAGATACAGCGCGCAGACCCCGAACCCGAGGAATCCCAGGCATCAGCAGTTTGCGGTTGTCGATCCGCGACCCGAGAATGCCGATCACCGGGGACCCGATAATCGAACCCGACGCCGCGCGGCCCCACCACCAGTCCGGCCGTGAAAGCCGTGTAGCCCATCACCTCCTGGTAGTAGAGCGGCAGAATCGTAATCGTGATGTAGATGCACATGCCCAGCAGCGCAATCAGGAAGCAGCCGGTGCGGAAGTTGCGGTTCTTCAGGACGTGCAGATCGACCAGGCCCTTTGGATTGGTCCACGACCGCCAGATCCAGCCGATCAGCGCCACAACCAGCGCGGCCACCGCCCAGCGCACCCACGAGCCGCGCCAAACCAATCGTCTTCCTGTCCCTTGTCGAGCACAACTTGCAGGCAGCCGGTCCACACAATCAGCAGGCCAAAGCCGATGTTGTCGAATGCGCTCACCTTGGCGTTCTTGATGTACGGTGGGTCGTGAACGAATCGCGCAATGAGCAGAATCACGGCCAGAATGCCGACCGGAATATTGATGTAAAACGCGTAGCGCCAGCTGAAGGTATCGGTCAGCCAGCCGCCCAGCGTCGGCCCCAGCACCGGCGCCACCACAATGCCCAGCCCATAAGCAGCCATGGCCATCGATCGCTTCGCGGGCGGAAAGCTTTCCAGCAGGATCGACTGCGAAAGCGGCTGCAGCGCGCCGCCGCCCGCCCCTTGCAGAACGCGCGCCAGCAGAATGACCCCCAGCGACGGCGCCGCTCCGCAAAAGAACGACGCAACCGTGAAAATGATGACGCAAGTCAGCAGGAACCGCTTCCGCCCGAACCGCCGCGCAAACCAGTTCGAGGCCGGCAGGATCACGGCGTTCGCCACCAGGTAGCTGGTCAGTACCCAGGTCGCCTCGGAGTTGGTCGAGGAAAGGCTTCCGGCAATGTAGGGCAGGGCCACCGAGGCGATGGCCGTGTCCAGCACCTCCATAAACGTCGGCAGCATGACCGAAACCGTCACCAGCCATGGATTGACGCCCTGGGTCAGGGGATAGCGGGTTTGGGCCTCGGCCGTCGTCATGTTTTCGGAACAGATGAGCTAAACTGATCCGGATCAGACCCTGCGTTTGTGGCCGTATGACACCCGAGTCGGGCTCGTCAGGGATCTCGCGAAGCCGGTCGCCCTCGCAAATCATTGCATCTAAATGAGGAGACCCGCTGAGCATATTTAGGCTAAGCTTAATCAAAAAAGTTGACACTAATCCACTCAATGATGCATCTTATCAATGTCTGAATTCTACGTAGGCAGGAACCCCAAACATGGCAAAAATTATCGGAATTGACCTCGGCACCACCAACTCGTGCGTCGCCGTCCTCGAAGGCGGCGAGCCCAAAGTGATTGCAAATGAAGAGGGTGCGCGCACTACCCCCTCCATCGTCGGCCTTCTCAAAGAGCGGCGAGCGGCTGGTTGGCCAGGTCGCCAAGCGCCAGGCGATCACCAACCCCGAAAACACCGATCTTCTCCATCAAGCGCTTCATGGGCCGTCGCTACGACGAAGTGAACGACGAAATGAAGATGGTGCCCTACAAGGTTGTCGCAGCAGGGCGACCACGTCGCCGTCGTGGCGCAGGGCAAGGAATACACCCCGCCCGAAATCTCGGCAATGATCCTTCAGAAGCTCAAGAAGAGCGCCGAGGCCTATCTGGGCGAGACGGTCACCGAGGCCGTGATCACCGTGCCGGCCTACTTCAACGACGCGCAGCGCCAGGCGACCAAGGACGCAGGCAAAATCGCCGGTCTCGAAGTAAAGCGCATCGTCAACGAGCCCACGGCGGCTGCTTTGGCCTACGGGCTCGACAAGAAGAAGGACGAGACCATCGCCGTGTACGACTTCGGCGGCGGCACGTTCGACATTTCCATCCTCGAAGTGGGCGAAGGCGTCATCGAGGTCAAATCGACCAACGGCGACACGCACCTGGGCGGCGACAATCTCGACCAGCGCATCGTCGACTGGCTCATTGCCGAGTTCAAGCAGGAAGAAGGCCTCGACCTCAGCTCGAAGGGCAACGAGATGGCCCTGCAGCGCCTGAAAGACGCAGCGGAAAAAGCCAAGATCGAGCTCTCGACCACCATCGAGACCGAAATCAACCTGCCCTTCATCACCGCGGACGCGACGGGCCCCAAGCACCTCGTCCGCAAGCTGACCCGCGCCAAGCTGGAGCAGATGGTGTCGGACTTGCTGGAACGCTCCCTTGAGCCTTGCAAGAAGGCAATGACCGATGCCGGCGTCACGACCAGCCAGATCGACGAAGTCGTACTCGTCGGCGGCCAGACGCGCATGCCCAAGATCCAGGAGCTGGTGAAGCGGCTGTTCGGCAAGGAACCCCATCGCGGCGTCAATCCCGACGAGGTGGTGGCCATCGGCGCAGCCGTACAGGCGGGCGTGCTTGGCCGGCGAGGTCAAGGACCTTCTGCTGCTCGACGTAACGCCGCTGACCCTGGCGATCGAAACCCTGGGTGGAGTGGCTACGCCGATGATTCCGCGCAACACGACCATCCCGACCAAGAAGACGGAGACGTTTTCGACGGCGGCCGATTCGCAGACCGAGGTCGAGGTTCACGTGCTGCAGGGCGAGCGACCCATGGCGGCGCAGAACCGCACCCTGGGCAAGTTCAAGCTGGCCGGCATTCCTCCGGCGCCACGCGGCGTGCCGCAGATCGAAGTCACCTTCGACATCGACGCCAACGGCATTCTGAACGTGACCGCGAAGGACAACGCCACCGGCAAGGACACGCGCATCACCATCACCTCGAGCTCGGGCCTCAGCAAGGAAGAGGTCGAGAAGATGGCCAAGGAAGCCGAGGCGCACGCAGCCGAGGACAAGGAGAAGCGCGAGGAGATCGAGGCGCGCAATCAGCTCGACTCATGGTCTACAACATCGAGAAGATGCTGAAGGACTCCGGCGAAAAGGTGCAGGCGGCCGACAAGACCGAGGTCGAATCGGCGCTGGCCGAAGCCAAGAAGACTCTCGAGGGCACGCCTTCGTCGAGCGAACTGAAAGCTGCCCACGAAAAGCTGACCCAGGCTAGCCACAAGCTGGCAGAGGTGCTCTACAAGGCGAATGCAACGCCGCCCGGTGGTGCACCAGGCGGTCCGACGACCCAGGCGGACGGCGCGTCCGGCACCGAGCAGAAGAAGGACGAAGGCGTCATCGACGCCGAGTACGTCGACGTCGAAGACAAGAAGTAAGACTGGCCGTCCAGGCAATGCGCCCTACGGGCGAAAACGAGGGTGGGCGACGCGTGCGTTGTCCACCTTTGTTTTAGAGGCGAACACGCAGAATGGCTGCAGCCGGAGCGATTGGTTGCATCGTCCCGCCCAGGAGATTCGAACCTCTTGGACTTGCGCTTAATGAAGGCCGATGAACTACCAGGCAAGCATGGCATGCGAGGTGCATGAAAGGATTTCGCAGCCAGTAAGATGATTTGAGATAAGAAAATACACATGGCCACGACCCAAAACAAAGATTATTACGCGACGCTCGGCGTAAAGAAGACGGCAACGCCGGAGGAGATTCGCAAGGCCTTCCGCAAAGCTGCGCGCAGATATCACCCCGACGTGAATCCCGGGGACAAGAAGGCCGAAGAGAAGTTTAAGGAAATCTCCGAAGCCAACGACATCCTCAGCGACGAGAAGAAGCGCAAGATTTACGACCAGCTCGGCTTCTACTCCGACCAGATCGATCCTGCACAGGCCGAGGCCTATGCGCGCCAACAGAGCGCGGGCGGCCAGCCGCCGGTCGACTTCGGCGGATTCGATTTCTCCGGTTTTCAAGACGCCGCGGGCACCGCAGGCGGGCGCCGGCTCCTCCACCTGGGGCAGCTTCAAAGACATTTTCTCCGGCATCTTCACGCGGAGCCCAGGAGCAGCGGCCGCGCGGTCCGCAACCCGGCACCGATCTCGAATATCAGGCCACCGTCGACTTCTGGACGGCGATTCGCGGCGGCCAGGCGCGCCTGCAGATCCATCGGCAGGAGGTTTGTCCCACCTGCCACGGCCAGGCGCACACCGGCGGCCCCATGCCATGTCCGGAGTGCAACGGCACCGGCCAGGTGACCCAGATGGGCGGCCGCATGAAATTCAACATCCCGTGCCCGCGCTGCAACGGCACGGGTCGCGTCTCGAACGACTGCCCCACCTGCCACGGCGAAGGAACGGTGAGCCGAACGGAGACGGTTGAATTCCGCATCAAGCCGGGCACGCGCGACGGCCAGCGCATCCGCCTGCAGGGCAAGGGCAACGCGGGCCTGAATGGCGGCGCCGCCGGCGATCTGTTCGTCATCGTCCGCACCGGCACGCATCCCGTGTTTACGCGGACGGGCGACGACATTCACATCACCGTGCCGGTCACCGTGCCTGAAGCTTCGCTGGGCGCCAAGGTGGACGTGCCGACCATCGACGGGCGCGCGCAGCTGAAGATTCCGCCCGGCACGCAGAGCGGACAAAAGCTGCGCATGCGCGAACGCGGCGTCGAGAGCGCCTCACATCCCGGCCAGCGCGGCGACCAGATCGTCACGATCGATGTGGTTGTCCCGCACTTTGCAGGACGAGCGCAGCCGCGAGATCATGCGCGAACTGGCGAAGTTGAACAATCAGGATCCGCGCGTAACGCTTTTCGACAAGTTGTAAGGCTTTCTTCGGCAGAGCTGCGATAAGCTGGGGCGGAATCACATGGCGACAAGACGCAAATCGAAAGGCGCGTACATGATTTCGGCGGTCGCCGAGATGTACGGGATTCACCCGCAAACGCTGCGGCTCTACGAGCGCGAGGGGCTTTTGAAGCCGTCCCGAACCGAAGGCAACACACGCCTCTATACCGACGAGGATGTTGAGCGCCTGGAGTTCATCCTGAACCTCGCTCGCGATCTCGGCGTCAACATCGCCGGCATCGGCATCATTCTGCAGATGCGCGAGCGCATGGAAGAGATGAACCGCCAGATGCAGAGCTTTGTCGAGTACGTGCGCTCCGAGATGCTGACGCGCTTCCAGCAGGGGGCGCCCAGCTTCCGCAGGGGCGATCGTTCCATTGCGCAAGCCCACGGTCGTGCCAACCCGCAATTCGACGAAACGGGATTCGTAGCGGAGCGTCCGTTCCTTCCGAAGTTCGCACTTCAATCGAAAATGACAGCACGGTCATCCCGTTTCGGCATTTTGACAGGTATCCTTAGTCCGGCATGTCGTACGCTCTCCTCGGATTGGCTGTATTCGGGCTTCTTGCTTCAACGGTTCTTACCGGCATGGTGCTGGCCGCGGTGCCGGGCTATCTTCGCGAACGGCGTGCTGCCCTGGCCGACCTTCGCCAACGTCCTGGCTTCACTCCACCCTTGACCCTGCTCAAGCCAGTTCACGGCGCAGAGCCGAATCTCGAAGCGCATCTGGCCACGTTTTTTCGAGCAGGATTACCCTCAATACGAAATCCTGTTCTGCGCACGCGCCGACAACGACGCCGGTCTGGAAACCGCGCGCCGCGTCGCTGCACGCTATCCGCAGATTCCCGCGCACTTCCTTTCGACCGGCGAGCCTCGCTACATCAACGCCAAGGTAGCTTCGCTGGAGCTGATGGAATCGGCGGCAGCTTACGACATCTTCGTTATCAGCGACAGCGATGTGCGCGTCGCGCCCGATTACCTCCGCGCCGTGGTCTTTCCCTTTGCCGATGAGCGCGTGGGCGCGGTCACTTGTCCGTATCGCGGCGTCGCAGCTCGATGGCGGTCTGTGGGCCCGGCTCGAGGCCGTCGGCATGTCCGTCGAAATGACGTCCGGCGTACTGGCTGCGCGCGCTGATGGAGGGCATGCAGTTCACGCTCGGTCCCACCATGGCCTTCCGGCGCGACACCATTCGTGGCATGGGCGGCTTCCGCGTAACGGCCGACTACTGCGCCGACGATTTCGTCCTCGGCAACGAAACCTGGAAGCTCGGGCAAAAGGTCGTCCTCAGCCACCACGCCATCGACCACATGGTCATCAACACGAGCTCTGGCTGACTCGCTGAAGCACCAGGTGCGCTGGATGAAGTCGACCCGCTTCTCGCGGCCCAAGGGCCACTTCGGCACTGCCCTCACGTTCAGCATGCCTTTCGGATTGCTCGGCTGGGCCGCCGCCGCCGCCCTGGGTCACCCGTACCTCGGGCCTCGCGCTCTTTGGCTGGAGTGTTGGCGACGCGTCTCGCCCTCTCTCTTGCTGTTGGCCGCGCCGTCGTTGACGATCGCAGCTGGTTCGGCCTTCTGGTCCTATATCCGATTCGCGATCTGATGGGGTTCTGCTTCTGGATCGCCAGCTATTTTTCGAATCGAATTCTTTGGCGCGGGCGGGTCCTGCAATTGCTGCCCGGCGGCAAAATGCGCGCAGCAAAGTAGGCCGTTCCGCCGCCGAAAACTTACTTCAGCGGCCGATCCGTCCAAAGCGTCTTATCGGCGATGGATTGCACTGGAATAAGTCGGCCGGCCAGCAGCTGCTCAGCCTTCGATTGGTTGGTGTCCTGCGCGAAAAGCCATTTGCGGGAGCCAGTTCCCCACATCTTCGACAACTGATCGTCACTCAGGAAAATATGCGGCGCGTCTGGATAGCACGACCCCCACAAAAGGGAAGATCCATTTCCATGCGGCGAGCACGGCTCAACGACGAGAAACGCCGGCTCGCGCAGAAGAGCATGGGTATAGAAAATCACCGAGGACGCATCGGATTGATCTCCGTAGATGATGAACGAGTCGGCAGGCGAACCATCGCGCAGAATTGTGTCGGCCAACGGCTTTGAACTGAGCATGGGCTCGAAGCGCGCGAAGGCGATATGCGCGGCGACGAGAAAAACAGCAGCCGTCAACCCCACACTGACGGTGGCCGCACATGTGCCTTTTCTTGCGTCGCAGCATCCATCCGGCGGCCGGCCCCACCAACAACGTGATCAGCGGCCAATGACGCAGGCAATCGCAATGCGGCAAACGAAGGACCGGTCAGGTCGAACAGGTGCGACATCGAAAGCGTGTAGCCGCCCACATCGCGATGGGCGAGCAATGTGCCGATGTCCGGCACAAAAGGCAGGTTGCGCGACTCCCACAAACCCCAACCAAGAGCCGCGGCGGCCAATACCCCTGCCAACGCGAACACAGCCTGCGCGCCGTTGAGCCAGGCGGTCGACATCGGTGGCTCTCCATCGCGGTTGCCTTCCTCCACTGTAGCCAGCACTCCCGCAATCAGAATCAGCAGCGGCGGCCATGCCGGAAACGTGTAGTACTCCTGGTTCGTCGAGATCGCAAAAAACAGCAGAATGAAAGCGGAAAAGAGACTCAGCAGCCAAATCGTGCGAACGCGGAATTTGAGCCGCGCGACGTAGCTGGCCACATCCTCGCGCGCGGCATAGTCGAGATAAAAATCGACGGTCTGTCCCGCATCGCGGCGAAGATGCTGCATCCAGGAGTGACGCGTCTTCCAGGCAATGACAAGCAACGCCGGCAAGAAAAGGCTCCAGGGAAACAGCCAGACCAGGTGCAGCAGCCAATAGGCGGCGAACGGCAGTTTGTTGTAGTCGTGCGGAAAGCGCTGTCCTAGAAAACGCAGGAAATGCTCGTTGACGAAGTAGAAATACCAGAAGCCGTGCACATTGCCCGGCGTGGGATGATTGCCGATCGGATGGCCCTGGTCAGGATTCGCAATCCCGGCCAGAATGTGCCATGGCGCAGCGATCGCGAAAAAAAGCAACAGGCCGGAAAACGGTTTGTATTGGAGCCAACGCCGCCATTGGCCGCTCAGCAGCATCAAGGGAACGGCGGCGCTCGCAAAAAATACCGGCGCAATCAGCCCTTTCGTCAGCGTGGCCAGCGCCAACGCTGCCCACATCACGTAAAACCGGGCCGGCCGTTGCGACTCCATGCCGGTAAGAAAACAGTAGAGCGCCAGCAGAAACAGAAAGCTCAGCAGCGCTTCGGGAATCGCGAAGCGCGTATACAAGAAATGGCCCAATCGCCGTGAGAATACTCAGCGCCGCGTAAAACGCGGCGCGCGGGCCCCAAGCGCGTTGCAGCCCACAGCCAGGCAATCCAGGCGCAGCCCAGCAGCGCCAGCGAATTGGGCAGATGGGTGGCAAAAGCGTTCTCGCCGAACACGCGGTAGAGCGCCGCGTCCAACCAGTAGGGAAGCGGCGGCTTCTCAAGATAGCGAATGCCGTTGATTTTCAGTGTGACCCAATCGCCGCTCTCGGCCATGTGCTGCGCGGCCTCGGCATGATTGGCGTCGGCATCGTCGAGCAGTGGCGGCGTAAACAGAGCGGCCAACTGAACGGCGGCGAAGATGGCCAACAGGAGCGCCCACGAGGCCAGAGTAGAAGGCGCTTTGGCTACTTCAGTCGAACCTGCAGTTTCGATCGTCATCGTCAGGGAGTCGAGTATCTTTCCTCAGGGTCTGGTTGCGAGCAAAGCCTGATTTTTGTAGCGCCGATGCTGGCAAAGGCAAACCCGTCCTGGCCCCAACAGGACGGAGATCCGTTGAAAACCTGCAGAAGGGTTGGTTTTGCTCGCTAAAACCGCCCGTTCGTATCGCCTCAAAGGACTTCTCTCGGGCAAAGGCGCCGCCGATTGATGCGATTCACCGAGAGCGAAAAATGCCAACATGAGCAGAATATCAGCTTGGTTTTTTCGGCGTTCAAAGGTGCGACATGCAGTGAATGCCTGCATCGTGGGGATAGCCAGCCATTTCGGTGGTGCAAAATAGGAATGAGCAAGATTAAAGGACAATGAATTCCGATCAAACTCGTCATCCCTCGCGATTCGGCGTCGCAACTCAGGAGAAGCCGCAGCTCACGTTTGACAGCTGGCGTGCTCTTTTAGAAGTTTGCCGCCGCAAGCCCAGCCGCAAGCATGTCCACGGATTGCGCGTAGCCACGCTACGACTTCAGGCGCAACTCGACCACGCTCTCGGAACGCACTCCGCCGATCATCCTCACGCTCAAGATGCGCGGCGCTGGAATAAATCCGCGGAGAAGCTGCGCGATTCGCTAAGCGCCGTGCGGGAGACGGATGTATACCGCGCCAAGCTCTCCGGCCTGCGCGGCACGCTGGCGGCACCCGATGGCTACGCACCTCGATCAAGCCGTGCCAGCTTACGGCAGATAGAAGAATTGGACGACTGGCTCGCGCGAGAACGAAAGATCGCGGCGAAGAGGTTGATCGCCGATTTGAAACGTCGGCAGCAACGGCTCGAACGGCTGAGCGACGAACTCGAAAGCGCGCAGGCCGTTGGCTATTCCTTGATTCCGGTTCCATCTTCCTCCGTTGTTTTCAAAATGTTTGCCGACGCGGTCGCAGAGTTTCCGCAACTCGACGCTGACTGCCTCCACGACTTCCGTAAGCGAATGAAGAATCTGCGCTATCTCGCTGAACTCTTCTCGAGTACTGACCCACAAGCCGCGCGACTGGCCGAGTCTCTCAAGTTAATGCAGGGAGTGGTTGGGGAATGGCATGACTGGGAGGAACTGGCCCAGCTAGCATCGCGCAAGCTTCGCAAGCGCCACAAAGGCGGGGCGCTGACAGAGTTGCTCGAGACGCTCGCGGAGGAATCGCTGGAGAAGGCGCTGGAGTGTTGCCGCACCCAGACTGCCGAACTGCTCGGCGAAGCGGCGACGGATGCAGATGCAGCCCCACTCAGGCTTGTTCTACCGAAGCCCCCCGTACGGAGCCTGGATCCAGTAACCATGCTGGAGGAGAGACACCTGGCTTGAATCGGAAGTCGTCACCAAATCGAAAACCTGTCCCCTCGCTCCGCGTATTCTCGATGTCATGACAAGCACGCGGCCGCTGATTCTCTGGGGAAGCGCTTGCGTCGTGGTGTGGTTAGCCCTGTGCG
Organism: uncultured Acidobacteriaceae bacterium; assembly: GCA_963781125.1. GTDB lineage: Bacteria > Acidobacteriota > Terriglobia > Terriglobales > Acidobacteriaceae > Telmatobacter. The sequence continues at coordinate 64,156 of CAWAEE010000017.1, forward strand.
TTGCGATCGGTCTTGTGTTGGTCGAGGGCGCACTCCATCCTGGAAGGGCTCCCTTGACTCCGTCTGAAAACCAGGACGCAAGATCTATGGCCGCGCGGAATCATGCCGTCCTGACGGACATCGCGATCTCCGCTGACGATGGCGCGATCTTGCCAAATCGGGGCATACCGCCAACAACTCCTAAGTAGACAGAAGCTGTTAGTGCTTTGAAGCACGGGATCGGCCGGATCTCTTAGCGATTGCGCTCTTCGGCAATCGCGGAACAGCCTGGACGCCCGCCCAAAGCGTTGCGATCGTTTGCTCGACCACGAGAGCCTGGTCAGGCAAGTCAGGCACAACCCCTTGGATGACCATGAGTGTGGCGAGACCAAAGATCGTAAACCACCAAGTGTGAGCTACCACTATGTCATTCTTATTTGGCAATCCCTCATCCTTGGCAACATCGAAAAAGAGCTGCACGAATCGTTCGAACAACGGCGCGCCAATGTCGTTGATATATTGTCCAGCGCGGACGCCATTGCGGTTCTCCGGCCCAAAGAAGACGTTACGGAACTGCTGTGGATGGGCAGTGCAGAACTGAATCAAGCCGCGTGAAGTCGCAAAGAGACGCTCTTTCGGTGAAAGATGTTTAGCGGCAATCGCGTCGAAGTTCTGAACCATCAGACCGATCGTCTCGCGGCTCAGTTCGGCAAGAATGTGCCATTTGTCGGGAAAATGCTGATAGATCACGGCGTGCGTATAACCGATCTCTTTAGCGATCTCGCGAAGCGTCACGGCTTCGTAACCGCGATCGGCGAACATTTTGCTGGCAGCCGCAAGGATTTCGTCACGCAGCCTTTCCTTGCGCTCTGCCCGGCGACTTGGTGATGTGGATGTCACTTCAATAGCTTAGTCCCTTTTGACGATTCTTGCGACCAATTGTTTATTTATAACCATCGGTTATGAAACCACTGATTAATTTGCAACCAATGGTTATCGTAGGTCTCTAATGGTCAGGTCGCTCATTTGGATGGGCGGCCAAATACGAGGCAAAAGGAGGACGCGATGAAAGTTCTAGTGATTGGAGCAGCGGGCAAGAGCGGAGAAGCGCTGGTAAATGAGGCACTGGCGGCCGGACATATGGTGACGGCTTTCGTGCGCGGTACCGCGCAGTACAAGAAGGCGAAAGTCAGAGTTGTTGCGGGAGACGTGCTGGACGCGGCCGCGCTCGACGTTGCGGTCGCCGGACAGGATGCGGTGATCGACGCGCTGGGCGGCAAGACGCCGTGGAAAGTGACGACGATGGAAACGAGCGCGGCACACAATATTGTGGACGCGATGAGGCGCAATGGCGTGCGGCGATTACTGAAGATTTCGGTGGTTGGTGCGGGCGAGAGCGTCAAGAACGCCGGCTTTTTCAACGAGCATCTGCTCATGAGGACGTTTCTGCGGGGTTTGCTGGTAGACAAGGCGGGCATGGAGGCCGAGATCGAAAGCAGCAACTTGGACTGGACGCTCGTGCGGCCGCCGATGTTGACCGACGGCGAGAAGACCGGCATTGCCAGGGTTCTGAGCACGGAGGGCGGCGAGAAGGCGCACAAGATTGGGCGGGCCGATCTGGCAGCCTTCATGGTGCAGCAACTGGAAAGCAGCCGCTATGTGCGGCAGGCCGTGACCGTGACGACCACATAGCAGGGCCTCCGCGAGGATCGACCGCCTCTCTCATCGAGGCGACCCAATCGGCCGTGTACATGCCAGTAACGAATCATGCGACAGATAACTGTGGAAACCACGGGACTAGCGGAGTGCTAGCTGCGCAACTCATCCGCTCGGGCGTTCACCCCAGAGCACAACTTTGTCCACGAAAGGACACTTATATGTCAAACTTCCCCACGCCGCTTGAAGAAGTCATTCATCACAACGTTATTAAGAACAACAAAACAGGCGGCCCGACGCTGGATATCGGGCCCATGCAGTTACTGTGGAGGGCACTGGGAGAGAACACGGGCTACACCTTCTCCATTTTTGAGACCACGGTCGTGCCGGGCATGGGTATTCCACTTCATAAGCACCCATTTGCGGAGTTTTTCTATGTACTGGAAGGCACGCTGTCAATTGGACACTGGAACAGCCAGGGCGCTGCTGAGTGGGACGTGTATGAAGCCGGGGAGAGCCTTGTGGTGCAGCCCAATGCGCCTCACACGTTCTTCAACAAGAGTGAGCGTCCGTGCCGCATTCTGAGTGTGTCAACATATCACCACGAGCGAATGATGAAAGATGCGGTGCATCCGGATGGCAGGACAGACTTCCTGCCTGCTCAACTCACTCAGGCCGACTTTGAGAAGTTGACCAAGTCCATGGAAAAGAACCAGACATTCCTCGTCGCCAATCATGCTTAGCATGGGGCATCTCTTGAGTTCAACTTCTTGACTCAAGAGATGCACTGTGCGCTGTGAGAGGCGACATCAATCACGCCGCCTCAAATCAGGTCGCCTGTTTGCCGGTCGCGCACCGAGCGTGGGCTCAACCATTGGACTCACCGCCGCTCCAGTCGTGTATCTTGACCCCAGAACAATTTTTCGTATCTCCGGAGATCGTGCGACACCCCCATGCCCACTTTTGCCGCCATTGATGTCGGTTCCAATTCCTGCAGGCTCAAAATTGCAAAGATCGTCGCGCATCGCCTGAAGACACTGCACGACGACCGTGAGGTGACGCGACTCGGGTCAAGCGTCTTTGACTCGGGCCTTGTCTCCCCCGATGCCATGGCAGCGACGCTGCGCGCCCTCAAACGGTTTCAGCGCGCCGTGCAGTCCCACGGAGTGGACCAGCTGCGCGTGGTGGCCACATCGGCCATGCGCGACGCGCGCAATGCGCCCGCTTTTCAGGCATGGGTCAAGGCTGAAACCGGATGGAATATGGAGATCATCTCGGGGCTTGAAGAAGGGCGGCTCATTCAGCGCGGCCTGATGCAGAACGAGCCTAGAACCGGCGGCCGGGTCCTCTTGATCGACCTTGGCGGCGGCAGTTGCGAGATCACGCTCTCTGAACAGAAGCGCATCAAGGAAACAGTCAGCATGCCGCTCGGCGCTGTGCGCTTGACCGAAGAATTCCTGCAGGACGATCCTCCGACCGCGGACGGAATTCGGCGGATGCGGCAGCTGATTGCGCGTGAACTGCGGCGCGCTCATCGGAAAATTCATGCGACAAAATTGCCGCTGGTCATCGCTACCTCCGGCACGGCTGCTGCATTGGTCGAAGCCATTGCAGCTGCCGGCAAGACGACCAGGGGACCGCGCCGCACGTCAGGCCGCGGGGAATCGCTGCCCGCCGAGATGGGAATGGCTCCCTCCACAGCTGTCCGCAAATTGGCCGCCAAGCTCGCCAAGATGACGTTGCCCGAACGTGAAGCTGTCCCAGGAATCGGCCCGCGCCGCGCGGAGATTATCGTGGCAGGTGCGCAAGTTTTTGCCGAACTGCTCGAGAGTTTCGGGTTGAAGGGCTTTCATTACTCCCCGCTGGGACTGCGCGATGGCATGCTGGCGCAGATGCTGGCCGAGCAGGACGCACGCGCCGCCGCTCACCGCGAATTGGAGCAGGAGCGCTGGCACAGCGTGCTGGTGACTGCAAAGCGCTACGGCGTCGATCCACGACAGGCCGAGCCGGTGCGCAATCATGCGCTGCAACTTTATCGCGAATTGAAAACTCTGCACGAGCTGCCGCCCGAATACGAGGGATGGCTCAGCGCGGCGGCTGTCTTGCGAGACACTGGAAAATTCATCAATCACCAGGGACACCACCGGCACACGCAGTACATCGTTTCGAGCTCGGAGATGTATGGCTACACGCAGGTGCAGCGCACGGTGGTCTCGGCTCTGGCGCGTTATCTAGGCAAGAGCCGCCCGCAACCTGGAGATCGCGCTCTCCGCAATATTCCTGCTGTCGAGCATAAGAATGTTGAACGCGCCATCCTGCTGCTGCGGCTCGCGGTCGCGCTCAACCAGGACCGCGCCAGCGATGTGCTGCGTTTTACCGCAAGGATTTATCCCAAGCGGGTTTATCTCGAAGTGAAACCGGGGCGCACCGGCGCAGAACTGGAGCTATGGTCGCTGCGCAAAGAGGGGGACTACTTTCGCGAAGTCTTTGGGCGCGAGCTTTTCGCCACGCTGGCGTAGATCCAGCGCGCCATGCGCGGATCGATGAGCCACTGCAGCAACGGCGGATGGCGGTCCATGTCGATGCGCGCCACTGAACACTTACGCATGCGTACGCCCGCCCCTCCATTCCCAGTGATGATTCGGCCAAGAAATTTGAAGAGGTTGGGATTGTGACCCACCATCAGCACGCCTTCGCGATCGGCATACTTTTCCACGAGTTTCTGGAATGCAACGAAATCGCCGTCGGGTCCAAGTGCGGCGCTCACTTCCACCTTTGCCTCGTAGCCAAGCTCCGTTCCCACAAACTGTGCGGTCTGCAGAGCGCGCTTCAGCGGACTCGACGCAATCACGTCCACCTGCACCTTCAGTGCACTGAGCATGCGCGCCATCAACATGCATTGCTCTTTGCCTTCTTTGACTAATCCGCGTTTGTTATCGAGTTTCGGGTTCTCCCGGGGAACTCCGGCATCGGCGTGGCGCATTAAATAAAGGTTCATATAGAGGTCTTCGGGGTTCCGAAGCAGACGAGGCTACTCCTTTGAAGGCTAGATTTTAACATGGCTGTAACATTCCCTGACCCCGGGGCAGGCTCGCCTGGGCTTCTACAAAACGAAAGATTGCGCCCGTTTGCGGAAAATATCGTCGGTTAAATTGCGACCGAATTGGTCGTATGTATCACGTATCACAATTGTTCCACGTGGAACAATTTGAGGAGCCAATTCTCCGCGAATCGGGCTGGTCGAGCCGGACTCCGCCTCCTTCCGAGGCCCGGGCACCCAGATTTCACTCAACAGGAGACCACCCAGGGCGGTGCTTTTTCGGTCCAAAACGAAGCCGGCGTTCGATAGAGCGACCGAGTGCCGAGGCAGGCGATTCGCGCGGAGACCCGTCAGCAGCTTGAAACATAGATAAAGGCCGTTGACCAGGGGCCACGCGACCAGCTTGCCGAACCAACTCTGGGGAATGGCGAACTCCGAGACGACCCACTTGGTTCGATCGGTGGTGCAGGGACGCAAACGTTCGGCGAGGGTCGCGACTTCTTCCGTCGTAAGGCAATCGAGAAAGAAGTGAGTGACGATCAGGTCGTAAGCGGCGTGACCGGGTTCCCACTGGCGCGCGTCGGCCTGGTGGGTACGTACTCGATCGCTATGAATGCCGGCTTTGTGCTGGAGGGTGCGGAGCATGGCGCTGCTGGCATCGACGGCTTCGATTTGAATGACAGGATTCTGCTGCAGCAGGCGGGCGGTGAAGCGGCCGTCACCGTCGCCCAGCGCGAGAGCATTGCGGCAGTCGCGGAGTTCGTCGAGGAATCGGCAACGGCAACGCCAGAGAGATTGCCCGAATGTCACTTTCTCCATCCAGCGGTAAAAGCGGGCCAGCTTGTCGAAATTTGGCGGGCGATGGATGGTGCTCATCGGATGAAACAGAAAATCGGCGTGAGCAGGACGAGGTCTGCCAGGCAACGAAGAGCCAGCGGCATCCATCGGCTGCGTTTGAGATCAAGAAATCCCAGCAGCACGGCGCTTGCGGAGCCTGCCAGAAATAGCGCGGAAATCCGCGGATGATCAAAGGAAAAACCGAGTGCGGAAAGAAGGCCGGTTGCGGCGAGTGCGAACGCTGCGGTTGAGGTGGTTTTCCCTGCGGATTCCCAGCGATCGATGGCACTGCAATTGAGACCCGCGAGGGCTGCGAAAAAGATGAAAAGAAACAGAAACGGCCAAAGCGAGATCGCGGAGTTGGCAACTGCATGAATTCGCGCAAAAACGGGAAGAGCGCAGCCCGCAGTAAACAGCGCTCCGACGATGAGTTCCTTCGAGCGAAGCAGGGCGAGAGTTTTCGAGCGCACACCAGGCAGATGGACGCCAGAGAAATAAGCGAGAGCGGCGAAGGCCAGAATGGAGTTTCGCTCTCGAATGGCCGGCGGCATCAGGGAAAAGATCATTGCAGCCGCGGAGATCGCGGCAATGCAGGCCAATGGAACCAAGACCCGGCGATGACGCTGGTGGAAGAAATGGCGCTCGCGCAGTTGACCAAGATTACCCGAGCGAAGAGCTGAGCGGACATCGAGCAAGCGATCGCCCACATAGACGGTCCAGGTTCCGAGCGCGAGAAGAACGGGAATCCATCGCGGAAGGTGCACGCCCGCGGCCCAAGCGAAACTCAGGGACCAAACGACAGCGACGGTTGGGGCATCGAGGCTTGTAAGATGCCAAAGACGCAGCAGAACTGGGGCGTCCCATGGAGTCTGCGCGGTTTGTGCGCTGCTTGTGAGGCGTGTGTGCGCGGCGGATGGTGTTGCCAGGGGAACCGGCATTCTCTTTTGATCTTAAAAGGCGAACGCCGGTTGCGGAGAATCCCCGATCCGCCGATTCAGATTTTCTCGGTGCTTTGTTCGACGAGGGACTGGAGTTTTGCGTAGACAGTTGCCGCGCTCACGAACATCGGGGTGCGCAGGCACTGCAGGGTAAGCTGCTGAGTTTCGGGTGAGTAGTCCCACTGCATTTCGACGCCGTATTTCGAGGCGGTTCCGCGGTTGCCGCTCATGTCGATGCCATTGGCACGCGCTTTCTCTGCGAGTTTTGCGTACTGCTCGGGTGTCATGCCGGAAAAGGTTTTGGGTGGATTCTGAGCCATTGGCTGCTTCCTTCTTTCGTGGATGAAGCCGCGCAGAACCAACCGCAGTTGCTGCGCGCCTGTATTTACTTTCGCAGGATTCTGGGAATCACTTCGCAAAACAGATGGCGACCGCAATTCCTCTGTCTTCCGGGTTTAATTCTCTACGTCCTGCCCCCTCCCCCCCCGGACTTTGGGAACAAATTCTCCGTTTCCAAGACTTTAGCGGCAAAGTACTCCTGCAATTGGACTTATCCCCAAATCCTTGCTGGGGAGACTGAGGCGTGCCGGGGTGGCGAGGTAGTAATCCCCTGGGGGGTGGGGTGGGAATGGGGAGTAGGGAACAGGGAACAGGGAATAGGTGAGACAAACCGGTGCCGTCTGCGCAGAGACAAGCTTGGCGGGTTTAGGCGGATCGATCAGAAGACATGCTTCTCTTGATCGTGCGCTTTTGCGACTTAATTCTGCGCAAGGAACTGATTGGTTCGTCGAGGGCAGGACAAATTAACGGATCATTGCCAACATCTCGGTACTGACCGCGGTGTCGTTGACTGCATGGCGATTTGCACTAAGCCGCTAGCGCGGGAGGGTATGCCTCTGTGGCATTTGGATAGAGTGTTGGACACCGAAGGAGGTGTCCATGACACATCTACGCCAACGCATGCAGGAAGATCTCCGGCTGCGCAACTTCTCCCAACGTACGATCCGCCACTACACCGAGACGGTTGCCGAGTTTGCAAGGTACTTCCACAAGTCACCCGATCAGCTGGGCCCAGAGCACGTTCGCACGTTTCTGCTGTATCTGCTCAACGAACGGAAGCTGGCCTGGGGAACCATCCAGGGAGCCCGGTCGGCGCTGAAGTTTCTGTACATGCGGACGCTGAAGCAGACCTGGTTCGATCAGGAGATCATCAAGCCGAAGGTGCGCCGCAAGCTGCCTACGGTCTGGAGCCGGGAAGAAGTCTGCGCTCTGCTCGATGCGCAAGACGAACACCAAGCACCGTGCACTGCTGGCCTTGTACTACAGCGCCGGGCTTCGCTGTCAGGAAGCACTGGACCTGAAGGTCGGCGATATCGACAGCAAGCGGATGATCATCAACATCCGCGAGGGCAAGGGCAAGTTTCCCCGCCAGGTCATGCTGTCTCCCAAGCTGCTGGAGTTGCTGCGCCTTTATTGGCGTTGGCGCAAGCCCAAGGATTGGCTCTTTCCCGGGACGATGCCGGATCAGCCTATGGTGGCAAGCGGGGTCCGCATTGACCTGTGCGGAGCTGCGCAAGCAGTTGGGCATCTCTAAAGCCGCTCAGCCCGCATGTGCTGCGTCACTCCTTCGCTTCACATCTTCTCGATGCGGGCACCGATCTGCGCAGCATCCAGCTTCTGCTCGGCCACCGTGATCTGGAGACCACCTCCCGCTACCTGCACGTTTCCGAAGCCAGGTTGCACGCTACGGCGAGCCCGCTCGACGATCTGCCTATTCGGAACATCCGCACTGCTCAGGGAGGGAACAGAACTGCATGACAGGACATCGGCTCGAAGTGGCCGATGTCTTCCACGCTCATCAGGACGAGTTCCTTCAGCACTGGGGCCATGCTGTCTCGGACCAGCAGAGGAAGGTGCTGCGCGATATCGGCCTGTGCCGCACGGCCGCACTGGGCACTCATCTCGAACGATGCGATCGCTGCAGCTATGAGACTGTCGCGTACGACTCCTGCCGCAACCGGCACTGTCCCAAGTGTCAGTCTTCAGCACGCGATCGCTGGCTCCTCAAGCAGGCTCGAAGTCTGCTGCCGGTGCCCTACGCCCATGTGGTCTTCACCGTACCCGAACAACTGGCGCCGCTCGCATTGCGCAACCAGAGGCTCTTCTACACCCTGCTGTTTCGGGCAGCTTCCGAGACGCTGCTCAAGATCGCTGCCGATCGACGCCATCTTGGTGCGCGCATCGGTGTGCTTGCCGTGCTGCACACCTGGTCGCAGAACTTGAGACTTCATCCACACCTGCACTGCCTCGTTCCCGCCGGCGGACTGGCTTTTAATAACTCCCGCTGGATCCCAACCAGACGTCACGGGTTCTTCCTCCCGGTGCGCGTGCTCAGCCGCATGTTCCGCGGCAAGCTGCTCGCCTTCCTCAAGCAGAGCTACCGGCGCAGCGAACTATGCTTCGCCGGCAAGCTGGCTGAACTCTCAACGCCACGCGCATTTCACTCACTGCTTGGTATCTGCGCCGAGCGAGAGTGGGTGGTCTACTCCAAGCCTCCGTTCGGCGGACCCGAACACGTCCTGAAGTACCTGGCTCGCTACACCCACCGGGTCGCCATCTCCAACGGAAGACTGCTCAGCCTCGACGGCGGACAGATGCGCTTCCGCTGGCGGGACTCCCGGCACAACAACCGCAGCAGCGTTATGACCCTCGATGCAGTCGAGTTCATCCGCCGCTTCCTGCTCCATGTCCTGCCCTCAGGTTTCGTCAAGATCCGCCACTTCGGACTGCTCGCCAACCGCAACCGCCGTCAGGCGCTGGCCCTGTGCAGGCTTCATCTTTGCGCCACGGCTGCGGATCCGAGCACGTTGCTGACAGAACAACAGAAGTCTGCGCTCAGCCGGTCATGCCCCCAGTGCAAATGCGGCACTCTGCACGTCGTCGCACGTTATCCCGCTGTCGAGCGGCTTAGCCCAGCCTTAGCGCTTCACTGCGCAACCTTCGACTCTTCTTGAGGAACACGATGCTGACATCCTGTCCCAACCCGACTCCGCACCACGACGGTTTCTCACTCCGCCTGCGCTACCCTATGCGCTCGAATCGGCTCGGCGCAGTTCGCCACAGCCATCCAGCCGTGCGGTCAGGTTCGCAACGGCATCGCGAACGCGGTACAGACTCATGACTAACTCCGGATGCCCTCGTGCCCGGTCGACCGTCTCGGCTCTCCGCAGGCGAGCATTCAATCTCCATACATCCACCGCGCTAGCGGCTTAGTGCAAATCGCCGTATCCACACTGCTCCGCACCGCGCAGCATCGGCAACCGGAAATTCCTGCACGCGGAGCACTGTCGATACGGCACTAGAGATTTGGCACTCGTCCAGACGCATCCCCCGAGACGTGCGTTAGATTTGCTCGCCAAGAATCAGGGGCACATAGCTTCGGGCGTCTTGCAGCAATTGCTCGCGCGCAATACCAACCTTGGCGCGAAGCTGCAAACCCTGCAGCAAGTCAACGAGCAAACGGCCTCGCACCTTGGCAGAGGGTGTGCGAGTCAGGCGCCCCGCCTTTATCTCCTGCTCGAAACGTTTCGCGAAAATATCAGCGGATGCGGTGAGGCCCTTCGCGAGCCAGGAACGGATCTCCGTTACCCGCTCCGACTGTCCCAGCGCAGCGGCGGCCAACATGCAGCCGCTGCGAGCGTCGCCAGTAGCGGTGTTGACGGTAGCCTCGCAAAAGGCGGTCACGGCCTTGTGGATGTCCGGCTCCGCTTGAAATGCTGCCATTTTGGGAGCTCCATACATCAGCGCATAGCGCTCGACCGCCCTGAGCAGCAGGGTGGACTTGTCTCCGAAGGCTCGGTATAGCGCGGGTTTGGTGACGTTCACGGCGCGCGCGATCCGATCCACGTCGACTCCTTCATACCCATGCTCCCAAAACATCTCAACGGCACGGTCGAGTGCTTCGTCGGGGATAAAGCCTTTTGGACGTCCTGGGGGGCGCTTCGCAATATTAGTTACCATCGCGTACGAAACTCCTTGCATTGCATCTATCAGTATCGTACTCTCGCGTATGTAACGCTGCAAGACAGATAAATACAGGAGACCGCCCATTGGAACATTCGATCGCACTCGTCACCGGCGCCACCTCCGGGCTCGGTCATGCGGCAGCCCGCGCGTGCTCACTGCGGCGGGCGTCGAGGCGGCTCAGGCCACGCTGAGCGGCCATCATCAACTGACTGTCGGATTGCTCCATTCCCCAAGTAACTAACAACCTAAGAAGGAGAACAAAATGATCGAAAGTATCTTGATAACCGGAGCAAATGCTGGGCTTGGGAAAGAGACTGCCCGACAGTTCGCATTGAAAAAAGAAACAAGAAAGGTAATTCTTTTTTGCAGAAATCGAGCGAGAGCAGAGGCAGCAAAAAAAGACCTTGAGGAGAAAACGGGGAAAAAGATTTTTGAAATTGTTATTGGGGATGTTACGGATGCAAATTCTGTAAGAAAAGCAGTAGAAGAAATAAAGGAACCTATTGATGCAGTCGTTTTAAATGCAGGTGGAGTAATTGGGAAAACGGCTGCGAAATCTACGCCTTCCGGCATGAATCAATTAGCTGCTACGAATATTTTAGGCAATGTGATTCTAGTGGAGGAATTGATTAAACGGGACAAGTTAAGGAAAGCAGTTCTAGCAGTCAGTGCGGAAGCTGTTCCAGGCGTAAAGATGCTCGGAGTAAAACCAGTTTCAATGAGGACTTCTTCTGTAGATGAGTTTGCTGCTGTTCTTGATGGATCATATTTTGGTAATAAGTTCAATGCATTGCAAGCATACGCATATGTCAAGTATGCGGAAACCATGTGGACGTTATCCATGGCAAGAAAATATCCTAAGCTCAAGTTTGTTGTTGTGAGCCCAGGAAATACAAAAGGAACTCAGGCGCCAGACAGTCTTCCTCCGCCAATGCGGTTTATGTTGAAGTTTGTGATGATGCCTATCGTCTTCCCATTGATGGGCGAAATGGTGCATACGCTGGACGTAGGTGCAAAACGCTTTGTAGATGCCATTTCGGATGAGCGGTATAAAAGCGGCGTTTTTTATGCCAGTAAAGAGGGTAAGTTATCAGGGGACATGGTGGACCAGAGCACCTTTTTTACTGATTTGAAAAACACTTCATTTCAAGATAACGCCAACGAGGCAATTCACCATTTCATAACTTAGGCGCTCGGAACCGACGTCTCAGGGCAATTCTTCGCCTCGGCTCAAGGGAAGTTCTCAGGCCTAATTGAGGCGCACTGCCAGACGCACTTACACGATTGCGACGGCAATAGAACGAAGACTATCGGCGCAGAAATGCCGGACGGTAAAAGGAGGAGTAAGAAGATGCATAACTTGGTAGTGAGCTGTTTGGCCGTTGCTTATCTCTCAGCGAACGTATACGCCATCGTGAAGGTGCGGATTTTTGAGTTAGCCCGTTCGCGCAAGCATCTCCTACTCTATGGCGTCCCCTTCATATTGTGGGGCTCTCTCATCCTGTTGGGATGCAAGCTCATGGAGATCATGCGCCGATTCGATGAGTGGGCGGCCTGACCAGGCGATTCCCAATTGAAGAAAACAGGGCGATCTACTCATCGAGTTTGGATTAGTCCTCATAACGCCCTAGGGTCTTCCCATTTTCCGAATACAGACTCGCGTCGTGATACAAAACCCTGCACCTCACCGGGACACTTCATTGGGTGGCGCCAAGGGTTGGGATTCATTGCTTTTCCTCGATGTGTTTTTTGAGGTTGTTCAGGGACTCGCTCCAGAACATCTCGTAATCATTGATCCATTCGTCGATGACGCGCAGGGGCTTGGCGTCGAGGCTACAAAGGCTGGTTGTGCCCTGCTTCTCGGTGACGACGAGGCCGGCAGCGTGGAGAAGTCGCAGGTGCTTGGAGATGGCGGGGCGGCTCATGCGGAAGTTGCGCGCGATGCCTCCCACGGTCTGACGGCCGCCGCGGAGGATCCCGAGGATTTCACGGCGGGTAGGGTCGGAGATGGCACGGAAGACGGCTTCGTGTTGCCTGCGGTTCTTAGTAACCATAGAGTTACCAATGAGAGTAACCATGTGGTTTCCAATTGTCAACGAATGTTCGCGATTACAGAACCAGTTCAAAGTAAATGAGGGGCGTGTTGCGGTAGGTCGTCCGGCCACACTCCTTCAAGCCGCACTTGGCATAGAACGCACCAGCTCCTGCATCGCGGTCGAAGGCATCCAGGCGGATGCTTTCGGCCGGCCAGCCACGGGCTTCTTTCACTGCCTGTTTCAAGAGAAGACCGCCGATTCCCTGGTGCTGGAAGCTGGGGGAGACCGCCAGGCTGGTGAGATAGAGCGCTTTCTCTACAGGCGTGAAGTAGGAAATATCGATTGCCCAGGGTTTTTTGGTTTGCAAATGAAGCGTACCTACAATTTCTGTGCCCCTGCGTGCGACGACAGCGCGCGAGTGGCGCATGCCGGCGAGCACGCCTCTTTCCGTTGTGCGCGCGGACCATGCGCCCTTTCCGAATCGAAGGGTGAGGTCGTCTGCAACTGAAGTATGAAGCGCGGCCAGCGCGGGAGCGTCCGATGGGTCGGCAATTGAAAACGAGAGCTTCATTTCTTTGGCCAATGCGGAGAGGCTCTTTCAGGCCCGCCCTTAGTCGGCCGCTGTGACGGCTTCGGCGCGTTTGGTCTGCGGCTTGCGGGGGGCGGTTTTGCCGGGTTTCCGCGCTGGGTCGGGATCTGGGTTAGGGGCTGAGTTTGGGGCTGAGTTTGGGGCCGGATCTGGGGCTGGGTTTGGGGATGGCGTCCAGATCGAGTCTTGCCTTCGGCCAGCTGCATCAGGAAGTCCTGGCTGGAAAACGGGCGGGGCGTCCTTCGAGCAGCTTTGCTGGCGCGGATGTAGGTGCCGTCGGGCTGCTGCAGGCGGGCCTTGACGGTGTCGGCCAGATAGGCAGGCAGGATCTCGTCGTGAATGCGCGCCTTGGCGGCGGCGTCGCGCACCGGGAAGACCACCTCGCAGCGCTCGAAGAGATTGCGCGGCATCCAGTCGGCCGAGCCGAGGTAGATTTCGTCGTCGCCGCCGTTGGCGAAGTGGAAGATGCGCGAGTGCTCGAGGAAGCGGCCGACGATGGAGCGCACGCGGATGCTGCTCCGAAAGCCCTTTGACGCCGGGCCGCAGGATGGAGAGGCCGCGAATGATGAGGTCGATCTCGACGCCGGCCTGCGATGCCTGGTAGAGCGCCTCGATCACGCTGGGCTCGAGCAGCGCATTCATCTTGGCGACGATGTGCGCGGGGCGGCCGGCCTGGGCGTGCTCCTGTCTCGCGGCGGATGAGGCCCAGGAAGCTCTCGGCCATGGTGAGCGGCGCCACCAGCAGCGGGCGGTAGTCGTCGATCTCGGCGTGCGCGGTGAGGTAGTTGAAGACCATGTGCACGCGCTCGGTGATCTGCGGATCGCAGGTGAGCAGGCTCAGGTCGGTATAGAAGCGCGCGGTGACGGGGTTGTAGTTGCCGGTGCCGAGGTGGCAGTAGCGGCGGGTCACGCCGTCTTCGTCGCGGCGCACCAGCATGGCCAGCTTGCAGTGGGTCTTGAGGCCCACCACGCCGTGGAAGACCTGCACGCCGGCGTCTTCCATGCTGCGCGCCCAGCGGATGTTCGAGGCCTCGTCGAAGCGCGCCATCAGCTCGACCACCAGCGTGGCTTCCTTGGTGGCCGCGGCCTCGATCAGCGCCTGGAACATGGGCGAGTCGTGGCTGGTGCGGTAGAGCGTCTGCTTCATGGTGACGACGGCCGGGTCCTGCGCGCCCTGCTGCGATGAACTCGACCACCGGGTCGTAGGAGTCGTAGGGATGGTGGAGCAGGATGTCGCGGTGGCGCAGCTCGTCGAAGATGTCGGTGGACTTGCGGCTCAGATGCAGCGGCTTGGGCGTGAAGGGCGGGAACTTCAGGTCGGGCCGCTGCACGTCGCCGTAGAGGAACATCAGCCGCGACAGATTCACCGGGCCATCGCCGCGAAAGACCTGGTCCTCGTCGAGCTCGAAGTTCACCCGCAGGCGCTCGACAATCTCCGGATCGGCGCCGGTTTCAATCTCCAGGCGCACGGCGTCGCCCTTGCGGCGGTTGTGCAGCTCCACGCGAATGGTTTCAAGCAGCGAGCGCGCTTCTTCCTCTTCGAAGTAGAGGTTGGAGTTGCGCGTGACGCGGAAGGCGGCGTGCGCCAGCACTTCGTAGCCGCGATACATGCCGGCGAGGTTCTGCGCGATCAGGTCCTGCAGCAGCAGGTAGTCGTACGCGCCGTCGGCGGAGGGCAGGCGGACAAAGCGCGGCAGCGCGCGCGGCACCGTGACCACGCCCAGCACCTGCGGGCCCGGAGCTGCGTGCGCTTGGCGCGCAGCAGCAGCGCCAGGCAGAGCGCCTTGTTCAGCACGCGCGGAAACGGATGCGCGGGATCGATGGAGATGGGCGTCAGCAGCGGATCGACTTCGCGCTGAAAGTAGCCCTGGGCAAAGGCGCGGGCTTCTTCGCTCAGCTCGTCCCACTCCAGCAGCCGGATGCCCTGCTTGCGCAGCTCGGGCAGCAGCTGCTCGTTCCAGCAGCGGTACTGGGCGGCGACAAAGCTGTGAATTTCGGCGGTCAGCGCGGCCAGCGACTCGTCGGGGCGCAGGCCGTCGTAGCCCGGCTCGCGGTAGCCGTCTTCAATGCGCTGCATGAGGCCGGCCTGGCGGATCTCAACGTATTCGTCGAGGTTGGAGCCGGTGATGGCGAGAAACTTGACCCGCTCGAGCAGCGGGATTGGCGGAGTCCTCGGCCTCTTCAAGCACACGCCGGTTGAACTGCATCCAGGAGAAGTCCCGGCCGTTGAACAGTTTTTGTTTCTGTGCCGTGCGGGCCATCGAGTCCGTCCAGTGCGCCGTGTTGGCAAGTCTAAAGCGTTTCCGTTATAGAGCGCACGTCATGGCGCCGTGAGCAAGGCCCCGTTCAGGTCATTGATAAAGGATGGAGCATGCGCCGATGTTAAGTGACGGCGAAAAGTGGGATTTTCCGGTCTGGAATGGGACGAAGGGATCCGGCTCGGCGCATTCCATATTGACCCGCGAGGCTGGCGGGTTGAGGATAGAGGTGGGCCAGCCTCCTTTACCCCCACTTCCCAATGAGAGGAGTCTTGCTATGTCCCAGGAACGCGTTTCTGTCTCCGAAAGCCTGATTCCCCCGCAGCCAATGCCTTGTGGCGCGTCTGCCTTTGCTGGGCAATTTTTAGGCATGCTTGACGGCAAACCCAAGGATGAGACGACTGTGAAAGAAGCATTCGAAGGCATTGACGAGATGTTCGACCTGATCGCGGCGGGGCTCTACAGCATGGCTTCGATGCTGGTGGGCGAGGGCGAAGAGAGCGTGCGCCTGGTGGAGACGGCGGTGGCAACTGCGGAGGTTTCGGCCTGCGACGATGCCGTGCAGGCGCGACGGAGCAGCCGGCTCGCGCTGTGCAAAGCTGCGCTCGAACTGCTCGATCGCAGCGATCCCGGCTGCCTGGCCGCACCCAAAGGCCTGCAACCGACCAACACGTGCATCCAGGATGACGATCTCGATACGGGTGCGGTTTCGAGCGAGGAATTGGCGAAGCTGATCGCGGGACCAGAACGGGATCGTGTGCGCAACTGGCTGGCCGGGCTGCCGCCGGAATTTCGCGTGGTATTCGTGCTGCGGGCGGTGG
The DNA here is from genome assembly GCA_963781125.1 of uncultured Acidobacteriaceae bacterium. GTDB lineage: Bacteria > Acidobacteriota > Terriglobia > Terriglobales > Acidobacteriaceae > Telmatobacter. The sequence goes on from CAWAEE010000017.1 coordinate 80,336, forward strand.
CGGGTTTTACTTCGCCTGAAGTGGCCGCATTGCTGGCTGCTCACGGCGGCGCGGCGGCATCGGGGTGGACAGCCGCGGATGTGCGCGAGGTTTTTCGCCAGGCGCTTTGCTCGTTGGCGTCGCAGGTGATTCACGCGACGAATACCCGATAACCAAAACGGCCTTTCTGGTTAAGAACGCCTCGAGCAGCTTCCGAACAACTTCCAGGTGCAGCTTCAAAGGAAGCGGCACGGATGCGTGCCTGCTCCGCGGCGATGTGTATTCGCGAATGCAACCGGCAACGCCTTTTGTTCGATACACTAGATTAAGAAGCCGGTTGCCCAGCTTCTGGCATCCATATCAGGTGCAAACACTTTCCGGCAGAAGCTCTCTGCGGTGATTCGAAGACGATCGTAGATGCCCGCAAACCATTCAGTGAAAAACTCGGGAAAGCTCTGTGCCTGCTGCTGCTCGCGGCGGCGCGGCGGTCGGCGTGCGAGAGCCGCGCGGATGCGCAGGCGCTGCCGTCGCAGGCGCTCGGGCAGTCTTCGGGGCCGACGGCGCAGAGTTATCAGGGCAGTGTTGCGACGGGAGAGGTTTCGCCGCAACCGATCGATCTCTCGCTCGACGACGCGATGCAGCGCGGACTCAAGAACAACCTTGGCGTGATTCTGAACGGGACGCAGGTGGCGGGGGCACGCGGCCAGCGGCTGAGTCAGCTGCAGGCGCTGCTGCCGGAAGTCGATTTCAAGGCGCAGGAGAGCGTGGAGCAGGTGGATCTGGCCGCCGAAGGATTGCGGATTCCTGGATTTCCCACGATCATCGGGCCGTTCGGCTATACGGACCTGCGTGCGTCGCTCACCTGGTCACTGGTGGATGTGACGTCGCTGCGCAACTATCTCGCGGCGCGGCACAATTTTGCTTCCGCGCAATTGTCAGCTCAGGATGCGCGCGACCTGGTGGTGCTGACGGTAGGGAACGCGTACCTGCTGGTAATTGCCGATCAGACGCGGGTGAGCAGCGTGGATGCGCAGGTGGCCACATCGAAGGTTTCGCTGAACCAGGCGGAGGCCAATCACCAGGCGGGGACCGCGCCCCTGCTGGACGAGTTGCGCGCCCGGGTGGATTATCAATCGCTGGAGCAGCAGTTGATTGTGGCGCAGAACGGCCTGGAAAAAGACAAGCTGGCGCTTGCCCGGGTGATCGGGCTGCCGCTGGCGCAGAAGTTCAACCTGATCGACACGGCGCCTTATGCTGCATTCGACCAGATCGATGTGGATGCGGCGATTCGCGATGCGCACGCCAACCGCAAGGATCTGGCGGCGATGGTGGAGAAGACGAAGGCGGTGGAGGAGCAGAGGAAGTCCGCGACGGCGGAGCGGCTGCCGAAGCTGGCGTTTGCGGGCGATTATGGGGATATTGGCGTGAATGTGCGGCACTCGCATGGAACCGGCGATGCGCAGGGTACTTTGTCGGCGCCGCTTTTCAAGGAATACGGACTGCGTGGCGATGCGCAGGTGGCGCAGTCGCAGCTGGACACGCAGCGGGCGCAGACTGAGCGACCTGAATGCGCAGGTGGATGCAGATGTGCGGGACGCGCTGCTGGACATTGCCTCGGCGCAGAAGCAGGTTGAAGTCTCGCGATCGAGTGTGGATCTGGCCAACGAAGCGCTGAGCGAAGCGCAACAGCGCTATGCGAACGGCGTAAGCGACAATCTGGCTGTGAGCCAGGCAGAGCAATCCGTCGCGCAGGCCAACGATCAATATGTCGCGAGCCTTTATCGGCACAACGTGGCGAAGCTGAGCCTGGCGCGTGCCCTGGGCGCGGCGCAGAACTACAAGAACTATTTGGGAGGAAAGTAGCGTGGCGGAAACAACCACAACAACGGTCCGACGCGAGACAGACGAGAGCACTGAAACCGTGCAACCGCAGTCGCGGCGCAGGGGCATCATCATCATCGTGGTTGTGCTGCTTGTGCTGGTAGGGGCAGGACTCTGGTGGCGATCTACCTTCAGCGAAGATACCGATGACGCGCAAGTCGCTGGACACCTGATCCAGATAAGCCCGCGCATCGGCGGCCAGGTGATCAAGGTCGACGTGGAAGAGAACCAGGTCCTGAAGGCCGGCGATGAGATCGCGCAGCTTGATCCGAGGGACTACCAGGTGGCGGTTGAGAACGCTGAGGCAGCGCTGGCGAGCGCCCAGGCGGCGGCATTGGCGGCGCAGGTGAATGTGCCTCTCACGACCATCAACACGGGCAGCAATCTGAGTTCGGCGAACTCCGATGTGAGCGGGGCGCGTGCTTCAGTGGACCAGGCGCAGCAGCAACTTGAGGGAGCGCAGGCGCGTGTTGCGCAGGCCCAGGCAAACAACATCAAAGCGCAGGCCGATCTTGCCCGCTACCGGCCGCTGGTGGAGAAGGACGTCATCAGCAAGCAGCAATTCGATGCCGCGGTAGCAGCAGCGGACGCGGCGAAGGCCGCGCTGAACGATGCGCTGGCCAGCCAGCAGGCGGCGGCAGCTGGAATCAGGGTGGCCAGGGACCGCGAGGCGCAGTCTCAGGCTTTGCTGAAGTATGCCCAGACGGGTCCGGCAGCAGGTGGCCGCGCAAAACGCACACGCCAAGCAGGCCGAAGCGCAGGTGAAACAGGCGCAGGCCCAACTGGACCAGGCGCGGCTCAATTTGAGCTATACGAAGATCGTTGCGCCGGCAGATGGCATCGTGACGCGCAAAAGCGTGGAGATTAACCAGAACGTCGCCGTGGGGCAGAACCTGTTGACACTGGTTTCCCTTGAAGATATCTGGGTGACGGCGAACTTCAAGGAGACGCAGCTGCGACACATGGCGAACGAGCAGGCCGTGGAGATCCACGTGGATTCGACGGGAAGAGATTACAAGGGAAAGGTGACGCAGATTGGCGGCGCCACGGGGTCAGTGCTTTCGCTGTTTCCGCCGGAGAATGCGACGGGGAATTATGTGAAGGTGGTGCAGCGTATTCCGGTGCGCATTGACTTCACGGATCTGAAGAATGAGGACCCGCACCATTTGCTGCGTCCCGGAATGTCAGTGGAGCCGAAAGTGCGCGTGAAATGAGCGCGGTCCGGGAAGGCTACTTCCCGGAGTTGGGATCTGCAGGTACAACGGTCAAGCGAGTCATTACTGTGAGACCGGGGAGATGGGTCTTGCGCCGGACTTTATAGACGGGCGTCGGCTGATCGGTTCCTATTTTGCGGCCGAGCACTTCGACGGCTTTCTCAATGTGAGTCCTGCGAAGATGCAACTGCTCGATTTCTCCGAAGATCTGCTTCAGTTCCTCAGAGGCTTCGTCGAAGGCTGCGCGATAGGCTTCTGGGTTATCGTTTATTTCGTTTTCCATAATTTGCCCCACACACGTATTCTGATGCACCGGGCGCTGAAGCGTGATTGCACAATCGTTGTACCGAAATACAACTGTCCGGCTAAGTCTCTTTCCTGCAAGGCTACAATCGCACTGAAGTGCATTCCGCGGTAACCCATTCAGGTGACGAAAGCGGGCGGGAACAAGGGGAATCGAGGTCTTTGGTTCGCGGCGTAAAGCGGCGGGACCGGCAGAAAGAAGGATTCGTTCACCCGTTAGACTGATGTCAGCACACTCATGAAAGACGCCATCTATGTTTCGAAGGAGAACTACCTCAAGGCGATTCTTGAGGCCGAGGCAGAGGGTCATGCGGTGATTCCGGCGACTCTGGCCCACTGGCTTGAGGTTTCACCGCCAGCCGTGACGATGGCCTTGAAGCGACTGAAGCGCGATGGCTGCGTGGAGGTGGGGGAGGACGGTATTGTCCGCCTGACGGCCTCGGGACGCGAGACAGCCTACCGGACGGCCCTGCGGCACCACTTGATCGAGCGGATGCTAAGCGAAGTCTTCGGGATGGAGTGGTACGAGATTCACGAAGAGGCAGAACGGCTGGAGCATGCCGTGTCGCCTGCCTTCGAAGCCAAGTTGAGAGAAAAGCTGGGCGAGGGCGGGGCATGTCCACACGGCAATGCGGTGTTGCCCGAGGCTCCAGCCAAACGCAAACAGCGAGGCGAGTTGCCCCTGTCTGAAGCGGTGGAGGGCAGGCGGTACACGGTCATTAGCCTGCATGAACGCGATCCCAAGCTGTTGTTATTTTTGCATCACATGGGGATTGGACCGAGCCGGACGCTTCAGGTGGTAAGCCAGAATTACGATCAAACTGTTTCGATTGAGTTACCTGCAGGGGTTTCAATCCTGGGCAGGCCGGCGGCCGAAGCAGTGTGGTTACGGCCGGAATTAAATGCTAATACAATGTAACAAATTTCATTAACTATAATTAACAACTTGTGGCATACTGACTGAGAAATCTTGCAGGATCACTTCCCCGTGTCCTTATGGCTTCAAAACTTCAAACGAGCGCGACGCTAGCCGAGCCCTCCTTACCGGAGGTGCATTCGAGTGTGAGTGTGTCGCACTCGCCGCTTTATTGGCGGCGGCTGCTTGGGTTCCTGGGGCCTGGATTCCTGATTTCAGTCGGCTACATGGATCCCGGCAACTGGGCCACCGACATTGCCGGGGGTTCGCGGTTCGGCTATACGCTGCTGTTCGTCATCATGCTCTCGAACCTGATGGCGATCCTGCTGCAGAGTCTGTCACTGAAACTGGGCGTGGCAACGGAACGCGATCTTGGCGCAGTTATGTCACGAGAACTACGGGCCGCGGGTGAGTTTCGCGCTGTGGATCGGGGCCGAGATCGCGATCGCAGCCTGCGACCTGGCTGAGGTCATCGGTTCGGCCATCGCGCTGAATCTGCTCTTTCACATTCCGCTGTTCTATGGCGTGCTGATCACCGGGCTTGACGTGTTGTTGATCTCTGCTGCTGCAGCGTTGGGGTTTCCGCTACGTGGAAGCGCTGGTGATCGCGCTGATCGGCACGATTCTGGGGATGTTCAGCGTGCAGATGTTTCTGTCGCAGCCGGATTACTGGCCGATGCTTGCGCAATCTCGTCATTCCATCGCCTTCGATCGTGACCAATCCCGCGATGCTCTACATTGCCATCGGCATTCTGGGTGCGACCGTGATGCCGCACAATCTCTATCTGCATTCGTCGATCGTGCAAAGCCGGCGGTACAAGCGCACGCCGGAAGGTAAGCGCGAAGCGATTCATTTGGCCAATGTGGATTCGGCGCTGGCACTGACGGTGGCGCTGTTTGTGAATGCGGGAATCCTGATCGTGGCAGCCGCGGTCTTTCATCGCAGCGGTCATTTCGAGGTGGCTGCGATTGAGGATGCGTACAAGCTATTGAGCCCGTTGCTGGGCGCGGCAGGCGCGAGCACACTGTTTGCCGTGGCGCTGCTTGCTTCGGGGCAGAACTCGTCGATCACCGGCACGCTGGCTGGCCAGGTGGTGATGGAAGGCTTCATTCACTTGAAGGTGTCGCCGTGGCTGCGGCGGCTGATTACGCGCAGCCTTGCAATTATTCCTACGATTATCGTGGTCGCGGTGAATGGAGAGCAGGGAACAGAAAAGCTGCTCATCCTGAGCCAGGTGATTTTGTCGCTGCAACTCAGCTTTGCAGTGGTGCCGCTGGTGCTGTTTACGGGCAGCCGGAAGAAGATGGGCGAGTTTGTGAACGGCCGCGGGTTGCAAGCAGTTGCGTGGTCGACGGCCGTGGTCATCGCAGGGCTGAACGCGTGGCTGCTGATTCAGACCGCGATGGGTCGCTGAGCAGGACTGCGAAAAGCGATCCAGTCAGAAAGCGATACAGAATTGTGCCTGTTTAGACCGTGATGGTTTGGATGAAATCCTGGGCAGTGCCAAACGAGGGGTCGACGAAGGTGACGTCTGAGGGATCGCGGCGCGGCGTATCGACAGAGAAGACGACCAGCGGGCCTTCGACGATTTCGGGAATGGCGTGCACCGTGTTACGGCGGAAAAACAAGAGCTGCCCAGGCCCTAGTTCGATCGGATCGGCTCCATCGACGACAAACTTGCCGCGCCCCTGAATGACCTGCAAATACTCGTCACACGTCTTGTGGTAGTGCGCCGGTGCTGGGCGGTAAATGCGAAAGAGCCGCGAACTGGCGGAGGGCTCGTCGGTCAGGCGGATATCGATCAGCATAGGTATCGCAGTGGGCGGAAATTTGAGAGCAAGCGCCTGGAGATCGAAGGTGGATGTTGCGATGTTGGATGTCGAGGCCTTGGCCTGGTCCATAAAGAACTCCTTTGGTGCATGAAAGATTGCGGCGGCTCCGTGCGCCGGTTGCCGCTATAGCATAGATGACATGCGAGTGCTGTCGGCTGCGGAAATGCAGGCCTGTGATCGAGCGACCACGGAGCGGTTCGGTGTGCCGTCGCTGAAACTGATGCGCGCGGCGTCGGCTGCGGTGGCGGGATTTGCGCGGGAGCAGTTTCCGAAAGCGCAACGGGTGACGGTGTTGTGCGGGCGCGGCAACAACGGCGGCGATGGCATGATGACGGCGCGGATGCTGGCCACGGCGGGAATGAAGGTGACGACGATCCTGCTCGGCACGCCGGAAGGAATGGCGGGCGACGCTGCGGCCGCATGGCGGGAACTGGCGAGTCCCGCGCACGGGCTGATTCACGTTGTAAAGACCGCGGACGAACTTCCGCAATACAAGAGCGCTCTCGATACGGACCTGATTGTGGATGCAGTGGTGGGGACGGGATTCACGCCGCCGCTGAAAGGGATGGCGCTTGCGGCGCTGGAGTGGATCAAGGGGAACGCCGGCTCCGGTGCTGGCGATTGACTTGCCTTCGGGATGGCCGGCGGATGAAACGAGTGCGACGGTGGAAGGCCGTGTTTTTCCTGCGGATGCGGTGATCACATTTACTGCTCCAAAACCGGCGCACGTATTCGGGCAATTGACGCGGCGCTGGGACCAGCCAATTGTGGTGGCGCCGATCGGCTCGCCCGACGCGGCGATTGTTTCGGAACTGCAACTGACTTGGGCGGGCAGTGCGCACGCGCTCACGGAGCGACCCGCGCTGCGGCCGATTCGAACAAGGGCAAATTCGGCCATGTGCTGGTGATTGGAGGATCGGTCGGCAAGTCGGGCGCACCGGCGATGACGTCTCTCACGGCGATGCGCGCCGGTGCTGGCCTTGTGACAGCGGCAGTTCCCGCGCCGGTCTTGCCGCAGGTTTCGGCGTATTGCGCCGGAGTTGATGACGTGGCCGCTGCCCGACAAACGCTTCGGGACAGATTGCGGCAAAGGGAATTACTCCGGAACTGTTTGAATCGCTCACCGACGGAAAGACGGTGATGGCGATTGGGCCGGGACTTGGGCAAGGACCGGGTATTGTGAAGCTGCTGAGCAGCGTATTTGCCGAAACGAAAATTCCTGCGGTGATCGATGCGGATGCGTTGAATGTGTTGTCGGCGAACCCGCAGTTGGCTGCGAAGATGGCTCAACTCGGCAAGGCTGGGCGCACGCTGGTGCTGACGCCGCATCCGGGCGAGATGGCGCGGCTGGCGGAGCAAGAGCGTTGCGGAGGTCCAGGCGAATCGGCTGGAGATTGCGCGCGAGCTTTGCGCAGAAGAATGGCGTGACGCTGGTGCTGAAAGGCTGGCGCACGCTGATTGCGCATCCGGACGGCGCTGTTGCGGTGAACACTACTGGCAATCCGGCGATGGCCAAAGGCGGCAGCGGCGACATGTTGACAGGCTTGATCGCGGGATTGCTGGCGCAGTATCAGAACGAGACAGCGCGTGCCGTGGAGGCCGCGGTTTATCTTCATGGACTGGCGGCGGACCTGGCGGTCAGCGAGGTGGATGAACATACGCTGCTGGCGACGGACTCGTTGCGTGAATTTTCTCGGGCTTTTCGCTTTCGCTCCCGGCGCCCGAACGGTTATGTTTGGTTGCAAGGGGCACTGCGTGCAGCGGACCCCGGTTAGGTTCGAGGGATGATCAACGCAGCACCAACCGCGCCGTGCGGATATGTTTGTTTTGGGCTTCGCATGCAGCAGATCACCGAGGGTTGAGGAATGACGAGCGCCGCACCGACTGCTGAAGGCAGGATCCACGAGTTCACGACCCAGAGCGGCGCAGACACGGTCGAAGTGGGGCGCAAGCTGGTCAAGCTGCTGAAGCCGCCGCAACTGCTGCTGTTGCGCGGCGATCTGGGGACCGGCAAGACGACGCTGGTGAAGGGCATTGCGCAGGCGCTGGATGCGGCCGAGCCCGATGAAGTGACAAGCCCGACGTTCACTCTTCTGCATGAATACGAAGGCACGCTGAACGGCAAGCCAGTGAAGCTCTATCACATTGACGTGTATCGGCTGGAAGGCGAGCGGCAATTGGAGACGCTTGGGACTGGATGAACTGCTGACGCCGGATGCGCTGGTGCTGGTGGAGTGGGGCGATAAGTTCAAGAGCATCCGCAAGAAAGCGACTGGGGAGATTGCGATTGCGTCAGCCGGTGGGGATGCGCGCAAGATCACCGTAACCCTGAAGGAATAGCCACCTGCCACCTGCACCACCTGCACCACCTGCGGTGGGGCCAAATGCGCTTCGCGCACTTCTGGGTTGAAAGCCTCAGTGGTTCCCGTCGGATTACTGTCTGTTGCATTCCTGTAAAACTTTGGTTTTCTAGACTGCCTCTTGTGCGCTGGGTATACTTTGGCGCACGGGGTACACATTTATGCGGTGCTTTTGGGCCAGAGCCGTTCCGATCGGTGCGGGGCTTGCGATCAGCCTGGTGCTGAACCTGCCTTTGACGCGGCAGGCTTTGGCTGTGACGCGGCAGACCCAAGATCCAAAAAATGAAGAAAAGGCTGCACCTTCCGGCAAGGTGGAGGCTGCGTCTTCGGTGGAAGTGATCAATGGAACGTCCCGGGTGATGAAGAACTTCAATGCGCAGCAACAGGCCGCTGGGGTGAGTCGGCGTTCCAAGGCAACATCCGCTTCGACGAGCGTGGAAGTCATCAATGGTGCGGCACAAAGAACTGTGGTGTTGAATTCGAATCAAACGCCTACAGCCAGACGCGTTGCTGCTCGGCATAAGACGGCGCGACGCCATCGAAAGAGAGCGGCAGCCAGTGCGCATCAGAAGGTCCCCGTAGAAGTGATTTGGGGGACGCAGAAATATACAAGAGTCTTCGATGTCCCGACGAACCAACTGCAGGGGGCGACCGAACACGGAAATGTTTCGCCGGACGTGATTGGGATTGCGTCGACCGAATCACGAAGCGGGCAAGGGAAGAATGGACCAGTGGTTGTGGGAATTTCGTCCGGCGATTCGCACGCGGGAGCGCCGAACACGCAGCCTGTCGTGGTTGGAATCGCTTCGACCGGTTCACAGGGCGCGGTGGGAAATATGCAGCCGGTGGTGATCGGCATTACATCGAGCGGAGCCCAGACGGAGCCGAATGCAGAGCCGGTGGCTGTCGGGGTTGCGCCTCGTCCGGCGAAACGACGCCCTTATCGGCCGGCGGCGTTAGACAGGCAATAGGCGATTCCAAACGCGCAATGCTTCGCAGGTTTCCTGCTGAAAATTGCCTTGGTGCGGCTGCTCCGACGCTATGCTGTTGGGCATGGATGACTCGAAGGTGCAACAGCATTTTGTGCGGCAGTACCTGGCAACACTCGCCATGTTGAAGCAAGCAATCGAAGAGTGTCCCGAACAACTCTGGCTGGATTCGAAATACACGAATCAGTTCTGGCACATTGCCTATCACGCGATTTTCTACACGCATTTCTACCTGCACGCCTCGGAGGCGGAGTTTCGGCCCTGGGCGAAGCATCAGAAGGAATCGAATTATCTGGGTCGGCGTCCGTGGGCGCCCGATGAACCCATGCCGAAGGTAGAGCCTTACACCTGCGTGGACGTACTGGAGTATCACGCACTCTGTTGCGAGGAAGTGAAGGCAAAGGTGCCTGCGGTGCCGCTCGAGGGGGAATCAGGATTCTCCTGGCTGCCGTTCAACCGGTTCGAGGTGCATCTCTATAATCTGCGGCATCTCGCGCATCACACGGGGCAGTTGACGGACAGGCTCAGAGCGGGGGCGGGCATTGGGAGTCCCTGGGTGCGGACAGGCTGAACACCAGTTCAGAAACCCATGATGTTGTAGCCGCAGTCGACGTAGATGGTTTCGCCCGTGATGGCGGTGGCGAGATCGCTGGCCAGGAAGAGGGCGAGGCCGCCGACTTCAAGCTGATCGACGTTGCGGTGAAGCGGAGCGCGATCGGCGTGGGTCTTCATCATCTCGGTCAGATCGCCGACGCCGCGTGCAGCGAGAGTCTTAATGGGCCCGCGGAAATGGCGTTGGCGCGGATGTTTTTGGGGCCGAGATTCCAGGCGAGATAACGAATGGTGGACTCAAGCGCGGCCTTGGCGACGGCCATGACGTTGTAGTTGGGGACTACCTTTTCGGCGGCGTAATAGGTGAGTGTCATGATGCTGCCGCCTTCGGTCATGAGCGGCACGGCGGCGCGGCTGACTGCGATGAGCGAGTAAACACTGACATCAAGGGCGACGCGGAAGCCTTCGCGGGTGGAGTTGATGAACTCGCCGCGCAGCTCCGTCGGGGGCGCGTAAGCAACGGCATGCACGAGGACATCAAGCTTGCCGTATTTTTCCTTGAGGGCGGCAAAGAGCGTGTCGATTTCGCTGTCGACAGAAACGTCGCACTGGAAGCCGGAGGCGCCGGGGAGATCCTCGATGAGGCCTTCGGCTTCGAGCTTCATGCGTTCATTCTGATAACAGATGGCCAGGGTGGCTCCCGCTGCGTGCAGTTTCTGGGCAATGCCCCAGGCAATGGAACGCTTGTTGGCCAGCCCAAAGACAACGGCTGTCTTACCTGACAAATCGATCATGCTTGTCTTGTTCCTCGATGGTCCGCGCGAAGAGCGGAGAAGTTGCCGACGCTACCAACCTTTAGGATATCAGTCGGCCTGCGGCGATCCAGCGGTTCCAGCGTTGCTGTATCCCGAAACCACCATGGCTAAGTGGCTTTTTCCTCAGGAAAAAGCCACTTCTACGATTTCAGAAAGGACAAGTGAACTCTGGAACCGCTCTAGCCGCCCAGATACAGCCGCCTAGATCGACGAGCTCGACATGGCCCACGGGCCGGCCCAGAAAACGGGAGCCGAGGCGCTCGAATTTTTCTACGGAATCTGTGGCAAAGCAACGGACGCTGGCGTCCATCGCGCCGCTTTGCAGTGGCAAGGAGCCCGGCACGGTTTCATTCTTGCCGTTGATGAGATTGACGGCGGCGTCTGCCGCGGATTCGGCGGAGTCAATGACCCGCATTCCTGCGGGTACGGCGCGTTCGATGAGCGGCCTCAGGAGCGGGTAGTGAGTGCAGCCGAGAACGAGTGTGTCGGGCTTCAGGCCTTGCGTAGCAGCTTCGTTGAGGAGCTCGTCAAGATAGATGCGGATGACTTGATCTGTAACTGGATGATTGGTCCAACCTTCCTCGACGAGCGGGACGAGCAAGGGGCAGGCCTTCTCCAGCGCGCGCAGGCCGAGTTGCGTTGCAGGCGGCGGCATATGCGTGGCTGTGGACGGTGGCGTCCGTGGCGATGACGAGCACGTCGCCGGTGCGCGAAAAAGTGCGGGCATTGGCTGCGCCGGGTTCAATGACGCCGAGAACTGGAACCGGTACAGCCGCCTGGATGGCGTCGAGAGCCAAAGCGCTGGCGGTATTGCAGGCGATGACAAGGAATTCTGCGCCCTGTTCGCGCACCAGGAATTGCGCGCTCTCCACGGCGTAACGAGCGATGGTGCGGCGCGACTTGGATCCGTACGGCAAACGTGCCGTGTCGCCGATGAAGGCGAAGTGCGCCTGAGGCAAGCGGGAGACAAGGGCGCGGAGAACGGTGAGGCCGCCGAAGCCGGAGTCGAAGACACCGATAGTGGGAGTTGAGGCCATGATTAATCCTCAGGTTTAGCTGGCGGGAAGAAGAGCGCAAGGCTAGAGGACAGCCAGCACAAATCCATGAACACGCTTCTGTCGAATGGATTGCGGGTTCCATTTTTCTGAAGGATCGAATTGAGCGCAGTGTCGACTAAGCGATAAGCCTTGAACATCTCAGGCACAGACGGTGAACGTTCGCGCCGGAAGGCGTTGCAGAGCTCACGCAGAACACCGTCGGCGCTGCCATTGTGGATGTAAGGATCGGTTCCGTTCAGATCGCTGGCGGATCGCTGGAGCCGATAGGGCTCTGACTCCCAAACGAACCAAGTGTGAAGGGTGGGGTTTAGATTGGACCAGGTAATCGTCATACCCAATTCCAAGGGCATGTTGAACCGTGGTGCTGATGAAGGAGTAATGCCCAGTTCTACTCGCGAGAGATCGTGGATCGAGTAACGGCAATTCTGAATGAGCTCGAAGATTCTATTGAGCCTGCGATCTCCACCAGGGATTTCAGAGGCAAGATGAGGAACCAGACCCAGTTGGTAAAGGCCAACGATGTAAGCGATGTAAAGACTGCGGAATTCTTCGTCGTAGGGAACGTTGAGGAAAACGGCGTTTGGCTCAGGCGGCGGAGGCACGCTTGCGCCTCTTTTCGGGTCTCGCCGTGGTCACAGGTGCATGTTCCAGAGGGGCAAGCTCGGCTCTAAATTCATCCACGAGTACTTGTAACTCTTTCTTACGAGCCTTGGAGATGCGCAGGTGCTTCGTCATCTCTTCGAAGGTGGGCCGGGGAGCCGTGATGTGAACCGACTTGGGCATGGCTACTCATCCATCATACTGCGAATTCGGCGGAATAGAAACGGTCGCTCACGGGGTGCTCCCTCCTCCCGTGGGGACCGCGTCTGCGGTGAGATAGGTGCGCGTCAGGTCGGCGTGGCCGGCAAGGTTGGGACGCTGCTGGCCATCGACTAGAAATCGCACCTGCGTTACGTGCGGAAGGTTGGCGCGCAAAGTGCCGCAGATGGAAAGCACGGTCAGCGTTTCAGTTTCGAGGCCGGAAGGGTGGCTGGCGGCGAACGTGCTGGTGAGATTGACGACGGCCAACTGGTCGCCGGACTCCTGAGTCTCCCTCGAGCCGGGGACGGGCAGAAGGAAGACCTGGGCGACGCCGGAAGCTCCCCCGGTCACAGGATGCGCCGCATCGGGTGCAGCATAGAGGTCAAGCAGTTCGCCCAGGAGCACGCGGGCGCGGGCGCTGGGGTCGGCCGGAAGCGGCAGGGAACGCGCCTGTACCAGCATCGAGCCGTCGGCGTCGTTCGCAACCAGCAGCGTGGCCCTTTCGGTGGGTGCAACCTCGGGAGCCTTGGTCGGAGCGGAATCTTCGCCGGCCAGAAGGCGCTGATGGGCGCGCTGTCGCAGGTGCCAGAGGACCCCGGTCATGATGAGTGCGGCGGCAAGCAGCACCGAAAACACAATCTTCTGGTAGCGGGGAATCATGGCTGGCGAGGCTCCATGCGCCACTCGAGGAGCGCGGCGGCGAGTGTCGCTGCAACGCGCGCCTGGTAGTCGGCGTCGTCAGGTTCGGCGCTCACTTTGCCGTCGGGCCCACGCGCGGGAGCGATCTCAATGGCCAGGGCAGGACAGGTCATATTGTCTACGGCGATGAGTGCTGTGCGGCTGAGGGTGACGTTGAAGCCGTCGTGCAGCAGCGCCGAGTTGAGTGCGCCCGCAAGGGCGAGACTGCGATTGACGAACGCGGATTGAGCGGTCTTCCAGGGAAGAAAACGTGCGGGTTGGCTGGGCGGAAGGGAAGAAGTGAAAAGGTGAATCCCCGCGCCACTCTCCGTGGCGTGCAGACTGAGACAAGCTTCGGCTTTGGAGCGGTTGGCGATCTGCGCGCGCGCGGCCGGGTCGACAGTCATGTCGGATTCGCGCGTGGTGGTCACCGTCATGCCGCGCGCGCCGAGCAGAGAACGCAAACGCACGCTGAATGCGAGCGTGGCAGTCTTTTCCATCTGGCCGCTGGCAAGTCGCCCCCGGTGTCATCGCCACCGTGCGCTGCGTCCAGGACGACGGCAAATCTTCCAGTGGGACTGGAAGGCGTCTGTGCGCCCGCGATCGAAGGAAGTGCGACCGCCGCGAGAAGTGCGATCCACGGTGAAGCGTTGAGCCCGAAGAAGGCTCTAATCCAACGCATAGATTGCCAAACCGCTTAATAATTTGGGGTAAAAATCGGTGGACTTTTGCGGCATGACTGAGCCGGCAAACGCCACTTCTCGCAACTGCTCCATGGTGACGGGGTTGATGAGAAAGGCAACGTCGGCTTCGCCGCGACGCACTTGGTCCACGGCTTCACCGGCATCGCGCAGATAGCGGATATTCGTTTGCTCCCGCACTTTCTCGGCATCGAGGCCGAGGAGCCGATCGAGCACGATGGTGTGGAGATAGCTGAGATCGAGCTGGCGCTGGTGTTCGGGCAGATCGGCCAAAGCGGCGGCTGCTTCCGGTTTTGCGCACATCAGAAATGCGGCATTGCGTGTAACGGCCACAAAAGCGGTGCCTTTTTGCGCCTTCAACGTGTCGAGATAACCGGCTGCGTCCCCCTCTGGGAGCAGATCCACAGTGAAGAATTCCTTGGCCTGCGTAAACGTGGTCGTGTCTTCGATTCCGAGGCTATGCACGACGCGGTGGGTGGGTAGAATCACGAGGCCATCGGCATCCATGTTGACGAAGGTCATCATGACCGCCGCTTCAGGAAACGGAGGCTGTGGCAGTTGGTTCGTGCTGTGCTCGTTTTTCGTTGGCGATGAGGACGCGTGTTCTTTGGAGTAATTCAGAGCAGTCTCGTAGCGGTGATGGCCGTCGGCGATGATGAGTTTCTTGTCGGCCATCGCTGTCGTCAGCAGGCGAATTGCAGCCGGGTCACTGACCTTCCAGAGGCGATGCAGAACTCCGTATTCATCGGTGACCTCCGCTTCGGCGGGGCCATTGCCTTCGTAGAGGATCTTTTCGACGCTGCCGGCGGGGTCAGAGTAGAGCATGAAGATCTGGCCAAAATGGGCGTGCGTCGCCTTCAGCAAATTGAGACGATCGCTCTTAGGTTTGGACAACGTGTATTCGTGGCGAAAGACGACCTTCTCGGCGTAGTCGTGCAGCTTGCCGAGGGCAATGAAGCCGCGCCGTTCCTTGACCACATTGGAGCCGGGAACGGTAAACCGCTGCGCATAAGCCAGGATGCAGGGGTCCTTTTCCTGAACCAGAATTCCTTGTTCGCGCCAGGCACGGAGGTCCCGCGCGGCGCGGGTGTAAACGCTCTCGCCGCGCTCGGCATCAAAAAGCTCGGGCAGGCCAAGGATGATTCGGACCAGGTTATAGGGACTCCGCTGGTAATAGGCCTGCTGCATCGCCGGTGAGATCTTGTCGTAGGGCTGCGTGACAACTTCGTCCAGCTTGACGGCGGAAGGGTTGTAGCGCCAGGCGCGAAAAGGATAAATGCTTGCCATGAGGCTGGTCGTGCTCCCCGTTGAAAAGGTTGGATTTGCGCCCTGAACCACTTCGCAGTAAATCACCGAGTGGGTGACCGCACAGGCTCGATTGTATCCCAGTGACATATGGGCCTTCGAGGAGTCTGAACTAGTGTCGACGTGTTTGACAAATCGATGACAAGCAGGTGACGCCAGGCCTCTGTCAACCGTGCTAAGATCGCCTTCAATCTCAGGAAACTTGGAATGAGTTCGAATCCCAATCGGCGCGATGAACCAACAGGCGGGCGCCGACTCCGCGACGTGTTTGGGGACGCGCTTTGGGGCGCATTCCGGCTCGATTTTTGCATCGTACTGCTGGCTTCTCTTTTGGGAGGGGCGCGCGCCAACTGCCAGGACGATCCGCTGAACAAAGTGCATGTGACACCGCCTCCTGCGTCCGCTCCGGCAAACGGCGCCCCTGCGGGAGCTGAAGCGCCGGCCGTGACCGGACCCGCAGCCGCCAAAGCTCGTCCGGGCGCTTTGATCCGCATCAATGTGGATATGGTCCTGGTACCGATCACCGTGACCGATCCAATGAATCGGCTTGTGACAGGGCTTGAAAAAGAGGATTTTCAGGTCTACGAGAACAATGGGGAACAGAAGATCTCAAGTTTTGTGAGCGAAGATGCGCCGGTGTCGATTGGGATCATCTTTGACCTTTCCGGATCCATGTCGTCGAAGCTGATTCGGGCTCGCGATTCGATTTTGCAATTCATCAAGACGGCGAATCCCGAAGACGAGTTTTTTGTGATCGGATTTAACGACAGACCGGAACTGATCGAGGATTTCACCAGCTCAGTAGAAGACATTGAGGCGCGGCTCGCGACAGTCCGCAGCGGCCATCGCACGGCGCTCCTGGATGCGATTTATTATGGCGTGCAAAAAATGAAAGAAGCGCGACACGAGCGTAAGGCCCTGCTCGTGGTTTCAGATGGCGGCGATAACCGTTCGCGGTATACCGAAGGGGAAGTGCGGTCGCAGGTACGGGAATCGGATGTGGAGATTTATTCGATTGGAATTTTCGATCCGTATGCCGCGACTCCAGAAGAGCGGACCGGCCCGACCTTGCTGAACGAGCTCTCGGAAGAAACCGGAGGGCGACTCTACAGGGTGGACGATATCTCAGAAATGGGCGACATCGCCGAGAAGATTTCAACTGAACTACGTAACCAATATGTGATCGGCTACACGCCCAAGGACATGAACCGGGATGGCAAGTGGCGTAAAGTGAAAGTGAAGCTAAATCCTCCACCGGGATTGCCTCAGCTCACCGTCCATGCTCGTACCGGCTACTATGCGCCACTGCAATAAGGCTACCTGCGCAATCTTTTTCTCTCTAACGACGCTGCCACTGTGGGCGCAACAACCGCCCAGCAAACCGGCGCAAGCCCCTGTGCCCTCGCTCACCGAGGACCGCGATCCAGTCCGCTCGCCCGATGCGGAACAGCCCGCGGCGACCGGTCCGGCCGTTCGCAAGGAGAGCGAAGGGTATATCCTGCGCACCAATGTGGAAGAGGTGGTGCTCAACGCCACGGTGCTGGAAGGTTCGCACATCGTGCAGACGCTGAAGCGTGAGAACTTCCAGGTATTTGAAGATGGCGTGAAGCAAAACGTCATCAGCTTCCAGCATACCGATCTGCCGGTTTCAATCGCCATGGTTGTGGACAATTCGGGTTCGATGTCGAAGAAGCGGCCGGCGGTGAACAAGAGCGCGCTGGATCTGATCGAAGCATCGAATCCGCAGGACGAAGCGTTTGTTGTGAATTTTTCAGACGAGGCGTTCATTGACCAGGACTTTACCGGCGATGTGAGCAAATTGCGCGAAGGCTTATCGCACATCGAGTCGCGCGGCGGCACCGCTTTGTATGACGCCGTGGTGGCTTCGGCGGACAAGCTGGTGGCGGACGGCAAGCGGCCGAAGCAGGTGCTGGTGATTATCACCGACGGGGAAGACAACGCCTCGACGCTCTCGCTGGAGCAGACCATTCGCCGAGTGCAGCAGCTATCCGGACCGGTGATCTACTCGATTGGGTTGCTGTTTGGCGACGAGATGACGCACTCCGAGGTTCGTCATGCGCGGCGAGCCCTGGAGATGCTTTCCGGCGAAACGGGCGGGATGGCATTCTTCCCGAAATCAATGGAACAGGTGGATGAGATTGCAGCCGAAGTGGCGCGTGATGTGCGCAACCAATACACCATTGGCTATCACTCGTCGAAACCGACGAATGAGCCGGGCTTTCGGCGTGTGCAGGTGACGGCGCAGGCGGAAGGCATGGGCAAGCTCGAAGTCCGCACGCGCACTGGATACTATCCTGCGACGCGCGTGACGAAGAAGACCTCGGGGGCCGGGCAAAAGTAGAGGAGGCCCTACCGGTGGTCTGACCCGACGATGCCTTAAACTGGAATCGATGACCGTCGTCGTTCCCTTCGCTTCATCTCCCAAGATCGCATCCGACATCACCCAACTGGTGGGCCATACGCCCATGCTGCAACTCGCGCATGTTGTGCCGGGGGATGCGGCCGCGGTATTTGCCAAGCTCGAGTTTCTGAATCCCGGGGGGAGCATCAAAGACCGCGCTGCGCTGGGGATGATCCTGGATGCTGAGACGCGGGGACTGCTGCATACGGGATCAACGATTCTGGAAGCGACCGCGGGCAACACCGGGGTGGGCCTGGCGCTGATCGGCGTCAATCGTGGGTACACCGTGAAGCTGTTTGTGCCGGAGGGATTCGCCGAAGAGAAATGCATCCTGATGCGGGGTTTTGGCGCCGAAGTGGTGCGAACGCCGGAGTCTGAAGGCATGGCTGGTGCGATCCGGCGCGCCAACGAAGCGGCCGCGCGGATTCCAGGCGCATTTATGGCCGGGCAGTTCACGAATCAGGCGAATCCACAGTTTCATCACGACACGACGGCAGTCGAAATCTGGGAGCAGATGGAAGGGCTCGTGGACGGATTTGTGGCGGGTGTTGGAACCGGCGGGACTTTTTCCGGCGTGGCAAGGTTCTTGAAAGAGCGAAATCCGGCGGTGATTGCGGTCGCGGTCGAGACGCAGGGATCGATTCTGCAGGGCGGGGCGCCGGGCAAGCATCGCGTGGAAGGCATCGGTGTGCATTTTGTTCCCGAGACGTTTCATCGCGAGGCATGCGACCGCGTGGCCATGGTCAGCGATGACGATGCGTTTGCGATGGTGAAACGGCTCGCGGCTGAAGAAGGATTAGTGGCTGGGTCGAGTTCGGGTGCGGCGGTGCATGCAGCGGTGGGGTTGGCGCGCGCGTTGGGTGCGGGGAAGCGCGTGGCGACGATCATTCCGGATTCAGCGGAACGATATTTGTCGAAGAAGATCTTTGAGGGCGGAGTCTGACAGCGGTGGCTTCCCGCCCCTTCGCAGAAAAAGCGGAAAGGATGGGGCACGGAGCGTTGGAGTTGACGCACACCGCAAAGCCTATCCTTCGGTTCCGCCCATGCCAGTCTCGCCACGATAAGCTAGAGTCAGGAGTTCGTCTCAAGAAAACCAATCATGTCTGAATTGAAATACTCAACACTTGCCGTGCATGCAGGGCAGCATCCCGACCCGCTTACGGGCGCAGTGAACGTGCCCGTGTATCTTTCATCGACGTTTGAGCTCACCGGCATTGGCACGGACAAAGGGTGGGACTACTCGCGTGCCGGCAATCCCACGCGCGACCGGCTCGAAGAGGCGCTGGCTGCGTTGGAAGGTGGAACCAGCGGGCACGCGTTTGCAAGCGGCATGGCAGCGATTTATGCGCTGGTGGCGACGCTGCATGCGGGCGATCATGTGCTCTGCTCGCACAACGTGTACGGCGGCACAGCGCGGCTCTTCAACCAGATTGTCCGCCACTACGGCATCGAGATTCAGTACGTCGATATGGGCAAGCTTGACGCGGTTGCGGCCGCGATCCGGCCGAACACCAGGCTGATTCACATTGAGACGCCGACGAATCCGCTGATGGCGCTGACGGACATTGCTGCCGTGTGCGGGATTGCGCATGCGAAGGGCGTCGAGGTGAGCGTGGACAACACGTTCCTGTCCCCTGCGCTGCAGAGTCCGATCGCGCTGGGCGCGGACGTGGTGATGCACTCGACGACCAAATTTCTCAACGGGCACTCGGATGGATTGGGCGGCGCGCTGATTGGGACGAAGCCGGAGCACAAGGAGCGGTTCTGGCTGGTGCAGAAGGCTGCCGGTGGCATCCTGTCGCCGTTTGAGTGCTTCCTGGTGCTGCGCGGGATCAAGACGCTGCCGCTGCGGATGAAGCAGCATGAGGAGAATGGGCGTGCGGTGGCGGAGTTCCTGTCGACGCAACCGAAGTTGAAGCGGTTGGCCTACCCGGGACTGAAAAGCCATCCACAGCACGCGCTGGCGGTGAAGCAGCAGCGCGGATTCGGTTCAATGTTGAGCTTCGACCTGGGTACGCGCGAAGCGGCGGGACGATTCCTTGGCGCAGTGAAATTGTTTTTGAATGCCGAATCGCTGGGAGGCGTGGAGTCACTTGCTTCGCACTCCGCAACGACGACACATGCCGCGTTGAGCGATGCGGAGCGAGAAACGGTGGGCATCACCGAAGGGCTCGTTCGATTGTCCGTGGGCATCGAGGACAAGGAAGACCTGATTGCGGATCTGGATCAAGCGCTGAAAGCTGTATAGCAAATTCTCAATGCACAGGCGCTGCTGCTGCCACCTTCTTGGGGCGGTTCATCAGGAAGGGAAGCGGGATCAGGATCGTTGTGACCCCGACCATGATCCAGATGACGTCGACGTAGGCCAGCAGGCGGGCTTGAATTTGCGCCATGCCGAAGATCTGCGCTCCGGCGTTATGGATGGCATCGGGCAATGCGGAACCGTTTTGCATCCAGGCGCCGGCCAGGCCCTTCCGCATGGTCTCAAAGGGAGGGTTTCCGGGAGCCGTGTCCCGTGCAAGCATCGCGAGATGCTTTTGGCTGGAACGCGCCAGCAACGTAGTGACAAAGCTGATGCCAACGCTGCCGCCCAGATTTCGCATGAGTGCGGTGAGTCCGCTGACCTCGTTGTACTTCTCCTGCGGGATCCCGGAGTAGCAAAGCGTATTGATGGGAATGAACAGGAAAGGTAGTCCGAGGGCGATGAAGACGCGCCAACTGACCGCCATGCCGAATCCGATATTGGGGTTGATGACGGTCATGCGCCAGAGGCCGAAGGTGGTGATCACGAATCCCATGGATACGAGCTTGCGCGGATCGAATTTGGGCGCGAGGGCGCCGGCGACAGGGAAGAGAAACATGAGCACCAATCCGCCAGAGGAGACGGCCATGCCCGCCTGACGCGCCGAATAGCCCATGATTTCCTGGAGGAATTGCGGGATGAGGACGGTGGACGAATAGAGAGCGACGCCGACCATGAACATGACTAACTGGGTCATGCCGACGTTGCGCCGGCCGAACAAGCGCAGGTCAAGGATGGGGTGGGCGATGGAGAGCTCACGCCAGAAGAATGCCGCGAGGCCGATCACGGCCGTGATCGCAAGGGTCGAGATGAAGCGGGAACTGAACCAGTCGTCTTCCTGACCTTTGTCGAGCATGATCTGAAGCGAGCCGATGGCGACGACAAGCAGCCCGAGGCCCCAGTAGTCGATGCTCAGTTTGCGCTTGCGGATTTCGGCGAGATAAGGCGGGTCTTCGACCAATTTGTTGCTGAGGTAGAGAGAGATGATGCCGACGGGGATATTGAGGAAGAAGATCCAGCGCCAGGTGTAGTTGTCGACGATCCAGCCGCCGACCGTCGGGCCGAGGACGGGCGCGGTGACTACGGCGACTCCGTAGACGGCGAAGGCCATGCTGCGCTTGGCTGGCGGAAAGGTGTCGGCGAGGATCGATTGCTCGCTGGGCTGCAGACCGCCGCCGGCCGCGCCTTGCAGGACGCGGAAGAAGACCAGCATGGGGAGGCTTGGCGCGAGACCGCAGAGCAGAGAAGCGAGGGTGAACAGGAAGACGCACGTCATGTAGAAACGCTTGCGTCCGATGCGATTGGCGATCCACCCGCTGATGGGAAGCACCATTGCGTTGGCGACGAGATAGCTGGTGAGGACCCAGGTCGCTTCTTCGGTGCTGGCGGAGAGCGATCCACCGATGTGGGGCATGGCCACGTTGGCGATGGAGGTGTCGAGCGCTTCCATGAAGGTGGCAAGCGTGACGGTGATGGCAATGGCCCATGGATTTGCGCGCGGTCGCCACGTGTCGTGAAATGTCGCTGTCGCTGCGGCAGCCAATGAAGCCATTCCTCCGGGCGTGGTGCTGCGACCGAATGCGGAGTTTCGCCAGTCACAGTTCCAGGGTCGCGCTTCCATCAGCTTATCGAACCTGACCCCATACCTGGTCCCGAATCGTTGCCGATGGCAGAGTTGCGCTCTGCCATGTCATCCTAAAAGCAACATGCAGACATCCCCAGCGGCGGATTCCGGGCTGAGAGCCGAGGGCCTTGTGCTTGGGATTGACACGTGCGGTCCTTCCGGATCGGTGGCGCTGGTTCAACGGGCCGGGAGCGAGCTAGACCTCCTCGGACAGACCGAACTGGCTGGGCGCAGCTACTCCGCCACGTTGGTGGCTGCGGTTGCCGACTTGCTGAAGCAACACGGCATCGCTCCGAGAGAGTTGGGCGCGATTGTCGCGGTCCATGGGCCGGGTAGTTTTACCGGAGTGCGCGTCGGACTCAGCGCGGTGAAAGGGCTGGCCGAGCCATCTGGAATTCCAGTAGCGGCGGTTTCACGGCTCGACGTGCTGGCACATAAGGCAGGAGTCTTATCGGCGGCGCTCGATGCCCATCGTCACGAAGTGTTTTTGCGCGTGGAAACCCCCGGTGCGAAGGTGCGCGAGACGCTTGCGGGAAAGACCGACTTTGCGACGATCATGCCAGTTCCCGAGCGAATCGCAGTCTGCGACGACGCGGCGGAGGAGTTGATTCGGGCTGTGTGGCCTGAAACGATGATCGAACGGGTTGCGGCTCCAAGCGCGTTGGACGCAATTGAAATGTTCGCGGCGAAATTAAGCGCTCGTGTGTTTGTTGACCTGGCTTTGCTCGATGGGCATTATCTGCGCCGCTCGGATGCGGAGATCTTTGGCGAACCCTTACAGACGTTGGCGCGGCGCGCATGAGGGATGGCGCCGAGTCGCTCGTCGTTCGCGCGATGGTAGTTTCTGACCTGGATCGGGTTCTCACGATTGCGATGAAGCTGGATCAGGTGCCTCAGTGGCCGCGAGCGATCTACGAGTCCATGTTTGACCCGGCGCATACGGGTCGGCGGATTGCCTTGGTGGCGGAAGAGGCCGAGTCAGGCAAGTTGGCCGGGTTTGCGGTCGCCGGCGTGGTGCCTCCCGAGGCGGAGCTGGAGTCGATTGGAGTGTCGACGGCGTATCAGAGGCGTGGGATAGGGGGACGGCTGGTTGAGGAAATGGCGACGATTCTGCGGCTGCGAGGGATAACGAAAGTTCACTTGGAAGTGCGGGATTCGAATCGTGCGGCGAAGGGCTTCTATGGCTCGCTCGGATTTCGGGAGTCAGGCCAGCGCCGAGGCTATTATGTTGATCCGATTGAAGATGCGGTTGGGATGCATCTGGACTTGAGGGTGTGTTGAGGTGCGGCAGGACTGGGAAATGCATGGGTTTCGGCTCGGACTTCGTCGTATTACCTGGGCGATTTCAAGGCCATATTGTGATTTGTGCCCCAAAAATCCACAGTCTTGTTCATTTTTGGGATCTTCGTGCTTGCCCTTTCCCGCGGAAGAGAGCTATATGTAAATGTTCCTTGAAATGCGGGGGTGCTTGATGGATGAAATAAAGGATTCCACGCTGAGTGAAGAAATTGATCGCCTGCACGCAGAACACCGTCGCTACGCTCAGCGGTTGGACGAGTTGATTCAAAAGCCGTATCTCTCCCAAGATGAACAGCTCGAAGAGGTACGTTTGAAGAAACTGAAACTCCACGCCAAGGACCTGATTTACGCTCTGGAACACCGCTTCGCGGTGCTGGCGTAGTTTTTCTCAGGGCTTTCGGCGATTGCGGGCGATTGGTCAAAAGGCGGCGCGAGCCGCTCCCTTCAGAATTTGTGTCTTCAGCGCACGACCGCATAGCCAGCAAATCAACCGTATAATCGTTGGGGACAATGGTTCGCGACGGTTACATATACGGTTCAAGTTTGCTTGTTGTGGCCATGTTGGTTGTGTGGACCACAGGCAGTTGGCTGTGGGCAATTCCTCCCATGCTTCTCGCCGGATTCTTCCTGTGGTTTTTTCGGGATCCGCAGCGGAACATTCCCGCAGGGGTGGGCTTGATTGTGTCGCCGGGAGATGGGCTGGTGACGGAAGCGGTCACGATTTCGACACCCAATGGTCCTCGGCAGCGCGTCAGCATCTTTCTCAGCGTTTTTGACGTTCATGTGAACCGTTCGCCGATTTCAGGCGTGCTCACCAGCGTTCGCTACCAAAAGAGGCAGCTATCTGAACGCAATGAACCCGTCGTCCGCGGACCGCAATGAGCAGAACATCGTGACGGTTGGCGGCCAGGGGTGTGAGGTCACTTCAAACAGATTGCGGGCCTGCTCGCGCGGCGCATCGTCTTCAATTTCCGCGAGGGAAGCAGGGTGGAACGGGGACAACGCGTGGGCCTGATCAAGTTTGGCTCGCGCGTGGATGTCATTCTGCCGGCCGAAGCTGTACTGCAGGTGCGCGTCGGCCAGAGGGTTCAAGGCGGGGCGAGCGTGATTGCTGCGATGCCGGAAGCGGCCGCGGCCGTGATCGAAGCGGTGGCCGCGGAGTCTGTGGCGATTTTGCCTGAAGAGGCACACGCATGAACCGCAACGACTCCGTGGAAGCCAAGGCCAACCGGCAGGCTCAGCTACGACGCGGGATGTTTCTGCTGCCCTCGCTGTTCACTGCCGGGAATATCGGGGCCGGCTATTTCTCGATCACGCAGACAATCGCTGCAATAGGCGGCAATGGCGACGCCCATATTCACCTGGATTGGGCGGCGATTGCGATTCTGTTTGCAATCCCTTTCGATGCATTGGATGGGCGGATTGCCCGCATGACGAATACGGCGAGCGATTTTGGCAAGGAACTGGATTCGTTGGCGGATGTGATCACATTTGGAGTCGCGCCCAGCCTGCTTGCGTATGTCTGGGGTTTTTATTTCCTGCCCGATTCGATCAATGCGCAGCTTGCATCAGCACTTGCTGCAGGCAGGCGGCTTCATCAGCTTTCTTTTCCTGATTGGCGGAGCTTCCCGCCTGGCGCGGTTCAATATCAGCCACGATGCGCAGCCACGCAACCCGGGGCGACCGGACCGGAAGTATTTTGTGGGAATGCCGATTCCAGCGGCGGCGGGCATGCTGGCAGCGACGGTCCACTTCTTCAATGCCTATCCTGTGGAAGCGTGGTGGGTAGCGATTCTGTGGCTGCATCCTGGTTGGGCTTTGCGGCTTCCTGATGGTGAGCACCTGGCGTTTCTGGTCGGGCAAGGAGATCAACCTGGCGCAGCGCCATCCATTTCAGTTGCTGTTTCTGATTTCGATCGTGCTCTATGCCTCCGTGCGGTATTCGCAGGTTGTGCTTTTCTTTGCGGCCCTGGCTTATATGTTTTCGGGGATCTGGGCGCGCGCGGCGTATTCGTGGTCGCGGCGGCGGAGACGCCCCGGGACGGAGCCGCCGGCAGTGCAGGGTTCGTCCGCCCGCGGAACCCGATCCAGCCACCCACTCGTAGTCAATCCAAGAGAACAGAAGGAAACGCAGTGTACAAGATTGCTATAGCTGGCGCTTCAACGTTGTTGGGTAAAGAGCTCAAAGAGGCTCTCTCGGATTCGACGTCTGGCAGCAGCGAACTTCGTGCTGCTGGACGAGGACGAGGCGCTTGGTCAATTGGACCAGGTGGGTGACGAAGTCACATTTGTGCAGGCGATCGGTACGGATGCCTTCGAGGGCGCAGACTTTACTTTCTTTTGCGGCAAGGCGGAGTTGACGCGCAAGCATTGGAAGCAGGCGCTTGTGGCAGGATCTTCGGTGCTGGATCTTTCAGGCGCGCTGGACCTGGAGACTGGGGTGCTGGTGCGCGCGCCGTGGATCGCATCGGATGCTGCAAGCGCAGATTTATTTACGCCGGCAATTATTCCTGCGCACTCTGCCGCGTTGGCGCTGGCGCTGATCATGGAGCGCCTTCACCAACACGCGCCAGTGCGGTCTGCGGCCGCCACGCTGCTGCTGCCTGCGAGCGAGTTTGGGCGCGCGGCGATGGACGAGCTGCACCAGCAGACGGTGAATCTTCTCAGCTTTCAGACATTGCCACGCGCGATTTACGATGCGCAGGTCGCGTACAATCTGCTTTCCGGGTTGGGCGAGAGCGCAGTTGCAAGCCTGACCAGCGTAGAGGCGCGGGTGCGGCGTCACTTCGCGGATTTGGCGGGGAATCGCTGGCCTCCTTTGGCGTTGCAGGTGATTCTTGCGCCGGTGTTTCACGGGCACGCATTTTCGATCAGCATCGAACTGGAGCGCCCAGTCGAAATTGTTGCGCTTGAAGATGCGTTGAGCGGCGACCATCTGGACCTGGTTCTGGAAGATACGGATTCGCCGTCGAACCTGGCCGCGACCGGTCAGAACGATGTTGTGGTTCGCCTGCGCCCCGAACCGGGCGCGCGGAATCCATCGGAATCGGGCCGGTTATGGATCTGGGCTGCGTCTGACAATCTCCGGCTTTATGCGCAAAATGCCGTGGAGTGCGCGCTGGACCTGCGGCGACTCAGGCCGCAGGGGACGGTGCAGTAATCATCAAAACGACGGAGACAGAAAGTTCCGTGGACAGCCGGACGACGGGAATCCGCGACGATCATTTGGCGCAATGGCGCGACCAAAGCTGGTCAATGTAGTTGTCGGTCATGCCGGCGATGTAGTCGGCGACTGTGCGCGCCAGGCCCTCCGTGGGAATCTGGGACTGGTGATCTTCCGGCAACAAGCTGGGATCGGCCATGAGGACGGCGAATAATCCTTCGACGACGGCGTCAGCATGCCGGTGCGCCTCTTCCATTCCGGACGAGTTATAAAAATTGGCATAAAGGAATGCCTTGGCGGTTGCGCGCTCGGCTTCCATCGCGTCGCTGAGTGAGGCAAGCCTGTGCGGCGCCCGGCGAATCTCGTCGAGAGTCGTGGCTCCGAGTGCCGCAACGCGGGTGCGCACTTCGCTCATCAAGTCAGTGACCAGCGCGTTCAAAATTCGCCGGAGAGCTTCATTGATGCGGAGTTTCGGACGGGCACTTGGGAATTGGCGGACCACCAAATCATCGAAGCGGCGAAAGAGAGGAACGTTCTCGCGAACCTGATCGAGCGTAAGGATGCCTGACTCCATGCCATCGTCGAGGTCGGCGGTAAGGTAAGAGATCTCGTCGGCCAAATCGATCAATTGCGCTTCCAGTGGAGGGCGCGCATCCAGAAAATACTCGGCGAGTTCAGGGTGAGTGAGGGCAGAGTAATCGCGCGAATGCTTCACGATGCCTTCGCGAACGGCGAGGGTCAGGTTGAGTCCACGATAGGCGGCAGAGCGTTCTTCAAACCAGGTGACGATGCGCAGGGCGTGGAGATTGTGGTCGAAGCCGAGCCCATGCGCCTGCAGCGCACGATCCAGCGCCTTTTCTCCGGCGTGGCCAAAAGGTGGATGACCGATGTCATGGGCGAGGGCCAGGGCTTCCGCCAGGTCGGTATTGAGACCGAGAGCGCGCGTGAGGGTGCGTGCGGTTTGAGCGACCTCAAGGGTGTGGGTAAGGCGGCTGCGGAAGTGATCGCCTGGCGGGAGACCGGGGAGACGGGTGAAGACCTGCGTCTTGCCTGCCAGGCGGCGGAAGGCACCGAGCGTGCAGGATGCGCGCGCTGTCTCGTGCGAAGGGAGTGCGATATAGGTGCGGAGGTTCAGAATGGGCCCGCTGGGCAAGGGCGCCTTCTGGATCGACAGCAACTGCCGGCGGCAGGAGGCCAGGCCCATTGGATTCTGCTGTCATCATCAGTCGTTTGGGGCCCGACTCCCGTTATACCGCATGGCAGGCGAGGTTGCACAAAGGGACAGGAATCGTGCGCGCAATCACGAAGTATTCTTGTCGCAGTGCTATAAAATTTGCCGGATGCATATTGGACAATGCGGTTGGCTGGGGAGTACCATCCAGCCGACTCTTTGAGGGCATCTTCGCGGACGTTTTTCCGCGGGCTCTGCAAACTTTTCACGGGGACCGGGAGGCAAGAATGAGAGCGATACGACAGTTTGCGCTGACGGTTTTGGCGTTGGGCGTTGCGTGCTTGACAGGGTGCGACAGGCACTCGAACAAAGAAGTGTTCTATCTGGTGTCTGCGAATGCGGCCTTGCCCTATTGGCAGACTGCCGCGGCCGGTTTCAATCGCGCGGGCGGTCAATTCAAAGTGACGGCCAAGGTTGTGGGACCGGAGAACTACGATCCACAGGCAGAACTCGCAGAGTTGCAGAAGGCTGTGGCTGCGAAGCCTGCCGGAATTCTGATCTCCGTGTCCGACGCCTCTGTGCTTCAGCCGGAGATCGATGCGGCGATCCAGGCTGGAATTCCCGTGATCACGATCGACTCGGATGCCGCAGGAAGCCACAGGCTCTTTTTCATCGGAACCAACAATCTTGAGGCAGGGCGAACCGGTGGCAAACGCCTGATTGAAAAACTTGGCGGAAAAGGCAATGTTGTCTTCTTCACGCTGGCAGGCCAGCCGAACATGGAAGAGCGGCTCAAAGGCTTCAAAGATGTTTTGGGGACGCGGCCGGACATCAAGATTGTCGATGTGGTGGATATCAAGAGCGACGCCAGCGTGGCCTACGACAAGGCGCAGGAGTTGATGGCGTCTGACGGGTCCAAAGAAGATTGACGGATTCGTATGCCTGGAGTCGGCGGGCGGCAAGCCGGTTTCCGATGCCATCAAGCGGGCCAATGCGACCGACCGCGTGCTTGATTGCCTGGGACGCGAATCCGGAGACGTTGGACGGCATCAAGGCCGGCACCATCGACTCGACCATCGTGCAGAAGCCATACACCATGGGCTACTACGGATTGAAGGCGTTGGATGAAATCTTCCACGCGCCGCCGACGCAGATGGGAAAAGACTACGGATCCGATCCATTTTCGCCGTATCCGGTATTTGTCGATACGGGAACTTCACTGGTGGACAAGAACAACGTGGATCTCTACATTGCTGCAGCGGCGCAGGCAAAGTAGACAAGAGATGCGTTTTGAAGACTCGACGAATGCAAAGCGGCGGCCTGCTTTACTGAGCGGGCCGCCGTTTGATTTTCGATCTGCAAATCGAGTTTGTTTACTCCGACTTTGGAACCCCGGTAATGCTCTCTTCTTTGGCCAGCTTGACGCGCGCGCTTTCGAGCTTGCGCTGCAGCTTGGCAACGTCGGTAGGTTCGACGTCGGCTGCGGCTGACCGCGAGAACTCAGTCAGAGAAAGCTGCCACTGCGCGGCCGCCAGGCGAATGCGGCCGGTCTTCTCGTAAAGATCGCCGAGATGCTCGTGCACGGTGGGGTCGGTCTGGTCGCGTTCAACGGCCTGGCGCAGGTTTTCCTCGGCCAATTCGTACTGTCCCATCTTGAAGTAAGCCCAGCCAAGTGAATCGAGATAGGCGCCGTTCATCGGTTCCTGTTCGACTGCTTTGCGAATCATCTTGAGAGCTTCAGGAAGCTTGGTGCCTTTGTCGGCGAGCATGTAGCCGAGATAGTTCAGTACCATGGCGTTGGAGGGGTCGAGATCGAGAGCCTGGCGGAAGAGATCTTCGGCCGGCTCGAGATGCTTTTGCCGTTCGGCCAGTGCGCCACGGAGAAAGAGAAGATAAATACGGTCTTCTTTCTTTGTGGTTAGCGTCGCAGCTTTATTGAGCGCAGTCTTCGGCGTCTTTCCAGCGATGCAGGCGTGTATCCATCTGCGCGAGGTCAAGCCAAACTTTGCGGTCTTCGTCGGAGCTATCGTTCTTAAGCAGGCTCTTCGCCATGGCGAGGCCTTCGTCGACCTTGCCTTCGTCGGCGAGTTCGCCGGCGAGCATCAGTTTCAGATCGCTCGTCCTTGGGATTGGCTTCGACTGCCTTGCGCGAAACTTCGATAGCCTTGTCGAACTGTTTGGCGTCGCGGTAGGTGTCCACCTCGCCCTGGTATCCGCGCAGGGCTGAGTCGCCGCCCATGTCGATCATCTTCTGATAAGCGGCGATGGCCTGCTCGGTTTTATTTTGCTCGTGATAAATTGCGCCGAGCCGCTCGAGGAAGATGCCGCGATTGTTCTTTTCTTCTGAGGTATACGCGCCGTTGGCGTGCGACGTGAGGTCGACCATGTGTTCGTAGACCTGCGACAGCTTCGTCGAAGCGGCCCAGAACGTCGAGCAGTAAGCCCTCGTTGTATCCAGCTTCGAGGTTGTCGGGTTCCTTTTTGAGCGCCTTGCGAATGGTGGCCAGTGCGTCTTCGTATTTGCCCTGGCGTCGCTGAATTTCGCCGATGTGAATCAGGGTGCCGGTGTCGTCGGGATCGGCCTCGGCCAGTTGCTGGTACTCTTTCATGGCCGCGTCGAGCTGATCGTCGTTCAGCAGAGCCTGTGCAAGGGCGGCCATGGTGCGCACATCGCCCGGCTCAATATCGATGGCCCGCTGATACGCGCCGATCGCGTCCTTGGGACGCTTCATCTGGTCATATGCGGCGCCGAGAGCGAACTCCATCTTGCTGGTGCGGTCGGATTCGGGAACGGCCTCGACTACTTTCGCCGCGTGTTCGACGTCGCCGCTCTCGGCATAGAGGCGGGCGAGATTCAGGACAACATCTTCCGAGTCTGGCTCGATGGCCTGCGCAGTCTTGAACTGCTCCTCGGCCTTCTGCGGCAGATGTTTGACCGTATAGAGCTGGCCGAGGACCATGCGGTCTTCCACGTCCTTCGGTTCCAGCGAAACAATCTTTTCGTATTCGGCGATGGCCTGGTCAAGGGCGTTGCCGCTCGGCGAGGAAGAGGAGACCGAGTTCTGTGCCTCGCTCAACTGGCGCAGATAAATGCGTCCCAGGAGCTTGTGGGCGTCCATGTCATCGGGAGAAGTCTTGAGCAGTCCGCGAGCCGTGGCTTCGGCCTCGTGCAGGTGGCCGGGAGTGCGGAAATAGAGATCAGCGAGCGCGTCGCTCAACTGGGCAGAGCCGGGGTCGGCATTGAGCGCGTCCTTGTACTCCTCGATGGCGTGGGTCACATACTCGGTTTGACCGGAGTTGACCGCCTCCTCCTCATAAATATCGGCCAGGGCAGCGTGGTAGTAAGCCTTCGCGCGGCTGGAAGACTGTGCGATCGCGTCCTCGCCAAGTTTGGGTGAAGCCGCCTGAGAGGTGCCGGCGGGGACAGACTGGGCAGGCGTCGATTGGGCTGCCGCCGTGAGCGACGGTGCCAACAGGGAACATGCGGCGGCGAGCGAAAGCCAGGTGGGTGGCAGCAAATGCTTTGTTCTCATCATCCTAAGGAGTTCCACGCCTTTCAAGCCGGGCATCGTTGCATCGATGATAACCCGGAATGCGAACTGGAATACGAATTGGATGCACCAGCAGATGGCCGAGCCGACCTGCCTACTGTTAAAGACGATTTTACCCGTGATTGGTCGCAGCGGAACGGCGGAGTGGGTTGAATCGGAGATTACTATTCGCTCGGGCGAACGAAAGGGGAGCGGGGCCGGACAGAGTTTCTGCGGCTATCGTTCGATTTCGCCCAATTCAATCAGTGCCGGAAATGGCGAATGCCGGTAAAGACCATGGCCATGCCGAGTTTGTCGGCTGCGGCGATCACGTCCTGATCCTTTACTGACCCCCCCGGCTGAATGACGGCCGTAGCACCTGCCGCTGCAACCGCCTCGAGGCCATCGGGGAAGGGAAAGAATGCGTCGGATGCTGCGACGGTGCCTTTGAGCGGCAGGACAGCCTTTTGCGCCCCGAAGCGAGCGGCATCGACGCGGCTCATTTGGCCTGCTCCAATGCCGACGGTCTGTCCATCGCGGGCGTAAACAATTGCATTCGACTTGACGTGCTTGCACACGCGCCAGGCAAAGAGCAGGCTCCGCAACTCCTCGGCAGTCGGCGGACGCCAGGTGACGACGTCCAGTTCTCCTTCCGTGATGCGCGCGGCGTCGGCGTCCTGCAACAGCAATCCGCCAGAGACGTGTTTGACGACTGGCGCCGGGGGCGCGGAGTGGACTTCGACAAGGCGGAGATTCTTCTTCGCGGCAAAGCGTGCGCGGGCTTCCGGCGTGAAGGCCGGCGCGGCAATGGCCTCAACGAAGAGCTTGGCGATTTCTTCGGCTGCCGCGGCGTCGACTCTCGCGATTGATGCCGATGACTCCGCCGAAGGCCGAAACAGGATCGCAGGCGAGGGCTTTCTGATATGCCTCGAGAACGGTCGGGCCCGTGGCTGCGCCGCAAGGGTTGGTGTGCTTGATGATGGCGACCATGGGTTCGTCGAATTCGCGCGTCAAGCTCCCAGCAGGCATCGAGGTCGACGAGATTGTTGAAGCTGAGTTCCTTGCCCTGCAGTTGTTTCGCGCCTGCGATGCCGAGGCCGGAGCCGTCCGCGTAGAGCGCCGCGCGCTGGTGGGGGTTTTCGCCGTAGCGCAGGGATTGCGGCGAGCGGCAGGTTGATGCGGAGCGTTTCGGGCAGGGATGTTGTGTCGGGCGCGGCCGGTGCGTCCGGTGCGGGGGCATCGGCGATGCGTTTCGAGCGTGGTCGCAATGGCGGAGTCGTAGGCGGCGGTGAGCGCGAAGGCTTGCTTGGCGAGGCGCCAGCGGGTTTCGCGGCTCAAGGCGCCTCCTGTGCGGCTTGCAGCTCCTCGAGCGAGCGCCGGGTAATCGGCCACGCGGGTGACGATGGCGACGTCTTCAAAGTTTTTCGCCGCGGAGCGAACCATCGAGGGGCCGCCGATGTCGATGTTTTCGATGAGGTGGCCGAAGGCGACGCCGGGTTGCGCGGCGGTCTTCTCAAAGGCGTAGAGATTCACGACCACCATGTCGATGGGCTGGATGCCGTGCGCGGCGACGGCTGCTTCGTGCTCCGCGTTTCCGCGAATGTAGAGCAGTCCGCCATGCACGAGCGGATGCAGCGTCTTCACGCGGCCATCGAGCATTTCAGGAAAGCCTGTCAGATCGCTGATATCTTTGACCGAAAGGCCCGCCGCACGCAGTGCCGCGCGCGGTGCCGCCGGTGGAAATGAGCTCCACGCCAAATTCGGCCAACGCCTTTGCGAATTCGACCAGTCCGGTCTTGTCGGTCACGCTCAGAAGCGCGCGCCGAATCGGCTTTTCCGGACGTAGAGAAGGTGAAGTCAATGTGTCGCTCCTTGCGATCCTCGGCAGCCTGTGGCCGCATTCAATTGCGCCCAGTTTGCGAGGACCAAGGAACAGACTACAACGGCCGCGCGGGTAGAAATTGTGATGAGGCCGACGGAAGGAGGAGCACAGGCGAGATTTCAACACGGTTCGGGACGGCACCCGATGGAACATTCTGAAATGCATTACGATGACAGCATGGGAAGCAGTTCACAGGTTCCGCAGCCGGAGATTTTGCCGCCGGGATCGGGCTATGTCTCACCGCCGCCAACCGAGGCCAAGGCGGCCGAGGTGGGCTTCGTCTCCCGCTACCTATTTGCTGGTGGGCGTGAATTGCCTGGTCTTCCTGGCCATGACGGCCAGGCATGTGAGCCCTTTCATCGCCGACCACCGAGCAACTCTTCAGCTGGGGCGCGAATAATGCCGGCGCCGTGCTGTTGGGCGGAGAGTGGTGGCGGATTGTCACCGCGATGTTCGTGCACGTGGGCATCATCCATCTGGCTACCAATATGTGGTGCCTTTGGAACCTGGGGTTGCTTGCGGAACCCCTGATGGGATCCGTGGGCGTATTTGCGGTGTACATCCTCACGGGCGCGGCGGGCAATCTGCTGTCGACGCTAGTGAATTGGGTATGGCCGATCCGCGATGCGGGAGGTGTTGCTTTTCCCGTGGGTGCAGGCGCGTCGGGTGCGGTGTTTGGGATTGCGGGCGCGCTGATCGTGCTGCTGAAATCGCAGCGCCTGCCAGTGCCTACGGCGGAGCTTCGCAAGCTGCGCCGCTCCGTGATTTACTTTGCGGCAATCAACCTGGTGATCGGCTTCTCTATCAGCGCAGGCTCTCGCCTGACCGGCATCAGCATCGACAACATGGCGCACCTGGGCGGCTTCAGTTGCGGACTGCTCTTTGCCATGCCGATGGTTCCCCGGCTCGGTTCGCCGCGACCTGTCTTCCACGCACGGCTCGGCGCCGCTGTCGCAATGGTGGTGGGAATTCTTGTGCTGTTTGGTTTTTATCTCGCCAAATTGGCTGCATAACTATTGCGGTGGCCCGCTGGGGCTGTGCCAGAATGTGTTCGTGATCGTAGTTCGCGTCCATTTAAGTTCGCTCGAACTCCACACTCATCCCTCACTTGCACAAGGAGAATTCCCATGAGGCGCCGCGAATTCATCAAGCAAGCTGCCATCACGGCCGCTGCAGTGGCTTCGACAAGCCAACTGACCGCTGCTGCAAAGACGCCCTCCAATCCGATTCCGCGCCGCGCTTTGGGCAAGACAGGCGAGAAGCTTTCCATGATTGGTTTCGGCGGAATCGTGGTGATGAATGAAACCACGCGGCGAATCTTCGAATATCGTGGCGGAGGCTGTCGATCGCGGCATCAACTATTTTGATGTTGCGCCGAGCTATGGCAACGCGCAGGAGCGGCTTGGGCCCGCGCTTGCACCTTATCGCAAGAACTGCTTTCTGGCATGCAAGACGGAGGGCCGTACGAAGGACGATTCACGGGCGCAACTCGAGGAGTCGCTGCGTTTGCTGAAGACCGACCATGTCGACCTGTACCAATTTCACGCGCTGACCAAGATGGCCGAGTTGGACAAAGTGCTGGGGCCGGGCGGCGCGATGGAGACGATGGAGGCAGCGAAGAAGGAAGGCAAGATTCGCTACATCGGTTTCTCCGTGCATTCGGCGGAGACTGCCGTGGCCGCAATGGAGCGCTACAACTTCGATACGATTCTGTTTCCGGTGAACTGGGTGCTGTTTACGCAGGCCGGCTTTGGGCCGCAGATTCTGAAGAAGGCGCAGGAGAAGAACAGATGGGTATTTTGGCCCTGAAGAGCATGGCGAAGACAGTGTGGCCGGCGGATCAGAAGCAGAATCATCCTGAGCCGAAGTGCTGGTATCAGCCGGCGGCATTTCCTGATGAGGCATCGCTTGGTCTGCGCTGGACGCTGGGCCATCCGATCACGGCAGCGGTTCCGCCGGGCGACGAAAAGTATTTTCGACTCGCGATGGACGTGGCGCAGAACTACAAGCCGCTTGAGTCGCACGAGGAACAGGCTCTGCTCGCGGGAGGCCACGGTGTGGAGCCGCTCTTCCATTTGGGCAACGACGTTTAAGTTTAATCGGATGCAGATTTAGGTGTGAGACTAGTCCCGGCTTACGCCGCGTCTTGAGATGTCCCTGCGCGCGGGACGGCAATGAAGGGTGGCGCTGCGTGCTGCTCGAGCCGGCATGTATCCTGTTGCGGCCGCCACGAGACCTGACTTCGGTCTGCGGAAATCAGTGAGCGGAGACCGGGGATAGGATGCCAATCCGATTGCGCATTTCGGGAATTACACTTTTCGCGATGCTTGTTTTTGCCGTGCAGGCCTTGGGGCAAAAAACTGAGCCCTCGCATACCTCGCCCGTGGCCGGCGACACTCCCGAAATAGCGGGGCCGTTGGCAACCGACTTGTCGCCGGCACTGGACCGGGACGCGATTGGCAAAGCGATGCGGAAAGTTGGCGACTGGCAATTGGAGAAGTCGCGCAACGACTTCAACCAGGACTGGACTTTCGCTGCGCTCTATCGCGGGTACCTTGCCGCCGCGGATTCCCTGCAGGATGACCAGTATCGCGACGCCTTGCTTGAAGCCGGAAGGAAGTTCGACTGGCAACCTGGTGCGCGCGCAACGCACGCCGACGATCAGGCGATTGGCTTCATGTACCTCAAGCTCTATCGCGCGTATCACGATGCGAAGATGCTGGAGCCGACGAAGACGGAGTTCGATCGCGACCTCTCGAAGCCCGATGTGTGCACCGAGACGTGTCCGCCCTGGCATGACGAAACGACGCCGACGTGGTGGTGGTGCGATGCGTTGTTCATGGCGCCGCCGGTGTGGGCTGAGCTCTACAGCATCACGAAGAACAAGGCGTATTTGGATCACATGGATCGTCAGTGGTGGGTCACATCGAATTTGCTCTACGATCCGAAGGAGCATCTTGTATTCCCGCGATACGAGCTTTCTGGACAAGCACGAAGCGAACGGCAAAAAGATCTTCTGGTCGCGCGGAAACGGATGGGTGATCGCGGGATTGACTGAGGTCCTGGACGAGATGCCTGCGGATTATCCCAGCAGGCCGAAGTATGTCGAACAATTTCGACAGATGGCCGAGCGGGTGAAGTCGATTCAAGGCGCAGACGGCTTGTGGCAGCCCGGGACTCCTTGGGGGCGATGCGTATCCTCTGCCGGAGGTTTCAGGTTCGGCGTTTTTTGTCTACGCGCTGGCGTGGGGCATCAACCATGGCGTTCTCGATCGCGCTGCCTATCTGCCCGTTGTCAAAAAGGGATGGGCCGGGTTGGTGTCGCATATTTATGCCGATGGACGATTGGGCAGCATTCAGCCGATCGGCGGAGGACCGGACAAATACAGGCCGCAGACGAGCTACGTATTTGGCGTGGGTGCATTCCTGATGGCGGGCTCGGAATTGCGAGAGCTTGCAGAACACCGGCACTGAGCGAATAAGCATCGATCGCGCGATCAGAATCGACTCACGCGGAGGATGATCTCCGCTAGCGAACTGCAGTGGCGGCAAACTTCTTGACCATCGCGAGAAGCAGCTTGCGGTCGCTCTCATTCAAATTCGACGAGTAGCGGCGGATCTGGGTGAGGAAGCGGAGTTCTTCGTCGGTAAGCCGTTGCGTATTGAGCTGACGTCCTACCTGGTCGTCGGCGAAGAACTGCGCGATGGGCAGGTCGAGAGCCACTGCGATCTTTGAGAGCGTGTCGAGCGAAGGAACGGTGTGGCCGTTTTCAACGCGCGAGAGATAGCAGCGCAGAAGGCCGGTCTTCTTTTCGATATCGCCCTGCGAAAGGCCCTTTTGCAGCCTGTGTGCGCGAATCGTGGTGCCAATCTTCATCATTGAGAGGACCTGCCTTCTGCACCGCGGAGTTTACTGTCAGCGGTAGATACCAAGAAGTTATTGGCTCAATAGTTAACATGCCCCGCAACCGAATGCAAGAAGAAATGGCGTATCTGCAACTTAAGTGGTAAGGGTATTTTGGACGCACGGGATGGCCGCGGATTTGCTGCAGAGCCAATCGTAGTTCTCGAAGTTGGCCGCGTTGAAGGACCTAAAGGAACTTCACCAAATAAGCGAGGCCTTCCACGGGATTGTCGTTGTAGGGGGCGCAGGGCGTGAAACCCATCGCGAGATACATGCGATAGCGGCACGCCATCGATGCAGGAGCGGTATCGAGATAGACGGCTTTGCGTTTGGCGGCAATGGCGCGATCGAGGACGGCTTCTGTCAGAGCTCTTCCAAGCCCGAGACCGCGTCCGAGGGGCGAACCCACAGACGTTTCATCTCCCACGCATCCGCGACGACCTGCGAAGACGGCGCAAGAGCGCGCCAGGCGACAAACCCGAGGGGGCACTGTCGACGAAGGCCATCAGGCAGCCTCCGCCTTGCTCGCGATAACTGAGCGGCAGACGTGCTGCTTCCTTCTCCAGTGAACCGAAGCAGAACCGTGCGGCGCCGGGCTGAGCGATGACGAAGCGGCCATACTCAAGCAGCAATTCCCGCGCGGCGAGCGAGAGTCTCGTTGGAAGAGTTATTGGAAAGCTCCTCCAGCCGAACTGTCCTGACTCTGCCTGTTGAGGCGGCATGCTCAGAGTTTACGATGGATTGAAAGAGAGCGGGGCCGTAAACCTTCACACGGAAGCAAACGTCTGTCTGAATACAAGCGCGGATCGGGAGAATTCATGCTGCGAGCAGCCATGCGAGTGGGAGTTGCGATGTGTATGGCTGCCGCTGGAACGACTTGCCTTGGCGCAGACTCCTCCCTCGGCGGTCCGTACCGCGGCTCCTGCCGCGGCTCCGCTTCGACCGGCTATTGCGCAGGCTCCGCCGGATCAGACTGTCACTGGCGGAAAGCTGCACGGCGTGGTGAAGAGCGGCAACTATTCCGTTGCCGGGCGTGACGGTGACGGCGCAGAACACGCTGACCGGCAAGCGCTACTCCACCACACCGACATCACCGGCGCGTGGTCACTGACGATTCCGCAGAATGGGCGCTACGTGATTCGCACGCAGTTTGCGGCCTTTGCGCAGGGCGCGCAGGAGGCGGTGCTGAATGCCGACCAGCCACGACCAGACAGTGAATTTCGCTTGATCCTGGCTTCGCGCGCGGCGCAGCAGGAGCAGCAGCAGGAGGGGCAAGTCGGACGCAGGTGGCGCAGGCCATCCGGCAACTGGCCGGGAATGGCGCGCAGAGCCTGAGCCTGATGAGCGCGCTGACGTCGGATACGGAGACGCAGGCGGGAAGCGCAGGCGCGAGCGGAGCGGCGCTGCCTTCGGTTGCGGGCAATTCCGACTTCAGCGAGGAGTCGGTCGCGATCAGCGGACAGGCGGGCGCGGTGAGCCCGTTGGCCGGCGTGGATATGGACCGGATGCGCGACGCGATCGAGACCTATCGCGCGCAGAACCCCGGCCAGGAAGGGAACTTCGCTGGCGGCAGTGCGGGCTATTCGGCGGCGGAGGCCCTGGCGGGTTTGGCGGTGGCGGCTTCGGAGGCCGGGCGGCTTTGGCGGTGGAGGCTTTGGTGGCGGTGGCCGCGGAGGTTGGCGGCGGCGGGCGCGGCAATTTTCGCGGCTTCAATCCCGGCCAGCCGCACGGCGCGATCTTCTGGATCGGCAGCAACTCGGCGCTGAATGCGGAGCCCTTCAGCTTGCGCGGCCAGCCGCAGGAGCAGCCGGCATCGGGACCAATCGCTTCGGACTCACGTTCATGAGCGCGCCGTACATTCCGCACCTCACCAAGCCCAGCGGCAAGGACACGATGTTTCTGACGCTCTCCGGCACGCGCAGCTCGAGCCCACTGGATGAGTACGCGACGGTGCCCACGGATGCGGAGAAGAGCGGGGACTTTTCCGCGGTCGGTCTGCCGCCGATCTACGACCCGACAACGTTCCAGCAATTCACCTCGA
Source organism: uncultured Acidobacteriaceae bacterium (assembly GCA_963781125.1). GTDB lineage: Bacteria > Acidobacteriota > Terriglobia > Terriglobales > Acidobacteriaceae > Telmatobacter. The sequence continues at coordinate 119,059 of CAWAEE010000017.1, forward strand.
ACGGCACGGCCAACGTAATTCCCTCGACGCGGATTTCTCCGCAGGCGACGGCGCTGCTGAAGTATTTCCCAGAGCCGAATTTGCCGGGCACGGTGCAGAACTATCATCTGCTGACCACGGCGCAGTCGAACACGACGCAGGCCGGAGTGCGCTACATGCGCAGCCTGGGCGCCAACGCCACGCTGCTTGGCGGCGGGCGCGGCGGTCGGGCGGAGTGGGACGCAGAACGCAGACAGAACCAGGGACTGCGGCAGAGCATCAACTTCAACTACAACTGGGCGCACTCGGCTTCAGACAACGTGAATATCTTTCCCGCAACTGGGCGGCAAGACCTCCTCCGATTCCAACTCCGTGCAGGCCGGCTACACGGTGGGCTATCACCGGTTGACGAGCATCTTCAACGTCGAGCTGGAACCGCAGCAACAGCCAGACCACAAACTTCTTCACCAACGGGACCGACATCGCGACGCAGCTAGGCATCCTGGGCCGGACGGCAACAGCGCTGAATCCGAGTCCGCTCAACTACGGTTTGCCGAATATGCAGTTGAGCAATATCAAGGGCTCAGCGAGCAGCAGCCGAGCTTCTCGCTGTCGCAGACATTTCGCTCTCTGAGACGCTGAGCTGGATTCACGGCAAGCACAACCTGCGTTTCGGCGGCGACTATCGGCGCGTGCATCGCGATTTTCTGGCGGGTTCGAACGCCACGGGCACCTTCACATTTACCGGACTGTTTACCGAGGATGCAAGCGGCGATCCGACGACAGGCTCATCCGCTGGCGGATTTCTGCTCGGCTTGCCGCAGGAGACGACGCTCGATTCGGCGATCAACAAGAGCTATCTGCGCGACAACGTGTTCGATGCGTATGCGCAGGACGATTGGCGCGTGCTTCCCAACCTGACGTTGCATCTACGGCGTGCGCTACGAGTTTTTTGCGCCGTATACGGAGAAATACGGGCACCTCGCCGATGTCGCTACCAATCCGGCGCGGAGGTTTCACAGGGACCGCGGAGGTGCAGGCTGGAGGAGCGGCGCTTCAGCGGCAGATTGCCCGATTCGCTGGTCTTTCCGTTCCGCACTGCGTTTGCGCCGCGGATTGGGCTTGCGCTGGCGCGTGCCGAAAGCAGACGGTGGTGCGCGCCGGCTTCGGAATGAACTACACCGTCGGCGCAGTATGCGACGCTTTGCGACAACCATGGCGCATGCAGCCGCCCTTTGCCAACGAGCAGACCAACCAGGAAGCCACTGCCAACGGACAGCCTTCTTCGGCATTGCGCGCGGACCGCAACCGATACCTGCTTCACGTTTGGCGGATGGATTTCCAGCGCCGGCCACGATCGGCAACTATGCGCTCGATCCGCACTATCCGTTGCCCTATGTGGAGGCGTGGAACCTCGATGTGCAGAAGACGCTGCCCTGGGGCATCGTGATGAAATCGGGCTACAACGGGTCGAAGGGCAATCATCTGGACATCACGAGCGCGCCGCGCGCCACCGCGAGCAGCCCGCTCACGGATCCAACGAACTCTGATCTTCGATTACGACCAGGCTCTGGCATTCTCGAAGTTCACCGCGGGCACGGTGCGCGTGAACAAGCGGCTCACCAAGGGCATCGCGGTGGGCGCGAATTACCAGTACTCGCACTCGATCGACGACGCGAGCTCAGTAGGGGACCAGCACGGTGTTGCGCGCAGAACTGGCAGAATCTGAACGCCGAGGAAGGGAACTCGAGTCTCGACAGCGCCACAAGGTGAGCGGGACTTATCTGTACGAATTGCCGTTCGGCCAGGACAAATTCTGGGTGACCACCGGAGCGGCGTCGCACATTCTTGAAGGGTTTTCAGTCTCCGGGAGCTTACACGTTTGCGACCGGAACGCCGCTCAATCCCTACTATGCTGCCGAAGTTTCGAGCGTCGCCTGCGGCACGGCCGGTACGCTGCGGCCGAATCTGAATCCGGGTGCTTCCGTCACCGCAGGAGGCGGATCGCTGAAGCAATGGTTCAATCCCGCGGCCTATTCTGCGCCTGGCTCCAATAGTCGCGTATCCATGCGAGGTTTTCGGCAACGCGCCGCGCAACTCGATCGCAGGGCCGGGGACGATCACCAACAACATGGCGCTTTCAAAGACGATGAAGCTTGGCGATACGCGCAGCATGGAGATTCGCGCCACGATCAACAACGTGTTCAACACAGTGCAGTACTCGGGAGTGGACACGAATGTGGCTTCGCCGACGTTTGGCCAAGTGACGTCAGTGGGAGCGATGCGGTCGTTCCAGTTTATGGCGAGGTTCAGATTTTGAAGAGCGGAGTTAGCGCGGCCAGCGGTGCTAGCAGAGTTAGCTGGGCGGCGAGCTGGTGAGTTAGGACAGTTGGAAATGTTCGCTGAGGCACAAAAATCGGTGGCGGTGGTAGCGGCTCTCGGCGTTGTTGCGCTCGAGCCTGCCGCCGGTGCTTGCGCAGAACGCTCCGCAGCCACACCGAGCGGACAGGTTTCGACGACGCCGCAGGGCGGCTTCGTTCTGAAGATGAATGCCGAACTGGTGCTGACCAACGTGGTGGCGCGCGACGCGAAGACCGGCGAATTGGTGCGCGGACTGAAGCAGAGCGACTTTTCAGTTCTACGAAAACGGCAAGCAGCAGCAGATTGCGACTTTCGATTTTCAGAGCGTGGACATGGCCACGCCGCTGAACGAAGCGACGGTGAGCGGACTGGCTGCGGGCCCGACCGGCAATGGGAGCAAGGCCGTGGTGGTGGCCAAGCCCGAGGATCTGCGCAATCACCGGCTGATCGTGATGTTCTTCGACCTGACATCGATGCAGCCTGAAGATCTGGATCGCAGCGTGGAGGCGGCGCAGGCATTTCTTCGAACACAAGATGCAGCCCGCCGATCTGGTGGCGCTGGTTTCGCTGGGCGACACGCTGAAGGTGGATCAGGATTTTACCGCGGACAAGAATGCGCTGATCAACGAGGTGGGCGTTTACAACGGCACCGAGGGGCAGGGATTTGCGCAGGGCGCGACTTCGAACTCGAACCAGGTGGAAGACACGACCGGCTACACGCCGGACGAGAGCGAGTACAACGACCTCAACACCGACCGCGAGCTGTTTGCGCTGCGCGCGATTTCAAAGTCGCTGGAGAAGATCACGGAGAAGAAGTCGCTGCTCTATTTTTCCGGCGGCATTTCGCGCGATGGCATCGAGAACCAGGCATCGCTGCGGTCTGCGATCAATGCGGCGGTGCGCGCCAATCTCGCCATCTACAGCGTAGACACGCGCGGCTTGCAGGCGATTTCGCCCTTGGGCGATGCGTCGACGGGGAGCCTGCGCGGTTCGGGCGCCTACAACGGCGGCGCACTGCTGAACAACATGAACGCGAACTTCGCCTCGCAGGAGGTGATGGCGACGCTGAGTTCAGACACGGGCGGCAAGGCGTTCTTCGATTCGAACGATTTTGCGCCGGCGTTTGCGCAGGTGCAGCGGGACACGTCGGCCTACTACGCGATCGGCTTTCACTCAGCAAATCCGGCGCGCGACGGCAAGTATCGCAAGCTGACGATCAAGATCAATCGGCCGGGCATCAAGCTCGAGTATCGTCCCGGCTACTATGCGCCGGCGGACTTCAAGCATTCAGGCAAAGAGGATCGCGAGCGGGAGCTGGAAGAGCAGCTGGCGAGCGACCTGCCGGCGACCGACATGGCGGTCTATCTCGACGCTATGTATTTCCGACTTGATGAGAACCGTTTCTACGTGCCGGTGTCGCTGATCGTGCCGGGTTCGCAGATTCCCTTTGTGAAGGGCGGCGACAAGGACAAGGCCACGCTCGACATCATTGGCGAAGTGATCGACGAAGTGAAGCGGCCGATCGGCAGTGCGCGTCAGACGGTGAAGCTGAATCTTGATCCATCGCTGCAGGCGCGGCAGCGGAACATCGAATACACGACGAGCTTCAATCTGCCGCCGGGCAAATACCACCTGAAATTTGTGGTGCGGGAAAATCAGACTGGCCGCATGGGCTCGTTCGAAGCGGACATCACGCTGCCCGACATGAAGAAGACGCCGCTGAAGATGAGCTCGATTGTGCTGGCCTCGTTGCGGCAGCCCAGCAAGCAAAGCACGCCTCTGGTGCGCGAGGGGCAGGAATACGTGCCGAACATCAGCCACGTGTTTCGCCAGGATCAGCACCTCTATCTGCTCTATGAGGTCTACGATCCGACGCGCGAGAAGAGTGCCGGAAATCAGCCGAAGGGAACGAAGCCCGGGATCAGCCTGCTGAGCAGCCTCGAACTGATTCAGGGATCCGTCAAGGTCTACGAGACGCCGCTGGTGCAGGCGAGGACCTTGAACGTGGATGGGCGCAATGCTGTTTCGGTCGAGCTGGATGTGCCGCTGAACGGGCTGAAGCCGGGGCCGTATGTATGCCAGTTGAACGTGGTCGACGATGCCGGGGGGAGCTTCGCGTTTCCGCGCTTTGCCGTGCTGGTGCGCGATGCGGCCCCCGCGGTTCCGGCGACGGCCCCGGTGGGCGCGCCTTCAACGCAATAGAAGGTGGCGAAGAAACACGCCGATCGGCTAAGCGGCCAGTTTCGCGTCGGGGCTGCCGAAGCGTCCGTTTATGTGGCCAGCTAACATGCGATTGAGGGCCTGACAAAGTCCACTTCTCTAGAAGTAGCCGGGACCGGCGTTCGGGTAAACGTCGTTGCTCCTGGCACTACGGACACCGGTATGCTCACGCGCTTCACAAGTACAGATGAAAATAAAGCGACGCTCGTCTCCACCGTGCCAGTCAAGCGTCTCGCAGCACCAGAGGGGATCGCTCACGTCATCGCCTTTGTCGCATCGTTGAATGGGTCGTACATGAGTGGTGCCTCCATCCCGGTGGATCGGGGGATGATCGCAGACTAGAGTATAAGTGCGCTCGATTAGAGACCGCGAAGGGCTGTCATAAAGTTATCAATCTTGCGGCTCGACGAAGCTTTAACCGATTTGAGGTTACGTTCAATGCACAATCCGGAGAAGAAGGAGAGCACCATCTCCGCAATTGCAGAAGCAGCCATCTTTGGCCTTTCGGCCTCGATGTTCATAGCAAGAAGGCGCTGCAACAGCGCTCGATTCTCCGTCACGACCCCATAAGCCTCATCCGGAAGGATCGCGAACTCCCGCATTGAATTGACGGAAAAACATCCCTGCTGCTCCCCCTTATTGAGAGGACCATTCTTGAGAAAAGTCTCGACGTTTTTCCAGCCCAGAGGCTTCTTGGTCAAAAGTCCCCTCTTTCCCTGGCTCTCAAGATAGTGCCGCAGGCACGCCACAAAAAGATCTTCCTTGTCTCGAAACTCCGTATAGAGCCCTGACTTGTTCACGCCTGTGGCTCGTTCCAGTTCCTGAACGCTCGTGTCCGCAAACCCGTGCTTCCAAAAGACAGGCATCGCCTTTTCCAGAACTTGCTCTCGGCTAAAGCCCTTTGGTCGACCCATAGCCACATTGTATCCGATAAAGAACCAGATAGTTCAATATCTCTGCATCCTCGTCATACCCTCGTCATCGTATAGAACTGAATGGTTCAGAACCGTCCGACACGGCTGACCAAGATGCAGCCGAATCGAGCTTTTGAATTGATCCGAACATGGCAAAGGAGACACATGTCCAAGTTGGCGAAGAAAGTAGCACTCGTTACCGGCGGTTCGCGGGGCATTGGCGCAGCAATTGCAAAGCGTCTGGCCGCCGATGGAGCAAGCGTAGCCATTACCTATGCGAAGGACGCCAGCGCGGCCTCCGCCGTAGTCAAAGCGATTGAACTTGGCGGCGGTAAGGCCATCGCGATCCAGGCGGATGCCGCCAACGTGGAGGAAGTCAAAAACGCGGTCGAAAAAACCGTCACGACTTTCGGCGGACTTGATGTGCTCGTGAACAATGCCGGCACGGCCATACCGAAAACATTCGAAGAAACCACACTCGAGGAGATGGATCGTGTGATCGACATAGCGTGCTTCGGCTGGACTGATCATCACCCAGGCCACCGCGATTAGCCCGGAAGGATTCGGCTGGGCCGATACACCAGGACTGTGGACCGAGGAGCAAGTCCGCGGATGGCGACGTGTCACGGATGCCGTCCATGCAGCCGGCGGCCGCATCTTTGCACAACTCTGGCACACCGGTGCGATCTCGCATCCCGAATTGCTGGACGGAGCGCAGCCCGTATCCGCGTCGGACGTCGATCCGGGTCAGACCTCGGTCACGCCGACGGGAAGGAAGCCGACGGTGGCGCCGCGGCCTTTGACGAAAGAGGAGATTCAAGTTACGGTTGCAGATTTCGGACGTGCGGCGCGAAACGCGATGACAGCCGGCTTCGATGGTGTCCAGATTCTCGCCAACTATCTCTATCTGATCTCGCAGTTTCTGAACGCTGCCACCAACCTGCGCAAGGACGAATATGGCGGGAGCCTGGAAAACCGCTCGCGCTTTCTTTTCGAAGTGATCGAAGCAGTCCTGAGCGAAGTTGATGCACAACGAGTCGGAGTCAAGATCAGCCCGATGCACGAAGGCGGCGCATTTCAAGCCAATGACGAAACCCTGCCCGTCACCGAATATGCAATTCAAAAGCTGAGCACCTACAAACTATCGCACCTGTTGCTGATGGGGAATACCACCGACTTCAGTGGTACGCATCTTGAGAAATTGGCCGATGATGGCATGTTCCAGTATTTCCGCCCCCTCTTCAAAGGCACAATAATCGCGAACGTAAAGATGGACCGTGATCGCGGCAATCGCCTTATCGCGGAAGGTCTGGCAGATCTTGTAGCGTTCGGCCGTTCCTACATCGCAATCCAGACTTGGTCCAGAGGTTTGCCGAAAATGCCCCACTTGCTGAGGTTGATTGGGAAACCGTGTACGCCTCAGGGCCGCACGGCTATTCCGATTACCCAACCTACCAACCATCACAACTCACACGGAGCTGAACATGCCAAAGACAACACCCGAACAGAACAAGGCGATCGTTCTCAAAGCCTTCGATACGCTCTTCAACAAACGCGACTACGGAGCAGCAGAACGCTTCTGGTCGCCGACGTACATCCAGCACAGCGCGCACATCGCGCCGGGACGTGAAGGGCTGTTCGCTCTGGTCCGTGCGACGCCAGATACCCTGCGCTATGAAAACCAACTCATCGTCGCCGAAGGCGACTACGTCATCGCGCATGGCCGGTTCACTGGGATGGGAAGACCCGCGGCCTGGATTGCGGCCGACATTGTCCGATTCGAAAATGGTCTCCTCGCAGAGCACTGGGATGTGCTGCAGGACGAAGCGACGCAGAAAGAATCCGTCAGCGGCCTTCCCATGTTTGGCGAGCGTTTTCCTTCATAAGTGTTCGACATCCACGCAGTATTCACCCACACAGGTCGGAGAAATCATGAATCTGACGGGAAACACTATCTTCATTACCGGCGGCGGATCAGGTATTGGCCGCGGTCTGGCCGAGGAACTGCACAGACGGGGAAACAAAGTCATCATCGCAGGCAGACGTAAGAGCCATCTGGACTCCGTCGCCAAGGCCAATCCAGGAATCGAGGTCGTCGAACTCGATATCGCAAACCCTGGAAGCATCAATGCAGTAGCGAACAAGCTGACCGCAGAACATCCTGATCTGAATGTTTTGATTAATAACGCTGGAATCATGGAACCGGACCAGGTAGCGGGCGTCATCGACGACAAGCTTCTCGTGTCGACCGTCACGACCAATCTTCTGGGCCCTATCCGCTTGACCTCGGCTCTCCTGGATCAGCTGAAGAGCCGACGTGGTGTGATTGTCTACAACACCTCGGTCCTTGCCTTTGTGCCTTTGGCTGTGACGGCTGTCTATTCTGCCACCAAAGCGGCGCTCCACTCCTATGTGCTATCGCAACGCTTCCTGCTTCGCGACAGCGGTGTTCGCGTGCTCGAGGTGGCGCCGCCCTGGGTGCGGACGGAACTGATGAATAGCCAGGAGGCTGAGCAGGCAATGCCTCTCGATCAGTTCATCTCCGAAACGTTGGACGCACTTGGAACAGATGCTGACGAAATTCTTGTGGAAGCGGCAAAACCCCTGCGAGCGAATCCCGGACCTGGGGAACATGCCTTGGTGAACGGGTTCAACCAGCAAATGGTGAAACTGTTCACTTCAAGCCAGGCGTAAGCAGGGCTGGGTAACGTCTTTATTAGGCCGACTGGGAGCAAGGGGAGTGAGGGAAACCATCGATGTCCGAAAATAAGAAACTGCAGGGAAAAATGGCAGTCATTACCGGTGGCACATCCGGGATAGGGTTGGCCACTGCAAAGCTATTCGTAAAAGAGGGTGCCTACGTCTTCATCACGGGCCGCCGTCAGAAAGAGCTCGACGCGGCCGTGCAGGCGATCGGCCGCAACATCACTGGTGTTCAAGGAGACGTTACCAGATTGGCCGACCTCGATCGTCTCTACGAGGCCGTCAAGGCTAAGGGAAGAATCGATGTCGTTTTTGCCAACGCCGGCGTTGCTGAATTTGCTCCCCTCGGCAAAATCTCTGAGGAGCATTTTGACAAGCTCTTCGACACCAACGTCAAGGGAACGCTTTTCACGGGGCAGAAAGCCTTGTCTCTAATGAATGATGGTGGCTCCATTATCCTCAACGGATCGGTAGCGAGTGTAAAAGGCACACCAGCCTTCGGCGTCTACGGCGCGACGAAAGCTGCCCTCCGCTCATTCGTCCGAACCTGGACCTCGGATCTCAAGGACCTCTATATTCGCTCAAACGTTGTCAGCCCGGGTCCAACCGATACGCCAATTGTGGATGGGCAACCTGAAGACGCCATTGCCCGGATTGTGTCTACCATTCCAATGGGGCGGATGGGAGATCCTGACGAAATTGCTAAAGCTGCGCTTTTTCTGGCGTCGGATGATTCCAGTTTTATGACGGGTATCGAACTCTTTGTTGATGGCGGTAGAGGGCAAGTCTGATCGAGAGACGCTGCACCGAAGACCCTGGCATGTCACTGTCAGGCGGGCTTCTTGAGAAGGTCTGCTACCGTGTCCAAGATTTCGCGCGAAAGGTCTTCGTCCGATACCGCGCGGGCCAGAGACATCGCTCCGACGAGCGCGCTGAAAGTCAGGATCGCTCTCGATCTTGCCGCGCGCTTTTCCTTGCCTGGCAGTAAGCCGAGAATCAACTCAAGATCCGCCTTGACTTGTGCAGAGGTAAGCGCGCGAGTCCGTTTATCGCTGCGAGAGATTTCCGGCGCCAATGCGCTGAAGGCACAGCCCGCACCTGGATTCTTGCGGTGCACATCGCTCACATAATCGTCGACAAGTTTCTCGAAGGATAGCGAGTGTCCGCTGGATTCAGCAGCTTCCTTTTGGCGCTGCCATACACCGAATGCATCGTTGAGTGCCTCGGCTACCAGCTCGTCACGAGAGTCGAAGTGCTTGTAGAAGCCACCAACCGTCAGGCCAGCTTCCTTCATTAACTCCGCAATTCCGAATCCCGCAAGCCCCTTTTCACGGAATCTCTTTGACCCAATGGCAACGATGCGCTTATGAGTTTTCACCTTTTGCGCCTGGGAATAACCCATCTGAACCTCCCCGAAAATAATCTGCGACCAAATCAGGATTACGAATCTAGCGAGGATTATATCAATAATCCACAGTTGGTCGCTCTCTATTGCCGTCCTCCAATTCTTCGTGGTGTATCTGCTTTACAGATCCGTGCGGATCACGCTGCAAAGCACGAGCGGATAGCGCGAACACAAGTTATCAAACCTACCGGACAACACTCGAACGAGCTTACAGGAGCTTTCATGTTTATCTTCATCAACGCATCTCTAATTGGGACCGCCTCCGGACTAAGAACTCTGATTGGATTGACCGCCGTCAGTTGAGCCGCCCACTCCGGTATCTTGACTCTTGACTCTAAACTACACTTGGCTTGCTTTCCGGGGCTATGCGTTCACCCCGTACATCTTGACACTGATGGCGATCGCAGAGATCGTCAACGACAAGCTTGCGAAGACTCCAAGCCGATTGGTAGCTCCTCAATTCATCGCAAGAATCGTTACGAGTGCTCTGTGCGGTCTTGCGATTGGGCTTCCTGGCCATGGAATGATCATCGGGCGGTAGCGGGAATTATGCGGAAGCCATCATCACCACACTCTTCGGCTATGCCCCCAACCTCGGAGGCAAACTTGCGTTGATGGACGTCGGGGTGCGACGCGGATTTCGGGGAGAGCTGCATCATGTACGGGGGTCGATCTGCGTGGAGAAGCCTGAGCGAGACACCCGCTTAGTTGTCCGCGCTCACGGAAGATTGGATCGCTTTGCAAGAAACTGCGTAAGACGATTGCGAGAAACGAGAAGAACATGCCGGGTGAGCTGAGCGGCAAATCTCTCGACGAGATGCATCCTCTCAGTCCATGTTTTCACGGCGATATGATTGCGGACGCCGCGTTTTTTCTTCTTTCTCAATGAGCACGGTTTATGACCAGTTGCATTCTACCGGTGAGCGGTGGTGCCAAACTCGGCTATCGACTCTGACGGAGACGACCATAAGCGGTCCTGCGATCCAATCGATCCACGCCATTGATGCGTGCTTCTCATTGCCGGTAGGCGCAGGCAGCGATGCCATGCACACTTCTCCGGTCTATGCGATGTCGCTGACCTGTCTGAAGACAGAAGAGAGCCCGACCGGCGTTGGTCTTGCGCTGGCTCTGGGAATCAATTCTGCGAACCGGCTAACCCAAGGTACGACACCTCTATAGGGTGGATGACCGCTATGGATTGAAGAGCCAACGCACCCTGACGATATTCATGCTCACGTAGAACTTGCTCGCGCCATCGCTCCGGTCCGAATTGCTGCGGGTGAACACATACCCAACAGGGTCGTGTTCAAGAATTATCCGAGGTCCCGGCATCAGTTATTCCCAGACCTCTTCTTTACGAGCGCGATATACGGTGGCGCTTCTCTTGTTACTCTTCGAGCCGCGCAATGAATTGAAGAGCACAGTAACCAGGAACGAAACACTGGCTCCTACAAGTGCGGACAACACAATCGGAGTAGTCATCGTCGAACCCCTTTCCGGTGTCAATTACAACCCTAGACGGTCAACCCTAAACGATGCCTAAAGAGCGTCTAAGGTTTTCGTAAGGTTCCACGAGAATCTCGAATCAATGTTCTAACGTGGTACGCAATCGTCTCCATCCTGTTGTGCTGCGCGACAAACGCATTGTCATGACGAGAATCCGGACTTAATTAGCGCCGCAGAAATAAAAAGTCGATCAACTTCATGCGCTCTTCATGTCGGGCATTTAATTCTGCATTCATCATCGCTGTCGTTTACCAACATAGTGGTGGTTGCGCGTCTTGGCGTGCGCGACGAAATCCCTCGTCGGCGACAACGCCGTGTAATTGCTTTCACTAAGGTGACAACTGAAGCAGTTATGAGTGTTTGCTTACCATGGCAAGCGTGGCGGATTTCTGCATTCTCGTATAAGTGACTCTTTGCTTAGTCAGTAAGTGAGATGCTTATAAACTTTGAATGACCGCCTTATGTATTTCTTACGGTGAGACGTCTGAAATAGGTTCCAGAAGCGAGGCGTGACGACCAATCGACCTCGTTGGATACGGGCCGGATCAAAGGTGCAACCGGACTTTAAAAAGCGCAGCAATCGCGCGTGCAGGAAAGTTGTGTCTGTACTCGCGGTCGCGGATTCCGATGGCACTTAAGTGAAGGTCCCAGTTGCAAAACCTGCTTTCTGATTTCCAGTAGGGAGCGAGAGGTGAAGATGATCAGGATTATGCGGAATGCCATGACGCTGACGGTACTGACCGTTGGTATGCCTTTGTTCAATATGGCGCAATCGAGCGCCGGAACGTCGTCTGATTTGACAGCTCATCTTGATCCTCCTCCGGCGGCGGACAAAGGCAAGGTCCAGCCTGCGTCAACCGAAGGTGGGACAGCGGACCTGAAGCCAACGGTGGAGCAAAAGATCGATTTGCTCCAGAAAGAAATCGACGATTTGAAGAATCAGTTAAGCGCCGCGCAGGCTTCTTCCACTGCCGAAGATGCGGCGAAGCTGAAGTCTGCCGAGAAGGCGCTTGCTGCCGGGCCGGCAGCAGCACCCGGTGCGGAGGCCTCGGCGGCTGCTCCTGGGGTGAGTTCTTCTGCAGCGGGGCAGGAGGCCGCCGCAGCGGCGCCTGCAGCGTCGCCAACCCCAGAGATCGGCGCACAGACAACGACCAAGGGTGAACCATTTCCCGGAGATTGGACCTGGCTCAACAGTAATGGCCATGCATCAGACAGCCCAATGGCCACGAAGTACTTCACGCCGGAGTTCCGTGCGGATGCCAATTACACATTGGATTACAACCACCCCAAAGACGACTCACTCGGCGGTTCGACGGAGACCTTCCGTTCCGACGAGTGGCAGCTTGAGCAAATAAGTATTGGCGGCGACATCCACATTAATAATGTACGAGGACGCATCCTCACTATGGACGGGCTGTTTGCGACCACGACACCGCGCAATGATGCCACGCCGAGCCGCGGACAGTGGGACCTCTCTAACGCATACAAGTATGTCTCAGAAGCATGGGGCGGCTATCACTGGGATGTGAATAACGGGCTGAACGTAGATGCGGGCATCTTTGTGTCCTATATCGGCCTCTTCAGTTACTACAACTTCGATAACTGGACCTACCAGCCATCCTTTGTTTCGTCGAATACACCGTGGTTCTTCAACGGCCTTCGCATTCAGTACTTCCCCACGAAAAAGTTGAAGATCGAACCGTGGATTATCAATGGTTGGCAATCCTACGCTCGTGCGAACGGTAAGCCCGGCCTTGGCGGCCAGATACTCTGGCGTCCCAAGCCGTACCTCGATTTTGTCTGGAACAACTATGGCCTGGGTGAGGACGTTATCGGCCAACCAGGGCGTTCGCGTGTGCACGCAGACTATAGTGCGCAGGTGAAGGTCTACGACAACCCAGCGAAGACGCTCGATAAGATTGCATTTACTGTGACTGGCGACCTTGGCTGCGAATATGGCGGCGGCGCTCCAGGTGGATCATACGATCCGAAGGGCAACTCGCCCGAAATCGGATCGAGCTCCACATACACAGGCGGAGTGAACTGCCACAGTTCCGCGGGCGGCAGGCCCAAGCAGGACTTCGTCGGGTGGATGATGTACAACCGCTATTGGTTCAAAAAGGACCTCTACGCCGTTACTCTGGGCGGCGGCCAGATGAACAACCCAGGCCGCTATCTCACCTTGCTGCCTCCGATTAACGGTGCGAATGCGGCAAGTGGTTCGCCTTACTTCACAGAAAACCCTGGCGATCGAGCACAGATGCACGATGGCACGATCACGTTCGACTATATGCCGAGCCAGTTCATCACCTTCCGTTTGGAGGAGGGTTATCGCTTCTCCGATGTACCCTACTGGACGGGCCGTGGAGGCATCACGCCACCTGGTGGCAACAACGGTAGCCCCGCACAGTATGCCTGTGCGGGCGGCGCCGCATCTGGTTTTGGCTATGGCAACCTGGTTGCGGCTGAAACTGCGTGCGGAGCCGGAGCCGATGCAGGCACTCCTGCAGGCACTAGCGTCATCTGGTGGCCCGACCTGCGTACCAACCAGACCGTCACGACAGCCGCGATCATGGTCAGGTTCTAATCGCAAGCCTGGCACACAGCACCGGAATTTCATCGAATTCCGGTGCTGTTGAGGCGCATCCATAACTTCCGCGCGGCGGCTACTTACCAGCGCATAAGTGCTGACACGACTTCACCAGAATGAAGTGGAATTCAAAGGGAATCACTGATGGAGTTGGCCCTCAATCTCGAGTGGATGGCGTTGGCCACGGCGATGTGCTGGCTGTGGGTGCACCATGCGCGGCGCGAGGGCCAGGGACACTCTGCGCAATTCGTCTCCCTGGTGTTAGTTCTCGGCATCATGTTCGTTGTCATCACGATGTATGACGACATGGCGATGGCACAGAATCCCGCCGAGACACGCTGTTTCCAGCGCGAAGATGATTCAGGCGTGCATGCGCACGACCCATTTCATCCGGTCGTGGCATCGACTCCCACGCTTGCCGCGGAGCTTCTTTTCAGCACGATTTGCGTTGCTGCGCCCGACAGCCTCCTTGTCCCGCCTGTGAAGGTTCCCGCTCTCTCTTCCATTCAGAATCGCCCTCCTCCCGCGGCCTGATCCACGCGCTCTCATTCGATCCAACTCTATGCTGGTTTACTTCCTGCAGCTGCTGGGCGTAGCAATGCGCAGAGGCCGCTTCAGAAAGAGACCTTGTTCCACAATCCGGCCATGGGAACAACGGCTACCGCGATTTGAAGGTATCCGGGTGTCCAGATGGTCGAACGGTACAAGGGGACGGGAATCATCATGAAAAGCAAAGCTATGGGATTTGCCCTGCTGCCGATGGTGTTGATCGCAACTCTGGTCATCAACGGCTGCAAAAGCGACAAGGACGTTGTGGCAGCGGAAGCGCCGCCACCGGCCAAGGTGATTTCTGGAGTGGACGTCTCCTTTTTCGCGGTTGAGCATCCGGAGCGATATCCGATCGTGACAGCGACCGCATACCAAGCTCCGTCACAATTGTCCGTGACCGGCACAGTATTTCCGGACATTGCGCGAACTGTTCCCGTGATTTCGCTTGCCTCCGGCCGCATTGTGGACATCCGCGCCCGCCTCGGCGACGCAGTCAGGAAGGGCCAGCTTTTGCTGCGTGTGCGCAGCGACGACATTTCGGGAGGCTTTGACGCCTATCGCAAGGCGGTCTCCGATGAGCTGCTTGCGCGCAAGCAATTGGATCGAGCGAAAGTGCTGTACGAGCACGGAGCCATAGCGCAGCAAGATCTGGAGGTGGCGCAGGACGCCGAGGACGACGCCAAGACAACCCTCGATACCGCCACTGAGCATCTTCGGCTGCTCGGCACCGACCCCAATGATCCGAAGGGAATTGTCGATATCGTCGCCCCGGTTTCCGGCGTGATCACCGATCAGGAAGTGACGAACGGGGCAGTCGTGCAGGCCTACTCCACGCCGAACCCATTCACTATTTCGGACCTAACCACCGTGTGGATCGTCTGTGACGTGTACGAAAGCGACATGGCCAACGTGCGCATCGGGCAACCCGCCGAGATCAAGCTGAACGCCTATCCGGACAAAGTTCTCAAGGGCGCGATCAGCAACATCGGCTCGATTCTCGATCCGAATATTCGCACCGCCAAGGTCCGAATCGAATTGGCCAATCCGGGCGAGATGATGCGGCCGGGCATGTTTGCCACGGCCACCCTATTCGGCAAGGAGAAGCAGAACTACACGGCTGTCCCGACGTCTGCGATCGTGCATTTGCACGACCGGGATTGGATCTTCATTCCTGCGCAGGAAAAGTTCAAGCGGATTCAGGTCGTCAGTGGTGAACAGTTGCCGAACAATATGCAGGAGATTTTATCCGGATTGCAGCCGGGCCAGCAGGTGGTGACCAATGCGATCAATCTCCAAAACGTAATCGACAATGAATGACGCTCGACTCCTTGACTCGAGAAAGACACCATGATTCGCAATCTTGTAGATTTTTCTCTCAATAATCGGTACGTGGTGCTGGCGATTGGGGTGCTATTGCTTGCCTGGGGGGCGGTGTCGTTTCACAACATGCCCGTCGAGGTCTATCCAGACATTGCCGATAACTACGTGAACATCATCAGCCAGTGGCCCGGGCATTCCGCGGAAGAAATGGAACAGCAAGTTTCGGTTCCCGTCGAGATTCAGGTGTTTGGGATTCCTCATCTCACGACGATCAGGTCGGAATCCATTTTTGGTCTTTCCCTGGTTACGTTGATCTTCGACGACCAATCTGTCAACGACTGGAACCGCCAGAAGGTGCTCGAAAGGCTCACGCAGGTGAGCGTGCCGGCGGGCGTGCAGCCTCAAATCGGCACGGACTGGAGCATGACCGGCCAGATTTACTGGTACACGATCCGGAGCACGAATCCGGCCTATGACCTGATGAATTTGAGGAGCATCGAAGATTGGACTCTGTACAAAGAATTCAGGAAAGTTCCGAACATCGTGGACGTGAGCGACTTCGGCGGCACCGCGCGCGAATACCAGGTACGCATCGACCCGAATAAGCTCATCTCCTACGGCTTGAGCATCAGCCAGGTAGAGAACCAGCTGACCAATAACAACGTGAACGCCGGCGGCAGCTTTGTCGAAGAGGGCTTGCAGCAACTGAACGTCCGCGCACTTGGACTCTATCGCAATGTGCAGGATATCGAGAACACGGTGCTCACCACGTCGAATGGGGCTCCCGTTCGCGTAAAGGACATCGCGGTCGTGGAGTGGGGCCCAAAGATTCGGCTGGGGCATATGGCCAGAGCGGACCATCGCCCGGACGGAGTCATTGTCGATGAGCCCGACGTGATCCAGGGCGGCGTGTTGATGCGCAAAGGGGCGGAAGAGGGCCCCACGATCGAAGGGATTCACCAGAAGGTGGACGAGCTCAACAATCACATCCTGCCCGAGGGTGTGAAGGTTATCCCCATGCTCGACCGCAGCGATCTGCTTCATTACACGTTGCACACGGTGCTGCATAACCTCGGCGAGGGAATGATACTGGTGACGATCATCCTTTTTCTTTTCCTCGGCAATGTTCGAGGAGCCTTCGTTGTTGCGCTCACCATTCCGTTTTCCTTGCTTTTCGCGTCCATATTTCTCAACCTGAGCCATATCCCCGCAAACCTGATTTCACTTGGCGCTCTCGACTTCGGAATGGTTGTGGATGGCGCCGTGGTCATGATGGAGAACATCATGAGGCACTTGAGCCATCGCAAGAACGGCTCGCCGGAAGCGGGCGGGATGAGCCTCAAGACGCCGATAGAGATGATCCGGGATGCCGCTCACGAAGTCCAGCGGCCGGTTTTCTTTGCAATTGGCATCATCATCACCGCCTACATGCCAATCTTCACGCTCCAGCGAGTCGAAGGGCGTTTGTTCCGGCCCATGGCCTGGACCGTTGCCTTCGCACTACTCGGCGCCATCGTATTCTCCATTTTCCTTGTGCCCGTGCTTGCTGCCCTGTTTTTCCCGCGCGGTGTCAAAGAGTGGCGCAACCCGGTGATGGAGTTTCTGAAGGATCGGTACCGGGGTGCGGCGAAGTGGGCGATCGAGAATCGCTGGATCACCGTGGGCGTCGGCCTGGCGGCGTTGGCCCTGGCTCTTTTCCTGTCATTCAGCGGAATCATTGGTTCGGAGTTCCTGCCCCATCTGGACGAGGGCGCTATCTGGGCGCGTGGCGCGATGGCGAACAGCGTAGGCGAGACGGAGGGCACGCGCTTCGCCCAGCAAAACCGGTATATCTTCGCCTCGTTCCCCGAAGTCACCAAGGTCGTATCGCAATCCGGGGCGCCCGACGATGGAACCGACACGGGAGGATTCGGCAACACCGAATACTTCATCGATTTGAAGCCCAAGGACCAATGGCGTCCCATCTTTCATCAAGATAAACAGGAACTGATCGCCGCGATGGATCGCGAGGTGGAGAAGCACCCAGGGGCTTTCTGGAACTTCTCCCAGCCCATTGAGGACAACGTGGATGAAACGATGACCGGCACGAAAGGCGGACTCTGTGCCAAGTTATACGGGCCAGATCTGGACGTTCTCGAGGAAAAGGGTGAACAGATCAAAGAAGTCATGTCCAATATCGACGGGGTCAAGGATCTGGGAATTCAACGCGATACGGGCCAGCCGAATATCGATCTCACCGTTGACCGTCAGGCGGCCGCGCGCTTCGGCATCAATGTGGCCGATGTACAGGATGCAATTCAGACAGCTGTCGGCGGTAATCCTGTCAGCCAGGTCCTGCAGGGAGAGGCAGTCTACGATGTGGTCGTGCGTTATCAGAAACCGTATCGCGATTCCAAGGAGGCGATTCAGAATATTCGACTGCTCGCTCCTTCGGGGGAGCGCGTCTCGCTGGCTCAGGTGACCAAAACCCAGGTTCGCGATGACGCCTACGACATTTACCGAGAAGACGGCTCCCGCTATGTGGCCATCCGTTTTGAGGTGCGCGGGCGCGATCTGGGCACCACGGTCAAAGAATCCATCGACAAGATCGCCAAGAATGTGCAGTTACCGCGTGGCTATCACCTCGAATGGTCGGGAGAATACGACAGCGAAAAGCGCGCTGAAGCAAGGCTACTCTTCATCCTGCCCCTGACGATCTTTTTTATCTTCCTCATTCTCTACGCCATGTTTCGTTCGTTCAAATGGGCGCTGCTGCTTCTCGCCAACGTGGCCATGGCTCCCGTTGGAGGCTTGCTCGCTCTCCTTTTGACCGGCACATTCTTCAGCGTATCTTCCGGTGTCGGCTTCCTGGCACTCTTTGGAGTTTCGGTTCAGACCGGTGTCATCATGCTTGAATACATCAACCAATTGAGAGCTCGCGGCTATACCGTTGCAGATGCCGCGGTCGAAGGCGCCGTCTTGCGGCTGCGGCCGATCATGATGACGATGCTCGTAGCTACCTTGGGACTTCTTCCGGCGGCGATGTCTCACGCCATTGGTTCCGACTCGCAGCGTCCGTTTGCCATTGTCATTGTGGGGGGATTGGTTGCGGCTCTTGCGTTGAGCATCTTCCTGCTGCCTACCTTGTATGTCTGGTTCGCACGAAATGGGGACAAACTGCCTGAGCCGGAGACAGGAGTGTCGTATGAACACTGAGTTTGGCGCGGCTCTCAAATTTGTCGGGAATGCAATTGGATCTGTCGTCCGATTCTCTTTCTATAGTTTGTGTCTGATAGTGGCCTGCATTCAGGTGGCAGGTGCACAGACAAGCCTGACCTGGGAGCAAGTGAAAGCGAAGTTCGAAGCGGCCAATCCAGCGTTAAGGGCCGATGCCGACAACGTGGACGAGATGCGAGCCGAGGAGATCACTGCCTATCTCCGCCCCAATCCGCAATTCACTCTATCGGTGGATGGCAACCAAGTCGCACCGCACAACGGAGTCTGGACTCCTTTCAAGGGAACTACTGAACAGCCGAACTTCAGTTATCTGCATGAGCGTGAACATAAGCGCGAACTGCGGCTCGAGAGCGCGCAGGAAGGCACGCGCATCACGCAATCGCAACATGAGGATTTGGAACGGAACATGGTATTTGCTCTTCGCACGGCGTTTGTGGGTACGCTGGAAGCCAAGTTTGTGCTTGATCTGGCGAGGGCAGATCTCGATTATTACGACCACATCATCGAGATCAGCCGCGCGCGTTTCAATGCAGGCAACCTGGCGCAGATCGACCTCGATCGGATCGAACTATTGCGCGTGCAATACGAGTCGGAGATCGAAACGGCGATTGTCAACCTGCGTACGGCCAAAATTCAGCTTCTCCAGCTATTGAACGACCACACGCCGGTCGACCAGTTCGACGTCACCGGTCC
This sequence comes from uncultured Acidobacteriaceae bacterium, assembly GCA_963781125.1. Taxonomy (GTDB): domain Bacteria; phylum Acidobacteriota; class Terriglobia; order Terriglobales; family Acidobacteriaceae; genus Telmatobacter. The sequence goes on from CAWAEE010000017.1 coordinate 138,515, forward strand.
ATTTGATTACAGCGACGCGTTACAGCCTTTGGAAACCTACCGCGATGCCGCGCTGGCGGCGCGGCCGGACCTGCAGGCGGCGCTGCAAACCATCCAACAGTCCGAGACGAACTACAAGCTGGCTGTAGCAAACGGCTCTACTGATCCAACCTTCGCAGGCTGGTTCACAAATAACTCATCTACGAACAATCCCAATGGCCCTGACACGATCGGCGCAAGCGTAAGCATTCCGCTGCGCATCTTCGACAAGAATCAGGGTGAGAAGAAACGCACGCAAATCGACGTCGACCGCAGCCGGCAAGCTGAAGAGGCCGCGCGGGCGCAAGTATTCAGCGACGTAGATACGGCATATGAACTGGTACGCAGTAACATCGAACTGCTCAAACCGTACAAGGCGAAGTACAACGACCAGGCTTTGCGGGTGCGCGATACGGTGACGTTTGCCTACGAACACGGCGGCGCATCGCTTATGGACTTTCTCAACGCGCAAAGCGACTATCGCCAGGTGCAGCTAGCCTACGCCCAACTCCTTGGAGCCTATCTAACTGCTTCCGGGCAACTCAATCTTGCGGTCGGACGCGACGTGATCTAGTAGGCCGAGCCGGAAAGGACGGACCTTCTTCATGAACAAAGAAGAAGTCAGAGTGCGGATCAACGAAACTGGAATCTTTCCCGGCATCAGGGCTCATTCCCCGAAGCTGGCCTTGTATGCGGCGGAGACCCTTTACGCAGCAGGGATTCCGGTGGCCGAAGTTACGATGACGGTCCCTGACGCCGTTGAAGTGATACGCGCAATCGCAAACCGGATTCCTGACATGGCCATCGGCGCGGGTACCGTCCTCGACAGGGAGACGACTAGCCGATGTCTGGACGCGGGAGCCCGTTTCATCACAAGCACCGGGATGGTCCCCGAAGTTCTTGAGGCCACACTGAAAGCTGGGGTCGTCGCAATTCCCGGCGCGCTGACCCCTAGTGAGGTGATTGCCTGTTGGAAAGCTGGAGCGGATTTCGTGAAGATTTTTCCGGCCGCCGCTCTGGGCGGGGACTTATATATTCGATCGCTGAAATTGCCATTGCCCCAGATATCCTTGATTGCGGCTGGCGGAGTCAATCAAAAAAATGCGGTCGACTTCATCCGGGCGGGTGCCGCGGCAATTGGCGTAGCTACCGAGTTGCTTCCGAAAGATGCGGTAATCAAACGGCAAGATCATCGCATTCATGAGTTAGCAAGGAGATTCCTAGCTCTGGTGAAAGAAGGCCGGGCAAGTGTTTGAGGTCGCACTCATCGAAGGTAGCTAAGAAATTAGTTTGTTATGCGGATTTTGTCGCAATCAAAGCATGAACTTATCAATCTTACATAGAAGCTTTATGCCTCATTCATGCCGAAGCACCGACACTAAAAGTGAAAGGAGCAAGGCATGAAGGTCATCGTGAAGACAGTATTCTTCGGTGCGGTACTAGCAGCGACAATCGGCCTGGCTCGCAGTGAGCCAGCCACGTCCACGGGCTACAAGAAGGTCGACATCAAACAAATGCTGCGAGGGGCGCACAGCGCACAGGATTATCGTGCGCTGGCAGAGTATTTCAGCACGCAGCAGAAGAAGTTTGAGCAAAAGGCGTTGGTCGAGAAGCAGGAGTGGGAGCGCCGGAGTCAAAACGTGACGGGGCCGGCAGCAAAGTATCCCAGGCCGGTCGACTCTTCGAGAAACAGATTTGAGTACTTCAGTTACCAAGCGGATCAGATGAATCAGCAAGCAGTGAAGTACCAGGCTCTTGCGGAGAAGTCGCAGTAATGTGCGATGTGCGGTTCCGAGGTATCTGAACGGCTAAGATGGGCGGCAGTGCTGGGCTCCTTCGAGCAGGCGAGTGCCGCCCTCTATTTCTTTGTACTTCGTTTATGTTTTATTGATGTCCTAACCGATAGGCTTAGTTTACAGGCACTTGGAAAGGCTCGGAATCTCTTGGAGCGATGAAGATTCCCGATTTCTTCCGGTTCAGCACAAAAGGAAAGGCGGTCCGGTTTCTTGGCGAGAGTCTGGCCGGATGCTGGATCGTCGCCCTGCTGGGCTTCGCAGGCTATATTCTTCATTTCAATTCCGCCCCCGTAGGTTTCCTCTTTCTGCTGGTTGTTGTATCCGAAGCAATACTCTGCGGTTTCTGGCAGGCGACCGTCGTATCGGTCCTCGCTTGCGCATGTCTTGACTATCTCTTCTATCCACCGATTTTGGTGTTTTCGATCGCCGATCCGCAGGACTGGGTGGCGCTGGGGGCCTTTGAATTGAGCGCTCTCGTTGTGAGCCGGGTCTCCTCAAGGGAGCAGAGAAGCACCCGCGAGGCAACATCGCAGCGGACGTCGATGGAGCAGTTGTATGAGCTAAGCCGCAGTACGCTGCTGATCAATCTCCACCAGAAGCCGGGTCCGCAGCTGGCACAGTTGATCCAAAGGATTTTTGCAGTTGACGCGATCTCGATCTTCGACGCGAACTCAAGTACCTTCGACTCCGTGGGCAACTGGAGCGAGAGTGAGCGGGATCTCGCGAAAGAATGCTTCTTCCTTCATGTGGACAATGAGGACCCAGTGACTCGGACGTCGATGCGCGTGCTTCGAATCGGGAACAATTCCGTTGGGGCAATCGCGGTTCGAGGCAGCCTTAGCCCTCTGGTTATGAACGCGCTCGCATCGCTGGCGGCGGTCACGCTCGATCGCTGTGTGTCTTTTGAAAAAGAGAGCAGAATCGAAGCGGCGCATCAAAGCGAACGCCTTCGCGCGGCGGTGCTTGATTCACTGGCGCACGCGGTCAAGACACCTCTCACGGCAATTCAAACCGCGAGTGCGGGTGTTCGGGAGGTCGGTAGTCTCAACGAATCCCAATCGAAGCTTGTGGCCCTTATTGAGGACGAGTCACGGGATCTAAGTCTGCTGTGCACAAAACTGTTGGTGACGGCGAAGCTTGAGGTCGAGGAGTTAAGCCTCGGTAAAGAGGAGATCGCGGTGTCGGACTTGATCACCCGCGTTTTGCGTGACCAGGCCGTTCAGATGGTGGGGCATCCGGTTGAAGTGGATGTCTCCGGCTCTGCTCTGAAAATTCGCGGGGACTCGGAATTGCTTTCGATGGCTTTGACTCAGTTTCTCGATAACGCGACGAAATACTCCTTCGATGGGCGAGAGATCAAAGTAGCTGCTTGGGAAAGCCACTCAGAAGTAATGATCTCGGTGCATAACTTCGGCCCGACGATTCCAATGTCCGACCGCGAAAAAATCTTTCAGCGGTTCTTTCGCAGCGAAGGATCCAAAGATATGGCAGAGGGAACCGGAATTGGGTTATCGACGGTCAAGATGGCCGCTGAGGCGCACAAAGGCCATGTCTGGGTGATAAGTGACCAGAATGAGGGAACTACATTCTTTCTTTCACTACCACAACAGGGAAGGAGATCACAGTGAGCCAAGATCAGTGCAGTGTGCTCATCGTGGATGACGAGCGATCCATACGGCTCTCGCTCCGAACGATTCTGTCGGGCTTGGATTTCGAGATTGTCGAGGCCGCGCGTGGGGAAGAGGCACTGTCCCTGGTTAGGACCGCACAGTTTGACATTGTGTTGCTTGACATCAACATGCCAGGCATCGGAGGCATCGAAGTCTGCCGCATGATGCGGAAGAATTCCGCCAGGCTACCCATCATCATGCTAACGGTGCAAGGAAGCGAAGACCGCAAGGTCGAGGCTCTGGACGCAGGTGCAGATGATTACATTACCAAGCCATTTCAACTGCGCGAGTTGATTGCGCGGATTCGTGCGGCCGTCAGGCGCAATAAGCAATCCGAAGAGGACGGAACTGTGATTATGGTTGGCGATGTGGCTCTTGATTCTGCACGCCACCTCGTACAGAAGAAAGGGCGGATGGTTCACCTCACGCCAAAACAGTTTGAGCTGTTGCATTTCCTGATGGCGAATGCCGGTAAGCCTGTACCTCACGGCAAACTGCTCCGTTCGGTGTGGGGGCCTGAGTATGGGAACGAACTTGAATACCTGCGCACGTTTGTCAGACAGGTCCGCATAAAAATCGAAGATGACCCTGCCAATCCAAGGTATCTCTTGACGGAGTCGCATATCGGATACCGCTTCAGTGAATCGGTGTAACGTCGGAGCCTCAGGAGCGGACTTCGGAACGCAGTCGGCCTGGCACCTGTAAATGGTGCTCACGCCTTCTCCCGAGACGTCGTCTAGTGTGAGGCCGCTCTCAGTAGTGCTTTACGACTGCTGTCGGCGCTGTGTCTTTCTTTCCGCCGAGGAGCCAGTCCAGAGGCTGGCGGATGTCCTCTTCGCGCGCTTGTCCAAGCACGCGCGCCACCACGTCGCCCTGTTCGTCGAGGATGAAGGTCGCGGGCAGCTCATTCCCGAGATCGGCGCGCTCGAGCATATCGAGATTGGCGCCCAGCCAAATCTCCATCTCAAGCTGGTTGGCCGCAACAAACTTTTCGACTGCGGCGCGGTTCTTTCTCTCGTCTGCCGAGACGGCCACAAAGCGAACTTTCTTTTCGCCGTATTCCTTGCTCAGGCGCGTCAGCATGGGCAGTTCTTCACGACAAGGCACGCACCATGTGGCCCAGAAATTCACCACCGCTATCGATCCGCGCAGGTCGGAGATCTTCTGGGTCTTCCCGGCCGGATCCGTCAGCTCCAGATTGGGAGCGCGCTTGGCATACGCACGCGGGACGCAGACGAGAGCGAATGCCGTGAGAATGAGAAGTGAAGCCTTCATTTGGTCCTCGCTTTTCTTTTTTGAAAGTCACCCCAACAATCCCAGATCGCAGAATCAAGATCTGAGGCACCCCGCGAGCATGAAAACTGAGAATTTCATAACGCCCGTTTCTCAGTTTCTGAATCGCGAAACAAATACCAGGTCTCAGAATTGTGGCCTCGGCCCCCACGGACGAAGACCTGTCCGTGGGGATCCAGGGACCTGGGACACCCGGTTGGTCGGCTCGACTGAGCTCGTGGAATTAGAACCGATGGGTCCAGCTTGCGAGCCAAACATACTGCGCAAAGGCGGCGTCGCCGTGCCCTCCATACACCGAATCGGGATAACTGGACGTGCGGTCGCGATGCACGGCCTTGTAGATACCAGCTTCGAGCAGGTTGGCGCCGTGGGTGTACTCGATTCCGGGACCAAGCGTCACGGCGAAGCCCGGCCGGCGAAATCCATCATTGCTGACGGGGAAAAGATTCTTCGCAGGCACGCCTTCCCAGCGCGGACCGAAGGTCGCACCAATTCCGTGCTCGCGCACAACCGGAACGAGGAGACCAGCTTCAACGAGGTATTGATCTGAGATAGCGACGTAATTATTCAACGGCTGTGCGGGGTTCAACGTCGCGCTCCTCTGGACTCCGTTTGTGCCTCCCTGGGTTGCGATGTAATCGCCGTCCCAGTAGAGAGTCATGGATTTTCCGACCGGGCTGTAACCCGCCCACTGCATGACCAGACCCCAGCCACCGCTCCCTGGCTGAATGGAGTAGTCCACTGGCGTTGTGACGGTGGTTGCAGCGCCCGTTCCGGTGGTGTTTGTATTCACGTTGTTGGTTACATCGTCGTTGCCCGTCGGCGTCAAGACGCCCAGTCCGACAGAGACGTTTGCCTTGGGCGATTTTTCGGGATTGAGAATCCATGTGTTGAAGCCGAGAATCGTATCGCCAACGCCCGAGGCCTGATACTTGATCGGCGAATTCTCGGTCTTGCGTGACGCAAAGAGGAACGGCGCATCGACTTCAAAACTAATGCGCGGCGTCCACTGGTAGGTCAGGTTTGCGGTGATCAGGTTGATGCGGTTCTCGACCTGATTGTGAGCTTGCGCGCGATAGACCTGGTACACGTCGCCCACGTAATGCTGGTAAGAGAATTGGTGGCGTTCGCCAATGGTGAGCTGAAAATGTCCGGGCCGCAAAATGCCGCCCTGGCCCGTCGGCAGGCCGCCTTCGGGTGATCGCGCCAGAATGCAGCCTTGGGCCGATGCAGTTCGGATGCTCAGCATCAGCAGAAAGGCGCTGGTGAGAACGCTTACAATTTTGGCCGTTCTAATTGCAAATCGGCGGAAGGCACGGGACACACGAAAGCTATTGAGCCCAGGGGTAGGCATCTGGATGACCTCTCTTGGATGGAATGTTGGTTTTGATTCACGCACGAGCTTTAATTCTGGGAGAGTCCAACCTGGTCTTCTTGATTCCAGTCTCAAGCGCGATCTGTCCAACCTTACAAGCGCTGCGGATCGCACGCATCCTGCAATCTGTTGAACCGGATCTCAATCTTTTGATGGAACGGATTGGGTCGTAGGCTGGTGCGGAAAAGAGAAAAGTCCAGGCGTTGGGATGAGTGAGGGGATCGCTCGCGCTTCAAGAGATTGCCTTAGGAGCGGGTGGCTGTCCGCGTTCAGGCGGTCGCGTCTGTCGTCGGCTCGAAGGATTGTTCGCTGAGCGTGTCTGCGGAAAGAACGGGGCGCTTATCGCCGAGGTAGCCGTCGGCAAAGATAATGTTGCGGGCCAGGCCGACCTTCCTGAGGCCCAGGATCAGGATGCCGTTTAGGTCCAGCTCGTACTTGAACATGCCGTGGAAGGCGGAGCGCGGATAGCGATGATGATTGTTGTGGTAGCCGTCGCCGAAGGTGAGCGCAGCGAGAATTCTGTTGTTCTTGCTGTTGTTCCGCATGTTGTAGTTCTCATAGCCGAAGGTGTGGCCGAGAGAGTTGACCGCCCAGACGGAGTGCTGAAAGAGCACGGTGCGCAGGCAGGCGGCGAAAAAGCAGCCCCATGCATCGGTTAACCCCCCGAAGGCGTAGCCAACAAGCCACGGAACGGCCACAGACACAACCGGCCAGACGTAGTGGGTGCGTGCATAGAACTGGATGACGGGATCGCGTGCCAGGTCGCGACCGTAAATGTTGACGTCGGTGGTGGTGTCGTCGAACATCCATCCGATGTGGGCGTGAAAGAGGCCCTTGAGCGATGACTCATGGTCGCAGTGGCCGTCGACGATGGGGCTGTGGTTATCGCCGCAGTTGTCGGTGTGGGAGTGATGGCGGCGGTGGTCCGACACCCAAGTGAGCAGAGAGCTCTGAAAAGACATCGAGCCGGCGGCGCCCAGCAGATAAGCAACCCAGGGGGCGGTCTCAAAGCTCTTGTGCGAGAAATAACGGTGGAAGCCGACACCTGTGCCCATCCCGACGACGAAGTAGCCGAGGATGAAGGTGACGACCTCCACGGCGTGGATGGGGTGGGAGCGAAACCAGAAAATGCCGGCCACAGAACCGGCGAGCGGAAAGCCGATCAGAAACGTATTGTCGATTCGCTTCTTGAGAGCGGCGCGGCCCCCAAGAATGCCGCGTGGCTGGATGACAGCGACCGGTTGGCTGGAACGGGAGATCGCCACTTCGCACCCTCCTTTTCTCTAGAGTCTCTCTGAGAACGGTCTCCAGCGCAATATGGATTCCTCTTTCTCGCTTGGATGCAGGAGGTTGCCGTCGTGATCCACAGAAAACGCTGGTGGGACTCCATTTGGACTGCAGAAGCTGATCGTAAGTGCGGTAAGGAAACGTCGGCCAGAGATTGATCGCAGAGAACTACGCTGCCGACATTGATTTGGGCATCTGTGGCAGCATAGAGACAAGCTTCAGAAGGGACGAAAGCAGCCTGTAGGCATCCAAACTGCCATGACTTCCAAAGATGTTCCTGTGATCGAGTCGCCCGGCGCCCCCGACCCGCAATTTCATTCTGCCGGTTTCGGTTTCGAGAACACGTATGTTCGGCTGCCAGAGCGCTTCTTTGCGCAATTGGCCCCGACGCCGGTTGCGGCCCCCCGCCTGATCAAGTTGAATGTGGAGCTCGCCCGCAGCTTGGGCATTGATTCCAATACCTTGTTAAGTACGCAGGGCGTGGAGATCCTGGCGGGTAATCGAGTGGCCGAGGGATCCGAGCCGATCGCGCTGGCCTATGCTGGTCACCAGTTTGGTCATTTTGTCCCTCAACTCGGCGATGGTCGGGCCATTCTGCTGGGCGAAGTGGTGGGACGGGATGGGGTCCGCTACGACATTCAGCTCAAAGGCTCGGGACCGACACCCTTCTCCCGCCGCGGTGACGGCAGAGCCGCTCTTGGCCCCGTTTTGCGTGAGTACATCCTGAGCGAAGCAATGGCGGCGCTCGGAGTGCCCACCACGAGGGCGCTGGCCGCTGTGACGACAGGAGAGCGTGTGCTGCGCGAAATAGCTTTGCCGGGAGCAGTATTCACCCGGATCGCGGCAAGCCACCTCCGCGTCGGCACCTTCGAGTACTTTGCCGCACGGCGTGACACTGAAGGCACACGCATTCTTGCCGACTATGCGATATTTCGCCACTACCCCGAGGCCGCCCACGCGAAGCGGCCCTATCGAACTCTCCTGGATGCGGTGATCAATCGCCAGGCAAAGCTCATCGCACAATGGATGCTCATCGGCTTCATCCATGGGGTGATGAACACCGACAACAGTTCCATCTCGGGGGAAACGATTGACTATGGCCCCTGCGCTTTCATGGAAGCCTATGATCCGGCCACGGTGTTCAGTTCCATCGATGCGAACGGACGATACGCGTACGGCAATCAGCCCCGCATCGCGCTTTGGAACTTGACCCGTCTGGCCGAAGCGTTGCTCCCGGTATTGAAGCAGGAGGAAGGCAACGACGAGGCCGCGCTTGCATCTGCAAATGAAACGCTCGCGGCGTTTTCTCAAACGTTTGAGAGCTCTCAACTCGCCGGGTTTCGCCGCAAGCTCGGCCTCTTTTCTGAGCGCGACGGCGACCTGGCGTTGGTTCAGGATTTACTTGACCGGATGGCCGCCAATCGCGCCGACTTTACTTTGACCTTCCGCAAACTCTGCAATGCCGCAGCGAGTCTCGAAAGTGATAAGGAAGTGCGCTCGCTCTTCACCGATCCTGAGAGTTACGACGCGTGGGCCATCGGATGGCGCCAACGGCTCAAGGAAGAATCCATTGCGGCGGCAGACCGCGCTGAATCGATGCGCAAAGTGAACCCCGCATTTATTCCTCGCAACCATCTGGTCGAAGCCGCAATCAGTGCAGCGGTCGAGCGTCAGGACTTTCAACCATTTGAAGAATTGTTGAACATCACGTCACAGCCATACGACGACAAGCCAGGCCAAGAGGGCTACGCCTCACCCGCGAGTCCAGAGGAAAGCGTGACTCAAACTTTCTGCGGGACCTGAGCAGTCGAATCTCACAGGTTCTCTGAAGGTTTCCACCTCGAAGTCGGCATAGCGACTGAATTCTCGGGCCCAGGTTGAAGACGAGGTCGCCGTCGAAATCGGCGTTTCACGATCCCAATCTGATGGACAAATATTTGGATCGAATACGAGTTAGTGCACGTGACTGATGTCGTCGTTCATCGAGAACTGGTGATTGAAATCGCTCTCGTACGGAAAGACGTGAATCATCCAGGTAAAAACCTCGGGGAAAAAGGTTCCACCTTCGGCCACGCAGGCCGAGCGTTCATGGAGAGACCCGAACATGCCGAACTTCGGGTGCTCGCCAAAGTACTCCTTGACCTTGTTCGCCGGCGCACCGCAAAAGTTGGTGTGCTTATGCCAGCGTGCCACGCTGAGAGGAACACGCCGGTTCAACTCGTCCTCGGAGGCACTGGGGCGGGTGGTGAACATGACGCCTTCAAGGACGAAGCGCTTCTGGGCCGTGCGGTAGTAGAGCAGGGAAGTGGGGCGGGTGGCATCGAAGACTGTGTCGGCGTATTTGGCGTTGGCTTCGTTGGTGAAATGAAACTGGGGCTGGTCGACGGTTGGATTGGCCTGGATATAGCCGTCGGCGATGGCTTTCTTGTAGTCCTTGTACTTTTCGACTGCGGTCCGGACCTGGTCGATAACAGCCTTGGCGCGGTCCTCGTCGCCGGGCAGCTCCGGACGGGTGGGGGTGATGCACATATGGTTGGTCATGGCTTCCATGCTTTCGCCCATGACGCTCATGCCCTTCATGGTGCCCATCATGGAATCGCAGGGATTGCCGTAGGTGTCGGTGGTGGTGGCTTCGACCCCGGGGCTCGGCTGTTGCCCGGAGCTGAGTTGCGGGAGCACGCCCACGACGAGAAGGACGAGGAAGATGACGCCGGCGGCATAGGCGCAGATGCCGAGACTGGATGCGAGGCTGCGGTTCTGCATAGTTTTCTGAATACGATCTTCCGGAGGGAAAGGGCTACGGACACTGCAAGAGTAGCCTGATTCTGCAAAACCAGAGAGATCCAGTTGCGGGAAGGACGGTGAAGGCTGCGGGCCGGACGAAATCGAGCGCTAGCCGGTGGAAACCTGAACAACAGTGGACACCTAAACAACCTGCAGCGTCCATTCTTGATGGTCATGCTTTGAAACGGTTGTGCCTCCTCGATCACTATGCTATGAACCCGGATTGCATCCCTATAGCTCCGGATGTTCAAAGAGATCCGCTTCATGGTACGCCGCGGCGGATGTGGGAGGTCAATGTCATGGCACATACCAAAGGCAATGCGACCGGCACTGTCTCGATCCAGGTCAACGTCAGGCTGCAACCGTTGTCGGGCGAATCGACCCCGCAGCCTGCAGTTTATGCCTTCACCAGCAACGGGCGCTTTCTGACGCGAGCCGCGGTCAGCAATGATGGCTCGGCGGTACTGCATGTTCCGGCAACCGCTGCGGCACGCGAAGTTCGCCTCGTGGCCGGGCCGGAGATCAGCGGCGATCTTGCTCCTGCGCTCTCCGATCTCACTCGTCGTGGCGCCACAGAGCAGTTTGTACGAATTCAGCCGGGAGAAAAACTTGAAGCGATAGCTTTGAACATTCCTTCGGAGATCTGGCGGTGTTGGATCCGGCGTTGTTCTGTGCGTGGTGCGATTCTCAAAAGCGTCATCACGGGCGGCCTACCGGTGGAGCTCCCGGTGTGCGGCGCGACGGTACAGATCTGGGAAGTTGAATCAATCGAAATCATTTTGCCCAAACTCCCGATCACGATCATTGAAAAGTTACGCCAAATTGTGATCAATCCTACACTCGCACCTAAACTTCCCGTCCCCATCAATCCTCCCGACCCCGCGCCGCTTTCCGGCATTGGCGGTCTGTCTACACGCTTGCGGATTGCGGAACCGGTTGCGACTGTAACCGCGAGTCCGATAGCTTCGGCGGAATTTACGAACCTGCAGATTCTTGCGCAAAGTAGCGACGCCGACTCATTTCGTCAGTCGCTGATCTCCTATATTCCCATTCTTCGTCCGTGGCTCTGCGAGTTGATCCCGCGGTTTATTACCAAAACTCTGGTCGGCACTGCAACAACCGATCGTTGCGGGAACTTCGAGTACTCGATCTTTCTCAGCTGTTACTCGCCGAACCCCAATCTGTACTTCACGGCCAGTGTGCCGTTCATCCTTGGATCGTCAATTTCCATCTACGATCCCGCGCCGATCGCCTGCTACACATGGTGGGGCTATCAATGCGGAACGCCTGTCACGCTCTATACAAACAGCATCTTCGCCCCCTGCTGCGAGCCCTGCAGCCCAGTCAATGCGCCGGAGCACTACGTCCTCTTCCGCGCCATTGGCGGAATAGAACTCAGCTCGATTTATGGCGCGAGCCCACTGCTGCCCTCGACCCCGCTCGGTTTGGCTGCGGGCGCTGTGGTTGCAGGCGAGGATTCGCCGTTCGGCGGACTCCTGTTGCCGCGCGTCGAGTTTGACGACACTCTGCTCGAGGACGGACTGGCTGCGTATTACCAGATCTCGTACCGCGACCCGAGCGTTTCGAGCACATGGACTCCGCTGACCGGGGACATTAGCCGACACTATAACGAATTTGTGGGAACGACGCTGGTGACGAAGTCTTATCCGCTGGGACCACAGACGGTCGGTCCCACGCCCAATCTCTATGCGATCCCGCCGGCTTTGCCGCCAGTCGGCGACTGGGCATTTCCCAACCCGGCCTACGACCTGGCCAATGCGCAATTCCCGACAGCGGATCTGCCGTCGTTCGTTGCCACCGGCACTTATGGGATGTATCAGCTGAAGCTGGATCTCTACGATTCCAGCGGAAATCCTGTGAACATCGCCACCGCAGGCATTACGTATTATGTGCCTTCCACGGTCGAGTCCGACGGGAGCATCGACACAGTGGATGCTTCAACACTGGGGTTGGTGAGCGGGAGCAGTTTTATTATGAACATCTACGTCGACAACCGCCCGACCTTCGCGCAACTACCCGCGGTCTCAACCCCGGTCGATTCCACGACAACGGATCCCTGCGGGATCCTTCACTACAACAGCCCCACAGACAACGTGGACATCGAGTATGTTGCCTATCAGCCAGGGAACTTCCTCGACTGGTCGCTCGGCGTCGTTCGCGGAACCAGCGGAGGGGTAGCGTCGACGGGCGGAAACATGAGCTCGGGAGCGCCGAGTCCCGGTTCACCTGCCAACTTTAACAATGCGGTCTCCGCTCTGATGGGGAGTTGCCCGCAAGCCGCGTTCGGCGTGAATCTCTACTGCGCATCGCGTGCAACCGACGGCTGGAGCCGGCTCAGCGGCTACGACAGCTCAAGTTCTATCGCGTTCGCGTTGACGATCCCCTGTCCGACCAAGAAGGGCGCTGAATAACGACACAATCGGCCGGGTAAGCTCACGAATCATGGCTTGCCCGGCCTTGTGAACATTGCACGTCTCGCTTTGACGAGGAACTGCCATGCCGATTGAATACTACGATCCGCAAACCGGTACTGCTGCCGGTTTCTGGATCCGCTTCATCCTCGCTATTTTGGCCACCTGGCGCATTTCACATCTGCTTGCAAGTGAAGACGGTCCGTGGGAGATTCTCGCGCGGATACGTCAATGGCTCGGCAATGGAGGCGCCGGCCGGCTCATGGACTGTTTTGGCTGTGTCAGTATCTGGGTCGCCGCACCGATCGGCTTTTTCCTCTTCAGACGACTGCCGGAGCTCTTCTTCGGTTGGCTCGCGCTCTCCGGGGCGGCCTGCCTCCTGGAGCGCATGCATCCGGAACCGCTGGTCGTCGAAAGCATTTCTGCCACTGCCCACGAGGAGGCCGACCATGGGATGTTGCGGTAAGGCCAGAGCTAATCTGAGTGTTTCTCGCGCGGCGCATGCACACCCGCTTTCTACCGGTTCGCACTCCACGAACCCGCTGGCGAGCGGCATGGGATCGAAAGCAATCACTGCAGGTGCAGGAGCGATGCCGATCCGCTACCTGGGGAGATCGGACATTGTCGTGCGTGGGCCTTTGACCGGGAGGGCCTATGCGTTTTCTCCTACCGATCCCGTTCATCCAGTGGATCGCCGGGACGCAGACATCCTGCTGCGTACGAGCTTTTTCCGCCAACCTTGATGAACGGAAAGCTGTCGATGGATTCGTCAAGGATCCGCGCGATCTGGCCTGTCAACGATTTGGCTAGGGAACTGGCTTTGCCTCCAAGCCCGGTCGTTGCGTGCGATGCATTTCCAGTTCGGACCCAGCCGTTACTGTAGTAATGACGGGAAAGTTCCATGAAACCGGATCCGATCGAGTAACAGTCCTATCTGTTCGGCGTAACCTTTTATTGGGGCATACGACATTTCGGATGCCCGCTCGCTGCAGTTGCGGCCGACGGATGATGTGAACAAGTGGCGTTCAAGAAGGATTCCAAGCCTGGCAACGGCAATCATGCTGGTGGCCGGGACGGTCATCGCTGCGCCCGCGTTCGGTCTAAATCCCTCCAAAGCCTTCAGTCAGTATGTGCAGTCATCCTGGGGACCGCAGAATGGACTGCAACAGAAATCGGTGATGGCAATCGCCCAGACCCGCGACGGATTTTTGTGGCTGGCAACCGAGGAGGGGTTGGTTCGGTTCAGCGGGAGGACGTTCGTCACCTTCGATGAACGGAATGCACCAGGATTAGGCGATCGCTTCATTCGAAGCCTCGCGGCGGCCCCTGACGGAAGTCTCTGGATTGGGACCATGAGCGGTCTGGCACGGTACGACAGAGGCAAGTTCGAGAGCTTCCGGAACCAGCCTGAGACCCGCATGGATATATACGATCTCTGTGTTGGTAACGACGGAAGCGTGTGGTTCAGCAGTGACCGGGGTTTGCGGCAGCTTCGCAATGGCATTCTGCGCAACTACACAACAGCCGATGGGCTGCCGACGAACGGCATCACCGGCGTGGCGGCAGCTCCTGACGGAGTCTTGTGGATTGCAACGCTGAAGGGTTTGGTGAGTTTCCAGTGGGGACGGTTCACTACTTTCGGGAAATGGGACGGCGTTGATAGCGGACCTTTGAATTCGATCTCGATCGGACAGAACGGAGACGTCTGGCTCGGAGCAAAAGACGGCAGCGTCGGCCACTGGGCCAAGGGCAAGATCACCACTTGGTGGAAAGGGAACGGCGCTCGAGTCGAGTCTCTGCGGGAGGATGTTGACGGCACCCTTTGGATTGCCTTTGAAAAGCTTGGACTGGGTAGGATGCGAGGTCACAAGCTGGAAGTGCTGACTCACTCGAGCGGGCTTCCCAGCGACAATCCGGACTGGATCTTTGAGGATCGCGAACGGAATCTCTGGGTGGGTTGGGCCGACGCGGGGCTTTCCATGTTCCGCGATGCCAGGTTCACAATCTTTGGCAAGGCGGAAGGACTCTCATCGGATTCGATTTCGAGCGTAATCCAGGCAGCAGACGGGAGTTTCTGGGTTGGAACGGTCGATGCCGGCGTGAATCACATGGTGAATGGCCGAGTGCAGGCATATTCGACCTCCGATGGACTGCCCAACAAATCCGCTCTCGGGATGATGCAGTCGCGAGATGGCGCAATCTGGATCGGATCGGGATCGGGAAGAGCGACGCGATTGCAAGACAGCCGCGTAAAAATATATCGCATCTCCGGGTCTTTGACACCGGAGCTTCCAGCAATCGTGCAGGACCGGAGTGGCGATCTTTGGTTCGGATTCGATATGCCGGACGGTCTTGCCCGTCTTCGCAACGGACATTTCGACCAAATCCCACTTGAGGGCCGCGTGAAGGCCCTGGCTATTGCCCCGGACGGCGCACTCTGGGTTGCGTCTTACCTTTACGGTCTCTCTGAGCTGAAAAATGGTGTGGTTCGTCACTACTCCGTCAACGAAGGGCTCTCGAGCACGTTTCTGACATCGGTGTATGTCGATCATGCAGGAGTTGTCTGGGCTGGCACGGCGCTGGCCGGTTTGAACCGGTTGAAGGATGGAAAAATAACGCATTATTCCGTAGAGCAGGGTCTCTCTGACAGTACGGTCGGTGCAGTCATTGAAGACGACAACGGCTACCTCTGGCTGTCGGGTCCAAGAGGCATTTCGCGTGTAAGCTTACAGGATCTGAACGACTACGCCGATGGTCGAATTAAGGCGGTACATAGTGAGTCTTACGGGTACGCCGACGGTTTGCGCTCGATCGAATGCAACGCCAAGGCGCAGCCTGGAATCTGGAAGTCTCAAGACGGAAAACTCTGGTTCGCGACCACTGGGGGATTGGCCAGCATCGATCCATTGCACATCCTCGTCAACGAGGTCCTCCCGATTGTGCAGATCGGCGAGATCTCACTCGATGGGAAGCGTGAGACAGAGATCAGAAATGGAATGCAACTTGGATCGGGAGGCACCCGCGTAGAGATCAACTTCAACGCGCCTAGCTTCGTCGCCCCCGAACGAATGCAGGTGCAATATCGGCTTTTAGGCGTGGACCACGATTGGACTGATGTGGGGTTACGACTCAGTGCAACTTACTCGAATCTAAATCCTGGCAAGTACCGCTTCGAAGCGCGGGCAGCCAACAGCGATGGACGGGGAAATAGAGATGCGACGGTACTCGAATTTGAAATCCTTCCCCATTACTACCAGACTTACTGGTTTCGCGGACTTTGTGCTCTTTGCCTGGGATTGCTGATCTGGGGCATCTATTTATCTCAGGGTTCGCTATCTGGTGAGAAAGACAAAGGAGCTTGAGACGATTATTTCGCAAAGGACTGCAGAATTGCGGGCGGCACTACAAGCAGCCGAAACTGCGCAAGAGCAATTGCGTGAGCAGGCAACGCGAGACACCTTAACAGGCTTCTGGAACCGGCGCGCTATCTTCGAAATTATCGATGCCGAAATTACGCGCTGCCAGCAGGATTCCGCTCCGCTCTGCTTATTGATGGCGGATCTGGACCACTTCAAATTGGTGAACGACACTCTTGGTCATCTGGCAGGTGATGCCGTACTTCGCGCCGTGAGCGATCGCCTTAGAAAGGGGCTGCGAAGAAACGAGGCGGTTGGAAAATATGGCGGAGAGGAGTTTCTGATCTTGTTACCGGTGTGCTCGTTTTCAGTTGCCCTAAGGCGCGCAGAGGAACTTAGATTGGCAATCGAGGCCTGCGCGATCCCGATCAGCGGCGAGGAAATCAGGGTGACCTGCAGCTTTGGGGTTGCAGAATACACATCGGGTTGTTCTGTAGAAGAACTGATTGGCAAGGCAGATGCCGCCCTCTATGTCGCCAAGAACAGCGGACGCAATTGCATATGGCCGGGGCAAAGCCAAGACTCACAACCGGCATTGAAATTGGTCTGAGGGACGGCGCGCGCTGCTCGCTCCAGGAAGCGTTTGCCATCCGATCAAATCCCGCATTGAGGGGAAGCGAACCCGCCCATCCATTCGGTTATAAACAGAAGAAACTCGTCGAATTTTCGAAGCCATATGCTAGTCGCGCTCTATTGCGGTATGCTCGCCCATGATTGAATCGGGCCACCGCCTCCCGAGCCAAAGATCGGTACCCGGCTCGTGGATGCTGGATACAACTTCGACCCCATCGATGCCTACACCCAGCGGTTCTAGCAGAAGTCAGGCTGGGCTTGAAGAATTATGACTGGGCCGTGACTGAAAACCGATACTTTGGCTGGAATCCCTTGTGGACTCTGGCCAAGTCGACACGAGGAGGTGGAGTGAACCGATCGTCTACTTGGAACTTCGCGGGAGTTGCTTTGTTGTGCGCACTATCGATTCCCGCTGAAGCGCAGCAACAGTCTGCACAGTCAATTCGTCCGCCAGCGACTCCTCTCGTCGTGCATGACCCGTACTTCAGCATCTGGTCGGATGGAGACCACCTCACAGATGTGCCAACCAGGCATTGGACGGGTGCCCCTCAACAATTGAACGGGCTCATTCGAGTGGACGGAAAGACCTATCGATACCTGGGAGACGCGGACCATTCGATTCCCGCGCTGGAAGAGGTCGATCAGAAAGTGACTCCGACTCGCACAATCGTGACATTACAAACGAAGGAGGTTGAACTGAGGCTCGTGTTTCTGACGCCGTCGTTTCCCGACGACCTTAAAGTGATGGCTCGTCCGATCACTTACCTGGTTTGGAATGTGAAGTCCCGCGACAGTGTTCCGCACGACGTATCAATCTACCTTGACGTCGATGGTGCAGTCGCTACCAACAGCCGGGATGAAGCGGTCGTTTGGTCTCGCGCCGAAATCGAAGGGCTTCATCTGCTTCGAGTCGGCACCTCGAAACAGCCCATGCTCGAAAAGTATGGAGACAATCTTCGGATTGATTGGGGCTATTTCTATCTTGGAGTTCCTGCGAATGAGGGCACGAGTGCGCTTGCTGCTGGAAACCAGTCGTATCGAGAAGCTTTCTCCAGCACCGGTCATTTCCCCGAGAACGACGATTTAGAACAGCCGCGCATGCCGCAAAGCCGCTATCCAGCCGCACCGGCCCTCAATCTGGCGTTGAATCTTGGTGCGGTGGGCTCGACAACTGTTTCCCGTCATGTGCTTCTCGGGTATGACGACCTCTACTCGGTCGAATATATGCACCAAAGACTCCTGCCCTACTGGCGTGAGGAGTTCTCCGACTTTGGTGCGCTCCTCAAAAGTGCAGAGCGCGACTATGAGCCATTGGAGAAACGGGCAGAGAAGTACGATGCCGATTTGGAAGCCGATCTCGAGCAAGCCGGAGGGGCTGAATACGCAGCCATCGCGACCCTGGCGTTTCGACAGGCAATCGCGGCGCACAAACTCGTCGAAGACGCAAACGGCATTCCGTTCTTTATGCCTAAGGAGAACTTCAGCAATGGGTCAATCTCCACTGTGGATGTCATTTATCCATCTTCCCCTATGTTTCTCTTTCTGAACCCGAAACTTGTTGAAGCGCAATTAGAGCCAGTGATGCGCTACGCGGAGAGCAAGCAATGGAAGTTCCCGTTCGCTCCGCACGACCTCGGAGTCTATCCTCTGGCGAACGGGCAACTCTATGGGGGTGGTGAGATCAGCGAAGATGATCAGATGCCTGTCGAAGAGTCGGGCAACATGATTCTGATGATTGCCGCTCTTGCTCACGCTGAGGGCGATGGTGCATTCGCTCAACGTTTTTGGCCTTTGATTACGAAATGGGCCGAGTATCTTCTTGCGAAGGGCTTCGACCCGGAGAATCAGCTCTGCACCGATGATTTTGCCGGTCACCTGGCGCATAACACCAATCTGTCTATCAAGGCGATTCTGGCTCTTGCTGCCTATGCTCAGTTGGCAGATCGGTTAGGTCATCACGATTCAGCTGTTCAGTTTCACGCTGCCGCACAATCGATGGCGACAAAATGGGCGTTGATGGCGAGGGAGGGAGATCATTATCGCCTCGCGTTCGACAAGCCTCAAACCTGGAGCCAGAAATATAACCTTGTATGGGATAGCATTCTCGATCTCCACCTCTTTCCATCGGAGATCGCCGAGACGGAAGTGGCTTTCTATTCGCACCACCTGAATCGCTTCGGCATGCCCCTGGACAACCGTGCAACCTATACAAAACTGGATTGGACGATTTGGTCTGCATCGCTTGCGAGCAATCCGGCGGACTTCCGCGCTCTTGTCCATCCCGTATTCGACTTCTTGAATCAGACTCCGGATAGGGTGCCCATGACGGATTGGTATGACACGGTTTCAGCCCGTGAAGTTGGTTTTCAAGCGCGGTCGGTCGTGGGTGGTGTGTACATCAAGATGCTGTCGGATAGGCGATTGTGGAGAGAATGGGCGAGCCGGGAGAAGGATGATCCTGCGACCAAGTGAAGCATGTTCGAGCGCAATGGGGATGCGATCGCTTTCAACGCGGTGTCTGACCTCGTTCATGGCTGGCCTGGAGGAGTTATCCAGGCCAGCGAAAATGGACTGTTCGTCTCTTCAATCTTCGAAGTACCGCATGCTGTTGAGATCCGAGATCAGGCCGGAGCCGGTCGGGCGCCATCCCAGACGTTGCTGAGTTTGTACGCTTGAAGCTGGCATATCGAAGCCAGCGAACATCGCGAGCCAGCCAAAATGAGCTGGTGCTTCCTCCTGAGACAGGCTGACCACGGGTAATTTCAAGCCACGGCCAATGACTTCAGCGATCTCCCGCATCGATACTCCTTCTTCAGCGACTGCGTTGTACCTGCTGCCTGCTTCGTGCTTCTCCAACGCAAGCCTGTAGAGACGGGCAACGTCCAGGACATGCGCCGCCGGCCAGCGATTGAGCCCGTCCCCTATGTATGCGGAGACTCCCTTCTCACGAGCCAGCTTGACCGCGTAGGTGATGAGCCCCTGCTTGACCGTGTCGTGGACCTGCGGAAGACGCACCACCGACACGTTCACACCACGCTTCGACACGGAAGCTCCTGCCACTTCCGAAGCTTTACGAGGATTCGGGTGGTTAGGATCAAAATGGTCTTCGGTTGCGGGTTGACCTGGAACAGCGTTTCCCATTCCAGTCCCGGAGGTGATGAGCAGCGGGCGGTCCGAGCCGACAAGCACGTCGCCCATCGCCTCGATGGCTTTTCGATCTTGCTCACAATTTTGAACGAACTTCGAAAAGTCGTGATTGAAGGCAGTGTGGATGACGCCGTCCGATACAGCGGCTCCGCTGCGCAGACTTTCCAGGTCTTCCAAATCGCCCCGATGCACCTGGGCTCCGGCGGCGGTGAGAGACTGTGCGCCCGCATCGGACCGCGTGAGTCCAAGCACCTGATGGCCTGCACGGATGAGTTCCGGAACAACGGCGGAACCGATAAAGCCCGTCGCGCCTGTGACGAAAACGCGCATATGAATTCTCCTATGAAACTGGGTTATTAAAAATACGATCGCTACTCATGCTGCGAGATTGGAATCGCGGCATCTTGTCTGGATACGGCGTCAAGATCGGCAAGCACCTCAGCGGGAATTTTGAGGGTTGCCGCCTTGAGATTTTCGCGAAGATGATTGAGAGAAGATGTTCCGGGGATGACCAGGATGTTTGGCGAGCGCTGGAGGAGCCACGCAAGTGCAACCTGCATCGGCGTGGAATCAAGGCGCGATGCCGCTTCCGACAGGGCCCCCGACTGCAGCGGACTGAACCCGCCAAGTGGAAAGAACGGGACGTAGGCGATGCCGTCCTGGGCAAGGGCATCGAGGAGCGCATCGTCGGCACGGTGTGCCAGGTTGTAATGATTCTGGACGCAGACGATGGGGACGATCCGCCGCGCCTCCGCGATTTGTGCGGGCGTCACGTTGCTCAGCCCAATATGACGGATCAAGCCCTTTTGCTGAAGCTCGGCCAGGACGGCGAGCGGCGCCTCGATTGAACCTTCAGCCGGTTGATGGACGCTGAACATGCTGCGCAGGTTGACCACATCCAGCACATCCAGAGCCAGGTTGCGGAGATTGTCGTGAACCGCTCCAGTCAGCTCCTCGGGAGAGAAACCTGGATTCCACGACCCATCTTCGCCTCGCCGGGGGCCGAGCTTGGTGACAATAACCAAGTCGCCCGGGTACGGGAAGAGCGCCTTTCGTATGATCTGGTTGGTGACGTGGGGGCCATAGAAATCGGCGGTATCGATATGGTTCACGCCGCTCGCGACGGCTTCTCGCAATACACTCATCGCTTCTTCGACATTGCGCGGCGGTCCCCACACCAGCTTGTTGCCCTCCCTGCCTGCAAGTTGCATGGCTCCATAGCCCATGCGATTCAAGCTGCGCGAGTCGCCGGGCAGGATGAAGCTGCCGGCCAGATTTGCTCCCTGGACCATTTCATTCCTCCTTGATCCCTTGTTGGCCTCTTCGTTTGTGTTCGGCATTGACGAATCGCTGCCGCATCAAATAAAACGGAGACAGCCTCCGAATGAGTAGATAACAGGAGACTGTCTCCGGTTGCAATTATTTTTTCTCGTGGCGAAGAAACGTTCACAACCCGCACCACGGAAGCCGCGCATGGATGCGCAGCGGAACCGCGAGCGTATTTTGGAAGTGGCAAAGGAGGCGTTTACGCGATTTGGCGCAGATGCGAGCCTGGACGACATTGCCAAACAGGCAGGCGTGGGAGCCGGAACTCTCTATCGTCACTTTCCCACCCGGGATGACCTGATCGAAGCGGTCTACCGGAGTGAAGTGGAAAAGCTCGCCGCTGCAGAGAGTAAATTTGCGGAAGCGCTGTCCCCGGTTGAGGCGTTACGAGCCTGGATGCTGTTGTTCGTCGACCACATCGCCGCAAAGCAGATCATTGCCCCGGCATTGAATAGTGTCGTAGGGGGTCCCTCGAAGCTTTATGAGGGTTCGCGTGGCCTGATCCAGGGGGCGATTGACGCCCTGGTGAAACGCGCAATCAAGAGCGGCGACATCCGCAGGGACATTGAACCTTTCGACCTGCTTCGAGCGCTGATCGGAGTCTCCCACATAGCCTCCGGTCCAGGCTGGCAACAAAGCGCTCGGAGGCTGGTGGACATCCTGATCACCGGCTCACGCCCGATCAAATAGACTGCATCACGATGCGCTGTGTTTGTTTCCCTCTTGGCTCAGGGTTCCCGGTCCGAGCAGAGCCGGAGATCCATTTGCGGTCAAGCAGTAACCCAACACCAAGTTGGAACGGGGGTGCAGTTGAAGGCCTGCGGATTCTTCCACCGCCCACTTGTTTCCGTCATCGTTACAGACTAACCACCTGAGAGGATTCTTCAGCGCAAAGGCCAATTGTTGGCGCACCAGCAACCGGCAAGAATCCAGGCATTCCTGAGCGCAGCAGCGCTCCGCACTTCACTCCCGTCACCGCTGGGCTGTATAAGAATCCCTGCATTTCCGGGCACATTTGCTTTTGAAGATATTCAAGTTGCTGACGTGTTTCAACTCCTTCGGCAACGCAGTCGAGGCCGAGATTGTTCCCTAAGTCTATGATGCTCCTGACCACCGCCTCTGCGGCGGGCTCGGATGCGATATCGCGCATAAATGATCGATCAATTTTGATTCGATCGAGGGGAAACTTTCGCAAATAAGAGAGAGACGACCAACCGGTGCCGAAATCGTCCAGCGAAAGGGTTACTCCAATTCGTTTCAGATTTTTCATGATGTTGATGGTCGTCTCGGAGCAATCCAGAGTCAGGCTCTCGGTCAGCTCGATCTCCAGCCACCGGGGCTCCAATCCGGTTTCGCGTAATGCCGTCTCCACAGAATCTACGATGTTGCCGCGGTAAAACTGCTGCGCCGACACGTTGACCGCCATGCGAATAGGCGGGAGTCCTTCTCTTTGCCAGGCAATGTTTTGGAGGCATGCCGTTCTTAGAACCCAATCCCCAACTTCCGCCATCAATCCCAGTTCTTCCAGCTGTGGTATGAACTCATTCGGCGAGATCAGCCCTTCCTCCGGATGATACCAACGCAGCAAAGCCTCCACTCCTGTGATGCGTCCAACATCTGTTGAAACGAGCGGCTGGTAATGGAGGACAAACTCTCCTCGTTGGCATGCTTGATACAGATCCTGATCAAGTCTTCGCCGGCG
Source organism: uncultured Acidobacteriaceae bacterium (assembly GCA_963781125.1). Taxonomy (GTDB): domain Bacteria; phylum Acidobacteriota; class Terriglobia; order Terriglobales; family Acidobacteriaceae; genus Telmatobacter. The sequence goes on from CAWAEE010000017.1 coordinate 161,334, forward strand.
TTTTGTCGCCTGAGTGAGTTCGGGTGCGAAGTAGCAATAGATGTCGCGTCCGTTTTTCTTGGCCTGATACATTGCGGCATCCGCAAATTGCAGCAGGGCGTCAGGATTTTCTCCGTTGGCCGGATACATAGAAATACCTACGCTGGCACTTATCTGCAGCGAATGGCTCTCGATCTCGAAGGGTTCGCCTAGCGTGGCCAATATCTTCTGCGCAACGGTTTCAACGTCCTTGTTGGACGTCACCATGGAAATCGCGATGACGAATTCATCTCCGCCTAAACGCGCAACGGTATCGCTTTCGCGCAGGCAGGCTTGCAGGCGTACTGACACCGCTTCTAACAAACGGTCTCCCACGTAATGGCCAAAAGAATCGTTCACGTTTTTGAAACGATCAAGATCCAACATGAGTACGGCGACGGACATCTCACTGCGGCGAGCAAGTGCAATCGCCTGGGTAAGACGGTCTTCCAAAAGTACACGATTGGGCAGTCCTGTCAGTGAATCGTGAAGTGCCAGGTACTGGACGCGCAATTCTGCCTGCTTCCGGTCGGAAATGTTATGCGCGATCCCCATGGTGCCGATGATCTGACCGCGCCGGTCTTTCAACGGAACCTTGGTTGTAAGCACCCAAGTCTCGTGGCCGTCCGGCCAGGTTTCCTTCTCTTCTCCAATCTTCGCCTCACATGTGCGAACAATTTCCTGTTCGTCGGCGAATGCCTGCGAGGCGTGCTCCGAGCTGAAGAAATCAGAATCGGTTTTCCCCACCGCTTGCGCCGGATCAGCCAATCCAAAATACTCGGCCATGGCCTTACTAATGCGCATAAAGCGGCTATTGAGATCCTTAAAAAATACGTTGTCTGGAATATGTTGCAGGAAGGCTTCGAGTAAGTCGCGGTCCCTTTGATACCGCTTGTCGGCCATCCATTTGAGAACAAGCATTCCGACGACGATCAGAGTGAAGACTCCGATCGCTGCGACGATGAGAAGCGAGGTACGTGAGGAATCAAACCGATCTTTATAAATAAGCAAGTAAGGCACGAACCTGCAGGCGATCGCGATCCCCAATAGAACGGAGAAAAATGCGATCGCAGCGCCCGGAACATCCGGAGTGCCCTTGTTTGACTTATGGTGAGTCAATTCACTCGCTTTCAGGTGGCTGGACATAGGATAAGACGCTGGCGGAGAGATGGCCATCCAACCACGAGGTCCATTAGATACGCGAGTAATAACACTTTCGATATATAAGTGGGCATTTCCCTCTGGAACCTACTCGTGCCTGCCGGTACTCCCAGAAACAACTAACCCAACTGGGGAGACGGATGGCTGAGGTCTTAACCGGGTAGAGACGGACGACCCCAATGGTCGAACACCCGGTCGGTCGCCCGCAGACGGGCCCAATCAACTGGGTCGATTCATCGGCGTTCTCTGCGGCGGCGTTCTCTGAAACGGCAGGTGCATCCAACGTCCGTCGCTTTTTATTGGCTTTAAGGATCATGTCTCCGATGGCGCCGACCCAGGCGAATGGCACTGCCTTCGCCGTATAGGCTTTATTTATCTGGGTTTACGAGTTGTCTTACTATATGGTACCATTTCTCAGCTAATGAAGGGTCCCTTTCGCCCTTGGGCGTAATAGGTTTTCGAGCTAATTCTAGGTGGGCGCGAATTCAGGCGTATTGCTCGGCGAGGTTTTCAGGTTGTGGCGAGGTGATGCCACAAGAGCGGAAGCTTGCCACGGGGTTCCATCGCATGACAATCCTGGTTTTAGACGCCCTCATGGAACTGCTGAAAGGAAGGCATTGAGATGATTTTTCAAGAGAGCGAAATCGATCGGTTTTGAAACGCAAGCGTTGCAGCCAGCCTGCATGACGCGGTGCTGGTCGGTCAACATTGCATGTGCGGTTACGGCGATGACTGGAAGGCTTCGAAACCGGGGGTCGTTTCTTATCCATGCAGCAAGAGAGAGCCCATCTTCAGCGCCGAGCTGCACGTCGAGCAGGACCGCCTGGGGCGGGCGCTCTTCAAACACGGCGAATGCTTCTCGCAAAGAGGATGCGGCCTCAACATCGAAACCCTCCGTATCCAGCCAATCACAAAGAAGCTCGCGGTTGAGAGGGTTATCCTCCACGATCAGCAGTCTGTGACTCATTTCGCCTCCACCAGCAGCGAAGCAGCCCCGCGCACTTGGCGAAGTAACTGCTCCCGCCATGGATCGTGTTTCAACAGCAGCCCTCCGGTGTTTGTGCGCAGATACTCTTTCTCCTCGTGGGTGAGATCTTTGTTCGTCAAGACAATAATGGGGAGGCTGGCAGTTCCAGAACTTTGTCTCCACTCGGCGATTAAGCCGAATCCACTGACCTGAGGCAGGTTCAGGTCGAGAATGACCAGGTTCGGCGGAGAAGCCTGCACCCGGATCCTTGCCTGCTCGCCATCCGCGGCAACGGTAACTGCGTATCCGTTGTGCGAGAGCAGGTCGAGGATGAACTCGCGAGTGGCCGCATCATCCTCAACCACCAGGATTGACTGGGCCGCGTCAGAATGGCCGGCATGATTGAGACACCGTTCGACTGCAGCCAACAGGATGGACTTATCGACCGGCTTCACAATGTACTCATCTGCGCCAAGTAACATTCCCGTGTTGCGCTGGTCCATGACCGTAACCATGACCACGCGAATATTGGCCGTGCGCGGGTCGCTCTTTAATTTTGAAAGGACATCCCACCCATTCACCGGAAGCATCACGACGTCCAAAGTGATGACGGCTGGTTGCACCTCGATGGCCATCTCTACTGCTTGTTGAGGCAGGTTGCAAATCGTGACCTCATAGCCTGCCGAGGAGAGTTGCGACTCGAGAAGGTCAGCGGATGACAGGTCATCTTCAACGACAAGGATCCTGGCCCGCCTCTTTGAGCTCGCATGCGCGTCATTGAGCTGACTGTGCTGCGATGACTCGGCGCAACGAACGGCGGGCAGGGTAAAGAAGAAGCAACTGCCGGCGCCGACTTCACTTTCGACACTCAATTGGCCGCCGTGCAATTCGACGAGCTTTCGCGTGATAGCCAGACCGAGCCCAGTCCCCTCCGAGGTCTTTTCGTTCTGCTGCATGCGATGGAAAGCCTCGAAGATGCGCTGTTTCTCTTCCGGCGGAATTCCCGGACCGGAATCGTGCACCTCGACGCGGACCATGTTATCGACTTGCTTTGCCACCAGCTCGATTTTTCCGCCCTTCGGTGTGAATTTGATCGCGTTCCCGAGCAGGTTCATCAGCATCTGTTTGAATCGCGTGCCGTCGGCACGAACTGCCAATCCTCGCGGAGCCTGTCGTATCAACTGATGTTCATTCTTATCGACGAGAGGCTGCAGGGATTCGCATACCTCGGCAAAGCTCAGATCGATCGCAACATCTTCGATATTCAACTGCAACCGACCCGCCTCGATCTTCGATAGGTCGAGGATGTCGTTGATCAGCCGCAACAGGTGTTGGCCGCTGGTATGGATATGGTTCACGTACCGCGTCTGGCGCTCCGTGAGAGGACCGTAGCGATCGTCTGCCAGGAGCTCTGAGAATCCCAGCACGGCATTCAGCGGGGTGCGCAACTCGTGACTCATTGTCGAAAGAAACTGATCTTTGAAACGGCTCGCGCGTTCGATATCGTCTTTTGCGCGCAGTATTGATTCTGAATAGTCCTCGACTTTCTTCTGGGCTGCGACGAGTTCTGCCGTGCGCTCTTCGACGCGTAGCTCGAGCTCGTCATGAGCCTTCTGCAGACTGGCCTTGCCATTCTCGATCTGCGCCATCATTTGGTTGAATGAGTCGATGAGGATGCTGATCTCGCCGTGCCCCTGGACACTGGGCACCCGCAGAGAGTAGCTGCTGTTGCGGGATACTTCGCGCGCGACCCCGGCAAGTTGGATGATCGGTTGATCGACTGATTTGCGGAAAACTGCCGACACGGCAAGCGCGGCGAGCAGAGAGAGCAGCAGGACAATCGAAGCGATGCCGACATACAGCTTCAGCCTTTGGTCCAGGGCCTGCACATCGGACCGAATATAAATAAGCCCGCTTGGCTTGCCATCCAGAATCATCGTGCGTGCGAGCTGAATCTCGTTGTTTTGGATCCAATGACTCTCAAGTTGCCTGGCAGGAATTTCAGGGGCCGCTGGAGTTGGAGCGCCCCCGGAACGAGCATATGTGGCAAACGGTGCTCCGTTCGGTGAGTAGATTGTTGCGGAGAGAATCCGCGGGTCGGCTTTCAAAGCGGCAAGTGTCTTGCCGGCAGAATCAGGATCGTCGAACACGAGCGCACTCATGGTGTTCGACCCGAGAATCTGTGCCTGCATTGATAGATTGTTGACTCTGGCGGTCCGGAAGGTGACGAGATCGTATCCAATGAATGCGGAGCATGCCAGCAGCAAGGCGACGCCACACACCAGCATGTTCATCCATGTGAGTCTTTGCGATATGGTGCGATCTTTGACTCGTGGCATCGTCAATCTCCTGACCGAGCCGGCCTTCGTACGGCCGCGGCAACTTTGAGCAACTCGGATGGGAATATCAGGTGAGATTTCTCGGCGCCCACGAGATTGATCTCAAATCGAATCCGGTCACCCTCGAGCACAAACTGAATCATGCCGCCTCGTTTCGAAAAATCCGGCATGTCACTTACGGTAAGAACTGCAGATTCGTCGATGGACGAAAGAATGTCCTTCAGATCGTGAGCCTGCGATCCGCTGATGAACAGGATGTGACAGGCGCTCGCATCCTGAGGCTTGGATAACCGCCGAACGACTACCGGCTTGCCGGCAACTGTTTCTCCGGAAAGGGTCGACTGCAGCGTATCTCCGAATGGGTCCTGGTCGAGGACGCAAATGATGAAGGAACCACTTTGATTCGCGGGGGCCACGGCCGGCCATTTCACGAATTTGCCGAAGTTATAGAGATAGGCGGCCTGCACCTGTCCCGCATTCGCCTTGGATGTTTGCGCATGCAACGAAACAGCGAGCGCCGCGGCGAAGATCGTGACCGGGAGCCATCTCAAGCCACTGAGGGCAATTCGCCGCGCGACGCCAAGTGGGTCGCGTGCCGCGCGAGATGCCTTTGCTGCTTGCTTCATTCGGTCCGATCTGCTCTATCTTGTCCAGGTAAGCGACGCGTAAACGGTTCTCTTGATCCCAACCAACGGACCTGGATCCCCTCCAAATTCGGGGTGGTTCGGCCGAAGCAGGTTCTGCCCGACTACAGCAAAACTCAGACCTTCACTCATGGCTCGACCCAGGCGGGCATCGGCGGTGTTGTAAGGATGCACATTGAATTCGGGCAGCTGGCCGGAGTAGCGATAGGTCTGGCTGAATTCGAGGTGTCCAGGCAGATCGAGAATGGATTGGATGTTCGCGACATGAGTCGGACTCGAACCTAGGTACGTGCTGAGAAGATTTCCTACATCTGTAAATCCCGGTTTGTCCTTCAGATCCATGTGCAGCAGGGAGTAAGAGCCGCGCAACTGCCACCGGTGTGTGACGTCCCAGGTTGGTGTAACTTCCGTGCCAATTGTCCTACCCTCGATGACATTGGCGTACGGCAAGACGAAGAGAAGATCCACGGGCGGAGGATTGGTTCCGATCGCGAGTCCGATCGGTCCGTAGCCCTGCAGGTCATCGTAGACATTAAAGAATCCGGCAAAGTCAACGTAGACTTTCCGATTCACCTGCGCCCGATATCCCGCTTCGTAGGCGATCAGTTTCTCGGGCTTCAAATTGGGGTTGCCCACAATTTGGAAGAAGATCGGAGGTGGAGGAGTGGCTTGCACCAGAATATTGAACTGAACATCCTGATCAACGCGGGACGGAGTCCGGACTGCACGGGTGGTCGCAAGCCATGCGGACTGGTGTGCCGTCGGTGACCAAAGCAAGCGCACGCTCGGCTGATAATCGTAGCCGCTGAAACTGGTGCGCTCGAACTTGGAGCCTGCTGTGATCGTGAATCGATCGTTGTCGAGCGGCAGTTCATATTGAACGAAGCTGCTGTAAATGGTGTCGGTGTGTTTATTGGGTAGAACATTCACCGAAGGCGAGGATTGGATGACATTATCGGGGCTTAATCTTGCTCCAAGGCCCCAGGTCAACTCTTGCTTCTGGTGAGTACGCGCGTGCTGTATATAGTCCACGTCGAATGTATTGCGTGTCTCGCCGAGTTCGATGCTGTCGCGGTTGGTGCGGTCAAAGTAGGTTTGAATCTGAACGTCGGAACCTTCTCCCATTTTGTGTTCCCAACGCGCCACGAGGTTCCCGCCAGCGAAGGCGGATTTGTCCTGTTCCGCGACTTCAGCGAGCGGAGCATAGGTGGTGAGCGAGAGACTTTCGCCGCTTTCCCCTCTATTTGCGTCGCCCTGTACGGTGAAAGTGTCTTTCGCGCCGCGTACCCAATCCGTCCGGAAACCTACCTGGCCCATTCGCCAGCGGTCGAAGTTGTTGCCATCGGAGTGGAATTCCGGACCGCGCAGTGCGCCCATGCTGTAGAGGCGATAGCTGAAGCCCTTCGCAGATGTTTGCCCGTAGCGGAGATTGCCGACTCCCTGATCGAGATTGCCGCCTCCAAGATTGGAGAGCAAGCCAGTCGTTTCGTTTGCGCTTTTGGTGATGATGTTGATGACGCCGTTGACGGCGTTTGCACCCCAGATGGTGCCTCCGGGGCCGCGAATCACTTCAATGCGATCGACATCCTCGAGCATGACATTCTGCGCATCCCAATACACGCCGGAAAAGAGGGGCGTGTAGACGCTCCTGCCGTCGATCAAAACCAGGAGAGACTTTGAGAACTGTCCTGCGAATCCCCGCACCGAGACTGACCAGTGATCCGCATCGATGCGTGCGACTTCGACGCCGGGGGCAAGGCGCAATGCTTCGGGAAGGCTCGTCGCTCCGGAGCGTTGGATATCTTGCTGCGTAATCACATAGGCGGCAGCCGGCGTCTTCTGCATGGACTCGAGATCTTTCGAGACGGTCGTGATCTTCACGTTCCCGAGCTCTTCAAGGCTGAGTTGATTCAGATCCAGCGCGGAATTCCCGTCGGGGTTGGGACCCTGCGCATGGGCGGCCGCGAGGAATCCCGCGACGGCTATCAGGAAAAGCGGCGCAGTCGCAGCCAAGGACTTCCCAGGAAACGACGCGCGCTGCCGGAAGCGAGAGCCCATGCACCTAAAAGACATGAGCGACATTGATCGCCTCCACGGCGGGCGACTGCCAGCATACCAACGCCTCAAACTCCTTGATCAGGTTGCTATCCCACCATCCGCGTTTCGATTCCTCCTGCATAGTGCAAATAGCTTTCTCATGCGTCATCGCGGCGCGATAGGGACGATCGGTGATTAAGGCGTCGTAGATGTCGGTGATTTGCAGAACTCGCGCAGTGATGGGAATCTTGTCGCCCTTTAGACCATCCGGGTATCCCGAACCATCCAATTTCTCGTGATGATGCCGAATAATCGGCAAGACGAGGCGAAATGACTTCAGCGGTAAACAGATTCGTTCGCCGGTGATCGGATGTTGCTTCATGATCTCCCACTCTTTGTCGTTGAGCGGGCCATTCTTGAGCAGCACGTGTTCGGGTACGCCGATCTTTCCGACGTCGTGCACGACTCCCGCTCTTCGCAGGGCAACACATTGCTCCTGCGTGAGGCCGAGCCGGCGCCCCAACGCTTCGGAATAAGACGACAAGCGGTCGCAGTGTCCCTTGGTATAGGGATCCTTCGCCTCGATACTTAGCGCAAGACTGAAGAGAACGGTTTCGGCATTCTCCAGTTCATCCGTGTATTCCTTCAGACGCAAAAGAGAACGAGTACGAGCAAGGAGTTCCTGGCTATTGACGGGCTTGCTCAGAAAGTCATCAGCCCCGGCTCGAATTCCCCGAATACGCTCATCCACACTGGACAGCCCAGTCACCAACACCACAGGAATGAAGCGTGTCTCCGGGTTGAACTTGATCGTCTGACATATCTCAAGCCCAGACTTGCCCGGCATCACAACGTCGAGCAAAGCCAGATCCACTGCTCGGTTCTTGATCTCCAGAAGGGCTTTGTCGCCGTCTTCGGCGCAGATCACCTTGTAGCCCTCTCCGGTAAGAATGTCGGAAAGCAACTCGCGATTCAGGTCATTGTCGTCAGCAACCAAAATCGTTGCCTTACAAGCAGTTGGGTTCAATTTGGGACCCTCCCCAGCCCGAAAGCAGGCGAGTATTTGCGATCAGTATTTGCGATAGGGAAGTCGCTCGTACCCAGGTGCTCAAGAGGTCCGAAAATGGATGTGTCGACCGTGCCGTCGTTCAGGGGAAGCGACAGAAACGCAAATACTGGTGCAGTTTGCGCCTCGGTAACATGGGATTCAATGACTAATTCGTGTGACCCGGTTACTAATGCCTAGAATCAAATTTCAAGCCCCGGGCAACCCTTTCCCCAGCGGTTCAACCAACCCGTCGAAATCTATGGGGTCAAAAAACGCGTATCCAGGCGGATGGTCAAAATTTGACGGAGGTTCCCGACGTCCGATCCTCGGAGAACAGGTCTGCGATGGACTTTAGACGCGTGAGGAACTTTGTGATCAGGTACCGTACCAGCCTCAAGGACATTTCGGTTCTAATTGCTGTCGTTCTTGTCGGCCTCTACCTGGCGTTTGAGTATGACATCTTCAAGAACTCCGACGGCGTAGCCGTACATGAGAGGGTCATCGAGCTCGACGAGGCCCTGCTTCTGGGCGGAACCACTTACCGATCAGGAACTCTTTTGCGCCAAAGCAAGTTATGAATTGAGAATTAATGCAACGTGCATAAAGTTCATCGAGAGTGTCGATCGATCGACGATTTCTGTCTAGATGCACCGAATGAGCCGTATCATTGCGATAACGATATGGATCCCTTCGACAATGTTCAGCTGACCGATCTCCGTGCCCGGCTTACGAGAGTGCGCTCAGAGAAGCGGACTCTCGTTCGTGAGATTCACTCGCCTTCGACACACCTTGTTCGAAAGCATGATTGTGTCCGTCACTGTGCTGCGGTGGACGCAGAAATGCGAAGTATTGCATGTGAAATGGAAGACTTTATCGCCAAGACTAAATACGCCCTCGCCACGAGAAGAATGGCATAGATACCCCAGGTACGATCCCGACTACAAGACTGTCGAACAAGAACAAACAAGAAGCCACCCATAGGCCGCGATTGCGGGGGAGCGCATCCCAGCGTTGCGGTCGGTGGCCAATCGACCAGGTTGGCCATCCATCTCTCCGGCAAAGCCCAGTGAATCCTCGCGATCACGGCATTCATGAAGCGAAAACGCAAATGTGGACTTTCTCCGACCCAGTGCCGGCTGATGCATTGCCGTTTCTGGTTCATGAATCTAGAACAGCACTTCTGTCGGCGGGTTTTTTCTGTTTTGCTAAGTCTCGATACGGACAGGTGGCTTTCCACGATGGGAATCATTGAAATGCCTGAAGGTGGGCGCGTCGGCTTCCGTTGTAAATGTGGCATGGCGCTTCCCGTCCCGGGTCTCTCCCTCGTGGAAGGCGAATCTTTCGAAGCAGGCAAACGCAGGCTAACGGGCGAAGATTGGAAATTGACCGTTTCTCATCTGGGCTGTTCTCTCGGAGGGAAGCAAATCATTTGCACACCGGACAAACTGATCCTCCTGCGTCCGACAAGGACATCCGGCCGAGCAACGGCTCAACTTGCACAAATCCGCGCGCGCGCGTGAGCACTATGGAGCCTGCGACGGTTCTGGTTGGTTTGCGGACGATATGGACGGAGCCCGCATTGTCCGTCGGGATCATGTATTCGGCGAGGCGAAGACGTTCATAAATATTCGACTAGACTACCGGGATACGCAGCAGGCGGTACGCCTCATTGATTTCGGTCATCTTCTCGTTGGCAAACTGGCGTGCCACCTTATTCTGATCGCTGAGCCGGTCAGGATGCCACTCACGCACTTTCTGCCGGAATGCGGCCTTGATCTGCATCGATGTGCTGGCCACGCTCACTCCAAGAAGTTGGCGGGCACGTTCAAGAGTCATAGGATAGGCAGCGTTCCCACTACCCGCGCACTTTTCAGCGAAGCCATCCTCACCACGCCCATTAGTTGTTGACCGCGGCATTGCGACATTTCGAGCGAATTCTGATCGTTCACTGAAGTCGAAGTGCCAGACACCTGGCCTGGGCAGAACCGAAGTAAATAATTCCTCCAACAGCCCGGTCTCCATGTTCTCTTCATCGCGATCTGCCTGCACGCGGAGTCTAAATTGCAGATTCCCTATCGCCTCTGGCACCCCAAGTGTCCAGCATTCCACAAAGAATTGTGGATCTGGTTCCGAATCGTCCCCGAGCAGTTCCTCAAAGCCGCTTAAGAAGCGGGAAGGCCCCGGTGTGATCGGGTCGGCTCCAAGTGTTTCAATGCAATCTTCCTGCCCGATTGAGCCGGACCGCGAGTTGACGCGAAATCTGTTTTTCATCTGTCCGTGTTCCCTTCATGTCAACGTCGATTGTGCAAGGCTCGCAACGGCCGAAGTATTCCTTTCATCGGCACCTGGGCCGTTTTTTTCTATCTCCCCGATTCAAGCCAAATTCTTGCGTTCTGTTCGGATTGACGGTGGTTGGCCCGTGCCGCGAAAAATTCAGAATCCGAGAGCTTCCGCCGAGAGAGAATATGCCCACTGACGACGGCAGAGACGAGCAGCGGCACTCGGGGTCAGATTTCTGAATTTCGCCAGGCCATCCAAGAAACCCAATTGAGGCGCTCGATTTGCCGTGAACGTGGAGCTTCCCGGAACCTCCCAGTTTCCGGGTGCGTAATCACAAGCTGGTCACGAGTGCATGTTTGCGTGGATAGTTGATCTATCTCCCTATCGGTTTCCGAAAGGACTTCTCACCTTGATTGCGCAAAAAAATGTATTCTCGCTTGCGGCCGTCTTTCTTGCAACGACCTGTGTTTCCGTCGTAGCTGCCGCACAAACCATACCGGACGGTCCGACGATCGACGGCGAGATAAACACGATCATGTCTCGCACGCACGCCAACGGTATGGCCGTTGCTGTCATCGATCATGGCAAGGTCACTTACGTTAACGCTTACGGTATCCGTGATGCCAAGGGCGATCCCTTGACCACCGACACGGTCATGTACGGTGCGTCTCTCACCAAAACCGTGTTTGCCTACACGGTGATGCAGCTTGTCGATCAGGGAAAGATCAAGCTGGACACGCCTTTCAAAGACGATCTCGACAAGCCGCTGCCAAGCTATGGACCCGATCCAGTCTTTCCTGATAAATACGGACCGTACAAGGATCTTGCCGACGATCCACGCTGGCAAAAAATTACGCCCCGCATGTGTCTTACGCATTCCACCGGATTCAGCAACTTCTGGTTCATCGAGCCTGATCAGAAATTGCGCATTCATTTCGATCCCGGGACGCGCTTCAGCTACTCGGGTGAAGGTTTCATCCTGTTGCAATTCGTCATCGAACACGGCCGCACAGCGCAAGGCCTTGGACTCGACGTCGGCGATCTGACCAAGACCGACTTCGAACGTTTCGGGATGACCCGCACTAGCCTAGTGTGGCGGAACGGCCAGGACCCCAACGTCGCGGATGGATGGAACGATCAGGGTCAGCCGAAGCCACATGAAAAGCGCAGCAAAGTGCGTGCGGCCGGATCGATGAACACCACCATTTCCGATCTCTCAAAGTTCACTGCCGCTCTCGTGAGGGGGGACGGCTTGAGTGCTGCAGCGCGCGCCGAAATCACAAAGCCAAGCCTGCATCTTACGACTGCCGGTTTGTTCCCCCTCTTCCAGCCCGATGTGCCGCTGAGTGAGCAGCGCAAGGACTTGTCCGCTGGGCTCGGGGTCGTCGTCTTTGACGGTCCGCAGGGCCACGGTTTCTACAAGGGCGGTCACGACGGCCAGACGGCCAACACCATGGTATGCATCGAGAGGAGTCAGCGCTGTGTCCTTATTCTCTCCAACGATGTTCGTTCTGAAGCAGGCTTCGCAGAGGTGGTCAAATTCATCCTCGGCGGCACCGGTGTGCCCTACGACTGGGAATATGGAGACCATGCAGGCAAATCGTAAGGTCGCGTCGCCAGGCGCGATGGTTACGTACGCGTGGAGGTACTACTGTTTGTTGATTACCAGAGTTCTCTCTGGAAACACTGAATGGGAATTCCGGTCAGACCATGGCCTATTGCATAGTCAAAAGACTTACTCAACATGAACAAGGGAGAGCCATACTGTGAGTTTCCTGTTTTCTCGTTCCCCAAAAAACGACAATCTTAATGAGTCCGATGAGGAAGCCAACCGCGCTCGAATTCAAGCTGCTATCGATCGCGCGATCCAGATCCCCGAGGTAGAAATCCCCCAGCGCCATGGGGTAGCGCACTTTCTCGGGCACGAAAATGTCAACGAAAACGCTGCTTGATGGTGCACGGAGAAATGGTGGCCCACGGCCGCTTAGTCACTAGAAACGATTTTGCGAAATAAAACACTATTCATGCGGGAGTGCAGAAGATTGCACGCCGCTCGTGCCATCCGAAGAGGCGAGTCGTGACCGATTACAGCAACGTCCTCGGGAACAAGCCGAAACCCAGGCGGATACACATTTACCCCACGCTAGACCACTTCCATCGGGCCAGCCAATCAGGCTGGATGCGTGCGTTCGATCTGGCAGAATACGAAGCCAACCGCAACGCAGAACCGGAGCGGCCTGTCCGATCTTTCGTACCAGCGGGAATCAGGAACACTGGTATGAGAGCGGCTTGGAATGGCACGGATGAAAAAGCGCACGCTGAAGCAGATTGTGCGCTTGCTGCGGCAGATTGATTTGGCCCGGTATAACCTTCCAGCCCTTTGCGCCCGGTGTTATTTAGACCTCTGATCCCGACACAAAACTGACAACGCCGAACCTCGTTCGCTCCCTGCGGTGAGGGCAAATATGGCGGGCTCCTTAACCGTCAGCAATCAGTCAGTGATTCATTTTCCACTCTTGGCTTCGCTGGAGCCCCGAATCCGCAAAATCTTCGCGTACAAAAATATTCACAGCTTGACAGAGCGCTGAAGCGGGCTTAAGGTTCGCTTCGTCGAATCAGTCCATCGACCGTTTATCCCCGAAAACTGACCTTTCGAATCGATCTTTTGGCAAGTCGTCCCACGGGTACGGCTTTCCCGGTCCAAATGACACTGTGGAGGTTACTGTGACGAGTGACATAAGAAAGTTGTGCTGTGCGATCGCACTGCTTGCGCTGTTCCCAACCCTTTCAACGACAGTCTGTGCCGCATCTGAACATGGCTTTGCGGCGCTTCCCGGCAGCATCCAACACACGACCGACAAGGTCACTAGCAAGTTCACCAGCTCACGGATGGTGGTCGACGTTGTCCTGGCGCCGAATAACGAGTCGGAGTTATCCAGCCTTTTGGAAGATGTCTACAACCCGAAGAGCGCGAACTATCAACACTGGCTGGGCCAGGGAGAGTTCTACGCGCGTTTTGCTCCGAGCAAAGCGCAGACGGCAGCCGTCACCGAGTACCTGCGGGAAAGCGGATTGGATGTGGAACAGTCTTCGTCGCCGTTTATCGTGCGCGTGAGCGGCCCGAGCAACATTGTAGAAACGGCATTCAAGACTACCCTCCACAACTACCGCAATCCTAGAGGGGTCGATTACTTTTCAAATGACTCAGAGGTTCAGCTGCCAGAAATCCTGGCCTCCGGAGTACGCGGCGTCGTGGGTCTTTCGAATACGGTGCGCTTTCAATCGCAGACTGTACGGCCCACGCGACAGACAGCTCCGCCTGTTCCAAGCTGCGAAGCTCCATATCCGACCAAGGCGCAGCTGTTCAACGCAGTCGATAACGGTGTAGGCTTTCCGTTCGGTTATGGCGGCGGTCCAGGATGCAATGGCCTGACGCCGGCGCAGGACAACGCAATCTACGGTGCGGCGAACCTGGGCCCTTACAGCAAGGGCGCCGGAGTCAATATTGCGGTGTTCGAGCTCTCCGCCTATCAGCACTCCGACATCGACACGTGGGCCCAGACTTTCTATGGCGCGCACTACACTCCGCCGCTTGTGGACATCACCGTGGATGGCGGCCCGCTCGATCCTGTCTGCCCGACCGGCGATGAGTGTCCACCGTCTTTCAATGGGTACAGTGGGGACATCGAGGTGGATGCCGACATTGAAATGCAACTCGCGATCGCACCGAATGTAAGTCATCTCCTGGTTTACAACGCTCCGAACGATTTCACGGGGCAGACCGAGTTGGACGAGTACACAAAGATCGCGAAGGATAACATTGCAGCTTCTATCAGCTCCAGCTGGGCCGTTTGTGAGAATGACGCTGGGGCCGGATACGCGCAGGCCGAGAACCTGATCTTCGAGCAGATGGCTCTGCAAGGACAGAGCATGTTCGGCGCGGAGGGTGATACGGGCGCTTTCTCTTGCATCAGGAGCGATGGAACAACCATCACCAATGTGCTTGACCCTCCGGCCCAACCCTGGGTGACGAGCGTCGGTGGTACTTCCCTCGAATCGTTCAATCCGGGCGCGAACCCGGATCCGAACTACCCCACAGGCGTGGAGACCGTGTGGAACGTCGACAACCTGTGCAACTCGAGCTCGAATGAAGGCGGCCAACCTGGATTCTTCTGGTGCGCGGAAACGGGCGCGGGTGGGGGAGGGAACAGCCAATTCTGGGGCCGTCCTTCATACCAGACGGGACCTGGCGTGACTAACTCTCACACGACGTATGGCAATGGCACAACACAATGCGCGTTAGCGGCCGTGGGCAAGCCGTGCCGTGAGGTGCCGGACGTTTCCGCCAATGCCGATGAATACACGCCTTACGCCGAATTCTGCACTGGGAACAGCGCCACACCATTCAGCACATGTGGCACCTTCAGCGGAAGCCAGACGCCGGCCGGCTGGTTTGGCATCGGCGGCACCAGCCTTTCGTCCCCCTTCTGGTCGGCGATCATCGCTGACCACGACAGCGCCTTCGGGGGACGGATCGGCAATGCAAATCCGTTGCTCTACTTGCTGTTTAACGTCGATGCCGGAGGGTACTTCCATGACATCACCGGCAATGGGCAAACAACCAACAACAATGGATTGTTCCCAACCACGCCAGGTTACGATCAAGCCACCGGTATCGGAACACCGAAGATCGGAGCCTTAGTCACGCTGGTCCCGCAGAATTAGCGATCCAGAGTTAGAGATGGTGGGCCGCGCATTCAGAGTGCGCGGCCCGCAATCGACTATGCACATATGGGACGTTCCGGTGTCAGGAACGATGCGTATCTTGTTGCTTTGTTGCCCGACCAATCTCTGACTTTTTCATTTGAGGCGATAAACCTCAAGCGTCGAACGCTCACGCAGAAGAAGTAGAAAATCCTGGCCGTGGCTCGTCGCAAGCACCGACTGGACCGGCTTATTCAACGGAACATGCAGGAGGAACACCCGATTTCCGTCCGCAACGGAGAAGACTTCTATTGCGTTGTAAAAGTCTTTCCACACACCCGAAAACTCGCAATGATAATTTGCGAATCGGTCCCCTTCACTCACATCGATAAACTGGCAGTGTTGCTCCCGATCGTATCGGTGATCGTCCTTGAGATCAACACGAACGGCGGCATCGGGATTCACACGCCGCATTATCCGAAAACCCTGGTAGTTGAAGAGGCGGGATTGTAGATCTTTCAGCGTGGAGGCGCTTCCAGCTTCCAGAACGGCTGCGCACTCCCCATCGGCCTTCCTCATTCTTTCCTGAAACTCTGGCCAGCTTTCTTGTGAAAGCTTGGAGAGCTTTGCGAAGGTACAAGCCACTTTCGGTTGCAGGTCGGGGACCTTCAACACTTCGGCCGCATAGGTGCCGCCGTCTCGTTGGCTCTGTATCGGCTGTCCTGGCTGGTATCCCGACTTTTCAAGGCCACTGGCAATCAGCTCGCCCTCTTTGTTGAAGCGCCACAATGCCGCGGCGATGATAGGGTCTGTCGTAATGCGGCGGGAAATCACGGTGAAGCGGCGAAGATCGATCAGGACAACCACGGCATCGGGGCCCGGGCCACCGGTCGATCCACTCAATTCTGCCCATTGAATGTGATGGAAACAGAAGCGGACCGCAAGAATGTCTCCGTTTGGGCTTACCGTCAGGTTCGAATCGTCGGCGCGGCCCGTTTCACCCGGAATGCGGCCATCGAGGGCGAGCCTGTCCTCATGCGGGGAATTCGTATCCCACCCAGTGATGCGTTTAAGAATCCATTGATCGTTTTTTAGCGATAGCAGGACGAGGAGGTCATTGTCTGGGGTGAGGGCAGTAGCCTGCCTGTCTACCTCTCCCGCAGTTCCTTGGAGGTTATAGCGGAAGGTCGGCGAAGGTTCCTGGCCCAGGCAGGCTGTGGCGAAAAGAGCAGCAGCGAGAACCCAGAATTGGTAGCTTCGCATGCAGGAATGGTAGCAGCCGACTAACCCGACGATGATGCCGCACAGCCCAGCCTGAGTACTTTGGGTACTCGTTTTCAGCCTGTTCCCCGCCACAAATACCGTACAGTCTCGACAAACGCTTTTATTCTATCTACTTCCAGGCTTTTGAAAGAGCGGCTCGACACATCTCCGGCCAGGTCGCTCGCCCGATGGGTTAGAGCCTAAGTGTGTATTGGGGGAAGAAACCGAATAGAGGAAGCGAGCGAGGTCAGCGATAAGTCGCTTCGGCAAGTAGAGGAGTTAGAAAACAAGAAATCTATATGTCCGTCGGAAACTGCTCAATGAGACTTCTTAAATCCCCGGAGCAGGCACGATGAAATTGTTGTCTGCGTCCAATCAGCCTCGCCGTTGCTTCGGAGGTCACGTATGACCTCGCGAGGCAAGGCCCTAGTGTGTTTCATTTTCATGGGCGCAGCTGGCAGCATTTTCGCGAGCATCGGATACCCGGCAACTCATTGGGCTCTCTTTCTCGTTTACCTCGTGGTGATTTTGCTGACCTCGGGCATGAAAGTTGCCATGCCGAAGAGCGAAGGCACGATGTCAGTGAATTACCCGGTGATTCTTCTCGGCATTCTGCAACTGTCTCCGCTGCAGGCTGTCGCGCTTGGAATTGCCAGTGTTCTGGCACAGTGCCGATTCGGCGTCGAAAAGCAGTTCACCCTGGTTCAGATCCTGTTCAACGTCGCAAATGTCACGACAGCGACCGTCCTGGCCTGGCACACCTATGCCGCTTCTCTTCGCTGGCTGAACGGGGAAACTGCGCCTGCGCTGGCAATGGCGGCCACGGTCTACTTCTTCGCGAACACGGTACCCGTCGCATTGATTATCGGGCTGGAGTCACATACGGCGCCGCACAAACAATGGCGCGATGAGTTTCTCTGGTACTTACCCTTCTATCTCGTCGGGGCCATGCTGGCTGCTGCCGCAAACTTCATCGGAGCAACCTTCGGTTGGATGACCTCGATGCTGTTGATCCCGATGGTGTACACCGTGTATCGCGCGTACAAGGCGCAGGTAGCGATCGTGCAAGATCGCGAACGGCACATCGTGGAGATGGAAGCTCTGCATCTGCGCGCGATCGAAGGGCTGGCCCTGGCAATCGAGGCGAAGGACGAGAACACCCATCGTCACCTGATGCGAGTGCGTGTATACGTTTCCGAGCTGGGGAAAGTGATGGGGATGGACAAGCCGATGATGCAGGCTCTCTTGACCGCTTCTCTCCTGCACGATATCGGGAAGCTTGCGGTGCCGGAGTACATCATCAACAAGCCTGGAAAGTTGACGCCCGAAGAGTTCGAGAAAATGAAGATCCATCCCGTGGTCGGGGCAGACATTCTGGAGAGAATTCACTTTCCCTATCCCGTGGTGCCGATCGTGCGTTCGCATCATGAAGCCTGGGACGGCAGCGGCTACCCAGACGGCCTCAAGGGAGAAGAGATCCCCATTGGGGCACGCCTGTTGACCGCGGTGGACTGCTTCGACGCACTTGCTTCGGATCGCCCGTACAGAAAAGCTCTGTCGCTCGAACAGGCGATGGCCTTTGTCAAGAGCAAGGCTGGAATCCAGTTCGATGCCAAGGTGGTCAAGCTTCTTGAAGAGCACTTCCCGCGCCTCGAAGAGATGGCGCGGTCGCAGATTCATGAGATGGAGCCTCTGAAGACGAACCTTCTGATCGAACGCGGCGCGGCTCCCGGTGCGGGTTTCGCGGAGGAAGGCGGCGGTCAGATCGGAGGGGGCGGCTCATCCACATCTGATTTGCCCAGGCTGCTCACAGACGCCAGAAGGGAAGCGGATGCGGTACTGGCTTTGAGCGAGGCGCCCGGCATCTCGATTGGTGTTGAACTGCTGGGAAAGGCAATGAGCGACAAGGTTCGTGCACTCGTCCCCTTCGATTGCTTTGTCCTCTACACGAAGCAGGATGACACGATCCATCCGCGATGCATCGAGGGAACCGGCTCGCAGGCCTTCTCGAACCAGGCTATCCCTGTCGGTGAAGGGTTGTCAGGATGGGTGGCACTGAGCCAACGATCGATTCTCAACGGAAATCCCACTGTAGAGATCAACCATCGCTCTACAAGCACGGTCTTCACTCCGAGCAGCTCCGCCCTTTCCATTCCACTCTTCGACGCCAACGGAGTCCTGTTCGCTGTCCTGTCTCTCTACGCTCAGGGCGCAGCTGCGTTTTCAAGGAATCATCTGCGGGTTCTGGAAATAATGCAGCCTGGATTCGCCTCAGCCCTGCAGAACGTGCTGAGTTTGGAAAAGGCGAGGGCCACAGCCCTGGCGGTCAATGCGAATCGTGCAGCAACAGGATCGCTGCAGAACGATTCTCCGGGTGATGAGTCACCACCTTGCGAGGACGCCCCGGCGTTGCAAGGCGCGAACACGGTATGAGGCCCTTCCTCGCCATTTTCAATGGGCTTTCTCGTGCTTTGTGCGTCGTTGCGCTGGTAATGATTGGCACGACGCTTCTGGTTCGCTTTGCCCCCGGGTATCTGAGTGACGCGCGGGAAATGGATGCACGCTATGCAGGAGCGGCCAAACAGGAGCTCTCCCTTGTAGAGAGTCAGAGCCGCTCACCGTTAGGGATGGTGGCCAGTGAATTCTCGACATGGCTTCGTGGCTCGGGCGGCATCTCTCGCCAATACGGTGTGCCGGTTCTGGAGTTGATTGGTCCGCGGTTGGCCGTCACAGGCGGGCTGCTTTTGCGCGCGCTCGGCCTGTCATGGCTTTTAGCGATTGCCGCCGCTCTTCTCTCCAGCTCCGGCCGCAGACCTTTATTCCTATGGCAGATCCCGTCCACGCTGCTTCTTGTGATTCCGACGGCGGCGTTGGCCACCGTCTGCCTGATCGCGGGATTCGGCGGCCCGGTCCTTGTGATGGTGTTGTGTCTCGCGGCGCGCGATTTCAAGTTTCTTCATTCCACTTTGCGCAACGCGTGGCTTGAGCCGCACATCCTGCATGCTCGCAGCCTCGGGGTTCCCGCAGCGCGGATTCTTGTGGCGCACATCCTGCCGGCCATTGCGCCTCAACTCGGCGCTCTTGCTTCGCTTTCGATTGTGACTGCGCTGAGCGCGCTGGTGCCTGTCGAGGTTATTTTCAACGTGCCCGGACTCGGTCAACTCGCCTGGAATGCGGCTCTCAACCGCGATCTTCCCGTCCTGCTCGCTGCAACCATGATCATGGCCCTTGCCGTCATGCTCGCGGGAACGACGAAACTGCAGACGGACAACTGGAGGAATGCATAAGAATGCGGCGTATCGCGATCGTGCTCCTCCTGGTTTTGATTACTGCGACAGGGACTGTGCTTCTGCGCCGCGGCGCGAGCTACTCGCGCCAGGACCGCGATGCACTGCTTGCCCCGGCATCTCCACAGCACCTCGCGGGAACCGATGCAATGGGACGGGACCGCCTCGTCCGAGTGGCAGCGGCTTTGCTGCTCAGCCTGGCTGGAGCCGCTCTGGCGGCGGCACTGTCTACAGCAGGGGCCGCGGCCATCGGCACCCTCGGCGCGCTGGCACCCAGGTCCGTCGGTTGGGCCACGCTGCTGGTCTGTGACGCATTTCTGGCTTTGCCGTGGATGTTTTTATTGATGATGGTGCGGTCAGCTCTTCCGCTGACGACTTCTCCATTCTCTTCGGCAGCAATTACTTTTCTTGTACTCGCCGCGTTGGGATGGCCCGCATGCGCCCGCGCAGTCTATCGGGGAGCGGCGCAGCTGCGTAACTCCGAATGGATGTTGTACGCCACGGCGGCGGGACTTCGTAAAACGCAAACACTTCGCGTTCTCGCCCCAAATTTATTGCCTCTGCTGCTTCCGCAGTTTCTCGTCAGCGTGCCCGCTTTTGTTGTCGCCGAGGCGAACCTTGGCGCACTTGGTCTGGGCATCGGAGAACCGCTCCCGTCGTGGGGCGGCATGTTGCTTGAACTGGATAACTCGGCCCTGCTTATGCAGACGAATTGGATCTACCTGCCGGTAGCGTTGCTGATTGTGGTCTTGCTGCTGCTGGAAGCGATCACAATGGAGGCATGATTTGAAGCGCCGCAGGTATCTTCTCGTTCTTTGCGCTGTTGCCTTCACAGGGGCTGCAACATCCATCGTATGCGCCGGGCAGGCAGCGCAACGTTTGCCGGGGGAACTGGCTTGGACGATTGGCTACGATCCGAAGACTTTCGACCCGGCGAAGGTAGATGACGAAGAATCGGAACTGGTCCGGTACCTGACGGGCGGCGTCCTTCTCCGCTTCAATCGCTCGACCCAGCGCGTTGAGCCGCGTCTCGCAGAAAGCTGGACGCTTTCGCCTGACGGCAAAACGCTCACGCTCAAACTCCGCTCGGGGCTCCGCTTCTCTGACGGCAGCTCCCTGAATGCGAAAGACGCCGCCTGGTCCATTCGACGCGTTCTTCTGCCGGACACGAAGGCGCCCGTGGCCGAAGAGTTCCTCGATGCGCCTTCTGTGACGGTGCAGACGCCCGACGACAGGACGATCATTGTCCACTTGCCCAAGCGCGTTGTTGGAGTTGAAAAGGTCTTCGACGAGATTGCCATCGAGCCCGCGGATCGGCCCAGCGAAGCCCGCGTCACGGCAGGGCCCTTCTATCTCAGCGAGTACCGCAGATCGCAGTATGTTCGGCTCAGGCGTAACCCGAATTACCAGGACGGCAAGGATGGTCCTCCGCGAACCACGGGAGTGCGGTTGGATGTCCTTGAAAATCAGGAACAGATCATCCGCCTCTTTCTTCGCTCGGAATACGACTTCATCGACAATCTTCCACCCGACTACTTCGAACTGTTGAAGCGCACGGCTTCCAACACTGTGCGCGATATCGGGCCCTCTCTGAACAGCGAGCAGATGTGGTTCAATCAGGCCCCGGATTCTCCGCTGCCGGAATGGGAGAAGGCGTGGTTCCGCAGCCAGGCTTTCCGCGTTGCCGTCTCACAGGCCATCCATCGCGAGGATCTTGCCAGAATCGCCTACCTTGGCCACGCAACTCCTGCCTACAGTTTCATCTCGCCGGCAAACACAACCTGGTTCAATCGGAACCTGGTGCTTCCTCATGCAGGTGTTTCCGAAGCCAAAGCGGGCTTGGCGCGCGCAGGATTTCATCTCGAAGGTTCGATTCTCAAGGACTCGCAGGATCACCCAGTCCGGTTTTCGATCTTGACGAATACAGGCAATGCAGCGCGCGCAAAGATGGCTACGTTGATTCAGCAGGATCTGGCTGCACTCGGCATGCAGGTCACGGTCGTTACACTCGATTTTCCTGCACTCATCGAGCGCCTGATGCACACCCAGGACTACGAAGCATGCCTGCTCGGATTGGAGAACGTAGACCCTGATCCGAATGCCATGATGAACATTTGGCTCAGCTCGTCGCCGAACCATCAGTGGAGCCCTTCAGAGAAGACACCCGCAACCGCGTGGGAGGCGGAAATCGATCACGCGATGGAGCTGCAGGCGAGTTCCTCCAAGATTGCCGAGCGGGTACAGGCCATCGATCGCGTGCAGCAGATCGTCGTCGACCAACAACCGTTCATCTATCTCGTTTACCCTAACGCGCTGGTCGCGATATCTCCTCGACTGCGAGGCGCCGAGCCTGCGGTGCTGGAGCCGAGGGTGTTCTGGAATGTCGAGAACCTGTCTGTGCAGGGGGCGCGATGACCGGCGAGCCTCTCCTTCGCGTTGCGCTTGATGCAGCCTACGGGAATAAGCCGGTGCTGCGCGGCATTCGCTTCGAGTTGCAACAAGGCGAAGTTCTCGGATTGGTGGGGACGAGCGGAGCCGGCAAGAGCACGCTCGTGCAGGCGTTGATGGGCTTGCTGCCGTGGCGCGGAGGATCGGTCCGGGGCGAAGTCCTGTTGCGCGGCGAGAATCTGCTCCAACTGAGCGAAGGTCGCTTGCGCGCGTTCCGCGGCCGCAAGATTGCCCTGATTCCGCAGAGCCCGACGGCTGCGTTGAATCCCGCAATCAGCCTCGAGAGGCACTTTCGCGAAGCATGGAACGCGCACGTCGCCGGCGATCGACAAGGCTGCGACGCCCGCGTGAAAGACCTGCTCGCCAAGGTGCAGCTTCCGCAAGATCGCGAGTTTCTCCGGCGCCGTCCCGGCCAGATCAGCGTGGGACAGGCACAGCGCATCCTTATTGCGCTTGCGCTCCTGCACGGCCCGGAGCTCATCATCGCCGATGAACCAACCAGCTCGCTTGATCCGGTGACCCAGAGGCAGATTGTCGAGCTGCTTCGCGCCTTGAATCGGGAGCTGGGCGCGACCTTGCTTTATATTTCGCACGACTTTGTTTCGGTTTTGCAGCTGGCCGATCGGATCGCCGTGCTCGATGGTGGGACGATTGTGGAGTGTCTGCCTGTCGATGGGATCTCCGAAGCGCATCACGAAGCAACAAGGGCGCTGGTGCGAGCGCTGCCGGCACCCCCTGAAGTACTGCTCCAATTCAGGGAAAAGAAACACTTTAGAGGTGATTCTAAGGAGTCGATGAGTTACCTCTGACGGTTACTTGATGGTCCCCCACCCCCCACGCAAGCGCCATTGATGCCACGAGCGTTGTCGGCAAAGATAGGAATCGTGGTGACGATTGCGGCCTGGAGCTTCCCCCAAAGACTTCCGACGCCATCCACCCAGGGATCCAATTCAGGCAGATAGATATTTAGAACAGGTGGGGTCAAATGTCACGCTTTAGATTGCGTAATTTACTCATTGCCTTGATTTTCCTCAGCTCTGTCAGTGGTTTCTCCGCTACGAGCAGTAAGATTTCTCCGGACTTGGCCGCGCAAACGTCCAGCGGGAATCTCACCGTCATCATCCAGTACAAGACAAGCGCCGTCGTCTCTCGAAACGGGCTTGCTCGGACTGCTGGGCGGAGTGGTGACCCTCGTCCTTTCGTCGATTAACGCACTCGTAGCCAACGTTCCCCTCAGACAGCTACTCTTATCTTGCGGCTGACCCAAACGTCACTTACATATCGCTTGATCGTCCGGTCGCCGCGCGCCAGCAGGCAGACATCACCGCGGCCGAATACACGACCGAGCCAATCAACGCTCCCGCCGTGTGGCGAAGGGCTACCAGGGCACCAATATCGGCGTCGCTGTCATCGACAGCGGCATCACGCCGGTGCCGGACCTGAGCAGCAATTCGCTATCTCTTGCCTCTCGGTCAGCCGAGTTCTGGCACAGTTGCTCGCATCGGTGAATGAATCGCGCCGTGGATGCAGCGGGACGAATCGTCTACAGTCAGAACTTCGTTTCCGGCCAGAACGATGCCCTGGATCATTACGGCCATGGCACCCACGTGGCCGGACTGATCGCCGGCAACGGCGCGCAGTCTCGGGTCGCATGTATTTCCGCACATTTATCGGCGCGGCGCCCAACGCCAACATCATCAATCTGCGCGTTCTCGATCAAAACGGCGCCGGCACCGATTCCAGCGGTGATCGCCGCGATTGACGAAGCGATTTCACTGAAGAACACCTATAACATTCGCGTCATCAATCTCTCGCTCGGCCGTCCCATCTACGAGAGCTATACGCTCGATCCGCTCTGCCAGGCAGTTGAAAAGGCCTGGAAGGCGGGCATCGTCGTGGTTGTGGCCGCCGGCAACGATGGCCGCAACCTGAATCTGAATCCTGAGGGCTACGGCACCATCGATTCTCCGGGCAACGATCCTTACGCCCTGACCGTCGGCGCCATGAGCACCATGGAGACGCCGGCCATCAACGACGACATGATCGCCAGTTACAGCTCGAAGGGTCCGTCGTTCATCGATCACGTCATAAAGCCGGACATCGTTGCGCCCGGCAACCTGGTCACGAGTCTCCAATTCTCCGGCGACCCGCTGGCCATCGACAATCCATCGTTCTACACGCTCTACTCGTTCTACGAGACCAATGGATCGGAGACGCCTTCGCAGCAATTACTTCCCGCTCAGCGGCACCAGCATGGCTACCGGCGTCACCAGCGGCGCGGTTGCGGACCTGCTGCAGGCGGCGCCTCAACTGACTCCCGACGAAGTGAAGGCGCTGCTGATGGTGAACGGCGATCGCAGCTACTTTCCGGCAACCAGCAGCGTGACCGACAGACGGCATCGTCTACACGGCGAACTACGACGTCTTCACCATCGGCGCCGGCTATCTCGACATCCTCAAGACGGTCAACGCTGCTCTGGTGAAGACGGGTCGGTGCCGCTCGGCACAGCCATGTCGCCCATCGCGTCCTATAACTCCGCCACCGGAAGTCACCGCGGCCTGATCGATCCCAGCGCGCTCTGGACACAGACCGGCCTGTGGTCCGCATCAAGCGTCTACGGCAACAACGCGTTCATCGAATCCGACAACGGCTCAACCGCGTTTTGGGGCAAGACCGCGCTCTGGGGCAAGAGCGACCCCGACGGCTACACCGCGCTCTGGGGTAAAACCGCGCTCTGGGGCAAGGGTACGCCGGAGGCAGAAACCGCCTTGTGGGGCAAGTCCGGGGATGCAGGACAATCAGTGTACTTTGAATACTGAGTAGATGAATGGGCTCGAATAACGCGCTAGCGATGACTCGTTAGCGCGTTTTTTTTGTTCTGACCGATCAGACTTCGCGACCCATATTTTGAAATGGCAGCCAAACAACGGCGTCTGATCTATGGTTGTCCTCCTCAGAAACGCTCAACGTCACTTTGCTGTTTTCTCAAAGAGTGCCTGGACGATTCGCGCACATCGGGAATCCTCGCGCGAAGAGCAGAACCTGGCTGCATTCTCGGTAGCCCGAAGTACGCGCGTACCCGAGCTACCGCTCGGTAGCGAGAATACATAGCGGGCGGAGTTGAAGACGGCGGGAACGCTGTGCTTTTCTTGTTCTGGCTTCGCGCCAAGGCCAGGGTGGGCAGCAAGACAAGTGCAAGAAGTCGCAGTTGACAACGACTATCCGCGGTAAGAACGTGTGCGAAGCGGCAGTGGGTGCAGAGTTTCGTGACCGACGACAAGCTCTACTGCATCTATGTCGCTCCCGACGAAAACGCGATTCTTGAACATGCCAGGATCAGCGGTTTTCCGGCAGCGAAAGTCTCTCCAGTTCGATCGACGATCGACCCGACTTCTGCTGAGTAATTGACCAGGGAAGAGACCCGGCGCGGCGGCGAAGATCGGAGTGCGAACCACTCGCATAACCGCCCCTTCGCCACTGCCTGAAAATCCAGTCTCAGTATATCCCGCACCTGGTTTGAAGTCGCCGTCTTCTTATCGGCCAAAGCTCGCGGCGTATGTGCGGTGCGTCTTCTCTTCCGTTTGTCTCTGCAATCGGGAGGTAGGAAATTCCGAGCTGTTGGCCGAAGAAGCGGCGACGATATTTTTGAGGAAGTAGACGCCGTTCATGTGTTCAAAGCGAAGGCGAGACTGCCGGTCGAGCGAGGCGTCCCCCGGATTCGGGATGACGTACAGGCCGGTTTTGGTGTTTCGATTTTGAATGCGAAGGGAGCCGCCTTCATGGGAGATCTGGTATTCGCCGGCCGGAAGCATCTTGTTTCCGACTGCGAATTCGAACGGGACTGTGACCTTCATGAAGGCGTCCTGCGCATGCAAGCGAGGCATGACCGGGAGGATGGTTGCGGCAAAGAGAAGTGTGACGATACTGATGCGTTTCATTTGCGCTCCTGTCTTGATTCACGGAGCATTTGCCCGGTGGCGCCAGCCTGCGACGGCTTGCATTCAGCGAAGCATTGCTCTCGATGGTGTAATCGAGAATGGGAGCCAACAGGCGACACAAGCTCAGCGTGGTTCGAATCATCCGCGCCATTCCTTACGACGCTCGATGCCGGGTGCCGTACGGCCTAACAGCAGCGCCGTGATGAACGGCGTCCCGGCTTCAACCGTACTCTGCACCGAAATTAACCTTGACCCGATTGACATACCTTCGATCAAGTTGATATCAACGTTACCAGTCGACTGGACGCCGATACTTTGGCGCGTCCGTCAATAAGGAGAACCCCTCGCGATGTTTACGCCAAAAGGAAAGTTCGGCTGGTACGAACTGATGACCAGCGACACAAAAGCCGCAGGCAAGTTTTATTCGGACGTTGTGGGCTGGACCACCCAGGAGATGCCCTCAGGCGGACGGCTCCCCGTACACCACCTTCAACATCGGCAATGTTGGAATCGCCGGCATGCTGAACATCCCCGGACACGTCGCCTGGGTCGGCTACATCTCGGTCGATGATGTCGATGCTCATATCGAAAAAATTGTTGAAGCCGGCGGCAAACTATGGAAACCCGCCACGGACATTCCCGGAATGCTTCGCTTCGCCGTCATGTCGGACCCGCAGGGCGCCGCCATCGTGGTCTTCACCCCCAACCCGAACATGCCCTCGCCCGCAACGCCCCGCACCACCGACCCCCGGCACCATCGGCTGGCACGAGCTCTACACAACTGACCTCGAAGGCGGATTCGACTTCTACAACAAGCTCTTCGGCTGGACCAAGGTCAGCGATATGGACATGGGGCCCATGGGCCTCTATCGCATCTTCGATGAAGGCGACCACAAGGAAATGGGCGACGGCGGAATGATGACCAAAGCCGCCGCATATACCCGTCTCATGCTGGAACTTCTACTTCAACGTCGACTCGATCAAAGCAGCCGTCAAACGCGTTGAATCCGGCGGCGGGAAGATCTTGAACGGTCCGATGCAGGTACCCGGAGGGGGCTGGATCATCAACGGCCAGGATCCTCAGGGAGCCATGTTCTCTCTCGTCAGTAACAAGGAATAAGCCACATTGGGTTTGCTTCAACGAGACTGCGGACCATGAGCCTGGTTGGCCATGCTCTCCGCGGTCTTGCGGGCCCAGGTTCGCGACTGCAGCCATAATCGTCGAGGGCCACCGCCGATCAATCCTCTGAAAATTTGCCTCTTCCTGGCATGGGAGAGCCAACGCCTCCTGCTCTTCGCCGGTTTTTTGGACATTTCGTGTGAATTGCTCAAGCAGCGTCCTTTGAGCGGGACGATTTTGCCGATTCAGCTCCTCCTGACAAAGTGTCGTGTGGTAAACCTTTACCGTGGAAAGACCCGATCATCCAGGTCGCATAGTCGGTGGTTCACGGAGATCCATGGTGCGATTGCTACCAAAATCTCTGCACCCTTCCGGCAATCGTTTCCCACGAATAGCGTTGCCAAGTGGAACTTGCTTGCTCCCGTTTGTCGCCACAATCCTTTGCACGAGTGTTTCTGCCTTTTCGCAATCCACGCAATGGTCCGTCCAGATAGCGAATACGATCATTTCGAACCATCCCGCAGACAAATCCGGCACTCCCTCAGCAGATGCGTGGGATGAAGAGACGGGTAGGCAGCTGCAAGGTTTAGAAGTGCTCTGGTATGACTCTGCGAAGGGTGACTACTTCCGTTATGGAAAGAGCATCGTCGATCAATACGTCGATTCTGCCAATCGAATCCCTCAGGTGTCAGACAGTGCTTCGCTGGGGCGTCAGCTGCTCCTGATGTATCGCGTAACGCTTGCCCCGAAATACTACAAAGCGGCCGCGGAAATCCGCCAGCAAATCGCCGCTGACTGCGACGTGTCATTGGCCCAGCCGAGCGGAACGCAATCAAGAGGCTTGTGCACGGGCCAGCCATTTCTCGCCGAATACGCTTCCGTGTTTCAAGAATCGCAAGATTTTGCGGGAATTACTCGAGTCTTTGAACGGTGGAACGCTTCCGCTCATTCTCCTAACAAGGGAGCGGGTCCGGGAGTCACTTCCGCCGATTCTTCGTCACTCGCGAGCTTGTCAGCCGCGCTGGTTGATTCGCTGCCCTACTATCCCAAGCAAGATCCCGGACGGCCCGAACTGATTGCGATGCTGAAGAACATCGCAACCGCAGTCGAGCAGCATCAGGATCGCGATATTGGTCTTTTCGACGAAGCGACGGTGTCGACGGGATCAACGCATCGTCCCGTTTCTCCGCCTTCCGCTTGCCTGCTCGTGTATGCACTCGCGAAAGGCGCTCGCCTGGGCTATTTTCCCGAGCACACTACAGCAGATGCCGAGCACGCCTGGCAGGGGATATTGAAATATGCGGCGAAGACAGACGCCGACGGACTCGTCTCTCTGCGTCCTGATTTATTGCCTGGACGTCCAAATGCAAAACTCTTGAACGAGCAGCGTTCTTCACAGAACGGGGATCGGCCCGATGCCAATGTTTCCGCAGGATTGGGCTCATTTCTTCTGGCGTCCACCGAGATGGATCATGCACCGACAACGGGCCTCGCCCGAGGTCAAACAGTGATGCTCGATGCCTGGTATAACAGCCAGCAACGCAAGAACGCGGCCGGACAGATGGAGTCCTTCCACTACAAATGGTCCGACCTGAGCGACAGTGGATACTCTCTCCTGGGACACATCTTTCAAAACTATGGAGCCGCGACTGTGACCCTTGACTCGGCGCCCACGCAGAGCAACCTGGCGCAGGCAAACTTTTACATCATCGCGTCCCCCGACATTCCAATCAAAGACCCTCATCCCAACTACATGTCAGATCGTGACGCGGATAGAGTTGCGGCCTGGGTAAAAAAAGGCGGGGTGCTGATCCTCATGGAGAACGATCCGCCCAACGCCGATGTATCTCATTTGAATTTACTGGCAGACCATTTCGGCATTCACTTCGACGATGTTCTTCATCATCACATCATCGGCGAGCAGGTTGAAGACGGCCGAATTCCTGTTGCGGCGGAGGGGCCGCTCTTTCATCATTCGCACACTCTCTATATGAAGGACACATGCGCGATCTTGCTCAGCGGAACAGCCGTCGCGTTGCTGCGCGATCGAGGGGATGTTGTCATGGCGGCCGCGAAGTACGGACGGGGCACGGTATTCGCCGCCGTTGATCCTTGGCTCTATAACGAATACACCGATGGACGGAAAAAACCGCTCATCTACGATCAGTTCGATAACTTTGCCGGAGGCCAGGAATTGGTTCAATGGCTGCTGGAACAACGTCCACATTAGACCGTAATAGCGGAACGAGGAAGATACACTTGCCATGAAAACCGTCTTGATAGCCGATCCTATTCGATATCCGCACATGACGACGCAGGAACTGCGCGATTCTTTCCTGGTGGATGGGATTCACAAGGCGGGGGCCATTCAGCTGGCGTACGTCGATCTGGACCGTGCTGTGGTGGGGATGGCAGTGCCGCTGGAAGAGCCGTTGGTGTTATCGACGAGCCCGGAACTGAGAGCAGAATACTTCACTGAGCGCCGTGAACTAGGCGCACTCAACGTTGGCGGAGCGGGCGTTGTTCATGTAGGCAACTTGTCGTACCAACTCGATCCTCTCGATCTGATTTATGTCGGCCGCGGCAATCCTGATATTCGCTTCGAATCCAAATCGAAAACCGAGCCGGCCGCCTTCTATCTTCTTAGTTATCCGGCGCACGCGGTCTATCCTGTCACCGTCATCAAGAAGGATGCGGTACAGGCGACCGAAGTGGGAAGCGTTGAAACCTGCAATCTTCGCACGATCTATAAGTACATTCACCTGGCCGGGGCAAAAAGCTGCCAGCTTGTGATGGGTGTAACGCATTTGCACGAGGGATGCACGTGGAACACTATGCCGGCGCATACACACATGCGCCGCTCTGAAATCTATCTCTATTTCGATGTAGCGGAGAATGCTCGCATTTTTCATTTGATGGGCCCTCCAGACGAAACCCGGCACCTGGTCATGGGAAATTGTGAGGCCGTTGTTTCGCCCGGATGGTCAATCCATGCCGGGGTCGGGACGCAGGCCTACAAATTCTGTTGGGGCATGGGCGGCGAGAACCAGGACTACGCGGACATGGACCCAGCTCCGCTCGAAAGCATGCGTTGAGGAGGAACTTCGATGAAGGCGACGACATTCGTTTTAGTCTTGATTGCACTCAGCATTCCGGCGTTTGCGCAAAGCGGTGGCAAGGCTGAACTATTCTCCGCCTCCCAGATTCGGGCACAGCTGGCAGCGCTTGGTACCCAAGCGGCTGCATCAGGCAGTGCCGGGCAAACTCTGGCAGATTACGGAAGCCACAAGGTGCAGATCTCGGTCCGCACTACGAGCGGAGGAGCCGAAATCCACGCCCACTTCGATGACGTGATGATTGTGCAACAGGGAAGTGCGACGCTGATCACCGGAGGCACAGTCGCAGAGCCGAAAACGAGCCCGGATGGAGAGACGAAGGGCACCAGTATTCAAGGCGGAAAATCGCAGACCATCTCGGTGGGAGATCTGGTGACAGTGAACGCCGGTGTGCCGCATCAAATCATCGTCGCGCCCGGCACAACCTACAGCGCAGTAGTCGTCAAAGTGAAGGAATAACTGGCGGGCGGGTAGATCGAGGCTAATTCATCGCGTTGGATTCATTTTCCCTGCCAAGGGGTCTTCGGGCCGGCAATCACTGGACGACAGCGGCACTTATCTCTGGATGCGCGCCGATCCTCCTTTTGCGAATGCGCGTACTTGTTCCAGAGTTGCCATCGTGGTGTCGCCTGGAAACGTGGTCAACAGCGCACCATGCGCCCAGCCAAGCTTTGTTGCTGCTTCCGGGGTCTCGCCGGTCAACAGGCCATAAAAGAACCCCGCCGCAAAACCGTCTCCGCCGCCGACGCGATCGTACACTTCCAAGTCCGCTGTGGGTGCCGTATACGTCTTTCCATTCATCCAGGCAACAGCGCTCCAGCTGTGCCTGCCTGTCGAGTGCACTTCCCGCAATGTCGTCGCGACAACTTTCACATGGGGATGCTTCTGCACGACCTTGTCGATCATTTCGAAGAAGACCCGCGGGTCGAGTTTGGACTTGGAGGCGATTTCGGGCCCGGCAATTCCCAGCCCCTTCTGTAAGTCCTCTTCATTGCCAACCAGCACATCCACGTTTTCAACGATCCGTCCAATCACGTTGACTGCATGCTGATTCCCTCCGGAGACATTCCAGAGCTTCTCGCGGAAGTTCAAATCGAAAGAGGTGATCGCACCGGCCGCCTTGGCCTCGCGCATCGCTTCGACCGCGAGTTCCGATGTCGTTGGCGAAAGCGCGGCAAAAATTCCCCCGCTGTGAACCCAGCGAACGCCGCCGGAAAAGATCGCCTTCCAATCGAAATCGCCCGGCTTCAGTTGTGCGGCCGCCTCATTGGCCCGGTTGTAAAAGACCACCGGAGCGCGCACGCCAAATCCTCGGTCGCTGTAAACTGCGGCCATGTTCGGCCCGTTCACGCCATTGTGCGCAAAATGCTTATAGAACGGCTTGCACACCCATGGCGCGCACGCGCTCGGCGATCAAGTCTCCCAGCGGATAGTCCACCATCGCGCTGGCAATTCCGGTTCTGAGTCCGAAGCAATCGGCAAGATTGGCGGCGACGTTAAACTCGCCGCCGCTGACATGGATTGCGCATTGCGTCGCCTTGCGAAACGGGATGATTCCTGGGTCAAGCCGGTGCACCAGGGCACCCAACGAAAGTAAATCCAATGCAGCATCCTTGCGGAAGGTCAAACCGTTTCCCTTTGGTTCGCTCATCGAGTACTTTTCCTCGCATGCGCGTTCAAAATTCGACTCGACTTGCCTTGAAAAGGAGAAGGCGCTCCTGGCGCCGCACAAACCAGTCATCTATGCCGGCTCTCCGACATTGTAGAAGACGATGGGTAACTCAGAGGAGCAGCCTGCGTGCTGTCATCCCGGGATCCTCCATGCCGATCACGACAAGCTTGCGTCTCGAAGGTCAGCGGCTTAACCAGCCGCCATCGACCACAAGAATATGGCCGTGCATGTAGTCGCTGGCCCGCGATGCGAGAAATATGGCGGCCCCGCTCAAATCGGATGGGTTCCCCCAGCGCCCCGCCGGAATCCGCTCGAGAATCTGCCGCGAGCGAACCGGATCGGCACGCAGCGCCGCCGTATTGTCTGTCTCCATGTAACCCGGAGCGATCGCATTGACGTTGATTCCCCGCGAAGCCCATTCATTGGCAAAGGCCTTGGTCAATTGGCCGACACCACCCTTTGCAGCCGCATACGAAGGGACGAACATTCCTCCCTGGAATGTGAGCATCGATGCGATATTGATGATTTTGCCGCTGCCCTGGGCCAACATATGTCGGCCCGCAAGCTGGCTCAACCGAAATACGCTCGAAAGATTCGTCTCGAGGACAGCGCTCCAATCCTCCCACGAGTGATCGGCTGCCGGCGCGCGCCTGATTGTTCCCGCATTATTCACCAGGATGTCAATTCGCCCGAACCTGGAAACGACTTGTTCGATGATCTGTGTGCAGACGGCCGCATCGCTCAAATCGCCAGTAACTGCGATCGCTTTGCCGCCTGCGTCGTCAATCCGTTTTTTGGCTTCCGCAGGGACCGCGCTCGATCCATGCAATGCGATCTGAGCTCCGGCCTCGGCCAATGCCAGCGCGATTCCCAAGCCAAGGCCTCGCGAGGAACCTGTCACCAGTGCGGTCTTTCCGTGGAGATCAAAAATATCCAGTGTCAAAATATGCCTCGTCTTCCTGACCAGTCCTGCGAACGAGCAAACTTCGGTCGACAACTCGAGCCTTAGAATCTGGCCCCGCTCATTGCCGGGACTCTGCTTTCCACTCCTCACAAGATATTCCATTGCCCCCTGCCGCAAACCTGTCAATAGGCGGCATCCATGTTTGCTACCCAGACGAAACCAGGTACCTCTCTTTCGTACTCCTCAAGCTATACAAAACATTGGCTCGTCTCGAAACAACGGGGTATATTCACATCAACCGGAGACTGCAAATTGGAAGATATTCTCAACATTCAAGATTTCCGCAAGACTGAACACATCGCTACCCCCGACCATCGACCCCGATCGATTCCTGAAGTCGGCGTTCGCGAATCAGTCCTCGAAGACATCGCCCTCAAATCGCTCTACACTTCGGGTCCGTTCTCGGTTCTCGATCTCGGCGAGCATATGCGGCTCAATTTCGACGTCGCAAACGACCTGTTCAGCCGTCTGCGCGGAAAGCTGCTCTGCGAAGTCACCGGAATGACCGGGAACATCCCCTACATCGCGATTACTTCCCAAGGGCGATCGCGCGCGCTGGAGCTTCTTTCGCACAGCCAGTATGCCGGCCCGGCGCCGGTGTCGTTGGCCAGCTATGTCGAGCAGGTCCGCAAGCAGAGCGTCCGCAACGTCGAAGTGCATCCACCCGATATCGAACGCGCCTTCGCGCACATGGTCATCGACAGCAAGACGCTGGCGCAGTTCGGGACCGCACTCAATTCCGGCTCTGCGATCTTCCTTTACGGCCCTCCGGGCACCGGAAAAACTGCAGTCGCCGAAACCCTGTCGCGCGTCCTCGCCGAGGATGCGATCTGGATCCCGTATGCAATCGAAGTCGATGGCCAGATCATCACCGTCTACGATCCGGCGATTCACAAGCGGACCTGGGAGTCCGAATCGGACAATCGCGATCTGCGCTGGGTTCGTTGCCATCGTCCCACGGTGATGGTGGGCGGCGAACTGACCGCCGAGATGCTCGACCTGCAGTTCAACCCGATCAACAAGTTCTACGTCGGCCCGATGCAGATGAAGGCCAACAACGGGGTTCTGATCATCGACGACCTCGGCCGCCAGCGCATTCGTCCCGACGAGCTGCTGAATCGCTGGGTCGTCCCCCTCGATCGCAGAATCGAGTTTCTGACCCTGGCCGGCGGACGAAAGATCGAAATCCCGTTCGAAATGCTGGTTGTGTTCGCATCGAACCTCGATCCGGCCGAGTTGATGGATCCGGCTTTCCTGCGCCGCATCCAGACCAAGATCAGCATCGGCGCGGTCGACCGACGATCAATTCTGCGAGATCTTTCGCCGTGTCGCGCGGGACCACGAGATTGAAGTCGACCCCAGCTGATCCAGCGAACTGATCACCTTCATTCATGGATCGTTGAAGCTGGAGTTGCGTGGTTGCTATCCCCGCGACCTGATGAATCAAATCTGCTGGGCTGCCCGCTACGAGGGCGGCAAGCCCATCGATCGATCAGCGGCTATGATGCGCGCGGTCGAGGCCTACTTCCTCCCCAACGTCAAATAGGACCTAGCCCGGCAGCACTGAAGACTCGTTCAAAAACAAAACGGCGCAACCTTCGACAGGCTGCGCCGCGCTGTTCTTAGCTCTATTCCCGGTCGCTAAGAACGCTACGCTAGAACAAATTCCAGAGCGACTGGTTGTAGACCTCGTGGTGGTACTGCACTTCGGAGCCCTTGACAAAGGTTCCCAGCTCGCGCGGGGAGCGGTTCGCCGCGGCCTGCTTCAGGTCGGCGAAGCGGCCCTGCACATCGGCGCCGAGAATCTCGCCGATCCAGTTCGATGCCTTGAAGTCGTCGATCGCCTGCTGGATGTTGTCCGGCAGATAGCGCTGCGCCTGGCGCAGGTTGTCGATCTCGGACTTGGTCCCGTCGATGCCGGTCTTGAAGATGCGCGTAGAGGGTCAGGTAGGGGTTGGCATCCGGCGCCACGGCGCGCACCTCGACGCGCATCGAGCGTGAGTTGCCGATGGGCACGCGCACCATGGAGCCGCGATCCGTCGCCGAGGCCTTGAATCTGGTTGGGCGCTTCGAAGTGCGGATCGAGCCGCCGATAGGCATTCACGCTCGGGTTCAGGATCAGGCAGAGATCCAGGGCATGGGTCAGGATGCGGTCGATGAACTCCCAGCCGAACTTCGAAAGCTTTCTCCTGGCCCTTCTCGTCCCAGAACAGATTGGTCTTGCCCTTGCGAGATCGAGACGTTGGTGTGCATGCCGCTGCCGTTCACGCCGACCACCGGCTTGGGCAGGAAGCTGGCGGTGTAGCCCATGTTGTTGGCGATCTGCCGGCACAGCAGCTTGTAGAGCTGAATCTGGTCGGCCGCAGCCACCACTTCGCCGTAGCCGTAGTTGATCTCGAACTGGCTGGGCGCCACTTCGGGGTGGTCCTTCTCGTTCTGGAATCCCATGGCGCGCTGCACTTCGGCGGCGGTGTCGATGAACTGGCGCAGCGGATCGAGCGGCAGGACGTGATAGTAGCCGCCGGTGTTGATGAACTCGAACTTGCCCGTCTCGTGATAGTTCTGTTCCGCGTCGCGGCCGGCAAAGAGGAAGCCCTCAATCTCGTTGGCCGCGTTCAGCGTGTAGCCCTTTTCCTTGTACAGCTTGTCGGAGTAGTCCTTCAGCACGCCGCGCAGGTCGCCGGAGTAGGGCGTTCCGTCCTTGTCGATCACGGTGCCGAAGACCAGCACTTTGCCGTTGCCGAAGACGTCGGCCGGCACCCAGTAGAAGGCGCTCCAGTCGATGCCCAGGCGCAGATCGCTCTCTTTCTGCGCGGTGAATCCGCGAATCGACGAGCCGTCGAAGGTCAGGTTCTCGTAGGCGCCGAGCAGAAATTTCTTGTCGTAGTCGAGCAGATGCAGGCGGCCTTCGAGATCGCTGAAGAGCACCGTGACGGCCTTGATGCGCTTCTCGTCGGTCAGGTACTTCAATCCGCTTCTCGCGAATCTCGTCGATCGCAACGCGGTTGATGCGGTCCGCTTTGGCCTGCAGATTCAGTTCTTCGAGCTCGTCGTAGGAAAGGGCAAGAAAATTGCGATATTCAGTCGACATGGATCTCCTTCTTGTTCGGCACTAAAGTGGGTCACCCTGAAATCTAAATCACCGTTCACGGTGGCGCTTGCCTGGAACGAAAACGGGCATCGAGCCATCGAAGAGCCAGTCACAGTGGAACGCTTAGACGGATCCCGACTACCATCGCCCGGATGCATGCCGATCGGATGCAAGCTGCAGCATCGCTGAACGGCGGCAAAGCTAGCGCATTCGTTCGAGGCGCCGCCTTTTGTTGAAAGCAGCCCTCGAGCTGTCTCAGGCCGTGACCAGTTCAGCAGCTTCGGAACGCTGTTGATCGTCTTCAGAATCCGCGAGACGATCTGGTACGGATCGGCTTCGGAGTTCGGACGGCGATCTTCCAGATAGCCCTTGTAGCCGTTCTTGATGAAGTTGACAGGCAGCCGGATCGAAGCGCCGCGATCGGAGAGGCCGTAGCTGAACTTGTCGATGGCCTGGGTCTCGTGAAGGCCGGTCAGGCGCAGATGGTTATCCGGGCCGTAGACGGCGATGTGCGCGGCAATGTTGTTCTCGAAATGCCTTCATGAGCGCTTCGAAGTACTCCTTGCCGCCCACTTCGCGCAGGTACTTGGTGGAGAAGTTGGTGTGCATGCCGGAGCCGTTCCAGTCGCCCTTGATCGGCTTGCAATGCAACATCACGTCCACTTCGTACTTCTCGCAGAGGCGCATCATCAGGTAGCGAGCGGTCCACATGTCATCGGCGGCCTTGTGCGAGCCCTTGGCGAAGATCTGGAACTCCCACTGGCCCTTGGCCACTTCGGCATTGATGCCTTCGTGGTTGATGCCGGCGGCGAGGCAGAGCTCCAGGTGCTCTTCCACGATCGTGCGGGCGATGCTGCCCATGTACTTGTAGCCGACGCCGCAGTAGTAGGGGCCCTGCGGGCCGGGATAGCCTTCTTCGGGGAAGCCAAGCGGACGGCCGTCCTTATAGAGGAAGTATTCCTGCTCGAAGCCGACCCAGAGGTCCGGATCGTCCTCGACGGTGGCGCGCATGTTGGTCGAGTGCGGCGTGCCGTCGGGATGCATCACTTCGCTCAGAACGATGTAAGCGTCCTTGCGGCTCGCATCGGGATAGAGAGCCACGGGCTTCAGAATGCAGTCGGACTTGCTTGCCTTCGGCCTGCATGGTGGAGCTGCCGTCAAAGCCCCAAAGGGGCAGATCGGCAAGGGTGGGCGGCTTCTCAAACGATCTTGAGCTGAGTCTTGCCGCGCAGTTCAGGAATCGGGCTTCTTGCCGTCAAGCCAGATGTATTCGAGTTTGTACTTTGTCATGGGTCTCCTTCGAGCAGGAAAGATGTGGGTTTGCATTCAAATCGTAGAGCTTCGGTCATAAAGAACCCGTGAAGATTTTCAGGCCAGATAAAGGCGGTCTACCGGTGATGGGCGACCAGGATCATCAGCAGCAGGATCACGACAGGGATCAGAGCCAAGCGCGGCATAGTAAAGAATCTTGCGCGTGGCAACTGGGATTTGCGCTTCTGCCAGTCGCGCAGTTCCGGCCGGTCTTCGACGCCCACCTGGTCCAGATGCTCAAGATCATGTGCAAAATCGTGCGCCTTGGCATAGCGGTTCTTGGGATCGCGTTCCAGAGCGCGGTACAGGACCTCCTGCAACTGCGGCGAGATCGACGGGATCGGCGACGCGAGGGCGGCATGGGGTGGTTCAGCAGGCGGTCGTTCATCGCTGCCAGCGGCGATGGGCCGGAGAACGGCAGCTTGCCGGTGAGCATCTCGTAGAGGATGACGCCCATGGAATAGATGTCGGAGCGGCCGTCGCCGCGCTTGCCCTTCACCTGCTCCGGCGAGATGTAGTCGGCGGTGCCGAGCGTCGCGGTGAAGTTGGCATAGGTCAGCCGTCGCGCGGCCGCATCGCCGGCAATGCCAAAGTCGATGAGCTTGATGTTGTCGTCCGCGTCCACCATGATGTTTTCCGGCTTCAGGTCGCGATGGACCACGCCGTTGGCGTGGATGTATTCGAGCGCTTCGAGCACGCCGATGGCGATGCGGATGGCGCGGTCCTGCGGACATGCGTGCCTTCGTCCAGGATGTCGCGCAGCAGACGGCCGTCGCACCACTCCATCACCATGTAGATGCGGGAGCGCTTTTCGCCGCCAAAGACGCGCATCACTCTGGGGTGGTTCAGCTTTTCGCCGATGCCGGCCTCGCGCTGGAAGCGGTCGAAGAGGATGGGGTCGGCTTCCATGTCGGGATGGGGAATCTTGAGCGCGACGATGCGGTTGTCGCGCATGTCGGTGGCGCGAAAGATGGAGGCCATGCCGCTGCGCGCAACCGGCGCGTCAATGCGGTAGGAATCGATCTGCGTGCCGGCTTCGAAGCTGTCAAGAAAACCCATCGTGCGCTCTTACTCCGTGGGATACCTTCACTACTTTACAGGTCGGCCCCACTCCACACCGCCAATGACTGGAAAGTTGTCTCAGCGCTAGCGCTACGAGGGCAAGCGGTAGGGCCGGCCGCGATACATGCCCACCTGCTCCACTGAGCGCACGCGGATGACCTGCGCGGTGGTATTGTCGTTGCCGTCGATCTCGACGGCGCGCGCCACCAGTTCGCGGGCGATCTCGTCGATGTTCTTCTTCTGCGAGACGATCTCGGCAATCTCGCGCTCGCTCATCTCGTCGTGCAGGCCGTCGGTGCACAGCACCAGCACGTCGCCGGGCTGCAGCGTGAGTGCAGTGGTGTCGGGCGAGACAAACATCTCCG
The DNA here is from genome assembly GCA_963781125.1 of uncultured Acidobacteriaceae bacterium. GTDB lineage: Bacteria > Acidobacteriota > Terriglobia > Terriglobales > Acidobacteriaceae > Telmatobacter. Next base: position 200,170 of record CAWAEE010000017.1, read on the forward strand.
GCCCCAGCGAACGGATGAGCACATGGCGCGCGTCGGATTCGGCGATCTCGCTGGCGGAGATCAGGCCCAGCTTTCGTCTGCTCGTTCACCCAGGTGTGGTCCTGGGTAATCTGCTTGGCCTTGCCGTTGCGGACCAGGTAGCAGCGCGAGTCGCCCACATGCGAGACGATGGCCTGGTCGTGGCGCAGCGCGCAGGCCACCAGCGTGGTGGCCATCTTCTTGCCGCGGTATTCCGGGGCCAGGGTGCGATCGTGCACGGCGGCATTGGCATGCTGAATCAGCCGCGGCAGCAGGCTGATCAGCATCGCTCCCGACTGCGCCTTCGCAAACTCCTCGGTGAGCACGGAGATGGCTGTGGCCGAGGCCACTTCGCCCAGATCCATGCCGCCCACGCCGTCGGCAACGGCAAACAGATAGCCGTGCGATCGGGCCTGCTGGCGCGAGGCGGGAATGAACGATCCCATCGCGTCTTCATTGTTGGTTCGAACTTTGCCGGAATCGCTTGCCTGGCCGAACTGTACATCCAACATGGGCGCCGCCGCCTGAAGGTTCTTCCGCGTGTTGCGCGGGAGAGATCATCTAGATGATCTTGAAGCATCGAGTTCAAAAAGCCTACTGGGTGGTATCCCGTCGCCGCCTCTCGCCAAAGAGGCTCGAGAGAGATTCCACCCAGTATCTGTGGTTAGGTCTCCGTCAATGCTAGCTGAGAGCGCTTCTTTGATTCGAGCAGAACCGCCTTTCCCTTTGGCCTTGGAGGATCGCAGGAAGTAGATGGCTCCGTAGAGGCCCCAGACAGCCGAGATGCCCAAGCGCAGCAGCGGTTCCATCTTTGTGCCGAGGTTGAAGAATGGGCCGGCCACGTAGAAGCCCATGCAGACCAGGTTGGCCAGCAGCCGAAGCCGGGAATCAGCGTGTGCACGAGGAAGTTGTGGTCGGGCCGCTTGTGATACGCCACGATGCACAGGAAGCAGCTCAGCGCGTAGAGGATGAAGGTGCCGAAGTTCGAGGTGAGCGTGATGGTCAGCAGCGAGTTGGGCAGCGCCGCCAGCTTGTCGTGCGCGAATAGCCGAAGCTGGAGAAGATGCCGTGCGGCAGAGCGGCGATGGTCGCGTCGGTCGGCGCGCTGGCGTCGCCGAAGACCAGCGAGACGGCGACGACGCCGATGACCGCGGAGATACAGCCAGCGTCCAGATGGCCGCCGCGGCGAAAGCGACTCGGCGTGCAGGATGCCGAAGTGCTCGGGAGCCTCGTCGTCCTTGCCCATGGCGTAGGTCACGCGGGCGCCGGTGTTCATGCAGCTCAGCGTGGTGCCGATCAGCGCGAGGAACACGGTGATGGCCTCGGCCAGCATGAAGTACTTGCCATGGCCCTGGCCGAGCAGCGCATCGCCGACGATGATCATCATGTCGCCGATGGGCGCGGCCGAACCTGCCGCGCTTTGCATCGTATAGCCGGAGTTGAGGAAGTAGTTGGCTGCGAAATACTCAAACAGGTAACAGACCAACCCCTGGATCAGCAGCGATGCAATGACGGCGATGGGAATATGTTTGGTTGGGTTCTTGGCCTCGCCTCCCATCGAGGTCACCGATTCGAAGCCGACCAGGATCAGAATGGCGACCGTGGCCTGAATGAACATGCAACTGAACTTGTGCGGCGCAACCACCGAGGCCGCGTTGGGATGGGTCAGGAAGTTGCCGGTCGCGTCCGTCGTCGGGTAAGTCGATCGTGAAGGGAACCGGCTTGCCCGCTTTATCCAGCAACGGCAGAGGGTTGCCGCTGGCGTCGCGCACTGTCGAGCCGTCCTTGGCGGTGGCGAACTGATAGGTGTAGGTAGCAGCGACTGCGCATCGTAGTTGAAAGCCGGCGAGCCCGCCGGATGGTTGGCGCGATAGCCGAGCGCCAGGACGCTGAAGACGACCAGCGCGGAGATCTGCATGATGTTGATGGCCAGGTTGACCGCCGTGGAGGCGCCGGCGCCCTTCTGCTGCGATCCAGGCCACGAAGAACGAGAAGACAACCGCAACCAGCGCCATGAACACCGGCCCGGGGTTCGAGCCGCTCATGAAGTTGGGATAGAGGAAGCCGACCACATAGCCGACGAAGATGCCGGTGACCGCAACCATCACGCCCGGGATAGACCCAGTAGTAAAGGTGCGAGCCCCAGCCGACGATGAACTTGGCGATGCGGGCATACTTGAAGGCCTTGTCCTTCGACAGCAGGGCCTGTTCGGCGTAGTAGTAGCTGGAGCCGGTGCCGGGATAGAGCTTCGAGATCTCCGCGTAGGCGACGGCGGTTGCCAGACAGAGCAGCAGGGCGGCGAAGATGCCGATCCACATGGCCGGCGCGGTGGAGGGCTGGCCGGCGACGCCGGTAGTGGCCTGGATGAAGAACGTGAGCCAAAGGAAGGCGCCGGGGGCGATGAGCGCCATTGCGTTGCTGGTCAACCCGGTAAGACCCAGGGTGGCCTGCATCTGAGGTGCTTTTTGATCTGCCATGAGCATTCTCCTGGAAATTTGAAGTTCGTGAGGCTGCTCCGGGTTAGCGATTCCCGGGAATTTCGATTGGCTCGCCCGTCTCCGATTTCCTACGCGGGCTGATGCAGGCAACGGTTCTTTGAACAACTGAAAGGCTAGAGATGCTTCGATAAAGATGAAATGAAGAAACTCAACTCCAGCTCTCATGATTCCCTTTTGCGAAGCGTCGGGGGCTCGATCGCCGTCTCAGGCGAGTCCGCGACTCCGTTTCGGTTAGCGCTTGGGACCGAAGAAGGCAACGAATCCTGCAGTCACCGTTGATTGGGCGTCGACAAAATTGGTGTCGCCTTTGTGGAAGTAAGGTCTGATCCGACCAATCGCGGCGATACTCGACGCGAGTCAGCAGCCCTTCGACCCACTTGTACTCATAGGTCCCGGTGAATTCCTTCACGTTCCTGCGCGACGCCCGTCGAAAACCCATTCATGTCGTGGAAGAACTCAAAGCGTCCGGCAACGGCCGATGTGCCAGTGGACTGTTCGTGTGCCGCGAACGCAACGCCCTGCCAGTGTTCAGATTGTTGTCGCCCACGCGGTCGCCCCGGTTCCGTAATGGCATCGTGGTTCTGGCCGTAGTCGTAGTTCAGGTAGGCGTTGAACTTTGCGTTCGGCGTCAGCAGCAGCGTGGTGTCGATCAGGTTGCTGTAACCCGTTCTGCGTGTCTGCATTCACGGGCCGGTGTAGTAGTTCACGTTCCAGGTGTACTTGGGCTTGACCAGCGCGCTGGTCAAGCCGATCGTGACGCCGCCGTTATTCGTGGTGACATTGTTCCAGCCGTTCACCACCTGCACGCCGATCGTGTCCGTCTTCGAGACCGGCAACGAGGTGCGCAGGCCGAAGTGGAAGTAGGGAATGGCGCACGCGAACAGGATGGAGCGCGAGTAGTTCCAGTTGTCCTTGGACTCAATCACTTCAGCTCCGGCCGAGGTGACGAACTTGCCGAAGTCCAGCTTCGAAGCCCTTGGCCTTTGGCGGCTTCAGGCTGAGGAATGCCTGCTCGATGTAGTCGCCCTGATCGTGCGAGCCGCCGTTGATCAGCGTGTTGGTCGCGGCCGATAGAAGACGTCGACGTGCGCGCCGACCGGGTCGGGATCGTGATTCAGCGTCAGCCGAGCCGCGCTCAGATTGAACTGATCGGTCTTGTCGTTGAAGTTGTAGAGATCGTTGATCTGGCCGTTCGCCGCGTCGCTCGGGACGATTGGCGTTGAAGCTGTAGTAGCCGTCGATCAGGCCGCTGATATCCATGGGCCGACGCTCCACGTTGGTGCCGCTGCCGGCGCGGCGGGCGGCGCCGGTGCTTGGCGGGGTCGCTGGTGCTGAAGCCGGAGCTTGATCCGGCGCGGGTGCTGGTGTTGCGGGCGTCTGCGCGACGGCCGACAGCGAAACTGCCAGGGTCGCGCCGGCGATCGAAAACAGAAGCGCTTCAGGTTCAGGTGAATCGACACTGTTCCTCCAGTAAAATGATGGATTTTGGTAGGACGCGGAAAGAAATCAGAGACAGCAAGGGCTCGAGGTCGCACGGGCTGACGTGCGGACTCGGTTCCGAGTCCAGACGCGTCAGCGTCCGGGTTCTCTGACCTAATCGACCCTTTGTTAGGGACTGAGGCGTCTTCGCTTCTCTTCGGGTGCTGGTTCGTTGCAGCGGATTAACACTAGTAACGCAAACGAGTCATAAAGAAAAAATGAAGAACACAAAAAGATATCTTTATGCGCCTTTTGTACTGATTCGACGCGCCTTTCGGCGACGTCGCAGGCCTCCAAGGCGGGTTCCCCGGACGCGCTTACACCTGGCCGCATAAGAATGACATGCAAATCCTGATAAAATTCAGAACACGATTCTCAATCGTTGAAAGAGGCGCTGTCGCGCAAGGGCCGAATCCAGTCCGCTCTACGACTCCGATCCCCCGGAACGAGCGCAGACGCAGCTGTTCGACTGACGTGACGAGTCTTCACAGGCTGCAAGGCTTGCCAGGCAGACATCTGATGTCTTGAGCGCTCCGTAGCGGAATGGAAAGGCGCAGCCGGTTGTCTGGTACCTACATCCCTTTACGAACTGCGCTCGGCGCGCGGCGCATCCGCGGCACAGGCTCGCGTGCACTGCTGTTCACGCTTGAGTGCGCGCTGGGCATCGTGGCGGTCGTGCTTTGTCGGTCTGCTCGCGCACTGGTTTCAATGGCTGCTGCCGGTCTCTGCGCTGCTTTGTCTGCTGATCGTCGTTCCGACGGCGCTTGCTGTGCGGGTTCTGGCAGGCCGTTCTCGTGTCGCTCTCGGCGGTTGTGGTGCAGAGCTACTTCACCGCCCGCCAGGCCGAGTTCAATCCTGCTGCCGACCCCGCCAATTCGGTCACCCTGCTGGCCTTCGTGCTCACGGCGCTGCTCGTCAGCCGGCTTTCCGCGCGCGTCACCGAGCATGCCAAGGAGTCCGAGTCGTGGGGCGGCCAGATGCACGACCTCTACGAGTTCACGCGCCGCACCCTGCAGATGAATCTGCACGTGGAGCCCGGCCCGCAACTGGCCGAGCTGGTCCACGAGATATTCGCGCTGGAGGCGGTGGTCGTTTTCGACGCCGATCTGCACGAGATCTACCAGGCCGGCTTCTGGAACGAGGATCCGCAGGAACTGGCGCAAAACGTCTACTACTTCGAAACCTCGGACGACGATCCGGAAACCGGCATCGGCCGGCGCGTCGTTCGGCTGGGGACCGTGCCCATCGGCAGCCTGGTGGTGCGCGGCGATACCAGCCCGCTGACCAACAACGCCATTGCCTCGCTGATTGCCATCACCTTCGATCGCTATCGGGCCTTCGCCAACGAGAGCCGCATCGAGACCGAGCGCCGCACCGAGCAGCTGCGCTCCACCGTGCTCGACAGCCTGGCTCATGCCTACAAGACGCCGCTGACGGCGATCCGCGCGGCCAGCACCGGCCTCAGCGAAATGGGCCAGCTCTCCCCGGCGCAGGCCGAACTGGTTTCGCTGATCGACGAACAGGCCGGCCTGCTGAGCGACCTGACGACGCGCCTGCTGACCACCGCGCGCCTCGATGCCGGCGAAGTCGCAATCAATGCGCATCCGGTCGAGCGTCGGGCCGCTGATCGAGGAGGTGGTGGCCAGCCTCGAGCGACCGTCTGGCCAGCATGAAGGTCGCCATCGATCTCCCGGATGAAGAACCTGATTCTGACCTGCGACCGCCAGTTGATGGTCATGCTGCTGACGCAATACATCGACAATGCCTGCAAGTACTCGATCTTCGGCACAACCATCACCATTCGCGCTGTTCAGTGCCAACGCCGAAGTGATTTTTTCCGTGCATAGCTTCGGTCCCGTGATTCCCATGGCCGACCGCGAGCGCATCTTCGATCGCTACTATCGCTCTTCGAACTTCCTCCAACCGCGCCCCCGGAACAGGCATCGGCCTTGCCGTCGCCAAGCGCGCCGCTCATGATCCATGGAGGTTATGTCTGGGTCACCAGCGACGAAGAGGAAGGCACAACATTTTTCGCGGCCATTCCCGCTCCAGTACAAAAGAGGAAATCTCAATGAACCAGCCTGCTATTCGCGTTCTTATCGTCGACGACGAAGCGGCCATTCGCCGCGCCCTGCGGCCTCCGCTGGTCGAACTGGGCTTTCAGGTGCATGAGGCCTCGCGCGGCGAAGAAGCGCTGCAGTTGCTGCATTCGTCCCCGGTCGACGTGGTTCTGCTCGACATCAACATGCCCGGTATCGGCGGTATTGAGACGCTGCGCCGCATTCGCGCCTTCGCGCCGCGGCTGCCCGTGCTGATGGTGACCGTGCGCGACGGCGAAGAAGAAAAAGTAGAGGCGCTCGAGCTGGGCGCGGACGATTACATCACCAAGCCATTCAGCATTCGCGAGCTCATCGCGCGCATCCGCACAGCTCATCGCCGCGTCCACGCCCCGGCCCGCGCCGAAGATGCTCCCATCGAGATCGGCGAAATTCGCCTCGACGCCGGCACGTCGCAGCGTCACCAAGCGCGGCCAGCCCGTCCACCTCACGCGCAAGGAATACGACATTCTGTATTGCCTGATGAGCCGCGCCGGCCGCGTGATCACCTACGCCCGGCTTGCTCACGGCGGTCTGGGGCGCCGATTGCCGCGAAGAGGTCGAGTATCTGCGCACCTTCGTCCGCCAGTTGCGCAAGAAGATTGAGGACGACCCTTCCAACCCCGCTCTATCTGCTCACGGATGTCTACGTGGGATATCGCTTCGCCGATGCGCAGATGCTTCAGGAGAACAGCGAGGCGGAGCCTCGGCGACCGCTACTCGAGACTGAACCGGATGGCGCACTGCAAGAGCGTTGCCGAGTAGAGCGAACTGCCGAAATGCGGTGCTGAGATCAATCGGCCAGGATCAGCAGTCGGGTTCTTTCCCATGCCAGGAGGCACACGCAGCGCGCTGCGGCAATGCCTATTCGTCGTAGTGCAGCAGGCTGAAGACGTCGTATTCGGCGAAAGCGGTCGCGCCCTTTCAGGAAATCGAGCTCGACCGCAAAGGCCAGCCCGGCGATCTCGCCGCCCAGTTGCTTCACCAGCTTCACGGTCGCTTCCATCGTGCCACCCGTGGCCAGCAGGTCGTCGACCAGCACCACGCGCTGCCCCGGCTTGATCGCGTCCATGTGGATCTCGAGCGTGTCGGAGCCGTACTCCAGGTCATAGGTCACGCGCGCCACGGGAGCAGGCAGTTTGCGCGGCTTGCGCACCGGAACAAATCCGGCATTCAGCCGGTAGGCGAGCGCCGGGCCAAAGATGAACCCGCGCGCCTCGATGCCCAGCACCAGGTCGATTCGCTGCTCGATGTAATGCGCCGCCAGCGCATCAATCAGCTGCGCAAAGCCGGTCTTGTCTTTCAGCAGCGTGGTGATGTCGTAAAACAAAATCCCCGGCTTGGGAAAATCGGGCACCGTGCGCACCAGCGCCTTCAAGGCTTCCACGTTCACTGGCGGTTTCTTTTCTCGGGCATACGTCCGCTCGCTCCTGAAATGTGTTTCGAGCTGTGGCTTGAATGAGTATCTGTGGGAAGGGAACAGGTGGGTAGGCGGTTCGGCTTCCCTAACGATTATAGAAGGCGGAAGAGCCAGGGCAGGGAATAGGGAGCAGGGATGCAGCTTCGTGTAACGTTCGAACGGTCTCATAGGTAGGCGATTACGAAGCTCGGATACTGAGTGAGCTTTCTATTCCCTGTTCCCTACTCCCTATTCCCTGTCTTACCACGCGCCCTCAATCCGGAACGACTGCAAATCGCTTGCCTCGTTCTCATCGAGATGGTGCTCCACCACGCGATCCACACGGCTCCCCCGCGGCCCTTCTTCAGGCTGGCGCGCAGCTCGGCCAGGTCGTCCGCAGTGCCCGAAGCCACCACCTCCACATCGCCATCTTCGGTGTTGCGCACCCATCCGCGCAGGTCAAGCTCACTGGCTTCCCGGTGCACAAACCACCGAAAGCCAACGCCCTGCACTCGTCCCTGAATCAGGAAATGAAGAACCATCGTCGGCAAACCATCGTCAGTTTTGCAGATGCGCTCGCCTCAGCGCAACCGCTCCGTACGTGCAACGGCATCTAGCCCTTCTTCCAGCAATTCGCGCAGACGTCTGACCGCATCAGCAATCACCGCGCTTCCGGCTCGGTCGCTCGCTCCAGGCCGCTTCCAGCGGTCCCCGTGCCAACGCGGGAATTTGATCGCGCACAAACTCCCTGACGACCGCAGTTGGATACATGCGGCTGATCCGCTGTCCGTTGCGATCGGGCGTCGCTCGATCATGCCGCGCTTCTCCAGGCGGTCGACGATGCCGCTCACTGTCGAGTGCGCAAGGCTCACGGCCTGACTCAAATCCTTGAGACTGATGCCGTCTGTGTCGCACGACCACCTGCATCACGCTGTCTGGGGCGCAGTCAGTTCCCCTTGCGCGACCTCGGCATCGAGCGGCTTGCGAGAGCGCGCCGAATCGCCGCTGAGATCGCCCTCCATCTGCTCGGCCAGGGCTCGCAATTGCTGGTCTTTTTATCCGATCTTTCCTACGCGTGCCGATCTCAAAATACCCCGGGATCAGTGCCTTTACCGCGCTGCCGATATGCAGGATAGGTCGCCGGAAATGTCTGCATCATCAGCCGCTCTTCCTGGCTCATCTTGACCATCAGCGCGAAAGCAGATCACGACAACTGCCAAGGAGGCCATGCCACTCGCCAGTCCGCCAGTGCCGTGCCCACTGACGGCCAGCAGCAAGCCGGTATAGATCGGGTGCCGCGCCACTGCATAAGGCCCGTCAGTGACCAGCTCGTGATCGGCCTTGACCGTCGCGCGGCCGCTCCAGTTGCTGCCCAGCGTGAGGCGAGCCCAAATGGCAAACACGCACCCAGCGAATGTCAACGTCAAGCCGGTCAAGGCGATCGAGAGGTATATCGGGCACAAACCGCATCCCCAACCACCCATGCGTAAACGCACGTCCGGCTCAGACAGGGCAAATCCCAGACGCAGCCAGCGCCAAGTGAAACAGGCGTGTGCCGGTGCGATTGCGAGCGGACGGTCCGCTTTGTAAAGGCCATCCCGGCCAGCCAAACCAGCCCAGCTGCCTCCCACGGGTATCCGATCGCCGCTTCCACATTGAATCTGGGTCATTGATCACCTCCGTCGCATACGACACGTCGTATACGACATATATTGCGTCGGTCGGCCCCATGTGTCAAGCTTTATCTCCTTCGGACTCGAAGAAGTTCCAGCGGACAGCGTTTGCCTTGAGTCGCGTCAGCGGGCATTCCAGCTGCGGTGCTTCGCGCGATACACTGGATTCACCATGGTCTTTGTTCTCGACAACTACGACTCCTTCACCTACAACCTCGTGCAGTATCTGGGCGAGCTCGGTGCCGAGGTCGTAGTTCGCCGCAACGACGAGTTGTCCGTCGACGAAGTCGAAGCTCTCAAGCCAGACCGTATCCTGCTCTCGCCGGGGCCCTGCACGCCCGGCGAGGCCGGCATTCTGGTTCCACTGATCCGGCGCATGGCCGGGAAAGCGCCCATCCTAGGTGTCTGCCTGGGCCATCAGGCCATCGGCGAAGCCTTCGGCGGCAAGGTCGTCCGCGCGCATCAGCTGATGCACGGCAAGACCAGCGCCGTCGAACATGACGGCCACGGCGTCTTTTCGGGCCTGCCCACGCCGCTCACCTGCACGCGCTATCACTCGCTCATCGTTGCTGAAGACTCGCTTCCCGCCGAACTCGCGGTTACCGCGCGCACGCCCGAATCCAATGGCGCAGGCGCAGCGGGAGGCACCGTCATCATGGGCTTGCGCCATCGCAAGCTCCCCATTGAGGGCGTGCAGTTCCATCCCGAGAGCGTGTTGACCGAGGGCGGTCACCAGATGATCAAGAATTTCCTGGAAATGTAGCGTGAAGCTAGCGGCCACCTCGGCAACTGCCGACCTCTGCGATTCGTTTATCGCGCGCTTCGTGTTCCTTGTTCTCGCGATCGCTCGTGATCGCATCTTCATGCGCAAGCTTCCGCGAATCCGCCTCGGTCATCCCGGTCCCCGCAGCTATCGATCCGCGGCAAGCCCATTGCCATCGTGGCTCTCGACAGCCGCATTCCGGGCAGTGCCGCGGTCGTTACCGGCGCCTTGCAGGTGATGGGTGGCAAGGCATTATCGCTGCCAACGGCACAGTCACGTCCGGGGCGACCACGACCGAAGTTTCGCTGCCCCAGCGCGGCACGCTGCACGTCTGCGCTGCTACCGCTGTCAAGCTGGCCGCCGACTCCAGTGTTCCCGCCGGCGAGATCGCCTGGCATCATGATGGCCATGGATCACGGCGCAGTCGAAGCCAATTTTGCCACGGGACGCAACGCCGACATGATCCTTACGCCGGACTTCCGCATCCTCATCGGGGGTCCGGGCACGGACGAACGTGAAAGTCCGGCTTGGCGACAGGGCGGCGACACATGCGTCGACAACCCGGCGGGTCAATGCTCCGTACGTGCTCGTCACCAGCGTCTTCGATGGCAGCGTCTACCGCGTGCAGCCAGGCCAGCGCGTCATGTTCCAGCATGGCAGCCTGCATGAGGTAGTCGACCAGGAGAAGGAGCCGTGCGGCTGCCCACCTGCCCCTGCCCAAGTCAAGGGCAACGATTTCCCTCTTGCGCAGAGCGAAGGCCTGGCGCCGCACCGCTGCCGGTCCACCCGGCTCGCCGCGCGGCGGCAAGGCAGTGACGGCAGTCCAGCCACTCACCTACAACGCGGGCGATGTCGCGTCGGCGGCGGGCACTCCGTCAGCCCAGGCAACCGACGCCGAGGCAGCGGCGCCTCCCAAGCCGGCGCACCATAAAAGGGTTCGGTTTATTCGAGCGCATCGGCCACTTCTTCCGCCGCATCTTCGGCGCTGAATAACTGCCGCTTCCTCACTGAAATCTCGGTGTGCCGGGGATTTGCAGAAAACGCGGAACTTACTGCTCAAATTCCCCGTACCAATTCCACCGGTACTGAGAATCAGAAAGCGTGTTTTGAGGGCTTGGCATGATGCAGTTGAAAGCGGAGACAGAAACTGCGGCAGCCGCGGTCCACAGTGAACGAATCGCCTGGTGGGTGCAACTGATCGTCGTTCTCGGCGCGCTTCTTACTGCTGCGGGTGCGGTGATTGCGATAATCACCCAGCCATGCTCGTTGCGCCTCGCGATGAGATCAACGGCGCAGCCCGCATCTTTGCTGGATATTTCGCGGCGCGCAACCTGGGATTGGCTGGCGTTTTGATTGCACTGCTAGCAATTCGCGCCAAACGAGCGCTCGGCCATGTTCTAGCCCTCGCCGGATTCATTCAACTCATTGATACGGCGATCGACTGCGTCGAGGGGCGATGGCCCATCGTCCCCGGCGTGTTCATCCTGGGAATGATTTTTTTGCTTGGTGCGGCCGAGCTTACTGGCCATGCGTTTTGGAAACGCCACGCTTGGGCGAATGAGAATCATCCGCGGCACCCAGACCTACAGCTCCTGTGCCTGCCGGATCGCTCGAATGACCGCCTGCGCTTTGTTCAGCGACTCCTGGTGCTCCATCTCCGGAACGGAGTCCGCAACGATGCCCGCTCCCGCCTGCACATAGCCCTTGCCATCCTTTGCCAACAGCGAGCGAATCGCAATGCAGGAATCGAGATTTCCAGAGAAGTCGGCATACAGCACCGCCCCGCCATATGTGCCGCGCCGCGCCGGCTCCAACTCTTCGATAATCTCCATTGCGCGGACCTTCGGCGCGCCGCTCAACGTGCCGGCAGGGAAGCACGCCCGCAATGCATCCACCGCCGTCAGCTCTGCCTTGAGCTCGGCCCTCGATCGTGCTCACAATGTGCATCACGTGGCTGTAGCGCTCTACGAACATCAGCCGGTCCACCTTCACGCTGCCGAATTCGCTCACCCGGCCCACGTCGTTGCGTCCCAGGTCGACCAGCATCACATGCTCGGCGCGTTCCTTCTCATCGTGCATCATCTCGCTTTCGAGAGCCAGATCCTCCGCTTCGTTCGCACCCCGTCGCCGTGTCCCGGCAATCGGCCGATATTCCACTTTGCCGTCATGCACGCGCACCAGCAGCTCCGGAGATGACCCCGCCAACTCGATCAGGCTCCCACCGCAATGTCTTTTTGAAGGCTTCTTCGATTTCTCCACCGAGCCGCCCAGCACACCGTCCGGCGTGAATCGCAGGAAATACATATACGGGCTCGGGTTCACCGTGCGCAGCGCACGATACACCTGGAAGGTATCCAACCCCGGCTCCATGTCGAATCGTTGCGACAGCACCGTTTGAAACACATCACCCGCCGCGATGTATTCTTTCGTCCGCTCCACCGCAGCCAGAAAGTCCTTCTTGCGCGTGCGGTAGTTGACCTTCAATTTTCCGTTACCCTTCACGTTCGACAACTTGGGCAGCGGCCCGGCGAGCCGCTTCTCGAGTTTCGCTAGCCGCAGCACAGCATTTCTGTAGGCTTTGTCCGGAGCAAGCAACGTCACGTCCGCTGTGACCATTAGCCAGATCTGCTTGCGAACATGATCGAACGCCAACACTTCATCGAAGAAAAGCAGGCATGCGTCCGGAACGCCTAATTCGTCCTTCGCCAAATCAGGCAATCGCTCAATTTGCCGCACCGCGTCATAGGCGAAAAAGCCCACGGCGCCGGAGGTGAAGGGCGGCATCCCTGCCAGCCGCGCCGGCTTGTGTCCTCCGAGAGCTTCGCGCAACAGGTCGAAAACGTCCCCTTGCAGGCGCACTGTACGCTTGCCTTCGGTGATCGCAATGTTTCGTCCGCGGGCAACAATTCGCTTATAAGGATTCAGGCCGATGAAGGTATAGCGTCCAACCTGCTCGCCCCCCTCCACGGACTCGAGCAAGAAGCATTCCCGCTCTTTCCACGCCGCCCGCAAGAATGCCGACACAGGCGTCTCCAGGTCGGCCGTGAGGGTGCGATAGACGGGAACCAGGGTGTGCGCTTTTGCGAGCGCCAGAAATTCCTTGCGGCTGGGTCGGATCACTTGTTCGGAGGCCTTCACAGGCACCAGTGTACCTGCCTCAGACCCTCACACGAGGGGCCGGAACGACGTCTTGAAATGCTCCGTGATCTAAATACGATGTGCTGGTCCGATCAAGTGCCAGTGCACCGCAAACCAGCTCAGAAACACGCATGCTAGACCGACCAGTGTGAACTTCACCCTGGTAATCCAGCGCATCCCTTCACGCCACCAGATCGTGATTGCGGACGCAAGCGCAAAGACGCTCATCACAATTGCCAGCGCAGTAACCCAGTTCATGACCGCAAACCAGGGATACCATTCCGGCGAGGGAATCATGATCTCATTCCTAGTGGCGAGCTGAAAAATAACGATGGTCGCGCTGAGGATGACCCACATGAATGCTGCCATGCGCGGTCCCCACGGGATCCACTTGGTTCCGGGTTGCGGACCGAGGCGCGGACGCCTCCGCCAGAAAATGCGCCGGCCTATCCGCAGCAATGTAGCGATAACGACGAGCAGGAGGCCGCCGAGGCTCGTCCAAAGGGCTGTCAACACAAACCTGTTGTTTTCGTACCACGGGACGCGCTGTAACTGCATTCCGGGAAAATCAATGGCCAGTCGAACAATGCGATTCCCACCGTCGCGAATGGCAAATAGCCTCTCCTGATCATCTTCGGCTTGCCACAGATCTTTCCCGATCGGTCTCCACTTGATCGGGTGCCCTCGCAGATCGTCCATGCCTGCGATGGTGAGAACCCCATCCTTATCCACGGTAGCGTTGCGCTGATTGAAAAGAGACGTCAGTTTCAGCTTGGTCGTTTCCCCGCGCCGCGAGGCTTCGTACTGCCCGTTGATCGCGCTCAACTGGCTTACCGCCGTCTTCAAGAATTCGACCTTCGGTGTACCGGGAAAATAGCGGTCCGAAAAATAACGAAGGATCTCCGGCCTCGGTTGCGCCCCGCCCCCGGCCGAGTTGTAGGAGACAAACAGTACAAGTTTTTGCTGCGGCTCGACAAAAAACAAGCTGTGAAACGCGATCAAGTCCCCTTCGTGTCCAATCCACCGCAGGTCGTTGCGCCAATCCTGGTAGAAGCCCATGCACAGCGCCGGCAGCTGGTCGCTCGCACGGAATTGCGGCGTCCACATCTCCGCCAATGTTTCTGGCTTCAGAATCGACTTGCCGTCCAAGCTGCCGCCATTCAGCAACGCCTGCCCAAAACGGCCCATATCGATAGCGGTTGAGGAAATCCCGCCTGCCCCCACGGGATTGAAGAACTCGAATCCCACCGTCGGCTTGGTCGTATCGCTGCGATATCCCTCGGATGGCAAGTTGGCGAGAGGCTTCTGCAGCGGTTGATAAAACGAGGAATGTGTCATGCCTAATGGCGCAAAAATGTGCTCCTGCACATACTGTTCGAACGGCTCTCCACTCGCGCGCTGCACAATGTAGCTCGCCAACCCGACGCCGTAATTTGAATACGCAGGCACTTCGCCCGGCGGAAAGATGCGCATCGGCTGATTGGCAATCAGGTAATCCCGCAGCGAGACAGTCTTTTTGGGATCTCTGAGAATAATGTCGTCGAGTGTTTCTTCAAACCCGCCCGTGTGCGTCATCAGGTTGCGCAGCGTAATCGGTTTGTTGAAACGCGGGCCGGATCTGAAAATCCAGGTAGCGATTCACATCGGTGTCGAGGTTGAGCTTGCCCGCCTCTTCCAGCTGCATCACGGCCACCCAAGTGAACAATTTCGAAATCGAAGCAAGCCGGAAAATCGTCGTATTCGGATCGACCGGCCGTTTGGATTTCAGGTCAGCGTAGCCATAGCCCTTCTCCAGCAGCACATTCCCGTCTTTCATCACCAGCACCGTGGCGCCGGCAATATCGCTTCGTTCCAACTGGAGCGGGAGGATGCCGTCGAAAAATGCTTCCAGGTCAGCGGAGTCCAGCGGATGGCCTCCCGGTGCCGCGGTAGTGGGACTCGCTGCCGTCGGCTGCAGGGAAGAGGTTGGCGTGGCTGACTGTGCCGGGGAAGCGATCTCTGGCGGTGAAATGTCGAAGGGGACTTGCGCCTGGACGGAAGAAACAGCCAGTCCTATTACGGCGGCCAAGACCACTTTCTGAAACTGCCCCATCCTTATCTCCACGAACCCTGCTAAACGGCAACCGCACAAGTCTCTATGAATTGTCTGCGATTGACAAGAGAGTCGTTTGCCTTGAAGACGGAAATCGATGGCGTCCAATCAGGCTGCCGGCATCGAGCGATCGTTCCGGTGTGTCTATCGCACTTCGTAGGTCGTCAACCACTTCTTCATCGCTTCGGCAGGAAGTGGGTAGCTGAACCAATAACCCTGCGCACCATCGCAGCCTTTCGTTCGGAGCATTTGAAACTGCTCCTGCGTCATGACCCCTTCTGCAATCACTTTCATCTTCAATTCATGCCCCATCTCGATGATCTTTTCCACCATCACGCGGTCACTGTCGTTCAAGTGCATCTTTTCAACAATGCTCCTGTCGATCTTCAGCTCGGTCGCCGGGACATTCTGCAATTGACGCATCATCGCGTAGCCGCTGCCGAAGTCGTCAATCGAAAGCTGAAAATTCTTCATACGCAGCCTTGTCAAAACATCGAGCGTGCGCGAGAGTTCGCTCATCAATCCGGATTCTGTGATTTCGACAGCGATCATCTCCACAGGAAAGTCATATTTTCGTGCAAGCGTCACAAGCGCATCGGGGAATTCCAGATCGTGCAAGGAGCGCATCGACGCATTGATCGATAGTCGCAACAGTTCGCCGTTGCGCCGGGTAAACTGCTTCGCCTCTGCCACTGCGAGTTCCGCGGTACTCCAGCACAAAGCATCCATCAGATCGAGAGCCTCGAGCCGGGCAAGAAAGTTCTCAGGCAGCGTCATACCCCGCTCCGGGTGACGCCACCGGGCCAGGGCCTCCACGCCCATTACATCTCCGGACTCCAGGCTGATTTGTGGCTGATAGTAGTTCAGGAATTCGCCGTTCTTCACTGCATCGCGAACCTGCTCATCGGACACGGAAATGGCAGGAATCGCTTTGACCGATTCCGGCGCCTCCATTGCGGCAACGGACTCCAGAACGGCCTTCAATTCGGGGAGCGGAAATGGCTTCTGCAGGTGGCCGACAACTGCCAGTCCCAGGCTTTGCGCCAGTTTCTCGGCTGTCTCGAGCACTCTCTTGTCCATCCCGCTCATCAGCAGGATCCGGGCCTTGCACCGTCGTTCGCCTAGAAGCCTCAGGACCTCAATGCCATCCATCCCCGGCATCATCAAGTCCAACAGAACTAACGATGTCTCGGGCGTGATTCGGTCAAGGAAGGTAGCCGGGTCCCTGGTCGCGTCACAGTTGAGTCCCATCGTCATTGCCAGCGCGGAAACAAGCTCGCAGACAACGTTGTCGTCATCTATGACGAGGACCCTATAGGCACTTGCCATCGCTTCTCCAGGCTTGGCGGCAAATCTCTGGTGGGCTTTCGATGCGCTCCAAGGCGAAACTTGAAGACCATGCCACAGTCTGCAAGAGCTATGCCGAGTGTAGCTTAGCCCAGAACTACCGGGGCTCCGTTTCGCCACTCCGTCACTCTTAGGTCATTCACTAGTAACCTCCATTTATGTTACCGCTGCGCAGCGGCGCGAACATTCCGGCCTATTTTCTGAGACTTCGTAGCGTCGCCCGATTGCCCCATCGCGTTGGCGAAGAGAGGGCAGAGGCACTCCGGGAGCATCGCGCCTTCGGGTCGAACCACGGTCGCGCTGAGCGATCCTTGAAGGCCGTCGTTTCTTCGAAATAAGGGTTCGAAATCAGGGGTTGGTACACAGGTTCCAAAAGGATGAAGCGTGGGTTCGGCGAGGCTTGACGCAGCGTATCGTGGGGCCTAGACTCACATGGGTTTGGGCAAATGACTGTGTGGGCCTGCACAGAAGCAGGTCGGACACATCCGATGTGCGCCTATCCGCGCGCATCTGGATGCGAGTTGTTATTCCCATCCATACGGTGCCTGCTCACATCTAACGTGTGCCGATGGATACCTTAACAAGGCCCTAGATGTTCGCAATGAATTGGAGAATTATATGGCGATCGCAACACAAACCGTGACCCTGGACCAGGAGATCAATCCCTGGGAAGCCCAGAGTGCACGGTTCGATTTCGCGGCACGCAAGTTGAATCTCGATGAAGGCCTGTGGAAGCTGCTCAGGACTCCGGCGCGCGAAATCATCGTGCATTTTCCCGTCACCATGGACGATGGTCGTATTGAGGTGTTCACCGGATTTCGCGTCCAGCACAACATCGCGCGCGGTCCGGCTAAAGGCGGAATCCGCTACTCTCCCGACGTCACACTCGACGAAGTCCGCGCACTGGCCAGTTGGATGACCTGGAAATGCGCTGTGGTCAACATACCCTTCGGAGGCGCCAAGGGCGGCGTTATTTGCGATCCCAAGTTGCTCAGCCACGGCGAACTTGAGCGCATGACCCGCCGCTACACGTCGGAGATCATCGATTTCATCGGACCGGAAAAAGACGTTCCCGCGCCTGACATCAACACCAATGAACAAACCATGGCCTGGATCATGGATACCTACTCCATGCACATGGGCCGTACTGTCACCAGCGTCGTTACAGGGAAGCCACTGAACATCGGCGGTTCCCGGGGCCGCATCGAGGCCACCGGGCGCGGCGTCATGGTTGTCTGCGACGAAAGCCTGCGCTATCTCAACCTGCCCATCGACGGCTGCCGAGTCGTCATTCAGGGCTTCGGCAACGTCGGTTCAAATGCAGCGCGCCTCATGATGGAGCACGGTTACAAGATCGTCGGTATCGCCGAAAAAGATGGTGGACTCTACAATCCGAATGGCATCGACATTCACCAGCTCGCGGAATACAAGTATCGCAACGGCACTACGCTTGGTTTTCGCGGCGCTGAGGCTACACCGAGCGAAGAACTCATCATCACCGATTGCGATCTGCTGATTCCCGCGGCTACGGAGAATGTCATCACCAGCCGCAACGCCGACAGGATCAAGGCGCGCATCATCGTCGAGGGAGCCAACGGTCCCACGACCGCGGTGGCCGATGAGATTCTTGCCGAAAAACGCATCTTCATCGTGCCCGACATTCTCGCCAACTCCGGCGGCGTCACTGCAAGCTATTTCGAATGGGTGCAGGACCGTCAGGGCTACTTCTGGAAAGAAGCCATCGTCAACGAGCAGCTTGAGACTATCCTGCGCGACAGCTTCGACGACGTGGTGCGCTATGCAGAGGCCCACAATGTGAACAACCGCATAGCAGCCTACATGCTGGCCATCGATCGCGTCGCCTTCACCATCAAGCAACGCGGGATCTACGCGTAGTTGATCTCCCAGGCCGGTCGTGATTCGAGGATGGTCCATGGCCCGCCACCCAGCCGGGTGCTTTCTGTAAATTCCTCGATCGACAAGAGTTGCGGGCCGGGATCTGGGCCAATGTCCTTGGTATCAAGAGGTTGAATCTCAACATCCTGATACGAGGGAAATTGCAGCCGGCCCGAGTCTGATCCGCGCACGGAGTGCGCAGAGGCCGGGGTCTCTCTCTAGATCCAGCGTAGCGAACTCACGGAAATAATCCGCAACGGTTGGAGATTGACCGGTCCTGACGGCGAGAACAAAGGCAAATGCGAAGCGGCGGCGGGTCTTGTTGCCATGGGGAGAAGGCAAGGATTGATCGAGGAGTAACGTCCGGGTCGACCACCACTCGCCCAGAAGCGTCAATCCCGCCGGACGCAGAGTATTCGCCTTGCGATCTAGTATTGAACCATGAGTGAGACACCGAATAGAGAGATGTCTCGGTTAACTGAAGTTCGCAACGAGGCTGACGCGATCTTGTCAGCAGCGCAGCGTGCGCCGACGAATCCGCTGTGGCAACAGTTGAGTGGCGAGGAACAGCTCGCGATTACACTGGCACGCGACCGCCTCGGCGTGATTAAACAAGGCGAAGACATAACCGCCATTCGCAATGCGATACATGGGCTTGATCAAGTCACGCGACGGTATTCGGAATTGATGATCGAAGCGGCAGTTCAAAGTGCGCGTCGCGGCGGCAATTAAAACCGACAGTGGTCACTAGGGCGTCGCGTAATGTTCGGAAGAAGGCGCTCCGGTTGGATCACCCCCCACACTTCCCCTACTCGACTTCCGGCCATTTTCAATCTGTGCTCAGGCGAAGAAATAGAAAAGGAAGAGTAGCCCACAACCCGACCGGAGCCACAGAAAGCGTCTAGAATGACCAGCGAGCAGTCACAGAGGAGCGCGTCAGAATTGAGGTGGACTACGTGAGGTCGACTTTAACGCGTTCGGAGCTAGCTCGTGTGTTCGGCGCTAAGCTTTGGGGCATATCTGTTTTTACTTTATGACGTCTCACAGCATTCAAATGAGGGCTGGGGAGAATTTCTGGTCTTCGTCGTAGATCAACCTATCTCTATCCTTCTTGCAAATTGGCGGAAACCTCATCACTGAGTCCCCGAATCGTTCTCCTCGTCGGCGGAACCGTGTGGTGGTTCTGTTTGGGTGTTTTGTTTTCGATGATCATCAGGGTCACTCGTTTTTCTATCGGGTTAGCAGAGGCGGCGGCGACGAGAAGCGAGGAGCTTAGCGCACAGGGCCCGAGCCAGTCTTCGGGTACGGCTGGTTTACCCTCAAACCGGCAGTTACTTGTCGATCAACATACCCGCACGCCGAATGTCAGAAACGTTGTGAGCGGCCATTGGGCATAGGACTCGCTGCGACTGCGCTAATAGTTCTCCTTCGCCTGATTGATCACGTGGTGCCCACAAAGTCGCACACCAGCGCCGTCAGATCGTCTTCCTGCGAAGTAGACCACTGCTGCACTTCCGCGATAATTCGTTCTACGGCGTCAATCGGTGAGAGTGCGGCAGTGTTGCGCAGCGCCGTCGCGAGCGACTCGTCGCCAAACAGCCGGCCGTCTCCATTCTTCGCCTCCAGAAGTCCATCCGTATAAAGGAGGAGCCGGTCACCTTGCTCCAGCGTCATCGACCTTTCCGTATATGTGGCTTCGTCCGTTGCTGCCAGCAGCAGCCCATTCTCGGCGATCTCGATCACTCGTCCATCGCGCAGAAGCAGCATGGCTGGATGCCCGGCAGCCGCATACCTCAGTTCGCGCCTCTGCGCATCCAGGTGCACGTAGGCAGCGGTCACATATTGCCCCTGCGTATGGCCGCACAGGGCTGCATTCATCCCCGCCAGCAGCCTGGCAGGATGTGCCGACTGTTCCCGTTGCGAAGTCGCTGCCATCTTCACCATCGAAGCAATCAACGCCGCTGGCACTCCATGTCCTGACACATCGGCAATCAGTAGTCCCGCCTGCCGCGCGTCGGTCATCAGAAAGTCGTATAGATCTCCGGCCACCGCCGTCATGGGAACATAGCGTGCTGCGACATGAAAGTCGACGGACGCAGGGAAGTCTCCTGGCAGAATCGACAGCTGAATGCTGCGCGCAACTTCAAGCTCTTTCTGAATCTCACCAAGCTGCTGATCACGTTCCAGGGTGCGTCGTGCCGCTACATACCCAAGGCAGCCAAGAAGAACCGCGAAGCCATACGGCTCAAGGGTGAATCTGAACCAAAACGGGCCCAGCGTATTGTCCCAAAGAGCGAGCGCAACAAAGCAGAACAGTCCGCTCCGTAGCACGACGAAATCGTGATCGTGCTTCCCTAAAAGAAATGTCCGCACCAAGATCCACGGCAATGCGGCGATCACCAGCACGTTGTTGATGGTGTGCAGCAGCGGCAAGCGTCCAACCACAAAGACGGCTATCGCCAGGCTCAGAAAGACGATTGAGAGAATCGCAGTGACAAGCTTGCCGCGCCTCGGCATTAACCCTGCTGCTTGAAAAAAAAGGAAAGCCGGTATCGGCACCAGGAAGCTCACCACCCAACGGAGATCAGCGAAAAACTGGTTTCCGGCAAGGGTGACACGCAGGATGCCCGTATCAAACCACATGCGTTGTCCGTAGAGGAATGCGAACACACCCAGCCAGACCAGGAGCGCGTCAAAGCGGCGGCGCAGCAGGCAAAATGCCCCGGTCACGATGCCGACGGTGGTGAACGCCGAGCCCAGAAACAGGGCAGGTTCGTCCTGATGAAAGATCCGCAGAACCTCGCTTGCGGAGAGTTGCGCTTCCACTAGAAACATGGCAGTTCATCGTACATGATGGAACGAAAGACACGGGTCTCCGTTGGCCGGCATCAAGCGCAGCGTCCGCCGACCAGTGCAATAATGGACCCTAACCGGACTTGTTCGTCCGGCAGGGCGGACGCATGTGAACCTCCCCAACTCCATCACGATGAGCCGGATCGTCATGATCCCGCTGCTGTTGTGGATTCTGTCGCCGCATTTTCCCTTGCAGGGCGCCAACGGCGAGCAGGAGATTCTGGCCTCGGTCCTGTTCGTCCTCGCCTCCATTACGGACGGCCTGGACGGCTATCTGGCCCGCAAGCGCGGGCAGATCACCACCATGGGCATGCTTCTCGACCCCCTGGCCGACAAGATTATGGTCACGGCCGCGCTGGTTGCCCTCGTCGCCTACAACCCGGCCGTCGTCAAGGTCTGGATTGCCGTAGTCATCATCGGCCGCGAGTTCCTGATCTCCGGCCTGCGCTCCATCGCCTCCTCTGAGGGCTTCACCATCCAGGCCAGTGACCTCGGCAAACTCAAGACGGTCATCCAGATTGTCTCGGTGGTCTCCGCGATCCTGGCGCATCACTGGTACGACTGGCAGTTCGGCCTGCTGGTGATTCCAGTGCATTGGATCGCCGTAGCTGCAATCTATTTCACGGTGCTGGTATCCACGATTTCTGCCATCGATTACTTCGTCGGCTTTTGGAAGAAGATCGATCACGCCTCGAATGACCGCCGCAGCACCTTCGTTCTCACCCGTGGCAAGCGCGCACGTACCTCCAGCCCCAACTAGCGGGAAAATGCGTACGGTCCAAGTTTAGAACTCGGCAGCTGCTGAATCGTTTTTAGGCCTCGGACCTTGTGGCTTCCTAGCGGGCACGCCTGCATCGTCACCAGGGTAGCCATCGAATCGTAGAGCGACTTCATAGCCTGCAAAACGCATTGCGTATCCGGGTCGGCCGCGGGCACTCAACTTTAACAGCTCAGCCAGCGGAACCATCGCCTTGATCACCTGCGATCCGGCAGCCTGTTCCATTTTCTCAATGCGCCCGCGGCGCGAATTGATGTCGCTCATGATGGTTCCTACGAACCCGTCGGGCACCGTCACCTCGATGGCCATCACCGGCTCCAGCAGCACCGGCGATGCTTTCCTGACTGCTTCCTTGAACGCGATCGAGGCGGCAAACCTGAATGCCATTTCGTTTGAGTCCACTTCGTGATGACTGCCGTCGTACAAAATCACTTTCACGTCCACAATTGGGAAGCCAGCCAGGACTCCGAGTTCCAGAGCACCCCGCACTCCCTGATCGATGGGCCTGATGTATCCCGTGGGTATCACGCCGCCCTTGATGTCGTTGATGAACTCATAGCCCTCGCCCCGCTCATTGGGCTCGATGGTCAGCTTGCAATGTGCATAGTTGCCTGAACCGCCGGTCTGGCGAATGTACTTGCCTTCAGCTTCAGCCATCTTGCGAACCGTCTCGCGATAACCGATTTTCAACTCGCCAACCTCGATCGATCCCGACTCCGGAAGTTGCTTGCAGACGGATTCCAACTCCAACTCATCCTCGCCGCTTATGACGATCTTTTCTTCTCGGCTCTCAAGGTTGATCTTGTATGCCGGGTTCTGCTCGATGAGGGCATTCACCGCTTGCGCAAGGTCTTCTCGCTGTTCTTCAGACGTCGCGCGAACGCTGATGGACAGGATGGAATTGACCTCGTTGCCTCTCATTTGGGTTGCTCCTGATTTGGAATGCCTACGTGCTGGCCGGAATCGCGGTCGTTCATGAGAAATAAAAACCCCGGCAATTGCCGGGGTCTCGCCTGGAGAGAACGAAAGTTAAAACAGACTCTAGGCCATCGCAACCAACAGGTCCGGCGATCCCACAGGGAGCGCAGGAACCGCTGCCGGCGCTGGAACCGGCACCACCGCAGCGGGCTGCTGCTGGGTGTGTGTGCTCCGCGTCAAACGATGGACAAAGTGGTAGGGCGGCCAGGGACCGGAAACCTGCAAATGGCATTCCCGCATCATGGCGCTGGTCGTGGCGAACTTGTTCTGGTAGCGCTCCACGTATTTGCGCTCGATCAGATGCGCTATGTCGAGCACCATCTTGCCGCTCTCCGTCAGCCGGCAGCTGACTTCTTCGTCCAGCGGCAGGAAAAGCTTATGCATCTGGAAACTCACCGCGCGCGCCCGTGTCTGGCGTTCACGCTGCCGTGAAGCTGTTTCGCGCAGGTTGGAGAGATACTCGCGTCCGACGGTTTCAGTCGGCTGGCTTCGCACGATCTCCTTGGCGCAACAGTCATCTACGAAGATCTTCAGGTGCATTTCGGTCTTCCCGCGCAGCTTGTCAATGTTCGACAGGAACTGGCGCTGGTTCGACCGGATGGATCGCCGCAGGCTCTCGTCGTCGTTGAACACTGTCCCAAATCGAAAAGGCAGAACCGTGGAATGCTGAAAGCAATCCGCGATCACCCGGGCATGATCCACGCCCGATTTCTGACTTAGTACTTCGGTAGGGTTGTGCTCGCTGACGATAATGGCGAGATCGCTGGCGGGGTAGAGGAAAACCTGGTTACCGCTGACTCCATGTACGGATTCCATGGGAACAGGTTTGCGATGACGGGCTAATTCTGGAAAAGCTTGCTTTTCACCTATGCAGTAGGCATACCACGCCATGACTTTGCACTCCGTGTGCGCACGCCGGTAAGCGGCGCTCGTTAGTGAAGCTCTGTGAACTCAGGAACAACTGCATTGTGGACCGGGCAACAAAAAACCAAATCGGACTGTGGGGAATACTAGCCCCCGGAAAACACGACTGGCAATGTCCGCGAGCACGAACCTCGTAAAAGGTAGCAAAAAACTTCGATTTTGTATTCATAATGTCAATACACGTTTTGAATATATGAATTTTCGAAGCTTTTTCGTACGAGTGCCCCTTTAAGCCTCAATATCCGGGTCTTCCGGGCTTTCGGCGGTGCTCCGAGCCCAGCCGGGAATCTCAATGCAAAACCTGCTGCACCCGGAGGAGCAACACGACATCGACCACAAGGGATGCGATCAGCAAAAGGACCACCACCACCGAAAATACCGTCATTCTTGTGCCAAGCCGGGTCAGTTCCTGCGCCCTTTGCTTCTGCTCAAAAGAGGTGCGTTCCAGCGCATCCTTGACCGATTCCATGTCCTGGCCTAGGCGTTTGAAGGCTGCATCGTGCTCCTCATTCTTGTCGTGGAGTTCCGCGACTTCCGCCCGCAGCTTGGCGATCCCGACCTCGATGGGATGAATGTCCACTGGGGGCCCCTGCAGCCGGGGCGCAAGCAGATTGACGGCAACCGACGCGAAGTTTCCTTCCAGCAGTGGCAGCACTTTTTGGACCAGGGGAAGCAGTGTGCGAATCGCCGATGTGGTGCGCTGAAATCCGGAAGCCGGCTTCGCGGCGGATTGCTCCGGCCTGCGCTGCACGCTACGGGGTGCTTCGCTCTGTCCGTTGACGGTGGTCTGCTTACGACCGATATCCTCGCCTGGAGCTTCCCGAGGCGCCTTCGCCTCCACCACGGTCCCTACCTTGGACTCACTCATCGGCTGCCCTTCCTTGTCGAATACAAGACTACTCTGCGCACTCATGCTGCATTGGATGCGCAGAGGGTTAAGGGCAGGCGCTGCCTCTCTTTAGTAGCGTTAGGCTCGCGTATCCTCGTTTTCAGGAGAAACCCGTGCGATCAGTTCCCGGAGACTTGTTGCGCCACCTGCAGCGCTACATGCTGGCTGGCCTTATCACCATTGGACCCCTCTTTGTCACCTGGCTCGTTTTCAGCTTCGTCTTCACCAGCCTGGCCAATGCCGGCTTGCCGATTGTCCGCTTCCTAGGCAACATCATCCCCGGCGATTGGGTGGATCAGCCATGGCTCGAATCCGTGCTTGCCGTGGGGCTGACCCTCGTCGTCCTTTACGGGGTGGGTCGCATCACGTCGCTGGTCGTCGGGCCGCCAGGCATTCAATATCTTCGAAACGGTGCTCGAGCGGCTGCCCGTCGTCGCCAAGGTCTACACCTCGGTCCGCCAGCTCCTCGACACCATGATGGCCAAAAAGGAGTCCAGCCAGCGCGTCGTGCTGATCGATTTTCCTATTGAGGGTCAGAAAAGCGTAGGCTTTCTCACCCGCACGCTCATCGACTCGGCGACGGGCAGGGAACTCGCGGCTGTCCTGTTGCCGAACGCCATCAATCCGACGTCCGCCTTTTTGCAGGTTTTGCCCCTGGATCGCGTGACAGAAACCGACCTGACCATGGAGCAGGCGATGAGCATGCTGATGACCGGCGGAGCCGTCTCGCCGGAGACAATCCGCTTTTCGCGGCCTGTGGATGCCGAGGCGCGCTAGCCTGTCGGATCGCTGGCTAGGCGGCTTGCGCCCTTGGTTTCACTTTGGCGAGGGCCCTGTTTTTCGATGCCAGCCACAGATCGTGATCCATCTGCAGCCCCAGCCAGAACTGCGCAGAGGTCCCAAAATATGCGCTCAGTCTCATCGCTGTGTCCGCCGTGAGTGCCCTCTTTCCACGGACCAGATCATTCACCCGAGGCGCGGAAATGTGCAGCTCTTTTGCCAAACGATACGCGGAGAGCCCCAGAGGTTCCATGAATTCCGTCTTGAGAATGTCTCCGGGATGAATCGAGAATGCAAACGGAATCTTTTCCATGGGTTTCCTCCTAGTGGTAGTCGACGATTTCGACATCGCTCGCATCGCCATCTTTGAAGACGAAGCATATCCGAAACTGATCGTTGACGCGGATACTATGCTGACCTTTTCGCTTACCGGACAGTGCTTCGAGACGGTTCCCTGGAGGAACAGTCAAATCGGAAAGTCGATTCGAACGATGCAAAATGCGTAGCTTCTTTAGCGCCGAAGTGCGAAGATTGGCCGGGATCCTTCGGCTCTTGCCGGTGTCCCACAACAGCTCCGTCTCGGCGTCCGCGAAGCTCTTGATCACATTCGCATCATAACGCAATGCGTTACGAACGCCAAGCGTTATGAATTCGCCGACCTACTCCGTGGCTCCCGCCGCTTCCAGGTCTTCCTCTGCGTGTTCGCTCTCCGCGGTCACCTTGCGCAGGCTCACGTGTTCAAACTGCGCCCAGATCAGGCCCACGGGAATAATGCCCAGGAACGTGACCAGCAAAAGCATCGCAGCGCATGCCGTTGACGCTTCGGGCGCCACGTCGAAGAACCGCGAAATCGCAGTAGCCACAAGCCCGATCTGTGTGAACCATCCCAGCACCGGCAACTGGATGATGCTCGAGACGCCACTCACGACCATCAGCAGCACACATTTGGCTGCCGTCATCGATGCAAGCTCGGGACTGGCCACGAAGGCCCGCGTCGTCTCCAGGTAAGACGCGGCAATCAGCAGCCACATGCCGATTGAAAGGCCGGCCGCTGCTGCAAAATCCGCGAACGAACGCATGGTGTCGAGACCGGCGCGAAACTCGCGCACCTTGTGTCCAACCGCTTCCCCAATCTTCTTCGACAACGCACCGAGCGTTCGCTCGAGAAAAACTGCCACGGCGTTACCCGCGAAGCGCACCGCCACTAGAAACGACGCTCCCGCAAGCGTGCCGGCCATTCCCCAGTAGCCGGACTTCTTCACTAGCTCAGCGTGCGGCAATGCGCCGGGTGTGCCGAACCATGTCGTAAGCAAAATAGCAGACGAGAAAATCAGCGCCATCGTCCCTGCATCAAAGAGCCGTTCGACAATGTAGACCGCAATCTGATTGCTCAGTGGCAAGCCGGTTTTCTTCGCGACTAGATACGGCCGCACCGGGTCCGCCACACGGCCGATCAACGCAACAGCGGTGAATCCGATCACCTGGGTTCCCAACAACGAAAGCGGGTGGACTTTCTTGTTGTGCCGCAGGAGGTATGCCCAGCGCACGGACCGGAATACATAGGCGACGTAAATGCAAGCTGTGCCGAGGGCGATCCGCCACCAGTCGACCATTGAAAGCTGCGCGCGGAATTCGCGGAAGTCGAAGTGAATTCTGTCGCGACCCCAGATCACCAGCGCGGCAATTACGGCCAGTACCACCAATCCCACGATCAGCTGATTCTTCTTCAAGCAAACTCCGTTCCGCAAATATATATCGATTCTATGTTGCCGCCTGTGCCGAACGAATTGCTTATTCTGAGGAGGACGCCCTCGAGGTAACCCGCACGCCTGGGGCGCGCGCCGCCTGGGCCTCGCGAGACTTCACACGCTGATTGAATTCATGAATTACTCGCGCCACGTACACGCGCGTTTCATGATATGGCGGTATCCCATGATATTTTTCGACGGCCGCCGGTCCAGCGTTGTAGGCGGCCAGGGCAAGCGCAAGGTTCTCGTGATACTTGATGAGAAGCGCATCCAGGTATGTTGAGCCGCCGCGCACATTCTCTCCCGGCTTGAAACTATCCTGCACACCCAGATCGCTCGCCGTCGACGGCATCAGTTGCATGAGGCCGCGCGCTCCGGCTCGGCTTACGGCACGGGTATCGCCACCGCTCTCGGCCTTCACCACGCTGGCCAGCAAATCTTCATCGAGATTGTGTTCCTGGCCGGCCTCTGAAAGCATCTCCTGTAAATCCGCAGAATTCAGCTTTTCCTCTGCCGACGGCTGAACGTTCTTTGCGGCAGCTGTCTGCGGCATTGGGTCTGGAACCTGCTCAATAGCTGTCACCTCATCAGGCCGCATTTCAATGTAGCTGCTCTCGCCCAAACTCAGATAAAGGCGCACCCTGCCTTCCACCTGAGCATGGTGATTGCAGTCCATCGCAAAGCCATTGCTCAGGGTTACTCGCTCCGCTGCGTAGACAGGCCCACCCATCGCCGTCCATGCAGCCAGCGCGATCGCGAGATGGATGCTTCTTTGCAAATTCAACTCCGCGCCGTGGTGGCCCAATGTTTGGGACGCTCGTTGACCCGGCTCTGTCGCGCCACTGCAGCCTCCAGCACCATGGCCACGCCATCGTCATCGTTCGGCTCTGTCTGCTTCCATCCTCGAATTTTTGCCATTGCGCGCAGATCCTTCGCGGCATTCCCCATCATCACACTCTGTCCGGCCCACTCCAGCATATCCACGTCGTTCCAGTTATCGCCGATGGCCATCGTTTCTTTCTGATCGATGCCCAGCCGCCGCGCCAACCGTTCCAGCGCCCATCCCTTCGAGACGCCCGGTGGTAGCAGGTCGAGAATCGCAAGATCCCGCGCCGGATATTCGGTCCGCATGCATTCGCACGATGCGGCCCAGACGCTGGCCTTCAGTGCTTTTTCGGCCTTCTTCATCTGGCTCAGCCCGCCGGCCAGCATCCCCTGGATAGGATTCTCACTGTCTATCAGAGCTTTCTCCAGCGGCTTCACCACTTCGATCCCATCCCGGTTGGCCTCGACCCATAACGCAAGCCGTCCGTGCGCCTGTTGTAGGTCTTCCAGCACCAATTCTCCATGGCCGATCTTGTCGAACGTAAACACGAGCGCGCCGAACTTCCGAAGCAACCCGCACAGCCCGCGCGCCACCCGCGCATCCAGTTGGCTCCGGTCCACAGCCTCACCGCCCAGCGTGCGCGTCACTGCTCCATTCGACGTAATCAGCGGGGTATCCACTCGCAGCCCGAGTCCCTCGAACAGCGGCGCCGTGTAGGCTGTCCGCCTGCCCGTCGCAATTGCCACTACGATTCCCGAATCCTGGGCAACCTTTAAAGCCTTCGCGTTACGGGGGCTCACGGCTTCAGAAAATGTCGGCAGAAGGGTGCCGTCGATGTCGATCGCCACCAGGCGCACAAGGGGGTGCATGTCTTCAAGTTTACTTGGAGTGGGGCTCGCGATGAATGGACTACCAATGAACGAATAGCCATTGGTACCAAAGGAGCGGAATTGGTTAGTCTAACGTCATGGAACGCATCTGCAGCCAATGCCAGGCCCTGCTGGCGAAGGAGACAAAAGCGGACTGGTGCCCAGCCTGTGGTGGTGCGCTTATCGACCGTCCCGAACTGCCTCAGAACCCCTCCGAAATTCTGCTGCCTGCAATCGCAGTGGACCATCGCGGAATTGTCCTTCCTCGCCGTCACGCCGTTGGCGGCGTGATTACTCCGCAATAGCACCTTCATTCACTCCTTAACGTCCTCTCGATCGTGCCGGTTTAAAGTTTCCAACGAAATAGTTGACAAGGAAACTAATATTTGCTTACCTTTATTTCATGAGCAAGGACAAAGTTGGGCCAGAGCCTGTCAGCGACCTCAAAGCCCACGTCGGCTTCTGGATGCGCTTCGTCTCCAACCACGTCTCGCAGGCATTCGCCCGTAAATTGCTCAAGACCGGCGTCACTGTAGCGGAATGGGTCGTGTTGCGCGAAATGTACGGCCGCGATGATATGACCCCCAGCAGAGTTGCCGACCTGACCGGCATGACCCGCGGCGCGGCCTCCAAGTTAATCGACCGCCTCGTCGCAAAGAACCTGATTCACCGCGAAGAGCGAACCGACGACCGCCGCTACCAGGACATCCGCGTCACTGCGGCCGGCGCCAGGCTCGTCCCGTCTCTGGCAGCTCTTGCCGACCGCAACGACCACGAATTCTTCGCCGCGCTTACCGCGGCAGAACGCCAGACATTGATCGCAATTCTAAAAAAACTTGTGCACGCGCACGACCTGCACAAAGTTCCCACGGAATAAGGAGAGAAACATGATCGGCCAAGCCACCAACCTCGAAGCCATCCGCGAAGTCCTCGCCGAATCCCACGCCGGCAAGTTGATCTTTCCTAGTGTCGTCCAACGCCTGCTTGCTGCCGGCGTGACGTCCTACTTCGTCGACACGCTGCGCTCGGAAGACGTCGTCTATCTAACCGACGACAGAACGTTCACCGAAAAAATGCATCTTCCGCTCGACCCTGTCGCGGAAGAGTTCTCGAAATCCGGGATCGTTGCAGCCATTCGCGCGGCGCAGCGCGATGAGATTCGTTACCCGGAATTCATGCGCCTGGCCTCAGCCGCCGGCGTCGTCGGTTACTGGGCCTTCCTCACCGGCAAAAAGGTGATCTACTTCGGCCGCAAAGGCGAATTCCACGTGGAGGAATTTCCAGGTGCCACGCCCCAAGCTGAATAAGCGTGAGGAGCCTCGGCTTGGAGCCTGGCGATCAATCGGCGAGAATTGAAGCAGGCGTAGACGACGTCTCTGCCTTTCTTCCTCATGATCAAGCTTGAGCGAATTACACCTGCCAACGCTCTTCTCTTCAAGACGATCCGCCTGCGCGCGCTGCAGTGCGATCCAACCGCATTCGGCAGTACCTACGCAAAGGAGTTGCAGCTTGCCGACGAGGAATGGGCGAATCGTTCGCGTCGCTGGAATGGCGAGGGCTCCATCGGCTACCTCGCATTCGATGGGGAGAACGCATGCGGCCTGGTTGCCTGCTACACCGACGAACTGGATCCCCACCGGGCGCATGTCATATCCATGTGGGTCGATCCCGCCTGGCGCCGTGCGGGCGTTGGAACTGTACTCATCGAAGGCTTGCGATCATGGGCTACATCGCGCAAAATGCGCGAGTTGAAGCTGATGGTTACGAGCGTCAATGACAACGCGATCCGCTTTTACGAGCGCCTGGGATTTAGTATGAGCGGCAAAACCGGGCCTTATCCCAATGACCCGGCAATCACGGAATACGAAATGCTGTTGTCCCTTATGCCATAGGTCAAGCAGCTGAGTTATTCGTACCGCAGCGCCTCGGCCGGCAAAACGTGCGACGCCGCAAACGACGGATACATCGTCGCCAGCAATGAAATGCCGATTGACACTACTGACACGATGACCCCATCGAGCGGGCGTGGGGCGAATGGCAAAGTGTCGATCGAGTAGACATCGGGCGAGAGAGGGATGTGGTAATACCCGCCAGCCCACGCGGCGGCATATCCAAGCACCAGCCCCAGAGCAGTCCCCACGATGCTGATGAGAAATCCCTGCATCAGAAAAATATTGCGCACCTGGGCGGGCTCCACGCCAAAACTCATCAGCACCGCGATGTCGCGGGTCTTCTCCATCACCATCATGGTGAGCGCGATCAGAATATTCAGCGCAGCCACAATCACAATCAACGCGATCACAATGAAGGTCACATACTGTTCGAGCCGCAGTGCGCGAAACAGCTCGCGGTTTTGTTCCATCCAGTTGTTGGTCATGAAACCCGGTCCGGCAGCTTCCTCAATGCTGCGGCCAATCTCCGGCGCGCGATTCATGTTGTCCACCTTGAAGCTGATCACCGACAGCAGGTCAGGTTCATCGAACAGCCGTTGTGCATCGGCCAGCCGCATAAATCCCATCTGCGCGTCGTATTGGTAGAAGCCCGAGTGGTATGTCCCGACAAGGTGAAAGCGACGGAATAGCGGAATTACGCCCATCGGGGTCAGATCGCCCTGCGGGCTGATCAGCGTGACCGTATCGCCCACCGTTGCACCGATCGAGTCCGCGAGATCTTTGCCTAGAACAATCGGCGGATCGGTTGGGCTTCCCGAGGTCGGTTCCGTTTGCGGCTCCAGCGCTTGCACGGCCCCCGGTGTCGCTGTGGATAACAAGCTGCTGACCGTCTTTTCCTGGTCGGGCAGGATACCCTCGATCAGGGCGCCCGAGTCGCGCGCCTTATACGCCACCATGACCTGTTCGTAGATGCCCGGCGAGGCCGCAGTCACATGCGGCAGCAAGCGCAGTCGCTCCAGCAAGGGCCGCCAGTCCTTGATCCCATCGCCCTTTACTCGCATCAATTGCACATGCGCGCTTGAGTCCACCAGCCTGTCCTGCAGGTCGCGACGCATACCGTTGGTGATGGCCAGCGCGATGATGAGTGCGGCTACGCCCGCGGCCACACCCGCAATTGAAATCGTAGTGACCACGCCCACCACGGCTTGTCGCCGCTTGGCTCTCAGGTATCGCGCCGCCACAAAGAATTCAAATCGCATCGGGACTGCACGCCTTACTTTTCGGCTGTGCCGAATACCGTCTTCGCCACGCCGACGTTCTCATATCTGTCATAGACGCGCACGGTCAGCAGATGCTCGCCGGCCTTGCCTTCGAACACCGATGCCGGAACGCGGAATTCGTAGTGCTCATGTTTCGAGTCCGAAAGCTCGCCGACGGGCGCAATAAACTTCCATGGCCCCGCATCGAACGAATACTCTGCATGGGCAATCGGGGAGAACGCATCTTCTGCCTCGAACGTCACGTGCACCGGCGTGGGACACTTTCCCTGAGCACATTGGCCCGGCTCTTCCGCCGCTGCCAGGGCGCGCACCACCGGCGGCGTGGTGTCCACTTCGAACCGGTCACTCACTTTTTCCCCGGTTAAAGCGTCGCCGGGAGTGCGCGACGGCGCGTCGGAAGCCACGATCCTTACCTGGTAGCCGCCATCGGGAATCAGCGTCGCGTCAAAGCTGTAGGCCTTGTCAGTTAGATCCTCTTTCAGAAGCCGCCAGACATGCTCGCCGTCTCCGCGCAAATAGAGGG
The DNA here is from genome assembly GCA_963781125.1 of uncultured Acidobacteriaceae bacterium. Lineage (GTDB taxonomy): Bacteria > Acidobacteriota > Terriglobia > Terriglobales > Acidobacteriaceae > Telmatobacter. Next base: position 232,910 of record CAWAEE010000017.1, read on the forward strand.
TATAGCTCAGGTCGTCGCCGTTGTCATCGTGAGCGGCCCAGCGCACCGTAATCGCGGTGCGGTCTTTCATCGCCTGCAGGGGACCATTGGCTCCCGCGTCGAAGGTGACCGTTGCTCCCTGGCTCGCCGAGGGCAGGGCAATACTCACCGTCTGCTGATTCGCCGCCTGGTTCTGCGTATTCAGCCGCGCGCCAGGAACCACCACCAGGTCGTCCACCACCGGAGCAGCGTTCACCGGCAAATAATTCACGCCGACACTACCGACATGTCCATCGTGGTCCAATACGACTTTCCACTGCAGAAACCGTCCTGCCGGCGAAGCCACGACGCCATCCTTCAGAGGTTCCCAGTCGCTCCATCCGCGCACCGGCTGCTCCACATTGCCAGAGCGCGTCCACAGCGCATAGCCGCTTGAACCCGGCTCAATTTCAATTCGTC
>CAWAEE010000018.1:0-40897 GCA_963781125.1 uncultured Acidobacteriaceae bacterium
GACTGATGCCGGATCAGTAGCCTGTGTGGGCGCGGCGCAAGTCTTGCATTAGCTGAGGGTGGACGGCACACATCTCCGAAGCCTGGGGACTTTAAGGATGTTCGTTGAGGCCTTGAATACTGAAACCTTCCAATTCATTGTTCCTGTTCCAGGGGGCTTTCGAAAGGTGCAAAAAGACTACAAGCCTGTCCAACGAGAGTTGCAGCGGCTCGTTCAAGACTGGTTCGATTCAGGTCCCAATGTCGCGAAACTATTCTCGGTCCAGCCCTCAGTTGCTCGCGCGGCTTTAGATCTTCGGGCACATTTGATACCAAGCAAAACTGGCCGTGCTCATCTAATCACGACGACCGTTTCGGAAAATTTGCCTCCCGGTGCGCCACTTGAGGTCGCGCTCGGACTCTTCTTCAACTTCCTCATCAACCCGGAGAATGACAAGCTAGGCGGACCCTGCAAGCGTTGCAGCAAATATTATGTGAAGAAAACCAAGCGCCAAATCGCCTATTGCTCCAAGAAATGTGGCCTGAAGCATACATCAAAAGCAGCCATTCGAAAGAAGCGCGAAGACGAACATTCAAAACAATTGCAGAAGGCAGAACGGTTCTCAGATTTGTGGTCGGTACTGAGACTCCCAAGAGGTGGAAAGAGTGGGTCTCCCGCTATGCAGGAGTCAGCAAAAATTGGCTCACTCGCGCCGTAAAGAAAGGCGAACTCGTGGTGCCGATCAAAAGCCATAGCTGACGTGGTTGGGATCATTGTGTGGAAATTTCCCGGAAAGCCGGTACGAGTAGTTAACCAAGTTGGGGGAAGCGGATTTTCTATCCGCAATCTTTGTTGAGTAGGTGAGGAAGCGGGCGCTGCCTGGGGGGCCTATCGGAGCGTGTGCGGAGCCGGCGGATTCGGTTCGGGTACGTTGGCGTGCAATCTCTAGCAAATGCGTGGAGGAACGGCTCAGATCATCATGCTCCTTCTCCAAGAGTCACGACTGGCCCCTGCTCTGCCAACCGGGCTGTACCTCCTCCTTGCCGATTCCAGTGATGATGTTTTGTACCTCCAGATGACCCACGGGAGGGGTCGCCCCAACCTGTGTTGCCACCCAAGAAGCTAGGCGATTTGCGAACTCATTAATTTCCTCAAGCGATCGGCCTCGAATCAGATGATGTGCGAGACACGCCGTAAACGCGTCGCCGGCTCCCACCGCATCCACGACGCGTACTGTGAATCCTGGATGCTCAACCGTCTCCTCCTGAGAGACGAGCACACTTCCACGAGACCCGCGCGTGATGCAGACCAGCCTCAGATCGCATTCGTCGAGTAGCCGTTTGGCGCGCTCCTCATCTCCACTGGCGTCCATTCCGATCAATGATGTGACGTGGATCAGTTCCTGATCCGTGAGCTTGACGATATCGGCGTACTGCAGGGACCGCTTTAGCACCTCGCTCGTGTAATACGACTGACGCAAGTTCACATCGAAGATGCGAATCGTGTCCGACCTGGAATTTCGCAGAAAGCGATCCACTGTGGCGGCAGATACGGGAGAGCGTTGCGCGAGGGAGCCAAAACAGACGACATCGGCCAACTGCGCAAGCTCCTGCCAGCCAGGTGTCCACTCGAGGAAATCCCAAGACGCGGATTCCTTGATTGTGAATATGGGCTGGCCGGCCTCGTCGATCGCTACCTTCGCGGATCCGGTTTCATGCTTCTGATCCCGTTGTAGGTATTGGGTGTTCAATCCGAATTTCACCATGGCCGCATAGGCTTCCTCGCCAAGCGGATCGACCCCAATCCGGCTGGCTATCACACCTCGATCTCCCAGCGCATTTGCCATGTAGGCGAAGTTCGCAGGAGCTCCTCCCATGATCTTGCCCGAGGGCAAGAGATCCCACAAGACTTCGCCCAATCCCACCATGAGGGCCGGTTTCATCATTGGAAGAGTCTCGGAGCAAAGTCCGCCAAGTACTTGCGCCACACCGTCCATACGTGTGCACCGGAACTCTCGACCCATTCATGCCTGATGCCGGCGCGGATCAATGCCTCGTGCGATTCTTTCACGGGGGTGTATAAGAAATCGTCGTGACCGATCCCGATCCACAAGAGACGCAGGTGATGATTGAGGCGGTCCGGATCTGCGAGGATTCCGTCATAATCAATCTTTGTATTAGTAATCTGAATCGCTGGACTAAATGCTCCGAGGTAGGCGAATTCATCCAGATGATTGAATCCTAGGCGTAGTGCCTGTGCGCCGCCCATTGAGAGGCCGGCCAGGGCCCGATGGTCGCGATTGCGAATTGTGCGGTAGTTTGAATCGATAAACGGGATCAGCTCGTTCAGAACGATGTCGTCGAACTGCACGTACCTTTCGTTCATGAAGAAGCGTGCGACCGTGTTCGCCGCCGTCGGACCTGCGGCTTCCTGATGCCCCGACGGGGATGGCGGGGATGGAACGCCAGTCATCCCGTTGGCATTCACGATGATCATCGGCTTGGCTTGATGGGCGGCAATCAAGTTGTCGAGAATGAAGTTCTCGTGTCCCTGATCGCTCCATCCTGCCTCATCTTCACCGAAGCCGTGCTGAAGATAGAGAACCGGAAAGCGCGCAGCCGAGTGCTCATATCCTGGCGGAGTGTAGACAAAGACCCTTCTCGTTTCGCCGGTCTTGCCCGACCGATACCATTCGGTGCGCACGGCGCCGTGAGGAACCGGCTTGATCGCAAAAAACTCAGACTCTGGTGCCGGGATCTCAAGCCCGCTTACTTCTTTTCTGGCTGCGAAAAAGACCCTGCTTCCGGGGTCATTCGAAACGAACCCGTCGACTGAAACGGCATAGTAGTGAAAACCTGGCAAAAGCGGCGTTGTCGTCACTTCCCAGAAACCATCCGGCGCTCTCGTCATGTCGTATTTTGACTGACCGAGCTCCAAGAGTAATTGGACTGTGTGCGAATGTTCAGCCTGGATTCGAAAGGTTGCACTCAGATCCGCATTGATCCTCGGATACTCCGAGCCAGGTATGTTTGTCGGCGCCGGACCCTGATGGTTCGTTTGTCCTCTGCACATCCCGCTTGCCAGAACCATCGTGACCAACCATCTTCTGACCCTCATGTGGCCCAACCCTTCCAGCAACCTTTCATATCGACTTCCAATTCTCGAAGAACAGAGATCATGAGACCTCTACGGCACAGTGCCCTGAAGAGGTGCCAGATCAATGGCATCCGCCATAGACTTGTAGCCGGCTGCACTTGGATGAAGGTGATCGCCCGACTGGTAGTCTTCGCGGAATTGAGATGGATGCGCTGGATCGCGTACGGCGGCGTCAAAATCAATAACCCCATCAAAGGCTCCGCTCATCCGGATCCATCTATTCACTGCCTGTCGGACTGCTTCGCCGTCCTGGCTGAAGTAGTCCGCACCCTCGTAAGGAGTCAAGGTTGCTCCGAAGACTCTGATGTGATGCTCATGGGCCCGATCGACGATCTGGCGTAAGCCCGCGATCAAATCGTCTGCGGTTACGCTTTGGGCCGCAAACGGGCCTTCTTTGTGCTGGGTTCCATCTTTCGACGAGCGAGGCTTCATGTGCGGCCATCCAATATCGTTGATGCCTTCGAGCACGATGAGATCGCTCACGCCTGGCTGGGCTAGCACGTCTCGGTCGAAGCGAGCGAGCGCATTGATTCCGGCACCGTCGTAGAGAATCCGATTTCCGCCAATACCCTCGTTGAGAACCGCTAGACTCGACACCCCACCTTTGGCATCGAGGCGCCTGGCAAGCAGATCTGGCCAGTCGCTATACGTACCCTGTTTGGCTCCTACTCCATCAGTGATAGAGTCCCCGAGCGTCAGAACTGCACTGGCACGTTCGGCAGTCCACACCTCAATATCCGACAGCCAATACCACGACAACGTCGTTGTTGGCCGGGGAATATCAACCTTTGCGGAAAAATCACCGGGACCCGAAACATAGGTTTCATGCTGCGCCCAGAAGTGGGTCGTGGTGGCGGGCGTAACGTGGGGCAGATAGAAGCTCACGAAAACCTCGGCAAATGCCGGAACCTCCATATCCACGGGGTCACTCAAAATGGGCGCGCCAACAGGTACCCTTACGGAGGGTTGTCCATCGAATGTAACCGCATGATCAGATTCCGGCACGATCGATGAACCATGGGCCAGGAGCGCAACATGCGCCGAACCAATTTCCAGAGCAGACGATCCGTATGCGTTCGAGATCCGAATTCTGAGTCGCTGCCCACCGAGAGTCGGCCGGATCACCATTCGAATCGTCTGATTCTCGAACACTGGCGACGGCGGGAGACCGGGAAACGGAAGCGGGGTGTGAACGGCAGCGCTCCACGCGCTCACCCATTTTCCTGGATTCTTGCTCCCTTGGGCACCGGCAACCACGCCAAGAAAGCCTAAGAAAAGGATGCCAGCTACTGCTCTCAACTCAATTCTTCGCATGTTTATTTTCATCTCGTCGCCGAAAGGTTAAGTCGTTTCACAGCATGAATCGTCGCGCCGGAGTGTTGTAGGTGTCCGGACGACGCCACGCTCAACGCAGATTGCGCTCGAAGAAATTAATCATCACCTTGAATGCGTCTTTCGATTCGGGCACGTCCGCGTTGTAGAAGAAGCCGTGAAACAAGCCGTCCCAAACGTGCAGTTCGGCTTTCACTCCCTGCTTCACCAGTTGGGTATCCGTAAAGAGTGTTCCGCTCATCGCGAAATCGCGGGTTCCCGTAATCAGCAACGTTGGTGGAAACTTGGCAAGGATCTCAGGAGAATTAATCGGCGCCACCATGGGATCCTTTGGATCGACATTGCTGAAATACCCCAGCTGCGCAGTTCCGGGGGGACGCGACATCGGCATGCGCCCTTCTCCAAATGGAAAGGCAATATAGGTCGCATCGCCTCCGAAACTTCCGGCCGAAGCGCAATAAATACCGACAGCTCCTGGTGATGGAAGGCCGTGGGTTTGGAACCATGCAACAGACATGGCAGTCAGCATCCCGCCCGCGGAGCATCCGTAGATCCCGATGCTTTCCGGTTTGTAGTTCTTAAGCAACTCCCTGTATACGCTCGCTACATCTTCGCTTGCGGACGGAAACTTGTTTTCCGGTCCCTCGCGGTAGTCAACGGTGACCACCTTGATCTTCATGAGAGATGCAATTGGGATCGACTCAAGCTCGGCGCAGGCCGGCCAGCACCCGGAAAAGCCGCCACCATGCAGATTGATCAGGACACGGCGTTTGTTCTTCTCCTGGATTCCGCTTTGCGGAGTGTAGGTGTAGGTGTGAACGCCGCCGATCTTTCCGTCCTGCTTGTCGACGGCAAAGATTTCACGGTCACGTGCCAGCATCGATCTCATGAAGCGCGGCACACCCCCGTCCTGCTTTACTTGCTCGGGGTCCTGCATCTGATGGAGATGCTCAGTAACATACGCCTTGGCTTCAGAACTCAGGAAAGTTGAAAGTGGAACCGACTCAGCCGGAATTTCAACTGTGCCGTCCGAGTTAACTGTTACCTTTGGTGATTGCGGTGGATCCTGCGCGAGAACGAATCTTGTTCCCCCTGTGACTACGAAAGCACCGCAAGCAGTGACGAGCAAGACCGTTCGAAGCGACATCGGAGTTCTCCATCTCTCTATCTCAAGTGCGACGCTAAGGAACTCAGTGGTATTCGAATGCGGCGCACTTGAAATGTGCGCCGCATTGCGATAATTTGAAGGCCCGTTTTCAGTAGGTAAATCTCAAAGCAAGCTGGACCACGCGTGGAATACTGTCTTGATTAGTCACCACGCCGAGAGAAGGCCCCAAATTGGTTCCTGGTTGACCGAACTGCGGATGGTTAAACAGGTCGAATATTTCGCCGCTGAACTTCAGCTTAGCTTTCTCCGTCACATTGAAGGACTTGTTAGCCGAGAAGTCAAAATTCGCGACTCCCGCGGCCCGCAAGCCCGAGTCAACTCTAGATTCATTGCCGAACGAGAAAGGTCCGGGCTCTGAGAAGCAGCTTGTGTTGAACCATTGCTTGGCCCTGACACTACGGCCGCCCGACACGCTCTTCGAACATCCCGCCCTATAGTTTGGACGGATAATGCCGGTCCCCGGACCAAACCCCGGTGTACCGCCGCCAAAGTCTTCGGAGAGTATATTTGCATTCCCGGTAAGGGCGATCGGAACACCGCTCCTCAGAGTTGTGATTCCATTCACCCGCCAACCGCCCAAAAAGGCGTTTGTCACTGCGTTGATATGGGAGAGGTACAACTCACCGTGCCCAAAGGGTAGATCCAGCCCGTAGTTCGCGACAAAGTTGTGCCGGATATCCTGTTCGCTGACCGACCTCTCAGCTCTTAAGTTGTACCGGTCCTGGACCAGACCTGTGCCGCCTTGTCCATCCAGGAAGGAGCTGGTGTTATCCGTATTGCTGATAAGCTTGCCCCAGGTATATGCAGCCTGAACTTCCCCCGCGTGGCTGAAGCGCTTGGTAAAGCTTGCCTGGAGCGCGTGGTAAATCGAGTCGCCGAGGCGAGCGTCCTGCTGCAGTACGCCCACAGGATATTGGGGGTAGGGCATCAACAGCCTGCCCTCGAGGGTGGTTGGGCCGCCGTTCGGAGATCCGGCGGGCAGCACACCGTAAAACGGGTTGGGAACCTGCGTTAACAGGGCGTCGCCCATCGAGAGGTACTGGTCCGGAATCTGATTGAGTTGCAGGCCTGAACCGGTATAGGGCGAGGCAATAATGAGATGCGTTCCTTTGGATCCAGCGTAGGCAAGACTTGCCAATGAGCTGCCGCCCAGGTTCCGTTCCAGCGCAAGGTTCCATTGTTGCGAGTAACCAAGCGGCTGGTCCCCGGCGCGCGCCCACACGCCGTTTCCGAGCAGATTATTTATGCCCGTCTGGGAGTGACCGAGGGCCGGCGAAAGTCCGGTCGGAAACGGGTTGGCGACGGTGGCGCCTATCGGTGAGCCGGGAGAATTCAGGTTGGTTGTTGCGGATCGCGTGAGTGAGCTCAACTGAGGACCGTCCTGATCGAGAACGGCCGGGAAGAAGGAGATGCCATAGCCGGCACGAACGACGCTCTTGGAATCGAACCGGTATGCGACGCCCAGACGCGGTGAAAATGTCTTCCAATGAAGCGACTCTTCCCTGCGTGAAGGATGCAGCGGTGAATCCAACAGCGCGGCCTGACCCGTGAGCGGTACGGTGTTGCCGAGCGGATTGGTATAAGAGCTGACACCTCCGATGTTCAAGGGCGCATTGGGGACAAAGACGGCGCCGATGTTATGTTCTTCCGAGAACGATCCGGGCTGTTCCCAACGGACCCCTGCAGTGGCCGTCAAAGCCGGCGTAACCTGAAAGGTGTCTTCGGCGAACAGTCCGTAGTTATGCAGGAATGCATAGGTTGGAAGAAAGAGCGTTGTATTCGTTTCCGAAGGGATGCCAAGCATGAATGAAGCGAGGGCATTGCCCGGCGACGTGCCGCCTGAGGTAAAGCCGGGGATGGAGTAGAGACCGAACCCGCTGCTGCCGCCATAGGCTTCCCACAGCACTTGACGCCAATTACCGCCCGCTTTAATGGTGTGTTTTCCTATGATTTTGGTGAAGCTGCCGACAACAGCCCAAACATTGTTGTTCCAATGCAGTTGGGAGAGGTTAGGTCCCACGCTGTACCCCTGGATCGACAATGAGGGAAGAGACCAGGTGGGGTTATCGGCTTGAAGCGCGCCCCAGTCTGAATTGATCGTCGACATCTGGAAGCCATTGCTCAGCACATCCTGGAAGTTGTAATTCTCCAGATAGGAGAGTCGTAGGTCCGCAATGGTTGTTGGAGTGAAGACGTGACTGTCTCCCAGGACGGCTTCCTGGGTATAGTTGCCGGTTGGCCCGGCGCCGGTCTTGTTACCAAAAGGATCGACCGGCTGGTTATGCGGGTTCCAGAACGTGTAGCGCGTGAAGACGGTATCCTTGCCCAGTGTAGCGTCGATGCGCGCGTTGTACTGCGTTTGAACTCCGATAGCGGGGTTCGAAACATGCGTATTAACGGCGTCGGGAAGAGCCTGATTGATCAACGATTCCTTGGGCGTTACGAGCTGAAGAATCTTCAGAGCGGCCGGATCGATGTGGCCGGCAATGCTGTTTCCAGGAAACGGCAATCCCGTATTGGGATCGTAAATGGTCTGTGGGTCGCCGGAAAAATCTCCGCTTAGCTCCGCTGTCGTCGGCTCCACGTAACTGGCCGGAGAGGCAGAACTTAGAGATTCGTGTTCCCAGGAGAAGAAGAAGAAGACCTTGTTCTTCAGCGCGGGGCCGCCAAGATTGGCTCCGTATTGGTTCTGGTGGAGAGGTATCTTGCCTAGACCTTGGTTTTTGAAGAACCAGTCATTTGCATCAAGGGCAGTGTTGCGAAGATATTCGTAAGCGCTTCCATGAAAGCTATTGGTGCCGCTTTTGGTCGAGATCTGAATCACACCGCCGCCGTACCCGCCGAACTCCGCGCTTACATCGCTGGTCGAAACGCGGAATTCCTGGACGGCATCCTGAGTCGGGACGAGCGTGTTCACATTGTTCTCCGAGATGTTCGACCCCACGCCGTCGATAAAGAACAGGTTCTGTCCGCTGAACGAGCCGCCGATCTGGTAGTTTCCATAGGCGATCGCCTGCGTATTCGAACTGACCTGGCCGGTGCCGCCGTTGCCCACTGTGCTGGAGGCTGTTCCGCCACCGGGTATAACGCCTGGCACGAAATCAAGAAGATTATTGACGTCGCGCCCGTTCAGGGGCGCCTCCTGCACCTGCTGTCCCTCGATCACCCCGCCGAGCGATGCGCTATCGGTTTGGATATCGGTATTTGCAGTGGTCACTGTGACCGATTCGGAAACGTCGCCAACCGGTAAGGCTAGGTCAGCTCGAGTTGTTCCGCCAATCGTTACATCGAGCTGACTGTTTGTGGCGGACATGAAACCCTTGCTTGTGACCGTGATGCTGTATGCGCCGGGATTCAAGTTGATGAAGGTGTACGTCCCGGCGGAACTGGTAACGGCTGTCTGCTCTGCGTTCGTCCCTTTGTTCGTCAATTGAACATGAGCCCCCGCAATGACCGCACCCGCAGAGTCCGTTACGGTTCCGACCAGGCTCCCATAGCTCGTTTGAGCTCTAACGGGATTTGGACTGATCGCGCAGGTGATCGCAACGAGCGCCATCCAGATGGACCTCGATACGGATTTGTGCCAAGTGAATTTCTTCTGACTCTCTGGTGCAAGAGTCGACGAGATCTCGTACATACTGCCTCCTAGAAGTGTTGATCCGTGTGGCACCGCACTCTGCTGACTTGATGCGCATTGATTTCTAAACATCTCGTCACCCCTCCAAAATCGGCTTGCTCAAATCTCCCCTTGCTCTGCATCGCGGCCTGAGAACTGATTGACCGGAATCCGTAGAGAAGCAAAACTTGAACTCACTCTTCCCGAGGAGAACTTGTATGCGTCGCGAGAGGGCATTGTCAACGATTTATGTAGGGTATTCAATAAAAGTTCCCTATACATTCCGCGCGTAAACTGGCGCACTTCGAATTGAATACGATTTCAAAGCAGCGACAAGTGGGCCAATAAATCGCGGTGACTCGCAGCCGGATCAGCGGGCGTCGGTCACGCCGCGGATTCCATTCCCAGAACCGCGGGCCTTCGATCCGCACGTCGTGAAGAGAACCAAGGGGCCGGAAATTGAATGGCCCTCTTGCTGAGTATTCAAGTCCGGCTGAGCGCCGGGATTCTTACTTCTCTTTCGGATCGGATGGGTGCATTCCACAGGATTGGCGAACAATCATTTGGCATCCGAGCAGAACATCTCTTGGAGGCAGATCGGGGTTGGAGATGCGATCGAGCATTACTGCAAGCGCTATTCTCCCGATGTCTCGACAAGGCTGGTGCTGCGTCGTAAGAGGCACTGGCAGGAGGCTCGCGTATTTCACATCGTCGATCCCGACGATCCGAATATCTTCGGGAATTCGTTGACCGATCGAGATTAGAGTGTGCATCAGCTTTCCCGCCGTGAAATCATTGGCGCAGAGAAAGGCATCGGGACGATCTTTTTTCAAAATAGCTTTTACGAATTTCTGATCCGATGCATCCCCCAGGTGCACGGAGTCTCTAAAATTGCCTTTAGGTAGCGACTTAAGCGCTTCACGATATCCAGCGATCCGAGCATCCACCGTCGCTGCTGAATTTGGGCGCGCGAAAAAGGCAATGTGCTTCGCGCCTGCCTGAATCAGGTGTTCGGTGGCCAAGTAGGATGTTCGGCGGTTATCGATTCCTACGAGATCATATTTGCTGCGTCGCGGATAAGGCTCCAGGCATCTGTCGAGAAGTACGATTGGGATCTGAGCCTTGTCCAACGCCTCGACAATTCTGTGATTCGCCTGAATCCTTCCCGAGGAGAACTCTACCGGCGCAAAGAAGACTCCTGAAACCTTTTTTGAGATGTAGTGATGGCACAATTGCTCTGCCACTTCTTCGTTCTCGTTCTCTTTCGATGCGGAGTTTCCCCAGAGCAACGAATGTCGAAGGGCCTCTTGAGATTCCATCATGCCTTTGCAAATCACTTCGAAGATTTCGGTCTGGCCGAGTTCGGGTATCAACAATCCAAAGACATGGCTTTTTGAGTTCGAGGGTTGGGCGACGAACGTCCCTGAACCGACGCGGCGTACGACGAGGCCCATCGTTTGGAGTTCATGCATAGCCCTGAACACCGTCATTCTCGATGCCCCATAGCGCCTGACCAATTCTGTCTCGCTGGGCAGCCTTTGGCCGGGAGTGTAGCGACCCGATCGGATGTCTTCTTGAACCTTTTCGAGTATGTCTCTATATCTATGATTTGCCATGCGGCTTCTCTCCGTTGTCTGTCCGGCTCGCGACGCCAGGCTTATTCAGCCACGGTTTGCACACAACACCATATATTACCCTATACAACATGTAGGCCTTTTATCTAGGTGATATCCCTATTCTTTGCGCGCAACCTCCTGCACGCCGGGCGCGCATTCAGGCCAACCGCCCGAATAAAGCTGTTCCATAAATGATTGGGGGGATTAGGCGAGCTTGGGTCCTGGCGAGAATATGAGCGAAATGGCGTGGTTCCAAGTGATGGGTTGGAACGCGGTCCCTACCCATATCCGAGGCAAGGTATCGCCCGATGATCAGGCCTACCGACTCTCGCGACGAGAGGAATCTCTCATTACCTCGACGCGGGTTAAATGACCGACCACGGCGTGATCGTCAGTATCGCCAACAAAGTAACCGCCCGGCAATCTCGGAGCGAGGACAAGGACCTTCAGTCGTCGAACTTTGGAAACCTCTTCGCAGTCAATTTGGCTCGGCGGTACCGCATCACGGCATAAGATCTGTCAAATATCGGAAACTCTCCGAAGCTAGTTTCTCGGGCGAAACGTTTGGATCTGCCCACAGATAGCCCGGGCTCTCCTTTTCGTCGGCTCTATAACCAAAGCCCTCGATCATCACGTATCCCTCGTAATGCATCTCCTTTAGCGTGGAGATGATTTCGGCAAATGGCATATGCCCGCGGCCAAGAGGGCCACGATCGTTCTCGCTTGCGTGAATGTGGCTCAGATTCGGACCCAACGAGCGGATCGCCCCGCAGATACTGCGCTCTTCTATGTTGGCGTGAAACGTGTCGATGGTGACGCCAATGTGAGGATCGCCGATCAGGTCGCACAGCCGCGCCGCTTCATCTGCCGTTCGCACAAAGAATGTTTCAGATCGATTCACTGGCTCGATCGAAATCGGCATGTTTGTCGCCCGGAGAACATCTTCAAGGGCCTGAAAGACTTCAACTGCCCACGACCATTCGTCTTCTGTTGGGCGGTGCTCAGGCAAATAGCCGATGGGGGCAAATAGAGGGCCCCCTAGCAACTTGGCGCCGATGGCAGCCGCCGTCTCAATGCATCGTTCGAGATGTTTGATGGCTCTTTGTCTGGTCTCCCGCTCGGGGCTGATTGGATTGATTCCTTCGGGCAGAATGGCACACACGGTGCACTCGAGTTGATTCTTCACGAATGCTTCCCGGATGCTGTCAATCGGCAGTTTACCGGGATCGAACATCGGAATCTCCACTCCGTTCAGACCCAGTTCCTTCATGGCCGGCAAAATTTTAAGATGCGAAGATTTGAAATTTGAAGTCCAGGCAAAGGCGCTAATTCCAATTTTCATCTGAATCCTTTTGCTTGATCACGCCCGTCTTATGCGATCTCAAGGACTCAGTCTAAATCCATGAGTCATATTCATGCAGGTTCTGGATTGACTTCTAGGCGATGTGCTGCATTCGGGGTCCGAGTCCAGGAGCACAGTCGTTAGTCGCAACTCTTGTCGAAACTCCATCTCAGTTCATCCGGACATCCAATCAGCAGATTGTCGCCTCCACCTGAGAACACCCCGGTCAGTATGAAGCTTGATTCCATCTCTAGGCGGAACATCTGTGGAACGTCGCACTGTTGGCTATGGGATAGGCCGGTTCAACCCGTATCGAAGCCACCATCACCGCTCTGGTCCCGGCCGCTGGCGTGCTGCACATCGGCTTGCCAAACCGCGTCTCCGCGATTGTGGTAAGCATTTCAAAGTGATCGAGAGCGGACCGCCTCTGCAGTGGGCTATGCCGGTGGAAGATGCGGCTCCATTCGGAAACTTCTTTCCCTCGAAGCAAATGTGAGCGCAGCGGCGACCCTGCATAGCGAAGTCCGGCGCAGGCGCAAATTACTTGATGGTTGCATGAACTTCCTTGCCCTCGTAGCTGATTTCAGCGTTCGCCGCGCCGGTCCCATCAGCACCGACGCCCCGCCCGTCCGCAACGAGGACGACGCGGAATCTGCGATGTTCCACGATTCCCGGGAAGGATCCTTCGCGAGCGCCGATTGTCAGCGTGCCGGTGTGATCGTCCCAGCGAATGGGGATAAGGGAATGCTGGCCTTTCTCGTACTCGTAGCCGTCGCCCGCATCTTCATAGAGATCGAATTTGCCATCGGCGCCGCGATAGATGCGAAGTTCGATAGGCCCGGCGGGATCCTGCGCGGCGTACTCGATCTGCGGACCCATGGGAACGATGGAACCCGCACGCACGAAGAGGGGCATACGTTCAAGAGGCGCATCCGCCTCTATGTCCTGTCCGCCTTTTAGCGATTCACCGGTCCAGAAGTCGTACCACGCCGCGGCTGCCGGCAGATAGACACCGCGTTTGGTTGCGTCGGCTTTGAGCACGGGGTTGACCAGGATGGCCGGACCGAACATGAATTGATCGCCGAGGTTCCACGTCTTCTGATCGGTACGCCAATCCATGACGAGTGGGCGCTGGATGGTATAGTCCTCGCTCGTTACCTTCCAGGCCAGCGAATAGATATATGGCATCAGGCGGTAGCGGAGCTTATCGTAGCTGACCAGGATGGGCTCGACTCTGTCGAAGCTCCACAACTCGTTATGCGGACGATGGCCGTGCGTACGGAAGATAGGACAGAACGTGCCGTATTCAAACCAGCGAGCATAGAGCTCCTGGAAGGCGGGATCGACGAGTGGGTCTTCGTTGGGCGGCCAATACCCGCCGATGTCGGTGGTCCAATATGGAGATCCGGACAACGCGAAATTGAGGCCGGCGGGGACCTGGTGGCTCAAGCCCCAGTAGGTGCCGTATACGTCTCCCGACCAGACCGTAGCGCCGACGCGCTGCTGACCGAGGAAAGATGAGCGCGTGAGCAGAAAGACGCGCTTCCCAGGGTTCTGCGCCTTCCAGTGATCTTGCACGCCAAGTGTGTGCGCGAACGGGAAAACGTTGGTGAATTCGGCGCCGTTGCCGATGGCGAGCTGGCGGCTGCTGAGGATGGCGTCGCCCATGTGCGGCCAGTATTCCTCGGGCTCGGCGCTATCGAGCCAGAAGGCGTCCCATCCCTGCGCCAGCAGCTTGCCGGGAAGGTGCTGCCAGTAATTGTCGCGCGCCTCGGGGTTAGTAGCGTCGTAGACGTGCGCCTTGGACACAAGCTCATGCTTTGCGTCGAGAATCTTATATGTTTCGGATTCGGGATCGAGCAGGCCCCAGACAGAAATCATGGCGTGCACATTCTCTTTGTGCAGAGCATCGAGGTCGCTCGCGACATCGTGATAGTTGGAATTGAAGACTGGATCGCCCTCGATCTTCCACCAGAACCAATCCTGCACCACGGCGTCGAGCGGGATATGCTCCTGGCGATAGCGTTGCGCGATCTCGCGAATCTCGTCGAGCGATACGTAGCGATCCTTCGATTGAAAGAAGCCATAGGCCCACTTCGGCAGCAAAGGCGCGTGGCCGGTCATTGTCCGGTACTTGTGGAGTATAGCGTCGATCTCTGGGCCGAAGAAGAAGTAATAATCGATCGACTTGCCGGCGATAGAGGTCAGCTTCGCTTCAAGCGGAAAGCGATTGTCGAAGTAAGTGAGAGCCGCCGTGTTCCACATCAGACCGTAGCCCTTGCTCGAAATCAGCAGCGGGATTGCAACGTCCGTGTTGTTCTGGCCGAGTTCAACGGTAGAACCGCGATAGTTGAACATGCCGCTCTGGTGCTGGCCGAGGCCATAGAGCGCTTCCATGATCGAAGGAGAAAAGCGGTCCGTGACGCGGTAGGTGTGCACGCCATTGAGCTCGACTGGCTCATACGTGCGTGGCATGCTGGTGCCTTCATTCAGCAGCGACTCTCCATTCGCCGTCCGGAACGATAGGCTGCCACGCTCGAGATGGACGATCACCTCAAGCTGTGCAGTCTTCATGCTGGCCGCTTTCGTGTCTTGCGTAAAGGTGAATGGCGCTCCGGGACACGATTGCGGCGCGTCGAGCATCCACGGGCGTGGCGACGCAGTTGCGGAAGGTTCGGGCGTAGCGACGACGTGAATCACCGAATCAGTACACACGGTGACTTCGAGGACTTCACTGCCCGCGGTGGCACGGATGCCGCGGCTTGTTTGCTCGACGTGCGCAGGCGGAGGGCCAGGCGCCGTCTGTCCGGGCATTTGTGCGGTGGCAATCGTCGAAGCTGCTAGCAAGAGAACGACAGCGGACATAGGTTCCGATGAACCAAGACTCGGCCGGAACATTCGCTCAATTCGAAGCATGTTGAATCTCGACTTTCTGTTCGTCGGCACCCTGATGCGCTCTTTATGCACGCGAACGACCTGACCTAAATTCCATTTGTCGCCGGAAAGGGATCTGCTCGCTAACGGCAGTCCGCTGTGAAGCACAGATTCTTGCTGAAGAACGGCAGCACGTGGTTTTGGAATCGATCGGCGACGGCGCTGACGTGCGTGCCGGAATAGATTTCGAACGTGTTTGCGATTCCGTAGCTATCGAAAATATTGTGCAGCTTGGTGGCATCGAATCGCAGGCCGTCCTGGTCGCCCACGTCCATAGAGATCGCGCGGTACTGTTTGAGATTGCCGATGTACTGATCGACAAAGGCCAGCGGTGCGTTGGCCGCGTATTTCGCTACGATCTCCGACTGCGGAACGCCGTCCTTGGTCGGCAGGTCGAAGTAGAGCGGAGGGTTCTTTGGATTGGGCGCCCACGCCGCTGCCGTTGCATATTGTGCGGAGGCGAAGCCCGGCGACTGTGCCGCCAGGTCGGCTGGAGACTTGGCCCCGGCAACTTTCTTCTCGCCGGCAATCGCCCGCTCCTTCATTTGATCGGCGGGCCCTGGTCCGCCGCCGGCCATCGAAGACATGCAGCAGGGACTCATGATGTAGAGAGCACCGAAAACGTCAGGATGCTTCATGCCAATGCGCGACGCACCATAGCCGCCCATGGAGTGGCCGACGAGGCCCCGGCCGGTGCGGTTGGGAATCGTGCGGTAATGAGCATCCGTGTAGGCCACGATGTCGCGTGCGATGTAATTCTCAAAGTCGCCGGTCGTAACCGAGCTCGAATACATGGAGCCGTTGTAAATGGTCTTGGAATCGGGCAGGACGACGATCATCTCCCGCGAGTCCTGCGCAAAGGCACCTTCGATCGTTTGCGGGACGTGGATCTCGTGCGTCCACTGCTCGGCGCCGATAGAGTAACCGTGCAGGGCGTAGACGACAGGATAACGGCGCTTCTTATCTTTCTGGTAGCTGGGTGGCAGGAAGACGATGACATCGCGATCGACGGCGTCGCCTTCGAGATTGCCTTCGAGAGCCGCGCCGTGAATCTTGATGTGCTCAACTGTGACGGGCTTGGCTCCGGCAACTGCTTCGGGAACGTTCGTCTGCACCTGGGCAGAAAGCCATGATCCGGACCCGACGGCCAATGTGATTGCGCACGCAATGAATCGCTTCTGTGGTTTCATCTGTACCCTTTCTTGAGGACCCTGCTACTGGAACGGGCAGGAATAAATGGCTGGGACGGTTTTTGTAGGAACTTGGTACTTCGACGTATCGTTCTCCTGAAGAAGCACTAGGTGTTTCGGCCGGTCTGGCCCAGCAGTTGCCAGTACACGGAATAGCGTTGATCGCCAATCTGGTACAACGGCATTAAATTGAATTGCACGATTGCACCCTCGGCCCGGAAGCGCAACTCCGAGGTTGAATCGACATGAATCCATTGCGAGGCATCGGCATCGGATTTCGTTGCGACCCGCGGCAAAGGATCGGCTGGAGGAATCTCCTTTGGAAACGTATCGTGAATCAGCTGGTTCGGTGCGTCCGGGGGAGGCCCCGAACCCAAATCCGCAGCCAGAGCCAAAGGTCCGTACAGTGCTGCGCGGATGGAGTCGTCGCCCGCAAGCGGCTCGGTCCACAGTTGCATGGGAAGATGGACACCGATCGTGTCGCCGTCGTGCCAGACTCTGCGAAGCGCGAGATACGATCCGGGATCGGCGACGACTTCCAGAGTGTGGCCGTTGACTTTCACCTCGGCGTCGGCCGTTGTCCAACTTGGAATCCGCACATGGATGGTGCGGGATGTGGGGCGCGACGACTTTACTTTAAGTGTTGTCCCTTGCTCCAATGGGAACCGAGTCACCTGCTCGATGGATAGACCTTCTTCGTTCCAGTCGAGCGTCGATGCGATAAACTGGTTCACATAGACATCGGTGCCGCGATGGAAGTAAATCGTGTCAGTAAACTTGGCGAATTCCTCGACACCGGTGCCGGTGCAGCACCAGAAAGATTCCTCGGGAGTGTGATAGGCGCGCCAGTATCCGGCCGCTAGCGGGAAGAAGTACTGCTTGAGTCCCTGCCCGTTCTGCGTGCCCAGCCTGCAATTGAAGAGCGCTCGCTCGTAGGCATCCATCCAGCGCGCATCGCCAGTCCAGCCAAAGACTAGGCGTTCGAGCTTCATCAGGTTATATGCGACGCAGCATTCTGCATTCTTCCACTGCAGAGTGCCTTCCAATTGTCCTGGCGGCGTCCTCCAGAATTCCTCGACGCTCGTGTTCCCTATGACATAGTTGCGGGCTGTCAGCACTTCGTCGAGAAAATACTCGGCGATCTGCCGGTAGCGACGATCGCCGGTGACCTCGTACATGCGAGCAGCGCCGATGATCTTCGGCAAGTGCGTGTTCGCATGCAATCCCTGCAGTTCGTCGCGCCGCTCTGCCAGGGGATCGAGAAAACTCGGCTGCTCGAACAAGTGTGCGGTCTCGAGGTATCGATCCTTCTTCGTGAGAGCCGCAAGATTCACAAGAACCTCGTTCATGCCCCCGTATTCGTTGCGCAGCATGCGTTGGCGCTGTTCCGTGCCGATCGGCCAGAAAAAATCCCCCGCCCATCGGGCCATGCCCTCGGCGATTTCAAGAGCATCCGTGTTTCCGGTCAGGACATACATGTCGAGCAGGCCGGCCATGATCTTGTGGTAGGTATAGAAGGGCGCCCATACCTGCTTCCCTTGGGCAAGGTGCTCGAACAACTCCGTCGGGTAGGCGCTCAGATATCCTGTCCCGATCTTCTTCTGGCATGCAGCGAGACCTGCAACGACCTCGTCCCCCCGGGCCTTCAATATCGAATTGCCCGAGCCTGCCGACGCCAACGCGACCGCAGACAGAAAGTGTCCGCCATTGAAATGCCCCCGCAATTCGCAGGTTGGAGCTTCCCAACCTTGGTAGGGCGTTGCGCTCGAGGAGATGCCTGCCGTCAGGCGGAAGCTATGCAACAGGCGATCGGCCGCAAGCGAATCGAGGTAGCGCGCGTTGATCTCTTCCTGCTGTTGAAACAATCCGGGAGCAAGCCGCACAGAAGCCAGCGGAAATGGCGCCAGCCTGTCGGAGACGGGCTCGTGGACCTGTGCGGACAAAGTATCGAGAATAGCCGACTGCCCGATCAGACCCAGTCCGGCGGCGCCGGCACCAGCTTTGAGGAACGAGCGGCGCGATTGATGGAGCATGGAGGTTCTCCTGGCGATGTTTCTCACGTTAGGGGCAAGGGCCTATAAGCAACATGTCCCCGTGTAGCTTTCATCTGGATACGGTGGATCGATTTCATACAAGATCGATTTTGACCTTGAGAAGGCACCAGCACAGCTTCGAGTTTGCGACTTATGGCGCTTGCTCACATGCGCAGAAGGGATTGCCGGAATCCGTATTCGTATCCGGATTCGTCTTCAGTCCCGTGATTTTCAGGACAAAGGCCTCCTTGCGTTCCGTGGAGTCAGGCAGCGTCACCGTCAGCCCGGCAGCATCCTGTTTGTAGCGCAGACTTCCGCCGCCGAGCATTGTCACAGAACGCACCGAGCCGGCCGGCCCACCCTGTGGCAAAGAACTGATCGCGACCTCCGCTCCGGCGCTCTTGCCCATCACGATCGCGTAGAGATCCTGCCCCTTCACGGTGAAGTAGATATGGTCTTTGCCCTTCTCCTCGAACTTCGTCCATGCGTGGGTGTCGTAGATCGCCTCGCCATTGGTCTCCAGCCATTTGCCGACGGCGAGAAGAGTATCCTGCTGATCCTGCGGAATCGTTCCATCCGCCTTGGGCGAAACATTGAGCAGCAGCGTACCGTTCTTGCTCACGGTATCGACCAGCCACCCAATCACGGTCTGGGGCGAATTGGCCTTCAGTCCGTCGACATATCCCCAACTTCTCGTTCCGATCGGCCTGTCCACCACCCACGAGCCGGCGCGAATGCCGTCCGGCGGCGCGCCTTCAAAGTCCAGGATCGACGCGATGGTTTTGGTATTCGTGCCGGAGGGAGCAAAGGCCGCCTTCTTGGTGGTGAACGAGACCTCTTTGCCCCAGCTCTTGGCCCGGTTGTAGTAGTACGCGGCAATCTGCAGTTTCAAAGGATCGATGTGCCGTTGATCCACGCCGTTATCGAAGTAGATGAGGTCGGGCTGGTACTTGTCGATCAGTTCGACATTGCGCTCATACCAGTTCACCAGGAAGCGCTTCATGGCCGCATTGCTGCGGTCCGCGTAATTGTAGAAATCCGCCCATTTCGGGTCGTAGAGATCGGCCTTCTCTTCCTTCATTTTCTCGGCTAATTCGAGGGGCGGGTTGATGAACTCGAAGTTCTCGATCCCGTGATTCGCCACTCCCAGCTTCATGCCCTGCTTCCGCACGGCCACCGCAAGTTCGCCAATGACGTCGCGCTTGGGCCCCATCTGCATCGAGTTGAAGGGCGTCACCTTGCTATCCCACATGGCAAAGTTTTCATGATGCTGCGCCCCGGGCATGACGTAGCGCGCGCCCGCCTTCTTGAACAACGCCGCCCAGGCATCGGCGTCGAAATGCTCCGCCTTGAACATGGGGATGAAATCCTTGTAGCCGAATTGGTCGGGCGGACCAAAGTGCTCCGTGTGCCAGGCACGCGTGCTGTTGGGGCCGGTATTGAGCGTCGAGCGCCATATCGTTGCCGCCGAGCACCTTCAAGACGCTGTCGTTTCCGCCCGCATACAGGAATTTCTCATACCACTCGTTGCCATGCGCCGGCACCGAGAATATGCCGAAGTGCATGAAGATTCCGAATTTCGCTCCTCTGAACCAACTCTGGAACCTTGTAGTTCTCCTTCAGCGAATCCCAGGTCGGCTTCACCGGTCCGGGAGCCATCGGCGTCGGGATCTGCTTGACGGCGTCCTCCACCACGCGCTGACTGGTTTCCGGCGCCATGTCGAACCCTAAGCTGTTCCCGCCTTCCCCGGCGCACTGCGCAGTCGCCCGCGTCGAGGAGCCAATCAGCACAGCCAGGACGGTCATCGCAATCGCGAACATCGCGGGCCGTTGAGTCAAAGTTGACCCGCTCTTCAAAGGAAGACACGTCATTGGAAACTCACCTCGTGTTTCAAAAAAGTTGAAGACCGGAGATAGCTTCGCTCGGATATATCATCGTCAGTCACACCTCTGAAATTCGTTGTTGAAGATGCCCGGTTATCGCCGTTATGGATTACGTCTCGCCATCGAGAGCCTCAAGCGCTCCTCCGCTTCACGATTCCAATACCCACAATCCAATTCAAGAAAGACGGAAGTATAAGGGATGGCGAGTGTGGACTTGAGAATCAGAATGCGAAACAGCTTGGCACTCTCGTCAAGCTTCGCAATGATTTGGTCATGCATCAAAACCTGCGTCTCGCGGTTGCCGAGGAGCCTCGCCAACTTCTGCCTATACCTCGTAACGCCGGACCCATCCTGCTCAGCAACCAGCTTGAGCTCGGCATCCAGGTAAATATTGGCTCTCACGTGCCTGCTGTTGTCGATGGCGTCGATTGTCGCCTTCAATACCTGAAGATGATCGGCTTCGGTGGCTATGGTTTCGATGCCGGGATTTGACTGTGCTGGATACGCAGAATCGGCAACAACGATCCAATTGCGATGCCCCCACAGGGGAAGCTGGCGCTTCAGCGCGAGTTCCCAAGTTTCGGCCCTATCCGGATGCGTCTTAATCACATTGCCCCCCACTGGATAGTGCTTCGGCCGATTTGCGCGAAGGAGCGAACTGCGATCCCCAAAAGGCGTAACCGGCTACAACGAGATAGCAGATCAAGGGAACGCACATGCTCAGCGCCATGCTCCTGGTGAACTGGAATGCCATACCCATCAATGGAGTGAAAACCGCGCCCCCAATAATGGACATAACGATCAGAGAGGCGCCTTCTTTGGTGTGTACACCCAGGTCCTTGATGCCGAGCGCGAAGATTGTCGGGAACATCAACGACATGAAGAAACTGGTCAGCAGAACGGCAACCAGACCGACCCACCCCGGCAGAACGATCCCGACTGTGAGCAGCAGGATATTGGTAATCGCAAAAGCGCCGAGCATCACATTTGGCCGGATCAGCCTCATCAAAAAGCTCGATGTAAACCGGCCCACCGCGAAGGCCGCAAGGGTCGTTGTAAGCAAATATCCTGCGGTCTTCTCGGAAACACGCGTATAGTCCTGCGCATATTGGATGAAGTAGCTCCAGGTGCCCACCTGCGCCCCGACATAGCAGAATTGTGCGGCTACCGCCAACAGAAAACTCGGATACTGCAACAGCCTGATGTACCCGCCGTCTTTTGCTGTCGTGGACGGAGATTGCCCAGCTGCTACTGCGGGAAACCGCGTTCTAAGGATGAGGAACGTCCAAATGAGAACAACGACGCCGAGCACCATATACGGTGTGAGCACGCGTGCTGTTTCGTGTTGAAGGAAAGCTTCGTAGACCCCTTGGGCTTTCATCTGCGCGATCTCGCGCGCATGAGGCTCGACTCCCGAAAAGATAAACAACGTGCCGATCATCGCACCGCAAATCGATCCGATTGGATTGAAGGCCTGCGAGAAGTTGAGTCTTCTCACTGAGCTCTCCGGGTCGCCCAAGTTGCGCAATAAGGGGATTGGCGCCTGTCTCGAGAAACCCGAGACCGCTGGCGATAACAAAGAGCGCCATAAGAAACAGTGGATAGCTTCGAGCGGATGCGGCCGGGAAAAAAAGAAATGTGCCGCCGGCGTAAAGAATCAAGCCGAAGACAAGACCGGTCTTATAGCCAAAGCGGCGCATCACAAGAGCCGCGGGAACCGCGAAGACAAAGTATCCGAGATAGAAAGCCGATTGGACGAGACCCGCCTGAAGGCGCGTAATCTCGAACGACTTCATGAACTGGCGGATGAGAACATCGTTCAGGTTATTGGGTATCGCCCAAAGGAAGAACAGACCAGTTACAAGAAAGAATGCGAGCTTCCCCTTGCGCGGGATCAGGCTTTGGCTGTCAGACCGTGACGGACCGTTTGCGGCTGGAGATGTGTACATTCTCTACTCCGCACCTGGGCAGACCGCAACCTTGCCACAGCGACCGGAAGCCATCAGTTTGTACGCTTCGTCTGCGTGCTCCAGACGGAAACGGTGCGTGACTATATCTTCAGGGTGCAGATTCCATCGCACCAGCCGCTCAACCAACTCCTCCATCAGCCAGGTCGAAGTCACCCACGAACCGTAAATCGTCTTCTGGTCGTGAATGATGTCCGGAGAAGGGTTGAATGTGACAGTGCCGCCCTCGCCGACCATAACCATCTTTCCCCATTTGCGGGTGGCTCGAATGGCTGAAGCGCGGGCCTCCGGGTTGCCGGAGCAATCTATTGCCCGTTCGACGCCTTGGCCGCCCGTCAATTCACGCACTTGCTCGACATTGTCAGAGCCTGCCGTAAACACGGAGTCACATAAGCCCAGGCGCAGCGCAATCTCTCGGCGCTCGGCTGAGATGTCGATGCCGATGATCTTCTCCGCGCCTAATTTGCGGCAGAGTGCGCCGGCAGCTAGTCCAACGGGGCCAAGGCCGGTGATCAGGACCGCGTGGTCGCCGCTTATGCCCACCTTCTGAAGGGCTTCATATACTGTGCCGAACCCGCACGCCACTTGTGCACCGTCAAGGTAAGTGAGTTGGTCGGGCAGGAGGATCAGATCCTTTTCTTCGGCGAGTAGATATTCTGCCATGCCACCATCGCGCTGCCACCCATAGGCACGGCGATACTCCGCACTGGTACACGAGATCATGTATCCACGCCGGCAGTCATTACAAACCCCGCAACCTGAGATGTGGTAGACGATCACCCGATCGCCGATCTTGAACCGGCGGCAACCAGGGCCGGTTTCAACGATCTGCCCACATGGTTCGTGACCGGCGATCACGCCCTGGTATCCTTCCGGCCCCTTGCCAAGATGTTCGCGATAGATGGCACGGATATCCGATCCGCAAATGGTAGAAGCCCTGACGGCGATGAGCACTTCTCCGTGCCCGGGTTCTGGGACGGGGACATCCCTCATCTCGACGGTGCTGTTTCCCGGAAGAAACGCCGCCTTCATACACCTTGACATTTAGCCGATCTCCTTTTGCGTCGCGTTCCAGCAGATCATTTTCGACGCGACAAGACTTACTCCGAAGCCGGCGAGTTTCGAAAATTCCGAGAGAGCGAAGCTTTCAGGAGTAAGCTCGCCCTCTCAGCCGCGTGAGGCTATGCGGAAGTAATGACGCCCTTCACGTCCCAGAGGTCTTCCCAGGACTGATTGTCCTTCCAAAGGAATACCTGCCCTTTAATGAGGCGGCAGTTGCGGTCCAGCTTCTCGATTGCGTCCATGTCCTGCCGGCTAAGTGGTTCGCCAACCACACCCAGCAAGTTGCTCAGGATGTTTTTTGGATTCGTTGAAAAAGGGATCGGGATCTGTCCGCGTTGGACCGCCCACTTGATGCACACTACGGCAGGATGAATGCCGAGCTTCGCTGCGATTGCTCGAATCGCGGGGTCTTCCGTCGGCGACGTATCCTCCGGTGTCCGATCTCGCTCAGGGCGCGCCGGCGATCCAATCGGCGAATATCCGATTGGCTGTATTCCGTTTGCAATCAGATAACGGAAGAACTCCGGCTGCTGAAAGTGAGGGTGAAGTTCCATCTCATTTAATGCGGGTGTGATGCGCGCATCACGCAGGAGCAGCTTCATCTTGGGGATGGTCATGTTCGAGGTGCCGATGTGGCGAACGAGCCCTCGATCGACCAGCTCTTCCAACTTGCGCCACGTGCGCATGTAGTTCTCGTGAACGTAAGGGACAGCATGCGGATTGCGCGCCGCGACGTCACATCCCGGAGGGTGATGATTTGGAAATGGCCAATGGATCAGGAAAAGATCGAGGTAATCGACCTGCAAATCCGCCACGGATCTCTCGCATGAGGTAACAACATCTTCTTCACCGTGCTTGTCATTCCAGAGCTTGGATGTAATCCAAACCTCTTCACGGTGCAGCCCACTCTGAAAGAGCTCCCTGAATGCCCTGCCGATTCGATGTTCATTGCCATAGACCGAGGCGCAGTCGAAATGTCGATAACCAATTGACGCGGCGTACCTTACCGCCTCGGCAACAGTCTCATGCGGAGTATGATCCGAGCCGAAGGTTCCAAAGCCGATTGCAGGTATCTGGGCACCATTCTTCAGGATTCGAGAAGGAACCCGCTTCGGATCAAGGGTCTCGGTACGTGAAGCGGCTGTTTGAGGCTGCGATTTCATCGATTTGGGCGCTCCCGAAGACCTTAGAGTAATCGGTAACTGAAACGCTATTATCCTAGGTTTTAGATCGAAGGCTTGTCAAGGAAGGTTTTGAGGAAAAATCCATTGAAAGAGCTCAAGTTAACTGCGTGAATGTGAGAGCCGAACTCCTTGCTCAGCTGTGGAAAATCGCTTCAGTCACCGGCATTATCGAGCGTCAAATAGGGTAAATTTGTGATATGGTAGCCCGCTTGAAAGACATCGCTAACGATTTGGGTCTTTCCGTTGTCACGGTTTCCAAGGTTTTACGGGAGCACCCGGACATAGCGGCAGAAACGCGCCGACGCGTCTTGAAGCGGATGCGAGAGCTCAACTATCAGCCGAACATCGCTGCCCGCTCGCTCGTCTCCGGCCGTACGTGGACACTCGGCCTCGTCGTTCCTGACCTGTTGCATCCATTTTTCGCCCTAATAGCAAAAGTCATCTCGGCGGAAACCCGGAAGCATGGGTACAGTCTGTTGATCTCATCTTCGGACGAAGACCCAGACCTCGAAGAACAGGAGATCAGGCAATTGTTAGCAAGGCGAGTCGACGTCCTTTTGGTTGCATCGGCGCAATGGTCGGTCGACTGCTTTCGCATGATCGAAGAGCACAAAACGCCGTACGTCCTGATCGATCGACGCTTCCAAGGACTTAATGCAAACTTTGTCGGCGTCGATGACGAAGCGGTTGGCGCACTAGCTACGTCGCATCTCATCGAGCAGGGATGCCGGCGAATTGCTCACATCCGTGGTCCAGAAGTCAGCACTGCCATTGGCCGTCTCGAAGGCTACAGACGGGTTCTGGCCTCCTACAACATGACGCCCTTACCGGGACACATTGTTTCTCTCGGGACCTCCGGTGACCATCTTGGTGAAAATGGTGGCTACGAGGCAGCCAAGAAACTGCTCGCGACGGGACCTCAACCGGACGGAGTCTTCTGTTTTAACGATCCCTCGGCTCTCGGTGTCATGCGCGCGATACTCGATGCCGGATTACGCATTCCTCAAGATATCGCGGTCGTGGGATGCGGCAACCTTTCCTACTCTGACTTCCTACGTGTTCCCTTGTCCTCAGTCGATCAAGGAAGTGAAAGTATAGGAAAGTCGGCGGCAGATCTTGCGCTTAGGATCGCTCGAAAGAAAGACCCTCAGAGGCCCAAGAGTGAACTGATCACGCCGCGCATTGTTGTCCGTGCATCAAGCCAGCGATTCCCGGCAAATTGAAAGCGGGGTTGCCGCGCGATGGGCCCTCAACTCCGAAGTGAATCACGTACTGTCCAATGTCGATAGCCGGTAAACCCCTTTTGAGCCGGAACGTGCGCCAATTGTGCTCAAACCAGCGGATGCTCGTAGATCGAGGACCAACAGATGGATGTCCGCCTGCATCGTGAGTTTGCCAAAGCTGGCCGTGTTGTTCATTGTGCTTCCCGGAGCGGCTCGCATAATGAGCGCGCAATTCGATGTGCTGAAGATGCACTTTGCTTGGCGAGTTCCCTGACAGGTCGTAAGCGCCAACGGTATGGTCCGTGGCTTGGCGCCATATTGGCGTTGGCTGGAACGGCATTCTGTCTGGCTCGCGCGCAGGGACCATCCGCCGGTGGCATCAGTCAAACAACCCTGGACAGGCTTGAAGAACCAGGGTGGTGGCCTACGAAAGGAGATCCGCCTCGCAGCCAGTATTCTGGGAGCGTGGCTTGCACCGGATGCCACCAGCGGATCGCGCGACTCCAGGAGTCCACGCCTATGTATCATGCCGGTGTGCGTGCCGCGCAGTCGGATATTTTGAAAAATAATGTGTCGCTCCGATTTCAGGAGGGCTCATTCACCACTTCTCTCACAACTTCGCTGGAAGGGTCCATTTTCAGCGTGACTGACGGAGTCGATACCACTTCATTGCCTGCGGCTTGGGCGTTTGGATTTAAGAATGGGCAAACTTACGTCCTCGAGAAAGATGGCGCTTATTTTGAAAGTCGTTTGAGTTTCTTCACAAAAACTCATTCGCTGGATATAACGCCGGGACACTCTCCCGAAGCGCCGAAGGACTTGGAAGCAGCGCTGGGCCGGAAGATGGACGTCGACAGAGCAAAGGACTGCTTCCGGTGTCATACAACCGAAGCCTTCACTTCAAAGGTGTTCGAATCGGAGAAAGCTAGCCCGGGGGTTACCTGTGAAGCGTGCCACGGACCGGGAGCCGCCCACGTTGCATCAATGGCTGTGAAACGCCCAAAGCAGGGCGCCGTGGAGATCATGGATCCTGCCGAACTTTCCCCTTCCGATTCTGTCGACTTTTGCGGCGCCTGCCATAGCACATGGGCGGACGTGATGGGGGCGGGCGGCAATCCCGGTCCAGGGAAGATACGCTTTCAGCCGTTTGGGCTTGAGCAAAGCCGCTGCTGGGGAACAAACGGCGACGCTCGGATCACCTGCGTGGCCTGCCACGACCCGCATCGGCCGCTTGTTCACGAATTGAGCACCTATGATTCCAAATGCCTGGCTTGTCACGGTCTCCGCACGGGCTCGAAGAAGCCTTGGGCGGCAAAGACAGTCTGCAAGGTGGCAGCCAGCAATTGCGTCACCTGCCATATGCCTAAGTATGAGTTGCCTCAAACGCACGCTGTTTTCACGGACCATCAGATTCGCGTGGTCCGCGCGAGTACTGACGACACAGGCATGTTGAGGCCATAGGACTTTCACACGTCGATAGTCGGCCACCTTCTTCATGCCGGCAGTATCTTGAAACAATAGGCGTAATGGCAGGGCGGAGCTTGGGGGACCCAGATCCTGAGTCCACCTGACTCCCTCGTCCACTTGACGTCGACTTTTGCCCCCAACAGTTCCACCTTGCGAATCTCGCGCTGGTAATGGGATCCGGTGCTCGCGAGCGATTTGATCACCATCTGATTGTCCGGCGGCCATCCCAAAGCAATCGCGTACAACGTCTCGCCCTTTGTGGTGAACCGTATGTCTGTGTGATCGAACTTTATTCTCGATAGCTGGTAAGAAGGAATCTCTTTGGCTTCGGTCGACGGACCTTCCCCATAGATACTCCATGGACGCGTGCCCTTGATTGCTTCGGAATTCACCTGCTGCCAGTCGGCGAGCTCGCCCAGGAAGGCGATCTCATCGCTGTCCGGCTGTCCATGTCCGGGCAACGGAATGCTGAGAAGGAGATTGCCGTTCTTGCTGACTATGTCGACAAGGAAGGGAATGATGAACGAGGCCTTCTGGTAAGTGTGGTTCTCAAAGTGGGCCCGCTCGTAGTGCCAACTCCCGATGCACGCCTCGGTTTGCCAAGGCTCTTCCTGAAGCTTATCGGCCAGTGACATTTCAAAGTCGCGGGTGAGGGTTCCCCAAATGGGTTCAGGAACTTCCTTAAGGTCTACGACTCCTTCAAGACGGCCGGCATGGGCGAGGACGTTCTTGTTATAGAAGTATGCGATGATCTCTGGCGCAAGGTCCGGGATTCCCAGCCACACCCCCAAATCCGGAGCACCTGGTCCGCCAGCGTCGAAATTGAACTTTGCACCGTCGTCGAAAGTCAGAATATCCGGGGAGTAGCTGTCGATCACGTCCTGAACGCGATGCATGAACTGCTGAACAAACTCCGGACAGGGTGACCCTTTCTGGTGGGGCTTGCCATTGATCGCCTGAGGGTCCATCCCCGCCCACCATTTGCCTTTTCCGTCGGCCATCGTCTGGACGCCATCATAAGGAACACCTGCGAGCGGGCCCGTCGTGTCGCTCTTGTAGCGAACGGGGAGGAACTCATCCCAGACCCGATGAGGCGTTCCGTGATAGCTGACGCCGAATCGTAGACCGTTGGAGCGGGCGACCTTTTCCCAAGTCCCCACGATGTCGCGTTTCGGACCGATGTTGACGCAATTCCAGGGCTGATACTTCGAATTCCAACAATCGAAGTTGTCGTGATGAGTCGCAAGGGAGACCAGATACTCCGCACCAGCCCGCTTGTAAAGCTTGACGAGTGCATCGGGATCCCATCGCTCCGCCTTCCAAAGAGGGCAAATGTCTTTGTAGCCGAACTGCGATGGATGGCCGTATTGCTTGACGTGGTATTCGTATTGACGCGAACCTTGAATGTACATATTCCGCGCGTACCAGTCACCCTGTTCGGGAACACACTGCGGGCTCCAATGCGCCCAGATGCCGAACTTCGCATCGCGAAACCAATCCGGACACTGATAGGACTTTAGAGACTCCCAGTACGGCAGGAAGGGACCGTCCGGAATAGTTCCCTGAAAGAACGGCGAGTTTCCAAATGCCTTGGCCATCCGCGGGAGCGCGATCATCGATATTCCACTAGCGAGAAACGACCTGCGGTTCATCAATCGAAACCTCCAAAAGTATTGAGTCACGCTGCAGCCCTGGAATGGTACATGTCAGGCAGCGAAATTCTCAGGGCTGTGTCGCCCGCCGGGCCGACAAATGTCCTCCGATTATTCCCGACGCCTTAAACAAGCACACGCCGTCAAGCGCTCAGCTCATTTGCCCAAAGAGATCTTCGTTGGATGACCGTCATAGGTGACAGAGCAATCAAAGCCTGAATCCGAGCCGACTCCTGTCCCGTGTCCCGGCTTGACCAGAACGATCCGGAAGGTATTCTTGATTTGCATCCCTGGGAATTCTCCCGACCGAGTTCCGATCGACAACACTCTTCGACTGTCATTCCAGTGGAGCTGGATTGTTGCTCTCGCGCCTTTTTCGTAGGCGTAGCCGTCGCCGCTGTCTTCGTACAACTGGAAATCGGCATCTTTGCCGCCATAGATACGAACTTCGAGCGGATCTTCGGCCTCGGCGGCGGACTGCACGACCGGTCCCATGGGCACGATGCTGCCTTCTTTCACGAAGATCGGCATTTGGTCAATTGGGGCATCTGCCGTGATGGTCTGCCCCCCGCGCCGACTCTTTCCCGTCCAGAAGTCTACCCACGCATTTCCAGCCGGCAAGGTGACCTTGCGCGTCGTGGCGTGGCGTTCCGTGACAGGACTCACAAGAAGCGAATCACCGAAGATGAATTGATCGCGGACGTCCCGGACCGACATATCCGTGGGATAGACATAGGGTAGAGCCCTCATGGGGATTTCGCCGCGGTTGGTAGTTCCCCAGGCCCCGGAGTAAATGTACGGGAGAAGGCGATAACGGAGATCATCGTATTGCCTGAGGACCTTCTCCACCTCTGGACCGTACTTCCACATTTCCGTCTCGGAGCGAAATCCGTGTATGCGAAAGATTGGACAAAACACCCCGTACTGAAACCAGCGGATCAGCAATTCGTGGTAATCCTCCGATGTGTACTGGTCAGCCGGCCGGAAGAATCCGCCAATGTCCGTTGTCCAGTAGGGAAAGCCCGACATCCCGAAACTGAGTCCGGCAGGAATCTGCCGGCGGAATGTCTCCCAGTCCCCAGTGATGTCGCCCGACCAGGAAATGGACCCGTTCCGCTGCTGCCCGGTATATGCGGAGCGCGACAGAATGACGACACGCTTTTCCGGGTTCGTGGCCCGTTGCCCGTTATAGACAGCTGAGGTTTCAAACAAAGGGAACGCATTGCGCACGGTTTTGCCGGGTCCCAGAAACGTCTCATCGTTTTTCAGAGGATCGCCTTCCGGTTCTGAAGCATCGAGCCACCATCCGTCGAGCCCCGCGCTGAAAAGATTCTGATTGATATCCGACCAGAATGCCTTCTGTGCTCGTGGATTGAACATATCCGCCCAGTTCTCTCGAACATTAGCTTCCCCGGGTTCCCCCGTTGTCGCAGCGTCTTTGAGGACCAGGCCATCTGCGACCATTTCTTTGTCGACCGCGGTCTCTGCGCCGAACTTTGCCCAGACAGAGATGACCAAATGAAAATCCTGGCGATGCAGGGAAGACATCATCGCGGCTGGATCGGGATACTCGCTTTCATCAAAGCGCATAGCATTCCAGCCATACTTTCCCCAGTACTGCCAATCCTGAACCAGGACATCTACAGGGATTTGCCGTTTGCGAAACTCGGCGGCTGTATCGAGAATCTGCTGTTGGCTTGAGTAGCGCTCGCGGCACTGCCAGAAGCCGTAAGCCCATCGCGGCAGTAATGGAGCATCTCCCGTGTATCGCCGGTATTGTGCGATTACCTGACTGGGTTCCGGTCCGTAGATGAAGTAGTAATCAACTCCCTGACCGGTTTCAGAACGAAAAGCCATGGTATCCGAAGGAGCACGAAGAGAAAGTTCGGTGTTGCCTCCGGTCTCCGCCACGACTGTATGAATTGAATTTGCCGAGAGGTGTATCTTTGCACCGGCTGAGCCGGGAACCCACATGTTCTTGATGTCGATGATTTGTTCGCCATCGACTGAGAGGCGAAGTTTACTCCGAAAGTTGCCGTTTAGAAGAAATCCGTATTCTCCATCCCGCTGCGTCCGAAAAGTGCCGACGCCTTTGTCATCCAGTTTGATGGTCTCGTCCGTAGGATTGAAGTCGGTAAGGGCCGCGTCATTCCACAGCAGGCCGTAGCCTTTTGTCGAAAGCAAAAACGGAATCGCGATATTTGTATTTGCCTGCAGAAGCCGGATCGGTATATCGCGCAAGTCGAAGAATCCTTCTTGATGCTGTCCCAATCCGTAGATTGCTTCGCTCGGAGATAACAGGAATTTCTGCTGAATCCCATCCCGGGATGCTTCAACATCCGCCCCCGCGAAGGCGCGCCCGTGATTCGGTTGTTCGCTCAGGATGGTCTGCCCATCGGAAGTCAAAAAACGGACCGCTCCAGTGTCCCGGGAAACGTCAACCTTGAGTTTTCCGGTCTGAAGAGAGAGGTGCGAGGCGTCGGATGAACTCGTAAACTGCGCGCTGGCGCATGGTCGCACAATGGTTGGTACAAGGGAGTTGATGGGCGAACCTGTTGCGTTTGCAACGATGTGAACCACCCTCTCCGAACAGACTTCAACGCGAACCACCCCCGTCGCAGTCCGAACGATCGCGCCATTCGCTGTCCGCTCGATCTGCTCCGCATCCGTGGGACGTCCTGTTCCGATAAACCCGATCGCAAGGAAACACACCGTTAAAGAAGAGAGCGTTCTCGAAGAGGCAATCAACATCAATCAGGCTCCTGATCTCAGAGCGTTAGGAAATTTTCCAACTTCGCATTTCAATTCGTGTTCCAATCACCCTCGGACTGGTTTACTATTGCCGACTTGTATCTGTGGGCGTCTGCTCAAGCGCAAGGCGTGAACGGCCATCCCATTCTTGTCTGAGGCGTTTCGATTCTCTGAAGGCCTCCTGTGCCGCATTTCTGTCACCGGACTTCTGATAAAGGCGGCCAAGTTGAAAATGAATACTTCCATCTTCATCGGTTGCAAGACCTTGCTTGTACTCCTGAATTGCTGCTGGAATCCGGGCTGTCGCTGCATATACCTGACCCAGGAGGGCGTGTAAACGGGGCAGGAATTCCGGCTGAATGCTCCCGCACTTTGCCAGATATTGCTCAGCTTCCGCATAGATGTTCCGTTGAACGAGAATCTCGCCCGCTAGCAGATTTGCTTCAGGATTGTTCGGATCTTCCGCCAAGAGGCTGCGGTCTATATTGAATGCCTCGTCGTTCTTCAATTCGGTGAACAGCACAATAGCCAGGCTCAGCCGCGCTGCGTGGCTGCTTGGATCCAAGGCGATGGCTTTTCGGTATTCGGCTTCGGCCCCGTCCCACTGCCGCTTTTGCCGAAGGACATCTCCGAGCAGCACATGCATGCGCGGCGAGTCCGCATCGA
This sequence comes from uncultured Acidobacteriaceae bacterium, assembly GCA_963781125.1. Lineage (GTDB taxonomy): Bacteria > Acidobacteriota > Terriglobia > Terriglobales > Acidobacteriaceae > Telmatobacter. The sequence goes on from CAWAEE010000018.1 coordinate 32,223, forward strand.
TTTCGCCCGCGTGCGTCAGCGCCGCAATCGCCAGTTTCTGATCGGCCTTGGTTTCCCAATACAATCCCTCCGCGCGGGTTGCTGCATTGCTTTTCAGGCGTTGCGCTGCGGCGGAGGTAGTTCGAAAGTCGCCCGCATAGAAGGAGCACGAAGCAAGAAGCCGCAATGGGTCGCTGGCAATCGCGCCAAGTATCGGCTTTAGTGCGTCGCTGCACTGGGTAAACTGACCGGCAGCATAGAGCTTCTCGGCATCGGCTGGCACCGCCGTTTGTATCCTTGGAGGCCTCGCCATGTCACTGGATTCAATTTGCGCCGGCGTCTCACCCGAAACAAACATCTTCTCTATAAGCGACCCGATCTCGACCGATCCGCTGTCGTCTCTGTTTCGCGCTCGACTTAGATCGATCAGCGACTTTGCCTGATCGGCAGTAACCGCATCGCGAAACAACGGCAGGCTCGACTCGACAAATCCAGGATCGGCCGTTGAAATCGAAATCAATCTGGTCAACGCAGCTTCTGGCTGGCCCTCGACGAGTTGAGTAACCGCCAGACCGATAGGCGCTAATCCACAATGAGATCCAGACATTGTCTCCAGTTCGAATTGCTGACGCGCATCGGCTACGTTCTTCGTATGAAGGAGCGTGATTCCGAATTCCGCGTGTGTGCAAGGTGGGGGTGAGCCGGAAGCGATGGCGGCTTTATAGTCCCTCTCGGCTGGGAGCGGCTTGCCCTCCTCGGCAAGGGTTTCTGCGGCACGCAAACTTACATAAGGCGAATGACCGTAGACGGAGGTCATCAAGCGCGCATCGTTTTCCACCTGCTGCAGATAGGCAGTGCCAAGATTCAGCCAGGTACTCCCGTCATTCGGCGCCAAATGGATCGCAAGCATGTAGGCATCCACGGCACGATCTTCATGGTTTGACAACGCGTATGCCTTTCCGAGGTTAAGAGCCGCTTGCAAATCGTTCGGATTGAGGTTTTCTGCATTTTCAAGGAAGGGTATGGCAGCCTCGGGGTCCTTCGATTTGAGGTATTCGATACCCAGAAACAACTGGGGAGCGAACAAAGATGGATTGAGCCGAATTGCCCGCTTGAAACTTTGAATCGCTTCCGCGGACCTCCCCGACTCGTGCTCCATGAGGCCTAGATTCGCCCATAGCTCTGGAAGAGAAGGCTCCAGTGTGACAGCTTTTCGATACGCTTCGGCGGCCTGGGCGAAGTTCCCCCTCGACTGAGCCACGCGGGCGTCATCCAGAAGAGCTTGAAGCGTCTGCTCGTGATCCTGCGCTGCAGGGCTTCCGCTCACGACCAAAGTCGCAGGCGGAAGCGTCATGCACATGGCGAGAAATACGGTCCACCGCATAGGGTCGCTAATAGGTTATCTTCAGTACACCCTGCATTTGCCTTGCTCCCTGGGTGCTTGAGCTCGCGCCCATGTTGGGGCTCCCGACTGAGGCGCCGGGTATGCCGAAATTCGGATGGTTGAAAGCGTTGAACATCTGGACAGCGAACTGCATACGCAATTTCTCCGTGAGATTGAACCACTTTCCCAAGGTCAGATCTTCGTCCACGTATTTCGGTGCTCTTAGATTTGAAAAGTAGCGAGGACCATTGCCGAAGCTGAATTCGGACGGTGCCTCGAACGGCCCCTGCCCGTTCCCTTGGTCTGTAGCGGGCTGCCCGTTGAAGAAGCAGTATTTCTTTCCCACGGGAGTGAACGGCACATTCTGGAAACCGCCGCAGCCGGCGGTCTTAAAGCTGGCCCCGGTCAAGTTAACGTGCTGGCCCCCACCAAAAGTCTGATTGTTCCCGTTAGGGTTGATCGACATCGGGAAACCGCTCTGAGCGGTTGTAATACCCGATATCTGCCAGCCACCCGCAACTGCGTCCTCAATCCGGTTCATATGACCACCGAACATCTTGCCCCGGCCGACGGGTAAATCATACACATAGTTCAGAACGAGAGAGTGTGGGATATCGTCGCCGTCCACGGACCAATCCGCCTTTATGTCGTAGTAGTTGCGGATACTCGAGCCTCCCTGGTCGCCATTGATAGAACCCCATTCTTCAGGGCCCCCGGTATCAGAGAGGAACTTCGAGAAGGTGTAGGAAGCGGTAAAGATCAGTCCCTGGCCGAAACGATGCTTGAAGCTTGACTGCAATGCGTTGTAGTTGTTGACTCCGGCCGGTTCGTTCGAGGCAGAGGCGCCGTTGCAGAACTCCGGGTACGGCTCCAGCAAGAACCCCTGTTCGATCATCCCGCCCGGAGAATCGCAGGCGTTGGATGGGAGTCCCAAGGTCTTGAGGGCGGGGGCAAATGGATCGGCCACATTGGCTTGCAACGCTGAGCCCATCGAAAGATACTTCGGATCCAGTTGGCCGTAGTTGAAGCCGCCAACGGTAATGCGCCTTCCCCGGCTGCCCACGTAGTTCACGTCCAGCACGTCGTTTGGACCAAATGCGTACTGAAATCCTAGGCTGAACTGCTGGATGAGAGGATCGGGACGATGCGGATTCACTCCGCCGCCCCCCTGGCCCACGTTCGTCAGGCCTGCGAGTGAGTTCCCGGTAACCGGCACAAGTCCCGATTGGAATGCCTGTGCGAGGGGCGTTGTAACGTGGATCCCGTCGGCCGATGAAGTCCACGTTGATGACGTCGAATATCCAGGGTCCGGTCCATTGCCGCCGTAGAAGTTTCGTGCGTAATAGATGCCGTAGCCGCCTCTCACAACAAGCTTCGGCAACACGGCGTAGGCAAAGCCAAGGCGGGGAGCAAGGTCATTCAAGTTTTTCTGATACAGGCCGCGGTTTCCCGGAGTGTTGTAAACGACCGCTCCGTAAACCGGGATTCCGGCCGCCACACTGATCGGATTGAGGGCGTGGAAATCGAAATAGGCCTGCTGATTATGCCGCGCGGTCACGGGCATCTGGAGGTCGTAGCGGAAACCGAGGTTCAAGGTGAGCTTATGAGTCGTTTTCCAATCGTCCTGCACGTACATCCCGTGCATGAAATACGTTGGCGCGGGATAGGCGCTAAACCCAGTCGAGCCGGCACTGCCGGCTCCGGAACTGCCGGCGCCCACCAAAAAGGAAGCAAGCGGGTCTCCAGTGGTGTCGATTTTCAAGTTCGCTGGGTCAGGACCCGCCGTCATTTGGTTCGAGAAATTGAATACCGTCGGAGTGAGTCTGCCGCCATCGTCTGTTTGCCTGACACCGAGATACCCGACCGAAATGGACTGCGTTTTCAGAGTCTTACTGATATCTATGTTCAGGCTTTCGTTGGTCTTCGGGAAGGTAGCTTCGCCGGAGTTTTGCGTTGCTCCAAGGGGAGCATAGAGGGACCCGCTAAAGGTGTTCCCGAACTGAACCTGCGGAAACTGCGGCGACCACGTATCGAGAATACCCGGTAATCCCAGTGAGGAAGGCTTGAACGGATAGCCCTGCACAACGTTCCCGCCCGGATTGCGAATGAAGAACAAGTTGCCGCTCAGAACAAGAGTCGGCGAAAAGACGTGGGAATAACCCAAAACCCCGAACATACGGTTGTTGGGGTCGAAGACATAGGGCCCCGCAACGTCATTTCCGTAGAAGGCCCCTGTTTGGACTTTTCCCTCATGCTTGTTCGAGAATTGCCCGTAAATTCGATTGTTCGCATTGATGTTCTGGTCGATGCGAATTCCCCACTCGTTGGAAGTGGTTGGGGCACTGGCAACGGTGTTGAAGTTATTTCCGCCGCCCGGATTCTTTGGCGCCGGCCAGTAGTTTCCCGTGGCGAATTTGTTCGCGAGAGCATCGATGTTGGTGACGATATTTCCCGCGTAGGGATTGCGGACTACGCTTCCGTCGGGGCAGGTAGACAACGAGTAAGGGTTGTAGATTGCGCCCTGATAGATGGGCCTGGCCAGGCAATCTGTGCCCAGGGATGTGGTCGTAAGCTCCGACGAGAAGTCTCCACCTAACTGAGCGGTGGTGGGCACGATAGCGCCGTAGCTGAGGCCCCCATTGAGCCTCAACCCCTCATAATTGGCGAAAAAGAAGGTCTTGTCACGCTGTCTGTAGATGCCCGGGATGTACAGCGGTCCGCCGCCGGCGATTCCGAATTGATTGCGATGATCGTCAGGCCTGGGTGTGCCAGCCAGGTTGTTGAAGTAGAGGTTGGAGTCAAGATCCTGGTTGCGGAGGTACTCGTCGGCAACGAAATGGTAGTCGTGAGTGCCGGCCTTGGTGGTCATGCTGATCACATTGCCGGTGCTGAATCCATATTCGGCCGAAAACGAGTAGCTCGTTACCTTGACCTGGTCCGTGTCCTCCGGGGCGGGAACATAGAGAACTCCTCCCCAGTCTTGGGACGTATCATAGCCGCCCTCGAGGAGGAAGAGGTTCGTCCCGAAATAGCCGCCTCCAAAGTTCAGGAAGGAGTAATCCTGGTCGGCCGTGTCTTCGCTGCCACCCGCCCCCAGCAACTGCCGGTCGCCCTGCACGTTCACGGCGGAATCGAGCGATACAAAACTGAGCACATTTCTGAGGTTGAGCGGAAGTTCCTCAATTTGCTTGCTGGCGAGTTCGGTGCTGATGTTGGCGTCCTGAGTTTGAAGCAGCGGCCCGGTCGCATTGACCTCGACCTGCTCTGTACTGCCGATCGTCACAGTCACGTTTTCCGCGACGGTATCTCCTGGGGTGAGGACGATTCCGTCTTGGCGGGTCGTCTTGAATCCCGCAGCCCGGACTTCGAGGCTATAGGTGCCTTCCAGGAGAAGGGCGAAGGAGAACTCCCCCGCCGAGCTCGTAGTGCCGGTTCGGACGGTTCCATTCTCTGGATTGGTGATCTTCACCGTAGCTTTCGGAATTCTGGCCCCAGACGGGTCGGTAACCGTGCCGGAAAGTGATGCCGTAGTGCTCTTCGATTGCGCGGGGAGCGACGAAGTGAGGGCCAGTCCGATAGTGGCCACCAAGACTGCCCAAACTATGTGATGTAACCTGTTCATCTTGCCTCCTAAATTCTTCCCTGCCGTTTCGCTTGCCGATCATCCGAACCCTCTGTGAGGGCGGTGCCTGCCAGTCCAAAGCCGACTAAGCGACTTCGTAGATCGCAGACCGCGAACAAAACGCACTTTCCACTGCGGCAGCAAGTAAGCGATAACTTTATGGTTATCCACAAGGTGCTGTATGGTACAGTACGAGACGTTCTTGAAGAAAACGCAGAGCTTGTCAGCGCCATATCGCGGGAGTAGAGTACTTCCCGCAGGTGATTTCAGTTGGGGGACACGATGGGGCACGCTCTCGAATCCGACGAGATCTCTCATCGAGCGGCCGATTCCCAAGAGGGTCTCGCGGCGCTGATTCAAAAGGCACTTGCAGAGATCTTAATCAGCAGTCCCTTTCGCGCGAGCAAGCAATCACAGGAATTGCTGCGATTCATTGTCGATAAGACGTTGTCAGGGCACGCAGAGCTCCTGAAAGAGAGAGTGATCGGGAGCGAGGTCTTCGGCAGGCGTCTGGACTATGACACCAATTCCGATCCGATCGTTCGTGCCCGTGTGGCGGAGGTCAGGAAGCGCCTCGCGCTCTACTATCAGACTGAGCATCAAAAGGCGGTTCGGATCAGCGTTCCGCTGGGCTCCTTCAAAGCTGTTTTTGAGCGGATTGACGGGGACGGGGTTCGGCTGCCTTCACCTCCGTCTCAGACATCTGAGCCCACCCAGACCTCAGTTGAACTTTTGGCACCGCCGATTCCCCTAGGAATAGTCGGGCACGATGGTAAGCCAAGTTCTAAACGATTCGGTGCTCGAAGATGGTCGATTGCGGCTGCAATCATCTCAATGGCAATCCTGGCCTGGGTGATTCAACATAACTTCCCATCCCCGGAAACGCGGGCCTTCAATCAGTTCTGGTCGCCAATTTTGGATAACCCCCACACGACTTTGATCTATGTCGGCGGCAATGCGGTCTATCAATTGTCCCCTTCATACTTGGCTGCATACTACCGCGAACACCCCCGGACCCACACCGAGGAAATGGGATACGAATCCTATATCCCGCTTCCCCCGGGCACCAAAATTGATGGGCAGGACCTATACCCGGCGAAGGATACCTTCGTCACAATTGGCGATGTTGCTGCGATCACAAAAATCGAATCGTTGCTCGTACGGCGCGACAGGCAATTCATCATCCGGTTCGGCGGCGATGTCGCGTATGGCGACCTGCGCGAAAGCCCCACCATTTTGGTGGGGGCGCACAACAACTCCTGGACCCTGTCCGTGACGGAGAATTTGCGCTATGTCTTCGATGGGCCTAGCGGCATTGTGGACCGCTCAGGGACTCTAAAGCGCTGGTCTGCCAGTGCTGGCTTTACAGAGGACTACGCAATCGTATCGCGAATCTTGAACTCGAAGACCGGAACCACAGTTCTTGCCGCAGCTGGAGTGGGATACGCAGGCACTCAGGCCGCAGCTGAGTTCATAACCAATCCACTGTCCATCTCGACATTGGTCAAGTCCCTCCCCAAAGGCTGGGAAAAGAAAAATATTCAGGTTGTCTTACACACCAGTGTTACGAATCAACTCCCGAGTGCACCGGATGTGGTTGCTACATATTGTTGGTAAATGTACCTAAATCGAATGCGTGCGACTCCTGAGCGTTGCGCGCTGGGGCACTCGGACGGAAGAATTATTGTTCGGGGGCTGACTTCGGCGGCCAACGTGCTTCCGCTCTGCAGCCTCATCGAAACAACGGAACTGTCTAGCCCCCTATTTTGTTTACTCAATGCTGGAAGGTTTCCAAGTTGAAGGCATCCGCTATCGCTCGATTTCCAACATCATTCGGATGGATGTCGTCGCCCGGATTGAATGCAGGCAGCAATTGCGAAGGGTGGGAACTGTCCCGGACCGCGGAATCGAAGTCTACGACTCCGGTCGGTTCATGAGTAGAGATCCAAATGATCTGGGGCTTCGCAATGTGATGGAAGCTCCCCTTCGATCCGAAGACGCTAAACGAAACTCACCGAAGTTCTCACATTACGCCCTATATTTTGAATTTCCAAGAGCTGGCACACGTGAGAAGCCACGAGATGCCCTGGCAGGACCATCCACAATCGAAGGAGAACGCTGAAAGAGTTGGAAAAGATGCGTGTTCAGATTACGTTAATGCAGTGAGCAAGCGATGGGTCGGATTCGCGACCAATTCAGGACTCTACATTGTCGCCGAGTTCTCGAACGTGGCAGACGGAATGCTCGCTGACAATCTGTTCGACTTACCAAGAACGATCGGAAAAGATCTGGAAAATTCGGGCTACACCGGAGACTTAATAATTAAGACGCGTTGGGAGCACCCGACGACCCCATCGAACAGCGGCGATTTTCGACAATACAAACTGATCGATCTCCAATCTATCGTGTTCCTTTACCAAGAACTGCAAGTGGCCTTAGAACTGAAACGGAAACAGGGATTCTATCAATACGAATTACCACTTCATGGGTAGCTTTGGTCAGACGAGCCAGCGGGCGTTTTTGGACAGTTCCAGCAATGGAGGATTTGAATTCAGAGACTCTTCGGTTGTGAAGTCTTGGCCCAACTCCACAGGCGGTCTTGTGATGACTTTGACTGACGGGTCTATGTGGATCGTGCCACGGATTCCGCGAGGGAATGCCAAATCAGAACCGGGACTCATGTGACCGCCGAAGTCGCGTCATCAAATGCTCTGCCCACAGTAAACGTTTGGGGGCCTGGTGTGACGGAGCCATGTGAGTTGAAGGCGTCTTTCCACGAAGCGTGGTAAGTGGCGCTGCAGGTAACAGCTTCATATTTCCCATTTCAGCGATTCCGGTGCGGCGGGTTCTCTTGGACATGCAATCGATTGCACCAGACGCACCGTTCGTGGGCCTACCCGGCTTTTCCCCGCCAATGTCCAAGTAGGGTATGCTCCGACGGATGGCGACATCGGGAGGCCAATCAGCTCAGAAGAGGAATCAGCGCTGCTGCAAGCTTGCGGTGAGTCTCGCTCCCGGATGCTCGTTCCCTTCGTCACCCTGGCGATTGAAACCGGCGCGCGGTATGGCGTGATCCGGACGCTGCCGTGGCGCAATGTGGACTTCAAGAATCGCTGCTTGAAATGGGGCAAGGACAAAACACCAGCGGGAACAGGTCGTGTGGTTCCGCTAAGTCAACGGGCACTGCCCGCTGAGATTTTGGGCGGTACAATTCACAGAGCCCAAACCGGAGCACTTTGCATTTCCGGCTGAGAGGTACGGTGCGGGTGGGGATAAGTTTTCCCCGAAGACCCACAACGTTGACCCTTCCAAGCCCATCGGGGATATCAAAGAAGCCTGGGAAGCGGCAAGGTTTCGGGCTGCAAGAATCCTGAAGGGTGATCCAGGAAGGGGCAGAAATCGAGGACGAGATTTCGCCCCTGGCCTGCCGTTTTCATGATTAGAGGCACAGTGCCTGTTTCCCGAATGCTCAACGCCGGATTTCCCATTCCCAAGATCGCAAAGATCGTGGCTGGAGTACGTCAACGATGGTGGAAGATGGCGGCGCTAGACGGACACTTCTCACTGGAAGAACTTCGCGGAGCAGTGGAAAGTATCAGCGGAAGCGGAATTGAAGCAGGGTCCCCGGTATTTCCCCCAGTATGGATGATGAGCCTTCTGAGGTGAGTCGCCTAACTAATTGATTTTATT